>CAXXPL010000016.1:0-412978 GCA_963674665.2 Desulfovibrionaceae bacterium | reverse complement strand
TTTCAGCTGCGGCACGCCCGAACTGTCTGCACGTTTGATCCAGCCATCCAGGAACTTTTCAGCTTCTTCCTTGTCCCCCTGGCTCCATATCTGGCGCAAATCTTCCTTGAGGTAGTAGGCCTTGGCCAGAGGCTCGTTCATTTGCAGAGCTTGCTGGAGCCGGTCTGGCTCGTCTTTGTCCGCGTCCAGGTTGTCTGGATTCTTCAACAGAATCCAGCGGCTTCCCTTCAGCACGTCCCGCTCCAGAGTGTCCTTGAGTTCGTGGTAGAGCTTGCGTCGGATTTGCGTGAGCTTGTCGTTCATCAGCTTCACCACATGGAAGTGGTCAAAGACCAGAGGTACACCCGGCAGATTTTCAAGTACGGCAGAGATATATGCATTGCTCAGGTCGGTCGCCACGGCTTGGATTTTGGCCTTGCTGCGCTTCAGCCGTTTCCAGAAGGGAACGAGCGCATCCGCGCCTTTGCCGTCCCCCACAAACACGACGGCTCCACTCTTGATGTCCATGACCAGGGTCACATACTTGTGTCCCTTGCGAACACAGATCTCGTCAATGGCGATGTACTTGAGACCGGACAGGCGCGGCCTTGCAAACCGCCGCCGCAGGTGTCGCTTGAAGATGTCCTTCACACAGTCCCAACCAATCCCCAGCATATTCGCCACGTCAAGCATGGTCATCATCTTCGTCAGTGTCAGGACAAAACGCTCAAAAGCCCTTGTATACCAACGCCTGGGCTCAGCTATGTTGATGTCGATGCGGCGGGTGCAACCGCAATCCCGGCACTGCACTCGAGGGACATCAACAGCCAACCAGACCGGTTTGAAACCGATGGGCACAGTGCGCAGCCAGCGCTCTGCGCTGCCTCGCCTGATCACCTTGAAGCTCTTGCACCTGGGACAGCGGATCAACTTCGCTTTGGGCCGAATCCAGAGGATCACGCTTCCGGCAATGAAGGACTGGCGGACATAGTCATAGCCTTGCAGGCCGAAAGCGTGGTAAATGAAACTCGTGGACATGGCGGATACTCCTTTCGATTCTCTGTGGTAGGAAAATCGATTGGACGCCATGTCCCTTCATTTTGTCAAAAGGACGCTTGAGCCGGATGAACCGAAAAATAATCGCCTTGCCGTTTGAGGGTGCTATCTGATATTTGATTGCAGCCCATTTAATCACCAAAGATATATGAGTCTGTGGATTCGTGCAGCATGTTTCGTTTGTTCGAGGAGCAGAGGGTGCGGCCGCTCGGTAGCCAGACATCCTGTGACGCCCTCAAGGGCCCGGGATGCCTTGTGCACGTTGTTTGCCCCTTTGCTGCACTTGCAACGTGACAGACAGGTGCTGCAACATTCAGGGTTTTTTTCCATGGACCTCGTTGCAACGGATGCGGATGTTGACGCACTTGTTGCAGAATTGAAAGAGGTGGTTTGAATGGTGAAGGAGTATAGGGAGGTGGAGTAGGGCGATAAGGGAGGCTGAGGTTTATGAAGTTGAATTGTACTGGAAATGTCTGCTTCATGAATTCTTGCGGGGTGAAACATGACAGTATTTGCTGAAGCAATAGGCATTAGCGTTGGTTTAAAGGATATTTGGGAAGGGTTACGCTCGGGTTTTGCCTACTATAAGAGTGTTCGCGCGTTTCGACAAAATGGGTTGGTGGACGGAATCCATGAGAAGTATGCAGCATTTATGGATGATATAGAAGCTGGAGAAAAACATGGTAAATTGTCTTATAGGGACTATAGGAAATTTTATTTCAAGGAGCATATCGCTTCAAAAGACGACGCATTTCGTTTTGTGAACAAAAGAGAGAACAGGTCGAAGATATACGAGATAGCAGACGTATTTATTGCCTCCGACAAGAATGATATAGAATGTTACAGAAGAGTTGATGAATATATTGAATTGCGTAAGATGTTCATTGAAGAAAAGATCAAAGATCTTCAATATGAAGAATTTATTTCTGCAATAATTGGATATGTTTGTTTTCGATTGATGCGTTCACTCTCCACGGGTGAAGAATTGATAGTAAAATTGCTCGAAAATATAGGTCGAAACCTGGACAATGCTGGTTCCGGTTTGAGTAGAAAAGAGATTCAAAAATTATATGAATCATTAAAGATTACTGAAAACGATAATTTAAAAGAAAAGTTGTTTTCTCATTTGCTTTTTTACGTTTATTCAAATGATGAGGTAAATGCTATTATTAATCATATTTTTAGATATAGTATGTTTCATGGTATGATATCATTTGTTGATAAATTGGAATATCTTGCGTTTGGCGATTGTAAAAAACCTATGAGAATTTTTGGTAATGTGGCAAGAGATGTATTCAGTGGAGGTTTGGGAAATTACAACAAAAAAGACTTGGCGAATCCCATTGCCTCTTTGATGTGGCTAGTTGCAGCATGTCATAGTTACTCTTCTGATGAGAAAAATTGCATAAGGCACTTCAAAGATGATGTACGTATGTTGTGTGTTGATTTTTCTGATGGAGAAAAAATTATACAAAATTGTCGAGAAATAATTAACGATAGAGAATCAACATACTTTATTATTCCTGATGCGATAATTTCACCCAGAGTTGGTAAGCAATATGAAGGTTATGCTGCATATAAGTATTATAGTGATATGCCTGTTGAAACAGGGGGACCCCATGAGTTCGAAGGAGATAACAGTGAATACGAAACATGGATTGTTGCATGGGTGGGTATTTTAAATAATAAAACAATTACTGAGTATGATATAAGGAACAATGATCTTTCAAAAATAGTTGAGGAAGCAAATGCATTATTAGAGGACATGTTCGAAGACAGCGGGCTTCCAAGGCGTCATATTTGTATTTTTAATAGCATAGGTCAAGTAAACAGGTTGACTAACAAGTTGAAAAAAAAGTTTCCTCTGCTTCTATTTGTTCTTAATACTAGAGATCAGGATGATTATTCAACATTTAGCATTAGCGATATCGATGCTTGGCTGAGAAATGCTGGGGAAATATACAGAATGCTTGGAGGGGGAGATGATAGCAAAAAATGACTACTATTGGGACAGAAAAGACCGGAGAATAGAGTATGCCATAGACGCAGCGTTGGCTGCTCAGCGCCCTTTGCTAGTACGTGGAGAACCAGGGATCGGAAAAAGCTGCATTGCCAAAGCAGCAACAGACAGGGGAGAAAAGAAACGTTTATACATTGAAGAAGAAGTGACATCAAAAACAGAGCCCAATGATTTGCTCTGGCGGTATGATAGCGTCAAGCGCCTGGCCCAGGCGCAGATCATGCGCCACCCTGGTTATGGGAAAGGAAAAACAGTTGATCAAAAGCTGGCGGAAAGCCGTTTTGTCTCTCCTGGTCCTTTGTGGTGGGCATTTAATGCTGAAGATGCAAAAAGGCAGCACGGGAAGTGCTCGAGTTTGTGCTTCCCCTTGTCGCCCAACTCGGAAAACAGCAAACGTGATTTAGCAAATGGCTGGGTTGTCCTTATAGACGAAATTGACAAGGCTGATTCGGATGTTCCCAACGCCCTTCTGGGCGCCTTTGCCGATCGGGAATTTACGCCTCAATTTTGTAAAAAAGTAGTTTTAACAGGTACAACTCCGCTCATAGTGATCACGACCAACGAGGAGCGGGAGCTTCCAGCAGCCTTTCTGCGCCGTTGCCTGGTCTTGGAGTTGAAGTTTCCAGAAAACGACCAGGTCGCATGGCTTGTAAACCGTGCAAGGAAACATGTGGGTGGCTTGGATGATTCGATCATGAAGGAAGCCGCCGAAGAGTTGCTCAAAGCCAGAAAAGCGAGCGCCTTTAGACACAAGCCCAGCCTGGCGGAATACATTGACTTGCTGAAGGCCATAGCGGGCCTTGTTTCGCAAGAAAAGAGTGCGGCAACACTATTACAGGATATAAAGCCTTTTTTTCTGAATAAGAATTCACAGTAGTGGCATGAATACGTTGTCTTCAATAGGAAAAAAGGAATCAAGGCGGCTGGGCAGGGCAGGTCTTGCCGATGCTCTTGTCATTCAGGATCAATGCCCCCACATACCTTCAAAGTATGTGGCGGAGTTGCTTGGTCTTGAATATCGTGAAATAAAATTCTCTGAAGATCATTCAGAACGAACTCAAGATGATGATCAGGGCCTTAAGCCTTTGCCTGAGGATGGCCACGTTTCCCTTGATCTGGCTTGTTTTTGGAGGGTGAGAGAACGCATAAAGTTTGAGCGGGATACGATTGAGATTTCACAGCGCAAACCTCCAAAGGGAACTCAGCTTCCCTATCTTGAAAGAACCGCTCCTCCTGATTGGGTTCCCCTGAGGCATTGGAATTCTCTCTGGCCCTTTCTCAAAGGGGTGTTGCAGTCCACAACCCTGTCCAGACAGATCGATGAATCCAAAACGGTCAACCATCTGGCGTTGCAAAAGCCCATTGATGCGTTGCCAATGAAACCACTTTTTTCCTGGGCACAATCAGCATTTATAGTCTTTGATATCTCCTTGCGGCTTAACCCCTTTATATATGATGCCAATGTGCTCATCGACAATGTAACCCTTGCAATGGGCAAAACAGCTCTCAGAGTTGTCAAGGTCAAGGGTGATCCTTTCGAATCCGTGAAAGATCCCGCACTGAACAGCAATCTTCATTTTCCCTCACAATGCTGCGGCGAGCCGGTTCTGATTCTTTCGGATTTGGGACTCTATGCGGGGCAACAAGAAAGGGATGCATGGCTTTCCTTTGGTCACCATCTCAAATGCCAGGGATTCAAACCCGTGGTTTTGAGTCCCACAGCGCCGGATATGTGGGATGATGATATTTGCAAGTTCTTTAGAATGGCAAGCTGGGACAAGGGGAGCGTCCTCCCCTGTATCCATGGCCCGCATGGCAAGGGGAGCTCTCAAGGCCCCCCGAAAGATCGGACCGGGCAGGTGGAAGAGTTGCTGGCTTTGCTGTCTCCGTCCATTCGGGTGGAACCGCGATTGTTGCGCGCCATGCGTACCACCCTCGTACCGGGGGCGGACGTCGGTGTGGAAGGCCTGGTATGGAATCATGAGAGCGTGGGGCGACATCACGTGGCCTTTTACTGGAATTCCGACGCTCATACAGAGCTGAGCGAGAAATTTGCCAAAATGCCTGCTGAAATGCAGCAAGCTGCGGAAAAAGTCATTGGAGACGGTCATTCCTACCTTCCTGGGAAAATACGTTTGGAGGAGAGGTTAAACCTCTATCATGCTTTGAGTAAAAGGTTGTCACCGGAGTTGGAGCAATACCTTGATTGGCTTGAGGGGTGTTTGGCGAATAAAGGAGCCCAGACTGAAGAATATGAAGAGGAGCTTGCTTTGTGGGTTTTGCGCATGGCGTCGCGTCAGTTGAATGAAACCATGGAGAGTAAGAAATATTCAGCCATAAGAAACGCACATGCAAGAGCTGTCCTGCGGATGAGAGATACGAACCGGAATGTACTACTGCCCGGATGGTGTAAAGATTCCGACTTTGACGAAGTGAAGGGCTCCAATGACCCGCCTGAGGATAAAACCTGGGAGTTGCGTCAGATAGGGGGGCGGTTGCAGATCATAAATTCAGGAGCAAGCGAGAAGGGATGCCGCATAACCAAGATGCGTGCGGGAATATCCCTGAAAGTCACAATGGGGGGGCAAGAAGACAAATTGACGCTTTTCAATGAATTGTCCTTTTTGTTGAGAGATCTTGACGAGCTTGTTTTGCGCACCGATTATGAGCAACTAGTTCTTGACTGTCTTGTGCGCCCGGATTGGGCAGAATCCATCTCTCGAGACAAGCAGCAAATAAATCCAGCCTATGAAGAGGACGTGGAAGTTCTCAGAACAGGCCTCCTCGCCACCCTCCCTCTCAATGACTCCACAATCATGTGGGCATTCCCCCGCGATGTGGCATCCGACAAAAATTCCATGCTCTTTCCTTCCCTAAATGATGACGGCAAGGAACAGGGGCAATGGATCAACCTCACCCAACTGGACTCGATTACCGCCAAGGGCATTCCCGACCTCTCCTGGGCCACCTCCCACGGTTTTGACCAGTACGGCCTGTACGCGGACATTGTCATTGCAGGGGTGACCCAGCGCATGCGCTACATTCTCCCGGGCAGTTTTCTCATGGGTTCGCCCGAGGATGAACCCGAGCGGTATGATAATGAACACCAGCATGAAGTCACCTTGACCAAGGGGTATTGGCTGGCGGATACAACCTGTACCCAGGAACTCTGGACAGCGGTTATGGGGGGCAATCCCAGCGATTTCAAGGGGGAAAAGGATTTGCCGGTTGAGAACGTGAGTTGGGAAGATTGTGTCCGTTTTGTGGATGCGGTCAACAAGAAGCACCCTGGCCTGGGGCTGCGCCTGCCGACTGAAGCGCAGTGGGAATATGCATGCCGGGCAGGGACTGATACTCCTTTTTCCTTTGGCAAGACCATCACCACGGATCAGGTCAATTACAATGGGAAGGATCCCTACACCAACAGCCCGAAGGGCGAGTACAGAGAAAAGACCGTACCGGTGAAGGAATTGCCTTCCAATCAATGGGGGCTCCATCAGATGCATGGCAATGTCGATGAATGGTGCGCCGACTGGTTTGGTCAGTATCCTGAGGATACTGTCAGCGATCCTGTTGGTCCTGCTGGGGGCGAGGACCGTGTCCTTCGCGGCGGCGGCTGGTTCATCATCGGCGGGGGCGTCCGTTCTGCCTGCCGGGACGGGATCGGTCCCGAGGACCGCTACGACGGCGCTGGTTTCCGTTTTTCCCGAGGTCTCTAAGGGGCCGGAGGCCAAGGCAAGCGGCAAGCCCCAGCCGGCCCGCGTCGCGGAGCAGCGGGCAAGGCCTGGGGCGAGGGCCAACCCATACAACAAGAACAACCAGAGTATGAAATACGCCTTTTTTTCGATCAACGCCTTTGGAGGGGATGCCGGACACGAACTGAATGCCTTCTGTTCGTCCCGAAGGATCCTGGGAGTGGACAAGCATTTCGTTCAGAACGGTCCGGACAGCTACTGGGCATTTTGCATTTCCTACATGGACCAAAGCGCCCCGAGTGTCCAAGGAAAGTCGAAAATCGATTACAAGGATGTCCTGTCGGAACAGGATTTCACGATCTACGCGGAGCTGAGAACCTTGCGCAAGGCCATTGCGGAGAGCAACGGCGTGCCCGCCTATGCCGTCTTTACCAATGATCAGCTGGCCACAATGGTCAGGGACCGGATCACCACCAGATCGGACATGGCGAAGATACCTGGAGTGGGCGAAGCAAAAGTGAACAAGTACGCGGATGCTTTTATTCAACTGCTGGTCAAGGCGATGAATGAGGCCAAAGCCGGAGAGGATACGAACGACGCCAATGAAGCGAACGCGAATCGACGTTGAAACAATCGCCGATTTTCAAACCATGTCCGTCGCAGCAGGCTTGGCCGCGAAAGGCAAGAAAAACCGGGATTCGGTTCAAGCATTCTTCAATTCCTTTGAGCGAAACGTGAGCCGGTTGAGTTCGGACCTTCTTGACGGAAAAGCTCCTTACGGACGATACGTTGAATTTATAGTGCATGACCCGAAGAAACGAAGAATCCATGCGGCTGTTTTTGAGGACAGGGTCATACACCAGGCAATGATGCTGCACATGGGGCCCGTACTTGATCGTGTCTTGATCCCCTCCACCTTTGCCTGTCGTGTCGGAAAGGGAAATGCGGCGGCGATCCAGGCCGTCCAGCGTGGTCTGAGGCGATACCCCTGGTGTGTCAAAATCGATGTGTTGCGCTTTTTCGACAGTAGCGACCATGATCGCCTCATGGTATTGGTGGGAAAAAAACTGAAGGGGAGTTGCCTTGATCTCCTTCATAGGGTCGTTGCATCCTATTCCCAATCCGACGGCCGAGGATTGCCCATTGGTTCCCTGACCTCCCAGCATTTGGCCAACTTTTTTCTCAATGCGCTGGACCGGTATATGATAGAGGAACAAGGCGTCAGAAACTATGTCCGATACATGGATGATGTTGTCTGGTGGACACAATCCAAAGAAGAGGCACGCGAATCCTTGCATGCCGCCAGGCAATACCTCTGGAATCATTTGGACCTGCTGTGCAATGATAAGGTTGTACAAGTAAGCAGGTCCAGGCGTGGCCTGACGTATTGCGGATTTCGTGTCCACCAAGGATGCATCAGACTTACGGCACGCAAAAAACGCCGGTATGCGGAACTTCGAAAGGGGTACGAAACTCAGTATGGACAGGGAGAGATGTCGGGAGGCGAGCTGCAACAGGCTTACGCATCATTGGCCGCCATCCTGGAACAGGCGGACAGCCTCTCCTGGCGAAAGAAAAGTCATCAACGCCATGGTGTTGTGGATGCATAGATTTGGGGTGTTGGAGAGAAAGGCGAGAACCGTGTCCTTCGCGGCGGCAGCTGGATCAACAACGGCAGGAACGTCCGTTCAGCCTACCGGAACAGGAACGATCCCGAGAACCGCAACGACAACGCTGGTTTCCGTTTTTCCCGAGTTCCGTATGGGCCGGATGGCCATAGAGACCAATCCGACATCCCGTCCGTCCGCAGGGCGGCAAAAAGAAAAAGGCCACCGGCATGTTAGTAGGTGCCACCGAACGCTTGCCGGTGTGCCGCTCACTGGACATAAGGTACGGATTGGAAATGGCCAAAAAGAAACAAGACATCATCCCACACCGCTTTAATGACAACGGAAAGCTTCCGTCACCGTTTCCGCCGGAGTGGGCCTGCGCATGGGGGCAGGATCAATACGGCCTGTGGGCTGCGTTTGCATTCGCAGGGGTGCGGCAGACAATGCGCTGGATACGGCGGGGCGTGTTTGGCATGGGCTCGCCCGAGGGTGAGCCAGAGAGAGATGATAATGAGCAATTGCATGAGGTGACGTTGACCCAGAGCTATTGGCTGGCGGACACGGCCTGCACCCAGGAACTCTGGACAGCCGTCATGGGGGGGAATCCCAGCAGGTTCAAGGGGGATAAAGAGCTGCCCGTGGAGAACGTGAGTTGGGAGGATTGCGAACAATTTCTGGATGCAATCAACGGGAAGTGCCCGGGTCTTGAATTGCGTCTGCCCACGGAAGCACAGTGGGAGTATGCCTGCCGCGCAGGGACCACAACACCGTTTTCCTTTGGGGAAAATATCACCACGGACCAGGTGAACTATGATGGAAATTACCCTTACCCGGATGGCCCAAAGGGGGAGTTCCGGGGCAAGATCGTGTCGGTGAAAGCGCTTCCGTGCAATCAGTGGGGCTTGTTTCAGATGCACGGGAATGTTTGGGAATGGTGCGCTGATTGGTATGGTCAGTATCCTGTGGATACTGTCAGCGATCCTGTTGGCCCTGATGAAGGCGGGCCCCGTGTCCTTCGCGGCGGCAGCTGGCTCCTCGGCGGCAGGGACGTCCGTTCGGCCTCCCGGCTCAGGTACTTTCCCGAGTACCGCGACGACTACGCTGGTTTCCGTTTTTCCCGAGGTCACCAGTAACAGGAACAGGAAAAGCCCCCGCCAAGGGCCGCGCAGCGGAGCAGCGGCACGGGGTAGGGGGCTTTTAGAGCATGTTATCATTGAAAATATGTATTAAGATAAAATGCTCTGCAAGGGTTTGCCTGCAAATCCTTGCCGCGAAATGCTTGTAGGCTGGCTTGGCCGGCCGTTGAGCAAGCATTTCAAGCGTAAATTGCTCTAGCGGAGTGAAGCGAAGCGGAACAACGCCAGCGAGGTTTCCGTAGCCGGGCTTTGCCGGCGTCAAGTGGAAACCTCAAGCGCAAAATGCTCTCGTGTCGCGTCCGTTAAGTTCATATACTGTTAAGACACTGAATCTCGCGCGACACCAGGGCGGTCGGAAGACCGCCCCCCCGCTGAAAGCGGCGTAAGCGAGCTTAAGATGGTCCCCAAATGCTGGGCAGTTTCGCGGCTCAGCCAAGGTGGATCTCTATTCTGTTTCCTCGCCGCTTTTCCTTTCCACACAATGACGATCTTGGGGCATCACTTCAAGCCGGGAAGCTCCGGCGTCTCGGCGGGGACAACGCCTTTCTCATGCCGCCCGACCAAAAGGCAACCCATGGTATGCCTCATCAGGTGTCAAATCGTCCAGACTCGACTGGATTTCGCCCTCAGGCGAGCCCAGGCCTTGCGATAGCCTTCGCCGGTAAAGGGACTTTCTGTCAATATCTGCCGGATATTCATAAGAAGTTCCTCATCTGTATGCAGCCCGATCGGACCCCGTCGGCCCGGCGTGTCCCCAGGATGACTTTTGAGCCGGTAAGAAGTCGGTCGGGGGATGCCCCGGATAGTGCGTCCCCGAACCAGTCCATACGTTTTTTCGCGGAGGGCGAGAGGGACTGGCTCATTTTCTCGACCTCCGGAACGCCAAAGGGCGACCTTGCTCCATTCGCGCAATTTTTGCGCGGAGCAACCCGATTTCCATGGTTTGCTCGCCGACCTTTTCATTAAGTCGTTTGATTTCGGTTTCATCTTTCTCTGGACGTTTCTTGAGTCCTTCAGCGCCGGCGGCAAGGAAAGCCTCTTTCCAGCGAGTCAGTTCGGCAGCTGTTTTGCCTACTTCACGGCTGACGAGTTCGATATCCTCGCCACGTGGGAGCCGTAGAACGATCTCGGTCTTATGCTGCGCCCAAAATCGCTTGGGCAAACCTTCCGGAGTTTCCGATTTGGTCATGAACAGCCTCCTTGGGATCAATTCTTGACCCCAATTGGGTGTTCAAGAAAACTCCACCCCAATCCATACTCCCCCAGACTCCCGGGGTCGATAATTTTCTTATTGCAATTCAAAAGACATACTCCCACAATGGTATTTCAAACGACCGGACAGGGGGGAGTCTCCGTGACAGACCTATTCATCAGCTTGAGCATTAAACTTTTCTTCCTGCTGACGCCGTTTTTCGTGCTCAGCGTGTTTCTCTCGATGACGGAAGGCTTGCCCGTATCCGAGCAACGGCGGATTGCCCTGCGCGTCACCCTGTCGGTCATGATTATTTGTCTGATACTCTACTTCGCGGGCAACAGCATCTTCTCCACCCTGGGCATCACCCTGGACGGTTTCCGTATCGGTACGGGCAGCCTGCTTTTCCTGTCCGCTGTTTCCCTGGTTTCAGGCAAGCGTCAGAGCCCCGAAAAAGAGGACGACCAAGACCTTGCCGTGGTGCCCCTGGCCATCCCCATCACGGTTGGCCCCGCCACCATCGGCACACTGCTCATCCTCGGCGCGGAGTTCGACACCACATCGCAAAAACTCGTGGGCACGGCCGCGCTTCTGGTGGCCTGCATGTGCGTGGGAGTCCTGCTCCACTCGGCCTCGCACATGAAGAGATTCATAGGCACCACAGGGCTTTCCATCCTCACAAAGATCACCGGACTCATCCTCTCGGCCATGGCCGCCCAGATAGTGTTCACGGGCGTGCGCAATTTTCTGCGGTAATACGAAAAACTTTTTTTCCTTCATGTTTCCAGTGCCTGCACGAAAACAGGGGCGCAATCGGAAGCGCATCATTTCCAACCTGTTGTATGGTTCGATCCTTCGCAGAACATCTTGCCCCGCGGTCGGTGGTTTTCGAAATGCTTGTATTGCCGGCTTGTCAGAAGGAACAGGGCCAATCTGGAAGAGCAGTCCGGCAGAGCGGGAATGGACTGCCCGGCAATTGCCAGCGGACGGTCCATTTCCCTCCAATACTGTCCCTGGCCGTATCCGCCCCTTGCCCGGACGAAATTGCAGAGTTTGACGCACACAACTATCTTCCTGGTTCGGATGCAATGTTTCACTCCTGATTTACCTTATGAACTCCTTTAGGATGCGTAACAGTTCATCCGGGACAAAAGGAGGATTTCATGATGGAGACACTGTGGATTTGGTTATGCATGCCAACAGCATGCAAGGAATGCAAAAAGTTGGAGGGACGAATTTACACTAAAAGTGAGATTCCAGATCCACCGCACCCAAATTGTCGATGCTTTGTGGACAGCATCTCCCTGGCTAAGGCTGACCGTCTGACTCCTAAGATGATATGCGGAGTATTTGGCGATAAACAGAGAGCGGTTACAGAGGAATTCGAGGGAGGGCAACGGATCATCATTAGGTTCAAGAATAGAGGATTATTCGGGGCATGTGTTTCTGCGACAACCAATGCGGAAACCAAACGAACCGGGCATATGCTGCCATCTCAATCCGCTACACTTGAATTTTCACGGTTTGATTACGTGCCGATGCATTGGAAAGTCTCCATGACAGTTGAATATGGTGATCCCGAAGCAATATGGTATAGGGTTGTGGTGTAAGGTGGACATATCCTACTTGATTTTGGAGAACTCGGGACGTCCCTTGGCGTTGCGGATGTCCGGGATCCATGGGTATATTGACTTCTCGCATTGAATGCGAAAATAACTTGAGATAACATTTTTCGTTTGTAAACAGAAGTAGATGGGAAATCTGTTGTGAAAAGGGCAATATGCAGTTTGCTCGTTGTTTATTGTGCGCTGATGGCAGGCAATGTCTATGCGAAATGGACCTCATGGAATACGTATGCGACAGTTAAGTATGATAACCAGCCTTTTCTGACATTGGAATATGAAACATGTTTTTCCAGGCAGTTGTCTCCCCAGGTGAAATGGAGGGTAACCAACCATTCCGCGGTGCCCCGGTATTGCGCAGGTATGGGGGGCATTACGAGTTCTCAGACGGAGACCGGAATAATCATGGCGCTGAAGGCTGAAAGACCATTCTGCCGGGAGAAACAAAGAGTTATATAGCGGATATGGCTGGCGGCAGCGGACTGGAAGTGACCAAGGTATCCATGGAGACCTTTTCCTTCAAGTGTGAAAAAGGGGGTGGAGCACCGTTGATCTCGCAACATGGGCAATTTCAAATGCCGGATCCCATCCGCGCGCATCACAGTCCGGCAATACGGACAACAGCGCCAAGGTGGGCAACGATACCAGGGATACACAGCGGGGCAAGGCTGCCAAACAACAGGACCCGGAAGGAGACGCCCCCATTGAGGGTTCCTGGGAGGTATTCATAGGAAAGGGCCTGGTCAGGCAGACATTTTCCGGTGACGGCAATGGCTCGTATTATGCCTACAAGGTTTCGGGCAACTATCCGGCGCGCTGGAGCGGCGGTGGAAACCATGTCACCATGCGGGGCTACGGTACCCTGATTCACTACGCGAATGACGATCCGGCCATTTTTCCGGATTTGAGCATCCATGGAAATCACATCTCCGGAGCGTAGCGGTCAATGATCCCGGGTTATCGGGGTTTTCCGGTTGGAGGGGAAAAGGGGTAACAGCTGCCGTTGTTCGCAAGTTCTTGACCGGCTTCAGGTAACAAAGCCACCTTGAAGTTTTTCCAGGTGGCTTGATCTTTTTCAGAAGCCTGTTTTCTGGTGATCACTCGGTTCTCACGCCTTCAGCAGCTCCCGCTTGAAGGGCGGTTCCCGGAGTCGCACGTCCGTTGCCTTGAAGATTGCATTGCCGACAGCGGGGGGCGCCATGGTTGTCACTGGCATTTTTTTATATTGGTTTGAAATTGTTTTCTACAATCTGAAGAGTGAGCACTGCCTCCTGCTTTCATTGGAAAAAGGGATGAGCAGCCTTTCCATTACCCAGCGCCGGAAGTTGTGGACGGTTTTCAAGACTTATTGTCTTACATTGGGCAATCCACAAGTGTTTTTCACCAACATGAAAACTACATGTGGTAACATGAATACGGTCATTCCTCCAAAAGGAATCATGTATACACCAATGAGAATTATGACCAAATAGGAAATTATAAACGGAGTGGGTAT
The DNA here is from genome assembly GCA_963674665.2 of Desulfovibrionaceae bacterium. Classification (GTDB taxonomy): domain Bacteria; phylum Desulfobacterota; class Desulfovibrionia; order Desulfovibrionales; family Desulfovibrionaceae. Next base: position 399,173 of record CAXXPL010000016.1, on the reverse strand, counting down.
TTTTACGGCAATCCTTTCCACGGAGTCCAGCAAAATTCCCAAAGGAAAAAGCAACAGGCCGAAGTACAGGCACCAGAATGCGGCAAATGTTTCGTAATCCACAAACGTAGCCATAAATCCATCATTGATTTTGAAGAAAAATTGTTGAGCAAAACTCTTGTATTGTTTCCAATAATAAACAGGTGTCAGGACAGTGTGTATTACTCCTATCGCAATGATGATTTTTCCATTTGTGATTTTCATTGCAGCTCCTGAAGGTTAAAAGCCACTTGGACATTTATCCAAGTGGCTTTCTCCTAATTCAAAGCTCTTGCTCTACGCAATGGCCAATATTACCCTTGCAGCAGCTCCCGCTTGAATGGCAGTTCCCGGAGTCGCACGCCCGTTGCCTTGAAGATTGCATTGCCCACCGCCGGGGGTACCGACGGGAGCACAGGCTCGCCAATGCCCCCCGCCTTGAGGCTGCCATCCATGATGTGGACCTCGATCTCCGGCACCTCGGACATGGTCAGCACGGGGTAGTCGTTGTAGTTGAGCGTGCTCACGCCGCCGCCATCAAATCCGACACTTTCGTGCAGGGCCGTGCTCAGGCCCATGACCACGCCGGCTTCTGCCTGGGCGCGGATGGCGTCAGGATACACCGGTGTTCCGCAGTCCAGGGCGCAGACCATCCTGTGCACCGTGATCTGCCCATTTTTGTCCACCGAGACCTCGGCCATGTGCGCGGCGTAGGACTCGAAGCAGAAGGTCGTGGCAACGCCCCTGGCTCTGCCGTCCGGCGCGGGCGCTCCCCAATTGGCCTTGTCCGCTAGAAACGACAGGATATTGTATTGTCTGGAGCCTTTCTCCATGTGCTCGAGGCGAAACTGGACCGGATCCTTGCCAGCCGCGTGGGCCAGTTCATCCATGAAGGACTCCACGGTGAACACGTTCACCGAGTACCCCACGGAGCGCCAGAAGCCCACGGGCACGGGCAGTTCGGTCAGGACGTACTTCACACGCATGTTGGGGAACGAGTAGATGGTATCCCTGAGTGCGGAGACCGCGTCCGGGTCGATGCCGTTCCGCACTCCCTGAGGCATGAGCCGGGACATGACCGATGGTGCTGCCAGTTTGTGGGAATAGGCCATCACCTTGCCGTTATTGTCCAGGGCCGCCTTGATGCGGCACTGGCTGGCGGGGCGGAAATAGTCCAGGGCAAACTCGTCCTCGCGGGTGTTGATGACCTTGACCGGGCGCTCCAGGGCCTTGGACAGCAGCACCGAGTCTACCACCAGGTCCTGCTCCCCGCGCAGGCCGAAACCGCCCCCCGCGGGCAGGGTCATGACCTCCACCTTTTCCATGGGCAGGTCTGTCAGTTTCGAGGCCGTGAGCTGGGTGTATGTCTGCCCCTGGGTGGGTACCCAGATCCGGCACCGCTCCTTTTCCACATGGGCGGTACAGTTGAGGGGCTCCACCTGGGCGTGGGAAATGTAGGGCAGTTTGTAGGATTGCTCCAGTATCCGGGCCGCCCCCGCCATGGCCTTGTCAACGTCGCCGTCGTCTCTGGCGATTGCTCCGGGTTTATCCAGCTCGGCCGCGAACAGGGCGTCCAGCGCGGTGTTGTCCAGATCCGGGTGTGAGCCGTGGGACCACTGGACGTCGAGGGCGTCCCGCCCCTTCATGGCGGCATAGGTGGTGTTTGCGCACACCGCGATCCTGTTTTCCAGGGGCAGCACCTTGATGACGCCCTTGACCGCCATGGCCGCCTCTTCGTCATATGACGTGTACGACGCGCCATAGTGCGGCGGTCTGGCCACCACGGCAATGCACATTCCGGGCATTGTGAAGTCCATTCCGAAAACGGTCTTGCCCATCACCTTGTCCGGAAGGTCCAGCCGCTGCCGCTGGGTGCCGATGATGGTGTAGTCCTTCGAGTCCTTGAGGGTGGGCTTATCAGGGACAGGCAGTTTGCTGGCGGCTTCGGTCAACGCCCCGTAAGTGAGGCTGCCGCTCTTTGGGTGGATGACCTTGCCGTCCCTGGCGCCGCATTCGCTTGCCGGAACCCCCCACTGTTGTGCCGCCGCCTCCACGAGTATCTGCCGGGCCGCGGCGCCCACAGTGCGCAGCAGATCCCAGCGGTGGCGGATGCTGGTGCTCCCCCCGGTGGCCTGGACATGCCAATGGGGGTCATGGAACGGCTCGGCCGCCAGGGCCATTTTCACCCGCACATTTTCCCAGGCCGCATCCAGTTCGTCGGCAATGATCATGGGTATGCCGGTGTGGGTGCCCTGGCCGAGGTTGGTTTGCCCCACCCAGATGGTGATGGTCTCGTCCGTTGCGATTTCCAGGAAGGCGTGGGGCTTGAACGTGCCGGCGGTTGCTCCCATTGCCGGGGAGGCGTTGAAGAGCTGCAAATGACCGGACAATGCGGTGACGGCAAGCACCAGACTGCCTTGCTTCAAGAAGGAGCGTCGTGTCATTGTGGTTGTCATGGCCTATCCTCCCTGCTTCGGGGACATTTCGGCGGCTGCCAGAATGGCCTGCTTGATCCTGGGGTGCGAGCCGCACCGGCAAATGACGTTGTCCATGACCTCGTTGACGCGTTCCTCGGAAGGGTTGGGTTCCCTTGAAAGGAAATCCACGGTTTGCAGCATTATGCCGGGCTGGCAGTAGCCGCACTGGGGCACCTGCTTTTCGATCCAGGCCACCTTCACGGGGTGATCGTCGGGCAGGCCCTCAATGGTCGTGATCTCGCTGCCTTGCACATCCTCCACGTTGACGACACAGGACCGCTGGGCCTGGCCATTGATGAGAACCGTGCACATGCCACATTCCGCAATGCCGCAGGTGTATTTCACACTCGTGATCCCCAGATTGTCCCGCAGCACCCACAACAAGGGGGTTCCCGGGTCCGCGTCGACCTGCCTTTCCGTACCGTTCACATGTAAAACGATCATGGCTCCTCCAAAGGCTTTGGTTGCTTGGGGTTTTCTATGATCCTTGTGAAGTGGGATATTCCAAACGCATAATAGACCAGTTACCCGTTGATATCCAGATTATCCTGCTCCGCCTAGATCAATCCTCCCGCATTTCTGCCTGATCGTCCGAAAAGGCGGCGGAACATGTTGTTCACTCCCCGGGATATCTGATAGTGGTACAGGCAAGCCTGGAGGGTTCGTATGAGTGTTCACGACACGTCGATGGATACCGGCATGGATACCTCGCGCCGGGAGCTTGCTGAAAAGATCTCTCGCTGGACAGAAAAGACCCCGTTGCTGGAAACCGTGATACCCGGGCTGGTGCTGGCCAGATTCACCGAGCCCACCGAGCCCAAGAGTGGCTTTTACGAGCCCAGCATATGCCTTGTGATCCAAGGGGCGAAGCGGGCCGTGCTCGAGGATGAGGAGTACATCTACGACGCGAATCATTACCTGGTCACATCCGTTGGGTTGCCGGTGATGATGCAGGTCGTGGAGGCGAGCGAGGCGAGTCCGCTGCTCGGAGTGATCCTGAAGGTCGACCTGCAGGTGGTGTCCAGGATGATGGTGGACAGCAGCCTGCCCGTTTCACGCCCCCAGCAGACCGGGCGGGGCATGGCGGTGAGCAGGGTCAGCGCCCCTTTGCTTGATGCCTTTGAGCGGTTGGTCGGCCTGCTGGACCAGCCTGAGGATATCCCAATGCTAGCGCCGCTCATCCTCAAGGAGGTCCTGTACCGGCTTCTCAAGGGAGAGCAGGGGGCGCGGCTGCGGCTGATGGCGTTCGCCGGAAGCCATGGCCACAAGATCGCCCGGGCCATCGATTGGCTGCGGGAAAACTACGCCCAGCAACTCAAGATAGAGAGCCTGGCCAAGGATGTGGGCATGAGCCCCTCCACGTTCCATCTGCATTTTCGTGCGGTAACGGCCATGAGCCCCTTGCAGTACCAGAAGAGGATGCGCCTCCTGGAAGCCCGGCGGCTCATGCTCACTGGGGAGCAGGGCGTGACCAGCGTTGCCACCCGGGTGGGGTACGAGAGCCCGTCACAGTTCAGCCGCGAATACAAGCGGCAGTTCGGAGCGCCCCCTTTGCGGGACATCAAGAGCCTGCAGGAGGCAACGGCCTGACCTCTCCTCGTCCTTGACATCGATTATTCAAGCTGCAGGAGCGGAGCAGGCTTTGCCGCGCTCTTGTGCTTTGCCTCTATCCCCCATATGTTACAATCCTATTTGTCCAACTTCCGGAGCCGATTCATTCGGAAAGTGTTTTCCGTTTAGTTTTTTCTTCGACAAACCAGAAGGATGTGAGATGAACTGCCCCAAGAGACCGGAAACTCGTTTGCACCATGCTCTGGCCAAAGCCTTCCCCGAACTGCTGGGAGTGGGCAGGCACGATGTGCGCCCAGAGGATCATGCCCCGAACACGGAATATCGCATCGAGCCCTCCTTGGAATACGATCCGGACGCACAGGCGGACCTGGTTGTCAAAAACGCGCTCCTGGACAATGGCCGGACCGTGGACATCGCGGTTAAGGGAAACGTCATCACAAGGGTTGGTGACAGCGCGGAGGTCGCCACAGTCACAGGGGCGGATACACGGGTGCTGAACGCACGGGGAAACTCGGTGTCGCCGGGTTTTGTGGACTCGCACCTGCACTTGGCCGTGGCCATGCAGCGGCTTGGCTCCCTTGATGTGGAGGACGTGAACACGGCCGAGGAGTTCAACAGGCGCCTGGCCGAATTCGCGGCAAACAACCCGGACACTCCGGCCCTGCATGTGTACGGGGTGCATTACCTGGATGATCCCATAATCCCGGCCGAGACCTGCCGCCAGACCCTGGACACGATTGTGGCCGACAGGCCCGTACTTGTCTTTGCCCACGACCTGCACACTGCCTGGGGCAACACCCGGGCGGTGGAAGAGGCCGGACTGTTGCACAAGATGCCCCCCTATCCACATTTGGTGGAAAAGCTGCACCTGGAGGAGAAGATCGTCACGGACGCGGAGGGCGTTCCCACAGGCGAATTCAGGGAGCCGGAGGTTTATTATTTTCTGTGCGGACCGCTACAGGCCAAATACCCGCGCTCCGTGGAGCAACAGCTGGATGATTTGGAAAGTGTATGCAACCAGCTCGCGGGCATGGGCATTACCGGGGTGCATCGCATGGCCCTGGCCCAACCCGCCGAGGACCTATCCTTCCTGCTCCTGCTCCTGGAGCTGGAACAGCGGGGGCGTTTGCCCATCCGGGTGAATGCCTCGTTTTCGTCCATCGCGGACCATAACATGCTGCACGACGTGGTCATGGGATACGAGGCCCGGGAGCTGTTGACCAGGGCCCGCAAACAGGAAATCACGGCAGCGCAACTGCACGACGCGCTTGTGGAGTTGCTGAGAAGTGCGGGCAGCCATAGGCACAAGAAGCTCGAGACATTGGCCGCAAAGGACGGGGGCGAAAAGCACCCCAGGTTGGACAAGCTGCTGCAAACCTCCGAGCATATCCTCGACACTGTTTTCAAGAGCCATGTGGCGCCGCATCACCACAGGAGGAACCCGCATCATGCGGAGGACATGCCGAGGCACCTGGGCTACCACGCCAAGGTCCGCCTGGATACCCTGAAGATTTTCATGGACGGGGTCATCGAGAAGGACACCGCCTATCGCCTGGACAAGGCGCCCACCCCGGGAATCCCGGAGTTCACGCAGGAGGAGCTGGACACCCTGGTCATGTTCGCGGACAAGCTGGGGATCCAGGTGGCGGCCCACTGCATCGGCAACGGATCGGTGAAGTCCATGCTGGACGCCATTGCAAAGGCTCGGCAGGCCAACAGGGACGTCGACGGAAAGCGCGGTCACATGATCCATCACCGCATCGAGCACATCGAGACCTGCACCCCGGAGGATCTCCCCAGGTTCGGCAGTGAGGGGGTGATCACCTCCATGCAGCCCCTGCACGAACGCCCCCCCATGACAATGTGGCACACCCTCGTCTCCGAGCCCCAGTGGAACACAGCCTTTGCCTGGCAAGGGGCGCTGGACGCAGGCGCTGTACTGGTGTTCGGCAGTGACTGGCCCATCGTGTCCTGCGACGTGCGTACCGGCATCCACCACGCAGTGACCAGAAAGCCCTGGGTCGAAGGTGGCGAAAACCAGGCCGTGACCCTGCCCGAGGCAGTTGCGGCCTATACGTCCGGCGCGGCGTTCTCCGGGTACAGCCAGAACATCAAGGGCGCCATCGAGCCGGGGATGCTGGCCGACATGGTCGTTCTCTCCGGCAACATTGCCGAACTGGAAAAGGACCCGTCAGGTCTGGACGTGGCAGCCACCATCTGCGACGGCGCGGTGGTGTATGAAAGATGATCATTAGAAAAGAACCTTACTATGGAAAAAGATCGAGAAAACGGCATTCCGAGGGGAAAACCTCTTGAAAGAGGTTTTCCCCTCGGGCTCCCTTTTCCAGAACTTTTTGATGTCAAGGAAGCACTGCATAATTGCCCGCTGGCTTTGTTGCTGTGGAAAAGGCAAATCCTCGTGTATTATAACTACACGTCGGTCTTGCCTTTTCCTTGCGCCTTGCCAACGAACAATTCTACAGCACTTCTGAAAAATGTAATTAATCAGCGCATTTCAACGTATGCTTTTATTGGCGGATCTTTGGAAGGGGAGGCAGGGGGCCCCCAGGGGGGGCGTCCCCTCTTGTGAAAGTCGAGCGCGGTCATCGTATTACTTGGAGATGAAATGTCCGATTTGATCCCGAATATTGTAGGTTGGCTCCCGGCGGTTATCCTGCCGGTGGCTGCGTTTATGCAACTGCTCAAGATTCTGAAGGAAAAGAATGTCCAGGGAGTCAGCTTCATATCCTGGCTCCTGTTCGGACTGGCCAACATCGGCCTGTACGTGTTCACGGAAAAGTATCTCGCCATACAGTCGTTGGTTGGGTTGCTGGGAACAGCCTTGTTGAATTTCACCATCGCGTTCCTGATCCTGCGCATGAGGAAGCGGCAAAAGGCGGTCGAACGGGCATGATCGGCCTGTAGACGCCCAGGCCCGAGACGTATGGGCTATGACTGCGCGCAGTGATTGCGGATGCTTTCAGGCGGATCAATACCGCTCCCCGACTGCGACGTTTGGGGGCAGAAGGGTATCGATGCGCTCGAGCTCCTGTGGTGACAACGTCACGTTGATGGCGGCCGCGTTCTCCTCCAGCCGCTCCATGCGGCGGGTGCCGGGAATGGGAACGATGTCCTCACCCTGGGAGAGCAGCCAGGCCAGGGCCAACTGGGCCGGGGTGCAGCCTTTCTCCCTGGCCACGCTTTCCACCGCCTCGGCCAGCTTGAGATTCCCGGCAAGGTTTTCCTCTGAAAAACGGGGGTTTTCCAGCCGCCAATCGTCCTTTGTCAGGTCGCTCCGGCTCTTGATCCCGCCGGCCAGGAAGCCACGCCCCATGGGGCTGTAGGCGACCACGCCAATGCCCAGCTCCCTGCAGGCTTGCAGGGTCTCGCCCTCCACTTCACGGGTCCACAGGGAGTACTCGTACTGTAGTACGGAGATGGGGTGCACGCTTGCGGCGCGCTTCAACTCCTTCGCCGAAATCTCACAGAGCCCCAGGTGGCGAATCTTGCCCTGCTCCCGCAACCGCGCCATGGCGTCCACGGTCTCCTCGATGGGGGTGTCCGGGTCCATGCGGTGCTGGTACAACAGGTCGATATGGTCGACGCCCAGGCGCCTGAGGCTGGCTTCACAGGCCTGGCACACATAGTCGGGGCGGCCGTCCAGGCCGATGAACTCGCCCGCATCATCCCGGAGAACACCGAACTTGGTGGCGATGATGACTTCGTGGCGGCGCCTTGCGAGCACCTTTCCGAGCAGCCGCTCGTTGGCGCCCAGGCCGTACATGTCTGCCGTGTCCCAGAACGTGACCCCCATATCCAGGGCATGTTCGAGGGTCTTGATGGACTCGCTGTCCTGCCTGGGGCCGTAGAAATCGGACATACCCATGCAGCCGAGCCCGATGGCCGAAACTTCCAGCCCTTCTGTTCCCAATCGCCGTGTGATCATGAGTTTCTCCTGTGACTGTCGTGAAATCGGGACGCCGGATTGCCCGCATGGGGGCGTTGCGATCCGGAGTGAGAAAACAACCCTGATATTCGCAGTACCATGCCTGAAGGAAATATAGAATCAGCGGGGGGAGAAAGGAAGACCGGTTCCTCCGGAGATTCTGCACAATCCTCCGAGGTAAGGGGCGTAACGCAACATTGCTCAAAATCACATTGTCCTACTTTTTAACATGAGCGATTAGAAATGATGAAAAACAAAGGAACAATTCATTGCTGCGCATAGGGCGGTAAAGGAAAAATATATGTTTTGTGAGCTTGAAATTTTATGGCGAATATCGTTTGATAATTTTTTGTCAGAGAGGGGAATATTGAGCGACTTGATAAATCAGGGCAATGCATTTGCCAAACGAGATTGCCTGCACAAATAAGTATGAAATCATATTGTTATCAAGCCACAGCACCCCGGGCTGTGCGGGGGGGCCATGACTCCAATGAAAAGAAAGAAACCAACATCGATTCAATCAGTTTTTGGGAAAATCAACGAAACAGATTGGCTTGAGTATATTGTAAAATTGCAAAAAACAAATAAGACGAATAAACCAATAAAAATGCAAGCATATCTTGTCTGGAGATCTAATTACATGTTCGCAGCTCCCGCTGGAATTGGGGGCAGTTTTCCAACAAAGACCGCAGCGTTGAATCTCGTTAGAGAGTCAATACATGAAATCGGTGGGTCAGTTGTGAATATGACCAAAAAGGAAATTGATTTTCTTTCCAAACAATTCAATTATCCTGATGGAAGATCTGTGTATCTTTCAACCGAGCCAATTCTTAAAGAGAAAGATATTTAACAGTCTGTCGAACTTAACTCAGCATCAGCGTGCCGTGAATGGGGGCTGATGCTGAGTTTACATTCAAGAAAAATCTTCTTAGATTTGTTTTTGAACCTGCAAAGCGTATTTTGAGCCCCAAAACCCCTCAGGTGTCGTTTTTTAGGCGCATTTCAACTTAAATAGCCGCTTCATATTGTAAGCCAAGCACACAAGCTTCCATTCCCCAGACACTTTTTCTAGACCTCGAAGGAGAAATTGGCGAAAGCCCAAAGTATGTTTAATGATCCCAAAAACCGGCTCAACACTTTGCTTACGCAATGAGTACAGTTGTCTTCCTTTCTCGCCGTCGAGTTTTTCACGCATCTTTCGCAAGTATGGATCCGTAACGGATTTTTCGGTTTTCTTTTTTTCTGGCCGATAGTCATATTTCAGTTGGCTCATCCGGCATGGCGGAACAAACGGATCTACGCACAATTCCTCTACTTTTTTACAGGCTTCAATGTTGCAATATCCCGTGTCCGCCAGCACCGCCACAGGCTGGCCCACGTCGTCCATAACGCCGACGACCGCAGGCAAGAGCTCATTCCTGTCTGAGCCGTTGTTCGTCACATAGCTGTGCAGAACCAGTTGTGAACCATCGGCATCTACTGCGGCTTGGCAATTGTACGACTGTGTGTAGTCGCTCTTATTGGTCTTGCGCATGATTCGCGAGTCTTCATCAGTCATGTTTATCGATTCCGAATCCTTGGGGTTATCTTGGGGCGGCTTGGGAGCGCGGCCTCTGTGTTGCCCCGTTCGTTGCTCCCGAGCCTTACGCTTGCGTTCGAACTCGGCGTTTTCGGATTCGGCGCGTTTGCGTGAACGCTCTTCCAACTTTTTTTGGGCCGCTTGCATTTTGCCCAGCAACTTCTCACGCCGAGCGAGTTCTTGTGGAATCCGCTGTCCATCGTCATCAGACGAGGAGTCGGCGCGCTCTGCCCGGGCCATTAGTTCGGCGATGTCGTGCGTCAGTTTCTGCTCAAGCTCACATGCCCTTTTATGCTTAATGTTTTTATATTTTGAAGCGTTGGCTTTGATGTGCGTCCCATCGACGCTGATATTTCCTACTTTGAGTAGCTTTAGTTCACCGGCGAGCTTGAGTATTTCCAAAAAAGCGGCGCTGACCGCTTCAAAGTTCTTGCGGCGGAAGGAGCAAATCGTGTCGTGATCTGGGTGCGTGTTGCCCGTTAAATAACGAACGGCAACATCCCGATAGGTGGCCCGCTCAATTTTACGCGAAGAGAAAACGCCATTTGCGTAACAATAAATTAATAAAGCCAGCATCATACGCGGCGGATACTGCTTCGAGCCGGTTCCACGCGCGTTTACTTGAAAACTATCGGTCGGAGCAAGCTTCACAGCCTCCAACACAAAATGGACCATGTCGTCGTCGGGGACCCAGTCTCGCATGTCCGGGGACAGTAACAAGGGCCTATCTCTATCGATGTCTCTAAATCGTGTGCTCATAAAAATAACATAACAGATTGATATTAAAAAGTAAAACTTAAGTCCGACAGTCTGTTAAGCTGGAATATGCCGCGGACTGCTGGAGATTTGCTGTTAATAAAGTCTGTTGCCCTTGCTTTTTTTTTAGACTGTCATTTATTATTGCCACACTCGGCGGAGAGAATTTTACATGTTTTAAGGTGCATAAGACGAACCTCATCTCGAAAGGTACAACTCATGAAAATATCACACGACAAGGCACTTGCCGCCATCAGCCACGTCATCGAACTCGCGCAAAAGGATGGGGGCAATCCCGTGACTCTGGCGGTTGTGGATGCCTCGGGATTCACTCTGGCGGTGGTGCGCATGGACGGAGCGCCGGAGCGGGTCATCGCGATCGCCCGAGGCAAGGCGTACACGGCCGCGAAAATGGGCTGCAGCACCGAGGCGTTCCTGCGGCGGCTCCGCAACGAGCGGCTTGAGGTGGAGTGGTTTTGTGATGCGGCACTCACCCCTTTGCCCGGCGGAATCCCCATCACACATGAGGGGGCGTGTCTCGGCGCGGTGGGAGTGAGCGGCAGGAGCCTGGAGGAAGACGTGGCCCTGGCTACGCAGTTTGCGGACTATTTGCGTAACAATTTGTAGAGGATTGTAACCTTGTTATACTATGGTTTGGGCTTTTCTCATATTCAAAAGAAAAAGAGCACCCCGACCTGGCAAGGTTGGGATGCCCTAATATTTTGATATTCTAAAAGTCTTTGGAAGGGGGGCCGGGGGGGAAACCTTTCTGTAGAAAGGTTTCCCCCCGGAAAGCATTTCATTCTTTTCTGTCTACACGCCGCGTTGGGCCATGTAGGCGATGAGGTCGCCCACCCGGCAGGAGTATCCCCATTCGTTGTCGTACCAGGAGTAGACCTTGGCCAGGTTGCCGGATTGCACCACCGAGAACTCGGCGTCCACGATGGAGGAGTGGGGGTTGCCGATGAAGTCCGTGGACACGAAGGCGTCGGTGGAGAAGGCCAGGATGTCCTTGAGTTCGCCTTCCGCGGCCTGACGCAGCTTGTCCTTGAGCTCGTCCGTGGTGGTGTCCTTTTCCAGCACGGCCACGAAGTCCACCAGGGACACGGTGGGTGTGGGGACGCGGACGCTGAAGCCCTCGAACCGGCCCTTCATTTCAGGGATGACCAGGGCTACGGCCTTGGCCGCGCCGGTGCTGGTGGGGATCATGTTGCAGGCCGCGGCGCGCGCCCTGCGCAGGTCCTTGTGGGGGAGGTCCAGGATGCGCTGGTCGTTGGTGTAGGAGTGCACCGTGGTCATGACGCCCTTGGAGATGCCAAACTCGCGGTGCATGACCTTGACGATGGGCGCCAGGCAGTTGGTGGTACAGGACGCGTTGGAGATGACCACGTGCTTGTCCGGGTCGTACTCCTCGTGGTTCACGCCCATCACCAGGGTGATGTCCTCCTCCTTGGCGGGCGCGGAGATCACGACCCGCTTGGCGCCGGCTTCCACGTGCTGCATAGCCTTGGGGCCGGTGCGGAAGATGCCTGTGGATTCCACCACGACATCCACGCCAAGCTTTCCCCAGGGGAGTACGCGCGGATCGCGTTCGGCCAGGCTCTTTACCTGGAAGTCTTCGCCCACGTGCATGACGTCGCCTTCCACCCACACCTTGGGGGCGAAGCGGCCGTAGCATGTGTCGTGCGCGAGCAGGTGCGCGTTGGTGTTGATATCGAAAAGGTCGTTGATGGCCACGACTTCCATTACGTCGCGGTGGCGCTCCCAGATGGTCTTGAGTACCTGGCGCCCAATGCGTCCGAAACCGTTGATGCCGATTTTGATCTTGCTCATTCCTAATCCTCGAAAACCTGGTAAGTGTATGCGTCAGCCAATTCCTTGGCCCGTTTGAGTGCCGTGTACATGCGCGCGTTCTCGAGGGCCAGCCCCGAAAGATCGGCGATGCAGCGCAGGAAATCCAATTCGTCGTCGTCAAAGGTGCGCTCTTCCCCGGCGTACACACGGATGGCGCCGATGACCTTTCCACCGCCCACGGAGAGGGGGGCCACCACCAGGGAGCAGAGCCCTTCCTCGGCGGCCTGCTCGGGGTACTGGAAGCGGGGGTCCTTGCGTACGTCCTTGATGGCCACGATTTCACCTCTGAGCACATCGCGGTCGAGCTTGGATTTTTCCACCTCCACAGGGCCCTTTTTCGCGTACCGATCCGAGAGGCCGTAGTGGGCGCCGGCCTCGAGGGTCCTTCCATCGTTGCTGAGCACGCGGATGAAGCAGCCCTTGGCGTCCATGCCCTTGGCGGTCTCCTCTGCGATTTTATTCAGTACTTCTCGCGGGTTGAGGCTGAGGTTGATGATCCGGGCAACCTCGTAAATTATCTTGTACAAGCCGTTGTTTCGCATCAGTTTCTCCTTGTTATGTCCAATTGTCGAAGCAAGTTTGTTTATAGATTACGAATCCCAAGAAGGCATTGCAAGCATGTGACAATAGACTGATTCTTAAACCAAGGCAATGTGCTGCGCAATCTTCTGTTCAGTATTGTGGACCAGAACTAACCGGTTTGTTTTATGGAACTTGTTTGAGAGGTATTTGGAGTCGGAGGGATAATGAGGGGGTTCGGGGAGGTCTGGAAGCTTGGGGCGTGTTCGCGAATAAGTTTGCAAACAGGTGAAACCGCCTCAACGCGACCCCGGGCCGTTTCGGGATTCACTCCGAGAACAACGGCATGGAAAGGGGCGGTAATCATGCCCCCCAGCACGTCGATGCCGATGGTGTAGAGCGCACCGGCCTGGTTGCCTGACAGCCGCTCCAGGGCAGAGGAGTCGTTGTAGCGCTCCGGCCGGGGGGGGGGCCGAGGTCTCCCCGCGTCGGGACGGGGGCAGGGTCTTGATCACTATCAGCAATGCTGCGAAGAACCAGGTGTGGATCCGTCGCGGCTCATGGAGCCGTTTCAACGGGGGGGACATCCGAGGCGGTGCCGGTTCGGGGCTTGGGTTGGCCATCGCGGGAAAGATCGTGAAGAACCACTGTGGCGACATGTCGTTGTCCTGAAGCGAGGGGAGGCTCACCGTTATTGTGGAATTGCCTCAAGAGCAAGGATGCTCGAGCGGATAATGTGACTGGGGCGGAGGAGCCCTAGCCTGAACAGGTCTCGCCGTCGTCCTGGGAGAGCCTGCATCGCGCCTCCTCGGTGGGGAGTTCGATGGTGAAGCGGCAACCCTGCCCGGCCTCGGATTCCACCTTCATTCTGCCCTCGTGCCCCTTGGTGATTATGAAGTAGGACACGGACAGGCCCAACCCTGTACCTTGGCCCGGCTCCTTGGTGGTGTAGAAAGGCTCGAAGGCCCTGTGTCTGACTTCGGGAAGCATACCCGGACCGTTGTCGTCCATCTCGATGCGTACACCATCGGGTATGGTGGACAGCCTGATAGATATGCGCGGACTTTCGATGGGGGGATCTGCGCTGGCCATGGCCTGGGCAGAGTTTCGCAGCAGGTTCAAGAACACCTGTTCGATCTCGGTTTCGGTGCAGTGGATGACGGGCAGGTCGTCATCCACCTCAAGGTCGATGTGGATTTGTCTGAAATCATACCTTTTTTTGAGATCGTAATCGCTCTGGGCCAGTGCCAGCGCCTTGCGGACTATGCCGGGCAGGTCGCAGGCCGCCCGACTGGACTCGCTGCGCCGGCTGAAGTCCAACAGATGCCGGATGATGTTCGAGGCCCTCAGAGCGGCGGAGCGGATATCCTCGATAAAGGAGTCCAGCTTGCGGGCCCGCATGTATTTGTCCAGCAAATTCATGTCCAGGCCGATTTTACCGGCCGCCTCGAGGTTCTTCGGGAAATCCGGCCGGATGCGTTTTGCCAGGTTTTGGGCCGCCTGAAGCACGATGCCCAGGGGATTGTTGATTTCGTGGGCAATGCCCGCGGCGATGCCTCCCACGGAAATCATTTTTTCTGTCTGTACCATCATCTCATGGATCTTCTTGGTCTCCGTGATGTCCCTATGCACTGACAGGATAAAGGGGCGGCCCTCGATCTCGATTTTCTGGGCGGACATGGAATTTAAGCCGAATGACCCGTCCTTGCGCTTGATCTCCAACTCGAGGTTTCTCACCTGCCCGTGCGTTTTAAGGGACCGCAGCAGAATCTCCCGTTTGAAGTCGTCCGCCACTATGTTCAACTCCCTCGGGGTGCTGCCAATGGCCTCCTCCCTTGAGTACCCTGTCTGCTGCAGGAAGTTGTCGTTCACGTCGAGAATTATCCCGGAATCCAAGTCGCTGAGCACGATGGTGTCCGGGGAGAGTTTGAAGAGCCGGGAGAACTTCTCCTCCGATTGCCTGAGCAGTTGTTCGGCGCGTCTCTGCTCGGTCACATCACGTGCCATGACCAGCAGTATGTCTGGAGTCTCAGGGCTCTTCGACTGCAAGGAGACTTCCACATTGATGGGAGAGCCCTCGGCATTTATGAACATCCAGTCGAAGCGGAGTTTTGTACCGGTCATGCTCTTTTTTATGATCCGCTCCTGGGCGTTGAAGCTGTCAGTGCCGTCGGGCTGGAACGGGGGGGAAAAATCCGCGGGGGTGGTTCCAATGATGTCCTCCTTGCGCAGACCGATGAGTGCCGTGGCGCTGTGGTTGCAATCCACTATGCGCCCCTCTTTCATGAACAGGATGGAGTCCTGCGCTTCCTCGAAAAGGGTCTGGAAATCCCTCAGGGTGTCGGCAAGGGCTTTTTCCGTCAGCCTCTGCTCGGTAATGTCGCGGGCAAAGCAGCCCACACCGGTCACCTTGCCAGAAGCATCATAGTAAAATGAAGAGGACCACTGGATGGTTCTGGTTTCGCCGGTGGTGGCGTTTACCTGCCGGTTTTCGATCACAGCCTGCCTTACGCCCCGCCCTATGCATTCCCTGACCCATTCCACGGTCCGGTCGTAGTCGTCGGGGTGTACGAACCGAAAGGCGGATTGCCCCACACATTGGGAAGGAGTAAGGCCGAAAATGGAGTCCGAAACATGGTTGGCGTAAGTGATGATAGCGTTCGAATCGAAATGAATAATGAGCTCGCCAGTTCCCTCCACCAGCTCCCGGTAGCGTTTCTCACCTTCCCGAAAGGACTGCTCGATATAGTATGATTCCTCCTCCTTGGTCAGCAGGAACCCCACGATGAAGATCCCGCAGAATATCGCGAGTCCATAGGGCAGGGACATGGCCTTCATCAATTTCCAGCCGGAGTCGAGGTCTCCCACGAAGAGTAATCCGGGGAGGATGACGATGACGGCGAACAAGGAACTGGTCGCAGCTCTTTTTATGGTCGCAAAACCATTCTTGACGAAATGAAGCGCGATCCCGGCAACAACGGACAGGGAGATGCCGACCACACCCGCAAAGACACCCGCACCACCGATGTAAATACGGTATGATGCCGCAAACAAAGCGCTGATGACCGCCGAGACAGGGCCGCCAAATGTTCCGCTCAAAGCCACTATGGCATTTCGTTGATCCACCACCCCGCCTTCGAAGACAGGAATCTTTGCGTTCATGCAGATTATGGCGAACAGGCCGAAGATCATGCCAGGCAACAGCTGGCGCACGAATCTTGGCGATTTTCCGAATTGCCCGAAGATGATGCGATATACAGCCACAAGGGCGATGAAAATCGCCAGGTTCTTGAACAGGGAAATGAAAAGATCTATTCCGTGTACCATGTTGTTCTGCCTGTTGTGCAGCGGTCATGTCGGCATGACCGCTGCTGTACGAGTGGTATGCTGTAAGGTTAACCTTGCTCTGCCTTTGCGTGAGTCTGAATTGTCTGGTTTGTCAGGATTTTGGAGCTCCGGACGGGCTATCCCCCGATGCTTGCATTTTAAAGCAGAACTCAAGAGTGATGTCCAGGGCTTTTACTTTCCTGATGAAGTATAAGACACGAGAAGGGAGAATGACGCCAATAGAACTGGCCGATTCAGAAATTCAGCCCAAAGGTCACCCCAAATCCATGGGCGATCTCAGCTCCACCGCAGGTCAGGGAGTAGTTCGCCGATGCGCTCAGATATTTTCCTATCTCGGTGCTGACACCGATGTCCGCCAGCAGGGAATTGGACTGGGGGGCGGGTGCGTGGAGGCGCATGGAGGATCCTGGATAGTCCAGAAACCGGGCCGACAGGGAAGCGCCCGAGCCGGGAGAGTCAGGGATATCGTGTCGCCATGCCAGGACCATCCTTGCGCGCAGCGTGACGTGCTCCAGTTCCAGGGCATAAGAGGCATCGCTCCCGAATTCAAGGGAGGAGAGCGCCTGGTTTGTCGAGTCCAGGTGCAGGCCCAGGTAACCGGCGTCGCTCTCATTGAAAGAGGATTGCCAAGTCTGGACACGGGTGAAGGACATGCGCGGGGCAAGGGAGAAGGCGCCGGAGCGCAGCTCGTAGGCCAGATCCAGCCGGGACAACAGGCTTGCGGCGTCGAAGTCGGCGTTTGCCCGGGCCGTGCGGTCCGCCAGGACAATCCGGCGTGTGCCCGAGTTCTCCTGAATGCCGCCGAGAACCATGGCCGAGGTTGAAAATCCGCCGTACTCCACACCAATGTGCGCGCCCGCGTATTTGCCATCCTGCCGCCCCCTGGAGTTGCTGTCGCTCCATCGGAGGGAGGTTTCGGTACAGGCGAAGTCCAGCCCCATGCGCAGCCAGGGAGTGGGGCGGTGATCCAGTCCCAGCACGAGCCCCCCTGTGGTCCATTGGTAGTCTCCGAATTCCCGCCTCTTCTCGATACGCCCCCAGTCTCCCAATCCCCGGGCCCAGGCATGCCAGATATGCTCCGGGTTTTCGCGGGCCGCGTTGCGGAGCTCCAGTGAGACCGCCCGCTCCACCAGGCGGGTGCTCCTCAACGATGCTTCCGGGTATGCTGCGTATTCGGCAGGGCCGAGGCGCTCCAGAGCCTGACGGATTTCAGCCAGATCATAGGAGAAGTCCATGGAGGCGATGAGGTCGGCCATGCTCCCGAAGGTCGACGCCAAGATCGCATCCAGGGCAGAGGCCGTGGCCAGCTGTGCACTGTCCGCGGCAAGGGCGGAGTAGGGCGTTGTGCGCGTGATTCGTACATTGATCGAGTCGGCCAGAATTTCCTGGGCGGCGCCCATGGTCATGGAGCGGAGTGCGACGGATTCAAAGGCGCCGGTAACGCCTCCGTCGGCCTGGAGTATTTCCCAGGTCCCGGAGGAAACCACGAGCTGGGGCGAGACAACTTCCAGAGACAACGCGGCACTGTCGATATTCACTGTCCCGGTGGCCTGCAGGCTGTCCGCCATACCGCTCCCTCCCAACTCCACGGCATAGACGCTGCCGGAGGAGAGGTACGCGTCCCCCTGGACGTTCAGCGTGCCGATGGAGTTACCCGGAGCCAGGATGCCGTTGATCGTCAGGTCGCCAACGAGCAGGCCCGAGCCGCCGAGGCGTCCGCCGGATGCAACGGTCAAATCGCTGGTGTGGAGTTCTCCCTGGAGATATAGGCCGCCCTCCACTTTGGCCGGACCGTTCACTTCCAAGATGCCGGTAAGGCTGGTGCGTCCCTGCTCCACCAGCAACGTCTCGAAGTTTACGTACTGCCCCCCGGAGATGGTCCCGGCATTCCGGAAGACAAGGGAGTCCTGTCCGTCCTGGCCATCCACTTTCCTGCCAACGCTGGAGCCGTTGCCGATTGCAACCGTGTCGTCGCCCGAACCGGCGAGAATGGAGCCACCCACGGTGCCGGTATTGAGGATGGAATTTCCGGAGCTTGCGCTGCCCGCGCCGTTGTCCAGACTGCCGTATACGGAGCCTTCAATGGTTCCGTGGTTCTCGATGGTGTTGCCTCCGCCGGTTGAGCCGCCCCCATCGTTGCGGCTGCCGTATATCGAGCCATGCACCAGTCCGAAATTCACGATGGTGTTGCCAGTGCCAATGGAGCCGCTCCCAAGGTTCCAACTGCCGATGACGGAGTAGCCCACCGTGCCGTCTTGGGCGTTAATGACGGTGTTGCCCCCGCCGCTGGAGTTGTCACCGTGGTTGTAACTGCCGTAGATGCTCCAGCCTATGCCGCTGGTGTTCAGGACGAGGTTGTTGCCGCCGCGGGTACCGTCGCCCTGGTTGTTGCTTCCGTAAGTGCTCCAGCCCACGGCCTTGTGATTGAGGATGGAGTTGCCCCCGCCACTGGAGTTGTCGCCTTGATTGTAGCTGCCGTATATGCTCCAGCCCACGCCGCTCATGTTCATTATAAGGTTGTCGCCCCCGGTCGAGGATTCCCCCACGTTGCAACTGCCGCAGAGGCTCCAGCCCAGGCCGCCGTTGTTGATGACCGTGTTTCCCCCGCCCCGGGATCCAATGCCGGAGTTGTAGCTGCCGAACAGCCCCCAGCCGATCCTGCCCACCGCGGTGTTCACCACCAGGTTCTTTCCACCGTTTGCGTTTTCCGCGCTGTTGTGGCTGCCGTATACATTCCAGCCCACGCCGTCTGTAATGATGACCACGGCGCCCCCCTGGTTTCTTCCACCAAGGACGTTGGCCCCGGAGGCGGCGTCGGCCAGGGAACCCATCCGGCTGAAGACTTTGCGCACGCCGATGATGACCTCCCCGGCCCCCTTGGCCACCTCCCGTACCCCTTTGCGAAGCAGGTCGTTGCCGTCGATGTTGTCGACCTCGGTTACGGCGGCGTCCATTTCGCTGGTAATGGTGGAGTCCCAGGAGTCGGCCTCGGAGCTTCCGGCTGCATCCCCTTTCCATGGGGTGGGGGTGAGCACTGCCGTGAAAGTCAGGAAAAAGAGGGCGGCGAGGTGAGCCAGCATGCGACGGGAGGGCAGCCCCCGAGGGGAAAGGTATCGCGTGGTGATGTCGGAAAGGGGGGGCATGGCCCTTTGTAGCAAACCACTGGAAAAGGGCAATCCGCAAGTCAGTGTGGGGGCGTTCTTCGTGTCCGCCTCCTCGAAGCAAAAACAAGCCCGGCCGCTATACAGCGACCGGGCATATTCGGCATGTCTGGTTATGCAGGAGGGCCGGTTATCAGGCGGCCGGGACCTTGATGACCAGCTTTTTCACATTGACCGGGGCACTCCCGACCTTGCAGCCGGGCATATGGGCATCCCCGGGGTACAGCACCGCGAATTCACCGGCCTTGAGACTCAGGGCGTCCGGGTCGGAAGAGATTCCGAACTGGATGTCGTTTTGCGCATTGTACCCCTTGTCATCCGGGGCAACCCGCTCCAGGGGGACCGTGTAGATAATCTCCTCGCCTTCCAGCACGACCTGGATGTCGATGTAGTTCTTGTGGAACTCGTAGAGATCTTCCCGGTACTCCCTGGTCTCGTATGAGGAGACGATATAGAAGCAGGGGCTGTCCGGGATTTCGTGCCTGCCTTGTTCCAGCGTCCCGGCGTCCATTTTCTCCAGAACCGCGATCACGCCATCCCAGCAGGGAATGGCCATTCTGTATTGACCGATTATGCCGAGTGCGTCCTTGATCATGACCTATGCCCCCTGTGTGGAGTGTTTCTGAAAAAAGAACATGTACAGATTTTTGATCGGGGTCCAGCAAAACATCAACAGGATGACGGCGAAAAGGACTATGGAGATGGGACGGCTGACAAAGGGCAGCAGATCGCCGTCGGTCTTGATCAGCCCCACCCGCAGGTTCTCCTCGATCATGGGGCCCAGGATCAGGCCCAGGATCATGGGGGGGAGGGGGATCTCCACCTTTTCCATGACAAAGCCCAGGATGCCGAAGAACAGGATGATGCCCACGTCGAAGATGCTGTTTCTGATGGCGTATGCCCCGACAATGGAGAAGTAGATGATGCCTGTGTAAACGATGTTCTTGGGGAACTGGAAGATTCTGGTGTAGGCCCGTATCCCGGCGTAGCCGATGAACAGGAGGAAGAACTGGGAGACGAGGCCCACGGAGAAGATCTGGTCCACCAGGAAGCGCTCCCCCTCGAAGATCATGGGGCCTGGTTTGAGGCCGTACATGAGCATGGCGCCGAGCACTATGGAGGTGATGGTGTCACCAGGGATGCCGAAGACCAGAGCCGGAATCCAGGTCCCGCCCAGGGCGGCGTTGTTAGCGCTGGTGGGGGCGATGACGCCCTCGATGCTCCCTTCTCCGAACTCTTCGCTCTTTTTGGAGGTCTTTTTCGCCATGCCGTAGGAAACCCAGGATGCGACATCCGCTCCTGCTCCTGGCAGGGAGCCGATGAGTGTTCCCAGCAGCGAGGATTGAAGTATCAGGCGCGTGTTCTGGACCAGTGTTTTCCAGACCGCCTTGAAGGAGACCGAGATCTTACCCGTGATGATGGAGCCCGACATGTTGTCCTTGGTGAGGATGGAGCGGAAGACCTCGGAGATGCCGAACAACCCGATCATCACCGGGATGAACCCGATGCCGCCCATGAGCTCGCTATTGCCGAAGGAGAAACGCGGATAGCCCGTGGCGATGTCGATTCCGATGGTGGACAGCAGCACACCGAGGACCATGGAGATGACGCCCTTGACCTTGGAACCTTTGGAGATGATAGCGCTCATGGAGAGCCCCATGACTCCCAGCCAGAAATATTCGAAGTGGGTGAACTGCAGGGCGAAATCCGCCAGGACCGGGGATATGGTGATCAGGACGAGTATACCGACAATGCCACCAATGGACGAGCAGACGAGATCGAGAGTGATGGCCAGGGATCCCTTGCCTTTTTTGGCCAGCTCGTAGCCGTCCAGCACTGCGGCACCCGAGGCCGGGGTGCCCGGGACCCTCAGGAAGGTGGCGGGGATGTCTCCCGCGAAAATGGAGGTGAAGCTGACGCCTATGATCATGGCCAGCCCCGCGATGGGCGGCATGTGATAGGTCAGTGGAACAATGAGTGCCACGGCCATGGTGGCGGTGAGCCCGGGAATGCCTCCCACGAAAATGCCCATGGCCATCGCCAGCAACCAGGGAATCAATACATGTATGTCCAATACGCTCAAGAAAGCATCCATAATTCCGACTCTCCTGTTAGATCAGCAGCCCCGTGGGCATGGCGATGGAGAAAATCTGTCCGAAGATCACGTAGATGATCAGCTGGAACGCAAGTATGATCACTATGTTCTTCCACCAGGTAATGTGAAACCGCGCGAGTATCACAAAGAGGAATACGAAGGATGAGGTGAAAAAACCAAGTACATCCATGAATGCGACGAAGAACGCCTGCATGGCAATGATGATCAGTACTGTGACGGCATCCGGCCTGGTGAACTCCATCAGCAGCTGTTTGAACGACAGGGAGCCTTGGGCGGCAGCTTGGCGAAATCCGGTGATTATCTGCAGAATCCCCATGGCGATGAGGATCGTGGCCAGAACATTGGGGAAAAAGGCCGGTCCGGTGAGCTGCATGCTGCTCGCGGCCCCACGAGGGAAATGGCTGGTCAGGATGAGCACGACAATTCCGAGAAGAATGCAGAGCAATCCTATGTAGTGTTCTCTATTGATCTTTTTCAAGTCTCTACCCCTCTCCGAATAAAAGGCGGAAAAAGGCAGGACCGAAGATCGGCGGAGGAACTCCGGTCCTGCCTGAGAGCTTCTACATCTGGAGACTATTTGCCGTATCCGGCGATCTCGAAGATGGTTTTCAGATCGTTGAACTGCTCCTGCATAAACTGGCCGAACTCGTCGCCCACACGGATCTTGATGCCGAAACCCTTGCTGTTCATGAAGTTGATGAACTTCTCGCTGGTCACGATCTCCTTCAGGGCGTCCTGAAGAGTCTTCACGATCTCATCGGGGGTCCCCACGGGCACGGCGAAACCTCTCCATGTTCCGTAGGAGAAGTCAACACCCTGTTCCTTGAGGGTGGGGATGTCGGGAAACTGGGGATTACGCTGGTCAGCCATGACCGCCAGGGTCTTCAGCTTGCCGGCTTCCACCTGGGGCGCCACCTCGGGATAGCTGCAGGTGATGGCGTCGATGTGCTTGCCGAGCAGTTCGGTGATGGAGGGTGCTGCTCCCTTTGTGGGGACATATTTCACCTTGTTGGGGGCGATGCCGTACTTGTTCAGCATGGCGATGCGGGAGAGGTCCCACACCGTGCCGATGCCGCTGCCCGAGAAGATGAAGGTGCCCTCGGGCTTGTTCTTGATGTCGTCGAGCAGCTCGGTGACGGTCTTGTAGGGGGATTCGGCGTTGACGGTCACGGCCGCGGCGTCCTGGTTGAACTGGAGGATGGGGATGAAATCCTTGGGGGTCAGGTCGCTGTAGCCGAGATATTTCAGGGTGTTGACATCGAAAGTGACATTGCCGACGGTGTATCCGTCGGGCTTGGCGGTGGCGATGGCGCTATGGCCCACCGCGCCGGCACCGCCGGTCTTGTTGAGAACCTGAACGGGCTGGCCCAGCTTGGCGGAAAGCTCTTCCGCGATGAACCTGGCGGTCAGATCGGTTCCTCCACCAGCCGACCAGGGGCAGATGATGGTGATGGGTTTCGTGGGGTAGTCCGCGGCCTGCGCTTGCGCAAAGGAAAGGCCCAACACCAGCAGAGCGGTAAGCACTGATAAGAACAACTTCCTCGTCATAATTCCTTCTCCTTTTGAAGTTGGATTCCCATGACCTCCTCCCAAGAAGTCATAAAATCCCCATTATGAGAAACGAACCACAAGCATAAGAATATGTATTTCAATCGAATATGATTCCTTTCTTGCGTCGGGATCCATATCGGCTAAAGCACCTCGTTTTCCACAGGATTGACGAGCCGCATTCCGACGCCCTCGATTTCCACCTCAACCACATCGCCCTCCTTGAGCGCCAGCACATGGGACGGCGTGCCCGTGGAGATCACGTCGCCGGGGTACAGGGTGCGCCCCTTGGAAAAGAAGGAGACGATGTAGGCGCAGCTGAACAGGAAGTCAGCGGTGCGCCCTTCCTGAACCTTCTCGCCGTTGAGATAGGTGCGGATGACGGTGTTCTCGGGATCGATGTCGGTGTCGATGATCGGCCCGAAAGAGGTGAAGGTGTCGAAGCTTTTGCTGTAGGTAACCAGGGTCGAGGTGTAGCTCATCTCCCTTTCGGTGACGTCGTTGAGGGGGGACACGCCAAGGATATGGGCTGGCGCCTCCTCGATGCTGATGTTCTTCACCTTGTCCTTGATGATGATGGCCATCTCGCCTTCGTAGTCCACCCGAGTGGCCACCGAGGGAATGACGATGGCCTCTCCCGGACTGACCACGCCGCTGGCGGGTTTCAGGAAGTTGGCGGGCAGCTCGGGTGTGGGAAGCCCGAGCTCGGCGACGTGATCCGCGAAGTTCAACCCCACGCAGTACAGATTCGTGGGTTTGCAGGGATACAGAAGTTTGACCTCTTCAAGGGGAAAGGTCTCGTTTGTCTCGGTATAATCGTCAAAAATGGAGCCGTTGAGCCTGGTTATCTCCTGGCCCTTCAGGACGCCATAAGACTCGTTGCCATTGGTATCGGCGAATCTTACGAATTTCACCTCAGTCTCCTGTTATTGCCCGCTGTGGCGGACAATTAGATCATCTGCATCGCGGTCAGTTGTTCCTTGATGGCGTTAATTTCCGTTTCGGACGCGGGTACGAAGGGGCGGCGGGGGTAAGCCTTGAGGATGCCGCGAATCTCGAGCATGGCGTACACTGCCAGTTGGGTCGAACGGGCCAGGTACATGACGTCCCGCAACTTGTTGATCTTGAACTGGGTCTCACGGCAGGCCTTCATGTCGCCGTCCATTCCCTCCTTGAACATCTGCCTGTTGATCTCGGGAAAGGCGTTGGCCAGGCCGGGGATGAAGGCCTCGCACCCAAGTATGCATGCGGAGGCGAACATGGCCTCGGTGCCTAGGGCAACATCAAAGGTGTCGTCCTTGAGGACCCGAAGATAGGTGGCGTGGAGAAGAATATCGAAGGTGGCGTCTTTCACGCCCGCCAGACCTAGGGCCTTAAGCTTCTGGATGGTTCCGAGCCCGATCTCGTAGCCCTGGAAGCCCGGGTTGTTGTAGAGGTAAACCGGGATGTCCACGGCGTCGATGAGGGCCTTGTAGAAGTCCAGGAGGTCGTCCTCCTTGTGGGTGAAGTAGAAGGGGCCCACTGCGGCCACGGCTGATGCGCCGTTGGCGGCGGCGTGTTTGCTGAGGTCGACGGAGTCCCTGTTGTTGGTGGTGCCGACCATGGGGATGACCGGGACTTTTCCGTTGGCGGTCTCCATGGTGACTTCCGTGACCTTCTTCCGCTCATCCAGGCTCATCATCGGCCCGGCTCCGTATGAACCGGTGATGAAAAGCCCGTCGACCTCCTCCTTGAGGAAGCCCACAAGGGTCTTCAACCCATCGATATCCAAATCCCCGTTCTCCTTGAACGGAGTGAGCATTGGGGGAACGACACCCTTCATCTTGAACATTCCAAACTCCTGTTGGTTGTTGAGTACTTGATGCGAACGGGTGATCAAACCGTCTGTATTATTCTACCTGACTGTTCAGGATTCCTGCTTTTTCAGCGATGTGAATGGACCCCTGGATGTTGAGGGAATCGATCTCCGCGGCGCCGTGGATCAGGACGATCTCGCTGGTCCAGTTCATGTGGGTGCGCAGGATGTATTCGTAGATCTTGCAACGTTGCTGGTTGCCCACGAAGAATATTTTGGTGTTCACCGGAAAGCCGAGCTCCTGGAACTGCTCGATGGCCTTCATGTCCTCCACGGCGATGGCTGCGTCGAAAAAGAAATTTCTCTCGTACCACTTAGACTCCATGAGCACGTCGAGGAAGCGGCACATCATCAGGGTGCGCAGAAAGCCGGTCTTGCGTACCCATTTCCATGCATTGTCGAGGATGGCGCTGTCGAAGAATCCCTCGGGCTCCGGGGTGCCGTCCGGGGAGATGGATTTGCCGAGAAATGTTTCCTTCTTGATGGCCTGGTAGATTTGGCCGGAAAGGGTGGTGGAGCTCCCGAGGATCTTGCCGTCCTTGTCCGTGGGGATGAACTTCGTGTGAGACGACAGGACGGTGACGATCTGCTCCATACCCTGGGAGTTGCGCAGGATTCCCGCCACTTGCGCCTCCTCCCCCCGCATGAGGTCCAGCAGCCCGACATCTTCGTGAGGCATGTCCCCATAGGGGCAGTTGTTCTTGATTCCAGGGATGAAATAGATGGGAATGTCGATGGGGAAGACATCCTTGTCCTCCACCCGCACCAGATGGTCTGCCAGGTCGTCGACCCCGACAGGAGCGATGAGGTGGGGGATCTCGATGAGACCGATCTCGGATGTGATCATGCCCGCGGAAATTGCGAAGTCAATATCCGGCAATTGCAGTGAGGCTTCTTCCAAAGCCTCGTGAAAGGCCTCGCGGAGGCCCTCCTTGAGAACGTCCCTGCTGCCTGAGATGCTCGTGTCCCTGACGCCGACCCCCCTGACACCCTTTCCCAGGATGTTACCGTTTTCATTGACGATATAAACTCTGGAGGTGCTCGTCCCGCAGTCGATGGAGGCGAAGTGCATAAGGTATTCCGCTTGTTTTTTAACAGTTTAAGTCCAGTAAAAAGGCCATCCAAACCTTGTCAAAAAAAATTTTTTCTTATTTTTAAGAAAAACTACCCCCGATAAACGATTACGTCAAGAAAAATAGAAATAATTTCTTTTTTGGGTGGAATGTGATTTGCTCACTCCGCGATAAGGAAAGGAAAGTTGTCCGTCTGATACACGTTATGCAGGATGGCAAGGAGTGGGCTGATGCTCGCGTCATAGGGCGCTTTGACAGTCATTGTGCGCGGAAGAAGAGTGGGGCGCTTTGGGGAGTATAAAGGCGAAAAATATGTTGTGGGGAGTGGAGGTGACAGCTTGGGATTCAGAAAATAGAAAAATCTTCATTGCTGTCCGTGGTTGAAATATAACTTGAACTTTAAAAAAAATAATGCATGATGGTTATGTATATTATTACGATAATATGAAAATACAATGCTGACTGAAGCAATAAGCTTTGTTTTTGTGTGAGTTTATTCAAGATAATTTGCTGTTTAATCGAGGTTTTTTTATGTAATTTTTTAAGTCATGACAATAAAATAATGATGGCTATTCCATCTAGGAAGAGTTATTATGTGAATTTGATTTGTAGTGCATGAATATAATTCTTAATTTGTGCTCGTGTTGTTTGCGAGTATGCAATTTTAATATGAAATTAAATTGTAATAAATTCTGTGAAGAGCATTTACTGTCGTATCTTGCTGTGAAGTGGCATTGTGCTGGCATTGACCACGGCGTGTGTTAATTGCCATACTTGATTGATCACTTGCCAAAAGTTGTGACTCTTGGCATAAACCATATGATTTCAAACTGTTTTCAGACTGTACTCTCGGTTATTGTGGACTCGAGTTTGTGGGATGACGACTGGTTCGAGTCAGAAAAAAAGAAATATTTTTTATTTACTTTTGTCGTGTTACATATTAGCAGTATTTCAGTAAGTTAAGGAGAAACCACGTGCAGCAGACCAAACCCGTCCTGTCGGCCATAAACGCCAAGCTGGGCGAAATGACCAAAATGCAAGGGAAAATCGCCAAGTATGTGCTGAAGAATCCCCAGCAGGTGGTCAAAATGACCATTTCCGATTTCGCCGCCGTCACAGGTAATAAGAGTGATTCGGCCATTGTCCGGTTCTACAAGGTGCTGGGCTTTTCCGGATACCACGAGTTCAAGGTGTCCCTGGCAACGGAGATCGCCGGAAAGTCCTTTTATCACACCAGCGTCGAGCTGTCGGACAGCGACTCGGTCCACGAGGTCAAGGAGAAGATTTACAACGGCCTGATCAAGACACTGCATGACAACTATGATCTTATCCGGGACGATCTGCTCGAACAGGCTGTCGAGCTTATGATCAATTCGAAAAGGATCATTTTTCTCGGGTACGGTTATTCGGGAAACCTTTGCAGCACCGCGGCCTTCAAGTTTATGCGCCTGGGCCTTAACTGCATTCACAGCTTCGACAGCCACTACAACACCATTCTCCTGTCAGAGCCGCAGGAGGGGGACGTGATTTTTTGCGTATCCCTTTCCGGAATGTCCAAGGACGTGGTCATTCCCGCCAAGGAGTGTGTCCCGGTGGCCAAGATCATAGCCCTGACCGAGTCGGAGAAATCCCCCCTGGGGCAGATAGCGAACGTCTGCTTCACCACGGTCACGGACGAACTGAACTATCACACCGACGCCATGCTGGCCCGGCAGGTGCAGAGCATGATCATCGACATACTCTTCTTTTCCACCTCCATCAGAAAGGGCGAAGGGAGCATGGACAGGCTGTCCAAGAGCAGGCATGCCCTGTCCTACCTGAAGTACTAGGGAAGCACTTCCTAATTCTCCGCGGGCTTCGCCACCGCAAAAAAGGCAAACCCTCGTGTATGTCGAACTACACGTCGGCCTTGCCTTTATCTTGAGTCTCGCCAGCGAAGAGTTCTACAGCACTTCTGAAAGATCTGATCGATCAGCGTTTCCCTGGTTTTTTCCTTGGGTATAGCTGAAAAGCCTTTGCGCGGTTTTCCCGGCTAGCATCGCCTTCACACAGATATTTCGGAATCGCTCCTTCCCGGGGAGCTATCCCGGGAAGAAGCGGTGTTGCCTGAAAACTCCTGATTCGGGTCAGATGTTCTTCAGATAGCGGTAATACGTGTCCAACTGGTAGACCGCCGCCATGGGGTTGTGCCCCAACATGCGGTCCTTCACCGCAAGGACTGTCACAGGGGCTTTGGCGTGCATGATGAACATCGAGTCATGCCCCACGCACAGTCCCATGAGCACGTTGAATTCCACCTCCGAGTCATTGGCGATTTCAGCCTGAAATACGGGGTTGCACATGGTCTCCACCGAGGCGGTGGCATCCACGTGCTCGGCCTGGGGCAGGCCCAGTTCGGATTTGGGGACGCGCCCCACCTTGCAAACTGCCGAGACCACCTCGAATCCGGCTGATTCAAACAGCCTGTGGACCTTTTCGGCCTCGAACCGCACCCCGACGCAGAAAATCAGGCCCAGGCGCTTGTAGTTCATCCGCCGGGCGAATTCGATGATCTCCTGAATGCGCGGCTTGCAGGGGGAGACCGCGGCGTACCCCTTTTCCTTGCCGGAATAGCCTACGCTCTCCTGGCGTGAGGCTTCGCAGGCAAAGGGAAGCAGCTCATCGGAGGTTGTGGCGGCCCTGGCGCGGGCCAAGGTATCCTTCATCCCGATGGAGGGGCAGTTCTTCGGGGCCTTGCCGCCGGGCTTACGGCAGTAACGTTCTGACCAGTCATAGGGGCATACGGCGCATTGGGGATAGGGGAGAGACATTGCGAATCCTTTGGTTGTGGACTGTTATCGAGAGGATCGACTGTCGGCGTGGTGTTGGCGGACAAGGCGACCTTGCGCTGGGTCCGGTTGCTGTATTGAAGAATAGTGCGAAGTTACGAGCAAAATTATCAAAGGTCGTTTTTGCTTTGTCAATGTTTCTTTTTTTTGGCGGGTTGTTTGTCGCTCAGTGAGGAAAGCGGATTGTTGCCGAGAGAAGATGCTACCAATACAGCCAATGCGCTCCGCTCCCGGATCAGTCGATGAGCTCCAGGTAGGCCTCGATGCGCGTGCGTAGCTGCTCCGCATCGGCATCCGAATAATCGGTCTCCAGGTGCAGGGTGGGCAGGCCGAGATCCTCCTCGATCCAGCTGCGTAACGTGAGCGACTCCGCGTTGTAGGTGTGGCAGCCGAGCCATGTCAGGTCCACCACGCCCTGGACTTCGTACTCCCGCCCCAGGGCCTTGAGGTTGTTCCTCCGCCCCGGGTTGGGTGACATACAGGAGCAGGGAATCCGCAGATAGCGCTCGGCCAGCGCCTTCATGGGATCCTTCTCCTCGTCCACGAACAGGCCCAGCCCCTTGGAACCCGTGCAGTTCTCCATGCAGACCACCCGGGCGCCCAGTTCCTCGATGATGCGGATGACCTTGTCCGAGCCCTTGCCTATGGGAACGCCGGTGAGCATCAGACGCGTCCCTTCATGGCAGGGGGCGTCCGGCTGCGCGATGTGCTCCCGCAGCCCCTGGGCAAGGGTGTCCAGCAGGTCCAGGTACTCCTCCATGTTCACGATGAAGCCCTTGCTCTCCTGTACCGCGAGGAGGTCCTGGCCACTCAGTGGAGAGTGCCTGTCCGCGGTCAGGAGCAAGACTTCCGAGGCCTTGCGCCGCATGATGTTGTGCTGCCTTATCTGTTGCCGGAGTTCATCGATAGATGCCCTTTGGGCGCCGTGCTCCCCAAGGAAGTCCTCGAGGTGATGCAGGGCCTGGATCCAGTACTGGAGCGGCGCATCTCCATCCTGGGTATGGGGGAGTTGCATCACGTGCATGGGTTTGAGTCTGGCCATGAGTTCGTACATCTTCTTCTTGCCGTCGCAGGTGGACTCCGCGCAAAGCACGTCGGAGATGGCGAAGAACGGGCAGGTGTCCGTGATCCCGTACCCATAACTGGACTTGATGAGGGGGCAGAAGCTGGCCGGGAGATCCCGCTCCGCAGCCTCTATGGGAGTCTGGCGCTTGCCGCACAGTCCCACTGGAACGGAGCCGGTGGCGCGGATGAGTTCGCTCGGGGCGTAGATGCAGTACACCCCCACCACGAGTTTTCCCTCACTCTGTGCCGCATCGAGAGCGGAGATGCTTTTTTCAGGTAGTTTCTTGAAGTCTTCGATGATCCTGGTCAGCCCGTTCGTGGAGTGCATGATGTGAGGTGTCCTTGTGGGTTCGATATTGAATGTCTGGGGGAATTTGTTTCTAATTGATCACAGCTGTGAATATTTAACAAATAGATACGAAGGATCAAATGGCTATGGTCGGATAGAGGAAGTGGATAAATTTAAGGTCGTTGTCATGGCTATTTCATGTGTGAGATCGGGCCTGAGGCATTGTCGACAGGTCCTCCTCATCTGATGCGGACAGCCACGTGCATCCTGAGTAACTCCCGGTGATATCCGAGTTGCGGGCTTCCCGATTGGAACACTGTGTCGGCGGAGCATGTTGTGGTGGAATGGTCTGTAATTCCGAAAAGATTCATGTTCGTGGGTACATGGCGCCAATTATTATTGAATATGTTGCCTACCTGTTTTCGGGATACTACAGCTTGCAGGATATGGAGGAGAATGTTCAATGGCAAGGCCATTGGCATGATGAACAGGAGTGCTGCCGAGGTCGGCGCATTGTACGCTGTTGCCGTTCATTTTCAGGGGGCGGGGCGGCAGACGGAGCTTCAGCAACCGAAGATCCGAAACCATGCAAAGCTAGGGGATGCATGTACACGCCGCGCCGGGTCGTGGTGATCGACAACTATGACTCGTTTATCTACAATATTGTGCAGTATATCGGGATGATAGGGCGCGATGTCCAGGTGCTGCGCAACGACGGGATCGATGTCGCCGGCATCAGGGACTGTGCCCGGATTATCAGGTGATCTCTCCCGGCCCCAAGGCTCCGGCCGATGCTGGCATATCCCTGCAGGCCATACGCGAGCTGGGAGGCCGCATGCCCATTCTGGGCGTCTGTCTGGGGCATCAATGCATCAACCTCAGAGCATGGTCAGGTCCGTCTTGTAGCGCTTGAGCATGATGGAAGTGTGCACGTTGCGGATGCCCTCTATGGGGTAGATGTTGGCGTGCAGGAATTGCGACAGGTGATGGTTGTCCTTGAGCAGCGCGTGGGCGTGAAGGTTCACCCCGCCGGTCATGAGGTAGACCACGATGACTTCCGGCAGCTCTGCGAGTGTGTTGGCGATATCCTCAATGTGCTGCGGCTCCACCTCGATATCCAGGAACGCGGAGCAGGAGTAGCCCAGGCTCACGTTGTCCACCAGGGGAATGAACCCCTTGATCACTCCCTTTTTCTTGAGCTTGTTCAGGCG
Organism: Desulfovibrionaceae bacterium; assembly: GCA_963674665.2. Lineage (GTDB taxonomy): Bacteria > Desulfobacterota > Desulfovibrionia > Desulfovibrionales > Desulfovibrionaceae. The sequence goes on along the minus strand of CAXXPL010000016.1, from coordinate 367,958 downwards.
GTCGTTGGTGGCCACGCGCGAAAGCTTCACGTGCTGGGCCAACTGCGCCACAGGCATCCTGCCGTCCTGCTTGAGCAATTCGAGAATCAACAGATCGGTCTCGTCCAGGTCCACCGTATTCTCCACTGTTCTATAGTCTTATCCACCGTGTATTACTCGGAGCATTAAAACCGCATAAAATATGCTGTTCCGAGTTATCCCAAGGGCCACGGTCGCGTGAGGCGCGGTTGGGGCCAGGCGGCGCAGCCGCTGGTGCAGGGTGTTTGGAAACAAGCCGCTCCCATTGATAAAAAGCAAACGTATATTATATCGGATACCATAATATACAGATACGGATCAGGAATGTCCAGGAGAGCGGGGCGGTTCAGGTGAAAAAACGCCCCGCATGGGATCGATCCTGGAGCATTTAACGCTTGAAATGCTTAATCAACGGCTGCAAAGCCAGTCTATAAGCATTTCGCGGCAAGGATTTGCAGGTAAATCCTTGCAGAGCATTTGAACTTTTTCAAAGCTTCAATGCTCTACCGCGTCAGGGGCGGAATGGGGCAGGGGCTCTGCAGCGTGTCCAGGTCCACCTGTTCCAGCTGGAACTCGGGGCGCCGGAGCGCCGGGTCGAGCAGTTCCGTGGGCTCGGAGCTGCGCCACCCGAAGTTGCAGTGGGAGCAGACAAAGAGCTCCCAGTCGCCACTGCCGTCAGGGGCTGTTGCCACACATTCGGCCTCGTCGCGAAGGCAACGGATGCATTTCATGATGATACTCCTTTGCTATGCCTTGGGGCTTTCCGCCCGGGCGGCGCTCTGCAGATCGGACAGGATGGTGCGGAAGGCCTCGGCCTGGGGGATGAGCTCCACCATGTGCACATCCTGGAGGGGCGGTTCCGGCGGTACCGGCGTGGTGCAGTCCAGGATCACCTTGCAGCCCATGCCCGGAGGCTGGGAGCCAGGATCCAGAGGCATACCCGGAGTGGAGGGAACCACGATGACGTCCTGGGCCCCCCGGATGCGCGTGGACATGGCCCACATCACCTGCTCCAGGTTGAAGGGGTCCACGTCGCCGTCCACAAGGATGATGTTCTTCACATAGGATATTCCGTGGGGCGTGGAGGCCACTCTGAAGGCCACGGACTTGGCGTAGCCACCCAGGCGGCTGTCCATGGAGATGATGGCCGTGAGCCCGTGCTGGTACAGGGCGTTCACCGCCTTTACCTCGGGCATGGTCTTCACCAGCTCCTTGTACAGCGGGATGCAGGTGTTCAGGCCGAGCAGAGTATCGATCTCGCTCCAGGAGCGTCCCAGATAGAGGTTTTCGAAGATGGGCTTGGTGCGGTGGGTTATGCGCTTGATCTTGATGATGACCTGCTTGCGCACGCCCGAATAGCTGCCCGGGAACTCGCCGAATGGTCCCTCGGGTACGCGCACGCGGGGCACCACCTCGCCCTCCAGCACGAACTCCGAGCCAGCGGGCACATCCAGGTTGGAGCCCAGGGCCTTGGTCAGCTCCACTGGCTCCCCGGTGAGGGCGGCGGCAAAGCTGTACTCGGACTCGTTGTAGGCCAGGGGCGTGCTGGCGGTGAAGCTTATCATGGGGTCCACGCCAAGGCAGATGGCGATGGGCAGGGGCTGGTTCCGCTCCTCGGCCTTGCGCAGGTGGATTGCCACGTCGTGGAAGGGCAGGCCCTGCATGGCCAGTGTGTCCTTGTTCTGCACCTGCAGGCGGTAGATGCCCACGTTCTGCAGGTCGAAATCCTCGGGCGCGTCCGGGTCGCGGGTCACGCAGGAAGCCTTGGACAGGTAGAAGCCCCCGTCGTTCTCATTGACCTTGAACAGGGGGAGCAATTGGAACAGGTTGATGTCCTTGTCAATGACGTGCTCCTGACAAGGCGCGTTCTCCACCCAGCGCACCTCCCCGGGGTAGTTGTCCCAGCGTTCGGCCAGCTCCGTGAACTGGTCCTTGAGGGTGGTGGTGCGGGGCATGCCGAGCATCAGGGCGTGGTTGGCCCAGGAACCGTGGACGTTGAGCACCAGCTCCTGCCCCCTGTATCCTCGGATGGAGTCGAGCAGGACCGCGGGGCCGGTCTCGCCCATGTCCGCAGCGGCGCGTGCGATGCCGCGCACATCGGGCTCGGGCCATACCTCTTGTGAATAGCGTACGAGCTGTCCCTCCCGCTCAAGGGTGCGCAGGAAGGATCGCAGGTCTGTGGCCATGAAAGGCGCCTCCTTTTTGAATGTGCCGCTGAAGCCCGACACGGAATCCTTGAATGTGCTTGGCTTCTTATCGTCAGCTTTATGTCGAATGTTCCTTACATAAGAAACTTGTTTCTGATTAAAATTAACAGAGTGCATAGTCAACTGAAATATAGCTTTCGGATATGAGGTTATGCCAGTGGCAAAGCAATGTATGAGGCTTGAGCGAGGGGGAGAGAACCGGTTTCAACCTACTGGTCTCCTGGCTCTCTGTTCGTTCTTTTCCGCCGGCTTCCCACTCGACATTTTCAACAAAACTGTCACGTCTTATTCTTCATAAAATCAGGTTGTTAACTTCTGTTTTCCTGTTTGTGATGGCTTGGCTGCACAGGAAGGAAAAATTATGAGGCTCGGATTTCCGATACTGGCGCTTCTGATTGTGGCCATGGTGTTGTGCGGCTGCGTCGGGAAAACGCCCCCTCCAAGCGGTTTGTCACCCTGTCGGTTCTCTGGAGCGCCTTCAAGAGCGACAACGCCAATGTTCCATTCCAAGGGGTGGCCACCTATCAACTCACAATCAGGATTCCCCCGGACAGGGGCGGGTGGGCGCTCATGGTCAGCCGCCCCCTCTCCGTTGCCAGGGTCTGGGTCAATGGCCGCCTCATTGAACAGACCGGAGCGGTGGGGATGGACAAGGCTTCGGAATTTCCGAAACACCACCTTATGCTCGGCGTTTTTTCAACCGTGGGAGACCCAACAAACGCTGCGAAAAGGCCTTACCTGGTCACAGGTTTCGCTTCAAGAACAAACTCTTCAGCCTCGACGCCAGTACGATCAAGCTCAACCTCGCCAGCTTCACCTGGGCTGGGTTTCGAACAAATCGCGGTGGAATTAAGCTTCATACCTTGCGGGACCACAATGGTTACATCCCCGCCTTAGTGCATGTGACCAACGCTCGCCGACACGAGGCGAAAATGGCCAAGACGCTCCAACTACCAAAGGGCTCCATTGTTGCCTTTGATCGAGGGTACGTGAGCTACCCATGGTTTGCGACGCTCATCGACGCAGGCGTGCACTTCGTTACCCGACTCAAGAAAAATGCTTCATACTAAGTGCTCTAACGCCTCCACGTAAACAAAAACAGGGCGTGACCTCGGATCAAGAGATTGAAGTTCAAACGCGTGGCAAAGAACTGCGGCTACGTCGCGTGGGCTACCGTGACCGCGAAGCCGGCAAGCACTACGTGTTTTAACCAGCCATTTCACGTTGTCAGCAAAGACAATTGCGGACATTTACAAGGAACGCTGGCAGATAGAGATCTTCTTTCGCCTGATCAAGCAGACGCTGCGACTCAAGACGTTCGTTGGGAACTCTGAAAACGCGGTGCCGAGCCAGGTCTTCGTGGCGATGATCGTCCATCTGCTTCTGGCGTATCTGAAGTTTCGATCAAAAATCGGGTGGAGCCTGCAGGAGATGCTGCAACTGCTTCAGCTCAACGTGCTCAAGTGTACTGACCTTGAGGAATTCTTCAAGCCACCTGACGAAATATCAAAGATCGAAGCGTGGTATCCGTTATTGGCTTTGGCCAGCTAACCGGACAGGAATGTTCAAATATGTTGCTTCTCGTATTTATGACAATGTGACAACAGTACCAGTTGCCATGTTGGTGGTGTTTTACCTACTGCGGTGGGGTGGTATGATACATGTTGGAGAAGTGCAACGTACTGGAACGCTGATGGGGGAAGAACAATGGAATATGTGAATTGAGTCCTGGATGTCTGACAGCAGTTTGATTGCAATGACGTAGTAATATAATGAAGCGTGTTATAAATTGTATGGAACCCGTTAATTCTACAAGACAAGTTTTTCCCGGCAAGCTGAACAAAAATAAATGACATGATTAAATAAGGTATGATACATACCGGCTGTGTTCTAAATCACAATTTATCCATTTGGGAGCGGGCGGATGAGAATACCTGCCGGTGTGGGTAGAAGCACTTGTTCTGACAACGCGTATGAAGCCGGTGTGGAAGCCGCCAGGGCGGCCCTTGGTGATCTGGGTCAGGAGAGGCCCGAACTCCTGGTGGTGTTCACGACCCCAAGCCTTGAACTCGAGGAACTGATCAAGGGGATTCGTTCCATTGGCGGAGATGTCCCACTGGTTGGCTGCACCACGTCCGGAGAAATAGTCAAGGGCGAGTACATGGGCTTTGGCGCCGGAGTGGCGGTAATGGCCCTTGGCGCCGGAAAATACCGCTATGGTCTGGCTTCGGAGGCCGATATCAAGGGCAGGTTGGACGAGGCTGGCCGGGAGATCGCCCGCAGGAGCAAGGAGGCCGCCGGTTCCAGCCCTCACGCAGCTGTGCTGCTGCTTGTGGACTGCCTGGCGGGAGACCTGCAAGAGCTGTTTCGGGGGGTGTACCGCATCACCGGGCCAAAAGTCTCCATCACCCGGCGGCGCCGCCTCCGATGAACTGAAATTCGTCCGCACATCGGTATTTCACAACGACAAGGTTCTTCACGGTGGTGCCGTTGCCCTGTGGATAGCCTCGGAGCATCCTGTGCCGGTCATAACCCGTCATGGCTGGGAACCCATGGGAGTGCCGCTGCTCGTGACGCGGGCCGAGGGAATCGAGATCATGGAACTGGCGGGCAAGCCCGCCGGCATAGCCTATGAGGAACAACTGGGCTTGGAACCCGGCTCCCTGACCGTGGATAATTTCTGGGACACGTCCATCATGCACCCATTCGGGGTCCTTCAGTCCGACGGCACCTCGATTATCCGGGTGGCCAGAAGGAAGACCGAGCGCAACTCGCTGATCATCCAGGGATGCGTTCCCCCGGTTGGGGAGCGCTGTCCAGGTCATGGGGAGTTCCAGGACCGCGCTCATGGACGTGGCCAACGAGGTGATGGAAGAGGCGCTTCGTGCCCTGCCAGATGCCGGAGTCGTCCTGAATTTCAGCTGCGCGGCCAGGGCCGTGCTCTTTGGCGCCAACACCCCGGAGGAGGCCCGACGCCTGCAGAATACTTCCGGAAACATCACCACGTTCGGTTTCTATTGCTGTGGAGAGTTCGCCAGGACAGCGGGCGTTCTCGGGACTCACAACGCCACTCTTACGGCAATCGCCTTGTGACAGGGCTCATAGTTGAAAAGCGAATTTCCAACATGCAACCAGGGTGTACTCAACAACAGTCTGTTCAGGCTGAAAGCTGACAGGGACGCTGCCCTGCTTGCGGCTCGCGCGGCGGTGCGTGATTCCACCCGGCTCACCCGGCTGCTCGCCATCCTTTCGGAACCGGGAACGACCGAGGCGGTGCTGGACAAGACCCTGTCCACGCTTTCCGAACTGTTTGTGGCCGATATCATCGTCCTCCTCGACCCGGTGGGCACTGGTACCCTCAAGCCCATGGCCTCCATCGGCGTTCCCGAGGACATGATTCCGGAGTTTTCGGAAGACAACTCTGACGGATTCCTGAACCAGTTGATGCACGCCGCAAAGCCTCTGCAACTCGCGGATGCCGGGGAGTGCGCCAAGTTGGATTCCCGTTTCAACGAGTTGCAGGTGGAAGTGGCGGCCTATCTGCCGGTGTCAGGAGAAAACGCCGCCCGGGGTGCCCTGATGGTGGCCCGTTGTCGTCCCGAGCCCTTTGCCGAGTCCGAGATCGATTTGCTTGCCACCATGTCTTATCGCATAGGTCTCGCGTTGGATGACGCGCAGCGGAAACAGCAGCTTGGGCATATTATCCAGTGTGGAAGCGATATCGGGTGTCATCTGGACAAGAGCGTCATCGTCTCGGTGGCTGTCCGGCAATTTCAGGAACTTGCGGGAGCGGACAGCTGCGCCATTGTGCTCAGGGAGTCAGGGGTGTTCCGTTGCCTGGAGCTGTCAGGAAACGCCGGGGATTGGGCTCAAGAACTCGAGTCCTTGTCCAGCCGGCTGGTGGAGGACTCAGTACTTCCCGCGGAATACCCCTATTGTACGGAGGATCCGGTTGAACTGAGTCTCCTGTCCTGTCCCGCTTCCCGTGGCAGTGGCGTCCGCGTGGCCCTGGCCATGCCCATCCACAACAAGAGCGAGACAACAGGCATTCTTTTCGCGTTTCGGTGCAGGCCTTTTCTCTTCAACGATATTACAATGCAAATGGGCATGCTGTACGCGAACTATCTCTGCGCAGCCCTGGAAAACGCCCGCCTGTACCAGGAAGGACAACGTGAACTGGCGGAGAGGATCAAGGCTGTACAGGCACTACGGGCCAGTGATGACCGGTTCCGGGGCGCTGATACGCAGTGTCTCGGACATCATTGCGGTGCTGTCACCAAAAGGGGGCATACGCTACATCAGTCCGGCGGCGGAGCAGCTGTGGGACATCACCGCCATTTCCCTGAACGGGACCAGCATTTTCGAGCGCATGCCCGAGGAAGACCACTCCATCCTGGGGCGAACTCCTGGAAAGGGTGAAAACCCGGAAGAGCTCCACAGATCTCCACGGCATCGTGCGGTTTTGCAAAAACGAGCGGGAATGGCGTTCTTATGAGGTCACCGTGGTCAACCCTCCTGAATGATTCGGCTGTTGGCGGGATCGTGGCGACGTTTCACGACGTGACCGAACGCAGCCTGTACGAAAGCGAGTTGACCAGACTGGCCTTTCGGGATCCCCTCACCGGCCTGGCCAACAGGGCGCATTTCATGGACCGCCTGCAGGCCGGTTTGATCCGGGCTCGCAGCCTGGGACTCTGCCTGGCCTTGATTTTTTTTGACCTGGACAAATTCAAACACGTGAACGATTCCCTTGGACACGTTTTTGGGGATGAGGTCCTGAAGACGGTGGCCGACAGGGTGCGCTCCTGCCTGCGCAAGTCGGACATGGCGGCGCGGATGGGAGGAGACGAGTTCACATTGCTCATAGAGGGGATCACCGAGCTCGATCAGGTCATCCCCATGGCGGAGAGACTGCTCCAGGTGCTCCATCAGCCGGTTGTTGTCAGTGGTGAGGCGGTTGTCGTGGGCGCGAGCCTCGGCATCGCCCTGAGCCACCCGGACGAGACCAGCCGAGACACCCTGCTGCACAAGGCCGATTTGGCCATGTACCAGGCAAAGAGGCAGGGCAGGGGGCGTTACGTGATCTACAAGGGGGAGCTTGTGGAGCAGTGATGGGAGTTGAGTGTTTCAGTCTGACCGGATCGGAGTTGGCCGAGGTTAAGGCAGGCTTGTGGATAGTGCCGTATTTTGGAACAGCGCCAGAGGATGGTCTCCTTAGGCGCTGTTCATTGAGATGTATCCACGGGCTTCCTGCGGTTAGCGCATTCTCGCCTTGGGACAAGGCTTGCCACTGAAGCAATATCCCGTTGTTCCGGTTAAATGCATAAGGGTATCTGGAGCTTTTCATGCTTGAGAGGCCCTACTGAAATCCTCCGTCCTCCAGACTTTGCCCCAGGCGGAGTTTGGCGCGGATGTCCGAAAAGTGCTCCTCCATCTCCAGAAGTTTTTCCAGAATCCTGTTCTCCGGCTCTATACGCTGTTGCATGGCCTGTACCGCGCCGTTGCCGAACACCAGACGGCGCTCCGCGAACAGGGCCAGCACCGGGTCGTGGGTGGCGATGATCACGATCTTGTCGCTCTGCAGCAGCAGGTCCAGAGCCCGGCGCTTGTCCACTCCGGCGTTTTCTATCTCGTCTATGAGCAAGATGGGGGGACCAGCTGAGCAGGGCCGCATCCGCGATCATCAATGCGCGGGACTGCCCCCCTGAGAGTTGCGTGAGCTGGGTTTCCAGGCCGAATTGCTCCCCGGCCAGGTTGTTGGCCGCCTCGATCACCCGTGTCGCCGTGGCCTCTGGGTCCGACACCGCGCGGCTCTCGGCGTGGGCCAGGATAAAGTCCAACACGCCCATGTCCAGCACGAAGTTCATGTTCTGGGTGAGCTGGGCCACCAGTCTGCCCTGGAGTTTGAAGCGCAGGTCCGAGTCGGGTGCATGTCCGTCCAGCAGGATGCCTCGCCCGGAGGGCGTGTCGCCCGCGGCCAGGGACTCGATGTCCGAGAGAAAGTGGCTTTTGCCCGAGCCCGTGGGGCCGAGCAGGGCGGTTATCTCCCCCGGGGTGAAGAGCACGTCCATGGCCTCGGGGGTGCCGGATTTGTCCCGCCCCCCGGTTACGGTGAGGCTTTGCAGTATGGTGAAATCATTGTTCATGCATGCCTCCGAACCTGGCCTTTTTCACATTGCCCTTTTGATAGCGCCCCCCGATGCGGGTCTCGCTGAGGCAGTATGAGCACACCGCCGCTGGCATGGCAAAGCGCAGGCGCATGTCTGTGACCGATTCCACAGGGGGCGCCATGGCCAGAATTGTGGCCAGGTCCTGGCAGCCCTGCCCCGTGAGCCCGTTGATGTGGCGGATCAGGGCCTTGGCGTTCATCTGGCGGATGCGGTGGCGGTAGACTTCGCGCTCGGCCTGGGACACCAGATCGCCCTTGGTCACCAGCACCAGGTCTGCCAGTTTCAGCATGGGGCCGATCTTTTTGGGCGCCTCGATGCCCATGAGGTTGTCGATGACGCACAGGGCCAGCACCCCCCGCAGGTGCGGGGAGCAGCGGTTGCACAGCCCGGCGGTCTCGATGACGCAGCACTCCGCGCCCGTGCCCTTGGCCCAGGTGAACGCCTCCTCCAGGTTGGTGGCAAAGAAATGATCCGGGCACAGCCCGCCGGAGAGCGCGGCTGTGCAGGGTATGCCCGCCTCGGCGTAGGTGTCGTTGTCTTTGGTCTGCAAACAGTCGAACTTCACCACGGCGCAGGATACGCCCTTGCGCATGAGCTCGGAGCAGGCCTTTGTCAGAATCGATGTCTTGCCGCAGGAGGGTGGCCCGGCCACGGTCACGAGTCGCATGGCGTCTCCCTGACCAGGCGGCGGAAGGTGGCGTTCAGTTCGTCCCGCAGGGCCGTGATGTCATTGCTCCTGATGAAGTCCCAGCCCACCCACTTGATGTGCGCGTCCTTGGGCAGGTTGTCCGGTACAGGCCCCCCGAGGGGGAGGAACCAGCGTGCGCTGGGGATTTCCCCGAAGCCACGCACAAAGAAGTCCAGCAGCCTGTCCAGACGGGGGCGGGCACTCTTCTTGGCCAGGAAATAGATGGGGCTGGCCGCTGTGCCGTCCTCGGGCCAGATCACCCGCATGTGCGCGGGCTGCTGCGAGGTCTCGGCAAAGAAGTAGGGCAGGATGTAAACGCCCCCCCCTTTGGAGGAGCCCCCCGACTTGCCCATGCGCGAGGAGTGCATGAGGCCGTGGGCGTTGGCTGCCAGTTTCTCGATGCCCTCCATGCCGAAGTCCTTATAGATGCACATCAGGGCCGCGTCCGCCATGTCGTCGCCATCGCCGCACATGCTGATCTGCCCCCGGTAGCGCGGGTGCAGCAGGTCCTCCCATCTCTTCGGCACGGGCAAGTCCCCCAGGCGTTTTGTGTCCACCATGAAGATGTAAGGCGTGAGGGAGTAGACCGTGTAGCGCCCCTCCGGGTCCACGATGCCGGCGCTCTCGTGCAAGGGGTGGATCTTTTCAGGGAGCACGGCCTGGAACAAGCCGGTGTTCACGAAGCGTTCGCTGAAGCCCTTGCGGAAAAAGTCTCCAAACCCGATGGAGGCGATGATGTCCGGCAACCGCTCCGGGTCGAATTCCATGTGCAAAGGGTCGTAGGGGTCAACGGATGTGCAGCCCATGGGGATGTGGATGTTCACGGAAGCGCCCTCGTTCTCGTATTCCTGGAGCACCTGATCCAGCTTCGCCTTCACCGCCAGCTTCACCGGGCAGGGGGAGTAGAGGAGCAGGTCGAGATCCGCGGGGTCCGGGGTGTCCTGTTTTCCCGATTCAATGACCGAGGCCATGAGTTGGTCGAGACTCTTCATTGCGTACCTTTTTGTGGCAAAATGCCTACTATTTTGTCGTTTCCTACGTTATGGTAGCCGTTTTGAGGCTGAAAAGTCGCAAAATACGTTGTTGAGCAAGCCCTGTGCCAGTGGCGTGGCGGAACAGGAACGATGTTTGGCGGGAATAGTTGTACTCCTGGTTATGGAGGCGGATCAAGTGGCTATTATTGCGGTGACACAGCGCCCCTGGCCAGTGAAAACGCGATGGCCCAGACCACCGCGCACACGAATCCGTCCAGCACGCGCCAGGTCATTGGTTTATGGAAAAGCGGCGCCAGTGCGCGCCCACCGAATCCCAGGGTGAAGAACCAGATAAAGGACGCGCTCACCGCGCCCAGGCCGAACAGGTAGCGGCCATTGCCCGGGAACTGGCCGCTGATGGAGCCGAGCATGACCACGGTGTCCAGCCAGGCGTGGGGGTTGAGCAGCGACACCGCCAGGGTGGCCGCAAGCACGCGTCCCAGGCCTGTGACACGGGTCTCGTCCCGCTCCAGCGCCCCTCCGCGAAGGGCCGAGCGCAACGCGCCGAACCCGTACCAGGCCAGGAACAACACGCCCCCCCCATGTGGCGGGCCACAGCAACAGGGGGGTGTTTGCCACCAACTTCCCCACGCCGCATACGCCCAGGGATATGAGCAACATGTCGCACAGGGCGCAGGCCAGGCACACCCACAGGTGATGGTTTTTCCTGATGCTCTGGGAAAGCACAAAGGCGTTCTGTGCGCCAATGGCCACAATGAGCCCCGCCCCGGTACCGAGACCCTGCACATAGGAAGAAAGAAAAGACATAGGATTCTCCTTGGAGTTGTTTCGGATTTGATCCTATGCAGCTCTTTCGAATTAGTGAAATTCAATATTTTCATTTTAGATTAATTTTGCTAATAAAGGCGCATGATCGACAGCAAATTTCTTGAGGCATTGGCCGCGGTGGTGGAGGAAGGGGGCTTTGACAAGGCCGCCTCCAGGCTGCACATCACCCAGTCCGCCGTATCGCAACGCATACGAAGCCTGGAGGAACAGATGGGGCTTGTATTGGTGGCGCGTACCACGCCCCCTGAAGCCACCGGAGCGGGGCGGGAACTCATAAAGCATTTGCGGAAGGTGCGCCTGCTCGAGCATGAGCTGGACAAGGCCATGGAGCCGCGCTCCTCGCAAGGGTTCGTGTCCCTCCCTGTGGGGGTGAACGCGGACAGCCTGGCGACCTGGTTTCTGGATGCTGTGGAGGATTTTATTCGCCAGGAGCGGGTGCTTCTGGACATCTGCGTGGATGACGAGAACCGCACCCACGAGCTGCTGCGCAGGGGGGAGGTTGTTGGTTGTCTGGGAGCGCGATCCGCCCCTTTGAAGGGATGCCGTAGCGACTACTGTGGCACCATGCAATACCTTTGCGTATGCACGCCTGAATTTCGCGAGCTCTGGTTTCCCCGGGGTATTACCCTGGAGTGCGCGGAGCAGGCACCCGCGGCCCTGTTCAACCGCAAGGACGAGAACCAAGCCCGGATGTTGGCCCTGGCCTTTCCCTCCGTTACGGTCTCACACCCCGTGTGCTATGTGCCGTCGTCGGAATCCTTCGCCGACATGGTGCGCAGAGGCCTGGCTTACGGAGTAGTGCCCGAACCACAGGCGCGGAAAGACCTCGATACCGGCAGACTCGTGGAGCTGCTTCCGGAAGCGCGGGTGCCAGTGCCCCTGTATTGGCAGTCCTGGAATGTGGACACGCCCCTGCTCGCGGGACTGCGAACTGCGCTGGTGGAATATTATTAGAGCATCTAAACTTTGAAAAAGTTCAAATGCTCGGCAAGGATTTACCTGTAAATCCTTGCCGCGAAATGCTTATAGGCTGGCTTTGCCAGTCGTTGAATAAGCATTTCAAGCGGTAAATGCTCTAAAGAGAGGGGGAGAGTTTTCCGGGGGGGCACCTTTCTTGTAGAAAGGTTCTCCCCCCGGACTCCCCTTCCAAAGACTTTATCCGGTGGAAAATTTGAAATCATAAAGCTTGGGAAAGGGGTGCGCGCCGTTGCGCCTTATGCGCTCCCATTGTCACAAGAGGTTTCCCCCTCGCAAAATTCATTATCCTTTCCCTATTCCACGTAGCTCAGGAAAATCTCGTTCTCCTCGCGGGTGCCCACGCTGACCCGCAGCCATTCGGGCAGGCCGTTGGGCGCCAGCCTGCGCACAAGTACGCCGTGTTCAAGGAGTGTCTGGTAGAGTTCCTGGGCTGAACAGGTATGGGGGCGGAACATCAGGAAGTTGGACCGGCTTTCGAGTACTTCGCAGCCCGCGCTCCCTGAGTCCTGTGAGGAGTTGGGTGCGCCCCTGAATGATAAGGTCAAGGGAGCGTTGGTAGTACTCCCGGTCCTCCAGGGCGGCGAGCAGTGCCGCCTGCGCCGGGAGGTTCACGCTGAAGGGGATCTGGGCGCGCCGGGCCATGTCGGCCAGGTCAAGGGGCAGGGCCGCGAAGCCCAGACGCGCCCCTGCAAGCCCATAGGCCTTGGAAAAGGTCCGCAGCACGGCCAGGTTGGGGAAGTCATCCAGGAGGGGCAGGCAGGTGGCCTCTCCTGGGGTGTCGTGAAAGTCGACATAGGCCTCGTCCACCACCAGCAGTGTGCTTTGCGGCAGGGCGCGGGCCAGTTTCAGGATGTCCTGACGCGGAGTGGCAATGCCCGAGGGGTTGTCCGGCGATGTCACAAAGGCCACCGAGGTGCGCTCGTCGGCTGCCCGGACCATGGCCTCCAGGGGCAGGGTGAAGTCCGGGTTCAGGGGTGCCTGAACCAGACGCGCCCCGCATATGAGGGACTGTGTGCGATACACGTCGAAGCAGGGGGAGAAGGTGAGCACGGAGTCACCCGGGCGGACCATGATGCGGATGATCAGGTCGATGCACTCGTCCCCGCCGTTACCCAGAATCAGGCGCCGGGCATCGACAGAGAAGTGCTCGGAAATGGCCCGTAAATAGCGGGAGTTGTCGGGCTGGGGATAGCGGTGGACGCGGGCAACGGTCTCGGTCATGGCCTGGAGCACCCTGGGCGAGGGGCCCAGGGGGTTCTCGTTGCTGCATAGGCGGATGATTCGCTCCAGGCCGTAGCGCTGGCGCAGGGCATCCTCGTCCATGGCAAAGGCATAGGGCGCCAGGGTCTGGAGGTCCTGGCGGGGCGTGGGGCGTGACGCTTTGACGCCCAAGGGGGGGCGATTCGCTCATGGGCAAGGCCTTTTCATGAAGGGCCGGGCCTGAAAATGGACAACATGGCGATGCCCCGGATCACAGAACCATCTTCTCAGGGGGGCGGCGCTCCGGGACCACCTGGTGCTCGATGCTCTCCTCGTTCCATTCCTTGGAAACGTAGAGTCCGCAGAAGCAGGCGCCGTACTCCTTCACATCGGGCTCGCGATACACGCAAGGGCACACGATGTCCTTGTCCGCCTGGAAATCGCCGCTGGCCAGCCGACAGGGGCAGGCCATGAAACCGTAACGCTCCTTGTTGGTGATCAGCCCCTCCAGCAGGGGCATGGTCATGTTCTCCATGTCCTTGTTGAAATAGTATCCCTTGGGCTCCTGAAGAGCCTTGAGGGTTCCGTAGAGTTGCTCTGCGGTGAGGTTTTTGCTCATAGGTCAAGCGCCTCCTTGATCTCGTCCTTGCGGAAACCGACCACGACCCTGTCGCCATCGATGATGATGGTGGGGAACGAGGCGGCGGGGTTGTACTTCTTGATCTCGGAGATCGTCTCCTTGCGGTCGTCGCCGTGCAGGGTGTCCACAAAGACGCATTCGTAGGTGATGTTGTTGTCGTCGAGATATTGTTTGGCATTTCTGCAGTGTATGCAAGTGGAAAGGGCGTAGAGTTTTACTCGTGCAGACATGGGTATCCCCTGTGGTGTTGTGGTTCAAGTTGTGACGCGGATGTATTAATAGGAGCAATTTGTTTCCAACATCCTGCTCCAGCGGCTTCGCCGCTTGGTCCCACCCTCGCCTCGCGCGGCTGTGGCCATCAGGATAACTCAGAGCAACAAATGTTAAAGAACTTGTGCTCCGAGTAATAGCAGGTTCCGGTGGAATATGCCACGTTCCGGAGCACGCCGCGATATGATTGTAGAAACGGCTTAGGATCAGGCGTGTCGGGGCTCTTCTTCCTTGATCACCTGGAAGGCCTGGTTGCCTTTCACCGTGCCGCAGATGCCCATGAATTTGCGCACGCCCTCCACCTCGGCCTCCATGAGGTCGTCGGTGTCGGTGTCCAGCAGCAGGATGTCCCCGATCTGCAGGTTCATGAGCTGACGGCCCGTGATCTTGCTTTTGCCGAAGCGCACCAGCAGCTCCACAGGCGTTTCCAGCAGGCGCTCCTTGAGGCGGGAGACCCAGGCGTGATCGATCTCCAGGCGTTCGGTCTGGAAGCTGGCATGCAGCTTGGAGCGGATGGGCTCGATGGTGGCGTAAGGCAGGCAGACAACCAGGGAGCCGATGGCGTTTTCCAGCTCCACTTCGAAGGTGATAACCACAACCACGTCACTTGGGGGCACGATGGCGGCGAACTGGGGGTTGATCTCCGAACGCACGAGCTCGAGGTTGACCTCATGCACGGGGCGCCAGGACTCCTCCATGTTGTCCAGGGCGATCTTGATGACCCTGTCCACAATGGCCTGTTCGATACGGGTGAACTCCCGGCCCTCGATCTTGGGCTGGCTGCCCGAGCCACCGAAAAAGTTCTCCACCAGGGCGAAGACCAGGCGCGAGTCCACCACCACGATGGCGTTGCCGCGCAGAGGCTCCATCTTGAAGATGTTGATGCTGGTGGGCACGGGCAGGGAGCGCATGAAGTCGCCGAACTTGGTCATGTCGATGGAGATGGGGTTGATCTCCACGCGCTTGCGGACCGAGTTGGAAAGGGCGTTGGTGCACAGCCGGGCAAAGCGGTCGTTGACGATCTCGAGAACCGGCATGCGGCCTCGAATAATGCGGTCCTGGTTGGCCAGATCGAACGGGACGATGCCCGAGTCGTCCTCGGGTATGTCCGCCTCGCTTTCGACCTCGCCTCCCGAAAGCCCCCGCAATAGGGCGTCAACTTCATCCTGGGCCAGGATTTTGCTCATGCCGATGCCTCCGATGGCTGTTGCACAATTAATTTAAACTAATGTTAGACACGGGGAGAGGTCAAGTGCCTGTGGAAAAAGATTTCTTGCCAGGGCACCAGAACATTCATCGGCGGAAATAAGTGGAAGATTAGGGGGATGTGGCTGTTTGACGTTGCCAACCGGTGAAATTGCTGTGTTGGTAGTGAGTAACTTGCTTAAGTTTCGAATAAATAGTTTGGCTGTCTGAAAAAAGCGGCCACAGTGAGCTGATCAAGGACACCCTGTGATTGTATTTGCTATTTTAACCCGTTCCCAATACCAAAATTTGGGAAGGGGGAGCGCGAGGGGAAGAACCATTTTAAATGGTTTCCCCCTCGCAACAGCCTTATTCTTTTCATTTTTTTCTCTTTCTCTACCTAGCAAATCCGCGGCAGTTGTTCGCCTTCGAGCATGCCCAGCAGGCGTTTGCCCCCAAGAGGGGTGATGAGCACCACCTTTCCCGGTTCCGTGTCCGTGATGCTGCCGATGCGTCGGGCGTCCTGGCCCAGGGGGTCGGCGCGCATTATCTCCAGGGCTTGGTCGGCGTGCTCTTCAGGTAGAATGCACAGGAACTTGCCCTCGTTGGCCAGATAGAGCGGGTCCAGCCCCAGGAGGGAGCAGCCGCCACGCACTTCGGGACGCACGGGCAGGTCGTTCTCGATAAGCTCGCAGCAGACATTGGAACTGACGGTGATCTCGTTCAGGGTGGTGGCCAGGCCGCCCCTGGTGGGGTCGCGCAGCACGTGCACGTCTGGCAGCTGTTGCACCAGTTTGACCAGCAGGTGGTTGAGAGCCGCGGAGTCCGACTCCACCCTGGAGTCGAACTCCAGCCCCTCGCGGGTGCCGAGCACTGTGAGACCATGGTCGCCCAAGGTGCCGGAGATGAGCACCGCGTCGCCGGGGCGGGCCCTGTCACCGCTCGGTGGAGTGGCGGCAACCACCTCGCCTATACCCGTGGTGTTGATGAAGATCTTGTCCGCCGCGCCCTTGGGCACCACCTTGGTGTCGCCGGTGACCACATTGACTCCCGCGTGGCGCGCGGCCTCTCCCATGGCGACCACGATGCGCTCCAGGTCGTCCATGGGCAGCCCCTCTTCGATGATGTAGCCGCAGGTGATGAACCGGGGGATCGCGCCCATCATGGCCACGTCGTTCACGGTGCCGTGCACTGCCAGGGAGCCGATGTTGCCGCCGGGAAAGAAGATGGGGTCCACGGTGAAGGAGTCGGTGGACACGGCCACCCGCCCTGGAAGGGTGAGCACCGCCGCGTCGTTGAGCCGGTCGAGCTCAGGGTTCCCCAGGTGTTTGAGAAACAGTTCCGAGATGAGGCGCTGGGAGGCGCGCCCGCCGCTGCCGTAGTCCAGAAGAACCTTGTCGGTCATGTTCAATCCACTTTGTATTTGTAATAGGCCGCGCAACTGCCCTCTGTGGAGACCATGCAAGGGCCCACCGGGTTGGCCGGGGTGCAGGCCTTACCAAAGAGGGGGCAGTCCGGGGGCTGTTTGACGCCCTTGAGGATGTCGCCGCATTTGCACCCTTTCAAGGGCGGGGCGTCCTCGATGACGATGCCGAACTCCTTCTTGGCGTCGAACTCCCCCCATTCGGGACGGATCTCCAGGCCCGAGCCCGGGATCAGGCCCAGGCCGCGCCACAGGGCATCGCAGGGCTCGAACACCTGGTACATGATCTCCATGGCCTTGGGGTTGCCCTTGTCGCTGACCACGCGGGTGTAGTTGTTGGACACGCGGGCCTCGCCCCGTTTGCGCCACTCGACCATCCAGATAAGGGACTGGAGGATGTCCACGGGCTCGAAGCCCGTGACCACTGCGGACTTGCCGTACTTGCCCGCGATGAACCGGTAGGGCTCCACACCGATGATGGCGGACACATGTCCGGGCAGAATGAAGCAGTCCAGGTTGATGGCTTGGTCGTGCAGCAGTGCGTCCAGGGCCGTGGGCACGGTCTTGTGAAAACAGAGCACGCGCAGGTTTTGTATGCCCTGCTGGCGTGCCATGAGCATGGTGCCCGCAATTGTGGGGGCCGTGGTCTCAAAGCCCACACCGATGAAGACCACCAGGTCGTCGGGGTGCTCCTGCGCCAGTTTGAGGGTATCAAAGGGCGAGTAGACCACCTTGATGCGCGAGCCCTCTGCTATGGCCTTTTTCAGGTTGCGCCCCTTGTCTCCGGGAACGCGCATGAGGTCGCCAAAGGTTGCCAGGATCACGCCCTCGCGCCCGGCCAGGTCCAGGAAGGCGTTGACCTCGGATTCATGGGTAACGCACACCGGGCAGCCCGGGCCGCTCAGATGGACGATGTTTTTTGGGAGGAGCGAACGCAGCCCGCTCTGGAAAATGGCCACCGTGTGGGTGCCGCAGACCTCCATGAAGCGCAGCCCGTCATCGAGCTCGGACTCCAGCTTGTGGAGCAGCTTGCGGCACAGCTCGGGATCGTGGAAGCGATCCAGGATTTCAAAGCCCATGGATCAGCCCTCTGTCCCTGTTGGGGCGCTCCCCACCTCCAGATCAAGTGCCCGGAGGCTCTCCTCGGCCTGGGCGCGGTCCAGAATACGGATGGCGAACCCCGCGTGAATAATGAGATACTCACCCACATTTGGGAGCGCGGGCAAGAGCATCAGGCTGGCCTTGATAAAGGTCCGCCCCCGACCGATACGGCAGGTGGCCTCGTTGCCCTGGATCTCGAGCACCTCGGCTGGAACGGCAAGACACATGATAGCCTCCTGTATTGTGTACCTTTCAAATTTAAATGAGGAGTGTCCGGGGGGAACCCTTTCGCAAAAGAGTATCCCCCTCGCAAAACTCCTTAACAACAATTTTCCTACAACAGCTGCGTGGCCAGGTATTCGTAGCCTTTGTCCATGGCGTATTCATAGGGCATGTCCCAGTGAATGCGTGCGCTCATGGCCACATGCGGCAAAGGCACGAAGGTGGCCGGGGTCCGCAGCAGGGGCTTGTAGCAGGGGTCGGCAACGATGAGGTCCACGTCCGGGGCGTTCATGAGCGCCTGGATAGCGGCCTCGTCGTCGGTGTCCTGATCCTGGGGGCCGCGCTCCGCCAGCAGGCCGATGCATCCCTTGGATGTTTGGAAGAGCGGCCCGCTGGGGATCACGGAGATCACATCAACATTGGGGATGTTGAAATCGTGGGTCAAGCAGTGCTTCAGGCCGTAACCAAGGGTGGGCTCGCCAATGACCAGGGCGTGCTTGCGCGGTGCGGGTTTGTCGGTTTGGGTCGGTTCCACGGGGTTGTCGCCCCTGAGCATGGCAAGAAACACATCGCGCCCCGAAAGTCCCACGGGCATGCCCGTGACAAACGGGATGCCGTGCAACGCGAACATGCGCTCGGCCAGGGCCAAGCCGCTGGTGCAGAGCACGGCGTTGATTGCGGCGCCCGGCGCCAGGCGTAAGCCCTCCAGGGGATCGGCCTGACCATTCCGGGTCAGATGGGGCGCGGAGAGCACGCCCATGGGCTCGAACCCCTCGGCCTGGACCGCCAGTAGCAGGGGGGCGAGGTGGTTCTCCTTGCCTGTGGACAGGTGGATGGCCCCGAGGATGTTGATACCTCTTGGCTGTTTGGGCGCAGCGGGGTCCATGAATTTGTCGGCCAGGGCCAGCAGGGCCTTGGACGCGCCCTCGGGATATGGCTCGGAGCCAGCCGTGGGCACCATGAACACGGGCATGTTGGTGCGGGCTTCGATGGTCCGGGCAAAGCCCTTGAGGTCGGTGCCGATGATCTCGGAGATGGGGGTGCCGGACAGGGCCACAAAGCGGCGATCGAGCCCCTTGGCGGTATCCACGATGTTGGCGATGAATTTGTCGTCATTGCCAAGGATCACGTCCATTTCCAGCAGGCCCGCGCCCACCACCGTGGCCGGGCCGCGATACCAGCGCGGTTCGTCCTCGATGTTGATGTGCCAGGCGCCCCCCGCGGGGCCGTACACGACCACCAGGCCCTCGAAGTCGTAAAGCGCGGAGCTGACGCCGAAGTAGCCCGTGGCCAGGGGGAGAAGGTGATGATATTCTTTCATGAACATTCCTTTTCAGTGCGAAGCGGTGCGGCGGATGTCCGCTCAGATGAGAAAGTCGTGCGCATAGATCCAGTCGTGGTTGTTCACGGGGTGTTCCAGTGCCTCGCGGGTCTGCTCCAGCATCCAGACAGTGGCCTCGAAGCCGTATTTCTGCTCCTGATAGCGGGATAGGGGCACGTTGGCCGCGTTGACGCAGAAGATGCCGGCGTCCACCCCGTAGGCGAGCTCAACATCGTCAAAGGGAGCTGTCTGTCCGCAAAGTGCGGGGTGCGAGGCGTTGTAGACCTGTACCTCCGGCCTGATGGCGCGCAGTTGCTTGATGAGCTCCCATTCGTAAGGCTTGATGGTGCCCCTGGCGAAGATGGTCTGCACGTCCAGACCGCTCTCCAGCAAGAAGGTGGCCAGTTCGAAGGGGCTGCCGTTGATGCCGCAGCCCACGGCCACGGACTTGCCTTGCAGGTCGTCCAGCAGCGGCTGCATGGCCTGCCGGGCTGACTGCTCGTGGCTGTCCGTGTCCAGGGGCCTGCCCACGGCCTCGGCGATCCTGGCGTACTGCTCCTTGATGGCTGAGAATCCGTAGGAGGTGGGCGCGAAGCATGTGGGAATGCCCATTTCGCTTTCCATCTTGTTGCTCAGGCCGTTGGCCAGGGGGTGCAGGACCACGGAAGCGCGGCCGTGGGCCATGCGGGCGAACTCCTCCAGGTCCCTGCACAGGGGGATCTGGATCACACGTTCCATGCCCGCCTTGGCCAGCACCTGGTACAGCTCTCCGGAGTCCGAGAGGGGCATGAAGGTGCCTAGCAGGTTGACCACGTTGTCGTCTGGCTCCCGAGTCTCGTGCTTGAGAAAATCGAAGAACGAGGTGTAGGCCGAGGTGAAGGGCGACTCCTTGAGCCCGATGGTGATGGGGGCCATGGCGCCGAGGATGATCCGTTTGCCTGTGGAGGCCTCCAGTCTGTTGATGACGCCGGTGAAGTCGGTGCCCAGGATGTAGTCTGGGCACCCCACAATGAGGAACACGACCTTTTCGTCGCGACGGCCAATGATGTCCTTGACGCCGCGTTCGATTTTTTCCAGGTGGTTGCCCAAGGTCATGTCCAGCTCGGACACGCAGAGCATGTAGAAGCGCTCGGTGAAGCCCCGGGCATGGGCCATGAAAGCGGAGTGGCGCAGACAGGCGGAAGGCCCTGCCATGACCGCCACGGACTGGGGCAGCAGCAAACAGGTCTCGATGACCCCCCAACCCGCGAGGTTCGGCCCCACGCCCTCCAAAGGAGCGAAGGGAAAATCCGATTTTTGGTGTAAATGTTCGACCCTGATCCGGGCGTGATCCAGATCCATATGACTCTCCTTGCAGTGCCTCGGGATCAGGCGGCTTTTTTCTTTTCAGCGAAGCTGAGGATGGTTTGCGCCAGGTCGAAGAACCGTGCCGAGGTGGGCAGGGTGCGGTCGCCCTCCACGACTGTCCTGCCTTGTTCCTCGAACATGTGGATGGCTGTGTCGCGGGGGATCACGCCAATGACCGAGGTCTCCATCTCGTGGGCGAACTCCTCCACCCGCTCCACCTCGTCGGCCATATCGCGGCAGTTGAGGATCAGCCCCCCCAGCTCCGCGTAGTTACGATCCGCGAAATTGCGCAGGGCCAGGATAATGTTCTTGGCGGCCAACAGGGCCATCTTCTCGCCAGAGGTGACGATGCAGACCTTGTCGGCAAAGCCTTCGCGCATGGGCACGGCAATGCCGCCGCACACGATGTCGGCCAGGATGTCGTAGAAGACCACGTCCGGGGTGTAGGTCTCGTATGCGCCCATCTCGTCCAGGAGCTCGAAGGCCGTGAGCATACCCCTGCCAAAACATCCCACGCCGGGGGTGGGGCCGCCCACCTCCATGCAGACCACATCGCCGAAACCGCGTTTGGCAATGGCGCCCAGGGTCTCGGGGCGGCCGTTTTCCTGAAGATATTGTAAAATTGGGGGGGGCGCGACGCCTCCCAGAAGATTGATGGTGGAATCTGTCTTGGGGTCGCAGCCCAGCTGCATGACCTTGCGCCCCTCGATCCCCAGCGCGGCGGAGATGCCGGAAGTCACTGTGGACTTGCCTATGCCGCCCTTGCCGTAAATCGCTACCTTGATCAAAGCCGATCTCCTTGCAGTTTGAGTGAATGACCCTTGTCCGTACCTTGGGTTCGTCCGGCGCGTTCCAAAACGTTTTTTGCCTCGTCCACGGAGACATAACGTTTGTGGGTGGTTATCTGGAATTCGTACTCTATCTTGTCGGTCTTGCTTTTCAGGAATGGATTGCAGTTGGGCATGATGACGTTGGCCCCGCCCTGGGTCAGGGCGCGGTACTGGCCGTTGTCCGGGTCCAGGGTGGCCACGGTGTTGGCGGCCGCCATGTGCGTGTTGCCAGTGACTATGCGTGTCAGGGCGAAGACGCGGAGCATCAGCTCAATATCCCCGGCCGGATCGTTCTTGAGCGGTGTCTGGTCGTGAGGAATGAAGGGGCCGATGTTGATCATGTCCGGTTGAAAGTCCTGGAAGAACAGGATGTCGTCGCACAGGTCCTCCAGGGTCTGGCCGGGCAGGCCCACGATGTTTCCCACGCCCACCTGGAACCCCAGTTCGCGCAGCATGTCGATGGCGCGCAGCCGGTCGTCCAGATTCAGGCCGGAGCGCATCCTGGAATAGAGCTCCGGGTTCATGGTTTCGTGCTTCATGAGGTAACGCTCGGCCCCGGCGCTTCTGAAGGCCTTCAGGTCCTCGCGGGAGCGCTGCCCCAGACTGAGGGTGATGGCCACCTCAGCCTTGTCCAGGATGCGTTCGATGATGGAGCAGAGCATGGCCCGGGTGTAGTGCGGGTCCTCCCCGGACTGCAGCACCACGGTACGCAGCCCGGCGTCGGCAATGGCCAGGGCCGTGTCCACGATCTGCTCCTCGCTCATGCGGAAACGCTCGCACTGGTGGTTGTCCTTCAAAAGGCCGCAGTAAAGATCGTTGCAGCGGCAATGGTTGGAAAAGTGAACCACGCCGCGCAGCTGCGCGGTGTCGCCGACCTGCTCCCGTCGTACCTGGTCGGCCTTTTGGAAAAGTGGTTCCGGGTTGGTCTCGTCACGTAGCGCTTCAAGAATGGTTTGTCGGTTCATGGTCGAGCTTCCGGTGCCTCCATTAAGTTTGTCAGGCATTGGTTTGTGATATCCGGCCCGTATCTGTGTCCTCGATAACGATCAGGCAGGCGTTGCAAGGGTCTAGCTCGTGAACCGTGCGCAGGATTTCCAGTGGCTGATTTGGATCGGCCACCGGGGTGTCCAGGAGCGCCCGCTCCAGGGGGCCGCGCCGACCATGGGAATCACGCGGAGAAAAATTCCATAAAGAGGGGATGAGATAGTCGTGGTCCGCGATGCGGCCGTTTTCAATCCGGATGGTGTGGGTCAAGGTGCCCCTGGGCACTTCCACACGCCCCGTGCCCTGGCCCGAGGTGCGCAGGCTCAGGTCCATGCGCAGTTCAGCGCTGCCGGAGTTCATGGAGGCGTCAAGGTCCTCGATCCACTCAAGGGCGGCTTGGGAGAGGATGGAAGACTCGATGCCCCGGGAAAGGACCCGGCCAAGGGTGGAGTTCAACGCTCCTGGATGCAGGCCGCAGGCGTCAAGGGTCTTGACCATGGCCTGACGCACGCGGTCGTTTCCCATGGTCCACCCCCCAAGAATCCTGGCCAGAGAGCCCACCTCGCAGGCGTCTCCACCATGGCGGGGCGCGGAGATCCATAAATTGTCCTCTTGCCCGTCTTGGGGTGCCGCCCCCATGCCGTTCGGGGCGTTCCCCGGACACGGGCGGTAGCGTCCACGATCATGGGAGCTCCACTGTGGTTCCCTGTCCTCGGCTATTTCATGAGCGTGTATGGGGTGGAGCTTCCACCTACCGGCATGGCTGCCCGCCCCGTTTGTGGGGGCGATGATGCCGCCGGGAAAGATCGGGCTGTTTTTCCAGGGATGGATGTAATCGCCGCAGGAGAGAAAAGAACAACCTCTGCCAAATGTTGCCCAGTGGGAATAGGTTTGGACCAGGTTTTCCAGGTCAGGAAGAAAGGCGCTGTGCAAAAAATCCCTGCACTCGGTGAGCAGCTCGCGCAGCTGGTTGCGCACGCCCGCACCCAGGTCCATGTCCTCTGGAAGCCCCCCCCACTGATAGGCCTTGAATCCCTCGGTACCACAGCCCAGAAGGCTCAGAGCGGAGTCGATCAATACCACGATGTGGAGCGATTCCTGGCAGTGGGCGTATAGACGCAGGTGGAGTTCGTCTGGGCCATGGTAGTCGGGATGCTCGCCTGAACCGGAGCCGTTGGTGGAGCCCGTCTGGTGGAGCTTTTGCAGCTGACTCAGGGTGCGGTGGAAGTATTCGGGAGTATCTCCGGGGCGTGGGGCAAGGCTTGCGGTCCTTGCTGGGGCGGCACGGAGCGCGGCGTCCAGATTGACCCAGTCTGACAGGTGAAACACATAGACATGGAGCAGATGCTCCTTGATACAGCGTAGGGCCTGGACCATGTTGCGTACCAGGAGCGCACCATTCGGAGGCGTGGCCCCGGCCAGGTCCTCCAGCGCCCTGATGGCTGCCAGGGCGTGACCGTCATTGCACAGACAGTGGGCCTGCTGTTCGAACTGTGGGCGCCCATGTCTGTCCACCCCGCCTTTCAGGAGCGCGTCCACGTTCCGCTTCAGGCGGCCGGTGCTCCATGCCTCGTCCACTCGGCCGTTCTTGAGGCGCACCCTGGTGACGAAGGTATTGACGCCGCAGCAGATGTCTCCGCAGCAATGCGGTACAACGATGTCGCCGCGCGCGGAACCGCCGGGTTCACTGTTCAGGGGAATCTCGGAACTGTCAACGGAAGGAGTGTTCGATAATGTTCTGCTCGTCATGGTATCCTCGGTTGATTCCGAGGAAGGGAGCAGGGGAAGTGTGACGACGCGCAATGCGGAAGACAAGACACGCCGTAGCACGCTTGCCCCTAGGGTTCAGGGTCTCCCTTCCCGCAGGATGCGTTCAGCACATTAATTGTGACGAGATGAACATATATATGTCTAAGTGTTACTTGTCAAGAAATAGTAACATTCAGGCAATACTATTTTTTGTTACATGACACCAATGCTTACTGCAGGGCGGATGGCGACATGTGGCCGGTGCCTGAACAGGGAAAGTCGTGGAGTGTGGAAGAGCGAGGGGGGGAACCGTGTCCAAAAGGGTTCCCCCCCTGCAAAGGCCTTTCCTGGCCGTGACTAGGCGATGGTCACGCTCTCGTCCAGGTACACGTCCTGGATGGCGTTGAGCAGGCGCGCGCCTTCCGCAATGGATTTCTGGAAGGCCTTGCGACCGGATATCAGGCCCATGCCGCCGGCGCGTTTGTTGATGACCGCGGTTCGCACGGCCTGGGCAAGGTCGTTCTCGCCCGCGCCTCCGCCGGAGTTGATGAGCCCGGCGCGGCCGTTGAAGCAGTTCAGGACCTGGTAGCGGGTCAGGTCGATGGGGTGGTCGCTGCACAGGTCGTCGTACATGTTGGGGTGTGACTTGGCGAATCCGATGGCCGTGAAGCCGCCGTTGTTGGTGGCCTGTTTCTGTTTCACGATGTCCGCCTCCAGGGTGGCGGAGAGGTAGTTGGCTTGGCCGGTTAGGTCCGCCGCGGTGTGGTAGTCCACGCCGTCCTTCTTGAAGGCCGGGTTGCGCAGATAGGCCCAGAGGATGCACACCAGCCCCAGTTCGTGAGCGTAGTGGAAGGCGTCGCTGATCTCCTGGATCTGGCGGTTGCTCTGCTCGGAGCCGAAATAGATGGTGGCGCCCACGGCCACACAGCCCATCTCGAATGCCTGGCGTACCGAGCCGAAGAGGATCTGGTCGTACTTGTTGGGGTAGGTCATGAGCTCGTTGTGGTTGAGCTTCAGTATCAAGGGCATGCGGTGGGCGTATCTGCGCGCCACGGTGCCCAGGGCGCCCAGGGTTGTGGCCACGGCGTTGCACCCCCCTTCCAGAGCCAGGCGCAGGATGTTCTCGGGGTCGAAGTACAGGGGATTGGGGGCGAAAGAGGCCCCGGCGGTGTGCTCTATGCCCTGGTCAACCGGCAGGATCGAGACGTATCCCGAGCCCCCGAGGCGGCCGGTGTTGAAAATGTGCTGCAGATTGCGGAGCACCGCCGGGGGGCGGTCCGAGATGATTCCCACCCGTTCGATGAAGTCCCGGCCCGGGAGGTGAAGCTGGCTGGCTGGAACGGTGTGGCAGGTGTGTTGCAATAACGACTCGGCCTCGTTGCCTAGAAGGGCTGCGATGTCTGTCATGGCGCGTGTCCTTTGCTGGATATTTCAACGGATTGATGGTTTATGCGATAGCAAAGGGAGTATAGCACGATGCCCAGGTGATGCAAACCTGCGAAGTGAGAAAGTCGGGAATCAGGGAAACACGGCATAATTGCCCGCTGGTTTTGTTTTTGCGGACGATTACACAGCGTTTCCGGAAAAAGTGATTAATCGGCGCTCCCTTAGAGCAGAGCCCGATACCAGGCTCCTGTGATGATGCAGACAGCCGCGACGCCGAGGGCCTGGGAGAGGCGCGGGGGGAGCGGCTTCCGCCATTTGGCGGCGTGCATGGCCAGCCCTGTGCCCGCGCCCGTGACCCAGCCACAGGCGAATCCGCAGAGGTGGGCTACCACGTCGGTGCGGGCCTCGTCGCTGGCGCCCAGGAGACCGAGCAGGGCAAGCCCCGCCCCCAAGGGGAGAAGAGCGGGCACCAGAGGGCCGTGCCTGTCGAACAGGCCTTTTTCGCCGGAATTTCTGGACTCAAGGTATCCGCGCAGCGCCCGCATGGCGGAAAGCACGCCCACGGCGGCGAACACGGCTGTGGAGGCTCCCAGGCTGAGATGTCCTGGACCCTGGAGGCGGCAGCTCAGGAGATTGCCCGCCATGGCTGCCAGCAGGGTGAGCAACCAGCCCGCGCCGCTGCCCAGTTCCCGGCACAAGGGCACCATGAAGAGCGCGCCCGCCGCCATGTTGCCGAAGACATGGGCCGCGTCCGCGTGCAAGGTCAGGGCGGTGGCGGAGCGCCACCACTCCCCGAGCACGGTCATGCGCATGCAGTCGGCAATGCCGCTGGATTCCCAGGGGATGGGTGCGCGGGCGGCGTCAAAGCCGAAAAGCTGCCACTGGTTCCGGGAGATGCCGTGAAACAGCCCCAACAATAGCAGGATGCCGATGGTCAGGGCGGTGTTCTCGCGCATTTGCGCATCCGGAAGAGAGTGGGGCGAAGCAACGTTTTCCCGCTCATAGGCCAGCAACTCCCCCATGGCCTCCTCCGCGCACTCCAGGGGGGTGAAGAGCCGCCAGGAGTTTCTCACAGAGCGAAAATCGTGGGGCACCTTGCGGGCCGTGAGCACCAACCCCCATTCCCAGGCCCTGCGCCTGGAGAGATGTGTAAGCCGCAGCTCCCGCAGCAGAGCGGGGGTGATGTCACTCCACCCCGCAGGTGAGGGGTCCGCGTCCTCCGGGGGCTGCCCCTGAGGGGTGGGGCGGAAGATACTGCGGATGTATGGGCTCCAACTCCTGGAGCGGGTGTTGTCACCGTTGTCGGGCATGGTGCCGGAACCTGTGCTTGGAGCTCTCCCAGTGGTGTGCGATTATATCTAATGATGCGGCGTAACCTGTGAAGGGCGATCTCCGGCTAGTGAATTCGGGTGATGGTGATGGTGCCCTGCTGTCTCCACCTGTCAAAGGCGCGGCGCAACCAGCGCTTGAATGCGTTGCGCGTGAAGGGAATGAGCAGCAGGATTCCCATGGTGTCGGTGATGAAGCCCGGCGTGAGCAGGACAATGCCGGCCACCAGGATGATGAAGGCATCCATGAGGTCTTCCGCCGGCATCTGCCCCTGCTGCAGGCTCTGCTGCACACGCAGCATGGTGGCGATGCCTTCCATGCGCGCGAGCCAGGCGCCTGTGACGCCGGTGAGCAGCACCAGCGCGATGGTGGGCAGGACGCCGATGTGGCTTCCCACGGTTATGAGCAGGTAGAGCTCGGCCAGGGGGATCAGGGTGAATCCCAGAAAGAGTTTGACGAACATGGTACCGCCTCTGGGTGAGAGGAAGGTTGAGGAAAAAACTGCGCCCCGGCTGCGGAATGCGATCAGCTAGCTGAGACGTATCCGTAGACGGGGCGCTTGTAAACGGCTTGAGCCGTGCCTTTCTTTTTAGGAAAGGGGGGGCTTGGTCACCGCGCCGGAACGCAGGCAACGGGTGCATACGGAAATTTTCTTGATCTCGCCCGACGGCAGCAAAGCGCGCACGGACTGCAGATTGGGTAAGAAGCGGCGCTTGGTCTTGTTGTTGGCGTGGCTGACATTGTTGCCAACCTGGGGTCTCTTGCCGCAGATTTCACATTCCTGGCTCATGGTATCCTCCTCGGTCACAGGCTTGCCGGAGAAAGGGTACTGACTCCGGTGCCTGTTGGCGTCTTTCAAAATTTTTTGAGGCGCAATAGCACAAGGGGCTTGCGCACGCAAGAAGGGGATAGTACATGGAGGCGATGAACAGTGCAAGCAGTTTTTCTTGACATCCACAAATCAAGAGGCTATTTCCTGACGTTTACGGAGTCGGTATGCCAGTTATTTGGATCAATATTAAGGATATCCCGGCGGAAGGCCGGGAGTTTTCGTTTTCGGATCAAGAGATTTGGACCGAACCCTGCGAGGAATTCAAGGTTCCCTGCAGATTTGTCAAACCCTTTGATGCGAATGTAATGCTCTTGCCGCAAAAAGAGGGCATATTGGTCCGGGGCGACATGAACGGCGAAGTTGCGGTTCCCTGCGATCGTTGCGCGGAAGAGGCGCTGGTCAAGGTGGAGTTGCATTTCGACGAATTCGAGGTGTACCCGCCCCGTCATGAGCCCCATGGCGGCAGGCGCAAGCGGCGCCCGGAACCCGCGGGGCAGGACAATGACGACGACAACGCCGATGATTGTTCCGATTTGATTCGCGAAGGAAAGAACGGTTTCGAGCTTGACGTCGCGACCATGTTGTGGGAGCAGTTTTTGCTGGCCCTTCCTGTTAAGCCCTTGTGCAAGCCGGACTGCAAGGGCCTCTGCGAGGGGTGCGGCAAGGATTTGAATAAAGAGCCCTGCGAATGCCAGAAGGATGTTGGCGATCCAAGGCTCGCCAAATTGCGGTCATTGAAGGTTTCATGAACCAAGGCCGTGGGGATTGCCGCCGGGAGGCGACTCTCCGACCGGCGTATCCTGAGATATAATTCCAGAAGCAAGGAAAAGATCATGGCACTACCCAAAAAGAGAACTTCCAAGTCCAAAAAAGGCATGCGCAGGTCGCACCATCGTGTCGACGTGCCCAACGTGATCTACTGCGAGTGCGGCGAGCCCACCCTGCCTCACAGGATTTGCCCCAGCTGCGGCACCTACAAGGGGCGCCAGTACCTGCGCAGGGACGATGACTAAGACCAAGCCTGTCATCGCTGTGGACGCCATGGGCGGGGACTATGGTCCCTCGGTGGTTGTCCCGGGAGCGGTGGAAGCAGCCAGGCGTTTCTCCTGCGACATCGTCCTGGTTGGAGACAAGAGCGGCATCGCGACCGAGCTCGCCAAGTGTGACGCGGCGGGCCTGGAAGTTCGTGTCGTTCATGCCTCCCAGGTCGCGGAGATGCGGGAAAAGCCTTCCGAGGTTCTTCGCCGCAAGAAGGACGCCTCCATCATGGTGGCCTGCCAGTTGGTCAAGGACGGTGAAGCCCATGGTGTGGTCAGCGCCGGCAACTCCGGCGCCACTGTGGCCTGTGGCATGTTCTCCATCGGCCGCATCCCCGGTATCGAGCGTCCCGCCCTGGCCAGCATCCTGTTCACGGAAAAGGACCCCATGGTGCTCATCGATGTGGGCGCTAACGTGGATTCCAAGCCGTACCATCTCTTCCAGTTCGGACTTATGGCCGATGTACTGGGCAAGGACGTCCTGGGTATGGAAAACCCCAGGGTCGGCCTGCTCTCCATCGGTGAGGAAGAGGGCAAGGGCAACGTGCAGGTCAAGGGGGCTTTTGAACTCTTCAAGCTCGCTTCCCTCAACTTCGTGGGTAATGTCGAAGGCCGCGACATATTCACTGGCGATGTGGATGTCGTTGTCTGCGACGGCTTCGTGGGCAATGTGGCCCTGAAGCTCTCCGAGGGGTTGGGGTCATCCCTGACCCGGATGCTCAAGGCCGAGCTGACCAGGACCGTTTCCTCGCGCATCATGACAACCCTGATGCAGGGGTCTCTGCGGCGTTTTGCCAGGCTGGTGGATTATGCCGAATACGGCGGCGCCCCCCTGCTGGGACTCCAGGGCATTGTCATCGTGAGCCACGGCTCCTCCAACAGCAAGGCCATCACCAACGCGGTGGGCATGGCCGTGAAGTTCGTGAAGAACCAGGCCAACGAGCATCTCATCGAGGAGCTGTCCGCCAACGAGGAACTCACCCGCTTCGGCAAGGCTGTGAAGTACTAGCTTGCCCCACTGCCGTGAGCGCGGCTTTTTGAGCGCACAAGCATACAAATCAAAGGCGACATGAAAACACAAGCTGTCATTCGCGGACTGGGATACCACGTGCCGGAACGCGTCCTCACAAACGAGGACCTGGAGCGCATGGTTGATACCTCGGACGAGTGGATCACCACTCGCACGGGGATCAAGGAGCGCCGTATAGCGGCTCCGGACGAAACATGCTCCTCCCTGGCTCTGGCCGCCGGACGCAAGGCTCTGGACAACGCCGGCATGGCCCCCGAGGAACTGACCCACATCTTCATCCCCACCATCACCTCCGACTATCCCACCCCTAGTGCGGCCGCCCTGGTGGCCGAGGAGATGGGATTGAAGGGGCGTATGGCCCTGGATCTCAACGCCGCCTGCTCCGGGTTCGTGTACTCCCTGCAGCTGGCCATGGGGCAGATTCTCCTGGAGCCTGATTCAAAGATCCTGATCGCGGCCACGGATGTTCTCTCCGCGCGAACCAATTTCGAGGACAGGACCACCTGCGTGCTGTTCGGGGACGGATCCGGCGCCGCCATCGTTGCGGCGGATGACGGGTCCCCGGCGGAAGCCGTGCTCCGTGACGTGCGCGTGGCCTCGGACGGTGGATGCGCCGACCTGCTGCTCATTCCCGGAGGCGGGTCCAAACACCGCTACGCCAGGGGGCAGACCGTTGGTGACGAGTACTACATCCATATGAACGGTCGCGAGGTGTTCAAGAACGCCGTCCGCAACATGGAGCAGATCAGCAACGAGGTGCTGGAGCGGAACAACCTGACCGGCGAGCAGATCGACCTGTTCCTGCCGCATCAGGCCAACCTCCGGATCATCGAGGCGCTGGCCAAGAAGCTGCACGCTCCCAAGGACAAGGTGTTCGTGAATGTGGACCGCTACGGAAACACCTCCGCCGCCTCCGTGCCCATTGCCCTGGCCGAGGCCTGGGAGACCGGGCGCATCAAGCCCGGGTACAAGGTCCTGGTTTCCACGTTCGGCGCCGGGTTCACCTGGGGCGCGGCCTTGTTGGAATTTTGATGCCGCTTGTGTTCCCCATGTTGCGGTAGAGAGAGTGGCAACCCCGCGAAGACCGGACCCGGAACATGCGCTACACGGCATGCCTCTCGCGGCGCGATGGGGGAGTTCCTGTGCTTTCCCGCGTTGCAGTTCATGGGTAATTGGGTTAGGAAGAGCTTCCTTTCCCGTAAACCAGGACAACAAGAGCACATATCATGAGTGATTTGGTCTCCACAGCATTGGTCACGGGCGGATCCCGGGGCATCGGAAAGGCCGTGGCCCTTGAACTCGCCTCGGCAGGATATCAGGTCTACCTCACTTATGTGAGCAAGCCCGAACAGGCCAGTGAAGTGGTCCGCGAGATCGAGGACAAGGCCGGCCATGCCCGCGCTTTCGCCTTGAACGTGGGTGACTCCAAGGCCGTGGCCGAGTTCTTTGTCAAGGAGATCAAGGACAAGGTCCTGCTCGATGTGCTGGTGAACAACGCGGGCATCACCCGCGACGGCCTGATCCTGCGCATGAAGGATGAGGACTTCGCCGCCGTGGTGGACATCAACCTCAAGGGCTCGTTCAACTGCCTGCGCGAAGCAGCCAAGATCATGGCCCGGCAGCGCAGGGGGCGCATGATCAACATCGCCTCCGTGGTAGGGCAAATGGGCAACGCCGGCCAAGCCAACTACGTGTCGGCCAAGGCCGGACTCATCGGTCTGACCAAGGCGGCCGCCAGGGAACTGGCCCCCCGCAACGTCACGGTCAACGCCGTTGCGCCGGGGTATATCGCCACAGACATGACCTCCGATCTCTCGGATGAGGCCAAGGAAAAATTTCTCGAGACTATTCCGCTCAAACGTCCGGGCACGCCGCAAGACGTTGCCAATGCCGTGGCCTTCCTCGCTTCGGACAATGCCGCCTACATTACGGGGCAGGTCCTGGGGATCAACGGCGGGATGTACATGTAGCTGGAATCTTTCGTCGGAGCCGTACCGGGCGGGGAGCACTTATCCCCGCAAGCAAACCTTTAACAACATAAAAAACGCTGTGGAGGGCTGACATGTCCGTAGCCGAAAAGGTGCAGAAAATTATCGTGGATCAGCTTGGAGTATCCGCTGAAGAAGTCAAATCCGAAGCCTCCTTTGTCGAGGACCTTGGCGCGGACTCCCTGGACCTGACCGAATTGATCATGGCCATGGAAGAGGAGTTCGGCATTGAGATCGATGACGACGACGCTCAGAAGATCGTAAAGGTCAAAGACGCGGTGGACTACATCGAAAGCAAGCAATAGCCGACGCGCGTCCGCGTGTCGTATGGCCACGTTTCGCCCGCGCACGCGGATTTCCGGACGTGCGGCCTTTATTCATTGTGTGATATGCGAGCCCTGGCGCGAGCCCGCGCCAGGGCCTAATGGAAAGGGTGGTTCTCTGAACCGGCCTGTGTGAGGATATTCCGTTATGAGTGGCCAAGGGATGAAGAAGAGGGTTGTTGTCACCGGAGTAGCCGCGGTGACGCCCATTGGCAACAGCCTCGAGGAAAGCTGGCGGAACCTGCTGGCCGGCAAATCCGGAATTGCCCCGTTGACTCGTTTTGACTGCAGCGAAT
The DNA here is from genome assembly GCA_963674665.2 of Desulfovibrionaceae bacterium. Classification (GTDB taxonomy): domain Bacteria; phylum Desulfobacterota; class Desulfovibrionia; order Desulfovibrionales; family Desulfovibrionaceae. Next base: position 335,581 of record CAXXPL010000016.1, on the reverse strand, counting down.
ACGCGACCAAGATCGCGGGTGAGGTCAAAGGGTTTGATGTCGGCGAGCAATTGCCCCCGAAACTCGCGAAGCGCCTGGAGCCTTTTTGTACTTGGGCCATGGCTTGCGCCGAGAATGCTATCAAGGACGCGGGGTATGTAATCCCCGAAGAGAAGGAGCACCGCATAGGTTGCATCCTGGGATGCGGTCTTGGTGGTCTGAAGACCATCGAAGAGGCTGTGCTTAAGCTGGACGCCCAGGGCCCCCGGCGCATTTCTCCTTTCACCATTCCCACGTTGATCTCAAACATGGCTCCCGGCATGGTATCCATTTTCACCAAATGCAGGGGGCCGAACCTGATTACGACCTCGGCCTGCGCCTCGGGAACCCACGCCATAGGCACGGCGTTCTCCGAGATTCAGCTGGGCCGCGCCGACCTGATGCTCTCCGGCGGCGTGGAGTCGGTGATCACACCCCTTGCAGTGTCCGGGTTCAACGCCCTCAAGGCGTTGTCCGTGCGCAACGACGATCCGGAACACGCCTCCCGCCCCTTTGACATGGATCGCGACGGGTTCATCATCGGCGAGGGATGCGGCGTCCTGCTGCTGGAATCCCTGGAGCACGCCCGGGAGCGTGGTGCGGAAATCTACGCCGAGATCGTGGGCTTCGGTTCTTCTTCGGACGCCTATCACATGACCGCCCCCTCGGATGACGGGCTTGGAATGGCCCTGGCCATGAAGGCCGCCATCGACGAGGCGGGTATTCCTGTGGAGGCCGTGGATCACATCAATGCTCACGCAACCTCGACCCCGTTGAATGATATTTGCGAGACCAGGGCCATCAAGCGCGTGTTCGGCGATCACGCCTCCAAGCTGCTGATCACGGCCAATAAGTCCATGATCGGTCATCTGCTTGGCGCCGCCGGAGGCGTGGAGGGCGTGTTCAGCGCCATGACCCTGAAGTCCGGGATGGTCCCGGGCACCGTCAACCTCGACAATCCCGACGAGGGGTGCGACCTGAACTACATGGCCGATGGTACCATCGCCAAGGAGGTCGGCTACGTACTCTCCAACTCCTTCGGGTTTGGCGGCACCAACGCCTGCATCCTTTTCAAACGCTGGGAAGGATAGGGCTTTCGCACTCGAACAAGGTTGAATGCTCGCGGCGCATGGCAGGTGCGCGTTTGCGACGGGGCGCGGTGGAGATGCCGACTTCTCCACGTCAGGATGAAATTGCGGGACCTTTTTTCCCCATTGCCCTGGAGTCTCGTGAGCAAATCGAGTATGCATCGGATGGATGCGGATTCCGCCCCAGGCGGACTGCGCGGAGAGTCGACAGCCATGCTTCCGGCAACTCCATATCCCGGCATTCGTGTTGATCCGTTCAATATATTTGCCGAACCGTGAACAAGAATCGGGACGCGTCCGAAATAAATACGGGCGCTCCCGATCACCCGTTTCAATCCTTTCGGAGCGATGATGCGCCGCCAGGCCCGCTCCGAGACAACACAGCGAGTTCGTCATGCAGGAATTGCTTCTCCAAGATCCCGAAGTGGGCAAGGCCATATGTCTCGAGATCGACCGTCAGGTCGGCAAGCTGGAGCTCATCGCCTCCGAGAACTTTACGTCTCCCGCGGTGCGTGAGGCCATGGGCAGCGTGCTCACCCACAAGTACGCTGAAGGATACCCCGGCAAGCGCTACTACGGGGGGTGCGAATACGTGGACATGGCCGAGGACATCGCCAGGGACCGTGCCTGTGAACTCTTTGGCGCCGACTATGCCAACGTGCAGCCCCACTCCGGATCCCAGGCCAACATGGCCGTATATTTCGGGGCTCTCGAGCCCGGCGACACCATCCTGGGCATGAACCTCTCCCACGGGGGGCACCTGACCCACGGCAGCCCGGTGAATTTTTCGGGGAAGTTGTACAAGGTGGTGTTCTATGGCGTGCGGAAGGAAACCGGCACAATAGACTACGACCAGGTTGAAGCCCTTGCAAAGGAGCACCGCCCCAAGGTCATAGTGGCCGGCGCCAGCGCCTACCCCCGGATCATCGATTTCGAGCGTTTCCGCGCCATAGCCGACAGCGTGGACGCCAAGCTCATGGTGGACATGGCCCACATCGCCGGTCCCATTGCCGTGGGCCTGCATCCATCGCCCATTCCCTACGCCCATTTCACCACCACCACCACGCACAAGACTCTGCGCGGCCCCCGCGGCGGCATGATCCTGAGCTCCGAAGAATTCGGTAAGACATTAAACTCGCAGATCTTCCCCGGAATTCAGGGCGGCCCCCTGATGCACGTCATCGCGGCCAAGGCCGTGGCCTTTGGCGAGGCTCTCAAGCCCCAGTTCAAGGGCTACCAGGCCCAGGTGCTCAAGAACGCGGCGCAGATGGCCAAGACCCTGGTGGACGCGGGCTACGACCTGGTATCCGGAGGCACGGACAACCACCTCATGCTCGTGGACCTCACAAACAAGGACGTCACAGGCAAGGACGCGGAGCACGCCCTGGACCTGGCCGGAATCACGGTGAACAAGAACACCGTGCCCTTCGAGACCCGCTCCCCCTTTGTGACCTCCGGCGTGCGCCTGGGCTCCCCGGCTCTGACCACCCGCGGCATGAAGGAGCCGGAGATGGAGAAGGTTGCCGGTTGGATCGTCCAGGCTCTGGAGAGTGTGGGCAACGAGTCGCGGCTGGAAGAACTGCGCAAGGAAGTGGAGACGTTCGCGCGGCAATTCCCCCTGTTCACCTGGTAGATCTCCCCGCCAGGGGAGGTCTGTTCCACTCAAGGGGGCAAGCATGAAAGATCCGCGCATTTCCTGGCCCGACTACTTCATGGGCATCGCCTTTTTCGTGGCCGAGCGCTCGACCTGCCTGCGCCGCAAGGTCGGCGCCGTGGCGGTGAAGGACAAGCGCATCCTTGCCACGGGATACAACGGCGCGCCCAGCAACGTGCCTCATTGCGCCGAGACCGGGTGCCTGCGCGAGCAGCTCAAGGTCCCTTCCGGACAGCGGCACGAGATCTGCCGCGGGTTGCACGCGGAACAGAACGTCATCATCCAGGCCGCGCTGCATGGTGTGAGCATCGAGGGTTCGGCCCTTTACTGCACCACGCAGCCCTGCCTTATCTGCAGCAAGATGCTGATCAACACGGGCATCCGTGAGATCTTTTTCGCCGAGTCCTATCCGGACGAGCTCGCCGAGACCATGATGCGAGAGGCGGGTGTGCATTTCGAGGTCCTGACGGTCAAGGAGTTCCATATCGGTGGCTGAGACCGCCCCGGAGGGCGCGGCCCTCATGCTCGAGGCGGTCCGCCTGGCCACCCAGGCGCGCTTCGACACCGCCCCGAACCCCTGCGTGGGGGCGGTGCTAACCATTGACGGCGAGATCGTGGCCCGGGGCTGGCACCATGCCTGCGGACGCCCCCATGCCGAGGTGGAGGCCATAGCCGACGCCCGGAACAGGGGCGTGGACCTCCGCCGCTGCACCCTGTGGGTAACCCTGGAACCCTGCAATCACCACGGCAAGACCCCTCCGTGCACCGAAGCCATTCTCCGGGAGGGGATCCCGCAGGTGATAATCGGCTGTCTGGACCCCAATCCGGACGTTGCCGGAGGAGGGGCGGCCAGGCTGCGCGAAAACGGCGTGCGCGTGCGTGAGCACGTGGCCGAGCGGGAATGCCGGGATCTTATCGCGGATTTTCTGGTCTGGAAGACCGAACAGCGCCCCTTTGTGGTGCTCAAGCTGGCCACCACCCTGGACGGACGTATCGCCACCCGCGCAGGACACAGTCAGTGGATCAGTGGCGAGGCTTCGCGCCGCAGGGTGCACGAGCTGCGCTCCAGGGTCCAGGCCGTGCTTGTCGGAGGTGAGACCTTTCGCCAGGACAATCCCTCCCTGGATTGCCGCCTGGAAGGGGTGGAGATCGAGACGCAGCCTCTGGCCGTGATCTGCACCACGAGGCTGCCAAGTCTGGACGAACCCCTACCGCGTTTGTTGGAAAAACGCCCCGAACAGGTGATTTTCTGGACTTCCCAGGAGATGGAAGGGAGCGAGGCGGCCTCGCGCCTGAGGGACCTGGGCTGTCACATCCTGGGACTCCCCGGCACATCGAGGGGGGGGGTGGATTTTCATCCCGGGATGCGGGCACTTTACTCGGAGCATAATTGTGCTTACCTCCTCTGCGAAGGAGGTGGCTCCCTGGGGCTCAACCTGCTCGAGGCGGGCCTGTGCGACGAACTGCAGCTGTTCGTGGCGCCCAAGCTCCTCGGGGATGCCAAGGCCAGGCCGCTGTTCACGGGGAGGGAACCTCTGACCATGGATCAGGCCCTGGGACTGCGCATCACCTCCACAGAACGGGTGGGTGAGGACCTGCTGCTGACACTGCGGTGCGGATAGGATTTTTGAGGCTTTTTAGGGAGAGGAACCATTTGAAAGGATTCTCCCCGGAGAATCGGCATCTCCAAGGATGCGTTGATTAATCATATTTTCCGGAAGTGCTGTGGAATTGCACGCTGGCGAGGCGCAAGAAAAAGGCAAGGCCGAAGTGAAGTTGGAAATACACGAGGAGTTGCCTTCTCCGTAGTATCAAAGCCGGTAGGCGAGTATATTGTGCTTCATAAACAGGTTCACCGGATAGAGAGATGTTCACTGGATTGATACAGGGAAAAGGGCGGATTCAGGCCGTGGACAGGCGGGGTTCCGAGTCCAGGCTGGTCATCGCGCCTCTTTTCGCGCTGCCGGACGTGGTGCTGGGCGAGAGCATCGCGGTGAACGGCGCCTGCCTCACGGTGGAGGAGTACAACGCCGGTGCGGGAAGGTTCAGCGCCTACGCCTCGGCCGAGACCATGGCCCGCACAACCCTCGGGGGACTGCGGCGGGGCGACGAGGTCAACCTCGAACGCGCCCTGGCCCTTGGCGACCGCCTTGGGGGGCATCTGGTCAGCGGGCATGTGGACTGCCTGGCCACCGTGCAGAGTGTCACACCGGCGGGGCGAGTCCTTTGCCTTCCGCCTCTCCTTTCCCCGTGAGTACGCGCCCCAGGTCGTTTCCAAGGGCTCGGTGGCGCTTGACGGTGTAAGTCTCACGGTTAATAATTGCGGTTTGGATTTCCTGGAGGTCAACATCATCCCGGCCACCCGGCGTGAAACCACCATTTCCGCCTGGGCGCCGGGGCGCAAGGTCAATCTCGAGACCGACATTCTCGGCAAGTATGTGGAGCGGATTCTGCTGGCCCGCGAGTCCGGCTCCTCCAGTTCCGGGGATTCCGCCTCCAACGCGGCGCTCACGGAAGAGCTGCTGCGAAACAACGGTTTTATGTAAAATGCAGACCGGGGTCTGCGTCCATACAGAGGAAAGCATGTCGATTATCAGCGCCGAGGAAGCGATCCAGGCCATCCAGGCCGGTGAAATGATCATCCTTGTGGATGACGAGGATCGGGAAAACGAGGGTGATTTGACCATCGCCGCGGAAAAGGTGACTCCGGAAGTCATCAACTTCATGGCGACCCACGGCCGGGGGCTCATTTGTCTGGCCATGGCGCCCCACATGGTGGACGTCCTGCAACTGCCCATGATGTCCACAAACAACAAATCCAAATTCGGCACTGCCTTCACGGTCTCCATCGAGGCGCGGGAAGGGGTGACCACGGGCATCTCCGCCTTTGACAGGGCCACCACCATCCTCACCGCGGTGCGGGACAATGTGCAGCCAGAGGACGTGGTGACACCGGGGCACGTGTTCCCTCTACGCGCCCGTGAAGGTGGAGTGCTGGTACGCGCCGGTCAGACCGAAGGCAGCGTGGATCTCTCCAGACTGGCCGGGCTCAAGCCCGCGGCCGTGATCTGCGAGATAATGCGCGACGACGGCGAGATGGCCCGCATGCCGGACCTTCGGAAGTTCGCCGAGGAGCACGATCTGCGCATATCCACGGTGAAGGACCTGATCCGCTATCGCGTGCAGCAAGGCCAACGATCGGTCAGGGCCGTTGGCGAAGCCAAGCTGCCCACGTGCTTTGGTGGGGATTTCAAGGCCATCGCCTTTGAGAGCGAGGTGGACTCCTGCGCCCACCTGGCCCTGGTCAAGGGAGAGATCTCCCCTGACGAGCCTGTCCTGGTGCGGGTGCACAGCGAATGCCTCACCGGTGACGTGCTGGGATCCCTGCGTTGCGACTGTGGCAGTCAGCTACAGGCGGCCATGCACATGATCGGCGAGGAGGGCAACGGCGTGCTCCTGTACATGCGGCAGGAGGGCCGGGGTATCGGCCTGGCCAACAAGATCCGCGCCTATGGCCTGCAGGACCAGGGTCTGGACACGGTTGAGGCCAACCACAGACTCGGGTTCAAGGCCGACCTGCGCGACTACGGCATCGGCGCCCAGATTCTCCTGGCCCTGGGAGTGCGCAAGATGCGGCTCATGACCAACAACCCCAAGAAGATCGTGGGACTGGAAGGGTATGGGCTGGAGATAGTGGACCGCGTGCCCATCGAGATCTCCCCCTGCGAGGAGAATCTTGGCTATTTGCGTACCAAGAAGAACAAAATGGGGCACATGCTGGTGAACAGCGAACTTTCCAATTCGCCCTAACAATTGCATGATGGAGATAGACATGAATATCAAGACGGTGGAAGGCAGGCTTGACGCCAAGGGACTGCGCTTTGCCCTGATCGCCAGCAGGTTCAATGACTTCATCGTGAACCGGCTTGTGGGCGGGGCTGTGGATTGTCTCGTACGCCACGGCGCTGTGGAGGATGACCTGGAACTGATCATGGTGCCGGGCGCCTTCGAGATCCCGCTGGTGGCCAAGCGAGTCGCGCTTTCAGGCAAGTACCACGGCATCATCTGCCTAGGGGCTGTCATTCGTGGCGCCACGCCGCATTTCGACTATGTTGCCGCCGAGGTCTCCAAGGGTTTGGCCCATGTTGGGTTGGAGCAGAATGTTCCCGTGGGCTTCGGGGTCCTGACCACCGACACCCTGGAACAGGCTGTGGAGCGCGCCGGAAGCAAGGCCGGCAACAAGGGCTGGGAGGCCGCCATAGCCACCCTGGAAACAGTGCGCGTATTGGAGCAGATTGGAGCAAATGGGTAAGAACGAAACCCGCAGGTCGGCGCGTGAAAGAGCCTTTCAGGTGCTGTACGGCTTGCACTACGCTCCGGTGAAGAGCGAGTCTGGGCTCAGGCAGGCGTTTTCCAGTTCTCCTGATCCTCTCAATGACCCCTCCAAATGGAGTGAGAAGAAAGAGGAGCCCGTAGTGCAGGAGCCCGTGGGCTTTGCCTGGGAGCTGACGCTAGGAGCCTGGTCCCATAGCGCTGAATTGGACAAGGTGGTGATGCGCTTTTCCCAGAATTGGCGTATAGAGCGCATTGCCAGGACAGAGCTGACCATCTTACGTCTTGCTCTCTATGAGATGTTGCATCGGCCGGATATTCCTGTCAAAGTAGCCATCAACGAAGCAGTGGAGCTGGCCAAGCGATTTGGCGACGAGAACTCCCGGAGTTTTATCAATGGAATCCTGGATGCGGCGGCAAAGGCAATAGAAAATGGTGAAATTGGGCTTCATTAGGGAAAATACTCAATGTCCTCCCGATTTTCCCAGGGTGTACATCCGTCCGGCGGAGAGGCTCATGGATGAGGGCGTGGAAACCACGGTCTACTCCTGGCCCGGCCCTGATGGCGTGCAGCTCTTCGAGCTTGCCGTGGACGTGCCTCCAGGTGCGGAGAATGTCCGCAGATGGGTACCCGGCATGGCGGAGATCATCACCAACATGGGCTGGAATCAGTGGTGGATCGACTCCTTTTCCCTGTCCATGGTCATGGACCGCTACATCACCGAAGCCTTGCGTATATGGGGACTATGCTTCTGGGAGTGCTACAAGTCCGACGCCATCGTCCTGGTTCAGGTGGGACTCCAGCGCGAGGCCGTGCAGCTGTCCATCTCGGCCTGGCGGGAGAAGTTCGCCGAAGTCCGTTTTTCCGCCGCCCATGACTACGACGCCATGGAGCGTGAGCAGGAGAAAATGGTCAGAGAACGTGGCAGCAAGATCAAGTCGTTCCTTAAACCAAAATTTCTTTCCACATGGCGGGCCACCTGAACCCAGGGACGCCTCCCCGCCTGCAGGACACAACGGAAAGCACATATTACGCGGAATTCCAAGGACCACGAACAATGCATCGATACGATCCCGAACTCGTCGAGACCACCTGGCAGGAAACCTGGAACCAGAGCGACGCGTTCAAGACCAAGGCCGATCCGGATAAAGACAAATACTACGTGCTCGAGATGTTTCCCTACCCCTCGGGCCGTATTCATATGGGGCACGTACGTAACTATTCCATCGGCGACGTGGTGGCGCGCTACAAGCGCATGCTCGGCTGCAACGTGCTGCATCCCATGGGCTGGGACGCCTTCGGCATGCCGGCCGAGAACGCCGCCATCAAGAACAACATCCACCCGGCCAAGTGGACCTTCGAGAATATCGACTACATGCGCTCGCAGCTGAAGCGCCTGGGCTATTCCTACGACTGGGAACGCGAGGTCGCCACCTGCACCCCGGAATACTACCGCTGGGAGCAGCTGTTTTTTCTGAAGTTCTGGGAGAACGGGCTCGTCTACCGCAAAAAGGCGCCGCAGAACTGGTGCCCCTCCTGCCATACCGTGCTGGCCAACGAACAGGTCATCGACGGACAGTGCTGGCGTTGCGACAGCAACGTGGAGCAGAAGGAACTCTCCCAGTGGTTCCTCAAGATCACCAAGTACGCCGACGAACTCCTGGAGTGGCTGGAGAAGATGGAGGAGCACTGGCCCGAGCGCGTGCTCACCATGCAGCGCAACTGGATCGGCAGGAGCGTGGGCGCGCACATCACCTTCAAGCTCGAGGAACCCCAGGGCGACGACACCGGCATCACGGTGTTCACCACCCGGCAGGACACTGTGTTCGGGGCCACCTTCATGAGCCTGGCCGCGGAGCATCCCCTGGTGGAAAAGCTCATTGCGGGCAAACCCGAGGAGGCCAGAGTCCGGGAATTCGTGGAGCGCGTGTCCGGTATGGACAGGAGCGTGCGCACCGCCGAGGACATGGAAAAAGAGGGCGTGTTCACCGGCGCCTATTGCATCAATCCCATGACCGGCGGCAGGATGCCCATCTGGGTGGGCAATTTCGTGCTCATGGAGTATGGCACCGGCGCGGTTATGGCCGTTCCGGCCCATGATCAGCGCGACTTCGAGTTCGCCACCAAGTACGAGCTCCCCATCAAGGTGGTGATCCAGCCCAAGGGCGAGGAACTCGACCCGGCCAGCATGGACAGGGCGTATTCGGACGACGGCGTCATGGTGAATTCCGGAGATTTCAACGGATTGACCGTGGCCCAGGGCAAGGAACGGGTGGCCGACTTCCTGCAGAAGAGCGGGCTGGGCGAGCGGGCCGTGAACTACCGCCTGCGCGACTGGAACATCTCCAGGCAGCGGTACTGGGGCGCTCCCATCCCCATGCTCTGGTGTGAGTCCTGCGGCGTTGTACCCGAAAAGGAGGAGAACCTCCCGGTGGTGCTTCCTTTGGATGTGCGGACCCGCTCCGACGGCCGCTCTCCGCTGGCCGACACGCCCTCCTTCGTGGATGCGGTATGTCCCAAGTGCGGTGGTCCGGCCCGGCGCGAGACCGACACCATGGACACCTTCGTGGAATCCTCCTGGTATTACGTGCGCTACGCCTGCGCCAGGCTGGAGAGCGGAGCCTTCGACAACGTGGAGGTGCCCTACTGGCTGCCTGTGGACCAGTACATCGGCGGTATCGAGCATGCCATCCTGCACCTGCTGTATTCGCGGTTTTTCATCAAGGCGTTGCGCGACCTGGGATTCCTGGAGTTGGACGAACCCTTCGACAATCTCCTTACCCAGGGCATGGTCCTCATGGACGGGGCCAAGATGTCCAAGTCCAAGGGCAACGTGGTGGACCCGGACGAGATGATCAAAAAGTACGGCGCTGACAGCGTACGCCTGTTCTGCCTGTTCGCCGCGCCGCCGGAAAGGGATTTCGACTGGAGCGACCAGGGCATCGAGGGCTCGTCGCGCTTCCTGCACCGCCTGTGGCGCCTGGTTCAGGAGCTGGCTCCCCAGGTGCCGCACCTGCCCCCCTGCGGCGTGACCGCCGGGGACGTGGACGGCGACGACAAGGCCAAGGCCCTGCGTCACAAGGAGCACTCCACAGTGAAGAAGGTGGGCAGCGACATCGAGAACCGCTTCCAGTTCAACACCGCCATTGCCGCGGTGATGGAGCTGGTGAACGCCATTTCCCATGACAAGGACGAACTCCTGGGAACCGAGGCCGGCAAGAAGGCCCTGGGCTCCGCCCTGAGCTCGACCCTGTCCATCCTTTCGCCTGTCACGCCCCACATCTGCGAAGAGCTCTGGAAAGAGATGGGGCAGGACGGGATGCTGGTGAACGCCCCCTGGCCAAAGTACGAGGAAGAGGCGTTGCAGCTCGACGAGGTTGAGGTGGTGGTCCAGGTCAACGGCAAGTTGCGGGCCCGTTTCTCCATCGCCGCCGACACGGGCGAGGAGGAGGTGCGCGAGGCCGCCTTGGCGCAACAGAACGTTTGCAAGCATTTGGAGGGCAAGACCGTGCGCAAGGTCGTTGTCATCCGGGGGAAGCTGGTCAATGTTGTTGCGACATAGTCATTTCACCATCGGTTTGTGGTTGCTGGCCGTGATCCTGCTGTCCGGCTGCGGCTATCAGTTCGGTGCCAAGGCCGGGCCTTCGGTTCTTGGCAACGGCTCCCGCAAGGTCGCCATCTCCTCCGTGGAGAACCCCACCCTGGAGGTCTGGATCGAGCCCTTTGTGCGCAACGCGCTGCACGACGAGCTCGCCGTGCGCAGCAAGGTGACCTGGACACAACCCGGAGACGCGGACCAGGTGCTGGACATCAAGGTCGACCGCTACTACGTGGCCGCCGCTGTCCAGGACAGCAGCGACAACACCCTGAAGTATCAGGTGCGGGTGACGCTGTTGTGCACACTCAAGGACGGCCACACCGGCGCCCGGATTTGGGAGTCGGGTCCTGTGGAGCGTCAGGAGTTCTACATCGCGGGCTCGGACAAGCTCAGCGCGGGGCGTACCGCCATCGAACTCGCGGTGCGCGATCTCGTGGACCGCATGAGCCACGCGTTCTAACTGCCTTCGTAGCGACCGGCCTGTGTCCGGCGGCCCGGTGCGACCGTGGAAGCGGTTCCCGGCGTCATGACGCAGTGGATGACCACAGTGAACCCTCTTCTCCCCATTCAGGGAGGTCCACGGATATAATGACCCCTCCTTCCAGCGCAGCGGGACCTGAAAGGCCGGGTTTCTTCTTTTTCATCTGCCCGGACATAGAACTGTCCAAACGGCGGATGCGGGAACTGCTGGCGCAGCACGAACCACCGGGCGGCCAGGGGGGAGGTCTCCTTGGCGGAAGCGCCCCTTCGGGCGGCTTCGACATCCGCGTCTTCTGGGCCGACGAGGGGCTGGGCGACGCTTTCTGGCATGGCCTCACCCTCAACGACCTGTTCTCCCGCCCCAAGGTCCTGGTGGTCCGCAATGCCCAGGAACTTACCGCCGACCAGTGGAAACAGTTCTCCGCGCCTCTTTCGCGTTTCAATCCCCAGGCTTGGCCCTTGTTCTTCTGGGAGCGCCCCCTGGAGCGGGGCAAGTCCCTGCCTAAATACCTGAGCGGTACGAAATTCTTTGGCTTCGCGGAGAAGCGGGGCTGGGTCTGGAAGTCAGTGGGGCTGACCCCCAGGGACGTGGAAAACTGGGTCAGGGAGTGGGCAAAAAGCAAGGGCTTCGGCTTTGGCCAGGGCGCTCTGCAGACCATTCTTCCCGGATTGCCCTCGGATGCGGCGGCCCTGCAGAACGAGCTGGACAAGCTGGAACTGGCCATTCCGGCCGGAGGGAGCATCGGGCCCGAGCTGGCCGAGCTGCTTACGACGACCTCGGATATAGATATTTTCGCCTTTATCAACGCGCTGCAGAACGGCCGGGCCGCTGGCGCAGTGTGGAAAAAGGTGCTGCTCAGCCAGTTGGGGGGCAAGGGGATGCTTTTCCAGTTTCTGGCCATGCTGGTTCGTGAGGCGAGGATATTCTGGCAGTTGCTGCACCAGGAGCAGGGTCCCAGGTTGCCGGGCAACGTGCTGCAGGCCAAACGGCAAATGGCGCAGCAGTTGGGAGCGGGGCGCATCGGCGCCATCTGGACAGCGGCCATGGAGGCCGAACTTCGTGTAAAGACGGGCCAGGCCGGGGAGGAGCAGTGCCTCGAGCTGCTCATTGCGGACCTCAACGCCATTTTTCGGCCTGAAGCCGTGCCTAGCGGAGGAGCGGGGCGGAGGCCGGCACAGAACCGCGGACGCCCCCCGGCACCGACACGGCGCTGATTTTGCCCCGGGGCCTTGCCCCTGGGCGGCAGGGTGACTATGATGAGTGAATGCCCTCATTATCATGGCCATAGACAGCGGCTGCGCGAGAAGCTGGATAGGGACTCCACTTCCCTGGCGGACTACGAGTTGCTGGAGCTGTTGTTGGGGTATGTGCACAGGCGGAAGGACACAAAGCCGTTGGCCAAGGCCCTGCTGCAACGCTACAAGAACCTGCGCGGCGTGTTCTCGGCGGATCCCGGGGAGTTGACGAAGCTCAAGGATTTCGGCCCGGCACTGGAATCGTTCTGGAAGGTGGTGGGCGAACTCAAGGCCCGCATCGACGAGTCCCCGGTCATGTCCAGGGTTGTGTTCAACAACCCGCGCGTGGTGGCGGACATGGCCATGGCCAGATTGGGGGACAGCACCTCGGAGGAATTTTGGGTCGCTCTCGTGGACAACCGGAACAGGCTCATGGCCTGGGAGCGGCTGAGCAAGGGGACCGTCGACCAGGCTCCCGCCTACCCGAGGGAGATCCTGGCTCTGGCCCTGGAGCGCAAAGCCAGCGGCGTTGTCCTGGTCCACAACCACCCCGGGGGGGATCCTCGACCGAGTTCCGCGGACATCGAACTTACCCAGCGCGTGACGCGGGCCGCCAACGACCTGGGAGTACGGATGCTCGACCATCTCATTGTCGCGGAAAGCGAATACTTCAGCTTTCAATCGCAGGGGATGATCTGACGGGCCGGAGAATATCCGGGGCCGATCCGGGAGGTTAGCCGTGCCAGCGAGTTTACATTGCATCGTCACCGGCAGGGTGCAGGGCGTCTGGTTCAGGGGCTGGGTCAGGGAGATGGCCCGGGATTTGAAAATCAAGGGTTGGGTGAGGAACAAGAGGGACGGCGCGGTGGAACTCGTGGCCCAGGGGGACGAGGAGAGGCTGCGAAAGCTGCGCGCCATGCTCGAGGCAGGACCGCCCATGAGCCGTGTGGACGCTGTCCGCGAGCAATGGGTGGAGTTGGATGAGGAATTTTCCCGGTTCGAGGTCAGGTATTGAGCACCGGGAGCGGGGCGTCTCCTGCAAGGGATCGACCCCGGCGCCGCAAGGGCGCGAAAGTGAACCCCCCCAACGCGTGAAAGCCGGTCCGACAGGACCTGGACAGCCGCTGTTGAGCAGCCCGGATCCCGAAAAAACCGACTGGATGAAAACGGGCTGAACCTGTATGAAGCAGCAGCGGACTCGCCACGCGAGAATATACACGCCGGAGCGCATGCTCCGGGTTCGGAGGTTGAGTGACAATGGAAGATGACAAGAAACAGGGCGCGACGTTCACGTCCGATGATCTGAAGGCTCTCGAGGATGTCCTGGAGGCGGATGCGGAATCCAAGGACGACGGGGACAAGCCTCAGACCGAGATACCGTCAGACCTCCCCGTGTTGCCCGTACGGGACATCGTGGTCTTCAATTATATGATCCTGCCCCTCTTCGTGGGGCGCGACAAGTCCATCAAAGCCGTGGAGGAGGCTCTCAACGCCAACCGCTACCTGCTCGTGCTGGCACAGCACGAAGAGGGCGTTGACGATCCAGCTCCGGAGGACGTCTACACCATGGGCACCGTGGTGATGATCATGCGCATGCTCAAGATGCCCGACGGCCGCCTCAAGGTGCTGGTGCAGGGCCTTACCCGTGCGCGTGTGAACGATTTTTCCTCCACCGACCCCTTCCTTCGGGCCTCCATAGAGATTTTGGAGGAGCCGGATTCCGGTGAACTGACCCTGGAGCAGGAGGCCATGATGCGCGCCGCCAAGGAACAGAGCGAACGCATCCTGTCCCTGCGCGGGGCGTCCTCGCCGGACATCCTGGCGGTTCTCAACAGCGTCGAGGAACCGGGACGCCTGGCCGACCTCATCGCCTCCAACCTCCGCATGAAGGTGGCGGACGCGCAACAAATTCTCGAATGCGTGCGCCCCATCCCGAGACTTTCCCTGGTCAACGAGCAGTTGGTCAAGGAAGTTGAGGTCGCCTCCATGCAGGCCAAGATTCAGAACATGGCCAAGGAGGGCATGGACAAGGCTCAGAAGGATTTTTTCCTGCGCGAGCAGATGAAGGCCATCCGCAAGGAACTGGGCGAATTCGGCGAGGAGAGCGAGGAGATCGAGGAACTCATCGAGGCGCTGGACCGCGCCGGGCTGCCCAAGGAAGTGAAGAAGGAGGCCGACAAGCAGCTGAAGCGTTTCGCCTCCATGCACCCGGAGTCCTCTGAAGCGTCGGTGTTGCGCACCTATCTGGACTGGCTGGTGGACCTCCCTTGGAAAAAGACCTCCAGGGACCGGCTGGACATCAAGGAGGCACGCACCATCCTGGACGAGGACCACTTCAACCTTGAGAAGGTCAAGGAGCGCATCCTCGAGTATCTGAGCGTGCGCAAGCTCAACCCCAAGATGAAGGGCCCCATCCTCTGTTTCGTGGGTCCTCCGGGCGTGGGAAAAACCTCTCTGGGGCGCTCCATCGCCCGTGCGCTGGGGCGCAAGTTCCACCGCATCTCCCTGGGTGGCATGCGCGATGAGGCCGAGATCCGAGGCCACAGGCGTACCTACATCGGCGCCATGCCCGGCCGCGTCATCCAGGGCATTAAGCAGACCGGCGTGCGCAACCCGGTGTTCATGCTCGACGAGATAGACAAGGTTGGCACTGATTTTCGTGGCGACCCGTCCTCGGCGTTGCTCGAGGTGCTCGATCCGGAGCAGAACTTCTCCTTCAGCGATCATTACCTGAACGTGCCCTTTGATCTGTCCAAAGTCATGTTCATATGCACGGCCAACGTGCTTGATACCATTCCTCCGGCCCTGCTGGACCGCATGGAGACCATCCGCATTCCCGGCTATACCGAGCAGGAGAAGCTCAAAATCGCCAAACGGTTCCTCATGCCCCGCCAGATTGAGGAGAATGGCCTGAAAAAGGGCGAGGTGAAGATCACCGACCCCATCCTTTCGCGCATCATTCGCGAATATACCCGCGAGGCCGGGTTGCGGAACCTGGAGCGCGAGATCGGTAGCATCTGCCGCAAGCTCGCGAGGCGCAAGGCCGAAGGCGAGAAGGGGCCCTTTATGGTGACGGCCAAGTCCCTGAACAAGTTGCTCGGACCGCCCACCTTCCTGGACGACGAGAACGAGTTGGAGCTGCCTCCCGGTGTTGCCGTGGGGCTGGCCTGGACACCTTATGGTGGCGAGATTCTGCACATCGAGGCCATCACCATGCCAGGTAAGGGCAAGCTGACCCTCACTGGCAAGCTCGGCGATGTGATGAAGGAGAGCGCCCAGGCCGCTCTGAGCTATGCCAGGGCCAAGGCCGAGCGTCTGAAGATAGATCCGGATTTCCTGGACAAGCGCGACATCCACATCCACGTGCCCTCGGGCGCCACGCCCAAGGATGGCCCCTCGGCCGGTATTACCCTGGTCACGGCCCTTGTTTCGGCCCTGACCAACCGCCCCGTGAGGAGCGACCTGGCCATGACCGGCGAGATCACCCTCAGGGGACGCGTGCTCCCGGTGGGCGGCATCAAGGAGAAGATCCTGGCCGCTGTGGCCAACGACAAGCGCGTGGTGATCATCCCCAAGCAGAACCAGAAGGACCTGGTGGACATCCCGCAGGATTTGCGCCGCAAGGTCAAGGTTCATTTCATCGAGCACATGGACGAGGTCTGGAACTGGGCTTGGCAGGACGACAACCAGGACGGATAGACGCGAATTCGGAGAAAAGTGTTTTCCGGGGGGTTTCCTTAACAAACGGGTTTCCCCCCGGCTCCATTGAAAAAGTATTACGCCAATCTTATGATTATCGCTGGAGCTCCCGAGACAAATGGATGACAAGGAACTGATGCGGAGGCATCCGCTTTTCAAACGCCTGTCCGGCGAGGTGGTCTGGCTGATGTTCGAGGAGCGGGACATTCCACCGGAGAGCATCGACGCGTATTTCTCCTGCCTCGAAGGAGTCAGAGTGGAGACCCTGGACGTCATGCGACGGCTTCTCTCCCCGCCCAGCGATGCGGGCAAGGTCTATCTGCAGGTCACGCTCCGCCCTGGAGACGAAAAGGCGCAACCCTGCGCCCGCTGTGGCCGCATGCGGAATATCCTTATCCCCGCGGATCATCCGCGTATTCTGGAGTACATGCCCCCCTACGGCCTGGGCTGCAGAGCCACGGGGCGGGTGCTGAACGAGCAAGAGGCCGCGCCACTGCTCGAGAAACAGGGCTCGGAGCTGCCGGAGCCGCCCGGCCACGAACTCAGCTGCCCCTCGGAGTGGATATTCGAATACGATTGGACAAGGCGACAGGACTAGAGTCGCGGTGGCTGCAACGGAAATCCGTTCCGGATTTTCGATCCTGGGATCCCAATGAAAGGGCTCCCGCCATTCCCGTTTATCCGAATTCGGGCTATTGCCCGAGCAGAACCCCACTGAGTACGTCGATGAGGTTGTCGAAGCGTTGGAACAGGGACTCCAGCTCTCCTGTGTTCATGTTCAGCTGCTTCCACGCCTCGGGGTCCAGTCCAGGAATCACGCGCTGCGTATCGGTTGTCAGTTCCGCCACACAGGTGAGAATGTCCGCGATGTGAATGAGGCAGGGGCCGGGATCGCCGCCATTGCCAGGTGCGTGGTGCTTGGCGATGCAGGTCTGGATCTTTTCCGGAAAGTTCCACTCCGTCATGAGCGCGTTGCCCACGTCAGTGTGGTCGAAGCCGATGACAATGCGCTCCGCCTCGACGTCCGGTACCTTGTTCTCCCTGGCGTAGACCAGGGCCTGGGCAGAGGCGTAGGGCAGCTTCTTGTACATGAGCAGCTTGCCGATGTCGTGGAGCAGCCCACAGACAAAGATACGCTCCTCGTGGTTGGGTGCCACGGAACCGGCCAGAAGCTTGGCGAAAACGCCACAGCGCACGGAGTGCTTCCAGAAGCTCTGCATGTTCACCAGCTCCGGGGGAATGTCCTTGAACACCTTGATGGCCGAGATGCCCAGGGCCAGGGTGGAGAGTTCCTGCGCGCCCACCAGCGCCACTGCCCGGGGCAGGGAATCGATGTGAGTGGCGAACCCGAAGTAGGGGGAATTCACCAGCTTCAGGAGAATCGCGGTCAGACTCTGGTCCCGGCTGACCACCTCGGCGATATGCGTTGCCGAGGCTGTGGGCGAGCGTAGCACTTTGAGAATCTGGAAATAGATGTCAGGGAAGGAGACGAGTTCAACCTCGTCGCGCACCATATCCTCGGGCGTGCCCTGCTCCTTGAGGAAGATATCACGCAGGTGCTCGGATTTGGCATCAGCGCGGGGGGGAGGTGCAGGAGGGGTCCAGCCACGGTACAACTTGTCGGCGGTGTGGGTGAGGCTGATGCGGTAGAGTTCCTCGATGGCCTCGTGATCGTGGTCAACGAACTGGAAAAACGGTTGCAGGAACTCTTCGCTACGGTCCAGAAGCCGTTGTTGCTCTTCAGGGGAGAGTGGGGGGGGAGGGAACTCCGCGTGGATCTCCTTGACACCTCTGGCCACCATGTTCCGGATATGCCCTTCCTGGAGCACCATGTCCTTTTTCAGCAATACATGCCCGGACTTCATGCGGACGTCCTCGGTCAGGACCATTCCGGGTTTCACCTCATCAATGGGTAAGGAGCTCATGTGGATCCCCCTTCTGGTTTCTGATAGACCATGGCTCCGGGATAATTCAAGGCCTTGAAGTCGTCGTTGATGGAATGCAAGGTCTCGGAATGCCCTATGAAGAGGTAACCGCTTGGGGCCAGCTTGTCGTAGAACGCCTTGATGACCTTCCTCTTCATCTCCTGATCGAAATAGATGATCACATTGCGGCAGAAGACTATGTCGGCGCGCTCCACCCTGCGGATCTGCATGTCGTCGCTCAGGTTCAGCTTGCCGAACCTGACGAGCTTCTTGATTTTCGGGTCCACGAGGTAGGAGCCGTTTTGCTGCGCGAAGTACTTGCTCAGGATGGCTTTCGGGGTGGAGCGGAGCGAGTAGTCGGTATAGCGCCCTTCCTTGGCGGCTTGCAGCACTGCCTCGGATATGTCGCTGGCCGTGATGTTGAGACGCCAGCGCGGCATCTCCGCACCAAGGGCTTCGTGCAGGATGATGCCCAGCGTGTATGGCTCCTCTCCGGTGGAGCAGCCCGCGGACCAGATGTGCAGCGTATAGTCCCGGGAGGCGCGCTTGCGGTCCAGGAGTTCCTGCAACAGGGTGTCCTGGAAGACAGAGAGTTGTGCCGTGTTGCGGTAGAAGCTGGTCTCGTTGGTGGTCACCAGCTCCATGAGCCTGGAGAATTCCTGCTCGCCCTGAAGGCCGAACACGCGTTGCAGATGGCCGAGGTACTGGCTGAAGGACTCCAGCTTGAGTTCCCGGAGCCTGGGAGCCAGTCGGTTTTCAAGGAGATAGCGGCGGGTCGTGGGGATGTAGATGCCGCTTTTGTCGTAAATGTATTGTCTGAGACCGCTGAATTCCTGGTCCGTTATTTTGCATTGTCCGGTAGGTCCCTTGAACTTTTCCGCCATCTTGTCCAGCAGTTGCTGAAGATCGCGTTGTTTTTGCTCAAGGTTCGTATTATTCAGAGAGGATTTTTTATCCATGACCGTCTTATATCAGGGCTTGCCAGCGGTCGGATCCATCTGGGCCGAACCGATGATTGTCACATGCACGCGGCGTGTGCGGGGTTTGTTGTCGTGATTGATGCATGTCGCCTGTTGCCATGTGCCCAACGACAACCGCCCCTGACGTACGGCAATACACAGGGAGGGGCCAGCAGGGCTGCCTGCACGTGACTGTGCCCGTTTCCGTCGTGCCAAGCCAATTCATGGGCGTATTTCCCCTCGGGCGGGGCGAGTCCGCTCATGGCGTCACACAGATCCTGAATCATGCCTGGTTCGAACTCGATGCAGGTCAGGGAGCCGGTGGACCCCTCGACCAAGGCTTGCAGTCCGCCATCGATTATGCCCGAGTTCTCGAGAATTCGTGTCAGTTCAGAGGTGACATCCCGGATATCCGGACCTTTGTCCAATGAAATGGTGAAAGAATCGCAATGGACAAGGGTGGTCACGATGCGGTCCCTACCTTGGAAAAGGCGATAGTAAAACCGGGAGCTGCAAGCATCCTCGAATGTTATGGCATTGGTGATGAATTTGTCAACGTTGCCTGAGAAAAAGACAACGCCTTGTCGTTGCAGGGCAGCGGGAATCGTTTGAGACCGGGGCCGCGGGCCAAAACGCGCAACGGTGAAATCAGGGGCAGCCACGCGGCGTCCTGTTGTGCGATAATGCGCCCGAGGTCGTTGTACATGGAGCAGCGTTCTTCCATGTTCGGGAGCTCGGTGGCCTTCTCCACACGCAGCTGAATGGGTTTGCTGTTATAACCCGTGGAATGGATCAGGCTTCCCCGGCGGCTGAAAAACGTGTGGAAATAGACGTCGGGATCGTCGATCTCCGCACGCCAGTGCCCCACATAGGAGGAGAGCTCACCCTTGAAGAGTCTGGCATTGAATTCGGGCAGGCTCAGGGGAACGAGCTGCACATCCACGCCCACTTCGCGGGCCGAGGCCACTATGATTTTTTCGAGTTCATGGATGTTGGCGGTGATGTCCTTGAGCGGGGCGTCGTCAGCCAGGGTGGCGAGCTTGAAGCTCATTCCGTCGGGATAACCGGCCTGGGCCAGGAGCTCCCTGGCAACGTCCCTGTTCATGGAGATCCGCCCGGGCAGGGGACTCCAGCAATTCATGCCTGGAGGAATGACTCCCTCCACAGTCAGGGCGGCGTTGTGCAGCACCTTGATCATGGCTTCCCTGTCCACCGACAGTTGCAGGGCCTTGCGTATGAGCAGGGTGTCGAAGGGTGTCTGGGAGTTGTTGAAGGCCAGGAAGTACAACTCGCCGGAGCCCTGTTTTTCCAGTCCGGCGTGCAGATTCTGGTCTGACATGACCTGGGGCAGGGTCTCAGGGTACTGCGCGCAGTCGAGGTAGTCCAGCTCCCCTTGTTGGAACAGGTTCCGGGCCTCCTCAGCATTGGCAACAATGCGCAGGTTCACCTTCTTGATTGCCGGAGCTCCGCGCCAATACTGGTCGTTGGCCTGCAGCACGATGTGCTTTCCCGGTTCCCAGGTCAACAGCTTGTAGGGGCCGGAGCCACAGGCGGGAGCGGTCACCGCCTTGATGGGGTCGGAATTGGGCTTGGGCAGGATGGAGAGCTGCGGTTCGCTCAACACCGAGAGAAAAGGAACGTAGGGGCGCTCCAGGGTCAATTGCAGCGTGAAGGGATCCAGGATCGTGATACCCGGGATGATGGTGTGCTGACCGGTACCATCAAAGGTGTAGGGGTGGGGCTCTATCTCGCCGGCGGCCATTTCACGGGCGCCCTTGATGAACGACAGGAGACCGGCGGCCGGGGACTTGGTCTTGGGGTTGAGGATGCGTTCAAAGGTATGAATTACGTCATCCACGGTGAAGGGGGCGTTGTTGTGAAAAATGACGTTCTTGCGAAGATGCAACGTGATGACGAGTCCATCCTCGGAAATTTCCCAGCTTTCCGCGAGCCCGGGGACGATCTTGGAGCCTCCGCCGGCCTGGGGTTCGCTTTCCACAAGACGGTCAAAGCAGTTCATGGTCAGGGTATAATCCCCGGTCTCCATGGTTGGGTCGGTCAGATCCGGTCCCTGGCGAAGTGCCCCTCGCAATTCCCCGGTGATGCTCTGGGATGGCGCGGCAGCGCTCTGGGTCGAGTTGCCCGAGGCGGGAGCCAGTGCAGGTTTTTCCGGCAGGGAAGGGGTCACCGTGGGCTTTGGAAGATCAGGGACTTCCATGGTAGAAACCAGCTCGGACCATTTCTTGGGCCGCCAGTCCAGGGCGATCTTCTGGGCGTGAGTTATGGCCTGAGGGCCCAGATCCTCGGCTAGGGAGTCCCTGTTGTTGAGCGCTTTGTCGTCACCGGCAACAGATGCGCGGGCAAACCACGCATAGGCGTCCACCAGGGACGCGGGGCCACCCTCACCGTTTTTGTACATCAGGCCAAGATTGTTCTGGGCGCCGGTGTGGCCCTGCTCCGCTGCCAGGGTGTACCAAAGCCTGGCGGCCTCGAAATCCTGGGGCAGGTGCAGCCCCTTGGCATAGAGGAGACCGATGAGATATTGAGCTCTGCTGTCGCCTTGTTGCGCCAGGGGCGCGAGAAGGGCGTATCCCTGCGCCGCCTCGCCACGCTGCAAGGATTCGAGACCGGCCTGAAATTGCGATTCAGCGGCTTGCGCCGGGGGCTGGGGTGCCGGGGTCCGGGTCTCCAGTGGTTCGGATTCCGAATGGGAATCCACCAGAGGCCAGAAACCGAATCCAGCCAACACGACAATGATGAAGAGGGCTTTCAGGGCAGAGTATTTGTTCATATTGAAGTCTCACTGAGGTGGAGAATAATAACGCATGCCGTGCCACAAGAAAAGACGGTACAGGTATAAAAAAAGCGGAGACCGGAATATGAAGGATATGCCGCGAACGTTCGACGAGTATTTGTCAGAACAAACCGAGCAATGTCAAATGCCCGATGGAACATCCTACAAGAGCGTTTCCCGGGACGCGGTGCTGCACCTGACAAGGGAATACGGCGCTTCCCCCTTGCGGGTGGAGGTGGCGGCTCTGCGTAGGGGATGCATCCCGGAGCGCTATGTCCGCAACTTCAAGGCCTTTAGTTTTGAGGAACAAATCAGGCTGCTGGAATCCCGGGTGTTGCTCGTGGGGCTTGGAGGCCTTGGAGGGGGAGTGCTGGAGCTGCTGTTGCGTACCGGTGTCGGAACAATCACGGCGGCGGACCACGACCGGTTCGAGGAGAGCAACCTGAACCGGCAACTGCTTTCCATCACGGGGCGGCTCGATGTGTCCAAGGCAGAAGCCGCAAGGGAGCGCGCGTCCCAGGTCAACCCCTCCGCAGAGTTCATCGCCCTGGACGAGTATCTGGAATTCCCCCGCATGCTGGAGCTGGCCCGGGATGCCGACGTGGTGGTGGATGCTCTTGGTGGTTTGGATTCCCGCCCTGCGCTGTGGAAGGCTGCCGAGCGGGCTGGCAGGCCCCTGATCAGCGCGGCTGTGGCTGGCGAAAGCGGCTGTGTGGGAGCCTTTTATCCAGGCGGTCCGGGACCGGCTCCGCTCTTTGGCTCCGCTAACGGGGAAGGCGACCGTGATGGCGCCGCAAAGGCCGCTGAAAACGTACTGGGCACGCAGGCGGGCTGCGTCCACTTCGCCGCATCACTGCAGGCATCAGAGACGGTGCGGCTGTTGCGTTTTCCGGAAAAGGAGACCGAGGACAGGGTGCTGTTCTTTGATCTTCGAGACCTGAGCTTTGACAACGTACGGTTTTGACTTGCAGAGGGGCTGAGGGAGGGGAGCCCCGAACATGTTTAATTTTTCCAGGGAAAAGGATACAAGTTCCTCCGCGAGGGGGAAGCGTCGGGATTGTCGGGCCGCCACGACCGGGCCTGGGGGTTGCCCTGAATCTTCAACTTATGAGCGATGTTCATGCACAATCAGCGCAAGGCGTATCTCTACGCCCTTGGCACGGTACTCCTCTGGTCCACGGTTTCCTCCGCGTTCAAGCTCTCTCTTCGGCACATGGACCCCTTGCAACTCCTTCTGTACGCCAGTCTGGCATCCACCCTTGTGCTTGGCTGCATCCTGGCCGCACAGGGGCGGCTTTTCGCCGCGTTTCGGTTGACCCGGCGGGAGTTCCTGCTGTCTTTGGGATTCGGCCTGCTCAATCCCCTGTTCTACTACCTCACCCTGTTCAAGGCCTATGACCTGCTGCCAGCCCAGGAGGCCCAGCCCATCAACTACACCTGGGCCATCACTCTGACCCTGCTCTCCATCCCAATTCTGGGGCAGCGCATCAGCAGGATGGAAATAGGCGCGGTTTTCGTGAGCTATCTCGGCGTGGTGGTCATCGCCACCCACGGCGAGCCCTGGAACCTGAAGTTTTCCGACCCACTGGGCGTGATGCTGGGGCTCGGCAGCACCATAATCTGGGCCCTGTACTGGATATTCAACCTGAGGGATCCCCGTTCCCCGGTTGAGGGGCTGTTCCTGAATTTTCTCCTGGCCATGCCATTCGCCCTGCTGGTGTGCTGGATATTCTCAACGCCAGTTGTGACGGATTGGCGTGCCCTGGCCGGCGCCACCTACGTCGGGTTCTTCGAGATGGGCATAAGCTTCGTGCTCTGGCTCGCGGCCCTCAAGAACTCGGAAAACACGGCCAAGGTCGGCAACATGATATTCCTCTCCCCGTTTCTCTCCCTGATACTCATTCACTTCATCGTGGGAGAGACCATCGCCAGTTCCACATACCTGGGGCTGGTGCTGATCATGGGGGGGCTGGCCCTGCAGCGTGTCAAGGCGATGCGCGGATGACCCTTGTTTTCCGCGTTGCCACTTCTTTACGGGGCGGTTATGATGGAAAAGAGTGCTTTCCTCACGGTTTCCCCGGCAATCGAAGTGAGCGAACGAAATGGGCAAGCAACTATACCTGAACACGACCATTATCGAGCTGTTGCACAAGCTCCCTCTGTTCGACAGGTTCACCAGGGACGAACTGCGCAAGGTGCTGCGCAGCGGCGACGTCATCCGCCTCGAACGCCACAAGAAGAATGCCGTGGTCATCGAGGAGGGTACCTTCAGCCGCTGGGTGTACGTTTTGTTGCGGGGGGCGGTGAAGGTGGTGAAGGCGGGAGCCGAGATCTGCGTTCTTGAGCACTGCGGGGAGATCGTCGGGGAGATCGGCGCGGTTCAGTCGCAGGTACGGTCAGCCACGGTGGTGGCCCTGGAGGAGTGCATCTTCATCGCCATCAACATCGGCGGCATCGAGAAGATGCATGGCCCGGAATCCCTGGAATATCTGCACCGCATCCAGGAGTCTTTCACCCCCCTGATCGAGGAGCGGCTGAACAAGACCCTGGAGGTGGCGGATATCATGTACCGGATGCGTGAAAAGCGGCAGGAACTGCAGGACCTGGAGAAGCGCTTGCGCCAGTTGGGCGTTTCCGAGGAAAAGACGGTACTGCACGCTCTTCTGGATGGTGAAGCGTTTGATTGATTTTCGTGTGGTTTCGCACGACATGCCGCGTGGCACATGCCGGAGTATTCCTGCCCAGAACTACTTTTTTCCCAATATTCCAGTTTGTTCCAGGTGCAATCGCCTCGGATGTTGACTTCATTTCCACAGGATCTTGCCAAGCATCATTGTCCCGGGTATTTCCGCCCCCTTGTAATGAGGGGCTGTTGTATTCCTCCTGAGATGCATTTCTCCTGCCGACATCCCTCTTTTTTTTCGATAAAGCAGCCGAGCCACCGACTTTCAGGCGCCATGCCCGGACTTGATGCTTGACCTGGTCAGCAGATATCTTGCCTTGCGTTATTATCCAGGACGTTTTCGTTATGGACGCGTCACCGCTCGATTCGATTTGTATAAGGGATTGGCTCAGCGCTTTCAGGACGTAGTGTGTCTATTGAAGTGGAAAATCTACTTTTCGTTGCCACTTTTTTATGTGGAATCTATAGCTTGAAAGGTCATTTTAACTAGTATGTATATTTTATACTAATCTACTGGCGTGAGGAAATGCATGAATAAGTCGATATATATGAACGCCAGTGTGATAGATTTTTTGCACAGGATTCCCGTATTCAAAATGTTCACAAGAGATGAACTGTGCATGATGCTGCGCAATGGAGATGTCATCCGCCTCGAACGCCACATGCCGCATCGTATCGTTATCAAGGAGGGCACGTGTACCAGGTGGGTCTATGTGCTTTTGCGAGGCACGGTGAAGGTAGTGAAGGATGATCAGGAAATCTTCGTGATGGGCAAACGCGGCGAGATTATCGGCGAGATCGGCGCGCTGCAGTCCCAGGAATGCAGGGCCACCATAGTCACGGTGCAGGAATGCATTTTCATAGCCATCAACATCGAGGGCATCGAAAAACATGGTCGTGGTTCATTGGATTATCTGCATCATCTGCATGACTATTTCACACCATTGATAGAGGAGCGCCTGAACAGGACTCTGGAGATCACGGATGTCATCTGCCAGATTCGTGAGAAGCGCCAGGAACTGGAACAGCTCGAGAAGCGGTTGCAACAATTGGGCGGGCATGAGAAGAAATCACTGCTGCAATCCTTGCTGGAGGAGGCGGAGTAGACAACCGATTACAGCTCGGCACCTTCTTCAGGCTCAACCTTTTGATCAGGAGTCGTAATGCTTCTCCCTTATCACGAGGTGCTTGGAGACCCTCAAAGCACCACCCCCCTGTGCCTCATCGCCGGTCTGGGCAACGACCTGCAAGTCCTGAAGCCTTTTGCCGCAATCCTGCGCAGAGAGCGCCCTGAGCTTCCTGTCATTCTTTTCGACAACCGTGGTGCGGGGCGCACCGACGCGCCCCCGCCCCCCTATTCCATAGAGGAGATGGCCGGGGATGTGGTGTTCCTGCTGGATCACCTGAAAGTGCCCCGCGCGCACATCTTCGGACATTCCATGGGCGGCTTCGTGGCCCAGCGGCTGGCCATTGCGCAACCCGGGCGGGTGGACAGGCTGTTGCTGTGCTCCACCGCTCCGAGGCTTTCCCGCCGCAACATTCTGCTGTTCGCCCACTGCCTACAAGGCATCCTCACTGGCCCCAGCCCGGAATGGATAACCAAGGAGTTGTTCTTCTGGATGCTCCCCCTGGGATTCTTCGACAAGGACAACGCGGAGGAGCGCCTGAATCAGCTTGTGAAGGGTACCATGAGCAACCCCTACCTGCAGCCCCTGGACGGACTCAAGGGGCAGATAAGCGCCATGGACGTGTTCGACGCCACTCCCGGCCTGGGCGCGGTCACCGCTCCCACCCTTGTTCTCCAGGGAGGGGCGGATCCCCTGATTCTTCCGCGGGAGGCCCGCGAACTTGCACAGGCTATTCCCGGGGCGGGTATGGAGATCCTCGAGGGCATCGGGCACCTGCCGCATTACGAAGACGCCGAAGCGCTCAAGAGGTTGGTGCTGGACTTCCTGTTTTCCGACTCCTGACAGTGGGGTGGATCACTGGATCCTGGAACTCCAAGTCTCCATTACATTATGGGAAAATTAGGAATCGGGGTATTGTAAAACCCTAAGGAATATGCTCCATTCATACAATGCTGTCTGTGAATCGACTGGGTATGATGACGAAGTCTACATATTGAAACGATGGCCTTGAGGAGCGATCTGACAATGGCGCGACTACTGTTTATCTGCTTGGCATTCGGCCCATTTTTCATTTTTTTGATTCGCGGCTTGTTCCAGGCGCATCGCAGAGAGGAGCTGACCCTGGAAGGGGTGCAGGTCTTTTTTCATTGGTTTATTTCGCTGATCGTATTGACCTTGTTGATAAAGATCGTGGGACTGTCCCTTGGCTGGGCCGTGGCTGCTGTGGTGCTGCATCACATGGCCTGGGTTCTGGTTGCCTACCATGGCCGCAAGAAGTCCTGGGAGTTTCTGAAGAGCACCGGGGCCAAGGCGCGTTCCCGCATCGGTAAAAAGAAGGAGCTTGGTGAATGAGCGAAAAAGTCTATGTAACAGCCAAGATTATCGCCAAACCCGGGAAGGGAGAGCTGCTGGAGCGTGAGCTGGCCGCAGTTGTTCCCATGGTGCGGCAGGAAAACGGGTGCATACGCTACGATCTGCACAGGGAACTGCCCACAACCGTGACCGGCGAGAAGCTGCCCCAGGATCAGTTCCTGTTCTACGAGATCTGGAGGGACGCCGCCGCCCTGGAGGCGCACTCCCAGTCGGCGCACATGGTGAAGATGCGGGACAGGATCAAGGATCTTCAGGAAGGGCATTCCATGGTCCGTCTGTACTCGGAAGTGGACGTGGCCTCCTGAACAAGGGGTGATGATACGTAAATGAAATGGGGGAGCCCAACGGCTCCTCTTTTCGTAGGCATTCAAAGGTGGTTTTCGGGATGATTCGGTATGGAGTCCCCGTATCCGCAGTGAAAAGCCAGGCTATTGGAAGTCAGTTCGGAGTGCAATTCATATGGTAATCAAAAGTGATGGTTATGCTTATGCAGTCTACATTTATTCGTCCGCCTCAAAGGTTAAAACCCCCGGCTTTAGCCGGGTAGCTTTCAGCTAGCAGTTGCTTTACAAACTTCCTATGGAATACCGCCACGGAAGTCATACGAAGTATAAAATAGAGTATCATTTTGTGTGGGTTACGAAGTATCGCTACCATATGTTGAAAGGCGATCTTGCCAGTCGAGTGCGCGATTTGGTCCGCCAGGTATGTGAGCAATTGGAGATTCAGATTTTGCGAGGAGTTGTGAGCCGAGATCATGTGCATATTCTCGTATCTGCTCCACCACATCTTGCTCCATCCGAAATTATGAGGCGTATTAAGGGGCGCACGTCGATTAAAATATTCGATGAGTTTCCCATGGTAAAAAAAAGATATTGGGGACGTCACTTTTGGGCACGTGGATATTTTTGCGTGACGGCAGGTGAACTGACGAAAGAGATGATTCAGGAATATTTGGCTCATCATTTTGAACGTAACCCCAATGATGGATTCGATATCGAATAATGACCGGCTGCGAAGCCTGCCGGTGTTATGCTGGACTTTCAGTCCGCTGTTCCAAACCCACCGGCTTCAGCCGGTGGTTGTTTAGTTTACGATTTACGATAGGAGATGAGTGAAACATATATAGACCTCTGCAGCTTAATAAAGGGAATATGCCATGGATGAGAGATTGCGACTGACTGTGCCGGAGGGTGAGATTGACGGCATGACGCAGGATCAGATTCAGCGAGCTCTGGAACTCCCCTATCTGAAGACGCTTGCCATCATGCCGGATGTTCACGCCGGGTATGATCTCCCCATAGGTGGTGTCGCACTGCTGGACGGCCATATCTGGCCCGGGGCCGTGGGCTATGACATCGGGTGTGGCATGTGCCATGTCAATACCGGCATGCCATCAACGGACTTCCCGGCCTGGGAAACGATATTCGAACGAATCATGAAGGTTGTTCCCGTGGGATTTGCCACGCTTCAAAGCCCGGACAACGGGTTTGAACGGTTTCCCAATGCCACCGGCTACGCGGCCGTTGCGGACGCGGTGAACCATAAGGCGTCGATTCAACTTGGCACACTCGGAAGTGGGAATCACTTTATCGAGATCGGTATCAGTGAGAGAGACGGAAACGTGGGTGTCACGATTCACAGCGGATCCAGGCGGCCCGGCTGGCTCCTGGGAGATTTCCACATGAAGAAAACAGGCGGTCCCGTGCCACTGGATAGCGAGGACGGTCAAAACTATCTGACCGACATGACCTGGGCGCTTGATTTCGCTCTGAAAAATCGCCTGATCATGATGCGGCGCTGCCTGCAGGTCATGGGGCTCGATGAAAGCCTGCTGGATGGGGTGATAAACGAAAATCACAACCACGCCACAGTCACCCCTGACGGTGTGCTCCACAGAAAAGGCGCAACACCTGCGGAAGCGGGGCAGTTGGGCATCATCCCGGCCAATATGCGTGACGGCACCTATATCACTCGCGGGCTTGGCAACGCTGAGTTCCTTGCGTCCGCATCCCATGGAGCGGGCCGTTCCATGAGCCGCAACCAGGCCAGGAAGTCCATCACCCTTGAAACCCTGCATGCCCAGATGACCGGCATCGTGGCACCACCACTCGGTAAACTCATCGACGAGGCACCTGAGGCATATAAGGATATTTCAGGTGTCATAGCAGCCCAGGACGGTGTCTTGGTGGATGTCATCGACCATCTCAAGCCGGTGCTGGTTGTGAAAGGGTAGTCGGGGTATATAATAATTCAATTCGTATTTACAATTGCGAAATGAGTAAGCTAGTTAGGCATATTTTTATTGTGTAATGTCAATGAGCAGTTTCGCGGGTGCGCGAGCCAGCCGATTTCTTCGACAAATAGGCCCGGATGATTGTTTACTGCTTGCGGTATGAGGGGTATAGGCAGTGATTGCGTTTGTTGTTCCGTGATTTGTCAACTATTCCAAGTATGAATGTCATAAACAAGTATCAACTTGAGAGAGGTCTTACCATACTCATTTAAACCCAGGGGGGTGATATGGGTATTGTCAGAGCATTTAGAAGAATCACAGACGCTCGAATTTCAGCCGTGGACAAATGCGTATCGCAATATCACGACGCCTGCAGGCTGGGCGTGTGTATTCCGTCGATACCCAGATCCTTGTTCGTTGCCAGGTATATGTGCGTCAGATTGGATGACGAGGCCGTGGCCAGGCTCGAACACTATTATGATATGCATTTCAATATTGAAACAATGATTGATTTTGTGTTGGCGGTTTTGGATGTGGAGCTGTTCATGGAGCCGTCGAGCAACAATGGATATTTTCAATCCGCTCAAGCTGTCGCGGATGAAATGTCGAAACAAAGCGTACCCATCCGAGACACGGACATCGACAAGTTCATGGATAAATGGTTCAATAGTATCGGTGCGTTAAGACGCCTGCAGTAGATGCGTAGTTGTCGATATCTCAGATGTGGCGCACCCTTCCAGTTGCAGTTGTTTTTCGTCAAGCCGATTCGCGTCTCCAGGCAAGGCTCATGAGTTGGAGCGCGAATGGCGGTCCACTTGCCAAGGAACCCCCGCCTCATCACCCTCATCCAGTGATTACATGTTATCTTTCAAAGCGTGGCATGTCTTGTCGCCAGACATTGCGAACCCCCAAGCACCTTTGACTTCGATCGTGAGATCATTCTAACCGGAGGTGGAAAGAGCCTTCCGTATGCACAGTGACCAGTATATAAGCCGCACGAGAAGATGAAGGGCAGGGTGGGAGTGTTTCTGGCACATGAATAGGATGGCTGTCGGGGGAAATCGGCTTGTCTCCATGGTCAATTGCCGCATGCATGTCTCTCGTGGATGTGTTTCCTCCATGCGGATGAGGTTGCACAAAAGATGTCTGCCCACTATCAGATTCTCAAATCATATATCCTCGTCCACCCTATAGAAGATTGTTTTTCTGCCGAATAGATTGCATGTCCGGGCACGGACAAGGGCCATATTGGTTTGTTGGAAAAACCGCTGTTCGGGTCTTATGTGTTGTTCGCGAAATTCACATTCATGAACTTGTGGAAGATCGCTTCGCTGAAAATGTGGTTTCGGTCCGCTCGCGCGGTAAAGGTGGCTGGACAGTCTCGCAACCCCCGGAGTGCATCGTTTGAGGTGTGATTCCAAAGGTGCAATAAGTAAGCGTATGCGGCACTAATCATGGCCGGAAAAAAGAATGAGGGCGCCCATGTCGAACACTCCCTTGGTGAGCGTCATAATCAGCAACTACAACTACGGCCGTTATCTGGAAGGGCTGTTTGAGGCCCTGTCAGGACAAACGTTGGGTGCGCACGCCATGGAAGTCCTGATGGTGGACGACAAGAGCACGGACAACTCCATGGATGTGATCAGGCGTTGGGAAAAGACGCACCCCTTCCATTGCTTCAAGGTCATCGAAGACAAGCGCCATCTGGGGCATCCGGCTCTGGTGCGCAACAAGGGCTTTTCAAGGGCGAGCGCGGAGCGGATGCTGTATATCGATGCGGATGACGAGCCAGCGCCGGTGTTTCTGGAGAAGATGTACGCGGCCCTGGATCAGGGTTTTGACCTGGCCTACACTGGGAACCTGTGCCAGCACCCGGGAGGAGTGAACGAGACCATATTGCCCCCATTTGACGCGAATCTGTTGCGCACGCAGAACATAGTCACTTCCACTGCCATGATGATCCGGCAGGTCTGGGAGCGGAGTGGAGGCTTCCGGGCAAACACCGCTTACGAGGATTGGGACTTCTGGGTGAGAGCGGCAATGAACGGTTTCAGGTTCAAGCGCATTGCCGAGGCTTTGTTGCTCTACCGTGTGCACGACGCCAACTTCTCATACAAGGCCGTGAAGGAGGACGCCTCTTCCAAGGCCGCCATCGTCATGAACAACCGGCAGTTCTTTTCCAACGGCACGGTCCGCTGGGGCAGGGCCCTGCAGAGCGATGTCCCTTGGGCCAGACCTTTTCCCCGAGGCGTCATTCCCACCGAGGAGCAGGTGCAATTCCTCAAGAGTTGAACGCAGGCCACCTTTGTCCGGGGCGGAATCAACCCGCTTCCGTCCCTCAGACCATCATTCGGATGCCGATCTTTCTTTCCGAGCCACCCTTTGGAAGATAAGAGTTACGCAGATTCCAGCCAAAGCGCATAGCGCTCCGATGAAGAACACCGAAGAGAGGCCGAAGAGGGCGGTGAACGCCCCTGTAATGGGACCGCTGGCCGCGTAGGCGATGTCCTGGAAGGCCGCGAACCCGCCGATTGCCGTGCCGCGCACATTGGCGGGCACAACGCGGACAACCTCCACGCCCATGGCTGGAAAGATCAGGGAGCAGCCCGCGCCGGTCAGGAAGGCGCCGCACAGCGCCAAGGCCGGGTGCGGAGCGGTCCACAGCAGCACCTGCCCAACGCACTCCACAGCCAAGGACACCAGGGATACGGCCACGCCACCTTTCTTGTCCGGAAGCGAGCCGAACAACACACGGGCCAGGACAAAGGCGCCGCCGAAGCAGGTCAGGGCCAGTCCGGCGTTGCCCCAGTTCTGGGCGTTGAAGTACAGCGTGGCAAAGGCCCCGATGACAGCGAAGCCCACTCCCTGCAGCGCCAGGGCCATGCCGGGCAGCCAGATCATGCCCAGGACCTTGACCAGGGAGGGGCGGTTGCCGGTTTGCGGCTTGGTGGAAGGGAACCTCATGACCATGGCCAAAGCCAGAAAGGGCAGCAGCAGTGTGGAAACCCCCAGGGACACGAAGCCCCATTGGTGGTACTGCATCAAGCCCAGGGGCGCGCCAAAGGCCAGGGCGCCGTACACGGCCATGCCGGTCCAGGACATGACCTTGCCGGAGCGGTGCGACCCCATGAGCCCGAAGCCCCAGGCCAGGGAGCCGGTGATCACCATGCTTTCGCCGCAGCCCAGCATGAGCCGCCCCACGATAAGAATGCCGAAACGCAGCCAGACAGACACTGGGAGCAGCGCTGCGGCGATATAAAAGATGCCTGTACCGGCGCAGGTCAGCATGCCGAGCATGGTTGTGCGCTTGGCGCCCTTGGTGTCGGAGGCGCGCCCCGCGTATTCGCGGGTGCAGACCGTGGCCATGAATTGGATGCCCACGGCCAACCCCACCAGGGTGTTGTTGAGGCCCAATTCGTCGTGCACGAACAGGGAAATGACCGGTAGAGGCAGGCCCAGGGTGAGAAAGCATATGAACACGCCGCAGGGGATCAGAACATAACAACTCTCCCTGAAGGGGAGCTCCGGATCGAGAACGCATTTGGACATGACGATTCCTTCAGCTTGCATCATGGGCACTGAAAAACACCCTTTACCGGCGGATCAGACCCGACTATTGACAAAAACGCCCATGACATCGCCAGGATTCCCGGGCATGCCATGGGCGTTGGTTGACGTAAACGCTTACGGTCCGCTTCCACAAGCGGTCGAGATGAGACATAGTGAAAAAAAATTAAATCGTCAATCGATTTTATATGATTTTTCGTTGTCTCCTGATTCGAGTGTCATGCGATCCAGCGTTTTCTGATGTTCCGCAGGCTCAGCATGAACAACCCCGCGCAAAAGGCGCAGAGTACGGCCAGGTCCAGGGCAAAGGGCAGGATGTGGGGGCCGCTCACCGCCCCGTGCAGCAGATCAACCCCGTATGTCAGAGGAAAAATGAACGACAGCGGCTTGAGCAGCATTGGCAGTTTTTCTATGGGAAAGAACAGGCCACAGAGAAAGACCATGGGAAAGCGGAAAAAGTTGGAAAAGGTCTGGGCTTCGAACACCTCGCTCACAGCCACGGCGATGAACAGTCCCAGAAACGTTGACGCGATGGCGATGAGCACCACTGCGGGGAGGAACAACCCCCAGACGACCTGGGAGAGGTCCGTGAGAAATAGCGCCATGATCACGGGTACAAAGGCGTTGGCGATCCCGAACAGGATGGCCCCGGCCGTCTTGGACAACATCAGGAGCTCGAAGGAGATCGGCGCGAGGAGCAGCCGCTCGAAGGAGCGGTTCTTTTTTTCGAAAGTGACTGTCACCGCAAGCATGGAGGTGGTGCCGAAGAGCACTGACACGGCCACAACGCCCGGCAGCAGTTGCAACAGGTCCTCCATGCCCCGGCCCGTGCGGATGAAAAACATGGATGTCCACGCCAGTGGGAAGATCAGTCCCCAACTGACGTTGGGCGGCTTCAGGTAATAGGTGCGCATGTCCTTGACCAGTATGCTCCAGAAGGCGATCCAGTACCTCATTTCCGTTTTCCCTTTTTCTCTTTTTCCCTGCACATGGCCTTGGCCTCGATGCCGGTGACGCTGACGAAAACGTCCTCCAGAGAGGGGCGTATCCTGCGCGCCTCGGACACCGTGAAGCCGCAGTCCTCCAGCAGACGGACCAGAGGGCCCACATGCACCGGTGAACCTGATTCCACGCGTATATCCTTATGGTGTGGGGGTGAAAAATCGAGTTCCGGAAACGCCTCCAGCAGCCGCCTCCGTATTTCTCCGGTCACATTTTCCTCGCAGCTGATCTGCAGCGCATGCCTGGACATGTATGGCTCGAGGAGCCTGTCCACCGTGTCCGTGCATACGAGCCTGCCCTTGACTATGAAGGCGATGCGATCGCACAGGCGCTCGGCCTCCTCGATATAATGGGTGGTGAGGAAGATGGTGGTGCCGGTGCGGTGCAGTTCGGATACCAGCTGCCGCAGCTGCCTGGCGCTGGCAACATCGATGCCGGTGGTGGGTTCGTCCAGGAACAGTATTTGTGGGGCGTGGATGATCCCCGCCGCGATGGTCAGCTTGCGTTTCATGCCCTTGGAATAACCGGCGAATTTGCGATGTGCCGCTTTTTCCAGATCGAAATCACGCAACAACTCCCTGGCCCGTTTCTCGCGCTCCCCCTTGCGCATGCCGTAGAGCGAGGCGCAGAAGCACAGGTTCTCGAGCCCTGTAAGCTCGGGATAGAGGTTGCTTTCGTCAGGCACCACGCCGATGAGGTGCTGCGCGGCTCTGGGGTTTCCGGTGCAGTCCACCCCGCACAGGCTGAACGAGCCGGAATCCGGGCGGGCCAGCCCGGTGAGCATGTTGATGGTGGTGGTCTTGCCCGCGCCGTTGGGCCCCAGGAACCCGAACAGCTCCCCCCTGGGTATTTCAAAGGAGACGCCGTCCACGGCCTGTACCTCGTCGAATCGTTTGGCCAGGTTGTTTACCATTACAGCCATATCTTCCATTACCATACCTCTTTGATTAAGTATTCACGCAAATACTTAGAAACTAGGTGACATGTTCACAAGGGGAAAACCATTGTGCAGGAGGTTTTCCCGCCGCATCCCCGCTTTCCAGGGGCGGTTGGTTATTTATGAGGCCATGGTTTCAGGGTTCATCGCGCTCGAACAGGGGGAACACTGCCTTGGACCATTCCGCCAACGTGGCTGGGTTGATGCTGTAGTGCACGTAATACCCTTGCTTGTCCGCCACCACCAGGTCGGCATCGCGCAGCACCCGCAAATGCTGCGACACCGCCGAGGCCGTGATGCCCAATCTCCTGGCCAGGGCGTTCACACACAGGGAGCGCTCCTTCAACAGTTCCACCATTTGAACGCGGGTGTCCACCGAGAGCACCTTGAATATGCGGGCCTGCTTTTCGAACTGGTTCATTTCATCTCGCAACCATTTTAGTAGGTACGCATATACTTCGTAGTTTGGAGCGTCAAGACATGAGCAGGGCCAATTACGAGAAACTGCGTGCGACAACTGGTCCGGGGGAGGTGAAGGCGGGTTAGCGGGTGCGCCGATCCATCTGACCCTCGCAAGGGTTATTGACTCATCCAACCTTCAGGCGTGCGCACCTCTCCTCCCTTTATCACATATTTCAGAGAGCGGAGTGATGACAGGTTCTCCAGGGGATCTCCCGAGGCCACGATCAGATCCGCCATCTTGCCCCTTTCGATGGTGCCGAGGCTGTCCCCAAGGCCCATCATTTCGGCGGGAATTCTTGTGGCCGACGATATGACATCCATTGGCGGGATGCCTGCGAGACTCAGGAGCTCCAGCTCGCGGATGGTGCTGGAGCCGTGGAAGAAGTTCAGGAAGACAGGCCAGCTGGAGGCATCGGTGCCCACGACGATGGGGATACCGGCCTGGTGCATTCTCAAGATGGCGCGGCTGGCGTTTTCCAGACAGGAGCGGATCATTTTTTCGATGTTCAGCAACTTGGTGATTCTCTTCAGGATGAAGGCGGGCATCCATCTGGGCGAGGATGTGGCGAAAAAGGTGTCATAGTACATGTCCCAGGCATCGAGGTTCCTGGCGGTCTCCAGGAGTTCCTCAGGCACGGTCAGCTTCAGGAAGTCGTCGTCCAGGCGTTCGAGTTCGAAATTGACGAGCATCAGGTCAAAGGTGCAGGACAGTGTTGTGGTCACAAAGGCGCCCAGCTGTAGCATCCTGTCGAGGAACGCATCGGTGGGCTGCTTGAAGAGAAAGCCCGTGTGCACGAAGGTATGCACTCCCATGTCGAGGCCAATGGACTGTTCCTTTGGTTTGTAGGCATGGATATAGATGGGGAGGTTTCGTTTCGCAGCCTCCGCCTCGATGATTTTGCGCATGTCAGGTGAATGAAGCGGCCAGATGTTGGATTTGCCGAACCCGCTTTCCAGCAGGACCTTGGCGCCGACGATGTGGTCCAGATCCTGGTATTCCTCGAACAGCGCCTCGACATCACTCCGGTTGCCCGCCGCCCTCCATTGGGGGCCCCAGTATGATGTCAACATGTTGTTATCGAGATACCCCCCTGGGGGGTAAAACGCGGGGGCCAGTGCATACAGGCGTGGTCCCGTTCCGCCAGCGGCCAAATGCTGCTGAAAGAATCGGAGCATGGGGGCGGAGATGGCATTGTCCAATACGGTGGTGACCCCGCTGGCCAGATAGGCCCGCAGCTGATGCAAGCGATATTCCTGGAGCTTCTCGTCGCTGTCGCCACGAAACACGGAACCGGGAACACTCTGCAGATGAACATGCGCATCGATGAGTCCGGGCATCAGGGTGTCACCGGCGATGTAGAGCTCATGGGCCTCATCCACGGCGATATCCGGTCCGATTTCCATGATTCTCCCATCACGGATGAGGACCGCTTGCGGTGCCTCCCGGACGGTTCCAAGGCCATCGATCAATCGGGCGTTCTTGATAAGGACAGGTTGTTCCGGAATACAGACGGTTTCGTGACTCATGACGGCGACACCTCCCGACTGTTTGAAGCACCTGTTGATGTGTGCGGATCAAAGAATTCGTTGCGTGCTTATGCAGGGTACAGTGGGTGTTCTGATTGCTCAAATGGTTAATAAAAGCGTTGAACACCTCTATCCAGTTAAGATGGCTTGCAATCAGGTGTTGTGCTGATCGAGGCTAGTGGCCCGGATTCCTTTTGTCCATCACAGAAGCAGGCAACCCTGTTTCGGCCGGCGCTCTTCGCCTGGTAGAGCGCCATGTCCGCATTGTGCATCAGCACGATCATCTCATGGGTTTCGGGCGTGAATTCGGCCACGCCAATGCATAGTCTCACGTCGATGCTCTGCTCGCCCGCATCAATTGGAGGAGCGCAGATAGTGGTTCTCAGCCGTTCGGCGATGTCCGATGCGATAATCTGGTTGGTGTAGGGAAGGAAGACCACGAACTCCTCGCCCCCGATTCTGCCGAAGGCATCCACCTCGCGTAGATTCGCCTTGATGCGTGTCGCGACCTCCCGCAGGACACGGTCTCCCGCAACGTGGCCGTACTGGTCGTTGATGGACTTGAAATGGTCTACGTCCATCAAGAGAAGTGACAGGGGGTGCCTGTGCCGCTGCGCCTCCTTGAACATGCGTTCTCCGATTTCAAGCACCTTTCTGCGATTGTATGCCTGTGTCAGTTCGTCCATCTCCGCGAGCCATTTCAGTTTTTCCAGCGCCTGAAATTCCCTGCGCTGGGCAAGACCATAGCGCGTGAGGAAGACGAATCCGAATCCGTTGGCCACCAGGAAGAAGAGCAGAATGTTGATGAAACGCTCCGTGGGGATTGAGGGCAGGAACAGCATGGTGAGGATGAACACCCCGCTGCCCACCACACAGGCTACGAGAGTCGGCAACACCTTTGGAGGGAGTATGAAATAAAAGGTCAGCAGAATGACGACGCTCGGGGGGATGCCCTGTATGTCCACCAGTCCAACCTTTACGGTCAACTCCATGGATTCGCAGAGCATGAGGGAGAGCATGTAGGCCCCCGCCATCCAGCCAAGACGGCGGGCGGCGCAGGCGGTGGGTAGGGTGAACAGGACAGAGGCCAGCCCGAACAGGAAGACGGTGATTCTTCCTCCGGCCATGATGGCCAGCCCACTCCCGTGGTGGAGGAGCTTGTAGTCGATGCACATCGCACTGAGGTAGGCCAGCGCTGAGATCGCGCAGATGGAGCGCATTCTTTTCCGCGTGTCCGGCCATTTTTCAGTCTGAAATCTGGCCTCTTCCTCAGGGTTTGCAAATTCCCCCAGCAGTGTGAATGATTTCAATAGAGTTTCCGGGATGTGGAGGGTTTTTCAGGGGCGGTACAGTGAAAGCCACCTCAACAAAGCCTGCCATGCCTGGCTTCGTCACCACTGCGCGGCAGTACGCGCATCCACGGCCAGGTATGCGGCAACTCGCATGGATCAATCACGATGACAGCATGTTAGACTGTGCGGATTGTGCTTGGACAACGAAGTTACGTTGCCGTGTGGAGTGATAAAGATCAAGTGTGCAATATCGAACCGTGAAAGAATATCCCCTGCTGCAGAGTTGTGGAGTCAGTGTGCACTGGTGCCTCCGCTCTTGACGCGAATGATATTATCATTATCATGATAATAACCAAATGGAGGAGAATGTCATGAAGCAGAGCGCTGCGACAATGACCGAGCGCATCACCATACTGGGAACGCCCCAGTTCAAGGCGTTTTTGCAGAAAGAGGCCCGGGCCGAGGGGGTCAGTGTTTCCCAGCTGATCCGGCAGCGCTGTGAAATGAAACCGGCTGGCGAGGACGACGAGCTGCTGCTGGCCCTGGTGGCGCAGGTGCGGGAGTCGACCGAAAAGGCGCGGGCTTCCCTTGAGAAGGGGCTTGCGGATGCAGAGATGTGCCTGGCCGAGTTGAGGGCGGACTCGTGAGCGCGGTGAAGGACGCCATTTCAGCCATGAAGGAGGTGCTCCTGCTCTCCGACAAGGTGGAGCGCGCCGGGGCCATGCTCTCCGAGATATCCCGGGAGCTTCGTGACCATGACCGGCGGCTGGTGCGCATCGAGACCATGGTGGAGATGGCCCAGGGAGGGCAGGGGCGCAAAAAATTGGATGAGTAGGGCAGAGATCACAACTTTTCCATGTTGCTCTGCTTCAGGGCATCCAGCTGACGATTCCTTCCTCGGCGTTATGTTCTTTCCACTGCCAGAAGGCTTCGACATCCCGAACTCCGGAATCGATCACAGCCTTGTAGACCTCGATTGCCATGACCTTTTTATCCTTGGGTATTGCCTGCTTAATTTCGAGAATGGCTGCCCGGGTTTCGTTGTTCAATGCCAGGGAAATGCGTTCGGCGACTTTTTCGAAATACCCCGCATAGGGGGAGTCGGTCAGGATATGAATCATGTCCAGTTGCCAGGACTGACCATCCTCGTCGGTGTAAAAGGCGTGCCACTCCAGGCACCGGTCCTCGTGGTTCAGGAGATTGTGGTAATTGATGGTGCTAATTCCCGCATTTTCAGCAAGTTTGGCCATGACCGAAAAACTGTCCGCCAGGTTGAAGGGATCTGTGTAGACATGCAGATCAATGTCCCTGTTGCTGATCAGCAGCCCTGTTTTCAGTGATCCAACCACATTGACGGTTGCTCCGATGGAGCGCCACAAATTGATGATATTGGTGTCCTGAAGGATCCTCCAGGCTTTGTCTTGCATTTCGACCGCAGCAGTATGGAGAGTGTTCATGGTTTTCTCGGAAACAGATAAAGTGTGGATCCAGTCAGTTATTTTACAATTACTATGGTTTTGGAAAGGGGAGCGCGAGGGGGAGAACCTTTTGTCAAAAAGGTTTCCCCCTCGCACTATCTTTTCCTTACTCTTCCGCTCTTCCCTTACTCCAACAGCCTTTTAATCTCCTCGTCCAGCTCCTTTCTGTAGTAGGTCACGCTGGCCTCGTCGGCCATGACCATGTCCAGTTGCCTGGTGTGCACGATGAGGAAGCCCAGGGCCTCGAGGCGTTGGAGCATGAAGTCGCGCTCGCCCCCTTCGATGCGCGCCATGAGCGAGTCCTGGCGCAGATCCACGCGAAAGCCGCGCTCCTCCAGCAGCTCGGCCACGAAGCGCGCCCGGCGCTGTCTGCGGTCCTGGTCCGCGGCGCCCCCTTTGAACACGAAGCCGGCGTAGTTCTCGGCCGGGTGCTCGCCCACCAGCGCCTCCACTGAGCAGAAGTGGAACCCGAAGCGTGACTGCAGGTTGCAGAAGTTCCTCGAGACCATGAAATAGTTCTTGTTGGTGTACGGGTTGTCCATGCCCGGCGCCAGCCCCGGGTTGGCCGTGGCCTCCACCAGCACCGAGAGAAAGCCCCGCGCATCCACGGCCGGAGGGCCGGCCCAGGGCTTGGCCACCATGCCCTTCCAGATGGACAGCATGGGAGCGGAGCGAATGTTCTCCAGGGGAACGAACTTGCCCTGGGGTTCCTCGATGAAGCCGTCGTCCAGGTCCAGCACCCAGAACTGCATGGGGAACTTGCCGCAGACCAGCTGCTTGGCGATCTTGGTGGAGAACTTCTGTTCCTTGCCCAGGCCGGTGTTGAACATCTCCAGCACAGCCTTTTCGTGACAGAAGCGGGTGATGTCGTGAAAGGTGCGGCAATTTTCGGGGCGGAAGGTCACGGACTCCGGGTCCAGCAAGGTGAGGGGCACGATGAGCCGCGAGGCCTTTTCCAGGCTTTGAAATATGGGGCTGCCCCGCATGGGGTTGACCGGCTTTTTCGGTGCTCCCAGCAGTTCCTCCACGCGGCCGTCAAGGACGGCGAGACCCTGGGCGTGCACAGTGACCACGCGCCCCTCGTGGAAATTCAGACAGTCCTTGGGAACGCCGAACAGGGCCGGAACTCCAAATTCCCGGGCCACATTGGCCAGATGCCCGGCCTGACTACCCGAGACACTGACCAGGGCGGCGGCCCGGCTGAGCAGCGGAGCCCAATGGGGCGCGGCGGTCTCCACCAGCAATACCGCACCATCCGGAAAGCGCAGGCTGTCCATGTGCTTCACGGCCTTGAACAGGGGGCCGCTGGCAGCGCCCCTGGACGCGGTGACCCGTCCCTTGCACAGAACAGGGGCATCCTTTGCGACGGGCATGAAAGCGTCGCTGTTTTCCGTCTCAAGGGCCTTGGCCTGCAGGTGGCGGCTTTGCAGGAACACGAACCCGGGTTCCTGGCCAGGCAGCTTCCGCAGGGCCCATTCCACATCCTGGGGCGCCTTGAAGTGCTTTTCCAGCAGGCGCACGCGCTCAACTAGCTCAAGGATGCGATCATCGGAAAGACAGGGCTTGTCACGCAGGTCCTCGGGCACGGGGGCGCGGGCCACCCCCCCTGTGGGGGCGATGACATAGTTGTTCTCCTTGAACGCAACATCCTTGCTCAGGGAGTTGTCGGGCGCGGCAATGTAATGGTCCGCGCCCGTGGCGCCGTCCACGATGCCCTTGGGCAGTCCCCAGGCCGCGTACACGTGCACGCCGTTGCCCCCACTTGTACTCTGGTCCGAGGGGTCCAGGGAGTAGGCCACACCGCCGCAGCATGCTGGGGCCATTACCAGGAAGCCCACGCACATGGCCGCGTCCTCGTCCCGCAGGCCGTTGCGCAGCCGGTAGGTCATGGCTTCAAGGGAGTATTGGGAGGCGAGCACCTCCTTGTAGGCGTCCACCAGGTCCTCGGCGCAGACACCAAGCAGGGAGCGGTACTGCCCGGCAAAGGACATGCCCGGGGCATCCTCCAGCAGAGCGCTGCTACGGACCGCCCAGCGCACCGCCCCCCCGGATGCCTCCTCCACAGCCCGGGCGCGTTCCATGATGGCGTTGGCCAGTTCCTCGGGCACCGGGGCGTTGACCACGAGCAGCCGCAGGGAACTGCTCAGGCCGTAGAGCTGATCCATGCGCTCCACCTCCGCCACCTGGATGCGACGGTTGATCTCGTCGCGCAGGTCGCCGGAATCCAGCATCTTCCAGTAAGCGGCCAGGGTCGCGGCAAAGCCGTCAGGCGTGGGCAGTCCCAGGGTGTTCCGGAGTTCGCCAAGGCTGGCCATCTTGCCCCCCACGGCCGGGGAGTGCTCCAGTCGGATTTCGTCCATGGACAGGAGCAGCGGCAGGTCGACCTCCTCCCTTGGAGGGGCGAGCAGGGCGTTGAGTTCCGACCGGATGCCTTCGAAGGCCGGAGTGAGGGCCGCGTAGCGCCCCTCGCCGAGAGACTGCAACTGGCGGACGATCTGGAACACGCTGGCTGTGGTGCGGGAACACTGGGAGCGCACGTAGCCCATGCTGAAGGGCGCGGCGCCGGTCAGGGACTCCTCGATCTCGCTCATTACCTCGAGGGCCTTGTTGTTGGCGCTGATAAGCTGTTTGAAGGCGCTGTAGCGCGCGGCGAAGAGTGTGCGGAGGGTTTCGGCGTCGGGATTGTCCGAGGCCTCCAGGGCCTTGCCGGACCAGCGTAGCAGCCGTCGGAGAAAGATGGGGAGTTTCACGGTAGTGGCTCCAACGGCGTTGCTTGGAAAGGTTGAAATGTTTGCAATCACGCCGGGGGAGACTTGCGAGCCTCCCCCGGCGGTTCATTCTGCCGTTCGAGCCTGTGCCCGGACGTTACACTTCCTTTTTCTTGCCGCCCTTCATCTTCAGGCCCAATCCATCGGACAGGAAGAATATACCATACCCCCACCACAAGGTATAGAGCACGTAGAAGGTCAGGGCAAAGGTCAGGATACCCATGCGGGAGCCGGCGCTCTCGGCCTGGATGCCGTAAAAGTTGTAGCCCACCTCGATGGCCTTGGCCTTGACCTCGGCCATGACCGCCGCGATCTTGAAGCGCTTGATCTCCTTCAGGGACTTCTCGGACTCGGTGAAGATGGTCCACCAGGTGAACATGACGGCCTTGGGGTCCAGACCATTGTACCGCTGCTCCAGTGCCGTGCCGTTGTTGTTGAACATGTCGTCGGAGTCGGCGATGGCGGCTTCCAGGAGTTTGCCCAGGGGGGCGTTGATCTTCAGGGAAGTCGCCGAGGCCTCGACGTCCGCGCCCGCCGCGGTGAGCAGGGCGTTCATCTGCATCAGCATCTTTTCATTGCTCTGCTCCAAAGCCCAGTCCGCCTTTTCTCCCTTGAAGGCTTCGGCCTTCTGCCGCATGGCCGGGATGTAGTAGGTCGATCCCTTGGAGATGGCGTTGAACAGCTTGTCCGAGGCGTGGAAGGCGTTGTCCCCGCCGAAGTTCGGCGTGAACATGATGCCCAGGACTATAAGGAACGTGAGGCAGAGCCCCATCCCGATGGCAAAGCTTTTCTTGTGTTCGATCAACATTGGACTAGGCCTCCCGGAGCAGCTTGATATTGGTGATGAACTTGCTAATGACCCACAGGGCGAAGATCCCCACGACCACGAAGAATGCCCAGTTTCCGATCTGTGCCAGGAACAGGCCGGTTTCCTTGGACAGACTGATGTACTTCATCTCGGCCATCTTGCCGGGCAGGGCGAAGAGGCGGTTCACGAAGCCGGCCAGGATGGCGGTGGCGTAAAATCCGCGAATGTAGATGCCGCGCACCACACGGGTGGTCAGGGCGCCGAGCTGGATGCCGAGCAGGGAGCCGAGCAGCATGCCCATGGCCAGGGTGTAGAAGATGAAGCCATAGATGGCGTACTGGGTGATGGAAGCGTAACCCGCGGTGAAGATGATCTGCAGGATGTCGGTACCAACGGTGGTGAAGGAGGAGACACCCAGGATGTACACGAACATGGGGAAGGTCAGAAAGCCTCCGCCCACACCCATGATGGCGGCGGTGAAACCTACGATCGCGCCGCAAATGGCCACGAACAGGGCGGAGATCTTCTTGCCGCCGGGAACCAGGTCCTCGTCAAAGGTCAGCATGGGGGGCACGTTCACACCCTGTAGACGCACGGGCAGGCTTTTCTTGCCGCCGGTCGCTTCGCCGCCGTGGCCGCCGCCGTGGGCGTCAACGTCCTTTTGTCTGGACAGGCGCAGGAAATCGATGAGGGAGTAGATACCGAGGAAGCCGAGGAGGACGACGTAGATGAAGCTGATGAAGGTGTCACTGAGCACGGGGTTGATTTCGTAGAGTGTGCGGTTGATCACACCTCCACCTGTCACGCCGACACCCGAGCCCACCAGAAAGGCGATGGCCAGGCCCACGGACACGTTGCCCAGCTTCTTGTGCACCGCGGTGCCCATGATGGCCTTGGCAAAGATGTGGAACAGGTCGGTGCCCACGGCCAGGATGCCCTTGATTCCGGCGCTCATCAACGCGGGGGTGATGATGAAGCCGCCGCCGGCGCCGATGCAGCCGGTGATCAGGCCCGCGCAGAGGCCAATGACGATGGATACCAGAAATATGTCAGGCGTGTAGTAGGCCGGGGAGTATGCCTTTTTGCCGCCCAGCACCGCAGGGAGCACGTCCGCCGCGTAGGCCACGGAGAAGATGATGCAGGGCAGGGCCAACAAGCCGAGGATAAGCAGTTT
Organism: Desulfovibrionaceae bacterium; assembly: GCA_963674665.2. Taxonomy (GTDB): domain Bacteria; phylum Desulfobacterota; class Desulfovibrionia; order Desulfovibrionales; family Desulfovibrionaceae. Next base: position 291,362 of record CAXXPL010000016.1, on the reverse strand, counting down.
CTTACGGCTTTTGAGGATGTTCATGGACGCCTCGTAGTCCCAACGGGCATGGGCGGTGGCTCCGGCCATGAGCATCGTGTAAATTGTTCTCAGTGACTTCATTGATCTCTCCGTATTAAGGTTGAAGGTGCCACTCTTTGGGATATATCTCCAAGCCGGGCCCACATGGGCTTCGGCTATTGTGCCTCCTGGGGCGCTGCCAGTTGGCGCTTGTGGAACGCGTCCTCGATCTTGAACAGCAGTTCGTCGAAATCCATGGGTTTGAGCAGATAGTCGAAGGCGCCCAGTTCCATGCCCTTTATGGCCACATCCACGTCCGCGTGACCGGAGAGGATGATCACCTCCACGTCCGGGCAGCGGGATTTGACCTCGCGCAGGGTCTCCAGTCCGTCCATGCCGGGCATCTTCAGATCCAGCACAATCACGTCCACCGGGAAGGGCGGATCCATGGCCAGCAGCTCCAGGGCCTCCTCCCCGCCGGTGCGGGTGGTCACGGGGAGCACCCGCTTGCGCAGGCGCTTGGCCACGACCTCAATGAAGTCGGCCTCGTCGTCCACGAGCAACACATTGATGTTCTTGGGGGCCGTGCTCATTTTCCTAACTCCTTGAATCAGTGCGAATTATGGCTGGCCGGTCCGAACCGGGCTCAGGCCCTGCTCAAACCGGACTCTTCCGATTGGTGCGGCGCCGGAGACGGCTCCTGGTGCCGGGCGGTCCGGGGTTCCGGGATCATGGGAAAACGCACGGCAAAGACCGTGCCCATGCCTTCCATGGTCTTGATGGCGATGGTGGCGCCGGCTTCCGCGGCTATGCCGTGGCAGATGGACAGGCCCAGGCCGGTACCCTTGCCCACGGGCTTGGTGGTGAAAAACGGATCGTAGATGCGTCGGATGTTGCCCCCCGGAATGCCGGGGCCGTTGTCGGCCACGGTGAGGACAACCTCGTTGTCCTGGGTACGCGTGCCGATCTCCAGCAACGGGGTGCGTGAGTCCGGCGGAATATCCTGAAGAGCGTCCATGGCGTTGTTGGACAGGTTCAGAACGAGTTGCTGGATACGCGAGGCCACGGCCTTTATCGGGGGGAGGTCCGGCATAAGGGACAGGCGGAGGTCGACCTTGCGGTTGCGAGCCTCCTTGCGCAGCATCTCCGCGACCTCGCGCACCAGAGTATTGAGACACAGCGGTTGATTCAGTGGCGTCTCGCGTCTGGCGAAACGCAGCAAACCGCTCGTGATTTCCTTGCATCGCTCTCCCTGGCGCTGGATCTGCGACAGGGCGCGCAACACTTCCTTTCCGTTTTCGCTTCCAGCGAAGTCCGGAGTCTCCTGAATCACTTCCTCGGCCCAGGCAGCCTCCTGAATCATGGTGGCCAGGGGGGTGTTGATCTCATGGGCAACGCCCGCGGACAATCGACCCAGAGCGGCAAGGCGGTTGGACTCGACGCTGGCGGTCCACGCTTCCTCCCGTTCCTTCTCCGCCTTGAGCACCTTCTGCATCAGCGCTCCGGAAAAGACCACGCCGTTGAACACGATGACTCCGCACATGCAGAGCAGCAGAACAAGGCCCATGAGTTCGGCCTCACCAGCGGCTCTCGCGACCATCCCTGCCACATCGGGCGAAAAGGCCTGAACCTGGTTAAGGGCCTTGCCGTACGATGAGCGCATGATCATGAAGAGCAGCAGCATTGGCGCCGCGGTTATGGCAATGACCGACAGCGCCATGCCGCTCAACGGTGAGGAGGACTCGAACAAACGGCCCATTACAACCTCTCTAGGGTTCCGGCGGCAGGCCGGGGGTTTTGCTCAATGTCTTGACCACGGACAGCAGCCTGTCGGTGTCCCCTCCCTTCTCCACTATGGCCGAAGCGTATGCCGTGAGATTTTCGTCGAACTCCCAGGTGGGGAAGACGTGCAGCACGAAGGGAATCCTGGTGGACAGTCTGGCCAGGCTTTTCGGGGAGGAAAGGCAGGCCCCGAGATCGATCTCGGGGTCCAGCACCACGACGTCCACGGTATCGGCGGAGGTAAGGTGAAAGCACACTTCCTGGCCGTTGCGCGCCGGCAATGTGGTGAAACCAAGTGAATGCAACTGCCTGCGCAGCAGATCCCGGACATTGGGATTGCGATCGGTAACCAGAACCTGCACCATGCCATTTTCCATGTACGCCATTCCTCCGACTGTGTTTCAAACAGACAAAGGCAAAGGCCGTGCCAGTTTTGCTGGTTTTGTCGGCTGTGTAATATTTTGTATTAATTGGCTTATTTTGTGACGCAGGGATGCCCTGAAGAGAAAACCTAAAACAGCGCGTCAGGCTCTTTTACAAGGCGTAAAAGAAACATCCGGGAGAGGAGCAGGCAGGGGAGGTCTGGGGGGAATGGAGTTATCCGCGGGAGAGACTTGTCAAAAAGTTTCTCCTGCGGATCCCGCTTCAATCTTCTGATAAGTTGAAATAATGTAAACTGTTTCAGAGGTTCCGGAAAAAGGAGCCCGAGGAGAAAAGCCTTGTATTGATAAATATCAGCTGATGGAAGCGCCGATCTTGAGGCCGTACTTCTCGATCTTGGACAGCAGGGTGGGGCGGGAGAGGCCGAGCAGCTTGGCGGCCTTGGTGCGGTTGCCCTCGGTGAGCTGCAGGGTTTCGCGCAACAGCATGGCGCTGAACTGGTTGACCAGGCATTCGAAGATGTCGCCGTCGGCGTTGGTGGCCAACTCGTCCCGGACCCAGCTGCGCAGCACCTCTTCGAGCTCGGCCTGATCGCGTTGACGGGCCGCGCCGCCATCGGCCGTGACCTTGGCGATCTCCTCGCGCCCCAGGGGCAGACCCCGGCTGAAGATCACGGCGCGCATGAGGGTATTGGCCAGCTCGCGGACGTTGCCCGGCCAGTCGTGCTCAGAGAGCAGGGCCATGCCCTCGGCGGTTATTTCCGGGGTGTCCATGCGCAGGTCCGCGGCGTAGCGGCGGCAGTAGTGCTCCGCCAGGATGGGGATGTCCTCGCGGCGCTCCCGCAATGGGGGGATGCTCAGGGTGACGACCGAGAGGCGGTAGTACAGGTCTTCGCGGAATTCGCCGTTGGCCACGGCGGTCTCGAGGTCGCGGTTGGTGGCGGCCAGGATGCGCACGTCCACAGGAATGGGCGCGCCGCCTCCGAGCCGCTCGATCTGGCGCTCCTGCAACAGGCGCAGAATCTTGGCCTGGATGTTGGAGGGCATGTCGCCGATCTCGTCCAGGAACACGGTACCCCTGTTGGCCTGTTCGATCTTCCCCACCCTGCGGCTGGAGGCGCCGGTAAAGGCGCCCTTTTCATAGCCGAAGAGCTCGCTTTCCAGCAGGGTCTCTGGGATGGCCACACAGTTGATGATCTGGAGCGGCTGCTTGCAGCGGTTGGAGTGCTTGTGCAGGGCATGGGCTATGAGCTCCTTGCCCGTGCCGCTGTCACCACGGATGAGCACCGTTGCGTCGGTGGGCGCCACCCTGCCGATGGACTTGCATACGTCCTGGATGGCGTGGCTGCGCCCGAGCAGGGTGTCCTCCGCGGCCTCGGTATCCTCGGCCAAGGGCTTTTCCGAGAGCGCGCGCTGCCCGCTGGCCAGGGCCTTCTGTATCAGGGTGAGGATCTCGGGGATGTCAAAGGGCTTGAGCACGTAGTCGAAAGCGCCCATCTTGGTGGCTTCGATGGCCGTGTCCGTGGTGCCGTAGGCGGTCATCACGATGACCGGCATGTAGGGGAGCAGGGCGTGCATGCGTTTAAAGGTCTCGAGGCCGTTCATACCGGGCATGCGCACGTCCATGATCACCATGTCCGGGGCGTTGCGGGTCACATGCTCCAGGCCGTCCTCGCCGCAGTTCGCGGTATGCACCAGGTGCCCCTCGGACTTGAGCAGGCGCTCGAAGCTCTGCCGCAGTTGGGCGTCGTCGTCCACGATCAGGATCTCAGCCAATGGTCCTTCTCCTCACAGGGTAGCGCTATGACAAAGGTGGCGCCTTCGCCTTCCTCGGACAGGACGTGCAGCCAGCCGCCATGCTCCTCCGCGATGCGCCGTGTAATGGCTAGGCCGAGGCCCGAGCCTTCCTCTTTGGTGCTGTAAAACGGTTCGAAAATATTGTCGATGATGTTCTTGGGGATGCCGGCGCCGCAGTCCGTGATGCGGATGATCACCACCTGCCCCAGGGGTTCCATGACCCCGGGTTCCTCGCGCACGGTGAGGGTACCGCCGTTGCGCATGGCGTCGCAGGCGTTGATCAGGATGTTCACCAGGGCCTCCTTGAACTGCTCCACGTCGATGCGAACAGGGGGCAGGACCTCTTCCCTGATCATGGTCACCTTGATGCCGTGAGATTCGAAGCGGTGCCTGAGGAGCTGCAGACTCATGTCCACTACATCCGAAGGGGAGCGCAGCACCATTTTTAGCTTGGGGCGGCGGGAGAACTCCAGAAAATTGCGGACAATGGTGTCGATGTGGTTGATCTCCTCGGAAACCACCTCGAAGTCCTCCTTCTGCACCGGGTCCAGGGTCAGGGTGCGCTCCAGGGAGAAGAGGCGCATCTTCACGGAGGTGAGGGGGTTGCGGATGCTGTGGGCCACACCTGAGGCGAGCTTGCCCACCAGGGCGAGTTTCTCTGACAAGAGAGCCCGCTCCCGGCTCTGGTCCAGCTTGTTGCGTACAGAGTCCACATCGTTGATCAGTGAGCGGACCTTTTCGCTGAGGTCCTCCACCTCGTCGTCCACCGAACTGTCCTTGGCCTCGCCGTTCATCTCTCGGGCCAGGCGCCGGATGGGGTTGAGGATGTGGGAGAAGAGCATCCAGGCCAGAATGAAGGCCAGAAAAATGGTCACGGGCATGGCTGCCATGGCCATGATGGTGAGGCCCCGGGCCTGCCCGCGATAGGTCTTGCCCGCCTCGTCCATGCTGGCCTCGTGCAGGTCCTTGAATTCCTCGCAGTGGTCGTAGATGTTCTGGAACTGCTCCCGCACCTCCCAGTGCAGCCTGGCGCCGTCTGCGCGGCGCCCCTCCTTGTACAGGGATATGACCTTGTCCCTGGAAAAGGCGTAGTGCAGGTAGTCGGACTGGATGTCACCGAGGATGGCGCGCTCCTTGGCGTCCACCGCGAGGCGGAAGGCCTTGTTCAGCCACCGTTCGAACTGCTTCTGGTGTTTGTCCAGGGCCAGGAGCCATTGCTGGTCGCCATTGAGAAAAAAGTACGTGACATAGCCTTTTTGAGCCGTGAGTTCGCTCTGCAGGCCCTGGGCCGAGGCAAGGGCCGAGAGGTTCACGTTGATGCGCGAGGTGTAGAGCTCCTGAGTACGGGTGGCGTACCACAGGGTGGCCAGGGCGCCGGCCAGGTTGACCGCCACCATGGTCGCCAGGAGGATGAATATCTTGGACCGCAGTGTCATGTAGTGTTGCCTCATGCGGCCACCTCTCCGGAAGGATGTTCTTTCATGTGGAGAGTATATCTTAAACCGCCCCCCTTGGGAAAGACCCCGGGGAGGGGGCGGCGCCCAGGGCCGCTTATGGCGCCGACGAAAACGGGAGCCGGAATTGCGGCTCCCTTTTCATGGATCTTTGGGAAACAGGAACCCCGGGCTAGAGCATTTACACTTTGAAAAAGTTCGAATGCTCTGCAAGGATTTGCCTGTAAATCCTTGCCGCGAAATGCTTATAGGCTGGCTTTGCCAGCCGCATTTCAAGCGTAAAATGCTCTAGGGCATCAAACCTTGGCCGATTCGCGGCAGGCCCGCGCGGCCTGGTGCAGCGTCTTGACCAGTTCTTCCATCACCACGGGCTTGCGCATGTACGCGAAGGCGCCCAGGCGGCGCACCTCCTCCTCGTCCTTGTCCGAGCCATGGCCCGTGAGCACGATGACCTGGATGTGGGGAAACTCCTCGCGTACCCGTTTGAGCACCTCGATGCCGTCGATGCCGGGCATGCGCAGGTCCAGGACCATGACATCCGGGGCCATGGCGTGTGTTTCGCCCGCACGCACCACATGCAGAGCCTCTTCGCCGTTCAGCGCCACATCCGAACCAAAGTCCCGTAGCCGCAGGCGTTCCGCAAGGGTTTCCACGAATTCCTGCTCATCGTCCACCAGAAGTACATTTATCCGTTCCATGATTATCTCCATTCGGGTTGCGGGAAAACCGTCAGTTTACAGGGCAGGTGCCGCGTCAACCCCGAAGCGCGCCACCATGGCCGGGCATCTGGCCGACCTACCGCCATTGGCGGCGTGAGTGAATCGAAAATCGCGTTGCCAGCTTGCGATAATCCCCTGAATTCATGACCAGGAATTCAGGGGATACCGTTGTTAGATGGTCACCACTCCGTAGCGCAGTTGCACACCGGACAGCCCCACATGGCTGATGAACTCGCCCAGGCTGATCTGGCGCCCCGCATGGCCGCGGTCGCGGGCTGCCCTGCTGGTTCCGGTGAGGGACATGGCCTCGCTGTCCATGTCCGCCTCGGCGAATGCAACGGCTGCGAAGGCGTCCTCCAGGGGGGCGTAGCCTTCCAGGACCAGCGGGATCACCCCGGCGATCTCCATGGCCTCGTCATGCAGGTTGACATCGGTGAAGGCCACGGCTGCGAAGGTGTCCTCCAGGGGGGCGTAGCCGTTCAGCTCGATGGGCTCGATGCCCGCGATCTCCATGGCCTCGTCGTGCAAATTGGCCTCGGCGAAGGCCACGGCGGCGAAGGCGTCCTCCAGGGGGGCGTATCCTTCCAGGATCATGGGTTCGATACCGGCGAGTTCCAGGGCCTCGTCCCTCTGATCAGCCTCGGCGAAAGCCACGGCCGCGAAAGTCCTCTCCAGAAAGTCGACCAGGCTCCATTCGCTGGCTTGACGGGCGAACTCACGGGCGATGTCCATTTCGTTGGCCTCGGCAAAGGCGACGGAGACAAAGGTGTTTTCCATCGAGTGGCGCAGGGTGTTCATGACTTTCTCCTTTATTGTGGTGCGATGATTATGTTCTGTTTCAGAGTTCTTCAGTTGCTGTTGGTTAGCTATTAGCAATTCCCGTGCCACTCTGGTGTGCATGTTATTTTAGGTAGTTACTAAATGCTCTCTGTTTCATCGCACCGGCCTTAAACAAGGTGAAACACTTTGAAGCAATCGCTCGTGAGACGAAATGAGCTATTTTGAGACATTACGGCGCGCGGCGGTTACCGCCTCCCGCAACCGCTTGATGAGTTCGTCGATGTCCACGGGCTTGATCATGAAGTCGAACGCCCCGAGCCGCATGGCCTCTATGCCGTCGCGGGTCGCCCCGTGTCCGGTGAGAATGAGCACCGGCAACTCGGGGTGCAGCTCGTTGATGCGCGCCAGGAGCTCCAGGCCCGTGATTCCGGGCATCATCACATCCAGCACCGCCGCGTCCAGGGTGTTGTTCTCCACGATGCTCAGGGCGTCGGCCGCCGATGTGGCGGTGAGAACGTCGTGCCCCCGCAGGGACAGGCGTTCGGAAAGAGCACTGACGAAATCCTCCTCGTCATCCACAAGCAATACACGCAGGTTCTGCATCTCCAGCCTCCGAATACGTTTATGCGATTGGGAGTTTCACGGTGAACTCGGAGCCTTGATTCTCCTCGCTCCATACCAGAATTTCCCCTCCCAGCTTGGTGACGATACCATATGTGATGGCCATGCCCAGGCCCGTTCCCTTCACCCCCTTGGTGGTGAAAAAGGGCTCGAAGATATGGTCGCGGACCTGCGCGGACATGCCGCAGCCATTGTCGCGGATGCTCACCACGACGCGCTGCTCCTCGTGGCGCGTGGACAGGACGATTGCCCCGCCATCGTCCACCGCGGCGAAGGCGTTGTTCAGGATGTTCAGGAACACCTGCTGCAACTGCCCCCTGTCCGAAGATATGCTCGGCAGGTCGCGCTCCAGGTCCAGGGTAACCTCCACCTTGCGGTAGAGCGCCTCCTTTTCCATGAACCCGAGCACCTCGGTGACCACGTCGTTGACGTTCAACCTCTCGATGCTCACCTCCATGCGCCTGGCAAAGCCCAGGAGCCTGTGGGTGATGGTGCGGCAGCGGTCCACGGAGTTGAGCACGCGGTCCACGAGGTTGACGTATTTCTCCTTGTTTCCGCAGGATGGATCGTGCTCGAACAGGTCGCGGAGCAGCCCGGCCTTCTCGTTGATGATGGCCAGGGGGTTGTTGATCTCGTGGGCCACGCCCGCGGCGAGCCTGCCTATGGATGAGAGCTTGTGGCTGTGCTCCATCTCCTTGAAGGCGGCCTCGCGCTTCTGATCAGCGTCCTTGACCTGGCGCACCAGGTTGGATGTGAGCCTGACCACGATGTAGAAGATGATCCCCACGCCGATGATAAAGATGAACAGCAGCTCCCCGCGCAGTTTTTCCCAGGCCTGATAGAGCCCGAACCGGGACTTGAGCACCATGATGATCAGGTCGGTGCCCGGGATCCTGGCGTTGGCCATGACGATCTCCCGACCAAAGGGACCCCGGACTTCGCTCACAGTGGTCTCGTAGCTGAAGTGTGGGATGGGGATGGGGCATTTCTCCAGCACCTTGCCGTATATTCCGGCGTTGGTCTGCAGGATGCCCTGGTTGTTCACCAGAAAGGCCTGGCTCTCGCTGTCCAGGTCCATGGACGCGAGCAGGGAGTCGAAAGTGTTGGTGTCCACCGTGGCGCGAAGCATCCAGGTCTTGCCGCCGGAGCGCCCCTCCACAGCGATGACGATGTGGGGCAGGTTGCGGAAGCCCAGGAACACGTCGCTGACGTATTTCCCCTTCATCCGCGCCCTGTGGTACCAGTTCTGCTCGGAGTAGTCCTTGTCCTTGAGCATGTGCGGCCCCACGTAGGTGACCTGTCTGCCCTCGGCATCGATGAGCCCCAGGTCCACCAGACCGGAAAACTCCCTTCGGGCGAGGATGAAGATGCGGTGCAGGGTGGCGGGGTTGGACAGCTCGTCAAAGGTATAGGCCGAGGCGATGAAGCTCACCGCGGCCAGGCGCTCCTGCAGGAAGAACTCGATGGAGGAGCGCGTCTTGTTCACAAGAGTGCGAAGTGGGCTGGCCAGCTCCCGCTCCAGGGCGTTCTTGTAGAGGTGGTAGTTGATGGAGCCAATGAGCAGCAGCGGCACGCATGTGACCATGGCCATGAGCAACACGATCTTGGCCCGCAGCGACCGATATCGTTTGGTGGTGTCGCTCTGGTCCGAGAACCTGGTCAGATCGGTCCAGAATTCCTTGATGCCGGCGAGACTGATCATGCTCAATCCACCTCCTCCCGGTGCAGGAGTACCGCTCCCGGAGTGAGAGCCCTTGTCGTCAGCGCGGTCTTCACGCAGTCGAGTGGACCGATGACCGAGTCCACCACCTCGACCCGCTTCCAACGCAGGTAGTCGAAGTATTCCTGCTCGATGCCGCCGCAGACCAGCAGGGAAACGCCTTCCTCCAGCAGCAGCCTGCACAGGTCCTCGGCCGAGGGGCGGGGGAGAATGACGGTGCGCTCCGCCTCCAGCCGCGATTCCTGGTCATCCTCCTCCTGGAGGAACATGCCGAACCATACCTCTGTGGCAAGGTCGAAACGCGGTGCGATCTCGTCGCCATAGAGCGGCACGCAGACTTTACGGTATTGTTTGCTCAAGCTTTCACGCGAGGCCATGATGTTTGATCTTCCTCCAGAGTGTGCTCCTGCTCCATCCCAGGATCTTTGCCGCTTCGCCCCTTCTGCCCTTGGCGTTGGCCAGGGCCTGCAGGATCAGGTCGCGCTCCATGGCTTCCCAGGAGTCGGCCTGGGGCAGGCCGCTTAGGGAGGGGTGACGCTCCTCGGATACCTGCGAAAGGGAAATCGTTTCCCTTTCCAGGGGCGCGGAGTGCACCGGCTCGGCCTGAAACAGGTATTCGGGCAGGTGCCTCGGCTCGATCATGTCCATGTCGCAGACGTTGACCGCATATTCTATGATGTTGCGCAGCTCGCGCACGTTGCCGGGGAATGGGTAGGTGTCCAGCACCTCCTGGGCCGAGATGGTCAGTCCCTTGATCTCCTTGTTGAAGGCCTCGGCATACTGGCGCAGGAACCGCTCGGTAAGCAGGCGGATGTCGCCGTTGCGCTCCCTCAAAGGGGGCACGGACACCCTGACCACGTTGAGCCTGAAGAGCAGGTCCTGACGGAACAGGCCGTTGCGGACCATCTGCTCCAGGTCGCGGTGGGTGGCGGCCATGAGCCGGACATCCACGGGCACCCCCTTGGAGTCGCCAAGGGGGTAGACCACCTTGTCGTCCAGAAAGGAGAGCAGCTTGACCTGCAGGAGCAGGGGGAGGTCACCGATCTCGGTGAGAAACAGGGTGCCGCCTTGGGCCAGCCGGATGCGTCCGGGCTTGTTCTCCACCGCGCCGGTAAAGGCGCCCTTTTTGTGCCCGAACAGCTCGCTCTCCAACAGGCTCTCGGGCAGGGCGCCGCAGTTCACCTTGATGAACGGACCCCTGGAACGGGACGAGCCTTGATGCAGAGCCTCGGCGAGTACGTCCTTGCCGGTGCCGGTCTCGCCGGTGATCAGCACCGAGGAGTCGGTCTGGGAGATGCTATCCATGAACCGGAACAGACGATCCATGGAGGGGCAGCTGCCCACGAGTCCGCCCTTTATGAGGTCACCGGGGCTGCGCTCACGGTCGCAGTCCTTGGGCGATGCGTCCTCGATGCACTCGAGAAAGCCCATGAGGTTTCCCTTGCCGTCCAACAGCGGCGACATGGTGCAGTGCACGCGTAGCTTTCTGCGGTCCCTGTTCACGATGTCGCCGTCGATGGTGACTGTCATGGCGTGGGAATCCATATCCAAGAGGGGGCAGCGCTGCATGCAGTTGCTGCTGCGCAGCACGTGGCGGCAGGGCAGGTTGTGGGCCTGCTCCCGGGTAATGCCGGTGAGGGCCTCGCAGGCCCTGTTCATGCTGAGTATTTTTCGTTTCGGGCTGAGAACGCTCACTGCCACGGGGATTTCGTCAAGAACCTGGGCAAGCGGCATGGGGGAGGGGAACAGTCCGTCCACTGTGGGGGCGGAGAGTTCCCGGACCTGAGTACTGGGGGTGTTGCATAGTCGTTCGTTGGCGAGGGCCTTTTCCATGATATCTCCTGTACCGACGTGTTCCGACCTGTTCTGAAAGGTCGCGAAATGTCGTAGCAACCTGTGTCCAAATGTTTCAGGCAAAAGCCATGCCAGGGAAGCGAAAAAATAACTACCTGCAAATATTTAGTTTTTAGTGGGGAAAGCACGTTGATGCGGAGAAGGGGCTGTCAGCTTTTTTTACGTTGCGACAACGCCGGGGGGAAATTGGGGAGGAGAAGAGAAGGGCAGAGGGTGAAAACCACAGGCAGGGATCAACGAAACAAATCGCGTTATTTCGCTCGAAATTACAGAGTGTTATATGGCTAGCAGTCACTCCCATAGGCGTCGAAATTTTGGAGCAAGATATATATTCTGCTCGATTTGTCTTATGAAACTGAAAAATATCCAGCGATTGGGGGAGATCATGAATGTGTTGAAAATAAGAAAATAGGTTTTTTTTTTGGTTGGAATGACCAGGAAGGACAATCCAAGACTGAATGAAATATTTAATAAGGAAATAGATGTAATGGTGTTGTGATCGATTTCGTGACTGAAAAAATAAGTGTTGTAGTAGATGTTGTTCTCGTGGATTCTGAATTCAGTACAAGATGTAAAGAACACATACGCCATGAATGTTGAGACGGTGATTGACAAGACAAGAAAAAGTGCAATTCCAGTGGATGGTTCATAACATAAGTAGATCATGGAAAATAGTGTAGTCAGCAGGCTTCCAAAAGTGGAAAATGCTATGCTCAGACCTTTGGATTTTACGAGATCGAAGAAATGTTTACACGTGATCATGACATGGCTGCCAATGTTTGCACTGTAATTCGTATTGTTTCAGTACGTCCTGATACATTGGGCGGTATATCTCGACAATAGACTTTAATTGTTCATACGAATTCAATGCTTCAAGAGAATTTTTCATGCATTCAAGGTAAAAGGACGCTTTCTTGCACTCGTTTAGTTCAAGAGACAAGACAACGGCAAAATGTTGAATCATTATTGCTTCTGGATTTTCGACATGGTGACCAAGTTTGTAAAGGACATCTGCGAACATTGCCGCAGATGTTGTAATGTCATTGTTGTGGTGGTAAATATATTTACTTTCCGCGAATTGCGTTATGAAACTGTATTGCTTGGGAAAGTACTTCTTTACTATTTTTGAAAGGAAAGATGCGATTTTAATGTATTCTGCGTCATAATAAGCATATGCAAGTCTGTCGAGAATGGTTCCGACAATGTGCTTGATCCTTTTTGTTGTTTTAGAGAGCATTACTTGTCCTCTCGTAGTCGTATGTCCAAATGTGGTTATTTGCAGATATTGTTAGATCTTTGATTGTAATTGTTTTGATTTTCCTGGGAATTCTTAGACTCGTGACAAAAGTAATGAAAAAAACAACTGGAAATATGAATAGGTCTAATTGATGTTTATAAAGGATGTAAAACAACAAAATGATGATTAGTGATATAGCTAGGATATCAAACTCGATGTATGTTGTATTGAAATGAATGTTGTGATCGTAGTCATCGGTGAGGTCTACGCCAAATTCCAAACAAAAATAGTTTATAAATTCTTCGGCATCCTCACCATGGAGGCGAAGATCATATTGAAGATTTGTCATTGAATCTATGGTGACTGTAGGTTCATGCATGTAGTGTGACACAAAACGTATCATATCACTTTCTGAAACTGATTGGGAATCGTTTATTGATTCACAACTATTTTGATTGTACATAGTATATTAAAGTGGTTGTATTTTATCCAAACAATCCAGAGATGGTAATATTCTGAAATTACTGAATGTTTATAGTGTGTCTAATCGATATTGTGAAAAGAATATGTTGTGTTCTCGTGACACTCTTTTGGAAATTCACCATGTTCCACATTCTTTTCCGTTATAATCCCATTGACGAGCAGTATCGTCGCTGAATATGAAGTTGACGCATCTCCACCTGATATTGTTATGATCAATTTGTTGTCACTTGCGTCAGCACATAACTTATGAGGATTTGTCAAATCGATGTGGGCTGATACGGGTATATGACATGGCTGGTCGCTCCAAATAACAGATAAACGGCTTATTAAGACTCCTGGTTGAGAATCCCTGGATCCCCACCAGATTCCTTGCCGGAATGGATTGTCTGTTGAGTTTTCGCTTGTCACGAGTCGGATCGTGATTTCGGATCCGTCGTTTATCGTGGTGCTCACACTTGTTATCTGTTCTTCAACCATTTCGCATTTTGCGTAAGAACAATTGGGAAAAAGAATAATGACCATTGTGAGACATAGTACCCGATTGATCATGCCTGGAGTCTCCAAGGTGCGGCTTACTTTCCAGCTATCTCGCTATTCTCTGATTTTTCAGGGATGTTGGGACAATATGCCGATAATGCTCATGTATGATCGCCATACGCGGGTCAAAATTATCACGGTCAATAAATAAGTACAAACGCTATTAAGATCGGTTCCTTTTTTATTTGGATGGTTTTGGGAGTGGAGGGGTCATAAGCAGATACAGAACTACGCTCCCGCTCCTGGGGTGGGAGTTTGCTTGGCCCCTGAGAGGGTTCCATCTTATGATAATCTGCATTGCCCGGAATACCAAAAGACCACACTGGCGAGTACCCCTGCGCAGTAGGGGCAAATAATCGATGCAGGTTTCGTTGATCTGCCCCTATCGAGCTCGGAAGGCCGCTATGGCTTCGAAGTGGCTCTTCAGACGTGCCCTGGCAAGGTGCTTGCGCAAGGTCACTCGGTGGCGTATGAGTCAGATATATACGAGACTGGTGAACCTCTGAGGTTTTCTCTTCCGTTGCCGGGACTAGGGGGTGTTTTTTCTGACGTATGGGCCAGAAAAATATGGGTCCGGCATCCGGTTTTCAAGCTTGGGCATTTGAAGGGCAAAATTTCGTTCGCCGCCTCCTTATGCGGGAAGACTGCCCGAATGCCGCATAAAGATGAGGATATCGGTTCGTAGCGCTGTGGTAGGGGGTGGAATTACCTGACTATCGCCCTCGGTTGACAATGCGGTTAAGCAAAGTGTACACCTACCCATCTTACCTGGCATAGCAAAAATCACAGGGTTATTGAGACGTTGACTCCGCTACATGCTTTTTGCGAGACGATATGCCGCAGCGCGCCCCGAATTGTGTCGAGTCAGTTTGGTGCGCGGTATGTTTTTTAGGCAGGTTCGATCCCATGCTTGGCTCCCCCCGCAGGGGCTGAAATCAAGCCGAAAACCCTTCAAGCCGATTACCTCATGCGACTTCTGGCGATTATGATGCAAGTCATGCACTAGTTGTGTTACATGGGTGAAGATACTGAGGAATTACCACAACCATGAAAGTCAAGCAGCGCAGCAAAGCCTTTGCCCGGATGGTGGCGGGCGCCAAACAAGAGCATTTCTACCCCTATTTTCAGCCGATAGCTCGCTCCTGGGGGCCGGAGGTCGAAGTCGGCGGCAAACGTCTCATCATGGCCGGTTCCAACGACTATCTCGGTTTGACGCACGATCCACGGGTTACGGAGGCCGCCAAGGACGCCATCTCCAGGTGGGGGTCCGGACCAGGAGGGTCCCGGTTCCTCTCCGGGAACATGACGCTGCACGACCAATTGGAAGAGCGCCTGGCCGCTTTTGTTGGCAAGAAGATGGCCGTGGTGCACACCACGGGTTTTCTGGCCAACCTTGGCGTACTCGGCAGCCTGGTCACCCCCACGGATGTCCTGATCTGCGACCGCGAGGACCACGCCAGCATTTTCGAGGGCTGCAGGGCCTCGGGCGCCAAGATCATTCCGTTCCAGCACAATGACAAGGATTCGGCCCGGGAAAAGATCATCGGCGCCAAAAAGCGCTATCCAGAAGCCACCATCTACGTCATCGCCGAGGGCGTCTACAGCATGTCCGGCGACGTGTGCGAGCTCCCGAGCCTGGTGGACCTGCAGGAGGAGTTTCCGGACATCGTGTTCTACCTGGACGATGCCCACGGCCTGGGCGTCATGGGAGACGGAGGGCGCGGCACGGCCAGCCATTACGGCCTGGTGGACAAGATGGACTTCATCATGGGCACCTTCAGCAAGGCCTTTGCCTCCATCGGCGGCTTCATCGCCTCCGACCACGAGGACATCCTCGTCTATATCAAGCACCAGTCCAAGACCCTGATCTTTTCAGCCGCTCTTCCGGCCAGCAACGTGGCCACCGTGCTCAAGTGCCTGGACATCGTCGAGGCCGAGCCGGACCGTGTGCAACGGCTCTGGGATGTCACCCGGAAGGTGCGCCAGGGATACTGCGATCTCGGCCTCGTGTACGGCACCTCGGAATCTCCGGTCATCCCCATTCACATCGGTGAGGAGGAGAAGGCCTACAAGTTTTCCGCCGCGTTGTTCAACGAGGGCATATTCGCGTTGCCCGCCGTGTTCCCGGCCGTGCCCAAGGGCAAGGCCCTGATCCGCACGGCGTTCATGAGCACCCACGAGGACAAGCACATCGCCAAGGTGATGGAGGTCCTCGACAAGCTGGCCGGCGAATTCAAGATTCGCGCAGCGGACATGGCCGCCGAGGAGACCACCGTCGCTCCGCAGTTCGACGCGACGACGGACGACAACTGCTCGGCTTCCGGAATTGGGGGCTGATCCTGGCGGTGTTGTGGGGCATTGGTTCCCGCGGCGCCTCCCCAAGGAAATCCTGACCTGAAATGCCCGGCTGGGCGGATAGTCGGCTAGGAATATGACCATACTACGCCTCATGGACCTTTTGCGCATCAGCGCGCGGCAGGTCCTGCGCCAGCGTATGCGCTACATAGGCGTGCTCGTCTCCATCGCCCTGGGCACTGCCGGAGTGATCCTCATCCTCGCCATGGGGCGCATCATCAAGCAGAATTTGGACAACGACCTGACCTTGATCGGCGGCGCCACCATCATCCAGATCCATTACGATTCCAAGCTTTCCAGAAAGGACACCATCGTCAGGCTGCAGTGGTTCCGGGACGACACGGTGGAGGCCTTGCGCGCATTGCCCGGGGTGCTCAGCCTGAGCGAGACCGTGGGCAAGCATGGCATGGCGCGCACCACGCTGGACAACAAGATTTTCGACTTCGCCCTCATGGGGGTGGACAACCAGTACTGGCTGGCCACGGGGCAGGTCATGCTCTCCGGCAGGGAGTTCGCCTGGGAGGACGTGCACGAGAGGCGCCCTGTCTGTGTGCTCGGCGAGAATCTCGCGAGAAAGATGTTCGCGGCGGAAGACCCTGTGGGCAAACACTTGCGTATTGACAACTCCATGTATACGGTAATGGGAGTGATGAGTGCGGAATTGTCCTCCAGCCTCGCGGATATGGCGTTCATGCCCATAACCACGGTAAAGGACAGGATCGTGGGCCTGCCGGACTCCAACAGGCTCATTCTGCGCTGCCACGGGTTGGACGATGTCATGCGGGTGGCCGGAGCGATAACCGAGACCATCGCGAACCATCAAGATACTAACAAATTGCGGATTGATGTGCCTGAAGCGCAGTTGGAGCAGGTGGAACGCATCGTTCTCTGGGTGGAGAGTTTCATCTACTTCTCCATTGCCGCCACGCTTCTGTTGGGGGGGTACGGAATCTGGAACGGCATGATGACCGCGGTGCGCCAGCGCATTCGGGAGATCGGGCTGAAAAAGGCGATGGGTGCAAAGGATATCGACATCCTGGTGCAGTTTTTGGCCGAGGCGCTCTGTCTCTCCGGAGGGGCGGCCCTGTTCGGTGTTGGCTTTGGAGTCGCTGCCGTGTATTACGCCAGCGGACTGATGGGCAAGGCTCCCGCCCAGGAAGAGGTGCTGGGCTACGCCCTGCTGAGTTTTGTTTTTTCCCTTGGCCTGGGCGCTGTGGCGGGCTTTTTCCCGGCCATGCGCGCCAGCCGCATGGAAGTTGTGACGGCGATTCGCTATGAGTGATATGCAGACGCGGAAAAAAGAGCCCCTCATCCAGGTGAGGGACCTGACAAAGGACTACAACAACGGTTCCGAGAGCATCCGCATCCTCAAGGGGGTGAACCTGGATGTCATGCCCGGGGAGATGATCGCCATCATGGGTCCGTCTGGCATGGGCAAGTCGACCTTCCTGTTTATTCTCGGGTTGTTGCAACCGCCCACATCCGGTTCCTACTGGGTGATGGGCGAGGATGTACTCCGGCGCGACAGGCAGTCCCAGGCCTCCTTCAGGCGGAATTTCGCCGGTTTCGTGTTCCAGAGCTGCAACCTGTTCGAGCACACCACGGTGTACGAGAACCTGGAATACCCCTTGATTTATGCCGGAGTTAAGCGCAAAAAACGACCAGAGATGATTTACGAGGCGCTGGAAAAAGTGCACATGGGGCACAGGCTCGACCACCCCACGAACCGTCTCTCCGGCGGTGAGCAGCAGCGCGTCTCCATTGCCCGAGCCCTGGTGAACAAGCCCAGGGTCATCTTTGCCGACGAGCCCACCGGGCAGTTGGACAGGAAACTCGGTGACATGGTAATGAACCACTTCCATGAGTTTATCTCCGGACAGGAAACCGCTATGGTGCTGGTGACGCACGACCCGGAGATCGCGAAACGCTGTACGCGTGTATGCCATTTGCGCGACGGGAACCTGCATTCAGAATAACCCCAGGAGTAGCAGATGCGGAAAAGCATGAGCCATACCGCGGGAGTACAAGAAGTGACGGTCGCACACCGCTTCCACGATAAAGGGCACGGTGTGTGCCTTTTATTGTTGATGCTCCTCGCTGTCTGGTCGTTGCCAATTTTCACCCCTGCCGCCTCCGCGGCTCTTGGTGACGAGAACAACCTCACCCTTACCCGCAGGACCGCCCCCCGGATTCCTTTGGAAATAGGCATTTCACAGGCCGAGAAGGGCGATGTGGAATACACCCCCATTGCCGCCGCGTCCGGCAAGAGCGGGAACGCGACCCAGAGCTCCGGCAACGGGATCGAGGGCCCCGCGGACAAGGCTGCGGAACGCGCCAAGGCCTACAGGCTCTCCAAGAGCATCGAGGATGGCGAGATAAAAGGCGCGGAAGCCACTCCGCCGGACTACGAGTCCGGCACCGAGGTGGGGAACACCCCTCCGGTGATCATCGACCACCCCCTGACCTATGACGAGTGCGTGAACTTGGCGCTGAAGCAGTCCCCCTACTTCGTGAAGAGCGCCATGGAGATTCAGCTCAAGCGCATCGACGAGACCGACAGTTGGTACAGGCTGCTGCCCAGCATGCTGGTGAGCACCGGATACGTGCTCACCACACCCACGGCCTCGAACAACAGATTCAGCCTCAGCTTCACCACCGGCGGCTACGACCCCATTGCCGCGGGTTTTTCCATCGAGGCCACCAAGCTGCTCACAGAGATTACCATTCTGGGGCATATGATGACCATCTCCCAGGGCTTGTACGAGTTGGGGCAGATGTTCATTCAACTGGGCTTCTTCGATCAGATGCTGGTGATCCAGAACGAGCTCGTGGCCCTGGCCACCCACGAAAAGACCTATTTGAACAACCTGCTGGAGACCGGCGGCTCCAATCCCCTGGAGGTGCGCATCGCGGAGCAGCAGGTGGAGCTCGCCGAACTGGAGCGTGAGCGCCTCGAGGCCCTGCGTACCGAAATGATGGCCGATCTCAAGCAGTTTCTCGGCCTGGACGCCGCCCTGAAGCTTGATCTTGATTACGAGAACTACCCCGAGCAGGTAACGGGCAATTTCATGCCCAGTGAGGTCTCCACTGACAGCGTGCTGGCCAACAGCATGGAGCTGAAGATAGAGAAGCAGAAACGCGAGATTCAGGAATACGAGGTCATGCTGGCCTGGTCCCGCTTCTTTCCCAAGTTATATTTTCAGACCCGTACCGCGGACCCCATCGACAGTGACGAGGACTCCGACAAGCTGTACACCAGCGTGGGCTTCACCTGGACCGTCTGGGACTGGGGCGAGCGCACGAGAAACATCCGGCGTCAGCGCATCAAGGTGCGCAAGCAGGTGGTTCAGGAGAATCTCGTGGCCATGGATGTGCGAAGTGATTGGCTTGCCGGCCTATCCGCCAAGCGCCGCGCCCTGGCGGCGTTGAAAGTGGCCCGGGCACAGGTGGAGCTGGCCGGGCTGCGCAAGCGGCAGAGCGAAATCAGCTATCAGAGCGGTATCCAGCCCTTCCCCGTCTATCTCAAGCAGATCAGGGACTACTTCGTTTCCAGGCAAAACGCTCTGACCAAGGAGCTCGACGATGACAAAGCGATGCTCGAACTTCGCTACAAATCCGGAAGCCTCTTCAACTCGTATATCGATGCGCGTAGTTTTTAGCGGACTGTTACTGCTCCTGGCCTTCTGGGCGTTCACGCCCCTGTGCCCGCAAGCGGCGGAGGAGCAGCAGCCCGAGGCCGGGCCCCAGACCCCGACGTCCCGCTCCTCCGGCAACGAGATTGTGTTTCAGGGCAAGCTCTATTCTTCCCTCAAGCGCCTCGTGCCCATCCCCTACAAGGGGGTTGTCACCGCCATCCAGACCCAAGCCGGACAGCGGGTCCGCAAGGGCGATGAGCTGCTGAGCCTGAAGCTGGCGCCCGAAGTCATCGCCAGCCTTCGCCGCAGTATCTCTCCCCAGGCGTTGAGCGATCTCGAAGTCCGCATCGCCAACATCGGCGGCCAGCTCACCCCACTGCGTATGAAGCAGAAGGAGTTGCAGCAGTTGGCCAAGCAGCGCATGGCCAGCGGCCAGAACCTGACCCAGATCAACCTGGAGATCGAGGCCCTGGTGCGTCAGCGCGAGGCCCTGGAGCGGCAGCAGGATGTCGTGAAACGTTCGGCCCAGGACGACCTCAACGCCCTGCGCGAAACCCTGGGCACGGAAGTGAGCTTCGACAATATCCCGGCGGAGGTGAAACTCACCTCTCCCATTGACGGGCATGTGCTCTGGATCAACCCGGAAGTCCGTGTGGGCTCGGAAATGCCCGCCGGAGATGGACTGGTTGTGGGCGTCATGGACCCCATGATCATCCGCTCCAATGTTTTCGAGATCGAGGCCAGCCGCCTTTCCATAGGCGACAAGGCCAACGTCTCCCTGGCTTCCATCCCCGACAAGACCTTTGACGCAACCCTGACGCGCATATCCTGGACACCCGTCACTCCGGGACTTGGCCAGCCTTCCTACTATGAAGTGGAGCTCCAGGTGCCGAACCCGGATTTCGTGCTCAAGGAGGGGTACAAGACCCAGGCGACAATCACTCCATCCAAATAACCGGAGTCGCAATTGACTGAATCCAACAAGCTCTCACAATTGGACATTGTCACTGTTGAGAGCAAGGAACAATTGGAGACCTTCATCAAGGTACCCTGGAAGTTTCAGGCCGACGACCCCTACTGGGTCCCCCCCACCATCAGCTTTCACAGGAAAACCCTGGACAGGGCGCAAGGGCCGTTCTTCGAGATCGGAGAAGCCGAGTACTACATGGCCATGCGCGACGGCGAGCCTGTGGGGCGAATCACCGCCCATATCAACCGCCTGCATGACGAGCGCTATCAGGACAACATGGGATTCTTCGGGTTCTTCGAGTGTGAGAACAACCAGGACACGGCCAACGCCCTGTTCGAGACCGCGGCATCCTGGGTGCGCAACAAGGGCAGGAAGAACATCCGAGGACCCCTGAGTTTCGGCATCTATGACGAGGTCGGGCTGCTCATCGAGGGTTTCGACAGCCTGCCCGCCATCATGCACACGCACAACCCCCGCTATTATGTGGACCTGGTGGAGGGATATGGGTTCAAGAAGGCCCTGGATTGGTACGCGCTGAAGATCACCAGGGACCAGGACGTCTCCGCCATGCCCAAAAAGCTCGACGAAATCATGACGAGCACGGGCCTGCGTCTCATCCGTCCAAAGGCCAGTGACATCGTGGAGCGCAGCGACGAGGTGCTGGAGCTGTTCAACGAGTCCTGGGAAAACAACTGGGGGCACGTACCCTTCACCCGCAAGCACTTCCGCGACATCATCAAGGAGCTGAAGCCCATTCTTCGCCCCGACCTGATGCGGCTGATAGTGGATGCCAACGACAACATCGCGGCCTTCATCATCACGGTACCTGATCTCAATCCGATCCTCAAGAAATTCGACGGGCGCCTGAATATTCTGGACCAACTGCGCCTGCTGGCCAACGCACGGCTCTTCCCCCTGCAGAAGCTGCGCACGCTGCTGTTGGGTGTCAGGCGGGAGTACCAGCGCAAGCGTCTGCACCATGCCTTGATCCTGTGCAGCTACCTGGACTTTTACAAGCACGAGAGCATCGAGGTGTGCGACTGCTCGCTGATCCCCGAGCAGCTCGGCCTCTACATCCGGGCCCTCGGCAAGTACGGAGCCACGCGCTACAAGACCTGGCGCATTTATGACCGCGAACTGTGAGTGAGCGCGGCATGAAGGGAAGATGAGCAGGGAAACGACATCCGCGACGCTCCGCAACCGGCGGCCGCAGTGTCTTTGGGCCGTGCTTCTCACCGTGGCGCTTTTTCTCCTTGTTCACGGGTACGCCCTGTGGCGTCCCTATGTGGTAAACGACGACACCCGGCAACAGATTTTCTGGATGCAGGCCTGGGAGGACCCGGGCCTGTACCCTGAGCAGGACGGCGCGGGGTGGCTCTCCGACTACGCCAGGCACTACGTCTCCCCGGGGGTGCGCGGCTTGTACCGCCTGGCCGCCCATGTCGTCGACCCGCTCACCTTTTCCAAGATTCTCACCGGCCTGGAATTCACCCTTCTCGGGGGCGTGTTGTTTCTTCTGGGAGCCAGCATGGGAGGCCGAGAGGAGGACGGAGGGCGGGGCTATGGCGCGGCATGGGCCGTGCTCTGCGCATTCTGGCTGATGCCCTTTTTTCTGCACAACATGTCCGGCGGTCTGGCCAGGTCATTTGCCGCACCCCTCATGGCGTTATTTCTGCTGGCCTGGGTGCGGGGATCGGCCCTGGGCATGTTGCTGCTGCTTTTCCTCCTGTCACTTTTCATTCCGTACATCTATGCCCTCTGCGCCGTGGCCGTGGCCGTGGCCTGGCTGGGTTGGAAGACGCGCCTGCTGCCCCGGCCACCGCTTCCCGTGCGGCTGTGGCACTACCCGGTCTGCGTGCTCACCGCGCTCCCGGCCTGGTGGTTCAACAAGGGACTCACCGCAACGGGGTACGGCCCCATGATCTCGGCCGAAGTCATGGGGAACAACCCCCTGTACGGACCCTTTGGCCGCTTCGAGATCATTCCAGTGCCGTCTTTGCTCCACGAGCTTGTCGTGCGCCCGTTGGAGTTGATCCTCCCCATCAGGGAGTGGGGTCCGCCGCTGGGAGTCGCCTCTGCCCTGGTACTGGCGTTCGTCCTCTACAAAGGGGGGCGGAGGGTGCACTGGCGACGACTCGGTGGAATTGCCCCCCCTTTTGCCGCCATTGCCTTGGCTTCCCTGATCATGTATGCAGCGGCCAGGATTTTGCTGCTCACGCTGTTCATCCCCTCCCGCTACTTGGAATACACCACCAACCTGTTCTACTGCCTGCTGGCTGGAATCATTTTGTGGGCGGGGTTTCGCTCCCTGTTGCCGTACCTGTCCGTGGGGATGCGCCGCTGGCTGCCACGGGGGGCGGTTGCCATGTGCCTGTGCCTGGCCGTGTTCCGGCTTCATGGCGAGGCTCTGGATGACTACGGCGGTGCGGCCGAACTCTATGCTGCAGTGAAGGATACGCCACGGAACAGCGTGTTTGCCGGGCACCCCTACACCATGGACAACGTGCTCGCCTTTGGGCAGCGCAACGTGGTGGCATCCTACGAACTGGCCCATCCGTGGAGCCTGGGCATGTGGCATCGGCTGCGCCCCCCATTGGAGGAAATGCTCCGGGCCTGCTACGCAACGGATGCCGAGACCGTGCGGCGCTTTGCTGTCAAGTACGGGGTGGACTATTTCGTGGTGGACGAGGGAACCTATTCATCGCGTTTCACACAGGGGCGACGCAGGTTCGTGCCGGTGTGCGAAGCGCCCATGCCGGACTGGGCCAGGGGAATTTGCCGCAAGACAGGCCTGGACTTCGAGGTGTATGTGCGGGAAAATCGGGTTCCAGGCTACCCCTCGGATCACCCCATGTTCGAACCCTATGGGGAGATGATCCGCGATGTGACCAAGGGGGCGGAGCTCTACGCGCTTCTGGACAAGAAGCTCTTTCCCTGCCGAGATCTCGGCGGGGGGTACAGGTTGATCCCTCTGCGACCAAGTCCCACGGGCCAGGGGACTGAATAACGAGTCAAACAGTTGGAGGTCGGATGCGACGTACCGTATGTCTGCTGATGATACTGAGTGTGTTCATACTTCCCGTGATCGCCGGAGCCGTCGTGGCCTCGGATGACAGAGTGGATTCCATCGACTTCTCCGGGGTGTGGAAAGGCAAATGCCTGCTCTCATCCCTGGAGGTGCATGTCTACCAAGAGGGGGACCACCTGCGGGGAGTAGCCTTTGTGCACTCAGGAGGCGAGACAAACCCCTACCATTTCGAGGGCGAGCTGAAGGATGGAGTGATCAAGGCCTCGCACGCCAAGGGGCACGTGTTCACCAGCACCATGCTTTCCCGGGATATGGTTGAGGGGAAGGTGAAGACTGGCGAGAGCGGTTACATCCTGCCGCTGAAAGCCAAGCGCGTCAGTGACATTCCTGTGGAGGAGTGATTCAGGGCATTTCAATTCTGAAAAGGTGAAATGTTATCCCCGGGAAAGTCGGTTGGATAAAAAAAGGCGGAGCCGGTTCTGGCTCCGCCTTTGTATTTGGTGCGCCCGGCAGGGCGCGTGGTGCGTGAGCACCATCCGGGCAGGTGTGGTGCCTGCCTGGTGACTTGGAGGTGAAAGTCCTCCGCAGGCCCGACAAGGGGAACTGTTAGCCGGACGGCAAGGGTGTCCATCGCGAGATGGAATCTGAAGGAAGCCGCGGGCAAAATGCCGACCCGGCGAACAGAAATCGCATACAAGGCGGTCATGCTGGGTGAGGAGGTGAATATCTTCAAAGCCCGATACTTGTACGGAAAGCATGGACGTATATGCGGCGGGTATAAGCGGGAAGGTCGCGCGCATTACCCGGGGAGATCTGTTCGCCTGCCATGTGCCATCGGCACGGTAACGCGCCGGGATGGGAAGACAGAAGTCAGCCGAGGCCATAGTAGTCGATCTAACCACTCGACGAAGGGGCAAACCTGTCAAGCGAGGCATGAACACTGTCTTCTGTTTGGATTGAGCAGATGCCCGTAAGGGGCCTTAAAGCTGGAAGCAACGGACGGAATCCGTGAGGTGAGGCTGGGTGCTTATAGTCCGACAGGCATTCAGAGACATGACGCCAAGCAGGCAGGAACCGCCGTGGTAAGGAACCGTATGCCCGGTGGTGTGGGAGGACGGGGGGCGCGAGCCCCCCTCCTTCCCGATGCTATTGTCAGGGATCAAGAGTTCTCCAGCACCTCTTTGACCGTTGCCAGCAGCTCGGCCATGTCCACGGGTTTGGAAAAGGTCTTGACCGCTCCCAGGGCGTTGGCGGTGCCGAGGAGGTAATCGCCCCGGATGTTGGCGCTGCCGCCTGAGATGGCGATTATCTTGACGCCTGGAAATTCCCGCCGCAGGGCGTGTATTGTCTCGACCCCATCCTGTTCGGGCATGATGATGTCGGTAATGACCAGATCGACGGGGTTATCCCTGAACACCACCAGGGCCTCGCGGCCGTTGGCTGCCTCAAGTACCTCGTAGCCTTCCTGGATCAGGGTTTCGCTGAGCATCCCGCGAACCTGTGGGTCGTCTTCAACGAGTATCAGTTTTGGCATGCTCCCTCCCTTGCTGTGGATTCCAGAACCTGGCGGATGATTCTGGCCAGTTGGTCCTCCACAACGGGCTTTATGATGAATTCCTTGATCCCGATGTTTTTGGCGTGTTCCGGGGTCACGGTTTCAGAATACCCTGTCACGAGAATAATGGGTAGATTTTTTCTGATGGCGAGCATCTTTCGCGAGAGTTCCATGCCCGTGAGATAGGGCATGGTCTGGTCCGTGATCAACAGATCAAAGGAATCGGGCTCTTCCATGAAACGTTGCAAGGCGGTGTGCGGCGATGTCAGGGCCGTGACCCTGTAGCCCAGCTGGGACAGCATTTCGTTGGCCATGTCCACGAGGATGGGCTCGTCGTCCACGAAAAGGATGTGCTCCTGGCCGGTGGGACAGGCGTTCTCGTTGGCGCTGATGGCGTCCGACTCCTCCATTTTCTTTGGGAACAGCACGTGGAACTTCGTGCCGACGCCCACCGTGCTCTCCACCTGGATGCTCCCTCTGTGGCTCTGCACGATGCCGTGGACCACTGAGAGCCCCATGCCGGTGCCCTCGCCGGGCTTCTTGGTGGTGAAGAACGGGTCGAAGATCTGCTCGATGATGGAGGGCTCTATTCCGTACCCGGTGTCGGAGATCGTTATCTGCAGGAACTCGCCGGCGCGGTGTTCGGGGTTCATGCTGGCGTTTTCCGGGGTGATGCACACGGGTTCCAGGGACATGTCCAGCACGCCGCCGTTGTCCTGCATGGCGTGCATGGCGTTGGTGCAGAGGTTCATGAGCACCTGGTGCACCTGTGTGGGATCGCCTATGATGATGTCCTGGTTTTCCTGGATTTCCGGGCTCACCTCGATGCGCAGTTCGATGGTGGCCGGCAGGGTGGCCCGCAGCATCTTGGACACCTCCTTGAACAGGGTAACCAGGTGTACGGGCTTCATCTCCTTGTCGGTCTGGCGGCTGAAAGTGAGTATCTGGCGCACGAGATCCGAGGCGCGCATGCCCGCGGACTGGATCTGCAGGAGATACTCCTTGACCTTGGACTCGTCAGGGGTCTGCTTCAAGGCCAGGCGGATGAAGCCCAGGATGGCGAAGATCATGTTGTTGAAGTCGTGGGCAATACCCCCCGCGAGGGTGCCCAGGGCCTGCATCTTCTGGGCCTGGCGGAAGTGGCGCTCCAGGCGGGCGCGTTCGGCCTCGGCCTGCTTGCGTTCCGTAATGTCCACGGCAACGCCCAGGATCTGGTCCTTGCCGGCCAGGGGCAGTTTGGTGGTGGCGTGGATGCACATCTCCCCCCTTGCGTTGGTGACCACGCGCTGGGGGATGAAGATCGGCTTTTGGGAATCCAGGACGTCCAGATCCTCGGCCCGGAAAATGGTGGTCTCATCCTCGTGGGGGTTGAAGTCCTCACCCTTCTTGCCCACGAGTTCGGCCGGGGTGGCGCCGTACATCTCGGCCATGGCCTTGTTCACGAGCACGAAGCGCCCCTCACGGTCCTTGACAAAGATGGGGCTGGGCACGGTGTCGATGATCTGGTTCAGGAACGCGCGGTGATCACGAAGCTCCTGCTCGGCCTTGCGGCGTTCAGTGATGTCGATGAGGGAGACGTGGATCTTGCTCAGGTTGTGCTCCGCACCCGGCGCCACGCTGAGGTGGATGGACACGTGTTTGAGATCGCCGTTCACGGTGCGGTGTTCTGTCTCGCTTTCGAAGATGCGCTTGCCCTCGGCAAGGGCGATGATCTCCTCCCTGAACACGTCCAACGCGCTGGGAGTGAAAAAGGTGTGCAGCCCCTGGAGAAATTCCCGTTTGCCCGTGGCCTTGAACAGTTTGAGGGTGGCGTTGTTCACGTCCACGATCTCCACGAGCCCGGCACAGTGGGACATCGACTCGGGGTGGGCCTCGAAATAGGAGCGGAAATCGTGCACGCCCTGGGCCCGCAGCTGGTTGAGGAAGGTGTTGACCTGGGAGAAGTCCTCCTCCCACAGGGAGATGGGGGAGTCCTCGAACAGACTCTTGTAGCGGCGCTCACTTTCGCTCAGGGCGCTCTGGGCTATGCGCTTCTGGGTGATGTCGCGCCCCACTGCCTGGTACTCGGTGAGAGTTCCCGCCATGTCGTAGATGGCCCTGTGGGTCCAGTGCTGCCAGCGCAGCTCCCCGCCCTCCATGATGACCCTGTGCTCAAAGGAGGTGACCGGTTTTTCCGGGCTCAGGGAGGAGGTGTGATGCTTCATGACCCGGATATCCTCTTCCGGGATGTGGGGGATGAAGTTGCGGTTGATGAGCTCGTGCCTGTCCTTGTTGAAATATCTGGCATAGGCCTCGTTGACGTATGAGAGTCTGCCGTCGGGCAGGTAGCGGCAGATGAGTTCGGTCTGGTCCTCGAGGATGGCGCGGTAGCGGGCCTCGCTCTCACGCAGGGCCTTGAGCGCCTTTTCGCTCTCCGAGATGTCCCTGGTGAGCACTGCCACACGTACAGCGCTGGTGCGGTCGTCGAAAAAGGGGAAGAGTCTGTGGCCGTAAGTGATCCCGCGGTAGTCATCCTTGAACTGGATGGGCTTGCGGGTTTCCACCGCGTGATGCAGCCAGCGTTTGCGTTTCTGTGCCAACTCCTGGGGGATGAGGTCGAAGATGCTCGTTCCAGCATACTGCTCCGGCGTGCCACGCAACCTCATGGCGCCGGAGTCGTTGATGGCCAGGATGGTGCCCACTGGGTCGAGAATGGTGACGGTATCCGAGGAGGCGTTGAGAACGGCCTTGGACTGCAGCTTCAGGTCGGCCAGCTCGCCGCGCAGACGCTCGATGGTGTCCCGCTGCTCGCTGAGTTCCTGGAGGCGGTTTTTTAGTTCCTGGTTTTCCGCCAGGAGTTCCTCGTAGGTGGGGTGGGGTGATTCCACGACTTCCTCGATTGTTTCGTGGCAGAGAGTTTCCCGGATCCGACCCGGGGAACTCATGCCCTTGGCGACACGTCATCCGCTACCGGAACCATATGTATCCTAAAACGGAACATATTAAAAAAACTTGCGGAGGTATTTGAAAAGTATGAGGAGCAGGATAATCACTCCGAGCACGGCGAGGAACTCCAGGGCCGTGTCCCAGTGATTCCACGGACCCTTGGGGTCCACGGGAGTCATTGGTTTGAAGTAGTTTGGATTTTCCTGGATCATACCATCCGCACTCCGTTCATGTTGCGAAGAATAACCAGGAACCTTCCCGCTGGCAATGGGGCGCGTTTATGATGTTTGTTGGCTCGCACGTGGAACGCCTGTGATCGATTCAAACGCGGTCACGTGGCTTGCACTATCATGTCGGGCCTCACTTCGATACCGTGCCGTTTCAGCAGGGCGGTGGTGACGCCGTCGCCAGGGACCAGCCTGCCTGTGAACGACCCGTCGTACACCACGCCGCAGCCGCAGGACGGGCTCCTGGATTTCAGGATGGCCTTGCGGACGCCAATAGCCAAGCACATGGCAAGGGTGAGGTTGGCGCCTCGGACATAATACTCCGTGAGATCCTCCCCGTTCTTGCCAAAGACCTTCACTTTCTCCCCATCGCAGGGGCGCAGTTCACCGCTGATCCTCGGGGTGGGCAGCCCCCCGAGTTGTTCCGGGCACAGAGGAAGGGCCTTGCCGCTGTTCACCAGCTCGAGGATCTCCTCGTCCAGGCAGTTCTTCGCATCATATCTGCAATTGTATCCCGCCAGGCAGGCGCTCACCAGGTACATGCGTCATCTCTCATCACTAGTCGGTTCAGGAACAGGGAGCGGGAGCTTCCGGCCCAAACACCAAAATTACTTGCCGAATGTTCCCATCAATTCGGTTTCTTCGAGAACATGCCCCTTTATGGCCTCGAGTACCTGGTCTTTCACGGCGCCGTATGGCAGCTCCAATTCGGTGTCCAGGGCGTAGAGCTTGAAAAAATACCTGTGCGTCCCTGATGGGGGGCATGGGCCGCCATAATCGGACCGCCCCCAGGAGTTCTTGCCGGTGACCGAGCCTTGGGGCGGAGTCTTGGACGCCCCTTCCGGAAGTTCGTGCACATCCCCCGGGATGTTGTAGAGGATCCAGTGATCCCAGACACCCACAGGAGCGTCCGGGTCGTCGCAAATCAGTGCGAAGCTCGCGGTGCCGGCCGGAGCGCCCTGCCAGCGCAGTTCCGGTGACAGGTCCGCCCCTTTGCAGGTGAACTTGAAGGGGATGCTTCCCTTGTGGGTGAAAGCCGTTGCCGTCAATTGCATGGCCATGGCCAAACCTCCCTGGGTAATGAGGAAAAGGGCCAGGAAACAGAGACCCGAGAGAGGCCGGACGAACCGGATGCGCCAAGGTTCTGGTGTCATGTTCCGCTCCTCCTTCCCTGTTTTTTCGTTGACGCGCCCCATTAGCGGGCTGCCCGGACCTCGTGAAAGAAAGCCTTGGGCGCGCGATTTTCGCGCCTTCACAGCATCTGACACAGCCTAGCACATTCCAACGCCCTTGGCATCTCCCGGACTGGAGAGGTAGGATTTTTCTGAGAATGAATTAAAATTTCATACATGTTTAACATTAATAAATATATTATTGATGAACGATACTAGGATAACTAATGTTAAAAAAAGGCCCCATGGTTTGACCAATAATGAAATATGATATAATCCGTAGCACGAATTATGACAACTTCATCAATCTTCCGGTCATGGAGCCAGCTCATGAGCAAGACCCCGCATTCCTTCCTTGTAAAGGTTCTCCTGTTCTCCCTTTGTTGTGTACTGAGTTGGACAGGGGCGTTGCTCGCCGCCCCTCCAACCGGTAAGGACGTTCTGAACTACTCCTGGTCATCCAACGTGGGGCCGCTCAACCCGCATATGTACTCCCCGAGCCAGATGTTCGGCCAGAACATGGTCTACGATCCCCTGGTCCGCTATCAGGCCGATGGCACCGTGGCTCCCTGCCTGGCCGAATCCTGGAAGATCAGCCCGGACGGCAAGGAATACACCTTCACCCTGCGCAAGGGCGTGACCTTTTCCGATGGAACCCCCTTTGATGCCCGGGCCGTGAAGATGAACATCGACGCTGTCCTTTTGAACCACGACCGCCATCATTGGCTGGAACTGGTGAACCAGCTCCACGGCGTGGTGGAGGCCGGTGGCGAGGCTGTCACCGTGGTGGATGATCACACCGTAAAGCTGACCCTCAAGGAATCGTACTACCCCATTCTGCAGGAACTCGCTCTGGTGCGCCCCATCAGATTTCTTTCCCCGTCAGCGTTTCCCGAGAGCGGCAACACCGCCGAAGGCATCAAGGCGCCCATAGGCACTGGCCCCTGGAAGGTGGTGGAGCTGAAAAAGGGTGAATACGACGTGTTCGAACGCAACGACAATTACTGGGGCGAGAAACCCAGGATGAAATACCTGGTGGTCAAGGTGATCCCTGACTCCAACGCCCGCGCCATCGCCTTCGACACCAACGAGATCGATCTGATCTACGGCGGCGGAGGACACGGAGGGGGGCAACTGGGTCTGGATACCTTCCAGCGCTATCAGGGCATGGACGGCGTGATTACGGCTGTATCCCTACCCCTGGCCACCCGCGCCCTGGCCCTGAACTCCAATCTCGCGCCCACTAATGAACTGGCGGTGCGCAAGGCTGTTCTTTACGCTGTGAACAAGCCCGCCATGGTGAAGCATGTCTTTCTGGACGTGGAGCGCCAAGCCGAGACCCTTTTCGCCCCCAGCATGCCGTACTGCGACCTTGGCCTCCCTCCGTACTCGTATGATGTCGCAAGGTCCGCCGCGCTCCTGGACGAGGCGGGCTGGAAGTTGGCCGCAGGAGCCGCATACCGGATGAAGGACGGCCAGGAGCTGGCCCTGGATCTGTGTTTCGTGGGCAACGACGCCCTGCAGAAATCCGTGGCCGAGGTCATCCAGGGTGACCTGAAAAAGGTGGGCATCAAGGTCAACCTGGTGGGCGAGGAGACCGACTCCTTCAACACCAGGCAGAAGAACGGCGAATTCGGCATGATCTTCAGCGATACATGGGGCGCTCCCTATGATCCGCACTCCTTCTGCAGCTCCATGCGCGTGCCGTCACATGCCGACTATCAGGCCCAGATCGGCCTGCCCATGAAAAAGGACATCGACGCGAAGATCGGCCAGGTGCTGGTAACGGTGGACGAGGGTCAGAGGGCGGATCTGTACAAGGACATCCTGACCACGCTGCACGATCAGGCCGTGTACCTGCCCCTCACCTATATGACCTCGATCATGGTGCACCGCCCCGAACTGGAGGGTGCCACCTTCGGCGGCACCAAGAACGAGATACCCCTTGAACTCATGCTGAAAAAGTAGGCGCACATGTTTCGCTACATCCTCCAACGGATGGTGCTGCTCGTGCCCATCCTCCTGGCCGTGTCCGTGGTGGTGTTCGGTATCCTGCGGCTCGGCCAGGGGGATCCGGCCATGGCCTATCTGCGCCTTTCCAACATCCCGCCCACGGATCACGCCCTGGCTGTGGCGCGCAAGGAGTTGGGTCTGGACAAGCCCATGGTGATACAGTACCTGACCTGGCTCGGCAGCGCGGTGCAGGGTGATTTCGGGCGCTCCTACGTGACCAAGAACCCTGTACTGGAGGAGATATTCTACTACCTCCCCAACACATTGGTGCTTGCCGCAGCGTCCCTGGCCTTCACCCTGCTGTGCAGCGTGCCCCTGGGCATGCTCTCGGCCTTGAAAAAGGACCGCCTGCCCGACCACCTGACCAGGGGGCTCAGTTTTTTCGGCGTGTCCATGCCGAACTTCTTTCTCGGGTTCATCCTGGTCTGGCTCTTTTCCGTGAAATTGGGCTGGTTTCCGCCCATGGGCAGGGGCGGGCTGGCACACATGGTCCTGCCCGTGCTCACCATGTCCATGATGTCCCTTTGCATCAACACGCGGCTCATCCGGGCCAACATGCTGGACAACGTCAACTCCCGCTTCGTGCTTTACGCCCGCGTGCGCGGCCTACCCGAGTCAGTGGTCATGGGGCGCCACGTCATGGCCAATTCCCTGATCCCGGTTATCACGGCCATCGGCATGCATGTGGGTGAGCTGTTCGGTGGCGCGGTCATCGCGGAGTCCATCTTCTCCTGGCCCGGAGTGGGGCGCTATGCGGTCTCCGCCATCTACAACCGGGACTACCCCGTGATGCAGTGCTTCATCCTGATCATGACCACCATCTTCGTGGTCATGAATCTGGCCGTGGACATCTGCTACGCGTGGCTGGACCCGCGCATCCGCTTTGAAGGAAATTCCCGATGATTCCCCGGGGAGCGAGACGTCTCATGCGGCGGGGCATCGTATCCTTCGCCCTGTTCACGGTCGTGGTGCTTCTACTCTTGGCGCTGTTCGCGCCCCATATGTGCCCCTATGACCCGGACGAGGTCACCCTGGAGAACAAGTTCGCGCCCCCCAGCGCGGAACATGTCCTTGGCTGCGACCATCTGGGCAGGGACGTGGCCACCCGCCTGATCTACGGTGCACGGACCTCCCTGGGTTGCGTCGCGGTCATCGCCGGGATCATCCTGACATTGGGCTTTGCGGTGGGAGCCACCGCCGGATACGCCGGAGGAGTGACGGACTCGGTGCTCATGCGCATCTGCGACGTGTTCCTCACCTTCCCCACCTTCATCCTGGCCATGTTCATGATCGGAGTGCTGGGTACCGGCATCGTCAACGTGGTGCTGGCCGTGGCACTGACCCATTGGGCCTGGTACGCCAGGATCATCCGCGGCTTCGTGCTTTCCCTGAAAAACCGCGAGTACGTGCTCGCGGCGCGGGTATCGGGCACCGGCAAGGTCATGACCATGCTGCGCCATGTGCTGCCCCCGGTATTCGCGCAGTTGGCCATCCTTGCCACCCTGGATATAGGGCACATGATGATGCACGTGTCGGGCCTGTCCTTCCTTGGCCTGGGCGTTACGCCGCCGACACCGGAGTGGGGCGTGATGATCGCGGACGCCAGGCAATTCGTCTGGACCCATCCGGAGCTGATCATGTACCCGGGGTGCGCCATATTCATAACGGTAATGGCCTTCAACCTCCTGGGCGACGCCCTGCGCGACGCCCTGGACCCCAGCACCACCGACCATCACGTGACGGAATCAGTGGCTCTCGAGCGGGCCGCGCCCGGTGACAGACTCGTGGAGGAGTTTTGATGCGAACTTCCGGCGCCACAGGCGATAGAGCGTACCTCGAGGTCTCGAACCTGATCCTCTCCGAGGGGAGCAAACCCCTGGTCAGGGGCGTGAGCTTTCACGCGGCCAAGGGCGAGATCACCGGCCTGGTGGGGGAGAGCGGCAGCGGCAAGTCGCTCACCTGCCAGACCGTGCTCGGGCTCGTGCCCAAGGGCTTGGACGCCGGCGGCGAGATCCTGCTGGGCGGGGAGCCCATGCCAGTGATGTCGAGGAATCCGGCCCGGGCCCGCCAGGCCAGGAACAGCCGCGTGGCCATGATCATGCAGAATCCGGCCAGCTGTTTTGACCCGGTGTTCACCATCAAGGCGCATTTCCGTGAAACCCTTGCCGCCCACGGTCTGCCAAAGGCAGAGAACCGCCCGAGGATATGGCGCAAGGCGCTTGTGGAAGTGGGGTTTCCCGAGCCCGACGCCATACTGCCCCTGTTTCCCTTCCAGATGAGCGGCGGCATGCTCCAACGGGTGATGATCGCCCTGGCCCTGGTGCTGCGCGTGGACTTCCTGCTGGCTGACGAGGCCACCACAGACCTGGACGCCGTATCCCAGGCCAAGGTGCTGGACCTCATCGATACTCTGGTGAAAGACCGGGGTCTGGGCGTCCTGCTCGTCACCCATGACCTCTCGGTTATCGCCAGGCTGGCGCGTAATGTCCTGGTCATGCGGGACGGAGTCATTGTGGAGCGCGGGGATGTGCGGAGCATTTTCCAGGAACCCCAGCACCCCTACACAATTTCCCTGCTGGAGGCGCACTATCAGCTCTATGGCCTGGAAGCTCCGGTGACGGGGGCGGACAACGCGGCATGGCCCGCGAATTGATTTTGGTAGGTCGGTTGGGGGAGGGGCAAGTGGAAGTATTATTTCGGGGCAAGCCTTGGTGCGAAAGGATTGCCCCGGACCCCTCCCAAAATTAAATCAATACAGTTCCGGAAAGGGCGATCTGTAGGGAGCACCTCCAAAAAGGGGGGTTCCCTCTAGATCTTTTTCCATGAGGAGCCTGTTCAATGCCCATTCTCGAAGCCCGCGCCGTGACCAAGTCCTACAAGTGCGGCGGCTTTTTCAGCCGTTCCAAGTCCGTACCCGTGCTCCATGGCGTAGACCTGTCCCTTGACCACGGTGAGTGCGTGGGCCTGGTGGGGCGTAGCGGGTCGGGAAAAAGCACTTTGGGGCGGATTCTCCTCGGCCTGGAACCGCCCTCAACCGGTGAGGCCAGGATCCTGGACCGCCCCACAACGGATGCTGGGGGGCATGTGAGCATCGACGCGGAGCAGCGCCGGGCGGTTCAGGTGGTGTTCCAGGACGCCATCAGCTCGGTGAACCCTCGGTTGCGGGTCAAGGACATCATCGCGGAGCCCCTGAGGAATTTCACCAGCCTGAGCGGCAAAACCCTGGACGATCGGGTAATCGAACTGCTTGTGCACGTTGGGCTGGCCCCTGACAATGCCATGAAGCACCCATCCAGATGCAGCGGGGGGCAGTTACAGCGGGTCTCCATCGCCCGGGCTCTGGCCGCCGAGCCACGCTGCATCATTCTGGACGAAGCGGTGTCCAGTCTGGACATGCTTGTACAGGCGCGCATCCTGGACCTGTTGGATATGCTTCGCAGGGAGGACGGCGTGGCCTACCTGTTCATCACCCACGATCTGCGTCTCGTGCGGCGTATCTGTGATCGTGCCCTGGCCGTGGAGCAGGGGCGGTTGATCGAATTCGATCACAAGCGGTTTATGGAAACCAAGATGCCCGGTTCGCTGGGTGAGCTGGCTGCGGCCATGCTTCCGGCGACGCCTTCCGCCGTGATATAGAGACATCCTTCCTGAATAACGGAATATCGTGCAGGGCTCCAGGAATGGAGCCCTTGTCCGTGATACTGACCGTACTATCCGCCTCTCTTTTTTCTTTCCTTTGTTCGATCCTTCCATGACCGGATGCGAAACCGGTGGGTCAGGTTATGTCAACCGGCATCAAGTTTGATCTTTTTGAAGAAAAATAAAGTAGTGGGTTGGCGTGGTTGATCAAGGGTTACTTCATCAGTCTTGAAACCGGAATTGGTTAACCTAATGGCAGCCTGCACCATTGGAGAAAAACTCCTTGACACTGAAATCGATATGGTTATTTTTGACTGACAAGTCAGTCACGAAAAAAAGAATGGCAATAATGAGAGGTTTTATGGATAACCAGGAACGACCGACGCGGGGGCGGCCCCGTGATCCGGATTTGGCACGGCGGCGCAGGGAAACCATTCTGCGCCAGGCTGTTTTGCATTTTGCGAATCTGGGATTCGACAAGGCCGATGTGGCGGCCATAGCGGCTTCAGCCGGTTGCTCAAAAGGTACGGTGTACAACTACTTTTCGAGCAAGCGCGAGCTGTTCCGGGAGGCTGTGGATCACGTCATGGACGGGTTGCTGGAAGCCACCCGCAATCCTGAAGCCGAGGAGAGCATCAAGGCGTTCAAGTTCGCGGTGGAATCCTTTTTGTCCTATTTCACCGAGCACCCCGAATACATCGAGCTCTTGATCCAGGAGCGTGCATACTTCAAGGATCGCAAGGATCCCAGCTACCTGGAGTACCGCAAGGAGCATTGCCTCCGCAGGAAGGAGAGGCTCCAGTCTCTCATAGAACGGGGCGTGTTCAGGGATATTCCTCTGGACCGTACCTTGGATCTCATCTCCAACCTCCTGTACGGAACCATATTCAACAACTATTTCTCCGGTAATGTCACGGACTTGTCACAGCAGGCCGCGGATATTACCGACTTATTGTTGTATGGTTTGGTCCAAAGGGAGGGGAAGCAGGAATAACCCCCTAATCATCTCTTAATCCATTATCTTACCAGGTCGTGTTAGTGTATACTGCCGGGCGAGTGCCATCCGCGCTCGCTCCGGCAGTTGGTGGAGTGCGTTTTTGCCTCCACCGTTTCGGAGTTGTGGGTCGTATCGAGGGAAAATTCGATTCAGGAGAAGGGAGTAGATGGACCAGAAGAATGTTACGATGAACGGCAAGCGCAACTGGGTGGCCAGCCTCATTCGCCGATCCTTCATGCTTGCCGTGCTGGTGGCCGCCATCGGCGGGGGATACCTGTACTGGGAGAAGTTGAATCACGCGCCGCAGGCGGTGCAGTCACAACAGCCGCACAGGGCCATGCCCGTCGATGTGCTGCGCGTGCAGCCGAAGACCGTGCCTCTGCAGCCTGTGTATCTCGGGCAGACCGAGGCGTTTCAGAGCGTGGAGATCAGGGCCCGTGTCTCCGGGTTCCTGGAGAAGAAACATTTCGTGGAGGGCAGCAAGGTGGAGGCGGGGCAATTGCTGTTCAACATCGACCCACGCTCCTTCAAGGCCGCGTTGGATCTGGCCAAGGCACAGTTGGCCAGTTCCCAGGCTGAACTCGCCAAGGCCGAACAGAAGGTGGGGCGTTACAGCAAGCTGGTGAACAACAAGGCAGCCACTCTGGACGAACTCGACGATTGGCGGACCGAGAAGCTCGTGGCCCTGGCCAACATACAGATGAACAAGGCCCGCATCACCCAGGCAGAGCTCGACCTGAGCTACACCGACATCAAGTCCCCCATCACCGGCCTGATAGGCATGGCCCAGAAGGACGTGGGCAGCTACGTGAACAATTCCACGGATGACGGGTTGCTGGCCAAGGTGGCGAAGATAGACCCCATCTACGTGCGCTACAACCTGAGCGAGCAGGATCTGCTGCTGGCCCGCAGCATGGCTGCCAAGGGGCTCACCAACATGCCCGACATCAACAACCTGCGCCTGCACCTGACCCTTGCCGACGGCACCGAGTACCCCGAGGATGGCAAGATCACCTTTCAGGATCCGGAGATCGCCACCGGAACCGGCACCATGGTCATGCGCGGCACCTTCCCCAACCCGGACAGCATATTGCGGCCCGGACAGTTCGTGCACGTGCAGGTCAGGGGCGTGAACCGGTTGCACACCCTGATGGTGCCCAAGACCGCGGTGTTGGAGAATCCCACCGGCGCCATGGTCTACGTGGTGAACGCCGAGAACAAGGTTGAGGTGCGCAGCGTCAAGATGGGGGCCTGGAGGAGCGACCAGTGGATCGTGGAGGAGGGCCTGAACCCCGGGGACGCCGTTATCGTGGACAAGCTCCTGCACCTGCGTCCCGGCATGGAAGTCATACCGCAGGACGTCAAGGCCTCGGGTGAGAACGCTCCGGCCGCCGGTTCCGGAACCAGCAAGGAACAGTAGCCATGTTTTCGCGTTTCTTCATTGACCGACCGGTTTTTGCCTGCGTCATATCCATCCTCATTCTGCTTGCGGGCGGGGTGGCCATCTTCGTGCTGCCCATCGACCGCTATCCGCAGATAACCCCGCCAACCATACGCATCGATGCCACGTATCCTGGCGCCGACGCCCAGACAGCGGCGGAGTCCGTTGCCGCGCCCATCGAACAGCAGCTAAGCGGTGTCAAGCACCTGTTGTACTACAGCTCCCTGTGCTCCAACAACGGAGCGGTCAAGATCGTGGCCACCTTCGAGATCGGCACGGACCAGGACATGGCCGCGGTGGAGGTGCAGAACCGCCTCTCCATCGCGGAACCCAGGTTGCCCAGCGAGGTCATCAAGCAGGGCATTACGGTCACCAAATCCTCCACCAGCATGCTTGCGGTTGTCTCCCTACAGTCCGATGGCCGGTATGACGACATTTTCCTGAGCAACTACGCCACAATCAATCTCGTGGACACGCTTAAGCGCGTTCCCGGCGTGGGTGACGTCTCGGTGTTCGGCACCAAGGACTACTCCATGCGCGTCTGGGTGAACCCGGACAAGCTGGCCATGCGCGGGCTTACGGTCTCCGAGGTGGCCAGCGCCATCGACGAGCAGAACGCGGTGTTTCCGGCCGGCACCATCGGCCAGCGCCCCACCAGGGGCGAAGTCGAGATGACCGTGCCCGTTCTCACCAAGGGGCGGCTGCAGGAGCCCTCGGAATACGAGGACATCATTCTGCGGGCCAACCCGGACGGTTCCACGCTGCGGCTCAGGGACGTGGCCCGGGTGGAGCTGGGCGCCCAGAGCTATGACATGTTCGGCCGGGTGCATGGACAGCCCACCACCCTGATGCCCGTGTATCTGCAGGTGGGAGCCAACGCCCTGAACACCATCGAGGGCGTGAAGGCGGCCCTGGACAATGCCGCCCTGAGTTTCCCCCCCGGTGTTTCCTATCACATCCCCTACGACACCACCCAGTTCATCGAGGAGTCCATGGTCGAGGTGGTGCACACACTGCTGGAGGCCGTTGTCCTGGTTCTGGTGGTGGTTTTCGTGTTCCTGCAGTCCTGGCGCGCCACGCTGATCCCGTTGCTGGCCGTGCCTGTGGCCATCGTGGGCACCTTCGGCGGCATGCTGGCCCTGGGGTTCTCCATCAACACCCTGACCATGTTCGGGCTGGTGCTGGCCATCGGCATCGTGGTGGATGACGCCATCGTGGTGGTGGAGAACGTGGAACGCATCATGGAGCGGGAGGGGCTCTCACCCCGAGACGCCACGGTCAAGGCCATGGAGCAGGTCACCGGGCCTGTCATCGCCATCGTGCTGGTGCTCTCCGCGGTGTTCGTGCCCGTCGCCTTTCTCGGGGGGCTCACCGGCCAGCTCTATCAGCAGTTCGCGGTGACCATCGCCGTGTCCGTGGCCATCTCCGGCCTGGTGGCCCTGACCCTCAGCCCGGCCCTGTGTCGTCTGATTCTCAAGCCCTCCCATCGCAAGCCGTTCTTCCTGTTCCGCTGGTTCAACGGTGGGTTCAACTTCCTCACCTCCGGGTACACCGGAGGCGTGGGCATGGCCATCCGCTACATACCGGTCACCCTGATTATCTTCGGCATCCTCTGCTTCATGGCCTACACCCTGCAGCAGCGCGTGCCCACGGGTTTTCTGCCGGACGAGGACCAGGGCACCCTGATTTGCTGGATTATGACTCCGGACGGCTCCTCCCTGGATAATACCGACAAGCTGGTCCGCCAGGTCGAGGATTTCCTGCTCCATCATCCCGCGGTGGATAACACGGTTCTGCTGGGCGGTTTCGACTTCATCAGCGGCGGCATCACAGCCACCAACGCCTGCTCCATGTTCGTGAAGCTCAAGTCCTTTGAAGAGCGCCAAGGCCCGGGCATGAGCTCCCAGGAGGTGGCCCGCGACACCATCATCCACTTCCTTGGAAGCAAGGATGGCAGGGTGCTGGCCTTCAACCCGCCCCCCATCCAGGGGCTTGGCACCCAGGCGGGCTTCGAGATGCAGCTGCAGCAGCGCGGCGGCGGGAGCGTCGAAGAGCTGGTTGGGTTGAGCAAGAAGTTTGCGCAGGACGGCAACCAGAACCCGCTGTTGACAGGCCTGCGCGGTACGCTGCGCGTGACCCAGCCCCAGCTGTATGTGAATCTGAACCGAGACAAGACCAAGATGATGGGCGTCGAGGTGGCCAGCGTGTTCACCGCCATGCAGGCCTACCTGAGCTCCCTGTATATCAACGACTTCAACAAGTACGGCCGCATCTGGCGCGTGAAGTTGCAGGCCGAGTCCGAGTTCCGCGACAGCCCCGAGGACATCGGCAGGATCTTCGTGCGCAACCACGAGGACCAGATGGTGCCCCTCTCCGGCGTGGTGGACGTGAGCTTCAAGGCCGGGCCCAACGCGGTGTCCAGATTCAACGGTTTCCCTTCGGTGCAAATCACCGGAGTGCCCGTCCCCGGCGTGAGCAGCGGCACGGCCATGGCCGAGGTGGCCAAGCTGGCCACGGAAACTTTGCCCGCGGGCTATGGTTTCGAGTGGAGCGGTGCTTCCTATCAGGAGGTCAAAACCGGCAACCAGGCGCCCCTGGTCCTGGCCTTCGGCATCGTTGTGGTGTTCCTGGTGCTGGCCGCGCAGTACGAGATGTGGAGCCTGCCCATCGCGGTGCTCGGCATCCTGCCCATCGCCATTCTCGGCGCATTGGTGGCGGTCGATCTCCGTGGCCTGGCCCAGGACATTTACTTCCAGATCGGTCTGTTGACCCTTGTGGGGCTCTCGGCCAAGAACGCCATCCTCATCGTGGAGTTCTGCGTGTCCCTGCACAGGCAGGGCATGGGTGTGGTGGAAGCGGCACTGGAGGCGGCGCGCCTGCGTTTCCGCCCCATCATTATGACGTCCCTGGCCTTCATCCTCGGCGTCGTGCCTCTGGCCATCTCCACTGGCGCTGGTTCCGCCGGACGCCACTCCATCGGCACCGGCGTCATCGGCGGCATGATCGCGGCCACCGGCCTGGCCATCTTCTTTGTGCCGGTGTTCTTCGTGATCATCCAGAAGATCAGCGAGTTCCTGAAGAAGAGCGAGGAAACCTACCTCACCCAGGTCGACGAGGAAGTGGAGAAGAAGGCCTAAGCTGGGGAAAAGGTTATGAAACGGCTTTTCCCGGGGGGAAACCTTTCTGCAGAGCGGCAGCCGTTAGGCGCGGTTGTTTTGCGTCTTACGGCTGGCGACAGCAGCGATAAGGGTTCCCCTCGGTTCCCCCACCCCAAACATGAATCATCGTACACGACCAGCAGGCGCTCGTCGCCCCCATAGATATTTCTCTGTTACGATGCCCCTATATTTCGCAACGTAATATTAAAATTATTGAAGACTCGCTTCTCGCTGTACTGTTTCGCCGTATGCGCTCAGGATGATATCACTATCACCGGCCATAGGAATTGCCGATTGGGAGCGAATCCTACAAGAAGACCCGGCCTGACATCGCTTGCCAAGCCGGGGTACCTCGTAACGCACGGTCACCACAACCAAAACGAGGATCAATTATACTACAAGCTATTACTACGTCTCGTCAAGGCTCTGGATCGTACTTCTCCCCGCCTTTACCCATGACCCAGACGGGGTAGCCGAACGTCACCACCAGGGACGGCCCCCAGAGCCCAGAGCATCAGCCACACGACCCGCATATGGGGCTGCAGCAGCCGGAACACAACCAGAAAGATGATGAATTGAACCACCAATTGACTGATGAACGTATACCGCAACCGCATGCGTGCCCTCCTCTGTTCAAAGGTTCCAAGCCCTGCCTGCGCCTCTTTGGGAGTGAAATTGATTTCATTTCCCGAGCTCCATAGCCACTGTCCCATACGCAGGGAGCAACACTTCCTTATCCAGAGCCTTATAGCACATTTAGCTGCATATATCCAAATCCATGTCCGGAAATGCGGCCTGTACTCGGCATCCGGGGTGTTCATCCGCCCGGCAATGCATCACCTGATGCCGGAACTGTATTTGTGCATTGATAGCAGAGCACTGTTCCAGATTCCGGAATGTATGGTGATATTTTACTATATTATTCAAGGGTAATAGAGAGTGCGTCCAGCATCGGCATGATGGGGTTCTGTCATGCCTTAACAAATAAGGGCCTCCCGCCCCGGATGTCCGGACTGGAAGGCCCTTTCGCATAGGTCAAACAAACCGCTATCTGTTCAGCGCAGTGCTCCACTGTTTGAAGATGGCGGGGTATTCCAAAACGCTGGCGTCCGAATAGAACGGCAGGGCATAGATTCTGCCGTTCCTGACAGCCGGGACCTTTGCCAGCTCGGGCTTGCGTTCCAGGGCGTCGCGCAGGGCCAGTTGCACGGCAAAGGCATCACCTGTGGCCACGATGACGTCCGGATTGGCCGTGGCCAGGTCGCTCAAACGCCCCCCGTTGAAGTGTCCCTTGCTTACCTTGGTGGACTCGGAGACCAGGGGCGCGGCCGCGTTGGTGCAGCCCAG
Source organism: Desulfovibrionaceae bacterium (assembly GCA_963674665.2). Taxonomy (GTDB): domain Bacteria; phylum Desulfobacterota; class Desulfovibrionia; order Desulfovibrionales; family Desulfovibrionaceae. The sequence goes on along the minus strand of CAXXPL010000016.1, from coordinate 249,536 downwards.
GGGCTCGAGGATGTACTGGTCCGTGTACCCGCCCGGCGCCTCCACCCGCACAAAGGGTTTGCCCCTGTCCGCAAAGTAGGTGCCGTTGAGGATGAGCACGTTCCTGCCCAGGCCTTTGGCCGGCAGTGTGGCCTCCACGCTCTTCATGTCCTTGGCGTATTTTTCCGCCACCTCCCTGGCCTTTTCCTCGGCTCCGAAGAGCTTGCCTGCCTGGACAATGGCTTCGGGCACGCCCTTGGTGAAATCCACGTACTCGATGGTGATGCCGGGCACGTCCCGGACCAAGGGCGTGACGTTCTCCGGCATCACGTCCTTCATGTACAGGCAGAATTTCGTACTCCTTTCCAGGATCAAACGCGATATACCACGTTTTTTCATGAACCCGGGCACGGCGTTGGGTTTCTTCTTGACCACGCAGTTGGGGCACCCAAGGATCTGACTGGCCAGGCGCAACTCCACGGCCCTGGACCAAAAGGAAGCGCGTACGGACATGCCTTCGGGGATGACGCCCAGGGCCAGGGCCACGTCCACCAGCCTGTCGCCCACCATCACGGCCTTGATACGCTTCGGCGCTTTCACCGGGGAGGCCTGGGCATCTGGACCAGCGGCCATGGTGAGCAGGACGAGCAGGGCGAAACAAAGAACAGCAACCAGGATTCGACTCTTTTTCACGATAAAAATCCTTATATATTTCAAGTTATTGTGTTCAGGTCAGAGAAAATTCAGGGGGAAGAACACCGAGAGGCCCCTCTTGACATGTGCATACCCGATTCAATCCAAGCCATTTGTCAAAAGGTGAACCCGATACGCGCCACCACCTGGAAATCCTCACCCAGACAGTAGCTGCTCCTGGCATCGGGCGTCCTGGATTGACCATTCAGGTCCCGGTACACCACGATGGGCACACCCAGCGAGAGATGGTAGTTTTCACCGAGCTTCCAGTGGACGCCCGGGGTGATGTAGATGGTGTGCCCGCCTGTATTAACGGTCTTTGAGCCGTCGTAGATATGCGGCTGCTGATCCACGCCGTTGAGCTCCAATTCCACGTCGAAGTCCCTGCTCAGGGCGTAGCCGTATCCGATATCGTACTTGAATTGGTTGCCCTTGCGGGAGCCGTGGGCGCCGGCACCCGGTACGGTGTACATGAGGTGGGCATCGAAACGGGAGCGCCCAACGAATTTGGTGGCGCCGATCTCGAACTTGGGGTCCCAGGACCCGGTTCCCAGTTGCCCGCCAGGCCCCATGTATTCATGCTGGTTGGAAAACGGCGCCACATTCTCGTGATCCGCGTCGCCGGTGGGCATCTTCACGCCCGCTCCGATGGCCAGATGACACCAATCGCCGTAGCGCTGGCTGAAGAGGGCGTAACGCCCCATGACCACCACGTCACCGAACCCGGATAGATAGTCGGTGTCCTTGTGGCTCGGCGGACTCCCGGCCTTCCGCTTGACTTGCTTGATGTGAAAGGGGGCCATAACGCGCATCTCGAAGTTCCTGAAAATACCCGCCTTGACCGTGAGCTGCATGGTCTGGTTCACTCTGTCGTACTTGCCGTTGTAGTTCCCGGTTTTTCGGGTGCTTCCGTCGTACAGGTTGTTCTTGTGCACGTACCTGTACTTGAGGCTGGTTGCGAACTTGCCCGGAGGCAACACTACGCCGTTGGACATGTTGACCGGACCGACACACCTGATGGGCTTTGTATCGGGTTTTTCCTTAAGGGTCTGTTCCGAATCCTCGCCCTTGCCCATGACAGGTCCCGCTATGGCGGCCCGCCAAGGGGCAAGAACGAGAACCAATGCCAGAGCCAGTGCGACAGACATCAATCGTTTCACGTTCGCCTCCTGAAACAGCTTGAAGATGAGCAGGTTACTGGACCAATCCAGAATGAAAATGATAATGATAAGCATTATCGAAAGAGTCAGCTAGACTGTATTCCGATATTTTGTCAACGGGAAATCTTGCCAACATGGCGGGAACAGCTCATAAACGAACTGTCAAAAACAAAACTAAAATGGTATGTTACTGATAAAGACGCTGTGGAATTCCGGAACAAAAGGGTGCTTACGGACTCAACTGTCACGTTGCAAACAAATTTTGGTAGGAAATGCTGACAAAAAAGCCCCTCCAGTCATCAGGAGGGGCTTTGAACTCAGCTTGCGAATTCGCACTCCGGCATCAGTTCCGGTCGCACAAGTTCGGTTATGTCGTTGCCAAAGTGGACGTACAGGTCCTTTTCACCGTCCACTGGCACCCAGAACCCGTCCATGAACCTCTTTTGCCGCTCCGAGTACGCCGCTTTGCGCTCCGCCGCGCCCCTGCGCAGGGCCTTGTTGGCCAGGCAACCGGGGCATGGTTTGTCGCTGGGGTACAGGGTGTGACATTTGATTCCCAGGGAAATGCCCAGGCTCTCGGCGCGTTTGTTCATGGCGATGATTTCTCGCCCGGCGTGGATCAGCATCACGGGTTCGGGATAGAGCCCCCACATCATGCGGAAGGCATCGAGCACTTCTTGTCTTACTTCAGGCATGTTTCACTCCTTGTTGATTAATACCCATGTGTCCCTCTTCTACACCTTCCCCGCGCGCATGCATCTCAGGCCTGCAACAAAGTGTTTCAAAGTGTAACCGCGCCTCGGATACACATTTTTACAAGTTGTTGCCCCTGGGAAAAGCATCCAGCACCGCTCTCCCGTACCTTGCCTTCTGTGTCGTGATTCAACCTTTTACCCAGGAGTAACTATGAAGATCAGACTAAATACGTGGCAACTCATTGCCCTTGCCCTTTTCGTGCTCATGCTTACGGGGGCGTGCTCCCATTTCGCGGCCTTGAAGGGCCCCTTTGACGGCAACGCTGTGAACCCGGCATTTGTGGACGCCATCGTGGACCGCACCGAAAGCAAGCTGGATTTCACGCAGGAGCAGAGCGACAGGTTCCGCCAGGCTGTGGGCAAGGTCATGGCCACCGCGCTGATGCAGCGCCCCCAGAATGAAAAACTCAAGCAGGAGCTTGCGGAGAGCCTGCGCAAGCCGGAGCTGGACACCCAGAAAATCCAGGATATTATGGACCGCAAGAGACAGGCCATGCGCAACTTCCTGAATAGTGGTATGAAAGACCTCAGGGAGCTGCACGCCACCCTTGCCCCGGAGCAGCGGGAAAAGCTGGCCCAGCTGGTTCTGGAGCACGGCAAGGATGGATGGCATGACAAAAGCTGCTGGTAACAGCTTCACTTCCTAATAAAACTCTCTAGGGAGAAATGCGAGGGGAGGGACCATTGTCCGGTTTCCCCCTCGCACGGTCCTTTCACCACATCCGGAGAATATCGCCATGTCCGCCACCATTCTGCTCATCGAGGACGACCTGAAGCTGCAAAAACTGCTGCACGACTACCTCGGCACCTTCGGTTTCACCCTGCACGCCGAAGCCCATCCGGAGGAAGGGCTGCGCGCCCTCGAGCGCCTGAATCCAGACCTGGTCATCCTGGACGTGATGTTGCCGGACATGAACGGTTTCGAGGTTTGCCGCCGCATCCGCAAGGACTCGAACACCCCGGTGATCATGCTCACCGCCAGGGGCGAGGTCCCGGACCGGGTGGCCGGTCTCGAGCTGGGAGCGGACGACTACATCCTCAAACCCTTCGAACCCCGCGAACTGGTGGCCAGGATTCAGACCGTGCTGCGGCGCATGAGTGGCGTGCGTGTGAAGAAACATGGCGACTACGGCCGCTTGCGGGTGGATTTCGATGCCAGGGTCGCGTACCTCGACGGCCAGGACCTGGGCCTGACCACCAACGAATTCAACGCCCTTGCCCTGCTTGCGCGCAACCCCGGCAAGGTGCACAACCGTGACGCCCTGCTCCGGGAGCTGCGCGGCCTGGAAAGCGAATCCTTCAACCGCTCCGTGGACATTACCATGAGCAGGCTGCGCCAGAAGCTGGGGGACAACCCCAAGTCACCGGAATTCATCAAGACCATCTGGGGGGAGGGCTACCTGTTCATAGCCCGGGAAGAGGACGATGCGTAAATTCCTGTACAACTGCCTCCGCTCCCTGTTCATCCGCCTGGCCGTGGTGTTGCTCCTGGCCGCCGTGATCCTGAACATGTCCACGTATCACCTGTTCTTCAATTTCCTCAACGATGGGGAAACATCCCTGAATCGCAACCTGGTGCAGTACGCGCACTTCCTTGTCAGCGAACTGGGCACGCCCCCGGACAGGGAAAAGGCCGAGCACCTTGGCCGCCATCTGCACATGCGCATCACCCTGGATGCCCCCACCTCCTGGGTTACGGGCCCCATCGACCTGCGCTTTCCGGAAAAGCGGCTCAAGAAATGGTATGACAGCGAAAGTGTCCAGGCCTTCATTTTCCACGGCTATCAACGCATCCGCGTCCGCACAGGCGCTGACAGCTCCATCACCTTCGACATCTTCCCCACTGAGCAGGAGCGCGCCTCCATGCGCCGCTTCGGCCTGGTCTTCCTGCTGATAACCGCGCTGATTCTGTTCGTGACCTACTGGGTCATCCGCTACCTGCTGCGCCCCGTCCGTTGGCTCACGGACGCCGCCGCAAACGTGCGTGACGGAGACCTGAGCCGCCGCGTGCCGGAAAAACGCGGCGGGGAACTGCGGGACCTTTCCCGCACCTTCAACGAGATGGTCACCCGGCTGGAAGGGGTCATGCAGGCGCAGCAGGGCTTGCTGCTGGCCGTAAGCCACGAGCTGCGCACCCCCATCACCCGGCTGAAGCTTCAGCTGGAAATGATGGGGGAGAACGAGCAGACCCGGAGCATGCGCGAGGACCTGCTGGAGATGGAGGCCATGATCACCTCGCTCCTGGATGCCGCAAGGATGCGCCACCAGGCCGGAATCCTGCATCATGCGCGCACCGACCTGAACGCACTGCTCCATGAGCAGGCCCAACGCCACGCCGCCACGCCTCCTGGCGTGCGTACCGAGCTCCCCTCCGCCCCCCTGCTCGCCATGGTGGACCCGGAGCGCATGGGCATGCTGGTGAGCAACCTGCTGGACAACGCCCTGAAATACTCCCCCCCTGATGCCGGGGCGGTGCTATTGCAACTTCTTCAGGACAGGGAAGAGGCGGTGATCACGGTACGCGACCACGGCGTGGGCATCACCGAGGAACACCTGTCCCGGCTGTTCGAGCCCTTTTTCCGCGTTGACGCCTCCCGCACGCGTGAAAGCGGCGGCTTCGGCCTGGGACTCAGCCTCTGCCAGGCCATTGTGCAAGCGCACGGAGGGAGCATCCGCGCGGACAGTGTCCCTGACCGTGGAACGACCATCACGGTCAGGATTCCACTGGGGAGGGAAAGGATGAATGATTGATAATGATGGATGCGAAAAGAAAAATTGAAACGAGCAGCTACTTCTTTTGTGCCTGCGCCGGTAGCTCCGGCACCTCCACCCGCTCCACCATCTTTTCATAGTAGAGCTGCTGCTTTTCCAACTGGATGGGGGTCTTGCGGCAGATGTTCCAGCGGGTCACGAGCATGTTCAGCTTCTTGATCTGCCGGAAACGGGTCTGCTCGTCAGAGCAGTTCTCCAACATTTCGACGATGTTCTGGATTTCCTTGCGGTCCCGCACTTCCTGGGGCACATAGCCCGCGTTCTTGAGAACCTTGTAGGCCATGCGCAGATCCTCGGGAACCATGGAGTCATCCTCAAAGGATATGGGCTTGCCCTTTCCCTCGAGGTTCTCGAACTGCCCCTCCTGCATGGCCTTTTCTATGCGTTCGTCGGCGAGCTTGCGCCAGGCGTCGAATGGCATTTCCCCAACTCCTGGTGGATAGTTGGAATAATGCTACCCCTGCCGGTCGTGAAGCGCAAGATCGGCATGTTTACGTCCACCTTGGTAAGTGGTCCAGTTTTCCGAGGCCACCTCTCTTCCCGCCACAAAAGGCTTGGTAGTAAGGATTTTGAACCCAGGCTTCGACAACACGTTCGTCGCTGAGGTTCTCAAGTTGTTTGAGAATCATGAGTCCGACCATGAGCCGAATGGGTTTTTCCTGTCGTCCGTGCCCGCTGTAGAGTGGGGAGAATTCCCGCTCGGAGCGCTCCCATGGGATGCGTCCAGCCAATTGGAGCAGCGGATGCCTGGGGTTGAGTTGGTCGATGAGGTCTTTGCACAGGAAACTGGCCTGATCGTTATTGACTTGCTTGGCCTTCATCATCACTCCCGATCCGGCGGCGGCGCGACCGGTTTTTTTACAGAATGACTGTAGTTCCTGGTCGAGAATGAGATAATGGATTTGTCGTTTTGTTACGTATTTTCAGGTAATTGAATGCTTTTTAGGCCTGATTGTTTATACAGAATTAGTGTCAACACGCTATACTGCATCTAGGTTTGGGAAAGGGGAGCGCGAGGGGGAGAACCTTTTGCAAAAAGGTTTCCCGCTTGCAAAAAGCCTTTTCCTTCCTTCCCTATCTCTGACTCACGCGCAGTTCCATGGCGTCGAAGCGCCAGTATTCGTGCTCCACGGTGAGCACCCGGTCCCTGGCGTCGGTCTTGACGCGTCGGATGTACACGCCCGGGGAGCCGGGGGGCAGGCCCAGGCTGGCGGAGATTTTGCGGGACAAGAACTCGGGGCGGATGAGCAGGTCGCGCTGCAGCAGGCTGATGCCGTACTCCTGCTCGATGACCTGGGTCATTGCGCAGTCCCGGGTCTTGGGTACGATGCCGGGCAGCACTCCGGCGTGGAGGTAGGTGAGGACACAGGCCACCTTTTGCTGGTCCAGAAAGAAGATGTTCTCCATCTCGTAGACTTCGGTTCCCTGGGGAAAGCCTTGGGCACCGGGGGTATCAAGGACGTGGTCCACGACAAAGCTGCCGTTGTCCTCGGTGGTCCATCTGGCGTTCCTGTTCTGGGACGCGGCCAGCCGGGCGAAGTTCACGTGGTTCGCGGGATCGTACACCAGGCGGGTGGGGTTGACGTACCACCCCTTGCGGTCCAGACGGAAGATCTTCCCCTCACGCTGCAGGAGCAACAGCGCATGGCGCACGGTGTTCCGGTTCACGCCGGTCTCGGCGCAAAGGCTCCGTTCCGACGGTAGTTTGTCTCCGGGGTGCAACTCCCCGGACTTCAACCGGTCGAGGATGAGTTCGTGGACGATCTGATAATACCGCTGTGTTTCCATGAGATTCTTTTGGGTTGCGCTGCGCGCGGCGAATCCACGCGCGCTCCGGGGTGCGTCCGGCCGCGTTGCGGAAGAAAGGGCGCCCCGGTATTTCATGGCGGAAGATGTCACCGTTATCGCCGGAGAACTCGTGTTATTCCGGTTGTTGATATCATGATCCGCCCCGATTGAGTGCACGTTCAGGTGGAGCGACTTCCTTTGACACGGATTTTTCACATTGTCACGACCAGCTCGTAACACCGAATTTATGAATCTGGGTTAACCCAATTGTCAACACTTGGGTAACAGTGTAGAAGACACTTGTTCCAGTAACGCTGGAGCGGGTTTTTCACTGGTATGCCCGAGGCTGGCAAGTGCTTTTTCCACCGTGAAATCCGCGGCGTGCGTGGCAAGCGCATGAACAGAATTCTCTCTGGCCCGTGCCGCGGGGCGACTATGAGAGATGGAGGTGCGTAGTGATGCATAAATTGGGTATTGGTTTCATCTGCTTGGTGCTCCTGCTCACGGCCTCGATGGCCGGTGCCGGCACGTTGGAGAACGTGAAAAAGGACGGGTTCCTCAAGTGCGGCACGCACCTGGAGAACCCCGGATTCTCAGCTCTGGACAGCAATGGCCAGCGCGTGGGCTTTGACGTGGACTTCATGCGCGCGGTGGCCGCGGCTGTGAACGTCCCCGAGATCAAGTACGTCCCCCTTACCTCCAAGGAGCGCCTCCCGGCACTGCAGTCCGGCGAAATCGACCTGCTGGTGCGGACCACCACCTTGACCATGAGCCGCGACGTGAAGTTGGGCCTGGACTTCATCGCCACCACGCTCTACGACGGCCAGGGCATGATGGTGCGCAAGTCCCTGGGCATCAAGAGCGCCAAGGACCTGGACGGCGCGTCCATCTGTCTGCAGACCGGCTCCACCACCGAGCTGAACATCGCGGACTACTTCCGCAAGAACAACATGAACTACACCCCTGTGGTGTTCGACAAGCAGCCCGACGTGCGCAAGGCCTATGACGCGGGGCGTTGTGATGTCCACACCACGGACATCTCCGGCCTGGCCGCCCAGCGCTCACTCATGGAGAACCCGGGTGAGCACGTGATCCTTCCCGAGGTCATCTCCAAGGAGCCCCTTGGCCCCTACGTGCGTCAGGGCGACGACCAGTGGGAGGACATCGTCCGCTGGACCGTGTGGCTGACCATCGCGGCCGAGGAGAAGGGCATCACCCAGGCCAACGTGGAAGACATGTTCGCCAACAGCGAGGACCCCGAAGTGCAGCGCATGCTGGGCAAGACCGGCACCTTGTGGACGGATCTGGGCCTGGACAACGAGGCGCCCGTGCGCATCCTCAAGACCGTGGGCAATTACGGCGAAATCTTCGACCGCAACCTCGGCCCCAAAACTCCCCTCGCCATGGAGCGTGGGCTCAACGCCCAGTGGACCAACGGCGGTCTGATGTACGCTCCGCCTTTCAGATAGACCGGACTCTACCCCTTTTCGATCCGATACTATAAGATTTGGGAAGGGGGAGCGCGAGGGGGAGAACCCTTTTTAAAGGGTTTCCCCCTCGCAAAACTCCATTTATTCTCTTATGGAGCAGCTTTCACATGTCCCGTAGTGCGGCACCCGGCAGGGTTCCTTTCTGGCGCAGCCCCCAGGGCAGGGCCTGGATTTTCCAGGCCGGCATGCTTGCCGGTCTCCTCTGGCTGGCGGTATCGGCCTACAGAAACATCCTGGCCAACCTGAACGAGCGGGGCATCAGCTCGGGCTTCGGGTTCCTGGAGAACGAGGCCGGATTCCGCATCGGCGAGGTCTCGGGCATTCCCTTGCTCCATGGCGGAGTACTCTGGTTTCTGCTGAGTCTCGTGGTGGGGGTGTGCCTGTGTCAGATGCTGCGTCGTCGTTACAGGAAGGGCGTCCACGCCCCGATGCATGGGAAGTGGTTTTCGCTGTGCCTGGCGTGCTGCGTGGGACTGCCGCTGCTCACCCTGTACGTCTTTCGCAGCGATGTGGAGATCGTGCGCTACTCCGAGTCATCCAGTTATATCCTGGCCTTGGCCACAGGGCTGGTGAACACGCTCAAGGTCACGATCATCGGCTGTGTGGCGTCCACTGTGCTGGGATTGCTGGTGGCCTTGGGGCGTCTGTCCCCCAACTGGCTGCTCAGCAACATATGCAGATGGTATGTGGAGCTGAACCGCAACCTGCCGGTGCTCCTGCAACTTTTCTTCTGGTACTTCATCGTGCTGCAGCAGCTTCCGGGCGTGCGGCAGTCCATCGACCTGGGCGGCTGGCTGATCCTGAACCAGCGGGGGCTGTACATCCCGGCCCTTGTTCCCCAGCAGGGGGCGTGGCCGTTCTGTCTGGCCCTGGTGATGGCCCTGTGCTGCGTCTGGCTGCTCAAGCGGCGCTCCCGCAGGATGCACGACGAGACCGGGGTTTCGGGAAAATGGCTGCTGCCCGGGTTCGGCCTGCTGGTGGCGCTGCCCGCCCTGGCGTGGCTCATCGCGGGGCGTCCGTTCCTGCTGGATTTCCCGATGCTCAAGGGCTTCAACTATCGCGGGGGTACGGGCCTGACACCGGAGTTCACGGCCCTGGTGGTGGGGCTCACGGTGTATGTGTCCGCGTTCAACGCCGAGATCATCCGCGCCGGAATCCAATCCGTATCCAAGGGGCAGCGGGAGGCGGCCAGAGCCCTGGCCATGAAGGAGCCGCAGGTTCTGCGGCTGGTGATCCTGCCTCAGTCCATGCGTGTGATAGTGCCCCCCATGACCAGCGAATATCTGGCCATCGCCAAGAACAGCTCCCTGGCCGTGGCCATCGGTTATCCCGACTTCGTGAGCGTGGGCGGGACCATTCTGAACCAGTCGGGCCAGGCCGTGGAGATCGTGGGCATCTGGATGGGCGTATACCTGTGCATCTCCCTGCTCATCTCCCTGGGCATGAACATCTACAACCACAAAGTGGCCCTGGTGGAGCGCTGACATGGTGAAGCTCATTCCAGACAGACGCCCCCCGGCCACGAGAGTGGGAGTACCGGGCTGGATCCGCGATAATCTGCTCTGGCCGTGGTACAACGCGCTGCTGACAGTGGTCTCGGTGGTTCTCATCTTGGCGGCTGTCAGGCCCTTCTGGCGCTGGGCCGTGACCAACGCCTCGGTGACACTGGATCCGGAGCGGGCCAAACAGTATTCCGGCGCGGCCTGGGGCTTTATCCGCGACATATGGCCCGTGTTCATGACCGGCATCTACCCCGCGGATGAGCGCTGGCGCCCCTTTCTTGCCCTGACCATCATCGCGGTACTGGTGTGCATGAGCTTTTTCGGCAAGCTGCGGGGCACCAGGTGGCTGCGGCTGCTCTGGGTGGCCTCGCCCCTTGTGGTCTTCGGGCTGGTGCACGGCGGCGGCATCACCGGCCTCTCCCCGGTGGAGACACATTACTGGGGCGGATTGATGCTCACCGTAGTCCTGTCCATCACCGCCATGATCGCGGCCTTTCCCATCAGCGTGCTTCTGGCTTTGGGGCGCACGTCCGACATGCCCATCGCCAAACCCTTTTGCGTGGCCTACATCGAACTTATACGCGGCGTGCCCCTCATCACCATCCTGTTCATGGCCTCGGTGGTGCTGCCACTGTTCCTGCCCTCGGACGTGAAGCTGGACAAGGTGCTGCGCGCCATGGTGGGCATCACCATGTTCTTCTCCGCCTACCTGGCGGAGAACATTCGCGGCGGGCTGCAGGGCATAGGCAAGGGGCAGTTCGAGGCGGCGGACGCCCTGGGCATGGGCTACTGGAAAAAGATGACCGTGGTTATCCTGCCCCAGGCATTGCGCATCGTCATTCCGCCCATGGTCAACAATTTCATAGGAATTTTGAAGGACACGTCCCTGGTGGGCATCGTCGGCCTGGTGGACCTGCTGCAGGTGGCATTCGCCACCACGTCCAGCCCCAAGTGGTTCGGCCGCCTGGAAGAGGCCTATGTTTTCGTGGCGCTGTGCTACTGGGTCCTGTGCTACGGACTCTCCAGCTACAGCCGCCGCCTGGAAAAGAGCATCCCTTCGGCGGATAAATGAAGGTAACAGACATGGACACCCCGCATCACCACTTGGCAGGACATCTGAAGGACAGCCCGGTGGTCATAGACATCAAGGGCCTGAACAAATGGTACGGCCAGTTCCACGTGCTCAAGGACATCGATCTGCAGGTACGGCAAGGGGAGCGCATGGTGGTGTGCGGCCCGTCGGGGTCGGGAAAGTCCACCCTGATCCGCACCATCAACCGCCTGGAGGAGCACCAGGAGGGGAGCATCGTGGTCAATGGCGCCCCCCTCACCAATGACGTCAAGCAGATCGAGCGGGTGCGCAGGGAAGTGGGTATGGTGTTCCAGCAGTTCAACCTGTTTCCGCACATGACCATCCTGGACAACGTGATCTCCGGCCCGGTGCACGTGCGCAACATGCCGCGCAAGAAGGCGATCGACTTGGCCATGGCCTACCTGGAGCGCGTGGGCATAGCCGAGCAGGCCGGGAAATTTCCGGGTCAGCTCTCCGGGGGGCAGCAGCAGCGGGTGGCCATTGCCCGCGCCCTGGCCATGCAGCCCAAGATCATGCTTTTTGACGAGCCCACCTCGGCACTTGATCCGGAGATGATCAAGGAGGTGCTGGACGTGATGCGCGAGCTGGCGGATCTGGGCATGACCATGATCTGCGTGACCCATGAAATGGGCTTTGCACGTGAGGTCTCGGACACCATGGTGTTCATGGATCAGGGGCAGGTCGTGGAATACGCCCCTGGCAAGGAATTCTTCACGGCTCCCCGGGAAGATCGTACTCGGCTCTTTCTGGAGCAGATCCTCAATCACTGAGAAGAGAATGGAAAACAGTATTACGCGTGGGGGAAGCCCTGCTGCCATACGGTTTTCCACCAGACGAACACAATAAATAATGTGGCCGTATTGCACAGGAGAGACTTGTATTGCCCTCTTTGAACCTTTTTTCGAACACGCCCCTCATTTGGGGGCATCGCGGCGGGCGTTCCCTGGCCGCCGAGAACACCCTGCGGGCCATCCGGTTGGGGCGCGAGGCCGGTGCCCATGGCTGCGAGATCGACGTGCAGTTCACCCGTGACGGCGAAGTCATCGTGCTGCACGACCTGAACCTGCTGCGTACCACAAACGCCTGCCTCCACCCCCTGTTTGCGGACAACAAGCCGACCCTGCCGTGGCGTTTCACCCTGGAAGAGATCAGAAAACTTTCGGCCGACCTGTTCCCGCGCAGGAGTTGTCCCCGGAGTTCGAGCGCCCCCTGGCGCGAGGTGCCCGACAGGGTGCCGGAGGACGTGCGCGTGCCAACGCTGACCGAGGTGTTGCGCCTGGTTGCCGACCTGGGCATGTGCTGCAACATCGAGATCAAGGATCTGTCACGGGCTGTCCCACATGAGTTGGAGCAGCGTATCGTGGAGGCGGTCCTGGACATCGTGGCGGCCATGGACATGGCCGGAGTGGTGATCATCTCCTCCTTCAACCACGACTATATCCGCAGAACCAAAAAACTCGCCCCGCATATCCTGACAGGTGCGTTGACCATGCACGAATTTACGGGGGACGCGGTGGACATGCTGCGCAACACCGGGGCCGACGCCTGGCACCCGGGATTCCGCTGCCTGACCCGCGAGACCGTGCAACAGGTCCGGAACGCGGGCCTGGCCATCAACCCTTATACTGTGAACGACGTGGAGGATATGCGCCGACTCATCCAGTGGGGCGTCACCGGAATAGTGACGGACCGCCCCCAGGATGCGGGGCAGTAGGGATGATCAGGGCCGGTACAGCGAGAGCATGGTCCGGATCTCCTCCTTGGCGCGTATTCTCAGCTCCCTGGGCGCGAGAATCCGGGCCTTGCAGCCGAACCCCAGTATCCAGGATACGTCCTCCAATTCGCTGCGGGCAGTGAACTCCAGGAGCAGTCTGCCGTTCTTGTACTCGGTGATCTCCTGATCATTGCTCCAGACGCGCTCCCGCACGTAGTGCGCCACGTCCGGCTCGAACTTCGCCTTCACCCGGAAGAGTTTGCCCCTGACAAAGCCGAAACCTTCACACTCCTCCTCGCACACGATCTCGGGCCGTGGGATGTCCAGGGGCATCACCTCGCTCATGCGATGTACTGCCAGGGGCGCGGTGTGCTTCACCTGTGACGGGTTGTCCCGGTCCATGATCGCGCCCATGGCGTACAGAGCCTCCCTGTATGACATCAGGCGCACGGGTGCGAATAAGTGTTCCCTGGGTTCCTGGGAGCGCGCCGACTTGTAGAGCAGGCGGCAGAACAGTTCCTCGCCGATGCACCGAAGCAGGGCGTCGATGTCTCGGTGGCGGGGGGTGTAGTCGATGGCGCCCTTCACGGACACATCCATGACATGCGCCAGTGCGCGGGGGCGCTCCTCGGGATCATGCAACAGGACGGTGGTCTTGTTAAGCGTGCTGTCTATTTCCTGGCGCATGGAGCCGGGCAGCAGATGCCAGACCAGCTCCTTGCACAGCACCAGGTATTGGATGCTCTCCGGGGGCAGCGCCACATTGGGGCGGCTCCTTGGAGCGCGGATGCGGTACCAGCGCCGTTTCTCGTGGTCTATCCCCGTTTCGATTCCGGCCGCGTGGCTACGCTCGATCTGGTCCACCATGCGCATGACGGATTGCTTGGAGCAGCCGAGTTTCGTGGCCAGCTGCGAGAGGGTGTACCGTTTACCGGTGAAGAGGAGCAGGCTGAACAGGCCCAGGGTTTTTTCAGTTGGGGAGGAGTGGGGGGACAGTTTTTCCGGCATGGCATCTCCTTGGGATATTGGCGAAATGGTATTGCATCCCCTGTTGCAAGTAAAGAGTCCTATCAAACGGAAATGGTTGATGAAAAAAAGATGGAGCAGATTCCGGAATCTGGAACGCGGTGCGGTTAGGGTCTTCTCAAGGCCAATGCCCTGGAACACCGGAAAGGGAGGAACTGACCATGAACAGTACTCGCAGATCTTTTTTAAAAGCAGTGGGCATGCTCACGTGCGGCGGCATTCTTGGTGTGGAGGCGGCCCCCGCTGTGGTGGAGGAGCCGAAGGCCGAGGAGCGCAAGGAGGAGCGCCGCATGCTGTGCAATGTGTTTTCCATAGCGGGGTTCCAATACTACGACGGGCCGTCACGACTCCCCTTCATGAATGAGGGGGACGACCTGGAGCTGCGCGCCGCGCCTGACAACCCCTATGACAAGTACGCCGTGGAACTATACCACAACGGGCGCATGATCGGGTTCGTACCCCGCACGGACAACCGGCATATCAGCCGCCTTCTGTTGCAAGGGGCGCCTCTTGGATCCGAAATCGTGAGCATTGCCCCGGATGCGTCCCCGTGGCGGGCCGTGCGGGCCTCCATTCTTCTGATGATTTGACAATTCGTCTCCTCCCCCATGTATCCCCCGGCGCTGGGCGTTCCGCCTCGGTTCGGGGGATTTTCGCGTTCGGCCCAGCGTTGGCGGTGCTCCCCGCCTCGTCGTAATCGCCCCGCATTGGCTTCCAGCTTACGCGGCGTTTTCACAAAAAAAGTCAATATAAACAGCGGCTTCATGTGCACTGAATCCGGAACGCGATTTCTGGGGCGGAATATTTTATGGAGTTGTGCCCTATTGTCTGCTTATAGCTCATTTGAGTCATGTATTTCCTTTGCCTCTTTGATAGAGGATAGCTTATTCCTGGAATGGCATGAAAGTGTTGTTGCACGAACATTTCCTTCAGAACGACGCTCGAGTTGAGCGGGGAGTGATATTGTAGTCAATTACACGAACGGTGCTTTCAGGGGATTAAAAATACTCTCATTATTAATAAACACAGTTCTGTATAATAAAAGTTGCAGTAGGTTGTTATTCAGCTTTCATGATCATGTTCAGAAACAGAAAGTCTTTCCATTTGATTGAGATGAAAATGTAACTATTCAGATAAACAAGAAATAAAGTGTGCACTGACACTTCATTCATTGGACAACCTTTCCCATGCTTCCTGAGATTTCTGATGCTGACTTGTTTCAATCTGATGTATCGGGATGATCGTCACACATTTTTTCTCCTGAACGATGAAACTTTTTCGATTCATAATCACTCATAAATATGCGGGGCTCCATACGCCGCACAAGGTTGGAGGCAGATCCCCCGGAGAACGGTAATATCGTGTTCCAACCCGTCATTCCCAGGACGGGAGTCAAACAAAACATCGAGGGGCAGTACCATGGCGGATTTGAACTGGACCGATTGGCAGCAGGGGGTTTCCGGAGAATCTGACAACCAGGGTTCATCCGCCCCACACGGTAGCTGGGTGCAGGTGGCCGAGGCCACGCCGCCTTCGAACCCCCCCGGACAGGAAACTCCCCCGACATCACCGAGCGATGAAGCAGGCGGCGCCACCGTATCGATTCCAATCCCCACGGACGGTCAGGTCATTTCCGTGGAAGCCGATATGGGTGACATCCTGGACATCGACGGGCTGACCCAGGACGCCCTTGACAGCGGCCTGGTCAAACTGGTGCAGAGCTCCGACGACCCCACCGACCTGCTGATCTATTTCTATGACGAGAACGGCCAGGAGACCGGGCAAATAGTCCTTGAAAACTACCTTGTGCTGGCCACGTCCGAGCAGCCCCCAAAGATCGTTCTGGGCCAGGGGTTCATCGAGGCCGATGATTTCGCCACCATGGTGGCCGGGTACGACCCGGAGACGGTGGCAACAGCAGCCGGTGGGAACCCGGGTGGCAGCGCGGCCCCCAATTCCTCTGGTGGGGGCGCGGGCTACAACCCTTCGGATCCGGGCGGTATCGAGGAACTCGGCGGCGGAGACGACGATGACGAGGGGGGCGGTGGTGATCCGATTTTAACGGGCGGCTCCCTGTTCAGTTCAAACAACACCCAGGTGGATACGGTGCCGAGTCCGGCCCGGGCTGAAAACAACGAGATAAGAACCATGGAGGAGATCCTGGACGAGGGATCCCTCGTACAGGTCATCAGCGGAACCCTGGACGGCGAGGGCACCGGGCTGGTGAACTGGGGCACCAACGGCAAGGGCGGCTTCACACTGCTGGCCGATACAAGCGGCCTACCCACCCTGTATTCGCAGGATATCCAGATCCAGTACGAGGTCTCGGGCAATACCCTCGATGCCTATATCGAGGTTGGCGGCAACAGGGTAACGATCTTCAGTTTCGAGCTGTCCAACGAGGGGGCCTACACCCTGACACTCTACGCTCCCTTTGATCATCCGGACGGGAACGGGGCGAACAGTATAAGCATCGACCTCTCCTCCATCATCCAGGCCCTGGATTTTGACTACGATTTCTTCACCCTGAGCGCGGGGCAGTTCGAGATCCGGATTCTGGACGATGTCCCCTCGATCAACATCAATGCGGCAGTGGCCGTAACAGTGGACGAGGGTGGCCTGCCCGACGGCAACAGCCAGGGCGCGCCCGTAACCGTGTCCGGCTCTCTGGCAGGGCTGGTGGACTATGGGGAGGACGTGAAGGGCGACGAATCAACGGACGGCCAAGCGCATTTCATGCTGAGCGCCCCTTCCGCCGGGTCCGATCTCCTGAACCTGAGCTCCGGCGGCATGGACCTGGAATACGAGCTGACCACCGGCACCGCCGCGGACGGGCATACCACATATACCCTGACAGCCTTTGCGGGGGGCGTGACGGTGTTCACCCTGACGCTCTCCGGAGACAACAACGCCCACTACGACCTGGTGCTGCTGCAGCAGCTGGATCACGACCCCGGCTCGGGCAGCCTGACCCTGGACTTCTCGGAATTGATGAGTTTCGTGGACGGAGATGGTGATCTGATCGCGAGCCTGGGCAGCGACCAGTTCGAGATCGAGGTGGTCGACGACGCCCCGGTACTGACCAACGCCTCGGTGAACGGCGCGGGCGTCGACGAGACCGGGCTGGTCAACGGCGTTCAGGTGACCACGGGTTCTCTGGAGTCCCTGGTTTCCTTTGGCGAGGACGTGCAGGCCGATGGCGACGGCACCTATGCGCTGCTCGGCGACTTCACCGACCTGTTGGCCCAGGGATTGAGTTCCCAGGGGAGCGCGCTGAGCTACGCCATGGCGGGCAACGTGCTCACTGCCACGGCCAACGGCGTCACTGTGTTCACCCTGGCGCTGGATCAGGACACCGGCGACTACATTTTCACCCAGTACGAGCAGCTGGACCACCCGGACGGTGCCGATCCCGACGACCAGATCGTCATCGACTTCACCTCCCTGATCGGCTTTCAGGATTATGACGGCGACACTGTGAACCTGGCCGACGGCAACGGCGGTTTCACAGTGGCGGTGGCGGACGACGCCCCGGTGCTCACCGGAATCGTGGAAAACACCGCCGGTGTCGACGAGACCCTGCTGGCCAGGGGACATCAGAGTGTGACCGGGACCTTGACCGGCCTTGTGGATTTTGGCCAGGACATTGCCGGGACCTATGTCTTCGACACCTCGGACTTCACCTCGCTCATTGATCAACACCTCAGCTGCCATGGTGTCGAACTCAGCTACCGTGTGCTGGACGCGGGCTACAGAATAGAGGCTTATGTCGTGGATTCCACAACCGGAGTCGAGACCACGGTGTTCACCATGGCTGTGAACAGCGGCACCGGTCATTACATGTTCCGCCTCTATGAACAGCTGGATCATGGGAACTTGAGCGCCCCCACGGACAGCCTGAGCATCGACTTCACCTCCATGATCAGCTTCCAGGACTATGACGGCGACACCGTGGAGCTGTCGGACAACGGCGGCATGCAATTCTACGTAACGGTGCAGGACGATACTCCCACGCTCACGGGCAACTCGGTGAACAATCCTGGCGTGGACGAGGACGATCTTCCCGGCACGGGAGCGTCGGGCAATGGCACCGGTCTCGTGGTCCAGGGCAGCATCTCCGGCCTGGTGGATTTTGGCCAGGACGAAGGTTCGGACTCCAGGGCCTACGATCTGACTGGCAGCGAGAGCAGCCTTGGCCGGCTTTCTTCTAACGGTGTTGCTCTGTACTATACAATATTTGGGAATGTGGCGGGTGAAACTACTCTGTACGGGATAACCAATTCCAACATACTTGTTTTCTCGCTGGTCCTGAATGTCGAGACCGGTGACTACACCTTCACCCTGTATGAGCAGCTGGATCACCTGGACGCGGACGGCAACCCGGTTGATAGTCTTGTCCTGGACTTCAGCTCCCTGATCGAGTTTACGGATTATGACGGCGATAGGGTCAGGCTGTCCTCGGGTACGGGAACATTCACCATCACCATTGAGGACGATGTCCCGGTCCATTCCGGGAGCACGATCGACATCGCCATGAACGAGAACGACCTGGGCGGTGGGGCGTTGCCAGCCTCGGGCACGGTTGCCTCGCTGGTGGACATTGGCGAGGATGAAGGCGGGACCTATCAACTGGCCGCGGACTACACGAGCCTGGGCGCCCTGACATCCCAGGGGCACGCCCTGGAGTACGAGATATCAGGCAACATCCTCTCGGGGTACATCACGGACAGCACCGGAGCGAGGATCGACATCTTCACCCTGGAGCTCACCCCTGACACAGGGGACTACACCTTCACGTTGCTCCAGCAGCTGGACCACCTGGACGGGGCCACCCCCTTGGACAGCCTGACCCTGGACCTCTCCTCCGTGATCCAATACCTGGACTATGACGGCGACGCGGCCATACTGCCTGACCGCACATTTACCGTCACCCTGGCCGATGACACCCTTTCGCTCACCGGCGCCTCGGTGACCAACGGAGTGGACGAGGATGCCCTGACAACCGCCCCGTTTGTTTCCGTGTCCGGCGACCTGGACAGCCTGGTGGACTTTGGCCAGGACGTGTGGGAGAGCGGCCAGGGCGCCTACGAGCTCGTTACGGACTACACGAGCCTGGGCACCCTGCGGGCCCTGGGCTATGACCTGGCCTACAATGTTTCCGGCAACGTGCTCACGGCCACGGCCAACGGAACAACTGTGTTCGAGCTGACATTGGTCAGCGATACCGGAACCTACACCTTCACGCTGTACCAGGCGTTGGAGCACAGCGGCGATTCCCTGACCCTGGACTTCAGCTCCCTGGTCCGATTTATGGATGCGGACGGCGATTCCGTGGATCTGTCCGCAGGCGCGGGAACATTCATCATCACGGTGCAGGATGACCAGCCCCTGGCCATTGACGACGCCATCACTGCCAACGAGGACGACGCCGGCCCCTACATCGTGAATGTGCTGGCCAACGATTCCGTGGCAGACACCCACGGAATGACGGCAATCGCGGCCTCCGGCAGCGGGCTGTACGGCTCCTGGACCCTGACTGCGGACGGTGTGTTTACCTACACCCTGGGCACTTCCATCCCCGAGGTCATGGCCCTGGCTCCGGGCGAGAGCCTGCTGGAGACCATCGCCTACATCATGCAGGACGGAGACGGCGACCAGTCCTCCGCCAATGTGGTGGTCACCATAGAGGGGGAGAACGACGCGCCCACCGCCGTGACCGACATCATCCTGACCAACGTGGCGGGGGGGCAGGTGCTCGAGGTCCACGAGGACGCCCTGCTGCGAAACGATACCGATCCCGAGGACAGCGCCTCGGACCTTACGGTCACAAGCTCGAACATCCTGTCTCCGGACGGCACGAGCTACAGCTCCGGCGACACCCAGGTCGATGCCTACACCGTGCAGGACACGGACGGAGGCACGGACACCGGCGACGTTGTGGTACACTTCCAGGCCGGGGACTACATCACGGGCACCGGCGCCGACGAGATCATCATCGGCCGGGGTACGGATAACGACTACATAGAGATCACCACGCACCCGGGAAACGATTTCATCGACGCGGACAACAACGCGGCCGGGGTGGAATCGGACTGGGACTGGCTGGGCATTTTTCAGGACAGCGCAGCCTCTGACACCCTGGTCCTCACCGGTGACGCGACGGACAGGATGACCCTGGATGCCAACGGTTCCGAGGTGCTCATAGAGGATATCGAAGCCGTGTACGCCGAACTCGACTTCAACAATGCCGCCGATACTTTCACCATCTCGGCCACAGGCCTTAAGGTTGTTGAAATCTATGTGGACAGCCTGGACACTGTTGACGGTTCCCTCACCGACGCGGACATGTTCGTCACCGGCGCCTCGGTGATCCGTGGAGGCTCGGGAGACGACTGGCTCGAGGGCTCGGACGTGGCGGACGACATCAGCGGTGGTGCCGGAGACGATCTCCTCGTCGGATTAGAGGGCGACGACAGCCTCAGCGGCGGCAAGGGCTGGGATTTGTTGGTGGGAGGACGTGGCAACGATGTCCTGCAGGGAGGTGCGGGAGATGACGAGCTCTATGGCGGCGATGGCGCCGACACTCTGGAAGGCAACAAGGGGTGGGACTACCTTGATGGTGGAATCGGCGACGATGTTCTTCGCGGAGGCGCTGGAGACGACTACCTCTACGGCGGCGAGGGCGCCGACACCCTGAATGGCGGCATAGGCAATGACACCGCAGACTACTGGTACTCCTCCGAGGGAGTCACCGTTGATCTGGACATTACCACGGCCCAGACCTCCGCCGGAGAGGCCGATGGCGACGTGTTGAGGAATATCGAGAACCTCAGAGGCAGCATGTTCGCGGACATCCTGGCGGGCAACGACCAGGACAACATCCTGGACGGCGACGAGGGCAACGACGTGCTTTATGGGCAGGGCGGCAACGACACCCTGTACGGCTGGACAGGGAACGATATGCTCCAGGGTGGGGACGGCAACGACACCCTCACCGGTGGGATGGGAGATGATTATTACATAGGCGGTGATGGCGACGACACCTTTATCGTGGAGGGAAAAGTCAGCGACTCGCTGAGTTGTTTTTACGGAGATAGCGGCACCGACACCATCCAGGTGAACGCTGCCAACTGGCGGTATGATGTCAACATGTTCTCTTCCGCGACATTCTCTGTTGAAGCCATAATCCTTGCAAGCCCGGGATCCATATACACGGGCACCTCATCGGACCTGGTGTGGGATTTCCACGGCATCACCCTGACCAATGTTCAATCCATCAAGGGGGGCGGCGGGAACGACTCCATTCGGGGCACAGCCCGGGATGACACCATCTACGGCAGGGGCGGAACCGATTACATTGACGGCGCCGAGGGCGACGACTTGCTGTACGGTGGTGCTGCGGAAGATGTCCTTATGGGCGGCGACGGCAACGACCAACTGTATGGACAAGGAGGTGCGGACTACCTGGTCGGTGATATCGGCACTGACTCCCTGTACGGTGGTGCCGGCAACGATACCCTTTTCGGCGGCGACGGCAACGACATCCTCACCGGCGGAAAGGGCAGTGACTATTACGATGGCGGGGTTGGAGACGATACCTTCGTGGTGAGTGGGGAAACAACCGACTCTCAGAGCTCCTTCTCCGGCGGTGCCGGCACCGACACCATCCAGGTGAACGCTGACAACTGGCGGTATGACGTCACCACATTTTCGCTTTCCACCTTCCAAATCGAGGCCATAACCCTTGCAAGCCCAGGGGCCATATACACCGGCACCTCGTCGGATCTGATGTGGGATTTCCATGGCGGCACCCTGACCAATGTCACGTCCATCAAGGGGGGCGGCGGAGATGACACCATACGGGGCACTACCCAGGACGACACCATTTACGGAGGCGAAGGCGCCGATTACATCGACGGCGCCGAGGGTGACGACACCCTGTATGGCGAAGGCGGCAATGATTACTTGTATGGAAACGAAGGCGAGAACATGTTGTACGGCGGTGCCGGAGACGACACGCTGCAGGGTGGAACCGGCAACGATACCATCACCGGCGGGGAGGGCGCGGATACCTACCTGGGCGGGGAAGGCGACGACACCTTCATCGTGGAGGGGCAGCACACCGACGTGACGAGTGTTTTCTCCGGCGGCACCGGTACCGACACCCTCAGGGTGAATGCCGCCGACTGGCGGTACAATGGGCAGACTCTGGACAGCATGGAGACCATAATCCTTGCCAGCGCGGGCGCCATCTATGCGGACACGTCCACCGATCTGATCTGGAATTTCCAGGACGTCACCACCATGACCAATGTCCTTTCCATCCAGGGCGGCGGCGGGGACGACATGATCGTGGGCTCCAGCACTCTGGGCGACGTCATCTACGGCAACAACGGTGACGACAGCCTGGGCGGGTACGGCGGCGATGACCTCCTGGACGGAGGCGAAGGCGCCGACCAGCTGATGGGCGGTGTGGGTGGCGACACCCTGTACGGGGGTGCGGGTGACGACACCCTGGCCGGGGAGGACGGTGACGACTGGCTCCTGGGAGGCGCGGGAGCGGACCTTCTGCACGGCGGAAACGACACGGACACCGCGGACTACTCCGGCTCGGACGCGGCTGTCACCGTGAACCTGAGTATTGCTGCCGGAAGCGTGGGACATGCTTCCGGGGGTCATGCCGAGGGCGACGAGCTGTACGACATCGAGAACCTCATTGGCAGCGATCACGACGACACCCTCATCGGAGACGATCTCGCCAACGTTCTTCACGGCGGGGATGGAGCCGACACCCTTACCGGCAACGGCGGAGCCGATACCCTGTTCGGCGGTTCAGGGCGGGACTCCCTGTACGGGGGTGCGGATGGCGATACACTGTACGGCGGAGGCGGGAGAGACACCCTGTACGGCAACTCCGGGGGCGATACCCTGGATGGCGATGGCGGGCGTGACACCCTGTACGGGGGCTCGGGCCACGACACCCTTATAGGGGGCGGTGGGGACGACAACCTGATCGGCGGCAATGGCGGCGATCTCTTCTACTATGACCAGAACTCCGCCACAGGGTGCGACACCATAGAGGACTTCCTGGAAGGCGGAGACACCCTCAACCTGGATGACGTGTTCGACTACTACGTCGGTGAAAGCGACCATGGAAGAGCGGTGAACGCGGTGCAGGACGGCGCGGACGTGGTTCTCACCCTCGAGGATGGCAGTGGCAATTTCGTGGTGGACGCCTCGACGTTCTCCATTACCCTGGCCGACTTCAGCCTGAGCGATTTCAACGACGGCCTGGTCGTGGTGGACGAGAGCGGCTAGACAGGAAAAGATGCGTTAAAGCAACGTGTCGCGGGGGGAGCCAATTGCATGGGGTTCCCCAGAAGAGTTCTTCGAAATATTCTTACATCACCAGCGTTGCAACAAATCCGGAACCCGCTCCGGGGCCGACTCCGTGATCAGGAAGGCAAAGAGCACGGCGGCGATGAGGTCCGCGGTGGTGCCGGGGTTGTAGCGGCGTTCCTGGTCTCGCAGCCGCGAGTCAAAGCTTGCCAGGGCCTCTTTACCCTGCTCGCGGAACACCCCGCCCAGCTCCAGGATCCGGGCGGCCTGCTTCGAGACCTCCAGGGCTGCCTGGCGGTCCAGTTTCCGCGCGATGTCCGTGTCCGGCACCCGGGCCAGGATGGTCAGGAATGTCTGGACAGTGGCATCGGACAGGCGGCGCCCTTCAGCCCAGAGTCCGGTGAGGCAGGGCAGACCGATGTCGAACACGATGGCGAAGTCCGTGGTGTACTCCCGGGCCAGACTGTCCCGGTCCTTGGCCATGGCCATGGCGTCCAGCAGGGTCATGTCGAGGGGGGTGGTTCTGACGTCGCCTTTCTCCACGTTGTCCAGCCCCTGTGGCGCGGCCAGGAGGATGGCCTTGAAGGCCAGGTGGGCGTCCTCCACGTCCAGTCCGCGCAGCACCTCGCGCAGGGCGGCGCGCAACCCCCGGGGGTGCCCTGTGGTCGCGGCCCGCACCAGGGGACCCAGAAGCAATAGAATTCCCACGTTGGTGTTGACACCGGAGAGGCGGCGCGTGTCCGTGGCGGCGCGCAGGATGATCTCCCCCACCGATGCGCTGTCCGCATGCATGAATGCGGGGCCGACAGCCGCGGCGCTGACCATGAACTGTTCCATCCTGAGATTGGCGCAGTCCTTGTAGCGGGTCACGTTGCCGGGTTTCTCGGCAAGCACCTCGAAAATGCAGGCGAGCTGTGCGGCCCAGCCTGCCCATTGGCTGTCCATGGGTTTCATGGGGTGCATCAATATGGCAAACAAGTAGTTCTTGCAAGGAGGAAAGGCTGAAACAGACTCAGGCAAAGCATGAAACGGCCTCGGGAGATGTGGGAAATTTGCTTGGAAAGTGAAAACCCGCTTTTCATATACAAGGATAAATGCTATGTTATGTGACAACTGCATCATGATATATCAAAGCATTTTTGCAGAGGCTTGAATATCATGACTGTTTTGGTCCTGGATTCTTTTTGTGTTTCACCTTGGGGCTTTCCGCCCCGTCGTAGTGACCGGTTGTGGAAAAACAGCCGTTTTAAGGGTGAAATTCATTGAACACGGTGCTCATGACAGTCGCGGTTTGATTTCCGTCAGTAAATTTCCTCTCTTGCGATAATTATAACCACCACCGTTCAGAGGAACAGTCGCAAGGGAAGGTATCACCACATGTTCCGCCAGTGGGGGGAGTCGACATACTTCATACAATTCTCCTGACAGAGTAAATGTCTCGGGATTCTTTCGAGTCTAAGCGCATCAGGCAGGAGTCAGTCATGACATTGTATAATGAAGATGCTCGACACCACGAGTTAGGCACCACTGGCGACATACCCCTCATAGATGAGACCGGAGCGTCGCGCCTCTTATCAGGAAACAGGGCGCGACAGCCTCTCCACCGGAAGCGGTATGGCCAGGCAGAGCCCTGCGCCGGTACCTTGCGTTGCGCCGAATCGTCCTCCTCGCCTGTGATCGTCCGCCTTGTTGCCTGGTGGCGTGTGTCGTTCAATTGCCATGGCTCACGGCTGCGAATCCGGCACAGACTTCAATAAGAATCCGATCATTATGAAGTTTCTTGCGTGAAGGAACCTGTTTGCGAAATGGTTTTCGTTTCGCCATGGCTTTCCCGAACGTGGGAACGTGGATTACCCTGAGGGGGGCTTGGGAAGTCCTTTTTCCGAAGAGGACCCTCCCGGGTTGGTTTCAAGGTTTTCACAACAAAGGAGGTTGTGATGGGCAGCATTCAAGGTCTGCTGGTGACTGTCCGGACCGCCAAGCAGGGCGCCGAGATGGTCAGCAGTAAACATGGAGCGCCATATATCGAGGAGATTTCAACCCTGCGCATTCACCAGGACGACCTGACCGCCCTGGGTGTGGAGAGCGGGGGTCAGGCCATGCTCGCCAGCGCCCACGGCGAGATCCGTGTGTTCTGCAAGGCCACGGACGTGCCGCAGGGCATCTTCTTCCTGCCCCTTGGGCCTGTGGCCAATACCCTGTTCAGCGCCACGAGCACCCAGGAATCCGGCGTGCCGAACTGGAAGGGACTGAGAGTGGAACTCTCCCCTTGCGGGGAGCCTGGCCCGGAGGTTCACTCCGATAAAGGAGGCGCATGATGGAAACGACAATGCACGAGAATGTGGTCTGCACCTTTTGTGGGTGCCTCTGCGACGATCTTGAAGTCGAGGTGCAAGGAAATGAGATCACGGCGGTCAAAAAGGCCTGTAGTATCGGCAGGAACAAAATCATGCACGCGCTCTCCGATCCGCCGCCTCCAAGTGTCCACGGACGTGAGGTCCGGGTGGAGGAGGCGGTGGAGGCTGCGGCCCGCATCCTGAGTCAGGCGCGAAACCCCCTGGTGTACGGGCTCAGCAGCACCACCTCCGAGGCCCAGCGGGAGCTGGTGGAGATCGCGGAGATGACCAGGGCCAACCTGGACAACCCCTCCTCCTACTGTCACGGCCCGGGTGTTCTGGCCCGGCAGCAGGCCGGGATAGTGTCCTGCACCCTGGGCGAGGCCAGGAACAGGGCCGATCTTGTCATCTACTGGGGCTGCAACCCGGTGGAGGCGCACATGCGTCATCTGACGCGCTACTCCCTGCAGCCAAAGGGGCTGTTCGTGCCCCAAGGCCGCAAGGGGCGCAAGGTGGTGGCCATCGACCTCCGCACCACGCCGACCACCAAGCGCGCGGACGTGTTCCTGCAGGTCGCCCCCGGTCATACATTCGAGATCGCCTCCATCCTGCGCGCCATGCTCAACGGAGTGGACCTCGAGTTCCCCGAAGGACGGGAGGACGTGGCGGGCGTGCCCGTGGAATCCTGGCGCCAGGTGGCGGAGATGATCAAGGAGTGCAAATACGGGGTGCTCTTTTTCGGCCTGGGCGTGACCCAGTGCCGCAACACGGACATCAACGTGGAGCAGGTGGCCAGGCTGGTTCAGGACGCAAACCGCCACACCCGGTTCTGCGCCGTGGCCATGCGTGGTCATGGCAATGTCAACGGTGCCAACCAGGTCATGGCCTGGCAGACCGGCTACCCCCTGGCCGTGAACTTCAGCAGGGGATTTCCCCGCCACAACCCCGGGGAGTTCAGTGTGGTACCCATGCTCGCGCGAAAGGAGATCGACGCGGCTCTCATTGTGGCCACGGATCCCGGCGCGCACCTGCCTCTGGACGCGGTGGAGTTTCTGCGGACCATCCCCACCATTCACCTGGACCCGCACCGCAACGGTACAACGCCCTGGGCCACTGTGGTCATCCCCGTGGCGCCGGTGGGTGTGGCCGCGGCCGGGACCTTCTACCGCATGGACAACGTCCCCTTGCGGCTGAGAAAGCTGGTGGACTCACCATATCCTTCGGACGAGGAAGTTCTGAAGAGCATCAAGGGGAGGATCGCCCATGCTGCGAATACATAACGGTCATATCTACGACCCGGCCAACGGCCTGCGTGGCGACGTCAGGGATGTGTTCATCGACCAGGGGCGGATCGTCTCCGGAGATGGAATCCCCGAGGGCCAAAAGGACTCCATGGAGAGCATCGACGCCACGGGTTGCGCCGTAATGCCCGGCGGCGTGGAGATACACAGCCATATCGCCGGGGCAAAGGTCAACAACGGACGCATCATCTGCCCCGAGGAGCACCGCAGCCACGTGGAGGCCTGCACCTCCGTGACCAGGGCCGGGTGCGGCCTGTGCGTACCCACCACGTTTCGCACCGGCTACCTCTACTCCAAGCTGGGGTACACCACCATCTTCGAGGCCGCCGTGCCCCCCCTGGAGGCGAGGCACGCCCATGAGGAGCTCATGGACATGCCGCTGCTGGACAAGGGCTGCTACACGGTCATGGGCAACAACTACCTCATGATGAAGGTGCTCAGCGAGTCGGACGTTGCTGGCCGAAAGGAGCGCTTGAAGGAACTGGTCTCGTGGATCCTGCGGGCCAGCCGGGGGTATGCGGTGAAGATCGTGAACCCGGGCGGTGTCGAGGATTGGAAGTGGAACGCCGGCGCTGCGGATCTGGATACGCCCACGCCCCCCTTTGGTGTAACGCCCCGGCAGATCGTGACAGCTCTTGCCGAGGCGGTGGACGAACTCAGGCTCCCGCACTCCATACACCTGCACTGCAACCATCTCGGCGAGCCGGGCAATATTGACACCACCCTGGCCACCATGAGCACCCTGTCCGGGCTGCGCACACACTACACCCATCTGCAGTACCACTCCTACGCCAAGACCAGGAAGGGCGGCTTTGCCTCGGGTGCGGAGAGGATCGCGGAGTACTTCAACAAGCATCCCGAGTTCACCTGCGATGTGGGGCAGATCGTGTTCGGCTCCACCCTGACCATGACCTCGGACGCGCCCATGGAGTTCAAGCTGTTCCAGATGCGCAAAGGAAAATGGGCGGGGGGAGACATCGAGATGGAGAGCGGGTCCGGCATCGTACCCATCTCCTACAGCCCCGGCATGCTGGTCAACGCCATCCAGTGGGCCGTGGGGCTGGAGCTCCTGCTGCTGATCAAGGACCCCTGGCAGGTCTTCCTGACCACGGACCATCCCAATGCCGGGCCGTTCACCGCCTATCCCGAGATCATCAAGCTGCTCATGGACGCGGACTACCGCCGCTCGTGGCTGGAGAAGCTGCATCCCAGGGTACGGCGCGCCACCTGTCTGTTCGACCTGGACAGGGAGTACACCTTGGAGGAGATCGCCATCATCACCCGCTCGGGCCCGGCCAGAGCCCTGGGCCTTGCCAACAAGGGGCACCTCGGCGCTGACGCGGAGGCCGACGTGGCCATCTACCGCATCCGGGACGACAGGCGGGCCATGTTCGCCAGCCCGGAATACGTGCTCAAGCAGGGTGTCGTGGTGGTGCGCAACGGTGAGGTCGTCCATAGCCTCAACGGCAGGACCCTGTACGTGGAGCCGGACCGTGGCGAGACTCTGCCAAAGGACCTGGCCGAGACCTTTGAGGAAAACTACACCGTGAAGTTGGCCAACTACATGGTCGAGGATGAATATCTGGAAAGGCCGGAGGTGGTCCCATGCGGGTAAACAACGTCGAAATAATTGATACATTTGCCGAAGCCTTCCCCATGACCGGGGCGCGGCTGACCGTGACGGCGCTGAACGACAAGTGGGCTCTGGAGGCTGCCCGGGCCGCCACCGGCTTCGCAACCTCGGTCATCGGCTGCGGCATCGAGGCGGGCATCGAGGGCGTTTCCCAATGCACCCCGGACGGCCGCCACGGCCTGGACTGCCTGTTCTTCGGCATGTCCAAGGATTCCCTGGAAAAACAGCTGCTCAAACGCATAGGTCAGGCCATCATGACCGCCCCCACATCCTCCTGCTTCGACGGCGGCGTGCCCGAATGTCCGGAGGACAAGCGCGCCATCCTGCAGCTCGGCGGCAAGCTCCGATACTTCGGCGACGGCTTCCAGGCCAGCAAGGTCATCGAGGGGCGGCGTTATTGGCGGATTCCGGTCATGGAAGGGGACTTCATGATCCAGGAGGAGTTCAGCGTGGCCGAGGCTGTGGGCGGCGGTAACTTCATGATCCTGGCCGAGTCCGCGGACGTGGTTCTGAAGGCCGCCGAGACAGCGGTGCGGGCCATGCGCGCCGTTCGTGGCGTGGCCCTGCCGTTTCCCGGGGGCATAGTGCGCAGCGGCAGCCAGGTGGGATCGAAGTATTCATTCCTGCCCGCCTCCACAAACATCGCCTTTTGCCCCGGCATCCGTAGCCGCGTGCCCCACACCGTGTTGCCCAAGGGAGTGAACTCGGTGCTGGAGATCGTCATCGACGGGCTGACCTTCGAACAGGTGGCCGAAGCCACCAGGGTCGGGATCCAGGCGGCCTGCATCCCCGGAGTGGTGCGGATCACTGCTGGCAACTACGGAGGGCGCCTGGGCAAGCACCACTTCCACCTGTGGAAGCTGTTCGAATGATTATGAAGACGCGACAAACACAATGGACTGGAGCCATGTCATGAATACAAGGATTCATCTGACTCTCAGCACGGCCCCGGCTTTGCCGGTGGAGGCGGAATCCCTGCTCCCCGAGAAGCTCACCAACAAGGCAAGGGGCGAGATCGAGTCTCTGCCCCTGCTGGTGGGCAACAGAATGGAAAAGGTCGGCGATCACTTCCAGGTGGAGATACACGAGGGCGTTGACGGCCCGGCATGCCTGGAGATCACCGGTGATCTCACCCGCTTCAAGCGGATCGGAGAGGCCATGACCGAGGGCGAACTGCTCGTCAACGGAAACGTGGGCTTTCATGCCGGAGCCGAGATGAGCGGCGGGCTGCTGACCATCACGGGCAATACCGGTGATTATCTGGGCGCCCACATGACCGGGGGGCGCATCGTGGTGCGCGGCTCGGCCGGGCATTTCGCCGGGGCCGCATACCGGGGCTTTTCCCGGGGCATGTCCGGCGGCACGATCCTCATCCACGGCAACGCGGGGAACCTTACCGGAGCGCGTATGCGCCGGGGCATCATCGCTGTGTGCGGCGATTGCGGCGATCTGGCAGCCTTTGGCATGGGCGCGGGCACAGTGATCATCGGCGGCACCCCCGGAGTGCGCGCTGGAGCCAACATGGTGAGGGGCACAGTGATCATGCTCACCCGCCCCCAGGAGATGTTGCCTACTTTCCGGTATAATTGTACCAATAAACCAGGTGCTTGGCCGCTGCTTCTGGCGTCGCTGACCAGGGCCGAGTGCATCCTGCCGGATGCGGCGTCAGATATGGAGTTCGAGAGCTACAGCGGCGACTTCAACGAAGGCGGCCGAGGGGAAATATTGCTGCGTCCCGTATCCAACTGACCGGCGCAGGCTTATGACAGGAAACAACGGAATCATCAGGAGGGTGTGACATGCATGTCATACCAGTGGTGGACCTGCTGCACGGTCAGGCGGTTCACGCCGTGCGCGGGGAGCGCGACCGGTATCAGCCGGTGCAGAGCGTCCTGGCGCAGGGCGCCGATCCCCTGGACCTGGCCGTGGCCCTGCGGGCCGAGACCGACAGTCCCGCGGTCTATGTCGCGGACCTGGACGCCATCCTCGAAGGAAACGGGAACTGGGACGTCCTACGGAACTTGGCCCGCGAACTGCCCGGCGAACTCTGGGTGGACGCGGGCATCTCCGAAGCACAAGGCGCGCTCCGGGTCCTGGAGACAGGAGCGGCGCAGGTGGTGGCCGGAACCGAGAGTCTGGAGACCCTTGGCTCCCTTGAGGGCATCGGCAACACCGCTGGCTGGGACAGGGTCCTGGTGAGCCTGGACGTGCTGCACGGCGTGGTGCTTTCCAAGGCTCCCGAGCTGCGCGGCAAGGCGCCAGTGGAGGGGCTGGAGGTCCTCGCCGCCCTGGGCTGTGCCAGGTTTATTCTCCTGACCCTGGACGGCGTGGGCACCGGAAGGGGGCCGGATTGGCCCCTTCTCGAGACAGCCCGCAGGATGTTGCCCCGGGCCATGGTTATTGCCGGAGGCGGGGCGCGCGGCATGGATGATGTGCGGCGCGCCGCCGGGCTTGGTCTGGGCGGGGTGTTGGTGGGCACCGCCCTGCACCGGGGGTGGATCACGGCCAAGGACCTGAAAAGCGCGGCCTGAATGGTTGCCCGGGATCCTCAATAGCATACCCGTCCTTTGCCGACGGTCTGAACGGAGCAGCATCATGAAATTCGTCTGGGCAATTACCGGAGCCGGGGACCTGCTGCCGGAGATATTCGACGTCATGGAGGAGATGGCAAGAGACGATAACCTGGAGATCACCGTTGTGCTCTCCAAGGCAGCGGAAAAAGTAGTGAAATGGTACAAGCTCATGGACAGGCTGGAACACGTCGGTTCGCGTGTGATGGTGGAAAAGGACTCCAACACGCCCTTCATCGTGGGGCCGCTGCAGGTGGGCAAGTACGACTTCCTGCTCGTGGCGCCCGTCACCGCCAACACCACTGCCAAGATAGCCTGCGG
This sequence comes from Desulfovibrionaceae bacterium, assembly GCA_963674665.2. GTDB lineage: Bacteria > Desulfobacterota > Desulfovibrionia > Desulfovibrionales > Desulfovibrionaceae. The sequence continues at coordinate 218,064 of CAXXPL010000016.1, read as the reverse complement.
CATCGCCGACACCCTGGTCAGCAACGCCGTGGCCCAGATCAACAAGAGCCCTGTTCCGGCCTACCTGCTCCCTGTGGACCAGAAATCCGGGAGCACCACCACGACCCTGCCCGACGGCTCGCCCCTGACCTTACGTATCCGCCAGGTGGATCTCGATAACGTTGAAAAGATCAGGAAAATGGAAGGATTGGTGGTTCTGGAGAGTCCCGGAGCCATACGGGGCGTCATCGAGTCGCACAGGAATTCATAGATTGTTTTCCGGCGGAAGTCCTTGCCGGTATCGGCGCTTCCCCCCTCGCTAAGAATTGCCCATGCCTTTAAAGTCAGGAGGACAACGTGATGGAGGTCGGATGACATGCGGGTGACGGTGACGGCATACGCCAGGCTGCACTTCGGTTTTCTCAATCTGAGCCGCGAGTTGGGCTGGAACTACGGCAGCGTCGGAGTGGGCGTGGATGCGCCCAGGATCACCCTTGTGGCAACCCCCGCCATGGGGCTGAAAGCCGATGGTCCGCATTCGGAGCGCATGCTCAAGTATGCCGAAAGGCTGGGCGCGCATTACAACATGGATTGGCACGCGCGACTGGAGGCCCTGGACGTCATACCCGGACATTCCGGCCTGGGCTCCGGAACGCAGTGGGCTCTGGCCGTGGGCATGGCCCTTCTCAGGCTTCATGGCCTGAAACGCCCCCCTCGGGAGGTTGCCCACGTATTGGGACGCGGGGGGCGCTCCGGCATCGGGATCTCCAGCTTCGAGACAGGCGGCTTCATCCTGGAGACCGGGCACAAGCCCACCACCAACGGCGAGTCCGAGAGCCGGTCGCAGGTGGTCATGCGACGCGACTTCCCGGAAGGATGGCGGTTCGTCCTGGTCATGGCCGACGCCTCCCCGGGCCTGTCCGGAAAGGCGGAGCGCGACGCCTTTGCCTCGTTGGGGGACACCAGAAGCATGACCGACACCATCTGCCGCATGGTCCTGCTGCAGCTTTTGCCCGCCCTGGTGGAGCAGGACATCGCTGCCTTTGGCAAGGCCATGAGCGAGGTTGACCGGCAGACCGGCCTGTATTTCAGCAAAACCCAAGGAGGAGCCTACAGGGACGTGGCCACCGAGATGGTGGCGGGGCTTCACTCGGCAGGCGCCCACGGCGTGGGGCAGAGTTCCTGGGGGCCGTGCCTCTATGCCCTGGTGGACGACAGCAACGAGCAGGCCGTGATCAGGGCCGCTCATGAGCAACTGGCTGTCCAGGGCCTGACCGGCACTGTGTTCGTGGCCCGGGCCAAGAACACCGGTGCCGAGATCATGGTGGAAGAGTAAAGGGAACGTGTCGGCAAGTTTAATGCGTTTCCGGGGGGAACCCTTTTTCCAAAAGGGCTTCCTCCCGGACCCCCCTCCTAAAAAGTTTTAAAATTAACGGTGTTGGAAAGGGGAGCGCGAGGGTGAGAACCTTTTCCCTAAAAGGTTTTTCCCTCGCAAAACGTTTTTATTATAATAGGCTATGTCACTCCTCGATGACGATGCTTCTAAGCAGGTCCTGTATGGTGTCCTGGTATGGGGAGTCAGGCGCGACCTTGGCGATGACCCGGGCGTTTTCCAGGAGTTGTTCGCGGACAATATCCCGGGGCAGCACGTACCGACGGGTGGAGAGCACCAGGCTCTCCAACAGCAGGCCGTGGGCCCGATTGAGGGGCGAGACAGGGGCGTGAACATGGCAGGCGGCCGGTTCCGCCTCGATGACGTATTTGTCCCGGGTTTCCGTGGTCCTGGTGATTTTCAGGTCCAGCCAGGCGTCCGCGCCCAGGACAAAGGGGGTAGCGGAGTCTTGTGTCAGGGGGGCGAAGGTGAGTTCCTCCCGGCGGTACAGGGCTTTGTGAAGGATGGACGCGTCATGGATCAAATTCAGCCCCAGGATGGTGGTGCGCAGTATATTGTCCAGGGTTGTCGAACCCTTGTACAACTCTGCCTTGAGGGTCAGACCGTCGGGTGTTAGAATCCCTATGGGGGCGGCATGTGGGCCTTTTTCACCGCTTGTGCTGGCGATGACCTCATAGATCCACCCCTGTCGCATATGCAAGGCCTCTGGAATTTTCATGTGGCGAATGTAGGTAAAACAGGCCGGAGATGCAATCCGCACCCGGCATTGAATGGGAGTGATACAATGCGTTTGCTTGCGAGCGTGACGCGAGAGGACGAGGTCCGGGCCGCAGTGGAGGGCGGGGCCGACATCCTCGATGTAAAGAACCCTGCAGAGGGCTCTCTGGGCGCCCCGGTTCCCGGGCTGGTGCGGCGGATATGCGAACTCGCGCCCCAGGAAAGGGAGGGCATGGCAGTGAGCGTCGCCATAGGCGACGCGCCCATGTTGCCGGGTACCATGGCTCTGGCTGCGCTTGGCGCCGCATCATGCGGCGTGGAGTATGTAAAAATCGGGTTGCGCGGCCCCAAGGACGCGCACCAGGCCGAAGAGCTGCTCACGGCAGTGTGTCGGGCAGTACGGGACGGGTTCCCCAAGACCCTGATCATGGCCGCGGGCTACGCCGATGCCCGGGAGTGCGGCTGCGTGCCCCCGGAAGTGATGCCCGATGTGGCGGCCCGCGCCGGTGCGGACGGATGCATGCTGGACACCCTGATCAAGGGGGCGGAGCGCTCCCTGTTTACCATCCTGGACAGCGACCAGGTAGGGGGCTTTGTCCGCAGATGCCGGGAATTGGGCCTGACCAGCGCTCTGGCGGGCAGTTTGAAAATCGGGGACATGCCCCTGCTGTGCCGGATCAGGCCGGACATCGTGGGCGTGCGCTCCGCCATCTGCAACGGCGGCAGGACCGGCGGCAGCGTGGATGCCGCTGCTGTTCGTCGATTGAAAGAAGTCATGGGGGGGGCGGATTTGTAAAGAATTTTGGAAGGGGCAGAGCTGTTTTACAAATGGTTCTTCCCCTCGAACGTCGTTTTTCCCAAGATGTTTTTTATCCCAAGTCTATGAATGTGCCCAGGGTCGTGCCCGTGTCCAGCAGCGCGGCCAGGCGCTCCGGCTCTTTCCCGTTCACCACCCAGCATTTCAGTTTTTTGTCGGCCAGCACGAAGGGCAGATAGGAGTCCACCCCCTTGCACGAGGCGAGCATTGGGAGGGGCATTTCGGACATTGGTTTCTGGTCTGGAAATGACTCCGGGGGGCGGGCATAGAGCCCGTCCTGGTCCTTGACCAGCACGAGGGTGTGGGCCTTTGACTGGAGGGCGATCCAGGCCGCGATGGAGTCCGAGGTCACGTCCCAGGAGTGGGGCAGGGGGTCGCTCCGGCGCATCAGGCCATGGGGCAGGAAGACTGGCACGCGCCCCTGTTTGGTGACCAGTTCGGCATCCTTTAGGGTGACCACGGTGTGGGAGCCGGGGATCAGGTCCGCGAGCAGCAGCCCGTATTGCTCCATGCCCAGGATGGCCATCCAGTGCGCCGTGCTCTCGCCCAGGGGGAAGCTATTGTGGCAGAGGCGCACCGCATCGGCGAACACTCCGCCACCTGGAACGATGAGCAGGGTGTGCCTGCGCGCCATTTCCGAGAGCGCGTGGCACAGAGGGGGCAGAACCTCGCCGAGCCCCAGACTGCCGCCGATTTTCAGCACTGCCCCGGGCATCAGGAGGATTCCGAGATATGGTCGGCCAGCAGCGAGGCTGCTGCCAGGGCGGGCAGTACCGCCAGTGCCTCGGGATCGGAGTGGGGGAGCGGCGCGGTGGTTTCCATGCCCAGGCGCCTGCCAAGTTCCCGGATCATGAAGGCGCCCCCCCCGGTGGCCAGGAGCGTGGGCGGTTCGGGCTCCCCGCGGGTGGAGAGCACCTGGTGCAGGGCCTCGGCCACCTGGTTGAGCTGACGTTCGTAAAGATACCGGGCCATGGCCAGGATCTTCGCGTGACAGAGGGTCTCGCTGTCCGCGCAGACCACGCGGGCGAGGCGCTGGGCCGCGTCCTCCGGGGTCCTGTCCCGGCCGTCGGCTGTGGCGCAGGAGTACTCCTCGCCGGAAATGTGCCCCAGCAGCAGGTGCACGTCGGCCATGGAGGAAAACCACTCCGAGGCCACCCGGCAGGGCAGGCCGTTCACTGGAATAGTGGGGGCCACGGTGTCGGGGTTTGTGCGCAGGATGCCGGTATAGACCAGCTCTCCGTGGATCAGGCGGTCCGTGTCGGTGCGCCCCTTTGCGAGTACAAGGCCGTTTTTTATGGGGATGATGTCCGTGGTGGTGCTGCCGATGTCCATGAGCAGGCAGTCCCGATGGAGGGGCGCCACATACAGGGCCGAGGCCAGCCAGTTGTTGGCCGCGAAGTCCAGGGGCCTGAAGTCCGCGTCCCCGATGGGCGACCAGCCGCTGTTCGCCAGATCCATGGCCATGATCAGGGTTTCGGGAAAGACGCGTTTCACCGCGCCGCACACGAAGGCCACGCCCTGGCTCTTGGTGCGGAAGGCGTCGGCCAGTTCGGCGGTCATGGTCAGGCCCAGGGCCTTTGTGGAGGGCAGGTCCAACTCCCTGCCCAGTTCCATGAGCGCGGTCTCCAACTGTGCCGAGTCCTGCCACATGGCAAAGGAGCGTGAGACTGCCCGGATTGTCTCGCGGCCTTCGGGGTCGCGGTCCAGGCGTACGGCCTTGATGTTCGCGCCGCCGATGTCCCACCCGGACACGCTAAACGGCTTTTTCATGCCCAGCCTCCAGGGGGTTGAACTCCAAGTGCCCCCGGACCGTGATGCGCTCGGGCAGCTCGTTGTCCAGGCAGGCTCTGGTGACGGCCCGGGCCAGGTTGCAGTCCACCACCTTTCTGACCCCGGCATAGGCCACTGTGACTCTCGGATTCATTTCCACGAGCAGACAGTGCCCCTTGTCGAGAATCATGTCCACTCCCACGAAACCCTGCAGGCCGGGGACGGCTCTGACGGCCTTCACGGCCAGGGACATGGCTCTTTCGATTTCCGGATGGCGGAAGAAGGGGGTGCTGCCCCCGTGATAGGAGAACGGGATGCCCGGGGTGATGTGCTGCTTGTTGGCGCAGATGGGCAGGATTCCGGCGCCGGAGACGAGCAGGGAGGCGCTGGCGTGCACCCCGTCGTGGTAGCGCTGCACCAGCAGCGGAGCGGAGTGGGGCAGGTGCTCCAAAGCCCGATCCAGGGTGGCCTTGTCAGTGGCCAGGCACACGCCAAGGCTGCCCTGCCCGTCCAGGGTCTTGAGAACCAGGGGGAATCCGAAATCCATGGCCATGCGCCGGGCTTCTCCAGGGGGGGCCAACGTTGTCTCGGGCTGAGGCAGTCCGGTCTCCTGCAGCCGATTGTGGCAGAGCCACTTGTCCCCGGCCAGGCGGATGCCCTGGGGCAGGCTTCCCAGCAGACGACCGCCTGACTCCAGGATCTTTTCGCTCAGCTCCGCCAGGATGCCGTGTTCCTCGGGCGCGATGACCATGGTGGCGTCGGCTTCGCGGGTCAGTGCATAGAACCGGGAGGAGAAGTTTCCGGGCAGTAGGCTTACGGTCTCGTCAGCATCCAGTGGGGGGCCTTTCATCCGCTGGTCCCTGGTGGTGACGATCCGCGCCCGCCCCCAGGCTTTGAAATCGTCGAGCACGGCCCGGAGCATGATGTCGCCTTCGGCGCACAGGCTTGGGACGTTGGGTAGCGGCGCGAATCCGCCCCCGGTGACATATTCGTGCACGAGTATGGTGCGCTGTCTCATGACCGCTCTCCTGATCCGCTCCGGAACGTGGCCAGGACGTGCTCCACGAGCAGCGCTGCGGCGTCCACGCCGGTGGCTTGTTTCAGGCCGCTCCATGCGGGAATGGCGTTGACCTCCACCACTGAATAACCGCCATCCTCATGGGGCAGGATGTCCACGCCGATGTAGTCGGCGTCAAAGGCTCTGGCAGCGCGCAGGCCCAGGTCCAGCACCGTGTCATTCGCCTCGCAGGCCTCGGGTACCGCACCCAGGGAGACATTGGTCTTCCAGCCGTTGCCTTTTCTGCGCATGGCGGCGATAACCTTGCCCCCCACGACAAAGACCCTGTAGTCGGCGCAGCCGTGGGGAATGTACTCCTGCAGATAATAGACATAGTGCCCCTGTTCCAGGGCTTTGAAGGTGCGGTAGGCGAGGTCCGGGTCCGAGACCCTGAGGATACCTCTGCCTTCGGCGCCGAACTGGGGTTTCACCACCACGTCGCGCCCCAGTTCGTCAAAGGCGGCCATGGCCTGGTCCAGGCGCTCGGTGACGATTGTCCTGGGCACGGGCAGGTCGTTGTGAGCCAAAAGGTTCAGGGCGTAGTACTTGCAGGCGCAGTGCTCGATGGTCATGGGCGGGTTCACGATGCGCTTGCCCGCGCGTTCCAGGCAGTACAGGGCGTTGACCCTGTAGATGACCTGTTCCAGGGAACCTCCGGGCACGGCCCTCACGAACACCACGTCGGCGTTGTCCAGGACGTTGGCCACCTGGTCCCGCGTGACCGAGCTCAACTCCGGGGTGTGGCCCACCCGGGCCACGAGCCGCGTAACTGGGTGGCATGGCGCCTCAATGCCGTGTTTGGCAAGGGCCTCCTGGAGCAGGGTAACGTGACGCCCCCCTCGTTTGCCGAGAATTACGGTCCTCATTACTCAAAGGACCTCTGCAGAAGTCCGGGGCTGATTTCTCCCGCGCTGAAGGTTCTGCCGCTACGGGCGTTGGCAAAGAACACCTGGGCCGGGCTGAAGAGCAGGGGGTCGATCTTGTAGAAATCGCCCTCGTAGCGCATGAACAGGTCGTAGAACAGGGTGCCGAAGTCCTGTGACGAGCACGAGGGGATCCTGTCCAACACCCGCTCCAGGGTCTGATCCTCGCAATTCACCGTGTACCAGGCGCGGCCGCCGAAAAGCACGGCGTCGTTGGTCCGGCCTATGGCCCGGAGGTCGTCCTTGGCCACCGGAGCCACAGGGCAGGTGCCGAAGCCGGAGAGCACCACGCTCAGGTCAAAGCCCAGCTCCTGCAATTTGTGCATGCCGGTCTCCACGACCCGGGCCGCCACTTGCACAGAGCCCACAAGGCTGGCGGTGGGGGCGATGATCAGGAACAGCTGTTCGGGGTCCACCCCGCAGGCGGTGGCGATGGCCGTGGTCACCTCTTGGTTCGGAAGTTGGCGCCCTTCGAGCACGAGAACGGCGCACGTGGGTGGTTCGGTGTGTTCCATGCCCTTGAGCAGGGGCTCGGTGCGGGCGAGTATTCTGGCCGGGCCCGAAGCCATGGCGAAGAATTTCCCTCCAGGCTCTTCTTTCGAGCGCGAGATTGCCCAACCCGCGTATTGCGAGGCCATGCAGGCCAGGGTTGGATGACTGACGCTGACCTGGATGCCCTGCAAGGGGGAGGCGAACTGGCTGAGTTCGCAGAATTCGACCTGTCCCAGGCCTCCCAGGCAGGCTTCGGCAACGAGCCGCCCCGCTTCCAGGGATCCGGTCACCTCGATTCCCGCGTCTACAAGGGTGGTGCCATTGGGGAGCGTCCGTACGGCCACGTCCAACTCCGTGGCGTCACTGATCAGACGTTGGGTCACAGTCAGGGATCGTTGGTTGAGATGTATGGCTGACACTATTCTTTCCTTTTAATAGCAGGCCCTGGCCTGTCGGGCCGAGGCGTTGGAATTAATGCATTGCGCCGGGGCTCCCCGAAGCTCGTCAATCGTTCCCCCCGGGATGATCTTCCGCTGTTTTTGACTTTTTGGAATTATTTGAAATGTATCCAAAATTGAGAGGCGATTCCTGGGTGTACCGTTTGCCCAGGAGCAGTGCGGTGGCGGCGCGTTCAAGCTCCCGTCCCAGGTAGAATGCGTGCCCCGGGTCGTTCACGCAAAGCTCAAGAAAGATTTCCTTTGGGTTGGTTCCCTGGATGAACAGGTCGCGGTTGAGTACCGTGATCAGGCCGTTGCCGACAAAGATCCGAAAGTTATCGTCCCTGACGTTGGACTGGATATCCAGCAGATCCTCCCTGGAGTAGACCGGGTGCGGCGGGTCCTTGATGGTCAGCAGGGTTGAGTCGATGCCCTTGGGCAGGATGTGCTCCTTGCAGGCGTAGTGCATGAGCCTGCGGGCCAGGTCCATTTCCCTCACCGCGCCCCTTGCCCAGGAGATGACCTCGGTGGTCAGCACGTAGTCGATGCGCAGCTCGGCCATGACCCCGGCGAGTAGGGCGGTGACGCCCACGCTGTCCGCCTCGGTGAGTTCCGTGATATTGCCCAGGCCCATGAGCATTTCGGCTCCGGGGTGCCGCTGGCGGACCTCGCGATAGCGCCACAGGGACTCGCTCAGGCCGAAGCCGATGGGATCGAGGATGGGGTCAAGGATGTGGCGCACTCCCCATTGCCGCAGTTTTTCGGCGTTGCGCTCCAGGGAGTCGATGCCCTGGCCGAAGTCGGGGATCACCACCACCTTGGCGCGCAGCTCCCGCGCCACCTCGATGTTGCGGGAGTTCACGGACAGGATCAGGTCCACCCCGGCCTTGTCCGCCTCGAGGATGGTTCCGGGGTCGAAGCTGTCCAGGCTCAGGCCGAAACCCTCGGCCCCGAGCGCGGAGATGATCTTGCCGATGCCCGGAATACCGCCGGAGGGGGGGCCGCCCAGATCTATGTAGTCCGCGCCGGAGTCGCGATAGTAGCGCGCCCGGGCAAGGATGTGCTCAAGGGAAAGTTCGTGGGCGTCGTGGATCTCGGCGAGGATGCTGGTGTGGTATTCACCATAGCCCGACAGGTCGCGCTCCCCCCCGAAGTGTACGGGCAGGTCCTTGAGGTCCGCCGGCCCCCTGACCACGGGAACCCCCAGCTTCCGCTCCAGAATCTCCAGCCCGCCCTTGCACAGGCCGGGCAGCATGACCGTTGCGCATCCCCTGGCATTTTCCAGCTGTTGGGAGATCCATGTCGTGTTCATAAGCGCGGCCACGCTGGCGTCCAGCACCGCGATCTTGTAGTCGAAATCCGGTTGCATGGACTCCAGGGTGGCGGCCAGGGCCTGCGCCGCCAGCCTGCTGGTTATGAAGAGATAGTCGGCCATGGATTAGCTCGGATACATAATTGATCAGAAATACCCGGGGTCCCTTATGTCAAAGGGCTCCCCTGGCGCATCCTTTTCTTTGGATCTTTCCTTCACAATGTCCTGCTGAAGTACGCGGTCTGCCCAGGAGCCTCTTCAACGCCCACCTCGATGCGGGTGATGTTGTCGCACCCGGTCAGGAGCGCGGCCAGTTCGTCTGAAAGGTACTGGGCCAGGCGCTCGGCCGTGATATTGTCCAGAGGCAGTTCCAGCACGTCCCGCTTGGGAAACACGTAGCGGCGGTCCTTGAACCGGACCTCGACCTCTCCGTTCTCCTCGCGCATGGAGATGCAGTCGCTTTGCGTGGGCAGCAGGAAGCGATGGTCCAGGCTGTCGCAGAGCTGCTTGGTCATTTTTTTCAGCTCCACGAAGTCGTAGACATAGCGGTCCTCGCTGAGAGAGCCCTCGAGGTTCACGGAGACTGCGTAGTTGTGGCCGTGGAGCCGTTCGCATTTGCCCGCGAAGGATATGAAGTGCGCCGCGCTGAAGCGCAGATTGCCCTGATCGATGATGATGCGGTGCATGACCGCCCCCTTTGTGTTGTCGATGTCCGTGGCTGTCGAATGGTTTCGTGCCTCTTCGCATGTGGCCGTGATTTCGCCTGATAACCCCATCCCCATGCGTTTCCAAGAGGCTGATACGGCTAGCCCTTAAGCCACTGGTCGAGGCGCATGTGCGCCCGCTGTCTCACCTCCTCGCCCTGAAGCTCCCGGCGGATTTCACCCAGTGTGCCATAGCGCTCCGCAAAGGCGTTGTGCTTGTGGATGCTCTCCAGGTTTTCCTGTTTGGCCAGGACAAAGCTGCTGTCCGGCAGCTCAGGGAAGGTGTCCACCATGATCAGGAGCATCTCCCTGACCACGTCCTCCACAAAGCGGGGGTGGCGGTGGGCCTTGTTCACCACGAACAACTCGTCGGGGCGTTTGAGCACCGCATATGTCTCGGAACTCATGGCGGTCTCCACGATGTGCACCAGGTTTTCAGCCCGCACGTTCATTTCCGAGCCCACCAGCAGGGTGCCCCTGCCGCGCTGGTTGTGTGAGGCGATGGGGATGGTGTGGAGGATGCGCTTCACCTGCTCCTCGGAGAACCCCTCGTCCAAAAGCAGGTCACGGGAGTAGTCGCGCATCATGTCCTGGGCGCAGGGGCACACGGTCATGCCCTCGGTCTCGATGCCCACGAGGCAGCGTGTCCGAACGGCGGTGGTGGAGGCGATGCCGATGAGGGTGTAAAGATCCTCGGTGGATTTGCCAGATACGGGCGTGGTCTTGTGCATGGGGGAGCGCGCCCTGATATGCACCTCGGAGCGCATGGCTCCCTGGGCGGTCATGACCTGCCGGGAGAGCCGTCCGGCAAGGGATTCGATGTCCGGCATGGGGTCCATGCTCAGCTCCTCCACCAGGGATTCCACGGCCGTGCTGAAGCGCGACATGTGCACCCCGGCTTTGTCAGCCGAGAGATCCGCGAACAGATCGATCTCCGCGTTGAAGAGCACGGGCTTGCCGCCGTTGATGAGCTGAATGTTTCGGTGCAGGTTGGTCACCCCCACCCGGGACAGGCCAAGGGGTACGGAGGGTTTCTCCTGTTGCACGTCCAGCCCCAGGCGGGGCTTGAGGCTGAGCCTGACCACTCCCCAGTTGCGCAGTTGGGCCAGAAGCTTTTCCACGGACATTCCTAATTTCGGGTGTACCACCCCGGGCGCGATCTCTGCGAGGGGCACCAGGGCAAAGGGGCGCTCGTGCATTCTGGGATGCGGTATGGAGATCTGCTCGGTTTCCAACACCATGTCGCCGTAAAGCAGGATGTCTATGTCTATGGGACGGGGCGCGTTCCTTGGTGTTTCCTGCTTGCCCATGCGTTTCTCGATGCGGTTGAGCACCCGCAACAGGGCATCCGGCGCGAGTTCGGTCCTGATACGGCAGACCACGTTGTAAAACTTCGGCTGGGTATCACAGTCGTGAGGCTCGGTCTGGTAATAAGAGGACACCGCCTCGATCTCGGCCCGCCCCCTGATGTATTGAAGCGCCTGGAGGATGTTGGCCTGGCGGTTTCCCAGGTTGCTGCCCAGTCCGATATAAACGGTTTGCATGCTGGTCATTAGCATAGCTCCTGGATGCGACTCGGAATGCCCCGCAGGGTCGCACTTGTCGACTTTGGTGAATGCTTTTGGAAAACTGCGGTGAGCCTGCATGGACACTCCATATATGATGTTTCGATTGATTTAAGATGCTCTGGTTCTAGTTCCGCAACGGCGAGGCATCGTCCATGCTTCCGGACTTGCAGATCGCGAGCCTGGTTTGCAGTGCTTGAGCCGCCGCATGCAGTCTTTGCAAAGCGGACACCCGGTCGTGGGCGCTGGTGAGAATGGAGCAGATCGGCCTCCCCGGGGATACCATATCCCCTGGCTGCCCCACGTCGCACAGGTCGCATCCGATCTCGGGCATTGCCTCGGGGATGATGGAGTGCTTTTGGGCAAAAACGATACCCTTGGCGTGGTACATGCCGCCGGGGAAGCCGCGGAAGTCGCCGTTGGAGCCCGGGGGCAGGATGCCGGCGGACGAGGACACGTGGATGTCGAAGACACTGAGCGCCGCGGCGCGCTCCAGGAGTTCGGCCGAGGATGACGGTCTGGGGTTTATCTCCAGCAGCATGGGCACTGGGGAATCGTTCTTGTCCCTGACCACGATGAAATCCGCGCCGCAGATGCCCCGCAGTTGGAACCTCCGCGTGAGGACATCCAGCATTCCCTGCACGGCTTTGAAGAACTCGGGGCCGCCTCCCAGCTCCGGGGCCAGGGGCATCACATTGCCGCAGTGGCGAAAGCCTCCGGCGCCAAGACCCGATTGACCGATGAGCTGCTCGCTGAGGCCGAGAACCGTGCACTGCCTGCCATTGGCGGCGAACACGGCGGATGCGCTGACCCCGGGGACCAGGGCCTGGAGGTATGAGTTCGGCTTCAGGGAGGCGCGGTCCCATTTGCGGATGCCGTGTCCGCCCCCGCTTCGTACGGGCTTGCGCAGCCAGGATGTGCCGGGGGATGCGCAGGATTCCTCACCAGGAAAGAGGGTCAGGGGCATGGCCAGGTGTTCTTCCGCGCACACGCGCCTGAGGGTGGGCCAGTGGCGAACCTCGCGCAGCACATTTGGGGGGTTGCCGAACACCGGTCTGCCTCCGGCCAGTTCGTTGACCACATCCGGATGGTTCTCCAGGTTCGCTACATACACCAGTGCATCGTAACTCATACCCTGCGCCAGGTCCGGAAGGTCCCGGGCGCTGTATGAGGTGTCCTGGACGCGGGACAGGGAGCGGCCTTTCACCAGGCCGCTTAGGTCCCTGTCTCCGAAATAGTCCAGAGCTTCGACATGATAACCGGCGTTCACCGCTGACTGGGCCAGGGCCCTCGCGGAGACGCCGGCCAGGAGAAGCTTCATGAGGCGGCGATCTCCTTTGCCATGGCATAGACGGATTCAGCATCGAAAATCAGATCGTTCTGCTCGAACAGTCGGGCCACGCAGGAGCGGTGCACCTTCATTTTGAGGCCACCGATACCCAGGGCGCCGAAAAGGATCTTGCCGTGGCTCTCCTCGCCGTTGAACTGGGGTTCCATGCCCTCGGCGCCGAGAGGGGGCACAGCGTTGATGTCCGCCACCACGGCGAGATCGGGGAGGGAGGTCCATACTGCCTTGGGGATCAGTTGCACGCCCGCAGCTCCGCAGCACAGCGCCGCATGGGCGCCTTCCATGGTCTGACGGGTGGTGCTTTCATCGTTCACTTCGGCGGGGGATACCTTGACTCCGAAACGTTTTTCAACCTGTATACATGCGGCTTGAACCCTGTCCAGACGCCTGGAGGTCATGATCACCTCAGCGCCGTCCATGGCCAGGAGCCCGGCCGCCCGTTGCCCCACAGGGCCGGTGCCGGCCAGGACCACCACCTTCTTCCCCTCCAGGGGCAGGGCGCCGCTGATCTTGGCCACCGCTGCCGCGGCCGTGGTATTGCAGCCGTTGGAATCCAGCATGGCCGAGACCCGGAAGGGACCGAAAAAGCTCTCCTGTACAACCTTGAACAGCTCTTCGCCCGCGCCCACATGAGAGCCGCCCACGAACACGGCCGAGCACTTCAGGTCCTTGCCGCCCCTGGTGAACAGGAGCCCGTAGACCTGGTTGCGGACATCGTCGGTGGTCACGCCGCCGCGGTCGAGTAGGACATCGACCCCCGCGTCCTGGGCAGTTACCGCGTCAAAGGTGCTGGGGAGGCGGTCGCTGTCCAGTTGTAACAGGATTTTCTTTTTCATTGCGGTTTCTCCTTCATCATATAACGGGTTGAACCGCGGGGATGTTTCCATCCCCGCGGTGGTTGAACGTTTCAGATGATGATCGGCCCTTACTGGGTGCATTCTCCTTCGGCGCCCCGTGGATTGCCGATGAAGTCATACAGGAACGCAGCCGCAAGACCGCCGATCAGGGGCCCGAACAGGTAGATCGGGAACTGGGCCCACATGTTGGGGCCGCCCACCAGGATGTTGGCCAGGTAGGGGCCGAAGGTGCGGGCAGGGTTCATGGAAGCGCCGGTCACGTTGCCGCAGACGACGATGTCGATGACGACCACGAAACCGATTGCCAGGCCGGCGAAACCGCCCCTGCAGCGTCCGTCCACAGCAGAGCCCATAATGGTCATCACCAGGGCAAAGGTGGCGATGGCCTCACACAGGATGGCTTGGCCGTAACTCACTCCATCGAACATACCTGTTGCGGCGAGCCCCGTGGGGATGACTCGCGCGCCCCATACCGCCACCACTGACAGGGATGCCAGGGTGGCCCCTATGCACTGGAAGACGATGTAGGAGATCATGTCGGACGTGGGCAGACGCTTCGTCGCCCAGAGCGCCACACTGACCGCCGGGTTGATGTGTGTCCCGGAGATGTGTCCGAAGCAATAGATCATGGCGACCACGGCGAAGCCGAAGGACAGGCCGATTGCCACCCATGCATCCATGCCGATACCCGCATTGAACGCATTGCCCGGGATTCCAGGTTGCCCCTGGAACAGCAGGACCGTTGTCATGACGGAACCGGTACCGAGGAACACCAGGACATAGGTGCCCACCATTTCCGCAAGCGAACGTTTCAGAAGCGAAGGTGCTGCCATCATGTACCTCCGTGAAGGTTGAAAAGGCTACTTGAGCAAAGCATCAGCTAGCCATCGGGACAGACCTTAAACAGCGTTGTCCCAATTGCAGTAGCCCTTTGCACCCTTCAGTTCGCCGGTGACCATCGGCACGTTGCGCTTGATCAGCGACGTGGCCGCGCAGTTCTTGCAGCCTCTGACCGGCGAGCCGGGGCTGGCCGGGGACAGGGCGATGCAGTTGGTCATGAGGGTGGCGGTGGTGCACTCGGGGGTCAGGTAGCAGGGGAAGTCGGCCAGGCTCATCAGGGCCGCGAACCGCTGCGTGATGGCGCAGGCGGGGTAGGTGTACCGCTGCGGGTTGGAGACCACTTCGTGCTTGTCGATGGGGCTCAGATCCACTTCCACGCCCTTGATCTTGCCGCCGCCGCCGATGGGACAGATGTCCAGGATGCTCTCGCCGCGGGTGAGGATGTCGATGAAGTCGGCGTTGTGCAGCTCGTCGGCTTCGCCCCGCTTCGGGTTCATGGCCACGTAGTTGTGGAACCTCTTGCTCAGCAGGTCGACAACCATGGGCACGGTGAAGCTGTCCTTCCAGAGGATGTAGGCACTGGCGCATGCGGGAGCGCCGGTGGCCACGGACAGCACGTCGTAGGGGCCCTTGTAGGCGTCGGCTTCCAGACCACGGTACATGGTGCTCTTGAACGCCTGCATCACGGATTCGTAGATGCCGAACGCCATGTCGTCCTTGAACATGTTGAAGGCCGATTGGGCGATATGGTGGCCGATGTCGCCCACGCAATAGGCGGGCACGGTCACGATGTTGGCGGGATGCACGCCGGCCTTGAGGGCGGCGAGGACGTAGGGTTTCATCCGCTCCTTGTACTGCGCCATGTACTTGCGCGTGTCAAAGGAGGTGTGCGGGCCATGGCCGCCCAGGTTATGGGTATCCATGAGCTTGGCCTGGGATTCGGACGGATCGCGGTAGATGGCCTGCAACTGGGCCACTTCGGCCGCCTCGGCCTCGGCCGCGGTCTTGCCCGATTCCATGGCGGCCCTGAAGGCGCCGCCAAGGCCGTAGGATGTGTTCATGCCCCAGGACTTGGAGGACAGGATGGTCCGTTTGTGGTCCTTGGGGATGGACAGGGGTTGGAGGATTCGATTGACAAGGTTGGGCACGGAGCCGGCGGAGAAGGCGAAGTCCACCACGCAGGTCATGCCGTACATGCCTCCGTAGCGGCGGACGCTTTCCAGGCCGATCATGGCCTTGTTGGCGGCGATGGCGTCGATGAAGGTATCCATCGAGGCTTTGAACTCGGCGTCTTCAGCGTAGAGGATCTCCAGAATTGGGGGCGTCTGGTAGTGCTCCACAAAGGGATCATCCTCGGGGCGGATGGTGTCGGTGAGGCTGCACAGGATGTCGTAATGGGCGTTCACTGACTGAACGTGCAGGTCAATGACTTCCTTGGACTGGCCCTCGGCCGGTTTCATGGCGTTGACCGCATCGACATAGGGCTTGCAGTCGGTGAGCTTGAAGGCGCCGCCTCTTTTCTCCTTGATTACGTCGTAAACCGCCAGGGTGGCTCCGATGGCCTCGTCGATCATCTTCTTATACAATGACATGGTTGTCTCCTTGATAATGGCTTTGTAGTGAATGAATCATGATGGTGGTTCATTGCCTTAGGAGCATTGTATTGAAGGCTATCGACTCCCTCCACTGTCGGGGCATCTAGTGATACCTTTCCTCGCAACTGCCCCTCTTAACGGTGGTGCTTATAATTATTGCGAGGAAGGACCTGACCAAAAAACTCTTGCCGCACTCTAACTCTTTCTTGTCAGACAACATTCCCTCCTGACACCAATCTGTTACTGTTACCCATGCATCAATCTACACACGTTGGTGACGTTCATGATTATTGATGCAAAACGACCCGACCACAATATTGTAAACTTTGAATGTAATATCAAAGTTAATCTCTGTATAATTCTAAAAATTAAAAATAAAATTAACTATATTTTACAAAAATTGTAGACTATAGAATTATATAATCGACTGATAGCTTTTATCAAAAGCAATTCGTAAATATAAAATAATACAAAAATGAATTTCTATCAAGTTATTTTTCAAAAATGCATACCGCTAATTCTCAAATGGAAAAATACCGAATATTGTGGCTATAGGATATTCGTTTTGGTACGGATAAAATTAGTGAAATATAGAAGAACAATGATTTCACTCTTTTTTAGTCAAGTAAGGGGTGCGCACAAGTCAGCATATTCCGCTGATGATATGCGCCCAAATAAGGATGACGTTGGTTCGCGGAGCAGCCTTGTATCATCCGACAATACCCCGGTTCCAGGGGAATATTTTAGAAAAAGAAGATACCTCACCACTTGATCCTCCAGGCATGGGTAACATTTGTGGGCACTCGGGACAGCGGTCGCCGGATTTAACCGGCCTGCATGAACATAATTGGAAGCCTGCGGAGGTATGGGAGGGATCCCCGCTCCATCCGCTGGACCGGGCGTTCAGTTCATGCTTCGTGTTCGCTGCCGCGGGCCACGGTTAAGGCCGCGTACAAGGAAATCGGAAGCTCCGGAAGAAGAGGAGCTTTCCCGGTCAACGCGGAGTTCCAGACAGGGGGGAGTGAATGAAAGAGGATGGAAACGGCTGAAAAGAGCCATTCCACAAAGTTCAGGTTCGGGCAAGAACACAGGTCGGGGACGGAAGGCCGCCTTTGCGGAAAGAGGATGCAGCTTGTCCAGATCAAGTTTATATACAGACGCGGTATTGATTGTTCCAACGTGTCGAGCTTTATCTTTATACAATGTCATGGCTGACTCCTGTCTTGTTGACTCTCTGATTTACAAAGATTGCGGTTACGGCAAGGCCAACAGGATGATTGTATGAATAATCTCGACTCCTCCACTGGCGGAACATGTGGTGACGCCTTTCCTCGTGACTGTTCCTCTGAACGGTGGTGGTTATAATCATCACGGGGAAGGAAATTGCTTCCAGATAATGCGCTTCAATACTTTGTGATTGCAGAAATCTCCCTAGGCCATTGCCGCGATCATTCGGCGCGGAGCTCATTTATCAGGCTGTTGAGGTCATGCGCCTGTTTTGCGAGGTCTGTCACCGCGTCCGCGGACTGGTGCATGCACTCGGCTGTCTCCAGGGCAATGGAGCTGATGTCTTCCACAGCCCGATTGATCTCTTCCGACGTAGCGGACTGTTCCTCAGCCGCGGTGGCGATGGACCGCACCTGATCGCCGGCAGCCTCCACCACGGAGACGATTTCGGCAAGGGCCGAGCCCGACCGGTGGGCCAGGGCTGTGGCTCGTTCGACCTGGTCCACTGCCCGCTCCACGCGGGAGACAGCGTCGTGCGTACCCCGTTGAATACCGGTGACGGCCTTTTCCACTTCCTTGGTGGCATTCATGGTCTTTTCCGCGAGCTTGCGCACCTCGTCGGCCACCACCGCAAAGCCCCTTCCAGCCTCTCCGGCCCGGGCCGCCTCGATGGCGGCGTTGAGAGCGAGCAGGTTTGTCTGGTCCGCTATGTCGGTGATGACGTTCATGATGTTACCGATGCCCTGGGCCTGGTCACCGAGTTCGCGCATGTTGTCCGTGAGCAGTTTTGCCTCGTCATGGACGGATATGACGGCCCTGGCCACTTCCTCCACCAGGCTGGCGCCCTGGCGGGCCTTGTCCCTGGCCATGTCGGCATGTTCGGCCGAGGTCGATGCGTTTCTGGAGACCTCCAGGATGGTGGAGTTCATTTCCTCCACGGCCGTAGCCGTGGCCTGCACCCTGCTGTTCTGCTCCTGAGCGCCCTTGTCGGCCTGTCCGATCCTGGCTGAAAGTTCCTCGGAGGCGGAGGCCATGTGGTCAGCCACCCCGGAAGCTTTGGAGGCGGTGTGGGCGATGATTTCGTTTTGCTCTTCGATGTGGCATTTTTGTTCGTGCAACTGGGTAAGGTCGGTCCAGAACGAGATTGCGCCCAGCAGGTTCCCGTCGAAGTCGTAAAACGGCGTGGCCCGCTCCGCGATGCGGCGGTATTTGCCTGAGGGGGTGGTGTAGTCGAATTCGTCCTTCCGGGTCTCGCGTTCGTCCAGGGCCCTGTCCGAGAGTGTCCTGCACTGCGGGTCGTTCATGTAGAACTCGCCAGGGCTCTGCTCCAGGTAGGTCTGCCAGTGCCCCTTCTTCTCAAGCAGGGAGTACATGTGCGAGTTGATCCAGAACATCTTCCTGTTGGCGTCCACAATGCCGCAGGGCGAGGGGATGCCTATGAGCACGCCCTCGGAAAAGCCGAGTTTTGTCTTGAATTCCTTGACCATGTGTCGCAGATCCTCGGCCAGCGGACGGAGTTCGTAGCGGAACGCCCCTTCGAGGGTGGAGTTGTAGTCACCTTCGGTAACCTTGTGTACGAAGTCGCGCATCTGTTTCAGGGGGCGCAGGAGTAGCCACCAGGTGACGATGCATACGCAAGTCATGGCGGCAAGGATCGGGATAAGGCTCCAGACGAGAAGTGAACCTTGTGAAGTGTCGGCGTCGGCAACGAGTGAGATGAGCGAGCCACCGGCCAGGAGCGGGATCAGGACGGAAAGAGCGAGAACAATGCAAGTGCCGGTCTTACGCATTGGCGATACCTCCACGGTGTGTCGGTCGTGCGGCTGAGACCAGTGTCAGTGGTATAACGGGGAGTGCACCGCAAGGGGGCGTTTCGCGTTTCAGAAAGTGCGGTGGGCCCTGGAGCATGAGGGAGCGGTGCTCATTGCCTTTGGGTGAGCTCGAAATGTCATGATGATGCGTCACTGAAGCCTCCACACGTGTACAATCCGATTACCCGCGTCGTGATTAGGGCATAAAGGCATTTAAACAAAGAGCCTTTGCACTGATCCTTGCCGGAGAAACCGCCGGAACTCGATTCAATCGCAACGGCGAGCTGATACGAGAAGCATCAGGCCTGGACCAATGCTTTCCTAACCTATGGATCGCTAACAGGACGGGGATGACGAGGCGCTTTCGCCGTTCGCGTCATGCTTGGCTTTTCTGCATGATGGCGAAGGCACGAGCGCAATGAAGAGTGCGGGTACGAGGCCACATGGCGAAGGTGGGCGGAACTGCGCACAGACCCGGAAAGGACGAAAGAACAACCAACCACCGGATGCGGGTGGGAGAAATTTTCCAGTCTGTGGGTGTGTGCTTTGCCGTGTTCGCTGTCAGTGAAATCGGGTGCTTCGTGTCGAGCCTCTTCATAATAAAACGCCATTCTCAACTCCTGTCCTGATATCTTTTTTCAAAAAAGAAATCCGCTTACGCCTTAAGCTCAGGAGAATGTATGAAGTGTGTCGACTCCCTCCACTGACGGAACATGTGGTGATACCATCCCTCGCGACTGTTCCTCTGAACGGTGGTGGTTATAATTATCGCGAGGGGGGAGGAGTAAATAGCTGCCTGGCGCTTTCCTTTTGTTTGATCGCATCCAGTGCCTGGTGCGGCAATTTCAGGGATGCGATTCCGGATTAACCACTTGTAAAAACAGGGTGTATACTAAGTCACCCAAATTTATACAACTAGCGTTGTAGTGTCTACAACCGACGGAAACAATTAAATATATACTGATTCCAAACTATTAGATTAACGGTACACTAAGCCCGGATGTTTTGCAAGGTTATCGTGATATATTTCTCAAAAAGTATTCACTTGGAGTGGTTTGGAATTTTTATAACACACTTGAATCTTGATGAAAAAATGTATCGGCGGAGAAGGGGAGTCACACGATTTCCCGAAGAGGTGTATATAGCGTATGATTGTAGCAATATAGTGCCACATTTTTTATCATGGATGATGTGCTGGAAGTGTCGATTGATTTGGATGGTGATACCGTAAAAAAGTGGAAATGCTTGGATGGAAAAATGCATTACTTATGGAGATGACTTGTTATGTGTCAGTAGTAAAAGGTGATTTGAGTTGAATCTGAAAGTATATTGATGTCACGATTTGTTGATTAATGTTGTGGTGGTATTGCCTAGGACGTTGAGCTCGAAACAAACGGTGGATTACGGTACGTAAGACATAGCTTAAGGTGGGCAAGTCTGGAAATGATTAACCAATCAAGCAATAATAAGCGGGTAGAACAATAAAAACTTGCAATGGCTTATAGATGTCAAGTGATGCTCCTCGTGGTTCGATCCCGCACGCCCGGAAGAGAGGTGGGTAGATCGCACACTTTGCCTGATTGTGGTGATGTCCGGAGTTATTGGTCCCGCATGCCTGAGGGGGAGCGCAGCTCCCGGTGAATCTTGTGTCCGCTCGGCCTTGCTGCTAGTGTTCGGCAGTTTTTCAACAAATAGAACCAGTCCAGGAGGACTCAGACATGCAGAGATCGGAACGGATCTGGGAGGACGTTTTGCGCATTCGGGACGCCGCTCCCCTGGTCTTCAACGTGACCAACAACGTGGTCACCAACACCAACGCCAACGCGCTGCTGGCTCTGGGCGCCTCCCCGGCCATGAGCCACGCGCCAGAAGACGCCGAGGAACTGGCCGCCATGGCTGGGGCCGTGGTGCTCAACATCGGCACCCCCGAAAACAGCTATATCGAGAGCATGGTCAAGGCTGCCCGGGCCGCTTCGGCCAAAGGTGTTCCCGTGGTCCTGGATCCGGTGGCCGTGGGCGTGACGCGCCATCGCGACGAGTCCGTACGCAGGGTGCTGGAGGCCGCACCCATGACAGCCATCAGGGGTAACGCCTCCGAGATCATGGCCATGGCCGGACTCGACGTTGTGTCCAAGGGCGCGGACAGCGTCCATGACGCGGACGACGCCCTGGAAGCGCTGCGCTCCCTGGCAAAGAGCAAAAAATGTGTTGCCTGCGTAAGCGGCCCCAGAGACACTGTCTCGGACGGACAAAGGACCATCAGACTGCGTGGAGGGCATCCCATGATGCCCAAGGTCACAGGCCTGGGCTGCACGGCCACGGCCATCATCGGCGCGTTCTGCGCCGTGAACAAGGACTATCTGGAGGCCACGGCCCACGCCATGGTCATCATGAGCACTGCCGGGAAACTGGCCGGGCAGGACGCCCCCGGCCCTGGAACCCTGCAATACCGTTTCTACGACGCCCTGTACTGCCTCACCGAGGAGCAGGTGCGAGACAACCTGGACTGGGAAGAGGTCTGAGGTGGCGATCGACCTGTCCGTCTACCTGGTGACCGACCGGGCCCTGTGTCTGGGACGGGGGCTTGAGTGGGTGGTGGCCGAGGCGGTGGCCGGGGGCGCCGGTGTGGTGCAGCTCCGTGAAAAGGACTGCGGTGGCCGGGAGTTCGTGGATCTGGCCCGGGCCTTGAAACAGCTGCTGGCACCTGCGGGCGTGCCCCTGGTGATCAACGACCGTGTGGACGTTGCCCTGGCAGTGGGAGCGCAGGGCGTGCACGTGGGGCAGTCGGACATGCATCCCGCAGATGTGCGCGCACTGGTGGGGCCGAATATGCTGGTGGGGCTGTCCATCGAGAGCCCGGAGCATGTGCTGGAGGCCGAATCCCTGCCAGTGGACTACTATGGGGTGAGCCCGGTGTTCTCCACATCCTCGAAGCCGGACGCGGCTCCGCCCTTGGGGCTGGAAGGTCTGGCCCGGGTGCGGCATGTCACCCGCCGCCCCCTGGTGGCAATAGGCGGCCTGAACGCCTCCAACACCAGCGAGGCTGTCAGGGCCGGTGCGAACGGTGTTGCCGTTATCTCGGCCATCTGCTCCGCTGACTCGCCCCGCGACGCGGCCAGGGCCATCATGCGGGCCGTGGAGCAGGGCCGGTCATCCTGAAGCCGTCTGCCTTATCGAAGAATAGAGCATTTTAACTTTGAAATAGTTCAAAAACTCTGCAAGGATTTACCTGTAAATCCTTGCCGTGAAATGCTTGTAGGCTGGCTTTGCCAGCCGTTGAACAAGCATTTCAAACGTAAAGAGTTCTAAGGGCACTGGAATCCCGTTCCAAGTGCCCTTGCTTTTTGTCCGAGGTGTGTGATCGCCCCCCTGGGTGGAAGCTCCCGCCCCGTTCAGGTTGGGCGATCGGCCGTCATTTGGGCCACGCCCTCGTCCGGGGTGGAATAGATGGCGAACATCTTCGTGAAATAGGCCAGTTCGAGGATCTCGAGCACCAGCTCTGAGGGGCGGCAAAAAGCCAGGACGCCGTCGCGGGCCTTCAAATCCCTGGCCACCTCCAGGAGGGCGCGCAATCCCGCGCTGGTGATCATGTCGAGCGCTTCCAGATCCAGCAGGATGGCCGAGGCGTCATCCTTTCCCAACTGCATCAGACGGGCCTGGCAGTCTTCGGCGTGCATAGCGTCCAGTTCTCCGATCAGCACTGCCACGTTGACGCCGTTCTCCGTGCGTATTTCCATTTTCATACATGTGTCTCCGGTATGCGAGTATGACGTTCTGCAAGGAAGAAATCCTCTAGAGCGGCTGGCGAAGCCAGCCTATAAGCATTTCGCGGCAAGGATTTACAGGTAAATCCTTGCAGAGCATTTGAACTTTTTCAAAGAGTAAATGCTCTAGCTTTCTTTTTCCGGACCCTTGAAAGCGAGGCAGAGCATGGCGATGTCGTCGGACTGCTCCACGTCTCCGGCGAATTTCTCCAGGGCTGCGACAACGTCCATTACGAGCCGTTGGGGGGCGGAGCCGGACAGCGTATTGCCCAGGGCTAGCAGGCGGCCGCTCCTAAACAGCTCGTTGTTCACGTTCCTGGCCTCGGTGACGCCGTCGGTATAGGCCAGCAGGGTGTCCCCGGGGTTCAGGGTGGTTTTGAACCCTTCGAACCGGAACCCGGGGAAATAGGCCGCGGCCGGGCCGCTGGTACCCTGCAGCAGGGCCGCGCCCTGGTCCTTGCGCAGCAACAGGGGGGGATTGTGCCCCGCGTTGGAGTAGAGCATCTCACCGTTTTCCAGGTCCAGCACGCCGATGAACAGGGTCACGAACATGGACTTGGGATTGTTGGCGCAGAGCTTGTCATTGATGCGCATGAGCATCTCGGAGGGGTCGTTGGTGCTTTCGGTGACGGCCTGGAACAGGGACATGGTCCAGGACATGAACAGTGCCGCGGGAACTCCCTTGTCCGAGACGTCGCCGATCATGAAACACAGCCGGTTGGGGTCCAGCAGGGTGAAGTCGTAGAGATCGCCCCCCACTTCCCGGGCGGATTGCAGGAAGGCGTGGAGTTCGAAGGCATGGTGGCTGGGGAAGGTGTTGCGCAGCAGCCCCAGCTGAATGCCCTTGGCGATGGACAGTTCGCTCTCCATGCGTTCCTTGGCCGTGGTGACCTCCACGAGTTCCTCGATCTTGATGTGCAGGGTGTTCTTCATGAACAGCAAGGCCCGGGCGAGCTTGCCCACCTCGTCCTTGCGTTTTTCCGAGATGTCGTCGATCTCGGTGGGGCCTGCCGAGGCGGTGAAAAAGTTGGTGTCCGGGAGGTTCTTGGCGTAGGCCGAGAGGCGTAATAGCGGGTTCGCGAGCCAGTAGATGAAGAACAAGGCGCTGATCATGCCGGTGAGCAGGATCACCGCCATGATGACGATCTGGTAGAGCACCAGGCGTCTGCCCGGCCTTTTCAGGTTCTCCATGACGCTTACGGCCGCGATGTACCAGTCCAGGGGCTTGAAATGGCGCACAAAGGCAACCCGTTTTTCGGGCTGCTCGCCGGCCCAGTCAGGTTCGAACTCCAGGGATTTCCCGGTGCCCGAGTCCGCCAGCTCCATGAGGCTGTCCAGGTGCGCGCTCCACTCCGGGCTTTGTTCCATTTCGGCGAAATGCCCCGAGCCCTGGGCCTTGTTGGCCAGCACGTTTTTTTCCCGGTCAAAGATGAAAAAAAAGCCGTAGCGCCTGTCGCTCATGCTCTTCAGGGCAAAATCGAGCATGGAGAGGGTCTCGGCCAGATGCTTCTTGGCGATTCGGTCGATGGCCGAGGTGCTGGCCAGGACGCCCAGGGTCACGCGCAGGCTTTTGATGTAATAGAAATATCCTTGATGTTGGGACGCGTTCTGCAATTCCGGAGGTGCGTAGAACTCGAGATGGCAGTACCCCCGCACCCGGGCCACCTGCCTGGCGGTCTCCAGGGCGTTTTTCCCCTGCAGGTCCCGGAAAAAGGGGATCTTCTTTCCCACACGGCCGGAATCCGGGGGGTAGACCACGAGGTCGTTGTTGTCGTCGTATATGATCGTGAATTCGCCGTAATCCCCCATTCCGGCCAGGGAATCCCGGTCAGGGGGGGAGTTGTACCCGAGCCAGGTGATGGTCTGGGAGCGTGCCTCCTCCTCCGATCCCGTCCTTTCGAGCTCAGCCTCGTAGTGCTGCTGGACCTTGCCGGTGAACAGCTTGGCCAGCTTGTGCAGCGTGTCGACCAGGTCCGAGGAGTAGACGCTTCTGGTGCGCACGTTCAGGTTGTAGGCGATATCGATGGTGTTGGAGATGGCTGTCAGCTTGTCGTTGAACAGGTACTCCTCGAGATTGTACACCGAATTGGAGATGACGATCCGGTCAAAGGCGGTGATGAGGGCAAATGCGGTCACCGCCAGGACGATGACGAATACGATGGACTTGGACCTGATGGAACTCATGGGCTGATACGCTGTTATCCATGGGCGGAGCGGGCGGAAGCCGCGTCCCCGTCCCGGTCAGAGTTTGATGCGCCCCAGAGGCTGTACCGAGATTTCCGGCGTCAGTTCCTGGTACGAGAGCACGGGGAGCTCGTAGAAATCCATCTCGATGAGCTTGCGCACATAGCGCCGCAGGTCCATGGAGGTCAGCAGAACGGGTTTCTGGGACATTTTGGTGAAGTCCCCGATCTCCTTTTTGAGCGTATCCAGGAACCGTTTGGAGATGTCGGGGGCCAGGGCCAGATAGGACCCGGTGGACGTGTGGCGGATGGCGTCGCGGATAGTGTCCTCCACCGCGGGGTCGAGCAGGTACACGGAGAGCATGTTGTGCCCTCCGCTGTATCGGTAGCTTATGTAGCGCTTCAGTCCTATTCTGCAGTATTCAGTGAGCAGGATGGGGTCCTTTTCCTTCTGCCCCCATTCCACGAGGGACTCCAGGATGGAGCGCAGGTTGCGGATGGAAATCTCCTCCTGGGCCAAGCGGCGCAGCACCTCGGAAAACTTCTGGTTCGGCAGTGCCCGCTGCACCTCTTTCACCAGTTCCGGAAACTCGATCTCCATTTTTTCCAGCAGGAATTTGGCTTCCTGCAGGCCAAGGAACTCCTCGGCGTTGCGTTTGAGGATGAAGGACAGATGGTAGGTGAGGATGAGGCTCGCGCCCATGGCGGGAACCCCCGCGTCCTTCAGGCTCTGTGCGTAGGAGGCGTCCACCCAGATGGTCTGCAGGCCCGGAAGGAACGAGTCCCCGGTCTCGTAGGGCACTTCCAGCACGTTCAGGTTGTGGGCGCTCTCCCTGACAAAGAGCTTGCCTGGAAGGATTTTGCCCTCGGACATGGGGATCTCGTTGAGCAGGATCATATAACTGTTTTCGGACAGGCTCTCGTTGTAGCGCAGATGGATTCCGGGGAAGGGCACGCCCAGGTCGTTGTACAGGGCGCGGCGCACGGAGATCAGCTCGTTGTTGAGGTCCTGCGGGTCGATGACCTGTTTCAGGGCCGGGGTCACGTCCACCAGCAGGGGCACGGTGAGGGAGAACTCGTCACCGGCTTCGGCCTTTTTGGGAGCCTGATCCTTTTTCGTGGCCGGAGCCATGGCGGAGAGCGGATGCTCCTCCTCGACCTCGGGCGCCTTGCTCGCGCGGTAGAGGATGAAGCCCAGGCCTCCCAGCAACGCGGCCAGGGCCACGAACTGGGGCTTGGGAAAGCCGGGGATCAGGGACATGAGCAGCAGGATGCCGCCACCCAGCATCAGTGCCTTGGGTTGGGCCATGACCTGCTGGCCGATCTCGCTGCCCAGGTTGGGGGAGTCCTCGGAGGAGACGCGCGTCACCACGATGCCCGCTGTGATGGAAATGAGCAGGGCAGGGATCTGGGATACCAGGCCGTCGCCGATGGTCAGGATACCATAGAGTTTCACCGCCTCTCCGGCCGGGATGCCCTTTTGCAGGGTGCCGATGAGGATCCCGCCGATGATGTTCACGGAGATGACGATGAGCCCGGCGATCGCATCGCCCTTCACAAACTTCATGGCCCCGTCCATGGCCCCGTACAACTGGCTCTCCCTGGTCACCTTTTCACGGCGCGTTCGGGCCTCGTCCATGTCTATGACACCGGCGCGCATGTCCGCGTCGATGCTCATCTGTTTGCCGGGCATGGCGTCCAGGGTGAAGCGCGCGCCAACCTCGGCCACACGCTCGGCGCCCTTGGCGATGACCAGAAACTGGACAATGGTCAGGATCAGGAACACCACTGCGCCCACCACGAAGTTGCCGGCCACCACGAAATTGCCAAAGGTGGTGATGATCTGCCCGGCGTCCGCGTTGAGCAGAATGAGCCGTGTGGTGGTGATGTTCAAGGCCAGGCGGTACAGGGTGGTGAAGAGCAGCAGCGTGGGAAACACAGACAGGCTCAGGGCCGAGGAGATGTACAAGGACAGCATCAGCAGGGTCACGCCGATGCTCAGATTGATGGCCAGCAGCCCGTCCACCAGCTCCGTGGGCATGGGCAGGATCAGCAGGGCGATGATGAAAACCACAAGGCCCGCAAGCACCAGGTCGGTGTGGCGGGATATCTTGAGGGTTACTGCTTCCAGGGCTTCCTGGTTGATCATGGCGCTTTCCTTTCAGCGCGGGGGCGTAAAAATGTGCTCATGCACTCTCTGGCCTCGGTCTTGCGGTCCAGGTTCCAAAGAGCCCGACTTTTCAGCAGAAAGACCGAGGATTCCGTGCTTCTGCCGGCCATGTTGTCCAGTGACTGGCATCTGTTGGCCAGTTCAAGGGCCAGGTCCGGACGCCCCATTTCCAGATGGAGATAGCACAGCGCCTGGAGGGAATGATAATCCTCGGGATAGAGGCGCAGCAACGCGGCATAGACGACGGTGGCTTTGTGGAGCTGTCTGTACTGCAGAAAGATGTATCCCAGCAGTTGCAGGGCCTCTTTTTGTTCGGCGGACAGGTTGCGGGCTTCCATGGCGGCTTTCCCCCGGTCATCCCTTGTGCAGGGCGTTGCGGTACATTGTCAGCAGTTCCTTGTTTTTACCGTCCTCGCGCAGCAGCTCGGCCGCTTCCCGCAGTTCCGCGCTTGTTTCCTCGTCGGGCAGGCTCTCCAGGGTTTGCGCCACGTTGGAGAGCAGTTCCTGGATCACGCTGGGGAAGAGCACGTTGCGGTGCTCAAGATGGGGGCACAGGGAGGAGAGCAGGTTTGTCTCCAACGAGGGGGACCAGATTTTCCGCTGCTCCTGGTCCTGAAGTTGAGGTCGCCGCTCCATGGGAACCAGGGGAGCGGAGTCGGGCAGGCGTTCGGTACCGGCCACGGCGTCCTGCCCGATAATCTTGCCGATACCCACATTCAGGGATGACAAGGGATCAAAGGATTTCGACATTCCGGACTCCACCAGATTGATTTGTGTCAGCGATTACGAGGTGTTCGACCGGATCAGGAGAACACTGTCCTTTGGCCCCACACGCATGCGATATCTTCTATAGGAGGTGGCTATTGGGTAGCTTGGTGCGTTTCCACGCATCGAGCAAAGGCTTCAATGCGGGCCGGGCATTGAAGCCACCTTAGGAAGTTATGATGTTGCGAGCATCCGGTGAGTTTCATCCAGTTGTTGTTTTTCTACGCTGGGCAAGGTCTACCTCGCGAAAATTAAGATTTTTTCTTTGACAGTAAAAATACTTGGCTGCTATTGAATGACAAATTAAGATGATGGGAGGGTAAAACACATTCTTTGTTTTTTCAATAGGTTTAATCTCCGTCTTGGAAACGGACCATTAGCGCGCCCACACAAAGGCCCAGTCCGATAGTAAAGCTGATGTAAAGACGGTGCTTCTACATGAATACAGGCCTTGGGTGGCGTCGGGAATCTTTGGCTCGCCAGCGCCCTCCACCGCTTCTCGGTTGTTTTCAGGGATGATCACGTTTCGTGAGAATCCACCATCGAAAGGAAAAAAAGATCAATGTGTAGCACTGCGGAAATGAAACAATCTCACCGTAACATGCATCATAATGTACAAGAGGAGCCCGGGTTTGTCCGGCGTCAATGATCTCCCGCGACATTCCTTTCGCGGGTAAGCCGCTACCACTTCCAATCGCCCGGCATGGGGCACGTAATTCAAAGGAGTCTGGCATGTCCGAGGATCGTACGAAAAGGATCATGGAGGAATCCAAGATCGCCATCGAGAACGCTGAATTGGCAATGCGCAGGGGCGAGGAATTTCACGAGGAACTGGGGCTGCCCATGGATGCCAGCGAGAAGTATTTGAATAGCGACAAAGTAAGCCCCGAGGACAGGGAACGCGTGAAAAAAGAGCTCGACGAGTTCTTGGAGCAGGTACGCCGGGAGGCGGACGAGGCCGCGGAGCAGGGCATGACAAGTGAAGAGGACGACCTCGCCCTGAAACGGAATATGCTCCGGGTTTGAAACTTCGAGCCATTCTCGGGCATCTGGTTATTGAGGCGGGGCCGGCCCTTGGCGTTATGCGTTGGAGCACGTTACGTCTTTTCAGGAAACCGTCGCGGGATTGCAAGAGCTCATGGAGGGAGTCATGAACATCAACGAAATAACTATGAAGTCGCTGGATGCGCAGCTGGCTCAGGCCAGCAAGATGGATATCGATGAAATGATATTGTCCGCCATGCTGCAGCGGTCGAACAATGTCTATGACGAGTTGGAAGGGCTCACGAACCAGATGAAGGGGCGCAACAACTTGTTGAGCACTCTTGGCGCCGCGCTCGCCGCGGTGCAGGGGCAGATGTCGGATACCGACACGTCCGCCAAGGACATATCCAAGGTTAAGTTTACCGACCCGGTATCCGGCAAGGAGATGACGCTGGGCGAGTTTTACACCGAACACCCGGAATTGAAGACCACGTCCATCGATCTGACAAAGGTGGACTCCTCGGGCCTCAAGAGCCTGGTGACATCGCTCACTTCGAAGCAGGACAGCCTGAACAACGACAGTCAGTCCGACACGCTGCGCATTCAGTCCATGACAAGCGCGTACAACAAGTGCTTTGACATGGCGAGCAATGTCATCACCAAGTCGTCGACCACAAAGTCGGGCATCATAAGCAATTTGAAGTCGTAGCGCATGACGGCTATCGCCCCCGGTGGTGTAGCGAGCGCCCGGTCAGCCTGAGCGACGCCGGGGTGGTTTGCAGAGGGCGTGCAATGCGAAGCCGCACGAAATCATGGAGACCCCATGGACAATGGAAGCATGCCGGACTTTAACGACACGCCCCTTATCAGAGACATGTCCGAAACAAATTTATCCGATGATTCGGGCAATACGGACGGGGGTGATGTCTCGGGCCTGATACTTGCGATCATGCTGCGGCAATCGAACACCGTATACACCGAGATGAAAAATCTTACAAAAGTGATGCAGCAGCGCAACAAGAAGTTGCAAACACTGGGAGAGGCTCTTTCTGCGGTGCAGTCGGCAATGCCGTCAAAACCGGACGAGAAGGGATCTATTGTTAAATATAATATTATGGATTATGAAACTGGATGGTCGATACCTCTGGAACAGTATCTTCGCTACCACAACCTGCTGCCTGATCCAACAATCAATGCGGATAAAGTCAAGTACACACAATTACAAGGGATTGTGTCGACGATTCAAAACAAGCAGGACAGTCTGAACAACGACAGTCAGACCGACTCGTTGCGCATTCAGTCCATGACAAACACCTACAACAAGTGCCTGGACCAGACGAGCAGCGTCCTGAGCAAGGCTTCCGACACCAAAGACCGCATCCTTGCCAATATGAAGTCATAGCGTGACCGGATTCCGGCTCGTCGATGAAGGCATGGATCTACGTGGAGCGCACCTGTGGGCTTGCAACGCGACAGCCACGAGACTCCGCAAGAAAGCATGGAGGCAACCATGGACAATGGCAACGTGTCCAACATTGGCATGAAGTCCGCAGCCAACGACCTGAGCGTATCATTTTCCTCCGAAAGTTCGGGCAGTACGGAGAGGGGCGATGTCTCGAGCCTGATACTGGTCATCATGTTGCGGCAGTCTGATGCCATATATGATGAGATGAAAAATCTCACAACTGTAATGCAGAATCGTAACAAGAAGCTTGAAATGTTGGGGGAAGTACTGTCCAAGGTGCAGTCCGCAATGCCCTCGAAACAGGATGGCTCTGGAAATATTGCCGCAATAATGATTACTGATCCTGAAACAAAAGTTATAATACCATTGAATGTATATCTGAAGAATAATAATCTTCTGCCTGACACGTCCATTAATCCGGGGAAGGTTACTTATACTCAGTTTCAGGGAATTGTGTCGACGATTCAAAGCAAGCAGGACAGCCTGAACAACGACAGTCAGACAGACTCCTTGCGTGTGCAGTCCATGACAAACGCGTATAACAAATATCTGGACCAGACGAGCAGTGTACTGAGCAAGGCTTCGGATACGAAAGACCGTATCCTTGCCAACATGAAGTCGTAATGTGCCGCATATCCCGGCCGCAAGAACGTCATGCGGACCTGAATCTGGGGCGTTCACTTATCAGGTATGATTGAATCATTTCACGGGCAACCGCGAGACAATTACAAGACCAGCGGGAGAGAAGACATGGATGAGCAGGTGGAACTCAGCAAGGCCTTGGAAGAATTCATGAACATCAACCAGGAAGATCTCAACGCGGGTGTGGAGCACATATTTCAGGGGGGCAGCATCAAGGATTTTCACGACCTCTCGGACCAGGACATGGAGACCGTCTACAGCGTGGCCTACAACCTCTATAACGGGGGGAAGTACGAGGATGCGGCCAAGACGTTCCGCTTCCTCTGCTTCTATGATCATCTCGAGCTCAAGTACTGGAAGGGGCTGGCCGCCAGCCTGCAGCTCATGGAGTCCTACAAGGACGCCCTTGCCGCCTATTCCATGGCCATGTTGCTGGACATGACCGACCCGGTCACCACCATGCACGCCGCGGATTGCCACCTGGCCCTGGGCAACAGGCAGGAGGCCATGGATGCCTTCGAGTGCTCCGTGGTCAGTGCCCAGGACGAGCCCAAGTACGCCGAGGTCAAGACCCGCTCCCAGGCCATGCTCGACCTCCTGAAAAAACATCAGGACAAGGGGTGATGTCATGTCTCTGAAAATACAAGGAGATCAGAACAGCTCCATTGTGCAGGATTCCTTATCCACCGGCTCCTCAGGCTCTGTGGACACAGTTGCCGGAAAAGAGCAACAATCCTCTCTGGTCATGGAGGAGCAAAACCTGCTCAAGAACCTGGGCAAGGAAAACGACCAGGATAATGTGTCCCGACCGGTGCTCGATCCGCCCTGCTCCGATGATATCGGCTCCATCACCCTGGCCGTGGAGTCCATCCGCGACAAGCTCCTCGACATGCAGATCCAGTCCGGCAAGATATCCCTGGCCAGCAAGACCAAACGCAAGGAACAGCAAACCCAGGAGATCATCAAAAAGCTCGAGGAAGCCCAAAAGAAGATGGACAAGGCCAAGGCATGGGGGCTGTTCGGCAAAATCGCCGGCCTCGTGGTGTCGGGCATTGTCTCAGTGGTCGGCGTCGTCATTGGAGCGGCCATCACCATCGGCACCCTGGGTACCGGTACGCCCGCGGCCATTGCCCTCAGCGCGGCCATCATCGGCGTATCCATCGGGCTGGCCGCGACCATGTTCGCCCTGCAGGCCTCCGGAGCCTTGGACAAGCTCACCGACCTTATCGCCAAGGGGTTGCAAAAGGCGGGTATCAAGAACGAGCTGGCCGCGCAGATTCTCGCCAGTGTTCTGGTTACCGGCGCGGTTATCCTGGTGGACATTGTCAACACCATCTGTTCCCTGGGACTTACCGCGGCGCTCAAGGCCGCGGTGGCGGTTGCCGAGGAGACCGGCAAGAGCATCCTGGAAGCCCTGGTTATCGTGATAAAGCAGGCTGCCAAGGAGTTTGTGAAGAAGATCATCGCGGGAGTGGAAAAGGCGGCCTCGCTGCTCACCAAGGAAGGTATCAAGGCGGCCACCGAAGGGGCCTGGGAAACCGCAAAGGCGAGTTTTTCGAAGGCGTTCGATGAGATCAAGGAGGCCGTACTCAAAACCCTCAAGGGCATGGTGGACGGCTCCATACTCAAGGCCGTGAAACAGGCGCTGAACGAGGCCAAGGAGACTGTTCTGGAATCCATCAAGGCCGCCTTTGAGAAGTTCTGCCAAGGGATCGCCAAACTGGATCCGAAGAACATGCTCGAGGGGCTGGAGCAAAAGGCAAGCGCCCTGGCCAAGGCCAGCACCGAGGACATCATCAAGGCGGTCAAGGATGCATTGAAGAGCGTGCTCTCCCCCATGCGGCTTCTGCTCAAAAACCCCAAGGCGCTGAAGATGTTCAATGACGCCATTGCCAACACGGGTCAGGTGGTCCAGAGCAGCGCCGACATCAAGGCAGCCTATGAGCAAAAGGGCGCGGCCGACGCCCAGGCCGACGCCAAGGACATCAAGGCCCTTATCGAGAAGATCACCCAGGAGCAGCAGGAAATAATCGATGTGCTCGAGGATTGCGTGCAGTCGATCCAGACGGGCATGGAGAACGTGTCCAACATCCTGAACGCGGAGGCCACCTCGCAGACGCACATTGCCAACGCCATGCAGGGACACCAGAGGGTCTGAGTACCGACCGCACAAACACTATGCTCCGCCCACGGGCGTCCATTGTCTTCCGGTGCTCGCCGGCTGACCGGCCGCCACGAGTCTACACCATGAGCCGCTGAAAGGAGGGTCTCATGAGAACGAACGATACCACGCTGAACGATTCCATTCTCGGCGACATCCGGGCCCTGAACGACCGGGCCGACGACAAGACCCTGAAGACCCTGAAGCAGGGGAATCTGGACCAGGTAGGCGAGATATCCCTGCTTAAAAACCTTGTCATAACCACCAAGGACGGCGGCCAATTCGAAATAGTCGGTACGGCTCCCAAGCTGGAAGATGTTGACATCAACCTGCCTGCCTCGTCCCCGTCGGATTTGGGGGGCAAGCTCGATGATCTGGATATGAACGCGGGATTCGATGTCACCGTGGTGCTCATGGCCATGGCCAAATTCGCTCAGGAGAGCAAGAAGACATCGCGCCAGCTCAAATCAATAGGTGCGGAGGCCAAGGAGGCCATGTTGAAAGAGGCTTCCTCCCAACTGCGGGCCGCGGCAACCGAGAATTTTGTCGCCTCTGTCATCGGGTCCACGATCTCCATTGCCGCATCCACCGCCGGCATAGTCGAGTCCCTGTCTTCCATGGGTACGCAGCTCAAGGATGGCAAGATCCAGGAGGAGTTGAAGGCGTACAAGATGGAAACCGCGGAGTTGGAGAATAAGGAATTGCAGGCAAAGTTGAACGAGGGCGTCTCGACTCATGAGCAAGACGGCTGGGTACATGTTGATATCGATGATGAGGGACTAGAAAAAACGAGTAATGACAGTGAACTGTCAAAAAGTGTTGAAGTCGATGTCAGAGAAGGCGAATTTCAGAAAAAATTGAATCAGCCGGCGGAAACAAAGGTCACCTGGGGTGAGGATTTTGGTGACAAATCCGAAGAGCTGGTCACAAGAAAAAACGAGGCGCCGCCGGAAAAGAATCCTCAAGTGGACGATGGCCGGGAGAGAGACCCTCTTGGAGGGTATATTGTTCGGAGCGACGAGGCCGAAGTGGTGGTTGAAAAGGCACAGGTCAAAACAGAGGGCGAAAACGTCGAGGAAAAAGAAACAATAGCCTTGGAAATCGAAGAGACTGAAGGGAAGGTCGAGGATAAGAGCAAGGGCGTCATCGTTGAGGAAAATGTCCAGGTAATCGAGGAAAAAGACGAACTTCTCGAAGAACTGATGCAAGTTGACGATGACAATATGGAAGAACGCTTGGCCAAGTTGAAAGGTGAGGATGATTCGGGCGTTGAGAGCCCGGTGGAAAAGGAGGTCAAGGAGGACGGCGACAAGAAACTCCAGCAAACCTTGGCATCCGCGCTGATGCAAAAGGAGCGCGCGGCTAAAACCGCGGAGTTGGAGCTCAAGGCCAAGCAGGCGGAGAACCGTGGCATCATTACCAAATACAAACACGAGGTCTTTGAAAACTTTCTCGAGTCTGCCAAGAAAATTGGAGAGATAGCCACCTCGTCCCTCAAGTATGACGCCGAGCTGCGCAAGGTCGCGTCCAAGGATGACGAGGTAAAGGCGGAAAAGATCGAGAAAATGTCCACCACGGGCAAGGACAAGGTTGATGATGCCAAGGACATGATCAAGTTCATCAGGGACAAGATCGCGGCCATCGAGGCGTCCAAGGCCCAGACCACCCAGAACATTCTTCGGGTGTAGCAATGCGGCGACGTCACAGGGGAGTGTCGCCTGTCCATGGGCAATACCCCCCTGTAATTCCACGTCAAGTTTTCAGAGTCTGGGTCTCGGCAGTGGGCCCGGACTCGTGTAACGTTTGAGAAGGGTGCATCCAGCCATGCGGCGGGATTGTTGCGGTTCTGGACTTTTCAACAAAAAAACAATATAGTTCGATAGTTGTCAAAACAATGAAAGCACCTTCCTCCAGCAGCATCTACGGGCAAAGAGAGTGACAATGCCTCCGCAATCTCGTCTTGTACATTTCCGTCTCGGTTTCCTTTTGAAAGCTCTCCGGGTGGTCAAATTTGCACTCCCTTTGCTGTTGCTCGCAACCCTGACCATATCAGTGGACGCGTCACGCATCCCTTTTTCGGATTCCGTTTACACGCTCATCGCCGAGGAGGAACCGCTGCCGGTGGTACTGCGGAACTTCTGCGCCGCCCAGGGCATCACCGCGGTGATCAGCCAAAAGGTCACCGGCGCCGTGAGCGGAAGCTTCGAGGCCATGAACCCCAAGGACTTTCTGCGGGAGTTCACACGCGCCTACGGCCTTGTCTGGTATTACGACGGCAGCGTGCTCTACATCTATGACTCATCGGAGATGACCACCGAACTGGTCAACCTGGAGCGCCTTTCCACCGACAAGCTCCGCGAAACCCTGGTGAGCCTGGGCATCTGGGACAACTCCATCCCCTGGCGGGCCAGCGCGGAGCAAGGCATCGTCTTTGTCACCGGCCCCCCGAGGTTTGTGGAAATCGTGCAGCAGACCGCCACCGCCCTGGACGCCAAGAGCGTCAGGCAGGCCCATGTCACGGAGGCCATCAGGGTCTTTCCCCTGCAGTATGCCTGGGCCGAGGATCTGACCGTGGAGTTCATGAAGAACGATCTCACGGTGCCTGGCGTGGCCACGGTGCTGCGCAACATCCTGGCCGGGCAGCCCCTGCCCGCGGCCGTGGATGGCGTTACGGACAAGCGCCTGGGCAACACCGTGCGAAAGCTCAAGGGCGAGGGCCTCATCGACAAGGAAAAGCCCGAAAATCCCGAGACGCCCCCCTCCCAGGCTTCGAATCTCATGGGACCCACCCCCACCGGGGCCATCATGGCGGACCAGCGCATGAACGCGGTCATCGTGCGTGACGCGGAATACAAGATGCCCTTTTACGAGGACGTCATCAAAGCTCTGGACAGGCCCATGGGGCTGGTGGAGATTCAGGCCGTCATCGTGGACGTGAATTCCCGCAATGTGCGCGAGCTGGGCGTGGACTGGCGGTTCAGCAACCAGAGCACCAACGGCAAGGAGTTCACCCAGACCATGGGCGGGCTGAACACCACCTCCGACTTCACCCCGGACAACTCCGACCTCATCCTGGGGAGCGGCGGCAATTTTTCCACCCTGTACCAGTACGGCTCCAGTTATTTCCTGGCAAAGTGCAAGCTCCTGGAGGAGGACGGCAAGGCCCATGTGCTGTCCCGCCCCTCGGTGTTGACCCTGGACAACGTACAGGCGCAGCTGGAGCACACCTCCACCTTTTACGTCCGGGTGGAGGGCAACGAGGAGGTGGACCTGTTCGACGTCACCTCGGGCACCGTGCTCAAGGTTACGCCCCACATCGTGGATACTCCCACGGGCAAGATGATCAAGCTTGTGGTCTCCATCCAGGACGGCACCAGTTCCGAGGACTCAGAGGTGGACGAGATCCCGGTGACATCCACGAGCACCATCAACACCCAGGCCGTGATCCCCGCGGACAAGAGCCTGCTCATCGGCGGTTATTACTACGAGGCGAACACCAAGGACGATTCCGGCCTACCCCTTTTGGGGCGTATTCCAGTGCTGGGGTACCTGTTCAAGACCGAGAACACGGACTCGCAGTACATGGAGCGGCTGTTCCTGATCACTCCCCGCATAGTGGACCCCAACGATGGAACGCCCCGAGGCGTGTCCGCCGGTGTGCCGGAAGATGTATTCAACGGTCCGGAGATGAGCTTCAGCGAAGAGAACAGGAGGGCCGCGGAGCTGGCCAAACCCCAGGGGCTGAGGCATCGCTGGGGCTGCTCCAGCGCCACCACGGGCAGCCAGGACCCGGCGGCTGTGTCTGGGTATGGATCGTAACATCTCAGATTTAAAGATAATCCGGTAAATTCACCGGTGAGAGTAATGGAAAACGTCATGCCCGATCCGGACCGTACTCAGATCCTGAAAGTTTTATCAGGACTCCATACAGGGGCGAAAGCCTCCCTTACGTCCGGACACTACGTCATTGGCTCTTCGGACGAGTGCGACATAATCCTTTCGGATTCCGGCGTTGCCGACCGGCATCTGCGCCTGGACATTGCACCCGGGGCAGTTTCCATCTCCCCCTTGGATGGCAGGACTCTGGTCAATGGCAACAACAGCGTTGCCGATGGCACGGTGCTCGACGACTTCGAGTGCGTGAGCCTGGGCAATGCGGTCTTTGCGGTTGGCCCGGCGGATACCCCCTGGCCCGACATCGCCCTGCCGGGCGCGGTTCCCGTGTCCGACGGCAAGGCTCCACCCGATGATGGCGGCATGGCCGGTGCGCCGACCGGTAAGCAAAGGCAAAAGTCGGACATCGGCGCGTCCTCCCAGCCTTCTCCGGAACCCCGCAAATCAAGAAAATTCATCCGCGCCTTTCTGCTTGTCCAGGCCGTGATGGCCCTGGTGATCATCATCCTGCTGATGTCACATCTGTTTCAGGACAACCGCCCCCCAAAGGTGCCCATCACCGACGTGGACAAGCGTGAGCTGCTCCAGAAGCTGGCGAGCAAATACCATATCCAGATCCCGCGTATCACCATCAACAACATGGGGATTCCCTTGCTCTCCGGGTATGTGAACTCCAGTTCGGAGAGGAAGGCCCTCAGGTCAGCGCTGTCCGGGGCGGGCTTCACCGTGTACCGCAAGATCTACGTGCAGGATGAAATGATCAACAACATGCGCGACATGCTGAGCATGAACCATCTCGATATCAATGAACTCAACATTTCGGCCACAAAGGCCGGAGTGTTCGAGATCAGCGGCGTATGCAAGGACATGAAAGCCCTGGACAAGGCCCTGGCCATCATCAAGACGGATATCGCCGGAGTGAGGGGTATCACGGCCAAGGTCACCGCGGCACGGATTCAGGAGCAGTCCCTTTACATCAGTAAAACACCGCCGCCGGCACCCAAGCCGAAGCCTGAACCCGAGCCCGAGCAGGAGGCCAAGTCCAAACCCGAGCCGGAGCCGAAGTTGGGGTTGGCAAACAATGGCCCTTTCAGCCTGTCACGCCTGAGTCCCGAGGTGGTGGCCATCCACGTCGGCCCTGTGAGCTATCTCAGCACCGCCAAGGGCGACAAGATATTTCCGGGAGGAAGGCTGAAGAGTGGGGTCATAGTCCTGGACATCAACAGCGACCACGTCCTGGTCAACGATGCGGGAAACATAGTAAAGTTCGATTTCGGAGGAAAATGATGGAGCAAGAGCGCTTGAAGATGTCCGACCTGGAGGAGCAGCTGCGCCAGGACCCGGATGGCGTGTTGAAAAAGAAGTATTCGGAAGAGCTTATGAACAGTCTGCGTAGCGTCAAGCGGCACATGGACCAGGGCCTGTCCACAGAGGAGTTCAAGAAGGCGGACAAGCTCAAGAAAGCCCTGGAGGCCGGTCATACGGTGCTGGAGTCCGTGTGGGCGAGCATGCACGGCTAGGAGCTGTTACGATTAATTTTGTTGGATGGGAACACCAGTTGAATCCTGTTCCCTCCCATGGGCATCTCTATAGAAAAAGGAGGCGCATATGTCCCTGGATATCGATCATGTCAACCAGATGCTCGGCAAGCAGACAGAGAGCTATGAAAAAAGCATCAACGACCTTTTGGATCAGGTGGACCCTGACAAGGGCATGACCACCGAGCAGATGCTCGAGTTTCAACGGCTCATGAACAAGCAGAGCTACTCGATCTCCTGTCAGTCCAACACAGTCAAGACCATAGCCGACGCCATGAAGGCGGTCACCCAGAACCTGCGCTAAGGAGCGTTCATGAAACTCGATCCCCAAACGCTCACCCTCTTGTCCGACCTGGGTTTCATCGCCGGAGGACGGGGCATGCTGCCCTTGGCGCAGAAGATCTACGAAGGGTTGATGATTGCCAGGCCAGAGCATGAGTCCCCGTATATCGGCCTGGCCATGGCCATGATGTTTTCTCAACAACCGAAACAGGCCGCGGAGTTGCTGCGGGCAAGCGCCCTGGCCATCAATCCGGAAAGCGAACTGGCCAGGAGCTTCCTCGGCCTGGCGCTCAAGCTCGACGGTGACGTGCAAGGCGCGCGCGAGCAGCTGGAAGCCGTGGCCGAATCTGGATCGGACCAGGCGGCCGTGGAGCTGGCAAAGAACGTGCTGGGCGAGCTCGTCAACTGAAGCCGTCAGTATATCGCCCCGGAAGTACCCGCCGAAGGCCAGAGGCCGCTTCGGCAAACACAGGGAAAGCTCCCGGCATCATGCGGGACTCCCCTTCAGGAGCAGTGCCATGATTGGAATCAAGGCTCAACAACTCGTGCAGAAGGGTGTGGAGAGCGTTGAAAAACAAAACCTGGAAAAGCCCGAAACCAAGACCAAGGGCATGGAGCTGGAAAACGGCTCTGTGGAGCGTTTCGAGCAGGCCATGCAGGGGCCGGAAAATGCGTCCGAAGCCACGAAGACTGCCGCCGCGCAACAGGCCCAGGCACCGGAGAGAACGCAATCCACCATGGGAAGCCGCATCCTGGAATCCATGTCCAAGGCCGGCTCCGACTACAACCGCGATGTGGAGAGCGTCAACAAGATATTCGAAAAGGACAAGCTGGACATCAAGGACATGATGCAGGCCCAGCAGAAAATCTCGCACATCACCATGGAGCAGGAAGTGACGGCCAAGGTGGTGGACAAGGCAGATCAGGACGTCCAGACTCTTTTCAAGGGGCAATAGGCGAGTACTCCTCATGATCAAGCGCTATTCCGTTCTCGTGTTCGGGGTCCTTCTCCCGCTTCTGTTGCTCTCCGCGTGCAAGACCAACCTGTACACGGGCCTGAGTGAGCAGGACGCCAATGAAATGATCGCCGTGCTCATCCGGCACAACCTGGACAGCAGCAAATCCTCGGGGGACAAGGGCACCTGGGACATCATGGTGGAGGAGAGCCAGTTGGCGCAGGCCGTGGAGGTGCTCAAGAGCACCGGGTATCCCAGGGACTCCTACAAGAGCATCGGAGATGTCTTTGGCTCTTCCGGGCTCGTGTCCTCCCCCATGGAGGAGCGTATTCGCTTCATCTACGCACTGTCCCAGGAGCTCGCCAACACGCTCTCCAGAATCGACGGCGTCATCGACGCCCGTGTGCACATCGTTCTCCCGGAGAACGACCCCCTGGCACAGACCATCGAGCCTTCCTCGGCCTCGGTGTTTATCAAGCACTCCCAGGAATCCAACGTGGACGAGGTCATCCCACAGATCAAGCATCTTGTCCTGAACAGTATCGAGGGACTCACCTACAACAATGTCACAGTGGTTCTCTTCCCCTCCGAGGATCTGGCCCCTGGCCCGAATCCGACCCATGTCTCCACCACGCCCTACGAGGTTGTCATCGTCTGCCTGGCGGCGCTGTTGCTCGCCTGCCTGGGTGTCCTCGTCTACCTGCTGCGCGGCAAGCTTCATCTCCACGCCAGGAAGGGAGCCTAGGGCAATGCCTCGTGAGTTCATCAAGGACCTGGCCAGGCGGAACAGCCCGCTGTTGCGGTGCATCGTCGATTTCAACCTCTCGACGCCGCTGCCGGACACCCTGGACCAGAACCTGCCCATGGTTCCCCCGGCCTTGCTGGACATGGTCCGAGCATCGGCAAGGGGCGGGAGGAAACTGGCCCGAGGGCTTTGTTATCCCGTCGAGGGAAATGGTTTTTTCTACGATTTTCGGCACAAGCCCCTGCGCCTGGCCCTGCTGGATAGCGAGGCCCTGCATCGGGTGGTGTTCTATTGCGGGCTTACCCTGAACAGCCTGTTCATCCGGGAGTTGATCAGCAAACCGGACGTGCGGGCCGTGAGGCAAAGCCTTGGGGACGAGGCCTACGGCTATACCGTGAAGAGCGCGCCCCTGTTCATAGGGGCGGAGCAGCCATTCCCCGGCATCGGGCCAGCGTCTTCCCGCGGCATGGCGGAGATGTACGGCACATGCGAGGAGAACGGTCTGGAACTGCTGGACCTTTGCCTGGACGGTGCGCCCCTGACCGTGAGTTCAGGCCTTCGCCGTAAGCTGCCCCTCCGTCTCGCCACACACGCCCAGAGGAATGCGGCGCCCTCGGAAGAGGAAAAGGGCCGTGCCTGGCGTCTTGTTTCCAGAATCATGCAACAGGAGGTCCCGGCGCAGTGGGCCAAGATTTTTTGCTGAGCAAGGACCGTTTGGAGATCGCCCCTGGCAAGAAGGTGCTGAAGCGCCGGGAATACGCCGACCTTGTTGAGGCTGGCGATCTGCTCGACGCGGCCAGGAAGCGGGTCCTAGAGCTGGAGGAGGAGGGCCGCGCAGCCTTTGAGGAGCAGAAGAGGCTGGGCTTCGAAGCGGGCATCCAGGAAGGCAAGATGGAAATGGCCACGCGGATGATCGAGTCCATGGCCAGGACCGTGGATTCCATGGGGGAAATGGAGGAGGCCGTGACCCGGGCCGTGACCCGCTCCCTGCGTGTCATCCTCGGGGAGATGGACGACGACGAGTTGATTCGCAAGGTGGTCACCCAGGCCCTGTCCAAGGTGCGCAACCAGAAGCGCCTCACTTTGCGCTGCTCCTCCAAAGAGCTGGAGACGGTGCGCGAATCCATGGGCTCCATCCTCAAGCGCTACCCCGAGATCAGCTTCGTGGACGTGGTTCCGGATCAGCGGCTGGAAAAGGGGGGCTGCATCCTGGAGAGCGACATGGGGGTTGTTGATGCGAGCCTGGACAAGCAGATTCAGGCCATAGAAAGCGCCTTGAACAGGAAAATCAAAGGCTGAGGCGGTACCATGCCCTCTTTTGAATACCTCTCCGACGTCCTGGACAAGACCCTGAAGGAGACCTCGCCCATAGAGGTGAAGGGCAGAGTCATCCAGGTGGTGGGTTCCATCATCAAGGCCGTGGTGCAGGGAGCGCGCATCGGCGAGATCTGCACCCTGCGGAATTATTTCGACGACTGGGAGCTCAAGGCCGAGGTTGTGGGATTCTCCAAGGACGCGGCCCTGCTCACCCCCCTGGGAGACCTCCAGGGCATTTCCTCGTCCACCGAGGTCATCCCCTCGGGGCAGGTGCACATGGTGCCCGTGGGCGAGGGCCTGTTCGGCCGGGTGCTGGACGGCCTCGGCGATCCCCTGGACGGCCGCCCTCCAATTCGCCCGGAAACGTATTACCCCGTATACGCGGATCCTCCCAACCCCATGAAGCGGCGTATCATAGACACGGTGCTGCCGTTGGGCGTGCGCACCCTGGACGGCATGCTCACCTGCGGCGAGGGGCAGCGCATGGGCATTTTCGCGGCCGCCGGTGTGGGCAAGAGCACGCTGCTGTCCTGTATCGTGAAGGGCACCGAGGCCGAGGTGGTTGTCCTGGCCCTTGTGGGCGAGCGTGGCCGCGAGGTCCGGGAGTTCATCGAACACGATCTGGGGCCCGAAGGAATGAAGCGTACGGTGGTGGTGGTCTCCACCTCGGACCGCCCCGCCATGGAGAGGCTTAAGGCCTCCTATGTGGCCACGGCCATAGCGGAATATTTTCGGGACAAGGGGCGCAGGGTGCTCCTGATGATGGACTCGGTCACGCGCTTTGGCCGGGCTCTGCGCGAGATCGGCCTGGCCGCTGGGGAACCGCCCACAAGGCGCGGGTTCCCGCCATCGGTGTTCGCCAGCCTGCCCAAGCTCATGGAGCGGGCCGGGACATCCGATAAGGGCTCCATCACCGCGCTGTACACCGTGCTGGTGGAGGGGGACGACATGAACGAGCCCATTGCGGACGAGACCAGGTCCATCCTGGACGGGCACATAGTGCTCTCCCGCAAGCTGGCGGCCGCCAACCACTATCCGGCCATCGACGTGCTGGAGAGTGTCAGCCGCGTCATGCCCGCCGTGAGCTCCCCCGAACACAAGAAGGCAGCGGGGCGTCTCCGTTCGCTCCTGGCCAAGTACCAGGAGGTGGAGCTGCTCATCCAGATCGGGGAGTACAAGGAGGGCACCGACGCTTTGGCCGACGAGGCCATCGAAAAGCTGGAGCGGATCAACGCCTTTCTGTGTCAGGGGCTGGATGAACGCTCCAACCTGGAGCAGGCGGTGGAGCAACTCATGGAACTGACGTCATGACCGGCTATCCGTTGCGGGACCTGTTGCGTATACGCGAATTGCGCGAGAACGCGGCGGCCGGAGAGATGGCCCGGAAAAGGCACGATCTGCAAGCGGCGGAACAGACACTGGAGGACAGGAAGGCGGAGCTGCGCGACTACATTGCCTGGCGGTACCGGGAGGAGGACAGACTGTACGCCGAGGTCAAGGGCAAGGCCGTCCATGGCCGGGAGCTGGAGGCCTACCGTGATCGCATTGTGGAGATGCGGCAGTATCAGCCCATTCTGGAGGAAAAGGTCACCAAGGCCGAGGAGTTCAGGGAGCAGGCTGAAAAGGCCCTGGAGCGGGCCAGGGAAGCCTTTCAACAGGCCGTGAAGGAAAAGATGAAGCTCGAGGAGCACAGGAAAAGATGGCTCCATGAGCAGACCAGGCTCCTCTCCCTTGAGCAGGACAAGGAGCTGGAAGAATTTCAATCGCGTACATCGCATCCTGAGTTTTTCGAAGCGCCGGAGGCCGAAGAGGAGGTCGAGGTATGAAAATCACACAGACGCAACAGCAAAAGCCGGTGGAAGACGAAAAGCAGACCCACGGGAAGACGGATACCGACAAGAAGCGGGATGTGGACAGCGAATCCAAGGAGTTCAGCTCCCTGCTTACAGGCAAAAAAAAGGGCAAAGGCGAGGGGGATTCCGAAGCCAAGTCCCTTCTTCAAGACGACAAGGATTTGTTGAAAAAATCCAAAGGGAAGGACTCTGATTTGGCGCAAGCCGCGAGCCTCGGTACACAAAAATATTCCATGGGCAGCTCCATCCTTGATTCCATGACGGCCAGCAAGTCCGCCGAGGCGCCGCACGAAACCTCGAAGCTGAGCCAGATCGCTTCGGAAATGGCGGACAAGGCCCGCATCACGGTGAGCGATCCGTCCTTCAAGGGCAAGGAGGAGGTCCGCATATCCTTCAAGGACCTGCCGCAACTGGCCGACGTGGGGCTCAAGGACGTCGAGCTCCGCCTCTCCCAGAGCGGCGGCAACGTCCATGTGGATTTTGTCACGCCCAATGCCGACCACCAGG
The DNA here is from genome assembly GCA_963674665.2 of Desulfovibrionaceae bacterium. Taxonomy (GTDB): domain Bacteria; phylum Desulfobacterota; class Desulfovibrionia; order Desulfovibrionales; family Desulfovibrionaceae. The sequence continues at coordinate 173,994 of CAXXPL010000016.1, read as the reverse complement.
CCCAATCCCTGATGAAGAGCCTTGAAAATCACCTGCAGGATACCATCCCCAACGTCTCCGTGCAGATGCACACCACTGGGGATGGCGGCTCCCAGGACGGCCGCTCCAGAAATCAGTACATCGCGGAGCAGCAGGAAGACTAGGGCGGCAATGTACAATGCGAAGAGGTTTTCCCTCTTTTGAAAACTGTAAGAACAAGTGAATCTGGAATGATCATGGGCCAAATACCATGAAACCCTTTGTACCGGAGCGCATGACCAGGGCCGAGGCCGAGCTTCGAAACGCCCTCTTCGCCAGGCGGCAGAACGTCTCCATATCCTTTGGGGGAGCGGAGTATTCCCTGTCTCTCACACCACGTGCCAGGGATTTTTCCCCTGCCGTGGCCTTTTCCCTCGACTGGGGGCAGGGGCGGGTTCGCGTGGAGCTGGATTCCCCGGAATTTTTGGATCAGTTGAGCGAGTCCATCATGCCGGGCGATCTTAGGGAGTTGCCGGAGATTTTTCAGGAGGCCGTGCTGGAGGGCTACCTTGAAGAGCTGCTGAACGTCCTGGAGGGTAGGGGCCTGCGCGTGACCGTGGCCGAGGTCCAATTCAACGGCAAGGTGACGCCCCCCGCGCCCGACCCGGAGGCGGTGCTTCCTCTGGGGTTCGTGCTGGAGCGCGTATCGGACAACGCGGTCATCCACGGTCGTTTTCTGGGACGGGCCGCCCTCCTGGAATTGGCATCCGGACTTTTCAGCCGGACGCCCCTGGCTAAATCCAGAAATCTGGACGAGCTCCCGATATACGCCTGCATCGAGATGGGGCGGATGGGATTGCCATACTCGGAACTCCAGGACCTCGAACCCGGTGACATCCTGTTGCCGGACATCCCGGCCAGGCCCGCAAACGGCAAGGGGATGGCGGTCACACTTACTTATGGGGGGCATGCGGGCTTGCGCGCCACCCTTGTCCACGACACTCTCACCCTCACGGGGTTCATTGCGGAGACATCCATGCAAGACAACGACGACAGCCAGGATCTGGCACAGGAAACACACCTGGAGGGTGCAGCCGGGGAGCTGGACGCCGACGAACTCGAGATCATCCTGATCTTCGAGGTGGGGCAAAAGCGGCTCACTCTCGGTGAGTTGAAGGCTCTGCAGCCCGGGCAGGTTCTGGAGGCGGACCGCCCCCTGGAGCGGGCGGTACATGTGAAGGCCAACGGCAAAACCATTGCCCGGGGCGAACTCCTGGACATCGACGGCCGCGTGGGCGTTCGCGTGGCGGAATTCAAGTAGCCGGCGGAACCGCGACATGTTCGAGAATATGCCCGATCCTTTCATGATCATCGCGCTGCTGGCGCTGCTCACTCTGGCGCCGTTCATCGCGGTGATGGTCACCTCCTACGTGAAGCTGGTGGTGGTGCTCTCACTGGTGCGAAACGCCCTTGGCGTGCAGCAGGTGCCTCCGAACATGGTCATCAACGGCCTGGCCATCATCCTGACCCTGTTCATCATGGCCCCGGTGGGGCAGCAGATCTACGACCAGGTCCAGGGAAAGAACTATTCATTCAATGATGTGGATGGATTGATTCAAGGGGCGGAAAAGGCCAAGGAACCCATACGAGCCTTTCTGCTCAAGCACTCCCGCCCCAGAATACGGGCTTTTTTCATGAAATCCGCGCAGATCCTGTGGCCCAAGGAGTCCTCCGCATCGTTGCGGGACGACGACCTCATGATCCTGGCGCCGTCCTTCACCATCAGCGAACTCACCATGGCCTTTGAGATCGGTTTCCTGCTCTACCTCCCGTTCATCGCCATAGACCTGATCATCTCAAACATCCTTCTCGCCATGGGCATGATGATGGTGTCCCCAATGACGGTGTCGTTGCCGTTCAAACTGCTGCTCTTCGTGCTTCTGGAAGGTTGGACCAAGATCGTCCAGGGGCTGATCATGACTTACGCCTGAGGTGCGCATGCATATGTACAACGCCGTGGAAATCACGGCCAACGCCCTGATGCTGGTTCTGCTGCTGTCAATGCCCCCGATCCTGGTGGCGTCCATCACCGGGCTCATCGTGAGCCTGCTCCAGGCGCTCACCCAGATTCAGGAGCAGACCATCTCCTTTGCGGTGCGGCTTGTGGCGGTGGTTGCCACCATTCTGCTCACCGCTGGCTGGCTGGGGGACGAGATGTTCGATTTCGCCGACAACATCTTCATGAAATTCCCGTACATGCTTAAATGAACGAACTCGAGAACCTGGGCCACATCATCCTCACCCTGACCATCTGCACACCACGGCTGATGGTCATGTTCGCGGTTCTGCCCTTCATGTCCAGCGGAATCATTTACGGCCCCATGCGCAATGGTATCGCCCTGGTGCTGCTCATGATCGCCTATCCCATCGTGGCGCCCACGGTGGGGCAGGGGGTCGAGTCCTTTTCGGCCCTTGCGTTCATCCTGGTGAAGGAGGCGGTGCTGGGACTACTGCTGGGGTTTGTGGCCAGCATCGGGTTTTGGGTCGCCCTCGGCGCGGGGCAGCTCATGGATTATCAGCGCGGTACGGGTATGGGCAGCCTCATCGACCCCATGTCCGGTGTCAGCTCCTCGCCCCTGAGCAGCCTGCTGTTTCAGTTCATCACCGTGCTCTTCTTCTCCACCGGCGGCTTCCTGTCCCTTTTGGGGCTGTTTTTCGCCAGCTACGCGTTCTGGCCGGTTATGACCTTCATGCCCAGGCTCCCGTCCGAATTTCCGGTATTCTTTCTGGGACAGATGGACATCATCCTCCTGCACACGGTCCTGGTGGCCTCGCCCGTTTTCATCGTATGCCTGCTCATGGACCTTGGTCTGGGGTTGATGAACAGATTCGCGCCGCAGCTTAATGTGTTCTCCCTGTCAATGCCCCTGAAGAGCGGCATGGCCCTGTTCGTCCTGATCGTCAGCGTGAGTATGCTTAGCGTTGTGTTCAAGGAGCGGTTCCTCGAGATCGACAAGACCATCGCCTTTTTGCGGGGCATGCTCTCGTGAGCGAGAAGACCGAACAACCGACCCCGAAAAGGCTGCGCGACGCCAGGAAAAAGGGGCAGGTGGCCAAGAGCCGGGAGGTGGGCTCCACGGCCATTTTTCTGGCCGTGTTCGGGTACCTTTCCCTGGGCTGGCATTTCATCCTGAAGAACCTCAACGAGATGATTCTGCTCCCGACCCAGTACTACGGTGTGCCCTTCAGACAGGCCATGCCCGAGGTCGTGGGCGTGGTGGTGTGGAAAATGGTGATCATCACCATGCCCCTGGTGGTGACCGCCATGGTCATGGCCGTCATGGCCGACTTCCTGCAGTTCGGGCTGCTGTTCTCCATCAAGGCCGTGAGCCCGGATCTGAACCGCCTGAACCCCAAACAGTACTTCAAGAAGATCTTTTCCATCAGGTCCCTGGTGGAGCTCATCAAGTCCGTGATCAAGGTCTGCGTACTGGGGCTGATCATCAAGGACCTTATCCTGGGCTCCATAGACGCCCTGGTGAAGCTTCCCATATCCGGAGCCGACGATATCCTGCCCCTTCTGGGCTCCATTTTGTCCTCCCTGTTCCTCTACACCGCCCTTGCCTACCTTGGGGTGGCGGCCCTGGACTTTCTGTTCCAGAAGTACCAGCACCTCAAGCAGCTGAAGATGACCAAGGACGAGGTGAAGCGGGAGTACAAGGAGATGGAGGGGGATCCGGCAATCAAGAGCAGGCGCCGCCAGTTGCACCAGGAGATGGTCATGTCCAACACCCTGTCCCGGGTGAGCAAAGCCTCGGTGCTGGTGACGAACCCCACGCGGCGGGCCATTGCCCTGTATTATGACAAGGACGAGACCAAGCTTCCGGTCATCCTGGCCAAGGGCAAGGACCTGATGGCCAAGCGCATGATCCAGGTGGCCAAGGACAACGACATCCCCATCATGCAGAACGTGCCCCTTGCCCACGACCTCTGGGACAACGGCAGCGTTGACAACTACATCCCCTCGGAACTCATCGAGCCGGTGGCCGAGGTGCTGCGCTGGGTCCAGGAGCTCACCGCAGGGAAAGAGGATGTGTAGCCCCCTCTGACCGCGCATCGCCTCTTGTCCGATCATCCCCCTCCCCCACCAGAAGGGGCGCCCCGGACCGGGGTATTCAAATCGTTTCTATTCAAGCCGCTCCCGCGCGTTTCCGTGCAGTGCGAGGAAATGTATTTCAATGATATAACTTGATGAGTATGTATGGGGCGTGATATTGTGCATACCTATAACGGTCGGATCCAGATGCTGGTCTCGTTAGAAAGTGCCGTGCTGAACGCCTCCAGCACAAGTCAAAACAGTGTGTATTGCATTGGCTGGAATTATGACGATGAACCCGGGAAGGCCTTTCCGGGATTCGTTTTGTCCATGGGATGTTGATGTGATTGTGATTTCAGCATGAAGACGGGAAGCATGACATGATCGAAGGGAAAGATCATAAATACAGGCACATTATGTCGTTGAAATATCGGTTATATGTGGTGGCTGCTGCTTGTCTCATGGTGGTTTGTCTGGTGTCGTCAATAGTTTTCATCGAGATCGCTTTTTTAATTTATGGGCAGCAGGAGGCCACCAACTGATTACCCACAGGTATTCGAGAGTAAAGCTGCACTGTCTTTTGGCATATCCTTTTTATCTTTGGTGCTATTCGTTATTCTTTTGATCATTCTTGTTAGGATTACAGTTCGAGCTTGTTTGAAACACACAGATGATGAGCGCGATTGAGGATTGTGAAAAAGGCATATGTAATGATGTGCCTTCCTTTGTATGACCCCATGTGCCATTGAACTTCGAATATTTGGAATTGAGACAAGAGGTAAATGTAGTAATGAAGTCAAGAGTTTGTTCGCTGGAAGAATTTCATGATCGTTCGATAAGTGAAAGGTGAGGTAACATATCAATAGATGGCCTTGATGATTATGGTTAATGCCTTGATTATTTGGTGTGTAGAGTAGTTGTTATTAATTAGTATAATCCAAACGTGTAAATGTTAGCTGTGAATATGATTCAACAAGATTATGAAATTGTAAGCAATCACTTGTTATATGTGATAATACTGGATTTTGGAGAATTGATATGACCTTTTCTACAGTCTTACAGAGTGCGCTTTCAGAAAAAAGAATAGTGTCCTTGCACTTCAATCCGGACAATCAATCTACGTTTTCAGTGGGATATATCGTGTATTTCGATGCTGAGTGGATTCTGTTGGAATCCATTGACACGGATGGGGCGGATGAGGGGTATGAGTTACGCGATCATGAAAGTCTGTTTAGGGTCGATGCACGTGGAAAATACGAGGATAAAATCGAATTACTGTCTAAGCAATACAAGCCTGGGCAACGGGAATTGATAATCTCTCATGAAACAATGGGTGATATGCCTGTAATGGAGTACTTGTTTCAGGAGAGTAAGAAGAATAACCGGATAATAGTTGTCTGGACTGATGACGAGTATGATTCAATAATAGGCTATGTCACTTCATATGGTGAATCCGTTGTGGCAATACAGGAAGTCGATGATTATGGAAACCGAGATGCAGAGATTTACTTGAAAATCGAAAGTGTCCGCTCCCTGGATATTGACTCCAAGAAATGCAGGATGTTGGAGTTTTTGCATGGAGTAAAATAGCGACGGTATGGCGCGGTTGGCTTACTGGGAAGGGGCTAAGTGTCTGTTGAACGCATTGAATGCTACAAATAATGATGGATTTTATATTTTTAGTTCTACGTCGGAAGTTCAGTTTATTATGATGGGCGTACTTTTTTTTGTTTTCTGGTCGTATTCGGGGCCACCATGTTATAATGGGCCAGTTTTGAATAATTTTCAGACATGGAGTCATGATGTGGACTGGAACCCTGAATTGAGAAATTATTTGACACTTGGCTGGTGAGACATTTGGATTTGCAAAAGAAAGCAGTCGGATGCTGCGTTTGAAGCCTTCGCGGCCAGCAAGTACGGCGTACAGGCAATTGGTCGCATTAGGAACCCAACTGACGAAGCAGGGAAAATCAACATCGCCATCCAGGGGGGGCTGGTCGAATTTGCCGAGCACCTTGACGCGGCAAATGTGCCCAAGCTCATGTGCCCAAGAAAAAAGGCACCTACAGTCGCCTGTAAGTGCCTGATTTTCTGGTGGAGATGAGGGGACTTGAACCCCTGGCCTATGCGTTGCGAACGCATCGCTCTCCCAACTGAGCTACATCCCCGTTTGTGCCTGCCCATGACCCAAACTGCCTCGTGAGCAAGTGAAGAAATCAATTTAGCATGAACCCATTCCGGGTTTCAAGTCTTTTTCTCAGCCATGACCGCAATTTCCAGGAGATGTCGGGAAAACAGTGGATGCCCGATTTCAGGGGTGTCGATGCCCCGTGTGGAAGAAAAGGGCAGGGTGACTGTCTCCGGACTTGCCCGAAGCGCGAGGATACCCGAGGCAGGGGCATGTTTCGAACTTTTCAAAATGTTGGTATATTCTCCCGGTCATGAGCAAGGCAGGTTTGGCAAAAGGCTTAAGGTTCCATTGCAAACTGTTGACAATCGCCATCCGGTCTTGCCTTTTGCCTGTCATGGCAGCTAAGGTAGGAGGAGGGATCGTTCTTCCTGCCGGTCCGGGAGGAAATCCCGCCTGCCATGCCGATCCGGGGGGATCCGCGGGGATCAGGTACTGGACCTTGCAACACAGCGGAACTTTTTTGCGCGACTCGCATCCCAGGAGTGTGATCCGGCATAAGCTCACGGCTCGTGCCATTCATGCGCAGCAGGGGGGGCGAACACAACGTTTACTGCCAGAGATGGAAGAGTCATGACAACCGAAAAGGCCGGGACGTCCGCTGATAAGAGCTGCATGGTGACAGGGTGCGCAGGGTTCGTGGGGAGCCATTTATGCGAGGCCCTGCTCGCCCGGGGGTTCGGGGTGGTGGGTGTGGACAATCTCACCACTGGAAAAACCGAAAACATGCGGGATTTTCTGGATAATCCTAATTTTTCCTTTTACAGGCGCGACATCAAGGAGAGGGGGCTGGTGACGAGCCTGCGACAGAAACACCCGGCCCTGCGAAACCTTTTCCATCTGGCCGCCATCGTAAGCGTGGCCTATTCCGTGGAGCATCCTCTGGAGACCATGGAGACCAACTACACCTCCTCCATCGCGCTGTACGAGGAGGCCTCGCTTCTGGAGTTCCGGTCCTTCGTGTATGCGGGATCCGCGGCCGAGTACGGCAATCTGGAGAAGCTCCCCCTGGAGGAGCAGGACGTCAGCATCAAGGAAAACCATGCGGGCCTGGAGAATCTGCAGGCCAGCCCCTATGGCCAGGCCAAGTACCTCACCTCACGCTACATAGAGACCTGCGAATTTGGTAGTTCCCTGAGATTTTTCAACATCTACGGCCCCCGTCAGGACGCCAGCAGCCCCTATAGTGGCGTAATCTCCCGTTTCGTGGCCCAGGCGTTGAACCATGAATGCCTGACCGTCCTCGGCAGCGGGGACCAGAGCCGGGACTTCATCTATATCTCCGATGCCGTGGAGGCCTATCTCGCGGCCGCCGGGTTGCGGAACCCGGGAGACACCCCTTTGAAGGGAATCTTCAACGTGGGCACTCAGAAGAGCACATCCATAACCGATCTGGCCGCCCTCATCGAGAAGGTCTCGGGTAGCAAGGCCGGAATGTGCTACCTCCCCCCGAGAAAGGGAGACATCAAACACTCCCTTGCGGATGTGGAGAAGTTGCAGCGGCTGTCCGGATTCCACCCCCGTGTGGGGCTGGAGGAGGGCCTGGGTTCCCTGATCGCCTGGGAACGTCTGTCCCGGGAACGTGAGACAGAGACCGGCATGGTCGGCTGACATTGTATTTCCGGGAGAATCCCCCAATTACAGAAACGCATGGACCAAGGGCACTCCGTTTGAGCCCGCCACGGGCGTGACCTCATTCATGTATTCGAGCTCTGTTGCTCAAAACGTTTACCTTCGCATGTTTCGGAAGTACGCTCCAGTTTCCTTCCTGGCGTGCATTCTCATTTAACTATATATAGTCCGTCATGAGTATTTCCTGTTGAGACAGTGGAATTGCACCGAACTTAGGAACGGGGGGCATGATGGACGACAGTTGCGGTCCGCAGACCATAGTGACCGACATCCTCTTAAATGCTCTAAAGGTCCACCTTGGCGCTCGGCTTGTAGTTCTGCACCTGCTTCAGCCCCCACACGATGAAGGCGGTAAAGGCCTCCCGCACGTCCCCCATCGTGGCCAGGGACATACCGTTGCGGCCGTGCTGGGCTTGTTTGGCGAAATACGACTCCCTGAAAGTCTCGAAGCGGGTGATCCGCACTCCGTCATGGCCTTTTTCCTTGCGGGGTGTGGCCATCAGCCAGGTGGGCACGCGGCGCACCTTGAAGCGTGTGAAGGCCTCCTGCACGCCCAGCTTGGTCTGGCTCTGGTTGTCGTAATGAACCTCGGCGACCTTGATCTGGCCCTCGAAGTCCACCAGGGGCAGGACGTATGATTCCCTGATCATGTCCCAATTCTTGGTGGTGCTGGTGAACAGAATCAGCACCGGCTGCGCTGAGACGTTCCCTTTTATGTCTTTGAGCACGAACCAGGAATCCGTGTGCTGATCCTCTATCCTGTATGTCCGGATTTTTTCCTCCCTGTCGGCATCCTTGAGAGTCCTGTCAAAGTCCTTTGCCACGGTTTCTCCGTTGGCATAGGAGTTGCGCAAGAGGACATGGACGTTGTGCCTGATGGAAAGGTTCTTTATCGATCCGTGACGATATATTTCAGCAGAGGGTTTTTTCTTTAAAAATTTCTTTCGAAGCTTGAGAACAAGAAGGAGATGTGCCTTTTTTTGGAAAAAAATGGAGAGTTTTGAATCCAGTGCGTTTTCATCATTTGTGCCGATGCGCTTGAGTGTGATCTTTCCATTATCTTGATAGATCACATCCCAATCGATTTTCGGCAGATTCCCTGTCAGTTTGCGTATGAAGCCCATTGTTTATCGTGGAGAAAGTGGGTGGAGACCATTTTCCAGTGAAGTCAATATCATAAATGGTGTCGTTTGAGAGGGACGGTACAAGGTTTTCAGGTCCTGCACAAGCAGGCTTTTGCGGAGTATCCCGTGTCGGAACAGGCGGTGCTAACTCATTGAATCTATGGGATGTGTGGTCTTTCGCACACTCGCGTCCCCGAATTGGCGGTATGCGGCATCGGTTCAGGGGTTGTTGACATAGCAGGAGGTCCAAGAATAAAATATTGAGTTGAAAAGAATAGTTATTGACGGCTATGCGTGAGCATGGCTCGCTAGCGCGACAAGCGGGAATGCGGTTCACGCGCAGTCAAGTTGAGCGTAACGGGAAATTCTTTTACGTGGCTACTGCCTCTGTTCCGCAACATGAAACACGATCAAAAAAAACGACTTTCCGAGGGAGAACCTCTTGAAAGAGGTTTTTACCCCCGGCAACTCTTGCGGAGCTAAGGCAATAACCATATTCATTTAAGAATTTTTCGTACTTATTCATTAGACAATGCCCTGCCCGGATCGGGATGGCGTACCGGCGAAGGCCCCATTCAGGGGGCAAGGTCCGGAGGCGGGCATCACATTGGAACAAGCGAACGGTATGCCCGACTCCGACAATTCACATGACGCCAACCATGAGGAATCCTTTGGAAAAGGTGTCGCCATTTCCCTTGACCCTGAAACCGTCGACGCGCTTCCCTTGGTACAGGGAACCCTGGTGGGCCCCTACCGGGTGGAAAGCGTTCTGGGCAGAGGCGGGCACGGATTCACCTATCTGGCCTTGGACCTGAAGCTGCGGCAGCATGTGGCGCTGAAGGAGTACCTGCCACGCTCCCTGGGCATGAGGCGTGATGGTCCGTCAGTGGTGTCGGTGCCCGGTCACATGGCCGAGATTTACTACTCGGGCATGAACCGGTTTCTTGATGAGGCCAGGGTTCTGGCCAAGTTCCGGCACCCCAACATCGTCAGGGTTCTGTCCTTTCACAGGGAAAACAACACGGCCTACTTTGCCATGGACCTCGAAAAGGGGCACGATCTGGCTGATCTTTTCGGAGAAAAGGGGCTGTTGGACAGCGAGTTTCTCCGGCTTTATTTACCTCCCCTGGTGGATGGGCTGGAGATCATGCACGCCATGGGTTTTGTCCACAGGGACATCAAGCCCCGCAATATTTTCCTACGCAATGGCATCACCCCTGTTCTGCTGGACTTCGGGTCCGTATTCAGCCCGGGGGAGGAGGGTCCCCAGGGCGTGGGTGTCATGCCGACCGGGGGATATGCCGCGCCCGAGGAGTATGCAGAAGGTGCGATGCCACAGGGACCATGGACCGATATCTATTCCCTGGCCGCTGTTTTTTATCAGGCGGTGACGGGAGCGAGGCCTCCGGATGCGCCCGTGCGTCTTGCAAAAGTCAGGGCGGGGTGCCCCGACCCCATGACTCCGGCCAGGGAGTGCGGCCGCCAGGGCATCGAGCCCGAGGTGCTGCGGTTCCTGGACATGTCCTTGTCCCTGGAGCACTCCGAGCGCCCCCACTCCATGGACGAGGTGCGCGAGATGTTGCCGGCGGCGTGGAAAGGCGGGTCCGATGAGCGATCCGTGCTGGCGCCCACAGTGCTGGCCATGCCGCGCGAGTTGCGGCGGTTCAGAAACGTTCTGCTGTGTGGGTCGGTGGCAGAGAATGCCCGGGTGGACAGCGTCCTGTTACAGACGTTTTTCGGCATGCGCACCCGGCATGTTACCCATGGGGTCGAGGCCCTGGCCATGATGCAGCGCGAGACCTTTGATCTCGTGCTGTGCGATGTGGGGCTGGCGGATATGCACGCCGGGGTTCTGCTGGAGGCTGCGGCCTTGAAGATGACCTGGCGCCGCCCCCCCATGTTGGTGCTTTGCTACGACCCCACGGAGCAGCTACGGATCCAGGTGGCGGCACTTGGTGGCGCGGGAATCCTGACCCGCCCTTACACAGAGGAGGAGTTGGAGCACTTTCTGCGTCGCCTGCTGTCCTGGCGTCAGGGGTACAGCGTGGAAGCATCCCTGGTGGAGCAGGCGCGTAGGGCGGCCACGCAGGGAAGACACTCCCGGGCCATGCGCCTGTATAACGACCTGCTGGACGTGGAGGATGAGGCAAGAGCCCTTGGAGAACCGAGCGTCGAGGATCTCTGCTGGCGGGGGATGCTGGAGCTTGCCCTGGAGCAAGCTGACAACGCCCTGGAATTTTTTATCAAGTCGGAGATAATGCTGGAACTGCTGGCCGAAGCTCGGGCGGGGATGGCGGATATCTACAGGATCAAAGGAGCCATGAAGCGCTACATCGAGGAAGCCGAAGCCGCTGTATGGCAGGCGGAGCGTTTCGAGGGCATGCTCAGCCGCAGAGCGTTGCTGGCGCAGATCATGCTGCGCGACGCCCCTCCATCCAATCCCTTGCGAACCCTGGGTCAGGAGCTGGAGGAGCAGGGGGACCACAATGGCGCGCTCCCTGCCTATGAGCAAGCCTTGAGCTTTTCCCCGAGTGATCCGGACAGTTACTGCAGCATTGCGAGGATGCATCTTCATCTTGGCGACAGAGGGGCGGCGAGAACCGCCCTGGAAAGAGCCCTGCGCTGCTCACCGGGGCACGAATCCGCAGCTCTGCTGCTGAAACGGTGTTGAGGCCTGCTGGATTGCGGCCCGTTGTGAGTTGCTCCCGTTTATGAACGATTGCGGGGCATTCACTTTTCGTTTTTCCGCGTGTATTTTATTTTCGAGCATGTGGAGGGGGATCCTTGCCAAAGGAACTCCCGACGCCTGTCGCCATATTCCCTGGGGGTTCGAGTGGTCACATTGATTGTCATCGCGTTGTTTCTCGGAGTGGCCGGAGTGGGGATGTATCTCCATTATCGGGTTGTGGAGGACTCGGCACAGAAGATCGGGCACCTCGAGGCAAAAATTCAGGGTCTGGAAAAGGATAAGCTCCGGCTGCAGAGCCGTCTTGATTCGTGCAATACCACTGTTGGGGAGCTGCAAAGGCAGGTGGTGGAGTGCGAGGAGCGGAAAAGGGTCCTTCAGGCTCCCCGTAGCCAGTTCGTGGAGTGACGCATTATTTCGACTTTGGCGACAGGGAGTTTGTTTTCAACGATTGGCCCATCGCCCCTCCTTCTTTTCGTGAATTCCATTCTTTTTACTGATCGGATTGATTGATCGAGTTTCCATATGGGAACTGAAGACCGTGCATTTGGCATTATTCTCCGAGTTTTGCAATTGCAGGGCGCATGGCCGCTGCCATGAATTCCACAGTAAAGGATTTCCGAGTCAAAGCCGTATTGATTGATTCCTCTCTTCCGGCTGTGTTATCGTGGAGTTCAGATTCCGTCTTCGCTACGGTTTTGAGGTTCTTTACGATCCACAAAAACATCGGAACAGGACCGATCATGGGCAGTAATCTCCAGGCCGAAAACAAATTCCGCAATCACAGAATCTTCGGTGTCGGTTTGGCCGCTGTGGTGGTCACGGCCTTTGCGCTTTTCGGCATCCAGACGTGGGGCCTGCATTGGGCTCAGGGGAAATTGGAAAATTATAATTATAATTATTTCGAAGTATTGAGAATGTCCAACAGAGTGTCCCTGCTCGATGAAAAGCTCACCAACGCTGCTGTTCATGCGGTGGAAAGTGGAAACAGGGAGTGGTTGAGCCGATACGAGGAAGCGGACAAGGAGCTGACGGTCGTTCTCGATGAGTTGGCGAAGTACGCGAGAGGCAATGCCGCCATCCGGCACCTGGAGAGCGTGGCCCGGGCCAACGCAGCCCTGGTGGCCATCGAGCGCGAAGCCTTCATTTACCTGTCCCTGGAAAACAGGGAAACCGCCATGGATCTTTTAACGAGCGAACTCTACCTGGAGGAGAAGCAGCTTTACCAACAGGGACTGCGGGAATTTACCCTGGAGTTGCGCCAGGACGCCCTGAACGAGTCGCATCGAATGGGGCGGTATGCCACCCTCGCTCTGCTTGCCGGCGGCGGTGTACTCCTTTTCATGTTGGGCATGGCCTTGCTTCTCCTGCACATTTACAGGAGATACCTGCGGTCGCGTCGGGAGCGCGAGGAGGCTCTGTCCAGTGAGCGGCAACGCCTGGAGGAGCGCGTGGCCATTTTCACGGCCGATCTCACTGTCGCAAAGCAGCGGTTGGAGACCATTACGGAGAACATGGCGACCTGTCTTGCCGTGTATAAGGTGGTGGACAATGGCGCGGATTTTGTCTTCACCACGTTCAACAAGATGGCTGAAGTCACGGAAGACCTGCCTCGGAACCAGGTGTTGGGCAGGAGGGTCAAGGATGTGTTTCCCGGTGTGGAGGAGTTCGGCCTGCTCGAGTCCATGTACAGGGTCTGGAAAACAGGGACCCCGGAGGATTATCCGGTAAAGTTGTATGGGGACAACCGCATCAAGGGGTGGCGCGAAAATTATGTCATCAAACTGTCCGACGACGAGGTCGCCGCGCTCTACCAGGACAAGACAGAGCAGAAGCTCTCGGAACTTGCCCTGGCGGAAAGCGAGCAGCGTCTGAGCCTGGTGGTTCAAGGAGCCAACCTCGGATTCTGGGATTGGGACGTTCCCTCCCAAAATGTCGTGTTCAGCGAACGTTGGGCCGAAATCCTCGGCTACACCCTCGAGGAACTCGGAGAAGGGTATGTCGCCTGGAGCAGCCGTCTGCATCCCAATGACGCGGATCAGACCCTGGAAAGGCTTCGGGCGCACCTGGAGGGCGAATCTCCTCTGTTCCAGATGGAGCACAGGCTGCAGACCAAGAGCGGGGGCTGGAAATGGGTCATGGGCATGGGCTCGGTCACAGCTCGCGACGAATCCGGAGAGCCGGTCAGGATGACGGGAGTGATGCTGGACATAGATGACCGTATCCGGGCTCAGGAGCGCCTCGTCGAATCCGAGCGGAGATTCAGGAAAGTGGCCGAGGCAACCGGCGACTGGATCTGGGAAGTGGATGTCCAGGTTCGCTACACCCATGTGTCGGAGGGTGTCTACGACGTCCTGGGGTACGGGCCGGATGAAATGATCGGCAAGACCCCCTTTGACTTCATGTCCCCTGAGGAGGGGGAGAGGGCCATGGAGCAGGTGGGGCAGGTGGCGGAGAGGCTCGACCCCATCATCGATTTTGAAAACTGGAACATTTCCAAGGCAGGTGAGCGGATATGCCTGTTGACCAACGGTGTCCCCATCTTCGACGCATCGGGCAGGCATGCGGGGTACTTCGGATTCGACAAGAACATCACCAGGCGCAAACATGACGAGGAGCGGTTGCATCAGAGCATCGCCGAACTCACCAGCCTGAACTCCCTGAGTCAGCGTATAACCAAAACGCTTACTCCGGACATGGTGGTGGAAAGCACCATCGAGGGGCTGCTGGAGGCATTGAGTCCCGATCTGGCGCTCGTTTATCTGAAGAATGGGGATCAATTGGAGCTCATGGGCGCGCATTGCCCCACTTGCGAGATGGAGATCAATCAACGTCAGCCGGTGGGCGAGTGTCTGTGCGGTCTTGCCGGGAGGGGGAGCGCTCCCGTATTCACCAGGGATCTCATTAATGACGAACGTTGCGTGAACGACCCGTGCAGAAACGCGGGGATGGCCGCCTTTGCCTCCATACCGGTCGTTTCGGAAGCCGATACCCTGGCGGTTCTCAGCGTGGGCGCTCGGACACCAAGGGATTTTTCCGAACGGTCGTTCTTTCTCGAATCCCTGGCCGGGTTCGTGGCCGTGGCCTTGAAGAATTCCATGCTCCACTCCCAACTGGAGGCTCACGCCCGGGATCTGGAGGTTCGGGTGGAGCGGCGTACCAGGGAGTTACACGAGGCGGCCCTTGAAGCCGAGCGGGCCAACCAGGCCAAGAGCGAGTTTTTGGCCAGAATGAGTCACGAGGTCCGTACCCCCCTCAATGCCATCATCAATTTGAGCGAGCTGGCCCTGCTCGGCGACCTCGATCCTGAGCAGCGGGACTACCTGTTCTCGGTCCGCTATTCGGGGCAGCATCTGTTGGGGGTGATCAACGATATCCTGGATATCGCAAAGATCGAGTCCGGCAGGCTGGAGCTGGAGACAGTGAATTTCGATCTGCTGCAGACTCTCGAGGCCTCCATCAGTTCCCTCTCCGCACAGGCCGCGAGCAAGGGATTGTTTTTGAACCTGCAGGTCGCGGATTCATTCAGGCGCTATGTCAAGGGCGATCCCCTGCGGTTGCAACAGGTCATCTTCAATCTGGTGAACAACGCCCTGAAGTTTACCGAACGCGGCGGCATCACGGTCAACGTGACCTGTGGCGAGGAGTCCTGCGACGCTTCAGCCACTGGCGCGGGCAAGCCCTTTCAACTGCTGTTCACTGTGCGGGACACGGGTCCGGGCATACCCCGTGAGGCGCTGGTGAACATCTTCGAAGCCTTTGCCCAGGCAGACGGAAGCATCAGCAGGCGTTTCGGAGGCACGGGCCTGGGTCTGACCATCTGCAGGCAGGTGGTGGAACTCATGGGGGGGCGCATCTGGGTGGAAAGCGATGTGGGGCACGGCAGCTCCTTCAATTTCGTGGTGCCGGTGTTGCCTGGAAATCCCAACGACAGCGTCAACGTGACCGAGGGAGGGCTGGGTCTGGCACCGTTGCGCACACGCCCCCTGCATGTGCTCGTGGCCGAGGACAATGCCGAGAACATCAAGGTTGTCAAGGCCATCGTCAACAAACTGGGGCATACGATGGATGTTGTGGAGAACGGCATTCAGGCCTTGGAGGCCCTGGCGGCAAGGACCTATGACATGGTGCTCATGGACGTGGAGATGCCGGGGATGAATGGCCTCGAAGCCACGTCACGCCTCCGTGCCGGAGAAGCCGGGGACCTGAACAGGGATGTCGCTGTGGTGGCTCTGACCGCTCATGCCGTGGCCGGGTATCGCGAAAAATGCCTGGCAGCGGGAATGAACAGGTTCATGCCCAAACCGTTTTCCTTGCAGGAGATGGCCCTGTTGCTGGGAAAAACCGCGAACGAGTCCGATGGTGAGATCTCCGCGCAGGCTGACCGGGACCGCTTTCCTCAAGGCGAAGTGCTCAACGTCCGTGGCGCTTTGGGACGTTTTGGTGGCGACGAGGCGTTGTATAAGGAGATCTGCAACGATTTTCTCAATCAGGCCAGGGACAAGCTGGATCAAATGCGTGATTTGGCCGAAAGGGGGTTGCAGGATCAATTGAGCCTTCTGGCTCATTCGATGAAGGGGAACTGCGGCACCATCGGGGCGGAGAGATGCATGAGGGCGGCCCAGGATATGGAGCAACTCTCCCGGGGCGGCGATATCAATGGTGCAGCCGGTTTGATTCCCGATCTGCAACAGGAGGTGGGGCGGGTTGCGGATGCCTTGGAAAGCCTGTTGAACGGGAAGTGAGGGGGGAGCCCCGTGAAAGGCTCCCCCAACAAGGCGAGAGCCTTACGGCCTGATGGTCAGAACAGGCACCGGAGAAGACTTGACCACCTGTTCGGCCACGGAGCCGAAGATGATCAGGTTGATGCCCCGGCGACCGTGGGTGCCCATGACAACCAGGTCGATATCTTCCTGCTTGATGCTCTTCAGAATCTCTTCCGGCGCGTACCCTACGATGACCTTACCCGTGACCTTTATCCCTTGCATGTGTTCGGCGATAAATGTCTTCATCCGTTCCTTGGAGCCGCTGAGGATGGACTGAACCACCTTTTGCAGGTCCTCTTCCTGGACATACAGTTCGGCGTATCTGTTCATGCGGGGCGCTACGTACATGCAGAGCACCTCGGCGTCGAACTTTTCGGCGATCTCTTTGGTGTAGGCCGCCAGCTTTTCGGATGCGGGAGAGAGGTCCACCGGACAGAGAATCTTTTTTATTTCAGGCATGACAAGCTCCTTTCATCGAGCGCACAGGCGCGTGATCATGTGATAATAATCATAATTACCTGGTTTTCTCATAATCCACTGTGACTTTCGGGGCAAGAGGAAGGGTCAAAAAAAGGCCATTGGCCGGAAAATAGCCAGGGGCTTGTGTTTTGCCTGTCAACGGACGCATGAAGCTGTTTCAAATTGTTGAAAGAAGGGGGCGGTTTGGAAACCGCCCCCTTCATGAGTCATTCGATGGTGATCAACCCTTAGTTGTAGCCTTTGAGGTGATCGATGTACTCGGGCAGGAACAGGGATATCTGCGGGATGTAGGTGATAAGCACAAGGAAGATGAGCAGCAGGCAGAGCCACGGCAGCGCGGCTCGCAACACCCATGTGATGCTGTGTCCCGTGATGCCCGCGGTGACGAAGAGGTTCAGTCCCACGGGCGGGGTAATCATGCCGATCTCCATGTTCACCACCATGATGACGCCCAGATGGATGGGGTCGATCCCCAGTTTCAGGGCGATGGGGAAGAGGATCGGGGCCATGATCAGCAGAATGGCGGAGGGCTCCATGAAGTTGCCCGCCACGAGCAGCAGGATGTTCACCACCACCAGGAATCCCCAGGCTGGGAGTCCCCATCCCGTAATCAGGGAAGCGATGTCATGAGGGATGCGCTCCGTGGTCAGGACGTGGGCAAAGAGCATGGCGTTGCCGATGATGAACAGCAGCATGATGCTCACTTTGGCCGAGTCCAGGACCACCTTGCGCACCTCCCTGTGGAAGAGGGAGTGGGGAAGGGCCGATGCCATGAGGATGCAGTTTCTGGCCAGGGCGGTTACCCAGTTTTCGCCGGGGTTGATCCACTTGGTGCGCTTGAGCGGCCCCATGTCGCGGTAGACGAACACCGCGATGATGTATGCGTACACCGCGGAGACCGCGGCGGCTTCCGTGGGGCTGGCGATACCGCCGTAGATCGAGCCCAGGACGATGACGATGAGAAACAGGCCCCCGGAGGCCTTGATCCCGGAATTGAAGAGTGCAGCGAATCCCGGCCATGGCTGCGCGGGAAGCTTCCTGATTCTGGCCACGATGTAGATGGCCACCATCAACATGGTGCCCATGAGCAGGCCGGGAATGAATCCGGCCATGAACAGCTTGGCCGCGGACTCCTCGGTGGCGGCCGCGTAAACCAGCATGACGATGGAAGGCGGAATCAGGATGCCCAGGGTGCCCGCGTTGGTGATGACGCCGGCGGCCATGGATTCCGGATATCCTGCCCGGACCATGCCCACGATGACGATGCTGCCTATGGCGGCCACAGTGGCCGGAGATGATCCGGAAACCGCGGCAAAGAGCATGCAGGCCAATACCGAAGCCATGGCCATGCCTCCCCTGATCCAACCCACGCAGTCGATGGCGAAGCGGATGAGCCTGTTGGCCACACCGCCAGTGGAGAGAAAGGTGGCGGACAGGATGAAGAACGGGATGGCCAGCAGGGTGTAGTGCGCGCTTTCCGCCTCGAACAGCTTCAGGGCGATGGAGGCCAGAGAGTCGTTCGAGAACAGCAGGATGGTCGTGATGCTGGAGAGTCCTAGAGCTATGGCGATGGGCATGCCCGAAAACATGCACAGGAACAGTAGGATGAATAGTGCCGCTGTGGTCATAGGCTCTTGCCCTCGGATTCTGCGATTTTCCTGGCTTCCTCGGCCAGGCTAAGGCTCTCCTTGGCCTCGTCCACCATGCCGAAGCTGTCGGTCCTGCCCTTTATCAACTGCCAGAGCAACTGCAGGAGCCGGTAGGCCAGCATGATGAAGCCGATGATCAGGATGCTGTGGGCGGCCCACTTTGGAACGGGCAGATCCTCCAGTTCGATGCCTATCTTGTACATCTTGGCCAGGTAAACGTATGCGCCCTTGATGAACAGGGCGCAGTACATCAGGCTGGCGGTCACGGCGACGATGGTGACGATGCGCCGCCATTTTGAGTTGAGAACGCGGACAAAGGCGTCCACGCCCAGATGCGATCCGACCTTGAGGCCGTAGGAGGCACCGAACAGAACCATCCAGGCGGACAGATGCAGGGTCAACTCCTGCGCCCAGATAAGTCCCGTGGAAAACCCGAACCGGAGCACCACCTCTACGAACACCAACAATGTCATTGCAGCCAGGAGGAGGGAAATTATTCCCTCCTCCAGCTGATTGATGAACGAACGTACCATTATCACTTCACATGCTAGTTGTTGGAAGCCGCGGCGGCCTCGATGATATCGGCGCCGATCTGCCCTTCGAATTCCTTCCACACGGGCTTCATGGCCTCGACCCACTGGGCGCGTTCTTCAGGCTTCAGGTCGATGATCTCGCAACGGCCGGAGTCCGCGATCTTCTTCTTGTCATCCAGGTTCTTGTCGCCGGAGATTTTGTTGCCGTAGAGACGGGCTTCCTCGAGGATGGCGGCCAGCTCGGTGCGGATATCGTCGGGCAGGCCGTTCCAGAACTCGGCTGAGGTCACCAGCAGGTAGTCCAGCAGACCATGGTTGGACTCGGTGATGTAGGGTTGCACTTCGTAGAACTTCTGGGAGTACATGTTGCTCCAGGTGTTCTCCTGGCCGTCGATGGCCTTGGTCTGCAGCAGGGTGAATACTTCGGAGAAGGGTTTTTTCAGAGGCACGGCGCCGACGGCTTCGAATTGGGCCGCGAGCACGTCGGAGGCCATGATGCGGAACTTGCCGCCCTTGGCGTCCGCGGGCACGCGCAGGGGATTGCTGGCGGAGAGCTGCTTCAGGCCGTTGTGGATGTATCCCAGACCGAGGATGCCCTTGCTCTCCATGGAGTGCAGGAGCTTCTGGCCGGTTTTGCCATTTTGGAATTTTTCAACGGCGTCCATGTCCTTGAACAGGAATGGCAGGTCGAAGACTTGAAGGATCTTGGTGTAGGATTCGAACTTGGAAAGGGCCGGGGCGCCCAGCTGAACGTCGCCCAGCAACATGGCTTCCAGGACCTTGTCATCGCCAAAGAGCTGCGAGCTGGGGTAGACTTCGACAACCACCTTGCCGCCCATGCGTTCGGCCACCAAGTCCCGGAACTTGTTGGCCATTTGTCCCTTTGGGGTGTTCTCCGCCACCACGTGGGAGAACTTGATAACGATGGGGTCGGCCGCCACCGCGGCGCTGGCCAGGGCTGCAAGCAAAACGGCGACTGCCAAGAGTGCGACGAGTTGTTTCTTCAGCATACTTCTCTCTCCTTGATTGTACTCCATAGAAGGTTTGAATGAAGAAACACAACAATGCCACCCGCATGGTCGTGTCATGAAGCCTGATTCGACGTCCTCCCAACGGGAGGGCGCCATGTTGCAATATTAACAATCTGAAT
The DNA here is from genome assembly GCA_963674665.2 of Desulfovibrionaceae bacterium. Taxonomy (GTDB): domain Bacteria; phylum Desulfobacterota; class Desulfovibrionia; order Desulfovibrionales; family Desulfovibrionaceae. The sequence continues at coordinate 153,732 of CAXXPL010000016.1, read as the reverse complement.
TTGCGGCAAAAACAGCTTGGATTGGCTTGGCTGTCCGCAAGAAACGAAGCTGAACCGCATACAATCCGCCCCAAATTGTCCGGCATGATGCTGCAATGTTCTACAATTTTAAACCTACTGTACCAAGGTATTGGCACGTTGATGAACTATTTGAGCAACTCGGAAAAAGAATGCCAAAAAAGCCGGAAGTCCATTCAGGATGGCTTTGAGCGAATGTGTGACAACACGAACTCAATTTTTGCTGATTTCGGGAAGCACTGGTAAGACCATATGCTTTGCGTAACTGTACATTGCAACAATCATAGGCAAAAACTATGTTCCATTTATAGGAAATAGAGAGAGAATGCAAATCGCTTGAGACGGTAATTTGAAATTACTTCAATTATTTCGGCATGCAAAGTCGAAGAAAAAGGCGTTGTAGCAGATACTGTAAAAGTGTTGACACTGATTTCACAATCAACTAGTGTAATTTCAACAGTGATTGATCAATCAATCATGAGCCTGCCATGGTCTTGTAATAGTGATTGATTGATCAATCATTACTAACCTTCCAAAAGAATGGACATTGATCGGCACCATGGAAAAAAAGGACCGTATCCTTCAGGCGGCGCAGGAGTTGTTTGGGAAGCACGGCTACGCCAAGACCACTGTCAAAATGATCGCGGATAGGGCCGATGTGGCTTTTGGCCTCGTGGCGCACTATTTCGGCAGCAAGGAGGCGCTTTTCCTCATCGCTGGCAGAGCCATGATCGACGAACTGCTGGAGACGGTGCGTCAGAAGGCGGCAAGCCAGCCCAACGGGTTGATCGCGGTGAGGGAATTCATCCGCAGATACTTCGAATGCACCATGGAGCGCGAGGCATCCTTCACCATTTTGCTGCGCTGCTCTCCGTTCAGCGACGTGCAACTCGGCATTGACAGGCAGCCGGTTACGCAGAAGTTTCAGGAACTCATTGACGATCTACAGACACACCTGGAAAAGGGTATGGAAGACGGTAGCATAAAAAAACTTCCTGCCCGGGATTGCGCGTTTGTCATTTACGGCAGCATCGTGGGGGCGGTGCGCACCCACTTCATAGCACCCTTTGACGTGCCCGGATTGTACGGCGAGACCCTGCGCTTCGTGATGCGAAGCATCGCCGCGCCCGGGCAGGTATGGTAAAGGCCGCAGCATCCTGACGGCCAGCCTTGCCGGATATGATTCCAACGGCAGAGAGAGGCTCCAGTCCGCGTATTCCCGTACCCTGTCCGGTGATATTTTTCTCAATGTTACATTTTGTGTGGCATGTGTTGCCATTATTCCCTTCATTTTAACCCCTATTTAGGGTAGTGAAGCATTATCGACATGAACTTCACAATCCGGGGCGGGGTATGGCTTTATTCTCTGTCAACCTGCGGACTGTTCTGCTCAAGGCGATCGTTCTGTTCATCCCCATCACGCTTGTCTTCAGCGGATTGCTTTGGCATGTGCGTCTTGTCGACAGGGAGCACCGGATCAAGGCGATCACCCAGGCGGAATGCAATCGCCTGGAAATGGTTGCCGGATCCTTTGGGCATGCCCTGGGTGAAACCGTGGGCGACATCCGGTTCCTGACAAGTCTGAACCAGACCCTGGAGATGCTGGAACGTCCGTCGCCGAATGCCCGGGACAGGTTGGAGTATCTGTTCGCGACGCTGTCCGCCCAGACCGGACTCTACGACCAGATCCGTCTTCTGGATGCCCGGGGAAGGGAAATCGTGCGCGTGAACTTCAACAACGGAAGTCCTGCTCCTGTGCTGGTTTCCGAACTTCAGGACAAATCCGGACGCTACTACTTCAAGGAGACCATCGCCTTGAAAAGTGGCGAAATCTATATTTCCCCCTTGGACTTGAATGTCGAGCAAGGCGAGGTCGAGCGGCCGCTGAAGCCCATGCTCAGGTTGGGCATGCCCGTGTACACTCGGGACGGCCGGTGCCTTGGCGCGCTGGTGCTCAATGTCCTGGCCAAGGTGATATTGGACTCGATGGAATCTCGGCTCCAAGGCAATCACGGAGCTCTCATGCTCATGAACGAGGAGGGTTACTGGCTCAAGGGAATTCAAGAAGATGATGCCTGGGGGTTCATGCTCGAGGAGCGGAAAAAGAACAATTTCGCCAGGCGGTTCCCGGATGTCTGGGAAAAGGCCCTGTGGCGAGAGCATACGCAACAGGTCACCCGGGACGGGGTGTTCTGCACCAGGCAAATTTCCCCGCGTGCCGTCATGCCCCTCGTACACGACGACGTGGAGGTTCGGCAGAACCCTTCCTGGGACAGACTCTGGATCATGGCGTCCCAGCTCTCCATGAAGCAACTCCAAGCCAGCATGCCTTCCGCGTGGCGCCTTGCGCTTATCGAAGTGCTTTGCCTGCTGCTCACAGCCACGGGCAGCTTCCTGCTGGCCTTGCTGCACGAACGGCTGCGCAAGGTTCATACGGACCTGCAGGGGCAGTATGCTGAGTTGGAATCCACAAAGGAGAAACTGAGGCAGCGGGAGTCCTTTTATCGGGCCCTGTTCGAGAACAACCTGGCCATGCTCTGTCTCGTGGATCCTGACAATGGCGTTGTCCGTCAGGTCAACCAGGCTTTGGCGGCTTTTTACGGAGTTGCCAGGGAAAAGTGTCACGGCATGCGGCTCGAGGATGTCGATACCCAACCAAGGGAAGATTTGTTCCGTGTCCTCACCCGCGCCGTGCAGGTGAACTGCACGCGCGCGTTTTTCACCCACAAGGCAAAGGGCGGAATGCATCGGGAGCTGGACTGTTTTCTCGGACCCGTGGAACACGAAGGGGAGCGTCTCCTGTTCTGCATCATGCACGACATCACCGAGCAGCGAATGGCCGAACGGGCCCTCAAGGAGCGCGACGAGTTGCTGCGGATCATCAGCGACTCAGCCCAGGACGCCATCATCATGGTGGACCAGGACGGCAGCACCATGTTCTGGAACCCGGCGGCCGAACGAATGTTCGGATTTACGTATGACGAGGTGAAAGGGCAGGTCCTCCATGACATTCTCGTCCCATACGGGGAGCGGGAGGCCGCCCATGCCGGTTTTCAGGAGTTCAAGCGCACAGGGAAAGGGACCGTGGTCAACAATCTTGCGGAGTTGAACGCGCTGCGCAAAGGGGGAGACTCGTTTCCGGTGGAGCTTTCCGTGACCCCGGTTTCTCTGCAAGGGACTTTCGGTGCGGTGGCCTTCATCCGCGACATCACCGACCGTAAGAAGATGCAGGCGGAATTGCGACGCATGGCGACCACTGACAGCCTTACCGGGGTGGACAACCGTTGGCAGTTCATGCAACACGCGGAGCGCGAACTTGCGCGGATCAAGCGGCATGGGGGAGCCATGGCCCTGCTCATGCTGGATGTGGACCACTTCAAGCTGGTCAACGACAGCTACGGCCACCAGGCCGGTGATGTCGTCCTGCAGAGGGTCGCGAGGATATGCGTTCACTCGCTGCGTGCCGAGGACCATTGCGGTCGCATCGGGGGTGAGGAGTTCGCCCTGATCCTGTCCCAGACCACGGAAACCGGCGCCATGGTCGCGGCGGAGCGCATCCGCCGCAGTGTGCTCGAGGACCGCGTTGAGTACGAGGACGATATTATTTCTGTCACCGTAAGCATCGGGGTGACAATGGCCGATTCCGGCAGCGAAAGTGTCGGCGACCTGCTCAAGGCCGCGGACAACGCCATGTATGCCGCCAAGGCCAAGGGCAGGAACTGTGTCGTCCTGCACTCCATGGGGTGAGTTCGGGGCTCAGGGCTCCCGCTCCATTGGCCGAACCGGCAGGGTGACGTTGAAGCGGCTCCCCTTGCCCTCCTCGCTTTCCATGTTGATTGTGCCTCCGTGCAGCTCCACGATGCCCCTGCAAATGGCCAGTCCCAGGCCGCTGCCCTCGGGCTTGTCCTTTTTGTCGGTTTCTATCTGAACAAAGGATTCGAAAATCGTTTCCCGCTTGTCCTGGGGGATGCCCGGCCCGGTATCGCTCACCGAGATCGTCAGGGTGTCGTTGGCGATCGAGACCTTGCATTCGATGCCCCCCTGTTCCGTGAATTTCAGTCCGTTGGCGATGAGATTGATCATGACCTGCTGCATGCGGTCCTTGTCGGCCATGATCATAAGCGGGACGTCCGCATACATGGTCGTGATGCTCAACTTTTTCCTGTCCGCGAGAACCGAGGTGGTCTCCACGGCCTTGTCCACCACACTGCGGATGTCCAGGGGTTGAAGGTGCAACTGGACCTTTCCGGCCTCGATCCGCTCGATGTCGAGAATGTCATTGATGAGCGTCGTGAGCCTGTCCGCCTCCTTGGCGATGATGTTCAGGTTGCGCTCCACGATCTGCGCGTCCTTCTCCTTTTTGGAATATGTGTCCGGGACCCTGGGGAAGATGTTGGAGAACAGGCGCTGCTGGATCATGGTGGTGAAGCCGATGATGGATGTAAGAGGGGTCCGCAACTCGTGGGATACGTTGGAGATGAACTCGCTCTTGATCCTGTTGGCCGCCTCCGCCTCTTCCTTGGCGTGTCGTAGTTCGCTGGTCCTGATGTCCACCAGGTTTTCCAGCTCTCTGGTGTAGGTCCGGTGCAATGTGCGGTAGAACAGCAGAAATGGGATGGAGAACAGCAGCATAACCAGTGCGGTGATGATGGAGTAGGCGTAGTTTCGCCAGAGAAGCCCCTTGATGTACCCCACCTCGTAGTCGGCGCAGGCCAGATAGGGTCTGCCCCCGGGGCTTTCCTCGTACATGGCCACGGAGCGAAACGTGCCCCACTGGTCGGAATAGGAGACGAACACGGTTGAGTGCTCCCTGAAGGCCTTGACGAACTCCTCGGGGATATCGTCATAGGGGTGGTAGTACCAGGACTCCTTTTGCTTGAGTTCCTCGGGCGTGACAGTGGGGGCGGAGAAGTAGAATTTTCCCTGATATTCCACCAGGGTGTAGATGTACTCGAAGCTGGTGCTCCTGGCGAAGCCGGAGACCACGTCCTGATTTCGTTTGATCTCGTCCATGGGGATGGAGTCCGGCCCCACGGTCCTATCGTGAAAATCCGGGGCCAGAAGATATTTCAGACTTGTGGCCACGAGCAACAGGCGCTTGTCGATCTCCTCGTACAGCCCCTGTTCGGTGTGCTGGTTTTCCCAGACAACAAAGGCGCCCACCAGTAGTGAATAGGCGAGCAGGCACAGTACCAGGTGTACGAGAGGCTTCCTGTTGGTCAGAACTCGACGCAAACCGGGAGGGGAGGGGACGGTGGTTTTCATCTCGATGGCCTTTGCTCGTTAGAGATCCTCACCGAACTATATAATGATACTCCCATAGTGATACAATGTGCAAATAGACAATCGCGTGACAGGAATATACGAGAGTCGAAGTGGCATCCGGAAACCACGGCACAAAGGATCGTGACCGCGTTGAGTTCGAAACCCGGATGAATAAGACGCCATGCCCGGAATCCGGACATGGCGTCTCGAAGCGAGGCAAGTGGCGGGTTACGAAATTACAGGACCGAGGAGACGTCCTGGCATTCGTATCCCAGAGCTTCGCCCACGGCGGAGCAGGTGACCTTGCCTTCGTACACGTTCAGGCCCTTGGCCAGTGCGACGTCGTCCTTCAGGGCCTTGGCCAGACCCTTGTCGGCGATGGCGCGGGCGTAGGGGAGGGTGACGTTGGTCAGGGCGTAGGTGGAAGTGCAGGCCACTTCGCCGGGAATATTGGCAACGCAGTAGTGCACCACGTCGTCCACGATGTAGGTGGGATCCTGGTGAGAGGTGGGGCGGCTGGTCTCGAAGCAGCCACCCTGGTCGATGGCCACGTCCACCACCACGGAGCCGGGGCGCATGGTCTTGATCATCTCTTTACTCACCAGCCAGGGGGTGCGGGCGCCGGGGATGAGCACGGAGCCGATGACCAGGTCGGATTCCTTCACCAACTGGAAATGTTCTCCTGGTTTGACATCACGGTGTTGATGCCGTTGCCGAAGATGTCGTCCAGGTAGGCCAGGCGGTTGTGGTTGATGTCCACCATGTAGACCTGGGCGCCCAGGCCGATGGCGATCTTGGCCGCATTGGAACCCACCACGCCGCCGCCGATGATGGTCACCACGCCGCGGCGCACGCCGGGAACGCCGCCGAGCAGGACGCCACGCCCCCCGTGGGATTTGCCAAGATAGTTGGCGCCCACCTGGGCGGCCATACGGCCGGCCACTTCACTCATGGGAGTGAGCAGGGGCAGGGAGCCGTCGGCCAGCTGGATGGTCTCGTAGGCAACACCGATGACCTCGCGCTCCAGCAGGGCCTTGGTCAGTTCGGCTGCCGGGGCCAGGTGCAGGTAGGTGAACAGGATCTGCCCCTTGCGCATCAGCGGATACTCCTGGGACAGGGGCTCCTTCACCTTGATGATCATCTCGGACTTTTCCCAGATCTCCTCGGCGGAATCCAGGATGGTGGCTCCGGCCGCGACGTAGTCGGCATCCGAAATGCCGCTGCCGACACCGGCGTCCTTTTGGATGTAGACGGTGTGGCCGTTGTTGACAAGGGACTTGACTCCCGCGGGTACGAGGCCGACGCGGTATTCACTGTTCTTGACTTCCGTGGGGGTTCCGATGCGCATGGCTTACTCCGATTCTGTAAAATTTTCCGGATGCGAGAAACGTTCGCGTACGCCCCGTGGCAGGAGCGTCCACTTGCGTTTGGCCTTCATGACGATGAACGACTCGCTGGAACTGACTCCTCCCACTTTGGAGAGATCCTCGTGCAGGAAGCGGTACAGGTCCGAGACCTCGTCGGAAAGCGCAACCTCCACGACGATGTCGTACCTGCCGGTGACCACCGCTGCCCATGTGACGTTGTCCAGTTGGGAGATCTGTTCGAGTTTTGCATCCAGTTCCTCGTGGCTTTGCAGGCTCAGGCAGACCATGGCGAGGGTGATGCCGCGGACCTTGAAGGGATCAACAAGACCGGCCACGCGCATGGCCCCTTTGCCGAGCAGGCTGCGTAGCCTGCTGCGGACTGTGGGCGCGGTGACGCCGATCCGCTCCGCGGTCTGGGTCACGGAAATGAGTCCGTCTTCGCTGTAGATGGCTGCGAGGCGTTTGTCCTGGGGGTCTAGTTCGAATCTCTCGGACATGGGACTAGTCATTCCTTGCTAAAATTGCTAACCAAGTGAAGTATATTTTTCCGAAAAGAAAAATTTTGTCAAGGAAATTTTCTAATACGGCTGATCGGTCCAGAGAAAACAATTCTGGAAAACCCAAACCGGAAGCGATACAAGGCGGTCATGAAACAGATCCGCATTCATGCCCTTAGCTTGGGCTGCCCGAAAAACAGAGTGGACACGGAACGGCTGCTGGGAGCGATTCCCAATGGCGTGCGCTTGGTGGACGACCCCAACGAGGCCCAGGTCGTGCTGATCAACACCTGTTCGTTCATTCAACCCGCGGTGGAGGAGTCCGTGGCCGCCATCCTCGACATGGAGTCGGCCATCGAGGAAGGGGCGAGCGCCCCTTGTTTGTGGTGGCCGGATGTCTCCCGGCGCGCTACGGCCAGGAGCTGGAGAAAGAATTGCCCGAGGTGGACCTGTGGCTGCTTCCAGGAGATGTGCAACCACTGTTGAGCGCTCTTTCGGCCAGGGAGACGGCACAGGGGAGGGTGCACAGCACCCCGCCCGGCTTCGGGTATCTGAAAATCGGCGAGGGCTGCGACCATGCCTGCCGTTATTGCATCATCCCCAAGCTGCGCGGCGGTTGCGCTCGGACGACGATAGTCTCATCGAGGCCGAGGCCAGAAACCTGTTGCAAGCCGGGGCCAGGGAACTGGTGCTGGTGGCCCAGGACGTGGCCTCGCACGGTATGGACAGGGGCGGGAAAGACGGCCTGCGACGCTTGCTGGAGCGACTCCTGCCGCTGCCGGGGCTGGACTGGCTCCGCCTCATGTACCTGTATCCAGCGGGCATCACCGACGAGTTGCTCGGGTTTCTGCGCGACGCGGGGCGCCCGTTCATCCGTATTTCGACATCCCCTTGCAGCACGTGCACCCGGAGATACTGCAACGGATGCATCGCCCCCATCAGGATCCTGCGGAACAGGTGTTCGAGCGTGTGCGCACGTTTTTTCCCGAGGCCGCGCTACGCACCTCCATCATCGTGGGTTTTCCCGGAGAGACCGATACCCACTTCAAGGCCCTGTACGATTTTGTGGCCAGGGAGCGTCTCACGCACCTGGGCGTGTTCACCTATTTCGCAGAGGACGGGACCGCCGCCGCCAAGATGCCGGACCAGGTGGAGGACGGCGTCAAGCGGGAGCGCAGGGATGCGCTCATGGAACTGCAGCGCGAGATCAGCCAGGAGGTGCTCGAGGAATACGTCGGTGAGCGAATGGAGGTGCTGGTGGAGGCCCATCACAACGAATGGCCCGGACTCCATGTGGGGCGGGTCTGGTTCCAGGCTCCGGAAGCCGACGGCGTGACCTATGTCAGCGGCACGGGTGTGATACCCGGCGCCATGGTGGAGGCGGACATCGTTGAGGCAGGAGACTACGACCTCTCGGCTCTGGCGGACTGACCCGGAGTCAGTCTTGGAATTGAATGCCGGGGGAACCCCTTGTTTATATGGGCTTCCCCCGGCTCCCCTCGGGAAACGTTATCTACAGGCTGAATTCCCCCCTGCCCTTCCTAGGGGGCGATTTCAGTCTATCTTCTGAATTGGTCCCGCAATCTCGGGATGTCGATGTTTGCCCAGCATTTTTGCGAAAGCTCCGCGCCCTGCGGCGGGAATGCGCCGTGTATTATGGTGCAACCCTTCTGCTGCAGAAATTCCACGCAAGGGAGCATGTCATTGTCCGAGGTCACCAGCACGGCCATGTCATAGGCCCCTTCCCAGGCATAACGGATCATGTCCGTGGCGATGCTCACGTCCACGCTCTTTTCCTCGGTCCCCAACATGGAGGAGCCGCATTTGGGGCACTGCTGCACGCTGAAATGGCAGGAGGGGCAGTTGGGAGGATTACGCACGGCCTGGCGCGGGGAAAAGTTCACGTTGAGGCCGGGAAACCTGGCCACGGTCTGCCAGGCCCAGCGGCACAGGTCCTCGTCCTTCTGGCTGTTGGGGTCGTATGAGCCGTAAACGTTCAGTCCCTTGAAGGTGTAGGGGGCGCTCGGATTCACGACATGCATTGCCGCACGGGCGATGACGTGGGGGAGAACCTTCCAGTCGGTTTGAAATCCGGTTCCTGTGATTTTATTCATTGTCAGGGTGAAATTCCAAAAATCCACGAAAATCATAATTCTGGTCATAATGACAGCCTTTGTTCATGTTTGGTTCGCCACGGTGGACAATAATGTAATGTAGGACAATGCCAGGGTTGAATCAAAGTGGCAAGGGAGAAGATGAAAACAAAGGAAAGAGGATAGGATCTCGGAATGAGCTATAGTGACAATTGTTATAGATAGTTAGCTAATTATAAATAGTCACCGGCTTGGTGAGATTCCGCCCGTATTTTGGGAGGATTTGTGAAGAGCTCCTGGCCGTGAGGATATTTACGATCCGATAAATAGTGTAAGAGAAAGCCCGGGGAGAGATACTTTTATCCTCGGGCTTTCCCGAAAGTCATTCTAGGGGAGCAGGATGGTGGAGCCCGTGGTCTTGCGGGCCTGCAGGTCCTTGTGGGCCTGGGGCGTTTCGGACAAGGGGTACCTCTGGTTGATTTCGATCCTGACCACACCCTTGCGCACCACGTCGAAAAGGTCCCGGGCATGGGCCAGAAGATCCTCGCGTTCGTACACGTAGCTCATCAGGGTGGGGCGGGTCAGGAATAGTGAGCCCTTTTGCGCCAGCAGACCGACGCTGAAGGGTTCCACCGCGCCGGAGGCGTTGCCGAAGGTGACCATTGTACCCAGGCGGCGGATACAATCCAGGGAGGGGAGGAACACGGCCTGCCCCACCGCGTCGTACACCACGTCCACACCCCTGCCGTTGGTGAGTTCCTTCACTCGGGCCACGAAATCCTCCTCGCGGTACAGGATGGGGTATTTGCAGCCTCTGGCGGCTGCGTATTCGGCTTTCTCCTTTGATCCCACAGTGCCGATGACCGTGGCGCCAAGGTGGGAGGCCCATTGGCAGACAATGGAGCCCACGCCCCCTGCCGCCGCGTGCATCAGGATGGTGTCACCGGCCTTGACCGGGAAGCAGCCGTGCAGCAGGTAACGGGCGGTCATGCCTTTGAGCATCATGGCAGCAGCCTGCTCAAAGGATACGCCCTCGGGAATGGGCACCAGTTTGTCGGCCGGGATGATCCTGTACTCGGCATAGGATCCCGGGGGGTTGGCATAGGCCACGCGGTCGCCGGGTTTGAATTCGGTGACGCCCCCTCCAACCGCTTCGACCACACCCGCCCCTTCCATGCCCGGGGTGGCGGGCAGTTCGGGCAGGGGGTAGAGGCCGGTGCGGTGATATGTGTCGATGAAGTTCAGGCCCACGGCATGGTGCTTGATGAAGACCTCGCCCGGGCCGGGCTCTTCGGAGTTGACTCTGCGCCACCGAAGCACCTCGGGGCCGCCGTATTGTTCCATGATAATAGTGTTGTAGCTTATGGGCATGACCGACTCCTTGCCCCAATTGCCAGGGGCGGGAATTGTGTGGGAGATTTTCGAAATAGTCAGACCGGAAAAACTAAATTCATTAATCGACCAGGTTATGTGTTGACCGCCGTGTAGTGACCAATGAGGAAGGCCGAAGCGGTCGGGAGCGCCTAGGAGCGCGCGTGGATTCACTCCACGCCGGGCAAAGGCGGTGTAAACGGCAAAACAATGGATGTGGTCCTAGCACGCGATGGGGGGATCAGAAGTCCTCCGCTCCATCCTTTCAGTAACCGAACTGAGTGTACTCCTTGTCTTTTCTGTTGATGCCCTGGATGATGCGGTAGTTGCCCTTGACCTTGGCCTCCTCGAGCATCCTCAGGCCGGCGTCGTGGCAGCGGCCGCAGGCGTTTTGCGGAATTTCCACGCAGCAGGACAAGGGGTTGATTGTGGACCAGGTCTCGATCTTGACCACGCCGGAGCAGTCGGGGCAGAGCAGCACGCTCTCCACCTGGCTTTCGCTGATGTTGTCCGTGTCGTAGAAGGTGTCCTTGCTGCGCGAGTACACGTTGTCCACGATGTCGCCCTTGCTGGGGCGGGCCGGGGGGTTGAAATAGGCATCGCGCATCAGGTCGCACAGCTTCTTGACATAATCCGAAATTTTCGGGTCCTGGCGCAGCCTCTTCGGGTCGTAGTCAGGCTCGATGACCTTGGAATAGTCCAGACCGGCCATGGCCAGGATGATACCCAGGTTCACGTAGGGCAGGGCGCCCTGGATGGCGTACCCCCCCTCCAGCACCGCGATATCCGGGTTGAGCTTCGTGTTCAGCAGGGCATACCCCTGGGCCGAGAAGTTCATATTGGTGATGGGGTCGGTGAAGTGGTTGTCCTGCCCCGCGGAGTTGATGACCAGGTCCGGTTTGAAGTCGTCCAGCAGGGGCAGCACCAGATTGTCGATGACGTGGATGAAGCCCTCGTCCGAGGTATTGGGGGGGAGGGGCACGTTGATGGTCTTGCCCATGGCGTTGGGGCCGCCGAGTTCGTCAGGAAAACCCGTTCCCGGGAAAATGGTGCGGCCGTCCTGGTGCAGGGAGATGAACAGCGTGTCGCGGTCGTGCCAGTACACGTCCTGGGTGCCGTCGCCGTGGTGGCAGTCCGTGTCGATGATGGCCACGCGCTTGGGGCCGTAGTGCTCGCGGATCCACTCGATCATCACGGCCTCGATGTTCACGTTGCAAAAGCCCCTGTTGCCGTGCACCACCTTCATGGCGTGGTGCCCTGGGGGGCGTACCAGGGCAAAGGCCTTTTCCTCCTCCCGCTCCATGACCAGGCGGGCCGCCTTGATGGCGCCCCCCGCGGAAATGAGGTGGGACTTGGTGGTCACGGACTCGGAAGAGGGGATGCAGAAGTGCACCCGCTCCACGTCCTCCATGGTGGCCACTTCCGGCTTGTGCTCGGTGATGCCCGGGATGTCGAAGACGCCTTCCTCGCGCAGTTGGTCCTGGGTGTAGAGCAGCCGTTCCTCGCGCTCCGGGTGGGTGGGGCTTATGGCCCAGTCAAAAGCCGGGAAAAAGACCAGTCCCAGGCGATGTTTGACTTCCTGCATCGTATCGCTCCCTTGATTGGCCAGAAGGCCGGGGTTCACTTTTCAACTCTCAATCAACAGAGATGCCGGGCTTGATTTGGCATTTAACGCGGATGTTCCTGCCCGATCCGCTGTAGTAGTCCACCATGTTGAAGGAACTGGCCTCGATGGTCTCCACCGAGGTGCCAAGTTTTTCCGCCTCCTGGGGCATGATCTCGGCGAGGTGCCGGAGCAGCCGCTGCCTGGCCTCCTCCTCGGCGCGCTCCAGGTTGTAGCCCGCGTCGATGGAGCGCTCCTCTCCCAGGGCAGGGATGAACATCTGTCGCTTCTGGGTATCCGCGAAAAGCTCCAGCTCGCATGTGGTGCGGGTGAGGGCCGCGCCCACGGCGTTGGCCACGTCGTAGTTGGCCGGGACCTCCACTTCCAGGCCGAAAGCCTGGGCCAGCTTGTCCTGAAAGGCCCGCGCCGGCCCCCCCATGAGGTAGATCTTGATGGGGCGCAGCTCCTTGCCGGTGAGCAGCTCGTTGATGGTGTACACGGGGCGCTGGTTGATGTTCCAGACCAGTTCCTCCACCGCGTTTTTGATCAGGGACACGGCCTTGTCGATGGCCATGTCGGCGAGCTTCTCGGGTTTCATGTCCCAGAGCCCGGCCATCTGCTCGATGCCCCGGATGGAGGCCTGCTTGTCGCCCATGGAACACAGGCTCTTGAAATTGAAGGCGTCAATGAGGGTGGGGCGCTCACCTCCCTGGGCCATGGACGGGCCCAGGCGCTCCGGTCCCACAAAGACCTTGTCGTCGCGGATGCGCAGGATGGAATCCCCGCCCACGCCGATGGAGTGTGTCTTCAAGGCCCGGACCAGAGTGGGGTAGGAGCCCACCTCGATGCCGTTGTTTTCGATGAGGGGCGCACCGCCGGCAAAGATGGCAATGTCCGTGGTGGTGCCGCCGATGTCCAGGATGACGCAGTCCTCGCGGATGTCGCACAGGGCGATGATGCCCATGACGCTCGCGGCCGGGCCCGAGAGGATGGACTCCACGGGGCGCCGTCTGGACAGGGCCAGGGGCATGGTGCCTCCGTCGGCCTTGAGTATGTTGATGGGGGCGTCCAGCCCGTGCTCCTTGGCGCTCTGCGCCATGGCGTCGGCAAAACTGTTGTACAGGCGCCAGACCGCCGCGTTATAGTAGGCGGTGCTGATTCTCCGGGGAAAGTTGAGCAGGCCCGAGAGCCTGTGCCCCATGGTCACGAAGTCGGCATCGTCGCCAAGGGCTTCCCGCATGGCCAGCTCATGGGCCGGGTTGCGGGTGGAGAATTTGCTGACCACCGCGAATACCCGCATGCCCAACTGGCCGCAGGATTGGATGGCCGTGTGCAGGTCCTTTGCATCCAGGGGGGCGATTTCGAAGCCCCTGTGATCCAGGGATCCGCCGATGACGTGGTAGGCCCTGCCGATGCGGTGAAACTCGGGATCGATGCCCGGGCCCGCCGAGACAAGCACACCCACGTCCTCGGTCTTGCCCGAGACAATGGCGTTGGTGGTCAGGGTGGTGGAGAGGTTCAACCGCGTGATCCGCTCCCCCTTGAGGCTGGCGAGAACGTGCTCCAGTGCGGTGCGCACCGAGAGCAGCAGGTTGTCGTGATTGGTGATGACCTTGCATGAAGCGGCCACCTGGTTGCGAAACATGGCCACCGCGTCCGTGTGGGTCCCGCCCACGTCTATGCCTAGATACATGAATGTTTCCTACTGGTTGGCGTTTATCAGCTGTCTTGCCAGGTCCAGGGCGTTCACCAGGCTCTCGTAACTGGCCACGTTCTTGCCCACCAGGTCGAAGCCGGTGCCGTGGTCCACGGAGGTGCGCACAAAGGGCAGGCCAAGGGTCACGTTCACGGCCTCGTTGAAGTGCAGCAGCTTGAGCGGCGCGAGCCCCTGGTCGTGGTACATGGCCAGTACCGCGTCGTAGCGCCCCTGTACGGCGGCGTGGAACACCGTGTCTCCGGGCAGGGGGCCATGAATCTCCAGGCCCAGATCCCGCGCCTTTCGGATGGCCGGTGTGATCACCTCCACCTCCTCGCGCCCGATGGTGCCGTTCTCCCCGGCGTGGGGATTCAGCCCGCACACCGCGATGGCGCGCCGGTCCAGGCCCAGGTCCAGGAGAAACCTGTCCGTGAGCTGCAGGCAGCGCAGGATGCGGCGTTCGTTCAGCAACTCGGGCACCTTTTTCAGGGCTGGGTGCGTTGTGACAAGGCTCACCCGCAGCCTGGGACCGCAAAGGTGCATGCAGACGTCCGTGGTCGGCATGGACGCCTTGGCAGCCAGAAATTCAGTGTGGCCGGGGTAGGGAAATCCAGCGGCCAGAAGCATCGCCTTGTGCAGGGGCAGGGTGACGATGCCCGCGGCAACGCCATGCAGGCAGAGGTTGCAGGCCAGCTCCAGGGAAAGGCCCGCGGCCATGCCCCCGGCGGTGACGGCCTGGCCGGGAGTGGTTTGGAAATCCCGCAGTTCCGAGGGTTCGTGCAGAAATGTACCGCCGCCCTTTTTCAGGACGTCCTCGGGATCGGCCAGGCGGTTCCAGAATGGCTTCGCCCCCATGCGTTCGCAGTGCCAGCGCAGGGCGTGCTCCGGACCTATGACGAGCAGTGGCGCGGTTTCCGTTGTTTCAGGATGATCGAGCAGAAAACGGCAGAGGAGCTCGGGACCGAGTCCGTTGGGGTCGCCAAGAGTAACCAGGAGAGGAGTTCGAGAAGAGTACATGGTGGGAACAATGATCCATAATCATGAAAAAGTCAAAACGCATGAGGCAGGTCAACAAATTATTCTTGTAACAAGAGTGATGCAGTGAAAATTGCAATGCTCGGAGCGGGTTCAAGTGTCGGTGGGACTGGGATGCAGCGGTATGTAAGTATGTCTGCCAATGCAGTATCATGCGCTGCGGGTGAAGGATGGTGGTGTGTTCCTGTAATTTCCTTCGTCTTGCTGTTGCGCATAGGTCTCATGCACGATCCTGTGCGGTGTGGCGGCAAGGGACAGGGGCGTGGTGTCGGAGCTGGGCATGAGCGAGGTGATGGCGGTCTCCACGTCTAGTCTGGCTCCCGGAGGGATGGCCGAGACAGCGGCCTCGGGCGGAGGAGCCACAATGCCCGCGCCCGCGATATTGTTGGCCCCGGTGCCGGAGTTGCTACCCTGCTCCTCCCGTTGCTCCGCGATTTTTTCCATGCGGGCCTCGGCTTCCATCTGGGAAGCCTGGGACGCGACCTCCTGATCCTGAGCCGAGGGCGACGCCGGAGCCATGGCGGCCCGGCGGATGGTCCTGGCCCTGTCCATGGTGGCGTCCGGGTCGTTGGGCACCTCCGAGGTGTCGATGCTCACCTCGCCTCCAACGGCGTATTGCTTGCCGTCCGGTCCGGTCTGGTAGGTGTAGGAGGCGCTACCGTTAACCAGGGAGCCTCCGGCGCTGATATGCGCCTGCTCATGGGAGCGGACCTCCCGGTCACGCTCCTGGAGCTCGCGCAACTGGTCCAGTTCCTCCGAGTTCATATCCTCGGCCTGTCGGGGTGACATGCCAGAGGCAGTCGCCTCAGCCTTGTCAGCGGAATTTGGAGTGTCCCCGGAATCCCCGTCGTCCTGGTCGCCTAGTCCCTGCGTACCGCTCAGGGCCGCTTCCAGGGACGTGGCCGCTGCCTTGGGCGAGAGGTTCAGTGTGTCGGCATCCTTATTCTCGGGATGACGGCGTTCCTCTTCCTGCTCCTCCAGCACCTCCTCGAGGGTGGAGGGATCGGTGTCGGTCTCCTCTGTGACGCCCTTGTCAATGGAATAGGTTGCAACTGGCAACTGACTGGAGATGGCGCTGGCGGTGTCGATACTGCCTCCGCAGGACGGGCAGGGTTCGTCCTTGCAGGTGAGCCCGGAACGCCCGCAATGGGGGCAGGTGTACAGACCGAGGCCCATACCGTATTGCGCGCTGATTCCCTGGATCATGACATGCCGCCTTGCCTGAAAGCTGACACACATCTGGGCAGACACGTGTGTTTCAAAAAATATGACTATTCAAATCGTCATATCGGAGGAAACGGGATATATCTTTAGGGGGGCGGTATGGAAATTGTGCATGCCGCGTGTTTTTTGATTTAACACATTATGATTTCGTAATGTTTTAGGTGATCGGCGTGCTCGTTGAATATAATGCTGTACCGGTGCCATTATCTTTGCTAGGAAAATACTAAGGGGGTCTTAGGCATCTATCGAAAATTCAAGAGAAACTTATCCTGCTTAGGTCAAGAGGACCAGGTTTGCCACATGCCCACAATTAAACCTCTCCCGTTGCGTCTCCTGCTGATTATTCCGATTCTTCTTCTCGTGCTTGGTGCGACTGGGCTGGTTGCCTGGATCTCCTTGCGAAACAGCCGTGTGGCAATAGAGAATGCGGCGGTGGAATTGCGTGTCGAAGTCCTCAAGCGCCTGCAGCACCAACTGGAAGAGTATCTCGTCGTTCCCGGCAAGGTGAATCGAGGCAATGCGCAGGCTCTGGCATCGGGGCTGCTCGACCTTGATGATCCGGAAAACGTGCAGCGGTATTTTTACGCGGTGCTCAAGGCCAACCCCTCGCTGGCTTATTCCTTCTTTGGTGACACCCGGGGGGAATTCTACGGGGCCCGCCGCATGCCTGACGGCACCATCGAGGTGGTCCGGGCCGGAAGGAGCACGGGGGGGGATTCCCATTATTTCACCACTTCGCCCCTTGGTGACGCTCTCCAACCCACTGTGGTGTACCGGAACTTCGATCCCAGAGTCCGCCCCTGGTACCAGAGCGCCGTTGAAAAGGACGGATCGGTCTGGTCGCCGCTGTACCGGCATTTCGTGATCAAGGACCTTGCGCTCACAGCGGCGTTGCCTTTCCACTCGCCCACCGGCGAATTGCTCGGGGTCTTTGGCGTGGATTTCGTGCTCACCCAGATTCACGATTTTCTACACAACCTCAAGGTGGGGGAGCATGGCAAGGTATTCATCATGGAGAACGATGGAAACCTTGTGGCCGCTTCCACCGCCCTCCCCGAAGAACTGATGCGCGAGAAGGACGGCTCCTTCACCAGGATCGCTGCCAGGAACGCAGGGCAGCCGTGGGTGTCGGGTGCGGCGCGGCTCATCGAGGACCTGCAGGTCAATGATACAGGTGCGGAACAAAACGGGTTCCATGCGTTCGATCTGGACGGCTCCAGGCAACTGCTGCAGATCGCCAGATACAAGGACGACATGGGACTTGACTGGGTGCTCGCCGTGGTTGTTCCCGAGTCCGACTTCTTGCAGCCCATTGTGAGCAGCAGCCGGAAGAGCCTCGTGCTCATGGGGTTGGCCGTGTTCGTTACCGTGATCCTCGGCATCTTCATCACCTCGCGCATCGCCGCGCCCATAGAGGTGTTGAGCCGCAACGCCACCGCACTGACCGAGGGGTGGAAGCTGGAAGCCACGGTGCCCACCAGCATCGGTGAAATTCGCAAGCTGGAGGATTCATTCCGCTCCATGGCCCAAGACCTCAACGCCTCGCTGGACAAGATGAGGGGGCAGAACGAGATAATCGCCGAACAGAACCGCACCCTGGAGCAGAGGGTTGAGGAGCGCACCCGGGAGCTCCACGACATGCACAACAGGCTCAGGGCCATGTTCAACGCAATCCCCGGCCATATACACGTTATTGACAACGACTACCGAGTCATCGACGTCAGCGACAGACTGTTGGAGCAGCTGTCCCTTGAGCGGGAAACGGTCATTGGCGGCTACTGCTACGAGGCGCTCTTCAACCAGACCTGCAAGTGCCCGGATTGTCTCGTGGAACTGTACGATGGCTCCGGCGCGGTTACCATGCGTCCGGCCACGGAGGCGGAGGAGGCCGTGCTCGGGGGGGCGCACATGAACTATTTCTCCCCCATTCTGGATGAGGGGGGGAAGATCTGGGGATACATCCAGTGTCTTATGGACATCAGCGATCTCAAGGCCATGGAGGTGGAGCTGCGGAAGGCCAAGGAGGTTGCCGAGGAGGCGAACCAGGCCAAAAGCGAGTTCCTGGCCAAAATGAGTCACGAAATCCGCACCCCCATGAACTCCATTATCGGCCTCACAGCCCTGACTTTGCAGACGAAACTCGACGGGGAGCAACGCGATCACCTTACCACTGTGCAGGAGGCGGGGCGCAGCCTGCTGTCCATCATCGAGGATATCCTGGACTTCGCCAAGGTGGAGGCGCGTGTCCTGGAACTCAGGCACGAGCATTTTTCACTGCCCAAGGCGCTCTCCTCGGTGGTCAAGATCATGCGGGTGCAGGCCTGGAACAAGGGCCTGGGCTTCAAATTCCGTATTCATCAGGGCGGCCCCAAGTACGTTGTGGGCGATCAGGGGCGGCTGCGTCAGATGCTCCTGAATCTGGTGGGCAACGCCGTGAAGTTCACAGCCAGCGGGGAAGTCGGGATTTCAGTGGCTCTGGAAACCCCGGAGCCGGATGCGCAGAACCGTCTTTCCGTGAGAATCTCGGTCTGGGATACTGGTCCGGGAATCCCGGAGGATAAGCGCGAGCTGATCTTCGAGCCTTTCCGGCAGAGCGATGCGAACATTTCCCGGAGATATGGCGGAACCGGCCTGGGACTTGCCATCACCCGTCAGATCGTCGAACTCATGGGGGGGCGCATCCGGATGGAGAGTGACCCGGGAAAGGGGTCCGCGTTTCACCTTGTCATCCCGTTTCCGCAGGGGGAATTTTCAAGGGTCGAAAAGGGAATGGGAGCAGAGGACTCCCTCAACGAACTGCGGCAGCGTTATGAGCCTCTGAACATTCTTCTGGCCGAGGACAATCCCATGAATGTCAAGCTGGCCACGGCCCTGTTGAACCGACTGGGACACAGGGTCAAGGCGGTCGGTGATGGCCGGGAAGTGCTGGAGCGGCTATCCCGCGAACGTTTCGACGTGGTGCTCATGGACGTGGAGATGCCGGACATGGACGGGCTCCTGGCCACAAGCCACATCCGTATGGGAGCGGCCGGGGAGCGTAACCGGGAAATTCCGGTCATTGCCCTGACAGCCCACGCACTGAGCAGCTTCCGGCAGAAATGTATCGACGCGGGGATGAATTACTTTATCACAAAGCCCATTGATTTCGCCGAGGTTGCCGCGCTGTTGGGCAGTGTGGGGAGGAAGGCGCCAGAGGCATCCAAGAGCGGGATCATTTCCGAGGATTTGTTGGATTTGCGGTCCGCCCTGGCCAAGCTCGGATACGACAAACCCCTGTATCTCGAGTTGTGGGAGGTCTTTCGCGAGCAGATCCCGGAACACCTGGAAATGATCGAGAAGACCGTGCAGGAAAATGACCTGACCCAGATGCTCCAATTGGGGCACTATATCAAGAATTCTTGCGGAGTGATGGGGGCCATGAGCTGCTGGAGCCTGGCCGCGGAGATTGAGATGGCCTCGAAGGACGAGGATGCCGTGCGTGCAGCGCGCCTTCTGCTCGAGCTCGAGGACGAACTCCGAAAACTCGGAGAGTTGCGGATCTCGGAGGAAATCCTGCAGACTGTCTGAACCGGACACCAAATATGGAAAAAGAAACCGGGAGAAGGGCGAGCGGCCCTTTTCCCGGTTTTGTATCGAGATGGCGTGATTTCCGAGATCAGGCTTTTTCAGCCTTTTTCTTGGCGCCGCGCATGGTGTGGCGCTTGGCGGCGGAGAGTTCGGCCTTGCGCAGGCGCAGGCTTTTGGGCGTGGCCTCCACAAGTTCATCCTCGCGGATGAAGTGCACGGCCTGCTCCAGTGTCAGGGGCTGCACCGGGGAGAGAATGACGTGTTCGTCCTTGCCCGAGGCGCGCATGTTGGTGAGCTTCTTTTCCTTGCAGGCGTTCACATCCAGGTCGTTTTCCCTGTTGTGTTCGCCGATGATCATGCCCTCGTACACCTGCTCGCCCGCACTGATGAACAGCCTGCCGCGGGGTTCCAGGTTGAACAGGCCGTAGGCCACGGACGTTCCGGCCCTGTCCGCCACCAAGGAGCCGGTGAAGCGGGTGGGGAAGTCGCCCCTGTATTCCTCGTACCCGGCAAAGGAGGAGTTCAGGATGCCGGTGCCCTTGGTGTCCGTGAGGAATTCGTCGCGGTAGCCGATGAGTCCGCGCGAGGGGATGGAGAACTCCAGGCGCACGCGGCCCGAGCCCTTGTTGTTCATGTTGAGCATTCTGCCCTTGCGCACGGAGAGTTTTTCCGTGACCACGCCCATGAAGGTCTCCTCGCAGTCGATGAACAGGTGTTCCATGGGCTCCAGGGTCTTGCCGTCCTTTTCCTTGAGAATGACTTCGGGGCGCCCCACGCAGAGCTCGTATCCCTCGCGGCGCATGGTCTCGATGAGGATGCAGAGCTGGAATTCGCCACGGCCCTTGACGATGAGGCCGTCACGTCCATCAGCCTCTTCCACGCGCAGGGAGACGTTCAGCAGGGCTTCCCTGTGCAGGCGCTCGCGGAGCTTGCTGGACTGCACAAAGGTCCCCTCCCGGCCACTCAACGGGGAGGTGTTGGGCGTGAACAGCATGGACACCGTGGGCTCGTCGACGCGGATGCGGGGCAGGGCCTTGGGCTCTTCCGAGGTGCAGATGGTGTCGCCGATGGCGACCTCGTCCAGCCCGGAGAGCACAGCGATGTCGCCCGACACGGCCACATCGATGGGAACCAGGCGCGGCCCCTCGTAGCTCTGCAGGCGTGTCACCTTCAGGGGGCGTACCTTGCCGGACTCGTTGATGCGCACCAGGGCCTGGTTGGAGTGGGCCTCGCCGCTGGTGACGCGTCCGATGGCCAGTCTGCCGAGGTAGTCGGAGTATCCCAGATCCGAGACCAGCATCTGGAAGGGGGCGTCCCTGTTGAAACGCGGCGGAGGCAGTTCATCGAGGATGGCGTCCATGAGCGGTGACAGGTCGGTGCCCTTTTCGTCGATTTCGCGCATGGCGATGCCTTCACGGGCAATGGCGTAGAACAGGGGAAATTCGAGTTGCTCCTCGGTGGCGTCCAGGTCGATGAACAGGTCGTAGATCTCGTCCAGCACCTCCTGGGGGCGTGCGTCCTTGCGGTCGATCTTGTTAATGACCACGATGACCTTGAGGCCGGCCTCGAAGGTCTTGTTAAGGACGAAGCGCGTCTGGGGCAGGGGCCCCTCGGAGGCGTCCACCAGCAGGAGGGCGCCGTCCGCCATGGACAGGGAACGCTCCACCTCGCCGCCGAAGTCGGCGTGACCGGGAGTGTCGATGATGTTGACCTTGACGTCCTTCCAGAGCACGGAGCAGTTCTTGGCAGCGATGGTGATGCCGCGTTCGCGTTCCAGATCCATGTTGTCCATGACTCTGTGGATTTCCTGCCCCTCGCGGAATACCCCGCTTTGGCGGAACATGGCGTCCACCAGGGTGGTCTTCCCGTGGTCGACGTGGGCGATGATGGCGACATTGCGCAGTTGTGGGTTGTTGTTCTTCTCAGGCATTACCGGATGCTCCTGTGCTATTCGGAAAAAGGATGTTATTTGGCAGTCATTGCTGCCTGGAGTTGCGTGGCGGGAATCCCGAAGCGAGGCTGCCGGTTTCCGCCATTGCATGTTTTGTCTGTGATGTTCCGGAAGGAAGAGCGCGAGGGGGAGCGCCTGTTGGGCACGCCCCCTCGGCGAACGATGTCGAGATGTTATGCCCCCTGGAAGGAACGGGCGAAGAGCTCCTCGATGGCTTTGCGGCCGTTGTCCTCCAGAAAGCGGGTACCGGTTCCGGTGAAGTGCTTCTGGGAGACGACAGGGTCCTTGACCTCTACCCACCCGCCGGTGTTGTCGTCCCACTTGTGCCAGGCGTTGCGCTTCTGACCGAAGACATACAGGGGCTTGTTGCAGATCTTGGCGAACTCCGCGCCCCAGCCGGTGCCGCCCTTCACGGTGCCGTCATCCTCGATGGTGCCCACCACGAAGATTTCGAGGCCGCTGTCCACCTGGTACATGATTGTCTGCAGGACCTTGCGCATGAAGGGGGCGTTGGTGAAGCTGCGCTTGAGCAGCCGGGAAACATAGGCCAGGCTGACGTCCTTGCGGGACAGATCCTCGGGGGTCAGGTACCTGAGGCCGCGGCTGCGTTGGGACTTGTGGCCCTCGAAGGTGAAGTTCACTTCCTGGACACCGTATTTCTCTGCCATTTCGCCGAAAAAGGACTCGGCGCCGTTGGCGCCGCCGCTGAAAAGCGTGAAATCCGTCGGGGTGGACATATTCAATCTCCTTTGATTGCGGCTTTGCCCCGAAGGCGCATGGGCACCCGGAGCCGGATTGCTTTATGCCACGCAATCATGGCCGCTGTGTGACAAATCGGGTTGCTGGGATAAAAAACCAAAGGCACCGCATGCTCCAACAGCAGTTAGGCGGGAACTGTCCCCCATATACCACGTCTTGACGGATTGCAATAGTAGTAATCAGGGAAAGTGCATAAAAGAAGGAACTTGACTATACCTACCGGTAGGTATAGAGAGGGGTCATGATCAACGAAACACGAGAGACCATACTGAACAAGGCGTTGAAATTGTTTTCTCAGCGGGGGTACGAGTCTGTGGGCGTGCAAGAGGTCGCTCTCGCCGCTGCGGTCAGCAAGCCAACGCTGTATCACTATTTTAAAAGCAAATCCGGTTTGTTGGCCACGCTGCTTGAAGAGCGGTTCATGCCCTTGCTTGTGAAAATGGAAAACCTGCAGCTCGTTGGAGATCTCCATCGGGATTTGGAGCAATGCGCCGGATGCATGTTCGACTTTGCCGTGAACACGTCTGAAAGCTATAGATTGTTTCTTTGTCTCATGTTTTCCTCGCCGGAATCCGAGCAGTTTCGACTGGCATTGACTTCAGCGAGGCGACAACATTTGGCTGTTGAAAGAGTCATAAGAAACGCCCCCTTCCTGCATGGCGAGTGGCGGGATCGATTATCCTTGTACGCCGCCACGTTTCAGGGACTGGTGCACAATTACATCACCCTTTTTTTACAGGGATATATGCCTCTGGATGATCAGGCCGCCCATCGAGTGGCGGGGCAGTTTCTTTATGGCGTGAGTAATCAAGGAATATCCAGTCAGCTTTGATATAAGGAGTTAATATGGAAATACGAACTGTTTTGGTTATTGGCGCCGGGACTATTGGATCACAGGTTGCCGCCCTGTTTGCTCTCCGTGGTTTCAATGCCCGCGTTCATGATACGGATACCGGTGCGTTGGAAAGGTCAAAAGGCAATTTCAATGCGCTGCTTGAAAGGCTTGTGGGTAACCGTGACATGTTGGAAAGCGAGGCGGATGATTGCCGTTCGAGATTTTCGGTTTTCCGCACTTTGAGGGAGGCTGCTCAGGATGCCGACTTTGTCAGCGAGTCTATCCCTGAGGATCTTGAACTGAAACGGCAACTGTTCGCGAAATGTCGTGGAGTGTGCAAGCCCGAGGCAATATTCACCACCAATACTTCGGATCTGTTGCCTTCTCTGATGGCTGATGCCACAGGCAAACCTAATAAATTCGCTTCCTTTCATTTCCACTCCCCCCTACGGCAGGGGGATATAGTGGACATTATGCCGCACAAGGGAACAGACAGGGAGACAGTGGAGCATCTGCGCTCCTTGGCGAATCGGTTGCATTTAACTCCCATCGTGCTTGAGCGTGAGCATCCGGGCTATGTTTTCAACAATTTGCTCAATGCATTGAACAGGGCCGCGCTGGATTTGGTCGTGCAAGGGGTTGCCACCCCGGAAAAGGTGGATTTGGCCTGGACCAAGGTGATGTGTGCTCCTTTGGGTCCGTTTGGGATTCTTGACCGCGTTGGCCTGGACACCGCCATGCGCATAGCCAAGCTGGGGGCGGAACATACCGGTGACGAGGGCTTGTGGCGCATAGTCAGCTATCTGAACGGATATGTGGAGCAAGGGCGCTTGGGTGTTCGAAGTGGAAAAGGATTCTACGATTATGAAGACTCCTCTGACATGGATCCCGCTGCCACACTGCATAAGAATCCATAGAGCGTCGTTCGGTGATAGCCCTACACCCCTTGGAACGGCGTCTTTCAGGGGTGTAGGGCTAGGCTTGGCGGATTGTCGATCAGGTGTACTCCATGAGTGTGTAAGCTACCCCGCCTTTTCGATCTTCGGAGGCTGCCAGGATTTCAGCTTCTCCAGGTCGGGTGCGTAGATCCGCATGATGATGTCCAGGTTCTGGTCCTTTCGCACGATGGGCAGCCAGTTGGCCCCGGGCACTCCTTCCGGCTTTTCGGCGGCCACGAAAATGGTGATGCCGCCGTCTTTGTCCAGCTCCATTCCGGCGTTTTCTCCCACACTGTATTTTTGCGCTCATTGGGGATGAAAAAGCCGTTTTCCGTGTCGTAAAGGGTCAATGACCAGAACGCATTGCCGGGGGCAGGTCTTCCTTGGCCATGCGGACGACATGGTCGTTATTCGCGTTCATGGGTTTGCCGTCAATGGTGACCAGCGCTGGATAGGCCGCCTCCTGGACAGGTTGGCCGATGGGCAGATGACCGACATTGTGGAGATGGCCTTCAGGGTGGTCTTTCCTTTGGGCTGGAACAAGAAGGGGACAAGCTTGGCCGTCTCCTCGTAGTCGCCCATGGTGTCAAAGGCCTTGCCCGGCTCTATGCCCAAAGGGGCGTAAGCAGCGAGCACCGCCTTGTCCAACTCGTCCCGGGGATCGAACTCCACGTGGTCTTGATCATCCTGTCCACCCCCTTCACAGGGGTGCCGTCGTAGTCCTTGGTAAGGGCGGAACACAAAAGCACCTTTTCGGGCTTGGCGAAGTCCCCCCTGACTGTGCTCATGGGGATGCTCACGTAGTTGTCGTAGGCGGTCACCATGAGAGAGACGTTCTTGGAGTCGAAACCGGTATCTCGATCACAATGGCGTCGTTTCGCAGGTCCAGCAACGCGGTGAGGTACAGGGTCTCGTTGTTGGGCGGGCGATGTCGGTCATTGTGTGATCCTTGAGCCTGATGTCCGGCACAATGATGTTCCAGGCACCCTGCTGGATCGCGAACTTGTTGTTGACGTTGTACATTGCCACATACTGGTAGGAGCGCTGGACAATGTCCGCCACGGTTTAGTCGCTGAGTTCGGTACCACCGGCCGCGTCCGCCTGGGAGGAGAGCAGGAGCAGTAGGAGAAAGGCAAGGAACGATTGTCTGGAAGAACGCATCATTGAGGTGTAACTCCTTCGGGCATGTTCAATGTGCTGTGCTGGATTGGGACGGCGGGCCGGGATCAGAACCAGAACCCGAAGCCGATGAAGGGGCCGTGCAGGATCATGTTCACGCGCGGGTTCCTGTCCGAGGGGACGGTGTAGTCGAAGCCCACGGCCTTGTATCCGATGTTGATCATGAACCAGTCGTTGACGTGGTAGCCGATGAAGGCGATGGCGTCCCAGGTCAGGTGCGAGGAGGCCTCGAAGCCGCCTATGCCGCCGCGCAGGGTGATCATCCAATCTTCGTCCAGGGTGAAGATCACGCGCCCCGCCACCAGGGGATCCACCCAGGCCTGCTGGGTGAAGAACCTGCGGTTGGCAAAGGGGCCGTAGGTTTTCAGTTCCATGTCCAGGTACCAGATGCGGATGCCGGCCATGATGTCCAGGGCGATGGAAGTGTTCAGGCTGTCGCCGGTCGTAAAAGTGCCGATGCGGTAATAGGGCATGATATCTGCCAGCAGGAGCCCCTGCTCCGAGGTGAGCTTGAAGAAAGGCCTTTTCTTCTCCGAGTAGAGGCGGGTATAGAAGAAGTCCGTGGAAATGCCGAAACGCTCCCTGTAGAGTAGTTCGGTATGGAACATGGCGCCGAATTCCAGGGAGGGTAGAAGGTCACTGGCAAATCCGGCGCTAAAGCGGTGGGTCTCCGTAGCGGTTTTGAAACTCCCGGAGAGACTTGGCATCCAGCTGTAAACGTTGATGAAGTACTTTAAATCCTGTTCAGATGTGTGTTGTTCGGGTGCATCTCCCTCTGCCGACCAGGCCAGGGAAAGGGGGGAGAGAGCAAGGAAGGCAAGCAGAGAGAGGAGGCAGAGGTGCTTGAGCATGGTACCCGTCCATTCTGTTGTTAAGCCGGTTGGCGCTGTGAAAACAATTGGTAGAGAGGCGGCAATACAATTAGCATATATTTATTGTTTGGGTAAAGTGGAGAGAGGCTATCCTGTTTAAAGTGCTTCAGAACACGCTGTGTGAACTGGAAAAATTACGAAAGGACAAAGTATGGTTTTTGATAGTGAAACGAGCACCGTCGAAACAATGCCCAAAATGAGGAAATTGTGTGATAAAAGGCAATGAATCGGTGCGGTTTGTGGAGCTTGCGGGGTCGCCGGGAGTGGCGGCCGTGATAGCGCGAGAAGTCGACAATGAGTTCGGCCGGCATACCCATGACAGCTGGGTGGTGGGAATCGTGGACAGCGGTACGCGTTCCATGACCCTTGGCAGGGAGAGAGTGGTGGTTCCGAAGGGAGGGCTGTACGTCATCCCTCCGGGTATTCCCCATGCCTGCGGGCCCGAGCCCGGCTGCAGGCAGAGCTACAGGGCTCTCTGTCTCGAAAGGGGGCGTATGCGCAGGACAGTGGAGGAAATCACAGGCACGGAAGGCGAACCGGTATTCACCGGACACGTGTTGGAAGATCAGGCATTGACCAGGCTCCTTGAGGAGCTTTTTCGTGTGCTGGACTCCGGTCTTCCAGTGGAAATCGACTCGGTGCTCCTGGATTTTCTGTCAACGCTCCTCGTGAAGCATGGCAGTGTGGCGATACGGGAGGTAGCTGGCGATGGCACTGACGGAGTGCCGGATGCCGTGAAGCGGGCCAGGAAGCATCTTCTGGACAACCTTACGGATAACGTACGGTTGGAGGAACTGGCCCGGGTTGCCGGATTGAGTCCCTTTTACCTGCAGCGCGAGTTCGTGCGCAGCTATGGTGTCTCGCCGCTGGAGTTCCTGTTGCGGCATAGGGTGAAGCTTGCGGTGGAACTTCTTTCAAAGGGAATGCCTTTGGCGGATGTTGCCTTGGAAACCGGTTTCTATGATCAAAGCCACTTCAACAGGCAATTCAAGCGGATCGTGGGAGTCTCACCCGGTCGTTTTACCGGGTAGAACCGCTTTTTTCTTTCACGCATAAGATAAATCCTACATATCATCTTCCGCTTCCCCTCATTTGCATGGCGTTTTCCCGCCAAATGATGTACTTGAAACGTAACAAGGAATATAGTCCCAAATACGGATTTTGCGGCTCGCGTCTTGAGACACGATTGCAATGCCGCAGTATTTTTCATCCGGGGGGGAATGTTGAAGCTGAACGAACTCGTGGATATTCCCGCGATCAAGCAACTGGCCGAGGCGCATTTCAAGGCCGGGGGGCTGCCTATCGGCCTCGTGGATGCCCGCGACGGCCACGTCTATATAGGCATTGGCTGGGAAAGTATCTGCACGGATTTTCATCGCGCGCATCCTGTCACCAGGCAGCGCTGTCTGGACAGTAACATCAGCCTGCTGGGTAAGCTCAAAGCAGGAGAAGTCTTCGATTACACCTGCCGTAACGGCCTCAGGGACATCGGAATGCCCATCATCGTCGAGGGGCGGCATCTTGCGACCCTGTTCATCGGACAATTCTTTTACGATGATGAAGCCCCGGATCATGATTATTTCAAAAAACAAGCCCGGGAATTCGACTTTGATCAGGATGCGTACCTGGCTGCCCTGGACAGCATCCCCAGGCTGGACAGAAAGATGGTCCAGGCGACCATAGAATACAACAGGCAACTTTCCCTTTTCATCGCGAGCATGGCGGAAACCACCCTGGCCGCAAAGAGGGAACTGGAGGAGCGCAAGGTCGCCGAGGCCGCTTTGCGGGAAAGCGAGGAACGCTACCGTAATATCATTGATTTCGCTCCGGTGGGCTTTTTTCAGACCACCCCGTCGGGTGAGATCAGGGACGTCAACGAGAGGCTTGCCCATTTGCTGGGCTATGAAAGGGGGGAACTCCTGAATGATGAGTATCGGGTTCCGGACCGCTACTGGAATGTCCATGACCGAGATGAGTTGTTGCGTCTGATAGATGCCCAAGGTGAGGTTTCGGACTATGCGGTCAAGTTCAAGAACAAGGCCGGTGAGGAGATCTGGACCTCGGTCTTCGCGAAGGTGAAGCGGGACAAGGACGGAGTGTACTATGAAGGCTTCATGCTTGATATCACCGAACGCAAAAAGGTGGAGAACGATCTCCTGCTGACACAGTATTCGGTGGACAAGGCCACGCCGAGCATCTTCTGGGTGACCTCGGAAGGGCGGTTCGCCTATGTCAACGAAAGCGCCTGCAACAGGCTGGGGTATACGCGGGATGAACTCTTGGCGATGACGGTCTCCGACATCGACCCCGGTTTCCTCGACGTGTCCAGGAACTTGGAGTGGGAAGAACGCAAACATCTAAGTGTGTTCAAATTCGAAACCAACCACAAGACAAGGCATGGAGCGCTTGTCCCCATGCTGATGACTTCCAGGTTCATGGAAGTTCAGGAGCAGCAGCTGACGTTCGTCTATGGGGAGGATATCTCCGAACTCAAGGCGGTGCAGCAAGCCCTCATGGAGCAGCGCGCGGATCTGCAGAAGAGCCAGGCAAAACTCCACTTGATAATGGAGATGTCGGGCATCGCCCCCTGGGAGATGGATATCGAGAGCAATATGTTCCTGTTTTCCGACAGGTTTTACGCCCTCTTCGGCACCACCGCCCAGGCGGAAGGTGGGGAAATCATGTCCGCGGAGCGGTACACCAGGGAGTTCGTTCACCCAGAGGACATGTATGTGGTGGAGCAGGAAGTAGGCAAGACTCTGGACAGCAAGGATCCTCTCTTCAGCAGGTTCCTCGAGCACCGCATCGTTCGCCGCGACGGAGAGGTGCGGTACATCGCCGTGCGCTACCGTCTCATGCGGGACGAGTACGGCATGCCCGTGAGGACCATTGGCGCCAACCAGGACATCACCGATCACAAGAACATGCTGCAGGCCCTGCACATGAGCGAGACCATGCACCGCACCCTGCTTCGGGGCATGCCCGACGTGGTCATGCGCTTCGACAGGCAGGGGCGGCACCTCTACGTTTCAGACAACATTTCCAGGTATGTCGATTTGAAGGCCGAGGATTTCCTGGGACGCACCCACCGGGAAATGGATTTCCCCGAAGTGCTGTGCGACTACTGGGAGGAGTGCGTCAGGACCGTGTTCGAAACCGGAGCTCCCTTTGAGGACGAGTTCTTTATCCAGGGCAGGGATGGGGAAACAGTGTTCGACTGGCGGCTCATTCCCGAGGTCAATGACAAGGGGGAGGTGGAGTACGCACTGTCCATAAGCAGGGACGTGACCGAGCAGCGCCGCCTGGAACGGGAGTATCAGAACCTGTTCCAGAAAATGCTGGATGGCTTCGCGGTGCACGAAATCGTGGCTGATGAGCAGGGACGCCCCCATGACTACCGTTTTCTGGCCGTGAACCCGGCGTTCGAACGTATTACCGGACTCGAGTCTCCGGATATCGTGGGAAGGACTGTGCGGGAGATTTTTCCGGACGACGGCGGGAAGTGGATGGAAGCCTATGCCGGGGCCGATGCCGGCGGATCGTTTCTGTTGAAGTGCGATACCGAGACCCGGGGGCGATTTTTGGAGGTCACCTCTTTCAAGCCGTTTCCAGGGCAACTGGCGAGTATTGTCACGGACGTCACCGAGCAGCATCTGGCCCAAGAGGATCTGCAGAGAATCCATGACATGTCCCTTGATTTGATCTGCGTCATCGATATTCACAAGGCATCCTTCCTCAGGGTCAACCCGGCTTTTACCGACATCCTGGGCTTTTCCGAAGAGGAGTTGCTGAGTTCCTCGATCTATACATTCCTGCACCCGGAGGATGTGGCGCCCACGGCCCAGGTAACGGAATACAGCCTCAAGGCGGGGCACAAGGTCACGAACTTCGAGAGCAGGTTCCGCTGCAAGAACGGTGAACACCGCTGGCTGAACTGGTTCGCCCATCCTCGTCTGGATCAGGGCGTGGCCTATGCCCTGGCGCGGGATGTCACTGACCGGAAAAAATACGAGGGCAGGCTGATCCAGTCCAAGGAGGCGGCGGAGGCGGCAAACAAGGCCAAGTCCGAATTTTTAGCCAACATGAGCCACGAGATCCGCACCCCCCTCAACGGCATCCTCGGCATGCTGCAGATTTTGAAGACCACAAGGCTGCACGAGGACCAGAAGGAATTCGTGAACATCGCCATTCAGTCCTCCCAGCGGTTGACCCGACTGCTGTCCGACATTCTGGACCTGGCCAGGGTCGAGGCCAACAGAATCGCCATCCTGAGCGAGCCATTCGAGTTGCAGGAGACCCTGGGCAACATGGTGGAGCTGTTTCAGGTGACCTCCGCCCAGACCAGGTGCGAGCTGCGTTGCCATGTCCATCCGGATATCCCCGGGTGGATGCTCGGGGACTCGGCCCGGCTGCAACAGGTCCTGAACAACCTTGTGGGCAATGCCTTCAAGTTCACCACGCGGGGGTACGTGGAAGTCGAGGTCTATCCCCTGCCCGGAGGCTCCGTTGACAGCCAGCGGCTCCTTTTCGTGGTCACGGATACGGGCATCGGCATACCCGAAGACGAGCGGGACAGGCTGTTCCAGCCCTTTACCCAGCTCAGCGAGGGCTTCAAGCGCGAGTTCCAGGGTGCGGGGCTCGGGCTCTCCATCTGCAAGCGTCTGGTGGAGCTCATGGGAGGGGTAATCAGCGTGGAGAGCGAGGTGGGCGTCGGCACAACCATCCACTTCTGCGTGACCTGCGGCAGGATGGAGCACGACACCCCTCTGAATTATGTCATTGAGGCGCCGCCCCTGCACTCCAGGTCATTGAACATACTCCTTGCCGAGGACGACGATGCCAACAGAATCTCCACAGTCAAGCTGCTGGAGCGTGTGGGGCACAAGGTCACGGCGGTGGAGGACGGGGGGCAGGCCGTGGAGAAGCTCATCACGCGAAATTACGACCTGGTGCTCATGGATATCCAGATGCCGGTGCTGGACGGCGTGGAGGTTACCAGGGCGTTGCGCAAGGGAGACATGGGGAGCGACAAGGTCAACACCCCGGTCATCGCCCTCACCGCCTACGCCATGGCCGGAGACAGGGAGGTGTTTCTGGAGGCGGGCATGGACGACTACCTGTCCAAGCCCGTGAGCGTGGAGGACCTCCATCGGGTCATCAATGAAGTGGCGGATAGGCAGGCTTTGAAATCATAAGAGGATCGTAGATTTTTTCATGCCTGGGAACAAAAGTGTGTGGGGGAAACCTCTGATAGAGGTTTCCCCCACACATGCGGTTTGCACCTGTTCATTCACCTCACACCAGCGCCGGGAAGAACTTGGCGAACAGGAACAGCCCCTGGTCCGAGGCCTTAACCGAGTGGGGCGTGCCCATGGGGATGACCGCCGCCCTGCCCGGAGCATAGCCCACCTCCTTGCCGTCCAGGATGGCGATGCCCGCCCCCTTGACCACCTCGTGCAGCTCCCATTGCCCCTCGTGGGTGTGGTTCTCCAGCATGCACCCCGGTTCGATGCGCACCAGGTGACAGCTCAGCCCGCCGTCGGTGTCCTTGCCCGTGATCAGATGCTTCAGCGACACTCCTGCGAAGGAGGGGTGCCGGTTCCAGCACAGGCCGCAGGCATCCTCCTCACGGTCGCAAAACACCAGTGTACCGTTTTCCATCAACTCCGCCAGGTCATGTGTTTCCATGTCCGACTCCTTGCTATGGTTTGTTTTCCGCATGTCTGCTCCCAAAGCCCGGACAGGTATTGGACGATCTTGCCAAATCAAGGGGCGTCTCGACATCCACTTGGCGATGCACTACATTTCACGCAATGAGAAAAAAAGAGATGGTTTCGCAGCCGGGGCAGAAGTATGCGCACCCCCCCCGGCATGGCCTTCAACAAAGACAGATGAGATTATGAGCGACGAAAAGAGCAGCCAATGGCTGGACGTGGCGCGGAAGCTTCAGGCCATAAGCCAGACCGGTCTGCAACTCACGGAAGGGCATTACGACAAGATGAACTACCAGCGGCTGATGGACCTGGCCGCCGAGATCGTGGCCCGGCATTCGCAGCTGGACATGGAGGCGGTGCGGGAATCCTTCCTGGCCCAGCCCGGCTACGCCACGGTGAAGGTGGACGTGCGGGGGGGCGGTGGTCCGCGATAACCGGCTGCTGCTGGTGCAGGAGCGCATGGACAACCGCTGGGCCTTGCCCGGAGGGTGGGCCGACGTGGGTGAGAAACCCTCGGACATGGTCGCCCGGGAGGTCTGGGAGGAGAGCGGCCTGAAGGTGCGCCCCTCGAGGATCGTGGGAGTGTACGACGCCAACCGCAAGGGACGCCCCTTGGAGTTTTTTCACGCCTACAAGATAGTGTTCCTGTGCGATTATCTTGAGGGTGTTGCGGGGCCAAGCGATGAGACCGCGGCCGCGGAGTTCTTCGAATTCGACGGCCTGCCCGAGCTCTCCAGCCCGCGCACGGACCAGCGCCACATCGACCATATCCGGGCCGCGCTGGAAGACCCCTGCGCACCGCCCCTGTTCGATTGATTATGGCGGAGCTCCCCGGACTTCCAGGATCTGGCCGCACGACTCAAGGGCACGGACCTTGGTCCCCTGCAACAAGACGCGCCCTTGCGGGAGCACTGCACCTGGCGCATAGGCGGCCCCGCAAGGCTGCTGCTCATTCCCGGAGACGAGGAGCGGCTTGCCGCCGCCCTGAGCCTTGCGCGTGAGTACGGCGTCCCCTGGCTGCTGATGGGGAGCGGCTCCAACCTGCTTTTTGACGACGCAGGGTTTAACGGCTTGGTCATCAAGATCGGTCCGCCCTTTTCGCGGTTGGAAATCATGCCCCATGGCGAGGTGCTTGCCGGTGCCGGAGCCCTGGCCTCGGACCTGGCCTGGGCCTGCGCGAGGGGCGGGCTCACGGGCCTGGAGCACATCGTGGGCATCCCCGGCACCGTGGGCGGGTTGGTGGCGATGAACGGGGGCAGCCACCGCCAGAACATCGGCGATGTCATCCTGGTCGTGCGCGTGCTCCGCGAGCATGGCGCCGTGGAGGAGCTTTCCGCGGCCTCATGCGGATTCGCCTACCGCACCAGCGTTTTCCAGTCTTCCACCCCAGGGGGGCGGATGTATGTGCTTGCCGCCCGAATGCGCCTGGCCCCGGACTCGCAAGAGGCGATCACCCTCCGCATGGAGCGGGATCTGGCCGAGCGAGCCGCCAAATTCCCACTGGAATTCCCCAACTGCGGTTCGGTATTCAAGAGCCATTCAGAATTGTACGAGGGCTTCGGCCCCCCGGGCATGGTGCTTGAGCGCGCGGGCTGCAAGGGCAAGTGCTTCGGTGACCTGGAGATATCCCAAAAACACGCGAATTTTTTCATCAACCGAGGCAATGCCCGCTCCCGGGATGTGCTCGAATGCATCCGCTGGGCGCGGGAGCGGGTGGAGCACATGACCGGCCATCTCATGGAGTGCGAGGTGCGCTACGTCTCCCCGCAAGGGCGCGTCCTGCCCGCGCACCTGGCCTGCACCTTATAGTCGCCGAGGCACTCTCCTGGAGGGTGAAGCCACCCCCTTCCGCTTTCATCTTTTCAACAGTTCTTTTAATCCATACTGTTTCACGTCCATAATCCGACCTGGTCGAGTGGGAAATTCTATTCTGCACGAATATACTCTGGAATGCAGATGTCTTTCTATGGTCTTGGATGCAATGTAAAACAAGATCGGGATGACATGAGAAATAGTACAGTGGTTATTAAATGTGATTGCAATGGTATGGAATAAAGTAATCATGATTGGAAAATGCACATTTTTCATTTGTGTTTTATGTGACAAATAGTGTAAGGTTTTCCCAACACGGTACAGAACACACGTTGGCTATGAGACCAATGTGGATAGTAACAAGTTTTGCATAAAAGTATTACCGGTTGCCTATTTCTTGTGATCTTTTCGCATTGGACAGAGTCGTACCTGTGTTCCCCCGGCATGTGCCGGATTCGGACCCCGCCGTGGAGTTCTTTGTTTTCGCTTCCGCAATGAGCATTGGGGAAAATGGCTACCCAACGGATGGGACTGCCAGACTGCCAAGGAATCCGTTTCAACGCAGTCGCGCTGCCAAGTCTTAGGACCTGTGGCGCGGCGCGATTCCTGGCCGCGCACAGCAAGATTGCAAGGAGGTAACAGTGCGGCCATGGCATGAACACCCCCTCCCGTACGTGGGTTGTACAACTCGCGGGGAGTAACGCTCGGTAGTTCATCACTATCCAACATCTCGAGCCGCTGACAGACCCCTGTCTCATTCTATGAGGCAATCACCGGTTCCGGCTGCGTCGCTCCGCTCATTCTTTCCTCGCGGGCTTTCCTGCCGAGCCGGGCACCCTTCGCCGTGGTGCGTGTGGATTGTTGGTGGCGATCAACTCGCTGCAAGGCGCTTTGCGTAAAACAAAGGGGATTTACAATGGAAAAGGAAATTTTGGCAGGCTTGATGGCAGTTAACTCCAACGTCGAATACGTAACTGCAGATCGCATCGAGGCACTCACCAAAGGCAACGGCATGCTCAATCTGGCCGCCCTGTGCGCGGCCAACGCGCTGACCCACGAGATTCTCAACGGACGCAGTATCAAGATCAAGGACGCCAACCTTGCCGACCTTTCCTTGGACTACGTCGTGGAAGTGGGCGTAAACGCGGCGCTCGAGGCCGGGGCCGCTCCGGCCAACGCCGCTCTCATCGTGGCCGCGCTGCTCAATCTGGCCGGAACCGAAGCCCGCGCGGGCGTCCCGGCGGGCAATCGAAAACTCGGCGCCATGGCCCGCATGAAGGCAAAGGCCGAACGCGCCGGGGTCATGGCCATCCCCACCTCCAAACTCACGAACAAGCTCTCCGGCTTCGCTGCGGTGCAGTCCCTGTACGAGGCCATGATGAAGGGCGAGGTCTGCCGCGTGGACGGCGCCGATGTTCCGGCCTTTGTGGCAGGGGGCGCGGTGTACGGCCACAGCACCCTGGGTGAGGACATCACCTATTGCGACCTCTGCAAGAACGGCACCCGCGCGGCCGTGGAGGGGATGATGAAGGCCTATCGCGGCGCCGGCATCTCCCCCAGCCCCATCTCCTGCGCCATGATGGCGGCGGCCGCCGTCCTCGAGGTCATCAACCCCGATGGCATGATCGACGAGGCCGAGGGCGAGTTCTTCCTCCAGGGCACCTGCTACCTGGCCGGAAAGGGCGCGGCCGAGGCCGCCAAGCTGCCCGAGAAGCTGCATCTCAAGGGCACCATGAAGGAATACGACACCGCCACCCTGGTGGGCAGCTTCGGCATGATCCTCAAGGATGTGGGCGCCCCCACGGTTGTGGGCATGATGACCCTCAACGAGATCCTCGCCGCCTTCATGGAAGGTCCCATGATCGGCGCTGGCTTTGGCGGCGGTCCTGTGAACCCGCGCCCCTGGCCCATTGCATCTCCGACGGCGTGGTGGCCATGAACTCCCTCATCGAGAGCCAGGGCGACGTCGAAAAGACCGCGGACATGATCCGCGACATCAAGCTGAACCAGTACATCGACGGCGGCACCTCGGCCCTGTCCTACAACATCGTGGCCCGCAAGGCCGAACAGGTCCGCCGTGGCATCGTCACCGGGACCATGATCAAGGCCACGGACGGCATCCGCACAAAGATGCTCAGCGAGCGCGCGGAAGCCACCTACAAGGGGCTGAAGGAAGGAAAGACCCTGGAAGAGATCTGCCGCACCATGGACGACGAGCGTACCGCCATGGTGGAGAGGAACGCCTCGGCCGTGCTCTCGGCCTTTATGGGGGCGGAGATCTCCCTGAAGTTCACCAAGATCGCGGGCGGCGCGCGCAGAAATCACCCCTGGGCCGCCAAGTTCTGGGGCTTTGACGCGGATGTGGACGCCGAGGTCACCATCAACGGCGAGAAGTTCGTGCTCGAGGGGCTGTGCCACAAGGTGGTGCCCGACGCGGTGCTGAACAAGAAATCCGAACTCTCCCTGGCCATCACCTGCGCTTCCGTGGCCATCCAGGAGATCATGTACATCGGCTGCGCGCCCATCAACGTCATCGTGCCCGCGGCCGTTGCCGCGGCCATGGGTGTGCTCGATCCCAAGGAGGCCGCAAAGCAGGCCGAAAAGGGCGCCGCCACCACAGTGGCCATCCCGGGCGCCGGGGACAAGGCCAAGGAGGCTGCCACCCTGGCGGTGCGCATCATGAAGGACCTCTAGGCTGTCAGGTCGAAAAAGCGTGCTTATATGATATCCATAGGGCAGCGCTTTTCGATCGGATGAGTACGACGGCCTGACCGCTCCCGGCCGCCGCGAAGCTGCCGGGAGCGCCTTGAAGCGGGCGTGGATTCATTCCATACCCGTCGAAAAGGCGACGTTTGCGGCGGTGCGGGGATTGATACGCCGGCACCTCCGCCTGAAAAACCTGCTCGGTTTTTCAGCGTTCATTGATCACGGAGGTTTGTCATGCTGCTCATGTTGAACGTGGACGACATCTCCAGCGAACTCGTGCCCCAGGCCATTGATGGCCTCATGGAACGGGGTGCCAAGAGCGTGCACGTGGTACCGGCCATCACCAAGAAGGGACGCCCGGAGTACATCTTCTTTATCGATGCGCCCCGGCGCGTGCTGGACACCCTGACGCAGTTCGTGGCCGTGGAACTGGGAACCATAGGCGTGCGGGTTTTCGAGCCCGAGCACCTGTCCATTCCCTACCACCTGGTGAACGTGCAGCTGGAATGTCCGGCCCCGGGATTCGCGGGCTCCGGCCTTGTCAGGGTCAAGTGTATGGAGGATAAAAAGGGCGAACTGCTCCACGTCAAGGCGGAGTACGAGGATCTCAGGGCCGTGGCCGCGCTGTTGCGGCGCACCGAGTTTCACCTGTCCCTGCAGAGCCTCAAATCCCTGGTGGAGATGGTCGCCATGACCGGCGAGGAGGGCACCCTGGGCGCCGTCACTGCCCGGGTTGCCAGCACCGCGCCCGAAGAACCCACGAGGCTGCCGTTTCCGGTTTGAACAAGGAAGTGGAGCGGGAAATGAAGATTATCCGGGGAAAGGCTCTTGCATGAGTCTTTCCCCGGATTCATTTTGTAGGCGAATTGAAGGACTCAGCCGTGCCTGATTGTTTTCACCAGCGCCTCGGCATCCGTCATCTCCGCCCGAAAGAGCCGCAGCCCGGCCAGAAAGGCCGCATGAACCTGGGGCGCGGGCACAACCGTGCCGTTGAATTCCAGTGCCCGGGCCGCGCAGGCGTCGTGCACCACCGTGACCTGGAATCCCAGGTCCATGGCCGCCCTCACCGTGGAATCTATGCACATCAGGGTCATCATGCCCATGACCACCAGGTGCCGGATGTCGGATGTGCGCAGCTCCTTTTCCAGTCCTGTTTCCCGGAAGCTGTTGGGATAGTGCTTGAGCACGACCGTTTCCCCGTCCCTGGGCGACACAAGGGGGTGGATCCCGGCTCCCGGGGTTCCGGGGAGGAAGAACCCCGCGTCAGGGGTCAGGCTCTCGTGGCGGATGTGGATCACCGGAATTCCCTTGTCACGAAACGCGGCCAGAACCAGGGCCGCCTTTTCCACCGCCGCGTCCGCCCCTTCCTGCTCAAAGGCTCCACCGTGAAAATAGTCGTTTTGGATGTCCACGATCACAAGTGCCGTATTGTTCATGGGGTCACTCCTTGAATGTCGAAATTTGCTTGAAAGGGCATATAGTGACGCATGTCATTATAAGCAGACTCTTGAAGGCCGAACCATGATGAACTGTAGATGCCTTGAAGTCTTGCGGGAAGTGTCGGGATGGACAATAATAGGGCTAAAACCGACATGGAGTGGGAGTTGAGATGACGCAGGTGGCTGTTTTGGCTGTTTCCGGGGTGCCTTCATTCGGCCTGTGAACGGGATTGGGGAGATCCTTGCCCATGCCAACGTCCTGCATGGCGCCGCCCTTGTTCGAACACAAGGTTGTTACGCCTGACGGCGCCCCTGTGATGAGCTTCACCGGCACGACTGGTCTCTCCGGGCAGCGCGTTGCGGGATGCGGGGCCGGATGTCCTGGTCCTGCCCCCCTTGTTCGGCGCGGTGGAAGATATCATTGCCCTGGAGGGCGTGATCCAGTGGCTGGAGGAGTTTCACGCCAAGGGCGGGCTGGTGGCCAGTATCTGCGCGGGGAGCGTTTCTCCTGGCCGAAACCGGCATGCTGGACGGCCGGAACGCAACCACCCACTGGGCCCTGGCCGAGAAGTTCCGGGACAGGTACCCCCTGGTGCGCCTGCAGATCGAGCGGCTGCTCGTGGATGGTGGGGATTACGTCTGCGCGGGGGGCGTGTCCGCATGGATGGACCTCGGACTCTGGCTCGTGGCAAAATACGCCGGAAGGGAGGTCTCCCTGGCATGCGCCAAGACCATGCTCATGGACCCCCACCGGGAGTACCAGACGCCCTACGGCATGGGGGGCTTTCGCAGGAACCACGGCGACGTGGCCGTCCTCAGGGCGCAGATGTGGATGGAGGAGCATTACGCCGAGGCCCCCAGATTGAGAGACCTGGCCCGCGAGGCGGTCTTGGGGGAGCGGACCTTTCTCAGGCGTTTCCGCGCCGCCACGGGGCAGACCCCGGTGCAATACATGCGCATGGTGCGCGTGGACGCGGCCCAGACCCTGTTGGAGACCACCGGCATGGGGATGGAGGCCGTGGCCGAGGCAGTGGGGTACGCTGACTACAGCGCATTCCGCAAGCTGTTCAATGAGACCATGGGCACCCACGCCGTCGGCCTACCGGAGGCGTTTCGCCCCTTGAATGGTCTTGTGGAGTTGGAAACGGGATAATCGGGAACATTCGTATTGCCCCGGCTCCATGCCGCCCCCCATGATTCAGTACCTCGCATTTCCAAGTTATCAGGTGTAGTTTTCAGTCATGAAACCGGAAAAACGACGTTCTCTCGGAGCCCTCCTGGGTCTGGCAGTTGGCGGCGCTATCGACACCACCATGGAGTTCAGTGCGCGTGACTCCTGTGAGCCGGTTACCGATATGGTCGGTGGCGTGCCGTGTTCATAACCCGCAGCGAGGGCAGCTCCGCCTGTTGGCATTTTTACCTTGAAGTAAGGCTCGTTTTTTGATGTAATTGTTTATTGATTCAAAGATATGCATGAAAAATCTCTACAGCTTTTCAAGCACGAAGCACTCAACAAGCGCGGGTTGCCGAACAGGCGGCGGATGGCATATCCTATAATCCCCGTCGATTCGAACCGTCCGGACATGGCCGTAGTCGACAGCAGAAACCTGTCAACAGCAGCATTGGAGGGAAAGCCGTGTACATCGTGTACCTTGCAGTAACCACG
Organism: Desulfovibrionaceae bacterium; assembly: GCA_963674665.2. Taxonomy (GTDB): domain Bacteria; phylum Desulfobacterota; class Desulfovibrionia; order Desulfovibrionales; family Desulfovibrionaceae. Next base: position 114,125 of record CAXXPL010000016.1, on the reverse strand, counting down.
CTGGTGGTCGCCCTTGTGAAACTATCCTGTTCTTCGGCGGACCGGTGGCCGCCTCGTTCGTGAAGTGGATTCTGGTCATCCAGGTGGGGCTCGGCTCCATCTGGGCATTTTTGGGGCATTATTTCAAGACCGACGAGATCGCCCGGTTCATCGGCTGGCCCGAGGGCAACCCCTTTCAGAAGGAGATCGCATTCGCCAATCTGGGCCTGGGGGTGAGTGGCGTGTTGTGCCTCTTTTTCGACAAGGGGTTCTGGCTGGCGACCATGATCTTCACCACGGCCTTCCTGGTGGGCGCCTTCTCGGTGCACGTGGGGGAGCAGAAGAGAACCGAGAAACCGCAACCCGGGCAACGCCGGAGCTGTTTTCTACGCGGACTTGGCCGTACCCGCTGTGCTCTGGCTGCTGTACATTTTCGTGTAACCCCCGGCACAGGGGCAACCTCCCAGGATACATATACAATTAAAAGTGGTGCGTGACCAGGGCGTGACCAAGGTCACGCCCACTTTTTCGTTTTCTGTGGAGAGGGGCAGGCGCCGCCCATCACAACTGGCTCGTGCAGGACCTCGGCACCATGGATTCGGGGGACAGGATGCGATCCAGGTCTTCCCTGGTGAGGAGATTCCTGCGGAGCACGAGCTCGTAGATCGATGCGCCGGTTTCCAGGGCCTCCTTTGCGATGGCCGAGGCGTTCTCATAGCCGATGACCGGGTTGAGGGCCGTGACAAGGCCGATGCTCGATTCCACCTGTGCGCGGCATACTTCCCGGTTGGCGGTGATGCCCACTATGCATTTCTCCTTCAAGGTGATGCAGGCCCTGCTCAGCAGCCGGATGGAGTTGAACAGGTTGTATGCCATGATCGGCTCCATGACGTTGAGCTCCAGCTGTCCGTTTTCCGAGGCCATGGTGATGGTGACGTCAGTTCCCACCACCTGGTAGGCGATCTGGTTGACGACCTCGGGAATCACCGGGTTCACCTTGCCCGGCATGATGGACGACCCGGGCTGCACCTTGGGGAGGTTGATCTCGTTGAGCCCGGCCCGGGGGCCTGAGGACAGCAGGCGAAGGTCGTTGCAGATCTTAGACAGCTTGACCGCGAACCGTTTGAGAACGCCGGAAACCTGCACATACGCGCCGGTGTCCCAAGTGGCCTCCACCAGGTTGGGGGAGGTTACGAGCGGGATCACGGTCAGGTCTCTGAGGTACCTGGTGACCAGGGGGCAGTACTCCGGGGGGGAATTCAGGCCGGTGCCTATGGCGGTGGCCCCCATGTTGATCTCATTTACCAGCCTGAGGGATTCGAAGATCCGCTCCATGTCCTCGCGGACAGTTGTGGCGTATGCCGAGAACTCCAGGCCCAGGGTCATGGGCACCGCGTCCTGCAACTGCGTGCGCCCCATCTTGAGTACGTCCTGGAACTCTTCGGCCTTCACGGCCAGGCTGTCGGCAAGGACCTCCATGGAAGTCAGGAGGTTCTTCAGCTGGATGTCCAGCGCGATCCGAATGGCCGTGGGGTACACGTCGTTGGTGGACTGGGACTGGTTGACGTGATTGTTCGGGTGGCAGTACTGGTACTCGCCCTTCTGTCTGCCCAGGAGTTCCAGGGCCCTGTTCGCGATGACCTCGTTGGCGTTCATGTTGGACGAGGTCCCGGCGCCCCCTTGAATGACGTCCACCACGAAATACTCATGCAGCTTGCCGTTGATTATTTCATCACATGCCCCGCAGATGGCCTCGGAGATGTCGTGATCCAGCAGGCCCAGCTCCTGGTTGGCCAATGCGGCGGCCTTTTTCACGTATGCGAGGGCCGTGACAAAGGAGGTGAATGTGGAGATCGGAGTTCCTGTTATTTGAAAGTTCTCCACAGCCCTCAGGGTCTGAATCCCGTAATAGCTGTCCGCGGGGACTTCGCGTTCGCCCAGCAGGTCGTGTTCTTTACGCATCTGTTGCATTGTCATGCCTTGTTCATCCGGTAACAGGATTGAAAAAAGAGTCCGGGAGCGATGATCCCCAAGTCGTTTTTCAGCCACGATACATCGTCAATGCGGGCACCTTATTGCAAGGATCAGGGACACAGGGGAGCCCTGAGAGTGTGGTGGAGCAGTTCCACGCCCGTGATAAAGTCGTCCATATCCATAGCCTCGTCGGGATTGTGCGACCCGTTTTTGTTTCTGACAAAGATCATGGCCGCGGGGATGCCCGCATTCGCGAACACCGCCGCATCGTGCCCCGCGCCGCTGGGCATTGTCTCCGGCGGCAGGTGCAGCCTTCTCGAAATTTCCAGCAATCGGGCAACCCACTTGTCGCTGATGAGGGCCGGAGCCGTGTGCAACTGTTCATCGAATTCGAATCCGACCCCACGATTCTTTTCCACGGCAGCGCATTGGTTGCGCATTATCCGGTAAAAGGTTTCAAGATCGTCGGTTCGACTGCTTCTGATTTCGAAACTGAAGGAAAATTCGTCCGGGATTCTGGTGATGGCGTGCCGCTCCGCGTTGGTACCGGCCATGCCCGAGGTGACCACGAGATCCAGCCCCTGTTCGAGGCTCGCCCGCCATTGCTCGTCAATGGCGCAGATCAGTTCGGCTGTGGCGAAAAAGGCGTCTCGCCGCAGATTTCGGGGTACGGCCCCGGAGTGCCCCGCCTGCCCAGCGCACTTGATCCTGCGATGGCGAATGGCTCCACGGATGCCGGTGACGATGGCCACACGCCTGTCCTTTGCCACTAGGACCGGCCCTTGTTCAATGTGCAATTCGAGATAGGCGCCGATGGAAGAGGGGGCGATCAGAGGCTTGGAAAGGGCAATGCGCTCCACATCGGCTCCGGCACGCTCCATGGCCTGGCGCAGGGTTCCTGTGCCTGAGCGGTGCACCGCCTCGAGGTCGGTGCTGGTCAAACGCCCCAGCATCGCGCTGGAGCCGATGTACGGCTTGCCGAACCAGGCGCTCTCCTCGCAGCGAAAGGCGAAGACCTTGACGTCCTGGGCCGGGATAAAGCTCTCGCGCCGCATTTTGGCCAGGCAGAGCGCCCCTGCCACGACACCGGCCGCGCCGTCGAAGTTTCCGCCCTGGGGCACGCTGTCCAGGTGCGAGCCGCAGGAGAGGCAGGGCCTGCTCCTGTCCGCTCCGGGCAGGGTGATCACCAGGTTCGCGGCCCGATCCACGTCAACCTCCAGGCCATGTGCCCGGGCATAGGCCTCGATGACGTCATGAGCGGTCTGCTCGCCCCGTCCGTAAGCCTCCCGGGTGATCCCCGGGCCTCCGGTGGAGGCCGCTGCCAGGTCGGAGAACAGCCTCTTTGCCTCGCTCCTCATTTCCAGGAGGCGCGGGTTCTCGGTATTGAAGGCATTCATGGGTATCGCTTTCGGATCGAATCGTGTTTGGAGCTCGGTCCCTGGCCTGGTCAGCGGCCGTTGCCAAGGAGGTCCAGGACCAAGGTGCCGAGGAACTCGACACCCGGGACAAGGCAGCCCTCGTCGAAATCGAAGTACGAGTTGTGGTGCCCGGCGGACAGTCCTGCGCCCAGAAAAAAGTATGAGCCTACTCCGCCGCGCTCCTGCACTGCGCTCATCATGTGGGCGAAATCGTCGCTTCCTCCCATGGAGACGATGTCCGTTATCCCGTCGTTGTCAAAGCAGTCCATTCCTTCCACTACCTTCCTGATTCGTTGCACCAGCGAAGGGTTTGAGGCGCCGCTCTTGGTCTTGCCCATGAGGGTGATGTCGTATTCCACGTCGTACATGGCGGCCGCACCTGCCACCACGTTTTTGGCGCGTTCGAACATGAAGTTGTCTATCTCCGAGGTGACTCCCCGGGTCTCGGCCTTGATCAGACCGTTGGGGGGAATGACGTTGCGCCCTTGTCCTGCTTCGAGCCTTCCCACCGTGATCCGGGAGGCGCCCTTGCTGTGGCGCGTTATGGCGTGGAGATTGAGCGCGGCGCAGGCTGCGGCGAGCAGGGCGTTTTTTCCGTCCTCGGGTGCACCCCCGGCATGGGCCGAAACGCCGGTGAACCGCGCGTCGAACTTGGTGGTGGCCAGGAATTTTTCGGCGCCGCAGATGAACTGTCCGTTCTCCTTGGCCAGGAAACCGATATGCCCCCCAAGGATGATGTCCACGTCATCGAGAATCCCTGCATCAGTCATGGGACCCGCCCCCCGCACTCCCTCTTCGGCGGGCTGGAACACGAGGCGGACAGTGCCCCTGATGCGGTCCTTCAGGCTGGGGAGGAGTTCCGCCAAGCCGAGGCCCAGGGCGGCGTGCCCGTCGTGACCGCAGGCGTGCATCACGCCCTGGTGCAGAGAGCTGAATCCCTCCTTGAAGGGGCGGTGGCGCTGATCTTGCGCCTCGCCGACATCGTTGGCGTCGATATCGAAGCGCAGGGCGAGCACCGGTCCGTCGCCGCACTTCATTTCAGCCGTGACTCCGGTGAGCCCGCCCTCCATCCTGGCCACGAGCTGAGGGTCTGCGCCTTGGCTGATGGCCCGTCGCATATGGTCCAGGAGTTCGTTCTCGGATGGAACGCCCATCATACTGTCTTTCTTGATGATGTCTTCGCCGAGTTTGATATCGTAACCCAACTCCTCGAGCTTTTTTGCAATGATCGAGGATGTGCGGAATTCGGTCCAGCCTGATTCTGGGTGTTTATGAAAATCGCGCCTGTATTCGACCAGCTTGGGGCCGAGTGCTGAGGCGAGTTCGTGAATGTCGCATCCCATTGGTGACTCCGGATGAGGTATGAAAGGCGTTCAAATTGCGAAAAAGGCCGTGATCAGGGCAGTGGCCATGCCGAGAGCGTTTCTTTTGGTCAGCTCCAGCGGATTGACCTTTGCTATTGACGCACAGACGATCACCACGGCGGAAAATGGGGACATGGTCCTACCAAGGGCTCCGGCAACGGCTGCCATGCTTCCCATGTCAAAGGGCTCCATCCCGTACAGATGGGCGTGGGGGGCGACTGCCTCGCAGAATACGAAGGCCGCTGAGTCGCCCGAACCCACCATCACGCCCATGACGAACGGCCCGAGGAGTCCGGCGAGCATGGCGATCTTGGGGGTTGTGGCCGACCAGGTGATGAAGAAGTTGATCAGCCCTATGGACTTCATGCCCTGCACGAACACGGACACCGAGATTATCAGCCCCATGGCGTGGCCGTATGCCGCACCCAGGCCGTCGAAGAACCGCTGCACGATCCTGGAGGGGGATGTGCCGGTGACCACAATGCCGAGCAGTGTGCCCACGAGCATGGACTGGGCGATGCCCAACTGCAGGGATGGGACCAGGTTGCCAGCGCCGAGAACGAGTATGACGAGCGGGACCAGGGGGATCATGGCAAAGGCAGGGTTGGCCCGTTTGAGCGGCGTATCGTCGGCCTCGGTGTCCGGGGCGTACCCCTTGTACTCCTTGGTGCGTAAGGTGATGAGGGTAAGGCAGATCGTTGCCACCGTAACGGAGAGGAGCACGGCCAGGGTCTGCACCCGGACCACGGTCTGGGGATCCACCCCCGAGATTTTCGCCACAAAGGAGTTGTTGTGCAGCGCAGGGTTGAGCAGGCTGCCGAATGTTCCCGCCGCAAGGGCCGCCGCGGCGAGGGCGGGACGGACTCCCGACTTGATCAGCAGCGGGATGAGGACAATGCCGACCGCTGCGGCCGTGTTCGCCGCGCTCAACAGCACGGAGTTGAGCGCGAAGGTGCTCAGCGTCACGGCCGGTACGACGAAGATGCCGATCTTCCGCAACCCGCGGCAGGCAAAGGCCTCCAGGTGCCGCATGCAACCGGTCTCCTGCATGACAAAACCGAAGCCCACGGCGGAGCAAACAGCCTGAATAAGGCTGTCCGTGCCCATCTTGTTGGCGAACTCGTCCAGTGCGGTCAGCGGATCGAGGGCTATGCCCGCCATGAGCATCCCCGAGGCGAGCAAAACCACCTTCATGTCGTGCTTTCTCCAAAGGAAATAGCACGTTACACCGACGATTATGACACCGATGACGATATTCATCTACAAGATGTCCTTAAGATGTCCTTGTTGCCGAGGAACCAATGAAGGTCCTCATTCCACGTTGGCCGGGAGTCTATCCCGCATTTGTTTCCGCCCTCACGTTCAGTGGTTGTACTAAAACATGTTGTTGGGCAAAAACAAGGCGATCTGAGGCCAGACGAACAGAATCACTATGACGATTACGTCGCAGAGGATAAAGGGGAGCACGCCGCTGAAGACCTGTTCCACCTTGCTGTCCGTGACCCCGGCCAGGGCAAAGGCGTTTATTCCCACCGGGGGGGTAATTCCGGCGATCTCGTTCAACTTCATGGCGATGACGCAGATCCAGATGGGGTCGTAGCCCAGGCTGACCAGAACCGGGAAAATGATCGGCAGGGTGAGGGCGAACACCGCGGCTTGGTAGACCACCATTCCCAGCAGAAACCAGACAAAGAGGACGCAGATCAGCACGACATGCCGATGCACGTCCCAGGTGGCCAGGAAGTTCGCGAGGTCCGTGGGGATCCGCGTCATGGTCAGGAACCTGCTGAAGTACATTGCCGCGATGATGATGAAAAACAGCATGGCCGTGGTTCGCGCGGTCTCCCGGAGGGAGCTGCGGATGGGCCCCACCTTTCGGAGTTTACCGTAGATCAGGCCGAAGAGCAGGGCGCCCAGGGCGCCGACAGCGCCGGCTTCGTTGGCCGTGAATATGCCGGTGTAAATGCCGCCGATAACCAGGGATGCGAGCAGGACAATGGGCCACAGGGAGACGAATGCCTTGGCCCTGTCCCTGGGGGTCACCTTGAACTCGTCGGGGTGGATGGGGGCCAGATGGGGATATATCTTTGCCCGCAGGTACATGCTGAGGGCGTAGACAATGGCGGTGAGGATCCCGGGAAAAATGCCGGCCAAAAACAGCTTGCCCACGGATTGCTCGGTGAAGATGGCAAAGAGGATGAACATGCCGCTCGGCGGAATCATGCAGGCGAAGCTGCCGGAACAAGCGATGGCGCCGAGGGAGTAGCTCGTATCGTACCTGTAGCGTTTCATCTCCGGATAGGCGAGGCGGCCGAAGATGGTGGCCGTGGCGATGGTGGAACCGCAGATGGAGGCGAATACCGCGCACCCGAAGGAGGTGGCGATGGCCAGCGCACCCGGAATACGCGCACAGATCTTGTGCACGTTGGAGTACGCGAGTTCGGCGAAGCCGCCCCTCGATGCGAATGCGCCCATGAGGATGAACAGGGGGAGGACGCAAAAGGTCGGGGAGGCAATGGCGTTGTAAAGGGTTTCTCCGAGAAGAGACATGGCCGCGTTGACGTTGATCAGCACCGTCAGCCCGATAAGTCCCACCAAGATGAAGTCCACGCCCATGTGCAGACCGCAAAACAGCAGGAAAAGGAGGGCGCCGATTCCCAAGATTCCTAACAGTGTGTAATCCATTTAACCTAAATCTCCGTTCTGAATGTGGCTGCATCAAAGACGAACACGTACCTCGACATCGCGTAATCCGTTACAAGGGCTTCTTGATTTCCTCGTACAGGTTGGCGGCCAACTGCAGCGTGTAGACGATCATGCCGATGGCCATGACGAACTTCACCGGATACAGCACATAGGACACCGCCCCGGCGATGCTCTCCTTGTCCATGAAGGACGACCAGGCGTTGTCGCACATGGCGTAGGTGGTGACACCGATGGTCAGGATCGCCACGAGATAGGTGATGATCATCGCCACCTTCTGCCCCTTTGGGGGCAGGCGCTCCACCAGGGACTCGACCCTCACATGGCCGCGCAGCATCTCGCAGTTTCCAAGGCCCGCGTATACCGTCCCGATCATGACGAACATCGCCAGTTCCGCGACGCCCATGACCGGGGTGGCGAATGTTCGGCACACGACATCCACGATGAGCAGAATCATGACGACGCTCAGCATCCAGCCGCACACTTCCGCGCATATCTTGTTGATGAACCGTAACGCTCGAATCAAAGTGGCATCTCCTTTGAAAATGCGGCGGCGCCTGTCCGGCACCGCCGCGGGTCGTTTTTACCGCTCTTTGGCGAGGTATTCCTCGTTGATCTTGAAAACGGTTTCCAGAATCTTATCCGGGTTCTCGGCACCCATCTCACTGACTTCCTTGAGCCAGGTCTCCTGGTTCTCCTTGTTGGTGGGCAGGGCGTTCCACTTGGCCATGTCCTCCTTGGAGGCGTAGGTGAATTTCGCGCCCTTGGCGGACATCTTGTCGATCTCGTCCTGGAGGGTCTGCGGGTAGTACTCGGTGAAGCGCTTGACCGCGTTCTCGCTGGCCTGGGCAAAGACCTGCTTCAGGTCGTCGGGAAGCTTCTGGTAGACATCCTCGTTCATGGTGATCATGAAGGGCAGGGCGAGCCACATTTCCTTGACGATCATGATGTTGGGGGCCACTTCGTACAACTTGGCCCTGCTTTGCGCGTCCACGTTGGTCAGGACGGTGTCGATGGTGCCGGTCTGCAGCGCCATGTAGCACTCGCTGAAGGCCACGGAAGTGGGAACAGCGCCGATAGCACCCAGGTCGGTGAGTTTCCAGCGGCTGGAACAGCGGGCCTTCAGGCCCTTGAGGTCGTCAAAGCTGCTCAGGGGTTCCTTGGTGCAGAAGGAGAAGGGGAGGGCGGTGTAGATGTATACGGGGCGCTGTTTGTACTTCTTGAATTCGGCGGTGAGCTCGGGGATGTTTTTGTAGATGTCCTGGTACACGCCGATCATGTTCACATACTTGGTCGGCCCTTCTTCCAGGAGGCCGGTGGCGCCGTTGAGCAGCAAGCGTTTGGGGTAGTAGTTGATGTTGATGAACCCGAGGTCCACGACGCCGTCCTGGACGCTCTTGAGGATCTCCTTGCCTTTGACAAGGGACTGGGCCCAGTAGGACATGATCTTGATGCGACCCTCGCTGAGTTTTTCCAGCTCTTCGAGGAACTGCTTTTCGGCCACGCCGCGCATGGTGTTTTCAGGGCAGTTGGTCGCGAAAGTGAAATTGTAGGTCTTTGCGTAGGCAAGGTTCGCCACGAGGGCGACAAACAAGAGAGCGGTGATGCAGCTTGCTAGGATACGGCGATTCATTGGTTTCCTCCTGTTGAAAGTCAGCTTGTTTTCTGCAGGCATTGCGAAGGATCGGCCCAATACCGGAACTGATGCCCGGTAAAATCGTCGCGCCCGAACGGCTCCGCAATGCCTTGCCTCAGTCCCTGGTGCGCATGACCGTCATATGGCAAAAGACGTGCCGCAATAGGCTTTTTACTGTAACGCTTTGAAATAGAAGAAAAAGGATGCCGAGGGAGGTTTTTGGGGCGAACGCGAAGGGGTATAACCCCTGGTGGGGAGCTGTTGAATATCTCCTGGAAACACATGTAATCCAGGAATATTACATGCGCATTAAGGAGGTTATAGCAGGTCGAAAAGTTATAGGTGATCGGGGCTGTCCGGCATGGAGTTCAGCTTGTTTTTTTTCAGGCGCTTGTTCAAGGCGGGCTGGGAGATACCAAGAAGGCGCGCGGCCAGCGACTGATTGCCCTTGCTGCGGTTCATGGCCTCCTTCACCAATAGGTCGACCACGTTCTTGAGTGTCGGCAGCGGCTGGTCCTGGGCAAAGACACTCCCAGCCCGGGCTTCGGGCTGCTCGTCACGATAGAGGGGGAGGTTGTCGATGGTGCGTTTGAAGGCGTCCATGGAGAGCATCCTGGACTTGTGCATGCTCATGGCGTCGAACACCATGCCCTTGAGTTCTCGTATGTTGCCGGGAAAATTGTAGTTCATAAGCAATACCAGGAGCTCCTTGGGGTAGGTGGGCTTCCGTTTCCCGAACTCTTCAGCCGCCAAGTCCAGGAAATGATTCAACAGGAGCTCGATGTCGTCCTTTCTTTCCCTCAGGGGGGGGAGATGCACATGGTGGCCGCACAGCCGGTAGTAGAGGTCCTTGCGGAGCTTGCCCGCGGCCTGCCCCGCGGCGAGGTCCTGATGGGTCGCAACTATGATTCGCGCATTCAGCCTCTTGCTGACATCACTGCCCAGGGGGAAATACTCCCCCTCCTGGAGCAACCGCAGGAGCTTTATCTGTGAGGTGATGTTGAGGTCGCCGATTTCGTCCAGGAACAGTGTACCGAAAGCGGCGCGTTCGATCATGCCGCTCCGGTCGTTTTCAGCGCCCGTGTAGGCTCCCCGCTTGTGCCCGAAAAGGGTGCTGGAGAGCAGTGTGTCATCCAACCCGGCGACATTGACCGGGAGAAAAGGGCCGCTCCGCGCGCTGCGGGTATGTATGGCCCTGGCAGCCAGCTCTTTACCAACACCGCTTTCACCGGTGATCAGCACGGGGTGCGAGCTCGTCGCAATGGCCTCCATGTACTGAAAGATGGTGATCATGGCCCTGTTTTGCGTGATGATGTGCTCGAAACACTCCGGATGCTCGACCACCCCCCCGAAAAAGCTGCTGCGCATCTTCTTGTTTTCGCGCTCGAGTTCCACTGACCGCAGCGTCCGCTGCACTCCTTTGATCAACCGATCGACTTCCACGGTCTTGACGTAGAAGTCCAGAGCCCCTTTCCTCATGCAGTTCACGGCAAGGTCGATCTGGTTGAGCCCGCTGATGACAATGATGCTCACATCGGGGTGTTCCTCGATTATTTGGGGCAGCAGGTCCACGCCCGAGACATGGGGCATGTTGATATCCAGGAGGATGAGCCCGATATCATGCCGCTCGAGGATGCCCAGGACCTCGCGGCTGTCCAGGCACTTGTGGATGTTGTTGATTCCCGCTTCAAGGGCCAGGGTCATGGACATGGTCCGCAGCCAGCTGCTTTCGTCGTCCACGAGCAGCACGCCGAAGGATGGATACAAGGGTTCGTGCATCAGGATGCTTCCTCTTGCGGATTGACCGGCAGGTACAGTGACACAAGGGTTCCCGCTCCCGGCCGGGAGGCGAAGTGCAGACGCCCTTTGTGCTCCTTCACTATTCTTTCCGAAATGGATAAGCCGAGGCCAGTCCCCCCCTGCTCACGCTTTGTCGTATAAAACGGATCGCAAAGGAAGGGAATTTGTTCGGGTTCGATGCCGACGCCCTGGTCCTTGACCTGAAGTACGATTTCCCGCGTCTTGGCGTCGAAAAACGTGCGGATGCCTACCCGCTGTTGATTTCCGGTGTTGGCCTGGGCAGCGTTCAGCACCAGGTTGATGACCACCTGCTGCAGGTGCGAGCCGTTACCTTGCAGAGGGGGCAGGGCATCGGCAAGCTCCAGGTCCACGCCGGAAACCCGTTTTTTCAGGGAGCTGTCCAGCAGCCTGAGGGAGGTCATGACCACCTTGTTGATGCTGACGCTCTCGTCCAGGGCTGTTGAGTTCAGCCTGGTGAAATCCTTGAGATCCTCGACGATCTGGGCGATGTGTTTGGCGCCGTCGGTCATTTCAGAAAAGATCTGCGAGGTTTCAGCCCTCAGGTCGGAGTAGGGGAGCCCACCGATGAAAAAGTCCCCCTCACGCCCGTATCGCTCCTCGAGGATGGCCTCGGTCTTTTCGTGCACTCTCTTCAATGTGGCCAGGTTGTACAGTATCAACCCGATGGGGTTGTTGATCTCGTGGGCCACGCCCGCCACGAGTATTCCCAGGGATGTCATCTTGTCCGCCTGGATGAGTTGCAGTTGCTGTATGGCAAGCTTCCTGCTCCTGCGCTCCATCTCTTTCTGCAGAGAGTGGTTCCAGAAAATGACCGAGCATACGAGAAGCAGCAGCGGGCTGAAGATCACACCGCCCAACTGGGCGCTTTTCTCCCGCTTGCTGACCTGCAGCGGGTCTGGCTTTCCCAGCCACTGCTCCCGGATCTCCCGCAGGCGGCCACTCATCCTGAGGTTGTTCAGGCTTTCGTTGATGTGGGTTTTCAGGATCTCGTTTTCCTTGTCCGCGACGTAGCCATACCCCAGAGGCGGACTCAGCTCTCCGATCTGGAGGATTTTGAGCCTGTCGGAGCCCTGCTCGATGAATGCGAGCTCATGGTTCAGGTAAACGCTGGGCAGGTTGGTGATCAACGCATAATCCGCGGTCCTGTCGGCAAGCATCTTCAATGCCTCGGTATGGGAGGCCACAGGATGGAAGTTGATGCCCGGGTATGTCTGGACGAGTTTTTCGAGCAGGGGGGTGTCCTTGCTGAGATAGAGTTCTCCTCCTGGAACCTGCGACAGGGAGGTGATGCGCATGGGGTAGTCGGCAACGGAGAACAGCTTTTGATTGTACGTCGTGTAGTTGCAGAAGATGTTCTGTTCAGCCAGCTCGTCGGACTGGGTCACCCCCTGCAGGAGATCGATATCACCCTTGAAAAAGCCTTCCTTGATTTCAGTCTTGTTGCCCAGGCGGATTTCGACCTCGCTCTTCATTTCAGCCGCAATGGCTCGTGTGAGGTCGACGTTGAATCCCGCCGGCTCGTTGTTTTCATCCAGGTATTCGTAAGGGGGGTTGTCCGATCTGCCGCCCACCACGATTTTCTTGAACGGGACGTAGAGCTGCCCCCCGCGCCTGACGAGAGAGGGCATGAAGAATAGCTGAAAAACAAGCAGCAGCAGGAAGAATGCCGGGATGGGCATTCCCACTGTGAAGAAGTTCTGCCTGCTTTGAGGTTGCGTTACATCCAAGCTCGAGCCGTTCATGAATGCCCCTAGCAATGCCTTTTCAGGAGCTTGCACTTAAAATGTTCAAATCAACGGGTGCCATGCATGGGGGAGGTTCGAAGCCGTGGCGGTCCTTGGTCGAGCCGGGTATTTGCAGGCATGGCGCATATCGTCCTTACGAGGCATTCAACATCGCTTCCACGAAATCACTCCCCACTACGGCTTTCTCAATATGTTGTGATAATGCGTGGTTCCAATAGGCAGGAAAGACGATGAAGGAGGATTCACCGCCCCAGGGCATTGGACGGCCAGGTTTTTCGGGTCGAATCCATAGTCACTTTCCCCAACAAACTGTTGAGGCAGTATAAATTAAGCATGAAAAGTTTGTCGAGTTTTGCCTTTTGTGCTGCCGAGTGTGTTTAAGTTACTGATTTATATAGATTTTATGCGGGCTTGCGAGAAGATTCTTGAGGTGCTGCGTCGCAAGGGCTGCCGTATATTGTGGAATATCATGGATCGTATGGCATTTCGGCTCCATCGGCAGGGGTGATCACCAGGTGCCAATGGAGCCGAAACGATTCTTTGTTCTGCCCCCATTCACAGGGGCGAATTCAGCGACGGTGATAGGGGGGCGGCTCTTTGCCGAAAAGACCGTCTCCCCCCCCTTGATTGTGCGCAGGACTCGAATGTCCTTGATAGCCATGGGATCAATGGCCAGTGGGGCGTCGGAAGGGATCACCATGTCGGCTAGCTTTCCGGTCTCCAGGGTGCCTTTGCGCCGCTCATCGAAGTTTTGCCAGGCCGAGTCCGCGGTGATGGCCCGGAAGGCCTCGAAGGGCGTGATGCGCTGCTTCGGGCCAAGGGGTTTGCCGCTGCTCGTGATCCGGTTGATGGCCGTCCAGGCCACGTTGAGCATGCTGATTCCGGCCACGGGCGCGTCATGATGCAGGCTTATCTTGATGTTCCGGTTCAGGGCCGTACGTGAGGGGTTGATCCGCGCGGCCCGTTCCGAGCCGAGGAACAGGTCGCGATGGCGGTCCCCCCAGAAATAGACGTGTATGGGGAAGAATGACGGGCTCAGGCCGTGTTCGGCAGTAACATCGAGCTGATCCTCGCGCATGGTCTGGGCGTGGATGATGGCGGCGCGCAGATCGGGGCGCGGCTTTTCGGGCCGCACCTTTTTCACCGCCTCGATTAGCATGTCCGTGGCGCCGTCGCCGTTGGTATGGACCTGCATCTGCAGGCCGTGTTCGTCACAGCGCTTCATCCAGGTTTCGATCTGTTCCTGGGTCATGCTGGAATATCCGCGATAGTCCCTGCCGTATTCAGAGGCGGGGGCGTCCTGACTGCCAGCCTTGTTGTCCTTGCTGACAAGGATGCGCTCGGCCTGCTCGGTGTCGCACTTGTCCGGGACCAGTTCCGGCTCGCCGGGCAGGACGTAATAAGGCTTGGAGAGGAAAGCGGTGTACCCCTGGAGGGAGCCGTCCGCGATGAGCTTGACTCCGCCCAGGCGAAGACGCCGGTTGCCCCCTTTCCCGCGACAATGGCCTCGAATGCCTTGTTGTCGATGGCCTTGTACACTGGCCAGGTAATGACATCGATGGGCAGCATGCCCGCTTTTTCCATGGCGGCCAGGATATGCCACGTGCCGGTGAAGGTGGCGCAGTCCTGCGCCGTGGTGATTCCAGCCTCGGCATAATGGCGCAGACCTTCCCCGATCATCTCCATGGCCTGCTCCGGAGTGGGCATGGTTTTTTTCATGACCAGGTACATGGCGTTCTCCTCGAGAACGCCATTGGGTTCCTCACTTCCGGGGCGGCGTTGGATCACGCCCTCGTCGGGGGTCGGGGTTTCCACTGTGACCCCGATTTCCTCCAGCATTTTGCTGTTGCCGGTATCAGGTGGCTGGAGATATGCACCAGCACGATGGGGTGCTCGGTGGAGACAGCGTCCAAGTCGTCGTGGTTGGGGTGGCGTTTTTCGGCTATTCCCGTGTCGTCGTAGCCCCAGCCGATGACCCATTTGCCGGGTTCGATCTTCTTGGTTTCGATCCACTCCCGCAGAATCCGCTGGATGTCGGCGATGGATCCGGCCTCGCCGATGGGCTTGGGATCGAGGTTCGCGGTGGAGAATTTTACGGACTGAATCACCAGGTGTGAGTGGGCATCATGGAATCCGGGCATCAGGGTTTTTCCGCCCAGGTGGATCAGCTTCGTCTCCGCCCCCTTGGTGGTCATGACCTCGTCCAGGCCGCCCACCGCCAGGATACGGCCATCTAGTATTGCCAAAGCCTCGGCCCGGTCGCCGTCCTTGACCATGGTGAGGATAGGCCCTCCGTGGTAGATGGCGTCGGCTTTGGCTCCGGGAGCAAAGGCCTGGGTCGCCGCCATGACTGAGGACGCGAATCCACCCAACGCGACCATGCCGCAGACAGCGCCGGTCCCTTTGATGAATTCGCGCCGGGACAGCTCCTGCCCCGCACTTTCGATCATGTCCGTGAACAGGTGGGGTGCGCATCCATGATGCACAAGACTGACGGAATCATATTTCCGGGAAGTGCTCCTTGGTATGCCTTCCATCTCCTCGTCGTTTCGTTGTGATTCGACTGGCAATGTTCGACGTCCCCGGGACAATTGACAATTCGCAGGGGCGTGGTCTTTGGTTCGTACCGCTGGTCTTTCATAGCAAGCGGTTAGGGATATCGCCAGAGGATTAATGTAAATTGTCCCCAAATCAAGGACAAGGGAATGCGCCTGAACGATTGCGCAAAAACGTTATTGTTCAAAATGTCTTCAGATTATTATGGTTTGACCATTCAGGCGCTTTGGCCTATGTGACCCTCCTGACATTTTTGTTGCATGTATTTTCATAATCAATGAGCGGAGATCTGGTTGCCGCTACCTAAGAATTGTAAAGGACTATTTTCATGAGCAAGCGAGAGACATGGGGCTCCAGGACAGGATTCATCCTGGCCGCGGTGGGGTCCGCCATTGGTCTGGGAAACATCTGGCGTTTTCCCTACATGGTGTACGAAAACGGTGGAGGGGCGTTCCTGCTCCCCTATTTTGCCGCCATGCTGCTGGCGGGCATACCGTTCATGATGCTGGAGTTCGGGCTGGGGCATAAATTCCGGGGATCCGCGCCCAAGATTTTCGCCTCCATCTCCAGGCGGGCGGAATGGCTGGGCTGGTGGCAGGTCCTGGTGGCGTTCGTCATTGCCTGCTACTACGTGGTGGTCATTGCCTGGACCATCGACTATTTCCTGTTCTCCTTCACCCAGGCGTGGACAAACGACCCCAAGGGCTTCTTTTTTGGAGAGTTCCTCAACCTGACAGACTCCCCCATGAACCTCGGCGGGGTGCAGTGGCCCATTTTGGGAGCGGCGGTGTTCGCCTGGCTGGTGGCCTTTGCGGCCGTATTCACCGGCATTCGCGGCGGCATAGAGCGCGCCAACAAGATCTTCATGCCCCTGTTGTTCGTCCTGGTGCTGGTGTTCATCGGCAGAGGCGTGATGCTCGACGGCGCTGCCGAGGGCCTGAACTGGCTTTTCCGGCCCGATTTCTCCGCCCTGCTGAGCGGCAAGGCCTGGGCTGACGCCTTTGGCCAGATATTCTTCAGCCTCTCCGTGGGCTTTGCCATCATGCTGTCCTACTCCAGCTACCTGCCCGAGGACTCGGACGTGACCAACAACGCCTGCATGACCGTGTTCATCAACTGCGGGTTCAGTCTTCTTGCCGGGATCATGATCTTCAGCGTTCTTGGCTACATGGCCACGCAACAGGGTGTTCCTGTCAAGGAGGTGGTCTCCAGCGGCGTGGGCTTGGCCTTCATCACCCTGCCCACGGCCATCAACCTGATGCCCATGCCCGTGTTCTTCGGCGTGCTCTTTTTCCTTGCGTTGATGTTCGCCGGACTCACCTCCATGATCTCCATCACCGAGGCCGTTGTCGCGGCGGTGATAGACAAGATGGGCCTGAGCCGGAAAAGGGCGGCGCTGCTGGTTTGCGGCCTGGGTTTCCTGGGCAGCATCGCCTTCACCACCGGAGGCGGACTGCTGCTCCTGGACATCGTGGATCACTTCGTGAACAACTTCGGCGTGCTCCTGGGCGGCTTCCTGGAGATCCTGTTCGTGGCCTGGTTCTGCAACCTCGAGTCCATGCGCACCTACATCAACTCGGTGTCCGACTTCCAGATCAACAAGGCCTGGAACATCTGCCTGCGTTTCGTGACGCCACTGATGCTGGGAGTCATCCTGGTCACCAACTTCATCGAGGACCTGGGGGAGAACTATGGCGGGTACTCCATGGACGCCATCGTGCTTTTCGGCTGGTCCATGCTGCTCGGCATCCTGCTGCTCTCCCTGTGCTTCCCCCTGGGGCAGGGGAACTTCCAAAGGGCCGTGGCAGTGCAACACGATTTCCGCAATAAGAGGAGCTGACACATGGAACTGAGCGCAATCCTGACCATGGCCTTGGGCATCTGCATCACCTGGGGCGGCGCGGCCGTCTGCCTGAGCATCGCCATGAGGAAAAGGAAGTAGGAATAGGGAGGGATTTGAACGGGCTCGCGGATTGCTGAACTCGTCATCGTGCTCGCGCCCCCCACGTGAGGCCTCTTGACAAGCCGGATGACTTTTGGCTTGGCGCTGAAGCCACCCGCTCAGGCGCACCTCTCCGGCTTACTTCCCGGCAACGGAAAGGCCCCCTCTCTTTGGTGATCAGGGAGAGGGGGCCTCATCATTGGGAGCACTTTGTTCTATTTACAGGTGATCAGTTCATACTGGCGGGAACCCAGGCCGATTTTCTCGGCATGCTCCAGGCAGGTTTTCCATTCGGACTCGGGCCTGGTGTTGGTGAAGTGGTCGTGATGATCCACGAAATCCTTCTTGGCCATGTTGTCAGCCAGCTGGCTCACCGGCAGCGGGGGTGGCGGCCATGCAGGCGTCCACGCAGGCCTGGTCCAGGGCCAGAGGATCGAAGGACGCGAACATGCCGATGTTGGGCAGAATGGGCACGTCGTTCTCACCGTGGCAGTCGCAGTTGGGTGAGACATCCACCACCAGGGAGATATGGAAGTTCGGTCGGCCGTCCACAACGGCCTTGGTGTACTCGGCCATGCGGCGGTTCAGGGACTTCACCGCCGCGTTGAACCCGAAGGAGATAGCGTCGAAGTTGCAGGCGCCCAGGCAGCGGCCGCAGCCCACGCAGTTATCCTCGATGACATGCGCCTTCTTGGCCTCGGGATCGAACTCCAGGGCCTCGTTGGCGCATTCCTTGAGGCAGGAGCGGCAGCCTTTGCACTTTTTCTCGTTGATGGAGGCCTTGCTGTCGCTGTGCTGTTCGGTCTTGCCCGCGCGCGAGCCGCAGCCCATGCCGATGTTCTTGATGGTGCCGCCGAACCCGGCCACCTCGTGCCCCTTGAAGTGGGTCAGGCTGATGAACACGTCGGCGTCCATGACCGCGCGGCCGATCTTGGCTTTCTTCACGTATTCGCCCCCCTGCACCGGAACGGCGATGTCGTCGGTCCCCTTGAGGCCGTCGCCGATTATCACGGGGCACCCCACGCTCAGCGGCGTGAAGCCGTTTTCCCAGGCACATTCCATATGCTCCAGGGCGTTCTTTCGCTTGCCCGGGTACATGGTGTTGCAGTCGGTCAGGAATGGCCGCCCCCCCAACTCCTTGACCAGGTCGGCCACTGCCTTGGCATAGTTGGGGCGCAGATAGCTGACGTTTCCCAACTCGCCGAAGTGCATCTTGATGGCCACGAACCTGGCTTCCATGTCTATGTCGCCGATTCCGGCCTTCCTGATCAGCTTCTTGAGCTTGGTCGGCAGGCTGTCGCCATAAGCCTTGGTCCGGAAATCGGTGAAGTATACTTTCGCTTTTTCCATGTCGTTACACCTCTGCTTGTTATGCGTCTTATTCCAGCTGGTTAAAAGGTTGGCAGCGCACCGTATGGGTGGATCCTTCAGGGATCATTCATTCCGACTGCTTGCCGTCCCATGGGCAGTGCGCTTTACCGTAGCGCTCACGAGATCACAGGGATAGCACATTTCCGAGTGCCGTGCACGGCTTTCCGTGGTTCAATCGGTATGAATTAGCAGAATCTGAACTTCTCGGACAACCGGTTTCGGCTGATTTTGGAGGATCAGGCAATAGTTGGAGAGGATTTGCCCATCCCATATGGCGGGATGGGATATATGGATAGGGAAAACAGGCTGGCAGACGCGTCTTGCTTCATCTAGCAAGGGGCGTTTGCCGCAATGCGAACAACAACTGACGATGCTGGAAATCGGCAAGGAGTGGAAGCGATGAGTAATACATTCGAATGGCGGGGCGTTTTCCCGAGAGGTGAGGAGAACACGGCCTATGCGGACTATTTCATCGGCACCAGCTACCTGGAGATGCTCTCCACCGAGGGGGTATTCATAGGCAACGTGACCTTTGAACCGGGCTGTCGCAACTTCTGGCACATCCAGCACAAAGGGGGGCAGATCCTCCTGGTGACCGGAGGGCGCGGCTGGTATCAGGAAGCCGGAAAACCAGCCCGGGAGTTCCACCCAGGAGATGTGGTGAACATCCCGCCGGAGACCAAACACTGGCACGGCGCGGCCAGGGACTCCTGGTTCGTCCATGTGGCCGTGGAGGTTCCGGCCGAGAGGCGCTCCAACGAGTGGTTGGAGCCGGTGTCGGACGGGGAGTACGACGCCCTTGGTTAGAGCATTTCAAGCGTAGAATGCTCCAGACGTGTACATATTTGCGCAACAGGTGGCGCACCCGGGAAGCATGCTTGGGAGAAATACGTACCCGCTCCCCATGTCTGTTCTTTTCATGGGGAGGGGGGCAGAACTATCCCGGTCGGATGGTCTTCCCCATGAGGGGAAAATATGAAAAATTGGCTCTCGCAACGTGATTTCATGGCCAAGGGAGCCGCTGCCCTGGGAGTCTCGGCAGCATACGGGCTGACAGGGCTCCTGGACGCGGGACATATGACTGTTGCCGAAGCCCAGGCTTCGGAAGGATCAAGGGAGGAGACCATGCCACACATCATCGTGAAGCTCTGGCCGGGAAGCTCGGAGGATGCCAAGCAACAGCTTGCCGACGCCATTGTGGAGGATGTCGTCAACATCGCCGGGTGCAAGGAGTCATCCGTCACTGTGGCCATCGAAGAGGTGCCCTCCGAGGAGTGGAAGGAAAAGGTCTATGAACCGGAGATCAAGGCAAGGATGCAATTTCTTTACAAGAAGCCCGGATATGCCATGTAGAAAAACTCTGGCCGCATCAAGGATCAGTCAGGAACGATTGGCATCCGGAAATGACAAGCCAATGACAGGAGTTCCAGGGGGGGACCGGCACCAGCTGAATTGCCGGGCAGGGCAAGCACCTATGTACGGTAGACCATCCTCACGTGCGGGACTCCGGTGCTGCTCGAATGAAACAATTCGCCTTCCCGGGTGAATCCTTGCTTCTCATAGAATCGTGCGGCTGTTGCGCGTGCGTTCAGGATGACCGTTCGGGCTCCTGACGACACCGCCCTTTCAATCAACTCCTTGAGTAACATGCTGCCATATCCGCTGGACTGGTGTTCGGGGGCGATGACCATTTGCGATACCTGGAACGTGGTTTCGTCCAGCCGTGTCAGGCGGCCGTAGCCTATCAACAGGGCGCCTTCCGATAGTGCGACATGCGAACTCAGGGGCTCCTTCTCGTCATCCAGGATGTTCTCGGGCAAGTCGTACGCCTCAAAGAAGAGCGAGTATCTGAGATTTCGTGCCTGTTGGTAGAAATCATCCTCTTTTCCGATCTCATGAATTTTCATTGCGGGCTCGAAAACATCCATGGGAATGATGTGACAAGGGGAAATCCGCCCCGGATGGAACACTACTCTCGTCCGGAGCAGTACCTCGCTTACGTTGCGGGAACCGGCAAATCAACCCCTCCCTAGAGTATTTTGCGCTTGAGGTTTCCACTTGACGCCGGACAAAGCCCGGCTATGGAAACCTCGCGGGCGCTGTTCCTCTTCGCTTCACACCGCCAGATCATTTTATTCGGATAGATATTTTCAATGACAAAATGCTCTTAAAGTCTTCGATGTCGGCTGGCCGACAGACAGGGGCAGGGCCGGGGAATAGCCTGTCCGGATGAAGAGGAAAATTACTCCCGCTTGCCTGCAACAGGTCACACGCATTGCTTTCGCCCTTGCTTGCCTGGTTATCGGATGGCGCTTCTACCATTTCTGCCTTCAGGTGCAGGGGCATGCCATGCCGACCATTACCCGGCCGTCCGGAGTGGAGGGCTTCCTGCCCATCAGTGCCCTGCTCGGGCTTCGATACCTTGTGGACACGGGGAGCTATGACCCGGCGCATCCCGCCGGGCTCACCATTTTCCTGTTCGCCATTGTGACGGCGTTGCTCCTGCGCAAGGGCTTTTGCGGCTATGTCTGCCCGGTGGGGCTTCTCTCTCATCTGTTATCCCAAGTGGGGCGAAGAATACGGTGGGAGCGTTCCGTTTCGGCCCGCATCGAGGTGATTTCGAGCCTGCCCGGGCATCTCCTTGCGGGGGCGTTTGTGGCCGTCGTGTGGTTCGGCATGAACAGCCGGGCCATCTCCACTTTCATGCTCGATGCCTTCAATCTCACGGCGGACGCCCATCTCCTGCGGTTTTTTCTGCACCCCTCTTTCGTGACCCTCGCCGTGTTCGCCATTCTGGCCCTGGTGACCCTGTTCTTTCGCAACGCCTGGTGCCGTTGGCTCTGCCCCTATGGCGCGTTTCTCGGATTTCTCGCCTTGATGGGAACCACCTCCATCCGGCGCGACGCTGAGGCGTGTGTCGGGTGCCGGGCATGTGAGCGCGCCTGCCCCTCGCATCTTCCCATTTCCCGAAAGCGTGTCATCCGCTCCACTCAATGCATTGGCTGTGCCCGCTGCGTTGGGGCGTGTACCAGGCACAAGGCCGTTGCCATGACCATGTTCGGCCGCCTCGTGCATTGGTCGGTTGTGGGGCTGGCCACCTTGGGGGGCTTTGTATGCTTCTGGCTCGTGGCCAATATAACTGGGCATTGGGATTCACAGCTACCGACAGCCATGCTCAACTCCCTGTATGCGGGAGTGTTTCACTCCGCGCCCTAGAGTGAGATTACGGAAGTACAACGAGATACAAATGCTTTTCAGGGAGGATTGCTTCGTTCGCAGGCGCCTTGTCCCTGGAAGTTGGCGGCCATTTTTCATGATGTTTCGCCCTGTTGAAAAATCGTCTGATAATTCCTCTATACTTTTGCTTTGACTTGGGTACAGTCCCCCCGCATGGAGGTGACGCGGATGAGCGTTCGGAAGGCGTTGGACAGTCGTGCGATTGGGCTCATGGTCTTTTTTTGCGCCATTCTGGGGCTGCAGCAGATAGTGCTCAAGGCTGCCGCGCCGGATATGGCGCCGGTGCTGCAAATCGCCATCCGCTCTGGCATGGCCGCGCTCATCGTTGGCCTGTACCTGCGCGCCAAGGGACTGGGACTTGTGCCCGGAGGCGGCAGGTTGCTCGCCGGGCTCGCCGCCGGGGTCCTGTTCACCCTGGAGTACCTCTTCGTGGCCGAGGGGCTGTTGTTCACCAATGCCTCGCGCATGGTCATCATGCTCTACACTGCCCCGGCCTTTGCCGCACTGGGGCTGCATTTCCTGGTGCCTGAAGAGCGCCTGCGCCCCATGCAGTGGTTCGGCATGGCCCTGGCGTTTTTCGGCGTGGCCGTGGCCATCCACGTCAGCGGCGCATCCATGGACACCCTGTCCGGCTCCATGCTGTTCGGTGATTTCCTGGGGCTGCTGGCCGGCATGTCCTGGGGCGCCACCACAGTTATCATCCGGACACGGCTGGCCGATACCCCGGCCACGCAGACAGCCTTTATCCAGCTGTTCACCTGCTTCTGCATCCTGCTCCCCGGCGCGATCCTTGGGGGGGAGTTCCACTTCACCATGAGCGCCATTGTCTGGATCAGCCTAGTGTACCAGATCGTGATGGTCTGCGTTGTGGGCATGCTGCTCTGGTTCTGGATGCTCACCGTGTATCCGGCTTCCCAGTTGGGGGTGCTGTGCTTCCAGACTCCGGTGTTCGGCATCGTGTTCGGGGTGGTGCTGCTGGGCGAGTCTGTGGAGCCCAAATTCATTCTGGGCGCGGTGCTGGTGCTTGCGGGAATCGTGCTGGTGAGCGGCTGGCAATGGTTCTCCGCGCGCAGGCACTCGTGATGCGGATTTCTTGACGTTCCTGAAAGGGGAGCCGGGGGGAAAGTCTCTCACACAAGATTCTTCCCCCCGGAAATCCTTTGTCCTGATCTATTTCGCCCGGGTCACAAGAAGCATTCAGGCTGCCTGGGCTCCCTGTAGAGCGTGTTCAGTCGGATGGAGGCGTCCATCACCGGGCCGGACTTCATGCCGCGTGCGCCTTGCGGGCATTTCTTGATGCATGCGCAGCAGGTGATGCACTTCCCGTGGTCGATGAAGGAGCTATCGTTGGGGGCGATGGCGCCCACGGGACAGACGGCCGCACACAGACCGCATTGCGTGCACTGGTCGCTCACCGCGATGAAGTCCACGTCCCAGAGCTTGGTGACGCCTCCGTATGGGAGGGTTCCCGGGACCTGAAGCTCGGGCAGGCCCGAGGCTTCGACGACAGTTTGCAGCTTTTCCCGGATATCCTGGCCAAACCTTTTGGCCTGGTCCAGGTCGTCCCTGTCCGGGCGTCCCATGGCCGTGGGCCTGTCCGGATGGGCGAAGGAGTGCTCTCCGATGAACGCACCCCCTGCAATGGGAACGCAGCCGCAATTGGCGACAGTGTCCCTGAGTTCCAGCAGCGCGTTCTCATAGGCGCGGTTGCCATACACGACCACGCATACCGCGGGGGTTCCGCGCCCCTGCAAGGTGCCGAACCACTCTCCCAGAAGCGCGGGAACCCGCCCCATGTAGACCGGCACCGCCATGATCAGCAACTCGTTTTCGTTCATGAGCAAGGGCCGCACCCTGGCGTCGGGCGTGGTGATGTCGATGCACTCCAGGCGGTCGGCAATGCTCCCGGCAATGGCCAGGGCAACCGCCCTGGTGGTTCCTGTGGGCGAAAAGAAGGCCAGCTTCACCGTGTTGATATTCATTTCAAGACTCCAATGGTTGCTTGTTTCGTTACGGACCGTAACGTAACGAAACTTGTCATTGCCTGTCAAGCGTGGCAAGAAGCATTTTTCAAGGGAGCACTGCAAAATTGCCCCCTGACTTCGTTGCAGCGAACAATTTCACAGCACTTCCGGAAAATGTGATTGATCAGCGTTTCCTTAGAAATACAAGGGTGAGAGCATGGCCAAGGCGAGGGTAGGGCGCCCGAGGAGTGAGAAGTCGCGGGAGGCGATACTCGATGCGGCTCAGGACCTGTTGCAAGAGACAGGGGGCGTGGGGGTGAGTATCGAGGCCATCGCGCGGCGCGCCGGGGTGGGCAAGCCCACCATCTACCGCTGGTGGCCGTCCCTGGCGGATATCGTGCTGGAAGGGCTTCTGGATCAGGCGGATAAAGGCATCACCGTGCCTTCGAGCGACTCTTTGCGGGAGAAGCTGCGTCATTTCCTGGGGTTGTCCATGGAGGCCCTGGACTGGTGCGGCGTGCACCTTCGTTTTCTCATGGCCCAGGCGCAAATGGACGAGGAGTTTCGGGAGCGGTTTCGGGAGAATTTCGTTGCCAATCGCCGTGCGGCCCTGAAGTCCGTTTTTCAGCAGGCACGGGAACAAGGGGATATCGCCCCTGACCGGAATCTGGACCTGCTGGTGGACGCGGTGTTCGGCGCCATGTGGTACCGCCTGCTGGTGGGGCATGGGGCCTTGGACCAGGCCTTTGCGGATGCGCTCACAGAGTTGGCCATGGGAATGGTTCAGGCTGGTTCCGAAGGCTAGATTAACTGCTTTTTCGGAATGAATCACTCGTGAGGAAACCCTTTTAAATTGGATTCCGTTCCCAAAAACCACAAATCAGTTTCAACAGCCCTTGGCGAACTCCGAGACAAAGCCTTCCGGGGTGTGGTGTCTGAGTCGCAGGCCAAAGTGTTGGCTCAGCCGCACCACCTGTGGGGGGAGGAGGCCGCAGCGCTCCATGAGGTCCTGGTCCGCGAAGAGCGTATCCAGGCCACCGTCGAACCGCTTGCAGCCGTTTTCCAGGCAGATTGCCCGGGACATGTTCTCGGCCACAAAGTCCATGTCGTGGCTGATGATCACCACGATCTTTCCCTCGGACTCCAGTTGCCGCAACACCGCCTCGAGCAGGGCGATCTCGCCGGGATCGAGCCCGGCGGTGGGCTCGTCCAGCACCAGGATGCCCGTGTCCATGGCCAGGATGGAGGCCAGGGCCAGGCGCTTGCGCTCGCTGTACCCCAGGTCATGGGGGTTGGTGTCCTTTTCCGGGAGCAGGCCGAATGCAGTCAGGGACGCCCGGGCCAGCTCCCGGACCCGCTCCTTGTCGTAGCCGAGGTTGGTGGGGCCAAAGGCGGCCTCGTCCCACACAGTGCCCTTGCAGATCTGTTCGTCCGGGTTCTGGAACGACAGCCCCACCAGGCCCGAGAGCCGGGCCACCTTTTCCTTTGCGGTGGGTGCGCCGTTGATCAGTATCTCCCCAGTGCAGGGGCGCAGCAGGCCGTTGAAATGCTTCGCCAGGGTGCTCTTGCCCGAGCCGTTGTGGCCGAGCAGGGCCACACTCTCCCCTGGCCCGATGTTCAGGGAGACGTCCTTGAGGGCTTCCGCCCCTTGCGGGTAGGTGTAGGAGGTGCTTCGTGCCTCAATCGACATCTTGCCCCTCCGCTTTGTTGCGCAGTCCGTCCACGGTTCCGGACAGGGTACAAGGCAGGGGGCGCTCCCCGGGCCAGAGGCCTTGCTCCCGGGCCAGGGCGGCCACCCTGGTGTAGCGGGTGCGGTCCAGCCCCGCGTCCAGCAATTCCAGAGAGACAAGGACCTCGGAAGGCGGTGCATCCAGCGTCATTTTTCCATCCGAGAGGATGACGACGCGGTCCGCGTACATGGCCACGCTCTCCGGGCGCTGATCCGCCAGCACTATGGTCTTTCCGCCCCTGTGCAGCTGGTGCAGGATCTCGTAGATCCGCATGGCGGCCAGGGGATCTAGAAAGGTGGTGGGTTCGTCCAGCACCAGCACCGGCGCATCCCCGGCCAGGGCCGAAGCCAGGATCACCTTCTGCAACTGCCCCCCTGAGAGCAGATGCGGGGGGCGTTCCGCAAGCTCGGTGATGCCGGTCATGCGCAGCACCTCCTGGACGCGCTTACGCATGCGTCGGCGCTCCATGCCCTGATTTTCCAGGCTGAAGGCCACCTCCTCGAAAACCGTGAAGCGGACTCCGGACAGCTGGGTTTCCGGCCGCTGCATCACCAGGGCCACGGACGTGGACAGCTCGGCCACACCGCTTTCCATGGTGTCCTTGCCCCGGACCCGGACGCGCCCCTTCATTTCGCCACGGTAGAGATGCGGTATCACGCCGGTGAGTGCGTAGCAGAGGCTGGATTTTCCTGCGTTGTTGGCGCCCATGATGGCGAGGAATTCCCCCTCCTCGATGCGCAGGGAAATGTTGTCCAGGGCTTTGCCCCTCCCAGAGGGGTAGGCGTAGGAGAGGTTTTCGATGTCGAGAATGGGCATGGTTCAGGCCAGGAATTTGAATATCAGCAGGGCCACGGACACGATGAGCATGCCCCACCGGCTGAAACGTTGGAAGCGCGAGTCGTTCACGTCCCGCAGGGTTGTCTTGGGGCCACGGGCGTTGAACCCCCGCACCTCAAGGGCGATGCCCCGTTCTTCGATCTCGCTGAACGCCGCCAGGACAAGGGGCGCCACCAGCGGGGCGAGGGCGCGCATGCGCCGCGGCACCCCACCTTCGGAATCCAGCCCCCGGGCTCTCTGGGCTGCCTGGATCACGCCGATCCTCTTGCGCATGGCGGGCAGCATCAGCAGGGGGCTTCCGAAGAGGTAGGCAAAGGATGGCGGCCATCCCGCCTGCGCGAGGGCAGTGACAAGATCCGCGGGGCGCACGGTGAACACGAAGAGCATGGAGGCCGTGAAGATGGCGGCCAACTGCAGCAGGATCGTTCCGGCATATTCCACCCCTTCGCGATAGAGGGTGAGAGCATGAAACGTCGCCAGGGGGGTGTGGTTGTCCGGATACAGGAAGCCGTGAATCGGGAGCATGCACAGGGCCAAGGGCAGCAGGAAGCGCCAGCTGATCCTCCAGACAGGGAGCAGAATACCACCAATGGCTGCCAGAACCAGGTTCAGGCAGAGCAGGGCGGCGTCCGGGATCCATGCGCCGGGAGCGCAATAAACCGCCACCCCAACAAGCAGCACATGGGCCAGCTTGTTGAAGGGGTGGCGGGAGTGTAGCAGGGACTCACCCTCGATGAAGAGGGTGGTGCCGTCAGAGTGCCGCATCGCTCATGGCCGGCTCCGGTTTCCGGAGCATGGATGCGGGGCTAGTGTCGCGTCCGTTATGTTCATATACTCTTGAGCCGCGTGTTATGCGACATTAAAGGCGGTCGGGAGACCGCCACGCCGTTTTCAGCGGCGTGAGCAAGCCGAAACCGCGTTTTCGGCGAAGCGATCCTCCGCTAAATTCATGGTAGATGAATTTAGCGGACATCATACTAGGAGGCCGACGCGGAGAGCCTGGAGAACCGGGTGGAGAACCGGTAGGGCAGGGCTTTCACGATGCCCCAGACCAGCACGGCGGTGACGACCTTGTCGATGAGGTTGGATGTGAACACGGTGACCACAACCGAGCCGAAGAGGTCCTTGCCCAGGGCGAGCATGTAGGCGGTGACGAAGTCGGCGCCGCTCCCGGTGATGCCGCCGAACATGTACAGGCGGATGGGCACCGCCACCACGGCGTTGAACACGGTGATGATCACGCCCGCGACGATGGCCAGCCACCAGTTCTTGAACAGTCCGTACTTGGCGCACAGACCGGCGGTGAAACCGATGGCCATGGCCACGGGTGCGAAGGCGGCGGCCACCGGAGAGGAGATCACGCCCCAGATCAGGTTGGTGAGCAGACCGGCCAGGGCGCCGGCCCAGGGGCCAGCCAGGACGCCCACCAGCACGGTGCCGATGGAGTCCAGAAAGATGGGAAGCTTGAGCAGGGACACCAGTTGCCCCATGGCGATGTTGAGAACGATGGCCACGGCGATGAGTACAAAAGTGAACGTGGTGAAATCCTTTTTGATCTGTTCGCTGAATCCCATACCTTCACTCCTTGTCGCGGTTTAATGGTTTGATTTCCAGTTCCGGGTAGCCGGTTTGGCTGTCATGGGTCCGCAGAAAGCTGTGCTCCTGGAGAATGCCCAGGACGATTTCCGCGGTTGTGTATACCTTGCTCCCCGGGAGCAGATGCGCCCCAAGGGTTTGCCCGCGTCCGTCGGAGATGGCGATATGGAAATGGGAACCGTGCCTGGAGAGCACGCCTGTCAGCGAAACGATCTCGAAGTGGCCGTGGAGCTCGGTGGCCTGTTCCTGGTTGGCGAACCGCAGCATGGCCGTGGTGAGGCTGCCCACGCAGGTCAGGACGCAGGCCGCTTCTATGGCCTGTTCCAGGGCGATGCGCTCCAGCTCCATGAGGAGGTCCTGCCCCGGTCTCAGTCGAAGGGCCAATGGCCGCATGATCTCGCTCCCCGAATTATTCAAACCAATTCAATCGGATTTGATTGTATCCGGGATATCAATAAGTCAGATTGATTTTTGATTCCAATCGAATATTGTAATGATCATCTGAGAAATCAATTGGATATGGTGATGCAGATAGGCAGTGGGAAACGCGGGAGCGCGAAGAGTGCGGGAAGCCCAGCTCTTCAGAAAGGAATGCACTTGCTGCTGTCGCCCATAAACAGCTCCCGCATTCTCCCGAGAAACTCCTCAGCCTCCGGGGTGTACTCCCCGGGCGCCCAGGTGGCGAAGTCCTTGTCCGTGCTCCTGGTATAGGGGCCGGGCTTGACCTCGAAGAGCACCGTGTCGGGGAGCAGGGCCAGGATGGTGTGGAACACCCCGGCTTCGATATCCAGGGCAAAGTGCTCCCCGTGGGGGGACAGGGTGTAAGTGGATTTCACGCTCCCGGAGGCGTCGAAGATCACCACGCCCAGGCTGCCCTGCAGCACCAGCATGGACTCGGCCTTTGGCGGCTCCTCATGCCTGTGGGGGCGCACATAGCTGCCGGGCTGGATGGCGTTGAGCATGCGGTGCAGGGTGCTGTCCGCGCTTTTGTGCAGGGGGAGGATGATCCGCTTGCGCGGGCTCTGCCTGGACATCTCCAGGGCACGACGGATTTCCAACCCACCAAGGGGAGTGACTGTGGTGCCGGGAGCTTCCATGGCCAGGGGAAAGGTGCGGGAGCAATCGTTCATGGTATTATGGGAGAGTAATAAGAGTTTGCCGGGGGAAAAACTTTTTGCAAAAAGTTTTCCCCCGGACCCCCTTTTCAAAAACTTCTATCAAGGGGGAAAGGGAGTACCCGCTGCAGGATGCGGCGCCCGCGACCAACGCAAGCATAACCCGCATTCATATAAAGAGTTTGGGAAGGGGGAGCGCGAGGGGGAGAATCCTTTGTTAAGGTTTTCCCCCTCGCACATCCTTTCTGATATCTATGATTCGTTCTCTACGCTATTTCGGTTCGCGCATGAAGAGTTGTTCGCCCGGAATCTGCTTGGCAAAGCCGTACTTGGCGGTGAGGTCCAGGAGGTTGGTGATGTCCTGAGGCCCGGCCTCCACGCCGAACCAGGGCAGTGCGATGACCTGGGCCAGGTCCATGGTGAGCTTGGTGTGGCGGGTGAGCACTTCCCGGGCCTTTTCAGGATTGGCCTCGATGTATTCCGAGGCCTTGAGCATGGCGCGCTTGAAGGCCATGGCCGCCTCGGGGTTCTTGTCGATCCAGGACTGTCTGGCGAACCAGGCACCGATGAGGAACTGCTCCCCATAGACGCTGAGGGCGGCGGGTACCAGAACACGGGCGGTGCCGTTCTTCTGGGTGATTGTGACGAAAGGCTCCAGGGTCAGGGCCGCGTCCACAGAGCCGCTGGCAAGGGCCGGACCCATCTGCGGGAACGGGACCTCCACGATGCGGATGTCCTTGATGCTCACGCCGTTCTGCTCGGCCAGGGCGCTCAGGGCGATCTCGTTGATGTTGCCCAGGGCGTTGATGGCGACGGTCTTGCCCACCAGGTCCTTGAACTCCTTGATGGGCGAGTCCTTGGGCACCAGCAGGCTGTGTACTCGGTTGGTATTTTCCCGTTCAAAGGCGCCGGGTGCCAGCACCACGAAGTCGAATCCCTTGTCCGCAGCAATGATCAGGGAAACCAGGTTGGACCAGCCCACCTCCAGCTCGCCGGCCTCCACGGACATGGCAATGAGGGAACCGCCGGCCAGGGGCGTTTTCTCCACCTTCAGCCCCTCTTCCGCCAGGTAGCCGAGTTCCTCGGCCACGTAGAGCTGCAGGCAGTCACCCACCGGGATGTATCCCACGCGAATGGTTTGCTCTGCCCCGGACAGTGACGGGGCGGTGAGAAGAGCCGTCAGGACCAGACATGCGAAAAGTTTCTTCAGCATTGTGGTGCTCCTTGCCGGCCGCTTCAAAAGCGGCTGTTTTCAGGGTTCGATGCAGCTGGTGTTAGTTGCGCGCTTCCAACGAGAGTACCATCCCAGACATATCGATTCAACAGCTTTCAGCGGAAGATTGAGAACTCCGCCGGTGATGGCTGTGACGATGATGGCGGCGTCCATCTGTGGCACCGCAAAGGTCCGCTGGCTGCGCATCAGGAAATGCCCGATGCCGCTGGTGCCGCCGATGATTTCGGAAACGATGGCGATGATGAAGGCTATGGGGATGGCGGTGCGCAGGCCCGAAAGCATGCCCGGGGCTGCTGCCGGGATCACCACCTCGAAGAGCAGGGACAGGCGCCCCGTGCGTAAGGTTCTGGCGGTGTCCAAGTACAGGGGCGGGATGGACTTCACGCCGTCCATGGTGTTGAGAAAAATGGGGAACGAGGACGCGAAGAACACGGCAAAGATCTTCATGCTGGAGCCGATGCCCAGCACCAGCATGGCCGGCAGGATGACCAGCACCGGAGGCAGGGAGCGCAGGCTCTCCACCGTGGGGGCGATGGTGCGCCACACAAGCGGGGAGCGCCCCGCCAATATGCCCAGGGGGATCATGAGAGCCGTGGCTATGAGCAGCCCCATGCCCATGCGCCACAGGGTCACGCCCAGGGCCATGGGCAGCACGCCCGAGACCGTGAGCCGGCCTAGCTCCACAAGGATGGTGGACAAGGGGGGCAGCAGGCGCGGGGAGACCAGATGCAGCTGGGCAACCACCTCCCAGGCCACGCCCACGGCGCAGCACAGGGCCACACCCTTCCAGGTGTACCCGCGGCTCATGAGGCGCTGCTCCATTGGGGGCCGTAACGCCGCAAGAAGAGGTGCTCCAGGCGGCGGAACAGGCTGTTGGAGACCAGTCCCACCACCCCGGCCGTCACTATGGCGGCATAGAGAAGGGGGGTCAGCCCGGAGAGCGCCGCGTTGGTGGCCAGGGCGCCCAGCCCCTGCTTGGGCACGATCATCTCCACGGAGATCTCCACGGCAAAGGCGATGGCCAGGCCTATGCGCAGCCCTGTGGCGGCCATGGGCAGGGCGGCCGGGAGAATGACCTCGGACAGGATCCGCCTCCTGGAAAAGCCCATGGTCCGGGCCGTGTCGATGAGCATGGGGTTCACGCTTTTCACGCCGTCATAGGCGCTGATGAGCGCTGGCCAGGAGCAGGCGTAGGCAGCCAGGGCGATGTTCAGGCGAAAGTTCATGCCCACGAACAGGATGCCCAGGGGAATGAGGGCCACGGATGGGATGGGGCGCAGCCCCTCGATGAGCAGTTCCGTGGTGTCACGAAATTTTGGAAACACGCCTTGGAGCAGGCCGAGGCCGAGGCCCAGCCCCCCGCCGATGACAAAGGCGGCCAGGGTCCGGGTGAGGGATATCAGGGCCTGGTTGAGCAACTGCCCCTTTTCCTGGGCAAGGACCATGACCACCTGTCCGGGCGAGGGAAAATGGCTCGGGGAGAGGAGCTCCATGGCCGAGAGCACGGCCCAGAGCGCGATGAGCAGGGCCATGAAGGCGAACCCCCAGAGTTTGGTGGGAAGGCCGTTTTGCGTGCGCATGCTCATTCCGCTTTGTGCCCCAGGTTACGATGGATGGCGGTGCGGAGCTGGGAAAAGAGCGGGTCGGCGCGTGTCTCCAACTGGTTGCGGGGGCGCGCCAGGGGAATCTCGATGCTGTCCCCCAGGGTGGTGACCTCCCCCCCAAGAACCTGCACGTAGTCCGAAAGGTAGATGGCCTCGTCGATGTCGTGGGTCACGAAAATTATGGTGCGCTCCCCACGGGCCCAGATTTTCAGGAGCAGATCCTCCAGGGTGGCGCGGGTCTGGGCGTCCAGGGACGCGAAGGGTTCGTCCATGAGCAGGCATTCCGCCCCCCCTGCGAGGGCGCGGGCGATTGCCAGGCGCTGCTGCATGCCGCCCGAAAGCTCCCAGGGGTGGTAGGCGCTGAACCCTGCAAGCCCGACGGACTCCAGATGCTTCATGGCGATGTCACGGAGCTGCTGCTTGGAGCCGGAGCTCTTGTCCAGGGCGAAGAGCACGTTGCCGAGCACGGTTTTCCAGGGAAACAGGGAGTTTCCGTAATCCTGGAAGACCATGGCCAGTCCCTTGCTCGGCCCGGTGACCGGCTCGCCCTTGAACAGGATCTCCCCCCCGGTTGGCTGCTGCAGCCCTGCCAGGCACCGCATGAGCGTGGTCTTGCCGCAGCCCGAGGCGCCGACAATGGAAAGAAAACACCCCTTGGGGACTTCCAGGGAGATATCTCTGAATATGCTGACCGGCGTATGGTTTCTCGAAATCTCCATGCGGAGAGAGCGGATCGCAAACATCAAGGTTAAGCCTTTAAATTGATTTACACTGGCGTTTAATGCGCTGCAGAATTCAATTATATAGGTGAAATCAGTATGTTTTTCAAGGGGCTTTCGGCTCTGGAAAGCCCATGGCCAGGGGAATTGAGCGCGTGGCGAGGCAATTGTTAACAATTGTTCATGGTCATTGCAGCAAAAAAAACCATGAAGATCAGTTTTCGGTTTCGAGATGACACGGGGCGAGGGGAGGCTGCTCCGGGTTCTCGTATCCCTCGCCGAATTGCAGCTCCTTGCCGCCGATATGTTTTTCATACTCGATGCCCCAATGCCGGAGCTGCAGCATCACCGGAATAAGGGTACGGCCGAATTCGGTCAGGGAGTATTCCACCCTTGGGGGCACTTCCCGGTACACCTCCCGGTGGAGCATGCCGTCTGCCTCCAGCTCCCGGAGCTGGCGGGTGAGCATGCGCTCCGTTATCTCGGGTATGCCGCGCCGGATCTCGCCGAAGCGCATCCTGGACACCAGACTCAGGTGGTACAGGATGATGGTCTTCCACTTACCGCCAATGACCTGGAAGGCGAGCTCGAAATAACAGCGGTACCTCTTGCCCCCCACCTCTTTTATCTTGCATGGTTCGATCATGGTTCCGCCAATACTGGTTGGCCCTGAGAATCCGCTCAGTTAAATAAACCAGACAATACTATACTCGGCGTAAGTACCGAACATTCAGGACCGTACTTGCATAATGCGCAGTCAAGGGTAGTATGCCGGGGATTCCACAACGTCAAGACATAGGAGACACACATGTACGCTTTGGCGATAAACGGCAGTCCGAGAAAGAGCGGAAACACCAGGGTGCTGCTGGAAGAGACCTTGAAGCCCCTGGCCGCAGCCGGCTGGGAGACCGAGTTCGTGCAGCTCGGCGGCAAGGACATCCGGGGCTGTCTGGCCTGCGGCAAGTGCGCGGAAAAACAAAACCTCCGCTGCATCAACACCAAGGACATGTTCAACGAGGTGTTCGAGAGGATGGTCCGCGCCGACGCCCTTATCCTGGGTTCGCCCACCTACTTCGCGGACGTGAGCGCCGAGCTCAAGGCGCTGCTGGACCGCTCCGGCATGGTGGCGCTGGTCAACGGCAGGGTCTTCAAGGGCAAGATCGGCGCCGCCGTGGTGGCCGTACGCAGAGGGGGCGCCACCCACGTGTTCGACAGCATCAACCACATGTACCTCATGTCCGAGATGCTGGTGCCCGGCTCCACCTACTGGAACATGGGCTACGGCCTGAACGAGGGGGAAGTGGCCTCGGACAACGAGGGCATGGCCAACATGCGCAACCTGGGGCGGACCATCGCCTGGCTGGGCAAGGCCATCCACCCCCATCTGGCGGAGTTTCCCGCAGGGGAGTGAGGAAAGAGGGAAGAAGGGGGGAGAGAGAAGTATAAGGATTTTGCGAGGGGGAAAACATTTTGTAAATAATGGTTTTCCCCTGGCGCTCCCCCTTCCTAAAATGTTTGAAGTGGGGATGTGCTGGGGTTTTAACTCTCCAGCCGCCTGAAATACTCCTCCGCGGAGCAGGAAAGGGACTCCATAATAATGTTCGCCTCCTCGGTCAGCTCAAGGTCATCGAATTCGACATAGGCGAATGATGGCTTGAACGAGATTATCAAGGGGTTGATAAGGATTTCTCGCCAAAGGGCGGGGTTCAGCTCCATGAGGATGGTTCTGCCCGATAGTTTGGAGAGCACGGTTCCTTTTTCAGAAGACTTGAGGATGAATCCGTCACAGTCCTTGAGAGTAATGATGTCTGCCAGGTCGTCCGAGGTGATGGTGAGACCGGTACCAGTGCCAAGAGGGTGCAGCCTGTTGATGAGGTGCAGATACTCCCGAGGCTCCCCGAACCAGCACATGTTGGGGCCTGGTTCGCCAAATGCCTTTTCAAATGCCAGCTCGATGATCATGAGACACCGTGGGGTTCGTGTTCATGGTTTTTGATTTTGTTGTTCTGCGGTTTTGTATCAGAATTGGTAATCCAGTTTCATCAATGAACATCAGGTGTTCCCCGCTCCTCATGTGGGAAAAAGAGGAAATTCAAAAATTAGTGCAGCAAGCTCGATCGTATGATGTTTTCGATAGGTCCAAATCTAGTCTATACTGTGAATTCCTAGTTCTTTGTAGCATTTATTTAGTAATTCTTTGCATTCACTGCATTCACTATTATAGTGACCAATATATTTTTCAAGAATTGCAGCTGATTGATTGAAGCAGCCTTGCGAGTAATATGTTTCAGCGATTGTTACGGGTAAATCATCCAGTAAGAATGGGAAAAATGTACATATCATAAAACTTATTGAGAGAGATGCCAAAAATGGAGTGATGATGCATAATGTTGATTTCCAAAAATGTTTAATTAATATATACGTAATTGGCAATAATATAAGTAGACAGAAAAGAGATATATAGACTACTGTCGACAAGGAGAGTGGGGTGTGAAAGACGTCTGTAAATATGGATAGTAGAGAAAGTATGATATCAACGAGCAGTAAAGCGGAAATAGCAGATTTTACGCGAAATTTTGTCGAGGATTGGTCAAAGTTTTTTGCAAGATGATAATAAACTCCTATGAAAGTACAGAAGAATATACGATCAAATATGAATTGAAAGACAATGAAGGTTGTGTGTGAATATATTGTGTCCAGAGGGATGGAGTAGCTGTGGTATAATGATGTAACGTAAGTTATGGGCAATAAGATAATAGAAACGAAAAACAGTATGACAATCGCCTTGGTTGTGCCAAAGTGATACATATATACATTACTGAAAAACGAGATCATGACAAAAACACCATATGGATTGAGTTCTCGAAAAGAAAATCTCCGGTCATACCGGATACGATTTCAAAGCAGAGATGATGGCCTTCACCCGAAGCAGTGAATTCCGGAACCGATATCATGCAGCAGGGCATAGCATGTGCTTGCCAGGTCGGCAATGCGTAAATCTATGTAGGCTCGTAGTTTAGTGATGCGAATGCTTTGGATAACAATGATGAGAAAGCTTCGGTACTTGCTGCGGGCTGAACAAGATTTTCCATGTAACATTTTGTTAAAAAGAGTTTTATGAGCTGTGCTGGAGATATGTACAAAGTGATTCCTCCTGCCATCTTTCCCTGCCGCAGCGTCTTTTTCATTTTTTCTGGTCTGACCACAGATTGCCCATGGCGATGAATCCGGCTACTGTGCCGGAAACCGCAGACGCAAGGAGTTTGCCGCAATGGGTTCTCATCTTGACCCCCAGGATTGGGGGGCGTTTCGAAGCGCCGCGCATCGCCTGCTCGACGCCTGCATCGACAGATTGGAAAACGTCGGGAACTTTCCCTGGAAGCAGCCCTGCCAGGCCGACAAGGATGCCTTCAGACTGGGTGAGGCGGAGCAGGGTATCGGAGAGAGCGCTTTGGCAACGGAGCTGGTGGCCAACGTGCTGCCCTTTGCCACGGGGAACACCCACCCCGGTTTTTTCGGCTGGGTGCACGGCACCGGCCTGGCCACCGGCCTGATGTCAGAGATTGTGGCCGCCACCATGAACAGCAATTGCGGGGGGCGGAATCACGGCGCCACCTACATCGAACGCGAGGTCATCGACTGGTGCAAGCGCTGCTTCTCCCTCCCTGAACAGGCCAGCGGACTGCTGGTCACTGGCTCTTCCCAGGCCGCTGTCATCGCCCTGGCTGTGGCCCGGTACAAGGCCTTGGGGCCGGAGTCGCGGCAACAGGGCATCCAAAACGCTCCCTTGTTGCGATGCTACGCCGTGCAAGGGGTGCATGTGGCAGCCCGAAAGGCCCTGGAGCTTCTGGGCCTCGGCTCCTCGGCCCTGTGCACCATCCCTCCCACACCAGACGGGGGCATGGACCTGGCCCTTCTGGCCCGGGCAGTGGAACGGGACAAATTCGCGGGGCTGCGCCCCTTTTGCGTAATCGGTACGGCAGGATCAGTTGACAGGGGCGCTTTTGACGATCTGCAGGGCATTGCCGACTTTTGCCAGGAGCACAAGCTCTGGTTCCATATCGACGGCGCTTTCGGCATCTGGGCGCACCTGGCCGCCCCAAAGTGGCGTCATCTCATTGAAGGGGCGGAGCGCGCCGACTCCCTGGCCTTCGACTTCCACAAGTGGATGTACGTGCAGTACGGCTGCGGCGCGGTCATCATCAGGGACGAGGCGCTCCATCGAGGCGCATTCGCCACACGCCCCGACTATCTGACCACGCAACAACAAGGCCTTGGGGCGGGTGACCCCTGGTTCTGCGACTACGGCTTCGACCTCTCCCGGGGGTTCCTGGCCCTCAAGGTCTGGTCAGCGCTGCGCGCCTATGGCAGCGAGACCCTTGGCCGGGCCATCACCCGCAACTGCGAGCTTGCGGCCGCCATGGAGGAGCAGGTGCACGCAGCCCCGGAACTGCGCATGGCCGCGCCAGTGCGCCTGAACGTCTGCTGCTTCAGCGCCGCGCCTGATGATATGCCCCCAACCGACCAGGATGATTTCAACGCCCAAATCGTGCAACAGCTGCAGTTGGAGGGCACCGTGGTGTTCTCCACCACCACGCTCTCGGGCCGTACCGTGATCCGGGCCGCAATCGTGAACCACAGGACCACTTTGGAGCACATCACCCTTGCCATCACAGCCGTGCGCCGGAAGCGTGAAGAGATTTTGGGAGAGAAGCAAGTTTAGGGGATAAGAATTTTGCGAGGGGGAAACCATTTTGTAATATAACGGAGCGCACATGGCTTAACAGCCGCGTTCCAGCGGCTGCGCCGCTTTTGAAAGTTTATAGGAGGGGGGGGCGGGGGGAACCCTTTCTGAAACGTGGCTATTACCTTTGCTCCGCAAAATGGAAAGAATCGAACAAACGGCTTTCCGAGGGGAAAACCTCTTGAAAGAGGTTTTTCCCCTCGGGCTCCCCTTTCCAGAACTTTTTGATATATAATATTTTTTATTAGTAAGTCTTTGGAAGGGGGGTCCGGGGGGAGAACCTTTCTTCAGAAAGGTTTCCCCCCGGAAAATCTTGCTGAGCTAAGGCAATAGCCATATTCTGAAAAAGGGGTCCCCACGGAAAATCTTTTCTTTCTCTCTTTATCTCCTTCCTTCTCCCTCACTCCGCCCACTCGAATGTGCTTCTGAAGCTCACGCGGGCTTCCATGCGTTCGAACAGCCTGAGCAGGCCGTAGCGCGTGCGGTCCAGGAACACGAAGTCCGGGTTCACGCGCAGGTCCCGCCAGATGCCCCGCAGGGCCGCGGAGATGGTCTTGCCCTGGGTGATGAAGTCCTTTTCCTTTCCAAAGTCAAAGACTTCCGGCTCGAACAGGCGTCTGAGCCAGCGGCTGTACTGCAGAGCCACGGTGCGCATCTTTTCCTCCAGTTCAGGGGGCGTGTCAGGAGGGATGGTGCCCAAATCGCGCAGGGCCTGGATGCAGGCGTCGCTGTCCTGCTTGTAAAAAGCCAGGGGGAGTTGGCGGTAGAGGTCCACGAAGCGGGTGTCGAAGTGCTTGACGCAGCCGAAGTCCACGAGCCCCACGGTGTTGTCCGGGAGGACCAGGAAGTTGCCCGGGTTGGGGTCGGCGTGGATGCAGCGCAGCTCGTACAGGCAGCGGATAAACATGTCCTCCAGGATTTGCGCCACCTGGTTTCGCGCGTAAGGCGGGGGTGATGTCCGCAGCCAGGCGTTGAGGGGCGTGCCGTCCAGCAGCGAGAGGCAGAGCACGTGCTCGGTGCTCAGGTCGTCAAAGACTTCGGGAACCCGGATGCTCTCCATGCCCAGGTGTTTTCCGAAGAACGCGGCGTTGTCAGCCTCCAGGCGGTAGTCGGTCTCCTCCACAAAGCGCTCCTCGATCTCGCGCAGGATGGGCAGCATGGCCTTGTACTCCGGGAAGGGGCGCAGCGCCCCTTTGAGGAGAACCACGTCGCTGTGGATGGTCCGGCGGATGCCCGGGTACTGGATTTTCAGGGCCAGAGGAGCGCCCTCAATGGATTCGGCGCGGTGCACCTGCCCCAGGCTGGCAGCGGCAAAGGCGGTGCCCTGGAAGGAGTTGAACACTTTTTCAGGGGGCGCGCCATAGGCGTTGATCAGGGCCTTGCGCGCCAGTGCCCGGTTCATGGGGGGGACCTCGTTATAGGAGCGTTCGAGGTGGGCGCGAATCTCCGGGGGGAAGACGTCCAGCTCCAGGCTGAGGAGCTGGGCCATCTTCAGGGCCGTGCCCTTGAGCTGGCACAGGCCGTCGAAGAGCATGGCCGCGCTTGTGTCTGAAAACGTGTGTTTGGCCTGTTCGCGCTCCCGGCCCGAGAGAAAGGGCCGAGTGGCGGCGTGTTTGATGTACGCGCCGCCCACGCGCGCTGCGGTGCGCCCCCCGACGAGGGCGCGTGCGAACTTTCCCTTGGGTATGTCATTGCGGGGCGTCATTGTTGAGAAACTCCTGCCTGATACGTTGGAAGGCGTCGCGGTGCTCCATGATCATGTCGGCCCGGCTGAGCACGTGGGACTTGAACAGGAACGAGGCCCAGGCCAGTGGCCTTGTCCAGAACTCCGGACCTGAGCATGGTGTAGCCGAGGTCCATGCTCTTGTCGATGAACACGCTGGTATTGGAGAACTGCTCGGAGTCGTCCTTGAGCCAGTACAATGTCACGGCGATGAAGAAGTCCCAGATGAAGTGAAAGACCAGCTCCTTGAGAATGAGCTCGGGCATCTCGCCGGATTCCACGGCTGCCTGAAAGTGGCTCTCCAGCACCGCGATGAAGCGTTTCCGGATCGCCTTGATGCCCTTGTCCACGGGCAGGGGGTGGAAGAACACCGAGGGGAAGGTTTGCTCCACGAACTCCCGATCCCCGAGGAAGCCCTCCAGGATGGTTTCGAAGAACACCTGCTGCTTTTCCCGCACGTCGAACTCCCCGAACTCCTCCACCTGCTCCATGGCCTCCACGGCGTACTCGATGGCGTCCAGATAATAGCCGTAGAGCAGGGCCTCCTTGGTGGGGAAGTAGTTGTAGATGGTGGCGTCGCCCACTCCAGCACTGCGCGCCACGGCGCGCATGCTGGTGGCTCGGAAGCCGTTCTCGATGATCAGGTCCACGGCGGCCTCCAGGATGGCCCGCCGTGTCTCCACTTTCTGCTGTGCGCTTATCTTCATGTTTTCTCCGAAAGTACTATTTATTAATTCAATAAAACTTGACTTTAATATAAACACATTTCATATTGCCGTCAAGCAGGAGTCATGAGAATTCTGAATACAAGGAGTCGATATGAACATGCCGAAATGTTTGAGCGCGTATCCCGAGGTGGCTGCTTTGGTGCGGGGGGCGGACGACCTGCACGACAAGATCGTTGTCAGCGACATGAGCCTGCGGGAGTTTTTGGCCGCGGTGCTGTCCTACATGCCGGAGTGGATGCGCCTCCTGTACAGGGTGCGGGCTGGGTTCGTACGTCTGTTGGGTACGCGGCAGGAGGAAATCCCGGAGAAGGAGGACATCGCCCCTGAAGAGGTGTCCTTCACCCCGGGAGAGAGAGGCGCGTTCTTCACCATTCTTGCCGCCAAGGAGGGGGAGTACTGGCTGGCCGAGGCGCGGGACAGGATGATCGTGGGCTATCTCGGGGTGGTGGTGGAGCAGTTGGAAGGCGGGGGGCAGCGCCTTCACTTCCTGTCAGGCGCCAGGTATCTGCGCTGGACAGGGCGCATCTACTACAACGTGATCCTCCCGTTTCATCACCTGGTCATCAACTGCATGGCGCGGGAAGCCCTGGGCAGAGGATGAGAAGGAAGGCACACGTTTGGAAAGAACATGGAAAAGAATTACCGAGGGGAAAACCTCTTGAAAGAAGTTCTCCCCTTCGGACCGCCCTTTCCAGAACTTGCCGCAATTTGGTTATTCGCATGAAAGCCACTGGTATCCTGAATGTCAGGGTGCTCTAAAACGAGAACACCTCTGGCGGATTGCCGCTGAAATCGAACAGCTGCGCTTTGCCGTGGTCGATACTGAAAACCGTGAACTCCGGGTTGTCCGCTGTCCGGTAGATGGAGCGGACCAAGCCGTTTTTCTCCAAGATCCTTTTCTTGATCTCGGCGTTGTCCTCCAGCACCGCCAGCCCGCGGAGCCGTAGCGTGGTCATGTTCGGGGCGGTGCAACTGAGCTCCACCCGTTGGTCATTCTTCAACTGCTCGAACATATCCTTTTTCTTGGAGGTGCAGAACCACAAGCGCCCCTTGTCTGCGAACTGATACTGAAAGGGGCGCACCCTGGGTGCGCCGTTGTCGGACGTTGCCAGGAAAACAGTGCTGTTGGTCGACAGGTGGTCCAATACTTTTTGCATGACGCTCTCCATATGTAATTTTTGTTCGGCATCGAACTATATGGGTGAAATAACACTGAGACAATGAAACTTTGAAAAGGTCGGTTGCCCTGCACTCCTTGCCGCGAAATGCTCTAGGACATGTTTTCCTCAATTCTTTCGAGAAGTGCGACGAGTTGCTCCCTCTCGAATTCCGGGATGTCGCCCCACAGTTGTTCGAGCATCTCCCTGGACACCTCCTCGAAATGGGGGCGGAAGGCCTCACCCTTGGGGGTCAGGGAAATCATGGCTACGCGCGCGTCCTGGGGGGAGGGCATGCGGCGCACATAGCCCGTGTCCTCCAGCTTGCGCACCAGGGTGGTGACCGTGTTCTTGCGGCGGCCGATGATCTTGGCGAGCTGGTTCATGGGCAACGGCCCCAGCTCGTAAAGCTTGTTCAGGATGGAACCGTGGGAAGGCACCAGCCCGGGGTGCCCGAGGCGCTCAAGCTCCCGGCTGATCCGCCTGTGGGCCAGGAACCGTATACGCCCTATGAGGGAGACGACATGACCGGTTTTCATGGCGAGAAAATTAGTTCGCTGTCGAACTATTGTCAAGAGGGTTTCGAAGGAATTGGAGAAATGAGAAGCGGGG
Organism: Desulfovibrionaceae bacterium; assembly: GCA_963674665.2. GTDB lineage: Bacteria > Desulfobacterota > Desulfovibrionia > Desulfovibrionales > Desulfovibrionaceae. The sequence goes on along the minus strand of CAXXPL010000016.1, from coordinate 72,616 downwards.
CGGAAAGATAGACAAAGTATAGGGCGAATATTCGAATAACAAGAAGTTGGTGCTGTGAATAAGCGTAAGGAGCGAAACTATTTCATGGGAATCGCCATCTTGGGCTGGAATAGAAATAAACCCAAAAAACCCGCAATCGGCATATTGTGCAGCGGGTCGGACAGTTGTAAAGCATTCGCACCTTAATGGAGGGTATACATGAAAAAAATCGTTTTGCTGTCCTTGTTGTTGTTGTCTCTGGCCGCCCCTGCCCATTCCATGACGCAGGGGTTTTTCGATGACCACAATCTCGCGGAGTCCGAAATCTTCATGAAGGCTTCCAACGCATTGCAGGACCTTCTTGCCAATCTGAGCGAGCAGGATCAGGAGCAGATTCAGGAGGCGGATTACCTGTGGCAGGACAACGAGGACAATCTGGCCCTCGAACTGATGGAATCCGCGCATCTGAATCTGGAGGAGGCCTATGCCCAGGTCATGCTGGACCGGGTGGACGATCTGTCCGAGATTCTGGCCGCCAATGGCAAGGAACGTGAGGAGTTGATTCAGCTGGACATCGAGCGGAACACGGTGGAGGACGGTTGCAACGGCGAATTCACGGATGAATTGCAGTATGCGTTCGTGGACGAGGACAAGTTCCTGTTCATCACCCTCCCGAACTACCCCCTGGATTTGGTGTATGCCAGCCCAGACACCAAGGAGATGGCCGCGCTGAACAATAAGGTGGAGGGTCTGGGCGACAGCAAGCCTCAGGTGACCGTAACCTTTTGCAAGCGCGTTGCTGCGTCGGATTACAACCCCATCTGCTCTCTGAAGATCGGGGACATGGTGCTGCTGGAGGAAGCCACCTCCCAGCCCGAGCGTACCCGCCAGATTGTGGAACAAGAGCTGAACTAGATTTTGTACAGGATATATCCTCTCGAGGGGGAGTACCCGGGACATGGGTGCTCCCCTTCAGTTTTCGGTGCGCCCGGCAGGGCGCGTGGTGCGTGAGCACCATCCGGGCAGGTGTGGTGCCTGCCTGGTGACTTGGAGGTGAAAGCCCTCCGCAGGCCCGACAGGGGGAACTGCTAGCCGGACGGCAAGGGTGTCCATCGCGAGATGGAATCTGAAGGAAGCCGCGGGCAAAATGCTGACCCGACGAACGGAAATCGCATACGAGGCGGTCATGCCGGGTGAGGAGGCCGATATCTTCAAAGCCCGATACTTGTACGGAAAGCATGGACGTATATGCGGCGGGTATAAGCAGGAGGGTCGCGCGCATTACCCGGGGAGGTCTGTTCGCCTGCCATGCGCTATCGGCACGGCAACGTGTCGAGATGGGCGAACAGAAGTCAGCCGAGGCCATAGAGCATTTTAACTTTGAAATAGTTCAAATGCTCTGCAAGGATTTGTCCGCACATCCTTGCCGCGAAATGCTTGTAGGCTGGCTTTGCCAGCCGTTGAACAAGCATTTTAAACGTAAAGAGCTTTAGTAGTCGACCTAACCACCCGACGACGGGCCAAACCTGCCAAGCGAGGCATGAACACTGTCTTCTGTTTGGATTGAGCAGATGCCCGTAAGGGGCCTTAAAGCTGGAAATAGCGGACGGAATCCGTGAGGTAGGGCTGGGTGCTTATAGTCCGACAGGCATTCAGAGAAAAGACGCCAAGCTGGCAGGAACCGCCGTGGTACGGAACCGTATGCCCGGTGGTGTGGTAGGACGGGGGGCGCGAGCCCCCCGTCCTACCCGATACGCGCCACGCACGGTTGCTTATTGGGTTCGAAGATTTGAGGCGGAAGGATTCAGTGGTCTTGTGGATGGTGACCGGCCAGGGTGCCCCAAACGACTGAACGGGTCACAACTCGAAGACATTGCCATCGTTTTGCGTAAAGACACTTCGAACGTCGGCCTTGAGGGCTCTTGGGACGGAAAGGCATTGTCGACATGTATTCAACAGCAATGGGGTGTCTCTCTCGGCGTGAGACAATGCCAACGACTTTTCCGACAACTGGGCTTTCGATTGTGCAAGCCGCGTCCGAAGATTGCTCAAGCCGACTCGGAACGTCAGGAACAATATAAAAAATTTCATCACTTACAGAAAGATAGTTCTGTTGACTTGTGGGCACTGGGCGAGGTTCGTTTCGAACAACATGGAACACGCTGCCGCATGTGGGTGCCGGCAGAGACGAAAGATCCATTTGCTTTACACCATCCAACGAGAAAAAGTGTCGGGTATTTTGGAGCCGTCCGGTTGTGGGACGGCTAATTTATATACAGGCGAGAAGAGGACAAGTTCAACAGAGAAACGTTCTTTTACTTTCTCAAGTATCTACGAAAAGTCAGCTGCCATGCTAGGCGCCGCGTCGTGATAATTATCGGCAATGTGAGATATCATCATGCCAACTTACACTTCGGCTGGCGCCACAAAGCCGAGGACAGGTTCAATCTAGAGTTTATGCCTCCTTATAGCCCAGAGATAAACCCGATTGAGCGTGTCTGGAAGCTGACGAGGCGCAAGGCCACCCACAACGTGTATTTCCCGACAGTTGCTGCAGTTGCGACAGGGGTGGAGTCTCTATTTGATAAATGGCGTCCCGGGAGTGAGACCTTGCGGCGACTATGCGCAAAAATTTAAGTCGCCGGGTATGGTACGGCCACGCCAAAGGCGGGGCTCAGCAGCGCAGTTGCGGAGCGTGCCGTTAGTCCTTTTGCGCTCCGCGTTATATGTGAACGGTGTGTTAACAGAGAAATATCTATGGCAGAAACGTACGTGCTTACTTGCAGTATTCAATGTCGACGGTTCTTTGAAATCACGCTTTGAATATATTGACGACTGAGCTGTTGGATTCGTGCAGCATGTTCCGTTTGTTGAAGAGGCAGAGGGTGCGGCCGCCTAGAGCATTTTAACTTTCATTTTGTATATACCCACAAGATCTAAACCAGCCCTGAGCATCTTTTGCGAGAACGAAGCTCAGGGCTTTTCCAACAGCGTCAAAGAGCTCTTCATGTGTCCTGGCTTTCATTCCTTTCAGCAGTTCCTTTACTTTGCTCCACATCTTTTCAATAGGATTTAGATCTGGGCTATAAGCTGGTAGAAACCGATAAGAAGCCTGCTTGGCTTCAATGGCAGCGTAAGCATCCTGGGATTTATGGGCTGAGAGAGTGTCCATGATGACGATATCGCCAGGGCGTAGAGAAGGTGCAAGCACCTCTTTGATGTAAGCATCGAACATCTTTCGATCTACCGCCCCAGGAAAGACAATACTCTCAGTTGAGCCATCAAGGCGCACCGAAGAAAGTACGGTTAAGGTTTCCCAACGGCCGCACGGGGCAGAATCATGACAACGCTCCCCATGGATAGAGCGTCCATACAGTCGTGTCATATTTGTTTTTACGCCTGATTCATCAAGAAAAATCAAGGAGTTCACATCCACAGTCCGTTGGAATTCCTCCCATTCAAGCCTAGACTTGACTATATCCTCCCGATCCTGCTCGCTTGCTCGCAGAGTTTTTTTTGAAAGCAAATCCAAGAGATTTAAGAATTTTATGAATTGCAACAAGTGAGCACTGCTTTCTGAAGTGCTGCCGAATCTCCTCCAAGGTGAGGTCCACATTTTCGAGGAGAAGAGCTGTCAGTTCTCGACGCTCATCTTCAGAGAACATTGACGTTCTGTGACCGCGCTGTCGGGCTTCCATTCGTCCGTCTCGTTCAAATTCCCGGATCCACCGACTCACGCTATTTAGATGATACCCCACAATCTCGGCGATTTGCCGCCGTGGGAGTCCTGCCTCGTAAGCCCGTATAGCTATAGCCCGTACTTCCTTGTTTGCTGTTTTCATGCAAGTCAGTCTAGAATATTTTTAGATAATTTGAAAGTTAAAATGCCCTAGTAGCCAGATATCCTGTGACGTCCTCAAGGCACGGAATGCCATGCGCACGCTGTTTTCGCTTTTATACGGCACTCGCAACGAGGCGGGGAGGTGCTGCAGCATTCAGTGGATTTTCCCTAGGACCTCTGAGCAACGGATAGAGATATCGAAGCGTTGGTTGCGGCGCTGAAAGGTCCAACGAAGTGAACCCACTTCTGAAAACACTGGTTTCAACATTGCGAACCAGCACGTGAACCGGCACCAGGTATTGCATCGATCAGCCCAACTCACGGTGCGGGCATTCAGCAATTTCCACTCCGTGCCGGCATCAGCGAAAAAGATGTACGGCCACGGAGCTGCCCCGCCGCAGTCCACGTGACGCATCCGGCGGTGTGACCCATCCGCTCATGTTCCGCAGGATGGAGGTCTTGCCCGTGCCCAGGGGCACAGGAAAAGCCATGAGGCAATGGGCCTCCTGCCGGAGGGTGACAGGAAAATGCGCCAAGGCCGCACTCTGCGGCGGCAATGTTTCGGCCAGCAGGGCGCGCACGGTTTCCGACTTTTCGACACCATGTGGCGGCAGATGAAAGGCACTATTGCCTTTGGCCTTCACACCGTTCTGCCCCATGAGACGCAGCAGCAGCGGCGCCAGGAATATTTGTGCGGCCAGGGCCAGGCTGAGGGTATGCCCGGGTAGCCCCCAGATGCTGGTCCCCCCCACACGGGCTATGGTCAGGGGGCGCCCCTTGCTCACCCGCTGGTCCTGACCGGCAAGACTGCACCCTGGAAGCGAGGCTATGGCCTGGGCGCTGAAGTCCTTTTTTCCGGCCGATGATCCACCCACCACCACGAGCACGTCGCAAGGCGACAACCCATCCGGCAGCCCCTTGATCAACGCCTGCCGCAGCATCCCGGCATCGTCAGGCACCACGCCAAGGTGCAGCACCTTTGCCCCGAGTGTGTCGGCCAACGCGGTCAGCAACTGGGCATTGCTGCTCACGGGTGCGGACGGCAGGCCGGGATCAAGTGCCGTGTACCGGCAAAACTCATCTCCGGTGACCACGATGCCCAGTCTGGGGCAGCGGCGAACCTGAATCTCGGAATAGAATTGGGAGAGCAGGGCCATGTCATGGGCGTGCAGCCGCTGACCGGCGTTGATCAACAATGCGCCCTGGGGCAGATCCGCCCCTGCGGGTAAAACGTTTGTTCCGGAAGTCTGCGGTGCTGTGACGCACAGAAACTCGTCCTCGAGGAAAACGTCCTCCTGCATGACAACAACGTCCGCGCCACGGGGCAAACCGCTCCCGGTGACCACTCTCCAGGCCTCTCCAGTTCCCAGGATCGCATCGGTATCCTGGCCAACACCGCATTGCCCAGCCAACCGCAGGCATGCCGGTTCCTCCTGTGAGCAGCCCATTGTGTCGGCGCTACGCAGGGCAAAACCATCACGGGTGGAACGCGACGAGCGTGGATAAGGTTCAGGAGCGAACATCCCCCGTGCGGTTACCCGGCCCAGGGCTTGCGCCAGGGGAACACTTTCAGCGGGCAGGGGAGAGAAGCCTTCCAGAAAGTCATCAACCGCTACGGTTTCTCGCAAGCAAAAATATCTGGACATATCTGTGTACTCATCGCCCAGCGGACCCGAGTCCGGGGCATCATGAAGAAAAATCAAATCTTCATTCAAAGTGAGTAGTAAACTTCTTGATTAAGAAATATTACTGTTTATGAATACAGATTGACAAATTTTCGTCGCGCTAAAAATAGATCAAATCATCCCTCATGAAAAGAGGGTTTCATACTGCGTATTCATGCCGAATTTTGTGATTTTTTTCCCATATACATGCAACTATTTGAATTATAAAAATTTAAAATATTTGATGTTCCTCCGACAGATTTATTCGTGCATTCAGCCGCATTGATATATTATGTATTATCAAGGTGTTAGTTGGGTAGACAGAGTACAAGTATTTAGTGTGACTATCTACCTATGAAGTCAAATGAGACATAATAAAACATTTAAAAACCGTACATTACTCAAGGGTAAATAGGAGATTATAATTTAAATTATATAATTATAATTAATAATTTCAGCTAATTATCTCATATATCACCAAAAAACCTGTAATGGTGACGTTGTCTTCCAGTAAAATTATTGACCGTATCCGGCGACTTTCCTAGTTTCGCCTTCGGGCAATCTTTGTGATTTGATTCACATGTGACGTTAACAGATTGATTATTCAGGTTTATTTTGCTTCCAGATTTTGGGCTGTTTTTCGAGAACCTCGATATCTGGCAAAAAAACAAAAGAATTACAGCTGATTGAGTTGCAACGGCAAAACGAATTGTATGGGTACTATTTCAGAAAAATCAGGAAGGGCTCTGGCGCCCCAGGTATGACGATCATGACTTATTGCGGCGAAGAATCATTTGCTGGACGCGGTTTGCCCTTCACGGCCTCTCGTTCAGCCGTGAAGAGATATGATATTCTGGTGTACTCCGATGGTGCTGTGACGCGGGAATTGTTTCTCTCCTGCGGAGAGTTGGCGTTGACAATCTGCATCAATGACTCCCCGTTCGTGCGTGTGGCCTGCTCTGGCCAGCATCTGAGCTATCTTGTGCCGGGACTGCTGTTCTCCTGCGGCCTCATCGCCAATATGGACGACGTGGTTTCCTTGGATTTCTCCTCCGCCCAAGGGGATGGGAACCAGGACGAGGAAGTGTGGGTCAACGTACGTCTGCGCAACAGGCACGATGCGGCGCGAACACGAGGCGGCTCCACCTTGACCATCACTTCGGCCATGGGCTGGACACTGCCCGTGTCGGCACGTCGTTTGCCCCGAATCGAACGTCCGCCGTTTCCAAGCTGGGATCCGCGCATAATCCTGGACGCAGCGCTGGAGCTGGACGACAGATCGGAGATCTTCCATCAGACCGGCGCCTGCCACAACGCGGCCCTGCTCGACCGTGAGGGCATCATATTCAACTGCCTGGACGTGGGGCGTCACAACGCCATTGATACCCTTGTGGGCTACCTGCTCACCGAGGGGCTGGAACCCGCTGACCACATGATCGTGAGCAGCGGCCGCATTGCCTCCGAGATCGCACAAAAGGCCGTGCGCGCCCGGATTCCGATTTTCGCATCCTTTTCCCGCGCCATGTCACGAGCCATCGATGTGGCACGATCAACCGGTTTGACCCTGCTGGGCAACGTCACGTCCGGCAGAATGCACTTGTATCACGAAAACGGACAGCTCAAGCTGTCATGATGCCATTGTCGTCAAGATAAGGAGCACTCTATGCCCGAGCATACGCAGAACATGAGAAAAGCGGATGAAGACAACCTGCTCGACAATCTCTCGCGTCGCGGATTCATCAAGGTGACATCCTGTGCCGCGTTGGGACTGGCCACATTGCAGACCACCCAGGCTCTGGCCGCCATGAAGGCCTCTCCCCTGGTCATCATGGAACAGGCAGCGGGTATGATCGTGGCCGACCCCACATTGTGTGTCTGCTGCCAACGTTGTGAACTGGCTTGTACCGAATTCAATGACGGCAAGTCCGACCCCAAGCTGGCGCGTATCAAAATCAGCCGAAACGCCATGTTCGGTCCGGATGGCGGTACCGAGGACCTCACCAAGGGTGTTTACGGATCCAGCGCCCTGGTGATTCAGGACACGTGCAAGCAGTGCCCCCATCCAGTTCCTTGCGCCACCGCCTGCCCGCAAAACGCAATCGTTGCCCAAAAGGGCACCGGCACCCGCATCGTTCTCGCCGACCGTTGCGTGGGGTGCCGCCTGTGCCAGAAGGCTTGCCCCTGGGGGGTCATGACCTTTGATGAGGAGAAGGGCAAGGCTGACAAATGCTTCCTGTGCAACGGCGCGCCCAAATGCGTGGAAGCTTGCCCGGCATCAGCCCTGCGCTACGTGGCGTGGAGCGACCGTACCAGGTCCATGCTGACACGCGGTTCCTTTGGCATGTTTATTCCGGAAGACCGCCGGGCCACATGCGTCTCCTGCCATGTGGAATCCCCGGGCGGACCACGCAATCTCAAGTTTGAGCAATAACATCTCAATACTCAAGGGTATTTTGTAATTCGGAGGAATTTATGGCCAGAAAATATGGCGGTTATGCAGGCAAGGGACTCAGGGTCAATTTGAGCACTGGCGGCATCTCCGTGGAAGATACCTACCAATATCTCGATTTCATTGGCGGCACGGGCTTGGGCTACAAGGTGTTCTGGGACGAGGTGCCCCCGGAAACCCAGGCCTATGATGAAGCAAACAAGCTGGTTTTCAGCATCGGGCCTCTTGCCGGCACAGGTGCGCTGTGCAGCGGCCGTAGCGCCGTCACCACCATCATGCCCTTTATCTGGCCCCAGAATCTTATCGGGTCCGGTCACATGGGCGGCAATTTTGCAGCACATCTCAAGTTTTCCGGATACGACTATCTGATCATCGAAGGCAAATCGGACCACCCCGTCTGGCTGCACGTTCGCGACGGCAAGGCCTGGCTCAAGGACGCAAGTCATCTCTGGGGGCAGGACACACGCCGCACCACACGCGTCATCAGTGAGGAGATCGGCGGGGACAACACCGTGGCCTGCATCGGCCCCGCGGGTGAGAACCTCGTAAACTACTCCGTGGTGGTCAACACCCGCGCCCACATCTCAGGCGGTGGCACAGGCGCGGTCATGGGCTCCAAGATGCTCAAGGCCATCGCCCTGCAGGGCTCCCAGCCGGTACACATCTCCGGAGACAAGGAGGAGTGGGAAAAACTCATCAACTATCACCGCACCATCATTGGGGGGCACAACCAACACTGTGTGCCGAACTTTCCCAGCCCGCTGTTCGAATACTGGAATGCCGGATCCCGCTGGGTTGGCGCGCCCGGCAAGCGTTGGGGAGCGGCCAATCCTCCCGTTACCCTGACCAATGATGTGCGCTCCCTGAACCGCATATCCTACCGCACAAATAACGCCGTGTACTTCCTGGGCGAGAACGCATGGAAATACACCGTGCGCAACAATGGCTGTTTTGCCTGCCCCATCCGCTGCTACACGGTGCAGAAGGATGAGGACACAGCGGCCAAATACGGAGTGAATCCCATACAGTTCAACACCTGCGTGGGCATGATCGGCGGACGCAGCTGGTTTCCCTCTCTTGCGGGCAAAAAGACCAACGAAGCGCGCCAGGCCGGTTTCGTGGGCATCGAGGCAATGGATGGTTTGGGCGTGTGGGATAACTACGGCCAACTACACCGAGACTTCAACATCATGCTCACCGAAGGCCTCTGGAAGGAAAAATTGGGCGCCGACGAGTACAAGTCCATTCGCTGGGATTGGATGGAGAAGGGCGATCTCCGGTTCCTCCAGGACGTTGTGCACCGCATTGCCTACAAGGAAGGCGAATTCGGCGAGCTCATGGGCATGGGTACCGGGTACATGCTCGAGAAGTTGGGCATCTCGGACAAGGATTGGGGGGACGATCATCGTTCCTACTACTGGAAGTTCGGGCATCCCAAGCACCACTCTTGCGAGGACGACGGGCAGTGCGGATGCATCATCAACACCCAGTACAACCGCGACCCCATGTGTCACTCCCACTGTAACTTCGTACGTAGCGGCCTGCCCCTCGAGGTGCAAAAGCAAATCGCAGAACACTTCTGGGGTTCCGGGGATGCGGTTGACGCTCGCGGCGATTACAAGCCCACCAACAAATACAAGATGATCCGGGCCAAATGGGCCATCGAGCGGAAGGAATTGCATGACATGCTGTCCTTCTGCAACTGGATGGGCCCCTGGATCTCCAGTCCTCTCAAGGAGGACAACTATATCGGCGACAACAGCATTGAGAGCAAGTATTACAGGACCCTTACCGGTCACAACCTGACTTGCGAGGAGTTGGACCGTTGCGCCGAACGCGCCTTCAATCTGCATCGCGCCTACACCATGCGGCAGATGAAGACCTTGGAAATCCGAAAAGATCACGACCTCTTTCCGGGTTGGATATTCTCGGACAAGAAAGACAAGGAAAAGGAGGCGTTTACCAAAGGGACCATCCGCATGGACAGGGCTGATTTGGAAAAGAGCCTGGATCTTTTTTACGAGGTCCAGGGTTGGGACAAGGATACCGGCGCACCCGGGGCTGATCACTACCGCTCCCTGGGGCTCAATGACGTGGCCGAGACCATGACCCGGGAAAAGCTGGTCCCTGGAGCCTGATCGGGCGCAAATATCCGGCGGTCGCCCGACGGTGGCCGCCGGAAACCGGACATTTGTCTCCGGAAGTATGATGTACCGGCCTCGGCGGGAAACATCCGCGTCAAGGCTTGTCAGAAAGGAGTACCTTATGAACGATTCAGAACAACAACCCGTTCCCCCTCGAGTGAATGAGGCGGTTTCCCCCGCAACGGAAAACGCCGGATCCGCTTCCGAAGCGGGTATCGATACTGAACCCATGGTGAGCCAGCGTCAGGCTGACCTGGTTTTGCTGGTGGAAACCCTGGCCGACTTCAGCAGCGAAGAGCGGTTGGTAACCCCCGACGAGCTGCTGGACGCTTTTATGGAGAGCGCCTCCCATATGCCTCCCGTCTCGGTGGCCCAGGTGGAGGAAGAGCTGAGCAACCTTCTCGACCCGCGCTTCGAGGGACCGGATGCCGCCACCGTGGCCGCGGAAATGAAGCGGGTCAAGGAGATGGAAAAGACCATGCCGGGCTCCGCGCCGGATCCCATCGTACCGGGCATTCGCGATACCCGCCGCCTGTTGAGCCGCCGCGAGTTGTTGCTCTCCCTGTTGCACTCCCCTGAATCCCAAACATTGAAAGCGCCGGAAGTGCCACCGGAGAGCGTTGTCGAAACAGTGGAACCGACCGGAAAACAGCTTCTCAGCACCCTGGACCGCGAATATGCGGAATCCCTGCTGGAAGAGGCTCTGGTCAAAGACGAGGGCGTTGCCCGGTTCACATCCTGGGACGGCAAGGAATACTGTCATTACAAACCACTGTTGAGCGGTAATTATGCACGCATAATCTCGGCGGAGAACAATCCCGTGGTGCAAGTAGCCAACGTGGTGCGCGACAACTCTCGTGACTATCCTCGCCCGGTGCCTGTGGAAATCCTTGAATACCCGCCATTCAACCTTGAGGCCGAGGTCCTGCAGCAGTGCTTGAACACCATGGCCGAGGATCCGGCCTTTGCGGACATTCGCTATACGGAAAGCTCCGTGGGCACTGTGTACCTTTATTCATCCACTTACATGGATGAGGGGTACGCAGCTTATTTGGCCGAAGACGAGGATATGGCGGCCATTGAAAGTCCATAGGAGAGGGGCGGCACAAACGGTTTAGTGCGCAAGCTGGGAGAAGGCCATGCGGCGCGGGAAGCTTTCGGAAACGCCAGGCCATAAGGCCGATGCCGCTAATGTGTTGTCGTGTTTTGCCATGTCAAAGCGCTCCATTTGCTACGGCAGTCCGTGCTGTACGGGCTGCCGTTATTACATTCCGCCTGTGTATTTCTTTTGCCCGGCCATGGCCCGCTCCAAAACAGTACACAGCGTCGCGTTGGCAATAAAGGTTTGCAGTGAACGATGTCGTCAGAACGCGACGCTGTGTGCGGTTGGAATACTGCCCGCCACAATCCGCGACATAAGCGAGCTGAAAACGATGTTTTTAAAACTCGCGATTCTTCACGAAATGCATGCCCATGATTTTTGTGAACACAACACTAGGAGAGCTCAATGCCAATCATCTATTGTTCACTATATATTCCCCTGGCCCCGGGTTCAGGCTGGCAGCGCGACAGCGCATGCCGCCCCATGCCCGATGCGGGGATGTTCTTTGTCCTCCCCAAGGGCAAGGATTAGTCGGGGAGAGGAGTGCATATGACCACGTTCATTTCCTTTCTCTCAGGCTGGGGGTTGCTTGTTTCCATACTGGCCTTTGTGGCGGGCTGCGTCCTGCGCTTGGCAAGATACCGCAAACAGTCCGCTCTTGGGGGTGGTGTTGCCGTGGACTTGCGCGCCCGGCTTGTGCCCTTGGACATCATCGACGCGCGCTGGCCCACCCGCGTGGTGACCAACGACCTCATTCTCCTGCTGGTGCTTCTGGGTGTTCTGGTCGCCGTATTCGCTCCCGGGCACGCCATCATTTTGGGCAGCGGCCTGGGGATGGGGTGGCCGGACATGTCTCCGTCCTGGTCCGACGCCCTCACTGGTATTCTGATCCTGGCCGCCCTGTTCGTGCCCGCACGCCATCTGATGCTGACGGTGATCAGAAAAGGTGACGGGGGCAGGGACTGGGCTGTCATGGCGCTTGTGCTGCTGCTCCTGCTTACCGGGTTGCTGACCCGCCTGGGCGTACCGAACTATGGCTACTGGCTGCTTTTACACCTTGTCTGCGGGCACGTTTTCCTGTGGTGCGCGCCCCACTGCCGCTATTCGCGGTTGCTGCTCTGAGGGGGAAAGACCATGCGATCCACAGTCATGCTCATCTCACTGTTTCGGGGCTTCACCCCACACCACCCCTTGGCGTGCCTCGCGTTTCTGCTGGGCATCACCTTGATCGTCTGTCCGGCCCTGGCCGGTACGGAACAACCCGTTGATCATAACAAGACTGCGGTGCCGAAAGTGGCCGCGTCAGTGGCTTCTCCGGTTTTTTTCAAGGGGGAAGTCGTCTTTCTTGGCGGCACTCGTGCCAAGGACCTGCATTTGCCTGTGGTGGCCTTTGACCATGCGGCTCATGCCAAGGATATCGAGTGCTCTCGCTGCCATGTCGTTCAGAAAAGCGAGAACAATGGCAACATGCCTCGAGATATTGCGGAAAAGCCCGCATTCAGCGGTTTTAACGGCATACTGACCAGCGACCCGGAGCAGCGTAAGCGCGCTTATCATGCCGCCTGTGTGAACTGCCACACCGAAAAGGGGAGCAGCCCGGCACTGGCTCAGTGCCGCACCTGCCACACCCGGGGCAACACGGCATTGCTGCCCGGGAACAGCCCTTTCAAGCCCGTGATGGACGTCTCCCTGCACAGGCGGCATCTGCTTTCGGACGCGTTTCCGGCAAAGCCCGGCAAGGACTTGGCGCCAGGGGCGATCATGGCGGAGAACGATCCGCAGCGTTGCGCCGCCTGCCACCATCCCCCTCTGTTCAACAAGGATCTGTCTCCCGAGCTGGATGCCTGCCGCGCATGCCACCAGAGCGGTCCCGGCTCCGGTGTCTCCCTGCGAAAGGATTGGCCCACTCCGCCGCACCTGCGCATGGCGGCCCATGAAACCTGCCTGCGCTGTCATGCCGAGCTTGCAACGCAGAAAAAGGCTCACGGCCCCCTGGATTGCGACTCCTGCCATAATAAGGAGCGGTTCGAGGCCCTGCCCAGGATTGAGGGCAATCCTTCCCTGCTGACCATGGACCGCCCCACCGGGCTGATGCTGACGCCTCGTATCAAGACGGTGCAACAGCCGCTCGGAGCCGTCTATCCCACAGGACCCGAGTGGCCCACGTCCATGCCTGTGGTGCCGTTCAACCACGGCCTTCACGAACGCTCCCTCAACTGTGTGGATTGCCACCACTCCAGCGTGAAGCAGGCCTGCATCACCTGTCACACTCCTTATGGCGATCCCAGGGGCAAGGGCATCACCCTGACCCGGATCATGCATTCCGTGACAGTCAAGAACTCCTGTGTGAGCTGCCACGCCCGCATAAAGACCGCTGCCCCGGAATGTCGCGGATGTCACCAAACACGCCCCATCGAGGAGCGAGGCACCGACTGCGCTTTCTGCCACCGTGCCGCTTCTGGCGTGAAGGCCACCATGGGGCTAATGCTGGCCAGCAATCTGCCCGAGCCACAGGTTGAGGAACGGAGCGTTGAGACCACGGCTCCCCCAAAGGAGCAGGTCAGGAGAATCGCTGCCATGATGGCTCCTCAACCCGAACCCAAGCTGTCTCCAACAGCAATCCTGCTGCCCGGAACTGAATCCAAGCTGGGCTCCGTACCCGAGCCTCTACTGGCGCCCACCGCCATCCTGCTGCCGCCGTCAGAGCCCAGACAGGACCCGGCGCCCGAGCCTCTACTGGCGCCCTCGGCCATCCTGTTGCCGCCATCCATGCCCGGACGGGACACGGAGCCCGAGTCACGGCCGCTGTCCACAGACATCCCCGTCACTCCGGCCCCTGCCATGTCCGGCAAGGCTCCGGTGATAGTGGAAGCGATGTCCCCGCTGCTGTCGCTGGGCCCCATACCCGACAACATGCCCGGCAAGGTGCGCATCGGCGCCATGATCGATGAATACCTGCCCGTGGAGTTCGAGCATGCCAAACACCTCGAGAAGCTGCAGGCCGCCATCGGCCGTCAGGCCTCCGGGCTGTTGAGCATGCACAGGAAGGACGGGCGTGATTGCGCGGCTTGCCATCACCATGGCTCGCGCATCGAGCCCGGTGGAACGCCGCCCAGGTGCGGCTCCTGCCACATGGCGAAATTGCCCGGTGACAAGACCTCCATGCCGGACGGCAGGCCCCTGCTCAAGGCCGCCTTTCATCTGCGTTGCATGGACTGCCACAAGCGCATGGGGCTCGAAAAGCCCGGGGCTACGGACTGCGTTGCCTGTCACGCGAAGAAAGACTCACGGATAGCCCAAGGAGAATGATCAGATGTTACGCAGAACATTCCTCGGTCTCATAGGCGCGGCTGGCGCCACAGCCGTCACGTCCGGGAAGGTTGAAGCCGCGGGCAAGGAGTTCAAAGGCTATCCCGGAAGCAAGGGCGTGCTCTTTGACGCCACCCGGTGCATCGGCTGCCGCAAGTGCGAGGCCGCCTGCAACAAGGTCAACGACCTTCCCCAACCCGAAAAACCCTTTGACGATCTCGAAGTGTTGAACATCAGGCGCAGGACCCACCCCGACACCTACACCGTGGTGAACAAGTACCAGGTAGGTGGGGCGCCGGTGTTTCGCAAGTTCCAGTGCAACCACTGCCTGGAGCCAGCCTGCGCCTCGGCCTGCTTTGTCAAGGCCTTCAAGAAGAGCCCCAGCGGCGCGGTGGTCTATGACGCCTCGGTGTGCGTGGGCTGCCGGTACTGCATGATCGCCTGCCCCTTCGAGATTCCAACCTATGAATACAACGAGCCCCTGACCCCGCGGGTGGTGAAGTGCACCATGTGCGCCCCTCGTCTGGCGGAGGGCAAGTTGCCCGGCTGTGTGGAGGCCTGCCCCAAGGAGGCCCTGACCTTCGGCACCCGTGACGAGCTTCTGAAGATCGCCCACGAGCGCATCCGCAAGAACCCGGGCAAGTATATCGACCATGTCTACGGCGAGAAGGAGATGGGCGGCACCAGTTGGATGTACATCTCCGGCGTGCCGTTCAAGGAGATCGGCCTGCGCGAGGACCTGGGCACCAGGTCCGCCCCGGAACTGACCTCCGGCGCCCTGGCCGCCGTCCCCATGGTCGTGGGTCTCTGGCCCGTGCTGCTCGGCGGCATCTACGCCATCAACAAGCGCAAGGACATCATCGTGGACCAGGAAAAGAGGGCCGCGGTGAAGAACGCCTTGAGCAAGGCCGGCGAAGAGGCCGAGAAGACCCTGCACGAAGCCTTGTCCAAGGCTGAAGTCGACAACAAACGGCGCATCGAGGTCGAGGTGAGGAAAGCCGTGGAAGAAGCCCTGAAAGAGAAAGGCGATCAGGGCGAAAACCAGGAGGAGGGCGCCTGATGTCCACCCATACCCAGGCCGGCCCCAAGTCGGCATTCAATACCTTCAATGTGGTCACAGGCCTGATACTGATCGCGGGCCTGCTGCTCACCGCCCTCCGCTTTACCAAGGGCATCGGCGCGGTGACCAACCTCGATGACAACAACCCCTGGGGGATCTGGATCGGCTTCGACCTGCTCTGCGGCGTCGCCCTGGCGGCCGGCGGCTACACCACCTCCGCGGCCTGCTACATCTTCGGGCTGAAGCGCTATCACGCCGCTGTGCGCCCGGCCATCCTCACCGCCTTCCTGGGCTACGCCCTGGTGGTGTTCGCCCTGCATTACGACGTGGGGCGCCCCTGGCGTTTGCCGTACCCGGTGTTCGTGCAACAGGGCACCACGTCGCTGCTCTTCGAGGTGGGGCTGTGCGTGTTCCTGTACCTCACCGTGCTGTTCATCGAGTTCCTGCCCGCTCCCTTCGAGTGGCTGCGCAAGACCAGGATCCGCAACATCCTGGTGAAGGTCACCCTGGCCCTGACCATCATGGGCGTGGTGCTCTCCACCCTGCACCAGTCCTCCCTGGGCGCCCTGTACCTTATCGCCCCCTCCAAGTTGCACCCCCTGTGGTACACCCCGTACCTGCCGCTGTACTTCTTCGTGTCCAGCATGGCTGCCGGGCTGTCCATGGTCATCTTCGAGGGCACGCTGTCGCACAGGTATCTGCACAGGATGATGGACGAGGAGTACCTGGCCAACCACGACACCGTTGTGCTCGGGTTCGCGCGGGGGTGCTCCCTCATCCTCTTCGGCTACTTCGCCATCAAGCTCATCGGCCTGGCCTACGACAACAACTGGCACTACCTGACCACGGGCTACGGCGTGCTCTACCTGGTGGAGATGCTCTGCTTCGTGGCGCTGCCGTCCTTTCTCTACGCCATCGGCGCCCGGGACAGGAACATCAGGCTGATCAAGTGGACCGCGGCCCTCACGGTTCTGGGAATCGTGTTCAACCGCTTCAATATCTCCCTGATCGCGTTCAACTATCATCTGCCGGCAGCGGACAGGTACTTCCCCAGCTGGATGGAGATCGTTGTCTCCATCTTCATCGTCACGCTGGGGCTGGTGGTCTTTCGTTTCATCACCACGCGGATGCCCATTTTCTTCGAACACCCCGCCTACAAGGGCGATCATTAGCCAAGGAGGATAAAGGTTATGGAATTCCATACTTTGCAGGAATACTACACCTTCAGCAAAGGGGTGGTCTATCTGCTCATGGGCGGCATTCTCGTGGCCGTCACCCTGTACTGGCAGTTTCTCATGGGCGGCAAGGACGATTCCAAGGATGCCCATGAAGAACATGACGGGCACAACCCGGACCATTCCTGAGGAGACGCGCACATATGGTTTCTTGACAGCGCATTTAATTTAGGGGGTCTACATATAAATGGGAGCGGGGTGTCGTTGACAACTCGCTCCCATTGATCATCGGGTGAGTGGTGCCGAGCATCGGTAAACAGGCCTGCAGTTGCCCCCCCTGTGTGCTTGAACCTGGAAAAGCGCAGTCTGATCCGGAGGAGCACCCCCACCGCCTGCGCGAGAGATTGCTTCCCCGGCAATGGGCTTGTGGCGCTGCTTGTAGAGGTACAATACCCGAGCATGCGGATAGCAACATATGTCCGCAAATTCCTCCGGATGAGGGGCGGGTATGTGTTCCCTATCCCCTTTCATCCATGCCTTGTTGACTTGCCCCTGATCTCCGCATATGGTGGAAATTATGATGAGAATTCTGCGGTTCGGCTGCTGCGGCTCCATTTTTACAGATCATGGGAGCCGAATCATCCGGATGCGCCCCGTGCTTCGCAGAGTACGGGCCAACGGTTTTATTGTAGCGTAGCCTTTTACCCATCCTTGCCGACCGGCGCAGCGGGCAGGTGCCTCACGCTATTACTAAGAGCGCTAAAATTGTATAACATTTTGTAGCTCGAAGGCATAAGAACGGGTCCGCCGCAGGCGGGACCTGGCGGCTAAGCCGCCGGAGCGCGGTGTCAATTCCTATGCGTTCCGAGAACTATGTACGGGAGATGCACAGCACCATGGCGAAGCAGCTCTTCTCGTTCACCGCGCAGCCTTTTCAGGGACACACTCTTGATGTGGTGCGCTTCAACGGACACGAGGCCATTTCAGATCCATACCTTCTGGACATCACCCTCATGGGGCGGGAGCTCCTGGATAACTGCGACGACTGCATCGGAGGGGATGCGACCTTCACCCTCCACGGCCAGGACAACGACCTGACGCTCGATACGCCGATTCACGGCGTGCTCACCCTTTTCGAAGTGTTGCAACAGACCCACAAGCATACCTTCTACCGCGCCGTGATCCGCCCCCGGTTGTGGAGCATGACGATCTCCTGCGGCAACCAAATATTTCTGAACAAGACCGTGCCGGAATTCCTGAAGGAAACCCTGGTGCAACAGGGGCTGGTCCTTGGAACGGATTTCGAGTTCCGCCTCGCGCGGGAGTACCCCCGGCGCGACTTTGTCTGCCAATACAACGAATCCCATTTCGACTTCATATCGCGTTGGATGGAGCGCGAAGGCATCTATTTCTTTTTCGAGCAGGGGGATTCCCGTGAAAAGGCCATCTTCACGGATTCCTCCTCCTCACATACGGACTTTCCCGGAGCCTCCCCCCTGCATTATGCGCCCACGTCCGGCCTGGAGAAGGGGCGTGAGCAGCGGACCGTGTGGCGTTGGGCGCGCATGCATTCGCTCGTGCCCCGGACCGTGCTGCTGCAGGACTACAACTACCGCACACCAGGGCTGAAGATAAGCGCGGAAAAAACCGTGAGCAAAAACGGCATCGGCATGGTCCACGCCTATGCCGACAACATCAAGACCCCCAGCGAGGCCGAAGCCCTGGCCACGGTACGCGCCCAGGAAAAGGGATGCCGCGAGATCACCGCCACGGCGGAAAGTGCGGCCGTATCGTTGCGCAGCGGCTATACCTTCACCCTGCAGGATCATTACGAGAACTCGTGGAACCAGAAATGGTTGACCATTGCCGTGGGCCATGAAGGCAGCCAGGAGGGGTATCTCTTTTCGGGCCTGGACCAGCGCGAGGCAAAGCAGTCCTTCTTTTATCACAACACGGTCACCGCCATCCCGGAAAACGTGCAGTTCCGTCCGGAATGCACTCACGACTGGCCGCGCATGCACGGCGCAATGAACGCGCACATCGACGCGGAAGGCAGCGGCCATTACGCAGAGCTTGACGCCCAGGGCCGCTACAAGGTCACCATGCCTCTGGACATCTCCGGCCGCAAGGGCGGGCATGCCTCCAGCTGGATACGCATGGCCCAGCCTTACGGAGGGGGGGATCATGGAATGCACTTCCCCCTGCACAAGAGCACCGAGGTCATGCTCACTTATGTGAACGGCGATCCGGATCGGCCCATCATTGCCGGATCGGTTCCCGACCCGCAACACGCCAGCGTGGTCACGAGCCAGAGCCAGACCCAGAGCAAGATCACCACAGGGGGGCAGAACAAGCTGCACATCGAAGACAAAGCCGGATCCCAACGCATGCTCATGAGCGCGCCCACGGCGGACTCCTATGGCCGGATCGGCTCGCACAACGACCCCCCGCCCGACTGGTCGGACAGTGAGGAGATCGCAGGCTGGAAACTGAACACCTCCAAGATGTTCGAAGTGCAGGCCGGCTCGAAGAACAGTGTCATCCTCGGCAACAACTTCAAAACGGTTATCGGCTGGGAGCATCGAGAGACGCTTGGAATACGCACCAGCACGGTGCTGGGTCTCAACCTCGGCATCTATTTGGCGTATTTGAAAGAGTTCGCTCCGCTTGAGAACAAACTGCATCAGTTGGCCGTGCGCTTGGGCATAAGCAAAACAAAAATGGTCGAAGAGCATGTGAAGACCGCGGACGAGGTCTTTGAAGCTGCGGAAGAAAAGATGAAGGAAGTGGGCAAGGAGACCAAGGTCGTCGCGCAGAAGACCTCTCTTGCGGCATCGAAGACGAAAATGGCGGCCAGCAAGACTTCCCTGGCCGAGAGCAAGGTGAAGCTCGCACAGTCCAAAAACGATGTCGCCCAGAACAAGGTGCGCATCAGCAACTCCGATATAGGAGTTATGCAGAGCAAGCAGACCGTGATGGATGAAAAGGTCCGGCTGTCCGCGACCAATACCCATATCGCCCAATCCCATAGCGATGCTGCGCAGCGCAAGACTATCCTTGCCGGGGCGCAGATGGTCACGGCCCAGGAGGAGTCCCTTGTTTGCGACCAGGTCACCCATGTGGCGGCGGAGCAAAACGAATCCTAACCTTTCCAGTTACGAAAGGACCTTTCATGAGCGAACTCAAACTTCGGTTCCATTTCACCTCCACAGCAGTGGCCGAAGACACATTTCTGGTCATCTCCTTCACTGGCGAGGAAAGCCTTTCCCAGCCCTTTCACTTCGAGATCATGCTCCTGTCCAAAAAGGGTAGTCTCGATACCGCCATGCTGCTGCAGGAGCCGGCCATCTTCACCATCTCCGGCGAAAAGGGCGTCACCCCCATCAATGGAGTGCTCGCTTCCTGCAGTGAAACGCAGAAGCTGGGGCAGTTCACGGTATACAAGGTTTCTCTCGTGCCAAAGCTCTGGCGGCTTTCCCAGACCCGGCACAACCAGATTTTTCTGGACAAGAACGTGCAGCAGTTTCTCGAAGCCGTGCTCAAGGACGGCGGCCTAGAGCCAGACCTGGACTACGTGTTCAAGCTCCAGAAAACCTACCCCCCTCGGGACTACGTCTGCCAGTACAACGAATCGCATCTGGACTTCATCTCGCGCTGGACCGAGCATTACGGCCTCTACTACTACTTCGACCAGAGCAAGGAGGGGCGTCTGGTCATTACCGATACGGCCATCGCCCATACCTCGCTTCCCCGGGCCGATACGCTGCGCTATGTCACTCCTTCGGGCATGGAGGACACCCACGGCGAAGAGGTGGTCAGCTCCTTTAACCTGTTGCAGGCCCCTGTGCCGCAGCAGGTCGGCGTCCGTGACTGGAACTACCGCACCCCCAATGCCCCGGTTCAGGGCATGGCCCGGGTGGACGCTCAGGGGCGCGGAGCCATCAACTATTACAATGAACACTGCCGAACCGACAGCGAGAGCAAGGAACTCGCCACCATCCGCTCCCAGGAGTTTCTCTGCCGCCAACAACTTTTCAACGGCATAAGCGGCATCCCCTATCTTGTCTCGGGCTTCACCTTCACTCTGGACAATCACTTCCGCAGCGACTTCAACCAGGACTATCTGTTGCAGCGTGTGCACCACCGCGGCAGCCAGAAGGCGTACCTGATCTCTCTGATACAGGCCTCGGAGGAACAGGAGAACGAGATCCTTTACAGCAACGCCTTCACCGCCATACCTGCCGGGCTCCAGTTTCGCCCCCAACGAATTACGCCCTGGCCACGTTTCAGCGGCGTCATGAACGCCACCATCGACGCCGAGGGCTCTGGCCAATACGCCGAGGTGGACGAGCAGGGGCGTTACAAGGTCATCCTCCCTTTTGACCGCTCCGGCCGCAAGGATGGACACGCGTCGAGCTGGTTGCGCATGGCCCAGCCATACGGAGGCGCGGACCACGGGCTCCACTTCCCCCTGCACAAGGGCACGGAAGTCATCCTGGCATGCGTGGACGGCAACCCGGACCGCCCCATAGTGCTTGGCTCAGTGCCAAATCCTGAAAAGCCCAGCCCCGTGGTGAGTACGAACCAGACCATGTGCCATATCCGGACTTCCGGCCAGAACCACATCAAGTTCAGCGACACGGACGGCAAGCAGCATGTGGTCCTGCACTGCGAGGCCCATGATACATACTGGCGCATGGGGTACCCCAACGACCCGGACTCCAACAGCCCGATCCCCAGCGGAATGGGCTGGACACCGCCGGACCCGACATCCGGCGCAAACTCCTCAGGCGGGGATGACACCACCACGACGACTCCACCTGCCACCTCCACGACCTCGTCAGGTGAGGGAAAAGGCGACAAAGACAAGGATGACAAGGATGACAAGGATGAAAAAGAGGAAAAATCCGGCTTTGTGGGCCACAAGCTCTATACGTCCAAGGCCCTGACCATCAAGGCCGGATCCGCCAACACGGTCATTTTCGGCAATTCCTCGGAATCGTTTCTCGGCCTGGATGTCACCACCTACCTTATTTTCAACCACACGTTCATTCTCGGGACCGAAATCGGGCTTAACCTGGCCATGACGCAGAGCATAAAGCCCATCCACAACCGCTGGAAAGAAACCGAGGAGACCATGCGCGCGGCGGAGGAAAAAGAGGCGGAGCAGGCTTCGAAGCTGGTGGAAACAATGGAGGCGTTGAAGGGCACCATCACCGGTTTGTCCGAAGAAGTGACAGAGCTGGCCGAGGAAAACACGCATCTTCTCGGGGAAAAGGTCACAGTCGCGGAAGAGAAGACACACCTGGCCGAAGAGTACATCGAAGTCGCCGAGACAACCACCGGACTCTACAATGACCGCATCAATATCTGCCAGGAAAATAGTAAATTATGTCAGCAGATAACAGAGCTTCAAAACACGAATACCTCCATCGTGGAGAGCACGAACTCGGTCTGCGACAACATTACGGAGCTTGCCGCTGAAATCAGCACCCTCTGCGAAGAGCAGACGGCCATGATGGATGAGCTTGCCTATGTTTCGGCCAGCGTGAACCATCTCGCGGCATTCGTCACAACCACCTGAGCAACATCCGGATACCAGGGGATCGTAGTATGGCTCCATCCAGCAACACGGTTTTTTCCTTCACTTCCAAAGCGCTGCCCGAGGATGCCTTCCATGTGCTCGATTTCAACGGGACCGAGGGCCTGTCAAAGCTCTACCGGTTCGTCATCACCCTGGCATCGTCCAAACCGGACATCGACACAAGGGCCGTGGTGCAATCACCGGCCACGTTCACCTTTGAGCGTGAGGCCGGAAAACTCCCCATGCATGGCATTCTGGAATCGTTCGAGCAGCTCAACCAGAGCCACAAGCACTATTTCTATCGCGCGGTGCTTACGCCCAAGCTCTGGTGGCTCACCCTGACGCATCACAACCAGATCTTCCTGGACAAGAGTTGCCCGCAAATCCTGGAGGCCGTGCTCCAGGACGGCGGCCTGAACAAGGGTATGGATTTCGAACTCCGCCTGCAGGACAGTTACCCCACCTGGGAGTATGTCTGCCAGTATGACGAGTCGCACTTCGCCTTCGCATCCCGCTGGATGGAGCGTTACGGGCTCTATTATTTCTTCGAACAGGGCGATCAGGGGGAAAAGCTGGTCATCACGGACAGCAAGAGTGCGCATAAGCCTATGGAGCAAGCGAAGAACATGCGCTACGCGCCCCAGTCCGGATTGGAATTGCCCTACCTTAATGAAGTCGTCACCAATTTTCGGGAGCAGCGGCACATGCTTCCGGCATCGATCCTGCTCAAGGACTATGATTACCTGAAGCCGGGGCTGGAGCTTCGCGCCCAGGCCAAGATTTCGGACAGGGGGCAGGGCGAGGTCTACATCTACGGCGAACACTTCAGGACCCAGGAAGAGGGGCACAGCCTCGCATCGGTCCGCGCCCAGGAACTCTCCTGCCGCGAGGTGATCTTCGAGGCCGCCACAACCGCTCCTTTTGTGCGCTGCGGCTACACCTTCACCCTGGAGCACTATTTTCAGGACAAGGACAACCAGGAATACCTAGTGACGGACGTCAGCCACGCGGGCAGCCAGCGCGCCTATATGGAGCGAGGCATGACCACCGAGGAAGGCGGCGAGAACCTGTTCTACCGCAACACGCTGACCGCCATCCCCGCCTCGGTGCAGTTCCGCCCCCAACGGACTACCGAAAAGCCCTTCATCCATGGCGTGATGAACGCGGCCATCGATGAGGCAGGCTCCGGCCAGTACGCCGAACTGGACGATCATGGCCGCTACAAGGTCATCCTCCCCTTTGACCTTTCGGGCCGCGATCAAGGGCACGCCTCCTCCTGGCTGCGGATGATGCAGCCCTACGGCGGCTCCGATCATGGCATGCACTTTCCCCTGCACAAAGGCACAGAGGTGCTCCTGAGTTTCATTGACGGCGACCCCGACCGCCCCTTCATTGCGGCGGCGGTGCCGAACCCCGCCCACAAGAGCCTTGTGACCAAGGACTCGCAGACCAAGGCCATGCTCACCACCTCGGGTCAGAACCTCCTGCATATCGAGGACAAGAAGGGCAGCGAACGCATCCTTATGCGCACTCCCACGGAAGACACCTTTCTTCGCCTTGGCGAGCCCAACGACCCGCCCAGCCCCACCTGGGAAAAGGATGAGGAGAAGTGCGGTTTCAAGATGCAGACCAACAAGGCCTTCGAGGTATTCGCCGGCACGGAAAACGAGGTTATCTTTGGCGAAAGCTCCTCCTGGGTGGGCGGTGGCAATGAAAAGCTCGTCGGCATCATCGCCACGGACATTACCGCGCTGGAGTTCTTCAAATGGGTCGATCCCTTTAACCAGCATTGGGCTCCGCTCATGAGCTACCTGCACGGGAATGTGCAAAAGGCTGTGGGTGCGGACGAGGAACTCACGGAATCGCAAATGGAAATTGCCGGGCAAATAGTCAAGATGCAGGCCATGGTGCAAAAACTCGAGGCACAGAAAACCAAGCTGACCGCTTCCAAGACGACAATCGGCGAGTCCATCACAAAGCTGCGCGAGGATTGCAACAAGATTGCAGAGGAAAAACAGGACCTGGCCACGGAAAATACCACAGTGAGACAGGAAAATGCATCCTTGTCCGAGGATACCACCCATCTGACCAACCTAAAGACGGAGCTTGGGCAGATGAAGGACGATCTCGCCCAGACAAAGACCGAAATGATCGCAACGAAAAACGAACTGATCCAGGCCAAGGACCAGCTTCTGGCAAACAAGACCGTACTTGCGGCGACCATCGACCACATGGCCGAAGACTTCAACACCCTCACCGACTTATCCCTCAAGGTCTGAGACATGAAAGTCATCAAGGACAAGACGCTTTCACTGCTGCCCCGCCCCGTGAACATTCGGGGGCGCCTGCATCTGGCCCTGGGCGTGCTCGTGTTTTTCGACCTTACGGCTCCGGACACCCTGCTGGATGAGCAGGAGTTGTGGAAGACCATTCCGGCCCAACTGGGCCCGACTCCCATCCTCGACCAGGGCATGCCCAAGCTGCAGGGAGAATTTCTCGTCACAGGTGACGCTTGCGCCCCAAGAGGGCAGGAGGCCCAGTCCCTCGAAGTCTCCGTGACCCTGGGGGACTTGGAAAAAAAGGTCACTGTCTTTGGCGACAGGTTCTGGGGGCACGGCGGCATCATAACCGACCCCGAGGAGTTTACCCGCGTCCCTGTCACCTGGGAAAACGCCTTTGGCGGCCCGGGCCTGGAAACAAACCCGGTGGGCAAAGGCCTGGCCAGTGTTTTGAAGGATGGCACGCCCGTGGTGCCTTTGCCCAATGTGGAGAATTCCAAAAAGCTCATAGGCCTGTCCAAGGACAGGCCCGAGCCCGCGGGATACGGCCCCCTTGACCCCACCTGGCCCCAGCGCAACATGCGTTCCGGCACTTTTGACGAGCGCTGGAAGATCGAGCGCTGGCCCGGCCTGCCCGACGATTTCGATTATTCCTTTTTCAACGCCGCGCCCTTGGATCAGCGAATCCATGGTTTTTTCTCGGGCAACGAGGGGATTGTCATCCGGAACATGCATCCGGATTACGCCACCATCGCGTCGAGGTTGCCGCCGTACCGCGTACGGTGCTTTGCCACGCTGCGCGAGCACTTCAAACGCTTCGAGAAACCGGACCAGTTCAAGCAGGTTTTTCAGGAGGTGACGTTGCACCCCGAAACAGTCTGGCTCTTTCCGTCCATTCTGCGCGGAATCTGCATCTGGCGCGGGATTGTGGAGGTGGCAGACGAGGATTACGGCGACGTGGTGCGCGTGTTCCTGGCTACAGAGGACATGAATGCCGCTCCGGGCACTCTGGAACACTGGCGCGATGCCGAGGCCAAGGCCCTGGATCGCGTGGTGCCCATCGACATGGCGCCCCTGGAAGCGGCCAAGGCCAAGATTTCCGAGGCCATGCTGACAATGAAGAATGTGCCCAAGGAGATCGCCCGGATCAAGAAAAACGCCCTTGGCCAGGCTCCGGTGATGCCGCGTACCGCAGCGGAGTTGGGTGGGAAGTTCAAGGGCATTATCAGTGCGCGCATGGGCACCCTGGACAGGCTGGAAAAAATCTCCCGCACCATGAACGAACGCTGGGGGCACCGGGTGCGTGTGAACATGGAGCCCATCTCCAAGGTCCGGGGCAAACTACAGGACATGGAAGCCAAGGTGGACTCGTCAGTAGGCAAGCTTCAGGACCTGCGCAAAAAAGCCGAAGCCCGGAAAAGCGCGCTTATCGAAAAGAACAGCAAGTTTCTCAAGGAAAATTTAACGCCTGAACAATTGGAAAAGACCGGCATGGACCCGGACAAGCTCTGGAAGGGGGAGTCGGTCAACCCCTGGCACGATCACGCCTTTCCCTTTGTGGTCCAGTGCCGGCGCAACCTGGAGCATGATGAGGAACTGCGTTCCACCCTCACCCGCATGGGCCTGAAACGCAAGACCTGGCAACGAGCCTGGTTGGGCGTGAACTACGAGGAGACATCGGATGACGCCGTCTCCTGGGGGCTTGGCGAGGGCGAAACACCCCAGCCGCGGATTGCCTTGCCCGCCGGGTTGGTGCTGCCCCGCTTCGATGGTCCGGTGTGCAACCGGGTTCTCATCCGCCGGTCCGATGAGGATGGCGGCTACATGGTGGGGCGGCGGGAGCATCTGGTCACGGCCTCCGACGCCATGCCCCTGTTTCTGCCGGCTGCCGATCCGGGCACTGAAGAACTTCCCGCGCCAGTGGTCATAGTGGCCGATGAACTGCAGGCCCTGCTTGTGGAGCAGGAGGCCGGGGACGCCTGCGGCGTGCTGGCCATGCCCAGCCCGGATGTTCTCCCTGGCCCGGAAGGTGCGGACGCCCTGAAAAAGGCGCACACCGTCCTGGTGATCATGCCCGAGAACACCAGCGGGGATGGCATGGCCTGGTCCCCCTGGCACAAGGCCATGGCCACGGCTGTTTTACTGCCCCTGCCCAAGGGGCGAACTGTCTTCGAATCCCGCGCGGCGGGAAATGATATTCGTGAGATTATAATGGACGCCTTGCCCAAGGAATTCGCGAAAAAACATGCCCTGTTTCCGGAGCTGCCCGAAGAGGGAAAGCCCCCGTCAAAAGATATGGGCATGAAACTGGAATTCCCGGCCCTGAACGTATCCGCCCTAGTGGCCGAGCTGTCCCAGGGCATCAAGGCCATGCACCAGCCCCGCATCGACGCGGTACGCGCCAACAAGGGGAACATGATCGCCAAACTTCGCGAACACTTTGGCGACCAGGGGCTTGACCCGGAAAAATCCCTGGCCGACGCGGCGGCCAAGCCCCGGGAGTCCTATGCGGAAATGGGCGACAAGATGGCCGGTCAGATGCTGCAGAAACGCGATGTGTACAAGGCCAAGAACCTTATCAGCGACGAAAAAGCCCAAGAGATCACTGATCAGGCCGCCAAGGTCCGTGAAATAGCGGCAAAATCCCAGGCCCGTGCGGAACGGCAAAAGGCTCTCTTCGCCACCAAGAACGAAGAGGCCCAAGCCAAGAAAGCACAGGCGCTGTCCAAAAAGCTCCCTGGTGCCGCGGGTGTATCAATGGAAAAGGCGGGCCTGACTCCGGACGCTCTGACACCCCTCACCCGTGAACAGGTGGTGGAGCGCTATCGGGCCGGGCTGGATTTTCAACGCAGGAACCTCACTGGCGTGGACCTCTCCAAGCTGGAGCTGCCGGGCATCGACCTGCGCAAGGCCCTCCTGGAAAAGACCAGGTTCGACGAAAGCAACCTCAAGGGCGCGATCTTTGAAAACGCCTACATCAAGGACGTGGACTTCACCAAGGCCGCCCTGGGGCAGGCCCGGTTTCAGGGCTGTCTCCTTCAAGGGGTGAAGATGGTGGAAGCAGACTGCGGTGAGGCGAACTTCAAGCGCTGCATGATCAAGGACGCGGACTGCACAAAAACCGATTTTTCGGGCGCCTCCATGCGGCTGCTGCACGTTGCCAAGACAGTGCTCAAGGAAGCCGGCCTGTCTGACAGCGATTGCAGCCTGAGCATGTTCGTTGGGTGCGACATGGGCAAATCCCTGTTCCTGAGAGCCAAACTGCATAAGGTTATCTTCCGTGACTGCACCTGCGACGATGCTAATTTCAGCGGCGCGGAGCTCCCGCAATCCGCGTTTCAGGGATCCAAAGGAGAGCGCGTGACCTTTGCCGGAGCAAACCTGGACCGCGCCCGCATCATTTCACAGAGCTCCTTTCCCGGCGTGGACATGCAAAAGACAACCTTGCGGGGTGCCTGCTTCCGTGAAAGCGACCTCAGCGATTCCAGCTTCAACAAAGCCACACTGGACAACGTGCTCATGGAGGGGTGCGTGCTGCACCGCGCGGATATGGAACGCGTCTCCGCCAAAAAGGCGCGTATCACCAAATGCGACCTCGAAGCCGCCACCCTGCGCGCCACCAACATGGCGCAGGGTTCCCTGCGCATGAGCCGACTGGTGCAGACCGACTGCAGCGGGGCCAACCTCTTTGGCGTGGACTTCTACAAGGTCACTGTGGGAAAAACCAATTTCCGGCTGGCGAACCTGAAACGAACCTTACTCTTCAACAGAACGGATCTGTTGCGATGAACAGAGAGCAAGTGCTGCAGACTTTGCGCGACAACGGAGTGGTGGCCGACGTGGACCTCTCGGGGCTGGATCTTTCCAAGGCCGATTGCAGCGGGGGGCGTTTCGAGAACGTCTCGTTGCGCGGCGCGGACCTGCGCGGCGCGATCATCGGCAAGACCGGTTTCCGCAACTGCGACCTCTCGGGCGCGAACCTCTCGGGTACGGATTGCGGCAAGGTGGATTTCCGCAAGCTCACGCTCCGGGAAGCCGACCTTTCGGGCGCCATCCTGAAGAAAACCCAGCTGCAGCGGGCCGACCTTTCGGGCGCGAACCTCCATGGCGCGAACATCTCCTGGTGCACCATGCAGCACGTGACAATGGACGCTGCGAACCTTTCCGGCGCACACCTGGAAAAAAACCTGCTGCAGGACGCGTCACTGCGCGGAGCCGACCTCTCCGGGGCCACCATGCTCAAGATCTCCTTTCGAGACGCCGACCTTCAGGGCGTGAATTTCCAGGGCGCCGTGCTCACGCGCGTCTACATGAGAGGATGCGCCCTGGCCGGTCAGAACTTCGCGGGAATGACCTTCCATATCGTCATGGTGGACAGCGCCGACTTGCGTGAAGCCGACTTCAGCAATGCCGACGTCTCCATGTCCAACTTTTCCTCGGCACGTCTGGAACGCGCCGTGTTTCGAGGCGCCACGGCGCAAAAGGCCATGTTCAAGGGCGCCAACCTGGAAGAGGCGGTGCTCGAGGGCGGTGATTTCGAACAATCCATCTTCATGGAAGCCAACCTCACGGGCGCGAAGTGCAAGAAGGCTCGCATGCCTTACTGCCGATTTACCAAGGGACAGTGTCGCGGCGCGGACTTTACCGAAGCGGACCTTGGATACACCGATTTCTCCATGACCGATCTCACCTACACCAATTTCACCAAGGCCGATCTGCGCATGGCCAAGCTGCACAGGATCATAGACGACCACACCTCCTGGGACAGCGCCAACCGGGAGCCCGTGCGCAAACCGGACGAAGACTTGGCGGAGTCCGAAGAGTGGACGCCCCCCATTTGAGCGAAGAGCATAACGGTACTGTAAAAGGAGTGACCATATGAACAATCTGGCCCATAAGCTGCCACCCCGTCCCGAGCTGGAGTATGGACACGTGCTCGAGGAAAGCGAGGAAGGCTATCTCGTGCGCGTCGGTGAGACCCCGGCCACGGCCTGGCCCAGTGCGAGCTGTCTGCTGCGCCCCTGCGTGGGGGACGAGGTCCTGCTGTCCCTGGATGCATCCGGCCGCTGTTTCATCCTCTCGGTGCTGGTACGTGCCGATGATGCCGCAGAAAACAACCTGGACTTCCAGGGACCGGTGACCATGCACGTGGCCCAGGGCTCACTGCACGTGCTGGCCGAGGAGAACGTGACCCTGAGCGCTGGAGAGCAGTGTGGCTGCATGGCGCGCAAGGTCTCGGTCCTGGCGGATGAAGCTGAAATGCGCGTGGAGCGTACGAGCTTTCTCGGAAAAGTGCTGCAGGCAAACGTGCAGACCTCGCAGTTCGTGGCCAATATCTTGGAGACCACAGCCCGCCGTCTTACCCAGAGGCTCAAGGACCTCTTCTGCTACGTGGAGGACTTGAGCGAGTTCCAGGCAAAGGACTCCCGCCACCTGGTGGAGGAGACTCTGACCATGCATTCCAAAAACGCCTTTCACGTGGCCGACGAAGTGGTCAAGGTGGACGGCGAACAGGTGCATCTGGGGTAACTTGGCAGGATAACAACCGGCGCGCGCCGAAAAGGCGCGCCCGTAAGCGCGGCCCTAGGCCGCCACGGAGACGCGACATGTTCATGCTTTCCATGGCCACAGGGATGGATATGGGATTCCCCGACGTCTGCAAAACCCCAGTTCTGGGGGTGCCAGTGCCCATCCCCTATCCGGACATATCCTTTTCCGCCACCAGCGAACCCGCGGCCGATAATGTGCTGGTGGAGTGCACCCCGGCCCTGAACCAGACCTCGGAAGGGCTGGTGAGCGTGGGGGACGACGCGGGCCTCGAGATGGGGCTCATTTCCGAGGACATCTCGGGCGAGGCGGTATACATCGTGGGCTGCATCACAGTGCTGGTGGACTGCATCCCGGCACAGCGGCTCACCAGCGTGACCGGACAAAATGCCATGGGCGTGCTGCCCAATTCGCCTGGCGTGTGCATCTGCCCCAGCCAGACCACGGTACTCGCCCTGGGCTGACAACATGGTCAGGCCGACGCTTATGGCCTGAGCCGACTTCAGGGCGCTCCGGCAGGGGAGCCGGGCGGCTATTGCTTTTTGCGTTCGTGGGAAAGCATCTTTGATTTGCATGTAGCTGGCGTTGTTGCTCTCGGTAGGTTGACCTGCTGGTGGCGCACGTTGCAGTTGCAACGTTCGACAAGTGAATAGGCCGGGTCGCATCGTGATGATGCGGACCTTTTGTTCGGTGCGCCCGGCAGGGCCGGGCACCCGTCTGCTTGTGAGAGAGCAGAGATGCCCCGTCCGAGGGGAAATCAATCCGCATCGCTAGGGCGTTTCTGGTAACGGAAAGGTCTGAAGGAAGCGATAGGAAGGAAACGGTACATAGCGCAAGCGAACCTGATTCGGCTGGCGTGATGGGTAAGCCTGCAACAGAGGGCGACACCGCCAGTGAAGCCCGGTAACGGTGTGGAGGAGAATACAAGGACGACCGCCAGCCTGGTTTGGTGGAGCGACCGGAGAGCCACAAGCGACGGTCGTTGCGAAGGGACGAAGTTCAACTGAAAGTTTTCGAGTCAACGACACAATGCCATTCAGAGGACAAGCCGCCAGACGAAGCGGGCAAGTAGCGGGAGGGCCCCCTGGGAACAGGACTCTTCAAGCCAACCGCCCTTACCGGAGTTGGTGCCGCAAGGTGGTCGTATATTGCCGGCAACGGATAGAAGGCGAACACTCGGCGCTGAAGAGCCGGAATGGATGCGCGCAGTGGCGTTACAGAAGAAACGAAGTACAGAGGGACGATGAATCATCGAGTCTGGTACAGCCTCTACGGCAGGTTTCTTCACGAAGAGGCGCTGGTGGCGGCGTTTCAATAAGTGAAGTCGGCGAATGGAGCTCCCGGAGTAGACGGGCAGTCCTGCAAAGACTTCGCTCTCAACCAGTTCGAGAACATTCGTGATCTCTTGGCGGACCTTCGCAGTAAGGCCTACTGGCCCTCTCCGGTGAAGCGCGTGGAAATCGT
Organism: Desulfovibrionaceae bacterium; assembly: GCA_963674665.2. Lineage (GTDB taxonomy): Bacteria > Desulfobacterota > Desulfovibrionia > Desulfovibrionales > Desulfovibrionaceae. Next base: position 41,019 of record CAXXPL010000016.1, on the reverse strand, counting down.
CAAGCCGGACGGCGGTATAAGAAGGATAGGAATACCGACGGTCCGTGACCGCGTGGTGCAGCAAGCGGTTAAAAGCATTCCGGAGCCCATCTCCGACCCGGACTTCCATCCGTCCAGTTACGGATACAGGCCGGAGGGAGGCGCCCACGATGCCATAGCCAAGGCCACAGCGTTCATGCGTGATTACGACCTGACTTGGGTATGGACATGGACTTGAGCAAGTGTTTTGACATGCTGGACCACGAACCGATCATTCAGGCGGTGCGAGAAAAAGTGGCGGACAGGAGCATTTTGCGACTGATCCGGCTCTTTCTTGAGAGCGGCGTACCGAGCTCCGGCGAATTCGAAGCAACGACGGTGGGCAGTCCCCAAGGGGGCGTCATCAGCCCGTAGCTGCCCAACATTTACCTGGACAAGTTCGACCAGTTTATGCGCAGCCGTGGACATCGAATAACCCGCTATGCGGACGGCATCGTGATACTCAAAGCAAGCAACGCTGGCGCCGAACATGCCCGCGCGATTGCGACCCAATATCTGGAAGAATGTCTGAATCTTACGGTGAACCAGAAGAAGACTCATATAACGAGTCTGTCGAAAGGCGTGCCGTATTGAGGGGGGGTATTCGAGAAAACTTCACGCAGATCAAAGAACAAGGCCTGAAGGCGTTCAAATCAAAAGTTAAAAGTATCATCAGACGCAACGTTCCAGTAAATCTGAAAAAGATTATCGCGGACCTGAATCCGGTGCTTCGTGGGTTTGCCAATTATTTCAAGGTGGCGAACCGCACGAGGGCTTTTCGGCTGGTCATGAGCTGGATACGGCGACGGCTGCGAGCCATTCGGGTGAAATCGTGGAAGAAACCCCGCAAGCTTCACCGGAGGCTCAGGCAACTGGGATACCAAGGCGAGTGTAAAAGCATCAGAATGAGCTGCTGGCGCAACGCGTCATGCCAGCTTTGCCACATGGCATTGCCCAACGCGTGGTTTGATGAACTCGGACTCTTCGCTATGAACGCAGTTAAAACGGGAGTGCTTCCCCCGATCAATCGGGGATAAAGATGAACAGGAGCCGTGTACGAGGTTCGTACGCACGGTTCTGCGAGAGGGATGAAGCAGAGGTCATGACTCTGCTTCATCCTACTCGATTGCGTTTCCAGCGGGAAATCCGATTTCCGTCCTTATCGGAGCATATGGGATGGGGGCAGTGGGCTCCCCACAATAGGATTTTTCCCGGCAATCACCTTCGAGTTTATGCGGCGATCTTTTTGAAAAAGGCGCGCAACAGCCTGGCCAGCCTGCCGCTGGCCTTGTTGGCCTGCGCTATGACCTGCTCCAGGCTTGCAGGCTCCATGCAGTCCGGGAGATTCACATTGGTGATGCAGGAGATGGTGGCGATCTCCAGGTCCATGTGCCGGGCCGCGATGGCCTCGATGACCGTGGACATGCCTATGGCGTCCGCGCCAAGGATTTTGTAGGCCCGGGTCTCGGCGGGAGTCTCCAGATTGGGCCCGGTGACTCCGATGTACACGCCTTTGTGGAGCTCGATGCCCTGTTCCAGGGCCGCCTGGCGCGCCAGTTCCCGCAGCTTCGGGGAGTAGGGGCAGGACATGTCCGGGAAGCGCGGCCCCCAGGAGTCGATGTTCGGTCCGGTGAGGGGATTGTGCCCCGTGAAGTTGATGTGGTCGGTGACCAGCATCAGGTCCCCGGCCGCGAACTGGGGATTCAGGCCTCCAGCCGCGTTGGTCAGCACCAGGGTCCGGACGCCGAGTTGTGCGAGAGTGCGCACTCCGCGGCATACCTCCTCAGGGGAGTAGCCCTCGTAGAGATGAAACCTGCCTTTGAGCATCCACAGGGGAATCCCGTCTAGCTGGCCCAGGCAAAGGGTTCCGGCGTGGGATTCCACCGTGCTTTGGGGAAAGCCGGGGATGTTGGCGTATGGTATGCTTGCCAGTTCCTCGATATCACCGCTCGCGGGCCCCAATCCGGTGCCTAAAACCAGTCCCAGGGCGGGTTTGGGAAGGCCGGACGTTTCTCTTTCAATAAATTTGACGGCTTGCTGGACATTTGTGTTGTTTTGCATAATAAATAGAGTAAGTTGGTAGGTGGATGCGTTGTGAAGCGCTTGTGATGGCTCTATGGGGAGCACGAGCAGGCGTCTGTTTTTGCGTTGTACGATTGAATTCCCGAAGGCGGGGATGCGGGAATTATAGGATGAACACATGGATATTGCAACGTTTTTTGGGGTGATCGTAGGGTTCGCTCTGGTGCTCGGGGCCATTTTCCTGGGCGGCGCGGTGTGGGTATTCATCAATGTCCCCGGATTAATGATAGTGTTTGGGGGGACCTTTGCCGCAATATGCGTAACCTTTCCTCTGGAAGAGGTACTGCAGGCACTGAACGGAGGCATGCAGGTCTTTGCCACCAAGCGGGTCAAGCCCCAGGAAGTGGTCAACACCATGGTGCGCATCGCGGAGATCAGCCGTCGCGAGGGACTCGTTGCCCTGGAAAACATTCAGACCGAGAACGCCATCCTCAAAAAGGCCTGCCAGCTCATCGCCGACAACGCAGATCCGGTGCTGATCCGGGACACGGTCATGATCGAGATGGCCACCATGCGCAGGCGGCACAATATTTCCATCGCCGTGTTCAAGAGGCTTGGCGGATTCGCCCCCTCCTTTGGAATGATCGGGACGCTCATCGGCCTTGTGCAAATGCTGTCCAGGCTGAACGACCCCAAGGCCATCGGACCAGCCATGGCCGTGGCCATACTCACCACGTTCTACGGGGCTCTGGTTGCGAACCTGCTTTTTCTCCCCATTTCTGGTAAGCTCAAGGCACGGACTCTCCAGGAGGAAGTGCACCTGAACATCATCTTCGAGGGCGCGAAGTCCATTCTGGAGAACAACAACCCCAGGCTGGTGTACGAGAAGCTCTCGTCGTTCATACCGCCAAAGGAGCGCAAGAGTGCTCGATGATGATTATTATCTCCCTTATGTGCCGGACACCGAAGATGAGGAGGGAAGCGATGAGTGGATAACCACTTTCGCTGACATTTCCCTCCTGCTGTTGGTTTTTTTCATTCTGCTTTTTTCCATGTCCAGTCTGGACGTGAAAAAATTCAGCGACTCCTTCACGTCGGTGCGACAGGCCCTGGGCAAGACCGAGGCCCAGCAACTGGCTTCGCGTATCGGCATCGAGACCGACGGCGCCTTTGTTGAATCCGTGCTCCTGCAAAAGCAGCTCATAGAGCAGCAGCGGCAGGTCTACGCCGAGATCCGGACCTTCCTCAACCGCAAGGGAGTGGAAGGCGTTGTGGGCTCGGTGTTCGACGAGGGCGTTATCACGCTGAACGTGCCCGGCGAGGTTCTGTTCGCCCCCAGCCAGGTGGAACTGACCCCCGCGGGCAAGGAACTCATCGATCTGCTCAACAACATCTTCATCCAGCGCCCGGACGAGGTTATCAATATCCGGGGCTATACCGACGATCTCCCACCTCCGAGAGATGGCAGATTCAAGGACAATTGGGAAATTTCGGCCATGCGTTCAGTAAATGTGCTGCGTTATCTGCTGAGTAAGGGCATCGAGCCCAGCCGGCTCACAGCAACGGGTTTGGCCGACCTCAACCCCTTGTTTCCAAACACCAGCCTAAAAAATCGTGCGAAAAATCGAAGGGTTGAGTTCGTGCTTGAAAAACGCATAAGCAGTAAGTAAAGACCCCATGCGAGGTTGTTGTGGATGAATTCTCATTTTCACTCCCCGGAGCCGATGACCACAAGCGGCGGGCGTATCGGGCCTATGTACCCGGACTGGAAGCCTATGTTCACAACCGGGGGCGTACCTACCCGGTGAAGGACTTGAGCGCCATGGGCATGGGAATACAGGTCCAGAACAAGGACAAATTTTCCATAAACGAGATTTTCAAGTTCGATCTGCTGTTGAACAAGAAACTGTTTGTCGGCGGAGTCGAGGCGAAAGTCATGCGCATCACGGGCGATCTTCTCGCCGGATGCGATTTCCTGGCCATGGACAAGCACCGTGAGGCCCGGATGGACAAACTGGTGCTTGAAGTGCAAAAGCGTCTCATCTCTCTGAGAAAGGCGCATAAGGAAAAAGAATGACGATTCGAAGGTTATTTGTGTGACACGAGAAAATCATAAGATCCTGGTGGCGAACCGGGGCGAGATTGCCATGCGCATAGTCCAGGCCTGCCAGTGGTTGGGCGTGGACTTTGTCTGCCTGTATACCAAAGAGGACGCGGCTTCCGGACACGTGGCCCTGGCCCGCAAGCACGGCGGCCCCAAGAGCCTGTACCGCGTATCCTCCTATCACGATGCCAACGAGATTCTTTCGGTGGCGGATGAATCCGGTGCCACCGCCATTCACCCGGGCTATGGCTTTTTTGCCGAGGACTACCGCTTTGCCCGCCGTGTGGTGGACCGGAAGCGGAAGCTCGTATTCATCGGCCCCTCCTGGCCCAAGATCATGGAGCTGGGCGACAAGATCAATACCAAGCGGCTGGCCCGCAGCCTGGACGTGCCCACTGTCCCCGGCTCGGACCGCCCCATCTATGATGAGATGGAGGCCGAGGGCATTGCCGAGAGCCTTTTCAGCTTTCAGTCGGAGCAGGGCATCGAAAAGCCCCTGGTGTTGGTGAAGGCTTCTGCCGGAGGCGGCGGTATGGGTATCGAGGAGGTTCACGACCCGGCCCAGTTCCGCTCCGTGTACAGGCGCATCCGCAGCTATTCCATGCGTCAGTTCAACGACGAGGGCGTGCTCATTGAGCAGCGGGTCTCGTCCTTCAACCACCTCGAGGTCCAGGTCGTTTCGGACCGCGAGGGCAAGAACCCGGTTCATTTCGGCACCCGCAACTGCTCGGTGCAGAGTACGGGCCGTCAGAAACGCATCGAGGTGGCTTCCGGGTTCGCACCCGAGGTCATCACCTATTCCTTTGATGCCGGAAAGGTTCTGGACGACATCGTGAAACACTCTCTGGCCATGGCCAGCAAGGTGCGTTATGACAACGTCGGCACCTGGGAGTGGATCGTGACGCCCGCGGGGCAGCCCTTCCTCATGGAGGTGAACACCCGCATCCAGGTGGAGAACGGTGTTTCGGCGGTCATCTCGCGCATCCGCGGCCGAAAGGGCGTGGACATCATCGCCGAGCAGATCCGCCTGGGATTGGGCGAGCCAATGGGCTACACCCAGAAGGACATCTCCTTCGAGGGCGTGGGCATCGAGTACCGCATCATTGCCGAAAGTCCCGAGGATCGTTTCACCCCCTGGGTGGGGCGTATTGACGAATTCTCCTGGAACGACGAACCCTGGCTCAAGATGCACACCCAGATTCCCAGAGACGAGCCTTACGACATCCCCACCGAGTACGATCCCAACCTGGCGCTGGCGATCATCTGGGGCAATGACCTGCAGGAGGCCAAGGACCGAGGCGTCCGGTTCCTGGACAACCTCGTGCTGCGCGGGGAGAACCGGGAAGGCGAGGCCATGCGCTCCAACGTGGCCTTTCTGCGTGACAAAACACACTCTTTGCTTGAGTTCTAAACCGCTTGTCATGCCGCGACGAAAGCCGCGGCGTTCCTGCGCCACGCCCGTTTCGGAGGCGGCGAAAGACCTATGGACATTGAAAAGCGTATACAAATATTGACCGAACGGCTTCGGTACATACAAGACATCTTTGGACACAAGGAAAACGTCAACATCAAGCTCCTGGAATCCAAGCTCAAGGAATTCACCCAGAAGGAGCGCGAGCTGGACGTGCCTGACAAGATCAGGTTCCTTACATCACTGGAAGATCTTTTCGGGTTCCTGGAAAAGAAGCTGGAGCGCGAACTCACGCCCATGGATCGCGTGCGCATCGTGCGCCATCCCCAGCGCATCTGCCTCAAGGACATCCTGGAAAACGTCTACGACAACTATACGGAAATCGGCGGCCAGGACGAGTACAGCATCGACCCCAGCATGCTCATCGCCCGGGCTTATGTCACCAGACGGGTGGGCAAGCGCGTCCATCACCAGCCCGTCATGGTCATCGGCCAGGAAAAGGGGCATGGCCAGGAGTTCCGCAATGGCGGCTCGGTGAAGCCCTTTGGCAATTCCAAGGCCCTGCACTACATGCAGGTCGCGGCCACCGAGAACATTCCCATCCATACCTATGTCTTCACTCCCGGGTCCTACCCCATCGAGGACTGGCCCGGAGCTGCCCAGCAGATCGCGCGCAACCTCTATGCCATGGCCTCCCTGCCCGTGCCCATCATCACGGTGTTCTCGGAAGGCGGTTCCGGCGGTGCGGAAGCCATCGGTCTGGCTGATTACCGCCTCATGCTCTCCCATGGCTACTACTCGGTGATCTCTCCGGAGGGCGCGGCAGCCATCGAGGCCAGGCTGCGCGAGGGGGCCCGGGCTCCCGTCGAGCTGGTGGAGCAGTGCGCCCGCAACCTCAAGATGACCGCCGAGGACAACCTGGAGATGGGGTACATCAACGGCATCGTCCAGGAGCCCCCCCTGGGGGCGCGGCCCGAGCACTACGACTTTTTCAAGCTCCTGCGCCAGGAGGTGCTGCGGGCCACTGACGAGGTGGTGCTGGATGTCCGGGGCATCAAGCTGTTCCGGGCCATGGCACTGCGCCGCCACCACGGCGGCAAGAACAAGCCCACGCCGGATATGGACCGCATCTATGTGCGCTGGGATCTCACCTCATCGGCAAGGGAGCGGCTTCTTTCCCGGCGCTACATGGAGTTCATGCGTAGAAGCCGACACGCGGCTCAGGACAAGCGCCCGGTGGGAAAAAAGATCTATTCCTTCGGCCACGACCTCGGCTGGTCTTTGTACTCCTTTTTCAAGTACGATTTTTTCCGCAAGCACCAGAAGAAGCTGGTGCGCACGGTGCAGGAGCTGGGGGACGAAGCGCAGCTCGTGTGCGATCGCGTGTTCGAGCCCTGCCGCTCGGCCATACGCAAGATCGCCTCGCCCTCGGGCGCACATCTGGCCAAGGAGCAGGAACTCACCCAGCTCTCCAATTGGGAGGGTGACAACGGGAGCAAAAAGGGCTCCTGGCAGTACGTCAGCCCCCGCGCCAAGGAGGACAGGGCCATCACCTGCCCCAACAGCGCCACCCATGGCTGCCTGGACCTTTGGGCTCCGGACCTATTCGGGGAGTTCGCCGGAGTGTGCTCCCACTGTGGGCACCATTTCCCCATGGAGTACCAGTGGTACATGGCCAACGTGTTCGATCCCGGCTCGGTGTACGAGTTCGATGGTGAGGTGGAGTCCGGCAATCCCCTGGGGTATCCCGGATTCGACGTCAAGCTGGAGCAGGCCAAGAAAAAGACCAGGCTCAAGAGCGCCTGCCTGACCTTCGAGGCCCGCATCGACAACGTGAAGATCGTGGTGGCTCTCCTTGTGGGGGGCGTTCCGCGGCGGTTCCGTTGGTGCGGCCGAGGGCGAGAAGTTCGTTCGTGCCGCAGACAGGGCCAGGCGTAAGCATTTTCCTTTCCTGGCCTATGTGCATGGTACCGCTGGTATCCGCATCCAGGAGGGCGTCAACGGCGTCATCCAGATGCCGCGCTGCACCATGGCGGTCCGCCGTTACATTGACGCCGGAGGATTGTACCTGGTGCTCTACGACACCAACTCATACGCAGGCCCCGTGGCCAGCTTCCTTGGATGCTCTCCCTACCAGTTCTCCATCCGTTCGGCCAACATCGGCTTCGCCGGTCCCGGCGTCATCAAGGAGACCACCGGCATGGACATCCCGCCGGACTACCACAGCTCCTACAACGCTTTGACGCGGGGGCACATTCAGGGCATCTGGGACCGCCGCTCCGTGCGCATGAACCTGTATCAGGCCCTCTTGACCATGGGCGGCCGCAACCTCTACTACAGATAAGCCCAAGGAGGGATTCCCCTGATGTTGGATGTCGCGTCATTGCTCGAGGAAATAAAGGCCTCGCCCTTTGAGGAGCATGATATCGTCGCCCCTCATACCGGAGTGGTGACCTTTGCCGGGCTCAAGGTCGGGGACAAGGTCCACGGCCCCCAGGGCACCTGGAAGGAGAAGCCGGGGACACTGCTGGTGACCATGGAGCGGGAGCGCAACCCCAAGCCCATCAACGCGCCTATGAAGGCGGACGTGGCCGAGGTGTACGAGGCGCATGCGGGCGCTTTTGTGGAGGCTGGAACCCCGCTGCTGCGCCTGCGGCACTATCTCTCCCGGGACGAGGTTGTGGCCCTGATTCTGAAGCAGGCCCTGCATCTTTTTCTGGCCCCGGAGCGGGCCACGTATTATTTCGTTCCCGAACTGGACAAGAAAATCAAGGCTTCGGGGCCGCGTTCGGTAAAAGCCCAGGATGGCATGGAAATGTTCATCATGTCGCGCATGAAGCGCGAAACTTCGGTCTATTATTCCGGGCCGGAAGGGGTTATCTACGCGGTGTATTTTCAGTACAACCAGGTCATGGACGCTGAGCAACCGCTCATCGGCGTGTGCGCGCCGGACCAGCTGGACCTGATCAACGACGTGGTCATGCGCGTGCGTACAGAGTGGCGCGAGCCCGAATAAACGCCCCCGCACGGGGGAGGGAGATGGCCGAATGGGCAAGTATCTGCAAATCCGGGTCATGGCGCAGACATTCGATCCCCAGGCCCCTGTGCGTGCCTGGCCCATACTCTGCGCCACCGCCAAGATCGCGGCCGGTGCTCAGCCAGGGCCGCCGCGCGACGTTACCACGGACATCCTGCTTCTTGTCCAGGCCCTGGAGGACAGTCTGAGCTTCGGCCCCTGGAGCGCGTCCTACAAGGGAGTCTTGAAGCCGGGATTCGCGGAGGCCAAGGCCTGCGTCCGGAAGCTCGAGGCAGCCCTTGCCGACTGGGACCCCAAGACCGCGGACACGTTGAGCTACGAACTCGAAGACGCGCTGAACAAACTTGAAAAGGCGGCCGCCCAGGAGGCGGACGCTCCCGAGCCCATGCGTCCATAGCCGCCGCATGACGGCATCAAGGAGAAAACCATGGCAGGATCACTGAATAAGGTCATGATCATCGGCCACCTCGGCCGCGACCCGGAACTGCGCTACACCCAGACCGGAACTCCTGTGGCGACCCTGAACATCGCCACCAGCGAAAATTACACCGACCGCAGCGGCAACAAGGGCGACCGCACCGAGTGGCACAGGGTGGTCGTCTGGGAGCGCCAAGCCGAAACGTGCAACACCTATCTCAAAAAAGGCAGCCTGGTGTACGTGGAAGGCAGCCTGCAGACCCGCCAGTGGCAGGACCAGCAGGGGCAGACCCGCTACACCACCGAGATTCGCGCCCAGCGCATCCAGTTTCTGGATACACGCCGTGGCCAGCAGGGCGGACAGCAATACGACGGCGACGACTATCAGCCCCAGGGACGCCCCCAGCAGGGGCGGCTACCAGCAGCCTCCACAGGGGCAGCCGGGCTACGGCGGGCCGCAGGACCAGGGCTATGACACGAGCGCCCCTCAACAGGGACCTGGCGGCGGTGGTGGCGGTGACGACCAGGGCGGCCCCATCTTCCTTCGGAAATCGACCAGATGCCTTTTTAGCCAGTTTTAGAGCATGTAAACTTTGAAAAAGTTCAAATGCTCTGCAAGGATTTGACAGCAAATCCTTGCCGCGAAGTGTTTTTAGGCTGGCTTTGCAAGCCGTTGAACAAGCATTTCAAGCGTTAACAGTCTGTCGAACTTAACTCAGCATCAGCGTGCCGTGAATGGGGGCTGATGCTGAGTTTACATTCAAGAAAAATCTTCTTAGATTTGTTTTTGAACCTGCAAAGCGTATTTTGAGCCCCAAAACCCCTCAGGTGTCGTTTTTTAGGCGCATTTCAACTTAAATAGCCGCTTCATATTGTAAGCCAAGCACACAAGCTTCCATTCCCCAGACACTTTTTCTAGACCTCGAAGGAGAAATTGGCGAAAGCCCAAAGTATGTTTAATGATCCCAAAAACCGGCTCAACACTTTGCTTACGCAATGAGTACAGTTGTCTTCCTTTCTCGCCGTCGAGTTTTTCACGCATCTTTCGCAAGTATGGATCCGTAACGGATTTTTCGGTTTTCTTTTTTTCTGGCCGATAGTCATATTTCAGTTGGCTCATCCGGCATGGCGGAACAAACGGATCTACGCACAATTCCTCTACTTTTTTACAGGCTTCAATGTTGCAATATCCCGTGTCCGCCAGCACCGCCACAGGCTGGCCCACGTCGTCCATAACGCCGACGACCGCAGGCAAGAGCTCATTCCTGTCTGAGCCGTTGTTCGTCACATAGCTGTGCAGAACCAGTTGTGAACCATCGGCATCTACTGCGGCTTGGCAATTGTACGACTGTGTGTAGTCGCTCTTATTGGTCTTGCGCATGATTCGCGAGTCTTCATCAGTCATGTTTATCGATTCCGAATCCTTGGGGTTATCTTGGGGCGGCTTGGGAGCGCGGCCTCTGTGTTGCCCCGTTCGTTGCTCCCGAGCCTTACGCTTGCGTTCGAACTCGGCGTTTTCGGATTCGGCGCGTTTGCGTGAACGCTCTTCCAACTTTTTTTGGGCCGCTTGCATTTTGCCCAGCAACTTCTCACGCCGAGCGAGTTCTTGTGGAATCCGCTGTCCATCGTCATCAGACGAGGAGTCGGCGCGCTCTGCCCGGGCCATTAGTTCGGCGATGTCGTGCGTCAGTTTCTGCTCAAGCTCACATGCCCTTTTATGCTTAATGTTTTTATATTTTGAAGCGTTGGCTTTGATGTGCGTCCCATCGACGCTGATATTTCCTACTTTGAGTAGCTTTAGTTCACCGGCGAGCTTGAGTATTTCCAAAAAAGCGGCGCTGACCGCTTCAAAGTTCTTGCGGCGGAAGGAGCAAATCGTGTCGTGATCTGGGTGCGTGTTGCCCGTTAAATAACGAACGGCAACATCCCGATAGGTGGCCCGCTCAATTTTACGCGAAGAGAAAACGCCATTTGCGTAACAATAAATCAATAAAGCCAGCATCATACGCGGCGGATACTGCTTCGAGCCGGTTCCACGCGCGTTTACTTGAAAACTATCGGTCGGAGCAAGCTTCACAGCCTCCAACACAAAATGGACCATGTCGTCGTCGGGGACCCAGTCTCGCATGTCCGGGGACAGTAACAAGGGCCTATCTCTATCGATGTCTCTAAATCGTGTGCTCATAAAAATAACATAACAGATTGATATTAAAAAGTAAAACTTAAGTCCGACAGTCTGTTAACTGCTTTAGAAGAGGAAGGATTTATCCAGGGGGAACTGCTCTTGGTTGGAGGGGTTCCCCCCGAATTCCATCTGGATATATATTCAGCGGGCGTGCGCGTCGAAGCCGGAAGGATGCCGAAAGGGCTTCTTCCGGTTTTTTTATGGCCGTTGTTTGCATATTTTCGCTCTTGTATTAGGTTGTCGGAGACATAACAGGGTGCGGTTTCCGTACCCCTGGGTAGTTCTTTACTGCTTTGAAGTTCAGGATGGAGGGGTGCGAGTGAGAAGAACCCGTTGGACAAGGGGGTTCTCCCATGCAAGCCGCTGTTTACAAAATTATTTCTTCAGGTGGGGATTATGCGCAATATCTATTTGAGTATGGTGACGGTGGAGCAGGCCCTGCAGGCCGCCAGGGAGGCGGTGTCGCGCGAATCGCTGGTCAAGGTGGAGAGCGTGGCCTCGGAATTCTCCGCCGGAAGGGTCACTGCCGCACCGGTTTTTGCACAATTTTCCTCCCCCACGTTTCACAGCGCGGCCATGGACGGATATGCGGTCCGCGCCCGGGAGACCTTTGCCGCCCGGGAAGGTTCGCCCCTCACCCTGAGGAAGGGGGAGGCCTGCGTTCCCGTGAACACCGGCAACCCCATGCCTCCGGAAATGGACGCCGTGATCATGATCGAGCATGTGGTTCGTGACACGGAAGGCGAGATCCAGATAGAAAGCCCCTCCTATCCCTGGCAGCATGTACGCCGCATCGGCGAGGACATCGTTGCCACGGAACTGCTGCTGCCCCAGAATCATCTGCTCACGCCCTATGACGTGGGAGCGTTGCTCAGCGCCGGCATCTGGGAGCTGGACGTGTACGAGCGCATTCGCCTGCACGTGATCCCCACGGGGGATGAGGTGCTTGATTTCCGCAAGCGCCCCCAACCCAAACCCGGGCAGGTGGTGGACAGCAACTCGCAGGTGCTGCTGTCCCTGGCGCGATCCTGGGGGTGCGATGCCGTGAGCGTGCCGACAGTGCCGGACAACCCCGATGCCCTTGAAAAGGCCCTGAGCGACGCCCTGGACTCCGAGGCCCACATCGTGGTCATGGGGGCGGGCTCCTCGGCCGGAAGCAAGGACTATACCCGGCAGATCATGGAGCGACTGGGGACCGTGCTGGTGCACGGCATCAACGTGATGCCCGGCAAGCCGAGCCTGGTTGCCACGGCGAGAGGCAAGCTCATTGTGGGCGCGCCCGGGTATCCGGTGAGCGCGGTTGTCTGTCATGAGGAGATCATCGCCCCCCTGGCTGCATGGCTTGGGCGCAAGCCCATGCAGAAGCGCCAGGAGGTGGAGGTGGAACTGACCCGCAAGGTACCTTCAAGGCCGGGCATGCGCGAAGTGCTGCGCCTGGCGGTGGGGCGGGTGGGGGAGCGCTACGTGGCCACGCCTCTTGGCCGCGGCGCAGGCATGATCACCACCCTGACCAGGGCTCAGGCCCTGTCCCACATCCCGGTGGACAGCGAAGGGCTGGAGCAGGGCGCACGGATCAAGGCCGAGCTCCTGCTGCCCGAGCAGTTGCTGGACAACACCCTGGTCATCATCGGCAGCCATGACAACACCATGGATCTCCTAGCCAATGAACTCATGGGACTGGCCGACCCCATCCTACTGGCCTCCACCCACGTGGGGAGCATGGGCGGGATCATGGCCTTGCGCAACGGCGCCACTCTGGTTGCCGGGGCGCATCTGTTCGACCCCGAGACCGAGGACTATAATTTTCCGTTCATCCAGCGGCATCTAGCCGATACACCGGTGCGGGTGATCAACATGGCCATCCGGCACCAGGGCTTCATCGTGCCCAAGGGCAATCCGCAGGGAATAACCTGCCTGCGGGACGTTGCGGACAAGGGACTGAACTTCATCAACCGTCAGCGCGGCGCGGGAACGCGCATTTTGCTCGATCATCACCTCAAGCTGGAAAAGCTGAAGCCAACGGGGCTGCCGGGCTATGACAAGGAGGAGTTCACGCACATGGCGGTGGCCGTAAACGTGCTCACCGGGGCGGCGGACTGCGGTCTCGGCATCCATGCCGCGGCCAAGGCTTTGGACCTGGACTTCGTGCCCCTGGCCAGAGAGCGCTACGACCTGATCATACCTGCTCAGGCCTTTGACTACGATCCCAAGATAGCGGCTTTGCTGGAACTGTTGCGCTCCAATGGGTTTCAGAAAAAGGTCGTGGAGCTCGGCGGTTATGAGGTCACCCTGAGCGGGCAGGAGATGCAACCCGGCCAGGGATTGTCGTCCAAATAAGTCGGTTATTGTCGATAATTGTCATCGTGTCTTTCTATTGAAGAATGCGTTTACTTTTTCTCCTGGTCTGGTAATGTGATGGATAGCTCCCCTTTTGTGGGATGGACGACTGTGTGCGTCGCCCAGGGGCCTTCGAGGCCTAGGGGGAATCAATTCACCATATGGAGGAGTTACCATGCGTAAACTGATCGTTGTCTTTGCCCTCGTCCTGATGTTGCTGCCAGCCTCCGTGTTGGCTGAGACTCTCATGATGGCCACCACCACCAGCACGGACAACACCGGGCTGTTGGACGTGCTCGCTCCCAAGTTCACGGCCGACACCGGCATCGAGCTGAAGTGGACGGCGGTAGGTACGGGCAAGGCCTTGAAAATGGGCGAAAATTGCGACGTGGACGTGCTGCTTGTACATGCCCCTGCCGCTGAAAAGAAATACGTGGAAGACGGTTTCGGCGTGGACCGCCGCGAGATCATGTACAACGACTTCGTGATCATCGGACCCGAGTCCGATCCCGCCAAGCTCAAGGGCAAATCCGTGGCCGACGCCCTGAAGGCCATTGCCGAGGCCAAGGCTCCCTTTGCCAGCCGCGGCGACAACTCCGGTACCCACAAGAAGGAGCTCGGCCTCTGGAAGAGCGCTGGCATGGAAGTGCCTGACAAGGCCGAGTGGTATATCCAGACCGGCCAGGGCATGATCAAGACCATCGGCGTGGCCGAGGAGCGCGACGCCTACACCATGACCGACCGCGGCACCTACATCAAGTACGAGGACAACAAGAAGGGCAACCCCGAGTTGAAGGTCCTGGTGGAAGGTGACGGTGTCCTGTTCAACCAGTACTCCGTGCTGGCCGTGAACCCCGAGCGCTGCAAGGAGGCCAAGTACGAACTGGCCACCAAGTTCTCCGAATGGATGGCCTCTCCCGAGACCCAGAAGATGATCGGCGAGTTCAAACTGTTGGGCAAGCCCCTGTTCACTCCCAACGCTAAGTAATTCTGTTATTAAGAAATCTCTTGTCCCGAGAGGGGCGGATGATGTAAGCTGAGGCGCCGGAATGGAATTTGATTCCTCTCCGGCGCCTTTTGATTGCCACGCTTACTTGAACTCACCTGGGAGACTGGGCACTTATGGATTTCATACTGGAAGGCTTGCTCAAGGCGTTTGTGCTGCTCTTCAAAGGAGACCCCGAGACGTTCTCGGCCATCGGCGTCACCTTGCGCGTCTCGACCCTGTCCATCATCTGGTGCCTGATGCTGGGTGCGCCCATGGGCTTTGTGCTCGGCTATTACACCTTCCCCGGAAAGCGCCAACTCAGACTCATGGTGGACACCCTGTTGTCTTTTCCCACAGTGGTCATCGGCCTGCTGGTCTACGCCATGGTCACCCGCCACGGCCCCCTTGGAGGGGCGCATCTGTTGTTCACCATTCCGGGCATAGCCATCGGCCAGACCCTGCTTGGCCTGCCAATCGTCACCGCCCTCACCGCCAACGCGGTGGAGGCCCTGGACAAGCGCCTGCGCGAGACCCTGCTCACCCTTGGGGCGTCGCAAACCCAGATCTTTTTTACCACGCTCTGGGAGGCGCGCTTCAGCCTGGCTCTGGCCGCCATGGCCGCCTATGGCCGCATCGTCTCGGAGATCGGCATCTCCATGATGATAGGCGGCAACATCAAGTGGCACACCAGGACCATCACCACCGCCATCGCCCTGGAAACCGGAAAGGGGCAGTTCGACATGGGCGTGGCCCTGGGCATGGTGCTCATGGTCATCGCCTTTGTGGTCAATCTCTCGGTGGCCGGATTGCGCAAGAGAGCAGTCGCATGAACGCCCCCATCTATACGCTGGAGAATGTGAAGCAGGTCTATTCGGGGCGCGAGGTGCTGCGTATCGAGCATTTGGATCTGCCCGAGGGCGCCATCATCGGTCTGGCCGGACACAACGGCAGCGGCAAGAGCACGCTACTGCGGATGCTGGCCTTTCTGGAGTCACCGGTGCACGGGCGGGTCTGCTACCGGGGGTGCGCTACGGACATACGGCAGGACAAGCTTCGCAGGGAGGTCTCCCTGCTCACCCAGGAACCCTATCTGCTCAAGCGAACGGTCTTCAGCAATGTTGCCTATGGGCTCAAGCTACGCGGCCTGGGGCGCGACACCGAGCGTGTGGTCAGGGCCATGAACATGGTGGGGCTCCCCCCGGAGGAGTTTGGCAACCGCAGCTGGCACGAGCTTTCCGGAGGCGAGGCCCAACGTGTGGCGCTTGCCGCGCGCCTGGTGCTGGAGCCCAGGGTCCTGCTGCTGGACGAACCCACAGCCAGCCTGGACGAGGAGAGCGCCGAGCTGGTGAAAAACGCCTCGTTCATGGCCAGAGAGCGCCTGGGCGCGACCGTCATCATCGTGAGCCACGACCACGACTGGCTCAAGGCTGTCAGCGATTCCGTCATCCGTCTGAAAAAGGGGCGGCTCTGGGAGGGACAGCGCGGAAAATGATGATGTAAAGAATTTTGGGGGGAACCCTTTTTGAAAAATGGGCTTCCCCACGCTCCCCTATTATCAAAAATATCAGCCGGTGTTGAAACCAGCCAGCTCAAGCGCCGGTGAAACGCCCATATCTCTCCCTTAATACCCCTCCTTGTAGTCAACTTTCATTACACGCAGTTGGACATTAGATATTTCGCTGCAAGGATTTGCAAGCAAATCCTTGCAGAGCATTCAGACTATTCAAAGTTTAAATGCTCTGGGGGTGCTCGATGTACCTGATTGTCTTAGATATGTTGCAGATCTTTGATAGTTCAGCATGTATGATTTGGTCATTTGATAAACATATGAACAAAGTTTAATAATAAAACGGGCTAAATAATTTGAATATACCTATCGATATTGCTAAAGCAAAAGTATCATTCTCTTACAGGCCTCTCTCATCAACGACAAATTATAAACGAGGTGGACATAATGACAAAGATGCGTGTGCTCCTGCTTGGTCTGGGTCTTATCGTGTTGATGAGTGTGGGCTCCTGCGCCCCGAAACTTCCCAAGAAAGCAACATCGGACCTTGCCACAGGTGTTGGTAAGTTGAGTGCCAGCTTTACGGCACTGGAAAAGAGTTATGCGGAGGAAAAAGAATACAAAGAAAAGCTCTTAATCATGAAGAGTAAGAAAGAAATAGAATTAGATGAAAAATTTATAAATGAGTTGAAGAAATCTATTAAATGGATGGAGTTGACTTTAACTCATATATATAAAACTGGAATATATGGAGAAATTGAATGGAAAAAAACAGCATTGGAGTATTTAACAATACTATCTAACTCTCATATAACAACAAAAGATAGTGATCGCATGAGTTATATTAGAAAAGTATTTGCAGTTAATCCAAAAAAATACACTGCAGGGTCAAAATCTAAACAATGGATGAAATTTAACAGGCAGTATTCTGCTGCTATGAAGGGATTGCATGGGTATTATAAAGCGTTATCAGTTGCTGCATCAGGCGAGGATATTGATGCGGAGTTGGCAGCGCTGGAGAAGTTGCATTCTAATATAATTGCAATTGTAGAAACAGCAACAGCGCCAACAGGATTTGCAGTTCCAGTGACAGCAGTACTTTCTGCTGGGATGAAGTTGCTTAGTTCTGTGGTGGGTGCTGTATCTGAGGCGCAGCGTTATGCATTAATTGAAGAATCTTTGAAGAGAGTTGGAGGAATTCACATTAGAGCTATGGAAAATATCCTGGGAATAAGTGCGACCCATCTCCAATTAC
Organism: Desulfovibrionaceae bacterium; assembly: GCA_963674665.2. GTDB lineage: Bacteria > Desulfobacterota > Desulfovibrionia > Desulfovibrionales > Desulfovibrionaceae. The sequence goes on along the minus strand of CAXXPL010000016.1, from coordinate 23,738 downwards.
AGGCCTTTCAAATGCGAGTAGATGGTAGATTTGAGGATGCGAAGCTAGCCTTTAATTTTCAGGACCCCAATGACTATTACAATAGCCTGGCAAAGTTGAACAAAGTTATGAATGAACTACAGGTTTTGCAGGCTTTGGCTGATCCGGCTTTCATAGAGGGGATTGCAGATCTAGCCGAGACGCATGACCAACTGGCTGAGGATGTAAGGAAAAGAAAAGGAAGCTTTTTGGCAACATTGCAGCAACTTCAAAATATTCTGAGTGCTGCACAGAAAGCCAAGGCGGCATTTGATGCAGTTCAGAAAAGTTCAGGTAATTGATACATTGCAATGCTAAGCTGCAATGGCAGATGAATGTTGTCTTTGCTTGTTTGTAGCTGGATAACAGGGAGGTAACGGTTATGACTAGTAAAACAGAAGTTCGTTTTTTTAACATCGAAACAATGCTCGAACTAAGTAGACAGTTAATTGGTGTATCAGAAAGCATGAGAATGCATGATGATGCTGAACGATTGCGAAATGTACGAGATGAAATCTCTGGCAAGCGGCAAGAATTACTTGAAAATTTGTTGGAAAAAATTGGCGATTCCGACGATTTTAAAAGTCTCAAGGGGCGCTTTTCCGTAGAAAAAGAGGAACTTGAAGATGCAGTGAACAGGGTTAAAAAAGTAACGGGAGAGATAACAAAAATTGCGGAAATTCTCGGCATTCTCAACTCTATTATGGGAGATATCATCTCCCTTGGCGGTGGAACCACAAGTTCAAACTAGCAACCAGATTCCGCATGGCGACTCTTCACATCAGGCATAAGTCTGGCGACCTGAATTGCTAATTTTTTTGTAGTTCCAACATAATATAGTTCTGGAAGGGGGAGCGCGAGGGGGAGAACCTCTTGAAAAGAGGTTTCCCCCTCGCAAAAGCCTTTTCCTTATTCTTTCCCTCTTCCTTCCTCTTCCCGCCCTTATCCCTTGTGATCGAAGGATATCTCCACCTTGCCCGGGGCGAATCCCTTTAATTCCTTCAGGACGCCGGTGATGACACCTTGCAGGATGCGTTCGGAGAACGGGTTCATGCCCAAGGGCACGCCGTTTACGGTGAGTTTTACCCCGGATTCACTTGCCAGACAGTCCTTTATCGAAGCGCTCCCCGCAACGATCTCCTCTGCCAGGGTGGCGCAGTCCTCCCTGCCGCAGGTGGAGCAGTCCAGGCCGGGCAGGGCGAATGCCCGCTCCAGGATGTAATCCACCAGCTTTTCCTCGTCTGTGAAATGCGTCAGGCCCGGAGCCCGTACCTCGCCAAAGCTGCACAGGGCCAGGCCGGGGCGGAGGTCCTTTGCCTCCTCCGGAGAGCGCAGAACCAGGACCCGGGGCAGCCAGCCCAGGGATTTCCCGCCTTCCACCACCAGCAGGTCGGCGTCCAGTAGGGGGGCGATGTCCGGGATGAATCGCTTGCGCCCCCATAATATGGAGGATTGCGCACCCGCTATCGCGGCCACGGAGGGGTAGACGGCTGCAAGCCGTTCGGTGTCGGTGCCAGGTTGGTCCAGCACCTCGTGATGGGTACATTTCACTGCCGCGGCCCGGATGCCCCTGTCCCTGACAATTTTGCCGATGCTTTCGCAGAGCGTTGTTTTACCAGATTTTTTGAAACCGGTTATGGCGACGGCGCGCATTGCACTACTCCTGTGAGTGGAAAATAGAATAAATTTTCCAACTTGTTACAGTTGTGTGGATTTTTTTACACAAACGTTTACTATCCATGGGATAAACCACCGCTCTTGAGCCTGGCAGGGGCGGCCAAAAAGGGGATTCGATGATTTTTACAGCTGAAGATGAAACAAAATTGTTGAACAAAAAGCTGCAAGAACTCAAGAAAAAGGACTATCTCCCTCCCGGACTGCTGGATTTGGTGGCGGGTGTCTACGCCCTGCAGATCGAGACCCGTGAAAAGGTATCGATCACGCCTCCGGCCCTGGAAAATATGGCTGATGTGGAGCGGCGTGTCCAGGGGGTACCTCTGATGGAGCGTTGCGAGTTCACCTATGACGCGGAGCAGGCTCGGGAGCTGTTTCTCCAACTGCTGGAGCTGGCCAAGAAGGCCGAAGCGCCCCTTGCCGATGCGGCCGCTGAAATCGAAAAAAGGTTGGGAACCGGCGAACTGAACCTGGACAATGCTTTCGAGGCCTACATCAACGACGACTCCGGAATCGCCATGCACTGGGCCGAGCGCACGCCCAAGGCGCCGCGCACTCTCTCCTTCCTGGTGCAATCCTCGCTCATGCCCTTTATCACGGCCCTCGCGGCCGAGTTGCAGGAGCATGTGAGCACCGATACCTCCTGGGAGCACGGCCATTGCCCGGTGTGCGGCAGCCTGCCCCTCATCGGAGCGTTGCGTGAAAAAGAGGGGCAGCGGAAGCTGACCTGCTCCTTTTGCCAGACCGAATACCGTACCCGCAGGCTGGGATGCCCCATCTGCGATGAGAGCGACAGTGAAAAGTTGACTTTTTACCTGGTGCAGGACGAGCCCGGTTTCCGGGTGGATGTCTGCAACACCTGCAAATCCTACATCAAGATAGCCGATTTCCGGCAACTGGACCGCAAACATCTGCCCTTGCTGGATGACCTGGCGTCCCTTCCGCTGGACATTCTGGCCGCCCAGAAAGGCTACTCCCGCACCACCCTTTCGGCCTGGGGGTTCTGATGATGGGGTGAACGACTGGCAGCCGACACCGGAGGGCCTGCGCAGCAGAACCTTCCGGCAATTCAAGGACGGCGTCTGGCACGATTTCGAGGACGTCGTCACGGTGGAGGAGCGTGTCCTGCTCCATTGGCCCGGCCGCGCCCCAGTCAACCTGCTTGCGTTTCCAGAGCACCTGGAGGCGCTGGTTCTGGGGCACGCCCTACTGGATTGCTGCGAGCCGGGGCAGGTGCCCTGTCTCGTGAAAGCCGGGGAACGGGAATTTTTTCTGGAGCCCATGGCTGATACGCGACCCGGAAATGTGAAGGACATCGAGCCCCTGGCACCCGAGCTGGTGCTGGAACAGATGGGAGCGTTCATCGAGGCCGGTGGCCGCTGGGACGACACCGGCTGTTTTCATCGAGCGGCCTTGTTCGATCCCGTGCAAAACGCCTTTATCCATCACGTGGAGGATATCGGACGGCACAATTGCCTGGACAGGGTGGCGGGGCATTGCCTGGCAAAAGGCATATCCCCGGGTTCCCTGGTGCTGTTCGTCTCGGCCAGGGCCACTGGTTCCTTGGTGGCAAAGGCGGTGAGGGCGGGCTTCCCCATGATGGTCAGCCGCTCGGCCGTGACCATTGCGGGCCTGGAGGCGGCGGAGGCCGCGTCCCTGACCCTGGTTGGATTTGCCAGGCGCATCCGGTTCACCGTGTTCACGGACTCGTCGGGTCTGGTGATTGATCACGGGAAGGGGGGCGCATGAGCTACCCATGGCAGAGCGGTTCCGTCTTCAAGGCCATGGTCCTGGCCGGCGGCAAGAGCCGCAGGTTGGGGCAGGACAAGGTGCTGTTGCGGTACTCCGGAGCCAGCATGTTGCGGCGCTCCGTGGAACTGCTGCGCTCTCTGGGGTGTGACGTTGTGATCTCCGGCAGGAATCCTGAGCTGGCCGCCCCTTGCGGGACAACCCCAGGTGTGGAGGCGCCCTGGCTTCCGGACGACATCACCGGCATAGGCCCCATGGGGGGGATTATCACCGGACTGCGGCATTTTTCCGCACCGTTGCTGGTCATCGCCTGCGACCTTCCGCAGCTCGATGGAAACACGCTGGAGCGGCTTCTGGAGTTCCGGAATACACGTCCGGAGCACGCGGTGATGACGACCTTTCTGCAAGTGGGCACGAACTTTATCGAATCCCTGGTGGCCGTATACGAGCCCGAGGCTCTGCTTCTGCTGGAGAGCGCCCGGGAGACCGGCATCTACAAGTTGAGCCGGGCGATTCCCCGGGAATTACGGCATGAGTTGCCCTACGGTCCGGAGGAGAGGCACCTGTTCTTCAACATCAACTACCCGCACGATCTCGAGGCCCTGCGGCAGATGGAATGCGTCACCCAGGAGGCCTTGTGAGATCGCGCAGTCTGGGAATTCTTGCCCTGACCCTGTCGCTGGTCCTTTTCGCCACAGTCTGCCCGGCGCAGAAAACCGAAGTGCGCAGAATGGATTACGACGGCCTGATGGATTACATCATCGACTGCAAGGGCGCCATTGTCCTGGTGAACTTCTGGGCCACCTGGTGCGGCCCCTGCCTCAAGGAGCTGCCCGGACTCATGCTCCTGCGAGAGGAGATTCCCGAGGATAAGCTGCGTATCGTGGGCGTTTCCCTGGACTACGACCCCAAGACGTTCGCATCCTATGTTGCGAAAAAGAAGATAAACTTCCCCAATTACCTGGCCGCGCCCGATCTCATGGACCTGCTGGAAATCCAGTCCATCCCCAAGATGCTGCTCTTTGACTGTGACGGCATGGAGATAATCAGCCACGAAGGCTACATCCCCCTGGAGGAACTCCGGCCCAAGATCGAAGCCCTGCTGCCTGGAGCGGCCAAAACCGAATGAGAGTCATGAAACCCGACAAATACGGACGAACCGTCAGCTACCTGCGTGTCAGCCTGACCGACCGTTGCAATCTGCGTTGTTTCTATTGCCGCGGCAACGAGGCGCTCTCCTATCTCCCCCATGACGACATACTGCGTTATGAGGAGATTCTGGACCTGATAAGCCTGGCCCATGAAAAGGGCGTGGAAAAGGTGCGCCTCACCGGGGGCGAGCCCATGGTGCGCAAAGACTTCATGAATTTCATCGAGCGCGCCCTGAAACGCCACCCGGATCTTGACCTGCGCCTCACCACCAACGCTACGCTGCTGCCCGGCAATGCCGCCCGGCTCAAAGAGCTCGGGCTGTCCAAGGTGAATATCTCCCTGGATACCCTGCGCCGCGACGTTTACGAGAAGGTCACGGGGCGCGACTTCTACCTCAAGGTGCGCCAGGCCATCGACGAATCCCTGGCCTGCGGGCTCGGGGTCAAGATCAACGCGGTGGCCCTCAGGGGCGTGAACCAGGATGATCTGGGCGGGTTCGTGCGCCTGGCCACGGAACTGCCCCTGGATGTGAGGTTCATCGAGTTCATGCCCATCGGCGCGGGTACGGCCTGGAAGAACGGCTACTACTGGCCGGCCCAGGACATCGTGCGCCAGGCCGGGGAGTTCGCCGAGCTCCTGCACCTTGATGAGCAGGACAAGGAGAGAAACCACGGTCCCGCGGATATGTACTCCATAAAAGGAGGCGCGGGGCGTCTGGGGGTCATCTCCCCCCTGTCCAACCATTTCTGCGCCAGCTGCAACCGTCTGCGCATCACCAGCGACGGCCGTTTGCGCACCTGCCTGTTCTCGGACAAGCAGTACCGTCTGCGCCCCTTGCTGCGTCATCCCAAGTTGGGAGTGAACTACGTGCGCAAGGTCCTGGAGCGGGCCAGGCATCGCAAACCCCTAGGCTACACCTTGCTGCAGGAAGCCCAGGAGGCCGCGCACAAGGCCGCGGAAAACGCGGCGGTCTGCAATACCCTGATGCACGGCATCGGGGGATAACGGGGCGCTCCGGTGGCACGGTATGACGCCGCCGCGCCGCGTCCTTCTGCGCGATTGGGTACCTCTCCGGCGAAAGCGCGGTTTCGCCTGCGTTTACGCTCACAAGTTCGCGAAGCGCATATCCTATGCGCTGTTTAGGCATCTGTGTAATTTAGATTTTTCGACCATGGAACCTTAGGAACAAGCGCCCCAAAGCTATGTAAATGCTTTGGGGCGCTTGTTCTTTAATTCTTGGAGGAGGGGGCCCGGGGGGGGGACTTTTTTTAAAAAGTCCCCCCCCGGCGAATCTGCATTTCCCCTTCCAGAAACCTTCGTTATTTCAAAATAGCCGTGGCGCCGGCCTTGGCAACGCTCTCGTCCTCGTCCACGGAGCCGCCGCTGACACCGATGGCACCGATGGCACCGATGACGACGTCGTTCTTGTCAACGAGGAGAATGCCGCCGGCAAACAGGATCAGGCCGTTGTTGCTGGCCTCGATGCCGTAGAGCTCCTGCCCGGGCTGGGACACGGAGTCCAAAGTGCGGGTAGGCATGTTGAACAGGCGGGCGGTCTTGGCCTTTTTGATGGATATGTCGATGCTGCCGATATGGATAAACAAGTGCGCTTCATTGGTGGGAAATAACCAACCAATTTTGGAGATCAATGCGGATAAACAATGATGTTGCAGGGTAAGGGGTGTGGTGCGGCAACCATGGATGGCTACTGCGAAGTTTGAAGAAAGATCAGTTCTCCCACACCGGGCAGTTCGAAATGTATGCTATGATTCTCCGGCCCTTGTGTTTTCAGTGAACCGGCGATGACGCCTCCGGCCTTTGTATGCAGCAGCACCTCGTTGTCGCCCCGAATGTTCCAGGTGCAGGCTGTGGTGATGCCGTCCACTATCCACTCCCCCTTGCCGTTGTCGTCCAGCACGAGCAGGGCCTTGGGAGTGGACATCTCTCCGGAGTCCACGGCCGAGGATGCGGCTTCATATCGCCCCTCGATGTTTGGTCCCTGGGAACAAGCGGTGGAGAGGGACAGGAGCAGGAGCATGGACAACAAGGCAACTGACAGCCTCATGGTCAGGCCTCCTTGAGCGCGACGAGGAATCTGCGCTCCAGCTGAAAGCGAGTGTCATAGAAATAGACGTGTGCGGTCATGCACAGCCATATGAGGTCCCTCACCAGGGTCATGATGCTCATGTCCTCCTCCAGTGAGGTAAAACAGCCGCAGCCTATGGGTGTTCCTCTGAGCAGGTTGACAGCTATGGCGATGCAGAACACCAGGAGCATGGCGCCGATGGTCAGGGCCGCGGCCTTTGTGCGCACCCCTATGATGAGCATAGCTCCGGACAGCAGCTCGAGCCAGGGGAGGGCGGCCGCTGTGAGGTTCACCCCCCAGTATGGCAATACCTGATAGCTGGCGATGGTGTCGGCGAACTCGGCGGTATAACTGATTTTGTTCATACTCGCGTAGATGAAGACCCCACCGACATAGAGCCGGAAGACGAGCGCCAGCCAGGGCGAGGTCAGCAACGCGCGCAGCGTGCGCATGAATCACTCCAGGGCGGAGCGCATCAACTCGTACAACTCGTCGATGCTCTCAATGACGCCCATTTTGGCGAACAGGATCGTTCCCTTTTTATCGATCACCAGGGTGAACGGGGTCTTGGGCTCACCCAGGGCCTTGTGCAGGCTGAAGTCCTCATCGCGCAGGACAGGGTATGCGTAATCCGAGTGCTTGCGCAACTGCGCCACCTCGGGTTCCGTGGCGCCGGAAGCAACGGCCAGCATCTTTATCCTATCACCGAGCCTGGCCCGCGAAAAGCGTTTGAACAGCGAATTGAAGAGCGGTGCCTGCTTGTGGCAGTAGGGGCAGTACACTCCCACCAACTCCAGCAGCAGCACATCATGATCCACGTCCTGGATGTTGAATACTCCGGGCGAGTTCAGTCCGAGGTATTGCTTGTCCTTTTCCAGAGCCGGGGCAACCAGACTCAGGGGAGGAAGGGTGTCTCCCTCGCGGGGTTGCTCTCCTGCCAGGGAAAATCCGGGCAGGGAAACGGAGATGAACAGGACAAGGCAGAACAAGAGGAGCGGGAATGAACCGGAGCGGCATTGCTGCTTGGCGTTACGGGACATGAGGCCTCCTTGTGCGACGGGATGGGTATGCGTGTCTGCAACCTGGCATGGGTGGGCCGGGAATGGGCATTGATAAAGGAGCGGAGGAGCGGTGAAAACCCAATACCATTGGCGTGAAATTACCAGACCTGCAAATTTGGAGCAAGGTGAAACCACCATGGGCATCTATGTCTCTTTGGGCATATCACGCCGCATGATGGGATCAATTGATTAAGATCATGAGAGTGTGTTTCACGATGGAAAGCGCCGTTCATAGTATGCTCCGCTTGCACTTCCGCGTGGAGTCACAGCGGGATTGCCTAGAGAAGCGTGTCTACATCGTAGCGAACTGTACCGCCGGATACTCAATGCGAGATGAAACTTGTGAACACACGGTCCCCGGTTCGTGTGCATGGCTATTTGGAGGTGAGTTTCTAGAAGGTATTTGCGTAAGAATTGACAACGAGTTCATCACAAGGGTGCGCTGTATTATGTCTAAATTGACATAATTAATCGATGAATATCTAAATAATCCATTATATATCTCGATTTCAAGCCCGTTGAGGGTGGAGTGTTATCAATATGTCAAATTGGACATATAAAAGATATTGATAATTGCAATCAGATCAAATCATGTATAGAATAATTTTACTCGCGAATGTTCACCAAGAGAGTATTCCGTATGAACGTCAATGCCTTTACAGAACTAATTAAATCAGAAGAAAAAGCCAAAAAGTATCTGCTGCAATTTTGCTGGAAAAACCATCAAAGATTTTGCCCCCGGTGTAATTCCCGCAAGCTCTACAGGTTACGAGAGGGGCGACGCAGGTGCTCCCGATGCGGGTACACTTTTCATGATTTCAGTGCCCGTTTCATCAACACCGGCAAGCTCTCCTGCGTCCAGTGGCTTTGGCTGTTGAAGCTCTATGAACTGGACGCCCCCTTGAAGATCATGGCCACGCAGCTGGGCCTGACGTACAACACCGTGCACAAGGTCATGGGGGCCATTCGCCGGTCCATCCTGTGCAACGCCCTGGACGCCTCCATGTACCTGAATCTGGGATTCATGAACGCCGACGGCCCACCATTCACCCCAGTATTCGGAGTCATGGAACGCGGCGGCTGGGTGTTCGTGGACCTGGCTCCGGACCTGACACCCGAGGCCGTGGCCCATTTCCGGGCCAACTTCCACATGCGCACCAGGACACGGGGGCGTCTGGTGTACACCGACCGCTACCGGCACTACGATTGCCTGCTGTTTCATGCGGCGAGTGAGGAAATACTCCACCCCTTCATGAAAGGGAGCGGTGAGGACCTACTCATCGATAGCAAGTCCGGATTCTGGCCCTACCTTCTCCAGCGCGTGCAAAGCAGCCGGGGTCTGAGCCCGAAATGGTTCCCGTTTGTGCTCAAGGACCTGGAATTCCGCTACAATCATAGACAAGAAGACATCATAGGCCTGGTTGCCGCGTTTCTCTGCGCCTTTGTGCCAAAAGGCGAGTAAGTAAGAATCGGGCTTTTGACCCGGCTCCGAAAACTGCTTTAAAAAGCACATACAGAGGAAATCACGGTTATCCGTGCAACCAATGGCAAAGGCGTTTTTTATGGCAAGTGATCATCTGTACCAGGCAGGGGATCAAAGGATGCCGGACAGGATGCCGTTCAACGGTTTGGGCTTTGACCTGGAAGCGGTCAAAGAGTTGGCGCAGGGTTGGGAATTGTCGCCAATGCTTCCGGAAGTGCCCCGGACCATGCCCGCGGCGCCTGAAAGGCTCGTGTCGGTTTTCGGATATGAGCTGCTGCTTGTTCAGGGCAGGGAAATTCGGGCCGGCTGATCTGCAATCCCAAGAAAAGCGAGGTTGAGGAATGAAACTTGACAGACGAGGTTTTCTCAAGGTCACGGCTGCCGGAACAGCCGCCGCGGCCTTCGGAGGCCTGGGCTTCGACATGAAGTACAGCGAAGCCAAAGCCGCCGAGTTGGAAAGCAACATCAAGGCAGCCAAGGAAACCACCTCGGTGTGCTGCTACTGCGCCGTGGGGTGTGGACTCATCGTGCACACCGACAAATCCACCAAGCGCTCCATCAACGTGGAAGGCGACCCGGACCATCCCATCAACGAAGGCGCCCTCTGCGCCAAGGGCGCTTCCTCCTGGCAGCTGGTGGAAGGCTCCGAGCGCGCTCTCAAGCCCATGTACCGCGCCCCCTATAGTGACAAGTGGGAGGAGAAGTCCTGGGACTGGATGCTGGATCAGATCGCGGAACGCATCTACAAGACTCGTGAAGAGACCCTGACCCTGAAGAATGACAAGGGGCAGGTGGTCAACCGCTGCGACGGCTTGGCCTCGGTTGGATCCGCGGCCTTGGACAACGAGGAGTGCTGGATTTACCAAGCCATGTTACGAAGCCTGGGCCTCTTCTACATAGAGCACCAGGCCCGTATCTGACACAGCGCCACTGTTGCGGCTCTGGCAGAGTCGTTCGGACGCGGCGCGATGACCAATCACTGGATCGACCTCAAGAACAGTGATTGCATTCTGATAATGGGCAGCAACGCTGCCGAAAACCACCCCATTTCCTTCAAGTGGGTGACAAGGGCGCAGGAAGGCGGGGCCAAGGTCATACACGTGGATCCCAGATTCACGCGCACCTCGGCAAAGGCCGATCTCTACGCCCCTCTGCGCTCAGGTGCCGACATCGCTTTCCTGGCGGGCATGACCAAGTACATTCTGGACAACAACCTGATCCAGAAGGACTACGTGGTCAACTACACCAAACGCCTCCTTCATCGTGGACAAGTCCTTCACCTTCGAGGAAGGTCTGTTCTCGGGGTACGACGCCAAGAAGGGTAAGTATGACAAGAAGACCTGGGTGTTCGAAAAGGATGCCGACGGCAACCCCAAAAAGGACCCCACCCTCAAAGATCCGCGGTGCGTCATCAATCTGCTCAGCAAGCACTACGAGCGCTATACCCTGGACAAGATCGAAGCCATCACCGGCACCCCGGTCGACCTGATCAAGCAGGTCTACGAGGCCTACGCGGGCTACGGGCAAGCCCGACAAGAGCGGGCACCATCATGTACGCCATGGGCTGGACCCAGCACACGGTGGGCGTGCAGAACATCCGCGCCATGGCCATCAACCAGCTGTTGCTGGGGCAACATCGGCGTGGCTGGCGGGCGGCGTCAACGCGTTGCGCGGCGAATCCAACGTGCAGGGCTCCACCGACCACTGCCTGCTGGTGCACATCCTGCCCGGCTACCTGGGTACTCCCACGGCCAACCTCCAGACCCTGGAGGAGTACAACAAGGCCAAGACACCCACGACCAACGACCCCAAGAGTCCGAACTGGTGGGGCAATTTCCCCAAATACTCGGTGAGCCTGCTCAAGGCCTTCTGGCCTGAAGTGGACCACAAGACGAGCTACAACTGGTTGCCCAAGGGCGAGGTAGGCAAGAAACTACACCTGGCTCTACATGTTCGACGAGATGATGAAGGGGCGCCTTCAAGGGCTTTTTCGCGTGGGGCCAGAACCCGGCATGCGGCGGAGCCAACGCCAACAAGGGTCGCGAAGCCCTTGGCAAGCTGGACTGGATGGTCAACGTCAATCTGTTCGACAACGAGACCGGTTTCCTTTCTGGGCGCGGTCCCGGGCATGGATCCCAAAAAGATCAAGACCCGAGGTCTTTTTCCTGCCCTGTTGCGCCTTCATCGAGAAGGAAGGCTCCATCACCAACTCCGGGTCGTTGGATGCAGTGGCGCTACCAGGGCCCCGAGCCCATGGGCGAGACCAAGTCCGACGGTCATATCATCGTGGAGCTGATGAAGAAGCTCCAGGCCATGTACAAGGCCAAACCCGGCAAGCTGGCCGATCCCATCGTGAACCTGTCCGTGGACTGGTGGGGAGGACGAGCACGGCTACAATCCGCACATGATCGCCAAGCTTATCAACGGTTACTTCCTCAAGGACATCACCATCAAGGACAAGCAGTACAAGAAGGGAGACCTGGTTCCCAGCTTCGCCTTCCTGCAGGACGACGGCTCCACCTGTTCTGCCAACTGGCTGTACTGCAACTCCTACACCGAAAAGGGGCAACATGGCCGCCCGCCGCCGCGACAAGACCCAGACCGACATGCAGGCCAACATCGGCTTGTATCCGAACTGGTCCTGGTGCTGGCCGGTCAACCGGAGAATCATCTACAACCGTGCTTCCGTGACCCTGGAAGGCAAGCCCTATGCCCCGCAGAAACCCGTCATTGCCTGGAACGGCAAAGAAGTGGGGAGGGCGATGTGCCCGACGGCGGCTGGGCTCCCGGCACCAAGTACGCCTTCATCATGAAGCCGGAAGGCCACGGCCACATCTTCGGACCGGGGGCGCAACGACGGTCCTTTCCCGGAATACTACGAGCCCCTGGAGTGCCCGGTCATCGAGCACCCCTTCTCCAAGCAACTGCACAACCCCCACGGCGCTGCAGTTCAAGTCCGAGGAAAAAGCGGTCTGCGATCCGCGTTTCCCGTTCGTCTGCAGCACCTACCGCGTCACCGAGCACTGGCAGACCGGTCTGATGACCCGCTACCAGGGCTGGCTCATCGAGGCCGAGCCGCAGATGTTCTGTGAAATGAGCGAGGAACTCGCCGAACTGCGCGGCATCGACAACGGCGACAAGGTGTGGGTTGAGAGCGTGCGCGGCAAGCTCTGGGCCAAAGCCATCGTGACCAAGCGTTTCAAGCCTTTTCAGGTCATGGGGCAGACCGTCCACCAGGTCGGCATACCCTGGCACTATGGTTGGGTCACTCCGAAGAACGGCGGTGACTCCGGCGAACCTGTTGACCCCCTCGGTGGGCGACCCCAATACGGGTATTCCGGAAACCAAGGCCTTCATGGTCAACGTGACCAAGGCCTAAGGAGGACATCCATGGCTAAAGGCTTCTTAATCGATACGATCAGATGTACGGCCTGCCGTGGCTGTCAGGTGGCCTGCAAGCAGTGGAAAAAAGCTGCCTGCCACGGAGACCGAGAACTGGGGCTCGCACCAGAACCCCAAGGACTTGAACTTCAACACCTACAAGCTTGTCCGTTTCCAGGAGCAGGTCATCGACGGCGGCCTCAAGTGGCTGTTCTTTCCGGAGCAATGCCGTCACTGTGTGGAACCGCCCTGCCAGATGCAGGCGGACATGGACGTTGAGGGCGCGATTGTGGTTGACGAAGAGACCGGTGCCGTCATCTACACGGAGAAGACCAAGGAGCTGAGCTTTGACGAAGGTTCCGAGTTCTGCCCCTACAACATTCCGCGCAAAAAACGCCGAAAACCGGCGAATGGTCCAAGTGCAACATGTGCGTGGACAGGGTGAAAGAACGGCATGCTGCCGGCCTGCGTGGCCACCTGCCCCACCGGCGCCATGAACTTCGGTGACCTGGACGACATGAAGGCCCTGGGCGAGAAGCGCTTGGCAGAGGTAAAGGGAAAATACCCCAACGCGGTGCTCGGCAACCCCGAGGACGTTCGGGTGATCTACCTCTTTGCCTACGACCCGGCTTCCTACTACGAATACTCCGTGGCCGAGCTCAACGCGCCCATGCTCAACCGCAAACAGATGTTTGCCAAGCTGTTCAAGAATCCCGTGAAAAGGGTTATGGGCTGAAAAAAGTTGGTTTGAGAATCGAACAAGCGTTTGGGGGTGTCCTTCAGGATGCCCCCCCGCTTGGTTGGTTTTTAGAACAATCTTTTTGAACGTGAAGAAAGGTAAAAAAAGACACCCGGGCAAGGCTCATCCCTTGCTGCAAGGGAATTTGCGCACATTTGTGCGTACTTTCCATAAAAGTTTTCCCGGATTTTCCTCATAGGTAACGAGAGAACACCAACCTCAAATGCTTCATCCTCATTGTTGCGCCAGGACTTGCCTCAGGTCCTGGCGCTCTTTCATATGGCCGGTTCGCGGGCGTGTCTGACAATATCGGTAAATCAGTTAATGAAAATTTAGAATATTCGCCAATCACTTGATTAATATTGCCGGAGTCGGTAGGTAACCAACAAGTATTTCGTGATAATTTTAAATTTGATGTGCTGAAAGGATGGCTGTAATGCGAACATTATTTCGTGCTCCCATGGTTTGTTGTATGTTTATGTCTATGACGTTGTTCCTTCTTCCCGCGTTGGTGCACGCAGCGGAAGTCACAAATCCTGATGGTACGACGCTTGGTACATGGGATGGAACCGCTGATGATGATACCTATACAAATAAGGGGACTGCAGACGAGATCGACATGTCCCAGGGTGGTTCGGACGCTGTCTATAACATTGGAACAGTTAACTCGGTGATAAAACTCTCCGACACCAAGAACAACTATGTTGAGAATACAGGTACCATCAATGGTATTAGAGCCATGAATAATGTGACGGAGGGCAACGAAGCCGGGAATAACGAAATAGTCAACAGTGGAACGATCGGCATGAGTGGGGTTGTAGCCAATAACAACTTTCTTGCCTCGACCTTTGGCAACAACAGCTCTTTTGAACAATACAGGTACGATTGAAGGGCTTGTTGTGATGTCAGGAAATCTTGGGGAAGGGGCGACTGGCGGTTCCAATACGATATACAGTACTGGATATATAAACCAGATTTGGGCCCAGCTATAACAGTGGGATAAATTCATCCGGCGGAAACAATACCATAGAGATTGCCGATCAAGGTGAAGTAAACTATGAACTGATTGGAAGTTTAAACTCAGGGTCAGGGAGCTCGGGTGGAGGCAACACAATAATCATCGGCTCGGATGCGACTGCGAATGAAAGCGTTTATGGCAGTAACAACTCAGGCTATGGTTCCTCAGGCGGAGAGAATATCATCACGGTCGATGGTTCCGCGAAAAATGTTTATGGATCCTACAACACATCCGTTGACACCACTGGCGGCAACAATGAAATTACAATCGGAGGTGCTGTCGAAAACTCTGTCTACGGTAGCTATGCCCCGGAAAATTTTGCGGAGGTAACAATATCAGCGGCGGCGGCAACACCATCACCCTGGGGGCCGAACAGCTCGGTGGGTTACGATGTCTACGGCAACTACGGCGGCGTCGATACCGACATAGGCACCGATACCTTGAATATGCACGGCGGCGCCACTGTTGGGGGCGATGTGGGCGGTTTCGACGTGTTCAACCAAACTCGGCACCGGCAGCGTGTCCATTGGTGGCACCCTGGATCTGAACGGAGCGGATGTCTACATCGAAATGTACAGCTTCGAGACCCAGATCGAGGCCGCGTCAGTTGAAAACGCCACCGGGGATCTCACCGTGAGTGTTCTGGACGGCGAATTCACGGACGGCGCCACAGTGGATCTCTTCAGCGTGGGCGCCATCGACACCTGGAGCTCCGAGACCATCACAGACGAAATAGCCGACTATGACTTCGTGCTCCTGGATGGTCAGGTAGCAGCCGTGCTTGTGGGCCATGACGCGGACGACAACTCCAACGTCCCGTCCAGCGATGTCGCGGTGAACGACACCCTGGTCAAGGTATTCAAGAACTACCGCTCCCTGTTGGAGGGCAGCGCCTCTCTCTGTTGCTGGCCCCGCGCCCCTCTTCGGATAACAACCTGGGCTACAACCTCAAGAGCCCGGGCAAGGCCACTGGCCTGGCCGCCGGCGAGCTCACTCCTGCCCAGCGCTGGGGCATCTGGGCCAACGGCATGGTCACGGTGCAGAACAACACCAGCGGCACCACGCGCTATGACGGCATCATCTTCTCCACCATGGCCGGCGTGGACTATGTCATCGCCGAAGGCTTGGTGGCCGGTATCGCGGTGGGGCACGACCAGACCTGGCTGAACACCAAGTTCAACGACGGCAGCTTCGACGCCTCGGGCTTCGACCTGAGCCCCTACCTGGCCTACGCCATCACGGACAACCTGATCTGGGACGTGTCCGGCTCCGTGGGCATTGTCAACAACTACCAGGAGCGCAACAAGAGCTCCTATGACTATGACAGCGAATTCGAGTCCTACCGCACCATGATCGGCACCAATCTGAACTGGTACCAGCTCTGGAACAACTGGAGCTTCAACTTGGGCACCGGCTTCATGTATGCCAACGAATATTCCGAATCCTACACGGAAAAGGGCATTCAGAGCCTCAGATCCTCGGTGGACGACGACAACATCTATGTGGGGCAGTTCAATTTCACCGGCGGCGTGAAGTACTACTTCGACAAGGTGGCGCCCTTCCTCAATGTCTCCTACCTTTGGTCGCCCCTGGATGAGCGATAACGACTATTCCAACGATAGCGACGAGGTGGAGGTTGCCGCGGGCTTCGAGTTCCAGCCCATGGAAAATGTCCTTCTCACCCTGCAGGGTGTCCAAGAACCTTATGCGCAACTATATGGAATCCACAAGCGCCATGTGCTCGTTCAGGGTGATGTTCTAGAGCATTTCGAGCGTAAAGTGCTCTAGGGAATCAGGGCATAATTACCCCCTGACTTTATTGCTGCGAAAAAGGCAAGTCCTCGCGTATGTTAAAATACACGTAGGACTTGCCTTTCCCTTGCGCATCGCCAGGGAACAATTTCGCAGCACTTTCGGAAAATGTGATTAAGCAGCGCTCCCCTTTTCCAAATCTTTGAGTATGGCCTTGCCGGAGGAACCCTGACTGGGCTTTCTCTCGTCATGGTATTGCTATAAACTCGTCCGCACTGACTCCGAACCCGCAAATAACGCATCAAAGAGGTGCCTCATGAACACACGCCTTGCATTGCTTTCCGCCCTGCTGTTGCTGTCAGTCTCGGTACATGCGGCCGACCTGCCCAAGGTGGTCATCGTGACAACGGGCGGCACCATCGCCAGCAAGATGGACCCAGCCACAGGCGATGTGGTTCCCGCGGTTTCCGGCGACGCCCTGTTGAAGGCCATTCCCGGAATCGGCAAGATAGCGAGGGTGGAGGGTCAAAAAGTTCGCGAGCATCGACAGCAGCAAGATCACCCCCGAAATCTGGCTGGATCTCGCCCGCACGGTGCGGGAACAGGTGGAGCGTCAGGATGTTCACGGCGTGGTCATCACCCACGGAACGGACACCATGGAGGAGACCGCATACTTTCTTGACCTGACTCTGGATACGGATAAGCCAGTTGTCATGGTGGGGGCGCAGCGCAGCGCTTCGGATCCGCACTCCGACGGCCCGCGCAACCTGCTGGACGCCGTGCGTCAGGCGGCGGCGGACAATGCCACGGGCCTGGGCGTCACCGTGACCATGAACCAGTACATCAATTCGGCCAGAGCAGTTCGCAAGACCCAGACAGGACAACGTCATGACCTTTCGCTCAGGAGAGCGGGGATTTCTCGGGTATGTCTACGAGGACGGGATCAATGTCTTTCACAAGCCGGGAAGGCGTTTGCATCTGCCCCTGCCAGTCGAGCTCCCCAGGGTGGCTCTGTTCACCATGTATGCAGGAGCCCGGGGGGACATGATCCGGGCTGCCGTGGATGGGGGGGGCCAGGGGCATTATCGTGGCGGCAGTGGGCATCGGTAATGTCAACAGTCAGGTCTTCGAGGCCCTGGAATACGCCCGGAGCAAGGGCGTGGTGGTGGTCATCGGCAGCCGGTGCGGCGAGGGGGCGGGCCATGGCGGTCTATGGCGGCCCTGGCGGCG
Organism: Desulfovibrionaceae bacterium; assembly: GCA_963674665.2. Lineage (GTDB taxonomy): Bacteria > Desulfobacterota > Desulfovibrionia > Desulfovibrionales > Desulfovibrionaceae. The sequence goes on along the minus strand of CAXXPL010000016.1, from coordinate 6,395 downwards.
GCAGGGACCTGCAACGAATCGGCACCATCTTCTGCTATGACTTGCCCCCGGTCAAGGCGAGGATACTGCTTATGCTTGCCCTGGCAGACACGGGCAATCCGGAGAAGATCAAAGAGTGGTTTCAAGTAGGTGTTGTACCGGGAGAAGCCTTCACTCTGGCACCAGCACCCTGTCCCGGTCTGAATTCTTTGCCTGATAGTGAATATTGTTCGATCGTTTGAGGATGTCGGCGCAATCGTTGTCCTCTATGATGATGACCATGCCTGGCGCCACGGTTTCCCGGCTCCCGGACAGCACCCTGAAGAACCGGTACCGCCGCACCACATTCGAGGCCATCGACATTCGCCCCACAGACAAGGCCGACTCTCCCGACCTCATCCACTGGCAGGGCAGCGTCTCTCCCTGCTGCTGGCTCCGCGCCCCTCTTCAGATGAGGAACTGAGCTACAACCTCAAGAGCCCGGGGCAAGGCCACTGGCCTGGCCGCCGGCGAGCTCACTCCCTGCCCAGCGCTGGGGGCATCTGGGCCAACGGCATGGTCACGGTGCAGAACAACACCAGCGGCACCACGCGCTATGACGGCATCATCTTCTCCACCATGGCCGGCGTGGACTATGTCATCGCCGAAGGCTTGGTGGCCGGTATCGCCGTGGGGCACGACCAGACCTGGCTGGATACCGAATTCAACGACGGCAGCTTCGACGCCTCGGGCTTCGACCTGAGCCCCTACCTGGCCTACGCCATCACGGACAACCTGATCTGGGACGTGTCCGGCTCCGTGGGCATTGTCAACAACTACCAGGAGCGCAACAAGAGTTCCTATGACTATGACAGCGAATTCGAGTCCTACCGCACCATGATCGGCACCAATCTGAACTGGTACCAGCTCTGGAACAACTGGAGCTTCAACTTGGGCACCGGCTTCATGTATGCCAACGAATATTCCGAATCCTACACGGAAAAGGGCATTCAGAGCCTCAGATCCTCGGTGGACGACGACAACATCTATGTGGGGCAGTTCAATTTCACCGGCGGCGTGAAGTACTACTTCGACAAGGTGGCGCCCTTCCTCAATGTCTCCTACCTTTGGTCGCCCTGGATGAGCGATAACGACTATTCCAACGATAGCGACGAGGTGGAGGTTGCCGCGGGCCTTCGAGTTCCAGCCCATGGAAAATGTTCTTCTCACCCTGCAGGTGTCCAAGAACCTTATGCGCAACTATGTGGAATCCACCAGTGCCATGTGCTCGTTCAGGGTGATGTTCTAGAGCATTTCGAGCGTAAAGTGCTCTAGGGAGTCAGGGCATAATTGCCCGCTGGCTTTGTTGCTGAGGAAAAGGGCAAGTCCTTGTGTATGCATGAATACACGTCGGTCTTGCCTTTTTTTTGCGCCTCACCGGCGAACAATTCCACAGCACTTTCGGAAAATGTGCTTGATCAGCGCTTCCCAAAAGGCGTGAAAGAATAGTTGTGCGAGGTGGGGCACTCCTGTAAAAGGGATTCTTCCCGCGTTCACCTATCCAAAACCTGCGAAATGAAAAACCGCGCCACAGGAAGTGTCGCGGCAGCGATTTACAGCAAGTCTCTTTCTGGGATGGCCTTGTCAACCAATTATGCTTTCCGATTCCGTCACTCCGCCACGATCACCCTGTCCCGGCCGGAGTTTTTTTGCCTGGTAGAGGGCCTGGTCAGCGCGTTTGAGGATGTCGGAGAAGTCGTTGTCCTCAGTGCTCAATTCTGCAATGCCCCCCACTGCATGTATACGAGAACTCGATCATTTCCAGGAGTACCGGATGGGCCTTTGACGTGGACATGATGCGATCCGCCACGGCCAATGCGCCCGTGGCCGTTGTTTGCGGCAGCAGGATTGCGAACTCCTCCCCGCCGATGCGCCCCAGGGTGTCGCAGGATCTGAGGTTTCTGCCCACGATGTCCACGAAATGGCATAGCACCTGATCCCCGCCGGAGTGCCCGAAACGGTCGTTGATGCTCTTGAAGTGGTCGAGATCCAGGCTGATTACGCTGAACGTTGAGTTGTAGCGAAGTGCGCTCCGCCACTGGTTGTCCAACGCCGCGAGGAAGCAACGGCGGTTTGAGCAGCGAGTGAGGGCGTCGGTGTTGGCCAGCAGTGTCAGCTCCTCCTTGGCCTCGCGGCTGCGACGCAGGTAGGCGGCCGCGCCAGCCGCCAGTGTAACCATCAGAAAGCCGATTACCGACAGCAGGGTGAAGAGCCACAGACGGTCATGGCGAATCTGGGCCAGTTCGTTCAAGGGGCGCAGCACATAAATGCTGATGATCTCGTCGGGCAGGTCCCTTTTTTTCATGATGTACGGGAGTTCGCTGCCCTGCCAGTGGATGAGGTCGGGAGAGTCGGCCTTGTCTGTGGGGCGAATGTCGATGGCCTCGAATGTGGTGCGGCGGTACCGGTTCTTCAGGGCGCTGTCCGGGAGCCGGGAAACCGTGGCGCCAGGCATGGTCTTCATCATGAGGTCGGGCTGTCGGGCAAGGATGACCACGCCGTTCTCGTCTGAAATCAGCGAGTTGGAAGTGGCCAGCAGTGGCTCCAGCTTGGGAAGTTCGAGTTTCACCACCACCACGCCGAGAAAACGGCCATTCACCGTGACTGGAGACGAAAAGTACAGGCCAGGGATGCTGCTGGTCGCGCCGACGGCAAATTGGCTGGCGGCCCGCCCCTTTTTTCCTTCCTGATAATAGTACCGCTTGACGTAGTTGGCCCCCGAGGCGGTCAAGTTCTCTTTGAAACCTGCGGAGATGAAACAATCAGCGGCAGCGTTGACTATCCATATCTGGTTTATGTCCGCCTGCGTGATTATCTCCTCGAAACGGTGAATCAGTCGAATGAATTCGGGGTCGGACAGCCAGATGGAGCGCCGCATGTCCACCGGCAGTGGCGAAGGTTTCACATCCGGGCCGAACCTTTGCAGTGCGGAAATCACCGACGGATCTTTGGCAAGGACCATTGGGACGCTGTACATCTGGCCGAGGTTGCGACCCAGATTGGCGCTGATCGTCTCGGCCGTGGTCAAGGCCATGACCCGTTCGCGTTCCAGCAACTTGGCCTGGTTTTTTTCGGCCTGTGCTCCCGATGCGAACCAGGCAAGTGCCGACAACAGGGCGATGTTTGCCAGATAGACCGCGATTATCAGCAGACGGCGTTTGGGAGAGCGCGCCCCGCAGAGTTGTTGGCAAGGCTGGATGGAGGCCTGAGAGGATAGGAATTTCGGGCGGTGGGTATCGAATACTTTCGGTTCTGCGTCAGGTTCATGAGGTGTAGACATGTTTTATGCTATATCCCGTACGAATATTGATAAAATCAAGTATGATACACCAACCAGAATCAAGAGGAGGAGCAGTGGGTACGAGGATCTTGTACCAAGTATCCGAGTTCCTGGCTATTGTTATATCGCCGCGTGCAGGATGAGCGCCACGACCACCAGTTGCAGGCCGGAGAACGCGGCCGTGAGCATGGGCACGTCCCTGGCCGAAAAATAGAGCAGGGACAGGGCCGCCATGAGCGCGAACGCGGGCAGCCCGAACCCGAGGTAGGCGGCCAGCGCGCCCGGCCCGCCCCGGCTGCGCAGCCCGACCCAGGCCGCCATCTGCATGGCCGTGGCCCCGGGGATGAGCTGGCACACGGCCATGCCGAGCTGGAACGAGGACTCGCCCAGCCACCCCTTTTTGTCCACGGCCAGGGCCCGGATGTAGGGCACCATGGCCGGGCCGCCGAACGCGGTCAGGCCGAGCCGCAGGAACGCGGCGAAGATGCGGACAAGGGAGGGCTTTTCCATGGTGTTCCCTGATGCCACGGCCACGGGCCGGGCGCAACTCCCCGCACGGACCATTCCTGCATCCGGGTGCGCAAAAAACGGCCAGGACACGACCACGACGTTGTCCGCTCCTTGAAAAAGTCCAGTTATTTCAGACGCCACAATCCCGGCACGCCCATTGCTTTCCCCCCTGCAAAGAACACAAGGCCGCGAGCCGCAAGGAGGACGATATGAGAACGGCAAGGATACTCGCACTGCTTTTGACGCTGTCGCTGCTGACCGCCTGCCAGACCACCCAGGCCGGGACCGGGGCCGGGCTGGGCGGCCTGATCGGGGCCACGGTGGGCGCGCTGACCTTCAAGAACAAGATCTCCGGCGCGGCCATCGGCGCGGGCGTGGGCACCCTGGCCGGGTACATGGTCGGCAATGAGATGGACAAGGCCGACCGGGCCTACGTCTCGAATGTGCTGGAGACCGCTCCCTCGGGCCGGACCGTGGCCTGGTCCAACCCCGACAACCAGTCGTATTACCAGGCCACCCCGCACCCGCCGCGCTACGACGAGGGCCGCATCGAACGCGACGTGACCCTGGAGACGACCATGCCCGACGGCCGGGTCCAGACCGTGTACGCCCGGGCCTACCGGCAGCCCGACGGCAGCTGGCAACTGGTGCAGTGACAATTTCTCAAGATATCCCGAAGCCATAGCCTCCTCCCCTCTGCGCAAGGACGCCTCCCGACCCCCGGAGGCGTCCTTGCCTTTTCCCCCTTGACACAATTAATGCAACTGTATTAATGCAGTTGCATTATACGCTCGCATTGCGTCGCGGGAAGGAAGGGGCTACCTTTCGGCAGGACAAGCATCTGGAGGTAGTCATGTCCATGCCGGAAAAGATGACGACAAAGGAAAAGATATTCTTCGCCGCCATGTCCGTGTTCGCGCGGGAGGGGTTCAAGGGCGCGACGGTCCGCGAGATCTGCACCAGGGCGGGCACGGCCAATGCGACTGCGGTAAACTATTATTTCGGGAGCAAGGAGAAGCTGTACGAGGCCATCCTGGACATGATCTTTGCGGAGAACATGCGGCGGCACGAGGCCGCCCCCGACGCCTCGCCCGACGCCTCGCCCGAAGAGCGGCTGCGCGCCTTCCTGACCACGATGGTCGAGGTCGGGTTCGGCGAGGGGGAGGTGGCGGACGACGCCAGGGCCATCGTCCTGCGGGAGATGACCGCGCCCTCCCGGTATCTCGACCAGATGGTCGAGGCCTACTCGCGCACCGAAAATACGGTCATGGACGGTATCCTGCGCGACATCCTCGGCCCTGACGCGCCGGAAGACACGGTGCGGGACTGCCTGGCCAGCGTGGCCGGACAGGTGTTCTACTACATGGCCTTCTGGCCGATTTTCAACCGGGTCTACCCGGATCATCCCGGCGTTAACAGGTATCGGGAGCAGTTGGTGGACCACATCGTGCGTTTTTCCATGGCCGGGCTTCGGGCAACGCGTGAAGCCCTGAATAACGGGGAGGTGACGCCCGAACTCCCCTGACAAGAAAAGGAGAAGTTCGTGCCGTCACAACCGAGAATCGCCGCCCTGGACACCATCAGGACCCTGATGGTCCTGTTCATCGTCCTGCTCCACGCCGCCTGCGCCTACGCCTTTGCCATCCCCTGGTGGCACGCCCGCGACGCGCTCAACCAGGGGTTCGATCTCCTGATCTTCTTCATAGACCCCTTTGCCCTGCCCGTGCTGTTCTTCGTCTCCGGCCTGTTCGCCGAACCTTCGTACGAGCGCCACGGCAGGACCGGGCTTCTGCGCGGCAAGCTGCGCCGCCTGGGCCTTCCGCTCCTGCTCCTCCCGGTCTTCTACCTGCCCGGCATGGTCTACGTGGGCTACCTGCACCGGACCGCGGACCCGGTCCCGTTCTTCGACTACTGGCTCCACTGGGTGGGGACCATGAGCGACTGGAATTTCGTCCTGCTGACCTCCATGGAGACCGGGGCCAGATACCTGGACGCCTGCTCCCCGCACCACCTCTGGTTCATCTTCATGCTCCTGGTCTTTTTCGCGGGCTACGCCCTCCTCCGCCCCTGGTTCAGGGGAACGGAAGAACGACAGGTCACCCGGCGCACCCTGGCCTGGGCCTGGCTCCTGCTGGCGGCGGGGTACGCGGCTGCCAATCTCCTGATCCAGGACTGGGCCTGGGCCAGGCTCGGCCCGTTCATCCTGTTCCAGCCCGCCAGGATTCCCCTGTACCTGGGCGCATTCCTGTTCGGCATCTACGCCCGGCCCCACGTGGCCCGGCGCGAATCCCTGCCCGGCTCCCCGTACCTCTGGATGCCGCTGTTCCCGGTCCTGTTCATCGCCCTGCTCGTGACCACGGGCAAGGACGTGCCCACATCCCCTCCCCCCCTGCACATGGCGGCGGCCTGGGGAATCCTGCGCGCCGGAATGCTCCTCAGCGCCGTGTGCCTGGCCGTGGGCGGCGGCTACCGCTTCCTGCGCACCGCGTCCCGCTGGCAGCGGTCGCTCAACGCCAGCTCCTACGACCTCTACCTGCTGCACATGCCGCTGGTGGTCTTTGCCCAGGCCCTCCTCCTCGCCGTCGCG
>CAXXPL010000015.1:0-324404 GCA_963674665.2 Desulfovibrionaceae bacterium | reverse complement strand
TTCGAGGAGACCTTCATGTCGGGGCGCGCCGCCCTGGCCAACGAGGATTATGACGTTGCGCTGGAAGCCTTCACCGGCCTCAAGCAGCACATCAACCTGCCCGAGGAAATGAAGGAGGACGTACTTTACAGCTACGCCGAGGCCATGTACGCGGTGCACCGCAAGAACCTGCGCGAGAACTACTCCAAGATCGTGGAGGCCTACACCGAGGCCATGAACCACAATCTGAAATCCCCCCAGGTTCCCGAGGCCCTGTTCAAGCTCGGGCTCATGAACCTGAAGGTGGACAACCCGCTCCAGGCCGAAGCTTTTTTCAACATCCTCAAGAAGCAGTACCCGGACGACGACCGCGTGCCCCTGACCCACTACTACTGGGGGGAGTACTACTTTGATCACGGGAAATTTCAGAAGGCCGCGGACGAGTTCCAGTTCATCGTACAGAAATTTCCGGACAACCGTTCGTGCGCGAGGCTTCCGTTGGCCTGGCCCGCTCCCTGGTCAAGCTGGGTACGAGGAACAGGCCCAGGAGATCGTGGACTATATCGACAAACGCTGGCCCCGTTACTATGTCCAGTACCCCCCCCTGCTGAAGCTCTTTGGCGACGTGAACTTCAAGGTGGCGCGATCGACAAGGCCAAGCTGCACTACTGGACCTACTACAACCTCGATCCCGACGACGAGGAAGCGGACATCGTCCTGGCCAGGCTCGGCGACATCTACCTGCAGCTCGGCGACTCCACCACGGCCAAGGAAGTCTACGAGATGGCAGTGAAGAAATTTCCAGAACGCGAGGGCGGACTCATCGCACAGATGCGCCTCGCTGAACAGGGCGTTTACGACACGCCCAGCATCGACGACATGTTCTCCGTGTTCGACCGCCCCTATGATCTGAAGCCTTCCGAAGTCTACACGATGATCGTGGACAAGTATCCCAACAGCGACATCGCCCCCCTCGCCCAGGTGAAGCTCGGCATGTGGCAGCTCTGGAACAAGGACTACCGCAACGCCCTCAAGTCCACCCAGACCTTCCGCGACAAGTTCCCGGGCAGCAAGCTCATGGACAGCGCCAAGGCCGTGGCCATGCAATCCTACGACAACCTGGTGGCCCAGGATATGCGCGAGGAGAACTACCGCTCCATCAAGAATCTCTGGATTCGAACCCGATCCTGCAGGCCCAGGAGGACCAGCTCACCCCGAGGCCCGCATCGGGCTGGCCACAAGCTTCTGGAAGCTCGGCGACCCGGAAAAGGGGCGCCGCATGCTCGATCCGTTCTTCATGAGCCCGGCCATGCCCAAGCAGTCGGAGAACGCCCTGATGCTGGCAATGAGCATCTGCCTGGACAACCGCGATTGGGCCTGCCTCACCGATCTGGCCGAGCGTACCGAGCTGTGGGACCTCTCACCCGTGGTACGCGAAAAGATGAACTACAACCTGGCCCTGGCATACGAAAACCTGGACCAGCCCGAGAAAAGCGCCCCTTTGTGGAGGAACTGGCCAAACGTGAGGACATCGATCCCAAGCAGATGGCCTACATAAACTACTTCCTGGCCAACGAGGCCAAGAACAACGATGAGTTCAAGCGTGCTTACGATCTGGCCCAGAACAGCCTGTCCTTTTTCCTGGAGCAGCGCGAGGACATAGAGAAGATCAAGGACCTCCTGGCCATGCTCATGGACATCACGGACAAGACGCAGCGCACCCGCGAATCCCTGAAATGGGCCATCGAATACGCCCGCTTCATCAACCGCAACGACCCGGAATGCCCGCCCTGCGCTACCGCATGGCCCAACTCTACAAGCAACTGGCTGATGTCGAAAAATGGCGCGCCATCCTCGAAGAGCTCGAAAAGGATATGCCTCATACCCTGTACGGACGCATGGCATCCTCGGAACTGAAGACCCACAAGCTCGAGAAAAGCGCCAGTCAATTCACCCCAACAGGACGAATGTAGCTTCATGAAACCCTTTGCACTGGCAACCGCCCCTGTCCTCCTGGTCCTGCTTCTCACGCACATCCCTGGCTCTGTGCGCAACGCTCCGAACATCACCATCGTGGAGCACGGGCTCTACAGCGCGGACATGTCTCCGGCTCATCGGCCGCGAACAACGTGCGCCTGCAAAAAAGCACCGACACCATACCCCAGACACCCGGCGCGCTCTTCGGCATCCGTTACGAATACGCCGGATTGCCCGACAAGGACACAAAGCCTCTGTTCCTGGAGATCGTGGTCAACCACCCCCCCGATCCGGGACCCTAAGGCCGGCACCACATTCACCTCCTACACCGTGGATGTCTCCATGCGCCCCGGTGAACGCCGCTTCCAGGGGCAACGCATACCACCGGACCTGAAGAACGCCCCGGCTGGCGAATACACCTTTTCCCTGGTCCACAAGGGACAGGTACTGGCCTCGCGCACTTTTCTCGTGAACAGCGAATCCGCCCAAATAAAGACCACACCCAAGAGTGTCCAGACCTCGCCCGAGACACCCGCGCCCGAAGCCGAACAGGCCCAAACACCCCCCACCGAAACCCGCTCCCAGGTTCGCAATCCTCTCAGAGGCCGAGCACGCAATGTGCCGCGACCTGAACCCCTTTGCCCTGGCGCTACTTACGAGGACGCCGTCATCCTTCCGACGCACAGCTTCGCCCTGCGCCTGCCTGGCAAGACTCCGGACAGCACCTACAACGCCTGCTTCCTCGCCCTCGGGGGGCAAGGAACCGGCTTCGCGCTCACCGATATGCGCGGGGGGCTGCTGCAGGTCATCGAGCCCAGGCAACCGGGGCGTCGGATCCTGGCGGTGAGCTTCACCGAGACCAACGGGACGAACTCCCGGAGATCGTGGTGGTGGCGGAAAACGACGGGACAAACCCGCCATCCATGGACAGCCGCGTCTACTTCAGCGCTGAAAACAACAGCGCCTGGGAGCGCCGCCCCGAGGTTGATTCGCAGATCGCCAGACTCGGCAGCGCCATGGCCGTGAAGCGCTGGCTCGCCCAGTGGAACGGCCAATAACGGCGGAGGATAAACGAAAAAAAGAAGAAAAGGAATTACGAGGGGAAGAACCCTTTATAGAAAAAGGGTTTCCCACGGATTCTCATTCTTCCTGCTTCCCGCAGTTTCCTTGCCTCTTCCCTATCTTCCGTACGCGCGGGCGTCTGCAAGGGCCTTGTCGTGCAGGGAATGGCGAAGTGTGGAGTCGGCTGCGAGATTAAGAATCCGCTCCACCCATGCTTCAACGTCATCCATGGGTGCGAGCATGCCGTTGCGGCCGTGTTGGACGATGCGTTTGAAGATGGGGGCGTCGGCATACACGCCCACCGCGCCGCAGCGGGTGATGTCGTAGAATTTCACGTGGGTCCGCATGTCGTTGAACCCGGAGGGCAGGAGCGGCGCCAGGCCGATGTCGTAATGCGCAGCGTTGGTGTAGCTGAGAAAATCCGTCCACTGCATGTGGTTGATCACGCGAACACGGGGCACGCCCTTGAAGATGTCGCGCACCCGGTGATCACCCGCGGCCTCGAACACCGCGTTGGGGAGCGCGGCCTGCACCCGCTCCAGCACGTCGCGCAGCCAGCACATTTCCCGCAGGTGGGACGTGGTGCCATGGTAGAAGAGCACCACCCCGGGTTCCTGCGAAACCTCGGGGTCTCCGCTCTCCACATACAAGGGAGGCAGGATGTTCTCTTCCGGCAGACCATAGGCCTTTGCCAGGGGGGTGCAGGACACCACCCAGCGGGTGGAGAGCCTGCGCAGCGGCCCCACGATACGGACAAAGCGGTGATAGGTTCTCCAGGCGTACCAGGAGGGGAGGTGCGGATCGCGCATGATGCCGGGCAGGTCGTCATCCATGAAAAAGGTCACCGACTCGGGCGGAGTGGCGGTGAGTCGCATCACCCAGTCCCGGGTGGCGTGGCGCATGATGAAGATCCGTTCGCCGCGCTCCAGGGGAACATCTCCGGGGCGCACGTCGCCGGTGTCGATATACCTGGCCTTGGGCCAGCGTGTGGTGCAGTAGAAATCCAGATTGGGCGTGTACCCCTTGTAAAGTACAACGGACGGCTCCTCCCCGCCCCATGGCAGGGAGGAGAGTCCGGGCGCCGGAACGTATCGGCGCAAAACAGCTTTCCTCATGGACTACTTCTTTTGGGAGCGTTCTATCCGCGCCCAGGAATCCCGCAACGTGGTGGTGCGGTTGAAGACGGGTTTCTCCGGCGTGGTGTCCGGATCCACGCAAAAGTATCCCAGCCGCTCGAACTGGCAACGCTCGCCGGCCTTTGCCGAGGCGAGGTGGGGCTCGAGATAGCCGGTGACCACTTTCATGGAATCCGGGTTGATGACGTCCGTGAAGTGCTTGCCCTCGGGCAAATCCATGGGATCCTCCTCGGTGAAGAGCTTCTCATAGAGGCGGACCTCGGCGGGTACGGCGTGCCTGGCCGATACCCAGTGCAGGGTACCCTTGACCTTGCGGCCGTCAGGCGTGCCACCACCCTTGGATTCCGGATCGTAGGTACAGCGCAGCTCCACTATTTCGCCGTTCGCGTCCTTTATCACCTCTTGGCAGGTGATGTAGTAGGCGTAGCGCAGGCGCACCTCCTTGCCGGGAGCGAGGCGGAAAAACTTCTTGGGCGGGTCTTCGCGAAAATCGTCCCGTTCGATGTAAATCTCGCGGGAGAACGGGACCACACGCTCGCCCATGTCGGCATGCTCCGGATGGTTGGGAAAAATGAACTCGTCCACCTGCTCCTCGGGGTAGTTCTCGATGACCACCTTCAGAGGGTTGAGCACGGCCATCATTCTGGGGGCGGTCTCGTTGAGGTGCTCCCGAACGCAGAACTCCAGCAGGGAGTAATCCACCATGTTATCGGCCTTGGCAACGCCGATACGGTCGCAAAACTCCCTCAGGGCTTCGGGGGTGTACCCCCTGCGGCGAATGCCGCTCAGGGTGGGCATGCGGGGGTCGTCCCAGCCGCGCACGTGCCCATCCTTCACCAACTGGATGAGCCGCCGCTTGCTGACCACGGTGTAGCTCAGGTTCAGCCGGGCGAACTCGGTCTGCTGGGGGTGGTAGACCTCCAGGGCATCCAGAACCCAGTCGTAGAGCTCGCGGTTGTTCTTGAACTCCAGGGTGCACAGGGAGTGGGTGATGCCCTCGATGGAGTCGGAGAGGCAGTGGGTGAAATCATACATGGGGTAGATGCACCACTTGTCACCGGTGCGGTGGTGTGTGGCCTTGCGGATGCGGTACAGCGTGGGATCTCTCATGACGATGTTGGGGTGCGCCATGTCGATTTTGGCGCGCAGCACATGGGCGCCGTCCGGAAATTCACCGTCGCGCATGCGCCGGAACAGGTCCAGGTTCTCCTCCACGCTACGTTCCCGATAGGGGCTGTTCCTGCCTGGCTCCTTGAGGGTGCCGCGATGCTCGCGGATCTCCTCGGCGGTGAGGCTGTCCACATAGGCCAGGCCCTTCTGGATCAGGGCTTCCGCATACGCGTAGAGCTGATCGAAGTAGTCCGAGGCATAGCGGAGGTTGTCCCACTCGAAGCCCATCCAGCGAACGTCCGCCTTGATGGAGTCCACGTACTCCTGCTCTTCCTTTGTGGGGTTCGTGTCGTCGAAGCGGAGGTTGCACATTCCCTTGTAATCGCGCGCGACACCGAAGTTCAGACAGATGGACTTGGCATGGCCGATGTGCAGGTATCCGTTGGGTTCAGGAGGGAACCGGGTGGCCACCCGCCCTCCCCAACGGTTGGAGGCTATCTCCTCGTCGATGATCTGCCTGATGAAATTGGTGGGACGTGCGTCTTGTTCCAGTGTGCCCTTCTCTTTGGTGTCGCTCATATGTTTGTATCCAGGTTTCTGCTTGGTTTCAAAGGTGTTTATTCCGCGATTGATACGGAAAAAGCGGCCCGGCTGTCAATTGGCGCGTGGTGCGGGCGTTTGCTTCAAGGGGTGTAGAAGGTCTGGAACTTGTCCAGGGCCTCCTGTTGCGCCTGGACACGCACGTGGTCGAGCTCCTCGTAGTTGTCCAGCAGTTCACCCACCATGCAACTGTCCAGGGCGCCAACCTTGACCATGCCGTAGAGCACATCCGCCGCCTCCCCCTGTTCCATGCCCGCGCGGTAGGGCCTGTCCTCGGCAATGGCGGTGAATACGTCCGCCACGGCAAGAATGCGATCACCCAGGGACAGGCGGTGCTTGTCCAGACCAAAGGGGTACCCGGCGCCATCCAGCCGCTCGTGATGGTTACCGGCCCACTTTCGCACCTGATCCAGCCCTTCCACATCCAACAGCACATCGTGGCTGTACAGGGCGTGCAGCTTGATGCGCTGAAATTCCTCGTCATCAAGGGGTGCGGCCTTTTCCAGCAGTTCCTGGGGCACGGCCAGCTTTCCCAGGTCGTGCAGGTTCCCGGCCACCAGCATGAGCTTCTGCTCCAGGGGCGAGAAGTCCGCCCTGGACGCAAGCCATGCAGCGGTGGAGGCAACGCCGCTGGAGTGGGTGGAGGTGAAACGGGAGCGGAAGTCGATGATCTGGGAAAACAGATCCGAGAACTCCAGAAGCTCGTCCAGATTCAGCCAGATGTCAGGGATGCTCTCGGCGATCTCGTCCAGATGGTGTCCCGGCCTGTCGGCCTTGGCCAGGAACTCCCGATTGTCGGCCAGCTCCAGGAAGGCGTCGAGATACTCCTGTCTGAAGACCTGGGTACCGGCCTTGCGCAAACGCTCCCTGATGTCGTTGATCTGCAGCGCCACTGGTGTGTCCCGGCGCACCAGCACGTCCACCCTGTCGGCCAGGTTGATCAAGTTGCTCAGGGGTTCTCCGTCCGGGAACCTTCCCAGCCCCCTCATGGTGGTGTGGTGGTGGCGGATCATCCTGGCGACGCGCTCCAGTCTGGTCTGGCCGCGGATGAGGCGATAGCCCATCTCCGCGTGCACCACCCCATCGGTCTCGAACTGCAGAGCATCGAGGCGGCTACGCAGGGAAAGCGCCCCCGCATCGTGCAGCAGTCCGGCGATGAGCAGGTCCAGGCGGGTATGGGCGTCCAGGCCCAGGACATCCCCCAGGCGCGCCGCCACGTAGCCCACGCGCGCGTGATGGTTGACGACGTCCTTACTTATCAGATCCATGGCGCGGGACAGCCCGCTGACCATTTGGATGAGCGAAACGTTCAGCATGGAATTCCTGAATGGTGAAATAATTTTTCTGGAAACTAGTCACTGATCGCCCCGGAGGCAATAAGACAATACCATCATATTTCCTCAATTCATACTGTCAAAATGTCTTGACATAGACACATCAAGTCATTACATGTGAACTTATTGATTTCACAATCCATTATTATAATAAAGATTCACCTAGGAGGAAACCATGGCTTTGCAACTCAACGACGGCAATTTCGAACAAGAGGTGGTTCTGTCCGACACTCCCGTGCTGGTGGACTTCTTCGCCCCCTGGTGCGGCCCATGCAAGGCTGTCGGGCCGGTCATCGACCAGTTGGCCACCGAATATGAAGGCAGAGTGAAAGTGGCCAAGGTGAACGTGGATGAGAGTCCCGGTGTGGCGCAACGTTTTGGCATCCGCTCCATACCGACCATCATCGCCTTTTCCGGCGGACAGGTGAAACAGACCGTCACCGGAGCTGTTCCCAAACCTGCCCTGGTCAAGGTCCTGGACGATCTGATCCAGTAGTATTATCGAGCGATCTCATGAAAAGCCGGGAGTTCTCCTCCCGGCTTTTCTTTTACCCCCGATCGGAATCTTTTCTTTTCATCCAATGCTGTGCTATCTTTCATTTTGGCCAGCTTATTCCCCCGATCCCTCTGCCTGCAGGACGCCCCGTGAAAAAAACAACGGACACCTCCAGTGTGCACTATTCCATCCCATTTCTGGGGCGAACCAGTGCTCGCGTGGCCCTGCTGATCTGCCTGGTGCTGCTCCCCTTTGCGGTCATGGACTACATGGATATCCAAGACAGGCGTGAACAGAACATCGACTTCACCCTGGACGAGCTTGCCCGGATCAACAACTCCATGACCATCCATTTCCGGGGGCTGATGGACTCGGCCAGGGACGTGCTCATGGCTCTGTCACAGGTGGAGGAGGTCAGGAGCGGCACCTCGGAAGCCTGCTCCGAAACGATGAAACGCGTTGCCGCGCAGTACGCCCGCTACACCTTGTTCGCAAAAGTAAACAATAACGGGATGATGACCTGCAGCTCCCAACTTCCTCTGCCGTTTACCGACTACTCTAAAAGTCCCTTGTTCCAACGAGCCATTACAAGCAAAAGCTTTTCGATATCCGAATTCTCCATTGGCGTGGTCACGGGCAAACCCATCATGATCATGCTCAATCCCATTATTGACACCACTAACGATGTGACCGGAGTGGTGTCATTGGGACTAAATCTCGACTGGGTGCAGGATTTCATCCTGTCACTTACACCTCCTCCGGGCATGGAGGTGCTGATCTTCAGCGACAAGGGAACCGTGTTGGCGGTGTACCCCCCGGATAGTTATCCCATCGGCGCCCCCTTGGAGACCGGGGACATCCTGCCCCTGGTCCTCGATAAGCAACACGGCACAGGGAGCTGTACAGGGCCGGGAGGAGAAAGAATCCTGGTCGCTTTTTCCAAGGTGCCCTCCCTGCCCGGCAATGTTTACATCGCCGGCTACAGGCCGGAATCCCAGGTCCTGGACAAACTGGACAAGACCATGCGGGAGCGCATGATCCTGCATCTCCTGGTTCTGGCACTCTCCCTGTCCCTGGCCTTTCTGGCAGCCCAACGCCTGCTGCTGCGCTGGACCACCGGCCTCACGGTACAGGCGCGCAGGCTCGCCGCGGGAAACCTGTCGGCCCGTTCGGGCCTGCCGCACAACGACAGCGATCTGGGGCAACTGGCCGGAAGCATGGACGCAATGGCCAGGGAGTTGCAGACCCGCGAATCCAGACTGCGCGAAAGCGAAACCAGGTACCGCTCCCTGGTGGAAAACTTCCCGGGAGGCTCCATAGTGCTCATGGACCGGGATTTCCGGTTCGTGCTTGCCGGGGGCAGCGGATTCGGCCATTTCGACATCCCCCTGGACAAGCTCCAGGGGATGTCGGCATATGATCTCCTGGCCAGGAAAACCATCGACACAATGGAGCCGCTCTATCACGCGGCCCTCTCCGGCAAGACCGTGGACAGTGAGGTTGAATTCGAAAACAGGGTCTACCTGATCCGGGTCACGCCCGTTCACGTCGAAGGCTCCCCCATCAACCAGTTCATCTCCATAGCCCTGGACATTACACAGCGAAAGGAGGCCGAGGAGGCCCTGCGCATGGCCCAGGAGGAGTTGGAGGAGCGTGTCCGCCAGAGAACCCGGGACCTCCAGGAAGCCAACCTGGCGCTCCAGAATGAGAATCTGGAGCGCATCCGCATGGAGCGGTCACTGCGCGAGAGCGAATCCAGGTTCCGCTCCATTGTGGAAAGAACTCCGGTTGGCCTGTGCATAACCAACAGCGAGGGAGTGTTCGAGTATGTTAATCCTGCCTATTGTCAGATATACGACTACGCTCCGGAGCAGTTGCTAGGCCGGTTCTTCACCATGGTGGTAACGCCGGAGTTTCAGGAGGAACTCGCATCCATTCATTCGGATTTTCTAAAGGGAGAAAGGGATCCCAGAGGCGAGTGGGAAGGCATCACCAGCTCGGGTGAGCGCATCATCATCCTGGCGGACGTGGTACGCATCCAAGGCAGTGACGGCATGCCGAAGATTGTGATCTTTGTCCTGGACATCACGCAACGCAAGAAAAACGAGGAGGCCCTGCTGGCCGCCAAGGTCCAGGCAGAGGGCGCCAACCGCTCCAAGAGCGAATTCCTCGCAACCATGAGTCACGAACTGCGTACCCCTCTCAACGCCATCATAGGACTGTCCGACCTGCTGACCGGATGCGACCTCGACGAGGAGGCCAAGGACTATGCCCAAAGCATCAAGGACGCCGCCACAGACCTGCATGGAGTTTTCAGCGAAATCCTGGAATTCGCACGCCTTGACGCTCAAACCACGAGTCTCGCCATGGGAGCGTTCGAGGTGCGCTTCGTGTGCGAGGAACTGATACGCTCGCAGCGGCCGGAAGCCGAATTCAAGGGACTGCGACTACGGCTGAGCCTCGATGACAACGTGCCCCGCGTGCTCATCGCCGATGTCCAGAAGATCAGGCGCGTTCTGCTCAGCCTGCTGGAGAACGCGGTGAAATATACCTCCAGGGGCGAAGTGGAGCTCTTCGTCAAGTGCGGAATTCCTCCCTCCCGCCCCGATGTTCTGCACAGCCCGGAGTTGGTTGATACCTATGAGAGCGTTCTTGAATGCACTGTGCGCGATACCGGGATCGGTATCGCCCCGGAGCAGCAGGAACGGATATTCCAGTCCTTCACCCAGGTGGAGGATCCCTTTACCCGCGCTCATGGCGGCGTGGGGCTCGGGCTGGCCATTGCCAGGCGCTTGACCGAACTGCTTGGGGGAGAACTCACTGTGGAAAGCCAGCCCGGCTCCGGCAGCACGTTCTCCTTTTCGTGCCCGGTGCGACAGATGGTTCTGTGAAACGGTAAAGCGCACTCTCATCCACTCCGAAACACCTTTGCCAAGGCAATTTACATTTGCATTTCGAGTGCGGTAGCGGTACCCGCGTGGTATGGGACAATATGCCCCGGCATTGGGGCAGGACATAGTCTGACCCGGCTCATCGCCACACCGGGTTCAATCCCCTGCGTTACTTTCACCAAGCATGGAGAGGCTGTTTCATGGCCCCGGACGAATCAAAGACAAAGGATCAACTCATTGCCGAACTCCGGGAGACGCTCGGGAAACTGGCGGAGATCCCCACAACCTCGGGGAGCGAGGACGAGCCCCCCTTGTCGCTTACGTCCAGGCAACTGCTCGACCTGACGTTTGAAGCCGTTTTTCTCTCCGTCAACGGAATCTGCGTGGACGCCAACTCCGCTGCCATTCAGATGTTCGGGTTTTCGCGCGAGGAATGCCTGGGGCGCCACGGATCGGACTTCATCTCCCCGGAGGAGCGTGAACGCGTCAAAGAAAAGATGTCCCTCGACGCGGCAGGACCCTATCCGACCAGGGGGCTGCGCAAGGATGGCCGGAAATTCGACATCGAAATCAGGTCCAGGAACATCTACTCCCAAGGACGCCTGATACGGGTCACCGCCATTCGCGATCTCACGGACCGCAAGCAGGTGGAGCAGGAACTCCGCAACCGGGAGGAGTACCTCAGAATCCTCTTCGATAGGGCCGCGGACGCCATCTATGTAAGCAATGCCGACGGCCACCTCATACAGGTCAACGAGCGGTCCTGCCTGACCACCGGCTACACCCGGGAGGAGTTGCTGCAACGAAGTGTTGTGGATGTGGATATCAATCTCTCGCAAAACCATCTCGCGGCGCTCCACGCCTCCCTGACACCAGGCAGCTCCATGACCGTGGAGTCCCGTCATGGGTGCAAGGACGGCACATCCTTCCCGGTGGAAGTCACCATCACCTGCATAGACACCCCCGAAGGCCTGCGCTTCATAGGATTCGCCAGGGACATCTCCGAACGGCACCGCGTGAACCAGGCACTGCGGGAAAACGAGAAGCGCTTCCGCCAGGTGTACGAGCACATGGCCATCGGCCTGGCCCGAGTCACTCTGGACTCCCACATTCAGGGCGCCAACGACGCATATTGCCACATGCTCGGATATCGGGAGAAGGACCTCATCGGCAAACACCTCAAGGACATCAGCCATCCCGAGACATTGCCCGAAAATCTCAAAAAACAACGTGAGCTCGCCCAGGGCAAGATTGAACATTACCGGATGGAAAAGAGCTTCATCCACAAGTCCGGGCACACTGTTCACGGCATCCTGGACGCCAACCTCATACGCGACACCAGCGGCAACCCAAGTTATTTTCTGGGAAGCGTCCTGGACATCACGGACAGGAAGCGCACCGAGGACGCCCTGGCCCGTTCGGAACGCAAGTGGCGGGAAATCCTTGTCAACACACCGCAAATGGGTGTGTCCATCGATCCGAATGGACGAATCACCTTTGCCAACGCCCACTTTCTGCAGAGCACCGGCTGGAGGGCGGGCGAGATCCTCGGCAAGGACTGGTTCGAGCAATTCATTCCGGAAGACATCAGGAACGAGGACCGCGCGAAGTTCATGTCCGGAGTGAACAAGAGCAACCTCTTCAATCATTTTACCCATGAAAACGACATCCTGACAAAATACGGGGAGCGCCTCACCATTGCCTGGTCCAATGTCCTGACCCTGGACTCCCTTGGGGACGAACTCGAGCTCACCTGCCTGGGCGTGGACCTCACGGAACGCATGCGCACCCAGCGGGATCTGTTGTCCGCAAAGGAACAGGCCGAGACCGCGAACCGGGCGAAATCCGAGTTTCTGGCCAACATGAGCCACGAGATTCGAACCCCGCTCAACGGCATGGTGGGCATGCTCCAACTGCTCAAGCAGTCCGACCTTGGCGCGGCCCAGCGCGAATACACGGAAATCGCCCTGGAATCCAGCAACCGCCTCGGCAAGCTGCTCTCGGACATCCTGGACCTCTCGAGGATAGAGGCCCGAAAAATGGATGTCATCGAACAAGATTTCGTGTTCCTCGATACCATGGATTCGGTGTCCACCCTGTTCACTCCGGCAGCCTTCCAGAAGGGCCTGGCATTGTCCCTGTCCAACGATCCCGCCATCCCCGGACAGCTCACCGGAGACAGCACCCGTTTGCTGCAAATCCTGGGAAACCTCGTGGGCAACGCGATCAAGTTCACCAAGTCCGGCAACATCACCCTGGAAGCGTCCCTGCTCCCCAATGCCCTGCCCGGACAATGCAGGATTCTGTTCATGGTCTCGGACACAGGCATCGGCATGCACGAAAGCGACCTTGAGCGGCTTTTCGAGCCCTTTACCCAGGCGGAAAGCGACTTCAGGAGACGATTCCAGGGAGCCGGCCTGGGTCTTTCCATAGTCAGGCACCTCGTGGCCCTGCTCAAGGGCAACATGAGCATTATCAGCGAACCCGGCCAGGGAACCATTGCGTGCATTTCCCTGCCTTTCAAACTGGCCCATGCGGAGATGCCGCGCGCACCGGTGCTGCATCTGGCGCCCATGGAAGGGCTCTCGATCCTCGTGGCCGAGGACGACCCTGTGAGCCAGTATTCCCTGAAGGTACAGCTCGAGGACCAGGGGCATGTCGTGCACTTGGCCGAGAATGGCCTCCAGGCCATGGACATCCTCAAGGAACACCCCATGGACGTGATCCTCATGGACGTGCAAATGCCGGTAATGGACGGCGTGGCCGCCACCAGGGCCATCCGCAAAGGGGAGGTGGGGCAGGTGAACAAGGATACCCCCATCATCGCTGTCACGGCCTACGCCATGATCAGCGACAAGGAAATATTCCTCGAGGCGGGCATGAACGACTATCTGCCCAAACCCCTGGATTTCGCCATTCTCATCAATATGCTGAACGAAGTGTCAGGCGGGAAGAAAAGATCCTGACAGTGGCGCGGTGCCGCAACCCCGGTACCGCATCCACTTCATTGCCGACTCCACACTAGAGCATTTTAACATTCAAATAGTTCAAATGCTCTGCAAGGATTTGTCCGCACATCCTTGCCGCGAAATGCTTGTAGGCTGGCTTTACCAACCGTTGAACAAGCATTTCAAACGTAAAGAGCTCTAGGTCGCGGCCAACTGCCCCAGACTCTGGAAGCTGTTATCCAGCGGGCTCGATTCGCTCACATCCTGCTGCAGATACTGCCGTATGGGGTCCATCATGGCCAGGGCCTTGTCGATCTCGGGGTTGGACCCCTGGGAGTAGGCGCCGATGTTGACCATGTCCTCCACCCGATAATACGTGGCCATGTTTCGGATAACCACCTTTCCGGCCTCCAGGGCCTCCTTGGGCGCGATGTCGCTACGCAGTCTGCTTATGGACTTGAGCACGTCGATGCTGGGGTAGTGCCCCTGGTCGGCCAGCTCGCGGGTCAACACGATGTGGCCATCGAGGATGGAGCGCACCGCGTCGGCAACCGGCTCGTTGAAGTCGTCACCGTCCACCAGGACGGTGTATATGCCGGTGATGGTGCCATTGCTGTTGCGCCCCGCCCGTTCCAGCAGCTTGGGCAGTTGGGCGAATACCGACGGGGTGTAGCCCCGCGAAGTCGGAGGCTCGCCCACGGCCAGCCCCACTTCACGGGCGGCCATGGCGAAGCGGGTCACGGAGTCCATCATCAGCAGAACATCCTGCCCCAGGTCGCGAAAATACTCCGCCACAGCGGTGGCCGCATAGGCCGCGCGCATACGTACCAGGGGGCTCTGGTCCGATGTCGCCACCACCAGCACGGATCTGGCCACGCCTTCGGGACCCAGGTCCTTTTCCATGAACTCCAGCACCTCGCGGCCGCGCTCCCCCACCAGGGCGATGACATTCACATCGGCCTTGGTGTAGCGGGCCATCATACCCATGAGCGTGCTCTTGCCCACGCCGGACCCCGCCATGATGCCCACGCGCTGCCCCTTGCCCAGGGTAAGCAGACCGTTGATGGCGCGCACGCCCACATCCAGTGGTTCCGAGATGCGCGGTCTGGAAAGGGGTGCGGGGGGTTCGGCGTAAATATGGCAATATGAACGGGGGGTGATGGGGCCCTTGTCGTCCAGCGGGGAGCCGAAGGCGTCCAGAGCGCGCCCCAGAAGCCTCTTCCCCGCGGGGAACAAGGGGGGCTGGGAGTCGTTTAGGATCAGGCTGCCGGGGCGGATGCCGCGCATGTCGCCATAGGGCATGAAAAGGCAGGAGTTGTCGCGGAAGCCCACCACCTCGGCGGCGATTCCGGCACAGCTGCCCACCGTGGAGTGTCCCCCCGCGTCGGGCAGCAACCGGCACACCGACCCCAGGGGCGCCTTGATCCCGCGTCCCTCCACCACCATGCCCACAACCTTGCTCACCTTGCCGAAGGTGCGGCAGGCGTTGGTCTCTTTGAGCACGGTGATGCAGGTATTGGGATCGAGACCCATGGGATAATCCTTGTCCGGAAAAAGGTAACGCGAAGCCGCGTCACTCCTCGATATTGTCCAGGGCTGCCACGGGCAGTTCAAGATCCTTCAGAATGGGCTCGATGATGGACAGACGCCCTTCGATGGTGTTGTCCACCATGCCGTGGTCACTCTCCACCAGCAGCCCGCCGGACTGCATTTTCGGGTCGACCTTTACGCGCCAGGCACTCAGCCTGGGGAATCGCTGCCCGGCCAGGACGAGAATCTGCCGCATGGTCTCCGCGTCCTCGGGGTTCACGGTGATGGTGAGTCCGGCGTGATCGTCCAGCGCCTCCGCGGCCTGGTCCATGAACCCGGTGAGAATCTCCTGGCGCTGGCTGTCCAGCTCGATGCGCAGGACCTTCTCCACGGAGAGATGCAGGAGGCTGATGAGTTCGTTGCGGTGGTTCCGCCATATGGACTCGCTGCCCTCCTGCACGGCGGCCAGCGCCTGCCCCAGGGATTCGGCCATTTCACGATGGGCCTGCTCCAGCTGCTGCTGGGCCTGGGTCGCGCCCTCGGCGTACCCCTCCTCCCGGGCCTTTCTCCTGATCTCCTTGGCATCGGCTATGGCCTTGTTGACGATGTCCTTGGCTTTGGCAGCGGCCTTTGCCTGCACGCGCGCCAGGACCTCCCGCTCCACATCCTTGCTCCAACGCCCCAGGGTTTCCTGGTTCTTGAAGTCGTCGATGGTGAGTTGGGCTTTCTGTCCGGAACTCGCGTCCAGAAACACGCGCCCCGTGAACTGCCCCACATCCTTGGTGCCGGTATCAGACGAAGACATCGCTGGATCCTCTGCTTATCACGATGCGGTTCTCGACCTCGAGCCTGCGCACGGTCTTGACCACATTCTGTTGCGCGGTTTCCACATCCGAGAGCCTTACCGGTCCCATGATCTCCAGATCCTCCTTGATCATGGTGGCGGCGCGCTCCGAGAGGTTCTTGAAAAACTTCTCCTGCAGGTCCTCGGAGGCGCCCTTGAGGCTCATGGTCAGGTCCTCGTTGGATATCTCCTTGAGCAGTTCGCGTATGGAGCGGTCGTCCAGGGACTTGATGTCGTCGAACACGAACATGAGATTTCTGATTTCCTCGGCCATCTGCGCGGATTCCTCTTCGATCTCCGCCAGGACCTCTTCCTCGGTGGAGCGGTCCACGGCGTTGAGGATCTCTGCCACGGCCTGCACGCCACCGACCTTTTTTCCCTCTTTTCCGCCCATGGCTATCAACTGACTCTGCAGCACCTTGTCCACTTCCACCAGCATCTCCTCGGGCACGGCTTCCAGCTTGGCGAGGCGCATCAGCACCTCGGGGCGAACGCCGGCGGGCAGGTTGGAAAGCAGCTCCGCGGCCTGCTCCGAGTGCAGGTGACCAAGGATCAGGGCCAGGGTCTGCGGGTGCTCGTTGCGCAAAATCTGGGCCAGGATCCTGGGACTCACGTTCTCCAACTCCCGGAACGGGGCCGGACCGTGGTCCATGTCCAGGGCATCCATGATATACTTGGCGGTGTCGGTGTCCAGGTTTTTCATCAACAGGCGCTTGACCACGTCCTGGCCACCGCTGATCATCTCCTTGCCGGTGATGAGCGCCCTGTGATACTCGCGCACCACCTCCTCCACCTGTTCCTTGGGCACGGTCTCCATGTCCACCATGGCCTTTGATACTTGCGCAATCTCAGACCTGTCCATTCGCTTGAACATCTCGGACGTGAACTTGTCGCCCAGGGCCAGGAGAAGAATGGCGGTCTTTTGCGCGCCAGACAGTTGATCAGCCAACTTTCGCGCCCTCCGGTTCTTTCAACCAGTGCCTGAGGATGGCCACGGCCTGGTCAAGGTTCTGCTCGCTCAATTGCTGTGCATGTGCCTTGATATCCTCAATCTTCTTGAGCGCGTCAAGAGCCTCGGCCTCCTCCTCGTCACCCTCGACCAGGGCAAGGCGTTCCTGCCCCTCGGGCAACCCCTCCAGCCCTTCCACCATCTCGCCTTCCACGCGGGGGCGGATCAGAGCCAGAATGACGGGGCGCACCACCAGGAGCATGAAAAGCAGGATCAGCAGGGCCTGGAGCACCGGCTTGCCGATGCGCATGGCGTAGTACATGATGGTTTCGGCCAAGCTGCGCTGGGCCTCGAGGTCCGGGCCGCCAAAGGCTATGGTGGAAACCTCGATGGCGTCTCCCCGGGCGGATTCGTACCCCACCGCGTTCTCAACCAGAGCGCGGATGCGGGCCAGTTCTTCCTCGCTGCGGGGAGCGAACACGAACTCGCCGGTGTCCGCGTTTTTCTCGTAGGTACCGTCCACTATGACCGCCACGGTGAGGCGGTCCACGCCACCCAAGGGGGCGACGATATCCTGTTCGGTCTTGTTGATCTCGAAATTCGTGGTCCGTGTCTCACGGGTGCTCTGCTGCTGGCTCAGGGCGCCGGCAATGCCGTCACCTCGAAAGTTGGCCTCCGGGATACCGGCTTCGGTGTTGGCCCGGCCCTGTGTCGTTTCCTCGCTGCGCTGCTCGGAGCGCACCACGGTGACGTCGGGATTGTACTCTTCCTTGTGGATCCTGCGCTGGCTGAAGTCGAGGTTTGCGTTGACCTTGGCGATGACGCGCCCCGGACCGATGACCGGGAAAAGCATCTCCTCGATGCGGCGCTCGAGGTTCTGCTGCATGGTGAGCTTGTACTCCAGCTGGCTCGTGGTGAGGCCCTCCAGGCTGGCGTCATCCGAAGGGGAAAACAGGACCTTGCCGTTGGTGTCGGCCACGGTGATCCTTTCCTTTTTCATGCCCTCCACGGACATCGTCACGAGATTGACGATGGCCTCCACCTCGTTGTTCTTCAGCTTCTTGCCGTCCGCCAGTTTGATGACCACCGAGGCGCTGGGGTCGTGCTGCTCCTCGATGAACAGGCTTCTGTTGGGTATCACAAGGTGCACGCGAGCCCGCTCGACAGCGGGGAAATCCGCGATGGTGCGGGCCAGTTCACCCTGCAGGGCGCGCTGGTAGTTGATCTTCTGGACAAAGTCGGTCTGCCCCACCTTGATCTCGTCAAAGATCTCGAAGCCCATGCCCTGGCCCACGAGGGCGCCCTCGCCCGCGATCTTCAGCCGCAGGTCATAGACCGACTGTTCCGGCACCATGATGGTGGAGCCGTTGTCCATCAGCTTGTAACTGATCTTCTCCGATTTCAGGATCTCGACTATCTTGTTGGCGTCTTCCGGGTACAGGTTGGTGTACAGCACCGTGTAGTCCGGGCTGTTCAGCCAATAGACCATGAAAAGGAACGACAAGATGACGGCCACGGACAGGCCGCCGATGAAAATGCGCTGGGTGAGGTTGGTCTTGGACCACAACTGTCTCATTTTGCCCAAATAATCTGCGAAAGACGCCATGGCTTATCTCCTGTGCGTGGGTGTCGGACGATGCGCTTGATCTTGGTGCGGGTTAGAACTGCATCTTGGAGAGTTCCTTGTACGCCTCCATGACCTTGTTGCGCACCGTGCTGGTCATGGACATGGCCAGTCCCGCCTTTTGCAGCGTGATCATCAGCTCGTGAACATTCTGGTTCTCGCCCGAGGCGAACGCTTCGATCATCTCGGCTTTTTCGGCCTGCATGTTGTTCACTTTTTCTATGGATTCGGAAATAGTTTCGGCGAACGAGCCGGCACCGCTCTTTTCCTTCTTGAAGGCCTGTTTGCTGAGCCCGGTCTGCCGCCCCTCGATCCTGTTCCCCATGTCCAGCGCGTTGGTGTACGCCTTCATGGCTATGTTCGATATGGCCATTACGAATCCTCCTTATTTCTGACGACCTAGCGGCCGATCTCCAGCGCCTTGGTATACATGGTCTTGATGTTCTCGATGGAAGTAGCGCCGGCTTCGTAGGAACGCATGGACGTGATCATGTTCGTCATCTCCTCGACAACATTGATGTCGGGGTAGAACACGTACCCTTCCTCGTCCGCGTCGGGATGCCCCGGCTCGTACACCCGCTTCAGGGGGCGCTTGTCAGTGGCGATGTCCAGGACGCGCACGCCCTTAAGTTCGCGGTCCAGGGCATTGTTCATGGCCTTGGCAAACGGCGATTCCACCTGGGTGGCCGCGAAGGTGACGCTCTTGCGGCGATAGGGGCCGCCCTCCGGGGTATTCGTGGTTTTGACGTTGGCCAGGTTCATGGAGATGATGTTCATGTTCGTCCGCTCCGCGGAGAGAGAGGACGAGGCGATGTCAAAAGCTGTCATGAAGTCCATTAGCGACCTCCTTCGGTGATAGCTTTCTGTATTCCTTCGAAATTACTTTTTATTACCGTGGACAGGGCCTTGTACATCAGCACGTTCTTGGACATCTTGGCCATCTCCTTGTCCAGGTCCACAGAGTCGTCGCCTTTTATCACATGGGGCTGGAAGGCCTTGGTCCATTCGGAGCCAAAGGAGTCCGCGGAAAAGACCGCGGGCATGTGCCCCTGCTCGGTGCGGGTCATCTTACCGCGGGCGTCGTTGCCCAGTGCGGCTTGCAACTGCTGCTCCCACTCGATGTCCAGGGCCTTGTAGCCGGGCGTCTTGATGTTCGCCAGGTTGGCCATGACGACATTTTGACGCTCCAACTGCATGTCCATGACTTTTCCGGTGAGCTCTATATGTGGCGAAAACAAGCCTTTCATGCCCTTTCCTCCTTTTTTACCCACCTGCTTCACTTCTCCATGCCGGTGGATTCGGGCTTGGTTTTGCAATGAGCGTTCCAGTTAAATAATAACTTGAAATAATTATTTTAACTTCGAAAACTCTCTCTAACCCGAGCGTCAATTTTCAGAGAGTCGAGGTGTTGTCCCGGCGCATCCGGGCGGCAGAACCGTCCCTGTTCCGGCCCCCCCCCACTCCTGACGAATCACCTAAAGATTTTTGACGAAGTACCGATGTGAATTTTTATCCTCTTGTTCGGAGCCCCGCTCTTCATGTTGATACATATGGGCTCCCGACAACAATGGCATAGTCCGTGCAATCCAACCGCATCCTGGATTAGGAAGGCAAAAAATGCCTGGATATTTTGGCCCGGAAATTGCTTATTGAAATTCAGGATACTCGCGGCGCTGTTTGCCGCATGCATATGTATCAAAATGGGGACAAATCTTCCGATGAATGGAGGGGAGCCATGAGCGAACATCTGGATTACGAAATCAACAAGGAACTTGGTGAGTGCTATCTGTTCATGGGCGACATGGACAAGGCCGAAGAGTACTACAGCAAGGCCGTCAGCTCCAACGGAGTCCATCCGGACCCCTATCTGGGACTGGCCACCATCGCGGTGCAACGAGGTGAGCTGGACAACGCGCTGAACATGTACCGCAAGGCCGCAGACATCGAGCCTTCGGACAAATCCTGCGCGGGCATGGCCCTGGTCGAGCTGGAGCTCGGCGAACACGGCCAGGCGCTGGATCACTTCGAGGAGGCCCTGCGTCACAACCCCGGCAACCTCATCGCCGTTTTCGGGCTTGTGCAGGCCGGGCACGCCGCACAGAACCTGGAGAGGGTGCTGGAGCCCCTGGCCAATGTACTGGAGGCCGCTCCGGAAAAGCACGACGTGCGTTTCACCCTGGCCGGCTGTCTGGTGGGCCTGGGTCGCGCCGAGGAGGCGATCAAGCACCTGGAGATCATCCTCGAGCAGGATCCAGGCAACAGTCAGGCCAAGGAGTTGCACAGCCAGCTTCTGATCGCCGCCTGAGGGGCGTCGCGTTCGACAATTTTCGAGATTTTTTGGAATCTCCCCTCCCCATTCGATATTCCGGCCCTTTTTAGCTGGCGCGAAAGGGCCGGAATATCCTCCTGCCGGAGGGAAGCGCATCGCGTACGCCCCGGCATCCCGCCGAGATACTACCAGAGCCGCTTTTAGCGGTTTCTCCCAGAGAATTAACCTCCTTTCCTCCTTTGCAAGGGCCAGGCACTTGCCATGGTTTGTCACCTGTGGCACTGGTCAACAAAACAAAGGAGTTCACAAATGCTGTTATTGCCCATAAAGCGTGCCTTGCTCAGCGTCACAGACAAGGCCGGACTGGTGGAATTCGCCCGCTTCCTCTCCACCGGAGGCGTTGAACTCGTTTCCACCGGAGGCACCAAACGCGCTCTGGAGCAGGCCGGACTAAACGTCACCGGCGTGAGCCAGGTTACCGGATTTCCGGAAATTCTCGATGGCAGGGTCAAGACTCTGCACCCTCGCATTCACGCGGGCATCCTGGCCGACAAGGACAAGCCCGAGCATCTGGACGCTCTCGACGAACTGGGCATCGCCCCTTTTGATATGGTCTGCGTCAACCTCTATGACTTTGCCAAAGCCCGTGCACAGGGTCTGGAACTGAAAGCCGCCGTTGAACAGATCGACATCGGCGGTCCCACCCTGCTCCGCGCCTGCGCCAAAAACTATCACAGCATGCTCGTGGTGCCCGAGCCCACGGAATATGATTCCGTGCGCAAGACCCTGCAGGAGAACAACTTCGCAGTGCCCCTCGGCATGCGGCGAGAACTGGCGGCCAGGACCTTCGCAGCCGTGTCGCGCTACGACGCCATGATCGCCGAGTACATCGCGGCCAATGAATCCTAAGGGAGGCATGTAGCATCGCCAACAAGCCACAAGGAAATCTGCAAGGTCTCAAGCCTGGGCAAATCAAGGCTCTGACGCGCCTCTATCAGCGACGCTACCCTCAGGACCGGGGATACACGCTGGAACAGGCCAGGGAACTTGCCGGACTCTCCATGGGAATCGGCCGTCAGATCGGCCTGCTCATCGACCGCAAGGGTCGTCCATCCATGGTCATCGTGGGACAGCCGGATTCAATCTTCATTCCCGACCTCGAGCGCTCCAGGCAGGCCATGGGGCGCTTGCGCGGGCTCCGTCTGCTGCACACCCACCTCAAGTCCGACCCTCTCAGCCAGGAAGACCTCATGGACCTGCTCTTTCTCCGGCTTGACGCCATCTGCGCGCTCACCGTCGACGAGGATGCAGAACCTCGAATGCTGCACGCGGCGCACCTGCTTCCCGCCAACGAGCGGAACGATCCGTTCCACGTATTCCCCCCCATGCGCTGGGACCAGGCCGAGATCGACTACAACGCCCTAGTTCTCTCCCTGGAGGAGGAGCTTGCCCGCAACGACGTCGCCGCGGGCATGGACACCGGCAAGGCCCGGGATCTGCAGCGGACTCTGCTTGTCAGCGTCAGTTCAGCGCCCAAGGATGAGCAGGAGCGCTCCCTGGCCGAACTCTCGGAGCTGGCCCACACAGCCGGCCTGGAAGTTGCGGGGCGAATGCTGCAACGCGTCAGACAGCTCAACCCCAGGCACATCATGGGCAAGGGCAAACTCGCGGAACTCGAGGTTCTGGCGCTGCAGACCGGCGCCTCGATGATCGTCTTCGACTGCGAACTCTCCCCGGCGCAGATGCGCAACCTGGCCGAACTCAGCGAGCGTAAGGTTCTGGACAGAACCCAGCTCATACTGGACATATTCGCACGCCGGGCAACCACGCGCGCCGGCAAGCTGCAGGTGGAACTGGCCCAGCTCAAGTACACCCTTCCAAGACTGGTGGAGAAAAACATCGCCCTAAGCCGCCTGGCCGGCGGAATAGGGGGGCGCGGACCGGGCGAAACCAAGCTCGAACTCGATCGACGCAAGGTGCGCGAGCGCATGACCCGGCTCAACAACGAGTTGAAGCAGCTGCGCAGACAACGCGCCGCGGCCCGCGCCAGGCGCGCCAAGGCCGGCGCCCCGGTGGCTGCCCTGGTGGGATACACGAATGCCGGAAAGTCCACTTTGCTCAACTCACTCACCAACTCCGAGGTGTTGGCCGAGGACAAACTTTTCGCCACCCTTGACCCCACAACCCGCCGTCTTCGTTTCCCTGAGGAGCGCGAGCTCATACTCACCGACACCGTGGGTTTCATCAGACAGCTGCCCGATGAGCTGCGCGAGGCATTTCGCGCCACCCTCGAGGAACTCGAGGCAGCGGACCTTTTCCTGCACGTGACCGACGTTTCACACCCGGAGCGTGAGGAGCAGATCGACGCCGTGAACAATATCCTGGAAGACATGCACCTGGCCGACGTCCCGAGCATCCTGGTGCTGAACAAATGGGACAGGCTCGACAACGAGGAGCAGCGGGACGCCGCCCGCGACGCGCACCCGGACGGACTACCTGTCTCCGCACTTACGAGAATGGGGCTCGACCGGCTCGGGGAGGTGATCATCTCCCGGATAGACTGGAAACGCGCGCTGCTCGTCCCCAACACCTCCGAAACAACCGGCGTGACCCTGCCCCCGATGCAGTGATCAAAGCAGAATCGGAAACCGCGACAATGCCATGACCAAGACCATACTGATTGTGGACGACGAGGAGAGCATCCGCTTTACCTTCAAGCTACTCCTCCAACAGGCGGGGTACAACGCCTATGCCGTGGGGGACGCGCACCAGGCTATAAAGATCCTCGACCGCGAGCACGTGGACATGGTCATCACCGATGTTATCCTGCTCGGCCCCACCGGCATCGAGCTGCTCGGCTGGATACAGGAACGCCTGGATCCACCCGTGGTGGCCATCATCACCGGTCAGCCCGAAGTGGGTGCCATGGAGCGCGCCGCGTCCCTGGGCGCATACGACTATCTCTCCAAACCCGTTGTCAAAAAAACCCTGCTGAATACGGTGCGCAATGCCCTGGCTCACAAATCAAGCCTCGGAGGCAAAGGCAAAGCGGCTACCGACGAGCCCGCCGACGTTTCCAACGGTGCCGCCATGCCCATCGCCGATCGCCTGGAGGAGTTGCAAAAGGCGCGCACTCTTTTTGAGCGCGAAATGCTCACAAAGCTGGAAGGCCCCAAGGTCAGACACCTGGAGATCACCTTCCTCTCGCACTATTTCGACACCTCGTCACTCGCCCTGGCATACGTCAAGGGAGACTCGATTCTTTATGTAAACAGGAAGTTTACAGAACTCACAGGGTATCGGGTGGAGGATGTTCAGAGTGTACGCGCGACAATGAGGGACTTCTACGAGGATCCAAAGGACTTCGAACAGGTACTGAAAGCCATGGAGGAGAGCTTCCGGGAAGGCGCCCCGTCCATTTCAGATCCATTCATGAGACGCTTCATGGGACGGCACAAGACCGGCACCCCTCTGCCCTTGTCCAGCTGCGCCGTGGTTCTGCCCAACAAACGCATACTCTATACTCTTGTCCGCGCCACGGACACCGTGAACGGCGCATGACAAGCAGCACGTTCTTACGGATTTGTTTACCGGAGGGCGCCTTTTTTAGCTCCACAGCGGCCTGGGCTCCGCAATGAGAGGAAGAGGCATCAGAAACGGTATTTCCAAGGAACATTCTCTTCAGCACTTACTGCCTTGAGAAAAATCCCTCTCCAGCGCCGTGCACCTTTATTCGGCACAATGAACAGGCATGACCGCGCGCCCCGAGGCCAGGAGATTCACGCACGCCTCGGCGTATTCACTCCTCAGTTCCTGCATCAACTCGGCCACTGGGACGATCCTGTCCACCCGCCAGGCATTGCTGCCCGCAAATACCAGCCCGTCGAGCAGATTCCCCTGTTTGGCTTCTATCAGAGCCTTGGATATACAGAACGGCGCATCGGAGTGCACGCAACCACGCAGGCAATGGTAGGGGCATGACAAGGGCCTGCGTCTCCCCTCCTCCATATCCCGCACCAGTGAGGTTACGATGGCCCTGCCGGGCAGGCCCACCGGGCTCTTTATGAGCCGTATGTCCTCGGCCCGGGCGTCCAGGTAACACTTCTTGAATTCCAGGGCCGCGTCACACTCCTCTGTACCCACGAAACGCGTGCCCATCTGACACCCCGCGGCACCAAGCTCCATCATGGCGTGGATGTCGGCCCCGGTATAGACCCCTCCCGCCGCGATGACAGGTATGCCCCCATAAGCGCGCACGCTGTGGACGACCTCCTTCAATATCTTTTCCAGGGCGAACTCGGGCTGGTCCACCTGCTCCGCTTTGAACCCGAGATGCCCGCCGGCCATTGGCCCCTCGACGACAAAGGCATCGGGCAAACGCCCGTAGCGGGTGCCCCACTTCCGGCAAAGCAGTTCCGCAGCCCGTGCCGAGGAGACAATCGGAACGAGTTTGACTTGGCTGTGAACACCCGCCACCTTTGGCAGGGAAAGGGGCAACCCGGCACCCGAGAAGATAAGATCCGCTCCCTCCTGAACCGCGGTGGAAACGAGTTCGTCAAAATTGGTCATGGCAACCATGATATTCACGCCCAGAACACGAGCACCCGCAGCGCGTGCAAGCCTGATATGCCGTTTCAGGGCCCGGGAGTTCGCACCCTTGTGGTCCTTCCGGAAATCAGGTTCGTCATACCCTATGCCGGCCGTGGCGATAACGCCCACACCACCGGCTCTGCCCACAGCCGCGGCAAGACCGGAAAGAGATATGCCCACACCCATACCTCCCTGGATCACCGGCATGGGCACGGTAATGTCACCGATTTTCAAGGGCGGAGGCACAAAGCTTCCGATTTTCTGCACATCGATTTTGCGCTGAAGCGTACAGGAGGCGTCTCCCGAGGCAATCTGGGATAAGTCGGTCATATTCTTTCAGGGTCGCGAGGGGTGGCTGACCAGATGCAGCCTGAACAAGAGACATTCTGGTCGCATCCCCTCTGGGCAGGGGTCGGGCAGGGCCGAAGTTCGCGTAACTTGGCGCGGATTATCGTCAAGAGGGTCAAAAGTTCTTTGGCAATTCAAGACCCTGGCAGTCTGGAACACTGTTCCCAGCTTGACTGTGTGAAACAACGGGAACCTGGAATTCCGGGCGAGGATCGCCACATCTGAAGCGAACCTTTAAAACATCAAAGTCCTTTCACGTTACTCTCATTGGACCCGGGACGCAAAGCATTTCACACAATATCGAGCAAAAGGCCTAAATGTCAAAAACACCTTGACGTAACAAGGGATATGGGATATTTTATGGTAGTTCTGGCGTTGGAAATGCAATGATTTCGAAAGTTGTTTTTTTCGCTTTTTGTGTTCCCGCCTGTTGTCCAATTGAGTTTTTCTGGGGTGTTTCAAATTGTCGTACAATATCCCTCATTCAACTCAATCCTTTTCTATCTTTTTTTGCTTTTTGCGAGGTCATAAGCATGGCAAAGAATTTGTACGTCGGCAACCTTCCCTATAGTTCCACTGAAGATGAGCTGCGCAACGCCTTCAGCCAGTATGGCGAAGTCAATTCCGTAACACTGATCAATGATCGCGAAACCGGACGCCCCCGCGGGTTTGGCTTTGTGGAAATGGAAAGTGGTGCGGACGAAGCAATCCAGGCCATGAACGGAAAGGACTTCGGCGGCCGCAGCCTCAAGGTCAACGAGGCCAAGCCCCGCCCTTCCCGCTGGTAGCCGACGTCGCATTACAGCTCTAAAGGATACCCGCCTCTTTTCAGAGGCGGGTATTTTCTCATACCTTGCCGTGCGAGTTATCCGCGGATAATCTTCTATGCTCTTTTCTCAATATACATTGTCAGATGATCACAGAGAAACATCCTCATGCGTAGCAAATCGATCATCACTTCGTAATGACGCCACCCTACTCTCTTTACACAACTGATTCACCACACGGCATCAATTGACTGCCTGGAGGAAATCACCTCGATATCCCGGGGCGAAGCGAAAACATTTTTGTTCCGCCCATGATCCTCCATGTCATTCACATCCACGATGATCGAAAGCATGACTCCGGACCAGTCCGACCAGGTACAACCTGGCCAAGGCCTTGGCCGTAAGCTCCGGTGAATGAAGTCCCAGCACCATGTCCCTTGCGCACAGGGCCATCTTCATGGACTCTTCCGGCCGCCGAAGGATTTCCAAAATTCCTTCGGCCAGACCGGCAAGGTTATCCGCAGGCGCCAACACTCCGGTCTCTCCGTTCCTCACCACTTCTCCCACCCCGGCCACATCCGTGGCAACCACTGGAAGGCCAAGGGTCATCGCCTCGAGGATCACATTGGGGATGCCGTCCCTGTCACCGCTTTCAACCACCCTGCAGGGCATGGCCAGACAATCTCCCCGGCGTAACAGCGCAGGTACCTGGTCGTGGCTAACGAACCCCACGAAATCAACCGCCGCCTCCAGGCCCAGTTCTCCGCATAGCCGCCTCAAGGCTTGCTCCTCCGGGCCGGAGCCGGCCAGAAGCAACCGAACCTCGATACCCTGCCCCCTTACCAATAACAGTGCCTGAAGCAGCGTATCGAAGCCCTTCTTCCGCACGAACCGCCCCAGGCCGATGATGGTGAACCCGCTCCGGGAAAACGGCATGGCCATGAGCCCCCTCGGGTCAAGAGTCAGCCCGGCACGCACCAGCCTGATCTTATGTCCGGGGATATTCCCGGCTCGGGACAGATAGGGCACATTGCCAGCGACATCCGTACGCACGAACACCGCTTCTCTGGCCTTGATCTCGAGTGCGCCGTCAGGGGGGTAAATGTCTCCGGCCCTGCCCGTGAAGCTGAACCGCACTCCGGTGAGCCGGGACGCCCCCCATGCCAGAGTGGCCGCACCGCTGGCCCAGTCCGCGTGGATATGGCGGATACCCCGTTCCTCCACAAATCGTGCGAGCCTGGGCGCGCACAGGAGAGCAAGCAGAGCCTCTCCCGCGGTTTCCCAGGAACGCCAGGGGCGCAGCATCAGCCCCATGACCCGGAGAATCTTGAGGGGGTGGGTAAACAGCATCCGCACAAGTTCCAGCAACGCTCGAGGCGTTCCCCGCAAGCCCACGCGCGTCACACTTCCGGTATGGTCGCGCATGGCAGGGCTCAGGTTCTTGCGCAGCGCCCCGTACAGGGTGAACACCTCAACCTCCACCCCAAGTGCGCGCAGTCCCTCGACCTCCCGAAATACGAAGGTCTCGGAGGGTTTGGGGAACCAGAGCAAAACGTAAAGGATTTTGATAGGGGGGGGCTTCATCTGGGCTTGTGCATTCCTGGAACCGAAAGGTGTCTTGACGCCGCGCTCCAGCTGTGGCGGGGTGCGCTCGCATCCACCACGGAGCATTATCAATAAATGATGCTCACAAAGCTGACATGCTCTACCACCTGGCAATCAACCGGGCAAGAGGACCTGTCCCGAGTGCTGCCCATCACGTATACCCTGGCTCAGCCCCTCTGCCTGCTCCCCTTCACTCGACATCATAATGTCACAGCCGCGAAACACACCTGTTGCTCCTCCGGTCTATTTGATCTGCAACAAACATTTTCCTGGAGGCGTCGAATGCGTAATCTGTTCATTTTCCTCATCCTCCTGCTCGCTTCCGTGGCCTGGCATCTTGCCGAGGCCTCCCAGGGCGCACAGGACGGCAAGACCATCGAATTGAATCTTCCCATGGAAACCGTGATGTTCAAGGACGCCAAGACCATGCAGCTGAGTGTGGGCATCGGCAGCGGCGCCTGCCGCAACCAGAACGACCCCGAGGGACTGTTCTACTTCATCACAGACCGCGGCCCGAACATCGACTGCAAAGACGACGAAAAGTTCATCGGCAAGGACATGTGTAAAAAGGGCAAGGTCTTCCCCAGCCCCTGGTTCGTGCCTTCCATCTATGCCCTGCAGCTGGACTTTGAAAAAGGCACCTACACAATCGAGGACATCATCACCATCAAGGGCGCCGAGGGACTCCCCATCACCGGCCTGCCCAACCCCTTCAAGTCCACTGACACCGAGGCCGCCTACTCAATCGACGGCAAGGAAATTCCTTTTGATCCCAGCGGCCTTGACGCCGAGTCCATTGTCAGACTCAACGACGGAAGCTTCTGGATATCCGACGAATACGGCCCCAGCCTGCTGCACATCGCCCCTGACGGCCGTATAATCACTCGCCTTGTTCCCAAGGGCCTGGCCAAGGACCTGGAAGGCGCCTCCTACACAATCGTGGAGGCCTTCCCCTCCATCTACATGAAACGCAAGCTCAACAGGGGCATGGAGTCCGTGTCAATCTCCCCGGACGAGAAGTACCTCTACACCGTGATGCAGAGCCCCCTGGCCAACCCGGATTCCAGCGCCTACAAAAAGTCACGTAACTGCCGCCTACTCAAGCTCGATGCCAAGACCTTCGAAATTCTTGGCGAGTATGTTTACGAGATGGACACCCCGGACACATTTGCAAAGGATCCGGGTCAGAAGCAGAACGGTGTGAAAGTCTCCGAGATGCATGCCCTGGCCGTGGACAAACTGCTGGTGCTGGAACGCATCACCAAAACCACCAAGTTCTATGTCATCGACCTGGCCAACGCCACCGACATCAAGGGAACCGCCTGGGACGAAATTGCGACCTCCCCCTCCCTGGAGCAGACCGCCCTTTCCGCCGCTTCCATCGCTCCTGTCTCCAAGGCCCTGGCCTTCAACTCCGACGATGTGGAGGGGCTGCCCGCCAAGATCGAGGGCATCGGCCTCGTGGGCCACGAAGCCATGATACTTATCAACGACAACGACTTCGGTATCGCCGGCGATTCTTCGAGCATCACCAAGATCAAGTTGGACCTCAATCCCTGAGCCAGAAACCGACCTCTGAACCTACCCTGACCGCGCTGAAAAAGCCGGGAGATTTCTCTCCCGGCTTTTTCTTTCCCTGCGGGTCACAAGAACGCTGCTTGAACAAACATTGACTCCGCGTGCACAGGCGGCTTGCCAGGATATTGAATTCACAATATAGCTCGAAGAATGCATAAACCTCAACAATCTCGGAGCGCGTCATGAGCAAGCAAGCATTGTCCGCGGCCATCAGGGAAAAAGCTGGAATCGAGAGCCAGGCCAGGGCCGAGCGCATTTACGACGCCATCCTCGGCAGCATCCAGGAGGCCCTTTCCAAGGGCGATACCGTCACCTTGAGGGAGTTCGGCACCTTCAGCGTGAAGACCCGCGCGGCACGCAAAGGGCGCAACCCGCAAACCGGTGCGGAGATGGAAATACCCGCCTCCCGGAGCGTACGCTTTGTGCCGGGCATGCATCTGAAAAACGCGGCCCAGGCCATGCATCGGGGCGAGAGCCAGGATTGGCTGGATTACCGCAACATGCGCAGGAGCGTGTCCAACCAGATGGACGAGTTGAAAAAAAAGCTCAACACCTATGTGGATAAGGTGGATTCGTTGGGAACCGAAGCGAAGAACGTCTACTCGGAGCAAGTGGACAAACTCAACAACAAATACGATGACATGCGCTCGAAATTCCAGGACGCGACACGTACAGGCGGTGAGGCCTGGCGCGAGTTGCTCTCCGGTCTGGAAAAGGCCGGAAACGAACTGAGCGAGGCCTTCAAGAGGGCCTGGGACAAGTTCTAGGAAGCGTTTTCCCAACTTATCTCCAGAGAAGCCCTTTGACCGACAAAGGGCTTCTTCCAGAGTTCGTGGTTTTCAATCCATAAATGACGCCGGCTGGATCAGCTTCTCAAAACAGCAACCCACCTCTTCCTCCTGCGTCCACACGATAGTTGCCCGCATTTCCCGGAGGAGCGGGCTCCATTTTTCAAGGCCGCAATCAAGTATCTCAATGACATCCCCGGGAGAGAGTTGCGCAACGCAACCTGACTTGCCCCTGTCGGGAAACTTGAACCTGCACCCGCCCAGATTGATGTCCTTGAACAGCATGGTGGCCGACTCGCCGCCCCCCGTCCGCACGGTACACCAGTTGTCCTTGTCCTTCACATTGACCGACATGCGCACGAACATGCGCCGCTCCACTTTCGCATCCTTCACTGCTTCCATCGTCTGCTCCTTTTACACCGTGCATGGTGCAATTCACCTTTCCCCCCTCATAGTGCGCCGAGTGTTTTTCATTGAAGTGACAAACGGATTGCAAGCCCATGCACTCCTCATATCCGGCAAATGCGCTCGAAAATGCCTTGAAAGAATTATTTTCAGCGCCCCCAATTGTTGTGATTTTCTCTAGACTCTGCTACGCCCCCTAGCAGGGAGGTGTGACCATGGCATCCAGAAAGATACAACTCACCAGTCAGGACCTTATCCGCTTCGAACATTCGCTTAAGGATGAACTAGCGGCTTTTGTCCCGTTTTCTTCTTACAGTCTCTATTTTCCGCAGGAAATGCCTTTCGAGATGCGGGATCCCAACGCAAAGCCGGGTGATATCGGCGCGCTAGCCATACATTTGCCTTCCGAGCGCAAGCTGCTTCTGCCCCTCGTTCAGGAAGGGCGTTTTCTCGGTGTGTTCCAGGCCCGTGGCGCCAGCCTCAAGGCGCCCAAGGCCATGCTTCCCTTTCTTTCGAAGATGGCGTCCCTTTGCCTGGACAAACTGGCCATTTACAAGCGCTCCATCTCGGATCCTCTCACGGGCCTCATCTCCGGCGCTTCCTTTATTGAGGAGCTGGAGCGGGAAATCGATGTGGTGAGAAACTGCGTGCGGCCTGGAGCCGGGGGGTGCGCCGACATTTCACTCTCGGTATATCGCGCCGGGCTCGGGGTCATCACCATTCAGGTTGATGATCTGGAACGCATCCAGGGGCAATACGGATTTCTGCCCGCGGATCGGCTGCTCGCCAAGATCGGCGAAGCCATCGACCGCATGCGCCCCAAGCAGGTGTACGCCGCGAATCTCCAGGAGGGGCGTTTCGGCCTTTTCATGCCCGAGGCCCTACCCAACTCCTGCCGCAAACTCGCCGATGATCTGGCCTCGGAGATTTCACAGCTTCGCCACGAACACGAGCTCACCGGTGAACGCTTCCGTGCCTCCATCTCC
Organism: Desulfovibrionaceae bacterium; assembly: GCA_963674665.2. Classification (GTDB taxonomy): domain Bacteria; phylum Desulfobacterota; class Desulfovibrionia; order Desulfovibrionales; family Desulfovibrionaceae. The sequence goes on along the minus strand of CAXXPL010000015.1, from coordinate 292,588 downwards.
GTGGGTCTGGCCAACTATCCGCAGGACATGGAAGGCGCGCTCTTCGAGCGCCCCCTTGCGGAACAGGCCCGCCAGTTGCTGCAAAAGGCGGTGAAGGCCTCGGTGGTGGCCAGGGAGCACGGTCCGGGCACCGTGTTCGCCTACTCCAACATCCTGGAGCACGGAGGCCAGGTGCAGGAGGTCCTGCCCATGAACCGCCTGCTCGTCAGCCTTGGGCGCGACTCCGGAGCAAAGGAGGGGCAACGTTTCTTGATCTGGTCTCCAGCAGAGGACGGCAAAGGGGAGCGCCCCCCTCTGTACAAGGGCGAGGTGGCCCTCATGGAGGTGTTGGAGCGTACGTCCCTGGCCGAGATAATGCACCAGGGCGATCCAACCTGGAGTATGGAGCGCGGCGATCGTCTGACCCTTCTCAAGGAGGCCCTTGGACCTTCGGCCCAGTCCGATACCGCAAAGCAATCCGAACAGCGCGACACCCTCACAGGGCTGCTGCTGTACCGGGATTTTCTTCTGCACTGGGCCAAGGCGCGCGAATCCGCTCAAAACTTTGTCCTCGGACTCCTGCGCCTGGGAGTGAAAGAGGAGGATCTGGATCACGCCAAGGCAGAACAGCAGGCAGTTGAAGCGGCCAACTTGTGCATGGAGGTTTTCGGAAAGGATCTCATCGGAGGACGGTTCAGCCTGAACAGCATGCTCTTCTACCACTCCGAAATGGACAGGGCAAAGGCCCAGGAACTATACACCGACCTGATTAAACACCTCGGCCGCATTGGAATCTCCGCAGCCGTCGGGCTGGCCGACCATCCCTTTCTGCACTTCCGCAAGGCGGACGCTCTTGAAAACAGTCGCAAGGCTCTGGAATATGCCCTGCTCCTCCCGGAACCGCACGTGGGCTGCATCGACAGTCTGGCCCTGAATATCAGCGCGGACAAGCTCTTCAGCCAGGGGGACCTGTACGCGGCCATGGAGGAATACAAGCTATCCCTGCTTGATGACGAACAGAACACCATGGCCCGGAACTCCCTGGGAATCTGCCTCGCACGCATCGGGCACCTGCCCCAGGCCCGGCAACAGTTTGAAGAGGTACTGCAGCGCGACAAAAAGGACGTGATGGCCCTCTACAACCTGGGATTCACCCTGCAGCGCATGGGCGAGGCCAAATCCGCCCGGGCATCCTACAGAAAATGCCTAACCCACGACCCCAAACACATCTATGCTCTCATTCGCCTTGGACAACTGAGCGAGCGGGAAAACAGACTCGCCCAGGCCCGCGGCTACTACGACCGCGCAGCGGATATCGATGGCGGAAAGGGAGTCACGCAGCGCTATCTGGCCCGGTTGGCGCTTCGCCAGGACAAGGTCGAGGAAGCAAGAGAGCGCCTGCACCAAGCTCTGCTGCACGATCCAAAAGACGCATTTTCCATGCATTTGCTGGCGAAGCTCTATCTGGACAACGGTGAGGATCCTAGCATTGCGGAGTCTCTGGCTAGGGAAAGCGTTGCCCTGCGCCCCGCCAACAAGGCCTTCTGGCTCGAACTGGCCCGTGCCTTCGAGTCTCAGGGCAAACAGCGGGAGATGCGCGAAGCCACGGCCCGGGCAGCTAGCTGCTGATACCTCGACATTGCACGTAAACAGGGGAGGGACCGATACCGGTTCCTCCCCTGTTTCCAAAAAAAAGAGCGGCCTCGCTAAATCCCTGGCTAATGGGGGGCAATCCAAAGGAAGTGCGGGCCGCTCAATATCTGACGGCGTAGTTACGCCGTTGATTGCTGCGCTCTGTGGCTTTTCCCTTACACCGGTTTCGAATCCCTTGTAAAGCAAATTTTTTATTTTTTACATTCAACATGTTATCAGGATCACCTTTCAACCTCCGCACCATGCCCCCCTAAAATTACTGAACAAAATATTTGAACTTAACACTTGCTTTACATTTCTTTACAAATAAGACCCGTATATTCATGTAGTTCTTAAATGATTGTAATCGGATCACAAGAAATATAAAAGACAAACAGATAAAGATTTCCGCAACGAGTACAGGGAAAAAATCCAGACTCGAATTCAATGTCCTTCCCATTTGATGAAACGGAATCAGGCAGGCCTTGCAATGACGAGGCACACCAGCACCTGATCAAATAACAATTCCGCCTCCCGGGTAAATCCGGACATCCATCTTATTACATCTGCAGGCGTTAGCCTGGCAATAAGACTCGACTCCCAACCAGAATTTCATTTTCCTACCCCAGAATCTCAATGCCTTAGGCTTTTTGAACATGCCTGGACGCGACATGTGACGGTTCAATGAATGGCGCTGAAATCAAGAACGACCCAACGGTCGGCTATGTCAATAGCCCCCCGTGGTCCACCACAAGGCTTACGATATATGACACGTGTGGCAGATGATGGAACTGGAGACCGCACATGCTCCAGGCTGCTTTATGCTCATCTCCAACACCGACAACCACTTGCTGTCCGGGGATATCACAAAGACTCCCAAACCCACCAGCCTGTTTCTGCCGGGTTCCGGCACGCTGGCATTGTTCGGGCTGTACGGACGCACAAGACACTCTATCTGATGCGTTTTATCAGAACGCCCCTCCATGGAAACATGAAGGGGCTTTTATATTTCTTCAATAACACCACAGCCACCACAAGCGAGGAGGCCCGCAACGCACATTCAAGAGTGTATGAAATTAAAGAAGGGAAGGATACTATCAGGAATTTCCCATGGACTGACGGGGCAAGCCCAGGACATGATCAAGAAACATGTACAGGGATCTCTGGTCGGCCCTGCCCAGCATCCTGTCCACTTCCTTTCCCTTTTCGAAAAGCAGATATGTTGGTGTTCCCATCACCCTGTACTCGTTGCGGAAACCATTCGACTGTTGCGCATCTACAACACATATTCTCAGCCCATCACCATAGTCCCTGGCGGCATTGGACAACAGTTGCAGTTGATCCTCCGGGTTCAACTCGCACCGCAAACATGCAAGAAGTACAGGAATTTGAGCTTCCAATACGTTTTCTTTGAATTCCGCCATATGGTTGATCGGAATCATGGGTTCCACCTTTTTTGGTCAGTGGCTAAACAAGGAGATATGGCTATTTTCGACAAACATGCAAACACCGGGCCATCATCATCACCCGCCGAAAATGGGCGATTAAGAGAAATGCGAACATGTTACATGTTACACTCCTGTAACATCACACCAACTAATAATGTAACAGTACGCTCTTCAATCAAAGGTGGTATTCGCGGATCTTGCGATAGATGGTCTGTCTGCTGACGTTCAAGGCGCGAGCCGCCTTGGCCTTGTTGCCTCCGGCGGCTGTGAGGGCCTGCTTGATCTCGTGACTTCCCAGACTTCGCTCACGAGCCCCGGTCATCAGGGCGGAAGCCATGACATCCCTGACTTCAACGGGCAGATGCTCTAACTCCAGCATGCTCTCGCGGCACAGGATAAAGCCATGCTCTATGGCATGTTTGAATTCACGGATATTTCCAGGCCAGGAGTAGTGCATCAGCCCCGTACGCGCAGAATCGCTCACTCCCTTCACAGACTTGTTGAACTGCTTGTTGAACATGCCTACAAAGTGGTCGATGAGCAGGGGGATGTCCTCGCGACGCTCCCGCAACGGAGGCATGACGATCTCCACGACCTTGAGCCGATAATAGAGATCCTCCCGAAACTCACCTGTGGCAACTTTTTCGCGCAGATTCTGGTTGGTCGCGGCGATGACCCGGACGTTCACCTTGACGGTCTTGCTATCGCCCACGGGCTCGAATTCCTTTTCCTGCAGCACCCGAAGCAGCTTCAGTTGAATACGGGAGGAGATGTCACCGATCTCGTCGAGAAAGATGGTGCCCTCGTGGGCCAGTTGGAAACGACCGAGCTTGTCCTTGATGGCGCCAGTGAACGCTCCCCGCACATGGCCAAAGAGTTCGCTCTCGAGCAGATTCTCGGACAAAGCGGAGCAATTGACCTTGATCAGCGCATGGCCAGCGCGGCAGCCGCCATCGTGCAGGGCCTGGGCCACCAGTTCCTTGCCCGTACCACTTGGCCCTGTGACCAGCACCGTGGTATCGGTATCCCGCAGGTCCTTGATAAGGCCATATATTTCCTGGATGGCCGGGCTCTTGCCCACCATCTGCTGGAACTGGCGCCGCTCCGAGAGTTCCCGCTCGAGCCCGGCCTGGTGGGAAATGTCCCGGATCACCAGAACCGCGCCCATGAATATATGCTTGTTCAGCAATGGCGCACTGTTCAGCACCAGTGTTCGCTCCCCTTTCGGGGTGGTCACGTTCTCCACACGGTATTCCCGTACCGGCTTCTGGGTCTGCAGCGTCTGCATCACCACCGTTCCGAGAAGCTCGCAGGTCTTGCCTAGGCTGTCCTGGCAATCCCTGTTGAGCAGCGACATGTGCGGAATGCCGAGAATTTCCTCGACCTGGGGGTTGGTTCTGAGAATGAGCCCTTCTCGGTCCACGGCGATGATGGCGTCCGGCACGCTCGCGAACACCGCTTCCAGAAACCGTTGAAGACTGGCTCTCTCCACCTCCAGGCGGCGTTTTTGGTCCTCGAGTTCCTTGTGCCGCAAGGCCCCGTTGGCCATACGCAAAAAGGTGTCCTTGTTGATCGGCTTGGGAACGTAATCATAGGCGCCGAGACGAACGGCCTCGGACGCGGTCTTCACGCTGGGCTCCCCGGTGATCATCACCACCGGGCAATGCAGTTGCGTACGGTTGTTCACTTCCTTGAGCAGTTCGATACCGCTCTTTCCGGAAAGAAGAATATCCGCGAAGATCACATCCGGGGGGCTCGCATCAATGCAGTCGAGGGCCTCCTCGTACCCTGCGGCCTCCAGGATCCTGTGTCCTTCCTGCTCAAGAATCAACCGCAGCGAATATCGCAGGTTTTCTTCGTCATCTACTATTAAAAAACAGGCCATGCCTACTCCATGCAACGTACGTCAACATGCCCTCTTCTCCGGACAGCCCGGGAAAGAGTTTTTCGCGGTCTTGCGGCACCCAGAGTCAAAGGTTGATCTATTACACGACTCCGATCATAGAAGCCATGATAACACATCTGGGTAGAATCAATCAAACAGATAGGAATATTTCGAGTAGATCTCGTGCGTCTTGCTCACCAGCAGCTCGGCGTCCTCCTTTACCGACGAGGTGTGCACGAATCCGACATCGTGGGCCAGAAGATACTTCAGTGTTCCTTCGGTCTCGGAGTACACGAACACCACGGAATATATGGAACTCATGTTGGGGCGCCCTGGGAACTCCTCAACGGTCCGCAGCATCAGCTTGATCTTTCTCTCATCCTTGGAGGACAGCTCGAAGATGTTCGACTTTTCGAACAACTCCTTGAGATGATAGGCAAGTCTGCCGCCAACATTGTCATCGCCCTTTTGCTCCACAGTGACGGCGATCTTGGTCCGCTCCTTCTTCACGGGCTGTGGCTTGTCCAGAGGGATCTCCAGCTTGGGGGCCGCCGTGGCGGAACCCTTGGCCGTGGCGTTGGCAGTTGCCTTGGCTGTGGCGTTGGCTTCCTGTTGCGCCAAGACCTGAACCGGGAGCAGTACCACCAGCATTGCCAGAACCATCAGAAACACCGCTCGCATTTCGCCTCTCCTTGCTGAAATAGGTTCGCCACACATGCGGCATGCACCAGCATCCCGGTTTGGAATGTGGATGTCTTGCGCTAAAATATCTCTGCCTCGAACCACAGAATCCGGGTCTCGGGGTCTCTCCAGCAGCCCGGTTCCATCCCCGCCTTGCGGCAGGTATGCCTGAGGAAGGTCTCCCGGTCCCAGCCCCACTCCACCGGCACCTGCGGCAGCAACAATCCGGAGCGTCCCCCGCGCCGCATCACGAGACCGTGTCTGCCCACCTCGATCAGCTCCGGGTCGGAGCAGGGGGTAAGGGGGCCGAGGATGGAAATCTCGATATCCAGCTTCTCGAACTCCTCGAGCCGCAGCGGAGGAAAACGTGGATCCTGAAAGGCCGCGCTCCTGGCCATGGCGGCAACGGTTCTGTGCAAGGGCTGGTTGCCCACCACGTTGCCTATGCACCCCCGAAGGTTCTTGCCTATCTTGAGGGTCACGAAGGCACCCAAGGGCTCACGCAGTTTTTCCGTCGGAGGAGGTGGCAGGGTCCTTGCGGACTTGTCCCGGGGTTTGAGCCCCTGAAGAATGCTCAGTTTCACCAAGTCATGCAGATAGCGCTTCTCTTCTTGGCTCAGGGTGAACTGAAAAGCATCCGCCGCCATACCTTTCCCCTTTTTGCGAAACAAATACCGATAGAATGTGCTTTTGGCAAACAGTTCAGGGGTATCCGCGATAAAATGTCACACCGCCACAACTTCTTATCTCATCTTAACAATCTGTTGCAATGACCATTCGGTTCGCGCCCGAAGTGCGGGCCAGCCAGCGCATTTTCGTCTCTATGCAAGCCGTGCGTTTGAATAATTTTAAACTATTTCAACTGAGCACATGGGAACATCGAAACCTATTCAAGGTCAAGGTGCCTTAGAAACCATCCTCCAGGGGGGGGCTCACCAGGGCGTCCCCAGGCTGCTCAGCAAGGCGTCGCCTGTGCCCCACACCGTCCACAAACACCTGCCTGCCTTCCACGCGCAAGCGCCCCTGTCCGAACCACTGCAGGGCCTGGGGGTATATCCGGTGCTCCAAGGCCAGGATGCGTCCGCCAAGGTTCTGCGCGCTCTCGCCCGGCATGGCGCGCACCGCGGCCTGGATGATCACCGGACCGTTGTCCATGTGCTCGTCCACAAAGTGCACTGTGCAACCGGAAATCTTCACACCGTGGGTGTTGGCGTCCGCCTGGGCGTGGGTGCCTGGAAAACTGGGCAGGAGCGCGGGGTGGATGTTCAGCACCCGGCCGGGAAAGGCGTTGAGAAAAACAGGGGTCACGATACGCATGAAACCGGCCATGGCCACGGCGTCGGCACCCGCCTCCCCGATGGCCTCCACCATGCGGCGGTCAAAGGACTCTCGGTCCGGAAAATCCCCGTGCAACAGAGACAATGTGGGGATGCCGTGTTTCCTGGCCCGTTCCAGGCCATAGGCATCGGCCTTGTTGGAGATCACGAGCTTGAGCTCGGCGTCAAGGGCGCCGGACTCGACCTTGTCGATAATGGACTGGAGATTGGAGCCGCTGCCGGAGACGAGCACTGCCAAGGAAAGGGGCATGATCTGGTCCTGGATATTTGGTTACTGCGCCTGATGGCCGAGCAGGCGTCGCGCATCCATGGGTGCGCCCGCAGCAAGCCATTGAAGCGGCGCTTCTTCGGGTTTAGAGGGATTGATCCAGAGTATATCTCGGACGAAGGGGCACGATGCAGCCAGAGTTCTGGCCGGGGTACGGGCCTTTTCATCAAGAGAGGCGATGCGCTTGTCAGAGGTCAGGGCGGCTTCAAGAAGCAGCATGTCCGTTTCCAGTGCTTTTCTCTGAGTTTCTTTTTCGAAAAAGCATGACTGAAAATGTCTCTCCAACTCAGGATTGTCTGCTTTTCCAAGAGTCTTGACACACTTACGACCGACCATCTTGTTACGCCATTTATAGCTATAATACGTGCAATGAGCATTCCACTCTTCTGAAATTGCTCGCGTCATGACCATATAGTAGTCATGTTTGGAAACCGATTCCAAAAAATAGGTACACATTGTTGAGCCCTGATCTTCTTTTCCCAGTCCGCCAGCCGCGTTGGCAATGGAAGCATCGAAAACCAAACCTGGTTTGTCAGATCTAGTCATCGGTAAACATCCTTTTTTCCACCGCATCGTAATACTGGCGCTCAACATCCAGGGCCGTGTCATCAAAATCTTCGGGCCAGTCGCCATACGCTCCGTTTGCATCCATCTCTGCGCTGGACACTGTTGTCGCTCCAGTCTCCGGATCAAGGGTAAACCAGTGCAACGCTACCAGCTCAGGATCAAGTTCACCCTTGGCCACAAGGGTCTGTATGCCGCGTATCAATACCGAGCTGTGCGTCTCAATGACCAGCCGCACCCCTCTTTTGGCCGCCTCGGCCATGATGGATGCCAATCGCCATTGCGCACGGGGATGCAGATGCAACTCGGGCTCCTCGATGTAGACCAACTGCTCAGGCTGAGCAGCCAACATGGCCACCAGCACTGGCAAAACTTGGGATACACCCACGCCTACATCGGCGATGTTGAGCCATGTCTCATTTTCCAAAGAAATTGTGCCGCCCTTTGGCGCTACAAGGACTTCAACCCTTGTGTCATCCTTTTTCATGGCCTGAATCCGAGGTGTCAGATCCAAAAAACCAAGCTGAGCATTAAGCTGGTTATAATTTAGACCATTCTCTTTTTGCCAATGCTGTATGATACTTGCAGTGTATTCTTCAAATAATCCCGGGAATCTTCTAAATGTATTAATAGATGGATACGATCTTGCTTGCCTCTTTCGCGAACCACTTATATGGACAAAGCCTGCCACAGCTTCAATCAGTTGCTGCGCCACAAACGCTTTGCCAGACTCATTTCCATCCACTTTAGTATATCCGGCATTAAGATAAAATCGATCTCTAAATCCATAATACTGCAAATCATTATCTTTAGCCTCTGGCCAAATATTCTTTACCAACCTCTTATCAAGCGCACCTTCACAAATGAGCATATATTTATTCGCACTAATGCGCACCAAATTAAAAATGGAAAAATCGCTGCTAATTTCTTTATAACCATATGTCATTCTGTAGCTAATGCCTTTCACAGCAACTTCTATTGCAAGAGTCCAGCCAGAAATATTCTTCATATTGTAAGGCATCATCTCTCTGAAAGACGAAAACACCACATTCGGACCATCCAACTTAAAAACACCAGGATCATAGGGAGCCTCCAAAGTCTGCTTCATAAGCAACAGGGGCTGCATGATGCTGGATTTACCAGAGCTGTTGGCACCGGCGAGGATGGTGAGGGGTTTGACCGCAATGGACTGCTCCGCCATCAGAGACTTGAAACCCTCAACCCTGATGTTGGTGATGCCTTCCGCTTTGCTGGATCGGGAATTGCTGCTTTTGTCAGCCATGGCGCGCGTCCTTGCATCTGTCCGCGGCCAGGATAGCCACCGGACGTCCACTTCGATCAAACGCTATTCCAAAGTTTTCCTATGTGGCCCGATGTCAAGCTGAGAGTATATATGACCTTTTCCTATTCGCGCCGTTTGCGCCAAGTACCGATTCGGTACACTTTGGAACCCCGCCATTTTGGAGACGTCGCTTGTTCGACAAAAACTTTATCGCGGCTTGTTCCAAATTTGGTGTCGCCTGCTCTCAGTTCTTACTTTAACATCTTCATATGTTGCTACTTATGTTCTCCAACTGGCAGCCGGCGAGCGAGAATGGGCCCCCCAGAGCACGTCGGAGCGAGCCGGTCTCGGTCCCGAAGCCATCACCTACGCAACCCTCGCTTCATAGGCGCGATTCTCAAGACAAAGCCGCCAGAGCATCACCGCAAGCTTTCGCGCCACAGCTACGATCGCCTTTTGCTTCACGTTGTGTCGGGCCATAAGTTTGTTATACAGGGCTCGTGCTCTCGGGTCCTTGCGTTTGAACACCCATGCGGCTTCAACAAGCAACGCGCGCAGCATCCTCTGGCCCACCGGCCGCAGCCGATTCGAGCCACTGCTCTCGCCGCTCTGCCAGGCCATGGGCGCCAGCCCCAGGTAGCTTGCTACCTGCTCCGTGTTGAGGAAACGCTCGGGCGAAAAGAGTTCCAGCCTGAACGCCATCGCCACCAGCGGCCCCACGCCCGGCACGGTCTGCAAATTTGCCACGACATCCTTATGGATGTCCTTCTCTCCCGCCTTTTTAATAAGTTGCATCACGGCATCGCGCTCGACGATCCAAAAGCGCAGCTCATTGAGCAGGCTATCGAGGGTGAGCCGCGCCTCGTCAGGGAGTGGAGCCTTCTCAAGCGCGCGGATGGCCCGCTTGCTCCAATTATTGAGGCCCGTCGGTTCGGCGACGCCAAACTCAAGCAACAGCGAGCGGATGCGTTGCTTGCATGCGCGCAGTCCTTTACCGATTTGGTCGCGGCGACGGACCAGGGTACGTTCGGCCTCCTGTCCCTCGCTAGGTACAGCGATAGGCTTGAGCAGGTCTTTTGCGGCGTAGATGGCCAGCTTGCGGCAGTCGAGACTATCGGTCTTGGCGCCGGGTGTGGGTTGGCGAGGGATACGGCAGGACGCCGCGACGATGGTGCGATGCCCCGCTGAATGCAAAATACGAGCGAGCGCGAATCCCGTGGGCCCGCTCTCGTAAGCCACCGCACCAATGGGTGCTCCGAGATCGTCAATGAGCTTAAGTACGTGGTTGGGGTCAGCGGGAGCGACGACAGTCGCCAAGTCTCCATCAGCACATAATATTGCAATATGATACGATTTTTTATGCACATCCAGACCGATGTAAATGGGCTGATGAGGATAATGATCCACAAACGCTTTCATTTCTGCTAACTTTTTTTCAGCCATGTTGGTCTCCTTTGGCTAGAATTGAGTGTAGTGACCAACTCTTAGCTCATTCGAGGCCAACATGGTATTTTGAAAAAGGGGTCCGGGGGAGAAACTTTTCTCAAAAAGTTTCTCCCCCGGCAAACTCTTCTATCCTTATCCTTCCCCACCACTTCCCAACGCCTTGCCCACGGCCTCGGCCAGGGCCGGGATGGTGAAGTCCTCGGGCTGGATGTGCGGGGTAAAGCCATGGCGCTCCAGGGTGGCGGCGGTGACTGGACCGATGCAGGCCAGCTTCACGTCCGGGGCCAGCTCGCGCAATGTGGCCGGGGGCACCAGGGAGAAGAAGTTGTCCACCGTGGACGAGCTGGCAAAGGTCACGCAGTGGATCTCCCCGGCTTCCAGACGCTCCATGAAGGAGTCCACCTTGCCCTGATCCAGCACGGTCTCGTACACGGGCAGGATATCCACCTCGGCGCCAGCCTTGCGCAGTTCCTCGGGCAGCACCTCCCGGGCCTCGCGGGCGCGAGGGATGAGCACCCTGGTCCCGGCCACTCCCAGTTCCAGCATGCCCTGTACCACGCTCTCGGCCACATATTTCGGGGGCACGAAGTCGGCCTTCACACCCTTTTCCGCCAGGGCCTCGGCAGTGGCCGGCCCGATGGCCGCGATGCGCAGTCCGCCGAGCACGCGGGTGTCCAGACCGATGTCACCCAGTACCCGCCAGAAGTGCCTGACCCCGTTCACCGAGGTGAACACCAGCCAGTCATAGGTGCCAAGCTTGAGGATGGCTTCCTCGATGGGAGCGTCATCCAGTAGCTGCTGTATTTTGATGGTGGGGAACTGCACCACGCAGGCGCCCATGTCGCGCAGGGTCCGGGCCAGGCCGCTGGCCTGCTCCCTGGCGCGGGTGACCACGATGCCCTTGCCCAGCAGGGGCTTTTTCTCGAAATAGTTCAGGGTGTCGCGCAGCCTGATGACCTCGCCGACAATGATCAGCGAGGGGGGCTTGAAGCCCAGACGCCTGGCCTCGTCCGCCACCGTGGCCAGGGTGGCGGTCATGCTGCGCTGGCGGCAGGTGGTGCCCCACCGCACCAGGGCGGCAGGTGTATCCGGGTTCATACCCGCCTTGATCAGGTTTTCCGCGATCATGGGCAGGTTCTTCACGCCCATGAAAAAGACCAGGGTGCTGGCGCTCTTGGCCAGGGCCTCCCAGTTGTGGGCGCTCTCGTTCTTGGTGGGGTCCTCGTGCCCCGTGATGAAGCTCACACTGGAGGCATACTTGCGGTGGGTCACCGGGATGCCGGCATAGGCGGGAGCGGCCACCGCACTGGTGACCCCCGGCACAACCTCGAAGGAAAGACCAGCCTCGAGCAGTTCCTCGGCCTCCTCGGCGCCACGGCCGAAGACATAGGGATCGCCCCCCTTGAGTCGGGCGATGACCTTGCCCTCCTTGGCCTTTTCCACGAGCAGGGCGTTGATCTGGTCCTGGGGCAGGGTGTGGTCGCCACCCTTCTTGCCCACGTAGATGATCTCCGCGTCCGACCTGCAATAGTCCAGGAACTCCTCGTTGGCCAGGTAGTCGTAGACCACCACGTCGGCGGTCTCGAGGATCTCCTTTGCCTTGACGGTCAGCAGGCCGGGGTCACCGGGACCCGCACCCAACAGATAAACTTTCATGGCGCCTCCACCGGAGCGCTAGGGGTAGCGCGGCCGGTCCTTGACGAGTTGATAATACGTCTCCAGCCCCTTCTCACGCATAATCTCGTTGTTTCTGCGCCAGACCGTGGCCAGAGAGTCTGGAAAACCATGGCCGTCGCAAGGAAACTCGGGGCATTGGTGGCAGAAATCCACACTGTGCGCGGAGGCACAGGCAGGCACCCTGCACTCCTTGAACAGGCAGCCGCTCTCGCGGCACCCGGTGCAACTTCCCTGACTCAAAAAATCCAGCAGTTCGCGAAAGGCCGGATAGTTGGCGAACACGGGGTTCATGCCCTCGAAGCGCCTGGCATAGGCAGCGAAGTTATCGCCCAACAGGCCTTGCAGAGCCCGGGCGTGCTCCCTTATGGGGCCATCGGCAAAGGCCAGGCAGCCGCCACAATGCAGCCCGCATGGACCCAGGGCCCGGATCATTGCCGCGCGGTCAGGAGATGGCACTGCGCAAACGCTCCTGGAGCTTGGCCAGGGTGGACTGCTTTTCGGCCAGGGCATCGGCCTTGTCCCGCTCCTTTTGCACCACCTCGGCCGGAGCCTTGCTGGTGAAGCCCTCGTTGGCCAGCTTCTTGTTCACCGTGGTCAGGTCCTTGGCAATCTTGGCCAGCTCCTTGTCCAGACGCGCAAGCTCGGCGTCGAAATCCACCGCGCCGATGAGGGGCACGAACATCTCGTTGCCCTGGATGACCGCGCTGGCAGTGGCCTTGGGCGGCGAGACCTCCGCACCGGCCTCCAGGTTGCCCACCCGCGCCATGAGCTTGATCATGGGCTTATGCCCCAGGAAAAAGTCCCGGTCCTCATCGTTGATGGTGCGGATGATCACATCCAGCTCCAGGGAGGGGTTGATGTTCAGCTCGCCCCGGATGTTGCGCACCGACACCACGGTCTCCTGCAACAGGTCCATCTCGTGCAGGATCTTGGGGTCCCTGTGCTCGGGCCTGGCTTCCGGGTAGGACATCCTGGAGAGGTCGTCCTGCTCGATGCCGGGCAGGTGGCTCCAGATCTCCTGGCTCACAAAGGGCATCACCGGATGCATCAGCACCAGCAGTTCCTTGAGCACGGAGAGCAGCCGGTACTGGGCCGCGGCCTTGATTGCCGCGTCACCGCTGTTCAGCTCCGGCTTGATCATCTCCAGGTACCAGTCGCAGAACTCGTGCCACGTGAAGCGGTACAGGCACTGTGCCGCGTCATTGAAGCGGTATTCGGTGATGGCGGCGTCCAGGTCGGCCTTGAGCTCTTCCAGGCGATGGCAGATCCAGCCGTGGTGCAGCCCATGCTCCCTGGGAGAGATGGAGGGCGCTTCCGGTGCCTCGTCCGGCAGGTTCATGAGGGCGAAGCGGGCAGCGTTCCAGATCTTGTTCACGAAATGGCGGTAGCCCTCGATGCGGTCCTCGCTGAGCTTGATGTCCCGGCCCATGGCGGCGAAGGCGGTGAGGGTGAAGCGCAGGGAGTCTGTGCCGAACTTGGCCACCATGTCCATGGGGTCGATGACGTTGCCCGTGGACTTGCTCATCTTCTTGCCCTCGCCGTCGCGCACCAGGGCATGGATGTACACGTCCTTGAAGGGGATTTCGCCCCGAAAGTGGATACCCATCATCATCATGCGCGCCACCCAGAAGAACAGGATGTCGAAGCCGGTGAGCAGCACCGAGGTGGGGTAGTACACATCGAGCTCCCTGGTCTTGTCGGGCCAGCCCAGGGTTGAAAACGGCCACAGGGCAGAGGAAAACCAGGTGTCCAGCACGTCCTCGTCCTGTACCAGCGCACCGCCGCAGTCCGGGCAGGTGGTGGGGTCCTCGAGGGACACCACGATCTTTCCACAGGACTCGCATGTCCAGGCCGGGATGCGGTGCCCCCACCAGAGCTGGCGGGAGATGCACCAGTCGCGAATGTTGTCCAGCCAGTTGTAATATGTCTTGACCCAGTTCTCGGGCAGGATGCGGGTCTGTTCGGGCACTGCCGCGCGTGCTTTCTCCGCCAGGGTCTTTACGGCCACGAACCACTGGGTGGAGACATGGGGCTCGATGACCGACTTGCAACGGTAGCAATGCCCCACGTTGTGCTCGTAGTCCTCCACGGCCACCAGCAGTCCTTCCTTTTCCAGGTCGGCCACCACGCGTTCGCGGCATTCCTCCTTGGTCAGCCCCTGATAGGTCTCGCCCGCGGCCTCGTTCATGCGGCCTTCCTCGTCGATGACGGAGATGACCTCGAGGTCGTGCTTGCGCCCCAGTTCCCAGTCGTTCATGTCGTGGGCCGGGGTCACTTTGAGGCAACCGGTGCCGAACTCCTTGTCAACGTACTTGTCGCCGATGATCACGAGCTTGCGCCCCACCAGGGGGAGTACGGCGTAGGAGCCGATGAGCGCGCTGTAGCGCTCGTCCTCGGGGTGAACAGCCACCGCTGTGTCGCCCAGCATGGTTTCGGGGCGGGTGGTGGCCACCACCACGCTGTCGATGCCGTTGACCGGATTTTGCAGTGGGTATCGCAGCTTGTAGATCTTGCCCTTGCGGCTGGCGTGCTCGACCTCGTCGTCGGCCAGTGCGGTGTGGCAGCGGTTGCACCAGTTGATGATATACTCGCCCTTGTAGATCAACCCCTCTTCGTACAGGCGGACAAAGACCTCGCGAACCGCTCGGGAGAGCCCCTCGTCCAGGGTGAAACGCTCCCTGGTCCAGTCCACCGAGGCGCCCAGACCGCGAATCTGGCGGGTTATGCGGCCGCCGTAGTCCTCGCGCCACTGCCAGACGCGCTCGATGAAGGCCTCGCGCCCCAGGTCGTGACGGGTCAGGCCCTCGGCCTTAAGCTGGCGCTCGACCACGTTCTGCGTGGCAATGCCCGCGTGGTCGCTGCCCGGCACCCAGAGCACGTTGCGCCCCTTCTGGCGGTGGAAACGGCACAGCACGTCCTGCAGGGTGATGTTCAACGCATGCCCCATGTGCAGGGAGCCTGTGACGTTCGGTGGCGGTATTACTATGGAGTATGGCTCCCCGGGAGCCTCGGGATCCGGGGTAAAGGACTTGTTTTCTTCCCAATAGCTCCGCCAACGATCTTCAACGTCTTGGGGTTCATAACCCTTAGGCAAATCTGTTCGGGGCATTGATATTCATCTCCAATGAATTTATGGGTATAATAAAATGCGGTTTCCCGTCGCTCCCCACTTGCATTCGGGGGGGACAGCCTGTTAGCTTCGGCGAAGACTAGCGAGCACGAGGATCATGTCAAGCCTTCACATACTTTGGGACGAGTCCCACATCTGGGGCCTTCTGGCCTGGCGGGCCATCCGCGCCCTGGGCCTGCCGCATCGACTGGTGCGGGGCCAAGAAATAGCCCAAGGACTGCTTTCCCGCAAGCCACCCGCAGCCCTTGTGGTACCGGGGGGTGTGGCGCGTCGAAAAGCCGAACGACTTGGCGCGGCCGGCATGCAGGCCATACGCGACTACATCGAACTCGGCGGAACCTACATCGGTTTTTGCGGCGGCTCCGGGCTGGGGCTTACCGGCGCATTCGGCCTGAAGATCTGCCCCTGGCAACGCGCGGCCATGAAGGATCGCATGCTGCACCTGGTCAGCGGACACCTGCATTGCGATGTCAACCGCTCCCATCCCCTGATACCAGAGAACCTGCCCGAGTCCCCCCTGCTGCCCGTATGGTGGCCGGCCCGCTTCGCCACGCAGCACGATTCACCCGTGTCGGTGCTGGCGACATATGCCGCGCCCGGACCGGACTTCTGGGTGGCGGACATCTCCCTGGAGACTCTTCCCGGAGACGCCCTGGCCGACTGGGAGACCCTTTACGGCGTCAGGCTCCAGCCCTCGAACATGGCCGGGCAGCCCTGCATGGTCACCGGCGAGTACGGCGAGGGCAACTATCTGCTCAGCTACGCGCACCTGGAGACGCCCGAATCCCCCCACGCCAACGCGTGGTTCGCCCACATCCTGTCCACGGTGTTAGGGGCGGAAACACCCGCCCATACCACCATCGCGCCATGGGACCTGGACGCTCTGCCCACCTGCTGGGACGATCCCCTGCTTCTGGAGGCCAAGGAGGTGCTGGACGGACTCATCGCGCTGGGGCGCGACCACTTCCTGCTCTTCGAACGCAATCCCTGGCTTCTGGGGTGGCGCGCCGGACTTCCCGGGGCCGCCCTGAACAACATTTATTCGCTGCTGCGTCAACTGCTGGCTATCCCGCCCTCGGACGAGGCCCGGTCGTGGCTGGCTGACAGCTCCATTCCCTTTGCCCAGGCTCTTCACGACCTGCACCACGGAGCCACCGGATACCTGCTCGCCGAACGCCTGGCCATGACCCTGGCCAAGACATTTCCCGACGCCGTGGACCAGGCGGCCCTGAAGCGCCAACGCGAGGTCCTCTTCGGCCATCCCATGGAGCACGGCGGCCCTTACGGGTTTCTTCTGGATACCCTGGATCAGCTGTTTTGGCTTTGTATCAAGGGGCGGGAGGAGCAGGTGACTCCTCAGCCCTGCATCTGCCCCCCGCAACAGGAGGCCGTTTCCTGATGCCCACTCCCGCTCCCCCTGTCGCTCCAGTGCTCCCGTTGGATGTGCCATTCATTCCGGACGTCGAATACATGCGTTTTCTGGCCGGAATTTCCAAATACCTGCACTCCATCCATGTGCCGCTGCACCTTCCCGGAGTGGCGGATGCCCGCCCTCCCACGCCCGGAGAAGACGTATCCCTGATCACCAGGCTGCTCGCTCCCCTGCGCAAGGCCGGGGTCAAGTGCTACGGTCTGCTCAACAGCCGCTTCTACGCGCCCGAGACCTATACGGACGAAACTATCCTCGGCGCGCTCGGCGATCGGCTGCGCGCGATGGCAGAAACCGGTGTGCTGCAGGGCATCATCTACGTGGACCACTACCTGCTCCAGGCCCTCTCAGACGCCTTCCCGGACCTGTGCTCCAGGCTGGAGGCGGTACCCAGCGTGAACTGCCGCCTGGACTCGCTCTCCAAGGTCCTGCGCCAGCTCAAGTTCATAGAACTCACCACCTTTGCCCAGCCCGACAAACTAGTGCTGGACAGGTCCCTGAACCGCAGGCGGGAGCAGCTCGCGGAACTCTGTCTGGAACTCCGGGTCCTGAGACCGAACCTGCGCCTCACGCTCCTTGCCAACGAGGGGTGCCTGGACCACTGCCCCTTCCAGGACTCCCACTCCGGGCACATGTCCCTGTCCCACATTCAGGGGTACAACGCGGCGCACATGGACGCCAACAAGAAGCTGGGCTGCTCACGGCTGTTCTTCAAGCGCCCCGACCTGCTGCTCTCCTCGCCCTTCATCCGACCCGAGGATCAGATACACTATGCGGAGATAGCGGACATCATCAAGCTGTGCGGCCGCAGCCGAGGGCCCAAGACCATGCGGTTCATCATCTCCGCCTATCTCGCGGGGAACTACGCCGGGAACCTCCTCTGGCTCAACGACAGCCAGGAGCCTCTGGCGCACAGGCTGTTCCTCCCCAACAACCAGCTGCCCGTGGATTTCGTGGAGCTGGTGGGAGACTGCCAGGGCGACTGCGAGCGTTGCGGCATCTGCCGCATACTCGCCAGACGCCATATCACCCTGCAACCGCCGGGCATTGACATCAAGCCCCATCCGCGTCAGTTCGCGGACGCGGCCTGCGCAGGCTGACGAATTGCGGGAAAGTCTCGTATAAGAACCATGTAGGGAGATCCCTTTTATGAAAGGGCTCGTCCCTTTACGCTCTCCCTGTCGGCAACGTATGCTCCGCCGCACCACGCCCGTGCCAAGGGTGGGTTGCACAGGCAATAATAGTATTGCACGGTTTTGGAGGGGAGCCCGGAAGAAACCCTTATTGAAAATGGGGCCCTTCCGGTTGTCCTGCCAACAGATGCAAATATACACTTATCCAAGGATTGTTCATGTCAATGCAGCAAGAACCAGACTCCGGCAGTGTGGCGGAGCAGCAACCCGGAATCGGGGAATTCACCCTGCAAGCCCGGGACGGCCTGGCCCGTGCCGGTGTCCTAGGCACCGCCCACGGCACCATCCGCACTCCGGTGTTCATGCCGGTGGGTACCCAGGGCTCGGTCAAGGCCATCAGTCCCCAGGACCTCGAGGAGGTCGGTGCGCAGATCATCCTCGGCAACACCTACCATCTCTATCTCCGCCCCGGCCACGATCTCGTGGAAAGCATGGGGGGACTCCACGGGTTCGCAAACTGGCAGCACCCCATCCTCACCGACTCCGGCGGATTCCAGGTATACAGCCTGAGCGCCCTGCGCCGCATCACCTCGGAGGGCGTGGAGTTCCAGTCGCACATCGACGGCTCCAAGCACTTCTTCGCCCCTGAAAAGGTGGTCCGCATCCAGCGCAGCCTGAACTCGGACATCATGATGGTGCTGGACGAATGCGTGCCCTATGGCGCCGACCGCCCCTATACGGTGCAGTCCCTGGCTCTGACCACGGAGTGGGCCAAGCGCTCCCGCAACCATTACCCCAAGGGCTCCGGGGACAACCTGCTCTTCGGCATCGTGCAGGGGGGCTTTTTCATGGACCTGCGCAAGCAGAGCGCCGAGGAAATCACCGAAATCCCCTTTGATGGCTTTGCCCTCGGTGGCTTCAGCGTGGGTGAAAAGCCCGAAATGATGCACGAGTTCGTGCACGGCTGCACCCCGTTCCTGCCGGACGACAAGCCGCGCTATCTCATGGGAGTGGGCACGCCCATCGACATCCTGGAGGGCGTGGCCGCGGGCCTGGACATGTTCGACTGCGTGCTGCCCACCCGCAACGCCCGAAACGGTACGCTCTACACCTCCCAGGGCAAGGTCAACATCAAGCGCGCGGAGTACAAGCGGGACCCCTCGCCCCTGGACCCGGAGTGTGACTGCTACACCTGCAGGACCTTTTCCAAAGCCTATCTGCGGCACCTGTACGTCGCCAAGGAGCTGCTCTCATACCGCCTGAACACCATCCACAATCTGGCCTTCTACCTGCGCATGATGCGCGAGATCCGTCAGTCCATTTTGGCCGGCAACTTCGAGCTTCTCAAGGCTCGCTACCAGGCACAATTCAGTGCCTAGAGATGCTCTAAATGTTCACTGTTCGATCCAGACCGCGATCATCTGTCACCGACAGCGCCCATAACCTGAGTAAGCCCCCTTATGGGGGCTTTGCCGTGTTTGGCTATCTGCTGGCATAGAAAGCCGCAACTGGCAGCTGATTTTCCAATTTCTCCGGCTTCTGTTCAACCTGTTTCGCAGCCACGAAGCTGGAGAAATTCTCAATTCCCATGGCTTTCCCCCACAGCTCTGTTCTGAGAAGACTTATCAACTGTGGGGTTGTCACCCTGCCACTCTCGGACTCCTTTTGCCACTTGGGTCTCGGATATATCTTGTCGCCCGGTTTGTATACGCGATTGCCAGCAAGCAGCAACATGGCGTACGCAACTACCAACAGCGTCGGGACAGACTCCACCGCCTTTTCTGTCCACACTTGTGCCTTTCCAACGCCGAACAAGGTCTTTTCATCTCTGAAGTTCACCTCAATCTCCCAGCGCCAGACATATGCCTGAAGAAATTTGTCTGTAGGAAGGTCCGGATCTGTACAAATCAAGTAGGCTGGCTTGCGGTAGTTTACCCGCGATTGCTTGTTCAGGCGATATCCAAGCGGATGAATCACCATCAACTTGAGATCATGCTCTCCGCCAGCGCTTCTCCAGCGTATAGGCCCCAAGGTTTTCACCTTGAATTCACGAACATCGCCTGCGGCGAACGCTGTCACTGTCTCCCAAGGGGTTGATTCGTCTTGCCGTATTTCTTCGGGAGTCGGCAGACGCTCACCATACGTACGTTTGCGTCCTCTCCCGCGCTGTTCGTTTTTTGGCAACGCGTAGAGCTTCGCATCCTTTCGTATTCAGCCGATGAAAGTAGTTCTGGGGGGGAGCGTTTTCAGAACCGTTCCATTCGTGAATCCGCCGTCGGCGGAAACGATGAGCCTTCTTTCTTTATCGTCGCGATCATGCGCAGTGCGCAGGTTCCATAGCCTGTTCGCGCCTTTGATGCTGATTCTCGTTTGCTTTTTATTTTCATTGTACTCTTTTCAGAGCGCTGGCGACGTGTTTTTATTTGGTTTTCTGGGGGCTGGGCAATGAGTGAAGTCGATGGGTATCGCGCGGGCTCTGGCAGCGCCGCTTGCTTCGGGCAATGCGGCGGATATCTGGAGAAAACGTTGCCCCCAAATGAAGTTGTTGCAAAATGGAGGGCCAAGCGGATCGCGACGCCATGATGTCCCCGCAACTTTTTTTCCTCGCTTTCGAAGCAGGGTATCATCCATCAACGCCACAAACGGCTCCTTATCGTCCAAGTGGTTAAGCGCTTCTCTGCGGAGAACGTCAAAAAGCCTTGACGGACAAAAGCGCTGCTGCTCAAACAGCCTGTAATCAGCCGACCAGTCGACAAATTGGCGCCCTGCGGTCGTCAGCATTCCAGTAATTGTTTGGCGCCCCATGCCAACGAGCGAACTCAAAACGAGTCTTCTCGCCCTCAAGAAGGAGCGTTTTTGGGCAAACGCTTCCTTTGCTTGGTCGAAAAGAGAATCAAAGGCGTCAATCAGGTTTCGAGGCGTTTTTTTTTAGGCACGAGGGTGGTGGATCGAGGCGTTGTAAAACAAGCTGCGCCCTATCTTCAATGATCCACTCAACGACTTCTCCTTTTTCAAATTCCATGGCTTGAGCAACAGCGGAAGGGAAGTTGATGTACCATTGTTCGCTGGCCTTACGCTTAATCAATTGCACTTTGGTAGGATATCCCATAGCGACCTCCTTGTATCTAGTTGTATAACTAGAACATAATTTAAAGAAAAAGTCAACCCCAAAGCGAGGTTGACATGCCGTGGCACAAATCGTTGGTAATTTATCTAGTCAAGGGCCAAACGCAAGGGTCCCGCCAAAAGCGGGACTTGGCGGCGAAGCCGCCGGAGTGCGGTGTTAGTTCTTTTGCGTACCAGGTAATGGGAGAAGAATCACATATGTTCATTACATTTACAATAGGAAATGATATTATGTCCATTCCCGGTCCTTTTTCCGAAGCCTTTTATAAAACACCTTTTTGCGGTAGTTGCAGATCATCACAACGCGGTGCAAAACAATACCACCGAGCATACTATCCCAAGCCCCAAAGCAGAGGTGTAAACCAGTAAAAAGTCAGGGTATACGATGGAATGGCAACAACTCGTCGGATTCTATTCAGTGGTTGAACTCGGAAGTTTCACTCGCGCCGCAGAGGCCACTTTTCGGACACAATCCGCCTTGAGCCAGCAGATCAAAAAGCTCGAGGACGAACTAGACTGCAAGCTGTTTGACCGAATAGGAAAGCAGTCGATTTCCCTCACCTCCGCCGGAGTGCGATTTTTCAAATTCGCTGAAGAGGTACTGCGCCAGGAAAAACAATTTCAGGAAGATCTGGACGAAATAAAAGGAATTACCAGTGGCAGCATCAGTCTGGCGGCACCTCCGGGCGTGTTGCGATTCCTTCTGGTCGAACCCTTCAGCGAATATCAGATGCTCCACCCCAAGGTTGAGCTGAATGTACTGCAACGCAACCCCCTTGAGTGCATCGATCTGGTCCAATCCGGCTCCATCGACTTTGGCTTTGCCCATGGGTCGACAATTCCGGGCTCACTCAAGAGCATTTCATGGAAATCCGTGCACTATATGGCAATCGCTCCAAAGGGGCACCCGCTTACAAAGCTCCCGAAAATTCAAATTACAGATCTGGTTCACTATCCATTGATTCTAACGAGCAAGGACTCAAAGTTCACCGCACGCTCCAAATTGGACGAGCAGGTAAACGAAGCCGGTCTTCGCTACAGGACCTTCCTGGAAAGCGCCAATGTCCTGCTGATAGGCGATTTCGTCTCACGTGGGCTAGGTGTCTCCATCCTGCTGGGCTACGATGCCATGAAACAGCTGTATGAAGACGATCTTGACTTCATTCCCATGGATCACATTTTCCCACCCGAGTCCATTTCCATTGTCATGCGCAAGGACAGGTGGTTTCCACCTGTCAAAGAAGAATTCATACACTTTGTTCTGAGTTTTTAATACCAGCGGACAAACCGAAACATGCCGCAAGGCCTATCCCCGCCACTGCTTCGCCAATTCCCGCATAACCGGCACAGCGTGGGGTAGAAACATCTTCAAGGATTTGCAAAAGTAATTCATTTTGAAGCTTGCGGGATTGTGACGCCTGTCCTTGAGACACCCTCCATGACACAGCTTGAGCCATTTGCAGGAGCGGCAAACCGGCTGCAGATTGGCCTTGGCCCCCCCAAACTGACGTTGCCGTTTGGAGTTGAACAGATCATGGGGATCATGCTCCTGGATAGTGCCCAGCTTATGCGCCGGTTCAACAAAAAAATCACATGGATAGACATCTCCGTTGTGCTCCACCGCCAAATACTGCCCACATTCCTTGCCGCTACCGCATTCCGGGGCGGGGTGCCCCAACAACATGAAAAACAATGTCTCGAAATACCTAATGGAAGTCGTGGGGCGCCCATCAACGAAATCCTCACGCCAAAGATCAAACAGCGTGCACAGATAATTTCCGTAGGCCTCCGGTGAAATGGAATAATCCGCAACCCCTCTTTTTCCGTTCTCCTGGGTCAATGGTTCAACAATAGGGATGAACTGCAAATAGGAGGCCCCCGCCTGTTTCAGATATTCGTAAACCTCCCGCGCATACTGCGAGGAAAAGTCAGTGACGCAGGACACCGCGTTGACCATGACTCCGGTTTTCAGCAGCATCCTGAAACCGGCGTCCACCTTTTCCCATGAGCCTACCCCCACCGCGTTCCTCCGGGAATGGTCATGGACATGCCGCGGACCATCCAGAGAGATGCCCACCAGGAAGTTATTCCGCTTAAAGAACCGCGCCCAGTTTTCATCGACCAGCGTTCCATTGGTCTGCAGGGCGTTTTCCACCCGAATTCCCGCACCATGACGTTTCTGCAACGCAACGGCCCACTCAAAGAAATCCAACCCCATTAAAGTGGGTTCCCCCCCCTGCCAGATAAAGGTGAAGGAACCAGAGGCCTTGGCCAAAGCTCTCCGAATCATCTGTTCCAATAGTGCAAAATCCATGCGGTGCGTGGCTGTTTGATTATAAAGTCCTTTTTTTTGCAAATAAAAGCAATAGGAGCATCTGAGGTTACAGTCAGGTCCTGCAGGTTTGACCAACAGGCATTGCAATGGGAGGATTGATCGCAACATAATACCGCATCCATTTCCGTTTTCGCCATGTTTTTTGGATTATTCAAGGTCATGGCGCCGAAGACACACGGCGCGTCATGTATAATTCTTGAGCTCGGCCGACTCGATTGGCTTTTGTTCACAGCAATACTGTAGCCAATCTTGAAAATAGTTGGCAAACCCGCCCCGAGGGTTATGTGACGGGTTTGCCTTGTGAGGAGACTGGTTCAAATCAGAGAGAGGGTTGTTTGTTCCACTCTATTGCCGGGCCGTACAGGCGTGACCATACTGCTCCCGGCATGAAAGGGGAGGATTACATGCCGGAAGTCTTTTTAACGAGCATGAAGCTGGATTGCAGCACCCCAGAAGATGAAAGATACTAGAAGTGAGACGGCGGTTTGAGGTCGATCTTTTATATGGAGGTTTTAACCCCGTGTTTTAACGTGACCCGCGTTTCCCTGTCGTACCCCGGAATGCCTCTTTAAGAGCGCACAGTAAAAAGAGCTAAGATGTTTTCATCTTAAGCTGGTAGGGCAAACGCAACCGCCGCCTCTCTACACTAATCTCTTTTATCGAGGGGCGCCATGGAACTCAAGCCAATTTATCATTGTGTTGCCGCTATCGATGTCCACCAAGCTAAGCTAACAGTTTGTATTCTTAGTGAGGACAAGCAAAGAAGACCTGTTAAAGAAATTCGGGAGTTTAACGGATTCAAACGGGACCGAAACGCAATGGCTGAGTGGATTGCCTCTTGTGAACCAGAAGAGGTCGTTATGGAGAGTACTGGCATCTATTGGAAAAGCCCTTATGCGGCTCTGGAAAAAGTTGGTATTCACGCATCGGTGGTCAATGCCCGGCATGTCAAACAGGTACCTGGTCGCAAGACTGATATCTGTGATGCCCAGTGGTTGGCTACTCTAGCACGAAGCGGGTTGCTGCGTGGTGGATTTGTGCCCAAAGATATCTTCCGAGGATTACGCCTGATTTCGCGCCAAATGCAAAAGATGACACGCATACTTGCTGATGAGAAAAATCGAATGCACAAGGTGTTGACTGATGGGGGAATTCGTCTGGACGTTGTCGTCAGTGACATCCATGGCATGTCGGCACGCCAGATGCTCAAGGGTATCCTCAATGGCGAAGATCCAGAGCAGGTACTGCGGTACGCACACAAAAGGTTGAAGGCGACACATGAAGAGTTGCTGGATGCTCTTTCGGGAGAATTGACAGAACACCATATCTTCGTGGTGGGGGAAACTCTCGATCACATTGAGGACTTGGAAAGACGTATCGAATTATTTCGTCAACAACTGATTGAAGGGTTGCAGCCTTACCGCCAAATATTGCAAGCCCTGGAGACAATTCCCGGCATTGACGAAAAAGGTGCCGCTATGATGTTGGTGGAAATTGGAGATGATATGCAGGCTTTTGGTAGTGCGGAAAAATTGGCTTCCTGGGCAGGTGTCTGTCCAGGCAATCACGAGTCTGCGGGGAAACGAGTCTCGGGAAAAAAGCGTAAAGGTAACCCGTATGTTCGTCGTATCTTGTGTGAAGCTGCCAACGCAATCAGCCGTACACGATGTGGGTTGAGCAAGAAGTTTAAATCCTTACTTGTGCGCCGAGGGAGAAAACGGGCAATCTTCGCACTGGCGCACAAAATATTGAAAATCATTTTCGTAATAATATCACGTGGCGATTATTACCGGGATGCCACGATTGATTACGAAGCGCTGACGGTGAAGAAAAATGCACCGCGCTGGATGAAGATGCTTAAAAAATACGGCTATCTCCCTGCGTAGGCAGCATTTTCAAAATTTGGAGTTAATATCGTTGGCCTGGCAAAGGTCGGGGGATGTTCTGTGCCGTACGCAGGGGTTCTTTCACAGTAATATACTCGTCAAGCCCCGGAAGCCCCTTTTCCCTGAAATACCGGATCGCGCCCGGATGCAAGGGAATGGACATGGACTGCAGGGCATTCTCCAACGAGGTCATTTTCCATCCACGGTGAATGGTGCCGAGATAGTCGAGGTTTTCAAAGACCATCTTCATGATCGTATAGACCAATTCCTCGGGAGCATCTGCCCGTGCCACGAAAATGTGGCGATAAGCCAAGGATTTTATGGCCTTGTCCTGGTGAGGATAGGTATTGGCCGGCAATTCGCTGATAAAGTAGATGGGGTTTTCCTCGATCACCTTGACCAGTTTGGCCTCGTCAGCCCCGATCCAGTTAACTTCCCGGGATTGGGCCAGATCCATCAAGGAAGCCAGCGGAATGCCACCAAACCACATGGTGACATCCAACTGGCCATTTTTCATTTTCTCGGCCATTTCCGGAAGGGTTTCGGAAAAGGCCTGGAAATCGTCGGGGGTCAGGTCATAGGCACTGAGGTACTTCAGGGAGTCCCTGCGGGAAAGAGCCCCTGGAGGGCCAATGCCGATACGCCTACCGGGAAACTGGGAGGGATCGGTGATCTTGCTTCCCGCCAGGGCGGAAATCTGCTGAAAGGCTATTTGGTGCGCGAACATGCCCAGCACCGGCGCCTTTTTGTCCTTGAATTTCCCCTGGCCCAGATAAGCGTCCAGGGCCGCGCTCGGGGCGGTGAAGGCAAATTCTATATCACCGCTTCCCAGGAGAAACAGGTTGTGAATGCCACCTTTGGTGGCCTCGATTGTGATGTCAATATCCGGAAACTTCTTGTGTGCCACGTCGGCAAGGCCCGCACCCATGGTATAGAGCGCCATGCCTACGGGATTGGCTCCCACAGAGACAAATGTTTTGGCGAAACAGCTGCCTGTTGCCAGGCTCAGCAGCATTACGCCAATGATCAGGGATCCTGCCATCTTGGTTTTCATTGCTAACTCCTAAGGGTTGCACTGCTTTTCATCTTCGATCATTTCTTGCGGTTTCTGTCCTCTGCAACACCATTCGACCAGTCGGCTTTCCATTTTCACGGTAAGGAGGCGTGTTGCCTCCCCAACTATTTTTTATTTTGGTTATGTTCTCAAATGGGCGCATCACCCAAAGTACGACGGGCTTCCAGAACATTCACGGATGCCGCACCCAAACAAAGAACCAATCCAGTGACATCCGTGGCGATTTCGGGATACACCAGCAGTAACGCTGCGGCGCCAAAAGCGATTCTTTGCCAGATCGGGCACCTCTTCACAAAAAAACCCTCCACCGCCACAGCCAGGCTAACGACCCCAATGAGCGCGGTCAGCGTGCTGGTGAGGACCGCAAACAGAGAACCGATATTCACCAGTGCCGGACCGTAAACAAACATAAAGGGAACGATGTAGGTGGCGATGCCGATGGAACAGGCCTTGAATCCCACCCGGTTGGGATCCGCGCCGGAAATACCCGACGCCGCATAGGCCGCCAGCGCCACGGGCGGGGTGATGCCGGAGATGATGCCGTAATAGAAAATGAACATGTGCGCCGCTATGACCGGTACTCCGGTCTGGACCAGGGCGGGCGCCACCAGCGTGGCCAGCAGGATGTACGCGGGCGCGGTGGGCAATCCCATGCCCAGCACCAGGGAGGCCACCATGGTCAAAATCAGCAAGGCGAATTGGGAACCCCCGGCCAGATCGATGAGCAGCACCGAGAGTTTCAGCGGGAGACCGGTAACCGTGACGGCACCGATGACAATGCCGGCACTCGCGCATGCCGCGGTGACGGGCATCATGTTCAAGGCACCGGACTTGAGGGCATTGAAAATATTGCGAAGATTGAGCCGTGTGTTCCGCCGTGCGTAACTGACGGCAATGGTGCCCAAAATCGTCCAAAATCCCACATACATTGGTGAGTAGTTATTGATCAGCAAGTAGATGAGCGCTACCAAGGGCAGAAACAAATGCACACCTTCCAGCACCACGCTCTTTTTCGGAAGTTGCGCAAGGTTCATGGGCTTGATTGCCATGCGCTTGGCTTCGAAATGAACCATGCAGAACAAGGAAACGTAGAAGAGCAACGCGGGAATGCTGGCCGAAAAGGCTATATCCACATATTGAATGCCCGTCATCTCCGCCATGAGAAAGGCTGCCGCACCCATGATCGGCGGTGCCAACTGCCCACCGGATGATGCCACGGCTTCCACCGCCGAGGCGAACACCTTGCTGTATCCAGTCTTGATCATCAACGGAATGGTGAGATTTCCCGTGGTGACCACGTTGGCCACCGTGCTTCCCGAAATGGTTCCCATCAACCCGCTGGCCACCACCGCAGACTTTGCCGGACCTCCGCAGGAACGGCCTGTAATGAGCTGGGCGAAATCCACAAAATATTTCGAACCTCCCGATTGCTCCAAAAAGGCTCCAAACAGGATGAACAAGGTGATAACCGTGGCGCATACACCCAAAGGCACCCCCATGATGCCGGATTGGGTCAAATACATCTGATAGGCGATACGACTGATGGAATAGCCGCGGTGTTGCAAAATCCCGGGTAGATAGCGGGCCCAGATAGGCATACAAAAGAGCCGTGACACAAATAATCACCAGGGGCATGCCCACCACGCGACGGACGGTCTCCAGCAACAGCAAGGTGGTGGTGATTCCCAAGGCGATTTCAAAGCCCGTGGCCAAACCGCCACGATCGGCGACAATATCGTAGTTCATGGCTAAATAGATGCCAGGAATCGTCGCCAGAACCGCCAGGATGAGGTCATAGACGGGCGACTCTCCTCTTTTCGCAGCCGACCTTGCGGCGGGCGGATGCCGTCAAGAAAACAAGCACCATGACCAACGAGAGGTGCACACTACGCTGGATAAGCGCCGTAAACACCCCCATGCCGCCGGTGTACAGGTGGAACATGGACATACCCACAGCAATGACGGTAACGGCCATTGCGATCCAGGGCGCGGGGACAGGGTACATAAGTTTGTCCAGCAACGTTCGGGCACCCTTGCGGGGAATCTTGTCAACAATCTTGCTTTGTGAATAATCTATACATTCAGGCACTTGCTTTCTCCTTATCCAAACCGGCCGCAAGGAAGGGTTGCTCCCTCTTAGTCCCAGAGGAGCGATTCACCCCCCTCTGTTTCCTTCCCTGGAGATCATTTAAAGGCCTCCCCGCCGTTCATACGGGGTAATTGCGCCAGGGCTTTGGTCTGGATGGCTCCGGCCTTGCGCACATAGCGCACATCATCATTCTCGAATACCCTGTAAGCCCAGGTGGGTTCCCCGCCCGTACAGGCATTGATGAGCAACCTGTTTTTCTGGCTGGATGTGATGGTGGCATTCAAGCCGTCGGGCTCCCATCCGTCCAGGCACACCGCCCTCAAGTCATTTTGAATCGAGGCGTACGCGGGATCTCCGGCCACATTGATCAACTCGTTGGGATCCTTGGCCAAATCATACATCAATTCCGGATGCCCATGGGTGTAAATATATTTTATGCTTCCCCGCTTGACCATCCTGCAGGGAGCGCACGCTCCCTCGCCGGTGTATTCCGAGATGACCGTGTCATCCCACGCCGGATTTTCACCCTTAACCAGAAATGGGTACAGGCTCTTTCCATCATAGGGTCGCACCGGCTTTTCCCACTCGCCGTTACTCACAACATCCAGCACCGTGGGCAGCAGATCCACCAGAGAGACATTCTCGCTGATCCTGCCGGGCTTGAAGTGGCCGGGCCAACTGAAGATGAAGGGTACCCGCGAGGACCATTCATAGAAAAGCTGCTTGTACCACTGCCCCCGCTCCCCCAGCATCTCGCCATGATCGGATGTGAAAATAATCACCGTATCTTCAAGAAGTTCCGCGTCGCCCAGAGCCTGCATCAAAGCACCGACCTTGTCGTCCAAAGCCGAGACCATACCGTAGTAGGCGTGTCTGGCGTTGCGAATCTGTTCATCCGTGGGTTGGTCCAGATTTCCGCCATGAGCGTAGTAAATCCATCGGCTCATCGCATCCATCTCCTGCTCCGGAATAGCCTGGACAGTGGGAAGCTCGATGTCGTCATGCTCGTACCGGTCCCAATACTCCGAGCGGGTGACAAACGGCGAATGCGGCTGGGTAAAGGACACTGTCAGGAAAAAGGGGCGTTTCTCATAGCGCGCCAAATCGAATATCTTTCGAACGCCAAAGTATTCCACTTCCTCGTCATAGTCGATTTGCAGACTACGGTTGACCACCCCAGCCTTGGTTATTCCCGATAGGTTGATTCCGGTGGGGCGGTCGCCCAATCCTTTTTCCCAGTCTGGAGCCCAGGCGAAATTTGAAGGATAGATGTCCGTTGTAATGCGTTCTTCATATCCATGCAGTTGGTCTGGTCCCACAAAATGCATCTTGCCGCACAACGAGGTCAGATAGCCATTTGCTCGCAAATAATGCATCAAAGTTGGCGTGCTGGACAGCGCTTCTGTGGCGTTATCCCAAACTCCGATACTGGTTGCGAAACGCCCTGACAACATGGACATGCGTGATGGTGCGCAAAGAGGAAAATTACAATAGGCGTTTTCGAATAGCACACCATTTTGAGCGAGCCTATCAATATTGGGAGTTTTCAACTGTACATGGCCATACGATGGCAAGACCTTGGCTGTCATCTGATCCACCTGGATCAAAAGCACATTGGGTTTCTTCACTACTTCATTCATTCGTTAAATCTCCTTGTCCCTGCATCCGCATAATTATCCGCAGTTCCTGTGCTTGAATGCGGACCGTAAAAACTTTGTGATTCTTGTCTCAATGCTTAATTCAGAAAATGAAAGGTGGGAAATTAATGATTATAATATTTGATATTAGCGCGAGGAGTATACGCCAGTCGCGCAATCGATCATAAATTTGTGGAAATAGTGTTTGAGCTGATCAAGACAAAAGCCCGAGATGGATATTCACTGTTAGTGGGCGCACACCATGGCTGAGTCAGTATTCGAGAGTAGCGCCGGATTAGAATTTCAATTTGCGACTGCTATGGAGGAAATATTGTCGAGGTGCACGCGCGCCCATACAACCCGGACATCCTTTCGTATGTATGAGCGAGTCGAACATCCAACCGATCCGCGAGGTCCAGTTCCAACCGGCGTGGAGCAATGGCAGGAACAAGCGCCAATCCATTTCCGATGGAACCTTTGATTTTCTTTAGACCCGCTATCAGGCAAAATTCCTCATATTGTGACGTATTCCGCCCGGCCGTGATCCCTCACCGCCCCGGACCTCCGAATCGCTTGTCTATCAGTTTTTCACATGGGTTCCTTTGAAATTATTCATATTCAAAACGGTAACATTCTGTTATCAACAACACTATATCTGACGGTGCATTACGTTTTCGAACCAGATAAAGCCAGTTTACAAGCGTTCTCGTCACTGGATTTTTACAGAGTAGTCCGCTAAGGTTCAATTTATCCGGCCATTATGCTGCAATCATCATATTTTTATATTTCATTTAGGACCGGCCAGATTCCGCTCCACGCGATGATCACGTCATTGCGTTCTAATATAAGGCCACTTCCCATATTTCTTTCCTGGGAAAGTAATTCCTTTCCTTCTACCGTTGCTTTTTTCCCGGCTCGGTACCCAACATTCAGCCCATTCCAGGACACACGCCCTATGCTACGTCTCTTCTCTCTACTCATACGACTTCTGGGCTGTATCACGCTGTTCGGCGGACTGATCATCGTCGGCCTCCTGCTCTCCGCCGGATACTGGCTGCCTGTCCAGGAAGACCCAAAACCAGCGGACGCCATAGTGGTGCTGGGCGGCTCCTTCACACGCCCCATTTACGCCGCGGACCTCTACCTTCAGGGGCTGGCTCCCAAAGTGCTTATCAGCAACACCTTCCGCCCCCTTGATGAGAGAAAGCTGGACGAGATCGGCGTGCCCTACCCTCGGGAAGTAGACGTATACAAGGAAGTGCTCGAAAAACTGGGGGTACCGTCGGACGTCATCTCCCCTTTCGGGCCCGGGAACATGAGCACCGCCCAGGAAGGCAAGGAGCTTCGCGCCCTGTTCGCTGGCGACCCCAAAAGCCTGCTCGTGGTCACATCGCCCTACCATGTCCGCCGCACCCGCATGATTCTCGAGGACCAACTGCCGGGCATGCAGGTGCAGGTTGTGGGCACCCCCTACGATCCCTTTGAAAAGCACTGGTGGAACAACCGCGAAAACGCCCTGCAACTGGTCACGGAAACCACCAAATTCATCTTTTATATGGCAGGGGGGAGATTTTTCTATCGAAAGGAACCCTTATGACCTCGGAGCCGCGCCACACCAACCGTCTGATCAACGAAAAAAGCCCCTACCTGCTGCAGCACGCCCATAACCCCGTGGATTGGCATCCCTGGGGGAGCGAGGCGTTCCAGACCGCCCGCAGCCAGGACAAACCCATATTCCTCTCCATAGGCTACGCCACCTGCCACTGGTGCCACGTGATGGAACGCGAGTCCTTTGAGGACGAGCCCACCGCCGAACTCATGAACCAGGTCTTTGTGTGCATCAAGGTTGACAGGGAGGAGCGCCCGGACCTGGACACGGTCTACATGATCGCCTGCCAGCTCATGAATCACCAGGGGGGGTGGCCCCTCAACCTTCTGCTCACTCCGGAGGGCAAACCCTTTTTCGCCGCAACCTACCTGCCCCGGGCGAGTGGCTTCGGCCGCATGGGCATGAGAGACCTGACCCGGCGCGTGGACCAGCTGTGGCGCGAACGCCGCCAGGACCTGGTGGAGGCATCCGAATCCCTGACACACAGCCTGCTCCAGGCCTGCACGCAGAACCCTCCTACCGGTGCTGTGGGGCCCGATATTGGAAAGGAACACCTGCTGGCCGCCTACAGCGAGCTCCTATCCCACTTCGACTCAATGCACGGCGGCTTTGGCGAGGCACCCAAGTTCCCATCGCCCCACAACCTGCTCTTTCTGCTCAGCCTGAAGAACCGCCCCGAGGCACAGCAGGCCCTGCACATGGTGGAAAAGACACTGGTTTCCATGCGCAGGGGCGGAATCTTCGACCACGTGGGGCACGGGTTTCACCGCTACTCCACCGACGCCCACTGGCTGCTGCCCCATTTCGAGAAGATGCTCTATGACCAGGCCATGCTTGCCCTGGCATACCTTGCCGCGTTCCAGGTCACGGGGCGGAAGGACCTAGGCGCCACGGCCCAGGAGATCTTCACCTATGTGTTGCGCGATCTGCTCTCTCCGGAAGGCGCCTTCTACAGCGCCGAGGACGCGGACAGTGAAGGGGAGGAGGGAAAATTCTACGTCTTCACCCTGGAGGAGATGCGCGAGGCCCTGGACCAGGACTCGGAACTGGCCACGACCCTGTTCAACTGCACCCAGGAGGGGAATTTCAAGGACGAATCCACAGGTAAACTCACCGGCGCCAACATTCCGCACCTTTCCCGCCCCTTGGAGGATGTGGCCCGGCTCATGGGGCAGCCGGTTGATGTCCTGGCCCAGCGCATGGAAGAAGCGCGCGGTAGACTTTTCACGGCCAGGGAGCGACGCCATCGCCCCTTGCTGGACGACAAGGTGCTCACGGACTGGAACGGGCTGATGATCGCGGCCCTGGCGCGCGGCGCCCAGTGCTTCCCGGAGAGCCGCTACCTGCGCGACGCCACCCGGGCCGCGGACTTCGTGCTGCGCAACCTGCGGGGCGCCCCCATGCCCGGAATCGGCGGAGCGCGCCCTCTGCTGCATAGATACCGCGAAGGACAGGCAGGGTTGCCCGCGCACCTGGACGATTACGCCTTTCTCTGCTGGGGGCTGCTGGAACTCCACGTGGCCGGCGGGAAAGAGGACTACCTCGGTCCGGCCCTGGAGCTCTGCGACCTCATGCTGCACCTGTTCTGGGACCAGGAAAACGGAGGGTTGTACATGACGTCCCCTGTCACCGGCGAGTCCCTGATCTGCCGCCCCAAGGAGATGCACGACGGCGCCCTGCCATCGGGCAACGGGGTGGCGGCCCTGGTGTTGCACCGGCTCTCCCGTCTGGCCTCGAGGCCGGATCTGGAAGACAAGGCCCGCCGCCTGCGCGCCTGGGCCCTGCCCATACTAGCCCGCCATCCCAGCGCGCATACCTTCATGCTCCTGGCCGCGGCCGAAGCCGGGGAGCCCTGACAAGACCGGGACTTCACCCCGGTTTTCGTCACGGTCCTTGAGGGAATCCGTCAACCCGCGCAAGCGCTCCGACAAATCCGCCAACTGGTTCACTGCCGAGGCCGCGTCGCTCATGGCCACACGCGTGTCGCCAGAGATGCGGCTCACCGTCTGGGTGGAGCGCCCCACCTGTTCGCTGGCCGCCGACTGCTGCTCCGTGGCGCTGGCAATGGAATGAATCTGCTCGGTGGACTCCTCCACCAGCGACACGATGCGCTCCAGTGCGGCCACCGCCCTTCCGGCCTTCTCCGCGCTTTCCCTCACCGCGCTCCCCGCCTGCGCCATCTTGGCGATGCTCTGTCTGGTACCGTTCTGAATGGAACCCACGGCGCTTTTCACCTGGGAGGTGGCTTGCATGGTCTTTTCCGCCAGCTTGCGCACCTCGTCCGCCACCACGGCGAACCCCCTGCCGGCGTCTCCCGCCCTGGCCGCTTCGATGGCCGCGTTCAGGGCAAGCAGGTTGGTCTGATCCGCGATGTCCGAGATCACGCTCATGATCTGGCCGATATCCTCGGCACGTCTGCCCAGATCGTTGAGCCCCTCCTCCATGAGGGAGGAAATGGTCTGCACATGGGTGATGGAGTACTTTGCCGCGTCAACCACCTCGGCGCCCTCCAGGGCCGCGCGCCTGGCCTCCATGGAGCTCTGGGCCACGTTGGCAGCGTTCCTTGCCATCTCCTGGATGGTGGCGTTCATCTGTTCCATGGCTGTGGCGGTCTCCTGGACCAGGCCGTCCTGCTGCTCGGAGCCGTCCCTGGCCTGGTTGATCTGCGCCGCCAGTTGCACCGAGGCCGATGAAATTCCCTCCACCACGCCCTCGATGGTGCTTGCCGCCTGCAAGCGTCCGTTCACCGCGGCCTCCGCGGCCCGCCGCCTCTCCTGTTCGGCCAGCATCCGGCTCTCGCTCGCCCGTTGCGCCACAACCTCCAACTCCTGGCCGCGTTTC
Source organism: Desulfovibrionaceae bacterium (assembly GCA_963674665.2). Taxonomy (GTDB): domain Bacteria; phylum Desulfobacterota; class Desulfovibrionia; order Desulfovibrionales; family Desulfovibrionaceae. Next base: position 258,099 of record CAXXPL010000015.1, on the reverse strand, counting down.
TCGGAATCCGCGATCATCTCCCTGAGCCGCGAAACCATGCGTATGATGGCGTCCTGCAACCCCCGGACCTCCCGCGAACTCGCATAGACCTCGAAGGTGGCATCGAGATCGCCCTCGGCGATGGCGTGGGCGGCCTTCTGAGTCGCCTTGATGGGGCGCAGCAAGCTGTGCACCAGGGGCACGAGGGCGGCCAGCATAAGGAAAAGGAGCACACCACAACAGATCACCCCGACCTTGAGAACCAGAGAATCAAGATCACGTGTCAGATCGCTCTTTGCCAGCCCCAGGCCGATGCGCCATCCTAGTTTCTCGTCCACCAGGCCTATGGCCGCGAACTTATCCTCGCCCCCCAGCTCATATTCGAGAATCTTCCTGTCCGCGGTGATAAATTTCCGGGATTCGAGCCCCAGTTCCTCCAGGGTCTTGCCCTCCAGGTCCGGATTCGTGTGCAGCACAAGCTCGCCCTCTGCGTTGTAGATAGCCACGAATCCCCGGCCAAAGACCTTGGCCTTTTCCGCCACCGCGCGCATGTCCTTGCTGAGTATCTTCCGCCCCGTATAGACGGCGGCCACGATCTCGCCTCTGATATTCCTGAGCGGGAAATAGGCGGTGGCGTACCAGTCCCCCACGACTCGCGCCGCCCCCTTGTACACCTCGCCGCGCATTACAGTGGAATACACAGGGGAATCCTCGGGAATGAAGGTATTCACGGCGCGCCCGCCATCCTTGAGAAAAACGTTGGTGGAGACCCGCAGTAGCCCTCTTGGTTGCTCCATGACCTGAAACACCGTGACCGAACCGCCGTTGAACCCGGCTTGCATCGAGTCCACAAACCCCGTGTCGCTGTTTATGGTCTTGTCCCCGACGCGCAGTGTCGGGATGTTCAGCTCCATGGCCTGCCCAGTGCTCTGATTCACCGCCCGCACCTGTGAGGTGAGGCCGGGATCCAGCGTGGGCAGTCCCATTCCACGCAGTGTGGCCCGCAGCACCTCGATATCCGAGTTCACCAGGCTCTGCCGCGCCTCGTTAAGGGCCTGCAACGCTGTCACGGCCTCGTCCACGCCCAGCATGGCCGAGTCCCGCCCGTCACGCTCCAATATCTGGGAAAAGCTGTAGTAGTTCGCATAGGTCAAGATCCCGAATCCCACGCAGACGGCCCCGATCACCATGACATACAGTTTTACGGCCAACGAGTTTCTCATCTTCACGCACTCCTTGTAACTGACAATATCTTCCCGCACCCCGCACCCCGCGCGCCGAGTTTGCGACCCAGGTCCGTCGCATTCCGGGATGACACCCGTTGCCTGAACCAGGTCACACATTTCCTTCAAAGAACTTCCGGCTCTTTCCGAAAGCCTTTACAATGAGCGTATGAAATCCGGCTGAATACATCCGACTCCGACTTTAGTTGATAATAAAAATCATTATCATTATGAGAACCCTTTTTCACGTCTTACAGGCGTTGTCAACCCATGACCGCCATGGCGGCAATCATGGAGAAACCGGATACGTCATATGCTGTGAAGGATTGAAGGAGAGCTGTTTCCTCAAAATGAACGGAGGAAAAAAGACCGGAACATCAATCGTCGATCAGGGCTTCGGGGCGGCGGGTTTCCTTGAGTTCATGGCCGTTCTCGGGGGAGGGTTCCTTGTCCCTTGCGCGGCCGATCCAGTTGATGCCTGTTATTATCTTATAGAGCTGCGCGGCCTGCTCCAGCCTGGGATTCAGGTCCAGTGCGCGGGTAACGCGCTCAAGGGCCTGGTCATGCTCAAGATTGGAGGCCATGACACGGGCCATGTTGTACTGCACGTTGGGGTCGTTGGGGTTGATGTCCAGTGCGAGCTTGTAGGCCCGGGCGGCGCCGGAGTAGTCGCCCTGCTTGCGGAGCGCCACGCCGAGCGTGTTGAAGGGGTTCGGGATGTGGGACTGGTTCTTGACGATGTTCACGAAGAGCTGCTTGGTCTGCTCCATGCGCGTGTAGCGGTCCATCAGCCGGGCCGCGCGCAGGGAAAGGGCCTTGGAGCGCTTGGCATCCCCGGTGGAGCTCGCCGCTTCGGCCAGCCCCCTGTAGGCTTCCATCCCCAGGACCATCACTTTTGCGGCGCGCTTGAATGAAACCATGGCCCGGCCGTACTGATAGTGCATCAGCTCACGAAAGCCGGACTCATAGTAGTCCCAGGGTTCCTCCACGATGGACGACACCGCGCGGTAGGAGTCCACGGCCTCGCGCAGTTTGCCTTCGGTCCGCAGACGTCTGGCCTGGGACAGGCGCCCCTGCTCCACGCCGTAAAAATTGTATACCTGCCAGACCTGCAGCAGCAAGGTGCGAAAATCGTCCGCCCCGGCCGGCCGTTTCAGGAATCCGGAAGCGCCCAGGGAGATGGCGTCCAGAACCAGTCCCTTGTCCGCCTGCGCCGAGGCGAGGACCACGGGCAGGAGGCGATGCCGCAGGCTGATGTTGTGCAGCAGCAGGAATCCCTGCATGTCGCGCAGCGAGTCCTCACAGATCACAAGGTCGACATCGTGCTCCTGGATGTAGCTAAGGGCGGTCTTGCCCCGCATCAGGGCCTTCACCCTGGCATCCAGACTCTTGGCCAGCAGTTCGCTGTCCTCGCGCGCCTGTTTCGCGTCGTTGGAGATAACCACCACATGCGAGAAGCTGCCCGGCTGCTCCCCTTGGGGGCCGGGCGCCACTCTAGTCCGGCTGTCAATGTACAGCAGCACCGGCTGGTTCAAGGTGGTGGACTGCCGCACGGCCGGTTTTCCGGTGAACGGGCTTCCGCCCTTGCTGGTATCCTCGCTCCTTGGCGGCCTAGGAGTCTCCTCCATGGCCTCCGGGAACAGCATGTCGCGCCACTCCCTCACATTCTGGGGGCGGTCCTTTTCCAGCACGTTCAAGGCGGTGTCCACCGCCTTCAAAAATGTCTTGGTGTAGCGCCCCAATCCGACAGTGACAGCGGGCACCAGGGGATCGTTCTGACCGCTCAGGGCCGAACTCGTGCGCAAGGAGGACTCGGGCGGAGTGTTGCCGCTGATGGCCCGGTACAGGACTCCGCCAAAGGCGTAGATGTCGGTCCAGGGGCCCTGATCGTCACTGGTGCTGTAATACTGCTCCAATGGGGAGTAGCCCGGAGTGAGCAGGGTGGTGAGCGCGCGCGAGCGCCCTCCCATGGCGTTCCGGGCGGAACCGAAGTCGATGAGCACGGGGGAGGTGTCGTCCCGGATGACGATGTTCTCCGGCTTTATGTCCCTGTGGATGAAACCCTGCTCGTGAAGTTCCTCCAGTCCTGAGAGCAGGGGCAGGGTGATGGACTTGAGTTCCTCCTCCTCGAGAACGCCGCGTAGCTCAAGAATATCCGAGAGGCTCTCGCCCTTCTCGAAGTCCATGGCCATGTAGGCGGTGTTGTTGGCCTCGAACAGGGTCATCACGCGTACGATGTTGGGATGGCGGAACTGGGCGAGGATCTGTGCCTCCAGGAGGAAACGGCTCTTGCCCCAGTCGAAGTGGCGCTCCATTGCCTCGCTGCGGGCGCGGACGCTCTTGTCCGTGCCGCGCAGGGCCACCTCGTGCGGGAAATATTCCTTCAAAGCCACCTGGTTACGGAGATTGCGATCCAGAGCCAGGTAGGTGATGCCGAACCCCCCCTTGCCCAGCACCTCGAGAATCTCGTAGGACTGTAAGACGGTGCCCGCTTCCAGGGCTTCGTTGGAATACTCGGTCTGCATGTACCGGCTCTCCGGTAAGGATCGTTGCCTCTGTTCCGTAGCGCGCCCGAACAGGGAGGTGCATGACTATGCCCTGCTCCGGTTGGTACTTTGGCCGGCTCGAACCCGCTTATCCAGGTACAGGCCTGATGTACCCCGTGTCCTTGTCAAAACCTAGCCTCGCGGGTCATGAAAGTAAAGGCCCGGGCTTTCGACGCAATCTCCAGCCCCGGGTACGGCTATGGACAGGCCGACGCTTCAGGTGCTATTCAAACTCACCATATTTCCACAGTGGTTGCCAACCTACACAAGCCGGGGCGCAATGGAAATTCAACGCCAAAAGGACCACTCCCTCTTTTATGTAGACGTCACCGAGCGGGCGACGCTGATCTGCCCACACTGCCACAAGCAAAAAGTACTGCCCGCCGGGGCCTACAGGGACATCACCACCCCACTACAGGTGAATTGCGGCTGTGGCAATACATTCCGGGTACTTTTCGAGTTCCGAAAGAACTTCATAAAGAAGGTCAACCTGGAAGGCGCCTACGAGGACACCAAGACAGGGGAGACGGGAAACATAGTCGTCACACACCTCTCCATAGAGGGTGCCGGATTCAGAACCACCACTTCCCACAGCATACGGCACGGCCAGGCCCTGAATCTGCACTTCACCCTGGACAACAAGATCAAAACGCCTGTTGACCGAGCCTTCAAGGTGACCAGCGTGAAGAACGACCTCATCGGCGGGATGTTCGTGGGAACGCTGCGCAACAAGACCGTTGGCTTCTACCTCATGCCCTGACCCGGTCCCCCATACACGGCTTCAACTCCCGTCCCGCTCTCCATTCCGCGCCTTTTTGCTGATCCATCGCACCTGGCGGCAGATGCCCATGAGCAGGTTGAACTCGTTGCGTCTGAGCGGAAATCGCTGCAGAAAACGTCGCACCGGGAGCATCCAGTAGTCCGTGTTCGCGTCCTTGATAAAATCGATGTTCACCAGGGTCCGCTCCAGGTTGGAGTACAGGGCCTCCTGCTCCTCATGGGTGATGGGGCGGGCCTGGGGAGGCCCCGCGGGTTTGAAGGGCCGCGCGTCCGGAGCGAACTTGAAGCACTCGTAAAGCATGATGACCACGGCCTGGGCCAGGTTCAGGGAACTGGCGTCGTCAACCGTGGGTATGCGGATCAGCTTTCCGCAGTGCGGAATCTCCTCGTTGGTCAATCCCCTGTCCTCGGACCCGAAAACCACGGCCACCTCCTGCCCCTGTCCCAGGGACTCGCCGATTTCCGGCGCGGCCTGGTGCGGCAGGATGATCCCCTTGCGCCAACCGCCCGTGCGCGCGGTGGTCCCGTAGACCCTGTTGCAACCGGCAAGGGCGGCCGCCAGATCGTCCTCCAGGCGCAGCCTGGAGAGCACCTCCGCGCCCTTTGGCGTGGCCAGGGCCAGGGAGGCCTCCATTTTCCAACGCTGGGGGCTCACCACCACCAGATTCGGGCACCCCATGTTGGCGCAGGCTCGGGCAGCCGCGCCCACATTTTCAGGAAATTTCGGGCGGACCAGCACCACCCGCAGACCATCAAGCATATACACCTCGCGCTTCAAACGCATTCGATAGTAAAGATATGGACAGCCATGGCCGGGAGCGTGCCCCGTGCCGGGAAAAATCCATAAAATGAACACGCCCGCAACACAAGTGATGGTTACCGGGAAAACAGCATGCCTGGGGATGCCCCCTTGCAATGGGTTCTCCTCCTCGCGCTCCCTTTTTCCTGACTGTATTATTCGCGAGCCGATAATTTTACTTTTTCCACTCATCCCATTAGTATCATTTTTTCCCATGCGCGGGAGTCCAAAGGGGCGTTCCAGCCTGACAGGATTCGGGGTAACGGCCCATGATCCTGCCGCATTGCACAACATCTTTTGCCCATGACCATGACGGATTCACTGGAATACGCAGACGTTCTCATCCTCGGCGCCGGATTCGCCGGCCTTCGCGCCGCGGTGGCGGCCAAGCAGAGCCACCCCCGCGGCAGGGTGCTCTGTTGTGGGCTGGGGTACGGACCCAGCGGCTCATCCTTTGCCAACCCCAACAACAGACTGGGTATGCAGGTTTTCGCCACCCCGGACGAGCGCGACGTGTTCAGGGAGCGCACCCTGGAAATCGCCCCTCCCGGAAAGGTCTCCACGGAGCTGGTCGACATTCTGGTGAACCAGAGCATGGAGCGCTTCCAGGATCTTATCCGCATGGACGTCCCCTTTGCCTCCGGAGAGAGTACGCACTCCCACGACATCGACGCCATCCTGCAATCCCGGCTCCCGGGTTGTTTCCTGCAGGAGCAGAGCTCCGCCGTGTTTCTACAGGATCTTCACCTTGCCCAGGAGTGCCTGATCCGACAGTTTCTGGACACCGGGGGCGAGATCCTGCCCTCGGTGCAGGTGCTCGACCTTTGCCGTTCCCCCGGGTCAGGGGCTGTGAACGGCGCGGTCCTGCGGCTCAGAGGCGAGAACGAGCCCAGCGTGCAGCCCGCGGGCGCGGTTGTCCTCGCCCTTGGCGGAGGCGCCTCCCTGTACCGGCACAATCTCGCCGGGTCGTGGTCCACCGGCATCTCCCCGGCCCTGCTCCAACGGGCGGGCGCCAGGCTCGAAAATGCCGGATTGCTCCAGTTCATGTGGTACATCATCGAGCCCAGACGCTTCCTCCCCCTGGACAAGGTCATCACCCGGGAGTGGGGAATCCGCACGGATCAGGGGGATTTGAATCCCGGCTCGCTCCCTGGCGGGCTTTCCGGCCTGGCACCGCTCCGCTCCCGGCATTGCCCCTATGGCCATGGTCTGGAGGATGCGGCCATTGATCTCTGGCTGCCGAGTTCCTGGACGATCAGGGCGAGATCCGTCTCCGCCCCCCAGGGAAAAAGGAATGGGAGCACGCCACGGTCATGGCCCACGCCTCCAACGGGGGCGCATGGATCGACGCCACGGGCCGGACCAGCGTTCAAGGCCTCTACGCCTGCGGCGAATGCGCCACAGGCATGCACGGCGCGAACCGCATCGGCGGCGGCATGATCACCTCCACCCAGGTCTTTGGCGCCCTGGCCGGGACCGGCGCTGCCGAGGCCGCCATGGAGCACGCGGCGTCATCGTCCCCACCTTCCAAGGTCAAGCCCTGCGCCCCGGACATGCAGCAAGCCCCCATGTGGTCCGAGGACTCCGAAGATCATCTCATTTGGCTCTCCCATGGGTTGCAGCGGTACGCCATCCTCAATGGACGCCCCGGACTGAAAAACTTCACCGCCGAGCTCGACGAACGCCTCCAAGGCGGCCTCCCCTGCGTGGAGACCCAACTGGCCTATGAATCGGCGCGGGTCATCGTGCGGGACCTGCTTGCATGCACGGGAGCGCCCCTCTCATGACGCGGCGCCTCAGTGGAAATGGCTCGCCACGCGTTTCCGTGCTCCTGCCCGTGTTCAACGGAGCGGACGCCCTTGAACAGGCCTTGGAAAGCCTGCGAACGCAGACGTATCGGAATTTCGAGGTGCTGGTGCTGGACGACGGCTCCACTGATCTGAGCCTGGATACAGCCCGGCGATTCGCCGCCCTGGATTCCAGGTTCCGGGTCCTGCCCCTGGAGCATGGCGGCATCGTGAACGCGCTGAACCACGGGTTGAAGCTGGTGCAAGGCAAGTACATCGCCCGCATGGACCACGACGACATCTGCCTGCCCCGCCGCCTGGAACTCCAGTGCGCGCACCTGGAAGCGGCCCCGGACACCGGGCTGGTGGCCTGCCGCGTGCGCTTCGGCGGAGACAGGAAAAAACAGGCCGGTTACGCCCACTATGTTGACTGGACAAATTCCCTGCTCAGCCCCGAGGACATCGACCTGGCACGCTTTCGAGAGTCCCCCTTCGCCCACCCCTCGGTGATGTTCCGCGCCTCCCTTGTCCGCGACTTCGGCGGCTACCGCCAGGGCGACTTTCCCGAGGACTACGAAATCTGGCTGCGCTGGCTCGAGGCAGGGGTGCGCATGTCCAAGCTGGACCAGGAGCTCCTGGTGTGGAACGACCCCCCGCAGCGGCTGTCACGCAGCGACACCCGCTACGATCCCCAACGCTTCTACGAGATCAAGGCCGGATACCTGGCCCGCTGGCTCCGTCAGCACAACCCCCTGCACCCCGAGGTCCACATACTCGGGGCCGGGCGGGTGAGCCGGAAACGCGCCGAGGCCTTGTGCGGCCACGGCATCGAGATCACGACTTACTACGACATCGATCCCCGAAAGATCGGCAAGGTGGTGCACGGCCGCCCCGTGCTCTCCAGGGAGGAGGTTCCGCCACCCGGAGGGGCGTTCCTCATCTCCTACGTTGGGAGCAGAAAAGCCGGCGAGGACATCTCCGATTTCCTGGTGGGCCGGGGGCATGTTCCCGGCCGCCACTTTTTGCTGGCCGCTTGATTTTAAGTGGCTTTTTGCACTAAGAAAACTGCAATGGGAAAGCTCATTCAAAAAGGGTCTCCCCTTACGCTCCCTTTCCTATATCTTTTATTCCCAGCATTTCAGGGTGCACCGAAAAATCCATACCTATAACTGTAAACTATCCGTGTTATCTGCTACAATATCCGCGAACACTCCGTTACACGTAAAATTTCGCTCTTCAGGGGGGGGACCAATGGCGGAATCAGGGTTCGACAGCAAGGACGGCATGGAGATCCATCCGCGCATAAGGCGCCACCTGAGGATCATCGGCATCGGCAGGTGGCTCATGTTCGCAATCTCGGGAGTGGCCCTCATCGCCATTGCCGTGGTCTTGACCTTGCGGCTGCGGGACAACGACCAGCTCATCATTTTCATCGCGGGCATGGCGGTTGTCACGGTGGTGTTCCTGCTCCTCTCCAAGGCCCTGTTCAACCCCATGTTGAAAAAACTCCGCGAGGTCAACGCGGTCATGCTGCGCACCCAGCCCCGCGGCATGGTCATGACGCCCACCGGCATCACCACCCTCAAGGGGATTCTGGTGGAGTTGCGGCCGGCCGGCGCCTCCGAGGAATCCGCGCCCCTTGGCCTGGCCTCCTTGCAGTCGTCGAAAAAGGCCAAGGGTTTGAGAAAGTCCCTGGACGTGGAGGTCTACATGGATCAGGGCGACTCGAACACCGCCCTGGCGCTGGACACGGGCAAGGAGCTCTTTTGGGGGAACTTGACGGACCAGGAGGAGCGCAGCAGAATGTTCCGCTCCCTGAACCTGTTCATGGTTGCGGTGATCGGGCTCCTGGTCGTGTGCGCCCTGGCCTTCGGCCTGTTCCTGTACTCCAAGAGGGATCAGGCCCGGAGATTCCTGGATCTGGCGCAAAAAAGCTCCCGCTGGCCAGTTGCCCAGGGGAACGTCATCAGGTCCGAGGTGAAGCAGGTCTGGATCAAGAAGGGCAAGTCAAGGAGACGCGGCTACCGGGCCGTGGTGAAATACGAGTACCATGTCAGCGGCAAACGGTTCGTCAACAGCAGAATTTGCTTTTGTTACGGCCCGGATCAGGATATGGGCATCGCCCGGGGGCTCGTGCGGCGCTTCCCGCTGGACACAGCCGTGAACGTTAGTTACGCGTCCGGCGCTCCGCAAAACAGCGTTCTCCAGCCGGGGCGTACCGACCTCTGCGAGGAACGGATCGCGGACATTCGACTGCAGGCCGTAATCATCCTCATAGTGATGGGGGTTATGACCCTCACCCTGGCCGGGGTGATGTGGATGCAAAAAAGAAAACGCTACGAACTCGAGGCCCGGCTGGAGCGCTTCGGGATTCGACTGTAAGATCTAATATGCGGGAAAATTTCACCTATACACAGAAGAACATCATCAGCAGCGTCGGCAAGCTCATGCAGCAGACCGGCATGCTCCATCCCGGAGCGCGCATCGGCGTTGCGGTTTCGGGAGGGGAGGACAGCCTGTTGCTGCTCAAGGTACTTAGCATCCGCAAGAGAATCCTGCCCTTTCCCATGGAAATCATGGCCCTGCACGTCAACCCGGGGTTCGAGAAGGACTTTCACCTGCCCCTGTTGGAGTACTGCAGGGAGTTGGGGGTTGCCTCGCACTTCGAGCAAAGCGACCACGGCCCCCGCGCCCATAGCGGGGAGAACCTCAAGAACTCGGCCTGTTTCTACTGCTGCAGGCTGCGGCGCAAGCGGCTCTTCTCACTCATGCACTTCTACGGCCTCACCCATCTGGCCATGGGACATCATGCGGACGACCTGGCAGCCACGTTCTTCATGAACCTGTTCCATGGGGGGCGGGTGGAGGGAATGGCCATGCGGGAACCATTCTTCAATGGAGAATTCGAACTGATACGCCCCTTGCTGTGGCTGGAAAAAAAGGACATCAGCCGGGCATGCAGGCAGTGGGAGCTGCCGGTGCGCGACAATCCATGCCCCTCCTCCACCACCAGCAGGCGCGCGCAACTCCAGCAATGGCTGGAGTGCGGCGCGGGGCTGGACAAGAGCATGCGGCGCAACGTTCTCAGTGCTGTGCGCCGCTTCGAGCTGTCCCGCGCCGGCACGGGAAAAAGCGACGAGTAACGGCCGGCTACTGCTGCTGGCCGGACAGGATGTCCTTTTTCTTGAACAGGCAGTACTCGCACATGTAGTCAAGGACATCGCGGTACGTGTAGTTCGAGTTGAAGAACTCGGGGTCGCGCCCGTCCAGCTTGACCCGGAAGCCCCCGCCGGTGCGGTAGACCGAGCCGCAGTAGTTATCCAGGCCGTTGATGACCTTGGCCCCCACTTCCTTGCCGTTGCGGACAATGGGGTCCAGCTCGCAGTCAAAAGCCAGGACAGGCGCCACGCTCACCAGCATGGCGAAAAGAACGGCGATGCAGATCATGGGACGCAGCATTGACCTTCCTCCGGTTTGTCAGTGTTCAGAGGCGCAACCGCGTTTTTTCCAGCATCGGGCACGGCCTCTGGTTGCACACTATCTCCCTGGGAATGCCCAGGGGGTGTTCGGCGCACCGATTGCCACGACCCTTACGGCGCGCATGTTCCATGTCATAGTGACGGCATTCGTAGCATTGTGGAAGCATGGATTCCGATCAGACCCCATTTCCAGCCGGAAAGCCGATTGCGGAACACAGGGCTTTTACAGTATTCAGCGCATCATGTTCACAACAACGTCAATGCGTTCCCGATGCAGCTCATTTCGGCGCCGGGCGGGGAACAACACCTCCCTTGACGCGCGGACCATGAATGCGGATAGCATTTACGACGATTTTTAGACTATTGCAAAAAAAGTCTTCTCCTGTCCAGCCTCCAAAGTGGACTGAAGCCAATGAGGTACCGTTGTGCGCATTTCACCACTCCTGAAGGACATCCTCTACCTCATCCCCTACCCCCTGGCCTTTCTCCTGGTGGCCGTGTTCTACACCTCGGGTGTCCTATCCGCCATCCAGGCCCTGGCCCTGGGCTCCATCGTGCTGCTGTTCGCGCTCCTGTCCGCCTTTTTCCGATACTCGTCCATGGGTCTGCTGCTGTTCGTCATCATCCTGAGCATTCCCTTCTTTGTCATAGAGTTCGCTCTCATATATGCGGACCTGGGGATCATTTCGGCCAACGGCGTCAAGCCCGACGCCCTCGACTACCTGTATTTCAGCGTTGTGACCTTCACCACCCTGGGGTATGGCGATTTTCAACCCACCGAAGCGGCCCGGCTGTTCGCCGCGGTGGAAGCCCTGGTGGGGTATGTGGTGCTGGGGGTGTTCGTTTCCGTACTCATTGTCGTGGCCCAGCGGCATGAAAACCGGCGGGCCACACGCTCGGCCATCAGGCGTAAAGCCCTTTTGCGGCACGACCCGCTGGAACTCAAGGCGCGCGTGACGCGCCGGGAAAAGACATCCGGCGATGAATGAACGCCCATGATAATGGACATTGACCTACATTTCGCGCACAATCCCTGGCCGATGAAACGCGGGAGAACCGTGAACACGCCCCCCTGACCATAGCGGCACTTGTTTGTACTGTTTTGGATGGAGGGAGCGCGAGGGGGAGGGCACTTTTTCTGTTGTACCCCCACGCAAAACGCCTTTTCGACAGGCCACAAGGAGAACACGTCATATGTCCGTGATCCCCGCAGCCGTGTGTATTTGCGGCGCTGGAACCCAGGCAATGGAGGCCAGGAAAGGGCTGGCCGAGTTGGGAGTGCCGGTGACGGCCTTCCTGCGTCTGCCATGGGACACACCCCCGCTGGTTGAGGATTCCGTGGTGCACGACCCCGGCGATCTGCCCGACCTGCCGCTGCTCCTGGCCACAGCTCAGCCACGCAAGGCCCTGAAGTTGCTGCGCCCCTTGCTGGAAAAATCCCCACACCGAGAGGTGTTCCGGGACTTCACCTCCTTTTTCGAGGCCATGCGCAAGCGCCTCCAGAGCTCGCACCCCAATCTCTTTCCGGCCCGCCCCGACCCTGACAACCGCCGCATGTTCGACTACGAGCGCTCGCTGCTCCCAAACCGGCTCCTGGCCCTGTTCGACCAGGACGTGCGGAGCCTGGACCAGGCCTTTGGCCAGAGCGGCCTTTCCATCGGCTACCCGGGCTGGAACCTGCTGTACTACAGTTGCCTGTGCTCACTGCGGCCGGACACCGACAACCTGATCATCGAGACCGGCGCCAACGTGGGCTGCTCCACCATTGTCCTTGCCCAGGCCCTGAAAGACTCGGGCTACTCTGGCCGTGTGCTCTCCGTCGACCTGGACCCCGCCGTGCTGGAGGCCGCGGGCACAAACCTGCGGCTGGCCGGTGTGGGGCAATACGTGAGCCTGTTTCAGGGAGACAGTGTGTCCTTTCTGCAAAGCGTGGAAAAACAAAGGCGCCCCGGCGAGGCCATAAGCTTCGCCTTTCTGGACGGCTGCCACGAGGCCGGGCACGTGGAAAACGAATTCGCGGCCCTGCACCCCCAGTTGGACCGCCGCTCCTGCGTGTTCTTCGACAATGTGGCCGAGGACGACGGCGTGGCCGGAGCCCTCTGGAACATTCAAAAACGCTTTGGGGGCAATGTGGTGCATTTCGAAAACTGCTCCTGGCATCCGCCGGGGCAGGCGGTCTGGCAATTCGATGGCGGCGCGCTGGAACCCTGTTCCTGAACCCAAGGGAACCTGTTCATGCCCGGAATCAAAACCTTTTGGAACTCCATGCTCGCGAGGGTGTTCAGCAACTCGCCCCTGGCGCTGTTTTTTCTGGGGGAGATCGCCGACTCCCCCTTCGCTTCACCGCGGACTTATTTCTACGCCCAGGGTGTTCTCGAGCCCGCCCTCGACTGCCAAGGTGAGCGTTGCTGGCACCTGCTCGCCCAGGCACTGGAGTCCACCGCCAATCAGCAGCTCCTGCACCTGGCCAGGACCGAGAGGGAGCAGAGTATATTCAACTCCTTCACCATCGCCGCGCAGAACGTTTCCGGCGAAGCGGTCCACCTGCGCATCATCCCCAGGCCCCTGTGGGACAACACGGGTACAGCCACCGGATCATCGGCTTCCATTGAAGACATCACCGACATCAAGAACGAACTCCAGGAACTCCGCACCACAGGCCTGCAGTACCAGATACTTTTCGAAAATTTCCCCATCGGACTCTGTGTTTACGATGAGAATGGGCACATCCTCTCCGCAAACCCCGCCGCAAGGAACATCATGAATTTCACTTCCGCGGAATACATGAACAAGCGTGTGGAGGATCTTCCCTGGCGCGCCCTGCGCGAGGACGGCTCCCCCATGCAGTCCGAGGAGTATCCCACCATCCGCGCGCGGCTCACCGGTGAGTTCTGCTTTAACAAGGACGTGGGCCTACTGCACGAAACCGACACAGGAGACAGACTGTCCTGGTACAATGTCATGGCCGCGCCCCTGCCCTCTCCCGCCCGAGGCATCGTGACTGCGTACGTGGACGTCACGGCCCGCAAGAAAGGGCAGGAGGAGCTCCGCGTCAAGGAGCGCCGCTACCGCCTCGCGGTGGAAGCGGGCATGATGGGTGTCTGGGAGTGGAACCTCAAGACCGGGGAACTGCACCTGGATCCCTGGCTGAAGACCATGCTGGGGTATGACTCCGGCGAGATTCCTGACGACGCGGAGTCCTGGTTCGAGCTGATCCACCCCGAGGACCGCCCCCTTCATGAAAAATGTGTGCGTGATCACCTCCTCGGCGAGGCAATCTCATTCGAGAACGAGCACAGAAAGCTCCGCAAGGACGGCGGTGTCTCCTGGATCCTCTCCCGTGGCGCCTCATGGCGGGAGGGGGTCAACGGCCCCATGATCCTGAGCGGGGCGGACCTGGACATCACCCAGAGGAAGCAGGCCGAGCAGGCCGCGGAGGTGGAGCGCAGGCGGCTGTTCCAGTTCCTCGACCGCCTGCCCGCCTTTGTCTGCGCGATCACCGCGGACTACCGCATCACCTTTGGCAACAGCTATTTCAAGGAGATATTCGGGACCATCGACCCCAACAAGCCATGCCACGTAAACCTGCACGGCCTGGACTCGCCCTGTGAGCAGTGCCCGGTGCAGGAGGTCTTCGAGACACGCTCACTGTCCATCTGGGAGTGGACCTCCACGGAGAACGGCAAGTCCTTCCAGATATTTACCTACCCCTTCGAGGACATCGACGGCGGCCCCCTGGTGCTCGAGCTCGGCATCGACATAACCGCCAGCAAGAAGGCGCAAAAGGCCCTACGGGCCAGCGAGGAGCGGTACCGGGGCATCACCGAGAACCTGGACCTTGCCCTGGCAATAATCGACCCCGACGGCTTCCTGCGCACTCCCAACCCCAAACTCAAGGAGTGGTTCAGCCATCTGGACCTGAACACTCCTCTGCGTTGCCGCGACCTCTTTCCCAACGAACCTCTGGCCATCGGAGGACTGGAAAGCCCGCTTGAACTGACCAGGATTTTCCGGCGACCGCGTCAGGCGCTCTGGGACGCCCACCTTGCCCAGGGAACCAGACGGATGCAGGTCTCCTTCAACCCCATCTTCAATTCCGACGGTACGGTGCGGTCGGTGGTGTTCATGGCCGAGGACGTCACGGAAAAACTCGAGTTGCAGGAGTGGCTGCAGCGCGCCCAGAAGCTCGAGGCCCTGGGAACCTTGGCCGGCGGCATCGCCCACGAAATCAACCAGCCTCTCAACGCCTTGCGGCTCTATGCCAGCGGCCTGGAGCTGCTGCTGGAAAAACCGCTGATGCCCAAGCGGGAGATCCTGCTCACACGCCTGGGGTGGATCCTTCGGGAAACCAGCCGGATCAGTGATATCATCAAGCACATGCGCGCCCTGGTGCGGCAGGAATCCGTGCCCAACGCCCCAAAGGTGGCGAACCTCAACGAGTCCGTTTCCGCGGCCCTTTCCCTGTTACAGGCCCAGTTGCAGGCGCATGACGTAACCCTGCGCACCGAGTTGGACGAGTCGCTCCCGCCTGTGAGGGGAAACCCCATGCAGATAGAGCAGGTCGTCATCAACCTGGCCGTGAACGCGATGCAGGCCCTGGATTCGTGCCCTTCTTCCTCGGCAGAGGGGGACGGAGCCTCGAAAACTCTCCTCTTGCGCACTACCATTGAAAACAACCGCCCCGCCCTCTGGGTGGAAGACAACGGTCCGGGCCTGGGGCCGAACAAGCACAGGGTGTTCGACCCCTTCTACACCAGCAAGGATGTGGGCCAGGGAATGGGACTGGGGCTCTCCATCGTGCATACCTTTATCAGGTCCTGGAACGCCGAGGTGCATGCAAGGGACAGTGAACTGGGGGGGGCCTGCTTCCTGGTCATTTTTCTGCCCGCTCCTCCCGAGAGTGTCCTTGACTCCAAGACCGGGGTCTATACCTCGGACTAGAGCATTTTAACTTTGAAAAAGGTTAAATGCTCTGCAAGGGTTTGCCTGCAAATCCTTGCCGCGAAATGCTTGTAGGCTGGCTTGGTCGGCCGTTGAGCAAGCATTTCAAGCGTAAATTGCTCTAGAGTCCGCGGCCCATAACCCCTGCCATCCATCCTGCCGACTTTTGCGCCACGATTTACGTTCATCCCGAATGTTCGTCGATGTGCCCATGGGCAACCATGGAGTTCACTTGAACACCTTTCCTTTGCTATTCCATGGAATACTCATTGCTCTGAGCTGCATAATCACTTACCATGTATCACTATGACTACTCCGTGTACCGCCAGGATACAGCGCTCATGACGCATTTGGAAAAGAATTTGCCCGAAGAGCTTCACAGGATGCTCGCCTCTGATTCGGACGCCGCATGCTTTTTACGCAGCGGCGCCTTTGACGGTTTCTGGTTCAGGGATTATCAGGCCAGTGAAAAGATGTGGCTCAGCCCCATGTTCTGGAAATTGCTCGGATACCTGCCCCCCACTCCCCCAAGCGCATATTCGGCCTGGATCCAGGCGCCATTCCGCGGCGTCCTCGACACAGTGACGCAACGGTTCATGGACACGGGGCATGATGATGAACCGGTCCGGGAACAGGTCATTCTTTGCCCCAATAAGAATGGCGGCAGCATCTGGCTCCACTTCAGAGCCGTCCGGATTTCTCTGGATCCCGGCACTCCCGTGGCGCTCATCGGCACCTTTCGCGACGTAACCTCCGCCCTGCGCAAAGATGAAGCGCTGCGCCACGAGGATCTGCTTTCCCGCGAGATGCTCAACGCAGCCAACGACGCAGTGGTCATGATCGATTCCAAAGGCCGGACCCTGGACTTCAACACCGGCTACGCCGCCAGGCAGGACAAGACCCGTGTAGAACTGCTCGGCGGCAACGTCTGGGAACAGTTACCCGTTTCAGTTCGCGAAGGCCGTGAAAGGCTTGTGAGGGACGCCGTGAACCACGGCGCACCGCAGAGGATGACCGACCAGTACCAGGGGCTGTTCGACGACGTGACGGTCTTCCCTCTGCCCAGCAGAAACGGAGTCATCGACCGCCTGGTGATCCATGGACACGAGATCACTGAGCTGATGCTTTCGTTGCAAAAACTCCAGGCCCGCGAAGCCCTGTTCATGGAGCTGTTTCAATCCGCAGGTGATGCGCTCATCGTCGCGGACGTGCAGGCCAATGTACTGGAGGCCAACAACTCGGCATTGCAATTGTTCGGTTACGACAGGGAGGAGTTTCTAGGCAAGAACGCTTTGGACCTCATTTCCCCTGAAAGCATCACCGAGACCCCCCTTTACATTGCGAAGGTGATGCGCGGGGAGGGCGTTCGCATGGAACGACCCTTTGTGCGCAAGGACGGATCCATCTTTTTCGGGGATGTCAGCGTCAAGGGCGTGGCCGAAGCAAGACAGGTCGTCATCATCCGGGACATCACCGAGCGCAGGAGTCAGGACATCAAGCTGCTCGAAAGCAGGGAGCTCTACCGCGAGCTGGTGGAGAATGCGGCCAGCATCATCCTGCGCCTTGATACTCAAGGGCGGATCACTTTTTTCAACGAATACGCCGAAAAGCTCTTCGGCTATACAAGGGAGGAGGTTATCGGCCAACCCGTTCTCGGCACCATTGTCCCGGAGATCGAATCCACGGGTCGCGACCTGGGGCGCATGCTCGACGAGTTGCGCACGAATCCCGATCGATTTCTGGAGAACGAAAACGAGAACTTGCTCAAGGACGGCTCACGCATCTGGGTCAGATGGGCCAACAAGGCTCTCTTCGACAGCCAGGGAAATGTCACCGAAATACTCTGCGTTGGAGTGGACATAAGCAACCGCAAGCACGCCGAGGAGGAGCTGCAGAAACTTTGGCGCGCCGTTGAGAATGCCCCGGTGTCCGTGGTCATCACGAATACGCAAGGCATCATCGAGTACGTGAACCCCTTTTTCTGCACAAGCACCGGATACTCCGCGGGGGAGGTGCTCGGCGACAAGCCCGGGCTCCTCAATTCCGGCCATCATCCCCATTCCTTTTACACGGACATGTGGAAAACTCTCGCAGCGGGGAAAACCTGGCAGGGCGATATCTGCAACAGGAAAAAAAACGGGGGACTGTTCTGGGAGTCGGCGTCGATATCCCCTGTGTTCGGTGAAAACGGCAAGGTCACCCATTATGTCGCGGTGAAGGAGGACATTACCGCACGCAAGGAGCTCGACAACCTGCGCGAGGATGTCGAACTCATCGCCCGTCACGACCTCAAGGGTCCGCTCAACGGGATCCTGGGTGTCCCGCCCCTGCTGCTCGAGGCGCCGAACATCACCGAGGAACAGCGCGACTATCTCCGGCTGATGCAGGACTCCGGGCACAAGATGCTGGACATGATAAACCTCTCCCTGACTCTGTACCAGATCGAGCGCGGAGCCTATGCCCACCAGGCAGAATCCTTCGACATCCTGCGGCTCGCCCGCCAGATCATGAACGATCAGAAGGCGTTCGCAAAAGCACACATGATCGAGCTGGACCTCGCCTTCAAGGGGTTCTCCACCACTCCAGACAAGGTCCTGGTCAACGGTGAAAGCCTGCTGACCTACTCCATTGTTTCCAACCTGCTGAAAAACGCACTTGAAGCCTCACCCAGGGGCGAAACCGTGACCTTGTCCCTGAAACAAAAACCCCTGACCCTGGATCTGGAGATCCACAACCAGGGTACGGTTCCGCACACCCTGCGGGAGACGTTCTTCGAGAAGTTCGCCACCTCGGGCAAGTCCAGGGGGACGGGGCTTGGAACTTACAGCGCCAAACTCCTGGCCGAAGTCCAAGGCTGGAGAGTGGGCATGCGCACCTCCAGCGAATCAGGCACGACCCTGACAATACATATTCCGATATAAACCAACTTCTTTTCAATTTCCATTTTTGCCATTCCCCGCCCAATGAAATCTCTCCCCCTTGGGGCCATTGTTGTCGCCCATCCCATACATTGAGCTTTGAAAATATTTTTCCTATTATTAATCAGCATGTTGGTAATAGCCCATTTCCGATCTTCGCACTCCCCGGTTCTCTTCCCACATTTCTGCATTCGATGAGTCTTGAATTCCAATCCACAGTACTCGATATTTTTTCTAGATTTCTCAAGTGTATTTACATTTTATCCACAAATATAGCCGACTACAATGTTACCAATCTGTTACTAACTTCATAACAAATTGTTTTTTAAGCATACATTTAATCCATACTGTAGTGTCGCACATTTGTTCACATGTCTAACCCTCGATTTGGACTGGGAGTTTCATCAAAAGTGCGTATGCGCACGATTTCCGTTCCACTCAGTTCCAATAGTGAGCCGTAAAAAATTAATCTCGCAATATTCAAACGTTACTTTGGCAAGAGCTAATAAAAATCTATCACTGGGTTCACAAGCTCCTCATTCTGAAGTAAGTTCTTCTCCATCCCATTTATTTAAATTTTTTCTTGTCAATTTTTAGAAATCGGGTGTAAATGAAAGCCAGTTTTCCTTGCTGTCTTTTTTCTTTTGCACAAAACAAACTCAATAAAGTTATGCAATTACAAGAAACCACCTTCCCGCTGTCTATTCCTGCGCACATCGCGGATGAAGCAGAATCCCCCTGGAACCATGTTCTGGGGTTGGAACGTCTGAGTCTCTGCGATTGGCCGGGGCACGCCTCGAGCGTGCTCTTCTGTGGTGGCTGCAACCTGCGCTGCCCCACTTGCCACAACGCCGACCTCGCATGGTCTCCGGAGGAGTTTCCCGCGCTTTCCAGATCCAAGGTCCTGACCATGCTCGCGGAGCGCAAGCGCTGGCTCGACGGAGTGGTCATAACGGGAGGAGAACCCACCTGTGTCCCCGGCCTTGAAAAGCTGGTGCGTGACATCGCGTCCCTGGGGTTGCCCATCAAACTGGACTCAAACGGCATGCGCCCGGAAGTGATCGAATCGCTGATCGAGCAGAATCTGGTGGAGCAGTTTTTCGTGGACCTCAAGGGGCCCTTCAGGCTCTACCCCGCTCTCACCGGAAACAAGGTGAGCGAAGAAAGAGCCGCGCGGAACATGGAGCACGTGTTCGAATTGGCACGCTTTCGTCCGAAGGCGTTTGTTTTTCGCATGACACGCGTGCCCCTGCTCTCCGAAGAAAACATCCAGGAAGCCCTTCTGAGTCTGCCCGAGGGCTTTCCTCTGAAAATGCAGCAGTACAAAGAGCCTAGGAGGACACATGCCCCGGTTAATCCGTAAACGTGACGGTTGTGAAGAAACCTGGTCGCGGGAGCGCATCGCCCTGGCGATCCTGAAAGCGCTGCAGGTGTGCGGCATCAAGGACCCCATCCTGTCCAAGCGCCTCGCCTCGAAGGTCGAAAAGAAGCTCGAAGGGCACGATGTCCCTGAGCAGGAACTCGTACAGGACACTGTCGAGGAAGTGCTCATGGAGTCCAGACTCTACCACGTGGCCAAGCGCTACATGATCTACAGGGAGCAACGCCGCCAGATCCGCGAGCAGACCGCAGCATACCTCGACGTGGCCCAGACCATAGACAACTACCTGGACAAGGCCGACTGGCGCGTCAACGAGAACGCCAACATGACCCACTCCTTCCAGGGGTTGATGTTGCACCTCTCCGGCACCATCCAGGCCCGCTATGCCCTGGAAAAATACCCCATGGACGTCCGCGAGGCGCACAACCACGGCTATTTCCACATCCATGACCTGTCCTTCGGACTGGCCGGGTATTGCGCCGGCTGGAGCCTGCGCGACCTGCTCCTCGAGGGTTTCAACCTCGAAGGCCGCTCCAGCGCCGGACCGGCCAAACACTTCGATTCCATCCTCGGCCAGATGATCAATTTCCTGGGCACGTTGCAGAATGAATGGGCTGGCGCCCAGGCCTTCAACAACGTCGATACCTACCTCGCCCCCTTCATCAGGTACGACAACCTGAATTACGACCAGGTCCGCCAGGCCATGCAAAAATTCGTGTTCAACCTGAACACCACTTCACGGTGGGGCGGGCAGAGCCCCTTCACCAACCTCACCTTCGACCTGGTGCCCCCCAAGCATATCGCCAAGGAGGGGGTCATCATCGGCGGCGAGATCCAGGATCAGACCTACGGCGAGTTCGTGCCCGAGATGGAGATGATCAACCGCGCCTTCCTGGAAGTCATGGCTCAGGGCGACTACCACGGCCGAATCTTCTCCTTCCCCATCCCCACATACAACATCACCAAGGACTTCCCCTGGGAGAGCGAGATCGGCGAACTGCTGCTCCAGCTCACCGCCAAGTACGGCGCGCCCTACTTCCAGAACTTCATCAACTCCGACCTGGACCCCGAGGACGTGCGCTCCATGTGCTGCCGTCTGCAAATGGACCTACGCGAGCTGCGCAAAAAGGTGGGTGGTTTGTTCGGCGCCGGAGATCTCACCGGCTCCATCGGCGTGGTCACTCTGAATCTGCCCAAGCTGGCCTACCTCTCCCAGGGGGAGGAAGACTTCCTGGACAACATCGAGGAGTACGCCATCCTCGCCAAGGACGCCCTGGAGTTCAAACGCAAGTTGATCAACAACAACCTCGAACGCGGCATGTTCCCCTGGACCCGCCGCTATCTCAAGAACGAATACCGTGGCCACTTCTCGACCATCGGTCTGCTCGGGGGGCACGAGGCCTGCCTGAACCTCCTGGGCAAGGGCATCGAAACCGATGCCGGCACCCGGCTGATGCAGCGCGTGCTGAACCATCTCCGGGACATCACCTCCCGCTTCCAGGAGGAGACAGGCAACCTCTACAATCTGGAAGCCACTCCGGCCGAGGGCACCAGCTATCGCCTGGCCAAGATCGACAAGGGCCTGTACAGCAGCATCCAGGCTTCGGGCAACGGCACCCCCTACTATACCAACTCCACCACCTTGCCTGTGGGGCAGACCCAGGACGTGCTCTTCGCCCTGGAACACCAGGACAAGCTGCAGCCCCTGTACACCGGCGGCAGCGTGTTCCATACCTATCTGGGCGAGTCGGTCACGGACACCCAGGCCCTGAAAAACTTCATCGTCAAGGCCTTCACCATGACCAAACTGCCCTACATGTCCATCACTCCGACCTTCTCGGTGTGCAAGGAACACGGCTATATCAACGGCGAACACTTCGAGTGCCCTGAATGCGGCGCCAATACAGAGGTGTATACCCGTATCGTGGGGTACTACCGCCCCGTGTCGCAGTGGAACAAAGGCAAACAGGCCGAATACGACGAACGCCTCACATACAGCTGCACCATGTAGCCCATAGGCTCTTTTTATCGGGTAGGACGGGGGGCTCGCGCCCCCCGTCCTACCACACCACCGGGCATACGGTTCCGTACCACGGCGGTTCCTGCCTGCTTGGCGTCATTTCTCTGAATGCCTGTCGGACTATAAGCACCCAGCCTCACCTCACGGATTCCGTCCGTTACTTCCAGCTTTAAGGCCCTTTACGGGCATCTGCCCAATCCAAGCAGAAGACAGTGTTCATGCCTCGCTTGGCAGGTTTGGCCCTTCGTCGGGTGGTTAGGTCGACTACTATGGCCTCGGTTGACTTCTGTTCGCCCATCTCGACACGTTACCGTGCCGATAGCACATGGCGGGCGAACAGACCTCCCCGGGTAATGCGCGCGACCTTCCCGCTTATACCCGCCGCATATACGTCCACGCTTTCCGTACAAGTATCGGGCTTTGAAGATATCGGCCTCCTCACCCGGCATGACCACCTCGCATGCGATTTCTGTTCGTCGGGTCAGCATTTTGCCCGCGGCTTCCTTCGGATTCCATCTCGCGATGGACACCCTTGCCGTCCGGCTAGCAGCTCCCCTTGTCGGGCCTGCGGAGGACTTTCACCTCCAAGTCACCAGGCAGGCACCACACCTGCCCGGATGGTGCTCACGCACCACGCGCCCTGCCGGGTGCACCGAAACAAAGCCCCCTGCCCGGACTCCGGGCAGGGGGCTTATTTTTCGAGAAAAAAGCAGGACCCTTTTCAAAGGGGATCCGGCCCTCTCAGTAAAACATTTTCCAGGGCGCTAGAACGTCGACCCATTCCAGCCGAACCAGCTGCGGGACAGATCCACGAACTCAATGTACACCCTGCCCGGGTCGATACCCAGCTCCTGTTGCAGAAAACCGCAGATGGCCTTGGAGAGGGGCTTGCACTGCGCCTCGGCCAGGCCGATGCTCTTGCAGGCCACATAGGCCGCTGGGTCCGCCGCGCCGCCGTGAACCAGGGCCTGTCCGCCCCTTACAAGACTCTGTACGTACTGCTCGGGTTTGCCGATGGCCGCGGCGATCATGCCCGAGGCCTTGGTTGCCAGGTCCATCCGCGCGTCGCTGTCCAATATGACGTTCGTCTCTATCATCAAATGCGGCATGAATATTTCCTCCTGAATCGACTCTGAGGTTATTTTCAGTGTTGCTGCAATCTATCGAAATTGACGAGAGGAGTGTCCGGTGGGAGATTTTTTTAAGACCTTTCCCGGAGAACTCTTCTATTATTATCCCTCTTTCCTAAAAGATCTGCTTCAGCAGGTCCTCGCTCTTGCCCCGATCAGGCTTGGGCTGCGGCCCATTCAGGGGGGCGCCGCCATCGGCCGGAGGCATGCCCGGCTCGAATCCCCAGCTGTTGCCCATGTGAGGTGTGGGTTCGGTGCCCGCGATGAAGGGCATTGAGAGGCATTCCTCACATCCAGGGGAGGCCAGTTCCCCGGTCACCGAATTGACCAAGACATTCACCACGCCCGGTGGCTCCGGGAAGGGCTGTTCCGGGTAGGTATCCTCGATGGCCTGGCGATATTTCAGCCAGATGGGCGATGCGGCCCGTGAACCGGTCTCGAACTTGCCCATGGGCCGCAGTTGGTCGAAGCCAATATAAACCCCGGTCAGCAGGTAGGGGGTGAACCCCATGAACCAGGCGTCGCGCTCGTCGTTGCTGGTACCGGTCTTGCCCCCCACGGGGCGTCCCAGTTTCTTGGCTCGAAAACCCGTGCCGGTCTGCACCACCTGTTGCAGCAAATAATCCATGACATAGGCGTTTTGCGGCGAGATGGCCTCTTTGGGTTCGGGCTTGGACTCGTAGAAGCTGTCCCCCCAGGGGCCCTTCACGGACAGCACCATGCGCGGCTTGACCGTGGTGCCCCCCCTGGCAAATGCGGTGTAGGCCTGGCACAGGTTGATGGGGGTGACCGCCACGGCGCCCAGACAAATGGGCAGATACGGCGGGAAATCGGGCTCAAAGCCCAGGTCCTTGGCCCGCTTGATCACGGTATTGATGCCTATGCGTTGCGCGATACGGACGGTCACCAGGTTGCGCGACTTGGCCAGGGCCGTGCGCAACACCGTGGGGCCGAAAAACTTGTGAGAAAAATTCTCGGGCTTCCAGACCTTGTCCCCGATCTCGATGACAATGGGCGCGTCCATCACCACTGAAGCGGCGGTGAAACCGTTGTCCAGAGCCGCGGAATACACCACGGGCTTGAAGGACGATCCCGGCTGCCTTCGGGCCTGGGTGGCGCGGTTGAACTGGCTCTGCTGGAAGGAATACCCGCCCACCAGGGCGCGCACCTCGCCTGTGGGCGGCTCCAGGGAAACCAGGGCCCCCTGCACCTTGGGGCGTTGCTCCAGGCCGAGGTCGAGAATATCTCCCACCCTTGGCTTTGGCTCGCCGTTCTTGTCCATCTCCGGTTCGCTCACCGATGCCCAGACAACGTCTCCGGGGTGCAGCAGCTTCCTCGCGTCGGTGATCTTGGCGGCGTGCTCCGGCGCGACCTTCTCGTTGGGCGTACGCCCCCAGGCCATGGTCTTCACCGGGATAAAGCCTTCGCGGCTGCCCACCCTGACGTTGGCGCCCTTTTTGTCGACCTTGGTCACCAGGGCCAGCACCCAGGCTCCCGGGTGCAGGTCCTCGTCCACGTATTCGTTCTGCTCGAGAAAGGCGGAAAACTCTCCGGCCTGCAGGCTGCGCACCGGCCCCTGCCAGCCACGGCGCTTGGTGGACTGTTCCAGCCCCCAGCGGAGCGCGTCCTCGGCCGCTTTCTGGTGTTGCATGTCCAGGGCGGTGTATACGTGCAGTCCCATGGTATAAGCCGCATCCTCGCCGTAGCGGTCAAGGGTCATGCCCATGGAATCCATGTTCTTCTTGCTCAGGAACTCCACCAGCCAGCGCCGTACCTCCTCCAGGTAATAGGCGCCGAGCTTCCAGGACACGTCGTCCATGCTCCTGAACTCAAGCTTCTCGGCCAGGGCCTGCTGGTACTGCTCCTCGCTGATCCAATTCTCCTCGCGCAGGCGCTCCAGCACGTACTGCTGTCTGGCCCTGGCGCGCTCAGGAAAGCGGTAGGGGTTGTATCGCGAGGGGGCCTGGGGCAGACCGGCCAGAATGGCGCACTCGGCCAGGGTGAGATCCTGCACGTGCTTTCCGAAATAGACCCGGGCCGCGGCTTCAACGCCATAGGCCCGCGCCCCCAGATAGATCTCGTTGAGGTAGATGGTCAGGATTTCGTCCTTGGTCAGATAGCGCTCAAGCCGGTAGGCCAGGATGGCCTCCTTGAGCTTGCGCTCGTAGCTCTTTTCCGAGGTGAGCAACAGACGCTTGATGATCTGCTGGGTGATGGTGCTGCCTCCCTGCCGTGAATGCCCGGAGCGGAGGTTTATCACAAATGCGCGGGCAATGGCCGTGAGGTCGATACCCTCGTGCTGGTAGAAGGTCTTGTCCTCGGCCGCGAGGAAGCACTTGGGCAGGACTTCGGGCATATCCTCCAGGCGCACCAGGAAGCGCTGCTCCTTGTAGAGGTAGCCCAGGACCTCCCCCCCCCGCGCGTAGACCGTGGTCACCAGCGCGGGCTTGTAGTCCGCGATCTTCTTGAATCCGGGGAGATCCTTTGCCGCCCACATGTAAACGGCAACGCCCGTGGCCGCGGTCATAAGCGCGAACATGACCAGAAGCATGGCACTTATTATGATGAATTTCTTCATTTTGTCTTCTTGTAGCGGGTGAAAGCCTGTTCCAAAAGCGGCATGCCTTCTTCAGGGGGGAGCCCCCAGGCCAGTCGCAACCGGCCATGCAGCATCCGTACCTCGGCATCGGTCATATCCATTGCGCGCAACACACCGGCCACGTCCCTGTTCTCGTTCACCACCAGGCACCCGGATGACAGGAACACGGTGAGCCTGCGCCCCGTGACCCAGAAAGGGTACAGCAGACAATAATACGGACGCACTTCCCGGGGCAGGCCGCAGCCATCTGCCTCGAGAAACACGCAACTGCCGTCGGTGCGGGTGGCCAGGCGCAGATGAAACTTGGCCCCTGGAAACAGCTGGTCGATCAGCTTTCCTTCCTTGGGAAACAACCGCTTCATGTTCTCCACAAAGGAGGAGCGGTTGGCCTCCTGCACAAAGCCGCCCTTATCGCTGCCGATCACTTCCAGAATCCGCTCGCGCTCCATCTCGGAGATCGGAAAGCACTCGGACTCCTCGCCCGGCTCAAGATTGCAGCACGTGGAGCCTTGGTCGGCGCAACGTTTGCACACGTGCGGGTCGCAAAAATCGGTTTCAACCTTGGGTGTGATCAAGGGAGGCATGTCAGAAACTCTCTCGCCCCGTTATGGGCCACGCGCCAGTATACTTTTTGCAGAGCACTATGGTGAACTTGCGGGCCGGCTCGCCCCGGTGCGTGGTCTGGTAGTGAATGGTCTCCGTGGATCCGCAAACCGCGTCCAGTTCCCCGGGCAGGCGATTCTTGAAGTTCTTTTCCACGTAGATGGCGTCCCAGCCTTTCTTGTCCTGAGGTCCGGGCCAGAGGTCATACTGACTCATGCGCCGGTCCCAGAAGCCGCAATAGGCCTGCGGCTGGCCAGGCGCGTAAAAGGCCAGTGCCGCCGTTATATCGTATGTGGAAGCAAAATAAAACACCTGATCCGGGTCGGCAAACTTCTCGTGCCGCAGCGTGTCCAGCTTCTCGCCCAGGTTCCGCCAGCCCTTGAGGCGCATGGTGGGGTTCAGGTTCGCGGGAAGGGGCAGCCAGTTCTGCGCGTACAGCAGCACGAACACCACCAGCCCCAGGGTGGGCCAGAGCTTTGCCCAATGCCTCTCGGTGCGCCGCAAATGCCGCGCCAGGGCATACCCGCCGAGGATGATCCCAGCCACGTAGCTCATGGCCGGCCAGTTGGGGTAGATCTTGGTGTGGAAGCTCCAGACAATGAAGAACAGCCACATGGGCCAGAAAAAAACCACCAGCAGCAGATGCTCCCGCCTGCCCAAGGAATCGGGCTCATCCGGCATGTCCTTGTCCCTGCCCCGCAAAATGCGCACCGCACGCACACCGCCATACAGCACGTACAGGAACCACCAGGGTATGAGCATGCCCACCTGGCTGCCGAAAAACTCCGGAAACCTGTCGAAACGGATCAAGGGGGCGGGCTTGCCTCCCGCCACTCCGGCCAAGGCCCCCACGTGCCTGAAGCCGACCAAGTCGTTCTGGATGTTCCAGATCAGGATGGGCGCCATACCCACGACCACGCCCACCGCAATGGCCAGGCACAACCACGCGGTCACCCTGCCCGACACCCGCCCCTCGCGCTGGAGCAGCACCATGTAGAGCAGGGCCATCACCGCCACGACCAGCATCATGTACTTGGCCAGGATCCCCAAGGCCATGAAGCCCGCAAAAAGTATCAACGCCGGCAAGGGGCGCTTTGAACG
This sequence comes from Desulfovibrionaceae bacterium, assembly GCA_963674665.2. Lineage (GTDB taxonomy): Bacteria > Desulfobacterota > Desulfovibrionia > Desulfovibrionales > Desulfovibrionaceae. The sequence goes on along the minus strand of CAXXPL010000015.1, from coordinate 230,813 downwards.
CCCCGCCTGGTACAGGCTGAACATCCCTCCCAACCAGCAGAACAGCAACGGGGAGTCCGTGGTCATCAGAATGGAGGAGGCCATGAACAGGGGCGAGGAATTCAGCACCACCAGGGTCCAGAAGCCTATGATCGGCCGTTGCATCAGCTTCGCGAGTCCGAACCACAGCACCGCCTGGCTGGCCAGGGAGAAGAACACCGCACCGATGCGCACGCCGAATGTGGTGTTTCCCAGGAGCCAAGTGCCCACGGCGTTCACCCAGGCGATGAGCGGCCCCTTGGAATAGTAGCTGAGCTGCAGATGCCTGGACCAGTCCCAATACTGGGCCTCGTCCTGCACAAGGTCCAGTTGCCCCGTGGCCACGAACCACAGCCGCACCATGGTGGCGACCAGGATCACACCCCACGCCAGGGCGGTGTAATTCATCTGTCTCGAATTGTCCCGCATGATTGTCCTCGAGGTCGCAGCATTACCGCCTCACCGCTCCCCTGTCCAGGCATGGACAAGCCGGACGTGTAAAGATTATGCAAAACCTCCCGCTCATGCTGCGGTGATACGGAACACGACCTGGACCCGTTCGACAAATCCTCATTCAACCATCTGTATAGACTGGAGAAGATCATGTCCCAAACAATCCATGACGCCCTGGCGGCCATCCAGCCCGTGCGTCATGAGCTCGAAGCCGAAGCTCGCGCCCACCTCGACTCTCTCACCAAACCCCAGGGCAGCCTCGGCAGACTCGAGGACCTGGCCGCGCGCATCTATTGCATCCAGGAAGGGGGCGAACCCCACCCCACCAGGAACCGCCGCATCCTTCGGGTGGACCCTGCCCGGGTGCACACCATCGCCGGTGACCACGGCGTGGTGGCCGCCGGTGTGAGCCTCTTCCCCCAGGAAGTGACACGCCAAATGGTCATGAACTTCACCTCCTGGGGCGCGGGCGTCAACGCTCTCTGCCGCACCGCCGGAGCCGAGCTCCTGGCAGTGGATGCGGGCAGCTGCGGCCCCGAGTACCCCAAGTCCCCCTCCCTGCTGCAGCGCAAGATCGCCCCTGGCACCAACAATTTTCTGGAGCAGCCCGCCATGAGCAGGGAGCAGTGCGCCACCGCCGTGGAACTGGGCCTGGAGCTTGCCGACAAGGCCGCAAGGGACGGCATACGCAGCGTTGGGCTCGGCGAAATGGGTATCGGCAACACAACCCCTGCCGCGGCCCTGTACTGCGCCCTGTTCGGCCTGACCCCGGAGCAGGCGGCCGGCCCCGGTACCGGCCTGCCTCCTGAAGGTGTACAACGCAAGGCCAAAGTCATCGGCCAGGCGCTGGAGCGCCACGCCGAGGTCATCGCCTCGGGTGACGGCATGGCCATCCTCGCGGCCCTGGGCGGGTACGAGATCGCGGCCCTGGCCGGTCTCTCCCTAGGAGCGGCCCGGCACAAGCTCATCCTGCTGGTGGACGGCTTCATCGCCTCCTCTGCCTATGCCGCGGCCTGGAAAATCTGCCCCCATGTGGCGGACTACGCCTTCTTTGCCCACAAATCCGCGGAACAAGGGCACCAAGCAGCACTCAGGGCCATGAACGCGGATCCCATCCTGGACCTGGGGCTGCGCCTGGGAGAAGGCACCGGCGCGGCCATGTCCCTGATGATCCTGCGCTCAGCCGCCGCCATCTTCAATGAAATGGCTACATTCGCCGAAGCCGGTGTAAGCAGCTAGTAAAAGGAAGGAAGGAGGGGAAGGACTGGGAATAGGAGTTTTCCGGGGGACCCCTTTTAACAAAGGGCTTCTCCCCGGATATCACTCATAATCTTATAAATAATTTGAACTTATAGAATTTGGGAAGGGAGAGCGCGAGGGGGAGGATCTTTTGTTAAAGGTCTTCCCCTCGCACAACTCCTTTCAAGATCCTTTTATCTCTCCGTTCTCCAAGGCCTGCACGTACCATTCGTAGACCGACCGCAGGCCATCGCGCAGAGGGATGGTGGCTTTCCACCCCGCCTTTTCCAGGCGCGAGACGTCCAGCAGTTTGCGAGGGGTGCCGTCCTTTTTCGTGCTGTCGTATCGGATCTCGCCAGCGAACCCCACCACCTCGCCGATGAGCGCGGCCAGTTCGGCGATGGTCAGGTCGGTGCCCGTGCCGATGTTGACCAGGCCCTCCTCGTTATAAGAGCGCATGAGGAACAGGCAGGCGTCGGCCAGATCGTCCACGTGCAGGAACTCCCTACGGGGGGTGCCCGAGCCCCAGACCACCACGTGGTCGGCGTTGCCGACCTTGGCGTCGTGGAACTTGCGCATCAACGCGGGGATGACGTGGGAGGTCTCCAGATCGAAGTTGTCGCCGATACCGTAAAGGTTGGTGGGCATGACGCTGATGGCCTTGAACCCGTACTGCCGCCGGTAGGCGGCGCACATCTTCAGCCCCGCGATCTTGGCGATGGCGTACCATTCGTTGGTGGGTTCCAGAGGCGAGGTGAGCAGGCAGTCCTCGGGCATGGGCTGGGGCGCATGCTTGGGGTAGATGCAGGAGGACCCCAGAAACAGAAGCTTCTCGCCGCCGCTCTTGTAGGCCGCGTCAATGACATTGGTCTGTATCAGCAGGTTGTCGCGGATGAAGTCCGCGGGCCAGGACTCGTTGGCCAGGATGCCGCCCACCTTGGCCGCGGCCAGAAACACGTAGGCGGGCTTCTCCTGATGAAAAAACTCCCGCACAGCCTTTTGCTCGCGCAGGTCCAGCTCCCTGCTGGTGCGCAGCACCAGGTTTTCGAAGCCCTGGTCGCGCAATGCGCGGACAATCGCCCCCCCTACGAGACCTCGGTGACCGGCAACATAAATCCTATCTTCGGGGCGCATGGCTACTCCTGTGACTCTATGACGTCGAAACCGCTTCTGCGGCAAAGGTCCAATCGCTGGGCTTCGGTGAGGTCCGAAGCCACCATCTCGGCCACCAGCTCCCTGAAGGGGATCCGGGGGGTCCAGCCCAGCTTTTCCCTGGCCTTGGTGGCGTCGCCCAGGAGCGAGTCCACCTCGGTGGGGCGGTAGTACCTGGGGTCCACCGCCACGATGCAGGCGCCGGTGTCCACATCGTACCCCTTTTCCTCCACGCCCGTGCCGCGCCATTCAACCCGGATGCCCAGCTCCGCTGCGGCGTACTCCACGAACTCCCGCACCGAATGCTGCTCGCCGGTGGCGATGACGTAGTCCTCGGGCTCGTCCTGCTGCAGCATGAGCCACTGCATGCGCACGTAGTCCTTGGCATGCCCCCAGTCGCGAAGCGCGCTCAGGTTCCCCAGGTACAGGCAATCCTGCAGTCCGAGCTTGATGCGCGCCATGGCGCGGGTGATCTTGCGGGTCACGAAGGTCTCGCCGCGCACCGGCGACTCGTGATTGAACAGGATGCCGTTGCAGGCGAACATGCCGTAGGCCTCGCGGTAGTTCACGCAGATCCAGTAGGAGTACAGCTTTGCCACGGCATATGGCGAGCGGGGGTAGAAAGGCGTCCTCTCGGTTTGCGGCGTCTCCCGCACCAGTCCATAGAGCTCGGAAGTGGAGGCCTGGTAGAACCGGGTTTTCTTCTCCAGCCCCAGGATGCGGATGGCTTCCAGCAGGCGCAGGGTGCCCAGGGCCGTGACGTCGGCTGTGTACTCCGGGCTCTCGAAGGACACGGCCACATGGCTCTGGGCCGCCAGGTTGTAGACCTCGTCCGGTTGCACCTCCTGCATGATGCGGATCAGGTTGGTGGCGTCCGACAGGTCGCCGTAGTGCAGGAAAAACTTGCGGTTGGCCGCGTGCGGCCCCTGGTAGATGTCGTCGATGCGGTTGGTGTTGAACAACGACGCCCGACGCTTGATGCCATGGACCTCGTAGCCCTTGTCCAGCAGCAGGTGCGCCAGATACGCGCCGTCCTGCCCGGTCACGCCCGTGATGAGCGCCTTTTTTCCCGACATTTTCTATCCTTGGGATACTGAAGTTGTTGTTGGAAAAGACGTTATGCGAGGGGGAACCCTTTTTGGCAAAAGGTTCTCCCCCTCGCGCTCCCCCTTCCAAAACCTCAATTATTAGAATTTTGGGGAGGGGGTCTGGGGGAATCCCTTTCTATAAACAGGGTTTCCCCAGAAAACGACTTTAATATTTATTATTTCTCCACCCGGTCGTAGATGTCCTCCAGGCGGACGATGTCGTCCTCCCCCAGGTAGGGGCCTGTCTGCACCTCGATAATCTCCAGCAGGATCTTGCCCGGGTTGCCCAGCCGGTGCACATTACCCGTGGGGATGTATGTGGACTGGTCCTCTGTGAGCAGGAATTCCTTGTCGCCGTTGACGATCTGCGCCGTACCACGCACCACGATCCAGTGCTCCGCCCTGTGGTGGTGTTTTTGCAGGGAAAGCACTTGTCCGGGTTTCACGGTGATGCGCTTGACCTGGAAGCGCTCGGCCTTGTCCGTGCTCTCGTAGGAACCCCAGGGGCGGTAGACCTTGCGGTGTACCATGGCCTCCTCGCGCCCCTCCTTCTTGAGCCGGGCCACGACGTCCTTGACCTGTTGGGCCTTGTCCTTGCTCGCCACCAGCACGGAGTCCTCCGTGACCACGGCGATGACATCCTCGACGCCCACGGCGGCCAGGAGCTTCTTTTCCGAATGCAGGTAGCAGCCTTTGGCATCCTGGACCAGCACGTCGCCGATGCTCACGTTGCCGTCAGCGTCCTTTTCCCCGGCGTCGTAAAGGGCGGACCAGGAGCCCAGGTCCCCCCACTGCGCCTGCATGGGCACCACCACGCACCTGTCCGTCTTTTCCATCACCGCGTAGTCGATGGAATCCGCCGGACATGCGGCAAAGGCGTCCTTGTCCAGACGCACGAAGTCCAGGTCCGTGACAGTGGAAGCCACGGCCTTGCGGCACGAGGCAACTATCCCGGGCGCGAATTTTTCCAGCTCTGCCAGCAGGGCGGAGGCCTTGTACATGAACATGCCGCTGTTCCAATAGTACTCGCCTGATTCCTGGTATTGCCGGGCACGCTCCTCGTCCGGTTTCTCCACAAAGGCGTCCACCAGAAAGCCGTCATCCCGTGGCGCGCCGCGCCTGATGTATCCAAACCCGGTTTCGGGCCTGTCTGGCCTGACCCCGAAGGTCACCAGCATGCCCTGCTCAGCCAGGGGGAGCGCCTGGGCCACGGACCGCAAAAAGGCGTCCAGGGGCTTGAGCACGTGGTCCGCGGGCATGACCAGCAGCACGGGGTCCTGCTCCTCGCAAAGGATGGCGCTCACCGCAATGGCGGGGGCGGTGTTGCGCCCCACAGGCTCGAGCACGATCTCCCCTTGCATGCCCAGGAGTTGCAACTGCTCGGCGACCAGGAAGCGATGCTCGGTGTTGCAGATGGTCAGGGGGCGCAGGACCTCGCCCGCGGCGTCGATTGTCTCCAGAGCCCGGGCGCGGCTTACGGTATCCTGGAAAAGGGTGTCCCCCCCACCCACGGAGAGGAATTGCTTGGGATAGAGTTCCCGGGAAAGGGGCCAGAGGCGACTGCCCTTGCCCCCGCAAAGAATCACGGGCTTGATCATGTGCTGTCCTTGTATGGAACGGGCCGCACCGGGGGGTCTCAGACCCCCCGACACGAGTTATTGTTCGGTCGCTGCAACTGATTTCCGCATCACGACATAATACGCAACAGGAATGATCACAAGGGTGAACAGGGTGGAGGCGAACAGGCCGAAGATCAACGCCCAGGCCAGTCCCGAGAAGATCGGGTCCAGGGTGATGGGCCAGGCGCCCAGGGCGGTGGTCAACGCGGTCAGCACGATGGGGCGCAACCGGATTGCGCCGCTCTTGAGGATGGCGTCCTTGAGCCCCATGCCGTCACGCATGGAGTCCTGCACAAACTCGATGAGCACCAGGGAATTTCGTATCACGATGCCGCCGAGCGCGATCATGCCGATCATGCTCGTGGCCGTGAAGAATATGGGGTTGTCAAACCCTCCCACCGGCGTTGTGAAGAACTCGTTCAATATCCAGAAGCCCGGCATGATACCCAGCAGGGTCAGCGGAATGGCCATCATGATCAGCAGCGGCAGGAAGAAGGAATCCGTCTGGATGATCAGCAGCAGGTAGATGCCCAGCAGCGCGGCGCCAAAGGCCAGCCCCAGGTCGCGAAACACCCGCAGGGTGATCTTCCACTCGCCCTCCCCGGCCCACTCCACGAACACGCCCGGAGGCAGCGGGTCATCCTTGAGCCGGGACATCATGTCCAGCACGGCCTCGCCAGGAGCGCGCCCCGCCATCTCGGCGTACACATACACCATCTGCTTGAGATCCTTGTGATACACTGGCTGGTCATTGGGCTCGTAGCTGAACCTGCCGAGTTCCCCAAGGGCCACCATGTCTCCGCTTGCGCTCTTCACCGGGATCTGTGTCAACGCGGCGATGCTGGAACGCTTTTCGCGGGGCAGTACCAGCTTCACCTTCAGGGGCTGCCGCTCCATGGAGATGTGCACCTTGGCGGGCGAGCTGCCGCCAACCGCCAGCTTCAGAGTCTCGGTGATCTCCGAGGTGCTCACGCCGTGCAGGGCGGCTTTCTCCTTGTCCGGCACGAAGTTGATCTTTTGACTGGGCAGGGCGTAGCTGGCATCCACATCCACCACGCCGGGCTCCTGGCGCAGCATCTCCTGCACGTGCTTGGCCCCTTCGATGAGCTGATCGTACGTCTTGTAGGGGCGGCCATAAATCTCCGCGGTGACGGTGCTGATGACCGGCGGGCCAGGGGGCACTTCCACGATCTTCAGGCGGCAGTCGTAAGACTGGGCAATGGCTTCAAGATCATTGCGCAGCCTGAGGATGATGGAGTGGCTCTGGTTGGCGCGCATGGTCTTGTCCGCGAGGTTTACGCGGATGTCCGCCTGATGTGAACTCTCGCGCAGGTAGTAGTGCCGCACCATGCCGTTGAAATCCATGGGCGAGTTGGTCCCGGTGAAGGTCACGAAATTGGTCACCTCGGGCACGCCCCGTAAATAGTCTTCAAAGGCGCGCACACAGCGGTCCGTGGCCTCCAGGCTGGTGCCATCGGGCATGTCCAGCACGATCTGGAACTCGTTTTTGTTGTCAAAGGGCAGCATCTTCAGCGGCACCATCCGGAACAGCGCCAAAGAGCAACTGGCCAGAAGCAATACCACGATGGCGCCTCCAAGAAGCCAGCGCAACGCCCTGCTGTTGAGGAACGGCGCTATCACGGCCTTGTAGCTGTTGACCACCCAGGCCGGGGTAACATCCTTGGGTCCCGAAGTTTCGGGGGGCGCTCCGTTCGTTGCCGGGCCCGTGCCCGCGTACTTTTTCAGGAGCTTGAAGCTCAGCCAGGGTACGATGGTCAGGGCGCAGACCGTGGAGAACGTCACGGTGAGGGGCACGTTGGCCGCCATGGGCGCCATATAGGGACCCATCATGCCCGTGATGAAGAACATGGGCGTGAAGGACACGATGATGGCCAGGGTGGACATGATCACCGGCGGCAACACCTCCCGCACCGCGAAAAGCGTTGCCTCGAAGGGGCGGCGCACACCCATGCGGATATGGCGCTGAATGTTGTCCACGTTGGTGATGGGGTCGTCCACCACCAGGCCCAGGGAGAGGATCAGGGCGAACAGGGTCACCCTGTTGATTGTGTAGCCGAACAGATAGTTCACGAACAGGGCCAGGGAGAAGCTCACCGGCACGGCCATGGCCACCACCAGCGCCTCGCGCCAACCAAGGGTCATGGCCAACAGGATGACCACTGTGAGAATGGCGAAGAACAGGGACGAGAGCAGGTCGTTGACCTTGGTCTGCGCGGTCTGGCCATAGTTGCGCGTGACCTCCACCTGGACGCCGTCGGGCAGCACCGTGCCCTTGAGCTGCTCCATGCGGGCCAGCACGTTCTCGGCCACGTCCACCGCGTTGGTGCCCTTTTTCTTGGCCAGGGCGATGGTCACCGCCGGGCAGGTGGAGCAGTGCGGCGACTCCCCTTTTTCACTCATCTCCAGCGCCCCGATTCCGAATCGGGAATAGTTCGAAGGTTCCTCCGGCACGTCCATGACCTTTGCCACGTCGCGCACGTACACGGGGTTGTTGTCGAACACCCCCACCACCAGATCTTCCACGTCCTTTCTGGACTGCAGAAACGAGTTGGCCGTCACCGAGATACGGTTGCTTTTCTCGTCCAACGCTCCCGCGGTGACAGACGAATCCGCGCCCTTGAGCGCGTCAACGATCTCCATGGGCGAAACGTGCAATCCGGCCAGGCGCTCCGGGTCGAGTTCCACGCGGATCTCACGGGAGCGCCCCCCTACGATGTTGACCCGCGACACGTCCGGCACCTCGGCCAGGCGCTGCTGCAGCTCCTCGGCAATGCGCCGCAGCTCGTGACCGTCATGGTTGTAGGAGTAGAGCGTCAGGTTAACGATGGGGACATCATCTATCTCCACGGGTTTGACCACCCACCCCGTGACAATGGAGGGCGCCAGGTCCTGGTTCATGGAAATGGCGTTATACAGTTTGATCAGGGATTCCTCCCGGTCCTCGCCCACATAGAACCGTACCGTGGCCAGGGCGCTGTCCGGGTTGGAGGTGGAGTAGACATACTCCACGCCGTCCACCTGCCAGAGCATCCGCTCCAGGGGGGCGGCCACCAGTTTCTCGATCTCCTCGGCCGAGGCACCCGGGGCCTGCACGTAGATGTCGGCCATGGGCACGATGATCTGGGGCTCCTCCTCGCGGGGGGTGAGCATGATGGACGCCACGCCCAGACACAGGGCGAACAGCAGAAATATTATGGACTCCTTGCCCACGAGGAACTGGCGCACCACCGCGGAGATGAAGCCTTTGGGTTCCTCATGAGGCATTGGCGGCCTCCTTGTTCGCGTCACCAGAGGAGCTCTCCGGCTGTTTGCCTGAAGGCGTGTCAATGGGCTGGATGGGCAACCCTATGACCTCACCGCCCTTGAGCCCTGACAGGATTTCCATCATACCGCCGCGCTTTCGCCCCGATTTCACGAACACGCTACGCCAGACCTCCTTGCTCCCTGCATCGTCAAGGACGTCCACGGTCTCGATCTGCCCACTGCGGCGGATGGCTATCGCCGGGACCACCACGACCTCGTGCTCGTCCATGGGCACCAGCAAGCGGCCGAACATGCCCGGATACACCCCGGGCATGGCGGGCAACCCAATCTTCACCAGAAAGGTGCGGGTGCGGGGATCGCCAGAGGGGACGATCTCCTCCACCACGCCCTTCACGCTCTCGCCAAGGGCGCCTATCTCCACGCCCAGCTCCGTTCCGGGGCGCACTCTGTTGATCAAGGATTCGCGCACCTGTGCCTCCAGGCGCAAAGAACCACTGGTCTGCAGATACAGTAGCGCGGTGCCGGGCACGGCCAGATCGCCGGATTCAACATCGCGTCGGGCCACCTCGCCGTCCTCGTGGGCCAGGATCCGGGCGTAGCTAAGGCTGATCTCGGCCTCCTCCACCTTTTTACCGGCCTGGCGCACCGAGGCCTCGGCCCCGGAAAGTTCCTCCCGGGCGCGGCTCAGGGACGCCTCGGCCTTGAGATAGGAGGCCTCGGCCTCGTCCATCTCGCTGGAGGCCACGGCCTTTTTGGCATACAGGGCCTTGATCCGCCCGTACTGGGACTTGGTCTCCTCAAAGGCCGCCGAGGCCGCGTCAATGGCCCGCTGGGCCTGGCGCTTGGCAGCCAGTGTATTCTCCTTGCCCTGCTGCGCCTGCTCCAGCCTGGACTCGAGTTCACGGCTGTCCAGCAGCACCAGCAGGTCGCCCTTTTTCACCTGCTGCCCGGGCGTCACCTTCACGTCCAGAACCTTGGCCTGCACCTGGGACGTGACCTTGGTTTCCACACGGGGGCGCACTGTGCCCACGGCCTCGTAATACTCCACGATGGAAACCACCCTGGCCTGATCCTTGGCCTCGGGCTCGGGCAGAAGCCTGATGGGGCCGGTGTCCGTGTTCTCGTCTATCAACCCTGTAACAAGAAAACCGCCCGACCAGAGTATGAGTCCGGCAAGACAGACGACGCCAAGAAGAAACCATAATATTTTCAGAGCTTTCATAATCATATCCCCTGCCGAGATGGTCCTGGTTCCGATTTCAAACGCATTGCCGTCAATGGGCCGTTATTCACTGTCCGTGTTCAAACCTAAAGCATATTACTTTCCGCTCGATAAAGTATAGCAACTCGATTGTTTTTGGCAATGCGAGCCCATGTCACGACGTGACCACAACTTGACGTCATTTCGGCAGCAGGCGGCAAATAATCCCCACAACGATCCGCCCATCTTGTCTAAGCTTGTGGAATCACGTTCAGGGACATGACGGGCATGAATTTTGAAACAACCAGGAAAAATTCGCCGCCGCGCTCCATTGCGGCTCCACATAAGGAGATGCGCCATGTCAGTTTTTTGCTCCGTCTGCCACGAACCCTTGAACGCCTACCAGCCCTACTATATTACCACCCACGGCCCGACCTGCCTGGGCTGCGTCCTTGAGCACGATATCGAGCTGGGCCTGCAGCGCGCCCGTAAAGAGGAGCAGGAGCGCAGGTCGCAGGAGCGTTATTTCCTCCACGCCATGACGCCTTTGCTCCGCCCTGTGGAGGAAGTGTACAACCATTTGCAGGCTTCCTAGCTTTTCACCAACACACCCGCCCCCTCTTTCAGGGGGCACCCGGCCTGCCCGGACAGTTCAGCCGCCACGCCCTTTCCCGCCGGACATCCTCTCCCCTGCCCAGGTTTTTTAATGACGCACTGTACTTCATTGCTTATAATGAAATCATCTTTTATTCAGCCAATCATAATTCGAGCAAAGAAGGAAGCGTCATGAAAAAATCCATGATATTCTTGTTCCTTGTGCTTCTCAGCCTGGGCGCGTCCCCAAGTGGTGCCGCCATTTCCCTGCAATCATTGCAATTACCCCGACCATTTCGTCCGACATCGCAACTTTCAGGGAGAGCTCACGCCGCTCTTTTCCCGCAGGATCGAGCCGACGCCACCTTCAGAATCGTGCCCGGACTGGCCACACCTAGCAAGGTATCCTTTGAATCCGTCAATTTTCCCGGGCATTATCTAATCAACCTGCGAGGCAAGGTGGTGCTGCGGCGCTACGAAAACGACCCCAAGTTCATCGCGGCCGCCACATTCGCCCAGCACCCCGGCATGGCCGACCCCACCTGGGTCAGCTTCGAAGCGCACAACGCTCCTGGCGCGTTCCTCCGGCACAGGGGCAACAACCTCAGGGTGGAACCCAGGGGCCGCCCCCCTATTATCAGGACTGTACATTCCGTATCGTGGGGGGCATGGTGCCCGACGGCCCGTCCTCACCTCCACCGGGAGCCTATGCGCCTCCTCCCGCTCCGAGGCCCGCGCCCGCCTCCCCTGAGGGGACCATCGCCATCCGCTCCATCAATTATCCGAACTGCTTCATCCGGCATCATCAAAAGATCTTCCGAATATCCGAGGTCCACACCCAGCAGGAGATGGACGATTCCACCTTCCGCATGGTGCCGGGGCTGGCCGACCCCTACATGGTGTCCTTCGAGTCCGTGAACTTCCCGGGCTACTACATGCGGCACACCAGCGACGGCCGGGTGGAGCTGCAATCCTACAGGGAAAGCTTCCAGTTCAAGTCCGACGCCACCTTCAGACGCGTGCCCGGCCTGGTCAATCCCGGCATGACCTCATTCGCCGCGCACAACCGCTCCGACATGTTCCTCAGGCACGACAAGTTCCTCCTGAGAGTGGAAAAAACCGCACGGCCCGGAATTCCCGGCCGACGCCACCTTCCAGATCATGCCGAGATAGACAGGAAAAACGACTTTTTTCAAGGGGAAGCCCCTTCCCCCTATTTTTTCAATTTAATCAGGAAAATATCCTAGCGCGCCAGGGCAGGATCATCCGTTGGATGACCCTGCCCTGGCGCGCCATAAAAAGTTAGGAAGGGGGAGCGCGAGGGGAGAACCCTTTTAATGGTCTCCCCCTCGCATAAATCCTTTCTTCCCTTTCACTATCTTCTTTTCTTCCTATTCCTTGCCCCACCCTCCGCCGCCCGGGGTTTCGATGCGCAGTCGGTCGCCAGGGGCGAGTTTCACATTGAACTTGCCGGGCAAGGGGTGATTGCCCTTGTCGTTGACAATCATATTCAAGCCCGGGGTGCCGGGCTCGCCCCCTTGCAGCCCATAGGCGCCACGATCCCGGCGTTCCGAGAGCACCGTGGCCTCGGCCTCGGCCAAGAGCTCGATCTCCCGCACCATGCCGCTGCCGCCGGTGAACTTGCCGCGCCCCCCTGTATTGCGACGGATGGAGTACTCGGTGACCAGGAAGAGGGTAGGCGTATTCCAGCGCCTCCACAGGCGTGTTCAGGGTGTTGGTCATGTGCGAGTGCACCGCGCTCTCACCGTCGCAGTGCGAGGACGCGCCCATGCCTCCGGCCAGGGTCTCGTAGTAGGCGAATGCCCTGTCCTTGCGGGGATCGTGCCCCCCGATGGTGACGTTGTTCATGGTGCCCTGGCTGGCCGCCGGGATGCGGTCTGGCATGGCCTGGGCCAGGGCGCCAAAGACCACGTCCACGATGCGCTGGGAGGTCTCCACGTTGCCCCCAGCCACCGCGGCAGGGAACTTGGCATCCACGATTACTGCCCTTCCTGGTGATCACCTCAAGGGGGACGCATGCATCCGGCGTTGGCCGGGATGTCCTCCCGCACCAGACAGCGGAAGGCATACAGCACCGCCGAGAGCGTGATGGCGCGCACCGCGTTGATGCTGCCCGTGGCCTGGTCGTCCGAACCGCTGAAATCGAGAACCGCGCGCTCCCCGTCGATGGTGAGCTTCACGCGGATGGCAACGTCTTTGGTGCCCAGGCCGTCGCCGTCCATGAAGTCCTCGAAGCTGTATTCGCCGTCCGGCAACGTGTTGATGGCGGCCCGCGCCATGGTTTCGGCATAATCCATAAGCCCCGCGGCGTAGGCGCATACGGTCTCTATGGAGTACTTCCCGATGAGCTCGCCCATGCGGCGCACACCCGTGACATTGGCCATGACCTGGGCGGCGAAATCACCCTCCCGCTCATGGGGGGTGCGCACGTTGTTCAGGAAAAAGCCCAACAGCTTCTCATCGATGACGCCCTTTTCCACAAATTTGAGGGGCGGAATGATCACGCCCTCCTGGAACAACGAGGTGGACAACGGCATGGAACCCGCGGCCATGCCCCCCACATCCGCGTGGTGCGCGCGGCAGGCCGCGTAGAAGCACGGCTTGTCCGCTCCGGGCGCAAACACCGGGGCCACCAGCGTGATATCAGGCAGATGCGTACCCCCCTTGAACGGGTCGTTGCATATGGCCATGTCGCCGGGCTCCATGGGCACGGCCGCGATGGCCGCCTGCACCGAAAGCGGCATGGAACCCAGGTGCACGGGAATGTGCGCGGCCTGGGCCAGCATCTGCCCCTCCGCGTCGAACAGGGCGCAGGAAAAATCCCGACGCTCCTTGATGTTGGGCGAAAAACCCGTGCGCATCAAGGTCACACCCATCTCCTCGGCAATGGAAGAAAAACGGTTCTTGAACACCTGCAACAATATCGGATTCACCCGCATACGCGCTCCTCCGTGGAAATACACGATGGTGTTTGTGCGAGGGGGAAACACTTTTGGGAAATGGTTCTCCCCCTCGCGCTCCCCCTTCCCAAATTTTACTGGTACAAGTTTTAGGGAGGGGGGTCCGGGGGGAAGCCCTTTTTTACAAAAAGGGTTCCCCCCGGCATCTCTTTCAAAAAAATCCTGTCCTATTCCCCTTCCTCGATATCCATGATCATGTTGCCGTGGGCGTCCACTGTCACTGTGGCAAAGGGCGGGATGAATATGGTGGACGAGTATTCCACCACCACGGCCGGCCCTTGGAACACATTGCCGGGGAGCAGTGCGTCGCGCTCCCATACCGTGGCCTGAAGTTCCTTGCCCTGGAACACCACGGCGCGTTTGCCCAGGTCCGCTTCGGCAGGAGGCGTCTTCCCCCCCAAAGGGCGTTTCTCGAACTCCGGCTTCTCGGGCAGGCCCCGGGCACGCAGGCGCACGTTGACGATCTCCACGGGCTTGGCCTGGTTACGGTAGCCGTACATGCGTTCGTGCATCTCGTGGAAGGCCTCGGCCTGGGTGGAGCCATCGGTGCCCGGCGCGCAGGGGGTGACTATCTCGAAGGACTGCCCCTCGTAGCGCATGTCCAGGTAACGCTCCAGCACCATACGCTCCTCTTCCACGCTCTCCTGGGCAAGCTCTTCCCGCCCCCGTTGTTCCAGTGGGGCGAACTGGTTCTCGAGTTCCTCCGGCGTTGTTTGCGCCGCGGGGAGCATGACGGTCTGGGAGTAGTCCTTGATGATGTCGGCCATGAGCATGCCTATGGCCGAGAGGATGCCGGGGTTGCGCGGCACGAAGACACGCGGCATGTGCAGGAGCTTGGCCAGGCTGGCGGCGTGCATGCCCCCTGCGCCGCCGAAGGTGAACAGGGTGAACTCCCGGGGGTCGAAGCCGCGCTCCACGGAGATGACGCGGATGGCGCGCTCCATGTTGGCGTTGGCCACGTCCAGCACACCCTCTGCCAGCTCGTTGGGGGTGATGCCAAGTTTTTCGGCCATCTCTGCCACGGGCTGGGGCAATTTCTCGTCGTGCAGGCGCATGCGCCCCCCAAGGAAACGCTCCGGCACCAGACGCCCCAGAAAGAGGTTGGCGTCGGTGACGGTGATACGCTCCCCCTTGCCGTAGCAGATGGGTCCGGGGTCCGCGCCCGCGCTCTCCGGCCCGACGGCCAGGGAGCCGCCCGCGTCGATCCAGGCGATGGAACCGCCCCCGGCGCCCACTGTGTGAATGTCCAGCATGGGCGTCTTCACGGGGTAGCCGGAGATGGAGGTCTCCAGGGTCATTGACAGGGAGCCGTCCAGCAGGGACACGTCCGTTGAGGTCCCGCCCATGTCAAAGGTGATGAGCTTGTCGAACCCGGCCATGCGGCCGATCTCGAAGGCGCCCACCACACCCCCCGCGGGGCCGGACAGGATGGTGCGCACGGACTCGTGCATGGCGGTCTCGGCCGAGATGCTGCCGCCGTTGGACTGCATGATGCGCAGGCTGTCCTTGTCGGTGAGCTGCCCCTGCAGGAAGGAGATGTAGCGACGCATCTTGGGGCTGACATAGGCGTTGACCACGGTGGTGGAGGTGCGCTCGAACTCGCGGAACTCGGCCAGGATCTCGTGCGACAGGGACACCGGGACGCACGCTTCGGCCAGGAGCTCGCCCATGCGTTGCTCATGGGCGGGGTTGGCAAAGGAGAAGAGCAGGCACACGGCAACGGACTCCACGCCGCTCTCCTTGATGGCATTGGCCACCTCCTGCGCGGCCTGCTCGTCAAAGGGCGTGTGCTCCTCGCCGGTGTTCAGGATACGGCCCGGGACGCCGAAGCGCAGGTTCTCGGGCACGATGGGCGCCTCCCGGCGGTAGGCCAGGTCATAGAGCCGGAAGCGGTTCTGGCGGCCGATGGCGATGACATCCTCGAAGCCCTTGGTGGTGACCAGGGCGGTGGGCACCCCCTTGCGTTCGAGAATGGCGTTGGTGGCCACGGTGGAGCCATGCACCACCCGCCGGGCGTCGTTGCCTCCGGAAACCGCTGCCAGACCGTCGAGCACGGCGCGGGCCGGGTTGTCGGGTGTGGAAAGCAGCTTGTAGACCTTCCACCCCTCCGCGCCCCTGTAAATGAGATCGGTAAAGGTTCCACCCGTATCTACGCCGATTATCAGCATGAATTCTCCTTTTTGTGCAGGCGGTTCCGAAAATCGTGTTTGTTCGAGTCGAGTCGCGCTCCCGGTGGGTCCGGGGTCCTTGGACTTGGCCGGTTTGATTCGGTAATCACCGCGTCAGCCCTGTTTTGAAAAATTACTCCGGTTTCAGCAACAAGTAAATTTCTCGACATTCCAGACCGCCTGCCTTATGTACTCATACAGGGCACAGCTTCGACCGCGCCCAAGCATGACAAATCACGACAACTCACCGAACATACACGAAGAAAATTCTGTTCTCGCGAACAACGGCATCACCATGCAAAAAGACTCCATGACCCCGCGTGACTTCCGCCTGGCCATCCGCCGCAGGGAGCACATCACGCCCACCGCCGGATTCTGCCCCGGGCATGTTCAGGTCAATCTCGTCATCCTCCCCCGCGAGGAAGCTTCCGAGTTTCTGCTCTTCTGCCAACGTAATCCACGCCCCCTGCCGCTACTGGAGGTGGTGGAGGCCGGCGAGGTGGAGGCCCGGGTGTTCGCCCCGGGTTCGGACGTCCGCACGGACTGCCCCAAGTACGTACTGCTTCGGGACGGCGTCACAAGCGAGATCACGGACCTGTGCGAGGTCTGGCGCGACGATCTGGTCACGTTCATGCTGGGGTGCAGCTTCAGCTTCGAGGCCGCTCTCCTCTCCGGGGGAGTGCCGGTGCGGCACATCGAGATGGGCTGCAACGTGCCCATGTTCCGCACCAATATCGCCATGAACCCGGCGGGGCGGTTTCACGGCCCCATGGTGGTGACCATGCGCCCCATCCCCGCGGGGCAGGTCTCCAAGGCGGTGATGGCCTCGGGAAGATTTCCGGGCGTGCATGGCGCGCCCCTGCACGTGGGGTATCCCGAGGGGCTCGGCATCACCGACCTGAACGCCCCTGACTATGGAGACCCTGTTCGCATCGATGAGGGAGAGATCCCGGTGTTCTGGGCCTGCGGCGTCTCCGGGCTGTCCGCGGTCACCAGCAGCAAAGTCCCTTTTGCCATAACCCACGCCCCCGGTCATATGCTGGTCTGTGACACGCGGGACGAGGATCTGGCTGTTTTTTAAACCTTTGACCGAGATTTGCGATCACAGCGCGTACAAGGCCCTTGCCCTTGCGCTGGTATCGTGATAGCCGCTTGCACCATGCCTGACATTGTTGCCGCCTTGGAGCGCATAATCATTTACGCCGTGCCCTTGTTGCTCGGCGTGACCTGTCACGAGGTGGCCCACGGTTTCGTGGCCTATCTCCAGGGAGACCGCACGGCCAAAAATGCCGGGCGCCTGACTCTGAACCCGCTCAAGCATCTCGACCCCATGGGTTCCCTTGTCTTCGTGGTGCTGGCCATGTTCAGCCCTGTTGTTCTGGGCTGGGCCAAGCCGGTGCCCGTGAATCCCAGGCATTTCAAGGACCCCAGAAAGGGAATGATGCTGGTCTCCATTGCAGGGCCGGCCGTGAATTTCATTCTGGCAATCATATTCGCCCTGGTGGTCCGTGTATTTCTCCCCTTTGCAACAACAAGCGCTCCCGGGCCGATGCTCACGTACGTTCTCGATCCGTTGCTTCAGATCTGTTATGCCGGGGTGCTTGTGAACAACTTGCTTGGTATCTTCAACCTCATCCCCATCCCCCCCATGGATGGGAGCAAGATTCTCGCCGGGATCCTGCCCGACTCCCTGGCCATGTCCTACATGAGGCTGGAGCGCTACGGCATGCTGGTCATTCTTATTTTGCTGGCCACGGGGCTGTTCGGCAGGTTGGTTGTCCCCACTGTTGATGATTTGACCAAATTTCTCGTTTTCCACAATTTTTGATCATGTACCGTAACCTTCTCTTTTTCCCGGAGGAACAATGAGTACTGAAAAGCGCATCGTTTCCGGCATGCGCCCCACCGGCCCTTTGCATCTCGGACACTTTTTCGGCGTCCTGAAGAACTGGGTCGAACTGCAGGACGAATTCAAATGCTTTTTCTTCGTGGCGGACTGGCACGCCATGACCACGGAATACTCCAATCCGCAGCGCATCAAGAACTTCGTGCCCGAGTTGGTCAAGGACTGGGTCGCCGCCGGTCTGGATCCCGACAAGTGCACCATTTTCCAGCAGTCCCAGGTCCTGAGCCACGCGGAGCTGCACCTGCTCATGTCCATGATCACCCCCTTGGGGTGGCTCGAGCGTTGCCCCACATACAAGGACATGAAGCAGCAGCTCATCGAGAAGGAGCTGAACACTTACGGGTTCCTCGGCTACCCTGTTCTCATGGCCGTGGACATCCTGATATACAAGCCCATGTTCGTGCCGGTGGGCGAGGACCAACTGCCGCACCTGGAACTCACGCGCGAAATCGCTCGTCGTTTCAACTTTTTGTATGGCGACTACTTTCCCGAACCCCAGGCCAAGCTCACCGCCGCGGCCAAGTGCCCCGGCCTGGATGGCAGGAAGATGAGCAAGAGCTACGGCAACTCCATCTACTTGTGCGAGCCCATGGACGATGTCCGGCCCAAGGTCATGAGCATGCTCACGGACACCAACCGGCAACGCAAGAGCGATCCCGGCGATCCGGACATCTGCAACCTCTACCCCTACCACGAGTTGATGACCTCGGAGGAGAAACGCGCCGAGATCCGCGAAGGCTGCAAGAACGCCTCATGGGGCTGTGTGGACTGCAAGAAGCTGCTGCTCGAGGGAATGGCCGAATTCCTGGAGCCCATCCACCAACGCCGCAAGGTTTTGGACGCTGATCCGGACATGATCTGGGACATCCTGGCGAAAGGAACGAGGCACGCCCAGGAAGAATCCGCCAAGACATTGGACGGCGTGAAACAATTGTTGAATTTTGTTTATCCCTAGTATTGCGTTGACAACTTGCAATAACAAACGCTACTGTTGATTTATGGCCCTAGCATCGGATATTTGATTTGTAGCTGAGCGCATCAACTTCTCCCGCTCCCGCTGCTTTACATTTATTTACTGCCCAAGGTGAAATTCTTCACCGTGTTACAGTACGTTTTTGTTCTATAACACTCGTTTTTGTTGCAATAACACACAGCCCATAGCGAGATACATTCCCACTGTTATCTCGCTTTGTTGAACTGTGTTTGTCAATCGTAAGCACAATGACACCGCAGCGCATCGGACGGCAACATGAACGACATGTTGCCATGGCACGTGAGTATTGACCTGAATCCCAAACGCTTTGACTACTCGAAAGAACCAATGATCCGAAAACGAATATCCGAGCCCAAGGCCATGCAGCCCGTTGTCGAGGCTCCGCGCATCGACCGCGTCAATATCGCCCTGCATGCCATGAACACCTTTCCAAAGGCCTTTTTCGTATGGGGCATTGTCGACGACACCCCCATGCGCCCCAAGGAGATGGAGTCCAAGCTGCAGCGCGACTTCCCTTATCTCCAGGATTTCCCCTTTCTCAACCGGAACAACTTCAATCAGTACTGCCAGCGCTCCCTGAAGCATCTCATGGAACGTGATGGTGCGTCCTCTCGTCCGGATGATTCGGGAAACGGCAACGGTAAGGAATGCCCCAGTTGGCGGCTTGTGGATGTCTCCATCAAGCCCGCGGCCGGATTTTTGCTTACCCGCTGTGTGCAGCTCGGTGTGAACTGCGAGAGCTTCATGGCCAACGGCCGCAACAGCTGCCCCCAATCCAATGAACTGCGCGTGAATCTTCTGGATCGACTCAGCCAGTTCGTGTCCCAGACCGTGGACAGGCTTGCCGACTACTTCGAGTCCGACACAACCACCATCGACCGGCATCTCGTGAAAATGAGCAGCGCCGGACTCATCGAATACCACGTGCCACCAACCGACGGTGATATCCGCAAGCGCTCGGTCAAGGGTGCCTACGCGCGCATCACCTTGGAAGGACAGTCCGTGGCCAAGGAGATCCTGCCCCCTACCCTTTCATTTCTGCGCGGGGAGCAGCGTCACATCCAGACCGTGATGGAAAACCAGCCCACCCCTGACATTCTACTCAAGGCCATGCACCTCTACGCCGAGAGCATCTCCTCCAAGGCGGCGTAGACTTCTTTTTCCTAAAGAGTAGTCTCAAGAATTTTTCCGGGGGGAACCTTTTATAACAGGGCTTCCTCCCGGCCCGGCCTTCCCCTTTTCAAAATCTCATCATCTAGATCAGGCACAATCATTCTGCCGCAGCTTCATCTGCGGTGGGATGCATGAATACCCACGTAACCCCGCAGGGTTACCCCATGCGATTACGCTATGCGGACGCCCCTTCACGGGGCGTCGAATCAGCTGCTCATTGTACCAGGAATCTTGAGAGGGGGGGAGCGAGGGGAACCCTTACTTTAGATGGGTTTCCCCCCGCAAGGATCTATCAACTTTGTTGTTCTTTCTTACTACTCGTCCAGAGGGATGCCGTTCTTCTGGATATCCTCGATCACGAGCTGGCGCATGCGGTGGCTTACCGGGCCGGGGCGCACATCATGGATGGGCCTGTCATTGTACCGCACCACGGAGACAACGTCGGTGGTGGTGCCCGCCACCATGAGCTCTTTGGCGTGGTAGATTTCGTCCTCGTTGATGTTCTTGAACATGATGGGCACTTCGTCGCGGATCAGATCCAGTGCGCGCAGGAGCGTGGTTCCGCGCAACGAGCTGGTGAACTCCGGCACGCAGATAGTGCCTTGTTGATCAACAATGAATGCGTTCTCCGTGCTCCCCTCGGCCAGGAATCCGGCCTTGTCGAAGACCAGTCCAAAATCATAGCCCTTTTCCATGGCTTCTTTCTTGATCAGAACGTTGGGCAGATAATCCACGGATTTGATCTGCGCCATATAGGGTTGCTTTGCCGGGATCGATGATTTGAACCCGGTGACGCCCTTTTCAAAGAACTCCTCGGAATGGCCCTTGAACGAGTGAGCCACGACATAGAGTGTTGAAAAAGGCGGCTCATGCGGATTGGTCGTGAATCCGCCGGGACCGCGTCCGATGAAAATGCGCACAACGGCGTCTTTGCAGTCGGCGGCGCGGGCCACTTCCAGCACTATTTCCCGCAAACGCTCCCATGTGCAGGGAGGGGTGAGATCGATTCTCTTGGCGCTGCCCTGCATCCGCTTGAGGTGGGCGTCGAGCTGATACAGCTTACGGTCCACGAACTTCATGGCCTCGAAGATGCCGTCGCCCCGGGTGGCCATATGATCATCCAGGGGGCACAGCATGAGTCTGCCGTCGTTGCAGATGGCTCCCACGCGGTGGTCGTAGAAGGCCTTGTACTGCTCCGCATTGGGGCGTGGGGCCGAGACCAGGCGCGTGAGATATTCCTGGCTATCCAGTCGTTCTATCATTGGTTTCCAACCTTGTTGTACGTGTGCTCATGGGTAGGATTGGGGAGGGGAGACGCGAGGGAGAGCCTTTCACGGCACCCCCCTCGCTCAATCGTCAACCTAGAAAACGTTCTTTTCCGCAACGCGCACCAGATCGCGCTCGATGAGGGTCTCTGCGATCTGCACCGTGTTCAGGGCCGCGCCCTTACGGATGTTGTCCGCCACGATCCAGAGGTTCAGGGCGTTGTCCAGGGTATTGTCCTCGCGGATGCGCCCCACATAGGTGTCGTCCTGACCCGCGGCGTCGATGGCCATGGGGTAGATATTCTCCGAGGGGTTGTCCAGCACGCGCACGCCCGGAGCCTGACTCAGAATGGCTCTGGCCTCGTTGGCAGTGAGCTTCTGCTCGAACTCGATGTTCAGGGACTCGCTGTGACCATAGAACACCGGCACGCGCACGGTGGTGGCGGTGACTTTGACCTTCTCGTCGCCCATGATTTTGACGGTCTCGTGGACCATCTTCATTTCTTCCTTGGTGTAGCCGTTTTCCTGGAACACATCGATATGCGGCAAACAGTTGAAGGCGATGCGGTGCGGATAGACCTTCACTGTTGGGTCCTGCATGGAGAACAGCTCCCGCACCTGGGTCTCCAGCTCTGTGATGGCCTTGTGGCCGGTGCCGGAGACAGCCTGGTAGGTGGAGACCACCACGCGCTTGATGCCCGCGGCGCTGTGCAGAGGCTGCAGCACCACGACCATCTGAATGGTGGAGCAGTTCGGGTTGGCAATGATGCCCTTGTGCCAGTCCAGGTCATGCGGATTGACCTCCGGCACCACCAGGGGGCAGCGGTCGTCCATGCGCCAGGCGCTGGAGTTGTCCACAACCACGCATCCGGAGTTTGCCGCAAAGGGTGCGAACTTCTCGGAGGTCGAGCCGCCGGCGGAAAAGAGTGCCAGATCCACGCCTTCAAAGGAATCTTCCTTCAGCTCCTGAACGGTGAGCTCTTTCCCTTTGAATTCCAGGGTAGTGCCCGCTGAACGGGATGATGCCAGGGGGATAACCTTGCTGGCGGGGAAGTCCCGTTGTTCCAACGTGTTGAGCATCTCCCGGCCAACGGCTCCGGTAGCTCCGGCCACAGCCACCACGAATTCCTTACTACCCATGTGTGTGCTCCTTACCTCTAGTGAAGTTCATTTTCACGATGCAAGATGATATCCTTGCACAACACCGCGTCGCCCGCAAGAGGGCTGGGGCTTGCTTTTTTCCTGTTTATGGAAAACAAGAGGCTACGAGCTAATGCAAGACCGGAGAGATACCATGCGCATGCGCCTTCCACTGACGTCCGCTTCCCTTTTTCTTTTTCTGGCAGTGCTGGGAGCGGCCCTTCCCTCCCTTGTCCTGGCCTGGACAGAAACCAAGATGGTTTCACCAAGGAACCAGGCGGAAAACTACGCTGTCCAGGTGGAGCGGTTCGAAGACGCGGCCAGCGCCCAGGCCCTGGCCGACTCCCTGAGGCAGAAGGAGTTTTCGCCCTATATTCTCGCGGCACGTGGCTCTGACGACGTTATCTGGTATGCGGTACGGTTGGGGCTGTTCGACAGCATCGAGGATGCCCGGGCCGCGGCCGACGACTACAACGCCAAATTCACGGGCAAGGCCTTTGTGGCCATCTCCGGCAATGTGGATTCCCTGGAAAAGGACAACCAGGTGTACTTTCTCCAGGTGGGGGCGTTCGTAGAGCACACCAATGCCTTGGAACGGGTCAAGGAATACAAGGGCAAGGGCTACAAGCCCGGCATAGTGAAGCTGTACGACAAGAGCAAGAACCACTGGTACGTGGTCTTCACCGACGTGTTCGAGAACCCCGAGGATGCGCGCAAGGCAGCCACGGCATTCCACGAAAAGGAAAAGAAACCCTGCTACATAAACATGATAGATGCGGACCTGTTCAAGGATCGCAAGGAACCCGCGTCCTGATGTGATGTCCGCCCCGGGTTGTGAGGAGTGATTGCCGCAACAGCGGTAACCCGGGCACATGAAAAGTCACCCACGCAAAATAATTCCGGGGAAGAGACTCCATTGCAAGCCCCTTCCCCGGATTGTTTATTAACGCCCCGTTATTCCCCGTACTCGTTCGAGAACAATGACAGCAAGGCGCTCACACGCAGGGCCTTTTCACTGGAGCTGTCCCTGTCAGCCGCCATGTGCGCAGGCTCAGGCACGACCCGTTCCAGGCACCTGCGCCCCAGCAGCCTGCCATCGAACGCTGTCAGCAGTGCCGGAGCCGGTTGAAAACTCACATAATCGAGGTCGTTTCCTATCTTGCGCAACACCAGGTTGCGTGGATCGCCGCATCCCGCCCCGGCGACTCCGACGAGCAGGACCCTGGCATGAGGAGCGCCCAGGTGAACCGCACCCACAAGGTGCAACACTCTGTACTCGTACTCCCTTTTCCAGGCCGCTGTGCCGAAATCCAGGGCAAACCCCGGACTCGTGGGCAAAGCGATCTCATCCGCCCCGCCTAGGGCGATGACAACCATATCCGGCGAGGTGTCAGAGGCGGCGCGCAACAGGCGGCGCTTCCAGTTGAAGGCTTCAGGATGATTGTATCCGGAGCCGGGACGAACGCTCAGGTGCAGGTCAGCGATGCGCTTGTCCAGAACGCCTTCCTGGAACCCGGGAGCCATGGCCCGGGCCAGTGAGTCTCCCACCAACAACACCCTCATGCGGTGGGCATTCACAGCGTCTTCCGCCCAGACCGAGGGCGCCGACACAAACAGCATCATGCCCACAAGCACAATGCCGCATATCTTTCCAAAGGCAATGCGGACCATATGATCTCCTTTCCCTTGCTACCTCTATATTATTGTGATTAAGGATTTCTTGCACCAGGATTACATATGGGACATCTCACACCCGGATCACAGCGATATTTCGCCACGTTGCGCCCCCTCATCGGCCGGCGCCCCCTTGTTCTCCTCATCGGGGCGCTGGCATGCGCGCTGTTTCTGCCCCATCCCGCCTTTTCCCTTGAGACCGACGCCCCTGAAAACAGCCCGAGCGGTGTCTGCTGGAGCCCCGAACAATTGCGGGGAGCGCCGAATGAAAAAACCGCCAGAAAGCTGTCCAAGGTAGATCTAGAGCCACCTGGGCGGACCGCCCCCCTGACCACACTCCCTCCCCTGGCCCCAGAATACAGGGGGTCCATACGGCGGGTGGACGTGGAAGGTGATGAAAAGCTCCTGGCCCTTACCTTTGACCTCTGCGAACAGTCAAACGAAATCTCTGGATATGACGCGGAGATCATCAACTACCTGCGGGACAACGGCGTCCAGGCCACGTTTTTTGCCGGAGGCAAGTGGATGCGCTCCCATCCGGAAAAGACCATGCAGCTCATGGCCGACCCGCTGTTCGAACTCGGCAATCACTCGTGGACCCACGGCAATTTGCGGGTCATCCAGGGTGGGCGCATGATCCGCCAGATAACCTGGGCCCAGGCGCAGTACGAGCTGCTCTGGGAACGGCTGGCGGACCGGGCCACAGGCATGGGGCTGCACGAGTCCGTGATGGACGGCATACCCAAGGTCCCCACCCTGTTTCGCTTTCCCTACGGCACGTGCAACGCTGCATCGTTGCAGGCGCTGGCCGAACGCGGCCTGGCGGCCATCCAGTGGGACGTGGTCACGGCGGATCCGGTAAAGGCGCAATCGGCCAGGGCCATCGCGCAGGCTGTGCTGCGCCAGGCCAAACCCGGCTCCATAGTGATCTGTCACGCCAACGGGAGGGGGTGGAACACGGCCAAGGCATTGCCCATGTTCATACCGCAGATGCGCAAACGGGGCTTCAGGTTCGTCACCGTAAGCGAGCTGCTGGTATCCGGGCGCCCTGTGGTCAAGGACGAATGCTACGAGATGCGCCCCGGCGACAACAAGCGCTATGACAAGATCTTCGGAGAGGGAACCAGATAGGCGGGCTACACGAGCCCTTCGCTCACCAGCTTGTGCAGGTGCAGGGCTCCAACCACGCGCAACTCCTCATCCACCACGGGCAGGAAGGTGATGGACTTCTCCTTCATGATCTGCGCCGCGTCAACAGCCATGGTCTCCGGGGTCACATGATAGGGGCTCCTGATCATGAAGCGCTCCATGGTCTCGGACAGATCCGGAGGATGCCCCCCGGTCAATAGCCTGCGCAGGTCGCCGTCAGTGAACACGCCCTGCAGCACGCCGTCATGGTCCACCACGCTGGTGGCGCCCATGCGCTTGTCCGAGATTTCCATGATGGCCTCATTGAACTTGGTGTCCATATGAACTCGGGGCACATCCTCGCGCCGCCTCATGATGTCGTTGACCCGGTAGAGCAGACGCTTGCCCAGGGAGCCGCCAGGGTGGAACATGCCGAAGTCCTGCTCGGTGAACCCGCGCTTGTGGATCAGGCACACCGCCAGGGCGTCGCCCATGACCATGGCCGCGGTGGCGCTGGACGTGGGCGCGCAATCCAGGGGGCAGGCCTCGCGCCGCACCGAGACATCCAGCACTATGTCGCTGTACCTGGCCAGGGTGGACTTCTGGTTGCCCACCAGGGAGATGATCTTCAGCCCGAACCTCTTGAAGGAGGGGAGGAGCCGGATGACCTCCTCGGTTTCGCCGCTGTTGGAGATGGCCAGGGCCACGTCCGAGGCGGTGACAATGCCCAGATCACCGTGAAAGGCCTCGCTTGGGTGCATGAAAAATGACGGGGTGCCGGTGCTTGAGAGGGTCGCGGCGATCTTCCTGCCCACGATGCCGGCCTTGCCCATTCCGGTTATGATCAGACGCCCCTTGCATTGGTGGATCAGGTCCACGGCCTGCTCCAGCCTGTCGTCCAGACGGTCCATTACTTCCTTGATGGCCTCGAGTTCGAGGGTGATGGCCTCTCGCGCCCACTGTACGCACTGGTTCACGAGGCGCCTCCTTGGAACACGATCTCCTTGATGCGCGACAGGGTGCGCAGGACCTCTGACACGGTATCCAGGAAAAGCATATTGGGGCCGTCGCACCTGGCGTTGTCCGGGTCGTCGTGGACCTCCAGGAACACCGCGTCCGATCCCGCGGCCACGGCCGCGCGGGCCAGGGGAACCACGTACTCCCTGTTTCCGCCGGAGCAACCGCCCTTTCCGCCGGGCAGCTGTACCGCGTGGGTCGCGTCGAACACCATGGGGTAGCCGAAGCCCCGCATGATGGGCACACTGCGCATATCCACCACGAGGTTGTTGTAGCCGAAGCTGGCGCCGCGTTCAGTGAGCAGAATTCCTCTGCTTCCCGAGCTTTCCAGCTTGCCCACGACGTTGGTCATATCCCAGGGGGCGAGAAACTGCCCCTTCTTGACGTTGACGATCCTGCCGGTCTTGGCGGCCGCGACCAGGAGATCGGTCTGGCGACACAAAAACGCGGGGATCTGGATGATGTCCAGGACCTCTCCGGCGGCGGCAGCCTGCTGGGGGGTGTGAATGTCGGAGATCACCGGCACGCCCACGGTCTTTTTCACATCCTCGAGGATGCGCAGCCCCTCGTCCAGTCCGGGCCCCCTGAACGAATCCACCGAGGAGCGGTTGGCCTTGTCAAAGGAGGACTTGAACACATAGGGCAGGCTCAGGTCGGCGCAGATATCGCGCAGGGCCGTGGCCATGCGCAGGACGTGCTCCCTGCTCTCGATGACGCAGGGTCCGGCGATGACCGCCAGGGAGGGGCCACCGAAGGTGGCGTTTCCGGCTTGTATCGTTCTTACTGACACTTGTTAGCTTCCTTGCAACAGGGTTCTTACCCGCTCGAGATCTTCCTCGGTATCCACGCCCAAGGACTCGTAGTCCGTGGTGACCACGCGAATCCTCATACCGTGGTACAGGGCGCGGAGCTGTTCCAGGCTCTCGGTCAGCTCCAGAGGTACGGGCTCGAGCTCGGCCAGGCGCAGCAAGGCCTGACGTCGATAGGCGTATATGCCGATATGTTTGAAATATTCCGCAGCCTGCCCCCTGGGATAGGGAATCACGGAGCGGGAAAAATACAGGGCATCGCCGTTCCCGCCGGTCACCACCTTGACCACGTTGGGATTGCCGATCTCCTCGTTCAGCGTGATGCGCTTCCTGGCTGTGACCATGTCCAGTCCGGGCTCGCCCAGCAACGCATCGGCCACGGAGTTGATCACGCTGGGATCGATGAGGGGTTCGTCCCCCTGGATATTCACCACCACGTCCTCCAGGCGCGAACGCATGACCTCGGCCACACGGTCGGTGCCTGTGGCGTGGTCCGGGGATGTCAACACACAGGGGATGTCCTGATTCTGACAGTAACGCTTGATTTTGGGATCATCCGTGGCAACGAGCACCTCGGCCAGATCGCTCTGCCGGACCCGCTGATAGACGTGCCAGATCAATGCTTTGCCGTGAATGTCACGCAGAGGTTTGCCTGGCAGCCTCGTGGCGCCGTAACGTGCGGGAATCACGCCAACCGCTTTCATAACCTGTCCTGATATCTATGACACCGCGCCTTGGCAGGGGACGCGGAAGATGAGGGCAACCGCTCAGTTGGAGCGGATGGTCTTGTACTCGACAACGGCCTCGGGCGTGGTCTTGACCCTGCCGCTCATACGCTCGCTGCCCTGTGCCGGTGCCTGGCCCCTGGGTGCGCCCTGCCGCTCCTGGGGTTGCAGATGCGGGGCCGTGATGTTGTCCGGCCCTGTGGCCTCGGGAATACCGGGGCATCCGCCCCAGATGCGCGGCGCCTGCGCCCACCGGCCACCGTCCTGACAGATGGCGATGGTCTCGACGCAGCTTTGCGTAACATGCACAAGCGCCTGCTTGCACTCCTGTCCCAGGGCGGAGAGATACTCGTTCCCCACCACCACGCGCACGTTGCCGTACATGGGATCGTTGAACCAGCCGCTTGCCCCTGGAGGGGCGGTGCTCACGAAGCTGATCAGGGGAGAGAGAGCCTGAGGTGCCACGACAGATTCCACGGGGGTGGGCTTCTTGACACAGCCTGTAACCACGAAAAAGCAAAACAGACATATTACGAGACAATATCTTGTCATGACCTGTGAGTCCTTGTTTCACAACAACAAACGCGACGCCAGCCCCTGGAGAGAGAACTCAAGCGCGAATGTCACTGCGTCCTGTTTCGAGTATGCCCTTGGTTTCTTTTCGGGAGCTCGCCCAATTTTCCGTTACCATATGGACCTGAAACCCCGTAAAGGCTTCCCCCCCGGGGAGTGTTGAGACTGGCAAAACTCTTTTCTTATAAACCTTTCCAAGCAACTTGTCCATGCCGCAATCAGCCCTCGCCCCAGAAGCAGGCTCGCTGCCAGGCTCTGCACAATGCGCGCTCCATGCGACCCTGCCGGGGTTCCCCACCCTGCTTCAGACGGCGCATCACCACCTCGGGTCCGCAGAACATCTCTGTCCGCCAGTCGAAGTAGCTCGGGTACAGGATGAGAACACCCGCCACCAGGGCATCCAGTGACAGCTTACGCCCCCTGCGGGGAAACTCGATCCTGTCCGTGGTCAGCCCCCATCCCGCATAGAACGGCCCCCCGTAGGTGTGGACCGGTACATCGCGCAGCAGGGCCTCGAAGCCCGAAAGCGACGTCAGGGTATGCAACTCCTTGACCATGGGAAACAGCACTGTGAGCGGGATGTTGGTCTGCGTGAGGTCGTAGATCTTACTGCCGTCCTTGTGGGAGACATGACCCTTGCGGTTCCCTCGCAGAACGTCCGGGTGCGGCTTGTACACTATACAGGCGTCGGGGCGGTTCTCCCGCACGGCCTTGAGCAGGTCCAGATTCGAGTGGATGCCCATGCCGCCTTTCTGCACAGAGGCGTCGTCCTCCACCTGCCCCACTACCAGAACGATGTCCCGTCCCTGGGCGGCTTCGATCAAGTGCACGTCGCATTTGCAGCCCGAATCCCCCACGTTGTACTTGGTGACACCCTCGTCCACCAGGGTCTTGCGCAGATCAACGGCCCGGGCCAGCAGGCGGTCGTCGAATTCCGTGGTGGCCAGGATCTCCTCGAGGTCGCAGGGGGAAGTGGGATCGAAGTAGATACCCCGGGAGTCTATGCACAGGGAGTACGGCCAATAATAGTCGGATCCCAAGCCGGTGGAGCGGATGAACCCGTCCTCGATGCGGGTGGGTGTCGGATCGTCGGGCGCAGGCGCGTGGCGCCCCTTGAGCTTGGAGTAGGATGCGGCCCAGACCACGACGTCGGCGTCGCGCTCCTCGGCCTTTTTCCGGGCCGCCTGCAGGTTCGGGGCAAACAGCACGCTCCCCTGGGTGGAGCTCAGAAAATATTTGGCAAATCCTCGCCGCCAGAAGGAAAAGCCCGAGCAGACCCAGGCTCCTCGGTTGCGTTCGTTGTGCCTGCGCTGGTCCGCGAGAATGTCTATGACGCGCAATATGCCGCAAGACTCTTCCAGAAATGGATCGAGATAGCGGGCATAGCGCAGGTAGGCCCCAGCGAACACCTCCTCCAGTGTGCGCCCAATGTTTCGCCGCTCGCAGCGCAGTCTGTCCCTGGTCAACCCCCAACCGGCGTAGAAGGGGAGCCCGAAGCAGTGGACCTCCTTGCCCAGCAACAAGGCCTCGAAACCCATCTGGGAGCTCACGGTGTACACCACGTCCACCTGCTCCAGCAGGGACAGGGGGTTGATCTCCATGCCCAGCAAGGTCACGCCCGGGAGGGGCGTTTCCGTGAGATAGCCGCTCTTTTTTCCGGAAAGGACGTCGGGATGGACCTTGGCCGCCAGATGCGCCTCCGGATACTCGTTTTTCGCGGCCTCGATCATGGCCAGAAACGTGGTCTCATCCGCGCCGCCAAGGGTGACCGAGACATCATTGCGCGTCTGGTCAAGCAACAGTACGCGTTTCTTTCCGTCGTCCGGAAACAGCTGTTCGCACAGGTCAGGGGCGTGAT
Source organism: Desulfovibrionaceae bacterium (assembly GCA_963674665.2). GTDB lineage: Bacteria > Desulfobacterota > Desulfovibrionia > Desulfovibrionales > Desulfovibrionaceae. The sequence continues at coordinate 200,753 of CAXXPL010000015.1, read as the reverse complement.
TGTACTTGCTCAGACCATAGTAGCGGATTGCGGCCATGGCCTGACGGGCGGTGTCCAGTTCCCGGTGCGAGAAATCCTTGGCAAGGATATGGCTTTCGAGGTCCGAAGGCGCACCCGCGTTGTAATAGACACCGGTAGTGTCGAGGACAATGGAGAGAGGGGCGTGCCCCTGCACTCCCAATCCCAGGGAGCGAAGGAACCCGTCTTCAACCGAGATGTAGGGGAGGCCCCAGGATTTGGCGCATTCCCTGGCCTTTTGCGCGGTGGGCTTGTAGCCCCAGCCCGCTATGGCGCGGAGGCCGGCGGGCTTGGCGGGGGAGTACACGAACTCCTCGCCCAGCAAAACATCGAGATGGGGAATGCTGCGCATTCCGCTAGAGAAGATGCCCAGCATCAGACCCCCTTGAAACAGGGGGTGCCGGAGCGAACCGGCATCCCCCACCATAGCGAGAACAAGACATCGAAGTCGTGAGACCGCCTTTTCAGACGAATTGCGGCAACGCTCTAGTCGTCCCAGATCTTCTTGGCGGCAGCAGCGCCCACAGTGATCTTGTACAGTACTTCGGTAATCGCCTTGACCATCTGGAAGTTCTTGCTGTCGTAACGCGGCAATACCATGATGTGGTCGCCGGGGCCGAGGGCGACGTCCTTGGCTTCGGCCACCCTTCCGTCGGGCTTGACCACGAGGATCCTGTCCTCGTCCGCGTTTTCCTCGTAACCGCCGGTCTGCTCGATGTAGTCCGCCAGCTTGTAGCTGGGGTCGTAGACTACCGTGGCCGGAGAAATGACCTGTCCGGAGATCATGATGACATCGTTCTTCGGGGGAATGACGATGATGTCGTCATCCTCGAGATAGATGTTCTTGAGCGTGTCTCCATCGCTGAGCACCACCACGCCCTTGGTTTTGACATTTTGGGCCCGCTTCACGAAGATCTGGATCATCTCCGCTTCCTTGGCCCGAATCTGGGCCTCCTCAGCCGTGGCCGAAGGGGCGGTCAGAGAAGTCTGCTCAAGGCGGTACAGGGCCTCGTCGATGGCCATCTTCTGGCGCATAGCCACGCTCATCCTGCGCAGGTGAATCGCGCTCAAGTCGGCATAGCGTCTGTCGACGGCTATGTAGTTCAACACGTCGTAGAGCTTGGTGCCCTTGTTGACCAGGAAATGGGAGTTACCCTCCAGAGCACCCTCGGCATAGATGGTGATGGCCTTGGCAGGCACGTCCGAGACGAAGTCGATGATGTCGCCGTCCTGGATTCGGTAGCCTGCGAACTCCTCGATGGGAATATAGTTCATGTAGGGAACACCCTTGCGGAAGCCCCTGATTCTGACGTTGGTGGCGCTCGGCTCGGGCATGGAGTACTGCATCAGTTCCTCGCCGCTGGCGGATTTACTGAAAAACTCGAAACGAGCCTGGTTCTGAATGGAGCCATTGGCGCCCACCACGATGCCGCGCTGGGGCACCACGATGGTGTCGCCATCCCTGAGTGCAGGCATCTTCGTATTGCCGCTCAACAGGAACTCGTACATGTCCACTGTGGCAATGACCTTGCCGTTGCGGACCACGCGAATGTCACGCAGGCTGCCCTTGTTGAAGTCCACGCCGCCCGCCATGTCCACGAAATAGAGCACCGAGTCCGTGGCGCCACCCGCGTATCTGCCCGGGGACCTCACAAAGCCCGTGACATACACGGCCAGTGGTTGCGGCGTGAGCAGGTTGATGTAGGCGTCGTAGTTGCTGGAGTATACGGCATCGATGGCCCTGCGGACCAACGATTCCAGGGCGGAGTTGCTCACGTCCATGACCCTGATGGGGCCGATGGTGGGCAAAAAGATGTTGCCCTGGGCATCCACCGTCAGCGCACTGCTGAAGGTGAACGAGCCCCAGATGTTGACCCCGATGCGGTCACCGGGCTGGATCTTGTAATTGGGATTGAGTTCGTTATGATACGTGCTGGTGAAGCGCCCCTTGAAGAGGGTCTCCCCGAAAAAGGGCAAGCCGTCCCCAGCCGGGGCGGGCACTGGTCCGGTCATGGCATTCTTGCGTTCCCAGGAGCTCCCGTATGTGGCCGGAACCTTGTTCTCCAGGCTGGGCTGCACCGCGCCTTTCTGCATCTGCATCTGCTGCGTTGCATCGGAAGGTGGAGAGGACAGGGAGAATCCTGTTCCCAAGGCGCCGGGAGCAGCAGCCCCTTGATCCAGATTGAACTGCTGGTCTTCCTGCTGCTTCAGGTAGTTCTCCTGCTCTTCGTTGGGTACTGAGCTGAAGTACAGCGAATCCAGAGCCTGTGCGTCCCGCCCCCCAAAGCAAACAATTGAAAGTGTCAGCAGAGCCAGGACAACAACTATTTTCTGAGTCATCTAATCAAACCCCCATGTGATCGCGAACTGCGGAGATCAGCAGCAAAAAGATTCCATAGAAAAGCAGAATGAGGACAATGGAGACCACAATAACCCCCCCCCCCCCCCCCCCCCCCGCAACCGTTCGGGATAGGTAGGCTCATCGGGAATCGTCGGTTTCTGGAAGGCCTCGATGTAACTTGTCTTGTTCTCCATCTTGAGACGGGCGGCCTCGAGGGAAGCGATCGCGGAGAGATAAACCTTCTGGGCAAACTCATGCTCCATGGTCAGCTCTTCGAATTTTTCCAATGTCTTGATCAGCTCGGGATTCTTGGTGCTCGCAATGCGGTCCTTTTCGAACTCGATCTGCTCCTCGATGCCGCTCATCTTGTTCTTGAGCGCCTGAATCTGGTGCGTATCCTCGTTCATGAACCTGCGGGTCGTCTCAAGTTCAGCCCTTGTCTTGGCTAACTCGGCCTCGAGCTGACCTACCAGGGTGACCCTGAAGGTGGCGGTCGCCGAGGGGTCGATCTCTTTATTCTGGTTCCTGAACCTGCTGAGTTCCTGCCGGGCCTTGGCGAGGCGCAATTCCGAGAGGCGGACCTCGTTTTTTGTCTGGTCCAGGGAGTCGGCCAGGGCCCTGTTGTTCATGCCGTTCACAAGCTCTTCAGCTTGCTTGAGAATCTCATTATTTATAGCATGTGCCATTTCCGAAGTAAACGCCTTGGTCTGCAGCGTCAAAATTCCCGAGGATGAATCCAGCCCCACTGACACCACGGACTTCCAGTAGGCAACAAGCGCATCCAAAGTGACATCCGCGGGCAGCCTGGAGAGGAAATCGGCATCGCTCTGGCTGAAGTGCTTCCGGATCCCCAGCTTCTTGTCCAGGGAAAAGATCATGTCCGGGGACTGAATGTATTGCAGGATAATGAAGAGATCATCACCGGAGCTTCCGCCCATGCTGCCCAGCAGGCCCATGATGCCGTTGAAGCTGACTGACTTCTGGTTCCTTACCGCGAAGCGGGACTCGGAGACATACATCCCGGTCGCGATGAAGCCGTAGTAGATGATGCAGGCAAGAACCGGGACCAGGAGCAGGATAAGCTTCCATCGCCTTTGCCAGAAGCTTTTCTCTCCAATGGTTGTCGTGAAGTATTTGCCGACCACGGGCAGGTTCCCCAGGACTGGCACGGGGCGCTGCTGCTTCATGGGAATATCGAAGTAGGTGCCCCCATTGTCCGCGGACTGGTCGATGTTCGCCGCCGGTTGGGGCTGGGGAACATTTTCTTCAGGCTTCATCTTGCCGTTGTCGGCCTTGGCGGCAGCGTCCGGCTTTTTCTTGGCCGAAGCCTTTTCCTTGGCGGGCTCCGCAGGATTCTCAGCCTTGGCCTTGGCGGGCGGATCCTTTTTAGCGGCCCCATCGGCCGATGGGGCGCCGGACACGTCGGCCTTTTGTCCGTTTGCCTCGTCAGCCTTGGCCGGCTTGGCGGCCTTTTTGGCATCACTCTGTTTTCCGGGATCCGGAGCCTTGCCCTGGCTATCCGTGGAAGCAGGAGTGTTGTTCGTTTCCCCGGTTTCCGAGGTATTTTCCGTTGTATTTTTCATGATCACGTGTTCTCTTTTTCCAACTCTAGAGTCAGAGTTATCAAGAATCCATGCGTTCCTCCATTCAATCGGGGAGGGCGTTCCTCGATGCCATCCCAGGAGACGCGTCGCATGCAACAATGACTTCTCCAGCCTACACATGGCCGGAGTGGTCCTGTTTCGAGCCGGATCAGCACAGCTCCCTGTACGCCTTCATTCCATCTTCCATTGAATCGAACGAATAGACATTCCCATCATAGACCAGCTTCACGACATCACAATACTCCTCAATGGTCTTCTCGCTGTGGGAGACAACGATCAGGGTGGAGCGCTCCCGCCGTTTCAGGAACTCCTTCCTGGATTTGTCCCTGAAGGTGGAGTCGCCCACCGCCGTAAGCTCGTCGATGAGATAGTAGTTGAAATCGATGGCCATGCTCAGACCAAAGGCCAGCTTCGCTCGCATACCCGAGGAGTATGTGCCCACAGGCATCTCGAGGTATTCTCCGAGTTCCGAGAAATCATCGACAAAATCGAATACATCTTTGTAATCCCTACCAAAGATACGGGAGATGAACTTGATGTTGTCGATGCCCGTGAGACTTCCCTGAAAACCGCCAGCGAAACCTATGGGCCAGGACACGGTGCCATACCGGAACACCTTTCCGGAGGTGGGATCCTCGGCGCCCCCGATAATCCTGAGCAGCGTGGATTTGCCAGCGCCGTTGCGGCCCAGAAATCCGACGTTCTGCCCCATGGGCAGGGAGAACGAGACATCGTTGAGAACATACTTGAAGCCTCGTTTCGTCTTGTATCGCTTGGTGAGGTTCCTGACATCGATCATACCAGATCCTTCATCTTGTGGCGGGTCATGCGCTCCGCTATCAGGCCGACAACCAGGGCGACCAGGGTGAGGCTGATCAGATACCAGTAGGATACGTAGTCGGCGAAGAACACGGTGGAGAAGCTCGAGCGGCTGAGTTCTATCAGCTGCAGTATCGGGTTCCACTGAATGATGTCCTTGACGTGCGCCGGCATGTTGTCCAGGGAGAAGAATATCCCGGACGTGAAAAACATGATCCGCATGACCATGCTCACAAGGTTGGGGGTACTTGCTATATATTTGTCCACAGCGCAGAAGATGGCTCCGAATCCCATGCCCATGAGCAGAGCGGTCGGCAAGGCGAACAATATGTAGCTCAGGCTGGGCATGACGACTTCCTCGCCACAGGCGTGGATGAGAAAGGCGATTATCACGAAGGTGAATATCTTGGTGGAGCCTATGAGCAACAGCCGTGACAGGAACAGGTCGAAGGCCTGGACCTGGGGGTAGAAAAGCAGGCCCTGGTTGGCCCTGATGGCATGCATACCCGCCTGCAGCGCTTCGTTGAAACAGAACCAGATGGTGAAGCCGCAGAGCAGGAACATGGGCATGGACATGCCGTAGTGGGTCACCCTGCCGAAGAATATCCTGATGCCCCAGAAGATCATGATGTTGAAAACGGTCATGATAATGACCCAGAGATAACCGAGCTTGCTGCGACCATACATGGTGCGGATCTCGCGCATGATCAAGGCGTAGGTCACCCGTGACTGGACGATCAGAGCCCGCTTCCACAGGCTCTCTTGCCGATACGTGGCCTCGGTCATTATAAGATAAACCTCATATCATCCACGCCCTTGACCGGAACCCATGGCCCGAAGCAGATCCCCGCCGAGTTCGGCCGCGTGGATGTTTTTTCGTTGTACTGACATGTTACCATCATTGCGCCAAATAAGGTAGTCCGTATTGCGGTTGGTGTAGCCCGTCCTGGCATAGACTCTCGGTACGCTGCCTACATGGTCGCCATAGATGCACAGACCTGCCGGTCTTGCCTGATTTGCGGCCAATTCAGCGCTCATGTGATCAATCATGTGGTCGGCATTACGCAGATGCGCCAGGTAAACTTCAAGAGGCTTGCCACACCATTCGGGCACCCCCGCAACAAGATCATCCCTGGGAATTCCCTCCCAGCGCTTCCTGTCCCAGGGGCCATGGGCTTCTATGGTTATGGCAAATACAAACGTGGGACGAGACTCCTTTCTCAGGATATCCAAAACATACGAGCCCAAAGCTTCATCGCTCACATAGGGGCCGTACCGTTTCGCCTGGGAAAAGTACGCCTCTCCATGCAGTTCGTCAAATCCAAGGTGTGGGACGACATTGTAGCGTTTAAAAAACCAGAGGGAAAACGGATGTACGCAAATAGTCCGATATCCTTGATTTTTTAAATGCCTAGCCAGGCTCCAGACCGGTCTTCTTCCGGCGGTGAAGTATGGATTCCAGCCATCGGTCCCCAACTGGTCCATGCGCAACCCCGACAGCACCGAGAACTCGGTGCGCATGGTATATGCGCCGGATGCCGCCACCGTGAGCTCTCCGCTCGTCCCTTGGGCCGCGAGCCGGTCATAGGAGGCGTAGAGCCCCGAGTCCAGGCTGGGAAGTGTCCGGCGGATATCGAAAAAGGACTCGGCCTGCACGAGCACCATGTGCGGCTTGGGATCGGAGAACGCCTCCAGCGCCGCGCTGCTCCAGGCAATACCCGATGGTGGGGTCTCGTAACGCTTGGAGATGCCCGGAGCGCCGTCCCGGCCGCGCTGATGCGCGTGCCAAAGCCCCGTGCAACCCCATTGAGCCCAGGAGGCCGTAGCGGACCAAGTCCTTGTGCAGATCCAGGGAAGGTGGATACCGGTGCAGAATCCCCAACCCGAACCCTCGGCCGCTTCGCGAGTATGACCAGCCGATCAGTAACGAGTACAGGCCGCACATCGACAGCACCGCGGCCATGGCGATATGCGCGCCAAGGGATTGCCGTTCTCCGAACACGAACAACAGCACCAGAACGGCAAACACCGCCACGATTCCCGAGGACACCGGCAGAGGGAGCAGGTACGGCAGATAGAAGCGCGGATGTCTGGCGATCTGCGGAATGAGTGTCCCGTCCATGAACATCAACGGTTCCTGGAAAAGGTCGGTCTTGATGAGGTTGATGACCCAGAGCAGGACCGTGCCGCCGACAGCCACAGTCAGACAAAACACGGGGCGCCCCGTGAGCAGAAACGTCATGCAATACAGGGACGTCACCACAAGCAGGGGGATGCCGTCAACCAGCACCGAGAAGGACAGAATTCTGGGCCCGGTTGCGGTCAACCTGTTGAAAACGAACGCCACAAGCAAGGACACCACAAGACAGATGAAAGTGAAGGTCATTATTTGCCTTAGCCGTGGCTCTTGGGGGAATCGCCATCAGACACCACGGAGAAGCTGAATAGGCGGCGCAAAATCATTCCGCCGATGTCATGAGGAAGGAAATCCAGGCCGCGAATTCCCAGGGCCAGTATCCAGGGGAACACGATCTCGGCCCTGTCCCTCTGAAGCCCACGCAGTATGCGCCCGGCAGCGGTGTCCGCGTCGCAGCGAAACGGCTGACGGCCCTGATACCGCCGACTCATGGGGGAGTCCACGAACCCCATGGTTACAACGCTGACCTTGACCCCGAAAGATTTGAGCTGCGCGCGCAAGGCCAGCCCGTACAACCTCACGGCGCCCTTGCTGGCGCTGTAGGAGGGGGAGGACGGCATGCCCAGCAACCCGGCCAGGGAGGAGATCATGGCGATCTGCCCCTTGCCGCGTGAACGCATACGCTCCGCAAGGGGGGGTCACGGTCTCGACCACTCCCATGGTGTTCACCGCGAACAGGCGGCGAACGTCCTCCAGCATTTCATTGCCATTGGCCCGCACCGAGGTGGACACTCCGGCGTTGGCAAATGGCCAGATCCACCGGCTGCGCATCGTCGGCCCGCTCCACCCAGTCGTGCAGGGCCTCGGCGTCACGGACGTCGAGCACCGTGCGGCTCACAGTTGCTCCCCGCTCCCTGCATAGCTTGCTGATCTTGCCCAATCGGGCTTCGTCGCGCCCCTGCAGGGAAAGCGTCACGCCGGGGCCGGAGCATGCGAGTGCCAGTGCCTGCCCCACTCCCCCGGTGGCGCCGGTGAGCAATATGTGCCGTGCGTTCATTTGATGATCTTGCACATTTGCAGCATTCCGCCGGTATGCGCAGAAGTTTGTGCGGCGGAAAAGCGAGCGCTTTGGTCTGCTCGAAGTTGTGCCGCGTATAGAAGCGTCTGGCCCGGGAGTTGTCTTCCCAGACATGCAGGCTCAGCCTGGAGTGTCCCTTGTCTTCGGCCCAGGAGCAGGCAAGGTCGATGAAGGCGTCGGCCAACCCCTGCCCCCGCATGGTCTCCCCCACCCAGAGGGTGTTGATGAACAGGCTGTCCTGATCCGCGGACTCCAGAAGTTCGGAAATGATCTGTAGCCGTTTTTTGGGCAGATAGCGCTTGGCCAGGGTGGAGAGCTTCTGATCCTCCCAGCTGTAGGCCAGCAGGAGGCCCACCAGTTCACCCTCGTCCGCCGCAACCATGCAGTTGCCGTAGTAGTACAGGGACTCCTCGTCGGTCACCTGGGCGGTGAGAAGCTGCAATGGGGAGACAAAGGGAACCACTCCCTTGAGAATGAAATCCACCAGGCCGCCGGATGTCTCTCGGATGATCGTGGCGAGTTGTTCGGTATCCGGAGCCTCGCCGGGGCGAAAGATTATATTCATTTTTTTGGAGGGGATTGGGACACGCCGAGGCGGGCAAGTGTGCCGGCAATGGCCATGGCGATGCCGTCGTCTGTATAGTAATTGCCAGAAACAAGGGCCTTGTGCCTGAGCATCTTGATGAAATCCGCACCAGGTCAGTATCGACGCTCTTTTCGGCACTCCAGAAGGCGTCCAGGGGCAGTTCCTCTTCGGACATGGCGAGCCCGGGCATTCTGTACAGGGCTTGCCCCAGGCACATGACGGGGCGCCCCAGAATCAGACTCTCGAGCCCCATGCTGCTGTTGATCAGGACAACGCCCTCGCTCCCGATGATGAGCCGCTTGCCGTCGCCGTCCTCGAGAAAGATCACGCGGTCCTCGATGCCCAGGGCCTTCGAGAGTTGAAGCACATACGTCTTATAATTTATCAGCCCATTGTCAAGGGGATGGTTCTTTATGACCAGCGAGCACTCTGTGGCGCCTTGGTGGCGAAGGAGGCCATCACGTACACGATGCTCTCGAGAATGCCGCTGAAGGAGGAGTACAGGCGGATCTGCGTATCCGCGTCCAGCTGCAGGGGAAAGAGGAAAAAGGGGCGGCCGGACGCCAGAAGCTCGTCCTGTCTGGCCAGGGACTCGGCCTTTCGGGTTTTACGGGTCAGATACCTGGGCAGCCACCCCTTGAGTTCCCAGACAATGGGATAGGGGCGGTGGGTGCGGTAGCGCGGGAACAGACCGAAAAGGACGGTGTTTCCGACATGGTGCCTGATGGCGTCGTGCACGCGGATCTTAAGGGAATTGGGTATGGGCTGCTGCTCCGCAATTCCGGCAGCCCGGCCGTCAGTTCCCTCACTCCTTCCGGAGTGCGGGGCAGGCGGGACTTCCCATTGACCCCCCATTGCTCGAAGGTCAGGAGATTGGGTTGGAGATACCCCTCTTCGAAGACCCAGACCCCCATGCCCGTGTCTCGGCGATTCTCACCGCCTCGCGCTGCAATGGCCGGCGGTCGCCGAACAGGATCAGGTCCGTGGCGCTGACCTCGTCCATGAGTCTGGAGACCCACAGCGGCCATTCGTGCCCGGCCTTGCGGAACATCCGGGTATTGGGGCTGGGCCAGTGAAAGACGTCGCCCCCGCAGAAATTGACCTTGACGACCTCGTGCCCCTTGTCCAGAAGGGTCTGCCCGAGCCTTCGGAAGAACCGGCTTTGCGGCCCCTGCAGCATGAGAAATGAACGAGATACTGGACTGGCCATAGTGTGTCGCCATAAGTGTTCATGCCCGCCGAAGCGGGCATGGCACTATTTGTTCAGGTATTCTTCGGAGTAGGATTCCGCTAGGCTCTGAACCCTTGGAAGCTCTTCCGCGCAGATGTCCAGGGCCTGGCGAATCTGCTCCTCCTTGTGCGCGGCCGACAGGAAGAATCTCAACCGGGCGCAGCTGTCCTCCACCACCGGGTAGATGATGGGCAGAACATTGATGCCCCGCTGATACATTGAGGAGGAAAGCAGTCCCGCCACGAGTGAGTTCCCCACGATCAGAGGCACGATGGAGTAGCCTTGCGAGTTCCCGGTGTCAAAACCCTTTTCCTTGGCATATTGCAGGAAGTAGCGCCCCCGGGCCTGCAGCCGCTCCACCCCTGTCGGGCTCCTCCAGCATGATGCTGAGGCCTCCCGGGATGCGGCGGCAAGGGGCGGTGACATTCCGACACTATAGACGAAACCGGGCGACGTGAATTTCAGGAACTCCACCAGGGGCTTGCAGCCCGCGATGAACCGCCGCAGCCGCACAGCGTCTTGCTCAGGGTTCCCATCCAGATGTCAACATCGGTGCCGGGAACATCGAAGTGCTCGGCGATGCCTCTTCCGGTCTTGCCAAGCACGCCCATGGCGTGGGCCTCGTCCACCATGAGGAAGCACTTGAAGCGCTTTTTCAGCTCGACGAGCCTGGGCAGATTCGGCATGTCGCCGTCCATGCTGTAAAGGCCCTCGGCAATGATCACCGCACGCTTGTAGTTGCCCTGTGGGTGCGCAGGATCTTTTCCAGGGCGTCGTAGTCGTTAGTGCGGGAAGGAGAGGCGTTGCGCACCGGAGATCAATGCTCCCTGAATGATGGAGTTGTGGCTCAGTGCGTCGTAGATGACCAGATCGCTGCGGTTGAAGAGCTGCGCGATGGTCCATACGTTGGTGGCATGCCCGCTGACAAAGGCGATGCAGTCCTCCACACCGAATAGATCCGCGATGGCCTTTTTCCAACTCGCGATGGGGTGGGCGCTCCCCGGATACGAGCCTGCTGGCCGAGGCCGAAGTGCCGTATTTCTCCATGGCCTTGCGTGCCGCCTCGTTGACGCGGTCGCAGCCATGATGTCCAGATAGTCGTAGGTGGAGAAATTGAGGTACTCCTTGCCATCGATACGGGTGACATCCTTGGCCACACCGTCGTGGCAGAGGAAGTACGGCGTCATGATCCCGGCCTGGGAGGCGATGGCCCGGTGGATGTGCAGTTTCTTGTAACCAGGAATCTGCGCAAAGTCGCAGAGGTGGTCCGGAATATCCAGCTCTCTGTGAGTCTCAAGGCGCGCCTCGCTGATTGCTCCTGCATGGCGCACGCAACCGCATGTTGCTGATGAGTTTACTTTTCTCTTCAGCGGAAAGCCCCGAAACGGGGCTTGGATTTGTTCTCGCTCATTATTTTATCAAAGAATCGCGTGATGCGACGTCAACGGATTTGGCGATTTCCTTCGCCTGTTCCTTGGTTATTTTCATGCCGTGTTTGCCTTTCATGGACTCGTAGATCTCCTCGCTGGTGACATCGGTTTCCTCGTCATCACCGCCGCTGACCAGGGAGTTGTACACGCGTCCGGCAAGGGAGCGAATGGTGGCGCCTTCACCAAGAGAGAAGGCCGTCACCTTGACACCGTAATGCTCCTCGAGCATGAGGCCGAGTTCCACGGCCATCAATGAATCCATGCCGAGTTCCACGACCGCATGTCGGGATCAAGCTTGCTGGTCGGAATGCGCAGCATGTTGGAGATCTGCTCCGTGATGGACCCAACCAACGCCTCGATGGCCTCCTCCCTGGGAAGTTCGCGCACCAGGCGCATGGGATCACCGCTGGTCTCGCCGCCGCTGCGCTCCCTGCTCAACTCGTCGATGAGGTTGAACATCGGCGAGGAGGCGAAAGGCAACTGCCTCACCTTGCCCCAGGATAAGTTGAAGAGGAAGAGGTTGCTGCCATGGACTTCGGGCACCTTGTCCAGAAAGTCCAGGGCCTGCTTCGAGGTCAGCTCCGCGACACCCAGAATCTTTTCAGCGATTCGAGGGCCTTGACGTTGCTCTGCAGCATGCCGGTGTCCACAATGGGTCCCCAGCCCACTGCCAGCACGGGAAGGCCAAGGGAGCGTCTGTAGTTGGCGAGAGCTTCGAGCATGGTATTTGCGGCCACGTAGTTGGCTTGGCCGGGATTGCCCAGGACAGTGGTGGCGGAAGAATACAGGATGAAGAACTCCAGAGGCTGGTCCAGAGTGGCCAGATGCAGGTTCCAGCCGCCCAGAGCCTTGGCCCGAAGGACCCTGATGATGCGCTCCGGCGTCAGATTCTGCAGAATACCATCATCGATCACCGCGGCGGAGTGGACCACACCCTTCAAGGGGGGCATTGTCCGCCAACGCACCCTTGATCGCGGCGCTCAGGGCGTCCGCATCGGCCACATCGGCCTTGAGCACGCGCACCTGCACGCCCTGCTTTTCGAGCTCGGCCACAGTGGCTTCCTGCGCGGGCTTGGTCACGCCGCTACGCGACAGCAGCATGATGTGGCGGGCGCCATTGGCGCACAACCGCTTGGCCGTGGCCATACCGAACCCGCCGAGGCCGCGGTGATCAAGTAGCTGCCCTCGTGGTCGAGCTTCCTCTGCAGGGTGAACTGCGGAAGCTTGAGCACGCCGTAGCGCGAATCATCGAAGCTCACCACCAGCTTGCCGATGTGGGAGGCCTGTTGCATGGCGCGGAAGGCCTCCACCGCGGCGGGGCGTGGATAGACGCTATGCACCAGAGGGTTGAACACCCCCTCCTCGAACAGGTCATGATCTCCTTCAGCAACTGACGGGCGAGCTGCGGGCGGTAGACCATGAGCTGGTCCACGTCGATGCCGAGAAGGAGATGTTCTTTCTGAAAGGCCGCATTCGCAGCGGCGTATTGCCGAAAAAGTCGCGCTTGCCCAGCTCCAGGAACCTGCCCATGGGCTTGAGCAGGGAGAGGCTCTTGAAGAGCATCTCACCGGACAGGGAGTTGAGCACCACGTCCACGCCCTCTCCGTCTGTCAGGCGCATCACATCGTCACAAAGCTCAGGGAGCGCGAGTTGAGGACGTTCTTCAGGCCCATGAGCTTGAGGAAGTCGCGTTTCTCGTCCGACCCGGCCGTGGTGTATATCTCGGCGCCAAGATGCCAAGCCACCTGGATGGCGGCAAGGCCCACGCCACCGGCGGCGCCGTGGATCAGCACACGTTCGCCCGGTTGCAGGTTGGCCAGGTGCTTGAGCGCGTAATAGGACGTGAAGAAGGTCGTGGGGATGGTCGCGGCCTCTTCAAAGCCGAGATTCGTGGGCTTCTGCAGCAGGCTGTTGGCCTTTACAATGGCATGTGAATCGAAGCAGGCGCCGGCCATGCAGATGACCTCGTCGCCCACCTGCACGTCCGTGACCCCCTCGCCCACGGCCACGACCTCGCCCGAGCACTCCAGGCCGATGGTGGGGCCGGAGTGGCCGTCCTCCAGAGCCTCTTCGGGGAGCAGCCCCAGGGTGTACATGACGTCGCGGAAGTTCAGTCCCGTGGCGCGGGTCTTGAGCTCAACCTCGCCCGTCCGGGCAGGCGGTCGGGGAGCTGGGTCCAGTACAGGCGCTCCAGCTTGCCCGGAGTGTCGAATGTCAGAGCGATACGGGACACGGAGTCGCTGGGCTGCTCATCCTCGATCTGCACCTTGTCGGTGGGATAGAAACGGGGCAGAAACGCTGCTCCCACAGAGAACAACCTCTTTCTCCAGCGTGGGGTAGGCGAACTCCCGCATCAGGGCGTCTATGAGGGCCTCGTCCGGCACTTCGCAGTGCAAGTCCACGAGGCGCGGCTTCAGGCCGGAGAGTTCGTTCATCATGACGCGCCCCATGCCCCAGAGACCACCCTGGGACGGCACGGGCCGCGAGCCCTCGAATTTGTGCTCCAAGGCGCCGCCGCAGAGCATCCACAACTCGGCGTCGACGTGGGCCAGGTTCCATGCCTTGCCAACATGGCGGCGCTGACGCAGCCCATGTTCTGCAGGTGGTCCAGGCGTTGGGGTTCGGGCACCTGTTCGGTGTCGAAGCCCATGAAATGCACGAAGCGAATGGGCAGCTTCCTTCTACCCAGGGCCTGCAACACGGGGCCCCACGCTTCAACGTCAAAGGGGTCCACCTCGATTTGCGTGGCTTCGCCATTGCCGTTGATAAGGACCTCGCCCGCCTTGGCGGATGCGCGCACGCGGACAACCTTGGCCTCGTCCTCCTCCAGCCTGGCCAGCAGGGTATCACGCAGTTGCTTGCCGGCTCGCTCGGCTCGTTGTCCTCGAGCAACACCCAGAGGGGCTCCACGGTGCCGTTTTCCGGCTCCGGCACCTCGACCACGTCGGAGACCGGACGTCTGGCAACCAGGACAAAGCTCTCGGGCAGTTGCTGCTCGCCGCAGGGCTCGAGCAGCACCTCCACGTCCTCGAACTCGGCATCCAGAAAGGCCCTCTTCCACATGTCTGGGGCCAGGAGCCTGGAGACCGGCTCGTCAGGCTGGGGCGAAAGCGTCCACCACCAGGGTTGCAGCCCCAGGAAAAAGTCTATGAGCGGATCGGGCCTGCGCTCGAGCATCACCATGACGCCGCCCGGGGCCAGCAGCTTCTTTGACGTTGTCCACTGTCTGGCGGACATCCGACACCTCGTGCATGGAGTGCCCGGCCAGGATCAGGTCGAAACGCCCCCTCATGCCAGTGGCCAGATCCGCGCTTTCGACCGTCGAACTGCGCGAACTCCATGCCCTTGCTGACTTCCAGCGACGCCTGGAGCTGTTCCACGATGTTGGGGTCGGAATCGGTGACCAGGTACTCGAAGCGTTCCTTGGGCAGTCCGGGCAGCAGGCTCTTGAGCAGCCCGCCTCCGCCGGTTCCGATCTCCATCATGCGCATCTGGCGCCCCGCGGGCAGGGACTGGAACAGGGTTCTGACCAGCGCGAGGATGGCCGCGTTCTGGTAACGCGCCGCAGGGCTGATGGAGTTGAAGTTGTCCACGATTCCGCCGGGCGTCACGGGCAGGATGTCGTCCATCTCGCATTTGCCCTGCAGAATGGAGAGCAGATGCAAACCCAGACGTCCCAGCACCACAGCTTCCGCAAGATAGGCCGGGTAGTCCGAGACGATGGTCCGCCAGAGGTCCACGGCCTGCGGGAATTCGCAATCCGTGTTCAGAGTGTAGGTGCCGTCCTTGTTGGAGGCCAAATTCTCGGCCACCAGGAATTGAAGAATGTAGGCCACATAGGGAGCCAGCTCTTCACGGATGCCGCCGCGCTTCACCAGATCGTTCAAGGTGAAGGGTGCGTCCGACTTCATGAAATGCCGCAGCATGGTGTAGGCGTGGGACAGCAACGCGGCCACGCACAGTGGCTTGAGTTCATTGTAGTAGGCATCACGCCCCAGTTGTTCCACCAGGTCTGAAAGGGTCGGCTCCATCAACCGGCGGATGTCATCCATGGGGGGAACGCGATGGGCTTCAGATTGCGCGGGTGGTTGATGGGCTCGACCTTGATGCTGAAGACCCGCTGCTTGAGATGCCCCTGCTGGGAGTCCATCTGCTTGAAGCGGCACTTCTCCATCCGGGCGATGACCGCGCCGTTCTCGTCGAACAGGTCGAAGCTGGCCACCACGGATTTGGCGGTCTGCTTCTCGATGGTGACAAGGGCGTAGGCGATGACGCCGGGCTTCACCACGCGCATGCGTTGCACCCAGGTGGGCAGGTAGGCGTACTCGATCTTGGTCTTGAAAATGTGCGGCAGTACGGCCAGCAGGGTGTGGAAAGAACCGTCGATGAGGCCGGGGTGAAGCACCATGCCGTCCACCTTGGCGTGCTCTGCCAGCTCCAGTCGCGCCAGGACCTGCCTGCCCTTTGCCCAGGCCTCGCGCATGGGGCGGAATCCGGACTTGAAGTTCAGGCCCACGCTGTCGGCGTCGGCGTAAAGCTCCTGGACATCCATGGATCGCCAAAGGAATCCGGCGCCCTGAAATTGATACGCGGGGGAGTGAAGGTGGTGTCCGTGGTGGCGGGAATGCGCCCCACCACGTGCAGGGTCCAGGGATCATCGCTCATGATCTTGCGGCTCTCCAGGCGGAACGAGCCGTCCTCGGCGGACACGGTGAAACGTACGTCCTTTGCCGGAGACTGCTGGAGCAGCAGCGGCCTGACAAAGGCCACCTGGGTCAATTCCTGGGAATCCCGCTCATGGATATCATAGGCCGCGGCCAGGGCAATTTCCAGAAACGCCGCAGCCGGGCAGATTGGTTTCGCCAAAGATCTCGTGATCGGCAAGAAATGTCTGAGTGACCGTGTCCAGGCTGTTCTGCCAGACAAACAGGTCGCCTTCCTTGCGATACCCAAGCAGGGGGTGCGAGGAGCGCCCCTTGACCAGACCCAGACATTTGGGCGTGGACTTTGAGGGTCACGTCCTCCTTGCTCCAGGCGTAGAGCGGCAGGTCCACCGTGGGCCGGTTTCCGGAGAAGAAATGGTCCATGGCCATGGGCCAACCGGCCACCCATGCGGTCTGCCAGGCCTTGTCAAAGGCCGTGTTCTCCGCGATCTCCTTTTTCAGGGAGGCCAGGTACTGGGCCTTGCCGCCATTCTCCTTGATGGTCGCGGAGATGAAATGTCCGAGAACATTATGGGGGCCGATCTCCATGATGTGCCGCACGCCGAGGCCGAGAATGGCCCGGGTGGCCGCCTCGAAATCCACGCTCTCGCGGATGTTGCGCCACCAGTAGTTGGCATCCAGCTCATCGCCCTCGCGGACGCCGCCTTCCAGGGCGGACACGAATACGGACTTGCCCTTGGCGGGCTTGATGTCTTTCAGGCTCTTTAGCAGGTCGTCCTTGAACCCCTCCATGTGCTTGCTGTGAAAGGGGTAGTCGAGGTCGAGCATGCGAAAGACCACGCGTTTTTTTCTTCAAGCGGGTGCGCAGCGCCTTCAAGGCCTCCTCGTCACCGGTGAGGGTGACGTAGGCCGGGCTGTTCACCGCGCCGATCTCCACCTCGCCGGACTGGATTTCCGGAAGCGCCAGCGCCTGTTCGCGGTTCAACTGCACGGCGGCCATACGCCCCATGCCTCTGCTCCGCGACTGCATCGCGCTGCGGTGATACATGACGGAGCTGGCCTGCTCCAGGGTGAGCGCGCCGCAGGCATAGGCCGCGGAGACTTCGCCCACGCTATGGCCGAACACGGCGTCGGCCTCCACGCCCTTCTCTTTGAGGGCGTCGACCAGCCCCACCTGGATGGCGAAAATAAGGGGTTGCGCAACTTCCGTGAGTCGCAGGCGCTCCGCGTCGATCTCCTGGCTCAGGGTATCGAGGATGGACCAGCCCAGGAGCGGCGACATGCAGGCATCGACCCTGGCGACAGTGTCCGCAAAGGTCTTGTTCGCACCAAGCAGCACGCCTCCCATGCCCGTCCACTGGCAGCCGTTGCCGGAAAAGGCGAAGGCGGTCTTGCCCTCGGCCAAGTCCGCGTCGCCGGTGACTATGGACGAAGGCTTCTCGATGCCCTTGGGGACCTCTCGGTCCAGGGCGAAATCCAGCAGGCCGTCCGCCAGGGCCGCGGGATTCTTGCCAGTGGCGGCCAGGCGGGTCTTCAGGTGCTCACGGCCGTAGAACACGCTCAACGCCACAGAGGCGTATGAGGACGCGTCCATGTTCTTGATCATCTCGGCGTAGGTCTCGGCCAGGCCACGCAGGCTTTTGCCGCTTCTGGCGGAGAGGAACAAGGGAGGCAATGTCTCGCCGTCGCCGGATCCGAGTTCCGGAACGTTCACGGTTTCGACCGGCGCCTGATACTCCCGCACCAGCACATGGGCGTTGGCCCCGCCGAAGCCGAAGGAGTTCACGCCGACCATGGCCGCGCCAGGCACCTCGGGATAGGGAACGGTCGAGGTGACGGGATTGAGGTTCAACCCTTCGAGGTCGATATCCTCGTGCGGCTGCTCCAGGTGCAGGTTGGGGGGAATGACCTTCTCGCGCAGCACGAGCACGGACTTCAACAGCCCGGCCATGCCCGAGGCAGGCTCCAGGTGGCCGATGACGCTCTTGGCCGAGCCCACGATCAGGCGGCCGTAGGGCTTCCTCAGGGCACCCACCACGGAGCCGATGGCCCTGGCCTCCACGGGGTCGCCCGCCGCTTGTACCGGTACCGTGGGCCTCGAAGTAGCCCATTGACTCGATATCCACGTCCCCGGCTTCATATATCTGGCGCAAGAGGTCGATCTGCGCCTCCTCGCTGGGGAACGGCAGCGCTTCTGAGCGACCGTCAGTATTCACACCGGTCTTGGACACGACGGCCATGATGTGATCGCCGTCCCGGACCGCGTCGTCCAGACGCTTGAGCAGAAGAAGGGCACCGCCCTCGGCGCGGACATAGCCATCGCCGTTCTGGTCAAACACCTTGCAGAGCCCTTCCTGGGAAAGCATGTTGGCCTTGGAGAAAACCGACAAAGGAAAAGGGGCTGTAGAGCGCGTTGACTCCACCGGTCACCGCGTAGTCACCCTCGTTGTTGGCCAGAAAGGTGCACGCCTGGTGCATGGCCACAAGAGAGGAGGAGCAGGCGGTGTCGATGGTCATGCTGGGACCACGAAAATTGTAAACAAAGGAGAGCCTGTTCGAGATGATGCTTAGGGTGTTGCCGGTCATCGAGTAGGGGCCCAGCAACCAGGGGTCGTCGCTGTGCGCGTAGCTGGCGTCCAGCGCGCTCGCTCCTATATACACGCCAACGTTGTCACCGCTGAGTCTGGAGGGCGGAATGTTCGCCTGTTCCATCATCTCCCAGGCGAGTTCGAGCAGCATTCTCTGCTGCGGGTCCATGAACTCGGCCTCTTTCCTGGAAATCCCGAAGAATGCGTGGTCAAAATAGTCGAGCCCGTCCACCACGCCCGCGGCCATGGTAATGCTTCTGCCCGCTGCCGACCGCAAGGGATGGTTGAACCGGTCCAAGGTCCAGCGAGTAGACGGGATTTCGGTGATGACATCCCTTCCTGAAGTGAGCACCTGCCAGTACTCGCCAAGATTGGTGACCTTTCCTGGGAAACGACATGCAAGGCCGATAATTGCAATTTCGCAGTTCACTAGTGAAATTCTGTCCTTGATTTTGCGAAGAAAAAGAAACCTTCGTTCGCTGTGCACTATCTTCGCGCCATGAAGACAAGGATTTTAGCGAATTCATGGCGAGTCATGATTCTGCCGCGCCCCCCTCTCAAAACTGCATCATGACGAAAATACTGTGGATGACGCACGGGGAGAGGATATCGCGCGGATTAATACCCAATCAAGGGGCATTTGTCCATGCGCGGACGTATGATCACAACAACAAAGCGCCAGCGCTCTGGTCGAAAATTCAACCAGAACTGGCACTTCCCGGCATGGCAAGATGATGTTTTCCCGAAAAACGGTTGTATTCGTGGGGCCCCTATCCGCCTCTTCAATCATGAAACTCAGGTAAACCACTTTAAAAAAATATTAATATTTTATTTCAAGCTCGATTGTCAAGTTAAGATTACAGATCATAACAGCAATTTATATAGTTTCGTCTGCATCTTGCCAAGCCTTTTCTAGTGACCAACACGATTTCAAAATACAGCCGCATGGCCACATCTCGACCCCATGACGGGGTATCTCCCGCTACTGCCTTCGGGTAGGAGGGGGGCTCGCGCCCCCGTCCTCCCACACCACCGGGCACACGGTTCCGTACCACGGCGGTTCCTGCCTGCTTGGCGTCATTTCTCTGAATGTCTGTCGGACTATAAGCACCCAGCCCTGCCTCACGAGTTCCGTCCGTTACTTCCAGCTTTAAGGCCCTTTACGGGCATCTGATCAATCCAAACAAAAGACAGTGCTCATGCCTCGCTTGGCAGGTTTGGCCCTTCGTCGAGTGGTGAGGTCGACTACTATGGCCTCGGCTGACTTCTGTTCGCCCATCTCGACACGTTACCGTGCCGATAGCACAGGGCAGGCGAACAGACCTCCCGGGTAATGCGCGCGACCTTCCTGCTTATACCCGCCGCATATACGTCCATGCTTTCCGTACAAGTATCGGGCTTTGAGGATATCGGCCTCCTCACCCGGCATGACCGCCTCGTATGCGATTTCTGTTCGCCGGGTCAGCATTTTGCCAGCGGCTTCCTTCGGATTCCATCTCGCGATGGACACCCTTGCCGTCCGGCTAGCAGTTCCCCTTGTCGGGCCTGCGGAGGACTTTCACCTCCAAGTCACCAGGCAGGCACCACACCTGCCCGGATGGCGCTCACGCACCACGCGCACTGCCGGGCGCACCTACAAAGGCGGCCCACTCCGAAAATCAATCCGGAGTGGGCCGAGCGGTCTCAGTACAGTCGCTTCATCAGGTCATGCGCCTGTTCAGCGATACTCCCAATGAGGAGGAATCCAATGCCCGGCGGGGTGATAATGGCCCGGGATCCAAACCCGCCCTGGAGGCGGAGGACCTGGCGGGGGTGGCGGATAACAACCGCTTGCGTACAGCAGAAAAAGAACCAGGATACACAGCGCCCCGATCTTCATTAGCGATTTCAGCATGACAACCTCCAGACAAGATTGACGTCATGGTCTTGTTCTTGAAATGTTCCCTTTGTTTACACCGTTACGACACGCTTCACCAGGAAAGAACAACCGTTTGGCCGGCCCTTGCGAACAGCAAGGGCCCGATGATCGGGCCTTGAAACAGCACCGCGTTCTTCACCGTTCCGGCTTCCTTCGATCCCCCTCGTGCAATCGGAAACACACCACGAGGGATCTTCATCGTGGTGTCCGATAGATCAGGACCGCGCTCCGTCCATACTGGTTCAGGTTTGCGCAATCATAATATCAGATGGATTGAGATAGTCAAGGAATATCTGTAGTTATGGTGGCGCGCTTCCTGTTGCGCCCCTATTTCACGGCGCCTGCCCCACACACGATGGCACTATTCATCCTCGATTTGAAAAAAGGTGTACAGCTGTACGAGCCGAAGCACCTTTACCACCTGTTTACTGGGGCGCCGCAGCAACAGAATCGAGCCCAATTCCTCGACCTTGCGCTTTGAGGAGACAAGAAAACTGATACCTGTGGTGCTCATGAATGTCACATCGGACAAGTCGACTATCACCGCGCGCTGACCACCCGCGGCCAACCAATTGTCCAGCTCGTCGCGCAGCGCGCTGACGACCCTGAAATTTGTTTCCCCCCTGATGGCGCAGACAAGACAGTCTTCTCCACGCTCCAGGTTGAAGGAGCTGTGTGCTCCCTGCATCCGAACACCTCGTATGTTCAGCCCGGAGCGCTTCTGCCCGCGCGGCCGGACCGAATGCTATTGACAACAGGTTGTCGCCACATGATTGTGATCCGGAAAAACCGTCGCACACTCGCTTATCATACAAATATCACACTACAGTTGGCCAGGCAAAGACTTTCCCAGTTTCGGAGGGTTCTTTTTGGGTCTTTTTCACTGGCGCGGGGTGAACTTCTCGGTCCGTAAATATTGCACTCCCCTGGTGGAGGAAGTACAACAGGCTCGCTGAACGGGACTTCCCAGGAAAGTCTCGATACCGTGCCTGAAGCATCGTGGACGCATGCGGCCCGCGAGTGCCCCCGGCCCTCGCATGACCGCAATGAAAACCACCGCCGGCATAAACCGCTTTTTGTTACGGCCATTGGCTAGACCATGGCTTTCTGCTAAATATCCGTCCAGTATTTCCCAAGGGGAGCACATGCAGCAATTCAGGGCCGATCTGCACATCCATTCGAAATATTCCCGCGCAACCAGCAAGGGGCTCAATCCACGTCAGCTGGCCATATGGGCTCGTATCAAGGGGCTCGATGTCCTCGGCACCGGCGACTTCACCCACCCCGTGTGGATGGAGGAGCTCGAGGAGAACCTCGTTCTGGACTCTCGCAGTGGGCTGTACACATTGAAAACATCCCCACGGCTGGATCGAGAACTCGAGTGGCTAGCCGGTTTTCCCATCTCCGGCAAAACCTACTTCATGCCCCAATCCGAAATCAGCTCCATCTACAAGCGGGGGGACAAGGTCCGCAAGGTTCACAACCTCGTGTTCATGCCCAACCTGGAAAAAGCCAAGGAGTTCAACCAGCGCCTTGCCAAGGTGGGCAACCTCGCCTCGGACGGCCGCCCCATCCTGGGACTGGACTCCCAGCATCTGCTGGAGATGGTCCTGGAGACCGACCCCCTGGCCTTCCTGGTCCCGGCGCACATCTGGACGCCCTGGTTCTCCCTGTTCGGATCCAAGTCAGGCTTCGACACCATCGAGGAATGTTTCGGCGATCTCGGCAAGCACATCTTCGCACTGGAAACCGGCCTCTCCTCGGATCCCGAGATGAACTGGACCATAAGCGCCCTGGACCGATTCAGGCTCATCTCCAACTCCGACGCCCATTCAGCTGAAAAGCTGGGGCGCGAGGCCAACCGGTTTTCCGGCGAGATCTCCTACGAGGGCATCTATCACGCCCTGCGCGGCGAGGCCCTGGGGCACAAGTTCCTGGGCACCATCGAGTTCTTTCCCGAGGAGGGCAAGTACCACCTGGACGGGCACAGAAAATGCGGCGTGGTCATGGATCCATCCGAATCTCTGGCCAGGAACAACATCTGCCCGGTCTGCGGCAAGCCCCTGACCCTGGGCGTGCTGCACCGCGTACTGGCCCTGGCGGACCGCGAGGCTCCGAAACAGCCCGCCGGGCACCCCGGCTTCGTCTCCCTGGCGCCGCTCCAGGATCTGATCTCCGAAATCGTGGGCACCGGGCCGGGGACCAAGAAGGTCCGTGAGTTCTACGCCAAGAGCCTTACCCGCCTTGGCTCCGAGATGCACGTGCTGCTGGAGGCGCCCCTGGAGGATTTGGGGCGCGTTTCCCCGCTGCTGGCAGAGGGCGTGAGCCGCATGCGCAAGGGCGAGGTGCGCCGCGATCCAGGCTACGACGGCCAGTTCGGCGTCATCCACATGTTCAGCGAGCAGGAACGCAAAGGCTTTGGCAAGGGCGCGCGCCTCACCGGCATCGAAATCCCGGCTCCCAAAAAGAAAAAGGCCCCCGCCGAGCAGGCGGTCAAGGAGAGCCTTGCCGACAACCCCGAGGAAACACCTCCGCCCCCAAGCTCCTTGAACCCGCAGCAGAAGGCCGCGGTGAAGGCCGGCCCCGGGCCGGTGCTGGTCATCGCGGGGCCGGGCACGGGCAAGACGCACACCCTGATCAGCCGAATCACATCCCTTGTTGAGCAGGGAGTCTCCCCCAGGCAGATTCTGGCGGTGACCTTCACCCGCCGTGCGGCCGAGGAGCTCGAGGAGCGCCTGCTGCGCATCCTCGGGGAGAGCCATGGGGAAAACGTGGCCCTGCCCCGTGCCGACACGCTGCATGCATTGGCCTTTGAGTACTGGACAAAGGCCTATGACGAGGCCCCCACCCTGCTTACCGAGGAGAGCGCCAAGCGCGCCTTTCGCGAGGCCAACTCCGAGGTGCCGGCCAAGAAGCTGCTCCAGGCCTGGAAGCGGATTTCCCGACGCAGGGAGATGATGCAGCCTCTGGATTTTGATCAGAAATACTTCCACAACTACATCAAGCTCAAGGAATCCTGGAACCTCGCCGACTTCACTGATCTCCTGGTCTTCTGGCTGGAACAGATTCAGAGCGACATCTACACCTGCCCCTTCACGCATGTGCTGGTGGACGAGGTCCAGGACCTCTCCACCCTGCAACTGTCCGTGATCAAGGCCCTGCTCCCCACTTCCGACAACGGAGGCGGCGGCGAGGGGCTGTTCGCCATCGGCGACCCCAACCAGTCCATCTACGGATTCCGAGGCTCCCTTGCCGACGTGGAGCAGGACCTGCGCACCACCTGGAAGCATCTGCAGGTGGTCACCCTGGCCGAGAACTACCGCTCGGCCCAGTCCATCCTGGACATATCCTCCTCCCTTTTCTCCGAAAAAAAGGAGGCTCCCGCGCTTCAGTCCATGAAACCAGGCTCCGGGCTGTTGCATCTTTTCGACGCTCCCAGCGAGGGAAGCGAGGCCGCTTGGCTAGCGGAGCGCATCCGCTGGCTCATCGGCGGAGCCAGCCATTCGCTGGCCGACAGCCAGGACAGCGGCGGCGTGGCCGATCTCCCCGAGTTGCAGGGCGCCATGAGCCCCGGGCAGGTGGCGGTGCTGGTCCGTTTCCGCTCCCTTGTGCGACCGCTGAAGCGCGCTCTGGACCGCCTGGGCCTGCCCTGCAGCGCTCCTGAAGAGGAGGCATTCTGGGTTGAACCCCGCGTTCGGGCGATTCTTCAGGCAGGGGGCGCGTTCCTTGGCATCACCCCGGGCATGGCCGCCGAGGACATCTCCTGCCCCAGCAACATCATGGCCAAGGGGCCGCTGGCCGTGCAGGCATACATGCAGGACATCCCGCCCTTTGACCGCCTGTTCTGGGAGAGCCGCGCCTTTCGCAATCTGGTCAAGGCCTATGAGGAGCACGGCGGCTGGCAGGGGCTGCTGAACTGGGTGGGGCTGCAGACCCGGGCCGAACAGGCCGGAAAACGCAGCGAACACATCCGCATCATGACCCTGCACGCCTCCAAGGGGCTGGAGTTCGAGGCAGTGTTTCTCCCGGCTCTGGAGGACGGCATCATGCCCTTTGCTGGCGCAGCCTTCCTCTCGGGCAACGGCTCCAGCAAGGACTCGGACAACGCTCCCGACGACCCGTTGGAGCACGAGGAGACAGACATAGAGGAGGAGCGCCGCCTGCTCTACGTGGGCATGACCCGCGCCAAACAGGCCCTGTACCTCAGTCACTCGAGGCGGCGCATGCTCTACGGCAAGGAACTGCGGCTGCCGCCTTCCCGCTTTCTGCAGCTGTTTACAGCGGAAAGCCTGCAGCGCTCCACTTTGAAGATACACGTGAAAAACACCGAAAAACAGCTCAGCCTGTTGGATTGATGACTTGTTCACCTGAATTCACGAAGAGGTTTTCCAGGGGGGCCCTTTTTTGGAAAGGGCCTCCCCCCGAATCCCCTCCTGTTAATTTCAATAGCAAAAAGGTTCATATCCCATGCAGTTGCTCAACAAGGCCTTGGCCTTTGCGAAAATGGTCAAGGTCGAACACTCGATATTCGCCCTACCCTTTGCCTTTATGGGGGCGTTTCTCGCCGACGGACACACCCCCACTTGGCGCGTCTTTGTCTTCCTGACCATCGCCATGGTGGCCGTGCGCTCCTTTGCCATGGCCTTCAACCGGCTGGCCGACCTCCCCTTTGACAGGGAAAATCCCCGCACCAGCTCCCGCGAACTCGTCACAGGGGCGGTGAGCGTGTTCGAAACCCGCGTATTCCTGCTCCTCACAGGGGCGGTGTTCATCGGCGCCTGCGGCGCCCTGAACAGCGTCTGCCTGAAGCTCGCACCCCCTGCCCTGCTGTTCTGCGCCTTCTACAGCTACGTGAAGCGCTTCTCCTGGCTCTGCCACTTCGTGCTCGGCGCGGTGCTGGCCCTGGCGCCCGTGGCCGGCTGGCTGGCCGTGCAGCCCGGCATCACCCTGCCCATGGCTCACCTGTTCCTGGGAGTGCTGTTCTGGGTGGCGGGGTTCGATATCCTCTACGCCTGCCAGGATTCGGACTTCGACCGCGTCCAGGGGCTGCATTCGTTCCCAGCGCGCTTCGGCGTGGGATCGGCCCTGAGCGTCTCGTCCTTCTGCCATGTGAACGCGTCACTGTTCTTCCTGCTGGCGGGCTGGTCCGCCTGGCTGGACTGGCCCTACTACGTGGTCTGGGCGCTGGTGAGCCTGATCCTGCTGTGGGAGCATAAACTCATCTCCGAGCACGATCTCTCCCGTGTGAACCTGGCCTTTTTCACCCTCAACGGCGTGGTCTCCGTGGCCCTGTTCGTGGGGGTTCTGTTGGCGCTGTAGAAAGGAAACAGCGGTGCGTGAGGGGATACCCCTTCACAAACCCTACTATTTTCAAGGTACTCGAGGTGGGATTCCGGGGGAGGAATTGTCGACAATCCCCCCCTGCAGACGATACCCTACTCTGATTTTTCCTTGCGCAAACGGCTCCAGGCATCGTGGTAGCGGGCCAGGCGGCGCATGCTCTTTTCATCCAGGGCATGCAGCCTTGTGACTTCCATGTTGTGTTCCAGGTCCGCCATCTTGACTTGCCGGGCGATGGGGTTGGAGGAGATGTTTTCAATGTATTCCTCGTAGGGGACTTCCTTGTCGTGGGTCAGACAGGCCACGGCGTCCAACACTTCCGGCGCGAATCCCTCCTCGCGCAACCGGTCGATGCTCCAGCCTTTTCCATCCTCGACAACGTCGTGCAGCACCGCCACCTGCATGCTCACGATATCGGGCATGGCAAGCATCAGACGCAAGGGGTGCAGGACATAGATGTTGCCGGCCTTGTCCGTTTGACCGGCATGAACTTCAGCGGCGATGGCGATGGCGCGTTCCACAGTGCTCATGTGAGATTCCCTGAATTTGACGGTGCATTGTTCACGCCCCTGTCCAGAAACAAGGGGCGTCTCTCTTGACAACCAGCGATGGAAAGTTAATAATGCATAGTTTACAGCTTGAAGTTAGGGAGCCGGGCGGCAGTGGCGCCGCGAACCCCGTCAGGTCCGAGAGGAAGCAGCGGTAGTGGTAGTTGCTGGGTGTCCGGCTCCCATAAGGGCTCAGGGCTTATGCCTTGGGCCCTTATGCTTTTGCGCCGCACCCTGGTCAACAGTCACGAACGCCCAGCTTCCTGAGGATGGTCATCAGGGGACACCAGTTGGTGAACGCCGACTGGAGAAGGTTCACCCCCACTAATGCGGTGAAGAACAACCAATAGATCGAATGCCACACCGCCAGAGCCACGCTCAGCACGATAAAGAATCCGGCCACTCCCCGCAGTATTCTGTCGACAGTCATAGTACCCCCTCCTTTTTTGCTCTGAACGCCCTCATGTGGCGCGGCGCGGTCAGGTCATGTCCTTCATACTGTTGAAAAAGACCTCCTGGTCCCAATCCTCTCCCACCAGTTCGCTGACCTGGTCGAAGAAGCCGTCCCAGCCGCTGATCTCACCCTGTTTCTTGCCGTTCTTGAACACCTTGAAGGTTGTTCCGGCCGGGCACTTGGTCAGATTCAGTTCAACGTCGCTGCCAGAAGGCATGTATTCGTTCCAGTGCGCGGACCACGAGGTCCGATCGCCTTCCGTCTTCTTGTATTTCTCGAAAAACGCCTCGAATATATTACGGATATCATCGTTGTTCATACTGTCCTCCTGGTGGGCGGTTGCACGATAACGAGTCTTCGATTTCCAGCGGCACCACTAACATATATTAATAGGTATTCCACAGAGTGTCGCAAGCCCCATTTCGGGGCGAACCCCGGTTTCGCTCCAGGTCCCGGTCCCTCGGTGTGGTAATCCGGAAATCAAGGAATCCTCAACATGCGGACAGCGCACCATCCCATCAAGGGTTTATTCTCCGCCGAAATAAGGGTAAAAGTGAAACAAGTCGTCCCGTGAAACCATTCCGATAATTTCGAGGTGTCCGACAATGTCCTTCAAGAATTTTTTCCTCGCATTGACCTTGAGACATAAAATCTACCTCAGTCTTACGATATACATCTTCATCGTCGTACTGCTCGGATCCCTCTCCTTTTTCGACCTGATACGCATCAGCACACGCATGAACCTGCTCGTGGACTTCGACCATCTCACCAATGTCATCCTCGAAGTCAGGCGTTTTGAAAAGAACTTCCTCCTCTACAAGAACAGGGACAACCTGGACGAGGCCCGGAGTTACATGCAGGAAGCCGAGGAGTTCATCACCCAGCTCTCAGGGAAGGGTGGAAAGGGCAGCGCCGGGGAGCTGCGCGAGTTGCGCGCCACGGTGGACGCTTACAGCGAGATCCTGAACTCCGTCTCCGAGTCAATGAACAGCGGAAGCATTGACGACCCCGCCCTGGTGGAGTCCCTGCGTAGCGCGGGCAAAAAGATGGTGGACCTGGCCGAATTCATGGGACACAAGGAGAAGCAGAGCATCTCCATCATCCTGCGCATGCTCAAGATGCAGCTGATCGTATCCGTCCTGGGAGCCCTGCTGCTGGGCATTGTGGGCACCAAGTTTCTCTTCGGCCGTCTCTTCAACGCCATGGACGCCATCCTCGGCGCCACCCGCCGCATCGGGAGGGGCAAATTCGACGCCCTGCCCGAGGAACTCGGCGCGCAGCAGGAGACCCGCCGCATCATCCAGGCCTTCAACCAGATGGTCCACGAGCTCGAGCGCCGTCAGGAGCAGCTCGTGCAGGCCCAGAAGCTCTCCTCCCTGGGCACCCTCACCGCAGGCATCGCCCACCAGCTCAACAACCCCCTGAACAACATCTCCACCTCCTCCCAGATTGCCATGGAGGAATTGGAGGAGAACGACCTTGAGCTGCAAAAGAAAATGCTCGGAAACATCGAGCAGGAATCCGCCCGGGCCAAGGACATTGTCCAGGGGCTGCTTGAATTTTCCAGGGAGCGCACCTTTTCACCGAGAAATGCCAGACTCGACGAGGTGGTGCGCAAGACCCTGCGGCTGGTTTCCAGCCAGGTGCCCCCGGCTGTGGAAATCAAGACCGACATCCCCGACGACCTCGAGCTCCCCATGGACGTGCAGCGGCTACAGGAGGCCCTGCTCAACCTGATCATCAACGCCACCCAGGCCATGCCAGAGGGGCGCGGACGCATCTCCCTGAGCGCCGGAATCCTCGAGGGCGAGGACCGGGGCAAGGCATTCATTTCCGTGGCCGACACCGGCTCAGGCATCCCAAAGGAGCTGGTGGACAAGGTCTTCGACCCGTTCTTCACCACCAAGGAGGAGCGCGTGGGCACGGGCCTCGGCCTATCCATCGTCTATGGCATCGTGGACAAGCACGGAGGCTCCATCCATGTGCAGAGCCGGGAGAACGAGGGCACGGAGTTCACCATCAAGCTCCCCCTGTACGTCCACCCTCTTTCGCCCCCGGATAACGCCGCCGAACCAAGGAAGTGACGCCCCCTTATGGAGACGAACATGGAAAAAGCCAGGGTACTGGTTGCCGAAGACGAGGACATCACCAGGGACAACCTGACCCATATCCTGAAAAAGGAAGGGTATGACGTCACCTCCGTGGCTGACGGAGCGCAGGCCGTCGCGGCCCTGGAGCACGAGGACTACAATCTGGTGCTCACGGACCTGCGCATGGCCCACGTGGGGGGCATGGAAGTCCTGGAGGCGGTGAAGACCCTGCGCCCCAGCGCCGAGGTCATCATCCTCACCGGCTACGCCACCGTGGAGACCGCTGTGGAAGCCATGAACAAGGGCGCCTACAACTACCTCTCCAAGCCCTACCAGCTCAAGGAGTTGCGGGTGCTCATCCGCAGGGCTCTGGAAAAGCAGGAACTCCGCAGGCAGCTGGCCGAACTCCAGCGCCGCATGGAGGACGGCTCCGCCCCCCTGATTATAGGGCAGAGCGAAAAAATGACCGACCTGCGCAAGACCATCGCCCAGGTGGCCACGGTGGACAGCACCGTGCTCATCCTCGGGGAGACCGGCACAGGCAAGGAGATCGTTGCCAAGTCCATCCACGCCATGAGCAGCCGCAAGTCCAACCGATACATGGCCGTGAACTGCGCCGCCTTTTCCGAGGAACTGCTGGCCAACGAGCTTTTTGGCCACGAACGCGACGCATACACTGGGGCGCGCGCCCAAAAACAGGGACTGCTGGAGATCGCCGGCGGCGGGACCTTTTTTCTCGACGAGATCGGGGACATGCCCCTGCCCATGCAGGTGAAGCTTTTGCGCGTGCTGGAGGAGCGCACCCTCATGCGTGTGGGCGGCTCGGAGGAGATCCCCGTGGACGTGCGCATCATCGCGGCCACCAACAAGGACCTCAAGCTCGAGGTCGATCAGGGGGTTTTCCGCCGCGATCTGTATTACCGTCTCAACGTCATCGTCATCAACCTGCCCAGCCTGCAGGAGCGCCGCGAGGACATCCCGCTCCTGGCCAACCACTTCGTGGCCAAATACGCCGCGGCCATGAAAAAACCCGTAAAGGGGCTGTCCCCCGAGGTCATGCACGTGCTGCAGGACTACGCATTCCCGGGAAACGTGCGCGAACTCGAGAACATCGTGGAAAGCGCCGTGGTCATGTGCACCGGGGAGCAGGTGGAAATCGGCAACCTCCCCCCGGATCTCCAGGACATGCGTATCCGGCTCATCAAGGATAAATGCCCCAGATTTTATTCCCTCAAGAGCCTCAAGGAGCTGGAGCAGGAATACATCGACTGGGTGCTGGAGCAAACCGGCAACAACAAGACAAAAGCCGCGGAAATCCTGGGCATCGACCGCGCCTCCCTGTGGCGCAAACTGCAACGCCAGGAAAACGACGGCAACGGGAACTAATAAATTTAAAGGCGTTTGCCGGGGAAGAACCCTTTGCCAAAAGGGTTTTCCCCTCGCACAACGCCTTTTCTCTTTCCTACAAACAAATCTTCAGCACATCTTCCAGACGCCCCACAAAGTGGATTTCCACGCCCTGCGTGATCTCGAGGTCCAACTGTTGCACATGGCAACGGTTGGCTTCAGGCACGATAACCTGTTGCACTCCGGCGCGTGTGGCGGCCAGAATTTTTTCCCGCAGGCCGCTCACGGGCATGACGCGGCCGGTAAGGGTGACCTCTCCGGTCATGGCGATGCCGGTGCGCACCGGTCTGTTGGTCAGGGCCGAGGCCAGGGCCACGGCGATGGTCACACCGGCCGAGGGGCCGTCTTTGGGCACCGCGCCCTCCGGAATATGCACGTGAATGTCGCGCTCCTGGAAAATACCGGGATTGATGCCCAATTCCTTGGCCATATTACGGATATTGCTCAGGGCGGTCTGGGCGGACTCCCGCAGCACCTTGCCAAGGGAGCCGGTCATGAGCAGGCGCCCCCTTCCTTCCATGGCCACGGCCTCCACAAAGATCACGTGCCCCCCGTGCTCGGTCCAGACAAGGCCGGGCACCAGCCCCGGCGGGGGGGATTCCACCAGCTCCTGGGAGCGGAACACCGGCGGTCCCAACAGTTCCTCCACATCCTGCTCCTCCAGGGTCAGGGGCAGGGTGCGCTCCTTTTGCAACAGCAGCCGGTCGAGCTTGCGGCACAGCCCCCCGATGGTGCGCTCCAGGTTGCGTACGCCCGGCTCCCGCGTGTACTCCTCGATGACCTTTGTCAGGGCGGGCCCGGTGAACTCCACGCCCTGCCCGGCGAGCCCGGCGTTCTCCATCTGCCTGGGGGCCAGGTAGGAGGAGGCGATGTGAAGTTTTTCCGCAGTGGTATAACTGGAAAAGGGAATCACCTCCATCCTATCCAGCAAGGGGCGCGGCAGTTCCTCCACCACGTTGGCGGTCATGATGAACATGATGCCCGAGAGGTCGAAGGGCACGTCCACGTAATAGTCCAGGAACTGGTGATTCTGCTCCGGATCCAGGAGCTCGAGCAGCACGGCCACGGGGTCGCCGCGAAAGCCCTGGCTGGCCTTGTCCACCTCGTCGAGCATGAACACGGGGTTGTTGACCTCGAGGCGGCGCAATTCGTTGAGGATGCGCCCGGGCATGGCGCCCACGTAGGTGCGGCGGTGCCCCTTGAGTTCTGCCTCGTCCCGCATGCCGCTCATGGACAGGCGTACGAACTTTCGCCCCAGGGATTCGGCGATGGACTGGCCGATGGAGGTCTTGCCCACCCCCGGGGGGCCGGAGAAGCACAGCACCGGCGCGCGCCCCATACCTATGCGGCGGCGGGTGGCGGCGCTCTCCCTGATCAGGCGGCGCAGCATCTCCAGGTTCAGGGGCTTTGCCAGGTAGTTAGTCGCGCCCTTGCGCATGGCCTCCACGGCGCTGTCCACCGTGGCGTAGCCTGTGACCACGAAGAACTCGGTGTCGGGCGAGACCTCCTGGAAGGTCTCGAGCAGGGCCATGCCGTCCACTCCGGCCATTTTCAGGTCGCTGACCACCACGTCGAAGTTCTTCTCGTCGAGCTTGTGCAGGGCCTCTGTACCGTTGGCGGCGCGCTCCACCTCGTATCCGTCCTTGCCCAGGGCATAGGCCATGTTCTCCAGGGCGATGGGCTCGTCGTCCACCACCAGCACTGACAAGGCGCGCGATTGCCGCATGATGGCCAGGGCCAGGTGCTCCAGCACACGCTCCTTCACCTGCCCGAGGCCGGCATGGTGGCTGTCCAGAACATCCTTGGCGCGCTCCAGGTCCAGTCGATCCACAGTGGATTTGCGCCATGGGAGCTTGAGCATGAACTCCAGATAGTTGCAGCCGATGGAATACTCGGGGAAGGAGGGATCGGTGCGGGCGAGCCGCTCCAGCTCCTTGTTCACGGCGCCCAGCGCGTGCTCCGGCAGATGCGCCTCCCCGGCTTCCCTGCGAAACTCATCCAGCACACCGGGCTGGGCCTGCTCCTGTTCGCTCCCGCTGGTGGGCGCCGAAGGCGCCTCCTGGTCCTGTCGTTTGAAAAATCCCATCTCCGCCCGCCTTTTTGAATCAGGTTCGCGTGTCACATCCTTCGGCATCTTTCATTGCAAGATGAAAAATACATGTTCCCGTGGCGTTGTCCAGATGTTGCAGATTGCAGCGGCTTTTAGGGACTTTGTTCGAATTGTCACATACGTTAAATCAGGCACTTACAAAATCACCGTTGCAAAAGGCAACGATTCCTGTGCAGCCTTGAAACAAGATAGTTCATCATATCGATATGTTAGCTGTTGGCACATCCTTTGTATTGAAAGGGGCAGTGGAGGCAAGTGATGCGTAAGATCATGGAAGACTTGGCCGCAGCGGCGGCACTGGCTGAAGGGGGCCTGGATCAGGACGCCCAGGACATTCTCGTGGAGCTCCGAGTATTCAGGAAAAGCCCTGGAGCCAAGTTCATCTTCGTTACCGACAAGCAGACTCTTCCTGATCTGGTGAGTACGTATGTTTCCAATCTGGCAAAGCGCTTGAGCGGCAACCTGCTGGTCATCGCCCGGACAGGCCAGGACAAGGCACAGAAGGAGCAGGCACGGCAAAACCTGCTGCAGAGTCTGCGCAAGGGCGCGGGGGATTTGCAGGTCACCTGTGTCACAGCCAGGGGTAACGTCCTGGAACTGGCCAGAATCGTGTCCGAAGTTGTTCGCGGGGTGGAATTCATTCTGCTCCACGACGCCGAAAACGAGGAACATCGACTCCGGACGACACGCCCATTACGGGTGCCGATCTTCCATGTCGGCGCGGAAGGTCACCACTGAGCAACAATCATCTCATGAGGAGGATGTCATGTCCATGCAACAGACTTTGGAAGACTTTGGTGTCACACTGGCCTTTGCGGAGGCCAACGTTCCCGAGGCAAGCCCCACCCACAAACCTTCGGGTCCCTCCCAGGGCACCCGTGCCCCCAAACCCGAGGACCAGGCCCGCAGCCGCGCCAAACGCAAGGCTTTCATCTACGGCGCCTTTTCCATCGCCCTGTATGTCGTTCTTTTCGCCAACGCTGGCACGATAATGAATTATTTCACAAAAGGTCACTTCTACTGTGTCCTGCCCGTGGCTACCGCCCTATTGTTTTCCTATGTCCATGGTACCTTCACCGGCAACTTCTGGACCGCTCTCGGTGTCAACGCTTCCTCAAAGGCCACCAAAAAGGCTGTCAAGGAAGACACCATCACTCAGCGCCCCACTCGCCGGCCCAGGGTCCACGCGCAAATGTAGCGCGCTTGAACAGAAAACAACGTATCACCAAGACAGAAAACATCTAGGAGCAGACCATGGGACATGGTGTTGGACTTGAAACTCTGCAGTTTATCGATTTGACCATTTTAAACGCGCTCTACCTGCTCGTGCTCGGTTTTGTCGGCGGGCTGGTGAGCGGCTTCATCGGCTCCGGCGGCGCGTTCGTACTCACTCCCGGCATGATGAGTCTGGGCGTCCCCGGCCCCATCGCCGTGGCCAGCAACATGTGCCACAAGTTCCCCAAGGCCCTGGTGGGCGCCATCAAACGCTACCGCTACGGCCAGGTGGACGTGAAAATGGGTCTGATCATCGGTGTGTCCGCTGAAATCGGTGTGCAGATCGGTATCCAGGTACAGAAGATTATCCTCGAAATGTGGGGACAGGCAGGTTCCAACCTGTATGTCAGTCTGGCCTTCGTGGTCATTCTCACCACCGTGGGATCCTTCGTATACATCGACGCCCTGAAGCTTAAGAAGAGCGGCGCCGAGGAAAGCAAGACCACCCGTCTGGCCAAGTGGGTTCAGAGCGTTGAACTCTGGCCCATGATCACCTTCAAGCACAGCGGCCTGCGACTCTCCTTCTGGTTCACCGCGCCCCTGGGCTTCGCCACCGGCATGATGGCGGCCACCATCGCCGTGGGCGGCTTTGCCGGCGTTCCCGGCATGATTTACATTCTCGGCATGACCAGCCTCATGGCCTCGGCCAGCGAACTGGTCATCGCCTTTGTCATGGGCATGGGCGGCACCCTGATCTGGGCCTGGTACGGCATGGTCGACATCCGCCTGACCCTGATCATCCTGGCCGGCTCCCTCTTCGGCGTACAGCTCGGCGCCATCGGAACCACCTATGTCAAGGACTACATGGTCAAGTACGTCATGGCCACCATCATGCTCATCGTGGCGGTGAGCCGTGGTCTGGTCATCCCCAACTACCTGACCAAGCTCAACGTACTCGGCATTGACCAAGGCACCATGGACATTCTCTCCCAGGTCAGCTTTTACCTGATGAGCTTCGCACTGCTCACCGGCGCCTTCATCATCCTCAAGGCCATGTACCAGGGCATCAACGCGCAAAAGCGGCAGTCCGATGCTGCCGCGCAACCCGCCACAGGGACGGTATAACGTCATGATCGACAGGCGCATGCTTGTGGCGGTGGTGGACACCGAAGCGGGGCGCAACGCTGCTCTGCAGGCGGTGAAACTCGCAAAGTCGACTGGTTCCCGACTCACAGCCGTAAGTGTAATGCCCGGCCTGGACGGAGACGTGGACAGACTCCATGTGGGTGACATCCACAACGCCATGGCCGCGCCTCATGAGAAAGCCCTCAAGGAATGCCAGCAACTGGGCAAGGACCTAGGCCTGGAAGTCCGCACCCTGCTGGTGCAGGGGACGCCCCACGAACAGATCGTGGACCAGGCCGATGCCGGGGAAATCGACGTCGTCATCCTGGGAGAATCCCGCCGCAACCTTCTGGAGCGGGCCATGATAAGCCCCACCGCGGCGCGGGTCATCGGTTACAGCCAGCGCGACGTGCTGAGCATACCCAATGGCGCCGAAATCAGATTCGGCACCATCCTTGTGGCCCTGGACGGCTCCGCGAGCAGCAAGCGGGCCGCGCAAAGGGCCCTGGAGCTCGCCGAACAGTATGGCGCCAAGGTCAAGGCCATCACGGTGATCAGGATGCTCCCGGAGTACAATCTGTACGAACGGTACATCGACACGATGAACCAAAAGGCAGGAAAGACCCTGGCCGAGTTCAACGAACTCGCGGCCTCCAAGGGCGTCACCGTGGACAGCTCCATGGAACACGGCGAGGACGTGGCCGACGTGATCATAGACCAGGCCCGCAAGCAACAGGTGGACCTCGTGATCACCGGCTCCCACGGACGTACGGGACTGCGCAGGCTGCTCATGGGCAGCGTTGCCGAGAACGTCCTGGCCCAGGCTCCCTGTCCGGTACTTATAATACATTAGGTGGCAAGTGGCCCTCACCACACTGCATATGCTTCCGTGCCGGCCGCACACCCGGCACGGGGGCCACTCAAAAACGAGAAGACCATGGAACAGAACATCGTATACCGGAACGAATGGGGCTCCGATCTCTCCACCCTTACCGACTTCCTCGAGAAACCGGTGAAGATTTACAAGGGCAACATCTTCAGCACCCGCGACGACAGCGGCAGGAAGACCCTGTACTCCATCGAGCACGTCGAGGAAAAGGACCTGTCCTGGGAAGTCACGGTGCGCGAAATCAAGCCCAAGGGATACAAGGCCCTGCTCCTGGTCGCCGGACTGGCCGGCTCCTGGTACGCCATCAAGTACCTGCTCGTTTTTCTGGGCATGTAATCCACTTTTCTTTTTTTACCACCTCCCGAACTCGTTCTTGCCGAACGGGTCCAAGTCGGCTACCCTCCCTGAATTGTCAATTACTTCTGATCATTAAACAATTCAGGGAGGCGTATCCGAAGTGGACGTTCCTTTTCCGTTTTTCCTACCCTCTTCTCAAAAATCTTCGGAATTCGAGCCCGTTGCAAAACCGGGACGAAGAGCGCCTGCTGGCGAGAGGGACCACGCCCCCTTGAAGTCACTCACGAGCACACCGCAGACGTCATGACCTCACTTCGTATCTGCTTCTGCAACAGCAACCCGGTATGGGGGGGCGGTGAGCACTGGCACCTCACCTTTGCCAAACTGCTGCTCCAACGCGGGCACAGCACGCGCATCCTCACCTCCACCGGCAGCGAGCTGGAAGAGCGCGCCCTCGAATCCGGGCTCCCCTGCACCACCATGTCCCTGGGGCGGTTGAGCTTTCTCGACCCCCTGTTCATGGCCGGGCTGGTGGGCTTTTTCCGCAAGAATCGCTTCCACGCCTGTGTCCTCGGCCTGCCCCAGGACGTGAAGGCCTCGGGCATGGCCGCCCGGATAGCCAGGGTCCCGGCGGTGGTCTACCGCAGAGGCATGGGACTGCCTGTGCGCGACACCGTGTTCAACCGCTTTCTCTACCGCCGGGTGCTCTCGGCCGTCATCGTCAACAGCCGGGACACAGGCAAGGCATTGCTTACCAACAACCCGGCCCTCATCCCCAAAGAACGCATCCATCTGCTGCCCAACGGCCTGGAGGACGAGCTGCTGGTGCCCCCGCCTCCATGCGATTCCGCCCAGCCCCCTGTGATCATCGGCACCGCCGGACGGCTGGTGGAACAAAAGGGGCAGCGGCTTCTCGTGCTGGCCGCGAATATTCTGCGCGACAAGGGCCTTGATTTTGAGGTACGGGTTGCCGGAGAAGGCGCTCTGCGCTCGGAGCTGGAATCAATGGTCAGGGAGTTCGGCCTGGAAGAGCGGGTCCACTTCCTTGGCTTTGTTCAAGACATGCGCGCCTTCATGGAGTCTTGCCAGATCTTCGCCATTCCCTCCCTGTGGGAGGGGATGGGACGCGCGCCTCTGGAGGCGATGGCCGCGGGGCGGCCGGTGGTCGGATTCCATGTCAGCAGCATGGACGAGGTGGTGGTGCATGACGAAACCGGCCTGCTGGTGCCGGGCAACGACAGCAAGGCACTTGCCCAGGCTCTTGAGCGGCTGATCCGCGACCCGGCCCTGCGTTCGCGCCTGGGCATTGCCGGACACCGACGTGTGTGCGACTCCTTCAGCCTGCGGACAATGCTCCCCAGGTTCGAAAACATCCTGGACAGCCTCGTGACACCATGCAACCAAGGCGCATCGACTTGAAATACCTTGCCATCGATTTCGGGACCAAGAGAGTGGGCCTGGCAATCAGCGATCCTGACGCCAAGCTGGCCTTTCCCCTCAAAACCATATATAAAACCACGCGTGACAAGCTATTCTCGGAAATTCTCAATGTATTGGATGAACAAGGAGTTGACGGCATAGTCCTGGGCATGCCCCACGGACCCGTGGCCGCGGACGGCCAGGAAGCGCTCATCGTGCGGCAGGTGCAGAACTTCGCCGCGCGTCTGAGACGGCGCTGCCAGCTCCCCATCTATCTTGTGGACGAGGACTTCACCTCCAGGGACGCCGAAGAGCTCCTGCGCCAGGCAGGACTGCGCGGTGAAAAGCTCAAAGAGGTTCTGGATCAACAAGCGGCGGCCCGCATCCTGGAAGGTTTCATCCAGGAGGGGGGTCCCGCAAATTTCCCCACGGTATGACTATGCGCACCTTCCTTCTCGCCGCAGTCTCCCTCATATTCGTCTGTATCCTGTCCGCCACCGCCTATGTGAGCTACATGTCCTACTCCTTCATCAAGGCGGTGCCGGAAACCCCGGGCAAAGAAGTCCTATTCACCGTTGAGTCCGGGGAGAACTTCGACGAGGTGGCCAAGCGTCTGTACGAGCAGAATCTCGTCACCAACCTGCAGTACTTCCGGCTCTACGCCCGCTACAAGAAGCAGGTGGAATCCATCCAGGCCGGTGAATTCATGCTCAATACCGGATGGCCCCCCGCAAAGATCCTCGAGACCCTTGTCTCCGGCCGCCCCATCCTATACAAGCTCGCCATCCGCGAGGGCCTCACCTGGTGGGAAACCGCGGAGATAGTGGCCAAGGCCGGCTACGCCGACTACAACGATTTTGCCGCCACTATCAAGGACCCGGAATTGCTCAAAAAGTATAACATCCCCTTTGACTCGGCCGAGGGCTTCCTGTTCCCCGAGACCTACATGCTGCAGCGCGCCAAAAAGAAGGACGCACGTCCCATCGTGGAGATGCTGCTCAAGACCTTCTGGGATAACGCCGACAAGGTCTGGCCCAATGGCCGCCCCTCTCCGGAGGAACTGAAGCGCGCGGTGATTCTGGCTTCCCTGGTGGAAAAGGAGACCGGAACAGCCGAGGAGCGCCCCACCATCTCCGGCGTCTATACCCAGCGACTGAAAAAGAAAATGCTCATGCAGTGCGATCCCACAGTGATCTACGGCCTGGGGCTGTCCTTTGACGGCAACCTCAAGCGTTCGCACCTGGAGGATCCCGACAATCCTTATAATACATACAAACACCCGGGGCTTCCGCCGGGGCCCATCTGCTCACCGGGGCTGGGCTCCCTGAAGGCCGCCGTGCACCCCGAAGATCACGAGTACCTCTACTTCGTGTCCAAGGGCGACGGCACCCACTACTTCAGCAAGACCTTGCGCGAGCACAACAACGCCGTGCGCAAGTATCAATTGAAACGATAGGAAATCAACGTGTGGGGGGCGTGCCGCAAACGCCCCTCATGTCATCTTTTCCCAAAGTCCCTCCGGGAGTGAATCCCGACGCGCCGTTTCACCATGCCTGCATCACGTACACCCAATAATCGTTTCCCCGGCATCCCCGTCATCCTCGGATGCCTTGCCTTCGCAGTGTTCTGCCTGATGGGGCTCCTTCGCCTGCGGGTGGGGGAAAACGCCGCGGCCATGCTCCCGGACAAGGGTACCGTGGCCCGCGATTTCGCCCTGCTGCAGCATGCGCCTTTTGCCCAGCGCCTGCTCGTGACCCTCGAGGACAGCAACGAGTTCGGCCCGGACAGGCTCACCGACGCGGCCAAAAATCTTGCTGACAAGCTGAACGCCCTCGGTGCCCCCCTGATTACGAGCGCCTTTGCCGGGCCGCCGGTGGACAAGGGAGCCGGAATCGATCTTCTGAACCTGTTTTTCGACGACCTGCCCCGCTTTGTGGAGCAGCCGGACCTCGATGCCATGGAGGAGCGGCTGGGCGGCGACGAGGTGCGGTTGCGAATGCTCCGCGCCAGAAACCAGTTGCTCGGCCCCCAGGGCTTTGTCATGGAGAAGCTGCTGCTCCGCGATCCCCTGGACCTGCGCGACTTCGGCCTGGCCAGGCTCAGGCACGTGAACCTCCTGCCCCGCATGCGGCTGCACAACGGCGCGTTCCTTTCCACCGACAGACTGCACGCCCTGGTGGTCGCGGCCACCGACGTCCCCATGACCGATGTGGCCGGGGCCGAGCGGCTGGTTTCCAGGATCCGGGAGATCATCCAACAGACACTGCCTCGAGGCGTCCGCGCCGACCTGCTCTGTGGACACCGCTACACCCTGGCCAACGCCGGCGCCATCAAGAAGGATATTCGCTTCATCCTCGGCGTGTCCATCGTCGGATTGGCCCTGCTCTTTTTCCTGCTGGTCCGCACCTGGCGCATCGTGTTTGTGCTACTCTCACCTGCGCTCGCCTATCTCGGGGGCGCCGCCTTCATCGCCCTGCTCCCCGCCTTTCCCGTGGTCTCCGGCGTGACCCTTGGTTTTGGGGGCGTACTCATGGGCATCTGCGTGGACTTTTCCCTACACGTGTTCATGGCCCTGCGCAGGGCAGCGCCCAATAACAAGCGGCAGGCACTGGCCGAAATCAGGCGCCCGGTGCTTTTCTCCTATCTGACCACCGCCGCAGCCTTCTCCCTGATGCTGCTCTCCGATCTCCCGGGCGTGCGGCAGCTCGGCGTCTTTGCCCTTGCCGGACTTACCACCGCCCTGATCAGCGCCCTGTACCTGCTGCCTCTCCTGCCATTGGGGCGGGAGCGCTCCGCTCCTTTGAGCGGACTCCTCCCCCATGCCCCCTCGATTGGCTCGGCCCGGCTCAGGAGTCTGGGGCTCTGGCTGATCTTGATTCTGGTCTGCGCAGTTGCGGCCCGGAACCTCCACCTCGAAGGGGATATCCGGCAGCTGGCCCTCACCCCGCCTGAGCTCAAGACCATCGAGCAGGAGTTCAAGGACACCTGGGGCGATGTTCGCGGCCAGGCCATGGTATTCTCCCCAGGCAAGGACCTGGACCAAGCCCTGCAAATGAATAATACGGTCTTTCAGACCATGACCGCTTCCCTGCCCCCGGAGCAGGCAAAAGGCGTGCTCTCCATCGCGCCCATCCTGCCGTCCCGGCAGGCCCAGAATGCCAGCCTCGAACTGTGGCGGGAATTCTGGAAGGACCGCATCACCCCTTTGCGGCGGGAATTCGCGAACACTGCCCAGGAGTTGGGCTTTGCGGCCAACGCTTTTGACCCATTTTTCCTGTTCCTGGAGCAGTCCGCCACCAGCGACACACCTTTCGTCACCCCGGAGAGTCTCCGCAACGTGGGGCTCGCTCCCTTGCTTGACATTCTCCTGCCAACGGCCGAAAAACCCGGCAATGACAGGCTAGTGCTCACCATGGCGGCCGATACTCCGGAATTGCGGGCCATGTTCCCGGAGCAAGGCACTTCGGACATTTCAAACATGCCGCACCTGGTATCCCAGACCCGCTTCCGCGAGGAGTTGGGCCAGGCACTGGAGCTCGACTTCACGCGCTTCATGCTCCTGGCCGGCGGTATGGTGCTGCTCCTGGTGTTCATCCTTTTCCGCAGGCCCGGACGCTCTCTGGCCGCGCTGGCTCCAGTGCTCACCGCCCTCGCGGTGCTGGCCGGGGGCATGGCGCTGAACTCCGGCGGACTGAACATCTACGGGGTGCTGGCCGCTGTGCTCAGCGTGGGGCTGGCCGTGGACTACGGCATTTTCATGGCCTGGCAACCCTTGCACCGGATGGACCACGGCGTGGAGCGCGCCGTGACGCTCTCCGCACTGAGCACCATCCTGGGCTTCGGCGTCCTTGCCCTGGCCAGCCACCCGGCACTGCGGACAATGGGCCTGGCCGTGCTTCTGGGGCTCACCGGAGCCCTGCCCGCGGCCCTGTTCGTGACTCCGGCACTGCAAGGCAGAATGGATAGGAAAAAGAAAATGGAATAATTTTCCGGGGGGAAACCTTTCAAGAAAGATTCTCCCCCCGGCCCCCTTTCCAAAGTTATTTTATTGGGGCGTTCATCTTCCAGCACACAACATTACGGCTCAACATGACCCATACCACATTTTTATTCACTGCCAACGCGGCACTTTCCATGCCGCGAAGTCCCCATCCCCCCATTCCAATAGTTTTTGAAAAGGGGGGCCGGGTGGAAAACTATTTTCAAAAAGTTTTT
Organism: Desulfovibrionaceae bacterium; assembly: GCA_963674665.2. Taxonomy (GTDB): domain Bacteria; phylum Desulfobacterota; class Desulfovibrionia; order Desulfovibrionales; family Desulfovibrionaceae. The sequence goes on along the minus strand of CAXXPL010000015.1, from coordinate 159,230 downwards.
CCCCCGAATATCCGTGCTCTTCTTCCTCTCCTCCTTCTCTTCTCTTTTTCCATCTTCTCCGGCTGTGCAGGGGGCATGGCCAAGCGGGTGGTGTGGTTGCCGAACGAGGATGTGAACGTGGCCGACGTGCTTGCGGGCGACTGGCTCGGAGGGGGGGCGGAGCGCACCTGCCAGTTGCAGGCGCGCATCACGCTGGGATCACGCAGAGTCATGCTGGACGGCATGCTCAAACTCTCCCCGGAAAAGGGACTGTCGCACCTGGTGTTGCTGGCGCCCATGGGCATAACCTTCATCGACATCGAGATCACGCCCTCGGGAAATGTTCTCCACGACCTGGCACCCGACCTAAAACAGGCCCAGCAGGTGCCCAGGCACGTGGCGCGGACCGTCAGGCGCATCTTTCTGCCCCCTCCGGTGGCGGACGACGACATCCGGGCGTTCCGCGAGCAGGCTCCGGATTGCGGCTGGATAATGCTCGAATCAAGGGTATTGGGCAGCGACGGCGAGACCGTGCGCCGCATCTACGAGACCAGCGGCGACAAGCCCCCCGAAGCTGGTGCGGATGGAGGACCTGAAAGCGGACTGGTACGTGGAGTACAAGGGGTACCGGGTGCTCGCGGACGGTTCCCGGGTGCCGGGGCGCATTCACTTTCATGACCAGGACGGCGGATATACAGTGGAGATGCTGCTGTATTTCAAATAGTCGCGGTTTGCGTTACAAGCGCCTCACGAATTGTCTGGAACAGGTGACTTGTTCATGATGACTGTAATGATTTCAACATGAAAAGGATTGCGTACATGAACACATCTTTTTCCCCCGAGGATCTGAGTGCCTTGGAGCGCGGGCTGCTAGCCGCCGCCCAGGGTCCGGTGGTGGAGGAGGGCGGCACGCTACGGCAGCGGTTCGTACTCCAGCCGGACAACCTGTGCTTTACCGGACATTTTCCCGGTCACCCCCTGCTGCCCGCGTTCGTGCAGCTCATGCTGGGGCGTCTCGTTGCGGGCACCCTGGTGAAGGGGCATGGCGTGGACCGCGCCAAGTTCACCGCGCCCATACCTCCCGGCGAGGTGACCGTCACCTGCGAACCCAGGAGAGTCGGCCTTCGCGTGTGCCTGGAAACCGAAAAGGGGCAGGCGGCCCTGTTCACCTTTGTGCCCGAGTCCGAACTCGAGCAATGATAAAGCCCTATTTCCGCACCGCCCCGGACGCACCGCCCCCTTTGCGCCGGACCGTGACTCGCCGCGTGCGCTTCGAGGAGGTGGACGCCCTGGGAATCGTCTGGCACGGCCGCCATGCCAGCTATATAGAGGACGGCAGGGTCGCCGTGTGCGAGGCCTGCGGCATCGGCTATCTGACACTTTTCGAGCAGGAGATTCTCGCGCCCATCAAGTCCATGCACATCGACTACATGCACCCCCTGCGCTTTTGGCCAGAAATTCAGCATCGAGGGCGTACTCCACTACACCGAGGCCGCGCGCATCAACTACGAGGGCATCGTGCGCGACGAAACCGGCCGCGTCTGCGCCTCGGGCTACACCATCCAGCTGCTGCTGGACGCTGATTTTCAATCTGCAGATGATCACCCCCCCGTTCTATCAGCAATTTCTCGAGAACTGGCGCGAGGGGCGCATTCCGGAGAGCTGAGTGCCGCGCATCCCCATCACCCACACCGAGGCTGTCACTCCGCTTGGAACCTGCCTGGCGGATACGTGGCAAGCCCTGCGCTCCGGCGCCACCGGCATACGGAAAGTGGAGCGCTTTACCACCCACGGTTGCTGCAGCGACTACGCAGCCCATGTCCCCGGCCTCCAGGCTCCGGTTAAACGCCTCCCTGTTGCACGCGCTTCTCGCTCCTCTATTGGAGCGCATGGGCTCCTGGCCCTTGTCGCCAGGACACGAGATTGTTCCTGGCCAGCACAAAGGCCGGCATAGACATGCTGGAGCGCACCGACGCCCCCCGTGAGTGCCGTCACCCTGACCTGCTGCCCGAGACCTTCATACGCCTGGTCGAACAACGCCTGGGCCTGGACCCCACACATGCCGAATGCGTAAGCGCGGCCTGCGCATCCGGGGGGGCGGCCATCATGCGCGCGGGGCAGAGCATCGCCCTGGGGCATTGCCATAGCGCCCTGGTGGTCTGCGCCGACATATCCAGCCTGTTCACCTTTTCTGGATTTTCCTGTCTACGTGCCCTTTCGCCGCACCCCTGCCGCCCTTTCCATGAGGGGCGCGACGGCCTGACCCCTTGGCGAGGGCGCGGCCGCCATCCTGCTCATGTCCGAGGAGCGGGCACTGGAGCTGGACATACATCCCAAAGCCCTGCTCACGGGCTGGGGGTTCCACGCCGATGCCCGGCACATTACCGCCCCTGCCCGGGACGCGCGCGGACTCATCCAGGCGTTGCACAGAGCCCTGACCTTGAGCAACACGTCGGTGCGCGACATCGCCGGAGTCTGCGCCCACGGCACCGGCACGGTGTATAACGACGCCATGGAACTTACGGCCGTGCACGCCGTGTTCCCCACGCCTCCGCCCATGTTCTCGGCAAAAGGAGCTCTGGGGCATTCCATGGCGGCCAGCGGCGGTATCGAGGCGGCCCTGTGCTGCGAAATCCTGCGGGAGCGGTTCCTGCCCCCAACCCTGGGGTGCGATCACCCCGAGGAGCACGCCACAGGTCTTGTCTCCAACCAGCCACAGGACATCGCACCGGGCGCGCTCCTGAGCTGCAACTCGGGCTTTGGCGGCAGCAACGTGGTGCTGGTGCTGGAGAAAGAGTACGAGGAAAAAACGGGAGAAGGAAGAAAAGGATAAGAATATTGCGAGGGGGAAATCTTTTTGGCAAAAGGTTCTCCCCCTCGCGCTCCCCTTTCCAAAACCTTATAATTTCAAGTAGCTGCCCTACACTATTTTAACTTTTTCGACACTGGTGATTTATACATAACTAGTACATTTTTATACTAAACATCTTTGGAAGGAGGGGTCGGGGGAAACCTTTCCTTAGAAAGGTTTCCCCCGAAAAACTCTTCAAAAAAGTGTTAGTCAACAACTCATGAACGCGCACATCACGGGAATAGGCTGGACAGGGCCGGATGGATTAGGACGGCCGGGGGTGGTGGGCACCGGATATGCCGCCGCGCCCTGGCCTTTGGGCTTTGGCCGGCTGCCCGAGATCTCAAGGCAGGACGTGCTGGACGCTCCGGACATGGCCTTTGGCCGCATGGACGCCTTCTGCCGCCTGGGCCTGGCCGCATGCTCCCAGGCACTGCGCCATGCCGGAGTCTACCCCAAAGGGAACGGACGTTCGCTGGACATCGGCACCGGCATCGTGGTGGCCACAGTGACTGGCTGCCTGCGCACGGACCAAGACTACCAGATCACGGCGCCGCCATTGGCTGAGGCCCCGAGCCCACACCTGTTCGCCTACACCCTGCCCAACGTACTGCTGGGAGAGATGGCTCTGCGCTTCGATTTACGCGGCCCGGCCCTGGCGCTGCAGGTGGAGTCGGCCTCAAGTTCGAGGAACGGGGTGTTCCCGCCTCTGCAGTCAGCAGTGGCCATGGCCATGGACATGCTGGAGACCGGCGAGGCCGATTCCATGCTTGCGGGGTATTGCGAGCTTGGGAAGAACGCCCTCGCGTCCGACATCCCAAGGGGTGCGCTGTTCCTGCTGCTTGAAAAGACAGGCTCCGGCGCGTATCCTTGGTATGGTTCATGTGGACGGAGCGACACGGAAGAAATCCGAATCACGCCGCAACAAAAGGGGGCGTTGCCACCTTTGCTTGTCACGGAAGGGGGATAGTACCGCCCTGTTGCTCCTTTCCATCCCCGTCGCGCCCCCCTGCGGACATTCATGGGCGCACGGCCATGGAACATCCTTCCTGGCCGACGATCCCAGCATACGGAAATCACATTTTGATACTACATCTCATCTACCCCACATGGCGCAAACTCGAGCGCCAGACGGAATTCCATCTCCCCCCGCACGGGCCGGTGGTGTTTGCCGCCACGGTGCCCAAGCACGTGGATATCGTGTTTACCGACGAAAACCGCGAACCCGTGGATTTCGACATCAAGGCCGACCTGGTGGCCATGAGCGTGATGCTCACCTGCCAACTGCCGCGCGCATTCGCCATTGCCGACCATTTCCGCTCCATGGGTGTGCCAGTGATCTTTGGCGGCATCGCCACACAGTTGCATGCCGAGGAGGTGGCCCTGCACGCGGACGCGGTGTTTCTCGGAGAAGCGGAGGGGCGCTTTCACAAGGTCATCGCGGACTTCGAGGCCGGGAACCTGCAAAAGGTCTACGACTACATGCGCAATCCCCCGGATATCGCATTGGTGGGACCGGCGCGGCGGGACATCCTCAAACGCGAGCTATACAACTACCGGGGTGTGCAGATGGTGGACCTGGTCCACGCCTCGCGGGGCTGCCAGTTCAACTGCTTCCCCTGCTGCGTGGGATATCTCGGGGGCAAGGTGCACCGCCCCCGCCCCATCGATACGGTCATCGCGGAGATGGAGGCCATCCCCAACAACCGGCTCTTTGTGGTGGACAACTCCCTGGCCCAGGACAGGCAATGGCTCAAGGACCTGTTCACGGCTATGATCCCCTTGAAAAAGAAATGGGTCTCCCACCCCATCAAATACGATGACGAGCTGCTGGATCTGGCGGCCCAGGCCGGCTGCTGGTACGTGTACCAGGCCGTGTTCGACACCTCGGACGTCATCCGCAACCGCATCGCCCAGCTCAAGGCTCACGGCATCGGCATCGAGGGCACCATCCTGCTGGGCACGGACGAGCAGGACGAGGCAATGGTCAAGCGGCTGGTGAATTTCCTGCTGGAGAACGAGCTGGATATCGCGGAGTTCACCATCCTCACGCCTTTCCCCCACTCCCCGGTCCGGGCCAAGCTGGAAGCTGAGGGGCGTCTGCTGAGCAACGACTGGAGCGATTACACCTGCGACCAGGTGGTATTTCAGCCCAAACAGATGACCCCGGAAAAACTGCAGGAACTCTTCCACTACGCCTGGGACACCTTCTACGCCAACTCCGGTCAGACCCTGCGCATGGGGGAGCTGTTCAAGAAGGTGGTCATGCGGGAGATGCAGGACGGCACTTACCGCCGCTACGACCCCAAACGCAAACGTTCCTTTGCGGCAAAGGCATAGAAATAGTTTTTTGGGGAAGAATTTGCCGGGGTGAACCCTTTTGTTTAAACAAGTTCCAACTGACTCTCCCTTTTTATATTTTACTATTACAAAGTTTGGGAAGGGGGAGCGCGAGGAGGGAACCTTTTTCTTAAAAGGTTCCCTCCTCGCAAAACACTTTATCGACAGTACATTAAGGATTTTTGCTGGTGGCCAAGGTCTTTTTACTGAACTGCAACACCGCTGTGGAGCCGTATCCGGTGTACCCCCTGGGCATGTCCATGGTGGCCGCCGCCCTGGAGGGCGCCGGACATCGGGTGCTGCAGTACGACCTGCTCGCCCTTGGCCAAGGAGAGGGCCTGGAATCCGCCATCAGGGACTTTGCGCCGGATTATCTGGGCCTGTCCCTGCGCAATATCGACAACGTGGACTCCACCGCCCAAGAGGACCATTGGTACCTGGGGCGCGTGAAGCGGCTCATGCCCGGCATCCGCCAGGCCGCCGGAGGGGCGCCGGTGATTCTCGGCGGCCCGGCATTTTCCATCATGCCCGAGGCCATCCTGGAGTTCCTCGAAGCGGATCACGGCGTTACCGGAGCCGGCGAGCGGGCCATGCCCGAGCTGCTGGCCATGTTGGGGAACGGGGAACACCCCCCTCGTCTCATCAAAGGAACGGTGCACTCCTGGCCGCGGCCCAGCCTTCCGCCCGACATCCTGGGGCATTACCTGCGGGAAAGCGGCATGGCCAACCTGCAGACAAAGCGCGGCTGCGTGTTCAACTGCGCCTACTGCACCTACCCCTCCCTGGAGGGTCGAAAGTTTCTGTACCGCCCCCCCGAGGAGGTGGCCGAGGACATGCTCTGGCTGCATCGGGAGTACGGCGTGGATCACGTGTTCTTCACGGACTCGGTGTTCAACGACCCACAGGGGCGGTATCTGGAGATCGCCGAGACCCTGATACGGCGGGCATCGCCAATGCAATGGGCCGCGTTCTTTCGCCCCCAGGGCATGCGGGTCCAAGACATCCGCCTGCTCGAACAGAGCGGCTGCCATGCCATGGAGCTGGGTACGGACGCCGCCAGCGACGCCACCCTGGAGGGGCTGGGCAAGGGCTTCGACTTCGCTGAAGTGCTCCGCTGCCAGGAGACCATAGACGCTGTTGGGCTGCCTGCCGCGCACTTCGTGATCTTTGGCGGCCCGGGCGAGACCTGGGACTCATTCGAGCAGGGGCTGGAGAACATCCGCCGCCTGGGGCGCGCGCCGGTATTCGCCTTTTCCGGCATCCGCGTACTGCCGGGCACAGCGCTGCACGCCCGAGCCCAGGAAGAGGGAGTACTGAGCCCGGATATGCCCCTGCTGCGGCCATTCTACTATTTCTCACCGGACATCGAGCCAGACGAACTCAACGCCCGGCTCACCGAGGCCTGGAAAGGGGAGCGCACGCGCTTCTTCCCACCCGAGGAGGGGCAACTGCGCATGAACGTGATGCGCCGCTTCGGTTACCGCGGCCTGCTGTGGGACAAACTGCTGGAGAAACCAAAGCGGTACGGCAATCTTTCCACTCTTAAAGGAACCTGATGCGCAGACCCGACCCTCGATCCATTCTCCTGGTTCATCCTTTGGGGCGGCGCCAGGGGAACGCCGGACGCGACATCTCCAGGCTGGCCAACATCATGCCCCCCCTGGGCGTGGCCGGCATTGCCGCGTATCTGGAGATGCGGGGGTTTCGCGTGAGCATCATCGACTGCTACGCGCAACCGGATTCCGACGCCGCCATAAGAAAGTACCTAAAATCCGAACGCCCCTTGTGGGTGGGGTTCAGCTGCACCACGGCCACCTTTCTGGATGGGGTGCGCCTGGCACGCATGGCCAAGGAGGTGCTTCCGGGGGTGCGTTGCGTATTCGGGGGGGTGCATGTCTCCTCCCAGAAGGAGCTCGCCCTGCGCGATTTCCCGGAGCTGGATTTTGCCGTGGTGGGTGAGGGCGAGGCCGCGCTGAGCGAACTCATGGAATCCCATGGCGCGCCCGACACGGTGGCGGACATCCCGGGCATCGTGTACCGGGACGGCGAGGGTGAGGTCTGGTTCAGCGGTTTCCGGACAGATATGCTGGATCTGGATTCCCTGCCCTTTCCGGCCTACGAGAAGCTCCAGGGGTTCCCCAAGACCTATACCCTGCCCATCTTCAACTATCCCAAGGCGCCGGGCGCAACCTGCACCTCCAGCAGGGGGTGCCCCTATGCCTGCTCCTACTGCGACCGCAGCGTTTTCCGGCGCAGCTACCGCTTCAACTCGCCGGAGTATCTGTACGAGCACATGAAGCATCTGGGCACGCGCTTTGGCGTGCGGCACGTGAATTTCTACGACGACCAGTTCACCTTTCACCGGGAGCGGGTGGAGCGCTTCGCCGAGCTGCTGCTGGCCCGCCCCTTGAAGATGAGCTTCAACTGCGCGGTGCGCGCCGACCACGTGGACCTGGACCTGCTTCGGCTGCTCAAGCGCGCGGGCTGCTGGATGGTCAGCCTGGGCATCGAGAGCGGCGACCAGGAACTGCTCACGCGCCATGGCCGCAAGCTGAAGGTGGACGCCATGGCCGAGACCGTGCGCACGGTCCAGCGCGCCGGGCTCCGGGCCAAGGGCTTGCTCATGATGGGGCTGCCCGGCGAGACCCTGGAGAGCATTGCCAAGACCCGCGACTATGCCCTGTCCCTGCGACTGGACGACGTGAACCTGGCCAAGTTCACGCCATTTCCCGGCTCGCCGCTGTACGGGACCATCCGTGAGCAGGGCGAGTTCGAGGAAGACTGGGAGCGCATGGACTGCATGCACTTCCTGTTCGTGCCCCATGGTCTGGACAGGGGCACCATGGAGCGGGAATTCACCGAATTCTACAAGCGCTACTACACCTGCCCCCGCGCCATAATGGACAAGATCTCCATGCTTTGGCGCTCCCCTGACAGTTGGCGCCGCTTTCTTCTAAACCTGGGCGACTTTCTGCGTTACGCCCGCAGCGGGGAGCGCTATGCCGACTGAGACCGCGTCGCATACCATGCCGCATGTGGCGGTGATGGTGCCGGTGTACAACCACGCCTCGACTCTTGGAGAGGTTGTCAGGGAGGTACAGGAGCTGTTGCCCCGAATTGCTGAGCGGTTCCCCGGAGTGCGGTTTTCCCCCCAGTGCATCGTTGTGGACGACGGCAGCACGGACGCCCCAACGGAACAAATCGAGGGGCTGGACGCCCTGTACCTGCGGCACGACACCAACAGGGGCAAGGGCGCGGCCCTGCTCACCGCCGCAGCCAAAGCCCGGGACCTGGGCATGACGCATGTCATCACCCTGGACGCGGACGGACAGCACTCCCCGGCGGACATCCCGGCCTTTGTGGAGGCGCTGCTCGAATTCCCCCACGCCATTCTTGTGGGCAAGCGGGACTTTGACAACGCGGACGTCCCCGGCTCCTCCCGCTTCGGACGAACCTTTTCCAACTTCTGGTTGCGCGTGCACACGGGGGTGCGCCTGGGCGACACCCAGAGCGGCTTCCGCTGCTATCCCCTCGCCGCGTTGCTGCAGCTTCCGCTCCGGGAGAGGCGCTACGCCTTTGAGGTGGAAGTGCTCGTGAAGGGGGCCTGGGCCGGGTTCCGACTTTTGGACGTGCCCGTCAGCGTGCACTACCCGGAAAGGGACAAACGCGTCTCCCACTTTCACAAACTCCGGGACAACGTGGCCATCTCCCTGCTGAATACCCGGCTGACCATGCGCTGTCTGCTGCCCTGGCCGCACAAGCGCCTGGTGCCAGAGGACGGCAATGGCGCGCGCTTCACAGTGATCCGCCCCCTGGAGTCCATCAAAACCATGCTGGGGCGTGGCGTTTCCCCCCTGGAACTGGGGCTGTCCAGCGGCCTGGGCATGCTGGTGGGCTGCCTGCCCCTCATCGGATTCCAGACCGTGAGTGTGCTCATGGCCGCCACCCTGCTGGGGCGCAACCGCTGGATAGCCCTGGGCGTGAATCAGCTGTGCATGCCCCCCCTGGTACCCGCGCTGTGCGTGGAGGCGGGGTATTTTCTGCGGCACGGCCGCTTCCTCACGGAATTATCCCTGCAGACCCTGGGCTATCAGGCGCCACAGCGGCTCATGGAGTGGCTCATCGGCGGGGTGGCGCTCGGCCCTGTGCTCGCCGTGATTGTGGGCGGGGTCTTTTATTGCCTGGGGCAATATGTCAGGCTGCAGCGCCGGATTCTGCGCCACCGCGCGGAGCGCTCCGGCACTGGTGACGCGTCTTGAACACTCCTTCGCCACAACAGGCCCCGAGCGGGCGCAAAGTCTGGTCCAGCCGCAGCGTGGCGGGCAGGTTCCAGCACAACTTCTTCTACATGCTCATCCGTCTCGGGGGGCGGGCTCCGGCATACGGCTTCCTGCGGATCGTGACGTTGTGGTATGTCCTGTTCCGCCCTTCCGTGCGCAGGCGGGGATACCACTACCTGAACCGCCGCTTCCCCGGCCTGGGAGGATTCCAGCGCTTGCGGCACTGTTACCGCCATTTCGTGAACCTGGGGGAATCCCTCGTGGACCGTGCAGCTGTCGGCATTATCGGCCCTGGTGCGGAAAAGGCCGTTTTCGCCACGGGGCGGGACGCGCTCCTGAAACTGGTGCATTCGGGAAGAGGCTTCATCCTCATGGGCGCCCACGTGGGCTGCTGGCAGGCCGCCATGGCGAATATCGACTTCCTGGAACGCCCCGTGAACATGCTGCTGCGCCGCGACACCGCGGACCTGGACCGCCATTGGTACGAGCACCAGGGCGGGGAGAGCCCCTTCCGCATCATCGACCCCACCGGGTATCTGGGGGGCGCGTTGGAGATGCTTGGAGCGCTCAAACGCGGGGAGATCCTCTGCGTCATGGGTGACAGGGAGCTGGAGAGCGGCGAGCAACGCAACGTGGACCGCGTCCCCTTTCTGGGGCAGGAAGCCAACTTTCCGGTGAGCCCCTATGCCCTGGCCTCTGCCTCGGGAGCGCCCATCGCCGTGCTCTTCTCCTACAAGGCGGCCAGCGGCGAACACGTGATGGAGTGCCCGGTGATCATGGAGCTTCCGCCACGAAGCGAACTGACCTCGGAGCGCGGCCCGAGGCTCTGGCGCCCCTGGCTGGAGACCTATGTCCGCTGCCTGGAGGAGTACTGCCGCGCGCACCCCTATCAATTCTTCAATTTTTATGACATGTGGCGCTCCGACAGCGGGAGCGACCAAACATAGCCCGGCCTGGAAAGAGTTTTCCAGCGCCCATCACATGGGAGAACATTGCATGACTTTGCGGGAACAGCTCAAGAAAATGCTCGTGGAAGAACTCAAGCTCGAGGATATCGCGCCTGAAGAGATAGAGGACGACGCTCCTCTGTTCGGAGAGGGCCTGGGACTGGACTCCCTGGACGCCGTGGAGGTGGTGGTCCTGGTGCAGAAACACTTCAAGGTGGAGATCAAGGACATGGAAGAGGGGCAGAAGGCCCTGCAGAGCATCTCCAGCCTGGCCGCCTTCATCGAGGAGCGTCAGGGCTCATGACCGCCCCGGGTGTGGCCATAACCGGCATGGGGTGCCTGTGCGCCCTGGGTTCGAGCGTTGCCTCCTGCATGGAGGCGCTCTTTGCGCCGCGCCGGTTGCCCGCGCCCCCACGCCGGTTCCACACCAGCCACGAGCGGACTTACCCGGTCTTCGAACTCCCCCAGGAGGTGACCGCGACTTTTTCCGAGGCTCCGGACATCCTGCTCACCGCGCACCTGGCCCTGGACGCGGCCCGGCAGACAATGGGGGATTCTCCGCCGAACCGCCTCCCCGAGTGGCCCGACCCCACGCGGGTGGGTGTGTGCATCGGCACCACCGTGGGCAGCGCCATGAACAACGAGGAGTTCTACCGGGAATACCGGGAGGGGAACTCCCCTGACCTCGCGCCCATTCACCGGTACCTGGCCAGCAACCCCGCGGCTTACGTGGCCCGCTCCCTGAACTGCCAGGGTCCGGTGCAGACCGTGTGCAACGCATGCTCCTCGGGTGCGGACGCCATCGGCATCGCCACCTCGTGGATACGCATGGGGCTCTGCGACACGGTCATTGCCGGGGGTGCTGACGAACTCTGCCGCGTCACCTGCAACGGCTTCATCTCCCTGATGATCCACGCCCAGGAACCCTGCCGCCCCTTTGATCAGGAGCGCTCGGGCCTGAACCTGGGTGAGGGCGCCGCCATGCTGTTGCTGGAAGCCGCCCCCACGTCCCGCCCAGTTCTTGGCAGGGTCCTGGGCTATGGCGCGGCCTGCGACGCGCACCACCTCACCGCGCCCCATCCGGAGGGTAGGGGTTTGCGCCAGGCCATTGACCAGGCTCTGCATGAATCCAGGCTGCCCCCCGATGCCCTGGCCTTCATCAATGCCCACGGCACCGGCACCAAAGACAACGACCGTGTGGAGTCCCTGGTCTTCAGCCAACGGCTCCCTTCCACGCCGTTCTTTTCCAGCAAGGGGCACACCGGGCACACCCTGGGTGCGGCGGGCGCCATCGAGGCGGTGCTGACCCTGGAATGCCTCAAACAGGGGCGCATTCCTGCCAGCGCCGGATGCGTCACCCCGGATCCTGAGCTCCCCGCACTTCCGATGCAAGGCAACACACCGATCAAAGGGAACGCGGCCCTGTCCACATCCCTGGCCTTTGGCGGCTGCAATGCCGCGTTGGTGGTGGGGAAAGAGGAATAAAGCGGGAAAAAGAGTGTGCGAGGGGAAAACCCTTTCACAAAGGGTTCCCCCCGAAATTCTACATTTCCCTTTTCATCTCACCTACTTCTTCACCCCCGCCTTGAGGATTTCAAACACGTCGTAGGGGTTCATGTCGTATTTGCCGGCAATGGTCTTGACGCTCTGGCCCGGCTCCGCCTGAATGTCTTTTTCCTTGAGCGCTCGCAGCATGGCGTCCAGGGGCACGTCATACTCCGTGGCGATTTCCTGCAACGTGCGCATGCCGAATCCCGCGGGCGGGGCGTCTGGCAGCCCACCCCCTTCGGGTCCGGTGTCCAGCACAGCCAGCATGGCGTTGTACAGGTCCTGTGGCGAGACCTTGTTGGCGTCCGCGATCTGACGCAGGGTGAGCCTGCCGCTCTCCACGTTGAAACCCTTGTCCTTGAGCACGGCCATGGCCTTGGCCGGGTCCCAGTCCATCTTCTTGGCAAAGGAGTTCAGGGGCGAGAGCTCGGCATGCCCCCACGGTGGTTCCCCGTACTTGCGCGAGGCAGCCTCTTTGATGGACTCGCCGAAATCCAGGATGGTGGAAAAGGGGGGGATGAGCAGCAGGGTGCCGATCATGCACACCAGGCAGACAACCAGGGCGATGTTGAAGTCCGGAGTGAACACCGTGAGCGCCTTGGCCTTGTTCTTCAGGTAGTTGGTGATGGGCTTCCAATTGTACCAAATGTGCAGCAGCAGGGCCAGGAGGAACAGGATTCCCAGGTTGATGTGCAAGGCGCCCCACTCGTCTTTTGACAACCCCCAGAAACGCCAATCCGACCAATAGGCGGTACGGCCGTGGGGCATGATGTAGAGCACCACGCTGGTCCAGAGCGTGATCAGAAAACTGAGCAAAGCGGTGAGGGACGTGATTCTGCGCATGTTCATCCAAGACCTCCCGGCACGGTATACTATTGTAATCCAACAAATTTCAGCAGCAATGATTCACGATTATCGAATACCTCATGGGAGCGGATATGTGAAGACGATACCTCCTTTTTCCTCCCTGGACGGCATGGCTTGAAAAAGCTGGCTTTTTGCGCGCACTTTGGCTAACGCAGCTGTGAACAACTCGCAGCAAGGAGGCTCCGATGTCTGGCGCGCAATCCACGGAAACCATCGCCCGGCTTCGCATCACTTGTCCGGACAAGCCCGGCATAGTGGCCGCGGTGACAAACTTTCTCTATTCCCACAACGTGAACATCACGGCCCTGGACCAGCATTCCACCCATGCCGAGGGGGGCGTGTTCTTCATGCGTCTGGAGTTCCAGACGCCCTACCTGGACCTCACCCGCGACGCCCTGGAAGAGGCCTTCAGGAAGGTCGTTGCCGAGCGCTTCGACATGGACTGGCGCATCAGCTACGGCGCGGACGTGAAGCAGATGGCCATCCTGGTTTCCGGCCACGAACACTGCCTCATGGAGCTGCTCTGGCGCTGGTCCAGGGGCGAGCTTCCTTGCGACGTGGCCATGGTCGTGAGCAACCATCCGGTCTGCAAGGAGCTTGTGGACCCCTTCGGCGTGCCTTTTCACCACGTGGAGGTGAACAAGGACAACAAGCCCGAGGCCGAGGCCAGAATCCTGGAACTGACCAGGGACATGGACGTGGTGGTGCTGGCCAGGTATATGCAAATCCTCTCCGGCGAGTTCGTGTCCCATTTTTCCGAGAACCTGATCAATATACACCACTCATTTCTCCCGGCCTTTGCCGGTGCCGACCCCTACCGCCAGGCTCATGAGAAGGGTGTGAAGCTCATCGGCGCCACCGCGCACTACGTCACCGAGGTGCTGGACGCGGGCCCCATCATCGAGCAGGACCTGGCCCGGGTGAATCACCGGCACACAGTGGAGGATCTCAAGGAGCTTGGCCGCGACCTGGAGCGTCAGGTGCTGGCCCGGGCCGTGCGTTGGCATCTGGAGGACCGGGTCATTGTCCACGCCAACAAGACCGTGGTCTTTATCTGATCAAGTATCAGGCAGTCATATACGGCATGCGGGTGACGGCCGCCGCTGTTTGCCACCATGCCGCAAATAGGATATTTTTCGCGCTTGCCCGGGCTTGAAAGACCCTCAAGGCGGGATTTTCAGCCAAAAATCCGGAGATACGCCATGTCGGACAACGCAGTCACCATACTTCGCGAGCATGCGGAACAGGGCGCCAAGCTGCGCCAGCAGTTTTTCCACGAAAGCCAGAACACTGTCATCGAGGTGGCCAAAATCCTCGCAGCCACCCTTGCGCGCGGAGGAAAGATACTGCTCTGCGGCAACGGCGGCAGCGCGGCGGACGCGCAGCATCTCGCCGCCGAGTTCGTGAACCGCTTCATGATGGAGCGCCCCCCATTGCCTGCCATAGCCCTGACAACGGACACCTCCGCCCTCACCGCCATCGGCAACGACTACGGCTTCGAGCAGGTGTTCAGCAAGCAGGTGCAGGCCCTCGGCCTCAAGGGAGACGTCTTGATCGGCATCTCCACTTCGGGTAACAGCCGCAATGTCAACGAGGCGTTGCGAGTGGCCACCCGGAAGGGACTCGTGTGCATCGGCCTGGCCGGTGGCGGGGAAAGCGAGATGCTGGGCCTCTGCGACTACACCCTGCATGTGAAGAGCCCCAACACGCCCATTGTTCAGGAAGTGCAAATCGCGGTGGGGCACATGCTCTGCCGGCTCGTTGATCACTACCTCTTCGAGGCTGTCGTTGAACTGCAGCCCTACCTGGAGGACAGCGGAGACCTTGACGGCGAGTGATCATGCATTAGGGTCTGTATCAGACCATGACATCGCTTGTACCTGACTGAGCCGGTATGAGACCGACTCGTTTCAATATCATTTGGAGGATACGCCAGTGCCCATGTTTGAATATCGCTGCAAATCCTGCGGCAATGAGTTCGAGGAGCTCGTGTTCAACGACAACCAGCCCATCCCCTGCCCCAAGTGTGGCGGCAAGGAGACCGAGAAGCTGATGTCCTGCTGCCGCCACAAGCAGGCCGGCGGCCCCGGCATCCCCGCGGCGGTTCCCTCGAGTGGCGGCAGTTCCTGCGCCTCATGCTCCGGCGGCAACTGCTCCACCTGCCATTAGTCGATGCGCCGGGGGGTGCTTCGCTCCCCGGCTTTCCCGAAAAACGAGAACCCACACCCCACAGAATGCGAAAACTCACCATTTCGACACGTGGCAGCGAGCTCGCCTTGTGGCAGGCCCGACACGTCCAATCCCTGTTGCTCGAACTCGGCGCTCCGGAAGTTGAGCTGCTTCCCATGAAGACCACCGGGGACAAGATCCTGGACGTTCCCCTGGCCAAGATCGGCGGCAAGGGGCTCTTCGTGAAGGAGATCGAGGAGGCCATCCTGGACGGACGCGCCGACCTGGCGGTGCACAGCATGAAGGACGTGCCCACTGAGCAGCCCGAGGGGCTGATAGTCGGCGTGGTGCCGGAACGGGAGATCCCAACTGACACGCTACTCAGCATGAGTTACGAGAGCCTCGACGCCCTGCCCGAGGGAGCCAAGATCGGCACCAGCAGTCTGCGCCGTCAGGCCCAGTTGCTCATCTTGCGCCCGGATCTCCAGATCGAGTCCCTGCGCGGCAACGTGAACACCAGGCTGCGCAAGCTCAACGAGGGGCGGTACGACGCCATTGTCATGGCCACTGCCGGAATCAAACGCCTTGGACTCACCGCGCCCAAGCACCTTCTTCTGGAGCCGCCCGCATTCCTGCCCGCCATCGGCCAGGGCGCCCTGGGCATCGAGTACCGTGCGGACGACACCGAACTGGCCAAGTTCATGGCTCCACTGAATCATCACGCTTCCCGGATATGTGTGACGGCGGAGCGCGGTTTTCTCAAGGGGCTGGATGGGGGGTGCCAAGTGCCAATAGCAGCGTACGCGACCCTGAAAGGTGACATCGTATGCCTGGAAGGCCTGGTCGCGGACTGTGGTGGCAAGCGTGTCATACGGCGACAGGCCGAGGCCACGGCGGACAGGGCCGAAGAGCTGGGCCTGGACCTCGCCAGGGAGGTGCTTGACGCCGGAGGCAAACCGATTCTGGACGAACTCTACCAACGGGATTGATCTGCACACTGAACAGTCTGTTTTTCTTGATAAAACCTACCAATCAACTGGGATAAGGCGTTTTTCGGCGCAAAGCCTTGCTCCACCTCGAACAACCCTAAAAGAACGAGAAGATCCCTACCAACAGGATAGGAAATTTTTGTCACTTTGTAAACATTTTCTTCACGATCTATTCTCGAAAATTACCCCCCTGGGGTACACCCCGCCTTGCCATTTGGCCTTGTCCATATTACCAAGCTCCCTTAGTCAGAAGTAATTAGTTTCCTACGGGAGTGGTAACGTTTTTACAGGGGAAGGAGGCCAATGATGCGCCCGGACTGGGATTGGACCCCCGGAAAAAAAGAGATCCTGGACACCACCGCTTGCGCTAAGGACTTCGAATGGGTTGAGGAATTCCAAGTAAGTCCTGACGGTGAGACAATCGCCGCTGTCGCAAAGGTGCCCAACGAGGACGAGGCAGAGTTTACCATGTGCGTCAATGGCAAAGCCTGGGAAAACACCTTCGAAAGGGTGTGGTACCCCCGCTTTGGCCCTGACAACAGGCTAGCCGCACTCACACTGTCCATGGGCGAGCATGCCATGGCTGTGGATGATCAGCCCTGGGAAGAGCAGTACGCATTCCTGTGGGGCACGCAGTTCAGCGAGGACGGCTCCGTCATCGCGGCCAGCGTGCAGCAGGATGGCGAGTACGGGATGGTCGTCAACGGCGCCACTTGGGAAACCCTTTACGAAAACGCCAACAATTTCGTTCTGACTCCTGACGGTTCGACCACGCTGGCTGTTGTGCAGACGCAGAACATTCCGCAGGCCGATATCGACACCTTCCAGGCTGGCTGCTTCAGCATTGCCCGCAACGGCGAAGTCTGGGACCGCACTTTCGTGAACTGCTGGACCCCGCGCTTCGATCCCAAGACGCAGCGCATCGCCTGCCAGGTCCGCACCACGCTGTACGACTACACCATCGCCGTGGACGGCGAGACCTGGGGCACCAGCTATCAGTGCATCTGGGAGCCGGCTTTCAGCCCGACCACCAGCCGCGTGGTGGCGCCCGTCCGTGTCAAGGGCAAATGGGGTATGGCCCAGGACAACACAATGATCTGGGATCCGGTCTTCTTCAACTGCTGGCACCAGCAGTTCTCGGCCGACGGTTCCACCTTGTACGCCCTGGTCTCCACCGCCTACGGCAAGTGGACCGTGGCCAAGGACGGCAAACCTTGGGGCACCCTCATCGACGGCTTTGCCAACGACCTGAGCGTGAGCCCGGACGGCTCCCGCGCCGCCTGCGTGGGCCGCTACGACCAGGGCAAGTACACCATCCTGGCCGACGACAGCCTCTGGACCGGCGGCTACGAGATGGCCTGGCAGCCCGTAATCAGCCCGGATTCCAAGCACATCGCCGCCAAGGTCGAGAAAACCGGCCACAAGTTCACCTTGCTGGTCAACGGCCGCGAGTACAAACAGGCCTTTGACGAGCTCTGGGATCCCATCTTCAGCCCTGACAGCAACTTCGTCCTGCTGCGTGCCATCGACAACGGCACCTATTGCCGGATCGTGGTTCCTGTCGGCGAACTCTAGGCAAGGGGGAAACCATGAACAGTTTCTACAGCTTTCTCACAGGGCCCCTGGCCTGGATCACCTTTGTCGTCTTTTTCGGAGGACTCCTCTACAAGTTCTGGCATCTGTTCACCCTGGCCAAGAACAAGGATCCCTTCATCTTCAACTACCTGAACCCCAAGTTCGGGCTGCGCTCCATCCTCGCCTGGAGCATCCCGTTCGTTCCACGCAACTCCCGGCTGAACCCGGTGATGACCGTTGCGGCCTTCGCCTTTCACATCTGCCTGTTTCTTGCACCGCTGTTCCTGATGGCGCACGTGCTCATGCTCAAGGACGGTATCGGCCTGCACTGGCCCACCCTTTCCGACGGCGTGGCCGACGTCATGACGATCATCGTGCTGCTCTGTTGCATCTACTTTGCGGTCCGCCGCTGCACGGTGCCCGAGGCCAAATACGTGACCACGGCCAAGGACTTCCTGCTCCTGATCCTGGTGGCCGCTCCGTTTCTCACGGGTTTTCTGGCCTACCACCAGATTCTGGACTACAAGTTCATGGTCTGCCTGCATGTGCTGTGCGGTGAGCTGATGCTGATGATCATCCCCTTCACCTGGCTGGCGCATATGATGCTTGCGCCCATGGTGCGGGCCTACATGGGTTCTGAATTCGGCGGCATCCGCAACGTCAAGGACTGGTAAACCCGAGTAGGGCCCCAAATTGAACACAAGCGCAACGGGAGTAGCGCAATGAGCCAAGAAACCACTGAACAAGTGAAAAAGATCGACGATCCCGGGTTGGACAGGGCGGACTCTCTCGATCCCTCCAAGATCGAGTCGGTCATCAACCAGGTCCTCTCCACAGAGAACCTGGCCCGTCTCGAGGCATTTTCAAAAACCTGCGTGCACTGCGGCCTCTGCGCCGATGCCTGTCACTATTTCCATTCCCATGATCGGGATCCGAAATACGCCCCCGTGGGCAAGGTGAAGAACACCATCTGGCCCATGATCAAGAACAAGGGCAAGGTATCCCGCGAGTTCATGAAGGAAGCCGCGCGCATCGCCTACACCGAGTGCAACCTGTGCCGCCGTTGCGTGCAGTACTGCCCCTTCGGCATTGACACCGGTTTCCTCATCGCCACGGTGCGGCGCATTTCCCACAAGCTGGGCATCACGCCGCAGTACATTCAGGACACAGCGCACAGCCACGCCGCCACCATGAACCAGATGTGGGTCAAGGATGACGAGTGGATCGACAGCCTGCAGTGGCAGGAGGACGAGGCACGCGACGAGTTTCCCAAAATCCGCATCCCCTTGGAGAAAGAGGGCTCCGATGTCTACTACTCGGTCATCGCCCCCGAACCCAAGTTCCGTACCCAGCTCATCTACCAGGCGGCGGCCATTTTCCACGAGTGCGACGTGGACTTCACCATGCCCGCCACCACCGGCTGGGACAACTCGGACATGTGCATGTTCACCGGCGATTTCGAGATGATGGGCCGCCTCAAACGCGACCATTACGAATCCGCCATGCGTCTCAAGGTCAAGAAGATCGTCATGGGCGAGTGCGGTCACGCATACCGCGCCATTTACGACACCGGCAACCGCTGGCTGTCCTGGAAGCATATGCCCGTGCCCATCATCCACTCCATCCAGTTCTTCTGGGAGCTCCTGAAGGCCGGCAAGATCAAAGTGGCCCAACAGTCCGACGAACTGGCCACGTTCCACGATCCCTGCAATACCGTCCGCGGTATGGGTCTTCACGAGATGGGACGCGAGGTTGCCAAGGCCTTCTACCCCAACTTCGTGGAGATGCACCCCAACCGCGAGCACAACTATTGCTGTGCCGCCGGTGGCGGCGTCATCAACTGCGGCCCGCCGCACAAGATGACCCGCGTGCTGGGCAACAAGGTCAAGGCCGAGCAGCTCAAGGCCACGGGCGCCAAGGTCCTCATCGCCCCTTGCCACAACTGCCACGGCGGACTCGAAGACATTGTCCACCACTACAAACTGGATATGGAGATCAGGTTCCTGGGCGACATCATTTACGAGATGATGGAGAAGACCAAGGCTATCTAGCCTGGTCAGGCCCGTCGACATAAGCTTTGCAGAGGTAAGCCATGCGAAAAAAATGCGCACAAGCGGCCCTGCTCCTCGCGGCCACGGTGGTGTTTCTCCTTCCGGCCTTCACGTCGCAGGGTCTTGAGGAGATTCCCAACGACACCTTTGAGAACGCCCAGCGTCCCTCAGTGGTGTTCATGCACGACGAGCACAATGAAAAGGCCCAACTCGAGGACAAGTGCTGGTTCTGCCACCATACCGACGGTACCGCGCCCAGTGAGGACGAGAGTTCCGAGGGAACCCCCTGCGCGGATTGCCATAACGATGACTCGACCACCGGTCTGATGGACGCCTATCACAAGCAGTGCATCGGCTGTCACGAGAAAGAGGGCAAGGGTCCCCTGGCCTGTGGTGAGTGCCACGTTCGCAAGTAACGCTATGACTTGGCGGTGAAGATTTGCGCCGCCATGTTTCAATGAATCCTTTTAAGGCCCTGGTCCGGATTTCCGGGCCAGGGTCTTTTCTTCCGGCATATGCCTGTCCTTCCTTGAATCCATCCGGGCATTCTCATAACCACTTAATATACAAATGATTTCAAGTTTCATCCGCGTCCCTGGCCCCTTAAGCGCACCTTGAATTTCGAACCGCTTTGTGTAATGACAGTGCCGTATGTGGAAGCGGTGAAAAACTGCCTCTGGAAAGGCGAATACATGTATTTCGTGTAATCATCTCACGCCACGTCGGAACCTGTATTTTCCTTTCCCGGGGGCTTCTCTTCGAACGAGGCCGGAGGCTGTTTTTTATGAACTACAAGCAAACCAAGACCATGATAGTCGATGACGCTCGGGTCGCCAGACAGATCGTCAAGAACATGCTCCTGGAGATCGGGTTCACCAACATCCTGGAGGCTGACGACGGCTCCACCGCCCTCGAAATCCTCGAACGCGAGCGCGTGGGACTCATCCTCTCCGACTGGAACATGCCCAAAGTCTCGGGACTCGACCTTCTCAAGAAGGTGCGCGCCTCCTCCACTTTCAGATCCACGCCCTTTATCATGATTACGGCCGAGCGCATGGAAAACAACATCGTGCTTGCCGTTCAGGAAGGGGTGTCCGGATACATCAAGAAACCCTTCGGCGCCATCGAGCTCGAAAAGAAGATCAAACAGGCGCTCAGGGTCGAATGACCCTCCGTAAACCTAAGAGCTACATCCGCAGCAATCTATCCAGATTTTTCATTGGTAGTTGCATCTCCTGGGGGGAGAGAGCTCCATCCAACGGGGACACGCAACCGGGGCACAAGACTCCGGTCTCAACCTGAGACGGTAATTAGAATTGGCTACAACAAAAAGCGGAACCGACATCCGCATCAAGCAATACGAAACCACCGTCATCGAGTTCCTTCACAAGGAAGGGGGGCATTTCATCGTGGCCAGCCACGACAACATGTTCCTCAGCGTCCTGCGCAGCACCATCTCCAAACAGCTCGCCATCACCGATGATTGCATCACCTCGATCCAGGACGAGAACCGCATCATCAAATCCATCAAGGATGTGGGCATGCGCAGAAAGCGCATTGTGCTGTTCATCGAGCGCGTACTCAACGGCAAGGAGACCGGCTTTCTCATCAAGCAGATCAAGGAAGCCTACACCAACACCAAAATCATAATCCTCACGGGCGAGGCCGACAGGCAACGTCTGGTGCTGTTGCACGAGATCGGCGCGGACAACTTCATTTCCAAGCCAATATCCATCAACACACTCATCGAAAAGATCGCCTTCACCATCAAGCCCCAGGGAAAAATCGGCAAGCTGATCGACGCCGCCAAGCTGCTCGTTTCCCAGAACTCCTTTGAACAGGCCCTCAAGGCCGCGCGGCAGATCCTCGAGGTCAAGCCCAACAGCGCCGCCGGCTACCTGGTCATGGGAGACGCCTACAAGGGCCTGGGCAAGAAGGACAAGGCCGTGGAGTCCTATCTCGCGGCCAGCAACAACGCCAAACTGTATCTCGAGCCCCTAAAGAAGCTCGCCGAATTTTTCGAGGAAGAGGGCGACGTGGAGCAACAGCTCCTGTACCTCGAGAAGCTGGACCGGCTCAGCCCCCTCAATGTGGAGCGCAAGGTGGACATGGGGGGCATTCACATCACCATCGGCAACGAGGACAAGGCCGAGGAACTCTTTGACAACGCGATGAAGCAGGCCAAGAAAGAGGCCATGAATTTCATCGAGGAGGTCTCCACCAAGATCGGCAACCTCTACTCGAACATCAACCCGGAAAGGGCCGCGAAATACTACCGCCAAGCCCTGGAAGCCAAGGGCGACATGCTTACCAGCGACGACATCGTGACCTTCAATTTTCTGGGTATCGCCCTGCGCAAGCAGGGCAAGTGGAAGGAGGCTCTGGAGGAGTACAAGAAGGCCCTGGAAATTGTGCCCGAGGACGAACACTTGTTCTACAACATGGCCATGGCCTACGCAGAGGGCGGGGAGTACCGCTTGGCCCAGCGCCACCTGCTCATGGCCATCGAGATCGACAACAAGTTCGGCAGCAAGGACCCTGTGCTTTCCTACAACATTGGCCTGATCCTGGCCAAGGCCGGTTCCGTGAGCAAGGCCAAGGCCTATCTGCAGAACTCCCTGCGACTCAAGCCAGACTTCTCCAGCCCGAAAAAGCTGCTCGCCAACCTGAAGTAACTACCCTCCGAACACCATCTCCCTGAGCAGGAGTTCACGCTCCAGCCTGTCCGCCAGCTTGCGGTGCCCCGCCGGGAGGGCGTACCCTCGAAGCTCCTCCAGCGTGCACCAAGCGAAATCCGTGGCCGCGTTAAGCTCGGGGATCGGGGGCTCGGGCAGTTCCCTTTGAAGCCGAAGGCCGAAGCAGGAGAGCTTCACCCGGTAGGTGGTGTAGCCGTGGCGGATGACACCCAGGGGCGCGTCCACCCGCACCTCCAGCGCCACCTCCTCCATGAACTCCCTGACTATGGCCTGCTCCGGGGTTTCGCCGGGCTCCACCCGTCCCCCGGGAAACTCCCACAACCC
This sequence comes from Desulfovibrionaceae bacterium, assembly GCA_963674665.2. Taxonomy (GTDB): domain Bacteria; phylum Desulfobacterota; class Desulfovibrionia; order Desulfovibrionales; family Desulfovibrionaceae. The sequence continues at coordinate 136,614 of CAXXPL010000015.1, read as the reverse complement.
GGGCCAGGCCCCGGTGAGCAACCGTTTCTGGATCAGCACCCGCCCCCCTACCACCAACAAACCGGTGGCCACGTCCAGGGGAACGATGTCCCGCGCCTTGGCCGGAACCGGCCGATCGGTCTGAATGCCAAGGTGCCTGCTCTCGCAATGCTCCGCTATGGGGCACTTTTCGCACTGGGGGCGCTTGGAGCAGACCAATGCTCCGAGCTCCATCATGGCCTGGTTGAAATCCCGCGCCCGCCCCCTTGGGAGAAGACGCTCAACCACCTCCACGATGCGGCGGCGGGTGACAGGCTCCTTCACCGGCCTGTCCAGGTCAAGGACCCTTGCCAGCACGCGCTCCACATTGGCGTCGATCACTGGTACGTCCCGGTTAAAGGCGAGACTCGCCACCGCGGCCGCGGTGTACGGCCCCACGCCGGGGAGCGAGCGCAACTCTTCCATGTCCTCGGGCACACGCCCTCCGAATTCCCGAAGCAGCACCTTGGCCGCCTTGTGCAGGTTCCGCGCCCTGGAGTAATACCCCAGCCCCTCCCAGAGGGTGAGCACCTCGTCCTCAGGCGCCAGGGCCAGGCTCTCCACGTCCGGAAACCTGCGCATCCAGCGCTGAAAATACCCAACCGCGCGCTCCATCTGGGTCTGCTGCAGCATGACCTCGGAGATCCACACCTCGTAGGGCGCATAACCCGCCCGCCAAGGCAAGGGGCGCTGCGCCCCGGCAAACCATGACAAGAGAAGAGATGATATTTTTTTGTAATTCATCGAGGATGCGGGAGTCCAGGGGGAACACTTTTTTGCAAAAGGGCTTCTCCCCGGACTCCCCTCATAAAAATTATATTATTACAAGGGTTGGGAAGGGGGAGCGCGAGGGGGATAACCTTTTGGGACAAAGGGTTTCCCCTTCGCACATCCTTTCCATTCAAAATCCTTTACCTTTTCTTTCCGCTATCCTTATTCACTTCCTATCGCCGCAGCCGGGCCAGGGCGCGTTTGACCGCGCTGACGGCCAGACGCCCCGGATGAAAGGTCACGGGAATGAGTTCCCCGGGAATTCTGAAGTCATTGGGGAAGTCGTTCGGGGATTCCAGGGGGAAGTGAATGTCCTCGAAGTGCGAGCCAGGCAGGTTCCGGCGCAAGGCTTCGCGCCACAGCGGTATCTGCCCGGGCTCCACGCCCAGCATGGCGTACAGGGCGGTGTCCAGGGCCCAGGGTTGGGGAGCGGCCGCGATGCACCCCAGGGAGTATGGTTGCCCCCCGGTGGGGCCGATGACATGCATGGCAGTGACGCCGTCCACCAGGGCAGCGGCCTCCGGCAAGGCCTGGGCAAGCTCCGTGATCAGGCTCTCGAAGCGGGGGCCGTCCGGCCCCTGGATGTCTCCGTGCAGGGTGTGCACAAGGGCCTTGCGCGTGCCGGGCACGCACCCGAACAGGTTCTTCACCGCCAAGGTAAGCCGCATCTGCCCGTGCGCCTTGAACTTGGGCAGGTCGAGGATGGCGTCGGCCTCCAGGGCGTCCCGGGATACTCCCACACTGTGCCCGAAGGGGAGCTTCACCTTCACGGGCTTGCGCAGCTCCGTGACCTCCACGTTCAGGGGGCGCAGGGCCTCGATCATGCCTATGCGCCGGGCCACGCTCTTTCCCGAGCCAAAGCCCGGCGAGTCCGCCACAAAGGGCCGGACGCCGTGCTCCAGCAGCCATTCGCAGGCGGCGCGCGCCACCTGGGGATGGGTGCATGCCAGGCCGTTGGGCGTGGCCTTGAGCAGGTTGGGTTTGACCAGCACCCTGCTTCCACGCGCGGGGGCGATGCCGCAGGCGTCCAGGCAGGCCAACACTGCCCGGCGCACGTTCTCCGGCGCATAGTCCGGACAGTGCGTCATGGCCACGGGAATGGTTTCCGATCTGGGCATCGCTACTCCTGGTTATGCCTTTGACACGCAACAATGCGTACCGACGGAACTAAGCATCTTTTGCCGGCTTGACCAGTGCTTTCGGGACATCATTACAGACGGTTGTGACGATGGCTTGTCGAAAAATCAGTGCACCACCGGAATCTCCTGCCAGGAGGTGGTGAAGCGGGGGGATTTGCGCAACTGGCGCATGGTCCAGGGACGGCCGAGGCCCGCGGCGGCGTACTGCAGGGTGCCGCGCCCCCATTTGGCGTTCACGCGATCGAGCATGCGCATGAGTTCGCGGCCGCGCTCCTCGGACTTGGGGTTCGCCAGCAGGCTGAGCTGACGGGTGTCCTCGCGTTCGATGTCAGTGAGCATGACACCGGCCTTCTTGTAGCTGTAGCCGGGCTTGTAGATGCGCTCCAGGCAGCGGTGCGCCAGGATTATCCACTCCGGCGTGCTGGCGTTGGGCACGGGCATGCGCGCGGTGAAGGAGTTGGCGTACTGCGGCCCGGGCTTGTGCGGGTTGGTCATCAAGAACACGGTGATGTGCCCGGCCACGCCCTTTTGCCCGCGCAGCTTCTCCAGGGCGCGGGAGACATAGGCGGCAACGGCCTCGCGCATCTCCTCGGCATTGGACACGGGGCGGCCGAAGGAACGCGAGGAAACGATGGCCTTCTTGGCCGGGGGCTCGTGCTCCATGGGCACGCAGGGAGTGCCGCGCAGCTCCAGCACGGTGTGCAGCCCGGCCACGGTCATCTTTTTTTGCACAAACCAGTCGTCCAGATCGCGCAGTTGCCTGGCGGTGAACACGCCGTGCCGCGCAAGCATCCGGGTGTAGCGCCGCCCCACTCCCCAGACGTCGCCAACCTCCACTTGGTCCAGCACCGAGTCCACGAACCGTTTGTCCGCCATGCGCGTGGCAAGGTCGAATACGCCGCCGGTGTCAGGATGCTTCTTGGCGAAGCGGTTGGCTATCTTGGCCAGTGTCTTTGTAGGGGCGAAGCCCACGGAGATGGGGATGCCGGTCCACTGCCCCACGGTGCGACGCATGCCCCGCACGTAGGATTCCAGGTCCGCGCAGGGCATTGCCGTGAAGTCCAGAAAGGCCTCGTCAATGGAGTATATCTCCATCTCCGGGGTGAAGCGCGCCAGGGTCCGCATGACGCGGTTGGACATGTCGCCGTACAGGGCATAGTTGGAGGAGAAGACGCGCACGTTGTTGCGCTTGAAAAAGGACTCCCGCTTGAACGCGGGCTCGCCCATGGCGATGCCCAGGGTCTTGGCCTCGTTGGAGCGGGCGATGACGCAGCCGTCGTTGTTGGAGAGCACCACCACGGGTGCGTTCCACAGCGTGGGGTCAAAGACGCGCTCGCAGGAAACGTAGAAGTTGTTGCAATCGGCCAGGGCAAAAACCGTCATGTGTGAGTCCTCGACAAAGCGTGAGATTTCGGTCGCCACTCCTGAAAGGAACTGCCCCGCGTCCGGGGCGTCGGGCGCCGATGCCGCAGTATGCAAGAATACCGCAACGGAAGACCGGGAGCAAGAAAAGAGGGAGCCTTGCAACATGCCGCCATGGAAGACATAGCTCCGTGCGTGCTTCCTACCTCCCAAAATCACGAAGGAATTTGATTCCCGACAGGGAATCGATCCGGCATGCATATGACAAAATTGAAGTCAGGGAAGTTAACCTATATAAATCCTTGACCATACATTCCAAAACACGAGACATTCGTTCATCTTGCGGCGCTCTCCCCTCTTGACGCCACAAAGCAAAGTAGGCGAGAAGGTTCTGTTGAATCTGCCCAAACGCGTTCCCATACGAGGACGCTTGAACGCCATCACGTTATCCGGGAGGGAAAGCTGATGAAACGTTTGTTCGTATTTCTGGCCCTGACCTTGATGCTGATCATGCCCGCGCAATTGCTCGCCGCGCAGTACACCGTCTCCGTGAACCAGTTCGTGGAACACCCGGCCCTGGACGCCGTGCTCAAGGGCTTCCAAGACAACGCCAAGGATATCGGCCTGGATCTCGCCTACAACGTGCACATCGCCCAGGCCAACATGGGCACCACCACCCAGATCGCCAACCAGATCCTGGGTGAGAAGCCCGACCTGGTGTTGGCCATCGCCACCCCTTCTGCCCAGGCCTGCGCCCAGAAGATCAAGGACATTCCCATCCTGGCCACTGCGGTGACCGACTTTGTCAGCGCCGGTCTGGTGAAGGATGTGAACAAGCCCGGCGCCAACCTCTCCGGCATGACCGACATGAGCCCCGTGGCCGAGCAGGTTGCCCTGATCAAGGAATTTCTGCCCCAGATCAAGACCGTGGGCGTCATCTTCAACTCCGGCGAGGCCAATTCCGTGGTGCTGGTGAAGGTGCTCAAGGAAGAGTGCGAAAAGGTCGGCATCAAGGTGGAGGAAGCCAGCGTGGTGAACTCCAGCGGTGTGTACCAGGCCGCCAAGAGCCTGGTGGGCAAGTGTGAAGCCGTGTACATCCCCACGGACAACACGGTTGTTTCCGGCCTCGAAGCCGCGGTCAAGGTGTGCGGCGAGACCAAGCTGCCCTTGTTCGCCGCGGACAACAACTCGGTGGAGCGCGGCGCCGTCGCCGCCCTGGCCGTGGACTACTACCGCATGGGGCGCCAGACCGCCGAGATGGCCAAGCGCATCCTGGTGAGCGGCGAAAAAATCGCGGACATGCCCGTGGAGAGCTTGAAGAACCTGATGCTGTACGTTAATCCCGGCGCTGGCAAGGCCATGGGCGTGGAGATTCCCGAGGCTGTCCTGAAGCGCGCCGACAAGGTGATGGAGTAACCCTTCCGCCAACAACATATATAATGAGGTATCCGGGGAGCGCGTCTCCCCGGACCCGTTTATGTGAACTTATGCTATGACCTGGTATGCATTTTACGGCGCCATCGAACAAGGATTCGTCTATGGACTCATGGTCCTGGGCGTATATCTGACGTTCCGCGTCCTGGACTTTCCCGATCTGACAGTGGACGGCAGCCTGCCCCTTGGCGCGGCGGTCTCCTCCGTGGCCATCACCAGCGGCTGCAATCCCTTCATCGCCCTGATCTACGCCACGGGCGCCGGCTTCCTGGCCGGAATGGTCACCGGCATCCTGAACACCAAGTTCAAGATCCTGCACCTGCTGGCCTCCATCCTGACGATGATCGCCCTCTACTCCATCAACATCCGGGTTATGGGGCGCCCCAACCTCTCCCTGCTGGGCAAGGCCACGGTGCTTGAGTCCTGGGGGCAACTGGGACTGCCCCCTTACCTGGGCAACCCGCTGCTCTTCGGCATCGTCGCCCTGGCCGCGGTGCTGTTCCTTATCTGGTTCCTGCATACCGAACTGGGGCTGGCCATGCTGGCCACGGGCAACAACCCGCAGATGATCACCAGTCAGGGAGTGAACACCCACAACATCATCATCTTCGGCGTGGGCCTGTCCAATGCCTTTGTGGCGCTATCCGGTGCTCTGGTGGCCCAGAATCAGGGCGCTGCCGACGTCAACATGGGCGTGGGCACCATTGTGGCGGGCCTTGCATCCGTGATCGTGGGGGAAACTGTTTTCGGCCAGCGCGGCGTGGTGCGCCACGTCATCGCGGCGGTGCTGGGGTCGGTGGTGTACCGCCTGGCCATCGCCCTTGCCCTGGGACTGAAGCTGGGGCAGTTCGCCTTCACTCCCAGCGACTTGAACCTGATCACCGCCCTGCTTGTGATCATCGCTCTTATTTCGCCGCAACTCAAACAGAGGTTCCGCGCAAGATGCTCATCCTGAAGAAGGTCACCAAGTACTTCAACAAGGGCACCATCAACGAGGTCCTGGCCACCAAAGACCTGGATCTCATTGTGGAGCGCGGGGACTTCATCAGCATCATCGGCTCAAACGGCGCCGGTAAGTCCACGCTGCTCAACTGCATCGCCGGAGGCTTTCAGCCCGATGCGGGGCGGATCATCGTGGCGGAGAAGGACGTCACCGCCTGGCCCGAGTTCAAGCGCGCCAGCCTCATCGGCCGCGTGTTCCAAGACCCTCTCAAGGGCACCTGCGCAGCCTTGACCATTGAGCAGAACATGGCCTTGGCCGCCCTGCGCGGCAAACGCCGCGGTCTGCACAGGGGCGTGAAGCCCCAGGACAGGGAACGCTTCCAAGATGAACTCAAAAAAATCGGCCTGGGTCTGGAGAACCGCCTGCAGGACGTTGTGGGACTTCTCTCCGGGGGGCAGCGCCAATCCCTGACCATGCTCATGGCCACTCTGGTGCGCCCCAAGCTTTTACTCCTGGATGAGCATACCGCCGCCCTGGATCCCAAGACCGCGCTGCAGATCATGGACCTGACCCAGCAACTGGTGGAGGAGCAGAAGCTCACCACCCTCATGGTCACCCATAACATGCAGCAGGCCATCGCCTTTGGAAACCGTCTGGTGATGATGCACCAGGGGGAGGTGATCCTGGACATCGAGGGCAAGGAAAAGCAAAGCCTCACCGTGGACGACCTGCTGGACCGCTTCCACTCACTGCGCGGGGACGGCGTGGTCTCGGACCGCCTGCTCCTGGGCTAGCCGCATTTCTTTACAAGAATCCCCAAAGGGGCGGCTTCCAACCGGGTGCCGCCCCTTTGTGCTTTCCATCCCGGGGCTCTCCGCTCCGAATCAGCCCTATTTCTTGAAGATATCAAAGGTGGAGTGCTCCTGATCCAGTTTGTCGAACTGCACCGCCCTGATCTCCCCCGTGCAAGTTGTACACGAAGCAGAAAAAGTTGATGTCCCCCGAACTCACGTAGGTAACTTCGGAGGACATCACTTGGACGAATGCGACATTCGCCCCACAGGGGTTTACGCTGGCCGCAGCAGGCTATTGTTCCGCCATCTTCTCCACTATGTCGATGAGATAGGCGTCCGGGTCGTTCTGGCAGGCATTGCCGATGGTCTCGGCCATTTCCTGAATCCAATCCTCGTCCATTTTGAGATCTCCGGTCTCGCAGCTCAGGTAACCATCGACCCACATCAACACAAGGCCGATATCCTCGGCTTTCTCCTGCATCAGATCCCTGCAAGTGTACTCCTCCATATCGACGCCCTTGCTCTTCCTAGCATGGGCGATTCCCGAAACCGCGAAAACACAGAGCAACAATAACGCCGTAATTACAGCCTTTTTCATGGCACCCTCCTGTACCTTGTTTGAAAATTCAGGTCCGTATTTCCTCTTAGCACAGCAGGTTCGCCAGGGATACCATTTTGTCGCTTTCCCGCCTCCACAGTATCTTTTTCCTCTGGTCGAAGCGTCGTGATCCTAGAATTTCTCAGACCTCTTTCCATGATTATTCATTCCTGCTATGCTAAATATGTATCCTTCTCTCGCTCAATCCAAACAAGTGGTCGCCATTTCGAGTAATAGCATGCCCTCCAAGTCGATCATATATGTTCTCCTGGGAGGTCTATTCGCTTCCCTGCTTCTGGTTCTTCTTTCCCTTTTGCAAAAAATCATGATCGGCGCATCGATCATGTCACCCCGAGGATATGTTGTTCCGTTGATTTTCGGTGCCATCACAGGTTGCTCCGCCACCTGGCTGATGCTCAAGCAGCGCAGACTGTTCCAGGAACGCCTCGGTCTCCAGCTCCAGGCCCGGCAGGAGTTGGAGGAAGCCAATGTCATGCTCACGCAGGAAATCGGGGAGCGCAAGGCAGCCGAGCAAAACGCGCTGACCCAGGAATTCCGCCTCCGCGCCCTCATCAACGCCATTCCGGATTTCATCCTGCTCACGGACTCCGAGGGGCGGATCGCGGTTTCCAATAAACCGGCCCGCGCCCTTTTCAATTTCAGTGGCAACGACTATCCGCACCAGGAAATTCTACCCAGGCACTCACCGTTTCTCAGAAACGCCCTTGGCGAATCCGGGATAAACCAGGAGGCTTTCTGGACCTCCCGCGATGTGATTACGGCTCAAAGCGCCACCTTTCCGGGCAACGAAACCAGTTCCACCTACGACATCACCCGCGTCCCCCTGGTGAACGAGGATGGCAGCGCCAAGGGGGACGTCCTTCTGGGACGCAACGTCACCTCGTCGGTCCGTGTGCAGGATGAACTGCGGCGCTATGCCGAGTTCAACAAACTTCTGCTGGATTCAGTGGGCCAAGGAGTATACGGCGTGGATATCACCGGGAGCGTCACTTTTTTCAATCCCGCGGCAGAACGCCTCACCGGGTTTTCCGAAGAGGACCTGATCGGTGAGAACCAGCATAACATCCTGCATCACACTCGTCCCGACGGGACACCCCACCCCTTCGAGGATTGCCCCATCACCCAGACCCTGCTCACCGGCGCAACCCACCGGGTGGACGACGATATCTTCTGGAACGCCGACGGGGCGAGTTTTCCCGTGGAATTCATCAGCGCCCCCATCCTGGAGAGCGATGAGATAGTGGGAGCGGTGGTGGTATTTCACGACATCACCCTACGCAAGTCGAATGAACTGACCCTGACACACCGCGCCTATCACGACGCCCTTACCGGCCTGCCCAACCGAGCCCTGTTCACGGAGCGGCTCGATACCACCCTGCATTACTACCTGGACAATCCCGGACGTTGCGCCATGCTGTTCATAGACCTGGAGAACTTCAAGAACATCAACGACAACTACGGACACCAGGCTGGGGATGAACTGCTGCGCCATTTTGCCCGACGCCTGGTCAACCTCGCCGGAGACAATTCCCTCATCGCCCGTCTTGGAGGCGACGAGTTCGGCATCCTCATCGAGAAAATCGTGCACAACGCTGACGCCATTACGCTTGCATACAACATCCACCGCTCCCTCAAGAACGCCTTCCAATTGCGGCGCTATCTGGTGGAAACGGCGGCGGCCATCGGCATCGTGTTCAGCAGCGTGGAACACACCACCCCTGACAGGATGCTCCGTGACGCGGACATCGCCATGTATCAGGCCAAGTCCAAGGGCCGGAATCAGTGCGAGGTCTTTGACATGGACCTGCACTACAAGGTCGTGCAGCGCATCCAGCTCGAACGCGCTTTGAGCCAGGGTTGTGGAGAGGGGGGAGTTCATCGTCCACTACCAGCCCATCTTTAAGCTGGAAACATGCGAACTCGCCGGTTTTCGAGGCCCTGATACGCTGGAAGCGCCCCGGACATGGATTTGTCCTGCCCGGGTGTTTTATCACCGTGGCCGAGGAAACCGGCATGATCCTCCCCATAGGGGAGTTCGTCCTCTCCGAGGCCTGCAGGCAAATGCGCCTGTGGCTGGACCGTTTTCCTTCTCTGGGGCATCTAACCATGAGCGTGAACCTCTCGGCCAAGCAACTGCTGACCGTCGACGTGGTCTCACTTGTGCGCAACATGTTGGAGAAATGCGGACTGCCCCCTGCCAATTTGAAACTCGAACTGACCGAGAGTATGTTGCTGGACGAGATGGACTTGGCCCAGGACTATCTGGAAGCCCTGCAATTCCTGGGAGTGGCCGCCGTACTGGACGATTTCGGCACCGGCTACTCATCCCTCAGCCATTTGCGCAGCTTCCCCCTGGAAGCGGTCAAGGTCGACCGCAGCTTTGTCTGGCGCATGACAGAGAGTTCCCGCGACCAGGCCATTGTCGGCGACCTGATAAACCTGGCCCACATCCTCGGACTGCGGGTCACGGCCGAAGGCGTGGAGGACGAGGCCACCCTCATGCGTCTTGTGGGATACGGCTGCGACCTGGGCCAGGGTTTTTACATGGCTCAACCACTGCCCCCCTCGGGTGTCGAACGGCTCCTCTCCATGGAGGCACAACCAGTTGAACAGGAATGACCGTTTACCCAACCTCAAGCCCCAGGAGTACCTCATGCGCCGTATTCTACTCACCGCCCTGCTACTGATCGCCCTCGCCCACCTCTCGCTGCCGGCCCGGTGCTTCTCCGCGGACAAGGACACCCTGTTCCAGGTCGCCACCATCGACTCGCTGCTCCAAGGCGTATACAACGGCTTTTTCCCCTGCGCCTCGCTCCCTTCCCATGGTGACATCGGCCTGGGCACCTTCACCGCACTGGACGGTGAGATGGTGGTGGTGGACGGAAAGGTCTACCAGGTCAAGGGCGACGGCTCCGTCGTCTGCCACACCGGGGACATGGCCACCCCTTCCACTCCCTTTGCCTGTGTCACCTTTTTCGAGCCGGACATTGCAGTTCAAACCGGCTCCATTGAAAACCTCGAACAACTCAAGTCAGAGTTGGACAAGATAGTGGCAGCCGCGCCCAACATGTTCTTCGCCTTCAAGGCCACTGGTCGCTTCCGCATGGTGCACACCCGCAGCGTTCGGCGTCAGCAGCAACCCTGGCCCCCCCTCACCGAGGCCGTACGCAACCAGCCGGAGTTCGAATTCAAGGATGTCCAGGGTGATGTGGTGGGTTTTTATTGCCCCCCATTTGTCAAAGGCATCAATGTGCCCGGCTGGCACCTGCACTTTTTGAACGCCTCGCGTGACGGCGGGGGGCACATCCTGAACCTGGCCTGGGGCAAGGGAGCGGTTGCCGCCAATCTGGACGCAACACCGGGCTTCAACCTGCTGCTGCCCCAGGATGCCGCGTTCCAAAAGGCCTTGCTCGGTCCGGATCGCCAGAAGGCCCTGAACAAGGTGGAGTAGAGACAATGTTTGAAGAGTCTACCAGGTGAGGACTTTCCATCTCTGCTGTCGCCATCAGCAAGGGGCGAAAAAATTCCTCCCCGGGTCCCCTCACCAAAACTCATGCTTGTGTAATAACTTGAGGGGGAACGCCTTTGTACCAAAAGGCGCTCCCCCTCAGTTGATTTGTCATCTTTGCCGGAAGTACTGTAGAATTGTTCGCTGGCAAGGCGCAAGAAAAAGGCAAGTCCGACGTGTATTCAGACATACACGAGGACTTGCCTTTATTTCAGCAACAAAGCCGGCGGGCAATTACAATTATTCAGTGCTTCCCTAGAGCAATTTACGCTTGAAATGCTTGCTCAACGACCGGCCAAGCCAGCCTACAAGCATTTCGCGGCAAGGATTTGCAGGCAAACCCTTGCAGAGCATTTAACCTTTTTCAAAGTTAAAATGCTCTAGTCCCTGCTACCGCCGAACAGACGCAGGAGCATGAGAAACAGGTTGATGAAGTCCAGATACAGGGTCAGGGCGCCCAGGATGGTGCCACGGCGGACAGCGGTGGCGTCGTCTCCGGGCATGCTCTCGCCCATCATACTCAGCTTCTGGGTGTCGTAGGCGGTGAGGCCGGTGAACACGATGACGCCGATGACGCTGATGACGAAGTGCATCATGGAATTCTGCAGGAAGATGTTCACGATGGAGGCCACCACGATGCCGATGAGCCCCATGAACAGGAAGCTGCCCCAGGACGTGAGGTCCTTCTTGGTGGTCAGGCCGTAGATGCTCATGCCGCCGAACATGGCGGCGCAGACCACGAAGGCCTGGACAATGGATGCCTGGGTGTAGACCAGGAAGATGAAGGACAGTGTCGCTCCGTTCAGGGCGCTGTAGAGCATGAACAGGCCGGTGGCCGCACCGGCGGAAAGTTTCCTGATGCCGGCGGAGATCCCAAAGACCAGCACGAGTTCGGCGATGAGCAGGCCGAAAAAGAGCATCTGGTTGCCATAGATCAGATTGACCATGGTCTCGTTGCCGGCAACAAACCATGCGACGCCCGCGGTCAGCAGCAGCCCGATGGTCATCCACTGATAAACGCCGCGCATGTACGCGTTCAAGACCTCGGAACGGGACCTGGTCGTGCTTACGGTCTGATAATTCATCGAATTCCTCCTATGATCGGGAATGTTCTTTGCGTATTGCTTCAAGACGACCCTGAACCACGCAAGGTCGCCTTAAATATCAATTCTTCTTTAAACATTAATAGGCCCCCTGGCAAGGCTGACGGGGCGTGAAAACCTTTGAAACATCATTACAATCAGGAAAGCTCCATGGCCCAGCGCCCCAGGTTCACGGCAATGAGCACGGCGCCCTCCCAGCGGGAGATCCGCCACCCGGTACGCATGAAGACCAGCACGAGCAGGATGGCCCCAAGCAGCACATAGAGGCTCGGCAAAGCGTCCGGCGATACGGGCAGGGGGCGCATGATGCAGGTCAGCCCCAGCACCCCGGCGAAGTTGAAGAAGTCGCTGCCAAGGAGATTTCCCAGCAGCATGTCGCTCTTTCCCTTGAACGCGGCACTGAGGCAGGTCACAAGCTCCGGCAGCGAGGTGCCCGAGGCCACGATGGTCAGTCCTATGGCCCATTCGCTGACGCCCAGGGCCGTGGCTATGGCCGAGGCGCCTTCCACCAGCAGATTGCTGCCCACCGAGATGGTCACGAACCCCACCAGAAGTTTCACCATATCCAGCCACCCCGCCTCGTGGTGGGGCGCTTCCTCCAACAGGGCCTTTTCCATGGGAGGGAGCGGCGCCTTGCGGGCGCGCAGCAGCAGAAAGGCCAGATACCCGGCGAACAGCACAACGAGCAGCACGCCTTCTAACCGCCCCAGCACCAGGTTCAGGCAGAGCAGCATGATGAGCAGGCAGATGCTCCAGAGAAGGACTCCGTCCCGGTAGAGCAGCACCGGATGTGTGGGAATGGGCCTGATCATGGCCATGACGCCGAGGATCACGCCCAGGTTGAATATGTTGGATCCCACCACGTTGGCCAGGGAGATGTCGGACATACCCTTGAACGCTGCGGTGGCGGTGACCAGGAATTCCGGGGCCGAGGTTCCCATGGCCACGATGGTCAGACCGATGACCAGTTCGCTGATGCGCAGCTTGCGTGCGATGGCCGAGGCGGAATCCACGATCCACCCCGCACCGAACCAGAGCATGAATGCACCGAGGGCGAGCAGAAAAGAGTTGAGCAGCATAAATATTTTTTCGCTATGACTGATCGTTAAACCAATCCATCCCGGAAGCCCGCTCCGAGCGCCGGAGGATCGTTGACTTTATGGGAAAAATCCCTGTTCTTCAATGCTCTAGATGAAAGGGCATCTAAAGTCGAGACAATATCTTGCATACACCAAGGGCACCGCAATCCCGCTTGTGCAATATGTATCATGGGTTGCCAATTTTATTTGAAGCCTTTAGTTCTTAAATACACAAATTATTGGCCGCAACCAGGAGGACTGCATGACCGCCTACGTGGTGCCAATGGAAATGGTTAACCGGCTCTTGCAGCAATGGGCCGAAAGTTACCAGGTTTACGCTCCTGCCGTGAACATGGATGGACACTATGATTTTCTCCCCTGGGAGGAGGGTGTGGAAATCGCCTGGGAGTACGATTTAGCCTACAACACTCTGAAGAGATTTATTCTTCCACCTCATGAAGAACTTATCCGCTTCGACCTTCAGACTTACACTGCTGAACCAGTCTTTGACGCACCGCAACAACTGCTCTTTGGCGTACACCCATACGACCTCAAAGGCATCAATCAGCTTGATCAACTGATGGAATCAGGCGCACCGGATCAAAACTACATGCGCCGCCGCGAGAACACCGTCGTATTCGCCATGGAGCCGGTCACGGTTGCGGAAACTTCTTTCTGGGCCAGTATGGGAGCCGATCGGGTCGACCTTGGATTCGACCTGTACTGGACCAGGATCAGCCCCTCCTCATTTTATGTGGAAGTGGGTTCGCAACAGGGGGAGGAGATGCTCAACTGCCTCGGCCCCCTGCCCAAGGCCACCCTTGCGGAGCGCGAAGGCGCAAGGCGCGAACGCAACCGCGTGCGTGCCGAGGCCAACAAGCACGGCCTGCGCTTTCCCTGGAAGGAAACCCCCAGGCTCCTGGCCAGGAACTGGAACTCCCCCATCTGGAGGCACAAGGCGCAGCACTGCCTGTCCTGCGGCTCCTGCGTGCTGGTCTGCCCCACCTGCTATTGCTTCGACGTGCGCGAGGAGGTGGACGTGGACCTGAAGGGCGGCTCCAGGTATCGGGAGTGGGACGGCTGCATGCTGCCCACCTTCGCCCTGGTGGCGCCGAGCCACAACTTCCGCTCCCAGGCCTTGGAGCGGTACCGCCACCGGTACTTCCGCAAGGGAAAGTACATCTTCGACAAGATAGGCGAACTGGGCTGCGTAGGCTGCGGCCGCTGTGTTCGCGCCTGCACGGCCGGCATCGCCAACCCCAAGGCCGTGTTCAACGAACTGTGGGAGGCCGAGCAGCATGATTCCTAGCAGACCATTCTCACCCTATGTGCCGCGGCCCGCGACCCTGGTGCGCAAGGAGGAACTCTCCGAGTACGTGTCCCTGTTCGAGTTCCATGCGGACAATGGTCGCCCCATGGCTCACAAGCCCGGGCAATTCATCATGCTTTCCGTGTTCGGCGTGGGAGAGGCGCCCTTTTCCGTGAGCTCCCCACCCATCTCGGACAGCCACCTCTTCGAAGTGGCTGTGCGCAAGATCGGAACCGTAACCAGCGCCATGCACAACCTCAAGGAGGGCGACAAGGTCGGCCTCCGCGGCCCATACGGCACCTTCTTTCCGGTGCAGAAGTTCATGGGCAAGGACACTCTCTTCGTGGCCGGCGGTCTGGGGTACATCCCCCTGCGCAGCCTGCTGCACTATCAACTCAAGCACCGCGACGAGTTCGGAAGAATCATCGTCATGGTGGGCACACGCACCCCGAGGGAACGCATTTTCGTGGACCAGATTGCCGAGCTGGCCCGGAACGAGGACGTGGAAATACTGGAGACAGTGGACATGCCGGACGACAACTGGACGGGTAATGTGGGCGTCATCACCACCCTGCTCCCCAAGGTCTCCCTGCAACCCGAGAACACCTATGTCGCCATGGTGGGCCCTCCGGTCATGTACCAGTTCGTGATCAGGGAATGCCAGAATATCGGCATCCCCACAGGCAACATCTACGTATCCCTCGAGCGCCGCATGAAGTGCGGCCTGGGCAAATGCGGCCACTGCCAGATCAACGGCGTCAATGCATGCCTCGAGGGGCCCGTATTTCTGTACAACGAGATCGAAGCCCTCAAAGAGGCCATCTAACGGGAGTCTGACATGACAAAGCCAAGGATAGCCTTTTTCGACTTCGCGGGCTGCGAGGGCGACCAGCTCCAGATAGCGAATCTCGAGGAGACCCTGCTCGATCTTCTGGCCCATGTGGAAGTCGTGGCATTCCGCGAGGTCATGACCGGCGAAACCGCCGACCATTATGACATCGCCTTTGTGGAGGGCTCCATCACCCGCCCCATCGACGAGGAGCGCGTCAAGGAGATCCGCTCCAAGTCCACGCTCCTCGTGGCGCTGGGTTCCTGCGCCTGCATCGGCGGCGTGAACTGCATGAAAAACTTCCTTCCCGAGTCCATCTACAGGGAGCAGGTTTATGGCGACAAGGCGCGCTGGTACCACACCTACGCGGCCCGTCCAGTGTGCGCCGTAACCCCGGTGGACGCCGAAATCCACGGCTGCCCCATCGACAGGAACGAGTTCCTGCGCGTCACCAAGGAGCTGCTGTTGGGCAAGGCACCCTGGCTGCCCGACTACCCGGTCTGCGTGGAGTGCAAGAAGGCCGGAAATGTCTGCCGCTACGAGCTGGGGCGCCCCTGCCTGGGCATCATCACCCGGGCTGGATGCAATGCCACCTGCGTCACCGAAGGCGCACACTGCTGGGGTTGCCGCGGCCTCGCGCCCTACGCGAACATGGACGCCGCCCGCTACGTGCTGGAAGACCGCCTCGGGCTCAGCCGTGGCGAGACACAAGACCTGTTGCGGTTCTATCTGGGGCACACCTGCGCCCCCTTGTGATGCCGCTACCCCGAATCAAGACGCGCTCCGTGTTTGGAGGCGCTCCGGACCGTAACGCCGAGCGGCCCGGATCAAGACTTCAACAGATATCGAGGACGCAGCCATGAGCGAGACGCCCACGCCTGAAGAAAAAAACGGCCTGGAGCCCCAAAACGAGCCCACGCCGGAACAGGCGGCACCCGAACAGGAAGCCGCCCCCAAAATGTCCGCCAAGTCCAAGAAACCAGCCGCGCCGCCATCCAAGGCGAGAAACGTGCATGTGCACCATCTCACCCGCGTGGAAGGGCATGGAAACATCGTGGTGGAAATTGACGAGCAAGGCACAGTGCAGACCTGCCGTTGGGAAGTACCCGAAGCCCCGCGCTTTTTCGAGGCCATGATCCTGGGCCGCAGTTTCAGGGATATCCACCAGATAACTTCCCGCATCTGCGGCATCTGCTCCATCGGCCATCAGCTCGCCTCTCTCCAGGCCACAGAGGACGCCATGGGCTTCCGGATCTCCGAGCAAAGCCTGATGCTGCGCAAGCTGGCCCTGCACGGCGAGAACATGCAAAGTCACCTGCTGCACCTGGGGTACCTGGTGCTGCCCGACCTCATGGGGCAGACCTCCATCATCCCCCTGGCAACGACCCACAAGAAGGAACTGCTGGGGCTGGTGGCCCTGCACCGCCTGGCCAACGAATTCAGCCGCGTGATAACCGGCCGCACCACCCACCCGCAGCGGATGATCCCCGGCGGCTTCGGCCGCCTGCCCACCCGCCAGGAGCTGGAGCAACTGCGCAAGGACCTTGAGGACAGCATCCCGGGCCTGAAGGACGCGGCAAAACTCTTCGCCTCCGTGCTGAACAAGATCCCGGACTTCCAGCGCGAGACCGAGTATGTCGGCCTCGTCTCCCCCGCGGAGTACGCGCTGTACTGGGGCGAGGTTGGCTCCACCAAGGACAAACGCCGCCCCGCCAAGTTCTATCAGGATCTGACCAAGGAATACCTGGTGCCCCATTCCACGGCCAAGTGGTCCAAGAACGTCATGGCCTCCTACATGGTGGGCGCGCTGGCGCGCTTCAACCTGAACAGCGCCCAGCTCACACCCCTGGCCGCCAAGGTCGCGGACTCCCTGGGCCTCAAGGCACCCTGTCACAACCCATACTACAACAACATCGCGCAACTCGTGGAAGTGGTGCACTCGGTGGAAGACTCCATCGCCCTCATCGACACCATACTGCGCAGGGGCATCAGGATCGAACGCGTCCCGTCCCTCAAACCCCGCGCCGGAAAGGGCGTGGGCGCCGTGGAAGTGCCTCGTGGCCTGTTGTTCCACTCCTACGAGTACGACGACGAGGGGCGCATCGTGCATGCGGACTGCGTCATCCCCACGAACCAGAACCACGGAAACATCCAGCAGGACCTTAACTCCCTCACGCCCATCATGGCGGAGAAGAGCGAGGAGGAAATCGAACTCTACACCAGCATGCTGGTGCGCGCCTACGACCCGTGCATTTCCTGCTCCACGCACTACATCGACATGCGTCAGGTCAATGCCGGCGAAAAACCGGACAGGGGCGTGCGCTTCGTTCGCGTGAAAAGCAAGGAGTAATACGTGCCGGGATTTTTCACGCGTTTCGCCAACCGGCTCTGGCGGGCGGAGCGCTATGCTCGGGGGCTGACATCAATGCTCCAACACTGCGTGGAGCAGATCGAGGAACGCGGAGAAGGGGGCAAGGAGCTGGTCATCATCAACTCCCCCCTGCTCCCTGAACCGTGCCCCGAAAAAATGTACATGGAACTCAACTTCCTGAAACGCTCCGCTGTGGAAAAGACCCCGGCCCTGGGCAAACTCTTTTCCACCAAGGACTGGGGCGCACACATCAAGGAACGCAACGTCACCATCTCACTGCCCAAACCCAAAGGGCGGGACCGTGACCTCTACTTCGTGGCCTCCTACGACCAGGACTGGAACGACCTGGACTTCGCGGACCTGCGCGCCGGACTCATCCAGGGCGTGGCCGTGGTTGTCCATGAGGCCATGGATGACGCCGTGAAACGGCGATGACGAGACAAAGGCGTTAATTAAGAAGAGACTTCGGGGGAGGAACTTTTTGAAAAAAGTTTCCTCCCCCGAACCCCCACCTTAAAAACTTTTATACTAGAAATTTTAGGAGGGGGTCCGGGGGGAACCCTTTTGAAAAAGGGTTCCCCCCGGCAATCTTACTCTCCCCTCCTTTTCTTCTACAATATCTCTTCCAGCATCTTGATGGCGCAGAACTTGCCGCACATGGCGCATTCGCGTTCATGCGCGTGGGCGGCGCGCCTGGCTTTGATCATTTCAGGGTCCAGGGCGTATTCGAGCATGGCGTCCCAGTCCAGAACCTTTCTGGCCTTGGAAATTTCCCGGTCGCGCTTCACGGCTTCGGGTTGCCCCATGGCAACGGCGGCGCTGTGGGCCGCGATCCTCGAGGCCATGACGCCCTGACGCACGTCCTCGATGTTGGGCAGGGTGAGGTGTTCGGCCGGGGTGAGGTAGCAAAGGAAGTCCGCTCCTGCCATGACGGCAATGGTGCCGCCGATGGCTCCGGCGATGTGGTCATAGCCGGGGGCGGCGTCCGTGGTCAGGGGGCCGAGCACATACAGGGGGGCGCCGAAGCACAGCCGCTTCATGGTCCTGATTTGCGCGTCCACCAGATTCATGGGCACATGTCCGGGGCCTTCGATCATGGCCTGGACACCCGCGGCACGGGCTTTGCGGGCGCATTCGGCGAGCACGGCGACCTCTTCCCACTGGGCCGCGTCACCGGCATCTGCACCGGCGCCGGGGCGCAGACCGTCGCCAAGGCTCAGGACCACATTGTGCTCCCTGCAGATTTCGATGATCTCGTCATAGCGCTCCAGCAGGGGGTTCTCGGCGTCGCGCTCTTTCATCCAGCGTGCCAGGATGGAGCCGCCACGAGAGACCACGCCCAGGAGCCTGCCGCCTTCGGATTCGGGACGGCTGGCCAGTTCGGCCGCGCGGCGGGTGACGCCCACATGCAGGGTCATGAAGTCCACGCCCTGCGCGGCCTGGGTGCGGATCTCCTCGATGAGTTCGTCGGGCTCGAAGCTCGAGGGGGCGAGATCCTTTTCCATGCGCTTCTGCGCCACGGCGTAGATGGGCACGGTACCCAAAGGCAGAGGGCAACGCGTGAGCATCTCCCTGCGGATGGCGTCGAGGTCGCCTGCAGTGGACAGGTCCATGACGGTATGTGCCCCGGCCTCCATGGCCGCCTTCAACTTTTCCATTTCATATTCGAAATCGTTCATGAAGGGCGAGGTACCGAGGTTGGCGTTCACCTTGACGCTTGCCGGCTGCCCCACCAGTGTGGGGCGCACACCGGGGTGGGCGGGATTGGCCAGCAGTACGATGGCACCGCTCTCAATGGCGTCCTTCAGCACCGCGGGATCGAGTGTCTCGGTCAGGGCCAACTCCTCGAGGTGTTGGTCAAGCAGCGATTGAATAACTGGTGTGATGGTGAGTCTGGTCATTTCGGTTCCGTGTGTTACAGTTTATTGAAAAATTTCGGGCGGTCCCCCTTGCGCACGAGACCGCTCAATCTTAGATTACATCCAACATGCCGACGTAGCAAGGCTTGGGACAATGGGCACAGAGTGCTGAATTCGCCTTGACCCGCCCCCAATCTTCTCTTGCCAAGCTCCTTCTTTTTCGGTATCAAAGTCCTCTTTTGCCATAATCGCACGGAGAAGTGATATGAAAGACAAAATTCATCCCAAGACTTTTACTGCCAAGATTCGTTGCGCCTGCGGCTTCGAGATCGAGACAACCTCGACCAAGGGCGAGCTGTTGGAAGTGGAAATCTGCTCCAACTGCCATCCGTTTTTCACCGGCAAGCAGCGCTTTGTGGACACCGCCGGCCGTATCGACCGCTTCCGCAAGAAATACGCAAAGTTCGAAGCCAAGAGCTAATCTTGGCCGTTTGCCGGCCAGTCCCGGGAGACAGTGTGAAAAGACAGCGCATGTTCGCGAAACTGTTGCGTCACATATCGCCCATGTTTGCGGCCGCCCCCACGGTTGGAGGGCAGGCTGTCATGGAAGGTGTGATGATGCGCGACCGCGACCATATGGCCGTTGCCGTCCGCAAACAGGATGGCAGCATCCATGTGGAAGCGTGGCCGTGGTTTTCCTTTTCGCATCTGAAGTGGATGCGAAGGCCCTTTTTACGCGGTTTCCCCGTTCTCCTGGAGACCCTGATCAACGGCATCAAGGCGCTGAACTTTTCCGCGTCCCAGGCCATTGACGAGGAGGACGGCGCCGAGATCAAACCCTGGCACCTGTTTCTCACCCTGGTGGTGTCCATCGGTATGGCCCTGGGCCTGTTCGTGGTCGTTCCGCACCTCTTCTCCCTGGGCATGCAGGCCTTGGGTGTGGGGGGCAATGTGGAAGGGCTGAGCTTCCACATCTGGGACGGCTTCTTCAAGCTTGCCATGTTCCTGGGCTACATCATCGCCATTTCCTTTGTTCCCGACATCCGCCGCGTGTTCCAGTACCACGGTGCCGAACACAAGGTTGTCTGGTCCTACGAGAAACGCGGCAGGGTGGACGTTGCCGAAGCGCGAAACGAAAGCAGACTGCACCCCAGGTGCGGTACCGCGTTCCTGCTCTTTGTGCTGTCCATCTCCATCGTCGCGCACGCCGTGCTCGTACCGCTGATACTTGTCATCCACTCCCCGGAAAACGTGGTGCTCAAGCACGCGTTCATCCTGGTGGTCAAGCTCTTCCTGGTGGCCCCCATCAGCTGCCTGGCCTACGAGAGCATCAAGTTCGCGGGCAACCACGCGGGCAACCTCTTTTGCAAGCTGTTCAACGGCCCCGGCCTGATGCTGCAGATGCTCACCACCAAGGAGCCCGACGACAGCCAGATCGAGGTGGCGGCCGCCGCCCTGGAATACGCCGTGTCCATCGAACGGAATCACCAGGAACAAACCAACTACACCGACACACTGGTGGACCAGACCTCTACCGGAAGGACCGTCGAGGAGATCTGATGTTCGCCAAGCTGGAACAGTTGGAGCGCCGCTATCTGGACCTCGAGCAGGAGCTCAGCCTGCCCGAGGTTTACGGCGATCAGGAACGTTACCGTACTCTTGCCAAGGCGCACGCCGACCTCAAGGACATCGTTGCGGGGTACCGGCAGTACAAGGGCCTGCAGCAGCAGATCGATGACTCCAAGGAGATGCTGCACGATTCCGACGCGGAGATCCGTGCCATGGCCGAAGAGGAACTGCGCGCCGCCAAGGAACAGCTCCCGGACCTTGAGCACAAACTCAAGCTGATGCTCCTGCCCTCGGACCCCCTGGACGAGAAGAACATCATCCTCGAAATCCGCGCCGGTACAGGCGGCGAGGAAGCCGCACTGTTCGCGGCCGACCTTTTCCGCATGTACACTCGATACGCCGAGGAGCGGAACTGGAAGATCGAGGAAATGAGCATCAACGAAACCGGCACCGGCGGTTTCAAGGAAATCATTGTGCTCATCGCCGGCACCAAGGTGTACAGCCGCCTCAAGTACGAGTCCGGCACACACCGCGTGCAGCGCGTGCCTGCCACCGAATCCCAGGGGCGCATCCACACCTCCGCGGTCACAGTGGCCATTCTTCCTGAAGCCGAGGAAGTGGATGTGGATATCCGCCAGGAGGACCTGCGCGTCGACGTGTACCGCTCCTCCGGCCCTGGCGGGCAGAGCGTCAACACCACCGACTCGGCGGTCCGTCTTACGCACATCCCCACCGGCCTTGTGGTCATCTGCCAGGACGAGAAGTCCCAGATAAAGAACCGCGCCAAGGCCCTGAAGGTGCTGCGCTCACGCCTGCTGCAGATCGAGCAGGACAAACAAAACCAGGAACTCGCGGAGTCCAGGCGCTCCCAGGTGGGTACGGGCGACCGCTCCGGCCGCATCCGCACGTACAACTTCCCGCAGGGGCGCGTCACCGACCACCGCATCAACCTCACGCTCTACAAGCTGGAGCAGGTTCTTGCCGGTGATCTGGACGAACTCATCGATGCGCTCATGACCCACTACCAGACCGAATCGCTCCAACATCAGGGCGACTGATCCCCCGTAGGCGCCATGACCGCCCCTTTACGTAACGCTCCCGTCTTCAGGATAGGCGAGGCGCTGTCTTTTGCCACGGCCAAGCTCACGCGGCGCGAGGTGGACAGCCCGGCGCTTTCGGCGCAACTGCTCCTGGCGCACGTGCTGGAGCTCTCCCGCATGGACGTGCTGCTCGAGCGCCAACGCCCCCTCTCCACCGAGGAGTGGCACGCGTTCTGGCGGTTGATCGCCCGTAGGGGGCGTGGTGAACCCGCCGCAATCATCATGGGGCGCAAGGAATTTTTCGGCAGGGACTTTTACGTAAGCAGCGACGTGCTCGTGCCCAGGCCCGAGACCGAACACATGGTGGAGGCCGTGCTGCGGCACTTTTCCGGGGAGCGTTCCCTGCTCTTTGCTGACCTGGGTACGGGCAGCGGCACCCTGGCAGTCACGCTGGCAGCCGAGCTGCCCCTTGCTCGGGGCCTGGCCCTGGATCTGAGCCCTTCCGCCTTGGCCATGGCCCGACGGAACGCCGGACTCCACGGCGTGTCCGAACGCCTGCTGTTCTTTCTGGCGGATTTCTGCAACCTGCCTCTTAGTGCCGGGTGTTTCGACCTTGTCGTGGCCAACCCGCCCTATGTGAGCGAGCGCGCCTTCAGAATTCTGAGCAGGGAGGTCCGGCTGTACGAACCCAAGCAGGCCCTGGTGCCGCTCCAGGATGGAGGGCGCACCGGACTTGAGTCTCTGACCGCCATCCTGCCCCAGGCCTGGAAGACGTTGCGCCCCGGTGGGCTGATGCTTGTTGAGATCGGAACCAGGCAGGGGAGCCGGGCCTTACGCCTGGCGTCCGAGCTCGGTTCATGGAGCCGGGGCGAGGTTCTGCCCGACCTGGCCGGACACGATCGGGTCCTTTTTCTCGAACGGGATTGCGGCTGAAATGAAACTTCTTTGTAAAAAAACAACAGACTGGTTTTTTTGTCACAAAAACCAAACTGTCTAGATTTTCTTTAAATAGTTATTTCAAGCTATTAAACTCTCCAAAAATCACGGCATATTTTTTGCTTTAGGGTTTTTCGGAGGAGATAATGCAACAAATCACCATCAAAAAAAGCATCGAATGTTCCGGAATCGGCCTGCACAGTGGCCGAAAAGTCCGCCTCAAGCTCCTGCCCGCTCCTGAAGACACCGGTATTATCTTTTCTCTGATCACCAGCCGCGGCGCCCGGTTCCTCACTCCCCGGCCCGACGCGGTGGTCGCCACCGGCCTCTCCACCACCCTTGTCCACGGCGAGGACAGCGTCGCCACGGTGGAGCATCTTCTCGCGTCCATACGCGGGCTGGGCATCGACAACATACACATCGAGGTTGAGGGCGGCGAAGTACCCATCATGGACGGCAGCGCGGCCTCCTTTGTCTTTCTGCTGCGCTCCGCCGGCATCGTTAAACAGAAGCAACCCCGCAGGTTCTTTGCCCTCAGGCGCCCCTTTGAGATGGAGCGTGACGGTAAGTGGGTCAAGGCCACGCCCTACCCAGGCTTTCTGGTGAATTTCACCATCGATTTCAGCCACCCCCTCATCGGGGTGCAAAACATGCGCTTCGAACTGAGCCCCGAGGACTTTCTCCGCCATCTGGCCAAGGCTCGGACCTTCGGCTTCTTGCGCGACGTGGAGGCCCTGCAGCGTCACGGATTGGCGCGTGGCGGCTCCCTGGACAACGCCGTGGTGCTGGACGACTACACAGTGGTCAATCCCGAGGGTCTGCGCTTCGAGGACGAGTTCATCCGCCACAAAATCCTTGATTTTATCGGCGACATGGCATTGTTGGAACGCCCCCTGCTGGGGAGCTTCGAGATCCACTGCTCCGGCCATGCCCTGAACAACGCCTTTTTGCGGGTTCTGGACGCCAACCGCGAGATTTATCTCCAGGAAGTGGAACTGCCCGAGATCGGCGACCAGGTCCACGAATTCGAGGCGGAACTCCTTGGCACTGCCGCTGCTGTGCCGTCCTGAAACACCACTTTTCCCGAAACCTGATTCTCACCCACCCGAAATGCCCCGCAACTTTGCGGGGCATTTCACTTTCTCAACGCCAATCGTTGAACATGCACGATTGCGACGAATTCCTTCGAAAAAAAGCTCTTTTCCAAAAGCTAGTTCTCCAACTCGCTCTTATACTTACGGTACAACCCCCGAAACTGGTCATAGCTCAGACCCAGCAGATTCGCGGCCTTGCGCTGATTATGGCGGGAACGCTCCAAAGCGGATGTCAGAGCGCGTAACTCGAGTTCGCGTACTGCTCCTTGCAGATCCTTGGGGGCGCCGCCGTTCTCTTTTTTGTGGAGGAACTCGAAATGTCTCTCTTCGCGTTTTCGGAGTTCCGGTTCGTGAGGTCTCCAGGGCGAGGCAAAGGGGTCGAATTCCAGTTCCAGGATCCGGGGCAGTCCCGCGTGCAGGCTTCTGTATACGGCGCGCTCCACCACGTTTTTGAGCTCGCGGACATTGCCGGGCCAGGGGTAGTCTTCGAGGTCCCGCTTGATCTCCTGCGTGAACTCAGGGGATTCGGAAAAGCCGAGCTCCAGGGCCATGGACGAAGCGAATCGGTCCGCCAGCAGCATGATGTCGTCCTTGCGCTCCCGTAAAGGAGGCAGGGTAAGGACCTCGAAGCTCAGGCGGTCCAGCAGATCGCGCTTGAAACGCCCCTTCTCGGCCATGGCTGGCAGGTCCCTGTTCGTGGCCGCCACGATCCGCGTGTCCACCCGCAAGGGGCGCGTGCTACCCAGGCGCTCGAACTCCCCGTACTCCACCACCCTGAGCACCTTCTCCTGCGCGCGCAGGGGCATGGCGGCCAGTTCGTCCAGGAACAGAGTGCCGCCGTCCGCTGCCTCGAAACGCCCCGCACGGCGTTGGACCGCTCCAGTGAAGGCCCCGGCCTCGTGTCCAAAGAGTTCACTCTCAAGCAGCGAGGGGGTGAGCGCGGCGCAGTTGGTGGCCACAAAAGGTCTTTGCCAGCGTTGGGACAGGAAGTGCAGCCGGGCAGCGGCCAGTTCCTTGCCAGTGCCCCGCTCCCCTATCAACAGGACGGAGCGCTCCACCCCAGCCACCGCTGCAAGCTTTTCGTTGAACTGCAGGAACGCCTCTGAGCGTCCTAAAAGTTCGACACGCAGTGCATCGGGTGTACGGCTTTGCTCTAACATGGTTTTTTCAACCTACTAATATGTTAATCACCCATTACTTGGTATTTTCAACCTATATCTTTTTTCGGAGTGCAAACACAAGTTCTCTTATTTTCAGCTAGTTACTTTCGTATGCCCCTTGGCACACAAACTGCTTTATCCGAGGAAAACAAGGAGGGACGCAATGGGCGTTTTTACTCGATTCAAAGATATCGTCAGTTCCAACATCAACGCCATGCTGGACCGTGCCGAAGATCCGGAAAAGATGATCCGGTTGATGATTCGCGAAATGGAAGAGACCCTTGTGGAGCTCAAGGCATCCTGCGCCGGCATCATGGCCGACAAACGCAAGGTGGAGCGCGAAGTGGAACACGTGCAGGAACGCGTGGACATCTGGAACCAGCGCGCCGTGCTGGCGGTGGACAAGGGGCGCGACGACCTGGCCAAAGAAGCGCTCATCGAGAAAACGCGTTTCTCCCGCCGCACCGAGTCGCTGCAGGAAGAGCTCTATCGCTTCGACGATCTGGTGAACCAGGCCAAGACAGACATCGACACACTGGAAGACAAGCTCAACAACGCCAAGGAAAAGCAGCGTCTGCTCATGCAGCGGCACATCCGCGCCAACGACCGCAAGCGCGCCGAGACCGACATACGCCGTGCCTCCGGCAATGACGCCATGCGCCGCTTCGAGGAGTTCGAGCAGCGCATCGAGCGCATGGAGGCCGAGGCCAGTCTGGTGAATCCCACGCCCAACCGCGACCTGGACGAGGAATTCGCTCTTCTCGAAGGGCACGAGGAGATCGAACAGGAGTTGCAGGAGCTGAAGAAGAAAAACGCCAAGCCGAAGAGCGAATAGCCTGGCAGTGTCTTCCCCTTTGCCCGAATTATTTGTTACCTACAGTGAACAACGAAAACAACACTCAAGGAGTCCGTGTCCATGGGCCATTTATTCACCTTCGTGTTCGCCATAATGCTGCTGGGTCTTACCGTTGCCGCCCTGGTCCTGTTCCTGCTGGTCAGGTTGCTCAGGGGCGGGAGCAACGCCCCCCCCAGTGAGGCCAGCAACGAGGCTAAAATGATCCAGGAACTATACCTTGGGCTGACCCGCATGGAGGAACGTGTGGAATCCCTGGAGACACTGCTCCTTGACAAGGAAAGAAAGGAAGGCCGCCAATGAGAGCTACCACACAAGGAGGCCTCTACCGCGCCCGCGACGGCGTGATCATGGGCGTGTGCAAGGGCCTGGCCAACTACTTCGACCTGAAAGTCTTCTGGATACGGGTCATCGCCGCGATACTGCTGCTGTCAACCGGCCTGTGGCCCGTGGGCGCGCTGTACGTCATCATTGGCCTGCTCATGAAACCCGAGCCAGTGGTGCCCTTTGGCAACGACGCGGATCGGGAATTCTACGACTCCTACGTGGGCTCGCGCCCCATGGCCGTATCCAGACTCAAACGCAAATTCGAACACCTGGACCGCAGACTGCGACGCATGGAGGATGTGGTCACCAGCAAAGACTTTGACTGGGAACGCAGGTTTGCGAATAAATAAAGTATAAAATCAGAATAAAGAGAAGATGGTGCGAGGGGGAGAACCATTTGAAAATGGTTCTCCCCCTCGCGCTCCCCTTTCCCGAACTTTCATTTCAATACCCGATGGCCCGCCCCAGCCTGTAGTGCCCCACCAGTTCCGGGTACGTTCCTTCCAGCAGGTTCATGTACCTGGTGCGCATGTTGATATCCCAGATGTTGAATACCAGGGGGCGTCCGTCCGGCCCCGCCGCGTCGGACACCAATCCGATATGGTCGTAAGGTGTGCCGTTGCTCACCCCTGTATCCATGATCAGCACATCCCCGGGCCGGAAGATTTCCGCAGACATGAACACGTCCAGAGGCAGGGCCTGGGCATGATGCTCCAGCCAGGTCCTGATGTTCCTCGTGCGGCGGTGGTCGATCTGGTGATTGGGGCTCTTGATCCACCTCTTGTAGCGCCCCGGATGCAGGATCGCGTCCTCGTGCATAAGGGCCTGCAAGTCCACGCCCGCGTCGCGCAGGGCACGAATCACCACGTCCGTGCACACCGCCTGGTCCAGGGGCACGTCCCCCATGGGGTAGGGCATGGCCACGAAGCCGCAGGCCGCGCTGGTGTAGAGCGCGGGCGTTTCCAACTGCCGATGCATCGAATCCGTCAGTTGCCGCCGCATCCAGGCTGGATCGCGTGATTTCTCCACATCCCCCCGGGAATCGAACACGTCCAGCCGCGCCATGTCCGGCAGCGCCCCTCGCAGAGTATCCAGGGCTTGCTTCTTCACTATGACATCACCCTTGGCGCAGCCGTCTTCCGTGGTCACGAGGCCGAACCCGCCTGCCACGGCGTCCATCGCTGTGGGCTCACATTGATTTACCAGCGGAAGCGTCTTCAGGTACCTGGCATATGTGATGCGCTTTTCCTGAAGCGCGAGGCGGAGATCGGCCCTTCCGGGCAGGGCTTCGGCCTTGTTGTCGATAAACCTCAGGCAGTGACGCCCCATTGTTGGGGGTGTGTCCTGGCACAGGTCGATGTCAAAGGACTCCGCCTGCTTCCCGTTCCGGAAAAATACCAGGCGCTTTTCCTGTACATGAATCTCGGCCTGTGTCCGGGCAAGCAAATCGGAGCGCACATACCCCCGTACCCCGCCGGGGGCGATGACCTCGCACCACTCCCCATTCTTCAGGAGTTCCAGTTCCTGGTGCAGATCCAGGGTACGCAATGATGTGGCGGACATGGATGCCCCGGCGCGCAGGTTCACGCCGGGCCTGATGACATGGGCGGTTTCTCCGGCCATGCACAGACCGCAAATGCCGGGAACGCTTGCCGGAACAAGGAACGCGATGAAAAGGACAATACCGATCAGTGGCGTGGATTTGCGCTGCCCCATCCCACCCCCTTTTAATGGCAGGTCCAGGTATGCACCCATTGAGATTTGGGAAGGAGGAACGCGAGGGGGTGAACCCTTTTTAGAGGGTTTCCCTCTCGCACTATCTTATTCTTATTCTTTACTGAAGGAAGTGCTGTAGAATTGGTCGCTGGTGAGGCGCAAGGAAAAGGCAGGGCCGACGTGAATTATAATACACGAGGGTTTGCCTTTTCCGCAGCAACAAAGCCTGCGGGCGATTATGCGGCACTTCCTTAACAAATTCTCGGCAGTTGTTCCCCTTCGAGCATGTGCAGGAGCCTGCGCCCTCCGAGCCGGGTTTCCAGAATCACCTGTCCGGGGCGGGTCGGGGCTTCCGCCTGCTGCACGCGTCCAATGATGACCGCGCCCCCACCAATGGGAGTGGCGCGCATGATGTCCAGGGCCTTGTCGGCCAGGTTCTCGGGCAGGATGCACAGCAGCTTGCCTTCATTGGCCAGGTACAGGGGGTCGAGGCCCAGGAAGGAGCATCCGTCCGCCACCAGGGGATTCACGGGCAGGGAATCCTCGGAGATCTGGCAGACAACGCCGGACTGCCCCGCGATCTCGTTCAGGGTGGTTGCCAGCCCGCCCCTCGTGGGATCGCGCAGCACGTGCAGTTCGCCGCTGGTGCCGATGCCTTCCAGCAGGTCCTTGATCATGTGGTTGAGGCTGGCCGCGTCGCTCCTGGTCTGGGATGCGAAGGCCAGCCCTTCGCGCTGGGCCAGCACGGTGAGGCCGTGATCGCCCAGGGTGCCGCTGATCAGGATCACATCGCCGGGGGCGGCGCGGTCGCCCGAAGGCGCGGGATCGGAGATGATGCTGCCCACGCCGGTGGTGTTGATGAAGATCTTGTCAACCGCGCCTTTGGGCACGACCTTGGTGTCGCCGGTGACAATGGCCACTCCGGCCTCCCTGGCGGCCTGGGCCATGGAGATGACTACCCGCTCCAGGATCTCCATCTCCAGCCCCTCTTCGAGGATGAAGCCGCAGCTGAGGTATTTGGGGATGGCGCCGAGCATGGCCACGTCGTTCACGGTGCCGTGTACGGCCAGGGAGCCGATGTCGCCGCCGGGAAAGAATATGGGGTCCACGGTGAAGGTGTCGGTGCTCATGGCGATGGGGCCCTGGAGATCCAGGACCGCGGCATCGTTCATGGCCGTGAGGGCCGGATTGTCGAAGTGCTTGAAGAACAGTCCGCTGATGAGGCGGTGCGAAGCCTGGCCACCGCTGCCGTAGTCGAGGAGCAGTTTGTCGTTTGCCATGAATCAGGCCTCCAGCTTGTATTTGTAGTACGCGGCGCAGCTTCCCTCGGTGGAGACCATGCAGGGGCCAACAGGGGAGCTGGGGGTGCAGGCTTTTTTGAACAAGGGACACTGGTCCGGCCTGATCTTGCCCTTGAGCACGTCGCCGCAACGGCAGCCGGGCAGGGGCTTGCTGTCGGGAAGGGTCAGGTCCAGGGCCTTGAAGGCATCGTAGCGCTCATACTCGGGGGTAAACCCCAGACCGCTGCCCGGGATCTCCCCGATGCCTCGCCACAGGGCGTTATTGGGAGCGAACACCTCGTACATGACCTGCCGGGCCTTGGGGTTGCCACCGGGGGCCACGGCGCGGGGGTAGGCGTTGGCCACCCTGGCCTTGCCAGTGTTCTTCTGGTCGATGATTTCCAGCAGCGCCTGGATGATGTCGATGGGCTCGAACCCGGCAACAGCCGAGGGCAGATTGTAGTCGTCGGCCAAAAACTGGTAGGGCTCAAGCCCTATGACCGTGGACACGTGCCCGGGCAGAAGGAACCCGTCCACCCTGGCCTCCGGGTCCGCGAGCAGGGCCTTGAGGGCCGGAGGCACGAGCTTGTGGAAGGAGAGCACATGAAAATTGTCAATCTTTTGCCTGGCGGCCATCTGCACCGTGGCCGCGATTGTGGGAGCGGTGGTCTCGAATCCGATGCCCAGGAACACGACCTTGTCGTTGGGGTTTGCCATGGCCACCTTGAGGGCGTCGAAGGCCGTGTAGGCCACCTCGATGCGGGCGCCGTCGGCCTTTGCCGCCTTAAGCGTGACGCCCTTGGGGCCGGGCACGCGCATCAGGTCGCCAAATGTCACCACGATGGCGTCGTCACGCTCCGCCACCTGCAGATAGGCGGCCACCTCGCTCTCGTGAGTCACGCAGACCGGGCACCCCGGACCGGAAACATGGACAATGGACTCCGGCAGTACCGAATGCAGGCCGCTCTGAAAAATCGACACCGTGTGCGTGCCGCATACTTCCATGAACCGCAAGGAACCCTTGAGCTCCTTGTCGATGCGCTCCAGCAACTTCTTGGCAAGGCCAGGATCCTTGAATCCATTGAGAATACCGGGCTGATTGCTCACAGGTGGCTCCTTGTTTTCCAGGATGGGTGATAACACCCCCAAAGATGGTTGTTGTGCTGCAATGACCAGGGAAAATCAAGTCCACAGGAAAAATCAAATTCCGTCTTGCGAATCGTACCCCCTCCTCGTATGATGCATACCATTGGGTTCCAGGTTTGCCCCGGTACATCCTGCGGTATCTCTTGTTTTATTCGTCACAGGCTGCCGGGTTTACTAGTGTCGCGTCCCTTAAGTTCTTATACTTTTAAGACACTGAAGCTCACGCGACACCAAGGGCGGTCGAAAGACCGCCCCGCCGCTGAAAGCGGCGTAAGCGAGCCGAAACCACGTTTTCGGCGAAGCGATCCTCCGCTAAATTCATAATGGATGAATTTAGCGGACATAACAGACTGTCGGACTTAAGTTTTACTTTTTAATATCAATCTGTTATGTTATTTTTATGAGCACACGATTTAGAGACATCGATAGAGATAGGCCCTTGTTACTGTCCCCGGACATGCGAGACTGGGTCCCCGACGACGACATGGTCCATTTTGTGTTGGAGGCTGTGAAGCTTGCTCCGACCGATAGTTTTCAAGTAAACGCGCGTGGAACCGGCTCGAAGCAGTATCCGCCGCGTATGATGCTGGCTTTATTAATTTATTGTTACGCAAATGGCGTTTTCTCTTCGCGTAAAATTGAGCGGGCCACCTATCGGGATGTTGCCGTTCGTTATTTAACGGGCAACACGCACCCAGATCACGACACGATTTGCTCCTTCCGCCGCAAGAACTTTGAAGCGGTCAGCGCCGCTTTTTTGGAAATACTCAAGCTCGCCGGTGAACTAAAGCTACTCAAAGTAGGAAATATCAGCGTCGATGGGACGCACATCAAAGCCAACGCTTCAAAATATAAAAACATTAAGCATAAAAGGGCATGTGAGCTTGAGCAGAAACTGACGCACGACATCGCCGAACTAATGGCCCGGGCAGAGCGCGCCGACTCCTCGTCTGATGACGATGGACAGCGGATTCCACAAGAACTCGCTCGGCGTGAGAAGTTGCTGGGCAAAATGCAAGCGGCCCAAAAAAAGTTGGAAGAGCGTTCACGCAAACGCGCCGAATCCGAAAACGCCGAGTTCGAACGCAAGCGTAAGGCTCGGGAGCAACGAACGGGGCAACACAGAGGCCGCGCTCCCAAGCCGCCCCAAGATAACCCCAAGGATTCGGAATCGATAAACATGACTGATGAAGACTCGCGAATCATGCGCAAGACCAATAAGAGCGACTACACACAGTCGTACAATTGCCAAGCCGCAGTAGATGCCGATGGTTCACAACTGGTTCTGCACAGCTATGTGACGAACAACGGCTCAGACAGGAATGAGCTCTTGCCTGCGGTCGTCGGCGTTATGGACGACGTGGGCCAGCCTGTGGCGGTGCTGGCGGACACGGGATATTGCAACATTGAAGCCTGTAAAAAAGTAGAGGAATTGTGCGTAGATCCGTTTGTTCCGCCATGCCGGATGAGCCAACTGAAATATGACTATCGGCCAGAAAAAAAGAAAACCGAAAAATCCGTTACGGATCCATACTTGCGAAAGATGCGTGAAAAACTCGACGGCGAGAAAGGAAGACAACTGTACTCATTGCGTAAGCAAAGTGTTGAGCCGGTTTTTGGGATCATTAAACATACTTTGGGCTTTCGCCAATTTCTCCTTCGAGGTCTAGAAAAAGTGTCTGGGGAATGGAAGCTTGTGTGCTTGGCTTACAATATGAAGCGGCTATTTAAGTTGAAATGCGCCTAAAAAACGACACCTGAGGGGTTTTGGGGCTCAAAATACGCTTTGCAGGTTTAAAAACAAATCTAAGAAGATTTTTCTTGAATGTAAACTCAGCATCAGCCCCCATTCACGGCACGCTGATGCTGAGTTAAGTTCGACAGACTGATAACACTAGTCAAACATCCGGCCTTAGCCGGTTCGCCTCCCAGGGAGGACATCGCATGAACAGACGTCAATTCATCAAGCACAATATGCAGGGGGCGTTGCTGCTGGCTGCCGGCGGCGCCATCCTCACTCCCGGTGACCTCATGGCCTCCACCACCCCCGATATAGCCGTGGTCAAGGGTGCGCCGGGAGCTGCCACCCGCGCCGCCGTGGAGCTCATTGGCGGCATGTCCTCGGTGGTCAAGACAGGGCAGCGCGTGGTCATCAAACCCAACATGAGTTTTGCCAGCCCCCCCGAGTGGGGCGCCACAACCCACCCCGAGGTCATAAAGGCCCTGGTGTCCATGTGCATGGAGGCCGGAGCCGACGACGTTCGCGTGCTGGACCATCCCCTGCGCTCCGCCGAACTCTGCCTGGAGCGCTCGGGCATCGCCGCTGCCTGCGCCCCTCTTGGCAGCGACATGGTCCAAGCCCTGGAGACATCCTCCTTTTTCAAGCGGGCGGACATACCCGACGGCGCGCAGATGCGCGAGAACAGCTTCATGGCCGACGTGCTCAAGGCCGACGTGCTCATCGCCGCGCCGGTTGCCAAATCCCACGGCTCAACAGGCGTGAGCCTGTCCATGAAGGGCATGATGGGGCTGATCTGGGACCGGGGCGTCCTGCACTCGCGCTTCGACCTCAGCGAGGCCATCGTGGACCTGAACACCAGACTCAAGGCCGACCTCGTGGTCATAGACGCCACCCGCGTGCTCTCCACCAACGGCCCCTTCGGCCCGGGCAAGGTGCTGACCCCGGACAAGGTCATCGCCTCCCGCGACTGTGTGGCGGCGGACGCCTACACTGTCTCGGCCTTTGAATGGTGGGGCCGCAAAATGCGGCCGGACCAGGTGAAGCACATCCGCGTGGCGCACAACCGAGGGCTGGGGAGCATGGACGTGGACAAGCTCGACGTTCGGGAAGTCACGGTCTGAGGCCGCCCCGGTGCGTTGGCAACGCCTGCTTCAGGCCCTGAACCTGGCTCTCTTCGGCCTGCTGCTGTGGCAGACCGCGCACCCCTTTGCCGGTTGGCTGGTCAGCCTGCTGCCGCCGGACATGTACCTGCGGCTGGACCCCCTGGCCATGCTGGGCTCAACCCTTGGCGCGCGGGTCTGGCTCACCGGCGCCTTTGCAATGCTCCTGACCCTGGCCTGCACCGCGATCATCGGCCGGTTCTTTTGCGGCTGGATCTGCCCCATGGGCGCGAGCATCGACCTTGCGGACCGTCTCCTGCTCGGAACGGCAAATAAACGCGCCAAGTCCTCCACGCCCCGCATCGCACACCACGCCCCAGTCTGGAGGAGAGGCAAATACGCCCTGCTGGTGTTCGTCCTGGCCGCCGGAGTTCTGGGCATTTCCTACGTGTTTTTGCTCTCCCCCATTCCCCTGATCACCCGCTTCTACGCCCTGCTCCTGTTCCCCATGCTTCATGCCCTGGGGGATCAGGTCCTCGCACCCTTGCGCCCCCTGGCCGATATGCTCGGTCTCAAGGGGTTGTACTACTCCCAGATCATGGTGCCGCGTTTTTCAACCCAGCTGTTCCTGCTCTGCTTTTTCAGCGCCGTGTTCTGTCTCGGGTTCCTGGCACCGCGCTTCTGGTGCCGCCATCTCTGCCCCGCTGGAGCGCTGTTCGCCCTGTTCGGACGCAGGCCCTTGATCCGCCGCCACGTGACCCAGGAGTGCATCGAGTGCGGCAAATGCCAAAAACGCTGTCCCATGGGCGCCATCACGAAGAACCCCCGCGCAACCCTGCACCAGGAGTGCATCGTCTGTCAGGCCTGCGTCCAGATATGCCCGGTTGCCGCCATCTCCTTCTTGCCCCGGAGCCTGTCCCTGCCCTCCACCCCTCCTGTTCCCAAGGAGACAATCCTTGGCCGCCGGGCATTTCTGGCCTCAGGCGTGCTCGGAGCCGGGAGTGCGTTGATGGCCATGACCGGCCTTGCCAGCCCCCACACACCTCCCGGTAAAGGGGCCATCGCGCCCACCTGGGTGATCCGCCCTCCGGGCGCCATGCCGGAGCATGACTTCCTGGCCCTGTGCCTGCGCTGCGGCGAGTGCATGAAGGCATGCCCCACAAACACGTTGCAACCCATCGGCCTCGAATACGGGCTTTCCGGGCTGTTCAGCCCCACTCTGCGCCCCGCAAAAGGGGCGTGCGAACCCACCTGCACGGCCTGCGGGTCGGTCTGCCCCACAGGGGCGCTACGCCTCCTGCCCTCACTGGCTGAAAAAACACACTGCAAGCTCGGCACCGCCCGGGTGCTGCCCTACAAGTGTCTGGCATGGGAGCATCAACGGGAGTGCGTGGTCTGCGACGAGGTCTGCCCCTATGATGCCATCGAGCTCAAGCGAGTACCCGACAACCCCGTACCCGTGCCCGTTGTCCACGAGGAGCGCTGCGCCGGCTGCGGCTTCTGCGAACACCACTGCCCCGTGAGGGAGCAGCGGGCCATCGTTGTCGAACCCATGGGCGCCCTGCGCCTGGTCTCTGGCTCCTACGCCGCGGAAGCACAGGCCCGGGGACTGAAACTCTCCTTGGCGGGGCACAAGAAGCCCGCCATCCAGCAGCACCCCACGGGCTACCCGCCCCAGCAGCAGGACTACCAGGACACCGGCCTGCCCCCAGGATTTTCGGAACCGGATTAGGGAAGAGAAGAAAAGGAGACAAGGATTTTGCGAGTGGGAAACCTTTTGGGACAAAAGGTTCTCCCCCTCGCGCTCCCCCTTCCAAAACCTCCATATCCTGAAATTTTTAGGAGGGGGGTCCGGGGGGAAGCCCTTTTTTCAAAAAGGGTTCCCCCCGACAAGCTCTTGAAAGTATTGTTATCCTACACTTCCACCAGCTCGTAGTCGCGGGTGCCGAGGCCGATGGACTCGGCGTATTCCAGCTGGTGGTAGCCTCTGGTTTCGGGTCTGAGCCCTTCGAACTTGTCCAGGCCTATGCACGCGCCGTCGTGCCCCTCGAGGGGAATGAGGGTGGGCGCCTGTTTCACCAGGTCAAAGCAGGCGGTGTCCAGGGCCACGGGGTCGGTGGAGGCGAGGATGCCAAGGTCCGGCACCATGGGGGGCTCGCTCCAGGCCGCACAGTCGCACTGTCTGGTGACGTTGAGCACAAAGTTGAGAAAGCAGATGCGCCCGTCCTTGCCCTGCACCGCGCCATAGGCGTATTCCATCATGCGCTCCACGAAGTCGGTGTACTCGTTGGGCTTGCCGATGCCCAACGCGCGTTGCGCGCACACGGTGATGCATTCGTAGCAGCCGATGCAGGCGTCCGGATTCACCTTTGCCTTGCGCTTCTTGCCCACTTTCTTCAGGGACAGGGCCTGCTCAGGGCAGACCTTCACGCACTGGCCGCAGCCGATGCAGAAGTCCTCGAACACGGCGATGTTGCGGCCATGCTGGTCTATCTTGCCGGGGCGTGCGGCGCACCCCATGGACAGGTTCTTCAAGGCGCCCCCGAACCCTCCCATCTGGTGGGCCTTGAAGTGGGAGAGCACCACCATGGACTGGGCGTGCCGGATGCCCTGGGCGATGTGCACGTTCCGGAAGTGCTTCAGGTTCACGGGCACGTCCTCGTAGCTCTTGCCCAGGACGCCGTCGGCGATGACCACGGGCGCGTCCACCACGTAGGGTGTGAACCCGTGCCTGTAGGCGGTCTCCAGGTGATCCACGGCGTTGTGCCGGGTGGAGTTGTACAGGGTGCAGGTGTCCACGAGAAAGGGCCTGCCCCCCACGGCCTTGATCTCGTCCACCACCTGCCGGGCAAAGGTGGGGTGCAGGTAGGTATCGTTTCCGGTCTCGCCGAAATGCATCTTCACGGCCACGAGTTCGTCATCGCCCCCCTGATTCAAGGGGCGGACCGTTTCCTCGAACCCGACAGCTTTGCAGAGCTTGGAGATCTTTGCCAGACGGTGGTCGCCCGGCCTTTTCACGGCGAGTTTGGCAAGATGGACAATGGCGCTCATGACGACTCCTTGGAAAATCGAGTAGGGGGATTCCTCGCGGTTTCCCCCTCTCACACCACCGGGCATACCTGCTCGGTACCACGGCGGTTTCTTTTGACTTGTAACACTTGGTATCTTCCTATCAGGCTGACGAGTCCTTGATTTCTGAACCATTCATTGTTCATTGCCTGATGCGCTGTCTGGGTTCTGGACATTCTCCACCACCCTTTTCCCGACAGAGCCTGCATCCATGCGCCGAACTCTTTCACACCGAGACTTATGAAGAATTCAGCCAAAGTCTTAACCCGCTTGCATTGCTTCAGGCGTGCGCAACGTAGTTTCCGTCGTATCCACCCTTCCATCTCCTGGAGGAAGCTTTTGCACTTCGCAAGCTGGAAATACCCCAGCCATCCGATACAGTACGAGTTGAGACGACGTATTCTTTCTTCGAAAGACATCGGCCTGTTACGTTTCAATATCCAACGTATTTGATTCTTGAACCTGACCAGACTCTGGGGTGCTAGGACCAGTCATCCACTTCCCAGAAGACGGTACCCCAGAAACTTACGGTTACTCACATGATCCACGGCACTTTTCTCTTGATTGACCTTTAGCTTAAGTCGTTTCTCCAGAAAACGCGTAACCGATTCCATCACTCTTTCACCGGCCTTGATGCTCTGCACATAAATGTTGCAGTCATCAGCATACCGACAGAAACAGTGAC
The DNA here is from genome assembly GCA_963674665.2 of Desulfovibrionaceae bacterium. Classification (GTDB taxonomy): domain Bacteria; phylum Desulfobacterota; class Desulfovibrionia; order Desulfovibrionales; family Desulfovibrionaceae. The sequence continues at coordinate 99,760 of CAXXPL010000015.1, read as the reverse complement.
CGCGACGTTCGAGTTCCTTGTCCAGGTCATCAAGAAGCAGATTAGCAAGCAACGGGGACAGAGGACCACCTTGCGGAGTCCCTTCCTCACGCGCTACGCACACTCCGTCTTGCATCATGCCCGAGTTTAAAAAGGCTCGGGTGATCCACAGGACACGTTTGTCTTTGACGTGACGGGCCAGCCGTGCCATCAAAATATCGTGGTTTACACGGTCGAAGAACTTCTCCAAATCCATGTCCACCACTATGGTACGGCCGTCCTCAACGAATCGTTGTGCCTGAACAAGAGCGTCATGAGCGCCCCGACTTGGACGGAACCCAAAACTCGATTCCGAGAACAACGGATCGAGAATGGGTGTGAGCACCTGCAAGAAGGCCTGTTGCACCAAACGATCCCGCACCGTTGGAATGCCCAGCTGTCGCACTCCACCTCCCGGTTTCGGGATTCGCACTCCCTTAACTGGAAGCGGTCGGTAGGTACCTTCAAGCAGACTCGCAATCAACTCGTCTTTGTTGGTTGAAAGCCATTCGTACAGATCATCAACGGTCATACCGTCGATTCCTGGCGCGCCCTTGTTGGCTCTCACCCGTTTAAAGGCCTGATTGAGATTTGCCTGTTGGCAAACCAACTCCATGAGATACTGCGTCAAGGCTTGTCCTCCTTCCAACGCCGCGAGCGCTCGCGTACCTCGATGTGCCCAGTTCCGGTTCCGCCTTTACCGGGTGTGTCGAGGCGTGACCTCCCACCTTTCCTGGCGTCCCACGCTCGTCGAGTCGTCAGCGACTACTCCTTGGTCAAAAGATTCGGCCCTTTGCCCGCCAAGGAAACGGACTACTATGGCCTCTGCTGACTTCTCATGGCCCATCCCCGGACATCGCCGTCCAGGTAGTCGGGATCGTCCCGACAGGCAATGAGATCTCCCAGGGTAAGACGCGACTCTTTCCGTCGGGCCTCGCCGGATTTACCTGTACAACTTCCGAATGGTTATGGGGCGTCTTCGTCCAATGCCGAATTACCCAGTTGTACCGGCCTTATATCCGATTTCTGTTCGTCGAGTCCGACTTTTGCCTCCAGCTTCCTCCCCACCCCGCCTCGCGACGACGCAGTTGCCTTCGGCTACCAGTTCCCACCATCAGGGCCTGGAGAGGACTTCCACCTCCTAGATCCGCGCCATGCCTGGCACACATAGTATAAGGAAGGGGCAGCGCAGGCTGCCCTGGATGGAATTCCAGGCTATTATCTTCACATGGGGCAACCTACCCCCGCTCCCCGTGTCAGTAAACCCCGTGAAATTACGGGGCGCTATCACTCCCTGATGGGAAAGGGGCGCGGAGGGGGCATTCCCCGGAAAACATCCGCTTCCTGCGCATTTTCAGCAGTACAATGCGCTGGCTTTTGCCGGCCGCTTTTGCTATGCCGCATCGGCGGAGCAAACATGAAAGTCACCATACAGGAACTCAGCAAGGCCTACGGCGGCCGCGACCTTTTCAACGAATACTCCCTGGAGCTGCACTCGGGCACCAGGTTGGCCGTGGTCGGCACCAACGGCGCGGGTAAGTCCACGCTCCTGCGCTGCATCGCAGGGGTCACGCAACTGGACGGGGGGCGAATCCTCCTGCCCAAAGGGGCGCGGCTCGGCTATGTGACCCAGGAGCTCGGGGACGAGGAGCTGTTGCGCCCCTTAATCGATTTCGTGCTGGAGGTGCTGCCCTCCTGGAAGGAATTCTGGCGGGAGTGGGAGCAGGCGCAACAGGCGGGCGACAACCCCGCGCTGGAGCGCCTGGCCAAGCGCCAGGCCGAACTGGAGGCGGTGTACGGCTACAACCCGGAGCAGCGCGCCCATGCGGTGCTCTCGGGCCTGGGGTTTCCCGAGGACGAGCACCACAGGCCGCTCTCCGCCCTGTCCGGCGGATGGCGCGAGCGCGCCAAACTGGCGCGGGTGCTGGTGGCCGGCGCCGACGTGCTGCTCCTGGACGAACCCACCAACCACCTGGACCTCGAAGCCGTGGAGTGGCTGGAGTCTTTCCTGCTGGACTACGAGGGCGTGCTCGTGTTCGTGGCCCACGACCGTGTGTTCATCGACCGCGTGGGTACCCACGTGCTGCTATTGGGCGGCGCCAAGCCCCTGTTCCGCAAGGGCAGCTTTGCGGAGCTGCTCTCCTGGCAAGAGGAGCAGGAGGAGCAGCGCAAGCGCGAGGCCAAGAAGCTGGCCGACGAACTGGAGCGCAAGATGGACTTCGTGCGCCGGTTCAAGGCCAAGGCCACCAAGGCCCGGCAGGCCGGCAGCAAGCAGAAGCAGGCCAAGAGGCTGGAGAAGGAACTCTCCAACTACGTGCCAGAGCCCAAGAAAAAGGCCTTGCGCTTCGCCTGGCCCGAGCCCAAACGCGGAGACAAGGTGCCCGTGGCCGTTGCCGGGGTCACCCTGGCCTATGCGGACACGCCCCTATGGCGGCCGCTGACCTTCAGCCTCTACAGGGGGCAGAAGATCGCCCTTGTGGGCCCCAACGGCTGCGGCAAGTCCACCCTGCTCAAGCTCGTGGCGCATCAGCTCGCGCCTTCCGAGGGCTATGTGGAGATCAGCTCGGCCAGCGAACCCGCATATTTCAGCCAGCACCAGTTGGAGATCCTGAACCCGGAGACTCCGGTGCTGGCGGAGATCCGCCGCCTCAGCGACCCCAGGACCACGGAAGAGGAGCTCATGAGCGTGCTTGGGCTTTTCATGCTGGGGCAGAACTATTTCGACCGCCCCGTGGATTCACTGTCCGGCGGCGAGAAGAGCCGTTTGCTGCTGGCCAGCATGTTCCTGACCCGGGCCAACCTGCTGCTCATGGACGAACCCACCAACCACCTGGACCTGGAGAGCCGTGAGGCCCTGATGCAGGCCCTGGAGGACTACACCGGCACCCTGCTTTTCGTGGCCCACGACAGGCTGCTGTTGCAGCGGGTGGCCGAGCAGGTATGGGAACTCGCCCCCGATGGCATAACTGTCCACGAGTCCTTTGACGACTACGACGAACTCCGGCGACAGCGCCTGACACCCGGAGGAGCAAGGGCCGAGGAAACCGACGACAACGGCCTGCCCAGGGGCCTGAGCCGCGAGGCGGTCAAGGACCTGAAACGCCGCCAGGCCGAGCTGCGCAATGAGATCTACCGGGAACTCAAGCCCAAGAAGGCGGACTACGAGGCCGTGGAAAAAGAGCTGGAGACCGTGCTGACCGACATGAGCGAGGCCGAGCAGGCCCTGGCCGATCCGGAGGTGTACGCGGACTCGGGCAAAGCCACGGAGCTGCTGCAGATATACAACAAGAACAAGGATCGCAGCGAGGTGCTGTTCGAGCGCCTGGCCGAGCTTGAAGCGGAGATCCAGTCCCTGGAGGAGCAGCGCGCCCAGCTGACCCTGGACGGGTGATCCCCAGAACTCCCTTCCTGGATGTTATTCAGCCAGTCCCTGCTGATATTCCAGCAACTTCGTCTTTGCCTTGAGGCGTTCCAACTCGGCATCAGACACCGCAGTCTGGTCTTTGATATTCTGGACCTTGAACGTGAGGAGCTCCCCGGGAATCGAGACTATGGCCTTGAGAATGTCCACCGGCAACTTTACAGCAGCCAACGCCTCGCTGGGATTGTCGATTTCAACCTTGGTCAACGCGCCATCCGTGAAGGTCAGCTTTGTTGTCTTCTTCACCAAGGCGGCCCTGCTGACATCATAAGCAAGAGTCGGGCCGTTGTCCGGTAGGTTGAATACATCGCTGAATACATGCTGATCCCAAGATAAAAGCACCTTGTGTGGAATCAACACTTTGTAATAGAATGATGGGCCGTCCCTTTTCTTACTATTTGTCGGAAGATCGGCCTTGGGATACGGCTTTTCCCCGCCCAGGGATTTCAGCTGTAAGCGGACTTCCATTTTTTTTGGATATTTTTTTCCCTCCAGAACATTGACCCCATTGTCTTTTATCAAATCAGCATAGGAATAGACCTCTTCAATATGAATCAACAACGGCTGAATTGCAGGTTTAGGTCCATTGTCCAATATTGCTAACATCTTGAACAAATCATGCGGCACCGTTCCTAGTTTGGCGATCTGAGCCACCAGATCTACCGTTGCGACAAGTATCTCGCCTTTCTTGTCTTCCACTGTGGAATTCACGCTTTGCAGCAATCCATTGCTTCCGATGGTAATATCCACCTTGTCACTGCTCGTGGCGTCGTGCAAAAAATCCAGACAGATGGGGTTGTCCGTGTCCGCGACCAAAATTTTTTCCACAGTCATGTCGTGCATTGGGACCAGATTCGGAAGACTGCTCGAATAAACGAGTGCCCCTTTCTCGAACCTGGGGTGAATGCTCACCTTGAAAAATGATTTGGGTAAAAAGTACACCTGTTGAGTACAACTTGATGCAACTGTTTCTGGAGTCATAACATTTGATGTATACACCTTCCCGCATCCCCCAAGCATCACTCCTTCCAATGCCGCACATACCATGACCACATACCTGGCACACAAAAAAATGGCGTTCAGTCGCATATTCCCTCCCCGTTTGCTGCACCCCGGCCGAAAAGCCGGAAATCTTGATGAACGCGATCAACTTAGGTTTTTTTATTCTCTTTATATACATATGCCACTTTTCGCAAGAATTAACCAATAATACAGTACTTATTTATCATTGCTCTTTTACATGATCGCAAACAAAAAGCACCTCATCGACACTGCGTTCGATCATGCAAATGTGGAGATGTGATACGGGAAGGGAAACCCGGTCAAGAAATCTCTCGGCAGCGGAGGCAGAAAAGTGGTGATCCCTGGTCATCAGCAAACGCCTGCGGGAAAGGTACTTGAAAAACTCCAGGCCTTTTCCACACGGCAAGGGTTCCCAGGGAGGAACCCTTGCCGTGCGGAATGGACTTCATTCAGTGCTTGTCACCTTGTGAACTCCAGGGTGCTTCATATCGCCGCCCGCAGCCGGATCTGCCTGCGGCGGCGCCCCTCCGCGTCCGCGGCCTTGAGGGCGGAGCGGACCAGCTCCGGAGACACCTGCGCCAGTTCGTTGTGGATACTCTCCTCCCTGGCGCAGGACTTCTCTCCCGCCAGCAGCAGTTGCTCGTCGGTCACCCCGTCCAGGCCCAAATCCGCAAAGGTGCTGGGCAGGCCCAGCGTCTCGCACAGGATGTACACCTCATCCACCAACGCCACGGGCTGGTCAGTGAGAAACAGGGACGCGAGCACGCCAAAGGCCACCTTTTCGCCATGCACCTTGGTGTGGGTCTCCCGCAGTGCGGTGAGGCCGTTGTGAATGGAGTGGGCGGCAGCCAGGCCACCGCTCTCGAAGCCGAGGCCGCTCAGCAGGGTGTTGGCCTCCACGATACGCTCCACCGCGGGTGTCACCACCCCGGCCTGACAGGCGGTGAGGGCCGATAGCCCCCAATCCCTGACCGTCTCGTAGCACAGCCGGGCAAGGGCGTACCCGGTCATGGAGCCCACGTTCCCGGTCATGTTCGCCCTCCTGCCCAGGCGGCATGACTCGGCCTCGAACCATGTGGCCAAAGCGTCCCCCATGCCGGCGACCAGATACCTGGCCGGCGCCTTGACCACCACCTCGGTATCCACCAGCACCAGGTCGGGGTTGCGAGGCAGCATCTCCATGCGCTTGAACTCCCCCTCAGGGGTGTAGACGACTCCCAGAGCACTGCAAGGGGCATCCGTGGATGCAAGGGTGGGGGCGATGGCAACCGGCAACCCCGCCTTGGAAGCCACCACCTTGGCGGTATCCAGGGTCTTGCCTCCTCCAAGCGCGGCAACGACCTCGGCCCCGAACTCACGGACCAGGGCCAGCAACCGCTCTATCTCCTGGTCCGTGCACTCCCTGCGGAAGCGCTCCACCTGTACGTCGCCATGCCGCTCGATCCCGGGCAGCACCGCGGGCAGATGATGCTCCATGGGGTGCGGGGAGGAGATGATGAAAAACCGGCTCCCCAGGCGCGCCATTTCAGCGCCCAGTCGGGAAAGCGCCCCTGCTCCCTGAACATACCGGCCCGGAAACAACGTCGTGCTTATCATGTATCTACCTGATTCCTTGATGAATGTTTCAGTTATAGCTCAAATAATACCAAGAGGTCGCGCCACTGCGCAATTCAATTATGAAAAATGGAATCGGGACACACACATTCACACACCGGCATTATTGCTGCCAATATTCCGATATAATTCCTTGCTTTTCGAGATATGCGATTATCTCGTCGGCGAGGATGTCCGGAAGCATTGTCCCTGCCGAGAGCACAAGCTCAGGGGCCAGAGGCGGCTCGTATGGGGCATCGATACCGGTGAACCCCCTGAGTGCTCCGCCACGGGCTTTCTGGTACAGGCCCTTGGGGTCCCTTTGTTCACAGATTTCCAGCGGAGTGTCCACCAGGATCTCGATGAATTCTCCCGGTTCCAACGTCTCGCGGACGCGGTCCCGATCCGTCCGGTACGGGCTGATGAATGCGGTAATGGCGATGCATCCATTAAGGGCGAAGAGTTTGGCCACCGCGCCGATACGCCGGATATTCTCCTCCCGGTCCATGGCGGAAAATCCCAACCCAAAGCGCTGCGCAAAGGCCTCCCCATGGCTCTGTCGTAAAATTTGCGTCCCGGCATTCAACCCATGGCGGACATTGTCCCCGTCCAGAACCACGCTGCGGACATTCCGTCTATAGAGTTTGTGGTCGAGCACGTTGGCCACGGTGCTCCTGCCGGATGCGCTCAAACCAGTAAACCAGACGACACACCCCTTGTGACCGTTCTGCGCCTCCCTCAGCTCCCGTGAAACAGTACCTTCATGCCAGTATATATCTGTATCGATCCTCATGTGCTTTCCCCTTGCCCTGAATTTTGCCCAATACTGCCCTCAAATGGCCACGAAGCAAATAAATCGTCGAAAATAGAATGTATTGAACGATTTTGCACCCTTTTGTCGTATGAATCGCGTGGCCGAGAAACAATTCTTGAGCAATGGGATAGCAATAATAAGGGTAACCTAAAAAACAAAGGTTCATCCGGCCCAAGCGTACTTTTGACAAAATGAAAGGACATGGCGACCAACTGGTTTTCATGCCAATGAATTCCAGAAGGAGAACCGCCATGTCCACGAGCTTGCTCTACCACGCCTTCGGACTGGAGGGCTATGACTATATCCGCCAGTCTTTTATCGCAGGGAGCGTCGTTTTCTGGATAAAGCCCAAAGCCAAGCTGATCCGCTGCCCTGAGTGTAAACACCGCCGTATCATCAGGAAAGGCAGCAAGGAACGTTGGCTGCGAACCGCTCCCATCGGCGGCAAGCCTGTCTGGCTTTGTGTGGAGACACCGCGAGTCGAGTGTCGTCGCTGCGGCTGTCTGCGCCAGATCAGCCATCCCATCGCAGACCCAAGGCGTTGGCATACAAAGATTTTTGAGTGATACTTCCTGGCGCTGTGCAAGCTGATGACGCTCCTCGATGTTGCCTGCCCGCTCGGGATGGGATTGCGTCAAAGGCATCTTTAAACGCCACTTGGCCCGGCACTACGCTACTCCCAAACTCGGGCGGCTCAAATACATCGCCATTGACGAAATCGCCGTGCGCAAGGGCCACAAGTATCTGACGCTGGTCATGGATCTGCGAACCGGCGCCGTTGTCTTCGTGGGCGAAGGTAAAGGGGCCGAGGCACTCATGCCTTTCTGGGAGCGGTTACGGTGCACCACGCCATGATCGCCGCTGTGGCCATGGACATGAGCGCGGCCTACATCAGCGCGGTGCTGGAGCCCCTGCCGGGAATCGCGTTGGTTCTCGATCATTTTCACGTGATGAAGCTGATGAACGACAATCTTTCGGAGCTGCGTCGCAGTCTGTACCAAGAACTCAAGGGACCTTTGCAAAAGAAGGCGCTGAAGGGCTCGCGCTGGATGTTGTTGAATAATCCAGAGAACCTCAACGACGAACGAGACGAACGTGAACGTCTGGAGGAAGCGTTTAGACTCAATGAACCATTGGCTATAGCGCATTATCTAAAGGAGGATCTATGTCAGATCTGGAGCCAGCCGAACAAGGCTTCGGCATCTCAAGTGCTCGATGATTGGATCGCCCGCGCCAATGTGTCCAACGTGGAGCCGCTGATGCGCATGAGCGCGACTCTGGCGGCGTATCGCAGCGGTATCCTTGCCTGGTACGATCATCCCATCTCGTCAGGTCCCATGGAAGGAACAAACAACAAAATCAAGATCATGAAACGCCAAGCATATGGATATCGTGATATGGAGTTCTTCAAGCTCAGAATCATGGGCATTCATGAAGCGAAGTACGCTCTAGCCGGATGAGCCGAAAAAACTAGAACTCGATTGTATGGGTATAGACTAAAAGATAACTGAAGTTAACAGACTGTCGGACTTAAGTTTTACTTTTTAATATCAATCTGTTATGTTATTTTTATGAGCACACGATTTAGAGACATCGATAGAGATAGGCCCTTGTTACTGTCCCCGGACATGCGAGACTGGGTCCCCGACGACGACATGGTCCATTTTGTGTTGGAGGCTGTGAAGCTTGCTCCGACCGATAGTTTTCAAGTAAACGCGCGTGGAACCGGCTCGAAGCAGTATCCGCCGCGTATGATGCTGGCTTTATTGATTTATTGTTACGCAAATGGCGTTTTCTCTTCGCGTAAAATTGAGCGGGCCACCTATCGGGATGTTGCCGTTCGTTATTTAACGGGCAACACGCACCCAGATCACGACACGATTTGCTCCTTCCGCCGCAAGAACTTTGAAGCGGTCAGCGCCGCTTTTTTGGAAATACTCAAGCTCGCCGGTGAACTAAAGCTACTCAAAGTAGGAAATATCAGCGTCGATGGGACGCACATCAAAGCCAACGCTTCAAAATATAAAAACATTAAGCATAAAAGGGCATGTGAGCTTGAGCAGAAGCTGACGCACGACATCGCCGAACTAATGGCCCAGGCAGAGCACGCCGACTCCTCGTCTGATGACGATGGACAGCGGATCCCACAAGAACTCGCTCGGCGTGAGAAGTTGCTGGGCAAAATGCAAGCGGCCCAAAAAAAGTTGGAAGAGCGTTCACGCAAACGCGCCGAATCCGAAAACGCCGAGTTCGAACGCAAGCGTAGGGCTCGGGAGCAACGAACGGGGCAGCACAGAGGCCGCGCTCCCAAGCCGCCCCAGGATGATCCCAAGGATTCGGAGTCGATAAACATGACTGATGAAGACTCGCGAATCATGCGCAAGACCAATAAGAGCGACTACACACAGTCGTACAATTGCCAAGCCGCAGTAGATGCCGATGGTTCACAACTGGTTCTGCACAGCTATGTGACGAACAACGGCTCAGACAGGAATGAGCTCTTGCCTGCGGTCGTTGGCGTTATGGACGACGTGGGCCAGCCTGTGGCGGTGCTGGCGGACACGGGATATTGCAACATTGAAGCCTGTAAAAAGGTAGAGGAATTGTGCGTAGATCCGTTTGTTCCGCCATGCCGGATGAGCCAACTGAAATATGACTATCGGCCAGAAAAAAAGAAAACCGAAAAATCCGTTACGGATCCATACTTGCGAAAGATGCGTGAAAAACTCGACGGCGAGAAAGGAAGACAACTGTACTCATTGCGTAAGCAAAGTGTTGAGCCGGTTTTTGGGATCATTAAACATACTTTGGGCTTTCGCCAATTTCTCCTTCGAGGTCTAGAAAAAGTGTCTGGGGAATGGAAGCTTGTGTGCTTGGCTTACAATATGAAGCGGCTATTTAAGTTGAAATGCGCCTAAAAAACGACACCTGAGGGGTTTTGGGGCTCAAAATACGCTTTGCAGGTTCAAAAACAAATCTAAGAAGATTTTTCTTGAATGTAAACTCAGCATCAGCCCCCATTCACGGCACGCTGATGCTGAGTTAAGTTCGACAGACTGTTAATATTTATATAGCTGCAATTTACCATATGGGTAATTGAGATACTGCTTCTGCTTCAACAAACTGTATGCTGTTGCAAATACATAAGTATTTTACCCAGTTAACAAATGACTCACTGTTTTTTGTAAAAACTAAAGGTTCCATATCTGTAATATTCCAAATTATTATATGCTCGAATAGCGACAATAAGTTAGGTAAACAAGAATAAATTTCCTCTCGTTTTTGAATAGAAATTTTAGATAATTCAGAATGTAACAAGTTCATATTACCGATGCTTTGAATGGGATAGTGATAAGTAATAAAAGTAGTTGTGGTTGGATAATCAGCTAAAACAAAAAGAGACATGAGAAAAAGATATGGATTTTGATTTGGGAATTCAGAGAAAGAACAAAGCCTATTTTTCGCAGGGCACCACGCCATAGCATTTTGTATAAAATTCATCCATAGCCTTCCTGCGATACTATCAACTTCGAAACCAACATTTCCACTCTTTGATCTATACACAAATCTCAAACAAGATAACTCATTATTCTGATTAATTTCTGCAATATTAGATATCATATCTACATCAAAGTAGAAAAACAACTGCTGGCTGAAAACTGATTTATTCAAAACAACCTCATCGTTAAGGTAAGTACTGTGGTTACTTGATTTCAAGTTTTTGCTAATTTGCTATTCGAATTAAATTGTGAAATGCTACTTATCGCCAATATCACCATTGAGGAAGTTGAAACTCGGAATACACTTGTGTAAGTTGTAGACTGTTTTTGACACACTCCTTTTCTATCCATTCAAGAAAAACATCGCATTTATTAGTAAAAAACAAGTGGTTCCATGTTCCCTATTTTCCAAATTACAATGTATTCACATGCGGGAAGCAGTTTTGGTATTCGTGAGTAAACCAATTCTCTGTCAAAAGAGGGCAGCAGCGAAATTTCATGATACATCCAGGATGTTGTATCAAAAAATTCCTCGCAAGGGTTATGGTAAGTTATACGTGTTGTCGCAGCAGGAAGCGCAGTATGTCTATATAATGATGCTATGAAAGCATCCGGGTTTTGGTCATGATTTTCTGAAAAACTACGCAACCTGTTCTCGTATGGATACCACCCAACAGCGTTTTGTAAAATATTTCCCAAAAGCTGCAACGAAAGACCATCCACATTAAATCCTACCTCACCATTAAGAGCCCGATAAGAAAGGATAAAACATGCTAGCTCACTAATATCCTTTCTAGTTTGAATAAACTGAGAAACATAGTCGATGTCGTTAAAAAAATAGATTCCCTGCATGGCTCTCCAGTACTACGGGCTATAGCATTATCTTACATCACACCGAAAGCAACAAAAAAAAGGCTCATCCGGCGAGAGCGTACTTCGCTTCATGAATGCCCATGATTCTGAGCTTGAAGAACTCGTGATCTCGGTAGCCGTATGCCTGTCGCTTCATTGTCTCGATTTTGTTGTTTGTTCCTTCCATTGGTCCTGAGGAGATGGAGTGATCGTACCAGGCGAGGATGCCGAAGCGGCTTCCGGCCATGGTCTGGGCCATCGTTTTCAGCTGCGGCACGCCCGAACTGTCTGCACGTTTGATCCAGCCATCCAGGAACTTTTCAGCTTCTTCCTTGTCCCCCTGGCTCCATATCTGGCGCAAATCTTCCTTGAGGTAGTAGGCCTTGGCCAGAGGCTCGTTCATTTGCAGAGCTTGCTGGAGCCGGTCTGGCTCGTCTTTGTCCGCGTCCAGGTTGTCTGGATTCTTCAACAGAATCCAGCGGCTTCCCTTCAGCACGTCCCGCTCCAGAGTATCCTTGAGTTCGTGGTAGAGCTTGCGTCGGATTTGCGTGAGCTTGTCGTTCATCAGCTTCACCACATGGAAGTGGTCAATGATCAGAGGTACACCCGGCAGATTTTCAAGTACGGCAGAGATATATGCATTGCTCAGGTCGGTCGCCACGGCTTGGATTTTGGCCTTGCTGCGCTTCAGCCGTTTCCAGAAGGGAACGAGCGCATCCGCGCCTTTGCCGTCCCCCACAAACACGACGGCTCCACTCTTGATGTCCATGACCAGGGTCACATACTTGTGTCCCTTGCGAACACTGATCTCGTCAATGGCGATGTACTTGAGACCGGACAGGCGCGGCCTTGCAAACCGCCGCCGCAGGTGTCGCTTGAAGATGTCCTTCACACAGTCCCAACCAATCCCCAGCATATTCGCCACGTCAAGCATGGTCATCATCTTCGTCAGTGTCAGGACAAAACGCTCAAAAGCCCTTGTATACCAACGCCTGGGCTCAGCTATGTTGATGTCGATGCGGCGGGTGCAACCGCAATCCCGGCACTGCACTCGAGGGACATCAACAGCCAACCAGACCGGTTTGAAACCGATGGGCACAGTGCGCAGCCAGCGCTCTGCGCTGCCTCGCCTGATCACCTTGAAGCTCTTGCACCTGGGACAGCGGATCAACTTCGCTTTGGGCCGAATCCAGAGGATCACGCTTCCGGCAACGAAGGACTGGCGGACATAGTCATAGCCTTGCAGGCCGAAAGCGTGGTAAATGAAACTCGTGGACATGGCGGATACTCCTTTCGATTCTCTGTGGTAGAAAAATCGATTTGACGCCATGTCCCTTCATTTTGTCAAAAGGACGCTTGAGCCGGATGAACCATAGATAATGTCATGAAGGTATTAATACTCAGATTAGTACGTGTTCGAGTAAAACAACATTCGGAGCGCCATGAAGGAATGAAATCCCATACCCAAAGTAGAGAGGGCAAACTATTCCTGGTCGATGCCACCCCAGTCTTTGACCTTCCCGTTATTCCCCTTACATTCTCATAAACTGTGCCGTGCCACTTAGTCTTGATCAAAGAAGAACCGGGATATGGTGGAATGAAATGGGATATGCTGGGATGTGAAGTGGCTCAAAATTGAGCTTTCCAAGCCACTTCACATGGTGATGGCGGGTATTGGAACTTTCACACGAAACGACACTTAGTTTTGATCAACCGCCCAAGCGCGACACTTAGTCCTGATCTTCTTCATGGGCAGTGGACTGCCTCGACATTTGTCCAGAAGATATCATGCTGGCCTGGTAGCCGGATTTCCACCAACCCTGAAAAAATGTGTGTTTTATGTAGTTTAACTTCTACACCTTCTTTTGTCGTTCCGACAAGGCCAGCCTCGGCCAAGTCTGTAAGAGCAGCCATGTCTCTTTGGCTGAAATACTCTGAAGCCCTTTCGAAAATTTCCTTACTTACAGCTATGTGATACCCGCCTTCGGTAAGGCAGTTGCCATGGCTTCTTGCCGCTCTTTGTTTTGGAGTTAGATTCTCGTTTCCTTTTTTACCTTCCGATGCCATTTGTTTTAATTCCTCAAGAGATAAGTCTCGCGGTTGATCTGGCGATTTACCTTCGCTAGACTCAACTGTTTGCTTCGCCTTGTCTTCGTCTATCTTTTCAGCAGAAGCTTTGTTTTCAGGGGCGACTGTATCTTTATTGTTCGTAGCGACATCTTGTTGTTTTGTAGTTGAATCTTTATTTTCTTTAGGAACATTTACGTCCTCTGATTCTGGAATAGTAGCAACCATGATAATAAGCGATACGCAAAATATCGATAGCCACGTCTTGGCTATATTTCCCCTGGTATGCTGTTTGCCTAAGTGCGGAATGCGGCGTGGGGTAATCAAGCCCACCAGAAACAGGACAGGAGAAAGGACAAAAATAACAGTCGCAACTACGCAGATTCCTGTGGACATGGAGCACTCCTTGTCTTCATTTGACAACACAACTGGTCTATAACTGGAAACTAATTGCAAAATATAATTTGCTTAAAACACTGGTATTTTATACCATTATATTTTCAATATGTTGACAAGCTTAATAGTATTGTCTATGTAAATAGGTGTAAAAAAACATTATCGTCCTTGAGTGTGGATGACATATAGTAATCTGCCTGTTGACGTTGTTATGCAGTTCTTTTGTGGGCGGGGGCTTCTGTGGGATGCACGTCTTTATCAGGCTTGTATCGCTGGAGTTCTATTTGCAGCCTAGCGTTTTCGTTAATCAGTTCTTTGTGTTCTCGCACCAGTTCCGTGTGTTCTTTCATCAGATCGCCGTGGGCCTGGCGTAGCTCGCGGTTTTCTGTCCTTAGCTCACTGCACTCTCTGCGTAATTCGCAACATTCCTGGCGGGCCTCATCGTTTCCACGGTCCCTGGCCTGGCTTGGCATATCAGGAGTTGTGCTCGACTCATGTTGTCCGAAGAGGAGCCATGCTGGGGACACTTGGAATTGAGTACACGTTCGTGAGATGACATCACTCTTTGGCAAACGTTTGTTTGCAAAATAGTTCGAGAGCGAAACCGTAGAAATACCAAGTTGGCTTGCAAAATCATCTTGGGTTAATCCGGACCTCGTCCAGGTTAACCTCAAGCGATCTCCAAGAGAATTACTTCTTCCATCGTCGGAGTCGCAACCTATGTCGAAACCACCATTTTTGCTGATCTCCATACCCAAGCCCTTAATATCCCTCAAGTAAACAAAATAGAGCCCATTACAAACAAAAGTTAAGAAGAAACCAAATTTTGTTTGACAATGAGGCAAACATTTGTTTAGAAAGAGGCCATGCACGGTAATTAATAATTACAATCCAAATGGGTTTTACCCCACGCATGGCTGAGGGGCAATGTCTAAGAAGAGTGAAAATATTGACCGGGGCATGGTGCAGCTGACCCTGCCAATGTCCAGCCTCCCCACCAGAAAGTACCAGGCCGGGGCGCTACGGGCGAAAGAGGCGGTCCGCGAGGCCCTGGTCACAGCCCTAAGCCGGTCCGGCCTGGACCGAAAATACGTTGCCGAAGAACTCTCCCGCCTGGTCGGCGAACCCGTCTCCGTCCACACCTTGAACAGTTGGACCGCTGATTCCAAAGGATCGCGCCGCCTCCCTCTCGAATACGCGGGGGCATTATGCGTGATTTTAGGTGACATCTCATTGCTGCGCACCTCCATAGCCGCGTGCGGTTTCAGCGTGCTCGATGCCGAGGAAGTGGCTGTGTTCGAGCTTGGCCAATTGACCATTGAAAAGAAGCGCAGGGCAAAGAAAGAGCGCGAGATCATGGAGAGGCTGAATGGTTAGGACGCTCAAAATCAAGGCCTGGATGATCAAGCGGGGGTGGACTCAGTACTCTGTGGCCGATGCCGCCGGAGTGAGCCAGACCATGGTGAGTATGTTTGTCCGTGGGGACCGTCGGTCCGAACGATTGACACGTTTTTTCCTGGATAATGGGTGCCCCTCCGCCTATCTGGGGGGTCAGGGGAAGGAAGCTGCGTGATGCTAGAGGCATACTGCACGAATACACTTGCTATGATTCTAGGCGTGACGCCGCAAGCTATACGTAAACGCGCTGGCAAGGAATCTTGGCCATGCCGCACCAGGCAGGGCCGGGGCGGCGGGAAAGAGTATCTGTTAAGCGGTCTCCCCCAGGACGTGCGCGAGGCGTTAGCCAGGCAGGCCGCTGAAAGCTCGCCAGCCGGACGGCTTGCCGGGTTGGGGCTTGGTGCTCTTGCCGAGCAGGACAACGCGGCCGGGATCGCGGCACGGGCCGATGGTTTAAGCCGGTATCAGCGGCTGTCCACCGAAGGCAAGGCACGGGCGGACGCCCGGGCCGAGCTGGTGCGCATGTGCCAGGTGTACGCCCGTACCGCCGAGATATCCTCCACAAAAGCCCGTAAAGCTTTTGCCATTGCGTATAATGCCGGGCGTATCGAGGTTGCATCCTCGGTGCGGGCGGTATTGGACACAGTGAGCGCCGGGAGTTTGCGGAATTGGGAACTGGCCCTGGAGAAAGAGGGGTTGGCCGGGTTGGCCGGGGAGTACGGCACGCACCGCAAGGGTACGGGTACTATCGACAGCATACCCGAGCTACGTGAATTCGTGGTCGGGATGTTGACGGAATTCCCGCATTGCTCTGCACAACATGTGGCGCAAGGTATTGCAACACGATTTGCCAAAGAAAAACGGCCATCTCTACGTGCGCTGCAACGGTGGATCCGGGCGTGGAAGGAAGATAACGAGCAGGTTTTTTGCGCCTTGAAAAATCCCGACAACTGGCGCTCCCAGTACAAGAGCGCGGCAGGCTCCGCGAGTGAACACATTGTCCGGTTGAACCAGGTCTGGGAATATGACTCCACGCCCGGCGACGTGATGCTGAACGATGGCAAGCGGCACGTGGTCATAGGCGTTATCGACGTGTACAGCCGTCGGGTGCAACTGCATGTGGAGCGGTCATCGTGCTCGGCGGGCATTTGCGCCGTCACCCGCAAAGCGCTGCTGGCCTGGGGCGTTCCAGAAATAGCCAAGACCGACAACGGCTCGGACTATGTATCCAAGCAAATGGTCAGGGTCTATCAGGGCCTGGGCATCTACCATGAACGCGCGCCACATTTTACCCCGGAAAAGAAGCCCTTTATAGAGCGCGTGTTTCGGACGTTTTCCCACGGATTGCTTGAATTGCTGCCTGGTTTCGTGGGCCACAACGTCACCGAACGCAAAGATATCGAGGCCCGCAAGAGCTTTGCCCAGCGGCTTTGCCACAAGGGCGAAACCGTTGACCTCTCCTACCTGTCAGTCGAGGAATTCCAAAAATTTTGCGATACGTGGGCGGACTCCGTCTATCAACACAATCCGCATGAGGGGCTAGGCGGAAAGACGCCCTGGGAACGGACATCGGAGTGGACAGGGCCAATCAACAGGCTTGCGGATGAACGCGCCCTGGACGTGTTGTTGCTCCCGGCTCCGGGTGACGACGGCTGGCGGGATGTTGCCAAGAAAGCCGTGAAAGCCTGCGGTGGCCATTACAACCACGCCCTCCTCGGAGGTTTGGAGGGATCGCGCGTCCGCGTGATGCTGGATGAATCAGACGCCGGGTATGTGTACGTGTTTGACGAGGCTGGCGAGTATGTATGCAGGGCCGAAGATCCGGATTTGACCGGCACCAGCCGGGCGGAAATCGCGGCCCGCCGCCGGGAGCATCAAAAAAAGTTGATTGCCGAACAAAAGGCGGAACTCAAGGCTGCGGCCAAGCGGGCGAATGTCAAAGACATTGCCAAGGAAATTTTGAACCACCGCGCCGAGGAGGCCGGAAAACTCTCCCGGCTGCCGCAACAATCCACCCCCTACACAACCGATGCGCTTGACCAGGCCGGGATCGCGGCCAGGTCAACGGACGCGCCTCCGGCGCAGTCCGAGGCCAACGCGGCAGCTCGGGCACAGCTCGATCATACGGCGGTTGTCCACCATCTCCCGGAAACACCACGCCAACGCTGGAACCGCTGGGCGGCCATAGATGCGGCGCTATTGCGCGGTGATGCGGTGAGCGAGGGGGATAAGGATTTTTACAAACTGTGGCGACAGACGGCGGAATGGGCAAGCTGGCGGGATCTGATGGAATGGACCTCCGGCGACGTCGACGCCGTGGCGCAATAAAACGCCCGCGCTGCCACGCGGGCGTACAAACGGTTTCCATAAGGAAACCACTAAACAGGAGGCTTCTACATGGCGCAAACCAAGGACAGTGTCAAATCTCATGGGCCCCACGGCCCGGCGCGGCTGGCCAACCTGGCAATTTGTCAGGCCGCGCTGAAGCGGGCAATGGATCGGCCCGGGCATCTGCCTGGCCTGGTGGTGCACTACGGGCCGTCCGGCTGGGGCAAGTCCACCGCCGCCGCATACGTGGCCAACCAAACCAGGGCCTACTACGTGGAGATGCGCTCAAGCTGGACCAAAAAGGCCCTGCTTACCGCCATCCTCAAGGAAATGGGCATTGCTCCGGGCAAGACTCTGTCGATTCTCACAGACCAGGTATGCGAGCAGCTCGCGCTCTCTGGCCGTCCCCTGATCATAGATGAGATGGATTACCTGGTCGAAAAAAAGGCTGTGGAAATTGTGCGTGATCTGCACGACGGATCCGGCGGCGCGATCCTGCTTATAGGCATGGAAACCCTGCCGCAACGCCTGAATATGTGGGAGCAATTTCACGGACGTATTCTCGACTTTGCCCCGGCCTTGCCCGCCGACATGGATGACGCCCGAGAACTGCGCGACATGTACTGCACGCGCACCGAGGTTGCCGACGATCTGCTGGCCCTGATCCATGAAGGTTCCGGGGGAAGCGTGCGGCGGATCTGCGTGAACCTGGACCGTGTGCAGGACGAAGCCGCGCGCATGGGAGTGCGGACAATAGACCGCGCCGCCTGGGGTGACAGACCGCTTTACACGGGCAAGCCGCCGAAACGGAGGGTCTAATGAATAAGACGCTCAAGGATGCCCGGGCTCATGTAACAGGCCGTGATCTTGTCTGGACGGTAATCCGGGAGGTTCGGGAAGGATGGACCCTTGCCGACCTGAGCATCAAGACCAGGACGAGTGAATCCACGATTCGCGATTACGTGGTGGGCCTGGAACGCGCCGGGATAGTGACCTGCACGGGCGAAAGGGATGTGCCGAGCTATCGCCGCAAGTCGCAGTTGAAGCGCAAGATATACGCCCTGGTACGGGATTGCGGCGTGGACGCCCCCCGTGTGCGCAAAGACGGAACCATGCTTCCCCCCACTGGGCGTGAACGCATGTGGCGCGCCTTGCGCATACTCAATGAGTTCACGGTGGCGGAAATACTCGCAGCGGCTTCCCAGGGCGGCCCAGACATCGCCGAGTCCGAAGCCCGGCGGTATTGCGACACCCTGGTGCTTGGCGGGTATCTCCGGCGCATCAGGCCCGGGCGGTACCGGTTCATACCGGCGCGGAATACGGGGGGCCGTGCGCCGCAAATCCTGCGCGTGAAAAAGCTGCTGGACATGAACACCGGGGAGATTGTGTGGGAGTCCACAACGCGTGGGGACAGCGATGCCTGACGCCGTTGCAACCGTGCACCAGGCCTGGGGCGACGAAGCGCCAGAATGGGTGGTGGACCTGGCCAGGGAATGCAACAGAACCAGCCAGCGCAAGGCCGGGCAGTTGATTGGCTACACATGCGGCACGGTCAATCAGGTGCTCAAAAACAGGCGAAAGCACGACGGATTACAAGCAGTCGCGAACGCCGTGCACAAGGCCTTGCGGGTATCCTGCCCGGTGCTCGGGGACATTAGCCGCGATGAATGCCTGGGCCACCAGGTCGCGCCGTTTAACAACAGCAATCACCAGCGGATACGGCTCTACAAGGCCTGCCGCGAATGTGAACATGGAGGATGCCATGGAAAATAATGATACCGCCCGCTCCACTCGCAACACGGGGGCAGTGATCAACCATACCGGGCCTGTGAGCGGCAAGCTGTTTAGCCACGCGCTGGCGCTCCGGGAGCTGGTGGAGTGCATGCCCGCCATTAAACGGGAAGAGGCCGACCAGCACATACGCGCGATGTTCCGCGAGATCGACAGAGTGGACGGTCTGGAGCGCGCGGACCTGGCGCAGGGTGCCCGGGTACATCGCAGGCACAAGGGAGGTGCGTAAGATGACCAACATACCCGACGGATACATGCAGGATTCCCTGGGGCGCCTGGTGCCGCTCGATATGGTGAAGGACGTGGACAAGATGCGCGACGACCTGGTGCGGGACATCATGGCCAAGGCAAAGGAATTGCGAAACGCCATGGAGCAATTCAAGGCCCGGGCCATGGGTGACGTGCAGGCGTTCGTGGAACTCTCGGCGGAAAAATTCGGTGCCAACCTGGGCGGGAAGAAAGGCAACGTCACCCTGACCAGCTATGACGGCAGCCAGAAGGTGCAGGTGGCCCTGAACGAGACCCTGCATTTCGACGAGCGCATCACGGCGGCCAAGGCCTTGATTGACGAGTGCCTGATGGAATGGGCGTCCGATTCCAGGCCGGAGATTAAGACCCTGATTCAGGACGCCTTCCAGGTGGACCGCGAGGGGCGCATCAACACGCGCCGGATCCTGGAACTGCGCAAGCTGGACATAGATGACGAGCGATGGAACCGCGCCATGCGGGCCATCAGCGAGTCCCTGCGCGTGGCGTCGAGCAAATACTATCTACGGCTGTACGAGCGTGCGGGCGATGGGAAGCACATCCAGATATCCCTAGATATCGCGTCGGTGTAGGGGGCGGCAATGGAAAACCAAGACAAATACAACAGCACTCCATTCAAAAACAATCTGCTGATATCCCTATGGAATGAGGACTTTCCCGTGGGAACGACCGTGGAAGTGCGGTTTCCTTGCGGCGAATGGCCCAGGACCATAACCACCTCCCAGGCCAGGCAACACCCCGATGACGGTATGCCGGTGCTGGACGTGGAAAATTGCGGGGAGGTCCCCCTGAGGATTTGCCATGTGGTTGGGCCTATCAAGACCCCCATGGACCCCGAAGTATACGGCGACATGGACGCGCGCAAGCCGCACGTCGGATAACCCACAAGGAGACAGTAATGCCCAGATACTCAAAGAGGTACCTGATTGAAAACGTGGCCACGGACCTGAACATGGATCAAGACCAGGTCGCCACCGTCATCAACGCGACGCTCAACCGCATCACGTCGCACCTGGGTGCCGGATCGGAAATCAACCTGCACAGGTTTGGAACATTCAGGCCAGTGGTGCGTCGCCCCCGGCAGATAAAAAGTCCGAGGACTGGCGAGGTTCTGGACGTACCCGCGCGCCTCGCGGTGCGTTTCAAACCCAGCAAACACATCCTAAATTAGCGAAACAGGGCCGCAAGGCCCTGTCCGCCGGGGTGGCGGCCCGGCGCTGACGAGCAGCCAAAACAATGGAGGATATTTGATGGACATCTACATCGCAGCATCATGGAAACAACACGTTGCCGTGGATCTGCTGGCCGCCACGCTCCGGGCGCGCGGGCACCAGGTGTTTGCATTTACCGAGCAGGAATGCGCGCACCTGGCAGTGGATCCTGGTGACTGGTTCGAATCCCAGGCCTGTCAATCCGTATGGCAGGCGGACATGACCGCCTGTCTGGGCGCTGACCTGGTTATCTACATCGGCCCGGCTGGCGTGGACGCCTGGGCCGAGGTGGGTGCGGCCTGGGGAAATGGCGTGCCGGTGTTGGCCGTCAAGGCCAAGGGCGAGGCAGTGGGCATCCAGCGCAAGATGGTTCAGCGCTGGCATGACAACCAGGCGTCCTTGCTTGCCCACGTGGACGCCATGGCGGCCAGTGGAAATGTAGGTACCGCATGAAAACGCAACAAACCACATTGACAAGAGGGGATATCATCACCAGCCGACGTCACAAGGGAGAACTGCAAGTTGCCTGGGGCGGAGTAAAACAGGGGTATTACGTTTGCCGTAAGATGAAGCAAAACGGACTCCCCGGTCAAGTTGAGGTCATTGTTCGTCAATCAGAGATATATACTCAGCGCCTGAAGCTTTTTGATTTGGATACAGCATAGGCACGCAATAACGCGTTGCCCAATAACCGAGGCAAAATCATGTCAGAAAATCGCAAGCCCTTTGCATCCATATTGCTCAAAACAGCGGGCAAGACCGTTAAATTCGAAGCCTTTCCCAGCGAGTTGTTTCCTGATGGTCCGACCGGAACCGGGCTGTACCGCTTGCGCATGGATGGCCGCTGGCTCGATTGTAAGGGCTGCAAGTATTGCTACATGGATATGGATGAAATCGGGGAAATGCTGGCAGCTGGCCTGCAAGGCATTGTGGGCCAGCCGCGTACTGAGCAACCGGCCTTGCCCAGGGGTAGCCTGGTGCGCGTGCCCTCCCGCAAGATAGGCGACAAGCAATACTATGAAAAGGTGCGCACATCCTCGGACCTGTTGCGGGGCCAGGACGGCCACCACTATGTGCTGGTCACACTGTATCGCTGGGGTACGCGGCTGGTGCGGGTGGACGACATCGGGATAATTGAGGTTGCCCAATAAGAACAGCCGAAGCCGCGCGGCCGTGAAACAACCGGCGGCCCCTGGCTCTTGGGAATAAGAGCAATAACTAAATGTGGTGTTGTGAAATCAAAGCCCAATTTCTGAAAACAGTCAAGGGGAACACAATGCAAGTAAACCGGAACGCACTCCTCGGAAAAATCCATGTGGCCATTAAACAGCTGGGCATGTCTGACCCGGATTACCGCGCCTTGTTAAACGCCAAGTTCGGCAAGGACTCCGCCGCGAAGTTGTCCGGTCCCCAACTGCTGCACCTGGTGGAGCATTTCCGCTCCCGAGGCTGGCAGGAAAAGCCGCGCCGGGGCAAACCCAAGCCCCCGTCGAGCAAGCAGGACCAGGTGGACAAGATCGGGGCTTTGTTGGCCGAGATCCACCGGGTTAGCGGCAAGTCCATGCCCTGGTCTTACGCGGTAGCTATCCTGCGCCGCCAGGGCGGCCCGGAAAAGCTGGAGTGGGCAACACCCAAGCAACTGCGGGCGGTGATCGCTGCCCTGGCCAAGCGCCTGCAAACCCTAGAGCAACAACAGCTCTTGGAGCAGGCCCTGTGATGGAAACCGGCCTCCCCCCCGTGCTCGCGGAAATCGCACTGGTGGCCGGTCCGCGCGCCGCCCTTGACCTGGCCAGGGCACGTGGCGGGGTGAAAGTGTATTTCCCGGAGCCGGACAGCTTGACGCCGGAGCACTGGTTGGTGCAGGCTTGCGGCTTGGAGGCCGCCCGCAAGATCTGCGAGCATTTCCAGGGTAGTAAGCTGGACCTGCCCCTGGGGCCGTCCGGCAGCCGGGCGGAGACAGCCGAGGCCATCAAGCGCGGCATCGAGGCTGGCATGAGCCAGCGTCAGATAGCCCGGGCGACCGGCATCACAAGCCGCACGGTGCGCAACCACAACTCCCGGCGCAAGGGCCGGGGGTATGGCTCCAACCCCTCCCAACACTCCCTTTTCAATCTGACCAAATAGCTGGGGCGGAAAATTTTCCGCCCCAAGCCCTTTCCAAACCTGCGCTAATTCCTGGCGCATGAGAAACTTCATTTTCCTCCTGTTGCTTTTGTTTGCGGCGTTGTGGCTTGCCTCACCGGTGCGGGCCGGTGAGGCGGACGCCACCACACATGGTGTTGTGGTCAAAATCTATGACGGGGACACGATCACGGTCGCCCTGCCCGAACTCCCCCCATGGCTCCCCCAAAAAATGGGCGTGCGCGTCCTCGGGATCGACACTCCGGAGATGAAGGACAAGCGCCCGGAGATCAAGGCTTTGGCCATACAAGCCCGGGACCTTGTGCGCTCCATGTGTCCCATCGATTCGGAGGTTGTGCTCAGCGACATTGAACCGGGCAAGTATTTCAGGATCGTCGCTCGGGTCACCTGCAAGGGGGGGGATATCGGGCGGGCGCTGCTGGATGCTGGGCTTGCCCACCCCTACGACGGCGGGACGAAAATCCCGTGGGAACTGTCCTCGCAATCTCCACAATGAGGCCAGCCATATGAACACCCCCTGGTCTCAAATCCGGCATTTCGAACCCAAGGAATTCGGACCCGAACCCGGTCGTGTGGACCCTCTCCTGATCGCCAGAATGGACATTGCCCGCGAGCTGGTGGGCAGGCGCTTTGACATCCACGTCTCGTTCGCAGTCTCGGGGCACTCCCCGAAAAGCGCGCATTACCTCGGTGAGGCGCTGGACGGCCATTTCACCGGGGCCTCACGACCCGAACTGTTTCTGGAAGAACTCCGGGCGCTCCGCGCCTGCGGGTTTCTGGGCATCGGTTTCTATCCGGAATGGTCACCCCGGCCCGGCTGGCATGCGGATGTCATGGACAGGGGCGACGGACGGCGTGTCGAGTGGGTGCGCATCAATGGCAGCTACATCTATACGCCTGGAATCATTGAAAACACTATCAATAAATACGCCTAACGGAGGACGACGTGAATAAGTTGAAATCCCGTAAGTTTTGGATGGCCATTGTTTCCGGCCTGCTGGTGGTGTTCAACAAGGGCCTTGGAATCGACCTCCCGGAGGAAGGTATCCTGGGCATCTCCGGAATCGCGCTCGGATACCTGGCCTCCCAGGGCTGGGTGGATGGCCAGGAAGTCAAGGCCAAGAGCGCGGAGGTAGCGGAAACCGTCAAGGCCGATGCGGTCAAGGCCGGAGCCGAATTCCTGTCGAAGACCGACTTGAAACAGGCGGGCCACACCTTGTTGCGCTCGTTGTTCTCGCTCCTGCTGCTGGCCATGCTGAGTCTCTGTTGCCTGGGCGTGGCCCAGGCCGGACACCCCTGCAAGCCCAAATCCAGCCACCATCAAATGCTCGAAGCTGACCGGGCTTGGGACAATGCCGGTATCAGGGCGCAATACCTGGGCGACCGCGACGGCTACAAGGACGCGCAGGCGGCATACATCACCGCGCGCAAGCGCGCCCAGGCCGGGAAATAGCAGTGGCGGATTTTTGCGACCTGGCCAGCGAGGCCGAGAGAAAGTTCAAGGATGCGGCCCTGGCGAAAGCCGGGGCCGTTTCCCAAGTCCAGCTCGTTGACCAGGCCGGGCGCGTTATCTGCCTGGAGTGCGGCGAGCCGATCCCGGCCAACCGCCTGGCCGCCATGCCCGGGGCGGCGAGATGCGTGGAATGTCAAACGGAGTGCGAGGGAAATAAGGATGACTGAGGACCAATTGTGGAAACTGTTGCCCGTGGCCGTGCTTATCATCCAGGGCCTTATAGGCTGGGGGGTCTGGAGCCTGCGGGCCAAGTTCCGCACTTCCAAAGGATGTGACGCCATCCGCAAGGAACAGGCCGAAAAGCTGGATATGAAAGGGCTGGAGGCGGCAAAGGAGTCCCGGAAGCAAATGAAAGGCATAGAGGACCGGCTGGACGCGGTGGAGCAACGCGGCCTCGTGCTGGACACCGCCCTGGCCAACCTGCCAACGGTACAGAATTTTCATGCCCTGGCACAGTCCCTGGAGAAGCTGAACGGCAGCCTGGGCAGGGAGATCGAAGGCCTGCGCGGGGGGCAGCGGGCCATGGAGGAGAGCGTGAAGAGCCTGGGATACAGCATCGACGCGGTGAAGCACCAGGTCGGGTTGCTTATGGAACATGGATTGAATGGAGGGAACAATGGACGATCTTGAACAATTGCTCATGGAAGATCGCCGTCTTTTAATCTTGCGCTTTCTCGCTGAGGACAACGACTACACCCTGAATACCAGCATCCTGCAGACCGCCCTTGCAGGGGTTGGGAACAGCTGCAGCCGCGCCCAGGTGGAGACCGCATGCGCCTGGTTGCAAGAGCAGGGCCTTGTCACCCTCTCCGAGAAAGGAAACGTCACCGTGGTCAAGCTCACGGGGGACGGCCAGGACGTGGCCGAGGGAAACGCCAGGGTTCCGGGCGTGAAGCGCCCGCGCGCGGGGCGTTAGATGCCACGCAAATCCAGCATAAAGAGATTGCCGCCCACACTGCGCAAGGAAATCGACAAATTGCTCGCCGACGGCCGCCACACCATCGACCAGATAGTGGCCCACCTGCGGTCTATGGGTGCCGATGTGTCCCGTTCGTCCGTGGGGCGCTACTCCAAACAGTTTGACATCGTAGCCGCGAAGATGCGCGAAAGCCGCGAGATTGCCGCCGCGTTCGCCCGTGAGCTTGGTGAAGTGCCCGAGGGCGACACCGGACAGATACTGGTCGAGATCATGCGCAATGTGGTGTTTAAACTGGCATTGAACGCCAATGAAAATGACGACGGCGTAGATGTCAAAGACGTCATGCGCCTTGCCAAGTCCATAAAAGACCTCTCCAGCGCCAGCAAAACCGGCATCGAGACCGAGGCCAAGATCCGCGAACAGGCCAAGCGGGAGGCTTTGGAAAAAGCGGCAAACGAGGCCGAAGGCATAGCCAAACAGGCCGGGCTTACTGAAGCGCAATTTGGCTTGATCCGGGCCAAGATATTGGGCGTGGAGGTGGACGCGTGAGCATGACCACCTCGGAAAAGGAAAATGCAATCCAGCTGGTGCACGACATCCAGCAAACACGCGCCACTAAATTGCTCACGCCCGAGCAGGTGCCGCACGTGCTTTTACCCTACCAGGCCGCCTGGCATGCGGACCAAGCGCCGGTCCGCGTATGCGACAAAGGACGACGCATAGGCTTTTCCTGGGGTGCGTTGGCGGCCGAATCCGCGCTTGTGGCTGCATACGCCAAGGGCCAAAATCAGTTTTACATGGGCTACAACATGGCCATGGCCGCTGAATATATCGGCGATGTGGCCTTTTTCGCCAGGGCATATCAACAGATCGCTTCCGCAATCGATGTCACGAAGGAGACCGAGGTCATTGGCGATGAACGCCGCGACATTGTCACTTATAAAGTGCAATTCGCCAGCGGCTGGAAGGTCGAGGCGCTTTCCTCCTGCCCATACAACTGGCGATCGCGACAGGGACACGCCCGCATTGACGAGGCCGCGTTTCACGAAAATTTGCAAGAGGTTATTAAGGGCGCGTTGGCGTTTCTCATGTGGGGCGGTCGCCTTGATATCGTCTCCACTCACGATGGCGATGACAACCCATTCAACCAGTTAAAGCGGGATATCAAGGCCGGGAAACTCCCCTACAGCCTGCACACGGTGACTTTTGACGACGCCCTGCGTCAGGGCTTTTACGAACGGGTCTGTCTTGTCCGAGACATGCCTTACAGCCGGGAGGCTGAACAAAAATACCGTGACGACATTTACGCCACCTACCCCTCGCGTGAAGACGCCGACGAGGAGTTGGGGTGTATACCGAAACGCGGTACAGGCGCCTATTTCACGCGGCTATTGCTGGAACACGCCCATGTGGACGGGGTGACAACGCTCCCCTGGTCCAAGCCTCCGGAGTTTGTCACCGACGCCGGACGCAAGGAAATCACCACCCAGTGGATTCAGGACACACTCAAGCCGGTCATTGATGCCATGCCCACGGGGCAGCGTACCGTGTACGGCCAGGACTTCGCCCGCTCCGGCGACCTGTCCGTGATCTGGGTACTTCAGGAGTTCGGCGGGCATTGGCGCCAGGTCTTTTCCGTGGAGCTGCGGGGCATCCCCTTTGACTGCCAGCGGCTCATCACCTCCTATATCCTGGACAACATCCCCCTGTTCCAGGGCGCGGCGTTCGATGCCCGGGGCAACGGCCAGTCCCACGCCGAGGCGGCGCTCCAGGAACATCCCGGAAAGGTGGAGTGCGTCATGCTCTCCACCAAATGGTACGCCGAGCATTTTCCCAAATATCACCAGGCCCTGGAAGATCAGTCTTTGCTGGTTGGTGCGACCGAGGACGTCATAGCGGACCACCGGCTTGTGCAACTGGTGCAAGGCGTGCCCACGGTAAGTGGATCCAGAATCAAAGGCTCGGATGGAAAATACCGCCACGGCGACTCCGCCGTTACCGGATGCCTGGCCTGGTTCGCCACGTCGGAAGAAAGCGGATATGGCCCACCCGCCGCAACCTCAACCGGCCAGGGCGTCGCCGCCAGGCTGACAGCCGGATATTGACATGTCCAAACAAGACGTATTGCAGGAGATGGCCAACCGCGCGTCCGCCGGAGAGCTGGACCTCGCGGGCTGGATGGGTAGCCTGCCCGACCCGGACCCGGTGTTGCGCAAGCGTGGCGAGTACGCGGAAGTTCTGAACGACCTCACCGCGGATGACCAGGTGTGCATGGCCATGCAGCAACGCAAGCTGAAAACCCTGCTCAAGCGCGATTACCAGTTCAGCCCCGGGGCGGCTCCCGGCGAGGAGCCCACGCCCGAGGCCCAGGCCCTGTGCCAGGCCCTGGGTCAAGGACCTGGAGAACGTGGACCTGTACAACCTGATAGCCGAGGTCCTCGACGCCCCGTTCCACGGGTACACCGTGGCGGAGCTGTACTGGAGAAAGGGGGCCGCCGGGGACCTGCGCATACAGGATATCATTGTCAAGCCGCGGCGCTGGTTCGGGTACAACCATGAGAACAGGCTCGTGTTCCCGGCCTTGCTGTTGCCCGAACCCGTGCCGCCGCACAAGTTCGCGGTGGCCAGGCATTTTCCCACCTATGACAATCCCTACGGGCTGCGGCTGCTGTCCCGGGTGCTCTGGCCCGTGGCTTTCAAAAAGGGCGGGGTGCGCTTTTGGTTAAATTTTTGTGAAAAATTCGGCTTCCCATGGTTACTTGGCCAGGCTCCGAGTCTGGACACCAAGCAGCGGGAGGAATCCGCCAACGCCCTGGCGCGGATGGTGCGCGACGCCGTGGCCGTGGTTTCGGGCCTGGATGTCTCGGTGCATGAGTTCGGCGGCAAGGGCGGCGACCTGCATCAGAAGCTGGTGCAGCATTGGGACAACGCCATTTCAAAAGTGCTGGTGGGCCAGACCCTGACCAGCGACGTCGGGGACCATGGTTCCTACGCCGCCTCCAACACCCATTACAACGTGCTGGACGACATCACCGAGGCGGACAGCGTCCTGGTGGAGGCGTTTATCAACGAGGTGGGCTGGTCATACGGCCAAGTCAACGCCGGTCCGGGAACCTACGCCCCGTTAT
Source organism: Desulfovibrionaceae bacterium (assembly GCA_963674665.2). GTDB lineage: Bacteria > Desulfobacterota > Desulfovibrionia > Desulfovibrionales > Desulfovibrionaceae. The sequence continues at coordinate 71,379 of CAXXPL010000015.1, read as the reverse complement.
GGCGTTACAACGAGCCTGAGGACCAGGCCGCCCAGGCCGAGCTGGACACCAAGCTGCACGGCCTGGGGGGTGCGCTTCCGCAAGGAGCACTTCACGGACAAGTACGGGCTGCCCGGTGATCGTTTCGACCTGGCGGGCGCCGACACAGGGGCCGCTCCGGAGGATCCCGGTACCGGCGCCGCATTCGCCTCCCCGGAAGGGGGGCGGGCAGGACGGGGCAGGAGTTGGCCGACGGTCTGGCGGACCAGGCCCTTGACCAGGTGGCCCGGACCATGCGCGGCCAGGCCGACACCCTGCTCGACCTGGTGGAGCGGGCCGAGAGCTACGAGGACGCCCTGTTGCTGCTGGCCGAAAGCCTGGCCCTGGAGGATGACGACGCCCTGGTGCAAGACATGCTCGCCGCCATGGTCAACGCGGATCTCCTGGGCAGATGGGCGGCGCGGAAGGAAACGGAATGAGTGATAGTCATGGGGCTCCGCCCCAAACCCCGCCAGGGGGCAACGGCCCCCTGGACCCGCGTATAGGGGAAATAAATGGAACTTAACGTCGGCCCGCTGCCGCCACAACAGGCACTGAAATACTGGCAAAGCCGTATTCCGATCACTGCGGAGGAGTTCGCCGGGTTGGAAGCGTCGGCGCTGCAACGCGCCGTGACCGTGGCCGGTGTCACCAGGCGGGACCTTGTCCAGGCCGTGCACGCCTCGCTGTACGACTCCATGCGCCAGGGCCTGCCCCTGCGCCAGGCGCGCGAGAACATCAGGGCCATACTGGCCGGGGACGCGGAAACGCCTCCCGCTGTGCTGAGAAAACACCGCCTTGACACCATCGTGCGCACCAATACCCAGCACGCCTACCAGGCCGGGCGCTACGCCCAAATGCGGGAAACCGTGGAGAGCCGCCCCTTTTGGCGGTACTCCGCCGTGATGGACCGCCGGACACGCCCCGCCCACTCCCTGTTGCACGGCCTGGTCTATCCCGCGAACCACGAATTCTGGGACCAGTATTATCCGCCCAATGGCATCAACTGCCGTTGCACCGTGCAGACCCTTTCCGAACGCCAGGTGGAGCGCAAGGGCCATGCCGTGGAAGACGAATTGCCCGGGCCTATGGAAACCGTGAACAAGCGCACCGGAGAGGTCAGGACGATCATTCCGGCGCCGGATCCGGGCTTTGGCCGCAACCCCGGCAGGGACTGGCTGGCGGGCCTGTCGCCCAGCGAGCTGGACAAGGTGGTGGAACCCTTGCCCCTGAAGATTCCACCCTTGTGCAAGGACGGCAAGGGGTTGTTCGCTGGTGACGATGTATGCCGCCCACCTCTCAGGAATCTGGACGAACGCCATATATTTACGCTTGCCGAAACGGACTTGCTGCCCAAAGGGCTCAAGTCCGAGAAATATGTCCAGGCCTTTCTCAAGGAGTTCGGGGCCAAGGGTATCAATGACAGCGTGCTGCACCGTCTGCCCGGCGTCCGTCTGCCCCTGGTGGTTTCCAAAGAGCTGTTCATCGACAAGCGCACCGGACAATGGAAGGTGACCAAACAGGGGAGGGAGCGCTTTCTCCTGCCCTTGGCCAGGACAATCAAATCCCCCTTCGAGGTCTGGCAGGTGCCCGCGAGCATCGCCAACAAGCCCATGCCGGTCATCCGCCTGCTGCGGTTGTTCAGTACCGGGGACAGTAAACGTGTGGGAGGCTTCGCCGTGTTCAACCTGGGCGCGGGGGGCTGGACCGCCGCAACAACGTTTACGCCCAAACTGGGGAATGAAAGGTCGATGTTGGAATACCTGGAGCGGCAGCGCCAGGGCGTGTTGTTGTTCAGGGAGGAATAAAAAAGACCTGGACTCCGGCGGCCAGGTCTTCGGCGGCACCCTTGCTTTTACCCCGGGCCGGACCGGGTTCAGGGTTCACCGCTCTGTCTCTATGAAATTAAGCCTGACAAGGGAGAAAGTCAATGTGTAATCCAAAAGGTCCGTATTTGCCCTGTGCCGTGCTCAGGGGCTGAAAAGGGCCTTGATACCGTGAAATGAAATTCGGCGTCACCTGCCCCGTTTAATACCCGTTTAACGGGCCTGCTCCGTGCCCGGGTTGCGGGGTGTGGGTGGGGAGGAAATATTTCCGCCCCAAAGCGCCTTTCCCACAAGTCTATACACCGAAGCATCGGAGGAGTCGAGCATGGGACTCACCAAGTGGATCGAAATAGCGCGCACCGGGACGTTCACGGACATGTCCGGGGTGCCCATCACCATTGACCAGGCAATGCTGGACAGCCTGGTTTCGTCCTTTGACGAGACCAGGCGCCGCGTGCCCCTGGTGTTCGGGCATCCCAAGACCAATGCCCCGGCCTTTGGCTGGGTGGCCGAGCTGCACCGCCAGGGCGACAGGCTGCGGGCGCGGTTCAGGGATGTGCCCGGCGAGGTGAACAAGACCGTTGCCGCCGGGCACTACAGGAACGTGTCCATGAGCGTGGGGCCGGACGGCCTGTTGTGGCACGTGGGCCTGCTCGGCGCGAAGCAACCGGCCATAGACGGCCTGGCGCCTGTCGATCTGGCGGAAACAGAGGGGCGGACAATTGTCTTCGCCGTCCCTGGGGACAATTCAGACAACCCGGAGGGGAACATGGATCCGAGTGAAATGGAAGCATTGAAAAAACGGATTGCCGAGCTCGAGGCCGAGCTCGGGGAGGTGAAAAAGTCTCTGGCAATGGCCCAAGGCGAACTGGAAAGCGAGCGCAACGACTTCGCGGCCTACAAGGACTCCCAGAAGAGCAAGGGGCGCACGTCCCGGTTCGACGCCCTGGTGAAACAGGGCAAGGTGCTGCCCAGCGAAAGGGAAAAGGTCCTGCGCCGGGCCGCCCTGTTGGGCGGCTCCGAGGAAAAGACCATCCTGTTCGCCGCCAAGGGCGGCGCCACCGAGGAGATCACGCCCGAGGAGGAATACTGGCGCGAGCTGGAAAGCCGGGAGGACAACGGCCTGCTCAGGGAGTTCGCCGCGCCCGGTGGCGATGGCGACGGGGAAACCCTCAACACCGGATCCCTGGCCGGTAAGTTCTAGGAGGCATCATGGACCATATCGCTAATCTCGGCTCCGTATCGGCGCAAAGCAAGACCGTGGCCACCGGCAGGGGGCCGCACGTCTATCGCGACCTGCCCTTGCAGGCCGACCTGGGGGCGCTCTCCGGCGGCCTGGTCATGGCGCGCGACGCGGACGGCAACCTGGTGCCCTACGGCACGGCCCAGGAAACCACCGCCACAGGCGACGGTTCGGCCAAGACATTCACCTTCGACCTGGCCGGGCCTGTGGATCCCGGCTCCATCACCGTGGGCGACGGCACCGAGGCCTTCACGGATGACGGTTTCGGCACCCTGACCGGTGACGCCACCGGCTCCGGCAAGGTCAACTACGCCACCGGCCAGGTGTCGGTGACGTTCAACGCCGCCCCGGCGAACGCCGCCTCCATCTCCTGCGGCTACAAGCCCTCGGTGTACGGCGTGCTGGCGCGCGACACCAGGGACGGCGACGTCGCCGCCCAGGCCGTGGTCATGGGCCAGGTGCACCGCAAGGAGCTGCTGGTGGGGGCAACGGCGCCCACCAGCGCCCAGTTCCGCGCCCTGGAAAACAGCAACCTCTGGCCCGTGGGCTAGGCAAGGGAGGATATGAATCATGATCGCCAACCTGGTGCAATTGTTCACCGCCGCGAAAGTGGCCCGGGCCATCGAATCCGCGCCCCCCATCCATAGCACGGTGCAGGACGCCTTCTTTCCCGAAACCGCGCGGCAGCAATACGACCTGCCCCTGATCCCGCTCAGCGAACTGCGGACCGTGATCAACTGCGTGCCCATGGTCTCCCGTTCCGGCGAATCCGTGCCCCTCGACGGCGAGAGTTTCAGCAGCCAGTACGTCGAGCCCCTGCCCGTGCGCCTGCGCGGAGCGGTCGTGGCCATGGAACTGAACAACCTCAAGCTGCTGGACCTGGGGCAGCAGCAAGAGTGGGCCAACCGCAAGATCCTGAACAACCGCACGGCCATCAAGAAGACCATCGAAGTGCTGTGCGCCCAGGCCGTGTTCGACGGTGAGATCAACTACCCCCTGCTCCGGGATAACGGAACCTACGACCGTTACAAGGTGAGCTACGGCGACGCCATCCTGACCCGGGCGGTTGACGGCGATGACAAGTGGGACGCTGCGAACGCCAGCCTGGCCAAGGTCTTTTTGCTGCTCCAGAACATGGACACGGACATAGACGAGGCCGGATACGGCGGCGACAAGGAAACCTGGGCGGGCAAGCTCGCCTATGCCCAGCTCCTGGTCCTGGTGGAGACCGCCAACCAGGCCAAGGCCGCCAAGGTGCCCTCCAAGCTCATGGATGACGGCAGCGTCAACGTGGGCGGCATCATTGTCAGGAAGATGGCCGAGACATGGAAGGACCCCGAGACCGGCGCGAGCAACAAGAAGATCGCGGACAACGAGATCCGCATGGTTTCCAAGGGCAACCAGGCGTTTTTCTATGCCGCTCTGGACGACTTCCAGGCCAAGCTCCGAGCCATGCCCATGCTGGCCTATCCCGTGGAGATCAAGGACCCCAGCGAAATACGCCTGCTGGCCACGTCCAAACCCCTGCCCGCCGTTGCCCCCCGGGCCACGTGCAGGGCCGTGGTGCTGACCTGAGAGTAAGGGAGGCAATGGCACATGTATTGCGCGTTCGAGGACTTGCGGCGGCTGCTCGGGGACCGGCGGTTGCTGGAGCTGGGCGAGGATACCGGCAAGGTCTCCGAGGCCCGGTTTCAGGAGCTGCTGGCCGCGCTTGACGACTCCGGGGCCGAACGCTCGGCTGCCGAAAACGCGTTGCTGGCCAACCTCGAGGAGGCTATCGACGCGGCGGACAGGGAAATCGACGGCTGGGTGTCCGTGGTGGCGCCCGTCCCCCTGGCCGATCCGCCAGGGATAGTTGCCAACCTGTCCGCAAAGATCGCGGTTTACAACCTGCACCGCCGCCGCCCGCACCTGGAATTGGGCGAGTGGAAAGAGGAGTACGAGCGGGCGCTCAAGACCCTGGAGCGCATTGCCCAGGGCAGGATCCCGCTCGCGCCCGCCACCGTGGACAATCCTGTCAGGGCGGAAGGCCCGGGCGTGTCCGTGGTGTCCGGCGAACAGGAGTTCGGGGACGATTTACGGAGGCGGTACTGAACACTTGAACTGAGTTTGCGGGGTGAGGGACCCCCTTTGAAAAGGGGTTTCCCTCCCCCCGCACCCCCCACCCTCCCGAAACGTTTAATAGAAGGACATCATGGCCGGAGTGAGACTTGAGATAGGGCTGGACGACGCGAAAGTTCGGCAAGTCCTCGGGGCGTTGCAACAGGTCACCAAGGATCTGCGCGCCCCGTTGCGCGAGATCGGCGAGGAGGCGCACTCCATGGCCATGGATGCCTTCGAGTCCGAGACCTCCCCCGGTGGCGTGGCCTGGAAACCCAGCAAGCGCGCTGTGAAGACAGGCGGCAAGACCCTGTCCGACACCGGCGCCTTGAAAAGCTCCATTGATGTGGCCGCGTTTCCGAACAAGGTGTTGATCGGCAGCAACCTGGTGTACGCGGCAATCCACCAATTCGGCGGGGATGCCGGGCGCGGCCACAAGGTCCATCTGCCCGCGCGACCCTACCTGCCCAGTGAGGAAGACATGGACCAAGGTTTCATATTTGACGTTCTCAGCAGGCACCTGGCCAGGGCGCTGTCATGATCGCGTTCAAGTCAATGGCCGAGCAATGGCTCCAGGACAAGCTCCGGGCCGGGTTCGAGCCCGAGGCTTTGCCGGGTGGCGTGGTCACGGTGCCGGGCCTGCCGGAGGGCGGCAATCAACAGACCGAAAAACGGCTTGTGGGCCTGTTCGGGCGCCTGCCGGCCATCGGCACCTACATGGCCTCGGGGAGTTACGAGCTGCCCCGGCAGGACTGCCAGGTGGAACGCGTGGACTGCTGGCTGCTCTGCGTCGCCGCCAACTCCAGGGGGCCGGGAGCCGCCCTGCGGGGCGACGCGCAGCAACTTGGCGCCTGGGACCTGTGCGACCAGGTGCGCGAGCTGCTTTCCAACCAGCAATACGAGCAAAACCTCACGTTCGAGCCCAGAAGCTGGCGCCTGCTCTGGTGCGACACCGGCGTGGCCGTGGTGGCCCTGGAGGTCACCATCACCATTGCCCGCGCCCTGGCAGGGCCGGATCTGGATTTTTAAACAAGGAGTGCATGAGATGGCCAAGAAAAAGACGGAAACAACCGGCCAGGCAAAGGCCCTGCTGTATGTCGGCCCGGACATCAAGGCCCTTGGCCTGGTCCGCAACACCGCGTTCAGGGCCGGGGAACTGCCCGGGCATCTGGGGGAGATCAAGGACAGGCCGGAGATCAAGCTCCTGCTGGTGTTCCCAGCAGATGTACCGGCGGCCAGGGCGGAGATCAAACGCGCCGGGTCCAGACGCGCCCAGGCGTGCAAGGCCGTGGCCGAGCTGGCCGCGGGCATGCGTTAAAGGGGGTTGAGAGGTTATGAGCTACAGACACGGCGTATTCAGCGGGGAGGTGCCCACCTCGATAGTTCCGCCCGTGGAGGTGGAGTCCGCCCTCTGCGTGGTGGTGGGCTGCGCCCCGGTGCATCAACTGGCGGACTGGTCCGGGGCCGTGAACAAGCCCCTGCTGGCCCACACATACGCGGACGCGGTGACACAGGTGGGCTATTCCAAGGATTGGGACAAGTACGGCATCTGTGAACAGGTGTACACGCACTTCGCCCTGTACGGCGTCGGCCCTCTGGTCATCATCAACGTGTTCGACCCGGACACCCACAAGACAGAGGTGGAGGCGGAAGCCGTCACCTTCGACGCCGAGGATACCGTCACGCTCGCCCATGCCGGGGTGGTGGGCGCCGTGGGGCTGAAGAGCGAGGACGGCAACACCACCTATACCCAGGGCACGGACTACACCGTCTCCAATATCGACGGCAAGGTGTACCGCATCCCGGCGGCTGACGGCGGCGCCATCCCTGAGAGCGCCACCTGCCAGGCGGCCTACAGCTACGGCGACCCGACCAAGGTCACGGAGGATGACATCATAGGCGGCGTGGACGCCACCACGGGCGCCTCCTCCGGCCTGGAACTGGTCAACGAGGTGTTCCCCAGATACCGCCTGGTCCCGGCCCTGCTCACCGCGCCGGGCTGGAGCCATGACACCGGGGTGGCGGCGGTGATGCTGGCCAAGGCCGAAAACATCAACGGCGTGTTCAAGGCCCTGGCTCTGGTGGATATTCCCGAGTCCGTGGACAAGTACCAGGACGTGACCGCCTGGAAGAACACGGCCAATTTCACGGACGAATCCATGGTGGCGTGCTGGCCCAAGGTCACGCTGGGCGACGATGAATACTGGCTGTCCTCCCACCTGGCCGCTGTCATGGCCGCCACGGACGCCAACTGGAAACAGGTGCCCTACAAGAGCCCGTCAAACGAACGGCTGCAAATCGACGGCACGGTCATAGGCGGCGCGGAGATCATCCTGGACAAGACCGCCTGCGACTATCTGAACAGCCAGGGCGTGCTCACCGCCATCAACTGGATCGGCGGCTGGAAGACCTGGGGCAACCGTACCGCCTGCTATCCGAGCAACACGGATGTGAAGGACGCCTTCATCCCCATCAAGCGCATGTTCTACTGGTACTCCAACCGGCTGATCCTGACCTGGTTCGCCAAGGTGGACTATCCCATTACCCGCCGTCTGATCACCACCATTGTGGATTCCGAGAACATCAACCTCAACGGCATGGCGGCCCAGGAGATCATCCTGGGCGGGCGCATAGAATTCCTGGAGCAGGACAACCCCGTCACCGACCTCATGGACGGCACCATCCGCTTCCACATCAACTGGACGCCCCCCAGCCCGGCCCGGGAGATCATTTTCATGCTCGAATACGACCCCGAGTACCTGGAAAACCTGTTTGGATAAGGAGTATCCGCAATGGCGACTATCAATGACGTGCCCGAAAAACTGATCGGGTTCCGCATCTACAAGGACGATTCGGTTCTTATGGGCGTGGGCGACGCGGAGCTGCCCGAGATCGAGCCCATGAAGGAGACGGTTTCCGGCTCTGGCATTGCCGGTGAGTTCGAGTCCCCGGTCATCGGGCACACCGGCTCACTGGTGGCCAAGCTCAAGTTCCGCACCCTTACCAAGGACGCTTCCGCCCTGGCGGCCTTCGCGGCTCACCAGCTGACCTTCCGGGGCTCCATCCAGGTCCTGGACAGTTCCACGGGCAACTTCGCGCCCGTGGGCCTCAAAGTGGTCACCAAGTCCCTGCCCCTGAAATTCAACCTGGGCAAGCTCGAGACCGGCAAGATGATGGACACGGCGCAGGAATTCGAATGCGTCTATCTCAAGGTGGTGCTGGACAACGAGGCTGTCCTGGAAATCGACAAGCTCGCCTGCCTGTACAAGGTCGGTGACGATGACGTGCTGGCCAAGGTGCGCGAGCACTTGGGAATGGAGGTGTAATCATGGTCATCATCACATTGTCCAAGCCCGTGACCGTGGAGGACCGCGAAATCGCGGCCCTGGAGCTGGACCTGGAAAAGCTCACCGGCGCGGACCTGGAGGAGGCCACCGGAGAGTTCGACATGCTGGCGCCCGGGTTCGTGGGCGTGGCCGCCTCGGATATGCGATTTCTGGCCTGTGTGGCGGCCCGCGCCTGCGGCATGCCCGCGGAGGTGTTCCGCAAGCTGCCCGCCTCCACCTATGCCCGGGCGTGCATGGCGGTGCAGGTTTTTTTGCTCGGTACGGAATAAGCACGGGCCGGGAGGCCCGTGAACTCTGCATCAACCTGGCCGGGGCGACTTTCACGCCGGTGACGTTCTTTCTCGGCCTCACCCTCGGGCGCCTGATGGATTGGGCGCGAAGCGTGGACCGGCAAATCTCGAAAAGGCGATAGCATGCCCAAGTCGTTCAAACTCTCCCTTGATATAACCGCTGCCCTGGCCAGCGGTTTCAAGTCCACGTTCAGTGGGGCGGAGAAGACCCTGGCCGGGTTGGGCAAGAGTATCCAGAAGCTGCAAAAGGTTCAGGACAGCCTGGGCCGCGCGGACAAGCTCAAGACCTCCATGGCCGCCACCCGCAAGGAGCTGGCCGCCACTCAGCGGGAGATGACCCGCCTGGGCAGGGCCAGCATGGCTGGCGGCGTCGGGAATCTGGCCCGGGACTTCGACCGGGCCAGGGAGAAGAGCGACCGCCTCAAGGCCAGCCTGGGCAAACAGGCCGGGGAATTGCGGCAGCTCAAGACCACCCTGGCCCAGGCCGGGACGGCCACCAACGACTTTGCCGGTGGCCAGGCCAGGGCCGCCAAACAGGTGGCCGCGTTGCAAAAGGCCCAGGCCAGGATCCAGGGCAACCGGGCCGCGCGGCGCGCCAACCTGGACCAGCGCGCGGCCTTGCAGGGGCGATTGCTGGGCGCGGCGGGCAAGGGTCTGACCCTGGGGGTGCCCATAACCATCGCGGCGAACTTCGAGCAGTCCATGGCCGAGGTGGGCGCGGTGGCCAGGCTGGACCTGGCCGGGGAGGACTTCGCGCGCCTCACCGCCGAGGCCCGCCGCCTGGGAGCCGCCACCGAGTGGAGCGCGTCCCAGGCCGGAGAGGGCATGAAGTACCTCGCCATGGCCGGGTTCGGCGTGAATCAGATGCTGGACACCATGCCGGGCATGCTCGACCTGGCCACTGCCGGAAGCATCGACCTGGGCAGCGCGGCGGACATCTCCAGCAACATCCTTTCCGGTTTCAAGATGCATACCAAGGACATGGGCCGCCTGGGCGACGTGCTGGTGAACACCTTCACGTCCTCGAACACCAGCCTGGCTATGCTAGGCGAGACCATGAAATACGTGGCGCCCGTGGCCCAGGCCCTGGGAGTGAGCGTGGAAATGACCGCCGCCATGGCTGGCAAGCTCGGGGGACGTGGGTATCCAGGGATCCCAGGCCGGTACAGCCATGCGCGCCATGTTCAGCCGCCTGGCCAAACCCACCAAAGGCGGGCCAGGACGCCCTGGCCCAGCTCAATGTCAAGACTCGCGACGCCAGCGGCAACATGCGCAACATGGCCGAGATCCTGGCCGATCTGGACCGAGCCATGCAGGGCCTGGGCACGGCGCAAAAGGCGGAAATCACCGGCGACATCTTCGGCGTGGAGGCCATGAGCGCGGCCACGGAGCTCGTATCCCAGGCCGGCACCGGGGAGCTGCAACGATATGCGGAGAGCCTGAAGAAAAGCGGCAGCGCCGCCGAGGTGGCGACCATGAAGCAGGACAACACTGAAAGGGGACATGAAACGTCTGAAGAGCGCCATGGAGTCCATATCCATCACCACGGGCAACGTGCTGCAACCAGCCATCCGCGGTCTGTCGCAGTGGCTGACCAGCGCGGCCACGGCCCTCCAGGGGTTCGCGGACAGGCACCCGGGCCTGGCCCAGGCCTTGGTCCTGGGCACCGCCGGGGCCGTGGCCATGAGCGTGGCCGTGGTCACATTGGGATACGCCTTCACCTTTGTGAAAGGCGGCGTCCTGGGCGCTGCCCAGGCAATCAACGTGTTCCGGGGTGGCATGACACTGCTCAAGGGCGGCGGCCTTGCCGAGGCCTTCCCCGCCGCATCGAAACTCGCAGGCCTGCAAACCGCCTTTTCCAGCCTGGGCGGCGTACTGCCCGCCGTGGCAGGGGGCATCAAGGCCATAGGCGTGGCCCTGTTCACCACCCCCATAGGTTTGATCGTTGGAGCCATCGCGGCGGGCGCCCTGTTGATCTGGAAATACTGGGGCCCCATCAAATCGTTTTTTCCGGCGTGTGGCAGGGCATTTCCGAAGCCGCCGCCCCGGCTGTCCAGCGTGTGAAAACAGCCCTGCAAGGGTTCAGCAATCTCCCGGGCGTGAGTTGGTGCCTGGAGCAGCTAAAGAGCCTGTGGGACTGGCTCGGCAAGGTGGGCACGAGCGTGGGCGAGTTCTTCTCCAACCTGTTCACACAGGACGCGGAACCCAGCGCCGAGGCCGAATCCCTTGGAAAAAAAGTAGGCACGGCAATCGTCAATAGCCTGAAGTTCGTTTTCATGAACCTGACCCCCATCGGCCTGGCCATTCAGGCCTGGGGGCGGTCACGAAGTGGTTCGGCGAAGTTGGTCCGAAAGTTGGCAAGGCCTTTGCCGACATCGGCAAGTTGATTGTGGACACGTTCTCCAACATTGACATGGCGTCTGTGGGCAAGGGGCTGATCAAGACCCTGGTGGGCGGGATCAAGTCCATGCGGGCATGATTATTGATGCCATAAAATACATAGCTGGCCCCGCCTGGCGATTTATCAAGGGTTTTTTCACGGGCGGCGATGACGGCGGGGAAGGCAAGATTCCCGCCCACGCCATGGGCGGCATCATCACCAGGCCGCACATCGGCCTGGTTGGCGAGCCGGGTCCGAGGCCATCATTCCCCTGGCCAACAGGTCCAGAGGCCTGGCTGTGCTTGGCGAGGCGGCCCGGATTCTGGGCGTGTCCGTGGGTCCCATGGGCGCGGGCGCGCGGGCGCCGGTTGTCGGCATGGATGCAGTGGGCTTGCCCGGCCTGGGAACCGCATTTCCAGGACCTGGCCAGGGCAACGTGACCGTTAACATCAATCTGCCGCTCACCGTCCACGGCGGGAAGCCCGGACCGTGCGCGACGCCGTGGCCGACGCCCTGGAACGGAGCGTGGCCGAGATGGAGCGCAGGCTCGAAAACCTGGCCCACCAGAACAGGAGAACGGCCTTTGCCTAGCAGCTACACCACCATTCAGGGCGACATGTGGGACGGCATCTGCGTGCGCCTCGGCTTTGCGGAGACCGACATGCATTACCTGCTCGAAGCCAACCCTCGGCACCGCCTGACCGTGGTCTTTTCCGCCGGGGTCACCCTGGTGGTGCCGGACATCCCCGACCCGAGCCGGAACTCCCGGCCTGAAAACAGGATGAGTTTGAAAACGTTAAGAGTGGCCGGGGGAAACCTTTCAAGAAAGGTTCTCCCCCGGACCCCCCTTCCAAAGATTTTTATAGTTTACTGGCGTCCCAGGGGCCTCCCTGGTCGTCGGTGGGGCGAAACCCCACGACTTTGTATTGTAACGTTTTGATATTTAGGATTTTCACATGGAATCGTTTAATGACCTGCAAACACTGAACAGCCGCACCGCAACCCTCAGGCTGACCTCCAGGGGCGTGGACATGAGCGCGGATATCGCGGCCAGTGTGACCAGCTTCACCTTTACAGAGCATGGCCACGGCAAGGCCGATGACATCCGGGTCAAGTTCGAGGATGTGGAGGGGCTGTGGAAAAAGGGCTGGGCGCCGGACAAGGGTGACAAGCTCACCGCCGCCATTGTCTGCCGCAACTGGCTGACCCATGGCGACGCGCTCACCCTGTCCTGCGGCACGTTCACGGCGGATGAACTGGAGGTTGCAGGGCCGCCGGACACCGCCACGGTCAAGGCCGTGGCCAGCTATATTTCCAGCCCCCTGCGCCAGGAGCTGAAAACCGGCTCCTGGGAGAACACCACCCTGGAAACCGTTGCCCGGGATATCGCCGGGCGCAACGGCCTGTCCCTGTTCTACCAGGGCGAAGCCGTCACCTTCGAGCGCCTGGAACAACGCCAGGAATCGGACCTGGCATTCTTGCAGCGGGTCTCGGAAAAGCAGGGCCTGAACCTCAAGGTGAACGACGGGCGCATTACCCTGTTCGACGGGGCAAAGGCCGATGCCCAGACCCCGGCACTGACCATCGCGCGGGGGCAAAGCAGCCTCTCCCGCTTCAGCTTCCGCACCAAGAGCATGGATGTTTTCGGAGGCTGCCAGGTGGACTACTGGGACTGCAAAAAGAAACGCAAGCTCGGCTACTCCTATAATCCGGCATCCGCGCCCAACGTGGGCCACAAGCTCAAGGTCAACAAGCGCTGCGAGTCCGAGGCCGAGGCCCGGCGCATCGCGAGGCACGAACTGCGCAAGGCCAACAAGAACGAGATCGAGGGCACCCTGGACTGCATGGGCCTGCCCACCATCTACGCGGGCCAGGTCATCGCGGTTTCCGGATTCGGCGCGTTTAATGCCAATTTTTATGTCGAAACCACAACCCACCGGGTGGACCGGGGCGCGGGCTACACAACCTCCCTGCGCATCCGCCGGACCCTGGACTACTGAGGTTTTCATGGGCGACCGCACGCAACAGGAATTGAACCATTCAATGCGGGTGGGGGTTGTCACGTCCAGGGATCCGGAGCGCATGACCGTGCGCGTCCAGGTCCGGGACCAGGACGACTTCACCTCCTACGACCTGCCCGTGGTGGTGCGCAAGACCAAGGACGACAAGGACTATTGCCTGCCCGACGTGGGGGAGCACGTGGTCTGTCTGTTCCAGTCCTATGGCCAGGAGCAGGGCTTTTGCCTGGGGGCGTTCTTTTCGGACGCGGACACCACCCCGGTGCAATCCGGGGACAAGCGCCACGTGAAATTCAAGGATGGCACCTGGATCGAATACGACAGGGAAAACCACCTGCTGGAGGCCCATGTGGAGGGCGATATCAGGATAGAGGCCACCGGAAATATTACCATAATCGGTCAGCGTATCGACCTGAACCCGGAGGGATAGGAATGCCGGCGGCGCACCGTCATACGGATATCTGCACCGGCCATGGCTGCTGGCCGCCACGGCCCAACGCCGAGGCCAGCCCGGACGTATTCGTGAATTCCCTGGGCTGGCACCGCGTGGGCGACGCCTGGGAAGTCCACTGCTGCCCGGCCCCCCCGGAGTGCCATGACTCGGTGGCGGGCACCGGCAGTCCGAAAGTGTTTGTCAATTCCAGGGCGGCCTGCCGCATCGGTGATGAGGTCGCCTGCGGATCCATCATGGCCACCGGTTCCGCCAACGTGTTCGACGGGAGCTGACAATGGTTGTGGGAGCCTTTGGCGCCGTTTCCTTCGAGGTGGGCGGGGATACCGTCCGCACCTGGCAGAGCCTGAGCCGGAGCGGCAAGGCCCGCTGGGTGGAACACCAGGTTCTGGACCTCAAGGAAAAACTTCAGTTCGTGGGCCTGGAGCTGGAGCGGGTGGAGATGAGCGTGATCCTTGTCTCCCCATGGTGCGAGCCCAGCCAGGAGCTGGCCAGGCTGCGCGCCCTACGGGATTCCGGGGAGCGGCACAAGCTGATCATAGGCACGCGGGTGTTCGGGTATTACGTGTTGGCGGACCTGGATGAGGAGTGGAAGCGCACCGACGGCCAGGGCCGCCCCCTGGTCATAACCTGTAGATTGCGGCTCAAGGAGTACAACTGATGTCGAACCAGGCCGGGGAGCTCGTTGTGAGCGGCGTGTCCCAGGACATTGTTTTCGGTGCCGCCGGGCATGTGGAGATTCTGCAAAACGTGCGCATGATCCTGCGCACCATGGTCTGGAGCGTGCCCATGGACCGCGCCTTTGCCGGTGACGGCTCCATCATCGACACCCCGTCCCCCTTCCAGGCCGCCCGGGCCATGGCCAATGTGGCCGAGGTGGTGGAAAGCAACGAGCCCCGCGTCACCGTGACAAAGGTCTCCTTTGTGGATGCCGGGACCGCCGAGGGCATGGAGGGCAGGCTTATTCCCCAGGTGACCGTGCGCGTCAAGGATGGTGTGCTGTGATCGACCTTACCAGCCTGCCGGATATCTCGTTCTGCGAAACCGGCGCCGCCGAGATCCAGGCCCGGGTCATCGCGGACTACGAGACGGTGACGGGCCGCACCCTGTATCCCGGGGACCCGGAACGGCTGTTCCTGGAAGGCCTGGTGTACATCATCGTGTTGCAGCGTTTCCATATCGACTACACCGGCAAGATGAATTTACTGCGATACGCCACCGGCGACTATCTGGACCACATCGGCGCCATGCTGGCCGTGGAGCGCCTGGCCGCCTCCGCCGCAACCTGCACCGTGCGCTTCAGCCTGGACCAGGCCCTGGACTTTGCCGTGGCCATACCCGCCGGAACGCGGGTCACCCCGGATTCCTCCATCCTGTTCGCCACGGACCAGGTCGGAGAGATCCCCGCCGGAGACCTGTACGCCGACCTGGCCGTGACCTGCCAGGACGCGGGCGCCTCGGGCAACGGTTTCCTGCCGGGCCAGATAAGCCTCATGGTGGATTCCGTGGCCTATGTCGCCACGGTGGCCAACACCACGCAAAGTCTGGGCGGTTCCGACGCCGAGGCGGACGACTCCCTGCGGGAGAGGATCCAGCTTGCGCCCGAGTCCTTTGCCACCGCCGGGCCGCGCCTGGCCTACGTCTTTTGGGTCAAGAGCACGCATCAGGACATCATCGACGTTTCCGTCACCTCCCCGGAGCCGGGCGAGGTGGACGTGCGTTTTCTGGTCACGGGCGGGGAATTGCCCTCCGCCGAGCTGGTGGCCGAGGTGCTGGCCACCCTGGACAACGACAAGCTCAGGCCCCTCACGGACAATGTTTCCGTTGCCGCGCCCGAGACCGTGGAGACCGATGTGGAGGTGACCTGGTGGCTGGCCAGGCCCGACGCGTCCCTGGCGACCCAGGTGCGAACCGCCGTGGATGAGGCCGTGACGGAATGGGTGGCCTGGCAGCGTTCGCGCATCGGCAGGGATATCAATCCCAGCGTCCTGGTGGCCAGGATCATGGGCGCCGGGGCCAAGCGCGTGGACGTCACCACCCCGGCCTATCAGACCCTCACCGCCACCCAGGTCTGGCAGCCGGGCGAGCTGAGCGTGTCCTACGGCGGCGTGGAGGAGGAATAAATGGACCTGTTCGACTTCACTTTGTTGGACCTGCTCCCCGAGAGCATCACCTCGGATACGCGGATCCAGGCGGCGGCGGAGCTGGTGGAGGCCGAACTCAAGGCGGTTTCCGGGGCCATCGGCAATGTGGCCATCTGGTCCCGCCTGGACGAACTCACCGAGCCCGTGCTCTCCACCCTGGCCTGGGCGCTGCATGTTGACGACATCGAAGGCTGGGACCTGGTGGAGACCGACGCGCAGAAACGCGCCATTCTCCGGGAAAGCCTGGTCCTGCACCGCTACAAGGGCACCATCTGGTCCATTGAACGGGTGCTGGGCCTGCTGGGGCTGTCCGCCACAATCCGCGAGTGGTTCGAATACGGCGGCGACCCGTACAAGTTCATGCTCGAGGTGGGCGTGTCGGACCGTGAAATCACCGCCGACCTGCTCCAGCGCCTCATGGCCCTGGTGAACGAATACAAGAACGTGCGCAGCTGGCTTGACGAGATCCTGGTGCACTACGAGGTGTCCCTGTCCCAGCCCCTGTCCGCCGGGTGCGTGGGCGAGCTCGAGGCCGTGGCGAAAATGAACAATCTCTTGGTCCTCACCTCTGCCGGAAGCGCTTCCATGGGCATGGGCTGCATGGCCGGTGTGGACATCACCGCAGTAATGTCAGGAGGTGACTGATGGCTGATCCTGTGGGCGCAACCATTCTCACCGTGGCGGGGCTGGCGGCGTACCAGTCCGCCAGTGCGACGGGCAGTTCGGTGCAGCCCGTGACCTACCAGGTGAGCAACATTGATTATGATCTTTCCGCGGACGGGCCCACGCTCACCGAAATGGAGGGGGTGTGGAGAACGGCGGATATCTCCGGGTATTTCACCATCGATGACGACACGGTGGAATTCCTCGTGGATATCCCGCCTGACGAGGCCGAGGACTATGGCCGCACCTACGGCTTGTTCCTTGCGGACGGCACCCTGTTCATGCTGGCCAAGGGTCCCTATGCCCTTCCTCCCCTGTTCCACCAACGGCTCAAGGTGCAGCTCGCGTACAGCAACGCCGTGGCGTTGACCGATTTCCAATACCTGTCCTTTGCCGAAACCTATCAGGACCTGGTCACCCTGGGCGCCAAGGCTCAGGGGAATCTGCAAATCTTGCGCAATGCCCGGGAGCTCGGGCTGCAAAAACAGTTCATGTTGAGGAGGTAGCCCATGAGCTTGAATATGGAGCAGGTACAGCAGCAGCTTGACATGCTGCTGCACAACCATTCGGAAATGAATCGTCTGTTCTACGACATCTTCTTTTCCACCGATGCACAGGATGTTGAGGTGCAGGTCTACGACGAAGACGGGACATTGATCACCATCACCATCCCCAACAGGGCGAGCATGACGCAGTGGTACCAGTCCACGCATGTTCCCCCGCGCAACTCCATCCTGTACGGCAAGGTGGATGCCTCCGGCCTGCCCGCGCACCTGATTCTGAACGCGGGGGCCGCGGAGATCGACGCCAGCCCCACCATGCTGCTGCTCACGTTTGCCGCTGGCATGGCCGAGACCGGCCCGGTGGACTACATCACCGTGGTGATCTCGGACCATATCTTTTCCGGCCTCACCGTGTCCTCCACGTGCTGGCTCTATGCCGAGCGGAACAGTTCCACAGGCGAGATCAGCTATGGGCACACTGTCCTGAAGCCGGTGACCGCCAAGGTCGCCCCGAGCGCACCCGCTGCCGGACAGCACTGGTACGACTCCAACGCCGGCCGCATGATGGTCTATGCGGACGGGGCATGGGGTGAGGTGCAGCGCATCATCCTCGGGTCCTGTGTGACTGATTCCGGCGGCATTGTCACCGACGTGTTCCCGGCGGTCCGGGGGGAATCCCTCTCCCTGTCCGAACTCAGCGATGCGCTGTCGCCCATGGCACATTATACCCTGGACGGCGCAACGGATATCGCTGACGTGTACGACGCGGCCACAGGCATCTTCACTCCCCCGGCGGGCGCGCGCTTTGCCGAGTTCACCCTTGTTGGAGGCGGTGGCGGCGGCAACCTCAGCGCTGACCGCACGCGGACATGCGGAGGAGCGTCCGGAGCTGTTTGCAAAATCAGGGTTCCGATCAAGGATGGGGATTCTTTCACCGTGACCATCGGCGCGGGCGGCGCTGGGGTTGCCAGCAACACCGGCAACTCCGGCGGCGACACCATGGTCACCGGTCCGGACAGCGCCTGGACCGCCACGGCTGGCGGCGGAGATGGTGGTGAGCCCAGCACCTCCGGCTTGCGCAATGGCGGCGCGGTGACCTGTACGGGCATTTCTCCGGTCATGGCCCTCAAGGGCATCGACAACTACGCACTCTGCGAGATCAACACCACGGACAGCGATGCATGGATCAATGCTGGCTCGTCTGCTCCGGGCATGGGAACCTGCGCCCTCGCCCCATACGGTGTGGCCCCCGGCCAGGGCGGGTTTGCCCGATCCACCGAGTCGCCTTCCGGGTATGCGGGCGGTGACGGCGTCGTGTACGTAACCGTGTACTAACCAAAGGAGTGCAAGCATGCGAGTTGCAACGATAATCAACGGCGTGGTGGACAACATCGTGATCAGGCCCCAGGGCTATGCCCTGGCCGCTGGCGAGGTGGACGTCACGGAGATGTCCCCGGCCCCGGGCAAGGGCTGGAGCTACGACGGCGAGGCATTCGCCTCAAATGTGCCCGATCCTGACGCAGTCACCATCGCGCGGGAAACAATTCTAGAGGCTGCCCTGGGCGCGGGCGTCTCCCCCTCGAGCCCCCCGGACAATGACGATGTCTCAGGCTGGCAGGCCCTGGCCTGCTCCATCGTGGACGCCAAGGCATCCGCAAGCCGCGAGGCCATCGGCACGCCCGGCTATGCGCAGGTCGAGGAATACACCCGCACCGAGGCCCAGGCCCGGGCCTTCCTGGTTGCCCTGGATGCGGCCCCGGCCACCGACCCGGAGGCGTACCCGTTCCTGGCCGCCGAGATCGCGGCCCAGGCCACGGCCACGGGCACCACCCCGCCCGCCAGCGCCGTGGCAACGGAGATCCTGGCCGAGGCCACTGTGTGGAACTCCCAGCTCGCGGCCATTAAACAACCCCGCCGGGCCAGCAAACTGCAAATCGCGGCCGCCCAGGACCTGGAGGCAATCGCCGCCATCCTGGTCGCCGTGACCTGGCCGGAGGTGGGGTAATGGCTTGCGCCTGACAAACTTCAACGGTCTTTGAAACAATCGAGAGTGGATGATTTTGAGTGGAGCGGGCGGGGGCGTTGCCGCGCCCCCACTGGCCCGGTGTAGCTGCACCGGTCACGGCCATGCCGCCGCTCCCTGGCCGGTCAGGATGCATCCCGACGGCTGGCCGGGGTTGTAGCAGTCCAAGGCCCAACCCATCAACCTGATATGAATGAAATACGTTGTGAGTGTAACAAGTTGCTGGCCAAGTGTGCTGGAGATGCCATCCAGTTCAAATGCCCCAGGTGCGGGGTGTTGTTGACGTATAAACGCGTGCGGGCCGCGAGCCCCAGACAAGAAGGACAGGATCCTCGTGAAAGGGGATCCGATGAAAGTGGGGAGTCTTTTTAGCGGCGCGGGAATGGCGGATCTGGGGTTGACCTGGGCCGGTTTCGAGCATGCTTGGTTTTGCGAGATCAAGGAATACCCGCGGCGGATTCTGGCCAGGAGGTGGCCGGGAAAACCGATTTATCATGATGTGAGGGAAGTTCATGGGAAAGATGTTGAAAAAGTCGATGTGCTCGCCGGAGGGTTCCCTTGTCAGGATGTCAGCGTCGCCGGAAGAGGGGCCGGGGTCCGGCCCGGAACCAGATCGGGGCTGTGGTTCGAGTTCGCGAGGCTTGTTGGCGAGCTTCGACCCGGTTACGTGCTCATTGAGAATGTGCCCGGACTACTTCGACAGGGGCTCGGGCAAGTCCTCCAGGAACTGGCCGCAATCGGGTATGATGCGGAGTGGCAGGTGCTTTCGGCTGCCCAATTCGGCGCCCCGCATGTGCGGGAACGGGTTTTCATACTTGCCTACCCCAACTGTGGTGGGGATGACCACGAACCTCTCCATGGGGGGGTACATGCGCTCGGGCGAAACCTGGACCTCCTCCACCAACCTCATGTCCGTGCTGATTGGGGCGGAATACGGATTGACCGGTCGAGACCCGAGACCGGGTGGCAGGCATTTCCCGGACCCAGGATTCATCGAATGGGTGATGGGCCTGCCGATTGGCTGGACAGATGTGAATGCCTCGGTAACGGCGTCACGCCGCACCAGACCTACTACATGGGGCGTCTGATCCGTATGCGGAGTATGTCTGGAATATGATTTCAACTACGTGCGTGCGCAAATGAGTATTTGTGTGCGCACGATTTCAACAAGCCCCATCCAATTGAAATCACGGGGCAATAACTCTAGATGTCGTATATATACAACTCACTGGCATTATTCGCATTTACAAAAAATAACAAAGAGACCTATACTCTTTCCACGTGCATACCTCAAGGCAATACAAACTAATGTACTCGCGGTTAACCGGAGGAAAGTAATGGCAAAACAACGTGATAGGTTTCTTAATCTTTCAAGTGTCAACATCACCATGCATCCGCATGATGGCAATTCCTACTTTCAGTTATTGGAAAAAACATGGGAATTGCGTTGCAAGGCAAAATTTCGGGGGAAAGAGCAGGGAACGATGGGGCGCCCCATGAGCGCGAAACGCGGAGATGTAAACTTTGTTTTCTTCCCCATATATAAATATTATGATCTTTCTCCATTCGGCATGTGGTTTAACGAAAATAGCCAGCAAGCGCGTGAATCGACTGAAGAGAATCCATTGGCGGATATTCCGGAACATTGGAAGCCTGAATTGGAAATTATCAATTGCGTATTTGTGAGGTCGGGACACCAAATTTTCTTTGATGCCGGAAAGGTTGGTCCTTATTCCGCCGAACGGTTCTTTTACGGGCTGTTTCAGGATAATTTGCTGATTGATGAATTCGGGCCGATTGATGTGACCTTGGTACAGGATCGTGAACAGCTCGAAAGAATCTACCAGATGGAAACACTGACAAGCCTGTCTATCTCGATAAAACGACCGAATGCCGATGATTTGGGAGCTGACGAAGAGCTTATCATGAAAAGAATGGAGGGGATGGATGCCTACTCATGGGAGCAGACGATAACTGGGCAACCTCGAAGAAAAGAGTCTATCCAGCCTGATGATGCGTTAAAAGCATATATGAACGTGGCGCTGGAAAATGGAAGTGTCTCTGCGAAGGGATATGAGGAAGAGCAGAAAGTTGAAATTTCAACACGCGATACCCCTCGAAAACTTCGTGTGCCTGTTTCTCCGGGCATAGGCATGACAGGTTTTATTGACGCGGTTGCAGGCATTCTGCCGAAATGGAGAAAATAACTTGCGCGATTTTTTCATTCTTTACAAGGGTGTATATTCACTTTTAAGAGATTACTGGTCTGCTTATGGCGGATGGAGGGACTTGGTTCGCTCCCCCTATCTTCATATTTCACTTCTGCTCGGTCTGCATTCTATCTACTTTACCGACCAGGAAGATCCCGTGTCCTTTTATGATTTGGCAATAGTTATCTTGCCTAATTTATTGGGTTTTACCCTTGCAGGTTTCGCCATGCTCATGGCTTTTGGAAATCAAGAATTTCTTGAACAATTATGTGGAGTTAGAACAGGTGAAAAGGAGAAGCACTCTCCATTGATTAAGCATGGCGCAACATACATGCATTTTTTAATTGTCCAAGGTCTTGTGTTGATATTTTCTATGCTTTGTAAAGTGGCAAAAACAGATCATATCATTGTGTGTTTCATAGGGTATGCAAGCCTGTATTACTCTGTATTTCTCAGTATAGCGACCGTAGCAAGTGTATTTCGAATGGTGAGATATTTTGATAAATTTTCATACAACAAGTTGAAGCAGAAGCAAAATGAGGAAGGGAGGGACAAGTAGTCACTTGGGCAAAGCAATTGTACAACTATTTTTCTAATCGTTGCTGATGGAGAGCTATGAAGCCTCGACAACACAAATCCAAGTTCATGGATCGTTGGGATGGGTTTAATCAATTCATCACCCCCCTGGCCCAGCTTGCGCAAATTGTAATCGCTGCAATGGTTGTAATAGGATTTGCATTTACTGTGCTGCCAATTTACCAGACACAGGTGTTGACTGAAAGCATCTCCAGAAAGGAACTGGAAATGCAAAAAATGGAAGAAAAATTAAAACAAACTCAAAGATATATTGACACCGCGAATTCCGTTGCTGACGAATTATCTTCTAAAAGTACGGCATTGGAAACTATAATTAAACAATTGGAGAGTGAAATTGTAGAATTAAACGACGAAAAAAAAGCACTGATTGTGTCCATTAATGATTTAACCAAAGAAGCAGCCAACTTTAACTATAAATATAGGTTGGAGATTCTAGATAATTTCACTCAATATTATGATTCACACATATTTGGTGCTGCTTATAACTTGTACTCAGAAAAATATTTAACAGATGATGACATATTTATTTATAGGTGTAATGACAATATTACAACGTACTCTATATTGAAAGAGTCTATTGACAAGATAAATTCAGAATCAATGTCTGAAGTAGAGAGATTGATTAAATTTGAAAGTTATAAAACGTTAGAGGAAGTGAAAGATCAATTTAAAATGAATTATTTTTGTCGATTGTTCAATGCTGCAATTAAGAGACGTGATCAGGAATTATATAAAATCATGGAGACTTGCTCGGGATCAAATTTAATAAATGAGAGACACAATATAACATTGTTCTATGCAAGTTACTTTAGTTCAATGAGCGACAAAGCTAGAGAAGTATTACGCGAAGACTTTGAACTATTTACCACAAAATTGACTGCTGAAGTAGAAAAAAAGTTTAAATCCGAACTTGGGCTGGATCAAGATTGAGTATAGCTGCTTTTATGCTCTGGAGATTATTTTTCTTTACTGCTTTCAGTTAGTCAATGCGCGAGCAGTCGCTTGAGCAACGGTACTTGCCCATTTGCTGTTTGACTTTTCCCTCGCAAAATTCCTCCCCTCCCAAATATGGACTTAGCCCAACTTCCCCTGCGACAAACTGTGCCCGCGCGCACGCGCGCGTAGCAAGCAAAATGCCAGGGTGTTTCGCAGAAAAGAACAAGAAGATCAAAACTAAGTGTCGCAAAAATCAAAACTAAGTGGCGCGTTACATAAACTTGGTGGAATTTTGGTGGAATTTGCACCACCCAAAGAAAAAGCCCCTACAGTTTTTAACTGCAAGAGCTTGATTTTACTGGCACGCCCGGAGGGATTCGAACCCCCGGCCTACGGATTCGAAGTCCGGCGCTCTATCCGGCTGAGCTACGGGCGCGTTTGATTATTTTTACAAGGTGTTGCGCCCCCTCGTCAAGACATTCACCTTCATAGTTCTGGAAGGGTTCTCCCCCTCGCAAAATCCGTTTCATATTTTATTGTTTTCCTTCCGCCTGATATTCCGGATGCGCTCCAGGATCGGGGGGTGGGAATAGCGTAGGGCCACATCCAACGGGTGGGGCGTGACATTGCCCAGGCTGTGCGTCACCAGCCGTTTCAGTGCCGTGATCAGATCCTCGCCCTTGCTGGTGGTGCGCACGGCAAAGGTGTCGGCCTGGAACTCGAAGGTCCGGGAGAGCCAGTTCATGGGCAGTGAAAGCAGCACGGACAACGGCGTGAACAGGAGGCCAAAGAGCAGCAGCCCGATATACGTGGAGGGGCGCACGTGAAATGCCGCAAACAGCGACTCCGCCTCGAGAAGCAGACCCACCAGGTAAAGCAGCACACCGACTTTGACGATGGTCAACGCCATGAGCAGGAGTACGTGCTTTTTCTTGAAGTGCCCCACCTCGTGGGCCAGCACCGCCACGATCTCGTCAGGGGTGTGGCGCTGGATCAGGGTGTCGAAGAGCGCGATGCGCTTACGCTTGCCGAATCCGGTGAAAAAGGCGTTGGCCTTGGTGCTGCGCCTGGAGCCATCCATGACGTAGATGCCGGTGAGCGCGAAGCCCGCGCCCCGGGCATACTCCACGATGCGTTGGCGCAATTCGCCATCCTCCAGCGGCGTGAACTTGTTGAACAGGGGCAGCAGCACACTGGGCGCAAGGTAATGCAGCAGGAGCATGAACAGTGTCACCACGCCCCATGCGAAAAGCCAGGCCACGCCCTCCCAGTTCTGGAAGAACCAGAGCACAGCGGCCAGAATGGGCCCGGCAATGACGATTCCCAGCGCCCAGCCCTTGATCTTGTCCTTCACGAACTCGCGGAGGGTGGTCCGGTTGAAGCCGTAACGCTCCTCAAGCACAAAGGTAGAGTAAATGTCGAAGGGGGTGGCAAGCAGGTCTCCGGCAAGGGCCAGAGCGCCAATGAACAGCACGCCGGTGAGGACCTCACTGAACCCCGGGGAGCGGATCAGCCCGTCCAGCCAGGGCAGCCCCCCGCCGAACACGAACAGCAGCGTCAACAGAAGCCCCAGGCCCCCCTCCATGAGCCCGAAAACCTCCCTACTCCTGGCATAGCGCTGGGAGCGCGCGTACGCATCGGCATCGTACCAGTCCTTGAACTCTTCGGGCAGGTGTGGTTTGAGTGAACGTAGGGAAAGAACGGCCCGCGTGACTTCCAGGAAATAGGACGCGATCAGTACGCAGAAAATGAACAGGCACCATGGATTGGCAAGGGAAGCTGACATGACTCGCGATGGGGTTCGGCATGGCGGCGAGGAGGCGCGGAATGGCGCCGGCGCCGCCCTGCTCTGGTTTCACCATGACCTAAAGGATTTCCTGGCTCCAGTAAACCGGACGCGGGAGTGCATCCCTGTGGATGCTGGGCGGCGGGCAGCGGTAAAGGACGCCATAGAGGCCCTTGGCCCCCCGCATACCGAGGTGGGGAGTATCCTGGTCAATGGCCATGCCCGGGGGTTCGGGCATCTGCTCCGGGGCGGGGAACTGGTGGCGGTGCATCCGGTGGAGCGCCCCCGCGTGGTGCTGCGACCAACGTTCCTGCGTCCCGAGCCATTGAGAGAGCTACGATTCGCCGTGGACGCCAACGTTGGCAAGCTGGCCCGACGCATGCGGCTGCTGGGGCTGGACACGCTGTACGACAGGAGCCTGGGCGATGCGGAACTGGCAGCCATGAGCGGGGAGCGGGTCATCGTGACCAAGGATCGCGGCGTGCTCAAACGCAGCCAGGTGACCTACGGGCATCTCGTACGCAACGAGGATCCCGGGGAGCAGATTTTGGAGTTAACTAGGGCCTTTGGCCTGCACCCCCCTTTCGCTCCCTTCACCCGGTGCCTGGAGTGCAACGAGCCTCTGCGCCCCGTGAGCAAGGCGCAGGTGCTGCATCTGCTGGAGCCTCTGACCATAAAATATTACCACAAGTTCCACATCTGCCCGGGGTGCGGCAAAGTCTACTGGGCCGGATCCCACCACGAGCAAATGCAGGCCAGGTTGACGGACTTCATGCGACATATATGAAAATGGGGGGTAGGGTTGTCCCGCCCGCCCTTTGTGTCGCATTACGCGCAGCTCAAAGGTATATGAACAGTACGCGACACTAGTTGCTCATGATGTAGTACATGGGGTTCACTGGGCGGTTGTTCTTGTGCACCTCGTAGTGCAGGTGGGGTGCCACGGAGCGGCCGGTATTGCCCACGGCGCCGATGATCTCGCCACGGGTGACCTTCTGCCCCTTCTTGACGAAGATCTTGCTCAGGTGGCCGTAGCGCGTGCTGAGCCCGTTGCCGTGATCGATGTCTATGGTCTTTCCATAGGAGGAGAACCAGTCGGCAAAGCTGACCACTCCGCTTGCAGGGGCCCTGACCGGTGTGCCTATGCGCGTGGCCAGGTCTATGCCCTTGTGGAACTGCACACGATGCGAAATGGGGTGCTTGCGGTAGCCGAACTTGGAGGTGTAGCGCCCCTTGGTGGGCCAGATGGATGGGATCCTCGTGAGGTTGTCCCGCTGGGCCACGATTTCCTTGATGATATCCTGCTGGTAGACCTCTTCCAGCCGGATGCTGGTGTGCAGTTGCTTGTAGCGCTCATGGGCGAGCCGCAGCAGGGACGCGTAATCGAGCACTGACGGCATTCTCTCGGTGGAGCCAATGGGATTGGCGGCATCCTCGGACGCGTGGATGCTCTCCCGCTCGTTGAGGTTGAGCATGATGCCGAGCTTGACGTTCAAGTCCTTGATTCGTTGATATTTCTTGTCCAAGGCGAGGATATCGAAGGCGGTTCTGTAGACGGGCTCGTACTGCGCGTTGATGGTTCGGTCCAGCTCCCTGAGAGCTATCTGGGATTCCGTGAAGGACTTGAAATAGGGCCACAACAGGACATTCCCGGCAATAAGGGCGCAGACGACAAGAAAAATGGCAGGCAGCACCCAGCCGCGGAGCCTGAAACTTACCAGCAACTCGCCGTTGGCTCTGAAAAGAAGAATGTTGTATTTTTTGAACAGCATATGGCTGTGAAAAGCAGGACCTTTGAGGCGTAATTTGGAATCGCCCACTCTCTTGCCTTTATCAGGCTTTTCTACTACTTCTGCCAACTTGTCGTCAGGGCGATTGTTCGCATGTAGATATACCCCGAACAGGGGAAGCGCAACCCCCAATCATTCGCCGGGAAACTCGCGCCGGAGCAGGCCCTGGACATTTTTCGACCCCTGGAGGCGGGGTAGATGAACATTCTCAGTTTTCAATTTGCCCTGTTTTTTCTGCTCGTTCTTCCGTGCAACTGGCTACTCAGGGGGCGAACCGGGCACCGATGGTACCTGTTGGCCGCATCCTATTATTTTTACGGATGTTTTGGCCTCGAATTTTTGGGAATTCTCGTCGAATTCAGCTTTTTCACTTGGCTGTTCGCGGAAATACTGGGGCGCTCCCGAAATAAGACCGGCCGCTTCCTGTGCATCTCGCTGCTGCTGCTCATCGGCCTCAGCGGTCTTGCCTTTTTCAAATATTACGACTTCTTCTTCATGACCACGGACCAGGTCTTCGTGGGCATGGGATTGAGCAATCCCCTCCCCATGCTGGACATTTTCCTGCCGGTGGGCATCTCGTTCTTCACCTTCCAGGGGTTGTCCTATGCCATCGACGTTTATCGCGACCCCGCCGCCAAGGTGGGCAACCCACTGGACGTGTTCCTGTTCGTGGCCTTTTTCCCCACCATCCTAAGCGGCCCAATCCTCCGAGCCAGGCAGTTCGTGCCGCAACTCACCAACACCACCCCTTTGAGCAGGGACGCGGTCAGCGCGGGCTATTTCCTGCTGCTCAGCGGCCTGTTCAAGAAGCTGGTGCTCTCAAGCTACCTGGCCTCGCACATCGTGAACCACGTCTTCGACTTTCCGGACGGCTTCACCTGGTTCGGCGCATTGAGCGGTGTTCTGGGGTACTCCATCCAAATTTATTGTGATTTTTCCGGGTACACGGACCTGGTGCTGGGCGTGGGCCTGCTCATGGGCTTCATTCTGCCCGAGAACTTCGACAGGCCATACAGCGCTCTGAGCCTGCGTGATTTCTGGCACCGCTGGCATATTTCGTTCTCCACATGGCTTCGGGACTACCTGTACTTCAGCCTCGGGGGCAGCCGTGTGGCAACCTGGCGCAAGCACCTGAACCTGGTGATCACCTTTGCGCTGGGCGGTCTGTGGCACGGTGCCGGGCTGAACTTCATCTTCTGGGGGCTGCTGCACGGCGTGGGGCTGATGTTCACCCACGGCCTGCGCGACCGGCGCAAGGCACAGGGCAAGGCCCTCGACTCAGCCCTTTCTCCTGTGACCTCGGCCCTGTCCTGGCTCCTCACCTTCGGATATGTCACGTTTGCCTGGATATTCTTCCGCGCCGAGTCCTTTGACCGGGGGTGGGAGGTCGTTGCCAGGGTCTGCAGCCTTGACAACTCGGGGGACGGTGCCAATCCTATTGTGTTGGTGATCATCGCCCTGGTGCTCTTGAAGGAGTTTCTCGATTTTGATATAAGAAAGGCTTACGTTTCGGTTTTCAACCATTGTCATTGGCTGGTTCACGCACTTGTCGTAGGCCTTTTGGGGACATTGATCCTCAGGCTGGGACCCGATGGCGTCCCGGCTTTCATCTATTTTCAATTCTAAGTCCTCACCTGGATTTGGGGGTACGTGAGGTATGAAGAAATACACTCTCCAGGGAATACTCATATTTACGCTCGGGTTGGGCATCGGGTGTTTCCTGAACCTGGATAAACTCTCGCCTTGGTATTTCATGCAGTCCTCGGGCGAAGGCGATCCTGTCATGTCTATCCTGAACTCCGCCCAGGAGCTTCGGGACTTCACCGGCGTGACCCGTGCCGTAGATACTTTCGACTGCTCCAGCGCCTTTCTGTTTAACGATATTTATAAGGACAACACCAAGTGCCTCGAGGAAGAGTTCCGGATCTCATCGAGTACCGAGATCCATTACTCCGACGACTTGCGCCTTGCGCTGGCCGCCCTTTCCGCGGAGCAACGGCGCCAGCTGGCCCAGGGTCTGTACCAGTGGCTGCAACGACATGGGCAGGGCGTGGTCAATGCAGGCTACTCCCCGGACCAGGGCAATGGCCCGCAACTCGCGGTGACATCCACCGGTTCGATGGACAACCAGATGGAGCTTGGCCTGAACACGGGGCCGGAGAATACCCAGAAACTGCGGCACACACCGAGTTCCATCCTGGTGGTCGGGGACTCCCTGGCCCTTGGACTGGCCAAATCCTTTGAACGTGCGCTCAAGGAATACAACGAGGACATAGACTTCGCCCGTGTGGGCAAGGTCTCCAGCGGCCTGGCCATTCCCCATCTTTTTGACTGGGAGAAGAAGGTCCAGGTGCTTATCGACAAGTACAAACCCGATCTCATCGTTGTGATGATGGGCGTAAACGACGCAAACAACAACATTCATATCGACAACAAGAAAGCGATACTTGGCACCGCCGCATGGCCCGACGCCTATCAGAAACGTGTGGAACGTTTCATTGCCATCATTGCAGGCAACAGCGTTCCCACTTATTGGGTGAGCCTGCCCGTGGTACGTGACACCGCCATGAGCCAGCGCATCCAGATAGCCAACGAAGCTGCCAAAAAGGCCTGCGAAGCCTTTGATCTCTGCAATTTTGTCGATACTGCGGATATCTTGACAGATGACAATGGCAATTATACAAATTACAAGAAGGATGACAAGGGGTACAGTATCAGGATACGCGCGAAAGACGGAATCCACTTTTCCACTGACGGGGGGGATCTGCTCAGCCGCTACATCCTTAATTACATTTCCAACTACGTTGAACTGCGCCCTAAAGCCCGTGCTGAAAAGTCCATTTAACATTATGCGCCCCGGTAACACACTTTTTGGTACTTGTTCGGCCACTGCTCTAACCTGCTCAAACAAGCCCCGGTGTTTTCGGGAAGCATAGCACGGGAGCGAGCATGCGTTTTTTCATCCTTATAGGCACGCTGATTTCCAGCATTGCCTTTTTTCCTCTGCCTACAACCACCAATGTCAACCCCATGGGTGGTACCTCGCTACACGAGCTGTTGACAGAGGTGAGTCAGTGCCCTCCCGGCGAATCCGTGAAGGAGCCGCGCCTCATTGTTCTCGATGACGCTCCGGAACCGTTGGACGACTCCTCTGTGGAGACCATCGTCGAATCCGCCGCGCCCTCGGCTAGCAACGCCACAGAGGTCCAGGATCCCCATGACCAGCAGGAGCCCGACGGCGCTCCGGATGTCGCCGCCTCCACCCCATCGACCCCGGAGGAAAATGAGCACGTAGACAAACTCGCGGAATCCTGTCCGCCTCCTTCAAAGCCTCAGGCCGTGATATCCACCGGGTTCGAGAAAAACGGGCTCTCGGAGGCCAGTTTCCGTACGGTTGCCAAGGCTGCCAAGGATCTACAACCGCCCGAGGAAAAGGTTCTGGTCATCGGAGACTCCCTGTCCATCCCCGTGGGCAAGCATCTCGAGGATTATTTCTCCAAGATTCCAGGAATCTACTTCAAGCGACTGGGCAAGGTCTCCAGCGGCCTGGCCCGGCCCGACTTCTTCGACTGGGAGCGCACCCTTGCCAAGCTCGCCTCTTCCATGCACCCCAGCACAGTGGTCATAATGATCGGCACCAACGACAACCAGTCCCTGAAGCGCTCCGACGGCTCCACCACCAGTTTCGGCAACAACTCCTGGGACGACGAGTACACACGCCGGGTGAACAAGCTCTTCGAACTCTGCGTGAAGAACAACCCCGACGTGAACATCTTCTGGGTCGGCGCACCCATCATGGAACGGCCCCAGCTCACCCACGACGTGCAGCGCATCAACAAGGTCATTCAGAAACTGTGCGACAGCCACAGCAACTGTTACTTCGTGGATACATGGGATGCACTGGCGGACGAGAAGGGGCGGTTCACCAAGCACATGGTGGACAACTCCGGAGAGCTCATTCGAATCCGCGCCAACGACGGTGTGCATCTTTCCAGCACCGGCGCGGACATCCTGGCCAGCCGCTGTCTGCAGTCAATGACCGACAGCATCACCGTGTTGCAATCCCGCCCCCGTCCGGAGCCTTCGGGCTAACCGGCCTTTGATCATTGGCCATGCCTTTTCGTTTCATAGCATTCCCCTGCTCTTTTTTGGAGGACGCAGATGCGAGTTTCCACCTTTCTTATCATCCCATTGTGCCTGTTCGGCATGTTTCTCGGAGGCTGTAACGCCGCCAAACAGGAGCCCAGACCCGCGCCGCCGCAACTCACCAGGCAGAAGCAGGAAAAACAGGCAGCCGCCAGGCGTGAACGGGTACAACAGGCCATCTCCGCGGACTTCGGACTCCCGCTCTGGGTCGAGGAGAAGTTGCGCAAGCCCGAACCAGTAGCCGTGGTGCCCGAACCCAAGCCAGCCATATCGCCGGTACCGCCCCCCACCCGACCGTCCGTCATTCCCGCGCGGTCCGTTATGGTGGTTGGCGATTCCTTTGCCGTGGGCGTGGGCATGACCATGAGCAACGAACTCAAGGGCATGGGAGTGTCCCTACAGCAGCGCGGCAAGACCTCCTCGGGCCTCAATTCCCCTGCTTTCTACAACTGGCAGCAGCAGCTCTCCAGCTTCATTCAGCAGGATCGGCCCGAAGTCATCGTGGCCATGATCAGCGGCAACGACGCGCACAACGGCTCCGGCTCCGACTCCTGGCGACAGGCCTATGTGCAGAAAGCCCGCGACTTTGCCAACATTGCCGTTAATTCTGGGGTTACCCTCTATTTCGTGGGGCTCCCGCCCATGGGCAAGAACGGGTACTCGGAACGCGCGAACCAGGCCAATCAGGCCTTGAGGGACGCCTGCAGCGGCGTCCCCGGCTGCCACTACGTGGATGCCTGGTCCCTGTTTTCCGGGGACGACGGGCAGTTCACCCGTCATAAGAACTTCAACGGCAAGGTCCTGACCCTGCGGGCCAAGGACGGCGTGCACTTCACCATGACGGGATACCGGCTCCTCAGCCGTCATATCCTGGATGAAATTGCCAACACCTACCAGCAGTAACTCTGTAAAATCAAGAAATGTGGCGCTCCTGGGGAACCTATTCGAGAATGGTTCGCCTGGAGCGCCACATTGTGTCACTTCTTGAGCAGCCAGTTTCAAGGCGAGGAATCAGCCTCCTCTGAAACTCCTTGTCACTAGACCTCGACCCAATCCATCCATCAATCCTCGGCTTCGATTTCCCTGTGCAACCGCTGCATCCATTCCGGAATCTCCGGGTGGTCGATCCTGTAGTAATTCGGATTGTAGGGTTTGAGGTCCAGGATTGGAGAGCCGTCCACCGCCTCCAACCCCCGAACCCGCAGGCATGTGCCGTTGCGCTCCAGCAGCCTGACCGCTGTCACCAGGATTGAATTGGGACGCACAGGGCTGCAGGTGGCGAAGATCCCCTTCTCCTCAACGTCCTTGCGCCCCATGGGGCGCACCTTCTCCAGGGTCCTTTGCGCCTGATCCACAAGATGGGGCCAGTACAACACCAGGATATGCGAAAACCCCTCGATACCGTCCAGAAGAGGTTCATACTTATTCTCCAGCACAAGCTCGCTGACCATGGACGCGATCTTCCGGTGCATTTCCCTGGCCTTTTGCATGCGCTCCTGCATGGCCAGGCCGTTCTTGTCGGCCCGCAGCATGGGTTTCTCGATGCCGTTGCGTATGACACCTATGGGGAACAACTGGATGGCGTTATTGCCTGTTGCTGTCTCGCCGTTCATTTCATGTTCCTCTTGTCGGTATTTTTGATTCTTCGAACGAGGTTCTGGAAAGCCCGAAAGCGAAAGACTTCCCTGGACAATCCATTTCTCGGCCCGTCATCATTCCTTGGGCAGCATGGCGTAGGGGTCCGCGCCCGCGTTCGTGACCTTGCCTGCCAGGGACGCAGGGCCGCTGAACCGCCCGAGGTCCTTGATGCAGGCCATCTTGTCCTGCATGGGCATTTGGGCGAGCTTCCAGGACATCTTTGCCCTGGAGATATAAAACAGGGGGTTGCTCTTCCCCCCTTTGGGGCTCCTGTCAGCCTCGCTCACACCCGTGGCGGACTCTGACTGCTTCCAGTCGAACCCGAGGACCACCCCATCGCACACATCTTTTTTAATGTTGACACGCATGGCTATGATCGTAGGGGCGACTTCGTCCTTGGCGACCTTGTTCGCCGCCTTGGGAACCAACATGCTGAAGGAGCCCTTCTTTCCCATGGTACAGCCATAGGCGGATTGCAGCGCGTCCATGGCGCAAATGGGGGGCGCGCCCACAAAAACATAGCTATCCCCGGCTGCCAGTGGAAGGTTCTTTTCGATAAATGCCTTGGCAATGAAACCGGCATTAAGTCCGGGGCAGAAGTGGTCGTGCAGTTCGGCGCCCTTGAGCATTTCCCAGCCAGCGCCTTCCACCCATGACAGGCAGATGGAAACCACCGAGAACATCCGCCCTCCGATCAACCCCTTGGCTGCGGCGGCCCAGGCATCGGGTTGAAATATGGTATCAGGCGCGATGCTGAAGACCTGCTCCCGGTATCCATCGGGAGTGAGCTTGATGAACGCGAGGTCCATTGTGTCCTTG
This sequence comes from Desulfovibrionaceae bacterium, assembly GCA_963674665.2. Lineage (GTDB taxonomy): Bacteria > Desulfobacterota > Desulfovibrionia > Desulfovibrionales > Desulfovibrionaceae. The sequence continues at coordinate 38,451 of CAXXPL010000015.1, read as the reverse complement.
TTCAACAACGCGAACCAGAGGTGTTCATGGCAGGGCGTATTCACCGCGAGCAGGGTTCTTGTTCCCTGGGTGCGGCCGGTGGTATTCGCCAGCACGTCGAGATAGGCTTCCGTGGTTTCACCGTTCGCACTTCCATATCCAGCGTTGGTCAACACCATGAACCCTGGCTGATCCGCCCTCACACCGAGCTTTTCCATGGAGGATTCCAGCGCCTTGGCAGCCTCTGTCAAGGACGGGGTCATTTCCACTTTCAGCGCGGCAGTGGCGAGTCCAGAGAAGGACATGATGACCATTGCCATCAGGGACACAACTGCGAGCCTGGAAATCATTTTCATACTCAATTCCTCGTATTATTTGAAATTCAAGATGCGATATTGGTATAATATCTTATTGTTCGTAGCAACCCTGTCCAGCAAATTACCAATATATCACTCTGATATAATTAAATAACTTGACTTAATTATAGTATTCTTTCGCTACAATAAAGTAATTGCACCCGAGTCCGATGTTTGCCTCGGATGTGCGAACGAGAAATCGCTTGTTGACCTGACAAGAGTTACCATGCATTCGTTGCACAAAATTATGATCATTATCGTCCGCTGATTTATTTTACCGCTATTACCGGCATACATCTCGCCGAATATCTTTAAAATGACCTTGCTACAGGTACATTACATTTCTCAACAATCATCTAAAGATTGGTTCAAATCCCTTGCCAGCTCTTGCTCACTGCTTATTCTCCTGATATTATAATATTCCCTTTTATCGTATAGGATGAATTTATGGCTATCAACTTCAACAACAGCAACAAGCTCCCCGGGATGCCTCATGCGGCTGATGAGACGTTCAAGGTGGAGAAGGGCTCGGACACCTCTGGTAAGAGTGGAGGTGGCGATGTTGGTTCGTCTAGTGGTCTTGTGGAAAAATCGTTTTATGTGGGGGAGCACGGCTGGGTCACCATAGTCTGCCCCCACTGTGGAAAGGCAAAGGATCTCGAGGCTACCAAGCTGCCCAGCTCGAAGTACAAGCTGCGAGTGAAATGCAAGTGCGGCAACGTGTTTGTGGCCAACCTGGAAAGCAGGAAAAAATACCGGAAAAACGTTGAAATCCCTGGCGAGTACCTGAACCACACCAACGAGGACTGGGGCAAGATCATCATCCACGACATATCAATGGGGGGCATCGGCTTCAGCACGGTGAAACGCCATGACATCATGGTCGGCGATCACGTGGAGTTGACATTCACCCTGGACACGCATCCTCCGCGCAAGGTGACCAAAGAGGTCAGGATTCTGCGCGTGAACAAGCACACCATGGGCTCACAGTACATCATGAGGGTGGAGCGCGATCCGGATATCGGGCTCTATCTCATGGATTGAGACGATCCCGCCGCCCTCGATTCAGGGGCAGTCACCCGTCTTTGACAGACATTCCAACGCCCCGACGTCGAATACCTCCACCTTCCGGTTCCGCACATCGAGCACTCCGTCCCTGTTCATGCGCTTGAGCACGCGGTTCAGGGTTTCGGGCGTGGTGCCCAGAATCTTGGAAAGCTCCCGCTGGGTGATGTCCAACTCGAGGCTTACCCCGTTCCGAAGGGGGGTGCCCCGCATACGCAGGGAGTGCAGCAGGAAGCCGGCCAGCCGTTGCGGTATTTCCAGCAGGGAGAGGGACTCGATCATGGTCATTGCCTCCCTGAGGCGCCGGGAAAGAACCAGCAGCATGTTGAACATCAACGATGGTTCGGTTCTGGCCAAATCCTCCAGCACTTTTCCGGGGAAGAACACGAGGCGCGCCTCTTCCAGGGCCTCGGCGTTGACAGGCGAAGTGCGGTCCCCAAAAGCAGTGCAGAGGCAAAAGGGCTCGCCCGGCCCCATGATGTACAGAGTCTGCTCCTTGCCCTCCACCGAACTCTTGAAGACCTTCACCCTACCGGAAACCACTATGAAATAGGCACGGATGGGGTCATCCTCGTTCACGATACGCGCACCCACGGGATAGACCTTGTCGTGGGCGTGGCGGGCCAGGGATTCCAGGTGCTCCTCCGGAAGCCCGCGCAGCAGGGGAATGGATTTGAGCAGAAGCAGTCGATCCATGGCAGCTCCCTTTTCCGTTGTGATGGTATGGGGTTGTGAAGCTTTCACCGCAGCAGGCCCTCTTTTTCGGATGCCGTCAACCAGGAAAAGCGCCTACAGGGGAAAGGGGCGATAAGAATAAGGGAAAAACTTGATCCATATCAATGAACGAAAGCCAATAACGGAGCATATTGCATGTAACAATGCTGTTCGGTCGCTTCTGGCTTCCCTGACCAGAAGTCCGACGTGAATGCATTCGCCTCCTTGCCTCGTAACGCCTCATGCCGCGTCCGCACACCCCGAAAAAAGCGGGCGCGGCCCTCTCCCTTGAAAAACCCGTCAAATCCCGAACACGTTGCCCTGGCGATAGAAGACACTGGTCTCCTCCAGGTCCGGGATCATCGGCACGACACCGAAGAACTCCACCTGCCTGAATCCTCTGGACTTCAGGAACTCGATGCCCTCGGCATAGCGGGGGCGATCCGTGTTGTCATAGACGATGACGCCCCCGTCGTTCAGGTGCGATACGGCTTCCTGCACGCAGGCCACCCGGTTGCGGCCGTCGATGGCCACGACGTCGTACCTGCGGCGGTTGAAACCGATGGCTTTCACATAGGGCTCGCAACGGTTCTCCGCATGCAGGATGGTGACGTTTACCGGACACACGCTGCGCACTTTTTCCACCCAGGATGCGTCATCGTCCACAGCATCCACCAGGGACACGCGGCTCGCGTACCACAGGCTGGAGTTGCCGCAGCCATATTCGAAAACACGCATCCAGGGGGCCAGCCGCCCCTGGATGAAGTGGATGGCCGAGTACGTGTACCAGGGTAGGGGATTGCCATGCTTATCCACGCATTGCTGCTCCCGATAGCTGCGCAACCAGCCGTTCTCGACAAGGCCATACAGGTCCGACAGTTCATTGGACATTTTTCTTCTTTTTCCTTTTGCCCTTTTTCCCTTGTGTTTGCGTCTCGGGCTCCACCGGCCCCTGCAGCATGAGGACCAGCCCGCGCTTGCCCAGCTCCTTGAGGAACGCCGTCATGGAGACCTCGGCCTCCCTGGGCTGCAGGTCGAACTTCGCGGCGAACAGATCGATGATCGTCCTCACGTCCCGTTTGCCGTCCAGCAGCTTCCAGGCCGCGGTGCCCATGACGTCGAGGTCAAGACGCTTGTCCCTGGGGCTCGAATCCCAGGCACCTAAGCGCTTGGCCAGGCCCCCGAACCAGGGCTTCCAGGAAAGGGGGTATGTGAGGCGCACGAGTCCGCCCGCGAGAGGCTCCTCGCGCACCAGATGGTTCTTCCGGGGGACGCAGGCCAGAGCCTGCTCCCTGCTCAAGGAAGGGGGCGCGTCAGTCTTTCCGAACTTGAACAACGCCATATTCCGCGCACACCTCCTCGAAAATATCCCTCATGCTCTTGGTTGCGCCTTTCCTGTTCTTGAGCGCCACGCAAAGCACCGTGTTGGAATTCTCCGGCCGCCAGGCCCTGACCATGGATGGCGCTCCCTTCCGGCCGCTGAACAACCGCTCCCAGAGCCCCCGCTTTGATCCGGAGCTCCACATGACGCAGGGACCGCCCTGCCAATGCCCCTCTTCCAGGGTTGCGTCGACCAGGCGGCCGAAACGCTTGCCCACCCATTCCGGGAAGTCCTCGCCCTGCAGGAGCACCGAGGCCGGGCTCAGACGCTCCAGCGCCAGCCCCGTACCCTTGGCTCTGCCGGTTCCCAGGAATTCCAGGCGATAATGCCCCGGCTTGAAGGAGAAACAACGCAACTCCAGGTCCCCGCGCACTCTGGCCGAGATGCCGAACAGCCTGAAGTTCTTCACTGTGTCCGCTGTTTCGTCCCGGAAGGAGTTCAGCACTTCCGTGGCCAGACCGTCCAGTGCCTCGGGCCTGAGCAGACGCAGCAGGAAGCTGGAGCCGCTCCGCTCGTTGCGCAGCAGAAATCCCACGCCCCTGTCCGGGTCGGAATTATCCTCGGACTCTCCCCACGCGAACGGCTGCACCCGCAGCCCACGCTCCTCCAGGAGATCGCAGACAGGAACCAGAGAGTCCGGCAGTTGCTCCCTGCCAAATCTGGGGGCCAGGTCCCGCAATCCCTTGCGTAGACGCCTGGCGCCCTTCCTGACCGAAACGGCCCGCCCGCGCTGCCAGGAGCAGTCCAGCACCGCGCCGCCCTCGTCCGGCCCGGCCACACGGAACGCGCAACGCCCCAGCCTGAGTGGCTCCCAGTCCTCGGGAAGCTGCAGTTCAACGCCGTTCCACTGGAGCGTGGTGAAGGTGGAGAAATTGTTGTCCATTCTGGCCTGCGTGTAAGAGGGGCCAGGACTCGTGTCAATGGGTAATCGCACGCGCAGTGAAGCGCAAGAGGGTATGGAGAAAGGAGTTACGGGGCGGAAACCCTTTCAAAAACGTGGCTATTGCCATCGCCCGCAACATGAAAAAAAGATCGAAAAGGCGGTATTCCGAGGGAAGCTCGTTGTCCAGAAAGCTTCCCCCGGTGATCACTGAAACGGCTACCTAGGTGTCAATCAATCAAAGGCCTTGTCCACGGTCCACTCGGCCCATACCTTGCCCACCAGGGGCACGCCGGGCTTGAGGACCGCCTTGCCGGGCTTCCAGCCCGAAGGCGTGGCTTCGCTGCCCTTGCTCGCCCGCACCAGCTGGAAGGCCTGGATCTGCCGAATGGTCTCGTTGACGTTGCGCCCCACCGGCGGTGACAGGACCTCGAAGCCCTGCACCACTCCGTCCGGATCGATGAGGAATCGGCCGCGCACATCAACGCCCGCGTCCTGGTCATACACACCGTAGACCTGCCCAACCTTGCCTCCGGCATCCGAGAGCATGGGGAAGGGCACTTTCTTGGACGTAATCATCTTGGAGAGTTCGTCATCCACCCACATCTTGTGCACGAACATGCTGTCCACGCTCATGGAGAGCACCTGCACGCCGAGCTCCTCGAACTTGGGGTTTGTTTCGGCGACCGCCGAAATCTCGGTCGCTCAAACAAAGGTGAAGTCACCTGGATAGAAACACAGGACCACCCATTTTCCCAGGTAGTCCGAGAGTTTAATAGAGGTGAATTGCCCGTTGAAATAAGCCGGCGCCGCAAAATCCGGCGCTTTCTTACCAACTGTTACCATTGCTTTTCCTCCGTTTGTCGCGGGTTCTGGATTCCGATTCCCGGCTTCCTGCTCCGCCGGTTCCTCCCCCACGAGCCCACCCGTGGGTCTGGCGCATCCGACAGGGGTTTCTTCAGCCATGACATGCTCCATAGGCTTGGCTTGTTATTAATATGCCCTATTCATAAGAAGACTACTCATTGGAAATACTGTTACATAAAAAAAGGGGCAATGTCATCTCCCAAACAAAAAAACATGGCCGGTCACGCGAGTTTTCATTCGCACAACCGGCCATGGACGCGGCACAGTTCAGCAATTGGGCTAAAAGGACGTCAATGGATTACTGCGAGAGTGCTCCCAGAGGAAACCAATTGAAAATGGTTCCCCCCGGAAAATCATTCCGGAGCATATCGGCTGGGCCGCACTCCACTAGAGAAAGCTTTTGATGGTCTCCCCGGTCATATGGGTCCGCTCCTGGATTCCGGCCAGGGACACCCCCTGGCGGTGCAGCCTGCGCACCACGGAGCGCATGGGTTCGGCCACTTCGAGCACGAAGCCGTCGGGGTCGAGAAAACGCACCGTGCGCTGGGCCCAGGGCTCCTCCCTGAGTTCATGCACTATCTCGAGGCCATCGCGTGAGCACAGGTCGTCCCAGAAGGCCTCGATGTCTTCGGACTCGAAATAGAGCTCCATCACCTCACCCGCGCATCCTGGCGCTCCTTCCCGGGTTCCGCCGTGGATGATCTGACGGGCGTAATCCCGCTGCCACAGGGAGAATGCGCCGGAGAACACCACGTTCTCTCCGAAATCGTGCTCTATCTCCAGCCCGAAGAGGTCCTGATAGAACCGGGTGGAAAGCTCGATATTGGAAACCAGCAGGACAGGCATGGAATACGTGACCTTGGTCATGACGTCCCCTTGTTGTTTGTGGGCCTGTTATTCGAAACGGCGGACCGAGCGGATCACCACGGTGTCGGCGGGCAGTTCCGGGAATCCTTCCCGGGCCTTGACCACCTTCCAGTTGATCTTCCTCACCAGGTCCAGGCCTTCCACCACCTGGCCGAACACCGCGTAGCCAAAGCCCTCGTCGCTGTCGTCCTGATGATCGAGGTCCGGGTTGTCCACGGCATTGATGAAGAACTCGTCGCAGGCGGAGTCCTTTGCCTCGGCCCTGGCCATGGAGACCGAGCCATGCATGTTCTTCAGGCCGTTGTCCGCCTCGTTGACCACCGGCTCCCGCACGGGGCGTTTCTGGAGGTCGCGGTCATACCCCCCGCCCTGGATGACGAATCCCCGCACCACACGGTGGAAGATCGTCTCGTCGTAGTGGCCGTCATCCACGTAGCGCAGAAAATTCTCAACGCTCTTCGGCGCCTTGTCCGCGAACAGTTCGATGAGCATTTCGCCCAGGTCGGTCTCCACCAACACAAAGGGGTTGTCCATGCGTGTCTCTCTTGTCTCGTTCCGTGTTTGTCTGTTGGCGAAACGCGGGGACTCCCTGAATCGGAAGTTTCCCCCGGCTATAGCGGTTTATACCGGCGCATCACAACTGGAAGTCAACGCCCAGGACCCGGATCTGTCCAGGGCCGTGCACGCCGCGCACCAGCTGTTGCTCTATGTCGGCTGTGCTGCTGGCGCCGGTTATCATGTGCAGTCCGCTGGGCATGCGGCCATTGGCGTCCATGTAGTCGCGCAGCAATTGCGGCAGGCTGGAGAGGTCCCTGTAAAGCGCGCTGCGCGGTACGATGGCCAGGTGCATGGGGGGCGCCAGGGACACTGAACGGGGGCGCCCCTCTCCGGCCATGACCACCACGGTGCCGGCGTTGACGAACACCGCGTCGGCCGAGGTGATGCCAAGGTCCACGTCCGACAGGCGAGGGCAGAAGCGTTGTCCGGTGGCTTCCTCCACACCCTCGGGTGCCACCCGCAATTCCTCCACGCCGCAGCGCTTCAGGATGCCGGCCACGCCGAGCTTGCGCAGTAGGGGGTGATCCCAGCAGATGGCACTTTTCACGCCCAAGGTATCGAGCATGGCTTGCAACCTGGCCGGGAAACTTTCCGCGTCCTTGGCCACCACCACTCCGCCATTCAAGGGGGTGATGGCGGTTGCAATGGAATCCCAGTCCGCGCTTGGCTCCAGGGCGGAGAGCCCGAGGCCCTCGCCCCTGTCGGAAGCGGTCATGTGCGGGCGCAGGGAGCCGAGTATGATATCGCGTGCTTCAGGCATCACTTCTCCTCCTTGCGCTGTTCCCAGAGCTTCTGGAAGGGAGTCTTGGCCGTCGGAGGCTTGCGCTCCTTGGCGTATCTGTCCAGCGCGCCGCCCATGGGCATCTTGCGCGCCAGCTTATATTCGGGGTCCATACGGGCGTAGGCCCTGGCCATGGCCGCGGCGGCACGGTAGGCTGTGGGGTGGGTCGCGGCAAAGGTGTAGGCGTCGAGCACCAGCTTTTCGGCAAACCCTTCTCCCCCCCCCCACTCCGAGTCCTCGGCGTAGCGGTGCCGCAAGGTCACCAGCAGCTTGTGGTGCTGAATGCCCACGGGGCAGACCGAGGCGCAGGAACCGCAGGAGGTACATGCCTTGGGCAGGTCCTTGGTCTTCTCATGGGGGAGCAGTTGCGGTCCGAGCAAGGCGCCGATGGGGCCGGAATAGGCCCAGCCGTAGCTGTGCCCCCCGATGCAGCGGTACACGGGGCAGGCGCCCAGGCAGGCGCCACAGCGCACGCAGAGCAGGCTCTCGCGCATTTCCTCATCCGCGTAGATCCGGCTGCGGCCGTTGTCCAGGATGACCACGTGCATGTGGTCCGGGCCATCCTCCTCGCCCTCGCGTCTGGGGCCGCTGAGCAGGGACACGTAGGAGGATAGCTTCTGCCCAGTGGCACTACGGGGCAGCATCTGCAGCACGGCGGTCATCTCCTCAAGCCCCGCCACCACTTTCTCGAGACCCATGATTGCCACATGAACGCGGGGGCAGGTGGTGCACATGCGGATGTTGCCCTCGTTCTCCACCAGCACCAGTGTGCCGGTGTCTGCCACCGCGATGTTCACACCGGAAATGCCCATGTCCGCGTGGAAGAATTTCTCACGCAGAGCTTCGCGGGCAATGGCCGTGAGCTCGGTTATGACCTCGGAACTCTTGCCCAGATGCTTCTCGAACAGGGCGGTGATCTGCTCCCGGCTCTTGTGGATGGCCGGAGCGATGATATGTGACGGGGGCTCGCCCGCCAGTTGGACAATATATTCGCCGAGGTCGGTCTCCACCACGTCCATGCCCTTGGCCATGAGCACGTCGTTGAGGCCGATCTCCTCGGATACCATGGACTTGCCCTTGACCACGGATCTGCAACCGTATTTATCGGCCAGTTCCGTCACTATGGCCGTGGCCCGGGTCGCGTCCGAGGCCCAGTGCACCTGGATGCCGTTGGCGAGCAGATTCCTTTCCAGACGTTCCAGAAGCTCCGGCAGTTCGCGCAGGGTGCGCAGCCTCGCGGTTCTGGCCTGTTCCCGCAGCTCCGTAAACTCGGGAGTGTGGGCCAGGCATTCCTCCCTGGCCTCACGGAAATGGTCGGAAGCCCGGCGGACCGCCTTGCGCAGGTGCTTGTCGCTCAGCGCGTCGGTGGATTTTGTCCGGAATTTTTCCGTTTGTTGAAACATGACTTACTCCTTGGCTCCGCTTTCCCGCCCGGCAAGGACTTCCGCCACATGCAGGGCACGGGGGCCATAGCCCCTCCGTTGCAGTCCGGAGCGCAAATTCAGCAGACAACTCACTTCGGCGCAAATCAAGGTGTCGGTTTGCGTCGCGTCTATGGTTTCCAGTTTTTCATTGAGAATGGCCGCGCTGATTTCAGGATACTGAATGCTGAAAGCGCCGCCGAACCCACAACAGGAGGTGGGATTGTCCAGCTCCACCAAGTCCAGGCCCTCGACCTTGGCGAGCACGGCTCGCACATCGTCGGCCACGCCCAGGGCGCGTACCTGGCAGGATTCATGATATGAGGCGCGGGATGGGAAGCAGGCCCCTTCCAAGCGGGTATCCAACTTGTGCACGAGGAATTCGCACAATTCATAGCAGCGGCCGGCAAGGTCCTTGGCCCGGATGTACCATTCGGGTTCGTCCTTGAGCAGTTGCGGATACTGACGCACCATGGCCACGCAGGAAGCCGACGGGGATACCACCGGCGCTTCGCCGCTGAAGAGTTCGATGAAACGCCTGGCCAGGGTTCTGGTCCGCTCGAACCGCCCCTGTTTGTAGAGTGGCTGACCGCAACATGTCTGCCCTTCCGGAGGGTGGACTTCGCACCCGGCTCTTTCAAGCACCGTGGCTGTGGCCAGCCCTATCTCGGGGGCCACATCCTGCACCAGGCAGGGAACAAAAAGAAGTACGCGCATATTTCCGTCCTTGCTGCACAACATTCGGAGCATGGATCTGAAGAGTAGCTGCCAGTAAATCACTATTGTTCTTCGAGATTCTGAAGATTGCCGCTCGCAGCGGGTGAGGGCGCAGTCTGGAGTCTTTGGATCCAGGCCGGGAGGAACCCTGCCAGCAATCCACCCCGAAAGTCACTGTTGAGGAGTTGTATATTTCACCATAACCATATTCGTTGCAGCCATACACAAGGGGACCAGGCCTTGCAAGTGGACTTTACCGCTTTTTGCCCTCCTGAACTTGACCTGGGAGAAGCCCCCACGTATAATTAAAAAATATCTAACGAATTTCAAGTAATCCCGCCCCACCTTCCCTCAAAAAGGAACCTTAATGCCCATACCCGTTCCACGCGTCTTTACCATCACTTTCACCCTGCTTATAACCCTCCTCATCATCCCGGCCGCAGCGGGCCACGCCCAGGAGTATACCTGCTCCATCTCCCCCCTGGACAAGGAGGCAAAGCGCTCCATGAACGGACGCGCATGGAACGAGGAGTGCCCGGTCCCCCTGGATGACCTCGTGGCCGTGGAGTTTTCCCACTGGGGATTCGACGACAAGGTTCACACGGGTGTGTTGGTGGTCCATAAAGTGGTGAGCAAGGAGATGGCCGACATCTTCCGTGAACTCTACGACCTGCGCTTCCCCTTTGAAAATATTCGCCCCTATGAGGCGTTCTCCGTGGGCAAGTACGCCATCCACAACGCCACGGTGGGATTCTATTGCCGCAAGGACGGGGAGGAGCCTTCCACAAAGCAAATCCACGCCTTTGGCCTGGCCATCGACATCAACCCGCTGTTCAACCCCTGCGGCACGGCTCAGGGCTGGTGGCCCAAGGGCTCGGACCAGTACACCGAACGTGACGGGCAAAAGGGCAAGATTTCCCTCGACTCCGAAATATTCAAGGTGTTCACAAAGTACGGCTGGGTGTGGGGCGGTTCCCACGGCGGCACGGACTATATGCAGTTCCAGAAGGGATTCTTCGGCGACAAGGACAAGCCCATGAGCACCTGGTATTTTGCTCCTACCCTGCGCTACGGCGAGCGTTGAAGCCATTGCGCCCACCTTTTCAGGAAATCTCGCCCCCCTCGACGCCCCCCTTGGCATGGGGTATCCTTGGGGCGTGTTATCCGCTGTAATTGCAGTTTGCGAAAATCCTTTTTCCCGAAGTAGAGCGCATTCCAATCCCGACAATTGAATGCCAGACGAAAAGGAGACGGACCCATGTTATTGAAAGGAAAAAAAGCGCTGATATTCGGCGTTGTCAATGAACGCAGTATCGCCTACGGCATCGCCAAGGCCTTCAAGGAGCACGGCGCCAGGCTGGCCTTCAGCTACGCGGCTCCTCCCATAAAGAAGCGCCTGCTCCCCATCGTGGAGGAACTCGGCGGTGAGTTCACCATCCAGTGCAACGTCAGCTCGGACGAGGAGATCGAGTCAGCGCGGCAGGAGGTCGAGAAGCAATGGGGCGAGGTGGACGTGCTGGTGCACTCCATCGCCTTTGCCAACCGTGACGACCTCCGCGGACGTTTCATCGACACCAGCCGCGACGGTTACGCCCTGGCCCAGGACGTGTCGGCCTACTCCCTCATCGCCCTGTGCCGCGCCTTTGAGAAGATGTTCACGCCCTCCGGCTCGGTGCTGACCATGAGCTATTACGGCTCGGGCAAGGTCGTTGCCAACTACAACGCCATGGCCGTGGCCAAGGCCGCCCTTGAGGCCAGCGTACGCTACCTGGCCGTGGATCTGGGCAAACGCGGGGTGCGCGTGAACTGCATCAGCGCCGGACCGGTGAAATCCATGGCCGCGTCGGCCATCCCGGGATTCAACAACATCCTGGGCGCCATCGAGTCCATCGCTCCCCTGCATCGCAACATCACCATCGAGGATGTGGGCAAGACCGCGCTGTACCTGGCCTCGGACCTGTCTTCCGGCACCACCGGCGACGTGATCTTCGTGGACTCCGGGTTCAACATCATGGGTGTGTGCACCCACGAACCCACGACACAGCAAGACGATTAGCCCATGAGCGTCACGCCTTCCTCCAGGCGTTTGGCCCTCACTGTCACAGGCCAGGTGCAGGGCGTCGGATTCCGCCCCTTTGTCTACCGGTTGGCCCATGAACGGGGCCTGCTGGGATCCGTACGCAACACCCCCAAGGGGGTGCGTATCGAAATCCAGGGTACCACCGGGCTTTTGGAGGACTTTGCCCGGGCTCTGGAGGAAGAGGCCCCGCCCCTGGCCGACATCGTATCCGTGACTCGGGAGGACATGTCTCCCGCCACGGGCGAGGAATCCTTCGTCATCCTGCACAGCAGCGCCGGACAGGGGCACAACGTGCTCATCAGCCCGGACACCGCCACCTGCCCGGACTGCGAGCGGGAGATCTTCGACCAGGACGACCGCCGCCACTGGTACCCCTTCACCAACTGCACCAATTGCGGCCCCAGGTATACCATCACCCGCTCCATCCCCTACGACAGGGCGACCACCTCCATGGCCTGCTTCCCCATGTGCCCTGAGTGCGGAGCGGAATACGAAAACCCCCTGGACAGGAGATTCCATGCCCAACCCAATGCCTGCCCGGTGTGCGGCCCCCAGGTCTGGTGTGTGCTCCCCAATGACAAGCACACGGACCTGGAGAACGCCAAGGTGCGGGGCCTGGCCGCCCTGGAAGGCCTGGCCGAGGCACTTGCCCAGGGGCACATCGCGGCCATCAAGGGCCTGGGCGGTTTTCACCTGGCATGCCTGGCATGCGGTCCGGCCGGGGAGCGCGCGGTGGCCGAGCTGCGCCACCGCAAGCAGCGCCCCCATAAGCCTCTGGCCATCATGCTCCCGGACCTGGACACGGCCCGGGCCGTCGCCAGAATAGACGAACAGGGGGCCGCCCTGCTCACAGGAGCGCAACGCCCCATCGTGCTCTGTCCCCTGCCGCCGGGTTCCCCCATCGCTCCCAACGTGGCACCGGACACTGACCAGCTGGGGGTGATGCTCCCATATACGCCGCTGCACCACGTGCTGCTGCGCGCCCTGTCCACCTACCTGGAAGAGGGGCTGGTACCGGCTTTGGTAATGACCTCGGGCAATATGAGCGGCGAGCCGATCTGCCTGGGCAACCGCGAGGCTCTGGGGCGTCTCGGGCACATCGCCGACCTTTTCCTGCTGCACAACCGCGATATCCTCATCCGCACGGACGACTCCGTGGTGCGCCCCCTTTCTGAAAAGACGGGAGAGGCGCCCGAACTGCAATTCTTCCGCAGAGCCCGGGGGTATACGCCCAAGCCAGTATTCCTGGCGCCCACGCCCGGAGGCTCCTCGCCCAATGTCCTGGGCCTCGGGCCGGAGCTCAAGAACACCCTCTGCCTGACCAAGGGGGACCAGGCCTTTGTGAGCCAGCACATCGGCGACCTGGAGAACCTCGAGACCTTCGGATTTTTCCGGGAGATCGCGGAGCACCTGCAGAACATACTGCAGACCCGCCCCCAGGCCTTGATCCGCGACCTGCACCCGGACTATCTAAGCTCGCGCTTCGCCATGGAGCAAGCGGAGCTGCCTATACTTGCTTTGCAGCATCACTTCGCCCACATCCACGCCGTTCTTGCCGAACACAGGCATCAGGGGCCCGCCCTGGGCCTGGCCCTCGACGGTACGGGACTGGGTGAGGACGGTACCCTGTGGGGCGGGGAGTGCCTGCTTGTCGATACCCAAACCCTGGAGCACGCCCGCCTGGGAAGATTTCGCAGGATTCCCCTTCCCGGAGGGGAGACCGCGATTCGCAACCCCTGGCGCATCGCCCGGGGGTGCCTGCACCTCCTCGGCATGCAGGAGCCGGTGAACAGACCATGGCCATGGCTGCCGGAGCACGAGCGCATAAGCGCCCTGCTGCCGCAGCTCATAGACAAGGACCTGAACACCCCGGTGTCCAGCAGCTGCGGACGCCTTTTCGACGCGGTCTCGGCCATGATCGGACTGCACACCGAGATCAGCTACGAGGGACAGGCCGCCATTTCACTGGAATCCGCCCAGGACATGTCCGAAACCCTGGCCTACTCCTGCCCCATGGACGAGAACTCCGGCCTCCTCGTGCTCGACACCCTGGAACTCTTCTTCCAGGTGCTCTCCGACTGGCGCTCCGGCGTCTCCCAGGGCGCCATCAGCCGCCGCTTCCATCTCGGCCTTATCCAGGGGCTGGCGGACTGGGCCGCACAATGCGCCGACGCATCCGGGATAGATGTGGTAGCCCTGTCCGGCGGGGTCATGCAGAACCTCACCCTGAGGCTGGAGCTGCCCCAGGCCCTGATCCAACGAGGCCTCAAGCCTCTGTGTCACCGGGAACTCCCCCCCAATGACGGGTGCATATCCCTTGGTCAGGCCGCATGGGGGCGTTCACGCCTCAGCCTCGACACCTGAACCACCTCCATTGAAAAACGCCTTTCCACTGAAAGGTTTCCCCCACTTCATCGACCTTCAACAAAGGGCTGACCAACCCCAATTCACTTTTGTCACGGGGCTTTTTCATCACAGTGACTCCGGTGACACAATTTTTCCTTTGCAACTTCTCCGTGTTGTATGTCATATATATAAAGTAATCCCCCTGCACTAATCGCCAAACACGGAATTCATGCATAATGCGGCTTCTGATTGTAGACGACTCGGCCACCTCGCGCATGCTGCTCGAAAACATCTTGCGGCACTGCGGATACACCGACCTGATCCTTGCGGAGACAGCCATCGAGGCCATAGATCACCTGCGCGAGACCTACGAGCACGTAAACAACGCGCCGGACGATGACGACACCATCAAACCGGACCCGGTGGACCTGATCCTCATGGACCTGAACATGCCGCACATGAACGGCATCGAGGCCACATGGGCCATCAAGTCCGATCCAAGATTCGCCGACATCCCCATCATCTTGGTCACCGTGAGCGACGAGCTGGAAAACCTGGAGCGCGCCTTTGAGGCGGGCGCCATCGACTATATCAACAAGCCCCTGAACAAGGTGGAACTGCGCGCGCGTGTGCGTTCGGTGCTCAAGCTCAAGCAGGAGACCGACCGGCGCAAGGCCAGGGAGCGGGAGCTCGAGGCCCTGACGCGCAAGCTGGAGGACCTGTCCAACCTGGACGGCCTCACAGGCGTGGCCAACCGCCGCCATTTCGACAACATCTACCCCAACGAATGGTTGCGATGCCGCAGGGAGCGCACTCACATCTCCATGCTGATGATCGATATCGACTTCTTCAAACTCTACAACGACACCTACGGTCATCTGCAGGGCGATACCTGCCTCAAGAAGGTGGCCACGGCCATCAAGAACGCCTTGCGCCGCCCCGCCGACATGGTGGCGCGCTTTGGCGGCGAGGAGTTCGTGGTCATGCTGCCCTGCACCGAACTCGACGGCGCCAAGCAGATCGCCGACTCCATCCGGTCCAATGTGCTGGACCTGCGTATGGAGCACTCCACTTCCGAAGTCGGCTCGCTCATCACCGTGAGCATCGGTCTCACCTCATGCGTGCCCAACAACAACGGGGACCCCATGCTGCTCATTCACGCAGCGGACACTGCCCTCTACGAGGCCAAGCGCCAGGGCCGCGACCGTATCGTGATCGGCTCCTGCATCATGGAATCCAACTGAATTTTTCCCGCCCTTTTTAGTCATCTTATTTGACAGACGTAAATTCGCGCCATACCATAAATTTATCCGCCACTTCCTCTTTGTAAAAAAAACGAAAAAAAACGTAGCACCTCATTTTCCGTACTTTGCATTGCACTAGTACAACTTCGAGTTATGCTTTCTCCATCCACGCACACCTTTCCAAAAGGAGAAAGTCATGAACAAAAGCACCCTCCGCTCCTTATTATTGCTTATCGTGTTGCTGGGTCTCAGCATCGTGGCACTGGCCTGGGCTCAGTCCGAAGTCACGGCCAAACCGGATGATTCCGCAGTACAGCTCAGCCAGAACACCTCCACCCAACTCCTGAGCCTGGAAGTGGCTCTGAGCCAGGGCAAGGTTTTCCAGGGCGGTGACGGGCTGGTGTCCTTGGCCATGACCCTGCACGGCGCCGAGTCACCTGAATCCAAGACAGGTGAAACCTCCGACCTCCCTGTGGACATGGTCATCGTCCTGGACCGTAGCGGCTCCATGAGCGGCAGCAAGATCGATGACGCCAAGGTCGCGGTGAAATCACTGTTCGGCATGCTTCACCAGGGTGACAGGGTCGCGCTGGTGTCATACTCGGATCACGCCTCGATCCACTGCGATCTCATTCCCAACTCCTCCTCCAACAGCAAAAGACTACTTGGCATTCTGAGCAGAATACACGCCAAGGGCGGCACCAATCTCGGCGAAGGCCTGCGCGAGGGCATGAACATTCTCGCTGACAGCCATCAGGCCAACCGCAACACCAGACTCCTGCTCATCTCCGACGGCATCGCGAACCAGGGAGTCACCGGCATCAGGGATCTCAGCGCCATGGCTTCCGAGGCCATCACCGGAGAATTCACCATCAGCACCGTGGGTGTGGGCGTGGACTTCAACGAGGCCCTGCTCACGGCCATAGCCGACCACGGTGGCGGCGGGTACCAGTTCCTGGAGCAGCCCGACGCATTTGCCCAGGTATTCATTCAGGAACTCATGGCGGCGCGCACCGCCGTGGCACGCAACTGCACGGTGACTGTCCCCGAGGTCAAGGGCGTACGACTCGTGGAGGCCGGCGGCTACCCCATCGAGGTACGCAACGGCAAGGCCGTGTTTCACCCCGGCGAGGTGCTTTCCGGACAAACCCGCAGCATCATTCTGACCTACCGTGTTCCCACCTCGACCCTCGGGACGGTTACCATACCCGCCCCCACAGTGAGCTTTGATGGTGAGAACGGCACCACGGTCATGAGCCTGCCCGCTCCCCTGTACGTGGCTTGTGTCAAGGACGAGGGTAAAGTCGTCGCCTCCATGGACAAGGGCGTCTGGGAGCAGAAGGTTCTGCAGGAGGACTACAGCAGGCTGCAGGAAGAGGTTGCCAAGGACATCGCCGAAGGCAACGAATCCAACGCCCTGTCGCGCATAAACAGCTACCGCGAGAAGCAGCAGCGCCTTAACGCACGGGTGGGCTCCGCAAGGGTACAGGAGAATCTGGACCAGGACCTGGCCACGCTGGAGAGGCAGGTCGAGATGACCCAGAACGCCGCACCTTCCGCCGCTCCCGAACTGCGCAAGTCCGAGGCCAAGAAGATCCATCACTCCGGGTATCTTAAACGACGCGACAAAGATTCCGCGATTCAGTGAGGTCCGCATGAACATTCTGCGCCGTCTTGGAGATTTGTTGCGAGCCGACCTGCACGGCCTCTTGGACAGCATCGAGGACAAGGAGCTGCTGCTCGAGAACTGCCTGAAGCAGATGCGGAGCTCCCTGGACCGGGAAGCCCAAGAGCTGGAGCGCCTGGCCAGGAACCTGTCCAGGGTCAGGAACGAGGCCGACAGGCTGCGCACCATGGACGCGCCGGAGCTGCTGCGACGGACGCAGTTGGAGAACCATGAGGCCCTGCGCGCGTTGTGCGAGCACCGGCAACACCTCATGCAGCGACATATCCAGGATTACGAGCGCCTGCAGATGCTTTGCCGGGAGCGGGGGTATGCCGTGCGGCTGGCACCCCCTCTCCCGGAGTTCAGCCCCTTTGCCTGGGATTTCACATCTCCCAGGGATTTGCCCAAAAGCCAAGGAGAAAACTGATGCCCGCAAAGCGCTTCATCCGGGGAATCATCTGCGCCCTGGCTGCCGGGGCCGGACTGCCCTTTACCCACGCCCTGCTCGCTCCATTCCTGGGAGCGCAGGGTGCCCTGCTCGCGGCCGCCTGCCTGGGCGTGAGCCTTTATGCCGCCTTCCTCAGCCTGTCCTGTGGCGCCTCGGTGTTCGCAGCTCTCGCGCTCATGTCCCTGCCTTTGGCGGGCGCCCTGCTCGGAGCGCCCCCCGCGGTCGTGGCGCTGCAGACAGGCTTCTGCCTGGGATGGATACGATTTGTCCGCTGCTTCAGGGGCTCGCCCCTGTCACGGTTCCTGGTGGAAGTGTTGCTTGTGGGAGGCGGTGGGGTGCTTGCGGGGTTGCTGGCGCCTTCGGACATGGCCCCGCTCCCCTTTTCGCGGAATGCGCTTGGTTGGGGCATGTCCCTCTGGCTGTTCCTGCTCGTTCAGGGGGTCTACCTTCTGCCACGGGGGCGCTGCCATGACCCGAAATCTCGCTCCTCCGAGGAGGCCTTTGAACTGGCTATGCGCCGCGCCCGGCAGTTGCTGGACGAGTGAGGGAACTTGTTTCCAGGAAAGAGCCGCCCGGGACACCTTATCGCCGCGGTGGACATCCGCTGGGCGCGAAACGACCGCGCCATGCCGCTGTCGCTCGGAGGAAAGGCAGTCGGTTCCTCATTAAAATACCTGGTTACAGGTCGACGCAGTATTCCAGGGCACATCCGGTGCCCTTGATCAACGCCACGTTTCGACACATTGCCCGGTCACCGCTACTCCTCTCCCAACTGTCGCATCAGGCGATTGAGGGTGTCGGCCTGTTGGGAGAGGCGCTCCACGGCCGAGCGCGCCTCGGTCATGCCCTGCGCAGTTTCCGAGGCGATGCTGGTCACGTCCTCGATGCTCCGGGTGATCTCCTCGCTGGTCGAGGACTGCTGCTCCGCGGCCGTGGCGATGGACCCTATGCCCGCGGCCGTCAGTTCCGAGACTTGGTTGATGCTGCCCAGTGCGCTTTGTGCGTCGCTGCTAAGATTGTTGGCGTCCTGCACGGAGTCGTTCATGATCTCCGCGGCCTCTATGCCTAGCTTGACACCTGATTGGATGGCGCTGATCTGCTCCCCCACCTCCTTGGTGGCGGCCATGGTCTTCTCCGCCAGCTTGCGCACCTCGTCCGCCACCACGGCGAAGCCCCTCCCGGCCTCACCGGCCCGGGCCGCCTCGATGGCCGCGTTGAGGGCCAGGAGATTTGTCTGGTCCGCAATGTCGTTGATGGTGGCGATGACCCCGCCGATGGAATCCGCCTGGGTACCCAGCTCCTGCATGGTGTTCTGCAGGCTCGAGGTCTGTGCCGTGACCTTGCCTATGGAGGATTTGACCTTCTCGACCACCAGGGATCCGGACTGTGCCTGGCTCTTGGCCTCATCGGCGTTCCGAGCAGCCTCCGAGGCGTTTCGCGCCACCTCCATCACCGTGGCGTTCATCTCATCCATGGCCCTGGCAGTGGTGGTTGTGCGCTCCTGTTGTCCATCCGCGCCATGGGCGGCCTGGTCAATGACGCTGGACAACTGGGTCGCGGTCTCGGAAACCTGGTCGGCCACATGGCGGGCCTCACGAGCGGTGCGCACGATGCGTTCGTTAACTGCCTGCACTTCCTGCTGCCGGGTACGAAGCTCCGTGAGGTCATACCAGTTGGCTATGGCGCCCAGCAACTCGCCGTCCAGGTCGTAGAAGGGCGTGCAAGTGACGTCCACGACCCACTCCATGCCCTTGGGATTGACGTACTCGGTCTCCTGGTGCAGCCGCTTGCGCTCGTTGAGCGCCCTGTCCGTCAACGTCTCCCGGTTCGCGTCGTTCCAGATCAGCTCACCGGTGTTCATCTCGTGGCAGGCATCGGTGTCGCAATCCCTGCCAACGATCTTGAGCATGTCCTCATTGACCCACGTGACCCTGTGCTCCTTGTCGGTCACCACACAGGGTACGGTTATGCCCTTGAGAACTCCCTGGGCAAAACCCAGCCTGACTTTCAACTCCCGCACCATCTTGCGGATATTTTCCGCCAGTTGCTCCAGTTCGAAACGGAATTTCCCCTTCAGCTCGGCTTGCAGATCACCATGGGCCACACGCAATGTATAATCGAGCAGCAGCTTCATGGGTGCGATAACGAGGCTGCGTGTCGCCAGGATGATGGCTATGGTCAGGATCAGTATCAACACGACCCCGGCCACAATGAGGATAGAGCGTTGATGTGTTGCCGCGGAACCGAGATCCGCCTCGTACACCGCGCCGATCAAATACCAGCCAGTGGATGGCACGGTCTCGTAGTACATCACCTTGTCCTGGCCCTGGTATGTGTAGTCCAACAGCCCTTCTTCGCTCTTCAGGATCGTCTGCATGAAGTCGAACCCGGTGAGGTCCTGCTTGAATTCGATTTTCCGGTCAGGGTGGGAGATGGATTGCCCGGCCTTGTTGGTCATGTAGGCATAACCGTCCTGGGCGATCTTGATGGAATCGACTATGTTCTTCTTGTACTCTTTCCAGTTCACGGCCACCGCCATGGCGCCCAGCCTTTTCCCGTCCTCGGAGATCTCGCGGACAATGGAAAAGAACTGCCTGCCGTCAACTTTGGACTCGGCCACGTCCGAGACATAGCGCTTCTGCCCGCTCATTATGGCCTTGTAGTAGTCGCGGCTGGAGATATCTATGCCGCTGATGCGCTTTTCCGGAGCGCTGATGCCGAAGGTGATGATCCCCTTGGTGTCGAAGAAGTAGAAGACGAGAAATTCCGGATGGTGATTCATGACCTTGATCATGACATCCTGTGCTCTGGCAACGGCTTGTTCGTCGGGTGACTGCACGGCGGCCCGAATGTCCCCATGCTCGAACACGTCCAGAAGATTCGCCTCGAGCTGTACGAAATCCCCCTCCATGCGGTCAATGGCGGAATTCACCATGATCCTCATGCATTGCTCTTCGGAGTGAAGGACGGCTTGGTACGTGGAGCTCGAGACATAGATGACCAGACCAGTGACAGCCACGCCAACCAATACCGCCACCACCAGGGCCAGCCTAGTGATAATACTCTTCACACGCATGATGTCCCCCCATACGATTAAGAATTGAATATTTTTTTTATAACAAATATTGTTATATCGGGCAAGTCAGTATCAATTGTTCATTGCTATTCACCCAAGAATCATGGAGCATCCCAATTTATCAGCCACTTTTCCACTTATGAAGATAGGAAATTTTTTCAAAGGGAATTCCACCGCAGCATGTGTGTATGGACGGAGTAACCGAAGTCTTACGTGGAGTGTTCCCAGCCCGGGGCGTGGTAGAGCAGGGAGGTTGATTCAGATGGGTGTCAATCCGAGTCTGTCTCGGATTCCGCTTCCCTGGCCGCCTTGTACAGCTGCCAGTTCCTGCGGAAGAGCAGATAGCCTATCCAGAGGGAAACCGCGAACAGGGCGATGGAGAGCGCCAGTTGCCAGTTTTTGCCCAGCTTCACACCGCTGCCCAGCAACGCGAACAGCAACGTCTGGGGCAGGTACCCCAACAGCGACCCGAGCATGAACCAACCCAGGGGTGCGCTACTGACGCCGGCCACCAGGTTGGTGGCAAGGTTGTTGGTAAAAGGCATGAAGCGAAGGAAAACCGTGGTGGAAAATGGCGTCCGGCACAGCAATTCATCCAGTCGCTTCAGCCGCTCCCCCATGCGGCGGCGCAACAGGGTGCGACCCAAAAGCCGCGCATAGGTAAAACTCAGCAGGCAGCCCAGAACTGTGGCCGCGAGGGCCAACACCGTGCCCCCCACCGCGCCGTAGGCATACCCCGCGATGGATGAAATGATCTGCCGCGGCGTGCCCACTGCCGTGGCGCACATGCCCCCAAAAGTGAAAATCAGGACCCCCCACAGTCCAAGACGCTTGACGTGGTGATCCACCCACTCGGGCTGAAGAATTTCGGAAAGAGGCGTTATCCGCAGCAACGCAATCAGCGCGACCACGGAAAGGCCGAAAATGGCGGCCTTCCACAAGGAGCGGCGGCGCAGCCAGCGCGCCTCCTGGTTCATCCGCTCGGTTCCGTTGGCAGTATTCATAATTGGTGTAATCCCCTCCGCCCCCGCGCTTACTCCATTCATTTGCGCCGATTGTCAAGACCGGCTTGTGGTTCTGTAACAAAGGATGGATCTTGTGTTTTCCATGTTGAAAAAACAGCGGACAACTTGCTTCCATTTTCAACATTCTCTTGTGAATGAAAAATCTGTTTTTCCAGTCGCAATTCTCCACAAATCATTGCACTATCTCCGTCCACGTGCAATAATGATAATAAATTCATTCTTGACTATTTTTTTTCATTTTCACCTCCGGAGGACGATATCTATTGTCAATAATACTACCCTTACTCTGCAGCCTTCTCCGATATACCGCCTAAAACCCTATTCACCGAGATTCAGCGCTTCTGATCCGCCTCGGTTCAGGCTGTTTATCGGCCAGTTTATGGAGACGAGTACCATCAAGTAAAATTCTCAGCATGTTGAAAAATGCGAGCATCAGGAGGCAAGACGTGAAGAATATGAAACTGGCGCTGAAAATCGGGTTGGGGTTCGGATTTCTCATCATTATAGCCTGCTCCCTGGGGGGAATGGCCATTTTCAACATGACCAACGTGGAGGAACAGTCCATCAAGCTCGATAAGGAGTATGTCCCTGAAGTCGGCATCGCCAACAACATCGAACGCAACGCCCTGATGCTCATGTACGATATGCGGGGATACGGGCTGTCCCAGGACGATGAATATCTTTCTGGTGCCCAAGACTACCTGAAAAAGACCGAGGAATATCTGGACAAAGCCAGACAACATGCCGATAAATATAAAGATTTAGTGAAACTGCAAGAACATGTGGCGCAAGCCTCTGAAAAAACAAGCAAATACAAGGAGCTTATCGCTCAGACAAACAAACGTATCCAAGAAATGAACGGATTGAATACAGAGCTCGATGAATCCGCCGGGGTGTACATGAGCGAATGCGCCGCATACCTCGAAAGCCAGGACAAGGCGATGGAGAGCGAGTTCAGCTCCGAGGCCCCAACACACCAGCTGCGCGAACGCCTGAAAAAGATCACCATGATCAACGAGATCATCAACCTGGGCAATGACACGCGCGTCAAGAATTTCAAATCCCGGGCCACCCGCGATCTGGAACTGCTCCGGACCGCCATGTTAAATTTTCCAAAAATGGAAAGCCTGTTCAAGGAGTTGCACTCCCTCACACGGAAAGAAGTAAACACTCGACAGTTGAACAAGGTCTATGAGGCGGCCAATGCATACCGGACCGCCATGGAGGGATTTGAACAGAACTGGATATCCTTGGACGACTTGAACATGCAGCGCAGCAAAGTGGGCGGCGAAGTGCTCGATGCGGCACAGGAAACCGCGGCGGCCGGTATAGCACAGACCGAGAGGATCGCCAATCTGGCCGTGACAAGCCTCTCCAACGCCACCCGCATCATGTTCATCGGCCTCGCCTTCGCCACACTCATCGGCATCGCGGTGGCCATGTTCCTGACCCGCTCCATCACCCGCCCCATCATCAAGGGTGTCGACTTTGCCCAGGCAATGTCCAAGGGCGACTTTACCAGAACCCTGGAAATCGACCAGAGGGACGAGGTGGGCATCCTGGCAGCCGCGCTCAACGAGATGGTGACGCAACTGCGCGACGTGGTGGCCGAGGTGCAGACCGCAACGGACAACGTTGCTTCGGGCAGCGAGGAACTCAGCTCCTCTGCCCAGTCACTCTCGCAGGGAGCCACTGAACAGGCCGCCAGCGTGGAGGAAGTCTCCTCCTCCATGGAGCAGATGACCTCGAACATCCGCCAGAACGCGGACAACGCGCAGCAGACCCAGCAGATAGCCATCAAGGCCGCGTCCGACGCGGAGGAAGGAGGCAAGGCCGTGGCCCAGGCTGTGGAAGCCATGAAGAACATCGCCGAGAAAATATCCATCATCGAGGAGATTGCCCGCCAGACCAACCTCCTTGCCCTGAACGCCGCCATCGAGGCTGCCCGGGCCGGGGAACACGGCAAGGGATTCGCGGTTGTTGCCGCAGAAGTGCGCAAGCTTGCCGAACGCAGTGGTGCGGCCGCCGCCGAGATCAGCGAACTGTCCACATCCAGCGTCCAGGTGGCGGAAAACGCCGGGCAGATGCTCTCCAAGATGGTGCCGGACATCAAACGCACCGCGGAACTCATCCAGGAGATCGCCGCCGCGAGCAACGAGCAGAACGCGGGCGCCGAACAGATCAACAAGGCCGTGCAGCAGCTGGACCAGGTGGTGCAGCAGAACGCTTCCGCGTCCGAAGAGATGGCCTCCACGTCAGAGGAGCTTTCCAGCCAGGCCGAACAGCTCATGAGCACCATGGGCTTCTTCAGAGTCAGCGCGCAGACCCAAGGCTCCCATCAACCCTCGGCAAAGGCCCTGCCCGAAGGCGGAACCGGCGCGGCACGACGCCGGACTCAAAAGGCCATGTCTCAGGGACGGGGCGACAAATCCCGTGGAGTGGCGCTTGAGATGGACAGTTCCACGGACGAGGATTTCGAACGTTTCTGACGCGTCCCCTTGGTTTCACGAGTTCACGCCGCAAGACAACTTTGAAGCATCAGCGGGGAGTGCCGCCATGACCACCATCACTGCCGAACTGCACCAATACCTCACCTTCACCCTTGGAGAGGAACTCTTTGCCATGGGCATCTCCTCGGTGCGGGAGATCATAGATGACAAGAACATAACCAAAATTCCACGCATGCCCTCATTCATGCGCGGGGTCATCAACATCCGCGGCCATGCCGTGCCGGTCATCGACCTCCGTCTCAAATTCGGCATGAGCAAGACCGTGATGGACATCGACACCTGCGTGATCATCACGGAAGTGGACCTCAGGCACGACAGCAAGGACAATTCCGCCGAAGAACTCGCGGTTGTCGGGACCCTGGCCGACTCTGTCCAGGAGGTTGTGGAGATACCTCCGGATGACATCGCACCCCCTCCCCGTTTGGGAGCGGCCATCAGCACCCGGTTCATCAAGGGTATGGCCCAGCAGAACAACAGATTCATCATTGTCCTGGACATCGATGCGATCTTTTCGACACAGGAACTGCACGACCTGGCCACGGCCAGGCAGGAATTCGCTTCTCAGGCAAAGCAACAGGAATTTTCCCTTGTCGAAGCCTCAACCTCCTGATCCTGTCTCCGCCGGATGCATCCACAGGTCCGGCGGCGACACCCTTTTCCAACCAGTGCGAATCCACACAGGCCTCGGGAATTCGCCCCGGGGCCTCAACCTTTTTGCTCGCTTCTCCGTTATGCGGATATGTGCGGAAAATAACTTGCATGCCAACTGTCTGCTCAAAAATGAAATAGTTGTTGCCGGCCATTTGACACACATTCTTCGCTTGACGCCCCCCAGGCATGCGGACACCATGAGATTCGCAAAATGACCTTTGTTTTTGGCTGCAATCAAAAAGCACATGTATCCATCCCATGGATTGAACCGCGTGTATTTCGCGCATTACCGACTTCACTCGCCCCTGTCCGAAGCCGGAGCGGATGTACGGCACACGCAGACATGCTGTTCACTCCCGCTGTGAAACACGACAACTATCCTCAAGGAGGAAGTCATGACCATACGAACCAAAGCGCAATGCTGCCTCTGGACCATGATCGCAGCGGCCATCGCTTTGGGGGGGCTCGTCACCACGTACGCCGCTGACGCATTGTCCGGCAGGATCGCCTGCCTGTTTCTCATTGTTCTGATGCTGCTTTGCACCGCTCTGCTCCATTATCTCCTGCACGGCTCCCTCACCGAACTCGCCGGTCATGCTGGTTTGCTTGAGGAAGCCTGCGGTGCAATGGCCTTCCACAAGCGACTGGACCCCGGCAAGAAACCGGAGCTGGCCCGCCTGGCCAGGAGCGTTAACGACATCCTGGATGCGGTGCTTGGCGTACTCAACCTCAACCGGACCATCTTGGACGCCATCCCCTCTCCCACCTACCTCATAGCCCCGGACAACCGGGTGCTCATCGCCAACATGGCCACCGCCGACCTGGCCGGGATCAGCATCCGCGAGGTCAAGGGCAGACTCTGCCGCGAACTCTTCGCCAGCATCCCGGACTTCCATCTGCTCTGCCGCGCCTCCCACGGCGGATCGGACGACACCGTCATGCAGGTGGAGCGGGACAGTGTCACCCGGACATTCCTTCTCAAGGAGGAGGAGGTCACAAACCGCCAGGGCCGCGTCATGGGCAGCCTCAAGATCCTGCAGGACATCACGCAGCGCCACGTACAGGAGCGCCAATTACAGGAGACCGTGGCCTGCATCACCGCCACCAGCCGCAGTGTTGCCGAGGCGGCCCAGGATATGGACACCATCGCCGAGGAGATGCGCCAGCGTGTTCAGGAGGCCAGTCACGGAGCCTTGCTGCAAAAGGACCACGTGCGCCGCAGCGTGGAGGATATCCAGTCCCTGCAATTGAACCTCACCGCCATGGCCCAGGCCACGGACGACACCATGGACCAGGCCCGGCTCACCAACGACAAGGCCAATCTCGGCGCCCAGATCATGGAAAAGGCCCTGCAGGCCATCACCGAGGTCAACACTCTTGCCACTGAACTGCGCGATCAGATGCACGAGCTCGACCGCCAGGCAGCGGACATCGGAGGCGTGGCCCAGGTCATCGCGGACATAGCCGATCAGACCAACCTGCTGGCTCTCAACGCCGCCATCGAGGCGGCCCGCGCAGGTGATCTCGGGAGGGGCTTCGCCGTGGTGGCCGACGAGGTCAGAAAACTCGCGGAGCGCACCATGACCGCCACCAGGGAGGTGGGGGAAACGGTCTCCACAATCCAATCCCGGACCCATCAGGGTGTCCGCAGCGTGGAGCGCGCCACGGACGCCGTGAGCCAGGCTACCGGGCACGCCCGTGAGTCCGGCCAGACCCTGCGCGAGATCGTGGAAATGGTGGATGCCACCTTCGAACGCATGCGCACCATGCGGGAAACCACCCAGAAACAGGAGCACTCCATGGGGGAGATCGCGGGCACCATGCTGGAAGTGGAGCGGGTGTCGCAGGAAACCGCCCAGGGCATGGAACGCGCCAACGCCACCATGGAGCGGTTGCAGGAACTGGCCCAGAAACTCCGCGTCAACGCCTGCGAACAGTGATTTCAAAAAAATCGCTGTAAAGCTTTTCGAGAGGGGAGCACCTTTTTGCCCAAAAAGGGTTCCCCCTGGAAACCCTTTCCGCACCTTCAAAAAAGTACTACCTTGCGTTCATGAACGCCGCAAACGCCTATCTAGCGCCGCCTGGGTACGAGGAGCAACTGCTCCGGGAGTTGGCGCACCTTTCCTTCGAAATCCTCTGGACCAGGGAGCGCCTCGTGCTGGCCCGCACTCCTGAATCCAGGACCGCATCCGACAGTGAAACGCCCTTGCCCGCCTGGGCGCAGAACGTCTGGTTCGAACCCAAACGCCACTCCTTCTCTTCCATCAAGCAGGCCGCGGGTATCCTGCGGGAGACGCAACGCAACTGGTGGCTCTTCTCCGTCGAGGAGCACCGCCGCGCCACCCTTATCCAGGAGCAACTGCCCAAGGTCTCGGCCAGGCCACTGGAATTCGGGACTCCGGCTCCCACCGCCCCTCTAGGTTCTTGGGCCCTGCTGGACCGCAACACCCTGCTGGCCGCGCCCCGCTGCTCCAGCCCCTTTCCCAATGGAGAGGCCAGGTTCCAGGAGGACAAGGTCGGTCCGCCCAACCGCGCCTATCTCAAGCTATGGGAAGTGTTCACATTACTGGGAAAACACCCCCAACCCGGCGAACTCTGCCTGGATCTCGGGGGCAGCCCCGGAGGCTGGACCTGGGTACTGGCCGGTCTCGGAGCGCGGGTGCGGAGCATCGACAAGGCGCCCCTCGTTCCGGAGATCGCGAACCTTCCCAATGTGGAGTTCGTCCAAGGCAGCGGTTTTGCCGTGGACCCACGTACCGCTGGCCCCGTGGACTGGCTGTTCTCGGACATCGCCTGTTATCCCGAACGGCTGTTGAAGCACGTCCTGCGCTGGCGGGAGCTTGGGGAGTGCCGAAACATGGTCTGCACCCTCAAGTTCCAGGCCGCCACGGACCACGAGACCGCCAGGGAGTTCGCGGCCATTCCCGGGTCGCGGCTCGTGCATCTGCATCACAACAAGCATGAGCTGACCTGGATCAATGTTCGCTGATTTCGGCTGATCCGCCTTTCCTCCCTAAACATCTCCGGCTCCTCTGCCGATAAGGAGTATGAAAAGATATTTTGCGTCCTTTTTGGACGTCCGGTTATGGACCTTCTCCTTGCCAAGGACGGTGGGGCATGGCTCTCAGCACCCTGGAACGCTATTTCATCTACGACACGTCGATGCAGCTCCTGGAGCAGGGGCTGTTGACCAACGCCTATCTCACCGGCTCTGGTGTTGCGGCCAGCCTGCGGGACATGGTCCTGTCCAGACAACCGGTGCAGCCCCTTACCAATCCATTTGACGAGGCCATCACCGGCACTCTGCGCGCCGACGCCCGCTCCACCATGCAGAACTCCCGTAACGTGGAGGAGGCGGCCAAGCTCATGGGCGTGGCCCACGACGGAGTGGCGCAGATATACTCGGCCCTCAGCGACATGAAGGACATCATCGACCAGCTCGATGACGGCACCCTGACCTACGACTCCACCGTGCAGTCGGACTACGACTCCCTGCGTGACCAGGTGAAGGCCCTGGTATCCAACACTGACTTCAACGGCATCTACATGCTGGACGGCAGCCAGTGGAACACCGAGCAGATCGACGCCGACGGCAAGGTCTACATCCAGGCCTACAAGGACGGCGGCTTCTATCTCAACTTTCACGATCTGGACAGCATCAACTGGGACGCCCTGGAGGCGGACGACGGCGTGGACGACCTCTCTGACGCCACCTACCGCGCCTCCCAGGAAACCATCCTCAACGGCTACACGGACCAGATCGGCTCCATCAGCGAGATCTACGAATCGCGCGAGGCAAGCCTGGAGCTCCAGGCCACCCGTCTGGCCTCCCAGGCCGACCTGCTGGAACAGGCCGCTGAAGCGCGCCGCACCTCGAGCTCGGGCCTGGACGCCGAACAGGTTCTGCTGGATCTCATCCTCGCCTCCACCGGTTCCATCGTGGACCAGGACACCTGAGATAGTTGTTCCCAGGCCAATGGGACTTCCCGTGCCCCGATACGTGGCGCACCCGTTTATTGAAAATTCCGCAGCTACACAGTGCATGCGCTCCGCCTTTCATCGCCCCATGAGTTCGCACTGTATGAGTGCCTGCCCATGTTCGCAGTTGCCTGTGCCGGTCATGTTCCAGCGGACCAAAAGCCTTGTCCCGGCATCGCGCCATAAGTCCGCACACCGTATCGCTCCATAATGGCTGTCCATTACCATCCGTTCATGACCGGATCGCCCTCTACTGTTCCCCTTGGCGTGCATAATGTTCTGATGTAGAGTACTAGGCATGCGATTCCCACCCATGATCACCATGGCCGGCCTGTTGCTGTGCCTGCTCCTGCTCCCCGCGCTCTCCCCGGCCCAGCGGAACGCCACCCAGGAAGCGCCCGGGGAAACGGGCGTATTGCAGACTCCGGCCGGTGAAATAACCAGCTACACCACTCAGTTACAGGGCAACATGGACAAGGAGTTGCACGACCTGATCAGCAAGTCCCTGGACACCTTCACGCTGAAGAACCAGCCCCCGCGCTCCTTGAACCTCCTCAAACGCCGCATGCGCGACGACCTGGAAACGCTGCGCAAGATTCTGAACTCCCATGGATACTTCAAGGCGGACATGAGCACCGCGCTCTCCGGCCCGGACGTCACGCCGGTGGCCACCTTCAACGTCACCCCTGGCCCGAGGTTCCATCTCAAGGACATAGAGGTATCCCTGCGCGCCACCACCCCCGAGGAGCAGGGCACCCCCCTGCCCGCCGCCGAGGAGATCGGACTAGTATCCGGCGCGCCCTACACCTCCTCCGCCGTCCTGGAGGCCCAGAGCAAAATTCTGGAGATCCTCGGCTCACAGGAGCGTCCTTTCCCCGAGATCGCCGAACGCAAGGTCATCGCCAACCGTGGCGACGACACCGTGAACGTGAGCTTCGTGGTCACGCCCGGGCCAAGGGCCAAGTTCGGCGAGACCACGGTGGAGGGGTTGGAGCACGTGGACAAGGAGTTCGTGCTCATGCGCCTGCCCTGGAGACAGGGGCAGCCCTATAACGCCACGCTCCTGGAACAGGGGCGTACCGTCCTGATCAAGACCAGCCTGTTCGCGGTGGCCACCTTCGAGAAGGGCGAGATCGACGGAAACGGGGAACTGCCCATCCTGGTGAAGGCCACGGAGCGCAAGCCCCGCACCTTCCGCGCCGGCCTGCGCTACCGCACCGACACCGGACCCGGAGGTAAACTCGAATGGGAGCACCGCACTCTGTTCGGCCGAGGCGAGAAACTGAACCTGTCCCTGGACGCTGACCAGACCGAGCAGCAGTTCACCGCGTCCTTTCGCAAGCCCGACTTTCTGCATGAGCGGCTGACCCTGCTCCTGGAGAACTCCGTGGTGCGGGAGCGCCAGGATGCCTATGACAGCGATTCCACGGAAGCCACCGCCGGGCTCGAGTACGCCATTTCGGACCGTATCAAGGTCACCGGCGGAGTGGGCTACCGGCTCTCGGACGTCAACGACAACGGCGACAAGGAAATTTTCGGCCTGGTGTCCCTGCCGGCATCTCTGCGCTGGGACACCCGCGACGACTTCCTGGACCCCGGCTCCGGCGGATTGCTCTCCTGCTTTTTCACTCCATATTTCGATACCCTGGGCAATGCAGCGAATTTCCTGAAGACCCAGGTGGGGTACTCCCACTATTTCCAGCTCGTCTCCGGCAAGCGCCTCATCCTGGCCGTGCGCGGCAAGCTCGGCGTCTCTGCCATGGACGGGGGCGGCGGGCTCTACTCCATCCCCGCGGACGTGCGCTACTACGCCGGAGGCGGCGGTTCCATACGCGGCTATGCCTACAAGACCGCCGGTGACCTGGACGAGGACGAGGATCCCACCGGAGGACGCTCCCTGCTCGAGGCCTCCGCCGAACTGCGCTGGCGATTCTACCAGGACTTCGGCATGGTGGCCTTTGTGGACGCGGGCCGCTACTACGAGCAGACCGTACCGGATGTGGGACAGCAACTGTTCATCGGCGCCGGCGTGGGCGCGCGCTACTACAGCGCCATGGGCCCCATCGGCCTGGACATCGCCTTCCCCTTGAACCGGCGTGACGGCATCGACGACTGGTTCCAGATTTACATCAGCCTGGGGCAGTCTTTTTGATGCGCCTCTCACCCCGAGCCCGCCGCTGGAGCATCCGCGCCCTGCTCACCGGGCTGGCGCTGTTCGTTTTGCTGTGCTGCGCCCTGCTCCTGCTCCTGTTCACCCAGCCGGGGCGCGACACCATCGTGGACATGGTCAAGGACCTGGCCTCCACACCGGACATGCGCATAGAGATCTCGGGACTCGAGTCGGCCATGCCCTGGGACTTCCGGCTACAATCCTTCAGCCTCGCGGACACCCGGGGCGTCTGGCTGGAGGGGCGCTCCCTGGCCGTGAACATCTCCGTCACCGACCTGCTCCACGGCGCATACACGGTGCGGTACCTCACCCTGGAGCGGCTGAATTTTCTGCGCCCCCCCGAGTCGACTGAGAAGGAGACCGAGGAAAAACCTCAGGAGCCCTTCACCATGCCCGCCATCCCGCCGGTACGGGTGGACGAGCTGCGTGTGGACACCTTGCTGGCGCGCATCGACGATCCCCCGCAGGACAGGGAGTTCAAACTCCTGGCCTCCTGCATGCCCGAACCCCGGGCCTTTGCCCTGAAGCTGGACCTCACGGAAAAGAACAGCGCCAAGGCGTCGCCTGACGCGGTCTCCGCCTCGGCCCGCTGGGACGCCGGCAACAACGCCCTGGAGCTGCAGGCCCTGCTGCAGGAAGGGGCCGGAGGCATGCTCGGGGGGCTGCTGGGCGCGCCCAAGGACGCTCCCATCCTGGGGAGGTTGCAGGGCGATGGCACCCTCGATCTCTGGCAGGGGCAGCTCACCCTGCACGTCGGGGAGCTCGAACTCCTGCGCTCGGACCTGGGCATTGCCCGCAAGGAGACCTTCACCTTCACGGCCAAGGGCCATGTGCAGGACAGCGCAAAACTCCTGCCCAGGGAAGTGCCACAGTACGCCGGCGACAGCGCCGATTTCGAACTGGCCCTGAACGTGCGCGACATGGAGCGGCAGGATATTTCCTTGGATGTCCTTAACCTGGAGACCTCCAAGCTGCGGCTCCGGGCGAACGCCACCCTTCAGGGGCAGCAGGTGGAGGCCGCCGTGGACCTGGATGTCCTGGACAGCGCATTGTTGCCGGAGATCAGCCAGGGCAACCTTCAGGGCTCCCCCCGTGTGCATCTTACCCTGCAAGGCTCCCAGGAGCGGGCCATTCTCAAGGCCGACACCACACCTGGCACCCTTACCTTGAAGCAGCTCACCAGCGGAGCGGTCACACTGGATACAACGGTGACCATACCCCGCCCCCTGGAGGGTCTGCAAACCCTTGAAGCCGAGGGAAATCTGCATGTCCCTGATCTGCGCCCCACAGAGGAGTACACCCTGCCACCTGACGCGAACCTGCGCTACGAGGCGCGGGTCGACCTGTCCCGCCCCGAAGGGCCTCATGTCCTGGTGAAGTCATTCACCCTGAGAAACGGAGACAACACCTGCGACGGCTCCGCGGATCTGGACCTCGGCACCATGACCGTGAGCGCCAACCTGCGCGCCGACATTCCCCATGCAGGGGCGTTCTACAACATCCAGGCTCCGGAGGGCGGCACCCTCAACGGCGCCCTGCGCCTGGAGGCCACGGCCAAGGGGGACATGGAAAAGGGCATCACCGCCACCCTCACGGGGAGCGCGGACCAGTTGCAGGGCCTGCCGCAGGATTTCGCCGCGCTGCTCGGGCAACGCGTTGACCTGGAGCTGAACACCGACCTGTCCGAAAAAAGAATCGTCATCAACAAACTCCGCCTCGCGGCTTTTACCAGTCTGGAACTCACCGGCGAATACGGACTCCAGGACCAGGACCTGTCCGCCAAGCTGCGGCTCATCCCGCCGGACAAACTCTCCCTCCCTGCGCAGAATCTCGAATGCTCTGGCATCCGCCCCCTCACTGTAAATATCTCCGGCTCCCTGGCGCATATGGACGTCGACGCCTCGGCAGGGATCGATTCCCTGCGCCACGGGGAGCGCCGGTTCAGCGACGTGCGTCTTCGCGTCGAGGGCGGCGCACCCCTGGAAATGGCCGAACAGGGCGCCGCGCCCCCCGCGGTCACCCCCTTCAACATCGGACTGAGCGCATCGGGAATCAGCCTCGCGGCCAAGGGCGGCTACAGCCTGGAGCCCGACGCCCTCGCATTGGAAGGCCTGCGCCTCGCAGTGGGCGACGCCGAAGTCTCTGGCGACCTCAGGGTCATGTTCCAGGGCCCTCCTCTTGAGGGGAGGGTGCGCCTGACCATCCCGAACCTCGCGGGCCTCGCTCCCTTCATTGGCCAGGATATCAAGGGGGGGGCCGAGCTTCGCGCCGACCTCAAGCCGGTGAAGGGCAAACAGACCGCAAATTTCAACGGCGCCCTGCGCTCTCTGGCTGTCAGCGGTGTCACCGCGCGGGAGCTGACCCTGCAGGGGAGCAGCGACGATCTCATGCAGCCCTCCCTGAACGCCAAGATCCAGGCCAGCGACCTGGGCACCGAGGCGGCCATGGCCAACAGCCTCGAGCTGCAGGCCAACCTGGCCCAGCAACTCCTGCGCTTCCAGTTGCGGACCTCGGGCCGGGCCGACAAGCCCTTCACCCTGGCCACGGCCGGACAGGCGGACCTGGGGCAGCAGCTTCAGGTCCGTATCGACAGCATGCAAGGGGAGTACGCGGCACTGCCCTTTTCCCTGCGCAAGCCCCTGCTCGTGGCCGCGCAAGGCAACGGGCACAAGGTGGACGGACTGGAGCTGGCCGTGGACAAGGCCACCCTCCAGGCCTCGGGGCTCTGGGCTCCGGACAAGGCCGACCTGCGCGCCAGCCTCAAGGGATTGCAGCTTGAGCTCCTGACACGGCTCGGCCTGGTGCAGGGCATGAAGCCTTCCGGTGACCTGGCCCTGGACCTCAACCTTTCCGGCTCCCCGGCCTCGCCCCGCCTCGTGGCGAACATCCAGGGGCGGCATCTGGATCCGGGCGTGGAGGAGACGGACATTCCCTCCGTGGCCCTGGACGCCAAGATCCAGCTCGATCCGCAGGGCATCGCGGCCCAGGCCGATGTCCGGCTCGAGGACAAGAAGTCCACTCCCCTGCTCCAGGCCGATATGAAGCTGCCCACCAGCTTCTCCCTGCAACCCTTTGCCCTTGAAATTTCGGAAAAATCGAAAATCTCGGCCAAGGCCAAGAGTTCCATAGACCTGCACCTCGCGCAGGAGGCCCTGGGCATCAACGACCAATTGCTTCAGGGGCGGGCCGTCATCGACCTCGCGGCACAGGGCCCCATGGACGCGCCCGGCATCTCAGGCCTCGTGAAGATCGAGAACGGCCGCTACGAAAACCTGCGCACTGGCACGCTGCTTACCGACATCCAGGTGGAACTCAAGGGCCGCGACCAGAAGATCTCCCTGACCAGGCTCCAGGCCACTGACGGCGGCAAGGGGCGTATCTCCGGTAAGGGCGACCTCCAACTTGGGCAGGCCGTGAAGTACGACTTCGACATCTCCCTGCAGGACCTGGTGCCCGTGCAGATGGATATCTTCACCTGTGTCGCCGGGGGCGCACTCAAGATCTCCGGCACTCCTGAAAACGCCGCCCTGTCAGGTACGATAACCGTATCCCAGGGCATCCTGACCATCCCCCAGGGGCTGCACCCGGGCATCGACAGCATAGACGTGGAGCAGGTGGGGCCCGGCGCCCCTGCCCCGGAACCGTCAAAGGAGCCTGCCCCGCCCTTCAACGCGGACCTGGACCTCACCGTCAACATTCCCGGCAGATTCCAGGTGCGTGGATTCGGCCTTGAGTCCGAGTGGGGGGGCAGCATACGCGTGCAGGGCACCTCGGCCGCCCCTGATGTGAGCGGCGGCCTCCAGGTCAGGCGCGGCACCCTGGACTTCCTGGACAAGAACTTCACCATCACCGAGGGCGAACTCTTTCTCGGCGGCGGCACGCCCCCTGTCCCGGTGCTCAAGGTGGTCACCTCTGCGCAGTCCCAGAACCTTGTGGCCAAGGTCACGGTGCAGGGGACGGTGACCGACCTGACCTTCACCCTGAGCTCCGAACCCGAAGCGCCCCAGAGCGAAATCCTGGCCGACGTGCTCTTTGGCCGCTCCTCGGACAATCTGAACGCGTTCCAGGCCATCCGCCTGGCAAGCGCGCTCAAGCAGCTGTCCGGCGAATCCGGAGGCATGTCCCTGGACATCATGAGCGACCTGAAAAAGGTCCTGGACGTTGACAGCCTCTCGGCCGGCGAAGGCAAGTCCGGCGACACCACGGTCCAGGCCGGGAAGTACATCGGGGACAACATCTACGTGAAGGGGCAGAAAGGCCTGAACCCGGGAGACGACAGCATGAGCGTGGAAGTGGAACTCACGCCCCAGCTGGAGCTGGAAAGCGAGATCGGCGCCGACTCCCAAAGCGGCGTGGGCCTGAACTGGCGCATTGATTACTAATAAATACAATATATTTGAAAAGGCACGGTGAGAGGGGGAACCCCCTTAAAAAGGATTCTTCCCCCCGTAAAATTCTTTCATCCTCTCCTCTTTCGTCCTCACTCTTCCGGCTTCTCCTCTTCTCCGGACAGCAGGGCGTCCAGGGTCTGATTGTGTTCGCTGTGGCGCACCAGGTCTTCCAGGGCTTCGAGCCGGGTTTCCGCCTGGCCGGTGAGGGGGTTCCGCCCCAGCCCGAGATCAACGGTCTTCTGACGCATGAAGCAATCGATGACGTCCTTGATCCTGATGGCCGAGGGTGTCCGGCGCAGGGTCCAGGCCTCGGCGTCGTCATCCTCCACAGGCACCAGTAGTCCGGTCTCGGTCATGCGGATCATGATCCCGCGCAGCACGATGACAGGCACATTGGCGTTGGTGGCCATCTCCTCGATATCCATGGGCTTGTCCCCCTTTTCGAATCCCCTGGCGATGAGCAGCAGGGCGTGCAGTCCGGCCCGCACCTGCTGTGCCGGATTCACATGCCTGTATTTGGCCTCGTTTTCGAGGTTGCGGCGATTCTGCAGGATGAAGCAGAACTCCGCCCCAAGCAGCAGGATGACCCAGCTCATGTACACCCAGATCAGGAACAGGGGGAGCTGGGCGAAGCTGCCGTAGATGGCGTTGTATTTGGTGGCTCCCACCTGGAAGGTGATGTAGACCCACTGTGCCAGTTGCCAGATGAGCGCGGTGACCAGGGCGCCGATGACCCCGGACTTCAGGCGCACGCGGGTGTTGGGCAGCATCATGTAGATGAACAGCAGCAACAGCCAGATCATGGCGTAGGGCGTCAGCTTGAGCAGCGTCATGTACATAACGTTGAACACGCTGTTTTCCAGGAGCTTCTGCACGATGGCGTTGTTTTGCAGGGTGGCGGAGATGCTGAAGGCGGCCACCGAGAACACGGGGATGATCAGGGTGGCGGAGAGGTAGTCCGTGACCTTGCGCGCCAGACCGCGCCCTTTTTCCACGCCCCAGATGGTATTCAGGGCACTCTCGATGGTGGAGATCATGGACAGCACCGTGAGGAAGAGCAGGCCCACGCCCATGACGCCCAGGGTCCGCACGTTGGTCTGGTTGATGTAGGTGATGATGTAGTCCACCACCTGCTCCCTGCCTGCGGCCACGCGTAGGAGCATGTCACGGATGAAGTCCGTGTTCTGGAAGCCGAACCCCTTTAACACTGAAAAGGCCACAGCCAGAAAAGGCACCACGGAGAGCACCGTGGTGTAGGTGAGGGCCGAGGCGCGCAGGAAGATCTTGTCCTTGGCCATGGCGTCGGTCATGAGCCGCCCCCATCCGAGAACCTCACGCGTGACGCGAAATTCCGTGAGCCGGGCGACATGCTCCTGTATGGTCTGGTTGTTCATCCTCTTCTCCAGCCCTCTTCGTGGCCTCATGCCCCCGGGTACCGCGAAAACCAAGGGAGGCAGGTTATGATTCTCAACCGCGGCGTATTATCAAGATTGCGTCACACTCTTCAAGCATCTACAGTAAAAACAACAAAAGTTACCCCATGGGGCGGCATGACCGAGGGTCATTGCCCTCATGCCACTTCCAATGCTATGATGTTGATCATAAACTATGGAAAAGACCTATACTACCATATTCGTCGCGCGTCAGCCCGTGTTTGACGCGCAAGACAAACTTTGGGGCTATCATCTCCTGTACCGTGACAATGGGCTTGCCCAGCGCGCCGAGTTCAACGACGCGCTGGAAGCGACGCTCAAGGTCATGGCCTGCAACTGTGTCCAGCCCACGGACAAGATCGCGCCCGGCAAGGTGCTCGTCAATTTCCCCGAGGAGTCCATTCTGGTGAACGCGCCCATGGCGCTGCCCCCTGAGAACAGTGTGGCCATCGTGGAGAACAGCCTCGCGCCCAGGCGGTTTTACCTCGAGGCGATATCCCAGCTCAAGGAGGCCGGGTTTCAGATCGCGCTCAAGTATCTCTCTCCGGAGGAGCACGCGCCCGAGTTGCTGGCCCTGTGCGACATCATTATCCTGGATTTCGAGAACGGGAACTCCGCCGCGTTCCAGAGCCATCACGCCAGGACAGCCCGCAACGGGGTCAAAATCCTGGCCCGGCGTGTTGAAACCGAACAGCAGTACGAGCTCGCAGGCAGCCTGGGATGCCAGCTGTTCCAGGGGTTCTATTTCCAGCGCCCCAGCAATCTGAAGATGCGCACCCTGAGCGCCTCGGAAGCCTCGAAGCTGCGGCTCTTCCAGGTCATCAAGAGCCAGACCCCGGATTTCGACGCGCTCACCGAGGGCATCGAGACCGACGTGTCCATCTGCTACCGGCTCCTGGCCATG
Source organism: Desulfovibrionaceae bacterium (assembly GCA_963674665.2). GTDB lineage: Bacteria > Desulfobacterota > Desulfovibrionia > Desulfovibrionales > Desulfovibrionaceae. The sequence goes on along the minus strand of CAXXPL010000015.1, from coordinate 943 downwards.
CTCAACTCTCCGGCCTTCAGCTTCGTGCGCGAGATCACCTCGGTGCGCCAGGCAGTGCTCATGCTCGGCTGGCGGCAGATCCAGAACTGGCTCAGGCTGATCATCCTCACCGATCTTCCGGCCTCGGAAAAGGCGCTTACCCTGGCCCGCATCGCGGTGCAGCGCGCCCGCTTCATGGAACTGTGCGCCCCCTTGGCGACCCAGCCGGAAGACGACGAGGCCCTGTTTCTTTTGGGACTTTTTTCCCTGCTCGACGCCATGCTGGACACCCCCATGGAGGAGGTACTCAGGCACCTGGCTCTGGAGGCCGAACTCTGCGGCGCCCTGCATGGGGAGCGCAACAGGTTTTCCCCCTGGATGAAACTCGTCTCGGCCCTGGAATCCGGTAACTGGCCCCAGGTAGACCTCCTGGCTTCGAGGCTCGGACTTCCGGCCGGCGAACTGGCCAACCTCCAGCAACAGGCCATCGATTGGGTCAATTCCTTCTGCTCGGCGATGCAATGTTGATCTGACACCCTCTCCTGACCATGCCCAGAAAAAGGAACCTCAATGGATACCAAACTCCACATCATCGGCATCATCCACTCATCCATCAAGGAAAAGCAGGACGCGCCCAAGTGCGAGCACGAAGGGGGCGTGGAGGCCCGGATCGAGATCAAGCCCGCCTATGCGGACGCTACGTACACACTGGAACCGGGCAGGGAGATCTGGCTGTTCACCTGGCTACATCTGGCTGACCGCGAGCGGTTGCAGGTGCACCCGCGAGGCGATCTCAGCAGGCCCATACGCGGCGTGTTCAACACCCGCTCCCCTGACCGGCCCAACCCCATCGGATTGCACAGGGTGCGCGTGGTTGGAATTGAGCCCGCGGGCGACGGCGTCACCTTGGTGGTCGCCCCCCTGGAGGTGGTGGACGGCACGCCCATCATCGACATCAAGCCAG
>CAXXPL010000014.1:0-285151 GCA_963674665.2 Desulfovibrionaceae bacterium | reverse complement strand
GCTTCGGCATGGAGTGTGACTATCTCCAACTGCGCCCCCAGGAGTGGCTCAGACAACTCACCAGCTTCGAGCCCGACTTCGTATTCGTGGAGTCCGCCTGGAGAGGGGTGGACGGCCTGTGGCAACGAAAGGTCAGCAACGCCCGCAGGGAGCTGACCGACATGACCTCCTGGTGCCGGAGCAAGGGCATCCCCACGGTCTTTTGGAGCAAGGAGGACCCGGTCTACTACTCCACGTTCCTCCGCGCCGCGCGGCACTTCGATCACGTGTGCACCACGGACGTGGACTGCATCGCCCGGTACAAGAAGGATCTGGGGCATGACCGGGTACACCTGTTGCCCTTTTCGGTGCAACCACGCACACACAACCCTGTGGAGTATTATGCCAGAAAGGACGCCTGCAACTTTGCCGGCGCCTATTACCTGCGCTATCCCGAGCGGCAGAGGGATTTTGCATCGCTCATCGCGGCCATGCGCGAATTCAAGCCCTGCAGCATTTACGATCGCAATCACGGCAACCCCCTGCCCGAGTATAGATTCCCCGAGGAGTACCGTCCCCTGATCCTGGGAGGCCTGGACTACGCTGACATCGAACGCGCCTACAAGGGCTTTCGTTTCGGCATGAACATGAACACCATCAAGCAGTCCCAGACCATGTTCGCGCGCAGGGTCTACGAGCTACTGGCCTCCAACACGGTTGTGGTGGGCAACTACTCCAGGGGGGCGCGTCTGCTTTTCGGCGAAACCATCATCGCCTCGGACAACGCCGGGGAGGTGAAACGGCGATTGGAGGACATCTGCCGCAGCGAAAACCTGTTCCGAAGGTTCCGTCTCCTGGGGCTGCGCAAGGTGCTCTCCGAGCATACCAGCGCACATCGTGTGGAGTACATCTTGGCCAGGCTCGGCAAGACCGAATACACACGCCCCCTGCCTCTGGTCATCGCCTTGTCCGTGGTCGCGGGCAATGCCGAGCGCGACCGCGTGCTGCAATCCTTTGCCAGGCAGAAGTACGCCGCCAAAAAACTGTTCATCGTTGAAAACCGCGCCGGTGCGGACGCAAGGGACACCGGAGGCATCCGCTTTTTCCCTACAATAGAGGATTGCCTCGATGCGCTGGACAGCACCCCTTCCGGAGTCTTTGCCGGTTTCCTGCACCCGGACGATCATTACGGGACGCACTATTTCACCGACCTGCTCCTGGGCACGCGTTTTTCCAGAGCCATGGCCCTGGGCAAGGCCGCGTTTCATCGCGCTGTTGATGGGGAACCGTTCCTGGAGAACGACGGCGAGCAGTACGCCCATGCCGCGGGGCTGTCCTTCCGCGCCTGCGTGTTCAAGATCGGCTCCCTTGGCCGTACAAACCTGGAGTCCATGCTACGGCATAGGGCGGACGCGGAAGTGTCTCTGCCCGACATGCTGGCCCTGGACGAGTTCCACTACTGCCGCGACGGCGCCCGGCTCGCTCCTGAATTGGTGGAGAGTGTCGTGGGCGACCTCCCCCTTGTCAACCAGGGTATCTCCCTGCAGCACGGGCTGCTACCCTTTGCCGAGTCCATTCAGGCCAAGGACGCCCCCCGGGAGGATACCGGAGAGAGCCTCCCCCGGCTCTCGGCACGGGACGCCCACCAGCTCCTGTCACTGGCCGACGCGGGAGAGGGGGTCAAGGCGGTCATGGCCGGGGAGCGGCTGGTGATCAGCTCCAGACTGTCCGCCGAGAACCAGGAAATTCTGCTCCTCAGAGGGGCGTTTTCCAGGGACGAACTGAATCTGAAACACAACAACCAAGTCCGCCTGGTTGCCGACATTTCCCCGGGGTGCGAATTCCGCGTGCTCTTCGACTTTCTGGACAGTGGGAAACGCAAACTATCACGGGCAATGACCACGGGAGCGGGCGTTTCCACCTTAGTCATCCCCCAGGAGTGCGAATTCCTGCGCCTTGGATTCCGCCTGCAGGGGAGCGGTGAAGTCCGCCTGGACAAGCTGATCTTCGGCATTGTGGCGCGCAAGCCCCACGCCGTGGTCTGCAACGCCCCCACCCTGGTGCTGACCAAGCAGTATCCGGACTACCACGACCTCTACCGCTATGGCTTTCTGCACAGCAGGGTGCGCGCCTACCGCGAATGCGGCCTGCCGGTGGAGGTATTCCGCCTGACCCAGGGCAACGACGCGCCCTTCCGGGAGTTCGAGGGTGTGGATGTGACCTCGGGTAACGCCATGCTGCTGGACGCCACCCTGGGGCGGGGGCAATGCTCCCATCTACTGATCCATTTATTGGACCCCCGCATGTGGGAGGTGGTCAAAAAGCACCTGGACAGCATCCGCGTCACGGTCTGGGTGCATGGCGCGGATATCCAGCTCTGGCAGCGCCGCGCCTATGACCTGGAAGGCCTGCCCGAGGCGGACGTGGCCCGGGTGAAGTCCTACAGCGACCAACGGGCCGCGTTCTGGCGCTCCTTGTTGGCAAAGCCGCACCCCAACCTGCATTTCGTGTTCGTCTCACACTACCTGGCCGACGAAGCCCTTGCCGACCTCGGCGTGGAGCTGGACCCCACCCGCTACAGCGTGATCCACAACAACATCGACACCAACCTGTTCAGCCAACCTCCCAAGACAGCGGAGCAGCGGGGCAGAATCCTGTCGATCCGCCCCTACTCGGGTAGGGCCTATGCCAACGACCTCACTGTTCAGGCCATTCTGGAGCTCTCCAGGCGGCCGGTGTTCCAGCACCTCTCCTTCGGGCTGTATGGCGACGGCGAGCTGTTCGACTCCCTGCTGGAGCCGCTACGGATTTTCCCCAACGTGGCTATTAACAAGGGCTTTCTGCGGCAGAACGAGATCGCCCGGCTGCACGGTGAGTACGGCGTGTTCCTGACGCCCTCGCGCATGGACACCCAGGGCGTTTCCCGGGACGAGGCCATGTCCTCGGGCCTGGTCCCCGTGTGCACGCGGGTGGGCGCTGTCCCCGAATTCGTGGATGACAGCTGCGGCTTGGTTGTACCGCCGGAAGACCCCGTGGCCCTTGCGGATGCCGTTGAATACCTGTACTCCAACCCGGAATCCTACTTGGCTCTTTCCAAGGGGGCGGTGAAACGGGTACGCAGCCAAAGCGGCTTCAAGGAGACTATAGGCCGCGAACTGGCTTTGATCCAACGGTAATGAAACAGATTATTCATCATTTTTAACACGACATCCCCGGCATCCAGAGAGAATATTCCATGCATCTTGCCTTGCAATTATCTCTGGAGTACGGAATGAAACCATACTTGCAACCCACAGGGATCGAACAACCGGGTGCATGCCCGCCTGTGCAACATCTTTCAGGAGTCACCATATGACGAACTTCCCTACAGTCAGGCTGCCTGCAATGACTAATCCTCTCATGCTCAATATTCGCAATAAATTCGAGGAATACTACAACAAGAATTTCGCTGACACGAAAAAAGGTTTCTATAGGGAAAACGACTGGCGCAGATTGGACTGGATGACCGGTTTCATCAACCAATCAGGCAGTATCCTCGATGTGGGCACCGGACCCGGCGCATTCCTGAACTATCTCACCCTCTGCGGGAAGTATTCACAGGTGGTAGGCATCGACAAGGCCCCCTACACCACATACTATGAGGTCGACAAACCCCTTGACAGGCGCATCATGCGGGTCCAGGGCATGTCGTTTCCGGACAAGAGCTTTGACACCGTGGTCTGCATGGAGGTTGTTGAGCATCTGCCCCTGGAGATCATGGACAAGGGAATCGCCGAACTGAAAAGGGTCTGTAAAAAGCAGCTGATCATATCTGTGCCCTACGAGGAGGAGCTGCCCCTCCCCTCGTACCACACCAAGCGTTTTGACCGGCACAACATCCCGGAGATATTTCCCGAGTTCAAGATGACCCTGATGGAGAAGGTTCAGAACAAGGGCGTTCCCTGGGCCATCCTGAAGGCGGACATGTAGCTGCTCTTGCACACCCCGCCTGGCTGGGCGATTTTTACCACTGGCGGTAATTTCCATCACTGGATATTGATCCGGAAGGACGGCAACTGATCGTTCCGGTTTCAACGTCTGACAATGGAAGATCATTTTACGGGGGAGTCCTTTTCATGAAAAGGGTTCCCCTGTTTTTTACCCAACCCGTCAACTCCCTTTGGGCGTTCCCGGCATCAATCATCCAATCTCATTCATTATTTCGGTCTGATTCTCATGACAAACGCACACTCCCACTCTTCCGACGCCCCTTCCCGGGGAATGAACCGCCGGGTCATCGCGGCCCTGTTTCTGGTACATTTTTCCGGGGACTTCTACCAATCCTTTTTCAACCCGCTGTACCCGGTCATCAAGCAGCAGTTCGGACTCAGCCTGACTCAGGTGGGGCTGATCACCAGCGTGGTGGCTCTCTCCAGCTTCATTGCCCAGCCGGTGACAGGCTACCTGACGGACAAGGGCAGGCCCAAGTCCTTCATCCTGGTGGGTCTGGCCCTAAGCTTTCTGTGCATTCCCATGATGGGAGCGACGCCCTGGTACGGACTGCTTGTGCTGTTCGCCGGACTCGGGGCCTTTGGCTCGTCCCTCTACCATCCGGCGTCCGCCGGCTACGTGTCCGTCTACGCCGGGGAGCGCACGGGACTGGGGATGTCCATCTTCGGCCTCGGCGGCACCCTGGCGTTCACCGTGGGGCCCATGGCTCTGGCAGGGTACGTGACCGTTTTCGGCATCCACACCCTGCCCATGACCTCCCTGCTCGGCCTGCTGCTGGTCTGCCTGCTCTTTTTCCTGCTCCCCACCTTTGACAAGGACATGGAGGCCAGGCAATCCAGGACAAACGGCTCGGGCAACGGTCTGAAGCAGGTCTGGAAGACCCTGGCCCTGCTCTGGCTGATCTGCGTCATGCGCGCCCTTGTGGATACCTCCCTCAAGACCTTCTATCCCATCTTCTACATGGAGCAGGGCAACTCCCTGGTCTCCACCGGCGCCGTGCTCTCCGCCTACATGCTCGGCGGCTCGGTCAGCGCCGTGGTCTGGGGATACCTGGCGGACACGCGCGGCTACAAGACGGTATTCCTGGCCTCCTTTGTCCTTGCCGCTCCCTGCGTGCTGTGGTTCTTGCAATCCCAGGGCTGGCTGCTGTATCCGGCCGCCTTTCTGGCCGGATTCCTGCTTCTGGCCACCATGTTTCCGGCCGTGGCCCTGGCGGCAAAATACGCCCCAAAAAACAGAACACTGGCCTCAAGCCTGGTATTCGGTTTTTCCACCGGCACCGCCGGACTCCTCGCCCCCGTCATTGGAGATCTGGCTGAGCGCTTCGGCCTGCATACCGTGCTGCTGGCCATTGGAGTGCTGCCCATTTTCTGCTTTCTGCTGGCGATCTTCTTGCCAAGGGACAAGGTGAAGCAATGAGCACACTGCCTCCGGGATATTCACTCAGGAACTGCCGCGAGGACGACCACCCCGCCATCGTGGAGGCGATCCCCGTCTGGTGGGAGGGGCGCGACCTGCGCCCCATGCTGCCGAGACTGTTTCTGGCGCACTTCAGCGACACCAGCCTCGTGCTGCATAGAGACGGGGAACTGGCCGCGTTTCTGGTGGGGTTTTTCTCCCAGTCCCGGTCAAACGAGGGGTATATCCACTTCGCAGGGGTGCACCCCCATCACCGGGGGCAGGGCCTGGGAGCGTTCCTGTACGAACGGTTCTTCCAAATCTGCGTGGAACATGGCCGCGACACGGTGCGCTCCTGCACCTCTCCGGTGAACAAAGGCTCCATCGCCTTTCATACACGCATGGGATTCAGCCTGGAACCAGGAGACGCGGAAATGGACGGGGTCCCGGTCACCCTGGATTACAACCGCACCGGAGACCCAAAGGTCAAATTTGTGAAGAGGCTGTAATGAAACAACGTTGCGAGTGGGAAACCCTTTTGCAAAGGGTTCTCCCCCTCGAGCTCCCCCTTCCCAAACTTTGGTAACGCTCGCTATGCTTCGCGAGCACCACACTCACAAATACATATCATAACTTTTCCGTAATGAAATTTTAAGGAGGGGGGTCCGGGGGAAAGCCCTTTTTGTAAAAAGGGTTCCCCCCGAAAAACTATTCTCCGCCGATATAAATCCTACTCCATCTTGAGTTCCCTGGACATGAGTTCCTTGACCGCGGTTCTGGGGTCTTTTTCCTTGTACAGCACCGCGTAGACCTGCTCGGTGATGGGCAACTCCTGGCCCAGTTTCTGTCCCAGTCCGTGCAGGGCTTCCGTGGTCTTGACGCCTTCGGCCACCATTTTCATGTCCGAGAGGATGTCCACGAGTTTTTGCCCCTTGCCCAGACGCAGCCCCACTTGGCGGTTGCGCGAGAGTTCGCCGGTGCAGGTGAGCACGAGGTCGCCCATGCCGGAGAGGCCCATGAAGGTCTGAGGGTGGGCGCCCATGGCGGCGCCCAGGCGGCTCATCTCGGCCAGCCCTCTGGTAATCAGGGCGGCCCGGCTGTTGGTGCCGAAGCCCAGACCGTCGGAGATGCCTGCCGCGATGGCGATTATGTTCTTCACCGCGCCTCCGAGCTCCACGCCGCGCACGTCGGTGCTGCAATAAACCCGGAAGTATTCTGTGGAGAGCAGGTGCTGGGCCTCCTTGCCGAGCTTCTTGTCCGCACAGCCAAGGGCAACGGCGGTGGGCATCTCCTCGGCAACCTCCTTTGCGAAGGAAGGGCCGGAGAGCATGGCGAAGGTGGGTTTGATGTCGCCGAGCTCCTGCTCCGTGACTTCGGAGATGGTGCACAGCCGCTCCACTTCGATGCCCTTGTTGGCGCAAATGATCAGGGGGCGTTTTGGCATCTGGGGTTTGAGTTCGGCGAGGATGGAACGATAGAACTGCGTGGGCACCGCGAACAGGAAGGCCTCCGCGCCCTCCACCGCCTGGGTGAGTTCGCTGCTGATCCCGAGGTCCTGGTGCAGCACGGTGTCGGGCAGGTACCAGGTGTTCTTCCGCTGGTTGCGCATCTCCGACATGAGTTTCTGTTCCCGCACCCAGAGGGTGACGCGTTCGCCCTTTTTGGCCAAGAGATTGGCCAGGGTGGTGCCCCAACTTCCGCCGCCGATGACCGTAATCCGCATGCTCGCTCCTTTGGTTCTCTCGAATAACAGGCTAATCCCGGCAAGTTACTGCCCCTTTGCCTGGATGACAAGACCGTCGGCGAGGGAATGCGCCACAGGATCGCCATTGGGAAGCCCCGACATTGCCGCTTTTGCCCGCCAAGCCTTGCCAGTGCTTGCTTCTGTATATATAAGAACCCTACTTTGCGGAGGGGACCGGAGCTTGCCTCTCCACTGAGTTCAACAGCTTGATTTGTCAGAATGAATATCGACCGCCCGGGTTTTGTTACATGGCAGGAAACACGCTCCCGCCGTGGTAGTCGGTTCCAGGGCCGGTTTTCGATCATTTTGAAATAACACGACTTCACAGCAAGGGCGTCTGTGGAGGTGGCTCCCGGGAGCTTCCTCCCCGGAGCCCTTTTCAACACAAGGAGAGCCATGCGACCTTTCACTGATACGGAGCGCAAGATTCTCAGGCTGGCTCAGGGATCGCTCCCGGACAGCACCACGCCTTACGCGGACATCGCCCGGATGGTTTCCCTGGAGTTGCGCCAGGAGCAGGGGGAAAACGCCCCCCAGGTTTCGGAGCGGGAGATCCTGGATCTGCTGTCCGAGCTCAAGGATAACGGCGCCATTCGACGTTTCGGCGCCACTCTTCGGCACCAGAAGGCCGGATACGGCGGCAATGTCATGGTGGCCTGGAAATGCCCCGAGGAGCTGGTCGAGGCCTGCGGTGAAAAGATGGCCACGCACCAGATGGTTTCCCACTGCTACTACAGGCTTGGCACCGAGGACTGGCCCTATGTCATCTACACTATGGTGCACGGCAAGAGCCGCGAGGATTGCCTGAACACCGTGGAGGAACTCGCCGCGCTGAGCGGGCTTTCCGAGCCCGCCACCCTGTTCAGCATCCGTGAGTTGAAAAAGACGTCCATGACGTATTTCTGATCTCTTCCCGAGAGCGCGAACATTCGAATGCAATTCGACCGGGCTTGAACCACGGCTCCGGCGGAAAACAAGGAGAGCCCCATGCAACGTTCCGAAGAACTATTTCAACGCGGCCAGAAGGTCATCCCTGGCGGCGTGAACAGCCCTGTACGCGCCTGCAAGAGCGTGGGCTGCGACCCAGTGTTCATCAAGAGGGCCTCGGGCTCCAAGATGTGGGACGTGGAAGGCAGGGAGTACATCGACCTGGTGATGTCCTGGGGTCCCATGATCCTGGGGCACACCCACCCCGAAGTGAACGAGGCCGTGCTCGAGGCCGTTGCCAACGGCTCCAGCTACGGAGCTCCCTGCGCCGCCGAGGTCGAGCTCGCCGAAGCCATTGTGGACGCCATGCCCGGCATGGACATGGTACGCATGGTGAACTCCGGCACCGAGGCCACCATGAGCGCATTGCGCCTGGCCCGTGGCGTCACGGGCAGGAACAAGGTGGTCAAATTCGAGGGCTGCTATCACGGCCATGCCGACGCCTTCCTGGCCAGCGCGGGCTCCGGTGTCGCCACCTTGAGCATCCCGGGCACTCCCGGCGTCCCCGCCGACACGGTGAAGGACACCCTCCTCGCCCCCTACAATGATCTGGCCGCTGTGGAGACCCTGTTCCAGGAGCACGGCGAGGACATCGCCACCATCATCGTGGAGCCCATGGCAGGCAACATGGGTCTGGTCCCCCCCGTGGAGGGATTTCTCCAGGGGCTCCGCGACTTGTGCGATAAGCACGGCGCGGTGCTGATTTTCGACGAGGTCATCACCGGCTTCCGTCTTGCCTATGGCGGGGCGCAGGCCCGGTTCGGCATCACCCCCGACCTTACCACCCTTGGCAAGATCATCGGCGGTGGAATGCCTGTGGGTGCATACGGTGGCACGGCGGAACTCATGGGGCGTATCGCCCCCAGCGGCGAGGTCTACCAGGCAGGTACCCTGGCCGGTAACCCCGTGGCCATGGCCGCGGGGCTGGCCACGCTGAAGCTGCTGCAGCAGGCGGATTACGCCGCGCTGGAGCGGAAAACGCAGGACATGGCCCAGGAACTGGCCGCCATTCTCAGGGAAAAGGGCGCGGCAGTCACCCTGAACCAGATGGCCTCCATGTTCACCCTGTTCTTCACGGACCAGACCGTCACCAACTTCGAATCCGCCAAGACTTCCGACTGCGAGCGCTATGCCTCCTACTTCAGGCAGATGCGCGAAAAGGGCGTGTACCTGGCCCCCTCGGGCTTCGAGTGCGCCATGATGAGCTTCGCCCACTCGGACGAGGACATCGACAAGGTTCTCACCGCCGCCCGCGGCGTGACGTTCTGACTAGGGCGCAACCGGATATGAAATGCCGGGGGGCGCTGATTGCTACCTGACGCCCCCCGGTGTTCCGATAATCCCGTCAATTCAGGATTGACAAAAGGGAGCGTCCAGGGGGGAGCGACCCCCCGCGTGTATTAGTCATCATCCATGCGAACCGGGGGCGATCACATGGTAGCCAAGTTCAGCCGCCGCGTGCTGAAGTTCGGGTTGTATCTTCTCGTGGTTCTTCTTTTTTTCGAAGGCATGTCCAGGCTGGCCATGACCTTCATAGACAAGTCCTGGGGGCCGGCCATTCCGGTCCAGGTCCACCGCTTCGACCCCTACCTGGGATGGAAACTCGCCCCCGGCGTGAGCGTCAGCTCCAAGCGTACCGGGAGAAAGGTCACCTACACCATCAACGACAAGGGCCTGCGCGATTCCGAGGTGCCTTATGAGAAACCCGAGGGCGAGTATCGCATCGTTCTCCTTGGCGATTCCCGCAGCTTCGGGTTCGGCGTGCCCATCGAGCAGCACTTTTCCAGGATGCTCGAAGGCTATTATTACAAACTCGACGTCATCAACATGGGAGTGGACGGGTACGGCGTGGACCAGGAGCTTCTCACCCTGGAGTCCGAAGGCTTCAAGTACCAGCCCGACATGGTCATGGTCTACATTGCGCATTATGCCAACCAGCGTCATCTCAAGACCAATGTCTGGGGCGTGGGCAAGCCCTGCTTCCGCCTCGAACACGGCGAACTCGTGCTTGAAAACTGCCCTGTGGCCAACGGAGACTCGATCTACGCCAGGTTGCAGGACGTCGACCGCAAGGCATCCTTGTACAGCACATTCTACAAACTGCTTCGCGATCTCGGGGTGTACATCGTGCGCTCAATGTATCGTGTGGACAAGGACCACCCCACCCCCCCTTCCGATGCTTTACAGGCCGAAGCCATCGAGGAGAACGACGAGATCAACGAGTTGGCCGAAGCCATCATCCTGCGCATGGACAAGGTCTGCCGGGAGCACAAGGCAAGGCTGTTCGTGGTCACCGCCATCGAGAGCCTGTTCAGGTGCTGCGAGGCCAACGGCATCCTGGTGCACAACACCACCGCGCCCATGGCCAACAATCTGCAGAGGCTTCCGGACGGGCTGGGGCACGTCAACGAGGCGGGAAACGGCGCCCTGGCCTGGGAGATCGCGCGGTTTCTTTTTCAGGAGGATGTGATTCCCAGGACGAATCGTCTTGACATTCCGGTGTTCAACCACTGATCATGCGGCCCATGGCCACCTCCTTTCCCCTCGCCGTATACGCGCTGACGCGCCGGGGCGCGCTTTTGGGCAGCGGCCTGGCAGCCGAACTCGGTGCCGCATTGCATGTCCCTTCGCGTCTGGCCGCCGAACACCCGGCAGCCGAGGCCTTTGACTCCCTCGCCGTACACATCCACGAGGGGTTTGCCAGGTATCGCGGCCATGTCTTCATTGCCGCCGCCGGCATAGTGGTCCGCATCATCGCCCCTCTTTTGAAAGGCAAGGACAGGGATCCGGCCGTGGTGGTCCTGGATCAGGAGGGGCGCCACGCCATAAGCCTGCTCTCCGGACATCTCGGGGGGGGCAATGATTTGGCCCGCCGTGTGGCAGCCATCACCAGAGGAGCGGCGATAATCACCACTGCCACGGACTGCGCGGGAACGCCCGCCATGGACTTGCTGGCCCTGGAATCGGACCTGGCCATAGGCAATCTTCCTGCGCTACGCCGAGTGAACCTGATGCTTGCGGAAGGCGACACCATTTTTGTATATGATCCCGAAGGGAACCTTTACTTGCCACCAGAAACGCAAAAGAACATCAAGACAGCAACTTCTCCGAAGCGGGCCCACGTCATCGTGACCCATTCCTCCGGTCAGGGTGAGGGAAAGCTGCTCCTGCACCCCCGCTGCCTGTGCGTTGGCGTTGGCTGCCGCAGGGGCGTGCCCGCCCCGGTCATCATCGAGGCCCTGGCGCGTGCCCTTGACCGGGCGAACCTGTCCATTGCTGGCGTCCGCGCCATGGCCAGCGTCCAGGCCAAGGCATCGGAACAGGGGTTGCTGGATGCAGCGAGATCCCTGAACATCCCGTTGCGGTTCTTCCCTGCCACAGAACTGGACGCCGTGCCCGTGCCCAATCCCTCGGAAAAGGCCGCCCTGGCCGTGGGCACGGCAAGCGTGTGCGAGGCCGCCGCCATGCTGCTGGCGGAATCAAATGAGCTGCTTGTCGAAAAAACCATCCACCAGGGCGTGACCATCGCCGTGAGCAGACGGAGCACCATATGACGACCATTCGCCGTGAACTGAAGATAGTCGGCATCGGGCCGGGGCATGTGGACATTCTCACCGGCCAGGCCCTATCCGCCCTGGAGAACTGTGAAACCCTGGCCGGGTACAAGCGCTACCTGGACCTGCTTCCTCGGGAGGTGGTGGAGGGCAAGAAGCTTGTGGCCACCGGCATGACAAAGGAAATTCAGCGCTGCGAGCAGGCCATAGAGGCCGCCATGTCCGGAAGCTCCACGGTCATGGTCAGCAGCGGCGATGCCGGGGTATACGGAATGGCCGGGCTTGTGCTGGAGCTGGTGGCGGAAAAGGGCCTCATGTCGAGCCTGGACGTGGAAATCGTCCCGGGTGTCCCCGCTGTCACCGCCGCTGCGGCCCTGCTCGGCGCCCCCTTGATGCATGACTTCGCCTGCATCAGCCTGTCGGACCTCCTGACACCCTGGGAGCGCATCGAACTGCGGCTCGAGTACGCGGCCAAGGCGGATTTCGTCATCGCCCTGTACAATCCGCGCTCCACCAAACGTGACTGGCAGCTCCCCCGCGCCCTGGAGATCATCCGCGAGGAACGCAGCGGCGACACCCCTGTAGGGCTCGTACGTCAGGCATACCGGCCTGAGCAGGATGTCTCGGTACACACTTTGTCGCAATTCCAACCCGAGCTCGTGGACATGTTGAGCATCTGTATCGTGGGCAACAGCGCCACACGCATACAGAACGGCAGGATGATCACCCCTCGCGGCTATTTCCAGAAATACGACATTTGAGTATTTCTTTGCTCTTAACAATTATCGTTTTCCATAAAATCGAGATGTCCAATGTAGGAAAATGACTTACAGCATGCTTTCGCGTTCCCAAAAAAACTGGCAAAAGAGCCTGAATCGCTTGACAGTGGCATGTTCCTCTCATATTGCAGGAATATGGTTTTAACAAATGTATCAATTTTCTCTAAACCAGGGTTCCTTCCCTCCCCCCGCCTTCAGGATGATCATTCGCCGCTGCGCGGTCATGCCTTGGGCACGCCGTAACACGGCCCCCTTGAGGGAGTGGAGCAACCAACACGTCATGTGAAGGTGAGCCATGCCTAGGGATACCACCTCCAATACCCCTGATGACGATATTTTCGAACTCACGGACGTCATCGCGGAGGGAAACGTCGCAACCTCCTCCAACAATGGGGACGCCGGAGCCGAGGAGATCGATCTCAGTTTCGAGGACGAGCTTGAAGAGCTCTTTTCCGATGCTGACGAGTTAGGCATGGGTGCAGACACACCTCCCCCCCCTGAAAAAAAGGCCGCGCCCAAGGCTAAACCCGCGCCGGCACCTACGTCATCCGATGACGACGATTTTGACGACCTTTTTGCCGACCTCGAAGGGACGGGCTCCGATTCCAGTGATTTGAGCTTCGACGCCATGCTGGATGAGGCGCAAGAGGCCACCGGAGGCGGCAAGCAGACATCCGGGGAAGATGATGACGACCCCTTTGGCGACCTCGACTTCTCGGACCTGGGGGGCGACGACTTTGACCTGACCCTGAACGACCAGGCGGCTCCCGCGAAAGAGGCGGCTACGCAACAAAAGGCCGAGGCCGACCTCCCCGATATCGATGAGGAAGTGGATTTCGATCTGGACATGGCCGACCAACCTGTCCAGGAGCCCGCAAAGCCCGCTTCCAATGGCGCTGACCAGGACGACATCGACGACTTGCTCGGAGACATGGATTTCGCGGACCTGGGAAGCGACGACTTCGACCTGGACCTGGGCGCGGAGGAAAAAGAGGCCACAAAGGCTTCAACAAAGAAAATGCAGCCATCCCTTGTGGACGGTGACGACGACCTGGACGACCACCCTCTCCCCGAAGGGCCTCAGGATCTCGGCTCCATGGATGAGGACGACTTGCTCGGCGACCTCGACTTTTCCGACATGGACGCCGATTTGAGCGCGGACCTGGATGACGAGATAGACATCAACCCCTCCAAGGAGCCACAACAGGCTGCCGGAAACGACGATTTCAACGACATCGACCTCTCGGACCTGGACGAAGACTTCGGTATAGCGGCCGACGAGAACGCCGAGGGCGATTCCGAAGCGAAAGAGCTCGGCGACACCATCGACCAGAGTGACATCGATGCCATCAGCTTTGCCGAACCAGCCAACAACGGCGCCCCCGCGGGGGACGACTTCGATGACCTCAATTTGGACGACCTCGCATCGGATATAGACGCCGACCTCGGCGACGACCTCGGCTTGGCCGACACCCTGGAGCACGACGAACTCGATGAAGAGGTCATCATCACTCCCGGCGGCAAGGGAAGCGTTCCGACCAAGATGGTTTCGGAGCTGGATGACGACGATGACTTCGGGCTTGACGGCCTTGACGACCTCATCAACGAACTCGACCTACCCGACGAAAGCAACGAAAACCCAGAGCCCGAAGCGGTGCAACCGGACGCTCTTGGCGCCATTGATTTCGGCCAGGATGCCGATGACGATGCAGAGGAATCCCTGGAGCTCGATGAGAGCGACCTTGACGATCTCGACGTCCTGCTCTCCGGAGAAGGGGAAGCTCCTGACGATGACTCCGACGACTTGACAGTGACCGAGGAGGTCACCATGGACGAGCTCGATGATATCGAGCTCGGGGACATCGGCATGGAGGACATGGATACCGCAATGGTTTCCCCGGCAGATGAAACGGTTGAGATGGACCTTCAGGACGGATCTCTGATTGGTGAAATCTCACTGGAGGACATGGATGGAGAAAAGGGTCCCGATGACACCTGGGACTCCGATGAAGTCGATTTCCTCCTCGAGGGGGAATCCCTTACTGCAGAACCGGAAGGTTCCTTTGCCGAGGAGGACGAAGTAACCTTTGTTCCCGCGGAGAATGGAAACGGTACCCCTGAAATTTCCGAACCCCCAGTGGCCATGTTCCCGGAAGAACCCGAGCAGGCCGAGCCGGTGCTAGCCGAGAAGCCTGAACCCGCAGCCCCACAGGAAATCCAACTCGAGGCTGAACACGAGCTCGAGACATACTCTGAGCTTGAACCCGAAGCCGTGACCCAACCGGATATTCCGGCCGAGGCTTTTGCCGAGCCGGCATCCGTTTCTGCGCGCCCTTCCGAAGCCGGGCAGGTTTCCGGAGAGTTCATGGAAGAGCTGGAGACTCTGCGGGCGCGCATTGACGAGCTTGAAGCCCAACTGGCGGCCCAGGCGCCCGAACCGGCGCCTGATCTCGAGGAAATTGCGCAACAAATCGGCGACCTGGTGGAGGAAAAATTCAGCTCCACCCAGGAAAACCTGCTGCAGGCCCTGGAGACCCGCATGCAGGACACCATGACCCGGGAGCTCGAAGCCCGCGAACAGGAGCTGCGGGACTCCATGAACAGGAGCCTGGAGGACATGCTCGGCAAGGCCCTGGCAGCCGAGAGCACTGCCGTGGCCGACGATGTGCACTCGCGTCTGGAAGAGTCAATGACCCGCTTCCGCCAGGAGCACAAGACCGAACTGGAAGCCGCCATGCAGCAGAGCTTCTCCGGCCTGCTGGAGGTCAACGGCGAGTTCATGCGCAACCTGAGGGAGCTGCTGGCTCCTGAGATCGAGCGCATCGCCGGTGAGATGCCCCAGCCCGCGCAGCATGAGGACGCCGTCACATCCGAGACCGTTGACCAGAAGCTGGCCACCCTGCGCCAGGACATTGAAGCGCGGCTACTCAAGGAGATCCCGGCCGCGGCGGCCCGTGTCATCAGAGAGGAAATCACGGCCCTGGCCGAGGTTTTGGAATAGTAAAAAATAGATACGACCTTTTACAAGGGGAGCACCCTTTGAATAAGGGTACTCCCCTTGCGTTCCCCCTTGCCAAACTCTGATATTTGTGGACTACGCGTCGGAGGCGGCAATTGCCCCCAATGACAAGGGCATCTTTCCCCTTTGAAATCGCTTAATCCTGTTGACGCCCGCCCCGCCTGCGTCTAGATTTTCCTCTCCCGTGCCCGGGTGGCGGAATTGGTAGACGCAAGGGACTTAAAATCCCTCGGTGGCAACACTGTGCGGGTTCGATTCCCGCCCCGGGCACCAAATATTTTAGCTGGTTATCGAGACAGTCGATAGCCAGTTTTTTCTTTTCTTGATTTTTCGCTCCAATATTGCTCCACTAAAATGAATTAGTCAGCCCTGAAAAAGCCCTTTTAGCTTTGTTCAGATCTTAGCCAGCTTGCGCTGCCATCCAAACTCGAAAGAGAGCCACAGGGCCAGAAGAGCAAAAAAAAGTTTCACCCCTCGCATCCATTTCTTGAAGTTGAACGCCGCGCACGCCATGAACAGATTGATTGCGTCACCGACGACACCTTTGAGGAAATTGCGCACCATGCGATGGTCATGCTTCACATGTCCGATCACTGGCTCGATTCCAGCCCGGCGGCGGAAGCGTCCTCTGGCTTTTCTGCGTTGATAGGGTGTGTCGCTCTTCTTAGGGCTACCTGGCGTCAGGATGCTCGTGTCGCCCACCTTTTTCCGTCCCCGATAGCCTCGGTCGCAGATGGCCACCGACGGACAGACTTCTGTGATTTGCCAGACCTGCTCCAGGACGTCCGGGAGCGTATGACCATCAAAGACGTTTTCCGTGAAAGACATGGCCCCCACAATGACACCTGTGGTTTTGGTGACGGCAAGAGAAGCCTTGCGCCCGAATTCATACTTTTTGTGTTCTTTGCCTTTGCCGATGCACAGCACGTCAGGCTCGTGCAGGCTGTAAATCTTGTTTTTGTCGGTCCGTTTTTGCCCATGGACTCGGCGAAAAAGGCTCAAGGATTCAGCGTAGCGGGCAAGCGCTTCCTTGGACAACTTGCGCTCCAACTCGCGGATGAGCACGCCGGCCATGGTCCGTATTCGTTTGATGGTTTTTCGGCTTTTGAACCGTTGGCGCAGCAGGCTTGGCAGTTCACGGCGAAAACTACGGCGAAGCCTGACGCCTTCATCTGTAGCGATTTTCCTGCATTTTTTGATGACTTTCGTCAGCAGTTTCACATCTGTAGGGAAGGTGATGTTCTTTTCCTGTACTGTGGTGTCCACGGTGATCTCGCGCTCTTTGGCGTCTTCGCCGTGCAGATCCACCGAGACTTCGAAGATCAGGCGCGCGCCGTCCTCACCGATGCGTTTGCGGAAATAGACGAAATCCGTCGAATCACAGGGGAATTTCCACTGAAAGTGCTTCTCGCCGCAAAAGGCTTGGAAGTAGGGATTTTGGACCCAGGCTTCAACAACACGCTCGTCGCTGAGGTCCTCAAGTTGTTTGAGAATCATGAGTCCGACCATGCGGCGAATGGGCTTTGCCGGTCGTCCGTGCCCGCTGTAGAGTGGGGAGAACTCCCGCTCAAAGCGCTCCCATGGTATGCGCCCAGCCAGTTGGAGCAGCGGATGCTTGGGGTTGAGTTGGTCAATGAGGTCTTTGTAGAGGAAATTAGCCTGATCGTTTTTGGCTTGCTTGGCCTTCATCATCACTCCCGACTCGGCGACAGCGCGACCGGTTTTCTGCAGAATTACTGTAGTTCCTGGTCGAGAATGATACATTGAATTGGTCGTTTTGTTAAGTCTTTTCAGTAAATTGAACGTTTTTCAGGGCTGACGAATTAGAGAGGCACTCACGAACGAAAAAAGTTTTTCAGCGATTTATTCGAGACCAAATTCGAGGCAGGACATGCGCATCGCAGAACACGCGAAACACTGTGAAGAGGTGCTCGGCAAGCCATATACCGAGGTTCACGTTTTTCTTGATCAATCCGCCCTGAAATACAACATGCGCTTTACCCATCGAATGATCCTGCACCATCGATTGGGCGTGGAAATCGTGGGCTTGGAGCTTGGACCAGATGCCAAAGAAGCGGCTCGGCTCCATATCCGTGACGATTTATGGGGCCATCTACCGCTCAGCCCGGAATGGTTTGTGGCACAAGAAAACTACCTCCCCACGTCCGGTCAGGAAGATTCTATGGAGGACGACTTAAAGACTCTGCTTGGGTATGCACCAGACTTCAACCTGAACTGGGTTATCGATTGGCACGCTCCCTTGTTTAAGTGTTCTTGCGGTTTTCAAGGCCCAACACCAAATGGCGCTTAGCAATGCCCTTGGTGTGCCATGTCTAAAACTGAACGATTCTCAATGTTGTTGCAGAAGCTTCTCTCCTCTCAGGACGATAAGTTCGGGGCTTGAAGAGCAAAGAGGCATCAATGCTTCTGAGGAGGTCTTATGGCGACAATACGTAAACGCGGGCCTGCACAGTGGGAAGTGCGTATACGAAAACGCGGCTGGCCTGTGACCTGTAAAACGTTCGAGACTAAGTATGACGCAACCAGGTGGGCGCGAGAGATCGAGTCTGAAATGGACCGGGGCATTTTTGTTTCTCGCGTAGAAGCCGAATCAACCACCTTATCCGAAGCTCTTGATCGTTATATTGACGAATATGCGCCGAATCTCTCTGACCCCAGGCGAGAAAAGAACCGAGCGAGGGCTATCCAACGTCGCCCTTTCGCTTCACGGTTCATGGCCACAATCAAGGGCAAGGATATTGCCGCGTTTGTAAAAGAGCGCCAGGAGGAAGGAGCCGGCCCAAATACAATCCGGCTAGACTTGGCACTGCTGTCAAAACTGTTCGAGATAGCGGCCACAGATTGGGGCATGGAGAGCCTTTCCAACCCGGTCAAGCGAGCGAACAAACCGAAAGTCCCGGCAGGACGATCGAGACGCTTCCAAGACGACGAAGAAGAACGCCTCTTAGCTGCGTGCGATGAACGCTTTGCGTGTGTGGTCAAGTTTGCCCTGGAAACCGCTATGCGACGAGAAGAAATCGCAACTATGGTTTGGTCCCAGGTTGACCTAAAAAATCGCTCAGTCCTTCTTCCCCGCACAAAAAACGGCGAGTCGAGAACGGTCCCCCTCTCCCCCGCCGCTCTCAACATTCTTAAATCACTCCCCCCCACCATTTCTGGTCCTGTCTTTGGCATGAATAAGGATAAAATCACCCGCGCGATGAAAACCGCTGCCGACAAAGCTGGGGTCCCCGACTTTCGATTCCATGACTTACGCCACGAGGCAGTAAGTCGTTTCTTCGAGAACACAAACTTGGACGTCATGGAAATCCGGGCCATCTCAGACCACAAGTCTATGCAGATGTTGGCGCGCTATAGCCATTTGCGGACAGGGAGACTGGCGGAGAGGTTAGCGGGGGTGAGGCGGGGAGAGCCGAGGTCATGACTCGAACACCCCGGTATTCACCACAATGGATTTTCAACAACTGAACAGCTCCTTCCCCCTATAGAAATGTACGCGGAACCACTTCTCATTCAGCATCCTAAAGGATTCTGCCTATTGCCTCAGCAATTGCCACGGGTCATATCTAACCATAGAAGCGACCACGTACCAGGTATTATACACAGGCAGTAGAGACAATCCGTAGTTGTATATTCTTCCTAGACGTCATCCTCACTGGATGTAGGGAGTGCCTTGAGAGCTTGGCACTTCGCTTCCAAAACCGAAGAGACCACGCGAGTCAGGGCGAGAAGATCCGTTATTTCATCCTCCAAGCGTCTCTGCTGCTGTGATGCGCTGATGGAATCGTCCACAACGTCATTCTCCCTCTCGCGTTCATTCAACAGGAACGAAGCTAGGTTGTCCATCACATCAGACGGAGGCGGGGAACTCAGGGCATCGATACGGCTCCGCCAAGCCTGAGCGATATCTAGTTCACCTGCCGAAGCCTGCATGAGGGCGTACCGAATGAGCACTCGCGCAGCACGGTCCACCTGCTCTGCCGTTTGGAGCCAGTATGTCATTATCTCTATGTTGCTACCAGGCTTCGATTGCAGGTGGGCTGTATTAAAAGGCCAGAACCGCCAGCTGGAGGTGTCGCTGCTGAGGCGCCTTAAGGTCTGAAGTATTGGCTCCAAGCCTTCCAGAGGCCTCACACCGTCAGGCAGCCCCCGGCGGTGCTCCCACAGCGAGAGAATGGCCTCGGCGCAACGGTCCTGCGCTACGGCTTTTGCTTCGGGCGGCGCGACCTTGGCTACCTGCATGCGTTCTGCGATGTAGTGAGCCATCCAGCGTCCCAAGGTATCGTTGGAAAGTGCAAGGTCCAGTTGGCGCACAAGCGCTTCTCCCAGGGCGAGGAGGGCCGCGTTGTCAGACGCTACTGACTTTGCCGTCGCGGTGGAGGAGGAACACTCGGGCGCTGGGGGGGATGTAGTCATAGCCGTCACTCCTGTAGTTGTCATCGCCGCCTGTATGCCGTCTGAGTCGCACATCTATAAGGCAGTCCATTTTCATGTGGTGCAAAAAGTTGAGAAAAGTCGTTCGGTCTATTACGAGCCTGCTACCAGCCGTTCCCTCGCTTTGCCCGTGCGTATCTGGACTTAGGCTCCAGGCCTGGGACCAGACCACCGGTTGACCGTCGATTTGCCACACTCGGCCTTGAGCGTCGCCCTTTAGACCAAGACAGTCCACAATATCGGGACCTGGAGTCAGTGAGTTGACGGGGGCACCTTTCCCCCAGGGATCTTTACCATCAATTTGCGTGTCATTGTAACGGTCCAAAACCCAGCCCCGCAGGCTAAAGTTTGGTACGTCGATAAGGAGGTGGTCCGTATCCATGTCCGGTAAGCCATACGTGATGGGGGAGGCGGCCTGGAGAGCTCGCAACAGGGCCGGTGCTGTCTCGGGTGAAACTAGGGCGCTGCTGATTTCCACTGACTCTTTGTACCCCCCCCTGGAGGCAGTCCAACGGCCCCAAAGTGTCAAGCGGTCAGAGTTGCACCATCGCGTCTCGAAATCGACTTTACGGATGGAAGCCGGCCAATGTGTGTCTTCCAGGGACGCATCCCAGTCCGGCAGGTCCAAAGGACGTGGGTCTATACGGTCTGCCAGCCATTGCCCGTCAGTGCGACTGAGATCGTGTCGACGCAGCCAGTCCTCCCAATTATCGCCCCATGATTCCTCCGATGACCTATAGGTCGGTTCCGTCGCGAGCAGCTCGCCCGCTGCAAGGCACATGGCGTGATAGGATAGGTAGAAATCGAGGTCATCAACCACAGGATAAGAACCATGGGAATGCCTGGTGTCCCGGTAGTCATAGAGGTGCCTTGCGGTGCGCGCATCCTCCCTTCCATCACCTGAGAAGGCACCGCACCACCGCCGCAATAGCACCCGCGACGTCAGCGCCATCATCTCCCGCTCAGACTTGGCGAAGCACGCGCCCAGGGGGGCCAGCCAATACCGGTGGATGTCGTACGCGAAGCGATACTCGCCTTCGCGGGGCATCTCCCCCATGGCGTGGTTGTTCCAACGAGCCAAGGTGTCTGAGGGCAACACAGCGCCCGGGGTGTTGACCGCTTTAAGTCGACGCCGCAGGGAGTCGTCATCGCTGTCGCAGCCATCCAACACCGCCAGAGCGGCGCGTTGAGCATGCATGCGGATGATTACGTGGTCCTCGCGCAGAGCGGTGTTCTCGAGGAAAGTGAAGTGCGGTCGTAGCACCTCGGGGACCTCTAAGGCTGCCCGGGCCAGGGCAAGGCACAACCACTGCCGAGCATGGAGAGCGTAGAAATGCAACATCGCATCGGCAAAAGCGCCCCCGCTCCCGCGTTGTGCCCATCCCATGAGTGCCCTTAGCAGATCTTTGCGCCCGAGTTGGCAGAGTAGACGCACTGCATGGGCCGCTTCCCAACGCTGACTGGCCCAAGGGGAGGCTAGGACCGTCCAAAGATAACCGGCCAGAGCCTCTGTCACGTCCTCGGGCGGCCGTGGGGCCGTCGCCCAGGGACCATCGCCATCTTCATCCTGAAGATCACCGTCATACGCCTCCAGACCGAAGGCCACCACTTGGCTCGCCTCGTCCGTAGATAACGTCATGGCTAACAAATTGATCAGGGTGAAAAGCCGCCTTGCCTCGAACGCTTCAGGCAAGCGGCCCAGGGCCTCCAGAGCCGTACAGGCGAACTCGGTGGCAGGGGTCCCTGAAATCGCGCTGGCTATTTCCAGGAGCGGGGCCTCCCCATAAATATTCGCTTCCACGAACAAGCAGCGCTCGCGGCATAGTTCATGAGTAACAGCACTGACCGACTTTGGGACAGTGGCACAGCGACGCCACTCGTCAGGTAACACCTCCAGGAACCGGGCGAACTCATACAACTCGCCACTGAAAACGGCACCCGCCGTCTTGATAAACGCTGCCTCTCTGCCCTGCGGAACACGCGCGATGGCTTCTGTTAAAAACGTAGATGTTGAGATGTAGCGTTCGACCTCGCGACTCCTGGCGTAGGCGGCGCGCAATGCCTCCTCTCGCCACGGATCTTGGTTGTCGAAGATCGCGTCCCAGCTATTAGATTCCTGAGCCTCCGCGCTTTCTGAGCGCGCAGAGACTTTGCCCTGGCGATTATGGCGCTGTGCCTCATGCCTCTCGCGCCAAGCGACCTCCTCTTCTAGGTCTGGCAGAATCACGCCGTGTGTCGCGACCGCCTTCCCAAGGTGTCTCCACTCGGCGGTGCTTTCCATCTCCAGGCGCAGATACCGGTATAGCTCCGTGGCTAAATGCTGTTTCTCCTCCGCCGTGGCGCTTTGGTCCAAAGCCTTATCCAACACGAACATTCTGTCCCACTCGAAGCGCAATGGAAACAACGCCGCTACATCCCGGGCGTCGAGGCTGCCTTGCGTTACAAGTTGATGCAGCATCTGCGGTGTCACACGGGCCACATTGCCAAATCCACGGTCCCGCCAGCGACTGCAGATGGCCAAGGCCGAGGACGGACACAGTGCCGCCAAGGCTTTCGCCGTACCCAAAAAGTCAAAATGTTTATCCCGGGTCACATATCCCCGCGATACGGTGGCGCAACGGGCCAAACGGTGGGCCAGCTCCGGATCGGGATGGGCAGGCTCGCCCGCGGCCTCGGCACACGCAAGCACGGCCTCCCAACGCAGCCAATTCTCATCACCAATGCCGCTAGCGGCCTCCATGGCCGCATCAAAGTAGTATTTGGCCTCGTCCTCAAACCGCGCAACCAGATCCCGGGCTAGCTGACAATACGTCGACAGCCGCTCTTCGGCCGGCTCGCGCTCCTCTCCGGGGGCAGAATGCGTGGCGAAACGTTCCGCCACCTCGCGAGCAAAACGGATGGCATGATCCTGTAGCGCATTGCTGTGGGCCGCCACCCGGGCCAATTGGAGGAGGGTCTGAGTCCACAGAGCATGACGAAGGCCGTTGCGCCAGGAATCCATTCGCGCCACCACCCCGCCGCCTGCGGGCCCGGCCAATACCGCGATATCCATCTGTAGTCTGGCGATTTCCTGAACAACCTCCCAGTCGCCGTCTTGGGCCAAATCTTCCCTTGAGGTCCCATCTTTGACATCAGTCTGGAGTGAAGACGTATCCACTTCTCTGGCCACCATGCGGCCCCAAAGGGTGAGCCAAGGGAAAAGCAAGCCCATGTCTGCCCTGAATTCCTGGAGCTGCTGCGAGGGAAGCGCCGATTGCTTCTCCTCTATCGTTTGGAGGAGTTCGAGAGGCGTCAGGTCTTCCACCAGAAGGGTTTTCCCAGCCAGTGCCGCATGTAGGGCATACATGCGCAGTATCGGGAATCGCCCTTTCAGGTACCGACTCCGCAGCTGAGTCGGCGGATTAGCCGGGAGGAGACGTTTCAGAAGGACTCGAACCGCTCTGACGGCAACCGCCCGTATCCTGCACGCCGCTTCCGCCACCGCCAGAAGACCAAGAAGAAATGAGGACTCGGCATAATGAGAAAACAAATCCGGCAGGCTGATTCGACCATCCCGAAGGTGTAAGAAGACATCTAGCGCGGCCTGCGCTGGCGGCATGCGGCCTACCTCGCGAAGCGCCAGTGTAATGGCCATCACCATGTACCCGCTAGCGGACTCGGCCAAAGCCAAAGCGCCGAGGGTATCATAGCTCCCCCGATCTACGAGTCGCCGCGCCAGCCTCAGGCCCGCGTGAAAGGCCACCGTAGGCGGGCTCCAGTTGTGGAGAAACCAAGCGCACTCTTCCGGTCCCTCCAGATTTAGCCAGACCATGGCTAGTTCGGCGATGTCATCATGTGAAACATCTCCAGCATGCCGCCTCTCGTCTTGCGACCTCTTTAAAAAAGCGTGCAGCCAATCTTCAGCCATGTAGGTCCGGGACATAGCTTCTTGCTGCAGGCTGGGGTAGCCGGACAGTAACCCCGCCTCATACACATGCCGGGAGCCTGGCCAGCGGTCCTGAAAGTACCGCATGGAGACTATCTCCGCCGCCCGATCGGCGTCTTCCAAGAAGTGGATCGCCAGGTCGGTCTCCTCCTGAAGGAGCTGGTATTGCCGCGTCTCCCCGGTGTGCGCCGCCCCCGCCCTGAAGGCGAGTTTGGCAGCATCGGCGTACCGCTTCTCTCGCAGACAGGCTTTGAGGGCGAACTGCAATCGCTGTCCCGCCACATCCCGTCTGGCCACCGGATCATCCGGCAGGTCTTGCTCCGAGAGTGCCAACGCAATAAGCTCGTCCAGTTGGCCGGCTTCCAGCAGGAGTTGCGGTAGCACGGCGGCGGCATAGGCGCTAACGGTGGCGAGGGGCCGTAAGGAATCCGCAAAAGCCGCCAGTTCGTCCCCATTGGGTCTGAAAGTGTTGCGGAACCAAGTCTCCGTGGGTTCGTCTCGGAACTGCAGGGTGTTTCCCGCCAGCAGGAGGGACTTCCCGAAGTCCGCAGCCAGACTTCGCACCGCCCCTTCCTCCAACCCGGACATGGCCGCCAGCACGGCGATTGGTGTTCTGGGGCGCAACGTAGCCAGGGCACGACACAGACGCCGCAGCTGCTCCAGCTCCGCGCCCGCCTGCTCCTCAAGCCTGTGCCAAGCTTCGTCCAGCATGGACGCCAGCATTTCTTCCACCGACCGCGGACTCGACCCCAGGCGCGTCAACACGCCGTCCAGCGTATCGACGCCCGCCATGGCATTGAATTGGACGCGGGGGTTTTGCGAAGTCAAGAAATGGAAGTGGTCAGCCTGGACATCAGTGGCCTCCGGAAAGCGCACCCGCAGGTGGGCCGCCGTCTCTGACGGGCTGAACGCCGCCAGCGCCAATTTTGTTGCCACAGCGGGCGGGGCCAAAAGCGGGATGCGCTCCGTTCTGCAGAGGGCAACCAACCGCACCCCTTCTGGCAGACGTTCCCTGAGTAGGTCCGTGATAAAGGCCTGGCCATCCCCACGCGCTTCCGCCGCCATCTGGGCATTGTCCGCTGCATCGATGATTAAACAAAGCACGGCCTCTGGGTGAGTAGCACGTAGGGTGGCGACGCTCTCTTCCAGCCTGCGCAGTAAAGTTCCCAGATACTCCGCAGGCAACGCATTAAATGGCAACAGCGGTAGACACAGCCCCTGCCCCGCCAACTCATTAACCAGCTGCAGCGTTGCCCGTTTGTGGGTGTGACGTGGCTGGCTAGGGCGCCGATACTCGCCACCGTCAAAGCAGTCATACAACACCGCGGAGGAGCCTTTAGGTAACCCCTGGCCGATGCGCGTCGCGAAGACGGACTTCCCCACGCCGCCGTGAGCGTGGAGGATCACTGGGCGGCACTCGGCCTGCACAATGCTCTTTAGTAGCTCGACTTCCTGCTCTCGGGGCACAAGGGTCGGCGGCGACTGGAGGCGGCAGGGGGCTGGAAAAAGGTCGTCGACGTGGAACCCGAGTTTCTGCAGCACGTCATGCGGAGTAATGCGGTTGTCGCCATGAATATTGGTCCCCGCTTTGCTGCAGACCAATCCGTGGAGCAATTGGGGGACGTCGTTTTCATACTCCGCGGAGTACGGACGCGCTTTCAACTTGAGCGCCTGAGCCTGCCCAATGTAGTCCGCCTGCCCTCCCTCCAGGTGCAGGAGGCGACAGAACGCAGCCAAGGATTCGCCCTTAAGCTTTGTGTACTGCTCAAGCTTTTGCTCATTCGCCGTACTAGATACAGCCGTTCCGGCGGCTACCTGGGCTATGGTTGCGACGAACCTCTCGCTGATAGGCCGGTTGGTGACAAAATGGAACGTTACCTTGCTGGCAATCTCGTCCTCCCCAAGATGCTCGCAATAATCCTTGTAGCGTTTGGCAAACCCTTGGATGGTGTTTTGTAATCCACTGGGCGCAAAGGGGGTATTCTGCTGTTTCAATGACGTAGCGTGCTTGAGCTGGACGCACCGGATGCGCAAGGCGCGCTCCAGCGTTTCATCGCCATAGTATTCGGCCACATCTATGACCTCTTCCCCTGCCTTCACGGCGGGCCCGTCACCGGCCTCTTTAGGTGAAGCGCCCTCGATGGTGAGGGCGCAGAGGGCGTCGCCTGCACGCCCGCCGTCTCCAAATTCGTTGGTCACCGCCGCATTCAGCAGCAGTAGGCAACGATTGGCCGCCCACCAGTAATGGAATTGATCCCCGTCCCTGGTGTCGCGGACGGTTTTACTCTTTTCCATACAGCTTACCCCTCGATATGCATCTCGCGGCGCACAAGGCCACGTCGACATAGACGATATTAAGCATACGCCTGACCAGCAATACATCCAAGTGAGGACTCTGAAAAGCATTGCCCAAAATACCCTACGCTGGATTTTAGCAAATAATATTATGAACTTGCATTGGCACGCCCACACAAAAAACAAATCTGATATTTGATTTTATTCCGCATATAAAATGGTTCATCCGGCTCAAGCGTCCTTTTGACAAAATGAAGGGACATGGCGTCCAATCGATTTTCCTACCACAGAGAATCGAAAGGAGTATCCGCCATGTCCACGAGTTTCACTTACCACGCTTTCGGCCTGCAAGGCTATGACTATGTCCGCCAGTCCTTCGTTGCCGGAAGCGTGATCCTCTGGATTCGGCCCAAAGCGAAGTTGATCCGCTGTCCCAGGTGCAAGAGCTTCAAGGTGATCAGGCGAGGCAGCGCAGAGCGCTGGCTGCGCACTGTGCCCATCGGTTTCAAACCGGTCTGGTTGGCTGTTGATGTCCCTCGAGTGCAGTGCCGGGATTGCGGTTGCACCCGCCGCATCGACATCAACATAGCTGAGCCCAGGCGTTGGTATACAAGGGCTTTTGAGCGTTTTGTCCTGACACTGACGAAGATGATGACGATGATTGACGTGGCGAATATGCTGGGGATTGGTTGGGACTGTGTGAAGGACATCTTCAAGCGACACCTGCGGCGGCGGTTTGCAAGGCCGCGCCTGTCCGGTCTCAAGTACATCGCCATTGACGAGATCAGTGTTCGCAAGGGACACAAGTATGTGACCCTGGTCATGGACATCAAGAGTGGAGCCGTCGTGTTTGTGGGGGACGGCAAAGGCGCGGATGCGCTCGTTCCCTTCTGGAAACGGCTGAAGCGCAGCAAGGCCAAAATCCAAGCCGTGGCGACCGACCTGAGCAATGCATATATCTCTGCCGTACTTGAAAATCTGCCGGGTGTACCTCTGGTCTTTGACCACTTCCATGTGGTGAAGCTGATGAACGACAAGCTCACGCAAATCCGACGCAAGCTCTACCACGAACTCAAGGACACTCTGGAGCGGGACGTGCTGAAGGGAAGCCGCTGGATTCTGTTGAAGAATCCAGACAGCCTGGACGCGGACAAAGACGAGCCAGACCGGCTCCAGCAAGCTCTGCAAATGAACGAGCCTCTGGCCAAGGCCTACTACCTCAAGGAAGATTTGCGCCAGATATGGAGCCAGGGGGACAAGGTAGAAGCTGAAAAGTTCCTGGATGGCTGGATCAAACGTGCAGACAGTTCGGGCGTGCCGCAGCTGAAAACGATGGCCCAGACCATGGCCGGAAGCCGCTTCGGCATCCTCGCCTGGTATGATCACTCCATCTCCTCAGGACCAATGGAAGGAACAAACAACAAAATCAAGACAATGAAGCGACAGGCATACGGCTACCGAGATCACGAGTTCTTCAAGCTCAGAATCATGGGCATTCATGAAGCGAAGTACGCTCTAGCCGGATGAGCCATTTTTCATGGCTGGGCAGGATATTCTGGGATGATGGGATCCATTTGACCAGGACCGCACCCTCCTCTTTCACCCGATGCAATTCATCGAGAGCATCCTCGCGGTAGGGATGAACCGAGGCGCCGAACAGGGCGATGTTTGGATTTTCTTTGCAGATTTTTGCAACCCATGAGTTCGCGGCGTACAGCACGGGCTTCAATGGCTGCCCCTTATTATCGCGGGGCTTGTCAAAAGCCAGAAGCACGGCCTTGTCCACCAGCTTTGAGTTTCGGATTTCCTCCAGAATGGCATTTCTGATATCCTCGTCATTCAGACTGAAGGGCAGATTCACTAGAAATCCGGCGGCACTCCCCAAACGGCAAAGTGTCTCCAGCTTGGAGGACATGATGCAGCCGTCTTCCTTGTTGTTGTCGCCAAACACGTGAACATGGATGTCGATATTTGCCATGGCGTTGCTCCATGTGGTTTCGTAACCTGTCTTGGTTTCCGGATCCGCGCATGAACGTCGAAGGCCAGCGACAAGAGGGAGAGCGGTGAATGATGAGCGGGAGTAGCACTGGGCGTTCACGCGCACCCTTGAAGAACGTTTCCCGAATATGTGATGCAGGCAACCGTTATGCGGCTATCAAACTTATACACATCCACATAAGCATTTTGTACCACCGAAACCGTTTTTAAATTTTATTTCACGATAATTCACTCATCAATAAGCGACCACCCCAAAAATTCCCTTGTTTCCATTTTCCGCCACTTGAACTTGAGATGCGATTTTCACCTGGCCGTTCACCCCCCGTTACCCTGGTGCGTGGCGATAAGAATTGTTGGCAACTGTTCAATGACTCCCATGACCATCCTGAAGAAAGGGAATGCTCCACTCACAGACCTGTGGCTTTCACATCGAAATTATTGAAGAATACGAAGTGTATCTTGCTTTCCCAGTGACGCTTCCCCGCTTGGCGAGCGGGTTGAAGCGGAGAGAAATCCAAGTTTCTCGATAACTATCTATAAATTCAGACTATTGTTTTTGAATCATAATGTAGGACCACAGGAAAAGGCGCTCTGGCGCTGCGCAAAGACAGGGTTGCAACAAGGGTAAGAGGCAATTATCTTATGTGGATTACAGCTAATTATGGATCAGCGATCAAGAAACGGATCATTGATCCATTTTTATTTCGCGCGAGATAAGTTCTTTACTTCAAGCCAATTAAGTATTTATTTATGGCTTGTCGATCAAAAAACGGATCGCCAGACGCCCAATTGAAACGTTTTCATACATTCATCGCCCCTTGGAAAAACCTTTGTGCCACACGTCCTTAGCGCTTTTGTCACAATTTTTCACAAGCCGGAACACTTATTGCTCCAAGGGGGGGCAGTTGGGAATCGCGTACCCTAGAAACCATCCAAAAGTGCCAGTAAAAAGGAGAACGCGTTATGAGGAAAGGGAACATCGGAACTCTACTGCTCTTCGCGGCAGTCGCCATGTTTGCCGTCGGGATCTGCGGTCAGGCTTACGCCGCCGCCAAATACGAATGGAAAGTCGCCCACGTTCTGGCCCCGGATCACCCCTGGACAGTTGCTCTGAAGAAGTTCGCCGAAGAGCTCAAGACCCGCAGCAATGGCGAAATCAACCTGACGATCTTCCCCAGCGGCCAGATGGGCCAGGAACGCGAGGCCATCGAGAGCCTCCAGATGGGCGTGCTGGAATTCACCATCGTCAGCTCCGCCACCCTCGCCAATTTCACCACCTCCCTGAACATCCTCGATCTGCATTACCTGATGCCCGGTGTCAAGTGCGGTCGCGCCGTGGTTGACAGCGAAATCGGCCGACAGTTGCTCGACACCCTGGACGCCATTCAGATTCACGGTATCGATTTCTGGGAAAACGGGATGTACTCCATCTATGGTAACGTCCGCGTGCAGCACCCCGCCGACATCAAGGGCCTGAAGATTCGGGTCAATGACAACCAGTTCCACATCGAGACCTACAAGGCCCTGGACGCCAACCCTGTGCATATTCCCTGGGGCGACATCTACACCTCCCTGGAGCAGGGTGTCTGCGACCTCTCCACCACCACCTTTGTCAACCAGCATTCCGCCAAGCACGACGAAGCCTCCAAGTTCTTTATCAAGGCCAACCAGCTCTACACCGTGGCCCCCTTGCTCATGAGCAAGGCTGTCTGGGATCCCCTGTCCGACGACATCAAGAAGGTCATCATGGACTCCTCCAAGGCTGCCATGACCTATGAGCGCCAGCTCATGGACGAGGCCAACGCCCAGATCGACGAGGAGATCAAGGCCGCGGGCAAGGAGATCGTGGAAGTGGACACCAAGGAATGGCGCGCCGCCATCCAGTCCGTGTACGACGCCCACATCGGCAAGGATATTGACAAGGATCTGTACGAAGCCATCACCGCCGTAGTCGAAAAGAACCAGTAGTTGTCATGGGCGGAGGGGTACGCCCCTCCGCCCTCATCCCAATGAGGATGGGATGCGCCGTTCATTTTGACTCACGCGCAAGGAGGCTCGACGTGTACAAGAAACTGGACAAGCTGCTCGGTCAGTTGGAAGAGGGTATCACCGTAATCGCCTACTTTTCCATGACATTAGTGGTACTTTGGTCCGTCCTGTGTCGCTATGTTCTCAAAATTCCCTTTGTCTACGGTGACGAGGCCGCCAGGTACCTGACAATCTACAGCGTTTTCATCGGGGTGAGTTTGGGCGCCCGCAAGGGTGTGCACCTCGGGGTGGAAGCCTTTGTCAACATGCTCCCGCCCGTACCGGCCAAGGTCGTGCGTCTCACGGCAGGGGCCTTCACCATGGTGATGTACTTCGCCCTGGCCGGGGCCACACTGGTCATGACCCTCAAGGTTTACTCCACGGGTCAGCACTCGTCTTCCATGCACATCCCCATGTGGATGATCTACATGTCCATGCCCCTCGGCATGTTCCTTTCCGGAATCAGGGAAATGCAGGTTTTCGTGGCCAAGTTCCAACAATACCGGACAGCATAAGGAGCAGGCAGGCATGGGAGTCCCTCTTTTCTTAATCTTTGGAATCACGCTCATCGCCGGAGTACCCATCGCGATGGCTCTGAGCGCCGGCACCTTCGGCGCCATGTTTATCAGCGGAAAAATTCCGATGTTCATGATCGGCCAGAAGCTCTTCGGATCTCTGGACACCTTTTCCCTGATGGCCATCCCCTTTTTCATGCTGGCCGGCGGCATCATGAGCCGCGGCGGCTCGTCCCGCCGCCTGATCAACTTCGCAAACGCCCTGGTGGGCTGGATGCCCGGCGGCCTGGCCATGGTCACGGTGCTGGCGTCCCTGTTCTTCGGCGCCCTTTCCGGCTCCTCCACTGCCACGGTGGCGGCCATCGGCGGCATCATGGTGCCCTCCCTGGTGCAATCCGGGTATGACAAGCGCTTTGCCATGACCACCGCGGCCTTTGCCGGTTTTCTCGGGGTCATCATCCCCCCCAGCATGCCCATGATCGCCTACGGCACATGCACCGGCGTATCCATCGGCAAGCTGTTCATGGCAGGCATCATCCCGGGCATCATCCTGGCCGGGGTGCAGTGCCTGTACTGCTATTACTACGGTATCAAGCACGACATTCCCATCCAGAAATTCTCCATGTCCGAACTCGGCAGGAGCTTCGTGGACGCCATCGGCGCCCTGCTCATGCCCGTGATCATCCTGGGCGGCATCTACGGCGGGGTGTTTACACCCACCGAGGCCGCAGCCGTGGCCTGCGGCTACGGCATGGTGGTGGGCATGTTCGTGTACCGCGAGATGAGCCTTAAGGAGCTCTGGAAGACCACGTCCCAGGCCGTTGTGGCCGGCAGCATGATCATGTTCATCATCGCGGCGGCCGGTGCCTTCGGCTACATCATGACCGCGGAGCAGATCCCTGCCAAGGTTGCGGAATTCCTCATCTCCATCTCCGACAACAAAGTTGTGTTCCTGCTGATGATCAACCTGCTGCTGCTGTTCGTGGGGTGCTTTCTGGAAACAACGGCCGCCATTCTCATCCTGGCGCCCATCCTGGCTCCCGTGTTGAAAATCTACAGCATCGATCCCGTTCACTTCGGCATCGTCATGATCGTCAATCTGGCAGTGGGCATGTGTACGCCGCCTCTGGGCGTAAATCTCTTCGTGGCAGCCGGAATACTGCAGGAAAAGGTCGAAGCGGTCATCAACGGGCACCTCTGGATGTACATCCTGCTGGCCCTTGCCGTCCTGATGCTCTTCTGCTTCGTGCCTTCCGTAGTACTCTTCCTGCCTGAGGCCATGTAGCAAAGGGGGGCCCCATGAAGACCGATCCGCACATGATGCTTACCAGTTTCGAACTTGGCGAACACCTGGGCGACGCGGTGTACACCGTGGACAGGGGCATGACCATCATTGCCGCCAACTCCGCCTGCGAATTGCTCTTCGGGGTCAAAAGCGAAGAGATGATCGGATGGCACATCGATGAGCTGTGGCTTCACGACATCTATGACCAGGACACCTTCTTCTTCGGGTACGACGCCACACCGGCGCCGGAACTGGTCAAACGACTCAGCGAGCTGGACATGGAGACGGTCTGCGTCAGCAACTCGCCCAAGCTCTCCAAGCTGGCCTTCGAGACTGGACACACCGTGAGCGGCATCACCAAGATCAAGCGCAGCGACAAGGTCGTGCTCATCGTGGCCATTCCCCTCAGGGACGAAAAGGGCGTGATCACCAACGTCACCACAGCCACCCGCGACCTCACCGACATGATCCAGCTGCGCAACCAGATCACTCGCATGGAGAAGAAGCTCACGGACCTGCGCAACGAGCAGTTGGGCGACTCCCTGGGTAGCCAGTCCGTACAGATGCGCAAACTCAACGACCTCATCGACCAGATCGCTGACAGCGACGCCACCGTGCTGCTGTACGGCGAGACCGGAACAGGCAAGGAGGGCATAGCCAGGACCATCTACCAGAAGAGCGGCCGTAGCGATAAGGCCTACATCCGCATCAACTGCGCCGCCATACCCGAGAGCCTGTTCGAGTCCGAGCTGTTCGGATACGAGAAGGGCGCCTTCACCGGAGCGCTGCAGACCAGCAAGATCGGCCTTCTGGAGATGGCCAACCACGGCACAATCCTGCTCGACGAGATCGGCGAGCTCCCCCTTGGCATGCAGGGCAAGCTCCTGCGCGCCCTGCAGGAAAAAGAGATCATGCGCATCGGCGGCAAGTCCAGCATCCGCATAGACGTGCGTGTCATCGCGGCCACCAACCGCAACCTCATCGACGAGGTCCGACAGGGGCGCTTCAGGGAGGACCTGTACTACAGGATCAACGTGGTGCCTCTGGAGATCCCGCCGCTCCGGGACCGCAAGGATGACATCCCGGCCCTGGCGTACACGTTCCTGAACACATTCAACGAAAAATACAAACGTGAAAAGTACTTCGAGGCCGGAGCCGTCCAGATGATCAGTGACTACGACTGGCCGGGCAACATCCGCGCCCTGAAGAACACCATAGAGCGCCTGGTGCTCATCGGCGGCCGCGACAGCATCAGACAGCAGGACATTGGCATCGCCACCAAGAGTCACTACGTGGCGTCCGCTTCCCCGGGCGAGACCCTGAAGAACGCGGTCGAGGCCCTGGAAAGAGAAATGATCAGGCAGGCAGTAAAACAGCACGGCAGCACGCGCAAGGCCGCAAAGGCCCTGGGCGTGTCACAGCCCACCATCATTCGCAAGATGAAACAGTTACAGATCTGCAATGGAAAATAATGACGTACTGAACGGAGATATGAAATGGACAGATTGAAAGGAAAAGTGGTTGTCATCACCGGCGGCGCCCGCGGCGTCGGTTACGAAATGTGCAAGCGGTTCAGCGAGGAGAATCCGGCGATCATCTATTCGGTGGACACCACTCCTAACGGCTATGAACACGAAAAAGTCCGCCCCGTGGAGCTGAACATCACAGACCGCGACGCCATCGAGAAGTTCTACGAACAGATCCGCGAGGAGTTCGGCCGCGTGGACGTGCTTATCAACAACGCCGCCATCACCCGCGACGCCTTTCTCATCAAGATGACCGAGGAGCAGTGGGACGCGGTCATCAACGTGAACCTCAAGGGCGTGTTCAACATGACCCAGTTCGCGGCCCGCATGATGGTGGAGCGCAAGGAAGGCTGTATCATCTGCATCTCCTCGGGCAGCGGCGTATACGGCAACATCGGCCAGACCAACTACTCCGCCACCAAGGCCGGCATGATCGGCATGGTCTACTCCTGGGCCAAGGAACTCAACCTCAAGGGCGGCGCCATTCGCTGCAACGTCCTGGCTCCGGACAACATCGAGACCGAGATGGCCAAGTCCATCCCGGCCAAGATTCTGGACCCCCTCATCGCCCGCACTCCCTTGAAGCGCATGTGCCAGCCCATCGAGGTGGCCAACACCGCCCTGTTCCTGGCAAGTGACGAAGCGTCCTTTATCAACGGCCAGGTCGTATGCGTCAACGGCGGCCTGCGCCTGTAATCGCGGTCGGAAAAGGTTCAATAGAGGCTAGAAATGGAAAAAGTCTACATCATAAGCGCTAAGCGCACAGCCATCGGGAAGTTCCTGGGCAGCCTGTCAGAGGTAAAGCCCGGTGACCTGGCCGCGCAGGTCATCCGCAACATCCTGGCGGACGTGAACCTCGATCCCGCGGAGATCGATGAAATATACATCGGCCATCAGCATGCCGCGGGGCAGGGACCCAGCATCGCCAGGCGTGCCCAGATCGAGGCCGGAATTCCACCCGAGGTCCCGGCCACAACCGTGAACATGCAGTGCGGCAGCGGGCTCAAGTCCATCATGCTCGGCTGCAACGCCATCCATGCCGGCGCCGATATCCTGCTCTGCGGCGGTGTGGAGAACATGTCCCAGGTGCCCTTCATCCTGGACAGGGGCGTGCGCAAGGGCATCAAGATGGGCAACAACGCCCTGGACCTGCAGGATTCCCTGTTCTGCGACGGGCTCATCGAGCAGTTCAACGGGTATCTCATGGGCATCACGGCGGAAAACGTGGCCGAACTCACAGACACGGGCCGCGAGGAGCAGGACACCTTTGCCCTGGTCTCCCAGCAGCGCTCGCTCCAAGCCATCGAATCAGGCCGCTTCAAGGACGAGATCGCCCCCATCACCTGGAAGGACAGGCGGGGCAACGAGCACGTTTTTGACACGGACGAGAGCCACACCCCCACCACTTCCAAGGAGGGGCTGGCCAAGATTCGCACGGCCTTCAAGAAGGACGGCACGGTCACCGCGGGCAACGCGTCCCAGCTGAACGACGCCGCCGCAATGCTCATCCTGGCATCGGAAAAGGCGGTCAAGGAGCATGGCTGGATCCCTCTGGCCGAAATCGTGTCCTACGGGCAGATGGGCATCGACCCCTCCATCATGGGGCTGGGTCCGGTAAAGGCCATGATCCAGGCTCTGGACAAGGCCGGTCTCACCCTGGCCGACATGGACCTCATCGAGCTGAACGAGGCCTTCGCGGCCCAGAGCGTGGGCGTGCTCAAGCAACTGGGCGCGCATTACGGCATCGAGCTTGAGGACCTGTATGCCAAGACCAACGTCAACGGCGGCGCTATCGCCCTCGGGCATCCCGTGGCCGCCTCCGGAACGAGGATCACGGCCACCCTTGTCCATGAAATGCTCAAACGCCCGGAAGCTGAATACGGCATCGCATCCCTCTGCGTGGGCGGGGGCATGGGAGTTGCCGCGGTCATCCGCAAGGTGAACCGGAAGATATCGGCTTAAGTTCGATTAATCTTAATGAATACAGGCGCCTGGGGGGAAACCTTCTGTCCAGCGGGTCTTATCTCTCGCCCGGACGCCAGTCCTTCAGCCACAAGGAGGCTGGTGGTGAAAAACAAGAAATTCATGAGCGCTCGAGAAGCCGCAGCCAAGGTACCGGACCACGCCATCGTGGGCATCGGAGGATTCCTGGGCATCGGCTCGGCCGAGGAGGTCTTCTCGGCCATCGAAGAGCGCTTTCTCGAGGAAGGATATCCAAGGGATCTCACCCTTGTGCATACCGGTGGTGTGGGCAACGGCGCGGACATGGGCAAGAACAAGCTGGCCCACGAAGGTCTGGTGTCGCGTCTCATCGGCGGTCACTTCGCCCTTGTGCCCAAACTGGGCGCCATGGTCGAGCAGGAGAAAATCCAGTGCTACAACATTCCCCAGGGGATTCTGGGGCACCTGTACCGTGAGAGCGCGGCGCAACGCCCCCGTTTGATAACCAAGGTAGGGCTCAACACCTTTGTGGACCCGGACCTGGATTGCGCGAGACTCAACAGCATCTCCAAGGAAACCTGGGTGGAGAAGGTGCAGTTCGACGGCGAGGACTACCTCGCCTACAAGGTGCCCAAGGTCAATGTGGCCATCATCAGGGGTACTTCCGCGGACGAACTCGGCAACATCAGCTTCGAGAACGAACCGCTGACCCTGGAAGGCATCTCCATTGCCTCGGCCGCCAAGAACAACGGTGGTGTGGTCATTGTACAGGTCGAGCGGATCCTGCGCGAAGGTACCATCCCTCCACAGCAGGTCAGGATTCCGCACATCATGGTGGACTGTATCGTCGTGTGCCAGGACAAGGAAAAGAACCACCGTCAAAACTACGGTACCTTCTTTGATCCGCGCCTGACCCGGCGGGACATCATCTCCGATGACTTCAACATGTTCTCGGAACCCATGGGAATACGCAAGGTCATCGCCCGACGCGCCGCCATGGTGATGCGCCCGGAGTTCCAGGTGGTCAACTTCGGCATCGGCATTCCCGAACTGGTCTGCTCGGTACTACAGGAGGAAGGCCTGGGAGACACATACACACCGGTCGTGGAGAGCGGCGCCATCGGAGGCATGGCCCTGGCCAACATGAACTTCGGCGCCGCGGTCCTGCCCGACGCCATCATCGATCAGACCTACATGTTCGACTTCATCGACGGCGGTGGTCTGGACATCTCCTTCCTGGGCCTGGCCCAGTGCGACCCGGACGGCAACATCAACGTCTCGCGCTTCGGCAAAAAAGTAGCCGGCTGCGGCGGCTTTATCGACATCACCCTTAACGTGCCCAACATCGTGTTCTGCGGCACCTTCACGGCCGGAGGCTTCAAGGCGTGCCTCCAGGACGGCCGCCTGGTCATCGAGCAGGAGGGCAAGGTCAAGAAGTTCATCAAGTCCCTGCAGCAGGTGACCTTCAGCGGCCCGGTGGCTCAGAAAACCGGGAAGAAGGTGACCTTTGTCACCGAGCGCGCCGTGCTGGAGCATCGGGCCGAGGGCTTGACAGTCGTCGAGATTGCGCCTGGAGTGGACCTGGAAAGAGACGTTCTGGGGCAGATGGAATTCCGCCCCCTGGTGGCTGACGATCTGAAGATCATGGACACGGCCATCTTTCGGGATGAACCCATGAACCTTGGTAAGAAATCCTGAGAGGTGCACCATGCGATATATACAGGTTACAGAGCCCGAACAGATAGTCATCAAGGAGTGCGAACGACCTCAACCCGCGGAGGGCGAAGCCCTGCTGAAGGTCCTCTACGGCGGAATCTGCGGCTCGGACATCGGCCTCTACAAGGGGCACATGACCGGCTACTCGTCCTTTCCCAGAATACCCGGCCACGAACTGGCGGCGGAGCTGGTGCTGGTCAATGGCGACGCCAATGGACTCAAAACCGGCGAAGTGGTTACCGTGAACCCCTACTTCAACTGCGGCCTCTGCTACTCCTGCCGCAGGGGGCACGTGAACTGCTGCGTGGACAACCAGACCATGGGCCTGCAGCGCGAGGGCGGGTTCGCGGAGTACATCACCATGCCCGTGGAGCGCGTTTACAGCGGCCAGGACATGGATCCCCAGGACCTGGTGCTGGTGGAGCCCTTCTGCATCAGCCACCACGCGGTGGGGCGCGGCAATCCGCAGGCAGGAGAGCGCGTGCTCGTGCTGGGAGCCGGAGCCATCGGTATCTTCGCCATGCTCTCGGCCAAGCTCCGTGGAGCCAAGGTGTACGTAAGCGACGTGGCGGAGCACAAACTGGAGATAGCCAAAAAACTGGGCGCCGACGGGGTCATCCTGAATAGCGGCCAGGCGGAGTTCTTCAAGGGTGTCATGGAGGTAACGGACGGAGACGGTTTCGACGTCCTGGTGGAGGCTGTGGGTCTGCCACAGACCCTGCAGGCCTGCATCGATGCGGGTGCGCACATGTCACGCATAGTTGAAGTGGGAATCGGCTCCCGGAACCTGGATTTCGCCTTCAACGTGATCCAGAAGAAGGAGTTGAACATCATGGGCTCGCGCAACGCCCTGAAGAGCGACTTTCTCGAGCTCATCGAGATGATACGTGGAGGTAGGACCTCGGTCGCCGGCATGGTGACCAGTGTCTACGACTTTGACGACGCCGCGAACGCGTTCGCGGAGACAACGGCCAATTCGGGAACCAATCTCAAGAGCCTGATCCGGTTCTAGAGCCTGGAACCTGACGACAAGACAACCTTATTCAACATCGCCAAGGAGAAGAGCATGACCAAAGGTAACCTGAACCCCAAAGGCAAATGGCTGACCACTGAACTGTCCGAGATCATGTTCGAGGACACCAAGGTCGGCAGAATGAAGAAAACGATCTGGGATGCCCCCATGAGTGAGATCGACCGCATCCTCACCGAGGAGTACGGCATTCCCGCCCCTTCCGAGTTGGGCAAGGCCGGTTCCTACATCCAGACCACCCCCCGCTCCAAGGTTGTCGAGCGCCGCAAGAAGAACGACATCGTCATCGTGCCCATCGGCTCCACCGAGAACCACGGCCTGCACGCCAACAGCGGCCTTGACACCTTCATGGTCACCCAGATTTGCGAAGCCGTGCGCCGCAAGACCGTGGCCCAGGGCTGCGAGGTCTCCCTGGCCTTCCCGCCCCTGAATTATGGCGGTCACCCCTACCACCACGTGGGCATGCCCGGCACCGTCATCATCCCTGCCAAGACCGTCGAGGAGTTCCTCATCTACACCATGCTGGGCCTGTGGGACGACGGCTTTCGCAAGATCATCCTGGTGAACAACCACGGCCACCACTGGATGCTCGAATCCGCCATCCAGGAGTTCTTCAAACGCTTCGCCCTGCCCGGCTTCGTGACCCTGGTGGACTGGCACCGCGTTGTCCGCGAGTTCTTCTACGCCCAGCCCGGCAAGGATGACTCCGTATCCTCCCAGTTCGTTCACGCCGACGAGTCCGAAACCGCTGTCGGCCAGTTGCTGTTCCCCGAGATGCTGGACATGGACAGCGCTGTAGACACCGAGCCCGAGAGCCTGATGCTGCAGGGGCACTATGACACGGCTTGTGACTCCTACCGCCGCCCCCACAGCTGGGTCGAGGCCCAGGGCCACTCCGCCATGGAGATCTTCGGCACCCCCGAGGGCGTCGTGGGCTACCCCACCCGCGCCACCGTGGACAAGGCCAAACGCCCCATCGCCGCCATCTGCCGCTACCTGAACCTGCTCGTGGACGACGTGCTGGAAGCCTTCCCCGCCGGCCAGGTTCCGCCTGTCGACAAGATCACCCTGCGCACCGAAGAGGAGCTGGCCCCCTGCCTGAAGGAGCCCCTGAGCAAAGGCTGGATGTCCGTGCACGGCCTGAAGAAGATCGGCGTGTTCAACGACTAATGTCAACCGCCTTGTAATAGCCGTTCCGCGCGAGGGGGAGGCCATGTGAAAGGTTTCCCCCCGCGCTCCCCCTTCCCGTACCCGTCATGGTGACGCTCGGGGAGAGATGCCGCAACCGCGATTCCCAATGATTCATGACGCATTGGAGCCTCCCGCCCTTCCCAGGCGGTAGGCTCCCACAAATTTCGCCAACCTCCAGGAGAATGCAGGAGTCTTTCTTGCCGGACAGCCCGGCGTTCTCCACACAGTACAGCGGGACCGGGAAACCGGTCCCTTTTCTATTGGGAACTGTATGGGAAAGGGGCATGTATCTTGTGTGACGTCAGATCGTTAAAAAAGGAAAAAGGACCACAACCAGATTGCAGTCCTATCTCCTAGCAGCAAGAGAGACAAGGTAAGACTCCGAAGGACCATAATGGAGTGCTTTAGTAGCTCAGAGCATAACTGGCTTAGCGTTCGCTTTAAGCTAAGCGGTATCTCAACAACAATACTATCCGATTTATCAATTACCCAACACAGATGGTAAAAACATCGTAAACTCGGGAACAAAGATGATAAAACCCAGAACTATCAAACCAACCAGGAAAAATGGAATAGTGGAAAGAATGGTCTTTTCCATTTTTTCACCTGCAAGGTCATTGCCTATTAGTATAGTGGCTCCCACTGGTGGAGTTAAAAGCCCGAGAGACAGGTTGAAGGTCATGACAATTCCGAATTGTAGAGGAGACATCCCCAGTTTTGTCATCAGGGGGACGAGCACAGGGGTCAATATCACGATGGCGGCATTGGCTTCCATCAAACAACCAATGACAAGCAAAATACAATTTATCAGGATGAAAATGCCGATTTTACCCGCAGCCATGCCAAGCACCGAACTGGTCAATGCTTGAGGAAGGTGATCCGCAACAACAATCCAGCTTGAAATCTTGGACGTGGCAAGAATAATCATGATTACGGAAGTGGAAACCAATGAATTGGCAAAGATGGAATACAAATTTCTCAATTTCAAGTTCTTGTAAATGAACAGCCCTACCAGTAACGAAAAAATCACGGCCACCACAGAAGCTTCCGTGGGTGTGAAAATGCCGCCGAATATGCCACCCAAAATGATCACAGGCATGATCAATGCCCAAAAACCATCTTTGCTGGTTTCGGCCACAGTTTTAAGGCTGAATTCCCGGCCCTTCCGTGCCCCGGTTTTTTTCGCAAGTATATAGGACATGGCGCATAGTACTAGGCCCAAAACGATTCCGGGGAAGACCGCGCCAAGAAAAAGATCACTGATGGACAAACCCAAAGCGGCGCCATAGACGATGAGAGGTATGCTGGGCGGGATTATGGGTCCGCAAACAGCGGCGGATGAGGCTATGGCGGCGGCCAAGGACGGTTTATACTTGTCCGCCTTCATGGCCGGAATGGTCACACCGCCAACAGCGGAGACAGTTGCAACGGCGGACCCCGAAATCGCGGCAAAAAACATTGATGCCACAACGGTAACCATTGCCAGACTTCCTGTTATCCAGCCAACAATGGAATTCGCGAAATCAATAATCTTTTTGTTCAATCCGCCTTGGCTCATGAGATCGCCGGCAAGTATGAAGAACGGAATCGCCAGGATGGGGAACGAATCGATCCCACTGAAAATCTTTTGCGGTATGGCAATTAGGGGAAGAGAGCCATGGAACAGTAAGGCGGCCAGGCAACTGATCCCAATGGCGAAACCTATGGGTACGCCCAATAGCGCCAGAGCAAGAAGAGATATGATCAATACCACGGACATGTCTATTTCCCCCCCTTCAATTCTGCCAGGCTGGCTTTATAACCGATGAACATGCTTTCCATCAAAAAAAGTAAGATAAGCGAACATCCCACCGGGATCGCCAAATAAGGAATGGACATTCGCATCTCAAGTCCAGTGGATAACTGTTTATTGACCATTACAGTCAGTTGACTCCCGTAGTTGACAACTACGAGCAGAAAAATGATCAGACTGATATTGAGGACCGTTTCAATAACGATTTTGAGTCTAATGGGCATGAGATTGATAAAAAAGTCTATCTTCATGTGCCTTCCTCTTCGCATTGCAACGGCTGAGCCCAACAAAACAAGCCAGACAAAGCAATAACGCGCCAATTCCTCAGCCCAGGATATCCCTGTATCAAAGGCAAATCGCAACACAATTTGCAGGGAAATTGAAAAGACCATAACAACGAAAAGAACAACCGCTAACATCAGTGTGATTTTTTCCAAGACATCGAGTGCTTTTTTCATTTTATCCGCCTTTAAAAAAGATTACCCTGGAATTTCGCTTCTAATATAGATACTATATTGCATGCACGAATATATTTCTGAAAGAATTAGACAAAGCCACAAAGCAAGACATGAATAAAAATCCTTTTTATAGTTCAGCTCCAATAGTACATATTTAATAGTTGTGCATTGTTGATATTATAAGATCAAAAGCAACAAGAGAATTTTATATGAGCATTCCCTTGTTGCTTTTGGTAGATCATATCTGGACGAATACGAAACTGTTTACTGAATAGCCTTGATTCTCTCAACAAGTTCTTCCAATTCAGGGAACTCTTCCTTGACAAGTCCTTGCACACGTTCACGGAACGTTTCAATGTTAGGATTGACCAACGTTACACCCTTTTCCTCGAATTTCTTCAAGATCTCGTCTTCTGTTTTCTGTTCGTATTCTGTCCTCCAAACGCCAGCCTCGTTTGCGGCCTCTTGGATGGCGGTCTGATACTTATCAGGAATACCTTCAAAAAACTGCCTGTCAAAGATAAAAGTATCAACACTGTACACGTGCTTGGTCATGATGAGGTAGGGGCAGACTTCATAGAGTGCCGCTGCATAGCAGGCCTGCAACGGATTTTCCTGTCCATTAACCGTACCTTGTTGAATTCCTGTGTACACTTCTGTGAAATTCATGGGAGTGGAAATGGCACCAAGCTTGTTCCATGTATCCATATAAATTTTAATACTCGGTACCCGAATTTTAAAACCGGAAAGATCATTTGCATCAACGATCTTCTTGGTGCTTGTCACATATCGCGCCCCCCTGTACATGGGTCCAAGCAACATGAAGCCACCTTCTTTTCCAGCCCTGTCCATGATCTGGGTGCCGAGGTCGCTAAACCACACTTTCTTGAAGTGATCCGGGTCCCGATACAAAAACGGTACCGCGTCAATGTTGGCAAACTTGGTATAAGCAGCTATGGAGCCGACGCTTTCAATGACCACATTGACAATTGCGGGCTTCAGACCTTCAATGGCCTCTCTCCAGGAACCAAGAGCCCCACCGGAGAAGACTTCGACCTGGACTTCGCCATTGGTCTTTTCCTTCACCAATTCCGCAAACTTTTTGGAAACCAAATCACGGGATTCGCCAACAGGTGAATTGTTCGCCAAAGTCAATTTGAGACTCTTTGCATTGACTATGGATACACAGCCAATAGTAATTCCAACAACCAACATCAGTGTCACAAAATGAGTCAGACCTTTTTTCATATTTATCTCCATACTGCTGCAATACGTTTCTTCCCAACAGAAACTTATCCTTTTACTACGGAAATCTGACATTTCACATTATGGTTTAATCCAGCATTACACCTCCGTCGACATCGGTTATCTCTCCCGTAACATGTCCGGCAAGATCGGAAGTGAGGAATAAGGCAACATGTGCAATATCTTCCGGCTTTGCAAATTTTCTCAATGGGATAGAGTTTATTATATTTGTACGCGCATCTGAATCGAGGTTGTCGAGCATATTCGTATCTGTTCCACCCGGACAGATGGCATTTGCGTATATTCCATATGGGCCACCTTCTCTCGCAAGTCCTTTAGTCAAGGCGATTACACCTGCCTTTGAAATCCCATATATCGTGTTACCAAAAAAGCCTCCGCCCCTTTTGCCAGCAATGGAGGCTATATTCAGTATTTTCCCATAGTTGTTTTCAACCATGATTGGAAATACTTCGTGGCATGTATGAAATGTACCCCGAAGGTTTACATTCATTATAAAATCCCAATCATTATCCGTTACTTCCAGGAATGGTTTGACATCGACTACACCAGCGCAATTGACAAGGATGTCTATTTTCCCATACTTTTCTTTAACCTTATGAACAGCATCCGAGACTTCCTTCCTGCTGGTAACATTGACGCAATAAGCATCGCTTTCTACACCAAAAGATCTGATCTCTTCGGAAGCTTTACATGCTGCATCATAGTTCATATCAAATATTGCTACATTGGCATTCGATTTTGCGTAGGAAAGGGCGATCGCCTTCCCAATACCTTGCGAAGCCCCTGTCACGATTGCAACCCTATTTGCAAAGTCCATTGCTACCCCTAAGTTACCTTTTTGAGATCTTTTTAACACAACTCACTATTTTCATTCATATATTTTGCAATATACATTACGAAACAGTGAGTCAGCTTTTTAGCGTCATTATGATGCACTACCTTTAACTACCGGATATATTTATATCCTATTCAACTTTTTCCGCAGTTATTATCAACTCGAAGCAGATCAATACTGGATTGAGCCTTTTTGCGAGCCTTCCCTTATGGA
This sequence comes from Desulfovibrionaceae bacterium, assembly GCA_963674665.2. Classification (GTDB taxonomy): domain Bacteria; phylum Desulfobacterota; class Desulfovibrionia; order Desulfovibrionales; family Desulfovibrionaceae. The sequence goes on along the minus strand of CAXXPL010000014.1, from coordinate 241,232 downwards.
TATCGCCATGCGCATCGATAAGCGCGAACTCGATATCCACGCAATATTCACCCTGTGCGCCGATAGAGACGTCGCCCTGTAGCGCCACCAGTTCTGTTGGTATGGCACGCACATACCTTCCATCTTCGAAATGCGCGCCTACCGTGCTCCCTATGCCGCTGCGGATTTTTGCATGAGCAATCCGGTGTTTTTCGCATATGGTTTCAATGCCTCCAATCAGATCCACATTGGGGCGTATGGTAGCGACCACGCATTCTTCCTCTTGCACACCGCATTCAATCGCGCTTTCACATGCCGGCTGAAACAAGGTGAAATTCGTCTCCTTGTCAAACGCGGAATCCAGTGAGACACAATCCGTGCAATAGACCATCGCGGAGGACGGATGGGATACAATGCTGTCTGGAGCAAGAACATGCCCGCCCCGTGTTTGGCCATTATCCTCCCACAGCGCGTGACAGTGCATGAATGGGACGCCATCCCTTTTGCCATATGTGGCCGTGGCATAGGGGATGTCGACTTCTTCTGAACTGATGTGGGTGTCGCTGTAAAAGGCCACATGCTCCGGAGTCCGGGAGTAGGTGGGTTTCACGTAGTGCATTGGCCTTAGGCACAGGTCCTTGAACACGATGCCCGCGCCCTGGATATTGGCGTCCACTAGGTGTTTTGACACCGCGTTTATCAGCGGCAGCCCGGGTTCGAGCGCTATTTCAAGAATACGCGCCGGGCCGCCAAAGCTCTGGATACGCTCGGGATGGACCGGACCGGGCTGTTGCGGCTCACATATATTGATTTCCTCAAACATTTTGTGATGCGCTCCCGCGTTAAACCCAGCATTTGATCCGGTTGATAATGGCTTCCACAGAGAGCCCGTAGCGGTGCTGCAGCACGGGCAGGCTACCAGCCAGGAGAAACTCATCCGGCAAGGCGATTTTGCGGAATTCGGGAAATACCCTGGCCTGGAAGAGCAGGGAGGCGACAGTGTCACCAAGTCCACCGATTTCGGAGTGGTTCTCGGCGGTTACCACAAGCCTGCCGGACCGGTTGGCTTCCTGCAGAATAGTCATGGCATCCAGAGGTTTGAGTGTGGGGACGTGGAGCACGGCCGCATGGATGTTGTCGTTCTCCAGTGCCTGCGCCGCATCCAGTGCCCGCATGGTCATGAGGCCGGTGGAGATGATCAGTACGTCGTTTCCACCTCTGAGCAGCGCCGCCTTTCCGATCTCGAAATGATAGTCGTATTTGTCCAGGACCACGGGCACCTTTCCACGAAGCAGACGCATGTACACCGGGCCATCATACTTGGCCATGGCGTTCACGGCCTGTTCCACATCCACGGCGTCGCAAGGGTCGATGACAACCAGATTGGGCATGGCTCTGAATATGGCAAGGTCATCCGTCGCCTGATGACTGGGGCCGTAGCCAGTGGTCAGTCCGGGCAGACCGCCGAGAATTTTGACATTGGCATCCTGCTCGCAGATGGACTGGGATATGAAGTCATACCCGCGTCGAGCCGCAAATGTGGCGTAGGTCGTGACAAAGGGTATGAATCCTTCTTTAGCGAAGCCTCCGGCGGCGGACATCATCAATTGTTCGGACATGCCCATCTGGAAAAACCGGTCCGGGCAGGCGTCACGGAAGATGTGCATGTCCGTGTACTTGGCCAGGTCCGCGCTCATGCCCACAATTTTGGGGCTTTTTTTTGCCAACTCTATCAGGGCATACCCCAGAGGGGCATTTTTGAGGGGATGATTCTTATCGATAGTGGACGCACTAATGACTGATTTCGCCACAGGATTTTCCATTTCTTTGCTCATTATGCTCTTCCTTTTTCAAGCTCTTCGTATGCACGCTTCCAATCCTCAGGCTCCAGGCGAATGAAGTGACTCTTCTCGTGTCCAACAAGAAAGGGAACACCTGTTCCAGGCTTGGTGTCGCACAAAATGGCCCTTGGCTTCGATTCTTTCGAGTTCCGTGCGTTGTCGAATGCGGTCACGAGAGCAGTGAGGTCGTTCCCGTCTATCCGCTGCACATACCAGCCACAGGCTGTGAATTTGTCGTGGACGGGTTCGGTGTTCACATTGTTGGCGGTGAAGCCGTCAGCCTGAATTCCGTTGATATCGATCACGGCGATAAGGTTATCCAAACGGTAGTGGCTCGCGGAGATGGCGGCCTCCCAGGTGGGTCCCTCACAGAGTTCGCCATCACCCATGAAGGCGTAGGCAAATGAATCGGATTTTTTTTGCTTCAGGCCAAGACAGGTTCCCACTGCTGTGGGCAGGCCAAGGCCAATGGAGCCGCCGGATATCTCGATGCCCGGGGTGTAGGAAGTCATGGAGGACATGGGAAGCCGGCTATTATCCTGGGCGTAGGTATCGAGTTCGTCCTCGGGGATAAATCCCGCCTCTGTCAGTGCGGCATACAAGCCCAAGGCCACGTGCCCCACTGAATACAACAAGCGGTCCCTGCCTTCCCAGTCCGGATCCGTTGCGGTGTATTTCATTGAATGGAAATATAAAACCGCCATGATGTCGGCACTTCCAAGAGCCTGAGAAATAAAGCCCTGTTTCTCGACTTCGGCCATACGCAACGCATGCTTGCGAATCCGGTAGGCCTTTTCTTTCAACTCTTCAATTGACTTGTCCATTCTTGCTCCAGTTTGTCTTTCTTCGTTGTCTCTCATGGATTGGAGTACAAAATTTTGAATTTTGAATTTTGAATTCAAAGTTAAAAATAGCTATCTCCGGATGCGGATCTTTGTCAACAGTTTTCTGTTCTTATTTTTACATATAAAAACAGCGTATTAAATCAATATGAAATGATAACCAGGCGAAACGAAAAGAATCAAGGCGGGAGGAAATATGTTTAAGCGCACATTTTCTGAATTGAGAAATCAAAATTTGTTCTAGGACAGCTCAGAACAGGCTTCTCGGATTTCAAATTTTTATGTAATAATTCAACAAATTATAACTTATTCGACTTCGCTTTCCATGAATATTTGTACTAGTGGATTTCTCCTATCCCCTTGAAAATTCGAGCACACTCGAGAACATCGCTTAAAACCCATGACAAACATCTTGCACTTCACCAAACCTTGGGCTAGTTAAAATTCAAACTATAGGGCTCATCTATTTATGCTTTTTGGCCTATTGATAGCCGTTATCTCCCAGCTGCTGTCATCCAAATTTTTCCTTCTGTACGTATATTTGCTACAGGAGACTTTACCAAGCTAAACACTGACAACGTAACTTATTACCTTAAACTGCAACTTCCCTTTTTCAGATTTGTTCTACAACCTAGTCGTATTTTTTTTGTCATGTATTATTTTGATTTTTTATCGGCTGAATTTGTAGATCATTCTTAACAGTGATTTGATTCCGATCACCACCAATTCTTGATCCGATATAAACTTTTATTACACCCATTTTGGTATTGTCCCACCGCGGCGAGCAAGCAAGCTGTTGCGAACATGCATGTCACTTTTGTAAACGGATAAATATACTTTGTTTTGTAGCTCAATGAGTAGCTATCTTGAATTCATTTTTGATGCGCAAAAGCTTTGAGTAATATAATATTTTTCAACTATACATCCGGCCTCACTGACAAGATCATACTTTGGAGGCATCCTGTTTCCTGGAACACATCGATAGCAACCTTTTGATTTTTAACATATTTTCTACATGCCATGAACCAACCTATCTCTCTAATTGAATATGCCCTGCGCGTTATTCGGACTAACATACAAAATGGAATTTACCCTCCAGGCTATAAACTTACGACACAGGATATTTCTGATGAGTTGAATATCAGCAGAACACCCGTGATTGCGGCCATCAACCGGCTTGTTGCCGAAGGCCTGGCCGAGTCCCTGCCAAGACGTGGGACGATTGTCACCCAGTTGACTCCCAAAAAAATCAAGGACATGTGTGAAGCCCGTTACATGATAGAGCTTTTTGTCGTGAATCACGCCGTAAACAGAATTGATTCCATGCCAGAAGTATTTGAAAAAATGAATTTACTTGCTCGTCAGCTTGATGAGGTAAAGTGTAGCGACTATGAATATGACGTCGCCAGTCAACTGGATTTTGAATTTCACACGCTGTATGTTTCCTTGGCTCAGAACGAACAAATTTCAAAAATGTATCAGGCCAACTGGAGTATAGGCACACCCTATTACATACTTCGTCTGGCAAATATGCCCTTGAGCAATATCAAACATCTTTTTGGAGCTCATATCGAATTTGTTGATTTTCTTATGGCAAAAAACCAGGTTGCACTCCGAAAATCCTTGTCTAAACATTTGAATTTGATACAAGAAGTGATTCTTGATCTAATAAACCAGAATCCCCTTATCCTGGAAGCCGGTAAATAAGGCCTTCCACTCTACCAATCTGCTCCTCACTTCACCTGCAGCCAATCACAATCCGTTTTTTTCACTTTTTGACTTTTGTTCACCGGAAGCACATCCACTACTCTTGGTTTTCATATGCTCCGCCGTGCGTTGTCATGGCGGAGTTGCCCCTCCCAACTCCAGCTCCAAAAAGCGAGAAGCCGGCCGTCCTTGCGGACGGCCGGCTTCTCTATGCAAAGGATGAGGAGGTATTCCTGCCTCAGGCGTTCCGGACCTCCGGGAGAGTGGAACCGCCATATGGCATAAGAACAATTTCCGCGTCCACGCCGACCTTGGCCCGTGCCTTTTCCAGGGCCTCCTCGACGCTGCGGCAGGGAGTCACGAACATGTTGGCGGCCACCGTGTCATCCAACTCGGAGACCATGAACACATCCGCCTTCTTCAGAGTCATGGCGATGGCCGCAGCCTTGTGCCCCCCGAGCTGAAAGTTACGCTTGACCCTGTCGATGAGGGCGTCAGGCGAATCCGCCTCGTTGAGCCATTGCTCGAACACCGCAGAGCCGTAAACCTCCTGGCAGGCTGCCACCCAGATGATCACGCCACCTTGGCGTACGGCGTAGCGGGCGTTGTCCAGTGCCTTCTGTGCCTGGTAGATGTTCAGGTCCTTGGGGTACCCCCCGGGCGTGACCACCACGATATCCGCCCCCTTCTCCAGGGGGCAGCGGTACAGGCCGTCCAGAAAGGCGCAGCCCGCGCGGTGGGCCTCGATGCAGTCACCGGCCGCGGCATACAGGATGGTCTTGTCTGGTGCGAGCACCACGTTCAGGATCATTTCCACCGAGAGCATGCCCAGTAGTTCCTCCATGTCGTCGCGCACCGGGTTGCCCACCAGGTTGCCTGTGGCGGCCTTCTCGTGGACCATGAAGGAATGGTTGGCCTGGATGGTGTTCTTGGAGGACACTCCCGGCATGATGGCCTTGATGCCGCCGCTGTATCCCGCAAAGTAGTGATACTCGATGTTGCCCAGGCAGATGCGCTTGTCAGCCCGCACCACGGGGCTGAACACCTCGAAGGGGGTGTTGTTGGACGATACGCCCACCAGCACCGTGTCCTCCGGATCCATATCCACGCAGCGATACTCCCTGGCGATGTCCGCCCCCACCAGCTTTTCAATCTCCTCCTGGGTGTGCTCCCTGTGCGCGCCAAGGGCAAAGACTATGAAGATGTCCCGCTTCTCCACCCCCGCAGCCTCCAGTTCCTGGAGCAGGGGAGGCAGCATCTTGTAAGAGGGGCACGGACGGGTGATGTCGCTGGTGATTATGCAGACAGTGTCCCCGGGCCCGAAACTTTCGGCAATGCACTTGGTGCCGATGGGATTGCGCAGGGATTCGCGTATCAGTTCGGCCTCGCTCTCCGGCTTCTCGGCCTGCTTCGGCTCCAGCACGGCGGCCACGTGGCAATCGTCAATCTCCACGTCCAGGGTATTTTTGCCGTACCCAAGAGAAATTTTCATGACGTCAACTCCCGGACATTGTTAACAATCTGAAAAGGAAAAGTTGCGAGGGGGAAACCTTTTTAGCAAAGGGTTCTCCCCCTCGCGCTCCCCCTACCCAAATTTCTCTATTGAGATTTTTAGGAGGGGGGTCCGGGGGGAAGCCCATTTTAAAAAAGGGTTCCCCCCGGGTACCGCACTTATATATCTTCCAGCCGTCCTAGTAGGTGGCTTTGAAGATTTCCTTGGTCTCTTCGCGGGTGAGCTGGTACATGGAGTGCCCCATGACGCGCTTCTGGGAAAAGGCCTCATCGGTGAGGGCGTCAATGTCGTTTTCCGTAATACCGCAATTAAGACCGCGAAGGCTCAGCGGGATGCCGATGTCGCGGTACATCTGCTCGATCTCAGCCACGATGACGGCGGCGGCTTCGGCAGGTCCCATTCCATAGGTGTCGACACCCATGGCCTGACCCATCCGCTGAAACTTCTCGTAATTGCCTTTAGCGATTGCGGCCATGGTCTTGGGCAGCATGACCGCAACTGCAAGACCATGAGGCACGTGGAACTTGGTACCCAGGGCAAAGGCCAGACCGTGCACCGAGGCGGCGCCGTCGGTGAGGTTCATGGCGTAGCCGCCCAGGAGGCTGCCGTAGGCCATGTAGTAGCGGGCTTCCCTGTCACCGCCAAAGGCCACGGCGCGGCGGATGTACTGCCAGATCTTCTCGATGCCTTCCAGGGTCACGGCGTCGGCCATGGGGTTCTCGTTGACGGTCAGGAAGCTCTCGATGTTGTGCACCAGGGCGTCGATGCCGGTCTCGGCGGTCATCTTACGCGGCAGACCCATGGTCAATTCGGGATCGACCAGGGCGGCGTCGGCCGCGATCAGCGGATCGACCACTCCGATTTTGGAGTCGCCCTTGGTTGCGATGCAGATAATCGACACTTCCGCGCCGGTGCCGGCGGTTGTCGGAATCACCAGGCAGGGCAGCCCCTTGACCGGAACGTTGCCGATACCGGCATGCTCCTCGTACTTGCCGTCGTTGCCGGCGGCCATGGCCACACCCTTGGCCACGTCCATGGCGCTGCCGCCGCCAAGGCCGATGGTCATGTCGCATTTGTTTTCCTTCAGAATGCCCACGGCGGTGATGATGTCGGAGACCGGGGGTTCCGGAGTGACCTTGGGATAGGTGATGTACTCGATGCCGGCCTTGTCAAGGCGCTCGGTCACCCAGCCCAGGATGGGGGTGGCGGCGATGCCGGGGTCGCACATGAGCATGATCTTTTTCCCGCCCAGTTTCTTGACGTAGTCGGGCAGGGCGTCAATGGCGCCAAAGCCGAAATTGACCATTGTGCGTGCGTTGAATCTGAAACTCTTTTCCATTATCTTCCTCACGTTTTTGTTATGGCGCGGCGGGGCTACGCTCCGGCGATGGAATTGCTGGCAGCTTTCTCCATCGCCTTCAAGAGGGGCAGTTCGACACCGGACAAGAATCGAACCATGGCCCCGCCTGCCGTACAAACGTATCCGTAATCATTTAGGTTGGTGAATCTGGCGGCAGCGGAGACCGAATCGCCCCCACCAATGACCGTATATGCATCCGACTTGGCCAGGGCCTGGAAGAGCACTTCGGTGCCCATGGCGAACTCGCTGTTCTCGTAGACCCCCGGAGGGCCGTTGACGAACACGGTACCGGCCTCTACGATGCTCTTGGCGTAGAGCTTCGCGGTCTTGGTCCCGATGTCCGGATAGGTCCCCCCACCGGGCAGGTCGGCCACGTCGATCTCCACGCGCTTTCCCTCCACGTCGCAGGCCAGGTCCACCGGCACTACGATCTTGCCGGGGTAGTCGGTCAGATACTCCTTGGCGGGCTTGATGAACACGTCCAGGGAGCGGTCGGTGATGAAGGTGCGCATGGCCTCGCCAACATCCTTGCCCTGGGCCATGAGCATGATCACGCCCGTGACGCCGCAGGTCAGGATGGTGTCGGCCGCGCCGTTCTCCAGCACTGTCTTCATCATGGAGAACGCGTCGGATATCTTGAGACCGCCCAGCAGGAACACGGCGGGGCGGGCCGGATTGCCCATGACCTTGCGCAACGCCTCAACCTCGTTGAACAGCAGATATCCGGCGGCCGAAGGCAGGATCTCCTGAAAGGCCACCATGGAGGGCGAGTTGCGGTGCGCGGCGGCAAAGGCGTCGTTCACGTATATGTCGAACAGCGGCGCGAGACGGCGCACCAGATAGCAGTCCAGCATTTGTTCGGGTTTCAGGGTGACCGCGTTCTCAAAGCTTGAGACCTCCTCAGTGAGGTAGCGCACGTTGCCGAGCAGCACGGCCTGCCCCGGCTTCAGGGCCTTGACGGCCTCCACCGCGGCGGGACCGGCGACATCGTCGATGTAGCTCACGTCCCGGCCAAGCATTTTGGCCAGGATGCCCGCGTGCTCCTCCAAGGAGATCAGGTCGTTGTAGTTGAGAGTGTCACCCTGGTGAGCGAGAATGGCGAGCTTCGCGCCCTTGTCCAGGATATGGGCCAGGGTCGGAATGCTCTTCTCGATCCGGTTGGTGTTGATGATCCGATGGGTTTTCGGATCCAGGGGGGAATTGATGTCCACACGGATAAGCACGCGCTTGTCCGTGAAGTCCATTCCCTCCAGGGAGATCATATGCGGTCCTTGGGACATGTGCCTACCCCTTCATGTACTGCTCGGTCTTCCACCTGCCCATGCCGAGGTACTTGTTGGTGAGCGCGACGCCTTCCTTGGGATCGGACTGCATCTCCATGGCCGCGCGCACGCCGTCCAAGGTCTCGGGGATGGTGATGGACTCCTGCGGGATGTTGATGGCGAACATCAGGTCCTTGCCGGACTTGACGATGGTGTCCTTCCACAGGGCGATCTCGTACATGTCGGAGCGGTAGTTGCCCAGGTCGCGGGCGTAGCGGAACATGGAGGCGTTGCCCAGGAAGCCCTCCTCCAGGGTGACCACGCGGATGCGGTCATGCTCCCGGAAAAGCTTTTCGGCGTCTGCGACGCTGATGTCCTTTTTCGGGGTCACCACCAGGGTGATGATGTGGCCGTGGGTGACCGGGGTGTGCACCAGGATGCCGGTGGCATCGATGTGGGGCATGATGGTCATCAGATCCACACACTGGTGGTTGGGGGCCTTGTCCACCTTCAGGGCGTTGGTCAGGCCGCGATGGTAGTCGCCGGGATCGGCGATGCGGCGAATGATGGTGATGGCCACCTTGTCCACGCCCACGACTTCGTCCAGGCAGCTGATGGCCCGAATGAAACCAGTGGTATTGCAGGAAGTCAGCTTGAGGAAGTTCTTGCCAACACCTTTGGCGTAGTTGGCGTATCCGTGAAAAAACACGTCGGCAACATCGTTGGCCTCGCCGCCCTGGAAAATGGCCTTCTTGCCCTGGGACTCGTAGTAGGCCTTGTTCTTGGCGCCAATGCCGGCAACGGTGGCGTCGAGAAGAATGTCGCACTTGTCCACCAGCTCCTCGAAGGTGCCGGTGACGGGAATGCCGGCCTTCTCGAACAACGCCGCGTTGGCAGGAACGGCGTTGTACAGGTCGTAGGGCATGCCGCTCTCGTGCAGCGCGCGCACTGTGAGAGTGGGAGCCACGTCGCATACGCCCACGAGCTCCATGTCGTCCTGCAGGGAAACGCCGTCGGCGAGCCGTTGTCCAATGATGCCGTAACCTACAACTCCTACTTTTACCATGATGTGCTCCTTTGAAGTTTTGGGTTTGCAGTCGTCTATTTTTTAAAGCGGTCCGGCAAGGCGGAACTGCCTCTGACAATGATCTGGGGGTCGAGGATCAGCTGCTGAATCTGCTGGTTCTCGATGGTCTGCAACAGCAAGTCCACGGCTGTGTGGCCGGTCTTGAGCTTGTGATGGCTGACCGAGGTCAGATCGATGCCAGGCAGAGGGGCCATTTCTATGTTGTCGAACCCCACCACGGCCACGTCGTTGGGAACCTTGTATCCGGCCTCTACCAGGGCGAGGATGACACCTATGGCCAGGTGGTCGCTGTGAGCGATGATTACCGAGGGAAGCTTGTCGCGCTTGAGGATCTTTTCCGTGTAGCTGCTGCCGGTTTCCTTGAAAAAGTCCTCGGCGACATGCACGTCCTCGGGGGGAAGCTCTATGGAGTATTTCCTGAGGGCATCCACGGTGCCCAGCAGGCGGTTGTATCCTGTGGAAACGTCCTGTGGACCCGCCACGATGCAGAAATCCTGGTGGCCGAGCCCGATGAGGTGCTCAACCATGTCCCAGCTGCCTTTGTAATTGTCCACGCCCACAAAGTTGTACGAGCGCCGGGCATGGGTCTTGCGGAGCTGGCGCAGGGCCAGCAGAAAGGGAACCGGCTGATCGAAGAGTTCCTCGATGCAGGGGTCGTCCAGAAAGGCGGAGCTGAGGATGAGGCCGTCCACGCCGTAGGACAGCAGATCCTGGATGCAGCGCCGTTCGTCCTCCACGCCCCCGCGCACAGAACTGAGCAGAACGGAATAGCCGTGCTCCTTGGCCCGTTGCACCACCCCCTGGGCAAGTTCCGAGAAAAAGGGATTTCGCAGTGAGGAAACTGTCAATCCGATGATGTTGCTGGATTTCTTCTGCAGCATCCTGGCCGCGAAGTTGGGCCGGTACTGGAGCTCCTCGCAGGCTTCGAGGATCATCCTGCGCCGTTCCTTGCTCACTCGCGGGGTCTCCGGATTGTTGAGCACGATGGAGACCGTGGTGGCCGAAACGCCGACCATCGCGGCAATATCCTTGATCGTGGGTTGGTTTTTCTTCATGCTGCCCCCCCTGCTGGTGGCGTTTTCTGCAAGCCGGTATGGTTGCCCTTGGTGATGACTTCGCTGCCATGGTGTTCCGCGCCGTTGCGCGGCCGCCCTTTGTTCGCGACAGGGGCCATGCCGTATCCCCTTCCAGTGTCCGGAATCTTGTTTCCGAAATGCTCGGTAGTACTATGCACTGCCGCACTGCGGAAGTTAAACGATAAACCTTTATGGTAAATGTCAGAACGGGATGCACTTGTCAAGTGATACGCTATTGCAGCTGACTTTTTTCCCTCGATATTTCCGCTTATTGCGAAAGCCAGCAGGATATATTTACCTTTCCTCATGTTCATCGTTGTTCCCGGGATCCTGGTCCACAACCCTGCTCCTTGCAGAATCGCCCCTCTAACTTGCGGAGGGGTACGTCACAGCTCGTTGGGCAACCCCCTCAGCTGAGCATATGTGAACACCGGACCGTCCACGCACACGTACATGGAGCCGATGTTGCAGCGGCCGCAGAGCCCCACCCCGCATTTCATGCGCTTCTCAAGTGTGGTGATGATGGCTTCGTCGGCAAACCCCAGCTTGTGCAGAGCCTGGATGGTGAACTTGATCATGATCGGAGGGCCGCAGGTGACGGCCACACGATTTTCCACGGAAGGGCTCATCTCGGTGAGCACATTGGGGATCAGGCCCACGTGGTGCTCCCACCCCTCAAAGGGCTGGTCGATGGTCAGCACCGTGTTCATGTCCTTGCGGAAGGTCCAGTCATCGAGGTCCTCCTGAAAGGCCATGTCCTTGGGGGAGCGTGCGCCGTAGAGCAGTGTGATGTCCCCGTAGTCCGCGCGGTTGTCCAGCATGTAGACCAGCAATGTACGCAGGGGGCCATGCCTATGCCGCCTCCGATGAACACGACGTCCTTGCCTTTCATGGCCTCCACCGGAAAGGAGTTGCCCAGGGGGGCGCGCACTCCGACCTGGTCCCCGACCTTCAACTGGTGCAGCCTGGAAGTGACCTCGCCGACCCGCATCACGGAAAACTGGAGATAGTCCATGCGGGTGGGGGAGGAATTTATGACGAACGTGGACTCGCCCGCGCCGAACATGGAGAGTTGCCCAACCTGCCCGGGCTTGAAGGCGAATTGCTTCATGGCCTCCTCGTCATTGAGGCGGATGCGGAAGGTCTTGATGTTGGAGGTCTCGTCCACCACCTCGATGATGGTGCCCATGACCGGCATCAACGGATTACTGCAGGTCATTGTCATACTCCTGCACGGCCTTGACGATGCCGCGAATGTCCATGCACGAGGGGCAGGCCGTGATGCAGCGGCCACAGCCGCAGCAGGCGATCAATTCTTCGTGCAGTTTGGGGTAATAGGCGAACTTGTGCCCCACGCGGTTGCGCAGGCGCATGGCCTTGTTGGTACGGGGGTTGTGACCGCTGCCCTCCAGTGTGAAATTGAAGGACATGCAGTTGTCCCAGGTGCGCACCCTGCGTCCCTGCCCTTCAGAGCCCTCGTCCGTGATGTTGAAGCAATGGCAGGTGGGGCAGAGATAGGCGCAGGTGCCGCAGGACAGGCATTTGGCGCTCTGCTCCTCCCAGAACTCGCTATTCTCGAACAGGGACTGGAACTTTTCCGAAAATCCCTCGAGCTCCCAGCGGCCTTCCATTTTCCCGGCAGCCTCGTCCACCAGTGCCCTGGCCTGGACCGCCCCGCTCCCCGCGTCCTCGAAGCCACCGAGCCGCAGCAGCTCGGCGCCGCGTTCGCTCTCGGCCTGGGCAACGAAATCCCTGTCCAGGGGGTAAAGCATGATGTCCGAGCCCGATGGGTCGCCTGGCCCCCCACCCACTGCCGTACAAAAGCAGGTGGGCTCCGGGGAGGTGCAGGCGATACTGATATATGCCGTGTTTTCGCGCCGCGTGGCGTAGTAGGCGTCGCGGATCTTCTCGCAGTCAAAGACCTTGTCGAAGACCAGGAGTCCACGTGCGCCACAGGGGCGCGCTCCGAAAACCACCACCTTTTCCTGGGGCAGGGTCTCGTTGATCTCAAACCTGGCTTCCACACCCTCCTCGGCCTTGATCTGTCTGTATGTGAGCAGGGTCTCTGTCTGCGGAAACACGCTCTCCTTGGGGGACATGCCCGGAGCCACGTCCAGCTCCGCCTCGCTCCCCGGCCTCCAGGCCCGGTAGGTGACCACATCGCCCTGGCGGACGGGCAGCAGCACGCCGCGCTCCTCCGCCATCTTTCCGATCCAGGGGTGGATTTTGTCTCTGGGAATGAATTTGGCTTCCATTACGCTTTATGCTCCTGGATGGCCGCTTCCTCCGTCTTGAAGCTCAACAACGGAGGAACGGTTTCCGGGTTCAGCCCGGCCTCGTGGTTGAACAACTCGGCCATTATCTTGTTTGATTTGGCGCGCAACAGGCCCAGAGGAATCCCCATTGGGCAGGCGCGCTCACACTCGCCGCACCCCACGCAGCGACCGGACAGGTGCGAGACATGGATCAACTGGAACATCAGGTTTTCCGAAACCGTGGCCTCTTGCGAGAGGAAGCGGGGCTTGCGGCTCACGGCCAGGCAGTGGTCCTTGCACACGCACATGGGGCATGCGTTGCGGCAGGCATAGCAGCGCACGCAGCGCCGCATGTGCTCTTTCCAAAACTCGAACCGCTCCTCCAGGGAAAGGCTCTCAAAGGCTTGAAGCCTGTCTTCCCCGCCATTCCCGGCCCTGGGTTCCGCCTCCGGGCCTACGAAGTGGTCGCTGATGACGGCGTTGGGACGGACGCAGACCCCGCACTTGTGGGCGCAGACATCGTCAAAGGTCAATTCCCTGTTTTCTCCGTCCACGATCAAATGCAGAGTCTCGCCATCCCGTTTCCCGTTTTCGACCCGGCTCAAGGATCCGACGTTGCGAGCCAGACGGCGAAGGCTCACAACACCGCTGCAGCCAAAGCCAAATATAGTGACGTTTTCACGGAGTATCAGCTCCTCGCTCAGCAGTTCGGCCACAGCGCGGGAGTCGCATCCCTTGACCACGATTCCCACCTTCTTGTCCTTCATGGAGGGGAGATACCCGGCCAGGGTATGCACGCAGGTGTGATCGAGCACCAGCCTGTTCACGTCCTCCGCGCTTCTGATGAACAGAGGGGTGGCGTGCAGGTCATCGTACCCGCGCTCCCAGGCGATGACCACGTCCAGGTCTGGCAGGGCCAAGCGGATCGCCTGCTTCATGTCCTCGATAGTCTTGGCGCTTTCAAAGTCGTTCATTGTTCCGCGCCTCCATGGCAGGGGCAGGCCTCGCCCTGTTGGACAGCGGCCTCTATCTCCCGCAACTCGGCCAAGCCCCTTCCGCCGCTGAAGCGCGGCGCCGGGCCCAGGGTGTGAATGCGGTAGGTGAAGTTGGTGACCACTTCCTGCCAGCGCCCCCCTTCCGAGGCGGAAACCCAGGTGTACAGGAAGCGTTCCGGATCGATGCCCAGCACGGGTAGCATCTGTCTGAGAGTCTCCAGGCGGCGGCGGGCATAGTAGTTGCCCTCGGCGTAATGGCAGTCACCCGGGTGACAGCCCGAAACCAGAACGCCGTCAGCGCCGTTGAGAAGCGCCCTGGCCACGAACATGGGGTCGATGCGGCCGGAGCAGGGAACCCGCACCACGCGCAGGTCCGTTGGCTGCTCGAAGCGGGCGACACCGGCGGTGTCCGCGCCGCCGTAAGAGCACCAGTTGCACAGGAAACCGATTATGCGCAATTCCTTGTATTTGTCATCAACTACATTAACTGCGGACATATGGCGTTGACCTCCGCGAGGATTTGGTCGTCGGTAAAATGATTGAGCTGCACCGCGCCGTGGGGACAGGTGGCTGTGCACAGCCCGCACCCCTGGCAGACCGTGGGCAGAACCTCGGCCTTGGGATTGCCCCAGCGGTCCTCGGTCTTCCTTATGGCGCCAAAGGGGCAGACACCCACGCACTTGAAACACCCCACGCAACGCGCCATGTTCACGAGGGATACCTGCGGGTCGGACTCCAGCTCCTGTTTTGAAAAGAGCACCATGACCTTGGCAGCGGCCGCGCTGCCCATGCTCACGGAGGCGGGGATGTCCTTGGGCCCCTGGCAGCATCCGGCCAGAAACACGCCGGCGGTGTTTGTCTCCACGGGGCGAAGCTTGGGATGGCTCTCCATCATGAAGCCGTTGACGTCGCTTGAGATGCGCAGCTTGGCGGCCAGTTCCCGGGCCCCCTTGGCATGCTCCGCGCCCACAGCCAGAACCACCAGATCGGCCTCGACCTTGACCTGGGTCCCGGCAAGGGTGTCCGCTCCCTGCACCACCAGCACGTCACCACGCTGGTAGATGCGCGACACGCGCCCCCTGATGTATTGCACGCCGTAGACCTCCTGGGCCCGGCGTGTGAACTCGTCATACCCTTTGCCCGGGGAGCGGATATCCATATAGAACACGTAGCTCTGGGAATCCGGTAGATGATCCTTGGTCAGGATTGCCTGCTTGGCCGTGTACATACAGCAAAAGCCCGAGCAGTAGGGACGACCCACTGATCTGTCACGAGAGCCCACGCACTGGATGAAAACCACCCGCTCCGGCTCCTTGCCGTCCGAGGGGCGTTTCACGTGCCCCGATGTGGGGCCTGAGGCGTTAAGCAGACGCTCGTACTGCAGAGAGGTGATGACGTCGGGCAGCTTGCCCGCGCCGTACTGCTTGTACACGGAGTGATCAAAGAGGTCGTAGCCCGTGGCTACGATGATGGCCCCGATCTTCTCCTCCACGATCCGTTCCTTTTGCTCGAAGTCGATACACCCCATGGGGCATACCTTGGCGCAGACACCGCACTTCCCTTTGCTCAGGCGCAGGCAGGCGTCAGGGTTGATGGCGGCCTTCTTGGGAATGGCCTGCGGAAAGGGAATATTGATGGCCGTAGTGGGCGCGATGAACTCGTTGAAAGGGTCAGGGTTTTTCTTGCTGGGGCACTTTTCCATGCACAGACCGCAGCCGGTGCACTTGGTCCAATCCACAAAGGTGGCTCGCCGGCGGATGCTCACGTCGAAGTTGCCCACATACCCCGAGACGCTCTCCACTTCCGAGGCGGTGTACAGGGTGATGTTCGGGTGCTGGGCCACTTCCACCATCTTGGGTCCGAGGATACAGGAGGAGCAGTCCACCGTGGGGAAGGTCTTGTCCAGCTTGGCCATCTTTCCGCCGATGCTGGTCTCGCGCTCCACCAGCATCACCTCGAGCCCAGAATCCGCGGCTTCCAGGGCTGCCTGGATTCCGGATACGCCCCCGCCAATGACGAGCAAACGGCGTGTAACGTTAAACTTGCTGGAGAAAAGGGGGGTATTGTTCCGAAGCTTGGCAACAGCCATCCTGA
Source organism: Desulfovibrionaceae bacterium (assembly GCA_963674665.2). Taxonomy (GTDB): domain Bacteria; phylum Desulfobacterota; class Desulfovibrionia; order Desulfovibrionales; family Desulfovibrionaceae. The sequence goes on along the minus strand of CAXXPL010000014.1, from coordinate 225,221 downwards.
CGAGTTCGGTGGCCTTGCCCGTGTTCAGCTCCTTGTTCTTGCCCACCCAGGAGACGTGCTCCCGGATATTGGCCATCTCGAACATGTAGCGGTTCAGACCCGCGCGCTCCACAGCGCGGCGGAATGTTGGCTCGTGCATCCTGGGGGAGCAGGAGGCCACCACAACGCCGTCCAGTCCGTGCTCTCCGATGGCCTGGACTATGGCATCCTGCCCCGGTTCGGAGCAGGCGTACATGGTGTCGGTGGAGCAAACCACGTCTGACAGCTCGCCCGCGGCCTTGGCCACCTGGGCGCAATCCACGGTGCCGCCGATATTACTGCCGCAATGGCAGACGAAAACGCCTATACGCATGTCGCCCCCCTAACTGATGCCCACGCGGGCGAGGCTGGGTTTGGGGTTCACCGCAAGTTTGGACAGGCCCACGTCCTTCCCGGGAAGTCCCATGGCCAAGCCCATGAGCTGCGTGAAGAAGAAGATCGGCATCCTGTAATTGGTGCCGCAAGCCCTGTTCACCTGACGCTGCCTGAGGTCCAGGTTCATCTGACACAGGGGGCAGGCCGCGGCCAGAGCGTCCACCTCCAGCTCCTTGGCCATGTTCAATATCTCACCCGAGAGGCGCGTGCTGATGTCGTTTCTGGGCATTCCTGCCGCGGCGCCGCAGCAGGCCACCTTCATCGGAAATGGAACAACCTCGGCTCCGCAGACCTCCAGGATGCTGTCCATGCTCATGGGGTTCTCCGGATCGTCGAAGCACATGAGTTTCGGGGGACGGGTGGTCAGACAGCCGTAGTAGCAGGCAACCCGCAACCCCACCAGGGGGCGGCTCACGACCCTGGACACGGCCTCCAAACCAACCATTTCCACCACATACTGCAGGGTGGAAATGGCCCTAACATCCGTGGGACACTCCTCGCCCATGAGCGTATTGACCTTTTCCCGGACACCTTCGTCCTGTACGGCCTTGGCCGCCGTACGCAGGTTGGCCAGACAACTCGGGCAGGGCGTTGCCACCAGCGAGTGACCCATGGCCTTGACCCTGGCCAGGTTGCGGCCGGCGAGCGCGGCGGAGAGCGCGTGATCCACGGTGTGCGCCGGTGTGGAGCCGCAACAGTTCCAGTCCTCGACCTCGATGGTCTCCACACCCAGGTGCCGCAGCACCGCGCGTGTGGACATCTCGTATTCCATGGACGTTCCGGACCCGGAACACCCCGGATAATATACCAGGCTGCTACTGCTCATTGAGCCCCTCGCGATAGCGTTTGAAAATCTCGGATACCGCACCGGGGTTTTCCATGGCATGGTGCTTGAGGGAGAGTTTGCGCTTGCTGACCATGGTGCCCACCAGATCGATGTCCGTTAGGAACTTGCCGGTGCGCAACTCATACCCCAGAGCCACGCCCATCTCATTCAGGCGTCCGTTCTTTGCCACCGATGCCAGGAAGGCGTCGCCAAAGGCCTTGACGTTGCGCTCCGTTGTGTATCCGGCTTCCCGGGCCATGTGCCGCAACACGTCCATGACCTTGGCCACGTCTATGGAGTTGGGGCAGCGCGTGGTGCAGGTCTGACAGGAGGCGCAAAGCCAGATGGAGTGACAGGAAAGCACCGCGTGGCGCTGTCCGGTCTGAACCAGGCGCATGACCCTGCTGACCGGGAGGTCGTAGGAGAAATTCACGGGACAACCGGCAGTGCAGTTGCCGCACTGGTAGCACTGGGCAACGGTTTGACCGCTGCGCCGCTCCACTTCCGAGATGAAGTCCTTGTCCGGTTTCTGAAGGCTGATGACTTCCATTTCTAGGCTCCGCTAGGTGTATTGGATTGATTGCGATGGTTCCGGTTCGCGGAATCGATCCCGCCATGGCCTTGAGCCGATCCGCCGACTCTCCAAGTTGTGGTGACCATGATCATTATTTACCCGGAATCCTTTCCAGGCTTCGCCCTCTTCGGGAGCGAGGCCTATCGAACCGTTGTTCCGCGTCTAGTTTAACGATAAACCTAACACTTCCCATTTGGACCCTTTTCATTTCCTTGTCAAGCACAGCATGCGAAGTTTCTTTTGCCCGCGCTCAGGTTCTGCGCCTCTTCCCAAATGGATTCCAATCCTAGTTCTTCTGCATCACTCGCTTTTTCAAATCATTTATCATCGATAATATTTTTTATAAAGCCATTTGACTTTTGCCCGGTAATTCAGTGCCGGGCGCACCGACAAATACGCTCTGCACTGGCATATCCAGGGAGCCAGCCACCTATTTCCGCCACACTCTCCTGTTAGGCTTAAAATAATCACTTGATTATTGACAATTTTTTACTAAAGGCAGTATAGTATTCGATAGTTTCTCTGTTTTCTTTTGGAGGGTTTACGGTTCCTGGATGCACATGTTCTCGATTTACTTCACTTTGTATTCCAGCCCACTGTCACATTTCTGTTCCACCCCCTCCAAACTTTGCTCTGGTTTCTTGCTATCCGTTTTCCGTCAACATCCCGATACATTAATTATATCGGCAAGCACGCAAACTTTCAGGAGTGGTCATGTCATTTCTCAAATTCAGATTGCAGGGACAGCTTCTTATTCCTGTGCTCAGCATCGTTATTCTGGGCATCGTCTCATTACAACTTTTCAGCTACCTGCAATCTTCCGAGATAATAGAACAAGAGGCAATCCACTCCCTGAGTAGGGACCGCGACGCCACCATTCGGGCCGTAAACGCCTGGTTCCAAGATACGGCCACACAACTTCGCAACTGGAGCAGGAGCCAGAGCATTCTTTTAACATTGCAGGGGGACAATACGGCCCGGGCCGAGGTGGAAACCCTGACCGCCGACGCCATCAAGGATTTTCCCTCGTTTCTGGATTTGGAACTTGCAGATAGCACCGGACTCATTGTTGCTGGTTCCTCACCCGACGAACAAGTCATCAACGTGGCTGATAGAGACTATTTCAAGACCTCTATACAAGGCACTCCCGTTATCTCCAAACCCATTATCTCTAAACGTACCGGTGACCCCATTGTCGTCATCTCAACCCCGGTCAAGGACGCGAAGGGAGTGGTGCAAGGCGTGTTCTTTGTGGTCACGAAATTCTTCACTCTTTACGAATCCGTACTCGCCCCCATCAAAATAGGTGAAAGCGGCTATGCTTTTGCCACTGATAATTCCGGCCTGACCGTCTGCCATCCGGACAAGAAACGCGTCATGCAGACGAACATCGCCGACAGTGTCTACGGCAAGGAGCTATTGTCCAAGGAATCAGGATATTACAAGTACTTTTTATCAGATGAGAGCCAGTGGAAAATCATGGCTTTTGGTGAGGCAAAGGTCCCGGGTTGGCACATTGCTGTCAGCGCCAACCTTGACGAGTTTCTGGGCCCTCTGAAGACCTTGCGCAACCTGTCCCTTGCAGGAGGGCTCATTACTCTCCTCGCAGTGGGCACGGTGATATTTTACATTGTCAGAAGAATCGCCCGTGCGCTGCAAATCACCGTGGACAACGCCTCGACTATCGCTGAAGGCTCGGTGGACATCCGGGTACCGGAGTACCTGGCCCGCAAACAGGACGAACTCGGAGACCTTTCCCGCGCCTTCCAACGCATGGCCGAGAACCTCCGCGTCCAGATGGACGAGATCAACAAGAAGACCACTTTTGCCGAAAACAAGGCCAACGAGGCCATTGAGGCCACTCGCAAGGCCGAGGAGGCACAAAAGCAGGCAGTACGGGCAAAACAGGAAGGAATGCTGCAGGCGGCACAGGCTCTTGAAGACATTGTATCGGATATTGTCTCCGCCTCTGAAGAACTCAACCAGCAGATTCAGGATTCTCGCCGGGGATCCGAGATTCAACGGGAACGGACCTCGGAGAACGCCACGGCCATGGAGGAGATGAACGCCACAGTTTTAGAGGTTGCGAGTAATGCCTCCCACGCGGCCGAAAACGCGGACAATGCCCAACAAATGGCCGAAAAGGGCAAGAACATCGTCAACCAAGTCACTGAGTCCATCAGCCGGCTGAACCACGAGACCGACAAGCTCCAGGGTGAAATGGGCGAACTTGGGCAGCAGGCCGTATCCATCGGGCAGATCATGACCGTTATCAGCGACATTGCCGACCAGACCAACCTCCTGGCTCTCAACGCGGCCATCGAGGCCGCACGTGCCGGTGATGCCGGACGCGGCTTCGCTGTCGTGGCGGACGAGGTCCGAAAGCTGGCCGAGAAAACCATGGTGGCAACACAGGAAGTTGGCAACGCCATCAGCGCCATACAGAACAGCACGGACAAGAGCATCCACTCCATGGAGCAGACTTCGAACATGGTCGGCCAAAGCACTGAACTGACCATCGAGGCCCAGAACTCCCTGAGCCAGATCCTGGAGATCATCCAGGGCACTTCCGACCAGGTCCGCGCCATCGCAACAGCCGCAGAGGAGCAGTCCGCGGCTTCCGAGGAAATCAACCGCGGTACCGATGAGATCAACACCATCGCCATCGACACTGCCGGGGCCATGGAGAATTCAGCCCTGGCCATCGGGAGGCTGTCCGAACTCTCGGACCAGTTGCGCTCCATCATCGAGGACATGAAAAATCAGGAATAACTTCCATACAGCCTACTTTTCCGGGGGAACCTTTTTGTATGGGGCTTTCCCCCGGCCTCCTATCGAAGCCACTTCGTTACATCTCGCACCTCTTTCCGCCAAATTCCGCCCCTTGCCTGGAGATTGGATTTTTGTATCAATCTCCGGGTGCACCATGCAGGGGTGTATCAACGCGAAAATCAAGGAATGCGGCATGACGGATTTGAGCTTTGTGCCTGAGGATCACAGGGTGTTTCTCGAAAACGCCCTGAAAACACTCGGAAAAGACGACAGGATCGTGGGTGTGGCCATCGGAGGTTCGTTCCTCACCCGGAGTATGGACACATACAGCGATCTAGACCTTGTCCTGGCTGTGGAGCCCTCGGCCTTTGAGGAAGTATTGCGCGAGAGGAAGGGCCTGGCCCACGGGCTGGGAAACCTCGTGGCTGCCTTCACCGGCGAACACGTGGGTGAACCGCGCCTGCTCATCTGCCTGTACGATACCCCGGTGCTCCATGTGGATCTGAAATTCGTCAGCCTTGCTGACGCCCGGGAGCGGGTAGAGGACCCTGTCATCCTCCTGGATCGTGACAACAGGTTGGGGGATGCGATGCAGGTAGGTGAACCGTGCTATCCCGCCCCTTCCCTGCAGTGGATCGAGGACCGGTTCTGGGTCTGGGTCCATTACGGGGCGACCAAGATCGCACGCGGGGAGCTGTTCGAAGCCCTTGATTTTCTCTCTTTTCTACGGCTTTCAGTGCTGGGGCCCCTGGCGCTCATGGAAGCCGGGGCACGCCCCTCGGGTGTGCGGAAGCTCGAATCACTGGCGCCGGAGCGTGCCCGGAAGATGCTCGAAACCGTGGCCACCCATGATCCCGATTCCTGTTACCGAGGCATGAAGGAGGCAATATCCCTGTATCTGTCCCTGCGCGGCTCCCTGCGCGACGAGGGGCTCCTCATCAACGAACAGGCCCAGCGCGTGGCCCGCGAATTCCTTGACCGTATCACGAGCAATGATCCGGCGGAGATTTGACGCTGCCCGCACCCCCGTAGTAGACAGCCGTTTCCCTGGCAACCAATAGCCTTACACATCCAGCGCGATGTACGGCGTTTGATCTCTTTCTGACTTGCAGGAAACCCACCCTTGCTTATGGAACTCTACCTCGCCATGTCGATTGTCGGCTTTTTCGCCGGAGGACTTCAAGGGCTCACAGGCTTTGGCACGGTCATGGTGGCACTGCCCCTCATGTCCCTACTCGTGGACATCAAGACCGTGGTGCCTCTTATCTCGCTTCTGGGGTTGTTCATCAACACCTTTCAGACCGTGCAACTTCGTAAACAGGTGCTTTGGAAGCTGCTGATCCCCCTTCTTATGGGCTCGATCATCGGCATCCCCATGGGCGCGCACATCCTCAAGGTGGTGGCATCCTCCTGGCTTCAGATACTCTTCGGGCTCATTCTGGTGGGATTCGTGTTCTTTTCCCTGTACGTGCGCCCTCAAAAACGTGACCTGGGGCAACCCTGGGCATGGGGTGCCGGTATCCTTTCCGGCATACTGGGGGGGAGTATCGGCGCCAACGGCCCCCCGGTAATCGTCTACGCCACCCTTGGCCCCTGGAACAAGGACCAGTTCAAGGCCATGCTCGTGGGGTACCTGTGCGTCAACTTCGTGTTCATCTGCTCCTACTATACCGCCACCGGCGTATTCACCGGGCAAATCCTGGGATTTTTCGCCGCCACCATACCCGGCACCACCCTGGGCATCCTCACGGGCACCCTGATATCCTCCCGCGTGGGTGAGCGTGGCTTCCGGCGCATGGTCTACCTGATCCTGCTCATTCTGGGGGCAACCCTGATGTATAAGGGAATTGTACAGTAACCTGGTCCTTCCGGAAACTCAGTGGGTGGCCCCGGTTTTGCTAAGGGCCGGGTAGAGGTTCAGCCCGCCACAGAAGAAGTATATCGCCGTTTTGAAGTGCTCCTTGTCGCGGTAGCCGCAAGCTCGCCGCTTGATTGACATGATCTTGCTGTTGAGGCCCTCGGCTACGGCGTTGGTGATGCGGTGCCGGCAGAACGTCACGATATTATCGGCGTGATCGAGCAGCATCTTGGCCACCTTGTTCATTGGCCCCAGTCCTGAGCGCGTTGCCCACGTGCATCACTTCTTCAGAAATCGATTGGCCCAGCCCGGGCTGAGATACTTCCACAACCCTCGTAGACTTTCCTTCATGGCCCAGGCCTTGCCCGTTTTCAGATTCGCTTCTTTGAGCGCCTCGAAACGAACCTGATGCTTCTGCGGAAAATTCTCCTGTGAATACAGCCATAAATACTTGCCGCCCTTGAGGGTGTCATCCGCTTTAACCATGAGCGCCTTGTGCTCCTGACGCCGTACCTTGTCCATCGCCTCACCTACATGCTGCATGATATGAAAGCGGTCGAAGACGATCTTGCGTCCAGCATCCGGTACCCATTTCATGGTAGCATCGGGTAGGAGGGGGGCTCGCGCCCCCCGTCCTCCCACACCACCGGGCATACGGTTCCGTACCCCGGCGGTTCATGTAACCCTTTGATGTCTGCGGTGTTCCGCAAGAGGTGACACAAGTCCCATATTATCAAAGAATTTCTTGCGAAAGGCCTGATTCATGTGCGAAGCCCCGGCTCGCGATGGACACCCTTGCCGTCCGGCTAGCAGTTCCTCTTGTCGGGCCTGCGGAGGACTTTCACCTCCTAGTCACCGGTCAGGCACCACGCTTGACCGGATGGTGCTTACGCACCACGCGCCCTGCCGGGCGCACCAGAAAACGCCCCAAAAAAATGCTTTCCGGGGGCGTTCTTACAATATGCGGGCTAGGGACTAGGCCGTCACGTTCGGGACGATGATGACGAATTCCTCGCCGCCCCACCGACAGGCCACATCCAGTGCCCTCAACTCGTTCGCCAATGTCTGGTCGACCATGCGAAGCACCTAGTCCCCAGCGGCGTGGCTCCAAGTGTCGTTGACCTTCTTGAAGTGGTCGATGTCCACAAAGACCACGCCGAAGGGAACGCCGCTCTCGCTCATGGTTCGCTCGTAGTTCTCAAGGGTGATGGCGGCGAAGCGTCTGTTGGTCACTCCTGTGAGCTTGTCGTGGAAGACCTCGCGGCGCAGTTCCTCCATCTCCTTGAGAACGTCGATGTTCTTCGAGTTGTTGGAGAAAACCTCCACCGCACCGACGATCTCACCGTTCACATCGCGCATTGGGGCGGCGCGGATGGCCACTGGGACGCGATGGCCGAACTTGCGGTGTATGTAGACCTCGACCTCGCGCACTTGCCCGTCTTCCATGGTCGCCGCAAGCGGGCAGCCGTGGGTGCACAACTCGGTTGCCTCGTCGTCCACATGGTGGAGGATGTTGTCGGCGCAGCTGTTTCCAAGGACTTCCTGCGAAACGAAGCCGCTGATGCGCTCGGTGGCTTTGTTCCAATAAGTCACACGGCGGTCGAGGTCCACGAAATAGACGCCGTCCGCCAGCGAGTTGAGTAGTTCTTGGCAGAATTCCAAGCCAATGTATCCGTCTCCGTATTCAGCCGGCGCGTCAGCCTTTGGACTTCGCCATGACCTCCTTAATGACCTTGGCCAGCGCCTCTATCTCCACCGGCTTGGCCACATATCCGTCCATTCCAGCCTCGAGGAAATGCTCCTGGGCACCTTTCAGAGCGTGCGCCGTCAGGGCAATGATCGGAACAGAGGATCTGTCGGCATAGTCAGTGTCCTTGCGAATGATAGACGTTGCTTCCAGTCCGTCGATTCCAGACATCTGGACGTCCATGAGCACGAGGTCGATGTCATTGTTGAGCAGTGCCTCAAGGGCTTCCATGCCGTCATGAACCAGGATCACTTTGTGTCCCCATTTATTGAGTATTCGCTCGATCAAAATAGCGCTTGTCTGGTCATCCTCTGCCACGAGAATGCTCAAGGGGCGCTCGAAAACTTGGGGCTCGGATTCGGTGGGTCCTGATTCCTTGAGATATTCCTCTATTGCTTCACCCTCCACTGCTCCCACCTGAACATCAAACCGGACCGTGGTGCCTTTGCCCTGGGCGCTCTCGATGGCAACCTCTCCCCCCATCAGCCTGATAAGCCGTCTTACAATGGAGAGACCGAGGCCAGTGCCCTTGAACTTTCTCGTATGTGAGCCGTCCACCTGGGTGAAGGGTTCGAACAGGTAGTCGACCATGTCCTCGGGGATTCCTATTCCGGTGTCCGTGATCAAGAATCCCAGACGCAGATGGTGGAGCCCGGTCTTCTCCAGCGAATGTACATCGATGCGGACTCGCCCCTTGTCTGTAAATTTGATCGCATTGCCCACAAGATTGAAAAGGATCTGGCGCAATCTGGACATGTCCCCGATAACCAAGTTCGGCGTGTCCTGCGAGATACGATAATCGAGGGAAATTTCCTTGTTCCTGATTTGGGTGGAAAACGTGAACACCAGGGACCTGAGCAGGGAATCGATCGCGAACGGTTCTGGGTGTAGGTCGATTTTTCCGGCTTCAATCTTGGAAAAGTCGAGAATGTCGTTGATGATGTTCAGCAAATTTCGTGATGAATCCAATGCGATGTCAGCATACTCCGACAGCTGGGGCTCGAGCCCCGAGGAATTGAGAAGCTGCAACATGCCCATGACGCCATTGAGCGGCGTGCGTATCTCGTGGCTCATGTTGGCCAGAAACTCGCTTTTTGCCTTGTTTGCATTGTCCGCCATCTCTTTTGCATGAGCAAGATCTTGTTCCATAGCTTTTCTATGGCTAATGTCACGCATTGTTATTAGGCAAGCATCCTTTTCATCCCAAATAATCTCAGTGTAACGCATCTCAACTACATAATGGGCATCGCCTATTAAAAGGTCCAATTCGGCAGTATTGTTCTCACCTATGGGCATTTCTAACAAGTCTTTGCTCATATCTCGCAAAGGCCTGCCAAATAGTTCCTCTGCCCTCGAATTCATGAATTGAACTACTCCAGAATCGTCAACAATCAATATTGAATCGGCATTTTCATGAATGATCTTAAGAAAACGCTCCTCTTGGGCCTTAAGAAGAAAGTTTTTTTTAGTCAGTTCTCGCTGAATATTGACAAGTTCATTGTTCAGCCGTGAAAACTCATCGTAAGGAATAGTGTCAAATGTAGGAGAGTCCCAGGAAAGAGGAATTCGCTGTTTTTGAAGATCTCGAATCAAAACTGCTTGATCATTAATAGTCCGCAGCAGATCATCGTTAACTGAAAAGAGACTGCACTCTGAGAGGCTAATTAGAAGCACCAGGGTTTGTCCGCGTAGAAGACCAAAAATATTTAGTTTGAGCGAAGAAGCATCTTTTTTGAACAATATGTCCAAGGCCGATGCCATGCTCTTCCGAACTGTCTCTTGCAGAAATTGGTCAACGGCTTCCCGGCACTGCTTTTCTGATAAATCACGAAAGTAGACCTCAAAAGGCATGCTTGAGAAAAACAGCTTAAAGTCGTCTCTGACAATACTAGTTATGCGACCGTCAAGATCACATAAGACTATCGAACGCCTAAGATGATCTCTCATGCCGTAGAAATTAGATTTCTTGCTAACTTAACCGCTTGCGAAGCGTCGTTGGCGGAAATATCAGCTCCAACATTCTTGTAGAGGTTGGGGTTAAGCATAAAAGGGAATCCCCCGACCATGATCTTGACCTCCTTGAACTCAGAACTTTTTTTAACAGTCTCGATTATTTTAGAAGCTTTTCCTACATTATAGAGCATAGTAACAGATATACCCAAAATTGCAGCATTCTGTTTTACAACGATGTCCGTTATACCGTCAGGCGGAGTGTTTGCACCTAGATAATAGGTATCATACCCCTCCATTTCAAAGAAATCTGCAACCATGCGCATGCCCAGCTCATGTAGCTCCCCCTCTACACAACAAGCTACAAATACGTTCCCATTTTTCTTGCTGGACATAACATAAGGAAATAGCTGGGCCATAACCAATTGAGTTGTTGCAGTAAAAAAATGCTCCATGGCAACTGAAGCTCTATTATTCTGCCAAAGGCGACCAATTTCGTATTGCACAGGCTGAAGGACATTCAGGTACAATTCTTTTACTGATAGTCCATTTGACACATTAGTCATGATGCAGTCGATAGCTTGATTTCGATTGCCCTGAAGAAGATTCTCCATATATTCTTTTGCTAATTTTGTAAAATCGTGTCCAGTTGTCTCTACATGGATGGTGGAATTGGCATCAGACATGAACTCCCCCTCAAATACTAGGCCAGCATTTCAAATTGAAATCTAATCATGTGTCTGTCTTACATGCTCCCATGCAGAGCTGGTAAAATTACTTACAAGCGTGAACTGTGGAACATGGATTATCATCCAGTTGTAAAAGGGTTCGATTTCCCTGAAAACACTTGGAGAGAGTTCTTTCCGCAGAATTTCAAGTGCAACGTCAAGCATTGCTGGCCAATAGGCGATCTGGAGCCATGAGCCCTATAGGTGCGCAGTACCCAAATGATTGTTTCCACGAAAGATACAGGATCAAAGTCAAAAAAAGATTCTAAGTATCTGGCATGATTGCGATGATTATTTTGCATCATGTCAGTGTTGTTTTCTCCTATGAGCGCAATGATGTCTTTACGCTCAGTCATAGATTGGTTGAGCTGGAGGCAAAGGCTTCCCGGATCGCTCCAAGAGCCTGAGCCGATTCAGAGGATGGTTGTTGCAGCTGAGTTGCACTTTCGATCAGCTTTTGCTTGTCCATTCTTCCTCCTACGGACCACTTACCCTTAACATTGGGGGAACCAGTTTTTCCAGAGCAGGTCAAGTTCAAATGCGCATTGTTTTTTTGACAAAATTAATAATTGATGTCCAGCCCAGGAGTGACTGCGTGACAAGCCGCGCCGGGCTTCTCTCTTTCACTCGCAATCTTTGCTGCACAGAGAGCACCCCACATATCGAGCACCTCTTCGGTTCCATGCACCTGAAGCATGGACACCCGCTTCAGGCTGTCCTGGCCCCAGTTGAGTCCAATTCGGAAACCAAGACACTCCGAGCTTATTGACATTATTTCTGATATGTTCCAGCAGCTATCGCCTGCTAAGCGAGTGCTGATCCTGCGATGAGTATTCATTGACGGGGTTCAAGCAACTGACAGCTGTTGGCCGCTTAATCCCCATAATCCCCCCCATGTTTCCGGTGAGAGGTGATCAAGTCACGCATTACTTTCCTTGGTCCTTCCGGAAATTCAAACGCGGAGACTTATTGCATAGGACCAGAGAAGCCTCAACATCTTCTGTAGATAATGCAACGGTTGCAGCCGTGATTCCAGCTCAAAACAGCACACCACCCCCGGCTAACCACCTGGCGAACCGGGAGCCTTTAACACCTATCCAACATCCCTTAAAAATGTTAGCATTCGAAGTACAAATCCCAACAATTTCAAAGGATAAGTTGAACATCTCGGCAATGGCATTCAAGAGGTCGTGGGTTCGATTCCCTCCAGCTCCACCAAAAATTTTCCAAAGAAGAAGGGGTAGTTAGACGAAGAGTCCAACTACCTTTTTTTCGTTTGTGGATAACCATTTGGTGAACCAATGAGGGAGAATTTGGAGAATGAGGTGTTGACTGAGCTGGGAAAAGGTTTGTGATAGCTGGGGGATGTGGGGTGGTGGGCGCTTGATTGCGGGTCAAGAGGGCTTGTAGCAATCTGAGCGATCCCTTTTATTGTAGATACTTTCAAAATGTATCAAGATCGGACATCATGAGATAATGAACACGAGTTCTCTCACTTCTGAGATGCGCCAACATTTACGTTCTGCTTTATCTTCAGCCCGGGGACGTGCTCGAAAGCGTGAGCAGCCTTTTGATCTCACAATGGACTATTTGGAATCTGTGTGGAAACGACAGAATGGACAGTGCGCTCTCAGTGGTCTCACGTTTCACAATGAAGTCTTCTCTGATGTTTTCGTAAAGAAACCTTTTGCACCGCGCATTGACAGAATAGACTGCCTCGACCCTTACATCCAGGGTAATATTCAATTAGTTTGCAAAGCTGTAAATTTCGCACGGGGACAGTGGGGAGATGATGTCTTGAGGCAGATAGCTTACGGCATCGTTGAAACAGAGCAGAATACTGATGCAGACTGGTGGGGTGAGAAGAATGCTGAATTGCAGAGTGCTCAGGAGCTTCTCGAAACACTTGAAGGCGTCGAATTACAACAAATGAAACATCGTATAGCGGGTTTGAAAGCTACCATAACAAAAGGCCCATCCCGTCTTAGGTCTGCTGCTCGGCGGGCAACAAAATCTCGAAAACAGAAATAAGATCCCCTGTGAATTCCTCTCTTCGCCTCTTGCCTCCAATACCAATAAATATTATATCTAGGCATACCGTGGAGGCAGACCATGCAAAAAAACACCAGCGTCACACTCGGCGAGCATTTTGATGCTTTCATTGCCAATCAGGTCAAGGAAGGCCGGTTCAACTCGGCCAGTGAAGCCATTCGAGCAGGTTTGCGACTGCTTGAGGAGCGGGAGGCGAAGCTGAGAGCTCTTCAGCTGGCCCTCATTGAAGGTGAACAGAGCTGCATTGCCGACTATTCCCTGGAGAAGTTATCTACCGAGTTGGACGGCTAGATGCGATTTCAGCTTACCAACAAGGCGTATGACGACCTCAGAAGTATCGCCAGATATACGCAGACAACTTGGGGAATCGAACAGCGCAAGGAATATCTATCTCGTCTGGATCAGTCCTTCCACATGATTGCAGAGAATGTTGGAATGGGCAGGAATTGCGACCACATCAGAGCAGGATACCACAGTCTTCCTGTGGGCAAACATCTTGTCTTCTACCGTGTTGAGAATGAGGTGGTGACTATCGTCAGAATCCTGCATCAGAGTATGGATGTGGAACGGCAGTTGTAGCCGGGAACAGTTCATAGAGGCATACATTTTTGATCAACCATCTGGTGAACCTTTGCCTCTAACACCTATCCAACATCCCTGATTTTCTGTTGACCGCAAACCAAAACGTGCAAGTATTTCAACGTCTACAGCCAAAATCACTGGCATGGCATTCAAGAGGTCGTGGGTTCGATTCCCTCCAGCTCCACATCGGGTAGGAGGGGGGCTCGCGCCCCCCGTCCTCCCGCACCACCGGGCATACGGTTCCGTACCACGGCGGTTCACATAACACTTTGATGTCTGCGGTGTTCCGCAAGAAGTGACACAAGTCCCATATTATCAAAGAATTTCTTGCGTAAGGTCTGATTCATGTGCGAAGCCCCGGAGTTCCACCAGGGACCCCGCTGGTTCTTCGCTGATTTCCAGGCCCGTTTTTCGCCAATCCTCCGCCGCATCAGGTTCTTCGCTCGTGTGAAGACGCGTTTCCATTGTCGCCAGATGATGTTCCGCAGCTTGTGTCGCAGCCACATATCCAGTTCCTCGAGAATACCCTTACTTCCGCCAGCTTGAAGTAGTTCACCCAGCCTCGCAGCTTCGGCGTGAGGGTGGTGATGACGGTTCGCAACGCTCGACCGCGTCCTTTGCGGAATTCCTCGCGCAGGGCCGCCTTCAGCCGTTTGACCGATGACAGCGCCACCTTCAGCAGGGGCTTCATGTGGAACGTCATGGAATAGCCAAGGAATGTCCGCTCCCAGGGGCGGCCAACCGCGCTTTTCGCCTCGTTGACCCGCAACTTCAACCGTTCCGTCAGAAACCGGGAAACCGAGGCCATAACTCGTTCGCCGGAACGCCGTGTCCGCACATGGATGTTGCAGTCCTCGGCGTAGCGGCAGAACGCGTGGCCTCTGCGTTCAAGCTCTTTGTCCAGATCATCCAGCAGGATGTTGGACAGCAGCGGCGAGAGGGGGCCGCCTTGCGGCGTGCCCATCACTCGTTGCGATGCGACGCCCCCGTGCATCAGCCCCACCCGCAGGTAGCGGCGAATCAGCCGCAGCACCCGCCAGTCCTTGACCTTGCGTTTCACCCGCGCCATGAGCACGTCGTGATTCACGCGGTCGAAGAACTTCTCCAAGTCCATATCCACGACCCACCGCTTGCCGGCGGCGACATGCTCCCGTGCTTTGAGCACGGCCTGATGCGCACTTCGGCCAGGGCGGAAGCCGTAGCTGGACTCCGAGAAACCGGGATTGAAAATGGGGGTTAAAACCTGATGCAGCGCCTGCTGGATGAGCCGGTCCAAGGCCGTCGGGATGCCCAATTGACGCACCCCGCCGCCGGGCTTGGGAATTTCCACACCGAGCACAGCTTGCGGCTCGTAGCGCCCTTCCAGCAGTTCTTCTTTGATGCGCGCCTCGTTCAGCGTGTAGTGCCCCCAGACGTCCTCGGCACGCATGCCGACCACTCCGGGGACGCCCTTGTTGGCGCGTACACGCTTGAAAGCCGCGAGCATGTTGTCGTGTCCGACCACTTCTTCCATCAACCACAGCCGCTCCGGGCGGGAGTTTACCACTGATTTCGAGGCACTTGGCGCACCACATCCGTACTTTCGGGGATTCCGTCCCCTACCCTCGGGAGTGGCGGCGGGTATCCCAGCCCGCCCTTCTGCGTCTCCGCTTGCCATGCGATTCTCCGGGCTCGCGCCCCGTGTTACATGTTCGGGCCTTCAGTCCGGTCGGCGGACCTACTATGCCGTCTGCTGACTTCTGTCTTCCCATCCCGGCGCGTTGCCGCGCCGGTAGCACATGGCAGGAAGACAGATCTCCCCGGGTAATGCGCGCGACCTTCCTGCTTATACCCGCCGCATATACGTCCATGCTTTCCGTACAAGTATCGGGCTTTGAAGATATTGGCCTCCTCACTCGGCATGACCGCCTCGTATGCGATTTCTGTTCGTCGGGTCAGCATTTTGCCTGCGGCTTCCTTCAGATTCCATCTCGCGATGGACACCCTTGCCGTCCGGCTAGCAGTTCCCCTTGTCGGGCCTGCGGAGGACTTTCACCTCCAAGTCACCAGGCAGGCACCACACCTGCCCGGATGGTGCTCACGCACCACGCGCCCTGCCGGGCGCACCAAACGCAAGAAGCCGCTGCCCTCGGGCAGCGGCTTCATTCGCTTGCGGATCATGTCCGGGTCATATGTTTCACATGAAACCCGGCATGTTATATTTATCTGCGTCCGCCACGGTCTCCGCCGCGATCACCGCCACGGCCGCCACCGCCGCCTCGGCGATCTCCGCCACGGTCGCCACGGTCGTTGCCACGGCCGCCTCGGCCGCCGTCACGTTTGGGGCCGCGACCGCTCTTGGGCGGGTTGTCCTTGAACTCGATGCCCTGCTCCTCGGCCAGGATGGCGGCGCGGGACAGGCGCATCTTGCCGTCGTTCAGGACTTCCAGGCATTTCACCTTCATGGTGTCGCCCAGGGCGCAGACATCGGTGACCTTTTCCACGCGCTCCAGGGCCAGCTGGGAGATATGCACCAGGCCTTCAACCCCGGGGAGAATTTCCACGATACAGCCGATCTCCAGGATCTTCTTCACCGGCCCCTCGTAGGTCATACCGACCTCGGGCTTCTGGTCGTACATCTCAATGCGCTCGCGGGCCATTTGCATGGACTCCTCGTTGGGAGCAAAGATGTGTACAATGCCGGAGTCCTCGATGTCGATGGAAGCACCGGTCTCGGCGGTGAGAGCCTTGATGTTCTTGCCCCCGGGGCCGATGATCACGCGAATGATGTCCGGGCTCACCTTGATGGCCTCGAATTTGGGCGCATGTGCGGAGAGTTCGGTGCGCGGGGTCTCGAGCACGGCGTTCATCTTCTCAAGGATATGCATGCGGGCGTCACGCGCCTGGGCCAGGGCCCGGGCCATGACCTCGGCGGGAATACCCGAGATCTTGATGTCCATCTGGAAGGCGGTGATGCCCTCGGCGGTACCGGCAACCTTGAAGTCCATGTCGCCCAGGGCGTCTTCGTCGCCAATGATGTCGGTGAGCACGAAGTAGTCGTCACCCTCTTTGATCAGGCCCATGGCGATACCGGCCACCGCGTCCTTGATGGGCACACCGGCGTCCATGAAGGCCAGGCTGGCGCCGCACACCGAGGCCATGGAAGAGGAGCCGTTGGACTCCATGACTTCGGAAACTATACGCAGGGTATAGGGGAAATCCTCGGCAGAGGGGAGCACAGGCACCAGGGAACGTTCGGCCAGGGCGCCGTGTCCGATCTCACGCCGGGATACGCGCATCATCTTGATTTCACCCACGCAATAGGGCGGGAAGTTGTAGTGCAACATGAAGCGCTTGCTTTCGTCGCCCATGAGACTTTCGATGCGCTGCTCGTCGCGGCCGCTTCCCAGGGTGCAGACGACCAGAGCCTTGGTCTCGCCTCTGGCGAACAGGGCCGAACCATGGGTGCGGGGCAGCAGGCCGAGGTCAATGGAAATGGGGCGCACCGTTGTCATGTCGCGGCCATCCAGGCGTATTCCGGTGTCCTTGATGCGCTTGCGCACCATCTCCTTTTCCAGCTTGGAAATGATATCACCAAGATACACCAGAGAAGTGGATTCCACGAACCGCTCGTCCCCGGTGATCGCGGCCACGATCTTCTCTTTGGCTGCCTTGCGAGCATCCTTTCTCGCCATCTTCTCCTTGATGGACAGCGCCTCATCCAACTCGGGAGTGGCCACCTCGATGACAGCCTGCTCGAATTCGGGATCCACCTGAGGGGGCACGAACTCGATCTTGTCCTTTCCGGCTTCGGCGCGCATCTCCTCCTGCATCTCAATGAGAGGCTGCAGGGCGTCACGCCCCCACTCCAGGGCCTCGGCCATGATTTCGTGGGGCAGAATGTTGGCGCTGCCTTCCACCATGACCACGGCGTCCTTGGAGGCCACGAGCACCATGTCCAAGGTGCTCTGCTCCAGTTGGCTGACCGTGGGGTTCAGGACGAACTGGTTGTCCACGTAGCCGATACGGCCACCCGCGATGGGCCCCTCAAAGGGGATCTTGGACATGTGCAGGGCAGCGGAGGCACCGGTGATGGCCAGCACGTCCGGATTGATCTCCGGGTCGGCGGAGAGAACGGTGGCGATGACCTGGACCTCGTCCCTGAAACCCTTGGGGAACAGAGGACGGATGGGGCGGTCGATGAGGCGGGAGCACAGGGTCTCGCGCTCGCTGGGGCGGCCGATCTCACGACGGAAGAAGCTGCCGGGAACACGCCCCGCCGCGTACATCTTTTCAACGTAATCCACGGTGAGGGGGAAGAAATCAACGTCACGCTGCATTTTTTGGGTAACAACGGTGACCAGAACCACGGTTCCGCCGCACTGCACCCAGATGGCGCCGTCGGCCTGATTGGCCAACCTGCCGGTCTCCAGGATGATTTCCTGGCCGCCGATGGTCTTTGAGAGCCTCGTCGTTTTGAATGCTGAGTCCATATAATATGTTCCTTTTGGGTTGATCCCAGAGGTCTCTGGTCCCGCAATCTGGTGACGCTCAGACAAAGCCGCCCGTCATGGCGTCGCCAGATTGCGCGAGAGAGAGCCTTAAGGGGGCCCGGCGCGGAAATGTCCGCACCGGGCCATGGTTGCTAATCCGACTTGCGCTACTTGCGCAGATTCAGTCGGGCGATAAGATCCCTGTACCGCTGAACGTCTTTTTTCTTCAGGTAGTTGAGCAGTTTGCGACGCTGACCAACCAGCTTCAGAAGACCGGTACGGGAGTGGAAGTCCTTGGCGTGCGTTTTGAAGTGGCTCGTCAGGTACGTGATGCGCGAAGTGAGCAGCGCCACCTGGACCTCGGGTGATCCGGTATCGCCCTCGTGCGTCTTGTACTCCTCGATGATTCTTGCCTTATCTTCCGGCGTCATGACCACAGCGCTATCCTCCTTGGGATTCCTAAGTTTCTGTTTCACCGTCCCATGGTTGCGGACTTTCGGCACCCCAAAAGCGGGGCATTGCCGGACGGCGCGATTCTACACACGTTGCGGGCGTTCTCAGGATTGCCAGAGGCCCCTGAGAATGGCCCAAACGGGTTTGCCATCGATGATCTTCGCCTCGGCCAGTGCCAGGGATTCGTCCCCCGGCGCCAGCAGTACGGCCCTGGTTTCCTGTTCAACAGGAAGGGGCAGCGCCATATCCGGCGAAATCTCGATGCGCATCCCGTTCTTCACCATCTTGGTCTGGGCCTCGTCCATGCGGACACGGGGCCAGTGCGACAAGGTCTCGGCAAGGGGCAGAACGCGCCCCGCCAGGATCTCGGGCTCCTGGAGCACCGCATCCAGGTCATGGGCCTTGTCCAGACCGAACGGATGGCTATATTCCCGCGTGAGGGCGGTCAGCACCGCGCCGCAACCAAGCCGCATCCCCAGGCTGTGGACCAGGGACCGGATATAGGTGCCGGCCGCGCATTCAACGCGGAAGTGAACCCTGGGGAGATCCATGTCCAGAATCTCCGCCCAGGTGACACTCAAAGGTTTAACGATCGAAGGAGTTTCCTTACCTTCGCGCGAGAGCTTGTACAAGGGCTTTCCCTTGTGCTTTGTCGCGGAATAGGGAGGAATCTCCTGGGTGGTCATATCCGTCCACCCAGCCACGTCCCGACGGATGTCGTCCTCGGTCAGGTGCTCCCAGGGCTCCTGCCGGACAACCTCCCCTTCCAGGTCGTAGGTATTAGTGGAGGTGCCGAGTTCGAGCACGCCGGAATATGCCTTGCCGCCTTCGGTAAGATATCCGGCGATCTTCGTGGCCTGCCCCAGCAGTACCAGGAGCACGCCCGTGGCCATGGGGTCCAGGGTACCGGCGTGTCCGATCTTTTTCTGCTTCAGGACGCGCTTTATCTTCTCGAGGCACCCCGCGGACGTGGGCCCCTTGGGCTTGTTCAGCACCAGCAGCCCATGCTGCTGCGTCAACTCACTCATGAGGCGCTCCAGTGTCCGAAATATCATTTGCAAAGGGCATCAACCGGGCAATGGCCTGCAGCAGCATCTCCTCTGCCCTGTCCATGCCCTCGGCGATGGCGCCTCCAGAGGCATTGCGGTGACCGCCGCCGTCGAAATGCAGTGCGACCTTCTGAACATCGTCGTCGCCCATGGAGCGAAGGGAAAATTTCACCATTCCCTTGCGGTCCTCGCGCAGGGAGATCGCCACACGCACCGTCTTGACCTTGCGCATGAACTCCACCAGTCCCTCGCAATCCTCGTTCCTGGCGCCATGGCGCTCCATGGTCTCCCTGGGGACGCGTACCACACCCACCTGCCCGTCCATATGCAGCCTGGATTTGCCAAGCACCTCGGACCACATCTGAATCCGGTGATAGGGCCATTGGTTCAAGTACTTGTCGTTGAACTGTCCGGCATCGAGGCCCAGGCGGAGAATTTCGGCGGCCAGCTCCATGATCTCCGGCTTGGTGTTCCCGTAGCAGAAGCTCCCTGTGTCGGAGACGATGGCCAGGTATACGGCCTCGCCCAGGGGGCCGCTCAAGGGAATTCCCATGCTCTTGACAAGCAGGGCGATCATCTGCCCCACCGCGGCCATGCCGGTGTCCACCCAGTTCAGGGCGCCGAACATGGGGTTGTTCACGTGGTGGTCGATGTTGATGATGGTCTTGGGCTCCACGGCCTTGAGCAGTTCCTTGCCCATGCGGAAGGGGTCGCCGCAGTCGCAGACGATGACCCACTCAGGGGTGAACCCGTCAAGGTCCTCCAGGCTGTTGTACATGGTGCCCGGCAACCGAACCCAGCTGAAATGCTCGGGGATTCCGGTACCGTTGAACAGCCTGTAGTTCTTGCCGAGACGGTCGAGCAGGAAGCCCATGGCCACAGTCGAGCCAAGGGCGTCTCCGTCCGGGTTTTCGTGACTGGAAACCAGAAAATTGTCTCCGGTCTCCAGCACACGTTGTATGTCGAACATGGGAGATGACATAGACTGCGCGTCCTGCCGGGCGCCTTGTGTAACATTTTGGCGCGTCATGCGGGCTGAAAGATCTCCATTTCGCTGTCGGTCACTTCTTCCGGGCTGATGGCTTCCACCATGAGCAGCGCTTTCGAGAGCTTGCTCTCGATGTACTTGTAGTCGCTGCCGACCATGACCGCGGCAAGTACGAGCCGCGTATGGCTCTCCTGGGACTCCACCTCTGCAACACTCAGGTTGAACTTGTTCCTGAGCTTGTGCTTGAGGCTCTGGGCCACGTTGCGCTTTCCCTTCAGGGAGTCGTTCCCGTGCAGGGTGAACTCCAGGGTCAAAACACCTATGAACATGGTCCGCCCCATCCGCCCGGCTGCCGCCGGCCACACCCGGGCCCCGTCACCGGATCAATCGAGTGTTCTCGCTTCCTGCACTTCCTCAAAGGCTTCAATGACGTCGCCAACCTTGATGTCATTGTAGTTCTCAAGGCCTATACCACACTCGTAGCCTTTGATCACCTCTTTTGCGTCATCCTTGAAACGTTTGAGGGAGGAGATGCTGCCCGTATACGTCACCACGCCGTCGCGGAGCAAACGCACTCCGGCGTTTCTGGTGATCTTCCCGTCCACCACGCCGCAGCCGGCCACAGTGCCGACCTTGGGCACGCTGAATGTCTCGCGGACCTCGGCCTGCCCCAGATAGACTTCCTTGGTCAACGGCGAGAGCATGCCGGACATGGCGTCCTTGATCTCGTTCACCAGCTTGTAGATGATGTCGTAGAAACGGATTTCCACGTTCTCTTTTTCGGCAACGTCCTTGACCTTGGCGGTGGGGCGCACGTTGAAGCCGATGATGATGGCATGGGACGCGGAAGCCAGCAGGATGTCCGATTCCGTGATGGCGCCGGTGCCGCCGTGGATAAGATTGATCTTGATCTCGTCCATGGAGAGCTTGAGCAACGCATCGTTGACCGCCTCCAGGGAGCCCTGCACGTCCGCCTTGACCACCAGATTGAGGTTCTGGACCTCGGTCTTGTTGGCACGGGAGGAAAGGAAGGTCTCCAGAGTGACCTTGGTCTCCTTGGCCAGTGTCTTTTCACGCTGCTTGAGCTGTCTGGCCTCGGCGATACGGCGGGCGACCTTTTCGTCTTCAACCACCGCGAACTCGTCACCTGCCTCGGGGACGCCCTCGAAGCCCTGCACTTCCACGGGGATTGCCGGGCCGGCTTCCTTGACCTTCTTGCCCTGATCGTTGAACTGGGCGCGCACGCGGCCATTGTACAGACCGCAGACAAAGTAGTCGCCCTGCTTCAAGGTTCCTTCCTGGATCAGGACCGAGGCAACAGCGCCGCGTCCCTTGTCCAGTCGGGCTTCCACGATACGCCCGCGCGCGGGCTTGTCGGGATTGGCCTTGAGCTCCATGACTTCGGCCTGGAGCAGGATGAGTTCAAGCAGTTCGTCGATACCTATATGCTTCTTGGCGGACACGTTGGCGAAGATGGTCTCTCCACCCCAATCTTCCGGCAGCAGGCCCAGCTCGGAGAGCTCCCTGCGTGCGCGGTCCGGATCCGCTCCTTCCTTGTCGATCTTGTTCACCGCAACCATGATGGGCACGCCAGCGGCCTTGGAGTGGTTGACGGCCTCGCGGGTCTGATCCATGACGCCGTCGTCCGCAGCCACGACCAGAACGACCACGTCCGTGACCTGGGCGCCGCGGGCACGCATGGCGGTGAACGCTTCGTGGCCCGGAGTATCCAGGAACACGATCTCACCACGAGGCGTTGTCACGTGATAGGCGCCGATGTGCTGCGTGATGCCGCCCGCCTCACCCCTGGTGATGTGGGACTCGCGGATGGCGTCCAGCAAAGAGGTCTTGCCGTGGTCGACGTGGCCCATGATGGTGACCACCGGGGGCCTGGACCTAAGGGTCTCGGGCGCGTCGGCCTCTTGAGGCATGAGGTAGTCATCCTCGCTGAAGCCCACCTTTTCAATCTCGTAGGCGAATTCCGAAGCCACCAGGGTGGCGGTATCCATGTCCAGGGACTGGTTGATGGTGGCCATGACGCCGAGCTGGAACAGCACCTTGATCAAGGCCTGGGCCTTGATACCCATCTGATGCGCCAGGTCCTGCAGGCGGATGGCCTCGTCGATCTTGATCTTGCGCTTGGCCGACTTCAGGGGCTGGGCCTGGTTGGCCACGGGCTCCGCATGCATATGCTCGGAGTCGCGACGCCGCCTGTTGGGGCGCACCTTGCCGCCGGTCTTGTCCTTGACCACGGCGGATTTCTTTTTCTTGACCTGTATATTGGCGCGGCGGCGGTCTTCGTCATCGGAAAAAGTTTGAGGAAATTCAACAACGCGTTTGTCTTTCTTACGCTTTTTCTTGCCGCGGGCATCGCTGTCTTCTTCGCCAGGCTTGGCCGGAGCGCCACCAGGCGCGGGCTTTGCCGCGGCCGGGGCGTCCTGCTGCGGGGCCTTGGGTTTGGGGGCTTCCACAACGGGATCGGGCAGGGATATAATGCGGACTTGGGGTTCGGATGTGGGCTCTTTGCGCTTCTTGCGCTTTTTCTTCTTCTTGCCCTCACCTTCGCCTTCGGGTTGCGCAGCCTTATCCGCGGACTTTTCATCCTTGTCCGCCGCGGGGGCCTGCTCTCCGGCCGCTGCACCAGCCTTGGGAGCGGTCTCCGTAGTGGCCTCGCGGGCTTCAGGCTCAACGGCCTTCATTCCGGTCGGGACTTCCTTCACAGGCACATCCGCAGGAGTCTCCTCCTCCGGTGCGACCTCAACCAAAACAGGAGCTTCGATCTCCCGCGCAACGGCTTGTTCCACGCCAGTATCCTCTGCATCGGCCGACTCTTCCACCCCCTGGGCGGCAGTCTCCTCGGCCTTGGTTTCCCGCACCTCATGAGCCGGTTGCACGATCCGGGCAAAGGATTTCTGCTCCTTCTCCTCGGACTCGGGCTCGGCCTCGGCATCCACCACAGGCGCCGCCGTTTCAGCGGACCCATCGTGTTCCTCGGCCCGGGGCTTCACCTCTTCCGCCTTTGCGGAAGCGTGCTCCAAAACGTCCTCAGCCTCGGCTTCAACAACTTCCTCGTGCTCAGGCTCGTGTTCCCCGACTTCAGGTTCCTCGGCCTTACCTTGCCTTCCGACAGCCTTGCGGCGACGGCGCACGATCATTCCGGGCTGAATTTCCTCGCGCACGACTTCTGTCTGCGTGCCTTTGTTCTTGAGCTTGGCCTTGACTTCAACGACTTCCTCATCCGTCAGCGTGCTCATATGGCTCTTCGCCTGGATGCCAAGCTCACGCAGGGCCTGCAGCAATTCCTTGTTGCTGACCCCCAGCTCGATCGAAAGGTCCTTGACCCGTGCTTTTTCCATGGTCATACGGTGGGTACCCCCTTGCACTTTCTCTTCCAGCCCTGAAAGTGCGTGCTTTTCTCGCAGCACAACGGGTTATTGCAGACGTAGAACCCCCGCCCGGATAAAACCTGATTCAGGTCCGGCACAAGGGCATTCAGGCCGTGAGCGTTGCGTACGTCCCCCGAAGCCGGGCAGACATAACGCCTGAGCGCATGTTTGGGCATGCGTTGTCTACAGATGATACAGGAGCGGATAGGCACATGACGATTCTTCGCCATGCCCTCCGGCTCGTGCTGCCTATTTTTCTGACTCAGAGTCTTGCTCCTTGCTCTCATCGTCCCCGGATACCTCCGGAGTTTCTTGCTCTCCGCCATCTTCGGAAACGTCGGCATCGGCCGGGTCCCCGGAGGCGGTTTCGGGCTGGGATTCGTCTTCGGACAGAGACTCAACTTCATTCTTGGGCTTGGCAAAGCCCAGGAAATTGATCGCGGAGCGAAGGTCCGAAATTCGCGCTTCGGAAATATTCAGTTTCTCGGCCAGGAACTCGTCCTCGGCCTCCACAACCTGATCCACGTTCTCAAGTCCCGCGCTCAGGAAATTGTCCACCGAGATTTCGGCCACGCTGGCCAACTGCTCCAGACCCTCGC
This sequence comes from Desulfovibrionaceae bacterium, assembly GCA_963674665.2. Classification (GTDB taxonomy): domain Bacteria; phylum Desulfobacterota; class Desulfovibrionia; order Desulfovibrionales; family Desulfovibrionaceae. The sequence continues at coordinate 200,771 of CAXXPL010000014.1, read as the reverse complement.
GACCGGCGTTGAGCTCGTTGTAGCGGCTCTCGGTGTAGATATCTATCTTCCACCCCAGCAGCTTGGAAGCGAGCTTGACGTTCTGCCCCTTGCGGCCGATGGCCAGGGTCAATTGATCGTCCGGCACCACGACTTCCAGCAGATTCTCATCGTCGTCAACGGTAATGCGGGAGATAGTGGCCGGAGAAAGGGCCTTGGCCGCGTAAGTGGCAATGTCGGGGCTCCAGACCACGATGTCGATACGCTCCCCGCGAAGTTCCTGAACAATGTTCTGGATGCGCGAGCCGCGCACGCCCACGCAGGCGCCCACAGGGTCCACGTCGCGGTCCTTGGATATCACAGCGACCTTGGCGCGGGAACCGGGATCACGGGCAACCGCCATGATGGTGATGATGCCGTCGTCCACCTCGGGGACTTCACGCTTGAACAGGGAGGCCATGTAGTCCGGATGGGAGCGGGATACAATAATCTGGGGGCCGCGCCCTTCCTTGCGTACGTCGATGATAAGGGCCTGGATGCGATCCCCGCGTTTGAAACGCTCTTTGGGGATCTGCTCCTCCTTGGGCAGCAGCGCCTCGGTACGTCCGAGATTGATGATCCAGCCCATGCGGTCGCGGCGCTGAATGATACCGGAGGCGATGTCACCTTTGCGATCCTTGTATTCCTCGTAAATAATTTCCTGCTCGGCGTCGCGCATGCGCTGAATGATTACCTGCTTGGCGGACTGGGCAGCGATGCGCCCCAGCTCCTCAATGTTCAGGCGAAAGCCTATCTCATCATCCAGTTGCACTTCGGGATCGTGAGCCACAGCCTCTTCGAGGGTTATCTCTGTGGCGGGGTTGGTGACAACCTCGGTGACGACCTTGAACTGATAGACTTCGATCTCACCGGTCTCCTCGTTGAACCCCACCTCCACGTCGATCTGATCACCGAACTTGCGCCCCACAGAGGAGCGCACGGCCTCTTCGAGGGTGTCTATGAGCAAGTCACGGTCGATTCCGCGATCCTTGCTTATCTGGTCAATGGCCTTTTTGAGTTCCAAGCTCATTGGATTGCTCCCTCCCGCTGTTCGCGCTCCAGCAGTGAATTGTGTGACATGGCGGAATTACCGCGCCCCCATGCAATATGAGGATACGGTCCCTGCTCGTTGAGACCGTGCGAACCTCTCCCCTTGTAATCTGGCGCGAAGAGACAGTCCCTGATATATTCCTTTTGCTCTGCCGTGCATGCCAAATGCGGCACCTGTACTGTCAACAATTGCATCATATAAAATTTACGCCGCGAGCCCTCGAGCTCACGCGCCTTATTCCCTGTGTTTGGCGTCCTGCTTGCGCTTCCGCTTACCATCCTGCTTCTTGGGGATCTCCACAAGGGGCGAAAGCCTGGCTTTTTTCACATCATCCCAGAAAACCCGCAGCTTCTCGCCATCGAGATCCAGAACGACCTCCCCGCCCAGAATCTCCAGAAGAACGCCCTTGACGTTCTTTCTCTGGCCGTGCCGCCCCCCGAGAGGCTGGCGCATGGACAGGCTCACGATCTGACCCAGATACTCCGTCATCTGCTCCGTGGAGAAAAAGGGGCGCTGCATGCCGGGGGAAGAGACTTCCAGGACATAGGCGCCCGGGACGATGTCCTCGACATCGAGAGCCAGACCCACATCCCGCGAAACCTTTGCGCACTGATCGATGGTGACACTCACGCCCTCTTCTCGCAGTTGCCTCGGCGCTTCCACATAGATTCGCAATATGGAGCGCTTGCCCGCAACGTATTCAATGCCCCAAAGTTCCAATCCCTGGGATACAACCAACGGGGCAATGACACTTTCAAGATCGAGGCGCAGATTTTCTGAGGCCATGTCCAGACTCTCATCCTTCCACACACTCGGAAGGCGCTGCAAAAAAAATGGGGAGGACTCCAGGCCCACCCCGATTTCAGCCTAATTGGCCGCAGGATGCAATACCTAATTGGAGCGGGCGACGGGGATCGAACCCGCGACACCAAGCTTGGGAAGCTTGTACTCTACCAGCTGAGCTACACCCGCAACCAAGAGTGAAGTTACTACATCCCGCATTCGATTTTGTCAACTACCCTTGACAGGACCTTTTAGCTGACGAGAAAAGGTTTTTCCAGCCCCACATGCCAAATGCCCCTGCAAGAGAACCATGCATCATAAAATATTTTAATACAAATATGGTCATTTTTTCAACAACTTCCAAAGGTTGGTTTCCATTCGCTCCTCGCGATCGTCCAGCCTTTGCAGACCTTCCTCCCTGGCCATGGCAACAGCGCGCTCAATTTCACCTCGCGAGAGTGATTTTAACAGCTCCGGATATCCGTCAGCCGCACCACAGGGGCGATACTGATCCATGATATTCACATACGTATTCGGGGATATTTCCCGTGCCAGGAAGCGCATCCACTCACGTGTTCCGGCCAGTCCATCCGGCATGACCAGATGGCGAACCAGCAGTCCCTGAGTGGCGATTCCGTCGGCGTCCATGCGCAGATCTCCCACCTGTCTATGCATTTCCGAAACCGCCCCCTTAGCGACCTCGGGATAGTCCGGTGCGCCGCAGTACCGCGCCGGAGGGTCCTGCTCCCAGAACTTCACGTCCGGCATATAGATGTCCACCATGCCCTCCAGCAACCTCAGGGTGGAGACTTCGTCATATCCGCTGGAATTGAACACCAGTGGCACCTGCAGACCCATCTCCACCGCCACAAGCAGTGCCTCGAGGATCTGCGGCACCACATGGGAGGGAGTGACAACGTTTATGTTATGAGCGCCCTTGTCCTGAAGAGCACGCATTATTCCGGCCAACTGCTCTGGCGTGGCCTCCACTGCATCGTCCACATCGTGGCTGATGTCGTAGTTCTGGCAGAACACGCAGGAGAGGTTACACCCCGCGAAAAATATGGTTCCCGAACCTCCAACGCCAACCAGCGGAGCCTCCTCGCCATAGTGCTGATGAAAGCTGGCCACCCGCGCCTGCCTGCCGTTTCCGCAATGTCCGGTTTGGCCTTCCAGCCTGTTCACCTTGCATTTTCTTGGGCAGAGCGTGCAACAAGCCAGCCGCCCCAGCGCTTCCTCCACACGCTCCTGCAACAGGCCGCTCTCGTATGCTTGTACATATCGTGACATCATTTCTTCCTTTATTGCCTTTCCCTTCTTTGTCTATCGTTCCCTGCCCGTACAGTAAAGGTACACCATCCACGCGATATCGCATTGCGATGCTGCGGTTTTAAACATCAAGCCCCTTTGCCAGGCGCTGCAGGCGCTTTCGCTGATGCCAGTCAAAGCCCCCGGGCACACAGGGCCAAATGGCATTATTCTGGAACAACGGCTCCTCAAGTAGGGGATAGGGCGACAGCGCGCAGGCCTGTTCGAACATGTCTGTCCCCGGAATGGGGGAGTAGTAGGCCAGCAGTGGGCGAATCCCCTCCTTTCGCACCTTGCGCACCGTCTCCTCCACTTCTGTCAGTTCCTGCCCCGGCAGGCCCAGCAGCACATAGGCAGCCACATCTCCCGGACAATATCCGCCCTGACGTAGCGCCGCGCAACCATGGGACCAGGCGGAGGCGTTCAGCTTGTGGTCATGACGGTGCTCGAAATCCAGGGTCTCCACTCCCAAACGCAGCTTGCGCAGTCCGGCCTTTCTCAACAGACCGCAAAGATCAGGGATCAACGCCCCCACATGCATGGCGTTTGGGCTATGAAATCGTACGTCTGGAGCCCTTTCCACCACCCTTTTCAAGAACGGTATCAACCAGTTTTCCGGGCGCAGGAGCAACGCATCATCGAAAAAGGCGAAATTCCGTACTCCCTGGTCATAACAATCCTTGAACCCGCGCCACACATCTTCCGGGCCTCGCTGTCTGAACTCCGGGTACAATACCGAACTGGCGCAGTATTCGCAGCCCATTGGGCAGCCCCGGGATCCCAGCACCGCCGCATACATCGGGGCGCGGTACATGTCTTGGGCCGTTTCGAAACCGGCCCCCTCGGGCAAGGGCTGCGCATCGCCCCCCAGGATGCGCCACACTTCGCTCCAATTGTCCTTACGCTCCACAGGTCCTGACACAACAAGATCACACTTGCCGGTATTCTTCAGTTGGAGAGCGTGCTCCCTGCACAGTGTGGCATACACTCCCCCTAGTATCACGGAGGTTTTGGGAAAAACTCTTTTTACCAGATCGATTACCGCAAACGCCCCTTCGTACCAATAAGTCATGAGGCAGGTGACCAACACCGCGTCCGGCTTCGGATCCAGGCGGCGCAAGGCTCCCTCCACCATTTCTAAGGGCAGGCCGTATCGGGCATAGAACCGCTCTTCTCCCTGCAGTTCGGCCATGACCTCGGGCACGGGAAGCACCTTTCTGGGCACGTGCCCCGCTGTATCCTTGCGTGGGCGCGGCCAGGAAGCCTCCTTTCAGGTCGGGTGCAAACAGTCAAGTAAAGCCGTTGCACAACCGCAGTTCCGCAACAACCATAACGAAGTGAGCAGCCCCAAAGGTCTGAGCCAAAGGTTGTAGGCAGCGAAGTCATAAACCCATGGGTTGATCGCCAGGATTCTCGTTCCGTTTTTCTCGAGACCGTGCCATCCGATTTCCGGCCAGACCGGTAGTTCCTTATTGTTTCCCATGTCAACAGTCTTGCGGTTTAGTTACGCTATTACGCTTTACCACATGTAAAAGCCTTGTTGCATTTCAACCGAGCAAATTCTATTGCTTTCTTTGCCGTTTTGTTTTTTGGAAGGGGCTTCCTTGTAACAATCAATCTCATCTACCTCTTTTTCTTTGAAGATACCACGCCATGGAAACCGAACCCGACCTTTCCGATACGACTCGAACCTCCTGCGATTCTCCCAATCTCAACCGACCAGCACTGTCAGAAATCTTCCTGCACTTCGTGCGGTTGGGTCTCACTGCCTTTGGCGGCCCGGCCATGATTCCCGATATTCGCGACATGTCCGTGAACCGGGAACGCTGGCTCACAGAGAGCGATTTCATCACCGGCGTTGCCCTTGGGCAGGCCCTCCCTGGCGCAACCGCCATGCAGGTCGCCGCATATGTCGGATTGCGCGCCCGAGGGGTATGCGGCGCCCTGACCGCCTATCTCGGGTTCGGCACCCCCGCCTTTACCTTGATGCTCCTACTCTCCGCCATGTATTTCAACTATCATGACATGGAGCAGTTCACCCGCGTGTTCATGGGCATGAAAGCCGTGGTGGTGGCCCTCATCACCAATGCCGCGATCAACTTCAGCAGGAGCTATTGCCGCTCCCTGCCGGAAAAGCTGCTTGCACTATTCGCCGGCTTGTGGATGGGCTTCAAGCTCAATCCCATGTTCATAATCATTGGTGCGGCCGTGGCATCCATCTTTCTGTTCAACGACAAGGCGCTTCTTTTCGAGAAGCTCCCCAAGCGGAATTCCCCATCACCTGCGCCTGGCCTGGCTCTTCTTGCGGTTCTGCTCATTGTCATTTACCTGACGGCCCGCATCATATCTCCAGATTTGCATGACCTCGCCGTCATGATGTTCAAGATCGACTGTGTGGCTTTTGGTGGTGGGTATGTTTCCATCCCGCTCATGCTTCACACCGCGGTGGAGACCCACGGCTGGATGACAGAGGGGCGGTTCATGGACGGCATCGCTCTCGGGCAGATCACCCCCGGCCCCATTGTGATGACCGCGGCGTTTGTCGGCTACAACGTCAAGGCGTGGCTCGGTGCCCTCATAGCAGCCATATACGCTTTCAGCCCTTCCTTCTTCCTTATCTGCACGGCCGCGCATTACGTGCACAAGGTGCTGGACAATATATATGTTCAACGGATCCTTCACGGCAGCGTCGTGACCCTGACCGGGCTCATGGCCGCGGTGGCCGGACGTTTCATTCTCAATGTATCCTGGAGTCCCTCACTGACGGCACTCAGCATCGCGGCCTTTCTGGCCATCCGTTTCGGCATGGATGTTCTCTGGATCGTGCTTGGAGGCGCGGTACTGAGCTTTTTCCTTTGAATTACCTCAGGTTCCATGCATTGGAAGCTTATCCCGGATTAATGGAATTCCCCGCCTTGGAGAACTTTTTTCAGCATTCACCAGCCTTGCCAAACCCTTTGCAGCCCTTGTTCGCACTTTTTTGCGGCCATCTTTCCCCAATCGTTATCAAGAATCCTTCCATATTTCGGCCCGATCCTTGCATATTTTTCTACCGACCAGCCTGAAACTCAAATTTTTGAACAAGGACCCCGCATGCCCCGACCTTTCAAATTCAACCTCCAAAAGGTGCTGGAGTATAGAGAGCAGCTCGAGGAGGAGGCCAAACTTGAGATGGCCAAGGCGCAACGGGTCTACGAGGAAAGAATCGCACGAACAAGACAATTGCGGGAAAGTATTGAAGCGCACGAAAAGTCCATGTATCAAAATGAGGATATCTCACCCCAGTCCATGTGGCTTTGGCGCAATTACCGCGAACGCCTGGAGACAGACCTTCAGCATGCTGAAGCCGCTGTCATGCAGCAGGCCAAGGTACTGAACAAGGCTCGCCGCACTCTCGTCATACGCTCCAAGGACCGGAAACTTCTCGAAAAACTTAAACAAAACAATATGATCCGCCATGCACATGAAGAAGAACAAAGAGAACAAAAAGAATTCGACGAAATGGCGACGATCCGCTACCAGCGCGACTCTTTCTAAAATCCTCAAAGGGTTCGTGTTTGTTTTGACGGTGAAGCTGATTGTCCTTGGCGCATTGTTTTTCGATCTGCCAGGCAGGATGGTGGTCACTGTGCAGGAAGCACCCAAGACCCCTGAACATTTGGTTGTCGAGCCCGCGCCCATGGCCCAGGCCCTTGCCGCCGAGGGAGATACGCAGACCCCTGGCGATCAGGCCCAGAACCAGCAGGACTCCGCTGTCTTGCCCGGTGGAGAGGACAACCAGTCCCTGCATCTCAAGGAGCAGGATCTCAAGCGCAAGGAAGAATCCCTCAAAAAGCTCGAGAAGGAAATCGACGAAAAACTTGTACGACTGCAAAAGCTCGAATCCCAGCTTTCCCGTCTCGTGGAGCAGGCCAACGGGATCAAGGACAAGAAGCTCAAGCATCTCATCGATGTCTACTCCAACATGAAGGCACAGCAGGCCGCCACTGTCATCGAAACCCTTAACGAGGATATCGCCGTGAGAATCCTGGCCGGAATGCGCGGCAGACAGGCTGGTGAGATCCTGACTTACGTGAAGGCCGAAAAGGCCGCACGTCTCACCGAACGCCTCACCAAGTTGCAGGTGCCCTTTGATTAAGGCCTGACAATCAGATCATTGCGAGGGGAAGAGCCTTTCTGGTACGAGGTTCTTCCTCTCGATCACCCATTCCCCTTCTCTTCTTTTCCAGTTGCATTCCAGTTTGTTTGCAGTGAAAATCAGGATCCGCTTCCACCATTAACGTTTGGTTTCAACCAACCATGCCCAGACTCAAACTCGTCATCGCCTACAAAGGGGGGCGTTTCGCCGGCTGGCAGGTCCAGGATCAAACCAGCCCCAACGCGCCCATGACCATTCAGGGATGCCTGGAGGACGCCTTTACCACCATCCTTGGACATCACGTCCGGGCGCATGGTTCCGGCCGCACTGATGCCGGAGTTCATGCCCTTGGCCAGGTGGCCCACGTGGACATTCCCGAGGAGAAGGCACACGTGAACTGGCAACAGGCCTTGAACCACAACACTCCTCGCGATATTTGCGTGCTGACCGCGGAGTTCGTGGATCGGGGTTTTCACGCCAGATACAGCGCCAGGGGCAAGACCTACGCTTATCACCTCTGGCTTGACAGAAACGCCATCCTCCCCCAGCGCAACGGTTACGTCTGGGTCACCGGCCCTTTGGATCTGCAGGTATTGGAAGCATCCTGCCATCACTTTCTGGGTGAGCATGATTTTTCCGCTTTTCAGAACCAGGGTAGCGACTTCAAGACCACCGTCCGTGAACTGCGCGAAATCACGTGCACACGCCCCTCGGAACAGTGGCCCGAAATAATCATCCGCCTTACCGCCAACGGGTTTCTCAAGCAGATGGTACGAAACATCGTGGGCTGCCTTGTGGCCACCGGGCAGGGCAAGTTGCCCCCAGACCGCATACCTGAACTCCTGGAGTCTAGAGACCGCCGCTTGTGCCCAAAGACCGCCCCTGCTCATGGACTGACCCTGGAAACCGTTTATTATTGAACGATTCAACTCAAACCACTCCCGTTTTTTTATTTCCGCACACTCCGGCATGTTCGCGGCATTGCGTGATCATCTTCAATTTTGAGACTTCCAGTTTGGCGCATCATCCAACCGGTGGGCTTTCCTTCCGGTCCTTTTTCCAGCCGCTTTGCTATTGAATCACTCCGGCACGAGGTATTTTTTTCCCAAGTTTTCCTTTTGTTTCAATATTCCATCAATTTCCTGCCCTTTTTCAACCGCCCGTATATCCGCCAATGGAGCGGGTTTTACCAACGCTGGATCAATCTGTTTGTTTTTTTTCTCAAAATGCTTGAAAAATTATAAACCCTCAGTTAAAACAGCAACTAATCGTTTAGACTCAAAACCTGCTTCGACGCCATGGAGCTTGTTTCCGTGAGGTTTTTTTATGTCCGATGAGTGCATTTTCTGTAAAATAGTTCGCGGCGAAATTCCATGTGCTGAACTATACGCCACGGACACTGTCCTCTGCTTTCTAGATATCGCGCCGGTGAATCCCGGCCACGCTCTCGTCATTCCCAAGTCTCACCACGAGACCGTGTTTGAGCTGCCGGAAGACTTGGCCAGTGATCTGCTCCTGGCCATGCAGAAAGTGGGACGAGCCATCATGGATGCGACCAATGCCACTGGTCTGAACATCGGCATGAACAACTACTCAAGCGCGGGTCAGCTCGTACCGCACGCGCATTTTCACTTGGTACCACGTCACGAAGGGGATGGGCATTCCCTTTGGCCTCAACAGCCTTACGAAAGCCACGAGGTAATGAACGATCTGGCCGATGCCATTCGCGGCAAGATCCAGAAGTAACGGTCCGGACTTGGAGGGAGAACTATGAGCGGGAAAACTCTGACTAAAGCTGAAATCGTCGACAACATCTACGAAAAGACCGAGCGCAACAGGGCCGAGGTCAAGGACGTCATCGAGTCCTTGCTTCGCATCATGAAGCAGTCCATCAAAAAGGACCATGCCCTGCTCATCAGCGGATTCGGCAAGTTCGAGGCCTATGACAAACAGGCTCGCAAAGGTCGCAATCCGCAGACCGACGAGACCATCATCCTGCCCCCGCGCAAGGTCGTGGTCTTTCGTGTGTCGCGCAAGTTCAGGGCTGAACTCAATCAGCTATAACAAAGCATGACGGGTAGCCGCTCTCCAGAGAGGCCTGTGCTCGTTCAGCCTTGCTCAGGCTGGTGAACATGCCGCACTGGACACGCCAGAAGTGTGTGCCACCGATCATGGCCTCCACGACCCGGCTACCCCGATACTTATTCCTGATAGCCTGCAACAGGGTCATTGCGTTTTCGCGCACAGTGAAGGCCCCTATTTGCACGTAGAACTTGCCAGGCATGTCACCACCGCCTGCCGCGCCAGATACGGGAGCGCTATAACCGGGAACCACATCCAGGGTTTCTATTCGAGCGCGAACCGTTCCCTTGCGCAACATGTCCAATTCCTCGGCAGCGGCTTTTGAAACATCGATGATCCGCCCCCTCACAAAGGGGCCACGGTCATTGATGCGCACTACCGTCTTGCGGCCGTTCTCCAGGTTCGTCACCCGGACTTTGGTCCCCATGGGGAGAATCTTGTGCGCAGCGGTGCTGGCGTACATATTGTATATCTCGCCATTGGCCGTTTTTTTCCCGTGAAAATCATCACCGTACCAGGAGGCGAGGCCTTCTTCGCTGAAATTATCCGCGCTCTGCAGCGGGCGGTACTGCTTGCCGCGCACGGTATAGGGCTTGTACGTCCCTTTTGGAGCGGCCGTACCGCTGCGGCTGCTTATCACCGTCTTTCCGCATCCAGCGGACACAAGTATCACCATTCCCAACAGCACCAGAAAGATCAGTCTACGTCTCATACGCATACCTGTTTCGAGCTTACTGCGAATTAGTCTTCAACTCCGCGTTTCACTTGGAATATTACTGGGATATGCCATTTACAACAGGCTCCCCAGGGAAAGCCGATCAAAAATCTCTCTCTGAAAATCTTGTCCTACGGAAGCGCTAATCAATTACGTTTTTCAGAAGTGCTGTAGAATTGTTCGCTGGCGACGCGCAAGGAAAAAGCAAGGTCGACGTGTAGTCATAATACACGAGGATTTGCCTTTTCCACAGCAACAAAGCCAGCGGGCAATTGCAGTGCTTCCCTAAAAACAGGTGTCGGCGGTGTCATCGCCGACCATCTCCACGGTACGCCCTATGGGCAATCCTTTGCGTATCTGTTCATCCAGACGTTCTATGAGCTGTTTCTCCGCCTGGACCGCAGCGCTCTGTGGATTCGTTGCCAATGCCTGCTCGATCGCGCTCTCCGCCTCGGACAACCATCCCCCCTGACGCAGGCTCTTGGCAGCCAGCAGCCACATCAGCTCCGGCTGCTCCCCGTATACTCCCTTCACGAGCCCCTCGAATCTTTCCTTGAACACCGCCCGCACAAGGGTGTCCTGGGCAACCAGGAACCTGGCAAGCAGCGCGTTGCCCTTGTACCGGATGTAGTGCGCCGGAAACATTTCCTGACACAGCCCCATGATATACCTGATCCTGCGCATCTCGCGGTCTATGCTCTCCCGCGTCTGCATCAGCACCTTGAGCAGTTTCGCCCGAAAGACCTTGTCATGCTCGGGCAGGCTCTCCTCATCCAGGCCTATGAACCAGGGGGCATAGTGACTCAACTGGTAGGAGTCCTCCTTGAGCTTGATGGTCTCGTGGAAGATGTACCCCAGCCCCCAGTCCAGAAACTTCCCTGTCATATCGCTGGCCGGGTTGTTTCTGAACAGGTGATGCGCGGTGTCCTTGAGCCTCCAGAGCAGCCCCTTGTCCATTTCCTCGCCGGTAAGAGTACGCAGGCTATTGAAGTCGAGCTTCTGCACTGTTTCGTATTCGAGGAAAATGTGTTCAAGCTCGCGGGATGCGAGGCAGAAATCTCTCAAGACGTCCCTGGCAAACTCGCACCGTTTTGCTCTGATCCATGCCTTGGACATGGCTTCACTCCTTTTAAACCCCTATTTGATCGGTACGTTGGATGAGCTGTGCTTTATTTCCGTACCGCCACTTCCGACCGATCATTTCACCCTAGCCCGAAAACCGCGACGCCGTAAAGCCGACGCCCTTCATATACGGCTATTTTCCATAGCGGTATTTCTTGGCCATGGCTGCCAACTGAGCAAGACGTTCGTCCACGCGTCTGTACAATGAGCCGGAAGAGTACCCTCCGTTCGCGAGCCTCTTGCCCGCGGGAATGCCTGTGAGCAATTCCATGGCCTGCTCGATGGTGCGTACCGGGTAGATGTGGAACTCCTTCCGCTCCACGGCCTCGATGACCTCCTCCTTGAGCAGCAGGTGATCCTGGTTGTCCACCGGGATCAATACCCCCTGCTCGCCGGTGAGCTTCTTGCGTCGGCACACCTCGAAGAAGCCCTCGATCTTGCGCGTAACCCCGCCCACGGCCATTATCTGACCGCTCTGGTTCACGGCCCCGGTGAACGCCAGGCTCAGGCGCACCGGCACACCGGCGAGGGCGGAGAGCAGGGCGGCGAGTTCCGCACCGGACGCGGAATCGCCTTCCACATGGGCATAGCTCTGCTCGAAATACAGGCTCCCTGTGAGCACGATGGGCTTGTTCTGGGCGAACTGCCCTACAAGGTAGCTGATGAGAATCATCATAGCCTTGGTGTGGATGGGGCCGCCGAGTTGCGCCTCGCGCTCCAAATCCACGATGCCGTTCTCGCCCACGCCCACGGTGCACGCGATGTGATGCGGCAGGCCTATCTCGTAATCGCCGTACCAGGCCACTGACAGCCCGTTGACGCGTCCCACGGCTTCACCGCTGGTGGCCACCCGGATGAGTTCCCGGTCGTACTGCTCCATAAACTCTTCTTCATACAAATTGGAGCGGTAGTCCCTTGCCTCGCGCGCCAGGGAGAGTATCTCGTAATCCACCATGTCCCGCCCCTCAGCCATGGCCATGGCGTTGGCCTCGATCATCAACTCGCGCATCAGGGGGAACAGCAGGGAGAGCTTTTTCTGATCCTCGGCAAGCCTGGAGGAGAAGTCCACCAGCCCAGCCAGGGCGTCCCTTCGGAAGGGCAGCATGCCCCCCTCGTCCACGATCCTCGCCAATTGATGGCAGAAGTTCCTGATGGTGGCCGAGGTCCGCTCCACGCTCTCCTGCATATGCGCCTTTATCTTGAACAGCTTGGTGAAGCGATCGTCGTTCTGCAACAGAAATTCATAGAGATCGTCGGTGCCGATGAGCACTATCTTGATGTCCAGTTCCAGGGGCTGGGGTTCAATGGTCTTGGTGCGGGTCGGCTCCTGGCCGTCGGTCTGGTCCTCGATGCGGGCGACGCCGGATCGCAGCGCCCTGAGCAATCCCTCCCAAGCCTGGATGTTCTGCATCATGTCTTCGCAATGCAGCACCAGCACGCCTCTGTTGGCCCTGTGCAGGGACCCGGCCTTGATCAGAGTGAAGTCCGTGACCAGAGCGCCCATTTCCGATTCACGTTCGATGCACCCCAGCACGTTATGAGCGGTGGGGTGGTCTTCCACAATGACCGGCGCACCCTGAATCCCGGCATTATCAACAAAAATGTTCACGGCGTAGCGGGAGAAAAAATCATCCTGGCTCCCCGCCTGCAGCGCCTCGTTGAGGGGCGACAACTCCTGGGGCATGAATTGGTCGACATTTTCGAGCATGTCTTCCCTGAGCTCCTTGAGGAACCCTTCCACATTGCCCTCTGAACCGCAATCGGCCCATTTATCGAGCAGCGGATTGAGCAGCTCGTTCAGCGCCTCCACAAGGATTTCCTTGTCCAGACGCTGTTCGCTCTCCTTGAGTCCCTGCTCCTCCTTGTTGATTTTGCGCAGCATCTCGCTCATGGCCGCCATGAGACGCTCGGAGCGGCTCTTGAGCTTTTGCCGGAACTCGGGGTCCAGGCGCTCGAACTCCTCCTCGCTGAGCATCTTGCCTTCCACAAGAGGGTAGAGGGTCAACGCGCCCTGTTCGTCCATATCCAGGTTGAAGCCCTGACCGGCGGCCTCGCTTTCCATGGCACCGACAAGCTCGTCCTTCACGGACTGGAAGTTGTCCATGAGCGCGTTGCGCTTGTTGACGTAGTTCTCGGCTTCGTACTTGTTCGGGACCTCCTTGCGGATGGTCGAGATGACCGAAGCGAGCTCGTCCTTGAACTCCCTGCCCTTGCCCGCGGGCATGGGCAGAAGGCACGGTTTGTCCTGGTCCTTGAAGTTGTTCACATACAGCAAATCCGGCGGGGGCAGCTGTGTCCTGGCCCACGGCTTGAGGAAATCCAGCACCATGTATGTTCTGCCGAGGTTGGGCATACCCGCGAGATACACGTTGTATCCGCGATCCTTGATCCTCAGGCTGAGCTCAAGCGCCTTTAACGCCCTCGGCTGAAAAGGTTCCGAGCGCCGCTTGGCCGCGCTTCTGGAAAAATCTCCACTAGTTTCATATGCTATCTTGTCAGAACCCAAAAACGTACGCAGTTTTTTGGACGGCAACGACACTTTCTTTGGCATGTTTGGCAACCTTCAAGGTATGTTTCATATATATTCGGGCATTTGCTTCCGGAAATCAACCCGCACCCGGTTATTTAAAACCAAGGCCGAAATCACTAGCTTTCCTACTTTTTTTATACGATACTCGAGCATAGACTTGGGCGGAAGAGCCGACCATTCCATCTGACTTCGATTTTTTATCTTTCTTTGAACAAAAACGACAAAACTGCACCATTTTCGCACCTTCATTTTACAATTTGGTTAGTTTCTGATTCACCCCAGCCGCATCTATTTCATTTATGTGGCTTTTTTTTAACGTATTCTTTATTCTGGCCCACATTTTGATAATGTTCCGCATCACTTTACGGAATCCACCCTGAGTGGCCAAAGAGAATCAAATTTACGGAGGGATCATATGGAAATTCCTGTTTTCAATTGCAAGAACGGCGACGATGTATTGAAGGCCGTCAAGGATTACAATGTCAGCTTCATTCAATTCTGGTTTGTCGATATCCTCGGCACCCTGAAAAGCTTCCAGGTTACGCCCAGCGAGCTGGAGACCGCCTTTGAGGAAGGCATGGGTTTTGATGGCTCTTCGATTCTCGGATTCACCCGTATTCACGAGTCCGACATGGTGGCCTTTCCTGATCCCACCTCTTTCCAGATTCTTTCCTGGCGCCCCACCGATCGTCCGGTCGCACGCGTTTTCTGCGACATCAAGACTCCCGACGGACAGCCTTACGAGGCCGACAGCCGTTACATCCTGCGCAAAATGATCGATAAGGCCGCTCAAAAAGGCTACACCTACTTCGTTGGCCCCGAGCTCGAGTTCTTCCTGTTCGCCTCCCCCAAGTCTCCCGAGACCCTGGACGCCGGCGGCTACTTCGACGCTCCTCCCCTGGATCTGGCCAACGATGTTCGCCGTGACATCATTTTCCATCTGCAGTCCATGGGCATTCCGGTTGAATACTCTCACCACGAAGTTGCCCCCAGCCAGCACGAAATCGACCTGCGCTACCAGGAAGCACTGAAGATGGCCGACTTCGCCATGACCTACAAGGTCGTGGTCAAGGAAGTTGCCCGCAAGCACGGCTGCTACGCCACCTTCATGCCCAAACCCCTGTTCGGCGAGAACGGCTCCGGCATGCACTGCCACCAGAGCCTGTTCAAAAACGGCAAGAACGTCTTTTTTGACGCTGGTGAAAAATTCCACCTCAGCGCCGAGTGCAAAAGCTACATCGCCGGTCTGCTGAAGCACGCCCACGAATTCGTCAGCATCACCAACCAGTGGGTCAACTCCTACAAGCGCCTGGTTCCCGGCTACGAAGCCCCCGTGTACATCGCTTGGGCCCGCCGCAACCGCTCCGCCCTGATCCGCGTTCCCATGTACAAGCCTGGCAAGGAAGCAGCCACCCGTATCGAGCTGCGCAACCCCGATCCGGCCGCCAACCCCTACCTCACCTTTGCCGTTATGCTGGCCGCTGGCCTTGAAGGCATAGAGAATGGGTACGAACTTGGCGCTCCCATCGAGGACAACATCTTTGCCATGACTCCCGAAGACATGCAAAACCAGGGCATCGACGCTCTTCCCGGCTCCCTGATCGAAGCCGCTGACCAGCTGAACAAAAGCTCCCTGATGAAGGAAGTTCTTGGCGACCACCTGCACACCAACCTGGTAGCCAACAAGATCAAGGAATGGGACGAGTACCGTATGCACGTGTCCGAATTCGAGATCGAAAAATATCTGCCTATCCTCTAACTCCTCTTGCCTTACCTCGCACAGAAGCCCCGGACCAATGACGGGGCTTTTGTGCGTTAAATTATTACCTATAGACGCTCCGGTCGAGCCCTATCCTTACTCATAATTTTTCATCCAACCCGGCTATCGAGCGTTACATTATCCCATTCGTCGATTGCGCGACTCAAATTCCATTGGATCAACGTTGTAGAGCAGACGATCATACTTCGCTCGGGCGCAACTGATTTATTCATTTCCAGCACCATGTTTTGTCCGCATTTTTCTTCGATTTCTCCCATTTCTGGCGAGAATGTCCCTTTTCGAAACCAATTCAAGGGAACCACTTTCTTTTTCAAACACTTTGGAAATAATCGCAAGCTCGAGATTATCATCTTGAATTTTTTATTTTTTTATTTTTTGAGACCTCTTGCTTTTTTTGAATTTATGACATAATCTTTTTTATTAAGAATGCATTTGTTATCACAATGAGATAGCAAATTTTTCTTTTTGTATCTTTGCAATTTCAACAAGGTGTTAGATTATTCGTCGCGTTTTCCGCTACCAGTGTATACGGCGTTTTGATGTTGCCTGCCAAGCATGCAGTATGATCACCATTCGATCAATTCATCATGACCGGCGCTTCCTCTTCGTCTCTACCTGAAGCGAACCGGCATATTTTTTTACTTCCGTGCAATATTTAATGAACAAAGGCTATACCACTGTTCCTTCTCGTCTCTTTTCTGACGTCATTTCTCACTTCATTGATGCCAGCTTTACGGTTCTGTTGTATCCAGCCCCACAGGAAGTACATTCTTTGTCTTGCAAAATATTCGTTACTTTCAGCCTTGTTTTTCGCGGTCTCATACCCGTATTCGGTGTTGGACCCCGTTTCGCAAGCTGCCATTCCAATTTACCGAGTCCCAGCGAAAAACACACCAGCAGCTTTGCAGGAGGTGCGACAGCATGACAAAGGCCCAGGAAGGCTCGCAAGTGGATGTCCACTACACCGGCTCCTTGGACGATGGTTCAGTTTTCGATTCTTCACGTGAAGGCGATCCCTTGAGCTTTGTGCTCGGCGATGGCCGCCTTATCAAGGGTTTCGACGATGCCGTTATCGGAATGCAGGAAGGCGAGTCCAAGACCGTCAACATTCCCGCTGAAGAGGCATACGGACCCTACCGTGAGGACATGGTTGTTAAGGTTGGAAGAGCAGACATTCCAGAGGAAGTTCAACTCGGCAATGTACTGCAATCCAATATACAAGGCCGTGAGGTCTATTTCACGGTCATCGACATGGGGCCTGATTCCGTGACGCTGGATGCCAACCATCCATTGGCCGGCAAAAATCTTAATTTTGAAATTACGCTCATCAAGGTAGCATAGCAACGGAGCATTCCGCGCCGATGCCATGCAACCGCAAACCGCCATTTGGCATAACAATCAACCAGAAGGATGCAGTGAGACATGTACGAAGGAAAAGTGAAGTGGTTTAACGAAAGTAAAGGTTTTGGTTTTATCGAGCGCCCCGATGGCGACGACGTGTTTGTCCACTTCTCCGCCATTCAAGGCGACGGTTTCAGGACCCTGCAAGAGGGATCCGCCGTCCGCTTTGAGATCGAAGTGGCAGAGAAGGGCGCCCGGGCTAAGAACGTTCAGAAGATCTAGCCCGCTTTCCAGCCTCTAATCAGGCTCGCAGAAACGCCCCAATCACCCAACGCCCCTTGGTCTTCCCGCCAGGGGGCGTTTTTTATTGCCTGCTTTCAATTTCTCTTCAAGTTTTATGTACCTGTTTGCTGACACTTTATTTCGAGTCGGGTATAATATCGTCAACTGGCGGCACTTCGGGGGGCATACGCAGCCCATGGCTCCTGGCTCCAGTTTGTAGATCGTCCGGCGTTATCGAACCGGTCTTATTCAAGACCCCGACTCGGCAATTGTGCCGTTACATCCTACAGGAGCACAACCATGAAACCTCACCATGTGCAAAAGCTTATAATTTTCATTTTTGCAATTTTGGCTCTCTGTCTACTTCCCGGCCTCGTTCTGGCCGCAAAACCCATTGGCAAGGTCAACAATCTCGAGGGTAAGGCCTTCGCAACCCTGTCCGGCCAGAAACGAGAACTAGCTTCCGGCGCTCAGGTATTTGAGAAAGACTCCCTCCAGACCATGGAATCCTCCAAGATCGTAATCACCTTCCTTGACGATACGGTCCTGCGAATGGGAGAAAACACCAATGTATCACTAGAGCAATACTCTTTCGAGGACAAACCCGACGGTATAGTGGGGATGGTGACCAGGTTTTTCCGCGGACTGGTGCGCATGACCACGGGAAAAATAGTGAAACGCGACAGGGACAAGTTCTCTTTCCAGACCCCCCTCGCCACCCTGGGCATCCGAGGCACCGAATTCTTTGCCCAGACTGTGGATGATGGCGAGGAGATAGGCGTCACTTCCATGGAGAGCGGGCACCAGGTGGCCTTGGCCTCCAGCTCAGACCAGACCTCCATTAACGAGCAAGGCTACTACGTCAAGGTCGGCCGTGATGGAAAATTCTCCCCCTTGATGCGCATCTCCAACACCGTATCCACCCGCATCATGCGAATGCAGAACACATTCACCCGCATGAAGATGCAGCGCGCGCCTCGCATGCCGCACCAATAATCATTCAAACCAGTACATGCTTCCCTGGGGAATCGCCTTCGAAGTTCCCCAGGGAAGAACCCCTTACCTTTTCATTCCCGCTCTTATTCCCCGCATTCGCGCAGCATCTCCCGCACCACATCGGTCTTCCGCATTCTCATGAGGATTTGCCGCGCCTGTGCGATGTTTGCGGCGCCCCCCATTCGTAAAAGCAGGGCAGAGTACTGCAGGCAGATATCCTCGCGCTCCGGCGAATGCTCCCATGCCTTGTGAAGTAATATTTTCGCACGCTTCATATCGCCTCCACGCTGCGCGTGAATACTCAAACCGAGCAATGCCCGCCCATCCTCCGCAAATTCCAGAGAACGGTCATAGAGCGCTTCTGACAGACGTATACGCTCATGCTCAGGCAAGAGGTCAGCATACTCGCCATATTCCATCGTGAATCCGAGCCTGGAGAGAAAATCCGCCTGCTCAACGCTCAATTCCGGATTGTCCTTCAGCTCCATGTTTTCCATGTACTGAGGAAGTCGCTCGAAATAATCCTGCTTGAGTCGCTTCCCCCATTCCAGAACCCTTTCCCCCTCCATCCCGGGATCGCATTCGTACCATAGAAGGTCCTCGTT
The DNA here is from genome assembly GCA_963674665.2 of Desulfovibrionaceae bacterium. Taxonomy (GTDB): domain Bacteria; phylum Desulfobacterota; class Desulfovibrionia; order Desulfovibrionales; family Desulfovibrionaceae. The sequence goes on along the minus strand of CAXXPL010000014.1, from coordinate 182,020 downwards.
CCTTTGCAACCAGTAATCGTTCGTGATCTTTCCTTGTTTCACCAGCTGGTCATAGATCTCTGTTCCAGGAAACACCGACATGACGTGAAAAAGGGTGATACAGGGCTTTATCCTGCGCAGCAGCTCCATGGACTCCTGGATTGTCTCGTCGCTCTCTCCAGGGCTCCCATAAATAATATAGGCCCGTGCGAGCATTCCATGCGCCATGGTCAGTCTGAAGGCCTGCTCGATCTGCTCATTGCTGATATGCTTGCGCATGGCCTTGCGGATAGTCTCTGAACCACTTTCCACGCCATAACTAACCTGGATGCAACCGGCCTTGCGCATTGCGGTCAGCAACTCGGCATCCACGCGATCCACCCTTGAAATGGCAGCCCATTGCACGTCGAGGTTCTTCATGCGGATCAGCTCGCAAACCCGTAAGACAGCCTCCTTTCGTACCGTGAAGGTGTCATCAGACACATAGAAGAAATTCACACCACGGCTTTTCTGAATCGCCATCTGCTCCACAAAGTATTCCGGAGTATGAAAACGAACCTTCGGTCCCCAAAACCTTGGAGACCCGCAAAAGGTGCATTTTCCTGGGCACCCACGCGTGAGCGCGAGATGCTGAAAAGCGTAATGCTCCGCCGGCATGGGAAGTTCATCCAGAGTTTCAACAGGCAGGGGAGGGGGTGTTTCCACTATTTTCCCATCCTCCCGATACACGATGCCTGGAACCGTTTTCAAGGGTTTGTTGTTTTCGAAGGCCTTCATGAGCGCGGGAAAGGAAACATCTCCCTCCCCCTTGACCACTACATCAACGCAGTGAAAATTCTCGAGAAGAAATTCAGGCAGAAATGTCGCTCCGACCCCTCCGATAACTATCCTGATTGCGGGCTGTCGCTTCTTTGAATATTCCGCAATGTCCAAAGCCCCCCATCTGTTCCCATGGAAAATCGAGAAGCCGATCACATCCGGTCTAAACTCGTCCAGAACCCGTATTATGCCACTTGGATCCGAGTGAGCTCCGCTCCAGTTCACGCAATGAACAGAATATCCTTCCGCAATGCAGGCCGCCCCCAGATAATGCATACCCATGGGCATTGCGCTGACATTGTCCTCATTCTTCCTCTCAAACAAGAAGTAGGGGTATGCGAGGAGAATCTTCATCCGATGACCAACTCCCGGTTGTGTTCAATTCGGCTTTGGACCTTGATTACCAGTACCACCTATTTTCCTTCCGCAATCTAATTTGTTTCCATAATAATACTGTACAATTTCCATGGCCGATGTTTCACGTAAAACGTTTCAATCGGTTTTGCTTTGTTTATGTTTTCTATTTTATTTACAAATTTACTGTAATCCATTTGAAATTATTTATAACCAATATCAATCAGTATTGAATCCATTTTCAAGCTTGAATCGGCGTATTATTTCGTGTATTTTTTAACTATTATCATACATGTTCATTCTTTTTAAAATCAGTGTGTTGTACTGAAGTATGAAGTATCATTTCAATAAATTCAATGGATAAACTACGATTGACCCCGCCTCACCCTTTGCGCGACCAAATTTATGAGTGAATTCAAACAAGATCCAGCTTCACTTATCGACGAACTCGAGCAATTGCGCTCCCGTAATAAATTCCTCGAGCAGGAGTTGTGCAATCTCAACAATCGTTACTCTTTCTACATGGAATCTGCGCCATTCGGGCTGATAACTCTGAGCGACTATATCATCACATATTCCAACAAAACCTGGCGCCACATGTTTGGTATCAAATCCTCCACATTTTCCGGATTTTCGCCTCTCGAATTCATCGACGCCCGTCATATTCCCCTTCTTCTCGATCAGATATACCCTTTAAAGGGCAACCAGGAGATTTGTCTCAATTTTGAATCCATGGGCCGTAAATACGACGGCTCCATATTCCCTATCCAGATTCATCTGACAACCTACCGAATCGATCAGACCACTCTCATTGTCGCCGTGATTCAAGATATCAGTGCCCAAAAAGAGGCACAAAGAATTCTCTACGCCAGCACATCACGATATCAGGCTGTTTTCAACAACATTTCGGTCGGAATTGCTATTCTGGACTCCAATGGGTTTCATGTCGAGATAAATGACCGATATGCAAACTACTTCGGCTATACCAGGCAGGAACTGCTGACCATCGATCCAATCATGCTGGTCCCGTCGGAGTCCCGCGGCGATACTCAGGGATTGCTGCAACAGCTTTTCAAAAACGAATTGAATTATTTCACCATGGAGAAACGGTATTTAAGAAAGGACGGATCCACATTTTGGGGTCATGTTTTCGCTTCGCCAATTCCGGATCAGGACGGCATCATCCGACACGTCGTATATCTTCTCATTGACATTACGGAGCGAAAGAACGCGGAAAATTCCCTGGCTCAACTCAACATGGATCTGGAAGACCTGGTCGAGGAGCGTACCCACGACCTTGCTGAAAAAGCTCTTGCCCTGGAAAACGCGAATAGGGCTTTGCAAAAGCTCGATGATATGAAAACAATTTTCCTGTCTTCCGTTTCCCATGAACTGCGCACCCCGCTTACGTCTATTTTCGGGTTTGCAAAGCTCATCCATAAGGACTTCGAGAAACATTTTCTTAATTTCACGAATTTTGATCATGACCTCAGAGAGAAGGGAATGCGAATCAAGCAGAACCTGCAAATCATTGAACTCGAAGGTGCCCGACTGAGTCGACTGGTCAATGACGTACTCGATCTCCACAAGATTGAATCCGGCCACATGCAGTGGAAATCTAAGAGAGTTTCAGTAGCCGAATGCATCTATGAAGCGCTTTTATCCGTCAGTGGTCAATTTTCCGACAAACCCGATGTCAAGCTCAGTTCCTCCATTCCTGACAACTTGCCAATGGTCCTCATCGATCCAGACAGACTAGCGCAGGTGCTTATCAACCTGCTGCACAATGCGGCCAAGTTCACTCAAAAGGGCAGAGTGCACATCTCGGCATACTCCACCAACATCAGCACCATACGAGTGCAGATTCAAGATTCAGGTCCAGGTATTCCCAAAGAGGATCTGAACCGCATCTTCGAGAAGTTCCAGCAATCTTTGGTAACAGACACCCTTGGCAACAAACCCAAGGGAACAGGTCTTGGTCTGTCCATTTCCCGGCAGATCCTCGAGCATTTCGGCGGAAGAATCTGGGCCGAGTCCTTGTTGGGCTGCGGTAGTACTTTCATATTCGAATTGCCGGTCGCTGTATAATTTTTCATTAGATTGTCTTTTTTGTTCCGCTCTCGCTTCCTCTTCCACTCCTACTTCTCTATTCACTCCTGATGCCTTTTCATTCCAATGCGCCATCAATTCTTGACATCCATTTGATAAAAAGGCTTTCTCTTCTTATCTATTCGATTCCAAATTACTCCTTTTCACCTCAGCGCCACAGGAGAGACCGATGCCCTTGCATAGCAAAAAGTCCGTTCGAAATGTCATGCTCGATGATCTCTATGCTTCCACGGATTTATCCATCAGCATACCGAAATACAAATTTCCGCACTCCGAGCAACTTCCAAGGCACGTGTACCAGATCATTCATGACGAACTGATGCTCGATGGCAATTCTCGCCAGAATCTTGCCACTTTTTGCCAGACTTGGGCGGAACCTGAAGTACACAAGCTCATGGACGAGTGTTTGGACAAGAACATGATCGACAAGGACGAATACCCGCAGACAGCGGAAATTGAATCCCGCTGCGTTCACATGCTTGCCGACATCTGGAACTCTCCCGACGCCATGAACACGCTGGGCTGCTCCACGACAGGCTCCAGCGAAGCTGCCATGCTTGGCGGCGTGGCCATGAAATGGCGCTGGCGTGAAAAGATGCGCAGCAAGGGGAAACCTGTTGATTCCCCGAATATGATATGCGGACCTGTTCAGATTTGCTGGCACAAATTCGCTAGATATTGGGACATCGAACTCCGCGAAATCCCAATGGAGCAGGACAGGCTTATCATGACCCCTGAGGAGGTCATCAAACGCTGTGACGAGAACACAATAGGTGTTGTGCCGACTTTGGGAGTTACTCACACTTGCCAATACGAACCTGTTGAAGCTGTTGCCGTCGCTCTGGACAAACTTCAGGAAGAAACCGGTCTGGATATTCCCATCCATGTGGATGGCGCGAGCGGTGGATTCATTGCTCCCTTTGTTGAACCGAATCTCGTATGGGATTTCCGTCTCCCCAGGGTCAAGTCAATAAATGCGTCTGGACATAAATTCGGATTGTCCCCGCTGGGTGTGGGGTGGGTGATTTGGCGGGATGCTGAAGATCTTCCGGAAGATCTTATCTTCAGAGTGAATTATCTTGGCGGAGATATGCCGACCTTTGCCTTGAACTTCTCACGCCCTGGAGGGCAAATTGTCTCTCAGTATTATAACTTCCTCCGACTCGGACGAGAAGGATACCGCAAGATTCACCAGGCGTGCTACGACACATCCGCTTATTTGGCCGAGAAATTGGAAAAGACGGGAATTTTCAAAATCATCCACAGCGGTACAAACGGCATCCCCGCGGTGACATGGAGCATCTCACACGAGGTGCAGCTCCCATTCACATTATATGATCTGTCGGAAAAGGTCAGGAGCAGAGGATGGCAGGTCCCCGCGTACTCCATGCCTGAGGACAGAACAGATCTCGTGGTTATGCGCGCTCTCATCAGACACGGAGTAAGTCGTGATCTGGTGGATATGCTTATCAATGACCTGCGACGCTCCATCGATTTTTTCCATGCGAATCCTGTCACCGCGCCTTTGGATGAAAAGCAGAGTGGCGGCTATTCCCACAATTAATCTGTACCCCTGAAAAAAAGAGTGATGCGCTGCATCACTCTTTTTTTTATGCCCAACGCCAACAAACTGTCAGCCAACCCCCTGGGCAAGGGGGACCGTCAGAGATGAATCATGACCTTCTATTCAGCGTTGCTCCCAATATACAATGGTTGCGGAGTAAGGCTGATTACAGTCCAAACAATTTATCCACCTGCGTCAGTTGAAAAATCTTCTTCACTTCATCCTTCACCGCTATAATCTCGAGAACACGGCCCTGTTCCACCAGATGACGTCTGGCTTCGATAAAAACCGCAAGACCAGAACTATCCAGGTAGTCCAACTCGGACAAATCAAGTTTCAAGGGACCTTTGGTCTTTTCAATATAATTCAGCAACCCTGACCGAATCTTCGGGGTCACAGTGTAATCAATCTCACCAGTCATTTTGACTATTCCGGACTTATCAACCTTGATCGCCCACATATCCTTGCCGTCTGACATGAAAACATCTCCTTTGTTTCACGTGAAACATCCTACTCGCCAACAAAAATTTCAACCACAGTCATGTCGTCGTTCAAGTCCAGTTTTCCACGAAATTTCTCAACATCCTTAACCAACTTAATTCCCCAAGGACCCTTTCCAGCGGTAAGGGCATTAAGCATTCTCTTTTCCCCGTAAAATTCCAATTTTCTATTTCTGGCTTCGGTAACGCCGTCAGTCAGAAAAAGAACCGCCTCATTTGTTGAGAGATTTATTTCCACTTCACTGAACTCACCAGTAGGTTCTATACCTATGGGCTTTCCACGCAAATTCGACAATTCCTCTAATTCGCCCCCACGAATATGTATCGGAGGTAGGTGACCTGCCAGGGAAATCTTTGCAACATTGGTTTGAGGCCAATAGCGACACACTACCATGGTAGCGAACATTGCCCCCATAACGCTGTACATGCTTTTGTTCAAAGCATCCAACAACTGCCCCGGAGAATCATGAACAGTCACCAGGCTTCGAATACGCGACCATAAGGTCGCGCCAATGAGGGCAGCGGGCAATCCTTTTCCTGAAACGTCGGCCACACAAACAAAAATACTTTCATCCGGGAGGGCCACAATATCATAAAAATCTCCACCAACAAAAATGGCAGGCATGGTCACTGCAAAAATTTTCTTGTGCTGACCCAGGTCTGGAATTGGAGGTAGAAAATTTTGTTGAATTCTGGCGGCGGCATCCAACTGAGCCTGCATGCGCTCCTGCTTCAACATGGCAGCGAGCATTCTGGATCGAACCATGGCGACAGCAGCGAGATTCGAAAAACTTTCGAGAATTGTCAGATCTTCATACTCGAAAAACGGCTTATCCTTTGCGTTTAAAACTTGGACGACGCCCAGTAATTCATCCTGATAAAGGATAGGGGAGCAGAGTATGGTACGGGTCTGAAATCCGGAAACCTTGTCAACGTTCTTAAAAAATCTGGCGTCGTTCATGGCGTCCTGGACAATGATCGACTCTCGTTTCTGGGCTACATAACCAGCTATGCCTTCACCGAGTTTCAACTCGATATTCTGGTTGATTATGTTTTCAGCGGTCCCCGCCTGTTCATTGTAGGCGAGTGTGAACTCCAGAGTTTCGGATTCAGGCTTGTACAGAAGAATCGAAGAAGCCTCAGCATGAGTGACATCCTGCGCAAAATGAAGGAGTTGCGGCAACAACTCATTGAGCGACTCAACGGTAGCCAGGACCTGATTCGCGGCAATCAGCTTTTGCAGGCGTTCAGCGGTATGATCCAACTTCCTTTTCTCCAGATCCATAGCCCTACCTCGCGTAAATGGTCCAATCAGATACTACAGGAAAAGACCAACGATTGATCGCCTTAACCAGGGAATCCCGGTCAACGACAGCGGCGCCGACCTCACCAACAACGATACCGGCGGCATAATTGGCCAACATGCATGCTTCGAGCAACGGTAGTCCGGATGCCAAGCACAAACCCAGTGTCGCGATGACTGTATCACCGGCACCGGTAACATCATACACCGTTTGTGACATTGCAGGTATGTGCCATATCTTGTCAATTTCAGAAAACAATACCATCCCATCCTGCCCCAAAGTAATAAGCAAATTATCGAGTTGGAAACGACATTTCAGCTCCAAGCCAGCGGAAACAATGTCCCGGGAAGAGTTGAACGATGATTTTCCGGCCACCTGCTTGGCCTCTTTGGCGTTGGGTGTAAGGAGGTAAGATTGTTGGAACAAGTTGAAATTAGTTGGTTTTGGATCAACCAGTAGCCGGATTCCAGGATACTCGCGCAATCTGTTGGCAATCAAATGCATGATCTGATCAGTGATCATCCCCTTGTTGTAGTCAGAGACTACTATCACGGTATCAGAGTCGACTTGTGCAAACAAATCAGTGACGATTGACTCTGCCAAGGCAGGAGTAATGGGATGAACCGATTCCCTGTCTATACGAACAATTTGCTGATTGTGAGCAATGATACGAGTTTTTGTCGTTGTCGGCCGCTTGGGATCAGTAACTAGAAAAGCTTGAATTTGTTCCGATTCAAGAGATAAATCCAGATAATCCGACTCTCTATCACGACCACAGACTGAGAAAAGCAAAGGAATTCCATCCAAACTCTTAATATTACGTGCGACGTTACCAGCTCCTCCCAAAAGCATGTTTTCGCTCTGGGTAAGGACAACAGGAACCGGAGCTTCAGGCGATATACGGTCAACACGCCCCATGATGTATCTGTCGAGCATGACATCACCAAGAATAGGGACCTTGGCGGATTTCAATGACTCGAGAGAGGCGATGAGACTATCTTTGGTAACTGGAACCATGTTCATGTTCATCAAATAAAAAACTCGTTTTACTTGGCGGCCTCAAGAGTACCCATTCCCAGCACCTCGAGAAGTTTGTCGAATTCGTCTTGTGACTTGTAGGACAAAATGACCTTGCCTTTTTCCGGAGATCCTTTGACTGCGACACGCAATGAATAAGTTTCCCTCATCCTCTCTTGAAGATTGAGAAGTACAGAGTGAGGTTCGGCAGCAGGTTTTCGTGCTGAAGGCGTACGAGTAATGGGAGTATTGAAGGTATCAGGTAATTGACCGTGCTCCTTATAGTAGGAAACAGCCTGCTCAGTCTGACGGACTGAAAGCTGGTCGGCAATGATTATATCCCTGAGAGTAAGTTGGGCATCCAACTCATCCAAGCCCAATAAGGTTCTGCAATGGCCGGCGGAAAGTTTCCCATCCCGCAATTCAGCCTGGATATCATCGGGAAGCTGCAGGAGGCGCAGAGAATTCGCAACAGCGGGACGACTTTTCCCAACTGTCTTGGCAAGCTCCTCCTGGTTGATGCCGAGACGCTCCTGAATGGATGCCAGGCCAAAAGCCTCGTCCATTGGATTGAGATCCTCGCGCTGCAAGTTTTCGATCATGGCGAGAACAAGACTCTCATCATCACTCATCTGCCTTACTATTGCTGGAATCCTCTTAATTCCAGCCAATTGTGAAGCGCGTAAACGTCTTTCACCAGCAATTAGCTCGAACTTTTGTATCGAGCTATCATCATCAGGCAATGGGCGCACCAGGATCGGCTGCAAAACGCCTTTGGCGCTTATAGATTGTGCAAGTTCCTGGAGGCTATCCTCGGAAAAATGACGACGAGGCTGATATCTGTTCGGAATAACGTCTTGCAACCTGAGCTGCTTAATATCACTTTCTTGGCTCTTGTCAGGGGTATTGCTAGAAAGAAGAGCTTCCAACCCCTTGCCAAGTCCTCTTTGCAATGCACACATATTTCACTCCTTAAAATCTGAAAGCGAATTGACAGACGACATTCGAAACATATACTTTTTCATATCAATAGTGAAAAGGAGGGCTGAATGTCAAAGGAATGCGAACATATTACACGGCTGTACTCCGAGGGTGGCGAATTTCTGGGAGTTTTTGTTCCACCTTCGGTATGGGAGCAAATCCAGCCACTGGTCGAAGATTGTATAAAACCTAATGTAGCCGAATGTAAGCCAGAAAAACCGGAGCCATTGGATGACTGGCAATTACTAAAGGATTATTGGGATTTCAAATATCCTCTGAACACGGAAGTGGTCTGTGAGAACTGTGGCAGTGCCTCAGAGAATTGGGAAACCGACAATCCACGAAAATTTAAATTATTGGCCGCAAATTTGGGAGGTCTTATGCGTTTGCGCTGTCAGAAATGCCAAAGCATAGTAATCAAGAGGCATTTCAAGGACAAAATTCAGGTCGAATGCAAAAGTCCTGATTGTGAATAAAAAAAGCGCCTTGGAGGCGCTTTTTTATTAATTATGTTTATGTTTCCTTAAAACAACTTCCTTGGCCAAGGCCAAATAAGCCTCTGCTCCCTTCGATTTGATATCATATTTGATAATCGTCTTGCCAAAGCTTGGAGCTTCGGAAAGACGGACATTTCGAGGCACGATGGTCTCGAAAATTTGATCTGGGAAGCATTTCCGAACTTCATTCTTCACTTGGCGAGACAAGCGATTACGAACATCATACATAGTCAGGAGTACGCCCATAAGTCTGAGATTTGGATTCAAGCGTTTTTTAACCTGCTCAAAAGTCTGAAGCAATTTAACGATGCCTTCCAGAGCAAAATACTCACACTGGAGAGGGATTAAAAGCTCAGTAGCCGCACATAAAGCATTCAAGGTAAGAAGACCTAAAGACGGGGGGCAATCAATGATTATGTAGTCATACTGAGAATGAAAAGGCTTGAGGAGTTCTGCAAGATAATACTCTCTGGCCATTTTATCGACAAGTTCAACTTCAGCGCCCACCAGGTCTTGAGAAGAGGGAAGGATATCAACAAAAGAGGAAGGCGTGTGATAAATGGCGTTGATTGCATCATCTGGAGAGAACAAAGTTGTGTATAAAGTGGACTCGAAATCATCCTGATCCATGCCCAACCCGCTGGTTGCGTTTGCCTGGGGATCACAATCAACAACAAGAATTTTTTTTTCCATGACGGCCAAGGACGCTGCCAAATTCACAGTGGAAGTGGTCTTGCCAACCCCACCTTTTTGATTCGCAATCACAATGGATCTTGCCACGATGTTTACCCCCAGCTCAGAGAAAAACAGGTTTCACGTGAAACATTAGTCGACAATGCCTGATCCATATGTGCGATGACAAAAAGTTCTGGCGTCACTAATTGATTCCACTAAAAGAATGGCATCGGAAACTTCACCTCGTTTCACGGATTTTAGAAGCTGGTCTGCAATATGAACAAAATCATCGCATTCCTCCATCCATTCTTCCTCAGCAAAAGTTAGAAAACGACGAGACAAACGGGAGAAATTGTGAACATCATCCAAAGAGGGCAACTCACCAACTTGAGTACTTTCTTGAATGATATCAAACAATTTTTGAAGCTCTTGTTTTACCTCTTTCATTTCCATTGCTAAAACCTCTGCAAAAACTCGGGTATCAAGTAACCTTAACCGATAGTTTTGGTTGCTAGATCAAGTTCGCTTACCGTGTCAACCGATTTTTTATTTCATGTCGAAATAATCATTATACCATTCGAGAAATTTTCGAATTCCGGTCTCGATGGTCGTTTTCGGCTTGAATCCAAAATCCTTTTGCAGATCATCTATGTCAGCACAAGTTGCAGGAACATCTCCGGGTTGCATGGGAAGAAATTCCTTCTTTGCCTTCTTGCCAAGAATTTCTTCGATCACTTCAATAAAGTGAGATAGTTCAACAGTATTGTTGTTGCCGATGTTGTAAAGTCTATAGGGGGAAGGGCTGGATCCGGGATCGGGAGCGTTGGAATCCCAATCCGGATTGGGTGTGGCAGGTTGATAGGCAATACGAACAACTCCTTCAATAATGTCATCAATGAAAGTGAAGTCACGTCTCATGCGCCCATGGTTGAAAATAGGAATAGGCCTATCCTCTAAAATAGCCTTGGTAAAAATGAACAAAGCCATGTCCGGCCGTCCCCAGTGGCCATAAACAGTAAAAAATCGCAAGCCCGTGCAAGGCAGCTTGAACAAATGGCTGTAGGAATGAGCCATGAGCTCGTTGGATTTCTTGGACGCCGCATACAGACTGATAGGGTGGTCGACATTGTTATGTACGCTGAATGGCATATTCGTATTCAAGCCGTACACAGAGCTGGAAGAAGCAAAAACAAAATGCTCAACCTTGTGCAGTTTACAGTTCTCGAGAATATTAAAAAATCCTATAATATTGGAATCGATGTAGGCTTGAGGGTTTTCGAGGCTGTAGCGTACTCCTGCCTGCGCGGCCAGGTTCACGACATGTGAAAATCTGTGTTCCTTGAACAAGGATGCCACAGCATTTGCATCACTCATATCCTTGTGAGCAAAGATAAAGTTTTCATGCCCAGTCAGCGTGGCCAACCGGTCTTTCTTGAGTTCGACGCTGTAATAAGGATTGAGGTTGTCCAGGCCGACAACCATATGACCTTCGGACAATAAACGTTTGGAAAGATGGAATCCAATGAATCCCGCCGCACCTGTGATCAAAAAACGTTTCATGTAAGAACCTTTGATGAAGAGTCATAAAAAAAAGGGCCAAAAACAATGAGGCATGCCAAGGGACTATCACCCATGAAATGTACAAAGATATTCGCGTAGCAAAAGAAAATGATTTAAAAATGAATCGGACTGCATGCTTTTCAATTGTTCCAGGGAAGGAAGAACCTGCAGTCCAGAGGAAGGAGCAAATTTGTTCTTGATGGCCATTGATTCGGGGCTTGAGAGTCTGAGCATGCCGTGCTCACCGAAAACTACCACAAGTCGGGAATCATAAGCGGCAACGCCTTTCCAGAACCAATCGTAAAAGGGAACAAGTTTGTTCGCCGAAGGTAGGGCAAATGGCCAAAAAGTTACGCTACCCCGCGGCATTCCAATGGCTTTAAGAAATTGTTGCAAATATTCACGTCTGGCAACATCTGGTTGTTGCGACATATCCTGCCCCAACTCGAGATATGTCCAAACGGAAAAAGCCTTGCACTGAATTTTAAGATATCGTTGCTGATAAAAGGAATGTACGTCATCAGTCATTTGAGAAGTCTTGTTCAATGGAGCTTGAGCCATGACCTGAAAATTGCTTCCGGGTTCATGTTGAGGCAATACATAAGAAGGTCTTGTGGATCTGGAAGAAGGTGAAGCGTTGTCCAAAGGTGCATCATTAGAACCAGCGGAAATTGTTTCACGAGAAACATTTTCCGAATTGGGAGCATCAACAACTGAAGTAGCAAAAAGATGCGTTATCCCGGCAGATTGCCAGGGCCGCAACTGTTCACTCATGAAAATGCGTCCAAAAGCCAATCCCAAATCCTCCAACCTATTTCCGGCTTGTTCAAAAGAGGCCATTCCTCGTGACGACCGAATCGATCTAGAACACAGACCTGATTTGTGGAAACGGCAAATCCAGAACCAGGGGCGTCCACATTGTTGGCTACAATCATGTCCAACTTCTTGCCTTCAAGTTTTGCTTTAGCAAGGGCATGTAGATCACCAGTTTCGGCCGCAAATCCGATACACAGCTGATCATTGCGACGTTCAGCCGACAATGTGCGCAAGATGTCGGGATTTTGATTAAATTCTACTGATAGTCCTTGAGAGGCGAGTTCCTTTTTAAACTTCTGCTTTAGCTTGGAAGAGGGGCGGAAATCAGCCACCGCTGCAGTACAGCAAGCAACATCCATGTCAGGCCAAAGTGAAAGTGATGCTTCAAACATATCCAGAGCGGATTCCACATCAAACCGCTGAATATCGTCGGGCAGCCAAGGCGCTCCAGGCCCGGCGACGGTAAAAACCCGAGCTCCACGCAACCAGGCAGCTATTGCTATGGATGCACCCATGGTACCGGTTGAAGGATTGCTCCAAAACCGGACAGGGTCGTAAAATTCACGAGTGGGACCGAGGGTAACGATAATGCGCTTGCCGGTCATATCCTGAGGAGTCAGAGCCTTTAGCCCGTGAAGAAAAATCGACTCGAGAGTGGCAAGGCGCCCCTTTCCGGTATCACCACAGGCTACATCACCGGAAACAGGGCCGACAAACATGTGCCCCCTTTGCTTGAGAAGCGCCACATTGTCCTGAGTGGGAATGGCATTCCAAAGGTTGGGGTTCATGGCCGGAGCCAAAACAAGAGGCTTTGGAAAGGAAAGGGCCTGACAGGAGAGCATGTCATCGGCCATGCCATGGGCTATCTTGGCAAGAATGTTCGCGGTGGCTGGGGCCACGAGCATGGCGTGGGCCTCGCGTCCGGGTTGCAAATGCTCATAAGGGGAAGTATCAGGCTTGAAAAGGCGGGTCGCCACGTGCTCGGCACCAAGAGATACAAAGCTCAAAGGCTGGATGAACTCTTCAGCTGAAGCCGTAAGTGTGACTGAGACGCGAATACCCGCCCCCGTGAATAAACGGAGCAGGTCAAGTGACTTATAGGCGGCTATGCTCCCGGATACACCAAGAGCTAGCCGCCTGTCCTGAAAGCCGGTAAAACGCAAATGCGCGGGGAGTTGCATGATCTGATACGTTCCTGCACAAGGCGCTGCTCTGATCCTACATGACGGGTTCGGGCTGCGGCGAGATGATCTGCGATCCTGAGCCGTTCTTCGGGGAGACCCAGATCTCGAGAAGAGTGTCGAACTTTCCGTCGGTAAGGTTGATGATACAGTACCTGTTGGGTTTTTCAAAAAGCAAAATGGTGCGGCTGGACTTGAAGGCACTCATGAGAGCCCAGTTGTCCTTTATCATATTGTTGATGAAGAAATTGGTCAGTGAGAGCATTTCCACTTTGCCGGTGAAGACCATGACACCATGCTTGTATTCCGGGGTTTCCAAAATGAAGGAGTCGTTGGTCTGCAGCTCCATCTCCTTGGGAACAAGGATATCGTCGAAATCATAATAGAAATCAGAATTGGAGGCAGCATCGGGCGGAGGGGCGTCAGCACCGGCCGGGGCATTGGTTTCGTTGCCGCCGGTCTGCATCTGTGCACAGGAGATTGTGGACAATATGAGAACAAGGCAAAAAATGCGCAGGATCGTGGTTCGCATGATTTCCTCCTGAAAAGAATGTGAACTGAGCTCCCCGCTCTAGCATAGGTGACGAGCATTCGCTATCCATTAACCGAGGTTGCATAAAACCGCAAATTGCTTTTCTTGTACAGCTAAAAGGGAATGAGGCCGAGACTTTCATGTTGCATATGGAAATTCCAGAAGAATTCAAACTCACAAGTTACGAATACGATTTGCCGGAAGGCAATGTGGCGCAAACGCCGGCGGACAGGAGGGGAAACTCCAGGTTACTGGTGATGCGACGCGACGGTTCGGACACACGGACAAGTTTCAAGCATCTTGGCGAGTATCTGCCCAAAGAGGCCCTCCTTGTGGCCAACAACTCAAAGGTCGTTCCCGCAAGGCTCCGTGGCGTCTCGAGCTCTGGAAAAAACGCGGAATTCCTTCTGCTCACGCCACTGCCGTTGTTGCGGCCGGAAATCGCTCCCGATGGCGGTAAATTCGCGTTTGCAAGGGGATTGCTCAAAGGATCGAAACGCTTCAAGCCGGGCGATGTCATAGAATTCTCACCCAGATTCTCCTTCGAGCTCAAAGAGAAAAGTGATTTCGGGAATGTCCGAGGGGTGCTTACCTGGCAAGGTGAGTTGCTCGTGGAAATGGAAACATGCGGCGAGCCCCCTCTGCCTCCGTATATAAAACGCACACCCGAAACCGGGGATATCGAGCGATATCAAACCGTATACGCACAGGGCGATGCGGCGGGTTCCGTGGCTGCGCCCACCGCGGGGCTGCACTTTGACGCAGGCCACCTGGGCAGGTTGCGTGAAGCCGGCTTCGGATGGTGCGAGACCACGCTGTATGTGGGGTATGGAACCTTCAGCCCCATACGTTGTGAAGATATCAGGGAGCACGAAATGCACGCGGAATTCGTGCGTCTGAGCCAAAAAAGCGCGGCTACCATCCGGGAAGCGAAGGCTCAGGGTCGGCCCGTAGTTGCCATCGGCACCACCGTGATGCGTACTTTGGAGGGAGTTTACAAGCAGCGAGGCGAGCTAACGAGCTATTCCGACTGGTTGAATCTCTACATTTATCCTGGGTTCGAATTCAAAATAGTGGACCATATGATCACCAATTTCCATCTTCCGCGTTCGTCCCTGCTCGTGCTGGTCTGCGCATTTGCCGGACGTGAACGGGTGTTACGCAGTTATGAGACAAGCTTAAAGGAAGGTTTCAGGGTGTTTTCCTACGGAGATGCGACTCTAGTTTTGTGAAATATTTCATCTGCATAGTTCATAAAATAAGGGTTTTAATTTTTCGTGGGACAATGTATTATTAAAGGTCATGGTAAGAGGTATCCCGGCACGTTCGATAAAAGGTCTGTGTCCGCGGTGTTTTCCCGGTCTTTAAACAAAAGGATTCCCCCATGTCGCGTGTAGAGTTCATAGACGAACGCTGCAAGGGGTGCCTGCTGTGCACGACGGTTTGCCCGGTAGGCATCATAGTCCAGTCGAATCGTTTCAATCAGCAGGGTTACAAGGTTGCCGAGGTTCCGGCCGAGGACATGGAAAAGTGCACGGGATGCACGTCCTGCGCCATGATCTGTCCGGACTACGCCATCCGTGTTTTCAAAACCCGCAAGGCTAAGGCGGACAAGTCCAAGGAAGCGGAGGACAAGTGATGGCAGAGCAGGATAGAATTTTCATCAAAGGCAACGAGGCAGTGGCTTACGGTGCCCTGGCCGCAAAGGCCAAGTGCTACTTCGGTTACCCCATCACTCCGCAGAACGACATCCCTGAGTTGCTGTCCAGCGCCATGTTCGAGGCCGGTGGCGAGTTCGTACAAGCGGAGAGCGAAGTGGCAGCCGCAAACATGCTGCTTGGCGCCGCAGCAGGTGGCGTCCGCGCCTTCACGTCCTCCTCGAGTCCGGGTATTTCCCTGATGCAGGAGGCTATTTCCTACATGGCGGGGAGTGAGCTGCCCGCGGTCATCGTGAACATGAACCGCGGCGGGCCGGGGCTCGGCGACATCGGCCCCTCCCAGGGCGACTATTTCCAGGCGGTGAAAGGCGGCGGACATGGCGATTACAGACTTCTTGTCCTGGCCCCCGGCACCTGCCAGGAAGCCTATGACATGATGATCCAGGCCTTTGATCTGGCATTCGCCTATCGCAACCCGGTGCTGGTGCTCGGCGACGCGATTCTCGGCCAGATGAAGGAGCCGGTTTCACCCAGGACCGTCGAGAACCTCGATCCTGAAGAGGGCAAGGATTGGGCGCTGTATGGCGCCGAGGGGCGTCCCAAAAGGCTGCTCAAGTCCCTGTTCCTGGACGAAGGCGCCCTGGCCTGGCAGAACGAGCACCTTAGCGAGAAATATCAGGAAATGCAGAAGGAAGTTGACTTCGAGGACTTCGAGACAGAGGGCTCGGATCTCGTGGTTGTGGCCTACGGCTCCATCGGCCGTATCGCCAAGAGCGCGGTGCGCGCCATCCGCAAGGAAGGTGGCTCCGTCGGTCTGCTCCGGCCCAAAACCTTGTTCCCCTTCCCCAGCGCCAAGCTGAGAGAATTGGCTGAAAAGGGAAAGCGATTTCTGACCATAGAACACAATACGGGGCAGATGGTCGAGGATGTGCGTCTGGCAATCCGCGGCCTGACCGACTCCGAATTCTACGGCATGATGCCCGGTAATTTGCCGACCCCGGACGATTTCGAGGGCCCCATCCGCGAGTGCCTGAGGAGGTAAGCATGGAAACCGCATTGCAGGAAAACGAAGTTCAATCTTTTCACCTCTCCGATCTGGTCATTGACCGTGCCACGCACTATTGCCCGGGCTGCCATCACGGCATCGCCCACAGGCTGGTCGCGGATTGCCTCGAGGAACTCGGGCTCGTGAAAAAGACCATATGTATCGGCTCCATCGGCTGCTCGGTGTTCATCTACAACTACCTGGACCTGGACTGCGTGGAAGCGCCACATGGCCGTGCCCCGGCAGTGGCCACGGGCATGAAGCATGCTCACATGGACAAGTTCGTTTTCACCTATCAGGGCGATGGCGATCTGGCCTCCATCGGCCTGGCCGAAATCATGCACGCGGCCAACAGAGGCGAACGAATCAGCGTGGTGTTCGTGAACAACACGGTGTACGGCATGACCGGCGGACAGATGGCGCCCACCACCCTGGTGGGGCAGAAGACCACCACCTGCCCCGGCGGCCGTTGCGCCGAGCGCGAAGGCCAGCCTTTCCGCATGGCCGAAATCATCGCCGGTCTGGGCGGTGTCGCATACTCCGCCCGAGTGGCCACAAACAATGTCAAAAATATCTTGAAGGCCAAGAAAGCCATTCGCAAGGCGTTCGAATGCCAGGTGCAGGGAACCGGTTTCGGTTTCGTGGAATTGCTCTCCGCATGCCCCACCAACTGGAAAATGACGCCCATAAAGGCGAACGAGCGTGTCGAAAACGAGATGATCCCGGCCTTCCCTCTGGGAGTGTACAAGGACATCAGCGCGGAATAGCGCATTCATGTCCTGGAACCGATCCTACTGTTAAAGGATCGTGGTTTCAGGGAAATGCAGATGAGCTTCGGTGCCGAGTCAGGACCTAGAGGCTCGAATATTCAAAAACAAGGAAGCCGACATGAGCCTTTATCAGGATGTTATTTTAGCGGGATTCGGCGGGCAAGGCGTAATGCTCATCGGGAACCTGCTGGCATACGCTGGGATGGCCCAGGGTCTCAATGTCACCTACATTCCCGTATACGGACCGGAAATGCGCGGCGGTACGGCCAACTGCACCGTGGTCCTGTCGGATGATGACATTGGCTCCCCCATCATTCAGCGGCCGCTCAGCCTCATCATCATGAACCGCCCCTCTCTGGATAAATTCCAACCGAGACTCAGGGACGGCGGAGTGCAGATCATCAACTCATCCCTGGTGGACCCCGAACTCACCGAAAAGGACAGGATCAAGACTGTCGCGGTACCTGCCAACGAGATCGCTGACAAACTGGGAAATACAAGGATGGCCAACATGGTGGCCCTGGGTGGATATATCCAGGCCACGAGCGTCATGCCACTGGACGTGGCGCAGAAGAGCCTTGGGAAAATCATCTCAAGCCACTATGCCCATCTTATTCCCAAAAACGCCGAGGCGTTGCAGGCGGGCGCGGACCACGTCGCCGGAAACGCCTGATCAGAACAAGTAATTGTCGCCGGGGATCACGGGATTCCCCGGCGGCATGGGGCAACAGGAGGATAACGTGGCCGCCAAAACTTCGCCCGAGAAGCTGTTCGGCATCGTTGGATTCCCGCTGGGGCACAGCCTCAGCCCGTTGCTCTTCAACAATGTCTTTCCCACTCTCAATATCCCCGCGGTATACATGCGGTGGGAGGTCCCTCCGGACAAGCTCGAAAACATGATCGCTGCTGTCCGGACCCTTCCCGTTTCAGGCATGAGTGTGACAATTCCCCACAAGGAAAACGTCATGCACCACCTGGACGGTGTCACGCCCATGGCGGGGCGTATCGGCGCGGTGAACACCCTCTTCTGGAAGGATGGCAAACTTCTGGGCGAAAACACGGATGTCATCGGGTTCATGAAGCCCCTGGAAGGGGCGTCCATCTCCTCGGCCCTGGTGTTGGGAGCAGGAGGAGCGGCCCGGGGCGTGCTGGCCGGGCTTCGCGACCTTGGAGTTAAATCCATCGCCATAACCAACCGCTCGGAATCCCGTGCACGAATACTGGCGCGTGATTTCGGGGTGGATGTGCTGCCCTGGGAGGAGAGAACCTCCAGCCAGGCCAGGCTGCTGGTCAACTGCACACCCCTGGGCATGAAAGGTGACATGCGGGAGCTGTCTCCATGGCCCGCTGACAGCTTCGGAGAGGGGCGCATCGTCTATGATCTCGTCTACCACCCCATACGTACGCGATTTCTTCAGGATGCTGAAAAATCCGGCTGCCAAATCATCGACGGTCTGGAAATGTTCATAGCCCAGGCTGCCGCACAGTGCAGGCTTTGGACGGAAAAAGAGCTCTCCGCGAATGAATGCAGAGAGCTCCTTATCAAAGCCCTGAATTCTTGAGTCAGTCGGACATCAATCCGCGTACAGCTGGATTCTGTCACCGGGCTGAATCACGTCATTCATGCTGAGGTTGTTCCAGCGCATCAAATGGTGCGGGGAAACGCTGAACCTTCTTGCGATACTCCACACGGTGTCGCCGGGGCGTACCCTGTAGAGCTGGGAGCCTTTACCGGACTGGGCGACAACAGGAGCCGGAGCAATGGTTGCGCCGCCGGGAACGCGGAGTTGTTGCCCTGCCCTGAGATCACGGGGCGAAGACATGTTGTTCACGGCCATCAGAGAGTTCACATCGGAACCAAAGCGTTTTGCCAGAGAAAACATGGTGTCGCCAGGCATGACCCGATAGGTGCCACCACCAGATCTTCTGGAAGGAGCCGACCTGGTTGCCACCGACCTGGTGGGGCGTGTAGAGCGCCTCGGAGGTGCTGCCTCCGCTGTCATGGACTTGCCACCAGTTGGAACCATTATACGTTGTCCGGGGTAAAGCTTGTTCGATCTTGCACCATTCACGCGTTTAAGGGTAGCCATGTCGACGCCGGAGCGCTGAGCGATGACGGACCAGGAATCGCCCCTGCGAATGGTGTACTTGTCATAACCGGCAAAGGTACGGGACCCGGGGCTACTGATGAATTGTTTGACCTGGGCCACGTTGCTGACTGGCACGTAGACGGTGGTCACGCGGGTGGGAGGTGTGGTCTCCCTGCGGAAGGCGCCGTTGTGCATCTCGAAGAATTCCTCGTCCATCCCTGATACCTTGGCCAGACCACTCAGGTCGGTACCACCGGGAACAGCCATGGCGCGGAGTTCCGGCGCATTGTTTTCCATGCGTTTGAAGCCGAGCAGTTCGAAATTGTTTGCGATCTTGACCATTGCCGCGAAGCGGGGCACGTAGCGCAGGGTTTCCTCACGAAGCCTGGTCTTTTCATCCAAGGTGTTGTTGCGCTGTGCCAGCTCGAAAAAGTTTCTGGCGCCGCAGGCCTTGATGGCTCGGCTGATTTTGCCTTCGCCAGCGTTGTAGGCGGCAATGGCGAGGGACCAGTCATCGAACATGTCGTGGAGCTTGGTAAGATAGTCGGCTGCGGCACGGGTAGCCTTGTAGGTGTCGCGGCGTTCGTCAAGCCACCAGTCAACTGTGAGCTCGAAACGCCGCCCCGTGAAGGGCATGAACTGCCAGACACCGGCAGCGCCGGAGCGGGAATATGCGTTGGGGTTGTAGCCACTTTCTATGAACGGAAGATAGGCCAGATCCCGGGGGAGGCCCCGATCCGAGAGAACGCGGCGTACATAGGGGACATAACGTTCGGCGCGAACGATCCAGTTCGAGAGCTTGAAACGAACATCCCTGGAAAGATAAAGGAATTCATCCTTGATCAGACTCTGCGCATAGGGATCCTTGCTGAACGTGATGCTGCCTTCGCTCTGCAGGGCGATGCGCTCCTGACGGGTCATCGCGCCTTCTGCCACATGGGGCGGGGAAGGATTGGAGAGTTCGGGATCTACGCTTTCCTGACGCAGTGTTTGCTTGTAAATAGGCTCCTGTACGGCGATCCGCTTGTTGGAGCAGGATGTGGTGAGCAGAAGCAGCGCTGCGATCAGGAAGAGGTATCTGTGGTTTTTCATGGCTATCCCCCATGTTCTTGGCATAAGTTGCTTCCTGCAACTGTTTTCGCGAAAGTGGAATACAACTATTGTGCCAAAAAATAGATAGACAAACTCTAGATAAATTTTAGAACCACAATAACGCTCTGATTTCGACAAATGCAAGCATCGCATATTTCAGTGGAAAAATATACCTCAGCAAGATCCAGGAAAAACGGATGCAACATCTCCCTGGAACCTGAAAATTCCTTCAAAGAAACATCATGCAATTGTTCACGCGGACCCGGAAAAAGTCGGAATGCTCAAAATCATGACACAAAATTAAGAGTGTTTTAATGTGAACGCCAAAGGACCGGCGGCCGAGAGCACAAACCGGTCCACTCCGGGGTACATCTCATGTATAAGGACCTCGGGCGCCGACAAGGGGCGAACTAACACCCTATTCATAATGGAACGCCCCGTAACCAATCTTTAAAAGGTTTAAAGGACGAGACAATGCCCGCTGGCAAGAAAATGGAAGTGCAATATGTTGCAGGGAGAAAACCTGTGCGGGAGCTCATAGAGAAAGCCCCGGAACAGGTGGACGCCCTTTGGCTGCAAAAGGATCTCAAGGGGGGGGACATCTCCCGAATAATGGCGCTCTGCAGGGAAGCGGGTGTGCGCTACCAGCTCGCCCCTTCCCAGGTGTTGGACAGGCAATTCCAGGGCAATCACCAGGGCGTGCTGGCTAGGGTGTTCTCTCCCGGGTTCCTGGATGAGGAAATTCTCTTCAACCTGGCAAAGGAATCCCCCCTCCCGGTGATACTGGCACTGGACCAGGTCCAGGATTCGGGCAATCTCGGGACCTTGGCGCGCACCCTGTACGGGCTCGGAGGGGGCGGTTTCCTCCTGCCCAAACACAACAGTGCGGCCCTGGGAGAGGGGGCCATCAAATCATCGGCCGGCGCACTGTGGCAAACGCACATGTGTCGAGCCACCAACCTGGGCAGAAGCCTGGAAATGGCAAAGGAGGCGGGTTTCGCCATCTACGCCGCGGACCAGGGAGCGGAGTGCGTTCCCTATTACTCGGTGCACCCGGAGTTTCCAGCCGTGCTGGTCCTGGGTGGGGAGGAAAAAGGTGTACGCCCGGGCGTGCGCAAGCATTGCGACGCATGTCTGGAGATCCCTCTGGCACGGGACATGGAGTCATTGAACGTTGCCCAGTCGGGCGCCATCATCCTTGGGCATATGCTCTCCATGCATCAATCAGGATCAAGGTAAGGCACGATAGCCCCCTTCCGGAACCTAAAGGCAGCGGCATCACGTGTTCGAAATGATCCAGTTGGAGAGTATCTACAAGGTCCTGTTCCAAAACGGCCTAAGGCCCGAGACAGTGACAGACACGCTCTGGGAGGAACTCCTGGAAGGGTATGACTGACGTATCCTTCTCGAGGATCATGTACAGAGCCTGCCGCATGAGAAGCGTATCTATCCGGAAGAACAGTTCATCGACGAGGACGCGCATATTGCCATGATACGCGGGCCCGGATTCCGCCCTCACAGCTTCATGCACGGCCATGACTCCATCGAGTTGACATACACCCTGGCCGGGCAGTGTGTGTTCGTCTCTCCGCGCCGTGAGGAGGTTGTGCTGCGCCCCGGTGACATTCACCTTCCGGCCAGGGACACCAGACACCAGTTCTGTACGGGCTCGTTGGAATCAATTGTCTTCCATATCGCTGTCCGCAAATGCCCCTTTGATGAGGCTGTTTTCAGCAGCTGGACGCGGATGACGTCTTGTCGGATTCTTCAGCCGGTTGTTGTTCGGCTCCACGCCCATAACACACATCCTGTTCAGGACAGGCATGGATGCGAAGATTCGGCAACTGGTGCTGGACATGTTTCAGGAAGCCGAGGACCCGGACCGCATGATCAACAGGTATCTCAACGTCTGCTACGAGTGGCTGTGCATCTACCTTATCAGAAATCTTGCCTGCGAGGCGCCATTGACCGCCAAACCGGACAAGGGCAGGGATATGATGCAGATGTTCAGTTACATCAGGGCGAACCACCAGGAAATTTCACTGCGGAAAATGGCTGAAAGTTTTGGGTAGAATCCCGCCTACTGAGCCGAATGATCAAGGAATACACTGATGGAAATTTCAGTAAGCTGCTGAACAAGCAGCGTATGCAAAAGGCCAGCGAGCTGCTGCGCCGCGGGGATGGTACCATCGAAGAGTTGGTGAAGCGCCTCGGATACAGGAATGTGAGCAGTTTTACGGAACCACCCCTTCTCAGTACAGGCTGCGCCACTGATCTCACCCCCCGCTTTCAGCAAATAACCGCACCATGGCGACAACATCGCAATTGCAATAGGATTCGCAAGCCATTTCTGATTGTATTTATGCTATGTACGTGGCTGATCATTTGATATTTCCTGCCTAATCTTCACAATACTCCCGCGAATCGTTCGATAAATTCCATTCCGTTTTCATCGTCGTCCGCAAAGACCACTCCCGATGTCAAATTAGGCAACTAGACCTGACAATAGGTGCCATTGACCGAGTCTCTCGTCAGCCTATTCAGGAAGAAAAACAGGTATGAGAGTAAGTTCATGGAAAAAATGTTCGATACAATCTTGGCAATTCCTCGCCGTCGCTACATAGCCCGAAAAACATCTCTGCAGCACTTGCCACGGCTGTCTAAAGCCATAGGCAGGGGTGTGAAAATCCGCATGTAACGCGATGAACTAATACCGTGTGGGGGCAGCAAGATCCGCAAGCTGGAGTTCCTGTTCCAGGAAGCTATGGACAAGGGTGCGAATACCATCATTACGGCCAGCACAGTGCAATGTCATCACAACCTCATGGCACTGCAGCTAGCCAACAAGGAAGGGCTGCGGATAGAACTGATCTGAAGTACTGGGCTCAGCCAGGATATGAGATCACGATTGATATGAAGAGACATTTGTATGAAATGGCGGGTGGTTTTCGGGTCGAGATTTAACCGGAACCCATCGTTGGGCCTGTGCAGGAGCTGTCTCTGGCACAAAGGATGAAACGCGAGGCCGAATAACAGGGACACAAAGCATACATCATGGCCAGAGGAGAAACCAGCACCCTTGACAACCACGGCTATGTGCTCTGCGAGCGGGAGCTTATGCAACAGGCACAAGAGATGGATGTCCGCATGGATTACGTGGTCTGCCCCAGCGGTACGGGGGGGGCACACAGATGGGGCTGCTCATGGGGATGGAGTCCTTGGAATTTCATGGCAAGATGCTGGGTGTCAATGTATTCCAGCCAAATGCGCGGCAGCGGGTGACGCTACGAAATGCCATGGCTTCGACCTGTTCATATCCGCATCTTCCCATGTTGGATGAAACCAAGATCCATTGCAGGGATTCATTTTACGACAGAGGCTATGCTCAACCCATGGAAGAATTGAAGCTGGTCATTGAGTTGGTTGCCCCGGACAGAAGGAATATTCCTCGACTCAGTATATGCCGGAAAAAACAATGGCCGGACTCATCGGCCTCGTCCGCTCCGAAGAGATCGAAAAGGGAAGCGACGTGGTCATGGTAAATACCGGCGGCATGACGACCTATTACGACTACTCCTCCATGGCCGGCTTGCAGAACTGAGCAGGCGTAAAAGGAAGGGAAGACGTGAAAATCCGAGAAAGCAGACATTCGGTTGCCAGGCAGGAGGCCTTGGCGAAGGTGACCGGAGAGGCAAAATACGTCAATAATTTGAAGTTCCCGGAAATGCCGCATGTTCAAAGAAGCCCCCTGGGCATGCGCGAATTCTCTCCATCGATCCTGCAAAGGCAGTGGAGCATTCAGATGTGATCGGGGTATTCACCGTCAGGGACCTTTCGGGAAAAACCAACTCCCCAAGGACAGTCAATACTTGCGTCGGAATTTATAAAGTACGCCGGAGACGGCGTTGCCGTCGTGGTGGCGGAGACAAAGGCCGATGCCCTTGCCGGGGCTGTTCTGGTCAATGTTCAGTATGCCCCCTTGCCGTGGTTCATATAGTGGATGAGGCATTGGCACCGGGTGCGTCGGAAGTACATCAAGGAGGGAATGTCGCGGGGTGGTACGAGACCGGCAAAGGCGATGTGAAAAAAGGTTTTGCCGAAACCGATGTGATCATCGAACGGACCTATGCAACCCAGCGTACCATGCATGCGGCCATTGAACCGAACGGTGCACTTGCGCTGCCGGAGAGCGATGACGTGCTCGTATACTGCCTCGGAAAAGGGCCATTCAATATTAGGCGCGCGGTGGCGTTGGCCTGCGGGCTGGAGGAGAACAGGGTCAGGCTGATCCAGCCCGTCATAGGTGGTGCGTTCGGTGGCAAGGATTACGATATCAACGTCATAGCATCTCGTTGCGCCATGGCGGCAATGATTACCAAACGCCCTTGCAAGATGGTCTGGAGCAGGGAGGAGGTGTTTGTCGAGGAAACGCGGTGCTATCCCTTCACCCTGCGATGCAAAGTCGGAGCTAGAAAAATGGTCGGATAACGGCAATGGAAATCCGTGGTGTGGCGGATGTGGGCGCCTATGTCTCAAAAAGCCTTGCAACCTTCTGGCGAGCCACAGTGGAAACAACAGGCCCCTACAATGTGGAGAACGTCTCCACGGTCATCAAGTTCGTTTTACAAACAATGCGTATTCAGACGCAGTGCGAAATTTTGGTTCACTCCAAGGGGATTTCGCTTCCGAATCGATGATCAACGAGTTGGAGCTTGAATTGGGAATGGATCCCCTGATCCTGCGGCGAATCAATGCCTATACAGAGGGTTCCATCACTGCCACGGGCCAATGCCTGAAAAGAGTGAATCTCATGGCGTGACTGGACACCCTGGAAACAGTCTTTCCCCAGACCCCACCAAAGGAATCGCTGGACAAGCGTAAAGTACGCGGCAGGGGCATTTCCCGCATATTCAGGGGAGAAGCCATGGGTGCGTGGTCAAAACCGTTGAGGGTCTGAATGCATCGGCTGCAACAGGCATTTGTGGACAATCACGCCGTCCAGTGCGGTTTCTGCACTCCAGGCATGCTTATGAGCGCCAAGGCGTTATTGCGCGAGAACTCCGCCCATTCTAAAATGGAGATCCGTACGGCACTGTCTGGAAACCTCTGTCGCTGCACCGGCTATTCGGTCATTGTGGACGCTGTGAAAACAGCAGCCGGTGAATCTGATTAGACAAGCTAAAAGGAAAGGACGAATCGCGTCCGCGCCCTGTTCAGGTGCGTGGACGCGATTCCACAGAAAAATTCACTTTAGCGGATATAGTTGGGAATGTTCAGGAACAGGTCCCTTGTGAATGCCGTGAGCTTGTCCATTATCCATGGGAAGGCGAACAGCAGAGCAAGAAAGATGGACACGATCTTGGGGATGAAGGTCAGAGTCATCTCCTGGATCTGGGTGGCGGCCTGCAGGATGCTGATGAAAAACACCCACGCCGAGACCGATGCCGAGCATGGGGAGGGCCACGGACAGCGCCAATTCGATGGATTGGCGGGCGAAACCGATGACGAATTCCGGGGTCATATTCTATCTCCTGAACCTTGTCAGAGTAAAAAGCTGTTTACAAGCGACCCGGTGAGCAGGGTCCAACCATCCACCATCACAAAAAGCAGTATCTTGAACGGCAATGAAACCATGACCGGGGGCAGCATCATCATGCCCATGGCTAAAAAGAATGCTGGCCACCACCATGTCCAAAATGAGGAATGGCACATAGATGAGAAAGCCGATGGTGAAACCGGTCTTCAGTTCGCTGATGGTGTAGCCCGCGGCGAGCATCATTGTTGGGACGTCCTCCTTGGTGCGGGGGCGCTCCATCCCGGTGATGCTGTAGAAAATGGAAAGATCCTTTTCGCGGGTATGCTTGAAAAGGAAGACACGCAATGGCTCCTGGGCCTTGGTGATGGCTTCCTCGAACCCGATCTCCTCGTTGAGGTAGGGTTGCAGGGCCTGGTCGTTAATGGCCTTGCCCACCGGCATCATGATCACAACCGTCATAAAAATGGCAAGACTGGCAAGTATTTGGTTCGGCGGCAACTGCTGTGTACCCATGGCCTGGCGAAGAAAGTGGAACACAATGATGATCCGGGTGAAGGAAGTAACGGTGAGTATGATGGCCGGAGCCAGGGAAAGGATGGTGAGCAGGAAGAGGATTTCCAGGAGCACGGAAACCTTCTCGGGCTCTGTGGATCCCCCTGAAAGGGTCATTGAAAGGTCTGGAAAGGAAAAATTGGATGCGCCGTGCGCAACGGCGGGAACAAGCAGGATTACGAGCAGGCTAATCCACGGCGTCGTCTTTTTGAGCCTTGGTAAGAGCTTGAGAAAAACCTTTTGATTCGGCATCTTGATCCACTTCCACGGTTGTCAGCAGGTTGATCTGGGAGTCCGTGACCCCAACTACCAGCCGTTTATTCAAGAAGCGGACCACAACGACACTTTTTTTCGGACCAAGGGGTAGCTGGGACTCCATCTTCAGGTCGCCCCGGTGGAATACGCGCAATCCGGCGCGAGGGCCGTAGCGCTTGAGCAGATACACCGCGAGAAATAACACGGCGAGCAGCAGAAACACGGACCCGAGCATCTGAATATAGTTGCCCCAGACCATGTCTCCGGATTGGAACATGCCTGTGGCGTTTTGCGAGGCCTCCAGCCCCTGGCCGCGGCCAATGCTCTCGATGCCCTGCATGGTGGCGTTGGCGGCCTTTACGAGGACCCCGTTGGCCTCGGTGACCGCGTATTGGAGAAGTGGACTATCCAAGTTGCTTCACTCGCTCGATGGGGCTGATGATATCGGTGAGGCGCACACCGAACTTTTCGTTGATGACCACCGCCTCGCCTCTGGCCACGAGCTTGCCGTTGACAAAGATCTCCAGGGGTTCACCGGCCAGCTTGTTCAACTCGATGACAGAGCCCTGACCAAGCTGCAGCAGTTCGTTGATCAAAAGCCGTGTGCGGCCGAGTTCAGCGGACACGTCCAGGGGAATGTCCAGGATGAAGTCAAGCTCGCGCTTGCCGCTATCCGGCCTGGGGGACTTGGCCTCGTCAGTCAAATCCTTGAAATCCGCTGTCTTTGCGGAGCGGGCCATCTTCTCCTGGGCCTTGTCGGTCTGAACCTTGGTGCTCTCCTCGGTGGCGAGAGCCTTGGCCCACTCGTCGGCAAGGGCCTCGTCATCCATGTCGTCCGAGGAGTCAACTCCCTGGTCTTCTTCCAGAGCCGCCGCCCATTGCTCGGCCAGTTCGTCTTGCTTGATGTCGTCTTGCATGAAAGGATCCTTGTGCGCTTGCTTCGGGGTCTTCTATTGAATGACCAGTTCCGTAAAATAAACACGCAGAATATTGGATGTTTCCAAAATCAGATTGAGCTGATTGACGATCTCCATCTTGAGCAGTTGCTTGTTTTCCAGGGAAGCCAGGTCAGCATATGTCTTGCTTGAAAGGAGCAGGATGATGGCGTCGCGAACCTTGGGCATCTCCTTGTCCATCTTCTCGGCGGTCTTGGACCCGGCCACCTCCACATCCATGGTGATCTTGAGATACCTGCGCCCCAACGGGTCGGCCAGATTGACCAGGAATGTGGGCAGGGTGACGACCTTGGTGTCCGTGGGCGTATTGGAATCCTCACCCCCGGCGGCCTGGTCACCGGCCTGCGCGGCCTCATCCTTGGCCGGTTCGGCCATGAACTTCATGTAGGCGAAGTACCCGCCCCCACCCAACAGGAGAAGAATGAGCAAAAGCAGGATCCATTTGAGTTTCCCACTTTTTTTCTTTTTCCCGCCTTCTTTTTCTTCATCGGCCACGTCGCTTCCTCCCGGGTGTAAAATCAACGGGTCTGGTACCCTCTGAATAAAGGCGTTGTCTTGATGAGGATGGAGACACGCCTGTTCTGTTCACGCCCTTCCTCGGTATCGTTGTTGGTAAAAGCCAAATTCGGCCCGTAGGCTGAAATGGAAAAACGGTTCTGCTGTAAGCCATTCTGAACAAAAAAATCGAGTACGGCAAGAGCCCTGTTGCCCGAGAGCATGTACTGCTCGTTGGCCGATTCCGTGTTGTCACTGTAACCGGAGATGTTAACGTCGGCCTCGCTGGCGGTGAGGACCTCGAAAATAGAGTACAAAATCCTCTTTGCGAGAGGGGTGAGCACGGCCTTTCCCCTGTCGAACAGCAGCTTGTCCTTGAGTATCAGGGCGAGCCCCTCGGACTCCCGCATCACCAGAATGTTCTCATACAAAGTGCTTCTGTCGATTTCCGGGGGCAGTGCCTGGTTGTGAAAAAGCAGGTCCTTGAACCGGTCAGGCTTCTCAACCACGTCCATGGGGTTCTCGAGCAGATCCAACAGAAGCTGGATTCTCTCGGGCACCCTTCCGGCGGCTCTCATTGTGGTGAAGCCGATGTCGTTCACAAACAGGTTGACCCGCGTGAGGATGCTCGTGTCCATGGAGCTCATGCTCAGCAGGAGCACGAAAAAGGTCAGCAGCAAGGTAACGAGATCCGAGAAGGTTACCAACCAGGACGGATCGCCCTCGTCACCACCACCTGATTTTTTATCTCGCTTGGCCATTCAGGGCTCCTTGCCCAGTGGCAGGTTGTCCTGGTCATCACCTTTCTCCCGAGGCATGTCCAGTTTGAACCTGAAATCCTTGTATGTGTAACCGTCGGGAGGCCCGGGTTCACCGGGCTTGAGTTTTTCGATCCATTCGCGGTTTCGCTTGTCCAGTACTATGTCCACCCGGCGGTTGCGCATGCGACCTTGGGGAGTTTCATCGGAAAACATGGGGCGGAACTTGCCGAAAGCCTCGACGCGGAGCAGATCCGAATCCATCCCCCTGGAAAGAAGGTATCTGTACAGGGACAAGACGCGGAGCAGGGAAAGCTTCCATGAGGTGTCCAGACCTTCCTGCCCCAGGCTCATTTCAGCCATCATGGAGACCTCGTCGCGCTCAACCGAAGTATGCGCGGCCAGGAGCAGGGGCTCGTGCAATCGCAGGAGAACGGGCAAGATCCTATCGATGATCTTGCGCCCCTCCAGGGAAAGCTGCACTTCGCCAGGCAGATACAGGACCCTGTCGTTGATGGTGATTATCTGTACGTACTTATTGGATCTAAAATCCACGTCCTCATTAAGATCCTCCCACAACAGGTCCCTGAGGGGCTCGAGATCCTGGATGTCCTCCATGACGCCGGGCTCCACGGTCAATCGCGTGTTCTTGATGCTGCGGGCGTCGTATCCGGCGTTGCCCATGCCGAAGGTACCGATAATGGACCCGAGCACCACCAGCCTGCGGCGCTCGTCAATGGTGGCCATACTCACCAGCAGTACGAAAAAGGTAAGCATCAGGGTCATCATGTCGGAAAAGGTGATGAGCCAGGAGGATCCTCCCCCCCCATCCTTCTTTTTCCTTCGGCGGGCCATGGGCTTCTAGTCCTCTGCCTTGCGTTGCTTTGGCGCGATGAAGCTTGTGAGTTTTTCCTGGATGATGCGGGGGTTCTCGCCTTTGGAGATGGCCAGGATGCCTTCCATGACCATTTCCATGAGCAGGATCTCCTCCTTGCTGCGGCGCTTGAGCTTTCCGGAGAGCGGAATAAACAGGAGGTTGGCCAGGAGCGCGCCGTAAAATGTCGTGATCAGGGCCACGGCCATGGAAGGGCCGATGGTGCTCGGGTCCTCCATGGTCTGCAGCATCATGATCAGACCGATGACCGTACCAATCATTCCCATGGCGGGGGCGAAGGCGCCAAAAGTGGCGAGAATTTCCGCGCCAACTTCATGACGCTCCTCGCGATACTGGATCTCGGTCTCCAGAATTTCCTGAATCGCCTGGGGTTCGAGGCCGTCCACCGTGAGCTGCAAGCCCTTCTTGAGGTACAGGTCGTCGAGCTCCTTGAGGATGGGCTCCAGGGAGAGGATGCCCTCGCGGCGGGCGCGGTTGGCGTAGTCCATGAACTGCTCGACAATGGCGTCGGGCGATTGCAGGGATGTGAAGAAGGCGTTCTTCACCACGCCGAACACCCCGAGCACCATGCCCAGGGGATAGTTCACAAGTGTAGCGCCTATGGTGCCGCCGATGACGATGAGCGCGGACTGCGCATCAATGAAAATGAGCAGGTTGCCGCCAACGAGAATGGCGGCCAAAACCAGACCGAATGATATGACAATGCCGATTACAGTCGCCAGATCCATGCGCGTTCTACCTCACCTAGAGCCTCCTGACCGGGCGTGGCCCGAAAAGGGCCGTGCCCACGCGAACCAAGGTGGCCCCTTCCTCTACAGCCTGCGAAAAGTCCGCGCTCATGCCCATGGACAAATGCTCGAGCCCTTGGCCCAGCCTTTGTTCGAGCGTGTCGCGCAACTCACGCATGCGCCTGAAGAAAGGACGCACTTCTTCGGGGTCGTCGCAAAAAGGCGGCATGCACATCAACCCCTGTAACCTGAGTCCGGTGCAAGCGATGCACTGGCGGGCCAGCTCTTCCAATTCCCCTTCCGCGATGCCGGCCTTTTGATCTTCACTGCCAATGTTCACTTGCAGCAGGATGGATTGAACCACCCCTAGCTTCTCAGCTTTCAAATGCAATGTTTGGGCCAACTTCAATGAATCCACAGTATGAATAAGTGAGTACTGTCCGCAGGCGAATTTCACCTTGTTGGTCTGCAGTTTGCCGATAAAATGCCAGTGAATGTCACGGTCGCGCAGTTCCTCCTGCTTTGTCTGCGCCTCCTGGACATAATTCTCGCCAAAGTGGGCCTGCCCGGCGTCATACAAGGCAGCGATTGCCGTAACCGGCTGATATTTTGAGACAGCGACGAGGGTAACATCCTCCGGGGAGCGCCCGCTACGCTCTGCCGCCGCAACGATTTCCGCTTTGATTCGAGAAAGCCTTTCATGTGCGGCAATGATTATATCGTTCATGTCACAACACCTTGTCGAATGGTCCGCCAGATATTTAGTTTTTCTCTAGAAGTGCATACAACAAGCAACAGGCAACGTAAAGGCTGGCCAAATGAATGGCGGAAAGGGCAAATACTGCCGGAAGCAAATCGAGTAGGCTGAATCAGAGTCATGACCTCTGCTTCAGCCCTCTCACAGAACCGTGCGTACGGACCTCGTACACGGCTCCTGTTCATCTTTATCCCCGATTGATCGGGGGAAGCACTCCCGTTTTAACTGCGTTCATAGCGAAGAGTCCGAGTTCATCCATGTCAAAACACTTGCTCAAGTCCATGTCCACCACCCAAGTCAGGTCGTAATCACGCATGAACGCTGTGGCCTTGGCTATGGCGTCGTGGGCGCCTCGCCCCGGCCTGTATCCGTAACTGTACGGATGGAAGTCCGGGTCGAAGATGGGCTCCGGAATGTTTTTAACCGCATGCTGTACCACGCGGTCACGGATCGTCGGTATTCCTATCTTTCTTATACCGCCGTCCGGTTTGGCGATTTCCACGCGCTTCACCGGAGAGGGTCAGTAGGCCTCACTGCGAAGGTCCGTCAAGAGATCACGAATGTTCTCGAACTGGTTGAGAGCGAAGTCCTTGCAGGACTGCCCGTCTACTCCGGGAGCTCCATTCGCCGACTTCACTTATTGAAACGCCGCCACCAGCGCCTCTTCGTGAAGAAGCCTGCCGTAGAGGCTGTATCAGACTCGATGATTCATCGTCCCTCTGTACTTCGTTTCTTCTGTAACGCCACTGCGCGCATCCATTCCGGCTCTTCAGCGCCGAGTGTTCGCCTTCTATCCGTTGCCGGCAATATACGACCACCTTGCGGCGCCAACTCCGGTAAGGGCGGTTGGCTTGAAGAGTCCTGTTCCCAGGGGGCCCTCCCGCTACTTGCCCGCCTCGTCAGGCGGCTTGTCCTCTGAATGGCGTTGTGTCGTTGACTCTGAAACTTTCAGTTGAACTTTGTCCCTTCGCAACGACCGACGATTTTGGCTCTCCGGTCGCTCCACCAAACCAGGCTGGCGGTCGCCCTTGTTTTCTCCACCACACCGTTACCGGGCTTCACTGGCGGCGTCGCCCTCTTTTGCAGGCTTCCCCATCACGCCAGCCGAATCAGGTTCGCTTGCGCTATGTACCGTTTCCTTCCTATCGCTTCCTTCAGACCCTTCCGTTACCAGAAACGCCCTAGCGATGCGGATTGATTTCCCCTCGGATGGGGCATCTCTGCTCTCTCACAAGCAGACGGGTGCCCGGCCTTGCCGGGCAAACAAAAGGCGCCCCCTTCTGTAGAGAGGCGCCTCGAAGCGTTGTGGAAGAAAAGGAATGTCAGGAGGAGAATCCCAGGGACCGGAGAAAACCCGGGTCCTCGGTCCAGTTGTCCCGCACCTTGACCCAAAGGTTCAGGAAGACCTTTTGCCCGAGCAGATCCTCGATCTCCTTCCGCGACAGCGTCCCGATTTCCTTGAGCATCTTGCCCTGTTTACCGATGACCATGGATTTGTGGGTGGAGCGCCCAACATAGATAACGGCCTCGATGCGCACAGCCCCTTCAGGGGTCTCCGGCTCCTCCCAGTGTTCAATATCAACGGTCACGGAATAGGGGAGCTCCTGGCGCAGATTCAGGAACAGCTTCTCCCGGATGATCTCCTGGGACATGAAGCGCACCGGCAGCGTAGAGATCTGGTCTTCCGGGTACATGGGGGGCGCTTCCGGAAGCATGGCCACCACCGCGTCGATGAGCTCGGGCAGGCCTTCGCCAGTGAGCGCGGACACTGGATAGGTGTCGGACTTGGGCCAGATGTCCGTGACCCTCTCGATGAGGGGCAGAAACAACTGCTTGTCCCTTATGAGGTCCACCTTGTTCAGGCAGATGAGTATTTTCCCCTGGGGAACGAGCAGCTGATCCTTGATCCGGTCAACGTCGCTCTCCAGGTATTGAGGCTTGCGCACGTACATGGCCGCGTCCAGGACCAGGAGGAGGGCGTCCGCCCCTGTCTGGGCCTGCTTTGTGGCATGCATGAGCATCTTGTGCATGACGCCGCGGTTTGAATGCAGGCCGGGAGTGTCCAGGAAAATGACCTGGGCGTCGGGCCTGGAAAGGATACCGTTGATCTGGTTGCGGGTGGTCTGCGCCCTGGGCGAGACAATGGCCACCTTTTCCTGGATCACGGAGTTGAGCATGGTGGACTTGCCTGCGTTGGCGGGCCCTACCATGGCGACATAGCCGCAACGGTAAGTCTGAGTTTCTGGCATTGTGGTATCTGTGTTAATGGTTAAATAAGATAGATAACCACCACACGCTGCTCTGGCAAGAGGGGTCGAATGGAGAAAGGGAGGGAATTCCACTCCCGCGAAACCTTGGTCTCCAGGGTGTAAGATGGTGGCGTGAGACTATTTACCTGTTCAAATAATTTGCCTAAAGAAGGGGCACGCGGAATTCCAGAACAACGCAAAGCAGGAGCAGATTATGCGAATTTCCACCCGGCTGTCCCGTGTAAAGCCTTCGGCAACCATGGCGGTGAGCGCCAAGGCCATGGAGCTGAAGGCGCAAGGCAAGGAAATCTTGAGTCTTTCGGTTGGCGAACCGGACTTCCCCTCCCCGGAGTTTATGAAAGACGCCGTAAAAAAGGCCCTTGACGAAAATTTCACCCGCTACACCCAGGTGCCGGGCATTCCGGAACTACGCAAGGCCGTTGCCGGATACTTCAAGCGCCACTACGGGGTCGACGCCCCCATGGAGGCCACCGTTGTGACCAATGGTGGAAAACAGGCGCTGTACAACATCTTTCAGGCCCTGCTCAATCCAGGTGACGAGGTCATCATCCCCGCGCCCTACTGGGTCAGCTACCCGGACATGGTAATCCTGGCTGACGGCGTGCCCGTGATCCTCCCCACGCAGTTGGAGAAGGACTTCAAGTGCAATGTCAAAGATTTGGAAGAGGTGGTCACGGACAAGACCCGGGCACTGATCATCAACTCCCCGTCCAACCCCACCGGCTGCCACTACACCCAGGAGGAACTGGACGACATCGCCTCCTTTGCCGCGTCAAGGAACATCGTGGTCATCTCGGACGAGATATACGACCTTCTGGTGTATGCTCCGGCCAAATCCGCCAGCCTCTCGCCCATGTGGACCAGGTACCCCGAGCACATCATCGTGACCAACGGCCTGGCAAAGAGTTGCGCGGCAACCGGCTGGCGCGTGGGATACGCCCTGGCGCATCCGGACATGATCAAGGCCTTGAGCAAAATCCAGGGACAGTCCACCTCCTGCATTTGCTCCTTTGCCCAGAAAGGCGCCCTGGCTGCCCTGGAAAGCGACATGTCCCACGTGCAGATCATGCTGGATGCCTTTAAGAGACGCCGCGACTACATGCTGGAGCGCATCGCCTCATGGCCCGGCGTGTCCTGCCCCAAACCGGACGGCGCTTTTTATCTGTTCCCGCGCATGGACAGCTGCTACACCGCTGAAGTGCCCGACTCGGCGGCACTGTGCACCATGCTGCTCGAAAAGGCCGGAGTGGCGCTGGTACCTGGCGTGGCCTTTGGCGACGATACCTGCGTACGCTTCTCCTATGCCGTGTCCGACGAAACCCTTGCAAAAGCCCTGGACCGCATAGGTAACGTTCTTTTCGGTTAATCACCGAAAACCTTTCTCCGGGGGGACCCTTTTTTCAAAAAGGGCTCCCCCGGTTCCCTTTCCGATGCTTTCCAGATATTGGAAGCCTTGGCAGGGGGAATTCGACAAGGGTGGACCATTGCGGCACATGGCTTCACCACCACACTTTCAATGCACGGTCTTTTCGGTTCCTGTTCAAGTACGTGCCCGGCACATCAGGGGGGATAAGCAACAGCATGCCCAAGCCCGGTAACATTGCGTTTCGCAAGAAAAAAAAAGCAAAGAGTGGCGAGATGTCCCTCAAGGACAAAATGGCCGGAAAGTTCAAGCCCAACGACAAGGACTACGCCAGAACGTTCGGCATCACCAAGATCCTGTCCTGGAGCACACTGCTGTTGCTTCTGGGCACAGGCATCTTTCTTTCGGTGGTCATCTCCAACTCCGCTCGCGAAACCCTTCTCGAAAAGCAGAAGGAGTTTGCTCTGCTCCTGGCGGAAAACCTGAACCAGCAGATCTACAGGCGCTTCACCCTGCCCACCCTCATCGGCGTGGGCTATATCGCACTGCGCGAAGAGACCCAGTACCGCCGCATGGAGCAGGTCATCCAATGGAGCACCCACGGCCTGCATGTTCGCGAGATCCGCATCTACGGCCACGACCTGGCTATCTCCTACTCCACGAACAAGGACAACGTGGGGCGTAGCGATCTGGCCGGTGAATACGTCTCCCGCGCCCTGAAAGGGGACCACAACTTCACCATCATCAGCAACATTTCGGCGTTCTGGGCCATGTTCACGGACATCAAGCCCGAGAGCGTGATCCTTGAGACCGTCTACCCTCTGACGGACGAACGCGGCGCCCTCGGCGAGGGGCAGAACGACCCCAAGGAAAAATTCATCATGGGCGTCCTGGAGATGAGCCAGGACATCACCGAAGATTACAAGACCGTGTTGCGTTTCCAGGCCGTGATCATCACCACCACCCTGGTATCGTCACTTATCGTCACCCTGATCATGGTCTGGCTTATCAGGCGCGTGGACAGGATCAACGCCATTCGTCTGGCTGAGAAGGAGATGCTGGAGCGAGAGCTGCACCAGAACGAGAAGCTCGCCAGCATGGGCCGCATGGTGGCCAGCGTGGCCCACGAGATCCGCAACCCACTGGGGATCATCCGCTCCAGCGCGGAGCTGCTGCTCAAGCGCTCCGGCGATAAGGAGGACATGACCACCCGGATCCTCAAGGCCATCTTCGACGAGTCCAAGCGCCTCTCCCAGACAGTCACCGACTTTCTGGATTACGCCAGGCCCAAGCAGCCCAAGCGCGAGGAGGTGAACCTGTCCAGGGTGCTGGACCAGGTTCTGGGATTCCTGGACAGCGAGTGCTCAAAGTTCGGGGTCAAGGTGCAGCGGGAGTTCCCTGAGGAGGGCATGCTGGTGACCGGTGACAAGGACTTCCTCTACCGGGCGTTCTACAACATCATCACCAACAGCCTGCAGTCCATCCACGAGTCCAAGGCGGACACCGGCAGCATCATCGTAAGCGGCTTCGTGGAGGACGGACGTCTGAACCTGATCTTCCATGACTCGGGTCCGGGCTTTGACGAGGAGAGCCGCTACAAGCTGCTGGACCCCTTCGTGACCACCAAGGACAGCGGTACCGGTTTGGGGTTGACCATTGTCAACAACATCATCAAAAGTCATGAGGGAAGCATCGAGCTCGTCAACGCCCCTGAGGGCGGCGCGCAGGTCAGGTTGGAATTTCCCATGCGCATACAGTGAAAAACCATGGAGATATGAAGAATGTCTTCCAAATCCGTACTCATTCTCGACGACGAACCCAATTTTCTGCTCATCCTCGAGGCCCTGCTGAGCGACGCGGACTATTCCATCACCGCGCTCTCAGACCCTGAAATGGGGCTGGCCTACCTTGAGGAGGCTGACGTGGACGTGATCATCACGGACATGAAGATGCCCAAGCTCACAGGCCAGGACGTGCTGGAGCATGTCAAACGCAACTACCCCCACATTCCTGTGCTTATCATGACCGCCTACGGCAGCATCGAGGCGGCTGTGGAGGCAATGAAAGTGGGTGCCTTCGACTACATCACCAAGCCCTTTGCCAACGACGAGCTGCTGCTTTCGGTGAGCAAGGCCATGCAGCTGGCCAGCGCCCGCCGCCAGTACAGACTGCTCCATGAGAACCTGGAGGACCGTTACGGCCTGCACCAGATCATCGGCAAGTCCAAGGCCATCACCAATGTCCTTGGCATGGTCGACCGGGCCGCCCCCAGCAAGAGCACGGTGCTTATCACCGGCGAGTCCGGCACCGGCAAGGAGCTCATCGCCCGGGCCATCCACTTCGCCTCGCCGCGCAACAACGGCCCCTTCATCTCCGTCAATTGCATGGCGTTCAACGCCGGTGTGCTGGAGAGCGAACTCTTTGGCCACGAGAAGGGCTCGTTCACCGGCGCTGTCGCCCAGAAGAGGGGGCGTTTCGAGCTCGCTCACGAAGGAACCCTGTTCCTGGATGAGATCGGCGAACTCTCACAGGACATCCAGGTGAAACTGCTGCGTGTGCTGCAGGAGCGCAAGTTCGAGCGCGTTGGCGGCAGCAAGGAGATAGAGGTGGATATCCGGGTGGTCACGGCCACCAACAAGAGCCTGCCCGACCTGGTGGCCAGCGGCGTGTTCCGCGAAGACCTCTACTATCGCTTGAACGTTGTGCAGATCGAATTGCCCCCCCTGCGGGAACGCCGCGAGGACATCCCCATGCTGGCACAGCACTTTTCACAGAAGTATTCCAAGGATAACAACATTGCTCCCAAGACCTTCGCACCCGAGGCCATGGACTACCTCACGGGGTACGAATGGCCCGGCAACGTGCGGCAACTTGAGAACATCATCGAACGCTGCATGGTGTTGGCTTCCGGCGACACCATCTTCGTGGAGGACCTGCCTCCGGAGATCAAGGACGAGGAGGCGCAGTTCAAGAGTGCCGTGGACCTCCTGCCTGTGGAGCTGAACCTCGCCGACACCCTGGAAAAGATCGAGGCCGCCCTGGTACGCCGCGCCCTGGCAAAGTCCGACTTTGTGCAGGTCAAGGCCGCGGACCTGCTGGGCCTGTCCAAGAGCAACCTCCAGTACAAGCTCAAGAAATACAAAATCACCGGGCATTAAAGTGATTCATGAGATTTGATTCGGGGGGAACCTTTTTTTAAAAAAGGTTTTCCCCCCGACCCCCCTCCAATAAATTTCATTATAATACAGTTTAGGAAGGGGGAGCGCGAGAGGGATAACCCTTTGCAAAAGGGTTCCCCCCTCGCTCCCGCCCTCCTCAACCACTACATGAACAAAATGTCCATGAACACGGTGGAAGAATATGTCGAGGCGCTCAAGGCCTCGCAACGTCTGGGCGACCAGGTGGTGCACCATCGGGAAGTGGCGGGGCGCGAGGCCGAGTGCGCCGAGAACGTGCGTCCCTGGCCCACGGCCATCACCAACATCCTCCAGGGCATGGGCATTGACGAGTTGTACAGTCATCAGACCCGGGCCACGGACCTGGTGCGCTCCGGCAGAAACGTGGTGGTGGCGACGCCCACGGCCAGCGGCAAGACCCTGATCTACAACCTTCCGGTGCTGGAACGGTTTCTCAAGGATCGCGAATGCCGCGCCTTGTACCTTTTTCCGCTCAAGGCCCTGGCCCAGGACCAGTTGCGCAATTTCAAGGCCATGACCCGGGTCTGGCCCAAGGACGCCCGCCCCACTGCGGCTATCTATGACGGCGACACCTCGGACTATGCCCGCCGCAAGATTCGCAACACCCCCCCCAATGTGCTGCTCACCAACCCCGAGATGGTGCACCTTTCCATCTGCCCCCATTTCGAAACCTGGAGCGCGTTCCTCGCCGATCTCCAGTTTGTGGTGGTGGACGAGGTGCACACCTACCGTGGAGTGCTCGGCTCGCACATGGCCCAGGTGTTCAGGCGGCTGATCCGTATCTGTCGCCGGTTCGGCGCCAACCCCACATTTATTTTCAGCTCCGCCACCGTGGCCAACCCCGAGGAGCTGGCCACGCAGCTCACGGGCCTGGAGGTGACCACGGTGACCGAGAGCGGCGCGCCCCAGGGCAGGAGGCACTTCCTGTTCCTCAACCCCTACGAGGGCGCTGCCCAGGCCGCGATCCTGCTGTTGCAGGCCGCCCTCCACAGGGGGCTGCGCACCATCGTATACACCCAGTCCCGCAAGATCACCGAGCTCATCAGCCTGTGGGCGCAGCAGCGCTCCGGCCCCTTCAAGGAACGTATCAGCGCCTACCGCTCCGGTTTTCTGCCCGAGGAGCGCCGTGACATCGAGGCAAGAATGACCAGCGGCGAGCTGCTGGCCGTGGTCTCCACCAGCGCCCTGGAGTTGGGCATCGATATCGGCGCCCTGGATATCTGCATTCTGGTGGGCTACCCGGGTACGGTGATGGCGACCCTGCAGCGCGGCGGCCGGGTGGGGCGCAGTCAACGGGAGAGCGCTGTGCTGCTCCTGGCCCATGAGGACGCCCTGGACCAGTACTTTATGAGAAACCCATCGGCGCTTTTCGATAAGGGGCCTGAGGCCGCAGTTCTCAACCCCTACAACCCGGTGATCCTGCAACGTCACCTGGAGTGTGCCGCGTCGGAGATCCCCCTGCGGGACGACGAGGAATGGCTCCGAGTGCCCGAGGTCGCGGCAGAGGTCCGGAGGATGGAACTCAAGGGGCGGTTGTTGCGCGGCGCGGACGGTCAGGAGGTGTTCAGCAAACGCAAACGCCCCCAGCGGGAAACCAGTTTGCGGGGTACTGGCAACACCTATCAGATCGAGGCTATGAGTCCGCTGTTCAGCAAGGCCGCGGACGGTTCGGTCTCCTCGGGTGGGGAGAGCGTCGGCACCATCGACGAGCACCGGGCCTTCAAGGAGACCCATACCGGAGCGGTGTATCTGCACAGAGGGCAGTCCTACGTGGTCAAGGACCTGGACATCGAACTGCGCACCGCCAGGGTGAGCCCGAAAAAGGTGGATTATTTCACACGCCCCAGGACAAAAAAGGAGACCGAGATCGTCCAGTGGCTGGATGAGAAGCCGGTATGGGGCACGCGTATGTTCCTGGGGCGGCTCAAGGTCACGGAGACTGTCATCGGCTACGAGAAGCGCCGCATCCGAGGCAACAAGCTGCAGAGCATCGTGAATCTGGACCTCCCGCCCATGACCTTCGAGACCGAGGGGCTCTGGTTCGTAATCCCTTTGGAGGTACAGCGCGCGGCTGAAAAGGATTTCATGCACTTCATGGGGGGCATTCACGCCCTGGAGCACGCGGCCATCGGAATCCTCCCCCTGCTGGTCATGACGGATCGCAACGATCTAGGGGGCATTTCCATCACCATGCACCCCCAGATGGGACTGCCCGCGGTGTTCATCTACGACGGCATCCCCGGCGGTGTGGGCCTCAGCCGCCAGGCGTTTGCCAAGGCCGAGCAGCTCTTCGAACGCACCCTGGACGTCATCACCTCCTGCGAGTGCGAATTCGGCTGCCCCGCCTGCGTGCACTCCCCGAAGTGCGGTTCCGGAAACCGCCCCATCGACAAGGCGGCGGCCCTGTATGTGCTCAACGGGATACGCGAGGCTCCGGGCATGGCTGAGCTGGAATTCGAAAGGACCACGCCGGACCCCGCCTCCGGGGTTCCCCCTGGTGATGCGGTGGAAATCTCAGCCTCGTCGAACCCTGAAGTTCCGCATGAACAGAACGCCCCTGTTGTGAAAAAAGGGCCCGGCCGTTTCGGCGTGCTGGATATCGAGACCCAGCGCTCCGCCCAGGAGGTGGGAGGGTGGAACCGGGCCGAGCGCATGGGCGTGAGCGTCGCGGTGCTCTACGACTCCAAGGACGACACATTCAGGGCGTTTCTTGAGCAGGAAATGGGCGAGCTCATGCAACGGCTTCAGGAGTTTGACCTTGTGGTGGGGTTCAATGTGAAGCGATTCGACTACAAGGTCTTGAGCGCTTACGCGGATTCGGGCATATTACGGAAGCTGCCAACACTCGATATGCTGGACGTGGTGCACAACCGCCTGGGATACCGCCTGAAGCTGGATCATCTGGCCCAGGCGACCCTACAGGCGGAGAAGAGCGCGGACGGACTGCAGGCTCTGGCTTGGTGGGCGGAAGGACGAATCCAGGACATCATCGACTACTGTACCAAAGATGTGGCCATAACACGCGATCTGTATCTCTTCGGACGAGACAACGGCTATCTGCTGTTCACCAATAAAGCCAAACAAAAGGTGCGACTGCCCGTGGAATGGTGACGCCATGAAAGGACACTGGGATGCGCTGGTTGTTGGCGGCGGTCCCGCTGGAGCGACGACCGCCTTGGTATTGGCCCGGTCCGGGGTCAAGGTGCTGCTTGTGGACAAGGCCCGCTTCCCCAGGCCCAAGCTGTGTGGTGGCCTGCTGCCCAGGAAAACGGTGGACCTGGTTCAGAGGTTGCACTCCCTCTCCCCCTCCCAAGCCCTTCGACAAGGAATCTACGACAGCGAGGGCAAGGGATTCAAAGTATTTCTCGGCGAACGCCCACTCACTTTGAGCAATGGCGGACACCCCTTTCACTTCGTGAACCGAACGGTTTTCGACGCCTTCCTGCTGGAACGGGCGCAAAAGGCGGGCGCCACGCTCCGGGAAAGAACCAGAGTACGGGAAGCCGCCCCTGACCAGGGATGGATCCGAACCGACAGCGGTGAAGTGATCAAGGCCGACTGCGTCATTGGCTGCGACGGGGCCAACAGCCCCTTGCGCAGATACTGCGGCGTGGACAGACGCGCCTGGCTGCGGGATCTGGCCGGTGCGGTTGAAATTTCACTG
This sequence comes from Desulfovibrionaceae bacterium, assembly GCA_963674665.2. Lineage (GTDB taxonomy): Bacteria > Desulfobacterota > Desulfovibrionia > Desulfovibrionales > Desulfovibrionaceae. The sequence goes on along the minus strand of CAXXPL010000014.1, from coordinate 140,051 downwards.
CCCCGCGAGGACGCTCCGCGCATTGTGACCAAGCCGGAGCTGTATAGCGGGTTCACGCTGGCGGGGTACTGCTGGGCGTTTCCCAACCGCGAGCGAGTGCTCTACGGAGCCTGCGACCTGCTGCGCTCCAGGCGGAACCTGTCGGACAGCTTTCTGTGGTTTCTCCAGGCACAGGGGGTGAAGCGAAAGGACATGCCCAGACTCAAGGGGCATCCTCTGCCCTATGGCAATTTTCTTCCCCGCCCGGGAAAGGGGAAACTCCTCCTGGCGGGTGACGCCGCGGGTCTTGTGGAGCCGCTTTTCGGCGAAGGAATTTACTATGCCATGCGCAGCGGAGAGCTGGCCGCCCAGGGGTTGCTGAAAGCCTCGAAAATCAATTTTTCGATCTCTACCCTGGAAAACTACGTTCAAAGCCTCCAGAGGGAGATTATGCCCGAATTTCGATGGGCCAAGCGTCTCAGGTTCGTACTGTTCCACATCGGCCGCATGAACGGCGCCCTCCCCATCAAGGGTATCGCCATGGACGGGGGCAAACGCATCCTCGAAACCATCCATGGCGAACGCTCGTTCAGGTTTTTTAAAAGACGGGTGGTATAGGGGACGACGAGCAACGGGAAAGGGGCAGGCCCTTCAAAGACTTTCCCGGGTTGATATCACCGAGCGCTACTTTAAGTTTTCTTAAAGCGATGGTTTTATAAAACTGGCTTTACTTTAATAATCGACAAGACCCCCTGCAGCGTTCAAGCCGCAGGAGGTCAAGTGTTTTATCATATTATATCAAAGGGTACGTCCAAAGAACTCGTACTGAGCGGGGGGGAATCCTCCCCTCGTACAAGATCATTCCAGCTCTTTATACCACCTTGTTCAGGGAGTATTCGATAATACCCTCGGCACCGGCCTGGCGCAGATTGGGGATCAACTCCCGGACAACGCTTTCGTCCACCACGATCTCGATGGACAGCCACTTCTTGTTGTGCAGATGAGCCACTGTGGGGGATGTCAGACTGGGCAGCAACTCCATGACTGCGCTCATGCGTTCCTCCGGAAGGTTCATCTTGAGCCCCACAAGGTGCTCGGCGCGCAGGGCGCCCTGAAGCAGCAGGTTGAGGTTTTCGATCTTCCGGCGCTTCCAAGGGTCGTCCATGGCCTTCTTGTTGGCGATGAGCTGCGTGTTGGTCTGCAGCAGCTCGGCGATGATGCGCAGGCCATGGGCCTTGATGGTGGTACCGGTCTCTGTGACCTCGACGATGGCGTCGGCCAGGCCTTCGACCACCTTGGCCTCGGTGGCGCCCCAGGAAAAGCTGACTTCCACGGGAATGTTGGCGTTCTTGAAGTACTGCCTGGTGAAATTGCACAGCTCGGTGGCGATCTTCTTTCCGGCCAAATCCTCGGGGCGGCGGATGTTGGACTCGCCAGCGACGGCCAGCACCCATCTGGCGGGGCGGTTGCTCACCTTGGAGTATACCAGGTCGGACACGACCTCGACCTGGGAGCTGTTCTCCAGGATCCAGTCCTTGCCCGTGAGTCCGCAATCCAGGGTGCCGTCCTCCACGTAGATGGACATCTCCTGGGCGCGGCACATGGAACACTGCATCTCGGGATCGTTGATCTCGGGAAAGTAGTTGCGGTGATGTTGGCGAATCTTCCAACCGGAGCGTTCGAACAGGCTGATCGTGGCGTCCTGAAGGGAGCCCTTGGGAATGCCGATTTTGAGAACATTGGATGCGGACATTTATTTATAAACCTCCTTGGGGTCGAAGACGAGGGGTGAGCACAGGCTCACTTCCCCGCCTTTCCATTCGCGATAGAAACAACTCCTGTAGCCGACGTGGCAGGCTGCGCCCCCCAATTGCTCCACGAGGTAGATCAGGGTGTCGGAATCGCAGTCCAACCTGATGGAGCTTACTTTCTGCACATGACCGGACGTTCCGCCCTTGCGCCAGAGGCTGTTGCGGCTGCGGCTGTAGTAGTGCGCCTCGCCGGTCTCCAGGGTCTTGCGGAAAGCCTCCTCGTTCACGTAGGCGAGCATCAGCACTTCGCCGGTGGCAGCGTCCTGGGCAATGGCCGGCACCAAGCCGCCCTGTTTTTCAAAGTCAGGGGTGAAGTCCAACTGAGAATCCTGCATCAGTTCAATCCTCGAATCAGAAAGTTATTGTTTAGGGGCGCCGGGTCCGCAAAGCGTGTAAAAAGCGGTGTGCGAATCTTCCGAAAAGCGAAGAAGACCAAAAACAACCGTCTCATACCGCCTGATTGTTACGTTTCAATTACTCGATCAGGACTGCGGCCTGCCTACCAGGAAAGTGCATATTCCAGCAATATACCAGAATCATGAAGAATTCTGAACGAAAGCCAGGGAAATAAAGGTGCGGCAAGAAACATCCGGGCAGTCTTCGCTGTCATAAAGCCCAGTGTATAAGCTAAGTCAAGGAGGCTTTCAACTGTCCGCAGGCCGCCAGGATGTCCTGCCCCTTGCTCTTGCGCAGAATCACGGTCATGCGCTTGTCCCTCAAGTACTGCTCGAACTCCTCGATGCGCTCCATCGGGGAGGGTGAGAACTCCGACACCGCCTCCGGACCGGGATTGTAGGCAATGAGGTTTACCTTTGCCTTGCGCTGCCCCAAAAGGGCCACGAGTTGCCTGGCGTGCTTCAGGGAGTCGTTGACGTCCTTGAGCATGATGTACTCGTAGGTGATGCGCTGGCGAGGTTTCAGGGGATAGGCGTCCAGCGCGGTCATGAGATCGTTCAAAGGAACCTTGGCGGCCTTGGGCATCAGGGAAGCCCGGAGCTCCTGGTTGGGGGCGTGAAGGGACACGGCCAATGCGGCCAGGCCGCTTTCACCAAGTCGGGGCAGACCGGCGGGGATGCCCACAGTGGAGACGGTGATCCTGCGCGTGGAGAAAGACAGCCCCCCGGGGTCAGTCATGACACGCAGGCTGTGCAGCACGTTGTCCAGGTTCAGCAGGGGTTCGCCCATGCCCATGTACACGACGTTGCGCAGGGCCAACTCGATGCCGCGCTCATGAAGGAAAGTACGGGACAGCAGCACCTGGGAAAGGATCTCGGAGGAGTCCAGGTTGCGGGTGAAGCCCATGCCGCCGGTGGTGCAGAAGCGACAGCCCATGGCGCAACCGACCTGGGTGGAGAGGCACAGCGTATAATGGGAGCGCTCGGGTATGAGCACGCACTCGATGCGCTCCCCGTCATGCAGCTTCAAAAGCAGCTTGAAGGTTCCGTCCTTGCTGGACTGGCCGCGCTCAACCTCGGGAAGATCGATGGAGGCGCTGCTTGCCAGCTTGGCGCGAAGGGCCTTGGACAGGTTACTCATGCCCTGGAAGTCGGACGCTCCCTTCTGCCATAGCCATTGCCACAACTGCCCCGCACGGTAGGCGGGTTCGCCCAGCGAGCGCACGAACTCCTCCAGGCCGGAAAGTTCGAGAGCCAGGAGGTTCACGGGCGCGTTCATGAATTGAGTTTGTCCTTGTCCTTGCAGCGGCAGATGTACTCGACGGCTTCGGGAACGCTGGCGACATCACCGCGAATCTGGGCCTGCAGCAGGGCGTCGCGTAGCACACCGACCAGGGGGCCGGGATGCAGGCCGGCAAATTCCATGATTTCCTTACCGTTGAGCAAAGGTTCAAGCATCTCTTCAGGAATGTCCGCCCGCTCCATTATCTTCATGTTGTGGTTGAAGGAGGCGTAGTTTCCGTTGCGGGACTTGATGTTGGACCGGGCCATCTCGATGAGGCGCGGATACTGGTCCAGGGCCTTGAAGCGGCGGATACCCTTGTCGTTGAGCATGGGGTTGAAGCGCCTGTGATAGCGCACCAAGTGGCATATGAGGTCGATGTCGTCCGGATCGAAGCGCAGCCGTTTGAGGATCTTGCGCGTGACCTTGGCGCCCACGTGGGGGTGCTGGGAAAAGGTCCAGGTGCCGTCCCAGTACTCCGCGACATAGAGCTTGCCCACGTCGTGGAACAGCATGGCCATGACGCCGTACCAGTCGTAGGGCAGTTCCTCCGGGTAGAGCTTCATGGTGGCCAGGGAGTGATCGAATACGTTCTCCTCCTCGCCGCTTTCGTTGGTCACCGATATCCTGGTCAGGGCGGCCACCTCGGGAATCAGGCCGTGGAGCAGTTGGCTGTCCATGAGCATACGCACGAAGCTGTGCATGTTCTCCGCGTCCACCTTGCGCCACTCGTCCATGATGTCGTTCACGGCGAGATAGTCCAGGGTGCGCCTGGCGTTACGCACGATGGCCATCCAGGTATTGGGCTCGATGGGCAGATGGTAGTTGGCCGCGAAGCGCATGGCCCGGATGCCGAGCAGGTAGTTGCGTCTCAGGGTCTCGTCAGGGACATTGCTGAAACAAACGTGCCCGTCGCTGAAATCCTTGAACCCGTCGTACATGTCCTCCTGGCGAGGAAGATAGGAGCAGGCCAGGTTGAAACGGCGGCGTTCGCTCTCGTCCATGACATCGAGCATCCTGTCCGTGACCCGCACCACTGCGGACTCGGGATGGGAGGTCTCGACGATATCGCTGGGGTAGAACTTGTAGTGCTGCTCATTTTCGGTCAGCTCGGCCAGCACGTACGGCTCCTTGCTCATGGAGGCGTTGGCGAATTGCTTGATGATGTCGTTCATCCCCATGTCCGTGGCAATGTCGAACGCGGGTGTTCCGGTTTTATCGAGCAATTTTTGCTGCAGCTGGGGATTGATGACGTAGGCCTCGAAGCCGTTACGCATGATCATGTTGCACAGCGAAACAGCCTCTTTCAGTTCTTTGCGCATCAGGCTCCTCCTTGATTGCCTCTGCGTACAGCAAAACTCACAGGATGCTTTTCCCCGCGATAAAATGCCCCTTGACCCGGCCGTGCAGTTGCATGCCGTGGCAGGGGGTGTTCTTGCCTTTGGAAAGCATGGTCTCTTCCGAAACTTCCCAGGCGGTCTCCGCGTCGAAAAGCAGAAAGTCGGCGGAGTCGCCTGGTTGAAATCTGTTCACCACCAGGGAGAACACCTCGCCCGGAGCGTAGCACCAGCCGCGCAGCATGGTCTCCAAGCTCATGCGCCCCTGCCGGACAAGATCCCATGTCAGGGCCAGGGCGGTGTCGAACCCGGAGATGCCGCAGGGAGCCTCGGCAAAGGGAACCTCTTTCTCGTGGGCCGCATGAGGGGCGTGGTCCGTGCTGAGCATGTCGATGACCCCACTCTCCAGAGCCTGGAGCACGGCCTCCTGGTCGTGCTTCTGACGCAGGGGCGGGTTGACCTTGGCGGAAGTGTCGTACGCCTGGACGCGGTCCTCGGTGAAGTGCAAGTAATGGGGGCAGGTTTCGGCCGTAACGGGCGCGCCTCGCTCCTTGCCCCAGGCGATGAGGTCCACGGATTCCTTGCAGCTGATATGGGCCAGGTGGATGGGCATTTTCAGGTACAGGGCCAGAAGCACGTCCCGCGCCACCTGGAGGCTCTCGGCAACGGTGGGCTGCCCCTGCAAGCCCAGCAGGCCGCTGAGCACGCCTTCGTTCATGCCCGAGGCGGGGGCCAGGTAGGGATCCTCGCAGTGATCTATGACCTTGTAGCCGAAGCTGTTGGCATATTCGATGGCATGACGAAAAAGTTCTGTATTGGTGACAGGCAGACCGTCATTTGAAAAGGCCACGCACCCGGCGTCCAGAAGGTCGGCCATGGGAGCCAGTTCCTGCCCCTTGAGCCCCTTGGTGAGGGCGCCGATGGGGCACAGGCGCGGCCCTTTGGGCCAGTGGCTTCTGGCGGTGTCCAGCAGGAACATGGTGACGCTGGAGGTGTCGTTCCTGGGCTTGGTGTTGGCCATGCACATGACAGTGCCGAAGCCGCCTTGGGCAGCCGCACCCAGGCCGCTGTGGATGTCCTCCTTGTACTCGTAGCCGGGCTCGCGCAAATGCGTGTGCACGTCGATGAGGCTCGGCAGGAGAAGCAGGCCGTGGGCATCCACGATCCGGGAGCTGTCGTAGGCCTGCGACTCGTCATAATTCCTGAGTTCGAGGACCTTTCCCTTGCCCACAAGCAAATCCTTGGGGTGCTCCTGCCAAATGGCGCCTCTGACGACGAGATCCGGTGCGGCCATTTCGCTCTCCTAGGCTTTGCGTGTGAGGTAGAGAAAAAGCAGGGCCATGCGTACGGCAACTCCGGCGGAGACCTGATCCAGCACGACGCTGTTCGACGCATCCGCCACCGAGGAGTCGATCTCCACACCCCTGTTCATGGGTCCCGGATGCAGCACCTTGACCCCTGATTTTGCCATTGCCAGGTGCCTGGGGTTCAGGCAGTAGGTTCGCGCGTACTCCCGCAGGTCCGGCAACAGGCCGGCTTCCTGGCGCTCCAACTGCAAGCGCAGGCACATGACCGCGTTGACGCCGCGTACGGCCTGCTCCAGGTCCGTGTACACGGTTACCGGCCATGTCTCGACACCCGAAGGCAGCAAAGTCCTGGGAGCGCACAGGCGCACCTTGGCACCCTGCATGGTCAGGCATTGGACATTGGAGCGGGCCACGCGGCTGTGGGCGATATCCCCCAGTATGAGGATGGTCTTGCCGCGCACGTCACCCAACTCGTTGCGCAAGGTGAAGCTGTCCAGCAGTGCCTGTGTTGGATGCGCATGCCATCCGTCCCCCGCGTTGATTACCGTGCAGTTCAGGCGCTCAGCTATGAAGGCGGCCGCGCCGCTCTGCTGGTGCCTGAGCACGATGGCGTCGGGGGCCATGGCTTGCAGGGTCAGAGCCGTATCCTTCAGACTTTCCCCTTTCTTCAGGCTCGAACCCGAGGCACCCAGGGAATGGGTGTCCACGGACAGTCTCTTACCCGCGATATCAAAGGAAACCTTGGTCCTGGTGCTGGGCTCGGCAAAAAACAGGACAATGCTCTTGCCTTTGAGTGTTGGCACCTTTTTTACGGCCCTGGTGTTGATTTCCTGAAAATAGGAGGCGGTGTCGAGAATATGAAGAATTTCTTTTCGAGTAAGCTGGGAAATATCCAAAAGGTCTTTATGAGGCCACTTGAATCTAGTATCTCGTTCCATGGCGATCCGGGCTTGGCGGGAAATATCCCCCGCATGTGCTAAAAACCTATGCCGCGCTCTGTGGCGTACTTTTCAATTCTTACTATGACCTGAATTATTTTCCAAGGAAAACCTTTGTTTCTAGAATCTAACGCCTTAGGGCAGTTGGCTCAGCACGCCCCCGAGAATGACGCAGCCCTCGGATGCAATGACCGAGGCACCCAGAAAATCCCCGTTCAGCCCCCCGTGTTTTCGCGCCAAGCGGTACAACCAGAAAACAGCCAAGGCGGCGAGAACCATTACGTACCCCCAGCCGCGAAGGGGAAGGAACAACAGGCAGCAGCAGGTGATCCCCCCCCCCATGACAACCTGCCCGAAGGTGACCCGGCGCAGAAAAGCCCTGCCCAGGCCCTTGGAAGGGGCGTTCTCGGCGTGAGCCAGGTCGTTGCATAGCCAACAAAGCATGGGGATGACCGACCTGCCCAGGGTGGTGGAGAATATCAGGAAGCCATAGCAACGGTTCTGAAAGAGTTCATGGTATCCCGCCAGCATTCCCAGGCATCCCAGGACAATGGCCAATACACCGAAGGCGCCGGTCCTGCTGTCCTTGACGATGGTCCAGAACAGCTCCCCTCTTGCGCCGCTGCCGATGCCATCCCACAGGTCGGCCCAGCCGTCCCAGTGCAGCCCGCGGGTGGCCCAAACATTCAGGACAAGGAAAAGCCAGGCCTGAATCCAGGGCTTCGTGGACAAGAGCCCGAGGTAGAAAGGCAATGTCAGCAAGGCGCCCAAGGCCAGCCCCACAAAAGGAAACGCCCCCATACTCCTGGCCGGTTCGGCTTCGGAAGAGGTCGGCGGCGCCAGAACGGTCAGGAACGCCGCGGCGATGTGGAAGGCGCGAAAAGGAGGTGCCAGGTTCACGATTACAGTATGTGCAGGGTCAACCCCTCAGCGGGGCGCAATGAGAGCAGGTCTGCGGCATTGCCCATGTTCATGGCGATCTCGAAAAAGCCCTGGCTTCCAGCAATGAATCCGACCTCTCCGTGCTCGAGGTCGCAGTAGGCGCCCACCCGGCGAAGAGGGAGACGCGCAATGCCGGTGCTGATCTCCATGGGGCCAATGAGATCGTTGGACCAGTCACTGATCATGAAATTAGTGATGACATTGCCGAAATGATCCACATGCAGAGCGTGTGCCTGGATCTTGGCTCCGTTGCGCACAGGAGCGCTCCATCCAAGTCTGACAAGCTCCGACGGGTCTATCTCGCGGCCCAGGCTTTCCGGGCTGTCTCCTGCGAAAACTTGCGCAGCAAGCGGCGCAAAGACATCACGGCCGTGGAACGTGGCGCTGACGCACATCTGCAAGGGGTTGTTGAAATGGTATGCGCGTACGTCGGTGGAGTGCTCGAGAAGGAGGCTCAACAGGCCATTGTCCGGGGCGAGGAAAAGATGTCCCTCGGCTTCCAGTCCCACGATGCGTCGCCTGCTTCCCACCCCGGGATCGACAACCGCCAGAAAGATCGAGCCTTCACCAAAGAACTTGTAGCTGGCTTGTAAAAAAAAACCGGCCTGCGTGAGGCCGAAAGGCGGAACTTCATGTGTGAGATCCACGATATGACAGTCGGGAGCGCGGGAAATCAGCGCCCCCTTCATTTGTCCAACATATGGATCACTCAACCCGAAATCGGTCAGCAGAACAATCATGGAAATATCCCCTGAAAATTGGATTACAGGAAAAAACTTGCTAAGTTTAATACCACTGAGACTGGACTGCAAGATGGTGCGAAAATGAAAAGCCGTTGAAAAATCAGGCTTCGGAACGTTCGCGGGATAGAGTGACGTTGAATGCGAGTGAATATAGATGGTGAAAGAAATCTACGTACTCGACATAAATTGAGTCCGGAGCGGTGATTCGAGTGGCGGCGAAGCTGAGGATGCCGGTGACGCCCGCCTCGATAAGGTGATTGGCGGCACGCTGCGCGCGCTCGGGCGGTGTGGTGATGATGCCGATCTCTATCTCGAGCTCGCCCACGCGGTCCTTGAGGCGCTTTGTGCATTGGACCTCAAGGCCGGATACCTCTTCGCCGATCTTGAAAGGATCGCAATCAAAGGCGGCGACGACATTAAAGCCCCGGAGTTTGAATTCCTTGTGATTGAGCAGGGCGCGGCCGAGATTGCCCACACCGATGAGGGCGGCGTTCCAGGTGCGGTCCACGCCCAGGGAGCGTTTGATTGAACTGTTGAGATCCTGAACATAATATCCCACGCCTCTGACGCCAAACTCACCAAAATAGGCAAGATCTTTACGAATTTGAGAGGGATTGACTGAACAGGCCTTGGCCAGCATCTCCGAGGAGATTACCTGGGTACCCTCGCGCATGAGATTCTCAAGGACTTGGACATAGACGGCCAGACGTTGAATGGTCGCCCGGGGGATGCGTTCGCTTTTAATATTCAGCATGGGCAGTGCACCATTGCGTTCTTGTGAAATATATAACGTTTTCGGTGGAGAAAAAGGGAGGCCTGTATGGCCTCCCTTTTTCTTGTAAACTAAAACTAGGCAATGAGCATCAGGTTGACGACCAGGGCGTAAATAGCCAGAGACTCGACAAAGGCCAGACCCAGAATCAGGGTAACCATGATTTTACCACCGGCTTCGGGGTTGCGGGCGGTGCCCTCACAGGCAGCCTTCAGGCCCATGCCCTGACCGATACCACAACCAGCAGCGGCGATGGCCATACCGATAGCGGCGGCCAGACGGGTCAGACCGTCGTTGATGCTGGCGCCGCCATCTTCGGAAGCACAGGCGATGCTGGCGATGGCGAGCATGGCAACCAGGTTCAGGGCAATCATGAAGTACTTACGCATTTGAGAGTCCTCCAAATTAGTAGTATGTTGTGGTCAAAGACCATTTCCCCGGATTAATGAGCGTGCTCCATGGAACCCTTGAGGTAGATCATCGTCAGCATAAAGAAAATGAACGCCTGCAGGGTCTTTGCGAGCAGGAACAGGAAGTAGATGGGAATCGTGCCGATAACGGGCGCCATCAGGAAGAACAGCACGAGCACGATTTCCTCACCGCGGATGTTACCCAGAAGTCGCAGAGTGAGCGACAGGGGACGGGCAAGATGACTGATGATTTCCAGAGGAAGCATCAGCGGAGCCAGCCACCACATGGGTCCCATGAAATGCTTAATGTAGCTGGGGCCCCAGCGCTTCAGGCCCTGCCAGTTGTAGTAGATGAATGCGAAGATGGCCATCGACGCGGTGGTGTTGATGTTGGCGGTGGGAGCATCGCAGCCCGGCACCAGGCCGAGGAAGTTCTGCGTAATGATGTACACGAAAAGAACCACCAGCACGGGAATGACCTTGCGGCCATCCTCACCCATGGTATCAACGACAAAGTCTTCAAGTCCGCCGACGATCACTTCCGCTACGTTCTGCACCTTGCCGGGCACAAGAGTCAGGTTCTTGCGCGCGAACCATGCAAAGACGAAAAGAATGATCATGGCAACCCAGGAGTAGAAGATGTGCTTGGCCTCGGGTACGCCAAGCGCCTGTGAGAGTGCCTGGTTCACTCCCAACAGATCTGACCATAAAACCGGATGTGGTAATCCACCTGCCATTTCCCCTAAGCCTCCTTAACGTTTTGCTCTAAGCGGCGTGTCAGACCCCATGCCACAATGGTGAGTGCCACCGTGGCCAATCCGGCGCAAAGCGCAGGCAATGATGCATGACACCAGCTGACGAGAACGTATAGCGCCAGGCCAGTCACAATGAGCCGGCCATAGACGCGTATAAGCAAAGAAAACAACAAAGTCTTGGAAAAGCGCTGGTAAACTATCAGATGAACGAACTTGGCAAGGGAATAAAAATTGTAGGTCATCAGCAGGGCGGCCAGTGCGAAATACACGACCCAGAGCCCGATGAGAGGGGCCAAGACTGTGGAGACGACGCAGAACAACGCGACAAGCAGCTGCGTGCGCAGCAACAAACGGACCTGGGGCTGCAGAAATCCCCGTCCGTATAGGTACTTGTCGATTTTGAAGATCAGGTCGGTCATGATGTTCCAGTGTTGTCCCTTGCGCCGAGTCCCTGTGCCTTACTTCTTGTCGTTTCCGGAGCCGCTGCTCGTTTCATCGGCGGATTTTTCCCCGCGCCGAGTCTCCCTCTCGGAAGCCGCCTCCATCTTTCGTAATATCCGCTTCATGTCGCGGTACACTGCGATGAATCCGGCAATAATCCCCAGCAGGAGAAAGATGATGGACAGGGTGGGTTTGGTACCGAGCCACCAGTCAAGCCCATATCCGATGCCGCCGCCGACCAGCGTATGTGTGACCATGTGCAGACCAACCACCGAGGCATCAAGGATGACTGCCCCCATCATGGGATCGATCTTGAATCTTTTGAAGGCCATGCAGCTCAAACCCTTCGTTGTCGGCTACGAAGGAAAATCAGCCTTCGTGCAAATGTTCACATGCGCGCAAATCCGTACCACATGCGCGCACCCGCGTCAACGCCGATTGCGGGTTTCCGTGAAAAAACGCTGTCTGGAGGCCTGAAGTCGATAAATGCTCACGACATCCGGCGAAGAAAAAAAAAAAGGAATGAACACCCCCATTCCTCGCGCGCATTGTGTTCCAAAAAAAAAGTTTTGTAAACAGCTGATTCTCTTGCCTCGCCCACAACCAGGGGATACCGTTGCGCATGAGGACATTTCAGCATCCCGAACCGCCCCCCACGAGAAACAGGGTCGCGCCTCTTTTCATGCCGCACGCGGGCTGCCCCGGCACCTGTGTGTTCTGCGCCCAGGAGTTGCAGACCGGCACCGCGCGCAAAAAGATCAGGGAACTCCCCGACTGCCTCCGGCTTTTGCTGGATGAGCGCTCCGGACCCTGCGAACTCGCATTTTACGGAGGCACGTTCACCTCCCTCCCTTTCGATACACAGCTCGAACTACTGTCCATGGCCATGGAGCGCAAACAGGGCGGCCAGATCACCCGTATACGCTGCTCCACCCGGCCGGATGCCCTGTCTTTGGAACATCTGGAAACATTGCGCCACAACGGCCTGGACATGGTGGAACTGGGGATTCAGAGTTTCTCGAACATCGCCCTCGATACAAGCGGCAGAGGGTACGATGACGGACAGGCTCTGGCCGCATGCGCCATGGTACGCGAAGCAGGCCTCGCGCTCGGGGTGCAACTCCTGCCAGGATTGCCGGGCCTGGAACAGAAGGATTTCAGGCGCGACATCGAGATTTGCACTGACATTCGGCCTGAGCTTGTGCGCCTCTACCCCTGTCTCGTGCTGCGTGGCACCGGGTTGGAAAAGATGTGGGAGCAGGGGCGTTATCATCCCTGGAACGTAAGGCGCACCGTAAACACCCTGGGCGCCGCCCTGCCCCGGCTCTGGAAGGCCGGTATCCGGGTGGGGCGTATCGGTGTGGCCCAGGAGCCGGGATTTCAGGAGCAGATCAAGGCCGGGCCCTGGCATCCCGCCCTTGGCGCGCGAGCGCGAGGAGCGGCCCTGTGCCGCATCATCCGAGGGGAAATCATACGGTTGGGGCGAAAACCTCGGTCAATACACATCCCCAAAAGATATCAGGGAGAATTCTGGGGGCATGAGAGGGAGTGGGCGCCGGTGTACTCCGCCATGGGACTGGAGCGTGACGCGGTGAGCGTGTGGGAAGACCCAAAGCAAAAGGATTTCAGGCTTGAGTAGGAAAAAGGCGGATTACGAGGAAGAACCCTTTTGGGGGCAATAGGAGCGAATAAGGCGCAATGCCTCGCTCCCCCTTCCTGAATTTCACTTTCCATAAAATTATGGGGGAGGGGCTTTTGAAAAAACCTCTCCCCCGGCGAACTTCCTTAAAAATCACCTAGCACTATTCCTCTTCGTCCCCGTCCTTGGCCAGGGGCTCGAAGTACCTGCAGCTCTTTTGCGGGCAGGCCAGGTGCTCTCCCCGGGCCTTGGTATTCTTGCGTACAAGCACCGGGAATTCACACGTGGGACAGGGCCGGTTCACGGGCCAGTCCCATACGGCGAAATCGCATTTGGGGTACTGATCGCAGGCGTAGAACACCTTGCCCCTGCGGGAACTCTTCTCCACCAGCTCGCCGTTGCACCCTTCCTGGGGGCAGGGCACTCCGGTACCAAAGGGGCGGGTGAACTTGCAGTCCGGGTAGCCGGAGCAGGCTATGAACCTGCTGCCGGTGCGCGAACGCTTGAGCACCAGGTCCTTGCCGCATTCGGGGCAGGTGCCCACGGCCTCCTGCTGCTGCTCCTCGCGCTCCACAACCTGGATGTCGCCTTTCTCGTCACGCACGAAATTGCTGGTGTTCCTGCAGTCCGGATAGCCGGAGCAGGCCAGGAAAGGTCCTGCCTTGCCGAACTTGATGAGCATCTCCTTGCCGCACTCCGCGCATTTGATACCCGTCTCTATGCCCTGCTTGACACTGACCATTTCCTTCTGGGCCTTGTCCAGGGTGGGGTAGAAATCCGTGGTGAAGCGCTTGAGCAGCTCGACCCAGTTCACGCCCCCTTCGGCTACCTCGTCAAGGGAACGCTCCATGGTGGCGGTGAAGTCAACGTCCATAAGGGACGGAAAGTGTTCGCTGAGTTTGTCGCTTACGGTGAGGCCGAGGTCCGTGGGCACGAAGTGCTTCTCCTCCAGCCGCGTGTAGTCGCGGTCCAGGAGGGTGGAGATGATGCTCGCATAGGTGGAGGGGCGTCCGATGCCCTTCTCCTCGAGCTCACGGATCAGCGAGGCTTCGGAATATCGTGGAGGCGGCTGGGTGAACTTCTGCTCCTTGTCCAGCTTTTTCATGTCCACCTGCTGCCCCTCCTGGAGCTTGGGCAGCTGAGCGGTGCCGGTGTCCTCTCCAGCGGGTTTGAGCACGGTGAGGAAGCCTGGGAAGAGCAGCCGTTCGCCTTTCACGCGCCATTGCGTATGCCCGGCGGCAAACGTCACCGTGGTGTCCCAGAAGCGCGCCGCAGCCATCTGGGAGGCAACGAAGCGCTCCCATATGAGCTTGTACACGTTGAACTGGTCACGGGGCAGCACGCCCTGCACATCCGAGGGGCGGACGTTGACGTCGACCGGGCGGATGGCTTCGTGCGCGTCCTGTGCCGAGGCCTTGGTCTTGAAGTGTCGCGCCTTGGGCGGATAGTAGTCCTCGCCCCATGTCTTGGTAATGAATTCCTGTGCTGCGTCACGGGCCTCGTTGGCGATACGGACCGAGTCGGTACGCATATAGGTGATCAGGGCCATGGTGCCCTTCTCGCCGATGTCCACGCCCTCGTAAAGACGCTGCGCCGTGCTCATGGTCTTTTTGGCCGAGTACCCCAGTCTCTGGCTCGCGGCCTGCTGCAGGGTGGAAGTGATGAAGGGGGGCGGAGGGGTGCGCGAGCGTTCCTTCTCCGCGACCTTTTCCACGAGGAATTGTTGCTCCAGAACGTGCTTCTCAAGCTCGAGAGCCTCCTCGGCATTGCCGATGGCCGGTTTCTTGCTCTTGACCTTGAACAGGTCGACAGTGAACTCGGGGGGCTCCCCGGCTGCGAGCAGGGCCTTGAACACCCAGTATTCCTCGGGGACAAAGGCCTGGCGCTCCTTCTCCCGCTCCACCACCAGCCGCAGGGCCACGGACTGCACGCGCCCCGCCGAGATGCCGCGCTTGACCTTTTTCCAGAGCAGCGGAGAGATCTTGTAACCCACCAGACGGTCCAGAATACGCCGGGCCTGCTGCGAATCGAACAGGTTGACGTTCAGTTCACGCGGGTGATCAAGGGCCTCGCGCACGGCATTGGCGGTGATTTCGTTGAACTGGATGCGCTTGATGTTGGAATTCTTGTCCTTGATGAGTTCGGCCACATGCCAGGCAATGGCCTCACCCTCGCGATCGGGGTCAGGGGCCAGAAAAACGCTCTGCGCGATTTTGGCAGCACTCTTGAGTTTGGACACGACCTTCTGCTTGCCCTCGATGACCTCATACTGGGGGGAGAAGTCCTTGTCCTCGTCCACGCCAAGAGAACTGGTAGGAAGATCGCGCACATGGCCGACACTTGCCTCCACAGCGTAATCCTTGCCCAAAAATTTCTTGATGGTGCGGACCTTTGCCGGAGACTCAACGATTATCAGATTCTTGCTCATGATGGTGCGGTGTATAAACAGCAGTTGTACGGTTGGCAAGGGGTGAGGTTGGATACAATGAGACAAGCCAAAAAACCGACGCCCTGCCTGGAAAACCCCCTAACAAGGAACGTAACCATATAATATAAAAAATAATAAAAATCGTGGCACATGGACTGCAGTTTCCTGGACGCTTAGCAAAATAATCAATGCATCCAGGGGATTCTCAGCATGGCACGCATCGACCAACATCTTAGGCTGAAAGGAAAAAGAGCTCTCGCCATTACGGCTACGGTGTTGATCCTCCTGGCAACCATAAATTTCTCCTCCACGGTCGTGCATGCAAGCAAGGGAGCAGGCCTCATGTCCACAATGATAGATCGCCTTCCGGATTCGACAAGGAACTCGGCGCAAAATACTTTTCAGGGAGCGTTGAAGGATACGGGCAAAGCCGTTGACTCCCTGAAATTGGATCAGGCCAGGCTGGACCGTCAGAACGATCCCCTGCTGCCGGGCAGGGATCTGGAATTCGAACGCATCCTGAAACAACGTCAGCAGCGTCTTCCTGTTCCGGAATCCAGGCAGGACGACTCCCTTGTGCTGGGAGCCGGGGAGATTAAACGCAAGGCCGTGTCCCTTCTCGTGCAGATGGGCATCATGGAAAGTGAAAAGACCAATACTATAAGACGGCCAGTGGACCACACCGTCATCTCCGTGGACAAAAGCCCCACCATCGCCCTGAACACCAGGGCCGAGAAGATCGCCAAGCAGCAGGCAAGCGAACCGGCAGCCCGGAACAAGATAGAAAAAGCGGCCGGAGATGCGGGCAGGGTGGCGGAAAACGAAAACCAGGGATACGTGATGCGCATGCAGGTGGACAAGAACGTGCGCAGTTCCCTGGCCCTGGACATGCTGGCCGAGGCAACGGCGAGAAAGATCCTTACAGAGGAGGCCAAGGCCTCTCTGCTGCCGGTGAAGGGAATGCTCTCGGCCAAATTCGAGTCGGGGAAGGACGGTATCGCTGCCATCGGTTACGACCGCAAGGGCGGAACCTCCTACGGCAAGTACCAGATCGCCTCCCGGGTGGGCATGATGAAACTTTTCCTGAATTTCCTGGACGACAAGAACCCGGAATGGGCGAAACGTCTGAGGACCGCCGGCCCCGCAAATACGCGAAGCCGGTGGGGCGGCATGCCAAGCGAATGGAAAAAGATCGCGGCGGAAGCACCTGAAAAGTTCGATAACCTGCAGGACGAATTCATCATGCAGACCAACTACGAACCTGCGGTAGCCGGCATCGAGGCCAAGACGAACCTGCACGTGTCCGAACTCTCCCCGGCAATCAAGGAGGTTCTCTGGAGCACAGCGGTGCAACACGGACCCAGGGGCGCATCGAACATTTTCGCAAGAGCTGTGAAAATGGCGGATTCGTCCAGGAGTCAGGAATTTGACAAAACCCTCATCGAAAAGGTTTACGAAGTCAGAAAGCGCAATTTCGGGGGTTCCTCGCGCAGAGTGCGCAGAGCTGTGCAGTCACGGCTGAACATGGAAAAGGACATGGCCCTGGAAATGCTCAACGAGGATGGGAACGCCTGATCCGCATAACACCCCAAAGACATGTATGAGGACAGGGGAATCTGATCATTTTTGTGCACTGTGAAACTATTTTGATTCAAAAGTTATCGATGTAGTGATCGATGGAATACGCGCAAAAAGGCCTTGTTGGAACTTTCACAATGAATCCTTAAAGAGTAAAGTTCAACACGCTGATTTCCAGAGATATTCATGATTGACAAGATTTTATAAGATGATTATTCATGTGGTGAAGCAGGAGGGATCTGGATCGGATAATGCATGCGCATTTATGGGGGGCGTGAGCAATGCGCGGGAATGAAGCAAAAGGCAGGCCCAGGCATGCACCTTCTGAAGAACGAAAAGAAGCCGATTCCTCGGCGTTTTCCACCTGTCGGCGATATCACTGAGCATGATTCTCCGCTTGAATCATTCCGTTTTCCTTTTATCCCACCAAACAGCCCGCATCTGCTGCCCTTGGATTCTTTCGACCCCTTGCGGTTTCTCGTGGAATCGACACAGCACCCCGGCCTTGTCACCGAGTACCTTGTCAACGACCTGGGCCTGCATGCCGATTTTCTGAAATATGCGCGTGAACTATGCCAATTGGAGGGACGCGCCAGTTTCCGTGGGGCCTTGCGCGAGGTTGGCGAGGACAGGACAAGGAGCTTCATAGCCGCCAAGATGCTGAACTCCATCGCGGTTTCGGATGTACAACGGGAGAGCGTGTTCGTGGCCATGCAGCGCGGCAGGTTCATGGAACTTGCGGCCTTGGAACTCGACCTGCCGGAGGATACCGGTGTCCGCCTTTTCCTTGTGGGTATGCTGGCCACCCTGTCCGGCATTTGTGACGCTCCCATGGATGTGTTTCTGATTCGCACGGGAGTGGAAGACCTGTTGCACGACCTTGGGATTTCGGCGGAATCCGAGGAAGTACGGCTGTTTGAACTGATTCTGGGCATCGAGTACAAGGATTGGGAACTGCTTGAGGGACTCCTTCATGGACAGGCCATGGACCTTGATCGTGCAAGTACAATCTACGGCAAATCCGCAATATGGAGCAGGCGAATACTGGAACATCCCGGAGCCTGACTCCGAAAATCAGTCTGTTTCGGGACGGCATCATCCCCTCCGTATCCCGTGGAAATCCTCAATCATCATCGCGCGGCCATATCTTGTGTGGCCTCGAGCGCGTGACTCGGAGATATCCTTCATCCTTCTCTTCGAGCGGCAACATCGTGATGAGATCATGAAGAATACCGCAGGGAAGAATTTTCATCCAGAGCACCTTACCCGTTTCATCAATAGTTCTTGCACGGCGTCAGCAGGGTGATGTGCAACATTCCAGGCGGATTCCTTTCATCAAGATAACGAAGGTTGAAGAGCACCAGGTTGTGCACCCACTCCAGCTCCCGCCCCCCGCGGGTTGCCTGGGCCTGGCCGTACAAGGTTTCGAGAACGGTCCTGGTCTGTTCGTACATGTCCCGGCCTCTGAACCCTACCTCGATGTCCTTGAAGATGTTGTTGTGATTGAACGTGTAGTGGATGAACGTTGCCTTTATGGGGCCGAAGCGCAGTTTGCCGCCCTTCAGTGAGTAGTGACGCCGTGTGCGGTACTGGTCCAGAACCTCCTCTTTGAGCAAGACGAATTCCACACCTCCATATTCGTTGAAGCGCTTCCCCAAGACAATACCATTGAAATCCCAGGCATCGCCCACCGCCTTGATTTCCTTGGTCTCATTGGATTCACCGCAACCAACGAGCACCAAAGACAGCAGTACCGCAATCATCACCGCTATCCGCCTCATGGCCGCCTCCTGTGGCTCGAAGCCAGAGGAAATACTGTGCTCCCACTTTGGGGAACTCATCTGTAATGTGTCCGTCAGCAACCGCAGCAGCGTTTTTCCCGAAAAAATACGAGTCACACAACACAAACGCGAGGTTGGGTGTAGTCATGACAATGCCGGGATACCCCCAGCGTATGCGCGTGATAGGCAGGAAAACGTGCTGTCGTCGGCAATCCTCCGCAGGTTCATGTTCAGGGCGGAGATCACATTAATGCGGCGAGCACCAGGAGTGGTATGGCTATGGGTGCGAATGCGAGAGCGTAGTTCAGGCATAGTCAAAAGGAAGGAAATAACTAACTGAAGCTCCCGGATACGCCGCTCTTTCGACCATCCCCCACCAAGGGATAGGGGGGTATGGTATTGATGAATATACAGAACTGTCAGAAAAAGGCAAGGACAATGTAAAATACGTTTGCTTAATATTGTTAATTATTCCGGCTTTTTTGCGATGAGTTTGACCATTCCCTGCTCAATCAGGGGCTTTTGTGTGCGCAGGCCGGCCTTGGCAAGCTGGTTCAGCACCCATTCCAACTCCAGCCGCAGCTTGTAGTAGGCGCTCTTGCGAAACTTCCATACGCCTTCCTGTAGCTCGTACAGGAGATCGTGAACCAGTACACGTTCAGGACCGTATTCGAGAAAGCAGGTGAATATCCTGTCAGAGTCCGAGCGCACCGGGATGAAGCGGTCCAGGCCGGTGAGAGGCTGATTCATGTCGCGAAACGAGAGGATGCAGCGCCCCCCGGGCTCCAGGATACGAGCGATGTCGGCAATGAGCTGGGCGACGTCCTCGCGCTTGAACAGGTGGGTCAGGGTGTCCCCCATGCACACAACGAGCTCCACGGGTGATGGGGCGCGCTGGGTGAACCCCAGGAAGTCCTCGTTCACGCACCGTATGGGGAGATCTCCGGCCTCCTTGCGCAGAAGGTCCAACAGGGTTGAGCTAAGGTCAAAAGCCGTGACCTTGAAACCCAATCGGGCCAGCGGGATGCTTTGAAAGCCGGGCCCCGCCCCCAGGTCCAGGGCCACGCCGGACTTTGCCGCCCGGACCTCGTTGCTCTCGAAAAATTTCGTAAACCTAGCAAGGTTCGCTTCCATGCCACCAAACAGCCAGATGTAGTGTTCAGCGAGAAGGTTCTCATAGTGATTCTGGACCAAGGACATGGCATCTCCTTGCACTGGGGTTCGACATTGATGTTTTCACCGGACCGTCATTGCGTTCCACAATGCGGCACAACATTCGCATCCTACCTTTTCAGGAAAAGCCCTTCAAGTGGACACGGCGAAAAAAGGCATCTTTGTTCAACAAAGCAAGGAGGAAAATCAATGTTGCCCTACCCCATGGTGAGGGTATGGAAAATCCGCTCCCAAGCCGTGGAGGCACCTGCTTGCCTCTGGAACTTCCATGGGACATAGGCTAACTTTGCGTCGCATTGAGGCGGGTAGCAGCTTCGAGGCTGCCTGCCCATGAACCAGAACAAACACCACACATTCGAAAGAGGGTTTGCATGCCACACGACCTTCCTGAACTGGAAATTGCCGAACTCAAGGCCGCGAACAGCACCATAAGGACCGCCTACCGTTTCCGCCAGGGACGCGGCCCCTGTTTGGTGCTGGTGCACGGACTGGGATGCTCCCAGCGGTCTTTCACAAAAGTCTGGGAGTTCGAGGCGTTCAGGGACAGAAGCGTTCTGGCATTGGACCTGCCGGGCTTCGGCGACTCCCGACACCGGCGCGACAGGCTGGGGCCATTGCCTGGAGCGGGGTTCAGCCATTCCATGGAGCACCACGCGGAGATCGTGCTCGCGGCATTGGCCTTTCTCAATGTCGAGGAGTGCGTGCTACTGGGGCACAGCATGGGGGGTGTGGTGGTTGTGCTGGCCGCGCGCAAAATGGCCCAGGAAGGCTCCCCCACATGCTCCGGGGTGGTGAGCGTGGAGGGGAACTTAACGGCCGCCGACTGCGGTGTGAGCAAACTGGCGGCGGCCATGAGCCTGCGGAAGTTCGAGGATTCCCTTTTCCCGAGGCTGCAGGACAGGACCGCCCCCATGGACAGGGCGTTCACCGCCATGGAGATGACAACGCCCTACGCCTTCCACGAGAGTTCACGCTCCCTTGTGCGCTGGTCCGAGAGCGGACGCCTCGCTAAAATGTTCCGCTCCCTCCCTTGCGCCAAGCTCTATATATATGGCCGGAGAAATCATGGCCAGGTGCCCTTGGCCCTCCTGGAAGGTGTGGAACGCCACTCGGTTCCGGACAGCGGACACTTTCCAATGAACGAGAATCCCCCCGCGTTCTACACGATCCTGTCCGAATGGCTGGACCGGTTGAAAAGGGGGGCAGGGACCTGATGTGATGCCGTGGACAGCGGCGGGGTGGTCTTGCCATTGCCCCGGATGAACGTTTGCTGTGCTATACAACATACACAAATCAAGCGGACACGACACAAGGCTGGCCGGAAAAACGTCCTTGAAAAGTATTCAGAGCCGAAATATCGGTACCGGCGGACCGCCGGACGTATCAGACGCCTCAGGCTCCGCGGTAACCGATGGAGACCTCGCCGTTGTCGACGATCGCCGGGACGTCCCGCCGCCCCTCGCTGTGTTCCAGCATCTGCTCCATGAGCTCTTTCTCGGACTTCACATCAAAGTAGATGTGATCGGAATACGCGGCACGCGCGTTGGAGGTGTAGGGTCAACCGGACTTGCCATAGATAACAACAGCCATAACTACCTCACGTTGATAGACCACTCCTATTTGAACAATAACAGAAAAGGGATCGCTTTCAAGCCGTGCGTGTCCCGTTCCGGGGAGGTTTTCGAGGAATACGGTCCGGTTTATTTTCAGCAGTCAGCCAATGCGTGTTCACTCGTCGCCCAGGGGCATCTCGATGTGGTCCACGGCAAGTACCGGCGGAAGGTGAATGACGAACCTCGTGCCCTGGCCGCTACGCGTGTGCAGCTCGATCTTGCCCCCCATCTCCTCGATGATTTTCTTGGTCATGGGCAGACCCAGGCCGGCACCCTTCTCCTTGGTGCTGAAAAAGGGGTTGAAGACCTTTTCCCGCAACTCCCTAGGGATTCCCGGACCATTGTCCGCGATCTCAAGGGTCACGTAGGTGCCACGCAGGCCGGTGCGGAGGGAGATGACGCCGCCTTCGGGCATGGCCTCGACCGCATTCTTGATCATGTTGATCAGGCACTGCTTGATCATCTCGCCGTCACCCTTGACCATGGCCACACGCCTGTCCAGCTCGAGGTCGATGGAGATGCCCTTGCTGGTGGCTCCTATGGCCATGAGTTCCGAGGTCTCCGCGGCGACGCGGTTGATGTCCACCATGCCCTCGCGAGGATCGGTGGGGCGTGCGAAGTTGAGAATGCTCTTGAGGATGTTGTCCAGGCGCTTGGATTCCTGCAGGATGATGGAAACCTTCTCCCTCGCGGTCTCGTCCAGGGAGGGCGCGCGCAGCAGGGAGTTGGCGAATCCGCCGATGGCGAACAGCGGATTCCGGATCTCGTGGGCGATATAGGTTGCCAGTTCGCCGATGGCGGCCATCTTCTCGGATTGCTGCAACCTGAGTTCCATGTTGGTGCGGTTTGTTATGTCACGCCGCAACTCGAGAATGTAGGTCAAGGTTCGATTGGTGTCGAAGACCGGATAGGTGTACACGCGGAAATAGCGCATCCTGCCGGTGTCGTCGACATAACTGTGTATCTGCTCGGCCTTCTTCCCTGAGGCCAGGGTTTTTCGATAGGGGCAGTCTCCATCGCGCTTTTTGCAGCAGAATTCACCGCCCTCGAGGTCGGCGCAGGACAGCCCCTTGACCTGCTCCCTTGTAACTCCCTTGCGTTCGTAGACATTGCGGTTGGTGTCCACGATATTGCCCTTGACATCCAGGAGGATGATATCTTCCTCCACCTCCTCGAAGATGGTCTGGAAAAGGGTGCGTGTATAGTGCAGGTCGCTCTCGCAGGAGAGTCCGGCCCGCTCCTCCTCCAATCGCCGCAGCAGGAACTCGGAGCTCAGCCGGTCAGCCACGGTCACGGAAGGAGGAGCCTGCATCCGGAGCTCCCGTAATCTGGCTTCATCATCGACAAAAACCAGCAGCATGTTCAGTTCCGGACACTGCGCAAGAAGGTCCTGGAAATTCGAGGTATATCGGGGCGGAGGATCACCCCACTCCTCAAATGAAAGATCAGGAGGAAGCTCCTCCATTTCCGGGGCGGAAAGGATCGCGGCCACATGAATTCGCGGCACCGAACCGTCGAACCGAGTAGGTGAAAGAAGTTGCGAGAACCTGCTACAGGTGCCGATATCCGCCAGCAAGGCGATGTTGAACAACTCGTCATCGCAAATGTGTTGCGAAGTTCCCTCACTCGATAACGGGCTGGAAAAAGAAATCTTACCCGAGGACATATTATCTCCTGCTTGGTCAGGTAGGGAGAAAATCTTGCTGACAGCATACACGGTTACAGGCGCGGAGCAAAGACCTTGGAACAAGTTTGCCAAAGGCAGGAAGAAGTGAAAAAGTGGAGGAAATCATATTTTTTACCCCTCATGCTGTTGTCAAGCACAGGCATTTCTGATAGGCACGTCTACTCTACCTTAAATGGTGAGAAGAACGTCCCAGGTTTGGAGGTAACCATGGAATCGTCAACCAACAATGAATCAAACGCCCCGGAAAACGACCTTAGTTTTGCTACCGCTCTCGAAGACTATCTCAACCCGGATTTTGGTGATCTCGAAGAAAGCACCATAGTCCGCGGCGAAGTCGTCAAGGTGGATCAAGACAGTGTCCTGGTGGATGTGAACTTCAAATCCGAAGGTCAGATCCCCACCAGCGAGTTTCTGGACGCCGAAGGCCAAGTTCTGGTCAAAGTAGGCGACGTCATCGATGTCTTCGTCGTTCGCAAGGACGAGGTCGAGGGCACCATCATCCTGTCCCGCGAGAAGGCGAAGCGCATGCAGCTCTTCGACAAGCTCGAGGAGATTCAGGAGAAGGATGGGGTCATCACGGGTAAGATCATCCGCCGCATCAAGGGTGGCTACACTGTCGACCTTGGCGGTCTCGAGGCATTCCTGCCCGGATCCCATGTGGATCTGCGGCCTGTGCCGGATATGGATGCGCTCGTGGGCGAGGAATACGACTTCCGCGTCCTGAAGATAAACCGCCGCCGCTCCAATGTGATCGTCTCCCGCAGGGTGCTGCTCGAGGAAGAGCGCGAGTCCAAGCGCGCCGAGCTGCTCAACACCCTGGAAGAGGGACAGGTGGTCACCGGCAAGGTCAAGAACATCACCGAATACGGTGTGTTCGTGGACCTTGGCGGCCTCGACGGCCTGCTTCACATCACGGACATGTCCTGGAAGCGCGTGAAGCATCCCAAGGAGCTGGTCAAGCTCGGTCAGGAGATCACCCTCAAGGTCCTGAACTTCGACAAGGACAGCAAGAAGGTCTCCCTGGGCATGAAGCAGCTCGTACCCGATCCCTGGGACAAGATCAGCGAAAAGTACCCCATGAACACCCGCATCAACGGGAAGGTCACCAACCTCGTGGACTACGGCGCCTTTGTGGAGCTGGAGCCCGGCGTCGAGGGCCTGGTGCATATCTCCGAGATGTCCTGGACCCGCAAGCTGCGACATCCTTCTCAGCTGGTGCGTGTGGGCGAGGAAGTCGAGGTTGTCATCCTGGGCGTTGACGAGGACAAGAAGCGAATCTCCCTGGGCATGAAGCAGATCCGTCCCAACCCCTGGGACGTTGTCGCCGAGAAGTACCCAGAGGGCACCATCCTCGAGGGCACCATCAAGAACATCACCGAGTTTGGTCTGTTCATCGGCATCGAGGACGGCATCGACGGCCTCATCCATGTCTCGGATATCTCCTGGACCAAGAAGATCCGCCACCCCGAGGAACTCTACGCCGTGGGGGATACCCTGCAGGCCAAGGTCCTCACCGTGGACAAGGAGAACGAGAAGTTCACCCTGGGCGTGAAGCAGCTGCAGGAAGACCCCTGGAACCAGGTCCCCTCCCGCTACCCTGTGGGTAGCCTTGTGGAGGGTGTGGTCACCAACATCACCGACTTCGGCCTGTTCGTAGAGGTCGAGGAAGGTATCGAAGGCTTGGTGCACGTATCCGAGATCAGCACCAAGAAGGTCAAGAGCCCTGCCGAGATGTTCAAGGAGGGTGTGACCATCCAGGCCAAGGTCATCCACGTCAGCGCGGAAGAACGCCGTCTCGGCCTCTCCATCAAGCAGCTCAAGGAAGAGGAAGAGCGCAAGCAGCCCAAGGAGTTCCGCTCCTCCAGCTCCGGCGAATCCGCCGGTCAGAGCCTGGGCGACATTCTAAAGCAAAAGCTCGAGGAGGAAGATGGCGAATAAGCTTGGCTTCAGCCAGCGTCACCCTCTTCTCTTCGGCATGTTGATCCTTATGGCGGCCGTGGTCCTCATTTTTGGGGCCATGGCCGCCTTCACGTTTTTTGTCATCGAACACGGGGGCAAAAAGAAGGTCGCATCCGAAGAATCCTTCGGTGTCGTGAACATCACCGGCGTGATTTTCGAGTCCAGGGAATACACCAAGTGGATCAAGCGGCTCGAGGAGGACGACGACATCATCGGCGTCATCCTGCGCATAGATTCCCCTGGCGGGGGCGTGAGCGCATCCCAGGACATCCACAGGGCGGTGAAGCGCCTTACCGCTAAGAAGCCCGTGGTCGTCTCCATGGCCACAGTGGCGGCCTCAGGAGGGTATTACGTGGCCTGCCCCGCCACCAGCATACTGGCCAATCCCGGCACAATCACCGGCAGCATCGGCGTGCGCATGGAGCTGAGCAACATCATGGGTCTCATGGACATGCTCGGGATCACCCACGAGAGCTTCACCAGCGGCAAGCTCAAGGACTCCGGCTCCCCCTACCGCGAGCTGACCAAAGAGGAGCGGGCCTATTTTCAAAGCCTCGTGGCCGACCTTTTCGACCAGTTCGTCACTGACGTGGCCGAAGGGCGCAAACTCCCCATCGAGCGCATCAAGGCCATTGCCGACGGCCGCGTGCTCACTGGGCGCCAAGCCATGGTGGAAGGCCTCATCGACGGCCTCGGCGGAATGGAGGATGCCCGGAACCTTCTCAAGAAGCTTTGCAAGGTTCCGGACGACGATGATCCGCCCCTCGTGGAAGGGCCAAAGATGAAGGAAGAGTTCCTGGGAGGGGTGTTCGACAGCCTCTCACACATCCAGACCAACATGCGCCTGAAAGAGAACCTGCCCCAGTTCCGAGCCCCCTTCTGATCCGTACCCACATGAAAAATCCCTAGGGAGCTGTTACCACGGCTCCCTTTTTTGTTTCCAGCCGGACGAAACCTGACTGCTTGTCATGTCACGGGGAAAGAGATACCCAGGAAACTCGAAGGAAACGTATCAACGACATGCGAGGATTCCACCCATGAAACCGAATCAGGCAACGTACAAGGCCGCCCTGCTCCTGCTCTGTGTCCTGGTTTTGCCGGAGGTGGCGCAGGCCAGGCAATACGAGGATTTCGCGGTTTACGGCTCCTGCATCGGGCAATACCCCACCGACTACTTCAAGGAGATGGGGAGTGTGGACCCTTTCAAGCAGAAGTCTTTTCTTGACGCGTTCAAAAAAACCGTTGGCGAGGACAGGTTCAACACCTTCATGAAGGTATACAAGGACCACGGCCCCCATTTCCAGCTCGGACCGTACACAAGGGCCGGGAACGCCGTGTCCTTCTACTGCCAGCATCTGGATTCTCCGGAGTTCTTTGTCGTGTTCTTCATCAACCCAAAAGAGAACTATCTGGATATATGCTGGAGCGACGATGTCCGTGAGGAGAACGCCCCCCCTCATGGTATGTTCATGCACACGGGCACGGTCTATCCCCTGGAGTTCGGAATGTGCGACGACATCGACTACGCGTTGGTGAGCGACCCGGACTACGAGAAGATAACTCAGGAGCAGCGGGACAAACTCGTGGGGCAGTGGAAAGGAGTCATGGAGGCCAACAAGAACTCCCCTGACCTGATGCCCAAAGGCGACATGAACCTCACCATCCGGGATGACAACGGCACGCTGACCTACTCGCGGGACGTCACTGTCATGGCACCGGAGGGCAAGGTCTTCAAGGCCAACGGCAAGAGGACATGTACGGTGACCACCAACGGTAACGTCAAGGTGCTTGCCGGCAAGGCCTGTTTCAAGGACTCACACTCCTCGGACCCGACATTTCGCCAGCCCGAAACCTTCAGATACAAGATCAAGGGTGAGTTCCTCATGGGATTCACCTTTGGAACTCCGGGAAAGATGCTCAAGACGCAGTGAGATGACCCATCACGAAAGGGTTGATCGTTCTCCGGAGGGGACCTTTTCTGGGGATATCCCTCCGGGCCATCATTCGGAAAACCGCAACCATGCTGCCGCAGCAATGATGGCTCACCTTTCATTTTGCCCATTTTCATCTTGAAGCAAATCCGCATTTGAGAGAATTTCAACCGATTCAGATAAATGTATAGGAGCATCTGAACCTGTTCACGATCAAGGTGTTCAAAATTTGGAAATTGAATATTGAATTATGGTGCAAGGAGATAAAGGGCTGGTTTACTCTCGACAATTTGCATGATCCATGAGGAAACAGTGACAGGAAACCCAGTCTCATCCCAGCCGGTCTTTTCCTGCTGCTCCTGTGCCCGATTCTCCTTCCGGGCGCTACCCAGGCGAAACAGCTCAAGGATATCTCGATCTACAAGACTTGCGTGGGTAAATATCCGGTTGACCGGCTGGCGAGAATCCCAATATGGACTGCCTGGATCCTATGCTGCAGGAATCCTTTCTCCAGGCTTTCAAGCAGACCGTTGGAAATACACGAGGATTTGCTTTTTCAGAAGCAACAAGGCCAGCGGGCAATTCTCAGTGCTCCTTAGGAACAATCAGTTGGTGGCGCGCTTAGCCATAAAGGCGCCGGAGTTGATGGAAAAGGTGAAATAGAAGTCCAGACTTGACGGGATTTGAGAAAGGGAAATGCGAAGGGAGGATCCTTTTCAAAGGGTCCTCCCTCTTGTATTTTATTCTTAAACTTTACAGCTATTTGTAATAGATCTTGATCTGGTTGGTGCTGGTCTGGGCCGGACAGGGGTCGGTGGTGCATTTGCGCAGTTGCCCCGGAGTGGGTTGTCCCGAGGTGATGACCACGCTCTCGCCCTGCTTGATCATGTCGGTGTTTTCGATGAACGTCTCCACCCGCTGCATATGGTTGGGCTCGGCCAGGTCAGCGTGGAATGGCTGCACGCCGAAGAAGAAATTAAGGGATTTGAGCACCTTGTCATCAGGTGTCAAGGCATAGATAGGCTGCTTGGGGCGGCGGCTGGAGATGAGCCGCGCGGTGCTGCCGCTGGTGGAGTGGCAGACAAGGGCGGTGCTCTCCAGGTTGTCGGCCAGAAGGGAGGCGGCATAGGCCAGGTACTTGGCCGGATTGTGCTCCCTCTTGGGCTGATAGGGGCCCTGAATGCGCTCTTGTTGATAGGCCAGGGCGCTCTGGGCAATGCCGTGGATCATCTTCACCGTCTCCACGGGGTAGGAGCCAATGGCGGTCTCCTCGGAAAGCATGACGCAGTCCGCGCCATCGAGGATGGCGTTGGCCACGTCCGTGGTCTCGGCGCGGGTGGGCAGGGGGTTCTTGACCATGGACAGCAGCATCTGCGTGGCAACGATGCAGCCGCGTTGCGAATGTCTGCAGGCGCGAATGATGCGTTTCTGGATGACCGGCAAGTCCGCCAGGGGGGCTTCCAGGCCGAGATCGCCCCGCGCCACCATGGCCACATCGGTTTCCCCCAGGATGTCGTCCAGGTTCTGCACAGCGTTTGTGCGCTCGAGCTTGGCCACCACGGGCACCCATTTGCCGTGGCTCTTGATCTCGTTCTTCAGGTCGATGATATCGTCCCTGGTCTGCACAAAGGACATTGCCAGGGCGTCAAGGCCTATCTCCAGCCCCTCGTGCAGGTCCTTGCGGTCCTTGGCCGTCAGCGCCTTCACGGCGTGGGACTTGCCCGGAAACGCGATGCCCTTGTGAGAGGTGAGGATGCCGGAGTTTTCGGACTGCATCTCGAAGAGCCGATCGTTCTTGAGCACACGGGTGACATTGAAGCGAAGCATGCCGTCAGAAAGGGAGACCGGCATCCCCACGCTCAATCCCTGAAGCAGGGCGGGGAAATCCAGCCCGATGAAGGTGTGCGCCTTGTCCGCGTTGGGCTGTTCGTCAGGAAGCCCGAGGATAACGGTCTCGCCCTTGGAAATCTGCAAAGGCGATCCGACTATTTCCCCGATTCGGGTCTTGGGGCCGCAGAGGTCGCCCATGACTGTCAACGGAATACTCAGGTCGTTCTCAAGGTCGCGAATCATCTTGATCACAGGCTCGAACGTCGAAGCATCGGAGTGCGAAAAATTGAGCCTGAAGATGCGCACGCCATAGCGCACCATCTCCTTCATGATGTCGTAATCCATGGAAGCCGGGCCGAGGGTCGCCACGATCTTGATATGCATGGCTGTCGCTCCCTTTGGGGGTGTTTGGGTGTGAATACTGGCTACCTGCTCAGTGCTATAGCACATCCAGGAATATATGCCAGTACGGGAAATCGGAAAGCAGTCTACCGCAGCAACAAGACAAAAGAAAGACGAACGCAAAGGGAAATCCGCAAACTTGTTGACACATTGTGCCTCTTGACAGGGATGCCGGGAAATATCCAAATTCACCCACGGCCAAGAAACATTCTAGAAAAATCATAGAAAAAAAGCGGTTGCGCTCTCCTTTCACATGAGTATAATCGTAATAAGTGTAATATTAGTGCGTTATCGAACAGTTTGGAAATGAAATCATCCGATTGTTCCGCGCGGCGACATATTCCCGGTCCGGTACAGGGCCTGTGCGTCATGGCAGTATCGCCGCGCCCGGGTGGGGGCACCTGTTCTACAGCCAACCGAACCAGCCTTGGGGGTGGGGAATGCGCCAGCTTCTCTTTGTCCTGTTATGTTTCGTGATCATCTGCGGGGGGTGCGGTCACCTTTCCCTCTCCCCCTCTTCCGCGAGCACGCCGCTGATCAAGGCGAAAAACACCGAGCCAGTGACCAAGCCCACGTGCTCCCCCCTGAGTACCAGGCCCATCGGCGATGCTGACAACGACGCCGTGGCGGACATGTGCGACGAGTGCCCGAAAACACCGGAAAACGTGGCTGTTGACTCCTTTGGCTGCCCCATACCGTTGTTCGTGAGGCATTCCATGCAGTTCGCCTCGAACCAGGACGCCTTCTCTCCTGAATTCCACAACACCATGCAGCGCCTGGGAACCCTCCTCGCCAAGAACCCCACAACGGTCATCAGACTGGAGGGGCATTCGGACAGCTTGGGTGACGAAAAGGCGAATCTCGAACTCTCACAGCGCCGCGCCGAAAGCGTGAAGCAGGTCCTCACAACTCTCTACGCCATCCCGGAGTCCAGAATCATGGTCACGGCGTACGGCGAGAGCAGGCCCCTGGTGTCCAACAACACCGAAGAGGGGCGTTTGCGAAACCGCAGGGTGACCATGACGGTCTCGGGCTTTTACCAGAGCCAGGTGACTCACCTTGCACTGAACAAGCCCGTGCTGCTGCATTTCGCCTCCGCCCGGACCACCCTCGAAAGACAGGAGCGCGACACCGTGGAGCAGTTGGGGCGCTATCTCCAGACCCACCCCGCCGCATGGGCCGCCATAGAGGGCCACACCGACAGCGTGGGCGACGCGGGCATAAACCTCTCACTGTCCAAGCAGCGCGCCGAGTTCGTGCGCAATTTCCTGATCAACGAGTTCTCACTGGACCCCAGGCGGCTGGTAGCGGTTGGATACGGTGAGGAGCGCCCCATGGCGAATAACGACACCGAAGAGGGGCGTCTGAAGAACAGACGCGTGGAGATCCGTCTGCAAAAGGGCGGCCTTGCACAGGCAAGGGTATTGCGTGAGAGCTTGGCCGACGCCGAGTTTCCGGGACAGCGCTACACCATCGAGGTCAGCGTGAAGGAATGCAAGCTCAGGCTCTATGAAAATCAGGACAGCGGCGAACGCAAGCTCATACGCACGTTCACCGTGGCCACCGCGAAACCCGGCGTCCGCTCCCCCTTTGGCAAGGGGCATGTGACCAAGATCGACCTCAACCCCTGGTGGCACCCCACCCCCGGCATGAAGGCCGCGGCCAGGCGCAAGGGGCGCAGCCTCGCCGCCGTGCGCCCCGGCAGTCCACGCAATCCAATGGGCAGTTTCAAGATCTATCTCTCACACCACAGCACAATCCGCATCCACGGCACCAACAAGCCGGAGCAACTCGGCAAACGCGTGTCAGCCGGGTGTATCAGGATGCGCAACGAGGAGGGCAAGATGCTGGCCAATCTCATCGACGTGGGCACAGAAGTGGTGATCAGGAACTAGAGCATTTAACAGACTGTCGGACTTAAGTTTTACTTTTTAATATCAATCTGTTATGTTATTTTTATGAGCACACGATTTAGAGACATCGATAGAGATAGGCCCTTGTTACTGTCCCCGGACATGCGAGACTGGGTCCCCGACGACGACATGGTCCATTTTGTGTTGGAGGCTGTGAAGCTTGCTCCGACCGATAGTTTTCAAGTAAACGCGCGTGGAACCGGCTCGAAGCAGTATCCGCCGCGTATGATGCTGGCTTTATTAATTTATTGTTACGCAAATGGCGTTTTCTCTTCGCGTAAAATTGAGCGGGCCACCTATCGGGATGTTGCCGTTCGTTATTTAACGGGCAACACGCACCCAGATCACGACACGATTTGCTCCTTCCGCCGCAAGAACTTTGAAGCGGTCAGCGCCGCTTTTTTGGAAATACTCAAGCTCGCCGGTGAACTAAAGCTACTCAAAGTAGGAAATATCAGCGTCGATGGGACGCACATCAAAGCCAACGCTTCAAAATATAAAAACATTAAGCATAAAAGGGCATGTGAGCTTGAGCAGAAACTGACGCACGACATCGCCGAACTAATGGCCCGGGCAGAGCGCGCCGACTCCTCGTCTGATGACGATGGACAGCGGATTCCACAAGAACTCGCTCGGCGTGAGAAGTTGCTGGGCAAAATGCAAGCGGCCCAAAAAAAGTTGGAAGAGCGTTCACGCAAACGCGCCGAATCCGAAAACGCCGAGTTCGAACGCAAGCGTAAGGCTCGGGAGCAACGAACGGGGCAACACAGAGGCCGCGCTCCCAAGCCGCCCCAGGATGATCCCAAGGATTCGGAATCGATAAACATGACTGATGAAGACTCGCGAATCATGCGCAAGACCAATAAGAGCGACTACACACAGTCGTACAATTGCCAAGCCGCAGTAGATGCCGATGGTTCACAACTGGTTCTGCACAGCTATGTGACGAACAACGGCTCAGACAGGAATGAGCTCTTGCCTGCGGTCGTCGGCGTTATGGACGACGTGGGCCAGCCTGTGGCGGTGCTGGCGGACACGGGATATTGCAACATTGAAGCCTGTAAAAAAGTAGAGGAATTGTGCGTAGATCCGTTTGTTCCACCCTGCCGGATGAGCCAACTGAAATATGACTATCGGCCAGAAAAAAAGAAAACCGAAAAACCCGTTACGGATCCATACTTGCGAAAGATGCGTGAAAAACTCGATGGCGAGAAAGGAAGACAACTGTACTCATTGCGTAAGCAAAGTGTTGAGCCGGTTTTTGGAATCATTAAACATACTTTGGGCTTTCGCCAATTTCTCCTTCGAGGTCTAGAAAAAGTGTCTGGGGAATGGAAGCTTGTGTGCTTGGCTTACAATGTGAAGCGGCTATTTAATACCATTTCCTAGTTCTGGTGCAATAAATAGTTACAGCTACAGAGGCTTTTCATGAATTCGGGGCTTGCCGCTTGAAAGCAATCTTGAACAGCGTTCATGACATCTTCCAGGCAATGATAACAACGATTTCTTAAGCTATGTCTCTTGAGCCATTGGAAAAGTCTCTCTACTGGGTTGAGTTCAGGCGAGTAGGGAGGTAGCAATATTATCTCTATATTTAAAGGGATTTGTAGATCGTGACTTGAGTGCCATCCCGCTCTGTCCATAATAAGGAAACAAGATCGCCCGTGGAGTTCAGCCTCTAGATGTTTGAGGTATGTGTTCATCATCATGGTGTTAACCCATGGCAAAAACAAACTAATCTCTTCTCCTGTCGATGGGTTTATGGCGCTGTACACATAAAAGTTCTGATAGCCTTGTTTTACGGTAACTGTTGGACGTTCTCCCCGTTGTGCCCACACCCTCCCGGTCACTGAATGCAATCCAAATCGTCCTTCATCAAAAAAGAAAACTTCATTGTCTGGTCGTGATAATAGTATGCTAGGGAGTTTTTTTAAAAGCCTCTTGAGCCTTTGGGTCTGCTTGATAATGATGTGGACGCGGCACTTTTAGTTTCCGACCTTCCTTGCGAAGCCAAACCCAAATTGTATTGATTCCAAGAGATTGTCCAAACTGATCTGCAATAGCCTGTCGAAGTCTCTCAAGCGTCCAGTGAACATCTCGTCCGTCTGGAGTTTTTCTTTCATCGATCCAACAAAGAACTTGCTGTTTTTGCTCTTCGTTTAGTTTTGATGGTTTTGGACGTTTTGGCTTTGGGTAAAGACCCTCAATCCCCTCTTTTTTATATGCTTTGGCCCACCTCCAAATCGTTTCATCGGCAACCCCGATCACATCGGAAACTGTCGAAATGGGATTTTTGGAAGCTGCAATGATTGCTCTTAGTTTTTGAATAATACCATGGTGATCCAAAGCATCGAGATCAGCCTGGGCCCTTGATGCGAGTTCCGTAGTGAAGATGGTTTTTGGGCGTCCCATAGCGCTATCCTCCTTTGAAGGAGGATAGCCTATTTAATTTGCATTAACAATAGGAAATGGTATAAGTTGAAATGCGCCTAAAAAACGACAACTGAGGGGTTTTGGGGCTCAAAATACGCTTTGCAGGTTCAAAAACAAATCTAAAAAGATTTTTCTTGAGTATAAACTCAACATCAGCCCCCATGCACGGCGCGCTGATGCTGAGTTAAGTTCGACAGACTGTTAAACTTTGAAAAAGTTCAAATGCTCTGCAGGGATTTGCCGGCAAATCCTTGCCTCGAAATGCTTGTAGGCTGGTTTTGCCAGTCGTTGAACAAGCATTTCACGCGTTAAGTGCTCTAATTGAAATTTACAGGGGGGGTCCGGGGGAGGTGCTTTATTCATAAGCTCCTCCCCCGGTTCGCTTCTTCAACTATCTTGCACTACTCGAACTCGCGCTCGTCCACGACGCGCTTGCTCTTTCCCTGAGTGCGGGGCAGTGTGCCGTAGTTCAGGAGCTCCACATCGGCCCGGGCCAGCAGCTGCTTGTGCATTGTGCGCCCTACGGCTTGTACCAGTTCGGCCTCCTGCTCCGGGGTGGCGTCCGTGGCATCCTGGCTGCGCTCAACCTCAACGCGCATCACGTCCAGGCCGTTGTGCCTGCGCAGCATGACGCGGTACTCCGAGCTGAGTTCCGGGAACTTGCCGAGCACGTTGGCGATCTGCCCCGGATAGATGTTCACGCCCCGGTAAATGATCATGTCGTCGGAGCGCCCCAGGATGCGGTCGTGGCGTGGGAGGTTCAGGCCGCAGGGGCAGTCTCCGGGGAGGAAGCGGGTCAAATCCCTTGTGCGGTACCGGACCAGTGGGGCGGCCTCCTTGCACAGGGTGGTCACCACGATCTCGCCGATCTCGCCCATGGGCACGGGCTTCAGGGTCTCGGGATCTATGAGCTCCATGATGTAGTAGTCGGCCCAGTAGTGCAGGCCCTGGTGCGCGGCGCACTCCAGACCGGCGCCCGGGCCGTAGAGTTCGGTGAGGCCGGATATGTCGTAGCTGCTCTCCAGGCCAAGACGGTCCTCGAAGGTCCGACGCATGCGCGTGCTGTGGGTCTCGGCGCCGAAGATACAGGTCCTGAGCTTGAGCTTGTTGCGCAGCCCGCGCTTCTCCACTTCCTCGCCCAGCAGCAGGGCCATGGAGGCTGTGGAGCACAGGCAGGTGGCCTCGAGGTCCGTAAGGATGGCCAACTGGAGGTCTATGTTGCCCGGGCCGAGAGGCAGGGCCATGGCGCCGAAGTTCTCGCACCCCAGTTGAAAGCCCACGCCCGCGGTCCACAGGCCGTAGCCCACCGCGATCTGCACCCGGTCCCTGGTGCTCAGGCCGGCCAGTTCGTAGCAACGGGCGAACATGTGTTTCCAGGTGTCTATGTCCCTCTGGGTGTAGGCCAGGACCTTGCGCTTGCCCGTGGTGCCGGAGCTGGCGTGGATGCGCACCACCTCGGACTCGGGCACGGAGAGCAGGGGAAGGGGGTATCCGTCACGCAGATCCTCCACGGTGGTGAAGGGAAGTCTGGTCAGGTCGTCGAGGGAGGTGACGTCACCGGGCTCCAGGCCTGCGTCATTGAACTTTTTCTGATAAAATGGGCTGTTGCCGTACGCGTGGGCGACTGTCCATTGCAACCCTTCCAACTGCCTTGCTGCGAGTTGATCGGCACTGAGCTGTGGAAGGAAACGGTAGTCGTACATCATTCGAAAGCTCCTCTAAGTGCTTGGACAGATCCAGGGTTTGCCCGCCGCGAGTCCGGCGGCTTGAGCCCCGTCAAAAATTGCTTTACATTATCCTGTGGCGCGGTAAACGCGCGCTCAAGGAAATGGTTTCTAGCACGAATCTCCCTGGGGGAAAAGTCCACGAGGGGGCGCCTTCCGGGGTACCAAGAAAGGAGAAAGACATGCGCGTGTTGGTTGTCGGTGGCGGGGGGCGTGAGCACGCACTGGCCTGGAAGCTCGCCCAAAGCCCTCTGGTGCAGGAGATTTTCGTCGCCCCTGGCAATGGCGGCACGGCGCTCATGGGTGGAAAGGTCGCCAACTTGCCCCTGAAGGATGACGACATCCCCGGAATCGTTGATTTCGCGAAAACAAAGGGCATCGACCTGGTGGTTCCCGGCCCGGAACTGCCCCTGGTCCTGGGCGTGTCCGACGCGTTGCAGACCGCCGGCATCCCCTGCTTCGGGCCCGGCGCTTACGCTGCCCAGCTCGAAGGCAGCAAGGCCTTTTCCAAGCGCATCATGCTGGAATCCGGCGTGCCCACCGCGGCCTGTGAAATTTTCGACGACTACGATGACGCCAAGGCGTACATCGAGTCCATCAAGCCCCCCATGGTGGTCAAGGCCGACGGTCTGGCCGCCGGCAAGGGCGTGGTGGTGGCACAGACGCGCGAGGAGGCTCTGGAGGCCCTGGACAACTGCATGGTAAAGGAGGCCTTTGGCAAGGCTGGCGCCAGAGTCATCGTGGAACAAACCCTCACCGGGCAGGAGGCCTCGTTCCTGGCCTTTTGCGACGGCGAGAACGTACTGTGCCTGCCCTCGGCCCAGGACCACAAGCCTGTGGGCGAAGGCGACACCGGCCCCAACACGGGGGGCATGGGTGCCTACTCCCCGGCTCCCATCCTGCCGCAATCATCCTACCTGCAGACCTCCAACATGGTGATCAGCCCCATTGTGCGGCGGCTCAAGCAGCTGGACCAGCCCTTTGTGGGGATGCTCTACGCCGGGTTGATGATCCAGGGGCCGAGCATGAACGTGCTGGAGTACAATGTGCGCTTCGGCGACCCGGAATGCCAGCCCCTGCTCATGCGCCTGGAAAACGACCTGGCCGAGCTCATGATGGCCTGCGTGGAGGGGCGTCTGCCCGACGAGGAACTGCGCATCAGCCCCATGACCAGTATCTGCGTGGTCATCAGCTCCGGCGGCTACCCCGGCTCCTATGCAAAGGGCGCGGTAATCACCGGACTGGAGGAGGCCGAGGCCATCGAGAACGTGAAGGTGTTCCACGCCGGAACGCAGTACGTTGACGGCAAGGTGTTCACCTCCGGAGGGCGCGTGCTGGGCGTCACGGCCCTGGGCAAGGACCTCAAGGAGGCCCAGGAGCGTGCCTACACTGCGGTGGACAAGATTCATTTCGAGAACATGTACTTCCGGCGCGATATTGGCGATAAGGGGTTGAAGTAGGCCCCGCCCCGCGCCGACAAAACGACGCAACCGCACGCCTTATAAAAAAGGTGGTGCGCACCCATGAGAGGGATACCATGCCCCAGGTAGCGATTTTTATCGGAAGCATTTCGGATCAGGACAAGATGCGCCCCTGCACCGAAGTTCTGGACAAATTCGGCGTAAGCTACAACTTCACCGTGACCTCGGCCCACCGCACGCCCGAGCGCACCGAGGCGCTGATCCTGGAGATGGAGATGGAAGGTTGCCAGGTCTTCATCTGCGCCGCTGGCATGGCCGCGCACCTGGCAGGCGCCGTGGCCGCACGCACCATCAAGCCGGTGCTGGGAGTGCCCATCAACGCCTCCCCGCTCAACGGCATGGACGCGCTGCTCTCCACGGTGCAGATGCCTCCGGGGTTCCCGGTGGGCACCGTATCCCTGGACAAGGCTGGAGCCAAGAACGCCGCCTACCTGGCCGCGCAGATCCTCGCCCTGCAGGATGATGAACTGGCGCTGAGGCTGAAGGATGTGCGCAAGGAGTTCAAGGATGGAGTCTTGAAAGCGGCTGCGGAAATGAACAAATAATCAGGCTGAACCGTTGGTTCGAGGGGAGGGGTCGTATCCGGATCCTCCCCTCGCCTCATTCGTGATATCCTCAGGATGTCCGCTGGCTGCGGGGCATGAGCCCCCTACGGCGTGACAGGACCTCCACATCGGGCTGTTCCCTGGACAACAAAGATCACCCATTCGGACACCTCAGCAGTTTCCCGAGATCTCGGGAATCTCGCCGGGCTCTTCGCTATCATCCCGCATGCCGTTCACCATGGCCAATTCCACGGGCATTATCCGGGTCTCGTACATGATCTCGTCAGGGGAGCACACCGGGCACCCCAGGGTGAGGATAAGATGGCCCGAGTCCAGACCATCGCGGCTCAACCCCGCCTTTTTCACCAGGGCGGTGCTGCGCCCCGGCTCCCACAACACCGGGCTCCCGCAATACAGGCATTCCACGTAGAGCAGCTCAGGGTCGTAGCCGCGCGAGTCCGCCGTCGTGTTTTCCAGGGTCGGCGAGGCCTTTGCCAAAATGGGCAGGGAGTGCTTTTCAAATACAGTCATATGTTGTTCCCCCTTTTTATCAGCGGTCGAGTCCCGGTCCTTTTTGTGAAGAGTATCAAAGATTGTCCGGGACTGAAACAACGTTTACGGCAGATGGTCAAGACGGCCAGGGATGAAACCGCCGTGGAGCCGACCAGCATGAGCATGACCACGATCTGGTAGCGGACAGCCATCATGGGATCGACTCCCGCGAGAATCTGCCCCGTCATCATGCCGGGTATGAACACCACGCCGACCCCCATCATGGAATTGATCGACGGAATCATGCCGGCCTTGAGGGCGTTGCGCATGATCTCCTGACTTGCCTCCCTGTAGTCGGCGCCGAGGCCGAGCCGCATTTCCACCTCATCCCTGCGGGCCCGTAGGTCGGAGAACAGCCTCTCCAGGGAGAGTGCCAGGGCGTTCATGGAATTCCCGACGATCATCCCCCCCAGAGGAAGAAAATACTGCGCCTTCCACCATGGCGATGCCTGTACCACCACGCCCGTGACCAGCAGGGTCACCAGGAAGTATCCGGCCAGCATGGTCAGAAACGTGGGAACCAGATAGTTCACGTCCGGCTCTTTGACCCGCCCCTTGATGATCCGGGCCGCGAAGACGATCATAGCCAAGTATACACCTATCACGAGAATCGCCCAATTCAAACCGAAAATCAGCTTAAGAACGTATCCCATGATGAAAAGTTGGGCAAAAGTGCGCACCGTGCCCACCAGCAGATCCCGCTCAAGCCCGAGGCGGTGCAGGATGGAGGCGCCCCCGGCAATACAGATGAAGACAAGGGCGATGAGCAGTTGCCATGGGCCTATCACGGCTATATCTGTCATGAAACGCTCCCGGTTACCGTGGCCCCGCCTTTTCCGTCCAGGGTCACAAAGACGGGCGCGGGCACGTTGTCCGGTTCGTAATCATGGTGGCTGACGAGCACGATGGTCAGCCCCTGTTCCCTGTTGCATAGCTCCGTGATTTGTTCCACCATGGAGCGGGATCCCGGATCCAGGGCGCTCACCGGTTCATCCAGGAGCAGAACCTCGGGCCTGGTCAGCAGGGCGCGGGCCAGGCACAAACGCTGCTTCTGCCCCACCGAGAGGTCAAGGGCGTTGTGCTCCAGGTCCACATCCCCGAGCAGAAGTTCGTCCAGGCGGGAGCGCAGCACGCCGTCACCCGGGCGGGGCATGGCCGACCGCAGGGTAAAGGTGTAGGGCAAGAGGAGATTGTCCCGCACGCTGGCGTCCAGAACCACCGGGGTCTGCTGTAAATAGCAAATCCTGGAGCGCAGCACCGGCGGTGGGTACTCGGCCAGGGCGCGGCCATCGTAGCGTATGCCCCCCCGGGTTGGTTCCTCGAACCTGGCCAACAGCCGTAGCAGGGTGGATTTGCCTACACCGGAGGGGCCGCGAAGATGCACGAAACCACCCTTTGGGATACGCAAAGAAAAATTCGAAAAGATTACCCGATCTGCAGAATGGGCAAAATGTATGCTATCGAGCTCGATAATGATTTTCATTTTATTATTGTTCATATATTGCATACTCTGAGCTGCATCCATAACAGAGTAATCTTCTCGATACAAAAGGCAAGACTAAATGCGAGATATAAACACAACGCAGACTGAAAAGGAACTAATGGCAACCAAAAACCCCATACGTCTTCTCCCACCGGAGTTGCGAAACCAGATCGCGGCCGGAGAGGTTGTGGAGCGCCCCGCCAGTGTGCTCAAGGAGTTGGTGGAGAACAGCCTGGACGCCGGCGCGGACCAGATTCAAGTTCTGCTTGAAGGTGGGGGGCAGCGTCTGCTGCAGGTGCAGGACAATGGCCAGGGCCTGGGCAAGGACGAGCTGGAGCTGGCCGTCACGCGCCACGCCACCAGCAAGCTCACCTGCCTGGAGGACCTGAGCGCCATAGCCAGCTACGGATTTCGCGGCGAAGCCCTGCCCAGCATCGCCTCGGTGTCGCGATTCTCCATGAGCGCGGCGCAAGGGGGCGAGGCATGGCGAATCGACGTGGAGTACGGGATCAGCTCGGGGATCAGTCCCGCCCCCCTGGAACAGGGGGCGAGGGTTGAGATTCATGACCTCTTCGCCAACATCCCGGCGCGGCTCAAATTCCTCAAGACCCCGGCCACGGAGTTGACACGTTGCCAGGAGACCTTGTTCCGCCTTGCTCTGGCGCGCTGCGACGCGGGATTCACCCTGGGCACGGCCCCTGACGCCTCAGGCAAGGGGGGGCGGGAGATATACCGCCTCACCAAGGGGCAATCCCTCAAGGAAACGCCTGACCGCGGCATGGCCCCCTGCCATCGCCGAGGCCATGGCCCCCTTTGACCTCGACGCGTCCCCTTTCCGCGTGCATGGACTCGCGGGCGCCCCCCAAAAGGCGCAGAACCGCTCCAACAGGATGTTCTTATATGTCAACGGCCGCCCCGTGCAGGACCGCGTGCTCCTGCGCGCCGCCCAGGACGCCTACAAGGGGCGGCTGCTGGCCCGTGAATACCCCCAACTGGTGCTCTTCCTGGAGCTCCCCCCAGAGCTGGTGGACGTGAACGTCCACCCTGCAAAGACAGAGGTAAGGTTCAGGGAGGAGTCCGCCATATTCTCGTCTGTACGACGCGCAGTGCAGGAAGCGGTGGGGCGTTTCGAACTCCCGGTGTTCGACACCCCCCACAAGGGAACTGAATCCTATGGCGGCTTTCATGCGAGGCCGTCCGCATGGTCTTCCACACAGTATCCACAACATAACAACGTTAATGCGGTACACGAGGTCTCCAGCCCTTCAAGCTTTGGTTCAAGAAGCATGGGACAAACCGGCCAAACCAATGCCGGGCGCCCATCCCTGGACGATGTGCTGAACACCCCCTATCCGGGGCACGAGCGCTCACCCCAAATGCAACACTTGAACCTTGGCCCTGGCAGGGGCGCGTCTTCAGTGCCTGAAGGCCGACCAGACGAACCACCGCATCCGGCCGAGGTCATGCCCCCTGTTTTCCCGGAAAATGCCTCTTGCCCTCCTCTGGGGGCTCTTGAGGGTATCCCTCAAGTGACGCCTGAAGGAGTGCCCCTGCATGTGCAGGACGCCCATCACCCTAAAAGCACCTCGGGCGTCACCTACATGGGGCGTCTGGCGGA
The DNA here is from genome assembly GCA_963674665.2 of Desulfovibrionaceae bacterium. Lineage (GTDB taxonomy): Bacteria > Desulfobacterota > Desulfovibrionia > Desulfovibrionales > Desulfovibrionaceae. The sequence goes on along the minus strand of CAXXPL010000014.1, from coordinate 99,169 downwards.
CAGCTACCTTGTACTCAAGCTCGGGGAAGGAACCCTGGCCCTGCTGGACCAGCACGCGGCCCACGAGCGGATCCTCTACGACCGCCTGGCCCACGGCACCAGGACCGAGACGCAGCTCCTGGCCCTGCCTCTGGAGCTGCCGCTGCACCCCGCGGAGGCGGAGAAGCTCCGCGAGATATGGAAGGAGCTGGAGGGCCTGGGATTCTCCCTTGAAGCAGACGCCGACAGCCTGCGGGTCCGGGGCGTGCCCCCGCAACTGGACATGGCCCAGGCCAGGGAGTATCTGCGCGCCGCCCTGTCCGAGCAAAGCGGGGGCATGGAAGACCTCTGGAAACTTATGGCCTGCAAGGCCGCGGTCAAGGCGGGGCAGGCCCTGGCCGACGACGAGGTGCTGCACCTGCTCGAGGAGTGGCGCGGCTGTGAGGACCGGCACTACTGCCCCCATGGCCGCCCCGTGCTGTTGTCCTGGGAGATCAAGGACCTGGAGCGTCTGTTCAAGCGTAGGAACTGACGCGGAGCAGGCCTTTTTCACGGACCGCTTGCATACCTTTCGTGATCGGCAAAGCAATATCGCATTTTTAACGCCTCTGTTTGAAACTTGATACCTGGTCCAGGCATCTTCAATATGCGCGCGGGGAGGTAAAAGCCATTCATGTCGGCTGCCCCTTACCTTGCAGAGAGTTATCCGTTCAGTTCCAGCACGGTCAATCCTTTAGCCTGTGAGCAACTAGCCGCCGGAGGCTGACCTGGACCGCCCCCGGCAGATTCATGAATCTGGCCAGGCTCATCACCGCCCGGCCCCGAACCAAAGGGAGCCCTCCATGTCCATTGAAGACGTCTCAAACGCCTTGTTGCAGGAGTTCGGCGCAGCCATTGGCATGCCCGAGCTCGAGTTCAACGAGCAGGATCTCTGTCTGCTGTCCTTTGATGAGTCCTTGCTGGTGGCCATCCACCGCAATCTGAAGCAGGAGCGCTGGACGCTTCAGGGCTTTCTTGGAGAATTTCCACCGGACATGCCCGGCGAATTCTATCGCCGGCTGTTGGTCTACAACTACGACCTGATCGACCTTGGCGCCCCCCGCATTGGGCTGGAAGAGGAGAGCGGATCCATCATGTTGCTGCAAAGTCTGCTTCTGGGGCAGACCACAGCGCAGTCCCTGCAGGACGACCTGGCCGGATTCCTGGAGATCATGGAAAGTCTCATCGAGCACCTCAATCAGGAATTGGGATTGGATCCCGAGGTTGATGAGGAACCGGCCGAGCCCCAACTCAGCGATCCCCAGACCCGCGCCTGATGGGCGTGGTAGAGGAGGTGCGGCATGTCTTTGAGAATAGTTGACTTCACCAACTTGCAGACTAATGATAAAGAACGGATAATACTCGACAATCAGGTTGCAACAGACGGTGCAACGGATGCCGCTGCGTCAACTCCGGTAACAACCCCAATGGGCGGCCTGGAGCGCAGGATAAGATCTCTCAATGAAGGTCGGCTTACATTTCTGATCAACAAGAAATGGACAACCTCTCACGCGGAGCAGGACGTGGCGGCGCTGAAGGCATTTATCGGCGCAATGAGCAGCCGTTACGGAGAGACCGCCGCACGGTTCGCCGCAAAAAGCGTCATGGGCATCGATGACAACTTTGATGTCAGCAAGTCCACCACCGAGGTCACGGCACTGACCTCGCGCAAGATTGCGGATATGCTCAAGGTGGTGGAAACATACCACGGCACTGGTTCGGCCAGAGAGCTGGAGCGGCACGCGGTGCTGCGCTTCTGGCCCGGCAAAAAGGCCTCCGTGGCTCACAGCGGCCATGCCGCAATGTCCTTGAAGGATGGTGTCAGCAACCACCCCTGTTACATCAGCTGGTGGCCCAACCCGGAAAAAACAAAGCTTTCAACCAAGACAAGTAAGCTGGCTTCGCTGCTTCAGGGCTCGAAAAAACATAAAGGGGCCGGCTCCCCATCGTATCATTATGATAAATTGTTGCTGGTCAACCAAAAGGCCAGAAAGAAACTCAAAGAAGGAACCTTTACTCCACGACCACGCCAGAGAAAGGTGTGGATCGAGGCAAATAAGACTGGGATATCAAGTAAATATCTAAAAAAAGAAGGCATTGAAGATAGGGATTGGACCGTGAGCGCCGAAAAGGTGTACCTGCCCATGATCGGCACCACAAGCGCGAAAAAAGACAACACACAAACCACCTTCTTGTTCGGGCTCAGCGAGAGTGACATCAAGCTGGCCTGGAAAAAGGCCACAGGTAAACCAAGGGAAATCGATTCCAAACAATACAAGGCGATCATGCCGGACAACACATTGGTTGCGCATTTCAGGCTTGTGAGCAAAGAGCACAACTGCTCGGGAATGATGGCCCGTATGCTCGAGGCCGGCGGCGCGAGCCTGTTCCTCGCTCCACCGAAGAACACCCTGTATGCCGACCCCAATTCCATGAAGCAGTATGCCTTGAACCTGGAAAAGGTTATCGCGGAATACAACCAAAAGGCCGATAAGCTCCTCGATGCGCGCAAGGAGATGCGCGACAACGACGAGATACGGCCCCTTATGGAAGAGCTCGAAACCGTCGACCTGGATGACCTGAAGAAGAGCATCGCCACCATGCTGAAAGATTCCGAGATGGAGAAGGAACTCGCGGGCCAGCACAACAAGCTGGGCCAGGCCGTTCAGCGCGCGAAGATACTCCGTGTTCGCCAACGCGACCACGCCCTGGAGAGCATGCTCCTGTGCAAGGACATGGTGGACGCACTCACCGCCATGATGGGAGACGAGCCTGGGGGCAAGCTCGAAATTGCCGTCACCGACCAACGGGCCAAAAGGCGGCTGCTGCTGTGCGCAATGGTCCTGGAGATGATGCACCGCCTTGCGCAAAACACGGCCAGGCTTGAAACCAATGACGAATACATGTGAGAACACCACCCGGTCGAGGACAATAGACCTCGACCGGGATAATCACGCCCAGGAGAATCACGCCTGACGACCGGCAGTGTCGCGTCCATTAGTTCTTTACTTTTAAGACACTGAAGCTCACGCGACACCAAGGGCGGTCGAAAGACCACCCCGCCGCTGAAAGCGGCGTAAGCGTGCCGAAACCACGTTTTCGGCGAAGCGATCCTCCGCTAAATACATAGTAAATGAATTTAGCGGCCATCACACTGTCTAGGAGGACAACCATGTCCCTGAAAATAAAGGATTTCACAGGCCTGCGGGCCGGCAGGAATGAAAGGATCACGCTCACCGGACCGGGTGTCGAAAACCTGGACGTACCAGGGGATACCGCGGACTCCAGGGATGACGTCAGGTTCGAGACAAGGAAAATGTCTCGGCATGAGCGTATCATCAGAAACGTCAATCGAGCATTGCCGTTCCTGTTCAGCAGCAAGATCACGAGACCCCGCCTGGAGCAGGACCACATCGCCATGACGGCCTTTATCAAGGCGCTGAAGGATCGTTATGACGAGAACGCCGCACGATTCGCCGCGCAAAGCGTCCTGGGCATCGACGACACCCTCGATTTCAAAACATCCGCCCACAAGGTCAGGTCGCTGACCGCGCGCAAGATCGACAGGATGATCGAGGCGGCGAAAACCTTCCATGGCCATGGGGAGGCCAAAAAATTGCAACGCCACGCGGTGCTGCGCTTCTGGCCCGCGAAAAAGCGCTCCACAACGCACCCTGGCCATGCTTCCATGACCACGAAAAAAGGGATCGGCCACCAGCAGTGCCACATCAGCTGGTGGCCAAGTGGTGGGATTTCCGGGAAAGATGGAACCTGGAAGCCGATTGATGGAAACATCAGCGCAACCTATCACCAGGACAAGGGCTCTGAGATAAGTCCTCTTACCGCTCAAAAACTCAATTCCGGGGAATACCGGCCGCAGCCGCGGCAACGCCGGCAACCCGTTATAAAGGGAGCAAGGCTGACCGAGGAAATGTATCACAACCTCAATCTCTGTCAGTGGGGCGTGAGCGCCGAAAAGGTCTACCTGCCCATGCTCGGCAGGGCATACCCGAAGGATGGCGGTCGGGTCAGAAATTTCATCTTCGGACTCGATGATGTGAGCATCGAAGCGAGTTGGGAAAAGGTCAAAAACGGAATCGATGACAAGAGCGAACAGTACCAGATGGTCAGCAAAACGCGGAACTGCTCCGGCATGGTGGGCCGAATGCTGGAGGCAGGGGGCGCCACCATGTTTATGAAGCTGCCGAAAAACTTCCTGTACTCCGACCCCAACACCATGAAGGACTATGCCCTGAACCTGGAAGAAATCATGGCCGCCTACAACGGCGATGCCGAGACTTTTCTGGACGCGCGCGACAAGCTCTACCAGGACCGGCTGGCGCCCTACCCCATGGACACCGGAAATCCCACACCGTTGACCACGATTCAGGAGCGCTTCTCCCAACAGCTGCAACAAACCAGATTGACAAGCAACCGCAATGCCTACGGCAAGCTGGCCAAGGCCATGGAAAATGCCGGCCTGGGCGGCACCGGCGTGGAGCGGATGCGCCATTGCAAGGACATTGTCGACGCTCTCAAGGAGGTCATGGGGGGCGCTCCACAAGAAAAAAATCAATCGTCAGGACGAACCGAAGGTCAAGGCGCAGCTGCAACTGGACTGCCTGGCCCTGGACGTGCTCCACCGCCTTGCACAGGAGGCGTGGAATCACAAGACTGATGTCGTTACGGAAGATGCCGAAACAGCCGACAAAAAAGACGCCAGTGCGGAGGATATGGCCAGAAAACTCAGGGACGGGGGCGCCGGTGTGTTCCTCGAACAGCCGGAACAGGAACTGTACGCCAGCGTAACAAGCATGGCGGACACCTCTAGACGCCTGAAAGACGCCATTGACTCGTACAATAGAAAGAACAACGCTTTTATGGAACTGCGCGAGGTGATGTACCAGGGTGAATTGGTGCTGGACCCCCTGGCCATGGTGGGGCTCGACAGTCTGGACACTGTCAGGGGGCGCTTTGCCGAGCACCTGGAAAATGCCGACCTGGAAACCAACCATGAGGGCTACGACAGGCTGGGCAGGGCTGTCGCACAGGTGACGGACGCCTCCGGCCTGGAGCGGATGCGCCATTGCAAAAATATTATCGACGCCCTGACCGTTGTCATGGGGGAAAATCCCGACAACAAGCTCGCCCGCTACGGGGAGCCTGACATCGAGAAGCAGCTCGAGCTGGACGGCCTGGCCCTGGACGTGTTGTACCGCCTTGGCTCAGGAGGTGGAAGCGGCGAGGAGCTCTTTCCGACGAACTGAGGCGCGGCCATACACCAACAAAGGGGCGACTCCCTCAACGGGAACCGCCCCTTTCATTTTGTCAGAAAAGCCAGGAACTACGAAAGATAGGGATCTTCCTTGGCCAGGTGGTTCTGGACATAGTCCTTGATCGCCAGCTCCAGGGGGGTGAATTCAACGTCGCAGCCCGTGGCCTGCAAACGCTCCATGTCCGCCTGGGTGAAGTACTGGTACTTGCCGCGCAGGGTGGGGGGCATGTCCACATAGTCGATCTTGGCGGGCTTGTTCATGGCCTTGAACACGGCCTTGGCCAAGTCGTTCCAGGTCCTGGCCTTGCCGGTGCCCACGTTGTACAGGCCGGTGGTTCCGGGGTTCTGCAGCAGCCACCAGATGACGTTCACGCAATCCTTTACATATACAAAATCCCGCAACTGCCCCCCGTTTGGGTATTTCTTCATGTAGGACTTGAACAACTTGAGCCTGTTGGTCTCCTTGATCTGGCCGTAGGCCTTGCATACCACGCTGCGCATGTCGTCCTTGTGGTACTCGTTGGGGCCGAACACGTTGAAGAACCTGAGAGAGACGATGGAGTCCAGCACGCCTTCACGCTGGGCCCAGAGATCGAAAAGCAGCTTTGTATAACCGTACATGTTCAGAGGCTTGAGCTGCGCCAGGGTATCGAGGTCGTCCTTGAAGCCCAGGGAGCCGTCACCGTAGGTGGAGGCGCTGGAGGCGTTGATGAACCGCGCACCCTGCTCCAGAGCCCAAGAGCAGATCAGGCGGCTGTAGCGGTAGTTGTTCTCCATGAGATATTCGGCGTCGGTCTCGGTGGTGGAGCTGCAGGCACCCATGTGCAGCACCGCGGTGGGCTTCGGCGCCTTGCCCTCGGCAACGAGATCGAGAAACGCGGCCTTGTGCATGTAGTCCACATAGTGAAGACTGACGAGATTCTTCCACTTCTCGGCATATCCCAGGTTGTCCACAACCAGGATATCCGTAATGCCCATCTGGTTGAGTTTCCAGACAACGGCGCTTCCTATGAATCCCGCTCCCCCGGTGACGATGTACATGAGAAGGTCTCCTGCTCCTGAAGGTATGATGCCGCGTTTCTTTCAACAAGCGTTTCCAGATATCCAAGGCCGCGCGTTGCGTCAAGATGGGTATTCCCTGGCGTGGCGCAGGTACGGCGAGCCGGGGGCGCGCACAAGACTGTTCCCTGCTCCCCCCTCCACAAGGCGCAGCCCGTGGAACACTAGACCGGCCTTCATGGGGCGGCCGAACAGAAAGCCGCAATAGCGCAGCAGCTCCTGGCCTGGCGTTGCCGGATTCTCCTCCATTTTTTCCAGGAACATGCGCCGGATGGCCTGGTCCCTGTCCAACATTTCGAGGATGCCCCTCCCGGCCTCGCCCTCCCCCGCAAGAAACCTCTGCGCCAGGGCGGCCAGCTCCACATGGGAGCATCGGGACTCGTGCATCATGGCCAGCTCAAGGGCCGCGCTTTCAGGAGGCAAAAGATCGCTGCGTTGCAAACGCCCCTCCCGGTAGCGGGACATCAGCTCCTCAGGCGCCCAGCAGGCCAGGAGTCTGCACTCCAGGGGGCGGTTCTCGTAGATGGAGCAGGCCTTGACCTCGGCGTCGTAGAACAGGCAGACCGCACTCCCCTCCCGGGGCGCAAGCCTGCACATCTCCGCATCCAGAGGGAGCACCTCTCCCGCGGGCTGGTCAAAGACCGGCTCCCCCCTGCGCAGGGTCAGCACATGCCCGGTATTCAGGGAGCCACGCTCGAAAAGCTCAAGATCCTCGCGGTGCAACGCTCCTCCACCCTGAAGACAGCATTGCCCACAGCGTCGACAGCTCACGTTGCGCTCTCCGGCGCGGTGCGCACCGCGCGAACCCAGGCCGGACAGGTGAAATCCTGCCACCCCACGTAACCAAGCCCGGCGTTGAGCAACCAGGCGGCCATGAAGGTGCGGCGATCCGCGCTCCACAACTGCCGCTGGGCCTGGTCAAAGACCATTGGCAGGCACAGGCTGTCCGGATCCTCCGGGGTACGGGCCAGGGTGCACAACTCCTCCACCGTGGGCAGCCTCCACCCGGTGTGCCCCCCGAGGCGTTCACTGTTCAGGGAAGCCACATAGTCATGGGCCTCGCTCCATGTCAGGGCGTAGGGGGAGCCCGAGGCCTGCCACATCAACCCATGCTCCGAAGCGAACACCATCCCGTTTTCCATGGCCTGAAAAGAGGCCTGGAAAAGATTGCGGGGGCGGTCCAGACCGTCCAGGTCAAAGGCTTGCACAGCGGGTACGGGCCCGGTTTTCAGAGGGGCGCTGCGCAGGGTCCCGCGCGCGCCGTTCCGCTTCTCCAGACCGCACAAAGCCTCGAGTTCGTCCTCGCTCAGGCTGCAGACCTGGTCGCGGGACTTCAGCCAGGTTTGGCGCAAACCTTCCAATGCGTCACGCATCTCCCGGGCCGACAGAAACCGATCCCCAGGGGCGGGGGCCAGGCACTGGCGGAAAAAAATCTCAAAGGGCGCGGCCAAGTCAAAAGGGGGCACCTGACCGGAAAACACAGGAGCGCCGGGAGGTATGCCACCCTCGGGGGGGAGCACGCCTGTGAGGAGGCGATAGAGGATCACTCCAGCGCTGTAGAGATCGGCCGGGACACCCGCTCGCTCCGGATCGGCCTCCTGCTCGGGCGCGGCGTAATAGGGGGTGCCCACCTTCATGCCTCCGGGCGACTGCTGGGGGCGCTCCCCGCGAACCTTGGACAGGCCGAAGTCGATGATCTTGACGTGCTCCTGGTCGCTGAAAAGGACGTTGTAGGGCTTGAGGTCGCGATGCACGATTCCGGCGTAGTGCAGACGTCCCAGCCCGTCCAGCACCTGGGAGAGATAGTCCATCGCCTTTTCGGGCCAGATGCGCCGGGTGGGCTCCTCGATGCGGTAACTCTCGCCGATGGCCGTGCCCAGGTTCTCGCAGGCGTATTCCATGGTGAAAAAGGGCCAGCCCTCGTATTCGTCGAAATCCCATATCTGGGCGATGTGCGGATGCCGCAGTCCGGCCATGACACGGGCTTCCTCAAGAAAACGCGCCTTGACCTCGTCCTCGCCCAGAAGCTCGAGCATATGCTCCACAGGGCGTAACAGCTTCAGGGCCAGGGTCTTGCCAACCAGGGGCAGCCTGACCTTGAACACCAGCCCCATGCCCCCCCGGCCAAGAAGGCCGGTAATTTCATACTTTCCGATATGTTTCATCTGGATATCTGGTATAAGGGGAAGTTGTCTCGTAACGTGTGGATTTACACTTGTTTTACGCGGCAGGGGTTTGTCAATAAAGCCTTCTGGCGTATTGTTCGGGCAGTCCCAATGCGATGATGGCGTCTGCCGTCTTGTCGATGTCGTAGGGCACGAAGCGCACGGCGTACTTCCGGGCGGTGATGTCCAGGATCGCGTACTTGGCGCGGTTGTCGCCGTCCCTTGGCTGCCCCACGCTGCCCACGTTGACGATGTACCGGCAATGGTCCAGGAGTTCGTAGACGCCGTCGGTGAGCAGGGTGCGGCGGACGCGCCTGCCGTCGAACTCAACCTGGGCGAGCTCGTGGGTGTGCCCCACGAAGCAGATGCGCTCCCCGAGAAACTCGAAGGTCTTGGGCAGTACATCGTCCTCGAGTTCAAAAAGATAGGTCCGCGCCGAATCGGGAGGAAACCCGTGCACGAAATAGCAGCCCAGTTCGTTGATGCTCATGGGCAGGGTCTTCATGTACTTGAGGGTGTCCTTGGAGACGAGCTTGCGGGAGCGCTCCAGGGCTTCGCGGGCCGTGGGGTTGAACCAGAGCCGCTCCGCGCGCCTGACCATTGCCAACTCGTGGTTTCCCGCAACCTGGGGGATGCCGCGCTCACGAAGCAGTTGCACCACCCTCTCGGGCTCCGGACCGTAGCCGACGCTGTCACCCAGGCAATAGACAGTGTCAGGTTTCTGCTTGTCCATGTCCTCGAGCACACGCTCGAAGGCCTCGAGGTTGCCGTGGATGTCGGAGAGAATGGCGATCTTCATGATTGCGGAAGTATAGCAGGCTTGTGCAGCGGGGAAAAGGACTCATTGACTGGATTTGGAAGCAAATCACGGAGAAGAGGCATGCCCGGAAACGTGTTCGGCAGGAATGCGGCGTCAAAAGGGTTTTCCCTTTGCACAAAACGATTTATTACTCGGAGCGCAATAGGTCGAGGTGTATCTGGCTTTCAAAGCATTTATGCTTTGAAAAAGTTCAAATGCTCTAATCTGGCTCTCACGGGGAACCCTGCATGAACAAAGGAATTCCCCTTGCAAAATACTCTTCAAGGGAGGCCCACATGCGCACTGCTCGCGCCAACATTCTCGTGGTGGAGGACGACCCGGCCATTCTCGGCGGCGTTTTGGATGTGCTCGTGTTCAATGGTTTCGAGGCGGATGGCGAGGAGGATGGGGAAAAGGGGCTGGAAAAGGCCCTGAGCGGGGAATACGACCTGGTGTTGCTGGACGTCATGCTTCCGGGCATGGACGGGTTCACGGTGTGCAAGAACCTGAGAGCCAAGCGTCCAGCCCAGCCGGTGGTCATGCTCACGGCCAAGGGAGCGGAGAACGACGTGCTCTCCGGTTTCAAGGCCGGGGCCGACGACTACATCAGCAAGCCTTTTTCCATTCGCGAACTCATGGCTCGAATCGAGGCGGTGCTCCGCCGTAGCGGCAAGGCCCTGGACCTCATGCCACTGCGCTACCGGGAGATGACCTTCGATCCCAGCACCCTCAAGGCATTCAACGGCGAGGAGGAGATGGACATCACCCGCAGGGAGATGGACATCTTCGCCTATCTCAGCACGCACAGAGAGCGCATCGTGAGCAAGAAGGAGCTGCTCTCCCAGGTCTGGCACTACGCCGACGCGGACATTGAGACCCGCACCGTGGACATCCACATTCAGAAGCTGCGGAAGAAGATATCCCAGCTGCTGGGCGAGGATCCTGTCATCCTGACCATACGCGGCGAGGGATACCGCCTGGCTCCGGAATCCGGTGACGGAATCAATGGAGACTCCGCTTGCGAAGACTGAAGCTCTACATCCTGATATTCAGCGTCGCCCTGGCTCTGCCCCTGGCCTACCTGGTGGTGCGCACCAATATCAGCCTGCGGCGGGAAGAATCCGCGGAGTTGCGTTATTTCGCCGAAGCCCTTTTCAACGACATGGAAGACGAGCTGGCCCTGTTCGTGCAACGCGAGGAGCGCCGCCCCGTGGACGCATACAGCTCGAATCCGGAGTACGGCGCGGAGTTCGCCGACGCATCCTATCTTTTGGGGTACCTGCAAAACAACCCGGACGGCAGTTACCTGGCCGTCATCCCTCGAGCCGGAAGCTTGTCCAGGGAAGGGGAGCGGGAGCGACAGGCCGAACTGGACAAGATCAACAATCTGTTCAACGCCCGCCGCAGAGAGGCCGCGAAAAAGAGGGAAAAACAGCTCGCCGAGGCCAGAGAGTCCGATCGCCTCATGCAGGAGGAACTCCCGCATGAAGCGCAGATCGTGAAGGAGCAGGCCCTGGAGGAGGTGCGCAAGGAGGTGGTGAAAAAGAGCCCACTGGACCTGCGCGTGAAGATTCCGGGGCAGGCCGAGCAAAAGGGGCTGCCCAATGTGGCGGACCGCTATCTGGACCAGCGCAGGACCAAGCAAAACACCCGAATAGGCATGAGCGAACGCCGCGTGGAAGAGGTAACCGCCTCCCAGCTCAAGACCATGGCCGGAAATGCCCCCCCGGAAACTAAGGACGGCGCTGCATCCAAGAAGCCTACCGAAGCGGCCAAGCCGCCGCCCCCCGGCAAGTCGCAGGTGGCGGACAAATCAGGCGAGAGCCTTCAGGAAGCCGAGCTGAAAAAGGTGCTCAAGGAGATGGAACTCGAGCGGCAACGCAAAGAGTTCGAGTCCGTACCCGAGCAGATGGAAAACGCCACGATTCCGGATATCGTTGCCGGAGCTCCGGCCATGCCTGGCGACGCGGACAACGAGTATGCCATGAACTTCGGATCCTCCTCGGAATACGGGGAGCCCTCGACCATGGACTCCTATCAGCCGCGAAACGGTCAAAAGGCCGCCCCGACGCGCACCTTCCAGGCCGAGGTGGACCCCATGCAGTCCGTGCTCATCGAAAACTCATGGATCTTCGTGTTCCGCCGCATCGTCATCGCCAACCGCATCTACCGCCAGGGCTTTGTGCTCGATGCCAGGGATTTCCTGCAGCATCTCATGGACGACTATTTCAAGGACCAGCCCATGGCCCGGTTCACGCACCTGAGCCTGGAGGTGATGGACCAGGGCGCCCCCATCCTGAACGTGGGCGCATCTCTCGGGGAGCGCAACGGGGACTTCGTGCTGGAGCGCTACTTCACCCGTCCTTTCTCGTTTCTCAGGGCCACTCTGCTGTGCGAGAGCATCCCGCGCTCGGAGGGCAGGAAAACTTTGGGCTGGGTCACGGCCATCCTGGCCGTGGTGATCCTCATCGGACTCCTGTCCATCTACCAGAGCACGCGCATGGTGCTGGACCTCTCGGAACGGCGAGCCGGCTTCGTCTCCTCCGTGACCCACGAGATCAAGACCCCCCTGACCAACATCAAGCTTTACATCGAGATGCTGGAGCAGGGCATGGCCAGGGACCCGGATCGAAGACGGCACTATTACTCCATCCTGAACTCCGAGACCGTGCGACTCTCAAGGCTGATCCAGAACGTGCTCGAGTTTTCCAAGCTGGAACGCAAACAACGCGCCCTGAACATGCACCCAGGCAACCTGGAGGACGTGCTCACGGAGATAACCCAGCTCATGCAGGACAAGCTGCAGCGCGAGGGTTTCACGCTTCGCGTGGTCTACGAGGAGCCCGTGAATCTGCTCTATGACAGGGAGGTCATGCTCCAGGTGCTGTTGAACCTGCTGGAAAACAGCATGAAATTCGGCAAGGACCAGGCCGTCAAGGAGATCACCATCTGGGTGCGCCCCGATGGGGAGCGTGTGCGCATAGTCATCTCGGACACCGGCCCGGGCATCCCCAGAAAGGCCCTGAAAAAAGTGTTCGAGGATTTCTACAGGGTGGACAACTCCCTCACCCGCCGCACCCAGGGCACCGGTATCGGCCTTGCCCTGGTCCTGCGCTTCGTCTCGGCCATGGGAGGGAGCGTGAACGCCACCAACAACGAGGACGCTGGCTGCTCCATCACCATGGAACTTCCGGCCCTGGCGCAAGAACGGGAGGAGAAGGTGTGAGCGCACAGGGAAGCGGGCGGACTCCCACGCCTCAGTGGCTGTATCAGCCCCCCCTTGACGCCGCTCTGGTGATCCTGGCCCACTGGCTGGCCTACATGACCCGCTTCGAGGGCGGCATCCCCCCCCATCAGTGGATCTTCTTTCGCGACCTCGTCTTTGTCCTGGCGGCGGTCAAAATCGCCTGTTTCACCATTGCCGGACTGTACAAGAGCATCTGGCGCTACACCTCAATCTCGGATCTGTTGCAGCTGCTCAAGGGCGCCACGGCCGCGTCCCTGCTCGTCCTTGTGGGACTGCAGTTCACCCACAGCTTTCACGGCATGTCCCGCTCGGTGTTCATCCTGGATTGGCTCTACACCGTGATCCTGGTGGCGGCTCCCAGGCTGTGCGTGCGGGTATGGCACAGCAGCCCCTGTTCCTTGCTGCCATCGGGACTGGCTCGTCGGCTGGCTCCCGCGCGGACCCGCTGCGTTCTGCTCGGAGCGGGGCAGGCAGGGGAGCAGCTGTTGCGCGAGGCGCTCTCCAACAGGGACAGCGGCCTGGAAATCGCGGCCGTGTTCGACGACACCCGAGGCACACAGGGGCGGCGACTGCACGGTGTGCGCATCCTCGGCCCGGTGGACGACCTGCCCGGCTGGCTGCGCTCCCATGGCCATGGTGTGACCACGGCGCTCATCGATATTCCGGACGCGCACGGCGAGGAGCTACGGCGCATCGTGACCCTGTGCGAGGAATCCGGCCTGCTGGCCAAGACCATCCCCCCCCTGTCGCTTATCGCAAAGGGCGCAGTTTCCTTGAAGACACTTCGGGACGTGGACTTCCGGGATCTTCTGGGGCGCAACCCGGCAACCCTGGACATGAAGCGCATCGGGGCGGTGCTCGAGAACAAGCGGGTTCTGGTAACGGGCGCTGGGGGCTCCATAGGTTCGGAACTCTGCCGCCAGATCGCGGCATATGCTCCGGAAAAGCTCCTGCTCCTGGATATGAACGAGGCCGGGCTCTACAACCTGCAGATGGAGCTGGAGCATTTCCAGGGCTTTTCAAACCACGTACCTCTGCTGGGTAACCTGCAGCATCGGGCCTGGCTGGCCAGGATCATGAGGGAGCACAAGCCGCAGGTCATTTTTCACGCCGCGGCCTACAAGCACGTCCCCATGCTCGAGTCCCAACCCTGGGAGGCCGTGTTCAACAACATCCTGACCACCGCCGCGCTTCTGGACCTGGCAGACGGGGAACCGGGAGTGGAGCGCCTCGTCCTGGTCTCCACGGACAAGGCCGTGCGCCCCGGAAGCGTCATGGGTGCCAGCAAACGCTTGTGTGAACTGCTGCTCCAGGCCCACGGCGCGGAATCCAAGGCCATGCTCACGGCGGTACGCTTCGGCAATGTCCTGGGTTCATCCGGGTCGGTGGTGCCCCTGTTCCGGGGGCAGATCGAACGCGGCGGCCCTGTTACCGTGACACACCCTGACGTGGTCCGATTCTTCATGACCGTGGAGGAGGCCTGCGGCCTCATTCTCGATACCGCCGGGCTGGGGCGTGACGGTGAGATCCACGTGCTTCGGATGGGGCGCCCCGTGCGCATCGCGGACATGGCCCGGGACCTGATCAGGCTGTCCGGGCTCGAGCCGGACAAGGACGTGGCCATCAAGTACATCGGCCTGAGGCCGGGGGAAAAGATGCAGGAGGAGCTGTTGGGCCCCGGGGAGCAGGCAGCAGGCACAGTGCATTCACAGATTTTCGTGCTCAGAGGCAATGCCACGGCGACAAAAAGCCTAGCGGAACTGCGTCCAGTACTCGGCGAATTGGAAGAAGCCGCCCGGAGCCGGGATGCCGAAGGTATCAGGAGCTTGCTTTCCAAAGTCCTCCCTGAATACGCCCCATAAATGACTTTTGAAGGATATCCCCTACAAGAAATCCGCCTCTTGACCTGTCCAACAAATCAATATTTACTCTTCACTTGATGTCCTGAAACGAAAGCGCATATGGCGGCGGCTCCAGCCGCTATCTTGATGTATGCTGTTGCCACCATTGCGCTGATTATGTATATCTGGGGTAACAGGGAGAGTGGCGTTGTCAGAAGTAATCGATATTCTTATAGTGGATGACGAACGGGTCAATCTCATCCTGCTCGAAGGCATCCTCAAGAAACTCGGGGACGTAAACATCATTTCCGCCCACAACGGACAGGAGGCGATCGAACTCGTCCTGAAACACGATGTCGCCGTCGTTCTGCTCGATATAATGATGCCGGATTTGGATGGTTTCCAGGTAGCGGAAATAATTAGGCAGCACGAGCACACGCAAAACCTGCCCATCATCTTCGTCACGGCCATCAACAAGGAGCAACGCCACGTCTTCAAGGGGTACGAGCTCGGCGCCGTGGACTATCTGTTCAAGCCCGTGGAACCGGACATACTCACCAGCAAGGTCAAGGTCTTTGTCGAACTGCACCGAAAGAAGCGCAGCCTTCAGGAAACCACTTTGCAGCTCGAGCAGACCGTCTCCCAGCTCCAGAAATCCCAGGAGGCCCTGAAGTACCAGGCCCTGCACGACCCCCTCACCGGACTCGCCAACAGAACCCTGTGCCTGGACCGCATCCGCCAATGCATGGAGCGCTCCCAGCGCAGGGATAACTACTTTTTCTCTGTGGCTTTCGTGGACCTGGACCGCTTCAAGATCATCAACGACAGCCTTGGCCATTCCTTTGGCGACAAGGTGCTCATCGAAGTGGGCAAAAAGCTCAAGGGATGCATGAGGGGGCTGGACACTGTGTCCCGCTACGGCGGTGACGAGTTCGTGCTGCTCATGGAAGAGCTCACCTCCCCGCGCGAGGCAGTGAACATAGTGCGCAGGGTGCGCGAGATGTTCATGGACCCGGTTTTCCTGGATGGGTACGACATCCAGCTCACCTGCAGCATCGGCGTGGTGCTCACCTCCAATGACAACAAGCAGCCCGAAGACCTTCTGCAAAACGCCAACATCGCCATGCACCGGGCCAAGATGGCCGGACGCGACCGGATAAAGGTCTTCAACTCCCGGATGCTGGAGCAGGCCATCCAGCAAATGTTCCTGGAGAACGACCTGCGCAAGGCCGTCTCCAACAACGAGTTCTACCTGGAGTTCCAGCCCGTGGTGGGGCTCGAGGACGGTCTGCTCAGAGGGTTCGAGGCCCTGATTCGCTGGCTGCACCCCGGACGCGGTCTCATTTCGCCCATGGAGTTCATCCCCCTTGCGGAGGAGACCGGGCTCATCGTCCAGATAGGGCGCTGGGTCCTGGACCGCTCCTGCGCCATCATGGCGGGCTGGCGCCGGGCGATTCCCAGCGCCAACGGCCTGTACCTGGCGGTGAACATCTCCGGCAAGCAGTTCTCCCAGCCCGATCTACTGGAGCATGTCAAGCGCGCCCTGGAGAACAACGACCTGCCCCCTGAGCATCTGCGCCTGGAGATCACCGAAACCGCCATCATGGAGAACGCGGCCAGCGCCGTGGACAGACTCCAGCGCCTCAAGAGCAACGGAATCACCATCTCCATCGACGACTTCGGCACCGGCTACTCCTCCATGAGCTATCTGCAGCGTTTCCCCCTGGACGCCCTGAAGGTGGACATCAGCTTCGTGCGCTCCCTGGACCAGCGCCCCGAGAACCAGGCCATTGTCAAGGCCATCGTGAGCTTGGCCCACACCCTGGGGCTGAAGGTGGTGGCCGAGGGCGTGGAAAAGGAGTCCCAGCGTGACTTTCTGCTGGGCCTGGGCTGCGAATACGGCCAGGGCTTCATGTTCTCCCGCCCCTTGCCCGAGGAAAAGGCCGTGGAGATGATGCTCAAGACCCTGGATTGAGCCTTACCACCCCCGACCTCCTTAGAAACTGCAGCATGCTTGTATCTCCGCGTACCGGATGTGCGCGGGCGTGTCATTGAACGTGACGGGGAACCCCGATTCAAAGGAGCTCCCCCTCGCAATCGCCTTTGGCAACACCCTATTCAGCCAACAGCTCCAACGCGGAGCGTACCGTTGTCGCCACCATCCCCCGACACTCCTCTTCCTCCTTCCCGGCGTCGACACCTGGTCGCAGTTCCTGGCAGCCGGTGCAACCAAAAGCATCGAGGAAGCGCTGCCGAAGCTCGGCGCCGATTTGCGCAGGAACATCCCAACTCCCTCCGGGAGCGTGGCGGCCGTGCATGTGCCCCACCGCGATGAGGCCGCCGGTGAGCGCGCCGCACGTCTCCTTGAAGCTACGACCCATGCCACCGCCAAAGGCCGTGGCATGGGACGCGGCCAAGGCGGGATCCTGCGCCAGCGCCTCCAGAACGGCAGTGACAACGGCCTCGGCACAATGAAATCCGTTTCCGAAAAGATTGGCCGCCCGTTCGGCGGCGATATCCGGACTCAATATCAAGAGATTGTTTATGGTTACCTCTCGGGTTGAAATTATCGATATACACGATTAATACTCTGAACCAATCGATACAAACGATTAGTTTCGATGGACCGCATCGTCCCAAACGATCAACTCCGGAGAAGGACTTGGAATTCAGACAATTGAGAACATTTCTGGTGGTGGCCGGCAATCTGAGCTTTACTCGCGCGGCGGACCAGCTGCATCTTGCCCAGTCCTCGGTTTCCGCGCAGATTCGCGGTCTCGAGGAGGAGCTAGGCGTCAAGCTGTTCGACCGCATAGGCCGCCGCGTCATTCTCACTGAGGCCGGAGCAAAGCTTCAGGCCTATGCCTGGCGCATGGATCAGATGACACGGGAGATCGGCGCCGAGTTCGCTCAGGGGGATTACTCCCAGGGGGCGCTGACCATCCGCGTGCCGGACACTCTGGCCGAGGTCTATATGCCGGAGATGGTGCGGCGCTTCCACAAGGAAAAACCCGGGGTCGGGCTCAAGTTCATCAACTGCGACGATCAGCAGTTGCGCGAGGAACTCAACACGGGACGCATAGACTTGGCGTTCCTGCTCATGGACCAGTACAACCAGGGGGAGGTGAACATCCACGCCATGCGCACCGAACAGCTCGTGCTTGTGGCCGCTCCGAGGCATCACTTGACCGGGAGGCCGTGCCTGGCCACCCGGGATCTGCACGGGGAGACAGTGCTGCTGAGCAGAACCGACTGAAGCTACAAGATGGATTTCGAGCGGTCGCTCGAAGAACAGCATGTGGCCCCCAGAATCCTCGTGTTCTCCAACTCAAAGGGCCTGCGACACTGCCTGTACAAGGGGGTGGGCCTGAGCTTGTGCCCGGAGGTGGCGGTGCGCGACGAGATCGAACGAGGGGCGTTGGTGCGCCTGCCCTGGGAGGAGGACGGTCTGGAGACGTCGGTACTCATGATCTGGCACGCGGACAAGTGGTGCTCCCCCCTGCTGACCCGCTTCATGGAGCTGGCCCGGGAGATCATGGGAGGGGGGGATTGAAGAGCCAACCAGGGAAACTTTCCTCTGAAAAGGGAATTTCCCCCGGCCCCCTTCCCGAAAACCTTGTCGCCATGGTTCCTTCCTGAGCGCCGCGCCCCCGTATTCGCCTTGATGTCCACGCATTTCCGTGGCCCGGATTTTGCTTTCCGGTGTGCATGGACATCTTCAACGTAGACCCCGCCCAGTTCACGAGCTTCCTGCTCACCCTGATCAGGATAAGCCTGGTCATGTTTTTGCTGCCTTTCTTCGGCGGGGACTCCATCCCAAAGTCCGTCAAGGTTGCGATATGCCTTGTCATGACACTGGCGCTCTGGCCCAAGCTCTCTTTTGCCGGCAGCGCCCTGCCGGGGCACCCCATCGACATCATCATCATGATGCTGGGCGAGGCCATTCTGGGCTTGATCCTCGGGTTGATGGTGGGTTTCATCTTCGGCGCCATCCAGACCGGCGGGCAGATCATCGGCTTTCAGATGGGCTTCGCCATGGTCAACGTGGTGAACCCGGAGACAGGCACCAGCGAGGCCGTGACCGCCCACTTCCTCTACATGGTGGCCATCATGACGTTCCTGGCCCTCAACGGCCACCTCTACCTGCTGCGCGCCCTGACCCTGAGCTTCGACCTCGTGCCTCCGGGCGGGTTGTTCATCTCCGAGACCCTCATGACCAATGTGCTGGGCTTTTCCAAGCAGTTGTTCGTGCTGGCGGTGCGCATCGCCGCCCCCACAATGGCGGCGCTGTTCCTGGTGGACCTGGCCCTGGCCCTGATCGGCCGCGCCGCGCCGCAGATGAACATCCTCATGCTGGGTTTCCCCCTGAAGATCAGCGTGGGTTTTTTCTTTCTCGGCGCCGTTTTCACCATGCTGTCCATATATCTCAGGGACTTCATCGTCCGGTTCGATCCCATGTTCTCCTTCATCATGAAATCGGCCTCCTAGGGAAATAGCCATGCCCCAGTCAGATCCGAGTAGAACCGAACTACCTACCCAAAAACGGTTGGACAAAGCCCGCAAGGAGGGCAATGTCCCCAAGTCCCAGGAAGCCGGGAAGACCTTCGTGATTCTCATGGGCGTGGTGGGACTGTGGCTGTATCTCGGATACATCGCGGAGAACCTCAAGGGCGTCTTTCGCTGGTATTTCACGGAGAGCAGCAACCTGGAGGTCTCCAAGGAGATGGTGATCCATCTGCTTCGATTCTCCATGTTCGAGATCGCCAAGATGGTGCTTCCCGTACTTCTGGCCCTGGGATTCATCGCCTACACCGTGACCCGCATACAGGTGGGGCCGCTCTGGGCTCCGAAGGTCTTCGAGCCCAAGCTGGGCAAGCTCTTCAACGTGGTGGGTGGGCTCCAGAGGATGATGCTGAGCACCAACACCCTCATCCGGCTCGGAAAGAATCTGCTCATGGCCGGGGCCATCGCCGTTGCCCCCTACATCGTAATCAAGAGCGAACTCTCCAATATCGCGCCCCTGTTCTACCAGAACGCCGAGGGGCTCGCCGTGTACATGCTGACCACCGGCGCCAAGATGGTCGTCTACGCCCTGGTGCCCATGCTGCTGATCACGGCCGGGGACATCTGGTACACGCGCTGGGACTACCAGGAAAACCTGAAGATGACCAAGGACGAGATCAAGGACGAACGCAAGCAGGCCGAGGGCGATCCCAAGATCAAGGCGAAGCAGCGCCAGAAGATGATGCAATTCATGGCCAAGCGCATGATGCAGGAGGTGCCCAAGGCCGACGTGGTCATCACCAACCCCACACACTATGCCGTGGCCTTGAAGTACGACCCCATGGTTGCTCCAGCGCCCATATGCGTGGCCAAGGGCGTGGACCGCATCGCCTTGAAAATCAAGGAAGTCGCCCAGGAGAACAAAGTCCCCATCCGCGAGAACAAGCCCCTGGCACGGGCTTTGTATAAAAGTGTGGAGATAGGCGACTCCATCCCGGAAGAGATGTACAAGGCCGTCGCCTCCATCCTGGCCCAACTGGAGAGTTTCAAGCGCCGTAAAAGGCCCTAGGCCGCAAACAGGACGTTCGGTCAAAGCGGCCGGAGAGATCAGCAACCCACAAGGGGTGTCAAAAATATGGCCACATCATTCTCAGCCCCCAACATAAACTACGAACGCTTTGCCAAGCAGGGTGACATCCTGCTGGCTGGCGGCGTGGTTGTCATCCTCTTCACGATGCTCATCCCGCTGCCCACCATTTTCCTGGACATGATGCTCTCCCTGAGCATCTCCCTGAGCCTGGTGGTGTTGGTGACTGCCATGTTCATGACCAGTCCCATGGAATTCTCGGTCTTCCCCTCCCTGCTGTTGGTGCTGACCATGCTCCGCTTGGCCCTGAACGTGGCCTCCACACGTCTGATCCTGCTGCACGGCGAAGAGGGCACCTCGGCCGCGGGCCAGGTCATCCAGTCCTTTGGTGAATTCGTTGTCGGCGGCAATTACGTCATCGGTATCGTCATATTTTTCATCCTCTTCACCCTGAACAAAGTCGTCATCGTGGCCGGTACCACGCGTATCGGCGAGGTCGCCGCCCGCTTCACCCTGGACGCCATGCCCGGCAAGCAGATGGCCATCGAGGCGGACCTCAACGCCGGACTGATCTCGGATGAGGAAGCAACCCGCCAGCGCAAGGTCATCCGCCAGGAGGCCGACTTCTACGGCGCCATGGACGGTGCCGGCAAGTTCGTCCAAGGTGATGTGAAAGCAGGCATGATCATCACGCTGATCAACGTGGTCGGCGGTATTCTCATCGGCACCCTGCAGAAGAACATGGGATGGGGCGAGGCCGCCCAGACATACACCCTGCTGACCATCGGTGACGGTCTGGTATCCACCATCCCTTCGCTCATCGTGTCGACCGCCACCGGTATCATCGTCTCCCGCTCAGCCTCAGAGGCCAAGATGGGCGAGGAATTCGTGGGGCAGTTGGCCTACAACTCCCGGTCCATGAAGCTCGTGTCCGCCGTGCTGCTGCTCTTCGGCATCGTTCCGGGCATGCCAACCCTTCCGTTCATGTTCTTCTCCGGCCTGCTCTTCGTAGCCGCGCGCATGGTGGGGCAGGGCAAGGTCGCGGAAAGGAAGCAGGCCGCCGAGGAAAAACCCAAGGAAAAGCCGGCACTGGATTCTCCGGAGGAGGTGCAGGCACTGCTGCCACTGGACACCCTGGAGTTGGAGGTGGGCTACGGCCTGATACCCCTGGTGGACGAGGAGCAGAACGGCAACCTGCTGGCCCGCATCCGCTCAATCCGACGCCAGTTCGCCCTGGACATGGGCGTGATCATCCCCTCGCTGCACCTGCGCGACAACCTGCAACTCAAGCCCGGACAGTATTCCGTGCTGATCAAGGGCAACGAAGTGGCCAGCGCCGAGATCCTCATCGACCACTGCCTGGCCATGGACCCCGGCGACGTGAAGCACCGCATCAAGGGCATCGAGACCAGGGAACCCGCCTTCAACCTCCCGGCCCTCTGGATACCCGAGGCCCAGAAGGAGGAGGCCATGCTCGCGGGCTACACAGTGGTGGACTCGTCCACTGTCATCGCCACGCACCTCACCGAGGTCTTCAAGCGCTGCCTGCAGGAATTCCTGGGGCGCCAGGAAATCCAGGCCCTGCTGGACAACCTCTCCAAGACCTCGCCCAAGGCCGTGGAAGACCTTGTCCCCGGCACCCTCAATCTGGGGTCTGTGCAGAAGGTCCTGCAGAACCTGGTGCGCGAAAACGTCTCCATCCGCGACCTGCTCAGCATCGTGGAAGCCCTGGCGGACGTTGGAGGCGCAGTGAAGGACCCGGATCAGCTCACGGAATTCGTCCGGGAACGGCTCTCCCGCACCATCGTGAAACCTTATCTGGACAAAGACGGCGTATTGCCCATAATTACTCTCGACAACTCCGTGGACCGGGCGCTGCAGGAAAGCCTGCGCAAAAGCGACCACGGCGCCTACCTGGCCATGGAGCCCATGGCCGCGCAGGTGTTGATCAAGAACATCAACGAAGCCCTGGAAAACTCCGTGGTGGCGGACGGGCAGCCCGTGCTGCTGACAACGCCCGTGATCCGCCCCCATGTGGCTCAACTGCTGCAAAGGTTCATACCCACGTTGCCGGTGATCTCGCAGGCCGAAATCCCGGCTGACATCCGCTTGCACGCTGTCAAAAATGTGGTGATCCGCAATGCGAGTTAAGACCTACAGAGGACCCAACACCAAGTCTGTGCTGGCGCGCATCAAGGCCGAGCTGGGCTCTGACGCCGTCATCCTGGGCACCCGGACCTGCGCGGAAGAGGACGGCACTGTGTGCGAAGTCACCGCCGCCCTGGAGGACCCCGCACCCCAGCCCAAGGAGCCGACACGAAAGGACGGGGACGGAGCCGCGCCCCCCCTGCCCGAGTCATGGAGCCAGTGGCACCAGGAGTGGAGCCAGATCAAGGACCACCTCAACGCTCTACTCAGGCCGCAGCTGGATTTCAGTCAGCTGGCCCCCATCCAGCGCCAGGCATTGGAATATCTGGAGCGAGAAGGCGTGGAGCCGGACGTGGTGATGCAGATGTTCGGCGAGCTCAAAGGCCAGCCCAAGACAACGGTGCTCACCCCCCTGGAGCGCATGATCAAGGTCAGAGCCTGGGGCAACGGGCAATGGCCGGAGACTTTTCACGCCGTGGCCGGTCCCCACGGCGCGGGCAAGACCCAGGCCCTGCTGCGCATGGCTCTGGAAAGCAAGCAGAACAACGACGCCCTGCGCATCTGCCTGGTCAACGCGGACACCAGACGCATGAAGAACCGGGTGGTGCTGCAGCATTACGCCGAACTCTCCGGTCTCGAGTACCGGGAGATCTCCGAGCCCCTGGACACGGCCGAGCTGCTGCGGCGGCGTGGCGACTTCGACCTGGTGCTCGTGGATCTCCCCGCATTGGAGCGCGGAAAGGGCCTGGATCGCCAACTGGCCGAGTTGGGCCTGGACGCGGTGGACGATCTCCAGGTACACCTCGTGTTCTCACCACATTTCGCGCCCTCCCAGTTGCGGGCCTTTCTTGAGCAGTACAAGGCAGGCATGGCCGCAAGCCTGGTCTGGACGAAACTCGACGAGAGCTATACGTTTGGCGCAATGGTCAACACGGCATGGGCCTCGGGACTGCCGGTCTCGGCCTTGTCGTACGGCTCCGGGCTATCGGGCACCCTGTCACCGGCCAGGCATCTGACCCTGTGGCGGCTGCTGTTCAAGCACAAGATGCCCAACGAAGCGCGGCAGGACGGAGCGAAAACGCGCAACGCCCCGAATTCGATCAAGGAGTGATCTTCTCATGAGCGACAGCATGCCCCTGGTGTTCTCCATGACCTCAGGCAAGGGGGGCGTGGGCAAGACAAACCTCTCGGTGAACCTCGCCTACCACCTGGTGAAACAGGGCGCCCGCGTAGTGCTTCTGGACGCGGACCTCGGCCTTGCCAACGTGGATGTTATCCTGGGGCTGACGCCCAAGCGCAACCTCTTCCACCTCTTCCACGAAGGCGCCAGTCTCAAGGACATTCTGTTCGATACCCCCTACGGGTTCCGAATTCTCCCCGCTTCCTCCGGAGTCAGCGAAATGTTGACACTCAGCACGGGGCAAAAGCTGGACCTATTGGAGTCTATGGACTATCTTGAGGACAGGGTGGATTTTCTCATTGTCGATACCGGCGCCGGTATCAACGACAACGTACTGTATTTCAACCTGGCGGTGCAGGAACGGATGGTGGTCATGACGCCCGAACCCACCTCTCTGACCGACGCATACGCCCTGATCAAGGTGCTCAAGCTGCAGCACGGCGTGGAGCGTTTCCGGGTGCTGGTTAACATGGCCCCGGACGTGAAGGCCGCCAAGCAGGTCTTTGGCCGTCTGCACCAGGCTTGTGATCATTTTTTGGATGGCGTATCCCTTGACCTTGTTGGATATATACCGCAAGACCCCATTGTGAGGCGTGCGGTCGTCAAACAGGAACCATTCAGCAGTTTGGACCCGAACTCGCCGGCCAGCCAGGCGGTGCAAAAAGTGGCCAGGGCGGTGCAAACATGGCCAGTGGCCTCGAATCTCGATGGTAACATCAAATTCTTCTGGAAAAAGCTCCTCTTCCAGCATGAACCCGTGGGATAGGCTCAACGCGGGAGAGCTGACCTGGGAGGAATTCGACGCCGCCGACCGTCAGGCAATCGTCAGGCATTATGCGCCCAAGATCAAGTTTCTTGCCCTGCGCATGAAGGCCAAGCTGCCCAAGAACGTCGAACTCAACGATCTGATCAGTTCGGGCACCATGGGGCTCATCGAGGCCCTGAAGAAATTCCGGGCCGAGTTGGGCATCAAGTTCGAGACCTATGCGGAAAACCGCATCAAGGGCGCCATGCTGGACGAGTTGCGGCGCATGGACTGGTTTTCCAGGGGGCTTAGACACCGCGTCCGCACTCTCGAGGAGGCCATCCGCAAGTACGAGAACCAACACGGTCGCCACGCCAGCGAAGCCGAACTGCAGAAAGAGACCGGGCTGAGCGAGAAGGACGTCCGCACCGGGCTCGAGGCACTGCAGAGCCAGCTCTGTCTCAACCTCGACGCCATCCAGGACACGTTTTCCACCGAACACCAGTCCCATGTGGACAACGAGCCCTTCCAGACCGCGGCGCTCCAGGAGATCATCGACAAGGTGGCGGGCCTCATCGACACACTGACCCCCAGGGAAAAGATGGTCATGTCGCTCTACTACGGCGACGAATTGAACATGAAGGAAGTGGCCGAGGTCATGGACATCACCGAGGGGCGCGTTTCCCAGCTGCACTCCCAGGCAATGGCGCGGCTGCGCCAGAAGTTTACGGACCTCTATGGCTCGGACAGCATCATCTGAACACACCCCCTGCGAGGGGCGTCACCCCGCCGCTGACATGGACGCGAGACTGACATGGTCCTTTTCCTGATTCCCCCAGACGATGACGACGCACCCCTGGACGAAAACGTCCGGGACAAGGCGCTTCTCGACGCAGAGGAACTGGCCGAGACCGACCTCTCCCTGGACAAGGACAAGGTAGAGCTCGACCTGGACGACGCGCCTTTTCTGGAAGAAGAGGAGGAAGAGGAGGAGGAAGGTGGAGAGGATGATCTGGGCCTCGCGGACCAGGACGAGGAGGCCCGCCCCACGGGCTTGAAGGCCCTCCTCGCCGCCATCCGCAAGGACAAGCGCATCGTCATCGCCATCATTGTCGGCGGTATCCTGCTCCTGGGCCTGCTCCTGAGCATCCTGTTCTGGCCCTCCAAGGATATCCCGGAACCTCCCACGCCCCCTGTCCAGGCTCCAAAGCTTCCGGAAGAGACCGCCATTCCGGAGGAACCCCCGCCCCCTCCCGAGCACATCGTGGCTTTCAAACCCTTCCTTGTGGAGCACATCAGCGAGGATGGCACAGTGCGCCTCCTGCGTTGCAGCTTCTCGATGTCAACCGACAACGAAAAGCTGGCCTGGGAGATCACGCACAAGCGCCTGGTGCTGCGCGACGCAATTTTCTACTACCTCAAGAATAAGGATTTACCGTTCCTGACCGATAAGAAGATGTCGGATCAGTTGAAAAAGGACCTGTTGTCCGTGGTCAACCAATATCTCAACGTGGGGCAGGTGGAAGTGCTCCTGGTGGAGGAATACCTGGTTAAGTGATCCCGCAGCACAGGTGGACTAACAGCTCAAGAGGTATTACAATCTGGAAGAGGTGCCTGAAGCCTGAACGCCAAAACGTCTTTCACTGAAAAGCCTTCCGGGGCGCCTCATTGACGGGGACGCTCCCCAGCAAAGCCCCATTCGACGGCAGGTGACGCCATGTCAGTGAACCTGGTCTTTGCGCAAATACCCCTTGTGGGGGAAGTCACAGGAGCCATGCAGGCCACGCCCGAGCTCCAGCAGACCATTGCGCAGCAAATGGCCCAGGAAACCCACAAGAAAGAGCAGAGCCAGGTTCAAAAGACCGACGAGCAGGAAGGGGCCAAGGGAGTGAATCCGGACGCCAACCGCGACCAGGGCGCCAATCACCAGGCAAACAAGCGCAAACGCCAGGCCGCGCAGGAAACCGAAGAGGCCAAGGAGGTCAAGGACCCCTGGGCCGGTAACATCATCAACGTACGGATCTGACCTCGGAACATGGAATCGACCACGGTTTTCTGGCTACTCGTCGCTCTCACCCTCACGGAATGCGTCATGCTCGGTGTTGTTCTGCTTTTCTTCCGCCGCCTCAAACGCTCCGAGGATTTGCTCGAATCCCTGCAGCAACGGCAACAGCAGTTCGTGGCCAAGCTCTCCTTCAGCGCCGAGCTGGAGCAGGAGCTGGTGGCCACCTTCGAGGACAGGCAAAAGATGCTCGCCAAGCTGGACAAGGAGCTTTCCCTGCGTGCCGAGGAGCTCAAGGCCCTGCTCGCCCGGGCCGACAAGATGCCCCGCCGCCCCGATGATCCGAAACAGATCGTCATCAACGGCCACAGGCGCGGCCTGCATCTCAAGGCCCTGTCGCAGGCCTCCGGACTCTCCATCGAGGAGGTGGAGCTCGTTCTCATGCAGGCGGGGCGTACCTCCTGATCCTCCAGCCATCTCCTCCCCGCAGGACACCATAAACCCTTGAACTACCATGCGAATTTCTGATTTTGGCTCCGGCTTTGGCTCCGATTCCCGGAAAAAGGACAGGCGTGAGGCCTTTCGTCGCAAACACGCCCAGGGGCAACGCGTTGTGGGCTTGTTCCTGCGCTGGCAAAGCGACGGACTCGCCTGGCTGGAGGTGGACGGACAGCCCCTGCTGGCCCAGATCGGAGGCTCCCCCGAACCCGGGCAACGCATTCACCTGCTGGTCAAGCAGCTGCACCCGGACATAGTGCTCCAGGAAATCACCTCGGAAAGCCAGGCAGGGAGCCAACAAGAGTCCATGGCCAATATCTTTCTGGAAGAACGGGGCGGGTTCGAGGCCGCCTTTCACCACCCCCACAACCATGGCTCCGACACCCTGTCCGAGGCGCTGGAAAACGAAACCGTTCCTGAACGCCGCAGGGAACTCTTTTTCAATGAACTGGAACGCTCCCCGAAACTGAAAGCGGCCTATGAACACATGCTGGCCCGAATCCGGCAGATCAACCTGCACCTGGCAGCGCAAGGGGGCGGGGAGGTTCTGTTCATGCCATGGCTCTTGCCCATGGCCAGGGAAGTGGAGTTTGTCCGCCTTCCGGCACGGGGCGCCAAACTTCATGGCCCGGAGACGGAAGGGCAGGAACTCGGCCAGTGCGCGCTGACCTGCCTGCTTCCAAATTGGGGGCGTATCGAAATCCGCGTGCTGCACCGGGACGGCAAAGGACGGGTGCGCTTTTTCCTGGAACGCCCCAATCAAGCCACCAGGGAGCCTCATTACCTGGAAACGCTCCCAGGGCACCTATCCCTGGCCCTCAACCTGGAGCTGGAATTCGGCGGCGTGGCGCCACTCCCTCCAAAATCCAGGCCCCTGCTCGCATCCATGCTGGTTGCGGACACCCGCCGCCTGCGCCCGAGATTTTCAACTGTGGTGTAGGATTGTTATGAATAATTCAGGAGATCTCGAGGGGAACCCTTTGTATATAAAGGGCTCCCCCTCGTACGATTATTTTCATTAGAGCTCTTTACGTTTGAAATGCTTGTTCAACGGCTGGCAAAGCCAGCCTACGAGCATTTCGCGGCAAGGATGTGCGGACAAGTCCTTGCAGAGCATTTGCACTATTTCAAAGTTAAAATGCTCTAATCCGTGGTCGGAACCAGGGCGAAGTTGGCGTGCCGGAGTTCGTCCATGAACTCTTCGCCGATTTCCAGGGCGGATTCGTTCTCGATATGATAGCGCCAGTTCACAAGCACCGGGGGGCCGGAAGCGGCCAGTTCGTCCAGGCGCTCCAACAACAACATGAAAATCTTGGAGCTCGAGCTGTTGAGGTAGATCATTTGCAGGTCAACAGTGAGGGGCGCGTCCAGAGCCCGGATGAGTTCCTCAAGCTTGTCGAATACGGGCTGGTAGAAGCTGCTGCCGTTTTCCGGGTAGGAGCTGCCGGTGATCTCCATCCTGCTGGCCCCTGGATCTATGAGCACGTAGGGAGTGGCCTTGGTGGCTTCCAGGGTGTAGGTTTCCATATAGTTTCCCCCTTTGCTAGATTTCAAACCCGATCACAGTAACGTCGTCCACCTGCGGTTCATCGTGTCTGTAGGACTCGAACTCCCTTTTCAGCAGTTCGCGCTGCTCTGCGAAGGGTCTGTGCGCATTTTCCTGCAGGAACGCGCAAAAGCGGCGCTTTCCAAAGGAAAACCGCTTGCCCCCGCCGGGTTGGTCCAGATAGCCGTCAGTGGTGAGATAGAAACGCATCCCGGGCTGCAGGGGCAGATAGTTGTTGGTGAACTCGAAGTCCGCGTCCGACCTGCGATAGCCCACACTCATGCGGTCGCCCTTGATTTCGTGGATGGTGTCGTCCTGCCCCGGCGTGGTGTGGAACATGGAAATGCGCCCCCCTGCGAAAACAAGACGGTTGCGGTCCTTTTCCAGGCGGCAGAGGCCGATATCCAGGCCGTCGTCGGCCAGGGGGCTGGTGCGCCGCCGCCCCAGGGCGTTGCGTATCAGGATGTTCAGGGCCTTGAGCGCCTCGGCCGGGTCCGTGCACTTGAAGTCGTTGATGACCCTGTCCAGGGAGGTACCGGCGATCATGGTCATGATGGCTCCGGGCACGCCATGACCGGTGCAGTCCATGATGGCCCAGTAGAAACCCTCGTCACGCCCCTCGAACCAGAAGATGTCGCCGCCGATGATGTCCTTGGGGTTCCAGATGATAAAGTAGTCCTTTATGTGTTTGGTGATGGACTCCTGCTTGGGCATGAATGCGCGCTGGATGCCCTGGGCGTACTCGATGCTCTGCATGACGCGGTGATTGGCGGTCTCGAGCTCCTTGTTGGTCTCGCGCAGCCGCTGTGTGAGCTCCATACGCTTGTCCATCTCCTCTTTGAGCTTGAGTACGGCCCGGACGCGCGCCTGGACAATAGGAACCCGGAAGGGCTTGGTGATGTAGTCCACAGCCCCGAGCTCAAGGCCCTTTGTCTCGTCCTCCTCCTCGCTCATAGCGGTGATGAAGATGACGGGGATATCCCTGGAGCGTTCGTTCTCCTTGAGCACCTGGCACACTTCGTACCCGTCCATTTCCGGCATCACGATGTCCAAAAGAATAAGATCCGGGGGCGAGTCCCCCGCTACGATGCGCAGGGCGTCACGGCCGTTGGTGGCGACGCTGACTGCGTACTCCCGCGAAAGAGTGGCCCCGAGCATGTTGATGTTGGCGGGTTGGTCATCCACCACGAGGATGGAGTGTCTGGTGGACTCTGCTGCGCTCATGAGGTGATATCCTCCGATGCAAGGCCGAGCATTTCGGCCAAAGTGTCGAGCTGTTCACGCGCCCTGGTAAAATTGAAGGTGTTCACTGCTTCGGCCAACTGGTCAAAGATCTCCGGAGCCTTGGACTTCACCAGGGGCTCCAGCGATTCCAGCGCCTGCCCCACCATGAAGGAGTTCTGGTCCAACAGCCCGGCAAACTCGCGCATTGCCGCGCGGACCTCGGCGAGATCCACCTCCGAGGGCAGTTGCAACTCCTTTTCCTCCTGAAGTTGTTGGAGAAATGGTTCAAGCCCGGATAAAACTTCGTGGAGCTTCTCCAGACAAATGTCAAGCAGAGCTTGAACATTGTCTCCAGTCTCCTGCTTCAGTGCGGCTTCGAGATCCCTGGCGGCCAGGTGCAGCACCTCCGCACCGATGTTGGCGGCCACCCCCTTGATGGCGTGGGCCGAACGCCTGAATTCGTCATTCTCCCCCCCTGCCATGAAAACCTCCATCCGGGCACTGGAATCGGAGAAGTCACGTTGAAAATCCTTGAGCAGCCTGACGTAGAGCCCAGTGTTTCCCTGCACCCGCTTCACGCCGGAGGAAATGTCCAGGCCGGGCAGGTTTTCGGGCAGATGCACCTGGGTTGGCTTGATCTTGTTGTTCAGCTCCATCACTCTGCGGGAATTGCCATCCGAGCGCGTGTCGATGAACCGCGCCAGCACGATATAAAGCTGGTTCGCGTCGATGGGTTTGGCCACGTGCTCGTTCATGCCCGCCTCCAGGCAGCGGATGCGGTCGCTCTCCATGGCGTGGGCGGTCATGGCGATGATGGGCAGTTCCTTGAGCCCGAGTTCGTCACGTATGTAGCGGCTGGCCTCAAGTCCGTCCATCACAGGCATCTGCACATCCATGAGCACTGCGTCGTAGTAGGTCCCCTTGTTGCGGAGCGCGTCCACGGCCTCCTGGCCGTTCTCCACCTCGTCCACGACCATGCCCGCGTTTTCCAGGATCTCCTGGGCCACCTGACGGTTGATGGTCAGATCTTCCACTAAAAGCAGACGAGCCCCGGCAAGTTGATCCATGTGCCGCCCGGCGTCCAGCGCCTCGTGTTCCCTGCTTTGGGCCAGTTCCTTGCCGAACACCTTGATGATGGTGTCGAAAAGGTGGGAGGGGTTCACGGGTTTGTCCAAAAACTCGTTTATCTTCACGTCCTTGGCCTGCTCCACCACATCCTCGCGCCCGTAGGCCGTGACCATGATGACCAGGGGCAGGCGGTTGAACCTGCTCTCCTCCCGGATGCGGCGAGTGGTCTGTACGCCGTCCAGTCCCGGCATTTTCCAGTCCATGAGCACGAGGTCAAAGGGCTGCTCCGCAGTGCGCAAGATGGACAGGGCCTCGTCCCCGCTGGCAGCGGTTTCCACGTGAAAGCGAAAGGATTCGAGCATCTCGCTGAGAATGTCGCGGGCATGATCGTTGTCGTCGGCCACCAGGACCCTGAGCCCGGACACGCCTTCCTGTTCAGGGACGAGATATTCATGTTCCTGCTCCTGACGCTCGATCTCCAGGTGGACTACGAAGACGCTGCCTTTGCCCACCTCGCTGCTCACCTCGATACGCCCCTCCATCATTTCCACCAGACGCTTGGTGATGGCCAGACCCAGTCCCGTGCCTCCGAACTTCCGGGTGGTGGAACCGTCCGCCTGGGTAAAGGACTCGAAGAGCATGTCCAGCTTGTCGTTCTCTATGCCGATGCCCGAGTCGCTCACGGTGAAGCGCACCCGGACCTTGTCGGTCGCGTCCGCGGAGCCGCAGGCAGTTGTCGGAGAGTCATCCAGCTCCACGCGCAAGGCAACCTCGCCCTTTTGCGTAAACTTCACCGCGTTGTTGGCCAGGTTCAGCAGTACCTGCCCCAGCCTGAGGGGATCCCCCCGCAGGGAGCAGGGCACGCCGTCCGCAATGGACATCAGGAGTTCCAGGCCTTTTTCCGCGGCACGGTGGCTGACCATGCTGGCGGTGTTCTCGATGACCTCCTGAAGCTGGAACTCCACGTGCTCGATGCTCAGCTTTCCGGCCTCGATCTTGGAAAAGTCCAGGATGTCATTGATGATTCCGAGCAGGGAGCGGGAGGAGGTGCGGATCTTGGTGAGATAGTCC
Organism: Desulfovibrionaceae bacterium; assembly: GCA_963674665.2. GTDB lineage: Bacteria > Desulfobacterota > Desulfovibrionia > Desulfovibrionales > Desulfovibrionaceae. Next base: position 67,693 of record CAXXPL010000014.1, on the reverse strand, counting down.
TTCTGCTTCGGAGTGAGGGGGGTGCGCAGGGCCAGATCGGTCATACCTATGACCGCATTCATGGGGGTGCGGATCTCGTGGCTCATGTTGGCGAGAAACTCGCTCTTGGCCTGGGAGGCCAGCTCCGCGGCCTGACGTTCGCGTTCCGCCTTTTCACGTTCCAGGCGCTCGGAGATGTCGTGGACTATGCCCTCGATGACCGTGGCCCCGCCGGCCTCGCGGATGAGATGGGCGCTGAGCTCCACCCATACGGTGCCGCCGTCCTTGCGCTTGAAGATCAGTTCATGGTTCTGGATTCGCCCCTCCTGGTTCAGGAGGGCGAGCATGTGCTCCCTCTCGCCCTGATTAACATAAAGGCCATCCGCGCTGATGGAATCGCAGAGCTCTTTCCCGGAGTCGTAGCCCAGCATGTGTGCCATGGCCACATTGGCGGTAAGCAGCTGGCCGCCCAGCTCGCTCTGGAAGATACCTTCGCTGGCATTTTCGAATATTCCACGGTACTTGTTCGCCATTTCCTCGAGTTGTAGACGATTTTGCTTGAGGTGGGCGGTCATCTCGTTGAAGGAGTCGGCCAGGGAGCCGATCTCGTCGCTCCTGTGCATCTCGATGACCGAGTCCAGATTCCCGGCCCCGATTCTCTCGGCTCCCTGCTGGATCTCGACGATGGGCCTGGAGATCCGTTTGCCCATGTAGAATCCAACGATCACTATGAGGGGCAGGATGCCGCAGAATATCCCGATGCCCAGGAACATGACGTGGCGCTCATATTCCATCACCTTGGTGGCGGCAATGTCCACACCGAGGATCCCGACGCGTTCGCCCTTGCGGTTGTAGAAGGGCGCGTATCCGGAGAGCCAGGTGCCCCATTCGTCGGTGTAGAATTCGTCCTCGATGAGAGGGGCGTCCAGCGTGTTGAAATTCTTGACCAGAGACGGTCCGGCATTATGATAGATGGTGCCGAGATGCACCCAGTCATCCATCTTCTCCTCGGCATCCACCATGAAGATGATTTCGTCCTGGGGGCCTTTGCGCAAGGTGTAGATGTACTTGATATCGCTGGAGGCATCCCTGATCCGCCCCAGACAGGCCTTTATGGAGACATAGGCGCTGTCCTCCTCCTGCTTCCGCCGGCGCAGGGTGTCGTGCAGGTCTGCGTCGATCGTGGTGGCGGCCAGGCCCACGATGTCCCGCAAGCGCTTGCGGATATCCGAGTTTACCTGCTCCTTGGCCACGTCGTACATGACAAAGAGCGCCCCGCCCACCGTAACGGCGGTAAACAGGATGAAGACTATGGACAGCTTGTGATGGATACGCAGGCGAAAGCCTTCGCCTGGCAGTTTGTTGACCGCCATTGTTAGGTCATCTCCCGTCCGGGGTGTGAGAGTGCGCCAGTTCGCTCAGCGAACGGTATCCTCAGGAGAGGCCAAGCTCCCGGATGCGTTCTTCGAGACGCTCCATATCCTGCTTCAATTGTCGATACTCCTGGCGCGCCTGCTCCATACGCCCCTTGCTCGCGGATTCCTCCAGATCCAACAGCCTCTGCCTCATGATACCGGCGCCAATGCTGGCCGCTACAGTCTTCAGGGTATGGGCGGTACGCGAGACGCCCAGGATATCATCGGTCTCGAAGGACTTCTCCAAGCCTTGCATCCCGAGTCGCAGCTCTGTCATGGCGGTGGGCACAAGGGTTTTCACCTCCTGGACGGAAAGCCCTTGAAACGCGCCCGCAGCACTGAAATCCAGAGTGCTCCGACTCTCGCCCCCCAATTGGTTCGAGTCGTTTTTCTCCGGAGGGCAGGCCCTGGCAAAGGCCTCGACCATGGCCTTGTACAGGTCCTCGGCCCGGAGTGGTTTGCTCACGTAAGCGTTCATACCCGCCTCCAGGCACGTCAGGCGAGCCTCCTCCAGGGCGTGGGCCGTCATTGCCACGATGGGGATCTCGGGATTGAGAACCCCGTCCAGTCCGGCGCGAATCCTTTTGGCTGTCTCCACACCGTTGAGCGTCGGCAACTCCACATCCATAAGCACGATATCATAGCTGTCGTTTTCCGACAATTTCTGCAGCGCCTGCAGCCCGTCCTCGGCATGAAAGGCGTGATGCCCGAAATTCTCGAGATGATGACGCACCACCAGGAAGTTCGAGGGGCTGTCCTCCACGATGAGGATGTTCATGCCCTCGTGGGGGAGCATGCAGGACCGATCCATACCGCCGTCAACGCTCCTGGGAGACTCTCCGATTTCGAAACAGCAGGTGAAGAAGAACTCACTGCCCTTGCCCTGAAGGCTGGAAAGCCATATCTCCCCGCCCATCAGTTCCACGAGCTCGCGGGAAATGGAGAGCCCGAGGCCCGTGCCTCCGTACATGCGGAAAATGGAGTCGTGGGACTGGGCAAAGTCCTGGAAGATCTTGGCCTGATCCTTCACGGGGATGCCGATGCCGGTGTCCTTTACCGAGAACATCAACTCCACGCTCTTGTCATGGCACTCGTTGATCTTGGAGTTGGGGGCACGGGTTACAGCCAGGGCCACCACGCCGCGCTCCGTGAACTTCACAGCGTTCCCCAGCAGGTTGTTGAGCACCTGCCGCAGCCGCCCGGGATCACCGCGAAGATTTATCGGGACATTGGACGCCATGTGCAGGTTCACCGCCAGGCCCTTGGGCGCGGCCAGTACCTCGATGGATTTGAGGACCGTGTTCACGGTCTCCTTGAGGCTGAAGTCCGTCTTCTCCAGGATGATCTTCTTGCTCTCGAGTTTGGAGAAATCCATGATGTCGTTGATGACTCCCAGCAAGTGCTCGCCGGATTCGTGAACGACTTCCAGATAATCGCGCTGCTGGCGGGAAAGATCGGTACGCAGCAGGATCTCTGCCATGCCCAGGATGGCGTTCATGGGGGTGCGGATCTCATGGCTCATCTTCGCCAGGAATCTGGTCTTGGCCTGGCTGGCGGCATCCGCCGCCTCACGCTCGCGCTCGGCGCGCTCAACCTGCACCCGCTGCGTGATATCAGCCATAAGCCCTTCGTAGAAGTCGATGCCGCCGGACTCGTTCTTTACGGCGCGTGCCGACGCCGAAGCCCAGAAGGCGCTTCCGTCACGGCGCTTGAGATGCAGGGTCACACCCTGAAAATACCCTTCATCCCGTAGCCGTTCGAGAAGCTTGTCGCGCTCTCGCGGATCCACGTAGAGTTCACCCATGTTCCTGACACTGGCGACCATTTCCTCGGGGTTGTCAAAGCCGAAGATCCTGGCATAGGCCATGTTGGCCTCGTAGATCACGCCCGAGGCGGAGATGCGGAATATACCCTCCACTGCGTTCTCGAACAGGTCGCGATACTTCTGCTGTGAAAACTGCAGGGTCTGGGTCAGCCTCTCGGAAAATTCCTCAAGCTGTTGGTTCTTTTCGTTGATCTCATTGTTGGCGTCGTTGAGCTTCTCGTTCAGGACATTGAGATCCTTCTGCATCATGTCGCTGATGTTCACCAGACTCTTGGTCTGCCTTGAGAGTTTGGCGTACTCCTTCAAAAGTATGGAGAATTCGGCCCTGAGCTTCTCGCCGTCGATGCCGGGGGAGTCGACGAACTCCTGTCCGCGGGCGAGAACCTGCTCCTCGTGATGGAAGAGATTTCCGTCCTTCATCAGCTGTCGTCCTCACTGTCCAGGGCCACGAGATCAAAGGGGAGGACCTCGAGGTCCTCCTGAAACTCCTTGCCACACTCGTAAAGGGTCTCGTTTTCAACATGGTACAGCCACTGGACCTCCACGGAGAGGCCATTTTCCACAGCCAATTCGAGCCTGTCGAAAAGATTCAGCAGGACCTTGGAGCTGGAGCTGTTGAGGTAGTTCGCCTGGACACGGAGTTTCGTGACCGCCTGTTCCAGGCCCGGATTTTCACGCGCTTCGGCGAGCAGCAGTTCCAGGTAATTGTCGAGCCAGGCAAAAATCGGATCATAGAAGGCGGCGGCGTTTTCAGGGTAGGAGTCGCCGGATATCTCCAGGATGCGTGCCTCGCCGTCGAAAAATACGTAGGGTGTGTCCTTACCGGCTTCGATGTTCAACGCCTTGATCATTTCTTTCATTCAGGGCCTCGCCCCCCGGTTGTGACGGCATGTCGGAATGCCGCTGGATCTTGCTGAAACCACAGTAACGGATGCTGCCCTTCGTGCGGACATGATCGACAGTTCACACGAAAAACGGCCCCATTGAAATGGCTGTGCCAATTCCAGAGCGCTCCGGGCTCTACCTCGCTCCCCCCTGAAAGTCCCGAGGTTCCACCACTTTTCGGCCAATGACTCCGCCACATTACCCCGCGGCGTCATCCCGGGCATTGCGTACATGCCCCGGGCACATCACGACTGCCGCGATATACGGCACCGTATTGATACGGCATCAGCCGGTTTCGCTATGGAACAATTTACTTAACATTCCCTAAGTCCCATTGTTACCCATGTCCAGTGGCTTGATCAAGCTCAAGGCCGCCAAGTGGCAGACGCACCCTTGAAATTCATCATTTGCTCCCAACGCCTCCCAATCGCTGCTCGAGACACAGGATATGCCATTCGCCACTCTTCGGGCAGGAATAGCCGCCTTTTTTGGACAAACACCTTGACGCTCCGCTTAAGGTATAAGAATATATCAAGGCACACCCATTTCACTTATTGATGAAGTGGTCATCTGATGGTCCAGGTAAGGGGGGGCGTTGTTCGGATGTACCATCCAAGCCCGGGACGAGTAATTGATGCGTACAATCAAACTGCTTACTATCGAAGACGATCCCTCCCTGCGGCAACTTCTGGCACAGGACCTCCAGGAACGAGGATACCAGGTATTCCAGGCCGACAACGGCGCGGCCGGGATGGAGGTGTTCAACAGGGAACGCCCGGATTGCGTGCTTCTCGACCTGGGACTGCCGGGCATGAGCGGCATCGATGTCCTGGGTGTCCTCGCCGTGGAGGCCCCTGACACCCCTGTCATCGTGGTATCCGGATCAAAATCCCTGCGTCAGGCCGTGGAATCCCTGCGTAGAGGTGCCTGGGACTACCTGATCAAGCCCCTGGAGGACCTCGACGAACTGTCCAAGGCTGTGGAGAACGCCCTGGAACGCGCGGTAAACCGGCGGCAAAGCAAGCAGATGCGCCAGCGCCTGGAGGCCGAAGTACGGGAGCGCACCCGGGAGCTGCAGGCCGAGATCGAGGAGCGCAAGCGCGCCGAACTGGAACTCCGGACCGCCAAGGAGGCGGCGGAATCCGCCAGCATGGCCAAGTCGCAATTCCTCGCCAACATGAGCCACGAGCTGCGCACGCCACTCAACGCCATCACCGGCATGGCCCAGATGCTGTACAAGACCCACCCCAACGACGAGCAGAAACATTTCCTCGGGCTGATCCTGGACTCGTCCAACGAGCTGCTGAACATCATCTCCAACCTCCTGGACCTCTCCACCATCCAGGCCAACCGCCTGGACATCCGGCAACGCCCCTTTGTGTTGCGGGATGCGCTTCAGCCCCTGATCCTCACCGCGGGCAACCAGGCCAGGGAAAAGGGTCTCCGCTTCGAGGCCGTGGTGGAGGACAGCGTCCCCCATGAGGTCAGCGGCGACGCCTTCAGGTTCAAACAGGTACTGCTCAATGTCCTGGACAACGCTATCAAATTCACCGAGCAGGGGGATATTCGCGCCCGTGTGTCCCTGGCGCCCGGCAACAGCGATAACGACAGCGGCGCCTCCATCACGCTGCTCTGCCAGGTTAGCGACACCGGGATCGGCATTGCCAACGACAAGATAGAGAGCATTTTCGACAGCTTCACCCTGGGAGAGCACTATCTGACCAAGAAATACGGAGGCACGGGGCTGGGACTGGCGATCACCAGGGAGCTGGTTCAGATGATGGGCGGGGAAATCTGGGTGGAAAGCCTGGCCGGGCGCGGAAGCTCCTTCTACTTCACCGTCAGGATGAACAAGGCCGACTCCATGGCATGGGACAACGAATCACAGGCCACGCCCCCCTCAAAGGGAGACACCATCGGCCCTGCCCTGCGCATACTGCTGGTGGAGGACGAGCCCGTGAGCCGCATATTCACCAAACGAATGCTGCACATAGCGGGGCATGACGTGCTTCTGGCCGAGGACGGACACAAATCCCTCAAACTGCTGGAGCGCGAGAACGTGGACATCGTGCTCATGGACCTGCAGTTGCCCGGCGGCAACGCCCTGGAGGCCGCGCGGCGCATTCGCGAAGGGATGGTTCCCGGTCTAAATCCGGAGATCCCCATGGTGGCCCTCACTGTCCAGGAACCGGAAACGCCCCGCAGCCAGGACGCCAGGTTCGACGCCTACCTGCTCAAGCCTTACGAAGTGGACACGCTGCTCGAGACCATAGAAGCCGTGATGACGAGTTCAGCCGCGCATTGAGAAAAAACCACTAATCAATTCCAGGCATTAAAATTTCCAAAGGGGAAAACCTCTTTGCAAGAGGCTTTTCCTTTTTTCCCGTCGCTATCCTTTTACCCCACGATATCGCGGTCGCGGACGCCTATGAGGTAGAGGATGCTGTCCAGGCCGAAGGTGGAGATGGCGTGCCCCGCGCCCTCCTTGACCTTGGGTTTGGCATGGAAGGCGATGCCCAGGCCCGCGAGGTTGAGCATGGGCAGGTCGTTGGCTCCGTCTCCAACGGCGATGACTTGTTGCAGGCTTATGCGCTCCTGCAGGGCGATGGCTTGCAGGAGGTCGGCCTTTTTCTGACCGTCCACGATCTCACCCACCACCTGGCCGGTGACCACGCCGTCGCGGATCTCCAGCTCGTTGGCGAATACGTAGTCCAGGCCGAAGCGCTCCTGCAGCCTGCGGCCGAAATAGGTGAACCCGCCGGAGAGGATGGCGATCTTGTAGCCGAAGCGTTTGAGGTTCTGGATAAGCCGCTCAGCGCCATCGGAGAGGGGCAGTTCCTCCGCCACCTCGGCCAGGCTGCTCTCGGGCAGCCCCTTGAGCAGCGCCAGGCGGTGCCTCAGGCTTTGCCTGAAATCCAGCTCGCCGCGCATGGCGGATTCGGTGATGGCCGCAACCTGGTCGCCCACCCCGGCCTTTTTGGCCAGTTCGTCGATGACCTCCACCTGGACCAGGGTGGAATCCATGTCGAACACCACCAGTCTGCGGTTGCGGCGAAACACGTTGTCTTCCTGGAAGGCGATGTCCACGCCCTGTCCTGTGGCGATATCCATGAACTCGCGGCGCAGCGCCGCCTTGTCGCGGGGCTCGCCGCGAACCGAGAACTCCACGCAGGCGTTGCGCATGTTCTGCTGCTGCTCAGTGAGGGGCACGCGCCCGGAGAGACGGGTGATGACGTCGATGTTCATGCCGTTGTCCGCAAGGGCGCGGGTGATACCGTGCAGCGTCTTGCCGCCGATTTTCCGCCCCAGCAGGGTAACTATATAGCGGGGGCGCCCCTGGGCGCTGACCCAACGCTGATAGTGCTCCTGGGTGACCGCGGAGAAGGTCAGCTCTATGCCCAGTTCATGGGCGGAAAAGAGAAGCTCCTTGAGAACCGGGGCGCTCTCCGCCTCCGGTGGAATGCGGATGAGGATGCCGAGGGTCAGGGAATCGTGGATCACGGCCTGGCCGATGTCCAGGATGTCCACGTCATAGTTGGCCAGGGTGGCGGCGAGACCGGCCACTACGCCGGGCTTGTCCTCGGCCCGTATTTCCAGAAGTACAAGTTCACGCATCAATTCGTACCGCTCACGATCTCTGTTTAAGGTTTTGCTTCCTTGAGTTGCGCCGGGTCGAGCAGGAAGCGCTCCCCGGCTTGCAGCTCCGGCGCGCTTATGCGTTTTCCACCCCCGGGATCGGGTCCCAGGAGAACGACCTTGACCATGGAACTGTCGGGGCGCATCAGCCAGAACTCCTCATAACGCTCGATCACCGCCGAAGCAGGGGCGATGAACGTGCCGGCCCTGTCCGGCAGACTCACGTCCAGTTCCACGTGCAGGCCTCCACGGGCTTCCAGGGCTTCGGGGCTCAGGGACAGTTCCACGTTTATCTTCCTGGTCTCCTCGTCAAAGGCCGGGGAAACCTGTTTGAGCCGCGCAGGCACCTGTATCGGGGGGCGTCCATACCCTCCCGAGGCGCGCAGCGTCAATGCCCCCTGGTTGGCCTTGAGCCACTGGTACTGCAGCGGATCCAGGGCAAAAGGCGCCACCAGGGTCTGATAGTCGCCGAGGCGTGCGAGTTTCTGTCCCACGGTAACCCACTCGCCCGGCTCCACATACCGTTCGATGACGGTGTAACCCTTGGGCGCGATGATGGTGTAGCGCCTGAGTTTTTCCCGCAGTTCCGCCCTTCGCAGGTGCAACTCCGCGATCTGGATCTGATACTGCTCCAGGCTGTGTTCGAGCTTGTCCAGGGAGGACTGGTCGGAATGTCGACTGGCCACCAGGTTCCGGTACCGCCTGGCCTCGGTGAGATAATACTTCCTGCTGGATTCGAGGCGCTTTTCCTCGGCGTCCAGCTGATCAAGGTCGATCTGCATGAAGGTGGGGTCCAGTACAGCGAACACACCGTCTTCCGGGATATGCTCCCCGACGTCGGCGCGGACCTCGATGACCTTGTCCGCGGCTTCGCTCACCAGGTTCATGTATGTGTCCGCCCTGGTGTAGGCGTTCAGTGTCTCCACGCGCATGGCCGGTTCGAGGCTGAAGATCTCCAGCTCCCGCGTCTCCGCCATGCTCCCGGCGGCAAGGCAGGAGGTGGTGGCGGCGAGAAACGCCATGGCCATCAGAAGAAACCGAAATACAGCGCGCATTGGGGACACCTGGTGGAATTGACGAGCACAGTTATCAAATGCTGACTTCCAGGCCGTCATAGGCCATGCACAGGGCAAGCGCAACATCGGGCTTGTGAATCTCCGCATAACTCTGGGTCTGGTAGAAAAAAGCATCCAGGGCCTTGTCGTCTGTGGGCTCGTGGTGGAACAGGCACAGGCGCTTCACTCCCGCCTCTTTGGCCATCTCCACCGCGACCACGTTGCTGGAGTGCCCCCAGTCCTTTTTAACTGTATGGGAGCTGGCAAAGTCATACTGGGCGTCCAGGATGAGCAGGTCCGAGTTCTTGATGAAATGGACAAAGGAGCGGTCATGCCCCGCGGGCGTGAGGTGGTGTTCGCAATCAGTGGCATACACGACCCGCTTGCCGTCGCAGTCCAGCCGGTAGGCGTAGGAGGCGCCCGGGTGTCGCTGCCGCAGGGGCGTGACCTCCATATTGTTGATGAGATAGGTCTCGCCGGGTCTCAACTGCACGAACTCCACCAAGGCGCCTACCTCGTAGAGCGGGACCGGGAAAAAGGGCGCCTTTTGCTGCTGCACCAGGGCCTGTTCGATGTTTTCGTGGCAACCGTAGATGATGATCCTGTTGCCTGGTTGATAGGCGGGGAGGAAAAAGGGCAGCCCCTGGATATGGTCCCAATGCATGTGGGAGAGGACGAGGTGGAACACCGCGCCCACGCTGCCGGAGCGGGCCGCGTATACAGCGTTGCCGAAGTCCCGGAGGCCGAGTCCCGCGTCGCATACGAAGTACTCCTCGCCCCCGATATCCACCTCGACGCAAGGCGTGTTGGTCCCATAGGTTCCCTGGATGGCAAAGGGCAGGGAGCGGATAAATCCCGGGACGTCGTCCTCGGAGGTGATTCCGGCCTTCAAGGCTCGCCGCAAGGCTCTCTCTATCTTCACGCGTATGGTGGCGGCGGTCAACGACGGCGATGCGGACCCCCGCACACCCCAAAACCTAACTCGCATGTTCACTACCTTGTGACAAAGGTTGCCATTACCTGCGTCGCACCCACAATCTTCCACCATGGTCTCTGCAGGGCAGCATACACCAGTTGAGACTTCCAGCCCACAGAAAGGTTCGCCCCCCTATTACCCGAGTACTTTTCCTCGCGGCTCCAGGGGGTACGGGCTTCCCTTCAGCGCCCACAGCCTCTGTGCGTGAACGCCCAAGACATCCCAGGACTGGGACGTACTAGAGCATTTACCTGTAAATCCTTGCTGCGAAATGCTTATAGGCTGGCTTTGCCAGCCGTTGAATAAGCATTTCAAGCGTTAAATGCTCTATGGGAGCGTTCCAGAACAACTCCCAACAGAACTGCTTTCAGCCGCCCAATGCCGGAGTGAGGTTCGGACTCGAAATTCCGCAACAAAACCGCAATATGACGGTACCAGATCCAATTTAGCACTTCTATTTAAATTTCACATGCTTTCAAACTCACGCCCGGCACCATACGCCCCTAGCAATCAATTAGCCGAATCGCCATTCCACATCACTCAAACCCGTCCAAGCCAATGAATTGCGCGCGTCGCACAACAGCGTAGCGCGAACCACAATCGCAACAGGGGTGCTTCGAAAAACGCATGCGTACAATTCAGGCTCTTGTTGCCAATGATCACCTCTTCAATATAACGACCCTGGAACAGGCATACCTGATCCGGCTCCGGAGGGAAGTCCGTGGACCGGGGTGGGCCATGACTCCCATGAATCGCACCTGGCGGATTGGGCGATCCCTGAAGGCAACGAGACCACAACATGAACCACACAGCCTTCACCCGACAAGGAGCAACGAGCTCGCTGCAATGGAACAGGCCAGGGAAAAGCATGGGGCATACGCCCACGGAATGAAAAAACCACCCTGTCTTCCCTGGAGCATCGGGATCCATGGCTTGCCGACTTCATACCAGGAACGACACAAGGGCGCTCTGGCATCTGTCTCTTTTTCCCTGGCTTTCCATCTCACGCAATTGTAGCAAAACCTTTGCATGAAAAAAAGCCATGGAGCGAGACAGGGTACGCCCTCTTGTCCTGTTCCCTGCTTGATGCTAACATTGCCGTCCAACTATCCGTAACCATGGAGATTGTACTCATGGACAAGACATCACCCAAACAGCTGCTGCAGCCTCTCATCATTGCCCTCAGCGGCTTGATTTTCTGTATCGCCGCGCAATTGGGAGGTGCCGACGGCCTGTGTGTGACCCAGGGCTGCAACCTGTACAAGGACGTGGCGCTCTTCGGGTTCTCACTCTGGTGGTGGGGTGCGGGCACCTTTGCCATCCTGGCCCTTGCCATGCTCTTCGGCGCGGGGTGGCTCGCCTTTTGGGGCGCCTTTCTGGCCCTGGCAGGGGACTGCGTGTTCGTGGCCTGGATGGCGGCCAGCGCTCCCTGCGTGAACTGCATGATCGTGGGGCTCATATTCCTGGGCCTGCTCCTGTCCCTGGCCGTGTACACCAATAGCATGGGCAAGGCGCCAATCACCCTTGCCTGTATCTGGCTCATCCTGTTCTCGCCCAATGTCTTTGCTTTGGGGAGCGAGATGATCGGCCCCTGGGTCATACGGGGGAGCGAGCAGGCACCCGTGCGCCTGTACTTCTCACCCAGCTGCCAGGCTTGCCGTGAGGCGGTGAAACGGCTCACAGCAAATGGCGAAAGCAACATCGCCTTTTTCCCCATCGCGGAGAACGAGGCCGACCAGGACATCCTTTTGGCCCTGGACCAGGAGCTGACCAAGGGCGGCCCCTTTGCAAAGGCGTTCAACCACGTGCTGAACACCCCCCAGTCTCCCCAGCCCCATACAACCAGAATGGACCGCATCCGATTCAGGCTGCGCCTGTTCAGGAACAAGCTCTCCCTTCTCCGCATGGGGGCGAAGCGCATCCCTGTCATAGTGTCCTACGGGCTGGCCAAGTCCAGCGGCTCGGACAGCGCCGGAAATCCCGTGATACCCTCCGGAGGCGCCGGCGGCTTCAGCGGCTGTACAGAGGGCTCTTCGGGCCAGGAGGACTGCGACTAGGCTCGACTGGATAATCGTATTTCCTGCCGTACGGATGACGATAACAGAACAATAGTTTCAAACATCACGGCCTGATGCGAGATTACAGGGCAGGGGGCAGGAAAATGGGCCGCAGGGCCGTTTTTGTGTTGACAGAAGACTTTTTCTGCGACTAATATCTCGTTTTCCATTTGCGGGCCGTTAACTCAGTTGGTAGAGTATCTGCCTTTTAAGCAGAGAGTCACTGGTTCGAGACCAGTACGGCCCACCAAGAATATCAAGCCCTTACAGTCACAAGCTGTAGGGGCTTTTTCTTTTGCGAGGCAACTGGTCCCGTTTGTCAAAGGAAGTACCCGGAACATTGGAAAGAGTGCTGCCGGAAGCGGGCTTTTGTCCGTTTTCAGCTTGTTGCGCCGGACACCATCCGAGATTGTCGAGGCACATTCCGCGAAGTGACCATTGATGCGCCAATGGTGCATGCTGCTTGGCAATTCTTTGGGAATTGTGATGCTTCCTGTCCGGCCTTGTCAACTTCGGAAAAGCATTCGATCTTATATTTGGAGTAATCTTTGACCTGGTAGATGTCGTAGGCATACAGGATCTGAGGCTTTGTAAACACCCGTTCAACGAACGATTCAATGGGTCCCAGGCTCTCCCGGTAGCCCATTCCTCCATTTGCCGCTTGTTGTTCATCGCATAAATGAACGCCGTAGGCATTTTTTGGGAAGCCAGTGAACTGCGGTTCACATTGTACGCGCAATTCGAAAACAGGAGACGCTCAAAGACGGAGTGCAGCCTTTCCGTTATTTGGCTTAGATAAATGGGACTTCAGAAAACAATGCCGTCCGCTTCGAGAAGGCGCCCCAATACCGGGGAAAGGCTGTCATCGATGGCGCATTTTCCATAGCTCGAACCGCCAAGGCGTTTGCACTCCATACAACTGAGACAGCCCTTGTGGTCATAGTAGCACAAATGGATGAGTTCGATTTTCACGGATCCGTCCTGACCGGTACCTCAAGCGCTTTCCAGCGCGGATTGCAGAAGCGTCGCCGTATTCATGTCCTTTCGGGGACTTCCGTTGACAGCAAATGTAATCACACGATTCTTCGGATCATTTCGTACCTGTGGGAAGACTGAAGGAAGGGCGCGCACACAAGCAACGGGAAAGAGCTCAGTTCTCCCCCCAATACGCTGGCATAAAGTGAGAAGTATGCTTTTTGATGGAACCGCCTTTTCAGCAAAAAGTCACTGGCTCAAGTCCGGCACGGCTCAGTAGAAATTTCAAAGGGCTACATCAGAAATGATGTAACCCTTTTTCGTGGAAAGATGTTGGGGATTCTGACTCAGGGGCAGGTGGAGCCGAGACGCTTCATCTGCTCGGACAGCAGGGCGAAATGCTGCTCAACGGCTTTCAGGCCAAGCTCCTCGTCACGATTCTTCAATGCCTCGAACATCATGTCGTGCCGCTGGGCCAGTTCGTCCAGACTGAGTTGGGAGATGCACGTGCTGATACGGGTGTAGTCCCTGATCTTGCACTGGTGCCACAGATGGATGAGCAGTTCGTTGTGCGCGATATCGAGAATTTTCTCGTGGAACAGGCTGTCGAGCTCGATGAACAGTTCGAACTGCTTGTCCTTTCCGGCCTGTTCCATTCTGGCCTTCAGGTCCGAGAGTTCCTCGAGCTGCGCCTCGGTGATGATCTGCGCCGCTGTCTGCACGGCCACGATCTCCAGCGCGCTGCGCACCTTGTAGGCGTCGAGGATGCCCTTCTTGTCCACCACGCGGACGAACGCCCCCTGATAGGGGCGCGACTCGATCAGGCCCATCATCTCCAGTTCGCGGATGGCTTCCCGGACCGGAGATTGCGAAACGCCGAGCTTCTTGGCCCACCTCGTCTCAACCACCCGGTCACCCGGTTTCAGCTCTCCGGACAGTATCGCCTGCTTGATGATGTCCTTGATTTCGTGGCTGTACAAGGGGCGTTTTTTCAATTGGTCGATTGTATCCAGGTTCATTGTATTCCCGTATCGAATGTTGGCGTCTGTTGAAAAAGTCTTGAAGATTCGAGCAAGCCCTGGTGGCATGCGCTTTGAACAAACCCGATGTTGTCATGTGTTCGCAACACGGGCATGGCTGCCAAAAGATCCTTCTGTACAGAGCGTCCCCGGCACCAGGCTATAATGCACTGGTACAAGGTGCTGCGAAAGATCATGTCGAAGACTCGGAAAACATACTGTCAAAATTCGCATTTATACTAGATGATCGTTTGTTGCTATGTCATTAATCCGCAAAAAACAAGGGCAGCAACTCCTCGCTTCTGGCGCCTCCGAACAATACGCCCAGATCGAACATGCCCAGGATCTTGTCCACCGCCACTTTATCATATGGAACCCCGCACATGGCCCGCTCCAGGGGGGTGATATCCCCAAGGCCCAGGAAATCCCCGTAAATCTTGCATGATGCGATCACCCCATCGTTCAGGTCCAGGTGGATGTCAACGCCCCCCCAGTCGAGCTTCGCATGGTTCCTGTAGTTGGCCTGGGGCGATTTTCCATAGTTCCAGTCCCAAGTCCCGTACTTCCTCTCCACCAACTCCAGAGCCCCCTGGTGCGCCTCTTCGGAGACAGGGCGCTCATCAAGGGAGTGCTCGGACCTGATGCAATGCAGGATGAAGCGTTGAAACTCTTCCATGCCGTACTGTTCATCAAGGAAGGGCCTGATGTTGGTGACCCGCTTGCGTACGGATTGCACGCCCTTGGACTTCAGCTTGTCCGCGTTCACGCGCAGCACTCGGCCGACCATGTCCAGGTTCACGTCGAACAGCAGTGTGCCGTGGAACAGGACCTTGTCCTTTCTGCAATACTGCGCGGTACCCGAGATCTTGCAGCCATCCAGCAGGATGTCGTTCCGCCCCGCGAACTCGGCCTGGGCGCCCAGGTCACGCAGCGCCTGGACAACGGGCAGCGCGAAGTCCTTGAAATCAACACTCTTGGCTCGATCCACGCGCACCATGAACGTATAGTTCAGGTTGCCGAGGTCGTGGTACACGGCCCCGCCGCCGGTGATGCGGCGGACCACGCGCACCTTGTCGGCCTTTATCACGTCCTCGTGCAACTGCTCGTAGGTGTTCTGAAAGCGTCCGATGATCACGGCGTTCTCGTTTCGCCAGAGCATCAGCAGGGGCTCTTCACCGTTCCAGGAGTCAAACAGCTGCTCCTCGAGGGCCAGGTTGTAATACGGATCAATACTGGTGTTTTCTATGTAGATCATATCCTGTTGCCCAAGATCCATCATTGTCCCGTGGTATCCGCGCCGCCACGGGAATGATTAACAGGTGAAATATTCAGGGAGCCGTCAGGACCGCTGCGAGTCGATGTTCAAGAAAACAGCGCACGAGTCTGTTTAATCGATTTTATCTTAAACATCCGCATCTGCGAAGTCAACGATCTACAAGTGTCTACAACAAGGAGGCATAGGGAGCAGCCCGGAGTTCACCTGGCCGAAGACCAGGGGAATGCCCTCCCATGAAATCAAAAGGGCGCGGACGCTCTCCACTGTGCCGTCCGCGCCCTTGGAGTGATACTTGAACCAGATCAGGCCTTGCCGAAGCTGCAGTGGGGGTAGCGGCAGACCTCGCAGCCCATGCACAGCCCGCCATGCCCCAGGTTGACGAAGTCGGAGCGCTTCAACCTCTCGCCTGTCATGAGCCGGGGCACCACCAGATCGAAAATGCTGGCCTTGTAGTACATGACGCAGCCGGGCAGGCCGATGACCGGGGTGTTGCCCAGATAGGCCAGCATGAACATGGCGCCGGGCAGTATGGGCACCCCGTAAGTGATGACCTCCGCGCCCGAGGCCCGGATGCTGCCCGGGGTCTGGTCGTCCGGGTCCACGGACATGCCCCCGGTGAGCGCGATGCACTCGGCACCCGCTTCAACAAGCTCGTGGATCGCGGCCACGGTCTTGTCCTTGTCGTCGGAGGTATAGCGCCGACCGATGACCACACTGCCGAGCTGGTTGAACTTCTTCTCCACAATGGGGCTGAACGCATCCTTGATTCTGCCGTGAAAAATCTCGCTGCCAGTGACGATGAGCCCGACGCGGTGCGGCTGGAAGACCTTGACCTCCACCAGTGGGCGCTGGCGGCAGAGGTTTTCCGCCTCCGCCACCTGCTCCTCGGGGATGGCCAGGGGGATGACCCTGGTACCGGCAACCGTGGTTCCGGCCGCCACCCGCTGATTGGTGTGCAGGGTTGCGAACATGATGTTTTCCAGGGCGTTGAGCTCGCCAAGGGTGCGGGTATCGATCTTCAGCAGGCCGTCATGGGAGGCGACGAGATTGACGCGCCCCTCGCAGGGTTGGCTCAGAGTAATGCCCGAGCCCGCGGCCGCGTTGGCCAGGCGTCTGGCGGCCTGGTCCTCGTGCAGGATGTCGGGGGTGAGCTCCATGACATAGACGTGCTCCTTGCCCATCTCCAGAAGCAGGGGAATATCCTCTTCGCGGACAATGTGCCCCTTGCGGAATTCCGGTCCCTTGCTCTCTCCCGGAACAATGCGTGTCATGTCGTGCCACAACATCATTCCGATGGCGTTTTCAACAGAGATCGATTGCATGGCTTGCTTCATCTGGTTCATGTTCGGATACCCGTTGTTTGAAAGGTGTTTTGCGAGGGGGAGCCATATGGAAATGATTTCCCCCTCGCACGCCCCTTCCCGAACTACATGGCAAAGCCGGGAGAGGGGCCGGGGAAATCCCATTTCCCCAGATACGACCCCAACTGCATCACAGGTTGTTTGCCCGGCGGGCAGTATGCCGATCTCACAGTATCCCGCCGGGGCGTGTCGAGGTAATGGCGAAATTCCTGGAGCCTGTGGGCAGGTCCACTCCCCCTTTCAATTTTCCCATTGAAGGTTTCAGGAGGGGGGCCGGGGGGAAGCCCTTTCTCAAAAAGGTTCCCCCCCGGAAATCTATCAACAGCCCTTTACGGCCTCACCATTCATTATTTCCTGGGCATGGCGTTACAGCACAGCCCTTCCACATCGTGGGCCGCCTCAAGGATGACCTCGCAGATGGTCGGATGCGGGTGGATGGTGTCCGCAAGCTCCTCGATGGTGCCTTCGGAACGCATCACCGCAGCGACCTCCGCGATCATGTCCGTTGCCCTGGGGGCCATTATCTGCGCCCCGAGAATCTCACCGGTCAGCGCATCGGTCACCAGCCTGGCCATTCCGGCCCTGGTGCCCAATATCATGGCCTTGCCGTTGGTGGCCACATTGAAGCTGCCGCACTTGACCTGACGGCCGTTTTTCTCGGCCTCGGCCCGGGTCAGCCCCACGCTGGCGATCTCCGGAAAGGTGTACACGCAGGCGGGGATGATATTGTATCTCATGACCGCGTCCCTGCCCGAACAGTTGGCCGCGGCCACCATGCCCTGGGCAGTGGCCACGTGGGCCAGCTGCATCTTGCCGGTGATGTCGCCAATGGCATAGATGTTCGGCACGCTGGTGCGCAGATGCCCATCCACGTCCACGAACCCGCGCGTCATGGAGATGCCCACGGTTTCACAGCCAATATCGACGGTCTGAGGCCTCCGGCCGATGGACATCAGGCAGATATTGCCAAGGGCGGTCTCTGTTGTGCCGTCCTTCTCGTACTCCACGCCGATCTGTCCGCCATCCAGGATACGCGTAACCTTGGCGTTGGTGACAAAAACCACGCCCTTCTTTTCGAGAAGCTTTGTCAGCAGCCCCGCCAGCTCAGCGTCCATGCCGTTCAGGATGGAGGGCAACATCTCCAGGACAACGACCTTTTTGCCCAGGGTGGCGTACAGGGAGGCGAACTCCAGGCCGATGACCCCGCCGCCGATGATCACCAGGCTCTCCGGACAGGTTTTCATCTCCAGGAGTTCGTCACTGGTGAGCACCTTCTCGCTGTCAGCGCCGGGAATAGGGGGGCGCGACGGCGCGGAGCCCGTTGCCAGGATGATGAACTCGGCCTGAATGCTCTGATCCCCCACCTGGATGGTGTGGGCATCAGTGAGCACGCCGAAGCCTTTGATCACTGTGACGCCGTGGGCCTTTTCCAGCCCGGCCACGCCCTTGCGAAGCCTGGACACGAGGCCGTCCTTGTACTCCACCAGGCGGGCGTAGTCGCAGGTGACCTCCCCGGTGGCGATGCCGTAGGTTTCTGACGTCTTGGCGGTCTCATACACCTCTGCGCCGTGCAGCAGGGCCTTGGTGGGGATGCACCCCCTGTTCAGGCAGGTGCCGCCCAGTTCGCGCGCCTCGATGAGCGCCGTCCGCTTCCCGTATTGCGCGCAGCGGATGGCGGCCTCATATCCACCCGGGCCGCCCCCCACCACCGCTACATCGAATTTCATGTCAGCTCCTAAAGAGGCCGTTGAAAAAGGATAATCTGCTTTGTCGGCGCGAAAAACTCAAACTCTTACGTATATGGATACGCGGCAATCTTGAGTTGTTTTTGCGCCTCGCATCTCACCTTTTTGGGACGGCCTGGATAATGGATTATTTCAACACTCAGTTAATAGAACCCATTACACCAGTGTCTCCGGGATCAGACCAGCAGCCCGGGGTTTTCCAGCAAGGTCTTCACGCGCTTGAGAAACCCTGCCGCCGGTGCGCCGTCCACGATGCGGTGGTCATAGGTCAGGCAGAGATTCATCATGGAGCGTACCACGATCTCGTCGCCCTTGGGGGTTTCCTTCACCACCGCGCGCTTGCCCATCTTGCCCACGGCCAGGATTCCGGCCTCTGGCGGATTGATTATGGCAGTGAACTCGTCGATGTCGAACATGCCCAGGTTGGAGACCGTAAAGGTGCCGCCGCTGTAGTCGTCGGTGGTGAGCTGGTTGTTCTTGGCCCTGGTGGCCAATTCCACGGAGCAGGACGCGATCTCGGTGAGCTTCATGAGGTCCGCGTCCTTGATCACCGGCACCAGCAGGCCCTGGTCCACGGCCACGGCGATGCCAAGGTTCACGTAATCTTTGAAGAGTATGCCCTTGTCCGACCAGGAGGCATTCATCTCCGGAAACTCGGTGAGGGCGGCGGCCACGCAACGCAGCACGATGTCGTTGAAGCTGACCTTGATGCCGAGGTCCTTGTACGAGGTGCGCATCCTGACGGCTTCGGTCATGTCCACGGTGATCCTGTGGTTGGCCTGGGCCATCTCGTTCAGACTCTGCTTCATCCGGGAGGCCACGATCCTGCGCATGCCGCTGAGGGGAACCAGCCTTTCGCCTCTGGCGCTGGAGCCGGTCCTGGACTCCAGCTTCGCGGCCACGGCGGCCAGCACGTCGTCTTTCATGACCTTGCCGTGGGGGCCGCTGCCCTGGATATCCGAGGTTTTCACCTCGTTCGCGGCGGCGACCTTTCTGGCCAAAGGGCTGGCCTTGGCTTGCGGGGAGGCCGCATAAGCCAGCACATCGCGCTCGATGACCAGGCCATCCGGTCCGCTCCCCGGAATGTCGCGGAAGTCCAGACCCTTTTCCACGGCCAGCTTTTTGGCGCGCGGCGAGGCAAAGGAGGAACCGCCTTCACGGGACAAGGGAGCCGGGGCGACCTGAAGCGTAGCGGCTACGGGCTGGGCCTCCCGGGGGGAGTCCTGGTCAGCCTCGGGAGCAGCTACGCCGGATTGCGACGCCACCTCGCCGAGCAGGGGGGAGATATCCTCCCCGGCCTCGCCCACAATTGCGATGGGCTCGGAGATGGGGACCACATCCCCTTCGGGGCGGAGTATCTTCAGCAGGACGCCGCCGCAGGTGGCGTCGATGGAGATGGTGAGCTTGTCGGTCTCCATCTCGAAGAGAGGCTTGTCCTGGGTGACCTGCTCCCCTTCCTTGACCAGCCAGCTCACAATAGTGCCTTCGGTCATCTGCAGGCCCTGTTTGGGCATTTTGATTACGGTTGCCATGGTATCGTCCTCCACTCAGCGGTAGCAAACGGTCTTGGCCGCCTGGATGATGTCCTCCACGGAAGGAACCACGGCGTTCTCGAGCTCCACGTTGAAGGGCAGGGGGCAGGCCTTGGCGCCCAGGCGCACCGGAGGGGCGTCCATGTACCTGAAGGCGCGCTCCATGACCTGGGAAGCGATCTCCGCGCCCCAGCCCGCGATCTTGTGGGCCTCGTGGGCCACCACGAGACGACCGGTCTTCTTGACCGATTCCACGATGGTGTCGATATCCAGGGGAACCAGAGTACGCGGGTCGATGACCTCGGCGACGATGCCCAGCTCAGCCAGCTTCTCCGCCGCTTCCAGTGCCCGGCTGACATAGAGCAGCGAGGCCACGATGGTCACATCCCTGCCGCCGCGCTTGATGTCCGCCTTGCCAAAGGGGATCATGAACTCGGGATCGTCCGGCACCTCGTACTTGTTCGCGTACAGGGCCTTGTGCTCGAAAACCAGCACCGGGTTGTCGTCGCGTATGGCGGTGCGCAGCAGCCCGGCCGCGTCCGCCCCAGTGGAGGGGCAGGCCACCTTGAGTCCGGGAACGTGCATGAATATTGTTTCCAGGCTCTGGCTATGGGTGGCGGCGTTGCCGCGCCCCACGCCTTGTTGCCCGCGAATGACCAGGGGAATCCTGGCCTTGCCGCCGAAAACATAGCGGGTCTTGGCAGCCTGGTTCAGGATCTGGTCAGCCGCCACCAGGGTGAAGTCCATGTACATGAGCTCCACGATGGGGCGCATGCCGACGCAGGCCGCGCCGATCCCCGCCCCCACAAGTGCGGCCTCGGAGATGGGGGAGTTGCGCACGCGCTCCACACCAAACTCCTCATACAGCCCCCGCGTGCAGCCGAAGATGCCTCCAAGGGTTTCCACATCCTCACCCATGATGAAAACACGCCCGTCGCGGCGCATTTCCTCGGCGATGACATCCCTCACCGCCTCTGCGTAGCGTTTCATGCTCATTGCAACATCTCCCCCTGCTCTTCATAGAACACGTCTTCCAGCACCTTGGCCGGATCCGGCTCGGGGCTGCTCATGGCAAACTCCGCTGCCTCATCAGCTTCCTTGACCGCGGCCTGGTCCATGGCGTCCAGTTCCTCGGCCGTGAACGTCCCCTCCTTGATCAGGGTCTCGCGGAACAACATGATGGGATCCTTCTGGCTCTTCCAGGTCTCCACCTCCTCGCGGGTGCGGTAGGGCTGGGGGTCGCCTGTCCAGTGCCCCAGATGGCGGTAGGTCTTGCACTCGATGAGGGAGGGGCCCTCTCCGGCCCTGGCGCGCTTCACCGCCTCCTCGGCCACCGCGTACACCGCATAGACGTCGTTGCCGTCCACTGTGACACCAGGCATGTCGTAGGCCACGCCACGAACGCTGATGTCCTTGACCGATGTGGACTGCCAGGCAGGCACGGAGATACCGAACCCGTTGTTTTCGCAGATGAAGAGCACGGGCAGCTTCCACACCGAGGCCAGATTCATGGCTTCGTGGGTCACGCCCTGATTGGAAGCGCCGTCACCGAAAAAACTCACCGCCACCTGGTCGGTGCCCTGCATCTTGATGCCCAGGCCCGCTCCCACCGCGATGGGGACGCCGCCGGCAACAATGGCGTTGGCGCCCAGGTTGCCCTTGGTGAAGTCAGCGATATGCATGGAGCCGCTGCGTCCCTTGCAGTATCCCGTGGCCTTGCCCATGAGTTCGGCCATGGCCCGGTCCAGTGTGGCGCCCTTTGCGATGCAGTGCCCGTGCCCCCGGTGCGTGCTGGTTATGTAGTCATTGTCGCGGAGCAGGGCGCAAACCCCTGCCGCCACGGCCTCTTCGCCGGCGTACAGATGCACCGACCCGCGAAGCTTGTTCTGCTCGAAAAGGCTCTGCGCCTTCAACTCAAACCACCTGATCTGATTCATGGTTTGATATATCCAGCGTTTCGTGTCCTTGTTGATCACTTGTGTACTCCTTTGTTTCGAAACTGCCTTTTACTCGTCAACCGGTAGTTTCCAGTTGAAAAACGCGAAATACGGCTTGGCCGCGCGGATGCGGAACTCGTCCATGTCCACATCCTTCCAGTCATAGACGCCGGAGCCGGTCTTCTGGCCGAGGTTTCCGGCCTCCAACCTGGAACGCACCAGGTCCTGGGTCCTGTCCGCGTTGCACAGATCCGGAAAAAGATAGTCCTCTATGCTGGTGACCATATCCAGGCCCGCATAGTCGAAATGTTCAAATATACCAATTGATGTGTAGCGCGGGATAAAGCTGTACTTGAGGGTTTTATCGATATCCTCGGGGGTGGCGATGCCGGACTCCACCATATGCACCGCCTCCCGGTACAGGGCGTGCTGCAGTCTGTTGCCGATGAACCCGGGCGCCGCCTTTTTCATGACAACGACCTTGCGCCCCGCGGATTCCAGTACGTCGTAGGTGATCCGGACCGCTTCCCCGGAGGTGTCGGCGCCAGGGACCAACTCCACGCAAGGTACCAGGTGGGGCGGGTTCCACGGGTGCGCCACCAGGATCTTGTCCTTCTGCGTCATGGTCTTGGCCAGGTCGTCCGCGGAGATGGCCGAGGTTGTGGACGCCAGGGCCTGGAACCGCGTGCAATGCTTCTCCACGAGGTTGTAGACCTTTTCCTTGGCATCGAGGCGCTCCTTGACGCACTCGAAGACCAGGTCGGTCCCGGCTATGGACGCATAGTCTTTGGTGCTGGAGAACAGCCTGGCGCAGGCCGTGGCCTGCTTCCGGGTCACCAATCCGAGGGACACCAGATCCTTGAAATAATGGTCGTATAGCCGCTTTCCAGCCTCGGCGTGGGCATCATCCAGCGCCATCATGGTGACCGGATAGCCGTTGCCGGTGAACAGGACAGCCAGACCGGCACCGATCATGCCGGTACCGATAATGGAGATATGCCGGGTTTCGTCTGTATTCATACCGCAGACCCTCTGCTCCTCATGCAAATAATACATAATCGATTATTGAAAAATACAAAAAATATATAGCCACCGGGCAACGCCACATCTATGAACGCTGCCCCTTGCCCCTCGCCGAATCTACTTCTGCATAAAATAGTTGTAGCATTTTATGACATTTGTACGCTGGATGTATTCCATCATCTCGTCCTGTCCAATGTCTACATTGTACCGGTCGGAAAAGCTTATCTCCGAGATGCACTGGTCCAGACTCCAGCCTTTCGCAATACCAAGGCCCACGGCATTGAGCCATTCGAAGACAAAGGAGAGTTGCTCAAGAATGTAGTCCTTTGTCACAACAGGGCCATGCCCCGGAATCACCCAGTCCACGTCCAGGGTGTACAGGAATTTCAGGCTGGCGATGAGTTCGTCGATGTTGGCGGAATGGAGCCATGTCTGGCAGCCGGCGAATATCGTGTCACCAACTATGACCGTGCGCTCTTTGGGAATGTGCACGGCTATCTGGGAGTCCGCATGTCCGGGGGTGTGGTGCAGATGGAACTGCTGTTCGCCGACAACGAGATCCATGCGGTCGCTGAAGGTTATCTGGGGGGTGTTGACGATGTAGTCGTCGCGGCTGGGCATGCGCTTCAGGCCTTCCTGGTCCTGCCGCTGCAGCACGTCAACGCTGTAATCGTAGCCATCCATCTCGCCCGGCACCAGGAAGAACTCGTCAGCGAGCTTCTCGTGGGCGATCACCGGACACTTTCCCGCAAACCAGTGGTTGCCGAAAATGTGGTCGATGTGCGGCTCCGTGTTGATCAGATACTTGATGGGACCTTTCCTTTCCGCGAACTCGATCATCTCCAGCAATGTGGTGAGCCACTGGGCGGTGTCGATGAACACCGCGCCCTCGCTGGTGAAGACAATGCTCGGGTTGCAGCCGCGGATCTGTGTTTCAGTGTATATGTTGGGGGTTACCTGCTCCATTGTCACTCCTCAAATGCGGTATATTTCGCGAAACCAGCGGTGCGCCCGGAAAGGGGCGCACCGCTGTCGTTGTCTTAAACGCAGGATGCCTTGTCGTAGGCTTCCTGGAGTGTGTGTTTCACCCAGACCCGGACCATCTCCTTCCTGTATTCCTTGGTGGCTCTGGCGTCGCTGATGGGGGAGCACGAGTTGGCAGCGTCTTCCGCCACGGCCTTCTTCAGCTCGCAACTCAGGGCCTGCCCCAGGAGCATTTTCTCCGCCGACTGCACGCGAAGGGGAGTGGGGGCGACACCGCCGAGGACCAGCCTGGCGTCCGTGATCTTTTTGTCCCCGCCCACCTGCAGGCGTACGCCCACGTTAATGATGGAGATGTCCGTATCACCTCGGATGGAGTACTTCTTGAAGGCGCAGCCGTTGCCCTTGGGTTTGGCCGGAACCTTGAAAAAGGTCAGCATCTCTCCCTGTTGCAGCACGGTCTTGCCGGGGCCGGCGAAGAACCCGTCCAGGGGCAGGGTGCGCTCCCCCTTGGGCCCGGCGACGGCTACCTGCGTGTCCAGCACCATCAGCCCTGGCACCGTATCGGCGCTGGGGGAGGCGTTGCAGGTGTTGCCGCCGATGGTGCCCACGTTGCGGATCTGCATGCTGGAGACATGCCCCGCGCATTGCTTCACCACCTGCCAGGGACCCACGAGCATATCGGACCTGGACACGTCCATGAGCCGCACCATGGCACCGATGGAGAGGCCGTCGCCCTCTTTGACGATGCGCTGCAACTCCTTGATGCTGTTGATGCTGATGACCGCCTTGGGTTTGACCTGCCTATTGCGCATCCGGACCACCAGGTCGGTGCCGCCGGCCAACAGGCGGGCGTCCGGTCCGTATTCCTCGAGGAGCTGCACGCATTCCTTCACCGTCTCGGGCTCGAAGTACCAGTCGAATCTCATTTCGCCACCTCCCCGGAAGCCATCTGGTCACGGGCGGCTTCCACAGCCTCGACGATCTTCACGTATCCCGTGCAGCGGCAGAGGTTGCCGTGCATGCCTTCCCGGATGTCCTCCTCCGTGGCCTTGGGATTCTCGTCGAGAATGGCCTTGGCGGACATGATCATCCCCGGGGTACAGAAGCCGCACTGGATGGCGAAGTGATCCACAAAGGACTGCTGCAGGGGGTGGAGCCCCTTTTCCGTCTCGAGCCCTTCGATGGTCTGAATCTTGGCGTCCCGGGCCTGACCGATGAGCATGGAGCAGCTCTTCACGGCCTTGCCGTTCATGATGACGGTGCAGGCGCCACAGTTGGCGTCGTCACAGCCCTTCTTGGCGCCGGTGAGGTTCAGATCGTCCCGCAGCACTTCCAGGAGGGTCTTGTACGGCTCCACATGGATATTGTACGGCCTGCCATTCACCTCGAAAGAGATGTTGATGGTCTCGACATTAGCATCCTTCATTGCTCGAGCTCTCCTTTTCTTTGATCAGTGCCAGAATGCGCTCCGCCGTCATGGGCATCACCGTGGGGCGTATGCCAGCCGCACGGTTCAAGGCGGCGGCAATGGCGGGTCCGACGGGAATGGTGATGGACTCGGCCATGCCCTTTGCCCCATACGGGCCGTCGGGCAGCCTGTCGGGGTGGATCGAACGGTTGAAGTCCTTCTGCAGCGGAGTGTCCAGGACGGTGGGCACACGGTAGTCCGTGTAGCTTGGGTTGATGAGCTGGCCATCCTGGTACGTGTGGCCGTCCATGGTGGAGAACCCGAGGGCCATGATCACGCCGCCGTCTATCTGCCCCTCGACGAGCTTGGGGTTGATGGGGTTGCCCGTGTCGGCGGTGCTCACCAGGCGCAGCAGCTTGATCTGGCCGGTCTCCACGTTCACCGCGATCTCCACGCCGATGGCGCTGAACTGGTACCAGTTCCACATGCGGGGGGTGCGGCCGTCCTCGTGCCCAGGTCCGGACCAGGGCACGGCCGGAGCCGGACAGAACACGCCGTGACCGCGCACAGGGGTGCCCTTGAGCAGGCCCCAGGTCTGCTGGGTGAAGAAGGAGAAAGGCTCGAACAGCTCGGGAATGGGAACCTCCTCGATATTGGAGCCCACGATGACGGCCTTGCCGTTCTTGATGGTGACCTGACGGGCGGCCACGCCGACTTTGCGCCCCGCGGCTTCCTGCAGTTGCGAGATGGCGTCCGCGCAGGCGATGAGCACCGCGTTGCCGCAGGTGTAGGTTGTGCGGCTGGAGGCGCCGAAGTTGTCAAAGGGTGTGCGGCCCGTGTCCGCGCGGGTCACGTGCACCGTCTCCATGGGCACCTGGAACTCGGTGGCAACCATCTGGCGCAAGGCGCTCTGCACGCCCATGCCCTGTTCGTCCACGCTCACCAGCAGTTCGATGCTGCCGTCGCTGTGAACCAGCACCTCGGCTTCGGAACGCCCCAGAGGGGTGTTCTGCTTGCCGCCGATGGCCACGCCGCGCCCCTTGCGCCAGGGGCCGGGCTCCTGCTCGATGGGCTCGTCAACGCCGATGGCGTCTGCCACCACCTGCAGGCACTTGGCCACGCTGGTGCTGGTGAGCTTCTCGCCATAGGGGTTGTGATCGCCCTTCTTGATGAAGTTCTTCAGCCTGAGTTCCACCGGGCTCATGTTCAGCTTTTCGGCCAGCACGTCCATGAGGTTTTCCATGGCCCACTCGGACTCCGGGCAGCCCAGGCCGCGGTAGGGCGCGCAGGGCACGGTGTTGGTGGCGATGGCGTAACCGTCGCCGAACACGTGGGGCACCTGGTACACGCACACCAGGCCGGAACCGGCGAGACGTCCGTCATACACGTTGCGCATGGACGCGCCGGTGTTCTCCATGAGCTTGAACTCCTCGGCCACCAGGGTGCCATCCTTCTTGGCGCCCAGTTTCAAGTGCGTCAGGGCGGGCCAGTTGGACGGGGAGGAGGTGAACATCTCCTTGCGCGTGAGCACGTAGGAGACCGCACGCTTGGTGCGCAGGGCCATGAGAACGGCCATGGGCTCGATGAGGGGGAACAGTCTGTTGCCGAAGCTGCCGCCGGTAAAGGGCTGGATGACCCGGACCTTGGTGGAGGGCAGCTGGGGGAACATGGTGCAGATCTTGTCCTTGGTCACGCCGTGCACGCCGCAGCCATTGGAGTAGAGGGTCACGCCGCCGTCAGGGGTGTACTCGGCGATGGCCGCGTTGCACTCGATCTGGGCTGCGGACTTCTTGTCATTGTAGTAGAACTCCTCCACAACGACGTCCGCCTCCTTGAAGGCCTTCTCAACGTCGCCCACGGTCAGCTTGTAGCTCTGCAAATAGTTGGGGCCTTCCTCCTGCGCGCCCATGTAGCCTGGCACATTTCCCAGCTCGGGTGCCAGCACCGGGGCGGCGTCCTTTTTACAGGCCTCGAGGGGATCCGTGACATAGGGCAGCGGCTTGTACTCGACCTCGATGAGCTCGCAGGCCTGTTCCGCGATGTCCAGGGTCTCGGCCACCACGATGGCCACGGCCTGACCGGCCCAGATGACCTCGTCACGGGCGGGGTTGCCGTAGTAGCTGGAGGCATAGGGGATGTCGTACCAGGGGACATCCGGGTCCGTTCCCTTGATGATGGTTACCACTCCGGGGAGCTGTTCGGCCTTGCTCACGTCCACGTTGACGATCAACGCATGGGCATGGGGGCTGCGCAGCGCCCTGGCATGCAGCAGGTCCTTGAACTGCCCCTGCAGATCTTCCAGGTATTTGGCCTTGCCCGTCGCCTTTTCATAGGCGTCGACCCGTATCTCGTTTTTACCGATGAAGCTCGTTTCTCCACAGTCATTCATATTTCCGTTTCCTCCGGCATCATATGCGCCATTATCCCGTATGATATACGCCTTGATTTACTCCTATTCCAGCCTATTGCCATACCATGGTCAGCAGATCGACTTGCAAGCAATCATGATGAGACATTCCCAACAAATGTCTCTAGGATACCTGATCAATTCAGTGCGGATGAATTCCGGCTTCACGCTCCTGGAACGCGTCACGGTTTCCCTGCACGCCACGTTTCCACAGTGTCACCTTCCGAACAACCAGGGGGCGATGCCGTCCCCGGCGTAGGAAAATTTTTAATCGATTATTTTTTGAGGCAAAAAAAAATAAGTGCGTGCTCTCCTTGCCAAGGCCATGCACGAAATCAAACATAATCGATTTTGTTTGATAGTACGCACATCAATTATTTTTGTCAACAATCGATTGTCATCAATCCCGCAAAAAACGTAACAATCATCCCCAACCGACTAACAATACGACAGAATAGCATTACGATTTGGAAACACGGGCAAACTCACGGCCCGTTGCGAAACGCCAGTGACCTTTTCCGTTCCAGATGGGGCAACTCACGAGACACCCCACTTCCCAGGGGCCTCCTTCCCAAGAAGTGGGAAATAGGCGATACTGCACCTGCAATGGCAAATCGCTACCAGCCCCCTTTCACGTTATCCACTTCCATCGTTACCCTTGTCGCCGCTATCTGTGAAACGACGGGACGGATGTCGGCTCACGGCGGCGTTGACAAAGATCTGCGTCTGAGACGAGTCAACCGTGTCCGAACTGTCCAGGGATCGCTGGCCATCGAGGGCAACACGCTCGGTGAGGAACAGATCACGGCCATTCTTGAGGGGAAACCCGTAATAGCCCCGGCACGTGAGATTCTGGAGGCCAGAAACGCCCTTGCTGCGTATGACAAGCTGGAACGGTGGAACCCTCTCCAGGAGGCAGATCTGCTCCAGGTTCACAAGATTCTGATGAATGGCCTGGTCAATGATGCGGGAATGTATAGAAGGGGGGGCGTCGGGATCATGGCGGGTGACCAAGTGGCTCATATGGCCCCGCAGGCAAAACGCGTACCCGCCCTGATGTCTGACCTGTTCCAGTGGCTGGGTTCAACCGATGCGCACCCGCTGGTGGCGAGTTCCATCTTCCATTACGAGTTCGAGTTCATCCATCCATTTTCCGATGGCAATGGCCGCCTGGGAAGGCTCTGGCAGACGTTGATTCTGACGCGGTGGAATCCTATCTTCACGAACATCCCCGTTGAAAGCCTGATCCGCGAAAACCAGGGGAAGTATTACAAGGTTCTGGGAGAGAGCACTGCGCAAGGCAACGCCGCGCCTTTCGTGGAGTTCGTCCTCAAAATGATCTTCCTGGCCATGCGCGAGGCGCCCATCACATCCACCCCCCAAGTAACCCCCCAAGTCACCCCCCAAGTCGTCAGGCTCGTACACGCCCTGTACCGGGAGATGAGCCGTGGCGAGATTCAGGATGCCCTTGGGCTGCGGGACCGCAAGTCGTTCCGTGAGCGCTATCTAACACCCGCATTGAACCAGGGGCTCGTTGAAATGACAATCCCGGACAAACCCAACAGCAGGATGCAAAAGTACCGCCTCTCCTCGCTTGGTAGAACACTCCAAAGGACATGATCCGGCAGACATCCGCTGTCGGGAGCCGTGGACTATCCCTGCCGCCGGGACAGGTGGCGCATCTTGAGCTTGTACAGCCCCATGAGGAGTCTGGATTTCAGCGACTTTCCGGCCACGGTGAAAGTCAGGAAAGACTCCCTGCCGTGGCTGAACTTGTCCTTGTATCCGTAGGTGTTGGGGAAGATATTGAACAAGGCGGCCCGGGGCTCGTACTCCCTGAAATGCTCCACCATGCTCAGGGTGAGGATGTGAAAGGGGGAGTAGCCCTTGTACTCCCTGAGGTATCCGCCTTTCAGGCCATTGAGCACGCCGTTTTCATAGTAGGAGAAACTCCCGGCGATGGCTTTGCCCTGGAGTTCGAGGAAACAAAAATACAGCTTGTCCTGCTCGGCCAGGGTCCGCACGAGCACATCGCAATACCCCTTGATGGGGGGCGTCCGCAGGATGCTCGATCCCTGCTCGGCCTTCCAGCCGTTGTCCTCGATGTGCAGCAAGGTCTCCCAGTGGGGGAGCGCTTCCCGCCCCTTGTATATGACAAACCGGGCATTCTCGCGCTCAAGCTTGTTGCGCCGGTTCCTGTAGCTTCTGCGCGAGTGCATGGAGAGCTGCGTCTTCAGATACTCCTCAAAGGGCTGACGCAGATCGATGCACCAGGTGGTGTCCGCGATGACCATGTTCTGGTGCCCCAGTCGGGTGAACGCGTCTGGAGCGAGATTCAGCTCATGGCACATGTAGGTGGGCACGGCGCTCAGTTTGAGGGCATCCCATGGGACATTCCCATGATCCAGGGCGGTCATGAAACGCTCCATGAACACGTCCCTGTATTCCTTGCGCACCAGGGGGAAGGCTATGCTGAAAGTATCCACCCAAAGGTTCTTGAGGATGACCGAACCTGCCTTGCGCTCCACCAGCATGGGGTAGATGGCGACGCAGAAATCACCCTCCCAGAGTGACAAAAACAGGGGGGTGTCCTGCGTATTGAAGCTCTCGTACCACTGCCGTACGAGGTCGTAATCGTGCAGCGTGGAATCGTGGCCATTGTGCTCCAGGATAGCCTGCCAGGTCTGTTTCAAAGGGAGCATTTCCCCATGAGAGCGCAACTCCCATTTTCTATTCACAATACGATCCTTTTCTCGTTCCAGGGGGAACGCCGTTCAGGACTTTTCGTGTCCTCGTATGCAATTCAGAGTCGCCCAGTATATACGAGAACTCGATTTCAGGGTAATTTTTTTTGCACAGCATTGCCGCTCCAAAGCAGCAGTTATCGGCAAACGGCATCATCCGTTTAAAACCATAGGGCGCGCCAACGCATCCAAATGGTGTCGAGGGGGATTCCTGCGGTGATCATCAGCTGCGACGCTCTGTTACAACGCATGTGAATCTATGAAGGTCAGCACATAGCATACAACCCCAAGTATCCGCCAACAGGAGGGTGCCGTGGACATCACCAGGAGATTTTCATTTGTTTCCAAAGGGTTGCCTGCCGACACCTTTTCCGTGGTCAGCTTCACGGGCACAGAAGGCCTCTCCCGCCCCTATGAATTCATCATCGACCTCGTCTCGACAAAGGCGGATCTGGAAATGGAGGACGTTATCCACGACCTCTCGGAGCTTCGCATTCTCCGCGCAAAATCCGACATCCGCTTTCAGGGCGTGCTGGCCAGGCTGGAGCAGCTCAACGCGGTGAACAACTACGTGTTCTACCGCGCCGTGCTTGTGCCCCGGTTCTGGGCGCTGAAGCTCACCAGGCACAACCGTATTTTCCTGGACAAGAGCACGCCGGAGATCCTGAAAGAGGTGCTCACGGAGTCCGGCCTCCTCTCCACCGTGGATGTGGAGCTCCGGCTCATGCGCGACCACCCCTCACGGGAGTATGTCTGCCAGTACCGGGAATCCAACTTCGACTTCATCTCCCGCTGGATGGAGCGCGAAGGCATGTACTATTTCTTCGAACAGGGGGATCGTGGAGAAAAGCTCGTCATAACGGACACCAAGGAATCCCATACCCCCATGCCTGGAGCACCGGATCTGCGGTACAGCCAGGACAAGGGACTGGAGCTGGCTTCCAGTGAGGAGCTTGCCGTCACGTTCATCTGTGAACAGAACATGGTGCCCCGGACCGTGATGGTCAAGGACTACAACTACCGAAAGCCCACCCTGGAGCTAAAGGCGGAATCAAATATCGCGGAAAATGGCCTGGGAACGGTGTACGTGTATGGCGACAACTTCAAGACCTCGAAGGAGGCCAAAACCCAGGCCACTGTGCGCGCCGAGGAGGCCCGGACCTCGCAGCAGCTGTTCAAGGGAACCGGCACCGCGCCTTTCCTGCGCCCCGGGTTTGTGTTCAAGCTCTTCAACCATTTCCGCAACGCGTTCAACAGCCAATATCTGACCACCGAGGTGGAGCACCATGGGGACCAGAGCGGCTACCTCCTCGCCGGGCTGGGCAGGGTCATCTCCAGCCGCGAGGCCAAGAATTTTTATAGCAACGCGTTCACCGCCGTTCCCGTGGAGACGCAGTTCCGCCCCAAAAGGACAACTCCCTTGCCCAGGTTTTACGGCATCATGAACGCGGTCATAGACGCCGAGGGAAGCGGGGACTACGCGGAACTGGACGAACAGGGGCGCTACAAGGTCAGGCTGCCCTTTGACATCGCCGACCGCCCCGACGGCAAGGCGTCGTCCTGGCTGCGCATGGCCCAGCCCTACGGCGGGGGCGGGCACGGCATGCACTTTCCCCTGCACAAGGGCACCGAGGTGCTGTTGTCCTTTGTGGACGGCGACCCGGACCGCCCCATCATTGCCTCGGCCGTTCCCAACTTCGAGCAGCCCAGCCTGGTGAGCGACCAGAACGCTCCGGCCAATGCCATCAAGAGCGCCGGGGGCAACCAACTGGTCATGGGAGACAAAGAGGGGCAGGAATTCATGGGCATGTGGTCGCCGTACCACAGCAGCGGCATATTCGTGGGCTCGGTGGAAGAAGGGGGCGGGGGCAGCATCAGCCTGTCAACAGACGGGAAATACGATCAATTCACGGCTGGAAGCTCCAACTCCATTACTCTGGGCGCAAGCAACTCCATCACCATGGGCATCAGCAACTCCATATTCGTAGGAGTCAAGAGCTCCTTTTCCGCAGCCCTGGAAACGGGCTACAGCCTTGCCGCCAAAATGTCATACATCAAAGGCCCGTCCGTGTCCCTGGGTGACTCCTCCGCAAACCTCAAAACCACAAGCAGCATAATGGGGCTGGAGGAGGTCATCATCAGCGGAGGCGCCAACATCGCCATGAAGCACCTCATAACCAAAGCCCATGTGGCGCTCGCTGCTGGCGTGGCTGGCACAGTCGCTGCCGGAGCCGGCACTGTGCTGGCTGCCGCACCCTTTGGGGACGACTTTCTATCCACCGCCACGGTGGAAGAGAAAGTGGCGTCCACAGTGGCTGGCGGCACCCTTGTGCTCGCTGGCGGCGCCATGACACTTGGTGCAGCTGCGGGCGCCTATGCCATCGTGAATAAATACCAAAAGATGCAGGCTAAGACCAAGACCACGGTGATGAAGCTGAACAAGGACGGCATGGACATCAGTGTCAACAACCAGGTGAATCCGGCGACCTCGTCCAAGATCTCTCTGAAAGTCAATACCAACGAGGACGACACCCTGAATCCAAAGATCCAGATCATGCCCGATCCTCGCATCGAGATGCAGTGCAACTTGACCAAGCTGAAAATGACCCAGACGGATTTCTGTCTGAAATCCGAGGCCAATGCCGGCGCCGTCAAGGCGGAGATGAATCTGAAGACGGATCCCTGGGGCGAGGAGAGCGCCGAACTGGTCACGAAAAAATCAGGCTATGTGTCATTGGCCCAGGAAATGATCTCACTGGGTTTTTCCACGGTCGACGCCCCCACGGGTGGAAATGCGCTGCTGGAAAAAGACGGGCTGAGCCTGAAAAGTGGTAAAAACGCATTGAAAATTAGTGCCCAGGGAATCAAACTCGCCTATGAGGGACAGCAACTGAAGGCCGGCCCCCTCACGATAAATCAAGCCGGGATTATCCAGCTCGGCACCTGAGATAACACGTCATGAAGGTGTTAAGGGAGAAGCGGAAAACAGCTCATATGATAGGCAACAGGGTTTCGCATCGGCATTGAATATCGTACCGTACATCTGTACACCGTATTCACGGCCGTAACGCGCAGGCGCCAAGGCAACGCCCCTGAACCGTACTTCACCAAGGTGGCTCGACCGGCAACCTGAACCTTTTTCCGCGCTAAGCTCATCTTCACCAGACAGGGGGTGAAGCATTCATGTTCCGGCCCACGTTCATTGCTGTGGGGAAAAACGACACGTTCCTGACTATTTCGATATCTCACTGATGAAGGTAAGACTGCATGAACATTTCCCGAAGGTTTTCATTCCGTTCCAGAGGACTTCCAGCGGACACATTCCTGGTCATAGGCTTTTCCGGTACCGAGGCTATTTCCAAGCCCTACAGATTTACCATCGAGTTGGTGGCGCCCGACAAGACGCATGTGGATATGGAGGACCTAGTCCATGAACTCTCGGAGTTGGTGATCCATGGGAAGGACGGAAAAACCGTCGGCTACCAGGGAGTGCTCGCCAGACTCGAACAGCTTCGCGCCGTTGGCAACCACGTCTTTTACCGCGCCGATCTCGTTCCCCGTCTCTGGACCCTGGGGCTGCACAAGAACAACAGGGTTTTCCTGGACAAGAGCACTCCGGAAATTCTGACAACAGTGCTCTCGGAATCCGGGCTCCTGGTGAATCTGGATGTGGACCTCCGTCTGAAACGCAACTACCCCCCGAGGGAGTACGTCTGCCAGTTCGGAGAGAGCAACCTGGATTTCATCTCCCGCTGGATGGAGCGCGAAGGGATGTACTACTTGTTCGAACAGGGCAACCACGGGGAAAAGATGGTGATCACCGACACCATGGACGTCCATGTCCTCCCCCCTGGCACGCCGGACCTGCGCTACAGCCAGGACAGCGGGCTCGAGCTGCCAATCAGGGACGAGCTGGCTTCCTCGTTCATTTGTGAGCAGAACCTGGTGCCCAAGACCGTGATGGTCAAGGATTACAACTACCGCAAGCCAACCCTGGATCTCAGGGCGGAATCCAATGTTTCGGAAAACGGCCTGGGCAAGGTCTACGAATACGGCGGCAATCTCATGACCAGTGAAGAGGCCAACATCCAGGCCTCCTTGCGCGCCGAAAACAGGAAAGTCACCCAACAACGTTTCAAGGGAACTGGCACCGCGCCCTTTCTCCGTCCCGGCCTCCTGTTCCAGCTCAAAGGCCACTTCAACAGCGAGTTCAACAGCCAGTATCTGACCACCGATATGGAGCACCACGGGGATCAGAGCGGCTACCTTCTTGCGGGTCTGGGCAGGATCATCTCGGGCAGGGCGGACAAGAGTTACTACCACAACTCGTTCACAGCCATACCGGCGCATGTGCAGTTCCGGCCGGAGCGCCTCACGCCGGAACCGCGCTTCTACGGCACCATGAGCGCGGTCATAGACGGCGAGGGAAGCGGCGAATACGCGGAGCTGGACAAGCAGGGGCGCTACAAGGTCAGTTTGCCCTTTGACCTCGCCGACCACCCCGAAGGTAGTGCCTCGTCATGGATCCGCATGGCCCAACCCTACGGGGGGAGCGGGCACGGTATGCACTTTCCCCTGCACAAGGGCACCGAGGTGCTGCTCACGTTCATCAACGGGGATCCGGACCAGCCTGTCATCGCCTCGGCCGTGCCCAACTTCGAACAACCCAGCCTGGTGGGCGAAAAGAACGCACCGGCCAGCGCCATCAAAAGCGCCGGGGGCAACCAGCTGGTCATGGGCGATGTTAAGGGGCAGGAGTTCATGGGCATGTGGTCGCCGTTCCACAAAAGCGGCATATTCGTGGGCTCCGTGGAACCGGGGGGCGGGGGCAGCGTGACCCTGTCCTCGGACGGAAAATACGAGAAGTTCACGGCCGGGAGTTCCTGCTCCGCCACCCTGGGCGCAAACAACTCCTTTACCATGGGCGTGAACAACTCCATGTACATCGGGTTCAAGAACACCATCTCCGCAGCCATCGAATCGAGCTGGTGCCTCGCGAACAAGGTATCCTACACCAAGGGGCCTTCCGTGTCCCTGGGCGACTCCTCCTCCAACCTCAAGACCGAAAACAGCCTCATGGGACTGAACGAGGTCACCATTGGCGGTGGCGCCAGCGGTACCCTGAAGGGTCTCATCGGCCAAGCCAAGCTTGCGCTGGGTCTGGGCGTGGCCGGAACAGCGGCCGCCGGAGCCGGCATCTTCGCGCTCTCCGCGCCCTTTGGGGACGACTTTCTGGCCAACTCCAAGGCGGAGTGGAAGAAGACGGTCTCCGAAGTGTTCGGCGCCATAGGCCTGACCGCTGGTGCGGCCCTGACCGTGGCGGCCGCCGGGGGCGCCATGAACGTGGTGGACGAATACAAGAAGATGCAAAGTCGATCCAAGACCACTTTGATGAAATTGAGCAAGGAAGGCATGGACATCAAGGTCAACAACGATGTCTCCCCCAACGCCACATTCGGCCTGAAGGTGGGGGGATCGCTCAGCGAACTGATGCGCTCCGAATTCACCATATCGTCCAACGGCAATAAAATAGAACTGCAAAACAACCAGTATGCCACCCTGACAATGGAGAACGGCAGTAGCATCAAGCTCAACATGTCCAGCAGGGCGGGAGACGAACTGTCGAAGGCGGGGCTGGAAATTACCCGGCAAAAGGTGGTCCTGAGCAAAAGCAAATACTGCACCATCAATATGGAGTACAACAAGCTCGCCTTGAAAACCCAAAGCTCCCTCAGCCCCACCAACAGCGAACTTACCTTGAAGGAATCAAGCGGCGAGCTGGCCTGCGGCCAGAACAAGGTCACGGTGAGCAGCACGGGCATCAAATTGAACTTCGAGGGACTGAACCTGAGGGCCGGCCCCCTCGCGATAAATCCTGCCGGAATCGTTCAGCTGGGGTGACAGGGAACACAACATGAAAGTGGTGAAACCGGACAATCTGGCGCTCCTGCCCCGCGTACTTGTGGAGGCCGAGACCTGCGTACTGAGCGTGGCGGCCATGGCCTTTTTCTCCCTGGAAGATCCTCCTTCCCTGGGGAGCGAGTCCGAGATGTGGGAGTGCGTGACCCAAATCCTGCCCGAGGACGAGGTGCTGGACAGCGGACTGCCCAAGCCACGCGCCGAGTTTCTTGTCTATGGCCACGCGTTCGACCAGGGAGGCAGGGGTGTGGCAGGTGTGGACGTGGAGGTGGGCACCTGCCGCAAGCGGTTGCATGTCTTTGGGGAGCGTTTCTGGCGCGACCGGGAGTACACACGGGCCGAACCCTTTACAAAACTTCCCCTGGATTGGGAGCATGCTTACGGCGGCCCCGAATTTCCGCCAAACCCCGTGGGCAAGGGGCACATTCCCATGAAGGGGGAGTTCCAGAACGTTCACCCCCTGCCCAATGTTGTGGCGGCCGACCACACTCCAGGCTCCTCAAGGGACCAGGTCGAACCCGTGGGCCTGCGCGCCATCTCCGAGACCTGGCCTCAGCGTAGACAGTACGAGGGCACCTATGACCAGGCATGGTTCGACCATCGCTGGCCCGGACGCCCCCTGGACTATGACCCGGAGCATGCCTGCGCCGCACCTTTTGACCAGCGCTTTCCCGGATATCTCAAAGGCGATGAGCCGGTCTCGGTCACGGGCATGCACCCCTCCCTGCCGCAGGTGCGGGGAACCCTGCCCGGTGTACGCGCCAGGATGTTCGTAAAACGGCTTCAGGACGGCCAGGAGGCCTTTCAGGAGCTGAAAACGAATCTGGACACGGTCTGGTTGTTTCCTGAATTCCAGAGGGGCGTGGCGTTGTTCAGAGGTGTCACCGCCACCACGGATGAGGAGTGCGAGGATATCTCCACCCTCATGGCCGCGTTCGAGCCTTTGGAGACCGCGCCCCTGCCGGTGACGCACTACATGGAGTTGCTGGAGGAGGCCGCACCGGCCGGGGCAACGCCCGAACCGGCACAGCCCGAACAGCCGGAGGACCCCGAAGAGCCGCAGGCCTCGGCCAAGCAGGCGGCACCACCCGACCTCTCGGAGATGGAAAAGGAGGTTGGCGCGTTGCAGGCCAAGGTGACCGACCATCTGAAGAGCATCGGCGTCACCGAAAAGCAGGCCATGGACTTCATGGTGCAAAAGGAGAAAGAGCAGGCCCTGCGAATGGAAGAGGCCATGGCCATACTCGGGGGGGCGGACGCCGGCCTCGAGGAGATGGTGGCAAACCTTGAAAAGGCCACAACAGCCCACCTGGACAAGCTGGGGGTCAGCAGGGAGCAGGCCCTGGAGTTTCTCAGGGACAAGGAGCATCCTCCGGATTTCAAGATCAAGGAGATCCAGGACGGCTTGCAGCAAACCCTGGACAACAACCCCGGGCTGGACGCCGAAACCCGAGGCAAAATCACCGAGGCCATCGCGGCCTATGGCCAGCTCGTCATACTCCTGGGCAGTTCAAGGACATCGGGGATGAGCCGGAGCCCAAGCAGGAGCCTGAAGAGGAAACGCCCCTTTCACCTTCAATTGATGAAGAGGAGCGGGAGCAGGAAGTGCCCGAGTTCACCCCGCTCACCCGTGAGCAGGTGGTGGAGCGCCACGCCCGGGGTGAGAGCCTGTCCGGAGCCGATCTGAGCGGCCTGGACCTGAGCGGCCTGAACCTGCAAGGCATCGATCTGCGCAAGGCCCTGCTGCTGGAGACCAACCTGGCCGAGGCAAACCTGTCAAAGGCGCGACTAGGGGAAGCGGACTGCACAGGGGCGTTGTGTCCGGATGCGAACCTGGAAGGCGCCGACCTTACGCGGACGGTGCTTGCCAAGGCGCGGCTGGAAAAGGCCCGAGCCCGCGGATGCCTGGCCAGGGAAACGGTCTTTACGGGAGCGGACTGCTCCTCCATGGATCTGCGTGAGGCGCACCTGGAACTGGCGGATTTCACCGACGCAGTGCTCACCGAGGCCGACCTTTCCCAGACCACGGGAGAAAAGGTGCGTTTTTACGGTGCCAAGGCCAACTCCTTGAAAATGATGCAGGCAAAATTGACGCAATCCAGGGCGGACGAAAACACGGACTTCGCCATGGCCGCAATCACGGACACGGACCTCACCGGCAGCAACTGGTGCGGCGCGAGCCTGGAACAGGCCAGGCTGCATGATACGCTCCTGGACGCCGCGGACCTGAGCAAGGTCAACTTCTCACGGGCTTTCCTGCGCCGTGTCTCAGCCAAAAATGCCGACCTCGCGAAAGCGCGCTTTGGTGGCGCGGAGCTTGTGGGCTTCAACGGCTTTCAGTCCAGTTTTCGCCGCGCCGACCTCTTGGGGGCGCGCATAGAGGACGCCAACCTCTTCGGCGCGGATCTGTTCAAATGCAGGCTGGACCCGGAAGCCCTGCTCAATGTCAATGTCAAACGCACTTTTCTGCGCCCCGGAGCCCTGTATGAATAGGGAAGCGTTGCTCAACGCCCTCAAACAGGGCGACCCGGCCCAGGGAATCGACCTGTCCGGGCAGGACCTGTCCGGGGCGGATCTGTCCGGGGTCATATTTCATGGGTGCAACTTGCGAGGCGCGAACCTGGGTAAAGCAACCCTCGGCGAGTCGTTCTTCAGGGGCTGCGACCTCACCGGCGCCATCCTGGAAGGCGCGGACGCCCCCAACTCTTCTTTCCAGGAGTGCTCCCTGGACAAGGCCAATCTCTCCAATACGGTGCTTACCCTGGCCACGGTCCTGGAGTGCTCTCTCGACAAGACAGACCTGCGGGGCGCGGTGCTGGGACGCTGCTTCATGCAGGGGCTGAACTGCACCACCGCCAAAATCCAGGGTGCGGACCTGCGCCAGGCACTGCTCTGGGGTGTGGACTTCACGGGGCAGAGCTTTCACGGCTGCCTGCTGCCCATGGCCATGTTCGACGGGGCGCTCCTGCATCACACGGACTTCTCCGGCCAGGATCTCACCAAGACCGGTTTTCCCGGCGCGGACCTGAGCGCGGCCAATCTGTGCCGGGCATTCGGCACGTTCACGCGCTTTACCGGCGCAACCCTGACCAGTGTGAACGCCAGGCAATGCTCCTTTGACAGCTCGGATTTCAGCAACACCGTAATGCGGGGGGCGCAACTGGAAAAAGCGGTGCTGACCATGTGCCAGTTCAAGCGGGCCAACTGCGCGAGAGCCGACTTCAGCGGCGCGGACCTGACCTATGCGGACTTTTCCCAGGCCTATATGGAAAAAACCAGGTTCACCGCCGCGAAGTTCGATCTGACCAACATGCACATGGTGGACCTGCGGGCCGCCGGGCTCGGCGAGCCCGACGGAAAGGCCATCCGGGGCACGGACCAGGATCTGGCCGAGGCTGAACTCTGGAAACCTCAAACAGCTCGAGGATAAGACTATGAGCAAAGCACACGCCAACGCCCCTTGCCTGAGCGTGATAAAAAACACCCGCCCCCTGCGTTCTCCGGGACCAATGGAGCTGGATTCCGGGGTGGTGCTGCATGCGGAATCCGGCGCGTTCACATTGCGGTTCGAGGACGGCACCGTGAGCATTGCCAAACTCGCGGCCAGCTGCCTCCTGAGCCCGGAGACAGGGGACATGGTCCTGGCGTTGCGGCGCCACACCAACGGCGCCTATATCCTCCACGTGCTGGAAAAGGAGTCCCGGGACTGGAACCTGGACTGCCCTGGAGAACTACGCATCTCCGCTGACAGTTCCTGCACCCTGCGGGGGCGTGACGTGGATATAGCGGGCGCGGGCAAACTCTCCATGACCGCCACCGAAATGGAACTCACCGGCGCTTCTGGTCAGGTCAACTTCCTGTCCTTTTCCCTGCTCGCCCAGAACATGGTCACCCGACTGCGCAAGGTGGAGAGCTTTGCCGGCAGGGTGGTGCAGCGTCTGGGGCGCTGCCTTCGCACCGTGGAGTACGAGAATACCAGGGCCGGAAACATCAACGTCACCGTGGAGGAGCGTTACGCCCTCAAGGCCGAGAGGATTTCCGAACAGGCCGAGAAGGACGTGTTCATAGACGGGGAAAAAATACTGCTGGGTTAAGGAGTCGCCTATGTTTGCCATCACCATCATGGGGGGGCTCATGCAGGGCACTCCGGATGTCTGCAAGACCCCCATGCCCCCTGCGGGGCAGCCCGTTCCCGTGCCCTATGTGAACATCGCCAACCCGCCCCTTGGCCAGCCCACGGCGAAAAAGGTCATGATCTGCGGCTCCCCGGCCCTGGCAAAGAACTCGGAAGTCTCGGTCAGCAACGGTGATCAGCCCGGCGCCCAGGGCGGCGTGCCCTCGGGGCAGATCATGGGCAAGGTGTCCTTCACGAGCTCCAGCATGAAGGTGAAGATCGAGGGCAACCAGGCCGTGAAGGTGGGGGACGTTACAACCCACAACAGCAACAATATCGTAGGCGCGCCCCTGGTTCCGAGCCAGTTCAAGGTGATGATCATGAGCTGACGCCCCTTTGAGGGGGCGTACAATAATTACAAGCACACGGAAGGTAAGTCATGAACGATTTTTTGAGCAGGAACTGGCCCACGGTGCTGGTGGCGGCCTTCATCATCCTGGCCCTGAGCCTGGCGAACTGGGTCAACAAGGCGAATCAGCCTGGCACGGGCCTGGAATTCAAGCTCGTGAGCATCTCTCCCTTGCGCTCTCACCATGGAGAATACCAGTCCAAATTGAAGCTGCTGCTGGACGATCAGCCCGTCTCCACCCCTCAAATTACGGTCCTGCAAGTCAGAAACACGGGCAGCATCCCTATCGAGCGGGAAGACTACGAGACCCCCATCCAGATCAAGGTGGCCCAGGACAACGACGCCAAGATAATCGGCATGCACTACGACCTGATTCCCGAGGAGATCAACACCGAGGTTACCTTCGAGTCCACCAAAGTGACTCTGACACCGGCTCTGTTCAACCCCGGGGACATGATCTTCATCCACCTGCTCACCGCCGGGGCGAAGCCTGATTTCAGATACGGCGCCCGCATCAAGGGTATTGACAACATTCTCAGCAATTCCATGGAAAATGTTGGAAAATTTGGCGAAAACGGATGGGTGGAGCTGCTGTTCTTCACCCTGAGCCTCTTTGTTCTGCTGCTTCTGACCAGTCTGGTGAAGAACTCCATGGAGGGGCGTTACGTGTTCATGCACCGCAAA
This sequence comes from Desulfovibrionaceae bacterium, assembly GCA_963674665.2. Lineage (GTDB taxonomy): Bacteria > Desulfobacterota > Desulfovibrionia > Desulfovibrionales > Desulfovibrionaceae. Next base: position 26,328 of record CAXXPL010000014.1, on the reverse strand, counting down.
ACCGCAGTCATTCTTTTCGTAACCACCGCGATTGTCTCGCTCCAGGATTACTTCGGCATGCTGGTGGACAACCCCAACACCTTCTTTTCCACCAGAATGCTCTTTCTGGCGCTGTTCCTGTTGGTTCTGCTCATCGCCTGGTGGTGCATCCGGGCCCTGGAGGATAAGAACGATTAAGATCATTCTCCAGGCACAGCCGCCTGCAGAATTATTCGAAAAGACTTGCCGGGGGGATCCCTTGACCAAGGGTTTCCCCCCTCTTTTATTGATGCGTGCTTCATTCCGATGTTTTGTGCTATGCTCGGATCGAGACGTCTACAACACATGTATTCTCAAGGTTCGAAATAGTGACCACGCCCCATATTTCCTCCCCGGCGCCCCGGCCCTCCTTGCCCGGCCGGGTGCGCATCTGGCCCACCGACTACGGCTGGCTCTACATGCTCACCCTGTTCGGCATGCTCCTGGGAAGCGCAAATTACGGGAACAATCTCGGGTTCCTGCTCACCTTCATGCTCTTCAGCATGGCCCTGGCGTCCATCCTGCTCAAGCACGGTCTGGTGAAACGGGTCGAGATCGATTTCCTCCGCGCCAAGCCGGTGTTCTCCGGTGAGATGATCGTTTTCGAATTCGTTCTGACCTCACACACGGACGCCCCGGGACTGGAACTCCGATTTCTGGGAACGTCACCGGAATTGCGGGTCGTAGAGGTGGATCTCCTGGCCGGAAAGGCCACAAGGGTGTTCATCGAGGCGCGGGCACCGGCGCGCGGTGTGTTCAGTCCCGGCCCCCTGCGCATCACCAGCACCCAGCCCTTCGGGCTCTTCAGAGCGCGGCGCGAGGTGGAATCCCGGGCCATGTGCCTGATCTACCCCGCGCCCTATCCCGAAGAGCTCGTCCCCCCCCCCAGCAGGGGATATCCTGAAAAAGGCGGGCAGGGAGCCTCGGGCGGCCCCGGTGTGGAGGAGTTCAGCGGGCTGCGCCCATATGCCGCCGGAGATGCCATGCAGCGTATCGCCTGGAAGTCCTCCTTCAGGGGGCAGGGGCTGCTGACCAAGGAGTTCGAAGGCATGGCCGGTGGAGCCCACGCGCTGGATTTCGACTCCCTGGCGCCGTTTCCAGTGGAGGAGCGTCTCTCCCGACTGTGCAAGATGGCGCTCCTGGCCCATAGCCAGGGCGAGCCCTATTCACTGAAGCTCCCCGCCAAAATTCTGCCTCCGGACACAGGGGAGCGGCATTTGCGCACCTGCCTGCGGGAGCTGGCCCTTTTCGACACCGGGCACGACGCAGAGACTCGGGAGGATGACCAGGGCTGGGGGTTTTCCGATGCCTGAGGCAATGAACCGCGGGTTCCTTCTCCCGGTGCTCTTTGCCGTCGTGGTGGCCTACCTGCCCCATGTGGTGCGCGTGCCCTTCTGGATCACCCTGTTCGCCTTTGGCTGCTGGACATACATCCTGCTCGCCGCGTTCAAGGAATGGCCCCTGCCATCCAAGCGCCTGCGTCATACCATCACTATCCTGGCTGCGGGCACGGCACTGGCCTTCTCCTGGCGGGGCGTTGGGCTGGAGACAGGGGTGGCGTTGCTGAGCGTGATGCTCGCGCTCAAGCCCATGGAGCTGAATTCCCGCAGGGACGCCATGGCCACTTTATTCTTCACCTGCTACCTGATCATCTTCAACCTTTTCTTTGACCAGGGCATAGCCTCGGCCCTTTACTGCTTCCTCACCCTGCTGGTCTTCGGCACGGTGCTGGCCCTTGTGTCACATCCGAGTACCGGCCTGCGGGGTAGCATGCGTCTGTGCCTGCGCCTGTTGCTTCAGGGAGCGCCCCTGGCCCTGGCACTGTTCGTGTTCTTTCCCAGGCTCCCGGGTGGGATTTTCGGCTACCAGGCCCGGCAATCCGAAACAGGATTCAGCGAGAACATGTCCCCCGGCGATGTCAGCGACCTGGCACTGAACCAGGACGTGGCCTTCCGCGTCACCTTTCCGGACGAATTCCCCCCTCGGGCCAAGCGATACTGGCGGGGGCTGGTGCTGTGGAACTTCAACGGCCGCAGTTGGACAGTGGAGCGGGACATGCCCGAGATGCGGCGCACCATCCTGGGGAGCGAGCCCATAAGCTACACCGTCACCCTCGAGCCCCACGGCAAGCGCTGGATGTTCGCCCTGGACATGCCCATCAGCACCACCGGCGGCGCGGTTCTGCTCCATGACCGCACCCTGCGCTCCAGGTTCGATCTCAGGAGCCGCCGCCGTTACGACATGAGTTCGTTCATGACATACAACACCGGGGAGCTGCCCCACTGGGAGCGCAGGCTGACCCTGCACCTGCCCAAGGACGGCAACCCCCGCTCCCGTGCGCTGGCAAAGGAGCTGCGCGCAAAGTCTGGCAGCGACACGGCATATGCACTGGCCCTTTTGGACATGTTCCATGATCAGCCCTTTCGCTACACCCTGTCGCCCCAGGTCCTGGGGGAAGACACTGTGGACGACTTCCTTTTCCGGACCAGGGAGGGCTTCTGCGAGCACTATGCCTCGGCCATGGCCTTCATGCTGCGCGCCGCCGGGGTACCTGCGCGGGTGGTCATCGGATATCTCGGGGGGCGGGAGAACCCCCTGGGCGAGTATCTCATCGTCCGGCAGTCCGACGCCCACGCCTGGAACGAGGTCTGGCTGGAGGGACGGGGCTGGGTGCGAGTGGACCCCACCGCGTCGGTGGCGCCGGAGCGGGTGGAAAGGGGGCTCTACGCCGCCCTGTCCGGACAGCAGGGCTTTGAGGGTACCTTTGCCGATTTGCGGGAGCGATACGGGCTGCTGCGCTCCATGGTGCAGGTCTGGGACGCGACCAACTACTATTGGGGGGCGCTTGTCCTGGACTACAGCTTCTACAGACAGCGCAACATCCTGTACCGATTGGGCCTGAACCTCCGTTCCCTCAAAGGCGTGCTCACCGTGGGGGGCATGGCCGTGGGCGCCATCGGCCTGGGAGTCCTGATCCTGGTGTTCTGGCGCAACTGGGAGCACCTGGCGGCCCTTTGGATGCGGCAACGCGGCAAGGATCCAGAGGCCCGGGCCAAGCGCGCCTATGACAGATACTGCCGGAACATGGCCCGTATTGGGGTGCCGCGCTCACCCTGGGAAGGGCCCATGGATTTTGCCGCTCGCATCGGACAGGAGCGCCCCAACCAGGGGGAAACGGCCCGGGAGATTTCACAGCTCTATGCCCGGACGCGCTACGCCCCGGATCCTGACATGGACGCCTTGCGCCGGTTGGAGCGGCTTGCCAGGGGAAGGGGGTAGGGTGCTGTGATAAAGGCTGGAGACGCATCGAATCCCTTGACTTTTATTTGTTAAACAGTGATACATGTAATCAAATAATAGAGACAGATATACCTCGTCTCGAAACGACGCGCCTCCTATTGCTATCCGATACATACGCCACACTTTATTCACGTTTATCAAAATCGTATCCTCCTCTCCTGTAAAAATAGTTTCTGTCTCATAAAGCAACGGAGATCGAGTTGCCATGAAATGGAACGACAAATCCTTCAAGGATCGCGCAGTACGGGTTTTGCAGTTTTCCCTGACAGCCTGGTTTGCCACGGAGTTCGTGTTTTGGGGGCTCTATCTATGTGTTATTCGACGGGAAACCAGCTTTGCGGAATTCATGTACATTCTTGTCGGAGGCGCGGTTGTCTGGATTGGCATAGGACTGTTCTTCCTGGCCGATGAATGCTCCAGCGATCAGGAAAGTCCGGAAGAGCCTCGGGGCACCTGGGTCTGGCTCATCAACAGAGTGCTGTGCGCCAGAAAGGGATTTCTGATCCTGTGCCTCATCGTGTTTCTGAGCATGGGGTATGTTTTCTATCGGCACTTTTCCCCGAACTTCAGCATACAGGTGGACACCAACGGCATCACCCTTCTTGCCGGGCCTTGGGAAGGCTGGACATACGAGCGCGTCGTCAATCCCATGGAGTCCTGGCAGGATACTGGATTGACTCTGAAGCGGGGCGAACCGGTCGATATGCGGGTCTACGGCAGGGTGAGCGCCAGCGCCTTCATCCCCTGGCACGAGCGCATGAAATTATTCGCCGATCTCCATGCCGCAATAATCCTGGCCGCCATGATGGAGGTTGAAAGTGGGGATGGTTTTATCTTTTACAATAAGATCCGGAAAGAAAACACAGACCGTGCCAGGGAGATTCTCGAAAAGGAGTACAGGGACTTCAAGTACACTGGCGATGACTACTGGGGCCACAAGTGGGACGGCAAGTATCTGTGGCAACTGGAGGGAGACGAGTTTTTCAAGCAGGCATACTACCTGTACAAGGCGGCCATGGAAAATGATGACATGAGGCGCTGCATCGGGAACCAGGTTGAGGAGGCGGATCTGCCGGACTACTTGTCCATGAATGCTTCGGAATGGGCTGACGATCTTATTGGGAGATTCAAAAAGGAAATTGAAAAGGACAAGGTACATATCTGCGGCCAGGTCTACAAGTTTTTCAATCTCAGGCCCTTTGGTGACGGCAAAACCCTGGGGGAGTGGATCGTCAACGAATACCCAAAAATCCAGAAGGCCCTGTCAAAGAACTACCTGTTGCCGTTTTCCGGACCCAGTGGCTATGACCGTACGGTGTACATCGACTTCAAGAACACGGGCATATTCCACTCCAAGTATTCACTTGAAAGCGATCCGAACCTGACGGTTCGAGGCGTCCCCCACAACACGCTGCTGGGGCTCATCGTGACGGATTTCAAGGAGGGCTATGTCCTCCCGGAGGTAAAGGCGGAATGGAGAGGGGAGCGTGAATGTGGCGACCACAGGTATCTGACCATAAAGGAAGAGCGATTCCTGCAAAATCAGGAGAATGGCGACACAAATGGGAGTGGCGATGTTGCCGCCCACGTGGTTCTTTTGAACGATCCGCAGCCGAGCTTCACGCCAAGAGCCGATGGCCGTCTGTTTCTGGCCGTGAACGACGCCGAAACCTACCGGAACGACAACGCCGGGCATTTCATCGTCAGAATTTCCACCAAGTACAAGGCGGACGAGTAACCCCCCTTCGTATGGTCTTTACAATCGGGTAGGAGGGGGGCTCGCGCCCCCCGTCCTCCCACACCACCGGGCATATGGTTCCGTACCACGGCGGTTCACATAACACTTTGATGTCTGCGGTGTTCCGCAAGAAGTGACACAAGTCCCATGTTATCAAAGAATTTCTTCCGAAAGGCCTGATTCATGTGCGAAGCCCCGGAGTTCCACCAATAACCTCGCCCATTCATGGCGGATTTCAGCGCTCTGCCCCACTCAAGCCCCCGTCGCATCAGGTTTTTCGCTCGTGTGAAGACGCGTTTCCATTGTCGCCAGATGATGTTTCGCAGCTTGTGCCGCAGCCACTCGTCCAACTCCTCGAAAACGTTCTTTACTTCCGCCAGCTTGAAGTAGTTCACCCAGCCTCGCAGCTTCGGCGTGAGGGTGGTGATGACGGTTCGTAGCGAACGACCGCACTTTTTGCCTCGTTGACCCGCAACTTCAACCGTTCCGTCAGAAACCGGGAAACCGAGGCCATGACTCGTTCGTCGGAACGCCGTGTCCGCACGTGGATGTTGCAGTCGTCGGCGTAGCGGCAGAACGCGTGGCCTCTGCGTTCAAGCTCCTTGTCCAGGTCATCCAGCAGGATGTTGGACAGCAGCGGCGAGAGGGGGCCGCCTTGCGGCGTGCCCATCACTCGTTGCGATGCGACGCCCCCGTGCATCATTCCCGCCCTTCTGCGTCTCCGCTTGCCATGCGAATCTCCGGGCTCGCGCCCCGTGTTACATGTTCGGGCCTTCAGTCCGGTCGGCGGACCTACTATGCCGTCTGCTGACTTCTGTCTTCCCATCCCGACGCGTTGCCGCGCCGGTAGCACATGGCAGACGGACAGACCTCCCCGGGTAATGCGCGTGACTTTCCTGCTTATACCCGCCGCATATACGTCCATACTTACCGTACAAGTATCGGGCTTTGAAGATATTGGCCTTCTCCCCCGGCATGACCGCCTCGTATGCGATTTCTGTTCGTCGGGTCAGCATTTTGCCTGCGGCTTCCTTCAGATTCCACCTCGCGATGGACACCCTTGCCGTCCAGCTAGCAGTTCCCCTTGTCGGGCCTGCGGAGGACTTTCACCTCCAAGTCACCAGGCAGGCACCACACCTGCCCGGATGGTGCTCACGCACCACGCGCCCTGCCGGGCGCACTGAAACGGGAAAAGCCCCTACGACATATGCCGTAAGGGCTTTGATTCCGTGGTGCCGAGGGACAGAATCGAACTGCCGACACGGGGATTTTCAGTCCCCTGCTCTACCGACTGAGCTACCTCGGCCCAGAACGAAAGAAAGTTTTTATACGACAGTTCCGGGTTTGGCAAGAGGAAAATCGAGAAAAGTTAGCTTTTAGTCTAAAAGGCTCTTCCCACGCGAGATCATGGAAAATGTTGCCGCAAAAATACAGCTCTCCGCCCCGGTGACGGAAGCGTATCTAAAAAACACCAAAAGAATCAAAAGATTATCTAGAATTTTATCTTCCGTCACTTTTTCCGGCACTTGCTTGCAATATTGCCATTTTGCGGTTACTGAGGAAAAAAGCTCCAGAATGCGCCGCTTCGCAAGGATTTTGGCGCAAGACCGCCATCTTCATGCCTGTGAGGTGAGAGATGATGACCATCGCCGAGTTCGCCAAGCGTTACGATCTGCCGGAATCCACCGCACGCTTCTACTGCAAGCGGTTTCGGGATTTTCTCCCCCATTCCGGGCAGGGCAAACGCAGACGCTATCTCGATGAAAGCATTCCGGTCTTCGAGGCGATCCTCGAGGGCATGGGCAACTCCAAGAACGCGGCCGCTGTGGAGGAATTCCTGGCCCGAAGGTTCCAACGCAGGGGAGTGACCCAGCCGCCAAAAACCACCCCCGCGGCATCCTTCCAAACTCCCCTCGAATCTCCACAGGCAGCGGATCCCGCTTCCCTCCAGATGGGGGCGCTGGTGCAGAGCCAGACCGAAGCCCTGAAGCAGATGACCACCATGCTGCAGGAACTCGTGCAAAAGGGATTCTCCACCTCGGAAACCAGCCCGGAGGAGACTCGGCTCGCGGACCGGCTGGAAGCCCTGGAGAGCAAGGTCGACGAACTCTCCAAGGAGGTGCGCGGCCTGCGCGCCCTGCAGGACGAAGCGGAGCGCATCCACCAGCAGGACCTCGAACAGCTGCGCAAATGGCTGAGCCACTTGGCCAAGGAGCAGTCCCGCGTGGCCAAGTGATCCGAAGTTTATCCCCATTGGCGCCATAACCGGGCGCCAGCGCCCCGTTCGCGGGTGGCAGCGAACCGATTGCCCTGGCCCTTTATGGCGCGAACCAACGCCGCGCCTTTCCCTTCTTATTCCAATTTTCAATCAAAATCGCTTCCATGCGGTTTTGATTAATCGAGAAAGACGAAAGCGGGGTTTCGTCTTTCTCGTCGAAATACTATGGAATTGGAATTAAACACGATTCATAGGGCGTGAGCTATTATCTCCATTTCACGTTGCTGTTTCCGCTCCCCAATGGTGTGAACGGCATCCCGGCCATGCTTCAGCACGTTGCTATCCTTGTTACGCTGCATGAAATCAGCGCAATACGTCACTTGCCTTGCCATTGCCTGTATTTTGTGCGACATGCTGCCCTCAACTGAAAAACATGCAGCACGTGTGACCGGCACGGAATACAGACCGACGGAATGTGCTTTCAAACCATTGCGGCTGGTTACCCCCCGCGTACCGCATTTAGATACGCATATGGGAAGCCTTGCGACGTGCACGAGCGCATGGAGGTGATTTGAAGTCCAGGCTTATCAATATATTGCTCATTCTGTTCTCCGTGGCCCTCACCATCACCCTGGTGGAGATCTTTTTTCGCGTGCAGGAGAACCAGAGCCGCGCCCACCCGGATTACGAGGATGCGTTCAACGATCATCTCGGCCTCGGCGGCACACTGCAGCCCGGATTCCAGGAGCAGATGCGTGGCGGCTATGGCGAGACCGTGCGCTGGAAGATCAACGCGCAGGGCTTCAGGAACGATTACGATGTCGAGCCCGGTCCGCACCCCGGCGTGCTGCGCGTTCTGTCCATCGGCGACTCCTTTGCCGCGGGCTACCGGTTGAACCAGGAGGAGACATACTCCTGGCTGCTGGAGGAGATGCTGACCAAGGACTTTGGCAAGGCCCAGGTCCTTGCGGGGCACTGCGGCAGCCCCACAAGGGGACTTTACTACCTGGAGCGGTTCGGCATGTCCTTCGAACCCCAGATCGTGCTCTTCGGCCTCACCCTGGGCAACGACCTCGGGGAAATCTACGCGGAGCTCGAGGAAAAGGGACGTTTTCACCTGGAGATGAAAAATGGGGACGGCCGCGCCGTACCCAACGAGAACCCTTCCATCGACTTTCCCTGGGAGTATCAGGAACTGCTGGTGCCGGAGAAAAGCCTCGAGCCCCGGAGCCTGTTCTCCGGGTTCTTCAAGGGCATGGACTGGCTGCGCATCTGGCGCCGTATCAGTGCCCTGTCCTCCGTGCCGCACGCCATCAAGAGCTTCTACAAGGACGGCGTTCTCAGGATCATCGACCCGGCAAACGGCCTGGGTTTCTATCTCGAGCCCGCCCCTCCGGTGGTGGAGGAGGCCTACAGGCGGACTTTCGCCCTCCTGGAGGCCTATGACGCCTTTTGCAGGAAAAGGGGCGTGGACTTCGTGGTCGGCATCTGGCCCCAGCGCTATCAGGTGCAGCCTGTGGACTGGCAACTCACCATCACCCAGTATGGCCTGCGCCCGGAAGCCTTTGACCTGGAGGCGCCAAACAGACGCATCAAGGAATTCTGCGATGCGCACGGCATCCGATACATCGACCCCACCGACGCCATGCGCCGGCACCATCTCGAAACCGAACAGGGGCTCTACCTCCCACTGGGAGACATGCACTGGAACAGCGAGGGCAACATTGTGGTGGCCAAGGCCGCATACGAACAGCAACTGCGCAAGCTCGCCGAGAAACACATAAACCCCCCTGAATAACACCCCTCGACTGCTGAAGAACCTTTATCTCCACCCCCACCCATAGGGTGCAAAACGAGGCCTTCCCGCAACCTTTTTCTTTCCTTTTCATTCCGAGTTTCCCGACAACGTCCGGTGACCGCCTTTCTCCCTGCCGTGGTTTCGCAACCCGAGACCAACGCCCCTCCTTGTGCAGAACACCTCCTCGCGGAGAATTGGTTTGACATTTTGCATTGTTTTTGTTTTTTAATATAAGGTAGAAGAATCGATTTTCAATGGACAGCAACGCGCATGAACTGTTTTCAAAGCATCAATGAACAGGTGTATGAACGATTGTCATAAGAGCATGTTGTAGATGATATTTTTACAGTGACCATATCCTGGTGGCTGACTTGAAGGATAAAAGCCTTCCTTTTCCGCTCGATGACAATCGCAAAACGTACAGGCACAATGAGTTACCATATGCCATAAAATATCGGAGCACATGCATGATATATATAAATGCCATCAAGATGCTGGCTGCATGCATCCTGCTTGCCTTGCTCCCCGGAGTGGTTTTCGCCCAGGCCAAAGATGTCGTTTTCTTGCATTATTGGTCCGGCCCTCTGGCCGGAGGCGTAAAAGAGATGGCCGAGAGCTTCAACAAGAGCCAGTCCTCGATCCATTTGCTGGCCCAGGAATTCGAACACGAATCCTTCAAGGTCGGCATCAAGGTAATGCTGGGCTCCGAACGCCCTCCTGAACTGTTCTCCTATTGGGCCGGTGCGCGGGTACGCGAGCTGGCGGACAACGGCTGGATCGCGTCCGTGGACAGTGTGTGGCTCGATCACGACCTCGAGTCGAGGTTCGCCTCCGTGGTTACGGAGGCCTGCAGGTACAACGGCAGCTTTTACGGCGTGCCGCTCACACAGCATTATGTGGCTGTCTTCTATAACAAAAGAATCTTCGAACAACACGGCCTCGCTCCTCCCGTAACCTGGGAGGAGTTCCTACGGCTTTGCGAGGTCCTCAAGGCCAACGGGGTGACCCCACTTGCCCTGGGCGCCCGGAACCGCTGGCCCGCGCAGTTCTGGTTCGACTATCTTCTGCTGCGGACAGCGGGGCACAGATACAGGGACCAACTCATGGAGGGGTGGGCTTCGTATCAGGATTCCGAAGTCCGACATGCCTTCGCGCTCTGGAAGGAGCTCCTGGACAAAGGCTATTTTCTGCCGCACCCAGAAGTATTCGACTGGTCCGAGAGCGCCAAGCAGGTGCGCAATGGCAGCGCGGCCATGATGCTCATCGGCGGATGGGTCATAGGTCTCTACGAGGGGCAGCTGGGCTGGAAACAGGGGACGGATTTCGACTTCTTTCCGTTCCCGGAAATAGATCCCGAAGTCGCACAGGTCTCGGTGGGCCCCATCGACTTGGTGGTTGCGTCCAAGTCCGGATCGCTGGAGAGCGCCATGGAGGCCATGGCCTTTCTGGCGGGAAAAGCCCCGCAAATGGCCATGAGCACGGGTTCCGGAGCCCTGGCGCCCAACATCGGGGTTCCTCCGGCCTTTTACGGCCCTTTGCAACGAAGGATGCTGGCAATCGTGCACGCCGCTCCCTACTGGGCCTTCAATTACGACCTGGCCGCCCCCCCGGATATGGCGGAAGCGGGGCTGACGGCCTTTCTCAAGTTTGTGGAGGACCCGCAGAAACTCGACTCATTGCTCCACGACCTCGACCAAAAGGCAAGAACCGTTTTCCCCCGGGAACCAAGCGACCCTTAACCAGGCAAGGCTTGAATGGCCAAGACATCCTGGAAACACAGCCTGCTTCTCAAGGTGGCGATCATCGTCGTACTGGGCGAGAGCCTCGTGCTCTTCGGGCTGGGCTTGTACTACATCACGCGTTTCTCCGAAGAACTGGACAAGGCCCTGGAAGTGCGCATCAGGCTTCCGGGTCAGCTCATGAACAGGCAATTTCTGCGATACGAATCGGTTGCCGACGGCGAGGTCATGACCAACCTTGTGGGCGACGAATTCGTGGACGGCATGATCATCGGCGCGGACGGCATGGTCTACTACGCCTACCATCCAGATAATCTGGGAAAACGCGTCACAGATATCCCGGGATTCGACAAATCCCTGCTTAAAGATGCGGAACACAGCGACAAGGTGCAGGAATTCGAGGAACACGGCCGTGATTACCTTGTCTGCGTCTCCCCCATTACCGCCTATGTGGATTCCGCCCCCTTCTTTTTCACCTATGTGAAAAGCAGCTTGGCCGAGACCCAGGGCAAGAAACGCGGATTGACCACGCTCTTCATCCTCGGTTCCGTGTTCTGTGTGGTGGTCACATCCTTTTTGATCATCAGCCTGGCCAAGGCCCTGATCACCGGCCCGGTGTCGGAACTCGAGAAAAGCGCGAAACGTCTGGCTAGGGGGCAACTGGAGCAGCCCATCGACACCAGTCGCAGGGACGAGCTTGGCGGCCTGGCGCGCAGTTTCGCGAACATGCGCGACGCCATAAACGAAAAGATGGAGGAACTGCGACAGGCCAACCAGGTGCTGGAGCAGGCCAACGAGCGCCTGCGCGAGCTGGACACCATGAAATCCTCCTTCCTGTCGGCGGTGTCCCATGAGTTGCGTACACCCCTGACTTCGCTTCTGGGGTATGCCAAGCTGATCAAGAGGAACTTCATCAAACGCTTCGTTCCCCTGGCCGGCGATCCGGAGCAGAAGAAACACGCCGGCCGTATTGTGGAAAACCTCGACATCATCGAGGAGGAGGGAGAGCGCCTGACGCGGCTCATCAACAGTGTCCTGGATCTGCACAAAATCGAATCCGGGCGCCTGGAGTGGCGTGACGCCCCGGTGAACCCCGGTGAGTTGCTGGAGAGGGCGGTGCAGGTTATCCGCAGCCGTTTCGAGGATCTGCCCGACACCTCGCTCACCTACCACTGCGGGGAAAATCTGCCCAACGTGTTTGTGGACTCCGACCGCATCATCCAGGTTCTCATCAACCTGCTGGACAACGCGGCCAAGTTCACCTCCCGGGGTATGGTTTCGGCCTCGGTGTCGCAATTGGACGAGGGCGTCCTGTTCTCTGTAAGGGATACGGGAGCCGGCATTCCGCACGACGAGTTGGAGAATATCTTCAATGCCTTTCACCAGGCCGGCGCCCTGGAGGACAAGCCAAGGTCCGTGGCCTATGGAACCGGGTTGGGCCTGGCCATCTGCAAGGAGATCGTGGAACGCCACGAGGGGCGCATTTGGGCGGAAAGCTCCGCGCACGGCAGCGCCTTCAATTTCACGCTGCCAGCCATGGAACTGCAGTAGGAAAAATACCGGGATTATAGGAAGAACGCGCGCCAGTGTGATGGCTGCGGAAAGATAGGGAGACCGCCATTCGCGACACTAGTCCTCCAGCATATAGCCGTAGTTCACAACCAGGATTCCACAATGGGGGCATTTCCAGGCTCGATTCCCTCGATATCGGCGAAACGACAGGGTGTTGGGCAACACCCTGGAGAAACTGTACCTGGCAGGGGGGGTGGTGAAATCCTGGAACAGGACCATGCCGAAAGGGTGCCTTGTCCGTCCAAGCTCCATGTCCGATTTGCACCCGGGGCAGGGCATGACGCGCCGCAATCCGGCCATCTCCTCCTGGCTGGAGATGACCCTGTTGTGCTTTTCCTGGCGCAGGATAAAAAGAGTCAGGCCGAACCAGGCCAGAGGAAGGCCGAAGATGCACAGAACGACAAGCACCGCGACGGTCCTGCCCAGCAGCCTGACCCAGAAAAGCTCCAAAAGCACTCGACCCACTCCACTTGATTGCGCAGCCTGACGGGCCGAGGAAAAGATCCATCCCGGCCGCTATTGCGGCTTGGAGGTCTCGTAAATACGGCTGTGGTCAATAACCACCAAGGTACACTGGGGGCATTTCCAGGCATTGTTGCAGCGCTTGCGCCCACCCCAGCCCAGGTTCGAGGTATTTGGCAGCGCGTCCGCAAAAGAACGTCTGTAAGTGAACCGCTCCCCTTGGGGTGTCCAAAATATGCCGCTACGCGCCAGCAGGTACCCCTCCTCCATGGTGCCGTTGCACTTGGGGCACAGGAAAGTGCGGGAAGATTCCCTTGGAGGGACTGCACCCTCGAAGGTGAATGGCTCGCTTTTTTTCGCGGCGCGGCGCAGTGACCTGAATATCATGATCGGAATGATGGAAAACAAGCCAAGGGTGATCAATCCGCCAATAAAATTGAAAAGAGCCGATGAAGTATCCATAACACACTCGAATTGCTTAATCTTCCACCATGTAGCCGTATTCCACGACAACTATCTGACACTGGGGGCATCTCCAGGCGCGGTTCCCCCTGTACCATCGGTTACTGACGGTGCAGGGCAATACCTTCCAGAGGCGATACCGTGCGGGCGGTTTGTTGAAGTCCTCGAACAGGAGCATACCGTCCGGGTGCTTGGTCCGTCCCATCTCCATGTCCGACTTGCACTTGGGGCAGGGCATTATGGTCAGCAGCCTGGATCTTTCCTCGTCCTTGGAGATGGTCTTGTTGTTCTTGGTGGCCAAGTAGACAATGACGAAATTGAGAACAACCAAGGCAATGGGCACACCGAAAATGATCAGGATGAATACCACTCCAACAGCACCCAACACCAATTGAGCCCAATAGGAATGCAGATCCACCTGGGCCAAAAAGGAACTCAGATCCACCTGATTTTCTCCATAGCGTTGTCCTCGAATCGTGTGACTCCGCCATTGAATCATACGATTGAGCGATTTTTTTTATTCACAGCGGATATATTCCCATGCCCTGGACATGACAAGACAAAGGAATGCAAAAAAACCGGCCCCATGTCTGGGGCCGGGATGGGGTACCGGGGGCCGTGCAGGCCGCTGGCGCTCTTGCAGACCTACACGGAGCGATTCAGAAAGGCGCCGGCAAGTTCCTTGAGGGAGGCATGGAGTTTGAGCAGTTCGTCGGAAGGGATCTTTCGCACCACCTTCTCGTTTTCCGAATCCACCAGTTCCACTTGAATATCGCCGGAATCCTCGTTTACAGTGTATTTCAGGTCCAGGGACTCCTGGTTCAGGCGTTCCTGGGTTTCAGCGATGACCCTTTCCAACTTATCGCGGTCCAACGTGTCCGAGGAATCGCTTTGCCTGCCGCTTTCTCCCTGGGATTGCGACTGCCGCTCCACGGATCTTCTGACTGAGACCTCGCGCTGTTCCGGTCCGGCCCTTGCCTGCCGCACATGCTCCACGGCCTCGACCTTCCTGGCCGTCGCGGTGTCGCGGCTTTCGATTTCGTAGACTCGAGCGTCCATGCTCTCACCTCCAGTTGACCATCCTTGCCCGCTGGGAAGACATTTATCTATTGTTCATATCGACCCTTATTCAGGAATCTTTAGAGCCTGGGGATGGTGTACGCCGGGAAGGAGAATCACGAATACCTGCATCAACATGCTGATATCATATAAAAAGCACATTACTTCAAGTGTCACTTGAAATATTATTTGTTTGGTTGTGGAAGAAAATAACGAAAACAAAGTGACTTTAGAAAATGCTGGAGTGTTTGCAGCACCCTTGCCAAGAGCTGCTCAAGAACCTAATATTGAGGAGTGAACACAAGGAGCTTTTCATGAACGTCGCCTACACGGAGGGCACACACCTGGACCAGCCTGTTTCGGACGTAGCGCCCACCTTGGATTATCTCTCGCTGCCACCCACCGGTGCGTACTCCGTGCCCCCCACCACCCAGAACTTCTATGTCCACCCGGGAACTTCGGGCTATGTGATCGAGCTGGATTCCGGCGCTGTGGTCGATCTCTCGGCCTGATCATCCGCCTCCCCGTTGTCCTTTCCCACCAACCCCTCTTTGTTTTTCCTGAAGAACCTCGCGATATCGTCCAGAATTGCGTAAAGGCTGGGCACGATGAACAGGGTGATGACCGTTGCGGCCATGAGCCCGAAAAATATGGAAATGGCCATGGGTGACAGGAATTTGGCCTGCCCCTTTGCCAGGAAGGCCAGAAAGAATATGCCCCCCATGGTGGTGAGGGAGGTCAGCAACACGGGACGCAGACGGATCATTCCGGCCTCCACCAGTGAACTGCGCCTGTCCACGCCCTGACTGCGTCGCTGGTTCACGAAATCCACCAGTACCAGGGAATCGTTCACCACGATGCCGGAAAGGGCCACCAGGCCGATCATGGAGAGAATTCCCATGGTCTTGCCCATCATGATGTGCCCCAGCAACACCCCGTCGATGCCGAAGGGGATGGCGGCCATGACCACCAGGGGCTGGACATAGGACTTGAACTGGGTGCCCAGGATGAAATATATCAGCAGCACGCCGAGCAGAAACGCGGCGTACAGCGCCTTCATGGAGTCCCGGATGTCCTTGACCTCGCCACGCTCCGTGCTCAGTGAGTAGCCCGGATAGCGCGAACTCAGATCCGGAAACTGGTTGACCACCAGGTCGGCCAGATCGCTGGAAGTGGTCCGCGTCTGGTCCAGCTCGCCGGTAATGGTTATGGCGCGCTTGCGGTCGTCGCGGATGATGCGGCTGACCCCACGCACCTTGGTGACGTCGGCCAGTTCGGCCAGGGGGACCATCTCCCCACCGGGCAGGGTGATCATGAACCGCGTCAGGGAGTCCACCCGGGCCTTGTCCGCCTCGGGCAGCTTGACCAACACGTCGATGTCCTCGTCCTCTGTCTGGAACTTGGAGCTCTCGGAGCCCCAGAAGGCGTCGCGCAACTGCCTTGCGACATCCGCGTCCCTGAGCCCCAGCACGTAGGCCTCGGGCCGCAACCTGACCTGCAGCTCCGGCTTCCCGGCCTCCATGTTGTCCTTGATGTCCGAGGCGCCTGGAACGCCCTTGAGAAAGGACTTCACCTCGCCGGCGATGCGGTTCAGGGTGTCCAGGTCCGACCCCTTGATGAGAAGATATATGGCCTTGCCGCCGGGGCCGGAGCTCAGCTCCTTGACGTTGATGGTGGCGCGCCCCTGCATGGGCTCAAGGGCCTGACGCACGTCGTCCTGCACCTCCTTGATGGGGCGCTCCCGTCCCAACCCGAGGTCGCTCAACTCCACGATCATCTGGGCCACGTTCTCGCCCGAATCCACCGAGTTGAAGTCGTTCATCAGGAAGCCCACGTTGGTGACCAGGGACTTGAACTCGCTGTCCGCGATCCTGGAGCGCACCTTCAGCTCCACGTCTTTGACAAGGTTCTCGGTGTCGTCCAGGGACCAGGATGTGGGGGCCTCGATGTTGACGTAGAACTGGGTACCCTCGAACTCGTGAAACAGCCTGTAGGGTACGAAGAACACGCTGTACCCCACTATGAGGGTGGTAACAGCAAAAGCCAGGGTGATGAACACGTAGCGCCAGGAGAGCACGTGCCAGACCACCCTGCCGTAGGCATTCACCATGCCCCTGATGCCCGCCTCGATGAACCTGCGCACCATTGTGGGGCGGGGGCGCTTCCTGGGCAGGAAGTCCGCCATGTGCGAGGGCAGTATCACCAGGGCCTCGAAAAGAGACACCAGCAACGCAAAGATCACCACCTTTGGGATGACTCCCAGGAACACGCCCATGGTTCCTGGAATCAGCAGAAGGGGCATGAAGGCCGCGATGGTGGTGGCCACGGCCGAGACAACGGGCCAGGCCACCTCGGTGGCGCCCTTTATGGCCGCGTCGCGGGGTGACAGCCCCTGCTCGTAGTAGCGGTAGATGTTCTCCCCGATGACCACGGCGTCGTCCACCACCAACCCCAGCACCACTATCATGGCGAACATGGCGATCATGTTCATGGTCATGCCCGTGTAGCTCATGATGATCAACGCCCCCATGAAGGAGACAGGGATGCCCAGAGTGACCATCAGGGCGGTGCGGGTGTTCAGCATGACGAAGAGCAGTGCGAAGACCACCAGCAACCCCTGCAGGCCGGAATTCTTCAGGGTATCCAGCCTGTTCTTCACGTAGACCGAGGTGTCGTTGAAAACCCCGATATCCACGGTGGGGGGGAGTTTCCGCCGCAGGGAGTCCACCAGTTCGCGTATCCGGGCCGAGACTTCGATGACGTCCCCGGACTTGGTCTTGGTCACGGTGAGGTTCACGGCGCGGCGCTGGTTGAAGCGCCCCAGGCTCTGCTCCCGCTCGAACCAGTCCCTGATCTCCGCAACCTCGCCCAGGCGCACGAAGCCTCCGGCCTCGGTGGTCTTGATGGGGAGGTTCTTCAGCAGGTTGGAGGCCTCCACACGCCCCACGGTACGGATCAGGAACTCTCCGTTCTCGGTTGGGAGTTCGCCCGCGGGTAGGTCGTAATTCTGACGCCGCACCGCCTCGGCGATGTCCCCCAGGGTCAGCTTGTAGCGTTCCAGGGTCTCGGGCTTGACCTCCACCCAGAGTTCGCGTTCCGGCAGACCGGAGATGCGTACGTCCGCCACCCCCGGCACCACCTTTATCTCGTCCTCCAGGTCCTCCACCATGTCTTTGAGGTGCAGCAGGTTCACGTCGCCGAAGATGGACACCGTGATCACCGGGATGATGCCGTGCTGTTCCGAAATTTGCGGATCGTCAGCATCCTCGGGAAAGTCGTCGATCTCGTCCACGGCCTGCTGGATGTCGCTCAGCATCTTGGCCATGTTGACGTTTTCAGGTGAAATGTCGATCTGAATGGAGGAGATGCCCTCCTGGGAAACCGAGCGCAGTTCGTCCACGTCGTCCAGGTCCGCCACCGCCTCCTCGATCTTCTGGGTGACGTTCTTCTCCACCTCGCGCGAGGACGCTCCGGGATAGGTGGTGGTGATGGAGACCCTGTTCTCGCTGAACTCCGGGAATATCTCCTTGGGCATCTGGAAGGTGTAGAGCACCACTCCCATGACCAGGATGGATATCATGATCAGGTTCACGAACACCGGGTTGTCCACGGAAAGCCGGGAAATATTCACGAGCGGTCTGCTCCGCCCCCTTCTGAAGGGGGATTTTCCAGGACGCGCAGAGGCGCGCCATCCACCAGATCCTCCTGCCCGTGTGTCACAAGCAGGCCGCCGGGCTCCAGGCCTTCCACCACCGCCTGCTGCCCCTGCTGCCAGAGCACGTTCACATACTGCTTCCTGGCCAGGGGCGGGCCACCTTTGTCCGGGTTGTCGGCCACCAAAAACACGTACACGCCTTTGCCGTCCTCTGTGAGCGCGGCAAAGGGCAGGACCATGCGCTCGCCCGCCACGGGTTCGAGCATGGAAACATGCACAAACTGCCCGGGGTTTACCACCTTGCCGCTGGGGTTGGGCACATAGACCTGAGCCCCGAACAGACGAGTCGCATTATTGGCGCGGGGGGAGATGTATTTGAGCACCCCCTCGTACTGCCTGCCGCCTTTCCTGGCACTCACCAACGCCTTTCCGTCTATCCTGGCAAGATCGAGATAATGGGAGGGGATATCCAGGTCGATGATCACGGTGGAGAAATCCACCACAGAGAAAGCCTCCGCCCCCACCTGCAGACGGTCCCCCAGGTCCACGGAGCGCGAGGCAACATGCCCGTCAAAAGGGGCTCTCAGGGTTGCGCGGCGGAGGTTCAGGGCCGCGGTGTCGCGATCGGCCTCGGCCTTCATGCGCGCGGCTTCGGACTGCAACAGGAGAGCCTCGGAGGAGCTCACCCGCGACTCCTGGGTCAGAAACGCGTTCTTGTTCTGTAGATAGACCTTGCGCTCCGAGTCCAGCTCGGACGTTGCCACCACGCCCCGCCCATGGAGCTTCAACTTGCGCTGGTACTCGTTCTCCGCGGCCTCGAGTTCCAGGGTCACCTGCTCGAGCTTGGCCTTCTCGGTGCTGTTCTCGATGCCCAGCAGGGTCACGGCGGCGATCTTCTCGGTTAGCGAGGCCTTGGCCTGTTCCAGGGCGATGCGGTAGGGTTCGGTATCCAGGCGCACGAGTTCCTGTCCGGCCTTGACCGGAAGTCCGAGCTCGCAGTCGGGGCTGATCCAGGTCACGGAGCCTGAGACCTCGGCCTGTATTTCTGCCTGGCGTTGCGCCCGGGCCGTGCCCAGCAGGGATATCTGCCTACGAAACGGCGTTGTGCGCAAGGGAGCGGTCCGCACGGGAATGAGCACCTCTCGCAGCTCTTCCTGCTTATGCGGCTTGGGGCGGTTCTCGTAGATGTAATAACCGCCCGCCCCGGCAGCCCCAAGAATGAACAAAATCAGGACGATGCTGATAAATACCTTCACGAATATCCCCTTGGGTAAGAACGATATCGGTTAGGTAACCGGAACCTGTCAGAAGTCAAGAAGGCGAGTTATACTTACCTGGTCGAGGTTTTCGCCCCCCTTCCAAAGGCCTTCAATGATGTGAGGCCAGGGACAGGAGAGCACGTGGGTGAAGCACTTCCTATAAAGACTAAGACCTGCGACGAAATAATTGGTTGACTGGATGAGTGAAAAAAACCGCCTATTCCCAGGCCGGAAGAGCCTCGCCCGGTTTCCATCCACACGGGGGGCGCACGCCGCACTCCCTGGCAAAGGGGAGAACATCCATGGGCGCGCCGAAGTGGACCAGCCGCCCCCTGTCCATGAGTCCCAGGATGTCCGCCAGGTCCAGCAGGGGCTCGAGGTCGTGGGTGGTGAGTATCTGAGTCAGACCCCGTGCCTTGTTGTCCGCCAAAATGCCCCGCATCTCGCGGATGGCGGGGTAGTCCAGGCCACTGCAGGGTTCATCCAGAAGCAGAACGGCTCCCTTGCCCTGTCCTTCCTCGCGCCCTCCCCCCCTGCGTTCGTCGCGGGAGAGCAGGGCGGTGGCAAGGCAGAGCTTGCGCTTCTGCCCCCCGGACAGGGTATGCACAGGCTCGTCCAGGCAGTGCTCCAGGCCGAAACGCCTGGCCATGTCCTCTATCCTGCCGGTGTTGTCACTGTCCCTCCCCTTCAGGCACAGGGCCAGGTCCTCTCTGGGGGTGGGGCCGAGGATCTGCACGTCCGGCTCCTGCATGCACAGGGCGGTGCAGGCGCGAATGTCGCGCTCCCTGCCCGGCGCGCGATGCTCTTGGATCACCAGTTCACCGTTGTCCGGGCCGGCAAGTCCCGCCAGCAGGGTCAACAGCGTGGATTTGCCGCAGCCGTTGACCCCGCCGAGGCACAACAGGGCGCCAGCGGGCAGGGAAAAGCTGATGTTCCGCAATGCCGCGCCCCTGGAGCTGTCGGGATCCTGACCAGGGTAGGCGTAGCAAAGGTTTGTGGCCTGAATAAGGGGAGAGGTCATGGTGTGTTATATCTTAATGGGAAGGCTGTTTTGGGAAGCGCTGATTAATCTCATTTTTTCTGAGGTACTGTAGAATTGTTCGCTGGCAAGGCGCAAGGAAAAGGCAAGGCCGACGTGTATTTATAATACACGAGGATTTGCCTTCTCGCAGCAACAAAGCCAGGGGGCAATTATGCAGTGCTTCCTTCACAGGGGAATGAGCCTCCACTTGTGCAGGCGGTTCCCGGCCAGGCTGGCCGCGGCCAGCTTCAGCACGGTGCCGGGGAGGAATGGCAGCATGCCCACGGCAAAGGCCTTGCCCAGGCTGGCGTCCATGACCATGGCCAGGCGTGGCACGCCGATGGCGTAGATGCTGAACAACCCCAGGCCACCGAAGAGCAGCAGCTTGCCCCATCCGGGCGTCTGCCCGGGCTTCAGGCCGCGTACCGCGAGACCGGCGACCAGGGCGCAGACAATGAAACCGAGCAGGTATCCGCCCGTGGGGCCGAGAAACACGGCCAGGCCTGATTTGCCCCCCGCAAAAACCGGCAGGCCCAGAAGCCCGGCGACCTCGTAAAGGATCAGGGTGAGCGCGCCACGCCACGGCCCGAGCAGAAAGCCCGCAAGGAGCACGAACATGGTTTGCAGCGAGATGGGCACGGGTCCCAGTGGGATGTGAACAAAGGCTCCGGCGGCGATGAGTGCGGCGCAGAGCGACATCCACACGAGAGCGTGCAAAGAGGTCAAAGAGTTCTGGGACATTATCAGGTCCTTGGCGTCAGGCTAGGGGTTGATGTACTATCGATATGCAAAGATTACGTGGAGAGGTCGAACTGACGGACAGCACTTTCTTTTTCCACAACTCACCGAGGCTGGTCAAGAAGACAACCCGCCCTACGGGAAGACCTGGGAGGCTCCATGAGCGACGAACGACACGGGTCCGAGGCAATGACAGCCCTTGAATATCACCTGCTCACCAGCCACGATCGTTGGAACATGGGAGGTCATGGCCTTGACTGGGCCAATCAGCCCAAGGTGTTCAAGAACTACCCCCAAGAGTTGGACCTCACGGTGCACCCCCTTCCCGAGGACCTGTCATTCCCTTTGTTCACGCCGCAACAGGTCCTGAACGAGGCGGTCGCGCCCATCCGCAAGGCTCCCCCTAACATGCTCCCGATCCTCTCCAAGGTTCTGACCCAGGCCTGCGGGCTCACCGCCAGGAGCCGACACGACAGGGGAGAGTTCCACTACCGCGCGGCTGCCTCGGCCGGGGCTCTGTACCCCATCGAGCTCTACACCGGGCTCGCCGCCTCCTGCCGATCCGAGGCTCTGTCCGGAAACGTGCACCATTATCGCCCCCATATGCATGACCTGCTGGACCTGGGCATAGCAACGGACTGTCTGGGCAAGGCGGCCTGGGCCTGCGGATACGAGGACGGCGGGGACGCGGTGGCGGTGTTCCTTCTCACCGGGATATTCTTCCGCTCCGCCTGGAAGTACCGGGAGCGGGCCTACCGTTACGTGCTCCTCGACGGGGGGCACGTGATCGAGAACCTGCTTCTGGCACTGCGCGCGGAAGGCCTTTTCCCGGTAGTTCGCCACGACTTTGACGACGAGGCCATGAACTCCATGCTCTGTCTGAAGGAGGACAGGGAGGCTTGCATTGCGGTTATCTTTGCCTATCCTCAAAAGCCGCAACATGACTGCACTATCACTCCTGTGCCCGCCCCCCTTGAGCACAAGGAAGCACCGGTGTGCGGCATCCGAGCATCCGCCAGTGTGGTCTCGCAATACGAGATTGTCTACGAACCCATCCGGCGATTGCACGCCGCGGGGCACGACCTGGGAAAAGCTGCCGACATAAGCGAAAAAAGCAATGCGGTCTTTAACCAGGGTCTGGAGTTCAAGCCACTACCCCTGCCCGAACTGCCAGTCGACAAGCCGCAGCCGACCCTGGCCCAATGCATCATGGGGCGGCGGTCGCGCCGCAACTTCGTGCCCGAGGATCTGAACGCCGAACTCATGGCCGCCGTGGTGTACATGGTCTGCGCCATGGACCCGGAGGGCATGTCCCCGGACTGTCCCACCCCTCCGGTGCGCGTGGCCGCCGCCCTGCGCAATGTGGACAGCGCGGCCTGCGGCGACGGACTCTTTCTGCTCAGGAACGAGCACAATCACGCGCCCACCTGCGCGCGCCTCCATGCCGGGGTGGTGCACGACTCCCTGGCAAACGTCTGCCTGGGGCAGCACTGGCTCAAGAACGCCAACGCCCACTTCCTGTTCCTCACTGACCTCGCAAACCTCGAGTCCCACAAAGGGGCGCGCTGTTACCGCCACGCCATGCTCGAGGCCGGGCGGCTGGGGCAGAGGGTCTATCTCGCGGCCACCGCCCTGGGCCTGGGAGCCTGCGGCATCGGCGCGTTCTTCGACGCCGAGGCCAACACCCTGCTGCGCCTCGGCAACGATACCCAACTCCTGTACCTCACCGCCATGGGCCTGGTGCGGGGGTAGTTGGGAAGAATACGGCAAAGTAAAAAGAAAATGGCTTTTTCGAGGGGGACACCCTTTGAAAAGGGTTCTCCCCCTCGCGCTCCCCCTTCCTAAACCTCCTTCAATCCCACACTATTTCGGTTAATATAACTATTATAACAATTTGTTATAAATATTCGCACAACCAGATATCTGAAGAAAAGATATTTGACTCGTTCTATAGTCTCTTCTATCTGTTTATGTGGCTATTGCCTTGCTTCCGCAAAATAGGCCTATTCTAAAAAGAATATAGATGTAGGCGGAGGTATGTCATGCCCAAGCCCTATCTCGACATGGACCATGATTACTTTTCAGCGTCGGTTCGGCACTGAGAAAGCCTGTAGGAAGCGCCTGCTCGAACTGCGCTGGCCCGATGGTTTCCATTGTCCCTCAATGCGGCTGTCACGAGGCCTTCTTCCTTGAGAAACGCAGGTTGTATCAATGTGTTGAGTGCAAGCACCAGACATCGTTGACTGCTGGTACGGTCATGCATCGCACCAGGACCCCACTCATCAAATGGTTCTGGGCCATCTACCTGGTAGCTACTGACAAACGTGGCCTCTCGGCCCTTGCGCTGTCCCGCAAGATTGACATCGGGCTTAAGTGTTCCTGGACCATGCTCCACAAGATTCGCAAGGCCATGGAGGCCAGGGACGCCGAATTATCAGCTCGCCGGTCTCATACAGGTCGATGACGCCTTCTTCAACGGCGGAATCAAGAAGAGTGGCGACAAGCGAGGTCGCGGAACCAGCAAAATGCCTGTCCTCGTCATGGCGGCAACACGGGATGAAGCGATCACGTTCGCCAGAATGGAAGTACTGGAAAACGTTGATGGTGAACGTATCAAAGCTGTTCTTGAGAAACACGTGGCCGACGCACAGGCCATCAAAACCGATGGATTGGCGGCCTTCAACGTCGTCAAGGAGATAGGGCACGAACACAACCCAACGGTGGTCTACCCAAGAAAAGGTGAGCCCAGCCACGACGTCCTCAAGTGGGTCAACATCCTGATCTCCAAGGCAAAGGCATTCATTCTTGGCACGTATCATGGAGTCATGGGGAAAGCATCTTCAGAAGTACCTCGATGAATAACTGCTACCGTTTCAACCGTCGTTTTTGGCCAGGGTAAGGCTTTGATCGCCCTGCTGCGGGCTTGCTCATAATGCCGCCCCTGTCACCTTATGCGGAGTTAAGGGGATAGCCACATTGTAATAATTCAAAATTTATACAAAAAAGTCTCTCGAAACACAAATTTTAACATATTTATAGCTTTTCACCTGTTGGAACCGCAATCGCGCGTATTGCCTCTACCGTAGGCCGCGCAGCAGCCTACGACGCTGCACAAAAAATATTAACCCGCCTCCACGACCTGGGATTTTTTCTCAATACCCCCATCCCCTATGATGAACCTCTTTTTTATATTGTTCAGACACTCGCCGAGAAATGCTCAGATGCGGGCGTTTTACGCGATTTTTCTGAGTTGGCTGACTGTGGAACTTTTACCCTATGCGCCGGATCTGGGCAGGATGCTCATCCTCCTGGCCGAATACGAGGATGCCGGGGACAGGCAACCCGGTGTATTGGCCCGCATGGATCCGGATGTGTCCACATGGATACGGAGAATCCGTAAGCTCCCAAAGCAAGGGACAGAGAAAGGCTCAACAAAAAAACGCAGTAAGAAAGCAAGTTAACCGCGAACCGAGTATACGGTAAACTCTTTCTCCCCTCTTCATTCCCCTCCCTTTTTCCTCCCACACCTTGCGCCGGGCTCTACAGGTATTATATATACCCAATTGGAAGGAATTAAGGCCGTGACGCAGCCTTTTACGCCAACAGGTGCGAAATGATGAAAAACAAAGCCAAGAAACCCTTGCTGGCTGGTCTGGCTCTATTAACACTGTTCTGCGCTATTCTGACCTTGGCCTTTGCCGGCCAGAGCCAAAAGGACGTTATGGAGGCCCCCACAATGAGAAAAAGCCAATACCAGTGGTCGCCACCTTCGCGGGGGGGTGTTTCTGGTGCGTGGAGCACGATCTGGAAAAGCTCGGCGGGGTGCTGGAGGTTGTCTCCGGCTACACCGGGGGGCATGTGGAGAACCCCACCTACAAGCAGATCTGCACCGGCAACCACCGGACACCTGGAAGCTGTGCGGGTGACCTTCGACCCGAGGAAGATCAGCTATCAGGACCTGCTGGACGGTTTCTGGCGGACCATCGACCCCCACGGACGCGGGGGGGCAGTTCGCCGACCGAGGCGAGCAGTACACCACGGCCATCTTCTATCACGACGAGGAGCAGAAGCGTCTGGCCGAGGAGTCCAAGTTGGCCCTGGAGGCATTCAGGGCTGTTCGAAAAGGCCCATCGCCACAGTCATACGCCCCGCCATGAAGTTCTACCCGGCCGAGGACTACCCACCAGGGGTATGCGGACAAAAACCCTGGGCAATACAACAACTACCGGGTGTTTTCAGGCAGGCAGTGCTTTCTGGATCAGGCCTGGGGTGGCAGAAAAAAAACTGCCGGAGGAGGCACGGAGGGTGCCACGGCCAAACCTTCATGGAAGACCCACAACAAGCCGGACCAGGCCACTCTGCGCAAGCGGCTCACCGAGCTGCAGTTCGAGGTGACCCAGGAGGAGGGCACGGAGCCGCCTTTCAAGAACGAATTCTGGGACAACCACCAGGAGGGCATATACGTGGACGTGGTCTCGGGCGAGCCCCTGTTCAGCTCCTCTGACAAGTTCGATTCCGGCACGGGCTGGCCCAGCTTCACCAAACCCCTGGATGCTGACAACATCGTGGAAAAGACAGACAGGTCACTGTTCATGACCCGCACAGAGGTGCGCAGCCTGTACGCGGACTCCCACCTGGGGCACGTGTTCGACGACGGCCCCAAGCCGACAGGCAAACGCTACTGCATCAACTCGGCGTCCTTGCGCTTCATTCCCAAGGACAAGCTTCAGGCCGAGGGGTACGGGGAGTACCTTAAAATCTTTCAATAACCGCCTTCCACTACAGGGTGCGGGGCGCCTGCTCCGCTCCCTTTTTCTTTGCACATGCCCCGCCATAGCATTCCAGAAAAGGAGGAATGTGTCTTATCGCCCGCGTCAAGCAATTATACTATCCAAACGAGAATTATTGTATTCCATGAATACACGTAAACTGTCACTACTTACCCACATTTTCTTTCTCAACCACATCTCTTCGAAGAATATCGAACAAAGTTGTTCAGAATTTTATACGGCATTGCAACATTACTATTTCACATAACTTCGCCCCCTTCCCACCAAAACAATGATCCCGCACTTGCAATTTCTCCGAAATTACAGGTATGATTCAATGAGAACCGGTGTCCACAACCCGAGAAAGGCGGAGACTGGCGTGGTGGAAAATCTTACCGAGAAAATCGCGGAACTCGAAACGGAGCTGGCCCGAACCAGGGAGGAGCTGGAACGGGAGCGCGAGCTGCGACGCAGGGAGCTGATCGTCTCCCCGGCGCTGGACCATACGGACCTGGGCGTC
>CAXXPL010000013.1:0-346385 GCA_963674665.2 Desulfovibrionaceae bacterium | reverse complement strand
CAAGTCGGTTCAGAAGCACAAACATCAGTTTTTGTGGGAGAGAACGACACGAACGTCAGCCACCAGAGCCTCCCTGGGGCTCACGAGCACGGGGTTGAATTCGGCCTCCTCAATCTCCGGGAAGTCCAGGGCGAGCTGGGACATGATCAACAAAATGTCCTCGATGGCCTTGAAGTTCACTGGCGGCTCTCCACGCACCCCCCCGCAGCAGGGGAAAAGACTTGATTTCCCGGATCATTCCATGAGCGTCATCCAGTGAAAGGGGCGCCAGTCTGAAGGCAACGTCCTTAAGGATTTCCACGTAGATGCCGCCCAGGCCGAACAGGATCAGGGGACCGAATTGGGGGTCGCGCTTGAATCCGACGATGACCTCCTTGGAGTCCTTGGGCGCCATGCCTTGCACCAGGCAGCCGGAGATGAAGGCGTCCTCGCGCATGCGCTGGGCGCGGGAGGTGATGTTCAGAAAGGCGGTGCGCACCTCCTCCGGGGTCCTGAGGTTCACCTTGACCCCGTCAACGTCGCTTTTGTGGGAGATCTGGGGCGAGGCGATCTTCAGGACCACGGGAAATCCGATTCGCTCCGCGGTCCTTGACCGCCTCATCACTGGTGCGGGCCAGCCTGGTCTGAGGCAGGGGGAGTTCGTAGGCCTTGAGCAGGCCCTGGGCCTGGAACTCCACAATTTCGCCCCAGCCCTGGTCCCGGGCCTCCTTGATGATCTGTTCAGCCCTGCCCAGGTCACGCCTGTAGCAGACCTCCACAGGGTCGGGGCGTTTCGTGCGTTCGAAATACTTGTACATGGTGTCCATGGCGTGAATAGCCGGCTCCGGGTAGCCGTAGCATGGGATGCCCGCGTCCTGGAGCATGCGTTTGCCGGGCCCCACGACTTTCTCGCCCATGAAGCAGCCGAAAATCGGCTTGTCCGTCTTTTTGGCGCACTCGATGACGGCCCGCGCAGTTTCCTCGGGCTGGGCCGAGGCGGTGGGCGATAGCAGCATCAGGACGGAGTGGACGCGTTCGTCCTGGAGGATGATCTCCAGAGTCTTGGCATAGCGTTCCGCCGGTGCATCCCCGATGATGTCGATGGGGTTGTACAGTGAGGCGTAGGGCGGCAGGAACTCCGTGAGTTTCTCGATGGTGGAGGGGGATATTCTCGCCAACATGAGGTCTGTCTTGTCGGTAGCGTCCGCGGCCAGGATGCCGGGGCCGCCGGAGTTGGTGATAATGGCCAGGTTGGGTCCCTTGGGGAGGGGCTGCGTGGAGAAGGCCGCGGCCAGATTGAACAGCGAAGCCACATCGTGGCAGCGGATGATGCCCGACTGCTTGAAGGCGGCGGTGTAGGCGGAGTCTGATCCCGCAATGGCGCCCGTGTGGGAGGAGGCCGCCTTGGCGCCCGCCGAGGTGGTGCCGGACTTGATCATGATCACGGGCTTTATTTTTGAAACCTGGCGCGCCACGTTCATGAAACGCTTGCCGTTGTCCACCCCTTCGACGTATCCCAGAATGACCTTGGTGTGCTCGTCCTCGGCCAGTAGCGCGAGCATCTCGGCCTCGCCGAGCACAGCTTTGTTGCCCAGGCTGATGAACTTGGAAAAGCCGATGTTGTACCCTAGAGCCCAGTCCAGAATGGAGACGCAAAGGGCGCCGGACTGCGAGAAAAAGGCGATGTTGCCCGGTTGCGGCTGCCCCACTGCGAAGGAGGCGTTGACACCGCTTGGAGGATTGATCAAACCTAGACAGTTGGGGCCGAGCAGAGCTATGTCGTGCTCCTTGGCTATCTTCTTGACCTGCTCCTCGAGATAGTAGCCGTCCTTGCCCACCTCCTTGAAACCCGCGGTGATGATGATCGCCGCCTTGGTGGGGAGCTGGGCCAGGGCCTCCATGGACTGTACCACGAACCTCGGTGGAATGCAGATGACCGCCATATCCAGGGGAGCGGGAGATCGGCGATATCCTTGTACGCGGGAAGGCCGCAGATGGTATCGGCTTTGGGATTGACCGGCAGTATTTTCCCATCGAAACCGGCCTGCAGCAGGTTTCCCACGATAATGTTGCCAATTTTGCCAGCATGCGTCGAGGCGCCAACAATGGCAACGCTTTTAGGCCAAAACAGCGCCTTTATGTTTCTGTGATAATCCATAAGCGCCTCTTGGAAGGAGTGAGATCAGTGATTGATCATGAAAACGCCCAACAATCTATCCACTATGCGTTTGAGCAAGTCAAGCTCTTGGAAACGGCAATGACGCACAGCTCTTATGCCAATGAACAGTCCGAAAGCCTTGAAAATAACGAACGCTTGGAGTTCCTGGGTGATGCCGTATTGGAATTATGCGTTACGAAGCGGCTGTTCGAGCGATTTCCCGAAACCCGTGAGGGAGAGCTCACGAGGATGCGAGCACGGCTTGTCAGCAAACCGACACTTGCCGAATTAGCCAAGGAGCTCAAGCTGGACAAGTTCATGCTCCTGGGCAAAGGCGAGCAGGAGCAAGGGGGGGCGTGACAGACCGTCATTGCTCGCGAATGTTTTCGAAGCGGTGCTGGGGGCCATATACCTCGATGGAGGGTACGAGGCGAGCGTGAGCTGGGTGCTTTGGGTCTACACCGGACGCTGGCCCGAAGAAATAGATGCGGAGCAGGAACGGGACTACAAGAGCCGCCTGCAGGAATACACGCAGAAACGCTTCAAGGAGCGCCCCGTGTACAGTCTCGTGGACAGCGTGGGCCCTGAACACGAAAAGGTGTTCAAGGTCGTGGTGGTTCTCCCCCGATGGAGAGGAAATACACGCCCAGGGCAGCTCGCTGAAAAAAGCCGAACAAAAGGCCGCGGGCAAGGCTCTCGCCCTTTACGGGGTTCAAGATTCCGACACCGACGAGGAAGATCAGGGGGCATGAGGGCCGGGGAGCAAGTCCCCGACCCCCATGTCTTTGGTCATCCGCCGCCGAGAATCCGTCAACTATCCGCCGTCGGACTAACCCTGGAATGAGCTGCATAGCCATCTGCGGCAGCGAGTTGGCCTGGGCCAGCATGGCCACCGCGGATTGCGTCAAAATCTGGTTGCGAACGAATTCCGTCATTTCCGTGGCAACGTCCACATCCGAGATCCGCGATTCAGCGGCCTGGAGGTTCTCCGCCATGATGGACAGGTTGTTGATGGTGTTCTCCAGCCTGTTCTGCGTGGCGCCCAGGGCGGCGCGGATCTTATCCTTGGAAATGATCGCCTGCTTGATCCTGTCCAGGGCCTGCTGTGCAAGGGCCTGGGTGGAAATGCTGCAGGCTCCGCCTAACAGGGCCGAGGCCGTGGCATCGCCGATGCTGATGTAGTAGTAGTCCTCAGCAGAATCGTTGCCTGTTCCGAAGTGGATCTTGATGGGACCGGTGGACTGCAGACCGGAACCGTTGTGCGCGCTCTCGGCACCGGAAAGGTTGCCGTTGAGCAGGTACACGCCGTTGAAGTCCGTGGCCGTGGCGATACGCGTGATTTCCGAGGCCATGGCCTGGAATTCGGAGTCGATCATCAGACGTTGGTCTGAATTGTAGGTACCGGTGGCAGCCTGTTCAGCCAGCTCCTGGAGACGTATGAGTTTTTCGTCGATGACCTGCAGGGCGCCGTCAGCCGTTTGGATGAGCGAGATGGCGTCATTGGCGTTGCGCACGCCCTGGTTCAGGGTTGAAATGTCAGCGCGCATCAACTCGCGGATGGCCAGACCGGCCGCATCGTCCGCCGCAGTGCTGATTCGCAGGCCCGAAGAGAGGCGCCTCGTGGAATCGGAGAGGCTGCCATAGCTTAAACTGAGGTTCCGGGCGGCATTCATTGCCATAAGGTTGTGATTGATGACCAAAGACATTTGCAAAACCTCCTTGTTGTTGCTTGCCCATAGTAAGCAATAGAGGTGCCAAATATCTTTTAATTCTAAAAAACAGCGTGTTAAGTATTCTCTAAACTTTGTATCTTAAAATAAGAGGCCTGAAGGTGAATCTTTTTCCTAGTGCCTGTCATTGCTTCGACGGTTGAATGAGGTTGAGAATAAGGAATAAAATGGTAGGGATATGTACAATTGTCTGAAAAGATGGTGATAAAACCGACGCGCTGAAATGGGCTCAGCAAATATAATCGCACCAGGGTATACTTGAGGACGAGATATGAAGTCGGAAAAACACGGTAGCGGGAAAAAAACGCCTGGTTCACCCTTGAATTATAAATAGCTTTGAAAAAGAGGGATAAAGTCAAATAAAGAATTGTTAATCCTGGACAAGGATTGTTGCGCATGTTATAGAAAATATATAGAAAAACGTATCATCTCGATTTTATTGAAAAAATCTTTGTTCAGGGGTGCCTTTCTTGCCGTCCTCCCGCGACCGGGCGGCAAACACGTATCAAAACACAGTGAACGCCATACTTGAAGGGGGTTGGCCATGGTGGTTAGCAAGAGAGCGATTGCCAGGTCCCTGGGCCTGTATGCCCTGGGGGTCGTTTGTGTCTGCGGGATTTTGTCGGTCACCGCATCTTCGGGTATGGCCACGTCCACCGGTGGAACCGACGTGTCGGGCTATGACTTCAAAAGTTCGTTTTCGGACAACGGGTGGACCTATTATCCCACAGGATCGACCTCCAAATATCAGAGCGTTACCAACGTGGGCTACGTAACCTATAACGAAGAGGGGCGGATAGTTTCCTTCAAGGGGCGCAATTCGGACGGTGAGACCCTGTTCGTGGAGGACCTCACCTACGTGGGCAACGAGGTCTACAACGAGGACGGTGAATTCATTGGACATGCCTACCAGAACGGCGAGGCGCCCGGTGTGGAGGGGACCACCAAGCAGGAGGTTAGAACCGGTGCCAGGACCATTTCCCGGCTCATTAATACGCGCATTCTTTCCATAGTCACGCCGAAGTGGGGTGGTCCGGACCTGGACACTGGCCTCAAGGAGCGCATGACCACGGACAAGACTCTTGCCACGGCCAAGAGAATTGCCCCTGGCTTGGCTGACCTGAACTACAGGATGGACAACCCTGTTGCTTCGGGCGTGGCTGCGGGCGATGCGGCCGATTCCCTGGGGCTCGGCGTCTGGCTCTCCGGAGGCATGAGCTTTATGGGCAACTCGGACAGGGCCAGGAAATACGACGGCTACTCCGGTATGATCATGCTCGGGGCGGACTACCAGATCACCGACCGCACGCTGCTTGGCGTGGCCTTCGGCGTGGAGGGCTCCTACAACGAGACAGATTACTACGGTCTCGACGGCGAATCCGGAACATCCGGGTACACCATCGCCCCCTACCTGTCAGTGGCCATCTTCGAGCACACCCTGTTCAACCTGATCTCCGGCATCTCCTTTGTCAGCAATGCGGACACCACGACGGCCTATTACGACTCAATGCGCTTCATGATCAGCCCCAGCGTGACCCAGTTCTTCATCCTGGAAAACTGGCTGCTGAGCGGCACCATGTCCTTCACCTACGCCCGGGAGGACAATTGGAGCTACTCTTCATCGAGCAGTTCCAGCCTGTTCCCGCTGCCTGACGTCAACGGCGCCAACATCACGGGTCGTCCGGATGACCTGGAGATCGGGGAACTGCGCATCGCGGGCCGTGCCGCCTACAATTTTGAGTTTCTGCAGCCCTACCTGGAGATAGGCTATATCTACGACATCATGGAAAGCCAATACGACGCGGACGAGGTCGAGGGCATACTCGGTCTGGACATCTACCCCACGGATTCCTTCATCGTGTCCCTGGAAGCCTCCAACAGCTTTTTCAGGACCGACATATACAACGTGAGCTTCATGGCCAACATGCGTTACGAGTTTTAAGGAAGCGTTGCATAATTGCCCGCTGGGTTTTTGATAACGAAAAAGGCCCCCGGTTCTGGGGGCCTTGTCTTTTTCATAGGGCTTGGCGGACCTATCGCTTGAGCATGATGACTTCCGAAAGCATCTGGTCCGTGGTGGTGATGACCTTGCCGTTGGCGGAAAATCCGCGCTGGGTGGTGATCATCTGCACGAATTCCCTGGCCAGGTCAACGTTGGACTGCTCCAGCGCGTTGGAAGTGATGCTGCCCAGCCCGTTGGCGTTGGCGGGTCCGGGAGACGCGCTACCGGAGTCCCGGGTTTCGGAGAACAGGTTGCCACCTTCGCGGTGTAACCCGGTCTCGTTCAGGAAATCGTAGAGCGTGAGCTGGTAGAGTTCCAGAGTTACGCCGTTGGAGTATCGGCCCGAAAGAATGCCGTCGTCGTCCACCGCCACGGTCTGCAGGAATCCGAAGGTATAGCCGTCCTGGCTCATGAATACGGTGGAGGAACTTCCCGAGTAGCTGGTGGTGGCGATGGCCGACCTCTGGGCATTGTTTTCATACCCGGGGAGGTTGGAGGCATTGGAGCCGACGTCCAGAGGGCTGTATGAGCCCGGCACCGAACCGTTGTTGAGTGTCCAGGTTGCGTTGGGCGAGGTGGAGATGCCAAAGTTGATCTCGATGAGCTTGCCCGAGGCGTTGGAGAGCACCGGTGATATGGCCGCGCCGTTGTTGTCCACCACCGCGCTGGCGTTGGACAGGCCGGTGAAGTTGGCGGCCAGAAGCGGATAGCCGTTGGTGGAGTTGGCCGTGGTGCGCCACATGGAGAGACCACCGTTGGAAGCGTTTTCGGGCAGGGTCCAGGCGCTCATGTCCTCCAGCTGTCCGGCTGAGTTGAAGGACAGGGTACCGATCATCAACAGGCCGGCGTCGCTGGTTCCCGCAGGAGACCATGTTCCGTTGTTAAAGGTTCTGGCGTCGTCGTCCGGGTTCATGGTCACGATGTATTCCCAGACATTGTTGCCTTCGGCGTTAGTGGTCTGGTCGTAGTAGATGGTCAGGTCGTGGGCAGTGCCGCCTTCGTCGTACACCTTGATGGTGCTGGAGTATCCGTAGGCAGTGGTGCCGAGGGGCGGATCATTGAGGCCGTTCCAGCTCTCCGCCAGTGCGAAGAGCGGATTGCCGGACTGGCTGGGAGTGTTGTCCCCGGCCTTTTTGTCCAGGTTGGTGACCATGGTCACGCGGGTGGTGTGGGCGGGGTCGCAGGTGAAACCTTCCAACCGGATGTTTGTGGGCGTGCCCACACCTCTGATGGCGGAAGCATTTTCCGGATCGTCGGTGATGGTGGTGGTTGTCGCCGCCTCGGTGTCCTGCTGGATGATTTGCCAGCCTTGTACGCAGTAACCGTGGGGATCCATCAGATAGCCGCGCTCGTCGAATCGGAAGTTGCCGGCGCGGGTGTAATACATGTCATCGGAGCCCAGGGGGGAGACGCCAAAGAATCCGTTTCCGCCAATGGCCAGGTCGGTTGCCTCGTTGGTGGTTTCGAAGCTCCCCTGGGAGAAGTCGCCGTAGATGCAGGCAGCGTTCACGCCGCGTCCCAGCTGTGCCGAGGATGACCCGCCGGTGCTGGTGTACTGGTAGAAAAAGTCCTCGAAATACATGTTGGAAGACTTGAATCCCACCGTGTTCACATTGGCGATGTTGTTGCCGAGCACGTTCATCTTCTCGCCGTGAGTGAGCAGGCCGGACACACCGGACCACATAGATGCTGAAAGACCCATGTCGGACCTCCTGATCGTTGTTGCCCGGGGCCACGGCTGGCAATTCTCCACCCAGCCGCCGGGCCGATTTTTCTTCTTTTTCGCTTGGTGATATCCGCGAGATTCTCACACCCTGGAATTCGCGGGCTTCTCTGGCCGGAACAGTTGTCCGGCCAGGCGGAAGTGCCTTCTCCGCACCCCCTGTGTCGCTGCCGGACCCTCGGGCCTTGGCTGCGCCCTGATCCGCATGCGACATACTGCTAATCCGAAATTTCGCTACAGTTACGATTCCGCGGATTCCTCGGAGTCGTCACTTGAGTCATCGCTCGAATCATCGCTTGAGTCGTCGCTGGAATCGTCACTGGAGTCGTCATCGGAACCGGTAAGGTTGCTGAAATCCACCACCCGCTGAATCTGCAGCAGGTCCACCTCACGGCCGTCGTCCAGGGTCAGCATGTAGCCGTCGTCCGTGACGTTGACCCCGATGACCGCGCCGCTGATGTTGGTGTCCACCAGGATCGCCGAGCCGCTGGAACTCTCCGCGGCCATGGTGACGTAATATATGCCGTCGGCCATTTCCTGATCGTTGTAATTTTTGCCGTCCCACTGCACATTGTAGCTCCCGGCCTGCAGCGTGCCGAGCTGTATTGTGGTGACGATGTTGTAGTTCTCATCAAAGATGTTCACGTAACAGTCGGCCGCGGCATCGTCCAACTCAAATGATATTGTGCTGGTGTAATCGCCGATCTTGCTGACGGAGTCGCCGGTGGCGAGGACCTGCTTGCCTATGAAGCCGACCGCGCTGAGCATCTCCTGCCGCTGCGTCCCTTCGCTCAGGGTCGAAATGCCGTCGTTGATGTTGTTCAGTTGCTCAAGGCTGGAAAAGGATGCCATTTGAGCGGTGAATTCCTTGTCCTCCATGGGATTCAAGGGATCCTGATACTTCAACTGGGTCACCAGGAGATTGAGGAAGTCATCCTTGCCCAGATCGGAATTGCCCGAGATCCGGTATTGCTGGTAGGAACTGAATTCCTGTTCAGCCTTCCCAAGGATGCTGCTATCGTATGACGTGCTCATTGTCCTCTCCTATGCGATGACGTAGATTCCCTGTTGGGAAACATTTTCTTGTACACCATCACTTTGCACATCCTGGGCCACTTCTTCTGCATTTTGACGCATGCTACGTAAAATTCTCATTGTGGAACGAATTCTCTCGAACTGTTTGCGTTCCTGGGCCTGGTTGTGCTGATCCGCGCCCTGCCAGGACTGGTTGCTCTGGTCGTTGGCGGTCTGGGTCTGCACGTCCACCTTGTCGACCTTCAGGCCCTGACCCTCCAGGGTCTGCTTGATAACGTGGGCCTGATCCTGAATGGCCTTTGTCACATCCGCGTTTTCGGTCTTGATGACCGCGCTCACTTCCTTGTTGGTCACCTGCAGGATCACAGTGAGCTTGCCAAGGCTGGGAGGATCGAGGCGCAGGGTGAGCTGCTTGCCCCCCTGCTGCAGATTCTGCAGCACACCATCCTGCACTGTGCGTAGGATGCGCTGGGAGGGAAGATCCTTGAAGGAGGTGTTGGTGTTCTGAAGGTTCTGGTTCCGGGCGTTCAGCTCGTTGGAAACAGTGGTGCTCTCGGCGTGTAAGATCTTGGAGTCAACCGTGTCGCCTCGGTTATGCACCTTGTCCCAGAGAGAGTCCATGCCGTCCTTGGAGCCCGAGTCCTTGCCGCCGCTTTTGGCGTCCAGATCCGAACCGGGCTTGTCCTTCGCATCCCTGCCCTGGTCCGCGGTGCCGGCAAAGGACTTCTTCATCCTGTCTTGCAGTTCATCGGCCTTGCTCTCGTTGTTCTTGGCGGTGTTAGATGCCTGGGCGTCCTTGTCGTCCTGGGACAGGGCCGCCTTGGTGGACGTCTCCTTGGACTTTGTGGCTTCGGATTCGATGGCCGAGGACTCGCTCTTCTTGGCATGAGTGGGATCGTTCTGTTCGGTCCTGTATGACTTCCTGGCGGCCTCCTCGATGAATAACTTGTTGGAGGCGGACTCCTTGGTCTCCCTGTTGCTGCCCATCTTCTCGATCTCGGCGCGTTCGGCTGCTGTGCGGAACTTGGTGGCGATGGTCTCCCGCGCCTCTTCCTGCATATCCTGGGCCTCCTTCATCTTCTTGGCGGACTCGGAGAGGATGGTGTTCAGGGCGGCCTTGACTCCGGTGGCGGTGGGCGACGTGTCGGGTACCGAGCCACCGAGCATGGAGTCGATGCTCTTGACCATCTTTGAGGAGAGGTTCATGGCCGAAGCCAAAGTGGTCAGTTCGTCCCGGGTGATCTTGGACAGATCGGATTCCGAGAGGTTCCCCATTTTGGCCGTGATCTTGCTCCAGACCTGGCTCTGCTTGCCGTCTTCCAGGTTCTGGACCAGGGCGCTGCTCTGGTCCGCTGTGAATCCCATCTTGCGGAACAGACTGTTGAGCTCGTTCCTGGTGGAGCTGTCGAACTCGATGGTCTGGTTCACGGCCGCGCTCAGCTTGGAATCCACGTCCTGGAGCAGTTCCTTCCAGGTCATGCCTTCGTCGCTGGAAACCTTGTCTTCCAGGTCGTCCAGGTCCTTGTCCGAGAGCCCATAGCTCTTGAGGGATTCCCGGAGTTCGGCAAAATCTTCCCGTGTGACTTTCAGGCCCTTGCCGTTTCCGTTCTTGTTCGAAACGCTGGCCGAGCCAGTTTCAGTGGCCTTCACTATATTGGTGGATTGCTGCGCGCTATTGGAAAGGGAGACACCGAAGCTGCCCAGCAGGTCCGCGAAAGAGGAACTGTCGGAAGTATTTTGGCTGCCGTTGATTATGGTAGAGGTGGCACCGTTATCTGTGGAGGTGGGTAAAATCTGCATGGTTGGTCTCCTCGGCCCAGATAAATACAAAACCTGTTCCACTTTTTAGCAGCTTATGAAATCAATGCGTTGTGTGATGAGGTGTAAAGAATGTGGACGGTTTTTCCGGGTGCTCGAGAACCTGTTGTCGTTGTCGCTCGATAAATAGCCTTGTTTGAATGGCGAAAAATCGCTTCAGGAGCGGCCTCGTGGCTGCCCGAGAGAAGCCGTCTGGCGGGACGGGAGCGCCTTACGGCTCATCAGTCCTTCACACTTGAGTGGAGGTACTAGGGGGGGCGCGGGGTCAGTCCTGGAGCGCGGCAATGCTCTCCACGCATGCAAGGGCGTTGGCGTATCCCTGACCGCTGAAGTCGGCGTTCTGCAACAACATGTGCAGGTAGCCGGAGAGGGGGCGCATCAGTGGGGGGCGGGATTTCCAGAAGTCCGGGGGCAGGGGCGCACCGCTACGCAGGGAGCTGGAAAAAGCCCTGCTCAGCGGGGAGAGGCCGGCCACGATCCTGGGCCGGAGTTCCGGGGCCTGGTCTCCGAGGCACTGCCAGGCTGTGGCGAATTTGTCGCGCCCCCATATCTTGAACTGGGCGCCGAAAAAGGAGTTCCAGAAGTCGGAGAGCAGGTCGCGCCGCTGCGGCAAGCCCTTGCCCAGGGGGGCGAGGTTGAAGAGGCCGTTGGAGGCGTGCTCCGTGCGCATGAGGCGCATGCCCGGGAGGCTGAGCCGCTCGAGGCTCTGAAGGCGCCCCTTGGCGAGAATACCTGCCAGGAAGGCGATGCGCTCCGGGTGCATGAGTTGGGCGCAGCGCTGCGGAGTGGGGTGGGTGCAGGTCCAGCAGCCGGTGCAGCTCATGGCGGCCTGGAGCACGTAGTGCCCCGGAAGATAGGGGCCGGTCTCCCATGGGTTCACTGGACCCAGGGAGAGGTTCAGGCAGCGCAGCCCGAACCATGCTGCCAGATGCATGGGGCCGGTGTCCGGGGTGACGAGCAGGTCGATCTCCCCCAGGGAGCGGGCGAACTGGGTCACGGAGAACCTGCCGCATAGGTTTGGCACCGGCGCCTTTGCGAGTTTCACCACCTGCGCGCCCAGTTGTTTTTCGGACGGCCCCCCCATGAGCACGGGATTGAGACCGCGCCGCAGCATGGCCAGGACGATTTGGCCCCAGGTCTGCGCGGAGGGGCGTTTTTCCGGTTCGCTGGCCCCGAGGAACAGGCCTATACGGCCGAATTCGCGGGTTTGCGGTTCCGGCCAAGTGGTCTTTTTCATCTGGGAGAGGGGAACGATGTCCAGTGCGTTGAGATCGGCCCAGTGGAAGCGGTTGTGGCGATTGTTGTTTACCAGCCCGGCGCGGTAGGTCTGCCAGTTCCCCTCG
This sequence comes from Desulfovibrionaceae bacterium, assembly GCA_963674665.2. Lineage (GTDB taxonomy): Bacteria > Desulfobacterota > Desulfovibrionia > Desulfovibrionales > Desulfovibrionaceae. The sequence continues at coordinate 334,597 of CAXXPL010000013.1, read as the reverse complement.
ATGTACCGCACGCCGTCCGCGTTCTCCCAGGGGCCGATGATGGCGTCCGAGCGCAGCTCTCCGGCCAGTTGCGCGGCCTCGGGCCTGTGGCTCAGGTTGCAGATCAGGTGGAACGTGTGCTTGCGCAGTTTGTTCTTGGCGCTCCATGGGAAGTATAGCGCAGGAGGGCTGATTTCCAGCAGGGCGTTGTAGAAGGCCTCCTCGGCCACCACCCAGACCGGGTGCCCAGGAAACTGTTTTCGCAGCCACAGGATGAGTGGGTAGGTAAGCACGAGGTCGCCCATGCGCAGCATCTGCAGGACCAGGATGGGGCGGTTCTCCGACATGATCAGGCAAAGGTTTCGCGCATCACGCGCATGATGGTGAGGAGCCTGTGCTCATAGGTGTGCTTGGCTAGGATGCGTTTCCTGGCCGCCTCGGCCACGGCCGTTCGCTCCCCTGGATGGGCCAGGTAGCGCCGGATGAGTTCTCCGGCCTCTTCGGGCTGATGGAAGCAGATCACCTCTTTCTCGGGCTCGAACAGATTCTCGATCTGCTCACGCCAGTCCGTGAGCACAAAGGAGCCTGTGGCAGGAACGTCGAACACGCGCTGGTTCACCGCTCCCTTCATCTGCTTGCTGGTGCAGTTGAAGTTGATGGCGCAACGCGGGTAGAAGCCGGGCAGCTCGTTGTAATAGTTCATCTCCGGGTGCCAGCGCCAGGGATGCGGGGAGCGCTTGAAGGTGATGCGCCAGCCCCTGTCGCCCACGATAAGCGGGTTGAAGGGCAGGGTCTGCTCCAGGCAGCGCTTGCGGTACTGGCGGGTGGCCTCCCAGGTGATCATGGCCTCGAAGGCCAGTCGGCGTTCCGGCGTGTCCAGGCGCTCGAAATGCGGCATCAGCCCGGGGAAATCGTTCTGCAGAAAGGCTCCTACCGAACGCTCCCCATGTTCGCCGAATGCGCCTGCCACTTCCCTGTAGCGGAGCAGCAACTCCCGGTTCGGGCGCGAGGTCTTGAGCCTGTGCCCCACCTTGTATTGCATGGAGTTGCCCACAAATGACACCTGCGCCAGCTCCTCACTCCTGCCGGGAGGCGGGGCGAAACGCCGCTGGTCGGTGGCCAGGGGAAGATAGAAGACGTTGTCGAAGCCCAGCTCCCGGAGTGAGGAGATGTTGTCCGTGTCCCAGGTGAAGATGGCAGTGCCCGGGGTGATGACCTTGCTGTAAAGGTAGAGGATGAGGTGGGGGTTGTCCACGAACCAGGAGGCCAGCGGGAGGTTCAGGCGCTCGAGCAGTCCGGCCAGCACGCCCTCGCGGTCCACGCCGAGGTGGTTGAGGGTGAACACGAAGTCGGGCTTGAATTCGATCACCGCGGTGAGGAGCTTTTCCACGAACTCCACACTGCCTATCTCCCGCTCCCCGAGGTCGATGAAGTGGTGGGGAACGTCCAGCCTGCGGCAGGCCTCCACCAACTCGCCCATGAGAAAATACTGGCTGGTGACCAGCAGGATGCGGGGCTTGGCATTTTGAAATTTCGGGTATCTGGTTTTGGCCCAGAAGTCGTAGCGGCTGCTCGCGGCGAGGGAGTCCTTGAGAAAGGCGTACATTTCGCGGTTCAGGCGCTGGTACACTGGATTGATCAGGGGCACCATGGGGTGTCCCCCGTTTTCCATCTGCCAGACCGTGAGGGCCTTGAGCGCGGTTCCCGGGTCCGGCTCCATGATCCAGCACAGGCGTCTATCCGCGGCAAAGCGCTCCTCCAGATGCGTGACATCCAGGATGGGGCGCTCCGCGTCCACTACAGCCACCGGGCCGTCATGGCGCCGGAGTAGTTCGGCGAGGGCCGCGCCCAGGCCCGAACCCAGGAGAACGGGCAGGCAGGGGGGTTCGTCCGTCCGCCGTTCCAATGGGGACAGAAGGCGCGATTCCTGTTCCGGGCCGCCGCGCCCCGCCAGGTGCCAGATCTTTCCGTCCACGTTCAGGAGAACGTCGGTCAGGCGGTTGTCGTCATCGAGTCGAGGAGTGGCGCTGTAATTGAACTGCATGGGCATGGAGCTCTACCAGCTGCTGGTGGAGGGTCGATGGAAATAGAACTCTGTGCGGTTGTTGAGGAATCTGTTGGTCTGGGTGTTGTTGGGCACGATGGGTTGCGAGTCGGCGTAGCCCACAGCCTTGAGCCGCGAGGCCTGGATCTCACCCTTGGTGATGATGTAGCGCAGGATCGCGCCCGCCCGCGCGGAGGATAGCTCCCAGTTGGAGGGGTAGATAGTGGACTCGACGTCCTTGTCGTCGGTATGCCCGCGCACCACCAAGTCGAAGTTGTGTTCCTTGAGAAAGGCGATGACCTTGTTGAGTACCACGTCGCTGGTCTTGGAGAGCCGGGGGGTGGCCGGGTCGAAGAGTTGGCTGTTGGGCACGCGCATGATAACGCCCTTGTCGTCCGTGGTGATGTCCGCGATCTTCTTGAGTTCTGGGTCGTCCACCACCAGCTTCTTGAGCTGCAGTACCATGCCGAGGAGCACCTTGTTGTCCTCGCTCAGCTCCACGTCCTTGCGCTCGAACTGCGAGGGGGAGAAGGCCGCGAACTCGGCCTCCTTGCGCTGCACCTGCACGCCGAAGGCGTCCTTGATGGACCCCATGAGGGTGCGGAACTTGGTGATGTCCTGGTTGGCAAAGGAGAGCAGCAGCACGAAGAAGCACAACAACAGCGACATCATGTCTGCAAAGGTCGCCATCCAACCGGGCAACCCCTCATCCGGGGGAGGACCTTCGTCCTTTTTCGGCGGTGGTGGCGGCGGAGCGTCTTTTTTCTTCTTGGCCATGCCTTACTTGTTCCCTTCACGCATGCCGGGGGGCAGGAACGAGTTGAGCTTTTCCTTGACGATGTTCGGATGCTCACCGTTGAGGATGGAGATGACTCCCTCCATGGTGATTTCCATGTAGAGCGTCTCCTCGTTGCTGCGTTCCTCGAGCTTCTTGGCCATTGGCAGGAATACCACGTTGGACAGCACGGCGCCGTAGAAGGTCGTGAGGAGCGCCACGGCCATGGCCGGTCCGATGGAGGAAGGATCGTCCAGGTTCTGGAGCATCTGCACCAGGCCGATGAGCGTACCGATCATGCCGAAGGCCGGAGCCATGGTGCCCATGCCCTTGAACACTCCCTGTCCGGTGTAGTGGCGCTTCTTGGTGGCGCTGATGTCGTTCTCCATCACCGAGCGCACCAGGGCCTCTTCCGTGCCGTCCGCCACCAGCAGGATGCCGCGTTGCAGAAACTGGTCCGAGACGTTGGCCTTTTCCAGGGCCACGAGGCTCTCCTTGCGGGCGGTTTCGGCGAGCTGGACGATCTGGCGGATGTTGGCGCTTGGGTCCGGGGAGGCGGCGAAAAAGGTCTTCATGGCCACCTTTACCGAGCCCATGACGGTTTTCATGGGAAACATGACAAAGGTTACGGCAAAGGTGCCGCCAACAACGACGATTATGGAGGCCACATCGATGAAGCCGCCGATGCCGCCGCCAACGAAGATAGCTCCGAAGATCAGTCCGAAGCCGCCTACAAGGCCTATTAAGGTTGCTATATCCATGGCAGATTGATCACTTGGTTTTCATGGCTGGGGTGGAATGTACTATCTGGCCTTCTCGCCACGTAAAGCGAACATTGCTCATGGGCTCACGGACATCATAGGTTGCCTCGCCGATAGAAATAACCACGCCTGGTTTCACTTCCCCCGGAACCACCAGCCCACAGGAGCGCGAGGACTCCCGGTTATTGATGGCCTCCCACAAGCGTCCCTTTTGTCCGAAAAGAGCATGGAGCTTTTTTTCGGTGGCAATTATCTCGGGGGTCAATTCCTGCTCCAGTCCGGCAAATTTTTCAACTTTGGATTTCAGCTCATCCAGTATTTCCGTCTGTTCCTCGATCTGGTCGTCGATCTCCATGGTTTTGCGCAACAGAAACGGGTCGTAGCCGAGGATCACCCTGGTGAGGGTGTTGGGACCGCCCCCCAGTTGTTCCTGCACGTATGCGATGCTGCGGCAGTATACCGCCCCGCCGATCAGCCGTCCTTTCACCGCGAGCTGCTTGCCCACGTAAAGGTCCGAGTGCATGCACACGCCGTTTATGAGGATGTTCTCCTTGGCAAGGAGCACGGCGTGTTCGCAAAAGGGGATGCGAATGGATTTTCCGGCGTTGAGAATGGCGCTGCGCTCCCCTTTGATTCCGGATTCCGCGGAGATGGACTCCTGGGCAACCACGCTGGCCCCCCCGATGTGCCCCTTTACCAGTATGTTCCTGGCCTGGATGGAGAAGCCGCTCATGACGCTCTTTTCCACCACGAGATCCCCCAAGAAAAGGATGTTCCCGGTGTGAAAGCTGATGTCCCTGGGAACGGAGAGCACCTTTCTGACCCTGATGAGCCCGTCTTCGTAACAGGCGTATCCATTGGCCTTGGAAAGGAGTTGGGCCGGGTTCTGGGGATTGGGGGCCGTGTTCTTGCCCGCGGGAAATTTCGGTTTCTCGAGGATGAAGCGTCGGTCCAACCCCTTTGCGGCCTCGTCCGTCACCTTGCGCAGCTCCGCAATGACCTGGTCCATGACCACGTTCTGGACATAGCCCAGATCATGGTGATCCACGCTTCCATCCTCGCGCACACGGGGTTTGAGTTTCGTGTGGTCGTGGTCCGGATCGAAATGGTGATGCAGATAGTAAGGCATCTTTTCCCAGTGGCGGCGGGGCATGCCGCCTTCCCGCCGCTAAGCATGGTGAAGCGTTCGGTTGATGGGAGTCTGCAATACTTCCTGTACCACAAACCCGGGCTCGAGTGGAACAGCGATCGTCACTCCTGGCCTTTCCGCTCCGCTAGGGACACGCACCTCCTGTGCGCGGCGAGTTGTATATATAAGCTTTAGAGGGTCAGCAACTCGTCCTCGTTGTCCAGAATCTGAAAAAAGTTGCTGAGCTGCACCAGTTCGAGTGTCTTGCGCACCTGGGCGCTGGGTTTGAGCAGGAACATCTTCTTGCCCATGCCCATGACCTTGGTGTTCATGGCAACCAGGAACCCGATACCGGAGCTGTCCATGAAGGTGATTTCGGAAAGATCCACGACCAGGGAGCCGAACTCGCCGCTTTTGATGGCTTCGTCGATGCGGACTTTCAGATCCGTGGTGATTTCCAGGGTGATCTCGCCACTGAAGGTGACCAGAAGTGTGCTTCCCTGTAGTTCTATTCTGAAGGCTTCCATAGTTCTTTCCTTATGAGTTTTTTGAGATGCACGGTGTTTTTGCCATCTGCGCTGTCAATGGTAAAGATATCGGCCAATTCGGACATGATAAACAGACCGCGTCCTCCCTCGGCATGGGGCTCGGCGTTTTTCACGTCCACAGGCCAGGTTGGGAACCCCCGTCCCCAGTCGGAGATCTCCAGCTCGACGTATTCGTCGGCCTCAATGCTCACGATTATCTCCAGATCCCTGGGTTCCATGTCCTTGTAGGCGTGACGGACGACGTTGGCGCAGGCCTCGGAGAGGGCCAGATCGAAATTGAAGAGCTGGTCCCGGTCATGGATCGCGTCCGAAATGATGCCCATGGCCGCCTTGCCAAGCTTTCTGCTGGAGAAGGGCGTAGCCTTTGTACGTAAGTGAAATTTATGCACTTTGGGGCTCCACTTTGACCCATAGGGCGGTCAGATCATCCTTGAAACGTGGTTCGGATCTTGCCATTGCGCTCAACGCCTTCATCAAATTTATCAGGAAATTGCCTTCCCGCAAGAGAATATTGCGTGACAAGTCCCAAAAAACATCCAGATCCAGCGGCGGACCCTTTTCCGTGTCCCACTCGTAGAACCCGTCCGTAAAGAGGAAAAGTTCGGATTCCGGGGCAAATGACACGGTTTCTGTAACGAACTCCAATTCGAAAAATCCAAGCAGCGATGTTGTCGAGGGAAGACGCACAATATTTTTATCGGGCATTTTAAGCATACCTGGGGTATGCCCGCAATTGATGTAGGACATCTTATTGCGGGAAAGATCAATATCCGCCGCGAACGCCGTGACAAAATCCGATTCTGTTCCCAGAATCTGGTTCAGATGATGGTTCACCAGGGACAACGTATCTTCCAGCCGTAAATGGTGCGACTGGGTGATGCGGAACAAGGTGCGAACGATGGCCATGATGAAGGCCGCGCGGGCTCCATGACCGGACACGTCCGCCACCACGATGCGCAGATGGTCCTCGCCCAGCTTGAAAAAATCGAAATAGTCGCCGCTGGCCTGGCCGGAGGGGCGATAGAGGTGCTCCACGCGTATGCCCGGCATTTCCGGGGGGTCCTGCGGCAACAGCTTGCTTTGCAGCATGGCAACGAGTTCGAGCTCGCGGGTGGTGCGTTCCATGGACTGACGCAGCTGTCTGGTCAGGCGCACCTGCCGTTCGGCAACGCCGATGCGGGCCAGAAGCTCCACCCTGTCAAAGGGCTTGTACAGAAAGTCGTTTGCGCCGAGATTCAGGGCCTTGGGCTTGAAGCTGTCGGACTCCTCCGCCGTGAGCATGATGATGAACGTGTCCTGGTCCGCAAGTACGCCCCTGATATGTTCGATGACCTGGAAGCCGTCGAGCTTGGGCATGTTGATGTCCAGGAGCAGGACATCGGGGTTGAAGCTCAGGTACTGGCTCAGCCCCTCTTCGCCGTCCTCGGCGCAGCGCACATTGTACGACTTGGAGAGGATCCACTCCAGAGTCTGTCTCATGGTCATGGAATCGTCCACGACCAGGACCTTCATGTCGCTGGCGGTATTGGTGCCGAAGCTCATGAAACGACGCTCCCGGAGGCATCGCTGGAAAGCGATATCGTCACCGGGCCCCAGTTGGTCAGCCACACGTCCATCTCCGCGCCGAAAATGCCAGTATGCACCTTTCCGGGCACGAGCGCATCCATGTCCCGGGCGAAGCGGTCGAACAGGGAGGACGCCACGTCAGGCGGCGCGGCGAAATGGAAGGACGGCCTGCGCCCCTTGCGGCAGTCGGCGTATAGCGTGAATTGTGACACCAGCAGAATTTCCCCCCCATCAGGACCGTGTTCCGTAATGCTCTTGTTCAGTTTGCCATCCTGATCAGGAAATATACGTAATTCGAGGGCTTTTTTCAACATGGCGGGCCATGTTCCGGATTTTGGAAGATCAGGGCCGTCCTCAACGCCGAATCCCACGAGGATCATGAGTCCGGGCCCGATCCGGGCCACATCCCGCCCCTCCACGCGAACACCGGCCTCGAGTACTCGTTGCAGCAGCAGTTTCATGGTTCATTCTCCTCGACATAGGTCGCGGATTGCGCGGCCTTTTCCGACACCGTGACACTGGCCAAGCGCACGCCATGGGCCTCCACCCTGGAGGCCATGCCCTGATGGATGTAGCGGGCCAGGTTCTCGGAGGAGGGGTTCATGACATCGAAGGGGGGCGTCTCGTTGAGGTGGGCATGGTCCAGAGGCTGCAACACCTCCTTTAGGATCGCCTTGATCTCCTTGAAGTCCATGAGGATCTCGGTGTCCGGATCGAGTCTGGAGCCCTTGACCACAACTTCCACGGCAAAGTTGTGGCCGTGCAGGGCCTCGCATTTGCCGCCATAGTTGCGCAGGCTGTGGGATGCGGAAAATTCAGAGCGTACGGTGAGCAGCCAGCTTCCGGACGCGGTGGGTCGTGTCATTTGGATTGTCTCCTGGCTCTGGTCCAGTTGTCCACTGCCCGGTCGAAGTCGGGACTGGGAGTGACGCAAAATTCCGGGCCCAGTTCAAGTACGCCCCAGGTCCTGTCCACCACCACTTCGAGATGCACGGGAGACTTGCCCTTGTGCTGGTGGATGAGGTCCTTGAACTCCGCGACGCCGCCGTTGTCCAGGATGGATATGGGCATGGGCAGCCGCACCGGACGGCCCACCTCTTCGGGCACCGACTCCAGCAGCACCGCGCTCTCGGCACGCAGCTTGATGGCCCTGTTTTCCTCGTCGCTGTCGCGGTCGTCCACCATGATGCTGGCGTCCACCAGCAGCGGGGCCTCCTGCTCCAGCAGGGGGCGCATCTCCTGAAAAACATTGGCGAAAACAAGCAGTTCCATGCGCCCCGTAAGGTCCTCCACCTGGCAGATGGCCCATTTGTCTCCCTTTTTATTGTACTTTTCGGCCTTATCGGTCACAAGCAGGGCGAGCTTTACAGGAGCCTTGTCCGGCATGTCCACGATGTCTTCCAGGGTGTTCAGCTGCAGGCGGCGGCACTTTCCCTTGAAGGGGAGCAGGGGGTTGCTGGTGAGAAAGAACCCCAGAGCCTCTTTCTCGAATCTGGACTTGACCTCGTCGGGAAATTCCTCGGTGTTCTGCTCCTGGCAGTTCAGGCCGATGCCGGGCAGGGTCTTGGGTTCGGAGCCCATGAGGCTGAACAGGGAGCCCATGCCGCTCTCCTTGTCCTTGGCCATGCGCTGGGCCTTGCCCACCACGGTTTCCAGGGCGGCCATCAACCCGGCGCGGGAGCAACCGAAACAGTCCATGGCCCCGCTCTTGACCAGGTTCTCGATGACGCGTTTGGTCACCTTGCGCAGGTTCACCCGCTGGCAGAAATCCAGCATGCTCTTGTAGTCGCCGTCCTCGTTGCGCTGGTTGACGATCTCCTTGATGGCCTCGTTGCCGACGTTCTTCACGCCGCTCAGGCCGAAGACGATCTTGCCGCCGTGCACCGAGAACTCCCAGCGGCTCTGGTTCACATTCGGGGGCAGGACCTCGATGCCCATGTCCTTGCAGGAGAAGATGTACTTGAGCACCTTGTCCTGGTTGCTGACTTCCGAGGACAACAGGGCGGCCATGAATTCGGTGGGGTAATGGGTCTTGAGGTAGGCGGTGTAGTAGGAGATCAGGGCATAGGCCGCGGAGTGGGACTTGTTGAAGCCGTATTCCGCGAACTTCTCCATGAGGTCGAAGATCTCGTTGGCCTTGCTGGCCGGGATGCTGTTTTCCTTGGCGCCCTCCAGGAAACGTTCCCGTTGCTCGGCCATGGCCTCGGCCTTCTTCTTGCCCATGGCCCGGCGCAGCAGATCCGCGCCGCCAAGGGTGTAGTTGGCCACGATCTGCGCGATGCGCATGACCTGCTCCTGGTAGACGATGACGCCGTATGTCTCCTTGAGCGTCTCCTCCAACTGGGGCAGGGAGTAGATGACCTCCTCGATGCCATGCTTGCGGCGGATGAACTGCTCGACCATGCCTGAGCCCAGGGGACCGGGGCGGTAGAGGGCCAGCATGGCGATGATGTCGTCGAAGCAACTGGGCTTGAGCTGGCGCAGATAGCGCCGCATGCCCGAACTCTCCACCTGGAACACGCCGTCGGTGTCGCCCTTGCTGTACAGGGCGTAGGTGTCCTCGGTGCCCGGGCCGTCCAGGGGCAGGGTGTCCAGGTCGGGCGCGGTCTTGCCCTCCTGGGCGTCGATGATGTCCAGGGTGTCCTGGATCAGGGTCATGGTGCGCAGACCCAGGAAGTCGAACTTGATCAGCCCGACTTTCTCCACCATGTTCTTGTCGAACTGGGTCACTGTTTCGTTGTTCTTACCGCGATACACCGGGAGATAGCACTCCAGCGGCTTGTCGCCGATGACCACGCCCGCCGCGTGGGTGGAGGCGTGACGGCAGAGCCCCTCCAGCCTGCGCGAGACCTCGATGAGCCGGGCCACGGTCTGGTCGTCGGACACCAGCTTGCGCAGGTCGGGCTCGGCATCCAGGGCCTTGTCGATGGTCATCTTGAGGTCGTCTGGGATGAGTTTGGCTATGCGGTCGGTCTCTCCGAAGCTCATTCCCAGGGCGCGCCCCACATCGCGGATTACGGCCTTGGCCTTCATGGTTCCGAAGGTGGTGATCTGGGCAACCGAGCCTTCGCCGTACTTGCGGGTCACGTACTCGATGACCTCGACGCGGCGGCGTTCGCAGAAGTCAACGTCGATATCGGGCATGGACACGCGTTCAATGTTCAGGAAGCGCTCGAACAGGAGATTGTAGCGGATGGGGTCCAGGTTGGTTATGCGCAGGGCCCAGGCCACCACCGAGCCCGCTGCGGAACCGCGCCCCGGCCCCACCGGGATCTTGTTGTCCTTGGCCCAGTTGATGAAGTCCTGCACGATGAGGAAATACCCCTCGAAGCCCATGGTGGCGATGACGTCCAGCTCCACCTCCAGGCGTTTCCAGTAGCCGGGCTCGTCGATCTCGTCGCGGTAGGGCAGCACTTCCAGGCGCTCCCGCAGGCCCTGCTGACTCAACTCCACGAATTCGTCGTGCAGGGTCTTGCCCTCTGGCAGCTCGTAAACTGGGAAGTGCAGGGTCTTCAGGTCGAAATCCAGGTCGCAGCGCTCGGCAATGGCCACCGTGTTCTCCAGGGCCTGGGGCACGTGGGAGAAGTCCAGCTCCATTTCCTGGGGCGGCTTGTAGTAGAGCTCCTTGGTCTCGAAGCGCATGCGTTTCTCGTCGTTCACGCAGGCCGCGGTCTGGATGCACAGCAGGATGTCGTGGGCCTCCACGTCCTCCTTGCTCAGGTAGTGGCAGTCGTTGGTGGCCACCAGGGGGAGGCCGAGATGGTCGGAGATCTCGATGAGCCCCTTGTTGGCCCGGACCTGCTCCTCCAGGCCGTTGGACTGAAGCTCGATGTAGAAGCGGTCCTGGAAGATGGAGGCATAGTCCTTGGCCACCTTCAAGGCCTCGTCCATGCCGTTGCGCAGATAGGTGCGTGGCACCTGCCCGGCCAGGCAGGCGGAGAGCGCTATGAGCCCCTCGTTGTGGCGCTGCAGGAGTTCCATGTCCACGCGAGGTTTGTAGAAAAAACCGTGCAGATGGCCGGTGCTCACGAGCTTGACCAGGTTCTGGTAGCCGGTCATGTTCATGGCCAGAAGCACCAGGTGAAAACGGTTTTTCGCCTGCTCAGGGGAGCGGTCGGTGTGCGCTCCTCCGGACACGTATACCTCGCAGCCGATGATGGGCTTGATCTCGGCCTTTTTGGCTGCCAGGTAGAAATTCAGGGCTCCGAACAGGTTCCCGTGGTCAGTGATGGCCGCGGCCGGAAGGCCGTATTCCTTGGCCTTGGAGCACAGGTCCTTGATGCGGATGGCTCCGTCGAGCAGGCTGTATTCCGTGTGACAGTGAAGATGTACGAAGTCTGACATGAGAACCTTGTCTGTTTGTTTCGAGATGTTTGCCTCGGCGTGTGCGCCGTCATGAAAGGATGTAACAGAAAAGGCCGCACTGGGGCAAAGGGTCCGGAAAGGGACACAGGGCAAGGCTCCGCATTGTCAGCTCGTACCAGGAGTGCTATTGCTGCACCATGAACACCAGATTCGCAGTGATCTGCCTGCTTGTGATCCTGGCGTGTGTTCCGGCCTGTCAGAAACGGGTGGAACAGCCCGGCTCAACCGCCACATGGCAAAGCGACCCCAGAGCCGACGCGGCCCTGAAGGAGGGGCGCGCACAGGAGGCCACCGAACTTTACGGGGAACTGCTCCAAAAAGAGCCTGACAACGGCCTGATCCACTACTATTTGGGCTACGCCTTCGGTCAGACCGGGGATCACGACAAGGAGATAGAGCACTACGAACGCGCCGCGGACCTGGGATACGGTGACGCCACGTTCTATTTCAACCTCGGCATGGCCCTGGCCGAGACAGGGCATTTGGAACGGGGGGCGCACTTCCTGCAGCGCTCCGTGGATCTCGCCCCTGAAAGCGTGGACAATGTCCAGGGCCTGGGGCTGGTGCTGGAATCCCTGGGCAGGAACGACCAGGCAATGGCAGCCTTTGAAAAGGCCGTGACCCTGGACCCCAAAGGGGTGGAGGCGCGGTTCTGCCTGGCCAGGACCAGCCTGCGGGCCGGAGACGCCCAAAAAGCCCGGGAACAGCTGAAGGCAGTGCTCCGGATCGCGCCGGACACGCCCGAGGCCTCGGCGGCGAGACAGTTGTTGCGGGAGATGGATAAGTATTGAGAATGAAAGCTAAGGATTTCCGAGGGGAGATACTTTCCATAAACTGGATTCACCCTGGTAACGTCTTTCACCTGCAACCTTTCTTGCACCTTGGGGGGTGTTCTGCTATTCCTCCGGGCCGCCGACACACGCAACCAACAACATCGAGGACCCTATGAAAACCGCCATCACGGGCTTTGCCGGCAGCGGCAAGACCGATCTTTTCGCTGCCCTGGCCGGAGCCCAGGCCGCCGCGGCGGGCAACCGCGCCATGGTCAAGGTGCCGGAACCCCGGCTCGCCCCCCTGATTGAACTGTTCACCCCCAAAAAGGTCACCTACAGCGAGATCGAGTATCTCGACATTCCCGGCGGTGGCGGCAAGGGGCAGGGCCTGGGCGACAGGGTGCTCAACGAGATCCGCCCCTATGACTGTCTGCTTGCCCTGCTTGACGGGTTTTCCGGCCTGTCCGACCCGGTGGAGCAACGTCTGGCCATGGAAGCTGATTTCATCGTGGCGGATCTGGCGGTGGCTGAAAAGCGACTGGAGCGTCTGGCCCTGGACAAGCGCAAGAACAAGGATCTGGTGGATCCCAAGGAGGAGGCCGGGCTGGAGCGCGCCCTGGCGGTGCTGGAGTCCGAACGCCCCCTGCGTGCCGACCCCGAGGTGGCCGGGCTGCAGGACCTGCGCGGTTTCAGGTTCCTTTCGGCCAAGCCCGTGCTCTGGGCCTGGAATCTGCCCGAGGGGGAGAGCGCCCAGTTGCCCGAGGCAGTTGGTGAGGATGGCAACGGCGAGGCCCATATTTCCGTATCCGCGCGCCTCGAGCGGGAACTGGCCGAGTTGGCAGACCAGGAGGAGCGCGAGGCCTTCATGCAGGACCTTGGCATTCAGGACTCCGCCCTTGAGCGGGTCATCAAGAAGACCTACGGCCTGCTCGGATTGATCTCCTTCCTCACCGCGGGGGACAAGGAGGTGCGTTCCTGGGCGGTGCGCAAGGGTGCCTTTGCCCCTGAAGCCGCGGGAGTGATCCACTCTGATATCCAGAAGGGGTTCATCCGCGCGGAGATCATCGGCTACGAGGACTTTCTCAAGGCCGGGAGCTTCAAGAAGGCCAAGGAGATGGGGCTGTTCAGGCTCGAGGGCAAGGAATACGCCATTCAGGACGGTGATATCGTGGAGTTCCGTTTCAACGTCTGATTCGTTTCGTGTTTTTTTATCCGAACCGAAAAGGGTGCCCCTTTCTCATGAAGGGAGCACCTTTTTTTGGTGCGCCCGGCAGGGCGCGTGGTGCGTGAGCACCATCCGGGCAGGTGTGATGCCTGCCTGGTGACTTGGAGGTGAAAGTCCTCCGCAGGCCCGACAAGGGGAACTGCTAGCCGGACGGCAAGGGTGTCCATCGCGAGATGGAATCCGAAGGAAGCCGCAGGCAAAATGCTGACCCGACGAACAGAAATCGCATACGAGGCGGTCATGCCGGGTGAGGAGGCCAATATCTTCAAAGCCCGATACTTGTACGGAAAGCATGGACGTATATGCGGCGGGTATAAGCGGGAAGGTCGCGCGCATTACCCGGGGAGATCTGTCTTCCTGCCATGTGCTACCGGCGCGGCAACGCGCCGGGATGGGAAGACAGAAGTCAGCAGACGGCATAGTAGTCGACCTAACCACACCCGACGAAGGGCCAAACCTGCCAAGCGAGGCATGAACACTGTTTTCTGTTTGGATTGAGCAGATGCCCGTAAGGGGCCTTAAAGCTGGAAGTAACGGACGGAATCCGTGAGGTGAGGCTGGACGCTTATAGGACGGGGGGCGCGAGCCCCCCTCCTACCCGAGGGGGAGAATTTAGAGAAAAATCCAATACGATATGTCATAACATATTGGTATTATTTATTTGACCTGCTTACCTTGGAGCCGTATCGTACCAACATGGAGGAAATCCAGAGCATTAAACTTGAATGAACTTGAATGCTCTAACTGGCAGTGGGTCCTTTTGAATCGCCCCGAATGGGAGCGTCACCATACAAGTCCAGGAGGTAATATCCCAACGTAGTGCAGCGAGAGGAGTAAATCAGGAGCATTTTTATGGCCGAACCTGCCATTCGCATCGACGACAAGAGGCGCGGCGCATTTGTGGACAAAGTGGCCGAACTGCTGCCCGAGGGCGGCAATCTGAACATGTGTCTTACGTGTGGATTATGTGCGGCCGGGTGTCCGGCCTCCGGACTGGAGGACATGGACCCGCGAAGGTTGTTGCGCATGGCCGCCGTGGGACTGGACGAGGAAATCACCACCACACCCTGGGTCTGGATGTGCACCATGTGTTTCCGGTGCGTGAATGTCTGCCCCATGCAGGTGAACATCCCGGCGCTGGTGTACGAGTTGCGGGCCTCATGGCCCAGGGAGCGCAAGCCCAAGGGCATCATCGGCTCTTGCGACCAGGGTCTCCGTACTGAAGGAGCCAGCGCGGTTGGCATCTCCAGCGAGGATTTCGTGTTCGTGGTTCAGGACGTGCTGGAGGAGGTCCACGAGACCCAGCCTCGTTTCATGGACCTTGACGCCCCCATTAATAAAGAGGGGGCTTTTTATTGCGTGAATCAGAACTCCCGGGAGCCGGTCAAGGAGCCCGACGAGATGGTACCGCTCTGGAAGATCCTGCATGCGGCAGGTGTGGACTGGACCTACGGCACTCTCGGGTGGGGCGCCGAGAACTATTGCATGTTCGCGGCAGAGGACGAGAACTGGAAAAATATTCTCGATAAGCAGGTGGAAGGGGTACGGCAGCTGGGCTGCAAGTCGTGGGTCAATATCGAATGCGGCCACTCCTTCTACTCCATCTGGGCCGGGCTCAAGCGCTTTGACATCGACCCCGGCGTCTCTTTCGACCACATTGTGAACCTCTATGCCCGCTGGATCCGTGAAGGCAGGCTCTGCCCCAGTCCGGAGTGGAACAGGGACCTGAGGCTTCGTTTCACGGTGCAGGACCCCTGCATGGCGGTGCGCAAGTCCATGGGCGACGCCTTTGCCGAGGAACTGCGGTTCGTGGTCAGGCAGTGCGTCGGCGAGGAGAACTTCGTGGACATGTTCCCGAACCGCTCCAACAACTATTGTTGCGGCGGGGGCGGAGGTTTCCTGCAGTCCGGCTTCAAGGACGCGAGGCTGTTTTACGGGCGGGTCAAGGCGGGGCAGATCCTGGCCACGGGCGCGGACTACGTCATCACGCCCTGTCATAACTGCCACGCGCAGATCGAGGAACTTTCGGAGCATTACAAAGGCGGGTGGCACACGGTGAATCTGTGGACCATTCTCTGCCTGAGCCTGGGGATTCTGGGCGAAAACGAACGCGCCTATCTTGGGCCTGAGCTGGCGGAGGTCGGATTGCCGGGCTGATGCCAGGCCATCGAGTCTGGGCGAGACTTCCATGTGCACGACAAGGGAGGGCAAGCGTTCATGCTTCCCTCCCTTTTGTTATGTGTGCCAGGCATGGCGCGAATCTAGGAGGTGGAAGTCCTCTCCAGGCCCTGATGGTGGGAACTGGTAGCCGAAGGCAACTGCGTCGTCGCGAGGCGGGGTGGGGAGGAAGCTGGAGGCAAAAGTCGGACTCGACGAACAGAAATCGGATATAAGGCCGGTACAACTGGGTAATTCGGCATTGGACGAAGACGCCCCATAACCATTCGGAAGTTGTACAGGTAAATCCGGCGAGGCCCGACGGAAAGAGTCGCGTCTTACCCTGGGAGATCTCATTGCCTGTCGGGACGATCCCGACTACCTGGACGGCGATGTCCGGGGATGGGCCATGAGAAGTCAGCAGAGGCCATAGTAGTCCGTTTCCTTGGCGGGCAAAGGGCCGAATCTTTTGACCAAGGAGTAGTCGCTGACGACTCGACGAGCGTGGGACGCCAGGAAAGGTGGGAGATCACGCCTCGACACACCCGGTAAAGGCGGAACCGGAACTGGGCACATCGAGGTACGCGAGCGCTCGCGGCGTTGGAAGGAGGACAAGCCTTGACGCAGTATCTCATGGAGTTGGTTTGCCAACAGGCAAATCTCAATCAGGCCTTTAAACGGGTGAGAGCCAACAAGGGCGCGCCAGGAATCGACGGTATGACCGTTGATGATCTGTACGAATGGCTTTCAACCAACAAAGACGAGTTGATTGCGAGTCTGCTTGAAGGTACCTACCGACCGCTTCCAGTTAAGGGAGTGCGAATCCCGAAACCGGGAGGTGGAGTGCGACAGCTGGGCATTCCAACGGTGCGGGATCGTTTGGTGCAACAGGCCTTCTTGCAGGTGCTCACACCCATTCTCGATCCGTTGTTCTCGGAATCGAGTTTTGGGTTCCGTCCAAGTCGGGGCGCTCATGACGCTCTTGTTCAGGCACAACGATTCGTTGAGGACGGCCGTACCATAGTGGTGGACATGGATTTGGAGAAGTTCTTCGACCGTGTAAACCACGATATTTTGATGGCACGGCTGGCCCGTCACGTCAAAGACAAACGTGTCCTGCGGATCACCCGAGCCTTTTTAAACTCGGGCATGATGCAAGACGGAGTGTGCGTAGCGCGTGAGGAAGGGACTCCGCAAGGTGGTCCATTGTCCCCGTTGCTTGCTAATCTGCTTCTTGATGACCTGGACAAGGAACTCGAACGTCGCGGTCACTGTTTCTGTCGGTATGCTGATGACTGCAACATTTATGTGCAGAGCATCAAGGCCGGTGAAAGAGTGATGGAATCGGTTACGCGTTTTCTGGAGAAACGACTTAAGCTAAAGGTCAATCAAGAGAAAAGTGCCGTGGATCATGTGAGCAGCCGTAAGTTTCTGGGGTACCGTCTTCTGGGAAGTGGATGACTGGTCCTAGCACCCCAGAGTCTGGTCAGGTTCAAGAATTAAATACGTTGGATATTGAAACGTAACAGTCCGATGTCTTTCGAAGAAAGAATACGTCGTCTCAACTCGTACTGTATCGGATGGCTGGGGTATTTCCAGCTTGCGAAGTGCAAAAGCTTCCTCCAGGAGATGGAAGGGTGGATGCGGCGCAAACTGCGTTGTATCCGACTGAAACAATGCAAACGGGTAAAGACCTTGGCAGATTTCTTCATCAGCCTTGGTGTAAAACAGGTTTGTGCCTGGATGCAGGCCTTGTCCGGAAAAGGATGGTGGCGAATGTCCAGGACCAAAACAGCGCATCAGGCAATGAACAACGAATGGTTTCTGAAACAAAGACTCGTCAGCCTGATAGGAAGATACCAAGTGTTACAAGTCAAAAGAAACCGCCGTGGTACCGAGCAGGTATGCCCGGTGGTGTGAGAGGGGGAAACCGCGAGGAATCCCCCTACTCGATTTCGCCGCCACGCCCCGTCCTGGGGCGTGATCGGCTGACCGCTCCGGTGAAAGCGTGGTTTCGCCTGCGCTGACACCCGCATGGCGCGTGGTTCGAGTGTTTTGGTAACTGATTGGAAGGTTTTGAAAAGCAGGGCCGAGGAAACAACTATCAAAAGGTGTTCCCCAGGTTTCTTCATTTCGAAATATGGTTATTGCCTTAGCTCCGCAAGAGTTGCCTGTGGGAAACCTTTCTGAAGAAAGGTTCTCCCCCCGGACCCCCCTTCCAAAGACTTATAATGACAAATATTATATATCAAAAAGTTCTGGAAAAGGGAGCCCGAGGTGAAAACCTCTTTCAAGAGGTTTTCACCTCGGAAAGCCGTTTTATCGATTGTTTTCCATGTTGCGGAGCAGAGGCAATAGTCACGTTTCGAAATCCCCGGCTGGTTACTGCTCAGTTGGCAGCATGCCCAGGGCCTGGATGCGCAGGTGCAGTTCACGGCTGACCCAGGCGTCGGTAGCGGCGTAGGTGACCTGCTTTGGGGAGAGGGTCTTGACCTCCCAGTTGGAGCACTGGGCGCTCTTGGAGATTCTGAAGCCCAGGAGATTGGCGGCCAGGCTGCGCAGGCCAAAGGTTTTGAGTCCGTTTTCACGGGCCACTTCGGCCAGGTCCACGAATCCCGCGGCCTCGAAGGTGGAGACGCGCTGCAGGATGCGGATGTCGTCGTGCACGCCCACGCCGGCCTTGACCACTTGCGGGTCAGAGAGGATGTGGCAGAGTTCCTGGGGCAGGGGGAGGCTTTTGAGCTGGAAGAGCCAGCTGGCAGCGTCGGTGGCAAGTTGCAACAGGGCGGGGGGGTTCTCGGCCTTGCCCTTGCCGAAGGTGGGGCGGGTTTCGGTGTCGAATCCCAGCACCTTCTCCCGGAGGATGTCCTTGAGCGCTTTTTTCAATCCCGCGCGGGTGTTCACTATATGGATTGCGCCGGTGTACCGGCGTAAGGGAAGGGCGTTGATGTCGTCCTTAGTGAAGGGTTTTCGATATACTTCCAAGGAATCCATTTGTTGATTATGTTGTTTACATCGATGTCATTTTTGAAAACATGAAGTTTTTACTCCTGAAAACGGGATTTGACAAGGGTTTGCTGAGCATAACGATATTTGGGCATTGAAAAGCCTAAGCCTGCAACGCCTATGTTAAGGAAAAAGTTAAGGTATCCAAAGCGATACGAAGTTGTTTCGTGCCGCTCCCGGATTCACAAATCCGGAGACGCGCTCAGGACTTCTTGAGCTCCGCCATTCTCGCCTTTTCATCGTGATACTCGTGCAACAGGGCCACGTTCTCTCTGCCCATGTATGTGGCCAGGATCTTCGGCGTGGTGCGCAGCACGTTGACCACGATGAGGCCGTCAAGGCAGTCCTGGAAGTCGGGGTCCACGTTGAAGGCCAGGACCTTGCCCCCCAGTTTGAGGTACTGCCGCAGGAGCACCGGGATGCCCTTGAATTCGCTCTCCAGGTCGGTGATGACCTCGGTGACGTCCTCCACTGTCTTGAAGGCGTTCTTGAATTCCCGGATCTCGTGGCGTTTGAAGCTCTTGTATTTGGGAGGTGTCTTGGGCTTCACGTATTTGTGGAACTTGGAAAAGCTGTCCTTGGATTTGAGGTAGCGGACAATGAGTTCCTTGGACGTGGTGGAGTACTCGTTGGACACGCTCACCGGGCCGAACAGGGTGATGTGGTCCGGATTGCGCAGGACGTAGCAGCCGATGCCCTTCCAGAGCAGGAACAGGGCGGAGAAGCTTTTCTGATATTCAGGGCGGACAAAGGAACGCCCCATCTCCAGGGCTTTGCCCATGAGTTCGAAGAGCTGGGGTTTGAAGTTGAACAGCGAACTGGTGTACAGGCCCTCGATGCCGTGGGCCGCGAGGATCTCGTCTGTCTTGCCGATGCGGTAGGCTCCCATGATTTCGCTCTTCTCCTTGTTCAGGATAAAGAGGTGATCGTAGTACCTGTCGTAGGGGTCGATGTCCTTTTCCTTGCCGGTTCCCTCACCCACCAGGCGGAAGGTGAACTCTCGCAACCTGCCGATCTCCTCCAGCACGTTGGGGATGGAGTCGCCCTGGGCCGCGAACACCTGGAAGCTGCCGCTCTCGTACAGAAGACATTCGCTGGGCAGTCCATTGATCTCGTGGAGCAACTGCCCGGTATTCACCGGGGGCGCCACCTCGGCGGCCTCCTGTTTCTGGGGCGGGGGTGGGGTGCGCTTGATGGGCAGACGCACCGGAGCCGGAAGCAGTTTCAGACGCTTGGTGTCCTCAGCGTAGCGCTGCTTGAGGATGTAGGTCCGCAGCCGCAGGTAATTGATCAGGTCCACATCCTTCTGCAACGGCTCCAGCTTGCTGTAGGGGATGAGGCTGCCCACGGACAGGTCTATGGTGCTGCCGCACTTGTTGGTGAACTCCCTGGGGAGCATCGCGGTGCGCAGGGTGGGGTGCACCAGCCCGGCCATCTGAAAGGCCATGCTGTTGCGGCCGTGAAAGTACAGGGGCATGGCCGGTACCCTGGTCTTGTGGATGAGACGGGATACCATGGGCGACCAGGTGGGATCCGCGATGCGCCGCTTGCGCACGATGATGTGGGACACCACTCCGGCCGGGAATATGGCCAGCAGGTGACCGTCCTTGAGGCAGCGCAGGCATTGCTTCAACCCGCTGACGTTTCGAAGCGACGATTCCTGCCCCCCAAAGACATCCACGGGAATGATCATGTGGCGTATCTGAGGGATGAGATGAAGGAAATAGTTTCCGAGCACCTTGAAGTCGGGGCGGATCTTGGCCAGCATTTCCATGAGGATCACGCCCTCGATGCCGCCAAAGGGATGGTTGGCCACAATGACGGCCGGACCTTTCTTTGGAATGCGCGAGAGGTCGTCGTCGCTCACCCGGTAGTGGACGCCCATGTATTCGAGTGTCTTTGGGAGAAAAGTGTCCGTGGACGACCTGGCCGTGACATTGTTGTAGATGCTGTTGAGCTGGGACAGCCCCATCATGCAACCCAGGGGGCGGCCCAAGGCCGTGACGACCTTGCGTTTGAGGAGGTTGCCCTCGCGCAGCTCGATCCTGAAGATGTCCCGGTCGTATATTGGCGCCGGGGCGCCCTTCATTTCTTGCTCTTCGCGCATTGAATAGTCGATTGCTGTGGAGAGTCGTCGTCTCGCGGCGCAGGAGCGCACCTTGAAGACGGAAAGGATGTGGGGCTGGAATCACCGGTGGAGTTCAAGGTCTGCCGTGCCCCGGTGCTCTTGTGTGCCGCCCCATTTGTCCCCTGGGAATATGAGTAGAAAACCTGAATACTTGCCATTGTTGTACCGGGGTTATCTAGCATATGTTCAAGACAAAGAGCAACAAGCCAGCGTTACATTTCTGTGGCAAGAGACGGGAGGTCTTTGCTTTTCGGGAGGTTCCGGGCACGAATCGTAACAACTCGTTCATGGGGGGGGCGGAATGACGCTTTACAAGACCCGACTTTTTTATATATGAGATTCCTTTTCACATTCGCGTGTCTTTCTCGCGCTCAGACGAGGTACCCTTCCATGACTTCGCAACCAGTCGATCCCAGACATTTCCTCCGTATCTTGGACCTTGCTCCGGAACAGGCCGCTGCCCTGCTCGATGTGGCGCTGCGCCTGAAACGAGGCGAGATGGTTTCCGATGTCCTCAAGGCAAGGATCGTGGCCCTGATCTTCGAGAAACCCTCCACCAGGACGAGGGTGTCCTTCGAGGTCGCGGTGAGACAACTCCAGGGGCAGACCCTGTTCATGACCCCCGCCGAAAGCCAACTGGGGCGAAACGAACCGCTCAAGGACACCGCCCGGGTCATGTCCCGATATGTGGATTGCCTCGTGGTGCGCACTTTTGGCCAGAACGTGGTGCAGGAGCTGGCGGACTACGGTTCCATCCCCGTTGTTAACGCCCTCACAGACATGTACCACCCCTGCCAGGTGATGAGCGACGTGCTCACCATGGTGGAGCGCACGCCGAATCTCGACGGGGTCAAGGTCGCCTGGATAGGTGACGGCAACAACATGGCCAACTCATGGATCAGCGCTGCGGCCATATTCCCCTTTGAGCTGACCCTGGCCTGCCCGGAGGGTTACGACCCCGATCCCGACGTCATCCGCGAAGCAGCGGGCAAGGGCGCCAGGGTGCGCCTCACGCGCTCCCCGGAGGAGGCCGTTGCCGGCGCCAGGTTCGTGAACACGGATGTCTGGGCTTCCATGGGGCATGAAAAGGAGCAGCGGGAGCGCGAAGCCGCGTTCACCTCCTATCAGGTGAACGGCGCGCTCATGGCCAAGGCCCTTCCCGGCGCCCAGGTCATGCACTGCCTGCCCGCGCATCGCGGGGAGGAGATCTCCGAGGACGTCATGGAAGGCCCGGCCTCCATCCTCTGGGATCAGGCCGAAAACAGACTGCATATGCAAAAGGCCATCTTGCACTGGCTTTTCTCGTAAATATTACTCAGAGCACAAATTCCTTATCATTTGTTGCTCCGAGTTATCCTAATGACCACAGCTGCGCGAAGCGCGGTTGGGGCCAAGTGGCGAAGCCGTTGGAGCAGGGTGTTGAAAACAAACCGCTCCCATTAATACACAGCCCCGTTTTCGGGGAGCGCCGCAGGTTTTCCCAGATGCACGAATGGTGGCGACCTTTCAGGGCGCCAGGGGGTATGCGGCGCAATCACCTCAACACGTTGGAGACGACGAAAAAAATGACTACCGCTTCCAATCCGGCGATCAAAAAGGTTGTTCTGGCCTACTCCGGTGGGCTGGACACATCCATAATCCTCAAGTGGCTCATCAAGGAGTATGGCTGCGAAGTCATCACTCTGACCGCCGACCTGGGACAGGAAGAGGAACTGGACGGCCTCGAGGAAAAGGCCCTGGCCACCGGTGCTTCCAAAGCCTATATACTGGACCTTCAGGAAGAGTTCGCCAAGGACTTCATCTTTCCCATGTTTCGTGGAGCCGCCATCTACGAGGGGCGCTATCTTCTGGGCACCTCCATCGCCCGGCCGCTCATCGCCAAACACCTGGTGGACATCGCCCTGAAAGAGGGTGCCCAGGCCATTGCCCACGGCGCCACCGGCAAGGGGAACGACCAGGTGCGCTTCGAGCTGGCCGCCGCCGCGCTGGCTCCCGAGCTCAAGGTCATCGCGCCCTGGCGCGAGTGGGACCTGCGCTCCCGTTCCGATCTGCTGCAGTTCGCCACGGACAACGGGATCCCCATGGGCGAGAAGAAGCGCAAGGTTTA
This sequence comes from Desulfovibrionaceae bacterium, assembly GCA_963674665.2. Classification (GTDB taxonomy): domain Bacteria; phylum Desulfobacterota; class Desulfovibrionia; order Desulfovibrionales; family Desulfovibrionaceae. The sequence continues at coordinate 312,034 of CAXXPL010000013.1, read as the reverse complement.
CAGCATCGACCGCAACCTCCTGCATTGCAGTTACGAAGGGGGCGAGTTGGAAGACCCGGGGCAGCAGCCTCTGCCCGAATGCAGCGGCACCGTGGTTTTTCCTGAAGACGCTCCGGACACCGCCGAGGTTGTGGAGATCGGTTTCCAGGCCGGTGATCCCGTGTCCCTCAACGGCGAGAATCTTTCGCCCGCGTCCGTCATCAAGGCGTTGAACGCCCTGGGCGGCAAGCACGGCATCGGCCGCCTGGACATGGTGGAGAACCGTTTCGTGGGCATGAAATCCAGGGGCGTGTATGAGACCCCCGGCGGAACCATCATGCACATCGCCCGGCGTGATCTCGAAGGCCTGTGCCTGGACCGCGAGGCCATGCACCTGCGCGACAGCCTTATCACCCGCTACGCCGAAGCCGTGTACTACGGCTTCTGGTACGCGCCCGAGCGCGAGGCCATGCAAGCCCTGATGGACAACGTGTCCCAGCGGGTCACCGGCACGGTGCGCTGCAAGCTGTACAAGGGCGGCGTCTACCCTCTGTCGCGCACTTCGCCCAACTCCCTGTACAATGCGGAGCTCGCCACCTTCGAGGAGGACGAGGTTTACAACCAGGCCGACGCGGCCGGCTTTATCCGCTTGCAGAGCCTGCGGCTGCGCGGTCATGAGCGCAGGAAAAAGGACGCCAAGTAATGTCTTCGGACAAGGAACAAGTGACCAAGCCCTGGGCCGGGAGATTCCGCGAAGGGCAGAGCAGGGCCGTGGAGACCTTTACCGAGTCGGTCTCCTTTGACAGCAAACTCTGCAAACAGGATATCGCGGGGTCCAAGGCCCATGCCGCCATGCTGGCCAAGCAGGGCATCATATCCGAGCAGGAGGCCCGGGACATAGTCTCGGGCCTTGACGTCATTCTTGGCGAGATCGAGCGCGGCGAGTTTCAGTGGCGCGTGGATTTCGAAGACGTACACATGAACATCGAGAGCCGACTCACCGAGCTGGTGGGAGACGCGGGGCGCAAACTGCACACGGGGCGCAGCCGCAACGACCAGGTAGCCCTGGACTTCAGGCTGTACGTGTCCGAGCGCCTCGAATCATGGCGTCACGGTTGCGAGGTCCTTGTGGCCGCCCTGGTGGAGCAGGCCGAAGCGAACAGGGATGTCCTGTTGCCCGGATGCACGCATCTGCAGCCCGCCCAGCCTGTGAGCCTGGCCCAGCATTTGCTGGCCTACGCCTGGATGCTCAGGCGCGACTACGACCGTCTGGGAGATTCCCAGGGGCGCACGCGGGTTTCGCCCCTTGGCGCCGCGGCCTTGGCAGGCACCACTCATCCGCTGGATCCCCAGGCGGTGGCGGCGACCCTCAGGCTGGAGAAGGTTTTCGACAACAGCATGGACGCGGTCTCGGATCGCGACTTCGTGGCCGAGGCCCTGTTTTGCGCCTCCCTGTGCATGGTGCATCTGAGCAGGTTCTGCGAGGAACTGATCATCTGGGCAAACCCCAACTTCGGATACGTAAGCCTGCCCGACGCCTACGCCACCGGCTCAAGCATCATGCCCCAGAAGAAGAACCCGGACGTGGCCGAACTGATCCGTGGCAAGGTCGGCCGGGTGCACGGCTCGCTCGTGGCCATGCTCACCACCCTCAAGGCGTTGCCCCTGGCCTATAACAGGGACATGCAGGAGGACAAGGAGCCCTTTTTCGACGCCGACAAGACCCTGGACGCCAGCCTTTCGCTCATGGCGGGCATGGTGGGTGCTCTGAAGTTCCGTCGAGACAGGATGAGCGCGGCTTTGCGCCTCGGCTTCGTCAACGCTACCGAATTGGCCGACTACCTGGTTCGCAAGGGCATGCCCTTCAGGGACGCGCATCACGCCACTGGCAAGGCCGTGGCCCTGGCCGAAGAGACCGGCAGGGGCATAGAGGACATGAGCCTTGAGGAGTTGCGCTCCTGTGCGCCTCAGGTGGACGAGGACGTGTACGAGGCTTTGGCCTTCAGCACGGCGGTGGAACGGCGGAACACCCACGGCGGCACCGGGCCGGAGTCCGTTGCCCGTCAGTTGCGGGATCTTCGCCGCTGGCTGGAAGAGCGGAACGCCAAGTGATTTTGTGAAGACGATGACACTGGCGGAAGCGTATAGGAGTCGAACCTACCAACGAGGGTTAACCCGTCCACTGGATTTGAAGTCCAGGCGCCACACCGGTGACGAAACGCTTCCGCGTCTGAATTGCGATGTGCAGCTGGTATCAGTTTTGTACCAATGCTTCAAGGCTTTTTTAAAACGCCTATCAATAGGTCGTTGCAAAGCCTCCGGAAAAAACAGTCCTGAGAGATTGCCAAAAGTGTGGAGGGGTTTTATGTATGACACGAACCAGATCTTATTCGCCCCCCTCATGGAGGATATCTGTTGAACACGTTTACGAAAAATTTATTGCTCTGGGCCACCATTTCCCTTGTCATGGTAGTCCTGTTCAATCTTTTCAATCAACCCCAGGCACCGCAGACCAAGTTCAGCTACAGTGAGTTTCTGAGCAAGGTCAACAGCGGCGACGTAATGCAGGTGACCATTCAGGGCCCGAGGATCATGGGCGAGCTTGTGGAGGGCGGAAAGTTCGTCACCTACGCTCCGAGCGATCCACAGCTCGTCACGAGGCTCCTGGACCAGAAGGTGCAGGTGACGGCCAAGCCCGAGGACGAGAACCCCTGGTATATTTCCCTGCTCCTTTCCTGGTTTCCGATGCTGCTGCTTATCGGTGTGTGGATATTCTTCATGCGCCAGATGCAGGGAGGGGGCGGCAAGGCCCTGTCCTTTGGCCGCTCCAAGGCCCGGTTGGTGTCCCAGGACACCGCCAAGGTGACCTTTGAGGACGTGGCCGGCGTGGACGAGGCCAAGGACGAACTCTCTGAGGTCGTGGACTTCCTGAGCGATCCCAAGCGGTTCACCCGGCTTGGGGGGCGCATCCCCAAGGGCGTGCTCCTGGTGGGTCCTCCGGGAACCGGCAAGACACTGCTGGCGCGCGCTGTTGCCGGTGAGGCCGGGGTGCCCTTCTTCTCCATCTCCGGTTCGGACTTTGTGGAAATGTTCGTGGGCGTTGGCGCTGCCCGTGTTCGCGATCTCTTCATTCAGGGCAAGAAGAACGCCCCCTGTCTCATATTCATCGACGAAATCGATGCCGTGGGGCGCCAGCGTGGCGCCGGGCTCGGCGGCGGTCATGACGAGCGCGAGCAGACCCTGAACCAACTGCTGGTGGAGATGGACGGCTTCGAGTCCAACGAGGGCGTCATCCTCATCGCCGCCACCAACCGTCCGGACGTCCTGGACCCCGCACTTCTCAGGCCCGGACGCTTCGATCGCCAGGTTGTGGTGCCCACGCCGGACGTGCGCGGCCGCAGGCGAATCCTGGAGGTCCACTCCCGCCGCACCCCCTTGAGCAACGACGTGGACCTGGAGACCCTGGCCAGGGCCACTCCCGGTTTCTCCGGCGCGGACCTGGAAAACCTGGTCAACGAGGCGGCCCTCTATGCCGCCAAGCTGAACAAGGACCAGGTTGACATGTCCGACTTCGAGGAGGCCAAGGACAAGGTCCTCATGGGCAAGGAGCGCCGCAGCCTGATTCTCACCGAGGAGGAGAAGCGGACCACCGCCTTCCACGAGGGTGGTCACGCCCTGGTGGCCAAGCTGCTGCCAGGCACAGATCCCATTCACAAGGTCTCCATCATTCCGCGTGGCCGCGCTCTGGGCGTCACCGCCTATCTGCCCATTGACGAGCGGCACACCTACTCCAGGGATTACCTGGAGAACACCCTGGCCTTCAGTTTGGGGGGCCGTGCCGCCGAGTGGATCGTTTTTCAACAGCTGAACACCGGCGCCTCCAACGACCTGGAGCGCGCCTCCAAGATGGCCAGGAACATGGTCTGCAAGTGGGGCATGAGCGACGCCATCGGACCGCTTTCCCTGGGGGAGAAGGATGACGAGGTGTTCCTGGGCCGCGACTTCGGCCATACCAAGAATTACAGCGAGGAGACCGCGAGGCTCGTGGACTCCGAGGTCAAGCGTATCATGGAGGAGGCCCAGAACAAGGCCGAGAGCCTGCTTCGCGAAAACCTGGACGTGCTGCACAGGATAGCCGAGGCGTTGCTGGAGCGTGAAACCATCAGCGGCCCGGATATCGACCTCCTCATGCGCGGCGAGGAACTCCCCCCCTTCAACAACAAGGCCAAAGCACCGCAACCGCAGGCCCAGAAGTCCGACGAGAACGAGGACTTCACCTTTGCTCATCCCGCAGAGGTCCGTCCCGTTGAAGAGGAAATCGCGGCCGCATCCAAAGATGATAAGAGCGATTCCGAGCCTTCGGACACCGGCTCTCCCGTGTCCTCTCCCGAGGATGCGGACACCGAAGCGAGCGCCCCGGACAAAGAGGTCGGCGACGGCACGGGAGAGGACAAAGGTCGTTAAATGCCTCATGTCACGGCCGGGAGGGCCAGCATGCCAACTCATGGAATTCAAGCCCGGGGCGGATGGGATGTCCCGGGCGGGGCGCGGTCGATTGCCGCGCCCTTTCTTGTTATGGGAATTCTCAACGCCACTCCCGATTCGTTTTTTGATGGCGGTGAGCATGCCGCATACGACACCGCTGTTGCCCATGGTTTGGCCATGGCCGAGCAGGGCGCCGCGATCATAGACATCGGCGGCGAGTCCACACGTCCCAAGGCACCAGTGGTCCCGGTGGAAGAGGAGCTCGCCCGCGTCATTCCCGTTGTTCGGGAGCTGTACACGAAATTTGCGGAGCGCGAGCAAGACTTGACCGGATCCGGGGAAAAAACAACCTTGCGCCCCCTTATTTCCGTGGATACGTACAAGGGCCGGGTTGCCTCGGAAGCCCTGGAAGCGGGGGCCGCCATCATCAACGACGTCTCGGGCTTCAGGTTCGATCCCGAGATGCGGGACGTGCTCGTCCAGTACAAGCCTCCATACGTGCTTATGCACAGCCTTGGGCGCCCCGCGACCATGCAGCAGGCGCCGCATTACGACGACGTGGTCTCGGAGATCATGGCCTTTTTCGAGGAGCGGATGTCGGTGCTCACCGGGGCTGGGATGCCGGAGGAGCGGATAGTGCTCGATCCCGGCATCGGGTTCGGCAAACTGCTGGAGCACAACGTGGCCATACTTCAAGACATCGAGAGGTTTTCCAGCCTTGGGCGCCCGTTGCTTATCGGATTTTCCAACAAGTCCCTCTGGGGGGATATTCTTGGCTTGCCAAAAGAGGAGCGGGAGTTCGCCACCCAGATCGGCACAGCGCTCATGGCCGAGCGGGGGGTCTGGATTCACCGTGTGCATGACGTCGTGGCAACGGACAAGACCCTGCGCATAGTTCAGGCCCTGGCAAAATAGCCAGTATGGGGATACCTGCCGTGGATCCTTTTGATTTTTCCGCCATTAGCCTGGGATGGCGCGATGTCCTGGACATCGTGCTGGTGGCGTTCATTTTCTACAGGATCATCCTGCTTGTCCGGGGCACCAGGGCGGTTTCCGTCCTCTCCGGCCTGTTGCTGGTGCTATTCGTGTACTTCGTCTCCGAGGAAATCGGACTGTACACCCTGAACTGGCTCCTGGCGCAGTTCCTGTCCTCCATCTTTCTGGTGGTGATCATCTTGTTTCAGCAGGATATCCGCAAGGCCTTGTCCGAGGTGGGCGCCGGAAGTCTTTGGAAGAAACGCCCCTTGGAAGAGGACACCCTGAATCAGCTCATCGCTGCCCTGGCCTCCATGGCCAAGAGCCGCATCGGCGCCCTCATAGTCATCGAGCGGGGGGTGCCCCTGGGCGACATCATGGAGCGCGGAGTCAAGATGGGAGCCCACATCAGCAAGGACCTGCTGATGACGATCTTCTATCCGAACACGCCCCTGCACGATGGAGCGGTGGTGATCCGCGGCTCCAAGATCGTGGCCGCGGCCTGCATCCTGCCTCTCTCCAGCGGCAGGGGGGACCAGGCCGGGCAGGGCAGCTCTGAATTCGGTACGCGCCACCGCGCTGCCCTGGGTGTCACCGAAGACACCGACGCCGTGGCCATCGTGGTCTCGGAGGAGCGGGGATCCATGTCCGTGGCGGTGAACGGCGAACTGACCATGAGCCTGGACGAGGTACGGGTGAAACGGGTCTTGAGGCAGGTCCTGTATGGTTGATCGCGCGATGGATTCCATGAAAGGCAATTGGCATTATGCCCTGTTGGCCTTCGCTCTTGCACTGGTCTCCTGGTATTTTGTCTCGGGCCGCGAGAAGGTGGACGTATGGATCAAGGCCAGCCTGCAGTTTTCCGGCATGCCTGAGAACTATATCGTCCGCGACGGGTTGCTGCGGGAGATCAACGTGCGGGTACGCGGTCCCAAGGGACTTGTCCGTGGGCTCGAGAGCAAATCCCTGGTATATTCCTTGGATCTGAGCGGTCTGAAGCCCGGCCCCAATGTCCTGCCCATCAAACCCGAGGCCTTGCCCCTGTCCAAGACCTTCGAGGTCATGGAGGTCAATCCGCCCCGCGTGGAGCTGATTGTGGACAGGGCCGCCACCAAGCGCCTGCCTGTCAAGCCCCTGTGGGAGGGCATCCTGGACCCGGACTACCAGTTGGTGGAAGTGCGGACTAAGCCCCAGGAAGTGACCATAAAGGGGCCGGAAAAGATCCTCAACGAAATTCAGGAAGTGGAAACCCAGGTTCTTACCCTGCCCAACGCCACGCCCGGTGTCATCGAGGAGGTGACGCCCCTTAACTTGCCCTCGGAAGTTGAGGCCGACACCGGATTCGTGGACGTGCGGCTGGTTTTCGGGGTCAAGCTCAAGGCGTTCACCCTCACGCTCCCCCTGCAGGTGGTGAACAACACGAAATTGAAGGCCAGCATAAGGCCAGAACAGGTGACGGTGCAGGTGGAGGTGCCCCTGCCCGTGACCAGGCAGGGCGACGTGAGCGCTCTGATCTCGGCCAGGGTGGTGGCCAAGGATTTTCTCGGACCCGGAAGCATGCCGGTTTCCCCCGAGATCACCATGCCCTCGGGCAGCAGGCTGCTCAGCACCACCCCGAACCTGGTGGAATTGACATTGACGGAGTGAAAGCCCCGGATGAGCGTCGTCTCCCCATGGTGAGGGGCATGGCGCAGGGCTTTCCGCAACCTTTTATCTACAGGAATAACGGCATGCCGAAACGTTTGTTTGGTACCGACGGTCTGCGCGGTCAGGTGAACATCTATCCAATGGTTCCGGAAATCGCCCTGAAGCTGGGGTTGGCCGCCGGAACACTCTTCCGCAACGGCAACAAGCGGCACAGGGTGGTCATTGGCAAGGATACCCGCCTCTCGGGCTACATCTTCGAGACCGCGCTTACCTCGGGATTTTGCGCGTCCGGCATGGACGTCTTTTTGGTGGGTCCCATGCCCACACCGGCCATCTCCTTCCTTACCAGGAACATGCGCGCCGACCTTGGGGTGGTGATTTCCGCCTCGCACAATCCGTTCATGGACAACGGAATCAAGTTTTTCAACAGGGAGGGCTTCAAGCTGCCCGACGAGACCGAGGACAGAATCACGGAGATGATCACCGGCGGTGAGCAGAACTGGTCCTACCCCAATCCCGAGGAGGTGGGCAGGGCCTTCCGCATCCAGGACAGCCAGGGGCGGTACATCGTCTACCTCAAGAACAGCTTTCCTCCGCACCTCACCCTGGACGGCATGCATATCGTGCTGGACTGCGCCCACGGCGCCACCTACCGGGTCGCTCCCCTGATCTTCGAGGAACTCGGCGCCCGTGTGACCAAGATCGGCGTGCAGCCCGACGGCCTGAACATCAACCACAAGTGCGGCTCCCTGTATCCCGAGGTGGTGGCCCACAGTGTTCGGGAGCACAACGCGGACATCGGTCTGGCTCTGGACGGCGACGGCGACAGGCTCATCGTGGTGGATGAGAAGGGCAATATTTTGGACGGCGACCAGATCATGGCCATCTGCGCCCAGGACATGATCACCCGTAACGAACTCCCGGGCAAGACCCTGGTGGCCACGGTCATGAGCAACATGGCCCTGGAACTGTTCATGGGTGACCAGGGCGGCAGGCTGGTGCGCACGCCCGTTGGCGACCGCCACGTGGTCGAGGCCATGCGCGGACTCGGCTCCACCCTTGGCGGCGAGCAGTCCGGCCACCTGATTTTCATGAATTACAGCACCACCGGCGACGGCATTCTCGCCGCGCTGCAACTCATGCGCATCATGTGCGAGAGGGAGCGCCCCCTCTCCGAGCTGGCCGGCTATCTGGCCCCCTTTCCCCAGATCCTGCAAAACGTGCATGTTGAGCGCAAGATCCCCTTCGAGGATGTACCGGCCATCGGCAAGGCCGTTAAGGACGCCGAGGATAAGCTTGCGGGCAAGGGCAGGGTGCTGCTGCGTTACTCGGGTACCGAGTCCGTGGCCAGGGTCATGGTGGAGGGCGAGGATCAGGTGTTGGTGGAAACATGTGTCCAGTCTCTCGCCGAAACCCTGAAAACCCATTTGAAATAGTCTCGGTCATTGTGCTATGCTGCCCGGGAAGTTGCTTGATTACAAGAAGATAAATCCCGAGAGGGTATAAGCGAGAGCAAGGAGCCGCAACATGGAAGTCAGTAAAGTGGTCATACCGGTCGCAGGATGGGGTACGAGGTCTTTGCCGGCAACGAAGAACATCCCCAAGGAAATGCTTCCCGTGTACAACAAGCCCGTGGTGCAGTACGTGGTCGAGGAGGCCATGCACTCGGGGCTCGAGGATGTGGTCTTTGTCAACAATAAGAGCAAGACCATCATCGAGGACCACTTTGATTACAACCTTGCTCTCGAGAGCGTGCTGGAGCGGGCCGGAAATGACGATCTTCTGCAGTCCATGCGCGCTGTGGGCGAGATGGTCAACATCATCTCAGTACGCCAGAAGAAGCAGCTTGGCCTCGGGCACGCGGTGCTCTGCGCGCGCTCTGTGGTCGGGAACGAGCCCTTCGCGGTGATGGTGGGCGACGACCTGGTCTTTGGAACCGACCCGGGCATCAAGCAGCTCATGGATGTTGCGGCCAACGAGAAGCTGCCCGTCATCGGCGTCATGGAAGTTCCCCGCGCCATGGTCAGCCGCTACGGCATCATCCAGGGCGAGGAGTTCGCCCCCGGCATGTTCCGCGTGCGTGACCTGGTGGAGAAGCCCAGTGTGGATCAGGCACCCTCGCGTTACGCCATTGTGGGGCGCTACGTTTTGCCTCCGGACATCTTCAATCACCTCGAGAAGCAGAGCCCGGGCTATGACGGCGAGATACAGCTGACGGACAGCCTCAAGGCGCTGGCCAAGGGCAAAGGATTGCTTGCGGTGCGTATCCGCGGCCAGCGTTTCGACGCGGGCAACTGGGCCGAATACCTCTCGGCCAACATTTATTTCGGACTCAAGGATGAGAGCCTTCGCGAAGAGTTGCTGACCAAGCTCAAGGCCTTCATGCCTCACGAATAGGCGCTTCGGGTATGAGCCGTACCTGGAGCGCGGCGCTGTTGTCGCCGCCGTTCGCGACGCTGTCCTATCTCGCACCCGAATGCCTGCCCGAGGACCTGCCCCGTCCCGGGATGCGTTTTCTCGCGCCCGTGGGCGGGTCGAGGCGCGTGGTGGTATTGCTCGCGCCACGGGACGCTCCTCTGGAGAAACGTGAAGACGGCGGTGAGATCGTGCTCAAGCCGCTGCTCTGGCCCTTGGACCGTGAGCCCCTCTTCTCCCCTGAATATCTGGGCATGGTGGAGCAACTGGCCTGTCGTCAGATGCGCGAGCCGGGGTATATCCTGGGTTCTGTGCTCCCCAAGCCCCTGCGTAGCGCATTTGTTCAGTTCGTGCTCCCATCCGGAGGGCGCAACCGCATTATCAAGCCAAAGGAATTGTCCCAGTTCCCCCAGGGGGAGCTGGAATACATGGCCAAGACCTGGCTCGACGGCCGGTTGCAGGTCCGGGAGACCGGGGTGTCCGCCGAAGAGGTGGCCACCGTGACCAAGGACCCGCCCTGGCCGGTGCGCCCCGTGGCCACGAGGCAGATCGCGCTGCTGGAATACTTGTGGGAGCACGGCGGCGTCACCAAGCGGGGTATTGTGGCGGATCTGGGGGAAGGGGCGCGCTCCGCGTTGAGCACATTGGTGGAGCGTGGACTGGTGAAGATCGGGCCCCCACCCGGCCTTGAATGCGACGGAGAACCCCTGGCCTCCCCTCCGAAATGCGAAGTCTGTCTCACCGAGGAGCAGCAGGAGGCTCTGTACGGCCTGGAGAGCGCCCTGACCAGCGCTGCCGGTGAGACCAGGCTTCTGTATGGCGTCACCGGCAGCGGCAAGACCATGGTGTATCTCGAACTTGCGCGGCGCGCCCTCATGCAGGGGCGTTCCGTGTTTCTGCTGGCTCCGGAGATAGCCCTTGCACAGAATCTGCGCAGGGCCGCGGCTTCTTTTTTCAATGATCAGTGCGTGCCGTTGCTGTTTTACCACGGCTACCTTCCACCCTCCCAGAGAGCCAAATTGTTTACCCGAGCGGCCAGGGCCAACGGGCCCGTGCTGGTGGTAGGGACCCGCTCCGCGCTGTTCCTGCCCGCTCCGGCGCCCGGGTGCGTTATTCTGGACGAGGAGCACGACTCCTCCTTTAAACAGGACGAGCGGCTATCCTACCAGGCCAAGGAGGTGGGCTTTTTCCTGGCCATGCAGCAGTCCGGGCTCCTGGTCCTGGGGTCGGCCACGCCCGATGTGAAGACCTTCTACGCGGCCGAGCAGGGTTTCGCCCCGGCCCTGTCCCTCACCCACCGCATCAGCAGCACGGGCATGCCCGAGATCGATCTGGTGGACATTCGCGGGCTCTCTCCCACGGAGCACCTTCTGGCGCCGGACACTGTCAAACAGCTTGTCAGTGTGGTGGAGCGCGGCGATCAGGCCATTATCATGCTCAATCGTCGGGGATACTCCCCACTGATGTATTGCCTGGAGTGCGGCAAGGTGGCGCGCTGCGAGCACTGCGAGATCGGGCTGACCTATCACAAGGGGCGGGAGCGTCTGGTGTGCCACTACTGCGGGCACAGCGTACCCTATCCGTTGATATGCCCCACATGCGGGTCCAGCCATTATCTGCCCATGGGCGAGGGCACGGAGCGGCTGGAGGAGACTCTGACCGCCACGCTCCCCCCGGGTACGGGGGTTCTGCGCCTGGACCGGGACAGTACCAGGCGCCCCGGCCGCATGGAGGAGATACTGCAGTCCTTTGCCAGAGGAGAGGCCCGGGTCCTGGTGGGTACGCAGATGCTTTCCAAGGGGCATCATTTTCCACAGGTGACACAGGTCATCGTCGCGGACGGCGATCTTGGCCTCAACCTGCCGGACTACCGCGCAGCGGAGCGTACCTTCCAGTTATTGGTTCAGGTGGCGGGGCGCGCTGGCCGGGGTGAAAAGGCCGGTCGCGTGCTCATTCAGACCCGCGACATGGCCAACCCCTGTTGGGGGTATATACGCGCCAACGACTATGCCGGTTTTTACGCCACCGAGCTGGAAATGCGGCGGCGCAGAAAATACCCCCCTTTTGTGAAGCTGGCACTCATCCGGGTGAGCTTTCCCATGGATTGGGAGCAAGGGGGAGAGAGCCTGACCAGGCTGTCCCGAATCTTGCGTCAGTCCGGAAAGGCGAGGGGAGTTCTGGCCCTGGGGCCGGCACCCGCCCCCCTTCGCATGCTCAGAGGGCGTAAGCGCTTTCACTGCCTTCTCAAGGCCCAGGATTGGCCCTCCATCAGGTGTGTGTTTCATGATGTACTGGCGGGTACCAAGGGGCAGGACGAACTGCGCCTGTCTCTGGACCTGGATCCGGTGGACATGCTGTAGCACGTTTTCTTGTTGTCCATTCTTTCTAATTTTTCAGACAAGAACTTCGATTCCCTTCTTCGGCATGGCGTCAGCCGGTCCTGGTCTATGCGTCGCGCCCGCAGCACTCCATGAAGCGTAGGCTGCTGCCTGTTCGTGGATAGAGTAATGTTTGGATAATATGTTTGTCATATTGTCTGACCAGATACTTTGCTTCTCGAGTGTCTCAATCCAAGAGTATGTGTCAAAATTGTGCAAAGTGTGCTGAAAGGAATCCCTTGGCCAGGGATAATCGATGGAAATTCTCAAGAAACTATGAGGGCGAATCAGAACATGAAAACCGGATACATAGTGCTGTATCACGCCTGCCGCAGTCTCTACTCACGATAATATGGACAAGTAGCTCTATTTAATATCGTGTTATAACTTGCATTTTACTTGTTCGTGACATAAAGTTAACAGAGGAGGTTGTCGCCAAATATTGAAGCTGAATAGGTCCAGGGGGGCTGAAGCCTTCGGAAACGCGAAAGGGGAAGGGTATGAAACTGGGTATACTTTCCAAGCTGGTGGTTCTCGGCGTGCTGCTTACCTTGATTCCGATGCTGCTTATCTGGGTCACGAATATCTATCAGCAAAACAAGGCTCTGACATATGCGGGAGCGGAAACACGGGCTTTGGCGTACAATGGTTTGGAGCACAGTGTCGAGGGCATCTACGCCATGCTTCAGTCGCAGCAGGAGTTGCTGGAAAAGATGGTGGAGGCGGACCTGAACGTCACCTTCGCCTTTGCGGAAAAGCAGGGTGGCCTTAAGCTGGGAGCAGGGGAGTGGAGTTGGCGGGCGATCAACCAGTACACCAAGAAGGGCGATGAACTCTTCCTGCCCCAGATGTATCTCGGGGAGCAGGCCATCGACCAATTGAGCGACTTCACCCTGCCGAGCCAGCTCGTTGACGAAGTTGGCAAGCTGGTGGGAGGCACCTGCACGATTTTTCAGAGAATGAACGAGGCCGGCGACATGCTGCGCGTGGCCACCAACGTGAAGAAACTCGACGGCAACCGCGCCACCGGGACCTTCATTCCCGCCGTAAACCCGGATGGCAAACCCAACCCGGTCATTTCCACCATCATGAGCGGAAAACGCTTCGTTGGGCGCGCCTATGTGGTCAACGCCTGGTATGTTACGGCCTATGAGCCCTTCATGCAGGACGGCAAGATTATCGGCGTGCTGTATTATGGTGTGCGTGAGGACAGCGCCAAGAGCCTTCGCGACATAATCAAGGGGATGGTCGTGGCCCAGACCGGGTCGGTACGGATCATGGACTCCAAGGGCAAGCTGATCATCACCAAGGACGGCAAGGGCGAAGGCGGCAGCGTCCTGGAAGAACAGGACGCCAACGGCGAGCCCTATTACGCCAAGATTCGCGACATGGCTCTTGAACTGAAAGGCGGGGAGACCGCGGATCTGTCCTACCCCTTGAAATCCGGAGGCGGGGGTTCAGGGATGCATCTGGCCATGATCAGCCATTTCAAGAAGTGGGATTGGATCATCGTGGCCACGGCTCCGGAGAAAGAGCTTTTCACCCTGGTGACCCGCCTCTCCGACATCAACGCGGACAATTTCACCAACGCGGTCCTTATTCTACTCGGATCCCTGGTGTTTATCGCCCTGGTATGGTGCCTGGTGGCCGGAAAGTTCGTGCGCCCCATCAAGAGGGCCACGACCCTTGCCCAGGAGTTGGCCAACGGCAACCTCGAGGCCAAGGTAGACATAGCCGCCAAGGATGAGATCGGCGATCTTGCCCAGGCCTTGAACACCATGGCCGCAAACCTTCGCGAGACCGTAAGGCTTGCGGAGGAAAAGTCCAGGGAGGCCGAACGCGAGGCCGAAACCAGCCGCAAGGCCACCAATGAGGCCGAAAACGCGCTGATCCGGGCCGAGCAGGCAAAGCGCGAGGGGATGATTCAGGCCTCGGAGCAGATTCAGAGCCTGTCCGAGAGTCTGAGCGCCTCCTCGGGGCAACTGGCCGACAGCGTGGATCACGCCAACGATGGGGCCGTGACCCAGTCCAACCGGGCAGCCGAGACCGCCACCGCCATGGAGCAGATGAACAACGCGGTCATAGAGGTCGCACGCAACGCCTCCGCGGCCGCCTCCTCGTCCGACGAGGCCAGGACCCGGGCCCAAAGCGGCGCCGATGTGGTCGGAAAGGTGGTTGATTCCATCAACAAGGTTCGCGACAAGGCCCAGGAGTTGAAGACCAACATGGACGGCCTGTTCCAGCAGACCGATGCCATCGGACAGGTCATGAATGTCATCACCGATATCGCGGACCAGACCAACCTCCTGGCCCTCAATGCCGCCATCGAGGCAGCCCGGGCCGGGGAAGCCGGAAGGGGCTTCGCCGTTGTGGCCGACGAAGTCCGTAAATTGGCTGAAAAGACCATGGCGGCGACCAAGGAGGTCGGGGGTACCATATCCGGCATCCAGAACGGTACCAAGGCCAATGTGCAGAACGTGGAGCAGGCGGTGGAGCTCGTGGAGCAGGCTACCCAACTGGCCAACCAGTCCGGGACCGCCCTGCACGAAATCGTGGCCCTGGTGGAGGACGTCACGGATCAGGTACGCTCAATCGCCACGGCCAGCGAGGAGCAATCCGCCACAGCAGAGGAGATTAACCGCTCCTTTGATGAAATAAGCGACATATCGAAGAGTACCGCCCAGATAATGAGCCAGGCCGCCGGTGCGGTGAACCGTCTGGCGGATCTCACCGAGTCCCTGGGACGCCTGGTGACCGATATGCGCAATTAGTAGCGGATCTGGAAGACCTGAAACACGATCCAAAAAATGATGCGCGAGGGGAGACCATTTGAAAGTGGACCTCCCACTCGCGTATTTCCTTTAATACTTCATTTTTCAGACTGTCATTCCAATCCCATATCAAACAAGCTGTTATGTTTGATATGGGATTGGAATACGCGCCAGGACGCTGTGCTTGAAATGCATAGTATTTCGACGAGAAAGACGAAACCACGCTTTCGTCTTTCTCGGTCAATCAAAACCGCATGGAAGCGGTTTTGATTGAAAATTAAAATTAGATGTTGCCCAGCAGCACTATTTGTCCATCGTATGAAGTCACCATGCCTTTTTCGTGGTGCCCTACTCCTTGAATACCTTTTTGAATCTGCGTTTCAGCAGCAAACGCCGCAAGTAGGTGAAGGGGCTGGTCACCACCTTTGGCTTCCCGTTCATCACGGCTTGAGGGTTGAAGACCAGATCCAGCACGTGCACGGCATCGACATGCCGCTGGAGGAAGTTGGCGCACCCCCCGCAGTAGGTAAACACTCGTCTGCTTTCAGCTTCCTTGTGGCGCAACGCCCCCCATTGGCCGGCGAGTTCCGGGGCGCGGAATCCCACCGAACCGCCTTCGCCGCAACACACAGTGCGCTTTCTCCTGTGGCGCATTTCACGGATTTCCATGCCAAAGGACGCGATCAGATCGCGCACAGCGTCCTGGGCTCGGGTTTCGTACCGGAGCGGGCAGGGATCGTGGACAGTCACCACGGATTGCTCGTGATCCGGCGGAGGAGGGATTGGCAGGCCATGCTCCCGAATGTGTTCGTATACGGTGCGCACCTCCAAAGGGGCGCCGTATTGCCGGAAAACCTTGAAGCAGTTCGGGCAGGCCACCAGGACGGTGCGCACGCCCCACTCCAGAAGACTGTCGCGCAACCTGAAGAACAGGCGCTCGAAGTCCTCCTGCAAACCCAGGTCGTGGGAGGGTTTGGTACAACAGTCCAGGACTACGCCCAGGTCGGGAATGTCCTTGCGCAGGTATTGGAACAGCTGCCAGGTGACGCCGGGGCGTGTGCCAGGGAGGGTGCATCCGGGGAACAGGACGCTCTCGCACCCCGGAGGGAGTCCGCGAAAGCGAAACAGGGGGGAGGTTCCCCGTCGCTCATATCCTAGAATGGCGCTGTAGCGCCTGGTGTCGAGCTCATGGTTGCGTACGGCGTCCTGGCGCAGCTCCAGGAACATGGCAAAGGGATCCGCCCCTCCGGGACAGACTGCAGTACAAAGGCCGCAGAGGCTGCATTCGTAGGCGAGGTCGCGTATCTTCCCAGGGGCTTGCGCAAAGCTCCGGGCAATGGATTCCGGAGTACCATTGGTGGAGAGAAACGCGCATTGACGGACACAGGCCCGGCAGGCGTCGCACTTGGTCAGGACGTTGTTCAGGGCGGCTTGCAGCGGAGTATTGTTTGAAGACGGAGGCGATGAAAGGGAGGAATACATGGCAACACTCCAGGCAGGATGGAAAAAGGGGCAATTGATAGATAAAACAAATAAGAACAAAGTGTTAGCTAGGATTCATTGTCATGGCCATTGGAAAAAGTCAATGCCAACCCATGTCGTTTTTCTTTTCGCGGTCTAGCTCGGATAGATGCTCAGAGCGAGCATGGTGTGTGTTTCATGTGCCGAAAAGGTTGAGAATGGGTTTTTGGCGTATCCAATGCAGAGGTTCAGTGCATTGATCCGGATCAATAACCGCGAAAAGTTTAATGAGATGATGTGGAAATTGAGAAAAAAAGATGTCAATATAATTAAATAAATGCTTGCAGCGTAAGTTGGTTGGGTGTAATGTACGTTGCTGAACTGTATGTGCGTATTTCAATGACTGTGTTGGAGTTAAATAGAGAAGCAAGGTCTCTTTTGAAAGCAGATATCAAGTACACTGAGCAGTGGAGATGTTGCCTAACTGAATTGTTTTGTAAATGGTTAGGCGTTGGTGAGTTAAGTATTAGTTGCTGAATATTTTTTTAAGGGGGATGTATGTTTTTAGGAAATGTAAAGACGGGCAATAGGCTTTTGCTTGTTCTAATCGTCAACGTGGTTTTGCTGATGCTTATGGGTTGGCTTGGATTTTCTAATTCGGACAATATTCAGACCAATCTGAACCTGGTGTTCAACCGTGATTTTCAGGGTATAGAGCTTCTGCTTCAGGCTGATCGTGATCTGCATCAGGCCATGATCGCTGAGCGTTCAATGATGTTGACCCAGCCCGGGAGCGAGGCTTTCAAACAGCACATGGGCGATTACGACGAGAATTTGGAGCAGGCACGAACGCGGGTGGGCAAGTTCGCCAAGCTTGATGTTCCCACCGAGTTCAGGAAGCTCACAGAGGCTTTTGAGACCGATTCCAAAGTCTGGGAGGCGACTTCCCGGAAGGTGTTGGAGCAGATTGCAAACGGCACTCCGGAAGAGGCCCTGAAGGCTCGCGAGATATCCCTTGGCGAAGGGAAGAAGCAGTTCGACGCCATGCGCGACCACATCGACATACTCTCTGAAAAGGTGGTGAACAGCGCCCAGGACGCACACCAGGAAGCGGAAAACGATTTCAAGGGGCTTACCTTCAAGATACTGACGTTGACTGCCATCAGCATTCTGCTCGGCGCCGTGATAACCCTCATGGTCACGCGCAGCATGACCAGACCCCTGGCCAAGATGGTGGCCTACACCGGGAAGGTTGCAGCCGGTGATTTCTCCGCCAAACTCGATGTTGTTCAAAAGGACGAAGTGGGGCAGCTGGCGGCATCGTTTTCCGAAATGGCCGCAAACCTCGAGCGGACCATAGGTGAGGTCGAGGAGAAGAGCAGATTGGCCCAGGACAAGGCCCGCCAGGCCGAAGAGGCACTGCACGAGGCCGAGGAGGCCAAGGAGCAGGCCGAGCGGGCTCGTCAGGAAGGCATGATGCAGGCCGTGGGCCGGTTACAGGGTGTGGTGGAGCAGATCACCACCGCGGCCACGGAACTATCCGCACAGATCGACGAGTCCAGTAAAGGCGCCGAGGTGCAACAGCGGCGCGCCAGCGAGACAGCCACTGCCATGGAGGAGATGCACGCCTCCATGATCGAGGTGGCCACCAACGCGGGGCAGGCTTCGGAGAACGCCGAGGACGCTCAAAAAAACGCTAAAAAGGGTGGAGAGATTGTCCAGGAGGTCGTGAACGCCATCTCCAAGCTCAATGACGAGGCCCAGGTGTTGGAAACCGGTCTCAACGATCTGGGCAAGCAGGCCGAATCCATCGGCGCCATCATGAACGTCATCAACGACATCGCGGATCAGACCAACCTCCTGGCGCTCAACGCGGCCATCGAGGCTGCAAGGGCCGGCGAGGCGGGCCGCGGTTTCGCCGTGGTGGCCGACGAGGTCCGCAAGCTGGCCGAGAAGACCATGAACGCCACAAAGGAGGTCGGCCAGGCCATCCGAGCCATCCAGGACGGCACCAGCGTCAACATCAAGAGCATGGAGGTGACGGTGCGTACCGTTGCCAACAGTACCACGCTCGCCCGGAACGCCGGCGAGGCCCTCAGGTCCATTCATGACATCGTGCAGTCCACAACAGACCAGGTTCGGATCATTGCCGCTGCCAGTCAGCAGCAGTCATCGGCCTCGGACGAGATCACCAGGAGCACGGACGAGGTGAACCGCATAGCTCAGCTCACGGCCCAGGCAATGGAAGAGTCGTCCGAAGCAACGGCAAATCTCTCCCGCCTCAGCGAGGAGTTGAAGGGGATCATTCAGGAGTTGATGGCCTGATAAACCGGAATCGCCCCTTCAGGGGGGCATGAAAAAAACTATCGGGAGGGGAGCCTTTGGAAAAAGAGGGATCCCTCCCGAATCGCGTTTGGGAAAGGATCTCGCAAGGCCTTATGAGCGTTGCGCCGCCTATTCGTCGAAACCGTCCTTGATCTTGCGCAACAGCACCATGAGAAAGGGCTCGGGAACGGGATTGTCGTCGATGATCAAGCTCGTGAGTTCCACGACGTTGTTGTGGCTCGGGGTCACGGTCTGGCGTACCTGCAGCACGTGCTCGTGCTTCTTGCTGGTGTCCAGGTCATAGGTGTTGATGGTCAGCACCCAGTGCCCTGGCTCCCGCCGCCAGGCCAGGGCGATGCTCTTGCGGGTGCTCCCGTTCTGCTCGATGATGCGGATGAACTCGTTGAGGCTGAAATGCCGCGTCTTGCCTGCCACCCCAAGGTACTGGTCGTTGTCCTTCCTGATGACAAGGGGGAGTTTCAGAAAAGTCTCCGGGGGAGCGGTGTGCGGCCCTCCGGCCTTGTTCATCTGCTCCAACAGCTCCTGAAGGATCGTGGCGCGTTCGTGGCGCAGTTCGCGGACTTCGTCCTCCAGTTGGGAGACGCGCTGTTGATAGCGGTCCTCAAGTTCGTCCCGCTCCTTGCGCAGTTGTCCGATTTCCCCGCGCAGGGTGTCTATCTCGTTCCTGAACAGGGCCTGATTTTCCAACAACCCTGTCATCTTGTCGATCACCCCCGAGAGATCGTCCAGAACATTGTCCCTTCCCTTTGGCGCGGGGGCGAAAACATGCTCCGCCTTCCGCTCCTTCCCCCCAAGAGTGCCGAATTTATCTGACAGCGTCTGTTCGATTTCTTCGGCGGACCAGTTGTTCTCAAACATCGCCCTGATCTCCTTGAAAATGGTTAAGGCCTCGGCAGGATACCTCGTTCGCCTGCCGCTACCGTTGTGCTGCGGAATGAATGTCGAGAAACGGTCCTTGTAATAGACCACACTCGACGGAGGAATTCCCAGTCGTCTGCCGATTTCCCTGAGGCTGAGAAACACGACCCGGGGTTCTTGAAAATGAGTATTGTTCATAATTGTTGATCTTTCGTGGTTCATAGATCATTCCACAGGTCTTGTCTAGATGTTTTCTAGATAATTATTCTCTTTCTCAGAACGATGATATCGATAGTGCTTTGTTGAATATGGATTGTCAATCAATTGTTGTTTTATTGCTGATTGGTTGATCATAATTGTGGGACGGCTCAGTTCAAGTAAGGGGCGACACAGCGAAAACATTACGTTTCATGCTCGATTTCAGACAAGCACGATCATTTCAATACGTCCTCCTTGACCCGAAAGTTGATTTTTTTTAGACCTGGATAACACTATTCATAATATTAAGCATACTTGTCGAGGTTGAATATGATTTCCATATTCGTTTCGATTGCCTCAAATACCGCAAGGAGTTCCCATGAGCCGACCTGTACAGCGAATTATGCTACTGACGATCGTTTGCCTGCTCCTGCCCGGCATAGTCCGGGCAATGACCCTGACCGACGCGGCGGGGCGCAATGTGGAGGTGCCGGACAAGGTGAGCAGGGTGATCTGCTCCGGCCCGGGCTGTCTGAGGCTGTTGACCTATTTGCAGGCTCAGGAAATGGCCGTGGCCGTGGACGACATCGAGACCAGGCGAAACCGCTTCGATGCGCGCCCCTATGCCTTGGCCAACCCACAATTCAAGAAGCTGCCGACCTTTGGAGAGTTTCGCGGTCATGACAACCCGGAGCTGATTTTGACCCTGGAGCCGCAACCCCAGGTAATCTTCAAGACATACGCCACCATGGGACACGACCCGGTGGAACTGCAGAAGAAGACCGGTATCCCGGTCGTAATCCTGGAGTACGGCACCCTGGGCAAGAACAAGGCCAAGTTCGATCAGGCCCTGCGCATCATGGCCCAGGTGGTGGGTAAAAAAGACCGCGCCGAAGAGATCATCGCCTTTTTCGACAAGCACATCGCGGCCATCAGGGCTCGCACCAAGGACGTGCCCGGGGACAAGCGCCCCGGTGTGTATATCGGCGGTGTGGCCTCCAAGGGCCCCCACGGCTATCAGTCCACCGAGCCGGGCTACCCCCCGTTCATGTTCCTCAACGCCAGGAACCTGGCCTATCGCACCGGACTCAACGGCAAGGAGCTGCGGCATGCGGACGTTGCCAAGGAGAAGATCGTGGAGTGGAACCCCGATTACCTGTTCCTGGACCTCTCCACTCTGCAGATGGGGGAAGGCAGCAGCGGCCTGGACGAATTGAAAAATGATCCCGCCTACCAGTCCCTCACCGCAGTGCAGGAGAACAAGGTCATCGGGTTGCTGCCCTACAACTGGTACACCACCAACTACGGCTCGGTGCTGGCCAACGCCTACGGCGCGGGCAAGATTCTCTACCCCGAACTGTTCGAGGACGTGGATCCGGCGAAAATGGCCGACGAAATATACACCTTCCTGGTTGGCAAGCCGGTTTTCGCGGACATGAACGGCCTGTTCGACGGCCTGGCTTACAAGCCCGTACCGGTAAAATAGGTTTAAGAGTTCATGCACTTCGCTGACGGGCAGATACCCGAGGAATATCGACGATACATCGGCTGGAAGACCATGGTGGTGAGCCTCTCCATCCTGGCCCTCACGCTCTCCCTGGTGGTGTCCCTCTCCATGGGGGCGGCGGACGTCCCGGTGCTTTCCGTTGCCAAGAGTCTGCTCGGCATGGGCGAGAGCAAGCGCTTCGACATCATCATCTGGAATATCCGGCTGCCCCAGGCTCTGGCCGCCATAGTGGCCGGCGCCGGGTTGTCCGTCTCCGGCGTGGCCATGCAGGCCATTCTACGCAATCCCCTGGGCTCGCCCTTCACCCTGGGCATTTCCCAGGCCGCCGCATTCGGCGCCGCATTCTCGGTGATGATCCTGGGCGGTGGGGTCATGAGTTCCACCAACGTGGGCGCAGTGACCATCACCAACCCCTACGTAACCACCTTCGCGGCCTTCTGCTGCAGCCTCGTGGCAGCCGGAGTCATCGTCATGATCTCACGGCTTCGGGGTGCGACACCCGAGGTCATGGTGCTCACTGGCGTGGCCCTGGGCGCGCTGTTCACAGCGGGCGCCATGTTCTTGCAGTACTTTGCGGACGACGTGCAGCTCGCCGCCATGGTCTTCTGGACCTTCGGAGACACGGCCCGGGCCTCCTGGTCCGAGCTGGGGCTGATCACAGTGGTCTGCGTGGGCGTATCGCTCTGGTTTCTGGCCAACAGCTGGAACCTCAACGCCATCGACGCAGGGGACGAGACCGCCAAGGGCCTGGGCGTTCGGGTGGACAGGGTGCGCCTCGTGGGCATGCTTCTGGCCTCCCTGCTCACGGCGGTGATCATCGCCTTTCTGGGCATCATCGGTTTCGTGGGCCTGGTCACCCCCCACATGGTGCGGCGGGCCATTGGCGCGGATCACCGGTTTCTTCTCCCCGCCTCCATCGTGGGGGGCGGATTGCTGCTGCTGGTCTCGGACACCGTGGCCAGGCTTGTGCTGGCGCCGCACATTCTGCCGGTTTCCGTGCTCACGGCCTTCATGGGTGCACCGGTGTTCATCTATCTCATCATCAAGGGGCAGGGGCGATGAAACAAGATCTTACCAAGCTCGAAGTGCGGGAACTTGGCTTCAGCTACAACAGTCACGCCGTGTTGCGGGGCATGAACTTTCACGTGGAGTCCGGCGAACTGCTGGCCATTCTCGGACCCAACGGCGTGGGCAAGACCACGCTGCTGCGCTGCATCAACGCCATCCACAGACCCTCCTCCGGAGCTGTCATGGTGGAGGGGCGGGATGTGCTCCGGCTGCCCCCCGCAGATATTGCCAAGCGTGTCGGCTATGTGGCGCAGAAGAGCGAGACCACGCGGCTTACTGTATTCGACGCCGTGCTCATGGGGCGCAAGCCCCATGTCCGCTGGAAGGTGGGGGGCAATGACATCCGCATCGTGGATGCGGCCATCAGGCGCCTTGGCCTTGAGCGACTTCAGCTGCGCCACATAGACCAGCTCAGCGGTGGAGAACTGCAAAAGGTTGCCATCGCTCGCGCCCTGGTCCAGGAGCCCAGGCTGTTGCTCCTGGATGAGCCCACCAGCTCCCTGGATCTGAGGAATCAGATCGCCATCCTGACCATGGTGCGTCGCGTTGTGGACGAACACGGCATCGCTGCGGTGATGACCATGCACGACCTGAACACGGCCCTGCGTTTCGCCCACAAGTTCCTGCTGCTGAAGGACGGCACGGTGTTCGCCTCGGGACTCGTGGAGGAACTCTCAGGGGAAATGGTCCAGGAGGTGTACGGCCTGCCCGTGGATATCCACACCATCAACGGCTACCCCATCGTGGTGCCTGTGGGGAATCCGGACGATAGCGACGGACATTCACGCGACGAGCACGACTCCCATGATTACAAGCAAACAGTGAATTGGAGCTAGACAATGCCTTGCAACATACCCCAGGAGACCATTGAAAAGGTCATAGAGTTTCATGGCCACAGCTGCCCGGGCCTGGCCATTGGCATACGCGCGGCCGAATTGGCCCTGAGCGAGTTCGACAACCCCGGCCCCTACGAACTGGTCACCGTGGTGGAGACCGACATGTGCGGCGTGGACGCCATCCAGTTTCTCACGGATTGCACCTATGGCAAGGGTAACCTTATTCATCGGGATTATGGCAAGATGGCTTTTTCCTTTTTTCACCGAAAGTCGGAAAGGGGCATCCGTGCTCTGCTGAAAAAGGGCGTTCGCGGTGAAATGGACGAGGAGTTCGGCGAGCTTATGCGTAAGGACGCCAGGGACGAGCTCACGGAAACGGACCGGGCGCGGCTTACGGAGCTGCGTGCCAAGCTGCAGAGGATGTTCCTGGAGCTGGAGCTGGGGGACATGTTCGAGGTGAAAGAGCTGGAATGCCCTCCGCCGCGTCCCGCAGCCATACTCCAGAGCCTGGTTTGCGACGAATGTGGCGAGTCCACCATGGAGTCGCGCACTCGCAGGTTCGGCGGCAAGACCATGTGCATCCCCTGCTTCATGAAAGTGGAGCAGAAGATCTGACCGTGCAAGATCAAGAATAGTATGCCGGGGGAGGGAATCTTCTAAAACCCTCCCCCGGCCCCCATCCCTAAATTTCTTGAATAAGAGCATTTAACAGTCTGTCGAACTTAACTCAGCATCAGCGTGCCGTGAATGGGGGCTGATGCTGAGTTTACATTCAAGAAAAATCTTCTTAGATTTGTTTTTGAACCTGTAAAGCGTATTTTGAGCCCCAAAACCCCTCAGATGTCGTTTTTCAGGCGCATTTCAACTTAAATAGCCGCTTCATATTGTAAGCCAAGCACACAAGCTTCCATTCCCCAGACACTTTTTCTAGACCTCGAAGGAGAAATTGGCGAAAGCCCAAAGTATGTTTAATGATTCCAAAAACCGGCTCAACACTTTGCTTACGCAATGAGTACAGTTGTCTTCCTTTCTCGCCATCGAGTTTTTCACGCATCTTTCGCAAGTATGGATCCGTAACGGATTTTTCGGTTTTCTTTTTTTCTGGCCGATAGTCATATTTCAGTTGGCTCATCCGGCATGGCGGAACAAACGGATCTACGCACAATTCCTCTACTTTTTTACAGGCTTCAATGTTGCAATATCCCGTGTCCGCCAGCACCGCCACAGGCTGGCCCACGTCGTCCATAACGCCAACGACCGCAGGCAAGAGCTCATTCCTGTCTGAGCCGTTGTTCGTCACATAGCTGTGCAGAACCAGTTGTGAACCATCGGCATCTACTGCGGCTTGGCAATTGTACGACTGTGTGTAGTCGCTCTTATTAGTCTTGCGCATGATTCGCGAGTCTTCATCAGTCATGTTTATCGACTCCGAATCCTTGGGATCATCCTGGGGCGGCTTGGGAGCGCGGCCTCTGTGCTGCCCCGTTCGTTGCTCCCGAGCCCTACGCTTGCGTTCGAACTCGGCGTTTTCGGATTCGGCGCGTTTGCGTGAACGCTCTTCCAACTTTTTTTGGGCCGCTTGCATTTTGCCCAGCAACTTCTCACGCCGAGCGAGTTCTTGTGGGATCCGCTGTCCATCGTCATCAGACGAGGAGTCGGCGTGCTCTGCCTGGGCCATTAGTTCGGCGATGTCGTGCGTCAGCTTCTGCTCAAGCTCACATGCCCTTTTATGCTTAATGTTTTTATATTTTGAAGCGTTGGCTTTGATGTGCGTCCCATCGACGCTGATATTTCCTACTTTGAGTAGCTTTAGTTCACCGGCGAGCTTGAGTATTTCCAAAAAAGCGGCGCTGACCGCTTCAAAGTTCTTGCGGCGGAAGGAGCAAATCGTGTCGTGATCTGGGTGCGTGTTGCCCGTTAAATAACGAACGGCAACATCCCGATAGGTGGCCCGCTCAATTTTACGCGAAGAGAAAACGCCATTTGCGTAAGAATAAATCAATAAAGCCAGCATCATACGCGGCGGATACTGCTTCGAGCCGGTTCCACGCGCGTTTACTTGAAAACTATCGGTCGGAGCAAGCTTCACAGCCTCCAACACAAAATGGACCATGTCGTCGTCGGGGACCCAGTCTCGCATGTCCGGGGACAGTAACAAGGGCCTATCTCTATCGATGTCTCTAAATCGTGTGCTCATAAAAATAACATAACAGATTGATATTAAAAAGTAAAACTTAAGTCCGACAGTCTGTTAAACTGTGAAAAAGTTTGAATGCTCTGCAAGGATTTACCTGCGATTCCTTGTCGCGAAATGCTTGTAGGCAGGCTTTGCAAGCCATTGAGCGAGCATTTCAAGTATGAGATGCTCTAAAGAATATCGGCGGTTGCTTTCAGGGAATGATTCTCTGCCGCATGAGGTATTCCTTTAATCCGAGAACATCTCCGGCAGCATCAGGTAGCTGCTGATCAGAAATCCCAGCGCGCCGAGAAAGTTGAACCAGTCCGCAGGGATCGCAATCATCCTCGCCAGATCCTGGGACAAGGGCGAGGCAAAGGACAGCACGCCACCGAGCAGAAAGAATACACACCCCAGAAAGTTCACCGTCACCACCCACCAGGACAGTTCTTTGGGCAATACTGCCCTCAGGGAATGAGACACCTCCAGCACGCTGAGATATCCGGACCAGACAAAGCAGATGGAGCCCAGCACGCCCGGGAGCCACTGCATCAGGTCCAGCGCCAGCCAGCCCTGCCCTTGAATGAGGCCAAGCCCGCAGTCCACATTGAAGCACAGCGCTCCGAGAAACTGGATAAAAGCCGCGCGAAAGGCCAGTTGTCCGGGCTCCCAGGCGAACAGTCGAAATTTTCCGATTTGCCCGGAGAGGCCGCGCACAAAAAAATCGGGGCCGCGCCTCGCGTTTATCACCTCCAACACCTGGCAATAGCAGGCCGAAGTGAAAAAGATTGTCCCGACAGCGTATATGACGGGGAGGTTGGCCGTGTTCAATACCCTTATCCGGAGGGTTTCCGGGAAAAGATCCATGAGAGGGGCGAGGCAGAAAATGATGGAGCCCACGATGAAGTTTGCCGCCACCCACCAGGAAATGCGGTCCGGAGCCCAGAAGCGCAGCCAGGGATCGGTTTTTGTGTGCGCGGGGTGGATTACGGGGTGCCCCTTTGGTGTGAAATACAGGGGGCCGCGCCCTTTGCGGTCCCGGCGTGAGGTCACGAGCTTGCGCACGCCTGAGGCGAGAACGCTCTCCACATGGGTGATGAATCCGGAGGGGCCGGAGCGGCGCATTTCCCGCCACTCCTCGTGCAGAGTCTCGGGAAAGCGTTTGCATAGATGAAGGAGGTTTTCGTGGTGTCTTGGAGGCATGTGCTGGGTCGCAGGGTAGAGGTCGAGTGGCGGATGCCGCATGTTGTTGGTTGCGGCACTGTGAACCAAGGTGGCGAGGAAGGCAACACCACTAGAAAAAAGGGCTCCACTGGGGAGCCTTTTCAATAATTTTGTTGCGCGAAGATCAGAACCGTACGCCCAGGCTCAGGCCCAGGCTGTGAGTGGTGTCCCTGGTGCCGTGCCCCAGGGTGTAGTCCATGGAGGCCATGAAGTGCTCCCCTCCAAGCAGGGTGACTCCGGTTTGCAGCACCAGGGCGTCGGACTGTGGCTCGAGCCCGGTCAGGGTGAATGCGTTGTCCGCGTAGTCCTGGAAATAGGCGTCCAGGTCCGTGCGCTCGTTGTCTAACCGGTGCCGCCACCCGGCCTTTGCGCGGGCAATGAGCTGCACATTGCCCAGGTCCAGGGTGTAGGCCAGACGCCCCCCGAAAGTGCTCGAGGTCCGGCTCTGGTTCACGTCATCCACGTGCAGGTTCAGGTACCCGGCATCGGTTTCGGTGAAGGAGTCCTGATGAAGAGCCAGGTGCTGGATAGCGGCAAAGGGGCCCAGGCTGAAATCGTTGAACTCGAAGTCATAGCCGATGTTCACCTGGGTAAGCCAGGTGATGGTGTCGAAATCCGCATGGGCGCTGGTACTCTGGTTTGGCAGAGTGATGTCGCGGCGCCCCTTGCTTTTCAGGAACCCGAAGCCGAGAGACGCGTCCGCGTAGAAACCCTTGAAGTCCGCGCTGACAAAGGCGCCCGCATGGTTGCCATACTGGTTGCCCCTGAGGCCGTCGCGGCTCCAGTTAAGATCCGTGTTGGTGTAGGCGTAGTTGATTCCGGCCGTGAGCCAGGAGGTGAGGGGGCCGTCCACGCCGATGAGCAGGCCGGTGGTACCGGCGCTGTAGGCCATGTAGCCGTCCCGGGCTCCGGAATGGGACCAGCCGCCGATGCCGCGCATCCAGGCGGTCCACTGGCTGTCCGCACTTATGGGCGCGCCCGCGTTCAGGCCCTGCGACCCGGCCTGGGAGCTGGATGCGTCCCCGCGTTTGAGGTCGCGCAGATAGGCGGCGCGGTCGATGATCTGATTGCCCAGGAGCAGGGCGGTCTGTTGCGCCGAATCCAGGTAGCCGAAGTAGACCTCCGGGCTGATCCGCTCCAGGGTCTGTTGCAGCTCCAGCAGGGTGTAGTCGTAGTCCAGGGACAGAAGCAGGGCCAGCATGCCGCCGGACGCGCTGTTCAACAGAGAGTCCAGGGCCAGGGCCATGGTGCGTTGCACCGGTGTGGCGGCAAGTTCGGAGTATGAGATTCGCGTGAATTCGACCTCGATACTGTTGGCCAGATAGGTGATGCTGTGGGTGATGGTGTTGGCGGTGAAGACGACATCGTCGAACGTGCCCTGGATGCCGTTGGCGGCCTCGAGAATTTCCATCGCGTCACTGCCCCTGTACAGTCTCGTCCTATCATAAAAAGTCAACCGCAATGTTGCGTTGTCCAAGGTGATGGCGCCGGTGCTCACCAACTTGTCCGAGGTGCCGTTATGGCCCAATTCCACGGCGTAGCTGCTGCCCGAGGCAAAGGTGACGTTGCCGTTCACCGTGAGCGTGCCGATGGAATTCCCAGGGGCGATGGAGCCGTAATTAGTCACGTTGCCGTTCACCGTACCGGTGCCACCAAGGCTGCCGCCCGAGGCCACAATGACCGAGGGGGAATTGAGCACCCCATTGACGCACAAGGAGCCGTTCAGGGTGGAGGATGTGGCGATGTCCATGGTGTTAATGAGGTAGGAACCACTGCCGCTGAGGGTCATAAGCTCGAAATTCAGGTACTGATCGCCCTCTATCTCGGGGACATCCGTGAAGTTAAGGGTGTCAGTGCCCAGTTCCCCATCCACGTACTCATACACCAACGAGTCGTTCTTAATAGTGACCGAATCGTTGCCGGGTCCGGAATAGATGCCGCCTATCACTATGCCGCTGTTTATTATGGTATTGCCGGAATCAGAGCTTCCGTTGGTGTCGTAGTAGCTGCCATAGATGTCGATGCCAACGATGCCTGAGTTGTCTATGGTGTTCCCCGCTCCGGAACTCCAAGAACCTGTATTGCAACTGCCATAGATACTGCCTTGCACGGTGCCAGAGTTGGTGACGGTGTTTCCTGAGCCGGAGCTCCAGGTGCCTTTGTTGTAGCTACCATAGATGTTTCCGTTTACAGATCCCGAGTTGATTACAGTGTTGGACCCACCCGTTGACCCCTGGCCGGCGTTCATGCTGCCAAGCAATACATCCGATACGCTTCCTGAATTTGAGACCGTGTTGCCACCGCCACTGGTCTGGTCTCCCTCGTTGTAAGTGCCGACGACGATATCCGCTTTTTCCTTGCTTTCAATGCTGTTTGAGCCTCCGTCGCTTCCCTGGCCGACGTTGTATGAGCCTGCAAGCAACGTCTCTGCGGAGCCCGAGTTGGAGATAGTGTTTGATCCGCCACTCGTGTTCGAGCCCTGGTTGTAGCTTCCGATCAGGTAGGTGGCCGTTGTACCGGAGTTGGTGATGCTGTTGGACCCGCCGGAGCTGGAGGTGCCGTCGTTTTGACTCCCGGAGATGGAATCCGCGTAGAGGGTATTGAGGATTGTGTTGGACCCACCGCTTGAATACGTTCCGTCGTTGAAACTACCAGTAATGGTTTCGATTTTTCCGTAATTGTTGATGGTGTTGCCGCCTCCAGAGGTACGTCTGGCAGTGTTGCAGGAACCTCTGGCCTGGAGGAGTGTTCCGTAGTTGGTGGTGATACTTGCCCCACCGCTCTCTCCGGCAACTAGATTCATGGCGCCAATGGATTGTTCGACATATGCAGATTTTCCATTGTATATTGTATTATTGTTTCCAGATAAAAAAAGTATATAACTGACTTCTCCCATGTTGGTAACGCTGTTTCCGTCAGAGCTGCCCATCTGAATGGTGTTGCCGACGATACTATTGTTGATGAAGGTGTCCGAGCCCCCCTGTGTCATGTCCACTTCGAACATGATAACACCATTGTTGGTGTAGTGATCATCAGTGCTCGTTCCCTGCCAGGTACTGTACATCACGGAGTTGGCGGGATTTACGGCAACTTTCGCAAAGGCAAGACTAAGGAGGGCAAAGACCAGCGAGAAGGAAAATACAAGAATACGGGAATGTTGATACGTAAACATGGTAGTATCCTTAATTTTCAGTAGTTTTGGAAAGCTTGCTGCAATGATCTATCTCTTACCAAGTATTAATAACCATGTCAATTTTGCTTATAAATATTAAATATATATAGATATGAAGTATGCTCAGGAATATTCGATAGAAGACGACATTGAAGCTGCGTGTGAGATGAATGGGGGATGCTGTAGAGAGTGCTAGACGACGCTATATGGACCGTTATGTCATTTAGTATAAAAAGGTGCATAAAATACTGTGAAAAAAATTGATCGCACAGTGGATCATTAACTGTCTATCATATTGATTAAAATTTAAAGATGGAGGTGCTGTGGGCGGTTTGTATGTATGGGGCTTGACAATAAAGAGGCTGTTGCATGGATGTTGGAAGGTATCTATTTGACTGGGTGAACCGCCACTGGCGTATGGGTTCGCTGTCGCCATAGCTGTTGGGGTGTTATTGCCGATGCAGTTCATTATGCAGGGAGGGGGGTGCCGCCGAAATCACGACATATCGCCCATTAATGCTCGGAAAGAGTGTCCGGGGAGTGCTCAGAGGGAGAATAGAGGTGCCATTTCGTTGCGAAGATGGAAAGACGGGCCCGCTGGCACCTGTCGGCTAGACCGTGGGAGGGAGGTGTTATCTCTATCTGCCCTGGGTAAATCGCGCGTCATGGAGATCAAAGATTGTTTCCCGCAGTAAAGAAGTAGGAAAAAGGTGATGGAATTGTAATTGGAGAAAAAACGAAGCGATCGAGGCGGATGCACTATGCAAGGATCCTTGAAGTGTCTGTGCAAAGTGCATCCGCGTTTGGTTTAGAACCGTATGCCCAGGCTCAGGCCCAGGCTGTGAGTGGTGTCACGGGAGCCGTGCCCCAGGGCGTAGTCCAGGGAGGCCATGAAGTGCTCCCCTCCAAGCAGGGTGACGCCGGTTTGCAGCACCAGGGCGTCGGACTGTGGCTCGAGCCCGGTCAGGGTGAATGCGTTGTCCGCGTAGTCCTGGAAATAGGCGTCCAGATCGGTCCGCTCGTTGTCGAACCGGTGCCGCCACCCGGCCTTTGCGCGAGCAATGAGCTGCACATTGCCCAGGTCCAGGGTGTAGTCCAGACGCCCCCCGAAAGTGCTCGAGGTCCGGCTCTGGTTCACGTCATCCACGTGCAGGTTCAGGTACCCGGCATCGGTTTCGGTGAAGGAGTCCTGATGCAGAGCCAGGTGCTGGATAGCGGCAAAGGGGCCCAGGCTGAAATCGTTGAACTCGAAGTCATAGCCGATGTTCACCTGGGTAAGCCAGGTGATGGTGTCGAAATCCGCATGGGCGCTGATACTCTGGTTTGGCAGAGTGATGTCGCGGCGCCCCTTGCTTTTCAGGAACCCGAAGCCGAGGGACGCGTCCCCGTAGAAACCCTTGAAGTCCGCGCTGACAAAGGCGCCCGCATGGTTGCCATACTGGTTGCCCTTGAGGCCGTCGCGGCTCCAGTTAAGGTCCGTGCTGGTGTAGGCGTAGTTGATTCCGGCCGTGAGCCAGGAGGTGAGGGGGCCGTCCACGCCGATGAGCAGGCCGGTGGTACCGGCGCTGTAGGCCATGTAGCCGTCCCGGGCTCCGGAATGGGACCAGCCGCCGATGCCGCGCATCCAGGCGGTCCACTGGCTGTCCGCACTTATGGGCGCGCCCGCGTTCAGGCCCGGCAACCCGGCCTGGGAGCAGGATGCGTCCCCGCGTTTGAGGTCGCGCAGATAAGCGGCGCGGTCGATGATCTGATTGCCCAGGAGCAGGGCGGTCTGTTGCGCCGAATCCAGGTAGCCGAAGTAGACCTCCGGGCTGATGCGCTCCAGGGTCTGTTGCAGCTCCAGCAGGGTGTAGTCGTAGTCCAGGGACAGAAGCAGGGCCAGCATGTCGCCGGACGAGCTGTTCAACAGAGAGTCCAGGGCCAGGGCCATGGTGCGTTGCACCGGTGTGGCGGCAAGTTCGGAGTATGAGATTCGCGTGAATTCGACCTCGATACTGTTGGCCAGATAGGTGATGCTGTGGGTGATGGTGTTGGCGGTGAAGACGACATCGTCGAACGTGCCCTGGATGCCGTTGTCCCCCCGCATGATCTCCACCGTGGAGCTTCCTGTGAACAGTTGCGAGCGGTCATACATGGACAGCCACAGTGTGCTGTCGTCTATGGAGATGGTGCCGGTGCTCGCCAAAATGTCGGCTGTGCCGTTAAGGCCCACATCCACGACGTAGCCGCTGCCCGAGGCAAAGGTGACGTTGCCGTCCACCGTGAGTGTGCCGATGGAGTTTCCAGGGGCGATGACGCCGTAGGTGGTAACCTCGCCGTTCACTGTACCGGTTCCGCCAAGGGTGGCTGTGGAGGCGATGGTCACCGTGGGGGAGTTGAGCACGCCGTTGACGCTCAGCAATCCGCTGATGATGCTGGAGACAGCGATGTTCAAGGTGCTTGTCAGGCTGGAGCTGCCACTCTGGGTCAGGTACTCGAAGTTCAGGTACTGGCTGCCGTCGATGATGGAGAGGTTTTCGAAGATCAGGGTGTCTTCGCCGTCTTCGCCGTCGATGTCACCGGCCACGCTGGAGCTGACCTGGATGGTGACAGAGTCGTCGCCATCGCCGGAGTGGATGTCGCCGCCAACCGTGCCGGAGTTGGTGATGTTGTTGCCCGCACCACGGCTTCCGGCGCCGTGGTTGACGCTGCCGTAAATGCTCCCGGACACGGAACCCGAGTTTGTGATGGTGTTACCGCCGCTGCTGTTGCCGCCATTGTTGCGGCTGCCAGAGATGCTGCCACCCACCGTACCCGAGTTGATTATGGTGTTGTCGCCACCGCTGCTGTTGTTGCCTATGTTATAGCTGCCAATGATGTCACCGTCCACGGTCCCGGAATTCGTGATGGTGTTGCCGCCCCCGTAGCTTTCTGTACCTGTGTTGATACTTCCATTGATGCTTCCTGCTACAGAGCCAGAGTTGGTGATGGTGTTGTCATCGCCCGTGGTGCTGTCGCCTATGTTGAAGCTGCCATCAAGGTCGCCGTTCACTGTTGCAACATTCAAGGTTGTGTTGGAGCCGCCGCTGCTCCCGTCACCGCCATTGTAGCTGCCGTAGATATTTTCAGTCACAATGCCGCTGTTGATGATGGTATTGGAGCCGCCGGTGCTGTCCCGCCCCCCGTTCATGCTGCCGACAATGGAAATGGACACCGTGCCCGAGTTGGTGATCGTGTTGCCGTTGCCAGTGGTGTTCGCGGCGGTGGAGTGGCTGCCCATGATGTTGGTGACGCTGCCGCTGTTTTCGATGGTGTTTGCCCCGCCGTTGCTGCCATCCCCAATGAGCGAGGAACCGAAGATGGAGCCGCCGACCGTGCCGGAGTTGGAAATGAAGTTGCCATTGCCGGTGGTGTTGTCGCCGAAGTTGTAGCTGCCGTAAACATTGGAGGCGACGGTTCCGGAAATGTCGATGCTGTTGCCGCCGCCAGCGTTGTTGTAGGCGGCGTTGTAGCTCCCGTAGACTATGCTGGCGCCCCCCCCGACAATCACGGTGTTGTCGCCTCCGTAGGTGTCGTCCAGGTTGTTGGCGCTTCCCGTAATACTGTCAACCGACCCCGAGGACTCGACGATGATGACATTCGAACCGCCATGGGTATCTACGTCCGAATTCACCGACCCGATGATACCATTGCTTATGGTCCCTGACACGGTAATGGTGTTTTCTCCACCGCTGCTGGAGACACCCACATTGTATGAGCCATAGATCAAGGGCGCCGAACCGCTGATCGAGATGTTGTTTGATCCGCCACTACTGTAATCCCCGATATTGTGTGATCCGACAATTTGTGCGGAGATGGTTCCGGCGTTGGTGATTGTGTTGGAACCGCCGGAAGTGTTGGAGCCGCTGTTGAAGCTGCCGCATACATCGTCAGAGAATCCGTTTGTGCCGATTGTTATGGTGTTGCTGCCACCGGAGGAAGAGCTGGCGGTGTTGTAAGAGCCAATTATTATGGGTAGGGTTCCATTGTTGATAATTATGTTCGACCCGCCGTTGTCATTGCTTGAAGTATTCCGAGATCCATAAAGACGAGTTGCTGTTGCTCCCGAGTGGTTGTAATATGTATTATTCGATCCTGATTCTGCAAGTATTTGAACCACTGATCCTGTGTTTGAGAAGTGGTTTCCATCGGTGTCCCCGAACAAGACGCATCTGGAAACAGTTCCGGTGTTGTACACTGTATCCACGCCGCCGTTTGTCATGTCGATATCATTGTCTATTGTGCCGTTATTCGTATAGATATCGTTTCCTGTTGTGCCAAACCACCAAGATTTAGTGCTTCCAGTGGGGTTTGTATCTGTTGCGGAGAATGCGGAGAATTGAGAGCAGAGCACAAAGAAAATTGCGGCGTATATAATAGTAAAATACATGCGTCCGGGCATGGGCGTACCTTTGATCCTTGCTGCGTGAATTTTCGAGTGAGAAATATAAATTTATATTGTCATAAATGTATTATTTTGTGAAAAAAGTCAAGTCTATTGTTGTTTTGGTGTATTTAATAGAGTTTTATGTTGATTGCTCGCCGCACAGAACAGATGCTTGTCCTGTGATTGTTCGGCTGTGATGGCGGAATGCTCACTGTAATATGGTGAATGTATGATATTTGTTGTTGCCGAATGTGTAGGTTGAAACAACTGGTTGTGAATAATAGCATGCTCGATATGAGATTGTTGTAACTCACTATTTTAAGGTGTGGTTTCAAGTGACTGTGGATGCTATAAATGATGCTGTACTGTATTGTAAATGAAGTTTTATAGAAAAACAAAAGAGCTAAGGCAATGATCTGAAAGCAGTGTAAAGTTTTTGTTATCCGGGATTGAGGAAAACTACTTTAGACTTCGGTGCATTCCAGAATGAGAGTGCTCATGGCGATGAAATGAAGGTGATAATAAATAAAATGGAATCGGGAAGTTACCGCAACGAGGCGCTCCCTTGGGGCAAACAAGGTAAGCGTTTCAGGTCGGTTTTTCGTGGGAAGTGCACCACAGGCCGCCGTGAACAATTCGATATGACGCACCGGGAAGTGGATATGCGCAAATAATTGTGATTTCAAAGTATTAAGTGTATGCTGGAAGCACAATAAGGATGCTTTGGGTTTCCATTGGTCCTGGAGCGACCCGTCTTTGCCGACATTGCGGTGGATGATTTGGCAACATGCTGAAATATTTTGATTCTTCCCTCCAGGGTACCTACGAACAATCAGGTACCTTCTTCCTCTTCCCGCTCAGATGCACTATCTTCGCCATGTTGATACAAACTCGATTATTCACGAACCAGGAGAAGACATATGATCGATTTTTCAGTGGACACGGATAAATGCGTGGGGTGCGGCGACTGCGCACTCGACTGCCTCAATGGTGTCATTGGCATGGACAACGGCGTGCCCTTCATTCGCGAGGAGAACGAGGACCTGTGCATCGGGTGTCAGCACTGTCTGGCCGTGTGCGCAACCGGAGCCCTGAGCATTTTTGGCCGGGATCCCGCCGACAGTTTGTCCCTGGATGGCGCTTTTCCCGCGCCCGGGCAGATTGATTTGCTGTTCCAATCACGCAGGTCCATCCGCAGATACAGTAAGGAGGGCGTGGATCCCGCGCTCATCCAACATCTGCTGGAGCTGGTGTCTGTCCATGCCCCAACAGCCGTGAACCGCCAGCAGACCCTGCTGACCGTTGTGGATACTCCCGAAGCCATGGACAGGTTCCGGGAACGGGCAACCAAGGCCGCGCTCAAGGCCTTTCATGAGGGCGGGCTTCCAAAGGGGCTGGAGAGAATCGGCAAGTACCTTCGCGGGTGCGAGAGGGGGGAGGATGTGATCTTCCGCAACGCGCCCCACCTTTTGGTGGCCTCGGCACCCAAGGACGCTCTGGCCCCAATGCCAGACTGCCACATTGCCATGACCTATTTCGAGCTGCTGGCCGTGGGGCATGGTCTGGGCACGGTGTGGAACGGGATCGCCAGATATGTCATCGACCTCATTGCGCCGGATTTGCGCGAGCTTCTGGGAATACCCGGTGATCACATCATCGCCTGCGTCATGTCCTTTGGCACACCCGCGGTGAAGTATCACCGCGCAGTACAGCGTGCCGGAGGCGGGATCCAAAGAGCCACCATTTGATGCCCCTTGGCAGGGAATCGGGTTTCGCGCGTAACTCGGAACCGTACGTCCGTGATAACTACAGGGCTGTGGGAGCGGTTGGTGTGGCAGGGGGCAGGGCAGGGGAATGCAAAAGGGAATTTACGGGGCGCGTCCTGGACGCGCCCCGTGGCTGAGAATGATCACTGGCTCATGAGTGCTGTCAAGTGGGGGGAGCAACGGGCCTGAATCAAGGCCCCACCACGCGCCCCTTCACCACTTTCAGGCGCCTGGCCTCGATGAGTGCGCGCGTGTGCAGCCTGAGCGCCGTCTCGAGGTTGGCCTTCAACTCCTCTTCCTGAGAACCGTTCAACAACTGGCGCTGCTCCAGCATGTTCTCGATCTCGTTCAACCAGGCCTGGGCTGTCTCCGGAGTCATGTGTTGCTCCCATGGGGGCGGAACCTTGCAGTGGATGAGGAAAGGGGCGCTAGACGGCCAGGGCGAATTCCGCCTGATCCCCGTCGCAATTTACCGTCGGGGTGATTCGGGTGAAGTCTGAATACCGCCAGAACACCCTTGGAATCTCCACGTGCACGTCGGCATCGAGCTCCGGGACGGTGAACAATATGAACAGGCTGGGGTTGGGCGGGACAAGGTACAGGCTGTCGGTCATCAGCTCCATGATCCGTTTGGGGTGAAGCCCGAAGCGCTGGGCCGACTCCTGTATGAATTGCCCGATCCTGGCCATGCCCTCCCGGGTGAACTGAACCATGTGGAGCTTGACCTGAAACGCAGCGCGGTTGTTGAGGAACACTTCCGGGCTTTCCTTGGCGGCCAGGCCTATGGCGTCTTGTGGGTAGAACATGATGCTCTCCTTTTGTTTTGGGTGAGACGCGTGCGAACACGTTGGAAATGATTTATTGAAAATGATTTTCATTGTCAATATGTGGAAGGAATTTTGTGGCTGGAAAACCGGTGTGCAGGAAGCCATTCTCGGTGGAAACCCCCGGGCGGAGCAGGAGCGGCCTCATTGGAGGTGTTTGGTGTGACAGGCACCTGAGGGAATTCAGGGGAAAAAGGGCAGGCACTTGATCGATTGCGCCCTCACTGTAGAAGGGAAGGTTCCTGGCGGTCGCGGATGTGTCGGCATACCGCCTATTTGACGAGATAGCTGTCGAGATGCTCGCGGATCAGGTCGGGGTCCTGCCATTCCCTTATGGGCTCGCTGCGCAGAACCCGGATGAGCTCCCCCGTGGATTCGGGGAGTTCCGGCAGGTCCAGGCTGTTGGCGATGGCGGCCACGCTGGTGGGCCTGTGGGAGTCGGTGTTGTACATGGCCTTGAGGTGGAAGCGGCTCTGGGCGGCGTCGTAGCAGCTCTGATTCAGGGGGATGTACTTTCCCTTGAACAGGATCTCGTTGTTTCTGAGGATGTTCACCGAGTTCATTTCAATGGCGTCCACCACGGTGAGGATCTCCTCCAGCTCCGCTGGGGTATTGTCGCGGTAGCGATAAGGATGGGCCACGAAGGTGAATATCTCGCCGCTGTATGGCGCGATGCCCC
Source organism: Desulfovibrionaceae bacterium (assembly GCA_963674665.2). Taxonomy (GTDB): domain Bacteria; phylum Desulfobacterota; class Desulfovibrionia; order Desulfovibrionales; family Desulfovibrionaceae. Next base: position 274,864 of record CAXXPL010000013.1, on the reverse strand, counting down.
GGTACAGGCCTTCCAGGTGAGGGTAGGGGGGCAGATCCAGCCTGATGGGGCCGGTGATGCAGACCACGTCGTACCCCTCCTGCAGTGTGTACTCCACCCCGCCATAGATGCGCAGCGCTGGAAAAGCGGCGCGCAACTCGTCCAGGTCGTTTTCAGGCCATTGGTGCCTGTGTTCGGTGATGACCTGTCCCGTGAGACCGCGTTGCAGTGCGAGAGAGCACAACTCGTCTGGTGCGAGACGCGAGCATGAGGAGTAGATCCTGGTGTGGGCGTGACAATCGAGTAGTATCATGGAGGAGAGTTTATAAAACAAAGGAGACATTGTCATGTCGTTGTGTTTGCAACGCATGGCATCTTTACAAACAGGCTGTTTTCACATAGCAGAGCGTGTATGAATACGAATGAAACAAAAGATCGGCAAGGCGCGTTCCAGATCGACCCTCCCCTGGAAGGGGTGAAGGGACGGGGTAAACGTCCGGCAAAGCCGGGCATGAACAAAAAAATCACCTATCCCGTTATCGGTGTTTTGTTTCTGGCAATGGTGTTTATTGTCGTATTTCAGTTTTTCGGGCGGCCGGACAAGTCTTCGGAACAGGAGCCCCTAGCCCCTGCCGTAGCGTCTCCGGAGCAGGCGCCCGAGTCCTCGCAACCAGCCATGCCCGAAGGGGAGCAATCCGAAGCCCAGGGACAGATTCCGGAGGAGCCTGCCCAGGGGCAAGCCGAAGAGTCCTCCCCTGGAACCGTGGCACAGCCCGTGACCCCGGAAGAGGGGCAGGCGGCATCCACTCCTGACCCCACCCCGGCGCCACTGGTTGCTGAAACTCCGGCACCCAAGCCCGAACCGGCCCAGGAGCAGCCCCAGGAATGGTCCCAGCCCGCGCCCCAGGAACAGGCGGCGCCTGAAGCCAAACCCGCCGCCCCCCCAAAGGTGGCCGAGAAGCCCGCAGTGCCTGCAAAAAAAGCCTCTTCCGCATCGAAAAAGGCTGTGGACAGGAACCAGCTGCGGAACATCAAGTTCAAGTTCACGGATACCGGCAAAGGGGTGCGCCTTGAAATCAGCACCGCCAATCCGGTGGAGCACTTCAAGTATTTCCGGCTCACAGACCCTCCACGCATGGTGGTGGACCTGCTCGGCCCCTTCAAGGAGCACGCACCCCAGATGAACGTGCCCAGCAACGCACTGGTGAGTTCCATCCGCATCGGTAATCATGAGGACAAGCTGCGCATCGTGGCGGATTTCAAGGGCAAGGAGCCCAAGAGCCTGGATGTGACACGCTTTTCGGATTCCGAAGTGAGGGTGATCATCGAGCCGTAGCGCGGCGGATACTGCACTCGTATTCATTCCGTCATCAGTCCCGCAAAGGATATTCCTGAGCCCGAGTCCCGGTATTCAAGCCGGACCCGGGCTTTTTCCGTGCTTCCCAGGACAGGACACAGTCCCGACCCCATGCAGGAGGGAGTGCATCTCCGGTTCATGGAAAGCGCTGTTATTCAGGCTGTTGCGCCTTTTTGCCAAGCCCGTGTCGAACTCCCAGCAAAACCATGACAAACTACATTTTTGCATAATAGTCCAATAAAGTACTTTCCTTTTCGGGCAGAATATTATAGCTATTCGCAAAAATCGCATAATCGGAAAGAGGTTTTTGTCTATTTTGTAAAACGTCTTCTAAGACCGCGCCGCGCCGTTCTTTAAACCTGTTTGCGGCGCCGCCATGGAGGTTCGTATGAGCGCAGCGGATACCGCTTTCATTCTCATCTCTGCCGCCCTGGTCATGTTCATGACTCCCGGCCTGGCCCTGTTCTATGCGGGCCTGGTACGGGTCAAGAACGTCCTGGGAACAGTAATGCACAGCTTCTTCATGCTCGGCCTGGCCACAGTGATCTGGGTGGTAGTGGGATATTCGCTTTCCTTCGGCACCGACATGGGCGGTATCATCGGGGGCTGGATTATCTTTTCCTCAATGGCGTGGGCGCGGAATGCAACGGCCCGGTGGACAACATCCCGCACCTGGCCTTCATGATCTTTCAGTGCATGTTCGCGGTGATCACCCCCGCACTGATCACCGGCGCATTTGCCGAGCGCATCAAATTTTCCGCCTTTGCACTTTTCTCCGGACTCTGGCTCATTTTCGTGTACAGCCCCATGTGCCACTGGGTGTGGGGCGGCGGCTGGATGGGCAAGATGGGCGCGCTGGACTTCGCCGGTGGCGCCGTTGTTCATATGAGCTCCGGCGCCGCGGCCCTGGCCGCCGCCATGGTGGTCGGCTTCCGCAAGGGGTATGGCCAGCAGAGCTTCATGCCCCACAATCTGCCGATGACCCTCACCGGCATGGCCATTCTCTGGTTCGGCTGGTTCGGCTTCAACGCGGGCAGTGCCCTGGCCGCTGACGGCCTTGCCGCCAACGCCTTCGTTACCACACACGTTGCAACGGCAGCGGCCATGATCGGCTGGCTGATCATCGAAAAGATGCACGCCGGACATCCCACCACCCTGGGTGCCGCTTCCGGCGCACTGGCCGGCCTGGTGGCCATCACCCCGGCCGCTGGCTTCGTCACCCCCATGTCCGCATTGGTCATCGGCTTCATCGCCGGTTTTATCTGTTACGGCGGCGTGCTGCTGAAATCCAAGCTGAAGTACGACGATTCCCTTGACGTCGTGGGCATCCACGGCATCGGCGGAACCTGGGGCGCCCTGGCCACCGGCCTGTTCGCCACCACGGCGGTGAATTCCGCGGGTGCGGATGGACTCTTCTATGGCAATCCGGGCCAGCTTTGGATACAGTTCGTCTCGGTCGTCGCCACGTGGGTCTACTGCTTTGGCGTAAGCTGGGTGCTTTTCAAGGCCGTGGATATCGTGGTAGGCTTGCGCGTCACGCCTGATCAAGAATCCCAGGGTATTGACATTACGCAGCACTCCGAGACCGGGTACCAGATCTAGTGGCGTCTTTTCCCCGCAAGGAACTGGGGACATACTGCAATCGCTAATGCCATCCTGAGAGGAACTGGAAGATGAAAAAAGTTGAAATGATCATCCGCCCATTCAAGATAGATGATGTGAAAAAGGCCCTGACCGATCTTGACATCAAGGGCATGACCGTAAGTGAGATCAAGGGTTTCGGTCGCCAGCGCGGCCACAAGGAGGTCTACCGCGGCGCTGAATACCAGGTGGACTTCGTGGCCAAGATCAAGATCGAGGTGGTGGTGGACGACTCCCTGGTGAAGCCGGTGGTGGACACCGTGGTCAAGGCCGCCCGCACCGGCCAGATCGGCGACGGCAAGATCTTCGTGCTGCCAGTGGAGGAAACCGTACGCATCCGTACCGGCGAGACCGGCCCCGATGCCATCTAATGTCGCATTCGTATAGTCTGGAACGCCAGGCTGACACTGCAACCACCCCGCACTAGAGCGGGGGTTGATCAGCAATGCCAAAAGCAAAAGCGCCCGAGGGCCGGGGCGTGGCCGGTGAATCCGCCGACACGCGCCTGGTCATCGGGCGAAAACGCATCCTGGAAGAGTACCTGCATAGGCCCTTTGAGGTCGACGCGCTCCGGACCTATGGGCAGGAGCATGCAGCATTGGTGGACGCCTTTCTGCGTGAACGGCTGCGGGAGATAGCTCCCGAAACCGTCACCAGGGGAGGTGCCTTCGCCATTGTGGCGGTGGGCGGCTACGGCCGCGCCGAGCTCTGCCCCAACTCCGATGTGGACCTGCTCATCCTCAGTGAAAAGGAGATCCCGCCCCAGGCGCTGGATCTGGCTCAGCCCCTGTTCCTGGCCCTCTGGGACCAGGGCTACGACCTGGGGCACGGTTTCCGCACCATCAAGGACTGCACAGATCTCGCGGGCAAGGATTTTCAGGTTCTGGCCTCCCTTCTCGATATCCGCCACATCGCCGGGGACAGGAAGGTCTGCGAGAAGCTCTGCACGCGGCTGGAGAGCAAGGTCCTGGCCAAGAAGAGCGGCAAGTTCCTGCTCTGGCTGCAGGAGCAGCACTCCATCCGCAAGGAGCGCTTCGGTGACGCCAGCGCCAGGCTCGAGCCACAACTCAAGGACGGCCTGGGCGGGCTGCGGGACTACCACCGCATGCTCTGGCTGGCCCGCTTCCTAGAACCCACCCCCGAAAAGAAGGACCTGTGCAAAGCAAGGGGCGTGGACAGGCTTGAATCATTTTTCCCTGACAAGAGAGCTTTCCGGGCGTTTCACGAGGACGTGCTCTTTGTTTTCGCCACCCGCGACCAACTGCATCTGCAAAGCGGGCGCAAGAACGACACCCTGTTCCAGGATCTCCAGCCAGCGGTGGCCGAAGGCCTGGGCTTCCGGGACAGTGACAAGGCCCGCGCAGTGGAAACCTTCCTGGGGCGTTTGCACCGGGCCATGGCCTCGATCAAGGCCCTGAGTCGCTCCTTCTGGAAATCCCACGCCTGCGAGCTGCTGGACGAGGAGCAGACCTCACCCTGCGACATCGCCCCAGGAGTGGAACTGTTCCCAGGCGGGGTTCGCTTCAAGAACGACCGCGAAGTCTCTGCCATGTCCTGCCTGGATCTCTTCTATCAGTGCGCGCAGTTGAACGCCCCCTTGGCCTGGGACGCACGGGAAAAGGTGGCCGAGGTTCTGGACGGAGCGGAAGCCGTGGGGCGCTCTCCGGAAGGCTGGAGCGCGTTCCTGGACATCCTCTGCTCCGGCAACGCCGCCATGGCTCTGGAGCAGATGCTGGAAACCGGGTTCCTTGATTACCTGCTGCCGCCTTTTGGCGCTGTCCGGGATCTGGTGCAGTTCGACGCCTACCACACCTTCCCTGTGGGCTGGCACACCATTGCCGCCATCCGCGAGCTGGAAACCCTGCACAGGCTGGAGAGCGAATCCCCCAGGCAGCGGCACCTGGCGGAGCTGTGGGCCATGGAGGACAACAGGAGCGCATTGCTTCTGGGCGCCCTGTTCCACGACCTGGGCAAGGGCGGCGAGGACCACGAGGAGGCCGGAGCGCTGCTGGCCGAGCGGGAACTGGCAGCCCGGGGCATGCCCCAGGAAGAGGTGGAGACAGTCTCCTTCCTGGTCCGGCATCATCTTTTGCTCCCCCTCACCGCCACCCGAAGCGACCTGGGTGACGAGGCCGTGGTGATGCGCTGCGCCAACGCCTCGGGCTCCGGAGCGCGGCTGCGCATGCTCTATCTCCTGAGCTACGCGGATGCCCGCGCCACTGGCCCCAAGGCCTGGAACGACTGGACCGCCCGCCTGGTGGCCGAGCTGTACGACAAGGTTCTGCACATGCTGGAGGAGGGATCCCTGGTGGGGGCGCGTGCCGCGCGCACCATCATGAAGACCCGCGACAACGTGCGCAAGCTGGCCTCCAGGATGGAGTGGGATATCGAAGCCCCGGAGGTGGAGCACTGGCTGGGGCACATGCCGCCGCAATACACCCTGCGCGTGGCCGCCGGGGACATCGTGCGGCACATTCGTCTGGCCCACGACCTCAAATACGCCCTGGCCGAGGAGGTTCGCCGCCTCGGAGAGGAGAGGGCCGGAAGGGGGCTGGTGGTGCTCGAGTCCTGGGAACAGCCGGACAGCGACATCTGGGCCCTGGCCGTGGCCGCCAAGCAACAGACGGGCCTGTTCTGCGCCATTGCCGGCGTGCTCTCCCTGCACGACCTGAACATCTACTCGTCGGACGCCTTTATCTGGGCGGACGGTACCGCCGTAGCCCTGTTCCAGGTCTCGGCCCCGCCCGATCCGCTGTATGCCGAGGAGTTCTGGACGCGCATCCGGGGCTCCCTGAAGTACACCATGACTGGCAAGCTCTCCCTGGATTACAGGTTGGCCGAGAAACGTTCGTCCATGCTCAGTGATTCCACTCCAGGCGGAGAGATCCAGGTGAACGTGGACAACGGGATCACGGATTTCTACACGGTGGTGGAGGTCCTTGCGTGGGACCGCCCCGGCCTGTTGTACGAGATTGCCAGTTGCCTGAACATGCTGCACATCGAGGTCCACATGGCCAAGGCCGCGACACTGGGCGACCAGGTGGCCGACTACTTCTACGTGCGTGACGAATACGGCCAGAAAGTGGAAGAGGATGTGCAGATCCACGAGTTGCGCCACGCCCTGCTTCACAGGCTTTCCCGCATACAGTAGCTAGGGATTCAATATTTCATTATAACTCGTTGAGCGGCGGGGAGCCCTAATTTTAAAAAGGGCTTCCCCCCGTGCCCCCTTTCCATGAGTTTCATGTATCGAGGTTTGGGACGGGGAGCGCGAGGATGTGCCTTTTTCAAAGGGTTTCCCCTCGCATTGGCCTCTTGGCTTCAACACAGATAATACTTCAGGCAGGCACATGCCCAAGCGAACACTCGTAACACCTCTTTCCTTGCCCATTCTGCTGTTCCTGGCCGCCATTGTCATAGGCGGAGTGATCCTGGAGCAGCCCTTCTGCCACCCCCGGCAGGGACTGTCCATGCTGGACGCCATGTTCACCGCCACCTCAGCGGTTTGTGTCACCGGCCTAGTGGTGGTGGATACCGGGAGCTTCTTCAACCACTGGGGGCAGAGCATCATCCTGATCCTTATCCAACTGGGCGGGCTCGGCATCATGACCTACTCCAGCCTGGTGCTGTTTCTGTGGCGGCGCCGGGTCTCCCTCACGGACCGTATCGCCGTGGGACAGAGCCTGTTGCACGACCCCACTTTTGATCTGGGGCGGTTCCTGCTGTTCATGGTTTCGGTGGCGGTTGCCATCGAGCTTGCGGGAGCCGGGTTGTTGCTGTTTCTCGATCCTCAGGGATTCCATCCCTTCAGCGCCCTGTTCCACTCCATTTCGGCCTTTTGCAACGCGGGCTTTTCCCTGTACGCGGACAGCCTGACCCAGTGGCAGGGAGACCTGTGGATCAACCTGGTCTTCATTGTCCTGATAACCGTTGGCGGACTCGGTTTCTCCGTACTGCACGAGGGCGCGGTGTCCTTCATGGGGCGCGTCTGGGGGGGGCGTTGGCGTATGCGGCGCAGATTGAGCTTTCACGCCGTCACAGTGCTTCGGGTAAGCCTGATGCTGACCCTTGTCGGGGGCGTGCTGATCACTGCCATGGAGCTGATGGCCTACTCCGGTGAGTTCACCAGGGGTGATGTGCCCATCGGGGGGCGCCTGCTCGCCGGGCTGTTTCAGTCCGTGACCTGCCGCACAGCGGGCTTCAACACCGTGGACATAGGCTACCTGACCAATGTGACCTTGTTCATGATGATTCTGTTGATGCTCGTGGGCGGGTCGCCCGGCTCCTGCGCCGGTGGGCTCAAGACCACCACCTTCCGCGCCGTGACAGGGTTCATCCTCTCGAAGCTGCGGGGCAGGGAGCAGACAGTGGTCCGTAGCCGAGCCCTTGATTCGGAGACCGTGAACAAGGCTCTGACCCTGGCGGTGTTCGGCCTGTTGGTCGTGCTGGTGGGTACCCTGTTGTTGAGCATCAGCGAAGGCGGGGACACTCCTCACAGAATGCTCAGAGGGCAGTTTCTGGAGATACTTTTCGAGGTCGTTTCTGCATTCGGCACCGTGGGATTGAGCACGGGGCTCACATCCACACTCACCCCCTTTGGAAAATGTGTTATCATGGTGCTGATGTTTCTCGGCCGGCTCGGACCGATATTGTTCCTGACCGTGTTGCAGAGCTGGCAGGTCCGCCCCCGTTATCAATGGGCCGAGGAAAACATGATGATCGGCTGATGCCGATGTGGAAAACCCGCAGGAGACGCGGAATGGCCAAGATGGAAATGGGAGTCGTGGGGTTGGGCAAATTCGGATACTGCCTGGCCGAGACCTTGGTGGAGATGAAGCAGAGCGTGGTGGGGGTGGACCTGAGCGAAAATAGGGTCAAAATAGCCCGGGAGTTGCTCTCCCAGGTTTACCGGGCAGACGCAACCGACAAGACCGCGTTGAGGCAACTGGGATTCCATGAGCTTCCGGTTGTTGTGGTGAGCATCGGCTCCTCCATGGAGGCGAGCATCCTGATAACCATGAACCTCAAGGAAATCGGGGTGGACAAGGTCTGGGTCAAGGCCATCAGCGAGGATCACGAGAAGATTCTCTATCGCCTGGGCGCTGATCTGGTGATCTTTCCGGAGCGCTACGTTGCCAAGCAGCTGGCCCACCGCCTGGCGGTGCCGGGCCTGCTCAACTATCTACCCGTGGGCGGAGGGGTGGTGCTCCAGGAATTCGTGGTGGATGCCTGGGCCGGTCAAACCCTGAGGCAACTCAATCTTCCGACCAAGCACAAGATCCAGGTGGTGGGCATACGCCGCCCCGGTGAAGTGGAGTTCAGTTTCGTGCCCCAGGCCGACACCGAGCTGCACAAAGGCGATGTGGTCGTGGTTATCGGCAACGAGCAGCACCTTGGAGAATTGTGATTCCGTTGATATGATACGGAAAAAGATGTATTGGTGGAATTCGAGGTCCATCCGGCCGTTTTCCCCCTTGCGGTCGGGCCTCTTGTTGGGTAAACGGGCTCAGAGAGGTAACAAAACAATCAGTGCCATGAATAAATATTTTGTTACAGTCCTTTATTACATTGCCGAGGGGCAGACCAACGGCCACATGGAGGTCGAAGCCCCCAATGAAACCGAAGCCATCAAGCAGGTTCTGGATTACATGCAGAAGAACATGCGTCTGCATCCGGAGTACCGCCTGAATATGGTGCAGGTCTCTCCCCGATAGGCGTCCGTCCGGTTCCCTTGCCATGAAAAAGGGGTGCGGCCATGGCCACACCCCGTTTGATCGAAGCGGCGGGGAATTCCCTACTCTTTTGTTCGTGGGGGCTTTGCCCCGTCTTTCTGTTTCAATCGCTCCTGGTACATCAGGCTGCTTCCCACTATTGCGAAGGGGTACAGCAGGATGTGCAGAAAGGGCGCCAGCAGCGGCAGGCCGAACCCCAGCAGCAGGAAGGGGTGGGATCTCGCATAGCGCAGCCGCGCCCCGAAACTGGGCTCGTCACGGGACAGGGAAAAGTCGATGAAGTCCCAGCCCAGCAGCAGCATGGCGAACAGCACGGAGAGCGGGGCACCGATCACCGGGATAAAGAAGAGCAGCAGGGGGATGATCAGCACGAAAAGAGCCTTTTTCAACTCCTCAAGCACGATGCGGAAGATGCCCAGTCCGGCCTCCTCAGAAGGTCTTTGCCCCTTATAGGGCTCCATCCTGCCGATGCGCCCCGCGATGAAATCATACAGGGGCGACGCAAGAATGTTCGCTATCACCATGAATCCGAAATACATGATGGCGAAGAGCAGCACATAGAGGATCATTTTCATCAGGTTGACGAACAGCCAGTGCAGGCTGGCCATGAAGCCCGTGGCCTCGGTGGCGGAGGGGCTCCAGATGGCGTTGATGAGCTGGTCGTCGTACATGGTGAAGATATAGAATCCCGCGGAATAGAGCAGCAGGGTCAGGCCGAAGGGAATTAGCAGCAGGGGCAGGTAGCTCTTGTTTTTCGCCACGAAACGGATGCCCGCGATGTGCGCGCCGAAGCCTTTTCCCAGGTCCTTGATCAACTTCATTGGTATCTCTTTTGTTGTGGTTGTAGGATGGACTGGCCTGATCGCGTCAGGTGTCCACTGTAACTGTTCGTGGGCGTCGCCCTATGAATTATCCGGTGCAAAGGCCAGCGCTGCCAAGGGGGGCAGGGTGAGCTTGAGGTGCTGGTCCAGTCCACCGTGTTTTCCGGGATGCGTCACCTGGTATCCCTGGTTTCCGATGCCGGAACCCCCGTAACATTCCGCGTCCGTGTTGAGGATCTCCCGCCAGCCCCCGGGCTTTGGACACCCCACGCAGTACTCCTCGCGCACTATGGGGGTGAAGTTGAAGACCCAGAGCAGGGGCGGGTGGTTGGGCGATGTCCGTAAAAAGCTGATGATCGAGGACTGGAAGTCCGTGCAATCCACCCAGTGAAAACCCTCCCAGTCGTTGTCATGCTCGTGCATGGCCGGATAGAGGCGCAGGATGCGGTTGAGATCCCCGAGCAGGGAGCGGATGCCCGAATGCGCCGGGAAATCCAGCAATACCCAATCCAGGGGTTTGAGGCAGTTCCACTCGGTCCACTGCCCGAACTCGCAGCCCATGAACAGCAGTTTCTTGCCGGGGTGAGCCCATTGATAGGCAAAGAGCGCGCGCAGGTTGGCCTGCTGCTGCCACATGTCGCCGGGCATCTTGGAGAGCAGGGCTCCTTTTCCATGCACCACCTCGTCGTGGGAAAGGGGGAGAACGAAGTTCTCGCTGAAGGCGTAGAGCATGGAAAAGGTGAGGCTGTTGTGATGAAAGGCTCGGTGCACCGGGTCCTTGGAGAAATAGCTCAGTGTATCGTGCATCCACCCCATGTTCCATTTGAAGGTGAAGCCCAGCCCCCCGGTATAAAGGGGGCGTGAGACGCCCGGCCAGGAGGTGGATTCCTCGGCGATCATTACTGCGCCGGGAAAATGTCCATGCACCACCCTGTTGAGTTCCTTGAGGAAGTCGATGGCCTGCAGGTTCTCGTTGCCGCCGAAGGCGTTGGGAATCCACTCGCCCTCCTCTCGGGAGTAGTCCAGGTAGAGCATGGAGGCCACGGCGTCGATGCGCAGCCCGTCGAGGTGGAACTCCTTGAGCCAGTAGAGGGCGTTGGCCAGGAGAAAGTTTCGGACCTCGTGGCGGCCGTAGTTGAAGATGTAGGTGCCCCAGTCCGGATGTTCACCCTGACGTGGATCCTGGTGTTCGTAGAGCGAGGTGCCGTCGAAACGCCCCAGGCACCATTCGTCCTTTGGAAAATGCCCGGGAACCCAGTCCAGCAGCACTCCCAGTCCGGCCTGGTGGCAGCGGTCCACAAAAGATTTGAACTGCTCCGGGGTGCCGAAGCGCGAGGTGGGCGCGTAGAAATGGCTCACCTGGTATCCCCAGCTCTCGTCAAGGGGGTGTTCGGCAAGGGGCAGAAACTGGATATGGGTGAAGCCCAGGTCCAGGACATAGGGGATGAGCTGGTCCGCAAGCTGGTCATAATTCAGGAATACACCGTTTTCGCCCCTGCGCCAGGAGCCTGCGTGCACTTCGTAGACGCTCACGGGTTTGTCCAGAGGAAGGCCGGATTCCCTGCGGGTGCGCATCCATTGCTCGTCGTTCCACTGGTAGTTGTCCAAATCCCAGGCCCGGCACGCGATGCCGGGGCGGACCTCGGTGTGAAAGGCGATGGGATCCGCCTTGTACACCACGCGGTCGTCCTCCTGGCGGATGCCATACTTGTAGAGTGCCCCCTTTGCGATGTTCGGCGCGAAACAGGCCCAGATGCCGGATGTTCCCACAGGGAACAAGGGGTATTCGCCATAGCGCCAGTCGTTGAAATCGCCGGCAAGATGCACTTCCCTGGCATTGGGAGCCCACACGGAGAATCGATAGCCGTGGATGCCGTCCTGCTGGTGGGGGTGGGCACCCAGAATGCGGTAGAGATCCCAATGCTCGCCGCGACCGAAGAGATACAGGTCAAAGGGTTGCAGATAAACGGGATAGGTGTTGGTAGTGCTCATGAAATACACGTCCTTGCAAGAAGGTTGGGCTGCTTAGAGCGGGACACCCAGGGACCGGTAGGTCTCGAGATATTTGACCGCGGCCTTTTCCCAGGTGAAATCCTGCAGCATGCCCTGTTGTCGAATCCGCGCCCAGCTTTGGTCGTCCGCCCATGCATCGAGCGCCTGCTCGATGGCGGCGAGAAAACCCTTGGCCGAGGCGTCGGAAAACGTAAAGCCCGTGGCCCCCTCCTGGGGGTAGGGCACGATGGTGTCGTTGAGGCCGCCCACGGATGTCGCCACGGGCGGGGTTCCGTAGCGTAGCGAGTACATCTGCGTCAAGCCGCAGGGCTCGTAGCGCGAAGGCATGAGGAAGATGTCGGAACCGGCCTGGATGCGATGCGCCAGCTCCTCCGTATAACTGACATTTGCGGAGAGCCGTAGGGGGTAGTCCTCCATGAGCCGCAGGAGCCGCTCCTCGAATTCCAGCGCTCCCTCGCCCAAAACGATGATGCCCACGTCCTTGACGATGAGGTCCTGGAAGATGTCCAGCAACATGTCGATGCCTTTCTGGGAGCGCAGACGGCCGATGAATCCCAGTAGGGGGCGGTTTTCCAGAAACGGGTTCAGGCGCAGTTCATTGATCAGTTCCAGCTTGCACTTGCGCTTGCCTTCGATGTCAAAGGGGCCGTACGTGGCGGGAAGGAACGGATCGTTGCTCGGATCCCATACCGAGTAGTCCGCGCCGTTGAGGATGCCCACCAGACTGTGGGAGCGCTTGGAGAGAATGCCCTCCAATCCGCAGCCGAACTCCGGGGTCACGATCTCACGTGCATAGGTGGGGCTCACTGTGGTAATCAGGTCCGCGTAGGCGATGCCGGTCTTCAGCAGGTTGAAGTCGCCCCAGAACTCGGCGCCGTCCATGTGCCAGGCCTCCTGGGGCAGTCCGGATTCAAAGAACAGGCGGTTGGAGAAGCGCCCCTGGAAGGCCAGGTTGTGGATGCTCAGCACGGACTTGGCGTGCCACAGCCTCGAGTCGTAGGGTTTCCAGAAGTTCAGGAACGCCGGCACCAGGGCGCTTTGCCAATCGTTGGCGTGATAGATGGAGGGCGGGGGATCCAGGCGGCGCGCCCACTCCAGCGCCGCACGGCAGAAGAACACGAAGCGTTCGCAGTTGTCGAAGTAATCGCCCTTGTAGGTGTTGTAGAAATATTTGCGGTCGAAGTATTCCTCGCGGCTCACGAAATACGCGGGCATGCCGTGAAATTCCGCCATATAAATGTCTGCGGTGATGGGACCCCAGGGGTAGCCGATGGGTAGGTCGGAGTAGACCAGGTGCAGGGGCACACCGGATTTGGCCACCCGGGGGTACAGCGGGCTGATAACCGCCGTGTTCACTCCCATGCGATGCAAGGTAAGGGGCAGGGCGCCGAGGACATCGCCCAGACCGCCGGTCTTGGAAAAGGGGTAAATCTCCGAAGTGATGAACAAAACGAGCGGTGTGGGGGAAGCCATTATACCCTCTCCTGATATGAGTGCCGCCGCTTGAAGTCCTGTCTGTATGGCCGGGTCTGCATCCTGCGAGGGGAAGCCCTTATGAATGGGCAGTTTTCCCTCGCGCTCCCCTTTCCAGGACACTGTCATCCGGAAATAAGGGGAAGGGTGAGGTGGGTGGCCTCCTGTCGTTTCAAGGGGGCACCCTGGAAAACAGGGCCGACAATCTATTGGGATGATGACCTGTTTTTCGGGCTCACGTTCAAAAACATCAGTCTGATGTGTTACATATGGTCGGCCATATTGCAAGGACGCCTGGACGTCTCTCAGGCCACCTTATCGGGGCACTGATCGGCCGCGTCCAACTGCTGGAAAAAAACATACAGGATCTCGGCGTGGTCGAATGCCAGCGGCGGCAGGGCGTTTCGAGGGAAAAACCTGGCTTGTCCGGCGTCGTCTCCGGCCGCCAGTTCGGATAGGTTCCCTGTCCTGGCGGAAAAAACCACACTCATGGTGTGCTTCCTGGGGTCGCGACGGGGGTCCGAGTACACCCCCACCATGCCGGTGAGCTCCACCTCGAGGTTTGTTTCTTCCTTGGCCTCGCGCACTGCCGCGTGTTCCACGGTCTCTCCGGCGTCCACGAACCCTCCGGGCAATGCCCAGCCAAGAGGCGGGTTGCGCCGCTCGATGAGCAGCACCCCTTTGTCCGGGACATGCAGGACTATGTCCACCGTGGGGATCGGATTACGTTGCTTTATCATTATGGGCTTGCCGCAATGGGGGCATGTTTGTACATCGCTCATGTCGCACCTCGTGAATCATAGGGAGGTTGAGTAGGATATGGACCGCAAAACAATAAATCTGGCGGACCCCTGCATGGTAGTCCATAACGGAGCGCTTGGCGACTTTTTGCTTGCCTGGCCCGCGCTGCTCTCCCTGGCCAGAGCGCGCGCCGGTTCCCGGCTCTATTGGGCGGGGCGGGATAGCCACGCGTCGTGGGCCCGGGGCGCGGGCTGGCTGCCCGCTTCAATGGAAATCAAAGCGGCCCTGAACGACCTGTACAAGGGACGGTGGCCGGAAAGCCTGGAGCAAGGCGAGATCGTCTGGTTCGGCTTGAAGGCCGCGACCCTGGGCACACATTTTTCAGATGTCATTCTTCATGACAAAAGGCTCTGGATGATCGCCGCCATCCCCGAGGAGCACGAGTACGGATCTCCCAGGGAGAAGGTGCGACTGGCCCTTGCCCAACGAGGCGTGCCGTGGGCTCATGACTGGCGGAAGGCCTGGCTTGAGTTCTGTGCGCCGGAGTACAATTCGAGCCTGACAGGGGGAGTGCTGCTGTTTCCGGGGGCCGGGCACAGGGCCAAGCAGTGGAGCCTGGTCAATTATTTTGAACTGGGCTGGGAGCTGCGTCGGAATGGGCTTTGCCCGGCATTCGTGCTTGGGCCTGCGGAGTTGGATCGGGAGGTGGATGCGCAGCTGCGCCGCTGTGGCGATTTGCCCGGAGAGATTGTGGCTTCCGAAACCCTGGAGCGTCTGAACGCGCTTATAGCCGGAGCCGGGCTGGTGATAGGCAACGACTCCGGCCCCATGCACCTGGCATCCATGTACGGGAAGCCCGGAGTGGTGCTCTTTGGGCCCACGTCGCGTCGGCAGTGGGCGGCAGAAGGTTTGGTCTGCCTTGCTTCGGAAGTGATTTGCCGCCCCTGCACGGAGACCACTGCCGACATCTCCTGCCAGGAGCCGTGGTGCATGGACGCCATCAGTGTTGGGCAAGTGATGCATTCGGTGATAGAGCTATTGGCGGATTCGGGCCCTTAGGAATACTTGGTGAAGAAGCGCAGAACCGGCGCGCAGTCCCGCAACCGCGCGCCGGCTCTGGCAAAAGTAGGAAGTAATAATAAAAATTCTAGCAAAGTTCGTGCCGTTTATTGTAGTGGTGCTCGATAAATCATGAAGCCTAGTAACTAAAGATGGTTGTGCCCTTCCAGCGATATCCTTCCCCTTGAATACAAGTCTAATCAGGTTCTAGAATTTGTACTGAAAGCCCTCCGCATGGTGCCTCATGGAGTGCCGGTTCAGCTTTTTAAACTCCCCCTTTCTGGCAGGAGCACTCGGGTTGCCGGGTAGGTATGCATATCTCGGTCGATGGGGCGGTCGGTCCGAAAGAGGGGGCCGGATCTCCTGCATGAAGCGAGGTGTTGCCAGGAGTGAAGACGAGTCGGGCTGTTTTCCAAAAAGAAACCGGCTGGGTCCCGCAACCACAGCCGGCAAAAACAAGTGAAGGAAACACAAATACGCTTTATAATATGCAATGGCTGTGCCAGATTCTCTTGATTCGAATGACTGTGCTAGAGTCTTAGTTATTTCATGATGTTGGTGTGTGTTGTTCGTGAAGTCACCTGGCGAAGGGATGTCTAATGATGTTCTAGAATTTGTACCCAGACTCGAAGATATAGAGGATCATGCGGGGAGGGTTTAGATTATTCAACCTTGCCCGTGAAGTGCCGGAACCATCGGAGAGGGACTCCAGCACAAAGGAGCGAACGCCGTGAACTGATTCAGATTTTGGGAAGTGGGATTGGGAAGGCGCCCAGGTTTTGAAAAAAGAAACCGGCTGGGTCCCGCAACCGCAGCCGGCAAATACAAATGAAGGAAGTGTTTTCTATAGAGCAACGATCGTGCCAAAGTCTTGGATGATTGACGATTTTTGATTTTATTCATTGTTTCAACATGTTAACTTGGAGTGATGTGCAATGTCACGCGCCATGCGGCGATGAAGTGGTGAAAGAATTTGAACCGGATCTGTACAGGATCCCGGACATGGGGGGATGGGGTTCAGGTTTTTCAACCCATGTCTTTGTTGCTGGAGAAGGAAGTGACTACAAATGAGAGCAACGCCCCGGTCAGGTGAAGGTCACACAAAAAAGAAACCGGCTGGGTCCCGCAACCGCAGCCGGCAAATACAAACGAAGGAAGTGTTTTCTATAAAGCAACGATCGTGCCAAAGTCTTGGATGATTGGCGATTTTTGATTATATTCATTGTTTCAACATTTTAACTTGGAGTGATGTGCAATGTCACGCGCCATGCGGCGATGAAGTGGTGAAAGAATTTGAACCGGATCTGTACAGGATCCCGGACAGGGGGGGATGGGGTTCAGGTTTTTCAACCCATGTCTTTGTTACTGGAGAAGGAAGTGACTACAAATGAGGGCAACGCCCCGGTCAGGTGAAGGTCACACAAAAAAGAAACCGGCTGGGTCCCGCAACCGCAGCCGGCAAATACAAATGAAGGAAGTGTTTTCTATAAAGCAACAGTCGTGCCAAAGTTTTGGATGATTGACGATTTTTGATTTTATTCATTGTTTCAGTATGTTAACTTGGAGTGATGTGCAATGTCACGCGCCATGCGGCGATGAAGTGGTGAAAGAATTTGAACCGGATCTGTACAGGATCCCGGACAGGGGGGGGATGGGGTTCAGGTTTTTCAACCCATGTCTTTGTTACTGAAGAAGGAAGTGACTACAAATGAAGGTGAAGGTCACACAAAAAAGAAGGTTCATCCGGCTCAAGCGTCCTTTTGACAAAATGAAGGGACATGGCGTCCAATCGATTTTCCTACCACAGAGAATCGAAAGGAGTATCCGCCATGTCCACGAGTTTCATTTACCACGCTTTCGGCCTGCAAGGCTATGACTATGTCCGCCAGTCCTTCATTGCCGGAAGCGTGATCCTCTGGATTCGGCCCAAAGCGAAGTTGATCCGCTGTCCCAGGTGCAAGAGCTTCAAGGTGATCAGGCGAGGCAGCGCAGAGCGCTGGCTGCGCACTGTGCCCATCGGTTTCAAACCGGTCTGGTTGGCTGTTGATGTCCCTCGAGTGCAGTGCCGGGATTGCGGTTGCACCCGCCGCATCGACATCAACATAGCTGAGCCCAGGCGTTGGTATACAAGGGCTTTTGAGCGTTTTGTCCTGACACTGACGAAGATGATGACCATGCTTGACGTGGCGAATATGCTGGGGATTGGTTGGGACTGTGTGAAGGACATCTTCAAGCGACACCTGCGGCGGCGGTTTGCAAGGCCGCGCCTGTCCGGGCTCAAGTACATCGCCATTGACGAGATCAGTGTTCGCAAGGGGCACAAGTATGTGACCCTGGTCATGGACATCAAGAGTGGAGCCGTCGTGTTTGTGGGGGACGGCAAAGGCGCGGATGCGCTCGTTCCCTTCTGGAAACGGCTGAAGCGCAGCAAGGCCAAAATCCAAGCCGTGGCGACCGACCTGAGCAATGCATATATCTCTGCCGTACTTGAAAATCTGCCGGGTGTACCTCTGGTCTTTGACCACTTCCATGTGGTGAAGCTGATGAACGACAAGCTCACGCAAATCCGACGCAAGCTCTACCACGAACTCAAGGACACTCTGGAGCGGGACGTGCTGAAGGGAAGCCGCTGGATTCTGTTGAAGAATCCAGACAACCTGGACGCGGACAAAGACGAGCCAGACCGGCTCCAGCAAGCTCTGCAAATGAACGAGCCTCTGGCCAAGGCCTACTACCTCAAGGAAGATTTGCGCCAGATATGGAGCCAGGGGGACAAGGAAGAAGCTGAAAAGTTCCTGGATGGCTGGATCAAACGTGCAGACAGTTCGGGCGTGCCGCAGCTGAAAACGATGGCCCAGACCATGGCCGGAAGCCGCTTGGGCATCCTCGCCTGGTACGATCACTCCATCTCCTCAGGACCAATGGAAGGAACAAACAACAAAATCAAGACAATGAAGCGACAGGCATACGGCTACCGAGATCACGAGTTCTTCAAGCTCAGAATCATGGGCATTCATGAAGCGAAGTACGCTCTAGCCGGATGAGCCAAAAAGAAACCGGCTGGGTCCCGCAACCGCAGCCGGCAAATACAAACGAAGGAAGTGTTTTCTATAAAGCAAAGATCGTGCCAAAGTCTTGGATGATTGACGATTTTTGATTATGTTTATTGTTTCAGTGTGTTAACTTGGAGTGATGTGCAATGTCGCGCGCCATGCGGCGATGAAGTGGTGAAAGAATTTGAACCGGATCTGTACAGGATCCGGACAGGGGGGGATGGGGTTCAGGTTTTTCAACCCATGTCTTTGTTACTGGAGAAGGAAGTGACTACAAATGAAGGTGAAGGGCACACAAAAAAGAAACCGGCTGGGTCCCGCAACCGCAGCCGGCAAATACAAACGAAGGAAGTGTTTTCTATAAAGCAACGATCGTGCCAAAGTCTTGGATGATTGGCGATTTTTGATTATATTTATTGTTTCAGTATGTTAACTTGGAGTGATGTGCAATGTCGCGCGCCATGCGGCGATGAAGTGGTGAAAGAATTTGAACCGGATCTGTACAGGATCCCGGACAGGGGGGGATGGGGTTCAGGTTTTTCAACCCATGTCTTTGTTACTGGAGAAGGAAGTGACTACAAATGAGGGCAACGCCCCGGTCAGGTGAAGGTCACATAAAAAAGAAACCGGCTGGGTCCCGCAACCGCAGCCGGCAAATACAAATGAAGGAAGTATTACCTAAATAGCAACGATCGTGCCAAAGTTTTGGATGATTGTCGATTTTTGATTATATTCATTGTTTCAGTATGTTAACTTGGAGTGATGTGCAATGTCACGCGCCATGCGGCGATGAAGTGGTGAAAGAATTTGAACCGGATCTGTACAGGATCCCGGACAGGGGGGGAATGGGGTTCAGGTTTTTCAACCCATGTCTTTGTTACTGGAGAAGGAAGTGACTACAAATGAGGGCAACGCCCCTGTCAGGTGCTGGTCACACAAAAACGAAACCGGCTGACGGTCCCGCAACCGCAGCCGGCAAAAGCAAATGAAGGAATTGCATACCATTTAGCAACTGGCGTGCCAGGAAATGCTGATGCCGGGTATTGACTGTGAAGAATTTATATTTCAGCATGTTGTCTATGTTAGAGGCGGGTGGACAGAGCGCTCCACAATTCCAGTTTTTGAACCTGGAGAGGGTCTGCTCCTGAAGATGGGGCGTGGGGATTCAAATTCCTGTACCTTCGTCCACCACCCGCAGTCCCAGGTCGCCAAGGGTCTGGACAGAAACAGCGCCATGGCGGAGGATGCCCACGCATACCCGCCCCTCAAGCATGAAGGGGCGTGCAAGGGTCGAGGGCCGACCTCCGGCCGGAAGGGGCGCATCCGCCTGAAGGGGCGCCACACACCCCACCAGTTCCACCAGCCCGGGGTCCAGTTCCAACGCACTGGTACGGGGCGGCTCTCCATGGGGGTTGGCGCTGGTTGCCACCAGGGGGGCGTTGAGCGCGTTGCAGAGCTGTCGCGCCACGGGGTGCGGTGTGAGTCGCAGGGCCACAAGCCCGTTGGCTCCGGCAACCCCTGGGGCAAGATTTTTGGACGCGGGAAGAAGCAGGGAGAGAGGGCCGGGCCAGAACCGGCGCATAATGCTTCGCAAGGCATCCATGAACAGGGGCGGGTTTCCAGACTCCAGTGTAGCGGTGTCCACTGCCAGGGACAGTTGCTCCTCGGCGCCGATAAGTACGGGCATGCCCTGCTTCGGGGAGCGCGTCTTGAGCTGCAACAGGTGCTGCACCGCCATGCGGTTGCCCGCATCACATCCAAGGGCATAAAAGGTTTCCGTGGGGTAGATGCAGAGCTCCCCGTGTTGGAGCGCGCGAACGGCCTGGTCAAGACTTTGGATTGCAATTGGGGCTGACATGGCGCGCATTCTGCCCTTAAGCGATGGGAAAGTGAAGCTGGAACAGCGGATGCCGTTTCGTGCATGACGGTATGAATATTTGTACAAGGCGGAATACCGAAGAATCGAGAGGAGATTATGAGTATTGTCAGGCTGGTCTGTGTGGGAGGGCTCAAGAAGGGGTACTGGCGCGAGGCGGCAGATCATTACAGGAAGCGACTCGCCCCCCATGTGCGGTTCGAGGAGCGCGAGGTCAAGGATGGGGCGGGCAAACTACCAGCCGAGGAGCGAAGCCGACAGGAGGGGGAGCGTATTCTGGCGACGTTCAGGCCCGAGGACCTTCCCATCTGCCTGGACGAGCGAGGCAAGGAATATGATTCAAGGGGCTTTGCGGACTATCTGGGGCGCCTGCTGGAGGATGGCAACAGGGTTCCCTGCTTCATTGTGGGGGGGCCTTTCGGTTTATCGGATCAAGTGCGCGGGGCCTGTCAGGGAAAGATCTGTCTTGGAAGGCTGACAATGCCCCATGATCTTGCGCGTGTGGTGTTCATGGAGCAGTTGTACCGGGCGGTCTCGATCCTCAAGGGGTCTCCGTATCATCATTGATACGGCTGTAGAGTTCCTCGACGTCTGGAAAACCGGGAATATTTACCGGGTTCTCCACAATGTTGAAAAAGGTGTCGAGCTGCACCAGATGGAGGGTCTTCATGGCCTGGGGCCCGGGCTTGTAGATATGGAGACGTTTGCCGTTGCCCACGCAACGTGTGTGCAGGGATACCATGAAACCTATGCCGCAGCTGTTCACCCCGTTGAGGTGGGAAAGATTCAGGATGACATCATGCACCCCGTGCTCCTCGAAGAGATGGTCCACGAACTCCTTGGTGGAGGTGGAGTACTCGTTGGTGATCTCTTTGGGAGCGTGGACCACAAGATAGCCGTCGGTTTTGTCTACTCGCATTGTATCCATTGATCTTCTCTTACATTCAAGGTGATTGTGACGACAGTGGTGTCATCCTCCCTGGTGATGGCCAGATCTGTGGCCAGTTGGGAAACGATGAACAGCCCCCTGCCGCTTTCAGACTCCGGCGGCGGATTGCTGATTTTCACAGGCAGCTCCGGGAAGCCCTTTCCCCAATCCAACACGCGAAAGCGGATGAATTTCCCGGTGGCCACTTCCAGTTCGATGCACAGCAATCCGGGGTCATGTTCCGGATACGCATGGCGCACCACATTGGCACAAGCTTCGAAAACCACGAGGTCCAGGTTGTAGCGTAGTTCCTGGTCGGTTATGGCGTCGGAGGCAATACCGACCGCCGCCTTGGCCAGCAGGCGGCTGCTTTGGGGGAGGGCTTGTGTGCTCAGACGAAAGGACATCAATTCGATTTCGGATTCGTCATACTCGCATTGTTCCAGGAATTGGGTGGGAGTCATGCTTATTCCGGTTCAGAGTCACTGGTTCCTGTGAATTCCAGCGCGCAAATGGTCACATCGTCTTTGAAATGAGAGTGGTTCCAGCGCGATACCGAGTCGTACACCTGCCCCAGGGTGTTTTTGAGCGGTTTTGAAAGCCCGGACCCGAGGAGGCTGCACAGTCTTTCCATGCCGAACTCCTCCTTTTCCGGACCTTGGGCTTCCACGATTCCGTCAGTATAAAAATAGAGCCTGTCCTTTGGCGCGAGGTGGATTTCCAGCTCATGGTACTCTGCGTTGGGGACAAAGCCTACAGCCATGTTTAAAGGTTTGTGCGGCACCGGCTCCTTGTTGGGGCCGATGTGTATGGGGCCTGGGTGCCCCGCGTTGGCATAGCGGAAGCTCCCGGTGCGGCGATTCAGAATGCCGTACACTATGGTGAAGTACTGAAAATTGTCAGGATTCATGGGGAATTGCCGATTGAGGCGGGAGCAAGCCTCGGCCGGAGGTACGATGACCGGGGAGCCCCCGTCCTTGGAGGGATCGAGGAGCACGGAGTTGGAGGCCTCTGGCTTGAGGATCCTGGACAGATTCACCGAGAGCAGGGCCGAGGGCACGCCATGGCCGCTCACGTCCAGCACGAACACGCCCAGGTGTTCCTCGTCCAGCTGAAACATGTTGTAAGTGTCGCCCGCGAGCTCGTCGCAGGGCTTGAACATGCTGGCCAGCTCCACGCCGGGAATGCTGGGCAGGGTCTGGGGAAGCAGGCTCTGCTGCAGCTTGGCCGCGGCGTCCAGGTCCCGCTTCATGCGGAGGTTCATGGACCTGATGGTGTCCAGCGAGGTGTTGATCTGCTGGATGTATTCCAGGTTCTCCAGATTCTGGAGGATGCGGACGTAGAGTTCCTCCCTCTGGAAGGGTTTGGTCAGGAAGTCATTTGCCCCGGCCTTGATCAGCTTGACCGAGAGCAGGGGGTCGCTGTGGGAGGAGACGCCGATGATGCCCAGTTTGCTCTTGGGCGTTTTCTCGCGGATCTTCGTGCACAGGGTGAAGCCGTCCATGATCGGCATCTCGTAGTCCGTGATCACCAGCATGATCTCCGGATCTTCCTTCAATGCCTTCAGTGCCTCCTTGCCGTTCTGGGCTTCGATGACCGTGAACCCGTACCGCTCCAGATAGGAGCGGGTGACCCGGCGCTGGAGGTTTGAGTCGTCCGTGACAAGAATCTTGATGCCCTGGTTCTTGTCCAGTCTGTGGATGATCTCCAGTACCTGGCGCACGGCGTCGCGGCTCTTCAGCACGTAGTCCACCACGCCCTTGGATTCGATCTTCTCACGCAGGCGGTCGTCGATGAGGGAGGTGAGCACGATCACCGGGAGTTTGCACTTGATGGCCAGGTCCACGACCTCGCCATCGGTCGCGTCCGGGAGGTTGAGGTCCAGCAGGGCGAGGAAGAATGGCTCGCCGGGCCTCTTCAGCAGGGTCTTTGTCTGGGCCATGGTGGTGGCCATTTCCACCACACAGCCCAACTCCTGCTCGAGGCTGCGTTTGACATAGGTGGAGATCATGCGGCTGTCCTCCACCAGGAGAATGCGTTTGTCGCGAAGAAAAGGGCGGCTGCCCTGTGGTATCTCGTGCATCGGATCCATGAAGGCGGTTGTAGATGAAAACCGATGGAAAGTCATGCCTTGGTCTTATGGGGATGACCATTGTCCCGAAAAGGTTTCATCTGGAAAGGCGAATAGTTGTGTCCAGGCATACGGGAGCGCGTCACCGCACTTCGTAGACGCGGACATTGGGAAATCCCTCGTGTACCAATTTGAAATACCGGGAGATAACCGAATTCTCAGGGTCCGCGAAGAGCAGTCTCAGGGTCTGACTGTCGTAGGCCATGTCGTCCATGAGGAAGTACTCCCTGGTGTCGGAGGATACTATCAGATGATAGCCCTTGTTCTTCGGGAACTCATGGTGGTTCAGCCTGCCGTCGAGGATCACGTCTATGGTCTTCAGGGAGAAATCGGTGGCGCTTTCCGGGAAGTCCACGTGCCCCTTGTCGTAGTCCACGTCAAAGGTTTCCTTGATGGCCACGACCCTGGCGTGGACGCCCTGGCGCGAGGTGACGTCCCAGGAGCCGTAGAAGGATATCCAGTGCAGCAGGGTGAAGTTCTCCAGGGTGACCACGAGATACTGTTTTTGCTTGGGGCGTATCCTGAAGTCCATGCCGCCCAGGCCGCTCAGGAAGTCGTGAACCTCCTGCGAGGTGTGGTTGTTCCATATCTCCCAGGGTTTGTAGTCCTTGATTGCGCAAAATTTGATGAGCTGGGAGGCCTGCTGCCTGCTGGGCGTGGTGAAAACCAGCGCCAGGGGGTAGAGCGGCTCCCCCTTGTGGCGTCCGCCATCGGCGAATGTGTTGCGCCGGGCGTAGTAGTGGGTGGCGTACCCCCAGTCCCACCAGGTCCAGATCATGGCGTCCTCGGGCGTCTTATTGCGCAGGTCCAGCAAGGCCTCGCAGTGCGCCTTTGTGAGGACAGGGGTGGGGTCGAGCCTGGCATACAGGGAGAGTGCGGGCATGGTCGCGGCGATTGCCAGCACCAATGCCCCTCCTGTGAGAACGGGAGTCCTCCAGTGTGCGGAAATGCGCGCCAATACCATCTGGGCCAGCCAGACCAGCGGAAGGCCCAGGCCCAACCCGGCAAGGGGGCTGCCGAACATGGTCATGCGCCCCCCAAGGCCGACTGCGGATATGGCCAATATCAAGAGGGGCACAAGGAACACCGCCAGGGGGCGCAGCCCAACCACCAGGAAGAATCCGAGCAGGCCCGCAACCGTGACTGCGGGCCAGATGTGCAGCCTGAGCAGCAATTTCAGGGCGCTGACGTTCTGCGCCTCCACAACGCTCTGCACCACCGCCGGGTATACAACGCGTTGTTTTTCGGGGATCGCGGCTTTTGCCGTATTTTCACCCATGGTGTTTTTCGATGCCCCTGCCGTGGTGTTGGCCTGCTCTTCTGCAACGGGCTTGCCGTATGTGCTGAGCAGCCAGTCTCCGCCTCTGAGCAGCGACTGGGCCACTCCCGCCTGCGCCAGCACGGCAAGGGCCAGGATCAGTCCCAACCAGGGAGTGCGTGCCATGCGCCCGTAGAGCCGCGGGAGAAAAGTCGCGCACAGGAGCAGGGCACAGGCGGCCAGCACGCCGTACACTCCCAGGAAGGCGGCCAACCCGAAGGCCGTCAGCCCGAAAAGCAAGCGCCCCCGCATGCCTGGCAGGGAGAGCAGAAGGAACAGGACGCAGGCCATTGAGTAGAGGAGCTTCTCGAACATTGCGATCTTGGGATGCCAGGTGACGCAGTACCAGGCAAAGCACCCGGTGAGCGCCATCAAGAATGGATACAGCGCACCTGGGAGCGGCGTTTTAGCGGTACGGGGGGCTTTGCGCCGCAGGGCGCGGAATCCGCCCAGCCAACTTTCAAAAAGGTATGGGCGGCTGAGATGCGCCACGGCCCAGCAAAGAAGCAGGGGAAAGAGCAGGGTGACCATGTCCGTGTCATAGTACCCGAGCCGCGTTCTGTAGTAGAATCCCGGGGATGCCACGGCCATGGCCGCGGCGATAATACCCGCCTCCATGCCCCCGAGGGTCCATGCCAGCAGCACGCAGGCCCCTCCTACCAGGGCCGCCACGACCGCGGGGCAGAAAAAACCGAAGTTCCCGGGCTGGATGCCCAGCAACTCCTTTCCCAAGCGGGCCATGACGGCAAGCGGGTGTCCCTGCCCGGAACCGAACCCCTCGGCACCGGCCAGCCAGTGGTAGGCGTCGTGCGTGCCCTGGATGTACTCGCCTTTCACCCGCAGGTTGGGATCGTCCCATTTGGGGAGGTCGATCATGCGGACGCCCAGGCCGATGGCATATGCCAGGATCATGCAAACCAGCAGGGCGCGCCAGTGGCGTTTCAGGCTTGGGGAGGGGGAGATGGTGTCCATGAACCTGTGGGTATCACGGCTCTGGCAGGAAATGAACTATTTTGGCCGCGTCGTGTGTTTGGAATGTGTTGTCCGGGAGAAGGTCTTTACCGGATCTGGCTATTGCCTTGGAAAGTCAATAGCCACGTTTGTCAAAAGGTTTCTCCCAGACGATCATATATAAGGTCTATCGATTATCATTACCAGATCGCTAGGAGCGGGCCAGAGCCCACAGCCATCGGGGCTTGCCACCCTCGACCGGAGCCTGATAGCCAAGGGAGGCGGTCAGGCGCCAGATTCCGGACTCCGGAGCATGGGGCGTGTCAGGCGGGGGATCCGAGGACATGATCAGGGCCAGGCCGTGAGGGGCCAGTCCGGGGGCCACCAGATCCAGAAACTTCGGCCAGGGCATGAAAGCCCGGCTGAGAACCAGGTCCACGGGTGCGTACCGCTCCAGGGCGTCCTCGGCCTTGCCCTCGAACACACTTGTTCCCGGAAGGTCCAGGCGGGCCAGGACAGTGCGCAGGAAAATGGCTCGTTTGCCCCGAATTTCCACCAAGTGGTACTCTCCCGGTTGCCAGAGCATGCGCAGGGGAATGCCGGGCAGGCCGGACCCCGCTCCCATGTCCAGGCAGCGTGGGGATTCCGGGAGCTGGGAGAGCGACCCGAGGAAGTCGGCCAGGTGCCAGCTGTCCGCACACAGGGCAAGCATGTCGGGCCAGGCGTCCGGGCTCACGAGGTTGATGCGCCGGTTCCATTTTTCCAGCTCGCCGAGGTACGCGGTGAGTTTTTCCGCCAGGGCCTCGTCGCACCGGAGCCGCAGGGAGCCACAGGCCTTGCCGATTTCCACGGCCGTGGGCGGGGTTTTGGGGGCGCTTGCCAGTCGGGCGCTCATGCTCTATGAGGCGGGCCTGTCCGCCCGTCATGGGAAAAAATTGCGATTACAAGAAAAAGGAGTCTTTTCATGAGTGATAATATGGTTATGCAGTGCGCTGTTGTATTTCCCGGACAGGGCTCGCAGGAGCCCGGCATGGGGCGTGACTTGGCCGAGACCTCCAAGGAGGTCATGGAGTTGTGGAAAAAGGCCGAATCCATTACCGGTGAGGCCCTACGTGAAATATACTGGGACGGCGACGAAAAGGCCATGGCCGAGACCCGATATTTGCAACCGGCGCTCACGGTTGTCAACGTCGGGTTCTGGATGCACACGGCGGCGAAGCTGCGCGCCCGTCACGCCGGGCTTTGCCTGGCCGGTCACAGCCTCGGCGAGTTCAGCGCCATTGCCGCGGCGGAGGTCCTGCCCGTGACCCAGGTTCTGGAACTGGTGGCCCTGCGTGGAAGGCTCATGGCCGATGCCGATCCCGAAGGGGTGGGAGCCATGGCCGCTGTGCTCAAACTCGAACTCGGCGCGGTGCAGGAAATCGTGGAAAGCGTGCGGAACAGCACGGGTATGGAGCTTGGCGTGGCCAACTACAACTCCCCGGCCCAGTACGTGGTCAGCGGCAAGAAAGAGGCCGTGGAGGCCGTCGAGCCCCTGGTCAAGGAGCGCAAGGGGCGCGCCATCCGCCTGGCCGTAAGCGGCGCGTTCCACAGCCCGTTCATGCGCGAGGCCGCGGCCGAACTTGCAGGCAGCATGGACAAGCTCTCCTGGAGCAACGCCCGGCATCCCGTGTTCCTGAACACCACCGCCATGGGTACCGAAGACGGTTCCGTGATCAAGAAGGAAATGGCCCGGCAGATGACTTCCTCGGTGCGCTGGATAGAAATCATCTCCAACCAGTGGGGCTCCGGTGTGCGTCAGTGGTACGAACTGGGACCCAAACAGGTGCTCACCCGCCTTCTGTCCGCCAATCTGAAGGATGTGGTCGGTGAGACCCCCTGGAAGGCCCAATGCATTGGAAATGTAGAGCAACTGGCTTCCCTGGACGATCAGGCCGAATAGCTTGTTGAAAAAAAATAATCCAGAAGATGGGAAATATCTTGTATTTTTTCTAGACAAATTCTAACTAACTTCTGTATCAAGGGAAAATAATTATGAGAGCAGAAGATTACATAGAGGGGCTCCTGCGGGACATCCTGCAAGAGAAGGGTCTCCAGTGGCCTGATAAAACCGTCATCGAACCGCCGCGCGACAAGCGGTTCGGCGACGTGGCCTGCAATGTCGCGCTCGTTGCGGCGGGGCAGGCCAAGCGAAAGCCCCGGGAGCTGGCGGACGAGATCTGTACCCTGGCAATGGAGCGTGGGGATCTGCTGGACAAGGTTGAAACCGCCGGGCCCGGCTTCCTGAATTTCACCCTCACGCCCCTCTTCTGGCAGCGCACCGTCAACCAGGTGCTGGAGCAGGGCGACGCCTACGGCAAGTGCGACGTGGGCAAGGGACGGCGCGTCCAGATCGAATACGTGTCCGCCAACCCCACCGGCCCCCTGCATGTGGGGCACGGAAGGGGCGCGGCCATCGGGGACAGTCTGACCCGCATCCTGCGTACGGCCAACTACGATGTGGCCACCGAATACTACATCAACGACGCCGGGCGGCAGATGCTGCTGCTGGGCATGTCCGTGCTGGCGCGCTGCAAGCAGCAGTCCGGACAGGACATCCCCTTCCCGGAGGATGGATACAAGGGCGACTACATCGGCGACATCGCCGCCGCTCTGTTGCGGGAGCGCCCCGATCTGTTGAAGGCCAACAGCGACGAGGAGGCCGAAAGGATTTGCCAGGAATATGCCGTGGCGGACATCTCCGCGGGAATCAGGGCCGATCTCGACGCCTTCCGTGTGGAGCACGAGGTCTGGTTCTCGGAGAAGAGCCTGGTGGACGCCGGAGCTGTTGAAAAGACCCTGGAGGGTTTGAAAAAGCGCGGACTGGCCTACGACAAGGACGACGCGTTCTGGTTCAAGAGCACGGAGTTCGGTGACGACAAGGACAGGGTGTTACGCAAGTCCACGGGATACCTCACCTACCTGGCTTCCGACATCACCTACCACGAGAACAAGTATGATCGCGGTTTTTCCCTGGTGGTTGATGTCTGGGGCGCGGACCATCACGGCTACATCCCCAGGATGAAGGCCGCTGTCCAGGCCCTTGGCCGCGACCCCGAGGACCTTCAGGTGGTGCTGGTGCAACTGGTGAACCTGTTGCGTGGCGGAGAGCCCGTGGCCATGTCCACCAGGGCCGGTACATTCGTCACTCTTCAGGAGGTCGTGGACGAGGTCGGCGCGGACGCCGCACGGTTCCTGTTCCTTTCGCGCAGGAGCGACAGCCCCCTGGACTTCGACCTCGAGGTGGCCAAGCAGCAGACCATGGAGAACCCGGTCTACTACGTGCAGTACGCCCATGCGCGCATATGCTCCCTGATGCGCAAGGCGGCGGAAAGGGATCTGAGCCTGGAAGAGAACGCGAGAGGCGACAACGGTATCCTGGGCAGGCTGGACAGCGAGGAGGACATGCTCCTGCTCAAGCAGATCGCCCGGTTCAGCGACGCCGTGGATGGCGCCGCCCGCGGACTTTCTCCACATATTGTCAGTTATTACCTGCAGGAACTGGCGGGCGCGGTGCACCGCTACTACACCGTGCACCAGGTGCTGGCCGCTTCCGACGGGGATGTCATACGGGCAAGGCTTTTATTAATGTCCGCGGCAGCTCAGGTTGTGCGCAACGGCTTGGCGCTGCTCGGCGTCAACGCGCCGGAGAGCATGTAGGCTTCAGCAGCCTGAAGGACCGGGCTCAGCGCTCGATACATAGCGGGGTGCAAGGCTATGAGTAGATTGGAATTAGACAGAAAGGCTCCTTCAAGCGGCAGTCCCAAGCGTTTCAAGGTGGAGCTCAGCGTTACCGGAATGGTGGGCTCCCTCATCGTGCTTCTGCTGGGCGTGGTCTGGGTGTTCATCTTCGGTGTCCTGGTGGGTCGTGGGTATCAGCCCACAATCCCAACACCCGAGATGGCCACCGTGGACAAGGGGGTGGAAAAGGCGGAAGCCGACCCCTCCAAGGATGTCATCGCGCCCGAGGATCTGGATTTTTACCAGCGCCTGAAGCAGGACGGCACCGCCGCCAAGGACCAGGGGCCGGCCGAGGTGCCCGAGGTTGCCGAAGCCGCCAAGAGCGAAAAGCAGGTGGCCGCGGAGCCGGTGAAAGCCAAGCAGGAAGCCGCGCCAGCCAAGGAACCGGTGCAGATGGCGGCAGTCGCTTCTCCTGCCCCGGGCCAACTGGCCGTTGCGCCGGGTTCCCAGGCCGTGCAGGAAGCCGCCGAGGCCAAGCCGGAGCAGGCCGTCTCCACAGGTGCCCAGCGTTTCGATTACGTGTATCAGGCCGCCTCGGTGAGCGAACCCCAGGCCGCCCTGCGCCTGCGCGACCAGATTCGGGGCCTTGGGTATGGCTCCGAGGTCAAGGTTGTGCGTGGCGAGGACAAGGTCTGGCACCGCGTGGTGGTGGAGTTTCAGGCAAGCCCCGAGGATCTCGAGACCGTGAAGGCCAAGCTCAAGACCATCGGTGTGCCCGATCCGCTGCTCCGCTCCAAGAGACCCGTGAACAACGGCTAACGGCGACATTTACAGGAATCATCCGGGGGAGGACCTTTTTCCGACAAGGTTCTCCCCTGAATTATTTTCTAGGGCATTTTAACTTTGAAATAGTTCAAATGCTCTGCAAGGATTTGTCCGCACATCCTTGCCGTGAAATGCTTGTAGGCTGGCTTTGCCAGCCGTTGAACAAGCATTTCAAACGTAAAGAGCTCTAAGGGCTCCCCGTTTTTCAGGGTCATTTCTCAGCACACAGGCTGTGGCGAGGTGGCGACATTGGGCTGTCCCTCTCCGGCCTCTTCCCCGGAATTATCACTATATCAAGGGTAAACGCGTTTCGGAATGGAGTGCCAACGCCTGTCGAAATGATCAGGCATGCTTCTCTTTCGGGCGATCAGTGAACTGTTTCAGGATCCGGCGAAGGGCCTGCATGTCAACGGGTTTGGGGAGATAGGCGTCCATACCCGCTTCCAGAAATTTTTCCCTGTCCCCGGCCATGGCATAGGCCGTCATCGCGACTATGGGCAGCTTCCGGTTCGCTTCCCCGGCTTCGCCCGCGCGGATCGCCTCGGAGACTTCCACTCCATTGAGCAGCGGCATCTGCACGTCCACGATCAGAAGGTCGAAATCCTGTTCCCTGAGTGCTGCCAGGGTGGCCTTGCCGTCAGGCACGCTGACCACCTCCATCCCCTGTTTCTCGATATAGCTGCCGATGGTCAGGCGGCTGACCAGATCATCCTCCGCCAGCAGCACCTTTCCCCTGATAGTGTCTCCATTGTTCGAGTCAGCGGCCTCTTGCCCGTGGTTATCCGGTTTCGGGTGTATTTGCTGGGGCAGGTCAAAGGGCAGGGAAATGTAAAAGGTGCTGCCCTTGTCCTGCTCGGTGTCCACGGAGATCACCCCTCCCATGAGAGTCACCAACTGTCTGACAATGCTCAGGCCCAGCCCGGCACCCTGGAACCTGCGGGTGTAGGAACTCTCAGCCTGTCTGAAGGGTTGGAAGAGTTGTGTGAGCTTGTCGTCCTGAATACCGATTCCTGTGTCCGAGATCGTGAACAGAACGCGCACCTGGTCTGTGCCGCGATACTCCAGCAACGTTGCCCGAGCTCTGATGGAACCCTTGTGGGTGAATTTCTCGGCATTGCCGATGAGGTTGAAGAGGACCTGCCTAAGGCGTTGCGCGTCTCCTAGCAGGGGGGTCGGGATAGTCGGGTCGCATTCCATGATCAATTCGATTCCGGCCTGTTGCGTGGAGGGGCGGAACAGGGCCTCCACGTCATCGAAAATGGTTTGGACGTCCATGAGTTCGTTGTTGATCTCCATGCGTCCGGCTTCGATGCGGGAGTGGTCCAGGATATCGCTTAAAAGCCTGTTCAGCCGTTTCGTGGTCTGCAGCGCGAGTTCGAGGTATTCGCTCTGCTCCGGAGTCAATTGGGTGGTCTGGAACAGCTGGATCACGCCCATGAGGCCATTGAGGGGCGTTCGTATCTCATGGCTCATGTTGGCCAGGAACTCGGTTTTGGTCCTGTTGGCCGCCTCCGCCGTCTCCTTGGCCAGGAGCAGTGCCTTTTCCGCGCGCTTTCTGCTGGTGATGTCCGTATGGGCGCCCGCGACCCGGACAACTGTTCCGTTTTCCTGCACAAGGGAGGCGCCGCGCCCCAGTATCCAGCGGTAGGAGCCGTCCTTGTGGCGCAGACGATACTCCACCTCGAAGGAGTCTGTTTCACCATTTGCGCAACGGTAATTGGCCTCGAGAACCCGCGCCTGGTCCTCCGGATGAATGCGCGATTCCCAGGACCCGGTATCGTTGGGGAGCTCGTCAGGGGCATAGCCGATGATGGCTTTCCATTTGTCGGAAAAGTACACCTCGCCGGTGATGAGGTCCCAGTCCCAGATGCCGTCGTTGGCCCCTTTCACCGCCAAGGCGTAGCGTTGTTCGCTCTCCCGCAGGGCCTCTTCGGCCTGGGCGCGCTCCTTGACCATTCGGTTGGCAGAGGCCGCCAGGTTCTTGAATTCCTGCATGGGGAGCAGGTTTTCGTCCACCTGGACCTTTTCCGTCGCAGCTCTGGTGAAGAAGGAAATCAGGACTTCCAGCTGGTTCTTGAGCCAGCGGGACATGAACAGGGAAAAGAGCATTACGAGGCATGCGGCGCAGACGGCGATGGAGGTGGCGGTGACGATGCCGCGGATCATTTCCTGGCGCATCTCCTCCTGTCGGGCCGCGATCTGGGCGTCCATGTCATCCTCGTAGAAACCGGTGCCGATGACCCACTGCCAGGCCTGCACTCCCTGGACAAAGGCGATCTTTTTCGAAGGCTCGGGGTTGTCAAGCTTGTGCCAGTAGTATTCCGAGAAGCCTCCCCGTGGCGTCTTGGAGAGCGCGATCTGCTCCTTGATGATTTTCACTCCGTAGGGGTCGGTGAGGTCCAGGATGTTCTTCCCCCCCAGGGTGATGACGCCGTTGGTGAACAGCGGGTCACCGTTCCATGTGCTGCCGAACAGATATCCCCCCTTGCCGAACCTGATATTGACCAGCTGGGAGATCACCTCTCCCTGGATGTCGCGGGTGATGTCCTCAACGTACTCCCCTGTGCCGATGAAGCAATCCAGGGGTTTGAAGTACTCCAGATAGGCAACCTTTTTATGCTCCGCCCCATGGGTGCCGGGTTTGGTCCACAGGTATTCGTAAAACCCCCGGCCATTCTGCCGCACCAGCTCTATCATTTCTCGGACGGTGCGCACCGTGAGTTCGTCGTCCGATTGCAGGAAGTTCTTGCTTTCCAGTTCCGGCCTGTCCGCATGCAGTAATTCGACGCCGTTCATTCGGGTAGCGAAGAAGTAGCCGCGCCCCTCGTCAAAGCGGAGGGGGCGGAGAGCATCCATGATCAGGGCCTGAAGCTTCTCCCTGTCGAATTCATCTTTGTGCCGGAAATATATGCTGTGGGCCAGGGAGATGGCGTTGGCCACCCGGCGCTGGATTGTGTCCTTGAGCCTCGAGTCGGTGCTGCGCCGAAATTGTTTGATGTAGGTGATGGCCCGCTCCACCTCGGCGGTGGAGAGTGCCCTGTTCTCTTCCACGAACTCTTTGCGGACTTTCTTGGCGTTGGCCGTGAAGTCCATGTAGGTGTCCGCCGACCAGAGCGCGATGCCGACAATGCAGATAATGATAGTGGTGGCGGTGATGCTGATGAAAAATATGGAAGGGAAGGACTTCAGTTGGGGCATTGTGATCGTTATCCCGAAATGTTCAGTGTCACTTTGGAAACGTGGGGGATATGCGCCTTGGCTGTTCGGGGTTTGGCGTGTCGGCAGGGCATGGTCCTTCCTCTGTTATGGTAGATTCTATATTACATCATGAGGCCGCGTTCCTGTCCAGAAAATATGGATTTCCCATCACAGATGTTTGAAAACGGGAAGTCACATTTCCATCCTGCTTATGCGGGAAAAACAGCAAGGAGGGAAGGGGAGAGCTGAAAAAGCGCCCCTATTCGGGGCGGAGTCCCCGGACAAGGCCCAGACAAAGAAGCGAGCCAAGTATGGCCGCCTCGTCCGCACTGTATACTCTGGCCACGCAAGGGGCGAAAAACAGCTCACAACTTCCTGGAAATTCTTCGTCAGGCTCGTACCAGGCAAGATCCATCCAGACCTTGCCCAGCACTGGAAAGCGCCAGCCAGCGTCCCCCAGTTTCAGGGGGCGGCCGCCATATGAAGCAGCCGCGCAAGACAGAGCGTGCAGATTCGCGCCCACTGCTCCCGCAAGGGGGTCCACGCTGCGGGAGCGGAAAGGCCCCACATAGAAGCTCGCGCCGGGCAGCTCACGGTAGCCGAGGCTCGCGCCCTCGTCGGGTAATGGGAGGGGCGCACAGATATAGCGGAGAATCAGGATCCGGCGCACGGGGTCCACGGGCGGAGCAAAACCCAGGTCGTGCAGGCTCAAGGTCAGGTCCTGGTTCATGAAGGTAAGGCCCAGGCTGTTGCCGGAAGTGTCCGGTACCGGGAGGTCCAGATCCTGGAGGCGGGGCGGCAGCTCGGCCACGGGTATTGCCTGGAAGTCCCTTTGCGCGCGCTCCAGGGCCAGGGCCACTGCCTGGTCACGGTTGTTCGGGCTCAACGCCCCCCCTTGTGTACGCTGGGAAATCGCGATGCGTCGGTGTGGGGCAGGAACAGGGCCGCGGTGTAGTGGTCCATGTACGCGGGCTCGGTGGACAGCTCCATGTATGTGAGCCTGTCGGCCAGGGCGTCCTGCCGCGCCAGCAGGGTGCGGGAGCGCAGGGTCTGGGTCGCACCTGCCAGGCTGGCGTTGCCGATGAAGCGGAACCGCTCCCTTGGCAGGTCGGGCAGCAGGCCGATGGTCACGGCGGCCTCCATGTCCAGGAACCGGCCGAAGCCGCCGGCAACGATGACCTCGTCCAGGTCCGCGAAGTCGATGCCCGCCTGTTCGAGGAGCATCGCGCATCCGGCGTAGATTGCGGCCTTGGCCCTGAGAAGATTGTCGATGTCCGCCTCGGTGAGAGCCACCTCCCTGCCCGTGGCGCTTTCCTCCGCCCTGGCCAGGATGTAGGATGCGCGCCGCCCCTCCACATGGATATGCTCACAGGGGCGCTCCCGGTCCAGTTTTCCGGCCGCGTCCAGCCAGCCGGTACGGAACAGGGAGGCCAGCAGGTCGATGGCGCCGGAGCCGCAAATGCCGGCCACAGGCCCTTTGCCCATGACCCGCAGCACCGGTGCACCGGTTTCGGCGTCCACCGTGGCGCGCTCCACCGCTCCGGTTGCGGCGCACAGGCCGCAGCTCAGGCCTCCGCCCTCGAAGGCCGGGCCTGCGGAGCAGGCGCAGCCCAGCAGGAAATCCCCGTCCCCCACCACCACTTCGCCGTTGGTGCCGATGTCCAGAAACAGGCGCAGGGTGCCCTGGCCCGTATTTTCAGAGAGCGAGGTGCAGAGCAACCCGGCCACGATGTCCCCCCCCACGTAGCTGCCCACGCTCGGGGCAAGAAGCACCGGGGCCAGTGGATGCACGGCCAGGCCGAGGTCTCCCGCGTCATAGGGCTGGGGGCGGTGCACCGTTGGAGTGTACGGAGCGAGACGGATGTACTCCGGCTCGAGCCCGAGCAGCAGATGGGTCATCACGGTGTTTCCGGCCAGGGACACTGCCATGATCTCTTCGCAGGCCTGTCCGGCCTCGTTGCAGGCCCGCTCCAGCAGGCTGTTTATCCCGGTCAGGGCCAGTTCCCCGAGTTCCTCCAGCCCGCCCGGTTTCTGGGCGTGGTTGATCCGGCTGATCACGTCCAGCCCCCGGCTGGTTTGGGGGTTGTAGGCGGTGGCGCTGCCGAGCGTTACGCCGGAGTCCAAGTCCAGGATTTGCACAGAGATGGACGTGGTGCCCAGGTCCACCGCCGCACCAAGAAATGGGATGACCGGAGGGCCGGAGGCAATGTCCAGCAGGCGGATCGTGGTACCTGAGTCGGACCAGGTGCAGGTGACGTCACCCCCATTCTGGCGCAGGGCCTGGGCCACGGTGCGCAGTACTGGCAAAGGCGTGCCCAGGGCCTGGGCTTTGGTCAGCGGCAATAGGGCGCTTTCCAGCCGGTCCAGATCCGAAAGCCCGTCCTCGGGTTGTGCCCGGGGCACGGTGACACGGGTGCGGTGGACCGGAAGGTCGCCATCCTGGCAGGATGTCCGGGGTTTGTGAGTGTGGCTTTCAGCCTGCGCGGCATCCGCGAACTGCGCGCCCTCGCGGATGGTTTTCACCCCGGCAAGGCGCAGGCTCAGGTCCGTGTGCCCCACCTGGGAGCGGCAGGCCAGTACGTAGCCTTCCTCGATGGCCGGGAACGGCAGGAAGGAGCGGCTGTCTCCCAGGACCTCTCCAGACTCCACCAGGAGCATACAGGAGCCGCAGGTGCCGCGTCCCCCGCATTCGGATTCCAGCTCGATGCCCGCGCTCCTTGCCGTGTCCATGAGGCTGGTGCCGGTGGCCGCGTCGATCGCGCGGCCCATTGGCTGAAACGTGATCCTGGGCATCAGCGGAACGATGACAGATAGGCTTCCAGGTCAGCGGACTCCTGTGGCCCCACCAGCACCTCCCAGCCGGGAAGGCCGTCCTCCAGCTCGCCCTTGAGCACTGCCACGTATCCCGGGAGCACGATGCGTCTGGTGGACATGTTCCGCAGCTGTTCGTCCTCTTTGACGCAATCGGCGATCTTCTGGGCCGTGAGCTTGCCCGCTGCCCAGGCCGTGAGCACGGACATTCCCTCGCAGTCCGGAACGGTCAGCCACGCCGATACGCCCGCGCCGTCGATTTCGCCCGATACCAGGAAGTAGGTGAGGGAGAAGTTGGTGGTGACGAACACCGGAGAGTCGGGGCCGGGATCGCCGATGGGGTAGACCCGGGGCTCCACCTGGATGGGCTTCTGCGGGTCGGTGTAGATGTTCTGGCGCAAGGTGAGCAAGGGGGCGAGTTGCGCCGGATCGAACGCCGGGAGCACGCACACGCCGCCGTACTTGCATATCTCGGTGGTGGCCTGGATGGTGGCCTCGGCCATGTCCACGCCCTGGTCCACAAAGCTCAGATGAGGGTATCCAAGGGGTTTTGCCCCGTCCTTGAGAGCCGCGCGCCTGGCCAGGGTGTTGGCCAGGAAGCGCTCCGGCAGGGACAGGGGCTGGAGATACAGCATCAGGTTGGAGCAACCCGCCTTGACCAGTTCCTGGGTGAGTTGGGAGAGGGCCTGGAGGTCCGGGGCTCCGGCCCCAAGGGCCAGACCGGTCTCGTTGGCGGTCCGGGTCAGCTCCATGGCCGACTCCGGAGTCGGGGCGCAGAGCACGCCCCCCACTTTGGACGCCGCCTGCGCAGCCTGGCGAAGGGATTCAGCGTCTCTGCCTCGCAACACCAGGGGCAGCCCGGCCTCGGCGACTTCAGCCACGAATCGGGCATAGGCGGCCGCGTCGCTCCCCTGTTGCGTGACGGCCAGCAGCTCCACGCGCAGTTCCTCGCCCACGCGCTCCAGCACGTAGTCGCGCACGCTCTTTACGGTTTCCTTCACCGTTTCGGGCGGATCCTGCTCGTTGACGTTCACGGCCAGCAGGGTCTGATGCACAAAGGTCTTTTCATGGCGGAAGAGCACTGTCTCCTCGCCTGTGACGTATCTGCCCCCAGGCCCGATGAGGGCCTTCTTCACCGGGGGCTCGGCAGCGGCGCCGAGTACCTTCTTGGCTTCGTCAGAAGCGTATGGACACTGATCCAGGGAGGCCCTTTTCTGCGCCAGCTTCATGGCAAAGGCCATGCAGGTGTTGGAGCCGCACTCCTTGCAGTTGGTCCTGGGCAAGAGCTTGTTTATCTGGAGTCCTGTGAGGGCCATGTCAGTTGTCCTCCCCTGTGGGGTGTGAGGGGCTCACGGCGTTCCACATGGTGTCTATGGAGCGGCGCAGCTCCATGGCCGCGTCGGGATGGTACATGAGAAACACGTCGGCACCGGCATGGAGCAGGGTGGTGGCGGTGGTCAGTTCCCAGAGCATGGCCCGGCGGGAGAGGTCGCCCCAAGCCGGGAAGTCCTTTGCCTGGGCCTTGTACTCCTTGATGCCCGAGCACTCCGCCCCAACGGACACAAGCATGGGAGAGGCCAGCAAGGCATCGCCCCCCAGACCCGTGATGCGGATGCGCTCCATGACGGAGTAGGTGTACTCCACACCGTAGCCCAGGGCGCCCGTGGTGGGGTCGATGAGCACGCGATCGTGCCCCAGGTCCATGTTCCCCAGCAGGATGTTCAGCTGCTTGGCGATGTTCACGTCAATGGGGCTCTGCGCCACCAGGGTGTGGCCATAGGCCAGGGCCGCGCCGGCCACGGTCTTGTAGTTGTCCTGCTCGGCCCAGTTCAGCACCAGGTTTTTGCCGCTCATGGCCTGAGCCACGGCCTTCATGACCTCGTTGAGGCGTTCGAAAGGGGGGGAGCCCGTGACGATGAGGGGCACATCCACCGCGGCGGCAACGGCTTGGATGGTTTCCACGGCCTGCTCCGGGGAGCGGTTGCCCTTGTCCGGGTGCGTTCCCGAGAGGCGCACGCTCAGCACCTCGGCGCCGTACTGC
This sequence comes from Desulfovibrionaceae bacterium, assembly GCA_963674665.2. Lineage (GTDB taxonomy): Bacteria > Desulfobacterota > Desulfovibrionia > Desulfovibrionales > Desulfovibrionaceae. The sequence continues at coordinate 237,196 of CAXXPL010000013.1, read as the reverse complement.
TCCACACAGGCCTTGGCCCAGGCGGCCGGATCCCGGATCAGGTCCTGGCCAAAGCGCTGGGTCAGCAACTCCGGGAACTTGGCGTGGGGCACGTCCACAATCTCCATGCCCACCACTGGTCTGTGCCCCAGGGGGCCGTCAAAGGACTGGAAGGGCATGGCCCTCGCGCCGCCCACTGTGACCGCCTTTGCCCCCGCTCCGAGGGTTACCTCGTGCACGGCCTGGGAGGCGCTGTCCGGCTTGATGGGGTAGGACAGCATGGCGGACAGGCGCGCAGCCCTGTCTCCATCGGAAACAGCCGGTGCGGCAGGAGCAGAGGTTTTTGGTTCAGTGTCTAACGGTTCAGCCGTCCCAGGTACCTGAGCGGGGTGCTCAGGCTGGGCCTGTGACAATAGTGCGGCTGGTTGGGGAGTCGAGGCCGGAACCTCGCCCCCGAGATATTTGTTCGTCAGGGTGGTTATGATGTCCGAGGCCACTTCCCTGGCCACGATCTGGCGCAGCTCCGTGCTCAGCTCGCTCTTGAGCTGGGTCAGGAGCTCCTTTTTCAGTTCGTCCAGGTCTCCCAGATCGCCCGGATTGGCTGTGCCGGTGGTTGGCGCAGGCTTTGGGGCCGGAGGCGTTTCCGGCATCTCGGGCGGAGCCGGGGCCGGAGAAAAAAGCGCCGGGGCATGCGCAGCTTGGCCTTCAACCGCCTCAGCGGCCTCCACCTCGGCCAGTTCCTCCATGCCCTGCAGTTGCAGAGCCGGGTGCTCCATGCGCTCCATGTGGGCGCGTACGTCGGCCGCGTCAATACCCACGGTCTCGTCGGCGATGCGCTCCAGGCCGTTTTCGATGCCCAGCTCCTTGAAGCGGCTTTCCAGGTCCGGGCCGAGCTGCTCCTTGAGCTCCTTGGGCATCCAGACCAGGCGCCTGTGCCCGCCCTCGGCATAAGCGAACTTGCGGGAGGAGAGGTAGACCTTGCCGCAGCCGAAAAAGCCCGGAGTCTGCATACCTCCTCCAACGTTCCCGGCCAGAGTGGAGAACTTCATGCCCACGGGGGTCTCACCCGTGTATTCGCGGTTCACGGCCATGATGCCGTTGCACTCCGGCACGTAGGCGCAGATGACCTCGAAGCAGCCGCAGCTCGTCATGGGGGCGTCCATGATGGAGTAGCAGCACACGCGCTCCACAGCCTTGTGGCTGTTCTGGAATACGTAGTCGTTGACCCCGCTGAACACGCCGCGCAGGGAATCCAGGCAGTCGCCCTTGGGCACGGGCTGGTTGGGGCCGGTGGAGTCGATCTCGTGGGCGGCCTTGCCGTCCAGCCAGTTGTAGGCGCCGCAGAGTCCGGCGCGCTCCGGGGTGATGACGCACACATGGTTCGGGGCGAATGACTGGCAGAGCAGGCAGGAGTAGAAGATGTCCACGCTCTCGTCGGTCATGGCCTCCAGCCTGCGGTTGCGTTCGTCATATACCGCGCGGGCGGTTTGGATGCGGCGTTCCACCTCGTCCTTGTCCGTGATCATGGTCACGTCCACCTTGTCCACAATTGCCGGATATTCGGAAAGGAGCTTGGCAATGAGGATGTCGCCATAATGGCGCAGGCGGAAACCACGGGAGAAAGCGGTCTTGGACACGCGGGTCCAGACGATGTCGCGCTGCCCCATGTGCCAGAGGCCCTCGGCGCCGTTGAGCAGGTGGTGGATCTGGCGCTCCAGGATGGGCTCGAAGTCGGCCTGCATCTTGCGTCCGGCCACGTGGACCAGGATGGCCAAGGGCAGGGCGGTGCCGGGCTCCACCTGGTCGATGTCCGGGCCCACTATGGTGACCTCGCCCCCCCTGATGGAGTCCATGTCCACGGAAGTGAGGAACTCGAAGGCGCTGGTCTTGTTGCCGCCGAACTCCACTTGCACGTCCTTCTTGCGGATGAGCTCGCCCTCGAAGGCCGAGCCGTAGGGCACCGGGATGGGTACCTTGGTGATTTTGATCTTGCAGCCGCGCACCTCCAGGGCCTTTTCCACCATGTTCTCGTGGGGCACGTTGGCCACCACGTGTTCGTAGGTGCAGATGCCGCTGGGAAGGATCTCGGGAATGTCGGTGTCCGCGATGACCGGGAAACCGTAGTTGATGGCTCCGGCCGCGGCGGCGTATTTCTCCGCGTCCACCTCGCCCAGGGCCAGGACAAAGGCGAACACGCGGTTCTTGTTGTAGCGCAGGTTGGACTCGTAATCTCCGGGCTTGACCCCGCCAAAGGCCATGGCAGCGCGGTTGGCGAAACCAAGGGCGTAGATCAGGGCCGAGACGTCCCTGCCAAAGGGCACCAGCCTGGTTTCCCAGCCCAACTGCACGCCCTCCTCGGCCAGTTGCTCGGCGAACTGCTTGCCGTTGGTGGAGCCGCCCATGAACACGTAGAGGTTTTTCTCCTGCAGCTCCCGGGCGATCTTCACGGCCGTGGCGTTGTCAGGCGCCGCGCCGGTGATGGCGGCAAAGCCGGGGGCGGTGCCGTCCACGAATTCCACGCCGCGTTCGCGCATGATCACGTCCGAGGCGGCGCCCAGCCAGATTCCGTGCACCGGGTGGTCCTCACCCTCGGCCATGACGTACTTGCAGGCCTCGATGGCCTCGCAGGCGAAGAGCGCGCTTACGCCGGCGTCCAGGGCGCACCCCAGGTAGGGCAGCCAGCAGGAGTCGTCCGGGCGTTGGGGAAGCAGGGCCTGGGCCCTGGCCAGGATGCGCTCCAGGTCTCCCAGGGTCTCGATCTTTTCGCCAGTGAGGGAGTGAATCACGGGGAGATAGTATGCCGTATCCGGAAACGAGACGGGCTGCTCCGGTCCCTTGGTCCGAAGGGCCTGGTCCAGAGACTCGCGGGCCTTGGCCAGCCACAGTGCCGCGCCGTCGATTGCTTGTGTGCAGACTTCCCTAGACAAGTTGCGCCCTCCTGTCTTTCATGTCGAACAGCTTGCGCTCGGCCTTCTTGTCTATGCCCAACTTGGCGCGCCGCGCGTCGATGATCTCCAGAACCCTTGCCGCGGCCTCCTCGGCGTCCTCGCGTACGTGAAAGCTCGCGCCCGTGGTCATGGCCACCTCGCCGTGCAGGTAGTCGTATACCGCCTGGGAGCCCTCCACATGGAAACGCCCCCCGAGCACAACGTCGATGCCCGAGGCCACGAAGTAGCAGCCGATGGCCACGGCCTTCTCGCTCATCCACTCCGGAGCCACGCCCACGGCCGGGAGGTCGCCCAGGTCGTCGCCAAGGCCACCCTCGGCCACGACTTCCGAGGCCGCTTCCAGGATGCGGGAGTTGTCCACGCAGGAGCCCATGTGCAGCACCGGGGGCATGCCCACGGCCCTGCAGACCTCGCTCAGGCCCGGCCCGGCAAGCTTCATGGCCGCCTCGGGCGCCAGCAGGCCGAACTTTGCCGAGGCCACGGCCGCGCAGCCGGTCTTGAGCACCAGCACGTTGTTCTCCAGCAGCCGCTTGGTGATGATGGAGGTGTACTCCTCCATCTTGGAGTTCGGGTTGTTGCAGCCGACAATGCCGCAGATGCCCCGCACGCGCCCCTGCATGATGGCGTCGTTCAAGGGACGGAAGGTGGCGCGGAACGCGCCCCCAAGCATGTGCTTGATGGCCGGGACGCTGAACCCCGCCACGAGTTCGCGGGTTTCCTGTGGGATTTCAATCTTTTCAGGGTCGCGGTTCTTGAAGTTGTCGATGGCTATCTCCAGCAGCTCCCGGGCCGCTTCCGTGGCCTGGGCGTGGGAGAATGACTTGTGCTGCGCGCCCCTTGTCTTGGCGATATCGTTGGTGGAGACCACCTTGGTGTGATAGGAGGACGCCACCGTGGGCAGGCTGGGCATGACGCACTGCACGTCCGTGACCATGAGTTCCACCGCGCCGGTGATGATTGCCAGCTCCTGCTGCAGGATGTTGCCCGCCACCGGAATGCCGTGACGCATGAGTACCTCGTTGGCGGTGCAACAGATGCCCCCCAGGGTGATGCCCGTGGCGCCGACGGCTTTGGCCCTGGCCTGGATGTCCGGGTCGCGGACAAGTATTGCCAGGATCTCGGAGAGGGCGGGTTCGTGGCCGTGGACGATGACGTTCACCGTGTCCTCGCGCAGCACGCCGAGGTTGGCCCGGCTCTTTACGGGGACGGGCGTACCAAAGAGGATGTCCGAAACCATTGTGGCGATGCGTGAACCGCCCCAACCGTCCGCGAGGGATGTGCGGAAGGCGTGGTTCAGGATGTTCTCGTGGGCATGGTCCACACCGATGTGGGTGCGGTGCATGGCCTCGACCACCATGCGGTCCACGCCCAGTGGCTCGAGTTTGCGCTGTGCCCACAGGGAGCGGCGTTTCAAGGGCGCGAGGCCGAGCATCTTCAGTGGCTCCTCCTGAGAGGTGATCTCACTGATAAAAAAATCGGCCAGCTCAAGGGCCAGGTCGAGGACCGCCTTGGGGCCGTCGGGCCCCGTTTCCTCGATGCCCAGGGCCACGGCGCAGCGCCGCAGGGCCGCCTCGTCCTTGATTGTGTAAGGGCCGCCGCTACCCAGGGCCACCTTGCGCAGGAGCAGGGCCAGATGACGGCCGTGGTCCGAATGGGCGGCCGCGCCTCCGGCCACCTCGCGCAGAAAATTGCGCGCCGCGATGGTGTCCGCGTCCGCTCCGCATACGCCGCGGGGAGATTTTGGGGTGATGCGGCAAGGGCCCATGTGGCAGATGCGGCAGCAGATGCCCTGGACTCCGAACTTGCAGTGGTTCTTCTGCGTCTCGAAGCGGGTGAAGCAGGTGGCCACGTGGTCCTCGGCAGCCTTCGCGATAAGCCTGATGCTCGCCGCATCGCAGGCCAAGCCCTCCGGGGCGGACCGTGGAGCGGAGTTGTCGTCGTGGGTCATGTCACCATCCTTGATGCTGGTTTTCCTGGGTGAAAGCGTTTCGCGAGTGGAAAAGTCTTGTTGCAAAATGGTTTCCACTCGCGTTCCCCCCTCCCGGAAACATTACAGGAAGAACAAGGTGGGAGGCTGGTGGAAAGCAGTCGAAAACCCCTTTGCGGCTGCTTCCCGATCCAGTCCGAAAGGCGATGGCCTGATTGTTACAGGCTAGTTTACAGCAGCGAGAGCAAGTCGTCCACGCCCCCCCATAGCCGGGAATGTTGGGACAATCGTTCCAGTGGAGCGCCCTGTTCGGCCAGGGAGGCCAATTCCGCGTCCTGCGGAAGAGCCAGGAGCAGGTCTGCCCCGGTCTGTTCCTTCAGATTCGAGGCCAGCTCCGGGGGCTCGGTTCCCGAGGTTCGGTTCACCACAAGGGCGAGTTTCCCGTAGTCCAGGCCCATCTCATTGGCCAAAGCGTGGATGCGGGCCATGGTCTCCAGCCCCCTGTGCGAGGGGTCGGCCACCACCACGAGCAGGTCGCAACGCGGTACCAGCCTGCGTGAGAGGTTCTCCAGGCCGGCCTCGTTGTCTATGACCACCAGTGGGTAGTTGTCCGCGATCCTGGCCATGACGTCTTTGAGCACCGCGTTGGCGTAGCAGTAGCAGCCGGGGCCCTCCGGACGCCCCATGGAGATGTAATCGAAGTCGTCACCCTCCACCAGACTTTCGGCGATGCGCATCTCCAGGAACTGCTGCTTGGAGAGTCCCGGGGCCATACCCTTTTCAGCTTCTCTTCGGGCCTCTTCGCGCAACGCTCCGACACTGGCAGTGGCCTGGATGCCCAGGGCGATGTCCAGGCAGGCGTTCGGGTCGGCATCAACAGCGAGAACAGGGGTTATGAGGGGCGTTCGCCCGGTACCGATACAACGAAAGATTGTCAGGGCTGAGAGGGTAGTCTTTCCCACTCCCCCTTTCCCGGCGATGGCGATGGTCTTGTTCATTGTTGCTCCTGAAAGGGCATGGAGGCAAGGTCCTGGCGGGCGCTGGACAGGCTTGAAGAAGGTTTCATCAGTCTGCGAATATATCAAAAAGAGATATTCCGCCCGCACATCACTATATCAATATTTATTGATTTAACACTTTGTCATCGTCAAGTCCAGACCCGGATCAGCTGTTAGAAAAGGTAAAAATCCGATTGAATTTCCCAAAAATGTTCAGAAGAGCTGTGGGGCTTTTACTCGTGTGTATCCGTGCCTGTGAATCGTTTGAACCGAAAGACCCGTATCCGGCGCAATCAATGGGCTTCCGAAGGATGTGAAGACAAAGATGCGTGGCTGTGGTCAGGTGATACGCTTATGGCATTATTTTCCATTATTGTGATATGTCCCTGCGATGACTAAGAGTCTTGATTCGCAACCGGCTAGTATAAAGGTATTTTTAGAAACTAGCATGTTTTATGCTTAGAAAGTGACATGCCAACATCAGAATACCGCCCCATGTTTGAAACCCTGTTGGCCATTTGCGAGGTCATCGATCGGGCGCTGGACCTTGAAAGCGCCCTTGAGGAGGTGTTGGACATCCTCTCCGAGACCATGCATATGCGCCGCGCCACCATCACGCTGCTGGACAACACCACGGGTGTGTTGAGCATTGCGGCTTCCCACGGTCTTACCGCCGAGGAGAAGCAGCGCGGCGTCTACAGGTTGGGGGAGGGCGTCACGGGCAGGATCTTCAAGACCGCGGAGCCGTATTACGTGCCCGACATCTCCAGGGAGCCGCTTTTCCTGGACCGTACCGGCGCGAGGCGGCTCGAGAGGGGACGCATTTCCTTCGTGGGAGTGCCCATCATCCTCCACGGCAAGCCCATTGGCGTGCTCAACGTGGACCGGCTGTTCGGGGATGATGTTTCGGTGGAGCATGACGTGGACTTCCTCTCCGTGGTGGCCACGCTTATTGCTCAGTTCATCAGCCTGAACGAAAAGATACGCTCCCGCGAGGAAGCTCTGCGCCGGGAAAATGTCTCTTTGAAGTACAGAATATCGAAAAAATCAAAAGGGTTGTATATCGTTGGCGACAGCCTGGCCATGCAGGACGTGGAGCGGCAGATCGCCCGTGTCGCCCCCACAAAGGCCACGGTCCTGCTCCTGGGCGAGTCCGGTGTGGGCAAGACCCTCATTGCCAGGATCATCCACCAGCTCTCCGATCGCGCCGACCACCCCTTTGTGAAGGTCAACTGCGCGGCCATCCCGGACAACCTGCTGGAGAGTGAACTCTTTGGCCATGAAAAGGGCGCGTACACCGGTGCGGTGAGTTCCAGACCGGGGCGCTTCGAGGATGCTCACCAGGGCACCATATTTCTGGACGAAATTGGCGAATTGTCCCTCGGTGTACAGAGCAAGCTGTTGCGGGTCCTGCAGGAGAAAGAATTCGAACGGCTGGGGTCCAATACCACGCGCAAGGTCAATGTGCGCATTCTCGCGGCCACCAACCGAGATCTTAACTCTCTGGCCGAGGGGGGCGGCTTCAGGAGCGACCTGTTCTACAGGCTCTCGGTATTTCCCATCATGGTGCCCCCATTGCGGGATCGGCGAGAGGACCTGCCTACCTTGTTGCATCATTTCATTGAGAAGGTGACACGTGAATACGGGAGACGTTTCACTTTGACGCCCGAAGCGTTCGAACTGTTGAAAAAATATACGTGGCCTGGTAATGTACGGGAAATGGAAAATCTCATGGAGCGCATGGCGATTCTTTACGATGGCGACCGCATCGATGTGGGTATGCTGAAAAGTTCGCTGGCAGCGCATTCCGTACAGGAGAAGACACCGCACGGTCCTTCACAGCAGCGGGGTGAATCCCTGGACGAGATCGAGCGGCGTGAAATACTTAACGCGTTGCGTGAAAATGACTGGATTCAGTACAAGGCCGCGGAGAGCCTCGGCCTCACGGCCAGGCAGATGGGCTACCGGGTCCGAAAGTTCGGCCTGGAAGAGCACGTGGCCACAGAGCGCGCACGCAGCAAACGGTTGTCTCAGCAAGGGGGGATAGGTCACTAGCCACTGGATCAGACCGGGGGGAAACCTTTGGAGAGAGAGGTCGCAATTCCCCCCGCCCCTCTTGTTCTGGCTAGTGCCGCGTTCGCGGATCCAGTGAGTATCGCGGACATCGCACCGGGAAGAAAGGCATGGGGACCATACGGAAGGCTTTGTCGTATGGTCCCCATGTGTTTGAAAGGTTGCTTGCTACGGATGTAGACAGGAGGTTGAAGCGTGTTGGGAATATTGTGTCGTCAGGCGTCTCCTCTTGGAGCATTTTGCATTTGAGATGCTCTATTCCTTCACCTTGCCCACCGCATAGGGTCCTTCGGGAAACACCGCCACACGGGGGTGCGAGGGAAGCAGCTCATCGAGAATAGCCTGGGGATCCCGCACCTTGACGCCGCCAAATGCCCGCACATCCTCCTCGGACAGCCCTGGCGAGTGGATGAGGATGCCTTCGGCCTTTTCCAGGGCCTGGTAGATGTTCTGCGCGCACCACTGGTCGATGACGAAGTCCTCGGGCCTGCTGTAATTCTTGTCAAAAGCTTCAGGCGTGGGCGTGCTGCGCATGATGGAGGTGAACTCCTCGTTGCCCAGGCCCTCCTGGCAGCCGCAGGTCACCAGGATCACGCCACCCGGCTCGAGTACGTCCTTGGCGCAGGTAAGGGCCTTGCTGACCTGGTAGAAGCTGGAATCCAGGGGGTACCCCCCGCCTGACGTGACCACCAGATCCATATGATGGGGCAGCTCCACCACGGAGTGCCTGCCCACGAGTTCGCATCCCGCAAGGTGCGCCTTGTCATGGTGCCCGGCAAATACGCCTGCCAGTTCCCGGTGGCGGTTGATGACCACGTTGCAGATGAAATCCGCGCCCGCCAGCTCCGTGACCCGCATGGCGTAGTCATGGAACAGATTGCCCTGGAGACGACAGTTGACGTTGTCCAACTGCTGGATCACGCGGTAGGAGTGCATGAATTTCATGGTTTCGAAGCTGGAGATACCGGGCAGGATGGATTTCCGCCCCCCTGAGAAACCGGCGTAGAAATGGGGTTCGATGAGCCCGGTGAGGATCTTGAGGTCGGCGTCGAGGTAGCGTTCGTTTATCTCGATGGGAGCGCCGTCGATGCGCGCTATCTCCCTATTTTCGCCCTCTTTGCGACAGAAGTGGTTGACGATGTTGCAGGTTTCCATGATTTCGCGCCCCACCATGGATTCCAGCTCGGCGCCCAGGTTGGGCCTGTGCATGCCCGTGGCGATGAGGATGGTGACCTTGTCCCTGGGAATTCCCCCCTTTTCCAGAGCCTCCATGATGGGGGGGAGGGTGATCTGGTTCGGGACCGGCCTGGTTATGTCTGAGATGACAATGCAGGCGTCCTTCCGCCCCTTGGCCAGTTCTTCAAGGCAGGGGCTGCCGATGGGATTGGCCAGAGCCTCACGCACTGCCGCTATGGGATCTGCCAGAGCAGGTATGGGATCCATTTCAATTGTATGTGCGGAATCAGGCAGATGAAGCATGACAGGTTTATCGCCGCAAAACAGTTCAAGTTGCATGGTATTACCTTGTGGTTCTCACACCTGGTTTTATGTTTTGAAGTTGAATGTCCTGCAACATCAGTCCCTGGTGGTTGCAATGCAGGCGCATAGGCCTGAAAAAACTTTCAGACTAAGCGGATTTTTCCAACCTGCACTGTTAAGCCTCCTTTGAAAGATTTTCAAGCTGTCAGGCAGAATTTTATTATACTGTCCAGCTAGTCATCGTACTCCACCCCACAGGCGGTGATGCCCAGGCAATGGGGGCGCCACCACAGGGGATTGCTCCAGGGTACGGGGCGAGACGGCGCCTTCCCGGCTCCGGGCGCCAGGTCGCAGCACAGTTGCCAGGGAATCTCCTGCGCCCCGTGGACGCTTTCGGCCCTATGCGCCGCAAGGCCATGATGGTGGCACAGCAGGCAGACCATGAAGTCGTATAGCCGCCACGATGCGGACTGCGTCCAGCCGGGGTCGGTAAGGAGTTCCACGCGCATGCCCGATGCCGTATCGCCGTGCTTCGGGGTGAGACCCAGGGCTCCCACGACGAACATCCAGGAATCGGGCTCAACACAATCTTCCTGTACAGGGGTGCCGGTGTCGTCGAATCGCGGGGAGCACCGCAGGCAGCGCTCCTTTTCGGAGAGCAAGGAAAACAGGGGACTGTCCGGAGCGGGGTAGCATCGTACGAGAAACAGGGATCTGCCCCTGGTTTGAGCGTCCAGGAGTTCCAGGCCATAGGGGCCGGGCGCGTTGTCGAGCCACAAGAACCAGCCCAGCGGCTCGTACAGTTTTTCGCTGACACCGTTCAATCCCATGGCCTGGCGCGCCGACGGATTGGGCATGGCCATGCGCAACGCTCCGTCCACCATGTTCATTGCCCACAGCCCCTGGTCGATGTTTGGAAGCCGGGTTCCATCCATGGTTATTTGCGTCCGTTCTTGGTCACGAGACGGCGAACGGCCTCCTCGATGCCCACCTTGTCGATGTCGATGCCATGACGTAGCGCTTCCTCCTCGAACAGTTCACGCGGGTAATACAGCGTGAGGGGGTAGCTGGTGTCGGAAGAGGCGAAAAGATCCAACCCGTTGGCCGCCTTTTTGAAAGTACTTCTGGCCTCGAGAACAACGTCCACGGTTTCACGTAACAGCTGTCTGAACATCCCGCGGCGCGAGACCACCTTGCTTGTACTCATGGCATCCTCCATGCTGGTTGCGGGCCGCCCGGAACAGACGGCCCGCTTGTTGTCAACGTTGCTTCTGGAAGGGCCATCCCAGGAAGAACTTCTGATGTGTGAACATCAGAATGAGGAACATCACGGTCCAGGCCAGGGTGGTGTCCCCTTCCTGCGCGATGCCGGGTACGGTTCCCAGGAAAAACGGCCCAAGGACGTAGTAGAGGTATGAAAGACCCAGGCCGCCCGCCACGGCGATGGCGGTGCGAACCAGGGCGTTGATTCCAACGCTTTTGGTATTGGGCCAGTTGCTGAAGTAGTTGGCGAGGATGAAAGCCACGGCATGGCAGAACATGGCCATCTCGGCCACATGGTTCCAGCGCCAAGCGGGATTCTCCAGGGTGGCGCCGCCTTCGAAGGCCTCCAGGTCCCACCACCAGTCCATGACCATGTTGCTGGCTAGCATGATAACGTAGCCCGCAACCAGCACCGTGACGGTCATCACCACGGAGCGCAGCGCGGTGTTGGATATCAGCGACCAGGGGCGCCCTTCCCAGAGCATGTTGCTCCAGTACAGCAACACCAGGGCGGGCACGATCCAGCCGAAATGGAACTGGCTGCTCATGGTCATTGCCTGGTCGATCCACCAGGGCTCGGCGCCCATGAACACCTGGGCCGGGTAGAACTGGTAGGCGATGTGGGGGTAGAACAGGACGCTGAAGGCCATGGCCGCCAGAACCAGGCCAGCGAAGAACACGCCCAGTCCGCGGCCGAAGCGCCCCTGGGCGTTCCAGGGGCGAAAGCCGAGGACGGTGAGCCAGAGGATGGTGAAGAAGATGATGCTCGTGTTCATCATCACCTGGGCGAAGCAGGCATTTTCCGTGGCGGTCTGTGCGTACTGACCAAGTCCGCCGCCGGTGAGCAGGCCGGGGCCGCTGAAGAACAGCAGGCCGTACATGCCCAGGAGGTGATAGTAGAAGACGAACATCACCAGCCAGCCCAGGAACAGATAGGTCGCGAACAGAGTCGCTCCGCGAACCATGGCGGGCGCTGTATCCAGCCAGGAGCGGCTGAAGGGCCAGTAGTCGAAAACATCCACGCCCCAGTGGATGACCATCAGCACGGTGATGACAAAAGACACGCCCACGTTGGGCGTGTACATGCGCATGAAGCCTTCGGGCGAGAAAACCACGTACCAGCATGCCTGGGCCACGAGCAGCACCACCCCGAGATTGAGCGCGCCCGACAGGAGGGCGCTTTTCACACGGGGGGGATTCGCAGCCGCCAGCGCATCCACTGTGGTAGCGTTGTTGCTCATTGTCTATGCTCCTTTGGGCCGCCGCGCGGCCTGAGTATCCGGCCCGCGCCCCGGGAAACGAACCCAGTGACCAGGGAAAGGGCGCGTGCCGAAATGATTGTCGATCAGGCGTCTATGGCGCGGTTTTAGCCAAAGGTGATGGAATCGCCGTTGCGCAGATAGACGTTCTCCGGTGCGCCCTGTCCGGTGGTGGGCAGCTTGTCGTACTCACGGAATTTTTCGGTTCCCAGAACGATGGGCAGCCCGGCCTCGCGCGCCTTGGTGGCCCAGATCCAGCCGGTGCAGTGGTTGCAGCCGATCTTTTCCAGCCCCATCTTGCCCACGCCGCGAATGATGTCGTCGAACTTGGGGTCCCAGTTCTCGAAGGCGGCGATATGCAGCCCGCCGTACAGGCCGTATGGTTTGAATCCCTCGATGTTGCGGCGCGCCCAGTGCATCATGGTCAACACGCCCTGGTGGCAGCAACCGGAAACCGCCACCACACCCTTGTCCTTGACGTTGAAGAACAGGTTCTGCTCCCCGCGGCACTTGAGCAGGATGGGGATGTCGAACATCTTGATGGCCACTCCGGGGTAGGGGTTGTACAGGTCGTCGGGGCCAAGCTCCACGACCTCGCCGGTGTGGGGGATGTCGTTCTCGACCTTGGCCAGGTCGTTCTTGTACTTGCCCTGCATCAGGGCCTTGCCCTCTGGGTAGAAGGTGTTGGGGATGACCATGGGGATGTCCGGGTAACGCTTCAGCGTGCACTTCAGCCCCCAGTAGTGGTCCTCGTGCTCGTGACTGACCACCAGCATGTCCACCTTCTTGTCCTCCAGCATCTTGCCCAGGCCGGACTTTTCCAGCACGTAGTCGGTCCATCCCTGGTGCCAGCCGGTGTCGAGCTGGATGATGCGCTTGCTGCCGTCCAACTGCTCCACCTCGATGAGGGCCACGTATCCGCCGATATTGTCCTGGGTCCAGGGGATGTCGTACATGCTCACCATGGCGCCGCCGGCGTCCTTGATGTCCTTGAGCATACGGGGGCTGTCGAACCAGCTTGTCTCGGAGATGCAGTGAACCTTCACGGATTTGCACTCGCCGATGTCCTGTTTTTTCGCGGCTCCGGCCACCTTGACCAGAGGACCGCCCATTCCGGCGGCGGAGATGCCCGCGACGCCCAACCCGAGATTCCTTAAAAAGTGCCTTCTCTTCATTTCAACCTCCTGGAATAGTGATAGTATTCTTGACTTCCCCTTCCTCAAGGGGGGTCTTGGCCTCATCCGCCTCCCTAAAGCATGGGCCGTGCCAAGGAACTGTATGGAGATTATTCTTCAATATATTCAGCTAATAATAAGATAGTGGAAGGTGCGGAAAGCACCCTTTCCAGGCGACAGTCATGTCGCGACGAAGGGGTGAGGGCAGGAACCAGGCCATGCCGAGTCATGGCTAACTGGTTGACTAAACAGGTGTTATTGTGAGGGGCGACATATTTGTCGCCGGATGCGACCTATATGTCGCCGAGGAGGGAGCGCCAGCGCGGGTCTTCCTGCAGGGAGGCTATTTTGCGCTGCACCTGGCGCAGGCTCACACCGAGAATGCGAGCGGCCTCGCGGCGGTCGCCATCCACCCCGCGCAGCACATAGGCCACGTGCTGGGCCTCGTTGTCCCGCAGGCTGCACATGCGTCTCGCCAGGGGGTCCGAGGGCATGGAACTGGGGAGCAGGGTGTCCGCCTCCAGGCGCTGTCCCGTGGTGCGCAGGGCCGCGTTATGCATCATGTTGCTCAGTTCGCGGATGTTGCCCGGGAAGTCATGGGCCTCGAGCCGCGCCAGTGCCTCGGGAGATATTTCCATGGAAGGGCGGTCCAGGTCCTCGCAGGCCTTTTCAAGGAAATGCCTGGCGAGCAGGGCGATGTCTCCGTCACGAGCCCGGAGAGGCGGCAGGATCACCTGCCCTCCGCGCAATCGGTACAGCAGGTCCAGGCGGAAGCGCCCCTCCGCGCAGGCCTTGTCCAGGTCGCAGTTGGTGGCGGACACGATGTTCACGTCCACGGGAATCTCCTCACGCCCCCCGAGGGGGGAGACCATCCGCTCCTCCAGAACGCGCAGGAGCTTGGGTTGCAGATGCAGAGGGAGTTCGCCCACCTCGTCCAGGAACAGTGTGCCGCCGTTGGCCTGCTGGAATAGGCCCTGGTGATCGCCCCCCGCTCCGGTGAAGGATCCCTTGTGGTGGCCGAAGAACTGGCTCTCGAACAGGTTCTCGGGCACCGCTGCCACGTTCACCGCGACGAATGGGCCGGAAGCGCGTTTTCCAGCCGCGTGGATGCCGCGCGCCACCAGCTCCTTGCCGGTGCCGCTGGGGCCGCTTATGAGCACGGGGCGGCCGCTTCGTGCAAGAGCCGTGGCATAGGCCAACTGCTCACGCATGCGGGCGTTCACAGTGAGCACGTGGGAGAACGCGTCCGGAATGTCCGAAATCTGCACGCCTTCGAGCCCCGCGCGCATGCTCAGCCGTTCGTATGCCCGCTCGATGGTCAGCAGCAGGCGCTGCTGGTCCACGGGTTTGACCAGGTAGTCGTAGGCCCCGAGCCGCACGGCGTTGACCGCCTGCTCCACGTCATCCAGGGCTGTGATGACGATGAACTCGGTGCGGGGGTGACGCGGCTTGGCCTGCTCCAGCACCGCCAGGCCGTCCATCTCCGGCATGAGCAGGTCCAGCAGCACCACGTTCACCGGGTTCTCCTCCAGCCGGGCCATGGCCTCCCGGCCGTCGGAACACAACACGCACTCGTCAAAGCCGCGCCTGCGCAGCAGACGGTGCATGGTGCGCAAAACCACCGGCTCGTCGTCGACAACCATCAGTCTCATAAGTCGTCCGTTTTTAAAGGTTTAGTGGGGGAAGCTTGTTGAAAAGGACGCCCCGCTTGTACTATATCATTCCAAAACTATTCGCTTTTTTCATTCATAGAATCTTCTTCACGCTCAGACGCAGGATGTGCCGCAGCAGTTCCACGGTCATGGGGCCCGAGACAACGGCATCGGCAAGGGGGCCGGCCTTTTCCTCCGCGTTGCGGCGGCCTTCGCTGCCCGCGTACACGGCCCTGGTCAGCAGGGGGCGGATACCCGCCAGTTGCTCCAGCAGGTCGCGCGCATCCCTGGCCATGGAGCGCAGATCCAGGCACACCGCGACCACCTGCGGGTTGTCAGCGAGGATTGTGGCCATGTTTCCGGGGTCGCGCAGCCCCAGAACATGGGGCTCCGGCTGGTTTCTGACAATATCCTCCACGTGTTGCAGGCGGACCGGGTCGCGGTCCAGCCACAGAAGCGAGGGGCGCATATTCAACCGCTGCTCGGGGTTGCACGGCAGGGCAAGGGTGAATACGGTGCCCAGCCCCTGTCTGGAGGCCAGGAATATGGCGCCGTTGTGGTCGCGCACCAGGCGGTAGCTGACGCTGAGTCCAAGCCCGGTGCCCCCTTGTTCGCGGCGGGTGGTGAAGAATGGCTCGAAGATCCGTTCGCGCAGTTCCGGGGCGATGCCCTTGCCGTTGTCTTCGACCTGCAGCACCACGGCCCGCTGTTGCGGCAGCAACCGCGTGGAGATCTTCAGCGCTCCCTTGACGCCCGGGCGCACGGCGTGGGTGGCGTTCACCACCAGATTGGCCACCACCTGCTCCAGCTTTGTGGGGTCGCCCTCCACAAGAGGGAGCTCCGGATCCAACGCCAGCTCGAAAGAGGCGAATGTGCGCCGTACCTGCGCCCCCACAAGGGTGAAAGCCTTTTTCACCACCTCGTTGAGTTGCACCGGCTGGACCTGGCTGTGCTCGGTGGAGGAGGCGAACTCCCGCAGTTCGCGCACCACACGGTCGATGCGCTCGCTCCCGGCCATGATGTCGTCGAGCATCTCGTTCATGTCGTTGGACAGTTCCTGCACGTCCAAGCCGTTCCCACCAGTGGTCTCGGCGCGCTGCACCACCGGCCGCAGCATCTCCCAGGTCTCGCGCAGCAGGGGTACGTTGGTGCTTATGAACACGTTGGGGTTGAGAATCTCGTGCGCCACACCTGCCACCAGCTCTCCCAGGGAGGCCAGCTTGTCGGCCTGGATCACCTGCTGCAGTCTGCGTTCTGCCTCGTGCTTGAGCTCCACCTCGGTGGTGATGTCCTGCCAGAATCCCGCTGCCCTGGGTATTCCGGGCTCGGGATACCGGACGGGGCGCCGGGTGTCGCTGAACCAGCGGTAGTCGCCGCTTGCGGTCTGGAACCTGTAGATGAGGCGCTCTCCTTCTGGCACTCCCTCCTCCAACCGCTCCAGAACCCGGCCGAAATCGTCTGGATGAATGCGGTGCACCCAGAATTCCGGATCATCGAGGAAATCCTTTGGCTCGAAGCCCGTGATGCCGATGACGTTGTGGCTCACGTATGAAAAACACCCCAAGGGGTCGATGGCAGCGGTGAACGGGACGATGGGGAGCGAATCCAGCAGTGCGGAGAGTTTCTCCGCTGTGTCCCGCAACTCGGCCTGGGCGCGGCGGCGCTGGATGATGTTCAGGGCCATGACCGCGGTGACGCCGCTCATGAACAACAACGCCCCCACAAGGCTCCAGATGAGTTTCTTGTTCACCTCGTAAAACGATTTGGGCCTGTTCATCACCACGCTTCCTTCGGGGAGCGCGTCCTCGCTCAGCCCCAGCCTCCGCAGCTCACGGTAGTCGAACATCCACTGCTTGGGGCTCTCGGTGACCACAGGCACGTCAGCCGCATTCTCGCCCCCGAGGATGCGCAGTGCGAGCCTGGCCGCTGCGGCGCCCTGGCTGCGGCCGTCCGTGATCATGCCCCCGACAATGCCTTCGCCCACGAAAAAGTCCCACACGCTGTAGATGGGCAGGTCCGTGGCCTTGCGCAGCAGCCTGATGGTCTCCACGTGGCTGAACATCTTTCCCGCGCTGTCGCGGTTGAAGTTCAGAAGCAGGACCAGACTTTTGGGGGGCAGGTTCTTGAGGCGTTGCCGCAACCCGGCCATGGTCAGATTGTCCAGCACCTGGAATTCTACCCTGTCCCTGAAGTCCGGCAGGAGTTCCTCCAGGTATTTGGCCGTTGAGCGCCCCGTGGGGGTGCGGTCCACCACCACGGCCACGTTGCGGGTGTCGGGATGCATGGCGAGGGCGATGGCCAGGGTGTCGCGCAGGTCAATGGTTTCCACCACCCCTGTGACAGGGCCCATGCCCGCGAGTTTTTCGGGTTGGAAACGGTTCACCCCGCAAAAGACAAAGGGCGTGTTGTCGAAAATCTGCCTGCCGTAGAGCTGTAGAAAGGTGAACGCGTTGTCGTCCGTGGCGATGACCAGGTCGGGGGGCGTGCTGCAATACTTCGTCCCGAAGAGCCGAAGCAGATTTTCCAGATGCTCCGGCTCCATATGGCGTTTGGAGTCCATGTATTCGGTGATGACCCGGATGTCGGGCAGTTCGGCTTCCAGGGTGTCGCGGATGCCTTTTTCCTCGCTGTCCGTCCACCTGAACCCCTTGTGATAGGAGTGCAGCACCAGCACGGTGAGGGGGTCGGCCGGAATGTCTCCAGCCGCTTCACCAGCCGGACTGGCCCCGGAAGGAGCGTTTCCCGTGGCAAACGGAAGGCTGCTGAAAAGCAGCGGCACAAGGGCGCAGAGCATGCCTATGGCAAGCAGGCGGAAGCGGTTTTTCACAGGCATCGGGGGCTCGTTCGTCTTGCTGTTGAAAAAAAGCCGACTTCGGAAGCCCTTCACCTGCCTCTTTTCCCGCTCGAATGCAACGTGATATCCCTTCTCCATATGAGGGCCTGGCTTACGACAGCGGGGCGGTCATAGGGCCGAGCGAAAAAGAGCAAAGGAACCATATGGCAGGCTTCGCCATCTGGTCCCCATGCGTTTGGATGGTTGCTACAGCAGTATGCCAGGAGTTGTCGCGCGTTGGGAAAAAGATTCAGCTGGCCTTACCGTAGGTGCGAACGCTGGCGATGGCTTCCCAGCTGTAATAGCTGTTCACGTTCTCGCCATTGATTTCCTCTGTGATGCGAACGAATTCCTCGCCCAGAAAGAACACCGCGTTTTCGTGCACGATGCCTTCGTTGACCTGAATCTTCAGGCCGCCACGCATCTTGCGGGAAAGGGTCCCGTGCATGGGCGACGATGCGTATTCGAAGATCTTTTCCAGAGTCATTTTCTGCATGAATACTCCTTGGTTATGTGGATTTTGTGACGCACTGTATAATTGCCTGCTGGTTTTGTAGCTACGGATAAGGAAAAATCTTGTGTGTGTTTACATGCATCTCGGCCCTGCCTTTTCCTTGCGCCTCGCAAGTGAACAATTCTTCAGCGTTTCAGGGAAATGTGATTAATCAACGTTTCCTTGGTAACAATCCGAAACCCGGGATCAGGTGGGGAGCTCTTCCGACAAGGGCTCCTCCCCTGAAATCTGTCATTCATCAAGCCGTCAGCAGCCTTCGCCTCCGCCGCTGCAACCGCAGGCCTTTGTGGTGGGGCGGCGCCCCCGCAATACCTCGGGGTTGCCTCCGGAGTAGATGGTGCTCAGGGCCGTGGCGATGAGCCCGGTGACCTCAACCGGGGTGACGCCGTTGGCCTTGAGGATACGCCGGGGCGTGTCGCCCAAGGCCGCGGCCAGGACATTGCGGCAGTCCTGGAGCATGTGGGCCAGGGCCTCCCAGCGGGCAGGTCCGCATCCGGCGGCCGGGGCGGTGCGGGTCTCCAGGAGCTCGAACCCGGTCTCCTTCTTGGTCCAGATCTGCAGTTCCTTGGCTTCGCCGAGGTGCTGATTGACCAGCATGCCCTCGCGGGTGGCCACTGCCACATGGGGGCGGACCTTGGATTCGTTCTGAGCCAGCCTCGAACACCCAATCAAAAGACCGGAACACTCCCCGGAGCGGTCTTGGCTGAGCAGTCCCACGGCATCGGCCCGACAGCGCTTGCAGTGGGTCATCTGTTCTATATGGGAGGAGGTCTTTTCGCGCAGGGCCTTGACCTCTGCCGCCGGCACCTTGGGCATGTCGGCAAAGGGAGTGTCCGGCGTAGGCAGCATTGGGATGAGGTTCTGGATGTCGGCGCCGAGTTCGGCGGCCACCTTGGCGACCTCAACCAGATGCTGGTCGTTGATGCCGGGGATGATGATGCTGTTGACCTTGACCACCATGCCGCGCTCCTTCAGTCCCCTGATGGAGGCAAGCTGGCGTTCCAGGAGAAGTTCGGCGGCTTCGCGCCCCTGATACACCACCTTGCCGTCGCGCACCCAGGCGTAGATGCGTGAGCCGATCTCGGGATCCACGGTGTTCATGGTGATGGTGGTGTGGCTCACGCCCAGGGCGGCGAGGTCGTCAATGTACTCGGGCATACCCAGGCCGTTGCTGGAGAGGCAGAACAGCAACTCCGGATGGCGCTCGTGCAGCAGTCGCATGGTCTCCAGGGTGGCCTCTGGGTTGGCCATGGGATCGCCCGGGCCGGCGATGCCGGCCACGGTGATGCGCGGTTCCAGGGCGAGGATCCGGTCCATGTACTCCGCGGCCTGATGCGGCTTGAGCACCGCGCTGGTCACGCCGGGGCGCGATTCATTGACGCAGTCGTACTTGCGGTTGCAGTAGTTGCACTTGATGTTGCAACGCGGGGCCACGGGAAGATGCACGCGGCCGCAGTCTCCGGCGGCTTCACGATTGAAGCAGGGATGCTTGGTCATATCCTTGGCGCACATGGCGGACTCCTCGATGATATACTGTTACATGTAGCCGTAGCCCACGGGGCTGTCGGCCTGCTTGCGATCCAAAACAGCGTTGACCACGCGGTCGAACAGGACCTGGGCGCCCTTGTAGCCCAGATGCTGGATGCGCTGCCCCCCGAAGCGGTCGTGCACCGGGAAGCCCACGCGGATCAGGGGAATATTCCACTCGCGGGCGTAGCGCATGCCCTTGGAGTGCCCCACCATGAGGTCGGGAGCCAACTCGTCGGCCTGCTCCGCGATTTCCCAGAAGTCCACGCCTTCGCGCACTTCCGGGCGATGGGTGGTGATGTCGCCCAGCACCTCGTCGATGACCTTGTCCAGGCCCTTGCCCTTGGCGCCGGTGGCGGCCAGCACCACGTGCACGCCGATCTCCGAGAGGAATGAGACCAGTCCGGCCACCAGGTCCTCTTCGCCGTACACAACGGCGCGCTTGCCGTAGATGTACTTGTGCGCGTCCACAAAGGCGTCCACTAGGCGGCCGCGTTCCTTGACGTGGCGCAGGGGGATGTCCCGCCCCGTGATTTCGGACAGGGTGTTGAAAAAGCGGTCCGACTCGCGCAGGCCGATGGGCAGGCCCAGAATATGGTTGGGCACGCTGAAGCGCTTCTCCAGGGAGGAGCCCGCCGTGTTCTTGGGCAGGCAGCGGCCGAACTCGATGCTGGCCAGTGCGCCGCTCATGGCCCGGATGATCTCGATACTGGTGCCGCCGGAGGGGATGCGTTCGTAGTCCTCCAGGGCGGGGCCGTCCAGGGTGTCGGAGTAGTCCGGCAGCATGGCGCACTCCAGGCCGAAGTCCTCGCAGACGTCCCTGAGGTGGCGCATGTCCTCGCAGGAGACAAAGCCGGGCATGAGGTTGACACCGCCGTGATCCTTGACCTTGGTCACGCAGACCTGCTCGGCCAGGGCGCGGACAGCGCCGTGAAAGCCGTCCGAGTGGGTGCCGTTGAAGCTGGGAGTGCTCACATGGACCAGGACCGGCAGCTCGAGGCCGGGTCCCTCCTCGTTGGGGGAGCCGAACTCGTCCACGAACTCGGCCAGCAGCCTGGGCACGTCGTCGCCGATGGTCTCGGTGAGACAGGTGGTGGCTATGCCCACCAGCCGGGGCTCGTACTTCTTCATTACGTTGAGAATGCCGAGCTTGAGGTTCGGCCCACCGCCGTAGATGGCGTTTTTCTCGCCAAGGGCGGAGGAGGCGATATCCATTGGTTCACGGAAATGTGAAATAAGGTAGCGCCGCATGTAGGTGGCGCAGCCCTGCGATCCGTGCAGGAAGGCCACCCCGCCTTCCACGCCACGGAAAGCCATGGAGGCGCCCAGGGGTGTGCACAGTTTGCATGCGTTGGTGGTGGAGACCGCGTTAGGCATTGGCCACCTCCTTCTTGGACTTGGTGATGCGCTTTTCCCGGCGGGGTACGAAACGCCACACCGGGCTCATGACGGAAGTGTGGATCTCGCGGGCGAAGTTCAGCATGCCCACGAAGCCTTCCAGGGCTTCCTTACGTTCGTGGTTGTGGTCGCAGAATGCCACGCCCAACTTATGGGCGATGGGGCGTTCCTTCACGCCGCCCACGAACACGTCCACGTCCTTTTCCTTGATGAATGCGGACAGCTCCAGGGGGTTGGCGTCGTCCACCAGGATGGTGCCGGGGTCGGAGATCTCGGCCAATTCCTGGTAGTCCTCCTTGGTGCCGGTCTGGGATCCCACGATGACCACCTTCACGCCCAGGTGGCGGAAGGCCTTGATCAGGGAGAACGCCTTGAAGGAGCCACCCACGTAGATGGCGGCCTTCTTGCCTTCCAGATCCCCGCGATAGCGCTCCAGCTCGGGCATGAGCCTGGAGAGCTCGTCACGGACAAGCTCCTGGGTGCGTTCCATTATCCCGGGATCCTTGTCCTGGAAAAATTCAGCCACCTGGTACAGGGCGTCGGCCATGTCCTCGATGCCCAGGTAGGAAACGCGCATGAACGGGATGCCGTATTCATCCTTCATCATCCTGGCCAGATCCTGGGTGGCGCCGGAGCACTGCACCAGATTCAGGGCGGCGCCGTGGCAGCGGGCGATGTCCGCGACACGGCCATCGCCCGTCACGTTAGCCACGACATGAACTCCCATGCGTTCGAAGTAATCCCGTATGATCCAGGTCTCTCCGGCGAGGTTGAAGTCGCCGAAAATATTCACCGACACCTCGGGAATACCCGTGATGTCCCCGGTGCCCACCAGCCGGTTCATGGCGTTGCAGGCGGCCAGGTATCCCGCGCGCTTGTTGCCCTTGAAACCTTCGGACTGAACCGGCAGAACAGGAATGCCCTTTATTTCGCTCATTTTTTTGCACACGGCCTCCAGGTCGTCGCCGATGAGCCCCACGATGCAGGTGGAGTAGACAAAGGCGGCTTTGGGATGATGGCGGTCGATGAGCTCGTCCAGGGCCTGTTCGAGCTTCTTTTCGCCGCCGAAGATCACGTCGCGTTCCTGGAGATCTGTGGAAAATGAGAGCCTGTGGAGTTCCGGGCCAGAAGAGAGGGCGCCCCGGATGTCCCAGGTATAGACAGCGCAGCCGATGGGGCCGTGCACCAGGTGCAGTGCGTCCGCGATGGGGTAGAGCACCACGCGGGAGCCACAGAACACGCAGGCGCGCTGCGAGACAGCCCCGGCCAGGGAGTCGCGGTTGCAGGCCATATCAATTGGACCGGTTCCGGTGCGGAACACCTGGTCCTTACGTTCTTCAAGGATTCCTTCGACTGGTGTTACGGGAGTCATGTCCTGCTCCTCGCGGCATATGTTCGCCGCGCGTTCAACTACTGTTTTCAGCTGATCAGGTAATCCGAGGCGGGTTCGCCGTCCTCGATGCCGTCCAGAATGGCGTCAATGGCGTCTGTGGAGTCAACGCCCTTGAACCACCAGTTGTCGGGCTGCACCACCATGATGGGGCCGGATTCGCACTGCTTCAGGCAGCCGGTGGCGGTAATCTGGATGTCCAGGCCCCGGTCCAGGATTTCCTCTTCCAGGTACTGCAGGAAACCGTCGGTCTGCTTGTGGCAGATGCCTTTGGGCTCACCGGTGGAGCGGAAGCTTTGACAAACCAGTATGAGACGTTCGGGAAGCGCCATGGCGTTCTCCTTGATTGTGATCTTGATCGTTGAAGTAAATTACTTTTTCTTGCCGCAACTTTTTTTCTTGCCGCCGCCGTATAGTGTATCCACCACCCCTTCCACCTCGCCCTCGGTAACCAGGACCCGCAGTCCCTGGGCACCGAGAACAGAACGGGGGCGATCCCCGGCGCTGGAGGTGAGCAGGGCGAAGCAGTCGGAAAGGATGTCGACAGTGGCTTCCCAGCGTGCGTCGCCGCTGCCCGGAGTCGGGGCGGGGCGCGTTCCGAGCAGGCCGACCAGGCCGTCCTCGCCGCGCGGGCCGTAGATGAGAAACTGTTTGGCGTGCCCCAGATGCAGGTCCACTTCCATGCCCCCCCACACTGGTCACCGCCACGTTGGGACGGCCTGGGAGGGGGGTGGGCAGGGTGGGAATGACCACCGGCGCTTCCATGGTGCAGGTGTCTGTCATGTCCCGGTCGTGGAGGCCGGCACCGGCCGCCAGGGTAATGTGCTTGGAAAGTCCCCGGCGCAGATCGTCGAGGAACTCCTCGGACGAAACTCCGGGCTCACCTTCTCCACCCGTAGGAACGAAGGGCAACAGCCGCATGGAGGAAGCGCCCCATTCCTTGACCTTGACCGCCACTTCGGACAGGTGTCCGTCGTTGACGCCGGGGTAGATGATTGACTCGACTTCCACGGTGATACCCGCATCCACCAGGGTC
Source organism: Desulfovibrionaceae bacterium (assembly GCA_963674665.2). GTDB lineage: Bacteria > Desulfobacterota > Desulfovibrionia > Desulfovibrionales > Desulfovibrionaceae. Next base: position 213,745 of record CAXXPL010000013.1, on the reverse strand, counting down.
TTGATGGCCGCTTCCTGCGCCTCGGCAAGTTCCATGGCCGCGGTTGTCGGCGGCAGGGTACGGGTTCCGGGGCGGATCCAGGAGTAGAGGCTGGTGATTATTTCAGGATCCAGGGCGTCCACCATCACGGTGATACGTTCGACGCCCAGGCTTGCCAGCTCTCCGGCCAGGGGAGCGGCGTTGAATCCGATGGTACCTAGGCCGAGGGACAGGTCCGGAAAGGACTCGTGTACCAGCTTCAGGGTGCGCAGGGTCGGCTCGGGTGCGGCCAGGGGGTCTCCCGGGCCGTTTATGCCCACCATTCCAATGGTGGTATCCTTGTCCACGGCGTTCTTGAGGCGCTCCAGGGCCTCTTCCGGAGCCATTGCCTGTTCCGAGGGGTGAAAGCCCCACTTGCGCCTGGAATTGCTCCTGATGGCCACGGGCAGAAGCACGCATTCGCGCTCCGCGCATGAACCCTTGCAATGGCAGGGGGCGCTCTTGTTGTCATGTATGGGCATCACGTTATTCATAGCCTTGCCTGTTTGATTTGAGCGCCGGGGACCGTTCGGGCGATCCCTGCTTCAGGGCCCCCGGCGTTTGTTTCAATGCTGTGGCCGGTCCACCGTCTCCGGCTGTCCTGCGGTGTTACATGACGAGTTCGAAGGTGTGCTCGGGATCGTCCCGGTCCTTGCGGTCCAGGATCAGGCCCAGGATTTTTTCCAGGATCCGCAGCCCGCCCTTGTAACCGGCCATGGGGAAGTACTGATGCCCCTGACGGTCCAGGATGGGGAAACCCCAGCGCAGGAGGGGAATGTCCTCGTCACGCGCGATGTACTTCAGGTAGGTGTTGCCGATGAGCAGATCCACGGGCTCGTTCTTTATCCACTGGTGGAGCAGGAACATGTCGGCCTGGGGACCGCACTGGACGTTGACCTCGTAGGGCAGGTCCTTGCAGATATCCTTGATCTTGCTCCTGAACCGCTTGCCCGGGGTGCCGCAGACGATGTGCGTGGGCCACATGTCCAGGTTCACCAGGAACTCGGTCATGGCGAGGAGCTGATCAGGATCACCGGCCAGGGCCACCTTCTTGTGATAGAAGTACTGGTGCATGTCCGAGATCAGGTCCACCAGCTGTCCGCGCTCCACCTCGACTTCGTATGGCACGGTGACACCGGCGATGGTGCGCAGGGTGTCGATGAACCTGTCCGTTGCCTTGAGGCCGTAGGGCATGTCCAGCACCGTGCAGGGCACCTTGTGCTTGCTGTCCAGCAGCCGGGCCGCGTCCGCGGAGCACCATTCGCCCAGGGCGATGGTGCCGGTGGCGTCGCCCATGGACTTGATCTCCCCGATGGTGGTGCCGCCGTCCGGGAACATCTTGTACTCGCCGGTAAGCGGGGCGTTGAGCACGTTGGATGTGTCGGGCAGAAGCACGATATCCACACCCACCAGGGTAGCCAGGCGCTTGACCTCGGCCATGTCCGCGGGCTCCATCCAGCCGGAGAGCACGTTGACCTTGTGGTTTTTCTTGCCCGTCTTTTCCGCCAACTGGGCCACGAAAGCCTTGACCATGTTGGAGAAGCCGGTGACATGGGAGCCAACGTAGGAGGGCGTGGGGGCGCCAACCACGTACTTGCCGGCCGGGATCTTGCCTTCCTTCTGGGCCTTGTCCCGGATCTGGGGCAGGTCGTCGCCGATGGTCTCGGACAGACAGGTCGTGTGCACGGCGATGATATCCGGCTCGTACACGGTGAAGATGTTGTCGATGCCCTGGACCAGGTTGGCCTGACCGCCGAACACGCTGGCGCCCTCGGTGAAGGAGCTGGTGGAAGCGGAGATGGGCTCTTTGTAGTGCCTGGTCAAGGCGGAGCGGTGGTACGCGCAGCAGCCCTGCGAGCCGTGAGAGTGGGGCAGGCAGCCGTGCACACCCAGGGCCGCGTACATGGCGCCGATGGGCTGGCAGGTCTTGGCCGGGTTGATGGTCAGGGCCTTGCGCTCCTTGAGGTCGGTTGGTGTATGTCTAAGCAAAGTCATTGTTTTCCCCTCCTATTCCCAGACGTAGGTGCCGGAGAGTTCTGGGTTTTCCTGCCAGGGAGCCTTCATGTATCCCCACACGCGGGAGTTAACCAGGCGGTCGATTTCCCTGTAGAAGTTCATGGCGCCACGGAAGCCCGCGTAGGGGCCACCGGAGTCGTAGCTGTGCAGCTGCTTCATGGGGATGCCGAGCTTCTGGATGGAAAACTTCTCCTTGATACCGGCGCAGAAGATGTCGGGCTTGAGCAGTTCAACCAGCTTGTCGGCCTCGTACTGGTTCAGGTCGTCGATGATAAAGGAGCCTTTTCCCATGTCCTTGATCATGCCGTCGTAGTCCTTGAAGGTGAAACCGGAATCGTCCAGGTTCTGACGCTTTTCGTCGGTAAGTCTGGGGAAGTAACGGTTTTCATCCTTCGTGACCTCGATCTCCTCGATGTTTTTGGAGTCGGCGTCGACCTTGATGTTGGGGATGACCTCGCGGCCCTCGTAGTCGTCACGGTGGGCGAACTCATAACCCGCGGAGATGGTTTGCATGCCGATCTCGGCGAACAGATCCTGGTAGTGATGGGCGCGGGAGCCGCCGACGAACATCATGGCGGTCTTGCCTTCGGTCCGGGGGCGCACTTCCGCGGCAACGGCCTGGACAGCGGGCAACTCCTCGGCGATGACGGCCTCGATCCTGTCGATGAGCTCCTGATCGCCGAAGTACTGGCCGATCTTACGCAGGCTCTTGGCGGTGGATTCGGCGCCGATGAAGTTCACCTTGATCCAGGGGATGCCGAACTTGGTTTCCAGCATGTCGGCCACATAGTTGATGGAGCGGTGGCACATGACGCAGTTCAGGTCCGCGGTGTGAGCCGTGGCGAACTGGTCGTAGCTGGAGTTGCCCGAGAAAGTGGAGATGTTGGTGATGCCGCAAGCCTTGAGGATGCGGTCGATCTCGAAACCGTCACCACCGATGTTGTACTCGCCGAGCAGGTTGATCTTGAACTTTCCCTGCTTGCCGTTGTCGTTCTCGCCCACAACGTGGCGGAAGATCTGGTTGTTGGCGATGTGGTGGCCCGCGGACTGGGAAACGCCCTTGTATCCTTCGCAGGAGAAGGCGAACACGTTGCAGTCGCCGAACTTCTCTTTCATCTTCCTGGCCACGGCGTGGATGTCGTCACCGATGAGGCCCACGGGGCAGGTGGCGAAGATGGCGATGGCCTTGGGGTGGAAGATGTCGTAAGCCTCCTGGATGGCGGCCTCGAGCTTCTTTTCGCCGCCGAATATGATGTCCTGGTCCTGCATGTCCGTGGAAAAGCAGTAGGTCATGTAGTTTTCGGCGTCCGGTGCGGAGGCGTCGGTCTGGTTTCGCCGGGTGAGCCAGGAGTAGAAGCCGCAGCCGATGGGACCGTGGGTGATGTTCACGATGTCGCGGGTGGGGCCGAGAATAACGCCCTTGCAGCCTGCATAGGTGCAGCCGCGCATGGTGATGATGCCCGGAATGGTCCGCACGTTGGCCATGATTTCCGGCGTCTCGTTTTCCAACGCTTCATTGATGAGTATCTGCTTTGCGCGCTTGCGGGCCACCTTGGGAGGGTACTTCTTGAGAATCTCCTCCTTGACGGCGGCTGGTGTAATGGGCGCTGGCTTTTTCTTCGTAATGGCCATGAAACTCCTCCTCGCGGCCTAGGTGATGGACTTGTGACCGGCTTCTCCAGTGCGCACCCGCACCGCGTCGGCCAGGGGGAGAACAAAGATCTTGCCGTCTCCCGGCATTCCGGTCTTGTTGACCTCGATGATGGCCTGGACCACGCTGTCTACGTCGCTGTCCGGGACTACCACGGTGAGCATCCTCTTGGGGTAGAGCTTGCCCTTTTCTCCGAGGATCGAGGCGGCCTCCTCGTATCCCTTTTCCGCGCCCTTGAGCACGGCGGGGTTTACGAACCCTTTGCCCCGGCCCTGCGCCTCGTGGACAAAGAAGGCTGCCACGCCGGCGTCGGTGAGGGCTTTCTTCGTGCGGTTCATCATGTTCATCCGCACAACCGCGATCACTTCCTTCATGCCGTGGCCTCCTCGCTTGTCTCGGCGGTGTCGCAAATGCCGGAGCTGATGGTGTAGACATCTTCAACCGGGGAGATGAAAATCTTGCCGTCGCCAAAAGCGCCCTTGGAACCGGTACGGGCAGCGTTCATGATGGTCTCGATGACGAATTCCTGATCCTCGCTTCTTACCACGCTCATGAGCATGGTCTTGGGGATTTCGTCGTAGGTCACCTCGCCGATCTTGATGCCGCGCTGCTTGCCCTCGGCCGGCAACGGAGTACTTGGTGACAGCGGGGAAGCCGGCGTCCATGAGAGCGGCCAGTACGTCGTCTGCTTTTTCAGGCCTGACAATGGCCCGGACCATGATCATCATTGTGTGTTCTCCATGAGTTGTTGTTGAAGTTGGAACAAGGGGATACGGAAACGGCCTAGGCCGCCATCAGGCCGTAATCCATGAGCAGCTGCTCGAGTTCTTCGATGGCCAGGGGGGTGGGAACCACGAACATTTCGTTTCCATCGATGGCCTTGGCCAGATTGCGGTAGTGGTCGGCCTGGGGCGCTTCGGGGTTCCACTCGATGACCGTCTTACGGTTGATCTCGGCGCGCTGCACGTCGTTGTCGCGGGGCACGAAGTAGATCATCTGGGTTCCCAACTTGCTGGCCAGCTCCTGGATCATCTCCTTTTCGTTGTCCACGTTACGGGAGTTGCAGATCAGTCCGCCGAGACGCACGCTGCCGGACTGGGCGTATTTCATGATGCCCTTGCAGATGTTGTTGGCCGCGTACATGGCCATCATCTCGCCGGAGCAGACGATATAGATTTCCTCGGCCTTGCCGTCGCGGATGGGCATGGCGAAACCGCCGCACACAACGTCACCCAGAACATCGTAGAACGCGTAGTCCAGTCCTTCGGACTCTTCATAGGCGCCCAGGGATTCGAGCATGTTGATGGAGGTGATGATGCCGCGGCCGGCGCAGCCGACACCGGGCTCGGGGCCACCGGACTCAACGCACCAGGTCCTGGCCGAAGCCCTGCTTGCGAATATCGGAGAGTTCGACGTCCTCGCCCTCTTCACGCAGGGTGTCGAGAACCGACTTCTGGGCCAGACCGCCCAGGAGCAGGCGAGTGGAGTCGGCCTTGGGGTCGCAGCCGACCACCATGACCTGGCGTCCGAGTTCCGTGAGACCAGCGACGGTGTTCTGTGTGGTTGTGGATTTTCCGATGCCGCCCTTGCCGTAAATTGCTACCTTTCTCATGACCTTCCTCCGAGTGTGAGTTCATGTTGTTTCGCTCCATAGGGCAAAGGACGTGCCAAATATCATAAAATTTATTAACATGTTGAAATACAACAAATTAATTTCAGACCGCACGGTTTTGGAAACTCTTTCGTGAGGAAAAGGACATGACACGGATTACAAGACCAAATAGTAGTTGACTACAATTTGGTATGTAATCTGGTCACACCATGTTTCATTATGTTGATGGAGATCATGGCTGTTCACAGGGAGATAGCCTCGGCTTGACGGCTGGCTCCGGATTTGCAACTGGTCAGACAAGCATTCCACTGGAGGACATCATGCTCATCGACACCACATTGCGTGAGGGTGAACAGTTTTACGGCGCCTACTTTGCCGGTGCCGCCCGGAAGGACATCATCAGAGGCTTGGTGGCTTCCGGCGTCGAGGAAATAGAGCTGGGTTGCGTGGGGCAGGAGCATATTCCCGACCTTGCGGCCTGGGCCACGGGCCGTGGTGGGGAGACCGTCTTCTCCGCCTGGTGCCCCCTGCAGGGAGGATTCCCTGCGCCAGGCCGCCAAGCTTGGTCTGGACCGCATCAATGTCGGCGTGCCCTGTCTCTGATCGGCATCTGTCCAGCAGGCTGGGCTGGCACGAGGGGAGCACCTGCTGCAACGACTGAGCGAGCTGGTCGGGCATGCCGCCGAACTGGGAGTGAAATCCCTGTCCGTGGGGTTCGAGGGACGCCACCGGCGCGGATCCCGGTTTCCTGGATGAAGCCGTCGTCACGGCCGCACAAGGCGGAGCCACCAGGATTCGCCTGGCCGACACCTTGGGCCTGGCCTCACCCACGTCCCATGGCAGGGATGGTCGGGGCGCATCGCCTCGAAGACTACCACCATGCTGGCCGTGCACTGTCACAACGATTTCGGCATGGCCACTGCCAATGCCCTAGCCGCTCTGGAAGCCGGGGCGAGTTGGGGCGGACTGCTCCCTCATGGGGATAGGGGAGCGGGCGGGCATCGCGGCCACAGAGGAGCTGGCCGCCTTTCTGGCCACTGTGCGGGGAGAGGAATACGATCTCCAGGCCTTGCGCGATGTCTGCGTCGTGGCTGCGGGACAGGCCCGCCTGAGCATCCCGAGGAACAAGCCGGTGATCGGAGAGGATATCTTCCGCTGCGAGTCCGGCCTGCATGTTCACGGCATCGAGTGCGCACCGGAGCTGTACGAGCCTTATCCACCCGAGACCGTGGGAATGGGGCGAGTGCTATCATTGGGGGGCAAGAGCGGCCGGGCAGCGGTGCGCAACGCGTTGAAGTCCTGGACCTGCCAGAGCCCGCCATGGGGATGGACGCACTGGTCTCAGAGGTACGCAGGCTGTCGCGGGAGCTGGGGGCGCCCCCTGCAAGAGGAGGAGTTCGTCAAGCTCTGCCGTTCGAGACAGGCCAGGATGGGCAAGGCATCTTGAGAATATGTCCACATAGTTCAGTGTAATGGACTGTGCGGATGGCAGCGAGCTGGAAAATTCTGTCTTTATTTCGCATGTGAGTCGCACAAGCGATATTTCAATTGGACACATTTCAGAATGATGTACCTCTAATCGCGGACCACTGCGCCGCCTCGATTCGCAGAAAGGTGTCCTTGCCGTCGGCCAGCGGGTCAAAGACGATATCCTGGGTTATCTTGCGCAGTGCCTCCACGAACGCGCTCAATTCCTCCCTGGACTTGGACGGGACCGTAATGATGTCGGCCGCGAAGGTCTCCTTGCGCAGGATGGTCTCGTCCCCGGTCATACCGGCCTTCAGGAGCAACTGCCGCAGTTCCTCGCTGTGGTTGTCCTGCATTCACGTACAAGCGGTCGTCCTGGAACTTGACGAGCATGTGGATGATCTCCGGATCAGCGTCCTTTCCCTGCTCCTCGAGCTGAGCAAGGTACACGCCGTGCCCCGCGTCTATGGCCCGAAACTTGATGTCGTTGGAATTTTCAGGATCCTCCATGACATATTCCATGGAGTTTTCAATCCTGGTGACTTTCTTGGGCGGAGTGTCCCCGTTTTCCTCTGGTGAGACCAACCGGCACTTGTCAGGGATGGGCAGGGGGGAGCACATGTCCAGGGGCAGAGGTGCGCCCAGTTCGAATTGATAAATGCAGCCGGTCAGCATGAAGATGACCAATGACAGTATGAAACAACGGCTCGAGAGGTTCATGACAACTCCATATTCGGTATGTATGGATTGCGTTCAATTCGACAGTCCGACATTCTCAACCGACAATTCTTTGCACCGACAATGCCCCAAGAATAATTTTGCAGCAATGCTCCCACATGAGTCAGGCTTTCTTTTTACACGTTTTTTTCCTGGATTGCGTCGTTTGTGTTGCGATTTGGATATGGAAGCGCGGTAAGTCTGTTGTTGCCTATATGGTCATGGATTAAATCGTATTTTTTTGGAAAACGACTTGATTTGTTTTGTATATAAACTTTTATCTAGCGGTTTTCGAGTACCGCGTCTGTGTCTTGAATATTCCGGTATGTATGGTAGTCTTTTATCAGGCGTGGGGTGGTGAGGTTGTGCCCTTTACGCATTCCACACAACACTATATCCCGATTCCCATGGTTTACGACATGAACTTTTTTCCGGAATATCCCATGGTAAAGAATTCAACCCGTAGACGTGTCAATTGATCGAGACGGTTGTTCCAGGTCAGTCAACTCAGGGGGGCAAACGGGATGACGGCGGAGACGACGCGAATCCTCATGGAAATGAAGAGTGAAAAATTGTCATGAAGCAAAATAATGGCCGTTCGACCGCCGATAATTTTCCTGTGGGCAATAGGGGAAATGGCAAGGAGCCGGCCGTGAACATCACGGCCGAATATGGCGAACTCATGGCCCTGCTCGTTGCGGAAGCCGCATTGAGTACCAAACAGGTGTCCCATGCCGGGCGTATCCGCGAAAAACTCGGGCGGGAAAAGCCTCTGCTCGATATTGTACTGGAACTGGGCTATGTAGGCGAATCCCAAGTTTGGGATGCCATACGCAAGCATAAGGTGAGCATGCGCATCGGCACCCTCCTTGTGGAACTGGGGCTGCTGAAGCAAAACGAACTGGACGCCGCCTTCGCCATTCAACAGGAGGAAGGTTCCGGCAAGAAGATAGGCGAAATCCTCGTCTCCCACCACTTCATTAAAGAAACAAAAAGTTGATGGAAGTCCTGTCGTTGCAGATGGGCTATCCATTCATCGACCCCCGCTTCACCAAGGTGGACATGCCCCTGCTGAAGAGAATCCCTCCAAGGTGCAGGGAAAAGGGGTCCTATCTCCCCATAAAGCTCCAGGAGGACAAGAGGGTCATGGTGGCCTTCGCCGACCCGCTGGACAGGGAGGACCAGGAGGAGGCGGGAGCAGCTCTTTTCCGAGGGACTGGCTCCGGCCATAGCGCCCAGGGATGCCATCAAGGAGGTGTACCGCCGGTTCGAGAAGGGCTCCCAGGAAGGGGGGCGGCAGGATGAAAATACGGCCATCGGCCTGGTGGATGCGATCATCCTCGACGCCATCGATGGTAATGTCAGTGACATCCACGTGGAGCCCCAGGAGGACAGGGTCCGGGTCCGGTTTCGCCGCGACGGTGTGCTGGAAATCTACAAGGAATACCCCCTGGACTTGTACAACACCATCGTCAGCCGCTTGAAAATCATCAGTTCCGCGGACATCACCGAGAAACGCCGCCACCAGGGGGGGCGCATACTGTTCGACTACCCCGGAGGGCAGCTGGATCTGCGCGCCTCGTTCTACGTCACCATCTATGGCGAGGCCGTGGTCATGCGCCTGCTCAACAGGCAGGGCACCCTCATCGACATAGGCGCCCTGGGAATGTACCCCAGGATGCAGAAAAGGTTCATCAACGACGCCTTGAACAAGCCCAGCGGCGTCCTTATCATCACCGGCCCCACCGGGTCGGGCAAGACAACAACCGTCTACAGCTGCATCAACTTCATAAACAACCCCAACGTGAGCATCATCACCGCGGAGGAGCCTGTCGAATATGTTGTGCCGGGCATCTCCCAATGCTCCATCGACCCCAAGATCAACCTGACCTTTGACGAGACCCTGCGCCACATAGTGCGGCAGGATCCGGACATCATCGTCATCGGCGAGATACGGGACACCTACTCTGCGGAGGTGGCGGTCCAGGCCGCGCTCACCGGTCACAAGGTCTTGACCACCTTTCACACCGAGGACAGCATAGGCGGCCTGATCCGTCTGCTGAACATGGATATCGAGGCATTCCTGATCTCCTCCACCGTTGTCAGCGTGGTGGCGCAACGCCTGTTGCGCAAGGTGTGCACCGAATGCTCCGATGAATACAAGCCCAGCCAGGCGGAGCTGCAACTGCTGGGGTACACCCAGAAGGATATCACCGGCGCCCCACTTCAGGCGGGGTCGTGGCTGCCCGGCCTGCCGCTACACTGGATACAACGGTCGCATCGCGGTCTTTGAACTGCTGATCCTGGACGAATACGTCCGTAGCGCCATCCTGGACAAGAGAACGAGCTACGAAATAAGAAATATCGGCCTGAAGTCCAGCGGGCTTGTGACCCCTCTTCGAGGAGGGGGTCGTCAAGGCGTCCCAAGGCATCACCTGCATAGACGAGGTTCTCCGTTGCCTTCCCCAGGTGCAGCGCCCCAGACCTCTTCCTGAACTCAGACATCTTCTTGGAGCATGATCATGAAAGAAGAGAAACCGCTTATTGAATTGATATCCGAATCCCTTGCGGCCGAAGATACGGAACTTCCACCTTTCGACAGGACAGCGCTGGTCATTCGCGAGGAACTGGCCAAGGAGGACTGCAGCTTCCCAATTCATCGAGAAGCAGGTGATCCGGGACCAGGCCATGACCTCGCAAATTCTGCGGGTGGCGAACTCGACCTTTTACAAGGGAATGAAGGAGGTCACCACCGTACGAGAGGCCATCATCCGTCTCGGAGCCAACGAGGTCGCCAATATAGTGGCTCTGGTGTCCCAGCGGAGCAACTTTCATTCAAAGGACCCCATGGTCAAGTCCTTCATGGACAACCTCTGGAAGCACTCCGTGGCCTGCGCGGTGGGCGCCAACTGGATAGCGAAGCAGAGCGGACAGCAGGCCGTGGTCAACGAGGCCTTTTTCGCGGGCCTGCTCCACGACGTGGGTAAGCTCTTTCTGTTCAAGATCATCGAGGACCTGAAAAAGAAGGGGCAGTTGCGCGATGACATGTCCAGGGACTTCATTGAGGAGGTCATCCACAACCTTCACACGCAGCAGGGGTTCGAACTCCTGACCAAATGGAACCTGCCCAAATCCTACTGCGAAGTTACCCTGCATCACCACGACGATGAGTTCGATGATTCCAATCTGCTGCTCACGGTGGTGCGCCTCGCGGACAAGGTGTGTCACAAATGCGGGTTCGGCACCACCCAGGATTCCTATGTGGACATTGTCACCAGCTTGGAGGCGGCCGCCCTCGAGTTGTCCGAGGTCCGTCTGGCCGAGTTGGAGATCCGCCTGGAAGACACCATGGCGCTGCTCGGCGCTGTGAACTGATTCGAAGTTTCCAAGCAGATAGAAAACGCCCCCTTTGCCTTGTTGCCTGAGGTGGAGGGGGCGTTGGTTTTTGTCCTTTCGCCATTCGTCCGTGTCCGGATTCAGCCACAAATCTTTGTCATTTCTTCTGCCGCAGCTGAATGTTCCGTTTGGCAATGTGGAACTCGAAGCGGTGGGGCTCGCTTGGGGCGAACACATAGGGCAGTGGCCCGTACACGCTGGAATGGAATCCGGCCAGGAGATGTTCGTGATGCACCGAAAGGAAGGCGCACCCCGGCACGCTCAGTTCCAGCTTCTTTTCGAAGAACCGCAAGGGAATGGGGCGCTGAAGCATTTTTCTGGGGAGGACCAGCAGATCCCCCTGCTTGATATCTGAAGACGTGTGATCCAGGGGTTTGAAGCCGAGGCGTTGCATGTAGAACTGGAACCCCCAATGCCCGGCGAACCAGATGTTATCCGGGAGGTTGGCCCGCTCCTGTTGGAGTTGTCGGGTGATGGTACGCCCCGCGTTGGCCCATAGGTAGTCACTCCAGGCAACGGAAAAGGCCAGGGCGGCGGAGAGCAGTATGGCGGCGGGGAGATGAAGCCTGAATCTCAAGGGCTGTTTGTTGTCGCTTCGGAGTTGGGCCTCCATACCCCGCTCCCGTTCGAGAGCTCTCACTGCGAGAATGGCGACCGCGGGGACCAGGGGCAGAACGTTGCGTGTGCTGATGGTCCAGTTGAGGAACATGGTGAACACGAACTGCCCCAAAACCCAGAGCAGCAGCATTATTGCGTCCTCATCGCGTCTTCCCAGGGCGTCCCGGCACGTCAGCACCAGGATGTAGACTCCGGAGGTGACAAAAAGGGCCGCCTGCAACGCGAAGCTCCATCCGGGAGTGTGCGGCCCGTAGAGCGCAACGCCGCAAAAATCACCGATTGCCAGGAGATAGATGAAGTATGCCGCGAGTATTGTGAGGAATAGGCCCAGGGCTTTGCGCCCCCACGCGACAGGAAGCAGCAGGATGCAACCGGGGAGCGAGGCGCCGAGAAAAGCGAGACCGGTGAGCAGGTGTTTGGTTACGAGAGGGGTGCTCAGGTTGTTGGTGTTCAATGAATATCGCATGGCGCCACTGAGTATGCCGGAGCCGTACATGAGGGAGGTGCCCCAGTCGTAGGCCGCGAGCACCGCCACGGGGAGCAGCATCAGGGCCATGTGCAGGCGCGGTCTTCGGTGTCTGACCACGGAGTAAGCGAGAAGCAGGGGCACAAGGGCCATGCCGTTGTATTTGACCAGAACCGAGGCCGCCACAAGGCATGCCGCCATGAACAGCAGCCGAGAATCCCCATGCCTTTCCCCCCGCACATGACAGTATACGGCCCACACCCACAAGGGGAGCAGTAGCGACTCGGACATGAAGCCGCCCACACCGATGAGCAGCGCCGGGGTGAACATGGAGAGCAGGGTCGCCAGCCACGGGCGGTCACAGAACAGCTCTGACAGCCTGTAGATGCCGAGAATCAGGACAACTCCCGGCACGAGCATGCCCAGATGGAGAAATACCTCGGACCCGCCGCCGATGGCCATGAGCAGGGCCAGATAATAAGACGTGAGGGGAGGGTTCATCATCACCTTGAACATGGGCATTTGCCAGCCGTACCAGTTTACGGCGTACCCGTAGAAATCCAGGGGATGATGCAGGATATGCTCCGCGGTCCAGAGGAACAGGGGGTCGTCGATGTGCGCCGCCTTGTCCAGGAAGGGGAGCATCACGATGACGAACAGCGCGCAGAGCAGAAAAGGGGCGCGTTCTTTCAAGCTGATGGTCATTGCTTTCCTTGCTTTTGCGGCGTGGAGCCGGAGTCGTTTTGGAGCCGCCGGGTAACGAGATCCAGATTCCTTGCCGCCTCCGGATCATTGGGTGCCAGCAGGTGCGCGCGCTCGAAGTCCTTTTTCGCACCCTCCATGTCGTCCTTGCTTAACTTCACCACGCCCGACAGCTTGAGCAACATGGCAGAATCCGGAAAACGCTCCAGGGATATTGAGAGCTGTTCCAGTGCCTTGTCCGGCCTTCCAGCGACGAACAGGGTGTTGGCGACGAAAAAGTGGTTGTCGGGATCGTCCGGGCGAAGCTCGAGCAGCGTCCGGTAGTGTCGCAGGGCGTTTTCCGCATCCCTTTGCTTGAGGTACGCCTTGCCCAGAATCTTGTGGGCCACGCGGTTCTGTTCAGTCACTTCGAGGGTGTGCTCAAAGAGGGTCACGGTATCGTGCCAGAGGGCTGCCTGTTGCCGCGATAGCCAGATGCATCCTGCCAGGATTGCGGCCAGTGACAGGATGACGGCGGCTTTCCGGGCTCCGGAACCGGTGGCCAGGAAGAAAGCGCCCCCGCCCCAGACAACTCCGATGTATAGTCCGATGAGGGGGAGATATGTATACCTGTCCGCCATGGACTGCACGCCGATCTGCACGATGCCGATGACCGGCAGCATGGAGACCAGGTACCAGTACCACCCGGTGAACAACCACGGCACGCGCTTCCGCATCCGGATGGTTGCCCCGCAGATCAGGACGAGAGTCAGGCCCGAGGCGATGATTTTCCACAGGGGGATGGTTTTCTGCAAAGGATAGAGGGGAGCGAGGCCCACGGGCAGAATCAGCTTCCCGAGATAGGCGACATATGAGGTCAGGACATTGCCCGTGCGTTGCCATACGCCGAATTCTGACAGGGGAGCCATGGCCCCCGCGTCATCCTGGGCAACAATGGACACGATGCAAAAGGCCAGGATCATAGCGATGAACGGCAGCTTTTCCAGGGCCAGGCTCTTGATGTCGGCAAGGGTGGTGAATCTGCCCAGGGGCCAGAAATCCAAAAGGAGCATGAGCAGGGGGAGGGTGACGAGCATGGGCTTGGCCATGAGCCCCAGGGCCAGGGCGCATGCCGCGGCAACATACCAGACCGGGCCGCGCCCCTTGGCGTGAAGAGCGTAGGCCTGCAGGCAGAGCAGGGCGGAAAATGTGCTCAGGACGTCCTTTCGCTCGGATATCCAGGCCACGGACTCCACGTGCACAGGATGAACCGCGAACAGGGCGGCCACTGCCGCGCTGCGCCACATGGCTCCGGTGAGCCCCTTCAGGAGCAGGAAGAGAAGCAGGACATTACAGGCGTGAAGCAGCAGATTGTGGAAATGGTGCCAGAACGGCTTCAAGCCGTGGACCTGGACCACGAGCATGTGGGACATCCAGGTGAGGGGGTGCCAGTTGCCCTGGGATGTGGTCGAAAACGCCCATATTAGCCCGGACGTGGTTATTCCCTTGCGAACATGTGGGTTTTCAGTGACATAGACCGGGTCGTCGTATTCTATGAAACCGTTGTCCAGGGCCGGGGCGTGAGCGAGAAAAACAAGGAGCAGGAGGAGGCAATAGATTGGAATAATAGGGGATTTGCTCATGGTCAGGACCTGGATGCTTCGTTGTTCTTCGTGTCGCTGTTCATGTTTGACTTTAACCAATCTTCGATAAGTCTTTGGGCTGGGTACCTTATTTCGAAGCATATAGGAATAAAAAAGCCCGGCGAAACCGGGCTTGAAAATACGTTTCCGGGAATGCTCCTATGGGATGTTCCATTGTGCGGAGGCGGTCTGCCCCGAGGGGCCGGTGGCGGTCACCACGCCGCTGCTGGCGCAAACCAGGGTGTAACCGGGGGCGGAAACACCGCAATTGGCGTCCTTGTTGGCTTCGGCCACCACATCCGACACGCTGATGCCACCGGAATTTTGCATGAGCAACTTGGCGTAGGACCAAGTCAGTCTGCTCAGTCCTCCGGCGACCGCGCCCTGGGCGGCCTTTTTTGCGGAAACTTCCTGAAGTTGTTGATACTTGGGGATGGCCACAGCTGCTAGGATGCCGAGAATGACCAGCACCGCGATCACTTCTATCAGGGTGAACCCGCGCTCTTTGCACTTTGAGCCGTTGTCGTGGTTGTGTTGAATAGCCATGCCCCTACCCTCGTAAGTTAGGTTGGTTTGAAGCTTAGGGCGCAACCGGAGACCCGGAATGGCGCGCTGGTTGTTCACATTGCGGCTGTCGGCGCCTGTAGCGGAGATGCTCGTCAGAACAGTTATCGGTTTTCGTGCGGTGATGTCGGTGCAGCGGAAATTTGCTTTGGAGTCCGGGACAAGCGTGTCATCGAGGCGAAGAGGACTCCGGGCCAATGAGCCGGCCGGCTGTTAAAAGGTTGGCGGGTTTGGGAATGGCCACAGCCCGGGCCATGGCCATTCCATCAAGCGTGCAAATTCAGGTTAGGGAGCGGTCCACTGAGCGGTCGCGGTCTGAGAGGAAGGACCGGTGGCGGTGGCGAGTCCGTTGCCGCAAGTAAGGCTGAAGCCGCCGCTGACAACGACCTCGGAGCAGTCTACGGCCTGGACGGCAGCCGCTGCTGCGACAGTGTCACCGTTGTTTTCCAGCAGTGACTTGGAGTATTCCATGGTCATCTGGGAAAGACCGGAGGCGACGATGCCTTCACAAGCCTTGATTTCGGCTTGTTCCTGCAGGTCCTGGTATTTGGGGATGGCCACGGCGGCCAGGATGCCCAGGATAACCAGCACGGCGATGATTTCGATCAGAGTAAAACCGGCTTGCTTGTTCATGATGTCCTCCATCATAAGGTGTGGGTTTTTTATGGTGTCAAATTCGTTTTTCCCGAAATGAATCCTCAACCATTGCCCCCTGTTTAGCACTAACTGTGCCGAAGAGGAAAAAATCGAGAAAAATAATCGGAAAGTTTTATTTAACATGTTGAACATAAAGACAATAACAAAAAGTAATGTTGTGCGGCGATGTGCGCGAATTTGTCTCATTAGACCGACATCAACAAAAAATGTAGGTTAACCTTCAAAAAATGGAGTGAGCTTCGAAAAGTGGAGAAGCAGAAAATGATGATATATCGTTAATTACTGATAGGAACTTGATGCATTTGATGATAAATATAGCCATCCTTTATGATGAAGTAAACTATTGCACCCCAAAGAATTGGGCTAATCAAGCGCATTTTCTTGCTGTGATGGGTGGTGACAAGTAAAATGACGGCATTGAAGTGCCGCATTCACCCTGCCATGCTCACGTTCAGGGTAGAGGAGCACAAAGGCCCGACAAACGCGCGGCACTGATGGCGGGTGACTTATGAACGAGGAAAATGGCTGTGGCGGGGCCGAGCCTATGCGCCATCAGCGCATTCTTCAAGGTTCCTGATTGAAATAGCTGACGTACAAACACGAGGTAGACATGGGCTTTCTTAAGATGTTCAAAAAAAAGGCCGAGGTACAAGGATCCATTGTTCAGGAAGGGCTGCGGATGCTGGAGCGGGGCGAGGTGGACGATGCCCTTGAACTCCTGGAAAAAGCCAGGGAAGAGGGCGAAGATCGCCTACTCGCGAATTACGCCTATGGCCGTGCCCTGGTGGAGGCCTTGCGCTTCGAGGAAGCCCTTGAGCTGGCCGAAGCGCTGGAGCAGGAGTTCGGGGAGGATCACCGCCCTCCGATTCTTGCGGCCATGGCTCTAAAGGAAATCAACAAGTTGAATGAAGCCGAGGCAAAGGTGGAGAAGGCCATGGCCGTAAAGCCTTCTTCCTCCGAGGCCTGGGTGCTGCAAGCGCAGATTCTGAACGCGAGGGAAATGCCCGAGCAGGCCATGGAGGCTTTGAATACTGTGCTCAAGCTGGACAAGCGTCACGTTCCCGCCCTGCGGGAGGCCGCATACGCGTCGCTGCAGCTGCGCGACCTGGACGGTGCGCGCTGGAATTGCTCCCGCGCCATGGAGGGTGACGCGCATGACGGCAGGACCATGGTGCTCAACTCCGTGATATCAATGATAGAGGGCAATCTCGACGCGGCGCTGGATGACGTGGAGGAGGCCATCGAGACCAACCCCTACCTTGTCGAAGCCTTCAACCACAAAGGCTACCTGCTGCGCGCCATGGGGCGCCCCGAAGAGGCTGAGCGAACCCTGCGCCAGGCACTCGACCTCAACCCCGGACGAGTGAGTGTCCACTACTATCTCGGCTTGCTGTATGCGGAGTTGGATGAAATGGGCGAGGCGCGAAAGGCCTTTGACAACGCTTTGGAGCTCAAGCCCGCTCATGGTTTGGCTCACCTCAACAGGGCCCGGATCACCAAATACGTCCCCGAGGACGGGCACATCCGCTCCATGGAGAATGTTCTCGCTGGTCTGGAGGAGGGCGGGCAGACCGCCCTGTATCTGCATTTCGCCCTGGCCAAGGCCTATGAGGATTGCGGGGAGTATGACAAGGCCTTTGAGCACCTACACCGGGGCAATTCCATCAAGTGGGAGAGCCTTGACTATTCTCCCAGGACAGAGCTGGACATGATCAAGGGCATCATCGAGAGCTATACGCCCGAGGTGTTCCAGGCCGGAAGCGGGATGGGGCAGGAGAGCGAGTTACCGGTGTTCATCATAGGCATGCCGCGCTGCGGCTCCACCCTGGTGGAGCAGATTCTGGATTGCCACCCCGCCATAGTGTCCACCGGTGAAACCGATCTGTTCCGGCGGGTGTTGAACCTGGCCGGCAGAGCCAGGGGGCACGGCGAGGATATGATTCACTACATTCTTGAATCCGCGAACATGGCCGGGCCGCAGTATTTGGACACGTTGGAGACCTTCGCCCCTTCGACTCCCAAGGCTCTGGAGGCGACGCGGATCACGGACAAGACGTTGAACAACTTTCTGTATCTCGGGCTGATCCATCTTGCCATGCCCAATGCCCGGGTCATACACTGCCGCAGGGACCCTGTGGACATCTGCCTCTCCTGCTACAAGCAGATTTTTGATTTTTCCCTGGAGTACACTTACGACCTGGAGACGCTGGGCACATATTACAGATACTATCATGAATTGATGCTGCACTGGGAAGATGTTCTGCCCGGGCGCTATCTGGAACTCCGGTACGAGGAACTCGTGGAGGAGCCGGAGCGGGAAATAAGGCGTATACTCGACTGGCTGGGACTGGAGTTTTCCCCGGCCTGCCTGGAGTTCCACAAGAACAAGCGGCAGGTGAAGACCGCCAGCCTGGCCCAGGTGCGCCAGCCCATGTACAAGGGCTCGGTGAAGTTGTGGCGCCGCTATGAAAAGCATCTCGCCCCCCTGTTGGAAGTACTCGGGCCCTTGGTGGAGAGATGAAGCCCATGACCCATGGCAGGGGTGAAATGCAATGCTCAATTGACGCGAATGGAAAAGCTATGTAATCAAAATATGATCATTTTCAGGTGAATCCGGGAACATGATTCGGAAAACGCGGGCATGGTCCGGAACAAACGCCGCGTTGCGCAAGGAGTGTTGTCGTATGGCCGAAGTGCCGCTGCCGGGTTCATGGTGATTGCTTCCGCCCCTGCATGGGCGTCGAAATAGTAACAGTGGTGATGTTTTTACACGCCCAGGGCACGTTCGGATCCTTTTTTGGATACAACGCCTCGGTTGTACGAGAACTTATCAAATGAACGCGACACAGTACCAGCGAGGAGTGGCTAGCCATGGCGCAGATTGATGCCTTTTTCAAGATGCTGCACGAGAACGGTGGTTCGGATCTTCACCTCTCCAGCGGTTCCCAACCCATTGTCCGCATTCGCGGCGAGTTGCAACGGGTCAAGTTCAGGCTCCTGGAGCACGACGACCTCAAGCAGCTTCTCTACGAGATCACCCCTGAGGAGAAGATCAAGGAGTTCGAGGAAAGCGGTGACGTGGACTTCGGGTACGAGGTGCCGAACCTGGCCCGCTACAGGGTCAACTTCTTCCTGCAGAGCCGGGGCATTGCCGCGGCTTTTCGCGAAATTCCGGAAAAGATCCTGACCATCGAGCAGCTGGGCCTGCCCACTGTGCTCAAGCAACTGGCGTCCCTTCCAAAAGGCCTGGTGCTGGTCACCGGCCCCACGGGCAGCGGCAAGTCCACCACCCTGGCCGCCATCGTGGATTATGCCAACAAGACCCGCAAGGACCACATCCTGACCATCGAGGACCCCATCGAGTTCGTGCACCAGCCGCAGAACTGCCTGGTGAACCAGCGGGAACTCGGGCGCGACACCAAGTCCTTCAATGCCGCGCTGCGCGGTGCTCTGCGTGAGGACCCGGACATCATCCTGGTGGGCGAAATGCGAGACCTCGAGACCATCCAGCTGGCCCTGGAGGCGGCGGAGACCGGTCACCTCGTGTTCTCCACCCTGCACACCATTTCCGCACCAAAAACCATCGACCGTATCATCGAGGTGTTCCCGGGCGATCTGCAGGAGCAGATTCGTAATTCGCTGTCCGAGTCGCTGCGGGCCGTCATCTCCCAGACCCTGTTCAAGCGGATAGACATTCCCAGCCGTGTGGCGGCCCTGGAGCTGCTGCTGGGCATTCCCTCGGTGCGTAACCTCATTCGCGAGAACAAGACCTTCCAACTGCAATCCGTCCTCGAGACCAGCAAGAACAAGGGTATGCAGACCCTGGACGACGAAATCCGCAGGCTGCTGGAAAAGAAGATGATCGACCCCAACGACGCATACAACAAGTGCGTGGACAAGAAGCGTTTTGTCCAATACCTCACCAAACCCCCAGAGGATTTTACGGAGCAGTAAATCATGCTGCGTTCACAGCTGGATCATCTCATCGGGCAGGTGCTGGACCAGGCGCCTCAGACTTCGGACATCCTGTTCACGGCGGGCAAGCCTGTGCAGGCGGAATTGCACGGCAAGCTCACCAACATCAAGACAAGGACGGAGCTCGGCACGCTGCTGCCGTTTCAGACCGAGTCGGTGGCCTATGCCTTGATGGGGCAGAACGTACGCGCGTTCCGCGACATGGTCAGGCAGGGTTCCTGCGACCTTGCGTACCAGCTTCCGGGGCGCTCGCGCTTCCGCGTGAACATCTTCATGCAACGGGGCTCGGTCTCCATAGTCATGCGCCAGTTGTCCACCAAGATCCCCACCATGGAGCAGCTGAACCTGCCGGCCTTGTTCAAGGACATGGCCAAGGAGAAGTTCGGTCTGATCCTGGTCACCGGCGCAACCGGATCGGGCAAGTCCACATCCCTGGCCGCGCTCATCGACCTGATCAACAACGCAAGCCCGGTGCACATCGTGACCCTCGAGGATCCCGTGGAGTATGTCCACCCCCATAAGGTGGCCACCGTGAACCAGCGCGAGCTTGGGGCGGATTTCGACAGCTTCTCCAACGGGTTGCGGGCAGCACTGCGCCAGGCCCCCAAGGTCATTCTGGTGGGCGAAATCCGCGACAGGGATACCATCGAGATCGCCATGTCCGCCGCGGAAACCGGCCACCTTGTCCTGGGCACCCTGCACACCTCGGACGCGGGGCAGACCATCAACCGCATCATAGGCATGTTCGAGCTCGCCGAAGAGCGGCTGGTGCGCATCCGTCTGGCCGAGTCGCTGAAATACGTGGTCTCCCAGCGCCTGCTCACCAGAGTCGGCGGGGGACGTATCGCGGCTTTTGAAATCCTGCGCAAGAACCTGCGCATCACGGACTGCATCGTCAACGGCGAGCGGGAGGAGAAGACCTTTTACAACGTCATCTCCACCAGCGAGACCTATGGCATGGTCACTTTCGACCAGTACATCTTCGGACTGTTCGAAAAGGGATTCATCACCGAGGAAACGGCCATGCTCGGCTCCACGGACAAGTCACGGCTGGGGCAGATGATCGACAAGCTCAAGGCCGCGCGCGGGGAAAAGGTCACGGACATCGAGGGGCTGGTCATCGACGAGGACTATGGATTCTAGGGAAGCACTGCATAATTACCCGCTGGCTTTGTTGCTGCGAAAAAGGCAAACCCTCGTGTATGTCTCGATATACCACGGCCCTGCCTTTTCCTTGCGCCTCGCTGGCGAACAATTCTACAGCACTTCCGAAAGAGGTGATTAATCAGCGCTTCTCCAGAGCGTTCCGCCTCGGAAAGCCTGAAACGCTCTCATGTTTTTGTGCTAAACAATTGAAGATCGTTACATATCCGCAGGGTCTTGCTTCACAACGACAATGCGCTAACCGCATCGAGGAACAGCCATGCGCTTCAACTGCTCTAACTGCTTCAAAGAGCTGAATATCCCGGACGAGAGGCTGCCCAGCACCCCCCGGTTCAAGATCAAATGCCCCCATTGTCAGGAGCGGGTTGTCCTGGACAAGAACGAGGCAATGGACCTTTCAAAGACAGCCATGCCGCCCGACGACGCATCGGGAAGGATGCCCGAGCACGAGGTGCCGGATCAGTCCCGCCCCATGATGGAACCCGAGATCTTCCCTCCGGGCGCCCGCATCGTGTTCATGGCCCTCAGATCCAAGCGCTGGATCGAGGAGGCTCAGAATTTTTTCCAGGAAATGGGGTATTACGAGAGCTATGCCCAGGATGCCCAGGAAGCGGTCATCAAGCTCAGGCTCAACGAATACCACGTGCTCCTCGTGGAGGACAACGAGGATAACAGGAGCGTCTTGGATGAGATCGGGCAGTGGCCCGGGAACCGGCGCCAGCTGATCAACGTGGTGCTCATCGGCGAGCAGGCCCAGAGCCTGGACCCCCAGCTGGCCTTCCGCAGGGGCGTGAACGTCTATCTGAACATCCACGACACAGAGCGCGGACACGAACTCTTTGGTCTGGTCCTCAAAGGATATGACGATTACTACCGGTTCCTGCGTCAGGCACAGGAGGAAATGGAAGGGAATTGAACAAAGACCGCCTGGGAATCCGGGCGGGGAGAGTAAGGGGGAAGAACGGCCTATTTGCTGGAAACGTATTCTTCCAGGCTCGTTATCTGATTTTCCTTGCTGACCCAGAAGGCTGTGGCCCAGATCATCAGCGCCGTGGCCTGGGTGTCGTCCAGGCGTTTCAGTTTGGTCTCCACGTTGGTCTTGCTGGCCCCGTGCTTGGTGTGCAACAGGTCGAGATCACAGGCGTCCTGCACGCGTAACTGGAGATAGGCAAGCCTGGACTGGTCCGGAAGCAGCTTCACTTCCTTGTGCGCCTCCACGATGGTCATCAGTTCAGGAGTGGTGAACTGATTCCTGATGGCGTTGAGGGCGCGGAAAAAGGTGTCGACCGCCCAGGGCAGGATGAACTCCGCTCCGGCGCTCTTGGTCTTGAAGAACTCTTTGAGCCATTGCTCGTGGTGGGACGTTATTCTTGCGGCTACCTGCGGCATGGTTCCCCCTTCCAGAGAAAACAGAACCTGCTTGAGTTGTGAATGAATCGAGCGTGATAATACACGTCATAGGCCATAATTTTTCCAAAATCTCTAGCCTAAAACCCGCATTTGATCAAGATTATTTCTAGATGAAGTGCTCTTTTTTTTGCCCATTATTTTTGCCGGTTGAGAAATAAATTTTGAATGATTCGGAAATAGCGGTATTTTTTCCTCTAGATTATCTTGGGATAGGCGGATGAAACCGGGTTTCTTTTTTCTTGACACCGGCAGTCCGGAGAATTAGGAAATTTGGAAACAGGAAAGATACTCCCATGAACATCGCCCACAACTCCATTACCTCGCTATGCCACAGCCTTCAGGCTGTCGTAGTCGTCGTAGTAGTAGGCGATGTATTTACGGCCGTGCCGTAGCGGGAGTTCTGTTCACAAGCAATCACACCCCCTCGGCGCGAGTCGCCGATGGGGGTTTCTTTTTTTTCCCTTTCGGCGGCTCCAGCCGGGCAACACACCCAAAGCAAGGAGCCAGCAGCATGATAACCCGAACCGGTGCCGCCTGCATCACCACATTGCTCGAGCGTCAGGGAATCCGAATCATCGCGGGCATCCCCGGGGGGTCCAACCTCCCTCTGTACGATGCCCTGCGTGACAGCGCCATCCGCCACGTCCTGGCCCGCCACGAGCAGGGCGCGGGCTTCATGGCCCAGGGCATGGCCCGCACAACCGGCAAACCCGCGGTGTTCTTCGCCACCTCCGGACCCGGCGCCACCAACACCATCACGGCCCTGGCCGACGCCAGGCTCGACTCCATCCCCATCATCTGCATCACCGGCCAGGTCCCCCTGGGGCTCATCGGCACCGACGCCTTCCAGGAGGTGGACACCTACGGCCTGAGCATTCCGGTCACCAAGCACAATTTTCTGGTCCGCGACGCCCGCGAGCTGCTGGAGGTCATCCCCGAGGCATTCCGCATCGCCGCGTCCGGCCGCCCAGGACCGGTGCTCATCGACGTGCCCAAGGACGTGCAGGCCCAGGAGATCAGCTTCGAGGCCTGGCCAGAGCCCGGCATCCCGGACGCGCCCATAATGCCCAAGTCCGAGGATCTCCAGGCCGCGCTGGAGCTGATCAACGCCTCGGAACGCCCCTTGCTCTATGTCGGTGGGGGCGTTGTCCAGTCCGGCGCCGGAAACCTTGCCCGCGCCCTGGCGGAAAAGGCCTCCATGCCCGTGGTCATGAGCCTCATGGGGCTTGGCGCCATTCCCGCGAAGCACAAGCTGGCCCTGGGCATGCTCGGCATGCACGGCGCGCGCTGCACCAACCTTGTTGTTGAGGAGAGCGACCTGATCATCGCCGCTGGCGTGCGTTTCGACGACCGCGCCACCGGCAAGGTGGAGCGGTTCTGCCCCAACGCGAAGATCATCCACATCGACATCGACCCCGGGGAGCTGCACAAGATAAAACCCGCCCATGTGGCCATAACCGCGGACGTGCGGCTGACTCTGGATGCCCTGCTTCAGGGAGTGGAGCAGCAGCCCCGGCCCGGATGGATGGCCCTGACCGGCACCTTGTGTACCCAGCACCCCCTGGAAATGCCGGACATCGACGATCCCCTGTCACCATATGGCCTGATCCGCGCCGTGGCCGAGCAGCTCGATCCCGACGCCATCGTGTCCACGGACGTGGGGCAGCACCAGATGTGGACCGCCCAGGCATTCCCGCACAAACGCCCCCGCCAGTGGCTCACCTCAGGTGGCCTGGGCACCATGGGATTCGGTCTGCCCACGGCCATCGGCGCGGCCCTGGCCAACCCCGGGCGTACAGTCGTCTGCTTCAGCGGGGACGGCAGCATCATGATGAACATCCAGGAACTGGCCACCGCTGTGGAGCGCCAGGCCAACGTCAAGGTCATCCTGTGCAACAACAACGCACTCGGACTGGTGCGGCAACAGCAGGACCTTTTCTACGGGGGGCGTTACGTGGCCTCTAGTTTTGCCCATAAAGTGGACTTCACCACCATAGCCGCGGGATTCGGCATGCCGTCCATCGACCTGGGCACGGCGGAGGACCCGCGCGCGGCCCTGGCCAAGGTCATGCGCACCCCGGGCCCCTGCCTCGTGCACGTGCCCTTTGACGCCGATGCCCACGTCTACCCCATGGTGCCTCCGGGTGCCGCCAACTGCCAAATGATCGGAGGGAAAGCCGATGCTTGCGCCACAGCATAACGAGAAGAAACCGGACACTGAACACAACGGGCACATCATCCTGACCCTGCGGGTACGCAACCACCCCGGCGTCATGTCCCACGTGTGCGGGCTCTTTGCCCGCCGCGCCTACAACCTCGAGGGCATCCTGTGCATGCCCGTGGGCGACACAAAAGAGAGCATGATGTGGCTCTCCGTAGGGGCGGATTCGGTCCTGGACCAGGTGATCAAACAGCTGACCAAGCTGCACGACGTGCTCGAGGTCCGGCAGCAGGGCGTGGACAGTGAGCACTTCCACGAGCTGGAGCGCTTTTTCAGCGCCGCGTAGGTGGGAAGAATTATTTTCATTCAAAGGGGGCCCCATAAGGGTTCCCTTTGAGTCATGATGGGGAAAACTAC
Source organism: Desulfovibrionaceae bacterium (assembly GCA_963674665.2). Taxonomy (GTDB): domain Bacteria; phylum Desulfobacterota; class Desulfovibrionia; order Desulfovibrionales; family Desulfovibrionaceae. Next base: position 189,112 of record CAXXPL010000013.1, on the reverse strand, counting down.
CCAAACAGGTTGAGCTGAATAGGGAGAGTGTAGATAGAAAATCTAATCTTTAGCTTAGCACCTTGGCGTTTTCCAAAAACTTTTGCACGAATAGCATAATCGTTGGAGATTGTGAAAAAAGAATCTGGAGCATTCTCTTCCCACTCGTCGTTTACAACAGGAATGACGAGATCGAACAAAGCCTCAGATTCTGGCCTATGCTCTCTACGATCAAACCATTTCTTAATAGAATGATTTTTTACTATTACATTATGGAAATCGATGTCAGTTGTTCCTTTTGAATTAGGTAAATCTAAAAGATTCAACATATAATTTGGTGCATCAACTTTAGGTGGAGGGTTGTCAGTTTCTAACAAAACAAAACCTTTAGAAAATCCACCAGATTTTGTTTCTTTAGCTTCCTGACGTTCTTTGAGTTCATTTCTATCAGAGTTGATGCTGCTCAATAGACCATCAACAACAGCACTTATATCAGCTAACTCTTCTAAGATTTCATCACGGCTTTCAGCATCAAGAACTTCAAATGCTTCTTCAACAAGTTTCTCTTTTAAAAGGCGTTCTAAAAAGACACCAGAAAATTGTGCTTTTTTTACAGATTCTCCACCTTCTTCAATCTTTGATGGAATTTTGTCTCTAACGAGTTTATTATATTCGCGTTTATCGTCTTTTCCATCAAAAGATGAAGCAATTTGAACTTGTGCTCCGGTTCTTTCAAGCTGATAGTATGCATGTGATAAAGTGCCACCTTCAAGATAGATAACAGCATTGATAGCTTTGGCAATTTCTCCAATTTCCTTGAGAACTTCTTTACTACGGAATAATTTGTCTTCCAATGGTTGTATGCGAAAGAAACGGACACAACTAGGGACTGAAGTCTCATTTTTAAGTCTCTCGATGTCAGCTGTTGTTTGAATCACCAATTCCTTGTCAAACATAGTTTTCTGTCGATAAGGCTTGTGGGTACGCCTTGGATTGTCATCAGCTGATTCATGATACCAAGGTAAAAGACCATTTGAACTTAAATTATTATCGACACCAATAAACCACATGACACTTACGGCTTTTTTCTCTTTTTCCGCGATTCTTCTTGTCATATGAGCGAGATAGGCTAACAAACTATAATCTTTTTTCGTGATTGTACTTCCCCAGCCTTTTGAGGATGCTAGAATTTGAGTTACCCACTCTCCATGTTCATTAGGTGCAACGAATCTTTTTTTAAAGTTTTCAATATGTTCTATCTGAAAGTGTGGATATTTTTTTTCAGAAATCATTTTTATGACACTGTTTCCAGTGTCAACGATGTATTTATCATGAGCAAAGAAATAAAGTCCTTCAGGAAGTCCCCATAATGCTTCGACTTTAACTTTTCTTGCTCCAGGGGAAGCATACGCAAAAGCCGAAGAGAAGGCCGGTATAAAAAGGTGGAAGATTAATGCAAGGTCATATTCCAATAGTTTTTTAATTTCTTTGGCGTTTTTTGAGAACCAATCTAAAGTAGTTGCTATGTCGCGAACTTCATTCGTACGCGGTAGAAGCTGTCTAATTCTCTTTTCATCTGTAGTTACGTCCATACGGACTACAAGCGATCCACTTGTTAGAAAAGTAAGATCATGATGAAGGTCATCAGAAATGTTATTATCGAGCAAACTATCAATGATTGAGCGGTCTTTTAGTATGTAGAAGTTAGTTGTAGGTAGTCCTAATTGGTTATATAAGTAGATATTGTGTATTTTACTATATTGAGTGGCTTGAGATGGATCTAAAATTTGCAGACATCGAGGCTTAAAATTCATTAAGCGCTTATGATTGTAAGTTGTCAATTTAGGGGGTGGAATAATTCCTGGTTGATCGAGATATTCATCTGCTTGAACTAAGTATATACAGTAGCCATCCCATACCCATTCAAAATGGACACGCAATTTAGCTTGGTATGCCCATGCAGATGGTGACTTAAGGCATTCAACAATACTTGATAAGTTCGTGCACCGTATGGCGCTATTTAAATTGAATTCTGAGGATACGTTTTTTCGCCAATTTCTAAAGTTTATTTTTTTTCTCGTACCGAATAAGTTGTGGGGCGATTCAAATTCGATTAGCCAATCACGTTTTTCTTTTGAAAATCTTATTTCGTTGGAAAGATGGCCTTTGGCAGAGGTGACTGTAGAATGTTTTTGGATAATAAGAGGTATCTTCTGGTCGTTAAGATCTTTATCATTAAGAATTTTATCTAAACATAGCTTTATTAGTTTTGCTAAATTACTACAATGGCCAGATTGTGAATAGTATTCTCCTTTGGCATCCAAGTTCTCATCACAAGCAGAGGAACGTATTATTACTCTATCGCGAGGAGATATATTGTTTGCGTCGATCGACTCGAAGATGTTGGGAATCCATTTAGATATAATGTGATCATGCTCGTTTGTTTTAGAATTTTTGTACTGCATGTAAAGGTCGCTAGAGATGACAATAAAAGGTAGAGTCCACAATTTTGGAAGACAAGTCAAACCGAATGCTTTTTCTCCTATTCGAAATTTTGTGACCTTGCTAGGTGGAATTTTAAATTTTTGATTTTCTGTGATAAACAGAGGACCATTAATGGGCTTTAATTGTGATTGTAGCTTGTGCATAGTGATTATTTACGTTTTCGAAAGATTACTTCTGCAACATCACACATAAACCCGACGGCTTCATCAGCAAAATAGCCAGCAAGAAAGCCGATTACAATGGTATGTGCACCAGAAGATGTATTTATCGATTCCATTACGCCACATTCTACCATTGCGCCTATTATGAATCCGAGAACCATTGAAATTAAAGGTGAGAAAAATCGCCATACCCAGCGATCTTGGGTCCAATAACCACGGCCTACTACTCTATACAGATATTTACCTCCAAAAGTGACTCCTCCTAGGAGACCGCTTGCAAAATAGTAGATGTATGTAGTTAAAGTCGATTGTTGAAAGGGTGACTTTAATCCATCCGTAAATACACCTAGCCAATTAAGAAGGATAGCCGCCAGTGCAACAGCAAGAAGGAATACCAAATAAGCAAGCTCTCTGTTAATTTGATCTTTGGCTTCTTTTGGATAAATACTTTTCCAGTCTCCTTTATCTCTACCATCAGTGTTGATAGTAGAATCATTAGAAAATGATTCCTCAATATCAGCTGAATTTTCAGAAATTTTTCTCTCGTTGTTAGCCATGGGACACCAACATGGTTAAGTTATGAGGAAAGAATATTTCGAGTCTTCAACGCAATATCTAGAAACGGGTGTTGCTTGTAATTTGCATAGCTTTTCATGCCACATTGAAGAGCAATAATACGACGAAAGAATTGAGAAGTAGGTTTTTCCAACTTGTGGAGAACCCCAACTGTATCAAGCCAGTTTTTGTCGTTGGATATGTCTGAGTAATAAAGATACTCAGAATTGTTGACGTACGATGCTATTTCTGAGGGGCGGCAAGATATCCAATTTAAGTTTTTTGCCATCAATTGAGAAGTCAATGATATGGGATAGGGAACTAAATGTAAATGAGCATGAGAGGTGCCGCAAGCTGTAACAGATTTATTACTGTTAGCACCGTGCTCAAATGCAATAATGTTGTTACCATACTCAATTCTTAACTTTTGGAGTACAGTATCAAATGCTTTATTAAATAAGTCACTATTGTAACAATTCTTCATTGAAAATTGATGTTCCTTGGGTACGATAAGAGACCAACCTTCAACTAAGGCGCCAATTGAAGCAATTATAAAGAAATCTTGGTTTGAATAAATGGGCTCATCTATCCCAAGATATGTGTAATAACCTTTAGAAATTCCGCAAAAACGACAGTCAACGCATGGTTGCATGATCTACCTCTAGTGCTATTCGAATGAACTCAATGGTGTCATTGTGAACAAGCTATTACAATTTTTTTTGAATCAAAAGAAAATCCTGGGGGCATGTTCATATTGTCGGGTACAACGACCAACTCTTTGGCTTTTTGTTTATTTTGCAGACTGTAACAAAGATGGTAATAGTAAAGACGAAAACTTGAATATTGTTTTCTAATGAAGCTGTTGTTGTCATATGTAATGAGCCATTTCAGCTTGATTTGTCTTTTCATAAATTTGGACAAGTGTAAATGCTTCTCATCATTGAATGTGTTAAAGTAAAGCCTTTTGCCTGTCATATAATATGGTGGGTCGAGATATACGAATTTGCTATTATTCCGTCGCGATGTGAAATTTGATTGCATAAAATCAATTGCATCGGAATTGAATATAGATATTTCATTCTTATTTAATCCTATAAATTTAATACGTTCCGCCAGTGTCTGAGAATTATAACGAGCGTCAATTTTCCATTCACCTTTTTGAGAAAATCCACCAATTGGTCCTGATTTATCAACTATTCCTGATCGATTACAACGATTGAGAAAAAAAGTTGCAAACCCAATATTAAAAATACGTTCATTTGCATGATTTTTCCAAATAGCTTTTTGTATTTTCCATGACTCTACGGTTAAAGGAGTCTTGTGTATTTTTTCAATGAATTCTTCGGTCTCGTTTAAAGCAGCTTGCCAAAATGCATAGATACAAGGATCAGCATCGTTAAGAACGATTCTAGATACTATACCTTCCGCTAAGAGCTTTAAAGCACAACCAGCACCACCTGCAAAAGGTTCATAGTAGCTACAACCAAACCTATCGTTTCTGCGAATAACTTCAACTACAAACTTGAAAAGCCCAGCTTTCCCTCCAGGGTATCGTAATGGGCTAAGAATCGACTTACAAGTCATAATAAATTGAATGTTTTTGTTTTGAATAGTTATTTTAACATGTTAGTTTTTTGTACTGTAGTGCCTGATTTGCACTACCTATTCTTTTTTTATCACCAGAGTCTTTATGGTGCAAACTGAAACTAACTTCTTAGAATTGTGGCTTTTTCTATTGAAATCATGTTTAGCTTATCCTTACTTCCTCAAATTCTTCCATGGTTTTGAAGATTGAAATGCCCAGGGTGACCATGAGCACCAGGGTCTGCACAGCGCCAAAGATGGCGTGCATGAACTGGTTGTGCAGATACATGGGGTTGTCCAAGGCGGCCAGGCCCAGCTTGGCTGAAATCTCCAGCATCTCGGTTTCCCAGGGGCCGAGGAAGAATGTGCCGAACAGGATCGCCCCTATGGTGACAACCCACTTGAAGATCATCCAGCCCTGTTTGAAGAATCCCCAGCGTGTGAAAATGCCGTAAGCCAAGCCTGTGAACAGGCAGCCAAAGGCGCCGGGGATGACCACCACCTTGAGGTCCACGAAGTGGATGCTCTGGTTGATGCCGTAGAGCGCGCCTCCGTCCATGACGCCGTTCTTCAGGAAATAGAGCAGCAACAGGGCAATGGCGCCCCCCACCCAACATGAGACCGCCACAAGGTGGATGGTCTTGAGCCATTTCAGTCCCGTGGTTCCGAGCTTGTACATGGGCGCTCCAGTAGAAAAAGGGAAGGAAATATGCATTCTTCTGTTCAGGTGATACCCGGCTGAGCTGAAATGTCCAGGCTTTTTCCAGCCCGTTGTGCGGAGCGGTAACTGGCCCCGAGTCCATGCATATGGCATAAGTGGTCCAGAGTAGCACAAACGGATTGCGGGAGGCTGCGTGGACATGTCTTTGGAGCATATCATCAAGGAATCAGGCCGGGTGCATCCCGACCGTGTCACCATTGTCCGCCCGGCGGATGAAAAAGGTGCCGGGCCAATAATCCACTGGATGAGTAGGGAGCAGCGCGCCCGTGACAACTGGGGCCTGTTGCTGGCCCAGGACATCGCACTGGCCTGGAAACGCCCCCTGCTGGTGGTATTCTGCATGGCTCCGGCATTTCTGGGCGCCACCCTGCGGCAGTATGATTTCATGCTGCGCGGTTTGCGCGAAACAGCCGGGGAGTTCGAGAACCTGGGCATACCCTTTGCGCTGCTGCAAGGCCCTCCCCCGGATACCTTGGCGGCCTTTGTCCGGAAGCTGGACGCCCCAACGGTGGTGACGGATTTCGACCCCTTGCGCCTGAAGCGGGAGTGGCAAAGCGTTTTTACCGCATCCTTCAGGGGCGCTCTGGTGGAAGTGGACGGGCACAACGTGGTGCCCTGCCGGGTGGCCTCGTCCAAGCAGGAAGTGGGGGCGCGAACATTGCGCCCCAAAATATCAAAGCTGTTGTCGGATTTCCTGGAGCCCTTTCCCGAGCTGCTCCCGCATCCGCATAGATATGCCGGGGATATCCCGGCTTCTGACTGGGGCGGGGTGCTTACCGGGCTGGGAACCGATTGCTCGGTGCCGGTTGTCAAAACAACACCCCCTGGCCCCAAGGCCGGGAGCGCGGCCCTGCGCCGTTTTCTGGAGAACCGGCTGCACCGCTACGCGGACAAGCGGAACGATCCCAATGCCGGAGCGGTTTCCCGGCTCTCGGCCTATTTTCATTTCGGCCAGCTCGCTCCCCACCGTGCGGCGTTGGAGGCCCTGGCCATGCGAGGGGCGCACGGGGGCGGGGAGGCTGACGAGAATGTCCAGGCATTCCTGGAGGAGCTCATTGTCCGACGTGAACTTTCGGACAATTTCTGCCTGTACAACGAGCGTTACGACTCCCTGGAGGGCGCGCCACAGTGGGCGTTGGCCAGTCTGGACAAGCATAGGGGCGACCCCAGACCGTACGTCTATGAGTATGAGGCTTTTGAGAAGGGGGCCACGCACTCCCCCTTGTGGAACGCGGCGCAGTGGGAGCTATTACGCACCGGGGCCATGCACGGTTACATGCGCATGTACTGGGCCAAGAAGATCCTGGAGTGGAGCGAGAGCCCGGAGCAGGCCCATGACATCGCCCTGCGGCTCAACGACCGCTTCCAGCTCGATGGCAGGGACCCCAACGGCTATGTGGGGGTGTTATGGGCGATTGGGGGGCTGCACGACCGCCCCTGGAAGGAAAGGGAGGTGTACGGGAGCATACGCTACATGAACGCCAGGGGGTGCAAGCGCAAGTTCGACTCCCAGGCCTACATCGACCGCTGGACCCGGCCGGGATTGCTTGAGTGAAGGGGGAAACGGCAAGAATAAGGAAAGACAAGGATGCCGGGGGAAGAACTTTTTGGAAAAAGTTCTTCCCCCGGACCTCCTTTTCAAAAACGTTTACTATTGGGGAATGTAGGGCACCAGCGCCACAGGAAGTGGCGCCCGCGAGCGAAGCGAGTCGTAAGCGCAGGCGAAACCACGCTTTCGCCGGAGCGGCAGCTGATCGCGCCATAGGAAATGGCGTGGCAGCGGCATATGAAAGAGGTGGCGCCCGCGAGCAAAGCGAGTCGTAAGCGCAGGCGAAACCACGCTTTCGCCGGAGCGGCAGCTGATCGCGCCATAGGAAATGGCGTGGCAGCGGCATATGCGGACGTGGTAAGGCAGCGACATATGCAGAAGCATATGTGTTCAAATGGGAATCATAAAGCCGCGAGTGTCAGACTCGCGGCTTTATACGCGTAGGGATGCTTGATTACCCGATTGAGACGATTCGGGGGAATCAGCTGCCGGGAAGAATCCGGAAAAGAGACGACAGGGGGAAGCTAAGCGGACTTTTCCTCCTTGTCCTCTTCTTCCTTCTTGGCAGGCTCGTTGTTTTTCTTGGGGGTAACGTCGATCTCATCGGGCTCGCCGGTGGCCTTTTTGAAATTCCTGATGGCTTTGCCCATGCCGCCACCGATTTCCGGGAGTTTGTTGGCCCCGAAAATGATGAGCACGATAACAAGTATCAAAAGAAGTTCCCACATTCCTAATCCGCCGATCATACTTCGCCTCCGAGTGATTGTTGCTGCCGCGTATACCTGTGCTTTCGCCACAGGTCAAGGAGTGGCCATACGCATCCACACTATGGATACAATATATCAACCCGGGTTCGGGGTAAACCGGATAGTTACCCCCTGTCAGGTGTCGCCTTGCCGTGCATGTTCTTGCATATCGCGGGCAAGCCCCGTATTATCCTCTAGCGCGGAACACGCGCGATTATGAGCGCTACGATAACTCCTTTTCCCGGCACGCATTGCGTGCACCACCGCAAGGGGCGCTGCCTGCTTGCCGAAAACCAGAATCCCGGACTGCATAAGGAATGGCAGTGCCAGATTCTCAGTTATTTGGAACGCGCATATGACCGGTTTCTGGAGCAGGCCGACAGTTTTCAGCTCGAGATCGACCTGGCCACACGCATTTGGTCCAAAAGGCTGATGGACATGTTGCGGGACGAGACTCCGTGCGAAAATTTCGTACCGCTCCTGCCCGAGGACGGGAGGGAGCTGGAGTTCGAGCTGGACGGTGTGGCCTGTGAAAACTCATGGAGCGGGCTCTGTCTGCTCGCCATGCCGCGCTGCCACGGGGTGTGCGAGAAGTTCGAGCCTCCCGCGGATTGACTGGTTTTTTGACAATCCGCACCGAGGCATTACTTCCTTTCGGGGGCAGCGGATCACAAAATTTCTGTAACAGGAGAATATGACCATGGAGCAGGAGGCCGCCGCCTCACGAGTCGTGTACGTGTCCGGAATGCACCCCGAACTGGTGCCCGGGCATCTTCCGGCAGAGGTCCTCTGGTTCAACCCCGGAATCGCCGGCAAGCAGACCACTTCCGGCACAGGTTCTCAACGCGCCTGCTACACGCCGGTAAACCTCCCCCTCACTCCTCAACAGGCCAGAGCCTGGCTGCGAGACATCTTGGCCTATGGCCTGCAGTTTCAACGCCCGGGAGAGCTGGCAGCCACCGTTGCCGCCTCGCACTCCACCGCGCACGTCCCTCCGGGCTCCCTGCGCAAGGACGAGGACGCCGACCTTGGGAGGTTCTCGGCCAGTGGTTTCGTGCCAGGGGCGGAGCAGGGCGGCGACCCTGCCCAAAAGCTGCTGACGCAGGCGCAGATGACTCTGCTGCTGGCCTGGGACCTGGAGGAACGGCACATGGAACTGGCCGGTCTGGACAAGGACCTGAGCGCCAGCACCCGGCGCTTTGAGAGTGCCTTGCATGCCGACGATGAGCGGGGCGAGTCCGAGTTTTCCGCACCGGCCTTGAACGCCTCCGCTGCCGGGAGCGAAGGGGACGAGCCCACCCCGGCCCAGCGCATGCGGGTGCTCGAAGCCATGCTCGCCTGGCTGCCCCGGGGAACCTGGATCTGCACCGACGACAAGATCCTGGCCGCGGCCTGGGGCGAGGCCGGAATCAGTGCCGAGAGCGGTAGCGACGCCCTCCCCGAGGCTTTGCAAGGGGTGTCCGCGAAGATACTGCGGGCGCCGGGATGGCGCCTGTGCGGCCACTCCCAGCCGGTGAAGGACAAGCCCTGGCTGGACATCGTCACACCCGTGGCCATCATTGACAATCTCTGATCCTGAACAACGCAACGATTGGAGACTGCCATGCCGTTATTGAATTCATTCACCGACCCGCGCCGTTTCACCGACCTCAAAGGGGTGATCTTCGACTGTGACGGCGTGTTGTTCGACTCCCTCGCCTCGAACCGCATCTACTACAACGCCATCCTGAGCCGTCTGGGCATGGAGCCCATGACTCAGTCCCAGGAGGCCTACGTGCACGCCCATGCTGTGCGGGAGTCCCTGGCGCACATCATCCCGCCGGAGCGCAGGGACGAGATGGAGGCGGCGGTGCGGAGCGTGGACTACCGCAAGGAGATCCTCCCCAACCTGGTGCCGGAACCCGGCCTCGTCCAGCTGCTCGGCAGGCTGCGGGCCAGGGGATACAAGCTGGGCATCAGCACCAACCGCACCAACACAATGTCCTGGCTGGCGGACCGGTTCGGGCTGAACATCTATTTTTCCCCCATCGCCACGGCGGGGTGCTACATGCCCAAACCGAGCCCGGAAAGCCTGCACGTGATCATGAACAAGTGGAAGCTGGGCAAGCACGAGGTGGTCTTCCTTGGAGACACCAGTGTGGACGAACGCACGGCACGGCTGGCCGGAGTGCGGTTCTGGGCCTACAAGAGCCCGAACCTGAACGCCGAGATGCATGTCACGGATTTCTGGAGCATGGCGGTGGGAATGCGCCTGGGCCCCAATGTCTGCTGAGGGCGCTATCCTGCGCGGGCCGGGCGGACCGGGGCAGGGGATTTTTTGCTTGATTTACTGACCGAAGACATGAACAATACAATGCAGATGCCCCCTCCCCCGGGAAGGGGGCGAGCAGGCGCCTCGGCGCCCAGGGAGGATAGATGTTCGTTTTTTCCAACTTCTTGCAGGCCATTGCGTCGGTTCTGGACGTGGTCCTGAACGTGTATTCCTGGATAGTCATCATTTCCGCGTTGTTGTCCTGGGTCAACCCTGACCCCTACAATCCCATCGTGCGGATCTTGCGAAACATGACCGAACCGGTCTTCAACAAGGTGCGGCGCCTGCTGCCCTTTGCGGTTCTTGGCGGCGTGGATCTCTCTCCCGTGATCGTGCTGCTCGCCATCCTGTTCCTGAGGTCGTTTCTGGTTCGGTCGCTGTACCAGATGGCCGGGGGCATGGTCCACGGCATGTAATGCGCGCGGGGTAGCAAGGAACAAGACATGACAGGCCAACTTCCGGAATACATAGAGCGCGAAGGCGAACACAGCTGGCGCCTCTCGGTCTGGGTCCAACCCGGAGCGAAGCGTTCGGAGCTGGCCGGTGAATATCAGGGGCGTCTCAAGCTCAGGGTGGCGGCCCCCGCGGTGGACAACAAGGCCAACAAGGCACTGGAGAAGTTCGTGGCCACGACCCTCGGCCTCAAGCCTTCCAGGGTCAGGGTGGCCAGCGGACAGACCAGCCGCGGCAAGACCCTGATCATTGAAACAGATGAAGAACCGGCGTGGCATTGCATGATGACCCGCTGACACAGTCAACCTCATAACATACATTGGAATAGGGGAGGCCCCATGGAGCAAAACGAAATCACTCAGATCGAAAAGTATGCTGCCAACGATGCCGAGCTCAGGGTTTTATGGGAAGAGCATCTTCTGTACGAGCAGCAGCTCGAAAAGCTCGAAAAAAAGCCTTACCGGGCTCCGAGCGACGAGCGCGCGATCAAGGACATCAAGAAGAAGAAACTGACGGGTAAAACAAAAATTCAAAAGATTTTGGATAGATATGCAGGCGAGGAGTAGTGCCTGACCCGGGTTTCCGGGTCCGCATGCTCGCTTCATTCGTAACGCTTCCTCTTTCAAGATTCCCCGTTGCCGGTTCCTGCCGAGCAGCGGGGAATCTCCTTTTGGGAGCCTGCCGATCCGTGTTGTTCGAAGAAAAACAGTGGGGGCAAGGCAATATTCATCATAATGCCGCGCCCGGCCAGCCAAAAAGCATGACAGGAAACCGGTTTCAGAGGCTTTTCAGCTTGCGTTTTGAGGTGGACGTGCAGTAAGAACACTTGATGGATCGGGTAGTGCTGATTGCAGGCTGCCTTTCCGGAATTTTGTTATTGCTGGTGGTTCCACTCCGGCAGGGCCGGTAATTTTATCATATCCGCGTATTTTCCGTGGGTTGGACTGACCGCGGTGCCAAGTTCATGTTAATTCCAACCACTCCCATTTATTCAGGTTGGCGGAGGCCGCGCCCTACATGTGCGGGGTTTTATGGCCACGTATGTCGGCAATGCATCGAGCCGGATCCAAAACAAGCTTACGTTTGTCATCATTGACGGATATATTTCAACGATTGGGATATTTCGACAAAAACGCCAGGGAGTGCTCCGGCAGTGGCTCTCGCGGGGAACACCTTTTCCATGAAGGCTCCCCCCGCAGAGCGCTAGAGCATTTAAACTTTGAAAAAGTTCAAACGCTCTGCAAGGATTTACCTGTAAATCCTTGCCGCGAAATGCTTATAGGCTGGCTTTGCCAGCCGTTGAATAAGCATTTCAAGCGTTAAATGCTCTAGTTGTCGGGCCACCCCTTGGAATACTCCGCTTGCCCCGGTTGCCGGCCAACTGCCGGCATGATTCGGGAGAGTGGTTTTTCAGCGCTGTGCTAACATCAATGAGGAGGTACGCAGGTGGAAGCAAAGGCGAACAATGAGAGTTCCGGAGCCCGCCCCCAATTGAACGGGGCGCAGATACTGCTCGAGTGTCTGAAAAAAGAGGGTGTCGATGTCATTTTCGGTTACCCCGGTGGTGCCATCATCGACATTTACGACGCCCTACCCAAGTCCGAGATCAGGCATATCCTTGTACGCCACGAGCAGGGCGCGGTACACATGGCCGACGGCTATGCCCGTGCCTCCGGCAAGGTGGGCGTCGCCCTGGTGACGTCCGGACCCGGCGCCACCAACGCCATTACCGGCATCGCCACCGCCTACTGCGACTCCATCCCCATTGTGGTGTTCACGGGGCAGGTACCCACCCCTCTCATTGGCAATGACGCCTTCCAGGAAGTGGACATGGTGGGCATTTCCCGCCCCTGCACCAAACACAACTATCTTGTGAAGGACGTGGAGCGGCTGGCCTTGACCGTCCGCAGGGCCTTCTACCTGGCGCGCACCGGCCGCCCCGGCCCCATTGTGGTGGATTTGCCCAAGAACGTGCTGCAGGCCCTGACCGAGTTCGTGTTTCCGGATGACGACGCCGTGGCCATGCGCAGCTACAACCCCACCGTCGTTCCCCACCAGCAGCAGTTGCGCAAGACCGCGAAGCTGTTGATGGAGTCCAAGCGCCCCTTGTTCTATGTGGGGGGCGGCGTCATCAACTCCAATGCCCACGAGGAACTGCGCTGGCTTTCCAACCAGCTGCGCATCCCGGTGACCTCCACCCTCATGGGCCTTGGCGCCTACCCCGGATGCGAGCCCCACTGGCTGGGCATGCTGGGCATGCACGGCACCTTTGCCTCGAACATGGCCATCAACAACTGCGATCTTCTTCTCGCCGTGGGGGCGCGGTTCGACGACCGCGTCACGGGCAAGCTCTCCACCTTCGCGCCCCATGCCAAGATCGTGCACATGGACATCGACCCCACGTCCATCCGCAAGAACGTGCCCGTGGACGTGCCTGTTGTGGGTGACTGCCGCGAGGCCCTGAAGCTCTTGCGCCAGGCCGTGGAGACCGATTGCAAGGACGTGAACTGGGAGGCCCGGCACACTGACTGGCTGGCCCAGGTGCGGCAGTGGATGGATTCCCACCCCCTGGCCTATGGCGCTCCGGATGGCAACGCCATCAAGCCGCAGTACGTGGTGGAGAAGATCTACGAGCTCACCAAGGGGCAGGCGATCATCGCCACCGAGGTGGGGCAGAACCAGATGTGGGCCGCGCAGTTCTACAATTTCCACACCCCGCGCACCCTGCTGACCTCCGGCGGCCTCGGCACCATGGGCTACGGGTTCCCCGCCGCCATTGGCGCCCAGATGGCCTTTCCGGACAAGCTGGTCATCGACATAGCGGGCGACGGTTCCATCCAGATGAACATCCAGGAGATGATCACCGCGGTATGCAACAACCTGCCCGTGAAGATCGTGATCCTGAACAACGGCTACCTCGGCATGGTGCGGCAGTGGCAGGAGCTGTTCTATGAAAGGAACTACTGCTCCACCTGCATGGACGCCCAGCCCGACTTCGTGAAGCTGGCCGAGGCCTACGGCGCCGCGGGCTTCCGCGTTACGGAGGTTGGCCAGGTCGAATCCGTGCTGCGCGAGGCCTTTGAGATGCCCAGGACCGTTGTGGTGGATGTGCGTGTGGCCAAGGAAGAGAATGTCTATCCGATGGTGCCCGCGGGCGCCTCGCTCACCGAAATGCTGCTGGTTTAGGAGGCCGCCATGCGACATGTTCTCTCTGTTCTCGTGGAAAACGAACCCGGCGTGCTCTCCAGGATCTCCGGCCTGTTTTCGGGCCGCGGTTTCAATATCGAGACCCTCAACGTGGGGCCCACCCTGGAGGATAACGTTTCGCTCATGACCATCACCACCAGTGGCGATGACCAGATCATCGAGCAGATCGTCAAGCAGCTGCGCAAGCTCGTCACCGTCATCAAGGTGGTGGACCTTTCAGAGGTCCAGGCCGTGCTGCGCGAGATGGTGCTCATCAAGGTCAATGCGGAGGGCACCAAGCGTGCCGAGGTCCTGCGCATCGTGGACATTTTCCGCTGCAAGGTCGTGGATGTGGGCCTCAATGAGTTGACCATCGAGGTCACTGGCGATTATGGCAAGATCAATGCGTTGATGAATCTGCTGCAACGCTTCGGCATCAAGGAGGTCGCCCGCACCGGTGCGGCCTCCCTCAAGCGCAGCATGCAGATAGAGTCTTAAGTCCTTGAAGACCGGCTGGGCGGTCTGGAGCAGCCGCGACGGGTAACCGGCGGCTGTGCGTTTTGCAACCGCTCCTCATCCCAGGGGAGGGGCAAGATGAAGTGGAGTACCCAATGAAAGTCTATTATGATCAGGACGCCGATCTGGGCCTGTTGCGCGATAAGACCGTTGCCATCATCGGCTACGGAAGCCAGGGACACGCCCATGCACAGAACCTGCGCGATTCCGGCATCAACGTGGTTGTGGGTCAGCGCCCCGGCGGCAAGAACTACGAACTGGCCAAGGAGCACGGTTTCGAGCCCATGAGCGCCGCCGAAGCTGCCGCCAAGGCCGACTGCATCATGATCCTGGTGCCTGATCAGCACGCCCCCACCGTGTACAAGAATGACGTGGCCCCGAGCCTCACCGCCGGCAAGACCCTGTTCTTCGCCCACGGCTTCAATATCCATTTCTGCCAGATCGTTCCGCCCAAGGACGTGGACGTGTGCATGGTGGCTCCCAAGGGACCGGGACACCTGGTTCGCCGCGTGTACACCGAGGGTGGCGGCGTGCCCTGCCTGGCCGCCGTGCATCAGGACGCCACGGGCAAGGCCATGGACATCGCCCTGGCCTATGCCAAGGGTATCGGCGGCGCCCGCTCCGGCGTCATCGAGACCACCTTTCTCGAAGAGACCGAGACCGACCTCTTTGGCGAGCAGGCCGTGCTCTGCGGCGGTCTGTGCGCCCTGATCCAATCCGGTTTCGAGACCCTGGTGGAAGCCGGCTATCAGCCCGAGATCGCCTATTTCGAATGCCTGCACGAGGTCAAGCTCATCGTGGACCTGATCTACGAGGGCGGCATGGCCAATATGCGCGCCTCCATCAGCGACACCGCCGAGTACGGCGACTTCACCCGCGGCCCCAGGGTCGTGAACGACGAGACCCGCAAGGAAATGAAAAAGATCCTCACCGAGATCCAGAACGGCTCCTTTGCCAAGGAGTTCATCCTGGAGAACAAGGCCGGAATGCCTTACTTCTTTGCCACCCGCCGCCTGCAGGCCGGTCACCAGGTCGAGGAAGTGGGCAAGAAGCTGCGCGCCATGATGCCCTGGCTGAAGAAATAGCCGGACACGGTACCACGCACCGCGATATTATTACGGGGGAGGCTCTTTGCGGAGTCTTCCCCTTTTTTTATACGGCTTTGGAATTCGGTTTCCGGGGGGGGAAACCTTTCTGCAGAAAGGTTATCCCCCCGGACCTCCCTTCCAAAGACGTTCAATGTGTCATGCTGGCTATAGCCAATCTGGAAGCAAGAGAATGTTCAAAGACAGCCGTACAGCTCCAGGATGCGTTCGGCGTCGGCTGCAATGGAAGCCGGAGCAGGGCTTGTGCGGATGTTATCCCTCATGCGCCGGATCAATTCGGGGTCCCGGAGCAGTTTGCCCAGCACCGTGCCCAGGTGGGCCGCGTCTCCGCTCTTGAAAATGAGGCCGTTGCGCCCCTCGTCCACAGCTTCGGGCAGGGCTCCTGCGTCCGCAACGATGACCGGGCACCCTCCGGCCAGGGCCTCCCGGGCCACAAAGGAGTAGGTCTCGATGCGCGAAGGCACCACAACGATGTCCAGGTTCGCCAGGATGCCCGGCAGGTCCTCGGGCGCGTACCCCCCCTTGTGGACCACGTTCCCCTGCGCCATGGACATGGCCTGTTCGAAGTAGGGCTCATTGGCCACCTTGCCGTATATCTCCAGCCCGGCCTTGACAGGCTGGAGCGCGGAAAACGCCCCCACCAGCAGATCCAGCCCCTTGAACCAGCATACCCCGCCGAGATAGCCGACGGTCAGTTCCTTGCCCCTGGATGTCGCAACCGGGGTGCGCATGGGGGGGAGGCCCAGCCCCTGCACCATATGCCACCTGGCCCTGAAATCGAAGCGCCTGTGCATGGTCATGCTGAATTGCGAGGGGGAGATGGCGAGATCGAGCCGGGAGAACACGCCCCGCATCATGGACAGGCGTTTCTCTTGTTGCTTGAGCAGTGCCGCATGGTCCGGGGCACCGGGCTTGAGCCCCTGGCAGTGCGCGCATTTTTCCGTTGATTCAGGCCCGTCGCAGATGCCGCCGTCCGAGTGGACGCAGATGTTGTTGGCGCACAGGAACTGGAGGTCGTGGAGATGCGTCACGATGGGCAGCCTGCCCAGGGACTGGTACAGGGAGGGGGAGAATTCGATGGCGTTGTGCACGTGCACCAGCTCTATGCCCCATTTATCCAGATAGGCCGGAAGAATCCGGGGCAACTCCTTGTTCCACTCCATGCCGATGTCCTGCTCCGGGATGAGCATTTCGTCCACTTCCAATCCTTCGAAAGTGCGGGTTCTGAGTGAATACTCCTCTTCCCGTTGGTCCGTTGCGACGGCCGTGAGGATGCGGAGGCCAATGCCCTGTTCCTGCAGGGCGTGGCAGAGATTTCTGCAGTAGTATTCCGTTCCGGCACGTTGATGCGGGAGAAACGAGCCGCTCACGTGCAGGACGCTCTTGGGGAGGGATTTCATTGTGAGGTTATTTCAGGAACCTGATTGTCAGAGGATAACGGATGGGGCGGCCGTCATTGGCCCGTACAGAGGCCACGATCACTGCGATGATTTGAAACAGCCCCAGCAGGGGGAGCAGCAGGAAGCCCACGAACACGAAAATCAGCATCGCAGCCACGATGTAGTAGATGCTCAGGCAAATCTGGAAGTTCAGGGACTCCTTGCCCTGCTCGTCCACATAGGGGAACTCGTCGCGCTTGAGCAGCCAGACAAGCAGTGGCCCGGCCACGTTGCCGAAGGGCACGCCCAGAAAAATGCACAGGGAGGACAGATGACAGAGCATGCCCCAGGTTTTGGAACTCCGCTCCCACTGGTATCTGTCCTGTGGAGGGGGGTAGTCTCCCGGGGAGTACTGGAAGCCGTTCGGTCCCTGGCGGTGAGGTCCGCCCGGTCTGTTTGGCGGTGGTGGCGGAGTTGGGGGCATGGGCTTCTCCTTGTCCGTGCGTTTGTCTCAGGAATTACTGTGACCTGAAAGGTTTTCGAATCGAAAACAGTAGGTCATTCCCCGAGCCTGTGCAAGTTGACGGAAAAGCGGTTGGTACTGCCAGGGATATGAGCGTTTCGTATAAATCCGGCTCGTTGCAGGGGCGATGAAAATGAACACTGCGGGAGGAGGCCCCGGGGGAGGGGCTTTTGGAAAAAGTCCCTCCCCGAGGAATTGCCATTAAACGATATGACCTACTTGTAGACTCTGATCTCGTCGCCGGGGCGCAGAACCGCGTTCTTTCCCAGGCTGTTCCAGCGCATCAGGTCCGAGGTCTTGACCTTGAAGCGCCGTGCCAGGCTCCAGAGGGTGTCACCCTTCTGCACCTGGTAGCTTTGGCTCTTTTTTCCCGCCGCGTTGTCAGAGACCGGAACAGGGGCGGGTTTCGCCTCTGGTGCGGGCTGTTTGGCCTTGTCCAGCGGGATGATAATGCTCTGCCCCGCACGCAGGGATCTTGCCGAGGACATGTTATTGGCCTTCAGCAACTCCTCAACCGGCACCAGGGTCCTGTCCGCGATGTGGGAGAGGGTCTCCCCGGGCTTGACCACATATGGCGCACCGCCCGACTTGTGGGAGGAGGGGGGAGTTGCGGCCCTGGGTGCCACGGCCTTGTCCATGGGGATGACGAGAGTTTGTCCGGCGCGCAGGGATTTGGGCGAACGCATATTGTTGGCCCGCAGCAGTACCTTGACCGGAATCAGGGTGCTGTCCGCGATCTCGGAGAGGGTGTCGCCGGGCTTGACCTTGTATGTGGTGGCTCCCGGCGGAATCTTGAGCTTGTTTTTCGGAGAGTTCTTCCCGAGGGAGCTGGAGCTTGTGGGGACGAACACCATCTGCCCCGGCCGGAGCATGTTCGAGGAGGAGTTGTTGGCCTCCTTGATCAGCTTCACGGATGTCCCGGCGCGGGCCGCGATACGGCTCCATGAGTCACCCTTGCGCACGGTGTATTCCTCCAGGCCGTCATAGGCCAGCTTGGGCTGGGGCTTGGAGAGAAATTCCCTGGCTTGGGAGACCTTGGTCGCGGGAATCATGGCCGAGAATTTGCCGGAGGGCGGGGTGCCAGTGCGTCGAAAGGCCGGGTTGTAATTGCGAAAATCCTTCCAGCTCATGCCGCATTCTCGGGCCAGGGCCTTAAGATCCACACGGGGGCCGACGTCGATGCGGACCAGCTTGGTGGCGCCGTCGGTGTCCGGTTCGTTGAATCCCAGAGACTCGAGGTTGTTGATGAGTTTGGCTATGGCCAGCAGCCTGGGCACGAACTCGAGGGTCTCCTTGCGGAGCCTGAGGCGATTGTTCAGGGTGTTGTTGCGTTGCTGCAGCTCGAAAAAGTTCTTGGCCCCTGTGGCCTCCATGGCCTTCATGATCTTGGCCTCTCCGGCGTTGTAGGAGGCAATGGCCAGGGTCCAGTCGCCCACGAGCTCGTGCAGCCTTGTGAGGTAGTCCGCCGCTGCCTTGGTGGCCTTGAAGGGATCGCGGCGTTCGTCCACCCACATGTCTCGGCGCAGGCCGAACTTGCGACCGGTTGCCGCCATGAACTGCCAGATGCCCGCGGCACCGGCTCGGGAATAGGCAAGGGGGTTGAAGCCGGACTCGATGAACGGGAGGTATGCCAGCTCCATGGGCAAGCCCCTGGAACGAAACTCCTCCCTGATGTATTCGATGTACGGGCTGGAGCGCGCCACCCAGGTGCGCACCGTTCGCGGCACCTTGCGTACGAGGAAGATGAACTGGCCCTGGATGACCCGGGCCGATACTTCGTCCAGCGGGTAGGGGATCTCGAGTTTTGACTCGAGGGCCGCGCGCTCCGCGTCGGTCAGTTCCACCTCGCCAACGTCGGGCCAGGTTTCGGTCAATTCCTTGTCCAGTTCCTCGGTTGCATCCTCTTCCGCTGCAACCGGCTTGGAAACCGGGGCTACGGGGGCGGGTGCGGTCTTGTGCACGCAACCATTGAATACCAGCAGGGCCAGGCAGATAGATAAGATCGTGTATCGGTACATGGAAACTCCAGAAGGTCGCCCTGTCTAGCCCATGGGAAGGGGAAATGCAACCTCCTGTCAGATCGCGGATTATTTGTGTTGATCACGGCAATATACTGTAATATTTATAAAATAGTTTTATCATTTTCGCTACAAGAGGATGTTCGGGAATTACCAATTGGTAATCTGAGCGCCTGCCGAGGCTTGCCTTTCGTGCGGCATTGCCGTACATGGCAGGCCTGCGGAAAAACCCGGCATCAACACAGTCTCAATGGGAGCATGAAGGAAAATGGCCGAGAGAACAGTCATCACGGAACGCAGACTCGAGAGAATTCGCAATGTCCTGCAGCGCAGGCAAAAGGATCTGGCGCTGATCCTTTCCAATATCCATGATTCCCACAATGTCTCGGCTGTGTTCCGCAGTTGCGACGCCTTTGGCGTGCCCGAGGTGCACCTTTACTATACCACCAGCGCCTTTCCGGTCCTGGGCAGAAAGACCTCGGCCTCTGCCGGCAAGTGGGTGGAGAAGTTCCGGCATAGTGATGCCAAGGCCATGATCTCCGGCTTCCGGGACAAGGGGTACCAGATCCTTTCCACCGGTTTTACCGAGCGCGCCCTGCCCATCATCGAATACGACCTGACAAAGCCCACCGCCATAATCTTCGGCAACGAGCACAGCGGCGTGGACCCGGAATTGCGGGCCCTGGTGCCGGACGAGGTCTATGTCCCCATGCAGGGGATGGTGCAGAGCCTGAACGTCTCCGTGGCCGCAGCGGTCACTCTCTATGAGGCCTGGCGGCAGCGGCAGGCACAGGGCATGTACGACTCTCCCGCGTATTCCGAGGAGGAACTCGACGCCCTGATGGAGATCTGGCGCAAGAAATAGAGGAAGAAGTGAAAGTTCTGCTTTTTCCGAGGGGGAATCCTTTTAACGAGCATGAAGCTGGATTGCAGCACCCCAGAAGATGAAAGATACTAGAAGTGAGACGGCGGTTTGAGGTCGATCTTTTATATGGAGGTTTTAACCCCGTGTTTTAACGTGACCCGCGTTTCCCTGTCGTACCCCGGAATGCCTCTTTAAGAGCGCACAGTAAAAAGAGCTAAGATGTTTTCATCTTAAGCTGGTAGGGCAAACGCAACCGCCGCCTCTCTACACTAATCTCTTTTATCGAGGGGCGCCATGGAACTCAAGCCAATTTATCATTGTGTTGCCGCTATCGATGTCCACCAAGCTAAGCTAACAGTTTGTATTCTTAGTGAGGACAAGCAAAGAAGACCTGTTAAAGAAATTCGGGAGTTTAACGGATTCAAACGGGACCGAAACGCAATGGCTGAGTGGATTGCCTCTTGTGAACCAGAAGAGGTCGTTATGGAGAGTACTGGCATCTATTGGAAAAGCCCTTATGCGGCTCTGGAAAAAGTTGGTATTCACGCATCGGTGGTCAATGCCCGGCATGTCAAACAGGTACCTGGTCGCAAGACTGATATCTGTGATGCCCAGTGGTTGGCTACTCTAGCACGAAGCGGGTTGCTGCGTGGTGGATTTGTGCCCAAAGATATCTTCCGAGGATTACGCCTGATTTCGCGCCAAATGCAAAAGATGACACGCATACTTGCTGATGAGAAAAATCGAATGCACAAGGTGTTGACTGATGGGGGAATTCGTCTGGACGTTGTCGTCAGTGACATCCATGGCATGTCGGCACGCCAGATGCTCAAGGGTATCCTCAATGGCGAAGATCCAGAGCAGGTACTGCGGTACGCACACAAAAGGTTGAAGGCGACACATGAAGAGTTGCTGGATGCTCTTTCGGGAGAATTGACAGAACACCATATCTTCGTGGTGGGGGAAACTCTCGATCACATTGAGGACTTGGAAAGACGTATCGAATTATTTCGTCAACAACTGATTGAAGGGTTGCAGCCTTACCGCCAAATATTGCAAGCCCTGGAGACAATTCCCGGCATTGACGAAAAAGGTGCCGCTATGATGTTGGTGGAAATTGGAGATGATATGCAGGCTTTTGGTAGTGCGGAAAAATTGGCTTCCTGGGCAGGTGTCTGTCCAGGCAATCACGAGTCTGCGGGGAAACGAGTCTCGGGAAAAAAGCGTAAAGGTAACCCGTATGTTCGTCGTATCTTGTGTGAAGCTGCCAACGCAATCAGCCGTACACGATGTGGGTTGAGCAAGAAGTTTAAATCCTTACTTGTGCGCCGAGGGAGAAAACGGGCAATCTTCGCACTGGCGCACAAAATATTGAAAATCATTTTCGTAATAATATCACGTGGCGATTATTACCGGGATGCCACGATTGATTACGAAGCGCTGACGGTGAAGAAAAATGCACCGCGCTGGATGAAGATGCTTAAAAAATACGGCTATCTCCCTGCGTAGGCAGCATTTTCAAAATTTGGAGTTAATATCGTTGGCCTGGCAAAGGTCGGGGGATGTTCTGTGCCGTACGCAGGGGTTCTTTCACAGTAACTAAGGGTTCCCCCTCGCGTCTTGTAAAACTCTTCACTAAATCATTCCGGCAAGGGGATGGCGGCGTTGTCTCCCAAGCGTTTCCCCAGTTCAGTGAAAAATGTCCGGGGCAGATAGGGGTAGATGGAACTTCGTTTGTGCCGGGTGTTTCCCGCCTGATTGAAAATCTTGTATTTCTCGTCGATCTCCTCTGCGGATTTCAGCAACTGGTTCAAGTGCAGGATGGAGACTCCGGGGAGGATGGACACAGCTCCTTCGAGCCCATGCAGCCGCTCGTGGACCCGGTTCTTGAAGCGCAGGCTGTCCTGGTTTCGGAAGAGCCGCAGTTGCAGGTCCGGCCAGAGCCCGAACCCCACCAGACAGCTTTCCTCGTCCGGGTAGGGAGTGAGCCTGGGCAACCAGAAGCCCGAGGCGCTCCTGTCCCGAACTCTTCCGCGAATGTTCTCCCAGGCTTCCGGAGGGAGTCGCTCGTCGGCATCCAGATACAGGATCCAGTCTCCGGTGCACTCCATGAGCATGGCGTTGCGTTGAGCCGCGAAATCACTTTCCAGGGGTCTGGCGAATTCGCGCAGTTGTGTTGCGCATTTGTACTTGCGACACGGAGGGCTTTCCGCGTCCCAGATCACGACCAACTCGTGGCACCACTCCGGGAACTGGGCGAAGAAGTTCTCCAGGCCCGATTCGTCGGGATGCAGGATGGCGGCCGCACTCAGGGAGACGGGGGAGGCGGTTGTTTCCGGGGTGGTTTTTGCCGATGCGCTGATCAGGCGCTGCGTGTGCGCGTATTGCGTCAGGATGGTGTCCGGCGTGTTTGTCTCCGCTGCCTGAAAGAGCTCGGGATTACGAAGAGGGAGCACGGAGCTCAACCCCGGCCAGGACTGGAGCAGCAGCAATGCGGACCAGATGGAGGTGTCGGAGATAATCTGGTGACGGCTTTGCGGCCCCCACCAGTCCAGAAGTCCCGGCGTGCGCTCAAGCATGCCGCGCACCAGGCCGGGGCGGAATTCCAGCACGACGAGCGCCAGCCCGTCCGGCAGTTCGCGGCAGAATTCCGCTGCCAGGTCTCCCTGTCCCAACCCGAGAAGCAAGACATGGGATTGCCCCCTGTCCTGTGCATGGGCGGCGGAGCGCAGCAATCGCTGCAGGGACTTCTCGCGCAGCGGCAAGGAGAGCGGGGCGAAGCCCGATAGATCCTCGGGGGTGTGAAAGGGCAGAACCGCCTGGGTATAGTCCCAAAATGGGGCGGAAGGGTGCGTTGTCATTGGCATGTTTCCCTGGTTGTGCTAGGGCCTGTTCTTGAACCTGGATGCCTTTGAATAACCTCTCCCCGGGGGATAACAGGATTTGCCGCACCAGGGTAAGGTTTATGACAAAATGATTTGTCCCGGGGAAATCCCTTTGGCGGGCTTGCCTTGGAGAACAGCTTTTTGAGACAATTCCCGGCAGGACGTCCTTGCGGTACCATTTGGCATACAAAGGGGAAACCCTTGCAACAAAATGAGAAATGTAACTCAATGTGGGACAATGTTTCCTTATCCGTCACGGAGTGATTATTTCCCAGGCCGCTCTTGATGGCAAGCTTGGTGAAGGTGAACCATGAACCCTGATTCCGGTAAAAGGCCGATTTTCACGGTGCTCACCCCCAGCAGGGGGGACAGGCCCAAGGCCCTGGCCCAGTGCCTGCACAGCGTGCTCGACTCGGCCCGCGCCGCCGGACTGGTACGGGAAGACGGGCCGTGCGGGTTTGAACATCTGGTGGGGTTCGACGGCATCAAGGGGGAGCGCCCCCTGCGGCATTCGGCCCTGCGCTACTTCGATTTCCCGCATGACGGAGATTACGGCAACGCAATCAGGAACGGGATGCTCAAGGCGGCCAAGGGGAGCTTCCTGCTTTTTGTGGACGACGACAACGCCATGACCAGGGACGGGTTCAGTATCTTTGCCCGGAATCTGGACGTGGAGTTCATCCTGGCGCGCATCGACACCGGCATCACCTTCGACATTCCCTACATCCCGGTCATCGAACCCGGCAGGGAGGTGGTCCGGCACACCAATGTGGACCCGCTCTGCCTGTGTCTCTCCAGAGAGTTGGTAGTGGGGCGGTGCAAGGGCTGGGGCTCCGAAGGGGGGTATCGCTCCGACTACGTGAACATCCTCAGATATTGGCGGAGGGCGAGCAGCCACCGCATCGTCGAGGAGGTGGTGGGCGTGTACGACGCGGGCATCGGCCTGGATGGAGAGTGTCTCAGCCCCATGCAGCGTAAGCGCCTTGAACAGCGGCAAAGCAGGTTGCGAAGCGGGTAGGCCCCTGGCCCTTATCGATAATTCAAGGACAGCCGTGATGAAAACAGGTTTTCAGTGGCGCCGGTTACCTTCCCAATTGCAGGAGGACTTGTTGCATGGCGCCGTGGGCAAGGCACATCTGCTGGAGATGGCCAGGCAGATCCTCTCCGCGCCCCTTCCGGTGGAATGGGACCAGGCCGCGTGGGACAATCTTGGCAGGGGAGTGGCGATTTCCGCCTGGGAGCACGACATGATGGACGGCGCTCTGGCCACCCAACTCGCCCCCCTGTGTGCCGATGGCGGCCTCGCTTCCCTGTTGCGGGCGGTGGCCGAACATCACAAGGTTCCTGAGCGGCTCGATTATCTCATGCGATTGTTGGGCAAGAGAGAGACCGACAAGGCCTTCGCATACATCAAGGACCAGGCAGGGAAGGCGCCGAAAAATCTCTTCTGGCTGCACCAGGCCTTTGGTCTTGCCGTATACGAGAAACGTTTCGACATTGCCCGTGAGCTGTTGCTAGGGGCGCGACAGGCCATGCCGGATTCATTGTCCCCGTTGCTGGACAAGCTCGAGGGCGATCTGGCCTGGTTTTCCGGCGAGTTGGACATTGCCGCGGACAGATATGCCCGCGCCTCGGCCGCAGGGGGCATGCTGATGCCGCTGCTCGGTCTGGCGGAGATCTGCATCCTGCAGGGGCGCGAGGCGCAGGCGGTGGAGCTGCTGCGCGGAGTACTGGAGGAGTACCCCTGGAACTCGAACCTGCTGCTCAAGCTCCATGACCTGGTGCAGGGAGTGGCGCGGGAGTCGTCACTTCCCCCAAATGTCTCCAACGGCCGGGCGCGGGTGGCTGTTCTGCTGTATACCTGGAACAAGGAGCGGGAGCTCGAACAGGCACTGAGCTGCCTGGCCGATTCGCTGGCCACGGCGCCATCCGGCGCGGTGCAACTGGTGGTGCTGAACAATGGCTGCACAGACGGCACAGCGGCGGTGCTCGACTCGTGGCAGGCCAGGCTCGTGGCGGACGTCATGGAGGTCGTCACCCTGCCGGTGAACGTGGGCGCGCCCGCGGCCCGGAACTGGCTGATGCGCCACCCCGCTGTGACGGGTGCGGAGTGGGTTATATATATGGATGACGACGCGCTCCCCCCCATGGATTGGATGGGCAGGCTCGGCGCCGCGGCCAGGCGCTATCCGGATGCCGGGGTCTGGGGGTGCAGAATTCTGGACGCGGGCAATCCCCTGCTGGTGCAGAAGGCGGATATGTTTTTGCGGCCGCCCCGCGCGCAGGTCTCCCAGGAGGCCATCGCGCCGGAGTATGCCAGGCGTTTTTCCTTTTCCAACATTCACAGCCAGGTCCTGGATGCGGGGCAGTTCTCCTACCTGCGCCCCTGCGGTCTGGTGACCGGGTGTCTGCACATGTTCAGGCGCGAGGTGCTGGAATCCGTGGGGGGATTCGACCTGCGCTTCAATCCGTCGCAATACGACGACGTGGCGCACGACATTCGGCTGGGTCTGCATGGCGTGTTTCCTGTGTACCAGGGGCATCTGGGGGTGCGGCACCTGCAGCTTTCCGGCAAGGCCAAGCCAATCGGGGACGGAAAAACAAAGAGCCTGGATACCGATCCTTCCCCAGAGGCGCCGCTGGCCAGCGCCCTGGGAAATTTGTATAAATTGCAAATGCTTTATAGCGAGGAGCAGATAACCTCGTTGAGAAATACAATGCGGAAGCGCTTGTTGGAAGATATTGAGGAAAAACAGGATGCGTTGACAGGATGTGCTGGCTGACAAGGCCTCAGCGCCTTTTTAAAAAGTGAGAGGTAAACGGATGCGGAAGTTGATAAACGGCATATTACTGGAGCACAGGCTTTTTGGCTTCCGTGACCCCTCCTGGTTTTTGTGGGCCGCGAGCCAGTTGACCCGTTCGGCTTCCGAGGAATCCCAAGCCGGCGGCAAGGACCCACTGGTTCCCTGGGCCTTGTTCCTGGCCGGCAATTTCATGCGTCAGGCAATTGTTTGTTCCCCCTTTGACCTGGATTTGTTCCCCCTGATTTTTCAACTGGAGGGGCTGAATCCCGGTTCCGCGCAGACAAAGGAGTGGCTGCTCTGGGCGCGGGAGCGGACAAAGGGGATTCCCCTCTCCAGCCAGGCCAAGGCAGTGGACTTGGTGGACAAGGTGCGCAACGATCCCGACGCCATTCTTGCCCGGTTGAATTCCGCATCCGGCAAGGAGCCCCCCCTGAACGAGGCCTACCTGTATCTGTTGGAGTTGTGGCGGTTGATGGAGCGGGACGCCTTTCTCAAGCAGCTTGAAAGGTTCCGGGCCCGCCCCGGCGCCGCGCCAGCCGGGCCTGTGCTGGCCGGAGCGGCATGGGGAGTGGGGGAGCGGGACCTGGCCATGGAGTTGCTGGAGATGTCCCCGGAGAATTACCTGCGGCACAACCTGTTGGCAGAGGTGTCCCTGGAGAGGGGCGATGTGGACGAAGCCAGGGCGCACTGGCGCCTTTCGCTCAAGTTCGAGCCCTTGCAGCCGTTACTCGTCTACAAGCTCAGAGACAGCCTGCGGCCAGCGCCGGACGCCGGGCTGCCCAAGGACGTCCGCATTCACATCGTATTTTACACGTTCAACAAGCTGGACATGACCCTGGACACCCTGGAGAGCCTGTTGGCCTCGGAGATTGGCGACTGCCCGGTGACACTGTTGAACAACGGCTCCACTGCCTTCTCCCCGGAGGAGCTCCAGGCCGGGGTGGACAGAGTACGCCAGGGGCGGCCCGTCAACCTGATTCATTTGCCCACCAACATAGGTGCTCCCGCGGCCAGGAATTGGCTCCGTACCCTGCCAGCGAGCCGGGAGACGGACTACCTGGCCTATCTCGACGATGACGTGCTGCTCCCAAATGACTGGCTCACCCGCTATGTCCATGACTTGCAGGAGCACCCCGAGGTATGTTGCGTGGGGCCACTGTGCATGAATTCCGGTGCGCCCCCCACGATCCAATATATTTGGAGATTTTTTGAGATCGCCAGAGAAAACAAGATCAAGTTCACCACCAACTGCCCCCAGTTCATGGATTTCGGACAATTCAATCTGCAACGCCCCAGCCTTTCGGTCATGGGCTGCTGCCATCTGTTCGACATGCGGCGTTGGCATGCCCTGAACATTCCCGACTTTGACATACGTTTCTCCCCCTCCCAGGTGGATGACCTGGAACATGACATGCAGATATGGAAGGCAGGGGGGCGGGTTCTGTATGACGGTCATGTGCGCGTGGTGCACAGGCAGATGGAGGGCAAGAAAAAGCTCATGTCCCGTGAATCACGGGGAAGCGTGATGGCCAACCACGACAAGATGGAAGCCAAGTGGGGCGGGGACGAGCTCTCCAGGGTGGACGCGGAAGTATGGCGCGTAGACGGCGTCTATTGGCGCGAGACCATGGAAATGGTTTGTCCCTTGTTGCCGGAGCAGGCCCGCAACCTGCTGGCCAATTATTCCTTATAGCGTAGCATGTGGATGTAACTAATCCAAGTATTTTGGAGGTATAGATGACCGTCAGCCAGCAAGAGGCCCTGGAGGCCCTGAAGGAGCTTGGCCGGAAAACTCCCAAGAAGGCCAATCTAGTTGTCTTTGTGGGCCGAGTTGACGGAGCTTTCATAGACAATACCAAGTATGCCTTTCTCGACTGCGTGCGGCATTTTCCCCAGTTGACGTGCTTTTTTCTCACGCACAACCACGATCATGGGAAGTTGCTGGCCAAGAACAACCTGCCGGTGCTGGTGTTTCCCACGCCGCAGGCCATGCAACTTTGCGCACGGGCAGCCACAGTGGTGTGTGACGATTTCTGGTGGCGCTCCCAAAGCATGGTGCACCTGTTGTTTCAAAGAGCGCGAATCTTTCAGCTTTGGCACGGCATTCCCTTGAAGAAAATCGGCTTTCCGGAAATTGAATCAACGGTGAACATGACGCCTGAAAAAGCGGCCTATCTGCGAGCCAACTATTCGGGATACGACGCCGTGCTCTCCACCTCGCCCTGGTTTACCAGCAACGCCTTTGCCCCCTCCTTTGGGGCCAAGGACTTTCCGGAATTGGGGTACCCGCGCAACGATGCCATGCTCAGGAATCTGGACAAGAACGACTTCATCAATGTTGATGTTCAGTTGTACAGCAAGTTGAACAAGTTACGAAAGGACGGGTGGAAGGTGATTTTTTACATGCCCACCTTCCGCGATGTGGGGGGCGATCCCTTTTCGGACAGACTGCTCCCCCCGAACAGATTGTTCCCATTCCTGGAGCGTGAAAAGGCCGTACTGGTGTGCAAATTCCACCCCTATGTCGATATCCCATTGTCGAGCAACTCGCCCAACCTGTTGTTCTGCAATTCCCAGTATGACATCTACCCGCTGCTGCGTCTGGCCGATGTCCTGGTCACGGACTATTCATCGGTGTATTTCGATTTTTTGCTGCTCGATCGGCCCATGCTTTTTTATCTGTATGATCACGAGAACTACATCTCCCGCAACCGGGAGCTGAATTTCCCCCTCGAGGATTTCACGCCCGGACCGCGCGCGTATGACGAGGAGTCATTTTACGAGGAACTCGGCGCGCTGCTGGCCGGCAAGGACAGACACATAGAGGAAAGGCGTGCCCTGCTGGACAAGAGCTTCACGCACCATGACGGAAAGAGCGGAGTGCGGGTGAACGAATACGTGCTGAATTCATTTGTCGCCGCCAAACAAGGCGCCGTTTCGTAACAAGTCGGGTTCCGACCCATTCTATGGAGGAAGCGAGCATGAAAATCGTGATTCTGGCAGCCGGAGTTGGGAGCAGACTTGGAAGGCCCTTGCCCAAGTGTCTGTCCATTCTGCCCACTGGCGAGAGCATCATGGGGAGGCAGATCCGCATCTTCCGGGAAATGGGCGCCCGGGAAATCATCGTTGTGGTGGGCTTCAAGAAGACCCTGGTCATGGAGCAGCACCCCGGTGTGTATTTCAGGTACAATCCTTTGTTCTACATAACCAACACGTCCAAGAGCCTGCTCTGCGCCCTGGAGGATCTGGACGACGACGTCATCTGGGCAAACGGCGACGTCATCTTCGATCCCAGTGTCATCAAGGGGATAATGGATTCGCCGTACAACACCGTTGCCGTGAACAAGAGCAAGTGCGGCGAAGAGGAAGTGAAGTACAAGACCAACGCGCAGGGTGATATCGAGGCCATCTCCAAGCACATCCAGCAAGGGGAGGGTGAGGCCATCGGCATCAACAAGGTCTTGCGGGGGCATTTGCCCGCCTTTGTTCGGGCTCTGGAGCTGTGCGAGGACCAGGATTACTTCGAGCGCGGCCTGGAGTTCGTCATCAAGGACAAGGTCTTGTTCAAACCCCTGGATATCAGTGAACACCGCTGCATCGAGGTGGATTTTCCCGAGGACTGGCGGGAGGCCCAGGAGATGTTCTCCCGGTGACCTCGGCCCCGGGGTACGGGGAGCCTGTCTTGCGTTTCGTTACACCCCGGCAAATTGATTGCTCGGAATCTCCCTTGCCCGTATTCGGGTGCCGGGTAGGGGGTCTTTTCCCTTTGCCCCTCGCTGGTGTTCCCATGCAAATAAAAGAAGGAAATAGGGTGCAAAAAGTTTCGATTTCATGGCGAGACGCATGGACCTTTGGAAAAAATATGCTTAAAGTGAATACTCTGCGGTGTGCGCAGTCTGTAACGGCACCTGAAGATCAACGGATCACGATTTCCGTTTTCGCAGTCACTCACCGGAAAGATCACCACGGGTAAAATCCCAAGTTGTTCAGGGGGGAGAAATAAGATGTTTTTATTTTTCAGGATTGTAATCCCCGGATCACATG
The DNA here is from genome assembly GCA_963674665.2 of Desulfovibrionaceae bacterium. Classification (GTDB taxonomy): domain Bacteria; phylum Desulfobacterota; class Desulfovibrionia; order Desulfovibrionales; family Desulfovibrionaceae. Next base: position 159,222 of record CAXXPL010000013.1, on the reverse strand, counting down.
TTTGCAGCATGTTGGAGGATGCATCGGTTAATTTTTATGCTACAAGCCAAGGAGCAGCAAATTTTTTCGCGGAAAATCTTGACAAGCGGTAATCCTTGGACTAACAACTCTCGTCTTTGCAACCAAGAATTTTTCGGTTTTGCAAGATGTAATCACCGCTGATCCTCGAAAAGCGGAATAGCCGAGGATTGGCGTAAAGCTATGTAAGCGTTTGTTATCTTATGGAGGAAGCGCATGCCGACCATTAATCAGCTCGTTAGAAAACAGCGGGCTCAAGTGGTGAAACGTAAAAAGACACCGGCTCTGCAAGCCTGCCCGCAACGTCGCGGCGTTTGCACCCGCGTGTACACCACAACCCCTAAAAAGCCGAACTCCGCTTTGCGTAAGGTCGCCCGTGTTCGCTTGACCAATGGTATCGAGGTCACAGCGTACATCCCGGGTGAAGGCCACAATCTGCAGGAGCACTCGGTCGTGATGATCCGCGGCGGTCGCGTCAAGGACCTTCCCGGCGTGCGCTACCACATTGTGCGTGGCACGTTGGATACCGCCGGTGTTCAGGACAGGCGGCAGGGTCGTTCCAAGTACGGCGCCAAGCGGCCCAAGTAATTCGATTCAGGGAGAAGAAAAATGCCGCGAAAAGGTCCAGTTCCAAAACGTGAGATCATCCCCGATCCCATTTATAACAGTCGCCTTGTGGCCAAGTTCATCAACCGCCTGATGTTCAGCGGTAAGAGAAGCACGGCCGAAAGCATTTTTTACGAGTCGCTGCGCGTGCTGGGCGACAAGGCAGGCGAAGACCCCATAAAAGCTTTTGAAAAGGCGGTTGACAATGTCAAGCCGCATATGGAGGTCAAGGCCCGCCGTGTCGGCGGTGCGACATACCAGGTGCCTATGGATGTGCGTCCCGAACGTCAGCTTTCCCTGGCCATCCGTTGGTTGATCAACTACTCCCGCGCTCGCGGAGAGAAGGGCATGGTCGGCCGTCTATCCGGGGAACTTCTGGACGCGTTTAATAACCGCGGTGGGGCCGTGAAGAAGAAAGAGGATACCCATCGCATGGCTGAGGCCAACAAGGCCTTTGCCCATTATCGGTGGTAGGAGTAAGTCGTGGCCAGAGTCGTCCCCATTCCTATGCAGCGCAATATTGGTATCATGGCCCACATTGATGCGGGCAAGACTACCACAACTGAGCGCATTCTCTTTTATACCGGCGTTTCCCATAAGATCGGCGAGGTTCATGATGGCCAGGCCACCATGGACTGGATGGTTCAGGAGCAGGAGCGCGGAATTACGATCACTTCCGCCGCCACAACCTGCTTCTGGCGCGATCACCGCATCAATATTATTGACACCCCTGGCCACGTGGACTTCACCATGGAAGTCGAGCGTTCCCTGCGCGTTCTGGACGGCGCGGTCGCGGTGTTTGACGCCGTGGCCGGTGTCGAGCCCCAGACCGAAACGGTTTGGCGCCAGGCTGACCGCTATCATGTCCCCCGTATGTGCTTTGTCAACAAGATGGACCGGACCGGCGCCAACTTCGAGCGCTGTGTGGATATGATCCGGGACCGCCTGAAGGCCAAGCCCGTACCGCTGCAGATTCCCATCGGAGCGGAAGACAACTTCACCGGCATCATCGACCTGATCCAGGGCCACGCCCGGATTTTCGATGACGTTTCCCTGGGCGCCAACGTGAGCATCGAGCCTGTTCCCGAGGAATACATGGAGCAGTACGAGACTCTTCGTCTGGAAATGCTCGAGGCCATTGCCGAGGAGGACGAGACCCTGATGGAGAAGTACCTCGGAGGCGAGGAACTGACCCCCCAGGAACTCATCGAAGGCATTCGCAAGGCCACCATCAACCTCACCATCACTCCTGTGCTGTGCGGTTCGGCCTTCAAGAACAAAGGCGTCCAGCCCCTGCTCGACGCGGTGGTGGACTACCTGCCTTCTCCTGTTGACATCGAGGCCATGAAGGGCGTCGATCCCTACACCGATGAAGAGATCGAGTGCCCTTGTGTGGATGAGAAGCCCCTGGCCGCATTGGCCTTCAAGCTTGCCTCCGACCCCTACATCGGCCACCTGACCTTCCTGCGGATCTACTCCGGCCACATCGAGTCCGGCATGACCGTGCTCAACGTGGGCTCCGGCAAGAAGGAGCGCATCGGCCGTCTTATGAAGATGCACGCCAACAAGCGTGAGGAGATCAAGTGGGCTGGTGCCGGCGACATCGTCGCCGCGGTCGGTCTGAAGCACGCCACCACGGGTGAAACCATCTGCGATGTGGATCGTCCCATCCTGCTCGAGTCTCTGGACATCCCCGAGCCGGTCATCGAAGTCGCCATCGAGCCCAAATCCAAGGCCGACCGTGACTCCCTGTCCGCCGCCCTCGGCAAGCTGGCCAAGGAGGACCCCTCCTTCCGGGTCAAGACCGATGAAGAGTCCAACCAGACCCTCATCGCGGGCATGGGCGAGCTGCACCTCGAAATCATCGTCGACCGCCTGGTTCGTGAATTCCAGGTTAACGCCAATGTTGGCAAGCCCCAGGTCGCATACCGCGAAACCGTCACCTCTCCCGCAAAAGCCGACACCAAGCATGTCAAGCAGAGCGGCGGTCGCGGTCAGTACGGCCACTGTGTCCTGGAGATCGAGCCCAACGACGGCAACGGATACGAGTTTGAAAACGCCATTGTCGGCGGCGTCATTCCCAAGGAATACATCCCCGCCGTGGACAAGGGCATCCAGGACGCCATGAAGAGTGGTGTCATGGCCGGCTTCCCTGTCATCGATATCAAGGTCAAGCTGGTCTATGGCTCCTATCACGAAGTGGATTCCTCGGAACAGGCGTTTTACATCACTGGTTCCATGGCTTTCAAAGAAGCCTGCAGGAAGGCATCGCCCATTATTCTCGAGCCTATCATGGGTGTGGAAGTCGTCACCCCCGAGGAGTATCTCGGCGATGTCATGGGCGACCTCAATAGCCGCCGCGGCAAGGTGCAGAGCATGGAGACCCGCGCCGGCTCACAGGTCATCCGGGCCGACGTGCCCCTGGCCGAAATGTTTGGTTACGCCACTGACCTGCGGTCCAAGACCCAGGGCAGGGCGACCTTCACCATGCAGTTCGACCATTACGAAAGGGTGCCCTCTGGGCTTGCCGAAGAAATCATCAAAAAGAAGTAGCTGGAGAAAATCATGGGTAAGGCTAAATTCGAACGCACCAAGCCGCACGTAAATATTGGTACCGTCGGTCACATCGACCACGGTAAGACCACCCTGACCGCCGCGATCACCAAGATGCTTTCCATGAAGGGCGGCGCGGAATTCGTCGCTTTCGATCAGATCGACAAGGCCCCCGAGGAAAAGGAACGCGGCATCACCATCGCCACCGCGCACGTGGAGTACCAGACCGACAACCGTCACTACGCCCACGTGGACTGCCCCGGCCACGCCGACTACATCAAGAACATGATCACCGGCGCGGCGCAGATGGATGGCGCGATCATCGTTGTCGCCGCCACCGACGGCCCCATGCCCCAGACCCGTGAGCACATCCTGCTCGCCCGTCAGGTCGGCGTGCCCAGCCTCGTGGTCTTCCTGAACAAGGTCGACCTGGTTGACGACCCCGAACTGCTGGAACTCGTGGAGTTGGAAGTTCGTGAACTGCTCTCCAAGTACGGTTTCCCCGGCGACGACATTCCAGTGATCCAGGGCAGCGCCCTGAAGGCTCTGGAAGCCGACAGCCCCGACAGCGACGATGCCAAGTGCATTTTCGAGCTGATGGACGCCTGTGACAGCTACATCCCCGAGCCCGAGCGCGACATCGACAAGCCCTTCCTGATGCCCATCGAGGACGTGTTTTCCATCTCCGGCCGCGGCACCGTGGTCACCGGTCGTGTCGAGCGCGGCGTGATCAAGGTCGGCGAGGAAGTGGCGATCATCGGTATCAAGGACACCGTGAAGACCACTTGCACGGGTGTTGAAATGTTCCGCAAGCTGCTCGACCAGGGGCAGGCCGGTGACAACATCGGTGCCCTGCTCCGCGGCGTGAAGCGTGACGATGTCGAGCGCGGCCAGGTTCTGGCCAAGCCGGGCTCCATCACCCCGCACAAGAAGTTCAAGGCTGAAGTATACGTTCTGTCCAAGGAAGAGGGCGGTCGTCACACTCCCTTCTTCACCGGATACCGTCCCCAGTTCTATTTCCGCACCACCGACGTCACCGGCGTCATCGGCCTGGCCGAGGGTGTTGAAATGGTTATGCCTGGTGACAACGCCACCTTTGATGTCGAGCTGATCAACTCCATCGCCATGGAAAAGGGTCTCCGCTTCGCCATCCGTGAGGGCGGCCGCACTGTCGGCGCCGGCGTTGTCTCCGAGATCGTGGAGTAATCCGCCATGATGACAGTTTCCAGCGACAGGATCAGAATCAAGCTCAAGGCTTACGACTATCGCATTCTGGACAAGGCAGTTGCCGAGATCGTTGACACGGCTCGCAACACCGGTGCCGGAATCGCCGGGCCCATTCCGCTGCCCACCAACATCCATAAGTACACGGTGCAGCGCAGTGTGCATGTTGACAAGAAATCTCGTGAGCAGTTCGAGATGCGCATTCACAACCGCCTTCTCGACATTCTTGAGCCTACGCAGCAAACCGTGGACGCGCTTGGCAAGCTCAGCTTGCCCGCTGGCGTTGACGTGGAAATCAAACTTTAACGAGGTGCGTCATGGCTATCGGCATCTTGGGACGTAAACTGGGCATGACCCGGATATTCAACAGCGACGGCACAGCCGTCCCCTGCACCGTGGTGCAGGCGGGTCCATGTCCCGTTATTCAAATCAGGAACCTTGAAAAGGACGGCTACAGCGCCTTGCAGCTCGGCTTCGAGCCCAAGGCGGAAAGGCTTGTCAACAAGCCCCAACAGGGGCACCAGAACAAGGCCGGAAAGGGTCTCTACCGCTTTCTGCGCGAGCTCCGCTTGCCCAATGTGGACGAGTACGAAGTGGGGCAGGATATCACCGTGTCTTCTTTTGCTCCCGGCGATGTGATCAAGGTCACTGGCACCAGCAAGGGTAAAGGTTTTCAGGGCCCCATGAAGCGCTGGAACTTTGCTGGCATGCCTGCCAGCCACGGTCACGAGAAAGTGCATCGTTCAACCGGTTCCGTGGGTATGGCCACCTTCCCCGGCAGGGTCCTCAAAGGAAAGAAGATGGCTGGCCAGATGGGCAACAAACGTGTGACCATGATCAATCTCGAAGTGGTCGACGTGCGCCCCGAGGATAACATCCTCATCATCCGCGGCTCTGTCCCGGGCCCCCGCAACGGCCTGTTGATGATCCGCAAGCAGAAATAACGAGGGTACGACAATGGCCTTGGTGAAGATAAAAGACAAAAGCAACAACGCGGTGGGTGAGATCGAGCTCGCCCCTGAAATCTTCGAGGTTGAAGTCAAGCCCGAGATTTTGAATCTGGTGGTGCGTCAGAAGCGCGCCGCTGAACGCGCTGGCACGCACTCCGTCAAGACCCGGACCACTATTTCCGGTGGTGGACGCAAGCCCTGGCGCCAGAAAGGCACCGGTCGCGCCCGCGCCGGCTCCACCCGTTCGCCCATTTGGCGTCACGGATGTGTGGTTTTCGGTCCACAACCCCGCGACTATTCTTTCAAAGTGAATAAGAAAGTTCGCAAGTTGGCCATGAAGATGGCGCTGAGTTCCCGCCTTGCTGGTGAGAATCTCACTGTTATCAACGATTTGGCCATGCCCGAAATCAAGACCAAGGGTTTTCGCCAGGTTTTGGATACATTGGGGCTGAAAAAAGTCTTGATTATTGTGGATAATGAGGATAACAATCTCTCTCTTTCGGCCCGGAATATTCCCGGGGTGAAAGTACTCTCCCAACAACAGCTCAATGTCTACGATGTGTTGTTGCATCCCCAGCTCGTTCTGGATGAGAAAGCAGCCCTCTCCGTCCAGGAGCGTTTGAAGTAAGACCGCCATGGCTGCAGGCCCTCCCAGGGCCATCGCAACAACGCGAAGTAAGGTAAGGAAGCCAGGAAATGGACTATACGCAGGTGCTGATCAAGCCGTTGATCTCCGAGAAGGCCACTTGGGCTAAGGAGACCGCCAACCAGGTGGTTTTCTACATCCACCCCGGTGCCAACAAGATCGAGGTCAAGAAGGCAGTGGAAAAGGCTTTCGACGTGAACGTGACCAATGTCAACATCGTACGTCGCCGCCCGTTGAAACGTACCCGCTGGGGGCGCCCCGTGGGCAGGATTTCCGGCTTCAAGAAAGCGTACGTGACGTTGGCGCCGGGCAGCAAGATCGAATTCTTCGAGGGAGTCTAAGATAATGGCCGTTCGCAAGCTTAAACCAACTTCCGCGGGTCGCAGGTTCCAGACAGTTTCCGACTTCGAGGAGATCACACGCTCCACTCCGGAAAAGTCCCTTACCGAGGGCTTAACCAAGAAGAGTGGACGAAACAATTACGGTCGTGTGACATCTCGTCGTCGCGGTGGCGGCCACAAGCGCCTCTACCGGATAATTGATTTCAAGCGTCAGAAGACGGGTGTTCCCGCCAAGGTGGCGCATATTGAATACGATCCCAACCGTAGCGCTCGTATCGCTCTCCTCCATTACTACGATGGCGAAAAGCGCTACATTCTCGCCCCTGTCGGGGTGAAACAGGGTGATGTCATCGAGGCTGGTGACACCGTGGATATCAAGCCCGGTAACGCCTTGAAGCTTCAGCGCATCCCCGTGGGTACCGTGGTCCACAACATCGAGCTTTACCCTGGCAAGGGCGGGCAGTTCTGTCGTGCCGCTGGCACCTATGCCCAGCTCATCGCCAAAGAAGGCAAGTATGCGCTGCTTCGTCTACCCTCCGGCGAAGTCCGCAAGGTTCTTGCCTCCTGCTGCGCCACGGTTGGACAAGTGGGTAATGTGAACCATGAGAACATCTCCCTGGGCAAGGCCGGTCGCAATCGCTGGCTGGGTCGTCGTCCCGAAGTTCGCGGCGTCGCCATGAACCCGGTCGATCACCCGCTTGGTGGTGGCGAAGGCCGCAGCTCCGGTGGTAGGCATCCTGTTTCCCCATGGGGTATGCCCACCAAGGGGTACAAGACCCGCGACAAGAACAAGCCGTCCAGTAAGCTCATCGTCAAACGCCGTGGCCAGAAGTAGGAGTAGGTATGCCCAGGTCGCTTAAGAAAGGTCCCTATGTGGACGACCACCTTATCGCCAAGGTGAACAAGGCCGTGGAGAACAACGACCGCCGCGTGATCAAGACCTGGTCCCGGCGTTCCACAATCATCCCCGAGATGGTTGGTATGACCTTCGCGGTTCACAACGGCAAGAAATTCGTGCCAGTGTTTGTGACTGAAAACATGGTAGGTCACAAACTGGGTGAGTTTTCCCCCACACGCACATATTACGGACACGCCGCCGACAAGAAAAGTAAAGGCCGCTAGGTCCTGATAAACCACCAACGCAGTGACAGGTAGCTGAGATGCAGGCAAAAGCAACTGCTAAATACATGCGGATCTCCGCGCGAAAAGCGCGGTTGGTGGCTCGCAACATCAAGGGCAAACCCATTGAGGAAGCTTTGAACATCCTCAAATTTACGCCCAAGAAGAGCGCAGAAGTCATCACCAAGGTTTTGAATTCGGCTGTTGCCAACGCCGAACAGCTCCCCGGAGTGGACATCGATTCCTTGTTAGTCCGCCAGGTGATCATCAACGAAGGCCCCTCCTGGAAGCGGTTCATGCCCCGGGCTATGGGCCGGGCGAACCGGATTATCAAACGCACCAGCCACGTTACCGTGGTTGTTGAAGAAAGCTAGGAGGCACCCTGTGGGTCAAAAAGTACATCCTTATGGGTTCCGGCTGGGCTACAACAAGAACTGGCTTTCGCGCTGGTACAGCAAAAAAGACTACCCGGCCTTTGTCTACGAGGACAACAAGATTCGCAAGTTCACTAAAAAGCTGCTGTACCACGCCGGGATCTCCAAAATCGAGATCGAGCGTGCCGGTGGCAAGGTGCGGCTGATCATTCATACCGCTCGTCCCGGCATCGTTATCGGCCGCAAGGGTGTGGAGATCGAGAAACTTCGCGCGGATCTGAGAAAGAAATTCGGCCATGACTTCTCCATCGAGGTCAACGAGATCAGGCGCCCCGAAACGGACGCCCAGCTTGTGGCCGAGAATATCGCCCTGCAGCTTGAAAGGCGTGTGGCTTTCCGCCGCGCCATGAAGCGTACCGTTGGGCTTGCACGCAAGTTTGGAGCCGAAGGCATCAAGGTTTCCTGCGCCGGCCGCCTGGCTGGTGCTGAAATCGCCCGCTCCGAGTGGTACCGCGATGGCCGTGTGCCTCTGCAGACCCTGCGTGCCGACTTGGATTATGGTCTGGCCGAAGCCCGTACCACCTATGGTGTGATCGGGGTTAAGGTCTGGATTTTCAAAGGCATGATCCTTGATCAAGAGGTGGAGCAGTAATGTTAAGCCCGAAAAAAATCAAATTCCGTAAGAGTCAAAAGCTTCGCCTTCGTGGCAAGGCACATCGCGGGAGCACCATCGCTTTTGGTGATGTTGCGCTGAAGACTGTCGAACACGGCAAGCTCAGCAACCAGCAGATTGAATCCGCTCGTGTGGCCATGATGCGTCACATCAAGCGCGGTGGAAAGGTCTGGATTCGCGTTTTCCCCGATCGCCCCGTTACCGCCAAGCCCGCTGAAACCCGTCAGGGCAAGGGTAAAGGCGCTCCCGTGGGTTGGTGCGCTCCGGTCAAGCCTGGCCGCATCCTCTATGAGATCAAGGGTGTCAGTGTCGAACTCGCCAAGGAGGCCCTCCTGCGCGCGGCCCACAAGCTGCCCGTCAAGACCGCCATTGTCGTGAGGGAGGGACTGTAGTCATGCAGACAGTAGAATTACGCAAGCTCTCCGAGGCCGAACTGCAGGAAAAGCTCGATGATTCTCGTAAGGAACTTTTCAACCTCCGTTTTCAGCACGCCACCGCGCAGTTGGAAAACACGGCGCGCATCCCTCTCGTGAAGAAGGACATCGCACGTGTGTTGACGGTCCTCTCAGAAAAGCAGAAGGGAGCTTAAACCATGGCCGAATCGGAACACAAGAGCAACAAGCGCGTACTGGTTGGCCACGTCGTCAGCGACAAGAGCGACAAGACCATCATCGTACGTGTTGATACTTCTGTTAAGCATCCGCTGTACAAGAAGTTCATCAGCCGGCGGACGAAGTTTATGGCGCACGATCCTGAGAATGAATGCAAGATCGGCGACAAGGTTCAGATCATCGAGTCACGACCGCTTTCCCGCCGCAAGCGCTGGCAGTTGGTCAAGGTGCTCGAGAAAGCGGTGTAAGGGGCAAATGCTATGATCCAGATAGAAAGCAACCTGGATGTCGCGGACAATTCAGGTGCAAAGCGTCTGTCCTGTATCAAGGTTCTGGGCGGCAGCCGCCGTCGCTACGCCAGCGTGGGTGACATCATCGTGGTCTCCGTCAAGGAAGCCATGCCTCACTCCAAGGTGAAAAAGGGCGACGTGATGAAGGCCGTGGTGGTCCGGACCAAGAAGGAAATTCGTCGTCCCGACGGGACGTATATTCGGTTCGACACCAACTCGGCCGTGTTGCTGAACAACCAGCTCGAGCCGGTAGGCACCCGCATATTCGGTCCTGTTGCGCGTGAATTGAGACAGCGCAACTTCATGAAAATCGTCTCGCTCGCACCTGAGGTGCTCTAGGTGATGACCATGATTGAGAATTGCAAGATTAAGAAAGACGACAAGGTGATGGTCATCGCCGGTAAAGACAAGGGCAAAATCGGCAAGGTGCTTCGCCTGGACCTCAAACACGGACGTATCCTCGTGGAAAAGGTCAACATGGTGAAACGCCATACCAAGGGTAATCCTTACGCCCAACAGCCCGGCGGTATCATCGAGAAAGAGGCGCCCATTGCGATCTCCAACGTACAGGTTCTTTGCAATGCCTGCACGAAACCGACACGCATTGGTTACCGCTTCACCGAGGACGGCAAGAAGGTACGCTTCTGTAAGAAGTGCAGTGAAATCATCGAATAGCTTGCTTATATCGGGAAGTTAAAATGACACGGATGGAAAATATCTACAAAGAGAAGATCGTGCCCGAGCTGCAAAAGGAGTTTGGTTACAAATCCTCCATGCAGATCCCCAGGGTTAAAATGATATCCCTGAATATCGGCCTGGGCGAGGGCAGCCAGAATCACAAGCTCGTGGAAGATGCGGCAGAGGAACTCTCCCGTATCGCGTGCCAACGGGCCGTCATCACCCGCGCCAGGAAGTCCATCGCAGCATTCAAGCTGCGAGAGGGCATGGCTGTCGGGTGTCGCGTAACCCTGCGCCGTGATCGGATGTGGGATTTTTTGGATAAGCTGGTGAATTTCGCCCTGCCCCGGGTTCGCGACTTTCGCGGCATCCCGGACCGCGGCTTTGACGGTCGTGGCAATTTCACTCTCGGCATCAAGGATCACTCGATTTTCCCTGAAGTCGATGTGGACAAAGTTGATCGCGTGAAGGGTATGAACATCACCATCGTGACTTCGGCCACGACGGACAAGGAAGGCAAGGAGCTGCTCGTGCAGCTCGGCATGCCCTTCAAGAAGTAAGGAGAGAGTGACATGTCCAGGACATCTTTGGAGGTCAAGGCTAAACGTAAGCCCAAATTCTCCTCTCGCGCATACAACCGATGCCCGATCTGCGGTCGCCCGCGTGCCTTTTTGCGGCGCTTCGGCATTTGCCGAATTTGTTTCAGAAATATGGCTCTGGCAGGCGAACTGCCCGGAGTCCGCAAATCGAGCTGGTAATTGAGGAGTTGATCATGGCTTATTCCGATCCCATTTCCGACATGCTGACTCGCCTGCGCAACGGCCATAGCGCCCTGCACAGGGAAGTGCTTATCCCCAAGTCCAAGATGAAGGTCTCCATCGCCGAGATCCTCAAGGAAGAGGGATACATCAGCCAGTATACAGAGGATGAAAGCAATATTACGGTCACCCTCAAGTACACCAATGGCAAGCCCAACATCTTGGGTCTGAAGAAAATCAGCAAGCCTGGTCGTCGCGTATATGTCGGCTCCACCGACATCCCTCGCGTCCAGAACGGCTTGGGCATCTGCATCATCTCCACCTCCCACGGCATTCTCGAGGGCACCGTTGCCCAGGAGAAGAACGTCGGAGGGGAGCTGCTCTGCGAAATCTGGTAAAGAGGCGCAGCAATGTCCAGAATAGGCAAACTTCCGATTCAGATTCCAAGCGGCGTTGAAGTCAAGTTGGGCAATGACGTCATCGAGGTCAAGGGCCCCAAGGGCGTGCTGAGCACCCCCACGCATCCGTCGCTTGTCTACGAACAGGACAACGGTGCCGTGAGCATCAAGCGTGCCGATGACACGCGCGATACCCGCGCACAGCACGGGCTTCGCCGCTCCCTGCTGGCCAACTGCATCGAAGGCGTCTCCAAGGGCTTTTCCAAGACCCTGGAAGTCATTGGTGTCGGTTACAAGGTTGCGGTGAGCGGTTCTTCCGTCGAACTCAGCGTGGGGTATTCCCACCCAGTGAAGATGGAGCTGCCCAAGGAGCTTGAGGCCAAGGTCGAGGGCAACAAGCTGACCATCTCCGGCACCGACAAGCAGCTTGTCGGCGAGATGGCCGCCCGGATCCGCCGCGTGCGTCCGCCCGAACCCTACAAGGGCAAGGGTATCAAGTACTCCGACGAAATCATCAGGCGCAAGGCCGGCAAGTCCGGTGGTAAATAGGAGAAACCGCGATGAGATTTTCCCCTGAACAAGCGCGTCAGCGCAGAAAGATTCGCATCAGGAAGAAGATACGCGGTACCGCCGAGCGTCCGCGTCTTGTAGTTTTTCGCTCCAATACGTCCATCTACGCACAGTTGGTGGACGACATCAAAGGAAACACCTTGGTTTCGGCTTCTTCTCTCGTTCTCGCAAAGGAGCAGGGTGCCGCCAAGTTGAACAAGGAAATATCCGCCGCGGTTGGCCGTGAAATCGCCAAGTTGGCCAAGGAAAAGAACATCGAACAGGTTGTGTTCGATCGTAACGGCTATATTTATCATGGCCGTGTCAAGGCCCTTGCCGACGGCGCCCGCGAAGGCGGCCTTGTTTTCTAAAACCGCCACGCAGACTTTGGGGATTAGGAATGGAACAGAACGAACTCGGGTTTATTGAGAAGATCGTCTATCTCAACCGCGTGGCCAAGGTTGTCAAGGGTGGCCGGCGCTTCAGCTTCAGCGCTCTGGTCGTCGTTGGCGACGGCAAGGGCAATGTGGGATACGGACTGGGCAAGGCCCAGGAGGTCCCCGAAGCCATCCGCAAGGCTAACGAGCGTGCGCGGAAGAACATGATTCAGGTACCACTTCTCGATGGTACCCTCCCTTATGAAGTGCTCGGTCGCTACGGTGCCGGCCGCGTCATGCTGAAGCCCGCTTCCAAGGGTACCGGCATTATTGCCGGCGGACCTGTCCGCGCCATCATGGAAGCCGTGGGTGTTTCGGACATCCTGACAAAGGCCATCGGCACCAATAATCCGCACAACGTGTTGCGCGCCACCATCGCCGGGCTCGAGTCCCTGCGCAGTGCCGATGACGTCAGTCGCATCCGTGGCAAGCACGTGGAAACGCCAAGGAAATAACGAGGATTTTTCCCATGCTTACTATCAAACTGGTTCGCAGCTATATCGGCTGCTCCCCAAAGCAGCGGAAGACGCTTGTCGCTCTTGGCCTGCGCAAGATCAGGCAGGAGCGCTCCTATGAAGATACCCCCGTTGTTCGCGGCATGGTCGAACGCGTAAAGCATCTTGTCGAGGTGAAGGCATCATGAAGTTGCACGAATTGATCTGTTTCCCCGAGGAGCGCAAAAACCGCAAGCGTCTAGGCCGCGGTCAGGGCTCCGGTTGGGGATGTACCAGCGGTAAGGGCAACAAGGGGCAGCGCTCCCGCGCCGGCGCCAGTGACAAGATCGGCTTCGAGGGCGGCCAGATGCCTTTGCAGCGTCGTCTTCCCAAGCGGGGTTTCAAGAACGCATTGTTCAAGGTGACTTACGCTCCCTTGAGCATCGAGCGTCTTCTCGGAGCTTTCGAGGGCAAGGACAGCATCACCCTGGAAGACATCTACGAACGTGGCCTTTGCAAGCGCGGTGTTCCCGTCAAGGTTCTGTCCGATGGCGAGATATCCACGGCCGTGACCATCCAGGCTCATCGCTTCAGCGCTGCCGCTGTCGAAAAGATAGCCAAAGCCGGCGGCAAGGCCGAAGCATTGGAAGGATAAGCCGTGGCCCTTTCCGGAGTAGAAAATCTCGCCCGTTTGCCAGAGCTGAAGAAAAAGCTCTTGTGGACTTTCTTCCTGCTCGCTGTTTACCGGGTGGGCATTCACGTGCCCGTGCCTGGTGTAGACGCCAACGCGCTGCAGGACTTTTTCGCCAACGCTCAGAATACCCTGTTCGGCCTGTTCGACATGTTTTCCGGCGGCGGTTTGCGGAATCTCTCCATCTTCGCCTTGGGCATCATGCCGTACATTTCCGCGTCCATCATCATCCAGCTTTTGCAGGTGGCCAGCCCCGAGCTGAAACGTTTGCAAAAGGAGGAGGGCGCGGCCGGACGGAAGAAAATCACGCAGTACACCCGCTACGGTACTGTGCTGATAACCATCGTTCAAGGCTTGGCCATAGCCATCGGCCTTGAGGGAATGGCCAGCCCCACCGGGGCGCCCGTTGTGTTGACCTCGGGATGGATGTTCCGCATCATTACCGTGATCACGTTGACCGCGGGTACAATATTCATCATGTGGATCGGTGAGCAGATCACCGAGAAGGGGCTTGGGAACGGCATTTCGCTGATCATCTACGCAGGTATTGTTGCCGGTATGCCCCGTTCCATCGCCAACACGTTCCAACTGCTCAGCACGGGTGAGATGTCGCTTTTCATAGCGTTGCTCATTCTCGCCGTGATTCTCGCCGTACTCGGATTCATCGTGTTCATGGAGCGCGGACAACGGCGCATCCCCATCCATTATGCCAAGCGCATGATGGGGCGTAAAATGATGGGTGGGCAAACCTCACATTTGCCCTTGCGTGTTAACACCGCAGGTGTTATTCCTCCCATCTTTGCGTCATCGATTCTGATGTTTCCCGCGACCATCTCTCAGTTCTCCAACGCGGAGCTGCTGCAGCGGATATCGTCGTACTTCGCGCCCACGACCATGTTGTACAACGTCCTGTTCGTGGCTATGATTGTTTTCTTCTGTTTCTTTTATACCGCGATCATCTTTGATCCCAAAGATATCGCCGAAAACCTGAAGAAGCAGGGTGGTTTCATTCCCGGTATCAGACCGGGTGCGAAGACCAAGGAATACATTGATCGCGTGTTGACGCGCATCACCTTGTGGGGTGCATTGTATATCTCCTTGATCTGCATACTGCCAATGATGCTCATCAAGAACTTCAACGTGCCTTTCTACTTCGGCGGAACCGGTCTGCTCATCGTTGTCGGTGTTGCAATGGACTTCATGGGTCAGATCGAATCGTACCTGATTTCCCGCCAGTATGAAGGCCTTATGAATAAGGGCAAATTGAAGGGCAGGCGTTAAGTTGAAGAAGTTTCGCGGCGTTTTTCTGAAAAACGAGTCCGAAATCGCCTCGATGCGCCAGGCCAATCGCATAGTAGCGAAGATCCTGGATGCCCTTGGCGAGGCTGTCGCCCCGGGAAAGGCGACGATGGAATTCGAGGAACTCGCCAACAAGATGTGCCGCGATTACGATGTAGTACCATCGTTCAAGGGGTACAACGGCTTTCCCTTCGCTTTGTGTTGTTCTGTGAATGAAGAAATCGTCCATGGCTTCCCATCCGGCCGCAAACTCAAGGAAGGGGACATTGTCAGCTTTGACATGGGCGTTATCTATGAAGGCTTCCACGGGGACTCGGCTCGTACGTACCCTGTGGGTGATATCGGGAAGAAGAGCAAGGAATTGCTCGAGGTGACCCGCGAATCCCTCTACCGCGGCATTAAACAGGCCGTGGTCGGCAACCACCTCTACGATATCTCACATGCGGTACAAACCTATGTGGAAGAACACGGCTTTGGCATTGTACGGCGCTTCGTGGGCCATGGCATTGGTCGGCGGCTGCATGAAAAACCCGAGGTGCCCAATTTCGTGCCGGATAGCAAGCCCGGATTGCCATTAAAGCCGGGCATGACCTTGGCCATAGAGCCCATGGTCACAATCGGATCCTATGATGTGGTGATAAAGCCCGACAACTGGACCGCGGTGACCAGAGACAACAGCTTGTCCGCGCATTTTGAGCACAGCATTGTAATCAGCGCGAACGGGCCGGAAATAATGAGCGTTTCCGACGGCATGCTCTAGGATACCGGTCGTTGTAAACGCGGCGCCAAGCGCCGATATGGAGTCGGACATGAAAGTAAGACCGTCTGTTAAAAAAATCTGTTCGAAGTGCAAAATCATCCGACGCAAGGGCGTCCTCAGGGTGATCTGCGAAAACCCCAGGCACAAACAGCGCCAGGGATAGCACCAGGAGAAGCACTGTGGCACGCATCGCTGGTATTGATCTGCCAAAGGCCAAACGGTTGGACATCGCTCTGACCTACATTTATGGCATCGGTCGCACCACCGCCCTGAGAATCCTGGATTCCACCGGCGTTGACTGGACCAAGTCTACTGATGATCTCAATGCGGAAGAAGTTAACACCATCCGTAAGGAGATTGAAACGAACTACAAGGTCGAGGGTGACTTGCGGCGTGAAGTTACGTCGAACATCAAGCGCCTCATGGACATAGGCTGCTACCGGGGACTGCGTCACCGCAGAGGTCTCCCCGTACGCGGGCAGCGTACCCATACCAACTCGCGGACACGTAAGGGTCCGAGACGTTCCGTTGTGGGTAAGAAGAAAAAGTAGGGCATCTTTTCAAGTGCTTGCCCGGGAGCCCCAGCGGTTGCCGCAAGCGTGAACCACAGGTTCCAAGAGAGAATCACACATGGCCAAACCCAAGCGCTCGACTAAGAAGAGAGAGAAAAAGAATGTTCCCGTGGGTGTTGCCCACATCAGGGCTACATTCAATAACACCATCGTGACCTTCACGGATACCAGAGGTAACGTGATCAGCTGGGCCAGCTCCGGTGGTAGCGGTTTCAAAGGGTCCCGCAAGAGCACTCCTTTTGCCGCCCAGATCGCGGCTGAAAATGCCGCCCGCCGCGCCCAGGAACAGGGCATGCGCACTGTCGGTATTCTGGTGAAAGGACCTGGCTCCGGTCGTGAGGCCGCCATGCGGGCCATCAACAATGTGGGCTTCAATATTTCCTTCATTCGCGATGTCACGCCCATTCCCCACAATGGCTGTCGGCCGCCCAAGCGCCGCCGGGTCTAGTGCCCTGATTTGGCCAAGATAAGGAGGATAGAGCCTTGGCACGTTATAAGGAATCCAAATGCCGTATTTGCCGGCGTGAAGGTACGAAGTTGTTTCTCAAGGGCGACAGGTGCTACACCGACAAGTGCGCCTACGACCGCAGACCCTATGCACCTGGTCAGCATGGTCGTCTGCGCCGCAAGATGAGCGACTACGCCATCCAGCTCCGCGAGAAGCAGAAAGTCCGCCGCATGTACGGTATTCTCGAAGATCAGTTTCGCAGCTACTTTCACAAAGCCGACCTGATGAAGGGCGTTACCGGCACCAATCTCTTGATGCTGCTGGAAACCCGCCTGGACAATGTCGTCTACCGTCTCGGCTTTGCCAACTCGCGTAATCAGGCACGTCAGCTGGTGCGCCACGGGATTTTCAATCTCAACGGCCACCGAGTGAACATCCCCTCCATGCGCGTACGTGTTGGTGATGAGATTACAGTGCGTGAGGAATCCCGCAAGATTCCCGTGATCATGGAAGCACAGGAAGTTATCGCCCGCCGCGGTTGCCCCAACTGGCTCGAGGCTGACGGCGCTAGCTTCAAGGGCGTCATGAAAGCCCTGCCTGTGCGTGAGGACATACAGTTCCCGATCAACGAACAACTCATCGTCGAGTTGTACTCTAAGTAACTCTCAACCAAATACGGATACTTATCATGCTCGTGAAGCAGGGCGAGAGACTCATAAACAGCCGCAACTGGATGGAACTGGTTGCGCCGGAGCAGATAGTCCGCGAAAGTGTGGAAGGCGATCTGCTTTACGGCAAGTTCGTTTGCGAGCCCCTGGAACGTGGCTTTGGGACCACCATCGGCAACGCCCTGCGCAGGGTTCTGCTTTCTTCCTTGCAGGGAGCCGGCATCGTTGCCGTTAAGATCCAGGGAATTCAGCACGAATTCACAACCATCCCCGGCGTGATGGAAGACGTCACCGACGTCGTCCTCAACCTCAAGCAGGTTCGCATCGCCATGAGTACCGACGAGCCCCAGCATCTGGAACTCGTCGTAAACTCCAAGGGTGCGGTGACCGCTGCCCATATCAAGGAAAATCAGCGTGTCGCCATTCTGAACCCCGAGCAGCACATTGCCACTCTTTCCGAGGATCTCGAACTTCGGATGGAGTTGGAGGTGCGCATGGGCAAGGGGTATGTGCCTGCCGAGATGCACGAGGGACTCAGTGATGACATTGGTCTGATCAAGCTTGACACCAGCTTCTCGCCGGTACGCAGAGTCGCGTACTCCGTGGAGCAGGCCCGTGTCGGCCAGATGACCAACTATGACAAGCTGGTCCTCGAAGTCTGGACCGACGGTTCCATCTCCCCTGAAGACGCCATCGCGTACAGCGCCAAGATCCTGAAGGATCAGCTCACGGTCTTCATCAACTTCGACGAAGGCCTCACCGAAGGGGACAGGGGCGGATCTTCCCAGATTTCCGATCTCAACCCCGAGCTCTTCAAGAGCATCGATGAGCTGGAACTCTCTGTGCGCGCCACGAATTGTCTCAAGAGTGCAAACATATCCCTGGTAGGCGAGCTGGTTCAGAGAACTGAAAACGATATGCTCAAGACCAAGAACTTCGGTAAGAAGTCCCTTGATGAAATCCGCCGCGTCCTGAATGACATGGGCCTCGAGTTCGGAACCAAGGTCGATGGATTTGAGCAAAGCTACCAGGAATGGCTGAAGAGGAAAGAACAAAATGAGGCATAACAAATCCGGACGCAAGCTCGGCAGGACCTGGGAGCATCGCAAGGCTCTGTTCAAGAACATGGCCACTGCCTTGCTCACCCACGGCCGTATCCGCACCACGGAGGCCAAGGCCAAGGAATTGCGCAAGGTGGCCGACAAGCTCGTGACCATGGCTCTGCGCAACGATCTCCACTCCAGGCGCCTTGCCTACAAACTGCTTGGCAATCACCAAGTCGTGAAGACCCTTTTCGATGAAATCGGTCCTCGCTTTTCCGGCCTTCAGGGTGGTTACACCCGCATCGTGAAGCTCAGCATCCCCCGCCGCGGGGACTGCGCTCCCATGGCCTATATCGAGTTGACCAGACTTCCCGGCGAAGCCGCTCCGGAAGCCAAGGCCAAGAAGGCCAAGCCTGAAACAGAGGCTCCCAAGCCTGCCGCCGCTCCCGAAGCCCCTGTTGAAGAGGCTCCGGTCGCAGAGGCCGCTCCCGCCGAGGAAGCTCCTGTTGAGGCTGCTCCGGCCGAGGAACCTGCCGCCGAGGTTGCTCCCGCCGAAGAGCCCGCCGCTTCCGAAGAAGAAGCCAAGAAAGAATAGTTGTTACCAGGAAAGCAGGCTTTCGAGCCTGCTTTCTTTTTCACTCTAGTATAGATTTTTTCTATCGAGAGGATAAGTGAATGGATTTCCGCAGACTGGAAGCTTTTTGCAAAGTCTATGAACTTAAAAGTTTTTCCAAAGCGGGAGAAGCTCTGTTCCTCTCGCAACCCACCATCAGCGCCCATATCGCCAGCCTTGAAAAGGACATGATGGTCAAGCTCTTCGACCGCATGGGGCGCTCCATTCTCCCCACAGCGGCCGCGGACATCCTCTATCAGCACGCACGCGCCGCTTTTTCCAGCATCGAGACCGCGAAGGCCGAGATCAAATTGCTTCAGGACAGGGTCTCCGGCGCACTGGCCATCGGCGGCAGCACCATTCCCGCGCACTGGCTGCTTCCCGAGGTCCTGGCCGCCTTCATCCGGAGATACCCCGACGTCAAGCTGCACGTCCACGTGGGCGACTCCAAGGAAATCAGCGACCTGGTTCTGAGCGGCGAACTCATGGTGGGGGTCGTCGGGGCGCAGGAAGACAACCCCGAACTCCTCTACACCCCCATCCTCAAGGACGAACTGGTGATTATCGCGTCGCCCCAGGATTCAGGCACAATGGACATTTCCAGGGGCGTTAGCGTTTCCATCGCGGACCTGCTCAAATTGAAATGGGTAATGCGCGAACCAGGCTCAGGAACCCGGCACGCTTTTGAGAGCGGCCTTGCGGAGCAGGGAATCGATGCCCGGCAATTGAGCACCTCCATAGTGGTGGAGAGCACCCAGGCGGTTCTGCATTGCGTCAAGGCCGGACTTGGCGTGTCCATTACCTCGCGACTCGTGGCTGCGGAGGATATCGAGAGGGGCGCCTTGACCATCGTCAAGTGCCCGGAACTCTCCATGCCCAGGAACTTCTACAGCGTCTATCAACGTCGGCGTTACATGTTCCCCGCGGTGCGTTATTTCATCGAGTTTCTCGGCCGCCACACCAAAGGTACCGGGTTGGACAGCGCTGCCTGATCCCCCCTAGGACAGATCTTTCCGCAAGATCTTTCAGGGACGCTCCCCAATGTCCGGACCTGACAACTCGACCTCCAGGTACCTGACTCCGGGCATGGGGTTGTGCCTGTAAGGCGGGATCTCGTAGAAACCCATGGCGTCATAAAGTCGATTCGCCTGCACCATGTTCGCCAATGTGTCCAAGCGCATGCGGTCATATCCCATTTCTCGGCCTCGTTCCAGTATTTTGCACGCCAAAGCGCGCCCCAGTCCCAGTCCACGACCATCGGGGCGGACATACAGACGCTTCATCTCGCAAATTCCGTTTTCAAAAAGCCTGAGACCCACGCATCCCAGCGCCTGCCCGTCACGAATGGCCAACAGCAGTACTCCGGATGGGGGGGCGTATGCTCCCGGAAGTGTCTTAAGCTCCTGGTCAAAATCCTGAAAATCCAAAGAAAAACCGAGACCCTCAGCATATTCCTGAAACAATTCCCGCACCTGCCCCATCTCAATAGCGGAGTGCGCTGTCTTTATTATTACTTGTGGCATCGTGTCGCTCTTGCAGGATTTGTTAATTCATCCTAGGCCATTGCCTCGATACATGAAACATGAGATATCAGGAGAGGGGAACAACCCGCAAGAGGCCGTATTATGCCGAAAGACAAACGCATTTTTGGAATGACCGAGCAGACCTGGGAGCGTCACGCGAATCCCCTGAGTGTCTGGACACGTGCCGCCACCGCGCCTGTGCTGTTCGTAGTTGTCTGGTCCCACACCTGGTTGGGATGGTGGAGTCTGCTGCTTGTACTTTTCGTGGCGGGCTGGCTCATTGTGAACCCCCGTGTGTTCCCCAAACCACGCTCCACCAACAACTGGGGCAGCAAAGCCACCTTTGGGGAGCGTGTCTGGGCGGACCGACATAAGCTCAAACTACCAAGGCACTTTCTGGTCCTGCCCTGGATACTCGTTTGCGTTTCAGGCAGCGGCTTTGTGCTCGGACTGGTCGCCTGCTGGTTCAATGCGTTCTGGCCCGCTTTCTGCGGGCTTTGTCTCACCTATCTGGGAAAGATGTGGTTTTTGGACAGAATGGTCTGGCTTTACGAACTCCAGGCCTCTGAAGATCCGCATTTGCGGCAATGGCTGTATTGAACCATTACGGAGGAAGACATGGCCAAGAGGATTGCAGTTCTTGCGAGCGTACTGCTGCTCGTGTGTATGACCCTGGGTGTTTCCCTGGCCAGGGCTGAAAAACCCGCTTACGTGCATTTCGTGGTGGCTTCGGTCTCCTCGGACGCCGCTGGAATGCCCCAGCTGAAACAGGGCTTTCTGGAACTGGCAGGGGGGTATACGCAGGTTCCCAATACCTTCGGCAGCAGCATGAATGACGGAAAGGCCAAGGCCGAGGAAGAGAACACCTCGTTCCTGGTGGCGGCGGACAAGAATATCTCCAAGGAAATCCAAGCTCTGGCCCAGAAGGCTCTGGGAGGCGACGTGTTCATCCTGGTCTGGCAAGGAAGCATGGAGTAGTGGAAATTTTGAAGAGAGTGCCGGGAGCAGGACCTTGAATAAGTCCTGCCCCCGGCATTTCTTGATTACGTATCCACGAATCTTTGGAAGAGGGAGCGCAAGGGGGGGAACCCTTTTCTCAAGGGGGTTCCCCCCCGCAAAGAGCCTTATTTATCCCTAACTTTCGTTTCTAGTACATTCCGCCCATTCCGCCCATTCCGCCGCCGGGCATGGGGGGCATGTCCTTCTTGGGCTCGGGCTTCTCGGCGATGGCGCATTCGGTGGTCAGCAGCAGGGAAGCTACGCTGGCCGCGTTCTGGATGGCGGAGCGGGTGACCTTTTTGGGGTCGATGACACCAGCGGCGATGAGGTCTTCGAACTCGCCGGTGGATGCGTTGAAACCGAAGCCGCCCTTGCCCGCACGAACCTTTTCCACCGCGATGGCGCCTTCGAAACCGGCATTCTGGGCAATCATGCGCAGGGGCTCCTCGATGGCGCGGCGCACCATGTTGATGCCAGCCGCCTCGTCGTCATCCGCGGGCTTCACGGAATCCAGGGCCTTTTCGCAGCGCAGCAGGGCGACACCGCCGCCGGCCACAACGCCTTCTTCAACAGCGGCGCGGGTGGAGTTCAGGGCATCTTCCACGCGAGCCTTCTTCTCCTTCATCTCGGTCTCGGTGGCTGCGCCAACATTGATGACAGCCACGCCGCCGACGATCTTGGCCAGGCGCTCCTGGAGCTTTTCCCGGTCGTAGTCGCTGGTGGTGTCGTCGATCTGGGCGCGGATCTGCTTGACGCGGGCCTTGATGTCGTCCGCGGAGCCGGCGCCGTCCACGATGGTGGTGTTTTCCTTGTCAATGGTCACGCGCTTGGCGCGGCCCAGGTGCTCCAGGGTGGCGTTCTCAAGCTTCACGCCCAGGTCCTCGGAGATGCTGGTGCCGCCGGTGAGGATGGCGATGTCCTGCATCATGGCCTTGCGGCGATCACCGAAGCCGGGGGCCTTCACGGCCACCACCTGCAGGGTGCCGCGCAGCTTGTTCACCACCAGGGTGGCCAGGGCCTCGCCCTCGACGTCCTCGGCGATGATCACCAGGGGGCGGCCCATCTTGGCGACCTGCTCCAGCACGGGCAGCAGCTCCTTCATGTTGGAAATCTTCTTCTCATTGATCAGCAGAAAGGCGTCGTCCATTTCGCAGACCATTTTTTCGGGGTCGGTCACGAAGTAAGGGGAGAGGTAGCCGCGGTCGAACTGCATGCCTTCAACAACTTCCAGGGTGGTGTCCAGGCCCTTTGCCTCTTCCACTGTGATGACGCCTTCCTTGCCAACCTTTTCCATGGCCTCGGCGATGATGGTGCCGATGGTGGCGTCGCTGTTGGCGGAGATGGTGCCGACCTGGGCGATCTCCTTCTGGTCACGGGTGGGGTTGGTGATGTTGGCGAGTTCGACGACCAGGGCATCGACAGCCTTGTCGATGCCGCGCTTGATGGCCATGGCGTTGCGGCCCGCGGCCACGAGCTTCACGCCCTCGTTGAAAATCGCCTGGGCCAGGATGGTGGCGGTGGTGGTGCCGTCACCGGCCACATCGGAGGTCTTGGAAGCGACTTCCTTGACCATTTGAGCGCCCATGTTCTCGAACTTGTTCTCCAGTTCGATCTCCTTGGCCACGGTGACGCCGTCCTTGGTGATGATGGGGGAGCCAAAGCTCTTTTCGATGAGCACGTTGCGCCCCTTGGGGCCCAGGGTGACTTTGACGGCGTCGGCCAGGGTGTTCACGCCTTTGGCAAGCAGGCCGCGGGCTTTGGCGTCAAAATAAATATCTTTCGCAGACATGGTGTGTCCTCCGATTCAAGGAAAAAGATTACTCGATGATAGCCAGGATGTCGTCTTCACGCATTACAAGATGGTCTTCGCCGTCGATCTTGATTTCGGTTCCGGCATACTTGGAGAAGAGTACCGTGTCCCCGGCCTTGACGTTCATGGTGATGGTCTTGCCGTCATCGGAGGTTTTTCCGGGACCTGCCGCTACAACCAAGCCCTTAATGGGTTTTTCCTTGGCCGAGTCGGGGATGATGATCCCGCCTTTGGTCACTTCCTCACCTTCGAGTCGCTTGATCAGAACGCGATCAGACAATGGCTTGAGTTTCATGCAATTCCTCCTGAATATTCTTACTGTTGGGATAACCTGTTAGCACTCGCAAAAGGCGAGTGCCAGGAAAATAATCCGTAATGCCCCCATGTCAAGGGCGGAAAACAAAAAAAGTTTCTTTGGGGTCAGGTGGGGAAAAAGTTTGTTTCACGTCAAAGTGCAACAAGGAAGAAAAATGATTTTGCAATCAGTTATGGGTTGTTCGCTGCTCGGGACTAGCCAAGTATTATGCCTCTCAAGGAATAATTACAAATATATTGCCCAGTTATATGTGAGGTGGTAAGGTTGATCGTTCAATGGATTGAATTGCGCCCCCCCGGGGAGTGTAGGGGGAGCTGAACACGATCTAAAGGAGGTCTTATTCCATGGACAAGATCATGCGAATCGATATGGGCGCCGCTGGTGGCCCCAAGGTCAGCACCGAACCCCTGGGTGAGTATCAAGGGCTGGGTGGACGTGCTCTCACTTCCGCTGTTGTGAACAAGGAAGTCCCGGCGGATTGCCACGCTCTGGGTCCCGAGAACAAGCTGGTCATCGCCCCGGGGTTGCTGTCCGGCACTGCGGCCGCCAACTCCGGCCGTCTCTCCGTCGGCTGCAAGAGCCCGCTGACCGGTGGCATCAAGGAAGCCAACGCCGGTGGCCAGGCCGCCCAGATCATGGCCAAGCTTGGGTATGCCGCCATCATCCTCGAGGGCGAGACCCCCAAGGATGGCCCCTACAAAATCAGCATCGACAACGACGGGGTCAAGATCGAAAAAGCCCCGGAGCTGAAAATGCTTACCAACTATCAGCTCATGGACAAGTTCCTCTCCGTGTACGAGAAAAACGGTTCCATGATCTCCATCGGCACCGCCGGTGAAATGCTCATGGCCAACTCCACCATCGCGGTGACCGACCCCGAGGGCCGCCCCACCCGTCATGCTGGGCGCGGCGGCGTTGGCGCCGTCATGGGCAGCAAGGGCGTGAAGATCATCCTGTTGGATGGCACAGGCACCAAGGGGCGAACTCCGGCCGATCCCGAGGCCTTCAAGGCCGCCAACAAGGAGTTCGTGGAAGGTCTGCGCAAGCATCCGGTCACCGGCCAGGGGCTGCCCGCCTATGGCACCAACGTTCTGACCAACGTCATCAACGAGGCCGGCGCCTACCCCTACGCGAACTTCTCCAAGGGGCAGTGGGAGAACGCCTCCAAGCTCAGCGGCGAGGCTCAGGCCGAGCTGGAAAGCAAGCGCGGCGGCAACCCCACCCACGGCTGCCATCGCGGTTGCGTCATGAAGTGCTCCGGCATCTATCATGACAAGGACGGCAACTACCTGACCAAGCAGCCCGAGTACGAGACCGTGTGGTCCCACGGCGGCAACTGCGGTATCGACGATCTGGACGCCATCGCCATGATGGACCGCCTGGATGACGACTACGGCCTGGACACCATCGAGATGGGCGCCACCATCGGCGTTGCCATGGCTGCCGGAGTGATCCCCTTTGGTGATGCCGAGGCCGCCATCAACCTGGTGCACGAGGTGGGCAAGGGTTCTGCCATTGGCCGCCTGCTGGGCGCCGGAACCGCCGCCACGGCCAAGGCCTACGGCATTGAGCGCGCTCCGGTTGTCAAGAACCAGGCCATGCCCGCCTACGATCCCCGCGCGGTCAAGGGCGTCGGCGTTACCTACGCCACCACCCCCATGGGCGCAGACCACACCGCCGGGTACGCCGTTGCCACCAACATCCTGAAGGTGGGCGGCGATGTGGATCCCCTGAGCGCCAAAGGCCAGGTGGAGCTCTCCCGCAATTTGCAGATCGCCACAGCGGCTGTGGACGCCACGGGCATGTGCCTGTTCATCGCCTTTGCGGTGCTGGATCAGCCCGAGACCTTTCAGGCTCTCATCGACCTGCTCAACGCTTACTACGGCTGGAGCCTCACTGCGGATGACGTGGCCGAGTACGGCAAGTCCATCCTCAAGAGCGAGCGCGATTTCAACACCCGCGCCGGTTTCACTCCCATGGACGACCGTCTGCCCCGTTACTTCACCCGTGAGCCCCTCGCTCCCCACAACGTCACTTTTGACGTTGCCGGTGAAGAACTCGACCAACTGTTCAACTTCTAGATATAATACGTAGATATGATTGTGCGGGGGGAACCTTTGGAAAAGGATTCCCCCGCACCCCCCCTTCCAAAGCTCTTTGAGCGGGATGGTGCAAACGCCGGTATTCCTGCCTTTGCGCGATCCGGTTATGGCTTGAGAAAATCTTCCAGCTTTGCCATGATCACGGCGGAGCAATCGCGCCACACAAATTTCAACAGGAACTGCACATGACGGAAAAAGCTGAGCGTTTACGGGTGTTGGGCGTGCCAGGGGAGCAACTCAAGGAGTTGTTTCCGCTTTTGGAGAGCGGCGTGTACATGACCGGCCACGACGGTTCCAGCATGGCCTCGTTTCTGGTCAATGACCTGGGCCTGGAGCCGGACTATGTGCAGGATGAGATCCAGACCGTGTTCCTGAACAGCAGCCCGGTGGACGACTTTTCCTCGGCGCGTATCCACGAGGACGCGGTGGTGGCCCTGTCCGCCGCCATGCCCGGCCTGGTGGGCGCGGTCATGCGCAAGAGCGGTTTTTTCTCCTCCCTGCGTGGGGGCATCTCCTGCAAGGCCGATCAGGAGGGTGAAGGCTCCTCCGAGCCGATCCTGGTCAAGGTCAAGGCCTTCAACATGCTACGTGGGCATGTGGCC
The DNA here is from genome assembly GCA_963674665.2 of Desulfovibrionaceae bacterium. Lineage (GTDB taxonomy): Bacteria > Desulfobacterota > Desulfovibrionia > Desulfovibrionales > Desulfovibrionaceae. The sequence continues at coordinate 133,117 of CAXXPL010000013.1, read as the reverse complement.
GAACTGTTCTTCCGCAAAGGCGTGTATCTGCCAAGCGGCCTGGCGGACGAGGTGCTGCGCTCCCTGCCGGACAGCTTCTGGCAAAGCTGCTCCCAGATCGAAATCAAGGGGCAGCGTTTCGACCCCAACAGATACGAACTCATGCTGCCGAAAAACGACAACATGCTGCTGCTGAGCATGGAAGCCCCGGAGCAGGACTCTGGAGGTGCGTGATGCTGGTGACCGTGAAGGCCTTTGCGACGCTGACCAAGTACCAACCCGAAGGGGGGTGCCTGGAGTTGGCGGAAGGCTCCACCGTGGCCGACGTGCTGCGGATCATCGAGCTGGCCCCTGAGGAAGTGACCATCATCTTTGTCAACAGCGTGCACAGCGAGTTGGACAAGGTGCTGCACGACGGCGACAAGGTTGGCCTGTTTCCGCCTGTTGGCGGCGGGTAGGGCAGCCTTTCGTAACAGATTGTTATTTAATATTTTCGGGGGAAACCTTTCTATAGAATGGTTTCCCCCCGACCCCCCTTCCCAAGATTTTTATAATGTAATTTAGTGGTTGAGCTAAACAGTTCTGGAAAGGATTTACTGTTCCTCTACGCCTCCCGATCCTGACGGCGGGCCACGAAAAAGCCGATGGCAGCGCCCGCGCCGATGGTTGCCCAGCCCATGATGAACAGGCTCCACAGGGCATAGACTCCCGCGCCCATGAACGCCTGGAGCATGGTCATCGGGGGCTCCCCAAGGGAGCTGAGATATCCCCCGGTGATCAGGTGAAGAATCCTGGCATGGGCCAGCACCAGGTACCAGCACACAAAATGCGCCACGCACCCGGCCAGCCCACCCACCAGCGCTCCCTTCCATTTTTCGGGGCGTTTGGCCACCAACGCATACCAGAGCAGAGAGGCCGTGAGGAACGCGGCCAGCGGTGCGTAGAGCAGGAACACCCCGTAGCCCGAGCCAATGGAGGTGGCCAGCAGGAACGCTCCCACCGCCCCCCCAACAGGGGCGCACACCACACCCATTGTCATACTTCTTCGCAGATAGGTCTTCCGTTCGGCTTTGATGGCCATTCTCCAAGTCCTCGTGGCGTTGCACGGCTGTTTTCGGGAATATCCACTATAGTAAAGGGAGCGATTTCTCTCCAATTCTCTGCTCCGGCGGCTTCGTCGCTTGGCTCTGCCCGCGTTTGCGCGCCTCTGGCCCGGAGGATGCAACAGGCAACAGGAGTTCAGAATTCTGTGTTCTAAGTAATAGCCGCACGTGGGTGTTCAGTAAAGCACGGACATTGGAAGAGGAGGGTGCCGGTACCGGCTCATGAAACCCGGCGACAGCTCTTGAAGTATTTTCAGAAAGTTTTCAATAAGCTGAAATATTGAAGGGATGGACCTTGGGTCAGGGGATTGTGCTGTCCTCTGACAGGTATCGAGGATTGCAATCCGCTCATACCTCGGATAGGTTTCAACACCTCGATACCCTTCAGGTGGCCAGGAGGCCATAACAGGGAATCCGGTGAAAGGCCGGAGCGGTCCCGCCGCTGTGATCCCGATCGATGTTCGTTCCGACAAGCCACTGCCATGCGCGGGAAGGCGGAGCGAACCGGGAGAGCCAGAAGACCTACCTGAAGCGTTCCAGCCGGATGCGGTTCGCGGAGCCCGCAGACGGACATGCGATTGACACCAACTCCAGCCGTTGCCGGAGTTCCACCGGTTCTGCCGGGGAACCACAGTCGGCGACCATGCAAGCGGTTTTCCCGCGCCCTGGGCGGGGAGTTATGCCCGCGATTGTCCGCTTGCAAACAGATTGCCTATGCCCAGTAAAATTCTCAAACGTGACGGACGCATCGAAACCTGGTCCACCAAACGGATCGGCGATGCCATTTTCAAGGCGCTCAACGGAAGCGGTATCAAGGACCCCATGCTCGCCCGGAGGCTTGCCAAAAAGGTGGAGCAGGGGCTCGGGGAGAGCGACATCCCCGAGCAGGAGCAGGTCCAGGACATGGTTCAGCAGGTGCTCATGGAGGCCCGGCTCTACAAGGTGGCCGAGCGGTATATCATCTACCGCGAGAAACGCCGGGAGCTGCGCACCCAGAACGCCGCCTATCTGGATATCAAGGGCGTCATCGAAACCTACCTCGACAATCTGGACTGGCGCGTCAACGAGAACTCCAACATGGTGCACTCGTACCAGGGGCTGATCCTGCATATGGCGGGTACGGTCCAGGCGCGGTACATGCTCGAGAAATACCCCGAGGAGGTTCGCATGGCGCACACCCACGGGTATTTTCACATCCACGATCTGTCCTTCGGCCTGGCAGGATACTGCTCGGGCTGGAGTCTGAGGGACCTGTTGCTCGAAGGCTTCAACCTGCGCGACCGCTGCTCCTCCACCCCTGCAAAGCACTTTGACGCGGCCTGCGGCCAGATCGTCAACTTCCTCGGCACGCTGCAGAACGAGTGGGCCGGAGCCCAGGCCTTCAACAACGTGGACACCTACCTCGCGCCCTTCATCCGGCACGACGGTCTGGATTACGAGATCGTGAAGCAGCAGATCCAGAAGCTGCTGCACAACCTGAACGCCACCTCCCGCTGGGGGGGGCAAAGCCCGTTCACCAACTTCACCTTCGATTTCGTGCCCCCGGCCCATATCGCCAAGGAGGCGGTGATCATAGGCGGCAAGTTGCAGGACTCCACCTATGGCGAGTACGCCGAGGAGATGGCCCTCATCAACAGGGCCTTTCTCGAGGTCATGCTCGAGGGTGACGCGGACGGCCGTATCTTCTCCTTCCCCATCCCCACCTACAACGTGACCAAGGACTTCCCCTGGGACTCGGTGGAGGGGGAACTGCTGCTCAAGATGACGGCTAAATACGGCGCGCCCTACTTCCAAAACTTCATCAACTCGGACATCAACCCCGAGGATGTGCGCTCCATGTGCTGTCGCCTGCAGATGGACCTGCGTGAGATTCGCAAAAAGACCGGCGGGCTGTTCGGCTCGGGTGACCTCACCGGCTCCATCGGCGTGGTGACCCTGAACCTGCCCAAGCTGGCCTACCTGGCGCACAGCGAGGAGGACTTCCTCGACCTGGTCACGGAGTATGCGGAGCTGGCCAGCGAGTCCCTGGAGTTCAAGCGCAAGATCGTGGAAAAGAACCTGGAGGCGGGCATGTTCCCGTTCTCCCGCCGCTACCTCAAGAACGGCTTCAAGGGGCATTTCTCCACCATCGGACTCATCGGAGGGCAGGAGGCCTGCATCAACCTGCTGGGCAAGGGCATCGAATCCAAGTCCGGCATCCGGCTCATGCAGCGCGTGCTCAACCATCTGCGGACCCTGGTGGTGCAGTTCCAGGAAAAGACCGGCAACCTGTACAACCTCGAGGCCACGCCCGGGGAGGGCACCTGCTACAGGCTGGCCAAGATCGACAAGGAGCTGTACGCGGACATCCACACTTCAGGGGAGAAGACTCCCTACTACACCAACTCCACCCTGTTGCCCGTGGGTGCCAGCCCGGACGCGTTCTTCGCCCTGGAGCACCAGGACGGGCTGCAGACCCTTTACAACGGCGGGACGGTGTTCCACACCTTCCTGGGCGAGGCCGCGCCCGACGAGCAGAGCGTGAAGTCGTTCCTGATCAAGGCCATGAGCCTGACCAAGATTCCCTACATCTCCGTGACGCCCACCTTCTCCATCTGCGAGGACCACGGCTACATCTACGGGGAGCATTTCAACTGCCCCACATGCGACAAAGAGACCGAGGTGTACACGCGAGTGGTGGGCTATTACCGCCCCGTGAGCCGTTGGAACAAGGGCAAGCAGGAAGAATACAGGGAGCGGGTGGAGTACTCCCAGGAATCGTTCTGCAAGACTGCCTGATCACCCGGAGCCACACTTGATTCTCGACGCCAACCAGATCGCCTCCATCAGGCAGCACAATGACGAGGAACTGCGCAAGGGTAGCCGTGCACGGCACGGCTACCCGGCGCAGACCATTCAGAACCTGCTGCACACCATCGAGGCGCTGAAAAAAGAGAAGAAAAAGTGGAAAAAGCTTGCCCAGGCAAGGGGCAAGGCCATTGCCGATATTCGGGACATCACGGACGAGCACAGTTAAAAGTATTTCCTATGTGGCCCGATGTCAAGCTGAGAGTATATATGACCTTTTCCTATTCGCGCCGTTTGCGCCAAGTACCGATTCGGTACACTTTGGAACCCCGCCATTTTGGAGACGTCGCTTGTTCGACAAAAACTTTATCGCGGCTTGTTCCAAATTTGGTGTCGCCTGCTCTCAGTTCTTACTTTAACATCTTCATATGTTGCTACTTATGTTCTCCAACTGGCAGCCGGCGAGCGAGAATGGGCCCCCCAGAGCACGTCGGAGCGAGCCGGTCTCGGTCCCGAAGCCATCACCTACGCAACCCTCGCTTCATAGGCGCGATTCTCAAGACAAAGCCGCCAGAGCATCACCGCAAGCTTTCGCGCCACAGCTACGATCGCCTTTTGCTTCACGTTGTGTCGGGCCATAAGTTTGTTATACAGGGCTCGTGCTCTCGGGTCCTTGCGTTTGAACACCCATGCGGCTTCAACAAGCAACGCGCGCAGCATCCTCTGGCCCACCGGCCGCAGCCGATTCGAGCCACTGCTCTCGCCGCTCTGCCAGGCCATGGGCGCCAGCCCCAGGTAGCTTGCTACCTGCTCCGTGTTGAGGAAACGCTCGGGCGAAAAGAGTTCCAGCCTGAACGCCATCGCCACCAGCGGCCCCACGCCCGGCACGGTCTGCAAATTTGCCACGACATCCTTATGGATGTCCTTCTCTCCCGCCTTTTTAATAAGTTGCATCACGGCATCGCGCTCGACGATCCAAAAGCGCAGCTCATTGAGCAGGCTATCGAGGGTGAGCCGCGCCTCGTCAGGGGAGTGGAGCCTTCTCAAGCGCGCGGATGGCCCGCTTGCTCCAATTATTGAGGCCCGTCGGTTCGGCGACGCCAAACTCAAGCAACAGCGAGCGGATGCGTTGCTTGCATGCGCGCAGTCCTTTACCGATTTGGTCGCGGCGACGGACCAGGGTACGTTCGGCCTCCTGTCCCTCGCTAGGTACAGCGATAGGCTTGAGCAGGTCTTTTGCGGCGTAGATGGCCAGCTTGCGGCAGTCGAGACTATCGGTCTTGGCGCCGGGTGTGGGTTGGCGAGGGATACGGCAGGACGCCGCGACGATGGTGCGATGCCCCGCTGAATGCAAAATACGAGCGAGCGCGAATCCCGTGGGCCCGCTCTCGTAAGCCACCGCACCAATGGGTGCTCCGAGATCGTCAATGAGCTTAAGTACGTGGTTGGGGTCAGCGGGAGCGACGACAGTCGCCAAGTCTCCATCAGCACATAATATTGCAATATGATACGATTTTTTATGCACATCCAGACCGATGTAAATGGGCTGATGAGGATAATGATCCACAAACGCTTTCATTTCTGCTAACTTTTTTTCAGCCATGTTGGTCTCCTTTGGCTAGAATTGAGTGTAGTGACCAACTCTTAGCTCATTCGAGGCCAACATGGTATTTTGGGAAATGATGTTTTCCGGGGGGAACCCTTTTGTAAAAAAGGGTTTCCCCCCCCGGACCCCCATCCAAAAACTTATAATTTGGGAAGGGGGAGCGCGAGGGGGAGAACCCTTTTTCGACAATTGGAGCGCATAAGGCGTAACAGCCGCGCTCCGGCGGCTACGCCGCCTGGTCCCGCCTTGGGTGCGACCATTTCCATAACTTCGCGTAACAAAATGTCAGGCCATTTTGACTCTCAGTTAAAAGGGTTTCCCCCTCGCACAAGTCTTTCCCAATTTTTTTCTTCTATTCGATTCCCGGCACAGGGAAGCCTTGGCAGAGCTGGTGGACCTTGTCCTGTATCCGGGCGTGCAGCGCGGTGTCTTCGGGCGCGGCGAGCACGTCGGCCATCCAGCCCGCGAGGCGCCCCATGTCGTCCTCTTTCATGCCCCTTGTGGTGGCGGCGGGGGTGCCGATGCGGATACCGCTGGGGCGGAGGGGCGGGTTGGGGTCGTCCGGGATGATCTGTTTGTTGGTGGTGATGCTCACGGTATCCAGCAGCTTTTCCGCCGTGGTGCCGTTGATCTTGAAGGTCTTGTCCGTGTTCACGACCAGCATATGGTTGTCGGTGCCTCCGGTGATCAGCTCCACTCCCCGGTCCAGGAACGCCTTGGCCATGGCCTTGGCGTTGGCCAGGATCTGGGCGCCGTAGGCCTTGAACTCGGGAGTCATGGCCTTTTTCATGGTCAGGGCGATGGCGGCCACGGCATTCATGTGGGGGCCTCCTTGCAGGCCCGGGAACACGGACTTGTCGATGCGCTGGGCGTGCTCCTTCTTGCAGAGCACCATGCCGCCGCGCGGTCCGCGTAGCGACTTGTGCGAGGTGGTGGTCATGACATCGAAGCCGAAGTCCAGGGGGTTGGCCAGTACGTCGGCGGCCACCATGCCCGCGTAGTGGGAGGCGTCGCACATGGTCAGGGCGCCCACCTCGTCGGCGATCTTCTTGAAGGCGGCGTAGTCCAGGTCGCGGGGGTAGGAGGTGTAGCCGCAGAGCACGAGCTTGGGTTTGGTTTCCAGGGCAATGGCCCGGATGGCGTTGAAATCGAAGGAGCCGTCAACAAGGCTGGTCTTGTAGCGCACGAAGTTGAACAGACGCCCCATGTGGGAGACTGGCGCGCCGTGGGTGAGATGCCCCCCGTGGGAGAGGTCCATGGCCAGGATGGTGTCGCCGGGCTCCAGCAGGCCGAGGTACACGGCCTGGTTCATGGGCGAGCCGGACAGGGGTTGGACATTGGCGTGCCCGGCGCGGAAGACCTGGCAGGCGCGATCGCGGGCGATGTTTTCCACTGTGTCGGTGAACTCCTGCCCCCCGTAGTAGCGGCGGCCGGGGTAGCCTTCGGAGTACTTGTTGGTGAACACGCTGCCCAGGAGCGCCAGCACCTCGGGGTAGGTGTAGTTCTCCGAGGGAATCAGCTCGATTCCGTTGGACTGGCGTTTTTCCTCGCCTTTGAGAGCCTGGAAAAGTTCGGGGTCTGATTGCTGCAATAAATCGAGATAGCTGCGCATGGGCGCCTCCATGATAACCCCGTGCCAGAGGCATGGGGGTGGTGGAAGCACGCTGTTTCCAGCGCGGCCCAGGCGAGCGGCTGATGCGCCTCCGCGTTTCCCCGTGGTTTATTCCACGTTGCCGGTGAGTACCGGAGTCGCCAGTTGCGCGGAGGGGTATTGACTGGCTAGAGCATGTGAACTTTGAAAAAGCTCACATGCTCATGCGTGAAAAAATTTATCAGAGGGCTGTATGCGGGTCAACCGATTTGCGGTTCCGGCTTCTCGGGCCGCTGCTGCGGCATCTCCACGACCGTATGCCCCGGGCAATTCGCCCGTTCCGCCTGGGCGGCGGACAGGGGGAAGCTCCTGCACTTCAGGGGGCGGTAGGCGTGGATGCGGCAGAGCCGCTTGCCGTTTCTGTCCGAGGAGAGCCAGGGGCAGCGCATCATGTACTCGTCGGTGCGGGGATGGACCCAGGCCTTGTACAGACGGTAGTCGCGGCGCTCCACTACCTGTATGAAGCGGAGGATCCTGCGCAGCCCCAGGGTTTCCCAGGCAACAACCTCTTCGTAGGTCACACGCCCCTGATAGGCGTCCCGGAAGCATTCGCAGCACACGCCGCACTGTTTGCAGGCGAAATCGCCCCTTGGCAGGGCAAAGATGGAGGTTATGGCCAGTGACAGGGCCTCCACCGTGCTGTGTTCGATGGCGGCCAACTCCTCCAGGGCCTGATGCAGGTCCTGTTCGCGTTTTTGCCCGTGATAGTGGTAGGCGGGGTGGGGGTAGGCCACCCGTACGCCGCGCCCCAGGTGTTCGGCCACGGTGATGACGCGGCCGGTAAAGGGTTCGCTCGCGTCCCGCAGCGTCCACCCCCTGCGGAGCAGGTATTTCTCCATGGCCGAGAGTGTGGGCTTCTCGATGAAAGGGTTGGTCGGTTCAGGGGTGAACCCTGTGAGCAAAATATCGCGCATCTCTGACTCCCGTTGATCTGATAGCAACAATACGGAGACAGAGAAGGGATCAGAGAAAGTCTTCGATGACGGTGCGATGGATCATGGTGCCATGCCTTGAACAGAGTCTTGCGGGAGTATCCAGGAAAAAGCTTTTATCCCCGCCCCTCGGGCCTGGCAAGTGAAATTTGGAGAAGGGAAACACAAGGCAGGAGGACATGGCGGAGGATGTACGAGGGGAGACTCCCTTTGCAAAGGGAGTCTCCCCAAGAGTTTCACTCTTGAAAACGATCAGAAGAGATGAACCGCCACCCCGCGGTGATCAGGTCTCCTCGTCCGGGGGGAAATCCAGGCAGATGTCGCCCAGATCGTCTGGCAGGTCGCTTTTCTCCTCTTCCAGCAGGTGGTGGATGTTGGTGTCCACGTCCTCGATGGTCTGGAAGAGCTTGCGCTCCTTTTCCCGGTACAGGTCCTTGTCCAGGAGCTCGAAGAAGCCGTCGCCCGAGGTGCCCTGTGTGGCGTGCAGGCCGATGGAGACCTTGAAGGGGATCTTGTCCGTGATCTGATTGTGGAATTTGATGCCTTCGAGGATGCGCTCGCGGACGTTCTCCGCCTGCTCCCGTCTTGTGCCCGGAAGCACCACCACGAATTCGTCACCGCCGTAGCGGCACACCGAGTCCACCTTGCGCAGGTTTTCGCTGAGGATCCTGGACAGGCTCTTGAGTACCGCGTCACCCGTGGAATGGCCGTGGTTGTCGTTGATGCTCTTGAAGTCGTCCACATCCACCAGCAGACAGGCCAGGGGGGTGTTGTGACGCTTGGAGCGCTCCAGCTCCCGGCCGATGATGCGCTGGAACTCCCCGCGATTGTATACGCCGGTGAGGGGGTCCACGCTGGCCAGTCGTTTCAGGGCGCGGTTGTAGTAGGCCTTCTCTATGGCGATGGCCGCGAAGTCGGCAATGGTGGTGAGCACCTTGAGGTCAAAGGGCGTGAAGGGTTTTTCATCGATCTTGTTCACCAGCTCGATGACACCGAAGACCTTGCCCTTGGACTTGAGGGGTACGCCGATGATGGATTGGGTCTTGAAGCCGGTGTACATGTCGATCATGGGAAAGAAGCGCTGGTCCGACTGTACGTCCCCCACGATTGCGGGTTCGCCCCTCTCGGCGATCCAGCCGGCAAGGCCCTTGCCCTTGGGCAGCCAGCGCCCCTGGAGCTTTGTGGCGCTTTGCCCCACCACGATGGTGAAGTTCAGGTTGCCGGTGCGCGAGTCCTTGAGCATCAGGGACCAGTTCAAGGGCGCGAATATCTGTCCGATCTGCCGCATGACCTCTTGCAGCGTCTCGTCTATGGTGTAGGCGCAGGATATCGCCTTGCCCATCTCGACGAAGAAGGACAGTTTGACGAGATCCAGGGTATCGGTTTTTTCCATTATGTTTGCTCCCCCTGTGGCGAAATCGAGGCGTGGAGTCGTGCGACTCTGCTGTTTATTTTACGTGGCATTAGAGCAAGGGGCAAGTGCGGTGTTGCAAGTGGCCCTTGATCTTGAAGGAATTACAGAGGGAGCCTGATTGCGAAAGGCCCCCTCGGCGGAAATGTCTTGAAACGCGACGCCTACATCATCCGTTCGGGCAGAAAGAATACCAGCTCGGGAAAGGTGCACAGCAGCACCGTCATCAGCAGCATGATGCAGAAGAACGGAAAGGTCGCGCGCAGAATGGCCCCCACATTCTCCTGCGCGATGTGCTGGATCACGAAGATGGAGAACCCCACCGGGGGGGTGATCTGCGACAGCTCCACCATGATGACCACGAAGATGCCGAACCAGAGCGGGGAGAACCCGGCGTTCATGACGATGGGCAGCACGATGGGCAGGGTCATGACCACGATGGAGATGCCGTCCAGGATCATGCCGAGGAACAGGTACATCAGCCCCAGCACGAAGATGAGCATGTAGGGTGTGAGCCCCAGGGAGGTGATGTACACACTGATGGCCCGGGCGATGCCGATGAAACCCACCACCTGGGAAAGAAAGGCGGCGCCCGCGATGATGAAGCAGATCATGGTGCTGGTCTTCACCGAAGCGAAGAGGGCGGTGCGGAAGGTCTTCCATGACAGGTTGCGCAGCATGGCGGCAAGGGCCAGGGCGCCAACCACGCCGATGGCCGCGGCCTCCGTGGGCGTGGTCCAGCCTGCGTAAATCCCCCCCAACACCGCGCCGATGAGCAGGAACACCGGCACCAGGTCCTTGAGGGAGGTGAACCGCTGCCTCCAGGTATAGCTCTCGCGCCGCTGGGGCAGGAATTCGGGGTGCAGCAGGGACTGGACCATGATGAAGCCCGAGTAGAGCCCGGCCAGTACCAGACCCGGAAGGATGCCGCCGATGAACAGCTTGCCGATGGAGGTGTCGGACAGCACGCCGTAAATGATCATGATCAGGCTTGGGGGGATGAGGAACCCCAGGGTGCCGGCGCCGGCCAGGGAGCCGATGGACAGGCTCTTGTGATATCCGCGGTTGGAGAGCTCGTTCAGTGTTATCTGCCCCACGGTGGCTGTGGTGGCGGCGCTGGAGCCGGACACCGCGGCGAACAGGAGCAGGCCACCACGTTGATGTGATACAGGCGGCCGGGAATTCTGGTCAGCCAGGGCGCCAGGCCGTTGAGCAGCCTGGTGGAGATGGCGGTGCGGAACAGGATCTCCCCCATGAGCACGAACAGGGGGAGGGCCGTGAGAGACCAGGAATTCATGGAATTCCAGATGGAGTTGGCCAGCAGGTCGCCGATCTTGTCGTATATGGACAGCACCGGCGGCAGGTTGATCTTGTAGAGCAGCATTCCTGCTATGCCCGTGGCGAACAGGGCAAAGCCTATCCACATGCCGAGGAGCAGCAGGCCGAACATGACGGCCATGAGCACCACGGAGAGAATCAATGGGTCGCTTATGATGGCCAGATCCTCCGCAGAATGTAGAGTATGAGTTCGAGAGCCAGGAGAGACAGCCCGATGGGGAGCGTGAGCTGGGGGATCCAGAAGGGGGGTCTCGGCCATGGTGTCGGCGCGCATGTCCAGGCTGTAGCTCTCCCAGACCATCTCCACGCAGTAGACCAGGGCGTAGAGGGTGATGCCCAGGCAGAGCAGGGCCGCGACGATCTTGCAGGCCCTGGCCGCGGGAGGGGAGAGCCTGGACAGTAGCAGGTTGATGCGGATGAAGGCGCCGTCCTTGAAGGTGAGGGCAAAGCCGCAGAGCACCAGCCCCACCATGAAGTACCCGCTGTACTCGCTGGCCACCTGTGTGGAGCTTCCAAAAAGGGAACGCACGAGGATCTCCAGCAGTATCAGCCCCACGATGAGCAGCATGAACAGGATGGCCAGAAAGGCCCCGGCCCGCGAAAGCAGGCTGAGGCCCTCCCAGCGTTTCGTCGATCCTATCTGGAGGTCGGATTTTTCTTTTTCTTCAGCCATGTTGGTCGATTATTTGCCAAAGGCGTCCAGTACGGCCTTGAAGTCCTCACCGGCGCTGGCCTTCATGTCCGCGCTCATCTCTCCGGCGATCTTGGTCAGGGCGGCGCCCAGTTCATCACTCATGGGGCTGATCTTGAAACCGTTGTCGGCCAGGATCTTGAGGGAATCCACCACGCTCTGCTGCGAGGCCTTCCACTGGTTTGCCTCGGTCTCGGCCGCGGCCTTGAGCACGGCGTCCTGCTGCTCTTTGGACATGGATTTCCAGTAGTCCATGTTGATGGTCATCATGTTCAGGGGGAAGGAGTAGTTGATCTCGGTCATGTCGGAGAGCACTTCCCAGAACTTGCCGTCCTTGCCCGAGGTGGCCGAGGTCAGCACGGCTTCGATAAGGCCGGTGGACAGGGCGGTGTAGACCTCGCCCCAGGGCAGGGACTGCGGGCTGGCGCCGGCGCGCTTCAGAAATTCGGCGCCGTTCTTGTCATAGGTGCGGATCTTCAGGTTGGCCAGGTCATCGACTTTGTTGATGGGCTTCTTGGTATGCAGGCCGCTGGGAGGCCAGGGAGCGGCGTACAGCAGCTTCTGATTCCATTTCTCACAGGCCTTTTCATAGTAGGGCTTGGCGAGCTTGTAGAATTCCCTAGCCTGGTCGTAGTCCTTCACCAGCATGGGGATGGTGCTCAGCCCGAAAATTTCGTCGCTCCCGGACACAACGCCCATGAGAATGTCGGACATTGGCAGGGTGGCGTCCTTGACGGCCTTGAGCAGCTCGGGGCCCTTGAAGCCCAGGCTGCCGCCCGGGTGCACCGTGATCAGCACGCCGTCGCCGGTGTATTCCTTGACCAGGTCCGCAAAGTCCTGCGCGCCCTTGGTATGGAAGTTGGACACCGGGTAGATCGCGTTGCAGTCCATTTTGATGACGTCCGCGGCGTGAGCAGGGGCCTGGACAAGGATCATGGCCAGCAGAACAGACATGAGCAGAATGCGTTTCATTGGCAGACTCCAAAGCTTATCTGGTGGTTTTACGTGAGCGTCGCCTTCGATTGTTGAGATTTCATATCATCGGGGAGGAGCGGAGGCAAACAACTTCATTGAATTGACGAATTTGTTGTGTATGCTTCCCGGCGCCGAGCAATGAACGGCATCAATTCACAGGACACCGGAGGAGCGGAAAATGGTGGATAAGGAGAACAATGATCAGGGGAGCATCATCATGGCCGAGGCCATGGGAACCTTCTGCCTGGTATTTCTCGGATGCGGCGCCATTGCGGTCAACGACCTCCACGGAAACCCCCTTGGGCATGTGGGCGTCTGCCTGGTCTTCGGCCTCGTGGTCATGGCCATGATCTACAGCGTGGGCAACATCTCGGGCGCGCACCTGAATCCCGCCGTGACCATCGGCTTTTATGCGGCGGGGAGACTTCGCTTCGAACGGGTATGGCCCTACATCGCGGGGCAATGCATCGGAGCCCTGGTCGCCAGCCTTTTCCTGCGGTTGTTGTTTCGAGAGCACGCCACCCTGGGTGCGACACTCCCGCCCGGGGGCTGGCTCCCGGCCTTTGCCATGGAGTTCGTGCTCAGCTTCATCCTCATGTTCGTGATCCTCAATGTCTCCACCGGGCACATGGAAAAGGGCATCATGGCCGGTGTGGCTGTTGGCGGCACCATCGCCATGGAGGCGCTCATGGGCGGGCCGGTGAGCGGCGCATCGATGAATCCGGTGCGGTCCCTGGGTCCGGCCCTGTTCTCCCTGCACTTCGGAGGGCTTTGGATCTATCTGATCGCTCCGGTCCTGGGCACCGTGGCGGCGCGCTCCACCTGCCGAATGGTACAGGGAGGGGAGTGCTGCGACTCCCTCAGGCAGGAGTCCCGGGGAAGGGGGGAGTGACTATGGAATATGCCTGGAGGAAATCCTTCTGAAAAAAGTTCTCCTCCCTGTCATTCAGTACTGATCGAACAGGCCTTCATGCTCGGAATGCCGCTAACGATGCCGCTCGTGCGGGTGCATCCGGTAAGGGATCAGGGCAGGTTCATCCGCTGCGGTTCACTCCTGGACAGTAAACGATCCTCGGCCGGACAGGGTCAAGCCATGCGTATGGCCTGAGCAGGGCATAGCCAGACGCAGGTACCGCACCCCGTGCATTTTGCGCGGTCAACGGAAAAGACGTCACCGTCGCAATCCACCGCGTCGTATACACAGACTTTACATTTTCCGCAGCCAACACATTTCTCGGTTGAGATGACCGCCGTCATGGGTCGTTTGTCGATTTCCTCGAAGGGGATGAGATGGGACAGGGCCTTGCCCTTGAAGTCGTGGACGGACGAATGGCGGTGCCGTGTCATGTATTCTTCGATGCTGCTGTTGATTTCGGGAATCAAACCGATCCCTTTCAAGAGAATGCCGGTGCAAATCTGAAATGTGGTTGCGCCCAGGAGCATGTGTTCGATGGCGTCCGCTCCGCTCATGATGCCGCCGATGCCTGACACGGGGATACCGACGGATGATGCGGTCGCCGCGACATGAGCCAGGGCTATGGGCTTGATGGCCTGCCCGGAGTATCCTCCGAATGTCGGGAGCAGCGGGATGGCGGTTTCAATGTCCACCCCCAACAGGCAGCGCACGGTATCTATGGCGCTGAGAGCTTTCGCCCCACCTGCTTCGGCGGCTTTGGCAATCTGGGTTATATCCGATACGTTCGGTGAGAGTTTGACCATGACAGGCAGCGAGGAATGGCGAACCAACCCCTGCGTGTATTCAAAGACCAGATCCGGGCTCGCCCCAACTATCCTGCCACTGCTTCCATGGGGGCAACTGATGCCCAATTCCAACCCATCCACGCCATATTTCTGGAGTTGGTCCGCAAGGCGAACAACTTCATCAATGGAATCACCCATAAGACTGGCGAAAACAATCGCTTCGGCATCTTTGGCCACCGCGATCTCTTCCCCCCACTCCTCCACACTGTGCTCGGTATAGCGCTCGATGTTCTGCATCCCCTTGCCGCGAACAGCTATTCTGGGGCACGGATTCTGTTTCGGGTTCCTTACGATGGTCTTGGTGACCACCGCGCCTGCGCCGAGCCGGGCGCATTCAGCCATGGCCGCGCCAGACCATGTAGGGGGACCCGAAGCAACGATCAACGGGCTGTCCAGCCGTATCCCGGCAAAATCCACAGAAAGCATGGCCATCCCCTTTGTTTCTGGTTGTGGTTGCATGGTGCGGCTAAAACCAGTGTCCTCATTCCGGGGGCCGAGGCATTTCACAATACGGCCTTGCCGATGGCCATCATGGCGATAACGGCCCAGACAACATTGAGAACGGCAGGTTGGAAGGCCTTTTTCCTGAGGGAAATCGCGACGATGCCGACCGCCCCGGAAAGGTTCAGCACCTGATAGGGGAGCCCCTTGGAATCCAACATGCCCAGGCTGACAAAAAGATACGCAAGCACTATGGCCACTGTTCCATACCAGCCGACAATCTCGAACAGGAGCGGGGTTCTGGTCGTTTTCGTTTTTCCGGGGTGGTCGGAATCCGGCAATGTCGTTCCCATAGCACTTTCCTCTGGTTGCAGCATGGTATTCCTTGAAACCGATTCCGAAAGGAATCTGTTTCCAAACAGGCTTGGTTCGCGCGGGGGAGAGCATTGTGAAAATGGTTCTCCCCTCGCGTATTGTTGTGCGGGGGGGGCGCCGTGACTACTCTGCGCCCACCGAGAACAGGCGTTCGAGATCGTGCCTGGAATAGGCGCGGAATGCGATGAGGGTTTCGGAGGAAAGGATGCCTTCGAGGTTCAACAGGTGACCGGTCACGATATCGGAAATGTCCTCGTTGGTTTTACCACGGATGATGACCACGATGTCGAAACGTCCGCCAACGGAATAGACTTCGCTGACATTGTCGATGTCAACGAGCTTTTGCGCGAGTTCGTTCACCTTGTGGGGTTGGACCTTGAGCAGGACTATGGCGTTGACCATGGGATTCTCCTGGTTGGATGTTGCGGTTCCATGCAATAAATGCAACATACCCTTCGCGATAATGCAGGGCAAGGGGAATGCTCGAAGGCAACGAGGGTGTTCTTGTGCGTGAGGTGCGGGCGCGAAGCGGTCCTAGGACAACTCCACACGGTACGAACTCGGCGGGCATCACACTAGAGCGTTTGGCTTTGAACAAGTTCAAACGCTCTAGCCGTCATGCGGCACATCGAGGAGTTCGATGCGCATGGGGACGTGGCGTATACCGTCCCTGCAGCGTTCCTCGTCCAATGTCTCGAAACCCAGCTTTTGGTAGAAGCCGACCGCGTTGGGCGAGGAGTTCAGGGTAATTTGGAGGCAGCCGCATTTGCCGCATATTCCGACCAGGTGGCGGAACAGAGCCCGCCCCACTTGATGCCCCTGGAAATCGGTTTCCACGAAAAAGAAACTGATGTGGCAGTTGGTGGCGAACTCGATGATGCCCACCAGCCTTTCGCCGAGTAGCGCGCCCAGAAGCAGGGCACCGTCGGCCATCCGCTCCCGAAGGGGCTGGGTCTGAGCAAAGCCCAGGAAGGTGTCCACACCCTCCTGCACGAACAGGGGAGCCACATGGCGCATGAATACCCTGCGCACCAGGTCGGTGGCGGCTTCGGCGTGCTCCGGTCCAAGGACGAGAATATTCAAAGAATCGGACATGGCGCTAACGTGGTATATGGTTGTTTTAATCACGGATTATTCAAGCGCCCCCGATGCGTCAATAGCAATTTCGACAGTTTTCCCCACGGATATCGAAACCCAGCCGCAATTCCATTCCACTGGTCAACGAAGCCTTTGCATCTTCTCCAACTCCATGTCATCGTGAGAAAAATGATACAACCGGAGGATGAACCGTGACGTTTTCAATGCTCATGGCGGTTGCCGGGGGTGTGGGCGTGTTGCTCCTGGGCATGAAAATGATGACCGATGGCTTGAAATTGGCCGGCGGTCCCATGCTGCGCCGGACTCTTTCCGGTGTTACGCGGGGGCGTATCCGCGCCCTCCTGTCCGGTTGCTGCATCACCGCGCTTGTACAGAGCTCGGGCGCTGTCACCATAGCGGTCATCGGGTTTATCAACGCGGGATTCATGACCCTCAAGGATGCCATCTGGGTGATTTTCGGATCCAAGGTGGGCAGCACCTCCACATCCTGGATCGTGGCCTGGATCGGGGTGGACGTGGACATCCAGTCCTTTGCCCTGCCGCTGCTGGCCCTGGGCTCGGGCATCTGGCTCTTTGGCAAGAGGGCGCGCAGAACCGCCCTGGGCGAGGCCCTGGCCGGGTTCGGGCTTTTTTTTCTCGGCATCCATATCATGCAGCAGACCCTCGGCGTGTTCAGCCAGGACTACTCCATCGCGACCATGCCACTTGTCGGACTCTCCGGCATCCTGGGCTTCGTCTGCGCGGGGTTCGTCCTGACCTTTATCATGCAGTCCACCAGCGCGGCCGTGGCTTTGATCCTGACCACACTGGCCAGCGGCCTCATTCCCCTGGACGTTGCCCCGGCCGCTATCATCGGCGCCAACATGGGCACCACCAGCGCGGCCCTGGCCGCCATCATGGGGGGGACTTCCAACGCCAAACGTCTGGCACTTGCGCACATCCTGTTCAACCTCGTGTCCGGCGCGGCGGCCATCATTTTGCTGAACCCCCTGTTGGGGACCATCATTTTTACGCGCGAACTCCTGGGCCTGAGCACAGACTCCATCACGGTGCTGGCGCTTTTCCATACCGCGTTCAATTTCCTGGGCGTGCTTCTGCTCTGGCCCATGACGAAGAAAATGGTGCGGTTTCTGGAACAACGCTTTCGCTCCGGTGAAGGTGAGCAGGGATCACCCCAGTTCCTGGACAACACCTTGGCGCGGACACCGGCCCTGGCGCTTTCCGCCCTTGCCAAGGAATGCGGTCGCATGGGCAGGGGGGTGCGCGACATGGCGCTTGCCGTGCTGCGTTGCGAGGAGCCCCGGTGTGAGGAGCTGCCCCAGGGAAAAGCGGCCTTTGATTCCCTGCAAGGCGCGGTAAAGGCGTTCGCTGTCCAGCTGAGCAAGGAAAAGATGGACAAACGCTCCACCGAGGAACTGCACAGGTTGCTTCGGGTCTCGGATCATTGGGACAGAGTGGCCGGCGCGGTGCTGGAGGCTGATGCCCTGCGCCCCTCTCTGCCTGCCTTTGAGAACGGGAAGTGGGAGGAGGAGTTCGACCTGCTCATGCAGATGGCGGAGGAGGTCATGGTCTCGGCGCTTCCCGAGGGCGGCGACGAAATGGACATCGAGGATCTGCAACAGTCCATGCAGGGCTTTGAGCGGGCCTGCGACTCCTTCAAGCAGGAAGTGTTCGAGTCCGGAGACAAAGAGCAACAGGCGGCGGGGCAATTGATCAAACGTCTGGACTATCTGGCCATGATGCGCTCCATGGCCAAGGATCTGGTGGACGGTTCCGTGCTGCTGGAGAAAATGCGAATTCTATGACAAATGAAAAACAAGGAACAGGGTGAGCTGGATATAGTTGAAGAGTTCTATGGGGGAAGGGGCTTTTTATAAAAAACCCTTCCCCCTTGCATTTCACTTACTTATTATTCTAGCATTCCTCGTCCAGCAGGCGGCGGGCGATCTCCTGAGCCGCGCGGCGGCCGGCGCCCATGGCCGAGATGACCGTTGCCGAGCCCGTGACGATATCCCCGCCGGCAAAGACGTTGGGGATGGACGTCTCGTTGGTCTCTTCGTCCACCGTGACATAACCCCACTTGTTCAGCTGCAGGTCAGGGGTGGCCTCCAGCATCACGCGGTTGGGGCCGGTGCCCACTGCGATGATGGCCAGGTCGCAGGCCAGGTGGTTGAACTCGCCCTCCACACATTCGGGGCGGCAGCGGCCGGACTCGTCCGGTTCGCCCAGGCACATGCGCTGCAGCTTGACGCCGGTGAGCTTGCCGCTCTCGTCGCCCAGCAGCTCCAGAGGGGAGTAGAGGCACTCCAGGACCACGCCCTCTTCCAGCGCGTGTTCGAGCTCCTCGAGCCGGGCGGGCATTTCCTCCTGGGTGCGGCGGTACACGATGCTGACCTTGTCCGCCCCTAGGCGCAGGGCGGTGCGCGCGGCGTCCATGGCCACGTTGCCGCCGCCGAACACGACCACGTTCTTGCCCGGGATGATGGGGGTGTCGTATTCAGGGAAGCAGTAGGCCCGGCCCAGGTTCACGCGGGTGAGGTACTCGTTGGCGGAGAATACGCCGATGAGGGACTCGCCCGGGATGCGCAGGAAGCGGGGCAGGCCGGCGCCGATGCCGATGTATACGGCCTTGTACCCCTTGTCGAAGAGGTCCTGGACAGTGACGGTCCGGCCGCCAACCCAGTTGGTGTAGAAGTCCACTTCTTGTTCCTTGAGGGCTTCCACCTCGCGCCGGACAACTGACTCCTTGGGCAGGCGGAATTCCGGGATGCCGTAGACCAGCACGCCGCCCAGTTCGTGCAGGGCTTCGTAGATGCTGACCTTGATGCCGCGGGAGGAGAGGTATCCCGCGCAGGTAAGACTGGAGGGGCCGGAGCCGATGCAGGCCACCTTGAGTTCGTGGTTCACAGGCACGCACTCGGGCTTGCCGGTGATCTGGTCGCAGGCGCTGCGGGCAGCGTACTCGTCGGCCACGAAACGCTCCAGGCGGCCGATGCAGATTGGCTGGCCCTTCTTGCCCAGGATGCAGGAGCCTTCGCATTGAATCTCCTGGGGACAGACCCGACCGCAGACAGCGGGCAGGCTGTTGGTGCTCTTGATGACGCGAAAGGCGCCCTCGAGGTCGCCCTTGGCGAGCTCGGAGATGAAGTCCTTGATGGGCACTTCCACGGGGCAGCCCTTCACGCAGGCGGGTTTTTTACACTGCAGGCAGCGCGAGGCCTCTTCCATGGCCATTTCCATGGTGTAGCCCAGGGCCACCTCGTTGAAGTTCTTGCTGCGCTCCTCCGCATCCTGGACTGGCATGGGAACGCGGGGGCGAATTTCCTTTTTCGGCTTTTTGTCGGAGTTCTGGTTAGCGGTCATGGCTTTTCTTGTACTCCTCGTATGAAATGGCCTCTTGAGGCTGGAACGCCTTGAGCCGTGCACCAAGTTCGTTGAAATCCACCTTGTGACCGTCGAATTCAGGGCCGTCAACACAGGCGAACTTGACTTCGCCACCCACGGTGACCCTGCAGGCGCCGCACATGCCGATGCCGTCCACCATGATGGAGTTCAGGCTGACGGTGGTCTTGACGCCGAAGGGCTCGGTGGCCTTGGCCACGGCGCGCATCATGGGCACGGGACCGACAGCCACGACCTCGGCCACGGTCTTGTCCTCTTCCAGGCGCTTGACGAGCAGGTCGGTGACCAGGCCCTTGTGTCCGAAGCTGCCGTCGTCCGTGGAGACCAGCACTTCGGGGCAGAAGGCGCTGAGCTCCTTGTGGAACAGCAGGAGGTCCTTGCTGCGGGCGCCGATGACGGCCACCACGTGGTTGCCGCAGACGTGGTGCCCCTTGGCGATGTGGTGCATGGCGGCGATACCGGTGCCGCCGCCTACGCAGATGACGGTGCCGACCTTGTGGATCTCGGTGTCCTTGCCCAGTGGGCCGCAGAGATCCTGGATCTTGTCGCCCTCGTTCAGGCTCTCCAGCATGGCGGTGGACTTGCCGAGCACGAGGTAGACGATGGTGATGGTACCGGCCTGTGGATCAGTGTCAGCAATTGTCAGGGGAATGCGCTCCCCTTTATCGCTAACCCGGAGGATGACGAAGTTGCCTGGCTTGGCCTTGGCCGCGATATGCGGCGCGTCAATGACCAGCTTGCTCGTCATGCCCGGAATCAGTTTCTCTTTTCGCAGGATAGTGTCTGACATGAGCGGTGTCCTTGGTTTGCGGATGATGACGAATAACGATAACACGAACTGGAAACTCGCGGATGCGCCCGACCTCTGACCGCTCCCGATAAGGGTGCCTAGCCCGAAAAGGGTGTGGTCTTCTCGCCTTGCGGTACTCCGGTCTGATTCCGTTTCCTGCGGACCTTTTCCTCTCTTTTCGGCCCGCCTGAAGCTTGAAGTGTGACAGGGAGTATCCCAGGCGTCATGGCCCGGCTCCGAATGCGCCATAACTTGTCACACACTCTTCGCTGGTCATAATTGGTGAAAACTCTTTTTTCAAGAAAGAAATACAATAAAGCATTTTAGGCATTATGATTACGGCGCGTCTATGGGGTCCATATTTTGTTATTATCCTGAACCAACTTATAATGTATTGAAAACATGTTTGTTTTTTTGACGGTGGAGCCGGGGGGGCAATGCCGTTCGCGTCTTGCCTCATGGCGTCTTGTACATTATATATAATACAAATTGCGACACATCCGTTTTTTCAGGAGCGGCCATGAATATTTCCACCGCATCGGGCGACATCCATATTCCCCCGGCAGGGAGCGTCTCCATCAGCTCCCAGGGAGGCGTTTTTTCTCCCGCACCGGCCGGCCACGTGCAGGCCGGTGGCAGCGGACACGTCACCGTTGATGGCGGAGGTCATTTTACGGTGGATGGAGGCGGCCATTTCCAGGTGACCGGAGGTGGGCACATCGAGATCGCTGGTTCCGGCCATATCCTCAGCCAATATGTCTGAAGGTTTTCCCTTCCTGTTCCTCTCATTCCTGGAACGATAATTGCTTAACAATTCTTGAGCATTACCGGCATGCTTGTTTCCGCCATAATCCCGACATTCAACAGGGAGACACGCGTGGCACGAGCCGTTGAATCCGTTCTGGCGCAGACCCACGCGGATCTGGAGTGCATTGTGGTGGACGACGGCTCCACGGACAACACACCGGAGGTTCTGGCCAAGCTCGCCGTGGCGGATCCCCGTGTACGGCTCCTCAGGCAGGAGAACGCGGGGGTGTCCTCGGCGAGGAACGCGGGCATGGCAATGAGCAGGGGCGAATATGTGGCCCTGCTGGATTCGGATGACGAGTGGCTGCCGCGCAAGTTGGAGCTGCAACTTGCGTGGATGGGGGAGAAAGGCTGGCAGGTGTCACACACCGAAGAGATCTGGATTCGCAAGGGGCGCCGGGTCAACCCAGGGCGCAAGCATGCGAAGCCTTCGGGGCGGTTTTTCGAGCGCGCCCTGTCAATGTGCCTGGTCAGCCCTTCCTGCTCCTTGTTCAGCAGGGAATGCCTCCGGGTTGTGGGGGATTTCGACACGGAACTGAGGGCCTGCGAGGACTACGACTTCTGGCTGCGCACCCTGCTGCGTTTCGACATCGGCCTCGTGCCCGAGGCCCTGACCATTCGTCATGGCGGCAGGGCGGATCAACTGTCGATCCATATGGTGGGGCAGGATTTGTTTCGTATCCGTTCCCTGTGTAAACTGCTGTCCAGGGATGACCTTGAACAGGGGCACAGGGCCCTGATCCGGGAAAAGCTGTCGGAGAAAGGCGATATATACGTGCAGGGCTGCGTGAAGCGGGGACGTGTGGAGGAGGCCCTGCGGATCCGCGAGATGGTGCGGCAAACCATGGTGTGAGACCCTCAAGGCGCGGATTTGTGCTTTTGGCGCCGCAAATGATAAGGAACAGGCATGGGACTGCCACTGCAAAATCTGCTGAGCAAGCTGCCGAAGTTCACCGAATCCAGGATGGTGAGCAATGGCATCGGCCTCTGGGTGGCCTGGAAGGGCGACCTCAACCAGGCCGTGCCGCAGACGCTGTCCGATTACGGCGGCATGCTCATTGCCCAGGAGCACAACCAGTCCCTGTGGTTCTTCTTTTCCAACGATGCCATGCTTGCTCTTGCAAGGCTCGAAGTATGGGTCCGATTCAATCAGATCCCCGTGTTCATGCAGGTGTTTCCGGCAAAGCTGCTGCTGGGCTTCAAGCTGGACGTGAGCCTGGGCCTGGACAGCTCCCTGGCCAACCAGGAAGCCATCGTGGCCGACGATTTCGAGGTATGGGTCCACCCCAAGGTAATGACGGCCACCAAGGGCACACCCGGTCTGAGCTTCGAGAAGGTCAACAAGATGTCCGGGTTGGCCAATTTCGAGTGGACGATCCTCCGGGCCGACCCCCGCCTGCCCTACGAATCCTCCATGGGCTGGTACCTTATCTTCAAGGCCCTGGGGAATCCCCTGGACAAGGCCTTTCAGAGCGGCTGGCGCGAGTTCTTCCCTGAACTCGAGAACCTGTTCAAGAAGCACAAACTCAAGTTCATAATCAACGAACTGTTCATCATACTGCCCCTGGAAAATTTGCGTGGTTTCCGTAACCTGTGCCAGGATTTCCTGAACCTGATCAGAAGGCTCAAGGAGGAGTCCCCGGAGCAGTACTGGCCGGTGGTCTCGGTCGTGGTGGAACGCAAGGGCATGAATTACAATGCCGAGATTCCAAACAAGATCCCTCTTGATTGGGATCAGCTCATGCCCGACTTCCCCCATATGAGCTACAAATCGGCGTTTCTGCTAGGGGGGGGCTTCACGATCAACGACGTGCGTTTTTCCGTTGACCAGAGCAGCGTTGAGGACTGGTGCAACGTCAGCCAGAGCAAGGATCACGAGGGTGACGGCGGTTCCCTCCAGGTGGAACTGCCCAAGCGGCTGGTCACCGGCAAGGAGAACCACTGTTTCTATTGCGGGTTGCGCAGCCATCACCTCAGTCAATGCCCCAGCAAGGTGCTGGACAAGGTGAATCTCTCCATATGGGACGAGGTGGCGTATCTGGATTTCGAGCACATGAACAAGGCCTTGAACTCCATGGAGCAGGCCATTGCCGCGGATCCGGAGCACGGAATCACCAGGCTGCTCAGCGCCGGGGGGGAGGATGGGCTGCTCACACGCTCTATCTTCGAGATCAACGCGCCGGTGCAGCACCGCATGATGCTGGCCGTCTGGGCCAGCATCGGGAAGGACTACCCCCGGGGGTTGCAGCAACTGGTGCCTGTGGAAAAGGGCATGATCCACGAGGCCTTGGACAGCCTGAACGAGGGGGAGCTCATCCAGGCGGAGAGGACCCTGGGACAGGCCGCGATGAGAAATCCCCGGGACTACAAGGTGCGTACGCTGCAGGGCTTCACCGCCCTGGAGAGAGGCGATCTACAAAAAGCCCAGGCTGTTTGGAAGGAGGCAGAGACCCTCAGCACCACCCCCCTGCAGCAGGCCCTGCACGTTTTTCTCCTGGCCAGGCTCCAGGAAATCCAGGGCAAGCTGCAGATGGCCACCTCGGGATACAAGCAGGTGCTGCACCTGTGTCCTAGATGGTTGGATGCGTTGTACCGTCAGGGCGTGTGCCTGGTGAAAATGGGGTTTGCCGAGCAGGCCATGAGCTTTTTCGAGGATCTGTTTCAGCGTGATCCGAACATGTTCAACCGCATGCTCATCGACTCCGAGCTGGAGCGGGGGCATTTGCACCTTCTCAGCTCCCTGTACGCTCCCTGGCTGAACGCGGAGGTGCAGGCCAAGGAGGAGAAGGAAAGTCTGGTGGAGTTGAACGCGGAACTGGGCAAATGGTTTTCCGACGACCACCCCGTTGCGGAGCAGTTCAACGAACGTATCACCTCCCTCAACCAGTTGGCGGAGATCCGGAATTTCGTGGCCTTCAACCGGGTGGTGCAGGGGCGCCAGACCCTGGCCAGGGAGTTCATGCAGCAGGTGGAAAACGAGGGTAAACTCCTGAAGTTGAACTTCCAGAACTTCATGGAGCGGCTCAAGGTCATCCAGGCCGAGGCCTCCTGGTTTCCTTTTCCGCGTATCCTTGTGGAATTCAACAAGGACTTCAACTACTGCGCAAAGAGCCTGAACTGGGCCCTGACACAGCACTTCCAGATGGCGGATAATTTCCGCAAGGCCCTGGAACTCAAGGACAAGCTTGAGGATCGACTCAAGCGCTTGGAGAGTCAGCTCAAGACGTTGAAGATAGTGCGCGATTCCACTCTCTTTCTGCTGATCATGGGCAAGACGTTTTTCTGGCTGGAGATCGTGGGCTTGATCCTTGGCGGCCTTTTTGTCTGGGTGGGAATCTATTTTGCCCAGAAATACAACATAGCATGGGCCGTGGGGCTGGATACGGCGGACAAGTTTTCCATCCAGAAGGGGCTGACGATGATCACCAGCATCGCGGTGCTGGGAATCTCCGCCCTGCGATCGGCCATGATTTTCGAGAGCCGCAAGGAAAAACTCTTTCGCGGCGCCCAACAGCTCTGACGTCTGCTTCCGGAACAATTCTTCATATATGGGGGAAGTCTCATGTCTCGTTTCAGGCTTGTGAGTCTTGCCGGATTCGTGGTTTTGCCGCTCGTAGCCCTTCTTGCCTTTGCAACTCTCGCTTCGGCCGGAACCACCGCCCCGCCGCAGGTGGCGAAGACCGTTCCCGCCAATGGAGCCACGGATGTGGACCCGTCCCTGAGCTCCCTGTCCGTCACCTTTGACCAGCCCATGCGTGACCGCAGCTGGTCCTGGGTTTACGAAAACAAGAGCACGTTTCCCATGATGACCGGCGATCCCGGTTTTGACGCCGCAAAGGTCACCTGCTCCCTGCCGGTGAAGCTGCTGCCGGGGAAACGGTACATCATTTGGATAAATTCCCAAAAATTCAAGGGCTTCATCAATGATGCCGGAATCCCGGCCAAGCCCTTTCGTTGGGTTTTCACCACGGCACAGTAGATAGGGAGTGCCGCGCCCGGGACCACGATCCCGGCAGACCGGAGTCCTCCGACAATCCCCGGCATTGCCCCGGACCATCAAATGGCTTAGGGTTTGCGTTGATGGAACACCGTGGTTTTATTGATTCCGCTTCCTGCTGAACCTGAAGAGGTTCCAGAAGGGGCGCTTCTGTGACTATTGATCATTTCCCGACTTGCCGTTGCATCGAGGCTCCCGTCTAATGGGTGCCCAAGCCGCGCTTATGGAAAGGGATCGATATCTGTTGAAAAGGGCGATCTTGAAGAGAAGCACCGGGGAGGGGCTGTCTTCAAGATGTCCCTTCCACGGATAACTTAAACATGTTTCAGGGATTCCGGAGCTGACATGGCAAGAGGCGCGGACAGACAATGCGGCACCAGCATCGTGGAGCTGGCCATGGTGGTGCTCATTATCGCCCTTGTGGTGGGGCTGGGGATCGCCTCGCTCAAGAACATGCTGGATACGTCCAGGATTTCCAGTACCCGCGCCACACTGCAGGAGGTGAAGGATTGCCTGGTCAAGCGTGCCGTGTACAGTGAGAGATTTTCCAGCTACGCCAATGTGGATTTTTGCAACAACCTGAGTTTCGACGTGAATGCGTGCTTTTGCCTGAAGCGGGGCGTAGCCACCGACTTTTGGGGCAACAGGGTGCGTTTCATCGGCGGACTGGACGATGCCGGGAAATCCCTCAACGGGCTCGGGATGTTCAACAAGGACGTGGCTGTGGGGGAGGGCTCCAGGGTGGTTGTCGACGACGGAGTGAGCCGGGATGCCGTGGCATTCGTTCTGGTGAGCTATGGCAAGGACGGCAAGGCGGACAATGACAGCTACGGCAGCCTGTTCACCGGCGACGCCGTGGCAGCCGACATGAACGCCGTCTCACCGCCGGACTTTTCCAAACGCGGCCACGCCTCGGACAATCCTCGGGAAGGCTCCTCCAGTGTCACGGCAAAGGCCACGAATTCCACTGCGGAATACTCCCGGAACGCGACTTCGGGGCATCGACCGGCCACGCATCCCGACGCCCCCTTGGATGACATCTACACCGTGGTGACGGCCCGCGAGCTGCGCGCCCTGGCAAGGGAATAGGAGCCCGGCATGCGCGCCCGCGAGTCAGGGCTGTCCATGATCGAGGTCAGCATCCTGTTGCTGGTCATGGGGGTTGTGCTGATCGTCCTTATGCGCCCCCTTGGGGCCACTATCCGCCAGGCAAAAATCGAGGAAAGCCGAGCTGCGGTCAAGGCGGCAAAAGACGGCGTCATGGGCTATGCCATGGCGCACGGAGTGCTGCCCCGGACCTTGTCCCAGGCCTCACACACCCGGGACGCTTGGGGGCGGGAGATGCTCTACCTGCATCCGGCACAGCTCTCCACTGAGAATTATTGCTCCACTCCCGCCCAATCCCTGGACCATACGTTGCACGGTTCCGGTGGCCCCGGAGAGGATGTGCTCCACGTGGCCTTTTTGGTGGCAAGTACGGGAGCGGACAGGCAGAGCGGGATCACCGGCTCCGGGAGCTCCATCGACATCGGCGAGGCAGGGGACGACATCGTGGAGTACGTCACCCTGTACGAGCTCAAAGGGGCTCTCTGCCCATGAGCGCGCGTTCTGAACAACAGGCACGGCAGGCAGGCATGTCCCTGGTGGGCATGGCCGTGATCCTGACCATGGTGGCCATCATGGCGGCGAGCATGGTGGGCCCCATGCTGCGGCGCATCGAGCGCGGCGGCATCAAGAGCGCCAAGGACTCCCTGCGTGCTGTCAGGGACGAGATTCTGGGTTATGCCTGGGAGCACTGCGACCTCCCGGTGGAACTGCCCGGCCGCCACAGTGGGAGGATGGTCAAGGACATAAAATATTTCGTCCCGAAGTCCCTGACTAGGGGCAGGGACCTGGACAGGGAATCGGAAAGCTTTTCTCTGGTTATCGGCGGCGACAGGGTCGATGGCGTGGCCTTCGTTCTCGTGGCGCCGGGCAGGAACCAATCTTTTGAAGTGGATACAGGGTACGCCCCCACACCTGACAAACCCCTGCGTCTTGGAGTACTTGACCGGTCCTCCGAATCCGGGAGCGCCTTTTTCGATGACGTTTACATGTACGTTACGCTGGACTCCCTGAAGTGCGGGGGCGTTGATCTAGACCACAAGCGCCTGTCCCAGGGGGTGGCGCGCGGCGTTATGCCCAATGCGGGCAACCCGGCAAAGGGCGTGGTGGAGAATGGGAAGCTTTTTCTCCTTGTGGAAGAGGGGAGACACAACGGCGCGGTCGCCGCATGGTACGCGGGAAGTCCCGGGGACGACTACTGCGACGGTACCGGTATCTGCCCCTTGGGGCGTGGTTTGCGGGCCTTTTTCACCTGTCGTGCCTCAGGGAAGGTGGACGGGTTCACCTTTGCCCTCACAGGGGTGCGCAATGCTCGTGGCGATTCGCTCTACAAGGGCGCGGACTTTTGGAAGCAGGCCGTGGGCGGCGTGGGGCAGTCCAACGGTTACGGCGCGTGCAACCGGGATTGCGTCGGCGACGCCGGGCTGCTGGCCCCCAAGACCGCTGTGGAGTTCGACCTCTCGAGCTTCTGGCAGACCGCCAGTACAGCGGAGAACATCGTTGTGGGCGATCCACCCGGAGAGCACCTGGCGGTTCTCTATTGGGGGGAGTACGACAGACGGCCCTGGAACGCCCCCCCATGTTCCGACGGCGAGGGAGCCGGGTGCGGCCGGCCGTTCTGCGTCAACGGGTACACCTATGTCTACGACGACGTCGTTCACGGCTCCGGTTCCCTGCTCACCCCTCGCTGCCCCGATCCAGAGGATACGGGCGGTGATCCGGGCAACAGCGTTGTAAATCCCGGCGGGAGCGCGTCGGATGCCGGATTCGCCTTCGCTTCCTTGGATGGGCTGTCCGGCCACCACAGGGTACGCGTGGACGTCCAGTGGGAGGAAGACACCGGCAAACTGACAACCCGTGCCTGGATATGCCCCCATGATCAGGGCGCTTCCAGTGATGGAGCGGTGATGGCCGCCTTGGGGCGCGCCTATGATCCGGCTCTGGATGCCCACTACAACGCGGGGCGATGCCGGACAGTGGAAGCAACCAGGGTCATTCCCAGGGGGGTGCCGAGAAATCTCGCTGAATACATGCACGGCGTCCGGTTCGGTTGGACCATGGGATCCATAGATCCCGGCGAAGTGGTACTGGGCGACTTCACCGTGAGGCTGGTGTGGTGATGGACATGTTTTCCAGGAACAGGGGCGGATTCACCCTCATGGAGATGGCCGTGGTGCTGGTGGTTGTGGGAATGATCAGCCTTGCAGTGGTGCCCGCTCTTGTCAGCGAGGTGAAGCGGGGAAAGTTGGATCAGGCGCGGGAGCTTCTCGCGTCGGCCGAGCGCCAGGTGCTGGGGTACGCCATGGAGCACAAGGGCTTGCCGGCAGCGGATGGAGCCGCCCTCGACAACAGGGACCCCTGGCAACGTCCGCTGGACTATTACGCGGCCGGAAGCCTTGCCGGTCCCGGTGCAATGAACTGCGACACCCCTGAGGTTCCCGACACGACAACACTGCTGCGGGTGGTCACCCCCTTCGAACAGGTGGACAACGTTGCCTTTGTCATCAGGAGCAGGGGGCATGACCCGCGCGCTCCCCGAAACCATGGGTACACCGAGGGGGCGCCGCCGGAATTCGATGCAAGCGCTTCTGGCAGTGACGACCTCTATGCCTTCATGACCTATTATCGGCTTCTGCACATCATCTGCCGCGAGGAGTGAGGAGTTTTGGGAGATCGTAACAGTATTGCCAGGGGCGTTCCTTTTTACGAAAGGTTTCTCCCCTTCCCAGGGGTTATTGAATGGAAAAGGCCCTTTGGCAGCGCCCCGGGAAGCGGCGAGGCATTTACACAAGGTTGGTTCTGGCCTATTTTAACACTGGGGGGCCTGCTACCTGCAGCCTGCACAACGACTATCCGATCCCTATGACAACCGATCATGGTTTGGAGGAAAGGCAATGGACATCAAGGACCAGAAGCAGGGAAAGGCGATGGTGGTCAGTCTGCAAGGCAGCCTGGACACTGATAACTCACCCGACGTGCAGCGCCATGTGAAACAGCTGCTGGACGCGGGAGAGGTATTTTTCGTGATGGATCTCGGAGGGTTGGAGTATGTCTCCAGCGCCGGGTTGCGCGCCTTCCTGAGCCTGGCCAAGCAGGCCAAGGCCGCCGGCGGGGGATTCGCGTTCTGCAATGTGCGCGGCATGGTCAGGGAGCTGTTCGCCATCTCCTACTTCGACACCATGTTTCCTCTGCGTGATACCGCGGACGACGCCATCTCGGCCTTGTAGGCCGGGAGCCCATATCAGACAGTTCGCTTGAGGAAAACATCTTGTGAGGAGGAAAGCCTTGTGAAAAGGGTTTTCCTCCTCTTTTTTCCCTTTCCGGAATCATGCGACAGTTACTGTTTGGGAGCCAGGGGAGGGCGTTTCCAGTTCCGCCCCAGGAACATTTTCAACAAGTTTGATGAAAACTAGAGTCTGCGGATGAGTTCTATGGTTGTGAGCCTGAGGCGCCGGGCCATGACCTGCAAGAGGGCGTTTTGCAGTTTCACGCCCAGGGCCGGGTTTTCCCGCAGCAGGGCGTCGTAGTCGTTGCCGTGCATGACCAGGATGGTGACTGGCCCCTTGGCGATGGCGCTGGCCGAGTTGGGCAGGTGATCCACCAGGGATATCTCTCCGAACACCGTGCCCTGACCGAGCAGCGAGATGCTCTTGCTCTCCTGGGGGTTCTCCCCAGCGTTGGTTTCATAATCCTTTACGATGTGCACCTTGCCGGAAACGATGAGGTGCAGGAGCCTGTCCTCGCCACCGAGGTTGAGGATGCGTTCTCCGTCGACATAGGAGCGCTCCTCCATGCGTTCTCCAATGACCATGGCCTCTTGGGCTGAGAAATCCTTTCCCCAGCGTGTGCTCTGCAACAGGGAGTGAAGGCGTTCGCCGGTATGCATTTCCTCGTCCTCCAGAGTCAACGGACAGTGAATTTGGTGATGTGGGCGCAGTCGGGGCAGAGGGAGTCGATCTTTTGGGCGACGAGGTCTATGTCTTTGCCGCCCACTTCCCAGGGCAGTGATATGTTGCGATCTTCGGGAGTGCTTTCCACCGGGGTCTTTTTCAAGCGCATCCTGGTCTTGAATCGGTATATCTTGATGATTTTTTCGTCGTGTTGAGCCCGGGCGGTCTTGAGAATCTTGTAGAATTTTTCGATATCCAGGTTGCGTCCCCTGGTGGCGATGAAATAGAGGTCCCGGCTGCCGGGTGGCCCGTTTATCTTGTAGGGGGGCTTCGAGGCGGGGAGGTTGTGCACCTGCCCCTTGTGCACGGGGTTGGTGACAATGGATTTGCCGGTCGCGGCGTCGGCCAGGTCGCCCTCCGGAAACAGCTGCATCACGTCGATGCCGTTGATTATCATGTACACGTATGCATGGCAGTTTTGTTCGGGAGTGAAGGAAACGCGGTACGTATCGCCGATGGAGAGCACATCGCCGTTGCGCAGGCGGCGGATGTTGGGCCTGTTTGCCGGTTTGTATGCCACGTTGTACTGGAACTTCAGGGGCTCGATGACAGGGGCGTTGATGGGCTTCTTGTCAGGAGGCGGCGGTTCTGGCTGTTGCTCCACCCTGGTGCCCATCTTGTCCGACACCATTGTCTCCACCTGCACCCAGAGGGACTCCGGTATGCGAAGCCGCCAGGACACAGCGGCCACTGCCGCGAACAGCAGTAACAGGCAGATCAGACTCCAGGCCAGGAGCGCGAATACCGTGGAGCGCGAGGATTTGGCAGGCGTCTGCTTCTTTGGGTGGTGCTGCCGGATGAGCAGGGTGCGCAGCGCGTTGGCCAACTCGTCCGTGGATGCGTAGCGGTCCTCCGGGCTTTTTGCCAGACACTTGCCCAGGATTTCGTCCACCTCTGAAGGCAGCAAAGGGTTGATCCGGGAAGCCGGAGGGGGCGTCTCCTGGGTGACGCGGTAGGCCACGGTTGAGAAGGTGTCACCGGAAAAGGGTTTTTCGTTGGTGAGGAACTGGTAGAACACCGCGCCCAGGGAAAATATGTCGGAGCGGGAATCCGGAGGCATGCCCTGCACCTGCTCGGGCGACATATAGCTGGGGGTGCCCAGGATCTGTTCCGTGCGGGTGAGGTTGGAGTCCATGGTGTGCACGGCGCCGAAGTCCATGATCTTGATGGTGCCGTCCATGGTGAGCATGATGTTGCCGGGCTTGATGTCCCTGTGGACCAGCCCTGTCTTGTGGATCATGCCCAGACCCTCGCACATCTGGATCATGTGCTCGATCTTGGTGCGGAAGGGCATCTCCTCCGGGGAGCGGATGATGTCTGAGATGGACGGGCCGTCCACGTACTCCATGACGAGGTACAGGGACTTCCGGAACTTGCCGAGCCCGTAGATGTTGACGATATTCTTGTGATTGATCCGGGCGATGGACTTGGCTTCGCGGAGGAAGCGCTCCAGGAGCTGACGGCGCTCATCCTTGCTGGAGCCGGGGGTGAACGGCAACAGTGTCTTGATGGCCACATAGCGGTCGAGGACAGGCTCCCGGCCCAGGTACACGGTACCCATGCCGCCCTTGCCAATCACTTTATCGATCAGGTACTTTCCGATCTTGTCCGGCATGGCGGCTTGCTGTCTGAGCCTTGTTCCGGATGCGCCGGTAAGTGTGTTGCGGGATTTTCCCGTAAGTGTGTCCTGCAAGCTGTCGATGAGGATGGTTTCTTCGACGTCATGTGCTGGCACTGTTGCGCTCCTGTAGCGGAACCAGGTTCAGGTAGGGTACGAACGACCGGCCAGAAAACGGATATCGGCTTCGCATTTGGCGTTGCAAGCATCCCGACACTGCATGTATGGTGCCGACAGTGGCCGCCAAGTGATTTTATTATCGTTGATGTTATTAAATACGGAATTAACTCTTGCTTAGCAAGACCCCGGGCAGAATCAGAGTAGACGAATGCAGTTCCCTTTCATTTGCGACCGGCGGCGAGGACTGAAATGACCGAAAGCAACAGTTTGGACGATCCCAAACGCAGGGCTGTCTTGACCTGCCTCTTTCTGCTCAAGGACTTTCAGTCGTACTGGGCCTATTTTTCATTGAGCGATGGCGAACTCTATCCCGATGCCACCAGGGATGTTGCGGTACACTTGGTCGATTCGTTGCTGTACCTGGAGAAGTTGCATGGGGCGCTTTTGAACACCGACGTGGAAGCATCCCTGCCCCTGTTTCCTCCCGGAGATGTACTGCGGACTCTGGAGTCGTGGGGGCGGGACTCCGAACCCAAGGCACTGCAGAAATTGCTGCAGAATTCGGTGGGCATTCAGGCGTACTTCACTGCCATCAAGCGTGTGCTCTACGGCATCCTGGACATGCCCCTCCCGCTGCAGGAACTCGATGGCAGCGAGGTCATGTACCGGCAGTCCATCATCCGCTGGCAGGCGCATTTTCCGACAATGCTGCTGCACAACATGGGGGAGGCGCGCAAGGTGCTCGAACAGGCGAGCTGTTCGGAGAGCATCGTGGTGGTGGGCGATATCCGCCGCTCCCAGGACCTGATGACCTACGCAAGGGACAACGCGTCCTTTGCAGCGAACATCGTGCGGCTGATCAACACCACCCGCATGCTTCTGGACGAGTATCTCGGGGTTTTCGACAAGTTCACAGGGGACGGTTTCCTCGCCTACTTCAACAAGGATCTCTGCGCACGGAACGGCATGGACTACAGGCAGTGCTTCAAGAACTTCGTCAAGGACGTGATGGAGTTTTCAGCGGGCCATTTCGCCCAGTGGAGCAAGGAGGTGCGCAAGCTTCCGGACGTGGAGGTGGGCATGGCCATGGGCGCGGACCTTGGCTGCGTGCTGTTTCAGGACATCGACTCCCACTTCATCGCGGTGGGTGACGCCATAATCTGGGCCAACCGCATGGTGGCGGGCGCCCATGCCGGAGAGGTCGTGTGCAACAACCTCTTGAGCGTGCTGCTGGAAAATTGTGAAGGGGTGCGGTTCGAGGACCGTCTGGGAGCCACAAAGGCGGGCGAAACCTTTCGCGCGAAAAAAATGATCCTGGAGTAGCCCTGATTCAGAGCACTGGGCCCCTAGTCCCCGCTAGGGCTTCATAAGGGCCTCGGCCTGCTCCAGCGTGTCGCAGACCGCGAAGAGCTTGTCCAGGCCGGCGATCTCGGCCATCTGGCGTACCGGCCCCTGCAACGCCACGAGCACCAGCACCCCCTTGCGGCCCGTCTCCATCTTCTTTCCCACCATGAGCAGCGCCCTGATTCCGGCGCTGGATATGTATTCCAGGTTGCCGCATTCCAGGATGGCGCCGCCGTCCACATTCTCCAGATGCTGCAGCATGAGGCTTGTCAGGCGGGCGTCATTGTCCGCGTTCAGATAACCCGAGAGGTTGACGAGGATGTGGTTGTCGACTTTCTCGATGTCGATACGCAATTCCGCGATGTTCATCATGTCCTCCACGTGCTGTCTGTCTCGTTTTCGCACATCCTGACGGGTTTCGGTGATGCCGGATTCCATGAGCGGCTCGCGGCGGTGAACAGGATGCCGGAAGCGCTCACTCACCAGGACAAGAAGTGAATAATTTATGAAGAAGATGGGGTCCAGGTGAAACTGGAGGTGAGAATATACCGTCCAAGGATTGGCATCAATACGTGGGGATGATTTAATTCCCATCGCAAGGAACAATCTGTGCCGCGCGGCCGCGGCTTAGCTTCCCGGGCCGTTTCCCGACACCCAGGTCAGGGGCGTGGGAGACGGGTGCCCCCTCCGGGAGGCGCGCACCTTGTTGCGTTGTCCCTGGAACTGTGTGTAAAATGAGGAATTCATGGCGACTTGGTGCAAGGAACAGGTATGAAGAATTACACTCTTACGATGCGACTCAAACTGCTGCTGGGTTCTCTTTGCATTCTGATAGTCGCGCAGGCGTTCAACGGCGGCCTCAGCCTGTCTTCGCTGGAAAAGCTCTACAGCGAGAGCCTCATCTCCAGCTTCAGCGTTGTCGGTAACGACTTCCTCATCAAGCTCCAGTCAGCGGTCCGCTTCGGCAAGTCCCTGGAAAAATTCTACGGCATCGGCAAGGCCTTGGAGGATGCCAAAAAGGACCTGCCCGAGCTGGACAACATCTTCGTCGCCCTGCCCGATGGTACCATAGTCCAGAGCATGCGCCCCGAGCAGCAGAACGAGAGCATGGAGAAGCTGCTGGGCATTGATCCGCAAAAGGCCCTGAAAGACATTGACAAGGATACGGGCTACGGCGTGCAGCGCTCCCCCGGGCAACGGCACCTGCTGTTCACCCTGACCGGCAAGGACGGCGAACTCGCCGGTTTCGTGGTCTATTCCTTTCCGGAATCCCTCATTCGCAAGCGAATCGAGCATGTTCTCCTGGACAACGCCAAGATTCTCATCCAGGCCACATGCGCGGCAGCGCTGCTCCTGTCCCTGGGGCTCTGGCTGCTGCCCATCACCAGGACGCGCTCCTCGCGGATCAAGCTCTACCTGCTGCTGATCCTGGCCGTGGGGGCGGCCCAGATATTCTATTCCGTGAGCAACGTCCGCATGTTCCGCGAACAATACATCGTCATGGCCAGGGACAAGGCCGAGTCCCTGACCAGCCTGGTGGGGCGGGACATCGAGTTTCTGCTGAACAAGGGCGTACGCATCAACAAGTTGCGCAAGATAGAGGACCGCTTCGGTACCATCATCCGCGCCACCCCGGAGATCAAGTACATCGAGGTGCTGAGCCCGGATTTCGCCGTGCTGAACAGGGCGGATCGGGAAGGCCTGGTCACCGTGGAAGGCACGAAGATGGCGGATCTGCCCTTTGACGGCTATTACGACGTGCTGCTCCCCATGGCCGAGACCAAAGAGGGGGGAAAGCGGGTAACCGCCGGGTTCATTCACGTCCTGCTGGACAAGCCCCTGATCCAGAAAAAGGTGGAGGAGATATTCTTCGACTCCCTCACCGTGACCCTCATCTCCTTGCTTTTTGTGGTGGAACTGCTCATCTTCCTGATGCTGTTCATCAGAAAGGCGGTGGTCAGGGACGAGACCCTGATTTCCATGGCGGACATGAGCCTCATCTACATGCTGGGGCGGCCCGCGGCCTTTGGCCTGGTGTTCATGTGGGCCATACCCGGCTCCTTCCTCCCCCTGTTCATGCAAAAGCTCTATGAGCCGCTCTTCGGTATGCCCAAGGACGTGGTTCTGGGCCTGCCCATTTCCCTGGAGATGTTCGCGGCCCTGTTCGCGGCCCTCATCGCCGGCGTGGTGTCGGACCGCAGGGGCTGGCACCTGCCCTTCATCTCGGGGCTGCTGCTCTGCGCCGCCGGGGCTTTCGGATGTGGCATGTCCACCACCGGCCTGCAGTACATCCTGTTCCGGGGGCTCACCGGGCTGGGGTACGGGCTGGCCTGGATGGCCATCCAGAGCTACATCTTTCGCTTCACCACGCCCACCAGCCGCGCCCAGGGCATCTCCAACCTCGTGGCCGGAATCGTCTCCGGTCAGATTTGCGGCACAGCGGTGGGCGCCATGCTGGCGGAGCGCATCGGCTACTCCCAGGTGTTCCTGGTCTCCGCCGCCCTGGCCGCGCTGCCCCTGGCCTTCACCCTGTTCTTCATGCGCCAGTACATGACCAGGCCCGAGCAGGCGGGGGGCAAGGCCGATCACTTCAGCGCCGCGGACCTCAAGGGGCTGCTCTTCAACCGCAACTACGCCAGCATCCTCATGCTCAGTCTGGTGCCCTTCGCCCTCTGTCAGGTGGGGCTGCTGATGTACGCCGCGCCCATCTACCTGAATCAGATCGGCGCGAGCCAGTCCAGCATTGGCCGTGTCCTGATGATCTACGGCCTCTCCGTGATCTACATCGCCCCCTGGATAAGCAAGTTCGTGGACCGCACCGAGGGCAAGAAGTGGTTCATCGTGTTGGGCGGTCTGGTCGGGGGTGGCGGCCTCATGTCCCTGTATTTCTACAGCGGCTTCCTCGCGGTGATGGTGGCCGTATTCCTCATGGGCATTTCCGGAAGCCTGGTGGGCTCTGCACAGTCCGCTTTGGCCCTGAAGCTCAACGTGATCCAGCGCGTGGGAGTGGGCAAGGCCATGAGCGTGCAGCGCGCCGCGGACAAGCTGGGACAGATGCTCGGCCCCCTGGTGCTGGGCTCGGTCATCGCCTCGGTGGGCATCAACAACGGCGTGGCCCTTGTGGGGCTGCTCTTTTTCGTGTCCACGTTCCTGTTCCTGCTCGTTGTCCAGGACAGTCCCAAGCCCGAGTCGGAGAAACTTCCGATCGAGAACAAAAAGTGAAAATACTCGAATGATTGCCTTGTGTTTGCCGTTGCTGAAGCCTGAAACCACGGAACTTGAAAATGGCTTTACCGTGTTTGAAATGAACTGTTCCTCGTATGTCGTGGCCAAGGCGGGTGAGGTGCAAACCTGGAGGGTGGAGGTGTATGCGTTCCTTGGGGCTTGAGATCGAGATGCCTGTGGCGTGCCGGGAGACCGGCGAATCGCACAGGGTTTGCTCCTTTTTCCGGAATCTTGAGAGAGCCAAGGTCCAGAGGGGGCAGGAGGTTCACATCGAACGCAGGGGGGACGTTGACCTTGCTGTGCACGCTGGGTGCGTGGTCAGCGGCGTGGACAACGCCTTCAACAACCTCGAGAGCGCCATCGGCCCCGTATGCAGGGAGGTGGATGGCCTTGCCGAGCTGAACACCCTGCTGCGCAGGGAGCTCGAGGACGTGAGCGCCTGCCTGGAGCAGGAGGGCGCCATGGTGGTGAATTTCTCCGAACACCCCCATGTGTGCATCGACCGGAAATACTACGAGTGGATGCGCTCCCCGAAACCCATCTACGACTACTGGGTGGGGTACCGGGGGTGGAACCACATGGCCGGTGTTGACGCCAAGGCGCACAACGGCCCCACCACCGGAGTGGAGGTGGAGGAGCTGGCCCTGGCCTGCAACATCCTCCTGGCAACCAGCCCCGCCTTTATCGCGCTTTTTGCCAACAGCCCCTTTGAGGATGGCAAGCTCACCGGACGCAGTGAAAACCGCATGACCATCTGGTCCAGGATTTCCAGCACCTCCAGGTTTGCCTGTGACCGTTGGCTTCACCAGATGCCAGAGCGCCCTTTCTCCGGACTCGGCGACTATTTCCGCTGGATGTTCGGCCCCGGCACCAACATGCAGTTCGTGGTGGGGGAGGATGTCAAGGATTACAAGAAGTCCGGAAGTATGCTGGTGGTGGAGGGCGATCCCCCCCTGCTGGAATACCTGCGTAGGGAGCGCTGGCTGGCCCGCCCCCTTGGTGGAGAACCTGTATGGGTCCGCCCCTCTGTGCGGCACCTCGAGTTTCAGCAGTTCTGCAATTTTCTGGATGCGCGAATCCGCTACGCTCTTGTGGACGATTTTCCCGTTGCCGAATTCCTCACCGCACTGGATGCTGGCGAGGACGCACTGCTCTCGCTCATGCGCGACCGCGTCCGCTATTGTTACATCGAGGGGCGTGCGGCCGGCGCCAACCAGGCCGACAAGTTCCTGGCCTCCCTCCCGGATCCACGGGTGGCCGTCTCCACGGCCATCAGCCCCAGCGCATTGCAGACCGGATTGCTCAAGGACCCCGCCGCCACATGGGAAAAACTTTGCCGTCACTCCTGGACCGACCTGCGCGGGCTGCGGCAGGAGGCTGTGGACAACGGCCTGCGCGGGGAGTTCAATGGCCTGAAGATGCGGGATTTCTGCGCCGAGGTGCTGGAACTCGCGGGCAAAGGCCTGGACCTCGAGGACTCCTGGATGCTCGCCTACCCCAAATACGTGCTGGAAACAGGGGAAAACGGCTCGGACAGGGCCATCCGCCTGTTCGAATCCCTGCCCGGCACCACTCCCCAACGCCTGGCCGCCCTTGTACAGGAGCGGGCCATGGTGCTGGTGTGAGGCGGAAAGAGAAGAGCTTCCCCCCGGCCCCCCCCTTCTAAAATTCTAGTATGTCGGGTTGATAAGCATACCCCTATTGCATCCCCTGGTATCCGGAAGGGGGCAGGACAGAGTTCCATTCCTCATCGCCATTTACAGACATACAGTAGATGTCGATATCGATCTCCGCTCCTATGGCGGTGATCATCTGCATGGTGCTGGGACTGAAGTGCATGATGGGGGCGCGGGACTCATAAATATACGTAGCGATGGCAAGTTCGACTTCCAAGTTATTGGATCGAGCAATTTGGCGTAGTATTGATGCGGCAGGATACACGATCTCAAGAAGAGGGATTATTGATTCTTCCATGTCGATTGTGACCATCTTTGGTTGCGAGAGCTGCCAACCGTCAAATTTACGCTTGAGCTTTGTTTTTGGGAGAAGGTCCCCCCTTCGAAAGGTCACCGAAGGGGGGATTCCTGTTTGCTCGGAAATGATGTTTGGATCAAAGTCTCCAAAAATGGTGATTCGTGATATTATGGATGTTGATTCTTTCATTGCAACGAAAATGCTGGTGTTAGTGTGAATGCTTGTCAAACAATTCCGAGAGAATGGACGCATCGTGGATGGTTCCATCGCTTGTGAATATTTCAACCTCGATTGAACCATCATCAAGAAAATCAATTTCCCATCGTTCTCCTGGAACGGAGACATCGATAGAGACCGCATCATTCCTTGTTTTTCTAAGTAAATAGAATATATTGGCTAGTTCCAGTTTATTGGTGAAATGTATGAGGTTATTCATATGTATTGTTCCCCGAATTTGACAGCGATAATCGTTGTAGTCGAATAATGAAGTCGGTCTGCCATGCAATCAGGGGTTGGAGTCGAGATATGCCTGAGCAAGCCGTTTGTCTGAGTCCGTCCAGCCCAAAGTGGGCCTAGCTATGGCATCATGCAGCCGCCTATCAAAATCCTTTTTGATTGCATCCGCCCTGACTTCAACTGGTTTGATTTTTGTTAGCAATGTAAGTGTCTTGTGCATTGCAGAAAAAATGGCATCGTGGAGGTTTACGGCCAGAATATCTTCAAGGGTACCAAGATATTTTTCATGAATTATATCGCGTATATTCCCAACAATACTGTAAATTTTGTAATCCTCAGGCTGTTCAAGTCCGTTTGACTCGACCAACAATATTTCCTCTGGCCAGTCCTGAAGGGCTCTGTTCAATAACGTCAGGAAGTCCAGCTGGTTGTTTTCTATCAGCATTCTCATGTGAGTTGTTCTCCTGACAGTGTGTTTTGAGTTCGGCGAGGAATATGACTTTGAAAATCCACTTTTTGAAAATATTGAATGCTGAATATTATACAGTGAGATAATACTCAAGATGTACGGATGAATGGATTACGCGAGGGATAGTTTTCCTGGGAGCTTATAATGGAATTTGGGGAGGGGGAGCGCGAGGGGGAGAACCATTTTTGAAATGGTTTCCCCCTCGCAAATTCTTTTCTTATTTTTCTTTCTCTTTCTGAAACAGCGCCTCCAGCTTGGCGGCGAGGGTGCGCATGTGGTGGCGGCGCTTGGTCTTGAGCGTGTTCAGGAGTTCGCGGGCTCGGTGTTGCAGCTCATGGAGTCCGGCGTCGTTGTCCACCACAAGGTCGCAGGCGCCCAGTTTCTTGTCCTCGGGCCATTGCCAGGCGTCGAATGAGGCCACGGTTCGGGCATCCCACCCCCTGTTTTCTTGCAGGCGGCGCAGCCGCATCTCCTGGCTGCAACGCACCCCCACGACTATGTCGGACATGCTCTCCCGCCAGTTGCCCCCGGCTTCCAAAAAGAGGGGCACTTCAGCCACCGCAAACCGGCAATTGGCGTGTGCTTTCCAGAACTCCGCCATCCTGTGCCGGACCATGGGGTGCAGGGCCGCGTTGATCTCGCGGCGTACCTCGTCGCGCTCTTGCATGGCTGTGAACAAGGCCTTGCGGTCCACCTGACGCTGGTCAGCATGACCGTGCGTCTGAGGGAAATCCGGGGCGATCAGGAACTCCTCCCCGAAACGAGACTTGATGAAGTGCCAGCCGTCCGCGCCCGGGGCGTAGAGTCTGCCCACTTCCGCGTCCGCGCTGAACAAAGGGACGCCGGCCTCATGCAACAGCCTGGCAAGGGTGGACTTGCCGCTCCCCGGCATGCCGGTGACCACCACGCGTTGCAAGGTCCGGGAAAGGCACAGGGCCAGGCGTTTGAAGTCCGACGGAGGGGGGCGCAGAAAATCCAGTCGTTCGCCGCTTTCCGGGTGCTCGAAGCCCAGGCGCCAGGCATGGAGCATCTGGCGTTGGGCCAGCTTGGAGCAGGGCAGGGGGGTGGCAGGGGGCGTGTTGGTCGCCATCGCCCCTCCATAGGTGTGGTCGCCCAGGATGGGGTGCTTGGCGTGGCTGAGGTGTACTCGGATCTGGTGGGTACGGCCGGTGTGAATGCGCACGGCCAGGAGGCTGAAACGGTTGTCCGCCCCAATATGGAGGACGCGGTAGTCGCTACGCGCGGGCTTTCCGCCCTTTGCCACCACGGCCATTTTGACCTTGTGCGTGGGGTGGCGGCCAATGGGCTGGACCAGTGTTCCCTCAGGGGGGGCGGGTACCCCGGCCACCAGGGCCAGGTACTCCTTTTCCACCTGGCGGGCGGCAAAGGCCTGGGACATCTTCTGGCGGGTGGGTTCGTCCAGGGCGATGAGCAGCAGGCCGCTGGTGTCCTTGTCGATGCGGTGCACGATGCCGGGGCGCAGGCCGGGCATGTCGCCGATCTCCGGGAACCTGTGCAGCAGCCGGTGCACCAGGGTGCCTTCGGGCAGTCCCGGGGCGGGGTGTACGGTGAGGCCCGCGGGCTTGTCCAGCACCAGAACGTGCCGGTCCTTGTACACTATGTCCAAGGTGCCGGTTTCAGGGGCCAGGGTGGTCCCCTGGAGCTCCCAGCGGAGTTCCAGCCGCTCTCCTCCGGAGAGCCTGGTGTTGGGCTTGCGGCATTCGGAGCCGTCGAGGAGCAGGTTGCCCTGCTTGATCCAGTTCTTGACCGCTTCGCGCGACAGGCCCTGCTCCTGCAACTGAGCGGCCACGAACGCGTCCAGCCGCGTCCCGGCGCTCTCCGGCGGAGTGACGCCGCTCCAGACGTTTTGTGTGGTATTTTTCGAGGAAGACATGCTCATGTATCACCGAGCCCGGCCTTGAGGGCGGGCAGGTTTCCCTTGCTCCCGGTATGCCGGGATCGTAAGATTCGTTTCCCGGCAGCCAGTGAGGCGGTCGGATGCGGCGTAAGCTTAAGGATATTGGAAGAGTTTGAAAAGGGCCACGGCCCGGTTTGGCAAAGAATCCCTTTATGAAAAGGCGTTTTGCGAGGGGGAAATCCTTTCAGAAAAGGGTTATCCCCCTCGCGCTCCCCCTTCCTAAACTCTATTATATTAAAGCCTTGGGAAGGAGGGTCCGGCGGGAGCCCTTTTTTTAAAAAGCTCCCGCCGGATAAATCCTGAAATAATAGTTTGTATCCGGGAGGCCGCTGTGAGCGCCAGGGTGACGGGACTTGTTTTAACAAAGGACGGGGAGATGTGGCTGGAGCGTTGCCTGCGCTCCTTGTCCATGTGCGACGAACTGCTGGTGGTGGATTCCGAGAGCACGGACGCCACCCGTGACATTGCCGAGGCCAACGGCGCCAAGGTGCTGGTACGCCCCTGGGAGGGGCCGCTCCCCCAGTTTCGCTATGCCCTGGAGCAGGTTCGCACGGAATGGATAGTGAGCCTGGACCAGGACGAATGGCTGAGTCCCGAGTTGTCGGGGGACCTCGAGGACCTGTTCCGGCATCCCGAGCGGCTGGAGGGCGTGGCCGGGTTCTATTGCAATCGGCGTTCCTTCTACTATGACAGGTATCTGCGCCATTGCGGCTGGTACCCTGACCGGCTGCTGCGCGTGTTCAACAAGCAGCGCATGGAGGTCCGCGCCTCGGGGCCGCATTACTCCTTTCACCCCAGCATGAGGACCGGCAGGCTGCATGGGGATATCGTGCACCGCCCCTATTCCGGACTGCACGAACATGTGGCCAAGATGAACTACTATTGTCAGGAGGCGGCCAAGGACCTGCGGGGGAAAGGGAAGAAGAGCGGCCTGGGCAAGGCGTTGGCCCACGGTCTGGCCCGGTTCTTCAAGATCTACGTGCTACGGTTGGGCTTTCTGGACGGCCGGGCCGGAGCCATCCTGGCACTGCACGGGTTCTTCTACGCGTTCCACAAGTACGTGCGCGTGGCGGAGTACGACCTGGTGGAGAACAAGGACTAGGGAAGCACTGCATAATTGCCCGCTGGTTTTGTTGCTGCGGAAAAGGCAGCGAACAGTTCCACAACACATCCGAAAATGTGATTAATCGGTGCTTCCTTAAAGCTTTCCGAGGTTAAGGTGCTCTAATCCCGGCGATTGAACCAGGACATGAGCAGGAGCACGCCGAGGTAGATGATGCCTATGGCGCCGCTGTAAATATCCACTGCGCCTTTTATGGCGCCGGTGTCCAGGAAATTGAACAGGGCGTAGGAGGCGAAAAAGGCAACGGCGATCAGGAGCCCCCGGGAGGTGTTCACGATGAGCATGTACAGGGGGAGCAGGATGTAGAACAGGATGAACGCGATGGACGAGTGGATCTGGTTGCCCCTGGAAAAATAGGCCGCTGCGCAACCCAGGGCGGCGCAGGCCAGGATGCCCTGAGGCGAATGGAGAAGACCAAGAAATCCTGAAGTCGGCGGGCCGTAGCTCTGCCCGCGCATGAACGGGGCCTCGTCATAAGAGGTGTAACCGGCATGTCCGGCGGCGGCTGAACGACCGTTTGCGCGGGGATTGCCGGCCGGGCTCGCTTTTTCTTCAGGGGTGCTGTACTCCCGTTCGCCCTGTGGAGGTGTGAGCAGTTGCGCCTGCTGCCCTCTGGGCAGTATGGTCTCGCGCCCTCCGCTTTGCAGCACGCGCTCGAGCGCCATGCGGAACTCCTTTGCCGTGCCGTAGCGATGCTTTGGGCTGAAGGCGAGTGCGCCCAGGACTGCCTTGGTCACACCCGGGGGCAGGGTGCCGTCCAGGGTTATGGCCTCGCCCGAGAGCCGCTGGTTGACCATGCAGGTCCTGTTGCCCTGGCAGACATCCTCGAAGGGCAGCTTGCCGTGCAGCATCTCATAGGCCACCAGGGCCAGGGAGTAGATGTCGACCTGGTGGGCGTATCCGTGCCCCAGAGGGTCCTTGAGCACTTCGGGGGCAATATACAGGGGGGTGCCAACGCGGGTTTCGGCATAGGAGTTTTCGGAAATCTTGCGCGCCACGCCGAAGTCGCCGAGTTTGGCGGTTCCGTCGGCAGTGACAAAGATGTTGCCCGGCTTGATGTCGCGGTGCAGGATATTCTTGCCGTGCACGTGCTCCAGACCGTTCAGGCAATCGATGATGATCTCCAGGGTGCGCTCCCAGTTCATGGGACCGCGTTTGATGAGGGCGGCCAGGGTGTTGGGCAGGTATTCCATCATCACGGCCACGAGGGCGATGAGGGAGTCCTTGTCCTTTTCGTGGAACACCTCGTGGTTGTACCAGCCCACCACGTTCTGGTGATTGCCCAGGCTGTAGAGGTGGATGATCTCCCGTGCGTCCTGGCCGATGGACTCCTGCAGGGAGGCCATGGTCCTGTTCTCGCTGTCCAGCTTGCGCGTCAGGGGAATGACTTTGAGGGCGGCGACGAATTTCTGACCAAGGTCCTCGCGGCGCATCTTGAAGACGCAGCCGGATACGCCGGAGCCGATGAAGCTGTCAACATACCAGCCGCTGAAGAGCGGCTCGCGCTTCTTGAGCAGTTCGTAGACCGTTGTCTTGCAAAAAAGAGTCTGTTTTCCCATGACTGCGATGCATCCGTGGCTCAGGCCCCAATTTGTTGTTGCGCGATCCACTCCATGGTCCTGGCCACGTCGAGGGTGCCCTCGTAGATGGCCCGGCCGGAGATGGCTCCCTGCAGTCCCTTTGCGCACAAGGGGTACAGGGCCTGAATGTCGGCCAGGGTGGCCACGCCTCCGGCCGCGATCACAGGCAGGCTGGTG
Organism: Desulfovibrionaceae bacterium; assembly: GCA_963674665.2. Classification (GTDB taxonomy): domain Bacteria; phylum Desulfobacterota; class Desulfovibrionia; order Desulfovibrionales; family Desulfovibrionaceae. The sequence goes on along the minus strand of CAXXPL010000013.1, from coordinate 88,915 downwards.
TTGTCCACCAGCGACTCGAGAGCCTGGATGTTCACGCCGGTCTTCATGCCATCCCTGCTGATATCCGTATAGATGATGAATGCCGCGCCCTGTTGTTCGAGGCGGGGCAGAACGTCCAGAACCGTCAGCCCGGCGTCCGCAACCCAGCCCTTGGTCTTCAGGCGCCCCTGATCAGCGTCGAGGGAAACACCCACCGAGCCGGGGAATTCCCGGCACATGGCACCGAAGGCCTCGGGCTCCTCGAGTGCCACGGTGCCGATGATGCAGCGGCTCACACCGGCGTCCAGATAGGTCCGCACAGTGGCTGCGTTTCGGATGCCGCCGCCGAGCTGGACCTTGACCCCGTGCTTGGCGCACTCCCCGCAAATGGAGGCGATGAAGTCCGCGTTGACGGGTTGCCCCGTGAACGCGCCGTCCAGATCCACCACATGCAACCAGGAAATCCCGAAGCCTGCCCAATGCTTGGCCATGGCTTCGGGATCGTTGGAGAAAACAGTTACGGCATCAGCCTTGCCCTGCTTCAGACGAACGCAGGCACCATCTTTGAGATCGATTGCTGGAAAAAGAATCATTTCAAACCCAGAGTCCGTACCCCTTCACCAATGCCCCATTCGGCCAGCTCGGCGGCGGTGACCCATTTACCGCTACGGGCAAAGAACTTGGGCAGGGTGAGCATGTTTTCACTGAGAGAGACCTGGGTCTCGTCAAAGCGGTATCTGGCGGCAACGCTGTGCTCCTTGACGTTCAGCACGAACATGTCCAGCATCACACTGGCGGGAGCGGTGGTACCGGCGGAGCTGCCTTCGCGCTCCCTGAAAAACAGGAGCTGGGGCACCAGGAGGAAGTCCACCTGCATGCATTGGCCAACGCCGATCCAGAAGTCCAGCGCGCCGTGCAGAGAGGAGGCGGGAATGTTGATTCCGCCGGGCATGCAGGAGCGGGCTTTGTCAGGACCGAGATAGGAGCGCCTGGAGCCTTGCGCAAGCTCTTTGGCCAGGGTGGCGTCGAGTTGCGCCAGCACCCTGGACGGGACCGGCTGCCCTCCTGCGGGGATGTAGTTCGCCAGGGCCTCGTTGTCCGAGGCGGGCTGGGCGAATCCGGCCACTCCCAGGGAGAGGGAGGCTTCCATGGGGGCCGCCGGAGGACGGCGGCATCCGGATGCCAACAAGCAGGCAGCGGCGACCAGGATCAGTAGGGTAATACTCAGGGGGTAGACGGATTTGCGCATCTTCATGAGTCCAGGCTCCCTTTTGTGCTGAAAGCTCCTTGAACAGGTCCTGGGCGCACGGCCTGCCTAAGCGCCAAACCGAGGCCCTTGAAGGCCGACTCCAGGAGGTGATGGCCATTATTGCCGTAGAGATACATGATATGCAGGTTCATGTCTGCACTGAAAGCCAGGGATTTGAAAAACTCCCGCCAGAGATCCTTTTCCTCGCCCGCGACAATGGGGGGGAGCAACTCGCCCGAGTAGACCAGGTACGGCCTCCCGGAGATGTCCACCGCCACGTCGGCCATGGCTTCATCCATGGGGACCCGCGCCCAGCCCACGCGGCCGATGCCGGAGCCGTCCCCCAGGCATTTGCGCAGAACGCGGCCAAGGCAGAGTCCGGTGTCTTCAAGGGTGTGGTGGGCGTCGACCTCCAGGTCGCCCTTGCAGTTGAGCCGCAGGTCCAGACCGCCCCAGAACCCGAGCAGGGTGAGCATGTGATCGGCAAAACCGAACCCCGTGGAAACGGAAACTTCTCCGGAGCCGTCGAGGTTGAGCGAGATTTCGATGCTGGTCTCTTTGGTTTCGCGCTTCAAGCTGGCTTTGCGAGTTTCCATATTTACGTTATGCCTTTTTTTTTACAGCAGGTCTAGCAGTGGGGACGCACCGCTATGCATTTCGCGGGCAACCACGTGCAATTCGTGTGCAGGTGCCCGGTTCGAAGCCATCGATGCATGGGGCTCTTTGGGTACATATGACAACTGGCTCTTAGGTGCAAGAAGTCATTCACAATCCTTGGGTAGAATCAGCACCGGATCAGGCTTCGGCCTTCTCTTCCGCGTCTTCCTCCTCTTCCTCGCCGTCCTTGGGCTCTTCCTTGGGCTTTTTCCCGAAGAAATGCGCCACCCATATGCTCAATTCGAACAGGATGAGCAGGGGGCCGGCCATGAGGGTTTGCGAGATCACGTCCGGCGGTGTGAGGATCGCCGCGATGATGAAAGAGCAGAGAATCGCGTACTTGCGAATCTTGCGCAGTTTGGCCGCGGTCACCAGTCCCAGGCGGGCCAGGAAAAAGATGAACAGCGGCAGCTCGAACACCAGGCCGAAGGCGAAGAGCAACTTGAGCGAAAAGCTCAGGTACTCGCTCAGGCTCGGCATGGGTTGGATGGTCTCCGTGGCGAAGCTCATGAAGAACTCGAACGCGAAGGGGAAAACCACATAGTAGCCGAAGCTCGCGCCCAGTACGAAGAAAAATCCCGAGAAGAACGCCACGGGTAGCAGGTGCTTGCGCTCCTCGGCGTACAGCCCCGGGGCGATGAAACACCATATTTGATAGAAGAGATAGGGGCTGGTGATCAGGACTCCGGCCACCAGGGCTACCTTGATGTATGTGAAGAACGCCTCGGGAAGGGCGGTGAAGATCAGTTTGCTGTCCGGAGGGAACACCGCGATGAGAGGGCGCATGAGCAGCTCGAACAGCTGCTTGGAAAAGCCGTAACACGCCAGAAAGCCGATGCCGATGGCGATACAGGAGTAGGTGAGGCGCTTGCGGAGTTCGGAGAGATGATCCAGAAAGCTCATCTCCGAACCGGCCAGATCCTCGTCATCGTTTTCCTCGTCGTCGTCCGAGCCGGAATCATCAGACGTGGAATCGGCCTTGGCGGGAGGAGGCGGCGGGGTACCGCCATCACCAGCAGCGGGTGCGGGGGCCTCATCCTTTCCGGCGGTCTCTTCGGAATCGGAAGCTGCTTCGGCTGTCACAGATTCCTCGACCTTGGATTCCTCTTCCGGAGTCTCCTCCACAGGGGGCGTGGCCGACGGAGTCTCCGAGGATGCGTCCTGATTTTCCTCGGACTCCTGCAAGGAAGCGTCTTTTTCCTTGTCGCTCATGCCTTGTCTCCCTGGGGTTTGGCCTGGGTCTTGTCTTCGGCTGCAACGGCGGAGTCCTGCTTGGAAGCGACCTCCGGGCTCTTGGCAGCGGTGGACGGTGTTTCCTCCACCTCGGCCATGGCCTGTTCGTCGTAGTTGTTCACCGGCTCAACGTCGATGGCCGGATCCTCCTTGTCGGAGGAAGTGCTGGTGGCCACAGTATCCTTGAAGGGCTGCTGATTTGCGGAGACGGCGCTATCGTAGGTCTTTTCGGCCTGCTCCTCTTCAGCGGATTTCTTTTGCTCAGCCTCTTCCTTGTCCTTGGCCTCCTGCGCGAGCTTTTTCTTTTCCTCTTTCTCGCGCTGGGTGCGCTCCTCGCGTTCGATCTCCGTGTTGATGGTACGGTGCAGATCGGTACTAACACGGCGGAACTCCCCGAAGGCCTTGCCCATGGTACGGGCGATCTGCGGCAGCTTCTTGGGGCCGACCACTATCAGGGCCACCACGAGGATGACCATCAGTTCTGTTGTGCCGATTCCAAACATAACGAACCCGTTATTCCCACTCGATTGTGCTGGGCGGTTTGGAGGAAATATCCAGCACCACCCGGTTGACGCCCTTGACCTCGTTGATGATCCGGTTGGACATACGGGCCAGGATCTCCGAAGGCAGGCGAGTCCAGTCCGCTGTCATGGCATCCACACTGTCCACGATGCGCAGGGCCACCACATGCTCGTAAGTCCGGTTGTCGCCCATGACGCCCACGGTCTTCAGGGGAAGCAGTACCGCGAATCCCTGCCACACCTTGCTGTACCAGTTGGAGGCCCGCAACTCCTGCTGCACGATTTTATCGGCAAGCCTGAGGATGTGTAACCGATCTTCGGTAATTTCGCCAATCACCCGAATGGCCAGTCCAGGGCCGGGAAATGGATGACGCCAGATGATGAAGTCCGGCAAACCAAGCTCCACAGCCACTTTGCGGACTTCGTCCTTGAACAGCTCACGCAGGGGCTCGATGAGGGTGAGCTGCATGATATCCGGCAATCCGCCGACATTATGGTGACTTTTTATCACCGCAGAGGGACCGCGGAAAGAAACGCTCTCGATGACATCCGGGTACAGGGTGCCCTGGGCCAGGAACTTCACGTTGGGAATGGCCTTGGCCTCCTTCTCGAAGACCTCGATAAAGGTGTGACCAATGATCTTGCGCTTTTCCTCGGGGTCTTCGACACCCTTGAGCCTGCCGAGAAAAAGTTCCTGGGCTTCCACGTAGTGCAGGTTGAGCTCGAAATGCTCCCTGAGATAGCCGATGACCTCGCGCCCCTCGTTGAGACGCAACAGACCGTTGTCCACAAAGATGCAGTGCAGCCTGGGGCCGATGGCCCTGTGCAGCATGAGCGCCACCACGGTGGAGTCGATGCCACCGGAAAGGGCGCAGACAACCTGAGCATCCCCGATCTGCTCCTTGATCGCCTTCAGGGAGTTGTCCACAAAGGATGACATGGTCCAGTCTGGCTGCAACCCGGCGACCTTGAACAGGAAGTTGTGCAGCATGCGGTCGCCCTGGTCGGTGTGCGCCACCTCGGGGTGGAACTGCAAGGCGTAGATGCGGCGCTGATAGTTGGCCATGGCGGCCACGTCGACCGTGCTGGTGGAGCCGATGACCGTGAATCCCTCGGGAGGGGCGAGGACCTTGTCACCATGGGACATCCAGACCGTGCGCTTCTCGCGCTCCTTGAGTCCGTCCCACAGGGGGGAGTCCGCCACGAGGTTGAGCTCCGCGCGGCCGTACTCCCTGTCCTGGGCGGAGATGACCGCTCCTCCCAGTTCCTTGGCCAGGAGCTGCATGCCGTAGCAGATGCCCAGAATGGGGATGTCCATATTCAGGATACCGGGATCAACCGAGGGGGCGTCCTTGTCCGAGACGCTGGCGGGGCCGCCGGAGAGGACAAGGGCCTTTGGCTGCATGGCGCGAAGCTCCTGCAGGGGAATGGTGCAAGGGTGGATTTCCGAATACACACCGGCCTCGCGGATGCGCCGTGCAATAAGTTGGGTTACCTGGGAACCGAAGTCCAGGATGACGACTTTTTCTATGTGCTCCATGATGTTTCCTGGGGCTGATGTTATCCGTGACCCCGCCGGTTTTCACCGGCAGGGGGCGGTGAACGGTTGTTGCTTTGGTTAATACGTTTCCACGCGATAGTTGGGGGCTTCCTTGGTGATGATTACGTCATGGACATGGCTTTCACGGAGTCCGGCAGGGGATATCTGCACGAATTGCGCCTTCTCCTGCAAAGCCACCACGCTGTCGCAGCCTGTGTAGCCCATGCCGGAGCGCATGCCACCCATGAGCTGGTAGATGGTGTCCAAGACAGGTCCCTTGTAGGGAACACGCCCCACGATGCCTTCGGGCACCAGCTTGCCGTTGTCATCCTCCTTGTCCTGGAAGTAGCGGTCCTTGCTGCCTTCGCGCATGGCGTCGATGGAGCCCATGCCGCGATAGATCTTGTAGCGGCGCCCCTGGTAGAGAATCGTCTCGCCCGGGCTTTCGTCGGTGCCGGCCAGCAGCGAGCCCATCATGACGGTGTGCGCGCCGGCGGCCAGGGCCTTGACGATGTCGCCCGAGAATTTTACGCCGCCATCCGCGATGATATGGCCGTCCATCTCCTTGGCGGCCCTGGCCGCCTCCATGATGGCGGTGACCTGGGGAACGCCCACGCCGGCCACGATGCGGGTGGTGCAGATGGAGCCGGGGCCGATGCCGATCTTCACGGTGTTGGCGCCGGCCTTGAATACCGCCCTGGTTCCCTCGTAGGTGGCCACGTTACCGGCTATGAGGTTGCACTTGGGGAAAGTGGAGCGGACCATTTCAACGGTGCGCAGGATGTTCTTGGAATGTCCGTGAGCCGAGTCCACCACCAGGAAGTCGGCACCGGAGGTCAGCAGAGCTTCAGCGCGCTCCTCGCTCTCAGCGCCCACGCCGATGGCCGCGCCCACGCGCAACCTGCCCGCCTCGTCCTTGCAGGCGTTGGGGTACTTCTTGATTTTTTCGATATCCTTGATGGTCAGAAGGCCGCGGAGCTTGTTGTTGTCGTCCACCACGAGCAGTTTTTCGATGCGGTTCTCGTGCAGGTGCCACTTGGCCTGCTCCATGGTGGTGCCCACGGGAACGGTGATCAGGTTTTTGCTGGTCATGACCTTGCTCACCGAGGTGGTCATGTCGGTGACGAAACGCACGTCGCGGTTGGTGAGAATGCCTACGAGTTCCTGATCCTTGACCACAGGAAGGCCGGAGATGCGGTACTCGGACATGACATCCAGGGCCTGCCCCACGGTGTAGTCCGGAGGAATGGTCACCGGATCCAGGATCATGCCGCTTTCCGACTTCTTCACCTTTTCCACTTCAAGCCGCTGACGGTCGATGGACATATTCTTGTGCACCACGCCCACGCCGCCCGCACGAGCCATTGATATGGCCAGCTTGGATTCGGTGACCGTGTCCATGGCCGCGGAGAGCAGGGGGATGTTCAGCTTCAACTCCGCGGTCAGGTAGGTGCTCACGTCCACCTTGTCGGGCAGGACCTCCGAATAAGCGGGCAAAAGCAGCACATCATCGAAAGTCAGCCCGAAACAAGTTATTTTTTCCATGACGTCCCTCCCTTGGCTGTCCTTATTCCATGCCCAGATAGGCTGCGCGAACCTGCGGGTTTTCCATCAGCTCCTGTGAACCACCTTCGAGGATAATGGAACCGGTGGCCACCACATAGCCGCGGTGAGAGATCTGCAAGGCCATTTGAGCATTCTGCTCCACCAGCATAATGGTGGTGCCTTGCCGGTTGATCTCCTGAATGACCTCGAAGATGTTTTCCACGATGATGGGTGCCAGGCCGAGGGAAGGTTCGTCCAGCAGCAAAATGCGGGGGCGGGCCATGATGGCCCGGCCTATGGCCAGCATCTGCTGCTCTCCGCCGGAGAGAGTACCGCCGGGCTGGCGGCGGCGCTCCTTGAGGATGGGGAAAAGTTCGTAGATCCACTCCTCGTCTTTCTCCAGTTCCTCCGACTTCTTTCTTGTGTAGGCGCCCATCAGGAGGTTTTCCTGCACCGTGAGTCTGGGGAAAATCATACGCCCTTCAGGGACCTGAGTCAGACCCATCTTCACGATCTTGTCCGTGGAGACGCGGGTGATGTCCGTGCCTTCGAACTTGATGCTCCCTTGTTTTGGGCGCAGCACGCCGGATATGGACATCAGGGTGGTGGTCTTGCCCGCGCCGTTGGCGCCGATGAGGCAGACTATCTCACCCTTCTCGATCTTCAGGCTTACGCCTTTGAGGGCATGGATTGAGCCATAGTATGTGTGTATGTTGTTGACCTCAAGCATTGGCCGCTCCTCTGCCGAGGTAGGCTTCGATAACATTGGGATTGTCCTTGATCTGCATCGGACCGCCTTCCGCGATCTTGGTGCCGTGATCCAGGACCACGAGATTTTGACAAATTTTCATCATCAGCTTCATGTCGTGCTCGATGAGGAAGATGGTGACGCCAAGGCCCAGGATGCGGTGGATGAGTTCGTCGAGCTGGTTTGTCTCGGACGGGTTCATGCCTGCCGCGGGTTCGTCCAGGAGCAGTATCACCGGTTCGGTGGCCAGGGCGCGCGCGATCTCCAGGCGGCGTTGGTCGCCGTAAGCCAGGCTGGATGCCTGGTTGAGCGCCTTGGGCGCGAGGCCCACGAAGTCCAGCCAACGCATGGAGTCGTCCACGATCTGCTGTTCCTCGAGCTTGTGCGACTTGGTCCGCAGCACCGCTCCAAACAGGTTGCTCTTGGTGCGGGCGTGGCGGCCGATGCGTACGTTGTCCAGCACGCTGAGCTCCGAGAACAGCCGGATGTTCTGGAAGGTGCGGGCGATGCCCAGGTTCACCACGTGCTCGGGCTTGAGCCCCTGGATGTCCACGTCCGTCCGGTCACCCTTGCTCGTCCTGTGCAGGATCAGCTTGCCCGAGGTGGGCTTGTAGAAGCCGGTGATGCAGTTGAAAACCGTGGTCTTGCCCGCGCCGTTGGGGCCTATGAGCCCCAGGATCTCACCCGCGGGGACGTCCATGGTCACGTCGTTCAGGGCCATGAGGCCGCCGAAGCGTTTGGTCAGGCCGGTGATTGAGAGTATCTTATCCATGGCGGATTATGCTTTTGTTGTGCTTGCCGCGGCTTCCAGTTTCTTGCGAAGCTCGACTATTATGGGATTGCGCATGCCCACGTCGCCGATCTTGGGGATGAAGCCGCTGGGTTTGAAGCGCATGATCAGGATCATGATCAGGCCATAGGCCAGAAAGCGCGTTTCCGTGGGCAGCCCGAAATAGGGCAGCAACACGCGTAGCACCTCGCCAAGGGCGATGAGGATGGTGGAGCCGATGAGGGCGCCGTTGATGTTGCCCAGGCCGCCGAGAACCACCATGCAGAGCACCAGGAACGATTCCCAGAACTTGAACATGTCCGGGGAGATGAACAGGGTCCACCGGGCGAAGAACGAGCCCGCGATGGCGCCTATGGCAGCGGAGATGGCAAAGGCGATGACCTTGTAGACCAGGATGTTCACCCCGCAGTTGGCCGCGGCCAGATGATCCTCGCGGATGGCGAACCAGGCCCGCCCCAGCCGTGAGTCCTCGATACGGCGCATTATGAAGTACACGAAGGCGACCATGATGATGGCCAGATAGAAATAGGGAACTTCGCCGTCGAACTCGTAATACCAGTCCCAGTTGGGGTTGAGCATGGTGGAGAGCCAGGAGAAGTCGAAGCTCACCGGGTCGATTCCGGGCAGGCCCAGAGGGCCGCGGGTGAGCCAGATCTCGTTGGTCAGGAAGAGCACCACCAGCTCCGAGAAGCCGAATGTGACGATGGCGAAGTAGTCGCCCGTGAGTCTGAGCGTGGGAGCGCCGAGCAGTATCCCCCACAAGGCCCCGTTGAGCGCAGCCAAGGGGACGATCCACAGGAAGTTCATGCCGTAGTGCACGGTCAGAAGGCCGGCGGTGTATGCGCCGATGCCGTAGAAGCCCACAAAGCCAAGGTCGAGAAGGCCGCAAAATCCGGGCACGATGTTCAGGCCCATGGCCAGAACCATGTAGACCATGATCAGGGTCATGACGTGAAGGATGTAGTCGTTGGACAGGCCGGTCTGCGGAAAGATCAGCAGGGCGGCCACAAGGGCTATGGCGGTGATTTTCATTTTGCTCATGACGCCCCCTTATGCCTTGTCGACCATTGCTTTACCCAGGATACCCGAGGGCCTGAAGATTATCACCGCGATCATTACCGCGTAGGCCACACCGTCGCGGTAGAGCGAGGAGACATACCCGGCGCCCAGAGCCTCGGCGATGCCCAGTACAATGCCCCCCATCATGGCGCCCGGCACCGAGCCGATGCCGCCGAGCACGGCGGCGGCGAATGCCTTGACGCCGGCCACGTAGCCCATGGTGGGGTACAGAGTGTTGTAGTAGACCGCCACCAGGATACCGGCCACGGCGCCCATGCTGGAGCCCAAGGCAAAGGTGAAGGAGATGACCCGGTTCACGTTGATGCCCATGAGCTGGCAGCTGGTGCGGTTCTGCGACAGGGCGCGCATGGCGGTGCCGATCTTGGTCTTCCGGATGATCAGGTTCAGGCCGATCATCATGGAGAAGGTGATGCCGAAGATGAATACGTGCATCCAGGTGAGGGTGACGTTACCCATCTTGAAGGCGGTTTCGGAAAGATATGCCGGGACAGCTTCCTGGGCAAAGGGCATCGGACGGCTGCCCCAGATGATCATCGCCAGGTTCTGCAGAAAAATGGACATGCCGATGGCTGTTATGAGGGCCGCCAATCTATGCGCCTGGCGCAACGGTCTGTAGGCAATGACGTCGATAATGATGCCCAGGAATGCGCAACTGGCCATGGCCATGATGATGGCGGGGTAGAAGGGAACCCCAAGGGCGTTGATGTAGGTGACGCAGAAGAAGGCGCCCAGCATATAGATTTCGCCGTGGGCGAAGTTGATCAGTTCGATGACGCCGTAGACCATGGTGTAGCCCACGGCGATGAGGGCGTAGATGACGCCCAGAGTGAGTCCGTTGATAAGTTGTTGTTCGAGCACTTTCGCTCTCCGGATGTGATGCCTGAGCAGGTGAGGTTTTGTTTCAAGTCCCGGAGGGTGGTGCATCACCCTCCGGGACTTCTAAAGAAACAGGCTGGAACATGTCCAGCCTGTTCGTTTCAACTATGCTTTTCTTTAAGGTCTCTGCGGTGATGAGGTCCCTTAGTTCATCTGCTTGGTAGCGGGCATGAACTTTCCGTCCTTGACCATCTTCACGTATGCGGCCTTCTGGCAGTCCCCGTTCTCGTTGAAGAAGACCAGACCGGTAATTCCCTTGAAGGCCTTGTCCTTGGAGTCGATGGAGGCCAGGTAGTCGCGGACTTTGGCGCGGTCGGCACCGGCCTTGGCGATGGCCTCGATGACCATGCCGGCGGCGTCGTAGGCGTTGGCGCTCATGTAGTCGACGGCGCGGCCGTATTTCTCCTGGAATTTTTTGGCAAAGGCCTTGCCTTCGTCGCTGGCCACCTCTTCCATGAACGGAGTGGTCAGGTAGGTGTTCTCGGCAGCGTCCTTGGCCAGGGTGATGTAGTCTGCGTTGTCCAGGCCGTCGGCGCCGAACTTGGCGACGTCCATGCCCAGCTTCTTGGCCTGGGAGGCGATAAGGGCGCCTTCATTGTAGTAGCCGCTGATGAACAGGCCCTGGGGATTCTTTTCCTTGAGGGAGGTGAGCTGCGGGGTGAAGTCGGTGGTGCCCTTCACATAGGCTTCCTCGCCGACCACGTCCAGACCGATCTCCTTGGCCTTGCTGACAAAGGCGTCCTTGAGGCCGATGCCGTAGTCGTTGTTCTCGTAGAACACGGCCACGCTGGTCAGGCCCAGAACGGTCTTGGCGTATTCGGCCAGGAAGGCGCCCTGGAAGTCGTCACGGTACACGTCGCGGAAGGACCAGACCAGGCCCTTGCGGTCCTTGTTCTTGTCGCTGATGGTGACGTTGGTGGCGGTGGGGGACACGGCTGCGATGCCCTTGCGCACGTAGTTGGGCAGGGCGGCCAGGTGAGCGGAGGAGCACAAGTGACCGACGATACCGACGATCTCTTCATCCATTACGATCTTGGTGGACACAGTGGCGGCCTCTTTGGGGTCGCACTGCTCATCCAGGTACACGGCTTCGATCTGCTGACCATTGATGCCGCCGGCCTCGTTGATTTCGGCGACTTTCATTTCCACGCCGGCTTTGACGTTGTCACCATAAGCGGCGGCCGGGCCAGTGTAAGGCGAAGGCACGGCTATTTTTACTGCGGCATTGGCCACGCTGCCCACGAGCAGGGCAAGTCCCAGGACGAGTGCGACGAACGTACCTTTACGAAGCATGCTGTTCCCTCCAGTTGCGCTGGTTGTCGAATGATGAACATCGGCCGGTTGCCAAGGCCGGGGGTTCTACTGTAACGTCTTGACTCATCTGCATTTCCAAATAACATGAGCAGGTCGCGCAGTGTGGAAAGGGGCTGCCTTTCCGTGAGACAGCGTCAGGGCCGGCATGTGGCGGAAAGCAAGATGTATCTATGCCACCAAGCGCCGTGTCCTGTCAATTCTCGGCGCCCTGTTCTTCAGCTTTTGGAGCATTTTCCGACTGCGTATGTTCGTTTTTCAGCTCCTGCTCGGCCGCTTTTTTCATCTCCGGATCCACTCCCTCGAGTTGCGATACCGCCTCGAAGTGCTTTTTCGCCTCTTCCGGCTTGTTCAGATAATGCTTCTTCAGCACGCCGAGGTTGTAGAGCGTGTGGGCGTGATGCGGCTCCAGGGCGATGAGCTGCTCGAAGTAGTCCGCCGCCTCCTTGGGCTTGCCCAACTGAAACTCGCAGATGCCCAGCCTGTACAGGGCCTCCAGATTGGCGGGCTCCTCCACCACGGCGTTGCCGAGGAATATCTGGGCCTTGTCCCAGGCCTGCATGGACATGAAATGGTTGGCCAACTCCAGGAGCGTTGCCACGTCCTTGGGATTCTCCTGCATCTTCTTCATCAGCTTGCCGATTTCCTTTTGCAGGGCCTGGTTCATGGCAGGAGGCATGCCCTTGCCATCGGCGGTGGGCATTTCCTCCCCGGCCTGGGCCTGCTGCTCCGCGGCACCGCGCTCGTGATCAGCCTGGCGTTGCATGACCATGTTCGGATTCATGGTTCGGTAAACAAATGAAATCAGCAGCATGAGTGCAAGGGAGCATCCCATTATGACGAGGATCACCCTGCGCTTGGGGGAAGCCGGCTTATCGGCGGCGTTATTCCGCGTCATCACGCATCAACTCCAATTGTTTGCAGCGCTGCTGCAGCCTGCGCTGATTCAGGCCAAGATACGCGGCGTATGCGCCGATGCCCAGCCAAACCGCGACATTGGCGGCAAATATGTAGCTTATGTGATCCATTGTTCCTCCAAATGGTTGCTTGTGCGCGAAGGAATCACTCCAGGTCGCAGGCCGCCCGAGCCTCGAGTGCTGCCCTGGCCTGGAGCTGATCGCGGCGGATGGTGAACAGGGCCAGCCAGAGCAGGAACCAGACCGCCACGCAGATCATCACCGTGAGGCGCATTTCAGGTTCCAACCCGCCCCCCTTGTTGGCGAACACCGCCGGGTGGATGCTGCGCCACAGCCTGGCCGAGTAGAAGACCAGGGGCACGTCCAGAAACGCCACCACGCCCAATACCGCGCAGACCACAGCCTGACGCCGGCGTTCCAGGTCCATGGAGCGGATAAGCAGATACCCCGCATAGATGAACCACATAACCAGGGTGGTTGTCAGACGGGGATCCCAGGTCCACCAGGTATTCCAGGACTTGCGCGCCCAGATGGATCCGGTGATCAGGGCCAGGCCGCTGAACAGCACTCCGATCTCGGCCGCGGCCCCAGCGGCGAAGTCCCAGGTTTCCTGCCTTTTGATCAGGTACATGACGCTGGAAACGAACACCACGAAAAAGCTGATCAAGGACCACCAGGCAAGGGGCAGATGCGTGTAGAATATTTTCTGCACCGGTCCCAGGGTCTGTTCCACAGGGGCGTAGTACCAGATCAGCCATTGGGTGGCCGCGATACTCGTCCCTCCGAGAAGAGCCACGATGGATACCCAGTATTTCGACATGCCTACTCCACATTTGCAGACCGATGCACGGTCCAGGGCTTATAGAGGAAAAAACCATGTGAGGTGGAAACCCTTTTGGCAAAAGGTTTCTCCCGGTGACTAACTATTTGCTTTATAACAATTCACTCTAATCTCCGGTGCTGAAGACAAATGGAAACAACACCAACCCGGCCGCCGCGAAGAGGGCATCAAAGCCACAGGCCAGCCAGATCCACGCTGAGGGCGGCTCGACCATGCCCTGGTCCAGGGCACCGGTGCAAAGGCGCACCCCGGCCAGCAATATCGGCACCAGCAAAGGAAACAGGATCACCGAGAGCAGGGATTCTCGTGCCGCCTGCCCCTGGGCCATGGCTCCCAGCAGCGAGCCCAGGGCCATGAGGCCGAAGTCCACCAGCACCAGGGCCACGGCTCCCTGCCAGATGGCGCCGTCCAGCCCTCGCCCCAGAAATACCACAGTGGCGGGCACGAATACAGCCTGAGCCATCAGCAGCAACAGCCAGCCCGCCAACCCCTTGCCCAACCACACCGCCTGGGCAGGGGCGGGGGTCAGCAACAATCCCATGCGCGCGTTGTTAATCTCCTCCAGGCTGTACAGGGCGTTGCACAACAGCACCTGGGTGAACAACGAGGCCAGCCAGAAGATGGCCGCGGCAGCCTGGGGCGTGAACTCCTGCCCCGGCACCTTTGCCAGGCTGAACAGGAACAACAGCAGCAACCCCAGCAACAAGGACTGCACCAGCCCTCCGCCTCGGGAGACTATCAGACGCAGGTCCTTGCCCGCCATGCACAAAGCCGCCCGCATCATGAGCCGGCTCCTTGGGAAAGGGAATGAACGAGCGCCGGGGGAAAAACCTCTGGAATAGGATGTGACTCTCTAAGTAATGATGATTGTCCGCTCATTGCACAGTGCTGGGGGGCATGGCCGCCTCGGCGGCGAGATATTCGCGATACGCGGCAATGGTGCCGCAGAACGTCATCCTGTTGTTCTCGATGGTCAGAACCTTATCCGCCAACGGCAGGTCCTGCTCCAGATGATGGCTGACCCAGAGTACCGCTGCTCCCCGCTTTTTCGAGGCCGCGATCTCCCGGGCCAGGATGCCTCGGGAAGACACGTCCAGGCCGGTGCCGGGTTCGTCCAGCAGGAGCAGTTGGGGCTCCAGGATGAACACCCGTGCCAGGCTCAGGCGTTGGGCCATGCCACGGGAGAAGCGCCCCGCACGCTCGTGGGCCACGTGCCCCAGGTTCATGCGCTCCAAGGCCTGGGTCAGGGTCTTGGTGCTGGAGCGGATGCCGCTGTAACGGCTCCAGAAGGCCAGGTTCTCAAGGGCCGAGAGCTGGGGGTAGATGAAGGTGGCATGACCTATGTAGCCGGTGCCCCCGTCTTCCGCCGAGCAGGTCATGCTCCCGGCGCTGGGGCGCTCCAAACCGGCCGCGATGCGCAGCAGGGTGGATTTACCCGCACCGTTGGGCCCGGCCACGAGCATGACCTCTCCCTGTTGTAGAGAAAAGGTCACTCCCTTGAAGATCAGTTTTTGGCCATACAGCTTGGCCGCCTTTACGCTATCGAGCAACGGTTCAGGCCTCCTCTCCGTCGCGCCGCTTGCGGAGCCTGCGCAGCCCCAGCAAGGGGAAAAGGGTCATCAGCGTGCCGCCGATCCAGATCCAGTTCACCAGGGGGTGCACGCTGATCTGCAGGGCGATCTTCTTGCTGGAGCTGGTGCCCAGCAGGGTTGCGTATATTTCGTTGCCAAGGCCGATGTGGTCCTCGAGCACCGAGGCTTCGGAGAAGTTGTCGCGGAACTTGCGGTACTGGCGGCGTTGCGGCTTGAGCGTGCCCAGAGGCTTGCCGTCCTTCTGCACCTCGAGCTCGACTTCGACATAGGCCATGCGCTTGCTGGAGGCTTCTTTCATGTCCTTGTAGGTGATGGTGTAGTTCATCACCTGCATGGTGTCGCCGGGCATGAGTTCCGCGTCCCTGCTTTGCTCGTAGGGGCCGGAGATGGCCACGCCCAGGATCACGAGCACCAGACCGAGGTGTACGCCGTAGGCAGCCCAGGTGGTGCGCACCTTGCGGACACCTGTATCAGAAACGAACAGGGTGATGATGCCCACCACACCGGCAAGGGCCGCGGCCGCCGCTATCAGGGCGGCGGGAAGGGTTACGCCCTTGAAGAGCAGAATGGCGCAGGCCCCCATAAAGGCGCCCGCAACCATGGAGAGCAGCCCTTTCCTGCGGAATCCGCCCTTCCACTCCAGCCAGGGGCAGATCAGCAGCATCACTGCCAGCAGGGTGAAGAAAGGCAGGCAGACCTTGTTGTAGAAACCGGCATCCAGGCCTACGGGGTTGGGGCTCCACACCTTGGAGAACACGGGCCACATGGTGCCGAGCAGCACCACCACCCCCAGCGTGAGAAGCAGCCAGGCGGTCATCACCAGGAAGCCCTCGCGGCTGAATAGTCCGCTCAAGGGGCGGGAGTCCTCGTGGTTCTCGAAGCCCAGGAAATACACCAGCACGGACAGGGCCAGACCGAAGAGGATGAATACCAGCAAGGGGGTGCCCACGCCCTGGCTGGAGAATGCGTGCAGGGAATCCACCACGCCGCTGCGCACGAGGTAGGTGCCGAAGAAGCACATCATCAGGGTCACGGCCATGAGCAGCACGTTGATCTTTTTCAGACAGCCGCGTCTGCGCTGCAGCACCGAGGTGTGCAAGAAGGCCGAAGCCGCGAACCAGGGAATCAGGGACGCGTTCTCGACAGGGTCCCAGGCCCAGTAGCCGCCCCACCCGAGCTCCATGTAAGACCACCAGGCTCCCAGTATGATCCCCACGGTGAGGAACAGCCAGGATATCAGCGTGAAGTTACGGGAGACCTCGATCCAGGAGACCTCCTCGGAGGCGGACTCGGAGAGCGCCTGGGCAAGGGCCAGGCAGCCGGGGATGGTGATGCCCGCGTACCCCATGAACAACAGGGGAGGGTGGAAGATCATGCCCGGGTGCTGCAACAGCGGGTTCAGGCCGTTGCCGTCCGGAGGAGGCGGCGTCACCTGCATGAAGGGGTTGCTCCAGTTGGTGAGCAGCAAGGTGAAAAAGGACATGCAGAAGAAATAGAATATCCAGAAATAGATCTTGGTGGGCGCCTGCAATTGCCGATACCCCGGGGTGATGACGAACACCGCTCCGAACAGTGCGGCTGTCCAGGCCCAGAACAGCAGGGAACCGGCCTGTCCGGCCCAGAAGGCCGTTAGCCTGTAAAACATGGGAAGAAATATGTCCGTGTATTCCGATACGTAGAGGAAGGAGAAGTCGTTGTTGGCCAGGGCCACGAAAAGCACCAGCGATCCCAGGGTGAGCAGCGCCGTCTGCAGCAGGTGGCCGCGCTCCATCCAGGTAAGCATGGTACTCCTCCCGGTCCAGCGCTGGGCGCAGGCCACAATGCCCAACCCCAGGGACAGAAGCATGGAAATCAACAAGGTAAGGTAGGCGAAAACGTGCATACTTCCTCCGTAAGTGCTTGAAGACCTGTCTATAGACTGGATGTGGCCTGAAGGAAAGGGGGGGTATCTGACGTGTGCAATTCGTGTCAAGCACATGACAGTTGGAATCGCGGGCTCTTGCAGCCATCTATCCCTTGAGACACGCGGGATGCTCCAGTGATTACCACCATTTCATTCTTTTTAAGTGTGAAATTACAGTTTTGAAATCATTGTTGTCCGGCTAGGCAGCCATGTTCAACTGGATAAGGTAGCAATGATCTTCGTATTTTGTTTTCCGTGTTGCCGATAGCGCTCTTGATGTTCAGGAAGTCATTGATTTTACAGAAAACATCTCGATGGCCTGGCGTGTCTTGAACATGTCAGCACTTGTGCGGCGGATGGACGGAAGTGATTGGCCAGGAATTTGTACGGCTTGCCGGTTTCCGGGCCACGGAAGCCGATGCAATACAGGCGAACAGTTTTTTACTCCGGCTGGTCACTTCGATGACGTGGTCTGAGGAGACTCCGGTCCTGGTTTGACAGGCCGCCGTTCGATCAGCTTGTAAACGGCGTTGTGCTTGAGACGCGTGACGAAAAAGATGCTATTTTCGCCATGTGGATTTCGTGGGGCTTGGCTTTGCTTATGTCCGCAAAGACAGGGATGCAGCCGTCGTTGTCGAGCACGGTGTCTATCTTGACACCGGTTTTGTTTTAGCGAAACGTCGCCCATGGGAAAACTACAGGCACAGACTGATGACGGCCGCATCCATCTCTCACGAGTTGTCTCGATTGACCGCGATCATTACCTCACTGCACTTGCCGCACATTCGTTTTTACCCAGATCGAGGGTTTCCTGCTCTTCGTCGCTCTTACTTACAGTGCCCGCGTTGACAAGGCGGATGGTTGCGTATTCAGGCGGCTGAACGCGCATATTGTCCTGGATGAACTTGATAAAGGTCTCTTCGGTGTCGATATCGTAGATGTCCTTGTTGCGTTGGTAGATATCATCGAGTGTGGCGGCAAAGGTGAAACTCTTGTCCGCTTCGTCCCAAACCAGGAAATGGGCCGGCAAGATAACAGTATCGCCTGGCAGAGCGCCGATTGTTGTTTTGAGTGTGGCGAATAACTGCTTGGCCCACTCCACGGCCTTGCCCCCCAGATCGGGGCGGCCCACAGATTGGATAAACACTGTGTCGCCGCTCAGGAGGTAGGTGTTGTCAATGTAATAGCATGTACTGCCGGGCGTGTGGCCGGGAGTGTGTATCACTTTGACTTCGGGGCCGCCGTTGGAAAAAGTATAGATGTCGCCATCCCTGGCCGGAATGTATTTGTGCACCGAGTCGACGAAGTCGTCAGGCGGCGCCATGAAGGCGGCGCCGGTGTCGAGCGATATTTGGTTGGAACCGGCAATGTAGTCGGCTTGCAAGTGCGTCTCACATGTTTTGACTATGGACACGCCTTTTTCCTTGGCGAAGTCCAAGTAGAATTTTACGTTGCGGGAAGGATCAAAAAGCATCATCTCGTTTTGATAGATAAGGCCGTAGCTGCAAGAGGCCTTGCCGGGGCGGATGAACTGGTAGAGTTGATAGTCGCCGTCCGCCACGAGCACAGGCGAGAGCATGTTGCCCCAACTTTTGATGCCGCCCTCAAGATAACGCACATCCTCATAATTGTTGTTGTGCAGTATCTCCGCCACATATTTGGCTGAGCCCTCTTTTGCGCATACGATACGTATAGGCTTTTCAGTTGGAACTTTTTTCACACTCTCATCTTCATGCTCGATAAAATCCATGTAGGGTACATTTATCATGTCTATAGGGTACGGACCCTCTACTTTGAATCGTCCAAATTCAACTGAATTGCGCACGTCAACAAGTAGGAAACCAATTGGTTCGTCTAGAACCCAGGAGTAAAGTTCCTGTGGGGTATACGGCGTAATTTCCATTGTCTCCTCCTTGATGCAAAGATTCACGCAGTAATGGATGTACTAAATGAGGTACATTTGCTGATTGGACAGGCAAAAAAGGCCACTCCAGGAGAAACAGTCTTGCTAAGCACGAAATATCAATCCAAGCAGGGCCGAGTTCGAGCATTCTCATCTTGTTACTATTTTTATAACTATGCTTATATAATACTCAGCCCGTCGCCGTCCAGATCTAATCAAACGTTTTCCATAAAAGGCGCCTCTTGCCATCCCATTACGGTATCACATGCCTAGACTGGATCTCCTCCTACCTGGACAGGCTGTCCCTCTCGTTGGGCTTGGTCCCGCAAGATTCCAGGAGTTCCAGAAAAGTCTTTTCAGATCATTGTTGTCGGTTATGCTGTCAAATCCAGCAGGCTCAGGTGGCAATGATCTGCGTTATTTGTTTCACGGATTAAGGATTTCTTCCAGGGAGCGGTTTCCGAACAGGTTCAGAGTGATGAGCTGTAATGTCCGCAGCACGGATATTTCGATATTTTTCATGAATTTCTGACAGGCCAGCAGCAGGTACACGGTCAGGGTGGTGCAAATTCGAAAGAGAACGGCGTCTTCCGTGTTGCCGACAAAGCTCTTGCTTTGTAAGTTCTGCTCGATTTCACGGAAGAATATCTCAATGCTCCGGCGTTCGTAGTAAATGTCGGCAATTGTATGGACAGACGAAAGTGATTGGTCAGGAAATCGCAACGTTTGTCAGTTTCCGTGTCACGGCAACCGATGCGCCGCAGGCTGGATGAGGGCCATGGCAGTGAACTGTTTCATGTCCCCAAACTTGTGGGTGGAAAGGCCTGTTTCGTGTCGCTTTTCCAGCTTCTGGAAAACGTGTCTGAGGAGTAGGGATGGCGTTTGTGAGAGAAGAGTGGTATGGTGGCTCATGCTTAAAATCTCCTTGAAATGCAGCATGTTGAATGGAAGATTGTCAACAATTATTCGGTAGATTTTGAACCTTTTTTACGGCTCCCAAGCCGGACAGCAATGATCTGCACTATTCGTTCAGGAGTTTTCATGAACATACTTTGCCTTTACGGAAGCCCCCGGCCCAAGGGAAACAGCGCGGTGCTCGCCAATGCCTTTTGCGACGCCGCGGAACGGGAGGGAGCCACGGTCCGCCGCGTGTTGCTGAACAAGCTGGATTATAAGGGCTGCCAGTCCTGTTTCGCCTGCAAGAAGACTCACGACCACTGCGTGTTGGAGGACGGTCTTGCCGATGTGCTGGAGGCCGCGCGTCAGGCCGACTGCCTGGCCCTGGCAACTCCAGTGTACTATGGTGATGTCACCGCCCAGCTCAAGGGATTCATCGACCGTACCTTCTCCTTCCTGGTTCCCGACTACGCCAAACGCCGCACCGGCAAGAGCCGTGTCTCCGGCGGGCGGCATTTCGTTCTCATGATCGCCCAGGGACACCCCCTGGAGGAGCGGTTCGAGGACATCTACCCCCGGTATTCCCGCTTATTCGGCTGGATGGGGTATGACCGCCCCACATTGTTGCGCGCCTGCGGCGTCTACCACCCCGGCGACATGGAGAAGCGGGTGGACATGCTCGAGCAGGCGGCGGCGGTTGCCAGGCGGATCGCTCAACAGCCCGTTGTCCCGTCATTCGACCAGCCCGGGGAATGAAACCCTCCTCTTATTCCAAGGGTAACGGCACCAGACCAAGAGGGGCGGATCTGGTGAACGTCTCTTCCCTGTCCCCCGACATCCTCGTGGAGTTGGCCTATGCCCGGCCGGGCAATGTCTTTGGCCGTGTCTTCTATTCCCGGGAGGTCTGCTGTCTGCTGCGCCCCGCCGCCGAGGCTCTCGCACAAGGGCAGGCAATCCTGCACGGCAAGGGGTTCGGGCTCAAGTGTCTGGATTGCTACCGCCCATTGCGTGTACAAAGGGAAATGTGGAGTCTCTGCCCGGACCCCACCTTTGTCGCGCCCCCGGATCGTGGCTCCAACCACAACAAGGGAATAGCCGTGGACCTGACCCTGGTGGACCTGGAGGGGCGGGAGCTGCCCATGCCCACACCCTTTGACGACTTCTCCCCCAGAGCCTCGGCCGGATTCATGGACCTGGAGGAGGAGGTCCTGCGCAACAGGGCATTGCTGCGAGATACCATGCGGAGCGTGGGATACGTTCCCTATGAGGAGGAGTGGTGGCACTTCGACTATGCACCGCTTCGTGAGGCGCCACTATTGCACATCGATTTTGACGATTTATAATGACTAATCGAAGATATAAAAGGCTTTTTCGGGAGAAAACCTCCCAATGAATGGTTCTCCCCCCGGCATCCCTTTCAAAAGTTGTATTTGCGGTCATTGGATACAGTTGGTGCGCGGTTGTTTGATGTCCAATGCAGTATAACCCTGAAGAGTATGTCCATTATGCATGCCATGCGACATGATCATTCCATTCCGGATGTTTTTGAAAAGGGTTGTTTAGGGAAAAACTGTTGCAATAAAGTATTTCCCCGAACAACCTTCTCCTTTTTCCTGTTTTTTTCGCTTTCCTTTTTGCTTCTTCCTTTCTCCTCCCATGCAGCCTCGGTGATTCCCGCAGGGACAACGCAGGCCGTGGTGGTTGTCAGCGAGGGGTGGGAGGCGGTTCCGGCCTTGCTGCGCAGGTATGAGCGCGATACCGGCAAGGGAGCGTGGCGCCAGGTTGGGGACGAGGTCCCTGTGGTGCTCGGGCGGAGCGGACTCGGATGGGGGCGCGGACTACATGGTGAAGGCGCGCCATACTCCCGGGAGGGAGAGCCGGGGAAGCGCGAGGGTGACGGCAGGGCTCCGGCCGGGGTGTTCGCCCTGGGAGAGGTGTTCGGGTACGAGGCCCAAGAGTTGGACGGTGTGAAGATGCCCCTGGAGGTCATGGACAAGGGGCAGGTCTGCGTGGATGACGTGAAGTCCAGGCACTACAACCACATTGTTTTGGGGGGCGAGCAGGATTGGGACAGCTGCGAGCAGATGCACCGCCCCGATGAACTCTACCGCTACGGCGTGGTGGTGAAGCACAACATGACGCCCACGCGCCCGGGCGATGGTTCGTGCATCTTCATGCATGTGTGGCGCGGTCTGGACATTCCCACGGTTGGATGCACGGCCATGGAAATGGAGCGTATCAGGGAGCTGGCGTTCTGGCTCGATCCGGCCAGGAAACCGGTGCTGGTGCAGATGCCTTCCACGGCGTTCGAGGACTTACGCACACCATGGGGGTTGCCATGAAAAAGGGAGTACTCGCTGTTGCTTTGGTGATTTGTTTGTTCTCCGGGGGTGGGGGGGCTGCTGTCGACAACGAGGCGCTGCGCGAAAGGATGCGCACCCACCCTGTGCGGAGCATGGAGTATTGGGGGATGGAGTGGCGGGATGTGCCACTTGTGGAACGGGTCTCGGCAGCGCCCCCGAAAGTGGTGGAGTATCTGGAGCTGGACAATCAGCTCTATGGTTTTGAGGAGGGTGTTGCCTCGGCTCCGCCTCTGCAGGAAATGAAGTTGGCTCTGGAGGATATCCTGGGAAGCCTGCCCAAGCGCTTGTCAAAGCTGCTGCGCACATCCCTCACCGGAGTGTTCACGGTGAACGGGCTGGGCTCATCGGGGTATATCGAGGATATTCGCGATAACGAGGGGCGGTTGCAGGCAGTGTTTCTGGTCGTGGACAGCGACGTGTTCCACGGCCGGGCTGCCAATGCCTGGGCCACCTGGCGGGAGGGCAGCTTCTTCACGCCCCCCAAGCTTGGTGATGCGAGCCTGGAAATGCGCATCGAGGATTCGGATGAGGACAATACAGTCAACGCCATGCGCTATATCTTACTGCACGAATTAGGGCATTGCCTGGGTATGGTAACCAACGTGCACCCATCCTGGAATGCCGATTCCGTGGATGATTTGGAGAAATACCCCTTTGTGCGGCTTTCCTGGAGCGTTGAACAGGGGAAGTACAAGCGGCGCTATGACAGTGATTTTCCCTACAGGATGCGGCTGTACGCCTTTGACCAGTCCACCTTTGCGCCCGAAGATCTGGGGAGGGTTTACGAGGCGTGGGCTGGCCATACCAATGCGCCAAGCCTGTATGCCACGGTGAGCCCGTTCGAGGATTTTGCCGAGAGTTTCGCGATCTATGAGCACGCGGTGCGCGAGGGCAGGCCCTGGTCTATCATGGTGAAGACTTCTGGAGAAGCGGGCAGGGAGTATGTTTCCTGTCTGATGTCCGGGACTTGCCCGAAGAAAAAGGCGTTCATGGAGGACTGGTTCAGGGAGTAAACACTTTTAATCAAATCCGGTTCGACTATTCCGTACAGCTGTGCTATGCAAATGGTAAGGCTAAAAGGAGGTCGAACATGACGAAACAGCTTTCCTTCACCAAGTACGAGAAGAAGTACCGGCTCCGTCTCAGGGAGCATCTGGATCAGGCTGAATCCACGCAGGATGTCAGGAAGTTTTTCTACCAGATCGTGCGTGACATGCTTGGGGAGATTTCCGACCGGGGAGTTAAGGTGGTCTACGAGTCTGTCAAGCTGACTCCGGGAGAAGCCCCGGGGTATGCCTTCAAGCCCGAGCTGCTGGGCAACACCGGTAGGGGGAGCCTGGAGGGCCTGATGTCGGAATCCGACCTGGGGCGGATATTGAAGGATTTTGCTGTAACGTGCTCCAACCGCCTGCGCAGGCTGGGCAAAAACCCCGAAAAGACCGAATCCAAGATGTGGGCTGTGCCCGGAAGCAGGGAGCTGCAACGCTGACAGGCATTTCGGAGGGATATAGCCGCAGAGCCCGAAAAAGCACGTGGCAGGAGTTTTTCAGGGCCGCAAAATGAACAAGGGACCCGGTTACGGGTCCCCGATCTTTTGTGGAGAAAAAAACGGAAGAAACCGTCAGCCTTCGCGGTTTTCCTTCTTGTATTTGGAGGGGCACTTGGTCATCAGCACCGTGGCGTCAAAGGTGCTGGAGTCCTTGGGCAGAGCGCCTTCCACAATGACTTCGGCGCCAGGCTTGAAGGTGTCGGGAACCGCTCCCTTGTATTCCACCCACAGACCCTTGTTCTTGTCCTTGCTGTCCAGCAGCCTGAACTTCACGCCGGGGCGCGCGGACATGCGCGCAAGGCCCTCACCATCCACAGTGCCGAAAAGTCTGGCAGAGGACAGGGTGCCCGGCTCCATGGCCAGGGCTTCTGAAACCTCGAGAAAATACACACTGTTCGAAGAGAGGCCGGAGAAGATCAGAAAACCCAGAGCACCGGCCAGCAGAAAAAACGCTGCCAGGTAGACGCTCTTGTTCGATTTCTTTTTCATTGGCGGCTCCAATAAAGGTATGTCGTCACTAAAGTATTCTAATGATCATTTCAGCTTCGTCAACTTCTTCCTACGCTTCCTGGCCAGGGCGCGCATGTCTTCCACTTCGTCGGTCTCGTCCACGATCTCCTTGCCCAGGATCTCCTCGAGCACGTCCTCCAGTGTGACCACGCCGGCCACGCCGCCGTATTCGTCCAACACCACGAAGAGGTGCGTGCGGGACTCCAGAAATTTCACCAGCAGGCGGTCCAGGGTCAGGGTCTCCACCACGAAGCGCACCGGCTGCATGAGCTCGTTGATGCGCGCGTCGTAATGGTCGTCCGCAAGGGTCTCCAGCACGTCGCGCCTGAGCACCATGCCCACCACGTCCTCGGGGTCATCGTTGTCATAAACCGGGACCCGGGAGTAGTGCCAGAAATTCTTGATGTTGCGCGCGTCGGACACGCTGATCTGCGCGGGCAGGGAGAATACCACGGTGCGCGGGGTCATGATGTCCGAGACGGTCTTGGTGTCCAGGGAGAGGATGTTGCGGATGGTCACTTCTTCGTAGGGCTGGATCACGCCGCTCTTGCGGGTGAGGCTGACCACTGCGGTGATGTCCTCTTCCGTTGTTTTGGGTGCGTCCGAGGGGCGGACCTTGCGCCCCAGATAGCCTGTGATCCAGATGACCGGGGTGAACAGCCAGACCAGCCCCTCCAGGGGGCGGGCCAGCACGGGCATGAGCTGCCTGGAGTAGGCCACGCCGATGGTTTTGGGCAGAATTTCGGAAAAGACCAGGATGGCGGCGGTGAAAGCGGCCACGAAAAAGCCCATGCTTTCGGCGCCGAAAACCTTGATGGCGGCTGCGCCGGCAATGGATGCTCCGGCGGTGTTGGCGATGGTGTTCAGGGTCAGAACCGCGGATATGGGGCGTTCGATCTGGGTGCGCAGTTTGAACAGCACGTGCCCGGAGCGCTTGCCCTCGCGGCGGAGCCGCTCGATGTAGCTCCAGGGTAGGGCATACAGGGCCGCTTCCATAATGGAGCACAGCGCGGAAATGCCTACCGCCAATCCAACGGCAAGGATCAGTTCCAGCATGATGACAGCCGTGACAGGGAAAATGTTGACGAGGGGGGAGGTTGAAACGAGTCGGTATCCATATCTGATCCCTAGTTAGCGATTTCCCCTGGAAAATGCAATCCCCTTATACATGGCGGGGTGGCGGAGAGAGGTGCCGCGAAATGAGTACAATTCGGGAAAAGGGAACGCTAGGGGGAGACACTTTTCACAAAGGATTTCCCCCTCACACATAATTTTCAATATTTGTCTCTACAGTTTCGCCACCGCTTCTTCAGGAGCCCAGCCCACCTTGTCCTGGTCCAGGCGCAGCTTCACGTGGCCGTCCCTGGTTTCTTCCAGACGTACAAGGGCACCCTCGTGCAGGGCGAAGAGCACAGGCGCGTCATCACCACGGGCCGAGCGCACCGGCACCTCCTCGGCCAGCACCACTGCCTCTGACCGACCCATCTGGTGCAGTCCGTACAGGGCCGCGGGGAGCAGGAGCAAGAGCAGGGGCAGACCCAGCCAGAAGCCGCAGCGCCCGGCGAATTTGAGCCGATTGACGTGGCTGAAGAGCCACAGGGCCAGCCCCAGCCAAAGGAGCAGATTGCCCGCCAGAGCCCAGATCTGCAGGGAGCGCACCCCGAGCAGGGAGCGGGGAAAGAGCAGCACCTTGAGCAGGGGGGAGTCCTCCTGCTCGATGGAGTCCTTGCGCTGCTCCTGGGCCTGGCGCAGGTTGAACAGCAGGTCCGGGTCGTTGGGGGTGAGACGCCGCGCCCGTTCGTACCAGAGGATGGAGCGCCCCAGGCTGCCGGGGGCGTGTTCAGCGGCGTGAATCTTGAACCAGGCGTTGCCCAGGTTGTAGAACAGGGCCGGGTTGCGTACGCCGGTGCCCGTCACCTGTTCAAAGGCGCGGGTGGCGCCCTGAAAGTCTCCGGCGTTGTAAGCCTTTATCCCGGCCAGAAACTCCTGGGCCTGGATGTTCCTGTCCAGTTTGGGATCCGGCGCCCTGTCCGCCGCAAAGGCGGGTGCCTGGAGCCAGAGTAAAACGGGCAGGGCGAGCAGGATGAACAACCGGGTCTTCATCCGCGCAACCTCCTGATCATGGTCGAGGTCTCTTCCAGGGCCGCGTTCCTTGAGCGTTCAGCAGCCGCGCCTCCGTATCGCATGCTGTCCAGCCGCTCCAGGAGCCCGGCAGCCTGGTCCACGGTTTCCTGGTCAAGGCCCTCGCAGTTGAGCCGTTCCCTGGCCTCGGAATAGGTGAGTGCCGCTCCGGCGCAGTTGCAGCGGCCGTTAACCGCCGCCACCAGGGCGCGGCTGCACAGCCCGAGGGACTGGGCCGGGTCGCTTTCCTTGCGCGCCTGCTCCAGCAGTTGCCTGGCAAGCTCGGCCTGGGTGGCGGATACCGGCTTTTCGCCGTTGCTCAACCGGATCATCAGCCAGATCAGGCCAAAGCCGAACACCGGCGCGAACAACAGCAGCCAGAACGCGGCGCTCCCCATGGGAGCGGT
The DNA here is from genome assembly GCA_963674665.2 of Desulfovibrionaceae bacterium. Lineage (GTDB taxonomy): Bacteria > Desulfobacterota > Desulfovibrionia > Desulfovibrionales > Desulfovibrionaceae. The sequence continues at coordinate 62,383 of CAXXPL010000013.1, read as the reverse complement.
GTCCTCGATGGCCTCCAGGCTCTCCTTCAGGGGCAGGATGTCCTTGTGCAAGAACTCCACCTCCTGCTGCGCCGGGGTCTTTGCCTGCTGTGGGGCGGTCTCCTGAGCCTTGTCCCGGGGTGTGCCGGAGGGTGTTGGCTCGGATGAGCCGGTGGCTTCACCGTGCTTTGCGGGCGCCACGTCGAGTGACACCGGCGTACTCGCCGCTGACAAATACCTTCCCTGCTCAGGAGAGAAATAGGTCACTCCCACAGGCGGGAGGGTGTAGTTTCCGGGATCCAGGGGCACCAGCACGAAGCTGAATGTCTTGCTCCCCTGATATCCGGAATCCCCCGGGGTGATGTCCTCTTTGGGCGCGTCCTTGTACACCTTGAAGGAGTCCGGGATATGGAGTCCGGGGTCGGCCGCGTCCCGCAGGTTGCCCTTACCGGAGACAGTGACGGTGAGGGTGATGGAGTCTCCTGCGGACACGTTGTTCTTGTCCACTTTCGTGGTGACCTGGAAATCACCCACCAGCCCCTGGAATGGGGGGGTGTCGGCAACCGGTTTGTATTCGGGCAAGGCCCTGGTTTCGATCTCCACGGCACCGCTTTGCACGGAAAAGGGCTGCAGGCGGGGGAAGAAGGAGTTGCCCCGAATCAGCAGCTCGCCTTGCAGATTGACCGGATTGATGACGTTTTTCCCGGGTGCGAGGGGCGTGAGCATGTGCTTGATCTCCACCACCATGTAGGTCCGTCCGTTCACCACCTCGTTGTGGCGCGGCCCCTCGGGCAGCTCTGTTGCCGCGAAGTTCGGGAACTCGGGCCTGGTGAGCCTGGGGTTGTTGATCTGCCGCCCCAGGTAGACGCGCAAGGTGTAGAGCAGGGGCTCGCCGACATAAGGGGAGGGGTTGGAGGCCGAGGCCTCGAGGTAGACGTCATTGCCCTCGGGCATGTTTGGGGGCGCTTGTTGCTGGGGCGCGCTCCCCACCTCGGTGACGGTGATGGCGATGGGGTCTGTGCGTGGCCCCTTGTCGCCGGTGTCCATGCCCAGGGAGGGGATCTCCAGCTTTCCGGCGCGCTGAGGCGCAATCTGCAGCAGCAGGGTCTCCTCCACGTGTTTTTCGAAGTTCACGATGGAGATGCTTGTGCTGGAGTTGCGGCTGACTATCCTGAAGTCGGGGCTCTGCTCCAGGGGTGAGATGTCCAGGTCGCCGTCCACGTCGCGCATGGTGACATAGAGGTTGAAAAAGCTTCCCAGGGCCAGGGAGTTGCGGTCCACCCGGGCGATGAGCGCCGAGTCCTTGGCCTGGGCCGTTCCCAGGCACATGAAGAGCAGCGGGGCGACCAAGAGATATCTGAGAATGTGCCGCATCACCAATCCTTTTCCACGTCGCGTTTTTCATAGCGCGGCATCAGGGCCCTGCCGGGCTTGTCCTGGAGCCTGTTGAGCATTGTGTTGTCCATGGACGGGGGCGCCAGAGGCTGTTGTTCATCGCCCTCTTGATCCTTCCCGGTCTGCTGGGCGGCTGCGCTTTGCGGCTTGCCCGGAGTTTCGGGGAGCTTGTCCTTGTCCATGGAGGACTCGTACTCCGGGGATTGGTTGCCCTGTTGTTGCTGTTGTTCCTCGGGCTTTTGCCCCGCCTGCCCCTTGTCCTCGGGCTTTTGGGCAGGGGATTCCTGGTCCTGCCCCTTGTCCTTGTTCTGATCCTGTTGGCCGTTCTGTTGCTGGTCCTGGCCTCCGGAGCCGTCCTGCTGGTTCTTGTCCTGCTTGCTCTTCTGCTTGTCCTGCCCCTTTTGATCATCCTTGTCCTGGTCGTTCTTGTCCTGATTCTTGTCCTGTTGCTGTTGTTGCTGCTCCTGAAGCTTCTTGCGCACGAACTCCAGGTTTTTCTTGATGTCCTCGTCATCCGGAGTGTGCTTCAGGGCCTGCTCGTAACAGGAAACGGCCTGGGGCAGATTGCCCAGACGATAGGATGCATTGCCCTGGTTGTACAGGGTCTTGCCCAGGAAGGCGGCGGTGTCCGGATCGGGCGCGGCTTCGGGATTGGCGGGCGGCTCGTTCCCGGGCTTGTCGTCCGTACTTGCGCCGGAGGCGACGGCGTGCTCCCCTGCGGCGCTCTGGAACTGACTCACTGCCTGCTGGTAGTCGCCGCTCTTGTACGCGGCCACTCCGGCGTTGTACGCGGCCTCGCCGGATTCAGGCTCTTCGGCCTGGGCAGCGAGGAAATTCTCCAGGGATTTGGCGTACTCCTCCTTGTTATAGGCCTCGATGCCCTTGTGTGTGAGGCTTCGGGCCGAGGTTGCATGGGCCTGCCCCGCGGGGAGCAGGAGCAGGGGCAGGAGCAGCAGGCTGAAAAGCGTGCGCTTGCGCGCCGGCAGCAGCAACTCCGCCAGGAGCAGGACAAAGGCCAGCCCGGCCAGCCACTGGTAGCGGTCGGTGAAGCGTTGGATGCGTTCCTCGGTTTGATGGGTCTCGCCCCCGGCGATGTGCCGGGAGTAGATGCCCGAGAGATCCATGTCGCCGCTCACGGAGCGCACGTATTCGCCGTTGGTGATGGAGGCGATCTGCTTCAGGGTGTCCTCGTCCAGCCTGGAGTGCACCATGTTGCCGGAGGAGTCCTTGGCGAACCCGCCACCTTCGGCCTTGGGCACCGGAGCGCCTTCGGTGCTGCCCACACCCACGCAGAACACCTGCACGCCCTTTGAGGCGGCTTCCCGCGCCGCGTCCAGGGCAGCGTCCCTTGCCTTGGCGCCGGTGGCCTCGCCGTCCGTAATCAACAATATGAATTTCTTGCCCTGTTCCTTGTCGTCAAAGGCGTTCAGGGCCGTGGTCATGGCTTTTGCCAGGTCGCTCCCCCCCACCGGGAGGTAGTCCGGCCCGAGCACCGAGAGGAACAGGCGCAGGGCCTCGTGGTCCAAGGTGAGGGGGCACTGCAGGAACGCGGTGCCCGCAAAGGCCACCAGTCCCACGCGCTCCCCTTTGAGCATGGCCAGAAGGTCCTGGATCTCGTGCTTGGCGCGCTCCAGCCTGTCAGGTTGCACATCCTGGGCAAGCATGCTGCGGGAGCAATCCAGGGCCACCACCAGGCTGGTGCCGGAGCGCCGCAGAGTCTCCCAGGTGTATCCGTATCTGGGACCGGCCATGGAAACCACCAGGGCCAGCACCCCCAGCAAGAGCAGCACGGCCTTGATCCAGCGCCTGGCGTTGGAAGAGTCGGGGGCGATGCGCTCCAGGCAGGCACGGGAGGCGAATCCGGCCAGCAGCCTGCGCCTGCGCTGGAAGCCGAAGAAAAACAGCGCGGCCAGCACCGGCAAGGTCCACAGCAGGAAGAGCATTCCTGGATGTGCGAGATGGATGCTCTCGTTCATGGCAGCCTCAGAAAGCGGGTGTTTGTCAGCGCGACCCACAGGGCCAGCAGGATGAACGCCGGGATCAGGAACCACAGGTACAGGGGCTCGTACTCCGCGTGGCTCACCACCTTGGCCGGGCTCTTCTCGAGCTGACCGATGGTTTCGTAGATGCTGGCCAGTTGTTCGGGTTTCTCGGCGCGGTAGAAGCGTCCACCGGTTTTTTCGGCAATGCTCTTGAGCGTGGTCTCGTCCATGTCCACGTTCTGATACACAACCCGGCGGCCGAACAGGGGGTCGTTTATGGCAAAGGGTGCGGGGCCGCGCCCCCCAACGCCGATGGTATAGACCTTGATCTTCTTGTTGGCCGCGATGTCAGCCGCCACCGAAGGGGGCAGTTCGCCGGAGTTGCTGCGGCCGTCGGTGAGCAGGATCACGATGTTGCTGGGGCTGTGGATCTCGGACAGGCGTTTCACCGAAATGCCGATGGCGTCGCCTATGGCCGTGCTCTTGCCCGCAGCGCCGATCTCCAGGCGCTCCATGGTGTCAAGCAGGGCGTCGTAATCGCGGGTCAAGGGCATCTGGGTATAGGCCTCGGAGCCGAAGACCACCAGGCCGATGCGGTCGCCGTAGCGCTTGTGAATGAAGTCCTCAACCACCTCTTTCACCGCCTCCAGCCTGGTTACGGCCTTGCCCACGCTTGTGGGCTTGGTCATGTCCAGGGCTGCCATGCTCTCGGAGAGGTCCACGGCCAACACGATGTTGATGCCTTCGGTGAGCTGCTCCACCTCGCGCAGGGTGCGTTGGGGACCGGCCATGGCGACGCAGACGAGCATCAGGGCCACATAGCGCAGGGAGCGGACCATTGGGAACACGTCCAGCATGATGGAGCGCCCAACGGCCTGTGACGCGCCGCGCAGGTCAGGCAGGCGCAGGGCCGGACCGCGCCCCCGCTCCCGGATGAACCACACCAGTGCCACAAGAGGGAGCAGGGCCAGGAACCAGGGGTGGGAGAAATCAAACATCCTTATTCTCCTCAGTACCTTCCACCGGGAGGGAGTGTTGCACCACCCGGCGCACGGTCTCCAGGTCCCCTGCGCGGGTGGCGGCTCCGACCTCGCGCCCCGCGTATTTCACCGGATCGGCCCGGCGCAGCAGCCGCGCCGTGTCCTGTCGTAGCTCCAGGGTCAGGGCGTGGGAGATGTCCCTGTTGTCCAGCGCCGGGATCAGTTCCTCGGTGGTCATTTCCAGGGCAGGGATGAGAAAACGCCCCCACATGTAGGCGCGCAGCAGCTCCGAGAGCCGGTAGTAGAACTCCCGGTCAGGCAGATCCTTGTCCTTCTCGAGTTCCCGCAGCCCCAACAGCGCCTTCTCATGCGGCGGCAAGGGAGGCGGGCCGGGTTTGGGCTTGCGTCTGCGCCAGAAATACCAGGCCAGAAAGATGGCCAGGAGCAATAGCGCTCCCCCGAGTATCCATGGCCACCAGAGGGGGGGAGGGGACAGGGGGCCTTTGATGTCCAGGATGTCTTGCATCGCTTCGGTCGGATGTTGTGGCACGTGCAAACTCCGGATCAGGCGCGCATGCGGCGTTCGCGGGTCTTGAAAAAACGGTACAGGGCGTCCGCCGGGTTGCCTCCGGCGGGCAGGGGTATGGTGTCCACCCCGGCCCGGGTCAGGCTCGTCAGGGCCTCCTGCCGTCGGGATTCGAGAAATTCCTTCCAGCGTTCCCTGGTGGCGCGGTCGCCGCAATCCAGCAGCATGCGCCTGCCGGTCTCCAGGTCCTGGGTCTCCAGCACCCCTGCCTGGGGCAGTTGGGCCGCGCCATCGTCCCAGACCATGCCCGCGATGCAGTCATGGCGTTTTTTGGCGCGTTTGAGCGGGTCGAGATACCCCTGGTCCAGAAAGTCGGAGATGAACACGGCCACGCAGCGTTTGCGCATCACAGAGGACAGGAAGCGCGCGGCCTCGCCGATGTCCGTGCCGCGCCCCCGCGGGGTGAAGCCCAGGATCTCTGTGATCACGCGCCAGACGTGTGAGGTGCCCTTTTTTGGTGGGATGTACGACTCCACCTTGTCCGTGAACAGCACCAGCCCCACCTTGTCGTTGTTGCGGATGGCGTTGAAGGCCAGGACCGAGGCGGCTTCGGCCATGGTTTCGCGCTTCAGGGCGTCGCCCGTGCCGAACAGGCCCGAGGCGCTCATGTCCACCAGGAGCAGCAGCACCAGCTCCCGCTCCTCGCGGTAGCGCTTCACATATGGCCTGCCCATGCGGGCCGTGACCTTCCAGTCGATGCTCTTGATCTCGTCGCCGGGCGTGTATTCGCGGACCTCTTCGAACTCGATGCCCGCGCCTCGGAAAACAGAGCGGTAATGCCCCGCCATCATGGCGTCCACTGCACGGCTGGTGCTGATGTGAATGCGCCGTATCCGCGCCAGCAACTCAGGCGAAAGCATGACGGCTCCTTATGGAAAGAGAAGGAAGAGAAAGAATAAAGAAAAGGATTGCCGGGGGAACAACTTTTTGAAAAAAGTTTTTCCCCCGGACCCCCTTTTCAAAAACTTCTGGAACGAGGGAGAGAGGAGAGCGCGCCATAACAAATGGATGGTGATGTTCGAGCGCAAACACGGCCTACGGAACCTCCACGGCGTCGAAGATGCGGGCGATGATTTGCTCCGCGTCCACTTCCTCGGCCTCTGCCTCGTAGCTCAGGATGATCCGATGTCTGAGCACGTCCGGTGCGATCTGTTTGACGTCCTGTGGCGTGACGTAGGCGCGCCCCTGCAACAGGGCGTAGGCCCTGGCCGCCTGGCACAGGGCGATGCTCGCCCGGGGGGAGGCGCCGAAGTCCACCAGCCGGGACAAATCGTTCAGGCCGTGGGAGGCCGGGTCGCGGGTGGCGAACACCAGCTCGAGGATGTAGTCCAGGAGCTTGGGATCGAGAAAGATGTTGTTGCTCAGTTCGTGCAACTCCTGCAACTCCTCGGGAGTCAGCATGGGCGAGGGCATTGCGGGTTCGCCCGAGCCGAAGCGCATTGCGATTTCGCGCTCCTCGTCCTTGGAGGGGTACCCCAGCTTGAGCTTGAGCATGAAGCGGTCCACCTGGGCCTCGGGCAGGGGGTAGGTGCCCTCCTGCTCGATGGGGTTCTGGGTGGCCAGCACCAGGAACGGCTCGGGCAGGGCAAAGGTCTCGCCGCCGATGGTCGCCTGCCGCTCCTGCATGGCTTCGAGCAGGGCGCTCTGCACCTTGGAAGGCGCTCGGTTGATCTCGTCGGCCAGCAGGATGTTGTGGAACAGGGGGCCCTTCTTGATGCTGAACTCCCCGGTCTTGGGCTGGAACACCTCGGTGCCCAGGATGTCCGCGGGAAGCAGGTCAGGGGTGAACTGGATGCGCTTGAAATCGGCGTGCAGGGTGGCGGCCAGGGTGCGGACGGTCATGGTCTTGGCCAGGCCGGGTACGCCTTCCAGCAGCACGTGCCCCTTGCAGATGAGGCCGATGAGCAGGCGCTCCACCAGCAGGCGTTGCCCCACGATCACCTGGCCTATGGCCTGGCGCAGGGTTTCGATGCGTTGTCCCTGGAGTTCGACTTTTCTGGACAGATCTTCAAGCATGCGTGATCTCCTGATGTGATTGAGTGCTCGACCGGTGATATTAATGAGGCCCGAAGCTCTGTCAACTGAAAGTGGACATCCGCTGGCGAAGGTGACACAGTTGTAAGGGAAAGGATTAACAGTGGTAATCAAGGCCTGAACAGGCATGACGCAAGGAGTGATGGATGCGGAAAAATAAAATACTCTCCGTGACACGCAATGTGCTCGAAACAAAGGCCTTGGAATGGGGAGCGGATATCTTTCGGGTGGCGGACACTGCCAGGCTGCGGGGCATCGAGACAGACCCTTCGGACCTGCTGGACCGGTTCCCCCGGGCCGTGAGCATGGCTGTCCAGCTGAAGAACGGGATCATGGACAGCGTTGTGGATCGCCCCACACCGTTGTATTCGTCTCACTACTCCAGGGTGAACGCGCTTCTGGACGACCTCGCCCTGCGTGTGGCGGGTCTGTTGGAAGCGGGGGGCGCCACAGCCGTGCCCATTCCCGCCAGCCAGGTCCTGGACTCAGAGCGCTGGACCTCCTTCATTTCCCACAAGGCGGTGGCCATTGCCGCCGGAGTTGGCTGGCAGGGCAAGAGCCTGCTGGTGGTGAACCCGGACGCCGGCCCGCGTCTGCGCTTGGTAACCGTGCTCACTGACGCGGAACTCGACGCCGACACCCCTTTGAAGAACCGCTGCGGCACCTGCTCGGAATGCATGGATGCCTGCCCTGCCGGCGCAATACGGGGTATCGGCACGGACAGTCACTACCGGAGCAGGGAAGAGGCTCTGGACTTCCAGAAGTGCGTCACGCAGCTTCGGGACACCTTCAACGATCTGCCCAATGCCACGGGGTTGATCTGCGGGGTGTGCATCAGCGTTTGTCCTTGGGGGCGCTCCCATTCGGGAGCCTGACCAGGAATGGCGACCCGCTTCGAAGTGAATTGTTCCGACACCTGCATGCCCTGTGGATTTTTCGCCCCTGGCAAGATACAGTGGAAGGTGAAAAATGATATTTGCTGATACATGTGGTCCGGGAGGTCATATGCGGCGTTTTATGGAAATAATATGTTTCACGGTTGTCATGGTGTGCGTGTTAGCGGGGTGGGCTCTGGCCCAGGATCAGAAAAAGCCCGGGGAAGCGAAACAGGAACCCCCCCCGGAAGTGGTGACCACCGAGCACGTGCTCGAGACTCCGGACGGGCCTTTGACCTATGTCGCCCGAACCGGGGAGATGCTGGTCCCTGCGAACAAGGACAAGCCCCAGGCCAGGCTTTTTTTCGTGGCTTACGAGAAAAAGGGCGAGGACGCCGGGAAACGCCCCGTCACCTTTGCCTTCAACGGCGGCCCGGGATCCTCGTCGGTGTGGCTCCATCTGGGGGCGCTCGGTCCCAAGCGGATCGCGTTGGGACCGGACGGTACGCCCCCACCTCCACCGGTGGGGTATGAGGACAATCAGCTCTCCTGGTTGCGGTTCACGGACATGGTGTTCATCGACCCGGTGGGCACCGGCTACAGCCGCTCCGACAAGGGCGATGATCAGGCGGACGGGGAAAAGGGATCCTCGGGACCCGGCGACAAGGGGTTCTGGGGAGTGAAACAGGACGTGGCCTCGGTGGCCGCGTTCATCCGCCTCTTTCTCACTCGCCAGAAGCGCTGGCTCTCGCCGGTGTACCTGGTTGGAGAGAGCTACGGCACCACACGGGCTGCCATGCTTTCGTCCTATCTCGTGGAGGAGTACGGCATCGCGGCACGGGGCGTCATGTTCATTTCTCCGGTGCTGGATTTCACGGCGCTTCAGGGCTCCACGAGCAACCTGCCCTATTGCCTGTTCCTGCCTTCCTTTGCAGCCGCGGCCGTGGTCAATGGCAAGGCCTCTCCGGAAAGGGGGCAGAGCCTTGAGCAATACCTGGCCCAGGTGGAGAAATTCTCGGTGGAGCACTATCTCCCGGCCTTGACCCTGGGTGCTGACCTGGACGTGTTCCAGCCCGGTGGCGAGGAAAAGCTGCGCAAGCAGTTGGCGGCGTACACCGGGTTGCCCGAGCGGGTGGTCCGGCAGCAGCAGGAGCGCATCCCCCCCTGGGTGTTCTTCAAAGAGCTGCTTCGCGACAAGAATAGGCTCATCGGCCGGATGGATGCCTCCACCAGTGTGGTGGACCCGGAGCCTGGAAGCCCCCATGCCGTCCTGGACCCCTCCCTGGACGGCCTGATGGCGCCTTTCTCCAGCGCAATGAACGCCTACGTGCGCCAGGAGCTGAACTATGAGAACGACCTCCCCTACGAGATCCTCAACTCGGAAGTCGGCGGCAAGTGGGACTGGAGCACCGGCCTGGAGGGCAAACAAGGGTATGTGGACGTGGGTGAGGAAGCGCGCATGGCCATGAGCCTTGTTCCGGACATGCGGTTATTTTTCGGCTGCGGCTACTATGATGTCGCCACCCCGTACTTCGCCTCCATCTGGACCGTAAGGCAGATGCGCCTTGAGCCGGAACAGCGCAAGCAGGTCACCATACAGTTTTACGAAGGGGGGCACATGCTCTACACCCATGAGGATGCCAGGAAAAAGCTGTTTGAAGACGCCGAGGCCTTTTACCGGGGAGCATCTCAATGAGCGGAGAACACTATGACCCCGACCAGGAGGAAGCCAAGCTGGACCTGTGCAAGGACATCTGCTCGGACAAGCGGGGAGTGCCAGCCGAGGTGCTGCAGGAGGTGATCTTCCTGGCCGTGGAGATCTCCCGCGAAGGCCGCGAGGGGCGCAAGATCGGAACCCTGTTCACAGTGGGGGACAAGGACGCGGTCATGGAGCGCTCCCGCTGCCTGATCCTCGACCCCTTGTATGGACACCCTCCGCACGCAAAGCACATTACGGACCCGGACATGCGCGAAACCCTCAAGGAGCTCGCTCAGCTGGACGGTGCCTTCGTGGTCTGCGGCAGCGGTGTGGTGCACTCCGCCGCCAGGTACATCAACGCCAGCACCGAGGGCATAGTTCTGCCCCTGGGCCTGGGGAGCAGGCACGTGGCCGCGGCATCCATCACCAGGCAGACAAAGGCAGTGGCCGTGGCGGTGTCGGAGAGTTCCATGGTGCGGGTCTTTGACGAGGGGGAGATCATTTCCGAGATCATCCCCGAAGTCTGGATGCTGAGCCGATACAGCCCCCATCTCACAGGGCGCGTAGCCACGAGGCAGGCCGAGCACCTTACCGTAGTCTCCAAGGTGGAGGAGTAGGGCGGACAAGGCGAGGGTGTTTTACCAAGGGGAAATTCACCAATGATCGCTTCTCCATCTGACTGTATTTTACGAACCCCAGCTACTCCCAAGAAAGATTTCCCCTGGTAAAGGTATCCTGAAAATCGAGTGTGCCCCGTATTGAGGCCTGATCCACAACCTGGTGCGATATCGTTTGGAGGCCGAGAAATGGAATTCGGAACCCGACGGGTATTGGTGGTGTTGCTGGTGGTGTCATGTCTGATGGCGCTTTCCTCATGCAACGGGAGAACCGGCAGCGCGGGAAGGGGGACCCCCTCGATGAGCGCGAAGGCGGGAACCGCTCACTCGGGAAACCAGGAGCTTGCTCCGGGCGTGCCTGTGGCCGGCACATTGCCGGATATCACCAGGCTGGCGAACCTGGTCGGACCGGCGGTTGTGAACATCAGCACGGTACGCACCGTTTCCAGCGATGAGGCTGTGCGGGATTTTTTTCAGTATCACATGGAGCCCGGCTCGCCTTTCTATGATTTTTTCAAACAGCTCGAACCGTTTTTGTACGAACAACCATCCAGGAAACAGAGTTCCCTGGGATCCGGCTTCGTTATCGATCCCTCGGGCAAGGTCCTGACCAACGCCCACGTGGTGATGGCCGCCGAGCGGATCGTGGTCACTCTCCAAGGGGGGGCGAAAGAGGATCAGAACTACGAGGGCAAGCTCATCGGCTATGACGAAGAGAGCGACATCGCGCTGGTGCAGATCGATGCCGGGCGCCCTCTGGCTTCATTGGAGTTGGCTGATTCGGAGGCCCTGCAGGTGGGGGAATGGGTGGTGGCCATCGGCAACCCCTATGGCCTGGATCACACCGTGACCATGGGCATAGTCAGCGGCAAGGGGCGCAGCCTGGGAACAGGGGGGCCCTATGACGACTACATCCAGACCGATGCCAGCATCAATCCGGGGAACAGCGGCGGCCCCCTTGTCAATCTCCGTGGCCAGGTGGTGGGCATGAACACGGCCATCATATCCACGGGGCAGGGGATCGGCTTCGCCATTCCCAGCAACGCGGTGAAGCGCAGCATTGCGGGAATAGCCAGAAATGTGGGCGTTACGGATCATGGTGCGAGTCTTGGGGTACGCATTCAGGACGTGGACATGGCCATAGCCCAGGCACTGGGTCTTGAAAGCCCCACAGGCGTCATCATCACCGAGGTGGTGAAGGGGGGCGCGGCTAACAGGGCGGGGCTGACCACGGGAGATGTCATTCTCACCTTCAACGGTGTCACTGTGCGGGACGGCGAGACTCTCGAGCGTCTCTTGAGCAGGCACAAACCGGGAGAAATGGCGGAGATCGCGGTGTTGCACCGGGGCAAGGGGTACAAGGTGCGTCTTAAGCTGGACAAATCCTCCAGTTGACCTCAGAGCCTCCTGAACAGCACCGACAAGCCCAGGAGGCCGAACGCCGCGGCTTCGAGCCAAAAGGCCAGGACCGCTGCGGAAATGGTGATGGAGGTCGGTTTGGTGATGACCCCCACCTGGGGCCAGAGCAGAATTCCAGTTACGCCAAGGGCAATGGCCAACAGCCAGGTAATGATTTTCGGCGGATTCAAAAGCATATGATCTCCGAAGGGTATTAATATGGCCCGGAACCGGGGGCAGCGGTTTGATACCGGGTATAGCTATCATGGAGTGAGGGAATTGTGAACGACAAGATTCTTGAAAGGCTCATCAAGATAATGGAGAGGATCGCCGAGGGGGATTACAACGCGGATGTGATGTCCTTCACCACGGAGGCGCAGCCTGAGCATGTTCGCCGTATCGCCGAGGCAATGGGCATGATGCTGGTCAAGGTTGAGGCCAGGGAGTACCAGCTCAAGGAGAACACCTTGCACACCATTCAGGCCATGGCCGAGGCCCTGGGCGCCCGGGACCCGTACACCAGGGGGCATGTGACGCGGGTGGCGGAGTACTCCAAGCTTTTGGCCAAGGCCCTGGGCATGGACGAAGACGATGCCGTGGAGGTCTGGACCGCCGGCATGCTCCACGACATCGGCAAGATCGGCTTCAGCGACGCCATTTTTCAGAACGAGGACACTCGCCCCACACCGGAAATGCTGCACGACATCCAGCAGCACCCCTCCATAGGCATGAATATTCTGCGCCAACTGGACTTTCTCGGTCCAGCCCTGGATTATGTGCTCAAACATCATGAAAAGCTGGACGGTAGCGGTTATCCCAACGGCTACACAGCTGACGAGATCCCACTGGGCGCACGTATCGTGGCCGTGGCCGATGTTTATGACGCCCTGACCACGGACCGTCCTTATCAAAAGGGGCGCACCCCCGAGGAGGCGTTTCTGATCCTGCGCAAGCTCTGCCCCTCAAGTTTGGACCCCGAGGTGGTGGAGGTCTTTGCCCGGGTGATGCAGAAGCGGCGGGAATCCCAGGAGGATGGCGCGTGAGCCGGGACAAGGGAAAAATGGGGTGGTTGGCGAGAATCAAGCGCAAGGTGGTGGAGAATTTCCCCTATTTCATGGGCGTACTGGCATTGCTCATGGGATTCTCGGCCTGGGGCGAATACAAGAGCGCCAAGCTGGATTCGAGACTGCTCAAGGGGATCGAGGCCAGCGCCACGTGGCCGGCTACTGAGGGAAGGATTGTCCAGGCCACTATCGACGAAAAGATGGCCGGGAGTTTTTCCCATTCTCCGTTCATCCATCATTACGCAAGTGTTCGCTACGATTATGTCGTGGATGGAAAAAGATATCGTGGGTGGCGCATCTGTTTCGATTACTCGAACTGCAAAACCGGCACCACCGACCAGAAGGCCCAGGCTTTGCTGGACCAGTACCCCAAGGATATGGCGGTGAAGGTGTACTACAATCCGGACGCGCCGGAGTTTAGCACCCTGCGCCCGGGCGGCAGGGCTGATATGGCCCGGGAATTGAGAATGCACTGGATATTCATGTCCCTGTCCATCTTCCTGTGCCTCTTGTTCGCCTTTATCACCGCACGCACGGCAGACGAGTTCAAATCGCCCCCAGAGGAAGAGAAAGCTGATGAAAGTGTTTGAACATGTGGCCATGGGCGTCTTTCTCACCAGCTGCGTAGTGCATCTGCTGGCCTTTACGGAGCTGCTCTCCCTGTCCATGGATCAAGTCTGGATACTGCATGTCCTGACCATGGTGGTGTTCGTGGCGGCGGTGTTTCAGCTTTCGCGGATGGGGACGCGGCTGCAACGGCCCGGGACCGACAACGGCCTTTCCAGGGAGGAGATTCGCAAGGTTCGGCTGGAGCGCAGGCGCGCGCAAAAGAGACTGGTCTGGAGGTCCATACCCTTCGGGGTGAAGGTCCTGGCCGGGGTATTGGTTCTGTATGCGGGGGTGAACTTCCTCTTGTTCATGATGCAGATGGAGGGGGGTGGTCCCCATGCCTCGGACGGGCACTTCTACCTGTCCAATCACGGAAATATCCTGCGGGAACTCAGCAGGCCAGAGTTCGATCATTTTCAGCTGATGGAGGTGCGGGGCTTTTCCGGCCATTGGATGGCCTTTTCCTTTGCGGCCTGGACCCTGCTGCACTTCGTGGCCCCTGTTCTTTCCAAGCCGGAACAACAGACTTCTTTGTGAAGAGGTAGCCGAGGAGAGGCACTCTTACGTAGTCAACCTCGGCTATACATAAGTCTTTGGGAGGAGTGCGGGGGGAACTTCTTTCTACGGAAAAGGTTCCCCCCGGTATGTTCTTGATGTCCTACTGCCCCTTTTGCAGCTTGTCCCAGTCCTTGAGAAAAGCCTCTAGCCCGGAATTGGTCAGGGGGTGGCTTGCCAGCTCGCCCAGCACCTTGAAGGGGATGGTGGCCACATCGCAGCCCAGCAGGGCCGAATCCAGGACATGTTTGGGATGGCGCACACTGGCCGCGATGATCTTGGTCTGCATGCCGTAGTTGTCATAGATGGAGCGGATTTGTCCCACCAGCTCCATGCCGTCGTGCCCGATGGCGTCCAGCCTGCCGATGAAAGGGCTGACGTAGGCGGCTCCGGCCTTGGCGGCCAGCAGGGCCTGGAGGGGCGAAAACACCAGGGTCACGTTGGTGGGGATGTCCTGGGCGTGCAGCTCCCTGGTTGCGGCAAGGCCCTCCATGGTCATGGGTATCTTCACCACCACGTTGGGGCCGAATCGCACCAGCTCACGAGCCTCGGCGATCATTGCATCGGCCTTGGTGCCCACTACCTCCAGGCTTACCGGCCCGGGGACCTCCTTGACGATGTCGGCCATGCGTGTATGCCAATCCCCCCCCTCGCGGGAGAGCAGGGTGGGGTTGGTGGTGACGCCGTCGATCAGTCCAAGTCTTTTGGCTTCTCGGATTTCATCAAGATTAGCGGTGTCAATGAAGAGCTGCATGTTTTCTCCTTTGGCATGGATCAGCGTGAAAACAACTCGGGATTGAGACAGGTCGGGGGAAGTTTCCCCTCCAGCATGGCCAGGATGTTTCTTGTCGCCAGTTCCGCCATGGCGATGCGGGTGGACGTGGTGGCCGACCCCACGTGGGGCAGTATCACCGCGTTGTCCTGTTCAGCCAGGCCCTTGGCCATCCTGGGTTCGAATTCATAGACATCCAGCCCCGCGCCGGCGATCTCTCCGGATCCCAGGGCCGCGACGAGGTCGTCCTCCTTGATGATGGGCCCGCGCCCAGTATTGATGACATAGGCGGTTTTCTTCATCTTCTTGAAGGTTTCGGCATTGAACAGGTGCCTGGTTCCTGGAGTGAGGGGAGCGTGAATACTGATGAAATCGCTCTCCGCCAGCAGGGTATCGAAGTCCACGCGTTTGGCGTCGACCTCGCGCTCCAGTTCAGGGTTGGTGGATGAGTTGGTGGTGTAGAGTACGCGCATGTCGAAGCCTTTGGACATCATGGCCATGGCCGCACCGATGCGCCCCCCGCCGAATATGCCCAGGGTCTTGCCGCGAACATCGGCTCCGAGAAACTGCATTGGCCCCCAGCCCGGCCAGGTGCCGGAGCGCATGACCCTGTCCGACTCCACCACGCGCCGGGCCACGGCAAAGAGCAGGGCCCAGGCGAGCTCCGCGGTGGCGTTGGTGAGCACGTCCGGGGTGTTGGAGACAGGGATGCCGTGACTGGTGGCCGCGGGAACGTCGATGTTGTCGTACCCCACGGCGTAGTTGGCGTATCCCTTGAGTCCTGTGGCCGCTTCCAGGAATTCCGCGTCGATCTTGTCGGTGAGCAGGCCGATGATCCCCTGGACCTCGCCGGCTTTCCGCAACAGCACGTTGCGTTGAAGGGGCGCGTCCTCGGGATTGATCTCGACGTCGCATACGTCATGCAGGAGGGAGAGCCCCGCCTGGGGGAGTTGTCTGGTGATGAAAACCTTGGGTCGACTCATGGGCTGCTCCGGTGGAATGGTTGAGATTTGACTATGCCCGTGCGTCGCTTGGAACCCCGCAGGTGGCGGGTGCGTCATTGCGAATGAATCACATGATAAATCGAAACGATACAGGGCCTGCTTGTCCTGGAGGGCAAATATAGACCTCTCAGTGACGAGAGTAAAGGTGATTCGGGAACGAGGGGGAAGGTAGCGGGTCAGGCCTGGAAGATGTCGCCGCTCTCCACGCAGTCACCCTTGGGAGAGGGGTGGAAGTAGAGCCAGGCCGTGATGGACTCGCCCGATTCCAGGCGGACCCGCACCTGCTCCCTGCGGTACCAGTTCGGGTGCTCCTCCAGGGAGTCCACGAGCTGCAGGGTGTTCAGGTCCACGGCGTATACCTCCCCCACGATGGGGGAGATTTCGGGTTTCTTGGCCGCATAGGGGAAGTCCCCCATGTACAGGGCGTGATTGTTCTCTGTTCTGGCCAGGCCCAGAAACGAGGACTGGCTCAGAAAGTGGTGGTTGGAGCACCCCTTGCGCAGGGTCCCATAGACGAAGAGCAGGATGGTGTTTGCTTCGATGGAGGAGCTTTCAGGCATGTCGCGTTACTGTTCCAACCGTGTAAGGTTATCTGGCTGCCGGCCAAAGCGGACGCCTCCTGGCAGTGGAAAGCCCGGGCCTTGGCGAATGCGCTTCGGCCTTGACTTACTCTTGCGGCCCGCGTTCGTACATTATTAAGTGGCCTGGCAAAGGTGTTCTTCCAACAGTAGGTTTAGAATTCCACTTCCTGACAAAGTGCGATGCATCACTGACCGGGCAATTCCGTGTATCGGGTTCCATGGTCCATGGGACTGCGTCTTCCCGATGAGGCAACAGAAATCGGTCATGGAAGTGAGTCCATGCCATTCTATGCAACGGTTTGCAAGTATTACCTTTGTGGTCGGATTCGCCCTTGTTGCCCAGGAATCCAGTCCAATGTTGCTTCATTGTTTTTTTATATAAGTAAAACCATTATGTGAATGGTTTGGGCAACAACCGAGTTGCACAGCAACCTTGCCCGTGGATCGGCTTTGACGTATTCTGCAAACAGTGGCGAAATCCGGAAGAGGTTCCGGCAGGATATTATAGTTCGCTATTATTCCAACCGATTAACGCCTTTTCCGCCTCTGGTTCGTCTCACCCCCGCCACTTGTGTCCGATCAGACGGGAGGAGCCGATGTTTCGCATGAACGGAAAAATCCTTGCGGTATTGCTGCTGGCACTGCTCTGCGCCGTACCCGCCCGGGCCCATGAGCGCGCCCCTGTGCTGGCCGGTACCTGGTATCCGGCCGATGCCGCGAAATTGCGGCAGAGCGTGAAGAACTTCATTGCCTCAGGAGGAAAAGGGCTGGCGGTTCAAGGGGAGTTGCTGGGCCTGGTCGCGCCCCATGCCGGGCATGTCTATTCCGGGAAGATCGCGGGCGCGGCCTATGCACTGCTGGCCAGGAGCAAGGCCGACACCGTGGTCATCATATCCCCCAGCCACAGGCACGCCTTTGACGGGGTCTCGGTGTACGACAAGGGGGGGTATGCGACGCCCCTCGGCGTGACCCCGCTGGACAAGGACTTCATCGATGCCCTGCGCCAGGCCTGGCCCGACATCAGGTACGTTTCAGATGCCCACGCACGGGAGCATGCTGTGGAGATCCAGGTCCCCTTCCTGCAGGTGGCCCTGCCCAAGGCCAGGATCGTGCCCCTGGTCATGGGGGCACAGGACATCAACACCTGCGCCAGGCTCGCCCTGGCCCTGGTGCGCGCAACCCAGGCCTCCAAGAGGCGGGTGGTGCTGCTGGCCTCCTCGGACCTTTCACATTTCCACAACAAGGCGGACGCCGAAACCCTTGATGGGACCATCCGTGACGCGGTGCGGAGCTTCGACCACGTGGACGTGCTGCAATGCCTGGCCACGCGCGAGTGCGAGGCCTGCGGCGGGGGGCCCATCATCGCGGTGATGCAGGCCTGCAAACACCTGGGCGCCACACGTGCCGAGGTGCTGGCCCAGGGGGATTCCGGGGATGTGTCCGGCGACAACGACAAGGTGGTGGGGTATATGGCGGCAGCTTTTCTCAAAGGTGGGAATGGGGGAGGAAACGGAAACCCGAAAGCGGCGAGCGACTCCCGGGCAGGGGAGTTTACCGAAAAAGAGCGCGCCCTGTTGCGCAGGGTTGCGCGGGAAGCCATTCGCGCGAAGCTGGACGGCAGGAGCTATTCGCCTCCGGAAAAGGTTCCGCCCAGGTTGCGGGAGGTGCGCGGCGCCTTTGTCACCTTGAAGAAGCACGATCAACTGCGCGGTTGCATCGGCAACATCATCGGACGCGGCCCCTTGATCGAGACAGTGGCCAACATGGCCCAGGCCGCAGCCTTCGAGGACCCCAGGTTCCATGCGCTACGCCCCGATGAATACGACCACTTGGAGTACGAGATCTCGGTGCTCACCATCCCGCACAGGATCACGAATCCGGATGAAGTGGAGGTGGGGCGGCACGGCCTGATCATGTCCAGGGGCTGGAACAAGGGGTTGCTGTTGCCCCAGGTACCCGGAGAATGGGGCTGGGACCGTAGGACGTTTCTCGAACAGACCTGCCGCAAGGCCGGAATGGACAAGAACTGCTGGAAAGACACGGACACGGCCATCGAGGTGTTCTCGGCGGAGGTTTTTTAGGGAAGCGCAATGGAATTGTCCGTTGGATTTGCTGCTGCGGAAAAATCCACAGCGCTCCCGGAAAATGTGATTGATCCGCGTTTCCTCAAGAACAGGGAAAGAATGCGGGGGAAGCATCATGGCCATTCCTTTGTGTCCGGCATTGGGCATAAGCAGGCGAGAGTTCCTGCGTTCCTGCGGACATTGTGCCCTGGCCGCCGCGGCCTGGAGCGCGCTGCCCCTGTCCGGTGTCAGGGACGCTTGCGCCGGGGTGCGGTTGACACGCGGCTTGAAAGGGGAGCGGGTGTCTCCGTATTTCACTCCTCTGGACGACAAGGGGGTGCGGTGCGGCTTGTGTCCCCGCGAGTGTGTCATCCCCTCCGGGGAGCGGGGCTACTGCGAGGTGCGTGAGAACAGGGAGGGTGAGCTCCTGAGCCTGGTTTACGGCAACCCCTGCGCCGTGAACGTGGATCCGGTGGAGAAGAAGCCCTTCTATCATTTGCTGCCCACCACCAAGTCCTTTTCCATAGCCACCGCGGGCTGCAACTTCGACTGCCTGTTCTGCCAGAACTTCGAGATCTCCCAGGCCCGCCCCGAAAACACCCTGAATTACGACCTGCCTCCTGGAGCGGTGGTGGCCAACGCCCTACATTATGGCTGTAAGAGCATCGCGTCCACCTATGTGGAGCCGACCATCTTCGCGGAGTACATGATCGATGTGGGGCGCTCGGCCAGACAGGCCGGACTCCTGAACGTGATGCACTCCAACGGGTTCATCAACCCCAAACCCCTGGAGGACCTGTGTGGCTTCCTGGATGCGGCCTGCATAGACCTCAAGGGCTTCACCGAGGACTACTACAGGGGAATGACCGAAGGGGAGCTCGCACCTGTGCTGCGCACCCTGACCACCTTGCGGAAGCGTGGTGTGCACCTGGAGTTGGTGACCCTGCTCATCCCAGGAAAGAACGACGAGCCTGAAACCATCGGCAGGATGTCCGCCTGGATAGTGCGGGAGCTGGGTCCGGACACGGTGTTGCATTTGACCCGGTTCTACCCCATGTACAAGCTCAAGAGTCTGCCCCCCACGCCCGTGGAGTCCCTGGACAGGGCCAGGGAGGCTGCCCTGGCCGAGGGGTTGCGCTATGTGTATGTCGGGAACGTGCCCGGGCATGAGGCCCAGAGCACCATGTGCCCCAAGTGCGGCGCCCTGCTCATCGAACGAAACGGATACCAGGTCAAGGTGCGGGGTATGCGGGAAGGTTCTTGCGCTCGTTGTGGAGCGACTATTTATGGTAAATGGAGTTGACGCTCCTGATTTAATCGAGGAAAATCAGGGCAGAGAGGGTGCCATGGGTAGATTGTCAGGGTGGAAAGCGTTGATGCCAGCAGTTCTGACGTGCCTGCTGGTGTTGCTGTTCATGGGGAGCGCCCCGGCATGGGGCGACTCGCATAAGCCTGTTGTACACTGGCCCCATTTCGAATGGCCGCCCTATTATATCATCGATGGCGAAACTGTTTCCGGCGTCGGCTTCGAGATCCAGGAACTCCTCCGGGCCAATCTGCCCGGGTACGATCATAGAATCATCAATTCCCCGCCGCAACGAAGCCTGCAACAGGCCAAGACAGGGGAGACCTACTGTTTCACCGGAGCGCTGCGCACCCCGGACCGCGAACGATATCTCACTTATTCCATTCCCTGCCGCCTCACCGAACCCCAGATGCTGGTGATCCGCAAGGCGGATTCGAAACGTTTCGCCCCCTTCATGTCCAACGGCACCCTGTCGCTGGCTCGGATCCTGGCCAAGCAGACCCTGAGCCTGGGGCTCACCCGTGGATTTCGCTATCCCAAGGGAGTCGAGGCCATCCTGGCGGACTACAAGCTCTCGTCCAACGTGGAGCTTGTGTACCGGGAAAACAGCATGGACGTGCGCCTTTCCCTGCTCATGGCCAACCGTATCGACTGCTTCCTGGCCCTGCCCGCGAACCTGATCTATCTTGCCAAGCAAAGACACCTCCTCAACAGGATAGAGATCTACCCCTTGCTGGAGTCCAATGAATACGCAGTGGGGTACATAGCCTGCACCAGCAATCCCGTGGGCGAGGAACTGATCGGGAAAATCAACAAGATCCTGATGCGCGAGGTACCCAGAAAAGAGTATCTGGAGCAGTTCACGAGATGGGTGGTGCCCTCCCTTGTTCCAGGTTTCACCGAGAGATACCGGAAGCTGGTGATCAACAGGGAAACCGCGCCGGAGATACTGGATAAGGTCGCACCGGCCCAGGTGTCGCCTTCCGAATCGGGCCCAAAGGCTAACTGAAAAGGTGGGGGGACCTTTGTCCATACGTCCGAAAACCCTGTTCGGTAAATTCATCCTGACCCTGATTCCGCCACTGGTATTCTGCTACATCCTTTTTTCCGTGGTCATGGGGGCCTTGATTTACCTCGATTCACGGGAGGCCGTGGCCCAGCGCATGGAGGACCTGGCGGTGATGCAGAGCCGGGCTCTGGCCAATTCCCTGTGGCACCTGGATTTCAACTTCATCCGGCAGCACATCCCCAGCCTCCTGCTGTATCCCGGAGTGGTCGGGGTGAAGGTCGAGGAGAGCAACGGGGACTTCGAGGCCTCGGTGGGCAACAGCTACGACCGCGATTGCGATGGGTGCGTGCTCCTGGTCAGCTCCATTACCCACAAGACCATGGACGGCTCCATACCCATTGGTCGTCTGAACATCATCTACAAGCAGGAAGGCATCATGAAGGCCCTGGCGGAGAACCTGCTCAGGGACTCCTCGCTCATGCTGCTGTTGTTGCTCGCCGTGGTCATGAGCGTCATCCTGGCCACGAGGCGGATCATAGACGCTCCCTTGAACAAGATGCTCGACGCCATCAGGGAAGGGCGGAGCATAGAATCTCCCAAGACTTCCGGTTCTCCGCCGGCTGAAGAGTTCAATGAGCTCATGCGCGCCTACAACACCCTGCTCAGCGACTTCAAAAGCAACGAGGAACGGCTCGGAGAGACCGTGCGGGAGTTGGCCCTGGCCAAGGATAGCGCTGACGAGGCCAGCAAGGCCAAGAGCAGTTTTCTTGCCAGCATGAGCCATGAAATCCGTACGCCACTGAACGCGATCCTCGGTGTCACCGATCTTCTGGCCGAAGCCCAGCTGAGCAACAAGCAGCAGCACTATGTCAGGATCTGCAACTCCGCGGGGCAGGGGTTGTTGGATATCATCAACGATATTCTCGATATATCCAAGATCGAAGCCGGTAAGATCGAACTGGAGAAGGTTGAATTCGATCTCGAAGAGACCGTGTCCAAGGTCTGCAAGGCTCTTGCCATCAGTGCCGACGAGAAGGGCCTGGAACTATGCTGCCGTATTGCGCCGGACTGCCCCGGTACTGTGGTGGGCGATCCGCTCAGGTTGCGGCAGGTGCTGATGAATCTGGTGGGGAACGGCGTCAAGTTCACGGAATATGGCGAGGTGCTCCTGGAAGTGTCCCTGTGCGGTGAGGAGGAGAAGGTCCAGGGGCGGGGCCAGTGTCTGCGGTTCATGGTGAAGGACACGGGCATAGGCATTCAAGAGACCAAGATGGAGAGGATTTTCGAGCGTTTTTCCCAGGCCGATTCCTCCACCACCAGGAGATTCGGCGGCACCGGCCTGGGACTCAGCATCAGCAGGCACCTGGTCTCCCTCATGGGAGGGCGGGTCTGGTTGGAGAGCAGGGAACGCAAGGGGAGTTCGTTCTATTTCACCGCGTATTTCGGGGCCGGCTCGGTAATCTCCATCCCTCCACCGGACCTGTCGGGTTCGAAGGTGCTCGTGGTGGATGACAATCTCACCCAGTGCTCCATTCTCAAGGAGTTGCTCCGGAACACGGGGTGCGAGGCCTTCACCGACACGGGGCTCGAGAACCTCGCGCAGCAGGTGGCACTGCACGAGCCCCTGGACCTGGTCCTGCTGGACTGCGGTTTGAAGCCCCTGGACCAGAGGCCTGCCCTGGAAATCCTGCGCGGCAAGTGCGGCTATTCCGGAAAGGTCGTTTTCCTGGCCGGGGCATTGAACCTGGAAGCTTCGATCAAAGACGAGAGTTCCGGGGTGTTGATCAAGCCGATTCTGCCCGGCACGTTCTACTCCACCATCAAGGATATCATGTCCAGGGAATCTGTACCACATGAACATCAGGTACAGTTGCGAGGCGGTTTTGCGGGCGAGCCTCGAACCTCTGAAAAGACGAAAAGTGCCATGGATACGTATTCCCAAAGCAGGATTCTGGTGGTTGAGGATTCCGAGTACAACGCCTTTGTCATCAAGGCCTTTGTACGGGAACTGAGCAAACACGTAGAGCTGGCGGTCAACGGATCTCAGGGCTTGGCCTTTTTCAAGGAAGGGAAGTATGATATTGTACTCATGGACATAGAAATGCCTCTCATGGATGGCCTGGAAGCGACAAGAGCCATTCGCGACTGGGAGCGGGTCAACAATCTTCCCTGCACGCCAGTGATCGCCATGACCGCCTATGCCCTGAGCGATGATATTGAGCGTTGCATCGATGCCGGATGCGACGTGCACATGGCCAAGCCGCTGCAAAAGTCCGAGGTGCTGTCCACGGTGAAGCGGCTGCTGGATGAACGAAGAAACGCCGCAGACACTACATCCTAAGTGTTGCATGATCGCTCCGCCGCTGGAGAGGCGACCTTCCGCGAAATTCATCGATGTGGATTTCATGGACATCACACGAGGACCAGGCCCCAGTGTTTGCCGGTCGATGATTCGAAAACCCGAATCTGAACGGATTATTATGGAAAACGAATCGCCATTTCAGACACGCGTGCTCTGTCTCACGGACACCCCCTCGCTCTACGAACCGCTTGGGGATGAATACGACGTGGAGCTGGTGTTTCTGGATTCAGTGCCCGCCCTTATCGAGTCCATGGCCAGCGCCCCCTTGCATGGGGTCATCGTGGAAGTGCGCAAATTGCTGCGCTCCTCGCAACATGAAAAGGAAGTGCTGCACGAGTATCTTGAACCTTTTCCGGTGATGCGGGTGAATGTGGTGCGGATGGGGGAAGGCTGGGAACTCAGGCCTCTGGGGTCGTTCGAGGATTTTCTGAAAAGGACCTGCGCCGAGTTCAACGCCCGCACGGTGCGGGCGGGGGTGCGCATCCGGCTGCATCTGCCCCTGCTGCTTGCGAGGGCCGATGACAAGGACTTCTGCCGTTCTATCAAGACTTATACCGTTGATATCTCCCAGGCGGGGTCTTCGTGTTCAGCTCCGAGGATTGGGAAGGCGAGCAGTGGGTCTGGGTGAAATGCCCCTTTCTCGAAGACGACACCCCGTTTCTGGGGCATATCCGCTGGACGCGCTCCTGGGGGGGGCTGTTCGAGCCCTCGGGCCTGGGGCTGATGTTCGCGGACATCAGGGAAGGGCAGCATGCCGAGCTGTGCAACCGTTTTCTGCTACGCAAGAGCTTTGAAATGCCCAATGTTGAGGAACTCGAGGAACTGCGAGACGCTCTGGAAAAGTTTCTACTGGAGCATGGTGAACGGGCGGAAGGCGAGGGGAAGGGCGAGGTGTGCTGATTGTTGGTGCATCCCGGCAAAGGTCGTAAGCGCGCTCATGTTTTCGGGCACGGCATACGGGGGCAACGAGGTTTATTTCCCTGCGTTCTGAGATGGAAATCGTATTGCAAGAATTTGAAATGAAGGGTGCGAGGAGGGGTATCATCTTCAAATGATTTCCCTCCCCGCAAAATGCAGATGAGGATCAAACGCTGCCTGTGTGTCCGAATCCTCCGGCTCCACGTTCGGTCTCGGTCAGAGAGCCCACCGCGATGAGCCTGGCGGTGTAGGCCGGAAGGAAGAGCAGCTGCGCCACCCGCTCCCCCCGCGCCACGGTGTGCGTCTCAGTGGACGTGTTAAGGAGCCACACGGTGATCTCGCCGCGATAGTCCGGGTCTATGACTCCCACGCCCTGAGCCACTGTGAGGCCGTGTTTCGCGCCCAATCCCGAGCGGGAGAACACGAAACCGGCGATACCGGAAGACTGGACCTCTATGGCCAGTCCGGCAGGGATCTTGACCCTTTCTCCGGGTGCCACTTCCACGGACTCGGCTTCTATGCAGGCCCTCAGATCAAGGCCCACACTGCCGGGAGTGGCGTACTCCGGGCCAAGTTTATTGTCAGGGAGCGCGTAACAGCGCTTTCCCGTTTCCGTGTAACAGGTTTTGACCAACACGGCAGGATCCTGAACTATTACCATCGACTTCTCCAGTTTGGGTTTCCGCTTTGTCATGCGATATTCACATTACATCGTTACAAACATGTTTTTCTTGCTTGCCATGCCACAGGGTCTTTGGGATAACCCTTGAGCCAGGGGTGTGCAACCTTTGCCGCTCCATCGCCTTCAGCACCGTCAGTAAGGAGACGCTCCATGAGGCCGATCAGTATCTACAGCGTATTACCCAATCTTCCCGAACAGTTGAAGCCCCTGTGGGAACTCGCCCACAATTTCTGGTTCGCCTGGAACAGCAATATCGAAAATCTCTTTGCCCAGATCGACCAGCAGCTCTGGGACAAGAGCTACAGGAATCCAGTCTGGTTTCTCAACCATGTGCCGCAAAAAGTGTTGGAAGACCTGGCCAATGACGAGATCTACCTCGAGCGCATGCGCGAGGTGAATCTGAGCCTGCAGCAGTACCTCTCCAGGAAGACCTCGCCCGTGGTTTTTCCCGACGCCTTGTCCGGCCAGCCCGTTGTGGCTTATTTTTCCCTTGAGTACGGCATCTCCCTCTGTCTCCCAATCTATTCCGGAGGACTCGGCATCCTGGCCGGAGATCACCTCAAAAGCGCCAGCGACCTCAATCTCCCGCTGGTGGGAATAGGGCTCTGCTACCAGCAGGGGTACTTCAGGCAATATCTCACTCCTGACGGCTGGCAGCAGGAGCGCTATCCGATCAACGATTTCGAGGAAATGCCGCTGACCCTGGTGGAGGATGAGAAAGGATCGCCCCTGCTCATCTGCATGGAACTCGCGGGGCAGCCGCTGCACGCCAGGATATGGAAATGCCAGGTGGGGCGCATCACCCTGTTCCTGTTGGACAGTAATATCGCGGACAACCCCGAGCATTTCAGGAAGATCACTGCACAGCTCTACGGCGGTGACCTGGAAATGCGCATCTGGCAGGAGTTCCTGCTGGGGATCGGCGGCATCAAGGCCTTGCGCGCCCTGGGCATGGAGCCCCGGGTCATTCACATGAACGAGGGGCATTCCGCCTTTGCCGGGCTGGAGCGCATCCGGGAGTTCATGACCGGGCACGGCATGCCTTTCGAGGCAGCCATGGAACTGACAGCCTCCACCTCGGTGTTCACCACGCACACCCCGGTTCCCGCGGGCAACGACCGTTTCCCGGCTGACCTCATGCAGCGGTATTTCGAGCCCTATGCCCGGGAGATGGGTCTGGCCTTCAAGGTGCTTCTGGCATTGGGGCGGGAGAACCCCCGCGACGACAGCGAGCACTTTTGCATGACCGTCCTCGCCCTGAAGCTTTCGCGCTTCAACAACGGCGTCAGCACCCTGCACGGCCGCGTGTCCCGCGACATGTGGCAGCGCGTGTGGGCGCAGTTCCCGGCCGAGGACATCCCCATCGGCGCCCTTACCAACGGTGTGCATACGGCCACCTGGGTGGCCCCGGACATAGCCCTGCTGTACGACCGCTATCTCGGCTCGAACTGGCGCGAGGATGCGGACTGCAAGAGGGTCTGGACCCTGGCCGAAGGCATCTCGGAGAGTGAACTCTGGCGCACCCATGAGCGGTTGCGCGCCAGATTGGTGGACTACGTGCGCATGCGACTGCAAAAGCAGCTGCGGGCCAAGGGAGCACGCAGGCGGGCCCTGGAGATCGCCGCCGAGGTCCTGGATCCCGAGGCCCTTACCGTGGGGTTTGCCCGCCGCTTCGCAACCTACAAACGTGCCTACCTGATCCTTTCGGACAGGGAGCGGCTGTTGCGGCTCATCCGGGACAAGGAGCGCCCCATCCAGTTCATCTTCGCGGGCAAGGCGCATCCCCAGGACAATGAGGGCAAGAAGATCATCCAGGATCTTCTGGAGCTTTGCCGTAGTGAAGAGTGCAGGCAGAAGATGATCTTCCTGGAAGACTACGACATGGAGATCGCCAAATACATGGTGCAGGGGTGCGACGTCTGGCTGAACACTCCCCGGCGCCCCTTGGAGGCCTGCGGCACCAGCGGCATGAAGGCCCTGGTCAACGGCGTGCTGAACATGAGCACCCTGGACGGCTGGTGGGACGAGGCATACCGCCCGGACAACAGCGTGGGCTGGGCAATCGGCCTGGGTGAGGAATACGAGGATCCGGGATACCAGGACTTCGTGGAGAGCCAGACCCTGTACAATCTCCTGGAAAACGAGGTGCTGCACGACTTTTACGACAGAGGCCGCGGCGGCCTGCCACGCACCTGGGTTCGCAAGATGAAGCTGGGGCTCAAGGAGCTGGTGCCGGAGTACAACTCCCACCGCATGGTGGACGGGTATGTCAAGACAGCCTACCTGCAGGCCTTTGAGAACTACAAGCGCCTGGAGAAGGACAATTTCCAGCCTGCCAAGGAGCTCGCCGCCTGGCGCATGGACCTGATGACCAAATGGGGGGGGCTGGAAGTGCGAAATGTCACCTCCGAAGGCGAACAGCGCATGGTGGTTGGGGATCAGTTCAAGGTGGAGGCCGATATCTTTCTCAACGACATAGACCCCAAGTTCCTGCGTGTGGAGGTGTACTGCGGAACAGTGGACCATGCGGGCAATTTCTCCAACCGCCGGTTTTCCGTCATGGACCCTGCGGGGAAGTCCGCGGACGGCTGGCAGCGCTATCGCGGGATGGCCGAACCCGGCCAGGCCGGACGCTTCGGCTACACCGTGCGCATTCTGCCCGCGCACACCGCTGCTTCTGGATCCGCACTCCCTCGGCCTGGTGTGTTGGGCCTGAGCCGAGGTTGGCAACTTGGCGTTGAGATGAGGTGTGGTGGTGTTTTGATCGGTTTTCGTGATTTTTGTATCGGGATGGTTTCAATGTCCCATGTTTTGGAATAGTGTCTGGTCGTATTTCAAGAATAGCCTGTAACGTGGAACAAACATTCGGAGGGAATCATGGCTGTCAAGAAGATACTCATGCTGGTGGGCGACTACGTTGAAGATTACGAGGTTATGGTACCGTTCCAGATGCTGCTCATGGTGGGGCACGATGTCCACGCCGTGTGTCCCGACAAGAAGGCCGGAGAAACAGTGCGCACCGCAATCCACGACTTTGAGGGAGATCAGACCTACAGCGAGAAACCCGGCCACAATTTCATGCTCAATCAGGACTTCGCCGCTGTGAAGACCGAAGACTACGACGCCCTTGTCATTCCCGGTGGACGCGCTCCCGAATATATCCGGCTGAATCCCCGCGTCATCGAGATCGTTCAACAGTTCGCCAAGGACAACAAGCCCATTGCCGCCATTTGTCACGGTCAGCAGGTGCTTGTCACCGCCGGTGTGGTGGAGGGCAAGCAGTGCACCGCCTACCCCGCGGTTAAGCCCGACCTGCTTAGGGCCGGAGCCACTTGGGGCGAGGTCAACGAGACCTTCTCCAACGCCTATACCGACGGCAACCTTGTGACCGCCGCGGCTTGGCCCGGTCACCCCGAATGGATTCGCAAGTTCCTGAAGGTGCTCGGCAGCACTATCGAGCCCTAGTGCTGGTTTTATTGCCTTGATATATTGGTGAGATTTGCGGGGGGGGACCCTTTACCATAAAAGGGTTCCTCCCGGTCATGATTTCAGTGAATAAAAAAAGCCCCGCCGGACATAGTCTGGCGGGGCTTTGAAAGTTGTGGCCTGAACAAGGTTACTGTTGTTGACGTTCCTTGTCATAGCTCTGTTCGAATTTGTCGGCTCCGTGTTCCACGCTGTTGACCACCTTGCCAGTGGTGCGCCCCGCCCAGGAGCAGCCAAAGACAATGTTCATACACAGCAGAGCCGCAAGGGCGAGTATGAAAAAACGACGCATGGTTACCTCCGTGAATATGGGGGTTCCTACTTGAGGTCCCTGGCTTTGTTGAAATCCATATGGGCCTTTGAAGTGTCTCCCATCTTATTATAAGCCTCGCCCCTGTGCAAGTATGCCTCGGAGAGGTTGGGATTCAACTCGATGGCCTTGGTGAAGTCCTTCACCGCCTCGGGCAGGCGGGAAAGGTTCATGAGCGCGACCCCTTTGGCGTACCAGGCCATGGCGTTCTCCGGGTCGTTCTCCAGAGCCTTGGTGAAGTCCGCAACCGCCTTGTCGAACTGCAGGCGCATCCGCCACAGGATGCCTCTGTTGAAATAGGCCTTGGCGTAGTGGGGCTCGAGCTCGATGGCCCGGGTGTAGTCGGCCATGGCTTGCTTGATCTCACCTTTTTCCGCCCAGACACGCCCCCTGTTGAAGTAGGCGGTGGCGAACTTGGGGTTGTACTCGAGCGCCTTGTTGAAATCGAGCATGGCGGCGTCCAGCATGCCCTTGTTCATGTAGATCAGGCCCCTGTTGTTGTAAGAGAAATACACCGCCGGGTTTCTGGTGGGCAACTGCCCGGATTCCAGAACCTTGGTGTAGAGCCTGAGAGCCGTATCCAGATCGCCGCTGCTCTGTGCCGCCACGGCATTGTTCAAGTCATCCTCGACTGTCGGCTGCGGGGGAATTTCCTCCTGCTTGGTCTTCGCATGGAGCAGACTGGGGAACACCAAGCAGAACAACAGCAACAGCGGGATTATTCGGGGAATCATGAAGAGTACCTCCTGGGAGAATCTTGCCCCACCACATTATCTGTTGGCAAGAAAGTCTTATGCGCCACTTTGCTCAAAGAAACAAGTGCCTGCTTCCTTTGGAGGAGGATGACCATGGGCGGAACAACAAGGCCGTATCATTTTGACTTACCTTGTTCGATTGGCAATCCCATGGAAGACGTGAGTGACGTCATTCAATGTGCGCCCAGGCGTTCCAGAAATACGACGGGGGATTCCAGGCTGAACATGAGGCTGTATCCCTTGCGGGTGGGCAGGTAGGCGACCCTGGAACGGTCGCTCACGAACACCAGGGCCTTTTCCTTGTTCTTCAGTCTGAACCATCCGGCTTGCAGGCCAGGCATGCCGATGCCATTGGTTCTGATGGAGGGGCGGAATTGACGCTCCTCGTTCAGGTCCAGGACGCGGGCCTGCTCGAGCAGCAGATCGGACAACGCCACGGTACGGCTGTAGAAGCCGGAGTGGATGCGCATGGAGACCGGACCCAGCTCCACCCAGGTTTTCTTGGCCGCCCAGACACTGTAGATAGCCGCTCCCACGGCCAGCACCACCAGTACGACGGTGAAGACCAGGATCAGCCAGAACCAGTGCCACCGGTCTATTGCCGGAACAATCTGAAAAACATCTGTTTCCGTCATGGCTCCCCCTTGATCTCAACTGGGTTGAACATAGCACGGGAGGCTGCGCGAAAACAATGGCGCGTCCGAAATGTGCGTGAGGCGCCCGGCTGGAGCATTTCAACTTTGAAAAATACAAACGCGCCGCAAGGAGTTGCCAGCCTACAAGCACTTCAAGGGTAATATGTTCTAGTTGCTGTACAACTTCCTGATTTCGTCCAGGCGGCGCATGAAGGCGTCGGCAATAAGCGGGTCGAAGTGCCGTCCCCTTTCCTGTTGAACGATCTTCACAGCCTCATCGAAAGGAATGGCCGATTTGTAGCAGCGCTCGGACATCACCGCGTCGAAGACATCCACCAGGGCCACGATTCGCGCCGGGAGATTGATTTCCTCTCCGGCCAGCCTGTTCGGGTATCCCTTACCGTCCCACCGCTCGTGGTGCAT
The DNA here is from genome assembly GCA_963674665.2 of Desulfovibrionaceae bacterium. Lineage (GTDB taxonomy): Bacteria > Desulfobacterota > Desulfovibrionia > Desulfovibrionales > Desulfovibrionaceae. The sequence continues at coordinate 32,304 of CAXXPL010000013.1, read as the reverse complement.
GAGGGCGATGTCATGGGAGACCCGCATGAGCTCGGACTCGGGATGGCTCAGGATATCGGCCCCATAGAGGGGGTGGCGTTCGATGACTTCCCGCTCCTCCGGGGTAAGGGGACCGGGTTTCATCAGGATGGCGTCCGGAACGCCCATCTTGCCCACGTCGTGCATGGGACTGGCGTTTTTGATCAACTCCACCTCCCTTGACGGCAGTCCCAGTTCCCGGGCCATGATCACGGCCAGGTCGCTGACCCGATGCAAATGTTGGGCCGTGTCCCTATCCTTGAATTCCGCCACCGCGGCAAGCCGGATTATGGTCTCGTGATGGGAGCGGTTGAGCTCTCCCTGCAGTTTTTTGAGTTCCGCGCGCATGGTGTTGAATGCGTCCGCTGTCTCCTGGATCTCCCTGTAGATGGAGGACGTGTCGAAGGTGGTCTCCAGATCGTGGTTGCGGATGGCCACGGCCCCGCGTTCCAGGTTCTGGATGGGTTTTGAAATTGTCCGGGAGAGCAGAAGCGCCAGCAGCGTGGCGAGGATGGTGAAAAATATGGCTATGTAATAGGTATTTTGGCGATTTTCCTTCAACGCCCCCAGATAGTCGTCCTCGGGCATGTAGAGGCCGATGATCCATGGCCAGGCGCCCTCCGCAAAAGGGTGGAACATGGCCATGTAGGGCGCGCCCTCGTATTCGAAGGAGGAGAACCGGGACTCTGCGAGGGAGAGCTGGTCGTTGTCGCCAAAGGACAGCCCCGAGGACGCGAAGGCGAGCCGGGCCAGGGGATCCATGATGGCGGTGATCCTGGGCAACTGTGTGCTCTTTCCCTCGGCGTCACCGGTGGTGATCATCTCCAGGTTGGAGTGCGCCAGAACATTGCCGTTGGGGTGCAGGATGAACGCCTTGCCGTGCTTGCCGATGGAGAGGCGTGACAGGAAGATGGAGAGGTCGTCGATTTCGATGTCTATGCCCACGACCCCAAGCGGGCTTCCGTCCTCACGGGTCACGGGAGCCGCGGTGGTGATGCCCGGTTTCTGGGCTGTGAAGAAAATGTATGGATCGGTCCAAATAAGCCCGTTTTTCTCCAGGGCCTTTTCGAACCAGGGGCGGGTCCTGGGGTCGTAAGAATCATTGGGGTCCGTGGAGTGGCTGAGGATGTTGTTCCGGGCGTCGTAATAAGTCAGCCTGGTGGTCAAGCCCTTACCATCGTTGACCGGTTCTATGATCTTTGTTCGGAATGCCGCTTCATCCTTGTTGTAGCGGCATACGTAGAAGAACTGGCCATCCAGGCTTCCGAAATATATGCCAGAGAATTGGGGGTAGATATCCAATTGGTTGAAGAAATACTGTTCCATGGATTCCTTGTCCGCACCGGCCACGATGCCGGAATCCACCATGCGCTTTGTGAGACTCGCCGCTGCGTTGGCTATGGACAGGAACCCCTCTGAACGCCTCATGGTGAAAAGGGCGATGTTGTCCATGATATCCCTTGCATGGCGCATGAGAACGCGGCTGGATGATACATGGGAGGAAATGCCGGTCAAAAGTTGCCCGCCCCATAGCAGCGCCAGCAGAGAAAAAAGGAGAACCCATTTGAGTTGTGGTTTCATTGGTACCGATGAGAAATGTTATGTTGTTTTGGATAAGCTGTAGCCATGATGCCGCGCTCGGTATGCGTAAACGTAATATTTGTCTTCAAATGGACTCGGTCGGACAGTCGAATTTTGCCGAATTAAAGGCATGAATCACATGTTTGCCAACAGTATCATCAAAGCAAATTTTGGCGATGATGTCCAGAACATCAGCGGAGCAGTTGTGTCTCCGATGAAGCAGGGCGGCATTTCACAGCAGGAGAGAGGGCGAGCAACGGACACTTCGGAAAAGCGGTGCACCAGGGCCACAAATATCGGTTTCATGGCCCTGAAAATTGTCTTTGGCGCATCTCGGGATCGCGTTCTCTCTTTTTATTCATGGTCGAGCTCGGCGCCTGGATGAGCGTGGCGTCTACGATACTGCCACCGCGCATTATGTAGCCGCACTTTTCAAGTGTGGAGGTAAAGGCGTGGAAAAACACCTTGGCAATATTGTGCTTCTCCAACAAATGCCGGAACTTGAGCAGCGTTGTGGCGTCCGGAACCTGTTCGTCCACAAAGTTGATTTTCATGAACCAGTGTAGCGCATAGCTATCATAGATGGCGTCCTCTATACCCTCATCCGACAGGTTGAACCAGCACTGCAGCAGATACATGCGCAACATTTTTTCAATGCCCAAAGGCGGACGCCCACGCCGACCTTTCGGATAATGAGGCTCAACGTAGGCCACCCATTCTTCCCAGGGGATGAACTCGTCCATAGCTCGCAGAAATTCTTCACGTTTCGTCATCCGCTTGCGCAAGCTGTATTCGACATCACTAAAACTGAGCTGTTTCATGACCTCCGCCCTTGGATGAGAGAACTATACTGTAAAATCAAACATTTGGCCATCAAAATCATGAGGATTAAATCAGTGGTTTCTTAAGCTTATGTAAAGCTGTTATAAATTTTGTAAATATAATGCCCGGACAGCCACGTAATGAATGCGCCGAATCCCACCAGCTCGTAAAAGTGGGATAATGCAGCCAGTTGACAATACTGAAAGTCCGGCTCGACTTGCCGAATAGCCGATTGAAGGAGGATCTCTTCCAGTGAATAAACGGGATTTTGGGAAAGGGATTCAATTTTCCAACGGTCCCGAATTTGTTTCGGCCGTGGAAATTTTGTCACTCTGCGGCTTGATCCAAGGCTTTCGAAAGCATTTATCAATAGAGCTTGAAATCAAGCTCCGTGTCAATGTCAAATGACCCTTCCTGGAGAAGGGAGAAGACTGTAAATTGTATTGTGAATCGAAAGTTCCGTGCCCGGAAAAAGTTTCTGATAACAATGGGGAATGATACTTGCATTTTAACGCAGAAATTATAACATCTCCGCAAAAAAAGTTTCTTGGAGAAAAAATAGACCATGACCACAAGCGACTCACAACCCCTCATCTCATCGTGTTTTTTTTCCTATAATAGCGCCGACACTCTTCCAGACGCCATTGCCAGCATTTATGACAATGCAACCAGGGATTTTGAAGTGGTGGTGGTCGATGACGGCTCCACCGACAATACGGAGGCGATCGTAAGGCGCTTACGCCTGCCCAATCTCCGTTATGTGCGGAAAGATCATTCGGGCAGACCGGACTCGCGCAACAGGTGCATAGCCGAGGCGCGGGGCGATTATGTCCTCTGGCTTGGTGCGGACGATCGTCTCAATAAGGGGGTGTTGGACGCCTATATCGACTTCTTGATTCGTTTTCCAGAGGCCGGAGTGCTCTACGGCAGTACTCTATTGACGGATTTGAATCTCAAGCCTGTCAAGATGGTGGAGTATGAGGACTGGACCGGCCGGCCCGAGGATGTTCCGGCTGGGATGATTTTTCGTAACGGTGTTCCCGACACTGGAACCCTGGTCAAGAAGTGCCTGTACGAGCAATATGGTGGCTATGACCTCTCATTCCCCCGCGCCCAGGACTATGAATGGTACGTCCGCGTCGCCGGCCAGGTGGAATTTCGCCATATCGGGCTCTGCACCGCCATTTGGAGAAGGAGTTGTAATGCCACTCGGCAAAAGGGCGTTGAGCCGATGCATGGATATCGGGTGGTGGAGGGGCTGCTGGAACGTTACCCCTTGCAAAGACTGGTGCCCAACGCAGGGTGGGGGGAGGCGCCGGACAACCAGGCCGAAGCCGTGGCACGCCTGCTCGTCGCGGAGCGGTTCTTGAATCTCGGCGCCCAGGAAAGCGCGATGAAGCAAATCAGACTGGTGCTCAAGCTGAAACCTGGGGAACAATGCATGCAAGTCGCGATGCAACTGCTGGAGGTTATCGATCAGCGGCAGGCATCCCAGAACCCTGGGGCCACTGAAGATTGACACTGACACACTGGGTGCGTCTGGTTTCATACAGCACGGCGGTCATTGGTTCAGCCCAGGATGATCTTTCGGTATTTCTCGTCCCAGACCGCCTTGTCGAAATGCTCCATTGCGAATTCCCTACTGGCCCGGCCCATGGCCGCGGCAAAGTCCCTGTCCCTGTGCAGCATGGTTATGGCCTTGGCCACGTCGTCTCCTGACAGGTTCACGAGCATGGCGGTCCTGCCGTGTTCCAGATACCCCTGGAACAGATGCCGCGAGACGATGACAGGCTTGCCCTTGGCCATGGCTTCGCAGACCACCTGGGGCATGCCCTCGGTGAGGGAGGGCAGCAGCAGGCTGTCGATGCCGTCGTAGTATGAGCTGAGCTTTTCGCTGTCTATGTAGCCGGTGTAGACCTTGTTTCCCTGGCGCAGGGGCTCGAAGTTCCCGGCAAAGAACAGGCGCACGTCCGGAGCCAGTTCATGGAGTTTCTCCGCAGCCTCCTCCACGAAAAAATACCCCTTTTCCGCTGAGTTCCTGCCGATGTAGGAGAATTTCCTGAGCACCTTTGGGGGGCGTTCCCTGTAGGTCAATTTTTCCAGGTCCACACCTCGCATGCAGACTTTGACCTTGTCCTTGTCGTGTTCGATCACTGCCTGACAGCGTCGCTGCTCCCAGGGGGACATGGTGATGACGGTCTGCGCTAGTGTGAAACTCTCCTCTTGCAGGGCGAGCATCTCCCTGTGCCTGGGGCTCTCGGGCTCGAACGCGCCCTCCAGCATCAATGCGGTGATCTCGTCTCCGGAGATGCGGGGCACACCCTTGATGCCCATTCTGTGCGCGATGACCGAGGCTGCGTGCCCCCATTTTGTGCCGCCGGCCAGGACATTGGTCAGCACGTCTGCATCCAGCTGTTCGCAGATTCTTTGCAGCAGCGGGATGCGCTCCTCCTGGCTTATGCCTGTGGGGATCTCGTGGAACTCCACATCAAAATTGTCCTTGAGGTGCCGCTTGCCCTGGATGGTGAAGTTGGGCATTTCCTCGCAGGCCACACAAATCCTGCATCTGCCGTGCAAGGCTCTGAACAGGTCGCTGATGACGTATCTTGCCAGGGTCAGCCAGACAGCCTGTTTACGGAAGGTGGGGCCGAAGAAGATGACGGTTTTCATAAACCGCTCCCTTCTTGGGCAATGATCCCGTATTCCCTCCAGTTCACCTGCGAAGAAAACGGGATGCCGTATTTTTTCCTGCGAATGACATGGCAGCAGTCATCGGGCATGTCATTCCAGCGTTTTGGCTTGGTGATGGGAGGGTACTCCGCCTTGACTTCGGCCATGACAGTGAGGAACGCCTCGCGGTCATGCAAAACCGGAGATATACGCTCCACGTTGCGCATGTTCAGAAACCAGGGTGAAAATCGTACTGTACCGAACTCGGAATATGCCTTGAGCCTCACCTCTTGGCTTAAGTCCACCCGATACCACCAGGGGTGCAGAGAAATGATTTCCTCTTTGCTCGGAATGTTGGAAAGTGTTTTCAGCCCCGGACGCCTCACCGCGTGACGATAAAAAAAAAGGGGCTGGGTGGTGGTTACGGCTATCCATCCATGCTCAGCCATTTCAAGCCATCTCTCCCAATCCTCCCTGGCAGTGAGGTCCTCCCGAAAAAGGTCAATGTTGTCCAGTGCTTCGCGTCGAATCATTGAGGAACAAGGCGAAACGCTGATGAGCAGTGACCGGACAAAATCGAAATCTTCATGAAATGCGATGTGATTGTCTTGACCGAAAACCAGTGTCTTTGGGGAAATCCATCCGGCACGAGGGTTCTGGTTCAACATATCCAGGCAGATGGCGAAGTGATCCGGCGCGAGGGTGTCGTCGGCATCCAGGCAGACCACATGTGCGCCCGGGACCTCACGGATGGCCCGGTTTCGGGTCGCGCCCAGTCCCGAGTTTTCATGCTGTAGCAGCGTGATGCGCGGATCTTCCAGATCCGCCAGGATGCTCCTGGCCTGTTCGTAGGAATCGTCAGTGGAGCTGTCGTCCACGATGACCATCCGCCAGTTGGGCCAGGTCTGCGCGCGCACCGAGTCCACAGTCTCCCTGAGATAGCGCCCCTGATTGAACAGCGGTGTGGCCACCACGACCTGAGGGCCGGAGGGAGCGCCCTCGATGCGTTCCGCACCGGTGGAGGGCAGCGGATGGTTTAAGGGCTTGCGCATCACCAGCCATCTGTACAGGCGCATTATGTCGCGTTGCTCGCTGATGATGGAGATGACGGTGTCCAGTGTCTGCCGGGCGCTCTCGTATTCGTTAAAGCGCAGCGACAGCAGCGCAAAGGCGAAGGCCGAGTGGCAGATGTCCTGGACCGAGCATTTGCCATCGCCCTGAAGGGCGCGAAGCTGCGCCATGGTCGCCCTGGCGTGACGATTCATTTCTTTTGCCAGCACGACGTTTGAAAAGGCTGGAAGTTCTCCGTCCACGAACCTGGACAGCGCGGCGTCCAGCATGCGGTACTCCTCGTCCATGGCACGCTGTTCCAACTGGGGGCGTGTTTTCTTGTCCGCGAAGAGCCGCGAAGGCGGCATGTTGGCCAGATCCGGATTCACGGCCAGGATCCGGGACTGCTCCGCCGCACGGAGCAGCAGATCATTGAGCATGGTGAAATCGAGGGTTTTGTCCAGGGGGCCGATGCTCTTGAACAGGTCCTTGTCCCACATTGCAATGGCAGGAGGAGTGGGGGTGCGCAGCAGGGCCACAAGCAGGTTCAGGCCGGAATCAGCGGCAAAGCCGCGCGAGAGCAAGGCGCGAGCCTCGGGCTGGGGAACGAAAGCTGCGGCTGCCCCGGCCTTGTCCATGCTGTGACGCATCAGCAGTATGGCCTCGGCCTTGAGGTAGGCGCGACTGTCCACACAGGCGATGCGGCTTCCCCTGGCCTGTTGCATGGCGCTGTTGAGCAGCGCCCCGCCACTGCTCGCGGCGTCCATCCGGCCCAGCTTGAGCCGGGGGTGCCTTTCGAGCATTGCGGCAAGCGCTTCGGCTGTTTTGTTATCCAAGCTCTCGGGATCGATGGCGGCGGCAAGGATGACTTCGATTCCGGAGGCTGCCGGTCCGCCATTCTCGAATTCTTCAAGTAGTGCCGCAAGTCGGTGATGGCTGAAACGCCCCCAAGAGGGGATGTAAAATACCACGCTGACGTTGATCAGTGTTTGTGAATCTTGCATGGTGCGCTGTCCGATTTCTGTTGAAATTTCTACCGATGTGGTCTCTCCAGGGAGCCGACCCCTTGGGCGGGTGCTGCTCCGCTTTTATCTTGCCTGGGAGGTCGTCTTCTACCTAGCGGCGGCTGTTTCTGTCCAGGTTCTTGTATATTATGGAAAATTTTGCCCTGGTTGCGAATTGAGTTGGTCCTTCCATCGTCAAAGTGTTGTCGCTTCAAATGCCAGGCACATCTGACGAAAGACGCGCATGATCAGATAAATCGGTTATGATTTCAATATAATGATGACCAAATAAGGCGATGCGCGAATCCTTATGCGTTTGTTTCTCACAGCTAGAATCGAACCGTTGCCGGTTCCTGATCGCTTGAATGCAATATACTTGCCACGAATTGGCTGAATCTGAGGGGGCTTTGACTATCAGGGGGCATGAAACACACGTGTATTCATGGCCTATAATGGGATTTCGAGATGATCTTTCATCGTTCAGTTGATGATGCGTGTGAAAGGGCATAGTTGGGCAGTGACCAGAATTGAGGGATTTTTCACTCGTTGTTCCTATTGAGAATTGCATAACCCGCAATACATTTGGGATCAGAGTTCATCGTCCTTGATGAAGGCGACGGAGCTGCACGCCGGACATCTGATTCTTAGTGTTTTATCCGTCGGTTTCATGCTCATAAGTATTTTTTTGCCTTTAGCATGATAGACTGCTCGTCCATTTCCAGTCTGACCTCATCTGATCCCCTTGTGAAATTGTCAAATTCTTGTTTTTTAATGAACCAATGTATTTCGTTCTCTTGTGCTTGGTCCAGTTCCGAGAATTTGCAACCTATGTTTCCCTCCCTGAAATATATTATCCTTGCCTGTAGGTCTTCTATTACAGTTTGTTTTCCGTTTTCAAGCGCGAATGTAAGTAAATAATCAACATTGAGATCCACTTCTGTTTCTGGAGCGATGAAGCATGCACCTGTTTTGTTGATGTTCAGAACTTTGGAAATACCAACAAGAATGCCAAAGTTCATAAAAGTATCATCGATTACTACACGTTTGCTTGATCTCCTGTCGTCATCGTTCAGGTGCTGAGCCTCGTGGATGTTGAAGATATGTCCACATTTAGGGCATCTTATTTTAACTCCCCCATGCAGGTTGATTATTGTCCCGCTGGTGCTGCAGTTTGGGCATCTTATTCTCATGTGTGCTATCCTTGATAATAAGATATGAAGCGAAATTGCATTTATATGATAATCGGATAATGTTTGATTTGAATTTCCTGTTTGATTGTTGTTTATGTTGCTGTTGGACGGCGTCTTTTGTTGTCACTTTGTCAGTAGGATTATTACTACAATGAGTTTGATCTAAATAAAATTTTATAAATTGTTTAAAATTCGTTGTATTTTACTGAGATGTTTTTTCTGGTTGGTATTTATTTTGTTGTTGTCAAGTTTTTAGTGAATATATCATTCAATAATGATCAAATTGCAAGTGTTTCGCGCGACAAATATGTCCTTTACGTGCTTGATGTCTTAAGCATGACAAAGGCTGTCAGATCGTATTCAATGACCTGATCATGTCAATATTGTTGGCTAAAAGGTATCTTGATGATTGCTATTCGGAGAGTGGTCACATCCATATGGTTCCTCGACGTTTGATGTGGAATTGGACCTCTTTGACTGTATAATTGACTGCAAGTTATTTCAAAACCTCCATCTGGAGATAACCGCCTGTGAATGCAAATGAACTCTTAACTCTAGGCCTTGGACTGGCGGAGTCCTGGAAGGTCGTGGGACAGGAACTGGACACCGAAGGGAATCCTTCCGAGCTGCGTCTTGATGTCGAGGCCGACCGAGGCGCCCTCTACCAGGCCCTCAGCAAAACCGGGGCCACTCACTGAGTTTCCGGAAGGACCAGTGTAAAAAGCTATGTAAGGCTCAAGACTTTCAGGAGTTCACTTGGCGACATTTGAACTTTTTCCAGCACCATTGCCTGATCAAAGCCCGGGTTCCACGTATCAAATGCCCCGAACACGGCGTCCACCGAGTGAATGTGCCTTGGGCCCGCGAAGGAAGCGGCTTTACACTACTTTTCGAGCAGGCGGTCATGCTTCTGGCCCGCGAGATGCCCGTAAGGACCGTCGCCCGGTATGTCGGCTATTCCTTCGGGCAACTCTCTGTGTGCTGTTCGCCGAAGACAGTAATGAATTGAGTGGAAGACCGTTTTGCTGAAATCATTGTTTTCAGCTCGTTCGCTCCACGGATTGCGGCGGGGCGGTATTTAACCGCCCCATGAGTTGCATTTGATTTTTCATTAATAATACCGAAAATATATGAAGCAGAAACTATCGCAGAATGAAGATACGGACATTGCCGTCTTCACCCATGGCCCAGGTGTCACCGCCGCCGATCTTGATTCCCCGCCTGTTGACGAAAATATCCTCGTCCTTCAGGCCCTGCCCCGCGATGTTGTCTTTCAGATCGGGACTCATGATCGCGTCGTATTGCTCAATGAACTCCTCTTTGCCCTTGATCTCAACGTCATCGTCTCCGATCACCACCATGAGAGGGTAGGACATCATGTTCGCCAAAGCTTCCCTGTCTCCAGCATTGATGGCGTTCTGCAAGTCGTTGATGAACCGAGCGACCTTGGCCGGGTCGTCTACTCCAATGGTGCTGTAATCGTTTTCCGCAAACGCCGCCGAAGCGAAGACCACAATGCAACAGCACATCAGAAGCGCGTGAACCATTACCTTCATGACATTCCTCGTTGTTCATGGTGACCGGAGCAGTGCCGCCAGTCCGCCACGGATGCGGGTGGAGTTCTGCTGCCCCCCTTTTCATCTAGTGTCTATGACGAAAGCGACGGCATGTCTGTACGGTTTTTTCCGGACACTGAAAGATTTCAAGAGGATGTACCGTGTCGAATGGCGTACTTGCGCAGAGCTTTCAAGCCTTCCAGATCGAGCTTCACGATGATGCGCATGCAGTACGTTTCCACGGTTCGTGGGCTGAGGTTCAGGGTTATGGCGATTTCCTTGTTGGATTCGCCGGAAGCCATAAGCGTCAGGATCTGCTGCTCGCGTTCACTGAGAAGCTGGTTGCCCCGATCCGTCTGCCTGAGCGCTTCAAGGCTCTCCGTGGCCCGTGGGCTGATGTAGCGCTCTCCTGCAAGGATTGTATCGACCGCTTCCAGAAGTACTGTTGATGTCTCCCCTTTGGTGACATAGCCGCTGGCTCCGCTCTTGAGCGCGTTTTTCACGGTGGCGGCGTCCTCATGCATGGAATAGACCAGGGAGGGGATTCCCCTTTCGCCGAGAAGAAGGACAAGGTCCAGACCGCTTTCCTTGCCCAGGGACAGGTCCACCAGGGCCAGGGATGGCGCGCATTGATCGATGCGGTGCAGGGCGTCCCTGAGGTTGCCGGCCTCGCCGCATACGACATGGTGGTCTTGTGCCAACAACTGCGTAAGGCCCTCGCGCATGGCCGGGTGGTCGTCGGCCAATAAAATGCGGGCTCCGCCTTTTTTCGTTGTATTCATTCAGTCATCCCCTGGCGATTTCGTCTGCCGTGTATTTCGCAAATCATGGTGCATGTCACCACGGTGCCGCCATCCGGGCCGTCCTCGATACGGAGTTCACCTCCTATCTGACGGGTACGGTGGATCATGATGCTCATTCCAAGCCCACCCTTGGACGCGGTGGCGTTGGCTCTGCCCACGCCGTCGTCGGAAACCTTCAGAGTGGCCATGGCGTCTTGCGCGCATGAGAAAAACACCACGATGCGTGATGGGTTGGCGTGTTTCACCGCATTGGAAAGCGCCTCCTGGGCGATACGGTGCATTTGCGTGACATTCGGATTGAGACAGGTGGAGCAGGCCAGGTATTGGTGGAATTCCACAGGGATGCCGCTGGATTTCGAGAAACGTCTGGTCAGGTCGGCAAGCGACGGTCCTGTCTGCTTGGTGATATGCTCCAGCGGCCAAAGTCCGCAGGAAAGGGCATAGGCCTGGTCGACCAACTGGTCCATCATGGTAGAGAGTTGTTCAAGGGGCGGGGTGGCGTCCTGCCCGGAATCGGGAGCCGTAGCCAGTGCGGCGAGTCGAAGTCGGGCTCCGGCCAGATTCTGGCACAGGCCGTCATGAAGATCCTGGCTCATGCGGCGGCGCTCCGCCTCGCTGATGTCCAGAACCTCTTTTTCCAGTCTGAGCCGCTCGGCATTTTCCATCTCGAGCCGCAGGTTCTTGTCTTCGAGATGTTTGGACAATGTTTCCACAGCGTTGAACGCGTTGGAGAATCTCTTGGAGAGTGCCAGGGCTTGGCACAGGATGAAAGCGAGCAGCCCCGGCGCCAGGAACGGCCCTGTGGAGACATATTTCATGTCCAGGAGCATGTCGTTGATGCCGGCCACCCCCAGAGGGATGAAGCTCAGAAAGATAAAGGGCGCGCCCTCTCTTCCCAGCCGCCACGCCTTTATGAGCCGGGTCGCTGTGTACAGGATAAACACGGCCGCCAGCATGAAGCTGAAAGGCAGAATTGTGGTGAGCGTCAGCGTGGACGACCATATGGCCAGGACCGTAAAGAAACCGGCCATGCACACGGAAGCCAGCAGCACGCGCAACGAGAATTCCTGGGGATAGAGGGAGCGGAAAAACGCCAAGCCTATGGGCAGGGAGATGAAGAAGCACCCTAGGGCGAAATGCTCCATGAATCGCGACGAGAGATCGGGAAAAAACAGCAGAATCGCCCATTCGCTGTAGTCCGATGTGGCGTAGAAACACATCCAGGCAAGGCAGTACAGGGCGAAAAGCCAAGGCGACACGTTCTTTCGGCGGAAGAAATTCAGCACGACGTGGTAGAGCGCCATGGCCAGGAACACCCCGATGGTGATCAGCGCCATACCCGAAGTCTTGCTGCGCTGGGCCAGCACGGCATTTTCGGGCCCCAGCAGGATCGGTGAGAGTACTCCGCCTTCCCTGTAGTGAAAGTTGGAGATCTGCAGGGTCAGATCAATGGGTTCCCCCTTCAAGGGGAGACTCACGATCTGGAGGGAGGTGTGCTCCCGCTCTCTTCCGTCGCTGGTGGCAATTTTGCCGCTGTGTGAGACGATTCGGCCGTCCGCCCAGAGGATGTAGGCGGAGCAGATGTTGAAGAGCCGTAACGCCGCCCGCGTTCGTTGCCCTCCCGGAATAATGCGCAGACGCAGGGTGGCGTATCCCAGGCCGCCCAAGGGCTTGCCTCCGCTCAGTACTTCATTCCATGAGCCGGGCAGGGGGTATAAGCCGGGTTTATCCTGTACGCCGTTTGTGAGGAAGTCCTGCGGACTCAGCAGACGGTTCCAATAGAGTTTCCACTCACCGTCAAGGCGCACCGGACCGGATCTGACCATGTCCCATTCGGAGATATCGATGACGCCTTGTTGTGCCACGGGCATCACCGCACTGTCCCTTGCGCATCCGGAAACCGCGACAAGACAGGCGGCAAAGGCCCATATCAGCATAATCGCGTTGCTGCGTATTGTGACTGGGCCACTGCTGAGCACACCCGGGACGCTCAGTCCGGAAACAAATGGAGAGTTCTGGCTCATGAAACGCCGGCAGTGGAGACCTGAGAGAGAGGTCGAAATAATGGTGGCATGCTTTTGAATACTTTCGGAATACTGAAAACGCAATATCCTAGCATCTTGAAATTGCTAGGCGTCTTCTTTTCATGTGATCAGGCCTGTGGGGCAGCGTTCCCTGGGCAAGTAGTCCATCTTCCTCAATGACCTCCCAGCTTGTGCGTTGCTGCGAACGAGCGGTTGTACTTGTTTTCTCATCCGAACAGGGGAGAGTGGATTTCCTCAAGTTTGCGTCGACGCGCCCTCCAGCGGTGCACTTTGGTACCATGGACTGTGCGGGGCAACCTCGAATTCCCCACGTGTTCATGCCTGATCAAATTAGACTTACTTGATCCTCGCATTCAGTCATGTCCGGAAAATGCCGTACAGACAAATTTTAGCAGTAGCTCTATCATCTGCGCTGGAAACTGCGCATATGCCCCCCGGTATGGTGATGCACACTGTGGATGGGGCTTGCCCGAAACCTGTTTCGCAACGGAGGATCCCGTTAATGCGTATTGTACCGAGACCTTTCCGCAAGCCCGCCTCGCTCGCGGGGCACACGCTGCTTCGCTGTCTGTTCTGCTGTCTTGCGATCTTGTGCCTTGCCCCCGCTCCGCCTGCCGGAGCCGAAGGCGTGGACGCAACGTACCGGGTCATGTTCGTGGCCCAGGACGACACTCTCAACATCCGCTCCGCTCCCGGGGCGTCCAACACTGTGGTTGGAATGCTCCCCCCTGATGCGCAGGGGCTCCGCATCACTGGCGTGAAACAGATGGTGGGCAGGACAGCGTGGTATCCCATCGCGTATGCGGAGCTGCGGGGCTGGGTGTCCGGTCGCTTTTTGGCTCGGGAGATCCCCCCGGAGGTGTTCTGTCGGGTGGGAGGGGCTGAAATCCTGGAGCAACTCGACCAGTCTTTTCAATTGAAGAACGGCGCCTCGTTCACCTCTCTGCTCGACAAGGAGGGGCGCCCCCAAATTCTTGCGCAGCTCGAGCGGGCCATTGGGGAAAGGAACGGCGCATTGCTCGCATCCCTGGTGGATCCGGATCGGGGATTGCGTCTGTACCTGGATCCGTGGGGCAAGGGCATGACCCTTGGCGCCGATGAGCTGGGCTCGATCTTCACCAGTCCGGTCAAGGGCACCTGGGGGGTGGATTCCGAAGTGCAGCCGGTGGATCCGGGAACCTTTACCGAGGTTGTCCTGCCCCTTCTGGAGCGGGATGTGCTCCATCCTACGCGTGTGGCCTGCAACGAGATGCAACGGCCTGAGCCGTCGCCTCCCGGCATGGTCCCCATGGGGGCCGAGGGCATCAACTTCTACAGCTACTTTCGTTCCCCAAGACCGGATGAAAACGAGCTTGACTGGAGCGAGTGGTATGTGGGCATCGAGGAGTGGGACGGCCGGTTGGTCGTGAGCTTTCTGGCCCATTTTCATTGGACTCCGTAGTCGGTGCGGAGCGTGGACAGGAGATGTCGCGGCGTACACCCGCGGGTGACCTGCTGAGGGCGCCGTACTCGTCATAATAACCAGGAGAAAGCTATGAAAAAGGTGATTGGAGTCGTGCTGTGTCTGGCATTTTTCGTCGCAAGCGCCTTTGCGGCCACGGAAGTGAAGATGACCAAGGCGGAGAAAAACAAGCTGGACACGTTTTTCAGCAACTTCTCGGAGCAATACATGGAGGGGTTTTCGGAAGGGGAGCTGACGGACCAGATGATGTTCCAGTTCGCTGAAACGCATTTGATCATCAATGCTTCGCAGAAGCTCAAGATGACCAAGGACGGATCGAGTGTACTGATCCCCAAGGCGCTGATCGACAAGACCACTGAAAAGTATTTCGGCAAGCGCATCGCCGCACACGAGAGTGACGACTATGTCGTGGAGATGGCGAGCGGAGAGGCCTATGTGTTCTCGCAGGTCGACAAGCTCGAGCAGATTGACGACGGCCGATTGTTTGCCACTGGCAGCATCTACGTCACCGGCAGCGGAGAGACTGTCGATCCGCACGCAACTCCCGCAGTCTGGAAGAAAGGGGGCGTGGAGGTCGATGTGTCCGGAACGTTTGTCGGCCTGATCCAAAAAATCAGCAAGGACGGCAAGGACCGGTACATTCTTCTGTCATACAACCCGACCAACAAGTAGATGGTGAGCATATGACCATCGCGAAATATCTCGCGATTCTTTTCAGCATCGTCGGTATTGTCGCCACTGTTCTTCCGGCCGTGGCAGGGCAGACGTTCCCTCTGAGGATCGAGGACAGGACCATGGAACTCGGTTTGGCCACGGATCGGGAGACTGTGGTGGAAGCCCTTTCATCCATCTTTCCGGACGAGGATCGGAGCGTCTTCAACGAAACGCGGATTCAGTACAACTACTTCGCGGTGGAGGGCGAGGGACCCACGACCATTGCCCTGGACTTCGATCCCAACGGCAAGCTGGTCGGCTTCATCGTGGACGCGTACGCCAAGGAGCAGAATCCCGCGGCGCAGGAGCTGCTGCAATGGCTCCTGAATAACGTGGGGGAGGGGAAGAAATCCGATCTCGGCCGCACATGGGAGTATGGCGGCATGACCTTCGAGTTCATCGAGATCGTGGAGCAGGGAGAGGATTCGATGTACAGCGTCAATATGACCAAAACCGGATATGTGGCGGAATAACACGCCATCAGAACACCAAGGGAGTTTTCATGTTCAAGGGAAAAATTCTGGCGCTCGCAGCGCTCGCGCTGCTCCTTCTTCCCATGGGGGCGCAGGCCTTCGATCCGCAGGGAGAGTACAGCTACAAACAGGAAGGCTTCACAGGAACCATGACCATTTCGCAGGAGGGTCCGGGATTCGTCTTCGCTTTCGATACCACGAGCAAGAGCAACGGTCAGCAGTGCCAGTTCACCACCTATGAAACGCCCATGGATCAGGGCGGTGGCCGTGACAACGATGAACTGCCCGCCCACGGTGGCACCGAGGACGACGGCATCAAGTTCTCGATCTCCTTCAACGGTGACACCGCAACGGTGGATGTGGACTCCGTGGGCCAGGAATGCGGCATGTCCGGCTACTTTGGCGGCGAATACGTCAAGGTCGACTAGAACCTTTTGGGCTCAAGGGAGGGGGAGAACAGGGGCGTACCGACCATGAACGTCCATTTTATCAGGTAGTTGTCCAACACGGCTCACGTGTATGCATCAATGGTTTTCAACATCCGTCAGCTTTGAGGAGGCATACAAATGTCGAAGATCGTCACTCTGATTATCACCGCACATCTGGTCCTTGTGGCCGGGTTGGCATTTGCCGGAAACGCGACCGACTATTCCCCGTATCTGGGGAACTGGATAATTTACGAGGAGGAACAGAGCGGACCCGACCCGGCCACCATCGCCTTTTTCGAGGAGGACGACGGTCTCCTTGGCAAGCCGGGAGACCCCGAGAGTCCGGTCCTGCACCTGCGCTTTGAGGGCGATGGCGTGCTCAAGGGAGAGACTTCGGGCTCCGATGTCTGGCCTGTCATTCTCGAACGTATTGGCAGTGGGGGAGAGAAACTCCTGCTTACCTACGGCCCCCCGGAGAGCGAATACACCTATGTCTTATTGATCAAGGCGGACTGATTCGCGTTACCGGGTTGTTTGTTTCGGAAAGTGGAGGTTCTCGTATGCCCCGCCCCCTTCTTCAGGAAAGGGGCGGGGCATTTCACGTGGTGGACCAGTCATTCTTCCTGGGTGAATCCATATAGAAAGCTCGTGGGCCGGATTGTTGGGGCAATCCTTCTGGGCGGGCCAATGTAGCTTCCTGTTTTTCGCTCCCTGTTTGACAATTAGGGGTTTAAGCGACATGTTCGCCACCATTATGAACCGGGTTGTCGAAGGTTATACTATGCAAACAAAAAGTACGCGTTTTCGCCGTGTTGACGCATTGGACAAGGCGTGCGGCAGTGAGCGTTTCGCCTCGGACGAGTACCCGGAGGGCATGCTCTGGGCGGCAGCCCTGCGTCCCGGCATTCCTCACGGCATACTGCGTTCCGTGGATACCGCCGAGGCTTCGGGCTTGACGGGCGTTGTGGCGGTTATGACCGCCAAGGATGTTCCCGGAGAAAACAGGCAGGGCTTTGTTTACTGGGACATGCCTGTGTTGTGCGACACCAGGGTGCGCCACGCGGGCGACCCCGTCGCCCTGGTCATTGCCGAGAACCGCGAGGTCCTGGCCCGGGCGCTGGATAGTATCGTCGTGGACATTACGCCCCTGCCGGTGGTGGACGATCTGGACGCCGCCCTTGCGCCGGATGCGCCCCTGGTTCACGACCTCGAAACCGGCAACGTGCTCAAAGAGGCCACCCTACGCAAAGGGAATGCCCGAAGCGCCCTGGAATCGTGCGACGTGGTCCTGGAAGAGACCTTTTACACCCCGCAGCAGGCGCACTGTTTTCTGGAGACCGAGAACGGCGTTGCCCGTATGGACGAGCATGGCGTCATCCACATGACCGTTTCCACCCAGGCTCCGTTTCGCGACAGGTTCGAGATAGGAAAAGCCCTGGGGCTCAGTCCCGAAAAGTTGCATATCACCGCTCCCTTTCTGGGAGGTGGCTTTGGTGGCAAGGATGGTGCCACGGTGCAGTGTCTGCTGGCTCTGGCAGCCATGCACACCAGGGGGCGCCCTGTAAGGATGTGGTGGAGCCGCGAGGAAAGCATGCGGGCGGGATACAAACGCCACGCGGCGCGGATGCGGTTTCGCCTTGGAGCCGACGCGGATGGGACTCTGCGCGCCCTGATCTGCGACCTGGATTATGACACCGGGGCATACGCTCACCTGGGCGTGGAGATCATGGCCCTTGGTCTGGAACACTCCAGCGGCCCCTACCGGGTGGAACACCTGGAGGCCCACGGTCGCTGTATTTACACCAACAATCCAGTGGCCGGAGCGTTTCGCGGCTTTGGAGTGGCCCAGGTCAGCTTCGCCTTCGAGGGCATGATGGACCGTCTGGCCGCCAGACTGAGTATGGACCCCTTGGAGTTGCGTCTCAAGAACGCCATTCGCAAGGGGGACCGCAACGGCGTGGGAGTGACCATGACCACTTCCACAGGCATGGAGGCATGTCTTCGCGGACTTGGCGCCCATCCTCTGTGGAAGACTCGAAGTGCCTGGATTCACGACGCTCCGCCCTTGACCAGGCGCGGAGTGGGCGTCGCGGCCGTTCACAACGGCATGGGCTACGGGAGGGGGCTTGCGGACGCCGCAGTGGCCAAAATCCGGCTGACCGAGGAAGGCCGTATACGGATTTACAACAGTGTCAGCGACATGGGGCAGGGCAACAGCCCGACCTTCGTGCAGATGGTCTGCGAATTATTGAACCAGGATGTGGCTCAGATTGAGCTGGTTCAGCCTGACACCGACAGGTCGCATCCCTCGGGATCGTCTTCCGCTGGGCGGACGACCTATACGTTCGGCAAGGCGCTGATAAATTCGTGTAAGGCCATGGGCGACAAGCTTGTGCATCGCGCGGCCATGGTTATGATGATAGACGATGCGTCCGAGTTGACGCTTGTTTCCGGCGCCGTGCTGCACCGCCCCTCCGAACGGACGATGCCCCTCGCCGCCTTGGCGGGCATGCTGCACCCCGAAGACAGGTTGTGTATTGGCGAGGCGATGATGCCCGTGACGCATGAAATCCCGGAGGGAGCGGAAGCGTTCAAGCTTGGGTTCCCCCATCTTATCTACCCCTATGCCGCGCATTTGGTCCGTGTTGAGGTGGATGAGGTCACTGGACGTATCGCCGTGACCGACTACGTGGCGTTCACTGACGGCGGCCGCGTCATCAACCCGATGAATTTTGAGCAGCAGGTACAGGGCGCGGTGGCTCAGGGACTGGGATACGCCCTGTGGGAGGACTGCGCGTCCGACGGCGGCCGACTGTTGACCACGGACCTGAATACCTATGTCATTCCCGGTGCGCAGGACCTGCCGGACATCGAATCCCACGCCGTGGAGGGCGAAGAACCTTCCGGCCCGATGGGCATGAAGGGGATAGGCGAGGTGGGCATGAACGGGCCGCTCCCCGCCGTGGCTTCGGCGCTGCTCGGCATGGGCCTGCCCATGACCAGGGCTCCCTTTACCCCGGAACGCGTAATGGCTGTTTTGAACGGCAACGGGAGTGACCAGTGACCATATCTTTCATTCTTGACGGAGAGCGGCGGACCCTTGACGTGGACGGAGGCATGCGCGCTGTGGATGTCTTGCGCGAGCATTGTGGTCTGACCGGCCCCAAGGAGGGGTGCGGTACCGGCGAATGCGGAGCCTGCGCCGTACTGGTCGACGGCATGCCCAGGCTTTCCTGCCTGATGCTGGCAGCCCAGCTTCACGGGCACAGCGTGACAACGGTTCACGGATTGGCCATAAACGGCCCGCATCCGGTTCAGGAGTCCTTGGCGGACCTCGGAGGAGTCCAATGCGGTTACTGTACGCCGGGCATCGCGGTCACGGCCGCCGCATTTCTCGATCGCAACCCCGATCCCGACAGGGAAGAAATACGCAGGGCCCTGTCCGGCAATCTCTGCCGCTGCACCGGGTATCATAAAATCGTGGACGCGGTGGAGGATGCGGCACAGCGCATGAAAAACGAGACCGGAGAAGCCTGATGGATGTCCTCACTCCGACTTCCATCGAGCAGGCTCTGGAAATGCTGGAGTCCGTTCCAGGGGCCCGGATCATGGCGGGCGGCTCCGATCTGCTGGTCAAAAGGCGCGCCGGGCTCGAATCTCCGGACGCACTCATCTGTCTGGAAAGGGTTCCCGCTCTTCAGGGCATTGAGCAGTCAGAAGACCGCCTTTGTATCGGCGCGGCGACGACGCTGACTGACATCCTGGAAAACGAACTTATCCGGGACAAACTGTCCCTGCTGCATCAGGCCGCCGAGGTGTTCGCTTCCCCGCTCGTCCGCAACATGGCCACAATCGGCGGGAATATCTGCACGGCCTCGCCCGCCGGGGATGTCCTGCCGCCGTTATATGTTCTAGGGGCGGAGCTGGAGATAGTCTCCACGGCCGGTATCCGCCGACTCCCCATACTGGATTTTATAACCGCTCCGGGTAAAACCACCCTGGCCAAAGGGGAACTGCTTCGGGCCGTCTACGTGCCCCTGCCTGTGGAAGGCCTTGTTCAGCACTATGAAAAGGTAGGCAGACGCAAGGCCATGGCCATTTCCGTGGTCAGTCTCGCCGCCTTGTTGGATGTCGATGATGACATCATCACCCATGTCCGGCTGGCCTGGGGCAGTGTGGGGCCGACCATTGTCCGATGCCAGGAGGCGGAGACATTTCTGCGGGGGCGCCAAGCAACCCTGGAAACATTGCGGGAAGCGGGTGCCATGGTACGGCGCGCGGTTTCTCCCATCAGTGATATTCGCGCCGGCGCGGAATACCGTCGGCAGGTTGCCGCCAATCTTCTGCTCAGACTGGCGGAGAAGTGTCGCGTTGCGCCCTGAGAGCGTCCCCCCCCATACATTTTCACGCATATTCTACGGCAACGCTGTCGGGGCGCAATGGCTCGAGGCTACCACCGATCGGATTATGCTCTCTCCAGACCGGTCAAGGGATAACTTCAATCTTCTGCGCGAGGTGTATCGGGAGCGTGAGTGCGCATGAGCCTGGCCAGCCCACCGGTCAGCACAGCCCCCAGCAGCGGACCCACCGCGAAACAGGCGAAGAGGCCTTTCGTCGTTACTCCGGCGTTCAGGAGTCCGCCCGCAAGCAAAGGACCAAAGACATAGCCAGCGTCCATGGTGAACAACATCATGTTGGTGTTGAGCCCGCGAAGATGGGGCGGTGAGATGACGAACATGGCGGCGTTGAGTTGCGGCATGGCAAATCCGATGCACAGGCCGTAGAGTCCAGCCAGCCCATAGAGCGGGTCGACGCTCCCGGCCATGCTGAACAGTACGAGGACCCCTGCCAGGACGGTCAACACAATGGCCAGCATGACCGCGCGGTTTCCCTTGTCCAGCAGCGCTGAGCAGAATACGCGCACTCCTATGGTTACTGCCGTGGAAATACTGAAAAAAAGGCCGACATTGGAGCTGTTGAGTTCCAGCAATCTGTCCTTCATGAAGAAGAAAACCACGGTGGTGGCGGTGAACACCAGTCCGTTGGCGACCAACAGCGAGCCGACTCCAGGCGCGCGGAGGTTGCTTCGTATCTCCTCGAGGGATGGGCGATTGCATGAGGCAACATTCTTTATTGCTTCGGAGCGTCCGCATTTGCCAAGATACGGCAGAGCCAGCAATGACAGCGCCAACAAGGGGGAGAACATCGCATAGACACGCGGTTCGCTGCCCACCAGGGGTACGAGCCGTTCCACAATCGGAGGCAGGACCGCATATGGCAGCAGTGAGGTTATGGCAAAAACGCCGAACGCCTGACCGCAGCGTTGTGCGGGAATGATCTCGACCAGAAGCGTGACAAGAGAGGAGATGAGCAGGACGAATCCCAGCCCATGGAGAATGCGGACCAGAGCGAGCGACCATACGCCATTTGCCAGGGAATAGGAGCACAGGGCGACCATCAACACGAGCAGCGCGATCCCAACCACCCGCAGGCTGTTATATTTGGTCAGATACAGGCTTGCCACCGGCCGGACTATGAGGGCGGTGCAGGGTTCGAGCGCCAGCAGGACGCCACGCCACAGAGGTGGGACATGTTGGGCCTCGAGATAGGCACTGAGACCATAAAACAGAGACAGGTTGCAGAAGGCGAGGAAAGCCACTCCCATGAGCACAGCAAATTCGGGCGTCAGCAGTGAATTGTCATTTCGAGAGAATAGACGCATAGTAAATTTCCTGGCTGAAAAGCTTACAAAGTGAGTTTTGTCAGGGGTAGCCAATTAGAAGCCGAATGTGCGATTAACGACACCCGATCATTTTGTAAAGGATAAGTGCACTGGGCCTACGCATGGCCACATTCTCATTGTCAAGGAATATCGTGACCACATCACAATCGAGCATACGCATCAAGCTCCCGGCCGACGAAGCCTGGATCGGACTTGTGCAGTCCGCGGCCGAACAGGGGGCTCGTGTCTTTGGGCTGGATCCTTCAAAGACGCAGCGCCTGGTCCATGGTGCGGAGGAATTACTGCTTTTTCTAACCACGGCTGGAGCGGACGAGGCCGAAATATCCATTCGCCCCACCGCCACAAGTGTGGTGATGGAGTATAGTTTCACCCTCTCGGACATGGATTTCTCAGCCATGAACATTGTTTCCTCCGCAAACGAATACGGGGAGGATGACTGGGGCTCCATGTCCTTGTTGCTGGCCACCCGTATGGCCGACGGATTCAAAGTGGGACGGTCAAACATGCGCATGAGCATCGCTCTTTGGATGGATAAAACCTATCCGGAACCGAAAATGCTTGAAGTTGATCGGAACCGTGTGAATGGCGGTCTGTCCTTCTCCCAGATCGAGGATGCGGAAGGTCTGTACGAGGCATGCAGCGCCATCGCCTCGCTGTACCCCGCGCATATGGTTCCTCACTGGTGCAACAGCCCGGGCAGGATGGCGGACATGGTCAGGGACGGGGAACTGTCCGTACTCGGTGCGCGTGATGGTGGAGCACGCCTGTGCGGAGTTATCTGCTGGCACAATCGCTCCGAGCAGAGCATCACATTCTATGGCCCATATGATTTTTCCGACGATCAATCGGTGTCTGGCGAGCTCGTTCTGGCGTTTTTACGCGCTTTGGGACGCTCCGGGGCCAAGACCGTGTTCAGCAGCCTCGCTCCCGATCCCCTGGCCGCCTATGGGTTTCAGTTGATAGCGGAAGTTCCTTATGTCCTGGAAACCATAAGTGAACCCCTCAGCTTTTCAGTCTGGGAAAGACAACTGGAGGAAGACTTTGGCGCTTCCATCTGGGTGCACCCGTACTATGCCGATTTCCTCCGTAGCCGTTACGAAGAGCTTGAACTCATTCGTGACCTGCGGCAGGTCAGTGAGCTTGGGGAGTCAGTTGGAAAGAGTTCGATTCTAGGCGTTCGCCTCGAATCGCGACTCAGTGAAGCGTTCATACATCCCGACTTCAATGGTGGCGACCTGGGCGACAATCTTTGCCGGCATGTAAAGGCTCTCTCGCAAGCGGGATACAAGAATATTTTTTTCGAGATTGACCTTTCCATAGGATGGCACGCCGCCATGGGCGGCCATCTTGAACGCTGTGGTTTTCAACCCGAGCTGCTGCTGCCCAATGGCGGACAGTCCGACATACTGATCTTCCGCAATGTCCAATCTCAATCTTGATAGTCTCGTTCCAACGCACATAAGGCTTTTCACCCCGTATCGACCCAGTCCCCCGGATGCGGAGTTGATGCGGCTTTATGGTCTGAACCGATTGCACCGGCTCAACAACAACGAAAACATGCTCGGCCCGTCGCCCTCTGTTCGAAACCTGCTGGAGCGCATCGACTCCGGCCTGGTGCCTGTCTACCCTCATGGCGACAGCCAGGACCTGCGGGATGCACTGGCTGAAACCCTGGGCCCGGACCGTGAGCAGTTCCTGGTCGGCAATGGCTCGTGCGAGCTGATATCGAGCGTGGTCAAATCCTTTTGCGAGCAGAGCGACAACATTGTGACCGCGGACAAGACTTTTGCGGTCTATGAGTGGGTGGCGGAGTTCTCCGGTGTCGAGGCCAGGCTCATCCCTCTGGACGCGAGTCAGGGATTCGATCCGGACGCCATGTTGGCCGCTGTGAATGAACGGACAAAAATCATCTTCGTCTGCAACCCGAACAATCCCACCGGATCCTACTGGAACGAGGCCACGATGCGTCGGTTTCTGGATGCGGTGGGCGGTCGTCGAATCGTGGTGGTTGACGAGGCCTATTTCGAATACGTTGAGCGGAAAGACTACCCGGACTGCATCCGGTTGTTGAACGACTATCCCAATCTGGTGGTTTTCCGCACCTTTTCAAAGATGTACGCGCTGGCTGCCTTGCGCGTGGGCTATCTCTGCGCCCGGCAGGAGATCACGGACATTATACGCCGCACGCATGTGGCCTACTCTGTGAACACGCTTGCCCAGATGGCCGCGCGAACCGCGCTGTTGGAGCGGTCTTCCTTTATCAAGGACACACTGACCATGGTACGCAACGGCCGCGAGCTGATCACCGGCGTCTGCGACTCCCTTGGTTTCGAGTACCTTATGGGGGAGGGAAACTATGTCATGATCAGAACACCCCTCTCCGACACCCTGCTGCAACGAAAACTGCTGCGAAAGGGGTTTCTCATCCGCACCATGACCGGTTTTCGTTTCCCCAACTGGATCCGCGTCAGCCTGGTCCAGGAACCGGTAATGGAAGAATTCTGCTCTGTCTTCAAGGGATTGTTTTAGTAATGGGTGCATCAAGTAGTTTCTATTATGGCACCCACAGCAAAGGCCGCCTCCGCGCCACCTGTCTTTGCCGTCCGCCAAGAGGCGCGATGGCACATCGTTTTTTCGTGCATGTGAAGCAGGTGATCCCCATTAAGCTGATTGTGAAGGCGAGCGGCTAACAACGCTCCTGCCAATAGCTTCTTGATGCGGACGCTCTGGTTTCGTGCGCGTTACGGCTCACAAGTATTTCAACCACTACACATCACGTGTCAGTAAGGGCGGTCGAGAGGCCCCCCGTCCCTTTCTGTGGCGTGAGCGAGATGATAACTATACGGCGGAGCGTTTCAACTTTGGAGAAATAGAAAAGCTTCGCAGATATTTTGTCAGTTTATTGCGAAAAAAATGTGAAACTGCTTTGCAAACCGTTGACTAATCTTTTCAAATGTCAAAGATTCGTCAAAGACGATGGCTCACCCTCTAACCGAAGAAGCTAGGACAAATCATGGAAACTGATCTTGCGCCCCCCATTTCAAGGGCTGAGTCCCTGAAGCGGCTGGCCGACGATCCATATATAGTTGAGCCGAACCAGGAGTACGTGGTCGATGGGTTTCGGCCAGAGGATGCGTTGCCCGTAGCTCGCTGCGTGTACGACGTTTACGGACCGGATCACGCCTTTGACTATGTCTACGACCCCGGGGCATTGGCACGTCAATTTACCTCGGGCGAACAATTCACGGCGGTGGCCCGCACCCCACGGGGCGATGTGCTGGGCATGATCAGCCTGTACCACTGCCCACCATGGCCTAAGACATACGAGGGGGGGCAGTTGATGATTATGCGAAACTGCCGCGACACCACCATGGGTCTGAAGCTCTGCAAGTACGCGGCAACGGTCCTGACCGCCGAATCAAAGGCTGACGCGATCTACGTCGAAGCCGTATGTACGCATGTCTTTACCCAGTATGCCACCCGCAGGAACAAGTTTGTCGAGTGCGGTTTGGAGCTGGAGGCAATGCCAGGCAGCGTTTTTTCCTCTGGCAAAGACCAGGTCGCAGAGCGGACAAGTATGCTGCTCTATTTCTTGGTGCCCAACGACCGCCCCCACACGGTGTATCCGCCGTTCGCGGCCAGGGATTTGGCCGAACAGGTGTATGGCCGTCTTAAGTTGGAACGCAGCATCAAACAAAGCGTATCCGAAACACCTGCGAAGCCATCCGAGTTGTCCATCATCGCACTCCCTGACGTGGGCCTCATGCGTTTGCAGGTGGCCAAGGCGGGAACCGATCTGACTGTGCTTGCGGCCCAAGCCGAGCAGAGACTGGACACCGGCGCGGTCCAGATCATCCTCGATCTGGCCGATCCGGCGACGCCTGCCGCGGCCGAGGCGCTTCGCTCCAGGGGCTACTTTCTTGGAGGTATCCTGCCGCTGTGGTTCGGCACGGATGGACTGCTTGTACAGCGGCTGTCAACGCCACCTGATTTCGAGGCGCCCAAAATCGGATCCGCCGCCGGTAAGGACATTTTACGTCAGGTGCGCGAAGACTTTGAGAGCTTGAATTTTCCCATCATTCCCTGGGGCGCGACATCATACTCTGACGGGATTTTCCATGCCTGAGCTTGATGGTGCAGGCGTCGAGGTTCCGAACGCCATCGCTCGTGGATGGCCGGACTGCGAAATGGATGAAGGCAAGACAGACAAACCGACTCCAGCGAGTGAAAACACGGGGGCTATCGTTGCGCCCGTCAGGAGGTAACCTACATTATCCGCAGGGCGTGGCCGTCAGGGAGGACCAAAGCGGTAGGGGGGCGAAGTTGTAAAGTAGGTTGCAGTTTACGAGCTGTTAGCGCAAACAAGAAAGGGGTTACCTGAAAAAAACAGGTAACCCCTTGAACTTGCTGGTGGGCCATAAAAGACTCGAACTTTTAACCAACGGATTAAGAGTCCGCTGCTCTACCAATTGAGCTAATGGCCCACGTCGTCACTGAAGAAAAAGCTTTTACGGACACGAGGCGAATCTGTCAACAATAAAATGTAAAAAGGCTTGTAATTTGTGTTTATCTTATTGAATTGTCATCATAAAAAAATAGAGAAAATTTCCGGAATCAGGATCTTTGGAAGATGAGGGGGGAGTGATGGCACGCCTTTTTAGTCATGTTTTTTTTATCACCAGGGAGCAATCAGTGGCGCCTTTGGGCAAGCCCGGGTATATTCGGCGCGTCCGCTCCATGATTGGCCATGCGTGAGCATGGTCCGCCAGCGCGGCAAGGGGGAAGTCACTTTCCCTAGCAGTCAAACTGAGCATGGCGGAAAAATCGTTTAACAATTTTCTGCACCAACAAATTTAAGAGGTTTTAATGCGCATCGTCATGATGGCGATAAATGATCCGGCAGGAGCGGCAATCGCCCAGGCCAACGCCCTGAACCGCCATACCGGGCACGAGTGCCGCCTGATCACCAAGGAGTTGCGCTACAACTTCATGTTCGAGAAGGACCTGCATGAGGGGTGGCTGCTTCCCGAGGATGTGGACGAGGTCGCCGCGCTCCTGGAACGGGCGGATGTTTTCCATTTCCACATGACAGCGGATGAGGACGTGCCCTTTTGCGGGCTCCTGCCCCGGGACTTCATGCATGGCAAGATCATTGTGCACCATCACCACGGGCACCACGACTTCAGGGGCAATCCTGTCAGGTTCCAGGAAAAGTACAACGAGCGCAAACGGGACAGGCTGCTCGTGAGCACGCCGGACCTGCTGCGTCTCCTGCCCGGAGCCCGGTGGCAGCCCAACATCGTGCCCCTCAACGCGCCGTTGTACCGCCCCATGCCGGGAAAGCGAAGCGAGCCGGTGCGAGTGGCGCACTCCCCCACACGCAAGGACCTCAAGAATACGGATCTCTTCCTGGAGGTGATGGCGCGGCTGCGGCTGAAGAACGATAGCGTCGGACTGGAGCTCATCGAGAATACAGCGCACCTGGAGTGCCTGCGAAAAAAACGCCGCTGCCACATACTGTTCGACCATCTGCAGGGGTATTTCGGGGTCAGCAGCCTGGAGGCTCTGAGTCAGGGACTGTGCGTGGTGGCCGGCCTGGACGTCTGGAATCGGGAGGTCATCCGGGAATTCACCGGTGCGGACGACCTCCCCTGGGTGATCAGCTCCCCTGGGGAGCTGGAGAACGATCTCCGGACCCTGGTGCGGGACACTGAGCTGCGCGCCCGGATTGGCGAGCGCTCCCGGGCTTTCATGGAGGGGTACTGGAGCGAGCAGGGCATGATCAAACACCTGTCGGATTTTTACGAAAGGTCTTGAATAACGTCCCGCGCAGTGTACTCCTCCCCACACTTCCCGGGCGGCAAAAACCAGCAGTAGTCCCGTTACAATAACAGGTTGCGTTGTGACGTGATCTGTGTTCCTTGATTTGTTGTTTCAGTCATCGCTCACAGTTTTGGCTTTCGGCCGCTTGGTTGCACGGGCGTCCGTCATGGTTGATTCGTGGCCATCGCACTGGGAGTGTGATATCGTGGCATCGTGGGGTAATCCTTCATGGGGCGTTCGCCTGTTGTGTTTCGCCCTTGAGCGCAATCCAGCAATGAGGAGGCGTGCATGGTACGAGATACCAAGGAGACATCCGATTCCTTCAGCTTCGGAAACGGAGATGGCGGAGAAAGTAAGAACACCAGGGTGTTCAGACCCAAGCGGCAGTTCAGGCTACCGCGTATCGGCCTGCTGCGGAGCAGGCGGTTCAAGCTCATACTGTTCATCCTGGCCCTGGTCCTGGTCTGCTACGGCATGTTCCTCAGCTACGTGGCTCCGTATCAATACGGAATTCGGGTGAACAAGATGATCAGCCCCCGGGGTGTGCAGAAGGATATCTACTCCCCGGGCCTGCACCTCGTGATCCCCAAGATGCAGGAGATGTACACCCTGCCGCGCGATGTGCAGGTGCTGGAGCTGACCAACTCGCCGGAGACCGCGGCCCTGTACTCCCGGGTCAAGACCCCTGCCGCGCACATCCAGACTTCGGACGGTTTTTTCGTGGATGTGGATGTTTCGTTGATCTACCACATCGAAGACCCCTACAAGACCTTCACCATGATCGGCCCGGGCAACCTTTACGAGGACAACGGCATCATTCCCAAGACCGAGCCCGCCCTCAAGGAGACCCTGGGTGAGCTGACCACCGAGGAGTTCTACAACTCGCAGCTGCGCGTGAAAAAGACCCACGAAGCCCTGGACAGGCTCAACCACGAGCTCGAGCCCAAGGGTATCAAGGTCGATCAGATCCTTATCCGCTACTTCAGTTACAGCCCGGAGATCCAGAAAAATATCGAGGAAAAGAAGCTCAAGGACCAGTTGGTTTTCAAGAACCAGGCTGAGGGGCGCGCCGCCATCGAGGCCGCGAAATTCAAAAAGGTGTCCGAGGAAGGACAGATGCAGGTGCAGGTTACCCTGGCGGAAGGCGAGGCCTATGTGACCAAGCGCCGGGCCGAGATGGACCTCTATCGCCGCAAGGTCCGCGCTCAGGCCGATCTGCTGGTCAAGTTGGCGGAAGCCAGGAAGACAGAGCTGCGCAACGCCGCGCTGCAGGGACAGGGCTCCGACCGCATGGTGGGCCTGAATATGGCCAAAACCCTGGCCGGGCTCGAAATGATCGTGTTGCCCAGCGACGGTGACACCGGAGTGAATCCCCTTGATCTGCAGAAGCTGTTGAAACTCTTCGAGGTGCGCCAGAGCGACGGAAGCTCCTCCGGAGCACAAGACTCTTCCGCCATGGGAGGTGCGCAATGAGAAGGATACTGACACCACTGCTGCTGTTTCTGCTCCTGGGTCTTGGCGGTTGTATCTTCCAGTCCACCGGCGAGACCGAGGTGGGCGTCCGCACCGTGCTCTTTTCCCTGTTCGGGGACACCGGAGTGGAGAACACCATCTACGGCCCCGGCTCCACCTACATCATCCTGCCGGTCATCAACGACTGGAACACCTTTGACATCAAGCTCCAGAACCTGGAGATGACCATCGACTCGAACACCGGCGACCGCAGGGGGCGTGATGACCTGTTGTTCAAGACTGTGGACGGCAACGACATCAGCCTGGACGTGATCATCGCCTACCGCATCAACCCGGAAAAGGCGCCCTACATCCTGCAATACGTGGCCGCCAGCGACAAGGAACTGCGGGAAAAGGTCATGCGCACCGTGGCCCGAAGCCTGCCCCGTGACGTGTTCGGCGAGCTCAAGACAGAGGAGTTCTACGTGGCCGCCAACCGGCAGGCCAAAGCCGAAGAGGCCCGGAAAAGGCTCTCGGACATCCTGGAGCCCATGGGCATTATAGTGGAACGTGTCCTGCCCAAGGACTACCGCTTCAACCCCGCATACCAGCAGGCCATCGAAGGCAAGAAGATCGCGGATCAGCTCGTGGAGAAGAACAAGGCCGCCACCCGCGCCGCCTATGAGGAGTTCCGCATGAAGATCGAGGAGGCCAGGGGCGAGGTGAACAAAATGGTGGCCAAGGCCGACGGCGAATTCGAACAGTCCAAGATCAAGGCCGATGCCTACCTGGAGCAGCAGAAGCGTATCGCCGAGGCCATCGAGGCCGAGGGAAAGGCCGAGGCCGAGGGCATTACCAAGCTCAACCAGGCTCTGGCCGGGGAGGGCGGCGAAACCATGGTCAAACTCGAGGTGGCCAAGGCCCTGCTTGGCAAGCAGATCTACCTGCTCCCCATCTCAGGGGGTGGTATGAACCTCAAAACCACGGATGTGAACCGCCTGTTGGAGCTCCAGGGATTGCGCTCCATGACTCCTAACAAGACCTTGAAGAACAACTGACACCGTTTCTGTAGGATTCTAGATTGTTGAAAAGCTTTTTGGGGGAGGGATTTTTTCAGAAAGTCCCTCCCCCGAAATCCTTCTTTTAAAAAGTCATTACTAGCAATGTAGAATTCTTGGAGCGTTGTCTTCCCCGTATCATCCAACCACGTTAAGCAACTTCCCTAGCGCCTCACGCAGATCCATTCCATCCAGCTCGTAGCGGTGCAGCATGGTCACCGGGGTGAAGCCTTTCCCGCTCCAAGAGGCTTTGGTGTGCTTGTGCCGGATGCGCTCCACAGGGATGGGGCATGGCAGGGGCGTGGACGTCAGCTCAACGGCCGTGGCGTACTCATTCAGGATTGTTAGCTTCAAACGGCCGTCGTCTTCGGTGTCGTGGATGCCCGCCTCGTGCCAGCCCTTGTTTTGATAAGCGGAAAAGTAGGTGCGCATGTCCTGCCCCCGTAGTATGCGCCCCACCAGGCAGTGACAGGTGATGGTCGGAATCGATCCCATGGCGATGATGAACAGGCAGTCGCCGGGGCGCAGTTCCTCTTCCTGGACCCGGCCAAAGTTCGGGTTCTGTCGGAACTCCCAGCGCTTGCGCCCCTCTGTGATGTTGTTCGCATGCGGCTCCAGCACCGAGAGCAGGTAGATGCCGGGTGTGGCCGGGAACGTGGGATCGGACATTAACCTATTCTCCATGAGTTGGCAGGTGAGAGGGGAGGATACAGCCTGCGGCCGCAGGGGAAAAGTCCTCCCACACAGAGGCCACGGGCGAATGCAACCAGTCGCGTCTCAATGGGGAGCGCAGGTATGAAAAAAGGGACCAGCAGAAGATAGTTCTTTACATCCTCGAATAAACAGGTACAAGGGGACAGCTCAGCGTGATTGGATACGAGCCCTTCTCGAAGCCTACCTGGCCGAGTTCCGGCCGGCCCGATTGTTCTCGTCTTCAGAGTCCGACCAACACTACCGCGATACGCGGCACGCAACCCTTTGTCACGCCGGTTGCGTCTTCTTTCTTCCAACGCAGGAGATGTATTCTTGTATTTTGACGACTTTGCGCTGCATGCGCAAATTATGGACGGCGTGCGCGCCGCAGGCTATTCCACACCCACCCCCATTCAGGAGCAGGTGATTCCGGCCGTGCTTTCTGGCCGCGATGTCATCGGCCTGGCACAGACCGGTACCGGCAAGACCGCCGCGTTCGTCCTTCCTACCCTGCAGAGGCTCATGGATTCCAGAGTCAAGCGTACAGGCCCGATTCGGACACTGGTTCTGGCGCCCACCCGTGAGCTTGCCATGCAGATTCATCAGGAGTTTATAGCCCTGGGGCGCAAGACCGGCTTTCGCAGCACCCCTGTCTTTGGCGGTGTGAACCAGAACCCCCAGATCAAGAACATGCGCAGGTCCTCCATTTGCGTGGCCTGCCCCGGCCGTTTGCTGGATCTGTTGAACCAGCGGCAGGCGGATCTTTCCCATGTGGACACCCTGATCCTGGACGAAGCGGACAGGATGCTGGACATGGGCTTCATGCCCGACATTGAGAAGATTATGGCAAGGTTGCCGGAGCAACTGCAGACATTGCTGTTCTCCGCCACCATGCCCCGAGAGATTCGGACCCTGGCCGAGAAGATGATGGTCGATCCCGAGGTTGTGCAGATCGCCAACACCGCTCCCGCCGCCAGTGTGGAACATGCGCTGTATCCGGTGCCGGATTCGCGTAAGTCCAACCTGCTGCTGGCCATGCTCGACAACGACGACACCGCCAACGTGCTGGTGTTCACCCGCACCAAGCACCGGGCCAAATCCCTGGCCCAGAAGTTGAGCCGCCAGGGCTGGGCCGCCACCTCCCTGCAGGGCGACCTCTCCCAGAGCCGTCGTCAGGAGGCCCTGGCCGGGTTCAAGAGCGGCAAGTACCGCATCATGGTGGCCACGGACATCGCGGCCCGTGGCATCGACTGCAAGTGTATCAGCCATGTCATCAACTACGACGTGCCTGACACAGCCGAGGCCTACACCCACCGCATCGGCCGCACCGGCCGCGCGGACCGCAGCGGTGTGGCAGCCACCCTGGTCACCCTTGGTGACAGGCGCCAGATCCGCGATATCGAGCGCACCCTTGGCTGCAAGATCGAGCGGAAAAAGCTGGACAGCTTCGACTACGGCCAGGAGGAGACCTTTGACCGCCCCCCCAGACGTCCCCACGAGCCGCAGAAACGGACCTACAAGTCCCGCGGCAACTGGAAAGGCGGGCGCAGCAGCAATGGCGGCCGCTCCGCCAAGCAGCCTTCGCAGCAGGCTTCGTAACCGATAGAAGAGAAAGAGTAGAAGAGCGTTTTCCGGGAGAACCCTTATTGCTAAAGGGGCTCCCGAAGCCCCTCTTCAAATGCTTGAATGATAAAAAGCACCCGGGCCATTAACAGGCCC
>CAXXPL010000012.1:0-42444 GCA_963674665.2 Desulfovibrionaceae bacterium | reverse complement strand
CAGCAGCCGTTCAGTGGACCAGCCCTTGGGAATACCCACTACACCGATTTTTTTCATGCGTTTCTCCTTGCCTGTGAAGCATGCGTTCTCTGGATGTGACGACACTGAGCGATAGTGCCCGGTTATTTGTAGAGGATTGCCTCCTCGGGAAGGCTGAACGAATCGTATGGGGCGTCGTGCCTGGCGATGAGTTGCAGCAGGTACAGCCCGCGTTGGAACATCAGCCGCGCGAAACGACGGTGGAGTTCGAAACGGGTGGAAGTGATAAGGGAGCGCCCCAGCCCGAGACACAGTCGGGCGTCAAAGGTCGTGTCGCCGTTGTCATGTGCGAAATCCCGGGCAAATGCCAGGAAATTAACGGATACGCGGTCCACGCACCGGCGGTAGGCATTGTCGAAAATTGGAATTCTGAAGTTGGAAACCAGGAACACGGAGACATCCTGGCAGAAGTCCCCATCCGTGGAGCGGTGGAGGTCGATGTAGTGGATGCGGTCGAGCTTTCGGTTGTAGATGATGTTGTTGCTGTTGCAGTCACCATGAATGAAGACACTGAACGGAGCTTCGAGCTGCCGCTCCCTTTCCCGGGCCGCCTGGATGCTTTCGGCAAGGCTGGGGAGCACGGCGTCCCCGATGGCCTGGGTGGGGCGCTCGAACTCGGGATGGACCTTGATTATGTCGGGCAGACGTTTTTCCAACTGTCCCGTGTAGTTCGAGGGGACTGTCTGGTGCCGCAGCCCCCGGATCCATGCTTCGCGCATGGTGCGGGCCATGGTGGTGAGCGCCTTGGCGACAAACTCTTTGCGGGCGGTGATAATGATGTCCTGGATGGTGTCGCCCGCCAGGGCCTCCACCAGCATGGTGGTGGTCTTGCCGTGGTCGCGCAGCACTTCGATCTTTGGAGGCAGCCCGGGCATGAGTTTGTCCCAGCGCTCGATGTTGGAGGCCTCCTGTTTGAGCTTGGCCGGAGAGCCGTCCTTGAAGATAACGTCCCGATCCGCCAGGGGGCCTTCCTTTTCATGGACACGGCCGATGCGGCAGCCGGAGCGGGAGCCCCATATGGAGCTGAACTCCACCCCGTTGTAAGGGTCGCTCTTGTCCGAGGTGTCCATCACGTCGGCCAGTGCGTTGAACTGGCGAATCTTGAATTTGCTGCCGGTGATGGCGAAGATGGCCGCCTCTCCGATGTTCAGAAGGGCGTCGCCCATGCGTTCCAGATAACGAAAGATGAAAATGGCGGTGACCAGGTCTCCTGCCTGACGACCGGAGCGCAACTGCAGCAGCAGGGAGTCGAACACATCCTTGTACAGGGTGTCCAGAGTCAGCTCGGCGCGGCAGATGCTCAGGGCCTTGTTCATGTCGCGCTGTGCAAATGCCTCCGTCACCAGGCCCAGAGCCTGCTGCAACACGTCGAAGAATTCCTGGAACGGCAGGTTCGTGATGTTGCGGAAATCCGAAAAAAAGCGCATCTGCCGCGCGATGTTCACCGCGTGGTCGCCGATGCGCTCCAGGTTGGATGTGGCCACATTCATGGCCCGCAGCACCACGACCTGGGCCTTGGTGATCCCCGGCTTTCCGTGGATGATGGCAAAGGCGTCATTTTCTATGACGCTCTTGTAGTTGTCCAGGTAGTCGTCCCGGGACTCCAGCTTTTCGATGTCCTTGGCGTCGGGATTGGTGACGATATCCTGGGTGCGCTGTAGCTGCTCCTGCACCTCGAGCAGCAACATTTTGAAATTCTTTTCTATGTCTAGCATATTTCTTCGTCTCTGATCAGCTGTTGATGATCAGGGGGGTGTCGTCGGCGTCCTCGGGGATCTCCCCCTCGTGCCATTTGAGGGATATCTTGATCTTGCGTTCGCTTCCCCTGGTCTTTGCCTCGACATTGAAAGTGACGAGGCCGGAGGGAGCGAAAGAAATGGACTTGCCACCTTGCTTGAGTACCAGGTTTCCCTGCTCGAAGCCGTTTTTCAGGGCCTCGAGATAGGCGCTTATGGACGTTGTGTCCTGGATGGATTCCGATCTGAACCGTTTGTTCGACATATCGACCTCATGTTTTCGGATGCTTGAATCAGCATTGATAGCAGAGAAAAGTGACGAGTGTGTGAAGCGTAAAAAGGGCGGGAGCATGCGCCAATGAAATATTCATTGGCGCATGCCGCCCGCCCCCGCTACCGCATGGAGACATGCCCGTGTGGATCCTTTTCAGGACCCTCGGGAAGAAGAGGGTATATCGGAGAAAATTAATTGTCACTGGAAAAACCCGCGAAGGATCGTTTCCAGCGGCGGTTACCCTAAGCCGTGCTGGTTTTTTTTCGTTTCTCCCAGAGCTTCATGTCTTTCATCTTTTTCCGGCGCTCCCGTTGCAGTCCTTTGCAGACCAGGGGCATGCCCTTTTTGTAGCCAAAGCGCTCCCTGTAATCCTCCGGAGTCAGTCCGTGGGTGGCAAGGTGTTTTTTGGTGATGATCTTGAAGGACTTGCCACACTCGAGACAGGTGATGGATTTCTCCTTGATCGCCTTTTGGGGGTCCATGACCGGAGTGACGGATTCATCCGCGATTTCCCCGGTCTCGCTGATTCCTTTGATACCATTTGCAAGCTTCTTTACCATGGAGGTGATTTCCTCCTCGGTCATGGTACGGACGCTTGCCTGGGCCTTAACGATCTCCAAAGCCTCTTTGAGATAGTCTTCCATAAACGGCTCCTTTTATTTTTGCTCGGACTGTTATACACCGTGTCGGTTGTTGTGGCAATGAAAAAGTGATCCTTTGGTTGAAGTTTTGTTATATTTTTATCCGGTACCGTGATTCAGGTGGAAAATTTGAACTGCAAATCATTGTTGAATTGTACTTGATAAGAATATGCCCAATGAAGCGTTTCTTGAGGCGTATTCCCATGCACAGAAGTCTGCAAGCGTCAGCTGTTTTAGTATGAGGTAGTCCCATTTGATCAAGATGGATATGTCATTTTCAAGCGAAAATTGTCGATTCTCTGGTATGGAGCTGGACGTTGTTTCAATGAAATGATGCCTCATGGCGGTCGTTTGTCTGAATTCCGGATAAGCATGATTTGGTCCTTTCCGCGGCCAGCCAATTAATTGCTCGTTAGTCCTAGGATACAACGTTTCCAGGATGACAAAGGCCTGGGGTCATGTGTCCGTGGTTTGCGCATGCCGGATCGCTCCCTGTCGTATTTCTGAAAAACATATATCTGTTTGACGAATTACATTGAACCGCTACCTTCGTACTATCGAATATGTTGATGAGTTTCGTATTCCCCATGGGGAACGGGTTTCACTTGATCTCGTGTAGAAGATGGTTTTCCATGCTCAGCATTTCTCCGGGGTGTGAAACTGCTTGATCACAATACCTTGTATGTGAATGGACATTACCCCGAATCGTGGTGTACTGGTAGGTAATTCCCGATGAAGACCTGATATCGACGACTATATGACCGTACAGCATCCAGTTTTTTCGTTCGTGTATCGTTCGTCTCTGTTGCTGTCGGATTCATCAAGGTAAGGTGTGGGGTGCCATGCACGTGAAGACATCCGATCAGGAAGTGGCGCGTTTAGGTTTTGGGGGGCATACCTGCAACTGGGGAGTTCATTTTTGCGGTTTGTATCAAACCGAAGTCGAACGCGACGAGATCATCCTGACTTTTCTGGCTCAGGGAGCCAGGGAAGGAGACCTGCAACTCTACTGCCCGGCGGAGCGGAGCGAGGAAACGTTTCGCAGGGATTTCGCTTCGCATTGCCCTCAATGCGCGCAACATCTGGACAACCGCGACTCCTTTGTCCTGTTTTCGCCAAAGAGCCTGTACTATCCTGAAGGAGAGTTTTCTCCATGGGCCATGGATGATGGTCTGGATTCCTTTTACAGACAAAGCCAGGCTGATGGAAAACGCAATGTGCGGGCCTCCGCGGAGATGGTCTGGGCGCTTGAGAGCATTCCGGGCATCGAGCATCTCATGGCCTATGAATCCAGGCTCAATTACTTCATCCTCGGCAAACCCTGGATAAGCGTTTGCCTGTACAATGTGAACAAGTTCGACGGGAAGACGATTCTGCAGGTTCTTCAAACGCATCCCTACATAATTACCAGGGGAGAGATCGCCCAGAACCCCATGTACATCGATCCGGACATCTGGCTTGCCGAGAATGCGCCAGAATTCCTGAACAGATAAACAGAAATGCGGCCAATGATTCATTCTCACGATCTATTTCTGCTGCTGCTCAATCTTTCTCAATACTCGGACCGGAACCTGGTCATTCGCCTGTTTACGGAAGCCATGACCGCCACCTGGGAGGGATTGTCCTTCAGCTTTGCAGAAGCTCTTCCTCCGCCCGGTTCCAGCTCCTTGGAAGTCCGAACGATGCATATGGAGTTCGGATACCTGATGGCCCACGGATCCGATGATGCCCTGCAACAGTTGCATCATCCCCTCCTGACCAACAGTGTCCTGATGCTCGCCCTGTTACTGGAGCGACTGGCTCAGCACGAACTTCTGGAAAACCGGAAGAAGTTGCTGGAGTTGGAGGTTGCCGAGCGAAATCAGGATCTCCTGACAAAGACCAGGCAACTGGAGCTTGCCATGGAAGGGGGGCGAACAACCTTTTGGGAATGGAACATCCGGGATGGGGGAATATCCTGCGGAGCTCAGGTGTCATCCATACTCGGATACGGCACTGATGGAGGGATCGACAGGCTGGAGTTCTGGCTTGAGCGCCTCCACCCCGAGGACAGGGATCGCGTGGCCCAGGCCATAAGGGCCCACCTGGAGGGAGACGCCGACATGTTCAGAGAGGAGTTCAGGCTCTTGAACAATGTCGGAAACTGGATCTGGATTGGGGGGCAGGGCAGCGTGACCATTAGGGATTCAAGGGGAACTCCCCTCATTTTCACAGGGATTCTGGCGGATATCTCCTTTCGCAAGAACATCGAGGAGCGCTTGAAGCAGTCGGAGCGGCGCTGGAAGAGCATTTTGACCAAATTGCCTCAAATCGGTGTATCCTTGTCTCCGGAAGGGGAAATCCTTTTTGTGAATGACTTTTTCGTCAGCTTCTCCGGCTGGAGGAGCGAGGAGATCCTGGGAAAGAACTGGTTCTCAATCTTTGTTCCGGAGGAGGTGCGTGCGGACCTGTGGCAGGTGCTCAGGGCCTATATGAACCTGGACGACGGTGCCGGGTCTTTCCATCTCGAGAATGAGATCGTCCTGAAGAACGGCGAAAGGCGCCTTGTGTCCTGGGCCAATGTGGTGAACAGAAGCCCCGATGGCAGGGTGACGGATATTGCCAGCCTAGGGATCGATCTCACGGAGCGACTCCGGTCCGAGGAGCAACTGAAAAAGAGCGCGGAGCGGCTGCGTCAGGTGGTGGCAAAGATGCCGCATCCATTATGCATTTCCAACAGCCGCACCAAGGACCTCGTATATGTGAACGAAACGTTTATCAATACATTCGGCTACATGGTGGAGGATATCCCCACCATCGAGGACTGGTGGGAGGTCGCGTATCCGGATTCAGCCTATCGCGAGGAGGTTCGTTCCGTCTGGGACAAGGCTGTGGAGAGATCCCTGAGGCTCGGCGAGATCGTTTCTCCACAGATATGGCGCGTCCGGTGCAAGAATGGAACATATCGGGACGTGGAATTCAGCCTGATGCCCCTGGACAACATCACGTTGACATCAATGACCGATCTTACCTCGCACAGGGAACTGCAGGCCGGTCTGTTGGCGGCGAAGAACGAGGCTGTGGCCGCCAGCAGGGCCAAGTCCGAGTTCCTGGCCAACATGAGTCACGAGATAAGAACTCCCTTGAACGGCATCATGGGGATGTTGCAGTGTATTCAGCTCTCTCCGAATGATCCGGGAGTACCGGAGTATGCCGCCATTGCCATGAATTCCTGCCGAAGGTTGACCAAGCTCCTCTCGGATATCCTGGATATTTCTCGGGTGGAGGCTGGGAAAATGGTCCTTCAGGAGCAGGTGCTGGATTTGCGGGAATCCCTGGCCCGGGTGGAGGAGCTCACCTCGGGCAATGCCCGGGAAAAGGGCCTGGAGCTTTCGTTTTTCGCCAACCACGATATACCGGAGTTGCTGATCGGAGACGCCTCCCGCATCGAGCAGGTGCTGCTGAACCTGGTGAGCAATGCCATCAAGTTCACGGACAAGGGACGCATCGAGGTCACTGTCTCTCCGCTCACGTCCCGCGACTCTCATGAGTGCAGGGTATTGTTCCAGGTTGCGGACACGGGTATCGGTATTGATGACTCTGTCGTGAAGACCATCTTCGAATCCTTCACCCAGGCGGACGGCTCCAACACCCGCCGATTCCAGGGAGCGGGGCTCGGGTTGAACATCGTAAAACGCCTGGTGGATCTGATGGGAGGAACGATCTCCGTGGAAAGCGAGGTTAACG
Organism: Desulfovibrionaceae bacterium; assembly: GCA_963674665.2. GTDB lineage: Bacteria > Desulfobacterota > Desulfovibrionia > Desulfovibrionales > Desulfovibrionaceae. Next base: position 36,028 of record CAXXPL010000012.1, on the reverse strand, counting down.
TCGGGACCACGGTTTACTGGGCCCAGTCCCTGAAGCCGGCCATGGGGCGCCCCGTTGCCGAGATCGAGCCGACCCCCCGGATGCATTATTTCATGTCCCGCCGGGTGCTGCTGGTGGAAGATGATCCGGTGAGCAGCTATGTATTGACGTTGATCCTCGGCAAGCTGGGAATGAGTGTCCGCAGTGCGGAGAATGCGGAAACGGCCTTGGAAATGCTGCAACAATCAGACTTCGACCTCGTGTTCATGGATGTGCAGCTCCCGGGAATGGACGGATTGGAGGCCGTGAGGGCCATCAGGAGCGATGCGCGGTTCGAGAGCAACTCGGATATTTCGGTAATAGCCCTCACTGCCTATGCCCTTGCGGGGGACAGGGAGCGCATCCTTGACGCCGGTCTCGACGGATATCTGGCAAAACCCGTGGAGATGGACGTCCTGATCAAGGAGCTTCGACGCGTTTTTGATGGAAAATGATTTCCTCTGCTCCCGGGGTCCAACCACCGTACGTTTCCCCGGGCACTTGAACAATGCCATGCGCCTTGGTACAAATCCGGTATGATGGGGGAGGTCCCTTTTCCAAGGATGGGAATATATGGAGGAGTCTGGCAGGCTGAGCGACGACGTCTTCGAGTCGGTGTTTGTTGCGCGGCAACCCATATTCAACCGCGATCTCCGCATCTGGGGATACGAGTTGCTGTTCCGGAACAGCGGCGTGGTGAACACCGCGGAGATCCTGGACCAGGACCAGGCCACCGCCAAGGTCATCGCTGACGGTTTCGTGCTGGCCGCGTCCGGAGTGGGGGCGGACAAGCGCCTGCTCATCAATTTTCCGCGTAACCTCCTGTTGCGGGAGGTCGCCCTGGCCTTGCCCACGCATTCCTGCGTGATCGAGATTCTTGAGACCGTGAAGCCGGATGAGGAAATCATGGAGGTGCTGCGCAAGAACAAGGAGGCCGGCTATACCCTGGCTCTGGACGATTTTGTCGGTCAGCCGGGCTATGAACCCATTATTGCCCTTGCGGACATCGTCAAGGTGGAGGTGCTCAACCAGAGTGCGGAGGATATCCGCGCAATCACCAGACATTTGAAGATGTACAACTGCAAGCTGCTGGCGGAAAAAGTGGAGGACAAGGATACACTCGATTTCTTGATGGGGCTTGGATACCATTATTTCCAGGGATACTACTTTTCGAAGCCCGAGATCGTTCCCGGGCGCAAGATTTCCTCGTCCACCCTGGCCAAGATGCAGATGCTCCAGGAGTTGGCCAGGGAGGATTGCGATTTCGGTGATCTCGGGCGGATCATCTCCACCGACGTGTCTCTGAGTTACAGACTCCTCAACTATTTGAATTCTCCGGCCTTTGGCCTGAGCAGAACCATCGATTCCATCAACCAAGCCATCACCATTCTGGGAATCCGAAACACCAGGCAGTGGCTCATGGTTGTCACTCTCTCGGACCTCAACCCCAGCCCCCGCGTGGTGGAGATCGGTCTGCAGTGCGTGCAACGGGGGCGTTTCTTCGAGCAACTCGTGGTCAATGGATATTTGGATCACTCGGCCGAGAGCATGTTTCTGTTGGGATTGTTGTCCCGGCTGGACGCTCTTCTGGGACAACATATGAAGGACATCCTCAAGCTCATGCCCCTGGAAGAGGAGATCAAGGTCGCCCTGTCCGGGGGGAGTTCCAGTTTGCGGTTCTGGCTGAATCTGGCCGAGGGCATCGAGAACGGCGATTGGGCCACGGTCAGGGAACACGTGAACGATATCACCTTGGATGAAAAGGAGGTGGCCTTGTTGCACAACCAGGCCAGTACCTGGGCACAGGGGATTTTTTGCTGCAATCTGTAAGAAGTGTGAAAAGATGTTGTGGGGCTGGTGGCCTGCGTTATTTTCTGATATACTGGACGCAGTTTGTGTGGATAATTCTTTAGACCGTCATGCCACGGACTTTGAAGCAGTCCGTGTATTCAGGAGATAACTATGAACATGCATTTCGGATTGCAGCCTATATTGTCATTGATTGCGGGAGTCTTGATCCTTGTACAGCCGAAACTGCTGAATTACATCGTCGCCCTTTACCTTATTGTGGTGGGAGTCATGGGAATTCTGCACATGTAGAGTCCGACTCACTGTTGTTCATGAAATGAACGAGAAAAGGGGAAAAATCCTTACTACAGGGATTTCTCCCCCCGTTTTTTCGTGCGCCCGGCAGGGCGAGGGGTGCGTCGCAGGTGCGTCTAAACGGCGGAGTTCAGAACATCTGCAGCTGTTGCTCCTCTTCGGAGCTCAGCAGCTTGTTCAGGTCCAGGAGAATGAGCAGTCGGTTGTCCAGCTTCCCGATGCCCTTGATGTACTCGGATTCGATTCCAGCGACCACGGGCGGGGCCTGCTCCACTGTATCGGTCTTGATGCGCAGGACCTCGGAGACCGAGTCCACCACAAAACCCACGATCATGTTCCGTATTTCGAACACGATGATTCTGGTGCTGTCGTCGTGGGGTTTGGTCATCTTGCCGAAACGCTGGCGCAGGTCGACAATGGGAATGACGCGGCCGCGAAGGTTGATGACGCCTTCCACGAAGTGTGGAGCTTTGGGTACCTTGGTGATCTCGAGCATGCGGATGATTTCCTGCACCTTGAGAATGTCTACGCCATATTCTTCCCCATCGACCTTGAAGGTGACGAGCTGGAGCAGGGTGTCCCCTTGACGGATTTCATTGTTGTCCATGTTACCCCCTCGCGATAAAGGACTGTTAATTTGTCATGATCGACACGGGGAGGTTTGTCAACCGCGTCCATACCACATGACGTTTTTTTTGCTCAATAGCCGCTATGTTTCTGTTTGCTGGAAGAACTTCGTCTCATGTGGAATGCGTATGATTCGGTTATGGGCGAAGTCCTTTTACTTCGAACCATCACTGTAGCATGGATTTATCAAAAGGACACGCTCTCCATTGTCGGAAAATCGCGCAGATGACGAGAAAAAGCAGCCACGAGAAAGGAGTCCACCCACGCGTAGATGTCATTTTCCTTGATGTATTTGCGCATGCGGCGCATACGGCGCCGCGTCTCCTGTTCATCCAGGTTGTAGGCCCTCAGGATTGTCCTTGCCACGCCCTCCATGTCGTATGGGTTCACGAGAAGGGCTCCACGACGTTGCAGTTGGGCTGCCACCCCGGCGAACTCACTGAGGATGAGCACCCCGGTTTCCTTGACCTTGCTGGCGCAGTACTCCTTGGCCACCAGGTTCATGCCGTCCTTGAGCGGTGTGATCAAGGCGATGTCCGAGGCGCGATAATAGGCAACCAACTCCTCGCGGGGCAAGTTTGTATAGTAATAGTGAATGGGAATCCAGCCGGGAGTACTGAACTGGCCGTTTATTTGGCCCACGAGTTTTTCGATGTGATCGCGTAACCGTTCGTATTCGCCCACGTTTTCTCTGCTGGGTACGAGTATCTGCAGGAAATTTATGCGCCCCTGAAGCTCATCGTGGTTCTCCAGGGCGCAGCGAATGGCCTCCAGGCGTTCAGGAATGCCCTTGGAATAGTCCAATCTGTCCACACCGAGGATGATCTTGCGGCCTCTGAAGGCGCGTTTGAGTTCGTGCTTCAGGTCGTTTACCTTGGGTGTCTTGGAGGTGTCCCTGAACACGCCGAAGTCTATGGAGATGGGAATGGCACCGAGGCGGACGCTACGCTCCCCGGCTTGTGCCGTGACGATGCCTCCGCGCCCCATGATCCTGGCGTCCGGAATCAGTGTCTGCAGGCAGCGCACGAAGTTGCGCCGGTCCCGCAGGGTCTGGAAACCCACGAGCTCGTAGTCCATGAGCGCGTCGAGCACCTCGGCGCGCCAGGGGAGCTTGAGGAAGATGTCCGGAGAGGGGAAGGGGATGTGCAGAAAAAAGCCGCATTTCCGTTTGAGGCCCATCTTTCTGAGATAGTGGGCCACGTGGAAGAGGTGGTAGTCGTGCACCCATATGTAGTCCTTGGATCCTGTCCTTTCGCCCACTGTCTTGGCAAAGAGTCGGTTCACCTCGAGATAGCTGCGCCAATAGCCCGGATTGAACACGCAGCGGGACTGGAAATCATGGAACAAGGGCCAGATGACTTCATTTGAAAAACCGAAATAGTACTTGTCGACCTGCTCCTGGGAGAGGTCCACAGGGACCAGGCTGTAGCCTGCGTTGGCCGAGTAGTCGCTGAACAGGCTGGTGAGGTTTTCCTCCGTGTGGGCGCCGGACCAGCCTATCCACGTCCCGCCCCTGTTCCGCAGGACAGGGGCCAGGGCTGTGACGAGACCACCGGCTCCGGGTCGGATAGTCCATTCCCTGTCCTGCCTGGCTAGCGCGATGGGGAGCCGGTTTGACACCACGATCAGCCGTCTGAATTCCGAAGAGGTTTCCTGTTGCATATGATGACCTCCGTGCTCATGATGGCCCGCATGAAGACTGTGATTCAAGGGGATGAAGGATACTGGTGCGGGCTCGTGTGCTCTTTATGGAGCATAGACGTTCGGATTGGATTGCGCAAGGAAGCCCTCCGGAGCGTCACGAAGGAGCGGCGTTTAGGGGTAAAACGTGGTTTGGCGGGCGTGATTCATGCGGTAGGTGATGACCGCAGTGGGCAAAGAGGACAAGGCGGGAGGGGAGTGTTCCGCTCCCGCCTTGGAGACGGCGTGCGCCGTGTGAAGACTACGAAGTGAACCTGATCAGGCCGACGAAAATGACAAAGGCTGTGAAGAGCGGCAGCAGGATATCGATCATGATGGTCTCCTCCTGAGATCCTTTAGCCCCTTTCCTGGATTGCCCCCCCATGAGTACGAGACTCGGGCAATGGATTTCCCTGGGACAAAGGGAATGTATCCGCAGGGGCATTAGCATGAAGCGTGCCATTCCTTGTTGCGAACCAAAGAGAAGACCAGAATATATTAAACGAAGGCTGTTCAAAAGGGGGGGGATGTAAATGATGGGTAAAACAATTGCGGGTCTGGAATCGTGATGAAGTAGGGAAAACGTTGCAGGGCCCGGCCCCGCGGGGCATGTGTAAACCAGCTGCAAATATAGTGATCACCGGACTTACGAATGCCGGACACGCGGGGCCGTCAGGGATGCGGCTGATCAGATTTTTTCCACCTTCAAGGCATCCTCGAACATCGCCGTGAGTTTGTAGGAGTTGCCAGTGCTCTGATGGATGTACTCGTTGCCGGGAAAGATCTCCACGTCCGCCTCGAAGCTGCTGCCAAAATACACGTTTTTCGCTTCGCCGTTGGATTCCCAACGAATACCCGTCCCATCCGCAAGTGACAGATACTCCCCATGTTTGAGTTCAACCGGCAGATCGGTCTCGACATATTCCATGGCGCGCCTCCTTTGGTTTTGCGCATCGGGAAAAAAGCGAGAAACCTGTGACACCACGTTAATACTTTTATTCACAAAGTAAAGAATTGGCAAGTGATTCCCAAAAAAATCGGAATCATAGTTGTAAAGTATGGTTTCAAATGGCCGAAATGATATTCCGGTTGCATGTGTCAATTTTCCTGCGCACCATACCTGGACCTCAAGTGGAGAGGCTTGATATATACCGGTGATGCAGACGCGAATTGCGGTGGTTTTTATATCCTTGGCCATTCTATTGTTAGGCTGGGAAAATGCGGGGCGGGGAGTCGCGGCCACTCGTGACGCAGTGCCTGAAATTAACGAAAGCGGATGGAAATTTCTTTCCTGGGGTATGACATTTATCGAGGTAAGTCAGGAACTTGCATTACAAAATTTCAACCTTGGCGAACCCCGCGCACCGGGAATCATGCTTGTGGGCTTTGAGCCGGATTGGAAGCCTCTGGAACTCGCACCCGGGGCTCGTCTTGCCTCCGAAGCTGGGGGGGATATCGTGGCCGTGCCCACCGATTTCCTGGATGCCGAACTTTTGTTCAGCAACAGTCGACTTTTTGGCGTCCGGCTGGTCAAACACACGCCGCAGCACATCCAGGACAAGCTGTTCAACGCCATGCGCCGGCGTTATCCCGACGCGGTCAGCTTCTCGGCCGGGCCGGGACGCTACAGGTTCCTGAATTCCTCTTTGCACAGGACCATCGTCTGGGATGCCATGCCCACTGGATTCACCTTGTGTTTCTACGATTCGGGTGTTCTCGCCGGACTGCGCGGCGAGGAACCGCAGGAGCTGACTAGCGGAGCGCAAAGAGAACCCGTCACCGAGCTGCCCGCTTTTTTCGTGGAGCAGACACCATCGGACTCGGAATCGGAACCGGGAGAGTACTGGGTTGAGCCTGTCACCGGAATGGAGCTGGCATACATCCAGGGAGGCTGCGAAGACCGGGACACCGGGGAACGTCGCTGCGTGGACCCCTTCTGGATGTCCGTTTTCGAGACCACCAACGCGCAAATGCGTATCTTCGACCCCAACCACCATTCCGGAGAGCCGGGAGGTGCCCTGGACAGCGACAGCATGCCTGCGGTGGGTGTCTCCAAGGAAAGGGTTCGGGAGTTCGCGGCCTGGCTTGGTCGCCGCTCACAGAGCCTGGAGTTCGCGCTCCCCAGCGAGGTGGAATGGGAGTATGCGGCGCGGTCGGGAATGGAACGGGGCATGGACACTCCCTGGAGCACTCCGGAGATGGCCTGCGAATATGCAAATGTGGCCAACCGCGAAGACGGGAGTGACGCACCTGGATTTCCATGCCTGGACGGATTTTCCGGGGCATCGCCCGTGGGCATGTTCACTCCCGGGGTCACTGGGCTTTATGACATTCTGGGCAATGCCTGGGAAATGTGCGAAGCGGGCGGCCCCGGCATGGCTGGCCGGGATTCGGAGGTGGTGGCGCGTGGAGGCGGTTGGGATAGCGCACCGGGGCGGGTGGGAATCTCGGCCAGGTCGGAATCCGCTGACAATGGAAAGGGACAGTCCGTGGGGTTCAGGCTGATCATGCGGCGCATGATCACCCCCAAGCCGGTGGAGCAGAGGAGAATCATGGTCGTGCCCGAGTCCGGACAGGAGCCCCGTGGTTTGGGAAGCAGTCCGGGAAGCAGACCGGCCCTCGAGGGGGGCGTCGGTGGCGTCGATCCCTGACGCTTTGGCTCCTTACTTGCCCTTTACATCGAGCCCGGCGCGGTTCGTGTGAATCAGAGCCTTTGGGAAAGAAGCGTAATGGGCAACTCCACGATGAATTCCGTGCCTTTGCCAGGGATGGATTCGGCCCAGATGCTGCCCCCGTAGTGTTCCACGATCTGCTTGCATATGGACAGCCCCATGCCCGTTCCCTTGATGGTGCCCCTGAGATCCTCGTGATAGACTTGATAGAACCTGTCGAATATCTTGTTCAGGTCCTTGGCCGCGATGCCGATCCCCGTGTCCTTGACTCCGATGCGCAGCACGTCCCCGTTCACGGACGCGCGCAGCAGGACCTCCCCCTTGGGGGTGAATTTGGCGGCATTGCTGAGCAGGTTGGTCAGCACCTGGGCCATGCGGTCCTGGTCCAGGTACAGGGTAGGAAGGGCATCCGGAATTTCCAGGCGAAGTTCCACGTCAGGAAGGTTCAGGAAAAATCCGTCCAGAGCCAGAGCCGTGTCCGCCAGGAATTGCCCCATGTTAACAGGGTCGTCCTGCCAGTCGTATCGGCCGGCCTCGATCTTCGTGAGATCCAGGAAGTCGTTGACCAAGCGGGTCAAACGCTCCCCTTCGAGGATGATTACCGTGAGGTTGTCCTCGATGCGCCGGGCCTTGGAACTCAGTCTGGTATCCCCCTCGGCCAAGGGAGCGAACTCCTTGCCAAAGGTCTTTTGGGTGACTTTCGCGAACCCCAGGATGGAGGTCAGAGGAGTGCGCAGGTCGTGGGACACGGTGGCCATGAACGCGGACTTGAGGGTGTCCAGTTCAAGCAGTCGGTTGTTGGCATCCCTCAGCTCGCTGGTCCGCTCCTGCACCCTGTTCTCCAACTCCTCCTGTGAGCGCTCCAGGGCCTGCTTTGCCTGCACCATCTCCGTGATATCCACGAAGGTCTCCAGCAGCACTTCCTCGCCCTGGAGCTCCACCGGAATGACGCTTTGGAGTACGGGAATCATCCGTCCCGAACTGTGAATTATCATGCGTTCGGAGCGGTCCAAGGTCTGGTCCAGGTCCAGGATGGGGCATTTGTCCATATCCGCAGGGCACATGATCTCGTTGCAGGGTTTTCCCGTCAGATGGGAAGAGTGCTTGTGCCCCAACATGTTCAAAGCGGTGCGGTTGACCTTGCGGATGATCCTGTCCCGCCCCACCATGACTACGCCGAAAGGCATGGAATCAAGGATACGGGACATGTTCCGCTGGGATCTGCTGATTTCCTCCAGGGAATTGTCGAGGTCCTGATTCAGCATGGCGCTGTCGATGGCCGAGTTGGCGGTATTGGAGAGCGACTCGATGAAGAACTGGTGCTCGGAGAAGTCTCTTGGTGCGCGGGACGCCAGGGCTATGACGCCCATGAGCGCAATGCCCTCGTCCTCTTGTCCTATCTTGTTGACGCAGAGCGGGATGGCCGCAAAGGATCGGATATCCCGAGGGATGTTCGCTCGGGATGCGAATCGGGGGGCGTTCTCCATGTCCGGGAAGTAGCTGGCCAGGAAGGTCTCCCCTTCGGAGGGGGCCATACAATCCGCCACCAGTCGCGTGACTGCTGCCGGGAACTGTTCGTCCTCTATGCCGGAGAGGCGCAGAGGAACGAATTTCTTCTGCTCCACTCGGAACAGGAACGCCAGGTCCGGTTTCAGGGTGTCTACCAAGGTGTCGAAGGCCTTTTCCAGCACCGTGTCCGGCGAAAGCGGCCCGATGATTTCCGTGCCGTAGCGGTACAGGGCTTCCAGCTCCAGGCTGACGCGTTTCTGGTCCGTGATGTCGCGCCCCACTCCCACAATGGCGGTCACGTATCCCTCCTGGTCCAGAATCGCGGTGCCCTGCCAGGCCAACCAGCGCCAACCGTCGCGGGTCATGGCCCTCTGCTCCATGTAGGCCTGATGTGGGGGGGAGTAGAGCCTTTGCATGGCTTTCATGGTGGCTCCGCGGTCATCCTCATGGATCAGGGGGATGAAGGTTCTGTGCAGTAGCTCGGCCTCGGTCTTGCCGAACAGTTCACAATAGGAGGGACTGACAAAGAGGAATCGCCCCTCGGTGTCCACCTTGACCACGAGATCGCGCTGGGTCTCGATGAGCAGGCGATAGTTTTCCTCGCTACGGCGCAGGGCCATTTCCGTTCGCTTGCGGCCGGTTATCTCGTGAAAAAAGATCGCCACCTGGTTGGGGGCGATCTGGAAGGCGTGACTTTGAATGGCTTGTGTGAGTTCCTCGCCTTGATAATTCTCTCTTTCAGTGCTCCATGGCCGACCGGTTGCGGCCACTTCGGCCAAGCGTTCCGGGATTTCGGTCTGCTGAAGATGGGGAAAGGCCTGGAGCAAGGTGAGCCCCACCAGTTCGTGGTGCCCGACGCCCAGAATCTCGTCAGCCACCCTGTTGCCACCGGTAAATATCAATGCTCCGTTCTCGTCCAGGTCGTAGAGGTGCAGCCCCATGGGCGAGGCGTCCAATATGCGCTGGTAGCGGTTGGCGAAAAAGCGCTGCCCCTGCCTGAGTACTTCCTTCTCCTCCATCTCCTGGCACAGGGCGTCCTCGGCCTCTTTTCTGGAGGTGATGTCCTCGAAAGTGGTGAACACTTCGTCCGGTTCCTTTCCGCCTTTGGAAAACAGGGGAATGGCATGGACGATGAGCCAGCGATAGCGCTGCTCCCTTGGGTTGTACACGGCCATGAGCGTGTCCGGCACGGGTTTGCCGGTACGCAGGGCGATCATGGTGGGGTGCCCGTCATCCGGGAGTGGTGCGCCGTTGGCGTCCAGCGCCTTCCAACGCTGGTCATAGGAGAGTCTGCCCCGGAGTTCCTCGAACCCGAGTCCGAGGATGGCCTCGGCCGCGGGATTGCAGGTGATTATCCGTCCCTGGTCGTCATGAAAGAGCACTCCCTGCCTCATATGGCGGAAGAGGAGGTTGAACCTGGCCTTGTCGTGTTCGCCGGGCGTGGATGGATGTGTTTTTTCGTGGGGCATCGTTTCAGAGGGTGTCTATACGTAGGCCGATTTCGTCCAGATACCGGACGAGTTCTTCCATGATGTCCTCGCCCGGGGGCGAGGGATCCCTGCGAAGTTGCTGCAGGCGATCTTCCAGCATTTTTGCCTGCTTTTCAATATCCCGAAATCCAATGAGGTTGGATGTGGCCTTCAGGGAATGGGCCGCGCGGAACATGTCATGCACCTCGCTGGCCAGATCGATGTTGCTCAGCCTCAGCCGCTTCATTCCGGATTCGAGTTCGTGCAGCCGGTCTTCGGCTTCTCCCTTGAATGTGGAAAGCACTTCGGGATCGTTTTCAAATACCATTTTATCAAGCCTGGGCTGAGCCGCGTTCCAGAAGATCTACGGCCATTTCCGCGAGCCGCGGCAGTTCGGGTTTGCTGATCTGGATGTCCGCCTTTACTGAATGCCCCTTGTGCAATACCTCGTCATAGATGATGGACGAGTAGAGTATCACGGGGAGGCTATTGAGGATCGGGTCCTCCTTGATCGTCCTGGTTATGCTGTACCCGTCGATGCGCGGCATTTCAATATCAACGATGACGATGTCGCAGATCTCCTCCAGGGGAATCTGCTGTTCCTCGACCTTGCGTTTCATGGCCGTGAGCTTCTGCATGGCCTCCTCTCCGTTGGTGCAGACGTTCAGAGAGAAGCCCGCGGGTTCGAGCATCTTGCTCAGCATAACCCGGATGGTGGCGGAATCATCCGCCACCAGGGCCTTGTACTGTCTTTTCCCCGTTACCGGGGGGATGACACTTCGGGAAATGGTCTCCGGATCCAGCTCCGCCAACAGGCTTTCCATATCCAGGAGCTGGAGAAAATGATCCTCCAACTGCACCATGCCGACGATGACGCCCCTTGCGGCGCTCTCAAGGTAACGGTCGGGCGGTTCCACGTCCTTCCACCCCAGGCGGTGGATGTCGGTTACCCCGGACACCAGGAAGCCGGTGATGGTCTTGCTGAACTCGGTGATGATGACCACCTCGTATTGTTCTTTAAATCGCGGGAAATCCAGCATGGTTGCGAGGTCGAGCACCGGGACCATCTTGTCGCGAATGGAGATGAGGCCGAGAAAAGCTGGGTTCGATGCTGATTCGGGACGATGCAGGCCCGGACTTTCGATGACCTGCATGACCTTGGCGACGTTGACCCCGAAATATCTAGGCTCAACCGGTGCGCCGTCCTCCTTGTGGTTGATGAACAGCTCCAGCACTTCGAACTCATTGGTTCCGGTCTCCAGAAGGATTTCTTTCTGGTTGGTTTGCTCCCGCATGAAGATTGGCTCCCTTGTTCTGCGGTCCCACCTTTGGATCGGCAAGACCGCGTCCGGCTGAATCGTTCCCCTGGGACGCTCTTGATACAGGTATTCTTCACACTAGCATCGGGGACAGGAAAACACCAGAACCGGAGAGTTTTTGTTATTGCGTTTTCTTTATTCGACCGGCAGGCCGAAGTTGTCCGAACTCAGTCTTCCCATTGAAACAGGAAATCGCAGAAGGGCGCGCCCCCACCGATGGTCTGTTGTCTGGAAAAGGAGAGCTTCGGGCTGTATCCACGGGCGAAAGGACCGTCACGGAGGCAGGAGAGAACCGGAATCAAGGAGACCGGAAGATCGAGCTCCCTGTACAGGTCAACATAGGCGCAGCCATGAACCTCGAAGGCGAGGCTGTTCGGCTCGCGTTGGATGTTGCGGATGTCCAGCGCGCCAGTACCTCTCCAGATGTCCACCATGCCGCTGAAATGCTCCAGACTGGGCCCCTCCGGTGCTTTGGCAGCGAACGCGCGCCCCGCTTCCTGGCCCATGGCCGATACGGTGCTGGTGACAAACTCCAGGGCATGTTCCGGTCCCTGGAGGCGGAGCATTTCATTGTACACCGCGGTCAGGGTTTCGGCTTCCAGGCGCCTGCGGTCGAGAAGTGAAATCTGCATGTGGGCTCGGACTCCTTTTGAGTTGTTCATAATGTGCATTGAACATAGCGCATCCTTGCCGGGATGTGGAGTGGGGGAATCGGTGGACATGGGGCGGCAGGGCGGAGTAAACCGGGGCATGACTCTCAGCCCAGGACAAACTTTCAGCAACTTGGAGCAGCCATGAGGCCGCGTGTCGCGATCATAGGGGGCGGCCCGGCCGGTCTGACCGCGGCCTGGACACTCGCGAACAAGGGGGTGTGGCCTGTTGTTCTGGACAAATCCCCAGCCCCGGGAGGCCGTGCCGGCTCCCAGAGCATTTCCGGCGCAATCTTCGATCTCGGTGCCTGGACCTTTGTGGCTGGAAGCGCCACCCATTCCCTGGCTCTGGAACTCGGCCTGGAGCCTGAGCTCGTCTTCATCGAGGCCGGGGCTGCACGGGCCGGAGAAGCCCGACTCAGGGGCGGGAGCCTGCGCCGCCCAACGAGCCTGCTCGGCAAGGTGCTTTCCATCACCGAGGCGGGGCAGATGCTCAGGCTGTTGTGGCACGCCCGGACCCTTCCGGGAAGATCGCCTGACGAATGCGCGGGTCAATGGGCAACGCGCTCCTTTTCCAGGGGGTTCGTGCGGGATATCGTCACCCCGGTGGCAAATCTTTTTTTTCTGCAGGAACTTGAGGGGCTCTCCCGGGACACCCTGCTTGGAACCTTACGATATCTCTCCTCGTTGCGTCTGCTCGGCCTGAAACAAGGAATGGGGCGTATCACCGAGGTTCTTGCCGCGAGTGTGGAAGCGCGTGGCGAAATCCGTTCAAACGCCAGGGTGGATTCCCTGCACCATAGCGGGGACTCCCTGGTGGTGGAGGGGCGGGGGGGCGAGCTGAAGGTGTCAGGCTGTGTGCTGGCGACTCCGCTTCCCGATGCCGTGGAGCTTTTGAGGGAGTTCCTGCCGCGTGCTGTCCTGGAAAAAGGCAAACAGTGGCCCTATACAGCCACCGTCCAGGCGCACTGTCTCCTGCGCGGGAAGTTCCATGATCGGACGCTCATGCTGCTCCCCCCGAGAAGGGACGGTTGCCTGGCCTGCGGTCTGACAATGGAGGCCGCCAAGTCTCCGCACAGGATTGCGGGTGATTTCGAGCCTGTGACCATGTACTTTCGCCCTGGTTTGGGCGCGGGGTTCATGGAAAAGGACGACTCCGAACTCGTGGACATGTGCAGGCAAGAACTCTCCTCCTGGCTGCGCATTGATGAGGGGCGCGTGGAGGAGGTGGCTATCCGGCGCTGGCCCCGGGCGGTGGCCTTCTGCGGCCCCGAGACCCCGTCACTGCGCCTGGAGCTGTGCAGGGAGTTTGACCTTCTTTCCCGAAGCGCGCCCATCTGGCTTGCCGGAGATTTCATCACCTCCTCCAGTCTCGAAGGCGCGGTGACCAGCGGCTTGAAGGCGGGGGGGAAGTGCGCGGAGCGGTTGCGGGACCTGTGCGGGAAGAACTCCGAGTAATTCCCTGAAAGGTATCTCCGATCCTGCATGGAAATGTGATTTCCCAAAGGATTCCTTTGTGAAGGGCTCCCCCTCCATAAACGCCTCGTGGTGAACAGCGCTTATCGCGCCTGCCCGTCCTGGAAAAACTTCTCGGCGATGTTCCTGATCCCGCCTATGGAAAAGGCGACCACGTGATCCAGGAGGTTCTCGTGCGGGTCGTTCTCGAAATCCATCTCCGTGAAAAGCTTGGCGAAAACCTGCCTGTTCTGGAACAGTGCCAGCAATTGTGAAAAGATGCTGAGAAAGCACTTGTTTACCAGGGCGTGCTCCACCGGGAGTCCCAGCATCTCCGAGATGATGCCCCTGAGGAACATGGTCTTGGGTTTGAACTCGGTCTCCATGAGGTACTCGATGGCCGGTGTGGGGGCGACCATTTCACGGATGAGCACCTGGAACCGCCACCCCCCCCGAGATGCAGAGAACAGCCTGCCCATGAGCAACTCCAGCAGAACGCGCAGCTTCTCCTCTGACGGGGCATCGCGCGGCAGGGCCTTGTCCATCTGCTCAAGGGTGATGATACCTCTGTGCGCGTCCTGCAGCACCGCCTCGTAGAGTTTGTTCCGGGAGCCGAAGTAATAGTTCACCGCGGCCGGGCTGACACCGGCCTTGGCGCAGATGTCCTTGGCCGTGGTGCGGTCGAATCCCCTCTCCGCAATGAGTTTTCCCGCTGATTCCAGAATCTTGCGTCTGGTCTTTTCCGATGCCCTGTTTTCCGTACCGATGTTGGTCATTGTCATTTCTCCGCTATGACTGGGAGCATAAAATGCTTATCTATGGTGAAGTCGTGCAAACCGGCAGCCTCCGTACTGGGAGGTTCGGCCACGTTGGCGTTTCGATTGATTATCGCTCATTGATCCAGGTGGAGTGTTGCACAACAAGGGCCCATATGTAAATTGAAATTTAAATTTAAAATTTGAATTTGACAAGTCAAAAAAAGAAGCCTACTTGGTTTTCATGGCCAGCGGATCGATTCCAGGGACACCGGGAAGGGGGCGCAAGACCGCTCCCCATATGAGAATCGCTCCTGCCGGATAACCCGCAACAGCATTTCCAGTGCCGTTCAAACTGGGGTGAAACATGAAAAAGATCATCATTCTCCTGCTGCTCGCCGGACTCGGCTTCGGGGGGTATCAGCTGTACCTGAAACGGATGCAGCCCGAACAGGACAATGGCAGGTTGGCTCTTTACGGGAACGTGGATATCCGCACGGTGGACCTGGCCTTCAAGGACGTGGAGCGGATACAGGACATGCACGTTCAGGAAGGTGACCAGGTGGCAAGGGGGGAGGTGCTGGCCGTGCTTGAGACCGCGCGGCTGCGCGAATCCATCGCCGCCTCCAGGGCCGCGGTGGAGGCCCAGGAGTTTGTGGTCCAGCGGTTGAGGAACGGCTCCCGCCCCGAAGAACTCCAGGCGGCGCGTGCCCAGGTGGAGCAGGCCAAGGCGGAGCTGCTCCTCGCGGAGCGCACTTTGGAGCGCAAGGCGCGCCTCATCGCTTCCGGTTCCACCACTCAGCAGGAGGTGGACGATGCCAAGGCCACCAGGGATGTTGCCCAGGCCAAGCTCCGGGCCGTGCAGGAGGAATTCAACCTGGTCAAGGCCGGCCCCCGCTGGGAAGAGGTCAGCGAGGCCCAGGCCTCCCTGCAGGCACAGAAGGCACAACTCGCGGGCCTGGAGGTGCAACTGGAGGAGAGCAGCCTGCGTGCCCCGGTGAATGCGGTGGTCCGCAACAGAAATCTCGAGCCCGGGGACATGGCTTCGACCCAAAAGCCCGTGTACACCTTGGCGGTCATGGATCCCAAGTGGGTGCGCACCTATGTCCCGGAGAGCAAGCTCGGACTCCTCACGCCCGGCATGACGGGGTACGTGGTCACGGACAGCCATCCGGGCAAGCAATACACGGGAGCGGTGGGGTTCATCTCCTCGGTGGCGGAGTTCACGCCCCGTTCGGTGGAAACTCCGGAATTGCGAACCTCCCTGGTGTACGAAGTGCGGTTCAACGTGCAGGATCCGGACAACGACCTGCGGCTGGGAATGCCCGCCACAGTGGTGCTGGACGTCGAGGATGTCTCCCCAGCCGCCTTTGACGGCGGGAGCGCGTCAAGCCCTGTTTCAGAGCGTTGAGGAGCGAGTCATGGCGGTTACAGCGGTTATGGAACCCTTGATTGCCCGCGATGTACGCAAATCCTTCAAGCGTGGCAAACGGAGCATCCAGGCCCTGGACGGCGTGTCCCTGGACCTCAAACCCGGCACGGTGAACGGCCTGCTCGGGCCTGACGGCGCGGGCAAGACCACGCTCATCCGCCTGGCGGCCGGGCTCATGACTCCGGACTCCGGAAGCCTGAGTGTGTTGGGTATGGACTGCGTGAGACAGGCGCGGGACATTCAGGCCGCCATCGGCTACATGCCGCAGCGCTTCGGGTTGTATGAGGACCTGAGCGTGCAGGAGAACCTGAACCTGTACGCCGACCTGCAAGGGGTGGGGCGCAGGGAGCGCGCGGAGCGTTATCCAGAGCTCATGGAGATGACCCAGCTCGCACCCTTTACCAAGCGTCTGGCCGGGCGGCTCTCCGGCGGCATGAAGCAGAAGCTGGGGCTGGCCTGCTCCCTGCTCAAGACGCCCCGGCTCCTCCTGCTGGACGAGCCCACTGTGGGCGTCGACCCCCCTTTCACGGCGCGAGTTGTGGAACATCGTGGACACCCTGGTGCGTCAGCACAACATTACGGTGCTCATGAGCACCGCCTACCTGGACGAGGCCGAACGCTGCGACCAGGTGTTCATCCTGCTGGACGGCGAATGCATAGGCCAGGGAGAGCCGGGGGAGTTCGTGTCCAAGGCCCGGGGCAGGAGCTGGCTCATCCGCCCCCATGGGGTGCCAAGGGCCTTGCAGAGTTCCCTCTTCGGCCGACGGGGTGTGGTGGACGCCACCCTGCAGGCCGGGCGCGTACGCCTGGTGACGCAGGAGCCGGCGGCTCCGGCCTCCCTGCTGCAAAGGCTGGGCGCCGGTGAGGCCCAACCCGTGGAGGCGGTGTTCGAGGACGGGTTCATGCTCCTGTTGCGGGAGCGGGAAGGGCTGACCTTGGACGTGCCCCGCTTGGAGGAAATGCCCCAGGCCCCTGTTGAAAAAGGGGGCGGGAGCGACGGCGTGGTGATTCGTGTCAAGGACCTGGAGCGCCGGTTCGGCGATTTCTACGCTGTGCGTGGCTTGAGCTTTTCCGTGAACAAGGGGGAGATCTTCGGACTGCTGGGACCCAACGGCGCGGGCAAGTCCACCACCTTCCGCATGCTCTGCGGTCTGCTTCCGGCCACCGGCGGCAGGCTCGAGGTGGCAGGGGCGAACCTGCGTACAGCGGCGGCCAGGGCGCGTAAAAATGTGGGGTACATGGCCCAGAAATTTTCCCTCTATGGCCAGCTTTCCGTGCGGGAGAATCTGTCGTTTTTCAGCAAAATCTACGGCCTCACCGGCAAGAGGCGAAAGGAGCGCATCCAGTGGGCTCTGGAGGAGCTGAATCTCGCATCCGAGGCTGATACCTCCTCCGGGGAATTGCCTTTTGGTTTCAAGCAGCGGCTTTCCCTGGCCTGCGCCCTGATGCACCAACCCAGCATCCTGTTTCTCGACGAGCCCACTTCCGGAGTGGATCCCCTCGCCAGGAGGCAATTTTGGGAGAATATCAACTCCCTGGCCGAGCAGGGCATCACCATCGTGGTTACCACCCACTTCATGGAAGAGGCCGAGTACTGCGACCGCATGCTGATCATGATGAGCGGCGAACTCCTGGCTCTGGGCACCCCGGACGAGATCCGCGTCCATGCCGGGGCGGACGGGGAAGCCACCATCGAACGGGCCTTCATCAACCTGGTGGAGGGGTTTTCCCCCAGATCCCGGGGAAAGGGAGCCTGACATGACGGGAGCCCTGCATCCCAGGCGCCTCAAGGCGCTTCTGATAAAGGAGAGCCTGCAGATCGTGCGCGACCCCTCGAGTGTGGCCCTGGCCTTTGTCATGCCCATCATCATGTTGCTGCTTTTCGGGTATGGCATCAGTCTGGACCCCAAACAGCTGCCCGTTGCCTTTGTCATGGAAAAGCCCGGTCCCCTGGCCACGGAGTTCCTGGCCCGGTTCGTGATCTCGGAGTACTTCAAGCCCATCCCCATGACCTCCTGGAAAGAGGCGGAGCTACTGCTGCGCGATGGCGAAGTGGACGCGGCCATCCGCCTGCGTGAGGATTTCGCCGAAAACCTCTCCACAGGCAAGACCGCGCCCGTCATGGTGGTGGTCAGCGGCGTGGACTCCAACCGGGCCAACCAGGTGCTGGGATATGTGCAAGGGGCCTGGCAACGTTGGATGACTCAGGTGGCGCCCGAGCTGCCTGCCGGATCGGCCATGGCCAAGGTGGGCTTGGTGGAGCTGTCGCCCCATGTCTGGTTCAACAAGGAGATGCGCAGCCAGAATTTTCTGGTACCAGGGCTCATGGCTATCATCATGACGCTCATAGGCACGCTGCTTACAGCCTTGGTGGTGGCGCGGGAATGGGAGCGCGGCACCATGGAGGCCCTGCTGGT
Organism: Desulfovibrionaceae bacterium; assembly: GCA_963674665.2. GTDB lineage: Bacteria > Desulfobacterota > Desulfovibrionia > Desulfovibrionales > Desulfovibrionaceae. Next base: position 17,922 of record CAXXPL010000012.1, on the reverse strand, counting down.
GACGCCGGTGAGCCGTCTGGAGCTTATGCTGGGCAAGTTGATCCCTTACTTTGCTCTGGGCATGGGTGGGCTCGGGCTGTGCATCGTCATGGCCGTGTATCTGTTTCATGTCCCGTTCCGGGGCTCCCTGTCCATGCTTCTCCTGGCCGGGGCTGTGTTCATGGCCGCTGCCTTGGGTATGGGGCAGTTCATCTCCTCCACGGTGCGCAACCAGTTCGTGGCCGGGCAGATCGCATTGATAGCGTCCTTTTTGCCAGCCTTCTTTTTGTCCGGGTTCATCTTCGAACTCTCCGGCACCCCCCGCTTCATCCAGATACTCTCCCATATTGTACCGGCCAGGTATTTCGTGCCCATGGTGCAGAGCATCTTCCTGGCAGGGGATGTCCATTCAGTGCTTCTGCCCAATGGCCTCGGCGTGGCCGCTCTGGGTCTGTTCTTCCTACTGCAGGCCTTTCGCAAAACCAAAAAGAATCTGGAGTGAGGTGATGATCGAGTCCCTGCGGCGTATAATTGCCCTGGTGGGCAAGGAGTTCCTGGCCCTGATGAAGGACCCCAGGAGCCGTACAGTGGTCATCCTCCCCCCGCTGATCCAGACCATTTTCTTTGGATATGCCGCCACCTTTGACCTGGACCGCATCCCCTATGCCTATCAGGACCTCTCCAATTCAACCGAGTCCCGCGAGCTGCTGTCCGATCTGCGCGGATCAAGACATTTCGAGCTGGTGAAGAGCATTGAACAGGAAGGGGAGGTGCAGGAACTCATAGACAACGGCACGGTCCGGCTGGTTCTGCGCATCGGCCAGACATTCGCCAACGATCTGCATGCCGGGGGCATGGTTCGGGTACAGGCCCTTCTGGATGGCCGCAATTCCAACACTGCGGGCATTGTGGGCAACTACCTGGCCAGTGTGGTCAGCGCCTACAACAGCAAGCGCCTGCAAAGAGCCGGGCAGCAACCGGCCTCTGTGCTGGTGACCCGCGCCTGGTTCAACGAGAATCTTCTCAGCCGCTGGTATTTCGTACCCGGCATTGTGGGAGTGCTTGCCCTGCTTGTAACGCTTCTGGTCACGGCATTATCCGTTGCACGTGAACGGGAGCAGGGAACCTTTGACCAGCTTCTGGTCACGCCCATGCCCCCGGTGGAGATTTTGGTGGGCAAGGCGCTTCCGGGGCTGCTCATCGGCATGTTCGAGGGCACCATGATCCTGTTCGTGGCCGTGTTCTGGTTCGGCGTACCTCTGCGGGGCAACATCGGGCTGCTGTATCTGGGCCTGTGCTTTTTCTCCTTTGCCGCCGTGGGTGTGGGGCTGATGATCTCCTCCTTGAGCGTGACCATGCAGCAGGCCCTGCTGGGCACGTTCATGTTCATGATGCCTGCCGTTCTGCTTTCCGGTTTTTCCACGCCCATCGCCAACATGACTCCGGCCGTGAAGATGCTCACCTGGGTAAATCCCCTGCGCTACGCCATGATTTTACTGCGTGGTGTGTTCATCGAAGACGCGCCCAGACATGTGCTGCTCATGCAAATCTGGCCCCTGGCCCTTATCGGGCTGTTCTGCCTGGCCCTGGCGGGCTGGATGTTCCGCAACAGGATTTATTGAGTCAGGTCTGAAAAAACTTTTCTTCCTTGTATTTAAACCGAATTACGAGTAAAATATTCGTTATTATACCGGGAAATTGCAGAGGTGATTCTGCCGCAGGCCGTTGGGAGACCGGTAGAAGATCCCCTTTATGGAATCTCCTTTCCATTGTGTTCGTTTTGCCCCACATCCGCTACTTTCAGCGATGCCGATTCGCTATGCGGTATGAAACCCAGCGCGTGGTGTACCAGACGCTTTCCGGGGCCGCTGAGGATGTCTCCAGAATACTGGAGAGGACGCAGAAGGGTTTTGAAATGAAACATGAAGAGCTTACAGAAAAGTATGACGCATTGACTTCGCTCGTGACCAAGAGCGGCATAGTCAGCACCGCGGTCGACGCGGTCGAGGATACCTGGGACGCTGTGACAAGCTGGTTCTAGGGAAGCACCGCATAATTAAAATAGTTAAACCACCGCCTCTGGCGGTGTGACCCGAAAAGGTTCTACCGATCCTGGGTTGATAATACGACTGAAAAAGACTCTTCCACTCCAAGCCCGCCGGGGCAGAGAAAGGAAGAGCCAATGCGAAAATGGAAAAGTCAATCTCATGTCAGGTGGTATTGTAGGTACCACGTTGTGATCATCCCTCCCAAATACAGCGTTGCAAATGCTATGGGCAAGCTCAAGGGCAAGTCTGCGATTATGATCCATAAGCGTTACCTTGGTCGAGGTAAAAATTTGACAGGTTTCCATTTTTGGGCACGGGGTTACTGTGTAAGCATCGTAGGCTTGGATGAAACTCAAATCGTTGGATACATTCAAAGGCAAGACCATCACGAATTGAGGCAGGAGCAGCTGACCCTGCAAGAGGTTGGCATTAAGCAGAAATCATAGAGGATGCCCCTGCGGAAAAGGCAAATCCTGGCAGAGCATTTTCACTGTTTCAAAGTGAAAATGCTCTAAAGATTCGGATCATGGACGCCGATGATAGGATGGGGGTCCTTCGTGAACACATGCGTCTATCGGGTAACGCGTGATTCAAGGTTTCATCCGGCTGTCTTTTCAAAAAGGGGGGGGCTCCGTCATGAACCGGGAATAGCCGCATATCTTGAGACTGTCCGTGATCGACAGGTCGTACGGAATTCGATTATAATTAAAACAGTTAAACCACCGCCTCTGGCGGTGTGACCCGAAAAGGTTCTACCGATCCTGGGTTGATAATACTACTGAAAAAGGCTCTTCCACTCAAAGCCCGCCGGGGCAGAGAAAGGAAGAGCCAATGCGAGAATGGAAAAGTCAATCTCATGTCAGGTGGTATTGTAGGTACCACGTTGTGATCATCCCCAAGTATCGTAAAAAGGCGATATTTGGAAGACTCCGAAAAGAGATCGGAGGCATACTCAGAGAACTGTGCGAGCAGTTTGGAATAGAGTTGGTGGAAGGAAACGCAATGCCAGACCATGTTCACATGTGTGTGAGCATCCCTCCTAAATACAGCGTTGCAAATGCTATGGGCAAGCTCAAGGGCAAGTCTGCGATTTTGATCCATAAGCGTTACCTTGGTCGAGGGAAGAATTTGACAGGTTTCCATTTTTGGGCACGGGGTTACTGTGTAAGCACCGTAGGCTTGGATGAAGCTCAAATCGTTGAATACATCCAAAGGCAAGACCATCACGAATTGAGGCAGGAGCAGCTGACCCTACAAGAGGTTGGCATTAAGCAGAAATCAAAGAGGATGCCCCGGCGGGGTAGGCCCCCTTCAAGGGGGCATCCTCATACCACCGGCTTTGCCGGTGGTACCTGATTAGTCAGCCCTGAAAAAGCCCTTTTAGCTTTGTTCAGATCTTAGCCAGCTTGCGCTGCCATCCAAACTCGAAAGAGAGCCACAGGGCCAGAAGAGTAAAAAAAAGTTTCACCCCTCGCATCCATTTCTTGAAGTTGAACGCCGCGCACGCCATGAACAGATTGATTGCGTCACCGACGACACCTTTGAGGAAATTGCGCACCATGCGATGGTCATGCTTCACATGTCCGATCACCGGCTCGATTCCAGCCCGGCGGCGGAAGCGTCCTCTGGCTTTTCTGCGTTGATAGGGTGTGTCGCTCTTCTTAGGGCTACCTGGCGTCAGGATGCTCGTGTCGCCCACCTTTTTCCGTCCCCGATAGCCTCGGTCGCAGATGGCCACCGACGGACAGACTTCTGTGATTTGCCAGACCTGCTCCAGGACGTCCGGGAGCGTATGACCATCAAAGACGTTTTCCGTGAAAGACATGGCCCCCACAATGACACCTGTGGTTTTGGTGACGGCAAGAGAAGCCTTGCGCCCGAATTCATACTTTTTGTGTTCTTTGCCTTTGCCGATGCACAGCACGTCAGGCTCGTGCAGGCTGTAAATCTTGTTTTTGTCGGTCCGTTTTTGTCCATGGACTCGGCGAAAAAGGCTCAAGGATTCAGCGTAGCGGGCAAGCGCTTCCTTGGACAACTTGCGCTCCAACTCGCGGATGAGCACGCCGGCCATGGTCCGTATTCGTTTGATGGTTTTTCGGCTTTTGAACCGTTGGCGCAGCAGGCTTGGCAGTTCACGGCGAAAACTACGGCGAAGCCTGACGCCTTCATCTGTAGCGATTTTCCTGCATTTTTTGATGACTTTCGTCAGCAGTTTCACATCTGTAGGGAAGGTGATGTTCTTTTCCTGTACTGTGGTGTCCACGGTGATCTCGCGCTCTTTGGCGTCTTCGCCGTGCAGATCCACCGAGACTTCGAAGATCAGGCGCGCGCCGTCCTCACCGATGCGTTTGCGGAAATAGACGAAATCCGTCGAATCACAGGGGAATTTCCACTGAAAGTGCTTCTCGCCGCAAAAGGCTTGGAAGTAGGGATTTTGGACCCAGGCTTCAACAACACGCTCGTCGCTGAGGTCCTCAAGTTGTTTGAGAATCATGAGTCCGACCATGCGGCGAATGGGCTTTGCCGGTCGTCCGTGCCCGCTGTAGAGTGGGGAGAACTCCCGCTCAAAGCGCTCCCATGGTATGCGCCCAGCCAATTGGAGCAGCGGATGCTTGGGGTTGAGTTGGTCAATGAGGTCTTTGTAGAGGAAATTAGCCTGATCGTTTTTGGCTTGCTTGGCCTTCATCATCACTCCCGACTCGGCGACAGCGCGACCGGTTTTCTGCAGAATTACTGTAGTTCCTGGTCGAGAATGATACATTGAATTGGTCGTTTTGTTAAGTCTTTTCAGTAAATTGAACGTTTTTCAGGGCTGACTAATTAATCATATCCATTTTGAGCCAGTCACACTCACGCTGAACTCTAATCAGACGGAGGTAGACCCGTGGTCAAGAAGTTCTCTGCTCTCAACGAACTGCATGACGACGCTTTGGAGTCCATTGCCGGGGGCGCGATCAGCCTGACAAGCGGCGATTCAAAGAAAAAAGAGGACACGGGCGACATTGCCGCGGCCATGGCGGCGGTGGACCTCTCCGAGGTGGAGATCCCCGGGGAGACCGACGCCTCGGCATCGGCCTCGGTGAATGGCCTGGAGGCCAAGGCCAGCGCTTCCGCATCCGTGGGTTACAGCGAGACTGGAGATCTTGGCAATGGTGTCACGGTTACGGTCTATGCGGGAGTGGGCGCAGAGGCCACCGCACATGTCGGCCCCACGGGAGCCGACGCCGAGGCCACGGTGACCGCCGGTGTTGGCGCCGAGTACGACCTGGGCAAGGGCGTCACCGTGAACACCGATTTGCAGGCTTCGGCCGGAGTCGGCGTGGAAGTCGGGATGGTGAACGGGAATGTGGTAGCCGGAGGCGCGGTTTCCGCGGATGTGAACGCCACCGTCGGCCAGTCCTATGAATCCGAAGAATTTGGGGATGGCGCCAAAGTGACCCAGGACGCCAGTATATCCGCGGGCGCCGCCGCCACCGCCGGGGGCGGAATCTCCATTGGCGAGGATGGCGTGAAGACGGGGTATGATACCAGCGCCGGCATGTATGTCACCGCGGAAGCCAACGCCGGCATCGGCAACGATGAATACGAGACCGAGGTCGGCGTCAAGGCCGTCAGCCCCGGCAGTGTCTCGGTGGGAACGGATTTCAGCTGCGGTATGGAGGACGGTCAGCTTTCAGTGTCCGTGTCCACTGAAATGGCGGTCCTTCTCGGCGGTATAGGCCTTGAAGTCAATGTCGGCGTCCAGCTCTTCGACTCCACCACCACCGTGGGAACGCCCCAGGAGATTGAGGCCGCCATGGCGGAACTGCTGGAGCATATTCAGACCGAGGACGAGCAACTCACCGATCAATGGGAATCCGCCATGATCGGCAGCTTGAATACTCTGTATGATGAGTGGAAAACTGTTTCCGGTCAGCTTGAAAAAGCGCAGGACACACTCGACGCCATCGAGGAGGCTCGTCTGCCATACGCTGCCAACGTGGACAACCTGGCAAAGTTGGTAACGCTGCAGGACCAGTTGGAGGCCCAGGGGGTTCAGTGGGGCGAGGCCTACTGGGATGATATGCTCACAGTATCCATTGCGACGCTGAATCAATATGATGAGAGTCACGCCCCCAAGATTGCGGAGCTGGAGGGCAAGATAGCGACCTATGAGGAGTCCATGTCCCAGCTGGAGGAGGCTCGGGACGAGACCCGTGCCCAGTTGGAGATCGCGAAGCAGAGTGACCCCGACAATATAAAGGCCCTCAACGGCAAGGTCCTAGAAGCTCAGTACAATTATGCCGTCTTTGTCCAAAGCAATCAGGGCGAATACAACCAGGCCACGAAAGAGCTCCTGGAGCTTGCCGATGAAAGGCAGTCCCTCTCGGAAAATCTGGCTGCATTGAAATACCTGGCCGGGGACACTTCGGTCACGCCAGGTGTGGACATGATCGACGAGGATGTGCGCGAGTATATCGATACATATGCCCAAAGGGCCGAAAGCGACCCCGATTGGTTGGCCAATCATCTGTCGGCGGCGCGGCACAAGCTGGCCAACTGGGACGCCAAATACTCGGACGACGTCGCCGAGGCTCAGGGTGTAATCCAGGGCCTGAACTCCCAGTACCAGAATCTGTATGAAAAATACACGGGCCTGCAAGATGATCTCAAGGAGGCCCAGGAGTCGACATTCATGACCCTGTGCGCGGAGGCGGAGGCTTCCGTGGTCCAGGCCCAGAGCGATCTGACGAAGGCCGAGAACAAGGTTGCCACGTTGGAAAGCGACCTGTCCTCGCATAGTGAATTGTCTGCCAAGGAAGATCAGCTGACGGAGCGTATGGAGAGTTTGGCAAGGATCGAGGCCAAGGCTTCCAATTATGTGGAGCATCTGCAATCCGAGTTGGAGAAGGAAAACCTGGATGAGCCCCTAAGGGATGAATATACCGCTTCACTGAGCAGCTATCAGGCCTTTCTGGCCGGTGAGATCAGCTCTGATCAGGTCACCGGTGAGCTGCATAGATTCGCGGATAGAGCCGAAAATCTGCAGATAATGATCGAGAGGGAAACAGCTGCGATTGACGAGGTGAAGGAGGTTATTGCTTCGAAAAGCGCGGCGCTGGAGCAGGCCAGGGAGGATTTGGCCCATGCCCAGGAGGCCTTGGTGGTGGCGACGGAGGAAGCCAAGGAGGACAATCCCGTGACCGCGGCCCGGGCAAGGGCGGATGATGCCAAGGAATACTTGAAGGAGATCAGTGCCAAGCTGTCGGCCACCGAGAAGGGGTCCGAGGAGCATAAGACCATCTTTGCGCAGTATAGATCCCAGACGGCTGTGTATGAGGCTCTAGACAAGGCCGCGGACAAGATTGAAGATTCTTTCGAGCGGGCCCAGGTCGGTTTTGAGTTGAAAGAGGAAGTGCTCACGCGAAAGTATACCAACCTGACCCAGCTTGTGAGCAAAAGCGGCGTGCTCAGCACCGTGGCCAATGCCGCGGAGGACGCCTGGGAGGACACGGGCGATTTTCTGGGCCTCTGGTAGGGAATGTTGGCTGATGGAATGCCACGGCGGGCGCCCCAGGCGCCCGCTGACAGTGACAGAGTGCAAGCACATGGATCGAACCTGACATGACGGAATTGAACCGGAAGGACGTTCACTCGGATCAAAAGACTCCTTTGCAATTCAGGGAGGCGGCAATGGCCGCCGCCGAGCAGCCGAGCAACCTGGACCTGGGAGTGGGGATCGTGCGCACACCCCACTGGCTTTTGTTGCTCGTGCTGCTGGGCCTGATCGGCGGCGCCGTGGCTTTCAGCTTCGTGATCAAGGTCCCTGTGATGGTCAAGGCCCAGGGCATCCTTATCCCCGAGGAGGGGCTCAAGGACATCGTTTCCCTGACCAGTGGCCGGGTCAAGGTCATGCTGGTGCGCCCCGGAGATTATGTCCGCAAAGGGACCCGTGTGGCCGAGGTCGAGCAGCCCGACCTTTCCCAGGAGCTGCGGGAGGCCCAGAATCAGCTGGTCAACTCCAGAAAGCGCTTGAGCCAGATCAAGCACTTTCAGCAGCGCATAGAAAAGGACGACGCCGAGTTGCGGGCCCAGGAGATCGAGATCCTCAAGCACCTCATCTCCTCCAACGAGGAGCACGAGGCGTGGCTGGTCGATAATCTGAACAAATTCAAGGGATTACTCAAGCACGGCTACATCACCAGCCAGAATCTCATGGACGCCCGGGTAAAACTCTACGAAACCCAGGCCGAGCTTATCCGCAACAAGAACAGGCTCAACGCCCTTGTGTACGAGGCCGACTCCAAGAAGATCCAGATGGAGCGCGAGATTCTGGAACTGGCCATCGAAGTGGAGGAGGCGCGCCGTACAGTGCATTCCATCCGCCAGCGCCGCCTCAGGTTGGGGTTCGTCACCACCCCCTATTCGGGAATGGTGGTGGAGCAGAAAGTTGATCTGGGCGGACTGGTGGAACAGGGGCAGGGGCTGTTAAGCGTGCTTCCGGTCAAGCCGGGGGAGGCCAGGGAAAAGGCCCATGTGGGACTGGTGGCCACCCTGTTTCTTCCCGCCACAGAGGGCAAGCGCGCACAGATCGGCATGGAGGCTCACGTGGTGCCCAGCACGGTCAAACGTGAGGAGTACGGTTTCATGTTCGGCGAGGTCACCACCATCTCCGCCATCCCGGCCTCTCCCGAGGGCATGATGCGCGTGCTCAAGAACCGCCAGCTCGTGGAGAGCCTGTCACGGGAGGGAGCGCCCATTCAGGCCAAAGTCCGGTTGGATACACACAAGGACAACTACTCCGGGTTCCGCTGGTCCTCTCCGGACGGCCCCCCGCAGATGATCACCGCGGGCAGCCTGTGTTCGGCTGAAATCGTTACCAAGCGGCAGCCCCTCATTACCCTGGTCATGCCCGCCATCAAGCGCGTGCTGCAGATGGTCATCCGGGACAGCGAGGCCGGAGTGCAATGATCCTGCTCACCTGGCTTCGCAACCTGCTGTTCGGCAGCCCCCTGAATCGGCGGCGCGTGCCCACCATCATGCAGCAGGAGGCCGCCGAGTGCGGCGTGGCCTGCCTGGCCATGATCATGGCCAGATTCGGCCGTTGGGTGGGACTGGAGCCCCTGCGCGAGACCTGCGGAGTCAGCCGTGACGGCTCCAAGGCGGCCAGTCTTCTCAAGGCCGCGCGCCTCCACGGCATGGAGGCCAAGGGCTTCAACGTGGATATTCGCGGACTACGCAGGCTGCCCTTTCCCTGCATCGTGTTCTGGAAGTTCAACCACTTCGTGGTGGTGGAGGGGATGGGGCGCAGCCGGGTCTGGCTCAACGACCCTGCCACTGGCCCGCGCGTTGCGGGCATGGAGGAGTTCGACAAGGCCTTCACAGGCGTTGCCCTGGCCTTCGAGCCCACGAAGGAGTTTCGGCGCGGCGGATCGCGTCCCGGCCTGTTGTCCGTGATCTTCGGCAACCTGCGCGGAGGGCGCAAGGGACTGATCTTCGCCCTGTTGGCCGGAACAGGGCTGTTGGTCCCGGGTATTCTCGTGGCCGGCGCCAACCGCATCTTTGTGGACGACATTCTGGTCAAGGGCGAGCAGGATTGGCTCATTCCCTTGCTCACCGGGCTAGGCACCTGCGCGCTGCTCACCGGCGTGCTGACCTGGCTGCAGAAGTTCGCCCTGGTGCGCACCGAGACAGCGCTGAGCGCCACCATTGCCGTGCGTTACTTCTGGACTCTGCTCTCTCTGCCCATGAGCTTCTTTTCCCAGCGCTACGCCGGAGACATCGCCAACCGGATGTCCCAGGCCGAGCGCATGGCCGGGCTCATCTCTAGTGGCCTGGCCCCGGCACTCATCGGCATGATCTCCATTCTGGGCTACGGACTGGCCCTTTTCTTCATGGACTACGTGGTGGCCTCGGTGATTGTGCTGGTGTCGCTGCTGGCCCTGGTCACCATGACCCTGTCCGCGCGAAGCCTGGAGGACGCCAGCCGCAGATCGGTGAACGACGAGGCAAAGCTCTATGGCCTGACCATGCAGGGGTTGTCCATGCGCGAGGATTTTCGGGCCTCGGGCACCGAAGGCATGTTTCTGGGGCGCTGGTTCGCGGCCCAGGGCGAGGTGCTGGGCGCGGAGCAGGAGACCACCTTTCGCGGCAGTCTACTCAATGAGACCGCCGGCTTCCTCATCAGCATCGTTTCCGTGGCCGTGCTGGTGGTTGGAGGGCTGCGGGTCATGGACGGCGCCCTGACCATCGGCATGCTTCTGGGTATGCAGGCCCTGGCCTCCCATTTCACCTCGCCGGTGCTCAATCTCGTGGGTGTGGGCGCGCAGTTGCAATCCATCCGGGGCATTTCCGAGCGCCTGTCCGACACTCTGAACGCGGATACTTGCGAGGGCTCCACTTCTTGCAGTCACGACGCCGTCCTGGTGGCGGACCAGTCCTTTGAGCAGCGGGAGGAGGTCGACGAGGAGAGGGAGGCTGACCCGGATTACGACACCACGCCGCTGGTGCTGCGCAATGTCTCCTACTCCTACAGCCCCATGACGCCCACGGTGGTGAGCGATTTCAGCATCCGCGTGGGCCTGGGCGCCCGCGTTGCCCTGGTGGGGCCCAGCGGCAGCGGCAAGTCCACCCTGGGGCACCTGATGGTGGGGCTCAAGGACCCGGTGCAGGGCGATGTCATGGTCTTCGGCACCCGTCTGAACGAATGGCAGCGCAGCAAGCTGAGCCGTGAAGTGACCTATGTGGATCAGAATGTCTGCCTGTTCGAGGGCAGCATCCGCGACAACATCACCCTGTGGGACGACTCCATGCCCGAGGAGAACTACGTTCAGGCGGCCCAGGACGCCATGGTCCATGGCATCATTACCTCACGCCCGGGCGGGTATGCGGGCAGGCTTTTGGAAGGGGGGCGCAATCTCAGCGGCGGGGAGCGGCAACGTCTGGCCCTGGCCCGCGCCTTTGCCGTGAATCCCAGACTCATGATCCTGGACGAGGCCACCAGCGCCCTGGATCCCCTGGTGGAGAAGTCGGTGATGGACGCGGTGCGGCGGCGCGGCGCAAGTTGCGTGCTCATCGCCCACAGGATTTCCACCATCATGGACTGCGATATGATCTGCGTTCTGGACCGGGGAAGGATCGTGGAGTTCGGTACCCACCAGGAGCTCGTGAAGAAGAACGGATTGTACCGCCAACTCGTGGAAAACTGATTCATGCAGATAAAAAAGGCCATAGTCAGGACACAGTCCCTGGAAGCGGGGCAGATTTTCTTTCCGGATCACGAGGAAGGCCTGTTGCTTGTGGCCGAGGGCAGCCTCGAGGTCTATGTCAACATCCCCATCCGCCGGGTGTTCCTTGCCGAGCTTCCGGCCGGGAGCCTGTTCACCGGCGCCCTGGAGCGCCCCGGAGCCATGGTGCTCATGGCTGTGGAGAATTCCGTGCTCCGCTTTATCTCACCTGAGGAGGAGCAGAGGTACCTGTCCACCCTGGAGACGCGGGACAAATTCGCCCAGCTCACGGACCAGTGGTTGGGCAGGCTGTCGGAGGGGGTTTCGAAGCTGGCACAGCGCCGCCCCATCGCGGTGACCCTGTCCGAGGGGCAGCGCCTGATCCTGGACAAACCGACCTCGTTGACGTCCTCCCACGGTCACCTGTGGGTCCGGGCCAATGCCGACGGCTCGTTCATGGACATCACCCCGGCACCCAAGGGGTCTTTGCAGTTTTTGACGCCGCGCTCCTGGTTGACCCTGTCTGATGGTGAAATCCGGGTATCCCAGTCCACCAGCGGGATAATCGGGGCCATAGACTGGAAGTGGCAAGTGGCCGCCATGACCGCCGTGCTGGTGGACACCGCCAGGACCACGGCCATGAACGTCCGGGATAACGATCTGAAGCGCTCCGAAGAGCTGGAGCAAAAGACCGGGAAGGACCTGTCCAATGCCAGGTTCAGGTTTCAGGGCATCCTGGCCACCAAGCGGGTGCAACAGACCATCGACACGGACGCGGCCTACTGTTTCCAACGCGCCACCGGGGTTAAACCCACACCCCAGTCCCTGAAGGAGCAGGACATCACCTTTGAGCGCTTCGCCGCCATGAACAACGCCCGGCTGCGCGCCATCGACCTGGAAAAACGGTGGTGGGTAAAGGACCGGGGGCCCATGGTGGCCTTTCAGAAGGTCACGAACCAGCCGGTGGTCCTGAAGCCCGGTTTTTTCAGCGGGTACCGCCTGCACGAGCGCGGCAGGCTATCCAGAAAGGTGGGCCGGAGCCTGGCTTCCACCCTGAAGAAGGAGGCCTATATTGTCGCCCCTCCGCTCCCCAACAAGGAACTGAGGGTCAGGGACATCATCCTCATCGGTCTGGTGCTGTGCTCCATGGATATGGGCACCCTGGCCTTCGCCACCCTGGCGGCCTCGCTCCTGGGGCTCGTGGTGCCGCTGGCCACGGGTTTTCTCATAGACACCTTCATTCCCGGCGCCATGCGTCAGCAGACGCTCCTGCTTGGCGTGGCCCTGGTGGTTGTGCAGTTGTGCATGGCGTTCATGAAACTTGCCGGTGGCTTCTGCCGTCAGCGCATGGACGGCCGCATCGCCGAGCGCGTGCACGGCGGTGTCATGGACCGGCTCATGCGTCTGCCCACCAGCCTCACCCGGAGCATGGGCGCGGTGGATCTGGCCATGCGCGTCCAGGCCGTGGACAATGTGCGCAAGTCCATCATGGACATGGTGCTCAACGCCCTCATGTCCGGCATCACCGGGCTCACCGGTGTGGGCGTGCTGCTGTATTACAGCCCCTTGGCCGGTGCTGTTGCCGCGGGGCTCATCGCCCTCATGACTGTAATCGCCATTCTGCTGGGTTCAAAACAGCTCAAGGCCTTTTCCGAGGGTGAGGCCATGACCGCCAGCATCTACAGCCTGACGCAGCAGATCATCGAGAACATTTCCGTTCTGCGGGCCTTTGCCTGCGAACGCAGAGCCTTTACCCGTTGGGCCGTGAACTCCGCTGAGATGCGCAGGCGCGGCCTGCGAGCCCGAAACGTGGCCAACCTGTACGAGGCCTTCATCGCCACCTATCAGGTGGCGGCAGTGGCCGTGATCTTCGGTATCCTGGGCTTTACCATGCAGGGGCAGGAGGACATCACCACGGGCGGGTACATGGTCTTCGTGTCCACGTTTCAGAGCTTCCTTGCCGCGGGTCTGACCCTGTCGCGGGGGTGCAACCGCCTGGTCACCCTGCAGATGTCAGTGAAGCGCGCCAAGCCCCTGCTTGAAAACACACCCGAGACAGTTCCCACGGCCAAGGATCCCGGCGAGATCAGCGGCGCAGTGGAAGTCAGCAACGTGTCCTTCGAGCACATGCCAGGTATGCCCGTGCTCAAGGCCATCTCCTTCCGTGTGTCCCCGGGGTCGTTCCTTGGCATCGTGGGCCCCTCGGGCAGCGGCAAGTCAACTCTGCTGTCCCTTTTGGTGGGCTTCGAGAAAGCCAAAGGCGGGGCGATTCTCTACGATGGCCGTGACATCAACGGCTTGGACATGGCGGCCCTGCGGAGCCAGATGGGCGTGGTGCGCCAGGGAGGCAAGCTCTTTGCCGGCACCCTGCTGGAGAACATTCTGGGTGCCAACAAAGGGGGGCAGGACGAGGCCTGGGAGGCCGCCAAGCTCGCGGGCATAGCAGACGACATCCGGGAACTCCCCATGGGTATGCACACCATGATCACCGAGGGCGCTTCCGCTTTCTCCGGGGGGCAGGTGCAGCGGCTGCTCCTGGCCCGGGCCCTGGTGGGCAATCCCAAGATGCTGCTCCTGGACGAGGCCACCAGCGCTTTGGACAACAAGACCCAGGCGGCCATCTCCGACAACATAGACAAGATCGGCGCCACCAGGATCGTGGTGGCGCACAGGCTCAGCTCCATACAAAAGGCGGACATGATCCTGTTCCTGGACCAGGGCGTGATCAAGGAAACCGGCACCTACCAGGACCTGGTCAAGAAGAACGGACTGTTCGCCCGGTTCGCAGCGCGCCAGGACATGGCCGTGGCGGCCTGACGCTTGATGCGAGTTAAACCGCAAGAGGTGCTGTATTCATGAATCGGATGAGATGTATCCTTGGAATGGCCCTGTGCTTGTTTTTCTTAGTGCCCGGAGCGCCACGCGCTGGAGAGACCCTGGATTCGGTGCAACTGCGCGGCGAGGTGGCCTGCGGCGTGACCATGGGCCTGCCAGGATTTTCCATGCCGGACGAGAAGGGCGAGTGGCACGGCCTGGATGTGGATTTCTGCCGCGCCGTGGCCGCCGCTGTTCTGGGCGACGCCAGCAAGGTGAGCTTTGTGCCCCTCACCACCGAAGAGCGCTTCCACGCTTTGCAGACCAGTGAGATAGATGTCCTGATTCGCCTCACCACCTGCACCTTCACCCGTGATACATTGCCGAACCAGAGTTGCGCGGGCATCAATTTCTATGACGGCCAGGGATTCATGGTGAGAAAAAGCCTTGGTGTGGAGCATCTCGAAGAACTGGACAACGTGAACATCTGCATGCAATCAGGCACCACCCACGAGATGTTTCTGAAGGATTACTACGAGGCCCATAACATGACCTATACACCCGTGGTTTTTTCCACATCGGATCAGACCGCAACGGCCTTTCAGGCAGGGAAATGCGAGGCCATGACCAATGACCAGTCCTCGCTCATGGCCTTGCGCCTGGGCCTGGAAAAACCCGAGGAGGCAATGCTCCTGCCCGAGGTCATCTCCAAGGAGCCTCTGGGCCCCATGGTGCGCAACGACGACGAGCAGTGGTACAAGATTGTCAAATGGACGGTCAATGTGCTGATCAACGCCGAGGAACTGGGCGTGGACTCGCGCAACGCCGCCACCATGCGCCGCAGTGTGAATCCGGACATCCAGTACCTCCTCGGTGTCAAGGGCAACATGGGCAAGAACCTCTCCCTGAGCGACGATTGGGCCTTCCAGGTCATCAGGCAGGTGGGTAACTACGGCGAGATTTTCGAGCGCAACGTGGGCATGAACACGCCTTTGAAAATGAAGCGTGGCATCAACGACCTGTGGACCAGGGGCGGCATCATGTACGCCCCCCCGGTGCGGTAGGGGAGCGATGGGCTGAAAACAGCTTTTTTCGGGAAATGAAATGGAAAAAGGGCGCCCAAGGGCGCCCTTTTTGATGACGTATGGCGTGGCAGCCTTTTCACGGGACAAGGTGTTCTAATAAAGGAAAGGCGCCTTCAAGTATATTGCTCTGGAGTTTACGGCGGACATAGATGCTAGCGCTTTCGTTTCTTTCTTTTACATTGCAGTAGATTTCGTTGGATTCCCGTGATGTCGTCCGATCGGCAAGCACAATTGACAAGCTCGTTTGTCAATTGATCTGGTAAGGTAAAAACAAATTCAAGATCACCTTTTTCAAGCTGCGCTTTAAGTATGTCGCGAGCCGAGAATTCGTAAAAATCATCAAGAATAATCCACGTATCTTTTTTGAAGATAGTTCTACTGTTGGGAAGAAAAAAAGAAGTAGCCCTTGAGCTACATCCTTGCTTGGTTTCTCTGTTATTTTGCTGCGATGTTGTTTTTGCGACTACATAGTTGTCATTATGTTGAGGAGTATTGAGAGCGACAATATACTTGTTGGCCCTAGCGCCATCATGGAATTCAAAGTTTCGATAATGGTATATATCGCCTCGATTCATTGAGTGAGTTACGTGAAGGTTTTTACCATTTCATTGCGTTCTTGCTGTCGTGTTCTAATGTTCAATAGTGTGTCAGGGGCGATGGTCTTCAATGAGAGCTCATAATCAATTTCAGCCCTCCCACTTTTGGTTTTTCTTGTCAAATCCCAAGGATCATTTCGCATATGGGAAGTATCTGATATAACACTGGCGGGTGCAGTCTCGAAAAATTACAGCTACTTTTTCGAGTATTCTAAATTCTCTGTCAGTGAAAACGTCTTTATTGAATTTTATGTTGCTTTTTAAAGACTTAGGTAGGATAGTCTCTTCATTGTCATCTTGTGGCAATTGAATAAGAGTGGAATTGAGTTCAAGCCCATGATCTGCTTTACCTTTTATCTCTTCCCAAACATCGACAGGGACAGGCCCAAAAGGCCAAGCGTAGTAACGCCTCCCGGTAACAGATCTTCCTGTCTCCTGGTAATGCCAGAAATCAAGATAGTATAAGAGTTTCATGAGCTTGGTCACACCAAGCTGCTTTGTATATTTTACAAAATATGCTATTGCGTGTCGAAGCTTTTCATGTTCGTGAGTGATTAGCTTCATAGTTTCAATCCACGCTTCTGGTCACAACAATATCTACCCTGTAAGAACAGGATACGATTTCCCATTGTTTTCTTTCAGGGTTATTATGCCAGGGCGGAGTGTCTCGCCCTGATGATTACTATTATATATAATCGAACAGTAGACACGTCAATGTCCGTAAAACGATTTCAAACAAAGAAAATAAACTGTTGCTAAATATTACTATTGCGATATACGTGTTTTGTGGTTCTGTGTTTGGAAGTCCTCTATCATCACAAAGGGCGCCCTTGGGCGCCCTTTGTGATGTCGGATGCCGTGATGGCTTTTAATCCAGGGGCGTGTTCTCGCTCATGTTCCAGATGCCGCAGGGGGCAGGCGTTGGCGCAGAAGCCGCAGCCGATGCACTTCTCCGGATCCGAGACCATCTCGAACTCGTTGTTGCCGAGGTCATTGCGGGAGATGGCGCCCATGGGGCAGATGGACTCGCACAGGCCGCAGTCGCGGCACTTGCCGCAGGAGGAGCACTCGTCGGCGCACTCCTGCATGGTGGTGAACTTCACGATGCGCGGGTCGAAGTACTCCAGCTTCACGCGGGAGTAGTCCGATCATCTTCCTGGTATCCGAGGTGGGGGCGCTTGCCGATGAACATCTCGTGGATGGCCAGGGCGGGCCCTGCGGCCAGAACCGATGGGCGTCGGTGAGCAGGCCGGGGCGCACGATGTCGGCCGATGGCGAAAGACCTTGGGATCCCGTGGTCCTGCCCGATCTCGTTGACCTGGATGAAGCCTGCGCTCACGTGGCGATGTCGCTGGTGATGAAGTCGGGCACGGGCTGGTTCGCCGATGGAGAAGATGACGGTCTCGGCATCCAGGAGCTCGCCGTCGGTGAGCAGCACGCCCTTGTCCGTGATCTCCTTGGTGAAGCAGGGCCAGCGGAAGGTGGCGCCGATGGCCTCGGCGTCCTTCTTCTCCTTGCCGTGGGCGGCGGGCCTTCTGCACGTCGATGAGGGTGATGGTCTCGCGCCCAGGCGATGCGCCTCGGTGGCCGCGTCGCAACCCACGTTGCCCGCGCGATGATGACCACGCTCTTGCCCACCGTTCCTTCACCGGACTTGGCCTTTTTCAGGAAGTCCAGGGCAGTGACCGAGCGCTCGGCGCCGGGAACCGGCAGGGTCCTGGGCTTGGACGCGCCCGCCGCGATGACCACGAAGTCGTAGTCCCTCCTTGATATGCAGGAACTCGTCCTTGGTCATACGCTGCTGCAGGTGCACGTGGGGCAGGACCTTGCGGATGCGCTCCAGTTCGGCGTCCACCACTTCCTGGGGGATGCGGCTGCTGGGGATGGCTGAGGAGATCTTGCCGCCAAGGGTCTTTTCCATGTCGTTAGATCACGGCCTCGTGCCCCGCGAGCCTGATCTGCCAGGCCACGGAGATGCCGGCGGGACCGCCGCCGATGACGGCGACGCGCTTGCCGGACAGGGAGGGCAGTTCGGGGGGCGTGCTGTTCACGCCCTGCTTGCCCAGGATGGTGATGTCCACCGGAAGCATCTGCTTGGTGCCGCGTGTGCACCCCTGCATGCAGAGGTTGGGCAGAGGTAGCCGCACACCGTGGCTGGGAAGGGCGTATAGGCCAGAGCCAAGTCCACGGCCTC
>CAXXPL010000011.1:387500-632510 GCA_963674665.2 Desulfovibrionaceae bacterium | reverse complement strand
GAGGAGAACCCTGTCCCAAAGGATTCTCCTCTTCGTCATATGGCTATCTAATTATAATATTTTGAGAAATCAGCGTGAGGCGGATCCGGGCTCATCCAGCGATATTGGATTGCCAGCCTCAGAATCAACCAGCTTGCGGATGACAATGGATTCATACAGGGGGGAGAACTCCCTGGAAGCGTAACGCACCTTTTGCCCCCCGCCGAAACGCACCAGCACCATGCCCGCGAACTTGCCGTCCCTGTAGGCTTCCACCCGAAAAACCCCGCCAGTGTTGTCCAGGGAGAAGCGCGGCAGAATCTCGCTCTTGTTGATGGATAGCCCGGCTTCGTCCTCCTGGCCAGGCTGGGTGAAGCCGATGACGTTGACCCGTCCCCCGCTTATCGGCGCAACAGTGAAATTCTCACTCACGCTGACCATGGAACCGAAGGGAACAGTCTGGGTCTTGCCGTCAACAGTCATTTCGAGGCTATCGAGGCCATAGTCCGTACTCGAAATATTGGGGGATGAATCCGGGTAAGCAGCTTGTTGCCGTAGTACACCGCGTAATTTTTGCCCTCGGCCTCCATGGTGAGGAGCGGATTGCTGGGGCGGAACTCCAGCACCGAGCCCTTGCGCAGGGGAACATACCCCACGCGCTCCCTCACGTTTTCCAGGTCCAGGAACACTCCTGTTGCCGTAAAAGGCCACCGCCACGTTGCTGTCGATGGCCGAGGTCACGGCTTCGGCGGTAAGGTCGAAGGGGCGTTCGAACTCGATACCCATGGTAGTCATGAAGGCTTCGATCATCTGCAGGTGGTAATAGGCCCGCATTCCCGAGGACAGGTACTTGCTGGCCTCCAGGCCGAAGGCGGCCTTGTCCCGGAGGATGGCGAAGTAGGTCAAGGGTCTTCTCCATCTCCACGTCGCCCAGCCGGGTCTTGGTGTTCTTCACGTGCAGGGCGTGCTCCGGATCGTACAACTTCTGGTTCACCCGGTGGCAGACCATGCGTGCCATGTCGCCCAGGTTGCCCCAGTGGTTGGTGGGGAGGGTCTCCTGGTCGATGATTACGCTCTGCCCCCAACGCATGGGGCAGCGCATGGAGTCTATGTAGGTGTGGCGGTAATAGCCGCTACCGTCGTGAAGATTGAGGATGACTTCCACGTCCGGAGCCGTGAGCACGGCCTTGATGCGGCGGATTGTCTCATAGTCCGGGTCGGTGTTGCCCAGGGCCGCGAATTTGCGGTTCAAGTCACCATAGATCCCCCGGTTGCACCGGATGATGGACAGCAGAGTTCAGGTTGGGCACCACCCACACCGAGCCTTTGGTGATACGGTATTGCGATACGATAAGGTTGGCGGCGTTGAAGCCCCCGGGCTCGTCTCCCTGGATGCCTCCCACGATGAGCATGGTGGGGCCGTCGTCCGTGCCCAGCTTGTGCAGGGTGAAATCGAGATTCCCGCTTGCAAAAACAGCGCAGGGAGCAAGGACGAGCATCGCAAGAATTGGAAACGTGATGTGGAGTAGTCTCTCAAGCAATCGCATAGAAGTATATTGCCCCTCGAAGTGTTCCCCCCGGCGCGTGACGATGTCCTGGGGTAGGAAAAAGATCTATACAAAGGCATTGGCAAACAATCAACCCAACATGCCGGATTGTCCGCATCCTTTAGGTCAATCGCCGCCTCGCAACGCCTGGATGGGATCCATGTTGGCGGCCCGTCTGGCGGGACGGATTCCGAACACCAGTCCGATGCCCACGGCCGCGGCCAGGGAGATTACCACCACCCTGGGCGATAGCCGCACCTCCAGCATTCCCAGGCTGGACAGCGCCTCTGCAAGGCCCACACCCATAATTATGCCGCATACGCCCCCCACGCAGGTAAGCAGCACGGCTTCGAACAGAAACTGCGCGGTAATGGTCCAGGCCTTTGCTCCCAGTGCCTTTTTCAACCCCACCTCCCTGGTGCGTTCGCTCACGCTCAGGTAGAACAGGTTGGCCAGCACAAAACCTCCGGCCAGCACCGCCACCGCTGCGGTGACGCCCAGAAAGGCAACTAGGGATCCCTGGAGCATGGAGAGGAATTTCAGGATCTCGTCGGCGGTGAGAATGGTGAAGTCGTCCGGGGCGTTGCCCTCGAGGTTGTGCATGTCGCGCAGCATGGCGCGCAGGTTTTCCACATGGGCCCCCATGTATTCCGGTTCCAGAAACTTCACCCGCAGGGCACGGAAATATTTTCTGTCCAGATTGAACCGTTGCGTCAGGGTGCTCAGCGGGATGACGAGGCGATCGTCCACATTGCCACCGCTGCCCCCTCCGGAAGTACCCCTGTAGATCAACCGCCCCACGATGCGGATGGGCAGATCGTCCACAAAAACTGTCTTGCCCAGAGGCGAGGCGTCGCCAAACAGCTCCTTTGCCGGGCCATCACCGATGAGTCCCCACCTTTGCGCCCCGCACCACGTCCTGGGGCGTGAGGTCGCGCCCCTCCACCAGGGGCCAGTTCCAGGCATTGGCGTAGTTATCCGTGGCGCCAACCACCACCGGAAGGATCATGTTCTTGTTGCCGTGGCGCAGGGTGACGCTACGCTTCGCGCGCATGGGCACCACCAGATAGGCGCCGGGGAGGGATTCGCGCACCCTCTGGGCGTCTCGAAGGCTGAGAGTGTTGGAACGTCTGCCCACCGCCCTGCTGCGGATGTCGCCGCCGAGCACAAAGGCCGCGTCCGGTCCGAACCACTCCACTATCTCCCGCGCCTTGCGTTGCGCGCCATCCACCGAGGCTACAATGAGCGCCAGAGAGGCGATGCCCAACCCCACGGCCAGGGCCACGAACAGCCCCCGCAGCTTGTAGGCCCAGACCGCTCTCAAAGCCATGGCTGCGGCCCGCCACAACAGGCTCGGCCCCCATGGTCTCGAGATTCTGATTCTGTCGGAACCCGAGTTGTATATGTTCACGCGCGCAGCCTTTTTGAGGAAATCGTTACGCAGACCGGAACGACCAGTCCGCTCCAATCCCACCTCTTACCAAGTGCGACTATACGAACTATTTCACGCACCCATTGATACCCCCTGGCTTTCTTCCACGCAACGACATGGCGGCAGCCTCTTCTCCACAAGCCGTAAAACATGCATGTTTTCAGCAATACGACCATGAACCTTGATCTTGTTGTTTCCAATCTCGCGCAAGCACGGTCTGAACAATCCGTAGTTGCAACATTCCCGCGGGCTGCGATCCGTCAAGCCTTCGGGTCCAATATGTTTCTGAATCATTCTTTACAATAACGCGACCTGTTGCAACAGCCAGGGATGCGTTTGCAATAACATTTATTTCGGATTATGATACACTTCAAATATGCTTCTCTGCATTCAACCCGGCACAACAGGGGGGAACCGGCATGTGCCCACTGCAGGAAAACTGTCCATTTTTCAATAAATTCGGACACATAAAGCATGAAAGACTCCAGCAACTAGTCACTGGGTTTTGCATGCACGAAACCGGGTATCAAAAATGCATCCACTATCAGACTCATGCCCTCTTCGACATGAAGCTGGACGAGAACATTTCCCCAACCTGCATCATCATCCCGAGGCCCCAGGCCCAGCAGCCCTAGCCCCAATCCCCTCCACTTCTTCCACCTGGTCTGCGCATTCATGACCAGACCCAAATCCAGAAAAGCGTTCCGCCGGGCCATGGTGGCCGGAGTAATTCTGCTCCTGGCACTGGCGGCCACAGTGGTTCTTCTGCTTCTCACCCGTCCCTCCCCGGATGCCACTCCCGATGAAATTCAGGAGCTCTTGCAGATCTTTGGTGGCGAAAGCATACCCGAGCCACGGTTTTTCGAAGGTATGGAGCGGAAATCCCGGTACGTCTCCATGCGCGACGGCGTAAACATCGCCGTGGACGTGTTGCTGCCGAAAGGGCTCCCCGAAGGGATGCGGCTGCCCGCGGTGTTCATCCCCACCCGGTACTGGCGCTCCTGGGATCTGCGCTTCGGCCTGGACGCCCTGCTGGGTACGAGCACACTGCAGCGCTTACTCGTGACATACGGCTATGCAGTTGTCCTGGTTGACGCGCGTGGCTCGGGCGCGTCCTTCGGCTCGCGGAAGTACCCCTGGTCTCCGGACGAACTGCGGGACTACGCACAGCTCATGGACTGGGCAATATCCCAACCCTGGTGCGACGGCGCCCTCGCCGCCACCGGCATCTCATACAGCGGCACCTGTGCGGAATTCATGGCCGGTCTGGAGCATCCGGCGCTCAAGGCCGTGATCCCCCAGTTCAGCCTCTATGACACTAACACGGACATTGCCTATCCAGGGGGCGTCTTCAACCTCTGGTTCGTGCAAAACTGGAGCATATTCAACCGCCAACTTGACGATTTGAGCGTGCCCCGGGCCATCGGCCCACTGGGCGGGATGCTGGTGCGCGGTCCACGTCCGGTGCCGCCCAAGGGCTCCGGGGACCTGGAAGCGGCGCTCAA
The DNA here is from genome assembly GCA_963674665.2 of Desulfovibrionaceae bacterium. GTDB lineage: Bacteria > Desulfobacterota > Desulfovibrionia > Desulfovibrionales > Desulfovibrionaceae. Next base: position 628,047 of record CAXXPL010000011.1, on the reverse strand, counting down.
GGAGCACAAGGCCAACGTGGATATCCTCATGGCCGCACGGCAGGCCCTGTGCCGGGACGACGTATCCTCCCTTGCCGGGGTCTCCATAGACGCCTTCAGCCCCCATACCCGGCGTGCCCGGACAGAGGCCGGAGGCGCGGCCTTTTACAGCTGGGCGGGCTGGCATGACGGCGCCTATGCCCAGGCTCTGCTGCACCGCTTCACCTCTCTCCGGGTGCCTCATCGTGCCGTCATCGGGCCGTGGAACCACGGCGCGGTGCAGGACACCAATCCCTTTGCGGGGCGGGACAAGAGGGTCTCTCCTCCGGCCCGGGTGCGATATCTCGAACAGATCCGCTTTCTGGATTACCATTGCAAAGGCAAGGGTACTCCTCCGGCACTGGAATTGCTCTACTACACCATGGGGCGCGATACCTGGAGCTCCACCCGCACCTGGCCCCCAAAGGGTACGAACACCCTGGCCCTGTACGCGGGAGCGGAAGGAACTCTCACCCGAACCCGAGTCGAACAGGCCGAGGAGCCACAATTGCAATCGGTCATGCCGCCGGATGCGCTGGGCACGGGAAAACTCAACCGCTGGCGCACGCAGATCGGCCGCAGCGACGTATTCACCCCCCCGCGTCCCGCTTCCTCCCCCGGCGTCCTGACCTTCACTTCCGCGCCCCTGCCCATGGATATGGAGTGCACGGGCACTCCGGTGCTGCGGCTCAGGTTGCGGGTTGACCGAAAAGACGCCTCTGTGTTCGCCTATATCGAGGATGTTCCACCCCGGGAAAAGGAGGACGACATCCGCAACGTCACCGAGGGGTGTTTCCGACTCGTTCACCGGGCCGAGAACTCCGACTCCCCCCCTTTCCACAGCTTCAGCCGCGCCGACCTGCTGCCGGTCCCGCCCAACGAACCGGTACAGGCCCGGTTCACCCTGCTCCCCACATCCTACCTCTTCAAGAAAGGCCATCGCATCCGGCTCAGCCTCTCGCTCCAGGACGACGAGTTCCAACGCACCCCCCTGGAGGGCAGTGTCACCGCGCACATCCTGCTGCACAACGGCGCCACATTCCTGACATTGCCGGTCAAGGAAGGGTAGCGAAACATTTCAGGAACTCGGAGAAGCGAGGAGAACCCTTTTCCAATTTCTTTCAATCTCAGCCGCTCTCCGGGCGAACTCCGAGACGGGGCATGAAGAACTTGAAGGAGGTGGGGCCGATGAAGCAGGTCAGCAGCGCCAGGAGCACAACGGCGTCCTTGATCTCCACTGTGATAAACCCCTCCTGCAGGCCTATGGAGGCCGCGGCCACTATGAGGCTCAGGCGCGAGGAGAGCAACATCCCGGCCAGGATGCCCTGGCGCAGGGGGATGTGCCACAGGGGAAAGAGCAGGCTAGGCAGCATCTTCACGGCAAGAGCCAGGACGAGCAGCCCTCCTGTGAGCAGCAGCTGCTCGAAATTGAGGACATTGCCCAGATCGAACTGCATGCCCACGTGGATGAAGAACAGGGGGATGAGAAAGCCGAAGCCCAGGGCGGAGATCTTGGCTTCCAGCTCGTTTTTCTCCTTGAACACGAAAGATATGATGCATCCGCCGAGAAACGCGCCGAGCACGGGTTCCAGATGGACCAGTTCGGAAAGGGCCACGAACAGGAACAGCAACGCCAGGGACAGGCGCACGCCATGCTCCTGGGTGTCCTGGGTGCGCAGCAGCACCTCGGCCTTTTCCGGGTACCACCAGGCCCAGAGCCGGGCCAGCCACAGCAGCAGGGCGAATCCGGCGAACAGGGGCAGGGGCTGCACGAATCGCCAGGAGAGCCCGTGATTGTGCCAGAGCACGAAAAAGGTGATGCCGAACAGGGTGAGAAAATCCGCCAAAGTGGCGGCCATGAGGATGGTCTGCCCAAATGGGCTTTTGCTCAGGCCGGACTCCTTGAGCACGGGCATGACCAGTCCCAGGGACGTGGTGGTCAGCACCAGGGCCATGAACACGCCCCTGCCGAGAATCCAGGCCGCCAGCACGGCCAGGATCAACGTTACGAGGAAGAGCACCGCCTGAAACAAGAGCTGCCCCTTGCTCTGCCGCCGCAGCATGGTGAAGTTGATCTCCATGCCGGCCTGGAACATGAGCACCAGGAACCCGAGATGGGCCAGAAAAGGCAGCCAGTTCCCGCCCATTTCCAGATGCAGCACGCTCTTGCCCAGGAAGACGCCGAACAGGATCTCGGCCACCGGGGCCGGAAGCCTGACGCGCCGGCTCACCCAGGGGAGTATCGCCACCGCCGCGGTGACCAGGAGAAGGGAAAGGGCCTCTTGAAGTTCCATATTCTAATCGTGTGGACTGGTTCCAGATTTATTGCAACCGCGGACTCTATGTAGTGAGAATCAGTACCGAACAGCTGGAGCGTCCGGCCAGCAGCTCGCCCACGTTGGGGGAGAAGAAGCTGCCCTCGCGGTTGGTGCTGCCCAGGACCAGGAGGTCGTAGTCACCGGTCAAGGCTACAATTTCCTTCACCGGGTTGCCTTTTCTCACTATCTCCTCCAGGGGCGTCTTGTGGATATGGGCCAGCTCCCGCAGCCTGGCCAGCGCAGCCTCATGGGTCTGACGCTCCTCCGGATCGCTGAGGAACTCCGGCTGCTCCACCATCACCACGCTCACGGTGGAGCCCAGCTGTCTTGCGATATCCACGGCCACCCCCACGGCTTGCTCCGCTCGGGGCGTTCCATTGAATGGCACGAGAATCCGCTCCCAGGGGATGGTATAGCGCATCAGCAGGAGCGGGCACTCCAAATCGTGGGCCAGGTCCATGATGGGCGCTTTGGTGAGGCGGTCCCAGATGGCGGCGCTTGGAGGCGGGATGGCCACAAGCCCGAAGTTCCCCTCTTTGTACAAGGCATGAACCCTCTGGCGAAGCGGCTCCCCTGACATCCGGGCGCTGAAGGTGAAGTGCTTGGGCCAGTCCAGCCCCTGCACCCGGGCCTGGCACCGCTCGCTGGGACAGATGATCCGCACGCCCTTGACCTTGGTGTTCCTCGCCAAAAACTGGGCCTTGTTGAGCGTCTTGTTCAGGTCCTCATCCGCGTCGCCCGAGAGCGCCAGCAGCAAATTCTGGCCATAGGCCAGTGGGAAGTGCGGGTTGCCGCAATCCAGGAGGCTGCAAACCTGCTGAAACACCCCGGGCTTGCCCAGGATGACGAGGGTGTCGTCGCTCTTCACCGCCGTGCTTTCCTTGGGGAAAAGCAGCTCCCCCTTGCGGAACACACCCACCAGCCTGTGGTTCTTATCCGAAAAATGCCTGACCCGCTTGCCCACCACCCGAAAATGGTCCTTTGCGTGGACCTCGAAGACCGCGGCCGAACCCAGGAGCATGGGGGTTACATGAATCCTGGGATCCTGCAAATAATGGTAGACGATCTTCCCAAGCAGGCTGCTGGAGTGGATGACGTGCACGCCGAGTTCCTGGAACTTTTCCGAGAGATCGTTGCCGTGCAGGGTGGTGGAGACGTGGCGCACTCCCTTGTCCCTGGCGACCTTGCAGATGATGTAGTTGACCTGATCGTCATTCGTTAGGGCCAGTACGTAGTCGTGCTCAGCGATGCCCACCCGCTCGAGTACCACCGGGCTGGAGGCGTCCTCGGTATACGCTCCCAGCACATTGGGGAACAGCGGTCTGGCCCGCTCAACCGCCTCGGGAGCCTTGTCCACCAGAGTGACCTGCCACCCCTCGCCCAGATTTTTCAGAAGTTCGACGGTCACTCGCCCCAACCCGCAGAGCAGCACCTTCTGCCCGTTGGCCGTGACCTGCAATGGTTCCAGCATAGGCGTCTCCTTTGCGTCAACCTCTCGAACACCACATGGTTCTGTGGCAGAGTATACGCAGCCGACGCGCTTGCAAAGAATTTATCTCAACAGCCGGAACGTCCCATCCGTCGAACCGACCCGATGAAAGCCCCTCTCCGATGGTTTTTCTTGACTTTTTTCCTTCCTCTGGTCACGACCATTAAAACAGTCAATACTTTTTCCCACACACCCCAACCAGGAGGAAGCATGGAGCCCATTGATTTTTCCATCTTTGAGCTCTTCAAAATAGGCCCGGGACCTTCCAGTTCCCACACCATCGGTCCCATGCGCGCGGGACACGACTTCCTGCTGACCGTGCGCAACCTGCCGCTGGACACACTCCAAAGGGCGGACAGGTTCGACGCCGAGCTCATGGGTTCCCTGGCTGCCACGGGCCAGGGCCACGGCACAGGCCAGGCTGTGCTTGCCGGTCTGCTGGGGTTTGCGCCGGAAGACTGCCCGCCGGGACTCATGAGTGCCCTTGCCACCGCCCCTTCCAGCGATCACAGGGTGGACCTGGGAATCAAACTGCTCCCCCTGGCCAAGGCGCATGTGCGCAACACCACCAACTCCCAGCCCCTGGAGCACGCCAACACACTTGTCCTCAGGTTGCTGGACGAGGACGAAAAGGTGTTGTTCGAGCGGGAGTACTACTCCATCGGGGGCGGGTTCATCCGCTGGAAAGGAGACTCTCCGACAATCAGGAGCGCCCCGGTGCATCCATACGAGGATGCCCTTTCCCTGTCCGTGCAGCTTCGGGACAAGAAGATCCCCATCGACCGCCTGGTCATGGAAAACGAGATCGCCATCACCGGCGCGTCGGAAAAGAGCATCCGCCATGGGCTGGACAAGATCCTGCGGGTCATGGAGGGCAGCGTCTCAAGAGGGCTGCAGATCCGGGGAGTGCTCCCCGGCCCCATCGGGTTGCACCGCAAAGCCGCGGGGGTGAACGCCCGTGCCAACCAGCTGCACTCCCCGGTGAAACGCTTTCTCGCCCACATCAACGCGTACGCCTTTGCCGCCAGCGAGGAAAACGCGGCCGGGGAGCCCTCGGTCACCGCTCCCACCCTGGGATCGTGCGGTGTGATCCCCGCTACGAACCAGGCCCTGAAGCATCACATGCACGCCACCCTCGAAGCCCGGCGCAAGGGTCTCCTGGCCGCGGCGGCCATCGGTTTCCTGGTCATGAAGAACGCCAGCATCGCTGGCGCCGAGGTTGGATGCCAGGGGGAAATCGGGGTAGCGTCGAGCATGGCGGCCGCCATGTTCTCCCACGCCATGGGCCTGCCGGCGCGTTGCGTTCTCAATGCCGCGGAGTCGGCCCTCGAGCACCACCTGGGGCTTACCTGCGATCCCGTGGCCGGCTACGTGCAGGTTCCCTGCGTGGAACGCAACGTCATGGGCGTGGTCAAGGCCTACAACGCCTATCTGCTCAGCGAGCTTGTCATGCCGGACTGGCATAAGGTGGACCTGGACAAGACCATCCGGGCCATGGCCATGACAGGAAAAGACATGTGTTCGAAATACAAGGAAACTTCTTTGGGAGGCCTGGCCGCCACTGTTCACTGCTGATGTCAGCCCAAGGGGGGGCGCTGTACGCTTGTCAAGGCCGAGCGCACTTTCGTCTTGAGGCAAGACGTATTTTTGAAATAATTCTTAAACATTTCAAGTATACGCATAAACTCATCTAAACCTTTTCAAGGTTAAGGCGCTCTAATCCGGCTTGCCCTCGCCTTCTTCGAGATTCATGAGCACTCCACGCCAGCCCGCGCAAGCGCCTTTGCGCATCACAGGCCGCATTCTCAAGCGCATGGGGAGGGCTGTTCCATCCTTGTGGATCACCTGAATGTCGAGCTCCACACCGGCCTTCCCCTCGCCGTCATAGGGCTTTTTCTGCTCCGCCAGCAAAAGGTCCCAGCTTGCCGGCTGCAGGATTTCCTGCAACCTGTTGCGCCGCATGATTTCGTGGGGTTCCATGCCCAGCTGCTGCCGGGCGTTCTGGCTGATGAACTGAATCACTCCCTGACTGTCGGTCTCGAAAAGGGTGTGGGGCAGAAAATCCGCCATCTCGCGGTAGCGCTGCTCGTTTTCCCTGAACAGGCGATAGAGCTCGAAGCTCTCGATGGCATTGGCGCAATTTTTCAGGATGATGGAAAGCAGGGACATCACCAGGCCTGAAACCGTCCGCTCAGCGCGTCCGAGAAAACCAACAAACATGCCTCTGGTACGAGAGCTGGTGGCGAGGGAATGCAGCACCAGTCGCTGCTTTCCCGATTGGGAGTGTACGTGGATGGAGCGGTTCTCGCGCAGGGCCAAGGAGAAAATGCCATTCTCTATGAGATGGTTCACTTCCTTTTCTATGAGCGACCGTTGTTCATCCGGCAGGCACAGGGTGAGAACAAAGTCCTGGCTTGTCTCGTCCACGAGATAGAACGCGGTGGCCAAAAAGGGGATGAACCCCTGAATGCGCCCAGTGGTTTCCCGCAGGATCTCGCTCGGCTCCTGGAGTTGGTTGATGTTTGTCTGGAAATCGCCCAAGGTGGCGGCCATTTCAAGCACGTCGTAAGTGAAGCGCGCCTGCTGCTCCAAATGCTTGAGCCTTTTTTCCAGCTCCTGCTGCTGCCTGTTCAGGCCCTTCTTGTCATCCATCTATAAAAAACCGTAAAATATCATCCAGTTGCAGGTCAACTTGTATCAATATTTGCACCAAGGCCCCGACAGGCACACCTACTGCCTCCCAAAGCTCCGCCGATACGCGGGGAACATACCGTTCTCCGCTTGTGCCGCATTCAAGGGCATTGGCCAGAACATCCGCCAGTTGCAACAGGGCTGCGTCCTGCCTGTTTGGACTGCTCTCAAAGTCATGATGATACCCGACATTGTTTTCCAATGAAAACGGTAACTTCCAGTTTTCCAGCAGAACCCGGCCCAGGATTGAGTGGTTCAGGCCAAGTTCCAGGTTCTCCTGATCCACCAATAGGCGCCCCAGCCCTCGGGTATTTTCCAGCATTTTTCGCGCACGCTCCGGCTGCTGTGCGAAAAAGGCGAGCCGCCCCACATCGTGGAGCAATCCGGAAACAAAAAAACGTTCCGTATTCGGTACCTTTCGAAAGCCGGCCATGAGTCTGGCCGCAATACCACAGGCCACGCTGTGCTTCCAAAAAGCTTCCATATCGACCATTTCCGATGGAATTCCCTTGAAGGCGCTGACCACACTAAGGCCCATAGCCAGGGATAACAGCTGATTGCCACCGATAATGGCCACAGCGCGGGAGACGGATTCCACCTCCATACGCATGCCATAAAAAGTGCTGTTTACAATTCTTAACAATTTTGCCGCCAACTGAGGATCGTAACTTATCACCTCGGCGGCATCCAAGGCTGAACTACCCGGGTCGTTGACCACCGCGACCAGCTTGTGGAAAACCATGGGCAACGTGCCCAACCCCTCGTCCAGGCGAAGCAGTTCCTCGGGACTCTGTCTCCGGGAAGGCTTGTCCGGTGGTGTCGAATCACCCGCGTCACAGTGGTGTGCTTTCAAGGTCAGACTTCTGCCCTGAACAACATGATACGGAACGTGCTGCCTGAGACACGCTTCCACATGCCTCTCCACGCAGTGTTCAAAGAGAGCCTTGCAGACGGGATGGGAGAGATCATTGAAGGAAAACCGGGCAGCCTGGTACTCCTGAACCGCCTCCCAGAGCTTCCTGTCCTCGATCTCGACCGCGCCATCCCTGGGCTGGCTTTCCTCGTCAACTCCTCGGACCGAAACCTCCACCACACTCCAAATTTTCAGAATACGCAGATGTCTTTCCGAGATAATCTGCCCTTCGTCCAAAAGCAATCGTCCATTCCTGTCGCGCACCTCTTCAGCCAACACCATTCCAGGTCTGAGTGCGGTCATGGATATGCGGCCCATACTGTTCCGATCCTCCAAATTAGCGGTTAGCCAGATGAATACGCGAGGCTTGCTTTCTTGATCAACCCCCCTTTTTTCAGTCACTTCTAAAAATTGTCTGCTTCCCGATTATTTTCAAGTGGTTTATCAGAGAGATAGACAAACTCAAACCTGGGTGTTTTTTTTCTCCCTTTTACTTTTCGCTGTTTTCAGCTAGATTTTTTCCAACAACAGGTGAGCGGGACACCCCATAGCGACCGTACTCAATTAACCGCCCCAAGGCTCTTGATCCTGGCCGCCCAGGACTCCGAGTGAAATGAACCTCCTAGACATCGCTTTCTGCATCATTGCCGGCTACTTCCTCATTCGCGGCTTGTTCCGGGGATTCATCATTGAAATCACGGCCATAGTCGGTGTGGTGCTGGCGTTTGTCCTTGCCAACAAGTACCACAACGCCCTCTCCCCCTATGTTCGCGAGTACATCACCGAGTCCGGATGGGGGGGCACTCTCGCCTATCTCGTCGTGTTCGTGGGAGCCATTGTCGCCGCCACCCTTCTGGGGAAACTCCTGCACAGGGTCCTGGCCTCGCCCTCGGACCTCATGAACACCGTCTCCGGCGGCTTCATCGGTCTGACCAAGGGAGCCCTCATCAGCCTGGTGCTGTTCATGCTGTTGAACAACTATCTGCCCCAGGCCGAGTTCATGCAGACATCCCTCTTCGCGCCCTATCTGGATCATGTGGCCCAGAGCATCCGCCCCTATATGCCCGAGCAACTGCGCATCGAAAACCTGCCCCAATTGCCCGAGCAGAATAAACTGAACTCCTGACCTGCCACTCTCCCCGCCCTGCCCATCGCGGGTTGCAAAGCCGCTCCATGCGGAGTAGCGTCCCGTTTTCATCTTTCCTACCCTCAAAACATCGAGGAGCATTCATGACTAAAGGATACGAACGCGTACGCGAAGTCATAGATTCCCTGCTGGCGCCGGACGGCTGCCCCTGGGACCGGGAGCAGACCGTGGAGAGCCTCTGCGACTATGTCCTGGAGGAATCCTTTGAACTGGTTGAGGCCATCCGCTCCGGAAACAAGGCCGAGGCCATGGAGGAACTGGGCGATGTGGCCTTCCTGCTGCTGTTCATAGGCAAGCTGTATGAAAACAGCGGAGAGTTCACCATGGACGAGGCCTTCCACGCCAACGCGGCCAAGATGATCCGCCGCCATCCCCATGTTTTCGGAGACGTGGACTTCAAGAACCAGGAAGAACTGCTGCGCAACTGGGAACGCATCAAGCGCCAGGAGAAAATGGAGGAGCATAGGCCCAGCGGTGTATACGACAGCCTGCCCAAGGGGCTGCCCCCCCTTCTCAAGGCCTACCGCATCCACTCTAAAGCCGCACGCACGGGATTCACCTGGCCGGACGACGCATCAGTGGAGGAGAAACTCCAGGAGGAGTGGAGGGAGTTTCAAGAGGCCCTGGGGAGCGAGGATCACGCCCACCAGGAACGAGAGTTCGGCGACTACCTGTTCACCCTTGTGGAACTGGGGCGACGCAAGGGCATAAAGGCCAATGCGGCCCTGCATAACACAAACCTGCGCTTCCTCTCACGCTTCCAAACCATGGAGGCCCTGGCTTTGGAGCGCGGCCTGGACATCGCCAAGCTCGACATGGCGGCCCTGGATCAGCTCTGGGAAGAGGCCAAGATCCTGCTGGCCGGAAAAAGCGCCTCAGAATAGCCAGCTGCTTTTTCTGAGTATTCCGGGGGGAATTCAGCACAAGGGCTTCCCCCCGTTCCTCTCAAGACTCGGTATAGAGCATTTCAAACTAAAAATGCTCTTATCGCAAGATCAGCTTTCCCTTTTCCTCGTCCTCGCCATCGCTCCCTCCTGCCCATGAGAACTCCCAACGCACCCGATACGGACATCGGAAAACCGCCCCCCATTTCCCTCGCATCTGGTCAAGAATGACAAAATTATCCATTCTCACTGGCCCAAATTGTAAATAGTCAGCCCTGAAAAAGCCCTTTTAGCTTTGTTCAGATCTTAGCCAGCTTGCGCTGCCATCCAAACTCGAAAGAGAGCCACAGGGCCAGAAGAGCAAAAAAAAGTTTCACCCCTCGCATCCATTTCTTGAAGTTGAACGCCGCGCACGCCATGAACAGATTGATTGCGTCACCGACGACACCTTTGAGGAAATTGCGCACCATGCGATGGTCATGCTTCACATGTCCGATCACCGGCTCGATTCCAGCCCGGCGGCGGAAGCGTCCTCTGGCTTTTCTGCGTTGATAGGGTGTGTCGCTCTTCTTAGGGCTACCTGGCGTCAGGATGCTCGTGTCGCCCACCTTTTTCCGTCCCCGATAGCCTCGGTCGCAGATGGCCACCGACGGACAGACTTCTGTGATTTGCCAGACCTGCTCCAGGACGTCCGGGAGCGTATGACCATCAAAGACGTTTTCCGTGAAAGACATGGCCCCCACAATGACACCTGTGGTTTTGGTGACGGCAAGAGAAGCCTTGCGCCCGAATTCATACTTTTTGTGTTCTTTGCCTTTGCCGATGCACAGCACGTCAGGCTCGTGCAGGCTGTAAATCTTGTTTTTGTCGGTCCGTTTTTGCCCATGGACTCGGCGAAAAAGGCTCAAGGATTCAGCGTAGCGGGCAAGCGCTTCCTTGGACAACTTGCGCTCCAACTCGCGGATGAGCACGCCGGCCATGGTCCGTATTCGTTTGATGGTTTTTCGGCTTTTGAACCGTTGGCGCAGCAGGCTTGGCAGTTCACGGCGAAAACTACGGCGAAGCCTGACGCCTTCATCTGTAGCGATTTTCCTGCATTTTTTGATGACTTTCGTCAGCAGTTTCACATCTGTAGGGAAGGTGATGTTCTTTTCCTGTACTGTGGTGTCCACGGTGATCTCGCGCTCTTTGGCGTCTTCGCCGTGCAGATTCACCGAGACTTCGAAGATCAGGCGCGCGCCGTCCTCACCGATGCGTTTGCGGAAATAGACGAAATCCGTCGAATCACAGGGGAATTTCCACTGAAAGTGCTTCTCGCCGCAAAAGGCTTGGAAGTAGGGATTTTGGACCCAGGCTTCAACAACACGCTCGTCGCTGAGGTCCTCAAGTTGTTTGAGAATCATGAGTCCGACCATGCGGCGAATGGGCTTTGCCGGTCGTCCGTGCCCGCTGTAGAGTGGGGAGAACTCCCGCTCAAAGCGCTCCCATGGTATGCGCCCAGCCAGTTGGAGCAGCGGATGCTTGGGGTTGAGTTGGTCAATGAGGTCTTTGTAGAGGAAATTAGCCTGATCGTTTTTGGCTTGCTTGGCCTTCATCATCACTCCCGACTCGGCGACAGCGCGACCGGTTTTCTGCAGAATTACTGTAGTTCCTGGTCGAGAATGATACATTGAATTGGTCGTTTTGTTAAGTCTTTTCAGTAAATTGAACGTTTTTCAGGGCTGACTAAATAATCAATTTGATCCTTAAATTTTTTCTATTTGCTAATATTTCTGTTTGACATCTTTCGAAAGCATCATTAACTGGCCTTGACTTCGCAATGACACCGCCCTGCCAGAAGGAGGGCGTTGAAAAACCAAGCCAAGGGCATTATCAGGAGAGAGAAATGATTACGTCCTATATCGTACTCGGCCTTATCATCGTTGGGAGCGTTCTGTTGTTCCGCCTCTTCGAGAAGGTCTCCAAGTTCAACTCAAAGTAGATATTTCCATATCGGGGGGCGCCCGAATAACGAACAAAAGGGGATTCGCACAGCGAATCCCCTTTTGTATTCTCTGTCTCGTCCTAAAATAGGTCTAGAATTTCACCCCCAAACTCAAACCGATGCTGTGCACGGTGTCGCGCTCGCCGTGGCTCAGGGAGTAGTCGCAGGAGCTGGTGAAGTACTTCCCGGCCAGAAGCGTGAGCCCGGCGCGCAGGGCCAGGGAATCGGTCTGGGGCGTGAGTTCGCTCATCATGATGGGCGCGTCGGGGTAGTCCTGAAAAAAGGCGGTGATATCGGCCCGGTCCTGGTCAAGCTGGTGCTGCCACCCCACCATGAGCCTGGAGGTCAGCTGCACTTCGCCAAAGCGCAGGGTATGGGCGAAACGCCCCCCAATGAGGGAAGAGGTGCGCTGCACCGAGATGTCGTCCATGCGCAGGTTCAGGTACCCGGCCCCGGTCTCGGTGAAGTCGTCCTGGCGCAGCTCGATATGACTGAGCGAAGCCAGGGGGCCAAAGGCGAAATCGCCGAGTTCAAGGTCATAGCCCAGGTTCAGGCGGCCAAGCCAGGTGAAGGTGTCGAAGTCGGATTGCGCCTGGGAGTTCGCGTTGGGCAGGGTGATGCGCCGCGTGCCCCGGTTCTGGAGCCAGCCGAAGTTCGAGGAGCCATCCAGGTAGAACCCGACGTAGTCCGCGCTTAGGAACGCGCCCAGTTGCTTGCCGAACTGTTTCCCTTTGGAGCTTCCCCTGCTCCAGGTGATGTCGCTGTTGGTGTAGGCGAAGTTGAGGCCGCCGCTGAGCCAGGACGTGAACTCGCCGTCCACCCCGAACATCACGCCGTGGGTGTCCGCGTCAAACCCCTTGTAGCCGTCATGATCGGAGCGTGAGGCCCAGGAACCAAGCCCCCTGGACCAGACCGCCCAGGTGCGGTCCGCGCCAAAGGTGCCCCCGGCGTTGAGCCCCTGCAGCCGAGCCTGGGAGTCCGCGCTCCCCTGACGTTTCAGTCCGCGCAGAAAGGCGGCCCGCTCCCCTTGCATGTCCGCGAACATGGAGGAGGTCCGCAGAGCCGCGTCCTTGAATCCGAAATAGAGCTCCGGGGCCAGGTTTTCGTAGACCTGTTGAATCTCCTCGGCCCCGTATTCAAAATCCATGGCCTCAAGCAAGTCGGACATGTCACCGGTGACAACAGGCAATATCCTGTCCAGGGCATTGGCAACGGCACGTTGCCCCGGAGTGAGGGCGAGGTTGGTGTAGCTCTCGCGCTCTACCACTAGGTAGAGCGTGCTCCCGTTGTTCGTGAAGTTCAAGGATACAAAAGGGCTGGACAGGTTCGAGGCTACGGAGTCAAAGGTTCCGTCAACCGTACCGTCAGCGGAAAGAACCTGCCAAGTGGTACCGGAGAGGTACACATCGCTCTCCAGCACCACGCCGACCGTCCCGCCCTGAATGGTGATGCTTCCGGTACTGTGCAACAGGTCGGCCTTGCCGTCCTTGGCCAGTTCCACGGAAAAGATGCTGGTGGGGGCGAAAGTGACATCGCCATTCACCGTGAGCGTGCCTATGGAATTGCCTGGGGCTATGGTGCCATTTGCTGTAACCGTACCATTGATGGTACCCGTGCCCCCAAGGGTGCCGCCAGCCCCCACGATGACGTTGGGGGACGTGAGCATGCCGTTCACGGAAAGGCCCCCGTTGATAGTGGAGGTATCGGAAATATTAAGCGTGCCGGTGAGGTTTGTGCCGAAACCGGTAAGGGCCATGGTTTCGAAGTTCAGGTACTGCCCACCGGCGATATCTGTCATGTTTTCGAAATGCAGCACGTCTTCGCCGGCCTGGCCGTCCACATCGCCTCCCACAGTGGAACCATTCTGGATGGTTACGGTGTCGTCACTGTCGCCGGACTCGATATTATCCGCAACGGTTCCGGAATTGGTGATGATGTTGCCGGAGCCCGCTGTACCGGTGCTGCCGTAGATGGAGCCGTTCACGGTGCCGGAGTTGGTGATGGTGTTGGAGCCGCCAAAGCTGCCAGTTCCAGCGTTTTCACTGCCGTAGATGGAGCCGTTCACGGTGCCGGAGTTGGTGATGGAGTTGGAGCCGCCATAGCTGCCAGTTCCAGCGTTCTCACTGCCGTAGATGCTTCCGCCCACGGTGCTCGAGTTGGTGATGGTGTTCCCTCCACCATGAGACCCCGTTCCTACGTTGTAGGTACCCGCGATCTTGCCGTCCACTGTCCCGGCATTGCTTATGGAGTTGTTGCTTCCGTAGTTCCCGGCCAATTCGTTGTAACTGCCGAGCAGATCCTTTTCAACGTAGCCGGTGGCCGTGTTCTTGATGGTGTTGTCGCCGCCGTAGGTTCCGTCGTCCTCGTTGTAAGAGCCGATTATCCCCTCTATGCCCCCCAGGGGATTATCGGCGCCCGAGAGCACGCTGCCCGAATTGGTGATGGTGTTGCCCCCTCCGTGGGCGTCGTCAGCCACATTGGCGCTTCCATAGATGTATCCCACGAAGTCGATGCTGTCATTGTCTCCCGTAATCGGGCCGCCCACCGTGCCGGAATTTTCAATGGTGTTGGAACCGCCGCTCGACCGCGTGCCATAGTTTTCGGTGCCGATGATCGCGTGTCCGACATCCCCGGAATTGACCAGAGTGTTGCCGCTTCCAGTGGAGTCGTCACCAGTGCTGTAGGTTCCTTCCACTATTCCGTACACTATGCCTGAATTCGTGACGTTGTTGGACCCGCCAGATGTTTCGTCACCGACATTGCTTACCCCTCTCATATCCTCTATGATTTCACCAGAATTTGCCAGAGTGTTTTCACCGCCAGAGGTCCCGTCTTCATAGTTTACCGTCCCGATCATGCCATACGCATCGCCGGTGTTAGTCAAAGTATTGCTCCCGCCACTTGTGTTGGCACCCTCATTGGATGTTCCCGCAAGATAGTCCCCCACTATTCCTGTGTTCACAATGACATTATTTCCACCAGTAGACCGGTCACCTATGTTACCGGACCCCAGAACGTAACCATACACTTCACCAGAATTATAAATATAATTCCAGCCTGTTATTGTATTTTCACCTTCTGTATAATCACCTTCCACATATCCAGCAACTCCAGAATTATAAATAACGTTATTCCCAACTATATTACCATCGCCATAACTTTCAGTTCCTACAACACCGTAAGCTGCACCGGCATTCGTGACGATATTACCTCCATAGGAGGAGTTGCTCACGCCGGCATGGGCGCCAGTGATTCCCAGATCAGCATATCCCTCTTTCGTATTGGTTACGATATTCCCTACGGCGGTGACATTCGTTCCACCATATAAAAAGCTTCCAAATACTGCAAATTCAACATCTCCAGCATTGATGACAATATTCTTATCGTTCACAATATCATCAGAATTGACGTAACTTCCAAATATAGAAAGTTCAACAGTTCCATAATTCTCTATACGGTTTCCTCCTTCCGCACTACCAATTATAGTGCCGCCCTTACCACTCCCCAAATCATATGTAACCGTCCCATAGTTGATGACGGTATCGCTCCCACCCTGGGACATGTCGATATCACCTGCGTCGACAATCCCTGTGGATTCATTGATATACGTGTCGTTGCCAGCGGTGCCTGTCCAGTCGCCGGAGCCACTATATGTTGTCGAACTGGGGTTTGATTCGTCCGCCCCCAGAACAGGGGAATACAAAGCAACAAGCAGAAAAAAGGCCAACAGAAGAGTCATCGAACGAGAAGCAGAATACATGGTCACACCCCGATAAATGCATTACTGGTTTCAATGGGATAGCTTTCAAATGCATTTCAGAATCGATAGAACATGCACTATTCACTACAAATTTTAAACTTATTATCTGCATATGTAAATTCTGTCAACATGTTTTCGAACTGGAACTCATTTCATTGACGCTGAAAGCAAAAGAATAGTTTCACCATGGATGCCGATATCAGCGTGCTCGCTCTTCAAAAGGCAGGAGAGTCCGGATTTCGTATATCACTTCAGATTGTTTTCCCAGGAGCATGGGCCTGACAAAGAGGTATTACTTTCCGATACATAACTACCACTTGCAGGGCAGCTTTCATAATCCGCAACAACTGGAACTCCTCTCACCTGTACATAGAGTCAAAGTGATATGGTAATTGTAAAAAACCAAGGACATCTGTACTCCTCCCACAGCGCATCTTCCTGCCAGACACGCCGCCATTGTTACGTTCGCCCCAGTAATTCCAGCATCAACGGTGCGTCCTTCTGACGTATCATCCCCCATTGGAACGTCATTTCAGGCCAATACTACATGCAACCTACTCGCGAGATTCAGCATCCTGGCATCATCCCTGTAGGGCAATACCCCACATTTTCCCTTCATAAGTTTCTCGAAACCCACGCAACCATTGCTCCACAACACCTCCCGGTCTTTACGGACGAGACGAGCCATTAGAACATGCTGGCTTCCCCGATGATTTTCAGCTATTGTCCCTGAAACAGCACGGTAAATTCAACCAGTTCCAACCCCAGTGGGTGTCTAACGTGGTATCCAGGACAAGCTCCGTAAGCTTCACTCCCGAGTCCGCGCACCGGCTCCTTGTTCTTCTTTTTCTGCTGTTTCTCTCGTGCTGTTCCCAAGCCGACGAGCAGGAAACCTCCCAAAATGCCGCCACCTCCGGAGTCACCCCCACGGAAATTCGCGTGGGGTCCTCACTCGCATTGAGCGGACACGCGGGATACCTGGGTTCCGAGACCCTGCGCGGTGCCCAGGCCTATATCCAGTACGTCAACGAGTCCGGCGGCATCCATGGCAGAAAGGTCACCATCGTGGCCCTGGACGACCGCTACGACCCCCCCCTCTGCCTGGCCAACACGCAGCGCCTCATCGTGGAGGAGAACATCTTCTGCCTGTTCTGCTACGTGGGCACGCCCACGGCGGTGAAAATTCTTCCCCTGGTGGAAAAGGCAAAGGTCCCGCTCATAGGCATGTTCACCGGCGCCAACGCCCTTCGCGACCCCCACAACCCAATGATCATCAATGTTCGCGCCTCTTACTACCAGGAAACCGGCGCGGCCGTGGAACATCTGGTGGGCGACATAGGCCTGACCAAGATCGCGGTGATGTACCAGTACGACGCCTACGGCCTTGACGGGCTGCGGGGGGCGGAGCTGGCACTGCAGAAATACGGCCTGGCCCCGGTTGCCAAAGGCTCATACATTCGTGGGACCCTGGACGTGGAAGAGGGGCTGGATGCGATTCTCGCCTCCGAGGCCCAGGCGGTGGTCATGATCGGCACCTACGAGCCCTGCGCCAAGTTCATCCGCCTGGCCAGAGAGCAGGAGCACGGCAACTCCATGATCTTCTACAACGTGTCCTTTGTGGGCGCGGAAGAACTCGCCAGGCTGCTGGGCCCCCAGGGCGAGGGCGTTATCGTGAGCCAGGTGGTGCCCCCCCCGGAGTTGCTGGAAACCCGCGAGATGCTCTCCACCGTGCGGCAATACCTGCGACTGCTGCGCCGCTACTCCCCGGGGGAGCGACCCAATTCCGTGAGCCTCGAGGGCTACTACAACGCCCTGGTCCTGGTGGAGGGGCTGCGGCGCGCCGGTCGGGACCTCACCCGCGAGGGGCTGGTCCGGGCAATAGAGACAATCCAGAACTACCCTCTGGGCACCGACACCTCGTTGAACTTCAGCCCAAAGGATCACCAGGGCATGGACAGGGTGTATTTCACCCGCATACATGACGGCAGGCTGACCCTGATCACGGACTGGAGAAAGCTGGCGGGCACATACGGCATCACCCCGACGGAACCGCCCAGAAGAATCCCCGGCGCGGGGAGCGACGCCTCCACGCCCCTCTCCTCCAAAGAAACTGTCCACAACTGACCGAGGCATTTACAATGGCACTCCGGGACATGATAAAGCTGAACCTGAAGAACAAGATTCTGTTCTCCACGCTGGCCGTCATCATGCTCGTGAGCATCTTCATCGCCCTGCTGGCCCGATATATCCTCGTGTCCAGCCTCACCCGGGAGCTGGAAATACGCGGATTGGGCATCGCCCACTCCATCGCGGACCGTAGCGTCGGGCTCATTCTGACCAAGGACAAGGCCAACCTCACCAACATGGTGTTCGAGGGTACCCAGGTCGGCGAGCGCAAGACCCTGGTCTCCTACATCTTCATCCTGGACACCAACCAGGAGGTCATGGCCAGCACCTTCATCCGCCCCTTCCCGGATTCCCTGCGCTACGCCAACATCGTTCCGCCGGATCACAAACACAGCATCAAGCTGCTCGAGTACGAGGACCAGTCCTCATACGATGTGGCGGTGGCTGTACTGGAGGGTATCTATGACGTCGGAAGCGTCCATGTCGGGCTCTCCAAGGAGCACATAGACAGCGTCGTGGGCAAGCTGCGCATGACGTTCCTATCGTTCATCACCTTGATAATCCTGATCATGACACTGATCACGGACAGGCTGTCGCGCAATATCACACGCCCCATCGCGCAGCTCATCCGCATGTCCGAGGAGATCAGCCGTGACAACCTCGACTTCAAGATGGAAATCCACGGCCGGGCCGGGGACGAGGTCATCCAACTGGCCGACTCCTTCAGTCACATGGTGCGGCACATCAAGGAGTACCGGGACGAGATCAAGCGCTCCCAGCAGAAATACCGCTCACTGTTCCACAGCGGCCCGGACCCCATCTTCGTGCTGGACATCGACACCATGGAGATCCTGGACGCCAATCCCATGGCAGCGGAGGTCTACGGATATCCGCGCAAAGAGCTTGTGGGAATGAACTTTTCCACACTGGCCGGGGAGGAGACCTCGAAGATCAACGACGCCTTCTCCCTCAAGGACGAGGAGTCCCTGGCCAAGTGCATATTCTTTCCCCGGGCCATCAACTACAAGAAGGGCAGCTATCCCTTCAACGTGAACATGCACGTGTGCGGCACCATATATGAGGACAAGCCCGCCATTATCACCTCCACAACGGACATCACCGACATCATGGAGAAGGATGCCCAGTTGATCCAGGCCAGCAAGATGAAGACACTGGGCGAGATGAGCGCGGGTATCGCCCACGAGGTGAACCAGCCCTTGAACGCCATCAAGCTGGGCAGCGAGTATCTCTCCATGATCATCGAACGCGGGGAGTCACCGTCGCCGGAAAAGCTGCTCAAGGTATCCAAGGAGCTCAGCGTCCAGGTGGACAGGGCCTCGGAGATCATCACCACCCTGCGCGAGTTCGGCCGCAAGGCGGACCTGACCAAGGACAAGTTCGACATCTCCAAGCCGTTGCAGGGGGTGCTGCGCATCCTCAACCAACAGCTCAAGCTCGAGAGCATCGAGGTGGAGCTGGCCATCACCGAGGGACTGCCGCGCATACTTGGCCACAGGAACCGGCTGGAGCAGGTGCTCTTCAACCTGGTGAGCAACGCCCGCGACGCCATCAACATGCGCGAGGAGAATGACGGAGACTCCGCGCCGCGGCGCATCTCCATCAGCACCCTGATGCGCAACGGCCGCCCCACCATAACGTTGAGCGACACAGGCATAGGGATTCCAGAATCCAAACTGGATAAAATTTTCGAGCCGTTCTATACTACCAAGGAAATCGGCAAGGGAATGGGACTGGGACTGGCCATATCCTATGGCATCGTCAAGGATTACCATGGCGACATCACGGTAACAAGCAGCGTCGGCACCGGGACCACCTTCACCCTGAGCTTCCCGCCCGCCGATTGATCATCCAGAGGTCAACGCATGTACTCAATTTTACTGATCGATGACGAGCGTCCCACTCTCGATATGCTCAGCCTGTTCCTGAGCGCCTACGGCTATACCCCTCTGACCGCGGAGAACGGTGAAAAGGGCATAGCCCTGTTCAAGGAATCACGCCCCGAAATCGTGATGACCGACATCAAGATGCCCGGCATGGACGGCATCGAAGTCCTGAAGCAGATCAAGGCCATCGACCCCTCCACCGAGGTCATCGTGGTCACGGGTCACGGCGACATGGACCTGGCCATCCAGGCCCTGAACCTGAGCGCCACGGACTTCATCAACAAGCCCGTGCAGAAGGAATCCCTCGAGGCGGCGCTCCGCAGGGCCGAAGAGCGGCTCAACGCCGGAAAGAAGGGTGAGAACGACATCGTCATCCGCACCCGTGACGGCGTCGCGGTGATGGAGATCCACGGCAACGTCACCTCGCGCTCCGAGTCATTTCTGCAGGATGCCTGCAACCGTATCGTGGAGCAGGAGCACAACCGCGTCATCCTCCACTTCGAGGAGAACGCCACCATCAACGGCGCGGGCATCGCCCTGCTGACCCAGCTTCTGCTCGAAGGCGCCAAGAAGGGGCAAAAGCTCGCGGTCACCGGCGTGTCCGACAACTTCAAGAAAGTTTTCGACATAGTGGGAATCACCAAGTTCGCCACGCTCTGCGACAACGAAGACGAGGCCTTTTCCAGCCTGACGAACTCGGCCTGAGAACGGTGTCGCCATGGGCACCCCGCCGCTTCCCGACAGCCTGGGGCCGGAACTCCTGGCAAAAGACCTCAAGCAGGCCAGGGCCGCCCATGACGAGCTGGACAAACGCATCTTCCAGCTCAACATACTCTATCAATCCGCCAAGGAACTCGCCGACATGGGCAACCCCAGGGAGCTCGCTCTGGCGTTCCTGCTCAACAGCATGGGTGGAGTCGGCACGGGCATGGGATTTCTGGCCATAAAGGCGCCCTCCTGGGAAAAGACACGGGTCATTGCCCGGGGCCTGACCCAGGAGACGCTCGCCGCACTGGAAAAGGGGCTGGCAAACGCATCGTTCCCCATACCCGACGACGCCCCTCCCCACATGGCCCAGGTATTGATGCGCGACCCTCCAGGCGCGGACATGAACTACCCCAGAAACACGGCCATAGTCTTCGGCTGGAAGGGCGAATCCGGCCTGGCCGGCCTGGTGGGCCTCGGCCCCAGGCTCAGCGGCCAGCCCTATGACGCCGAGTCCACGGACTTTCTGCAAAATCTCCTGCACACCTTTTCCCAGGCCCTGGGCAACGCCATTGCCGGTGAGACCATCACGGCCCTCAACCACAACCTCCTGGAAAAGAACGCCCAGCTCGAAAGCGCCCTCAAGCAGGCCCGGGAGGCCCAGGCCCATCTGGACCGGCGCATCTTCCACCTCCACACCCTGTACGACACCAACCTCGAGCTCTCCATGCTGCAGGACTCGAAGTCCATGCTCGACACCTTCACCCTGCTCCTGCAGGGGGCATTCAGCCTCGAGGGTGTCTGCGCCCTGCTCTACGAACAGAACACCGAGGAACTCCTGCAGACCATCCGGGGAGACGTGGAGGTCCCGCACCCCTATTCCCAGGCCCAGGCCAAGACACTGCTCTACAAGTGCATCAGCGCCTCGTCCTTCGAACGCCTCCAGCCTCAAAGCGCGCAGTTCCTTCCCATAGAGACATTCTCCCCCGGCGATCAGCCCTGCTTCTTCATCCAACGCGCACTGCTCTTCCGGGTGGATTCCGGCTGTCTCGGCCTCCTCTTTCTGGGAGCCAAGCACACCAGGGAGGAGTTCAGCAAGGAGGAGGACAGCGTACTCCTCACCCTGGTGCACAATTTCCTGGTGTTCCTGGAAAAGGCGCGCTCGTTCCAGACGATCCAAAACCTGAACCAGGATCTCAACACCAGGAACACCGAGCTGCAGCACACCCTGGACGAACTCACAGCCAGCCGTGGCCGCATCGAGGTCCTGGAACGCGCCGGAGCGCGTTTGCGGGCCATGCTGCACCGCGAATCCGAACGCATCGGCAGGGTCACGAAGTGGGATTTTGTCTGGCTCATCGCCTCCTGCCTGATCCTGGGGCTGCTCTTCAACGCCAGCAACCCCACCGGCGTGGACATCATACCCGAAGTGCTGCGTACCCGGCAGCCTCCTGTGGTCAGCGGGGAGCAGGCCAAGGCGCTGGTGGACAAGGGCGCCGTGCTGGTGGACGCCCGGCCCGCATCCTTTTACGAGCAGGGGCATGCCCAGGGCAGCGTGAACATGCCCCCCACCTTGTTCGACTTCATCTACACCATGCGCTTCGGCGACATGGACCTGGAGGCCCCCATCGTGATCTACGGCAGGACCATCTCCAGACTCTACGACGCCGAGGTCGCCCTGCGGCTCAAGGCGCAGGGGCACGGCAACCTGCTCCTGCTGGAGGAATGGGAAGCGGGTCTTCCACAGGCTTTCGAAAATTGAGCCCTTTACTTTCAATCCTTTGGCCTATACTTTACTCCACACTGACAGGTTTGTTGCGCGGCCGCCAATGTACCCGCCGCGCACCACACGCCCCGCCTAATACCCAGCGCATGACGCTCCCCACAGGGCATCATGGGCCTATGGGCTTTCAAAAAACCATGGGAGAATCGATATGACCTCTCTGCCCCACTCCGCCGCCTGGACCGCCCTGGAGCGGCATGCCGCGGAAATGGCCGACGTACAAATGCGTGACATGTTCACCTCCGACCCCAACCGCTTCGAGACATTTTCTCTCGCCGCCTGTGGCCTGCTCCTGGACTACTCCAAGCACCGCATCACCGGCGAGACCATGCGCCTGTTGCTGGAGCTCGCCAACCAGCAAGGCGTGGAGCAGCGGCGCGAAGCCATGTTCTCCGGCCAGAAGATCAACGTCACCGAGGGCCGGGCAGTGCTCCACGTGGCCCTGCGCAACCGCTCAAACCGCCCCATACCTGTGGACGGCAAGGACGTGATGCCCGAGGTCAACGCGGTGCTGGACAAGATGCGCGGCTTCGTGGCCCGCATCCACTCCGGGGAGTGGAAGGGATACACCGGCAAGGAGATCACAGACGTGGTCAATCTCGGCATCGGCGGCTCGGACCTCGGGCCGGTCATGGTCACCCATGCCCTTGCGCATTACGCCAAACCCGGCATCCGCGTGCACTTCGTGTCCAACGTGGACCCCACCCACATAGCCGAGACCCTGAAGCCCCTGAACGCGGAGACGACACTGTTCATCATCGCCTCCAAGTCATTCACCACCCAGGAGACCCTGACCAACGCCCTTGCCGCGCGCAGCTGGCTTCTGGAGCGCGCGGGCGACGATTCGGCCGTGGCCAAACACTTCGTGGCCCTGTCCACCAATGAGAAGGGTGTGGCCGAGTTCGGCATCGACACGGACAACATGTTCGAGTTCTGGGACTGGGTCGGGGGGCGTTACTCCCTCTGGTCCGCCATCGGCCTGTCCATCGCTCTGGCCATCGGGTTCGAGAACTTCGAGCGGCTGCTCTCCGGCGCCCACGACATGGACGAGCACTTTCGCACCGCGCCTTTGGCCGAAAACATCCCAGCCATCATGGCCCTGCTGGGCATCTGGTACGATAACTTCCTCGGCGCCGAGACCCACGCCATCCTCCCCTATGACCAGTACCTGGACCGCTTTCCCGCCTATTTCCAGCAGGGGGACATGGAGAGCAACGGCAAGGGCGTGACCATCGACGGAGAGCGGGTGGACTACCAGACCGGCCCGGTGATCTGGGGCGAACCCGGCACCAATGGCCAGCACGCCTTTTACCAGCTCATCCACCAGGGCACCAAGCTCGTCCCCTGCGACTTCCTCGCCCCTGCCAGGAGCCTGAATCCCGTGGGCGAGATGCACGAGCTGCTGCTCTCCAACTTCTTTGCCCAGACCGAGGCCCTCATGCGGGGCAAGACCGAGGACGAGGCCAGGGCCGAGCTCCAGGCCTCGGGCAAATCCGAGGAGCAGATCCAGCGCCTCCTCCCCCACAAGGTGTTCCCGGGCAACCGCCCCACATCGTCCATCCTCTACCCCCAACTCACCCCCGAGACCCTGGGCTCGCTCATCGCCATGTACGAGCACAAGATCTTCGTGCAGGGAGCCATCTGGCGCATCAATTCCTACGACCAGTGGGGGGTGGAGCTGGGCAAGCAACTGGCCAAGGCCATCCTGCCGGAGCTGGAGGACGCCGCCCCTGTCACCGGGCACGACTGCTCCACCAATGGCCTGATCAACGCATGGAAAAAAATGGCCGGGAAGGGGTAGGAAAAAGGAAAAAGAAGGAAAGATATTGGAAACGGATTTGCGAGGGGGAAACCTTTTAGGAAAAAGATTTCCCCCTCGCGCCCCTCTTTCCCAAACCTTATCATCTGATATTGTTAAAAAAGATTTACAAAAACGATCCTGGGCCACGAAGCATGCAAAGGAGAGGTACGACAGTCGCAATGGATAGCATTGAAAAAATGATGATCCGAACAATTCCCCCACAATGAGCAGTGCCTGCCCGGGCTCCGCCCATTTCCCGTTTGAAGACCTTGCGCCGTGCTTTGCAGGAACAGGAAAACCGGGCATCGTTTCCCCCCTTAATACCGCGTCACGAGCGCATCTCGTGACAATACCCGGCAACAAACACACAAATTTCATTCTTGGTTTGTCAAATCCTGACAAATGCACTATGAATTTCAATTATTGAGTACATCAACCAGGAAGCATTGCAGCGACCAATACTGGTCACGCATGGCCCGCCGACGCGACAAGCGGGAATTCACTTCCCGCGCAGTCAAGTCGAGCGATGCGAGAAATGTCCCAGAATTTTCCCGCAACTTGAAATCATTGAACGCCACCTCGTAAAGCCGTGGAGAATGCGTGAACCTGTCCCGTAAAGCCAGAAACACCCGTGATATAGCGTTGTTCGGCGCCCTGTGCCTCGGAGTGGTGTGGTTGGCTGTGCACGGTGCGGAACAGGGCGGCTACCACTGGCAGTGGTACCGCATGCCCCGCTATCTGTGGACCTTCAAGGGGGGCGTATGGCACCCCGGCCCCCTGCTCGAAGGGTTGTGGATGACCTTCAAGATCACTGCCGCGGCATTTGTGCTCACCTTCGCCTTCGGTCTCGGCGCGGCCATGCTGCGCCTCTCCAACTCCCTCATGGGGGGGTGGCTCGCCCGGGGGTATCTGGAGATCGTCCGCAACACCCCTCTCCTGGTGCAGATCTTTTTCATCTATTTCGTGCTCTCCCCCGTGGTGGACATGGGGCGCTTCTTTTCCGCCGTACTGGCCCTGAGCCTGTTCGAGGGCGCCTACGCCTCGGAGATCATCCGCGCCGGGGTGGTGGCCATCCACAAGGGGCAGTGGGAAGCGGCCCACAGCCTCGGGCTCTCTGGCCCGCAAACGTACCGGCATATCATCCTGCCCCAGGCTTTGCGTCAGGCCCTGCCCCCCCTGACCGGCATCGCCGTGAACCTGGTCAAGGACTCGGCCCTGGTGAGCACCATCTCCATCGCCGAATTGACCATGCGCGGACAGGTCATCATCGCCGACACATTCCTCACTTTTGAAATCTGGTTCACCGTGGCCGCCATTTACCTCTGCGTCACCCTGCTGCTCTCACTGGCGTCCCGTATGCTGGAGCGCCGCCTCAACGTCGGACAGTGACCATGAAACATATCTGCACCACAGAACACATCATCGTCGCACGGGACGTGTGCAAGACATTCCCCGGCGGCGTCACGGCCCTGGAGGACTTCTCCCTCTCGGTGTGCCGTAGCGAGGTGGTGGTGATCATCGGCCCCTCGGGCTCGGGCAAGTCCACCTTCCTGCGCTGCCTCAACGGCCTGGAGGAGATCGACTCCGGAAGCATCACCATCGACAACATCGTGCTGAACCATGACAAGAAAAACCTGCAGGCCATCCGCACGGAAGTGGGCATGGTCTTCCAGTCATTCAATCTTTTCCCCCATCTCACCGTGCGCCAGAACATAAACCTGGCCCAGCGCCTGGTGCGCAGGAAATCCAAGGCCGAGTCCAACGAAACCACCATGGCCCTGCTGGAAAAGGTGGGCATGGCGGAAAAGGCCAACACCTTCCCGAACCACCTCAGCGGGGGGCAGCAACAGCGCGTGGCGATCGCCCGCGCCCTGGCCATGCGCCCCCGTGTCATGCTCTTCGACGAGGCCACCAGCGCCCTGGACCCTGAGATGATCGGCGAGGTCCTGGACGTGATGAAGAGTCTGGCGGCCGAAGGCATGACCATGGTGGTGGTTACCCATGAAATGGGGTTCGCCCGCGAGGCGGGCGACCGCATCGTGTTCATGGAGCACGGCAGGCTGGTGGAACAGGGCGATGTGGAGCATTTCTTCACCGCCCCTCGGGAGGAGCGCACCAAGCTCTTCCTGAGCCAGATTATCTAACCGCCCTTGAAAGGGAATTTTGTTATTTCGGTTAGTCAACGGCTATTGCCCACGAGGGACCCGTCCCCTCCCCAACCCTATCGAAGCAACTCAATATACGGAAGGAGAACACCAATGCCGCACACCTCACACATCACACGGTCACTGGCGGTTCTGACGCTCTGCCTCCTGCTCATGCTGCAGGCCGGTAGCGTCTTTGCCCAGGAAAACGTCAGGCAGCAGCTTGCCCAGGAAAGCACCATCACCCAGGTTCTCGAGCGGGGTGTGTTGCGCGTCGGGTTTTCCACTTTCGTTCCTTGGGCCATGAAGGACAAGGACGGCAACTTTATCGGTTTCGAGATCGACGTGGCAAAACGCCTTGCCGAGGATATGGGCGTCGAGATCGAGTTCGTGCCCACCAAGTGGGACGGCATCATCCCGGCCCTGCTCACCGGCAAGTTCGACGTCATCATCGGCGGAATGACCATCACGCCCAAGCGCAACCTCTCGGTCAACTTCACCGATCCCTACTACTTCTCCGGCATGAGCATGGTGGCCAGCAAGGAAAAGGCCGAGGGCTTCTCCAGCCTGGAGGACTTCAACAAGGAGGGCGTGGTCATCGCGGTTCGCAAGGGCACCACCGCTGCCCAGTCCGCCGGGAAGTTCATGCCCAAGGCCGAGATCCGCCAGTTCGGCGAGGAGGCCCAGGCCCTGCAGGAGCTGTTCAACGGACGGGCCCACGCCTTTGTGAGCATGGCGCCCCTCCCCGCCACCCAGGCTCTGAAGAACCCCGACAAGCTGTTCATCCCGCTGAAGGAGAACTTCACCAAGGAGCCCAACGGATTCGCCGTGCGCAAGGGCGACATCGACACCCTCAACTACTTCGACAACTGGATTCTCTCGGTACAGCTGCAAGACTGGATTCAGGAGCGCTACCACTACTGGTTCGAGACCCTGGACTGGGAAGACCGGTTGCAATAACCCACGCGAAAATCCTTCCAGGGGCCTCGAACGCCCCTGGAAGGGGTATGCACAATGCCCCCACGCAAAAAACACTTCACCAGGCTGGATTTCCTTCTGCTGCTCGGCGTGCTGGCCCTGGCCGGCGGCTTTGCCTGGCGCCTGGTCGCCACCATGGACTACGACTGGCACTGGGAAGTCATCGGCCGCTTCCTGCTGCGCTTCGACGAGAACACCGGCACCTGGAAGGCCAACCTCCTGCTCCAGGGGCTGGCCACCACCATCAAGCTGAGCATCTGGGCCACGCTCCTGGCCACCATGGCGGGGCTGTGCATGGGGCTCTGCCGCACCTCCAGAGCGCTTTTCCCCCGGCTCGTCGGGGGCGCCTACGTGGAGAGCGTGCGCAACCTCCCCCCGCTGGTGCTCATCTTCATCTTCTATTTCTTCATCGGCGACCAGATCATGTCCGCCCTGGACGTTGTCGGCTGGGCGCGCTCCCTGCCCGAGCCTTGGAAAGCACCACTTGCCTGGATCATGGCGCCTCCGGGACGCCTGGATTCCTTCCTCTCCGCCGTGCTCACCCTGGCCGTGTACGAGGGCGCCTATATCACGGAGATAGTCCGCGCCGGTGTGCAGTCCATCGACAAGGGGCAGTGGGAGGCCTCCCACGCCCTGGGACTCTCAACCTACCAGACTCTGCGCCACATCATCCTGCCCCTCACGGCGCAGCGTATCATGCCCCCTTTGGCCGGTCAGTTCATTTCCACCATCAAGGACTCCTCCATCGTGGCCGTGATCTCGGTGCAGGAACTCACCTTCCAGGGTCTGGAACTCATGGCCTCCACCTACCGCACCTTCGAGATATGGATCACCATAGCGGTGCTCTACCTGTGCATGACCCTGACCTGCTCGCTCCTGGCACGCCGCCTGGAGCTGTATCTTCGTAGGGGAGAGGACTAAGAGACGAAGAATTTTCCGGGGAAAAAACTTCTCTCCCATTGAAATATATTCTGAAAGTCTTTGGAGGGGGGGGGCGGGGGGAGAACCCTTTCTACAGAAAGAATTCCCCCCCGATAAATTTTTCACTCTAAATAGAAGCTACTTGGAACTCCAGATGCCCACCTCGTTGCCTTCGCTATCCATGAACAAGGCGTAGTAGCCGAGCCCCTGACCGATATCGGTTCTGGGTGTGGTGATCATGCCGTTGGCTTGTTCCACCCGGTCCAGGCAGGAGTTCATGTCTCCTTCGGGATTCAGGTAGACGATGACGCCGTTTCCGCCCGCGCGCTCAGGATCGTAGATCAGGGCGCCCCCGGCGTGCTTGTCCGTCATGGAGAACGGCGCCACGTGCATGTCGCCAAAGGACAGGATCGGCAATTCGATCTCGAACACCTTGCTGTAGAATTCCGCGGCCCGCTCGAGATTCCTCGCCGGTATCATGAACCATGCCACGGGGCTGCCTTTGAAACCCATATCTCCCTCACTTGTCGGTTTGTTGCTGTATACCTTCCTGCTTGGAAGCACGCCTTGGAAAATCTGAAACTCTTATTACAGGCGGATTATATCAAGCACAATCATAAAATCCCTTGAAAAAGGGAAAAACCTTTAGAAATGTTTGCTCCGGGAAAGCTTTTCAGAATCATGTTTTCCTTTCCAAAACATTGCCCACCTCGATGAGGTTTTGGTCGGGATCACGAAAATAGAACGAAAGAATGGGCGCATGCGCACCGGTACGTTGCACCGGTCCCTCAATGACCTCCACGCCGCATGGCCGCGTCCAGGGAAGTGTCGGTGAGAAAGCAGAGATCCGCGCTGCCGGGTGTTGGCTTGTCCGCATGTGGGGTGAATTCCGCCCCTGCCTTGTGAAGGTTGATCTTCTGCCTGCCGAAACGCAACGCCATGCGCTCCCCTGTGGGTGTGGCGAAGCGCTCCGCCTCCATGCCCAGGACCTGGGCGTAGAACCGGGCGGTGCGCTCCGGGTCGGCCACGGTGAGCACCAGGTGGTCAAGGATCTCTATATTCAGTTCAGTGGTCATGCGCACTCCTTTATCATGGCAACACATTTCATAGAGCGCATTATCCCCGCGCGCAAGCTATGACTGCCCTGCCCCCCCCACTTGCCCCTTGCGGGGAGTTGCGCTACACCCCCCTTTCATGACGAACGAATCCACTTTCCCCACCCCTGACTTCTGGCTCAAGCATCACGTCTCCTACGGTGAAACCGACGCCATGGGAGTGGTCTACTACGGCCAATATCTGCACTTTTTCGAGCGCTCCCGAAGCAACTACACCCGCGAGCTTGGCATGAGCTACGCGGAGATCGAACGCAGAGGCCTGATCCTGCCGGTACGCGAGGCCCACTGCCGCTACCGCGCCAGTGCCCGCTACGACGACCTGATCTGGATACGCTGCGCCATCGGTGAGTGGTCCCGCGCCTCCATGACCTTTGTGTACGAGATTTACGACGAGCCGCGCGAAAAGATCCTCGCCACAGGGTACACCCAGCACGCCTGTGTGGACCACGATCTCAAGCTAACGCGCTTTCCACAGTGGTTCCTGGACTACTTCAAGAAGGACTGAGGCCGCCGGGGCGGTTTGAAAATGGCCGGTTTTTGTCAGGAGGGGCCCTCGAGTCAGATGTGCTCCTGCTCTCAGGCTGGTGAGGATGGAAGGGTTCTCTAAGACCGCAATTCTCCGAAATTTTCGGTAACGGTGCCCGCCCTGGGTTCAGAATCCCTCGCCTCAGGCCGGCTCCGCTCGATTCGTTACAGGGCCAGCTTGACGCCCTTGGCCTTCAGGGCTTTCACACCGGCGCTGCGATCATGGTAATGCGTGTGCAGCAGATGGTGCGACTCGTGTCCGCAGGGGCCTTCCTTGAGAAAACCGCTCTTCTTGTCGTACAGGGCGGTGATCATTGGATTGTCCTGGGATTTCTTGATGGCGTAGAGCTTGTCGTTGGCGTCGGCGTCGTAGACCTTCTGCTGCCT
Organism: Desulfovibrionaceae bacterium; assembly: GCA_963674665.2. GTDB lineage: Bacteria > Desulfobacterota > Desulfovibrionia > Desulfovibrionales > Desulfovibrionaceae. The sequence continues at coordinate 598,453 of CAXXPL010000011.1, read as the reverse complement.
GGTGGCAACGAAATCCACTGCCGCGGCCACGGCCTCCCTGGCCATGTTCGCGCCAAGCACTGCGTACCCGCAGGCGATGCCGGCGACCTTGATGAATCCACGCCGGGTGAACCTGGTGAAGTCTTTCATGCCTTTCCTCCTTTAGCCCATGCTTCTCATTCTGTAGCGCTTGTTGATCCTGGCGATGACATTGCGGAACATGGACACCCGGATCTCAGGATCCATGGGTTGTCCACCGCCGTTCACACAGCCGCCGGGGCAGGCCATGACCTCGATGAAGGCGTAGGGGGATTTGCCCTTGCGTACGTCCTCGAGCACGGGGATGGTGTTTGCCAGGCCGCTGATGACGCAGACCTTGACCTCGCCGAAGTTCGGCACCTTTACCGCGGCCTCCTTGACGCCTTCGCGGGCGCGCACGGCCTTGATGTAGGGGTCGTTCAGCTTTTCACCCGACAGGACCTCGTAGGCCAGGCGCAGGGCGGCTTCCATGACGCCGCCGGAACAGCCGAAGATGGTGGCCGCGCCGGTGGACTTGCCCAGTTTCTCGTCAGGGGCCTCGCTGGGCAGGGAGGCGAAGTCGATGCCCGCCTTCTTGATCATGTAGGCAAGCTCGCGGGTGTTGATGGTGGCGTCGATGTCGCGGAAGCCGCTGGCCTTCATCTCAGGGCGCAGGCCTTCGTACTTCTTGGCCACGCAGGGCATGATGGAGACGGTGTAGAGCTTCTTGGCGTCCGTCTTGGCCACTTCGGCGCCGTAGGTCTTGGACAAGGGGCCGAGCATCCCGATGGGGGACTTGCAGCTGGACAGGTTGGGGATCAGGTCCGGATAGAAGGTTTCCACGAACTTGATCCAGGCGGGGCAGCAGGAGGTGAACTGCGGCAAGGGGCGCGCGTCCTTCTTGCCCTGCTCGCCGACCCTCTGGAGCAGTTCGGTGCCCTCTTCCATGATGGTGACGTCCGCGGTCCACTCGTTGTCGTTGATGATGTCGAACCCGAGCTTGCGCAGAGCGGCGTGCATCTTCCCACCCACATAGGTGCCGGCGGGCTCGCCGAAGCACTCTCCCAGGCCGTAGCGCACTGCGGGAGCGGGCATGGACACCACCACGGTGTTGGGATCCTTGAGCTTCTTGAAGATCTCATCCACAAAGGACACGCCCTCGTAGATGGCGCCGTAGGGGCAGTTGACCAAGCACTGACCGCAGTTCATGCAGGCAGTTGGGTCCACCACTGCGCGGATGCCGTCGTCGTTGATGGACTGAATGGCACCGGTACCACACACTTCCTCACAAGTACCACAGGCCTGGCACTTTTTCGGGTCGACCTGGACAAAAAACTCCTTGTCCGGGTCTTTCCCAGTGGGCGCATTTTGCTGATACTGAACGCCTTCCATTTCAAGCATGGTATCCTCCTTGCTCGAGAGTTGAAGATCATGACGTCCCCGTCCGGCGAACAACCTGCAACGAACCGAACGTGAAACGCCTGGGATGCCTGAATCGCCGCATATCTCCGTCCGCGGCCCTCCCCGGGATTCACAGCGCAGTCTTCAACCAGGGAATGCCGTAGACTCGATGCCGTGGTTCTGAACGCCCCCGCAAAGGGGCGGTCTTACGCAGCAGCGCCCGCACCTCTTCCACCGCCCTCCTGGCGGTGGCGCGCCCCTGGGCGCCCAACCCGAAAATCCTCCTGGTCATGGAGATTCTGGGCAGCAGGAAGACCAGCTCACGGGGGAGCAGGTCCGCCATGAACAGACCCTGCAAGACCCTGCCAAGTGGCTGCAGGACAATGGAGGCCTCGTCTCCGGAAGTGATGTGGTCCAGGAATTCGCCCCTGTCCCAGCGCTCCACACAGCCGATTCCCTGAACATCGGGCAGCCAATGGACAATGATCCCAAAGTCCGCATCCATCAGGGCCGAAGGCAAGTGCTGGTACTCCCGCCCCAGATAGAGGCACTCCATGCCGGGAATCGGGTCGATCTGCCGCAACGCTTCGCAGATATGGAGACCCACGATCTGTTCGCCTTTCAGAATATCCCCGAAGGCCAGAACTCTGGTCCGTTTTTCATGCTCGGAGCAGGAAAGCTCATCATTCGAGTATGATTTCAATTTTCTTACTCTTTTATGTATACTTTTATTTTATTCGTAATACGAGTGTGAATTTAACCGCAATCACTGAAAGAAGCAAGCCGGTAATAGCTTTTTTTAATTCAAATTCCCCATAATGGCTTCCGAAATTCATCAAGAATGCTCCCTTTCCCAACGTTCCATTACAACCGCCCGTACTTTCGGAGGTTACCCTATCAGTCAAACTTTTCTCTAATAAATTATATTTAGTGCTACGTTTATTTGACAAGTAACACAAAATATCGTAATCAGCTCACCGTGCATGTACCATGAGAAACGCAGCCTGCGGGAAGGGAAGATCCTGAGCCTCAGGGCGAAGGCCGATCAAGGCTTCGCCCTTAGCGGAGCTGTCCGGTTCTCCCCCCATGTCGTTCCCTCCCGGGCCATGCTGGCCCGCCCATTTCCCCGCAACTGCCACTTTCCGACGTCGGCCTGGAAAAATACAAACATTGGAGCATGGTCATGGAAAAGCGCATCGGAATAATCGGAATTGTCATCCAGGAAAGGGAAAAAGCGGCGCATGACGTGAACGACCTGCTCAGTTCCCACTCCTCCCTCATCGTGGGGCGTCTGGGCCTCCCATTCAGGGAGAACAACGTCAGCGTCATCAGCCTCATCATCGAGGCATCCACCGACGAGGTGGGCTCACTCACCGGGAAGCTGGGAATGTTGAAGGGCGTCCGCGTCAAATCCTTTGTGGTGTGAAAATCAGGAGTAAAGTGCATGACCCAGGCACCGGGGGCGCCACCCAGTCCCGTCTTTGTCTTAAAATCACGATCCGGTCAGCCGATTTTGTCATGCAGGCATCCCAATAGATCCGTCCGCTCCTGATCGCCAATCTTCCGGAACCGCACTGCGAGCATTCCCCGGCCCATGGCTTGACACTCCCGGAGGGGGTGAGAGAATGAAGAAAACTGGTTACAGAGGAGAAAAAGAGGCTGCAAAGAATAATCGCCTCCATGGAGCAACATGCCAAAGAGAATTGAGACCGACGCCCTGGGAGAGTTGGCGCTTCCCCAGGACGCATACCACGGAATCCACACCCGGCGCGCCCTGGACAACTTTCCCATCTCGGGCAGACGCTGGCCCCGCGAGTTCATCATCGCCCTGGCCCAGGTGAAGCGCGCCTGCGCCATGACCAACGCCGACCTCGGCCATCTGGACCAGTCCCGGGCCCAGGCCCTTAGCGCGGCCTGCCAGGAGATGGAGTCCGGGCTGCTGCACGAGCACGTGATGGTGGACCCCCTCCAGGGAGGAGCGGGCACCTCCACCAACATGAATATGAACGAGGTTCTTGCCAACCGGGGTATAGAGCGTATGGGCGGGGACAAGGGCGACTACGCCCTCCTGCACCCCCTGGAGCACGTGAATCTGCACCAGTCCACCAACGACGTGTTCCCCACCGCCTTGAAGGTGGCCGGGCTCACCTTGCTCAAGCAGTTGGAGGCGGACCTTTCGATCCTGCAGGCTTCCATGCAGGCCAAGGAGCAGGAGTTCGCGGACATCCTCAAGGTGGGGCGCACCCAACTGCGCGACGCCGTGCCCATGACCCTGGGTATGGAGTTCGGCGCCTATGCCGAGGCCCTGGCCAGGGACCGTTGGCGGATCTTCAAGAGCCGTGAGCGCATCAAGCAGGTGAACCTGGGCGGTACCGCCGTGGGCACCGGACTTGGCGCCCCCCGCGAGTATGTCCTGCGGGTGGTGGAAAACCTCAAGCGCGTCACCGGCCTTCCCGTGTCCCGCTCCGAGAACCTGGTGGACGCCACCCAGAACCTGGATTGCTTTGTGGAGGCAATGGGCATGTGCAACGCCTACGCCGCCAACCTGCTGAAGATCGCCAACGACTTCAGGCTGCTGTCCAGTGGCCCGGACTGCGGCATCGGCGAACTCGACCTGCTCCCCTTGCAGGCCGGTTCCAGTGTCATGGCCGGCAAGATCAACCCTGTCATGCCGGAGGCCGTGGCCCAGGTTGCGCTCAGGGTCATGGCCGCCAACCAGTGTGTCAGCCAGTGCGCTGCCATGGGACAGTTGGACCTGAACCACCTTCTGCCCCTGCTGGCGGACGAGTTCCTTAACGCCCTCATCCTGCTGCGCAACATCACCCGGCTGTTCGAGGCCCGGTGCGTGCGCGCGATCAAGGCCAGGCCCAAGCGCTGCCAGGAACTGGTGGAGAGGGGCAAGGCCCTGGCCACGATTCTGGTCCCGGCCCTGGGCTATGAAAAGGTCGAGGACATCGTGCTCACGGCCAACACCACGGGCCGGACAGTGGCCGAGGTGGTACTGGACATGGGCATCGCGGACGCAGAGACCATCGCCACCCTGCTCTCGCCCAAGCGCATGCGCAAGCTGGGCTTCACGGACCAGGAGTTCGACGGCATATCCTCAAAAGACGCCCCGGAATGACCATGGAACTGGACGAGATCAAAAGCCATCTCCAGGGGCGAAACGACGCGGACCTTTTCGCCCGCGCCGAGGAAGTGAAGCAGGGAATCTTCGGCCGGGACATCTTCCTGCGCGGCATAGTCGAATTCTCCAGCATCTGCTGCAAGACCTGCCTGTACTGCGGCCTGCGCGCGGCCAATCACGACGCGGTGCGCTACCGTCTGCGGCCGGAGCAGATCGTGGAGGCCGCAAGGCTGGCACCGGAGCTGGGCCTCGGCACCGTGGTGCTGCAGTCCGGTGACGACTACTTTTTCAGCACTGAGGACATCCGCTCCATAGTGGAGGGCATCAAGAAGCACACTGACCTGGCCGTGACGCTCTCGGTGGGCGATCGCCCCCTGGATGAGTTCAAGAGCTTCCGTGATATCGGCGCGGACCGGTATCTGCTCAAGCTGGAGACCACGGACCCGGAACTCTACGCCCGTATCCGCCCCAAGGAACGGCTGGAGGACAGGCTCGCCAGGCTGGATACCCTGCGCTCCCTGGGCTACGAGGTCGGCTCGGGCATCATCGTCGGGCTGCCGGGCATGACCATGGACATCCTGGCGCGGGATATCCTCACCCTTGCCCGGCTCGATCTGGACATGCTGGCCGCCGGCCCCTTTGTTCCCCACCCCCAGACTCCCCTGAAGGATGCCCCTCCAGGAGACATGCAAACCACCCTTCGGGTCACGGCCCTGCTGCGCATCCTCAGCCCCAGGTCCAACATTCCGGCCACCAGCGCATTGGGCGTGCTCCCGCCGTCGGCCGGAGGCAAGGACGGCAGGGCTCTGGGACTGCACGCGGGGTGCAACGTCATCATGCCCTCCCTGACTCCGGAATCCGTGCGGCGGGCCTATGAAATCTACCCCGGAAAAAACGCGTTCTCGGACAATGCCAGACACTCGGTGAAGGCCGTGAAGAACATCATCCGGGAGGAGGGCTTCACCCCTTCCCCGGACAAGGGCTTCGCCCCCGGCCCGGAGGTCGTGGGACAGTTAAATTACAGGTGCCGCGAAGGGGAATCCCTTTACAAAGGATTCTCCCCCGGAGAATCTTCAACATAATCCTTCTTTTCATGCCGAGGTGATATCATGCAGCAGGCGCCGCGCGGGGTGCGTTTGGCCATCGCCATAGTGGGCCGCAGAAACGCGGGCAAGTCGTCCCTGATCAACGCCATCACGGGGCAGGACATCGCCATTGTATCGGACACTCCGGGCACCACCACGGACCCGGTGGCCAAGCCATACGAGCTTCTTCCCCTGGGGCCGGTGACCTTTTTCGACACCGCGGGCCTGGACGACGAGGGAGAGCTGGGGGCGCTGCGCGTCAAGGCCTCGCGAAAGGTGCTCCTGCGGGCGGACGTCTGCGTGCTGGTGCTCGGCGAGCAAGGCATCGGCGAGGCGGAAAAAGCCCTGCTGGACGAACTCGAGGGTCTTGAGCTGCCGGTGCTGGTGGCGGGGAACAAGAGCGACATCCGCATCCTCTCCGACGAGGACGCGCTCTATTGCAAGGGGCGGAACCTCCCATTGATGCCGGTATCCTCCAAGACCGGCGACGGGGTGAACGAATTGAAGCAGGCGCTCATGGACATGGCGCCCCTTGAATACCGCCAGGAGCCCCCCCTGGTGGGAGACTGCATCACCGAGGGCGATTGGGTGGTCTGTGTGGTGCCCATTGACCTGGCAGCGCCCAAGGGGCGGTTGATCCTGCCCCAGGTGCAGGTGCTGCGGGAGATTCTGGACAGCGACGCCATTGGTGTGGTGGTGAAGGAGCGGGAGATCGAGGAGGCTTTGGGGAACCTGCGGCGCCCTCCGGCGCTGGTGGTCACGGACTCCCAGGTGGTGCTGAAGGTTGCCGGGGATGTGCCCGATTCCGTACCCCTGACAACATTTTCCACGCTTTTCGCCCGCTACAAGGGGGACATCCACGAGTTGGTGGCCGGAGCTGCGGCCATCGACCGCCTGGAGGACGGGGACAGGGTGCTCATCGCCGAGGCCTGCTCGCACCATCCGGTGGCGGATGACATCGGCCGGGTCAAGATACCGCGCTGGTTCAGTCAGTACACGGGCAAGGAGCTGGAGTTCGAGGTCTACGCGGGGCACGATTTCCCCGAGGACCTGGAGCGCTACAAGCTGGCGGTGCATTGCGGAGCATGCATGCTCAACCGTGTGGAGATGCTGAGACGCATCAAGGAGTGCCGCCGCAGGGGCGTCCCCATCACCAACTATGGTGTGGCGATCTCAAAGGTCCAGGGAGTGCTGCCCAGGGTGCTGCGTCCTCTGGGCGTGGAGGAACCTGCCGGATAATACTGTTGATCAAAACGACTTTCCGGGAAGGGACTTATGACACAGTCCCTTCCCGAATAACTTTTATCTTCCTTTGATTATTGAAAAAAATCAACTCCTGAAAATCCTGCGCAGCAGGGCATCCAGCTCTTCACGCTCCACGGGCTTGGCTATGTATTCATCCAACCCGCCGTCGAGAAAGGCCTCGCGGTCACCGTCCATGGCAAAGGCTGTCATTGCGATGACAGGGATCATGGCGTTGCTCTTCCCTTTGTCAAAGGGGGAGAATTCACGGATACGCCTGGTCGCTTCCAGGCCGTGCATGTCCGGCATCTGGATGTCCATGAACACGCAGTCGTACAGTTCCCGTCCGAGTTCCTCCAGAGCTTCCCGGCCACTGCTCACCTGACGGGTGATGTACCCCTTGGCGCGCAGCATCTTCTCGATGACCAGCCGCCCCAGGGTGTCGTCGTCAACGATGAGGATACGCTTCACCGCGTCAGCGCCCAGGCTGGCGGCAAGAGGCTCCGCCGCGGCAACCGGTTCGGGATCATACGCCACCAGGCGAACCGGCAGAGTGAGATGCACCTCGGTGCCCACTCCCTTTTCGCTGCACACGCTGATGTGCCCGTTCATGAACTTCACGAGATTCTTGACAATGCTAAGTCCCAGCCCCGCGCCACCGTATTGCCGGGCAAAGGAGTCGTCGCCCTGGGTAAAGGTCTCGAAGATGATGCCCAGCTTGTCAGGATCGATACCTATGCCGGTGTCGATGATGGAAAAATGCAGGGGCACCACACCGGGGTCCCGCCAGTACGGCAACACAAAGGTTTCGAGGCGCACGACTCCGCTGGCGGTATACTTGAAAGCGTTTCCCAACAGGTTGAAGAGGATCTGCCGGATGCGCATGGCGTCGCCCACGAGCTTGTCCGGCACCTTCGGGTCGATGTGGTGTTCGAAGCGCAGGTCCTTGACCGGGTTGGGCTGGCTGTAGGTGCTGATGACAGGTTCCAGGGTCTCCAGGATGTCGAACTTCTCCTCCTGGATAACGATGGAGCCGGCTTCGATCTTGGAGATGTCCAGCACGTCGCTGAGCAGGCGCAGAAAGTGCCGAGAGGATCCCAGGGCCGTGGAGACGTAGAAGCGCTGATCCTTGTCCATGGGCGTTTGCTGCAATATCTGCAGCATGCCCATGATGCCGTTGAGAGGGGTGCGTATCTCATGGCTCATGTTGGCCAGGAACAGACTTTTGGCGCGGTTGGACTGCTCGGCGGCGATCCTGGCCTTCTCGAGCTCCGCGTGAATTCTTTTGATCTCGGCCAAGTCAATGTCGATGCAGAACATTTCCTTGCGGCCGAGGGAGGATTCCAGGAGAACGTGGGAGGAATACACGGGCACCGCGAAACCGTCCTTGTGCTTGAGTTCCAGCTCCCCTGCCTGAATGGGCACCCCCTCCTCCATCCACATGTTCACGTCGTGAATCACGAACTCGCGCATGGGTTCCGGAATTATCAGATCTTCCAGCTGTCTGCCCAGCGCCTCCTTCCTGGAGTAGCCGTAAAGCTCCTGGCTGGCCCGGTTCCAGTAGGTCACCCTGCGGTTGCGGTCATACCCCTGCACCGCCACCTTTTCCACATCCTCGATTATGGCGTGGAACCGGCGTTCGCTCTCGGCCAGGGCAAGTTCCGCCTCTTTGAGCGCGGTGATGTCCTGAATGGTTCCCCTAAGCACATACCCCTTGGGACCGGGCTCTGGGTCGGGCTTGCAGATGGCGTGTATCCACTTTTCCTTGCCCGCGGGCAGCAACAGCTTGCGGACCGCCTCATAGGGCTTTCCGAATTCGATGGCGTCCTTCACGGACTGAAGATAGGTTTCGTGGTCGTCCTTCTGGTACTGGAGCCCCATGCTCGGCATGGTGCGGGGCGGGCCCAGGGCCGGGTCGCGCTCATAGATGGCGTAGAGCTGATCCGACCATGTGGGAACTCTCAGGGCCGGGTCATAGGTCCAGTTCCCGATGTTGGCCATAGCCTGGGCAAGCTGAAGATCGAGCAGACTCTCCGCCAGTTGTTTCTCCACCCGCCGCAGGTCGGTGACGTCTTGAATGGCGCCGCGAATGCGGACAGGAGTGCCGTCCACATCGCGCTCCACCGTACCGGTGGCGTGGACATGGCGCTCCTCGCCTGTCTCCATATTAATGACCCTGTGCTGCAGATCCAGGTCCCTGCCGTGGATGCGCACATCATCGAAAGCCTGCCCCACCATGTCCAGCTCATCCGGATGGATGATGGACTTCAGCTCCTCGGTGCTCATGGTGATTTCGGAGAATCCGAGGATCTGCTTCCAGTTCTCCGAGATCACCCACACATCGTTGACGATATCCCACTGCCAGGCGCCGAACCTGGCCAGACGCTCCGCGGTGAGCAGCAGTTCGTTGGTCTGGGCAAGAGCCTCCTCCACCCGCTTGCTCTCGGAAATGTCGGTATAGGCTCCCACAACCCGCACGGGGCGACCGGAAGCGGTGCGTTGCACCACCCGTCCCCGGGAGTATATCCATTTGTACTCCCCGGATTTGGTTTTCAGTCTGTATTCGGCCTCGTATTTCTTCTTCCGCCCCTCCAAGTATCCCATGAACGCCCTGGAGGAAGTCCCGGCATCGTCCGGATGGAGGTTTTCCTGCAGATAACGGGACAGATCCATCACTTCCCCGTGCTCGAACCCCAGTATCTCCGCCCATCTCTCGGAATGACGGAATTCCTTTGTCTCCAGGTTGTAGTCCCAGATACCGTCGTTGGTGGACTCCAATGTCAACTTGAGAAGCTCCTCGGCGCCCTTTCTGTCCGTGATGTCCCGAGCCGCGCCCTGGAATCCCACGATATTGCCGTCCTCCCCCCGCACCGGAGTGGAAACGAGCTCGGCCCAGATGACGCTCCCGTCCTTGTGAATCAGTTGCACCTCCAACCGCCGGGGCGCGTACCGCTCCTCAGGGGCAAGGTGGTCACCTTCGGAACCGATGCGTTCGGCCATGGATTTCTTGACTGTCTCAAGTGAGTCCCTGGACAGGAACCGGGCGTTGGAAAGAGAGAGGGCTTCCTCGGTGGTGTAACCAAGGACGCGCTCTATGGCCGGGCTGATGTAGTCGAAGCTGCCCCTGAGGGCCATGCTCCAGATGATGTCCCCGGAGTTTTCGGCAAGCAGCCTGTATTTTTTCTCACTCTCCCGCAGGGCCTCCTCCACCCGCTTGCGGTCCGTGATGTCGTTCACCATGCCCATGATGGCGGTCTGTCTGTTGATCTCCATGAGCACCAGGATGACCTCGGCGGGGAAGAACACACCGTCCCTGCGCCTGAGGCGCGTCTCCATGGTCATGGGCTGTTCCAGTTGCAGCAGGAACTCTTCCGTCTGCTCGTTCGTGAAATTCGCAAAGGTCAGGTCAACGTCACCCACCCCCAGATTCAGAATTTCCCCTCGGCTGTAGCCCAGAAGCTCGCACCCCTTTCGGTTCACATCAATGATTTTCCCCTTGAGATCATTGATGAACACTCCCCATCCAGCCTGCTGGAACAGGGCCTCGAAATGCCTCTGCTTTTCCTCGTTCTGCCTCTTCTGCTCCTGGTATTCCATCTCGAACCGATGCATGTGCAGGGTTATCAAAGCGATGATGAAGGCCAGATACAGAAACAAGTGCAGCACGAGAAACAAGCCCGCATGGGAATCCTGCTCGGGCGAGGCATGGGTGGGCGAAATGAACATGGTGAAAACAATGCGGATGACCACCATCAACAGGGGCGCCATGAACGCGGCCTGGATGAATACACGCCACCGAGTCTCCATGCCGGCATTGTTTTTGTGGACGAGCAGGTTGATGGCGGCCAGATACATTGCGATCACCACCGCCAGCAGTATCATCCGGAATTCATAATTGGGAGAGATATAGGTGAAAAAGGGGATGACCGTAATGCTGCACAAGGCAAGCGGGATGACATTCACGGTCAATCGGCTTCCCTTTCCATAGAAAAGCCGCATTCCCTCGTAATAAAGTAGGATGGAACCCCATGAGAAAAAATCCCCGAAAACAATGGAATAGAAATTGGGGATCACGCCTCTGAGGCTGAGCAGGAACATGCTCGAGGCGTAGAACACCGCGGCGACGGTCCATGTGCCATATCCGGGAAATGTCCTCCGGGAAAGGCTGTACCAGAGCATGTACAGCGCCACCTCCAGCGACAACACGCCGTGGCATACGAGAATGGTATTGATATCCAGATTCGCCAAACAGCCTCCCTTGTGACCGGTCCTTGTCGGAAAACTTGCGGTTCACCCTTTTTTCTACACCACAGAAGCTATTATTGTCCATAATGTAAGGTCTTATATCCATCGGGACTTCATGCGAAGAAAGGATGTTCCCACTTCAGCAGATCGGGTAGGAGGGGGGCTCGCGCCCCCCGTCCTCCCTCACCACCGGGCATACGGTTCCGTACCACGGCGGTTCCTGCCTATTCGGCTCGTTGTTCTGAATGTCTACCGTCCTATAAGCGCCCAGCCTTACCTCATGGATTCCGTCCATTACTTCCAACTTTAAGGCCCCTTTCGGGCATCTGCTCAAACCGGTAAGAAACCAGTCCTTGCTTCGCATGACAGATTCAACCCTTCGTCGATTGGTTAGGTCGACTACCATGCCCTCGGCTGACTTCTGTTCGTCCATCTCGACACGTTACCGTGCCGGTAGCACGTGGCAGGAAGACAGATCTCCCCGGGTAATGCGCGCGACCTTCCTGCTTATACCCGCCGCATATACGTCCATGCTTTCCGTACAAGTATCGGGCTTTGAAGATAGTGGACTCTTCATCCAGCATAACCGCCTCGTATGCGATTTCTGTTCGTCGGGTCAGCATGTTGCCTGCGGCTTCCTTCAGATTCCATCTCGCGATGGACACCCTTGCCGTCCGGCTAGCAGTTCCCCTTGTCGGGCCTGCGGAGGACTTTCACCTCCAAGTCACCAGGCAGGCACCACACCTGCCCGGATGGTGCTCACGCACCACGCGCCCTGCCGGGCGCACCAAACGCGAGAAAGCCGCGACCTGTGTCGCGGCTTCAGTTATCTCACACTGTATCTGGGACTCTGTCCGGTCCACACCGGGGCAATCAGCATACCCCTTTTTGTGAAGGCCCCCCCTCGCGGTTCACTTCCCTGGAAATGCGATCAACCGTGATTGTGATCGTGCTTACCCTCACCCTTGTGGGCGTGCTCGGCGTCATGGCTGTGCGCACCGTGATCGTGTTCATGGGCGTGCTGGTGAGAATCGCCATGGGTATGACCGTGGTCATGGCCATGGGCATGGGCATGGCTGTGCTCGTGGGCATGCTCATGGGAGTGAGTGGTTCCGTCCGCATGGGTGTGCTCATGCACATGCGCGTGCACATGGGAATGTTCATGCTCGTGCAACGCTCCGGCTTGGTGGTCATGGACGTGGCTGTGAATCAGGGCTTCGTTGGCAGTATTGCAGCCGCAATTATCACACATGGCAGACTCCTTTGAAATGTATTTTCATGAAAACTTGACATCATCCTCAACAAAAATGCTTCCAGCCATGTAAGTAAATATATCATATTCGATTCAATGCAAGTGGCGTGACGTAATTAATTTCCCTGCATGCACTTTACTATTATTTCTCAGCAATGTATCATTGAGTAACACAGAACCTGAATACGTCTCGTTTTTGCAGCAAAAAATACCCACTTGTTAACTCCACAATAATACGGAGCGCATCCTGGATTGATTCTTCCCGAATACCGGCGCGCTATCCTCCAGGGACACAATCATCCCGAGGCCGTATCTCTCAAAGCCTTGGCAATGTTCGCATATTGTCCTGGTTGGCTAGCTAACCACTCTCAGTTGCACACTTTTGCATCTTGCTATAAGTTCCGCGACACGTTGAATACCAACACCGGTGAGGATTTGGCAGGTTAGTCCGGAAGTACAACAAAAGAATGAGGAAGAGAGAGAACCATGTCCAACGAGAAGATAGGTCCGCGTATCAAACAATTCCGGGAAGAACGTGAACTCACCATCGAGGAAATGGTGGAGCGCACAAGCCTCGACAAGGGCCTTCTCGAGGCCATCGAGTCAGGGCAGGCCACGCCCTCCCTCGGCCCCCTGGTAAAGATTTCGCGTGTCCTCGGGTGTCGCCTGGGAACCATGCTCGACGACGTGCACAGCAAGGACCCCTGCATAGTGCGCCGCGCCGACAGGGAAAAGGAATTCGAGCTGCAGGCGTCCGTGGGCAACCATCCGGCTCAGGCATACTACTCCCTTGGCAAGAACAAGGCGGACCGTCACATGGAGCCCTTCTACATCGAGCTCGCACCCACTGACGAAAAGGTGGAGCTGTCCTCCCACGAGGGCGAAGAGTTCATCATGGTGGTCAAAGGCAAGGTACAACTCACATACGGCGCCGAGATCTACGAGCTCGAAGCCGGTGACAGCCTGTACTACAACTCCATCGTGCCCCATCATATCGGTTGCGCGGGGGGCGAAAAGGCCACCATCCACGCCGTTGTCTACGTTCCCTTTTAAACTCGCGACGATTTGACGAGTCGGGACTGGAAACGACGCGATAAATGCGTCGATCCGTGAAGTGGCACGCCCTTCACGGAATGCCTAGAGTGGCATGGACTACGAGACATGCCGCCGACCATCACATGAGAGGAGCTCTTCATGTCCGCACTGCGCAATCTCACTCTGGGGCAAATCCTGGAGGAAACCACTGATAAGTATCCCGATACCGAGGCCGTGGTCTATGTGGACCGTGACTTTCGGCTTACGTACAAGGAATTCAACGAGCTGGTGGATCAAATGGCCAAGGGGCTCATGGCCCTGGGCATCAAGAGGGGCGAAAAGGTCGCCATATGGGCCACCAACGTCCCCTACTGGGTGGTGCTGCAGTTCGCCACGGCCAAGATCGGCGCCATTCTGCTCACCGTGAACACCAACTACAAGAAGCACGAGCTTAAATACCTGCTGCAGCAGTCCGAGTGCGAGAACATTTTCATCATGGACGGGTTCCGGGACACGGACTACGTGCTCACCCTCAAGGAGCTTGTTCCCGAACTCAAAACCCGAGCTCGCGGCGATATCAACAGCGAGGATTTTCCGCACCTGAAACGCGTGTTCTTCCTCGGGCCTGAAAAGCACCGGGGCATGTACTCCGTACCCGAGGTCCTGGCCATGAGCGCCGTTGTCACTGACGCGCAGTTCCAGGCCCGCAAGGACGAGTTGGACCCCGGAGACGTGGTGAACATGCAGTACACCTCCGGCACCACCGGGTTCCCCAAGGGCGTCATGCTCACGCACTACAACATCGGCAACAACGGCTTCTGGATCGGCGAGAACCAGGCTTTCAAAGGCGGTGAGCGCCTGTGCATCCCCGTGCCCCTGTTCCACTGCTTTGGCTGCGTCCTGGGCGTGCTCGCCGCCGTGACCCACGGCGTGACCATGGTCATCCTCGAGACCTTCAAGCCCATCGACGTTATGCGCGCGGTTGAGAAGGAGCGTTGCACCGCGCTCTACGGAGTGCCCACAATGTTCATCGCCGTGCTCGAGCATGATCTCTTCGACAAGTTCGAGTACACGTCCCTGCGCACGGGCATCATGGCCGGCTCCCCCTGCCCCATCCTGGTGATGCGCCAGGTCATGGAAAAGATGCACATGACCGACGTCACCATCTGCTACGGGCTCACCGAGGGCTCCCCTGTGATGACCCAGACCCGCATCCACGACGATATTCGCCGCCGCACCGAGAGCGTGGGCCAGGCAATGCCAGAGATCGAGGTCAGGATCGTGGACCCGGAGACCAACGAGGAGGTCGCCCCGGGCGTACAGGGCGAGGTCTGCTGCAGGGGCTACAACACCATGAAAGGCTATTACAACATGCCCGAAGCCACGGCCAAGGCCATCGACAGCGAGGGCTGGCTGCACTCGGGCGACCTCGGCGTCATGGACGAGGAAGGGTTCGTGGCCATCACCGGCCGCCTTAAGGACATGATCATCCGCGGCGGCGAAAACATCTACCCCCGCGAGATCGAGGAGTTCCTGTACAACATGCCCGGCATCTCCGACGTGCAGGTGGCCGGCGTGCCCAGCAGGAAGTACGGCGAGGAGGTCGGCGCCTTCATCGTGCCCAAGGAGGGCTCGGAGATCGCCCTGGAAGACGTGCGAGATTACTGCCGGGGGCAGATCGCCTGGCACAAGATCCCAAAATACATCCACATCCTGAACGAGTACCCCATGACCGCCAGCGGCAAGGTACAGAAATACAAACTGCGTGAAATGGCAGCTGAACTCTTTCCGGACGCGTAGCGTCGGCATACCGCCAGCCCGGCAACACTTCTTCACAGGAGGCCGTAATGACACCGGAGCATGCATACAAGGAAATCGCTCCCCGACTCAGGGGGCTGCGTGAGGCCGTGGACCTGACCATCGAGGAACTCGCGAAAAAGACCGGCATCCCCCCGCAACAGGTAACCGCCTACGAGTCCGGCGCCACCGAGATTCCCGTCAGCTATCTCGTGGACGTGGCACGGGTGTGCGGCGTGGACCTCACAGAGATCCTCTCCGGCGGCGAAGCCCACCTGCACTCCTACTGCCTGGTGAAAAAGGACAAGGGACTCTCGGTGGAGCGGCGCAAGGACTATGACTACAAGAGCCTGGCCTACAAATTCGTGGGCCGGCACATGGAACCCTTCCTGGTCCGCGTGCCCCCGAAGGACGAATCCCAGCTCAACTTCAACACGCACAACGGGCAGGAGTTCATCTTCATTCTGGAAGGACGTCTGGAAGTCCGTCTGGACAAAAACGTCGAGATCATGGAGCCAGGCGACTGCCTGTATTTCAGCTCCGTCACTCCCCACGCTTTGCGCGGGCTGGACGGCAAGGATGCACTATTCCTCGACGTGATCATGTAACGCCACTGACGCTGTTCAAGAGCCAAAGGAAGGGAAACCATGTTCACCAAGCTCAAACCCACGAGCTATGAGAATTTCCTGGAAGTATTCAATGTCGCTCCCATAGAGAACTTCAACTTCGCCTATGACGTCATCGACGCCATGGCCGAAAAACAGCCCGACATGGCCGCCATCGTGCATGTGGGTCCGGACAACGTGCGCCGGGAATACCCCATGAAGTGGCTGCAGGAGGCATCCTGCAAGCTGGCCAACGCCCTGAAGGCAGAAGGCATCGGCAAGGGCGACAGGGTCATGCTCATCCTCTACCGCAGGGTGGAGTTCTGGGTGGCCATGCTGGCCCTGCACCGCATGGGCGCCGTGGCAGTGCCCTCCCCCAACTTGCTTACGCCCAAGGACATTGTCTACCGCGTGACCTCCGGCAAGATCAAAGCTGTCATCGCCGAGGACTCGGTGGCAGACCGCGTGCAACAGGCCCGCGAGGAGTGCCCGGACCTGAACTGCCTGATCCAGGCCGGTCCCGCCCCTCTGCTTACGGGATGGAAGTCTTACGAGACCCTCATGGCCCTTGCCTCCCCGGACTACCCCCGCACCGAGGACACGGCAGGGGGCGACGACACCCTGCTCATCTACTTCACCTCCGGCACCACAGGCCCCCCGAAGATGGTTGAGCATACCCACCTCTACGCACTGGGGCACTACACCACCGGCGTGTACTGGCACGACCTGGAGCCCGGCGACCTGCACCTCACCGTGGCCGACACCGGGTGGGGCAAGGCCGTGTGGGGCAAGATGTACGGTCAGTGGATGGCCGGCGCCTCGGTCTTTGTCTACGATTTCAGGGGCAAGTTCGATCCCGCGGCCCTGCTCGAGGTCATGGCCGCCAACAGGGTCACCACTTTCTGCGCCCCCCCGACCGTGTACCGCTTCCTGATCCGCCAGGACCTCTCCAAGTACGACCTCTCCTGTCTACGGCACTGCACCACTGCCGGAGAGCTGCTCAACGACAGCGTGTTCCACGAGTGGAAAAAGGCCACCGGACTGCCCATCTATGAGGGGTACGGACAGACCGAGACCACCCTGCAGATCGCCACCTACTCGTTCATGGAACCCAAGGCCGGCTCCATCGGCAAACCCTCCCCGGGGTGGGACATCAAACTCCTGGACATGGAGGGCAACCCCTGCGCCACCGGTGAGGAAGGCGAAATCTGCATCAAGTTGGACAGTTCCCCCATGGGGCTGTTCACACAGTACATCGACGAACCCGACCGCACCGCCAACGTGCTCCACGACGGCTACTACCACACCGGCGACAAGGCCTGGATAGACGAGGACGGATATATCTGGTTCCTGGGGCGGGTGGACGACCTGATCAAGAGCTCGGGCTACCGCATCGGCCCCTTTGAGGTGGAAAGCGCCCTGGTCTCCCACCCCGCGGTTGTGGAAGCCGCTGTCACCGGCATCCCGGACCCGGACAGGGGGCAGCTGGTCAAGGCCACCATCGTGCTGGCCGTCGGATTCGAGCCCTCTGCGGAGCTCACCAAGGACATCCAGAGCCATGTGAAAAAGGTCACCGCGCCCTACAAATACCCGCGCGTGGTGGACTACGTTGCCGAACTGCCCAAGACCATCTCCGGCAAGATCAAACGCGCCGAGATCCGCGAACGTGACCTAAAGTAAGATAATCAGCTGGTAATGCTTTCCGGGGTGAACCCTTTTTCGCAAAGGATTCACCCCGGCTTTTCCCTCCCTGAGATTTTCATATTTTTCCCCATCCGTGATTCTCCCCCCCTCCATAATGCCCAATCATCTGATATTACAGACTATCACTTTCTTTTATCTCAACCCTTTTCATTTCCGGATCAACGTATTAAATTTGTATCAATTGATCAGTTCACCATCATCACAACACGACTCTCACAGGGAGCTTCGCAAAGCCTGCCACGCCATAAATCGCAACCAATCCTGCCAACAGTCATTTTTTCGCCACATTTAAGGCCTATACGCCTTGGGCAAGACATGGCCATTTGACAGCTCATGCGGCTTTGCTTTTTCGTATTCACCATTCAACCGGACCACTGACAATGACAGGCATCGATGTACATACACACGCTTTGCACCCCAAAATAGCTCACAAGGTCGTTGCGCAGCTCCATGACCACTACGGAGTGAAGCCCGCGGGAATCGGCACCATTGAACACCTCTTGGAGCGGGAGCGCGCCGCCGGAATCGACGAGATAGTTGTTTTCTGCGCCGCCACCGCGCCTGCCCAGGTTATCCCGGCCAACAACTGGATCATGAGCATCCATGCCCAATACCCCGAGGTCAACGGCTACGGCACCCTGCACCCGGACTACGAGGACTGGGAAAAGGAATTGGACCGCCTGGAGGCCGCGGGTATCAAGGGGTTGAAATTTCATCCGGAGTTCCAGAGCTTCTGGATGGACTCGCCCAAGCTCATGCCCATCATCGAGGAGGCGCAGGACCGCTTTTTTCTCATCTTTCACGTGGGCGACAGGCTGCCCCCGGAAAAGAATCCATCCTGCCCCTTCAAGATGGCAAAGCTGATGAAGAACTTCCCCAGAGCCAGATTCATCGCCGCGCACCTGGGTGGATTCCAGCAATGGAACGCGTCCATGGAGGCGCTCATCGGCAAGCAGGTCTACATCGACACATCCAGCAGCCTGCCCTTCTTGGATGACGTCACCTTGCGGACCATTTGGAACAGACACCCCCGCGAACTCGTCCTCTTCGGATCGGACTACCCCCTGTTCGACCCCGTGGACTCCCTCGAGGAGCTGCAGACAAGGCTCAACCTTCCGGATCACGAGTTGGATGAAGTGCTGCACAACGGCTTCGCGGTCACGCAAAAGCTGGGAAGCAAGGACCACGCGCTGTCAGAACGCGATGTCCATGCCTCCGGCGGCCTGGCCGGGAATTTCTAACGCTTTATCTTCTTGAGCTAAACTTGCCGGAAGAGTGTGCCCTGACTCGGGAACACCATAACTCATGAGAAGTTTTTGAAGAGGGGGTCGGGGGGAGAAACTTTCTCCAAAAAGTTCCTCCCCCGGGAAAATCTGTACTCTCCTCGATCAATATTGGCGCTTGTCCACCACGCGATGGGCCTTGCCTTCGCTACGCTCCAGACTCTTGCTTTCCACCAGTTTCACGTCCAGGTGCACGCCCAGTGCCGAGGTAAGGCGGCGTTCGATGCGTTCTATGAGTTCCTGGCTCTTGCTCATCTGGTCGAACAGAAAGGCTTCTGTGGCTTCCACCAGCACCGTGGCCTTGTCCAGGTTCTGTTCGCGCTCCACAACTATCTGGTAGTGGGGCTCCGCGCCCTCCACCTGCATGAGCACCTCTTCCACCTGCGAGGGAAAGACATTGACACCCTTGATGATGATCATGTCGTCGCAGCGCCCCAGCACGCGGGAGATGCGGTGGAAAGTGCGGCCGCAACCGCAAGGGGCGGTGATGCGGCGGGTGAGGTCGCCGGTGCGCAGGCGAACCACCGGGAAGGCCTCCTTGGTGAGGGTGGTGATGACCAGCTCTCCCACTTCGCCGTCAGCCACGGGCTCGGTGGTGTCAGGGTCGATGATCTCGAACAGGAAGTGGTCCTCGTTGACGTGCAGCCCTCCTTGCTCCAGGCACTCACCGGCAACACCGGGCCCCATGACTTCGCTGATTCCGTAGTTGTCCGTGGCCGTGATCTTGAGCCGCTCCTGGATCTCCGTGCGCATGGCCTCGCTCCAGGCCTCGCCCCCGAACAGTCCGTAACGCAGTGAGAGCGCGTTCACATTGATGTTCTGCTCGTCCATGGTGTCGGCCAGATGCAAGGCATAGCTGGGAGTGCAGACCAGGGCCGTGGTGCGGTAATCCTGCATGATATGAATCTGTCTGCGGGCGTTGCCGCTGGAGCTGGGGATGACCGAGGCGCCGAGGCGCTCCGCCCCGTAATGCAGACCGAACCCGCCGGTGAACAGGCCGTAGGCGAAAGCGATCTGTACCACGTCGTCCTTGGTGACGCCCCCGGCGCAGAGCACGCGGGCGGCCAGGTTGGACCAGCGTTTGATGTCGTTTTGCGTATATCCCACCACGATGGGCTTGCCCGTGGTGCCGGAGGAGGACTGCAAACGGACCACCTCTCTGAGGGGCACGGCGAACAATCCATAGGGGTAGTTGTCGCGGATGTCCTGCTTGGAGGTGAAGGGCAGGCGCCGCACATCCTCCAGGGAGTGGAAGTCCTCGGCGTCGATATCCAGCGTCTCGAACCGCTCCCGATAGAGAGGAACGTTCCTGGAAACGCGATTGATGGTGGACTGCAAACGCTCGAGCTGCAGTTGCTCCAGCTCCTCGCGGCCCATGCATTCGTTATCCTGCTGCCAGTACATTGCGCTTCCCCTTGTATATCTAAAGGCGATGGGATTGAGGCCCTCGGGGGGAAACCTTTCTGGCGGAAAGGTTTCCCCCCGGACCCCCCTTCCCAAGACTTTTAATATTTATACGTTTATTCTTTCCCTCTCCCCTTTATCAAGAATTTTTGGGGGAAGGGGTTTGGGGGAACCCCCTTTATTACAAAAAGGGGGTTCCCCCAAGGTTTTCCCATTAAATCCTTTTCTTTCATCGCTCCGCTAAGCTTCCACTTCCCTGCCCAGGTAGGCGCGTTGCACGTCGCGGTTGGCCAGCAGCTCGTCCGCCGGTCCTTGCAGGATCACACGCCCAGTTTCCAGGACATAACCCCTGTCCGCGATCTGCAGGGCGCTCTTGGCGTTCTGCTCCACCAGGAGCACTGTGAGGCCGTACTGCCCCCGCAGGGCAACGACGTGCTTGAAAATTTCCTTTGTAATCTGGGGGGCGAGTCCCATGCTCGGCTCGTCCAGGAGCAGGAGCTTGGGGCGTGCCATGAGGGCCCGAGCCATGGCCAGCATCTGCTGTTCCCCGCCGGACAGGGTGCCCGCCATTTGCTTACGGCGTTCGAACAACACAGGGAACATGGCGTACATGTCCTCCAGATCCTTGTGTGTCTGTGCCTTGTCGGCGCGCCCCCTGGTGTAGGCGCCAAGGGCAAGGTTGTCCTCAACACTCATGGGGCCGAAGACCAGACGCCCCTCGGGCACGTGGGACACGCCCAAGGCCACGATCTTGTCCGGAGAGAGCCGGGTGAGGTCCCTTTCCAGGCACACGATGCTTCCAGTGGAGGGGCGGTTGATGCCGGAGATTGTGGTCAGTAGCGTGGTCTTTCCCGCTCCGTTGCCGCCGATGAGCGCAACGATTTCGCCCTTTCGCACGTGCAGGGAGACGTTGCGGATGGCGTGGATCTTTCCGTAGAAAACGTCGAGGTTCTTGCAGATGATCATGCCACGTCTCCGTTGTCCGCCACCGCCTCTTCCTCGTCATCCTCGCCCAGGTAGGCGGCGATGACCTCGGGGTTCCTCTGTATTTCACTCGGCGTGCCCTTGGCCAGCAGTTGTCCGAACTGCAGCACCGTGACGCTGTCGCTGATGCCCATGATCAGGTCCATGTCGTGCTCCACCAGAACGATGCTGATATCCAGCTCGTCCTTGATGCGGCGGATAAGTTTGCCAAGGGTGCGGGTCTCCTTCATGTTCAGTCCGGCGGCCGGTTCGTCCAGCAGCAGGAGATCGGGCTTGGCTGCCAGTGCGCGGGCCAATTCCAGGAGACGCTGGTTTCCAAAGGCCATGTCAGCGGCCACGGCGTCCTCCTTGCCCTCCAGCCCCACAAAGGCCAAGCGCTCCCGGGCGTCCTCCCTGCACAGCCGTTCGGCCCTGTGATAGCGCGGCGTCTTGAACAACGCGTCCAGCATGTTGTAGCGGATATTGCGGTGCGCGCCGGTCATGACGTTTTCCAGCACGCTCATGTTGGTAAATATCTCCAGGTTCTGAAAGGTCCTGACAACGCCGGCCTTGCCTCGCTTCCAGGTGGGGGCCTTGGTGATCTCCCTGCCTGCCAGGGAGATGTCTCCCTGCTGCATGGGCACGAGGCCTGTGATGGCATTGAGCAATGTGGTCTTTCCCGCGCCGTTGGGACCGATAATGGCGCTGATCTCGCCTTTGGGGGCGCTGAAGTCCACGTGGTTCAGGGCATACACACCGCCGAAGCGTACCACCACGTCGCGGCAATCGAGGAGGATGTCAGCCACGGTGCACCTCCCCGGCCTCCAGCTGCGCCTTGCGGCGTCGCTGTAAAAGCTGCCGCAGCTTGCCTATCCCCCCCACCAGGCCGGTGGGCATGAACATCATGCTGAGTACCAGGATGGAGCCGAAGATCAGGGTCTCGAACTTCTCGAACACGTGCAGGAACTGCGGGAGCACGGTGAGGAAGAACGCGCCCACCACGGCTCCCCAGATGGAGGACATGCCGCCGAGCACCACCATGGTCACCAGGACCACTGAAAAGGAGAAGCCAAAGGAGCTGGGCGCCACAAAACAGAGGTAGTGGGCGTAGAGCACCCCCGCTATGCCGGCATAGAGCGCGGAGAGTACGAACACCAGCAGCTTGTACTTGGCGATGTCGATGCCCGAGACCTGGGCCGCCTTCTCGCTGGTGTGGATGGCCCGCAGGGCCCGCCCCGTGCGGGAGTGGATCAGATGCAGAGAGGCAAGCACCACCAGGGCCAGCACCGTGGCGGTGAGATAGTAGTAGCTCAGGTCCGAGTCAAAGCTGAAACCGAACAGCGAAAATCTGGGGATGCCCACAAATCCGGAAGGGCCGCCGGTGATCTCGATACTCTCGTTGAACACGATGTAGACGATCACCCCAAAACCAAGGGTGGCCATGCCCAGGTAATGGCCTGAGAGCTTCAGGGTGGGAATGCCTATGAGAAAGGCCACCACACAGACCAGGACCAGGGCGATGAGCCCGCCGGCCCAGATGGGCAGCATGTAGGTGGTGGTGGCGATGCCGCTGATGTACGCGGCCAGGCCGTAGAACGCCGCATGCCCCAGGGAGATCTGACCGGCGTACCCCATGAGCAGGTTCAGCCCCACAACGATGATGGCGTTGATTGCCGAGATCAGCAGTACGCTCACGTAGTAGTCGTTGGCCAGGCAGTGTGGCAGCGCCAGCAGCAAAACCAGAAAGCCGAGGACCGGGAGCAGCGAATGTTTGAATTGGCTCATGCCCTGCCCCTTGTCATACGCGCTTGGCGCTTGCTTTGCCGAACAGACCCGACGGTTTCACGAAGAGCAGCAACAACAGGATGATGAACGCGAAGGCGTCCTTGTAGGCCGAAGAGATGAACCCCGCGCCGAAGGACTCCAGCACCCCCAGGATAAGGCCACCGGCAGCGGCGCCAAAGGGATTGCCCAGTCCGCCCAGGATGCAGGCCGCAAAGCCCTTGAGCCCGAGCAGGATGCCCTTGTCATAGGAGGTCAGGGTGATGGGGGCGAGGATGGTGCCGCCGATGGCTCCGACAGTGGCGGAGATCATGAACGAGTACATGACCATGCGCGACACGTCCACGCCCACCAGGTACGCGGCCTTGGGATTATGGGAGCAGGCGAGCATGGCCTTGCCGAAGAGCGTCTTGCTGAAGATGAGCTTCAGGGCAAGGAGCAGCAGCATGGATATGCCCAGAATCCACAGGCTTTGTGGGAGCAGCGTGGCACCGAGCAGGGGGATGGGTGTGTTGCCGGAAAACGGCGGCAGCGCGAATGTGTCCTTGCCCCAGAGCAGCATGGCCACGCCCCTGATCACGATGGACAGCCCGATGGTGATGATGATCAGCTCGATGGCCCCGGCCTTTCGCACCGGCCGGATGGTGAACCGCTCGATAAAGGCGCCCACAATGGTGGTGACCACGATGGCCAGAAGCACGGACAGGGCCAGGGGGAGGCCCAGCCCGGCGTTGAAATACACGCTGAGCATGCCCCCGAGCATGACGAACTCGCCCTGCGCGAAGTTGATGATACCGGTGGTGTTGAAAATTATTGTGAACCCCAGGCCGGTGAGACCATAGGTCGCGCCGACTGTGAGTCCTGAAATCAGGTATTGCAGAAGACTGGACACGGTCATGGTTCGGGTGGTCGTGCTCCGCTAAAGGATTGGATGTTCCGGGGTATCGGGCGGCAGTGGGAAATCGCCGGGGAGAGCCCTGTGCAGGCTGTCCCCGGCATGTTTTTTTCGTTCTTTTGAGCCCTTGAAGGGCGTCTTGTCAAGCTGGGCCGCTACTCAATGATCTTCCAGTCGCCGTTCTCGATCTTGATCATGGTGAAGGCGGTCTCATCCAGACCGTTGTGATCCTCGGCGGACATGTTGTAGATGCCCGCGGTACCCACATGATTCTTGATCTTCTCCAGGCCGTCGCGGATGGCGGCGGGGTCGTCGGAGCCAGCGATCTCGATGGCCGCGGCCAGAAGCATGACCGCGTCCCAGCCGTGCCCGCCAAAGGTGGACACGGCGCTCTTGTAGCGCTCCTCGTACATGGTCTTGTACTTCATGAGCACGGCCTTCTGGGGATTGTCCTCGGGCAGGTGCTCGGCCACGATGAGCCGCCCCGCGGGGAGCATCAGGCCTTCGGCGGAGTCGCCGGCCAGCTCGATGAACTTCTTGGAGGCCACGCCGTGGCTCATGTACAGGGGAATGTCGATGCCCAGCTGGGTGCGGTTACGCGCGATGACCGCGGGTCCGGGGTTGGTGCCCCAGCAGATGATGGCGTCGGGGTTCTGACTCTTGATCTTGGTGAGCTGCGCGGTCATGTCCGTATCCTTGGGAGCGTAGACCTCATCGGCCACCAGCTCGAAGCCCTCGGCCGGAACCAGTTCCTGAATGAAGGTGCGGCCCGCCTGGCCGAAGCCGTCGGACACGGTGATGGCGGCGATCTTCTTGTAGCCCCGGGCCTTGCAGTGATCGAGAATCCTGAGCACGGCGAAGCGATCGGACGGCGTGTTCTTGAAAACAAAGGGCTTGAGGGGTTTGACGATCTTGTCGGCAGAGGCGCAGGACATCATGGGGATCTTGTGCTGATCGGCCTTCATGAGTACGGCCAGAGTATTGCCCGAGGTGGTGGGGCCCATGACCGCCACCACCTTGTCCTTGCGCAGCAGCTTGTCCACGTTGAGCACGCACTTGTTCACGTCGGTCTCGTCATCATAGATGATGGCTTCCAGAGGGCGGCCAAGGACCCCGCCATTCTGGTTCACGATTTCCACGGCGAGCTCCACGGTGTTCTTCTCGGGTTCCCCCAGGAAGGAGGCCGGTCCGGTGATGGAGAACACCGCACCGAGCTTGATGGGTTCGGCGGCAAGGCTCAGGCTGGCGGAGAGCAAAAAGACCAACAGACTGGCAAAAAGAACGCGACATTTCATAAGACACCCCTCTTCGTTGTGGAATCCGGCGCCGTGGGTGACGCCCCAGGTCTCAGGAAGCATCCCTGGCCAGAGCCTCGGCCATGTCCGCTTCCAGGCGTTGGAATATGGCGGACAAGCCCTGATTCATGGCCTTGATCAACCCTTCCGGCGAACGATCGCCAAACGTCACTTCCTCCGAATAATCATGACAGAACAGCACGTTGTACTGCGCCATATCGTCCTTGAGCAGAAAGAACTGCGCCTCGAGCACGGCCTTGGCCGAGCCTTGCGCGCTGAAATCGCCGTACAGCTTGAGTATGGACGATTCCAGGATATAGTCCGGCCTGAGCGCGCTCTGTGCCGGGGTCACGTGTCTGAACAGCCCGCTCGCCGTGAGCCAGGAGGTCAAGGTCTCGGTGAGCTGGTCATTGGGCTGCACCAGCAACAGATTGTAGTAATCCTTGGTGTAGGCCTCGGGTCCCACGCGGTACACCAGTTCCCTGGAGGCGTAGCTGGGCGCCACGTTCGTCCTGCGCACCGAAAGCACTCCCTTGTCGCTGGTGCCGCAACTCCCACCCTGACGTTGGGCCGCGAGAACATAATAGCGCTTCACGGGATCGGGTTGCTCCAGCAAACCGCCCCCTCCTCCGCTGGAACA
This sequence comes from Desulfovibrionaceae bacterium, assembly GCA_963674665.2. Classification (GTDB taxonomy): domain Bacteria; phylum Desulfobacterota; class Desulfovibrionia; order Desulfovibrionales; family Desulfovibrionaceae. The sequence continues at coordinate 572,701 of CAXXPL010000011.1, read as the reverse complement.
GCCCAGCATGGACAGCATCAGAACGCCTGCCAGAGCCACGAGGGTGAGCCTTGATGTCATTGTTCTTCCTTGACCGGCAGTTTATCCATGTCCACCTTGTTCGGGGGCGCTGCGAACAACAGCCGCGAGGGCTGGCGCTCCACGTCCGTGACCAGGTTGTTGAAACTCTCCACCAGGGCCTTGACGTTCTCCACGATGGCCCCGATGTTGCCCCCCTGCTCCTGCATGAGCGTGTTGATGCCGCGCAGGAGTCGGTCGAGTTCCGTGGCGCTGCGGCGGATCTTCACCGAGGCGGCCTCCACGTTCTCCAGGGTTCCGGGCAGCTTGTCCGCCGACTTGGTCAACGCCGGGTTGGCCAGGAGCTTGTCCAGGTTGTCCGCGGTGTGCTGGAACTTCACCGCGGCCTCCTTGATGGCCTCCACCGCGGCCACGACCTTCTTTTCCGAACCCTCGAGTATGCGCTTGGCGCTGGCCGCCGCGTCCGTGGCGTTGGGGATGAGCTGCTCTGTCTTTGGATCGTCCAGGATCACCCGCACCCGCTTGAGGATGGCCTTGACCTCGGCCAGGTCCTGGACCACGAGCTCGCCGATGTCCTGGACATTGGCCTCCTGAAGGGCCTTGTCCATGGTCTGCAGCAGTCCGTCGATGGAGTTGGCGAACTGCTCGAAATTCACCCGTTCCAGGTCGCGCATCACGCCCCCCACGGCCTCCAGAGCCGATTCAAGGCGGCTCATGGTGCTGGGCGCGGAAGGGAAATACAGGACGTCCGGCTCCCAGTCTATGGGCAGGGCCGGATTGGTGGTGGGATCGAAAAAGTTGATCTCCAGGAAGGCCACGCCGGTGAGCCCCTGGGTGGTGAGCCGGATGCGCAGCCCCAGGTCCACGATCTTCTTCAGCCGCTCCTGGATGTTCTTGATGGGCAGGAAATCCTTCATCAGTTTTTCCTCGAGCTGCATCTCCACGAGCACGTAGCGCGAGGCCTGGGAGTTCCTGTTCTCGATATCGTATTTGTTGGTGATGAAGCCGATGCTGCTGACCCGCCCCACGGCCACGCCACGGTACTTGACCGGCGCGCCGATATCCAGGCCCTGCACGGACTCGTTGAAATAGGTCTCCGCGGGCATGGTCTTGCGCAACAGCTCGGATCCCCCGACAAATATGACGACTGCCAGGAGGATGCTCACCCCGGTGAGGACAAAGACTCCGATCTTGAAGTAGGTTTTCTTCGTAGGCATCCGTGATTCCAGATATCAGTCCGGTTCGCGATTGAAAAAACGCCTCACCTGGGGGTTGTCCGAATTGTCACGCAAATCGATGGGGTTGCCTTCGGCAATTATAGTCTTGGCGCGTTTGTCCAGCATTATCACCCGGTCAGCTATGCTGTAAATGCTGGGCAGTTCATGCGAGACGATGACAAAGGTGATGCCCAGGCTGTCCCGCAGAGTCAGCATGAGCTTGTCCAAACCGGCCGAGGTTATGGGATCCAGCCCGGCCGAGGGCTCGTCCAGAAAAATAAGCATGGGATCGAGAGCCATGGCCCGGGCCATGGCGGCGCGCTTCTGCATCCCCCCCGAAAGTTCCGACGGCATGTGGTGCTCATAGCCTAAAAGACCGACCAAAGAAAGCTTCATTCGGCTCATCAGGTCCATGGTGTCCTCGGGCAGGTCCGTGAACTCCTCCATGGGGAGCCGCACGTTCTCCATAAGGGTCATGGACCCGAACAATGCGCTGGACTGGTACGTGACGCCGATCTTACGCAGGATGCGCGTCCTGGTCCTGGAGTCCGCGCCCACCATGTCGTCGCCGTCGATGACGACGGAACCTTCCAGGGGGTCGTACAACCCGATCATGTTTTTGAGCAACGTGCTCTTGCCGCAGCCCGAACCCCCGAGAATGACGAACACCTCACCCCGCTGCACGTCGAAACTCAGATCCCTGAGAATGGGCACCTCGCTATAGCCGATGACCAGGTCCCGAACCTGGATGATGGGCCCCTTGCGGTCCCGCCTGGATGTTCCTCTGCCTCCCCGCTGGTCCATCAGGTCACCATCCGAGAATATAGAAGGCAACGGCCAGGATGCCGTCCGACACCGCGATAAGCACCAGCCCCGTCACCACGGCCGAGGTGGTCGAGGAGCCAACGGCGCTGGCCCCGTGGCCTGTACGAAGCCCCCTGTGGCAGCCGATCCCGGCCACCAGGAGACTGAAGACCAGGGCCTTGAACAGACCGCCCCACAGGTCCCCCATGCGCAGGGCCGATTCCACCCGCAGCACGTAGGTCACAAAGGGGTAGCCGAACTGCATGACAACGATGGAGCCCCCCACAAGGGCGAACACCACGAAAAATATGGAAAGGATCGGGGTCATGACCATGGCGCCCAGCACGCGGGGCACGGCAAGGAACCGCACCGGGTCCAGGCCCATGGTGTTCAGGGCGTCAACCTCCTCGTTCACAGTCATGGTGCCGATCTCCGCTGCAAAGGAGGAGCCGGAACGCCCGGCCAGCAGAATGGCTGTGACCAGGGGACCGAGCTCGCGCACCATGGAGATGGTCAGCAGGTTGGCCACCCAGATGTCCGCGCCGAATCGCTGCAAAGGCACCGCGGACTGAAAGGCCATGATCAGCCCCATGAGGAAGCCGATCAGGGCCACGATGGGCAGGGCGTTGACTCCCGCGGTCTCGCAGATCGTGAAGAAATCCTTCCAGCGGATACTGCGCGGGTTGAGCAGGGCCAGGACCAACGCCACCCCCATCTCGCCCACGAAGCTCACCAGGTCAACGATGTCCAGCCAGATGGCGTAGGCGTTACGCCCCACCTCTTCGGACAGGCTGAAAGACTCGCGCTCCTTGGTGTCCACAAAGTCGGTGGGTGCGAACATCTCCAACAGGGGGCGGAATTCCTTGGACAGATCGTGAATTTCCAGGAACGCGGCCTTCTTGCCGCGCCTCACCTGCAGCTCAGTGAGCAGCCCGGCTCCAGCCATGTCCATTAAATCCACGCCCTTGAGATCAAGAACCAGCTTGTCCATGCCGCAGGAGTCCGCCAGGTGCATCACCTTCTCCCAGATTCCGGCCACGCCCTCATAGTCCAGCCTGCCGCCGATCTGGATGATCTTGATGTTACCCTGGTCCAGGTATTCCACAGAGGGCGCGCCATAGCTCGAGGACTCGTCCACCGAGGACTCATCCGGCTCTTCTGCCGCCGTTTCCCTGTGTTGTTCTTCCGGATCGCGGATTTCGGTCATATCCTGGTTCTCTTTTGACAGTCTCGATGGCCCGGCGAAACACCGGCCAAAGGCGCTCTACAAAAGGCGCTCCAGGCTCCAGCCCTCCACCGCGTATTGATCGAGAGCCGAACGCGCCCCGAGCACGCTGACGATGCCGTTCCGCGCAGCCTGTTCACAGGCCTGGGCCAGAACCTCGAAGTGCCCGGGGTCCAGCCGCAGTACCTGCTCCCGCATACCTTGTCGTATATCTTCAGTGTCTTTTCCGAGCCAGCGCAACATGGAGGTGAAGCCCTTGGCATCGGGCAGCAGATGGGCGTCCATGTCTCCCACGACTCCTATCACACCCTTTTCGAGCAACCCCCGGTCGCTGATGATTGAACGTAGATATTGACCGCTTTTGTCGAAAATATCAATGGTCTTGGCCACATTGGGATCGCGATAGGAGGCGAAGGACATGGTGCCATTCATTCTGTCCAGTACATTGAAGGCGCCGTAGGCCCCTCCCTGCACCCTGACCTTTTCCCAGAGCCAGCCTGTGCTGAGCAGCCTGGATGCTACGAGGGCCGCGCCGTCGAACGCGTATCCAGGCTCCGCAGACTGAATCCCCTGGCCACGAAGTTCACGTTGGCCGGGATGATCAGCCCCTCCTTGTCCTTGCCCAGCCCCATGGCCTCGCCATCAGGGTAAAGATACCCCTCCCCGAGCAGGGTCTCGAAGGCCTTGCCTTGCGGCTCCTTCCCCTTTCCAGGGAGGCATTCGCCCAGCCCGTCCAGCAAGGGGGCCACCGCGGCGAAATCACTGCCCGATGTGGTGAGGTTGAACATCAGGTTGCTCCTGCACAACAGCAGGTCGCGCAACTCCTCGAGGGCCGCGCGCAGGGGCGCCAGGTCCGCCGCCATGACCTCGTTCAGGCGGCGCAGAAAGAGCAGTTGGCTGATGCCGTTCAAATGCTCGTTCAGTCTCCCGGCCTCGGTGAGCCGGGCCTGGACCCTGGACATGGCCATCCTGTGCCCCATGGGGGAAATCCGCTCCTCCAGGCCCGCCAACTCCTCCTGCAACAGCTGCCGCAGCCGCTCCATGTCATCGAAGCGCGCCTCCGTGAACAGCTCGTGCAGAATGTCCGCCAGTTCGGGCATCTTTTCGCAGGTGACCTTGCAGCGCAGCATGAACAGCGCCCGGGCCTGATCCGCCCCTTGCACCGGACAGACCAGCACGTCAGGATCGATGCCGCCGGTCTTGCGCGCGATGAGCATGCTCATGGACACATAGTCGCGGCGGCTGGTGCCCATCTCCAGCATGGCCCTGCCGAACAACGGCAGCAAGGGTGCTAGGCCCGGCCTGCCATCCAGCAGGGGGCGCAGATCAAAAGCCAGATCAGCGTAGACCAATCCCGTGGTCTCGATATCGTGGAACAGGCAGGTGCGCCCGGCCAGCTCCCGCTCTTCCAGGGGAATGGGCGTGTTTTCCGGGGGCAGGTCATCGAGGCTGAGACGGGGAATGGTCTCCAGTGCCTCCTGGGAGTCCGGCTCCTGTTGCAGCCTGACCAGCTCCTCCGCCTGGACGCGCAACTCCGCCATGTCCTTCTCGCTCATGGAGGCTGCCATGTCCGACAGTCTGCGGTGCTCCTCCTCCTGGAGACGCTGGGCCAAGGTCTCGTCCGGAACCAGCACCAGCACGTTGCGGCTCCTGTTCTCCAGGAAGCATTGCCGCAGCATGTCTTCGAACACCTTTTCACCAGCCTCCAGCCTGCGTTTGATGTCGGCCAGGGGCTCCTCGAAGGCCAGGGGCGCCATGGGATCGATGTCATAGAGCCAGTTCGTGAGGGAGCGCAGCATCAGATGCAAGCCCCTGGGGAACGAGCCGGTGTTGTTCTCCCGCAGGTCGAACTCCGTGCTGTTCACCGCGGCCTCCACCAGCTCCGGATGCAGGCCCTCGTCGGCCAGCTTCTCCAGGGTGCCCAGGATCAACGCCTCGATGTCCGGAACCCTGGCCGGGTCCACGTTCTTGAGCCCGGTGGAAAAATAGGACTGCAACAGTTCGCTCTCCAGCCCCACACCCGCCAGGTCCTCACCCAGGCCGGAGTCCAGCAGCGCCTTGCGGAGGGGCGCGCCGGGCAGCCCCACGAGCATTGTCTCGAGCATGTGCAGGGCCAGACTCTGACCAAAGGTCCGCTCACCGGGAATAAGCCAGTTCATGACCATCATGGCGCGGTTGGGTCTGTCCTCTCCGGCATCCACGGCATAGGGCAGGGTCGAGATGCGCGGCTGGTCCAGTGGCTGCTGCCGCTGTATGGAGGAGTCCACCTCCAGCCTGCCAAAGGGAGCGATGATCTCGTTCACCAGCTCCAGTCGGCGCTCCTCGGGATCGTCTCCATGGAAGAAAAATCGCGCATTGCTGGGATGATAGTAGGTCTGATGAAAACTTACGAACTCCTCGTACGTCAAATCAGGGATATGTTCGGGATCGCCGCCCGAATCCAGACCGTACAGGGTATCCGGAAACACGGACTGCTGGGCCCGCTCGTGCAGCACCGCGTCCGGCGAGGAGTAGGCGCCCTTCATCTCGTTGAGGACCACACCCTGCATCTCCAGGCCGGGATCGTCCTCGGAAGGCACCAACCGCCATCCTTCCTGGCGGAACACGTGCTCAGGAATCAGCGGATGGAACACGGCGTCCATGTAGACGTCGATGAGATTGTAGAAGTCCTGCAAATTGCAACTGGCGACCGGATAACAGGTCTTGTCCGGATAGGTGAACGCGTTGAGGAAGGTCTTCAGGGAGCCCTTGAGCAATTCGACGAACGGCTCCTTGAGCGGATACTTCCTGGAACCGCACAATACGCTGTGTTCCAGAATGTGCGCAACGCCGGTGGAGTTCCTTGGAGGGGTGCGCAACGTGACGCCGAACACCTTGTTTTCGTCGTCGTTGACAAGCGAAAGCAGCTCGGCTCCGCTTTTTTCATGCCTCCAGAGACGGGCGATGGACGCTATCTCCTGAATGTTTCTTTCCTCAACAAGCTCGAAGCCATGGACAAGTGACATTTTTACTCCTAACATGGATAATTGGATCAGCCGCCGTATATGTACCGACAAAGGGAGGTATACATGAGCTTTGTCAGGAATAAAACTCTTTGTCTCACAGGAGCCTCGAACGGCATAGGCCAAGCCCTGGCTTTCGCCCTTGCCGGCGCTGGCGCCCGTCTGGTGCTCAACGCCCGCTCCCTGACGCCGCTCAAGACCGTGCGGGACGAATGCCGCAGACACGGCAGCGCCGCTGAAATGGTGCCCGGCAACATAGGTGACGACGCCGTGGCCAGGAAACTGGTGCAAGCCGCCGTGAACATGGGCGGCCCCTCGGAGTTCGGCGGCTTCATTCACGCCGCGGGCATGCTCTGCCCCGGCCCGCATCTCTGGGAACTCCCCCCGGAGGATTTCCACACCGTGCTGGACGCCAACCTCATGGGCGCTTACCTGCTGGTGCGCCACGCCGTGCCCCACATGCTGCAGAACCAGACCGGACTGGCCGTGTTTTTCGGCTCCGGCGCGGCCCAAATCACCCAGCCCGGCATTGCGGCCTACTGCGTGGCCAAGGCCGGAGAGGAACACCTCATGCGCCAGCTCTCGGTGGAAGCCCCTTCCATCTGCACCTTTGTCTACCGCCCCGGAACCGTGGACACCAGGATGCAGACTCAGGCCCGGGAAAGCCAAGGCGGGGGCGCAGAAGCCCTGCGCAAGGTGTTCGTGTCCTGGAAGGAAAAAGGCGAACTCGTCACACCCGAAAAGTCGGCGCAGGGGCTGTTGCGCGCACTTGAAGGGGATCCGTGGCTCCACCACGGCAGCGTCCTGCACCTGAATGACGTGGAATGAGGCACGAAATGCTTATGGGGCAATGAGCGAGGGCATGGCTTGTTACAGAAAGCCCCCTCCCTGGCTTATTCTTATATACTTTCAACTTCCTTTCCCAGCTCATCCACCTTCACCTGGATCGCACCGAGATGGAAAGCGGTGTGGGCCAGCACCCCGGCCATGCCCCAGCATGCCTTGACGTCCCGGGAAGCGTTGGCCGCGATGGCGTCGCCAAGCCGCTGATACTGGCTTTCCAGGCGCTCCAGCAAAAACACCCACTCCTCGGCGCGCACTTCCGATTTCCGCCAGCTTTGCTCCCAATCATAGGTGATGTCGCGCACCCCCCCTATCCAGTCTGTGAAGGCGTCCAGGCTGAATGCCACGTGCAGGGCGTGGCAGGCGATGGAGGCACCGGCCACGGGAGTGGAAGCGTCCTGAGCCGAAAGTTTGCGCAGCACCGGCAGCAGGCCGTTGGGACCGGGATCGAGAAACGCCCCTGCCTGTTCAGCGCCGTAAAAACTCTCGCGCAGGACGCGCTGAAACTCCTCCACAATTTGGAGTATGAAAATTTGGGGTGAAATATTATCGTCCTGCATGCTATCCTCATTTGATAATGAAATTTTGGAAAGGGAAGCGCGAGGGGGATAACTTTTTGTAAAAGGTTTCCCCCTCGCATAAGTCCTTCTCTTTTTCCTACTGCTTTTTCAGATACTCTTCAAATGCGGGGAGGCCGGGCTTGCCGTCGGCGGTGCTCACGCCTTCGAGCCAGCCCTTGTAGGTGTCGGGGTGTTCCTTGACCCAGGCAAGTCCCGCGGCCCTGGGTTTCATGCCCTCGTTCTTGTGCATGTCCAGCATGATCTGGTTCATCATGGACACGGGAAACTTCATGTTCTTCAGAAGCTTTGTCACATTGGGGAATTCATTGGTGAAGCCCTTGCGCACGTTGGTCCAGATGGTGGCGGTACCGTCGTCCTCGCCAAAGGTCTCGGCGGTGCTGCCCGTGAGGTACTTCATGTCAATGCGTTCGTTCATGCTGTGCGGTGCCCAGCCCAGAAAAACAACCCACTGCTTCTCCTTGGCAAAGGCCTGCACCTGCCCGAGCATACCGGCTTCGCTGGAGGGGACGAGCTCAAACTTGCCCAGGCCGAACATATCCTTCTTGATCATGTCAGCAATAATTTCGTTACCATCGTTGCCTTCTTCAATGCCGTAGATCTTCCATTCCAGTTTGTCGCCGAACGTGGCGATGTCCTTGAAGTCCTTGAGCCCCCCTTCATATACGTAGGTGGGCACGGCCAGGGTGTACTTGGCGCCGGGCATGTTCACCACCAGCTGCTCCACGGATCCGTCCTTGAAGAACTGCTCCGCGATGCTCTGCATGGAGGGCATCCAGTTGCCGAGGAACACGTCGGCCTCGTTCATGGACATGGCCTTGTAGGCGATGGGCACGGAGACCATGAGGGAGGAGGTCTCGTAGCCCAGGCTGTCGAGTACTGCTGTTGCCAATTCTGTTTTGGTGGTCACACCGGTCCAGCCCACGTACACGAAGCGGACCTTCTTGGCGGCAAAGGCGGGAGCGACGGCAAAGACCGTCGCCAGGACAAGGATAAGCGTCAAAGTGAATCGTTTCATGGAACCAGACATTTGAACTCCTCTGTTCGGGTTGATCCAAGACCGCCGACACATGCCCGCGTAGGCGGCCACCGCGGGAAAATGCGAAAAAAGGGGTATGGGGGGGTCCGGCTCTCCCGGACCCCCCCGCCCCCTTGTTTCAGGACTTTCAAGCCGAGGTCGGTTCCCCCATGCCGGGGGGTGAGCCTATTTACCAAACCATCCCAACACCTGGGTGTCGAAGTTCTGGTACACGTGCTTGACCTCGGTGTACTCCTCCAATCCGACGCGCCCCAGCTCGCGGCCCATGCCGGATTGTTTGTATCCACCCCAAGGGGCCTGGGTGAAATAGACGTTGAAATCGTTGACCCACACCGTACCGAACCTGAGTTTTCTGCTCACCCGGTTGCACCGCGCCGCGTCCCTGGTCCAGAATCCCGCGGACAGGCCATAGACTGTGTCGTTGGCGCGGGACACGGCCTCTTCCTCGGTCTTGAAGCGCTCCACGCTGATGACCGGGCCAAAGACCTCCTCCTGGACTATGCGCATGTCGTTGCCGCACTCCGTGAACAGGGTGGGCAGGTAGAAGAACCCCTTTTGCAGTGCCGGATCATCGGGGCGCGCGCCCCCGCAGAGCAGTTTCGCGCCCTCGGCCCTGGCGATGTCCACGTAGGACTTCACCTTTTCCAGGTGCTCCGCGGAAATCAGGGGACCCATCTGGGTGCCCTCCTCCATGCCGTTGCCGACCACGATCCTCTTCATGCGCTCCAGCAGCGCCTCCACAAAGGCGTCGTGGATGCCGTCCTGCAACATGAGTCTGGCTCCGGCGGAGCAGATCTGCCCCGCATGGAAGAACACGCCGTTGAGCGCGTAATCCAGGGCGGTGTCGAAGTCCGCGTCGTCGAACACGATGTTGGGGTTCTTGCCCCCCAGTTCCAGGGCGATTTTCTTGACATTGCCGCTGGCTGCCTTGATGATCCTCTTTCCGGTGTCGATGCCCCCGGTGAATGAGATCAGGTCCACGTCCATACTCTCGGAGAGTTCGGCACCGACTTCCGAGCCGGCTCCAAGCACCAGGTTCACCACACCCTTTGGATATCCGGCCTCCTCGGCCAGCTCCGTGATCTTGATTGTCGTCAGGGGGGTGATCTCGCTGGGCTTCATCACGATGGTGCAGCCAGCGGCCAGGGCCGGGGCCATTTTCCAGGAAGCCTGCAGCAGGGGGTAGTTCCAGGGGGAGATCTGTCCGCACACGCCCACGGGTTCGCGCAGCAGTTGGCTCGAGGTGCCGGGGTTGGGGCTTTCGATGATCTCGCCGCCCTCCTTGTCCGCAAGTCCCGAAAAGTAGCGGAATATCCCGGCGATATCGTCCATGTCCCAGCGGGACTCCTCCAGGGTCTTGCCCGTGTCCAGGGTCTCGAGCCTGGCCAGTTCCTCGCGGTCACGCTCCACCAGTTCGGTGAGCCTGTAGAGCAGCGTGGCGCGCTCCACCGCCGGGGTCTCGCCCCAGCCGTCTTCGTCGAAAGCGCGCCGGGCCGCGGCAATGGCTTTTTTGGCGTCTTCGCGCCCCCCTGCCGGAACTTCGGCAAGGGGCGTCTGGTCAGAGGGGTTGATGGTCACGCTGGTCCTGCCGGACGCGGCGTCCACCCACTGGCCGTCTATGTACATCTTCTTGTGCTCCATCACGCCCTACCCCTCTTTTTTCTCGTGCTTGTAAAAGCCCATGGTGGAGGGCTCCGGGGGCGTGTTGCCCAGGATGAAGTCCGCGGCGCGCTCCGCGATCATCATTGTGGGGGCGTAGATGTTGCCGTTGGTGATGTAGGGCATCACCGAGGCATCCACCACGCGCAGCCCCTCGATGTTGTGCACCTTGAGTTCGGCGTTCACCACGGCCATGTCGTCGTACCCCATCTTGCAGGTGCAACTGGGGTGGTAGGCGCTCTCGCCCTCCCTGGCGATGAAGTCCAGGATATCCTCGTCGCTGTCCACGCGCTCTCCTGGCGCCAATTCCGGCCCCCGGAACTGATCAAAGGCGGGCTGGGTCATGATCCCGCGGGTGCAGCGGATGGCCTCCACCCACTCCTTCCGCTCCTGCTCGGTGGACAGATAGTTGAACAGGATCTTGGGGTAGACCGTGGGGTCGGCCGAGGTGATCTTCACGTGCCCGCGCACGTCCGTGTTCATGGGTCCCACATGGACCTGGTAGCCGTGCCCCTCTTGGGCCACGGAACCGTCGTAGCGGATGGCGATGGGCAGGAAATGGTACTGCAGGTTGGGGTACTCCACCTGATCGTTGCTTCTGATAAAGCCGCCCGCCTCGAAATGATTGCTGGCTCCGATGCCGGTGCGGCCAAAGAGCCACTGCAGGCCGATAAAGGGCTGGTTCCACCATTTCAGGGAGGGGAACAGGCTCACGGGCTTCTTGCAGGCGTACTGCACATAGACCTCGAGATGGTCCTGCAGGTTCTCACCCACGCCCGGCAGATCCTGCACCACGTCGATGCCAAGCTGGCGAAGCTCCTCGCCGTTGCCCACGCCCGAGAGCTGGAGCAACTGCGGAGAGTTGATGGAGCCGCCGCAGCAGATCACCTCTCCGGCATAGGCGGTGTGCACCTTCTTGCCCTTGGAGTATTCGATGCCAACGGCGCGGTTGCCTGAAAAGAGGATCTTGCGGCCCAGGGCGCCGAGCACGATCTTGAGATTGCGGCGGTTCTTCACGGGGTGCACATAGGCGCGCGCGGCATTGAGGCGGCGCCCCTGGTAAATGGTGCCGTCGAAGTGGGCAAAGCCCTCCTGCTGATAGCCGTTCACATCCTTGGTGATGGGGTATCCGGCCTGGCGCACCGCGTCGAAAAAAGCGCTGAACAGGGGGTTGTCGCACTCGGGAGTGGTCAGATACAGGGGGCCGCCCATGCCCTGGTAGGCGTCCGCGCCCTTGAGGCGGTATTCGAAGCGCTTGAAATAGGGCAGACAGTGAGCGTAGTCCCAGTTCTCCAGGCCCTTTTCCAGGGACCACTTCTCGTAGTCCATGGCGTTGCCCCGGATGTAGATCATCCCGTTGATGCAGCTGGAGCCGCCCAGGACCTTGCCCCGGGGCTGGTAGATACGGCGGTTGTGCATCCAGGGCTCGGGTTCGGACTCGTACCACCAGTTGTAGAACTTGCCGGCAAGGGGATAGGTCAGTGCCGCGGGCATATGGATGCGGAAATCCCACTTGTAGTCGGGGCGCCCCGCCTCGATTACCAGAACGGTGACGTCCGGGTTTGCGCTGAGGCGGTTGGCCAGGACACTTCCGGCCGAGCCGCCGCCAACTATGACGTAGTCGTAATGCTTTACTGCCATGAAACCTCCGTTTCCACTCTTTCCAGACATGATGTCAGCCGAGTAGTGATTGTTTCGAGGGAGGAATCCCTTTGGCAAAGGGTTATCCCCGGCAACCATATCAATCTTGAATCACACCATTGTCATTCCCCGGTGGTGTTTCGGCCGTTGACCAGCCCTTTTTCCGGGGGTTCCTGTTCCTTGATTCTGCGTCTGAGCAGCACATAGTGATGGCTTATGCTGGACAGGGCCAGGAGCGGTTCGTTGGCGGCGATGCGCTCCGCCGTCTCCACCCAGTTGGCCGCTGTTTCCCCGCGATAGGCGGGGTCTTCGTAAAGGGCGAAGTCCTGGGAGCTGAAGCCCTGCTGCAGGGCGTTCATGACCCATTCGAACACCGGGTTGCGGGCCATTCTACTGAAGGCGATGTTCAGCTCCCTGTCCATCTCCCCCAGGCTCTCCATGTCCGCGCCCTCCTGCAGGGAGGCTTTGCGCAAATTTCTGGCCGCACGGACCATGTCCCGCTTCTCCGAGGCGGCGCCCCTGGTGATGGCGAGCATGGTCAGGGTCTGGTCTATGCTTTCGCGAAATTCGATGATGTGTTCCGGTTCCACAGTATGCATTTTGAGGAACAGGGCCAGGGATTTGCTGACGCTGGCCATCTCCAGCTCCTTGACATAGGCGCCCCCCTTGGAGCCTTTGCGGATCTCCAGCAGCCCCCTCTCCTTGAGCCCGCGCAGTGCCTCGCGGATGACTCCGCGCCCGGTCTTGAACTGCTCCTGCATGTCGCGTTCACTGGGCAGGCTCTGCCCCGGCCTGATCTTGCCGGCAAGTATGGCCGCCTCTATCTGCAGCGCGACATCCTCGCTGCCCCTGCCACTGCGCGCCGGCATGAACAGCAGATTGGTGCCTGATTCATCCATCAAAATGGTCCTATTTTTTCGAGCCGCCCATTACGCCTGTAAATGCGGCTTTCGAGCATATATTGAATACAACAATCTGAAATAAAAACACTAAATACACAATCACGAAATGAGGACGCATGGAAGTGTCCCGCTATTTGGTCGTACCATTTTTGCCTCAGTTTTTTTTTGCTGTCAACCGCTTCCGCAAAACAATGCGGCACCAGCAGGACATCCCTTAATTTCTGCTGGAGTATCCGCCCCTTGCATAAGTCATCAGAAATAACACAATGGTCGGACTAATCCCCTTTGCCTGTTGGGGGCGGACAACCAATTTCAAATCATGGTCTTGGCCTTGGGGATGAAATAACGTAATACAATCGGGTATACTTCCCACCACTCTACACAGAACCATATATCCGGGGCGCGCGCCCCGATTAATGGACGCCTGAAAAGGAACGGACGCACCATGCGAAAGCCTTCAGCCACTTCCATGCGCGGCAGATTTCTGGCCTTCGCGCTGCCGCCTGTCGTCGGCGCATTCATTCTGGCATTTCTGGCACTGAATCTGTCCCAACATGCCGGACTGCGCTTGGGTCTGGAAGCACGTCTTACCAGCATTGCCGAAGTTGGCGCCACCACCCTTGCCCCACTGTTAATAAACAAGGATTTAGGCGGCCTGAACCGATTCCTGGACGCACTTGCGCGGGACAAGGACATCTCGGGCGTGGAAATCCTGGACGCGGACAAGGCCCGGGTGGCAGGCAAGGGAGTGTTTCCACCTGACACCGTCCCCCCCGGTGGCATCTTCCAGGTTGCCATTGTTCATGATCCAGGCAACGGACCAAGGACCATAGGCACCCTGGCAATTCACGCCGGTAACTCCGGAATCAATGAAATCCTTCTCCACGACTCGTGGCGCAACGCACTCATCCTTTTGTCGCTGCTCGCGGCCGTCATAGGCATTCTGCTGTATGTTCACGCAAAAACAGTGGGCACTCCCACGGGGCGCCTGCTCGGGGCCATCAGAAATGCCGGCCGGGAGAACACGCCGAGCGAAGTGCACCTGCCCTCCCGGCAGGGTCTTGGAGGTGAATTCGTCGAAATTACCGAGGCTTATAATGGCCTGATCCGGACCATCAACGAGGGCGAGCGCACCAGCGAGGCCAACGAGCAGCTCTTCAACAAGACCACCGAGGAGCTGCGTCAGGCCATGGAGACGGCCAAGACCGCCAACCAGGCCAAGAGCACCTTTCTGGCGCGTATGAGCCACGAGATCCGCACCCCCATGAACGCCTTCCTGGGCATGGTCCACCTGGTGCTGCGCACCAACCTCTCGGCCAAGCAGCGGGACTACCTCCTCAAGCTGCAGAACTCGGCCAGAAACCTGCTGCACATCATCAACGACATCCTGGACTTCTCCAAGGTGGAGGCGGGCAAGCTCCGGCTGGAGAGCGTGGTCTTCAACCTGGACGAGACCCTCTCCTCCCTGGCCGACATTTCGGTGCTCAAGGCCGAGGAAAAGGGCCTGGAGGTGGTGTTCTTCACCGCGCCGGACGTTCCCCTGGAGCTTGTGGGCGATCCACTGCGCCTGGAGCAGGTGCTCACCAACCTCATGAGCAACGCCCTGAAATTCACGGACCAGGGCGAGGTTCTGCTCTCCATCACCCTGCAGGACAGGTTGGACGACAGGGCCAGAATCTGCTTCACGGTGCAGGATTCGGGTATAGGCATCCCCTCGGAGCGGCTCGGCACCCTGTTCGAGTCCTTCACCCAGGCGGACGAATCCACCACCCGGAAGTTCGGCGGCACCGGCCTGGGCCTGGCCATCTGCAAGAACCTGGTGGAGCTCATGGGCGGCGATATACGGGTGGACAGCACCCTGGGGCTTGGCAGCTCCTTCCAGTTCACCGTCCCCTTCGAACTGCCCGAGGAACCTCGCCTCATGAAGCTGAGCCTGAACCCGGAGCTGCAGGGGCTCCGCGCCCTGGTGGTGGACGACAACGAGGCGTCGCGGGAGGTCCTGGCCGAGATGCTCAAGGCCTTCACCTTCGAGGTCACAACCACTGATTCAGGCGACAACGCCCTACTGCTCCTGGATCCCGAATCCTCCGGAACACGACCCTTTGACCTGGTGCTCGTGGACTGGAAAATGCCCGGCCTGGACGGCATAGAAACCTCCCGGCGGATCAAGGACTCCGGTCAGGAGAACGTGGGTCGCAAAATCCCCGCCGTGCTCATGGTCACGGCCTACGACCTGGAGGACGCGCGCAACGACGCACAGGACATCGGCATCGACGGATTTCTGACCAAGCCGGTGAACCAGTCCATTCTCTTCGACACCATCCTCACGGTGTTCAGCACCCTGGAGGTGGAGCGTACCCGCGCCAAGGCCTCGAAACGCCCCAACGAGGATCTCGCGCGCCTCATTGCGGGGGCGCGCATCCTGCTGGTGGAGGACAACCATATCAACCGCCAGGTGGCCCTGGAGTTCCTGGGCCAGGCCGGTGTCACCGTGGACAGCGCGGAGAACGGCCTGCAGGCGATCGCCGCCATCGCGGAACACGACTACGACGCAGTGCTCATGGACATCCAGATGCCCGAACTGGACGGCCTGGAAGCCACACGCCGCATCCGCGCCCTCCCCGAGTATGCCTCGCTGCCCATCATCGCCATGACCGCGCACGCCCTGGCCGGTGACAAGGAAATGAGCCATGCCGCGGGAATGAACGACCACCTGAACAAGCCCATCGACCCGGACGCGCTACTCACCGTGCTGGGCAAGTGGGTCCATCCCGACCCCTCCCGTAACGACAACTCCCCTCGGGTGGATATTCGCGAGGGATTCCCGGACTTCACCCATATCGACCTGCGAGAGGCGCTCAAGCTCTTTGCGGGCAATCCCGGGCTGTACAGAAAGCTACTCCTGGATTTTCACCGCGATTACAAAAACTCCTTCGAAAAACTGGAAATCCAATTCCGCAACAAGGATTACGACTCGGTGCAGCGGATGGTGCACACCATCAAGGGAATCGCCGGAAACCTCTACGCAACCGGGCTGCGCAAGGCCTGTGCCTCCCTGGAGTTCGCCCTCAAGCAGGGGCGCCACGACGACGCCAAGGCCCTGTATCCCGCATTCGCCAGCAACCTGGCCATGGTCATGGACGAGCTCTCCCTGCTCTCCTCCCTGAAGGAGAAGGATGAACAGGATACCGACTTCGCACCTGATAGAGCCCGGCATGTCATCGACAAGGCCCGCCCCCTGCTGGAAAGAGGGAACCCCGAAGTGGAGGAGCTGCTACCGGAACTGCGGCGCGCCTGCAGCAAGGAGAACACCCGGGAACTGGTCGACGCCCTGTCCACGCAGATCATGGAAATAGAATACGACGACGCCTTGCAAACCCTGAACGCCCTGCACGGGCGCTCCAACTGAACTGACAGGGGTGGCCGAATGCGGAAGACACAGCTCATCCTCATTGTAGATGACGAACGCTTCAACCTGAATGTTCTCAGTGACCTGCTGCGCCCCTTGTATACGTTGAGCCTGGCAAAGAACGGCGCTCAGGCCTTGGAACGCGCCGGCACCCACCATCCGGACCTGATAATCCTTGACACCGGGCTTCCGGACATGGACGGCTTCGAGCTCATCCGCCAGTTCAAGGCAATGGACAAGACCAAGGACATCCCGGTACTGTTCATCGTCCCGGGGGGGCAGACCGAGGAAGAGGAGAAAGGTCTGGAACTGGGGGCCTCGGATTTCATCACCAAGCCCTTCCACCCTCTTCTGATAAAATCCCGGGTCCGGAGCCATCTGCGCATTGTGCGCCAGCGCAAGCTGTTGGAGAGCATCGCCCTGCTGGACGGTCTCACGGAGATTCCCAACCGCCGCAAATTCGACGAACGCTTTCCCCGGGAGTGGAAACGCTCCTCCCGGGCACGCGAACCCCTCTCCCTGGCCCTGCTGGATGTGGATTTTCTCAAGCGATACAACGAGGTGAACGGCCATACCAGGGGGGACGAGGCCCTGCGGGAGGTGGCCGGAATCCTGTCCCAGTCCTTGAAGCGACCGGCGGACTTCGCTGCACGCATGGAAAACGGCAAGTTCGTCATGTTGCTGCCGGACACCCCGGCAACAGGGGCCATGGAGTTCTGTGAGCACATCCGCGCCGCCATTGCCGAACTGGGACTGGAGCACCCCGGGTCCCACGTAGCCGACCGCCTCACCGCGAGCATAGGCGGGAGCACTCACGTTCCCGACGCGTCTGTGGATCCCCACTTCCTGATGGAGCTCGCGGAAAACATGCTTCGCGAAGCCAAGAGAAATGGCAGGAACGCGGTCCGCTGGCACCAGGCCATCGAGGTCTGACAGGTGGAGATGACTCCATTCCCGCCGACCGCCCGGAAATTGCCGCGACATGTCCGGGGCTTGCCCTTGACGCTTGTCTCGAACGCCCTACGGGAGTATACTGAGCGAGAGCCGTTATAGTGCCACCCGGGGGCGGTGCGGAAGCCACCACCCGCCCCTCTCAAACGCAGCGGAACAAAGGAGCGCCAATGGGCCAACAATACAACCTGGCCGACATGCTGGACGACACCAAATGGGGCAGGGAATTCGCGCGTGACGAGATCGCCACCATTGCCCGGTACATGAGCGTGGAGACATTTGACAAGGGCGACTACATTTTCAGGCAGGGTGAAAAGCAGAATTTCATGGCCTTCATAGTGGAAGGCAAGATAGACATCGTCAAGGAGAGCGCGGACAGCCTGGAGATCATCGTCGTCACCCTGCTGCCCAGCACCTATTTCGGGGAGATGAGCTTCGTGGACGACGAACCCCGCTCTGCGTCCGCCGTGGTGCGCGAAAAGGCCCTGCTCCTGTTCCTCTCCACCGCCAATTTCGAGCGCATCTGCTCGGAGCACCCCAAGCTCGGCCTGAAGATACTCAAGAACATCGCCAAGCTCATCAGCCAGCGCCTGCGCATGACCACGGGCAAGCTGGTCTACACGCGCACCTGACTCTCTTTTTCAGGCGCATCGGCCCGCTGAGCGTCTTTACTTCTCTTCCTAGAGCTTCGCACCGCAGTACTTGCAGTGCACCGCGTCGGGGTCATGCCCCTCCGCGGCGCATTGGGGGCAGACCTGCGTGCTCACTCCCTTCTCAGTCTTTGACAGTTCGAAGGTCACTATACCCGTGGGCACGGCGATGATCCCGTAGCCCAGGATCATGATCAGGGAGGCCAGGGCCTGCCCGAGCCATGTCTTGGGCGATATGTCCCCATAGCCCACGGTGGTGAGGGTCACGATGGCCCAGTATATGCTCAGCGGGATGCTCTCGAAGCCGTTCTCCTCACCCTCGATGACGTAGAGCGCGGCGCCGAAGATAAGCACAAGGGTGAGCACGGTGAAGAGAAAGACCATGATCTTGCGGCGGCTTGCGTTCAACGCTTGGAGCAGGTAGCGCGCCTCGTCCAGATACTGGACGAGTTTCAGAACCCGGAACACCCGCAACAGACGGAACGCCCGGATGACCTGAAAATAATGGACTCCCGGCATGACCAGGCTAAGGTAGCTGGGCAGGATGGCCAACAGATCCACGATACCGAAAAAACTGAACGCATAGGCCAGCGGTTGCCCCACACACCAGAGCCGCAGCAGGTATTCGATGCTGAACAGTATGGTGAAGGTCCACTCTGCCAGGGCCAGCCAGTAGCCATACTCCCTGCCGATGGAGGGTGTGCTCTCCAGCAGCACCGCCGCGACGCTCAACAGGATGCAAACCAGCAGGACCACGTCGAAGAGTTTTCCCGCCCGTGTATCGGCCTCGAAGATTATCTCGTGCACCCGGGCCTTCAGGGGGGTCGCCGGTTTGGGCAGGGCATGGGGCGGTGTGGGCCTTTTACTGTTCATCATGGCGGGACTCTAGCCGTAAAGCGACGCAGCCGTCCAGAGGAGGAGCCGATATTTTGGCTGCGGACCGCACACCATTGTGATTGAGGCTACACAGCGACCATCAAATGATGTATGAATCATGACAATACCATCCTTGGTTCAAGGTATTCGTAACAACGTAATGGACGCGCGAAACGGATTTCTCGCAATAAATACGGCAATACGCTTGAACATCTTACGCAGAGTGTGCTAATTTATATTCTTCTTGCGATACATGGAGCGCTATTTTTCATCCAGGGTGCGCCGTATCGTGTGTGTATCATCGCCGCATCACCGCACGCCAGACTCCGGTGTGCATGGAGCCGGTTTCCCCATGACGGAACAGGAACCAGGGGTAAATGCTCAATCAAGGGGTAAGAACATGTCCGAACCATCATTATTGGAACTCCGCAAATTCGTGGCTCCGGAGTTCGTATTCGGCCCGGGCTCCTGCGACCTGGCGGAGCAGTATGTGCGCAACTTCGAGGTCCGCAGGATACTGGTGGTCACCGATCCCGGCATCATCGAGTCGGGATGGACCGCCAAGGTTTGCGACTCCCTGACCACTGCCGGAATAGAATATCACGTGTTCCAGGACATCTCGGCCAACCCCAGAACCGAAGAGGTCATGACAGGGGCCGAGGTATACGCACGGGAGGGATGCGACGCCATCCTCGCCATCGGGGGGGGCAGCCCCATGGACTGCGCCAAGGGTATCGGCATCGTTCATACTAACCGCACCCATATCTTGGAGTTCGAAGGCGTGGACATGGTGCGCGTTCCCGGGCCGCCGCTGATCTGCATCCCCACAACGGCGGGAACCTCGGCGGACGTGTCTCAGTTCGCAATCATCACGGATCGCAAGCGCCTGGTGAAAATCGCCATCGTCAGCAAGACCATGGTTCCGGACGCGGCCCTCATCGACCCGGTGCTCACCACCACCATGCCTTCCTATCTCACAGCCTGCACCGGAGTGGATGCCCTGACCCACGCGGTGGAAGCCTACGTGTCCAATGCCAGCTCGCCGGTAACGGACCTTTTCGCCCTGAGCGCCATCAACAGAATATTCCAATTCCTGCTTCCCACCATGGAGGAGCCGGACAACATCATATATAGAAGCGAGATGATGCAGGCCAGCCTGGAGGCCGGTCTGGCCTTTTCCAACGCCATCCTTGGCGCGGTACACGCCATGGCCCACAGCCTGGGGGGATTCCTGGACCTCCCCCACGGGGAGTGCAACGCCATCCTGCTGCCCCACGTCATGGCCTACAACCTGGGCTCCTCTCCGGAGCGGTACGTGAACATTGCCCGGGCCATGGGAATCGAGGTGCAAGGACTGACCGCGCGCCAGGCGGGCGAGGCGGCCATCGCCGCTGTCCAGGAACTCAAGAGCAAGGCCGGGATCACCAGTACCCTTGGGCAACGCGGTGTTACCTGGGAAAACATCAAGGAGTTGTCGACCAAGGCCATCGCCGACCCATGCATGCTCACCAATCCCCGCCCCGCCACAGCGGAGGAAATCACTAGGATATTCGAGAATGCCCTCTGATCAGGACTCTCAACGAGCCAGGCTCATCGGGCTGGGCGAGCATTCGTTCCAGAAGAGCTATTATCCGGAGCTGCGCAAGCGCCTTTCGGAGCTCGAGCGCTTTCGCGCCCTGCTGGACCAGGCCACGGACTCCATCTTTCTCGTGGGGCATCCCGAAAAAATCGTGGAGGACTGCAACGAGTTTGCCGCCCTGCGCCTGGGAATGTCCTACAAGGAAATCGTGGGAAGGGATCTCACCGAGATACTGCCAAGCCTGACGAAATGCCTGTCCTGCCTCCCAGAGGACGATTGCGTCGAAAAGAAATCCAGGGCTCCGCAAGAAATGGTGATCTGCATGCTCGAAGGGCAGGATGGCGAGTCATATCCAGCGGATATTACCCTGGTGGACAGGATGATCGAAGGCCGCCGCTATACCCTGGTGGTGGCGCGGGACATCACGGACCGCCAGCGCGCGGAAAAGGCCCTGCGGAAAGCCGAGGAAAAGTACCGCTCCATCTTCGAACGCGCCCTGGAAGGAATCTATCAGGCCGATCTCAAGGGCGGACTCATCAGCGTCAACCCGGCCATGGCCGCCATTCTAGGCTATTCCTCGGCGAAGGAGATGCTCGATACAATCCACGACATCCAGGACCAGCTCTATCTCGACCCAAAGGAGCGCTCAGACATCCTGAAAGTGTTGTACCACTACGGCCAGATACAAAGCCGCGAGTCCAGGATGCGCCGCAAGGACGGCAAGACGATATGGGTGTCCATCTCCGCCCGGCTCATTCGGGATAAGGACGGCGAACCGCTTTTTGTGGAGGCATTTCTCACGGACATCAGCATGCGGAAGAAGGCCCAGGAGGAGTTGGCGGCCTTGAACCGACACCTCGAGGGCATTATTCAGGCCCGCACCGCCGACCTGGCGCACAAGGCCAGTGAACTCGAGATCGCCAACCAGCGGCTCATGGAGCTCGACGCCATGAAGAGCGCGCTGCTCTCCTCTGTCTCCCACGAACTGCGCACCCCCCTGACCTCGGTCCTGGGTTTCACCAAGCTCATCGAACGGGATTTCCGCAAGGCCTTCCTCCCTCTGGTGAGCGACGACGAAGACATGCGCATAAGGTCGGAGCGTATCACTGAAAACCTGGAGATCATCCGTCATGAGAGTCTGCGCCTGACCAGGATGATCAACGATTTTCTCGACCTCTCGAAAATCGAGGCGGGGCGGATCGAATGGAAGGATGACACGATTCTGCTCCAGGACATCGTCTTCAACGCGGTGCAGACCATCCGCGGACACCTGGACGAAAAGGCCGGAGTGAGTCTGGATCTGGACATCCACCATGATGTTCCGGCGGTCCGGGTGGATCCAGACCGGCTCTCCCAGGTGCTCATCAACCTGCTGCAAAACGCTGTGAAGTTCACCGTTGAAGGCGAGATAAGGCTCAGCGTCTCGATCAACGACGACATGGCCCAGGTCACGGTGCGGGACACCGGGCCTGGAATCCCGCAGCATGACCTGGATAAGGTCTTCAACAAGTTCCACCAGGTGGAATGGACCGACAGGGACCACCCCAAACCGCCCGGTACCGGCCTGGGCCTGACCATCTGCAAGCAGATCGTGGAACACTACGGGGGGCGTATCTGGGTGGAATCCACACCAGGATTGGGCAGCGCCTTCCACTTCACCCTGCCTCTAACGGCGTAATGCAAGGAACTTACGAGATTTTCTCCAGGAAGAAACCTTTCCGCGATTATGCGCGCTCCGGCGAAAACACGGCTTCGCCTTTGCCTGCACTCACGAAATCATGTGCGCGAGGGCTATCGAAGCGTCACCACCAGTCAACGTTCGGGAATGGGGAGAACCTTATCGCTGCTGTCACATCCGTAAGGCGCTAAACGACTGCGCCTTACGTCTACCGCTCTTTAGAAAGGCTTCCCCCGACAGCTATTGCGGCTCCAAGGAAATAATCATATTTTCAGAAGGTTACATTTTCGCGCAACGCCCATACAAATATGAATCTCAATCAAAATCCGCCAGCAGGGCGCCGATGTGCACATCAGGCCCCAGGGTGGTGTGCTGGTAGGCCTCGCGCAGCCGCCAGATGGCCTGATGCAGCTGCTCCGAGGAGATGCCGTTGCGCAGGGCGGTGTAGGCCTCGATGAACGCGGCCAGGGAGTCGCAGACCTTCATGGTGGTGCCGTCCTTGGGGTCGCAGTCCGCACAGGAGCCGTAGATCTCATCCCTGGTGGCAACACGGGCGACTCCGTTCTCCCGCACCGAGTCGGCGAACTCGGAGCCCAGCTCGATGCCCAGGTAGTACTCCAGCTCCGTGGCGATGACCGCATGGCCTCCGTTGGCCAGCGGGTCCAGCACCCTGCGTTGCAGCTCCTGGTCCTCGTACTCCTTGATCAGGTCGGCGAGGCTTTGCACCGAGCGTTTCACCGGCGAGATGATATCCCGGGTCAGCAGCTCCGGCAGATCGTGAAACAACCCCGCGAAAAAGGAGTGCTGCCGCAGCAGTGGGCCGGCGTCCTGGACCATGCAGAAAAAATAACTGTAGCAGGCCACCAGGAACATGTGCCCGATGACAGAGGTTTCAGGGATGCGGGGGGTCTGGGACCAACGCTTCTGGAAGCGCAGCTGCCCACAGAGGTGGGCAAAGCGCCCCAGGGGGGATTCCACCCCCTTGATCAGCTCCTCCACTCCTTCCAGATCCCTGTACCTGTCCAGGCCGTCCACAAATGACGCCTCGATCTCCTGGAACTCGTCGTCCTGCAGGTTCACGCCCTTGATGAGGTTGAACTCCCAGCTCGATGCATAGAGGTGAGCGGCTTCCAGAATCCGCCGCCCCAGTTGCTGGGTTTCGGTCAACACTGGAGTTTCCGCGTAATAGTCGCAGAGGCGGTCCCAGAAGGGTTTGCCCACTGACTGCACTCTGGGAGCGAGCTGCTCCAGCACCCACTCGGTGAGGCGCCGGTAGTGCGCGGGATTGGCCTTGATCTGGTAGAACACGGGGGGCTTGATGTCCGTGATGACGAGGCGGTAGAAGTATTCGAAGATCCCGCCCTCGATCACCGCTTCGGCCAGTTCGCTGCGCCGCTCCGGCTCGAGGTCCCGGGAGTTCAGCATGTACAGGGTCCAGGCCACGATCATCTTGTGGCCCTGCTTGTCGATTTCCAGCAATTCCACTGGTCTGAGTTTGTCGTTCCAGCGCTTCATGAACGCGCCGGCAAAGGCGAACTGCAAGAGGCTCTTTCTGATACTGGCCATGGAGTCTCCGGTTGCGAGGTCTGGTCGGCACGGGGAAAGCAAGGGGTGATCCCGGCGCCATTATCATTAATATATGATCCACACCGAAACTGACACGAATTCTCGGAGGCCCCCCCTACTCGAACGCCCCCTCGGGTAATATACAAAAGTTGATGACCACCCCCCGGTATCCTTTGCCAAATCCGCTGATATGGTGTATATTACCTACTCCCGTTGCAGGGGAAGCACAAGCCGGAAGGATTTCATCCGGCTGGGACCTCCGGGTCCGGCCGGGATGAATCGTATTTTTTTGCGATTTATTCTTGACAGGGGAGCCGTCTTCCATCTATAAGGCTCTTCTTTCGATTTGGCGATTCAAGGAGTGATTTGATGAAGACATTTACGCCTACTCCCAAAGACATCAACCACGACTGGTTTGTCGTGGATGCCGAGGACATGGTCCTCGGACGCATTGCGACCCAGATCGCTTCTCGCCTGCGCGGCAAGCACAAACCCGAATTCGCCCCCCACATGGATAACGGCGATTTCATTGTGGTTGTGAATGCCGAGAAGATCAAGGTGACGGGCAAGAAGCTGAGCGACAAGAATTACTACCATCACACGGGCTACCCGGGTGGCATTCGCTCCAAGACTCTTTCCGAGATGCTGGCCTCCAAGCCTGAGGAAGTCATCCGTATCGCGGTGCGCGGCATGTTGCCCAAGAACCGGTTGGGCCGGGCTCTGATAAAGAAGCTGAAGGTCTACGCCGGTCCTGAACATCCCCATGAAGCCCAGAACCCCCAGCCTCTGGAGCTGGCCTCCTAGGTTGCCTTAGGGCACACCCGGGAGAGGTCACACAAGCGCGTTGGAGCTTAATATGACGCAGGAATTCAATTACGGCACCGGCAGAAGAAAAACCTCGATCTCTCGTACCAGGGTATATCCCGGTAGCGGTCAGATCACTGTGAACGACCGCACCATCGAGGACTACTTCCCCCGCCCCTCGCTGCAACAGATTGTTCGCCAGCCCCTGGTGCTTACGAACACTCTGGAAAAGTTCGACATCAAGGTCAATGTTTGTGGTGGTGGCGTTGCCGGTCAGGCCGCCGCTGTGCGCCACGGCATTGCCCGCGCCCTGTGCGAATACGACATTGAGCTGCGTCCGGCGCTGAAGCGTGCCGGCTTCCTGACTCGTGACGCCCGCAAGAAAGAGCGTAAGAAATACGGTCTTCGCGGCGCCCGCGCCAGGTTCCAGTACTCCAAGCGCTAAGTCTCACCTCGAGTACGACATTCAGGCAGCCTCGCAGGCAGCGGGGCGGCCTTTTTGTGCTTTTTCGGTACTCCTCGATATTCTGCCCGGCAGCGCGGACTTCAGAGGGCCTTTTCTCGTGCCGATGTTTCGCCCTATTCCCGGGGCAGGATCATTGTCACGGTTGTGCCCTGCCCCGTCTCGCTTTCGATGAAGATGGAGCCCTGGTGCTCCTGCACGATGCGCTTGGCCAGACTCAGCCCCATGCCCACCTTGTGGCTCCTGGTGGTGAAAAACGGGTCGAAGACAAAGGGCAGGAACTCCTCCTTGATCCCCTCGCCCTGATCCTGGACGCTCAGACGCGCGTTGTTGTCCCTGTATTCAAGGGTGACATCCACGGCTCCGGCCAGGCCACCGGCTTCCAAGGAATTTGCCAGCAGTTCCTCCACTGCCCGGGGCAGCATTTCCTTGTCCCCGAGCACCTCACAGGAGGTGCAGCTCAACCTGACGTGCAGATGGATGTTCTCGTGCTGCGCCCGGTCACGCAACTCCTCCACGGCCTTGTGGACCAGATCGTCCAACGACACCTCGGTCTTCTTAACCTCGTTGAGCGAGGCATACTCCACCACGGCCTTAACCACCCGCTCCAGCTTGAGCAACTCCTCGCGGATGATCCCCAGGTGCTCCTTGTCCTGTTCGCTCCTGCCCTCGGTCTTGAGCATCATTGAGGAGAATCCGCCGATGGTCATCATTGGATTGCGTATCTGGTGCGCCACGGAAAGGGCGAGCTTGTTCAGCCCCTCGTTCCGCTCCGCCTGAAGCCTGTTCACGGCGTTCAGAATCCGTTTCTCCCGCTCGTGCATACGGATGGCTTCGGTGACGTCCTCCATGAGCAGGATGATGCCCTGCATCTCGCCCTGGTGCTTGAGAAACGAGGTGGTCACGTTGAGTGTGCGTTTTTCGCCGTCCGGGCGATAATAGGGGACCCTTCTCTGCAGGTCCTGAATCTCGTTCCAGATGACGTCGATGAACACCTGGTTGAATTCGATGTTGCTGTCCGAATCGATGAACAACTGCCCCCACCCCTGGCAGAGCAGTTTTGCCCTGGAGATTCCAAGGATACTGGCGATCACCTGGTTGGCGACAACGATGTGCCCCTTGGGATCCACGATCATCAATCCCAGAGCCATGCTGTCTATGATGCTGTTCACTATGAGTGGGGAAAGCTCTCCCCGTGAGCACGTGTCGTTGGGCTGATCCATATGGGCTTCGTATTCCAGGTTTACGGGGTGGACAACGCCATGCTATGGTATTTCAGATTTATCGACAAAACAAGGGGTTGTCGATATTGCACAGCGTCTTCAATCAAGGTAGATTACAAAGTTATGGCTTTGCGTTGTTTTCAACAACCCGAGGTGCCACATGGCGCCTGCATTTCCCTCATCGGTATGGCCGGAGTGGGCAAATCCACCGTGGGCGAGCTCCTGGCAAAGGCCCTGGACTGGGCCTATCTCGACACCGACCGCCTGCTGGAATGCTACTATGGGCGCCCTCTGCAGCAGATATTCGACACACTGGGACGGGAGACCTTTCTCCAGGCCGAGGAAATAATCGTTGCCGGCCTGGGTTCCAAACGCTGCGTGATCTCCACCGGTGGCAGCGTGGTATACGGCGCCAAGGCCATGGCGAAACTCCGCACCCTGGGTCCGGTGGTCTTTCTCTCCGCCACCCTGAAGACCGTGCGCGGCAGATTGGACAACATCCAGGACAGGGGGCTGGCCATCGCGCCCGGCCAAAGCATCGACTCCCTCTACCATGAGCGAATCCCCCTGTATGAGAGTGCCGCGCACCTCGTACTGGACACCGACGACTCCACACCACAGGAGAGTTGCGACGCCATCCTGGAGTGGTGGCGCAACGAACAGGAAACTCTGGAACTTCCGGATGAGAACAAAGAATAAGCGGGCTCCTGGCGTGTTCAAGCGCCTCGTGAACCTCTACGACCTCATGGAGCGTGAATACCGCGCCACAGCCTCCCCCATCGGCTTCACCTGTCAGGACTGCCCGCAGAACTGTTGCGTCAGCTTTTTCCAGCACCACACTTACATCGAATGGTCCTATCTGTGGAAGGGAATGCTCATGCTGGACAAGGACCGGCGGGAGGAATTCCTGGCTCGGGCGCGCGACTATGTGGAGCGCAGCCGCATGATGCTTACCCAGGGCGTCCGCCCCCAACTGATGTGCCCGGTGAACGATAACGGCCTCTGCCAGTTGTACGAGCATCGGCTGATGATCTGCCGCCTGCACGGCGTGGCCCACACCGCGCCCCGCACGGATGGATCATCTGCCCGCTACCCCGGCTGCTTCCGCTTCGAACGCGCCGCGGCGTCGCTGTCCGAGGACGAGGAAACACGCCCAAGCATGGATCGCACGCCTCTGTATCGAGAGCTTGCCTCTCTGGAAATGGCCTACCTTGGCAACAAGCTCGGCCGCGTGCCCAAGGTCGACCTGTCCCTGGCCGAAATGCTGGTGCAAGGACCACCCCGACTATGATACGAAATCCAGGCCAGTTCGCCCGCTTTCTTGCGCTCGCCCTTGTCTGCATCGCCCCGCTTTCCTGCGCGCATCTCAACGTACGCCATCTCCAACGCATGCCCTGGCATCCGGAGGAGCGCCAAAGCCTGAACCTGGAGTTCTGGCACTTCGAATACGAAACCGTACCCCTGAGCAACGCCTACGGCGTCCGGGGCACGGCCGCGCCTGTTGCGGACAGGCTGCCCGACTGGGCGACGCACATCAAGGAGCTGTGGTTCGCCGTGTATCTCAGCGACTCCACCGGCCGGGTCCTGGCCAAGGACGTTCACGTGCTGCTCCCCCGCGAATTGACTCCGGACACCACCATCCCCTTCGAATTCATCCTCAAGCCGGAAGAACTCGGCGGCTCGCAACAGCTCTTCGTGAGCTTCGGCTACCGCTCGGTGTTCAGCGGCGGCACGGATCCCGAGACCGGGGCGCCGCGCATCCTCTTTGCCAACGAAGGCGCTCTCACACACTGAGCAGACGCCGTTTCAGACCAAAGGACTGGCATGCCCGCGTACCAGGTATCCATCATCATTCCGGTCCACAACCGCTGGGACCTCACCCGCCAGTGCCTGGAAACCCTGCGCCAGGTAACTCCCCTGGATTCCGTACAGATCATCGTGGTGGACAACGGCTCCACCGACGCGACACCATCCCTGTGCAACGACTTTGGCAACTCCCTGTTCAAGGGGCGTTTTCAGAACCCGCGCCTGGACAACAACCTGGGCTTTGCCAAGGCCTGCAACATGGGCACCCGTCACAGCGACGCCAGATACCTATTCTTTCTGAACAACGACACACTGCCGCAACCGGGCTGGCTCCCCCCCCTGCTCCAGGCAATGGAAGGCGCCCCGGACCTGGGCGCGGTGGCCCCCCTGCTCCTGTACCCCGGCAACAAGACCGTGCAGCATGCGGGCACCGTCTTTGACTGCGACCTGTCGGTGGAGCACCTGTTCGAGCATTTCCCCGGGCATCATCCCCTGGCCCGCGCCCCTCGCTTCTGTCAGGCCCTCACCGCCGCGGCCCTGCTCATGTCCACGGACCTGTTCCTCAAGTGCGGCGGATTCTACCAGGGTTACACCAATGGCTACGAGGACATGGACCTCTGTTGCGCGATCCGAGATCATGGTAAAACACTGCGCATGGTCCCGGAGTCCGTAATCCTGCATTACGCCAGTCAAACGCTGGGGCGCTTCGACCACGAAACCGAAAACATCGCCCTGCTGCACAAGCGCAAACCCGACGGCTTTGTCCCGGATCTGCACACCCACGCCCGCGAGGCCGGGTACGAGATGACCCTCACCCCATGGCTGACCAGCCGGATGAGCCTCCAAAGGGAGCGGGAACCCGAGTTCATGTCCAGGCTGCGCAAGCCTTTTGACCCGGGGCAGTGCTTCGAGCTGCTCGAGGGAGAACCCCTCTGGAATACGGGGTACGACCTGCTCGCGGATTTTCTGGAAAAAAACGGACTGTGGGCGGAAACCGTGGAACTGCTCTTCCGTCAGGCCTTTCTATGCCCCGATGAACGGGTCTACCGCCGCCTGCTGCGCGCATCGTTGAAATCCGGCAACACCGAGATGTCACAGGAATGCCAGCGCAGGCTTGAGTCCGTGAACACCCTGCTCTCCGCACCCGACGAACTCAAAAAAAAGGCCTTGGAACTCCAACAGCGCATGTCCCGCGTTGCCCCGGACATGGCCACCCTGTACGGAGATTTTGCAAAGAAAATTTAAGAGTTGCATTTTGGTTTATTTATTGGAAGGGAACCGGAAGAGGGACTTTTCCAAAAGTTCCTCCCCCGGCAATTATTCCTCCACTAACATTTTCGTACAGCCTTTGCCTGGACCTTCCCCATCACCTTGCGGGTATAGATCACCGAGAAAATGCCCGTGCTCCAGACAATGGCGAATATCCCCCACCAGATGCCAAGGATACTCACGCCCAGCACTTTAAGCAGGACATGGAACACCGCCATGGGCAGTACGATCTGGCGCAGCACACCCATCCATACACCGAACATGGGGCGTTTGAGCCCCTGCAACAGCGCCACGCTCACCGAGAGCAGGATGTAGGCGTACAGCGCCAGGGCCTCGACTCTGAGGTACCGGGTGCCGATGTCGATGGTTTCGGCGTCGTTGGTGAACACCTTCATGAGGAGTTCCGCGCCTCCGAACACGAACGCCCCCCCCAGGAACATGATCACGGCGCCGTATTTCAGGGCGGTGCCCAGTCCCTCCCGCACCCTGTCGAAGCGGCAGGCTCCGGCGTTTTGTGCGGTGATGGCCAGGGTGGCGGTGTTCAGGCCGATGCCCGGCATAAGGGCGATCTGCACCACCCGCGTGCCGATGCCGTAGGCAGCCACCGCATTCTTTCCGAACATGCTGATATAGTAGGTGATGACAAAGATTCCCAGACCAATGGTGAAGGTGTTCAGGCTGGCGGGTAGCCCCTGTCTGGCGATGTCCTTGTACGCCTGGGCCTCGGGCAACAATTCCCGCCAGGAGCTCAATCGCACCAGGCCGCTCTGGCAGGCCTTGCGCCCCATGTATACGCAGCCCATGGCCTGGATCAACACCGTGGCCAGGGCGATGCCCCGGACCCCCATGGCCGGGAGGCCCAGACCGCCGAAGATGAACCAGGGGTCCAGCACGCAGTTGAGCACAAAGCCCATGACCAGGAAATTGCGGAAGGTCCGCGTGTCGCCCTGGGCGTTGAGAACGGAGTTGCACATGTGCACCTGCAGAAAGAACACCGTGCCCGCGAATATCACGTTCATGTACTCCAGGGCGGTGGCCAGATAGCGCTCCTCGGCTCCGAGCATCCTGAACAGGGGGGGCGAGAGCGCGAGCCCTGCCACCGCGACCATGATCGAGCAGATCAGGGCAAAGGACATGCCCTGGATGGCGTAATGCGAGGCTTTGGCCCTGTCCTTGCGCCCCAGCGCGGTGCCCATGAGCGCCGTGGTGCCGGTGGACAGGCCCGAGCCCATGGAGATGATGAGGAAGAACAGGGGAAAGGACAGAGAGAGCGAGGCCAGGGCGTCGGTGGAAATCCTGCCCGCGAACCATGTGTCCACCACGTTGTACATAGTGGAGAAGAAGAACCCGACACTGGCGGGGATGGCCATGCCCCGCAACAATGCGGGGATGGGATCCTCAACCAGCGATAGACCCGGTTTACGGGGCGAGGAAGCGTTGGAGCTGTTTTTCGTCATGCCCGAACACTAGACTCCAGGCTCCGGCCTGGCAACTCTTTTCCGCCTACTCCCCTATGATTTTAACCAGCACACGCTTGCGGCGCCCTCCGTCGAATTCACCGTAGAAGATCTGCTCCCAGGGGCCGAAGTCCAGCTTGCCCTCGGTGATGGCCACCACCACCTCGCGCCCCATGATCTGCCGCTTCATGTGCGCGTCCGCGTTGTCCTCGCCCACGTTGTGGCGGTACTTGCTGACCGGTTCGTGGGGCGCCAGTTTCTCCAGCCACACCTCGTAATCGTGATGCAGCCCGGACTCGTCATCGTTGATGAACACGCTGGCCGTGATGTGCATGGCATTGACCAGCACCAGCCCCTCCCTGACGCCGCTCTCCCGCAGGCATTTGTTCACCTCGGGAGTGATGTTGATGAACTCGCGCCTGCCGAAAACATTGAACCACAATTCCTTGCGATAACTCTTCACGGGGAGCCTCCTTGTATGGCGTGGTTATGGCGGGCTGTATTACGAGAAGGATTTTCCTTCACAGGAAGGATTCCCCCGGCATTTGTTTGAAGATTCATTGGTAAGTGGAAATGATGAGTTACGCAACACAGGAGGGAACTGGCCAGGATTCTCCCCCGTAAGATGAAATTCTTCTATCAAAGCATTTAACACTTGAAATGCTCTAATCGATGCGGGCGGGGTTATTCCCTTGACAGCCAGCTCCAGATGTCTCCGGCAATGGCGCAGAGCACGCCCGGAATCAGGGCCAGTGCTCCGAACAGGGGCTCCCCGGCAAGCAGCAGAGCCAGACCGGCCAGCAGCAACGCCCCTCCGACAATGACCAGAACAAGGTCCTTTTTGGCCTTTTTCCTCGGAGGAGGCGGTGGTTCATCCTTCTTCACCGCGTCCCCGGGATTCGGCCTCCCGCAGTGAATGCACTGTGCAGCCAGGTCGGAAACCCGGCCGCCGCAATCCGGACAGCGCACCAAACCCATTCCACACTCCCAAATCAGGGATTGCCCCCCAATAATAGTTCACGTCTGCCAGAATACATAAATCTAAGGAAACGCTGATTGATCACATTTTCCGGAAGCGCTGCAGAATGATTCGCTGGCGAGGCGCAAGGAAAAGGCAAGGCCGACGTGTATTTAGAAATACACGAGGATTTGCCTTTTCCGCGGCAACAAAGCCAGCGGGTAATTATGCAGTGCTTCCCTAATCCACGCGCATGCCGCTTGCGGGCGCCGGAGCCTCGAAGGGCATCAGGTCCCCCTGCCCCAGAAAGGCTATCTTGAACCTGCTCTTCTTGGCCTTTTCCAGGTCGTCCCTGGCCTCGGCCCTGCGCCCCATTTCCAGGAGCAGCCGCCCTCTTCGTTCGAGGGCGTTGCCATAGTTGGGCTGCAGCTCGATGGCCTTGTTCAGGTCTGCCAGTGCTTTTTCCTTATCCCCACTGTCCGCCAACAGCAAGGCCCTGTTATAGAAGGCCGAGGGCTCGGGGTACAGCTCGAGAGCCCTGTCCAGATCCATGATCGCCCTGCCCGGCTCCTCGCGTTGCATCATGATCACGGCCCTGTTGTTATGCAAATAAGCCAATATTTTGGGATCATCATTGAGTTTTCCGGAATTGATGATCCGCGTGTAGAGGTCTTCGGCCAGACGCAGATTCCCCTCGGAATGGGCGCGCACCGCGTCGTTGACCTGGTTGTAGACATTGGGCTGACTCTTTGCCGAGACTTCGCCCGCGCCCCACAGCAGCACGGTCCCCAGCAGCAATATAATGGTGAATTGGCGGGATTTATTCATGCTCGGTTCCTCCATTGATTCTAATACCCATATCAGACCTTCAAGACAAGCTTTGACAATTACATACGTGTAACTATCCGCCACGTCACAATGAAAATCATACAACTGGATGATTATTTGCAGATTATCATGAGATGGCGGTCCAAGTTCCAGTTCATGTCCACTCGTTCGGGAGTCCTGCCGTAATTTTGACGTGAAACGCATGCCTGACGCTCCGGAGCGCGCATACATTCCCCACTCTATCACCGAAAACGTCCCCTAACGCAAGAGGATACAGATAACAAAGAACCATTTTTCCATTCTGGCCTGAAGTTTGCTCAAAAACTGACGAATAGAGGGCCAGAAGGTCCTCGCGACGCAAAGAACACTATGAATACTGGAAGTACCGTTTTCTTTGCCCCGAATCCTGACGGTTGCCTGACGACGAGTCCATGACGGTGAGCGACAACACCGTCTGAACATCCAGGTGGCGCAAGCAACCAGTGAATTCGGCGGATATCATACGAGGAGGAACGCCAATGTCAGATGTTTGGTTTGCCCCGCAAAGCCTGCGTGGCCTCGATCCCAAGACCGAGGCGTATTACCATAGCCTGCAGGAGCTGGAGTTGAGGCTGGAGCTGCTGGCCGAGGAGTGTTGCACACCCCGCGCCGAGACGGTGAACGCCGAGGAAGACCTGCTGGACCTGGCCGACTACATCGTCATCGACTATTCCGTTCTTTGAAAGACACCGCGTTCCAGGTTTGCGGAACGCGAAGCAACCATGAGTGACCACGTACCCGGGTGTGGGGGGCGTGGTCATTCCTTTTTCAAGATTATAACGAACTTAAAGACGCAAGCACAAGCACATTTCTATATATTTCGGAATTTCAACATAATAGTTTGACAATGGATTTGGTTTCAATCTATAGACATATTCATTCATAATAAAGTAACAAAATTTATAGAGAACTAAATGAAAACTACAATAATTCAATTAAGAGAAGAGATTGGAAATAAAGAAATTAGTATCAACCAGCTCTCTGAATACATCAACAACCGGGTTGATACCACACCAAATTATTCGATGTTATTAGGTGCGGGTTGCTCGGTATCATCAGGGGTAAGACCAGCAAACAGCTTAATATCCCATTGGAAAAAACAAATCTTTCTATCTGAAAATTCCAATTACAACACAAGTGAAATCGATAAAAATGAATTAACAAAGCAAATAGATGACTATTTTCGAAATAGTAAAGTAACTTCGTGGTATGATTATCGAAATGAATATGGCAGCTTATTTGAGCATAAATATACCCTCCAACGACAGCGACGAGTTTTTGTTGAAAAAGAAGTGCGAGATAAAAATCCCTCAATAGGATATGCTTATCTAATACAACTCGTAACAAACTCATATCTTACAACTTTATTCACTACGAATTTTGATGACTTGATCAATGAAGCCTTCTACCAATTTTCAGATATACGGCCGATTGTTTGTGCACATGATTCAGCAATTTCAAGCATTACTGTGACTTCTCAGCGCCCCAAAATTATAAAACTTCATGGCGACTACCTATTTGATGATATCAAGACAACTGCTCGAGAAACTGAATCGTTAGAAGAAAACATTAAAAACAAGTTTATAGAGTTTGCTAAAGATTTTGGATTAATTGTAGTAGGTTACTCGGGGGCTGACCGATCCATAATGGACGTCATCACATACTTACTTAAACAAGAACCATACTTCAGTCACGGCATATATTGGTGCTTAAGGCAAGACTCTGTAATCAATAGCGAGCTACGTAAGCTGTTTTGGAAAGAAAAGGTTTTTTTTGTTGAAATAGAGGGATTTGATGAATTAATGGCTGAACTAAATTCAAAATTAAATTCGGGCATTTTACCAATTGATACCTATCAAAATACAAAAAAAGCAATAAACATAGTAAATTCGTTGACAAACAACGAAATCGTCAGTAGCAGTCCATGCCCAATAATAAAAAAAGATTTAGAATTAATAAAATCTCAATCAAGAGTTGACGCGCTTGAAGTCGCATTAGATACTATAACTAATGACAATTATCTCGGATCAACCGAAACCTCCTCAGCAATCCGCTGGTCTGGTAAAAATAAACTTACGTATGAAGCAAGACATACAATTAACCGCATATCAATATATCGCAGAGCTTCACAATACAGTGAAGCGCTCTCTGAAATTGAAAAAGAGTTAGCCAAGCAAGAAACAACAGATTTATACAAAGAAGAACTATACTGGCACCAAGCGCTTATCAATATCGACTCAGGCGACCACACTGCGGCAGTCACAAGCTTTGTTAAACAGTTTGAAATCAATAAAAATAGTGTAACACCGTTATTAAATGCAGCTCACTTCTCTAGAAATCACAAATCGAAAGTAAACTACATAGAACAAGCACAATCAATTGATAAATATGACCATCGCATTTACGTTGAAAAAGCAATTGCATTAACCGAACAACATAACGAACTTCATGTCTCTCATAACAACACTACGTCTGAAGAACTCATAAGCATTCTCAATACAGGATTAGAAATAAACCCTTCAATAGATAATTTGTGCTACAAACTTTTATTTGACCATTACTTATCAGCAGCATCTAACAAAGATTCTGACAAACTTGCCCATTGTGAAAATCTGGTTAAAAGAATGGAAAAGCAAAACCCATTCTCTTTCGACGTAGCATCCTTAAAATATAAAATGTTAATGTATAAACACAAAAATGATTGCGGAGTAGGATATACAGATACAGACAATGTTCTTTCTTACATATTACTTACTACAGAAAATGCAAACCGTAAGGAAAAAAAAAATATAAAGTTACTTGAGCTTAAACTACACATCAGTACTTCAAACGAGGCTAAAATTAATAAATTTCTTAACGATTACGAAAGAGATTTTTCAATGTCACCTCGTTACTTTGACCTCAAAGCAAAGGCGTTGCTTAAAGTTTGTAAAGATTTACCCGGTGCCATAAGTGCACTCGAGAGCGCTATTAATAATTATGAGTACACGATGTTGAGAGAAGACCTTGCCCTCTTCTATTTGTATGCCTCTGAATTTGAAAAAGCTCGCGAAGTAATTTTTAAATACGAAAAACATAATTACAAACTTATTGAGAAATATTACTCTGCTGTTGGTCAATACGACAAAGCCCTTGAGTATTGCCAACTACAGTACGATGAAAACAATAATCTTCTGAATTATATTGTTTCAAAATCTTTTTATTCCCTTAAGCTTAAGCAATTTCAAGAAGCTTTTGACATACTGAAAAACCACTTAAATGAACACAATTCATCATACAAAATACACATCTTGGTAAACTATGAACTCGCAAGATTTTTTCTTAATAAAAATACTAGGACAAATAAAATTTCTGAACACCGTAATAGGACATTAATTTCTTTAGAACAAGCGGCTCTTGCGAAATTACTCGGAAACACTGAAGAATCTTTACAAATGATCATACAGTTAGTAAATTATGACTATGAGAATTTACTCAGAATTCAAGATTGGATTGTTTTTGAGGATTTTCACAACCAACCTCCTTTTTCTAACTAAAGTAAGCGATTCATACTCCTAACATTCCATTTTAACACAATTTTATAAGATTTGCCCGCATTCGCTTTTTTGTTCTTTTTACAATTACTATAAATTTATTCATATTCTTTATCATATTACACTGCTATATTTATACTTACACTTCCCCCTTGGACTAAGTGAGGAGCTAACAACGCTAAATCCTGTCCTGACAATGTGGTCCTATACGGCGCGCAAGCCCAAGGACCTGACAGTGTTGCCTGATGGTTGCCGCGATTTCATACTGCGTACGAGTCCGGGGAAAAGACCGATATTCCTCGTCACGTCTCTCATGTCCAGTGCCGAGACTGTTTTTGCCGCTCCAGGCGACCAGTTTCACGGGTTCCGTCTTCTGCCAGGGGCGGAAATCGACATCCGGACCCTCGAACTGATGCCCCGGCCCGAATCAAAGGAGGAGCTGACGGTCATTGCGCGGGAAGCGGCATTTCTGACACCGCGCACCGAGGAGATCCTGTCCCGCCTGGCGGTGGCGCACTCTCCGGCCGATGCGGCCCGGGAGCTGGGCGTGAGCCTGCGGACCATGCAGCGCCACACCGTAAGGGCCACGGGGCGCACGCCCTGTTTCTGGAGTTCCCTGTCCCGCGCCAGAAGGGCGGCGCGTCTCATCCTGTCGGGCACCCCTTTGGGGGGCGTGTCCCACGAATGCCTGTTTTCAGACCAGGCGCACATGACCCGGGAACTGAGACGCTGGTTCTCCATGACGCCCGGAGCCTTTGCCGAGAGCCGCCGGGACAGGTGCAGTCCGGGGTGGCGGGTCCTGGATCCGGGCTATGACGCCCCTTCCACCGGAGAACAGAGCTCCACCAGATAGCCGTTCAAGTCCGTCACATAGGCGGTAGTCTGCCCCCATGGTTCACGCCGGGGCTCCTGCACCACCTTTGCTCCCGCATTCTTGGCCCTTTCAAGGGCTCCCGCCACGTCTCCGGTCTCAAAGGCGATCTCGAATACCGGCGCCCGGGGATCGGGTCTGCCCGGCGCCTTGCCCAGTTCGGTCATCAGGCGCATGGAGGAAAAGGACAGCCGCGTGGCCCCTGTCTCCAGTTCTCCGTAATCCCCTGACTCGTGGAGCATCGAGCGATCGAGTCCAAAGGCCTGTTCATAGAATTCGAGTGTCGCGGGCACGTCATCAACATAAAGAATCGTGTATTTCAGGTGCATTGTCTTCTCCCTTGTGCAAAGTGTTCGAGCGCACTGTACACGATTGTTCCGGAGTGTATTGAATAATCGCGACACAAAAGAAATATTCACCCAGATTGTTGACGACCGGGGAACTCCTACACCCTGAACCGTTCGCTTTTCAGCACGTAGGCCAGACCCAGACCTATGGCAAAGGCCCAGGCCAGGTTCATGGACAGTGTCATGGCCAGCATGAAAAAGACCACGAACATGCCGCGCCGGTCCATGTCCATGACGGTCAGGCAGAGCTGCAACCCGGCGAACACCAGAAGAACGCCCAGTGCTCCCATGGGGAGCAGGCGCACCGCGTCCAGCACGTGCGCTCCCAGCACCACGGCCAGGACAAGGAACAGGGCGCCGATTATGTAGTTGGAGCCCGAGGTGCGCGCGCCAAAGCGGTAGTGCGCGGCCAACCCGCCCGCGCCATGGCACATGGGCATGCCGCCGAAAGGCACCACCAGGATGTTGGCCAGACCGATGCTGATGCACAGGGCGCGGCTGGTCACCCGCCTGCTGTCCTGTTTGAAATAGTCGGCTGAAAGGTCCGCGTTGGCTATGATGGCGTTGCCAATGGTCATGGGCACCTGCGGCAGCACGATGCTGGCTGTCACGGCCACGAAGGAGGCCCATTTCGGAAATCCCAGGGGAAACAGCCCGGGCAGGGAAAACCCCGGGGTGAACTCCCCCTTTGCCGCCGCGCCGCAGAGCAGGCCAAGAACAAGCCCACCCACGACGACCACGAGGCCGGCGGGTAATTTCCGGCTGTCCAGCAAAAACAGGGTCAGGACGCCCAGGGCGATTCCGACAGCAATGCCCACAGGCACTGGCCCCAGGTGCTGCGCAATGAGAAAGGGTTCGGCCAGGCCTTGCAGCTTCTGGAACGACGAGATGCCCGCGATGAAGGAGACGCCCTTGGCCGCCAGCAACGCCCCTGTGGAGACCTGGACCCCCCGAATCACCGAGCGGGGTACCACCCGCGCAAGTGGAGAGATCAGGTTGGTGGCTCCCAGGGTCAGGAATATCACCCCCAGCACCAGGGACGCTGCCTGGATATCCAGTGCGCTCACTCCGGTGGCGATGGCAGTGGCGCTCACCACCTTCATGGGCTGCACCGCGATGGGTACGCGGAAGTAGGCGCCCCCGACAATGTAGAACAGCCCCACGGCGAAAAACAGGCCCTGGGCGTCCAGGCCGTTGATCATCACCATGCCGATGGCCAGGGGAAGCAGGGTCCCCAGATCACCTAGCGATCCCGCAAATTCCATCCTGTCGAAACGAAGCGATCCTATCTGCATATCCGTGTCCGCGGTGGTATGGTCGGTTGTCCTGCGAAAAGCCGCAGTTTCAGTACAGAGGCTCCCTTGGATCAATTCCAGGTTTAGAGCCTGCCACAGAAAATGTCACGCAAAAAAATATATTCGTGACATTATGCAACACACCACGATTTCAAGATATTTCAAGACATGATCGCACATTTTCTCCTGATATGAAACTATTATGAGCAAGTTTCCCGGTCTGTGGAGCAGAGTCGAAGCTCTCCAGAAATTGCTTGCATTTCAAGACCACTCCCTTCTATTGTTCCTCGCCAAGCTTTGAACCAAAATCGGGAGAACGTTGCCGCGTATGGCTCTGCAAGGATATTTCTGTGTTTTCATGGCTGCCCTGTTATGGGGGCTGCTCGGCCCGTTGGCCAAGTTCGGTTTCGCCGTGGGCGCCCAGCCTCTGGAAACGGCTTTTTGGCGCGCACTGCTCGGGGCGCTGTTCTTCCTGATCCACTGCCTGGCCTTCCGTCTCTACAAGATCCGCCTGAAAGACTTCCCCATGCTCTTCCTCTTCGGCTTGGCCGGGGTCTCGGTGTTCTTCGGTTCCTACCAGATCGCCGTGCGCGAAAGCGGCGCGGCCCTGGCCTCCATGCTGCTCTACACAGCTCCGGCATGGGTGGCCCTGCTTTCCAGGTTGTTCTTCAAGGAGCCCATGACTCCGCTCAAGCTCCTGGCGCTCATGGTTGCCATGGGCGGAGCGGCGCTGGTGTCCGCCGGAAGCGCGGGCAGCGCCGGCGGCGAGGGGTTGTTCGCCCTCAAGGAGATGTCCCTGCTCGGCGTGGGATGCGGCCTGCTCTCAGGCCTGACCTACGCGCTGCACTACATCTTCGGGAAACGTTATCTGCGGGACTACCCTGCCGCCACCCTGTACCTATACACCCTGCCGGTGGGTGCCATGGGTCTGCTGCCCTTTGTGGACTTCACCTTCTGGCCACCTCTTGCCTCGGGCCAAGGGAGCGCCTCCCTCACAGCGTGGTCTGTATTTCTGGTTTTGGGGCTGTTCACCACCTATGGCGCCTACATGTTCTACTGCGCCGGCCTCAAGCGGCTGGACGCCACGCGGGTGGCTGTGACCGCCAATCTCGAACCGGTGATGGCGGCCCTGCTGGCGTTTCTGTGGTGGGACGAGTTCTTCCGCCCCATCGGGTATGTCGGAGGGGCGCTGGTTCTCACAGGCGTGCTGCTGATGGTCTACGACGGGACCCGGGCCGACCGTATGGCCAGGGCAAAGAGCGCTCAGGCGTCCGGATCCAGTATCTCTTCCTGAACATAGGGCTCCAGGTGAACCACCACGTCGTGGACGTTGCGGCACAACTCAAGCAGCCGGACGCGTACCAGCTCGGAGATGGCGTGCCCCTCGCGCACGGTGATATCAGGATCCACCAGGACATGCAGATCAACCTGCAGGCCCTGCCCCAGATAGCGTGAACGCACCTTGTGCACTTCCAGAACACCCCGTGTGCTGATGGCGATCTCGGTGATGCGTCTGACCTGCTCCTCGGGCGCGCCCCTATCCACGAGCTGGTCCAGGGCCGGTCGGGTGATCTTCCAGGCTGCCTGGAGGATCATCAGCGAGACGATGACCGCCCCGACGCGGTCGATGAAGGCCCACTCGGGGTAGAACGCTCCCACCGCCACGGCCACGGCAGCGGGCACGGAACTCAGGGCGTCGGAGCGATGATGCCAGGCATTGGCCTCCAGAGCCGGTGAGGAGACCTCCCGCCCCTTGGCCGCGGTCCAGCGAAAGAGCCATTCCTTGAGAACGATGGAAACGAGGGCCGCGAAAAAGGCTGCCCACCCGGGTACGGCAACCTCCGGGCTGCGCACCGTGGCAAGAGCCTCGTAGCATAGGCCCACGGCGACCAGGGCCAGGATCAGGCCTATGCTTACGGTCACCAGGGTTTCGATGCGGGCGTGACCATGCGGGTGGGATTCATCAGGGGGCGCGGACCAGAAGCGCACACCGATGATCACCGCGAGATCCGTGACCAGGTCGGAGAGGCTGTGTACGCCGTCCGCCACCACGGCCTGGCTGTTGGCCAGAACCCCGGTCACAACCTTCAGGATGGAAAGTCCGAGGTTGCACCACAGCCCCACCCAGGCGACCCTTCGGACCACCCTTTTCGGCGTACCACGCAAATCCTCCATGTCCATCCGGTCGCTTCTCCCCGGCTGTATCCGATTTTTCCCCGGCCACTGCGAACTCCGGGCGATTCCTGGAGTATACAGTCCCTCCAGGAGCTTGACAACAATTGACATTCGGTGAAATCTGCCTTCATCCGAGGGGGGAGTACAGAAACACCTAACAAACCGACAGGAGTTCCGTGTTCTTTTTCCCCAGAAGGAACCGCGTTCCACTCATTCGAGGCAAGAGCTCCGGCGAGCAGTTTCTGCGATTCATGGCCCTTATGGCCATCTTCGCGATCACGGGCTGGCTTTTCTGGCTCAACAACCAGAAGTCCATGGAACGCATCCTGGCCGACGGCACAGTGGTCGACCTCGGTGATCAACTCTCTCCCGAACAGAAGCAGACGTTGCGGGATTTCGCCACCCTATTCAAGGACGAGTTCGGCCTGGACCTGCGGGTCCACGTCAGCGCCAAGTTCGTGGATCCCCCGGCTCCGGACAACAAGACCCTGTTCATAGGGATCAATCCCAAGAAGCGTGAGGTGGTGTTGCAACTCCCGCCCCTGGTCTCCAACGCGTTGGGCGCCGAACTCTCGCGCACACTTGGCGGAGACCATTTCACGCCCTATTTCGATTCCGGCCAATGGCCGCAGGGACTCATCGCGGCGCTGAAACGAATCTGGAAGACCCTGGCAAGCCTCAAGGCTCCCACCGAAGAACCGGTGGAACACAGGTATCCGGTGGAGCGCAAGGCTCCGTAACGTTTCTGACATCCAACTACCGTATCCTCTCCCCATGCCCCCTGTCATTGCAGAACGTCGCGCCCAAGTACCGTCCAACGCCTCGAACAACGAGGCGACTCAATCCACCGATCCTCTGGACGGGGTCAGGGGTACAAGGCTGCACGTGTTCATCTCGGACCGCATCCTGACCGATCAGATCCAGCGCATTCTATCCGCCCTGAAGTTCACCAACGTCACGGTTCAAAAGGCTTCGGCCAACTATCTGGAAAACGCCCGCCAACTGGTGAAGATACTGATCCAGGAGCAGGGGCTGGTACTCACCGGCCCCCCTTTGGAGCTCCGCGACGCCCGCGGCGGCGTGGTTTCCCAGAAGAACATCAAGGATTTTTTCATAAACGTTCAGACACTCTTGCAAAAATGCCACAAGGACGACACCCGGTTCCTGCACCGCTGCATCCCCATATTCCAGGACATCAGTTTCCTGCAAAAACGTGAATCCATTATCCTGGGGCTCGCGCCCTTCGGCATCGCCACTGCCTTCATTCTCAAGAAGCAGGACTCCCTCATGGGGCTGCACCCTTCCAGGCGACAGGCCCTTTTACAGGAGCAGCTCATGGAGCGCTTCCAGGAGATGCGCGCATATCTCGAGGAGTTCCTCCCCAACATGGAGGGCGCCCTGGAAAAGACCCTGGAAAAAAAGGAGGAGATGGAGCTCTCCCTGCGCAAGGAGGAGTCTGACCAGTGGCTGGCCAAAGCCGAGGAGTTCAAGCGTGCCCAAGACTTCAACCAGGCTGTGCAGTGCTATCACCGGGCCATCGAGCTCTTTCCCGCCAACCCCCAGCTGTATCTGGAGAGCGGCCGCACCTACGTGCGCCTGCGCAAGTACCCTCTGGCCTTTCAGCGCTTTCGCCAAGCCGAGGAGGTCAGCGCCGCCATGCCGTTGCCGAACATGGAGATCGGCGTGCTGCGCATGACCCAGGTGCGGGAAATGGTGGATGAGGGTGCCGCGCCTGACAGCCCCGAGGTCATGTCCCTGCTGGAGGAGGCTGTGGGCAGCTTCCAGACCGCCTTCACCAAGGCCTCCAAGATACCTGAACTGGCACAGACCGACGGGAAGCCCCGCAATCGCTCCCAGGAA
Organism: Desulfovibrionaceae bacterium; assembly: GCA_963674665.2. Lineage (GTDB taxonomy): Bacteria > Desulfobacterota > Desulfovibrionia > Desulfovibrionales > Desulfovibrionaceae. The sequence goes on along the minus strand of CAXXPL010000011.1, from coordinate 530,136 downwards.
GCCCTTATGGACATTGCCGGGGAGATCTTCAAACTCGACACCGAGACCCTGCTGGGCAAGAACCACCCAGCGGTCATTGCCCTGCGCACCGAAGCGAGGGGCGCCCTGGGCAAGGTGAAGGGCGTCGCCACCGAGGACCTCCCCCCAGACAGGTGGTCTGCATGGGGCTGGCCGCCATGGACGAGGGGAACTACAAAGAGGCGGAGCGACTGCTGTTCGAAGCCGCCAAGGACAAGGACACGTTTTCCCAGGCCTGTGAGGAGTTGACATACCTGGGCAAGCAGTTGCGCAAGCACAAGAGCCCCAAACGCGCATTGGACCTGTACCGGAAGATGCTGCGGCTCCGCCCCCCCGGTCTTGCGTCCCTGTACTACAACATGGCGGTGGCCCACGCATCGGAGGACAACCGCCTCGAGGCCACGGCCCTCCTGGTGCAGGCACTGGTGCTGGATCCGTCCCTTCCAGAGGACGAACTCTTCTACAAGAGTCCGCAGTTGTTCGAACCCCTGAGCACGATCCACCGCCTGTTCAGGGACATGGCCGGCGGAGCGGTCCGCTTCAAGATTCCCAGGGCCATGGAAAAGGCCACCTTCATCCAGGAAACCATCGAGCGCCTGGCGCGGGATGGCGAGGACAAGGCCCTGCTCCACCTGCTGCGCAACATCTCGCTCAAAAGCCCGGCCTTTTTCGAGCGCAAGCATGTTCTGGCGAGCAGGCCCCTCATCGACTTCATCACCCGGATCCTGCCCAGGCTGAACGCCTCCAGAAATCCGGAACTGCGTGAATTCGGCAATCGCCTGCGCCACGTGGTGGAGCTCCGCGAACGCCAGAAGAAGCTCAAGCCCCTCGAGGAGTACAACAACCACAGGATCCAGGCCCTGCTCAGCCTCGAACTGGGCAAGGGCAAACCCGCCGCGGCCTATCACTTTGCCAAGGCCGTGCTTTCCTGCCCTCCGTTGTTGGAGAACATATTCTTCTACAGCAACAGGAACCTCGTTGAGCTGGGACTCGAAATCGCCACCAAGATCGAGAACGTGGACCTCCATCTGCTGGACGAATTCCACAAGCGCATGTCCTGATTCCAAACCCACCCTTGCCTTCCGCGCCGCCAGCACGTAATGTTCGCGGCCATGAATACCGTCACCATCCATACGGACGGCGCCTGCCTGGGCAATCCCGGCCCTGGAGGCTGGGCCGCCGTGCTGCGCTTCGAGGACAAGGAAAAGGAGTTCTCCGGAGGGTACTCCCTCACAACCAACAACCGCATGGAAGTGCTGGCCGCCATCAAGGGTCTGGAATCCCTGAATCAGCAATGCCGGGTGGACCTCTACACCGACTCCAAATATCTGCGCGACGCCGTGGAAAAGCGCTGGATCAAGGGCTGGCAGCGCAACGGCTGGCAGACCTCGGCCAAGAAGCCGGTGAAGAACAAGGACCTCTGGCTGCGGCTCATCGATCTCTTGAGCAAACACGATGTCACCCTGCACTGGGTGCGGGGGCACGCCGGAAACCCTGACAACGAGCGCTGCGACGTGCTGGCCAGAGGCGTGGCCCAGCAAAAAGGCCTGCAGCCCGACCCCGGTTATCCTGAATAGTGTATGTTTTTTGTGTAGAAGATTTTACATACTTGCAAAAGTTTTCTTCTCTCAGCTTGACATTCACGCTCTTTCCATAACATCATGTAAGAATCTGGTCGGAGATCATCGCACATCATGTATGGATGATCTTCGGCCTTCCCGCCTGCCACTGGTTTTTTCCATGCCCGTCAGCCACGGGCCACAGAGAAAGAGGAGGATTCTATGAACCGCTTTGCCCTGTTTGCGGCGCTGGTGATCTGCACCCTTGTGCTCGGCGCCCCCCTTGCGACCACAGCCCAGGCCGAGGACGTCATCAAGATCGGCGCCATCTTCTCAGTCACCGGCCCGGCTTCCTTTCTAGGTGAGCCCGAAAAGAACACCGCCCTGATGCTGCAGGATCAGATCAACGAGCAAGGCGGCCTGCTTGGCAAGAAGGTCGAGGTCATCATCTACGATGACGAGACCGACGTGAACAAATGCGTCCTGGCCGCGGACAAGCTCCTGAAAAAGGACAAGGTCTGCGCCGTGATCGGCCCAACCACCTCAGGCAACACCCTGGCCATCGTGAACAAGTTTCCCTCCGCTCAGGTGCCCATGGTCTCCTGCGCCGCGGCGGAAAAGATCGTCAAGCCAGTGAACAAGTGGGTTTTCAAGACGCCCCAGTCCGACCGCCACGCCGTGATGAAAATCCTGCAGCACGCCAAGGCCCAGGGCTTCAAGAAGATAGCCATCCTCACGGTCTCCAACGGATATGGACAGGCTGGCCGCGCCGTTCTCAAGGAGCTGGTACCCGCCGAGGGCTTCGAGCTGGTGGCGGACGAGCTGTACGGCCCCAAGGACACCGACATGACCCCCCAACTCACCAAGATCAAGGATCTGCAGCCAGACGCCATCATCTGCTGGGGCACCAACCCGGGTCCCGCGGTGATATCGCGCAACCGCGCCCAGCTTGGCATGGCCACGCCGCTGTATCAGAGCCACGGCGTTGCTTCCAAGAAATTCATCGAGCTGGCCGGTGACTCGGCCAACGGGCTTATGCTGCCTGCGGGACGGCTCATCGTGGCCGCACAGATCCCCGACGGCCACCCCCAGAAAAACGTGCTGGTGGAATACATCAAGAACTACGAGGAGCGTTACAAGATTCCCGTGTCCTCCTTCGGCAGCTATGCCGCCGACGCACTCATGCTCGTGGTCCAGGCCGTCGAGGCCGGCGGCTCCGCCGACCCCAAGGCCATCCGCGACAACATCGAAAAAATCACCGGCTTCATGGGCGTCACCGGCGAGTACAACTTCTCGCCCGTGGACCACAACGGCCTGGACGCCGACGCCTTCGAGATGCTGGTCATCGAGAACAACGACTGGAAGATCATCCAGTAGCCGCACCCTGCCGTGCCTTGTGAAAAGGGAGCGCCGAGGCGCTCCCTTTTTCATGCGCTGTTGACCCCCGGCCGCGTTTTGGAACATAATAGGGGCATTCCTACTCATATCCACAAAGGCGGCCCGCGCGGGGAAAACCGTTCGAGAGATGCCCCGGCAGCCATACAGCCAAGCACGTCACACAAACGCCCGGCACCGGGCATTGGATGGCGCATGACACCCGAGACATTTCTCTATCTGTTCGCCGGGCTCGCGGTCATTGTCCTGGTTTGGGGAGTGTTCCTCTACAACCGCCTCGTGTTCCTGCGGCAGCGCTGCAATAACGCCTTTTCGCAGATAGACGTGCAGCTCAAGCGGCGGCACGACCTGGTCCCCAACCTGGTGGAGAGCGTAAAGGCTGCCCTGGCCCACGAGCGCAAGACACTGGAAAACGTGACCAAGGCGCGGAACCAGGCCATGAACGTCCTGCAGGGTCTGGACAACCCCGCCGATTTCCGAGGTCTCATGGCCCTTGCCAGGGGGGAGGAGATCCTGACCCTGTGCCTGGGCAGGCTCCTGGCGCGCATCGAGGCCTACCCCCGACTCAGAACCTCGGCCAACGTGTCCCAGCTCATGGAGGAGCTGACCTCCACGGAAAACCGCATCGCCTTTGCCAGACAGGCCTTCAACGACGCGGCCATGGCATATAACAGCACCAGGGAATCCCTGCCCACCATGCTCTTTGCCGGGACCATGGGCTTTCACGAGCTGGCCTACCTCAAGTTCAAGCACAAGGCCCTGGAAAAGCCCGTGGCTGTTACGCTGGCGCCTTCCGCCACATGATCGCGGGTCAGAGGTGACGCATGGAATTCTGGGAAGGGCAGGAGCAGGCAAAACGCGCCACCGGCAGCCTGCTGTTCCATTTCACTCTGGGCTTTCTCGGCGTGGTGCTGCTGGTGGTATTCTGCGCCATGCTGCTGCTCATGCCCTTGCAGGGCTTTTTCCGCCCCCCTCCCGGAGAGTGGGCCTACTACCACTTCAGATGGCCCCTTTTCTGGGTGGGGATAATCACCGCTCTGGTCATGCTCCTGGCCTCATGGATGAAGATCCGCTCCCTGCGTAAAGGGGGGGGCGAATCCCTAGCCATGGCCCTTGGAGGACGCCTGCTGCGCCCGAACACCACCGATCCCCTGGAGCGCCGCCTGCAAAACGTGGTGTCCGAGATGTCCCTGGCCGCCAACACCACGCCCCCCATCATCTTTCTCCTGGACCGGGAACAGGGTATCAACGCCTTTGCCGCCGGATTCCATCCGGAGCACTCGGTGCTCGGCATCACCAGGGGCGCCTTGGAGTTGTTCAACCGCGACGAACTCCAGGCGGTCATCGGTCACGAGTTCAGCCACATCGTCAACGGCGACATGCGCCTGAACCTCAGACTCATAGGCCTGGTCTACGGCATCGAGTTCCTGGCCCTCACCGGGCACAAAATGATGAGCGTATCCCTCAATGACGACGGCGACCCTGCAAACTCAACTTTTTCTCCGGGCGCGGTGATAGGATTCATGCTCTTTGCCGTGGGTTCCTTTGGCGGCTTCTCCAGTGCCTGCATCAAAGCCGCGGTGTGCAGACAGCGCGAATTTCTGGCCGACGCCACCTCCGTGCAGTTCACCCGCAACGACAAGGCCCTGGTCAGCGCGCTGGAAAAGATCGGCGGCTGCACCTACGGGGGCTCTTTGATCACCCCCATGGCTCCTCTGGCCAGCCACATGTACTTTGCCAACGGCCTGGACTCCTGGCTGGGGCGCACGCTGGCCACCCATCCTCCGCTGGAGGAGCGCATCAGACGCATCGACCCTTCCTGGCAGGGCTCCTTCCCGAAGGTGGATCAGGAAACCAGGCAGGTGGTTCTGGACCAGGCCCGTGTGGAGCTGGCCGGTGTGAGTGCCTTTGCCACCCTGGTGGGCACCCCTTCCAGTGTACGCAGCCACTCGAACATGGAGAGTACTCCAGGAGACCGTTCCCTGCGGGCGGACTTCAACCAACACGCCTCCAGGATCATGGAGCGGATACCGCGCCGCGCCTTTGAGGCGGCCCGCGATGCAAAAACCGCCCCTTTGCTGGTGTACGCCCTGGTCCTTGCACGTTGCGGGCAGGATTCGCAACACACCCTGAGCGACCTGCTGCTCCAGCGCCTCGACCTGGCAGCCTACGACCAGGTGGAAAAGCTGGCTCAGGAGTTTCCACAGGAGCGTTTCGACACCACCCTCCCCCTGTTCGACCTGGCATTGCCCACAGTGCTCGCCCTTCCCCGGGAAGAGCTGAGTCAATTCCAGGCAACCCTCCAGGAGCTGATGCGCTCCGACCGCAAGCTGGACCTGTTCCAGTGGACCCTGTCGCGAGTGCTCCGACGTTACCTCGCGCCTGGCTTCGCGCATGGGGATTCCACCACGGACGAGACTCCTGTGCCGTTGTCCAAGCTTTCCAGGGAGTGCGGCATCCTGCTCTCCGCGCTGATACACTGGGGGGGGCGCGGCCGCCCCACCTCTTCCGGGGATACAAAGACTCTTGCCAATGCAGTGGCCCTGCTCACCGCCCCGAAAGAGTCACCCCTCCAACTGCACCTCACACCCAAGGACCAGGTGAACCTGCGCGCCGTGGACCAGGCCTGCGACGCCCTGGCCCGGCTCTCGGCTCCCCGCCGCGAACGCCTCCTGCGCGCCTGCGTGGCCTGCGTCACCGCCGATCAGGAGGTGACACGCACCGAGGCCGAGCTGCTCCGCGCCGTGTCCGCGGCCCTGGATCTGCCCATGCCCCCTCTCCTGCCCGGGCAATTGTTGTTGTAACAGATGGGAGAAAAGGAAATGTAAAGGAGTTGGCCGGGGGAGGGACTTTTATCAAAAAATCCCTCCCCCGGAAAACGCTTTCAACAGCTTTCTATGAAGATGGCAATCCGCATCACAGCAACATTTTCGTGCAGTGGTAAACGGTGGTGGCGATGGCAAAGGCGAAGATGGTGTTGCCTATGGCCGAGAAGGCGGCCCATTTCCAGGATGATTCCCTGGCCTGGACCACGAGGGTGACGAAACAGGGCGCATAGAGCAGCACGAAGGCCAGCAGCGCAAGTGCGGTGGCCTGGGACCACATGGGATCCGAGGCCAGCTTTTCCGAGAGGGGCGCGGCGTCCTCGGCATCTACCTCACCCAGGGAGTAGGCGGTGCCCAGGGTGGAGACGATGACCTCCTTGGCCGCGAAGCCACCCACAAGAGCCACATTGGTACGCCAATCGAACCCGGCCCAACTGCTCACGGGCTCGAAAAACGTGCCCACGCGCCCCGCCAGGGAGTAGCGCAGACCGGCTTCGGCCTCGAGATTGGCGATGTCGGCCATCCTGTTCTCCAGCTCCTCACCTTGCAGAGAATGGGAAGCCTGTTCACGCATGCTCTCATAGGTGGCCACCTGCTCGTCGGGCAGGGCCGGGAAGGTCATGAGTGCCCAGAGCAGCACGGAGATGGCCAGAATCACGGTACCCGCCTTTTTCACGTACTGCCACAGGCGCTCCCAGGTGTGCAGCAGGAGACCGCGTACCGTAGGCATGCGGTAGGGGGGGAGCTCCATGATAAAGGGAGTGGCATCGCCCACCAACAGTGTGGAGCGCAGCAATCGCGCCACGATCAGGGCCGCGGCCCAGGCGGCAAGGGTGGTGCCGAACATCACGGTTGTCTCGTTTTCCGGGAAAAAGGCCGCGGCCAGCAGCACGATGACCGGGATCTTCGCGCCGCATGCCATGAAGGGAGCGGTGAGCACCGTGGCCAGCTTCTCGGCCGGGCTGCGCAAGGTGCGGGTGGCCATGACGCCGGGGACGGCGCAACCGCCGGGGATGCCGCCGGAGATGAGCAGTGGCATGACCGAGCAGCCGTGCAGACCGAACACACGCATTACCCTGTCCAGCATGTAGGCCATGCGCGCCATGTAGCCCATATCCTCGAGAAAGGTCAGCCCCAGAAACATCACGGCGATGAGTGGCGCAAAGCCAAGCACGCCCCCGACACCGTCGATGATGCCTGAAACAACCAGTGAGGAGAGAAGCCCCTCGGGGAGGGTTGCCTCAGCCGTGGAGGAGAGCCAGCCGAAAAATTCCTCGAGCCAGCCAGCCGGGGCCTCGCTCAAAGTGAAGGTGGCCCAGAACAGGGCATAGACCACGCCCAGCATGATCAAGGGGCCGATAACTCGGTGGGTCAGCACGCGATCCATCTTCTCACTGATGGCCACGCGCTGTACCTGCTCGTCCTGCTTCAGGATGCCACTGCGCAGCATTCCGGCGATGAAGCCGTAGCGGTAATCCGCAATGATGGTTTCCGGGCCGGTGTCCAGGGTGTCCTTGCAATGGCGGCGCAGGATGGTGGCCCTTTTCTCCAGATCGGCAAACAGGGCTTTGTCCCGGGAATCCTGCGACTTCAGTCGCGCCATGAGTTCGGAGTCCCCCTCCAGATACTTCAGGGCGGTCCAGCGGGACGGGGCGTTGTCCACCACCGTGTTGTTGCTGTCAAAAATTGCGATAAGATCCTTCAGCGCCAAGTCCAGATCACTGCCATAGGAGATTTCAAGAGGCTTCCCGTGATTGTCCGACTGCTGCCTGGCATAGCGGATGGCCTCGCGCATCAGCTCGATCTTGCCCTTGCCTTCGCGGGCAACGGTCTCCACCACGGGGACGCCCAGGGATTTGGACAGGCCGGTGGTGTCGATGTGCATGCCCTGACGCTTCACAGCGTCCATCATGTTCAGGGCCACCACTACGGGCACCCCGAGTTCCATGAGCTGCACCGTGAGGTACAAGCTGCGCTCCAGGTTGGTGGCGTCCACAACGTGGACGACCACGTCGGGTTTTTCCTCGAGAATGATCTTTCTGGAGACCAGTTCCTCAGGGGAGTAGGCAGTGAGGGAGTAGCACCCGGGCAGGTCCACCACGTGGACCTTCTCGTGGTCCACCGAGGTTTCGCCGGTCTTGTGCTCCACCGTGATGCCCGGATAGTTGCCCACGTGCTGGCGGGCGCCGGTGATGGCATTGAACAATGTGGTTTTTCCGGAATTCGGATTGCCCGCGAGGGCTACTTTCAGGCTCTGCACGATGCTGCCTCCATGGGCTCGACCTCTATCTGATCCGCCTCGTTGTTTCTCAAAGTCAGTGTATAGTTCTTCATGCGCAGGGCCACAGGGTCCTTGAGCGGGGCCTGACCGATGACGGTCAGCTCCGCACCGGAGATCAACCCCATATCCCTGATACGTGCCGCCAGAGGACCAGTGGCGGTGACTCTCACGACCCTGGCCGGACGATTTTTTTCCAGATACCGCAGGCAAACGGACATAATTCACTCCTTTCAGAAAACATCATTCTTTTTCAGACGCGCTCCGGAGGAATAACTATTGATAGCGATTCTCATTGTCAATCTTTTTTTCCTTTTTCATCAACAAACATTCCCCGCCCCCACTATTCCTCTCCTTCAAACCAGCCTGGACTCGATCAACCACCCATTAACCCGGATACTGTATTTTCCCGCCGACAAGTTGCCCCGTGCGAGCCCCCATGCATTGCGCATCCAACATTCCTGTTATATAATATGACCTGGAGGTCACCTTATGGTCGCAATATATGAATTACCTTTTTTCAGCCGATGTGGCGCCCTTCTGACCGGATTGATGCTTGCCGCGCTCCTGTTCGCACTCCCCAGGGGAGTCTTTGCGGAGGAGAACAAGGCTACGCCCCCGGACAAGTACAGTTTCAGCATCACCTCGCCGAACAGCGGCAGTTCCTCTTCGCAGAATTCCGACAAGCCGGGATTCAGCGGCATGACTCAGGAAAAGGACTCCCTGCTCATGAATGATTTCCCGCCTCCGTCTCGTGGCCCCATGTTGTTCGATACTTATGAGGACAAGTGGTATAACCGCATGTAATCATATAGGTGTCATTCTAATTATTTCCAATTTAACTTGACAATCATTCTCAAGATCATTACTTCTCCCCCTTAGCGAGACGTTATTCGACAATTCTCCTGGCTCACCGCAAGGGGGAGAGACCATGGCTGTTGTGCAACACTCTTTGTGTAATGTTCCGGCCGGCAGCGTCGTCCGGATAGAGAAACTCTGCGATTGCCCAAAGGCTCGTGGCAGGCTGTGCGCTCTTGGACTTACACCCGGAACCTTTGTGGAAGTCTGCTCCGGTGGTCCGGGGCCCTGCCTTCTCAAGGTGCGCGGAAGCAACCTCGCGCTGGGAAACGGTATGGCCAGACGCGTGTTGTGCTCCATGGTCAATGGCAAGCATGCCTCCAGCCCCGCCGAGGGGGTCCGCGATCCGAATCCCTGCGAATGCATGGAGGACGCATCCTCCTCTCACCAGATACAGGCCGACGGCCAGCTCCCCTCTTTCGTACGGACCAGGTAGTCCACATTCTTTTCGGAGGGCATCATGTTCCAATCAATTCTCGTTGGCGTCATTATCTTGGTGGCAATTCTATACCTTGTTCGTCGGTATTTTAAGAGCCTGAATTCGCCAACCTGCGGTTGCGAGGGTTGTAGCGGTTGCAGTTCGGCCCCCCTGGGCAGAAGAGAGGCGTTGCAGTCCTTGTCCACGAAACCGGATGAAGCCGGGGACCACGCCTCTTCCTGCTGTAGCGGTCTTGACAAAAGATGATTCCCCGGACATTGCTGTCAAACGACACCGTCGGCGACCAACATCGGGCGTGATGCAACAACGCCCCCACCAACGGAACCGGATCAGACGATAAGCGGTACCACTTCAAAGATCAGGTGACGCAGGGCGGCTTTGCAGGCCCTGCTTCCTTTCCCATGGCGCACAAGGTCGACAATCATGGCGGCAAGGGATCATTTCATGACTGACAGCATTTCAGCGGCAATCAACATGCGGCAACTCAAGGTGGGGCAGAAGGCCAGAATCGTCCGGATCGACGCGCTGGGCGAGCTTGGCCGACGCATCCGTGACATGGGGCTGGTTCCGGGCAGCGACATCGAAATTGTTGGACGCGCCCCTCTGAGGGACCCCGTGGCCCTGCGCATCAAGGACTTCACTCTGACTCTCCGCAACAACGAGGCCGACCACATCAGCGTCGAGACCCTGGACGATGCCACACAACACGCCACCGCATAACTCCCCCCGGAACATTCCGCCGGAAAAGAAGCTGGTCATCGCTCTGGCCGGAAACCCCAATGCAGGGAAAACCACCATGTTCAACGCCCTTACGGGGGCGCGGCAGCACGTGGGCAACTACCCCGGCATCACGGTGGAGAAGAAGGAAGGATTCCTCACATTTGGGGAGCGAACGGTGCATGTGGTGGATCTGCCGGGCACCTATTCCCTCACCGCCTATACCCAGGAAGAACTGGTGGCCCGGAACTTCCTGGCGGACGAACGCCCCGACGCGGTTGTGGACGTGTGCAATGCCGGAGCCCTGGAGAGGAACCTCTACTTGGCCATGCAATTTTTAGAGATGGGCGTGCCCGTGGTCCTGGCCCTCAACATGATGGACGAGGCCCAAAAACACGGCATGCGCATAGACGCGGACAAGCTGGAGCAGCTCCTGGACCTCCCGGTGGTGTCCACGGTTGCCCGCACCGGCAAAGGCGTCAAGGAACTCATCGGCAGGACCGCGGCTCTTGCGGTAAGCCGCGGGGGCGCCCCTTGGCGGCCGCTGATCATTTCCTACGGCCCGGACCTGGACCCGGTGATCACGGAAATGGAGGACAGGATCCACGCGAGAGCCTTTCTCACTGACCGTTACCCGGCCCGCTGGGTGGCCCTGAAATATCTCGAACGGGATGAGGAAATCCGCACCCTGGGGCGCAAGACCGGCCCCCTGGCCGCGGAACTGGAAACCATGGCCGACAAGGTCTCGGAGCACTGCCAGGCCACCTTGAACACCTTTCCCGAGGCCATCATCGCGGACTACCGCTACGGTTTCATCACGGCTCTCATGCGCCAGGGCGTGCTGACGCGGGAGCCCCTGCACCAGCGCATCGACCTGTCCGACCGCATCGACCGGGTGCTCACCCACCGCCTGCTGGGGCCGATGATCATGGTGGGTGTGCTCTTCGCTGTCTACCAGCTAACGTTCACCCTGGGCGAGGTGCCCATGGGCTTGACCGCGGCGCTCTTCAACTGGATGGGCGACATGGTCCGTTCCACGCTCCCGCCCGGACTGCTGCGCTCCATGCTGATCTCCGGCGTCATAGACGGGGTGGGGGGCGTGATGAGCTTCGTGCCCCTGGTGATGATCATCTTTTTCCTGATATCCTTTCTCGAAGACTCGGGCTACATGGCGCGCATCGCCTACATGCTCGACCGCGTGTTCCGCATCTTCGGCCTGCACGGCTCCTCTGTGATGCCCTTCATCATTTCCGGAGGCATCGGCGGAGGGTGTGCAGTCCCCGGGGTGCTGGCCTCACGCACCCTGCGCTCCCCGAGGGAAAAGCTTGCAACCATGCTCACCGCCCCCTTCATGACATGCGGCGCAAAGCTGCCCGTGCTCATTCTGCTCACCGGGGTATTCTTCGCTGGACACGAGGCCCAGGCGCTCTTCTGCATCACGCTGTTCGCGTGGCTCATGGCCCTTGTGGTGGCCCGCATCCTGCGCAGCACCGTGATCCGGGGCCCGGCGACCCCCTTTGTCATGGAACTCCCCCCTTACCGCTTCCCCACGGTACGGGGCATGTGCATCCACACCTGGGAGCGCACCTGGCAGTATATCAAGAAGGCGGGCACCCTGATCCTGGCAATCTCCATACTGCTCTGGGCGGCCATGACCTTTCCCCAGCCTCCGGCGGACCAGGGCGCAGTGACGCCACGCGAGGCCTTGCGCTATTCCGTGGCCGGACGCCTCGGGACATGGATGGAGCCCATCACCAGCATCGCCGGCTTCGACTGGCGCAGCAACATCGCGCTCATCGGCGGGTTTGCGGCCAAGGAGGTCATCGTCTCCAGCCTGGCCACGGCCTATTCCCTCAGCGGTGACGAGGAGGCCGCCAGCCGGGGACTGCAGGAGCGCATCGAGCAGGAGCCAAGCTGGACCCTGCCCAGGGGGCTGGCCCACATCGTCTTCATCCTGCTCTACTCCCCCTGCTTCGCCACCGTGGCGGTCATCAAGAAGGAGTCCGGATCATGGGGCTGGGCCGGATTCAGCATGGTGTTCCACACCGCGCTGGCCTTTCTCCTGGCCGTGCTGCTGTTTCAGATTGGCGGCATGCTGGGGTAGCGCCCCGCAACGAGCCCGCGTTTTTCCCGACAGACAAAACAATCCGGGGGAGGGGCTTGTGAACAAGCCCCTCCCCCGGATAAACATTCCGGATTTCCACCTCGATTTCAGCGGATTCGATCCTAGTTCTTTTCCCGGCACTCCTTACAAATGCCGTAGAGATACATGCGGTGGCCGGTCAGGACAAAGCCGTGCTTTTCCGCAAGCTTATCCTGAAGTTTTTCTATGGTCTCGTCCACCACCTCGATATTCTTGCCGCAGCGTTCACATATGAGGTGGTCGTGGTGCGTCTGCCCCAGCTTGTGTTCGTAACGGGTAAGGCCGTCGCCAAAGTGCAGCTCCTTGGCTATGCCCGCCTGCGACAACAGCTTGACAGTTCGGTAGACAGTGGCCTGCCCCACCGAGGGGTCGCGTTTCTTTACCTCGTTGTACAGCTCTTCAGGGGCCGGATGCCCCCCGACAGAGAGAAAAGTGTCCAGGATCAGCTCGCGTTGCGGAGTAAGCTTGTAATCATGCTGCCGCAAATATTCCCTGAACGTTTCAAATGGATCTTTCATGATTGCTCCGGATCATGGAACGGTTCATCAGGTGCGCTACCGCGAGGCCTGACCTGCTCCATGGCTCTAGGACCTGCCCGCCAGGTGCTTCCTCACCGTTGTCTGGCAACGGCAGCATTTTCACAAGTTGATGCCGCCCCAGAAACGTAGCAGAACTCTTCCGATGGAACAAGAGGTTGTCCTCTCTCGTGTTCACGCCTCAAAGGCCCTCTTTTCGAGATATTTGGCCAGCCCCCCCAACTGCCTGGGAATTCGCCCCAGGACCTCCCGCCACACGGTATCGGACTCCATGCAGAAATACAGGGCATCGCCGAATCCCGCCCTGGTGAGCGCTCCGGCCACCGCGCGAAACTGCTCCACACGAGAGGGGCGCAGCAGCCGCTGCTTGTTGTCCAGTCCCGCCCCGTATTCCTCATAGATGTACGTTGCTTGGGGATGATTGGCCTCGATGACGCTTTTGAGCTGGGGCATGAACCTGAAGCTACCCAGGCTGATGTAGGCCACCTGCTCCGGTGTGAGGTGATCCCGGATCATCTCCACCGTGGCGGGGTACCCCACTTTCGGATCGTCCCACCCCGGAAACCTGATGATTGGGTCGAAGTGCAGGCAGATCCGGAACCCCAGGGAAGCGCAATGTCTGGCGGCCCGCAGCCGCTCCTCCAGAGAGGCGGCCAAGCCCTCCTGCTCGGCCACAATCCTGGGGGCGTTCATGCTCCAGGCCGGGAGCACCCTGTCGGGGCGTTTCACCATGGGCAACCAGGAGAGATCCACCACCTTGCTCTTCAGCTCCAGGCAGGCGTTGGGGTACTCCCCCAGAAACTCCACAAGGCCGGAGGCCACGCCGGTGAGGGGTTCCAGCGCCAGGGAATCGGTGAACTCACCCGTGCCCATACGCAGCCGGTGCTCCGGGTTGGCTGACAACGCCTTGCCAAGCTCCGCGTAGAGGTCCTCCTGGTTGGCCCAGACCTTGAGCAGCCGATCCTGGAAATAGGCCTGCAAAATGCAGTAGCTGCACCCCACCGGGCAGTTCTCGCCGATATGCGCGATACGGTAGCCGCAACAGCGGTAGTGCCTCGTTCCGGGGCAGAAGCGCAGGAACTGTCCCTTGTAGCGTTTGAGCCAGACAGCGTGCCCCTCTCCCACCGGTTCCGGAGAGATCTCACCACCCTTCACCACGCGGCACGTGGCGTCCGGAAGGCGGGAGCGCACCCTTTGGACGATATCGGCGCAGCCCGGATCGTCCTCCAGCCCCTGCTCCATAAAGATCTCGTCAATGCCCCGCAAATGTATGGGGAGTTCACGCATCATGGTCGACGCCCTCTTCCGGCGTGTCCCCAATGGCAACCAGACGCCCCCACAATGGGGACTCCGCCATGCGCTCCAGTTCCAGGGCCGCCTGCAGGGCCTGGGCGGGGGTGGAGAGGCGGGCCGTGAGATGCAGGGCGTCAGCCTCGAAGTTGACCTCCGCAGCCACTTTCCAGGGCGTCCCCGCGGTAAGCTCCCGTCCCAGTTTCGAGAACCTCTGCTCCAGCTCGCAGCGTCGTGGGTGGCGCATCCGGCGCGCCTGCTCCAGGAGCCGGGCCTGCAAATCCTTGGGTGAAAGCTCCTCCAGCAACAGGTGGGCGCAAGCGGAGGCCAGTTCCTCCAGCGTGACGCCATCCCGCCTGGCGGTCTCGAAGAGCAGGGTCATGAACTGCCGCGCCCCGTTGCTGCTCCATGACACCCGGGCGTAGAACGGCTCCAGGGCATCGAGCTCTCCTGGCTCCAGCCTGAACAGGACGTCAACGCAGGCGATGGGCAGCCGATTTTCCAGCAGGTGGCCGTTCCATGGAGATTCAGGGGGAAACAGTCCGCACCACTGCTCCAGCCGACGCAAGGCCCTGGAGCGGAGCGGCAGGCCCAGGGCGGACGCGGCCCGAGCCTTGGCGTCCTTCGGGGGCAGGCGCTCCATGAAAAAGCGCACCGCCGGCAGCAACAACTCCACGACCCCCTGCTCACCCAGGGAAAAGGCTTGGTTGGCGGCCAGATAGCGCAGGCCCAGGGCGACCTCCCCGTCATGGCCGACGGCTTCCACCTCGCCAATGTCCAGGGCAAGCACCTGGCACCCCATCTCCTGGAGGCAGCGCACCCGGCAATACCCCGAGACCAGGGCCCATGCCCCTTCCCGGCGCACCATCAGGACAGGTTCCAACTGCCCCATGGAGGTCAGCGAGTCACGCAGCCCTTGCTCGGGCTCACGTTTCCACAGCAACCAAGGGCCTGAACAATCGAGCTCCGACGGCTCCAATCGGAGCATTTCCGTTTCTCTTTCAAACACCGAAGAAATCCTTTAAGCTGGAGTTTGGACTTGACAAGCATCTGGACCAGTCCATATGTCGTAACGGTTCTTCATAGAATTGTCACAAATAGGTCGTGAGGGTAGCGTCACAATCTTGCCAGTGCAAGAGCATATACCAACACCTGCAGCGTTAAAAGGGAGAGGCACATGTCCAAAGCGTTGGAAACCCAAAGAACCTACGCCCTCGTTGGCACAGGAGGTAGCGGAAAAACCACTGTCTCCGAAATGCTGCTTTTTCACGCCGGTGTCATCAACCGGCTGGGAAAAGTGGAAGAAGGCAGTACCCAGCTTGACTACGAACCTGAAGAAATCAAGCGCCGCGGCAGTATCCAGCCCGCATTCGCCCATTTCACCTGGGACAAGAACCACCATTATCTTATGGACGTGCCCGGGGATAACAACTTCATCGGCGATTTCGACTACCTGCTCAAGGGTGTGGATGGAGCGGTCTTTGTCATCGACGCCGTTGACGGCGTACGCCCCCTGACTCGTCGCCTCTGGCAGAAGGCCACCGACGCCGGCCTCGCCAAGATGGTGTTCATCAGCAAGATGGACCGCGACCGCGCCGACTTCTCCATGGCCTTCGACGGCCTCGGCAACATCCTCGGCGCCAAGACCGTGCTGCTGCACATGCCCATCGGCGCCCAGGCCAATTTCTCCGGCGTGGTGGATGTACTCGAAAACACCGCCTACTCCTTTGACGCCGACGGCAAGCTCCAGAAGATCGACATACCGGCCGACATGGCCGATGAGGTGGCCACCTATCGCGAGACCACCATCGAGAATATCGCGGAAAGCGATGAAGAACTCATGGAAAAATACCTCGAAGAGGGCGAGCTCTCCGCCGAGGAAATGAAAAAGGGACTTCGCAGCGGCGTTGTCTCAGGCCAACTCGTCCCGGTCATCGTTGGTTCCGGCCTGGAGAACAAGGGCGGCACCCTGCTGCTCGACGCCATCCAGGCGCTGCTCCCCTCTCCGCTCGAGCATCCGGCCTGGGAGGGCGAAAACGACGCTGAAAGGGAATCCGACCCGGACGCCCCTGTAGCGGCATTCGTGTTCAAGACACTCGCCGACCCCTTTGCCGGCCAGCTCACCATCCTGCGCGTCCTGTCCGGTCAGTTCTCTCCGGACACCTCCTACAAGAACGTGAACAAGGACGAGAACGAACGTGTGGGCCAGGTGGTGTTCCTCACCGGCAAGACCCAGACGCAGTGCAAAGAGCCCCTCGGCCCCGGCGCCATAATCGCAGTGACCAAGCTCAAGAATACCGAGACCGGCGACTGCCTGTGCGACGAGAAGAACCCCTTCCGGCTCAAAAAGCCGGTTCTGCCGCCGCCCCTCATCACCTACGCTCTTGCTCCCAAGGAGAAAGGCGACGAGGACAAGGTCTACTCATCCGTGCACAAGCTGCTGACCGAGGACATCACCCTGCAGCTCACCCGTGACGAGGAGAGTTCGGACATCCTGCTCTCCGGCATGGGGCAGCTGCACATCGAGACCTCGGTTGAGCGCGCCAAGCGCCGCTACAAGGCCGACATCGTGCTCAAGCCGCCCAAAGTGCCCTACCGCGAAACCATCAAGGCTTCCGCAGAGGTCCAGGGGCGTCACAAGAAGCAGTCCGGGGGCCGCGGCCAGTTCGGCGACTGCTGGGTGCGCTTCGAGCCGCAGCCCCGAGGCGCCGGCTACGAGTACGTGGATGCCATCGTGGGCGGCGTCATCCCCAGACAGTTCATCCCCGCCGTGGACAAGGGTATCCAGGAGGCCTCCAAGCGCGGCTTCCTCTCCGGCAACCCCATGGTGGATTTCAAGGCCACGGTGTACGACGGCTCCTACCACACGGTGGACTCATCTGAAATGGCCTTCAAGGTCGCTGGCTCCCTGGCCTTCAAGAAAGCCATGGAGAAATGCAAGCCCATCCTGCTCGAGCCCATCGTCCTGCTCACCGTGACCATCCCGGACGAGTACATGGGCGATGTCATCGGCGACCTCTCCAGCCGCCGTGGCAAGGTCCTGGGCTCCGACTCCACCTCCGGAATCACGGAGATCAAGGCCCACGTGCCCATGAACGAGGTGCTGCGCTACGCCCCGGACCTGCGCTCCATGACCGGCGGCCAGGGCACCTTCATCATGGAATTCGACCACTACGAGGAGGCACCTCCGCCAGTGGCCGAAAAGATCATCGCCGAGAACAAGAAAGAAGAGGAATAGCCTCTTTCATCCGATGTCACCAAGGCCCCGCACTCCTCGGAGACGGGGCCTTTTTTTGCGGGTTTTCGTTCCATGGTCAAGGCGCTCTCACCAGTCCGGTATATGGGACGATTTTCCATGGCCTTTCGCGCCATTCTGTTTTACATATCCTTGTTGCGAACAGTACAGCTACCACGGTGTGCCCATGCTACGAACCCTATTCTTCTACATAATACTGATTCCGAGCACATTGTTCTTCTCCCTCTTGGCCATTTTTTTCGGGCTGTTCGGTGACAAGAAACACGTAGCCTGGGTGGGCCACACATGGAGCCGCTCCCTTGTCTGGGCGGCCGGTCTTCGTCTGCACGTCGACCTGAGCGCGCTGCCTCCGGATCAGGGTGTGGTCGTGCTTGCGAACCACCAGAGCATGCTGGACATTCCTATTATGTATGTAGCCCTCAAGGGGCACATCGTAAATTTCGTGGCCAAGGAGAGCCTGTTCACCATCCCGTTTTTCGGCAGGGCCATGCTGTCCGCAGGGCATGTTTCAATCGACCGCTCCAACAGGCGCAAGTCCATGAAGAGCATCGAGCAGGCCGTGGAAGCGGCCAGGGCGGGAAGAACGATTCTGATCTTTCCCGAGGGCACAAGGGCCACGGACCTGTCCAAGCTGCAGGAGTTCAAGATCGGCGGCATCATCATCGCCCTCAAAACCGGCAAGCCCGTGGCTCCGGTGATAATCAAGGGCTCGGGCCGGATCCTGCACACGAAGACCATGAGCATAGTTCCGGGGGCCAAGGACATCCACATCAAGGCCCTGCCCCTGGTTGACACGACCCGATATACTCTCAAGGACCGGGAACGGTTCAAGGAAGACCTCTACAACGTAATGAACGACAGTTATCAGGAGCTGCCTCAATGAATGGCTCTGCCAATTCCCTGACAATCACTCCCCTGGGAGGATTGGGCGAAATAGGCATGAACTGCATGCTGCTGCACACGGAGCGGGAACTTCTCGTCATCGATTGCGGTCTCATGTTCCCGGACGATTACCTCCTGGGCATCGACATCGTCATCCCAAGGTTCGATTTCATCCTCGCCAACAAGCACAAACTCAAGGGCATCATCCTCACCCACGGGCACGAGGATCACATCGGCGCCCTGCCCTGGCTCATGCCCTACATCAACGCCCCGGTGTTCGGCTCCAAGTTCACCCTCGCCCTGGTGGCCAACAGGCTGCGCGAGCACAACCTGGAGCAGCACACCGACCTGCGCGTGGTCCAGCCCGGTGAACGCCTCGCTTTCGACGACTTCACCGTGAATTTTTTTCCGGTCTGCCACTCAATCATCGAAGGCTTCGGCCTGGGCATCGAAACCCCGCTGGGGCGCATCGTGCATTCCGGAGACTTCAAGATCGACCCCAACCCCATGGGGGGGCATTTCACCGACCTGAAAGCCTTTGAAAAATTCTCGAAGCCCGGCGTCATGCTGCTCTTCTCCGACTCCACCAACGTGGAGCGGGAGGGCAACTCCATAACCGAGCGGGAGATTCAGGACACTCTGGGGGACATCTTCGCCAAGGCCGAGGGGCGCGTGCTGGTCACCCTCTTTTCCAGCCACATACAGCGCATCCAGGAGGTCTTCGACCTGGCCGACAAGTATGGGCGCAAGGTGGCGGTCAATGGCCGCAGCCTTGTCACCAACATAGAGACGGCCAAGGAACTCGGCTTTCTGCGCATCCCCGAAGATACCTACATCGACATAGACCAGGTGAGGGGGCTGCCGGACGAACGCGTGGTGCTCCTCGTCACCGGCTCCCAGGGCGAGCCGCTCTCCGTGCTCTCCCGCATCGCCAACAATGAGCACCGCAGCCTGAGCATCCATCCCGGCGACACCGTGTTGATGTCCTCGCGTTTCATCCCGGGCAACGTGCGCGCCATTACCAAGGTCATCAACAACCTCTATCGCCAGGGCGCCGAGGTGCTCTATGAGCGTGTCCAGGCCATTCATGCCTCGGGGCACGCCTACAAGGAAGAGCTCAAGGCAATGCTGCACACGGTGAAGCCCAAGTATTTCGTGCCTGTGCACGGGGAATACCGGCACCTGGTGAAACACGGCCGTCTGGCCGTGGAGTGCGGTGTGGCTCCGGAGCGCTCCATTGTCCTGGAAAACGGTGATCCGCTCACCTTCCTTCCGGACGGCATCCGCCTGGAGGAAAAAATCCCGGTGGACTCCATTTACGTGGACGGCAAGGGTGTCGGAGACGTTGGACATACGGTGCTCAAGGAACGCCAGTTGCTCGGTGGGGGCGGCCTCGTGGTGGCCATCATGGTCATCGAGGAAGAGAACTGGGAAATCCTGCTCGGGCCGGAGGTACAGTCCAAGGGTTTCGTGTTCGAGCAGCAGTACTCGCACTATCTCGAGGACGCCAAATGCATCATCCTGGACATCTTCGAAAACATCCCGCCGGGCGAGGACAACAAATTGCGGGAGCGCATCCGCTCATCCCTGCGGCGCTTCTTCCGCAAGGTCCTGGAGCGGGACCCCGTGGTCCTGCCACTTGTGATGGTGGTCTAGAACCGCGCGGGTGCCGGGGGAGGGGTCATTGGTACCGCAAAGTACACCGATCTTCACCTCAGGTTCCCCATTTTCAATTAGACACCACCGCCCCGGGCTGATACTCTTTGTGACTGTATCCGCAAAACGGAATGGCCGGACTGAGCATGCCGAGGATCCTCCCGAGGTACCTTATCCTGAATAGGTCCCTGCAACGCGGCTTGCGCGGCGGGAAACCCACCGCTCACTCCCGGCGGCCTGAAAAACTCC
Source organism: Desulfovibrionaceae bacterium (assembly GCA_963674665.2). Lineage (GTDB taxonomy): Bacteria > Desulfobacterota > Desulfovibrionia > Desulfovibrionales > Desulfovibrionaceae. The sequence goes on along the minus strand of CAXXPL010000011.1, from coordinate 510,035 downwards.
CGCAGCGGGGTCTTCAGAGCTAACTATACATATAAGCGAGGCTGTCATGCGAGTATTACGAGTACGCTTTCGGGACCAGGTCTTCTACGGCGCGCTTCACCAGGAAACGGTCGAGGGACAGGAGCAGCCCCGGCTTTTCATCCAGTGCCTGAACAAGGAACTCGGGCTGGACGGGAGCATCCCCCTGCAGGAATGCGCGGTGCTTCCCCCGGTGGTACCCACCAAGGTCATCTGCGTGGCGGTGAACTACCGCGCCCACGCGGAGGAGATGGGGCATGCAATTCCCGACGATCCGGTCATTTTTCTGAAGCCGCCCTCGGCGGTCATCGGTAGCGGCCAGCCCATAGTGCTCCCCGCCATCTCCGAGCGGGTGGACTTCGAGGGCGAGCTTGCCATCGTGCTTGGCAAAGCCGGACGCAACATCGCCCCCAACGAGGTGGCTCCGTATGTCTTCGGCTACGCCTGCGCCAACGACGTCACCGCCCGGGACCTGCAAAAACGGGACGGGCAGTTTGGACGCGCCAAGGGCTTCGACACCTTCTGCCCCGTGGGGCCGTGGATCGAGACCCAGGTTGACAATCCCGGGGCGCTGACCCTGCGCACGACGGTCAACGGCGAGTTGCGCCAGGAGAGTAACACGGCGGACATGATCTTTTCGCCCTTCGAGATCGTCAGCCGCGTCTCGCGCGTGATGACTCTGCTTCCCGGGGACGTGATCCTCACCGGTACGCCCTCCGGCGTGGGCCCACTGGCCACGGGAGACGAGGTCCGCGTGGAGATCGAAACCGTGGGCACCCTCATCAACCCGGTTTCTTCCGAGGCCGAGATGATGAAAGAGGCCATGGACAAGGGGGAGACCCCCTTGCAATAAGCCTAGTATTTTTTCGTAACGTCACAGAAATGACCGCATAAGGTCGTTTCTCGAACATATTAAGATTGCATTGAAAAGAGATGTCCACTCGATCCGGCAAGGGCCATGCCGGGTGGAATCTCTTTTCATGATTCTTTTCACGCTTGCTTTTCCATCCGGATACGCGTATGTAGATTCGTTCCGGATCAACACACATTCCGTGACCGCCCCTGTGGTGTTTCCCGGCATTGGCCGCGAAATCTGGGGAGCCCTCGGCCGGAATGGAGGTCAAACCAAAACAAGGAGTTCTCATGGCTTACGTAACAATGAAGCAGATGCTCGAGACCGGTGTGCACTTCGGCCACCAAACCCGCCGCTGGAATCCCAAGATGCGCCCGTACATCTTCGGCGCTCGCAACGGCATTCACATCATGGACCTGCAGCAGACCGTCAAGCTGTTCCAGCGTGCCCATGACAAGGTCGTGGACGTTGTCGCCGGCGGCGGCAAGGTCATCTTCATCGGCACCAAGCGCCAGGCCCAGGAGTCTGTCCGCACCGAGGCCGAGCGCAGCGGCATGTACTATGTGACCAACCGCTGGATGGGCGGCACCCTGACCAACTTCCAGACCATTCGCCGCAGCATCGAGCGCCTGAAGCGCCTCGAGACCATGTTCGAGGATGGCACCATCAACCGGTTCACGAAAAAGGAAGTGCTGCAGTTTCAGCGCGAGATGGACAAGCTGAACACGGTTCTGGGCGGCATCAAGGATATGGACAACCTGCCCGAGATCGCCTTCATCGTGGATCCGAAGCGCGAAGACATCGCCGTCAACGAGTGCCGCAAGCTGGGCATCAAGATCGCGGCCATCGTGGACTCCAACTGCGACCCCGACCTCATCGACTACGTGATTCCGGGCAACGATGACGCTATCCGCGCCATCAAGCTCTTTGTCACCGCCATTGCCGACGCCTGCCTCGAAGGTGTGGCTTCGCGCAAGGAACGCGATTACGAGGAGGAAAAGCAGGATGTCGTGGAAGAGCCTGATGCAGCTCCGGCCGAGCCTGTGGCCGAGGAAGCGAATAGTGGGACCGACAAAGAGTAATTGATCGCAATCGCACGCAAAAAAGCACCACAAGACCTTTCACGGTCAATGACAAGGAGAATAGACATGTCTATCACCGCCCAATCGGTCAAGGCCCTTCGCGACAAGACAGGGGCCGGCATGATGGATTGCAAAAAAGCCCTGCAGGAGTCCGGCGGGGATGAGGAAAAGGCCATTGCCTGGCTTCGCCAGAAAGGCCTGTCCAAGGCCGCTAAACGCGCCGGCCGCGCCGCCTCCGAAGGTATGATCGGATCCTATATCCACAACACCGGCAAGATCGGTGTCATGGTCGAATTGAAGTGCGAGACCGACTTCGTCGCCCGTAGCGACCGCTTCCAGCAGGTTGCCAAGGACATCGCCATGCAGATCGCGGCCACCAACCCGGTCTGCGTCGGTCCCGACAACCTTCCCCAGGACATCCTGGAGAAGGAGAAGGCCATCTACCGCGAGCAGACCCTGGCCGAGGGCAAGCCCGAAAAGATCGTGGACAAGATCGTGGAAGGTCGCCTGCAGAAATACTACAAGGAAGTCTGCCTGCTCGAGCAGCCCTTCATCAAGGATGACAAGATCTTCATCAAGGATCTCATCAACGAGCTGGTCGCCGTACTCGGCGAGAAAATCGAAATCGGGCGCTTCGTCCGCATGGAGTTGGGCGCAGACGCTGCGGAATAACACAACGAAAAAAACGGGCTGCAAGGCCCGTTTTTTTTCCCCGCAATATTTGCTTTATACCGCATTTGCTGTATTTTGATGCGGATCGACCAAGAGCGTGCCTTGGCGTAATGTCCGGGCGCAACGCAGGTCAAGGCGCGACCCCACGCTTCACTCTTGCACACGCTCCCGCCCTTTGGGGTTGCGCGCTGCATCTTATTGATATTCAAGGCCTACCTTGCACTCCGTCAGGGTAGGCCCTGTTCGAGATTGAACCGAGGCATATCTAAACATCCTCGATCCAGGGGTACGCGCCCTTGCCTTTCAGTTGACAAGACGCTACTCACCTCCAACCAGGGATATACAAGGGGAACAATGAGTACACTCAGATTTTCCAGAATTCTTCTCAAGCTCAGCGGCGAAGCGCTGGCCGGAGAAAAGGACTTTGGCATCGACACCGCCACGCTCAATGCCTTCAGTCAGGAGATCGGTGAGGTCGTGAGCCTCGGCGTGCAGCTCTCGCTGGTTATCGGGGGCGGCAACATCTTTCGCGGTATGGCCGCGTCCGAGCAGGGCATGGAACGCACCAGCGCCGACTACATGGGCATGCTCGCCACGGTGATGAACGCCTTGGCCGTGCAGGATGCCCTGGAAAAGGCCGGCCTGGACACCCGCGTCATGAGCGCCATCAGCATGCGCGAAGTCTGCGAGCCTTACATCCGCCGCCGCGCCCTGCGCCACATGGAAAAGGGCCGCGTGGTCATCTTTGCCGCCGGTACGGGCAACCCGTATTTCACCACCGACACCGCCGCCGCGCTCAGGGCCATGGAAGTCAAGGCCCAGGCCATTCTCAAGGCCACAAAGGTGGACGGCGTCTATGACAAGGACCCGGTGAAATACCCGGACGCCACCATGTACTCCAAGGTCTCCTATGACGAAACCCTGATCAAGCACTTGAAAGTGATGGATGCTACGGCCATATCCCTGGCCATGGACAACGACCTGCCCATCGTCGTATTCAATCTGAAAGTGCCGGGGAACATCAAGCGGGTTGTCCTGGGTGACAACGTCGGGACCATTGTTCAAGGAGGATAACTGATTATGGATTCTCTCATCACGGAAAGCAAGGAACGCATGAGCAAGGCTCTGCAGAGCCTTGAAAAGGATTTCTCCAAACTGCGCACGGGACGCGCCTCCACCATGCTGGTCGAGGATCTGCGTGCCGACTACTACGGTACTCCAACGCCTCTGAACCAGCTTGCATCCATTTCCGTTCCGGACAGCCGGACTATCACCATCCAGCCCTGGGACCGCGGCGCCTTTGCCGATGTGGAAAAAGCCATCCTCAAGTCCGACCTCGGGCTGACCCCGGTCAATGACGGCAAGATCATCCGCATATCCATCCCCGCTCTGACCGAGGAGCGCCGCAAAGATCTCGTCAAGGTGGCCAAAAAATACACCGAGGACGCCAAGGTGGCCATCCGCAACGTCCGGCGCGACGCCAACGACTCCTTGAAGAAGTTGAAGAACGACAAGGAGATCACCGAGGACGACATGCACAAAGGGCAGGATGACATCCAGAAACTCACGGACGAGTATGTGGCCAAGGCTGATGAAATCCTGGCCGCCAAAGACAAAGAGATCATGGAGATTTAGCCCTGCATCACTCCCTGCTTCCTTCGCATATCGCCATAATCATGGATGGCAACGGACGCTGGGCACAAAGCAGGCAGCTGCCGCGGAGCAAGGGCCACCAGGCCGGGACGCAGGCCGCCAAGGCCATTGTCACCGCCTGTCGCGAACGCGGCATAAAGCACCTCACGCTGTACACCTTTTCAAAGGAGAACTGGGCCAGACCCAAGGACGAAGTATCCTTCCTCTTCGACCTCCTGGCCCAGTTCCTGAAGCGTGAGCTGGGTACCCTTGTGTCCCAGTCCGTTCGGCTGAACATCCTCGGCGAGATCGGCGACCTCCCCTTTGCCGCCCGTCAGGCCATCAAGCTCACCTGCTCCAAGACCGCCAAGTGCGACGCCATGGTGCTCAACCTGGCCCTGAACTATTCGGGCCGGGCCGAACTGGTCCGGGCATGCAGAAAAATGCTCGCCCAGGGCCTGGACCCAGCGGAGCTCGACGAGGAGCGCTTCAAGGACTTTCTCTACACCGCCGGACAACCCGATCCGGACCTGATCATCAGGACCAGCGGAGAGCTCAGGCTCAGCAACTACCTGCTCTACCAGTCCGCATACAGCGAACTCTACTTCACCGACACGCTCTGGCCGGATTTCGACGCCGCTGAATTGGACAAGGCCCTGGAGGCCTTTTCCAAACGCAAGAGACGTTTCGGACACACCACGGAGCAGGCTGCCCAATGACCTTGTCATCCCACGGCAAACGCTGGATCACCTCGCTGCTGCTGCTCCCCTTGCTGGGGTGCGCCGTGTATTTCGGCGGCTGGTGGCTGTTCACCCTGGTGGCGGTCATCAGTTGCGCCGGGCAGTTGGAGTTCCTCTGCCTGTTCAGGTCCAGGCCTTCGGTGTTCAACGCCGCCCTGCACTTGGGGCTGGGAATCGCCCTGCTGCTCCTGTCCTTCGGACTCGGCCCCATGGTGGCCACGGGCATGCTCTTCGCAGCCTTCTGGATCGCCAACATGGGGTTCCTGTTCAGTTTTTCCCGCAACCCCGAAACCGGTGATTTCACAGGCAACCTGCTGCTCCTCGCCGGTCTTGTGTATCTTCCGGGAACCCTTCAGTGCGCCCTGTTGCTTTCCCCCCTTGAGATACTCTTCGTGCTGGCCACTGTCTTCGCTTCGGACACCGGCGCCTATTACGCGGGGCACACCATAGGCGGCCCCAAGATATGGCCCTCGGTGAGCCCGAAGAAGACCTGGGCGGGCAGTGGGGGCGGCCTTGCGTTGTGCGTGACCGTGACCCTGCCCTTTGCATTTTTCTGGCAAGGCGCTCCCTGGCAGGAGCTCTCCCTCCCCCTGTGGATACTCCTTGCGGCGCTGCTGAACATCTCCGGTCAGCTTGGCGATTTCTTCGAGTCGGCACTCAAACGCAAGCAACAGGTGAAGGATTCCGGAACACTACTGCCCGGACATGGCGGAGTGTTGGACCGCATAGATGGTCTGCTTTTTGCTCTTCCGGTTTACATGGCCTGCAGAACCTTGTATCTGCTTGCGAATGCCTAGTTTAACCCCGGTTCCAACATGATAGAGGTCATCATGCCCCACCCGTGCTCAGCCAATTGCTCCCGTTCGTACATCTCCGAATTGCAGGATACCCGGCTGGCCGGGGATTTTCCCCGCTCCGTGGCCATACTGGGCAGTACCGGCTCCATCGGCCGCAACGCCCTCAGGGTGGTTGAGCAGAACCTGGATGATTTTCACGTTGTAGCGCTTGCGGGCGCCCGCAACATAGATATGCTCGCCAAACAGGCATCCATCTGGCGCCCCCAGTATGTGGGCGTGCTGGAGAAGGAATCCGTCGAACAGCTGCGAGCCATGCTGCCCCTCGACTATGACCCCGAGATCCTTGCCGGTCCCGAGGGCTATGAGACAATCGCCACCCTTCCCGAAGTGTCCCTGGTTGTAAGCGCACAGGTCGGCGCCGCCGGTCTTCGCCCCGCCCTGGCCGCCGCGAGCGTGGGCAAGATAGTCGCCCTGGCCAACAAGGAGTCCCTTGTCCTGGCCGGCGAACTCTTCCGCAAGATCTGCCTGTCCAGCCAGGCGGTGATCCTGCCTGTGGACTCCGAACACAACGCCCTTTTCCAGTCCCTGGCCGGACACTGCATCAACGATGTGAGCAAGCTTATCCTCACGGCCTCGGGCGGACCATTCAGGGGGCGCTCCTTTGAGGAGTTGCGCCAAGTCACGGCCAAGGACGCGCTCAACCACCCCAACTGGTCCATGGGCGCCAAGGTCACCATCGACTCCGCCACGCTCATGAACAAGGGGCTGGAGTTCATCGAGGCCAATATGCTCTTCGGGCTCCCCTCGGAGGATATCCAGGTGGTGGTTCACCCCCAGAGCATCGTACACTCCCTGGTGGAGTACCAGGACGGCTCCCTGCTGGCCCACCTGGGCGTGCCCGACATGCGCATCCCCATCGCCTACTGCATGGCCTACCCCCGCAGACTTCCCCTGCCCATGAAACCTCTGGACCTGCTTACCTGCGGCTCCCTTACCTTCGAGGCTCCGGACCTCGAGGCCTTCCCGTGCCTCAAGATGGCCATGCAGACCCTGGAGCCCGGCGTCAACGGACAGGGGCAACGCGTGGTGCTCAACGCGGCCAACGAGATCGCGGTGGCCGAATTCCTGCAGGACCGCATCGGGTTCACGGCCATTCCCGAACTCATCTCCCGCTGCTTGGAAAAATACCTCGCCGGAGACACGAGCCCGCTGGACTCAGTGGACGACATCGCCGCGCTGGACGAAATTACGAGGGAATCAGCCTTGGAAGCCGCAAAGGACTTGACCAAGTAGCCCTGCGTACCTATTTCTGCGAACATGACTAGTATCTTAGCCGTTATCATCGTCTTCGGCCTGCTCATCGCCTTTCACGAGCTGGGGCATTTCCTCGTGGCAAAAGGCCTGGGCATAGGCGTGAAATCCTTTTCCCTGGGATTTCCACCCAAGCTGTTCTCCTTTGTCAAAGGGCAGACAGAGTACAAGATTTCCCTAATCCCCCTGGGTGGCTACGTCTCCCTTGTGGGCGAGACCAAGGAGGACGACCTGCCCGAGGGTTTCACCCAGGAGCAGAGCTTCATGGGGCGCCCTGCCTGGCAGCGCATGCTGGTGGTGGCAGCGGGCCCGGTGTTCAACTTCGTCCTTGCCGTGGTACTCTACTGGATCGTCTTCGTTATTGGGGGCATGGTCCACACCCTGCCCATCATAGACACGGTGCAGAAGGATAGCCCGGCAATGGTGGCGGGGCTGGAACCCGGAGACCGCATCCTGGCCATCGACGACGAGGCGACCCCCTATTGGTCCGACATCCCCAGGATCGTGAAGCATAGCGAGGGCAGGCTCCTGAAGCTGCAAGTCGAGCGCATAGGCAAGCAGTTGACAGTGGAGGTCACTCCCAAGCTGATGGTCACCAAAAACATCTTCGGGGAAGAGGTCAAGACGGCCCTCATCGGCATCTCCCCCTCTGAAAAGACCGTTCAGGTACCCATGGGCTTTGGCGAGGCCTCCTATCAGGCCGTGGTCCAGACCTGGGAAATGATCGAATTGATGTTCAGAGGTATCATCAAGATGATCGAGCGCGTCGTGCCCATGGAGTCCGTGGGCGGCCCCATCATGATCATCCAGATGGTCTCGCAGCAGGCCCACGAGGGACTGCTCAGTCTGATGTGGCTCACCGCCCTTATCAGCATAAACCTGGGCATCATCAACCTCCTGCCCATTCCGGTCCTGGACGGGGGGCATCTGATCTTCTACACATACGAGACCCTTCGCGGGAAACCCATGAGCCCCAAAGTCCAGGAATGGACCATCAAGCTCGGCCTGGGGCTGATCATCATGCTGCTGCTCCTGGCCACCTACAACGACCTGCAGCGCAACTTCCCCTGGCTCTCTGTGTATTGATTTTGCAAGGGGGTGGCTTTCCAATGGGCTACCCCCTCTTCCCAAACCTTGCTGGTTCGATTCATATGAGCTCTGATCCCGAAATATACGTGGCCTGCAGCGCGGCCGAAGAGAGCCTGCTCCTGGTTCTTGGAGGGGCGGACGGCGTTCCCCTGATAGTCCAGGAGCACCATTCTCCGGGACAGGCCATGCGTGTTCTCGCCCCGGCCCTGGACCACGCCTTTGCCCGCCTGGGCCTGAGCCGCGAGGACCTGCGGCAACGCATAGCCGGGCTGGCCTGCGTGCGCGGTCCGGGCAACTTCACGGGCCTGCGGCTTTCGCTCTCCACCCTGCTGGGACTGGCCAAGGCGCTGAACGCCCCTGTGTCCGGACTGGACTATCTCCCCCTCCTGGCCGAATCCTGCCAGTTGCACTTTCCAAGGGATTTACGCCCCGATATCCAGAGGCTCTGGGTAGCGACCTATGCCCGCGGAGGGGAACTGTATCTGCAGCCCTTCGAGCTCGGCGACCAAGACGGCCCGCCCGAACAACTTGCCCAACCAGTGGTCGCCACCCTGGCAGAGGCTACCGAGATCATGGTCGCCTCACACCTGCCCTGTATTCTGCTCGGTAGCGCCCTTCGTCGTAACCCCAAGCTGTTGAACATGCTGCCCCAAGGCGTAACGGCGCTTCCCGAGAGTTGGGAGCGCCCCCATCCCACGGCCCTGCTGCGAGCCGCCATTCGTGCCGAGTTTGGCCGCTGCGCGGTGGCGCCCCTGTATTTGCGCGTGTCCGACGCCGAGGAAAACATGGAGCATATTGCCCGCAAGCACGGCCGGGATCCCGAACAAATGCGCAAGGATTTCCAGGAACTCACGGAGCACCCCCGTATCGACTGATCGCCCCGTCAGCTTTTTCCCTTGTTTTCAGCCCCCCTTCCTTATTTCACTACCGTATTGCCGATCCCTTCCGGATCGACAATACGCCGATTTTATTGTTTTATTTCCATGCAATCCGGTTAGCCTCCCCGCCAGCCTCCAGCTTCCTCTAAAGGAATTGAAAAATAGGACGATAGGATACATGTCCTGGGGGTTCGTTTCGGCACGCGGCTTTCATCCCTGAACCTCAACCATGGCACCGGATTTGCATTTATTGACCGGAGACTCCCTTCAGGAAAACCTTTCCCAAACGGAAGAGAAAGCCATGGCCACAGATTTACTTTCCGGACAGATATCCTTCACAGGCCTCGGTTCTGGCACCGACTTCGAGACCTTGGTCAGCCAGCTCATCGAGATCGAATCGACGCATATGAACAAGCTTGAGTCCTGGAAGCTAAGCTGGGAACTCAAGATCCAGGCGCTTGAAGAACTGCAAAACTCCATTGTGTCCTTGAACACCACGCTTCAACAGTTCGATACCATAAACGAGTTTCTGGCCAAAGACACTTCCAGTTCCAACCAGTCCGTGTTGACAGCCAAGGCGGACAGCACCGCCGAGGCCACCACGCACAGCATCGAGGTGAACCAACTTGCGCGCAATTCCATCTGGGTCTGCGGCTCAGGAGTCGGGGGCACGGACTCCGAGGTGATATCCTCGGACGCCACGTTCACCTACTCATACCACGACCCGGACAAGGCCAATCCCACCACCATCAGTCTGGATCTCCAAGGGGGGGACAGCCTGGAAGATCTGATGAACCGCATAAACACCGATCCGGACAACCCCGGTGTACGTGCGAGCATCATTTCCGACGGCACCAACTACTATCTGCAGCTGCGAGGCCTGGATCTCGGCGCCGATGCCGAACTCATCATTTCCAACGCCAGTTTCGGCAACCTCGGCGGTTTTGTCGAAACCCAGACCAACCAGAACGCACAACTCAAGGTCAATGGCTGGCCTCCTGGAGCCGACGAATGGATCGAAAGCGACACCAACATGGTATCGAAAGCCGTCGAGGGTGTCTCCATCAATCTCAAAAATGTGGGATATTCGCAGCTTACGGTTGACACGAACATCGACCTCATCATGGAGAATGTGCACACCATTGTGGACAAGATCAACGAGGTGCGTTCCCTGTTCACCGAAGCAACCGCAGTCAACGAATCCAAATATCAGCAAAGCTCTTCGGACACGACGCTGTATAAAACAAACACCACATACAAAAATTCCGTCCAGGTGGATTCCGACAATAAAGGTTCCATCATGACGGGAAACTACGCCGTCCAAATGGTGGACAGCAATATCAAATCGATCCTGGCCGGACCGGCCGCGGGCTTCGAATATTATGACAGTATAAACCAAACAGGTGATATCTTTACCTCCTTTGCCCAACTCGGTATAACCACTGACGTCCAAGAAGGCTCCCAAACCCAGGGGCTGCTGGTGATCGATGACGTAGTCCTTCGTGACGCACTCACCATCAATCCCGACGCGGTGGGCCAACTGTTCTCCGCCGAAGACATCGGCGACCAATCCGTTACGAGCGGCAGTTTCAAATTCTACTCCTCGGTTCAGGGCATCACCAAGCCCGGGATCTACGACGTCTCCTACACGGTGAACGGCGGCGTCATCACCAACGCCACCATTGGCGGCTACGGCGTTACCGTCGACAATGGAAACCTCACCGCAGTGGATGGACCGGCCAAGGGTATTGTGATCAAGGTGCTGGATACCGGCACCGACGGCACTTTTGGAGGTGACGTACGCATCAAGCAGGGAAAAACGCGGGAACTCATCAACACGCTCAAGGATTACACAAGCAAGCAAACAGGCCCTTTAAAGATTGTCAGCGACAACTACGAGGACATAATTGATAACATCGATGACAAAATTTTCTATGAGAAAGAACGGCTGACGCTGCGGGAACAGAATCTCCGTCTCAAGTTCGCCCGGCTCGAGGCGCTTCTCGGCGAGTACGACAAGATTAGCAGTTCCCTTGGAAGCGCAATCAATCAGCTCGATAGTTAGATCAAGGAAGTTCAAGGCATAGGAGCATGGCATGCTGAAAGCCGCACAAGCGTATTTTCAAACCCAGGTCAATACCACCTCCCAGGGGCAACTGCTCCTGATGCTCTACGACGGAGGCATCAAGTTCCTGAAACAGGCCAAGGTAAAAATGGCCGAGCGTGACTACGCGCAAAAGGGCATTCTCATATCCAAGGCCATCGATGTTATCTCCGAACTGGACAGCAGCCTGAACATCCAACGTGGTGGCGAGGTGGCGCAGAACCTGCATAACCTCTACTTTTTCTGCAACACGAGGCTGCTGCAGGCCAACCTCCGCATGGACCAGCAGTTGGTGGACGAGGTCATCAAGGTGCTCAGCGGCTTGCGCGAGGCCTTTGCCCAGATCGCCCACGTGGCTCCCGCGGCGGAACCGGCCCAGGTATCCAAACCCGTTCCCTCGGTGGGCGTCAAGGCAAGCACCCCACTGCCCACCATCCAGGGCAACATCTTCGGCGCCCCACACCAGAACAACGCTCCACAGTCAGCACCCAAACAAGCCGTGAGCAAGCCCGTGACTCCCGAAGTCGCAGCCGTGCCGGCACCAAAGGCCAACGGCGTGTCCCCGGCCAAGCCGACGCCCCAGGCGCCTCCATCCCCGCCTTCCACCTACGGGGCGCAGGCAGCTCCAACCGCCCCGGCCAATGGAAAGAGCGAGCAGGAGGAGCAGCCCGAGAAGCCCGGGGCCAGAGTAACCCAGAGCAGGCTCCTGGCCGGCTCGAACATCTACAAGAAAATGGCCTCCCAGAACCAATAGGCCGCTCCGGGATACACATCCTCGACCAAGCGCGTATCCAAGGGGAGAATCTTGTACAGGGTTCTCCCCTTTTATGTTCTGAAAACCTGTCTTTTTTTACAAAGATATAACGAAATGACCCCCGCCTGCATTTGCAATTTCCATTCTCCTCACTATATACCTTGGTGCGGAGCGGATGATGCCGAACCTCCTTTTGCCGAGTTCCCTTCCGCCATCTTTCATGTTCGTGCGCATTATAAAATTGTAAGGCAAAAAAACTAGGCACAGTGAACCCCTCCTGCTATTCTACGACGATTCCATCACGCAGGGGAATTCGGTTGTACAGGAGATATCAATCATGATCCTCGGCGTCTGCCAAACCCCGGTCCTGCGCTCCAGGGAAGAGCTTCATCCGTTCATTGAACGCGCCGGCGCGCTTTCAGATGCCGCCGGGTCCTCTTCCCCGGGCCTTTTCCTGTTGCCTGAATTGTTTTGGGGCGGCTTCGACTATGAGAACTCGGAGAGTCTGGTCAAAGAGACCCCTGAGCTGCTCTCATGGCTGCATGGAACGGCCATGGGCCTGAACATCCGCCTGGCCGGCAGCTTTTGGAACCAGGCAGACGATGGCCCCGAGAACGCCTTTTTCCTTCTGGGCGCGGGCCTTTCCGAACCCACGCGCATCCGCGCCAAGGCGGAGCTCTTCCCTGTATCCCAGGAAGAGGAGCATTTTGTCGCCGACGCCACGCTCCCCAGAACCTTTGACATCGGGGATCTGCGCTGCGGCGCGGCAATCTGTTTCGAGTTGCGGTTTCCCGAATATTTCAGATATCAGGTTACCCAGGACAGCCGTGGCGTGGACCTGATGCTGCTTTCATCCCAATGGCCCGCCAGCAGGGCGGATCATCTGCGTACCCTGACCCGCGCCAGAGCCATCGAAAACCAATGCTACGTGCTGTCATGCAACTGCTGCGGCTCTTCCAGCCTCGGCGCCCTGGGCGGAGGATCCTGCCTGATCAGCCCGTGGGGGGATGTGCTTTTCGACTGCGAGGGTTCCGCCGCCACCATGGCCAAGGACTTCGATCCCGACACCTTGGACCGCGCGCGCAAGCTTTTCGCCACCCGCGAGTCCGGCATCATCGCCCTGACACCCCGACAGCATTCTCATGAGAAGCGATCTCAACCTTGATCTACAGCCCACTCGCCAGTACAATGTGAATTCACCAACAACAAGGATACGCCATGGAAATCAAATGCCCACATTGTGAGTTCAGCCGAACCGTAAGCGAGGACAAGATTCCCCAGAGCGCGGAGGTGGCAACCTGCCCCAAGTGTGGGAAAAAATTTAGATTTCGCAACGTGAACGAAAAGGCTCCCGAGGCAGCATCCCAGCCTGCCCCTGTAGCCCCGCCCAGGGCTCCGTCGGCTACTCCGCGCGCGCCCGCGCCGGAAGCGCCTCAGAGGCGTACACCGCCTTCCATGCCCCCGGATGAGGCATATGGCGAGGAGCAGGCCCCGCCCCGCCGGGCTCAGGAAAGGAAACCAAGCCACCGGGGCGACGTGTTCGAAGGTTTGGACAGCATCGGCCAAGCCGATTACGAGCAAACCCAGTATCAGCGCTCCGGTCACCAGGAACCGCCCCAGTACGGCGAGGACGTTCCCTGGGAGCGGCTGGATATCTATGGATTTTTCCCGGGCCTGTTCCAGACCATCAAGAGGGCCATGCTCCACCCGGTGGAATTTTTCAGAAACATGGCCGTAGGCGGTGGTATGCTCCGTCCGCTGATTTTCTACGTGCTCCTGTCCATGTTCGGCGCGGTGCTTCAATACATCTATCAGATGCTGGGCATGCAGTTCATGTTCAATTCACAGGACGCGGCCGTGCCCACCGAGGTCTACGGCATCGTGGGAGCGGCCTCTGCCGGAATGCTGCTGATCTATCCCGTAATTTTCGCCGCGTTCCTGTTTGTGGGCACCGCCATTCAGCACCTGTTCCTGATGGTTTTCCAGTCCGCTTCCCGTGGATTCGAGGGCACTCTCAGGGTGATGGCCTATTCCTGCGCACCAGTGGTGCTATCCATTGTCCCAATGGTGGGCAGCTTCATAGCGCTCTTCTGGACCCTGGTCATAGTTGCCATTGGCCTTAAAAACGTTCACGACTCATCATACATCCGAGTGATCGCGGCGCTCTTGAGCCCGTTCCTGCTGCTTCTGTTCATGGGGCTGGCTGCCGCGCTCATGATTCCGGCGATGTTATCCCAATAGGCAGGGCATGCCCATGGGAGGGGGGACCATGAAAACCTGGTTGCAGAAAAAATATAAGGAGTTTCTCGAGCGCAAGCGTTTCGCTAAGGAGATAGACCCCGAGTCGTTTCGCATTCTCGCTCAGGAGCTCAGGGAACTGGCATTGGTGGCGGAGCGTCTGTGGCCCGTGCATCACAAATTCCACACCAAGATAAAACGCATTCAAACGGAGATGGAGCAGCTCGACCGCCTTGCATCCAAGCCCGAATTCAGGAGACTGTCCGCGCAAAAGCGGCTGCAATTGCGGCAAAGCCTGATTCAGTCCCGCGAGCAATTGATAGAGACCGTTCAGACCGCGCCGTCGCCAACAGCGACCTTGCAATGAACGGCCTCGACCCACGGACTTTTTCGGGATGCGGCACGAAGCGCCCCCGTCACTCCAAGGAGAGATCATGACGAGATTACCGACTACCTTCCGCGCCGGTCTTCTGTTCCTGGCCCTGCTGTCATGCGTATTCGCCTTTGGATGCGGACGTTACGGCGCGGACGCTGACTTCGGGAACGGCGCCACCCTATATATCGAGGACAAGGTGCATTCCCCCCTTCGCCCCGAGATCTATCTGCACCCCAAGGACCATCCGGACCGTGAACTGACCGCCCTGATGTTCCCCTTCCGGTTCCAGCAGAACATCGAAAACCCCCTGCACTACGGCAGGGAGATCGGGCGCATCTTCTGGCAGGTGTGGCTGAAGGAAAAGGTCTTTCCCGTGTTCGAGTATCAGCAGAAGCGTGCCTGGCCCGGCGGAGAGGCGGCGGTTGCCCAGGCCCGCGCAAAGGGCGCGGACCTTGCCATCGGCGGGGACATCACCCTGTTCATGGCCGGTGGCGACTATGGCGACTCCCGATTGGCCCTGCGCCTGGAGATCTATGACGCTTACTCCGGCGCCCTGATCTGGTCCATGGCCCACATGGGCGAGCTGAAGAGCGAAGTCCTGAGCGACTACCTCCTGTTCAAGAAAAAGGTGACCATGCCCAGCGACCCCATATACGCCATCGTGGTCAAGCTGGCCGAGGACATGAGCCGCCCCATCAGTTCATGGATGCAGCCTGTGCGCATGCAGGGCAACAAGGAAAGCGAGCTGTAATTGTCCCGACCGTCCATGGGCGCACCCCATCCCCGTATATGAACCAGCCACCGGCACGCCTTCCACAGGGGGCGTGCCGGTAGCCATAATCGACGTTTCAAGGAGCTATCATGATCGGTATATCGAAACTCTACTGCGGTCAGGTCGAGCCCTCCGACGCCCTGCGCTACGGCCGCGAGTCCGGGCAGTTGCCCTCGCACCTGTTGCAGTTTTCCAAGGACAAGAAGCCCGTGGTGGTCTGGAACATGACCCAGCGGTGCAATCTCAAGTGCGTCCACTGTTACGCCAAGGCAGTGGAGGTGGATGGCCAGGACCCCTTCAACACCGAACAAGCCAAGGCCATGATCGACGATCTGGCCGCCTTTGGCGCTCCGGTCATGCTCTTCTCCGGTGGCGAACCTCTGGTTCGCAAGGATCTGGTCGAACTCGCACACTATGCGGTATCCAAGGGCATGCGCGCGGTAATCTCCACCAACGGCACCCTGATCACCCCTGCAAAGGCCAAGGAGCTCAAGGAAGTGGGGCTCTCCTACGTCGGCATATCCCTGGATGGCGGCGAAGAGGTCCACGACCGCTTCCGCGGAGTGTCCGGCTCGTTCAAGCGCGCTCTCAAGGGTATCGAGAACTGCAAGAAGGAAGGCCTGAAGGTGGGGCTGCGCTTCACCATCAACCGCCGCAACGTCCAGGAAGTCCCCACCCTCTTCGACCTGGTGGAGGACCTCGAGGTCCCGCGCATCTGCTTCTACCATCTGGTCTACTCTGGTCGCGGTTCCGAACTGATCAAGGAGGACCTCGATCACAAGGAGACCCGCCAAGTGCTGGACCTGATCATGGACCGCACCAAGGCGCTGCATGACAAGGGCAAGCCCAAGGAAGTGCTCACCGTGGACAACCACGCCGACGGCCCCTACGTGTATCTGCGCATGCTCAAGGAAGACCCGGAGCGCGCCGCCGAGATCATGGAGCTGCTGCAATTCAACGAGGGCAACAACTCCGGCCGGGGCATCGGCTGCATCTCCTGGGACGGAAAGGTCCACGCCGACCAGTTCTGGCGTCAGCACGTGTTCGGCAACGTCCTGGAGCGCCCCTTTTCCGAAATCTGGACAGATCAGAATATCGAGCTGCTGCACAAGCTCAAGGACAAGAAGGCCCACGTCAAAGGGCGCTGCGCCACCTGCCGCTACCTGAAGATCTGCGGCGGCAACTTCCGCGCCCGCGCCGAGGCCTATTACGACGACGTTTGGGCTCCGGACCCGGCCTGCTACCTCACTGACGAGGAGATCGCCGCTCCCCGGGACCAGGAGGGTTAGTCCATGCACGCTTCCTTTTTTCGGGGTCGCCGCTTCCGCCGCACCGAAGGCCTGCGCTCCATTGTCCGCGAAACCATCATCCACCCCGCTGATCTGGTCCAGCCCTACTTTGTTCTGGAATCAGACGAAAAGGGCGTCTGCCGGCCCATCTCGTCCATGCCCGGGCAAGACCAGCTCTGCCTGGACAGCCTGGTGGACAGGGTTGGCCGCCATGTACCCCCTGGGGCTGAACACGGTCATCCTCTTCGGACTGCCCAAGACCAAGGACCCTGTCGGCTCCCAGGCTTACGCCGCGGACGGTATCGTGCAGCAGACCGTCACCGCGCTCAAGAAAAACTTCCCGGACTTGGTGGTCATGACTGACGTCTGTCTGTGCGAGTACACCTCCCACGGGCACTGCGGCCTGATCAAGGACAACGAGATCCAGAACGACCCCACCCTGGAGCTGTTGGCCCGCACCGCGCTCTCCCATGCCGAGGCCGGCGCGGACATCGTGGCCCCCCTCGGATATGATGGACGGCCGCGTCCTGGCCATCCGCGACACCCTTGACGATAACGGCTTCAGCCATATCCCCGTGGTTTCCTACGCGGTGAAATACGCTTCGGCCTTCTACGGTCCCTTCCGCGAGGCCGCGGATTCCGCGCCCCAGTTCGGCGACAGGCGCAGCTACCAGATGGATCCGGCCAATGGCCGCGAAGCCATGCTGGAAGCCGCGGCCGACGCCCAGGAAGGAGCGGACATGCTCATGGTGAAGCCCGCCATGCCATACCTCGACGTGCTCAAGGAGCTGCGCCTGAACTACGACCTTCCCTTGTGCGCCTACCAAGTCAGCGGCGAGTACGCCATGATCAAGGCCGCTGCGGAGCGTGGCTGGCTGGACGAGACCCGGACAATGGTCGAATCCCTCACCGCCATCAAACGCGCCGGTGCGGACCTGATCATCACATACTACACAGAAGCCATGCTCGAGCTTCTTCACAAAGGCGAGTGAACATGCAACACCCACATGCACACAGCCACGGCGCCAAGCCGGGCGGACCGCCCCCCCTCAGGCTCATCGCCTGGGAGGTGACGCGCTCCTGCAACCTGGCCTGCAAGCACTGCCGCGCCGAGGCGCATCCCGAGCCCTACCCCGACGAGCTGTCCACGGAGCAGGCCCTGCGCCTCATCGACAGCTTCAAGGAGGCCGGTGACCCCATCATCATCTTTACGGGCGGCGAGCCCATGCTCCGGCCGGACCTGTACGAGCTCATCGAGTATGCCAACTCCATCGGCCTGCGTTGCGTCATGGCGCCCAACGGCACCCTGATCACAGCGGAGAACGCGGTTCGCATGCGCAAGGTGGGAGTACAGCGCTGCTCCATTTCCATAGACGGGCCTGACAGCGCGAGCCACGACCTGTTCAGGGGGGTTCCCGGCGCCTTTGACGCTTCCATGAGGGGCATCCAGCACCTCAAGGACGCAGGTCTTGAGTTTCAGATCAACACCACGGTCACCCGCAACAACCTGCCGGTGTTCAAGAATATCTTCAACCTGGCCAAGGAGCTCGGGGCCGCGGCCTGGCACATCTTCCTGCTCGTACCCACGGGCCGGGGAGCGGAACTCGGCAGCGAGGTAATCTCCGCCGAGGAGTACGAACAGGTCCTCAACTGGTTCTACGACTTCCGCAAGCAGACAGACATGCACCTCAAGGCCACCTGCGCGCCCCACTATTATCGGATCATGCGCCAGCGGGCCAAGGCGGAGGGGATCGCAGTGACCCCCGAGACCTTTGGCATGGACGCGCACTCCAAGGGCTGCCTTGGCGGCATCGGCTTCTGCTTCATCTCCCATACCGGCCAGGTACAGCCCTGCGGCTACCTGGAACTGAACTCCGGCAATGTACTGGAGACCCCTTTTCCGGAGATCTGGCGCAACTCGCCGCAATTCCTCTCCCTGCGCGACCAGTCGCAGTACCAGGGCAAGTGCGGCATATGCGAATATCACCGCGTGTGCGGCGGCTGCCGTGCCCGCGCCCAGACCATGCGCGGCAACTACCTGGGCGAGGAGCCGCTCTGCTCGTACCAGCCCCGTCGCGCCCAGAAGCCGGGGCAAGGGGATGACAGTGACTAGGCGACTGCTGAACGAGAACGAGAAGCGCGTGTTGGACGTGATCCAATCGGACTACCCCATCGCCTCCCGCCCCTATGCGGTGATCGGCGAACGCCTGGGGCTCACCGAATCCGAGGCCCTGGCCACGGTACGGGGGCTGCGGCAAAAAGGCGTGATCCGCCGCCTCGGCGCCAGCTTCCATTCCAGAAAGCTTGGCTGGCGCAGCACGCTCTGCGCGGCTAAGGTGCCGGAGGAGCGCCTGGACGACTTCACCGCCGTGGTGAACAGGCACGTGGGCGTGACCCACAACTACCTCCGCGACCACAAGTACAATGTCTGGTTCACCTTCATCGGCCCCTCCTGGGAGGATGTCTGCCAGACACTGGACGGCATCACCAAGGAGACGGGCATCCCTGTGCTCAACCTTCCGGCCGAGAAAATGTTCAAGATACGGGTCGAATTCCAGATGGAAGACTGATCATAGACTGTTCGAGGCATTTTCCGGGGGAGGGACTTTTTCCGAAAAGTCCCTCCCCCGGCTGCTTCTTTCAGGCACTTACTTGATGATCCATTTGAAGATGAACGGTGCGGTGAGAGTGATGAATATGATTCTGAAAAAGTGGAACTGGGCGATAAGCGCCGCGTTCACGTCCAGATCTATGGCAAGGGGCACGAGCGCGCTCATGCCCCCCGGGTTGGTCGCTATGTATCCGGTGGGCAGATCCATCATGCCCCAACGTCGCAGCAGAAGGGCCATGATGATACCAGCGATGCTGAGCACCAGGGTGGATCCTACTATGGCCGCCAGCATGCCGCTCATGCCCTGAAACATTCCGGGCTTGTAAGTCAGGGCGATGAGCACGCCGAGGATCACCTGGCTCCCGAAATCAAAGGCTTTGGGTACTTCCCAGCTCTGGCCGGTGATGATTTTGGTTATCATCACCGCCACCACCGCCCCCAGCAATACGCCGCAAGGCAGCTTGGTCTTTGCGCCGATGAATCCACCCACAGCCCCCACAGCCAGATATACCAATAAATTGAGAACGAGTTGCATTACCTTTTCCTTGTTGACTATTGCCCCGGTAACGAATTCTTCCACAAGATTTCATCTCGGGACATTACATGCGAAGAAATTTTCCTAAAAGAAACGGCTTGATTTTGTAAAGTGAGCTTTGCAAGGAGGGATTTTCAGGGAAGGCGGTATGTCACTCGGAGCATTGTTCATGGGTATGGTCTTGGCCAAACACGTGCTCGTGAATCGACCGAACCACTTCATGGAAATCAAGGGGTTTGGTGAGGTAGTCATTCATGCCCGCAGCCAGTGCCTTCTCGCGGTCCTCGGTGAAGGCGTTCCCGCTGAGACAGAGAATCGGGACATGCACATACCGGGCTCTTGACGAGCGAATCCTGCGCGTGGTCTCGAGACCGTCCATCTCGGGCATCTGAATATCCAGGAGAATCACGTCGACAGGCCCTCTGTCCAGAGCCTGCAGCACTTCGTGTCCATTGGAGGCCGTAATGACATGGTTGCCGAGATTCTCCAGCAAGCGACGAGCCGCCAGGATGGAAACCCTGTCGTCATCCGCTATGACTATGTTCAGTGGGCGATGGGGCTCGTGCTCGAAATCCTCGCGTCCCTCACATGTCGGGATGTCGCACTTGATGTATGTATCGGTATGGTCGCTACCGGCACTTTCCCGAATCTCCACCGGTATGCGTATGCTGAAAAGCGATCCCTTGCCCGGTGCGCTGCGTAGCGAAATCTCCCCGTGCATCAAGGTTATCAGTTTGTTTACAATGGACAGCCCCAACCCCGTGCCCTTGGCGCCCTCCTCTCTGGAGCGAGTGGCCTGCGAAAACGGGGAAAAGATATCCCTTTGTTTTTCTTCCGGAATGCCTTCGCCGGTGTCCTCCACTTCCAGAAGCAGAACACCTTTTCCATTTTCAAGCGCCTGTCTGTCGTCACCTTGCAGTCCGGCCCGCAACGTCACCCGTCCCTCGCTGGTGAACTTCACGGCGTTGCCCATCAGGTTGAAGACTATCTGCCGCAGACGAATGCCGTCCACGACAATGCCCGAAGGCATGTCGGGCTCGATCTCGCTGGTCAACGCCACCCCCTTGTCCTTTGCCAACCCTTCGAAAAGGGAAACCACGGTATGAAGGAGCCCCGGCACATAAACCTTCTCTTTCCGGATCTCCAAGTGCCCCGCCTCGATCTTGGAAAGATCGAGAACGTCGTTGATGATGTCCAGAAGACTGCGCCCGGAGTTTTCCGCAAGCTGTACGTAGTTCAGTTGTTCGTTTTCCAGCCGCGTCATCTTCAGGAGTTGCAGCATTCCCAGCAAACCATTGAGGGGCGTCCGGATCTCGTGGCTCATGTTGGCGAGAAAATCACTCTTCGCCCTGTTCGCCCTGTCGGCGACCTCCTTTGCCTCGCGCAGCTTGTCCTGGTTCTCCACCAGTTGCCTGAAGATCATGTCGTAGGGGCGGCGCAGGCCTGTTTCGATGATGGCCTTGTAGATCATGTAGAAGGAGAATATCTTGAAATAATGCCCCATAAGGTTGGAGAAGCCGTAGTTGCTTATATAGAAAGTGAAAGCGAGTTCGGAAACGATTGTGCAGACAATTGAGATATTCATGTATCGGTACACAACAGAGTCGAACAACGATTTCTTCCTGTAAAGATTCCCAAGAACAACGAGCAAAATGCAGCAAATCACATACTCGCTGACTTTTTTGAACATAGTCAGCCCTTGATTATTCACGAAGCACTCCGGGAATATCTTCCATACGAAGATGGAAAGAACGATAAGCGATGTAACTATTGTAAATGTAGCAAACAGAGCTTTCGCATTCAATTTTCTCTTTTCATCGACATAATAAAATGCCGTCAGAAGTGCCAGACTCTCCATGTACCTGGTCGCTATCCATAGTTGGTTCGCATAGAAATCATAGTCTGTAAAGATTCCCATCCCCTTGTACGCGAGGGTATGCAGGAGGTCCAAAAATCCTATGAACAGGTACGCTATGGAAATGAAAATCAGGTAGTTGCTTTTGATGTACTGCCGAGAATTCCATCCTATGATGAAGATGCCGCAGGCAACGACTATGCTGAACACCTCGACGAGGGAGTGAAACAGGAGATAGTTGAACGTACTCGTGTAATACAGGGCGCCCAGCACAAGAATACCCGCAAGGGTGCTCCCCTTTAGGTGAAAGTATTCGACCCTGTTTGCCCTTGGCATATGAGAACCTTTGGAAAAACCGACATGCTACGGACCTACAGCTTTGCTCCGACCGTACCAGATTCGTTCTGCTCGATGACCCTACGACACAACTGCACAACTATGACAGCAAAATCAACCCACCATTCGGGTCAGGGTACTCACAGAACCTTGTCCTCGCTTTGTCTTCTGATGAAGGCTCCCACCAGTATACCTAGCAGGACGCACCCCGCCGCCATCATCGTGACGGGAATGATGTCGTTGATCTCGTACACCGTGCTCCCCCCCATGGAATCGTTCATGTCGTTCAATACCTGCCGGAACTCGGGGTGACTTTTCACGAGAGAGGAAAACCACTTCTCGAGAAAAAACAGCAGGATTCCCATCTCCGAAAGCAGCATGGCCCACAGACTTATCTGCAGCATCGGGCTGCGCGGCCCGAACCTGTTCAGCACGCTCTCCACCACAAAGATCAAAAACAGGGCCATTATTCCACTGACCAGGAAACCCGGCGCAAAAATTTCCCCCAGCACATCATATTGCTCGGCGAGCAGGCAGACGGCGCAAATGCCGATAAACCAGCCATAGATGCCTACCACCGTACCGAAATAGGCCCAGAACTTAATCTTTCCCGACATTTCACCCCCCTTTTGGTAAGTCATTTCTGCGAACATTCCCGATCCTTCCGTGGCAACTCCCCAATGCAGCGGATACCGTTCCCAGTATCATTTACATCCCATATTTCCAGCCGCATTGTCCATGGATATCAGCCTGTGGCCTTTTGTCCTCCGGATAGACTCGTTGCGTTGGATCCGTAAAGCCTGTATTCATGGGTAGTGTGAATTCCTTTCGCACCTCTTCAACCTTTTTGGAGGCAACGCCATGAAACATATCGCATATCTTCTTCTCTTCACCTGCGCTCTGACCCTGTTTTCCGCTCCTCTCGATGCCCGGGCGGAGTCGGATGATATCCCCTATTTTTGCGGCATCGCGGTGGGCGAGGCGGAGCAGGCCGATGACGCCAAGAGCCCCTACACCTGGACCCTGAAATGTATTTTCGCTGACAAGCAGACGCGCGCCTATCTCAGCGGCATCGAAGTGACTGTGCTCAACGAGCAAGGCGGAGAAATGATACAGACGCTTTGCGACGGCGCCTGGATCGTCATGGCCCTACCCGAGGGCACCTACAAGGTATCCTGCGACTACGAGGGCACCCCGCAGGAGCGGAGCATCCGCGTGGGCAGGGACATGAAAACGGAGTATTTTTTCTGGTAGGGTTCACGCCGAAAATACTGAGCAACCTTTCACTTATACTCCCAGACACTCACCGCCCTCACTTGATCCCGTCATCGTGGTGATCAAGTGAGGGCGCCAAATCAGCAAGCGCCCCCAACACGGCGGGACACCTTCATATCAATTTCATCTATTGCGGACGTGTGCGACCCAGTGTTTCCATGATCTTGTCCAGCAGCGTCAAGTCGCCGATATTCGGATACATGGCGGGCCAAACCGTCATGGCCTTTTCCACCCACAGCGGTTCGTCGTCGGGCTTTTCAATAATCTGTACTCCGGCCTTTATCACGGCAGGTTTCACGGCCTCTTCCAGCTTCATGATATTCTCACGACTATGCAGCGTTGCCTTGCGTCCCCCTTCGATGATCGCGTTGCGCAACTTTTCCGGCTGCTTCTGCAACCAGGAGTCGTTGATCACCATGACAATGATCTGCAGCTTGTAGTGAAGTTCGGTCATGTAGCTCTGTACTTCCTCGAATTTATTGGAAGAGAAGATCACATAGGAGTTTTCCTGCCCATCCACGACCTTTTGCTGCAGCGCGTTGAAGGTCTCGTCCCAGGCAAGTGGAGTGGGTTCACATCCCCAGGCCTTGAACGTGCTTACCATGACGGGATTATTGGGAACACGGATCTTCAGGTCCTTGAGGTCATCAAGGGTCCGAATGGGGTGCTTGCTGTTGCACACGTGACGATACCCCAGGTCCAGAAACCCTATGATCCTGATCCCGCTTTCCTTGATCATCTGCTTGTTGAAGTCATCCCAATACTTGTCCTGGATGTCCCAGCCTTCCTTGTTGGTATGAAAGAGGTAGGGCAAATCCAGCACCGCAAGAGAGGGAGCGAACACAGCGGCATTGTTGGAAGCGAGCGAAGCCACTTGTATGATCTTTTGCTGAAGATCCTGAAAAGCCCTCTCTTCGCCCCCCAGTTGGCTGGCAGGGTAGATTTGCACTTCCACCTCTCCGCCCATGACCTCCTCGACGTAAGCCTTGAAATCCAATGCTGCGACATAATGGGGGTTGTCCATGGAAGCCGCCGAGCTATGACTATAACGAAGGATTGTTTTCGCCTCCGCCACGAGTGTATTCGCTCCTATGAACATGCAACTCAAAACAATGGCCATGATCAAAACTTTCGTCGAACGCAATCTCATATCATTACTCCTAGAATGGGGTACATCGAGATCCAAATCAGAAACAGAAGTCGGCGCGCAATCAAACTGTCGATCATCACGTGAACGATCCTCCTGTCCCCTGCCGTAGCCACTTTTCGTGAATAAGCACTTTCCCAATCTCTCTTGATCACCACCTCCTGCCCGCAACTTTTTGATTCAACTTGTGTGGGTTTCTCAAAATGCAACTCACATTTTGCGTATCCACAGAACCGTTGTTCCTAGTAACGTTTTATTTAAAATTATATCAATATAATAATAGGATAATCACTTCTTTTAACATTTTTCTGGAAACGTTTTCTTGATACATGGCAACAACACCTTCTGTCAACATAGTAAGACAATCCTCAGACAAAACTGTAGAACTTCATATCCAGTCGGCATGAAAACAATCCCGGCAGCAACGGCCATCCAGGTTCAACATGCCTATTTTTCTAATACTTTTCTCAAGCAGTACATATTAATCTGAGTAATTCATATTTGTCACACACCATCCACGTTCGCATCAGTCAGTTTGTGACCTCCGCTTTTGACAAGACACAACCGAGATATTAATTCATATGGTTGCATTATCTTGCAGCACGAGACCGCACGTCAACTCGAGGCCATAAGTGGCTGTTGTCAAACAAAAAATATTCTCCAACCTACTTGTTTTTCTGGTAATCTTCACCATGATCCATCCCTTTGGCCAATCTTTCGTGTATCCTCACCAATGAATTGACATCAATATTTCTTCGAGATATTTTTAAAACGATTTCATTAATGTTATTATTTATTTTTTAACACTCTTATATAATAAATTATTTTTATGAAAACGATATTTTTATACCCATGGTATAAACAATATTTTTCAACAGTAACCGTCATTATCAACTCCAAGCAAGCCTTTAAATACTTTTTTTAAATTCAACAATACTTTTACATAATGTTGTTTACAGAAATTGTACGTTCAAATTCCTCATTATTAAATCCATCAAGCAGTGAAATCGAGTATATTTTAATATAGCAGGATACAGAATATAACCTTATTCAATCAAAAATATATCAATACTTAACTGAAAACATCACCTGTCACCTATCATCTCTCTCATTGCTGATGACAACATCCTTGAATATCCAATTCAAAATCCACGAGAGGTTATCATGCGAATATTATTGACCGGAGGAGCGGGTTTTATTGGTTCCCACCTGGTTCACGCGCTGCTGCAACAAGGTGACGAGGTGATTGTCTTTGATTGTGTGCCGCAGCCGGTGCTACTGGACGCGGTACGTTCAAAAATCACTTATATTCGTGGGGACGCCTCCTCCGAGGCAGATCTGTACCGGGCTGTGGTCAACTCCAGGGCGCAGGGCATAATGCATTTGGGTGCGCTCATGGCCGGTGCATGCGAGGAAGACCCGCTCAAGGCCTTGCAGGTCAACTTCCGCTCCACACAAGTGCTGCTGGATGGGGCACTGGTGGCCGGGATAAGTAAATTTTTCTACATGAGTTCCATCTCGATCTTCGATCCAAGGGCACAGGAACCTGTTGGTGAAGACGCTCAACGCGCGCCTTCCAATATTTACGGATTGAGCAAGTTGGCCAGTGAGCAACTGGCCTGCTGGTATGCCGACAATCGACAAATCGATGTCCGTGGCATACGCCCCACCTGGGTGTGGGGGCCGAATCGGACAAATGGTCTGACAGCACTGTACACCAACGGCCTGATCAACTCGTTTTTCTCAGGGCAAGCAGTGCATGTGGACAACCCTGAAGAAAGAGGCGACTGGGTCTACATACACGACACCATCAAGGCCATCATGCTCGTATGGAACGAATCCCGAGTAAGACAACGGTTCTACACCGTCTGCGGAGGCGTACACAGCCTACGTGAGGTCGCGCACATTGTTCATGGGCATTTTCCCGATGTGGAACTGACGTTCAACGAATCCGGCAAGCAATCATCTCCATACGCCACTGTGTTCGACGACTCTCCGATCCGACAGGATTTGGGGTACAAGCCCGCGTACAGCATTGATATGGCTGTGGCCGATTATATTTCCGCCGTACAGGATTCGACCCGATAAACAACTCCCCCGGTAATAAACCAAAGGCCGCTTATCGGAGCGGCCTTTGGTTTGGCACCGCATACTGCGCATATCATGCACACATGATCCGGCACCCGATGAGCAGGATGAGGAATTAGAGGTATGTGACTATTGCCTTTGCTCCGCAACATGGAAAACAATCGATAAAACAGCTTTCCGAGGGGGGAATCTCTCTTCAGAAAGGTTTCCCCCCGAGAACTCTTGCGGAGCTAATGCAATAACCATATGGAGGAATTACCGGGGTTATGCCTTGAACAGCACCCCCGCCCCCTCAATGTTCTCCATTTTTCCGAACAGATAGGCCACGTCTTCAGCACCGAGCCGGAATTCACTGCCCGGATTTGCGTACAGATCCTTACCCCGCTGCACCGCAACCACAGTGAGTCCATGCTTTCTACGCAAATCCGACTCACTCAGGGGCACACCATCCAACGGGGCACCGGACTCCACGACCACCCCGCTCACCTCCATGCCCTCGAACTGGCTGCTCAACGAGCAAAGCGGCCCCCCGGCAGTCTCCGTGGTGCGCAACAACTCGTATTCCTGGGAGCGGACCTGAGCCACCACTGTTTCGATGACAGTTCTCGGAACCATATATCGAAGCAGGACACGACTGAAAATCTCGATGGAGGCCTCGAATTCCTCCGAAACGACAACATCCGCCCCAAGTTCCTTCAGTGAGTCGATTTCACTGACAAACCTAGTGCGCGCCACGATATGGAGTTCCGGGTTTCGCGCACGAGCGGCTGCCACCACCCTTCGTACTGAGGTTGCGTCCGAGATGACCACGGCCAGCACCTTTGCTTTGCGAATGCCGGCGTGCACCAAAACAGCCGCCTGTCCGGCGTCACCGTAGTGGATGGGCTCACCTTGCTGGCGTTTGACGCGGACCGTGTCCGGATTCATCTCCAAAATGAGATACCGGATACCGGACTTTTTCGCGGTCCTGGCCAGAGCCTTTCCACCGTGACCGAACCCCACAATGATCAGGTGATCCTGAAGCCCCTTCTCGGCCTTTTCATACTTCGTTTCGACCTTGCCTCGCAGGGACGGTGCATAACGCCCGGCCGCATGGGCGATGGCCGGCGAGGCCTTGATCAAAAAGGGCGTCACGGCCATGGTCAGGATGCTGGCGGCCAGAAAGACCTGGTATTGGTCCATCCCGAGAAGCCCCTCGTTTTGCCCCACCTTGGCGAGAATGAACGAGAACTCCCCCACCTGGCACAAGGCAAGCCCCACCAGCAGAGCAGTGCGCTTCGGATAGCCCAGCAACCTGGCGGCACCCCCTGCAAGAAACGTCTTGCCCACCAGCAACGCGGCGCTGAGCAGGATGACCAGGGGCAGATTGGAGACAAAGAAGCCCACATCCAACAACATGCCCACCGAAATGAAGAACAGGCTGGTAAACACATCCTTGAAGGGCATGATGCCTTCCATGGCGCTGATGCTGTAATCAGATTCGCTGATGATAAGACCGGCCAGAAAAGCGCCCAGGGAGAGGGAAAGTCCCACGTAGGACGTCATCAATGCCACCGCGAGACACAGGACCAGGGTGGCAAGGATGAACACCTCGCGGCTGCGGGTGCGCACCACCTGCGTCAACACGCGGGGTACCACGTATTTCGCGGCAACGTAGAGAATTGCCAGGACCACCACCGTCTTGAACAGCAGCAGGAGAATGGCTCCCCCGATGCCTCCTCCCTTGCCCGTAAGAAAGGGAGCGATAAGCATCATGGGAACGATGATCACGTCCTGAAAAATCAGGATGGACAGGACGATCCGCCCCTGCGGGGTTTCTATCTGCGCATTTTCCTGCAATATTTTCAAGACGATGGCGGTGGACGAGAGTGCCGCCAGAAACCCGTAGAACAAGGCCTTGCCCGGAGAGGCTCCGAATACGACGGTGATGAGGAACACCACCACTATGGTGAACAGGACCTGGGCGCCGCCGCCGATGAACACTGGCTTCCGCAGGTCGAGCAACTCCTCCATGGAAAGTTCCAGCCCGATGGTGAACAGCAACAGCACCACGCCGATCTCCGCAAGCAACTCGACCTCATGAGCGGCATTTACCAGCCCCAGGGCATGGGGGCCGGCAATTACTCCGGTGATCAAAAATCCCAGAATGGGCGGGATCTTGATCCTGTGGCAAGCCATTATCACGAAGATGGAGAGACCGAAAACCAGCGTCAATTCGGAAAGCAGTTTGAATTCCATGCCAACCACCTTGTTTAATGGTGCGTGCTCACCTGAGCGCACGCACGAAACAGACATCGGCCCCTTCCCGTCTCTTTCGAAAGCACTGATACAATGATCATTTCTCTTGAAATGATTTTACTCGGAGCGCAAAAGAAGTAACACCGCGCTCCGGAGCCTTCGCCGCCAGGTCCCGCCTTTGGCGGACCAGTTTATGCCTTCGAGCTACAAAATGATTATCATTTTGTGCTCTCCGTAATTAAACAAGAGCATCCCAACCTGGTCCAAGGTCAGGATGCTCTATCACACATTCTTCCTCCACATCAAATTCACGGACACATCCTGCAGGTCAGGAGGGGCGGCTGCGATTCGGTCCGGATAACGCGCTACTTGGTCTTCTCGTCCTGAGGTTTATCCAGGTTTTTTCCAAGAGGCTTGTCACCGGATGTCCTCAGGTAATCGTCGAGGACGATCTTCGGGTCCAAAGTCTTCTGTTCAAAGATGCCGTCGGCGTCGCCATCAAAATGACCGAAGTCCTGGTTGGTCCTCATGTCGATGACCGTGTAGCCGTATACCCTTGTGTGAAAGGGCTTATCCTTCTGATAAAAGGCATGGTAGAATACCTTGTGGTTGGGGTACTCCACAGGGATGAACGCGGCGCTGATGGTGTCCGGGCCGGGAAGCACAGGAAATGCGTCAAAAGGATCGGTGTACCCGAGAAACTGCTTCTTATCTATGGCCCGCTGTACGGCCTCCTGCAATTCAGCGGAGGAGCGGTACTCGATATCCCCGGTGTGTACGTTATCGTCGGGTTTGGCCCGCTCGATGGGCACCCTGCCCTTGACCTTGATCTCCACCTCGGGCTCCCCGTCCTTCTTGGGCTCCACGGCAGTGATCTCCGTGTCCCGGGTGTCCGCCCCCTTTTTGACCTCTTTCTTGGCACTGTCAGGCTCGGTCTTCTTCACATCGGCCTTGGCGGCCATGTCGGGCTTACCCGCTTCCTCAGGCTTTTCCTCCGGCTTGGCCTCGTCCAGCGGCGTGTATTCGACCTTTTCACCCTTGCTCCGTTTAGGAGGGGCCACCACGCCTTTGGACTTTTTGGACTTGTCTTCACTGCCCGCACCCAATTCCAGATCGCTTTTCCGCGCGGAATCGGCCTTATCGGCAGTCTCGGCCTTTTGCGTCTCAGGTTCCGCGTCCTTGCCAGAGCCGAACATGCTCCAGGAACAGCCGCCGAAAAGCAGCACTCCCGCCAACAGTCCAGCTCCTGCCAGACGCGCTAAGGACTTTGCCTTATATGCCATGACGCTCTCCTTGCCTCCCGCCAGATAGCGCGGGGTGTCTTTGTACGATTATCAACCCGTCCGCCGCAAATGGCCAATGCTTCGGCATTCTTCCGCATAATCCCTGGAATGCCACGGTACGACGGTTCTCATATCAATCGAGCAACATAAGCTCGCGCATCGTGTGCCCTCAGCAATATGACGCTGCTTATAATACTTTCAAGACAAAATTTAAACACTTTCCATTCGTATTTAACAAACCCGCGCCACCGAAGATTTTCAACCAGACACCCAGCCGTGATCCCGCCTGTTGCCACAGCCATTCACTCCGTGTATCCTCTTAACCTGATACCGTGTATCCAATCACGACATCTACGGCGTTAACGGGGCATTGTCCGAAACACAGCCCTAGGGGACAGACAGCATACGACAAACATTCCGGATTTCTTATGGATCGAAGAGACCTGTTGTTGAACATAGCGAACTTGGCCAGGAAGAAAGGGAGTGAACTTGCCCGGAAGCATGGCCGCCCCTTGGGAGAGAAGTTGGCCAAAAAACTCTCAGAAGCCGGAGTGGAGCGGGGAATGCTGCAAGACCCTCTCTCTCTTGACGATATCATTGCCCGCCTTCAGGCGCTTCGCAACAACGGAGGCATTAGCTCCAAGGATTTCGCCAAGCTCAAGCAACTGCTTCGTGAACGCTTTTCCAGGAAACAGTCCTGATCTTCTCCACATTCTCACTGTATTGTCTTATTCTCTCAATCATCCCATCCATTAAGGAATGTTCCCAGCGTTTTCAGAAAGGGGGCCTGAGGACGCGACAAGCTCACCTGTATCCCCTGAATGCTGCTTGCCGCAACATTTTTCAGGAGTTCTTACATGATTGACATGTTCACCAACATGAAGAGGATCGTCCTCGCACTCCTAGTGCTGGGAGTGCTTGTCGCACTGACACCATGCGCCCACGCCGCCACCTGGAACGCGCTCATGAACCGGCTCGTGGCGGACGGCTTTGATCCGGCGGGAATTCGGAGCCTATTCAAGGGAGTCACCTATGACCCCGCTCCCATGAGCGACAAGATCCACTCCCTGTACGTAATCAAGTTCGGCTCCGGCCTGGCGCGTGAAATCCAGAAAGAGCTGAACACTCTGGGCTACCAACCCGGACTGGCGGATGGATACGCCGGATCCAAAACCCGCGCCGCCATTCGTGGATTTCAAAAGGCCCATGGCCTGGAGGTGGACGGTCAGGTGAACGAGGCGCTGCTCGAGTACATCAAGACCCATGGTCGTCACGCTCCCCGGGGGTATAAACCACCCCCTCTTTTGAAAAAGGATCGGGGACCCGCCATTTACAAGTCCGTTGTCACCCCCGAGCGTTTGGCAGAGGCCAAGGAGTTCTACGACGCGAACCTGCCGCTGCTGCAGAAGGTCGAGGCAACTTATGGTATTCCTCCGGAAATCGCGGTGGGCATCCTCACGGTGGAGACCCGTGTGGGCAAGTTCCTGGGCAGGGAGAGCGCCTTCCGCACCCTGGCAAGCATGGCCGCCACCCGTGAGTACGCCGACGTGAAAGCCGTCTTCATCAGGGAGCACCCTTCCGGAAAATCCCTTGCCTGGCTGGTGAAGCGCATGCGCCAGAAGGCAGACTGGGCTTATGACGAACTCAAGGCCCTGCTGCGCTACTCAATTGCCAAGGGTGCCGACCCCCGGACCCTGCCCGGGTCCATCTACGGAGCCATAGGCATCAGTCAGTTCATGCCCAGCAACGCCCTGCGCTTCGGCGTGGACGGAGACGGAGACGGCCGCGTGGACCTCTTCACTGTGGACGACGCCCTGCATAGCATGGGCAACTACCTGAAAGCTCACGGGTGGAAACCGGCCAAGACACGCAGGGGGCAGAGACAGGTGCTCTACCGCTACAATCACAGCGTCACTTACGTGAACACCATCATGGCGGTGGCCGATTTCCTACGGTAGGTTGGTAAAAAAATCTGGAAAAGATTGATGGGGGAAACCTTTCTGAAGAAAGGTTTTCCCCCTCGCTCTTCGCCTTTTCGACACATGACGGTTCTGACTATTGCCTTGCCTCTTCACCCTGCTCCGTGACGTCTTCCAGGATGAGGTCTCGGATCATGCGCACCGACTCCGACACGTCCATAAGCCGCACCTTGTACTCCATGAACTGCTCCACCAGGGTTTCCTGCCCGCGCTTGTGAAGAAGCCCGGCCAGGTTATCCAGCTTGCGCACGTTGTAGCGGATGTTTTCGTTGATCTCCCTCAAACGATTGGTCATGTACTCAGCGACCACATTCTTGTCGTCATAGCCCCTGTGCAGGTCGTAGAAAAAGGTGATGTCCAGGACATTGTTCACGAGAAACACGTTGCCCCGGATCTCATTGATGAATATCTGCACCCCTTCCGTGGCGTCCGTGTTCTTGTTGTCGATGTGCACACCACGCAGGGTGTAGAGCTCTCCCAACTTGTCGGTTGAATCGATACGGAAATCCTCGATCCTGGCGTTGAGCTGCAACATGCCGCAATGGGCAATGGCTACGGGATACAGGAACAGCGCAAGCAGCATGGCGGGGAGATATCGACGGATCATGATGGTAACCTTGTTAATGGTAAGAGCTAGAGTTCCTGGTAACTGCCCTATGGTATGGGATTTCCATTCACTACGGCAAGGTAAAAAAAAACCCGGGGTGACCCCGGGCTGAGTTCATGCTGGATTCGAGAGGCGGTCGGCCGCCGGCTCTCTAGTTTGAAAAGACGGCGTAATAACCGGGATCAAAGCTGATGGCCTCGGAGGTCTCTTCGATCTTGCCGTTGCGCTTTTTGTTCTCGAGGACGTTCTTGCGGCGCTCGAGCAGGGCCTTGTTCTCGGGAGTCAGGGCCAGGGCCTTGTTCAGGACATCCAGTGCGGCGTCGTACTGGTGCAGGGAGTCGTAGGCCTGGGCCTGAATCTGGAAGGCCTCGTTGTTTTTTGGGTCCAGAGCCAGGACCTGCTCCCCGGCGGAAAGGGCGCCGATGAAGTCACCGGCGTTGAGGGCTAGTCTGGCCATGGCCAGGAAGACCTCGATGTCGAAGGCCTTGATGTTCTGAGGGCTGGCCTCTTCAGCGAAGGTCATGTCCTTCATCAGGGGGTGCAGCGGATCCTTTTCGGGTTTGGGGTTCGGCAACCCGGCCATGGTGGAATCCTTTTCTTCGTTGGTACGGGCCGGAGCTTCGGAAACCCGGGTCTGTTCGGGAAGTTCCAGGCTCACGGTGGCGATGGCGCCGGATTCGATGACCACGTTTTTCTCAACAGTCTGGTAGCCTTCGATGGAAGCATCGATGGTATACCTTCCAGGCTGGAGTTCCATGCCCTGCTGGAAGACGGGCTTGATGTTCAAGATGCGGATGTTGGCACCCGAAGGCTTGGTCTCGACGAACAGCTTGCCGGGAGCGGCTGCTACCGGTACGTTCAGCTCGATGACGTTATCCTGGTCGGCTACCACCGTAACCGTCCTTACCACCGTATCGCGACCCTCGACGGTAACATCGATGGTATAGGTACCTTCGGCGAGTTCCATGCCCTGCTCGAACTTGGGGCGGATGTCCAAGACGCGGATGGTTGCATCGGCTGGATCGGTCTTCACGAAGAGCCGGCCGATTCCCTTGGGCTGTTCCAGTTCCACTGTTACCTGGTTATCCTGGTCGGCCACAACTTCCACCTTCACGACCTTGGTCTCGTATCCGGGAGAAGCGGCGTCGATGGTGTAGGTGCCTTCCGGCAGTTCCATGCCCTGCTCGAACTTGGGCTTGATATCCAGGATGCGAATGGTGGCGTCCGGCATGTTGGCGTTGACGAACAGCTTGCCGGTGCGCGCCTCGGGCAGAGTGAAGTGGACCAGAGCTTCCAGTCCGGGCTTGATGACTACGTCCTGGGCCACGGTCTTGCGGCCGAAAAGCTTCGCGTCCACGGTATAGGTTCCGGGTTCGAGCTTCATGCCCTGTTCGAACTTGGGCCTGATGCCGAGGACACGGATCTTGGCGTTGGCGGGTTCGGTGGTGACGCGCAGGATGCCGTAATCTACAGCGTTCTGCGCGGCCACGGTCTCTTCCACATGCTTGGGGGTCTCGGCCGAGGCAACCATCTGGCCAGTGCCGAACTGCACCCGTCCGGAGGAGACCGGAGCGGTGGCGGCTTCGCTCACCGCGATCCGCTGCTCGGGGGAGCTTTCCGCGATCATGGGATAGTCGGGAGTGGCCAGATTCTTGGCCAGTTGCTCCGCTGTGGAAGAGTCGGCCGCCGGAGGCGCGTAGGCGGGCTGCAACCCGACGGCATTGCCGACCTCGGCCACCTGCATCAAATCCATGCGCACAGTGGCGGCCATGCCGGGGAGAATCTCGACCCGGCGGACCTGCGACTCGTAACCGGAGTGCTGCACTTCGATGACATACTGCCCGGCGGTCAGATCAATGCCTTGCACGAACTGTTTGTCCGAGTTCAGCAGGCTGACCCGGGCATCGGCCGGAGTGATTTCAACATAGAGCTTGCCCAGCTCGATAATGCTCCGAGTGGAGCGTTCCTCGGCAAAGGGCATGCCGAAGCTGGCCACGAGTTCGGAAGACGCCGGAACCACTTCATGGCGCTGATCGATAAATATGCCCCAGGACAGCTCCAGGGGAGCCGGGCTCTTGTCGGCGGAAAAATCTATACCAACGTCCAGCGGCAACTCACCATTCACATCACCGGAAAATTCCACAGTGAATTCGGCAGGAGCTTCCCAGGCTATCTCCCAAGCCGTCTCCCAGGCGCCTTCCCAGGCGATCTCGAAATTCGACTCCATGGACGGCGCGAGAGAAGCCGAAGCACCGATTGCAAACCCCAACAGCATGGCCACCACGGTAATAATGAGAGCTATGGACCGTGACCTGTTCATGGCGAAGTCCTTCTGGCTTTGCTGTGTAAGCCCCTTCCAGAGCTTGTTTTTCCCCAAATACACCCCGCAACATCCCCATGATACACTTATGAGGATATTCAAAACTACACCGCTTTGACAAGGGTGTCAATGAATTTTTACCAGGAGGCCGCGCAGTTAGCGCTTACAGGATAAGAAAAACTCTAGAAATGAAATGTTCCGCAACGCAGTTATTTCGTACCGTCCTTCTGTTCAATACGCATTATCCCACCTACAATCAAGATACGCTCGCCGGGGCGGACATAAATGTTGTCCTTCTGACCATGCAAGTCTACGGTTGCGGGCTTGTCCGCAAAAGACTGTACCTCTTTGGGACCGATCTTTCCGGACTCCGGCGGGCTCAAATCACTCCAATGCACGGAGTATTCGTATTCCTTGTTGTCTGTGTTTCTTATGCTTCCGGCAAAAACCTCTGTGACGGACGCAATCATCGGCAACGCCACCATGGCGACAGACAGAAGCTTCACAAAAACACGCATCGCATAACTCCGGAAAATCCGTAAAAGGTCACACCGGAACCACGAGACTGCGCACCAGCCGCGCCAGCAATTCGGGTTTTTGCGCCAGGTCGGTGCTTTCCAGATAGCGCTGCCGCTGCTCGAAACGGTCCTTCAATGTCTCGAGATAAAACTGCCGGTTCTTGACCTTTTTGGGGTCGTAGATCGCATAGTACCCGGGCAGCAACTTCTCCACGCTCTCCGGCTCCGGAACCTGGGATCCAGGCAGATAGTCCCAGTCCATCCACTCGATCCGATCCAGGAGGATGGCGGACTGCAGCGTAAGGGAGTACCTCAGGGGGATGCGGTTCACATCCTCTGAGGAGTGACGCCAAAAGCCGGTGGAATTGAACGTGTACCCCCTGGCCCCGCTCTCGAAGACCTTGAGAAAGGCCTCGACGTCCTTCCAGAGCTCGTACACCCGGAAGGGGTTGGCAAAGGGAACGAACACGAGCTTCTTCAACTCCTCCTCGGAAACGTTCTCGGCCCTGTTTCGCTGCGTCATCAGAGACGCCCCCATGGCCACCGCCAGGATGGGATCCGAATAACGGATGATGGGGGGCAGGCAGGTGTCCTTGGTCAGCCAACACATGACCTTGGGAAAGGCGCAGCGGTTCACGTAGCTGCCCAGCAGGTCGCGGTCGAAGAGTGCGCGGCCGTTGGCGTTGCGCACATCCAGCCCCAGCAGCTTCACCTCTCCATCCACCGTGATGCAGCCATGGTTCATGGCCGAGACGAGGTATTTCCAGTCCTCATGCCCCAGGGGGCGGGAGTCAGTCTTGTCGAAAAGCGTGGGCTCCCACACGCGGCAGAGCTTCTGCTCGCAATCGATCTGGAACGCGTCGTCGTGCAGCACCACCTTTTTGAAGCCCTTGGGCAGGGTGCCCGAGTTGTCGTGGGAGTTGGTGTGTGAACTCTTGCCCGTGCCGGAGAGCCCGAAAAAAGCAATGGAGCGCTTGCCCTTGGCCGCCGCCTTGGGATCCGGGCAGCCCGAGAAGTCCAGCTCTTTCACGCCCCCGTGACAGGCGGCCATGCCCACGCGGATGCCCGAGGTCCAGGCAAGAGTCAGGGTGCCCTTCTTGCGCTCCCCGAAATATCGCATCCCGAAGTTGAAGATCACGTTGGCCTGCTCGTCCACAAGGGCGAG
Source organism: Desulfovibrionaceae bacterium (assembly GCA_963674665.2). GTDB lineage: Bacteria > Desulfobacterota > Desulfovibrionia > Desulfovibrionales > Desulfovibrionaceae. Next base: position 473,473 of record CAXXPL010000011.1, on the reverse strand, counting down.
CTGTGGAAATCCCTGGTTGTGGTAGAACGGGTCCTCGTTGCGCCAAAGGTTGTCGCCTATGACAATGATATCCTGGATCGGCAGCTTGGCGCTCTTTTCATAAACGTCGGCCAGTTCTTCGTAAGGAGTAAAATTCACCAGCCAGTTGAAGATGTTGCAGGCGTCGTCCTCGCCCCCCACAATGGTGGCCTTGATCATCAGCTCCTTGTCCAGGCCCACGATGCCGTGTGCCTTGATCAGGGGGCGCTTCTGCAGGTCGGAAACGGCCTCTCGGAGATCGCCGAGCACCTTGTGCCTGTCCACCTCGCTCAGCCTGTTGTAGAAACGCCTGGCCTGCGCCGTGCGGCCTATGATCTTTCCGTGGCAGTTGTTCAGTATTTTTGCACCCTTGGGTAAACCAAGCCGTTTGGCCGCGGGAGGATATATCTCCTGGTCAACCTCCTGCACGTCCCATTGGCTCCGAGCCATCTCGTAGGCCTCGGCCGCTGTCACGGTGCGGAGACGTCTGTCCGAGAGCAGGGTCTCTGCAATGGCCCGCAAGGGAGGCATCGTGCTCAGATCACTTCCGTAGTACTCGTAGGTCGACTGGCTGGACATGTGCCCTTTCCTTGTTCAGGTCTGCTGTACGCGCGTATTCCTCTGTTTCCACTTATTGAAATATAGAAAACGCCCTATTAAAAGGTCAAGTACAAATCGAATCAGCTGACGTAGGCCACAACCTGCCCGCCGGCGATCTGCTCACCCTGGGTCACGAGGATGCGCCCCACTGATCCGGACTTGGGCGCCGTGACCTCCACCTCCATCTTCATGGCCTCGATGATCACAATGGCCTGCCCTTCCCTGACGTTGTCACCGGGCTTCGCGACCAGCCGCATCACCACGCCGGGCATGGGAGCCTCCACAGGAGAACCGCCATTGCGGGAGGGAGTCGCCAAGGACTCGATGCGCTGCGAACCGGCCTCGCCGCGCGTCACAGTGAAGCTGCGGCCGTTGACCACAGCCGTATCCCCTTCGATACGCACCGCATAGGAGGCATCCCCAACCTGAACCTGGTACTCAGCCGGACCGTCCTGAACCACGGCGGGGAGCGCGGGCTTCTTCTCAGGCTCGTTCCTGCGCACCATGACCTTGGCCTCGCCCTTGAGATAGGCGATGCCCTTGTCCTTGCAGGTGGCCACGATGAAGACGTTCTCCTCGGTATCGGGCAGGTCAGCGTCAAGCACCTGTTCGCACGCCTGTTCCAGGCCTTTGGAAGGGTCGGCGTCGTTCAGCTCCAGAGGGCTCTTGGTGGTGGGCTCCAGGCCCAGTTGCTCTTCGGCGATCTTTACGATCTCCTGGTCCGGCGCCACCGGGGTCTTGCCGAAATACCCCAGCACCATCTTGCCGTACCCGTCGGCGATCTTTTTCCAGGGGCCGAAGATCACGTTATTGAAAGCCTGTTGAAAATAGAACTGGGACACCGGCGTCACCGAGGTGCCGAACCCGCCGCGCTGCACCACTTCGCCCATGGCCGCGATGATGTCCTCGTACTTGTCCATGATGTTGTTGTCGCGGAGCATCTGCGTGTTCGCCGTGAGCGCGCCGCCGGGCATGGGGCTGAAGGGAATGGTGGGCTCCACCCTCGTGGCCTCGGGTGGCAGGAAATACTCCCGCATGCAGTCCTTGAACACGCTTTCCGCCTTCATGACCTTCTGCACGTCGATGTCCAGGGTGTAGTCGGAATCACGTAGGGCATGCCACATGGTCACCACGTCGATCTGACAGGTCCCACCGGAAACCGGGGCCAGGGAGAGATCCAGGGTGTCGGCCCCGGCCTCCAGTGCGGCCATGTACTGGGCCACGCAGACGCCCGCGGTGTCGTGGCTGTGGAAGTGGATGTCCGTTCCCTCGGGAAGCATCTTGCGCGCCAGCTTGATGGTCTCGTACACTGTTGTCGGCGTGGATGTGCCGGAGGCGTCCTTGAAGCAGACGGATTCGAAGGGCAGTTCCGCGTCCAGGAGTCGCTTCAGCGTGTCGGCATAGAACTCCGGGGTGTGCGCTCCGGAGAGCCCCGGCGGCAAGGCCATCATGGTCACCGAGACCTGGTGCTTCAGCCCGGCGTCCACGATGCACTGGCCGCTGAAGATCAGGTTGTTGACGTCGTTGAGGGCGTCGAAGTTGCGGATCTTGGACACGCCGTGTTTCTTGAACAACACGGCGTGGGCGCGGATCACGTCGCTGGGCTGGGACTCCAGTCCCACCACGTTGACGCCCCTCGCCAGGGTCTGCAGTTCAGCGTCGGGGCCGGCGGTCTCCCGAAAGGCGTCCATCATATCGAAGGCGTCTTCGTTGCAGTAGAAATACAATGACTGAAAGCGGGCTCCGCCCCCGGACTCGAAATACTCTATCCCAGCTTCCCTGGCGGCTTGCAGAGCCGGCAGAAAATCCTTGGTAAGCACCCTGGCCCCGTAGACGGACTGGAATCCATCCCGGAAGGCGGTGCACATGAACCTGATGGTCTTCTTGGCCATAGGTGCTCCTTGCAAACTTGCTGCTTATATTTTTCGAAAAATTACTCTGCGAAAGTGAAGCCCTTTTATCACAAAGGGTTCACTCCGAAAATCATTTGCAGTTCCCGTTCACGTCAAGTTATTTCACCAGCACGGACCACAACACGCCGGCCGCGATGGCGGAACCGATGACCCCGGAGACATTGGGAGCCATGGCGTGCATCAGCAGGAAGTTGTTGGGGTCCTCGCGCTGCCCCATCATCTGGGCAACGCGCGCCGAATCCGGCACCGCGGAGACCCCCGCCGCCCCCACCAGTGGATTGATCTTATCCTTGAGAAACAGGTTCATGAACTTGGCGAACAGCACGCCACTGGCGGTGGCTATACAAAAAGATAAGGCGCCAAGCCCGAAGATCAACAGCGACTGGGGACGTAAAAATGTCTGGGCCTGGGTGCTGGCACCCACTGAAAAACCGAGAAGGATGGTGACGATGTCGATGAGGGCCGTGCGCGCGGTCTGGGCAAGGCGTTCGGTAACACAGCTCTCCTTGAGCAGGTTGCCGAAAAACAGCATGCCTATGAGGGCGATGGACCCCGGCGCGATCATGGCCGAGATCAGGAAGGCGGCCACGGGAAAGATCATCTTTTCCCGCTTGCTCACCACCCTGGGGGGCTTCATGCGGATCAGCCGCTCCTTGCGACTGGTCAGCAACACCATGATGGGCGGCTGGATGACAGGTACCAGGGCCATGTAGGAGTATGCCGCGATGGCGATGGCGCCCAGGAGGTGCGGCGCCAGCTTGGCGGACAGGAAGATGGCCGTAGGGCCGTCCGCGCCGCCGATGATGCCGATGCTGCCGGCTTCGGCCGGAGTGAAACCAAGATACAGCGCGCCGATGAGTGTGATGAAGATGCCCATCTGCGCGGCGGCGCCGAGAAGCACCAGCTTGGGGTTGGAGAGCATGGTGGAGAAGTCGGTCATGGCGCCGATGCCCAAAAAGATCAGGGGCGGGAAAATGCCCTGCGTCACCCCGAAATAGATATAGGAGAGCACGCTTCCCGGATCGTAGACGCTGAGCGGCATCCCCGCGATGCTGGGGATGTTTCCCACCACGGCTCCGAAGCCGATGGGCACGAGCAACAGCGGCTCGTAATGTTTGCGTATGGCCAGGGTAATGAAGACACAGCCGATGAGGATCATGACCACGTTGCCCAGGCTCAGGTTCGCCAGACCCGTGGTTGAGATGAATTGGAAGAATATGTCCATTGGTGTTTTCTTGGCTGGTGGCGTGTGCTGGGCGATGATCGGACCTCGCTCCTACCCACGCCCCTCCACGGCTTGCAGGTGAATGGCGTACGCGGCGGCCGCGGCCTGTTGGAGAGCTTCGACTCCCGGGTCATCCTCCACGATTTCCACGCATGGCGTTTTTTCGGGGAAAAGCGGCCGCAGGGCCGCCAGCACTCGGGGCAGCAGCGCGATGAACACGCTGATGCCTATGAGCGCCGAGAAGACAATGGCCATGCCTGTCACGGTCAAGGCCAATCCCCCTGCCGTCGATGATATTCTGCACACTCATGAAGCTTTCTGTCACGCAGGCCTCCGGATGCTTTCGGGTGAGCCGTGGCGCGGCATGGCGAAACCATGTCGTTGGTGGTCCCCAAAATCCCGCCTGGGAGCAGGCGGAGATCACGGACGCTGTTGACCACGATGTCACGTCGATGAAATGATGGAAGGAAATTCCGCGCGGGCGCGGCGACCGGATCCGACTCAGTATGTTTGCGACGATGCGGCAGATGCCGGCAAGCGAACGCTCCACGAAACAGGTATTGTGCTATAGTCCGATTCACGGCAAAAGTAAATGTCGGATTCTCATATCATCCTTCGGAGGAAATCTCCCATGGCCTCAGACGTATTCTCCCTTGGTCCCGTCATCTGGAAGAACAGCGTGTCCTCCACCAACTCATGGATGCTCGAACGTCTCGCGGGTTGGAGCGATCCCCCCTTCAATCCGGGCACGGTTGTCGCCGCCAGGGAACAGACCCACGGGCGCGGCCGCGAGGGGCGGACATGGCAGAATTCCGGCCCCGGCAACCTGAGCGCTTCGGTGTATTTGCCCCTGGACGTCCCCGGGAATTTTCTTCCCAGCCTCTCCTTGTGCGCCGCCTTGGCCGTGGCACGTTACCTGGAACCCCAGGGGCTGGAGCCTGTTCTCAAATGGCCCAACGACGTACTCGTCCAGGGCGCCAAGATCTGCGGCATCCTCTGCGAGCTTGCACCGGGCGCCAAGAGACCTCCCTGGCCCGTGGTCCTGGGACTGGGATTGAACGTGAATATGGACGCCAACCAGGCCGGAGGCGTGGACCGCCCCGCCACATCCCTGTACCTGGAGACCGGCCAAATGTACGATGTGGGCGATGTCCTGGCGCATCTACTGGTCGAACTCGAACAACTTCTGCCCCTGTGGTCCGCCCACGGCTATGCGGGCATTCAGCGTGAGTGGGAATCCCTGTCATTTATCCCGGAGGGCGAGATCTCCATTCAGGTGGCGGGGCGGACACTGCGCGGACATGCAATGGGGCTGGGGAAACACGGCCAACTGCAACTTCGAGACGAACAAGGTGAAATCATGGATGTTTGGGCCGGGGACACCAGCATGCGCCCCACTGCCCTGGAATAGCCCGCAATTGCATCCCAAAATGGTCAGAAAAAGTTATGGATTTTCCCGCAAGAAATTGCTATGAATATGTCGTATATCACGTGGAGAGCCGCTTCCACATCTTGCTCATTGGTTCATACCGCAGTTTCTGATGACGATATTCAATAACACATCCCTTTACCTGGACCACTCCAGGGAGGGCAGGAGGAAGTCGATGAAGTTATCCACCCGCAGTCGCTACGGAACGCGCATGCTTTTGGATATTGCCATGAACGGCCAGGAATCCCCGGTACGCATCAAGGACATTTCCCAGCGCCAGGGTGTTTCCATCAAGTATCTGGAAAAGTTGATCCGCCCCTTGAAGCGTGCCCAATTCATCAAGAGCAAACGCGGCCCCAAGGGTGGACACATGTTGAACATGGCTCCGGAGAAGATCACCATCGGCCAGTTGGTCCGGCTGTTCGAGGACGAGTTGTCCCTGACCCGGTGCGTGAAGGACCCATCCACCTGCCCCATCACCGAGGGATTGCTACACCCGGCGCGTGTGGCTCGAGGCCAGTCAGGCCATGTACAACAAGCTGGACTCCATCACCCTCACCGACCTGATGGAGGACGCCAGGCGCTCGGGCAAGAGCGGCGACGGATGCTTCCCCGCGCGAGGCGAAATGTAGCCGTATCGAAACATCACATTCACCAGAATGGGGGTGGGATGTTCACATCCCTCCCCCATTCTTGTTTCAAGGCCGCACCACCTCAAAACACGATGACACCACTCCTCAGGCACCATGCGGGGAGCCTTGAGACTGTCACACTTCCAGGCAGGGAGGCCGGGGAGAAGCCCGTTGCAAAGGGTTCCCCCCGGCGATGCGTTTGTTGCTATGCGGATTTTGTCCGCTTGACGCGGTAGAATGCCGCGAACAGCACGGGCACAACCATCAGGGTGAGCACCGTGGCAAAGGCCAGTCCGAACATGATGGTCACGGCCATGGACACGAAGAACTCGTCCTTCAGCAACGGAACCATGCCAAGGATGGTGGTCACCGCTGTCATGCACACGGGGCGCAACCTGCTTACTCCGGAATCCAGTATCGCCTGGTACATGTCCTTGCCGTCCCTCACGTCGATGTTGATCTGGTCGATAAGCACTATGGCGTTCTTGATCAGCATGCCCACCAGGCTCAGGAATCCCAGGGTGGCCATGAAGTCGAATGGCAGGTCGAAGAGCAGCAGCCCCACCGCCACTCCGATGAGGGCCAGTGGCACGGTCAGCCAGACGATGAGGGTCTGCTTCACCGAGTTGAACAGCATGATCACAAGGAGGACCATGCAAACGAAAATCACCGGTATGAGCTTTCCGAGAGCTTCCTGGGCATCCCTGGAATTCTCGTACTCCCCGCCCCACTCCATTTCATAGCCCACGGGCAGATGGATCTTCTCCACGTCCGCGCGCACGCGTTCTAACAACTGGCTGGGCAGCCAACCTCCTGGAGCGTCACAGGAGGCAGTGATGGTCAGCTTGCGGTTGCGGCGATGCACGAACTGGTCCTCCCACTCGGTGGTGAATCCCGTGACCACCTGGGAGATGGGCACCATGTTCTGATTGATGGAGCTCCAGATGTGCAGTTCCTCAATCCGCCCCACTTCCTCGCGCAGATCGCGCTGTGAACGGGCCACTATGGGAATGAGGTCCTCGCCGTCCCGGAATATGCCGATGGTGCTCCCGGAATAGGCCAGTTGCAGTGCTTCGTTCAGCTCCTGCCGGGTTATCCCGGACCGCCTGGCCTGGGTCTCGTTGAACTGTGGCCGGATCACCTTGACCTTCTGGCGCCAATTATCCCGGACCCCTATGCCGCCGGCTCGCTTCATCAGCACCTGGGCCTCTGCGGACAGATTTCGCAGAATCTCCGGATCCGGGCCGCTGAACCGGACCTCCACGTCGTTGTCGATGGGGGGGCCGTAGACAAAACGCTTCACCTTGGGCTCGGCCTGGGGGAACTTCTCGGCCAGATATCTCTCCGTATCATGAATGATCGCGTCGATTTCCTTGTAGTTCTTCACATTCACCAGGACCAGCCCATAGCTCTTGGCCTGTGAGGTCTCCAGGCTCATGGTCAGGATGAACCTCGTGGGGGGGTAGCCGATGAACGCGATGGTGGAGTCGATGCGATCATCCTCGAGCAGATGCGTCTCGATGGCTTCGATGTCAGCGTTGGTGGTCTCGATGTCAGCCCCGGCCGGGAGCCAGTAATGTATCTGAAACTGGGGGCGGGTGGAACTCGGGAAAAAGCTGTTCTTGAGCGTGCCGAAGCCCTTGGCCGAAGCGAAAAGCATGCCCACCATGAGCAGGATGACCAGCCAGCGGAAACGGATGGCCTGCCCCAGCACCCATCTGTAGACGTGGAAGAACTTGTTGTCGTAGGGATCCTTGCCCAGCGTCTTTTTCTTGGGCTTGAAGACCCATGTGGCAGAACAGGGGGGTCACGGTGATGGCCAGCACCCAGCTGAGCAGCAGGGAAATCAGGATGACATGAAACAGGGAGCGGCAGTATTCGCCCGCGTTGTTTTGCGCGCCCCCCAATGGCCGCGAAGGCCAGCACCGCAATGATGGTGGCGCCGAGCAGCGGCATCAGGTTCTGGCTCACCACGTCCCGGGCGGCCTTCATCTTGTCCAGGCCGGCCATGACACGCACCAGCATGCCCTCGGAGATCACGATCGCGTTGTCCACCAACATGCCCAACGCGATGACCAAGTGCGCCCAGGGAGACCCGCTGCAGGTTGATGGAGAAGCCGTTCATTACGATCATGGTGCCCAGCACCGTGAGCACCAGCACCATGCCGATGAGCAGGCCGCTACGCATGCCCATGAAGACGAGCAGAACCACTATGACGATGACCAGGGATTCCACAAAGTTGATCGCGAACCCGTTCACCGCTTGGGTCACGTCCCGGGGCTGAAAGTTGACGATCCCGAACTCCATGCCGATGGGGCGGAACTTCTCCAACTCGGTGAGCTTGGCCCTGATGGCCTCGCCCAGCTCCACCACGTTGCCTCCGGGCACCACGGACACTCCCAGGGCCAGGGCCGGAGCTGCGTCGTAGTGCATCAGGCTCCTGGGCGGATCCAGATACCCGCGGGTCACGGTGGCCACGTCCTTGATGTAGATGATGTTGTCGGACGACGGATCACGAATCTGCAGGTTCTCGATGTCCTCCACGTCCGTGAAATCGCCCGTGGGGCGGATGGCCAGGCGCTGCCCTCCGGACAGAACCTTTCCCGCCGCCGCCATCTGGTTCTGGGCCGCCAGGGTCTGTACGATCAGGCCCGGACTGATGCCCAGTTCGGCCATGCGCATGTGCGACATGTCGATGTATATGACCTCTGTCTGCAGACCCCAGGGCTGCACCTTGGCCACGTTATGCACCAGGAGCAGCTCCTTGCGCAGAAACTTCACGTATTCCCGGAGCTCCTCGTAGGTGTACCCCTGGCCCGAGATGGTGAACAGGATGCCGTAAACGTCGCCGAAGTTGTCGTTGACCATGGAGGGACCGGCGCCAGGAGGCAGGTCGTTCTGCATGTCGTTGACCCCGCCGCCGCAACTCGTCCCAGGTTTGCGGGATATCCTTCTTGCCGTACTTGTCCTGAATGTCCACCGTGATGACGGACATGCCCGGCCTGGACAGGGAGGTGAGCTTTTTGAGCTGCGGCAGTTGCTGCAATTCGATCTCCACCTTGTCCGTGACCTCCTCGGCCACCTCCATGGCAGTGGCACCGGGATACGTGGTTATCACCAGCGCGGTCTTGACCGTGAACTCGGGATCTTCGAGCCGCCCGAGCTTGAGATAGGCCAGCGCCCCTCCAACCAGTATCACCAAGCACATGACCAAGGTGACGGTCTTGCGCTCGATGCAGTACTCGCCGATGTTCATGATTCCTTGCGCCCCTTGTCCTCATTCATGAGGCGCACTTCCTGCCCCTCTTCAAGATAGTGGACACCAGCCGTGACGATGCGATCTCCTGGGTTCAATCCGTCCACGATCTCCACGCTGTCGCCAATCAGCCGCCCCATGTGGACCTGAGTCCGGTCCACCTTTGCCGTCTCGGGATCGAACTTCCAGATCCAGGAGAGGTTTTGGGTGTCGCCGAAAACAGCTTCCTGCGGTACGTAGATGGTCCCCTTGCTCGAGGGGTCCTTCAGGACCATGGTGACCACGGCGGTCATGCCCGGTAGAATGGTCACCCCGTCCACAGGCTGCATGATCACGGTGGCATTGAAGGTTCTGGTCTTGGAGTCGGCCTCCGAGGTCAACTCGGTGGGCTCCGCGGGGAAGAATTTTCCGGGCAGAAATTCGAAGGATACCGTGACGTCCAGGTCATTGGGGCGGTACTTGACCAGCAGCCGCTCGGGAACGCTGATGGCCACCTGAATGGAGTCGCTCAGGTTCTGCAGCTTGATGATCTTGGCCTTGGCCACGATGTCCTGGTGGTTGTCCACATAGGTCATGGACACCCTGCCTGCGAAGGGCGCCCGCAGCCTGGTGTCCTTCAAGGCGTTCTCGGCCTTTTGCAGCGATGCCTCCAGGCTCTCGATGAGTGACTTCTGGGCCTCGATCTCCTCTTCCCTTGAGCCCTTGCGCCCCTTCTCCAGGTTCTGTCTGGCGGTCTCCAGGGCGGCATTGGCCACGTCCCTGTTGGCCACGGCGTTGTCGTACTCCATCTTGGAGACGACCTTGCCCTGGTACAGCTGCTCGTAGCGCTTGTAGTTGAGCTCGGCCTCGTTGTACTTGGCCTCGGCCGAGTTCACCTGCGCCTCCAGGGACCGTATGACCTCGGTACGCTCACCGGCCTGCATGGCCTTGAGCTGGGCCTGGGCCTGGCGCAGCTGGCTGCGCACGTTGTTGATCTCGGTCTTGAAATCGCGGGGGTCGAGTCTGGCGATGAGGTCTCCCTTGGCGACCTCCTGCCCCTCTTTGACTGGAAACTCGATGATGTTGCCCGACACTCGGAATGAAAGGTCGACCACCTCAGGCGCCTCGACTTTACCGGGAAAACGGTGCGTCAGCTTGTTGCCCGTCTCCTTGACCAGCATTGTCTTGACCGGGCGGACAACATCCTCCTCGCCCTTTTGCTTGTTCAGCAAAACCCCGATTCCTTCCTCCGACGACGTGCACCCCCCCAGCAATGAAAAAAGGATACACAGACACACAACAAGCATTCTGCGAAGCGACATCTTCCTACCCCGGCATCGGATGCGCCGGCGCGACGCGCCGTGCGGTTACAGGTTTCCAGGCCTAGCTCAGTCCGAGGCTGTGCAGAACCTGCCCAACCACCAGTTCCTCCAGCCTGTCGAGGTAGTCCTCATCAAACATACTCTTGTCCAAGGTGCGCAAAATGGGCGTCATGTAATCCGAGTGAAAAATGATGGGAGCCATGAGCAGGCAGTAGTGGGTTACCATCTCCTCGTGGGTCATGTCCCCCCTGATGTAGCGCATCAGCTTGAAATAGGACTTGATGCTGTCATGCATGACATCCTTGAACAGCAGTTCCCGCAAGGGATTGTCGTACTGCATCAGCTGGTAGATGACCCGGGACTCCCAGCGCGGATGTTCGGTGGTGAAGAAGCTATCTATTTGCGTCCGAACAATCTCCTGCACGATCCTAACCTGCCCGTCCCTTGTACTCAATGTGGGCTCGTATTCCGCCACCAGCGTCTTTATGGAGCGTGAGGCGAAACGATTGAGAACCCGCTTCACCACCGCCTCGAACAGCCCGTCTTTGCTGCCGAAGTGATAGTGGATGCTGCTGATGTTGGCCCCGGCCCTGGCCGCCACCGCCCTGGTGGAAACATTGGCAAACCCCACTTCCGCGGCCAGTTCCCCGGCCGAGGTGAGCAGAGCTTCGTACGTCTTCTCGCTGTTGGCGTAGATCGGCATATCTCCTCCTTACCCTGGCTTGAGGCAGGCGCAGAAGCGGCAAAGGGCCCATTGCGCCATGCCAAATCTAATCAACTGACCCAATTCGGTCAAGTGTACATACGGTTTACACATCAAAGGGCATCAGCCCTTTCTTGGTACAGGGCTTGCTTACATTTCTTTACATAAGGCCAAAAGGAAAAAATTTCCGCTGAAGGCTCGAACCCCGGAAGTCCGTCACGGCGGGAAGGCATTACCTGGGGCACAAACGCCCCCCGCGCCAATGCAGGTAATGAAACCACGACGTGTTGGTACAGCGCGCGGGGAGACGCTTGGCGTCCTTCCCCCTCCCCCGGGCCAATGGTTCGATGTTGTGTCCAAAGGATGAGCGCAACAATGAATCGCAACCTGGAAAAGTCAACTTTTTTTATACGAATTCAGTGATCTCACCATAGCCGAACTGGAGCCAAACCATGTCCCTGACCATCAATCACAACCTCATGGCAATGACCGCCGCCAGAAACCTGCAGAGCGCATACGGTGATCTCGGCACCTCCGTTCGCAGGCTTTCCACGGGGCTGCGCATCAACACCGCCGCGGACGATGCAGCTGGTCTGGCCATCCGCGAGTTGATGCGCGCGGATATCACCACCCTCAACCAGGGAATCCGCAACGCCAATGACGCGATATCCCTCATTCAGACCGCGGACGGCGCCTTGCAGGTCATCGACGAGAAGCTCATCCGTATGCAGGAACTGGCCGAACAGGCGGCCACAGGCACCTACAACTCGGACCAGCGGCTGATGATCGATTCCGAATACCAGGCTATGGCATCGGAGATCACCCGTATCGCCAACGGCACAGACTTCAACGGTGTATACCTGCTCAACGGCAACCTTTCCAGTTCCTCGCACTCCGGTTCGGCCCTGAATTCCACCGGAAAGTTGAAGATCCACTTCGGCACTGCCAACGATTCCGCAGAAGACTATTACTACATTCAGATCGGTTCGGCCACCGCCTCGGCCTTGGGCCTGGGCAACAACTCCACCCTGGACGCGGGGCATTCCGTGTCCACCCAGCAGGGCGCGCAGCAGGCCCTGGAGGCCATTCACCAGGCCATCATCTCCAAGGACAAGATCCGCGCCAACCTCGGTTCCTTGCAGAACAGGTTCGAGAACACCATCACCAACCTGTCCATCCAGGCCGAGAATCTCCAGGCGGCCGAATCCCGCATCTCGGACGTGGACGTATCCCTCGAGATGACAGAGTTCGTGCGTAACCAGATCCTGACACAATCCGCCGTAGCCATGCTGGCACAGGCGAATTCCCTGCCGCAGATGGCCATGCAGCTCATCGGCGGGTAATGGGGAGACTGACATTTCCTTGTAGTTGCTTCAGTCGTACCCGATGGGGGAACTGACCACTCCCCCATCGTAATCCCCCCCACTCACCCCCTCCCTCGGCATGCTCCGACCTGGATGTTTTCTTGTCGATAATGTGCGCCCTTTACTCACAATCGATTGAACTTACGTGAGGAAACTGGCATTTCAGATCAAAGCACAAGTGGTTTACTCTCACATCTTTCTCTTGTAGAAAAAGGCAAGCCCGATTTCCATGAATGGAAAACGCTGCTTGCCGATAACCATGGACTCGGGCTCCATTTCTTCCCCAGGAGAACAAGCGTGCTGGTGCAAAACAAAGATGCCGTAGCCATCCATTGGCGCGACAAGGCGATTTCCTACGCCTCTGTCTGCGCACATGTCCGGGAAGCCTCCAAAATCATACATGATGTTCGCGACTCCAAGGTGGGCATATTTTCCGAGAATCGCCCCGAGTGGTGCTACGCCCTGTATGGGGCGTGGAGCAACGGCAACATCTGCGTTCCCATGGATCACCTCTCTTCCGTGGACGAGATCGTCTATATCCTGAATGACTGCGAACCCAGGGCCGTATTCTGCTCCGCCACCACCGAGCCGGTTTTGCGGGGGGCCCTGGAAAAGACCGGCATGGACGTGCTGGTCATCTCCCTTGACGAGCTGCCGGAAAGCCCCGCACCACTGGCCGCATCGGATCTGGGAGTGGAGGAGCTTCCAGAGGACCGCACCGCCCTGATCCTCTATACCTCCGGCACCACAGGGAAACCCAAGGGAGTCATGCTCTCCTTCGACAACCTCTACGTGAACATCAAGTCCGTATCCGACTGGGTGCCCATCTTCACCCCGGGAGTACGGGTGCTGGCCTTCCTGCCCATGCACCACGTACTGCCCCTGGTGGGCTGCATCATGGCCCCCCTGTACGTGGGGGGCAAGCTCGTGATCCCCAACTCCATGGCGCCCGAGGCCATCATGGAGGCCATGAACACGCATCGCGTGACCATGATCATTGCCGTGCCCATGTTCTACAACCGTATCATCAAAAGCATCAGGGAGAAGATCAAGGCGAGCCCGGCGCTGTGCATAATCTTCAGCCTGGCCCGGAAAGTGGACTCCATGGCATTCTCCAAATTGCTCTTCAGTGCGGTGCACAAAAAGATGGGGGGCTGCGTGGAGTACATGGTCTGCGGCGGCGCGGCCATGGACCCGGACGTATGGCAGGACTTCAAGACCCTGGGATTCCGAATGATGGTGGGGTACGGCGCCACCGAGACCGCACCCATGATCACCTTCCCCAGGCCCGACAACCTGGTGGCCGGAGCCAGCGGCGAGGCCATGGGGCACAACGAGATCAAGATTATCGACGGCGAGATCTGCACACGGGGGCGCAACGTGATGCAGGGATATTACAAACGGGAGGAAGAGACCCGGGCCGTGATCCGTGACGGCTGGCTGCACACCGGAGATCTCGGGCGCCTGGACGAGAAAGGGCGGCTGTTCGTCACCGGCCGCTGCAAGGAGATCATCGTCCTTTCCAACGGCAAGAACATCAACCCCGAGGAGATCGAGGACTCCATCACCACGAAATTTCCCTATGTCCACGAAATCGGGGTCTTTGCAAAGAACGACGCCCTGAACGCCGCGGTCCGCCTGGACGTGGCCAAGGCAAGGGACATGGACGTCCTGAATCCGGCCAAGGACTTCAAGGCCAATGTGCTGGACGTCTACAACGAGAGCGTCTCCCCCCACAAGCGCATCCTCCGCTATACCATTGTGAACCAGGAACTCCCCCGCACCCGGCTGGGCAAACTCCGCCGCTTCATGCTCCGCGACATGGTGGAATCCGCCACCCGGCAGAAACAGTCCCTGGAGGAACCCGCCACCCAGGAATACGCGCTGATCAAGGAATATCTCGCGGACATGACCCGGAAGATAGTGCATCCGGGAGACGACCTCGAACTGGACCTGGGCCTGGACTCCCTGGACAAGGTGAGCCTGCAGACCTTCATTCAGTCCACCTTCGGCCTGGACATCAAGGACGACGTGCTGCTCAAGCACTCCATGGTGGCGTCCCTGGCCGATTACGTGGCCAAATACAAGGTCGCGGTCAACGTGGAGAAAGGGGGCTGGAGCGCCCTGCTCAAGCATTGCGACATGGACTTCTCCCTGCCGCGCAGTTCCTTCCTGCACCCACTGCTGAACAAGATCTCCAGCCTGTTGCTCAAAACCTCCTTCCGGGTCAGGGTCAAAGGGCTCTCCAACCTGCCGGACGGTCCATGCATTCTGGCACCCAATCACCAGAGCTTCTTCGACGGGCTCTTCGTCTCCATCAACCTGAAGAGGGACACCCTGCGCCGCACATACTTCTTCGCCAAGGAGAAGCACTTCCGCGCCAAGTGGCGCAGCTTCATGGCCAAGCACAACAACATCATCATCATGGACATGCAGGATATAAAAGCCACCCTGCAGCGCATGGCCTGCGTGCTGCAAAAGCAGAGCAACCTGATCATCTTTCCCGAGGGAACCCGCACGCGCACCGGCGATCTCGGGGTGTTCAAGGACGCCTTCGCCATCCTCAGCCGGGAGCTCCGCGTCCCGGTGGTGCCAGTTGCCATAGACGGTGCTTTCAAGGCCTGGCCAAGGGGGCACCGGCTGTTCCGCCCCTTCAAGCGGATAGATGTCCACTACCTGCCCCCGGTGTACCCGGACGAGCATACCTACGAGTCCCTGCGCGACACTGTGCAGGAGAGCATCCGCAAGGTCATCAACCACAAGGCCATCGCGGCCTGACCAATTCTTTTCATTGTCGGCTGAAGGGGGGCTCGCGCCCCCCATCCTCCAATACCAATGGTCGTACGTTTCCGTACAATGGCGGTTCATAGTGCGTGCCCCTCTCTCCCCGCCGCATGAGATTCCTTGCCCGTGTGATGACATGCACCCCTGTCGCCGGATGATACGGCAAACCTGAGCCGCAACCATTCGTCCAAAACGCTGCTCAAAGCGGCGTGGTGGCCAACCGCGATATTCCCCTCTGTTGACCCGCGACATCTACCGTTCAGTCATAAACCCGGTAGCCATAATGCCTTGCCCGCCGGAGAACCATATACAGACATACCAGTTGGAGCCGTCCACAATACCGGCTGCAGGCATGGTTTTCGCCTTCAAGCTCCTTGTCGAATCATCCCATAGGGTGATGGACAACAGAGGCGAAAAAGCCCCCTTGCGGCGTGCCCTCCTCTCGTGGCGATCTTCCTCAACAAGCACTCCCGCATACGGAAGGCGCTGAAATAACACTCCGAATCACATGTGTGTTTTCTTTGTGTTCCCTGAAGCCACGGCAATAACAATGTATCAAACTGTTATAATTGACTATAAATTATTTTACAATTTCTTGAATAAAATTCTTGCGTTCAAAAAATATCGGGGGTAGGGCTTAGTCGTCATGTGAAGAAAATCACAAGAGAGCTTTCGTGAAAAGTTTCAGAACGTTATATTCTAGAAAAATTGAGTGTCTAATATTACCAGCTGATACCGTCGCCTTCATTACAGTTTTTTTTAACAAAGTTTGTGAAAAAATGATCAATCTTTCACCTCATATATATCGCACCTCCCGAGCACTGCGGGTATCGGTTCGGATGCATCGCCTGCATGGCAAGTTCAACACAGTGAATTTACGATGGTTTCCATCAAACTTATGTCGTAATCATTTACATGAAATGCGCGCGGCCAAAGAAAAGAGCTGGCTACTCTACTCTCTCTTGAGAAAATCACCTATCACACTATTTTTTTTGAAGTGTGCGCCATGTTGAACTTGAAAGACATTAAGGCTCAATCTTATCAACCTTCCTTGGTGCCATCATCAAAGCTTAAATATGACGGGTATTGTGAAAATTTGAACTTATCTACAGCTATTAAAAATCAAACACCGGCTGAAGAACATGAGTATCGTTTCATCCGCGCCGCCCCTAGTGGCGGCCTGAACATAAGGCTATCCCTGGTTTCCAGCCTGGCATTTGCTTAACTGTTGTTGGAATGAAGGCATTTGAGTTGGAAATGTGAGGATCAAGTCTTGAAAAGCCTCGAGGAAGAACCAAAAGGAGTTTAGAATGAAAGGTTTCGCTATGTTGGATATCGGAAAGACCGGTTGGATCGAAAAGGAAACTCCCACTCCCGGTCCCTTGGATGCCATTGTACGCCCCATTGCTGTGGCGCCGTGTACGTCAGACGTCCACACCGTTTGGGAAGGGGCACTCGGAAAACGTACAAACATGATCCTCGGACATGAAGCCGTGGGCGAAGTCGCGGAAGTCGGCTCTTTGGTAAAGGATTTCAAGCCCGGCGATAAAGTCATCGTTTCCGCCATCACGCCTGATTGGAGTTCTCTGGGTGCACAAGGTGGTTACGCCATGCATTCCGGTGGAGTGCTGGGGGGGTGGAAGTTCTCCAATTTCAAGGATGGTGTGTTCAGCGAATTCTTCCATGTCAACGATGCTGATGGGAACTTGGCCATGATGCCCGAAGGAATGGATCCGGCCGAAGCGACGATGCTGAGCGATATGGTTCCCACTGGGTTACGTGGCGCGGAGATGGCGGATATTCAATTCGGTGATACCGTCGCCGTCATTGGCATTGGGCCCGTCGGTTTGATGGCTGTAGCGGCCTCCGCAATTCGTGGCGCTTCCACAATCTATGCCGTCGG
Organism: Desulfovibrionaceae bacterium; assembly: GCA_963674665.2. Classification (GTDB taxonomy): domain Bacteria; phylum Desulfobacterota; class Desulfovibrionia; order Desulfovibrionales; family Desulfovibrionaceae. Next base: position 456,344 of record CAXXPL010000011.1, on the reverse strand, counting down.
CTCGCGCCAGGTGTGTGTTGATGTGGCCCTCAAATATGGAGCCACGGAAATTATTGACTACCATAATGGCGATATGGTCGAGCAGATTATGGAGAAAAACAATGGTGTGGGCGTCGACAGAGCCATCGTTGCAGGCGGCGATGAACATAGCATCGCCCAGGCCGTACGTTTGATTAAACCCGGAGGACGCGTTAGTAATATCAATTACTTCGGTTCAGGTGACTGTCTGGATATTCCTCGGCTGGACTGGGGTTGTGGGATGGCGGATAAAACCATTGTTGGCGGCTTGATGCCCGGTGGTAGATTGCGCTCGGAAAAACTGGCCACCTTGCTGGTGACCGGGCGACTGGATGTCGCGCCCATGATCACGCATCGTTTTGAGGGATTCGATAAGATCGATGAAGCCCTTTCGCTCATGAAAGACAAGCCGCGTGACATGATCAAGCCTGTCGTCATGATGTAGCAGACCATTATCGCTGTATCCAGTATACGAAGCCGCCACTTATGGATTCCATAAGCGGCGGTTTTTTTGTAGAAAAGTTTCAGACAAGTCAGGATTCATTTTCATTCCGGCAAACTGTCCGGCACGGTGTAGCCCCTCGCGTGTCAGGTATTGTCATGTCACAAGAGCTCGCACCCCCTGCCGCCTAAAACTCGCCACCCTTCCGCCTTGACACGCAGGGCGTAATCTCCCAGAGTATCATCAAGAAAAGTTTCCCCTTCATGAACGCTACACCCCCTCACAAATAAGGAGACTGCCATGAGCGATCCCCATGACCCAACAGAGGAAACCGTGTCCCGGGAAGCCCCAGCAAAGGAGGAGCACTCTAATCCCGATACCATGCCCCCTCTGGATTTGAGCTTCGTGCGCTCCACCAAGCAGGTGGCCAACATAGCCTTCCTGTTGTCACTGGCCGCCCTGTTTCTGGCCGGGCTGATATTCTTCCGGCTGCAGGGCAAGCTCAGCGACAATACCGGCGATCTGCGCAAGGAGATCAAGACCTATGGCAAGGTGGCGGACTCCATGAAAGACAGTAACGCCCAAATCGTTTCCCGTATGGACGCCCTGGAGAAAAAGCTGGCCTCGTATGAGGACATGCCCAAACTCATGCGACGGCAGATGCTCATGGAGATGCTCAACGAACTCAAGCAAAAGACCGACTTTCTCGGAGAGCAGATCGAGGACGAGAAACTCAAGGAAAAGGTGGGGCAGATCCACACCCTGCTCCAGGAAGTGGAGGAAAACGTGGCGCCGTAACGCCACGTTGGAAACAGAACTCCTCCGGGGGGAAACCCTCTGATAAAGGGATTCCCCCCGAAATTTCACAGAAAAAACCTTTCGCTCCATCACACAGGAGCATTTTGCGCTTGAACTGCTCGTTCAACGGCTGGCAAAGCCGCCGGGCAATCATGCAGAACGTCACTAAATTCTCACCCTGCGCGCCCTTGCCCGTTTCACTCGTCTCATGAATTCGAAGGACCAGTTGATCAGCGGGTTGATCGCCCCGCTTCCGAGCAATTCCGGCAAGGGGCGCGTGGTCAGCGCCCTGCAAAGAAACACGGGAAGCATCGGCCGCTTGAACAGCCCGAAAAGCATTCTTGTATAGGCGTTCCTCGACTTGTTGACCTGATGCCAGCGGTCGCCCATGTCCCCTTCCCGGGGGATGAGCCCCTGGCGCTCCGCCTCCTGGAACAGGAACGTTCCGGGGTAGAGCTGCATGACGAACAGCCTGGCCGCATAGGGGCGGGGCATGCGCGCCATGAAACGTAGCGTCTCCAGCTCATCCGCCATGGTCTCAAATGGATTCTCGATGATGAAGTCGTAATGCGGCAGGCCTATGCGGTCCGCGTGCCTAGCCAGTATCCGCATGGCCTCCAGAATGCGCTCCTGCGAAAGATACCCTCGGTTGTACAGCGTGCTCGTGTTTTTGCTCAGGGTTTGCACCCCCATCTGCACGGACGCCAGCCCCGCGTCCATGAGCACCTGGAGCTTGTCCTCGGACAACGTGGCAGGGCTGGTGAGGCATGTGAACGGCAGGCCTATCCGTTCCCTGTAGCTTGAGGCGAACTCCTCGAGATCAGACAGCTTGCGGGAGAAAAAGGCGTCGTCCGATATCCAGACATGATCGAGATAAGGCATCTCCCTGACCGCCATCTCAAGCTCGCGGATCACACTCTCCACGGACCTCCAGCGCAGATATCCCCGCGTGCCGTGCAAATTCTTGAGGGCATGGTTGATGCAATAGGTGCATTTGTGCGGGCATCCCCGCCCCGTGAGTATCTGGTACCCCACCTGCAGGTGGGGGTGAAAGGTGCCCCGGTTGGCCCAAAAATTCTCCCGCAGCAAGTCGTGCGTCAGCGGCTTGAACGCCCCTTCGTGGAGAATGAAATGGTCTGTCATGGCGTAGTCGGGTATGGGCAGAGCGTTTAGATTGGACTGCAATGCACGGACCGAATTGCTGACCAGTTCCTCACCCCGCATCATGCACAGTGACTGGATGCCTGAGGGGTCGGCTCCGCTCTCCAGCGCGGAGGCCAACTCCACAATGACCTCCTCGCCTTCGCCCAAAACAACGAAGTCGGCGTGCCTGGCGCATTCCTCCGGTGCAAGAGTGGGGTGCACTCCGCCCCAGACAACCGGAACATGCAGATCGTCCTTGATCCAGGAGGTCACCTGAATGGCGCAGTGATAGAAATCCGTCATCAGGGTGACTCCCACGAGATTGGCGTGGGAACAAAGTGCGGTCAAATCCCTCCGCATACTCTCGGGATACAGGCGTTGGTCCGGCCGGGTCCGCTGCTCGAAATCAAAGGGCGCGAAGATCAGACGCACGCTGTGTCCCTCGCGCTTCAAAGCGCTGGACAACAGCCTCGTTCCGATGTTCGACAAACACGGATAGGGGGAAAACAGGACTATCTTCATGTATTTTCACACAATCCGGTTTCAGTCGAACCCGGATATTCCTTTGTTTCCAAGAAAGGGATTGAATATATTTTACAACGCTTCTAGCCTTAATCTTACTCCAGACCTCAATGAATGCAATACAACTCGCAGACATTATTCCCATTATATTAGGAATTGAATTGTCCGCCGCGAAAATACATGCTCGACGGAAGAGATCTTCCGTCAGATTCGAACTTCACCAGTATTCATGTATACCTTTGGCGTCATGAGCATGGCTCTGTGAACGCCCGAGACTCCCCGCAATTACCATGAAAAGGGATTCCCCCTTGCGTGCGGAAGCGCGGTATGTCACAAGGGCTGGCATCCCCGGTCAACAAAAAACCGCCACCCCTCTGTTCGGGATTTCTCCCGGACAGTTCGGAGTGTATTCCTGTTTTTACGACCTGGACAACGAGAACCCGCCGGGAGCCTGTCACTTGGCCTTTGCACCGAACTTCTACACGGAATGCACCCCCCTGCAGCGCCTGATCATGCTCGCTTCAGTGCCCGTGCTGCTGCTGGCCGGGGTTTGTGCATCCATGTGGCCGACGTACTCGCTGGTGGGATTCGCTTTGCTCCTGGTCCTGGTTATCTGCCTCTTCTTCCACCGTCAGGTGGTCATTTTCCTGATCTTCCTCGCCCCCTTTGATCCCTCATTCCTGGGCATCGAGTTCACCTACGAGTGGAGCGTTCCCTACAAGAGCTCCATCCCACTGTTCACCGTGCTGCTGGTCTTCGCGCTCCTGGGCCTGGGGTTGTCCAAACTGCGCAGGGGCTCGCGAATACTGACGCAGGACGGGCTGAAGCCTGTACTCGCGATGCTGCTCTTCTGGTCCGGCCTCGGCGTTCTCTGGGCTCCCATCTACGAGTACGGCATGCTGCACTTCTGCATTATGGCTTCGAACATCATGCTGTACCTGTTCATCACCGAAAGCATCGACAGCGAGAAGATACTGCGCGAGGCATTTTGGGGGGCGATGGTGTTCGGCGTGCTGCTGGGTATCTATTCCATCGTGATGCGCTATTACGACTCGCAGGTGTTCGAATACAAGCTGTGGGAACGCGGCTTCCTGCAGTTCCGCATAATGGGCCTGGATTGGAACGACCGTACCCGGACCGTCAACATCGAAAACCTCTCCGCCTTTGTGGCCAATCTGTTCATGAGCATAAACATAGGTCTACTCATATGGGAAAAGGACAGGTTACGCAGGATCATACTGATTGCGAGCCTCTGCATCATGCTGTTCGGCTTTTTCCTCACCATGTCACGCGGTGGAAGCCTGGCCTATGTACTCATGGTGGTGTTCATCATTTTTGTATTCAAGAGGCTGCGCAAGTATTTCATCAGTCTTGGCCTTGCATCCGGCGGTCTTTTCATTTTGACATACATTGCCAGTCTGTTGTATCTTGCATCACAGAAGCCCCCCCGCTTCCTGGCCAAGGATGTGGACACCTACAACCATGCGATTCTTACGCGCATGAACTATTGGAAAGTCGGCTTCGACAAGATTTTTTCAGATGAGCTTTGGAACGGCTTTGGTACCGGTGGATTCAAATACCATTGCTTCAACTGCTATTCTCACAGCATTCCCTTTGGTTTTCTTTTTGATTATGGGCTCATGGGGTGCGTACTATTCATCCTGATCGTCACCATCGTTGCAGCACGCGTCATGTCCATGCTTCCACATCAAAAAACATTTTCGCAAACCATGTTCATGTGCCTCAGTGGGGGTATGCTTGCCACGGCTTTTCACGGACTTTTCGACTTGCACCCCGCCCTTTCGGTCCTGTACATGTACCTGGGTCTTTTCACCGTCACATACTTTTTCGCCAGACGCGACATGCTCATGGAACGCACGGCGGGACGAACGCCTTGACGAGGACTTCTCATTCAATGGGGGCCCGGCGCATGAACTTCCGTTCACCGGGTACGAGAGGCTTCATGACAGGATAGACAACACAACGTAATCGATCGTACCATCCAGAGTTGAAACATCACCTGGGGGAAAAGCTTGTCACGAGTTTTTCCCCCAGTGGTCTTTCCCTGTAAGCACGTCACACAAAAAACGCCACGAGCGACTTCGACATATGGAACTCAAGGAACTGCTTCAAATATTACAACGCCGCTCACGACTCATACTCGTGGCCTTTTTCCTCGTCTTCGGTGGCGTGGCCGTCAGCCTGCTGGGCATGCCCAAGGTGTACGAGGCCTCTGTGAAACTCTATGTCCAGCCTCTGGCTCTGGCGGACATCAACACCCTGACCAACACGTCAGTACCTGTACGGGGCGGTGATTTCGACGACCATACCTACACCGAGTTCATGGAGACCACCCAGCACCTGACCGAGCTCATAGACACCCTGGACCTCAAAACCTACTTCGGCAACAAGATCAAGGTGAAGAAACTGCTCAAGTCTCAGCTCTTCACCGGGTTTTTCTTTCCCAGACCCCATATTTCCATTTCCCACGCCAACGAGACCTTCATCTTCGTGGTGGAGGCCAGCTCCACGGACAACGAACAGGCCGCATCCATGGCCAACACCTTGGCTTCAATTATCATTCGGGAAAACAAGAAGATGCGCCTCGGCATGCTCCAGGACGCCATGGCCAAGCTGCAGGGGCGTATTGACGCGTTCCGCGAGGAATACGTCGCGGCTCGCAAAAAGCTCATCGAGACCCGCATCGCCGAAGGCCTGGTGGACCTGGATACCGAACTGTCTTCCGCAATCTCCTCCTATTACACCTTGATGGAAATGAAGTTTTCCGCCATGGAAGGCTTGGCGAAATCCAAAGGCTCCCTCTCCAGGCTGCGCCAGCAGCTGGCGGATAGCGGCAGCGAATCCATTCCTAGCGAGGCGTTCTCGGACCGCTCCTCCATCGAGTATCTTTCCAACCTCATCGCGGACCTGAACTCCGAGATGGCCTCGGCCCTCATCGAAAAGACCGCTAAACACCCGGATGTTCAGCAGTTCAAACGCCAAATCCAGGAGATGAAGACGATGCTGGACAAGGAGGTCTCCATGTACCGGAAGACCTCCCCCACCATGGCCGAACTGGAGCGCGACATCGACTCCTACAAGCAGGACCTGGTTGAGCTGGACGAGATGATCGAGAACATGTCGAAATATCTCTACACCTTCCCCAAGAAGCAAATCAAGCTGGTGGAGCCGGATCTGCGGGTGGACACCATGGAAGGCATCTACGACGACCTCGTGGAGGCCTATCGAGATCTCATGACCGCCGAGGACATCGTGGACAACGAGATCCAGATCGTGCAGGCCGCCATGGTGCCGGAACTGGACAACCCCGACCGCCCCAGGAAGCTGCTGGTGCTGTTCGTGGGTTTCATCCTGGCCATGGGTTTCAGCCTGGGACTGGCCTGCGTCATCGACTACCTGGACTCCCGGGTGCACAGCCCGGAGGTTCTGCGTGAGGCCGGCATCCCGGTACTGGGCGTCATCCCTCCGCTGCGTGCCATGGATAAGACACCGGGCGCTCCTCCGTTCCGCTCCATCCGTAACCGCGTCGCCCTCGCGTTGTCGGACACCGACGTAAAGACCCTGCTTTTCGTCTCTCCGCTCCCCCAAGGAGGCACAAGCACGATTGCCGCAAATGTGGCCAGACTCATGGCCGGGGAAAATCGCCGTGTCATCCTCGTGGAGATCCCCGCCAAATACTCTTTCCCGTGGAACGTCCCCAACCAGGCCGAGACCCTGGACTGGAGCGCCCATGTGACCGCGGATGGGGGCACACCCTCCCTTGACGTTCTCTCGCTGAAAAGCGAGGATCGTCATACGAACGAAATTCCTTCAGGTAAGGCCCTGGGACAGCTGCTGTCCCAGCTCGCGGACAACTACGAGCTGGTGCTCGTGGACGCGCCCGCGCTCGAGGATAACGACGACCCGCTGACCCTGCGTTCGGTAATCGACGGCCTGGCGCTGGTAATCCGCGCCAGTCGGGTCCCCTATGATAAGGCCCTGTCGGCGTACGAACTCTGTGAGAAATCGGGCATCAACGTGTTGGGCGTCGTATTCAACCATTACCGGAACAAGTGGTTCCAGTAGAATAATTCGGGGCACGGGTGCATCACTCCGCCCCACGAGGTGAAAGACCGGAGGACACCAGGCACGCCCTAGGTATAACACGGATGCGGGCCAACACATGCGGCACGGCCTTCCTCTCCCCCATCCGCATATCCCAGGCGTGAACCGGTCTCCGGCAAGTGGACACATACCCAAAGGGGGCGCTGTAATGTCTAGAACGATACCTTTGGTCCTGATAAGCCTTATTCTGCTCACCGTACCCATAATCCAGTCCTGCAAAGGCTCGGACAACGGCTCGGGCAGGGTCGAGTCCCGGCCCGTTGCCCCGTCGACTCCTCAGGCAACTCATTCCGCGGCTCCCCTGTCCCCCCCTCCGGAACAGCAGACGCATTCGCAAGGCTCGGTGCAGCAAAAGGTGGCGCATCTGCACGAACTGGTCCGCACCAGAAACGGACAGCTTACCCCTGCACAACGGGACCAAGTGCATCATTACGACCTGCTTTCCATGGACTATATCCGCGCCGGACAGCAGCAGGAAGGAATCCGCTGCCTGGATATCGCCATCAGCATCCTGGAGAACCCGGACTCGGCTGGGAACCCATACGAGAAGACCAACTGGCAGATCCCGGGCAACCATCAGGGCATGGGCGGGGGATACGAACAGCCCCCCATGCATGCGGCTGATGCCATGGACCCCTATCAGCAGGCCCCGCGACATGGAGAAGTTGCTTGGGCCGAGCAGGCCCATCCGGCCAACGACCCCTGGGCTCAGGACCCATACCAGCAGCAACCCCCACCTGGGGGCAATCCCTGGGATCAGACTCCCCAGGATTTCGGCCAGGCACCACCCCCGCCGCATGGCAACAATCCGTTCCAGGCCGCACAGCACAAGCCCATCGTGGACGACAAAAAGCCCACGGACTGGAGCAGGCCCGTTTCCTTTACCCGTAGCGCGCCCTTGGTCACAGGCCCCTACGCCAACTCACCTTTCGGATTCCACCCCCTGGGCACCAAGGGCGCGGACCCCTACCGTTACGCCCGTGACCTGGATATCCACTGGGAGCGCTGCCCCCTGTACTTTTTCTGGTTCCTGATCCAGCCCGACATCAATTCCAGGCAATACAACTGGGGCCGGTTCGACCAACTGGTGTCCCTGATTCCCCCTGATATCCACACAGTCTGGAACATCACCGTGGCACCTCCTCCGGTACGGATGAACGGCGACCCGCACACCGTGCGCGGCTCCCACCTGCCCAGTGACAAAGACGCCTACACCGCCTTTGTGCGCGCCGTGGTGGAGCGCTATGACGGTGACGGGGACAACGACATGCCCGGGCTCAAATCCCCCATCAAGTACTGGCAGGTGGACAACGAGCCCGCTCTGGTCACCGGGGAGACAGGCTTCCCCGAACTGGTGCGCATCACCCGCGATGCCATCAAGCAGGCCGACCCCGAAGCCAAGGTGATCATCGGTGGCGTTCCCGGTTTCAACCCGGTGAGCCAATACCTCTCGGAGTTCGACTCCTACTACGCGCCAATCCTCAAGGAGCTCGGCGGCCAGGGATTCGACATCTTCGACTTCCACTACTTCGGCACGGCCCAGGGCGACTACAAGGACTACAAGCGCATTGTGGCGCACATGCGTGATACCCTGACGGCCAGCGGCTTTCCCAGCGACATGGAGATATGGTGCACCGAAACCGGCACCTACACCGGCAGCCCCAGGGGCGAAGGCCTGCGCAGCTCCTATAACTACCCCAGACAGAGCGAGCAGGACCAGGCCGCGGACATGCTCAAGCGCTTCGTCGTGGGCCTGCGCTCCGGCATCAGAAGGATGTTCTGGGCCTGGGGAATGGTGGAGGGCTTCCAGAACACCGGCGGCGTGTTCGATACCACCGGCGTGGTCAAACCCACTGGCGAGAAAAAACTGGCCTATTACACCTGCAAACTCATGGTGGAGAAGCTTGACACAGTGGTCTGGAACCAGATCACCCCGTTGCGGGAGGACCAGGACGGCGTGTTCCTTTACCGTATGCCGCGCTCTGGAAACGACGTATACGTCATGTGGAAGGACAACGCCCAGCCCGGCCAGCCGGTGACCTTTGGTGTGGACGAATTGAACGGACTGCAGACAGTCCTTGCCACCGCCGCGGTCACGGATGCATCGGGCACCCCCAGGCAGAAAACCCTGGAAGCCTCTGACGGCGCATTCCAGCTCGACCTCAGCGTGGGGCCAGTGTTTCTGGAATCCGGCCAGTGACAACCATATTCGATATCAAGAAGATGCGCGGGGAGCCCCCCACCAAAGGGGCGTTCCCCGCGCTTTTTGCAGATCATCAACCTCTACCCTGAGTTGGCGCGCCCCCTTTCATTTATCCATGAACAAGAAATTCCCTCTCCCGCCCAAGGAAATCCTCTTCGACCTCTTTTTGCGCGCCTGCTGGCGCTGCGTGTGGTTGGCCACCCGCGTGTTCCCCGTGCGCTGGACCCTTGCCCTTGGCGATATTACAGGCCGCCTCATGTTCCATTGCCTGCCCGGATGGCGCGTGGCGCTGGAAAAGGACGCCCGGGAGCTCCTAGGACAGGCGAAAAACCTGAGCAGCGCCGAATACACGGCAATAGCCAGGCGGGCCTTGGAAATAGGTGTCATGCGGCAGGCCGAGTTCGTGGTGCGCGGCCGGATGTCCCCCCAAATCATGGAAAAGATGGTCCAGATCCAAGGGCTGGAACACCTGGACGCCGCCCTGGCCAAGGGCAAGGGCGTCATCATGCTCACCGCCCACTTCGGAGCGTTCCTCAGAGGTCCGGTGGCCCTGGGCTCCCTGGGCTACAAGGTCAACCAGCTGGCCGGCCCACCGGATATCAGGGAGGATTGGAAGATCACCCAGGATATTCACCATTTTCGCGAAGTCGACGAGAAGCTCATCCCCATCACCTTCATCCAGAACAGGGGCACGCTCAAGGCCTGCTTCCGCCTTCTCAAGCAGAAGGAGCTGCTGTTCATCGCCTTTGACGGCCGGGTGGCCCACGACTTCGAACCCGTCACCTTTCTGGGGCGCACCTGCTGGTTCTCTCCGGGCGTGTTCCGCATGGCCGAGAAATGCGGCGTCCCCATCCTGCCCTGCTTCACCATCACCCCCGAGAAAGGAGTGTCCCGCACCATCATCGAGCCCCCCTTCGAGGTGCGGCGCGACGACACCGGGAAGCCGGATATGAAACAGGCGGTGCAGGACTTTGCCGCGCTTTTCGAGCGCTATGTGGCCGAATACCCCGAACTGTTTCTCATGGCCTATCACCGGGCCGGTGGCCTGGGAAACCGGACAGCCGACTTCAAAGGCAGCCTCAGCGCCTGACCTCCAACGGATTCTCTCATGTATCGAATCATAAACAAAAAAAAGATGCTGGTGACCATGGCGGCCGACGCATTCGGTTACGCCCTGACTTGGTTGCCTCGAAAGCTAGCGCGCAGTGAGCCCGTTGACCTGGCAGAAGTTCGGAGCATCCTGGTCATCCGCACCGCCTACATCGGCGACGTGGTCATGACCCTGCCCCTGCTGGCGCCGCTCAAACAGCTGTACCCCAAGGCCAGCTTGACCATGCTCACATCCAGGGGCGCCGCTCCCTTGCTGGAGACCAATCCCTTTGTGGACCGGGTACTGACCTATGACCCGTTCTGGTTCTACGCCACTTCCAAAAAGGATTACTGGCCGTTCCTGCGCTCCCTGCGACAGGAGCGCTTCGACCTGATCATCGAGGCCAGGGCCGACATCCGGGACATTCTGCTCCTGGCGCGCCCCACACCCGCCAAGTACAGGGTCAGCTACGACGTGGCCGGAGGAGGCTTTGCCCTCACCCACGTGGTGCCCCATCCCTGCGTGAAGCACAGGGTGCCCTATCACCACGACATCGCAAGATTTCTAGGTGCCGAAGTGGATGACGAGCAACCGGAATGGGGACTCTATTTCACGCCCCAGGAACAGGCCGAAGCCATCGCCACCCTGCAAGGACACGGCGTGGAGGGGCCTTTCCTGGCCGCGCACCCCGGGGCGCGCGGTCCCCTGCGTGTCTGGCCCGAGGAGCGGTACGCCAGAACCTACGACATGTTGCGGGAGCACACCGGCCTGCCGCTCGTCCTTCTCGGGGCGCAGGCGGAAAAACAACAGATCCAGGGAATAATGGGCAAGATGAGCACAGAGGCCGTGGACCTGTCCGGGCAGCTGCGCCTGCGCCAGACCGCCGCGGTGCTCGAACGGGCCAAGCTGCTGCTGTGCAACAACTCCGCGCCGATGCATCTGGGCGCCTGCCTGGGTGTGCCCCTGGTGGTGCTCAGCGGCTCGTCAAAGCCCGACACCTACCCCTGGAGCCCGCGCTCGATCATCGTGTCCAAGCATTTTTCCTGCCTGAAGACATGCGACGAGAACACCTGCACCAACGCGGAGTACAAGGCCTGCCTCAACGCGGTGACACCAGAGGACCTGTTCCAGGGAGCGCGGCGGTTGCTGGAGGACATCGACACCAACGCCCCGGCAAAAATAGCGAAAGAGTTGTTGGGATGTCTGCAGTAGCTTTCCCGGGGAATCCTTTTTGCGCATGTTTTCCCCCTAGCAAACCGCTCTTTCCGCTTCTACCTTTTCAGTTTTCCCAGATACTTTCGTATAATCTTGGGGATACGCATCAGAGTCATGATCATGGGGTCCATCCAGGCCGTGCCAGGATTGCTGTAAAAGGTCGCGGCCAGCTGTTCCACGTTTTCAGGCAGTAAATCGGTATCCGGCGAGATAACACCTTCCTCCAGAGCGGTCTGGTAGACAGCCGAGGAAGGTTCCATGCGGATCCAGTTGATGAAGGTGTCGCGGGTTCGCTTGCGGAAAAAGCGCTTGGAACTCCCGAAAAACCACAATGTCTGCAGCAGCCCGGCAAGGGTTTCCCCTGGCGGATTAACGAAAAAACACCACTGCACGAACAGATCTCGGAATGCCGGGTCCGTATCCACCAGCCGCTTGAGTTCGCGAATCTCCTGTGGCTTGATGTTTTTGCGTAGACCATTCAACGCGCCCTCGGACAGGCCGTCCGGTGAAAAGATCACCGAGGTGCACCCTGAATCCTTGCAAAGCTGCAAATACTCCTTTGTGACCCCCCGCACGTGCATGTACCCCAGCCAGTTCACATCCAACTTGCTCTCCTTGAGCAGAGTGAAAATCCTGGTGGAGTAGTCGTAGGGCAGGTTGACCACCGAGTCCGCGAAAGTAATGCCTTTGACTCCGAAGTCCCGGTGCAGATACTCGATCTCCTCGAATACGCTTTCCGGGGTGCGCATGCGCCAGATTTTTCCATTGAGATGGGGATACACGCAGTATGCGCAAGTAAGGGGGCAGCCGCGCTTGGTCTGCACGCCAACCAGCTCTATGGATCCCCACTTGTATTTCTCCAGGTCCAGGAAATGTCTTCTGGGGTAGGGCACGGTTTTGAAGTCAGGCAACGGGCGAGTTCCCGAGAACAGGACTTCGCCATTGGCGTTCCTGTAGTAAATGCCCTTGACCCGCGAGGGATCGCCCATGTTGTCCACCAACTCGGGAAAGGACTCCTCGCCCTCGAGAAACAACCCCAGATCGATCTCCGGGTTCCGCTCCATGAACACATCGGGTAATATGGAGAAAGCGGCGCCGCCAATGACAATGGGCGTGGTGCCGCATGCCTGGCGGATGACCGCCAGTGTCTTTTTCATCCCGTGATAATAGTAAAAAGGCTTGAGCCGAAACTGGTTGTCTATGTTGCGGAAGGACAGTCCAACCAGTTCCGGAGAGTACTCTTTCACAACCCGTGCCGTGTCCTCCAGGGGGGCGTCCGCGGTGTTGGGATCGAAAACCCGAATCTCGTGTCCACGCTGTTCCAGAACAGTTGCCAGATAAGCCAGGCCGAGGGGGTAGATGGCCAGATCGCCTTTTCGCCCCAGCCAGGATTGCACCAGAAGTATTTTCATTGTGTCAACGCATGAAAGCGGGGTTTGCGCAAGGGCGGGCCTTTCCGGCAAGTGATGCTCATGACGGGCCCGGCGTGTCGCATTGCTGTCGAATCCTTTACCACCGGGAGGCCCCCATGCGCCCCTACGGACATGGAATTCCGCCCCCCTTTGTTGTGATGCACCCTCAACCGCCCTAAATTCGGGAAATGCACGGACAAGAGCATGCCCTCAAGGACACCGTGATTTTGTGTAAAGGAGTATGGGCAATACTCCCTGTTTCATGCCCAGGTCAAGGAGCCGCCTCTTTCCTGCAATTCGTATAAGTCCCGCATGCGCCCCGGCAACAGCCAAAATCACGGCATGGGTAGATATACACCACACATTGTGTATAATATGGCGCTTCCGGGCGTTCCATCCACCCTTGCCATAAGTAACTCAAAGAGATATTTACTTGAATGTTTTTTACCCTGTGGCGCAATATAATTGGCATTTAATAATAGACTTCGGTCAGGGCTGGAGCTGTCTATTCAAACCGTCCGCCCTGACTACTTTTTTTTAACCTGTTCCAACCAGCATCGGGCTGAACTCTCATGACTACCGAACAGACTACCGGGCAGGCTTCACGCTATGGAGCCCTGAACCTCAAAAAAGCAGCCTGGCATTTTCTCCTGGGCAAATCCGTGGGCGCATTTTGCGGCATGCTCTCCACCATTCTGATAGTACGCTGGCTCACACCTCCTGAATACGCGGCCTATGTTCTGCTGCTCAGCCTCACGTTGCTGCTGGTGGCACTGTCATCTTTCGGACTGCCCGATGTGGCGCAACGGTTTCTGCCCGAGCTGATCATCCACAAGAAAGGCAAATCTTTCACCCGCGTCCTGTTCTGGATTCTCCTGGTTCGTATCGCGGCCATGGTTGTGGCCGTCACCGGCTTTTACCTCCTCGCCCCCTGGATGTCGGTCTTTTTCGATCAGGAGGCAATGGCCTGGAGCTTCAAGCTCAACTGCCTGGTCATTGTCAGCTTGTCATTGTTCCAGTTCTCCTGCCTTCTTTTGGAAACCCTTCTTCTGCAGGTGCTGCTCAAATGGGTCTTCATGGGAGCGGCCATACTCAAGCTGTTGTTGATCTTCCTCTTTCAATACCTTCTTGGCGGGCTGGTTCTGCGCGAAGTGCTGTACATAGACGCCTTGTCATACGGTTTGGCCGCACTCCCGGCCTTGCTCGTCGCGGCCAAATACGCCCTTACCCACCGTGAGGAACGCCCCTTTGCCCATTCCATGGCCGACTCACAGAACCTGCTTTCACGCATTGTTCCCTTTGCCGCATACAGTTATTTGGTTTTTCTCGCCTATTCCCTGCAAGGCGGCCCCATCAACAAGCTCATCGTAGGCGCTGTCCTGCCTGTCGCCACCTTGGCCATATTCGGCTTTGCCCAAACCATGGCCGATTATCTGCACTCGTACATGCCCAACATGCTACTGTTGAACACTGTGCGACCCGTTGTCATTGCTCGCTGGTCGGAAACAAGGGACAAACTGGAGTTGATGACCAACGCCAACATGTTCTTCAAGCTGAACCTGGTGTTGCTCCTACCCATACTCTCTTGGCTGGCCCTCTGCAGTACGCCATTGGCCAGGATAATCAGCAATGGAAAATATACCGAGGGCGGCTCCCTGTTGCTGGCCCTGTGCGCGCTGCTTCTGTTTCAGATCCACAACAGGCGCTATGACCTGGCTCTCCAGGCCTTGGAGCGGACCAAGTCACTGCTCAGAGGCAACCTGTTCGTGGTGGGGTCCGTCATTCTGGCGGCTCTTCTGACCCAAATAATAGGAGAATGGGGCGTGGTGCTGGCGTCCTTGTGCGGCTTCCTGGCCAGAGACACGTATCTGCACATAATCCTTGCGCGATGCGGTGTGGACCCCTCCCTGAGTATCCTCAGCCTTACAAAACAATTTGTAGCCGCCGTGCTCGCCGCGCTGATCATCTGGCCCATGCTGCCCGAGGACCCCGGAGTCATCGCCGTGTTGCTGGCCGGAGCGGGATGTCTGTTGCTGTTTCTGCTGTTCCACGCTCTGCTGCGCCCCTTCACTGAAAATGAGCGCAACGCCCTTCACCATCTGACACGACTTAGAATTCCTCTGGGATAGATGAAATATTACCCGGAGCGCAAAATATTAAACACTGCGCTTCGGCGGTCCCGTCCTTATGCCTTCGAGCTACAAAATGTTAAACATTTCGCGCTCTCGGTAATAATATGAATGTCGTTTTCCCGGAAAATATCATTTTTCCGCACTTCCAGCTCTGATGCTTTCAGGGCCAGGAGCGAGTTTGTCCAGGAAATGCATATATCCGGGGCATTGCTCCACATAATGTTCCAGGTATCTGGCGAAGCGCTCCATGAGGACTTCGGGCTGCTCCCGCTCGGATTCGTCGTGGATCAAAGAAGGCTCCACCACGATGCGGAAAATCTTGTCCTTACCCGGCAAGATATACAGGGCCAGGAGGTCCGCACCGGTCTTTTTGCAGATGCGCGCCGGCCCCAGGGGGAAGTCCACCCGCAGACCACAAAAGTCATATGTGCACTGTTTGCCGAAATGCTGGCTGGTGCCGGTGCCGTCGCCCGTGACCATCAGCACCTTGTTCTCTCCGAGCCACCGCAAGACGGGGCGGATGAAGCTGTCCGCGTTGATAATCTTTGCCGGCATCTTGCCCTCGTAGTACAGGCGCAGCCGAAAGGCCACGTTGCGGCCGATCCAACTCAGCCCCTTGTCCGAAGGCATGCCCACCTGCAGCATGGGGTACCCCAGCAGCGCCAGCCCCGCCAAAGGCAGATGCACAGGGCCGAAGTGACCGATGCAAACCACCGCGCCCCTGCCCTTGGCAAGGGCCGCATCCAGGTGCTCCAGCCCCTGGAACTCGATCTCCCGCTCGATGAACTCCCTGTCCATTTTGCCTGCCAGAAACATGATGAAGCGGTCCACATAGTGATTACGGAAAGCGGTCCTCTCCGCCTCCTTCCAGACCCGGCCATCGCCGCCAAAGTATTGCCGCAGGATAGCCAGCCCCCCTTGAATGACACGGCGCTTGCCCCTGCCCGCCAGACGGTGTAGATCGCCCATGCTTCGCAATACCTTCAGCGCTGCCTTTGGAGGCAGGGCCACCAGCAGCCACCGCACCGGGTACCAAAATATCAACCGCGCCACGTCCCGCGCCAGACTTTCACGTATCTGCATAGAGCAACCTTGTTATTCAAAGCGGGACAGTAGAAAGTATGTAGTGCGAGGGGGAAACCATTTGAAAATGGTTATCCCCTCGCGCTCCCCCTTCCTAAACTCTCACTTATTATAAACCTTGATTCCAATTCCTGTTTCATAACCTGTATGTACCGCAACACGAGCAGTCTAATACCCGGACACCAATGCTTAATAAAAATCTTTGGAAAGGGGGTTCGGGGGGAAATCTATTTCCACAACATTTTCATTATTTCCTGGCAGTGATGAATTTTCTGGTAAACGGGGCGTAGCGCTTCACGTTCTCTTCCAGGAACCCCAGTTCGCCGTCATGCAGGATGGCCTCGTGGGGGCAGACCATGAAGCAGTAATGGCAGGAGAGGCACTCCAGGCACCTGTCACCTGCCATTTCCTTTGCCGGGTCCAGCCCCTGGGGGCAGAAGTCCGCGCACAGGCCGCAGTTGTCGCAACGCGAGGCATCCAGGCGCAGAGGCGTGCAACTCGGCTCCTCGCTCAGAAACACGTCCTGACGCAGCTGTGTGACGAACAGCAGCCTGCCGAACCATTCGGTACCGGCCAGATAGGTGAATAACCTGGTGTTGCGGATGGCCAGGAAAAACTTCTGGAACCTTGGGTGATGGATGAACGAGGCCAGGGGGTTGGCCTTGGGCTTGGCAAAGCTGCGCTGCCAAGGACTCAGGTCCAGGGCGTCGACAGCCGACCTTGTGGCGGCGGGCAGCAGTCCGATACGTTCCGCAAGCGCCAGGGGGCGAATGCGGTCGAAATCGAAGCCCGTGAGCCTACAGCACAGATAGTCGATGTACATGGGGTCGGTACCGGCGATCATCAGGTGCATGGGCACTGGCACTCCCCTGGTGGGGCCAAGGCCTTCCATGGCCACGAGCCCGTCCACGATATGCAGATGGGGGCGTAGCTGCTGGTTCAACTTGAGAATGTTCAGGGGGAGGTTCTGATGCACCTTCTTCTTGTTGGGCTGCCCCACCATGCATCCGATGAGGTTCTTGAGGCACACTGACATGCCGGTCTCGAAGTGGGTCTTGAGCTTGGGCAGGTTGATGAAGCAGTCCGCCTCCACGCAGTCCTTTGCCACCTGAGCCTCCAACTCGTGCTCGAAGAGCACGGTGTGGGGCTCTGCGTAGTTCAGATCCTTGAGCTTGACCTGATGCAGCTCGGCCAGAGCCCGCACCCGCAGCAGCGAGATGATGTCGATCTTGTTGCGGTAGAAGCCGCTGTTGGTGCCCTCGCCGATGGTGATGTCACTGTACCCACGCGCCTTGAGGGCCAGGATTACGGCGGAGAGCAAGCGCAGGTCCGTGGTGTTGCCCGTGAGCGCGATCATGTTGGCGTTGAGGTTCGGCTTGATCAGTATTTTTGCGCCTGGCTCCGCGGGCAGGACACTGGAAAAGTGCTCCAGCACATCCTCCGCGGCAGCGCATATTTCGGAATAGGATTGTGCACGACGCAATATGACAGCATCGTTCACCAACCCCGTGAGACTCTTGTCACCGGTCGTGGCGTGCATCTTGTTAAACGCTCCTGAAAGTGTTTTCGAAAACGGTCCCGCGTTCCTAGCACATCGTACCGCACAGATAAAGACACCCCTTCCGGACGTCCATCATGCTCGGAGCGCCTCTCTTTGTGAGCCGCATTTGACCGCGCGCCGGGAGCTTTGAAAAAAATAAGACTTTTTCTCTCCGAGACAACTTGACGCGCCGGACTATTTGGCCATATTACCAAATAAAGTATTTGGCGATTTCGCCAAGGAGTTTTTCTCATGAGCATGAAGAGTCTGAACCGCGTCGAGCATTTCGAGGCCCGCGCCCTGGTTCTCAAGGCCATGGCCCACCCCTCGCGGCTGATGATCCTCGATGAGCTCTCACGCGGGGAGCGTTGCGTGTGCGACCTCACGGACATGATCGGCAATGACATGTCCACAGTGTCCAAGCATTTGCTGGTGCTGAAGCGGGCCGGGATAGTGGAGGACGAGAAGCGCGGCCTTCAGGTTTTCTACCGCCTCAAGGTGCCCTGTGTGCTGGACTTTTTCCACTGCATCGAGTCGGTGCTCCAGTCTGGAAACAACGGCTGAGGGTAGGGAGAGGATTCCTTCGAGGGAATGTCCCTCCGTAACAAGGTCCTCTCGATCAAACCACTATAACCAGGAAACACACCCCGAACCATTTCAGGGGGGAATACAAGATGTTCTGGAAGAATGAATGGAAACCATTGATGTGGATCATTGCAATATTTTTAACTTTTTTCTATCTCCCCGTGGGGTGGGAGCGATTTGACGCAGCAGTTGTGGAAGCACTGCAGCTTGCCAAGTGGTATGCCCGGGAGCACGTGCTGCTCTGTCTGGTCCCGGCGTTTTTCATAGCGGGCGCCATCGGCGTGTTCGTGAGCCAGGCCTCGGTGATGAAGTACCTGGGCCCGACCGCCAACAAGGTCTGTGCCTATGGTGTGGCCTCCTGCTCCGGTTCCATCCTGGCGGTATGCTCCTGCACCATCCTGCCGCTCTTCGCGGGCATCTACCGCATGGGTGCGGGGCTTGGCCCGGCAACGGCCTTTCTCTACTCCGGCCCGGCAATCAACGTGCTGGCCATCATCCTCACGGCACGGATCCTCGGCCCCAGCCTGGGCTTGGCGCGGGCCGTGGGCGCGGTGATATTCAGCGTGGTCATCGGCCTTCTCATGCACCTGATCTTCCACAAGGAAGAGTGCGAAAAGATGGCCAAGATGGCCAACGTGCCTCAGCCTGAGGCGCCGCGCCCCTTGTGGCAGAACGCTGTCTACTTCGCCGCCATGGTTGGCGTGCTGGTGTTCGCCAACTGGGGTGCGCCGGCGGAAAACACCGGACTGTGGGCCTCAATCCACGCTGCCAAGTGGATCGTCACCTCCCTGTTCGCCCTGGGGTTTGCCGCCACCCTGGTGGCCTGGTTCAATGTGAAGCTCTGGCACGCGGCCCTGGCCGCCCTTCCCGCCGTGGCATTGGGAATCCTTTTTCCCCACACTCCGCAGATCGCCTTTGTGGCCGGAGTCCTGGGGCTGTCGCTACTCACCAGCACCCGGGAGGACGAACTCGGGGAGTGGTTCGGCCAGAGCTGGGGGTTTGCCAAACAGATCATGCCCCTGCTGCTGTACGGGGTGCTCATCGCGGGAGCGCTGCTCGGCCGCCCCGGCCACGAGGGCCTGATCCCGTCGCAGTGGGTGAGCGCGGCCGTGGGGGGCGAGTCTCTGCTGTCCAACTTCGTGGCCTCGTTCGCTGGCGCATTCATGTATTTCGCAACTCTCACCGAGGTGCCCATCCTGCAGGGGCTCATCGGTAGCGGCATGGGGCAGGGACCGGCCCTGGCATTACTGCTGGCGGGCCCGGCCTTGAGCCTGCCCAACATGCTGGTCATCCGGGGCATCATGGGAACCAAGAAGACCGTGGTGTTCGTGACCCTGGTCATTGTCATGGCCACGGTAAGCGGCATGATCTATGGCAACATATTCAACAACTAAGGAGAAGTGAGATGAAGAAGATTCTGGTACTGGGCACCGGCTGCCCCAAGTGTGAAAAGCTAAAAAAGGACGTGGAGTCCACAGCGCGGGAGATGGGCCTGGAGTGCGAAGTGGGCAAGGTCACGGACATCTCCGAAATGATGCAGTACGGCGTCATGGCAACGCCCGCCCTGGTGGTGGACGGCGAAGTCAAGGCCGCGGGCCGTGCGCCCTCCCCCGCGGAACTGAAAAAACTGCTGGCATAACCCCTTATCAAGGAGAAATTTGCCATGAGCAACGAATGCGCTTGTTGTGCGGCTCCCAAACTCATTTTCTCCTGCTCCGGCGGGGCGGATGTCGGCGCCCTGGCCGATCAGACAGGCCGCAAGCTCAGCAGTGACGGCTGCGGGAAAATGTTCTGCCTGGCGGGAATCGGCGGCAGGGTTTCCGGCATCCTCAAGACCACGGAGGCGGCCTCGAGCATCCTGGCCATAGACGGATGCCCGCTTGACTGTGCCCGAAAATGCCTCGAGGAAGCCGGTTTCAAGGATCTCCATCATCTCCGCCTGACCGATCTCGGCCTGGAAAAGGGAAAGACAGAGATCAACGACGCCAACATCTCGCTGGTGGCTGAAAAGGCCATGGCCTTTCTGGGATAAGGAGGCAGCTTGAAAAATCTATCCTTCGTGGTCGCGCTTCTGATCATCCTGCTGATCGGGAGCGCGGCTCCCCCATGTATGGCCGCCGATTTCGGAGCGGAAGCGGCCCGGGTCGTTCCGGTGCCCGGGATGGTGACCATGGTCGACCTTGGAGCCGAAACCTGCATTCCTTGCAAGATGATGGCCCCCATCATCGCCCAGCTTCAGATTGACTACGCGGAGCGGGCCGCCATCGTGTTCATCGATGTGAAAAAAAACGCGGAAGCGATACAGACATTCGGGCTGAAGGCCATTCCAACCCAGATATTCTATGACAAGGAAGGAAACGAGCAGTTCCGCCATGTAGGCTTCATGGACAAGGACTCCATCGTGGCCATTCTCGACAAAATGGGAGTGAAATAGACGTGGACCAAGTGTTCCTGACCATCAACCAGTGGATGTCCGCCGGTCTCCTGCTCGCTGCTTTGGGCTGCTTTCTCTGGGGCATGGTCAGCGTGCTCTTCAGCCCCTGCCACCTGGCATCAATCCCCTTGATCATCGGATATGTCGGGGGACAGGAGCTCTCAATGAACAGCAGGGCCGGAGCCCTGTATGCCGTTCTTTTCACCTTTGGGCTGTTCATCTCCATTGCGGCAATCGGGGTGCTCTGCGCCCTTTTGGGGCGGATGCTCGGGGATGTGGGCCCCTATTGGGGCATCCTGGCGGGGGTGCTGCTTCTTTGGGTATCCCTGAGCATGCTCGGTATCGCGGGCTTTCCGGTCATCGGCGGGCTCCGGGGTCGGTTCGCGCCCCGGGGAAAATCCGGCGCGTTCATCCTCGGGCTGGGGTATGGAATCCTGTCCGGCTCCTGCACCTTCGGGTTCATCGCCCCGATCCTGGCAATCATCACCATCCAGGAGAAGATGCTCACCGGCGTGGTGTTCATCCTGCTTTTCGGCCTGGGGCACTGTCTCCCCATCGCAGCGGCGGGCAGTTCCACCGCCCTTGTGAAGCGGCTGCTGCAGAACACCTCCTGGCAACGCGGATCCGCGATCTTTCGCCGTGTTTCGGGCATCCTGGTCGGCGGCCTCGGTTTCTATTTCATCCTGACCCCCTTTCTACCGGACTGATTCCGAGGCAGTCACCAAAAATGACTGCATGACTTTCTTTGAGTGGAAATTATGATGATGCATTTTTGAGTATACAGGCATGAGTTTGGGTGTTTTGTTGATGATTAGCGGCAAGAACTCGTTTCAAATGCAATGACAGGGCTTTCAGAACTTTTTAAAGGATACAATAACGTATTACATTTCATCAAATCTTAGATTTCAAAGCTCATTTATTATGAGCAGCGTTCAGCGCACCAACGGTTTTTTGGAGTACTATGGAATTGCTTGGCAATGCTCGATAAATATCTATGATTAGGTGTAATTGGTCATACACGATACGTATCATTTTCCGCAGCGAAAAGGCTGGCGGACAATTGTATTGCGCCATTTCAACATAACAATCTATACAATAGTGTCGATATATGTCCCGGGCACGGCCTCCGTGATGCCCACCCGGATGGCCTGATCGGGTGCGGCATTTTCGGCAGTCGACGCGATGCTCCCGCTTTCTTCGGCAACGCCATTCATCCCTGATGCCTCACCAGCCGGGATATCGGTTCCCTCTCCTGTGTCAACATTCTCAGTGGAATCGGCAGCCGCAGTTGTTTCGGCGGAACCTGCGCCCTCTGCCGGTTCCGTGCTTTCGGGATTTTCCAGTTCCTCTTGCCGTTCCTCCTCGGTCTCCTCACGCTGCTTTTCAAGCTTTTCATTCATTTTTTCGGAGTAATACGCTTCAACAGCCTGCTCCGCGGCCCGTGCCGCACGTTTACCGGAAAGAACTTTTTCGGCATAGTTATCCGTGGCATCGCTTTGCGCCTGCCCCTTACTCACTATGCCCATGAGTTTGGTGGCGAATTCATTCTCAACCTGATGGCTGATCATTGCGGCGTCAATGTATCGTGACCGTTCGTAATTTTGTTGGACAAAATTCCCCGCAAGCATGTTACCCCCAGACGAGCTCGTTGAACTCGCCAGCTGCTTGTTCAGAGAATCCATGGTTTGCAAATTGGCGCCCCCCACCTCCGCATTCAGGACAGACGTGGTATCGACGGTGGGCAGCAAGGGAGAAAACAAGTCACCGTATCCCTTTCCTATATCGATTTTCATGTATTTTCCCTAGTCCCGAAGCTATTGAATGAATCATTAATCATTGCACATCTTATCGGCAAATGTTCTACGCTTCTTTATATTCCACAAATATAAGCATGAACTTATATTTCATACTGTTTCTGTCACCAAGAAATATCCACAATTATCAAGTAGATCATCTGATCTTTTCGACTCTCTCCAGATTTCGTCCGTGAATTGATCAGCGTGGGCGTCAAGAGGCGCAGCAAGGAGACTTCGACGCGGTACTTGCGATCTATGGAAAAGCCATTACCATCGAGCCAGGCATTCGCCGCTATAACCGTTTATAATTGTTATACATCACTTGTTAGCTGCATATATTCCGTGAAAGATACAACGATGGAAATTTCCATTCGCAGGGTGAAACCGTCTGTGAGGATCCCGCTATTACTTGGAGCGCGAAGAATTTTCACCGTGCTCCGGCGGCTTCGCTTCCAGCGGGTCCGTCCTTTGCCTTTGAGCTACAAAACCATTCCTGCCCGGTTAACAGGCCAAAGCCAATAATGGACAATATTCTTCAATCTTTGTTTTTTTGTCAGGTGGTTTGAAGAAAGCTTCCAGGTCAGTTCGCTTGAGCACGTTGAGCTGGAGTAGTTGCAGCATTTCCTGCAGGCTCCACCCGATTATTGATCGAAACTCCAGACATGCCAGAAGCAGATGGACGATCATCGCTACGAAGACCCGGCTCAGCACCGCGTTTTCAGAGTTCCCAACGAACGTCTTGAGTCGTAGCGTATGCTTGATCAGGCGAAAGAAGTTCCCTATCTGTCAGCGTTCCTTGTAAATGTCCGCAATTGTCTTTGCTGACAACGTGAAATGGCTGGTCAAAAACACGTAGTGCTTGCCGGTTTCGCGGTCATTGTAGCCCACGCGACGTAGCCGCGGCGCCTTGCCACGCGTTTGGACTTCAATCTCTTGATCCGAGGTCACACCCTGTTTTTTGTTTACGTGGCGGCGTTTGAGCACCTTGTATGAAGCATTTTTCTTGAGTCGGGTGACGAAGTGCACGCCTGCGTCGGTGAGCGTCGCAAACCATGGGTAGCTCACGTACCCTCGATCAAAGGCAACAATGGAGCCCTTTGGCAGTTGGAGCGTCTTGGCCATTTTGCCTCGTGTCGGCGAACGTTGGTCACATGCACAAAAGCGGGGATGTAACCGTCATGATCCAGCAAGGTATGGAGCTTAATTCCACCGCGATTAGTTCGAAATTCAGCCCAGGGAAAGCTGGCGAGGTTGAGCTTGATGGTGCTGGCGTCGAGACTGAAGAGCTTGTTCTTGAAGCGAAACCTGTGACCAGGTGAGGCCTTTTCGCAGCTTTTGTTGACTGCGCCGAAGAGCCTCTTGTAAGATTCGGCGGGACGTTTGTTGTTGGCATCTGAAAAGGTGGATCGCGCCACGGGTTTCACGCCGAGGTGATAAAGTCTGCGCGTGGTTGCGTCGAGGTTGCGGATGCAGTCGCGCATGGATGGCCGCGCGGCGAGATGGATAAAGGCAAGACAGACAAACTGGCTCCAGCGTGTGAAAACGCTTGGGCTACGCCCACAGGAATGCCAGAAACTCAAACTATAGACAATCTCGTGACTACAGCATCCAGCAAGCAACCCAAAAAATCCCGAGCCGCCTTGACTATAAATCAAACTCCATGCTTGTACGGTCTATAACCATGGGATGCCTTCCTTTTTCCCGCTCGTTCAGCGCTTCGGCATCCATCTCGTTGGTGATAACGGTGGGCGTGATAAAGATGAGCAGCTCACGCCTGGTGATGTCGTCTTCAGAGCTGCCCGCAAAATATCCAAGCAGAGGAATATCTTTGAGCCAGGGAATACCTTTCTTGCTCAGCTTGTCGTCGTTGGAGATCAGCCCGCCAATCACCAGGGTCTGCTGGTCCTTTACAGATACGGACGTGCTCGCCTCCCGCTCGGAGGATTGGTAGGTCCCGTTGGTGTCGTTGTAGGAAACCAGGTTCGACAGCTTCTGGACAATGTTCATTGTGACGGTCCTGTCCTCCGAAACAATGGGCGTCACGGTCAATTCGAGTCCGAAATCCAACTGTTCATAGGTGGTTATCTCGTTGTTGCTGCTGTCGTAGCGGGTGCCTTTTTTCACGGGGATCTCGTTGCCCACCCGCAGCTTGGCCTCCTGATTCTCCGTGGTAAGAATATGCGGCGTGGAGATGATCCTGGTGTCAGCGCTGGAGGAGAGAGCGCTCGCCAAGACTTCGAACTCATCCTGCTGGAGTATGGAAAATTTCAACCCCGTACCCGCGATACGACTCACCGGAAGCGCTCCCGAGGCGGCACTCGTCAAAATGGTGCCGGTATCCGAGGCGATCGCATGCGACTTGTCGCCGTTGCTTCCCTGTAGCAGCCACTGCATGCCCAGTGTCTTATCGTCTTCCAGCACCACTTCCACGAACATGGTGGATATGGAGATCTGTCTTTTCTTGGTGTCGAGCTGCGAGATGAGCGCCGCTATTTGCGAATGCTGTGCGGCCGAGGCCGTGATCACGACGGAGTTCGTCTCCTTGATGGGTACAACACTTCCCCAGGCTCCGTATTTCGTGGGGCTGGACTCGGAGATGGTCGTCAGGGCAACTGCCAGCTCTTCAGCCTTCATGTACTGAATCTTGTAGGCGCGTGAAATGGGAATGGAATCGGGTCGGTCGATCTGGGTGATGATCTTTTCGATCTTTTCAAAAGTGCCGGAAGTGGATGTTACCACCAGGTAGTTCAACTCTTTTGCGGCAAACACTGTTCCATCTTCAGACACCAAGCGGGCCAGATCCTCGACAATGTCTTCGGCGTTGGCGTATTTGAGATGAATGATCCCGGTAACCATCTGGTCGTTGTTCACGCCTCGTCCCACGACCTGAAGCGCCCCTTTTGCGGCATTCTGTTTACTGACGATCTTGTAGTAGGTACCGTAATCCACCACCGCGAGTTGACGCATATCGAGGACAGAATAAAGAAGCTTTTTCGCTTCGTTTTTGCTCACCGGATGTGGAGAAATGATCGTCACCTCGCCTGCGATTTCCTCTCCGGGGACGAACCCCTTTTGGAGCAGGTCGGAATAGAACTCGAGCACGGCCAGAATATCGGTATTGCGGAAATTGATCGTCACCAGATCGCCAGACTGCGCGCCGTGCAGCGTCGCGGAAAACAGACCGGTGCAGCAAAGGGCAAGGCAGAAGCCCATGAGCCACACCGTCCTCTTTCCATGGATTCCGTTACAATTCGTTTTTTTGTTGTCAGCTGTCATCGCCGGTTATTCTCCGCCATGGTCTGTCCCATGTTATTTTCCGCGTTTCATCGTCCTTCAGCAATACAACCGTATCCCTGGTAATTTCAATAACTTTGCAATCGCGCACCATGTCGCCAATATAAACCTTCAATAATTCATTCGCATCGCCATCATACAACACGGCGTACAATGCACCGCGCCCCCTTACTATGGCCAGGAGGCTCAGGCCCTCGATATTGACCTCCGAAACTTCCTGTTCAATGGGTTCCGGTTCCTCCACAACAAACGAACGCGGCTCCAGCGACATGTCCTGAAAGGAAAAGGGGGCCTCCATGCTTGAATACAATTGCACAAAGAGCTTGTAGGATAGTGGTTCCACCCTGGCCCCTTGCTGTGAAAACCCAACAACCTGAGGAGGCGCGGAGCCGTCATGCTTTCCCAACAGCAACAGGATAACGCCTATGGCGCACGCAACGCCGGTTATCCTGCACAAACGGCTGACAACTTTCGCATGCCCGAGAGTCAACCGCATGATCATGGCCTCACTTCCATTGCCTTGTCAGAGCAATGAAGCAACGTTCTCAACGCGGACCAGTCAAAGAGTTTTTCCTGAGGCAATGAGATCTTCTTTCCATACAAAGCCTCAAGGAACCGCTCGTGGCTCGCTATGAGCCCGTCCAAGCCCTGCTCCTCATCCGTGCACCCAACCAGCGACCGCTTGTCCGAGATCGAAAGGAAAAGGACGTTTTCAAGCCCTTTGCGGGCGTCCTTTTCCCGCATATGGAACAGGTCCGCCAAAATTCCGGCCGCCTCCTCCGGATTTGCCGCAATCCACTCCTGGGCCTGCTGCAACACCGTCAGTAAATACACAATGGCATCGTGCTTATTTTCAAGGACCGCTTCGTTGACAACAAGCAGATCCAACAACAGGTGGGGCGCATCCTTTGAAGAGAACACCTTTCGCCCTCTATCTTCTTCGAAAAATATGGAAAGATGGGGATCCTCCAATACGCCGGCCTTGATCAGCCCCGTGGACAGGCTTTGCAGGACAGTCTCGTCGTCAATGGGGCGAAGCTCCACGGATGAGAGATCCAGCCCGGCCGAGAGCAGCGCCTGATAGAGCAGGTAGAGCGCCACCCTGCCCTGGCCATGGATTTTTGTCCCTGCCAAGTCTGCGGAGTCCTTGATTCCTGACGCGTTTGTCACGACAATGGCACGGTTACCCGCGCTCCAGGCCAGCGGGGCGATGGCCTTGATGTCGTGCCCCGCCTCCAACAAGGCGATGTGGTCGCTCAGAGGCAGACATACCCCGTCAAGGTCCCCGACTTTTACCAGTTGCTCCAGCTGATCGGTGTCAGCACCCCATACGAGCCGCACCTGAACCTCCGGCCCCTTAAGCCATCCGAGTTTATCGGCTATATAAAACGGGGCATAGCCCATCCAATGATCAAGCCCGATACGTAGCGTAACCAGGGTTTCGTCCGTCACCGAGCCTTCGAGGGACTGCATGGAAATCTTGTCCACCTGCAACTGTGTGGACACACCCTCCTCCCGGCTCTGCATGTGAAGATCCGAAATAACAAACACTTGCGGGGATGTTTCCAGATAATACAGAAACTTGGAAGTGGACATGAAGTCACCGCTCACATTGATGATAAAGGGCAACTCCACACGTTCCTCGGATGTCACGTGTTCCAGAGGAGTTATCTGGTCAATGGAGACACCGGCCTCCCTGCCGTACAGCTTGATCTTTTGAAGAATGTCCGAAAAGGTCTGCGCGCCGCGCTCTTCGATATCGAGTTTCTCAAAAAGATACTCGTTCTCCTCGCGGACCTCACTGAGCCGCGACTTACGCCTGTACAGCGAAAGCGCCCCCTGGCTGTTTTTCTCGATCTCCTGCGTCAGCTCCTTTTTCTGCACGTTCAAATCCTCGAAGGACAAATAGATCGGCTCGATAACCACCAGATAGGCGCACACCACAACAATGAACACCGCAAAAATGATCAGCGAACGTCTGTCCCGGTCTCCCAGGGACTCCCAAAAGGCGCGTATCGAGTTCATGGCGTGCCGTCCTCTTTAAAGAACGCAGCCCACTCCTCGCTTACGCCCTGGATGCTGAAGCGATGCAGGTCGTTTTCCACATTGTGCTCCAACGAGACCAGCACGCACTGGCTGATGTCCGGGGCCTCTTCGAGTTTTTTCATGATCGCGGCCACGTGGGAGGCGTCTTTGCTGAAGCCGGTCAACATGATTTGCCCATCGCGGGAAATGGATACCGTCTCCAGCCGTGATCCTCGGGAGGTCGCCTCGGTGATAGCTTTCAGTAAAGCCAGGCTGTAGGGCTTTTGCTCGGCAAACCGCCGGATGGTCTGGTTCTGCTGTTGCAGGGCGCGGATGCGTTGCGTTGCCTGGGCCGCGTTTCTCGAGGCGCGCGTGATACGGGACGCCTCCTTTTTCAAACGCGCGACATCGTCTTCGAGCTGGACGAACAGGACCAGAACAAAGGCGGCCACCATGGTCACGGCAAGGAAAACCGTTACTAGAAGCCGGACAAAGGCCGAACGCTCCAGTGGCAGACGGTTCTGCGATGTCAGCAGTTCCTGGAAAGGCGATTGTGACCTTTTCCGTCCAGGCCATGACTGCCCGCCGGATGTCAGAAAAGGC
Organism: Desulfovibrionaceae bacterium; assembly: GCA_963674665.2. Taxonomy (GTDB): domain Bacteria; phylum Desulfobacterota; class Desulfovibrionia; order Desulfovibrionales; family Desulfovibrionaceae. The sequence continues at coordinate 427,884 of CAXXPL010000011.1, read as the reverse complement.
AGCAACTCCGTCCAGCCGTGTATTTCGATATGTTGCACACATTCCAGTCCGTCAACCCGCAAGGCGTCCTCGTCCAGGAGGCTGTCCGTCCCCTCATTGCGCCATACGAAGACGCGCTCGGGCAAGGGTGCGCCAGTACGCCGAACAGCGGCCAGCACTCCCGCCATCAAGGTACGGGCGCCGATCGAAGATGACACCGCTGTCTGCACAATGGGGGGCACATCAGGGGCCGAGTAGCAGGCAAAAAGGGTGGGAGCGCTCCCCACAACATCTTCGTGTACCAGCAACCCGGGTCCGCCGCTTCCTAGGCGATGCTCCGGAACGAGGAACCCAGCAATGGTCCCTCCCATTGCCTCCACAGCGAAGGTGGCGCGCTCCAAAAACGTCAGCTCGCACCAGAACAACACGGAGGGGGCGTCCTGTTGTTTTGGAGAAGCCACCACAAGCTCGACACACCCATCTTCCATATTATGCAGCAGGCTGCTCTCCGCATAGCATTGCAACGCTCCTGCGGTCTCTTTCCTGTCCGCTCCGGGAAGGTGCATGCTCCGCATGGAACAATGCCCCGGGGGCAATGCCAGCCAGCAGCTTCCAACCTTTCCGTCCATTTCCCGTTCCTGCGCCCGGCACCACTTTGCGTCGCCATCCAGGCGATAGACCGCCCCCACTTCGCCTTGTTCAGTGACCGTGACCACGGTCTTGAGGGATGAGCGAGAGAAGAATCCGGATATCATCGGCTTCACCCGTCAATCCCCTCGCGAACAACCCGCCACAAGGAAAAACGCGACGCATCGTCATCCATGTCAAATCTGGCCTCGATGGTGACGCCGGCTCTCCCGTCATCCGAAGCAGCGCGGCTGCACATGCGATAATGACTCGACTTCACGGTCAACAAGGAGATCACTTTGCCAAACCGCTCCTTACCGATCCCCAGATCGTTGAAAAATGCGTCCACGGATTCGAAGTTGTCGTTTCCAGCTCTCCTGTACTCCAGCACTGATTCCACCTCTCCCGGGTCAAAACCCAGGCTGGTGAGTGTCATGGGCGTCGCGGTGTTCACATTGACCTTTCCCGATGAATGGCATGTGATGTTGCGCCCCAGTGAGTCACTGCCGCCTTCACCGAATAGAAGCTCCCTGGTTATTCCTCGAATTTCCAGCAATTCTGAAATATCTTGTATGGGGCCGGTCACGCTTTTTCCTTTAACCTGATCATCGCGCCTTTCGATGGTTGCCCGAGCCCTGTAAATAAGAATATCCTCGGCAAGCACCGAAGTGATCCCGGCGAATTGCATCAGCATCTCAGGTGTGGCGACATTGATGTTGAGCAGGGATTCCTCGTCGATCATGCCATAGCCTTCGTCCCGGTCTTTGGCTTCAGGGCAAAATGGTGTGATGTCATACGTGCTGACCGCAAATCGCACATTTTTATACAGGGCCTGATCATGCATCCAGGCAGATCCGGACCCGTTCGCGGATTCGTTCCAATGCTCCAAAATAACGCCACAGACGCGGTGCACTCCTGCACGCGCCGCATAATAGTTAGTTTGCGCGGCCCGCCGCCAGCTCGCGATCTTTATTTCCATTCTTGTTTCATAAACAAACGACCAGGCTAGCACGGCAAGCACGCTCATGACCCCGAGGGTGGCTATGAGCGCGAACCCCCTGTTTTTCTCACTCACGCGGGGGCGTTTCAAGCAACACTCCATTTTCATACCGCACAGGCTCCGGCTTGTTCTCCAACTCCAGTGACAGCTTTATCATCGCGCCCGGCGGACTGCTTTTCTGCTCCAGGACGAAAAACACCTTGTACACGTCATCGCACAAGACTCGCTGCTCAAGGTGCTCGGGTGCTGCGTTCCCTGCCATTTCCTTCCAAAACGTTTCCCTGATGAATTGCCTCTTCCTGTTCACGAAATAGTGAGCGTGGAACAACTTTGCTCCCTTCCGGCGCAACGGGAACCGGCAATCCTCCTCGGCGCAAACAATGTCTCCGGCCTGCGAGCCGCCATACAGGGAGCGCGCGTCCGCTGTCAGCGCGGCAAAGACGTATCGCGCGTTCCGCAAGGGGCTCAGCGCAGCGTCTGTGCGCTCTTTCGCCTTTATCGCCGTATGGAATGCGCCATACACCGCCGCCACGACAATGGAGCCAATGCTCAGCGCAATCAGCAGCTCCAGCAGCGTGAACCCGCCCCTACCAGTTGGTGATTTCAGCGTTGTCACCTTCGCCGCCGGGCCTTCCGTCCTTCCCGTAGCTCAACAAATCAAAGTCCGGGCTGTTTTTGGGCGGATATTCATAGACGTAGGGATTTCCCCACGGATCCAAGGGGATATCCTTCTTACGCAAGTATGGGCCGCGCCAGTTTCTGGGAATAGGTGGCGTGGACGGCTTCGTTATCAGGGCCTCCAAGCCCTGCTGGCTGGTGGGGTAGCCGCCGGTGTCAAGCTCGTAGCTGTCTAGCGCTATGCTGAAATTCTCTATCTGCGCCTTGGCGGCCGCCACCTTGGCCTGCTCAGTTTTTCCGAAGAAGCGCGGGCCAACAACAGCGGCAAGAATTCCAATGATAACGACAACCACGAGAAGCTCGATGAGAGTGAATCCCGCTTGTGCAAGGCGTCTGTTCAACGCGCACATCAATATTTGCTCCTGTTCAGTTCAACGGTCAGTTTCATTATTTCCTTTCCACGAAGCAGTTCCACACTGAGCACGGATGCATCGATCAGGTTGCGCATGACTTCGTAGGAATCGGCCATGCCCGTCACCCGATGGTCATTGATCTTAAAAATCAAATCATTCCGGAGGATTCCCATTTTTTCGGCCAACATTCCGTATTTTACCTTGGTAACGAGCAAGGCGCGTCCTTTATAGTTTCCAGGAACAGCAAGGAGCAGTGACCCGGTTTCTATTGACTTCACCTTGACTCCCAACTCGAGCCGAGGTTCTGTCTTTGCCGTGGGAAGATAACTTCGGTCGTCCTTGGCCCCGCACCCGGCAAGAAAAAAAAGCAGCAGGACGAGGAGAAATAACCGCAGTGTGTTGTCGATGTGTTTCATTGTCATCACGCTTTTCATCGCATGTTCATGCTTATTTGAGATGTGGTGAGCTCCACCATCATGGTTTTCCCACCGTGTTGAAAGGTCACCGTCACTGTTATTTTGTCGACCTTCTCCATGACATCGGCCTCACCAACGGCTCTCCACGTTGCCCCTTGAGGAGTGTCACACTTACCGGAGTGCCTGAAGGGGGCGTTGTAGGAGGCGTAAAGCGTCTCCGTCATGATGTTCTGTGCCGCAATGCCCGCCTCTTCATAACTTTTTGCCAGGGCCACGCCTTTGAGAGACGAGGCGTACAATGTCAAAATGGCCGAGAGCCCCACAGCGAGTATGGAGCAGGCCACGAGAACCTCGATAAAGGTGAACCCGGACGCGATACCGCGCCGCTGCGGATCACTTTGCTGCAATCGCGCCTGTTGCGCCATCAATTTCATATACAACGCCCCGTTCATTCCCATCCCTGATGCGGACCTGAATCCGCATGGTGGTTCCGTCCACCAGAAAGGGCACTTTCACTACTCCGTAAGTCGTCTTTTGCTTCGCCCCCTGACTCACAGAAAGTATATCCATGCCGCGTGGCAGAATCTTTGTGATGCTTGGCGCCCCGTTTCCGACCAAAGCCACGGTTTCGTGCTCCAGATCGAACCGGACTTCCTGCCTGCGGCCCGTCTCAACTGCCTGAAACCGTGCCATACGGACCACCGTGGTCAAATCCTCGAAACAGGCCCGCCGCCTTGCGCTGTGAAGCTGTGCCGTGAACCGCGGCATGATCAGGCTCGCGAACACTGTCATGATGACAATGACCACGATCAGCTCCAGCAGTGTGAAGCCGTCACGTGCTCCGGTCAATCGACCGCTCTTCTGCGCTTGAAAATGAAACCGTAATCGTCACTATAATTGATCAGCTCCCAGCCCGCCTTGCCCAGCTTGGTGAAATCCACGCCGTCGTAAATGCCGTCGTCCCTGCTTTCGCTGTGCAGCATGTTGGGGAACACCAGCTTGTATTCCCATACGGGATGCGCCAGCCGGTGCAGGTCCTTTTCCATCCGGTCGAGCCGCTCTTTCAGGGCCTTGTTGGTCCTGAGCATCTCCTGGATGATGGCGTTCTTGCCCGATTCTTCCGCCCTGCCGACACTCAAAGGGGGCACCATGCAAAAACACAGCGCCAGCACACAGCCCCTCAACAAAGTACCCATGGTTAGCTACCCCGCCATCAGGTTCATCTGAAAAATCGGAAACAACATGGCCATGACAATAAATGCGACCAGCCCCCCCATAACGAGAATCATCACCGGCTCCACAAGCGCGGTAAGGGATTTGACCAGCTGGTCGATCCGGTACTCATAATTCTGGGCAACCTTTTCCAGCATCTCGCCCAGGGAACCGGATTCTTCGCCAATGGCCGCCATTTCGCTGACATATTTAGGGAAATAGCCGACGCGAGACATGGCGTCGCCCATTGTCTTTCCCTCCTGCACCTCCAGGCGTACAGCGTCAATGGCTCCTTCGATGGCGGAGTTGCCGGTCACGCCGGAGGCTGCCCGCAAGGCTGCAAGAAGCGGTACCCCGGACTGGAGCAGTGTCCCCACGGTGCGGCACACCCGGGCCATGCTCACGGTGAGCAGCAAGTTTCCCAGAGCCGGGGTTTTCAGCTTCAGGATGTCGACCCGCATCCTCCCCTGCTCCGAGGACGTGTACTGGCGAAGCGCGAGCCACGCCGCAAAGACAACGAGGATGGCGATCCACCATCCATTTTTCACGACATCGGCGCAGTGCATCAATATCAGCGTGGGCAGGGGCAGCGCCTGACCCATATCCGCAAACAACCGGGTAAATCTCGGAACAACGAACCCCACCAACACTCCGACGCACCCGGTCATGGCCAGAAACATGAACACCGGATAAATCATCGCGCCGTGCACCTTGGATGTCAGCTCCTCCCTGGCTTCACGCATCTGGGCCAGACGCTCGAAGGCGGTATCCAGAATGCCTCCTGCCTCGCCGGCGCGCACCATGGAGAGATACAGGGCGTTGAAATGCCTGGGGTGTTCGCTAATGGTCTCGGAAAACGTGGCCCCGGCGTGCAGCCTTTGGCCAATGGAGACGATGACCTCTCGCAAGGCCGGGTTTGGCGTTTGCGAGGCGAGCATCTGCAGTGATTTGACCAAAGGCAGGCCGGATGTCAGCAGCGTTGCCAACTGTCTGGTGAAGTTGGTGATTTCTTTTGATTTTATGCTTTTTCCGCCCAACAGGGAAACCGTGCGGCGGGGCTGGGCAATCTGATGCGGCCGTCTGATCTCCGCGCGCTCGATGCGCAGGGGAACAGCTCCCTGTTTGCGGAGCAGAACCGCAGCCATGCTCTTGTCCGCCGCTTCGATGTTCCCGGACACGGCCTTGCCCCCTTGGCGCGCATGATAGTTGAACGTTGCCACGCCATTACTCCGACGCGACTCTACGGACTTCAGAGTCGGTGGTCATGCCGCTCTTCACCTTGTTCCTTCCGTCACTCAAAATGGTGACCATGCCTTCCCGCAGCCCTGCCTCCTTGATTCGGGAGGCATCAACCTTGTTCAAAATGAGTTCACGAATGGAGTCGGTAACTAGCAGCAGTTCAAAAAGCCCGATGCGCCCCTTGTAGCCTGTGTTTTTACAACGCTCGCATCCAACGGGCTCCCAGACGCCGGCGTCATTTTGCCGCTTGCAGGAGCAGAGTTTCCGCACAAGACGTTGCGCCAGCACCCCGGCCACGCTGGATGCGATGAGATAGGGCTCCACGCCCATCTCGATGAGCCTGGTAAAGGCCGAGGCCGCGTCGTTGGTATGCAGCGTGGACAGCACCAGGTGGCCGGTCAAGGCGGATTGCACGGCTATCTCCGCGGTCTCGCCGTCCCGGATTTCCCCCACCATGATGACATCGGGATCTTGCCGCAGAATAGAGCGCAAAGCCGCGGCAAAGGTCATGTTCACTTTGGCGTTCACCTGAATCTGATCGATGCCTTCCAACTCGTACTCCACCGGATCCTCGATGGAAATCAGCTTAAGCTCCGGGGATTTGACATGGTTGAGCGAGGCGTACAGCGTGGTTGTCTTGCCCGAGCCGGTGGGGCCGGTCACCAGGATGACCTGGTTGCTTCGGCCCAGCAGCCGCAGCCACTGCTCCTGAACCACCGGATCAAATCCAACTTCTTCGATGGCCACCTGGATCGAGGTTTTATCGAGGATACGCATCACCGCGCCCTCGCCAAAGACCGTCGGGGTGGTGGCCACGCGGATGTCATACTCTTTGTTGTCCGACTTGAGCTTGATACGCCCGTCCTGGGGGATGCGACGTTCCGCGATGTCGAGATCGGCCATGATCTTGATGCGGGAGATAATGGCCATCTGAAACTTGCGCGGGATGGTGGTTGCTACCTGCAGCACGCCGTCAACGCGGTACCGCGCTTCGAGCCCGTTTTCATAGGGGGAGATGTGAATGTCCGAGGCCTTGTCCGCGATGGCGTCCATGAACAGGGTGTTGACCAGCTTCACCACGGGCGCGGCCTGAGCCATGTCCTTGAGGTCTTCCAGATTATCCAGGTCCTTGAAATTTCCGTCATCCAGGTCCGAGAGCACGTCAAAACCTTCGCGCCTGGAGTATGTCTTCTCAATGAGCTCTTGCAGCAAATCAGCCCTGGCTAATGAAAAACGGACGGGAACACCCAGAACCCTGGCCAGCTCGAGGGGCACGGTTCCCAAAAACGGAGTGGCAACCGCAAAGTCGACGCCGTTTTCCAGGCTCATGTCGATGGGCAGCACCAAGTGCGTGGAGGCGAAATGCTCCGGGATGGCGGCGACGATCTCGGGCGCAATGAACACTGGTCCGCGCAGATCGACCCAGCTCATGCCGAGCCGCGCAGCCAACTCCTGTAGCGTGACAAGGGCGTTTTTCTCTTCATCGCCTTTGTGCGTCCAGAATTCGAGCGCGTCCGGGGCGGACAAAAAAGGCGCCAGCCCGTTGTCGTTGTATGAAAAGCGGGATTCACCCATGGCAGCAAATCTTCATTTCCCACAGATTAAAGGGAAGCCGCGTTCGCGTATACTGCCTGACAAAGGCAAATGCGGGGCGCACCGATAGGTGGCACACCCCGCAATGGATTCCTGGTGTTACTTGCCCAACCACGCACCCACGTCCTTGAGCAGCTTGCCGGGCTGCGCCGAGGACACGGAGTGGCCGGACTCAGCATAGTGCGGATAGTAGAGCTTTACGGATTTTTTTTGTTCTTTCAGGTCAGTGAAAACTCCATCGTTGTATTTGATCTCGAACGTACCAAGCTCGTTGCCGGTGCCACGTGTACAAGATACGTTATCGACGATTCTAGTATACTTTTTGAAAGCCTCAGGGATAGCGGGCGAGTATATCACCATGTCGTAGAGCGCATCTGTCAGGAACGTGTTGACGAGCTGTGCATTCTCCAGGAACATCTCACCATATCTGGGGGTTATGTCCGCATTGAGGGGGTAGACCATCACACCGTTGCAGACCAGAAAGGCTATGTACACCATGTCATTCATGGGCTCCATGTATTCATCCCAACCCCACAGCTTGCCAAATTGATCCTGCAACGACTTTCCGGGCAATTTTTCGAATGATTCCACCTTCAGCGCCACGTTTTTGCGTTTTTCAACAGCTGCAAAATATTTTGGACTCAATGTTTTTAATTTAAGCAGATCCTTGTACTCATCGGAATTATCCTCCACACCAAGAAGACGCCCCACGCTATCTTCCTTGGTGGTATCCTTCACGCCTTCCATGTACTGCTCTTTCTGCTTTCCGATAAGCTTGAAGGCGTGGTTGCGTTTATTGGCGTACATTTTCTTTATTTTCGCTGGGTCATATTGCAGTAAGACCTTCAGCACGTCGTAGTTGCGGAGACTACGAACCGCAAATGCTTCAAGATCATCTGACCAGCCGTCCGGTTTTAACGCATTGTATCTGTCCAGATTAAATTGCTCCGGCAGATACCACATGAGCACACAATTAGATGGCGAACCAATAGGTGCTAAACCAAAGGAGCAAAACTTTCTGCTGCCTTCGATTTCATCATCATGTTTGAGGGGAAACTTTTTACCGGCTTTTTGGGCCATATCCTTGACTACCTTGTCACGGTACGGCGCCTTGTCGTAAAACATGGTTCCCTGGACTTCATCCTGATACGGGCCGGATAAGGAAGGTTGAATGAGAATTTGTTTGCCAAACTGCTTAGCGGCATCCTCTGGGGTGATTTTACCACTTGGCGCACTCTCGGTTCCCTGATTATCAGCTATCAGAAGAGCCTCTTTGAAATGCGTGGTAATTTCCTCCACCAGGGCTGGATCACGGTAAACCCTGTCGCCGTGCTTTCCGTAGTGACTGCTGAACAATAACATGTTGAGCATGGCCGAGACTCGAGTGCCCCCGTAACTTTCACCCACAAGGATGACCTCGTTGGCCTGGATTTCCTTATGTGCTTTCAGGAATCTGAGGATGACTCGGATAATCTGGGCAGCATCGATTTCCGGATTGAAGTTCCCCCCCCGAAGTATCATTTTCGTCCTGCTAATTGGATTTCTCGCCCACGAGGCAACCATGTAGGAAAATCCCGTGGCAGGGGCGTCAATGTAAAGAAGATTGCCAAGAGAGGTCCAACTGTATTTGTTCTTCGCATACCCACTGTTGTTCCCATCGCCTTGACGCTCCCTGTCCAAAGTATACGGCGCTGTATTCATGGAAAACAGATTCGTGGCCGTGGCTGCTCCAGGTCCACCATTGAGCATCACAAACAATGGTTTGCTCGTGGCTTCTTTATCCGCGGGGAAAAAGCTGTAAAAGATATTGTGCGTAATTGTGGTGTAATTCCTGCCACCACTCCTTTTCTTTCCGTTATCAGCCAATGTGTAATCAATTGGTTTTACTTCAACAAATCCAGCCTCTGACTTCAAATCCTTGGCATACACCGTTGGCCCCAGCAAAAACAAGGCTACAAGAGCAATGCAGATAGTCAGCGAAGAATTGCGAATCATGTCAAAACCCCATTTTTATATACACTAGTACTATACGAAACACCCAACCAAAACACAATATTGTTCAGTGACATTATTTTTTACAAGTATAGTTAATTACGCCAAACATCTTGCTTTGACAAACTCTATCTAATTCAAACGATTCACCGCATAAATTCCACACTTGGATGGAAGGATAATTCCACACCGATTACATTCACACCCAGCAAACCTAACATATCATGTTGCTCTACGGTATGCTACTAGACGTCACCGAAAGTAAAACCTCCACTACCTAATGGCTCTGGCCTTGTGTAACAACCAAAGCTGGCGGGTTCGACTCTGAAATCCGACTATTCGCCCTGACATTCAACCTAAAAGTTATCATCTGGGTGACATCTTGGTTTCAATACATTTCATAGTCACTTCGTCGGTAGCAATCCAGCTGCTACAACTGAAATCTCCGCAAACCCAGAAATGTCGCCCCAAATGGATTCATCAAAGCTGCTTGAATTCCTTTAGCGATTTGTAGGAGGTTTTACTTTTTAACTCGACTTTCTGGGTTGAGCCTCATCCATCGACGCACCGTGCTCTTTGACAAAATTGCCTATTGAAGCCGTAAGGATAGAATCCCCGATGCAACGCTTCGGCCAGAATCGTCTGCGCCAGCTCTTCTGCAACCTGCTTGTTTTCCTTCAAATAGAGCATTGCTAGCTTCAAAATGCGTTGCAGCGCCTCCATGAATTCCAGATCGCGAGCCTCTTCACAGCACGCATGAAAGAGCAGGCCAGGGGTTCTTGGGTCATCGGGGCGACGCTGCTCCAGGGCAAGGAAGAGATAACGCAGCATGACGATGATCGTATGCGCAATCAGAGTAGTCGAAATCCCTTGCCTGGCAGCCTTTTTCCAGCTCCAGGTGCTGTTTGGCCGTACGGAAGAAGACCTAAGGAACCACTGATTTAATCCTCATGATTTTGATAGCCAACTATTTGATTTTACAGTATAGTTTTCTCATCCAAGGGAGGAGGTCATGAAACAGCTCAGTTATAGTGATGTCGAATACAGCTTGCGCAAACGGATAACGAAACGTGAAGAATTTCTGCGAGCTATGGACGAGTTCATCCCCTGGGAAGAATGGGTGGCCTACGTTGAGCCTCATTACCCGAAAGGTCGGCGTGGGCGTCCGCCTTTGGGCATTGAAAAGATGTTGCGCATGTATCTGCTGCAGTGCTGGTTCAACCTGTCGGATGAGGGCTTAGAGGACGTCATCTATGATAGCTATGCGCTACGCTGGTTCATGAAAATCAACTTTGTCGACGAACAGGTTCCGGACGCCACAACGCTGCTCAAGTTCCGGCATTTGTTTGAGAAGCACAATATTGCCAAGGTGTTTTTCCACGCCTTTACATCCACACTTGAAAAGTGCGGTTATATGATGCGCGGTGGCAGTATTGTAGACGCCACGCTCATCCAGGCGCCGAGCTCGACCAAGAATGAAAAGAAAGAACGCGATCCCGAGATGCGCCAGACGAAGAAAGGCAACCAGTATTATTTCGGTATGAAGTCCCACATTGGCGTGGACGCGGGGAGCGGCTATGTGCACAGCCTGGAAACCACCGCCGCCAATGTTCATGACATAACGGTGGCATCACGCCTGCTTCGTGAAGACGACGAGGTGGCCTACGGGGATGCCGGCTACATTGGCATTGAAAAACGGGAGGAGATAGCCGGAAAGGAGCACCTTTGCTCCATTGACTACCGCATCAATCGGCGAGTGGGGAGCATACAGAAAGTTTCTGACGATCTTCCCAATTGGGAAAAACTCATTGAGCGGCGTAAATCTTCGATCCGCTCCAAAGTGGAGCACCCGTTTCTGATCATGAAGCGCATCTTTGGGTACAGCAAGACAGTGTACCGAGGCTTGGCCAAGAATACGCACCGGCTGTATATGCTGTTCGCCAGCGCAAACCTCTTGATGTGCATCCGGGCTGGCAGGCCGCTGCCAGCCTGAGGGAGAGGTGCGTCCTTTTTCGGGTATAAAGGTCTCATTACGATGAAGTATCGGCAAAAATGATGAAAATTAGATGAAAAAAGGGATGCCCGGCTCGGATTTTTTGAAAAAATCCGGCGAGAAACTCGGATTGCCCTTATTAATCAACGGTTCCCTAAACCTTATGGACGTCCGGGGGGCGCAAGAGCGGCAAAGTATTTGGGGGAGCACCTTAAATGAATGGGCCGCTGTTTCCTCGGAGATGTCCGCCGTTCGCATAGCCGCCTATGATGATGTTATTGCCAAGGCGGTGGAGGCCGGGAACGTGGAACTCGCCATGATTGGTCAAGTCGTGAAGGAATCCGTAATCCTGGCTCAATACCAGGCCAAACAGCTGTACGGCACTCCAAGCGAAGCCTTTGACGCCACCATGGCAATCAACTTCGGCACCTACAAGAGCGCGTTGACCAAAGAGCGCGAACTAGCCGTAACCACTGCCAATGGGCTGTACGATCATTCCATTTCAGATGGAATCTCCGACATGGTTACGGGCATGATCGACGGTTCAATGACCATCGAGGAAGCGTTCTCGAACATGTTGAGTTCGATGGCCGATGCCTTCATAGACTTCGCAACCGAGATCCTGAAGACATACCTCATGAACCAGCTTGGGAGTACATTCGGCGGTCTTACAGGCGGATCCACCTTCGGGGGCACGTCGAGCATCTGGGGCTCATTGACGGATTCCTATTCAATCTCATGGGGCTTTGCCACTGGAGGCATCTTCCCGGGTGGAATCTCAGCCCGTTCTAGGCAAATTGTGGATCGACCGACACCCTTCATGTTTGCCCAGGGTACGCCGGGGATCATGGGCGAAGCAGGTCCAGAGGCGATTATCCCAGTGGTCCGGATGCCGGATGGCAATTATGGTGTGAGAACGCAGGGCCAGCAGGCGCAACAGGCCGCGCCCGATGTCAAGGTGCAGAACAAGGTCGTCAACGTCCTGGACAAGTCCCTCCTGGGTGAGTTCCTGGCAACCGAGGAAGGCGAGAACATGGTGGTCAACATCGTGCAGCGGAATCGGAGCATCCTTCAGGCATAAGCCAATTATTGAAATGACGCCCCCACTGGCCTCGGTTGGTGGGGGCTTTATATGTCACAATTGCAAATTAATATATATAATTATATAAAGCACTGCATTATGCAAGGAAACATGTAACGCAAGAGGTAAATAATGAAATCATGGAAATGCCCATTTTGTAATCATTTTGCGATGATAGGAGAAAAAGAAGAACACATTCAACAATTAGTAGTAGAATCTAAGAAATACCTTCGTGTAACGCTTGTATGTAAGGTAGTCGAGTGTCCAAATCCAAAATGTAATGAGTTAGTACTTTATGTAAAGTGCTTTCAATATTACCCAGTCGAAAATGGTCCGCATCACGCAAACTTACTTTTTCATAACAAAAGATGGCAACTTATACCAGAATCGCAAGCTATACAATTCCCAAATTTTATCCCCCGAGCAATACGCGAGGACTACACAGAAGCGTGTCTCATATGTGATTTATCTCCAAAAGCGTCTGCAACGTTATCTAGGCGATGTATCCAATCTATGATTCGTGATTTCTGGGAAGTGAACAAAAAAAACCTCTTTCAGGAAATAGACGCTATCAAGGACAAAGTTGAGATTGCCACATGGGAAGCGATTGATGCGGTTAGAAAGATTGGTAATATTGGTGCTCACATGGAGAGAGACATCAACTTGATAATTGATGTAAGCCCAGAAGAAGCTCGCACACTGGTTAGACTTGTCGAGATGTTGATAAATGATTGGTATATTCAACGAAATGAACGTCAAAAACACCTGGAAGAAATAGTTGCCATATCGGCCCAAAAAGAAGAGGAAAAAAATGGAAAGCCTTCAGATGAATAGATATGGCCCTGAAGGGAACAGCCCTCCTATGCGAGACTGTCAGAGCAGTGAAACGAAAAACCGACTCCTCCAAGACCAACCCGAAGCGGTGGCCAGGGGCGGCTATACATCTTCAGGTTGCAAGACAGCAAATCACCTGCAGAGAGCGCTTTGAGACTACGACACAATGCGACACTCTCATTTCAAAAATCAAAGAGAGGTGCTAGATAATTTTCTAGACTTTTATACTGGCAAATTAAACGTTTTTGCCATTTATTTACATTCATAAAATTCTAGAGATTATCAAAAATGCAGTGATTGACCTATCTATTTGTACGCTTCCGTAACTTTACAATATAACTACAATAATAAACATTTCCCATATTCAAAGTTAACATAAAATCCGTTACGGGACATTATTTGTCAGATTCCCACTTAGACCACAAATAGCGCCTTGATTCAGACATCATTTCCCACCGTAGACCTTTTCTAGATCGAATCCCTAGTAACTCAAGCCTGTTACGGAGATTTCAAGACTGTAGGCCAGCATGGTTCATCGTCTTCCGAGGTGGCCAGGGTGGTGAAGCGGCTGTATGAGTTGAAAGGCGTGGAGGGTGCTGGCTCACGTTCTGAACTGACAGGTGCAACCGTTGCAAAGGTTGCTGATGAACTCGGTAAGTCTGAGCGCACGGCGAAGACCCTTCGCACCCTGAGACCTGATCCCGGATTATCCCAATTCTACTCTAACTGTGGGGAATGGTGTGGGGAACGCTTTTTCTGGAAAGAGAAAAGGGACTCAGCTTTGTTAGCCAAGTCCCTGGTTTTCTTCTGGTGCCGGGGGCGGGAGTCGAACCCGCACATGGTTGCCCATACTGGATTTTGAGTCCAGCGCGTCTACCAATTTCACCACCCCGGCGTGTGAAGAGTGAGTTTATACGCTGTGAGTATTTCCAATGTCAAGGGATTGTGACTTTTGAGACTCAGCGGAGGACCAGCCGGTCCAGGTAGTTCTCGAGCATGTCTATGGTCTGGAGCGCCTTTTTCGCGTCCCGCTCCTCGGCTGCCTTCTGGATGGTGAAGCCGAGGTCACTGACCGGCGCGAAGCCGAAGGCCTTGCCCTCGCCCTTCATCTGGTGCCCCAGGTTGGCGACAGGGTCGAAATCCGCCCGCCCCAGAGCCTCGCGCATCTGCTCCAGGCTTTTGCCGAGCATATCCAGATAACGGGGCGTTATTTCCCTGAAGTCCGGGTCGAGCCGAACCACGATGGCCCCCTCCTCCGGCGGCGTTGCGCACTGCTCCTGCTTCCCGTTGTCCCCGGGCAGGGAGTCGTCCATGGCCTCGAGCCGGGTGAGCGAACCCACGGCCTGTAGCAGTTCCCCCTTGCGCACTGGCTTGGCCAGGTACATGTCACACCCCGCGTCCAGACTGCGCTCCTTGTCCTCCTTGAAGGCCTGGGCGGTCATGGCGATGATGGGCGTGCGGGGGCGAACGTTCTCCAGCTCCCACGCCCTGATGCGCCGGGTGGCGGTGTAGCCGTCCATAATGGGCATGCGCATGTCCATAAGCACGAGGTCGTAGTGCGTTTGGGTGAATCGCTCAAAGCCCTCCCGCCCGTTTTTGGCGATCTCTATCTCGCTGTGGGTCTGCTTCAGGTAGGCCAGGACCACGAAGGCGTTGTATTCGGAGTCCTCCACCAGAAGGATGCGCAGGGGGTTGAAATTCAGGCAGGAGGCGTTGGCCCTGTGTTCCGCCGGTGGGAGGGGGCGGGCTTCCTCAGAGCGCTGGAACACGGCGGTAAAGCTGAACGTGCTGCCCTTGTCCGGGGAACTCTCCACCCAGAGCTCGCCGCCCATGAGTGTCACGAGGCTTTTGCAGATGGCCAGGCCGAGGCCGCTGCCTCCATATTGTCTGGTAATGGAGGAGTCGGCCTGGGTGAAACGGTCGAAAATGCTCTCCAGGCAGTCCTCGTTGATGCCGATCCCCGTATCGGCCACAGTGAACAGGAGGGTGGCGGTTCCGCCCTCACTGTGATCGGGCGCCGGGCCTTGTCCTTCACCCGCATCCGCGCCACTATCGCTGTCCGTCAGGGAGACGCGGACCATTACCTCGCCGCTGGGTGTGAACTTGATGGCGTTGCCGACAAGGTTGCCCAGGACCTGGCGCAGCCTGGTAGGATCGCCCACCAGGGTCTCGGGCACGTCCATGGAAATCTCGTACTGCAGCTCCAGACCCTTTTCATGGGCGCGGGGCGCCATGACCTTGCAAGTGGTGGCGATGATCGGACGGAGCAGGAACGGGGTGTGCTCCAGCTCGAGCTGCCCGGCCTCGACCTTGGTTATGTCCAGGATGTCCCCCAACAGGGTGAGCAGCGAGTCGCTGGCGGCCTCGAAGATGTGCATGTACTGCTTCTGCTCCGGGCTCAGGTCGGTTTCCTTGAGCAACTCGGCCATGCCGATGACCGCGTTCATGGGGGTGCGGATTTCGTGGCTCATGGACGCGAGGAACTGGCTCTTGGCCAGGCTGGCGGCCTCGGCCGCGATCTTCTCCCGCTCCAGGGCCTCGGCCCGCTTGCGTTCGGTTATGTCGAGGAACGACCCCTCAATGTACAAGACCTCACCGGTCTCGTCACGGTGTATCCAACAGCTCTCCGACACCCAGAATCGGGAGCCGTCCCTGCGCTTGTACTCCACCTCGTAGTCCTCGAGGGTCCCATCCCGCAACAGGGTCTTATAAATGATGTCACGCTGCTCGGGCATCGCGTAGATCTGATTGGCGATGTCCATGATACTGTTCATGAAATCTTCCGCCAGCTCGAATCCGAACATTCTGGCCAGGGCGTTGTTGGCGGCGATGAAACGCCCTTCCATGGTGCTGCGGTACATACCTGCCAGGGAATTCTCGAAAATGCTCCGGTATTTGTCCTGCGCCTCCTCCAGGGATGCCTGCTTGCGCTCCAGATCCCGCATCATGGAGAAAAAGGCCAGGGACAGCTCGCGGATTTCCACGGCCTGCCCCACCTCTTTGAGAGGGGGCTCTTCGGGCGGGTTATCCGGATAGGAGCGCATGGTGGATACCAGCACCCGCATGGGTCGCAGCACGCGCCTGACGATGAGGGTGGCGGCAACACCCAGGAATATGGCCAGCCAGCTGGCGATGCTCAGCATGGAATTGCGCAGGGAGCGCAGTTGGGAGCGCCGCTGTCTGTTGTCCTGATAGATGGCTACCGAGATATCCTTCCCGAATTGGGGGGACAGTTCGAACCGCGACGTGTCCCAGTCATCGAGTTCCTGGGGCGCCGAGGTGAATGCTACCCGTTTCCCGGCGCTCTCCATGACAATGTGCACGTTATGGTACATGCTCACGAAACCGAGAAAATTGTATTGCGCGGACATGCCCACGATGACCGCGCCCACGATCTGCTCGTCGTAACGGCGCACAGGGCGCGCGGACAGCAGGTAGAACCTGTTCTCCAGCCAGTGGAAACCCGAGGCGGACTTTCCAACCAGGGCCTGTTGCACCAGCGGTTCGCTGGACAGGTTGTCGCCGAACACGAACTCATCGTGCCCCCTTGCGATGACCACGCCCTTGGTGTCCACAAAGGTCACGTTGTCAGCGATTTCCCCAACAAAGGAGCTCGCCTTTTCAAAAAGGAGGTCGGTGTCCCCCTGATGCAGGGCGTCCGCGATCTCGGGACCGGCGGCTAGGAGCCTGGCGATGCTGTCGATGTACCCCGCGGCGAGGTTGAAGTGGTCCTCCACTCCTGCCTGGTTCATCTTGAGATCCGCCTGTATGGAGTCATCCAGACGGGTGAGCAGGTTGTCTATCTGAAACACATACATGCCCGCCATAATGGCCAGGGGCAAATAGACCAGCACGAGTATCTGATAGACGAGTCTCATTGCGGGAGATTACCTGTCTTGAATCACTTCATGAGGTTGCGCGAACATGGACCGGCGAAAAGCTCGGCGGGAAGACGCCGCCTTACCCGATCTCCCTGCCCGGCATGAAGATCCACTCTATGTATCCAGTGTGCTGTCCGCGAAATTCATGTTCCCGGACTTCGCGGAAGATCGCTTCGCCGATCACGCGGTTTTCGGCTCAATCGCGCCGCTCATGGCGGCGGGGGAGGTCTTCCGACCGCCCTTTGTGTCGCGTTGGATGAAAGCTCAAACCAAACAGTATCCACGCGGACGCGTCACCAGTTCGAAATCTTCATGAAAGGAATAAGATAAATACACACACAATCACTATAATCACAAGAGGAATTCCCGTTGTTCCACGCCATGGCGACGCAAGCTCTTCGCAGTCCGAATCACTGAAGGCTCTTTTCAGCCTCCCGAACCACATCGTAGAACGAGTCGCTACGGACGACGTAACTATGGGGACTTCCCAACACGTCAGGGGTTCTCTCGGGATAGTCGCCATAGCCGAGCAAGGCTTTCTGCAGGGCCTTCACCATATCCGCCCCAATATGGGGAGCCGCGGCATAGGCGTCAAAGGGGATCTCGGGAGTCTTGGCCACAATGCGCAACATTCCTGGGTTATTGAAATCCATCTCCCGAAACGCGTCGTCGTAGCAGGCCCCGGCATCAACGGACCCCTCGAGCACGGCCTTCAACACCTTGTCGTGCTTCTTGAGCATGAACACCCGTTTGAAGTCGGTTTCAGGGTTTATTCCCTTTTTCTGCAGCAGCAACCTGGGATAGAGGTATCCGGAGGAGGACTGGGGATCCGTGAACCCGAAGGTCTTCCCCTTCAAGTCGTCCAGGGTATGAATGGAAGAGTCCGTGCGCACGAACACATACCCCCGGTAGTTGTCAATTATTTCCCCAAAGGCGTTCTTCTTCCGGATGGAGGCCAGATACTGCAGCCCGGGTATATTCTTCATGGCCTGGACATAGGCGTTGGAAGAAAACATGCCCACATCCACGGCGCGCGCCTTGATCCTGGCCGCCAGTTCCTCGTAGTCCTTGGCCACATGAAAAACCACCTTCTTGCCCAGCCTGGACTCGAGATACTGCAGCAAGGGAGCATGCACCTTGCGAAGAGTTTCCGGGTTCTTCCAGGGAGTGCAAGCCAGAACGATGCGCTCCTGCTCCATCTCCCCGGCGGCCTGCGCGGCCGATGACAGCACGATTCCCGCCATGATCAGCGTGACAAGCAGAGACGTGCCCAGTGCCAGGGTCAGCCCCGGTCTTCGTTGCCTTTCACACATGGGAATCACCCTTTTTCAGCGCCCCGTCGACATAGGCCGTGAGAAACCCTCGCTTGAGCCCTCACCGGCAAAGATGTTTCAGAACAGGGAAAACTGCTCCTCGGATTTGCGCTTCCCGGTGTCAGGATGCTTTTCCTCCTTGCCAGCCTCTTCCTTGTTCAGCGGCAACTCCATGGAGGTCTGAGGATCAACTCCCATTCTGAAAGGAAACAAGGGGCATTGGCGCAAGGCGCAGTTGCGCACCTCCTCCTTGTCCCCGCCCGAACATTCCAGGCATTTTTTCTTGATCGCCTTGAGCGGCGTGTTCTTGGACATTCACTCCCACCATCATTGGATTTACCTGACTACATTAGCCAAAATCAACTTCATCGCCAAGAAAAGAATATGCCCGAGAAAAGTTATGTAGCAGGCCGGTGTTACGACACGCGTATTGCCGCGATGCAGCCATTTATTCCATTTCCCAAGACAGGCAACACCTTTGAAATTATTCATGAAATACCTGGAATTACTGAACTTTCACATGATTGCCCACAGGACAGGAGAGACTATGAAGCTACTCTGATTTATTTCAACAGGTCGTGGATTTCCCTGATAATAGTCCGTAATACAGCGATTCAACGGCATACGCTCCCCTTTCCTGGGATGAGTGCATTCCCGCACCTTGTTGTCCCTCCATGTGCGCCACTGGATAACCATCAGGTCCAGCATGCCTGTGACGCAGGCAATGTCGCATCCGAAGTGCGGCTACGCATAACGGCATCACGCTTCACATCTGCCCCGGAAATTCGCAAGCCGTTGTCATACTCGCAGCGATCGGAAGGGATCCACCTATTTCTCTTCCCAGGCAGCAGGAGGAGAAGAAGAAGAAGAAGAAGCGGAACACCCGTCGGCATTACGTAAAACATATGTAAAACAACCAGCGAGGCTGGATTTTCCCCTCGGTTGGCTGTATGTTGGCACCATGGTTTCAAAGCTATTCCACAACAATCGCGCCCAATGCGCGGCCGGGTCATTCCCTCCATGCCGCGCCTCCCGCCGACAGGTTTATATCCCATGCACCATAGCGAAATGACTGGCGGTGAGCAGACGGGCTCAAGATATCGGAGAAGGACTGGATATGTTCACATGGATCGCCATCGGATCGTCGGTTTGTTTCCTGGCCATCGTCATTTTCATCCTGCTTGGCCACCGGTCTCACCACGGGGACGCAGTGAGCAAGGAGAGTTTCATCCATTACAAATCCAAGGAAATGCAAAAACGCGGACATTACCACGACATAGTGAGATGATCACCAGGCATGAAGAATGCCGGGTTTCGCTCTGAAGCACGAAATACACGCAAGGCACTTTTTATCACCAGACATACTGAAGCCATTTCGGAGAATCCAAAACACACGCGCAACGCTCGATCGACAAATCATATCTGAAGCGCTCATCTTCAGGGGGTTCCATGAGCAGACTACTTGTTCTCATCATCGCGGCAACCGTTCTTCTGCCCCTGGCAGGTTGCGGAGATTCTGAAACCGAGGAGCTACGCATATCCCTGGAGCAAAAAACCCTGGAGCACAAGGAGTGCATGGACCTGAACGCCCGACTCAAGGACAAGAACGTGGCCCTGGAAGCCCTGGCCGACAGAACACCATCCGAGCCCGACAAGAAGAATAATTCGGACATGGAAAAAGACGAACGCATTCTACAGTTGCAGTACACCCTCAACAGGGCGTACATCGACATGAAGGCGGCTCTCATGGAACGCGACCGGTACATGGAGCAGTTCCAACAGGCGCAGCAAAAAATCCAGGAGCTGGAGCGCAAACTCCACGAGACGCCGGGAGCCAACTAATCGCATCCGCCAGCCTCCCATATGCCCGGATCGCACACCTGATCTGACGCCATGGGAGGCAACAGGACCGCTACGCAAGCCTCGACCTTGAAAGCAGGCCGAAAGCCATGCTGTCGTCAAAGCGGTCTTCCGCGGAATTCATATGCTGCATTTCGCGGATATCACACCGGAGCCGGTTCGTATCGATCTGATGGTGCCCTTTTCAGCAAGGGCTTCCCCCCGCACAACGCTTTTCCCCGGAGATCTCCATGCGATTCGCCTTTTCCACCGCCGGTGAAATTCTCTTTGGCAGAGGCATGCTGGCCGAGGCTGGCGAACGACTTCACGGTTTGGGCAACAGGGCGTTCGTGCTCCACGGCTGGAACGTTGAACGCTCCCGTCCACTCCTCGATATTCTGGACGAACAGGAAATATCCTGGGCAAGCCTGCCCATGCGCGGGGAGCCCACTGTCTCGGCAGCGCAAAAGGCTGCCGAAGCGGCCCGGGAGAGCGACGCCAACTTTATCATCGGGTTTGGGGGGGGCAGTGTCATGGACGCGGCCAAAGCGACTGCCGCCTTCATGACCAATGACGCCGACCCCTACGAATACCTGGAAGTCGTGGGCAAGGGGCACCCACTGCCCAATGCCCCCCTGCCTTGCGTGGCCATCCCCACTACCGCCGGGACCGGGGCCGAGGTCACACGCAACAGCGTGCTCAAGGCCGAGACCCAGCGCGTGAAGGTGAGCCTGCGCTCCCCCCTGCTGCTGCCCCGGTTGGTCATCGTGGACCCTGAATTGACCCTCGGATTACCGCCTGAAGTCACCGCCAGCACCGGATTGGACGCGCTGACCCAGCTCATGGAAGCCTATGTCTCGCGCAAGGCCACCCCCCTCACGGACGGACTCTGTCTGGAAGGATTGGTCAGAGGCGCTCGCTCCCTGGCCCGGGCCTATCATCAGGGGAACGACATCGAAGCCCGCGAGGACATGTGCCTGGCGAGCTTGTTCTCCGGCCTGGCCCTGGCCAACGCGGGGCTGGGAGCGGTGCATGGCTTTGCCGCCCCTCTGGGAGGGGTGCTTGACGCGCCCCATGGCATGATCTGCGCCGCCCTGCTGCCCGCGGTGATGCGCGTGAACCTGCAGGCATTACGGGAGCGGGGGCATAACTCCCCGGCGCTCCAGCGGTATCAGGACATGGCCAGAATCCTCACCGGCAACGCCGAGAGCACGGCCGACCACGGCGTGGCCTGGATCGCCGCCCTGTGCCGCGAGCTGCGCTCTCCAGGCCTGGGCTCATTGGGCCTGCGACTGGAGGACATCCCTGCAATGGTGGAGAAAGGGGCGCGGGCCAGCAGCATGCGCGGCAATCCCCTGGACCTGACTCCTGGGGAACTCGCGCAGATACTGCGGGATTCCATGTAGAGGGAATCCTTCGCTCCAAGACATTTTTCCGAAAAGATTTGCGAGGGGGAAACCTTTTGAAAAAGGATCTCCCTCTCGCGCTTCCCTTTCTAAAACTTCCTTATGACAACGCTGACGAACTACCCTTCCCGGAACTGCTGTTGAATTGTTCGCTGGCGAGGCGCAAGAAAAAGGCAAGGCCGACGTGTAGTTAATATACACGAGGGCTTGCCTTTTCATAGCAACAAAGCCAGCGGGCGATTATGCGGCGCTTCCATAGGATAACTCAGAGCACAAATTTCCAAACACTTGTTGCTCTGCAGTTATCCTAATGGCCACGGTCGCGCGAAGCGCGGGTGGGGCCAAGTGGCAAAGCCGCTGGAGCAGGGTGTTGATAACAAACTGCTCCCATTAGTAAATCACCTTGTCCGCCTGAACCCAGCCCTCGATGCCCGCGTCATAGGCCCAAATTCTGGCCCACTTGGCCCGCCCCCCGGGGTAGGTGTACTCCAGTATCTCGAAGGGCGCGTGCTTGGGCAGATGAAAGATCGTATGGCAGCCTTTTTCCGGGCACTCCAACAACTCCAGTGGTTTGCGCAAATACTTGAGGCGCTCGTGGCTCTCCCGCAGATGGATCTCGTTCACGAAACCGCGCTCACCGAGCAATGGCGAGTAGACCCTGGACCAGCCGTCGGTCCTGCCAAGGATTTCCACCTGGTCGCCCTGGCGCAGCACGCCTATGACCCTGCCTGACAGCCCCTGGGTATAGCGCAAGGGGGCGCTGGGTTTCATGATCACCGCGTAATCCTTGGCCTGGGAAGGCCGGGGACATATGCAGACCATTGCCGACAGGATGAGAATCAGAACAAACATGCGCATGTTTCTTCTCCGTGTGCTGGTGTGGACTTTGACCCAAACATAGCGCAGTTGTAGTGACAGGTCCAGATGGGCAATGATCAGGGGCACATCCCTGTGGATATTTTCCCAATGAATCAAGGAGATCACTCATGCCCCTGTCCGAAGGCGCCAGAGGCGCCGCTGCACGTTATACCCATGGACTGCCGGTTCTTCTCCTCTTGCTCGTCCTATCGCTGCTTCCCCTGCCCACACGGGGGGCGGTGTTGCCCGAGGGGTTCGTGCACCTGGACGAGATCGCCCCTGATATTGCACAGGATGTGCGCTATCACGGCAAGAACAACTTCGTGGGAGCGCGGGTGGACGGGTACCTTGCACCAAGGATCATCATCACCCGCGCAGCTGCCGAGGCCCTGATCCAGGTCCAGGCCGAACTCCGGAGCAAGGGCCTGGGGCTGCTTGTGCTCGACGCCTACCGCCCCAAGAGGGCTGTGGCACACTTCATGCGCTGGGCACAGGACCCGAGCGACCTGAAGACCAAAGCCCGGCATTATCCCAACGTGCCCAAGAGCGAGTTGGTGGCGCGCGGATACATTGCCTCGCGCTCCAGCCACAGCCGGGGCTCGGCCGTGGACCTGACCATCATCTCTCTTGCGGATGGCAGAGAGTTGGACATGGGCGGCGGCTTCGACCTCTTCGACCCCGTGTCCTGGCCCAAGAGCCCGGACATCGGCCAGGAGCAGTCCGGCAACCGCATGCTCCTGCGCGACGTAATGGTGCGGCACGGATTCCGCCCCTACAAACGGGAGTGGTGGCACTTCAATTTCAAGAACGAGCCTTTTCCCCACACCTGGTTCGACTTCCCGGTGGAGTGAAAAATCCCGGCTCACCATGGACAGCGCTGTTTGAAACAAAGCCGGGGGAGGGGCCTTTGCAAAGGCCCCTCCCCCGGCGAATGACATCCTGTCAGGCTCCTATTTGGGAATAGGACAGGAATACTCGCGGTGGGTCCAGGAACTCATGGACACCTGACGCCAGATTTCCAGCATGGTGCGGTGAATCTCGCGCTTGCGGTTCAGGTAGTGGGTGTGCAACAGCTCATGGGCTTTGTGGGAGTTGGGCTCGTCCAGATACTTCTTGTACAATTTCTGGATTTGCGGGTTGTTGTGCGACTGCCGCACCGAACGTTTTTTATCGATGTCATAGAGTCCGGCCAAACGGCCTTCCAGTGAATGCTTGTAGCTCTTTTTGTAACGCGGTTGCCCACCGCCCCCCATGCACCCGCCGGGGCAGGCCATGACTTCGGCAAAGTGGCAATCTATCTCACCGGAGAGCACGCCTTCGGTCAATTGACGTGCGGCCCTGAGGCCATGGGCCACCGCCAGACGGACCTCTCCCAGGCCAGGGACATCCAGGCTGACCTGACGCAGGTTGTCCTTGCCCCGAATCGGCATGACATCCACGCCCTCCAGCTCACTGCCCGTGACCAGCTTGTATACGGTGCGCACGGCGGCCTCCATGACACCGCCGGTGGCGCCGAAGATGACCGCCGCGCCGGAATAGTCGCCCATGAAGGGGTCGTTGTAATCCGACTCCTCCACATGGGCCAGGTTGATGCCCTCCCGTTTGAGCAGGCGGCTGAGTTCCCGGGTGGTCAACACCACGTCCACCGTGGGCGAGCCGTCATGCATGAACTGGGTGCGGGCACATTCGTCCTTTTTGGCGGTACACGGCATGATGGAGACGACGCGCATGCGCTTCGGTGAAATGTCCATGCTCTCGGCCAGGTATGTCTTGGCCATGCTTCCCAGGCACTGCTGCGGCGACTGGGTGGAGGAGATGTGCGGCAGAATCTCCGGGTACAACTTCTCGGCAAAGTTTATCCAGGCCGGACAACAGGAGGTGAACATGGGCAGGGGTGTTTTCGAATTGTTCAATTTGACCCGGTTGAGCAGTTCCGTGCCCTCCTCCATGATCACGAGATCCGCGGCGAAGTTGGTGTCCAGGACGATGTCGGCCCCCAGATGTCGCAGGGCGGAGATGATCCTGCCCTCCACGTTGACGCCGGGCTCCAGGCCGAACTCCTCGCCAAGGGCCACACGGACCGCGGGAGCGAATTGGAACACTGTGACGATGTCGGGATTGAAGAGGTACTCCACGACCCGTTCAGTGTCGTCCTTTTCCGCCAGAGCGCCCACCGGGCAGACATGAATGCACTGGCCGCAGCTCACGCAGTCGCTATCCATGTGCGACAGGCCGTCGCGCATGGCGATCTCGGCCAGGACTCCCTGGCGGTTGTAAACCATGGCGTCCACACCCTGCACCTCGCGGCACACAGTGACGCAGCGCAGGCAGCGGATGCACTTGGTCATGTCCCGCACAACCGCGTGCGAACTTCGATCCTTGGTCCTGTGTTTATGCAGCTCGATATGATAGCGGGTCTGGCGCAATCCCACGAACTGGGCCACGTCCTGCAGCTCGCAGTCGCCGTGTCGAATGCAGGTGGCGCAATCCTGGTCATGGTCCGCCAGCAGCAACTCCACTTGCAGACGTTGTTGTTCGCGCACCCAGGGTGTCCGGGTCAGAACCCGCATTCCCTCGGACAAGGGGGTGTTGCAGGATGTAACCAGCACGGGCTCGGGGTGGTCCGGCCAATGGGCCTCCACCAGGCACACGCGGCATGTTCCCGGATTATGATTGATATCAGCCAGCTCGCACAATGTGGGAATGAACTGGTCATAGGCTCTGGCCACCTCGAGGATGGTCTGATTTTCCTTGAACTCCACTTCGATATTATTGATATATGCCTTCATGCCTCACCTCCGGCTCTTCGGCGTCAATTGTTGTCGCTGTTCGTCCTCGATCCAACCGAAATGTCCGGCTTTCGCGTTGTTCTCCGTGTTGGCGGGCATTGTTACACTCCATCCGGAGTCCTCTCGGTGACCACGCCGTACACCCTGTAACAACGCAGACAGCGGTTGGCCTCCTGATACGCCTCCTCGCGGGAGATGGGCTTTTCAACCTCATCGAAAAGCTCCTTGCGTACATCGGGATCCAGTTCCTGGACCTTGACCCGGTATTCGTTGAGCACCGGCAGCGGCTCCCACTCGCGGCTACCTGTCATGAACGTGTTGATAAGCTTGCGGATACGTGAACGCGGGAAGAAACGCACCCTGCCATAGGAGAGATAGTCATCGATGCTGCGCGCTGCCTTGAGGCCGTTGGCCATGGCGTGGATCAGGGTCGCGGGGCCGAGAAAGCAATCCCCCCCGGCGAACACGCCCTTGCGTCCGGTCATGAGGGTCCGTTCATCCGCGACAATGGTGCCCCATTTGTTGAACTCGATATTGTCGCCCGGGCTCACGAAGCTGTGATCCACCTGTTGCCCGATGGCCGCGATGACGGAATCGATTTCCAGGGTGAACTCGGAGTCGGCTATGGGCGTCACTGCGGAGCGGCCGTCCTTGTCCGGCTCCCCCTTGTGCATGCGGGTTACCAACAGGCTTGTGACTTTGCCGTTCTCGGATTCGAGCTTCACCGGATTTGTCAGGAAATGAAAGTGAATGCCCTCTTCCATGGCATCTTCGATTTCCTCGGCGTCAGCAGGCATGTCCTCCTTGGTGCGGCGGTAAATCAGGTGCACCTCCTTGGCTCCGAGACGAAGAGCGGAGCGGGCGCAATCCATGGCCACGTTGCCGCCCCCGACCACTGCAACGGTCTTCCCGATGCTGATGGGCTCGCAGACCAGCCTGCAGGACTGGTTCACGTGCAGCAGAAAATCAACACCACTGTAGTAGCCTTCCAGATTCTTGTCCTCGCCCGGGATGCGCATCATCTTGCCCATATGCGTCCCCAGGCCCAGGAACACGGCCTTGTACCCCTGTTCGGACAGGGTGGTCAGGGAAAAGTCCCTGCCCATCTGTTGATTGTAGCGAATTTTTCCGCCAAGGTTTTCCACGATGCCCACCTCGCGCAGCAGCACATCCTTTGGCAGGCGATATTCAGGAATACCCGTGGCAGCCATGCCCCCGGGCGTGTCTTTGGCCTCGAACACGTCCACATGGTAGCCCATGAGCAGCAGGTGGTAGGCTGCGGAGATGCCAGCCGGACCCGCTCCGACTATAGCCACGCGGAGATCGTCGGGCATGCGGGTACGAATCAGCTCCGGAGAGAACCACTCGCTGGTGAACGTGTCTTCCTGGTCCGCCACAAACCGCTTCAGCACCTTGATGCCCACGGCCTCGTCAACCTGCCGCCTGCTGCAGGCCAGCTCGCAAAACCTTACGCACACCCGGCCGCAGGTGGCGGCCATGGGGTATTTCTGCAGAATCACGCCCAGGGAGTGGCTGAACTTGCCATCCTTGATGTAATCAATGTAGCGTGGCACATTGACGCGAGACGGGCAGGCCTCGATGCACGGCGCCGTGACATAGCTATACAGGGGCTGTGTATCGGTGGACGGCTTCCTGCGCTGCCGCAGCTCCTTCTCCACCACGTCGCGAAAGTGCGTCAGCAGGGCGATGAGCCCCACGGTGGCTGTTTTGCCCAGCCCGCACAGGGACGTGGCCTGGATATGCTCCGCAAGCGCCTTGAGTTCGTCCAGCTGACCTCCATCCATTCCACGGTCGATCAACTCACCGAGCTTGTCGTGAATGACCGGCAGGCCCACCCTGCACGGGGCACATTTTCCGCAGGATTCATGAGCTGCCGCCCCCACATAGCTGCGGACCGCGTCAAGAATACCAACATCCTTCTGGAACACGAAAAAACCCTTGCTCCCGAGAAACGCCTTGATGGGATTTCCCGGGTCAAACTCCTCGAAATCCACGAATTCAGGTAGTTCATCAATTTCAAAAATGTTCCTATCTCGATTGTCGTAGAGCTTGTCGCCCCAGACTCCATAAATGACACGTGCCATATTTTCCTCTCAAGTTAGACAAATCGTTTATCCTTTGGGAGCCTACATTTGTGCCCATAACCCGTTTCAAATCCACCTTCAACGGCTAAATCATCTTGACACATTGTTTTCCTCATTCTCGCGGCAAGTTATCCTGAAGTACAAAAAAAGCCGCCACACGCGTCGTGACGGCTTTTCAAGGTTTTTCGGTTCTTTTTATTTGATGAACACTTTTTTCGGGTCCGGATTGGTGAAATTGATGCCCAATACCACCTGCCCATGGAAATCATTCACTCCGTCCTGGTACCATTTGGCAGGGATCACCAGGGTCAGGCCGGTCTGGGGGTTGTAGCTGGATTGAACAGCGTCCGGGTCCATGTCCATGAAGCCACGCCCCCACGGACCTTCCAGAGCATCACAAACGTGGTAGCACAACCATCCGCCCTTGACCTGCAGCAGGACCATCAGATGTACTGGGCAGCAGGCAGGTTCGCCGTTGGTGTCCATGAACCGCAACTGCACCTTGCCGTTGTAGAAGTTCTTTTGCGCATAGATGAATTGCTTGTTTTTCAACCCGTCCGGGCAGCCGAACTCCAGCTGTACCGCGCAGGCCTGGCGCATGGGAGCCAGTACAACGGCAAGCAACAACAATGTTCCAATCAGGAGCCTCATGTTCCTCCCCCTCTCATTGAACGTGGATATAATGCGGATCACTATATTGAAAGCATACAGCCCCTGTATTGTCCAGAAAAAACAGATGACTTCCCGTTCAATCCGCAATTGCGGAGAGGGGCGTCCATACCTTGTGGCACGCTCCAAGCCTCGTATCACAGCCTGCGGAACCGCTCCTCCTTGAGGCGCACCTCTCCTGCCAGAGCCCGGTCCAGCAGCTTCAGCGCTCCCTCCCTGTCACGGGGCATGCGCAGCGCCAGGGGCACGTAGTTCGAGGCGTGATTGCTGAAAAACTGCCCCCTGCCCACGTGCGTATGCAGGAGCATCTCACGCAGTTCCACAAACATGCCGTGGGCGTCGGGAAGTCTGAACCGCCCGGCCTGGGCTTCGTCATGCAAAGGGGTGCCCGGCACAAGCATCAGGGTCAGGGCGGCGGCATACTCCGGTTGCATGGCGCTGAGAGCCTCTCCTGTGGCGCGGGCATGCTCCATGGAGCGTTCCTCCCCGCCAAGACCCAGGATCACGGTGACGTTGCGTTTCATGCCCGCGGCCCTGGCCCGCTCGGCCTGCTCCAGAATCGAGGCCGCTGTCTCGCCCTTGCGCACCGACTCCAACACCGCGTCGTCCCCGGACTCCAGTCCCATGAACACCGTGCGCAAGCCGAGGGAGCACAGCTCGTCCAGCTCCTCGCCGCTCTTCAGGCGCAGGCTCTTGGCATTGGCATATGTGCCCACCCGGGTGACCCAGGGCAGATGCTCGCGCACGTCCTCCAGTACCTGGACCAAAATCCGCTGTGGCAGGATCATGGCGTCGCCGTCGCAGATGAACACCCGGCGCTGCCGTCTGCAGATCTCGGATGCCAGCTCCAGGTCTTGCAGCCAGACCTCGCGCTTCTTGATGGTGAAACGCTTCTGTTTGTAAGCGGCGCAGAACGTGCATTTGTTGTGGGAGCACCCCAGGGTGACCTGCAGCAGGATGCTGTCCGCCTCGCTGGGAGGGCGGATCACCAGCCCCTCATGATTGAAATCGTGCATCTCAACACCAGTGTTTGATTGGAACAGGGCAATGCATGGGAAAACCAGTTCTCATGGAAAGAGTCCACCCATCACACAATAAACTTGAGACTCTTGATCAGACAACGGACCATATGTAGGTCCCCGGGGGGTGTATGGCAAGCGCTCCACAACACCTCAAAACAATCTTCCCATGTGAACAGAGTAACTTGGAAGCCAGTATTGACGCGGCATGGGCTTTGCCGTAGTCTCCGCTTTCTTTCCGGTCCATTTCACACTAACCCGCTAACCTCATTCCCAGGAACTCCACGATGGAAAGTATTCGCACATTGCCGGGCGACGATGTTCGCCAGATCATGTGGCGCTTTGCCGATCGCTTCGACCTGCAGATGGCGGTTCAATCCAGCCGCAGCGTGGCCAGAGGCATCGTGGCCAGGCTGGTGGCCGATGGAGCACGCAACAGTCACGATTGGAACGAAAACAAGGCCCAACTCCTGGACGCATTCGACCAGGCCGGGCTCACTTCCATTTTTATGGAACCCGAATACGGCGGCTTTATCGAAGGCCCCAAGAACCTGGCCCTGTCCCTGCTGGCTTATGAGCTGGCCTGGGTGGACGCAGGCGCCGGTACATGCAGCATGGCCAGCTTTCTGGCTCTCTCCCCCATCCATGAACGCGGCACGCCCGAACAACGCGACCGCTACATGAAGGCCGCCGTGCCCCCACAACCCGGAGAGGACCGGGTGGTCAAGCGCGGCGCCTTCGCCCTCACCGAGCCCATCCCCTACGTGGGCGTGGACACCGGCGTGCTGGTGGGCAAGGCCCGGGTGGCCGAGTGGGAGGAAGGCAAGGAGCCCATGCTCCAGATCGACAAACGGGGGCGCTTCATCACCAACATGCCTTTTGCCGACTTCGTGGTCGCGGCCGTGGACACGGCTGACGAACGCATCAAGACATCCTGCATGGTGATCCTTGAGAAGGGGGACCCAGGCACCTGGGATCCGGGCTCCAACACCCTGAAGATGGTGCACCAGCTCTCCGCAACCTCCGACCCTGTCCTGAACCTCACTGTGCCGGCCGAACGCATCGTGGGCGGCTACACCATCCAGGACGGCGTCATCATCCCCAACTACTCCCACGGCGAAGTCATTGCCGCAGTGTTCAGCCACACACGCGTCACCGTCGGCCTGATGACTGCCTCCAAACTGCTCTCCGCCGTGGAACCCGTGATCCGCTACCAGCGTCAGCGGTTCAGGGGGGGGGAGGCCGCGCAGCCCGGAACACCGCGTTTCGAGCTGGGGCTGCAGCAGAAGGACGATGCCCTGCAACGCCTGGTGGACGTCTGGGCCACTGGCGAGGTAGCCGCGTCCCTGGGCTTTGCCGCCTCGCGGGTTTTCGACGAGATCGATCCCCTGGAAAAGGAAAAAGATCGCGTGTTCGCGGAGCAGGACATCCCCAGGGGGCGCAAGCAATTCATGGCCCTGCGTAAGAAGCAGAAAGAGGCCCTGGAATACATCGAACTCGAAATGAATCCCGAAGGCCGTGACGAAGCCAGGTTCCAGGAACTGGGCGAGGATATTCTGGTGCGCTACGCCCTGGCCGAGGCCGAGGGCAACGTGCTCTGCCCCGCCTGCAAGCTTTGGAACACCGGCTGGGGCTCCGTAATGATGCGCGAGGCTCTCTCCCTCATGGGCGGGTACGGCATCACCGAGGACTGCCCGGGCTTCCTGGGGCAGAAATGGTTCGACACCCAGCTCGAGGCCATCTACGAAGGCCCCGAGGCGGTGCAGCGCAGACAGATCTCCGCCACCATGACCAACGAGATCTTTCTGGCGCGAATGCGGCAGTGGATCGAAGAGCTCAAGGACATCGCGCGCAAACGCCCCGGCCTGGGTGCCTGCGCCCTGGCCTCGGGCTTCGAGCTCTGGCTGCAGACCTACGAGCTGCTGCAGGCGGGCAAGGACCCCAACGGCAAACCCCTGTTCCACGGCAAGCGCCACGGCGTGACCTTCCCCCTGGCCGACGCCTTGTGCTGGCTTCTGGCGCCCCGCTACTTCCTGATGGACGTGCTGGAGCTCGAGGAAAAGGGCCCCATGAATCCCGTGGTGGCCGAAGGGCTGGAGGGCCTGCTCTCCTTCTTCTTCAACCTGTTCACCGTTCAGTCCGCCCGCTCCGCAAGCGAGGTGGCCCGCATCTGCACGGAGTTGGCCTACGGCTACGCCACGCACCCCGAGTGCGATTCCGCCTGCTGCAAGATCGATACCGGCGAACACGGACAAACCTTCGAGGGCGCGGAACAGTTCCAGACCCTGCGCGGCAAGCTGGACCAGTGCCTTGCGGGCGCCCGCCTGGCCAAGGACTGCGCGGCCCAGGCCCTGACCCAGGTCATGATTCCCGAGGCCCTGGATTATCCGCTGTAAGGCGAATACATATCCGTTATAAGCAAGGGGAAACTTTTCATGAGAAGGGTTTCCCCTCTCGCACAAGGTACCTCGGTACCCTCAGGTCACAACCCGGAGACATTTGTATGAGCGACACCATCGATCGCCAAAGCATGGAAGTGGACATAGCCTGCGTGGGCTTTGGTCCGGCCATGGGTGGTTTTCTCACCACCCTGTCGCGCTCCCTGGTCAATGAGGACGGCACCCCGCTGTTGGAGAGCAAGTGCATGCCCGGCATGCCCCTGCAGGTTCTCTGCTACGAACGCGCCGACGACGTGGCTTTCGGCGTGTCTGGAGTGGTGACCAAGGGGCGCTCCATCCGCGAAACCTTTCCCAACCTGGACCCCGCGGAGATCCCCCTCACCAGCCCTGTCACCGACGAGAAGGTGCTCTATCTGCTGGATCCCCACGGCGCTACCCGCAAACCCCTGACCATGCGCCTGAAGGAAAAGGCCATCCTGGCCTCCAGGAACAGGATCCCCGGCATCAAGGTGGACTCCATGGCCGTGGAACTGCCCTACGTGCCTCCCTTCCTGCGCAAGCACGGCGGAATGGTGCTCTCCATAGGCCAGTTCAACCAGTGGGTCGGCAACCAGGTCATGGGCAGCGGCCTAGTGCAAATCTGGCCCGGCACCCCTGTAAACAAGCCCCTCATCGAGGATGACAAGGTAGTGGGCGTGCGCCTGTGCGACCAGGGCGTGGACAAGAACGGCCAGCCCGACGCCGGGTTCATGCCCGGCATGGACATCAAGGCCATGCTCACCGTGGTGGGCGACGGCCCTGTGGGAGCGGTGGGGCAGGCCCTGGACGAACATTTCGGCCTTCCCGAGGGGCACCATCAGAATGAATGGGCCGTGGGCATGAAAATGGTGGTGGACCTGCCCGAGAATTGCCCCCTGGTGCCCGGCACCGTGCTGCACACCCTGGGCTATCCCGAGCCAGGAATTTTCGGTTTTCTCTATGTCTACCCGGACAACTCAGCGTCATTGGGCACTTTCGTGCCCTCCTGGTTCGACACCCCGGTGCGCACCGCATATCGCTATTTGCAGCACTGGATGCAACACCCCTACCTATGGCGCTTTCTCAAAGGGGGGCGCATGCGCTCCTGGGGCGCCAAGAGCCTGCAGGAGTCCGGCCGCCAGGGCGAGCCCCATCTGGTGGGCGAAGGATACGCCCGCATAGGCGAAGGCTCCGGCACCACCAACGTGCTCACCGGCTCGGGCGTCGACGAGGCCTGGGCCTCGGGTGTGCTCCTGGCCGAGGCGGTCATCGACCTCATGCGCTCGGACAGGGAACTGAGCAGGGACAACCTGGAGAATGCCTATGTGCAGCGCCGCCGCATGCACTGGCTGGACAAGGAGTCCGTGGTCGCGGAAAAGGCCAGGGACGGCTTCACCAAGGGCATTGTCCAGGGCTTCATGGGTATGGCCATGACAGGCCTCACCAACGGAAAACTCAACTGGCCCGGCGCCCACAAGCCGCCACACAAGCGCATCCCTTCGGTGGAGTCCTATTACCAGGGCATCATACCCCTCGGCGAGATCGAACGCATCCGCAAGGAGTGCCGTGAAAAGGGCGAGCCCCTGCACGACGCCCTGATGCGCCGCGCCGGCTGGCCCGACATCGAGTACGACGGCCAGCTCCTGGTATCGCACCAGGACGCCCTGCTCATGGGCGGCAAGGTGCAGGCCCCTCCGGGGTACGCGGATCACGTCCGGTTCAAGGACCCCGCAATCTGCATGGCCTGCAGGGAGCAGATCTGCGTGGAAGCCTGCTCCGGCCAGGCCATCACCTGTAACCCTGATGGCGGCGCGCCCCTCTTCGACCGCGAAAAATGCGTGCACTGCGGCGCCTGCATGTGGAACTGCAGCAAGGCCGACCCGAAGAACCCAAACAAGTCCAACGTCAGCTTTGGCGCAGGTGCGGGTGGCCTGCATTCCGCGGAGAACTGAGTCTCGAAACCGTATTTCCAGGAGAAGGCATCTCCAAGGCCACTCTCCACGGACATCGACCTGAATGATACATGTGCAAGGATTCTTTAAGGAGTATACCTCATGAGTGAATTCCATATCGTGGTCTGCGGCAGCATCGTGCCCGACCCGCTGCAGACCCTGGAGCCCATTCAAGGCCCCCAGGGCTGGGGCCTGAAAAACGAACTGATGCTGCCCGCCGTGCTGGACCCCTGGGCCGGGCACGCCCTTTACGAGGCCGCCAACCTGGCCAAGAACAACCCCGGCAGCAAAGTCTGGCTCGTATCCCTGGGCCCCAAGGCCAAGCTGCAGCAGGTGATGATGCAGATCGGACAGAAGGCCCCCTTTGAGCTGGTGGTCCTGGATGGACCGGCCAGCGGCTTCACAGAGGCCCAGGAGACCGCCGAGGCACTGGCCAAGGGCATCGAGGGCATCCCCGGACTGGACAAGTCCAAGCTGCTGCTCTTCGGCGGTTGGCAGTCCGCCTCTCGCGGCGCCAGCGCCACCATGCAGATCCTGGGCGAGTTGCTCGGCGTCACCGACCAGTTCCAGGGTGTGGACGAGTTGCGCGCGGAAGCCGACGGCTCCCTGCGCATTCTGGAGCGCATCGAGGGCGGCTGCTATCAGGTTTCCACCTGCGCCGCGCCCCCGGCCGTGTTGGGCTGGGCCACCGGCAACCTGCCCGAGCCTCCCAACAATCCGCAGGTGGGCATGCAGAACATGCGACTGATCATGCCGGCCCTGCAAAAGGCCCAACCCGCCCCTGTGGGGAGCGCGGGCGTGACCCGCTACGGCGTGGAGCTGCCCAAGCAGCGCCGCGAGACCCGCGTGGTCAAGGACGCGTCCGTGGAAGACATTGCCAGGGAAATTCTGGACTGGCTCAAGAGCTGACCCGCATCCGCGGAGAATCATAAGGACCGATCATGGAACGCATACTGTTTCTCGCACATACCGAATCCGACGGCAGCCTGCACAAGAGCGCCCTGGAGACCCTTACCGGCGCCTTGGAACTCGGCGGCGCCCTGGGGGCCGAAGTGGTGGTTGGCGTGTTTGGCGAAGACGCGGACAAGGCCGCCAACACCATCGGTTCAGCCGATGTCGCTGCCTGGTACGCCGTAACAGGCAACGAATTCGCCCAGCCCCGCTACGGGGCCGACATTGCCGCTGTGGAAGCCCTGTTCAACAAGTCTGAAGCCACCCTGGTACTGGCCCCGGCCACCCTGCGCATGAGCCGCTTCATCGCCGGAGCCGCCCAACGCCTCGGGGGGCGCGCCGACACCAATGTCACCAAGGTGGAGGCCAAGGACAACGCCCCGGTGATCACACGCTGGTACTACCGCCAGCGCATGGTGGGTACTCTTACCAGGGAGCAGCGCCCCTGGTTCATGACCGTTTCCCCGGGCTGCTACGCCGCCTTTTCCGGCGGTGCCGCCGACGTGATCGTGGAGACTCTGTCCGTGGAGCTCCCTGATTCTGCCAAACGCACCCAGGTGCACGGCATCCAGACCCCGGACGTGGACGAACAGACCATCCGCCCCGACGCCTCTTTGCTCTTCGTGGCCGGTGCCGGCTGGACCAAGAAGCAGTCCGATGGCGCGGTGCATGCAAAGGACGCCTCGGAGCTCATCCTGCAGTTCCTGGGCAAATCCCAGTCCTCCCTGGGCAGCAGCAAATCATTGGTGGACCAGGGCGCGGAGGGCGAAGCAGTGCTGCCCTTCCTCACCCACCTACACCAGGTGGGGCAGACCGGCTCCACCCCCAGGCACCCAAAGGGCCTGGCAACCTGCTGCCATGGCGAGGAACCACACGTGGTGGGCTGGCGCTTCATCAGCGAACGCCGGGCCGTCAACCTGGACGCCAGC
This sequence comes from Desulfovibrionaceae bacterium, assembly GCA_963674665.2. Lineage (GTDB taxonomy): Bacteria > Desulfobacterota > Desulfovibrionia > Desulfovibrionales > Desulfovibrionaceae. Next base: position 392,759 of record CAXXPL010000011.1, on the reverse strand, counting down.
TGTGGCTGGGCGCAGGGCAAGGCCGACGTGCTCTACGTGGCCGACGCCTTCGCGGTGGTGAAAAAACTCAACGAATTGTTGGGATAGCGAAGAATTAGCAAGTATTTTCGAGGGGGAAACCTTTGATGAGGTTCTCCCCCCCGGACTCATTTCCTCCCAATCTTCCCTCTTCCCCTCACATCGCCAGATAGAGCACCCCGCGCACACCGGGTGCGAGTTCATGCGGTCGGGGATGCTCTTCCACCGGGGTGCCCGGAAGCATGAGCCCGGTTGTGCCCGGGAAGTCGATGTTGCTTTCACGCCCCTTGCGGTCGCTGATCACGGTGATGGGGGCGAAGTACTTCCGCAGATAGCGGTAGGGGCCGTCGCCGTCTCCTATCCAGTTGGTGGCAACCAGCAGCACGTCCACTCCCTGCCCGGCATAGGCGGCATAGGGCTGGGGGTAGACCAGGTCATGGCAGATGACCACGCCGATTCTGCCGCAAGGCAGCTCGAAGGTGGGGTAGCGCCCCCCTGCCGGAGTGGCCCAGCGGTGGTCGCTACCGTACAGGAAATTCTTCAGGTAGGTATACACAGGGGCGCTCGATCCGGGTTCGAAGACCTGAAACCCGTTGTACCAGATCCCCTTTTCCCGCACAGGCAAACCCAAACCGATACTGCATCCGGATGATGCCGTAAGAGCGCACAAGCGCCTCTGTACGAGGTCGGATTCGAGTTCGGGATTCATGTCCAACATACTGCTCAAAGAATCGTGCACAAAGCCCGTGAGAGCCATTTCCGGGAACAAGTGAAAGTCCACGCCTCGATCTTTACACATGGTGGAGACGATCTCTTCCATTCGTCGAAGGTTGCCGGTGACATTGTCCTCCAGGGGCTCGAACTCATAGGCGGCAAACAGCGTCGCATGTTCTACCAGCGTTTCCAGAATAACCTCCAGGGCTCGCAGCAGTCCGGGCCTCCCGGAGGAACCGGCAAGTTCCATCGCCGGTACGTGGATGAACCCGCCACGCATCTCCGGGTGTTTCTCCATGTGACGCATGAGCTGGTAGAAGACGTTGTTGCAGATGTACCCTCCGGCATTGTCCGAGTTCAGCACGCTGAATCCCGCCGAGGTCAGCGCCTTTCGCAGCTCGTCCAGGGGCAGGCCGCTCTTCAGGGAGTCTGGAGCCCCGGGAACGATGGAACCCTTGTTACGCTTACCATCGTTGTCCGGAGATCCTTGGTCATGGTTGCGGGCGACGCTTTCCAGGCGGATGCCCGGTGAAGAATTTGCCAGCCCGAAAACCAGCGCAATTTGGGGGTGGAAGTCCTCACTCTCCTTTCGTAGCCGAGGCCAGGCGCCGTCATAGGTCACCGGCAACACCACGCCTCGCAACTCGCACTTGGCGCGTATGGTCTCGGGAAGCGAGGTCAGATTTTCGGCCAGTGTTTGAGTGGGATTCGCACCAAGGCCACCGAACTCCTCGAATCCGGCAACCAGAACGCGCAAGGGGCGGGGCGCCGCCTCCGCGCCCTGGACCGGCACCATCGCAAGTGCCATTGTCAAGAGCAACACAAGGTCAAACCCCAACCGCCCCGCTGAAGTCATACCGCCAGGGGCTGATGACACGGACTATTCCCTGTTCAGGGTAAACCATCCATGGGCGTTGCCAATGCGCCAGCTGCCCTTGAGGGCGTTCCCCCGGTTGCCGAATCGGCCATGGTATTCCACGCCATGCCCCACGTTGCCGCTACCATCGTAAAACTTGATAAAATAGACCGATCCGTCGGGATTAACTTGCCCCTCGAAATCGGCGTAGAGAAAACGGGCTCTGCTGTTGCCAAATGTGTTGGGCTCGGTCATGCGCCCCGCAAAGTGCACACCGGGCTGTGTAACCTCGAAGGTGAAGTTCACAGGGGGGCGTCTGTCATTGTACCCATAGACGCCGGACCATCGCCCCCACATCTCGTATGCCTGGGCGGGAATGCCCGAAAAGACCACAACGCTGATGGCTATGGCCAGACCGCTCAACAGCGGACGAAAATTGCGAAACAGAGATATCATTTTCTACTCCTTGAATGTATGTTATTGATATATCAAGTAACTACCCTTCATAATTCATTATTCCGCGTACGTCAATTTTTTCACAAGCAGTTTGACTTACACGGCATTATTTTTCAAATGCCCCTTACCCCTTCCTCCCCATGGAGTGTTTGGGTACAATCACATCGGGAGACATCACTGCATACCACGACAATCACCATGCGTACACACTCAGTTCTATACGCCCGAGACCCGGATCTCCCGTATGTGGAAAGCTGCCAGGTCCTGCGCAGTACACATTCGTTTCCGGACCACTTCCACGAGGAATTCTACGCCATCGGCATCATGGAGGATGGCGGCAGCTATTGCCAGGGACTGCACCAGGAGCGCTCTTTTGTGGCGCCCCGCCAACTGGCCCTGATCCCTCCGGGCATGATTCATTCCGGGGTCCCCCGCCCCGGCATGTCCAACACCTACCGCATGGTCTATCTTGGCATCGATGTGATGTACGAACTGGCTGCCGATTTTCAGGAGCGGGACAATGGCTTCCCGGAATTCGAGCAGGTGGTGGTTCCGGACGTCCGCAGTTGGGGGCTGCTGCATTGCCTGAGCCGTTTGATCTTCGAAGGGGGGATGCTCTTGGAAAAGGAGAGTCTGCTCGCCTCGGCGCTCTCCAACCTGCTGGCGCATCACTCCGGGTTAAGCGTTGCGTTGCCCCGCGTCGGAAGCGAACCGCGGGCCATGCGCATTGCCAGGGAGTTGCTGCGAGGGAACCTGGCGGAAAAGGTCAGCCTCGCGGAAGTGGCCCGGGAGGCGGGATTGTCCCGTTATCACTTCCTGCGTGTGTTCAAGCAGGTTACGGGCATGTCCCCCCACGCTTACAGGACGCTGCGCCGAGTTGAGCATGCCATGGGCCTGCTCAGGAAGGGGTTGCCAATATCCAGGGTCGCCCAGGAGACCGGTTTCTCCGACCAAAGCCATTTCACAAATACATTCAAGAAATTCACGGCCATGACCCCCAGCCAGTATATTTCATCCTGATTATTTCATCTCACAGCAATTTTTTTCAATACTATCCCATTGCCACTTATTAACTGCTTCTTCAGGAAGTGTCGCACTTCCCAGTATCGATACTGGAGATTGATGGCACCACAACGCGGCACTCCTGGCGGTCGGAAGACCGCCCCGCCATCATGGGGGGCGTAAGCGGACTGATAACAGCGTTTTCGGTTCGCCTGCCTTCACGATGAATATCGTGAGCATTACCTCTGAAGAGGAGAAATACCATGGGAGAGATGTCAGACTCCATGCCCGGTTCGATAAACAAGGTTCAAAACACCGCCCTGCTCGCCTACCTGTCCATTTTGGGCGCGGTACTGCTGTGGGGCGGATCCTTCGTTGCAATGCGCATAGCGGTTGCGGAACTCCCCCCGATGACCGTGATGTGGTTGCGGCTGATCATAGCCTTTGTGGCACTCCTGCCATTTCTCCCACGCCTGGCTCATGCCCGCTATCGGAAGGGAGACTGGAAGCTGCTGCTCCCCATGGTACTGCTGCAACCCTGCCTGTATTTCCTTTTGGAATCCAACGCACTGACCCTGACCACTTCCTCCCAGGCAGGTGTCATATCCTCTTCCGTACCCTTGCTCGTGGCCATAGGCGCATGGATTTTCCTCAAGGAACAAATCAGGGGGGGAACCGTGATCGGCCTCCTCGTCTCGGTCATCGGCGTGGCGGTTCTGTCGCTCACCGGCGCCAATGACGGCGCAGCCAAGGCTCCGGTGATCGGCAACTTCATGGAACTGGGCGCAATGGCCTGCGCCGCGGGCAACATCCTGCTGGTGAAGCGGCTCTGCGACCGCTACGGCCCCTGGAGCCTGACTGCGTTCCAGGTCATTGCCGGAGCCCTGTTCTTCCTCCCCGGTGCCTGGCACCTGGTCGACAGCTACCATATCCTTTTCGCTCCCAAAATGACTCTGGCCATCCTCTTTCTCGGCGCCTTCGTGTCTCTTGGCGCCTTTGGCCTGTATAACTGGGGTATGAGCTACATCCCGGCCAGCAAGGCCTCGGCAGCCATAAACCTCATCCCCGCGGTGGCGGTTTTCCTTGGCTGGATAGTTCTGGACGAATCCCTCACCCCCATGCAACTTGCCGGGGCCTGCGCCGTCCTGGTAGGCGTCTGGTGGAGCCAGAGGAAATGAGACTCCGGGAGTCGCCTGCCAACAAAACAAAGCGAGGGTGCGGCTCCTTTTCTGACCGGGATGCCCCTCGTGTGCCCTTCCCAAATTGCAGAATTGCGGCAGATGGATCTTCCATTCCACCGCCCCGAAGTGTCCAAACCCCCTCACACTCCACGCCTTTTTCAGGCTGTACCCGATGCCCCGCCTTATTTGAGGAAACTATTTGACTGACGTCAAAAAAATAAGTGCAATGCTGCGGCAATATGATAAAATATTGTCAAATGTCATAATAGAGAACAATTGTGAGTGATTAAATCTCACAACGTGTCGTCCGGTCTGCGCCTGTTTTGGAACATTGCTTCAATGCCTCTCCAATGAGAGCAAGTAATACATGGTTTCCAGGAAAGCACACATGCCGAATTCCAACGACAGCAATCCACCTCCTCCGGAGAAGATCGAATCCCAACGACACAGGGTAAGGGAACCCGAAGCCCACGCTCCTCCTTCGGCCTGCAATTGCAGCCGCCCTGATCCAACCGAGCCATCCAATAACTATCAGAATTATCTGAAGTACCTTATCAACACCATCCCGGACCTCGTATGGCTCAAGGACCCCGATGGTGTGTATCTTGGCTGCAACCATGCCTTTGAGCGACTTTTCAATGCCTCGGAAGGGAAAATAGTCGGCAGGACTGACTATGATTTCGTTGACCATGAACTTGCTGATTTCTTCCGTGCGCATGACAAAAAGGCCATGGCCAGCGGCAAGCCCAGCGTCAACGAGGAGTGGCTCACCATGGCTGCCTCGGGTGAGAGAATTCTCGTGGAAACCATCAAGACGCCCATGCACGACAACAATGGTGTCCTCATCGGCGTTCTGGGCGTGGCCCGAGACATCACCGAAAGAAAGCAGGTGGAAACCGCCCTTGAAAAACGCCTGCTGGCCTTGACCACCCCTTTGGAGGAGACAGGTGGCATTAACTTCGAGGACCTGTTCAATCTGCAGGATATTCAGAAACTCCAGGACCAGTTCGCCTGCGCCACCGGCGTGGCCTC
>CAXXPL010000011.1:0-382500 GCA_963674665.2 Desulfovibrionaceae bacterium | reverse complement strand
TTTGGGCTGTTCCCCGTTCGCTCGCCGCTACTGGGGGAATCTCGTTTGATTTCTCTTCCTTCGGGTACTGAGATGTTTCACTTCCCCGAGTTCGCTTCGTAAGGCCTATGTATTCAGCCAAACGATGACCAGGTTTACCTGGCCGGGTTGCCCCATTCGGAAATCCCCGGATCAAAGCCTGCTTGGCGGCTCCCCGAGGCATATCGCAGCCTACCACGTCCTTCATCGCCTTCCAGCGCCAAGGCATCCACCAATTGCCCTTGCTATCTTACTTTCATTTTCTATCCTCAACCATTCCCTCTTTTCCTGTCAAAGAGCATATCCGAGTTTTCTGGACTCGGCCGTCAATCGGCATACGGAGATCCCGCCTGCCGGCCAAAGCCGAAATAAATCGGATGCTATGTCAAAGAACTATTGTGTGAACCTCTCACCATCAATTGGTGGTGGAGGTGAACGGAATCGAACCGATGACCCCCTGCGTGCAAGGCAGGTGCTCTCCCAGCTGAGCTACACCCCCACAAGCTTTGATGGTGGGCCTAGATGGACTTGAACCATCGACCTCACGCTTATCAGGCGTGCGCTCTAACCGAAACTGAGCTATAGGCCCATACGGTTCATCACACAATTCAAAGAGCAAGTTCGCATTGAAGCTCCTTGCAATTAAATAGCGAGTCGGATGTAACTCTTAAAGGAGGTGATCCAGCCGCAGGTTCCCCTACGGCTACCTTGTTACGACTTCACCCCAATTACCAGCCCTACCGTAGACGCCTGCCTCCTTGCGGTTAGCTCGGCGGCTTCGGGTAGAACCAGCTTTCGTGGTGTGACGGGCGGTGTGTACAAGGCCCGGGAACGTATTCACCCCGGCATGCTGATCCGGGATTACTAGCGATTCCGACTTCATGCAGTCGAGTTGCAGACTGCAATCCGGACTGAGACGAGCTTTTTGGGATTAGCGCCACCTCGCGGTATAGCAACCCTTTGTACTCGCCATTGTAGTACGTGTGTAGCCCTGGGCGTAAGGGCCATGATGACTTGACGTCGTCCCCACCTTCCTCCCCGTTGACCGAGGCAGTCTCTCCTGAGTGCCCAGCATTACCTGGTAGCAACTGGAGATAGGGGTTGCGCTCGTTGCGGGACTTAACCCAACACCTCACGGCACGAGCTGACGACAGCCATGCAGCACCTGTCTTAGAGTTCCCCGAAGGGCACCTCTCCTTTTCGGGAGAGTTCTCTAGATGTCAAGCCCAGGTAAGGTTCTTCGCGTTGCATCGAATTAAACCACATACTCCACCGCTTGTGCGGGCCCCCGTCAATTTCTTTGAGTTTCAGCCTTGCGACCGTACTCCCCAGGCGGGACACTTAATGCGTTAGCTGCGGCACCGAGGGGCAACCCCCCGACACCTAGTGTCCATCGTTTACAGCGTGGACTACCAGGGTATCTAATCCTGTTTGCTCCCCACGCTTTCGTACCTCAGCGTCAGTATCGGTCCAGGTAGCCGCCTTCGCCACCGGTGTTCCTCCGGATATCTACGGATTTCACTCCTACACCCGGAATTCCGCTACCCTCTCCCGAACTCAAGCCAAGCAGTTTCAAGCGCAATTCCCCGGTTGAGCCGAGGGCTTTCACGCCTGACTTACAAGGCCGCCTACGTACGCTTTACGCCCAGTGATTCCGATTAACGCTCGCACCCTCCGTATTACCGCGGCTGCTGGCACGGAGTTAGCCGGTGCTTCCTCTGGAGGTACCGTCAGCCACAAGTCCTGTTCGAACTTATGGGTTTCTTCCCTCCTGACAGAGGTTTACGACCCGAAGGCCTTCTTCCCTCACACGGCGTCGCTGCGTCAGGCTTTCGCCCATTGCGCAATATTCCCCACTGCTGCCTCCCGTAGGAGTCTGGACCGTGTTCCAGTTCCAGTGTGGCCGGCCACCCTCTCAGGCCGGCTACCCATCGTAGCCTTGGTAGGCCATTACCCTACCAACAAGCTAATGGGACGCGGACTCATCATCGAGCGACAGCTTGCAAGCAGAGGCCGCCTTTCCCCCATGGTTAAATGGAGCGTAGCCGGTATTAGCAGCGGTTTCCCACTGTTATCCCGATCTCGATGGTAGATGATCCACGCGTTACTCACCCGTGCGCCGCTGTACTTAGTCACCGAAGCGACCTTTCTCGCACGACTTGCATGTGTTAAGCACGCCGCCAGCGTTCAATCTGAGCCAGAATCAAACTCTCCAGTTGGAAAGTTTAAGGCTAATTCTCTAGACCCACATATGTGAACCTAGGCTTTTTTTCATCCGACTCGCTATTTAATTGTCAAAGAGCTTCGTTTCGTTCGCGCCGTGTTTTCCTCGTCGCGAGAAAGGCGTTCTACGTTTTTCACCCTGGGGTGTCAACAACATTTTTCAAACTTCTTGCTTCTTTTTTTTAACACGCTGAAACTTTTAACAAAAAAACTTCACTTTTTCCTGTTTCAGCACTTGCGGACCCGGCCTTGGAACCCTGGTTTCCGCTCGAACACCCCTTTTGGAACCCGTCCAAACGGCGCTCAACCGAACCCCCAAAACCTTGGGGCGGATGCCTAGACAATAATTTATGGTAATACATTTTCAAGGGACGTCAATGGGCCCGGGACGGAAAAACCATCCCAGGCCCATTTTCTCAGCCCCTCTTACTTTTCCGGAGCGTGGAGGAAGCGACCGCGCGCCCCGGTGTTTTAAATCTCGACAGCGTCAGCCCGAGATTTCTATCCGTTTCGGGCACCTGGCCTCATCCTTGGGCAGATGCACGGTGAGGACTCCGTTCTTGAACTCGGCCTTCACACCGTCGGCCCTCACCTCAACGGGGAGTGGAACCACCCTGTGGAACCGTCCAAAACCCCGCTCCCGGACAGAGTACCCGCTCTTCTCGTCCTTGCGCTCGTATTTCTTCTCACCCTTGAGCACGAGGGAGTCGTTCTCCACGTACAGATCCAGCTCCTTGGGCTCGATGCCGGGGAGCTCAGCCGTGACCACCACTTCCTTCTCATCGTCACGGACATCCACGGCCGGGAAGGCGAAACCTCCCACGCCCGCCGGGGAGAACGGCGAGCGAAAGAACTCGTCCCACAGGTTCACGGCATCGTCTTCGCGCCGGGCCGGCGCGTTTTCCCTGTTACGCAAAGAGGGTAAAAAGTGGCGAAACATGATACATACCTCCTTTCACCTTCGCGCCCCGTACCTATTCCACCGAAATGTCGATCCGTCTTGGCTTGGCAGACTCGCTCTTGGGCAGATACAGGTCGAGAACGCCGTTCTTCAAAGTCGCGGTAACCTTCTCACGATCAACGCTGTCGGACAGGGTAAAGCTCCTGCGGTACTCGCCCCCGCCGAACTCGACGTGCGTAAAGGACCTGCCGCCCTCGCCCTCTGACTTGGGAGGCTCCGCCGGGTAGTAGGTCTGGGCGGAGATGGTCACCTCGTTCTTGTTTATGTCCACCACCAGGGCGTCCCTTCTGACCCCCGGCATGTCCATGAAAATATGAAAACCGTCCTCACGTTCGACTATGTCGCTGGCCGGGCGGAAACGCGGCAGGCCCTGTTCCTCGGCACGGGAAACTTCATTGCTCATATCACTATCCTCCTGGTTCATTCATTGTTGCACTTGTGAGCGTCAACCATCGATGCTGATCTTGCGCGGCTTGAACTCCTCGGCCTTGGGCAGCGTGACATCGAGGATGCCGTCCTTGAGGGCGGCCTTCACCGCATCCCGCTCCACAGGGGCGTTGATGTTCACCACACGCTGGAAGATGCCATGGGCGCGCTCCCTGCGGTAGTATTTGCCTTCCTCGACCTTGCGCTCTCCGCGAATGACCAGGGTATTGTCCGAGAGGGTGATTTCCAGTTCCTCGATGGACAGACCCGGGACCTCCATGGTCACGAACAGGTTCTGCTCGTCCTCGCTGAGGTTCAGCGGCGGATAACTGCCCCGGCGCTGACTGTAGGTCAGCGGAGAGAGAAATCCGTCCAGGAGCCGGTCGATGTCCCTGTTGAAACCGAAAAACGGACTCAGTTCAGTAACCATGTTTCATACCTCCAAGTATCTTTGTTCACTATTTTCAGATTGTGTCTATCTTGCATCCAGAGCCATACATCCATCTTTTGAGAACAATTTAATGCAGTCCCAGACGCAGTCAAGGGGTATTGGAAATTTTTTCCATGCAATATTTCAACATCTTGAACAAAAAAAGCGGGCAAGACAGAATAGCCTTGCCCGCTTATTGCATAAATCAAACAATCAGTTACGCAGCGTGCTCCGTGTACTCGGCATCTATTACATCGTCGTTCTGTGCAGCACCTGGCTGCCTCTGGCTTCCTGCAGCTCCATCCCCTTGATTTTCATGGGCGGTTTGCTGTTGCCCCTGATAGACCTGCTCGGCCAGCTTGTGAGCAGCCTGGGCGAGTTCATTGGAGGCGCGCTTGATGGCCTCGGCGTCCTCGCCGTTCAGCACCCCCTTGAGGGCATTGATGCGTGCCTCGATGTCGCTCCTGAGGGCGGGCTCCACCTTTTCCCCGAGATCGCGCAAGGTCTTCTCGGTATTGTAAACGAGCGCGTCGCCCTGGTTGCGGGCCTCTATGAGCTCCTGCTTGCGCTTGTCCTCCTCGGCGTGGGACTCGGCGTCCTTGACCAGGCGATCGATATCGGCCTCGCTCAAACCGCTGGAGGCTGTGATACGAATGCTCTGCTCCTTGCCGGTACCCAGGTCCTTGGCAGAGACGTTGACGATGCCGTTGGCGTCGATGTCAAAGGTGACTTCGATCTGTGGCACGCCGCGCGGCGCGGCGGGAATCCCCTCGAGCTCGAACCTGGCCAGGGTCTTGTTGTCCGCGGCCATGGGCCGCTCCCCTTGGAGCACGTGCACGCTCACGGCCGGCTGGTTGTCCGCCGCAGTGGTGAACACCTCGCTCTTGCGCGTGGGGATGGTGCTGTTGCGGTCGATGAGCCTGGTCATGACGCCCCCCATGGTCTCGATGCCAAGGGAGAGGGGCGTGACGTCCAGCAGCAATACATCCTTCACCTCGCCGCCGAGAATGCCGCCCTGGATGGCGGCGCCCATGGCCACGACCTCGTCCGGGTTCACGCTGTGGTTGGGCTCCTTGCCGAAGATGGCCTGCACCTTCTGTCGGACCAGAGGCATGCGGGTCATGCCCCCCACCAACAGGACCTCGTCGATGTCCGAGGTCTTGAGACCGGCGTCGGCCAGAGCTTTTTCACAGGGCCCCTGCACCCTGTTCACCAGGTCGCTCACCAGGCCTTCCAGCTTGGCCCTGCTCAGCTTCACCAGCAGATGCTTGGGTCCGTTCTGGTCCGCGGTGATGAAAGGCAGATTTACCTCGGTCTCCATGGAGCTGGAGAGCTCCTTTTTGGCCTTTTCCGCAGCTTCTTTGAGGCGCTGCAGGGCCATGCGGTCCTGAGCCAGATCAATGCCCTGCTCCTTCCTGAACTCGCCAACCAGGTGATCGATGATCCGCTGGTCGAAGTCCTCGCCACCGAGAAAGGTGTCGCCGTTGGTGGCCAGGACCTCGACGACGCTGTCACCCACCTCGAGGATGGAGATGTCGAAGGTACCACCACCGAGATCGAATACCGCAATCTTCTCGTTGTTCTTCTTGTCAAAACCGTAGGCCAGTGAAGCAGCCGTGGGCTCGTTGATGATGCGCTTGACCTCTAGTCCGGCGATCCGCCCCGCGTCCTTGGTGGCCTGGCGTTGGGCATCGTTGAAATACGCGGGCACGGTTATGACCGCCTCAGTCACCTGCTCGCCCAGGTAGGTCTCCGCGTCCTTTTTCAACTTTTGCAGAACCTTGGCGGAAATTTCAGGCGGAGAATACTTCTTGCCGTTGACCGCGACATAGGCATCGCCGTTGCTCCCCTCCACTATGGAGTAGGGGGAGTGCTTTTCCCAACCGCGCACCTCTGATGCGTCCCGCTTGCGCCCCATCAACCGCTTGATGGCGAAAACGGTACGTTCCGGATTGGTCACGGCCTGGCGTTTTGCCACTTCACCCACGAGCTGTTCCTTGTCGGTGAAGGCGACAATGGAAGGCGTTGTGCGCCCCCCTTCGGGGTTGTTCACGCATTTGGGGTCCTTGCCTTCCATCACGTATACGCACGAGTTTGTCGTGCCCAAGTCAATTCCTATAATCTTACTCATGGAGTCCACCTCCTGGACAATTTACCAAATTTGTAAAATATAGTAATCCGGTTTTTCGGACTGTCAAGAGATTCGATAGATTTTTTTACTGCGTGGCTCTTGATGCAGAGCCAAGAGGTACGTCACGTGAATGGACCCGATGCAATCGCGGGATGCCGCCCGAGATTCTCGTGTTGCACATTATTGATAAATCAGCCTGACGGGTTGTCAAGGGGAGGAAAGTTTGAGGAGTGCAGGCAGGCCTTTGCGGCAGTGAACAAATCGGGAAAAAATAGCTGCCAACAGGTTGCCCACCACTTACCCTATAAATATCAGGAATGGAGAGCGCGAGGGGGAAACCCTTTATAAAGGATTTCCCCCTCGCAAGAAGTCGTTATTCCGCGATTCCGCTCACTACACGGGGCGGACGATGCTCAGAACGCGGTTGGTGACAGCATCCTTGCCCTCGCCGGCATACAGGTTGTAAAGGCCCATGATGGTGGCCTGGGAGAACACGTAGTTGCGCAGTTGGTTGAACTTGCGGCCTTCCAGGTCCTCCTTGGCCAGGCCGTATTTCTCCATGGCGATCTCCTTCATCAGGGGGATCATCCAGTGGGCCGCGGGCACGGTGAGAATCCAGTCATGGTCGCCCAGATGGCAAACAAAGTCTTCCATGGTGCGGGGCTGGGGCAGAGTCTTGCCGCTCTGATCCAGCCACCCTTCGGCGATCGGGTCCTTGCCTATGATGATGGCCGCGGCTGTGATCCAGTTGACCGGCCCCTCCTCGTCCTTGGCAAAACCGGGGTGGTTGTGGGCGCAGGCCTGGGCCACGCACATCTTGGCGGGCAGACCGCGATGGAAGCTTTCGGCAACACTCAGGGGGTGGTGTTCGCCCGTGCCGGCCAGGGACAGCTCGGTGCGGCTGGCGCCGTTGTCCCGCCACTGAAACACCCAGGCCTTATGCAGGTCGTGCAGCACTTGGGAGGCGATGACCACGTCGCGATCCAGCAGGTAGTCGTAGACATTGCGGTAGGCTTCATACAGACCCAGGGACACCTGCAGGTTCGCGGCGGTATGGGTGACCACGCCGCCGGGATAGGCATGGTGGCTGCCGTAGCCACTGCCAGGGGCGGAGTAGAAGGGCTGCGGACTCTTGTCCGCGCTCTGGCTGGCTGGGAGAAAGTCCTCGAGGGACACGTCCTTGATCAGCCCCTTGGCGGACAGCTCGTTGTAGATCTCTTTCTTTTCCTTTTCTCCGATCTGCTTCATGATGGTGGGGGCGGGATTGTCCAGGATGGCGAACACGCCCTTTCTGATCACGGGGTTACGAATGGTTTCGGCGGTGTTGCGCAGATAACGCCAGGAATCCATGACCAGGCCGGAGGCCTCGGCCATGTCAACGGCGCTCATGTCCATGACGTCGGAATACTTCACACTGGTATAGCAGGCGGCACTGCACGGCTTGGGGAAGACCCCTGCGGCCAGGAGACCGGCGCCAAGCACCGCGCCAGCCTTGAGGAAATTCCTGCGATCAACTCCATTCTCGAACATGTCACTCTCCTTTTTGTTGTGTTTGTATCGGCAGACTTTTCCCTGCCCTGATTGCAAGACAAATCCATTACTATGAAGTGACATTCTGTTACGATCATGCAACTATTCTCCACTTTCAACACCCTACAAAGTATGCATCCCTTCCCTCATTACACTCTTGTAACGCCTTTCAAAAATTTATTGCCCAACACTCTCTTCCTAAACAACATACAATGCCTATATTCAACAATCGGAACCATTGTACAACCATCCCGGAGCAGAGATGAAATATAGTACACGACACATACTGCACACCGGTCTGACGTTCTGCCACGACGTCAGCGGAACCGTCATACCCTGCGAAGGCGCGTTTCAGGACGCATCAAACTTCATCACACCCTGGCCCGCCCCGAGGTTCGAAGTTCAGGACAGGGAACTGGTGCTGGACAGGCTCACCGGCCTTACATGGAGCCGGAGCGCCAATCTTGCGGGTTTTCCCATGACCTGGGACGAAGCACTGGAACATGTGTCATCTCTCAACAAAAGCCGCCAACTGGGGCGCGACGACTGGCGCCTGCCCAACCGCCGCGAGTTGCGAAGCCTGATCTCCCACCAGGAGCGCAAACCCGCGCTTCCAAAAGAGCACCCTTTCGAGAACGTGTTCCCGGGGTGGTACTGGAGCTCCACCACGGCGGCCATCGCCCCCTCCTATGCGTGGTACGTGCATACCGAAGGGGGGCGCATGTTCTACGGCGCCAAGGACGGCTATTGCCTGGTCTGGCCCGTGAGTGGTGAAAGCCGGGTGCTCCCCCGTACAGGGCAGAAGACCTGCTTCGATACCAGGGGAAATGCATTGGAATGCGCAGACTCATTACAAGACGGTGCGCTCCGCACCGGGGTCGAATGGCCGGAGACGCGCTTCGAGCCGCTGCCCTTCGGCGATGTGCGGGATCCGCTCACCAACCTGGTCTGGCGGAAGAGCCCTGAGGCCGAGGGACGCTGGCTCACCTGGGAGCAGGCCCTGGACGCGGCGGCCGGGCTGCGACAAAGCTCCGGACTGCCGTGGCGGCTGCCCAGCATCAACGAGCTGGAATCATTGGTGGACTCTGAGCGTCACTCCCCCGCCCTGCCTCAGGGGCACCCCTTCTCCGGCCTGGGGCAGGCTTTCTGGAGCGCCACCACCAGCGGCTTCGAACCGGACTGGAGCTACTGTCTGTACCTGCACAAGGGCGCGGTGGGCGTGGGCCACAAGCCCAAGGCCGAGTTCCAGGCCTGGCTGACGCGTAGCGGGGAATAGAACGGAAAGAAAGGAAGAAGGGATGTAAAAAACAAGAATTATGCGAGAGGGAAACCTTTTGCAAAGGTTCTCCCCCTCGCGCTCCCCTTTCCAAAATTTTGACTGGCAAGGAAAAACAACCGGCTACTCATCTTCCTCCTCCACCAGGTGGGACAGGATAAGCCCCCAGAATCCGCCTGCCCCGTTCAGGGGTTGGAAACTCCACCCCATATGCAGGTGGCAGCGACTACAAACCGCCACGCGCCAGGAGTATCCAGGAAACCAGGAGAATTCGGCGCTCGGGGAGCCAATGAGCCCACAGCCTCGGGCCGAGGAGAAACACCCCAGTTCGTAGACCAGGCCATGGGGGTTGCAAAACACATGGGAGTGATTTCCATTCACCTGGAGCCGCGAGCTTGTGCCCGTGATCTTGTAGCGGCATTGCACGCAACGGAGCACGCGCCCCTTTTCGGGGTCCAGAACCTCGGTCTCGGTATCCGGAGCGGTCCCGGAACTTCCGGAGGGAGAGCCCAAAGGCTTCCGGGGGCGAAACCCGCTGCCGGGCGGGGCATCGAACCGGGGGGCCGCAACAGCCACTTGCACTTCCATGACCTTGTTGTAAGATATTTGCATCCTTCTGCAAAGGCCGCTATATGAGTCGGCAGTCAAACTCCGAGAATATCCCGATAATCCGCCGTTTCGGCGACAAGGCATGCAGCCACCCGGGGGAGCCATGCGCATAAACTACATACACTTGGGACACGGCGTGATCTATTCGGCCATCGGCGTCAGCTTGTTGTCCAACCTCTACAACTTTTTCGACGTCCGTCAGCCAATTCCTTCCGGATTGCCCTACATCTGGCTGCTGTGGTTCGTGATTCCTCCCATTATTTTTTCCGTACTGGACAAGCTCCGTGTCATCCTCCTGCCCAAGGAGCACGAGAACACCCTCAAGGACCAGTTGCTGAGCCCCACTGCCCTGCTCGCCGAGACCGTGGCGTGGGCCATCCCCAACATCCTGGGCGGCATCATTTACGCTGTGGCCATTCTGATCGCCTACGCCATTTTCATGTACCTGGCCGACATACATTACATCAGCCAGCTGGCCGACTTTCTCGGCCTCAAGGTGGCCACGGTCAAGTTATAGTAAACCAGACGCGAGTCTGTGCGGCTCTTTCACCTGCACGATCACACTGAAACATACGACTCTCATAGTGCCTGACTCAGAATTCTCATTTCTCGCGATGTTCGATCGCCATTTTTCCAGGGAGCATGAAGACCTGTTGCTCACTCGCGGCGATGACTGCGCCGTGGTCTCATGGACCGGTCAGGTCTGCATCAGCACGGACTTGTTCCTGGAGAACACTCATTTTCGGCGCGACTATTTTTCCCCTGAAGACATCGGGCACAAGGCCCTGGCAGTGAACCTCTCGGACATCGCCGCCATGGGGGCGTCAGTGCTCGGCTTCTGCCTTGGGCTGCAGGCGCCCACAAACCTGGACGACGCATACTGGGAGCGGCTGCTCGCCGGTATGGCCGCCCTGGCCAGACAATGGGACGCCCCATGCGTTGGAGGGGACCTGAGCAAAAGCGAACAACTCGGGTTCTGCATCACCGTATGGGGACGCGCGCCCCGGTTCGTACCAAGAGGCCATGTCCGCCCCGGAGACGTGATTTTCTGCTGCGGCCAGGACTCCCTGTCCGGCTGCCTTCCCCTGGGCCTGGCCCGTGTGGGTCTGCGGGAGCTGGAGAAGGACATCCCCGGGCAAGGGGTGAACGCGAAGAACGCCTTTCCCCGCTGCACCGAGGCGCACCTGCGCCCCCAGCCGTTGATGCGTCAGGGAATTCTGCTCAGCGCCCATCCCGGAGTGCGCAGCCTCATGGACGTCTCGGACGGCCTCATCAGGGATCTCCCCAGGCTTCTGGGCACGGAATTGACCCCGGGCAACGGACCGCGCAGCACCTCCGGCGCCTGCCTGGAACTCTCCCCCCAGGACCTGCATCCTGAAATCATCACGTGCTTTCCCACCCCCTCAATGGCCTTGGAGCAGACTCTCCTCGGCGGCGAGGACTACTGCCTCATGGGTGTGTGCAGTCCCGAGGCAGTGGCCGACCTCCAGGCCGGACTGGCCTGCTTCCACGTTCTGGGGCGGGTGACGGAACAACCCGAGATACTCATCAACAGCAAGCCCCTGCCCGGTGCCGGGTTCGATCACTTCAGGACCTGACCATGAATCACCTCCGCCCAACTCTCCTTCTCGTTCTCTGGCTGTGCATGATCTCCGTGCCGCCGTGCCCCTGTTCGGCCGCAAGCGGCGAACCCGGCGCGCTGTGGCGTATCACGGGCTTCACCCTCTCCCCCCAGGCGGGCATGGACAAGGACGAGGCCAAGACCTGGGTGGGAAAGACCATCCGAATTTCGCAGACAAGCCTGGATTTCGAGGGCAAGAGCTGCCGCATCACCCCTGAAATCAAGCAGATTGAGACCGGGGTGTTTCTCGCGGGCATGGACACCACGCCCAACGAGATGGGTATCACGGCCGAGCATCTGGACCTGGTCAAGACCGGCTGCGACATCCCTGAGCTGGAAACCTTGTTGGCCCTGCCCAACGGGCGGTTCGTCCTGCTCAATGATGGTGTGTTTTTTTTCATGGAAAAGGCTGACACACTGCGCCAGGCACAGCGCACCGTGGACATCAAGGAGGCGGGGGTGAGCCTCGGCCTGCCGAAGAGCGTCCGTCTGGTGCCTCCAAACGAGGAAAAAGGCGCCGGTTTGCGCTTCTGGTACCGAGCCGCTCCGCTGTCCGAGCTGGACAGCACCGGAGAATACCCCTTTAACAGGGTTGCTGCCCTGCGAGACAGAGCCGCCCTTGTGGCATCCGATTTCGGTATCACTCCGGCGAACAGCCTGGCGGTCTCCGAGATGCTGGAGAAACTTCCGGACGACACACCGGTCAAGATCTACAGCCAAACCCGGACAGAAAGCGACTGCGGCGTCCGGTTCCGGAACATAGCAGTCTTCTTTCACCAGGGTTGGGTGGTGCAGTTGGCGCTCAGCGCGGCGTCGGAAACCATCGTCAAAGATAACCCCGGGTACTTCGAGTCATGCGACACACCCCAGGGACCGGCATGGACCTGGCGCCAGGGCATGGACGCAGGATTCCACCAGGCCCTGGCCAACAGGAAGGTATCCGGCCTCGCCGCGCAGTGGCAAGAGACCTTCAGCAGCATGCTCCAAGGCGTGGAACTCCACACGCCCCAATCCACCAGCGTTTTCCTGCTGCAGGATCATTCGCCCTGCCGCACCTTGTTCACGGACTCTTTGCAGGAGCGGTTTCCGGACCACTTTATCGTGCCCGAGCAGTCCTTTGCCCTGCAGATGCCCTTGAAATCCCTGGGAGCCAGAACACATCTCATCCCCGCCTGCCTGACAACCCTTTCGGACGGCCTGAGCAACCGCCTGGCCATCACTGTGCAAGGAGGCGTCCTGAACATCCCGACACCACAACCCCCCACGGGCGACATCATCCGGGCCATCGCAATCCAGGATATCAATGAGGACAGCCTTCCGGACTTCATAGTAATGATGGAGGCTCCGTACGCGTCAGTCGAGTCCAGGTATCCAAACATGGTGTACTGCAGCAGGGTCTTCGACACCGGTCCGGAGTGGCTCACGGTGCCGGATTACAGCCGAATGATCCAAGGGCTGGAGACAGCGGTTCAGGCCCGAAAATCCCTTTCGGATGTCCGAAGCGAACTCAAGGCACAGATAGGGCGCGAGGTGGAGATCGTGGGAGCCCTGTCCCTGGAGAACCTGCCCGATGGCGAAGCTCTGCTGTTGTTGCCCGAGGCGTCGGACATCCCCGCCCGCTATGCCCTGCTGCCCCTTGCCGCATCCATTGGTGAGGCCAGGGACTATCTGGATAAGCGGATTTGGGTAAAGGCCAGGATACTCGAGGTGGAGGATGCTCCGCCCCCTCTCACTTATCTCCTGGACATCCTGGAGTTGAAGACTCTGCCAGCGCTTCCCTGAACAACATCTTCCACGACCGGGCCAACCGGGCAGCTCCGACTCCATCCTTCTCCATTCCTGGCGGGGCGCGCATTCCCCTGATTTCCGGGCTTGCGCCCTCGGCCTTCCAGGTGACGCGGATGGCTCCACTCTCCGAGGTAACGAACAAATCGATATCCCTTTGGGCCAATTCCATCCGCAGCTCAGGATCCGGAAATCCCCACCTGTTCATGTATCCCGCACTGGCAAGTACAGACTGCGGGCTCACAGCGTCATAGAACCCTCCGAGAATGCTGGAACTCGATCCATGGTGCGGCGCTACAAGCACCTCGGCGTCCAATTCCACGCCCGAATCCAGCAGGCTGGCCAGCCCCTCGCGCTCGACGTCTCCCGGCAGCAGAGCCAGGCCCTTCCCGTTCCACGCCAGGCGCATCACCAACGAGGCGTTGTTGCTGCCATATCCCTCGACCTGGACGAAATTTTCCGGGGGGTGCAGCACCTCGAGGACGATCCCTTGCCCCAAGGACAGGATCGCACCCGCTTGTAAAACCTTCCGGGGGACGCCTCCTCTCCGCGCGGCCTCCATAAGCTCCTTACCGAAATACCCCGACAAGGGGGCGCCGTTGGTAGCAAAAAATCTGGGAGAAAAAAACTGCAGCGGAAAGGCCAACCCACGCATGTGGTCAATATCGGGATGGGAGAGCGCCACGCCCCACAATTTGGGGGCGTGGTCCAGAGTGCACACCGGCCCCACAACGGAGCGCCCCATGTCAAAAGTCCTGGAATAGAATCCGCCGCCATCGAGCAGCAGTCTGCGCCCCTCGCTTCCCTGAATCAGGATGGACTGCCCCTGCCCCACGTCAATAAGCGTCAACTTCACCGCGCCATAGTCCAGAATACGGGGCATTGTTGAAGGTACTACAAGAAGCGCCAGACAAAGCGCAGCAATTCCGCACCATATCTTGGGAAACGCATCGCGTCTTTTTCCGGTATGGAATCGATGCCGCATCCAAAGCCAAAATATCAGCAATACCCCCCAGTATCCCAGCCATGCAGGCCAGGAGGGACGGAACGTGGCAAGCTCCCGAAGCAGTCCGCGCTCCTCCATGGTGTTTAGGAGATCGACGAACCACTGCCCCACCTCCGCCGCGCCCCCCAGGCACCAGACAGCGGGAGCACCCCAGGGGAGAGGTGTCAGGAGGGTCCCTGCCATGCCCAGGGGCATCACCACCAGGGCCAAGAGTGGAATCCAGAGCATATTGAGGAACAGGTTCGGTGAAATCACTCCGAAATTCCAGACAATCAGGGGCAGTATGGCCAGCTGGGCAGCCAGGCTCACGCAAGCCACCCCCCATATGCTACGCCACGCGGCAGTGTATGCTCGCCTCACAGGGCCGCTTCTTTCCAATCCGGGCATGGAATCAACAACGGCTTTCAGATACCATAGGGCCGCACCCAGTGGCCCTCTTTCCCTAACCGGTTCCTCTCCCTTATCCCATGCCTTTACCCTTTGAAGAACTCCCCAACGCCAACGCACATCAATCCAGGCTGCGATGCCGGTAACGGCCAGGACCGAGAGCTGCAGGCGCAGATCGAGCGCCAGGCCGGGGGAGACCACCAGCATGCCCGAAAGGGCCAGCATCAGGCCGTCCAGCAAAACGTTCTGCCGCCCCAGGAGCATAAGCGCCCCCCATATTCCAAACATGGCCGAGGCCCGTACAAGGGTAGGTGAGAAGTCTCCCAGCCAGAGATAGACGGCCACCGAAACAAACGCGAGCACTACGCCCAGCTTCTGACGCGGTATTTTCAGATAGATTAGCGAGCAGATCGCGCCAACGCCCCAGGCGAGCATGAAGCCCAGCAGGGTCACGAAGCCCACGTGCAATCCCGAAAGAGCCAGTGTATGCGCCACACCACCGGCTCTAACAAGCTTCATTGTTTTTGCGTCAAGCCAAAACCTGTCCCCGAACAGCAAGGCCATGATTATTGCCCGCCCCTGGGACTCATGGGGCGCAAGACGGCTCTCCACCCTTTGACGTAGCGCCTCGCGCCCCTTGTGCAACAATCCCGCCCCGGATGACAGCACCCCGACATCAGGATAATCGCCCTTACTCCAGGCGGTCCACCGCACCCCTCTGCCGGACTGGTACGCCTCGTAATCCCAGCATCCGGGATTCTTCATGCCGTGAAGGGGCTTCACCTGGAGCCTGGCGACCACCCTGTCCCCCACAAGTGGGCGGAAGACAGGATTTTTCCAGGTCCAGGAAAGAGCCCCATCCAGGGTCTCCTCCACGCCGTCAGGCAGGGAAACGGTCACGTTTTCGAGAATCAGAGCCAGCCTTTTTCCGACTTGCCCCTTGCACTCCGTCACCAGGCCGGCGATGGGCAGCCCCTCGCGGTCCAGCATCCATGTCTTGGCCTCTGGCAAATGATGAGGAGGACGCTCTCCGGACAACAGCAACCCCATTGTGAAAGCCAGGGCAAGTCCGACATTGCCGGGTTCGAGGGGGGTGATGCCGCGCCATCTTTTTCCCCCTGACAACAGCAGCAGCCCCACGCCCCCTATGAGCACTGCGTCCCAGGCTTTCCACACCATCAGGCCAAGTCCCCAGGCCAGAAAGTACCCCTGCCAGGGCATAAGGCCGGGAACCCGGGCGCTGGAAAAGTGGACAGGTTTCCGCTTCGGGGTCACAACACCCCCGCCGGGTGTTCGGGTGCAAGGAATTGATGGGAAACTTAAGACGATGCTTCCCTATAAACTAGATCTTCTACCATTCTATATCGAAAAGCGAGAGTGTTCAAGCACAGGAGATGGTCATGACGCAATGATGCGCATGAAAGAATACGTCACTTGGGCAATGGGAGCCCTGGTGCCATTCTGACGGGTGTTTTGGAAAAGGGGGAAATCACGAAGGGGTTGCCCCCTTCGTGACCTGGGTTCAGGACTGATCTCGTTTCAGGAAGAATTCCGGATCTTCCTCGACGATTTTCTTGGCGATCTTGGTGTTGTCTATGGTATATGCTCCGCTTTGAATCAAAGCCTTGATTTCTTCGACTTTTTCCCGTCGAACCTCGGTGTCGTTCCGGGTCGCAAGTTCGGCGGCGCGAAGCCTTGCCTCAGCCGACACGCTAACCCGATCGCGCTTGCTGGAGGCCTCGGAGGTCCTCCCCTTTTTGGCCTCCTGGCCGGTTTGCCCAGCCCTGGCGCGCTCGGGAGCTATCCCCGTAAGCAGGCTGGTGATCTCCATGAGATTTACCTCCCCATTGTTTTCCCCTCGTATGACTTATCGGCACATTGAAGCAGAAATATTAGGGAGCCATGGAATTTTAACGTATTCACCCGATTTTCTTTTAACAAATTAAACATGGCGACCCGATCTTAGGTTGTACTCCCCTGAGCGGGCCGCCACAAGACGATAAACATCTTTGACGACACATGCATGCGAGATTGCAGCGCAATCATTCCGCATAGTGCGTTTGTGTAAAAATATTTAAATTTTCACATACTTCCAGTTAAATTCCAGATAGTTTGTAATGCACTGCATAAGTTTGTAGCTTCCGACAGACAAACAGTCCAAAGAAATCTCCATGCCGTGACTCACATCTTCCCTATCGGCTGCATATAAACAATCTTTATAACCAGGATACCAGCTTTTTATCTTCCGAATGGATTAATTCTTGATTTTACAGCACATTTATTGATATATCCTTAGCTAACACCAAGAAGCAGAGAATCGAACATCACCAATCCCGGAGTACATTTCATAACGGGGAGGGGGCAATGTCTTCATTATATCGGACAGTGCTGGTCTTCATATTGCTTGCACTCCCGGCCCTGACTTCATCACTCGATCTGTCCACAGCGGCACCGTGGCGGATTTTCATTCTCCAGAGCTACGATCCTGAATACATCTGATGCAGGAACATCGAGCAGGGAATTCGGCAGGCCCTTTCCGGCAACAACATTGAATACGATGTATTTTTCATGGATGCCAAACACGCCCCTTCCAAGGACAGCCTGCTAAGGGCCACTAACAAGGCGATTACGAGAATCAACGAGTTTGATTCGGATGTTGTCATCACCGTGGACGACGCTGCCCGGGCATATGTGGTGGTCCCCTTTCTTAAGGTGAAACTACGACCCAAGGCCGTGTTTTCGGGGTCAACGCCCCGCTCATGCTGTACGGATACCCATCCGACATCGTAACGGGCGTGCAGGAGCGCTGCCACATCAAACAAGGCATGCCCCGGTCAAGCGCCTGGTTCCTAAGGCGGAGAGCATCGCCTTCTTCATCGAGGATTCCAAATCCGCGAGTATATCATGAACGGCCTCAACGATGACCTCAACCGAAAAGGCCAGTTCGCACTGCGCCTGTCTGTCGTGGAAATCACCTTACCTTCAAGGCGTGGAAGGAATAAATACTGGCCTATCAGGGCAAGGCCGATGCTCTTGCAATTGGTCTGTACGACTCCCTGGTGCATGAGCATGGCAAGGTGCTGCCCCCTGGTGAGGTGATGGCCTGGACATACA
This sequence comes from Desulfovibrionaceae bacterium, assembly GCA_963674665.2. GTDB lineage: Bacteria > Desulfobacterota > Desulfovibrionia > Desulfovibrionales > Desulfovibrionaceae. The sequence continues at coordinate 364,983 of CAXXPL010000011.1, read as the reverse complement.
GCGTGAACAAACTCCCGACCCTGGGTTTTCCCGATGTAGCGACGCGGCACGGACACCTGTGCGGCATTCTCGAGTCCGCTCACGAACAGGGATTTCAGACAGGCAGCATGATGCAGGCCATTCTCAGGGAAATGTCGCCGGCCAACCCAACCAGCCTCCCCGCCTCAACGAACATGGTATTGTATTGCTCAACCTGTGCACGGCCGAAAAACTGCACATGGATGTGCCTTATGCGATCATTGAAGCGGCCGGAGTTGTCACACGATGAGAATCCGCCGTCGTTTTCGCCTGTTTCCACCCATTACCACCGGATACCTGGCCAGCGTGCTCTCCATCATGCTGATCGGAGACCTGCTCATCATCGTGCTTTCCTACCTGCACACCAGGAGGACGATCAAGGACATGGCCTCCCATCAGGCGGTTCAGGCCCTGAGTTTCCTGAACCGGAAGTTGAACTCGACGATCATGGGCATGCGGCAGGACATCAGGCAATGGAGCCGCGAGAGGGTGTCCGGCATTGCGCTTTCCGACTCCTATCTCGGAAAGTCCGTGCGCGCCGCCGCCAACATCCGTCTCACCGAGCGCCTGTTGAACACAAATCTTGAAAGGATCTCGCTGTTAGACAAAAACGGCGACATCACCGCCTCTTCCGACTCCGACATCGTGGAAGCACTCAATGTGGGGGGCAGGGAGCATTTCATGCGATCCCTCAAAGCTGAAGTGATTGTGGACATCCTTCCATCGAGCTATGTCACGGCGAAACCGATACTCGTGGTCTCGGCGCCGGTCAATTCACCGGATCTCGACGAAATGGGAGTCATGCCCGCTGTCCTGAACCTCAACAGGTTCGCGCAAAATCTACTGGACGAGGTACGTTTCGGAAAGACCGGCGGAGCCTAACTTCATCGTTCCCTACATTGGCCTGTTCATCACACCGTCCTGGGCAAAACCGGATACATTCAAGTCGGCAGGAATCTCGGCCTGCTCGGGGAAAATGCCGGCATCGACAAAATCGTCTCATACTGGAGGAACTCCATCGAACGCATGGCGGTTGCCACGGTGAACAGTCAATCCGAACTTCTGGTGGTGGAGGCATACACCAAGGAAATCCTGCTTCCCGCGAAAAAGCTCGCTACGCTCAACGGTGGCATATCCATTTTCATTCTCTGACTTGCCGCTCAGGCGTTGGGGGCGTTACGCCGCGCCCTGTCCGTGCTCCGCGCTTCCGAGGCCTGATTCCGGACGCTCACCGAGACCAGCCCTCTGGCCATCGCCACCTTCGATACCCAGGGGAATGTCACCCAGCTCAACGAACGCGCCCACCAGACCCTTGAAATCGACGATGACAACCGCCCCGACCAGTGGAGGCTGGAACCGGAGGACAAGCAGGGCGTTCCCATGCCCCAGGACGCGCTCCCCATACTGAAAACCATGAGGTCATGCGGAGGAGTGCTCGGCTGGACCGCATGGTTCGGCCCCAATCCCGGGGAGCGCAAGGTGCTCTCCGGGAACACGGCCTGCCTTGTTGCGGAAAACGAAATCACCGGCGTGATGGCCGTCATCGAGGGCGTCACCGAGGTACGGAAGGCTCGGGATGTGCAGCAACAGTCCAAGGAGGAGCTGGAGGAACTTATGGCCAGCCGCACCCGGGAACTATCCGAGGCCAACGCAAGGCTCTTGCAACTGGACGAGATGAAATGCAATTTTCTCAGCATCGTTTCCCATGACCTGCGCACTCCCCTGACCTCGATTCTGGGTTTCGCCAAGGTCATTTCGAAGGTTTTTTCAAAGTACTTCGCGCCACTTGCGAGCACGGACTCCAGGCTGAAACAGATTTCGGCCTGGATAGACGACAACCTGAACATCATGGAAAACGAAGGAAAGCGCCTCGCGCGTCTGATTAACGACCTGCTGGACATCTCGCGCATCGAATCCGGCCGCTATTCCTGGACGGAAAAATCCCTGGACCTCACGGTACTGGCCAGAAACACATCTTCGACAGGTTCTACCAGGTGGAGGGCGACTCCGGTGAAAAACCGCTTGGGACAGGGCCGGGGCTTGCCATATGCAAACAGATCATGGAGCACTATGGAGGCTACATTCTCGTGGAGTCGGAACCTGGAAAAGACAGCACCTTCACCCTTGTGTTTTCGCATCAAAGGCCGGGGCGTTCATGAGCGGCCATACCGCTCCCTTTGTGTAGAGCATATCCGGCATTACGGCCTCTTGCCCGAACAGACCGCCCAGTGCGCCTGATTCAAACTCAAAGGGCCTGACGCGTTGAAGAAACCTCCTGCCGACGCTTCCGCAAACCTGTACGGAACCTCAATAGTCCCGCCCCCCATGTATCGCCGTTGCCCTTTTATTCCATGTATCGTAAGCAATATCTTTCAGGCTGAGCAAACCTGACACACTGAACCCGCATCAGCAAAATATTCGTTGACCTCTGGAGGGAGGCATGTCCGGCAAAATGCCCCTGGCAACGGGAATTCTCATCTGGATCGTCGCTCTGCTCGCTGTCTTCGCCCTGAGCCTCTTCCTCTTGATGGAAGCCACCAGCGAAATCGCCATGGCCGCCTTTGGCCTATCCGGGGTGGTCTGCACGCTCACCGCGTTCATGTACGCATCGCGCCTGAGCCATGCCAAGAACCTGTTTCATCGTCTGGGACTGGGCGAAACCGACTTTTCCCTGGAAGAGCTCCAGGAACTGGGAGAGAGTGGAGCTTGGGCCCATGCCGCGGCCAAGCGCCTCTCCGGCCTCGAGGACGACGTGCAGCGGCTTCGCTCGGCCCTGGCCGCTAGCCCCATCCCGATCTTCATCTGCGACTACCAGGGAAACATGCAAATCGGCAGCACCAGTGTCATGCTGGGTTTCGCCACCCTCAACTACGGCAACGCTGAGAACGACCTGCAGGCACTTGTGGGGCACGACAACGCAACCATGGTGCTAGAAAGGAGATCCCTGAAGCGCGAACGCGTGGACCTGCCCCATGCCCTAGCCGGAATGGGCCCCGGGCCGGTGCTGCTCTTTTCAGCGGACCTGGACAAGCAGAAGCGGCTGATGATCATGCTAACAGAAACCGTTTGATTCATTATTAAAAATATCAGGTGCACTACATGAAGACTGTCAATCTCATGCAGAAATTCGGGCTCTTCCAGTCCCACTGGGATCCCAAGGTGGTTGCGGAACTCAACGAGAACTACATAAAACTCGCCAGGATCAAAGGCGAGTTCGTCTGGCACAAGCACGACCTCGAGGACGAGCTGTTCTTCGTGGTCCAGGGCGACCTCGTCATCCGCTTCCGGGACGCGGATGGGGACAAGTTCGTGCGCCTCGCTCCCGGAGAACTCTGCGTCATCCCCAAGGGCACGGAGCACATGCCCGTGGCCGAGGAGGAAGTCCTGATCATGATGGTGGAGCCCAAGACCACCCTGAACACCGGCGACGCCGAGGACGAGCGCACCAAGACCGAGGTGGAGTGGATTTGAGTTGAATTCTTGAAGGATTCTTTCTGGGGGCCACCTGTTTCGACTAAACTTGCCCCGGGAAGATCTTTTCCATTATCCCCTAAATTCCAAACAGGTAGTGACAAACCGCGCAGCCCTGCGGCGCCGGGGGCATGACATTGCGCACCGCCTCCAGCCCGAGTTTCAGCTTCACAAGGTCCAGCTCCCGCTCGAAGAGCTGTTTCAACGCCCTATCATACGCCCCCTCCCGCGCATCAAAGGTCCGGCTCATCTCAACCCTGAGGAGGGAGCGCTGCCATATGTCCAGCAGGTCCTGGTCCGGGAGCCTGCCATACTCCAAGGTGGGGATTTCCACTGCCCGCCCCAGAAAGGATGATGGCCCGCCATAGGCCAGACTCATGCAGGGGGTGACACGGCCGTCTTGAGACACGAACAAGCTGCTTCTCGGATCATGGGCGCAGACCGGCGACTCGTCCGGCACCAAGTCGAAGCACTCCACCTCGAGCCCTTTCGCCTCACCCTGCTTTCTGGCCTTTTCCAACACCCTGGTCAGTTTATTCTTGCGCCTGTCGCGGCGCTCCCCGAACAGACCGAATCCCTGGCCGTGTCTCTCCCTGATCACGTCGCAGTTCTTGAACACCAGACGGTGCACGCCCAGTTCCGCCGCCAGAGCAACCATTGGAATGATCTCGTGCGCGTTGTCCTCCATGAGCACCATCTGCACGGTGATCCTCGGACCGCCCCCTTCCGCCATTTCGACGAGGCGACGCAAGTTTGTTGTGACGGTCTCGAAGTCCGCGCCCCTGCGAATGCTCTCGTAGGTGGCTTCCGTGGCGCCGTCCAGGGACACCCCGAGCCAGTGGATTCCCGCGTCCAGGAGCCGAAGCGCCATGTCCCGGTCCAGCAGGGTGGCGTTGGTCAGAAGTCCTGTCTCACAGCCCGCGCCCTTGGCAATGCGCAGGAACTCCGGGAGATCAGGGTGCAACAGGGTCTCTCCGCCGCCGGTGAAGTCGATGCTCTCCACCTGTGGCAAGTGCGGGGTCAGCGACTCCCATATTTCTTTTGACAGCAGGCCGTTGCCGGGCAATCCCGCGCGGATTCCCCGCCAGGGGCACATGCGGCAGGCGATGTTGCATACCATGCTCGCCTCGACCTGTAACAGCCGCCAGCGTCTGGATGCGCCTCCATCGCCTCCCTTGCAGGGAGGCCCACCGGAGATCATGGCTCCCCGGCCTTTTGCCGGTAGCTGTCCACGTCGATGTTCAGGCGCTTGATGATCTTCTGCAGGGAGACCCTCTCCAGGTCGCTGCTGCGTGCGGCCTCGGAGATGTTGCCCGCAGTGCGCTGAAGCAGTTCACACACGTAGTTTCGGGTGAACGCGTCCACCACGCCGGCCTTGGCCTGCTTGTAGGGCAAAGGCCCTCCGTTTCCCCAGGAGGGGGTGTCGGCAATGGGAGTGGACGAAGCGGCGCGGACCTGTGGCATGTCCACCACGTCGGTATTGGTGAACACCACCAGGCGGCGCATGAAATTCTGGAGTTCGCGCACGTTCCCGGGCCAGTCCTGCGAGGCCAGCCAGCCGATCACCTCCGGGGTGAGCTCCATGGAGGGGAGGTTCATCTCCTTGCAGCTCTCGGTGAGAAAATGCCTGGAGAGAAGAGGGATGTCCTCGCGCCTCTCCCGCAGGGTGGGTGCGTGGATGTTGAGCACGTTGAGCCTGTAGAACAAATCCTCTCGAAAGCTCCCGTCCTGGATCTTGGCCTTGAGGTTCTGGTTGGTGGAGGCCAGGATCCGCACATTCACGGAAATGGCGTGGTTGGTTCCCACGGGGCGCACCTCCTGCTCCTGCAGGACGCGCAGCAGCTTGATCTGGATGTTCGGCGAGATGTCGCCGATCTCGTCCAGGAGCAGGCTGGAATTCTGGGCCGAGATAAAAATGCCCTTGCGCTGGCGCTCAGCGCCGGAAAAGGCACCCTTGGCGTGGCCAAAGAGCTCGCTCTCCAGAAGCTCGTCTGGAATGGCGGGGCAGTTGACGCAGAGCATGGCCTGCTGCGCCCTGGACGACAGCTTGTGAATGGTGCCGGCGATGAGTTCCTTGCCGGTGCCCGATTCCCCGGTGATCAGCACGGTGTAATCGCTGGCCGCCACCGCCGCGATGCTCTCCCGCAGGCGTTGCATTGCCGGGCTCAGACCGATGAGGGAGCGCGTGAGTTCCCTCCTGGCCATCTGCTGCCTGAGGACCTGGTTCTCTCCCAGCAGCTGGCTGCGCTCCAGCCCCTTGGCCACAACCTTGAAGAGGCTGTCCTTGTCGATGGGTTTGGTGAGAAAATCATAGGCGCCGGACTTCACCGCCTCCACCGCTGTCTCGATGCTTCCGTACCCGGTGATCAGCACCACGCTGAGGGCCGGTTCCAGGGCCAGGGCCTGACGCATCAATTCCAGCCCGTCCATGCCGGGCATGCGCAGATCCGAAACCATGAGCCGGACACGCTCACTGCCAAGGGTGGCCAGGGCCTGCTCTCCGTTCTCGGCCAACAGGCAGGAGCAGGATGGGAATTGTTGCTCCAGAAGCCGGGCAAGCCCACGGATGAAGTCCACCTGGTCGTCCACCAGCAATATGCGTCCGTCACAACTCATGACAACTCCTTGATTGTGGATGCCCGCCGCGGCGTCAGAGGGAGATGCAGGGAGAACATGGCACCCGAGTCCTGGTTGCGCACGTCGATGCGCCCCCCCATTTCCTGAAGCAGTCCGTAGACAACAGCGAGGCCCAGCCCGGTACCCTTGCCGACCTCCTTGGTGGTGAAAAACGGGTCGAAAATGTGTGGGACGTCGTCCTTGGAAATACCCGGTCCGTTGTCGGCCACGTGTATGGAGAGCTCCTTGTTGCCGCTCTCCACCCCTGCCAGCAGCGAGATGCATCCCTTGCCCGAGGGGGCGGCCTCCGCGGCGTCCAGGGCGTTGAGCAGCAGGTTGCTGAGAATCTGCTCCAGCGCGGCCGGGTCGGCGTCGATGGTGGGGAGATGCGCCTCGGTCTGGATGTCCAGAGCCACGTGCCTGGCCTCGGCCTGTACCGAAAAGACTGCGCCCACGTCCCTGATCACGGCCAGGGGATCGCAGGGGCCGGTGGAAGCGTGCTTGGGTCGCGCGAAGTTGAGCAGATCCTGCAGCACCTTCTGGGCCTTGCGGGTGTGCTGAATGATGACCTCCACGTCCTTACCGTTCTGCGGCGTCATCTCGCTGGACTGCAGCAGCTCGGCGTAGGTGTGGATAACTCCCAGGGGGTTGTTGATCTCATGGGCCAGACCGGCGGCGAGCTTGCCTACGGTGATGAGCTTCTCGTGCTGCTGGATCTCCGCCAGCATGCGCTTTTCCGCCGTGTTCTCCCTGGCGTATACCACCACTCGCCCGGGCTGGTCGTGCACCTGGGGCAGGGGGTAGGCGCTGACGTTGAAGCTGCGGCCATTGGGTTGTTGCAGTTCGAAGCACGTGGGTGAGCCGTTCCTGATGACCTCGGGCAGGCACATGGAGTCAGGCGTGGAATCCCCCACGGTGTGCGCGCCGAACAAGGCCTCGAAACAGGTCTCGTTTTCGCGGGGGCGCTCTCCCTCCGGCACCAGGGAGAGGGCCGCGTGATTGGCCATAAGAACACCGCAGGAATGGTCCAGGAGCAGCAGGGGATCGCTGATGCCCTCGAAAATGGACTGGAGCATGGCGTTCTGCTGCAGCAAGCGATCCTGGAAGTTCAGGTTCTCCATGGCGACGCCCAACTGGCGCCCCAGCGCCACCAGCACGTCGCCCTCCCGTTCCGGCTCGAATGTGTCCGGCTCCCAAAACAGGCACAACAGCCCTTCCACGGCCTGTACCTGGGTCTCCACCGGAACATAGGCCCGCTCGGGAAAAAATAGCGGCCGGCTTTCAGTGACGAGCTCCTTCCATGAGTCGGGTAGTGTGGGCCGTTTGTCCGGATTGGGCCAGGAGTAGAAGTTCTGCGAGGAGAATGTGCAGACAAAGGCCGCCTCCTTGACCCCGTAGCGTTTGCAGATCTGGGGAAGCGCGCTCTGGATCAGTTCCCTGCGGGTGTGGCTGTTGTTCAGGGTGCGTAACAGGCGCACGAAGAGGGCCACGTCGCTGCGCCTGTCGCTGGCCTCCTGGCGCAAGTCCGCGGTGCGGTCGTCCACCATGCGCTTGAGGTTCACGGCATAGTCCTCGAGCTTGTCCTGGGCCTCGCTGAGATGTTTGGCCAGGTCTTCCACGCTGACCAGTATCTCCTCGATCTCGTTGCCGCGCTGCAGCCGCTCCATGAGGGGGGGCTCCGCCCGCACCCCGAAATATTTTGGAAAGACCAGCCCGATGCGGCGCACGTTGTGCACCACCAGGCGGTTGAAGAGCACGTTGGCCACAGCGAAACAGAACAGGGCGCCGGCCACGGCAAAGGACACCGTACCCACTGTGGCGCCCCGGATGTCCAGCATGGCGTCCTGCACCGGCACCAGAACCTCGGTCATGCCGAAGATGGCCCCCGCCTCCCGGCCGAAACCCCGCTCGCGGCCATAGCGCTCCAGCAACTGCCTGGGCGCGTGCTCGGGTTCCCCGTGGCAGTTCATGCATCCCTTGCCGAAGCGCACGGGCCTGGCCGCCACAAAGTACTGATGATCGTTAAAAGTCTCGAAGCCGGACCATTCGAAGAGATAGGGTTTTTCCTGGAAATGCTCGATCAGGCGGACTTCCCTGGGCGTGGCCTCGAAGTCGGGATTGCGGGCGTTGATGGCCACCCGGCGGTAGATGTGCGACTCGGAGCCCAGATCCACCCGCTCCATTATGCTGCGGGAGATGAAGGAGGAACTCATGCTTTCCATCATGAACTCGTCGTCAGGCAGGACCTTGTACATCAGGGGGCGCAAGGTGTGCCGCACATAGTGCTGCACCGCCTCGGCCTGGGAGAGGATGAGCGCGGCCTTGTCCGCCGCCTCGGACTCCAGCAGCGCGTGCATATGGTTGTACAGGGCCACTGCGAAAAGCAGCCCGCCGGCAAAGGTGATCCCGGTGAGCCCGATGAGAAACCTGGTTTGAAGCTTCTTGGGCCAGTTGAACTGCATAATGCCGTTGCCCTTTGTCTTGCGGAGTCTCTCCTGCATGTTAAGCGGTTTCAGTCGAAGCCAAGGCATGTCCCGAGAAGAATACCTTGTGGCCAAGGGCTTCTCTCCGGCTCCCCCAGGGAATATCAACATGACAAGGATCGTGAAGGGGGAGCGCGGGGGGATACTCTTTTCAAAGGGTTTCCCCCTCGCAAAACGCTCTATGAAATTAAGGGCCGCGCCGATGCGCGGGGGGCGGTTCAGGCAAAATATGTCCGGGCCTGCTCCTTACGCATGCGTACGCTATTGTCTTCAATGGTGGTGATAATGCTGGTGGCGCCGTCCACCTCGTCTCCCACGTGGGGCTTGAGCGCGGCGTTGAAGCGCATCTCGGCGTCATTGACCTTCTTGAGGTACTCGTTGAACGCGGTCCGATTCCTGTAGTGGTTCTTGACCAACTCCTCGTAGGTTTCGCCCTGGGAGCGCAACAGGCCACCGTAATGCTCCAGCAATATGCGCACCCAGTTCTCATACTGGGGGCGCAAGGTCTCCGGAACGTCTGTTATGGCGCACAAGGCAGCCATATCCGGCGGTCTGTGCTCAAGTATGGCCTCATATGACGCATCCAGGGCCTTTTGCCGAGTTATCAGGTAATTTTCCACGAACTCCTTGCGGCCGCTGCTCACCTTGTTCAATCGAAAAAAGAAAAACACGAAAATAATCGGGATCAGAATCATCCAAATACTCAGCTCGGGTTTCTTGATAACCTCCACAGCGAGCCTTCGCGCGAAATACCGTTCATTGGCGAGGATGCGCTCCCTGTTGTCGAGCATCGCGTCCTTGGATGGTGTCTTGCTCATGTCCCTTCCGATGTTTTTTTCTGTTCCAGTCCGCTGCCGGGTGGCAAAATCAGGTTGAAACCAACGGTGAGGATTACCAGACAGAGGACGATGCCGAGAATGAAGGGCCACGTCAAGCCCCAGCGGTTGGGGATGTCATGGCTCAGCTTCTGGCGCAGATAACGCTCCCCTTCGTAGGCGCCCTTGATCTCGGTGTAGAAGTAGGCGCCGGAGTCGATGTCGTCCCTGATGATGACCTGCACGATGTCCTTGTACACAGGGGTGTGGTCGATGATCCAGGGGCCCAGGTACATGCCGAAGATCCACAGGAACGCCAGGGTTCCGAGGAGGATGCTCCAGGCCAGGGGTCTGGACATCCTGGGGTATTCTTTCACTTCTTCATGTTCGTTCATGGCTTTTTCAATGGCCGCGCCCCCTTCTCGTGAAGAGGGCGCGGTACTTGGTTGTTGTTAGATGCTGGCGGTGAGGTCCGGGAACACCATGTAGAACATGATGTAGGCCACCACCAGAGTGAGGAACAGGTTGAAGGACTGGCCCACCACGTACAGGATGAAGGGCTTGCCTCCCACCAGGTGCTCCTTGAACTCACGGAAGTTGGTGGCCAGACCGATGGACACGAAGGACAGGCAGAAGAACCATCCGCGGAACAGATCGCCCATGCCCTTGATCACGCCCTGGTCGATCATGGCGCTGCCAAGCCCGTCCACGCTGTTGTTGAACATGGTGAAGAACGCGGAGAAGATGATGGATGCCGCGATGAATCCGATGACGAACTTCGGGAAGCGGTACCAGATCTCTATGATCCCCACCTTTTGGCCGGTCTCTTCCACCTCGACCCTGGTTGTGAAGTACAGGGCCACGAAGAAAGCAATGACGCCAATGAGTACGTTCTGGATCATCTTGATGGTGGCGGCCACGTACAGGGCTTTCTCACCCAGGAACGCGCCGGCCGCGGCCACTGCGCCAGTGGCGTCGATGGTGCCGCCCATCCAGGCGCCGCCCAGGATCAGCTGCTTGTCCACCGGGAAGGTGGACTTGATCACCGCGGGCATGACAATCATCATGATGGAGGTGAACACCAGGGACAGGCCAACGGACAGGGTCAACTCCTCCTTCTTGGCCTTACAGGCTGACGCCGTGGCAATGGCCGCTGACACGCCGCACACGGACATGTCCGAACAGATGGTGGCGTTCAGGCGCTTGGAAGGGATCTTGATGACCTTCTGGCCGAACCAGTAGGTGCACAGCCACACAGTAGGGGTGACCACCCAGGCTACGAAGATACCGGCCGTACCGATGGTGATGATCTTTTCGAACAGGATCTTGGCGCCGAGCAGCACCAGGCCGGTCTTGATGTAGTACTCGGTCTGCACCGCTGGCATGGCCCATTTCGGCGTGCCCACGGTGTTGCTTATGAGCATGCCGAAGAAGATGGCCCAGGCCGCGTAACCGATGCCGTAGTGCTTCATGGTGGCCTGGCCGCTGGCAATATAGGCCACGATGGCCACCAGGAACACGAACACGAAGCCTACCACGAATTTCACAAAGCTCTGGCCCATGGCGATCATGCCGATGCCGAAGAACACCGCGAAGCAGACACCCAGGAAAATGAGCCAGGGGATCTGGTTGTAGGGCTTGACGTGGGCCTTTTTCTTCAACTTGCCCTCGGCCAGTTTGGCGTTACGCCAGTCGCCGATGGCGGTCTTTGCCGCGTCGTTCAGTGTGGCGTCCTGAAAACCGGCTTCCTCGGCCGCCTTCTCAGCCGCGGTGGCAGCCTCAAGGGCCGTGGTAGTGGCCTTCTTGGACTCCTCGTACTTGGGCATGGCCTTTTCGCTGCGGGCCTTGGCCTCTTCATCGCTCAGATAGAAGGCGTCCAGCAGGTTACCCTTCCAGCCGTGGGTCTTACCGGAAAATTTCTTGAACCATTTCCCTGCGGCGTTGTCCATCGCCTTGACCTTCTTCTTGGCGTCGTACAGCTTGTACCAGGCGATGGTCTTGAATTTGTCCGTACGGTAGGCCTGCTCGGAATACTTGGCATCGATCTCCTCGAGCTTTGCCTGGTTATCCCCCGCACTGGGGAAGTACAGGATCACGCCGAGGAGCAGGATGGCGAAACCAAGCCAAATGGCCCACCAGTCCTCCTTTTTCAACAGCTCCGACCATTGCCATCGTTGCGCGTCTTTTACTATCTGCGAATCTTCTGCCATGTTTCCTCCTCCTTGCCGTGAGTGAAACCAAGTCGTGTGGTTGAAACAATGCCCCCTTGCCGGTACCGCCACCCGGTACCGACGACAAACCTCCAAATCCGCTAATAAAATGCGGAAACGCTCATCCCATTAAGCAAGATGCATGCCTATATAGAGAATTTATAACCTTGCTATTTTACAGTGGTAATTTCAAAGCATACGGACCAGTGCAAACCAGGATTCACACCCTGTTGCCCTTACCATAGGAGGTACGCCGCACCGCCTGTTTAACAATGTGAAATTATGAACCAACCCTCAGGTGCCGCCATAAGTTAGCACCATGTTGCCACATGTTGGCGGCGTGGAGGTATCAAGGGAGGACGGAACGGGAGGCTAATCGTCTTATCAGGTGGGGCGGAATCATGTACCAAAGGAGCGGGCCTGAAAAACTCGCAATGTGAATTCTTCAGTGCTATTACTTGGAGCGCGAAATAATCAACACCGCGCTCCTGCGGCTTCGCCGCTGCCCCCGCTTCCAGCGGGTCCGTCCTTATGCCTTTGAGCTACATAATGATAAACATTTTGTGCTCGCGGTAATGACAAGACAAGGGGGGTGGAACTCAGCCACACCGGGAGGTTTACATGTTCAGGCTATTGGCCCGGCTTCTGCTGCCGAGCCTCGAGTGGGCGCAGATAGACATGGGCTCGGAAAGCCTCAAGGCCGGGCGATTTTCACTGCGCCGGGCATTCAGGGATGTCTGGATCGACAGGAACATGCCTGTGGAGATCTTCGAGCGGGTCCTGCCCGTGCTGCGCTCTTCGAAAATACTCCATTTGCAGGGATGGGGCGAACCGCTCCTCAACCCGGACTTCTTCACCATGGCCACCATGGCCAGGAAGGCCGGTTGCCTGCTGACCACCGCGGTTTCAGATCCCGACCTGCTGGATGACAACACCCTGGAACTCCTCGTCTCCATGCAGTTCTTCGCCGTCACCCTGAACATCAGCTCCATCAACGAGGACAAAAATATGGAGCGCAGGGGCACCAGCTTGAACTCCGGGTTCCGCGCCCTGGAAAACCTGGCCAGGATCAAGAAGCGTCTGGGCTCGAATCTGCCCAAGGTCATGCTGCTCTATACCCTGCACCGCTCCAGCCTGGATGAACTGCCCCGGCTGCCCGGCCTGTTGCATAATCTCGGAGTGGACAAACTGCTGGTCAATCCCCTCATCATCGTACCCGACGCCGATTTGGTGGAAGACACCCTGGTGCCCAACAGCGAGGCGGAGTACCTCGACCTGGAGCGGCGCATGCTCTCCATCGCCGAAAGCGCCCGGAAACGCTCCATGGGTATGCACTACTTTCTCCTGAACGCGGCAAAGAATCCCCCCTTCTGTATTGAAAACGTCACCCGGGCACTGTACCTCGGCGCCATGGGCGACATATCCCCCTGCATCTTCTCCCAGCTTCCGGTCCGCAAGGAGGTGCACTACCACTTCCAGAGCATGACCATGGAGTACCAGCGCATCGTCTTCGGCAACGTGCTGCAGCAGCCCCTGGAAAGCATCTGGCGTTCCAGGGACTATGCGAGTTTCCGCAGAAACGCCGTGCGTCCCGAAGGCGCGGTCCAGTGTGGTGCCTGCTGGCGCCCCTATCTCGTGCCTGTGTGAGGCGGACTGGGAGGAATCAGAGAAAATAGGGAAGAATCTGGGGGAACTCTTATGAAAAGGGCTCCCCCTTGAAAAACATTTTAACTTGCTTCGTTATCAACCTTTTTATCCACTCTGTCGGCCACCGAGCCCGAGCGAACCCCTCTGAGGGCGATCCCCACGATGAGCCCGAACATCACGTAACTGGTCAGGCATTGCAATACAACCACAAGCTTGGCGTCCCATGTCTGGGGGGAAATGTCACCGAACCCGACCGTGGTGGCCATGACCACGGTGAAGTAGAAAGTATCCACTATCAGCTTGGAGGACAGGGGCATGCTGAAGGCCGGAGCCACATTTATGAAGTCGTGCAGGATCTGCAGGCTCACGTTGAACAAGGTGAAGCAGGCCAGCATGGTCACGTAGATGTACAGCAAGATCTGCAAATCCAGCCAGGTGACCATGTGCTCGGCCCGAAGCATTTCGGCCATTGCCCGCGAAAACAGCCCCACATGCAGAATGCCTATGATTACCGCCCCTATGGCCAGGCCGAGCATCCCATGCTCGCTGAACAACAGCACCCCGGAGATGGCTCCCCAGAAAAAACTCACTCCGAGGCTGAGCAAACGGTCTCGCCGCCCCAACACGCCATCGCCGATGAAGGTGCGGACTTCGCCAAACGCGCGGTGCTTGGCCCGTTGCACGAGATAGTCCACGTAAGCCACACAGGCTCCGTTGCAGAGCAGAAGCAGTGTGCTGTCCACATACCAGCCAACCAATCCCCCTGGCCGGACCGTGGAAACCGCGAGATACAGCATCTGCAGCAACATCATGCCCAGGAGCACGCCAAGCACCGCGTGGGTGAGCAAAAACCTGATCAGCACTCTCACCACGGGGGGGACTTTTTGAGGCCCCACCTCAAGCCAGAGGCGTATCATGCCTCAGGCGCATTCCAGGCGCCGCACTTCTCGCAGACAAAACCCTGAAAGATGACCTCGCCCCCTTCCACATACGCCTCCACCTCGTTGAGGTGCGAACAACTATTGCAATAAATCCTGGCAAGGGAGCGCTCCGGGTCGTAAGCGCACTCCATACCGTTAATCAAAACTTCCCTGGTAAAGCCCTCTCCGTTTTCCAAGGTCATCCCTCCTCCAAGACAATGAAATGGTACAATGCCGCTCCGGCCCTGTGGAGTGTTCAACGCACACCCCGCTCCCTGTAGGGGATGCGTCTGCCGCCGGAGTCATAGCAATAGTAGCAACGACTTTTAATGCGAAACAAGGGGAGAAACAGCATTCCGGCCACAAAACCTCCGGCGTGGGCCCAGAAGGCCACGTCCCCCGCCTCGGATGAGCCGAGACTGAACATACCGGAAAAAAACTGGCTCACGAACCATATGCCCAGGTAGATCACCGCCGGAATCTCGACGAAGAGCGGAAAGATCAGGATGGGAATCAAAGTCAGCACCTTGGCGTGGGGGTAGAGCAGAAAATACGCGCCCATGACCCCGGCGATGGCGCCGGACGCCCCAACAACGGGCTCCATCGTTGACGGATCGCTGACGATGTGGACGATCACGGCGGCCACGCCGCACAGGAGATAGAACCCCAGAAACCGCCACGTTCCCATGACGTCCTCGATGTTGTCGGCAAAAATCCACAGCACCCACATGTTCATCAGGAAATGCAGCCAGCCCGAATGTAGGAACATGTATGTCAAAAAAGGAAAGAAGCCCATACTGGGGTAGCCTATGTGCGATGCCCAGTTATGATCGGTGAACCTGGCGGGCACCACGCCGAAAAGGTGAAACAGCTCGAACAACCCCTGGTTGCCAAGCCCCAGTTCGAAAAGGAACACCAGGGCGTTAAGGGCTATCATGGTCCAGACCGCGTAGGAGCGGTGTACTCTGGGAATACTGTCGCGCAAGGGAATCATGCATTATCCTCAAATATCTCATGTCCGCATAAATGTACTCGGAAAGGGTTTGACACAATATTCTTTATTTCAAGACAAAAAATAACAACCCCTCAATATTCTGAAAATACATACTGAAGATGATTATTTTCAAAAAGTAGGATTAACCTGATAGACACGTTCTCCCTTTGTAATATACTTGCTCATCTCTGTTACAGTACAACTTTACAAACATCTTGGTACTCACTTTTGCATATGTCCAGGGAGGAGAGCATGTGCGATCATGCTGAACAGTGCGCTTTCTACATCAAGCACAGGCACACCAGAAGCAGACGCGTCAAATCCCTGTTGCGGCACTATTGCGAAGAGCCCGAAGGGTGTCAGCGTTGCCGCCGCCTACTCATCAACCAATACTTCGATGTTGACCTCAGCTCCGCCATAGGCCCGGCCGGGGATTATCTCGAATACCACTGATCCGCTCTTCATTGCTCCTGCCGCGGCTCCACCTATCCCGGCGCGATGAGTTCTCTCCAAGGCCTTCCCGATTCCCATCAAGGTACGCGTGAGACTGGCACACTCCCGACAATGAAGTTCGGGAAGAGGGAGAGCGAGGGGGAAAACCTCGTCAAAAGGAATTCCCCCTCATACAAAGCCAATTGATATCTGAACCTAATCATCGTCGGTACATGGGGCAACCGGCTCAGGAATCGCCATCCGCATTCTTGGCGAGTTCTCCCAGCCTTTCAAGCCCCCTGCTCACTTCGTCGTTCCATGTAACCCCACAACTCAGGCGGATGAAGTTTCCGAACCGCTCCTGTGTCGTGAATATGGAACCAGGGGCGATGCCGATACCCGCCTCCCGGGCCCGAAAGAACATCTCCACGCCATCGATGTTCCCGGGCAGCTCCACCCAGAGTACCAGCCCCCCTTTGGGACGGGTGACACGAGTCCCCTCTGGAAAGGAGGAAGCAACATGATGCCGCATGGTCCGCATCACCTGCGACACTGTGTTCCGTAATCCGTCCAGGAACTTGTCGAACTTGCCCATGGCGAGATATGCCGCCACGGTTTCCTGTGGCAACGTGGCGGAGCTGACACTGGTGGTTGCCTTGATCTCCATGACCTTTTCCAGGAACCGCCCCGGTGCCATCCAACCCACCCTGAGTCCGGGAGCCATGGTCTTGGAAAACGACGAACAGTGCAGCACCAGGCCGTGCGCATCGTATTTCTTCATGCAGCTCGGCCTGTGCCGCCCGAAATACACATCCCCGGAGACGTCGTCCTCCACCAGGGGTACCCTGTGCTCCGCCAGTATTTCCACGATCTCCCGCTTGGCGTCGTCAGGTTTCAATGCACCGTCCGGATTGTTGAAATTTGCCGAAAAAATCGCCGCCCGGACGTCATAGCGCCGGACCGTGGCGCGCAGGTCATCCGGATCTATACCCCTGTCCGGATGATTTGGCAGTTCAATGACCCGCAGACCCAGCGTCTCGAGGAGCTGCAGAAAGCAATAATACGTGGGAGATTGGATACAGACCGCGTCGCCCGGTCGAGTCAGACAGCGCAAAGCGATATTCAAAGCCTCCATGCAGCCATTGGTTATCACCAGGTCATCCGCCCCCAGATCCAACCCCTGATCCTGCAGACGAAAGGAGATCTGTCTTCTCAGGTGTACGGATCCCTGCACAGGGGCGTATTCCAGCACCTCCCCGCCCCGCTCCCTGGCGATACTCCCCGCTATCCTGGCCAGGGGCCTCACCGGCAGCAGATTCTCCTGGGGGCAGACCACGCCAAAGGGCATGAGTTTCGAATCCCCGAGGCTTTCCAGCACCGTGGCGATGAGGGCGGAGCGGTTGCCCGGCCTGGGAGCCGATGGCTTGGAGGCGTGAAATACCGGCACCTGCGGCTCTGACTCCGCCTTGCGTAGAAAAAAACCGGAGCGGGGCCTGGCCTCGAGCATTCCTTTGCGCTCCAGTTCCTGGTAGGCGTGATTCACTGTGGCGATGCCCACGCCCAGCCTCGAGCTCATCTGCCGTATGGAGGGCAGACGCCGCCCCGGAACGAGTTCCCCTGCCTCCACCAGGTCCAGGACCCTGCGCTCCACCAGGCGGTAGCGAAAGATATCGGTATCCGGCATCGTGGACATGATTCCTCCGTCTAATCTGTCATGTTACATTTTACTAATCTGTGTCTGTCATGATGACAGTTTTTTTGCTCCAATACAATCACAATATTGAGGATGATCCATTGAACAACAAGAAAGGGAGCATGATGATGCAAGCCATGGACGCCATGTGGCGACGCATGCCCGCCGGACCGATGGCCTCGGCGTTGCGCCAGGTCACGCCAGTGATCCTGGGATACCTGCCTGTGGGATTCGCTTACGGGGTTCTGGCCCAGAAAGCCGGGCTCTCCGTCCTGAACACTGTCCTGATGTCGGTGTTCGTATACGCCGGCAGCGCCCAACTCATCGCAGTGGCCATGTTCGCCGCCGGAGCCGCGCCACTGGCCGTCATCATCACGACCTTCATCGTGAATCTGCGCCATATGCTCATGTCCGCCGCCCTGGCCCCGCATCTGAAGAACATGCGCCCCATGGAGGTCGCGGCCATGACAGCCGAACTCACCGACGAATCATTCGCCCTGCACGCCACACGCTTTGCCAGGGGCGAGAACGACAAGGCCGAAACCTTCGGCATCAACACCATAGCCCACATCTCCTGGATCACGGGGAGCGTGCTGGGCATCCTGGCCAGCGGGCTCATCGGCGACGTGCGCCCCCTGGGCCTGGACTTCGCCCTCCCGGCTATGTTCCTGGTGCTGCTGGTCTGGCAGATCCACAACCGGCACCATATGTATGCGGCCGTTGCAGCTGCCATGCTCTCCGTGGGGCTCTACCTCTCGGGGTGCGAGCAGTGGAACGTCATCCTGGCGACCCTGATCGCCGCCAGCCTCGGCCTCGTGCTGGGGCGTTCGGGAGAAGCATCATGAACCAGAACCTGATCCTTTTGACCATCCTGGGCATGGCCGTGGTGACCTACATCCCGCGTCTGCTGCCCGCACTGATACTTTCGCAACGGACCCTGCCCCCCCTGGTGGCGCGCTGGCTGGGCTTCATCCCCTGCACAGTGCTGGCCGCCCTGCTCACGCCGGGCCTTCTGCTCTCGGACAAGGGGTTGGACATTGGTCCCGGAAACATTTTTTTGCTCGCGGCGTTGCCAACGTTCCTCGTTGCATGGAGGTTCAAGAGCTTTTTCGGCGCCGTGGCCGTGGGCATGATCAGCGTGGCACTGCTGCGCGCATTCACATGATGAGAGGTGTGTCATGGTTGAATTGGAAGAATTGGAGGTGGTGGAGGAAATAACGATCTGCGGGCTTCAGCCGGAGCGGGACAGACTCCGGGCAGAGGCCTGCACAGAAATCATGGTGAACTCGGAGCCATGGATAACCCTGCGACGCGATCGCCCCACGGCCATGTCCTGGTTCACCTCGACCAAACGCGAAACCCATGTGGCCATGTGCCGCGACACAGTGGCGGGCTTCATCGTCCTCTGTCACGAAGGTCCATTCGTGGGGTACGTGCAATCCCTCGGAGTGGCCGCCGAGTTCCGGGGGCACGGCATCGGCTCCAGACTCCTGCGTCACGCGGAACACCGATTTCTCCAGGATTACCCCAACGTGTTCATCTGCGTCTCGTCTTTCAATCCCCGCGCCAGGGGATTCTACAGGCGACACGGATACCACGAGGTGGGCGAACTCATGAACTTCATCGTGCCTGATCACTCTGAAATACTGCTCCGGAAAAGCATTGCTCCGCTTACCGAATTCAAGCGCTAGCAATATAATTGGGGGAAACCATTCGCAAATGGTTTCCCCCTCGCATTCTGTCCCAAATCGATCCCTACTGTATGGTGAAGCTCTGGCGGACTTCCGCCTGCTGCCCCTTCAGTTCGTCACGCAACTCCACTATGTAGACGTATTCTCCGGGCGGGAGCTGCCCAAGGCTAAAGTCGTTGGTCATGTAGACGTCCAACACCGGCTTCGCGGTCTTGAAGTGCATGTCCAGTAATTTTTCTTTCTCGTACAGCACCTTGCCGTCGGGTGTTTCCAGGCGCAGGTTCTGCATCAGCCAGAACTCATAGTTCCCGCTGGCCACGTTGGTGAACCAGTTCAAGGGTTCGAAGTAGACCACGAAATCGCCCCCCACTTGAAAGATTGGCTCTTCCCAGGGGATGAAGGTCCCGTAGTTCAGGACTTTTCTGCAAAAGGTGAACTCATTGATCCCCAGTTGCCCTTCGTTCTGCATCTGAATGATCTGGTTCTTGAGTTCCATGATCCTTGCGGCATCGTCCGCCATGGCGGACGCGGAGAAACTCAGCGTGACAAGCAGTACGAAAAGAAGAATCGTCCTTTTCATGCACCCCTCCTGAATCATTGGCTAAGTTCATGAGTTTCGGCAGTGTCGCCGTGAAGAGCCACATCGAAACGCATTGCGCATTTCACCCCATGCGCGGCTCCCTTTGATCGCCACACAATAAATTGCTTCTTATGTACCATTGATTCAGGAGCGTTGGCAAAGAGATTCTGATGTCCGCCGCCTTGTCCACGGGGACCGGATTCCGGAGAGCAGCACGATCGCAAGCAGTACGCAACCGCACCCGGCCAGTTGTCGCGCGCCGAGATGTTCCTCGAGAAAGAGTACGGAAAACCCCAGGGCACTCACAGGGAGCACCGAGGTGAACACTGCGGCCACACTTCCGGATACACGGACAACGCCCCGGAACCAGAACAGATACGCCAGGGCCGAGATGAACACGCCGTAGTACAGCAGTACACCCCATGTGGGCAGAGAGATGGCAGCCAGGTCCACCTTGCGCCATTGCCACACCGCCATGGGGGCGAACTGCACCAATCCGGCAAGACTCACCGCGGTGGCCGCCCCAAGAGCCGAAATCTCGGAACGCAGCCCCTTGCGCAAAAGCAGGAACATGGTCTCGCAGACCACCGCCCCCGTTACCAGAAGCAGCCCCCACAGGGAGACGCCGTGCCCGCGCTCCGGCGATATGGCCAGGATCAGGACGCCCGCAACGCTCAGGGCGATGCCCGCCAGAATACGCCGTGATGGACGCTCTCTGAGAAACACCCAGGAAAACAAGGCCATGCAGGCCGGTGTGGTGCTGGTGACGATGCCGGCGACCCCGGCATCCATGTGCCGCAGCCCTTCGAGCAGAAGAATGTTGAACAGATAGGCCCCGCACAGGGCCTGGATGAAGATGACACCCCAGTCTCTCAAGGGAAGGCGGGGTATGCCGCCCTCCAGCTTGCGGCACAGCGGCACGAGCAGTACGCAGGCCACCACGAACCTGATCCCGAGACTGAAATGAACGGGCAGATGCTCCACCACGTACTTTCCCGCCACAACCGAGCTGCCCACGATGACCATGGCCAGCGTCAAATCCCTGTACGCCGCGAAATCGCGCATGAACGGCCTCCTTTTTGTGATCAGCCGTCCATATATGCGCCCGGGCATCAGCCCTCTTGCAGCATTTTGCGGTATTTTCCGGGAGGTACCCCGAGAATGCGCTTGAACTCGCGGGTGAGATGGCTCTGGTCCGCGAAACCGGCCTGGATGGCGATTTCCGCCAGGGACAAGGGGCGGGGCAACTGCCGTTTGGCATACTGCACCCTGCGCAGCATCTGATAGCGAGCCGGGGGCAACCCCACGCTTCTGCCAAATACCCGCACCAGGTGAAAGGGACTCAGGCCCGAATGCTGGGCCAGGTCATGGAGCCTGATGTCTTCATGAAACCTGGCGTCGATGTATTCCCGGGCCAATCGCACTGCCCTGGGTTCATGACCGGACAGGGGCGGGGTCCCACCCTTTTCCGCATGCAGGGAGATCCAGCGCGTGAGCGCACCCACAAGCCTGCTGTCCAGTTCCAGGCCCGAGACACGACCGTTTTCCAGGGTCAGATGCAAGCCGCGCACCTGTCCGGCCAGCACCGGGTCGAACAACACGCCCTTGGGGAAATGCGGGGTGACACCCCTGATCCCGGCCTGCCGCGCGGCGTCCTCCACCAGATGGGGCGCGATGTACAACATGCGGTAGCTCCAACCTGTGCCGCCACCCGCATCGCCGTTGTGCACCTCCCCGGGCTCCACCAGGTTCACGCTCCCGGCAGGGGCGAGATGTTCCTTCCCGAGGTAATCGAAGCGCAACCCGCCCTGCTCGATGACGCCAAGGGCATAGCACTCGTGATAATGCCGTGCGAAATTCTGCCGCCGAAACGTGGCGCTGAGCAGTTCCACGCCCGGCAACTCCACAGGCCTGGAGTAGCGCGCCTCCTCCATGGGGGGCGTTTGACCATGTATTCTTTCGGTACGCATGCCTCACGATACCTTGGAAACGACTTCCTGTCTTGAAGGATTTTGCTGCGGCGAGGGAAATCATTATTTGGGGTTGGTGCCGGGGGAAACTCTATTAATTGGTTTCCCCCTCTCAATACAAACGAATCAACTACACTTACCGCATCCCGGCCTTGAGGCGCATGATGCGGTCGTAGGATTCCTGGATTCTGCTGGCCGGGATTTCCCCGCTTTTCACCTTGCGCATCAGCATATCCACCACCTTGGTGGGCGTCATGGGGTCGTACTCCAGGTTGTTTCCGAAAAGCAGCATGTCCACCCCCGCGTTCACGCACAGGGTCACGGCCTGCTCCAGTCCGTAGAAGCGGCTCACTGCCTTCATCTGCATGTCGTCGGAAAATATGACGCCGTCATAGCCCAGTTTCTGGCGCAACAAGCCTGTGATCACGGCTCGTGAAAGCGTTGCCGGGTACACGGGATCGAGTTTGGCGTTGAACACGTGAGCGGTCATGACCACGTCCACGGCCCCGGCCTTGAAGAGGCGGACATAGGGGAGCAGTTCGGCCTCGCTCCATGTGTCGGTGACGTCGGCCATGCCGTGGTGCGAGTCGTTCCAGGCGCTGCCGTGTCCGGGAAAGTGTTTGACGCAGTTTTGGATTCCGGCCTGACGCAGCCCCTTGATATAGGCAAGGGCCTGGGCCGCCACCTTCTCCGGGTCCGGGGAAAAGCTGCGCCCCAGTTTGCCGATGGCCGGGTTGGCCGGGTTGACGTTCACGTCCACCACCGGCGCCAGGTCAATGGTGAACCCGGCCTGAGCCAGGGTCAGGCCAAGGGCCCGGGCTGTCCGGGAGGTGAACTCCAGGGAGCCGCGCTCGCCAAGCTCCTGCGCCGAAATGGTGGCGGGAAAGCCATGCCTGGGAGTAAGACGCGCCACGCGCCCCCCCTCCTGGTCCACCGCGACGATGAGCGGTTCGGGCGCACGTTGCTTCAGGTACTGGACCAGGGAGCGCACCTGCTCCGGGCTCTGGATGTTGCGCACCTGGGATTTCAGGGCCACGTCCGTGGAGAACAGCACCACGCCCCCTACCCGTCCCGAGGCAACGTCCTTTGTAATCTGGTCGGAGTCGTTGAGCTCCAACCCCCGGAATCCGACCATTACCATTTGCCCCGCCATGCGGCGCAGGCTCTCCTCGGAAACACCGGCGAAGGCCGCTGCCGGCAACATGCTCGAGATGACCAGGGCCAGCAGCGGCAGAACCACGCGGTGGGATATGTTCATATTAGTTCCCGAATGTTCAGAGGTGGGTGAGGTTACTTCTTGGCAATGACCCAGATGGCGTGCACCAGGCCGGGAATGTAACCCAGCAGGGTAAGCAGGATGTTCAGCCAGAAATGCCCCCCGAATCCCACCTGCAGAAAAACTCCCAGGGGTGGGAGAAGGACGGCCAGAATGATGCGAATAATGTCCATACGAGATTCCCCTTGCAATGAAAGTTGTCCGTTGACCCATTAATATGTCAGCGGGTTTTCATGCTTTCACCTAAGCAGCGCCGAAGGGCCAGTCAAGCGCGGTGTGAAATTCGGTCAAGGCTCGTGAAGGGGAAGCGCGAGGGGGAGAACCCTTTCCCCCTCACACAACTTTTGTGCAAACAGGCTCTAATCGCCTGCGTCACTGATTTTCCTGGCACCGTTCTTCTTCACCATGACCAGGGAGAAGTAGTGGGGCGTCTCATTGATGGCGTCAAGGTCGGAGCAGATCCGCTCCCCCTGCATACCGATACGGGAGCAGAACATGGTCTTGGAATAGGGGCCGTTTTCCCGCAGCATCTCCACCAGCTGGGGGTAGTTCTTGTAGGCCTTGAGTACCACGGCGTTTTCCGCGTCACGGCACAGCCTGCCGAAGCGCTCCGCGTCGGACTGCCCCGAGGTGAGCACAAGGCTCTCGCCGGACTCCACAAGCACGGTTCTGCTGGCCGCCGCCGCGGCCTGGAACGAGGTGATGCCGGGAATGATCTCCACGGGCAGCTCGGGCGCAAGATCCTCCAGGGCCTGCAGGAGATAGCCGAAGGTGCTGTAAAGCATGGGGTCGCCAAGAGTGAGAAAGGCGGCGTTACGCCCCTCCCGCAATGCGGCGGCCACGGTATCGGCGTTGACTCTCCAGGCCTGGTGCAGAGCCTGTTCATCCCTGGTCATGGGGAATCCCAGGTTGACCACCTCGCATTCCTGTCGAAGATGGGGGGCGGCGATGTCCCTGGCATTGGAAAAATCGTTCTTGGTGGAAGCCGCGGCAAAGACCACGTCCACCACGCCGAGGATTCGCACAGCCTTCAGGGTTATGAGTTCGGCGTCTCCGGGCCCCACTCCGATGCCGTAGAGGGTGCCCGCGCCATTGGGTCGTGTGTTCGTATTCACTTGCGTTTCCTTGTTTTCCCTCAAAGCATTCGAGAATGGGCTTATGAGGGAGAGTACCTGGGATTTCTTGATATATCGATTTCAGTTCGTTCCCGGCCCGACCCAATACATAACCATATCAGGGCTTGGGAAGGGGGAGCGCGAAGGAGAGACTCTTAATTATTCTCTTTCGTGCAGCATGCGCGCCAGCTCCAGGGCAGCTTCGGCCGCCTGAGGTCCGGGGCGCGAGAACACTTTCTCGTCCACCACGAAAGTCCGCCCCTGCCGCACGCACTCCAGAGTCCGAAAATGGGAGCGTTGAGACATGGGTTCGGGCTCCGGGTTCATTGGTCCGCGTTGCGAGACGCAGACATCCGGGTTCAGGCGCAACAGTTCCTCCTCGTTGAGGCGTACCAGCTTTTCCCCGCTCTCCAGGCAGTTGCTCCCCCCGGCCGCGTCGATGAGGGCCGAGACCATGGATCCCTGCCCCGCTGCCAAAAGGTTGGGGTAGCGCACCTCGAAGAACACGCGGGGCCTTGGCCTGTCCTTTGCCAAGGCGCGGGCCCGCTCCAGAGTTTCACGCATGGAATTCTCCAGCTCCCGTGCCCGGTACTGGCTTCCGGTGAGCACGCCGATGCGGCGGATCACGGAAAACAGCTCGTCGAAGTTCCTGGCCTGGAAAAACGCGGTGGGCACGCCCAGGCGCTCCAGCGCGAGCAACGGCTGGCCAGCGTTCTTGCGCCCCCCCATCTGCAGGACCAGGTCCGGCCCCATGCCGGTCAGCAGTTCCACATTGGGGCGCATGTGCGTTCCGATGCTCGGTTTTCCGGCCAACTTCGGAGAGTCGTCCGCATCCGTCCGCGCCACGACCTTGTCCCCAAGTCCCAGGGACACGAGTATCTCGGCCAGGGCGCCATACAGCGGCACGATGCGTCGCGCCGGAGCAGGCAATGTCACTTCCTGCCCCCGGTCGTCAAGGACCGTCACTTCCGCCCGCGCCACGGTCGGAAGTGTAAGCACCGTTGACAGCGCCAGGATCGCGAGGATCCAGCACCGCCTGCGGCACTGCCCCGCCAAGTGGGCCGGGGTGCTCGAATATGGTGAAGGACGTGTCATACACAGTCTCCAGTATATCTCTCGTAAAGATCTCCCGCGTGGCACCCTGGGCCAGCACGCGCCCCTGATGCAGGAAGACCAGTCTGTCACAGTACATTGCGGCCAGATTGAAGTCATGGGAGGCCATGAACACAGCCGCACCCTCTTCCGCCCTCCTGACCAGGGCCTCGCAGGCCGTGACAGCGTGGGCAGGGTCCAGGCCGGTGGCAGGCTCGTCCAGCAACAGCACTGCCGGGCCGGAAGTCTCCACCTGGGCCAGGGTACGGGCCAGAAAGGCCCGCTGCAGCTCCCCTCCGGACACCTGGCGGGCGCGTCGGAGGGCCAGCCCGGAGATGTCCATGGCCGCCAGGGCCGCGTCCGCGGCCTCGTGATCCTTCCCGCCGCAGCGCTCCCAGAATCCCAGGTGCGGATACCGCCCCATGAGGACCAGGTCCCGCAGGGTCAGGCCTTCCGGCGCCTCGGCACGTTGCGGTGCGCAGGCAAGCAGCCGCGCGCGGTCCCGTGGCGGGAAGGACGGCAAGGGGCGTTTCATGAGCGCCACCTCCCCTGCCAGGGGCGGGAGCACTCCGGAAAGGGTCAACAACAAAGTACTCTTGCCGCTGCCGTTGGGGCCGAGCAGCCCCACCACCTCTCCGGCGCGCAGCTCCAGGTTCACGCCACACAGCACTGGGGGGCGTTCATGCCCGCAGTCCAGATTCATGGCCCGCAGCATCAGCGCCTCCGCAACGCTTCTCGCCGGGCGTACAGCAGCCAGCAGAAAAACGGCGCGCCCAGCAGCGCGGTGACAACCCCCACGGGCAGCTCCGCTCCTCCGGAGAGGATCACCCGGGCCAGCACATCGGACCAGAGCAGCAACATGCCACCCACCAGAAAACACGCTGGGAGCAGTGAGCGGGCCGGCAACCGCATGGTCAGCCTGACCATGTGCGGCGCCACCAGTCCCACAAAGCCGATGACTCCGGCAACGGCCACACATGCCGCGGCCATGAGGCTGGCCCCCACCAGCAGGCAGAGCCGTGAACTTCGCACCGGCACGCCCAGCTGACAGGCCTGGACCTCTCCCAGGGCCAGAAGATCCAGCTCCCTGGCCCGGAAAGCGATAAGCGCGGCACCGATGAGGAACCACGGCGCGAACAGCAGGGCCTCGTTCCAACTGCGCCCCTGAAAGCTGCCCATGAGCCAGAACACTATGCTGGCCACGGATTCCTCGTTCAGTGCCTTTATCAGCGATATCCCCGCGGCCAGAAACGTGGAGACCACTATGCCGGCCAGGACCAGGGTCTCGCTTCCCAATCCTCCGGCTGTCCGCCCCAGAAGAAGCACGGCGGCCAGAGCCAGGAGCGCACCCAGCATGGCGGCCGCGGGCAGCCCCAGTCCGGGATGCAGCAGCGCCCCCATACCCAGGGCAATGGCCAGACTGGCGCCGCAGGCCGCGCCGCTGGAAACCCCCAGGGTGAACGGATCGGCCAGAGGGTTGCGCAGCAGCCCCTGGTACACGGCTCCGGCCACGGCCAGGGCTCCGCCCCCTGCCCAGGCAAGCACCGCCCTGCTCAGGCGCAGCTCCAGGACCACCACGGTCCAGCTCTCCGGCGCATCCGAGCGCAGGCCCAACAGGGATCCGAGAATTCTCAGGGTATCCCCGGCCGGGATGCTCCAGGGTCCAGGCAGGCAGGCCAGGGGAATGGAGAGCAGGGAGGCGGAAACCAGGAGGGCGAACCAGATCATGGTCCCACCATTCCTTTGCGAATCATCGGCTTTCACCGCGTTGTTTCGGCCTCCCTGCATGATCTGTCCTGTATAGCCGGAGCCGGGTAACGCCCCAAACCGGAGTCCGGCCAGGCTATTTGAAATGGGCCATTACCGCGCGCAAATGCCCGATCCAGAGCTTGGCCATGGCCTCGTTCTCGGCCAGCCCCTTGATCACGGTTTTGCACTCGATACCCTTGGAGGTGAGGACGGATTTCCAGGAATCCGGTTCGTCACCGGCCATGTCGTTGCGGGCATGATCCCCTGCAACGGCCATCATGGGCATGAGGGTTGCCTTGGCGAAGCCCCGCTCTTGCAGCTCACCCAGCACGTCGTCCAGGGTCGGGCAACCTTCCACCGTTCCCACTATCACGTCCTTGCCCAACTTGTCGAAATGGTACTGCATAGCCGCGTAGTTCACGTCTCCGGGATGGTGGGTCCCGTGCCCCATGAGCACGAGGGCCTCGCCCTTGCCCCTTTCAGGGGCGATTTCCCGGATGGTCTTTGCCGCGGCGACCAGGTCCTCGCTGGTGGCCAGCAGGGGATACCCCACCAGCACACGCTCCATACCCTTTGGCATGCCTTCGAAAGCATGGGCAATGCCCACCAGACAGTGATACTCCTCCCCCGCGATGAGGTGCAGGCTCTGCACCGCCACCTGGGTGAAATCCTGGTCAGCCATTTGGGCCAGGGCTTCGGCCGGAGAGAATACCTCCTTGCCTTCACCGGCCAGCTTGTGCCGGATTATCTTGGAAGTGTAGGCCCAATGCACCGGGACTCCGGGGAACTCCTTTTTGACCATGGCGTCGATGTTCTCGTAGGCGGCCTTTGCCTCGGGAATGCTGGTGCCGAAAGCAACGATCAGGATGCCGGTCTTTGTCTCCCTTTTGTGTCCATGGGCCTGGATCTGGGGGGCGAGAAGCAACACCAGCAAAAAAACGGCGAAAATGCAACGCACGGCTGAAAAGACCCGTCCGTAATGGGAAGGATGAGACATGTGTGCCTCCAATAGCGTATGGGGCATTGAATAGGTGCGGTCCTTTCGGAAATGGGGATCGCGCGCGCCGTCGCCAAAAGCCCCGTTGGCGGCGGGCATATCCAAGTGTGGGGGCACAGGCAGGTCTTCCGGCTTGCCCCACCCTGTCTCGGCCTTCCCAAAGTCCTCACTTCAGTGACCAGTAAAGAGACGGGCGATACTCGGGGCTTACGGCGGCGGGTCCGCTCCCGACTTTCACGGGATTCCCTATTGAGCGCAATCGCGCCTGTGCTGCATGTCTCTTATTGCGCGGGATTGCTAAAGTCAATGAGAGAGCCGGGCGCCCGACCGCCTGTATTTCCAGTTTAATCTATTGGAATCACTAGTATTTTCGATATGCCGGATACAGAGAGACATTGGAATAACGGACACCGGCAGCTAGAACATGCTCCAGCTTTAGCGGACGTGGCATAATAAAAATAATGAATGCAAAAAAAATATTACTCTGCTACACTATTGCTTCACACTTTAACCAGTGGGAGCGGAAAACTGCAGGACGACATCACCAATCTCGAACAAGAGAACTCCTTGTTGCGTAGACGCATCGCCGAGCTTGAAAAACAAGCCGACGCCCCACCATCAATTGACGCGCACCCATTGATGACCTGGTGTTGCGACGCCAAGGGCGCCTGCTTACATTGCAATCCCGCGTGGCGCGAGTTTACCGGACTATCCCTGCAAGATTCCCTGGGCAACGGATGGCATGAGTTGTTGCATCCAGAGGACAGGGAACAATTTCTCACGAATTACCAGGATAAATGCACCAACGGGTGGCGTTTCGACCTGGAATGCCGGATGCGGGAGCATGACGGGAAATTCAGACCGGTCAATGTGTCCTGCCTTTTCCATAACTCGGGAGGCGGCGCTCCGGGATGTGTCTGCTCCGGACATGTGATCGAGGACAACGAGCCCTCCGATCCGTCAATGCGAACGGCCATACGCCACCTGCAAATCCTGATGGACAACCTCCCTCTGGGGGTGAGTCTCCTCACTCCCGACCTCACGGTGCTCATGGTCAACAAGACCCTGATGGGCATGTTGGGCAACCCCGTGGAAGACCTCCTTGGGAAAAAGTGCTTTACCTGCATGGAAAGGCGAGACCACATCTGCTCCCATTGCCCCGGCATGCTTAGCATGCGGGAAAACCGCCCCACCCAGGCCATCCTCCGCAAGCATCGCCAGGACGGCAGCGAGTTCAACGTGCTCGTAAGGGCCATTCCCATATACGAAGATGGACGCAACGCCGGGTTCATAGAAATCATCGAGGACTGCAGCGAACGCGAACGCATGGAGCGGGAGCGGCTCCCTCTGGCGGAACTGGTGGAAAACGCCGAGCACATCGCGGTGTTCAAGGACACCGACCTGCGATATGTAACCGTGAACCGGGCCTATCTGAACCTCACCGGCCATGAAAGCGTCAACAACATACTTGGCAAGACCGACGAGGAGCTCTTCGAAGGGATCTCGACTCCGGAGCAGATCCGCGAATACATGGAGTACGACCGGGAGGCCCTGCAGCTCGAGAAGGGGCGGGCGCTCACATGCGAAGAGACCACCCTTGACGATGATGGCGGCATACTCACTTATCTGACCAAAAAATTTCCAGTCTTTGACCAGGACGACAAACTCCTCGGCGTTGCTACCCTCACCACCGACATCACCCAGAGAAAACGCGCCGAAGAGCAACTGACCCGCGCCAATCAGCAACTCCAGGCCTTTTTCGAGAACATCCCCGGCTACATCAACGTGGTGGACAAGAACTTTAACGTGGTGGGCGTGAGCAAGGGGCTGCTGGACATAGTCGGCATTGCGGACAAATCCCTGGTCATTGGCAAAAAATGCCACGAGGTTTTTCAGGGGAACCCCCACTTATGTGAGCAATGCTCCCTGCCCAAGAGCTATGCGGAAAAACGCATGGTTGTGCGCTTCTCCACTCCGGAGGAGGAACAAAGGGCCAACATGTCGCTGAAGATCTACACCGCTCCCATCCTGGACGAGCTTGGCGAGATCATCGGCGGCATGGAGTACCTGGCCGACATCAGCGATTTGCGCCAGCTGGAGCGCGACCTCGTGGCGGCGCGCGACGTGGCCGAGGCCGCGAGCAAGGCCAAGAGCGAATTTCTCGCCACAATGAGCCACGAGATACGCACCCCCCTCAACGGGGTTCTGGGAATGCTGCAGTTGCTCACGGAGACGCCCCTGGCAAATGAACAGATGGACTACGTGCACACGGCCCAGGCATCCAGCACCGCGCTTCTGGCGGTGATCAACGATATCCTGGACCTGTCCAAGCTGGAGGCCGGGAAGGTGGAGATAATGGAGCATCCGTTTTCCCTGGAGCAAACCCTGGAAAATGTCCTGGAAGCCTTCCGGTGCCAGGTCCAGGAAAAGGATATCCAGATCGGGTTCGACATTTCCCCGGATATCCCACGCAGCCTGATTGGAGACTCCGGCCGCCTGCGGCAGGTCCTGTTCAACCTGGTGGGCAATTCCGTGAAATTCACCAACCAGGGGCGGGTTGAACTCTCAGTTTCCAATCTGCCCCCCAGGCAGGGCGAGGACAGCCTGAACCTGCTGTTCATGGTCAGCGATACCGGCCAGGGGATCCCGGAGCAATTTCTGGACATACTGTTCGAGCCATTCACCCAGGGGGACTCCTCCTACGCACGGAAGCACTCCGGCACCGGATTGGGCCTGACCATCGTGAAGAAGCTCGTGGAGCTGATGCAGGGCAGGATAAGCGTGGAGAGCGAAGAGGGAAAGGGAACCACCTTCTATTTCACGATCCCCATGAAACCCGCGGACAAACCTGGTGAAATACCCGAGGACGGCTTCGTAGTGCAGGAGTATCTTTCCGCAAGGCGGCTGCGCGTGCTGCTGGCCGAGGACAATGACGTGAACCAGTTCGTGACCAAACGCATTCTGGAGCAATGGGGGCACGAGGTCGTTGCGGTCATGTCCGGCATGGAAGTATTACAAAAACTCACAGAACAAAGCTTCGATGTGATCGTCATGGACATCCAAATGCCGGACATGGACGGCCTGGAAGCCACCCGCCGTATTCGGGAGAGCACGGATGGCAGCCTTCCCCGGGAAATCCCCATCATCGCCATGACCGCCCACGCCATGCCCGAAGATTCAGAGCTGTTCCTCAAGTCCGGCATGAACGGCTGCCTCATCAAGCCCGTGGAAATGAACGACCTCTTCATGATGTTGGAGAACACCACCAAGGTTTGACCCGCCCCTTCCCCGCCTCCCCACAAGACCGAACCCCTCCGGCACAGTCATTGCTCTACCATTCACAACCCGTTTCACTGGGAAGATTTTGCAGTCCCATTTCGTGTGGAGGAGCTATGATGGACATCAATCCCATCGGCGGTGCGGCCATATCCCTGTTGACCGGAAAGGATTCCAGCCCTGGCGGCCAATCCACCAATCCTGGCACCAAACTCTTCGGATTTGAATTGTCCAGTATAATGCATCGCTTCGACGCCGACGGCAGCGGTGACATCTCCATGAAGGAATCCGGGCAGGATGCTACGGTCTTTGACAGGATAGACGCCAATGGCGACGGAGTGCACAGCCGGGAGGAGATCGCCCGGGACCTGGGAAGCAATCCAGAATCCATGCACCAGGTCCGCGCGTCCTTGATCCTCGAATCCAACGACGCTGACGGTGACGGCGCCATATCGTTTCAGGAATCCGGACTCTCACAGGAGCGGTTCAATTCGATCGACACCAATGGCGACGGGATGCACAGCCAGGAGGAAATCTCTTCCGATCTGCGTTTTACCTTTGATTCGCAAATAGTGGCCCTGGAACAGGAACTCTCCGAAGCCCCCTCTGCCAGCCCCCGGTACGCGGCGGCCCAGTATCAAAGGATGCAGTCGCTCTTCGCTTCCTGATGCACCTGTGCCCTCCACACGGGGGGGAACGCAAAAAACAGGAACACAATGTTCCGCTATTTTTCTTTCAGAAATTTAAACTTTTTGAATTCTAACATTTTACAATCTGGCACCTGGATTGCTTCGTGCGGGAATGCACTATCTTGCACCCGCTCCCAGTGACAGAGTCCTGCCCGCTCCAACGAACTTCACCGCCCCGGCCATCACGGCCCCGGCCGTGCGGGCCTATCCCAGCATTGACGCCTTGCGCGTGTTCGCCGCCCTGGCGGTCATCTGCCTGCACTCGGAGCCCCTGGCGCCCGGGCATCTGGAAGACGACACCTCGCTCACCGAGACCGTGTACTGGATAATCCAGGCGCTCTGCCTCTTCGCGGTCCCTTATTTCTTCATCGTCTCGGGTTATTTCTTTGGAAAGGATGCGGAAAAACACTCCCCTTTCCTGGCGTTCAAGCGACTTTCCCGCCGCCTGATGCCCATGTTCCTGTTCTGGAACTTGTTTTACGCCCTGCTGCCCACACCTTACGCCATCCACCGTTACGGGTTCCTCGGCGGCATCAGGAATTGCGCCGCTCTCTTCGTTGACTACCTGCTGACGAATCCCCTGCACTTTCTGCTCAACGGCTCCTCCATGCAGCTCTGGTTTCTGCCTGCGAGTGTCATCGCCGCGGCTTTGGCCGCCGTGCTTCTCAAGCTCAAGCGCCCCTGGTTGATGTTCTTCCTGGCCCTGGGGCTGTTTACCTTCGGTCTCATGGGGCAGGCGTACCGGGAGGTACTCGACCTGGCCATGTCATCCTCCTTCGGCATCAACACCCGCATCGGCCCGTTTTACGGAACCCCCATTTTCTTTCTCGGTATCTGGTGCTCACGCAGGGGCGTTCCCACCAAACATACGGCCCTGCTTTGCGCCTTGGGAGGGATGTTGCTGCTCCTCGTGGAGGCCAATGTCCTGGACCGCCTGGGTGCCCTTCTTTGCCACTACTACATCGGCAGCGTGCCATTGGCCCTTGGGCTTCTCTGGCTGTGCCTCGGCTCACCAGGTATATTCGGCAAGGAACTGCTGCCCAGGCTGGGGCGCCTCACCCCGGGGGTGTATCTGATGCACACCTACCTGTTGACCATGTTCGAACAGCTCAGCCTGGTTTTTTTTGAGAGCATCCTTCTGCAGCTGCTGCTGCCGTTCATACTGTTCGCCATTTCCGCGGCGCTCACCTTGCTGTTGCGCCAGGTTCCACCCTTCCGTCAGGTCCTTTAAAGCGTTTGACGCTTGAACTGCTTGTTCAACAGCTGGCAAAGCCAGCCTACAAACATTTCGCGGCAAGGATTTTAACTTTTTCAAAGTGTAAGTCCGCGAGCCGAAGCGCTCGGCTGGTCCGGGCTGTGCTCCGGAATTGTTTCGGTTCTGGCAACTTTTGTTCCGAATTGCACGAAAATCGGACCCCGCAGTTCCTCCCTACGCCAGCACACTCATATAAAAATATACCAATTACAAGATGTTACCATATGGCATGAACACTGCTATCACTAGCGTACTTGGCCATTCGGCCACTGCGCACCGGAACCATTCCGGACGCTTTATTCATTCCATTCCGGAGGCTTTTAAATGAAACGCATTTTCACTGTTCTGTTCCTTGTCAGCATGCTTGCCCTGGCCGGCAGCGCCTTTGCCTTTGAAGTCGGCGACGAAGTCGAAGTTTGCCAGAAGGAATCCGAGTACAGCCTGGTAACCCCTGATGCCGCTTGTGAAGGCGAAGTCATCATGGTCCAGGTTACAGAGGTTCAGGACGGACAAATCGTCGTGCAGATCAACGACAAAGAGACCGCTGTTCTGCCCGTTAAGTAAAAAGCCTTCCCAGAGAACGGAATCCGGCCGCCCAGGCCTGATTCCAAGCCTTCTCACCCTGGCCATGCGGGTTCTCCGCATGGCCTTTTTTTACCCGATTCCCAATTACCCCCGCACAGCATGAAATCATTCCACACCTTTGGACATCCATTTTCCGAATGTGGAAATCCGGAAGAGACTTGACAACCACGCTTGTGAAAGTGAAATGTTCTGTACGATTCAATGTCAACTTCCCTTGATTCGCTTCGAGACCAGTCATGAATGAAGATCTTTTAAGCCTACAGCGGGAAATGGACGAGGCGGGTATCATTTTCTGCTTCCGCGGCGCCATAACCCAGGACATCATCATCAGCCTGGGCGACGCTCTGAAGAAACAGGTCGAACTCAGAAAAGGGACGCTGCGCACCAACATGCGGGTGTTTTCCGCATTCATCGAGCTGGTGCAAAACATCGACCGGTATTCCAGCGAGCGCGAGCCCCTCGATGACAGCAAGACCGTGAGCTACGGCATCATCGTCATCGGCTCCAAGGGGGATTCCTATTTCCTGCGCTGCGGCAACATCATCGACCGATCCCGTCAGCGGGACCTGGACGACTTGCTGTCCCGCCTGGAAGGAATGAACCACCAGGAGCTCAAGGAATTCTTCAAGGAGCAGCGCCGCAAGGAGCTCTCCCCGGACGATCTGGGAGCCGGACTGGGCTTTATCGAACTGGCGAGGAACTCCGAGGGCATGCGCCACTCGTTCACCCCCCTGGACGGCAGCAAGACCTTCTTCACCATTGTGGTCACGGTCTGACGCGGTTCCGCCTTTTGATTTGATTGATTTGAAAAAAACATTTACCCATGGCTTCCCTCCGGCAGGCTCCTGTCTGTTGCCAACCCGACCAGGAGACACATGAATAGCCTGATAATCGCAGCCACAGAGCAGACTCCGGAGGTGCGTTTCGATGCCGGGGCCTCTTCGTTGTCCCTTGCCGGGGAATCCTATCCGGATGACACAGCGGCGTTTTTTCTCCCCCTGCTCCGGTGGATGGAGTGCTTTCTCGCCCGGGGAGACGCGCCAGTGACCCTGGACCTGCGCATAACCTATTTCAACAGCTCCAGCTCAAAGGCTCTCCTGGACATCCTGGACATGCTCGATCAGGCTGGAAGAACGGGGCGCAGGATCACAATCAACTGGTTCTACCACGCGGGCAATGACATGGCCCTTGAATACGGGCAGGAGTACAGCGAGGATCTGCCCAACGTGACCTTCAACTTGATCAGGGTCGCCAACTGACAACAATTATCCGACATGTCTATAGAAAATCTCTTCAACCGTGAGGATGACGCCCTCGAGCAGGCCAGGGCCGTTCTCAATGAAACCGGTGCCGGCCCCGCACAACTTCGCAAAGGTCTCGAAAACCTGACGCAGGCTTACTCCAGGCTGCTCAAGCAGAGCAAACGCCTGATAACCCTCAGCGACAAGCAGCAGGAGGATCTGCGGCGCCTCATCGACGAGAACGCGCTCTACCTCCAGCGGCTTGAAGCCCTCAGCCTTACGGACGGGCTCACCCTGATTCCCAACCGCAGGCACTTCAATGACTTTCTGCTCAAGGAATGGGAGCGGGCCAAGCGCTCATGCACGCCCCTGTCACTGATCATGCTTGATCTCGACCGGTTCAAGGAATACAACGACCATTATGGTCATTCCCAGGGCGATGAATGCCTCAAGGCCGTGGCGGGCAAACTGTTCGACGTCGCACAACGATCTTCCGACTTCTTTGCCAGGTACGGCGGGGAGGAGTTCGCCTGCGTGCTTCCGGAGACTGACCACGAAGGCGCCCTTACCGTTGGAGGGCGCATGCTCGAGGCCATGGTGGAGTTGGACATTCCCCACGCCAAATCCGGAGTGAAGCCATACGTGACCGTCAGCCTCGGCCTGGCCACCATGCGTCTGGTCAAGGGCGACGACCCCGAGGCGCTGATCCAGGCAGCCGACAAGCAGCTCTACGTGGCGAAGAACCAGGGCCGCGACAGGTACTCCAGCATCGAGCTGTAACCCGCCCGTCACCCCGCTTGCTTTTCAGACACAGTCCTGCCAAATTATCCTCTTCATGGAACGGGACCTCTTCCTGCACTCTTCTCCTCTGGAACGCACCATGACAGCCCGATCAGCCAAGCAAAAAAAAATCGACCTTACCGTTCTCGTCCTGGCCATCATCATGGGAGTGACCATATCTCTCTTCTTCCTGACCAACAGGACCAGCCTTCGCTACGACCCCAAATACCTCGAGGTGGTCAACCAGGTGGGGCCGCAGTTCGACAAGATCAGCCAATACCTGGATAACCTGGGCAAATACTACAAAAGCCCCAAGGACATCCCGAAGTCCGAGGCCAGAAGCTCATCGGAGCGCAGGGCCGGAAATTTCCACATCCAAATGAAAAACTTGGGCACCTACAGCGGGAAGTTAGGCTACTGTCTCGTTGCCCAGCACATCAGCAACAAGGGACGAGCCTATTATTCCTCCATCCCGATCAGGGACCCTTCCTGGGAGGGGAAACGCAGCTACCAGCACTATGTCACTGGCGAGGAGCCGGTTCCGGACCTGGACGGCCCCTGCAACGAACGGGTCATCAAGGGTTCGCGCTGACACCCAGCCCAAGGCCCGGTTCAGGCGTAAGGTAACCTTACGGTGAACACGCTCCCTTCCCCCTTCTCCGACTCGGCCCGGATGTCTCCGCCGTAGTGCCGCACTATCTCCTTGCAGATCGCCAGACCCAGCCCGGACCCGGTCTGCGAGTCTATCAGGGTATCCTTGTTCACCTGATAGAACTTGTCGAAAATGTGTTCCAGCTCCTTGCGGCTCATGCCCGGGCCGGTATCCCGCACCTTGAAGTCCATATGTCCGTTGTCGCTGCACACGGATACGGAGATGACCCCCTCGCTGGTGAACTTTGCGGCGTTGCCCAGCAGGTTCACGAGCACTTGCAAAACCCTGTCCGGATCGCCTTTCATCATTGGCAGGTCCTGGGGAATATCAATATCCATCCGCACTTGGGGCTTCTCGTTCAGTTGCCCCCTCACTGAATCCACCGCATGTTCGACCAGCTCGCGCACATCCATTTTCTGAACCTTCCATACGACCTGGCCGGATTCGATCTTCGTGAGATCGAGGAAGTCGTTGACCATCCTCTTCAACCGCTCCCCTTCTTTTTCGATGATGTTCAAATTGCCGATAATGCGGCTGGCCAGAAATTCCGACCGCTCTCTTCCGACCCTATACTTCAGGAAGTCCTTACGAATCATTTTGACGAAGCCGAGAATGGAGGTGAGGGGCGTGCGCAGATCATGCGAGACCGTGGACACGAAGCCTGACTTCAGTTCATCCAGCTCGAGAAGCAGCTTGTTCGCTTTTTCCAGCTCCCTGGTGCGGGCGGTGAGTTCCCGGGTCCGCTGTTGGACCCGAAGTTCGAGGTCGCGCTTGTGCTCCAGGAGTTCCCTGCGCGCCTGCCGTTCGAGATCCTGTGACTCCTGCAACTTCCTGAATCCCCTGGTGAGCTGCCCGTTGTAATTCACCATCAACGCCATGGATCCGAGCAAGAATGACACGACCATGGCAATGGACAGGTACTGCACCACCCTGAGCTTTTCGTACTGCTTCTGGAACAGCTGCATTGTGTCCGTTCTGAGGGCCTGAACCGTTTTAATGGCCCGGGTGTAGACCAGGTCGGAATTGGCGTTATTGAAGGGACTGCCCAGGACCTGCAAATACTCATCAAGTTCCCCGAACAGACGTTGGATGTTATCCCTGAACCCTCCCTTTTTCCTGGCCGCCTGCAGCAGCCAGGACTTGGAAGTCGCTATATGGCTGTGCAACTGCTCCATGTATCCCTTGAACCTCGGGTCGTAAAAATCCTTGGTGATCATCTCCACAGCCTGCAAGTGGCTTCTGGTGATCAGGATCTCCGACTCCAACAGGGAGTGGTGCACTGAATCAGTGGTCTCCCGGATCGCTTTTTCCTGATACTGGGCATAGAGTAAAGACAACAACAAGATTATATTGAGAAAAAGTATCAACGCATAATAGCGGATATTACTCAAAGTCATTCCGGAAAACTCGACCATGCCCTGACAGCCCCTTCATGCGAGCCCAACTCTTCGAGAATACGGCTCCATGGACAATGACGCCACGTGGTGTTTTTACAGGATGCCGGCATCCGAGCACCACGCGGACATATCACCGTAAATATATTGATTATGCTGATCCCCCTGACACTACTTGCGCATCATAGCACAAAAGTTCCTGACCATAGCGGCTTCACACGTTTGCAACACAAATGTCGCCCCAGCTTCACGCACCAAATCGTTTTTCAGCTTTGAATCCGCGCTGGATTCTCCGCATTTGTCATTTAATCCATCTCGGCTCCCTGGAGGGTACGTGGGATTGCAACGTGCTTTTCTGTCACTGACCGTGGCGCTCTTTTTTTTGTTAGCCCCGATGACTCGCAGCTTCGCAGGCATGACTGTGCACTATTTCGACACCCATGCCGGGGCGAACACCCAGCGGTTCCTCATCGAACACGCATTCCCAAAGGTGAAAAGCGAACTCGGGATAGAGGTCGCCCCGACCTTTTCAACCTTTGACTCCCTCTCAAAGCTTGTCCGGGAAAAGGGTCCGAACCTCGACATCGACGTGATGGTGATCCACCCCTCCAACGTGGCCAAGATGCTTCGATCCCCGGACCACAAGTACGTCGACATGCGTGATCACCTCGACCGGGTCCCACATCTGAAGAATGTCATTCCCCTGTTCTTCGACACCATTCTCGGCGCTCACAACGAGGGAAGGGCCGTGCCACAGTGGATCAATTTCTATGGTTTTCTCTACGACACGAACAGGATATCCTCCCCGCCCACCTCGTTCCGCAAGCTCATCGAACAGGTGAACAACGGGGAATTCGCCGACCAGGGCAAGGGGCGGTTCGGGCTCATCTCGCCGGGCGCGAAAAGCGCCGGAGGTCGCAAGCTCATCTGGTCCTTGCTGCATGCCCTTGGTTGCAGCTTCAAATTTTTGGAAAAACCCGACCCTGACGAACCCGTCACCTGGATCGAGGACGATACCTGGGAACCCGGTTGGGAAGTCCTGCGCACAATGGTCCGACACAAGGCCATCGCCCTCCCCCTGGTTTCCTCGGGATCCCATCTCTTCAACCAGTTTCACACCGGGAAGATTTCGGCCTCCATCTACTCTGCGGATTATTTCCTCTGGAGCATGAGAGAGGGGCGGATTCCCGACCACTTCGCCGTGGGCAATCTGTCCGAGGGGCTGCCTTTCTCATCCAGCTATTGGCTCATTCCGGCTGACGCACCACACCTGAAGGCCGCCCTGGCCCTGTGCGATCACATGCTTTCCCCGGACTTCCAGGTGGCGCAATTCGAGCATCTGTTCCTTCTCCCCTCGGTGAGGGGGAACAACGTGCACCAGCGCCTTTCCGCGGATGTGTACGGAAAACTGACCCCCACCTGGGAACAGCTTCAGGAAACCGGAGTGATCCTAGGGCCTCCGGACGCGGTGCGCTACATCCAGGCCGTGGCACTGAAAAAGATGGGGCTGTGAAATCCGTAAGCGTGATTTCCCCCTGCATTAGGCACCTTCCCGTCCTCCGGGCTGTTGACCACGCATTGCGAAATTGCCGGGGATGAGGGTCCGGGAGAATCCCTTCCCGCAGAAAGGGCTTCCTCGAACACTCCGCATTCCGAACTCCGCATAAAAAATGAGAAAGGGGAGCCCCGAAGGACTCCCCCATTGGATTCGCCTTTGGCTGGCGTGTGCTACTCAACCGGCAGGGTTCTGAAGAAGTTCTGGCCCTTGCGTTTGATCAGCAGCATGACCACGCCCTTTTCCTTGCCGTCGGTGTTCACGATCTTTTCCAGATCCGCCACGGAGCGCAGCGGGGTCTGGTTGGCCTCCATGATGACGTCGCCCGGGCGGATGCTCTCGGCGGCCGCTCCATCAGCCTCGACCTCGGTGACCAGCAGGCCTTCGGCCTTGTCCAGACCCAGAGCCTTGGCCTCGTTCTTCATCACGGTGCGCACCTTCAGTCCCAGCACGGCCTGTCCGCCGTTCTGATCCGGGCCGTTGGCCGCCTCGGCCACCTTCTCCAAGTCGCGCTCGCCCAAGGTCACCTTGAGGTCCTTTTCCTTGCCCTTGCGCCAGACAGTGAGTTCGATGGAGCTGCCAGGGGCATACTTGGCGATGAGCTTCGTAAGATCGCCGGCATCCTCGATTTCACGGTCATCGACCTTCACGATGACGTCGCCCGTCTGCACACCGGCCTTGTCCGCGGGATCGCCCGGGGTGACATTGGCCACCAGAGCGCCCTTCTGCTCATCAAGGCCCAGGGCCTTGGCCGTGTTCTCGTCCAGATTCTGGATGGACACGCCGAGCCAGCCGCGCTGCACCTTCTTGTGGTCCTTGAGCTGGTCGATGATCTGGGAGGCGATGCTGCTGGGCACGGCAAAGCCGATACCCTGCCCCGCGGCCACGATGGCGGTGTTGATGCCGATGACCTCGCCGTCCAGGTTCAGCAGGGGGCCGCCGGAGTTGCCCGGGTTGATGGACGCGTCGGTCTGGATGTAGTCGTCATAGGGGCCGGAGCCGATGACACGCCCCTTGGCGCTGATAATGCCGGTGGTGACTGTGTGGTCCAGGCCGAAGGGGTTGCCGATGGCCACCACCCATTCGCCCACGCGGGCTTTTTTGGAGTCGGCGAACTCGAGCACCGGCAACTTGCGGTCCGACTCTATCTTCAACAGGGCGAGATCGGTCTCCGGGTCGCGGCCAATGAGCTTGGCCTCGTAATCCTTTTCCTCGCCTTGCAGTTTCACCTTGATCTCGTCCGCGCCGTCTACCACGTGGTTGTTGGTCACTATGTAGCCGTCAGAGGAGATGATGAAACCGGATCCCAGGGAGCGTTGGGTGCGCGGGCCGGGGTGCGGCTGGCCGAAAAACTTCTCGAACTGGTCGAAGAAATCCTCAAAGGGGCTCTCGCCGCCAGGTCCCCTGCGGTTGGGCATGCCTCGGAACGACCGGGGCATTTCCGGGGCTTTCACGGATTTACTGGTGTTGATGTTGACCACGGATTTGCCCGCCTGCTCGGCCAAATCCGCGAGTTGGGGCAGGTCCCTGGCCTGTGCGGCCACCGCCAGCAACATGACAAACAGGGTGACAACGCCCAAGGTGAAAATTTTTCTGTACATATCGGTCTCCTTTCGCTCGATGATGTAAATAGGCAGGCACCGGGGGTAAGTGTCCCGCCCTTGGCTCGAATACTGTGTGTTCATCTCGCACGTTCCTTTTGTGTTCACTGTGATCTCGGCAAGACATCTACTATTACTTGGAGCGCGAAAGAATTAACACCGCGCTCCGGCTGCTTCACCGCTGGCTCCGCCTTCAGCGGGTCCGTCCTTATGCCTTGAGCTGTAAAATGCTAAACATCTTGTGCTCGCAGTAATATCTAACCAAGGTACCTTACACTCCACTTGCCCTTGTATTACAGGACAGTAAGTAACGCCATAGGCCCGAGTCACTTTGCCGGTGGAAACTGTCATCAAGATAACCGTGAATAACGGGAAAGCAAGATGCTCCGGGCAACAAGAAGATGAACACGGGCACGCGGTCAGACCGCCCGCATGGTGCGAGGCACAACAGGATTTTCAGTCCCGGATTTCGGAGAGATCACTTGGCCGGAAGGGCCGGAGGGTCGCCTTTCAGGCCTTTTCTGGAAGGAAGAAGCAGGCTGAACTCCGAACCCTTTCCAGGTTCGCTGCGCACCTCGATATGCCCCCCATGGGCTTTCACTACGGCGCGCACCAGGGAGAGCCCCAGGCCCAGCCCACGCTGGGAGCGGCTCTTGTCCCCCCGGTACAGCCTGTCGAAGATGTGCGGCATGTCTTCGGGAGCGATGCCCTCGCCCGTGTCGCTGACAACGAGTTCGCACTGATCCCCCTGCCACAGGGCGCGCACCCGCACCGCCCCCCCTTCGGGAGTGTATTTGAGGGCGTTGTCCAGGAGGTTGGCCAACACCTGACGCAGCCTGTCCGGATCGGCCATGGCCAGCACCTTTTCCTGGTTATCCCGGATCAGTTGCAGGTCCACGTTCTTGTCCTCGGCCACGATCTGGTAGAGCTCCACCGCCTCCTCGGCCAGGGCGAACAGGTCGCAGGCCTCCAGATTCAGGCGCATGGCCCCGCTCTCGGCTTCTGAGATGTCCATCAGGGTGCTGGTCATGCGATTGATGCGCTCGGCCTCCTCGGCGCAGTCCAGGAGCGCCTCCCGCATCACCTCGGGCTCGTGCTCGTGCTCCAGGGCGTCCTCCACCCCGGCGCGAATGCGCATCAGGGGGGTGCGCAGGTCATGGGCCACATTGTCCAGGGTGTTGCGCATGCCCTGGATCAGTGCCTCGATATGCCCGATCATGCGATTGAACTGCCCGGCCAGCTCGAACAGCTCGTCCTGTGTGGCGGGCATGGGCACCCGCGCGTCGAAGCCTCCGGCCTCCACCCTGGCCACGGCCCGGGACAGGTCGCGGATTGGGGACAGGGCGCGGTTGGCCATGAACACCCCCCCCCACTAGCCCAAGGGCCAGGAGCGGCAGGGCCATGAGAGGAAAGATGGAGGTGAAATACCCCACGATGCGGCGCTCGTCCTCCATGCCGAAGCCCACTTCCAGTTGCATGTCCTGGGACAGGGTCACGCCGGTGATCTCCATGGCGTCGCCGGACTTGTTGGGGCGCAGCAGCACCCAGCGCCGGGTGGCGGTGAAACGCCGCTGTTCGAGCTGCTTCTTGTCAACGTCCCGGTACCCCCGGGGCAGGGTCATGAACAGGGTCTCGCCCTGCTCCCCGAGAAGGCGGATGAAAAAGCCGGTGCGCTCGTTCTCACCGCTCTCGCTCCGCAACACGCGGATGAGGGCGTCCAGGCCGTGACGGCGCTCTATCTGGGCGTACTGGTCCATCTTGTTCGTGGCCACGGTGCGGTTGGCCTCGTGGATGGAGCGGGAAATCAACACATAGGCCGAGGAGAAGAGCACCACCGCGATGACGATGGTGATCAGGGCGAACCAGAAGGCCACCCGCAGGCCGATGCGAAAATGAGGGAGTCTACTGATTCTTGAGGACATACCCCACCCCGCGCAGGGTGTGGATCATCTTGGTGCCGAAGTCGCGGTCGACCTTGTTGCGCAGCCTGTGCACGAGCACGTCCACCACGTTTGTTTGCGGATCGAAGTTGTAATCCCAGACATGCTCCAGAATCATGGTCTTGGACACAACCCGCCCGGTGTTGCGCATCAGGTACTCCAGCAGGGAGAATTCCCTGGGCTGCAGGTCGATGCTCTTGCCTTCGCGCAGGACCATGCGCGTCAGCAGGTCGAGCTCCAGATCCCCCACCACCAGGCGCGTGGGCTCCTGCTCCTGTGTGGAGCGCCGGATAAGGGCCTGGACACGTGCCAGCAGCTCGGAAAAGGAGAACGGCTTGACCATGTAGTCGTCGCCTCCGGTCTGCAGGCCCTTGACCCTGTCCTCCACCGAATGCTTGGCGCTGAGGATGAGCACCGGAGTCTGGACGTTCTGCCGCCGCAACTCCTCTATGAGCGCGAGCCCGTCCATGCCCGGCAGCATGATGTCCACCACCGCGGCGTCATAGGGTTCGCTCAGGGCCAGGTGCAGGCCCTGTGTTCCATCGCCGGCCACGTCCACCGCGAACCCGGCCTGGCGCAGCCCTTTTTCAACGAATGAGGCGATTTTTTTGTCGTCTTCCACGATCAAAATGCGCATACCCCACCTCCTGGCATGGGAGTTGCCTCTTCAGGGGTCATATTGGCAAGAAAATGCTTTATTCAGGCCTATTGTACGACTTCACCCGAGTTCCCGGATGGGCAACATGATCCTTTCAAGGGAGCACGACCACACGTGTGGTCTTACAGATAAAAAAATCATTGTTTTTCCGCGATGTCAACGCAAAGTCTGATGTCTGGGCACTCGGGCGGGCAGCGTTTCAATCCACGCCCCCGTGCGGGGGGCGACGCTCGGACGCGGCGGCCGTGCTGCCCGAGTCCATGTTTCAATCCACGCCCCCGTGCGGGGGGCGACGTGTCCTGGTGGCTGCATCGATCCCCGTGAACGAGCGTTTCAATCCACGCCCCCGTGCGGGGGGCGACGGGGTGCCACAGTGACCCAGGATTCGGGGCAGTGTTTCAATCCACGCCCCCGTGCGGGGGGCGACTGTATCTTTCGTACGCGTCGCTCCTCGTCTGGCTGTTTCAATCCACGCCCCCGTGCGGGGGGCGACGCGCAATATGCGTTGCAAGGTCTTCAATTTCAAATGTTTCAATCCACGCCCTCGTGCGGGGGGCGACCTATGATTTGCAAGTAATTGCAAAGGCTTGGGCTGTTTCAATCCACGCCCCCGCGCGGGGGGCGACCCGCTTTTGCGTGGTCCTAGGCCGGCACTTTCAAAGTTTCAATCCACGCCCCCGCGCGGGGGGCGACCCAGAGCCAGGGCATACGCTGTGTTGTTGTAAATGTTTCAATCCACGCCCCCGTGCGGGGGGCGACATGAGGGCTGGTATGACAAGAAGGGCTCGAAATGGTTTCAATCCACGCCCCCGTGCGGGGGGCGACTGGCCAAGAATTACGGCGTGCGCGTTCCGGACGAAGTTTCAATCCACGCCCCCGTGCGGGGGGCGACACCGCACTTGCGATGACGTTCCGGCAGAGGCCAAGTTTCAATCCACGCCCCCGTGCGGGGGGCGACATCACGGACTGGGAAGATTCCGGCCAATGGGCTGTTTCAATCCACGCCCCCGTGCGGGGGGCGACGCAGCCCCAGGTGCTCGAGCAGCTCGTCATCTGGTGTTTCAATCCACGCCCCCGTGCGGGGGGCGACGACCCCAAGGACATCATGATTCTGGCCAAGGCGATGTTTCAATCCACGCCCCCGGGGGGCGACCAGTTATCCACATT
Source organism: Desulfovibrionaceae bacterium (assembly GCA_963674665.2). Lineage (GTDB taxonomy): Bacteria > Desulfobacterota > Desulfovibrionia > Desulfovibrionales > Desulfovibrionaceae. Next base: position 320,421 of record CAXXPL010000011.1, on the reverse strand, counting down.
GCTTGGCAGGCCGCTTGTCGCTGTTTCAATCCACGCCCCCGTGCGGGGGGCGACGCCGAACGTGACTTCGGGCACATACCGCAGACCATGTTTCAATCCACGCCCCCGTGCGGGGGGCGACGTGCGTCCACTGTCATGCAATGCGGCTACATAATGCTTCAATCCACGCCCCCGTGCGGGGGGCGACCTCCGGCGGTACGCATCTTCTTGAGGAGCCTGTTGTTTCAATCCACGCCCCCGTGCGGGGGGCGACTTGCGACCAACGAGTTCCGCCGCAGCTGCCCTCGTGTTTCAATCCACGCCCCCGTGCGGGGGGCGACGACTTCGCCCTGGAGATCTTCAAAACTTGGATGATGTTTCAATCCACGCCCCCGTGCGGGGGGCGACGACTTCGCCCTGGAGATCTTCAAAACTTGGATGATGTTTCAATCCACGCCCCCGTGCGGGGGGCGACCCATGAAATTACAAAAGTTGCTCAAAGTCTGCAGTGTTTCAATCCACGCCCCCGTGCGGGGGGCGACTCCAGGAGAGTGCCCTGGGTACCTGTCAGGCGCTCGTTTCAATCCACGCCCCCCGTGCGGGGGGCGACCGCGAGATCGACGAGACCGTGGCGGCCTACCTGGCCGTTTCAATCCACGCCCCCGTGCGGGGGGCGACGCGCATGCCGGAAAACGTCATGGACACAGCGCTGGTTTCAATCCACGCCCCCGTGCGGGGGGCGACCGCATCGTGGACACCGACACCAGCCAGGAGAGCAAGTTTCAATCCACGCCCCCGTGCGGGGGGGCGACCCGTCAAGGCCGAGGCCGTTGGCGCATTCACGGTTGTTTCAATCCACGCCCCCGTGCGGGGGGCGACACCCCAATGCCGAGCCGGACCTCCCGGCGGGCTGGAGTTTCAATCCACGCCCCCGTGCGGGGGGCGACGCCCCCAGCGGTACAGCTGGCTCAACGACACGTTGTTTCAATCCACGCCCCCGTGCGGGGGGCGACGTGAGGATGTGACATGCCCAAGCTCACGGATTTTGTTTCAATCCACGCCCCCGTGCGGGGGGCGACCCCGAGCCGCCCCATGGTGGCGAATGACAGCCAGTTTCAATCCACGCCCCCGTGCGGGGGGCGACTCTTGCATACGCCTGAGAAGCTCAACCTGGGCCTCCTGTTTCAATCCACGCCCCCGTGCGGGGGGCGACTCTCCCAACTCGTCGTACAGGGATTTCAGCGCCTGTTTCAATCCACGCCCCCGTGCGGGGGGCGACGCCTTGGGCATCCGCAGCAGCTTGCTCAGCAAGAGTTTCAATCCACGCCCCCGCGCGGGGGGCGACTGGCCTTTTTCGCGGCGGCAGGGTCCTTGCGGATGTTTCAATCCACGCCCCCGTGCGGGGGGCGACTGACGAGGAGGAGGTATAGTTAAATGGCCGTAAAGTTTCAATCCACGCCCCCGCGCGGGGGGCGACGCTATGTGTATCGCCGTCGGTAACGCCCTTATCGGTTTCAATCCACGCCCCCGTGCGGGGGGCGACGGCTGCACGGCAGACATACAACGAAGTGTGGTCCAAGTTTCAATCCACGCCCCCGTGCGGGGGGCGACGCTCTGCCATATTCTGTAGCTCCTCAATGTAAGCTGTTTCAATCCACGCCCCCGTGCGGGGGGCGACAGTAGGGCGGCTCGTGCCGGCGCACGATCTGCTGTTTCAATCCACGCCCCCGTGCGGGGGGCGACATTCCTGTTTCCTGATAGTCGCAATCGTGTCTGTGTTTCAATCCACGCCCCCGTGCGGGGGGCGACGAGGGTGTTGAGTGGGCAGCACGAATCAACAATGCGTTTCAATCCACGCCCCCGTGCGGGGGGCGACCAGCGCTCCAGCGCATCCTCAACGCTCTTCAGAGGTTTCAATCCACGCCCCCGTGCGGGGGGCGACTCGAGACCCGCGAAACATTGTCCAAGGTCATGGAGTTTCAATCCACGCCCCCGTGCGGGGGGCGACAGGAGGCGGAGCAGACAATAGCGAGCGGGCTCAAGTTTCAATCCACGCCCCCGTGCGGGGGGCGACCCGGCTTTTCAGGTCAGACCAACTGGCCATTGTCGTTTCAATCCACGCCCCCGTGCGGGGGGCGACCTGAGTTTTCTTGGACAACATAGCCCTTGGCACCAGTTTCAATCCACGCCCCCGTGCGGGGGGCGACAACGGCGGCAAGGTTTATCATTCGCGCTCACAACGTTTCAATCCACGCCCCCGTGCGGGGGGCGACTTCCCTTTCCCGGTCCTCTGGAGTGAGGGCCAGGGGTTTCAATCCACGCCCCCGTGCGGGGGGCGACCGTGCCGCATCTGGTGCGGCAGCAGGCTCTGCCGGTTTCAATCCACGCCCCCGTGCGGGGGGCGACGTGGCGGCCCGGCCCTGCACAGTGTTGGTCTGCTCCAGGTTTCAATCCACGCCCCCGTGCGGGGGGCGACCCATCCCTACTATGACGGGTTGGGCGGTCTCCAGTTTCAATCCACGCCCCCGTGCGGGGGGCGACTCGAAATCGACGGTGTTCTTTGCCAAGAGGTGGTAGTTTCAATCCACGCCCCCGTGCGGGGGGCGACATTGCGGACTTGTCGGCAACAAACGTGATGGCGTTGTTTCAATCCACGCCCCCGTGCGGGGGGCGACCCCCCATGGGCAGTGGCACAGGAGACCATCGCATGTTTCAATCCACGCCCCCGTGCGGGGGGCGACCAGGGTCAACGACGCCCTGGACGAGGCCTTCGGAGTTTCAATCCACGCCCCCGTGCGGGGGGCGACCACAAGTGGTTCAGAAGTCGCAAAGAGCTTGGCGGGTTTCAATCCACGCCCCCGTGCGGGGGGCGACTTTACCGGCTCATGCTCGAAGAGCAGCAACAACAGTTTCAATCCACGCCCCCGTGCGGGGGGCGACAAGGCGCTGGCCAGCAGTGCGGCGGCGCTCAAGTGTTTCAATCCACGCCCCCGTGCGGGGGGCGACTGGAATGGCCGCACCGCATTAGTGGAGTCAGCCCTGGTTTCAATCCACGCCCCCGTGCGGGGGGCGACCTTAGATTTCCTGAAGATATGATGGACTCGCAGATGTTTCAATCCACGCCCCCGTGCGGGGGGCGACAGCTGCTTGATTCCATTTTGGATGACCTGCCAAAGGTTTCAATCCACGCCCCCGTGCGGGGGGCGACCATGGCCACGAGGTCGTTGTGGTCGCTGGATAAAGTTTCAATCCACGCCCCCGTGCGGGGGGCGACGTTGTTGAATCAATTGGTTTTGGCCATCAGTTCGTTTCAATCCACGCCCCCGTGCGGGGGGCGACCCCCTGATTGCCAATCGGCCACAAGGAACTACCTTGTTTCAATCCACGCCCCCGTGCGGGGGGCGACCTGCCGAAGTGCTGGGAAGATTGGAGGATAAGAGAGTTTCAATCCACGCCCCCGTGCGGGGGGCGACAGCTTAATGCCTGGTTCGCCCTGCATGGTGTCCTGTTTCAATCCACGCCCCCGTGCGGGGGGCGACCCCCGCAACCCAATGTCACGGGGGGGGGCAATTAGTTTCAATCCACGCCCCCGTGCGGGGGGCGACTTGACTCCTCTACTCCACCTATGCTTGCTTAAGGGGTTTCAATCCACGCCCCCGTGCGGGGGGCGACATCCCCAGCTTCTCCTGCAGCCAGCGCACATCGGTTTCAATCCACGCCCCCGTGCGGGGGGCGACCCGCACGCGGCCATGGACGTGGCCGAACTACCCAGGTTTCAATCCACGCCCCCGTGCGGGGGGCGACGGGGATTATTTACGGTATCGGAAACAGCGAAAATGTTTCAATCCACGCCCCCGTGCGGGGGGCGACTGAGAGACCTGTTGCAGCTGGATCTCGCCTTTCTGTTTCAATCCACGCCCCCGTGCGGGGGGCGACAGGATTCCCGCACATCTATTAGATTTCCACGGTGTTTCAATCCACGCCCCCGTGCGGGGGGCGACGCCATCATATCCGCTCATGACACGCCCTCCCAGCGTTTCAATCCACGCCCCCGTGCGGGGGGCGACTCACGCCGATCATGTGGATAGATCCGGCCAATCCGGTTTCAATCCACGCCCCCGTGCGGGGGGCGACTGTCACTCTCCACTTGCCCGTCATTCCTTGCTTACCGTTATCTGTTTCGCGAAACGCCGCCTTCCGGTCGCGGCAGATGTCAAAGAGCCTTGGAAATGAACAGACAAGTTTCATAAAACCAGATTGTTACATGTTCCGCGAACCCCGTCGGAAAACTACGTCCGCTTGGGGTTCGCGCTCATACGAGCAACAGGCCGTCCGGCTCATACCCTAGCTTGGCCCCATGGTGCTCCACGCGGTTTTTCCAGTTCGCACCCAGAAAATAAAATCGCAAGCTGTCGCGTTCTTCGTCCATTTCTTCCAACAACCGGTGCTTGAGCATTGTCCATTGCGCCGGGTCCACCACGCACTCGAACAGGGAGTATTGCACACGCTGCCCGTAGTTCTCGCAGGTCTTTGCAATGCGCCGCAAACGCCTTGCCCCGCCCGGGTCCTCGAAACTCACGTCGTAACTCACCAGCACCATCATGGTTCATCTCCAGAAGAACGGCGGGTAATCGTCCAGATCGCCCCGGACATGCCGCGCCAGCAACAGGGCCTGGATGTGGAACGCCAGGCCCAGGGGCATCTGCTCCCTGAGAAACGGATGCGTGATCTCGGCCTGTTTTCGTTTCTGATAGGCGGCCAGCACCACCTTGCGCGTGTCCTCGTCCATGCGCACGGCGCCGGACTCCAGGATCTCGAAACCGGATTCGCGAACCTGTCCCAGGTTGATAAGCGACAGTACAAGCCGGTCCGCAAAAGCGGGGCGGAACTCCTCCATCATGTCCAGGGCCAGGCCGGGACGCCCAGGGCGGTCCCGGTGCAGGAACCCCACCATGGGGTCCAGCCCCACGCTCTCCAGGGCGGAGCGCACGTCATGCATGAGCAGCATGTACACAAAGGACAACAGGCAGTTGACCCTGTCCAGCGGTGGGCGGCGGGTGCGCCCCGCAAAGGTGAAGGCCTGCTTGGACGTGGTGATGAGCTGGTCGAACACCGAGAAGTACGCGTTGGCCGCGTCGCCCTCCATGCCCCGCACCACGTCGGTTTCATGCTCCAGAAGCAGCTGCTTGGCGCAGGAGTCGAGCCGGACAAGGGCGCGCTCCATGGACGGGGCGTCCACCTTGTCCGGGTGGTCACGCCCGGCGCGGCGCAGTACGCTTCTGGCGTTCACCACCTTGCCGGCCACAATGCCCCTGGCCAGTCTCGCGGTGTGCTCCGGGTCATCGGCCCAGCGATATTGTTGCCGCCGCAAGAGCACGTTGCCCGAGGCCGCCCCTTGCACCTGCGCGAGAAAACGTCCGTATTCCGTGAGAAAACTGACGCTCACCTTGTTTTCCGCCAGATGCCCCAGCAGGAACGGGCTGCAGCCCACGTTGCCGAAGCAGACAACGCCCCCCAACAGATGCACCGGGAAGCGGGCCTTGTTTTGCCCCTCCACGCGGACAACCACGCATTCGCCGTCCTTTGCCAGGTAGGCGCCCTGGGTGGTGACAAAGAGGGTATTGAGATGGCGTTTCATGACAACAGCTCCTCGGCGATATAGGTGGACACGCTTTTGCGCTTGCGCACCGCGGCCTCGCCGCACAGCTCCCGAAGCGAGCAGCGCTTGCACTTTCCGCTCCCAACAGGTGGGGGGGTGACGCCGGAGCGGATCATGGCGTGCAGGTCCCGGGCCGTTGCGCGGACGGTTTCACGAAGCGCGTGGTCAAAGACAACGGGCTCCCGGCGCCTGGTTTTGGCGTAGAACAGCGCGCCCTTGGGCACTGCGCCCCCCAGCGCTTCCTCCAGGCACATGGCCTGGGCGCAGAGCTGGACCTTGTCGCAGTCGTCCTTTTTGGGCTTGCCGCGCTTGAACTCCACGGGAAAGGGCACACGCCCCTCCCCGTGGAATTCCACAACATCCAGTATGCCTGTGAGCCCCATTTCCAGACTGCGCACCGGTACGCCTGTCTGGCGCAGGACATCGTCCCGCCTGGACGTGCCGCCCTCATCCACCTTTTCATGGAGCAGGCGGCCCTCGACGGTGAACCGGTTCTCCTCCCAGGCCCTTTCCAGATGGATGAGCGAGCACTGCCTGGGGCAGTAACGCATGTGCTGCAGCGCGGAGACGGGCAGGAGGTCGTCTTCGGAGAACATTAGCGTATCTCAATATCCGTCGATTACCTCGGGTTTCGGGCCATTGGTTTCGCTGAAGGACAGATCAATTGTACCATTTTCATCCCGCCCCACTGTCATGGATTGGTGGACCTTTGCCGAGGATATTTGCCCACTGGGGTTGTCGTGCTTCCACCAGACAACCTTGAGCACTTCCATGGAGCCCTCGGGCCGGGCTGAGGAAGCGTCATTTTCAAACAAACGGGGAAGCACGTTTTTGATGACTTCGGCATCTTCATCAGAGAAGCCCGTTTTCTTTGCCAGCTGTGTGTTCATGCTGCCGTAAAAGGTATAAATGCCTTCATCCACCCTGTGCTTCATGCCCATGGTGTCGGATCCCTTTTTCGCTCCACTTTCCAGGCTGACACTCTTGGTGATCTGGATACTGCTGCAGCTCACGGGCTCCTCACTGAACGCGGAATGAATGGAGACCGGCCCCCGGATGGGAATGGAGACTCCTTCGCCTCTCCTCTCTCCCTTGAAAGGAAGAATTTGTCCAAAGGCCCTGACGTCAAACCAAGTTTTACATGCCTTTTCCACTGTGGCTTTCTTGTCCTGCATATTTGTCAATACTGACTCAGCACGTGCTTTGAGACAGGAAAAATCATCAACATTGTTGTCATCGGATTGCACGAAAATCTTGTGCTTCCCGTCCTCCAGTATGCGATTACGTATTTTACGCTTGATGCAAACATCGGACACCTCTCCGTATCCTTCATACGTAGTGCGGGGGCGGTTCCCATTCAAAGGGTCACCATTGGGATTGGCGTTACGAACGCTGAACACAACAGCGAAATCAATCTTGTTGGACAGGGACATTATCATCTCCTTGAAATATAATAATGTTGCACCTACTGGTTACTTTCAACAGTGTCCTGAGAATCTGTTTCGTGGGATTTCTTTTTCCATAACTCCTGACGCTGGCAATGAAATCCCAACAGAAATTCACCACTCAAGCTCAAGTCTGAACAAAAATCATCGCTTTTAAAAAGAGACATCACCGAGTCTATTTGATTTTCAAGATAGATCAAAAGCCCTGATCTATTGGCTCTGAGTTTCATGCGGTATGGAATCAAGGCTATTTCAATAGTTTTCCATGTTGAAAATGGACAATCTGCAAAACGTTGCATTAATCTCCCCGCATTTGTCTCCCTATTGTCATCGGATGAAATCTGAGCACTACGTTCCATATGATCAGCCAACGCGAAGAGCCGTCCATACAAGTAGTCTCGAGTATCGCGGTCTTGTTCCAAGGCCATATCATACCCCTTTTTGTAGTAGTTATAGAGTGCGCAGGCCACACCAAGACAGGCTTCCCATTCCCAGACGCTCTCATGGGTAACCTTGTTGCATGCCCGTCGGACACTGGAGATCACCAAGTCCCGGTGTATGGGAATTCCATCGATAATGCATGGCAACAATCTTTCGACAGTGGATTTCATCAATTTGCTGTCTCTGTTCACTCGTGGTCCATAAGCCGCCCGGGCAATATCCCTGGGAGAGGGGGCGCCGATGAAACGCTTGTCCTTCCCCAAATTCTGCTTCCATGCGCATCGGCTGTGCCAGTTCTCGATGCGCTCCAGGAATTCCGAACCTTTCAGTTCCCGGTAATATTTGATGGCCAAGCGACCATCAAAAGACGGCGAATCAAGGGCGATGATTATGATCTCATCAGTGGAGCCCAACACAGCCTTGTATCCCGCCATGGCCTTGGTCAGACGGTTTCCGAAATCCTGGGCTGCGGTTTCTCGTAAAAGGCTATCGGAATCATCTTCACCGAGAAGAAACTGGGTATCATCCAAGGGAGATGGAATCGTGGCTCCAGACACAGCCCAAGCCACCACGGCCAGTGTATCTTCCTTGAATCCCTGACGCCCTATCAGCCACCGCAGAGCGCTGTGTGCCTTCTGCGTGATCTCTGATCCCACTCCAAATGCCTGGGAAGAATCATCAAAACGACCACGAAACGTATAGCCTGATTTGTCGTTGGAAGAGAGAATCTTGGCACTGTCTCCACCCCGGCGAATGTACTTTGGATGATATTGCGCAAGATCAGTTGTAATTCCGGATACGTAGCATAATCCTTTGGAAGCGTCCGCAGCTTGACGTTGATACTGTTCCCAACTTCTTCTTACTGAAACATCTGTCCAAAGCTTTGATTGCGGGTCTCCCGGTATTTCAACCTGAAAACGGACAAAGGCATCACTTTGTTTTGCATTGGGAGGCAACACGTCGAAAATCTCCGGTTTATCCCCAGCCTTTCCTCCCCATTTGTCAGCAAGCTTTCCGTCTTCACCGAGGAACAGGACTTTAACCTTCACAAGGTCACTGATAAGGGTATTATTCCGTAAATAATCCCTGACTATCCGAACCTTGCCATGCCCATGGGACGATGCGCACCAAGCCTCCAGTTGCTTCATATACTCTTCGTGGCCCTGGTATTTTTTACCACCATAAGCGGCATATTCATCCGTGAGGTACTGCAATTTGTCGAACAAAGGGTGGGGTGGGGGTTTTATCCCCGCTCTAGTGGCCGAGGCCTCGGTGACAGGAATTATTGTTACCGCGTCATCCTTAGGCACCACTCTGGCATCTTGGAAATCTGCATTTTCATTAAGAATTACAACGACATGCGCTTGTTGGGTGAGGTGATCATTTGGCCACAATGGAACGCGAACGTTCGAGCCCATCACACCCACATTGCGCTTATTGTTCTCATAGGTCTGATAAAGTTTTTCCATCCAGCTCATGCCAGTTGCTCCTCTGGTACACAGATGGTTGGGGGAGGGCTGGGCGTCATTTCGCGGACGAACCTGCGCATTTCGCACTTCTCCGGCCTGAGGAACTCAACCACTCCATCTTTCATGGTCGGACGCCAGAAACGGCTGAAGAGTTTGTTCCCGCCTATCTCGTCCGGGTAGTCGAATCCGTGGAACATGACGCCGAATGCCAATTCCCCGGCGTCATCATAATACCCCTCCCCTTGTCCAAAGGCGCAAGGCTCCACATAGGCCTGACATTCACGTGTCCCAAGACAGACATCACGACGCCCCCCCTTGTTGATCATGCGTTTGGCGATCTCGTGATGCTTGCAGTCCTTGCGGTCATTTTTCAGGTCGTCTCTTTGTTCGTTCCATTCAAAATGCGCTTTCACCTGATAGGCGACCTCCGCGAGATAGGTGTATACGCTCAGCTCGTTGCCTGACTCATAATATTTCAATGGCTTTATGCCTTTGGCCTGGGTGCGGATACGCTTCATCACCCTCACCTTGTCAATGATCCAGATGAATGTTGGCTTCCAGTACACGGATTTGGCGATACCTTTGAGAGCTTCATACGTTGGAATATGATAGGAGCATTTCTCTCCGCCCACCCTTGTCAAGGGATCGGTGAACAAGGCAAACCGCCCCCATACTGTGAATTCCACCTGGTTATACATGTGCCCTCCTTTTAGCTGCAGTAAAAAGGCATTGTTCCACTTCCTTCAAAAACAACTCCTATATGCTCACTATAAAATTTGGGATTAAGACTGTAGATTCCTGAATCTTCATGAATCGTATGTAGTGCACCGGGAATTTTTGATAGTTTAAGAAACTCATTTTGATAAAGATTTACGGAATATTGTTGCGCCTTGCGCAACAGTTTTCGCTTCTCCTCAAAATCAAAAAATTCCGAACAGAGCATGGAAATCAAATCCTCTCCCTCTCCATACGGCACGATGACCCCAGTGGTGTTGGAATCGATAACCTCAAACGCTTTTCCAGCGCTTCCAAATGATTGTTTCAGCAGCATCCTATCAATTCCATTATTTTTAACAGATGAAACCGCATTAAAAGAGGAGTAATTCGTTGCGAGCAAGGAAAGCAGAGTTTCATCACGATCAAACAAGCCTTTGGGCGCAGAATACAGCATTTCATCGGCTCGTTCATAGAAATAGTACCTATAGTAACTATTCATAAGCTCCTGGCTGAGCATGTCATTGTCAAATTTTCCAGGGTTTTTGTGGAATTCACGAAAAATACGTTCTGAAATTTCGCTTCCGATTTTTATATCGTGTAGTCGGGTCAGATTCTCGTCGCGTGGGTTGATGATGGAGACCTTACCAAGGGGGCGAGAACCATGACGGTTGCAACGACCCGCAGCCTGGGCGATGGAATCCAGACCGGCAAGAAAGCGCACCACCGATCCGAAATCTATATCCACTCCAGCCTCGATGAGCTGCGTGCTGACGCAGATCATGGGCTCCGAACATTCCGGCTGCAGGAACAGTTTGATCCGTTCAAGGACATCCATGCGATGGGCTGGGCACATGTGGGTGGACAGATGAAAAACATTGTCCATGCGCTGTGCGCAGTAGTTGTACAGCTTAAGAGCATTGGCCTTTGTGTTCGTGATGGAGAGCACTGTCCGCGTTTCCTGACTCTCCTCCATAAGCAGGTCACCAATCTCCTCCACACTCCACTTTTCAGGACGGCGAAGGTCACACACTTCCACCCGCCGCAGCCTGTTGAACAAATTCAGATGTGGCGGAGCCAACTCGATGTCTTTTGAACCAATGAATGAAGCAGCGCCCAATTTTTCTTCCACGCCATCCAGAAGAGGTTGCGTGGCTGTACAGAAAATCACGCTAGAGCTGCAATTCTCTGTAAGAAAATTTATGGCGTTGTTGAATAAATGAACGGTTTTTAGAGGAAGGGTTTGCACCTCGTCGAACACGATCACGGCATTGGCGAGATTGTGCAGGCGCCTGGCCGCCCTGGTTCCAGCCTGAAAAAATGAATCCAGAAACTGAACAAACGTTGTGAAGACAATGGGAGAATCCCAATTCTCTGCCAACAGGCGGGCTTCATCCGTATCCTTGTCCTCGGTAAGGTTGGAGTGGTGCTCAAGGACAATGGATCCTGGAGAAGTTCCCTTTTCCAGAATGTCCCGGGCAACCCTGGCGTTTTGGTCAATAATGGAGGTGTACGGGATAATGTAAAACACCCGGTCAAAATCATGCCTAGCCGCATGGTGTAGCGCGAACCGCAAGCTTGCGAGGGTCTTGCCCCCACCTGTAGGAACTGTGAGTCGGTACAATCCCTTTGGCCTATGTGCGTGCTCCAAACATGCCTGGGCCACTTCGGCGCGGACCTTGTTGACAGGGGTGTCCGCCTTGAAAGTGGCTATGTGATCTTCAAGAAGCTTTACCAACGGCTCCCATTGAACAGGCGAGGCGATTTGTCTGCCCGCCGCGTCAAGGCGGTCGGCGTCAACAAGTGCGCTGTAGAGAAATCGAGTCACCAATCCAAGGCGGAAGCTGTTAATCAATCCAGGGGAACCGCTTTTACGAATGCTCCCAAGCATGGTTTTCATTTCATCTTTGGCCGCGTCAGACTCGAAAAGGTCATCCAGTCTGACGCGAACTTCCGGCTCAACTTGCCGCAACACTTCTTGCAAGCAAGTCTTGTCTTCGGGCTTGGCCATGCGTCGCAGAAATACCGGCTCCCCTTGGGGAGAAAGGCAATCAATGAGCCCCCCGTGATGGGAAGCGATGCAGAGTGCGAGAATTTGCCCCGCACCTCGTGAGAGGGGGGCGCCATTTTCGAATAGACGCCAGACGTATTGCGCTCCGGCTGTGGAGTGGTCCACTTTGCCTTGTTGCGCGATACGGCCGTCAAGGATGTAATCCTGGAAGAGATGCCCAAATTTTCCAAAATCATGCAGCAAGCCGAGTAGAGTACCAAAGGTCGGCATGCCGATCTTTGCGGCCATTTTAGTGGCAAGTTCGGCCACATTCACCAAATGCTCCTGCACAGTTTGACAGGGATCACCATTTGTATCGGTTCGCGCTATTGCCCTACCTTTCATTGACTCAACCTTATGTGTTTTCATCCCTCACACTCCCCCCACTCCTCGGCGTCAAAGGCCTTGGCCATTTCCCGAGCCAGGCGCGCAACCCCGCGCAAATGGTCATCGAGCAGGTGCCATTGCCTGTCCGGCCTGGCATCCATATACGGAGGGGTGTGGGCATACAGAGCTTGAGGCATGGCGCGTCCTTTTCCGGTGTGAACCGAGTCGTATAAGATTGGCTGTTACCGCTAGGGTCTGAAGTTCAGGAGAGCATGTAGATTTATCAACGGTAACGCAGCATTACTTCAGATCATATTTATCTCTTATGAAAGATGATCTCTCCAGAATCAAGGATGGGCAATTATTATGTTTTCCAAACTATTTCTTACAATTACAATATAGCAATTAACTATGGATCATGCACTACATCACAAAGCATACACATCACGCTGAAATTATGGATAGAATTAAGATGGAGAAGATATAGCTTCATGAACGATCAGACATCACAAGACTTGCCAAAATAGACAGAACAGGAAGGGTGCGCCTCTACGGTTTTCGGCACTATTCTGCAAAACGGACTTCGGGGCACGGTTAGGATTTGCGGACCGTGCCCATCCATATCCAGCCGCAGCAATGCCAAACTCCTGGCATGGGGATTGCTTCAGGGGGGGAGGCCGTCAAACCATCTCTTCCCGAAGAACCAGGAAAAGAGTATGCGTTCCCACGGAGGACGACATGAAACACCATTCCCTCGGCGTGGACCTCGGGGGCACCAAGATAGAGGCCCTGCTGCTGGACCCGGAGGACCGGGAACTTGCCCGCGTGCGCAGGCCCACACCCCGCCCCCATGAGTATGATGTCATCCTCGGCGAGGTGAAGAGCCTGGTGGAAGAGCTGGCTGCGGGAATCCCCGCCAGCGCCCCCTACACGATAGGCATCGGCATCCCCGGGTCGATTGACAGGCACACGGGGCTGGTGCGCAACGCCAACACAACGGTTCTGCTCGGGAAGAAACTCAAGCAGGATATCGAAACCCTGCTGGGGCGCCCCGTTGGCGTGGAAAACGACGCCAACTGCTTCACCCTGGCCGAGGCGCGCATGGGCGCGGGCAAAGGCCACGACGTTGTCTTCGGGGTGATCATGGGCACTGGATGCGGCGGGGGCATTGTCTTGAACAACGAACTCTACCCCGGAGCGCACCACATTGCCGGAGAATGGGGGCACATCTGCATGGATCCCCTGGGCGCCCCCTGCTATTGCGGCAAGTGCGGCTGCGTGGAGACCATGATCTCGGGCAGCGGGGTGGAGGCGCAGTACCGCAACCGCTTCAACAGGGAGATGCGCATGGAGGGCATTGTGGCCGCCGCGCGCAAGCGCGACCCCCACGCCCTTTCGGTGCTCAACCAGTTCCTGGACGACTTTGGCCGCGGCCTCGCAGCTGTGGTGAACATCCTGGACCCCTCCTGCATCGTGCTCGGCGGCGGGCTTTCCAACATCGACGAACTCTACAGCATCGGTGCCGAGCGCCTCAACCACTACGCCTTTCACGAGGCCCTGCGCACCCCCTTGCTGCGCAACAAGCTCGGCGACTCCGCGGGCGTATACGGCGCCGCCTGGATCGGCGTGTAGTGCAGACTACCGACATATCTTCTTTTTAGGATTTTTCCGGGAGAACCCTTTCTTCAGAAAGAGTTCTCCCTGGCCTCCCTCTCAAAGACTTCCATGATCTCCCTGACCTCCCCATCCAGGACACAGAACGTAGGTTCCACTTTTTTTCGGCACTTCCCCGATACTTGGCACGCGTATTGCTTTAATCAAATCACCTGGGACACAGGTGACGGAGCGGTGACTCCTAGGCACATAAAAACCACCATACAGCCTAAGATCGGTCCCGCTCACGCACGGTGCGCTTGGGCAAGGGCTGCAGCGCCGGGATGAGAATCCCGGCGCTCCTTTTTTATGCGCCCCGCAATAGTCTCACAAATCTTCCGTCTGAACATATTGACATAACAAATGTTTCTTTTTCGTCTGGACGCAGTGGCCGCCATGAACGCATGAACCAGCGCAGCCAGGGCTTTGTTCATGGCGGTCCGGGATATTGCCGTATGCAATCAGAAACGCCTTGTCCACGGCCAATTCCTTCCGCTCTCCGAGATTGACGTGGTCAATGGACAGTCACATTTTGTCGGTATTTCGACAAAATCACTTCCAGGCATGAAGAGGAGCGGAACATTGGGGAGCATTTCGAGCGAAATCGCCCTTTGAGAGTCTAACCGGATTGACTAAAAAAACCGGGGCGAAAAAAAACAGCTTTTTTCACCCCGGCCATTGATGACGTACCGGATTACAAGGCTTTCAGGCTCTTGCGGATCAGTCCTTTTCCAGGAGATTCATGCCCCACTGTTTCAGAGCCGCCATGCCGCCATGCAGATTGATGACGTTCCTGTATCCCTTTTCATGGAGCATGATCTGCGCCTCATAGGAGCGCGCTCCGGTGTTGCAGACCAGCACAACGGTCTTGTCGCCCGGGATCTCGGCCACCTTGTCGTAGATGTGCCCCTGGGGAACGTTGTGCCAGACGCCTGGATTGCTCTCCATGTAGGGGCGCGCGTCCGCCTCCTCCCGGCAATCCAGGAAGTGGTATTTGCCCGAGTCGCGCTGCTCCCACAGTTCCTGAAATTTTTCAGGCCCCACACCCACGTTACGGCCGTCCAGGGCATTGTCCGCCATGCTGCCAAGGGTGTTGAGGATATCCATGGCCGAGGAGAACGGCGGTGCGTAGGCCAACTCCAGGCTGCTCAGGTCGTCCACCGTTGGCTTGTACTGCAGGATGGAGGACACGGCATTGATGCGGGACACCATGGCGTCGCCGTAGGATGCGAAGCCCTGGATGCCCAGCACGCGTCTGGTGCCCCGCTCATAGACCAGCTCGAGGGTCATGAGCTCCTTGGTGGGGTAGAAATGGGCCCGGTCCAATTGGGTGAGCAGCACGCTGTCGGCCTCGAAGCCCATGTCTCTGGCCACCTGCAGGCTGAAGCCCGTGCCAGCGATGGAGCGCTCGAAAATCTTGGCCACAAAGGCACCCACAGCGCCTTGAAAGCGTGAATGCCCTCCAGCGAGGTTGGTGCCGATGATTCTGCCCTGGCGGTTGGCCATGGAGCCCATGGGCAGGAAAAAGGCCCTGCCCGAGACCTGGTTGCGGATTTCCACGCAATCGCCCCCAGCGAAAATATCCGGGTCCGAGGTGCGCATGGTCTCATCCACAATGATACCCCCGCGAGTGGACACGGCCAGTCCAGCCTTGCGGGCCAGTTCGTCGTTGGGCAGCACTCCCACGCTGATGACCACCACATCGGTCTCGATGGTACGAAGATTGGTGATCACCCGTTTCACCCTGCCATCGCCCTCGATGCGCTGAATGCTTTCACCAAGGCAAAAGGTGACGCCCTTTTCCTGCATGTGGCGCATGGCCATTTTGGCCAGCACCGGGCTGAGATAACGGGGCATGACCTGGTTGGAGATTTCCAGCACCGTGGTATCCACATCCCACATGTCAGCAAAGGCCTCGGCCATTTCCAGGCCGATGAAACCGGCGCCAACGATCACCGCGCGGGACACCTCCCCCTTGGTCACGGCCTCGCGGATCTGCACCGCGTCGTGGGGGTTGGACACATAATGCACGCCCTCCAGATCCTCTCCGGGAAAATGCAGCCGTCTCGGGGTGGCACCAGTGGCCATGACCAGCTTGTCGTATTTGAGCTCGCCCTCCTCGCCCGTTTCCAGATTTTTGGTGCGCACGACCTTGGCCTTGCGGTCGATGTCCAAGGCCTCGGTCCGTGTTATGGCTGTCACTCCCTTGGTGGACTCGAAAAAGGCCTCGTCGCGCAGCATGTGAAAGCTGGTGGTGCGCAACTGCATGGCTTCGGACACCTCTCCGCCGACATAATACGGGATTCCGCACCCGCCGTAGGAGATGAGATCGCTCCTGTCTATCATGGTGACCTTGGCGTTGGGCTTGAGGCGTTTGTAGCGGCAAGCGGCTTTAGGGCCCAGGGCCACGGCTCCTATCACGACTACATGTTCCGACATGAATTCCTCCTTGTGGACACGTGTTTTCACGCACCACGATTTAAATACAGTATCTTCAGGCGGGCTTTATGTAGATGAAAGAGCCCCGCCCGTCAAAGTGGCCAAGTCGCCACCGGACAGAGTGTAATCACGACTTTGCGGTTGCGGCTGAAAAACGGATTACAAATTGGCAAGATTTATGCCCCGTTATCAACCATCAACGGGCGACGACACGCTACAGCGAGGAGCGTCATGCGGGCAAGCTGGAGTTTCCTACCTATATGATTCTGAGGAAAATACAATACAACTCGAAGCGTTCAACAAAAGGAAGGGCAAGAGACAAAGCGGAACAATCTGAACTGGAAAAAACAAACCCCTCGCGCCCGGAGTCCAGGCAGCGAGGGGTTTGCAAACCTATCGGCAACTAGGACTTGGTAATAGCCTCTGCCGGGCAGGAGTCGATGGCTTCGTCAACGCAGTCGTCGTCAGCAGAGTCGTTGATAACAACGGCTTTGTCGCCATCGGAGTTCATCTCAAAGACGTCGGGGCAAATTTCAACACAGGATTCGCAGCCCATGCAGGCGTCTTCATCGATAACAATAGCCATAGAACTCTCCTCACTTCAGTTGATGGTTGCTCATGCAGTACGCCGCCGAACGGCGCCTTTTCCGCACTCGTCATTACAGCCCGTTCGAAACAGCCCACGCCAAAGGCTGTCCGGGTCGAACCCGTCATCATCCGGCAGGTCCTCCCACCCGTGTTGTGAACGTGCATTGGCAGGGAATATACTCATTCAGCCATTACTTGCAAGTGAAAGCTTCTCGTCGAAAAGATTTCCCGCTTCGTTGGCGGTCGTTGACAACCATGATTTTTAGTGCTGTAAGAATTTCAAAGATATGGCACTTTGCATCCGATTGTGCTATGGTATCATTATACAATTGGCACATCGATTTTATTGAAAACTTTTTTTGGGTGTTTCAGGCGGCCGGAGGCTGCCGACGACGCTTGCCCGGGAATGTGGAACAACGGGTGACGGAGGCTGGGAAATGGAAATCATATGCCCCAATTGCGGCATAAAGCGGAGCGTGGACGACAAGGTGCTTCCGCAAAACAAAACAAGAATCACGACCCTGTGCCGTTCCTGCGGGCACCGTTTCGTTCTGCACCTTGACCACCCACAAGCCTTCAGCACGTCCCCTGCCCCCGAGGACACCCAGGAAATGGACAAGAACGCTTCGAAGCGGAAGAGTGCCGATGCGCCGTCTCAGGTTCCGCCACGCCCCAGGCAGGAGAAGTCCGCCCCGAGCCCCAAGGACGAGTCCGCGAAGGCCCCTGCAATGGCTGAAAAAAGCCGGGGTCAGGTTGAGCGGAAAAAGCAGGTCAAGGACAGACCACAGCCGGTCGTGAAGGAAAAGGTCAGAGCTGAAACCGTTTCCGTGGACGCCAGAAAAAAAACCGCAGTCACAGAAAACAAGCCGCAACCCCCTGCCGGAGAAGATCTCAAAACGCGGAAGCCCGAACCCGACAAGACCATATCCCAACCAAGCATCACCCAGGACTCCGGGGATAAGCCCAAGACCGAAGCAAAGACCACTTTCACCAAGCGCCCCCGCCCCAAGACCAAGGCGCGCTCCATAGGCGTCATTCTCAGCAAGGGCGGCGTGGGAAAGACCACCACTTCCGTCAATCTTTCCGCCGGGTTGGCCATGGCCGGGTACAAGACCCTGCTGGTCGACACGGACACCCAGGGGCAGTCCAGCTACATGTTGGGCGTCAAGCCCGAATACGGCCTTGCCGAGCTGGTGACCAAGGAGATCTCTCCACAAAAGGCCCTGCACAAGTCCCGTGAGCGGCTCTGGCTTCTCGCCGGGGGGCGTTCCCTGGCCGGGCTTAAGCGCATTATCGACCGCAAGGATTTTGGCGGTGAACTGACCCTGGCCGAGGCCTTGCAGCCCTATGAGCAGCATTTCGACTACATCATCGTGGACTCGTCGCCAGGGTGGGACCCCATCACCGTGAACGTGCTTTTCTTCGTCAAGGAACTGCTCATCCCGGTGTCCCTGGAAGTCATGAGCCTGCAGGGGCTGTCGGAGTTTTCCAAGAGCCTGGCCACTATTCAGAAATACCGCAGCAACCTCGGCATCACTTACATCCTGCCCACCTTTCTGGATTACAAGCAGCCCAGCAGGGTGGACATCTACGAAAAGCTCAAGGACCTCTACGCGGGCTACCTCTGCACCCCCATCCGCTACGACCCCAGCTTGGCCGAGGCTCCTGCATACGGCCAGACAATCTACGAGTATGACGAGGATTCCTCGGGCCTCGTGGATTACAAAGCCCTGGTGCGCAGGGTCACTGACGGCGACGCCCTGATCTAGGGAAGCACTGCATAATTGCCCCTGGCTTTGTTACTGAGGAAAAGGCAAATCCTCGTGTATTATAACTACTCGTCGGCCTTGCCTTTTCCTTGCGCCTCGCCAGCGAACAATTCTACAGCACTTCAAAAAAAAGGTTATTAATCAGCACTTCCCGAGTGTTCTGTTCACGAAATTCGTGAACACGAATTTCGTGAAGGATCGCTTTGCCGTGCTCAGGGTCTGTTCGTAAGCCATACTCCGGAAACCACCATAACGCCCCCTGTCAGCAGGGAGAGGTGCAGCACCTCGCCCAGCAGCAGGAAACCCAAGACAACGGCGAACACCGGCACCAGATTGATGAACACCCCTGCCCGGGACGCGCCGATGTCCTTGATGGCATCATAGTACCAGAAATAGGCCAGCCCCGTGGCCAACACCCCCAGATACAGGATGCAGAGCCAATCCAGAACCCTCGCGTTGAGTACGTCCTCGTAAAGCCCCTGGGGAATGGCCTGGGCAAGGAGCATCAGACAGCCGAACACGCAGGACCAGGTCACGCAGGACAGGGGCGAAAGGGTCTTCATGGCAGCCTTGCCGCCCAGCGAATAGGCTGTCCAACTCGCCACGCAGCCGAGAATGAGCAGGTCGCCGGTGCTCGCCCCTCCGCTCAGCAGGGTCCAGGGCGCGCCGTCCGAAATGATCATGGACACCCCTGCCAGGGAGAGAAACGTCCCGGCAATACGCAGGGGGCCGAAACGCTCCCTGAACAGCAGGGCCGAGGTCGCGGCTATGCATACCGGAATGCAGGCCACGATGAGCGCCGCCCGCCCCGCGGTGACCGACTTCAGGCCCGTGAAAAAGAAGTGACTGTAGAGAAACACGCCCGTGGCGCCCAAAAAGATCATCACGGGCATGTGCCGCAACCGGAGCTTCGGAAACCGCCCCTCCACCTTCCAAGACATCAGCAGCAGGAACGCGGACGCGAACAGGAAGCGCAGGAATGCCGCACTTGCGGGTTGCAGCGACTGGGCCAGGACCCTTCCGGCCACCCAGGTGCCTCCCCACAGGGCCATGCTGGCCACCAGCAATATGTATGTCCTGGCATGTGTGTTGTTTTGGATCATGGTATTCATATTTGGTTGAAAAAGTTATCCGGGGGAGAAACTTTTGGAAAAAGCATCTCCCCCGGCCCAACTCCAAAACTTCCAATGTTTAAAGACAATTGTATCCAGATTTGTCTGTCAGTACGTGCAACCTATCCCCTTTCCCCAGGATGTGCCAGAGCGTTTGCAATGCAAAAAACCGGCACTGTCTGATGACACGCCGGATTTTGCTGGTTTCCCAGTGAGCTTATTCGTTATGATACCGGGGGAAAGCCCTTTTTTAAAGGCCCCCCCGGATACATGTCAAAGCGCTATCCTTCGAGCTTGGCCTTGATGGCCTGGCCGACCTTCTTGCCGAGCTCGTGGCAGGCGCCCAGGTCGTCATGAGTGGGCACGTGCTTCACCTTTACGGGAGCATCCACCATCTCGCAGGACATGGATTCCAGCCACTCGCTGATGATCTTCACGGACTCGCCGCTCCAGCCAAACGAGCCGAAAGCAGCGCCAAGTTTGTTCTGAGGCTTGAGCCCCTTCATGTAGGTGAGCATCTTGGCCACGTTGGGCATGATGCCGTTGTTGTGCGTGGGAGAACCGGCTATCACCGCGGCGGCGTCCTGGATCTCGGTCATGACGCGGCTGTGATGGTTGGCCTTGAGCCACATCAGCCGGGTGGTCACGCCCTCTTCCTCCAGCCCCTCGGCAATGGCCCGGGCCATTATCTCGGTGCTGTGCCACATGGTGTCATAGAAGATGACCGCCTTTTTCTCCGGCTTCTGCTCGGCGAACTTCTTGTAGCTCTCCAGGGCATAGCCGCAGTCGTCGCCACGGAAGATCAAACCATGGTCCGGAGCGATCATGTCGATGTCCAGATTCATCCCGGCAACCTGCTCCAGCACCTTAAGCACGATGGGAGAGAACGGCAGCACGATGTTGGCGTAGTATTCCTTCAAGGCGTGGGCCAACACGGGGTGGTCCACCTCGTCGGCAAAACGCTCGCTGCTGGCGATGTTCTGGCCAAAGGCGTCGTTGCTGATCAGCAGCTTGTCCTGTGGAATGTAGGAAAACATGCTGTCCGGCCAGTGCAGCATCCGTGTCTCGGTGAAGTGCACAGTGCGTTTGCCCAAGCTTATGCTGTCGCCGGTCTTGACCACCTGCACCGGCCAGTCAGTGTAGTGGAAGTGGGCCTTCATGGCCTTCTCGCCCATGGGGGAGCAGAAGATCTTCTCCGGCTTGCAGCGTTCCACCAGCTTGGGCAGGCACCCGGCATGGTCGGGTTCCACATGGTTGACCACAATATAGTCGATCTGCTCGGGGTCCATCATGTTGGCGATGCGGCAGAGCATCTCGCCCTGGAACTCGGATTTCACCGTATCGAACAGGGTCGTCTTCTCGTCCTTGACCACGTAGGCGTTATACGTGGTGCCCATGGGAGACATGGAATAGCCGTGAAAATCCCGGCTGCTCCAGTCCACCGCGCCGACCCAGTACACGTCGGGCTTTATCTCAAACGGCTTCATATCGCTCCTCTTTAAATGTTAAGGTCTATTCCACCTTGGAGAATTCCGACTTGGGAGCGCCGCATACCGGGCAGACCCAATCGTCGGGCAGATCAGCAAAGGCGGTGCCGGGGGCGATGTCAGCATCGGGGTCGCCCTGGGCGGGATCGTACTCGTAACCACAAACGTCGCAAACGTATTTATCCATTTTTCACATCCTTATCATACTATAGTGCTCTGGAAACGTCTTTGCGCGCCCCAGCAATAGTCCGAGGCGCGCAAAGAATCAACCTCAACGCGTTGGTCAGTCAGGAATCAGTTCTCGACCTTCCACAGACCGTGGAGATTACAGTATTCCCTGGCAACGACCTTGTCGGCCTTGATACAGAAGGTGGCCTCCGGGGCGTCGCCCGGGTTCAGGAACTTGCGATAGACCTTGCCGTCGGCGATGAGTTCCACCCACTGGATCCAGTGTTTCTCCTCCATGGGGTGCGCCACGGAGCCGACCTTGACGGTGTAACCGTCGGCGGTCTTTTCGATGACAGGCACGTGTTTTTCCTTGGCGGCGTCAACAGTGCCCTCCTTGAACAGCTTCATGGGAGCGCCACAGCATACCAGCTCGCCAGCGCCACCCTGCAGAACTTCCACGATATTCCCACACATTTCACACTTGTAGATTTCGAGCCTTTCAGCCATTTGTCGAATCTCCTTGTCTTATCGGTTGGATGAGTTCAGCTATCCGGAATTACCGGTTACCACTGTTCCAAATGAACTTCAAAATGGGCCTGGGGATGCGCGCAGGCGGGGCAGAGGCCGGGGGCATCCGTGCCTTCGTGCAGGTAACCGCAGTTGCGGCAGCGCCACACGACCTTGTCCTCGCGTTTGAATACCTTTCCTTCCTCGATGGTCTTGGCAAGGCCCAGGTAACGGCTCTCATGGTATTGTTCGGCAACTGCGATGGACTTGAAGGTGAAGGCGATGTCCTTGAAACCCTCTTCCATGGCCACCTTGCTGAAGGAGGGGTACATCACGGTGTATTCGTAGTTCTCACCTTCGGCTGCGTGCTTGAGGTTCTCCAGGGTCACGTCGATGGTTCCGGCGGGAAAAGCGCCTACGATCTCCACCTCACCCCCTTCGAGGAACTTATAGAGACGCTTGGCATGTTCCTTTTCGTGGTTGGCGGTTTCCTCGAAAATATGGGAAATTTGAACGAATCCCTCTTTTTTCGCGGCGGCGGAGTAGTAGGTGTAGCGGTTGCGGGCCTGAGACTCGCCGGCAAAGGCGGTCAGTAGATTCTTTTCAGTTTGCGTTCCCTTGAGGGATTTCATTTTATCTCCTTGTCTCTATCCGCCCTCCTGTGAGGCGAGACGTCACCAGGGCGGTTGGTGGACGCTCCAAATCTCCTTGGGTTCGCATTTATAATACATCTTTTATCTCATTCGTCCAGCCCCGGGCTAGAAAATTACAAATTGTCACTGCTTTCCCCCCTTTGCTGGAACCGGTTGACCAGCCTCCCAAAACCTGAAATATATTTGAGCCATTCGCCAGAGATCATCACCATGGTACAAACTTCACAGGAGCCCCCCATGAGTACGCAGGAAAAGACTTTCACCCTGGAAGATCTTCAAAAATACAACGGCCAGGACGGCAACCCCACGTATTTCGCCTGTAACGGCGTGGTATACGACGTCTCGGGCAGCAAGCTATGGAAAAACGGAAAACACATGAACAGGCATCAGTCCGGCTCCGATCTTTCCGAAGACATCAAGAACGCCCCCCATCCGGTGGAAGTGCTCGAACGCTATCCCAGAGTGGGGGTGCTGGAAGGCGACGCAAAGGCCCCCGCTTCCAGCGATTCCGGACCCAAGGTTCCGGCAATCGTCAAGCGCTTCCCCTTTCTCAAGCGCCATCCGCACCCCATGACCGTGCACTTCCCCATAGTTTTCTCCATCACCGCCGCCTGTTTCACCCTGCTGTACCTGATCATCGGCTGGAAAGGTTTTGACCAGGCCGCGCTCTGCGCACTCGGGGGCAATGTGTTCTTCACCCCCGTGGCCATACTCACCGGCTACTATACCTGGTGGTTGAACTATGGCTCCGCGGTGACCAGGGAGACCGTGATGAAGATTTCCCTGCCCCCGGTACTGCTGGGCCTCTCCATCTGGCTCTTTGTCTGGCGGTTGGAAACCCCTGACATCCTGGACAGGGCCACGGGCGACAACTGGCTCTACATCCTGCTCGTGCTGCTGCTCTTCCCCCTGGTGGGGCTCATCGGCTGGTTCGGCGCCAACCTGACATTCCCCCTGCATCACGAGTAGGACTGATTCACTCCCCCGGTCCTTCTTTCCAGGACCCTAGGATTGATTGTACCTGAAGCTACCCAGAGTTAAAAAAAGCCTCTCTTCCACAGAAGAGGGGCTTTTTCATGATTTGTATCGCCCCGCCGCCATCGGCGGCGAAAGCGAGCCGAAAACCGCGTTTTCGGCGAAACTACGCAATCTCAACTAGAAGAAATTCACACCCATGAGGTTCACCCAGGCCTCCACCCTGTTCTCCAGCGGCGTGGCAGTCCCGGAAAAAGTGATGTCGAAGCACTGATGGGTATAGCTGAGGGAGAGAGTGCCCTCCAGATCCTTCTCGCGCTGAATATCGGTGCGGTATCCCGCGCCCACGCTGAGGCCGCCGAAGAGGTCGAGCTCCAGGGCCAGGTCCAGGACGTTCATGTCCTCGAAGAGATTGCCGTCGTCATCGCGGCGCTTGTACTCCTTGATGGAGTTCTGGAAGTCCAGCCCCACAGAAGTCTTCACCCAGTTGGGGATGCCCAGGATCAAGGTGTGGGAATGCTCCGTGACCTCCCAGAGATAGGGGGAGATCCAGGTCTTTTGGTTCAGGCTGGCCCAGGGAGTCAGACGCAGGGTGGTGTCCGCGAGAAAATCGGTCACGGGCCTGCGGGAGTAGAGGTCCACCAGATCGGAGCGTTCGGCCTCGGCAAAATCGTAGCCCTGCTCGAACCGCACCGTGAGGAAATCGAGATAATCCACCCCGATCTCGGGCTGCGGGTCGTCATCCGCGCTCATGACCACATGCTCGCGCTTGCGGGTGAGCACATTGGTCACCGAGAAGGTCACCTGGTTGAGCTCCTCCAGGCGGTCCTGGAAATCGAAATAGGGGTTGCCGCGCTGGTCCACGTCCGGGATGCTGCTGTATTCCACGCGCGGTTGGATGCTGTGCTTGAGCTTGGTCCACTGCCCCTTGCCCACGTTCTCCAGGGACGCCTGCAAGGGGGAGGCGCCGAAATCGAAGACCCGGAACATCTCGGTCTCGCCCTTGATCCTGATCTCCGCGTACTCCCGGGTGGGAGTGTCATGGGTGCCCTCGCCATAATACAGGCTCTGCTCGGTCACCTCGTGGTGGTCGATGGAGTAGATGGTCTGGCGGTAGCCGATGCTGGCGATGATGGAACCGTAGTCCGTGATAATGGGAATGCTCGCCGTGGGGTTAATCATGGTGCGCACGCCCGTGGAGCCTACGTTGCGACGGAAATTCGTGGCAATGGCCTCGGCGTCCAGTTCCAGGGGCACGTTCTCCAGGCCCGGGATCCTGTCCTTGTAGAGGTAGGCCGAGAACTCAGGCAGTTTCTGCAGTTGGGGCGCGTTCTCCAGGGAGGCGTTGCCGTGCCCGTATCCCACGGGCTGGGTGTATTGGATCATGCCGGAGATGAGGCCCCGGTCGAAGCTCTTGGAGGCCAGCAACGTGCTCACGCGGTCCTCGTCGATCTCGTTCAGGGTGCGGTGGAACTCGTCCTCCAGCACGTTGCGGCTGTACTCGAACCCGGACATGCCGCTCTTGAACTCGCGCAAGTAGTTCTGGTCCGAG
The DNA here is from genome assembly GCA_963674665.2 of Desulfovibrionaceae bacterium. GTDB lineage: Bacteria > Desulfobacterota > Desulfovibrionia > Desulfovibrionales > Desulfovibrionaceae. The sequence continues at coordinate 295,434 of CAXXPL010000011.1, read as the reverse complement.
ACAAAGTCGAGGTCGAGCTTGATGTCCACGTCCACGCCGGGGATCTTGGCGTTGAACATGGAGCGTAGCCAGAAACGGTCGCGGTTGGTGCGGATCAGGCCGTCATCGTCCAACGGCGAGGGTTCCTGGGACTCGCGGAGCACGATCTCGTTGTCGTACATGTAGTCGAAGCGCCAATAGCCCTTGCCCTTGATGAAATCCCAGTTGTGCCTGTACTCGATGCCCTGCATGAAACCGCGCGCGGTGTACAGGTTCTCGTACAGGGTAATGTCGTTCTCCTCGTCCAGTACGATATAGATGGGCACGTTGATCTTGGCGCCCAGGCGATTGCTGTAGCCCACACCGGGCATGAGCATGCCGCTGGTGCGGGCCTTGGTGCTCATGGAGAAGACTGGGGTGTAAAGGACAGGGGTGTCCTTGATGTTGAAGCGGGCGTTCTTGAGTTTGGCCTTGCCGTCGATGGTAACCGTGCCCTCGTCGGCCTCGAAGGACCATGCAGGCACCTTGCCGTCGCAGGCCGTGACCTTGGCTTCCTTGAAGGCGTAGACGTTACCGGCCTGCTTCTGGACATAGGTGCCGGTGAAGTAGATGTGGGGCTTGGCCAGGAAAATGCGTCCGCTCTTGAGCCAGCCGACCTTCTTGTTCAGGTCGAACTCGGCCTCTTCGGCCTCGAGTTCGTCCCCGCCCAGGCCGGCCCTGACATGCCCCTCCAGGTGGACCCAGTGCGTCTTGCGGAAGTAGCGGGCAAAATCCGCCTTGAGATAGTTGCCTTCCTGCCGAAGCACCACGTCGCCGGTGGCCTCCAGGATGTCCCCGTCCTCCAGGCTCACGGCCTTGTCCGCCTCGATATTCCATACCGTATCTGGCTCCAGGGAGGAGAGCAGCTCGGTATTCTCCATGGCGCACGCGAGATGCGGGAATACCAGCAGCAACAAGACAAGAGTCGCTGCCGCCATACCATGGCGAAGACGAGGGACAAGTATGGTCATTGGCTATCCTTGATTTCCACTGTCTCCAGGTGTAAGCGCCCTTAAAGACTCATCAGATCCAGGACATTTACCCAGAGTTTAATTTACCTAACATAGATTGTGGGACCATAACAAGACTTGCGTCTTTTTTCAACCCACTGAAATAACTGCCTTCAGCTCATTTTCTGAGGAAACCATGAGTATCCATTACAATTTGCTGCAAGTGGATGTTGATTTGGAATCTTTAGTTCATAATTTCAATAAGTTGAACAGAATAGGCGGAAATGCCATAGCTGTGGTCAAATCTGACGCCTACGGGCATGGGCTTCGCCACGTGGCCCCCGCACTTGCTGACGCCGGCGCGCGCTCCATGGCCGTGGGTACTGTGTCCGAGGCCGTCACCTTGCGGGAACTCGGATTCAAGGGCGAAATCATCGCCCTGCTCGGCCCCCAGGACAAGCAGGACGACAACGCGCTCCTCGAATTCGACATCCTCCCCTTTGTGGGGCAGTTTGATCAGTTACGCCGCCTCGCAGCCTTGAAGCACGAGTCCCCCCTACCCATTGCCCTGAAGTTCGACACCGGCATGAGCCGCCTGGGCTTCCGCCACGAGGACACACATGCCCTGGTGACCTTTCTCCAGGAGCACACGATGCTTGAGCCGCGAATGGCGGCCTCCCACCTGGCCACAGCGGACGAGCCCGAAAATGCGAACTTCACCCGCTTGCAAGGGGAGCGTTTCCAAGCCATCTGCCATGATTTGGCGCCCTTTGCCCCCTTTGATGCCTGCCTGGCCAACTCCGCAGCACTGTTGGCGTTTCCCGGACTCCGCATGGACGCCCAGCGCCCGGGCATAGCCCTGTACGGCGCCAACCCGTTCCACGGCACTCCCTGGGAGGAAAAGGGGCTGGGACTGCGCCCCGCCATGCGGGTGAGCACTCCGGTGATGCAGGTCCGAAACCTCGAGGTCGGGGATACAGTAAGCTACGGCAGGACGTTCACCGCGACCAGGCCCATGCGGGTGGCCGTTGTGGCGGCCGGCTATGCGGACTGCTTCAGCCGCGGCCTGTCCTCAAAGGAGGGAGGTCCGGCATGTGTGATGCTGCACGGCAAACGCGCCCCTCTCATTGGCAGGGTCTGCATGCAGATGACCGTGGTGGACGTGACCGGCATTCCCCAGGTTAAGCCCGGCGACCGGGCCTGGATCCTCGGCGGGGAGGGGGAAAACGCCGTCAGTTGCGAGGAGATCGCCAAATGGTGGGGCACCATCACCTACGAGGTGTTCTGCCTGCTGGGCCTCAACCCCAGGAGCTACACCTGAAGAAACGATGTAGAATCGCTAGCTGGCAAGGCGCAAGAAAAGGCAACAAAGCGGGTCGCCGTTTTTGAACAACCTGCCAGTGTCGCGTTCGTTTAATTCATATCTGTTCAAACCACTGCAAGTCACATGACACCAAGGGCGGTCAAGAGGCCGCCCAGCCGCTTTCAGCTGCATAAGCGGGCAGAAACCGCGTTTTCGGCGAAGCGCTCTTCCGCCAAATTCATCGCGGATGAATTTGGCGGACATCACCTTAAGTTCAGTCCTGACCAAGGCAACGCAGGCCCAGGTCCGATAGGATCAGGCCCTTGCGCTTCTTGCCTGATCCCAGCTCCGCCTTGACCCGGATGACAAATCCCCTGGCAAAGAGCCTGTTCAGTTCCTGCGGGGGGTATATCTCGGTCTCGGACTGCGGCATCAACCCGCCGTAGCGATGAATCTTGGAGAAGTGCAGGATGTCGCTCATGATCTGCAGTTGCTCCTCGGTCAGCTCGTCGCAATCCGGGTTGCGTTGCGAGCCCTTTTTCCGCGCATCCGCGTCGTGGGGCCCCCCCTGGTTCAGCCAGTGCAGTTCCGCACGCCCCTGGTCCGTGAGCTTGAAGAAGCGGGACTCCTTGCCGCATGAATAGGAAATGAACATCCGCTCTATGAACTGCGCCTGCACAAGCTCCTCGATGGCGCTCTCGCTGTAGCACATGGCCAAGCTGGCCGGCAGCATGCCGCGATATCGGGCCACGTCCGAGAAGCTCTCAATATCTTTCAGTATTTCTATATGTTGGCTTTCAAGTTTCATGTCGCTGTATGGTTGTTGTTAACCAGGCATCGCAAGACGGCAACCTGCTAGGTTGCTTACTGCTTGCGCAGCCTGCGCTTGTCTCCCACGCGCACTGTGGTCTTTTCCTTGTCCAGGTATTCGAGCAGTGGGATGGCGTACTTGCGCGAAAGGTTCATGATGCCGCGAAAGTCCTGCGGCCCCATTTCGCCGTTCTCCCTCAGGAACTCCACCACCTTGTCGCGCACTTCGGCCAGCGCCTCGGCGGTGTAGAACATCTCCTCCTTGATCTTTACCAGAACATTCTGCTCCTGCAACAGCTTGAGCATGGGCAGGGCCTGTTTGGCGCTCAGTCCCAGTTCCTCGATCACGTCCTTGAGATTCGGCGGCGTCACCCCCCCCTGCACGTAAGCCTGAACGAACTTCTCACGCAGAGTTTCCTGATCCTCCCCCAGGGAGACCTCGTGATCCTTGTGGCGCAGCACCTCCTGGTCGCTCATCAGGTCGCCCTGCTTGAGCAGGCGCTCCACCACGAAGTGGAAGAGCTTCGGCTTGAGCGAACGCCCCCATGAGGAGGACAAGGCCGAACGCGACATGCCGAGTTTCATGGGCTCCTTGTCGTGAAACTTCAGGACGTGGGCCATGGCCGACTCCGTGAGTTCCGTGGCGGTGCGCCCCGATACGTAGACGCGCTCCTCGCGGTCGAAGCAGAAGGCCAGCTGCTTTGCGGAGAGGTTCTGCAAAGCCTTTTCCAGGGCCTTGGACTCGAGATTCGTGAGAATGCGCAGTTGGGCAAAGGAGCAGCCCTCCTTGCCGGCCAGGAGCAACTGCGCCAGGGGCAGGTTGTCTCCTTCGGTGGCGGCCAGGGAGGCGATATCCCCCACTGTTTCCGAGAAGCGCTTGACCTTGCGCCCCAGGGGGTTGAGCAGCACGCCCCCGGCCACGGTCCGCAACGGGGAAAAGGCCCGCACCACAACGCGGTCGCCATAGGCGCCCACCATGGGTTCGGTGAACCGGGCCTGGCACACGGCCTTTTCACCTGGCGCCAGCTTGTCGCGGTCCATAAAATAGAGTCTGGCCAGAGTCTCCCGAGAGCCGTGGTGAAAATGTATCTCCGTGCGATGCTTGAGGGCGCGCGGTGAGGAGGAGAGGCAGGTGACCTCCAGGTCCCAGACATCGTGCGGGAACATGGTGCCGGGGCGCGCCAGCACGTTGCCCCGCTCCAGGTCGTCGAGATCCACGCCCTGCAGATTCACCGCTGTGCGCCTGCCCGCCGGAGCCAGTTCCACGGACTGGCCGTGGGACTGCAGGCCCCTGACCTTAGTTTCCAATCCCTTGGGATAGATGCATATATCCTCGCCCAGGCCGATGGAGCCCGAGATCATGGTGCCGGTGATCACCGAGCCGTAGCCCTTCATGGTGAAGGCGCGGTCCACGGGCAGGCGGAAAAGATCGGTGCGGCGCTGGGGCTTCAACACCCCGGCCAGGTCCGTGATCTCCCTGGTGAGCCGGTCCAGGCCCTGGCGGGTGGTGGAGGACACGGGGATGATGGGCGCCCCTTCCAGGAACGTGCCCTGAAGAAACCCGGCCACGTCGTCCGTGACCATCTCCAGCCACTCCTCGTCCACCATGTCGGTCTTGGTGAGGGCCACCAGCCCGGTACGGATTCCCAGCAAAGAGCATATCTCCAGATGTTCCCTGGTCTGGGGCATCACGCCCTCGTCGGCCGCGATGACCAGGAGCACGAAATCTATGCCCGCTGCCCCGGCCACCATGTTCTTCACGAAACGCTCGTGCCCGGGGACGTCCACGATGCTCAGACGCTGCTCCGGTCCCTCTCCCAGGTCAAGAAAGGCGAAGCCCAGCTCAATGGTTATGCCGCGCCGCTTCTCCTCTTCCAGGCGGTCGCAGTCGATGCCGGTGAGAGCCCTGATGAGCGTGGTCTTTCCATGGTCGATGTGCCCCGCGGTCCCCATGATTATGGGCATGATTCCCTCCTGAACGTGATGGCGGTCCCTTCGCAACAAGGCTTTGCCCAAGCCCGGCCCCATGGTCAAGGGGCGCGTCCGTATTTCCGTCTTTTCCCGGCACATTGCTCTTTTAATTGCGGTAGTCTAATATTAATACATGCTTTTGAAAATCTGTTTCCACGCACTGCTGCTCCTCGTCCTGCTCTGCCCCCCCGGATCTACCCTGGCTGCGGAAAAGCCTTTGTTCGGTCTTGCCCTGGGGCTCGGTGGCAGGGAGGACAACGCTTTCAACGAAATGCTTCTCAATGGCATGGTCCTGGCGCGGAAAAAGTTCGGTGTGCGATTTCAGGTCATCGAACCTGTCCGCATTCAGGACGAGGCACCCCTCATGACGGAACTGGTGGAAAAGGGGTGCTCCGTGATCTTCGCCGGCGGGGGGTATCTCATGATTCAGCCGGTGGAGGAGCTCTCCCGTAAATATCCGGACGTGCTCTTCGTGCTCATGGACGACCGGGCCATCACCTACCGGAAGAACGTGGCCTCTGTGACCTTCCGTCAGAACGAGGGGTCATTCCTGGCCGGAGCCCTGGCGGCGCTCTTCAGCCGAACCGCCACAATCGCCTTCATCGGCGCCTCGGACATGCCCGTTATCAATGATTTCAAGGTCGGCTACGCGGAAGGCGCCCGGCATATAAAGCCCAACATCCGTGTCGAGTCGTCCTATGTGGACAGTCTTTTCTCGCAACTCGCAGGCACCAACCCCTACGACGCCCCCATGCAGAGCAGGAAGATAGCCCGGATCCTGTTCAGCAAGAACGCGGATGTGATCTACGCCGTGGCCGGCGGTTCGGGAAAGGGAGTGTTCGTGGCCGCCATGGAGCGCGAAGGCTTTGCCATCGGCGTGGACTCGGACCAGGATCACATGGCCAAGGGCTATGTGCTCACCAGCATGATGAAACGCCTGGACGTGGCGCTGATCCGCATGGTGGAAGCCATCCTCCAGGGGAGCATCGAGAACAGGAACTACAGCATGGGGCTCAAGGAGGGCGGTGTGTCCCTCTCCCCCATGACCTACACCAAACCGCTCATCCCGCAAAAAACCATGGACATTGTCGAGGACATCAAAGAGCGGATCATCAAGGGCGATATCCAGGTCCCCACCACGGTTCCCGAGTTCAGCCGGAATTGAGTCTGGATATCTTGAACTGTTGTGCAAAGGATTTCCAGGGGAGGAACTTTATAAGTCTCTCCCCTAGATTTTCAGGAAGCGCCGATTAATCACATTTTCGGAAATGCTGCAGAATTGTTCGCTGGCAAGGCGCAAGGAAAAGGCAAGGCCGACGTGTAGTTAGAAATACACGAGAATTTGCCTTTTCCGCAGCAACAATGCCAGCGGGCAATTATGCAGTGCTTCCCTAACTCATCAAAAAGGCCTCGAAAGCCTTTCGAGTGGCGTAGATGTCGGCGGTGCTGACCAGCTCGAAGGGGCTGTGCATGGCCAGGACAGCGGGGCCGAAGTCGATGATGTCCATGCCGTATTTGGCCAGGTACTTGGCCACGGTGCCGCCGCCGCCAAGATCCACCTTGCCCAGCTCGGCCATCTGCCAGGGGATCTCCTCGCGCGCCATCAGGCCGCGCAGCCAGCCCACGTATTCCGCGTGGGCGTCGTTGGCGTCGTACTTGCCCCTGTGCCCGGTGAACTTGCAGAACACAGGCCCGTGGCCGATGAGCGCGGCGTTCAACTTCTCGTGCAGGTCCTGGTAGTCCGGGTCCAGGGCGCCGTGCACGTCCGCGGAGATGGCCTTGGCGTTCTCCATGGCCTGGGCCAGATTCAGGCCGTGGGTTTCGGGGCCTTCCAGGGAACGGTGCTCCTGCCCCCATATGGCCAGCAGCTCCAGCAGGCAGTATTCGAAAAACCGTGATTTCGCACCGGTGGAGCCTTCGGAGCCGATTTCCTCCTTGTCCCAGATCATCAGGATCTGGGTATGCTCAGGAGCGTCTACGGAAGTTTGCACATCGCTCAACATGGCCTCCAGCGCCAGGAACACGCAGACGCGGTCGTCCTGGGCGTAGCCGCCGACAAGGGCCTTGTCCAGACCCACGTACCGCGCCGGACCCGCGGGCACGGCCTGCAGTTCGGCGCTGAAGAAATCCTCCTCCACTATGCCGTATTTCTCGTGCAGCAGCTCGAGCACATGGCGCTTGATCGGGGATTTGGAGGCCTCATCCTTGCCCTCCTCACCGGAATCCTCGTTGTTGCCGTTCTCGCTCCAGGGGGAGTGGCCGAAAATCAGGTTCAGCTTCTCCGCCTCAAAGGCCTTGGCGAGCTTCTTGTCGTTCTGGCCATAGGCCAGGTGCGGCAGCAGGTCAGGCACGGTAAAGACCGGATCCTCCGGGTCCTCGCCGATGCACACGTTCACCACCTCACCGTCGGTCTTGACCACCACGCCGTGCAAGGCCAGGGGGCGCGATAGCCACTGATGCTTGCGGATACCGCCGTAGTAGTGCGTCTTGGCCTGGCTTACGCCGCAGTCCTCGTAAAAGGGGTGCTGCTTCAGGTCCAGCCTGGGGCTGTCCGCATGAGCGCCGACGAGCCGGAACCCCTTGACCAGGGGCTGTTTGCCCCGCCGCGCCAAAAACAGGGTCTTGCCCCTGAAGGCCCGCAGGATCAGGTCGGATTCGTCGGACTGGGAAGCCTCCTCGAACCCGGCCTCCCGGGCCTTCTCCTCGCACCAGGCAACCACTTGGCGCTCGGTCTTGTTCTTGGAAAGGAACTCCATGTACCGCGCGGCAAGGTTCTGTATCTCCCGCCGATCCTCGTCGGCGGCGTAGGCCTCCCAGCAATTCGTGGTCTTGAACTCCAAAGACATGTCTTTCTCCGTTATATCAAATCATTTGAGGCGGCCTGGAAAAGATTCGGCCGCATTCGATTATCTTGGTCCATCACATCGGGAGAGGGTTCGTCAGAGGGAGACCCCCTTCCAATACTATTATTATCGAAGTTCTTGGGGTGGGGTCCGGGGAGGGACTTATTTCAAAAAGTCCCTCCCCGGAAAACTCTTCCAACCGGCACACCCTGGTCAGCCTCGGGCCAGCATGGCCAGGGCCTGCCCCATGATGTCGGCGACGATGGGAAATTCGGCGTCGTCCAGGGTTCGCAGGTCCAGGCAGAACCGGTCGCTCTCGATCCTGCCGATGAGCGGAGGGTCGGTATGCAGCAGGGCCTCGCGCAGGGCGTCGGCACCCACTCCCTCCAGGGCCACCAGGAAGGTGGGCAGGTCCCGCTCGGGGAACGCGCCACCGCCAACGCGGGAGGCGCCGGGGAGCGTGACGGCCTTCAGGTTGGGGGCGTGGGTCCTGTTCAATCTCCTGGCGAGGCGGATGGCCCGGCGCTTCAATTCATCCTGGGGCTCGGTGATCATGCGCAGGGTGGGAATGCTTTTGCGCGCCATCTCCGGATCCTGATACAGCCGCATGGTGGCCTCCAGGGCCGCCAGGGTCATCTTGTCGATACGCAGTGCACGGTTCATGGGATTCTTCTTGATGCGCTCGATGTATTCGGCGCGCCCCACGATGATACCTGCCTGGGGGCCGCCAAGGACCTTGTCGCCACTAAAGGTCACCACGTCCGCGCCTCCGGCCACCACCTCCTGCACCGTTGGCTCGTATCCCAAACCGATCTCCCGGAAATCGAAGAAATTTCCGCTGCCCAGGTCCTCGATCACGGGCAGTCCGCGCTCCCTACCCAGGGCGACCAGCTCCTCCAGGGAAACCTCCTTGGTGAAGCCGATGATCCGGAAGTTGGAGCAGTGCACCTTGAGCAGCGCCGCAGTCTCCTCGGTGATGGCGTTCTCATAGTCCCGCAAATGCGTGCGGTTGGTGGCGCCCACTTCCCGCAGGAACGCGCCGCTCTTGGCCATGACCTCGGGGATGCGGAAACTGCCGCCGATCTCCACCAGTTGGCCTCGGGAGACGATGACCTCCCGCCCCTTGGCCAGGGTCTCCAAAGTCAGCATCACGGCCGCGGCGTTGTTGTTCACCACCAGCCCGGCCTCGGCCCCGCTTATCTTGCAGAGGATCTCCTCCACGTGGCTGTAGCGGCTGCCACGCTTGCCCGTGCCCAGATCCATCTCCAGGTTGGAGTACCAGCGGTCGGCCTCCAGCACCGCCTCGATGGCGTCGCCGCAAAGCAGGGAGCGCCCCAGGTTGGTGTGCACCACCACGCCGGTGGCGTTGACGACCCTGCGGAAATGAGGGCGGGAGCGGGTGCGCGCATGCGCGGCCAGGCGCTTGAACAGCAGGTTCCGGTCCAGTTGGGAGGGCTCCCGGATCACCTCTGAGCGAATCTCCTCGCGGCAGAGGTCCAGGAATTCATTCACCAGGTCCCGCAGCATTGGGCGCGGGAGTGCGGCGAAATCCTCGTCAGCTTCCAGTTCGCGCAAGGCGACATCCACCGAGGGCAACAGCGTGTAGAGATTGGCCACTACAACTCCTGAGGTTCAGGACAACGGTTTGGATCGATCGGGTGGGGAAACTCCGGGTATCAGCCAAAACGCACAAGTTCGGGGCGCAGCTTAAAAAACTCGGCAAGCAAAAACAAGGAGCCGCAGAGCAGCGCCGGTTCTCCGGCCGTGCACCCCGCTTCCAGGGCCAGACCAAGGGCCTCGGTGAGATCCGCGCACACGGTGATCCGCCGCGCCTCCATGCCATTCCTCATGAACAGATCGGCCAGCACCTCCGGGGGGGCGGCGCGCTCCATGCCTGACAGACGCGGCAGGAACAATGGGCCGGACACAAGCCCGGGCATCAGCCTGGCCATCTTGTCCAGGGGCTTGTCACGCATCATGGCGCTTATACAGGCTCTGGGGCGAAGTCCGCACTTCTCCAGGGCCAGGCTCAGGGCGCGTAAGCCGTCGGGGTTGTGCGCTCCGTCCAGCACCAGGTGGGGGTGACGTCCGGGCGCGGCGGCGGCGATCTGCATCCTTCCGGGCAGCACGGCCTTTTCCAGCACCTCTTGGCAGGCCCGGATGTCGGGCTCCACTCCGAACCAGGACAACACGGCGCGCAACCCGGCCAGGGACAGCCGGGCGTTGGTGCGTTGATGCCCCCCGGGCATGGCCAGGGAGTCCAGACTCACCGGAAGAGCGGGGATATCGTCCACGATGTTGAGCGGAGTTCCGGCCTCCCTGGAGGCGCGCTCCAGGTGCGACCAGGCCTCCGGTACCTGGGGGGCGCTCAGGGCCAGCCGAGCGCCCTGTCGCAATGACCAGGACTTTTCCTCGGCCACCGAAGCGATGTCCGGGCCAAGCTGTTTTTCGTGATCATGTCCAATGTTGGTGAGCAGCAGCAGTTCGCAGGACAAAGCGGTCACAGCGTCGTAACGGGCGCCGAGCCCGGCCTCGAACACGGCGAAATCCACCCGTTCGCGGGCAAAGTGCTCCACGGCCATGGCCAGCAGGAACTCGAAATAGGTCAGCCCCTGGTTGCTTCCGGGCAGCCCCGCGGGCCCCGCCCCGAAGATCGTACGGGCCAGGTCCAACCACGCCTTGTCTTCAGGCATGGACACGGTGCCCCCTTCCATCACCAGCAGTCGCTCCCGCACGTCCAGGAAATGGGGTGATGTGAACAACCCCACACGCAAACCATGGGCCGCTGCGAGGCGTGACAGCATGTAGGATGTGGAGCCCTTGCCATTGGTGCCCACCACCCGCGCCATGCGGTACGGTGGTGTCCCTCGGCCGAGCCGGCTCAGGCAGTGCTCGATGCGCCCCAGGTCGAGCTCCATGCGAAACTGCCCCAGCCCGTAAAGGTAGGAGGTGAACTCCTCCATGTTATGAAATGGTATGTCGATGATAATGGCCTCCTCCAAATTGTGAAAATCCACCTGATCCCGGATTTTCGGGCGGCTGGGGCGTGAAGATGTATATGTGGGGGCGGCTTGTCAAGATGCCGCCACCTCCGATGGCTCGTGGACCAGGGCGTGATCGCCCTGTTTCATACCAATTTATCAGAATTGCAACCGCGCCCCTGGATTGTTACTTGTCACACCGGAAGAAAACTGGAATATTTCGTAGTACGGTGAAATAGCATGTTTTGCGAGGCTGCATTTCCGACCGGCGCCACCTCTCATCCTAGCTAACAGTGCGTTTTGTTTGAAGCCTTCCCGCATTTGCGCAAATGAACGCAAATTGCATACTGCCGCGAAACTCTCTATTTTCCGGTTATCAGCGCACCAAATCAGACTAATCCTACTCCCCATATCTATGGAGGGAGCCATGAAGTTCAAAAGCATTGGCGGCCAACTCGGCCTGGCCATATTTATTTCCGTTTCCCTGATCATCGGGGCATTGGTTTTGTATATCAATTCCTCGACCTATTCCATGGCCCTGAACCTGGAAAAGGACACCATGCGCACCGCCGGAGAGTCCACTTCCAAGGGCGTACTCAACTTCTTCACCAATTCCAGCGCCCTGGCCCAGTCCCTCTGCGCCCAGTCCGCCTTCCAGAGCGCGCTGCAGTCCGAATACTTTCTCAAGGACGCGGGCAAGATCATCGAGGACTTTCTCAAGGGGTATCCCGGCCTCTGGTCCATCTCCCTGTTCGACTACGAGGGCGTGGTGCTAGCGGGCATCAGCGTGGAGGGGGAAGACCTGGCCGGTCAGGAACTCGGGGAGCATCCTTCGGTACGCCAGGTGCTGAAAAACAACAAATCGGCCATGAACCTCAGCCTGGAGCGCGTGGGCAAGGACGGCAAGGCCCTGGCCTTTGCCGTGGCCGCGCCTGTTCTGGACCTTGGTGGAGATCTGGCCGGGGGCATCCTGATACGCCCCCGCTGGGATGTGTTCGCGGACCAGTTCATCAACTCCCTACGCCTTGGCGAGACCGGTGCGGTCAGCGTACTGGACGCGGAAAACAGGCTGGTGGCCCACCCAGACGGTGCGGGGCTGCTCGAGCCCGTGGACTTTGACATCGACACGGACACCATGGCCAACGGCGGTTTCGTGGAATACCTGGACCAGGGCAGGAGCAAGCTTATGTCCATGATTCCCATGAAAGACAGCGGCTGGAAGGTGCTGGTCAGCGTGGACAAGGCCGAACTCACCCGCACGCCGGAGCGACAGCGCAACATCCTGCTCGCGGCCGGGGCGGCCATCATCGTCCTGTTGGTGGGGCTCATGGTTCTGACACTTCGCCTGCTGGTCGTGCGCCCCTTGCGGGCCATCGAGAAGTACTCCGACGCCGTGGCATCGGGTGATTACAATCAACAGCTCAAGGGCGTGTTCCGGTTCGAACTCGAAAACCTGGCGCAGAACATCCAACGCATGATGGCCGCGCTCAAGAGCGAACTGGGTTTCACCCAGGGCATACTGAAGAGCATCTCTTCGGCCTTTCCCTTTATGATTCTGGACAACGACGCCCGCATCACCCACTCCAACCGGATCCTGCTCCAGATCCTGGGCAGGGAGGGGAACCCGGAGGACTACTACGGGCAAAGGGCCGGACAGTTCTTTTTCAACGACCCCAACAAAGTGGGACGTTCGCAGCAGGCCCTTACCGACAACACCCGGGTGGAGGGCGAGATGAACGTGCGCACCACCTCCGGAGAGCAGCGGATCCTCAACGTGAACGCCAACCCGATCTACGACCTTGACGGAAAACTCAGCGGTGCCTTCACCCTGTATTTCGACCTGACAACGGTACGCGGCCAGGAGCAGGCCATCCGCGAACACAATGAGAAGATGGCCGAGGTGGCCAGGCGCGCGGACGAGATCGCGGCCCAGGTGTTGCAGAGCATCGACGACATCACCCTCCAGGTGGAGCAGGCCGCCAGAAACACCAGCATGCAGGACCAGCGCACGGCCGAGACCACCCTGTCAATGGAGCAGATGAACGCCACGGTGCTGGAGGTGGCGCATAACGCGGGCAACACCGCAGAAGGCGCGGAGCAGGCCAGGCAGATGGCCCTGGAGGGCGAAAAGGTGGTGCGCGAGGTGGTCAACGCCATCTCCGACATCAACCAGCAGGCCGAGGAGCTCAACAAGATCATGGCCGAACTCGGGGGGCATGCCCAGGGCATCGGCCGCATCATCACAGTCATCGAGGACATCGCGGACCAGACCAACCTCCTAGCCCTGAACGCGGCCATCGAGGCTGCCCGCGCCGGAGAGGCCGGACGGGGTTTCGCCGTGGTGGCCGACGAGGTCCGCAAGCTTGCGGAAAAGACCATGTCCGCCACCAAGGAGGTGTCGCAGTCCGTGGCCATGATCCAGGCCGGGTCCGAGAAAAGTGCCAAGGCCACGGGCACGGCCGTGGAATCCGTCGCCCGCAGCTTCTCGCTGGCTGAAAACGCGGGCGAGTCCCTGCGCAGGATCGTGAGCATAGTGGAGGGCACGGCGGACAAGGTGCAGGCCATCGCCGCGGCCTCGGAGCAGCAGAGCTCCAGCAGCGAACTGGTGCACAACGCCATGGAGGAGATCAACCGCATCTCCGGCGAGACAGCCCGGGGCATGGCCCAGGCCACCGAGGCCATCTCCTCCCTCAAGGATCAGATCGAGCGGCTCAAGCTCCTCATCCAGGAGATGCGCGGCTGATCATCGATGCGCGCGCATCCTCTGAGCAAGGTGGGATCTTCTTGCACTTGATGAACGTTTTGGGGAGGGGCGTGGCCCCTCTTCCGGAGTTCCTCTCCCGAAAGGCCTCTTTTCCCTGGTTTCCCACTTGCTTTTGACCGCCCCTTGTGTGACGTTCGCGCCCCTTACGGAATACTTTCCTTTACAAGGGAAAGCGCGTATGATGATTTGTTTGAAGTTTCCTTTCAAAGCGCCCTCTCCGCGCGCCATGTTGCAGCAACCGCATCCGTGATACCACCGGTGCGAATAATTTATCATAAATATCAGGACGTTCAACACAATGCGTTTCATAGACCAGGCACAAATCAATGTCTTCGCGGGACATGGGGGGCACGGATGCGTGTCCTTCAGACGCGAAAAATTCATCCCCAAGGGCGGCCCTGACGGCGGCGACGGGGGGCGCGGCGGCAGTGTGATTATCCGAGTGCAGCCCCGGCTGCTGACTCTCTACGACCTGCGGGTCAAGCGAAACTACAGGGCCGAGAACGGACGCCCCGGCGAGGGCAGCCAGAGGTTCGGCCGCGCGGGCAACGACCTGGTCATCGAGGTGCCTGTGGGCACCCAGGTGTACCTGGTGCGCGACGACACGCCCGAACCCGACAACGCCCCTTTCATTGACGAAGACCTCCGCGGCTACGGGGACGACACCCCGGTCATCATGTCCGGCAAGGGCGGAGAAGTGGTCATGGTGTACGAGGCCAAGGACGAAGTCTTTGACGACGGGGACGGGGACGCTGACAGCGGAGGGGACGAACCCACGCTGCTGGCCGACCTGGACCACGACGGCGCGGAACTCGTCGTTGCCCAAGGGGGGCGCGGCGGCAAGGGCAACACGCACTTCAAGTCCTCCACCATGCGCACGCCCCGCTTTTCCCAGCCCGGTGAACCCGGCCAGTCCAAGGTCCTCAGGCTCGAACTCAAGATCCTGGCCGACTGCGGCCTCATAGGCCTGCCCAACGCGGGCAAATCAACCTTCATATCCAAAATCTCTGCCGCCAGGCCCAAGATCGCGCCCTACCCCTTCACCACCCTGACCCCCAACCTGGGGGTCCTGGAGAACGATGTTGGGGAGCGCATGGTTGTTGCGGACATCCCCGGGCTCATCGAAGGCGCACACGAGGGGCAGGGACTGGGGCACCAGTTTCTGCGCCATGTGGAGCGTACCCGGTTCCTGGTCCACATCCTCAGCGCCGAGGACCTGGACGAGGATTCGCCGTGGCGCGGCTTCGACGTGGTCAACAGCGAGCTGGAGGCCTTCAACTCCGAGCTGGCCGCCAAGCCGCAGTTGCAGGTGGTCAACAAGATCGATCTACTCTCCGAAGAAACCCTGGACCTGCTGCGCACCCGTGCGGGGCAGGATAACCGGCGCATATTCTTCATCTCGGCCCTGCACGGACAGGGCGTGGCCCCTCTAGTCAAAGAGATGTGGAAGCTGCGCTGAGGATACATTTTCCGATGAATACAGGAACCATTACCGAGGAGCGCTCGCGCGTCCTTGCCAAGGCCAGACGTGTGTTGGTCAAGGTCGGAAGCGCGGTACTCACGGACGAACGCGGACTGAATCTCGACGTGGTCAACAGCCTTTCGCGGCAACTGGCCGCCCTGCACTCCCGGGACATCGACATCGCCCTGGTCTCCTCCGGCGCCGTGGCCGCCGGGCGCGCCGCCCTGCGCCTGCAGAACGCCTCGCCCTATCTTTCCGGCGGGGGCGAGGACATGCGCGGGGTCCCCGACCGCCAGGCCGCATCGGCCATCGGTCAGAGCCGTCTGATGCACGCCTATGACCAGGCCTTCGACGTGCTGGGCGTGCTCACGGCCCAGATCCTGCTCACCAAGGACGACTTCAGGAACCCCAGACGGTTCCTCAACGCCTGCAACACCTTTGACAAGATTTTCTCCTGGCGCGTGCTGCCCATCATCAACGAGAACGACACCGTGGTGGTGGACGAGTTGGAGTTCGGGGACAACGACAGCCTGGCCAGCCTGCTGCTGAACCTCATGGAGGCCGACCTGTTCGTGAATCTGACCTCCGCACCCGGCGTGTATGCCGCCAATCCCGACACCCAGGACGCTCCCCAGTGCTTCATGGAATGCATCCCGGACATCGGCAGCCTGGACATCGAGGCCATGTGCGGCGCCAAGACCGGCGTGGGCTCCGGCGGCATGCACTCCAAGCTGCTGGCCGCCCGCCGTGCCGCCCAGAGAGGGGTGCCCACCCTGATACTCTGCGGCAAGGAGCCCGACGCCCTCATCCGCGCCTTTGACAACCACCCCCTGGGAACCTGGATCAGCGCCACGGGCATGAGCGTCTCCCGCCGCAAATTCCGTCTGGCATACAACAGCGAGCCGGATGGGGTGCTCACCGTGGACGATGGAGCGGTCAAGGCACTGGTGCAGAAGGGCAAGAGCCTGCTTCCCGCGGGCCTGCTGCAAGTGGAGGGCGATTTCGACCGTGGCGCCCTGGTCCGCATCCAGGATCGGCAAGGCGCCACCCTGGGCGTGGGGCTGTGCAACTACAGGGCCTCGGAACTGCAGCGCATCGCGGGGAAAAAGAGCAACGAGGTCGAGACAATCCTAGGATACTGCTATAACGAGGCCATTCACCGTGACAACATGCTGCTCGGCGCCGCCATCTGAGGCCATGCCCCCGCACCATTCCGGATACTCCTGATGAAAAAGATCCTGAGCCTGTTTCTGCGCTTCGGCCTTGTCGGCCTGTGCATGCTCTACGTCCTCTGGGGCCTGGACTGGGGGCAGTTTCTCGACGCCCTGAAGACCTTCGGCCCCCTGGCCCTGGTCCTGTCCCTGTGCTGGAGCTTCGCCCCCTACGTCCCCCTGGCCATGCGCTTCAACTGGCTCACCAAGGGGGAGGCCGGCTTTCTCACCGCGCTCAAGGCCAGCGTGTTCTGCCTGGGCATCAACAACATTTTTCCCGCCAAGCTGGGCGAGGTGGCCAAGGCCTTCTATCTTCGCCGCAAGACCGGCGTATCCCTGGGGCAGGGCCTGGGCCTGATCTTTTGGGAGCGCTTCGCGGACCTGAACAGCCTGCTCCTCCTCGGCATCCTCACCGCCGCGTTCATGCGCAGCCTGGAGTTCCTGGCCCCCCTGGCCCTGGTGGTGGGCGTGCTCTGGGCCGGGGTGATCCTGCTCAAGATCTCCCACAAAAGCCGCGAACTGCTCCTGAGATTCGTGCCCGGTCAGCGGCTCAAACTCCTGGCCACCGAGGTCATGCAGCAGCTCCACGAACCCAAGGGCGCGGGCTTCTACGTCGCCCTCACCGGCTACTCCGCAGTGTTCTGGGTCATGAGCGTCAGCGTGAGCTTTCTCGTGGTCCTCTGGGTGGCGCAGGTCAACATCACCATCCCCCAGGCCCTGACCGTGTTCGTCATGGCCACACTGGGATTCGCCGCGCCATCCTCCCCCGGAGCCCTGGGGGTCGTGGAGGCGGCCTTTGTGCTGTCCCTGGGCTGGTTCGGCGTGGGCAAGGGGCAGGCCCTGGCAGTGGCGCTGCTCTTCCGGGTCATCTCCTTCATCCCGCCCACCATGGCCGCCCTCTACGTCCTGGCCGAGTCCGGCCTGAGCATGAAGGGCATCCGCGAACAGAGCGAAGAGGAATTGTAATAAGAAATCTTTTTGGTAAGCTTTTCCGAGGGGAAAACCTCTTCAGAAAGAGGTTCTTCCCCTCGGGCTCCCCTTTCCAGAACTTTTTTTTGATATTTTAGGAGGGGGATCCGGGGGGAAGCCCTTTTTCCAAAATGGGTTCCCCCCGGAAACATCCTTCAAAACATAACAATTTCAAAACTTACCCTCTCTCACATCAGGAGATCATCATGAACACTCCGGCGAACATAGTGACCATTGCGGGCTCCGACTCCGGCGGCGGCGCAGGCATCCAGGCCGATCTCAAGACCATTTCCGCCCTGGGGCGGTTTCGGCATGAGCGTCATCACCGCCCTGACGGCCCAGAACGGGCTGGGTGTCACAGGCATCCACGCCCCTGATCCCGGATTCGTGGCCCTGCAGTTGAACACCGTACTCGAGGGGTTTCCTCTGGCCGCGGCCAAGACCGGCATGCTGTTTTCCGCGGACATCATAGACGCCCTGGCAGACATCCTGGAGAACAAGGACTTCCCCCTGGTGGTGGATCCGGTGTCCGTGAGCCAGAGTGGGTACAAGCTCATGGAGGACGACGCTGTGGCGGCCCTGGAGTCGCGCATCCTCCCCCTGGCCGACCTGCTCACCCCTAACGTGCCCGAGGCCGAGCTGCTCACACGGCATGACCATCGCCTCGGCCGACGACGTGCCCGAGGCCATGAAAATTCTTCTGGCCAAGGGGGCCGAAGGCCGTGCTCATAAAAGGGGGGCACATGGAGCAGCGCCCCGAACAGGTGACCGACTGGCTGGGGCAGCGGGACGGCTCTCTGCTGACGCTCTCCCAGCCCAGGCACGCCACCGAGCACACCCATGGCACCGGCTGCACCCTGTCGGCGGCCATCGCCACCGGCCTGGGGCAAGGGCTTCCTCTGGAAGCCGCGGTACGCAGGGGGCAGCGCTACCTGAACCTGTGTCTGTCCATGGCCTACGCCCCTGGAAAAGGGTATGGCCCGCCGTACCATATGGCACCCTGCGACTGTCAGGGGTTGGACTGATTCGAATCGGCCGGGGGTGTTGATCTTCCAACACCCCCGCATCCCGCACCGCTTCCCCCTCCTGTCTCATAATTCCCTCCCCTCCAAAGCAATACTTGCCTTGCGGCGCACTTTGGGCCATGCTTGAGGCCTATGACCGGGAAACAAGCAGCCGCCAAGAGCGGTCCCACCAGCACCCCGACGCAGGCCACGGCCTTTGTTCCGCCGCCCTCGTGCAGGCCTTTGTCCTGCCGCGTGTCAGAGTGCACAGTGCCTCCTCCTACTGACGAGGAGTGCCGCAGAATGTGGCGCGACTATGCCATGCCGCCCCACATCCAGACGCACAGCGCCCTGGTGGCGGTGGTGGCCGAGCATATGGCCCTGCGGGCCAAGGAGCTTGGCATGTGCGACTGCGTGCAGACCGTGAAGGCATCGGCCCTGCTGCACGACATCGCCAAGGACTACACCATCCGATACGGTGGCAACCACGCCCAACTCGGCGGCGTTTGGGCTCTGGAAGCCACGGGCAATGTGGCCCTTGCCCAGGGGGTGGTGCACCATGTCTTCTGGCCCTGGGATATCGACGCCAGGACCTTTTTCCTGCCATTCACTGTGATCTATGCAGACAAACGCGTGCGGCACGACACACTGGTTTCGATGGAAGACCGCTTCAGCGACCTCTTCGACCGGTACGCCACCAGCGACTGGATCCGCGCGCGCATCCAACTCTCAATGGACCAGGCCCTGGAGATGGAGCGGGCTCTGGGCAAACTTCTGGAGATCGACCTCGATGCGTGTACTTTTGATCGCGGGCGGATGGTCCAACGAGCGTGAAGTCGCGCTCTCGGGCGCCAAGGGAGTGGAACAGGCCCTGGAGGAGCTGGGGCACGAAATTGTTCGCCTCGACCCGATGCATGAATTCGACCAGGTTGTGCAACGCGCCCGGACATGCGATTTCGCCATAATAATCATGCACGGCAACCCCGGCGAGGACGGCCTGCTCCAGGCCATGCTCGAGACCGTGGGCGTGCCGTTTCAGGGGGCGGGCGCGGCCGGTTCCTACCTCGCCCTGCACAAGGCCGCGGCCAAGCAGTTTTTCCGGGACGCGGGCCTGCCCACTGCGGACTGGGAGTTTCTCCCCGCCAAGCCCGGAGCAGA
The DNA here is from genome assembly GCA_963674665.2 of Desulfovibrionaceae bacterium. Lineage (GTDB taxonomy): Bacteria > Desulfobacterota > Desulfovibrionia > Desulfovibrionales > Desulfovibrionaceae. Next base: position 275,990 of record CAXXPL010000011.1, on the reverse strand, counting down.
CTGGACCCCGTCCCTGGATTTCCCCCTTATCGTCAAGGCCAATGACGGCGGCTCAAGCCTCGATCTGGCCCTTGCCCAGAACCGCGAGGAGCTGGACAAGGCCATGGACACGCTCTTTTCCAAGGGGTGCGAGGTGCTGCTGGAGCACCGGCTCAAGGGCGTGGAGCTCACCTGCGCGGTTCTCGGGGACGAGGCCCTGCCTCCCATCCTCATCGAACCCCTGAAATCCGAGGCGTTTTTCGACTATCAAAGCAAATACGAACAAGGGGGCGCCAGAGAGATCTGTCCGGCACCAGTCCCGGATGACGTGACCAGGCGCCTGCAGGAACTGGCCCTGGCAGTGCACAAGGCCCTGGGGCTGCAGGGGTGCAGCCGCACCGACTTCATCCTGCAGGACGACGACCTGTACATCCTGGAGGTGAACACCATCCCCGGCATGACCCCCACCAGCCTGCTGCCCCGTGCGGCCGCCACCGCGGGCTATTCCTTTGCGCAGCTCATCGGCCATCTCATCGATCTGGGCCTGGAGGCACACAAACAGCAATAATTTAAGGACTTGGGAGACCATGCAACGCATCCCCCTCTCTCCATGGCAACGGTTCCTGCTCTCCATGTACGGCTCGGCCTTTTCACTGGCCCAGCCGGTACTCGCCCTTTCCAAGCGCCTGCGCCCCGGCATTAAACGGCGCTATGTGCCCAAGGACTGGGGCGAGAACTCCATGGCCCCCTGGCAGGATATCTGGATTCAGGCGGCTTCCGGCGGCGAGGCCTATCTCGCCTGGGAACTGGTCAAGGGCTTTGCCGACTCCCAACGATTTTCCCGAGTGCAGGGTCGGCTCTCGGTGCTGGCCACCTCGGGCACGGACCAGGGCATCGAGGTGCTGGACAAGGCTCTGACCTGGTGCAAGGGGGAGCGCGCCAAGGTCTCGTGCAGCCGCGACTATTTTCCCTTTGACGGCCCCAGGATCATGCGCCGGGCACTGCTGCGCACCCTGCCCAAGGTCGTGGTGCTGCTGGAAACCGAGCTCTGGCCGGGCCTGTTGGCCGCATGCGCCAGGGAGCAGGTGCCCGTGGTGGTGATCAACGGCCGCATGAGCACCAAGAGCCTGGCCCGCTACCTGCTCATGGCCGACTTTTTCCGCAAGACCGCCCCGGCCCGCATCCTGGCGGTGTCCGAGGCCGACGCCATGCGCTACGGCGTATTGTTCGGCAGGGAGCGCGTGTCCGTGATGCGCAACATCAAGTTCGACCGCTGCGTCATCGAGGAGGCGCCCCCCTTCGTGGAAAGCCCCCTGTCCCAAATTTTCAAGCCGGGCGCGTCCCTGGCCGTGTTCGGCTCCTTTCGCCAAGACGAGGAGCCGGATGTCATCGAGGCTGTCTCGCGACTGCGTCAGGCCAGACCCAAGACCACTATCGGCCTGTTTCCCAAGCATCTGCGCCGCGTCCCTTCGGTGCGCCGACAACTCGAGGAGCGGGGAATCCCTTGCGTGCTGCGCTCCCGCCTGGAGGAACCCGCGCCCCCGGGAACGGTGATCGTCTGGGACCTCTTCGGGGAGCTCAATGCGGCATATGGCCTTGCCCGCGCCGCCTTTGTGGGGGGGAGTCTGAAACCCCTCGGGGGGCAGAATTTCCTCGAGCCCCTGGCCCAGGGCATCATTCCCTGCATTGGTCCCAACTACGGCAACTTTGCCTGGGCCGGTGACGATCTGAACAGGGAAGGCCTGCTCCGCATTGTGCACAACGGCGAGGAACTCGCCGGGGATATGGTCAAGTACCTGCAACGCCCCCCTGCGCAGACCAAGGTCAAGGACCGTTTCGACCGCTTCCTTGCGGAGCGGCGCGGCGGCGTGAAACAGGCCTGCGGCGAGGTTGCACGTCTGATGGACAGTTTGTAGACCGCAACCATTCCTTTGCCATGGGGAAACCTTGCGAATATCCTCAATATCTTGGACCAATATTGACTTTTATCCATTTCCGTCCATAACGGCGCCATGAACAAGAACTCTTATTTTTCCATTGCGGCTGCGGTTGCATGCCTGTTGGCATGCCTGGCCATTGTGGCCATGGGTGCGGGGAAAGCCCTGGCTTTTCAGGCGCCCGAGGGAAGCGACCAGGTGGAGGAGACAAAGGTCCTGGACGTGGACTGTTTCGGCACGGAAAAATACATGGCCGTGGATCCGGACTTCAAGGCCGACAACAACACCCTGCGGATATACGCCCGAGAGCCGGGCATGGACCTGAAAACGCAGTGCGCGGAAAAGGCCGGCAAGCTCCTGTACACGGTGGAGAAGGAAGACCCCAGTTATTTTTCAGGCATCCTGGGCGATGTGGTCTTTGTGGATTATGGCTGCTGCCCGGATCCCAGGGGACTGGCGGTGGTGGACCTGGCACGCAAGGCCGAGTTGCTGGATGCGGGTTACATGAGCGAGGCCGAAGGGTACTTCCGCATAACGGATAGCAACAAGCTGCTGTACATGGCCTACATCGACGAGCCCGAAACCAACCCCGGGTGCAAGGATGCCGCTGTGTGGGAGCAGCAAGGCTTCTCAGTCCTGTATCAGCAGCCCCGGGCTCTGAACCTGACCTCCGGCGAGATCACGGACAAGGGCCCCATCACCTGTACCATGGGGCAATAAAACCAGAAGTGGGTCCGGTTTGTTGGACCACTTTTTCCGGAAACGTTGTTGTCAATAATTATGATGAATCACAGTCATATTACGTCCGGTTCTCAAAGTGGCTGCTTGGAATAAGAGTTTACCGGAGCATTTGTGTAGAACCCGGAGGCAGAGGATCACATTGGGACCCTCCTGCATCGATAGGTACTATAACCGTCCACAAAAGAGTGGATAACCGCTGCAGTTCAGGTCGTTATTATGCAAAGATACTTAAGAAATTTTCGCCAAGCGGTGAATTCCTCCCCCATAGGAATTTTACCGTTACCATCCAAACCGATGGGCAGATATTCATAACTGAAGATTAGAGCGTTTTACCTTTGAAAAAGTTCAAATGTTCTCAAATCTCTTATCTGCCATCTACCCATCCAGTAGTGATTCCAGGCGTTGGGCCACCAAATCGTTGCCCCAGATGGTCTGTTTCGCGATATTTTCTTGAAAAGTGTCCAGTTCTTGTTCCAGGCGGTCGAGTTGTTGCCCCGCTGTCTGGGTGGAGCAGTGCAGTCCGAAGCCGCAACGCTCCAGGAACACGGCGTTGATGAACTGTTCGTAAAGAAAGGGGATGGGCAGGCAGAGCACGGGTTTGCCGTAGTACAGGGCCTCGCTGATGGTGTTGTGCCCCGCGTTGGAGACCGCGTAGGCGCAGGAAGCAAGGTCCGAGAGGAACCCACTGGTGGAGCGCGGCTTGAAGATCAGGTTCTCCTCTTGGGGACGTTCCCCGAGGCCATAGATCAGGAACTCGCGTTTGCGCCCCCTCAGGGTGTCCAAAAGCGAGATGCCGCCGGTTTCGCCCGGCGCGCCAAGCGCATCCATGGGCATGCCACTGACGTACACCACGGCGCGCTCCCCCGTTATGGGAGAGTGATCGCGCACGTCCCGTCGCAGAATTGGGGGCAGTACCTCGGCGAAGTCCGGGTCTTTCACAGGAGGGGCGAAGAACGAGCTGATGAGATAACGCCCTGCGTTGCTGTAAAGGCGCTTGATCAGGGTGGTGGTGATCAGTCGGCTGAGGCGCTCCCCCACGGGCAGGGGGTAGTGGCACTGGGTGAGCACGTGCTGATGGTCCAGACTCACACAGGGGCGTTTCAGCTTTCGCGCGGCAAGAGGCGTGAAATATTCGTAGTCAGTGACGATGAGGTCCGGATTGAGCGCCTGAATCCGCTCAGCGAGGCTGCGAACGATCGCGCCCCTGTCCTTGATCACGTGCAGGGCGTTGGCCACTGTGGCCCGGGCGTCAACCTTGCCATGCCTGTGCAGGGTGGCCAGCATGGGCAGCTCCACAACCTGGTAGTCCTTCTGGGCGAGCTCCAGCACCACGCCGCCGCCGGCAAACACGAACTCGTGCCCCGGCATGTGCTGGGCCACGGACAGGGAGCGGCTCATGTGCCCCCTGGCGTCGCCCATGATGCCGTAGAAGATCCGCGCCATGCCTCAGAACAGCCCGTTGCGTTTCTGCAGGAGTACGAAGTCGGCCAGAACAAGCAGGACCATGGCCTTGAGCACCGGCACGATGCGGGGGATGGCGCTGATGTCGTGCCGCCCGCCGGGCGCCAGGTCCACAGGCGCGCCGTCGCGGTCGATGGTGCGCTGCTTCATGCCTATGGTGGGGATGGGCTTCACTGCGGCGTGCATGACCAGGGTCTGCCCCGTGGATATGCCGCCGAGTATTCCGCCGGCGTTGGTGTCGCACTCCTCCAGGATGCCGGGCGCGGGCAGGGGGTCGTTGTGCTCGCTACCGCGCATGGTGGCGGCGCGCATGCCCGAGCCGATCTCCACTCCCTTTACCGCGCCCACGCCCATGAGGGCGTAGGCCAGGCGGGCGTCAAGCTTGTCGAACACCGGCTCGCCGAGTCCGGCCGGGACGCCGTGGGCCTCCACGCGCACGATGCCGCCGAGGCTGTCCCCGGCCTTTTTCACCTCGAGGATGCGCTCCTCCCACAAGGGGGGCGTGGCGTCATCCGCTGAAAAAAAAGGTCTGGAAAGCGCGTTCTCCATATCCAGGCCCTGGACGTGGATGCCGCCGATCTCCACGGTGCATGCGGAGACGGAGATACCCAATTTGGAGAGCCAGGCCTGGGCTATGGCGCCCCCCGCAACGCGGCAGGCGGTCTCCCTGCCCGAGGAGCGCCCCCCCCCCCGATGGTCACGGTGCCCGTACTTGGCCTGGTAGGTGAAGTCCGCATGTCCGGGGCGGAATATGGTGCGCATCTTCTCGTAGTCCTTGGAGCGCTGGTCCTGGTTGGCGATGCCGAACCCGATGGACGTGCCGGTGGTCCTCCCTTCGAACACGCCGGAGAGCAGTTGCACGCTGTCGGACTCCTTCCTGGTGGTGGAGGCCACGCCCCCGCCGGGTTTGCGCCTGTCCAACTCGAGCTGGATCATGTCCTCGTCCAGGGGCACCCCTGCGGGGCAGCCGTCCACGACACCGCCCAGGGCCGGTCCGTGGGATTCGCCAAAGGTGGTGAGCCTGAATATCTGTCCAAAGCTGTTGCCGCTCATTGTATTATCCTTGTTTGTCGCGGGTGGAGAGTTCGTCCAGGGCTTTTTGCAACAACGCCTCCAGGCTGTCGGCAGCGTCCAGGACGATGTCGGCGCACTCCCGGTACAGGGGCCCGCGCAGGCGCAGGGTCTGACGCATTTCCTCCTCCGCGGAGAGGTCAGTCAGTGCGGGGCGTTGCCCGGGCAGCGGGTCATTACCCAGCCTGTCCAGCAGAGTCCGCACCCCGGTCTCGAGGTAGATGGTGGTGCCGCTGGAGGTCAGGAGTTCCCGGTTCTCTTCCGCCAGGACCACGCCCCCTCCTGTGGCATTCACCAGAGGCTGCCGGGCGCAGATGGAGCGCAGGACCTCGGTCTCCTTGGCGCGGAAGCCTTCCCAGCCGTGGCGCTCCACGTACCCGGCGATGGAGCAGGCAATATCCTGCTCGATGACCTTGTCCATGTCCAGGAACTGCAGCCCGAGCCTTTCGGCCAGGAGCCTTCCCAGACTCGTCTTGCCGCAGGCTCGCGGGCCTATAAGGTGGATGTGCCGGGTCGTCATTTACCCCGGACCTCGCGCTGGGCAGCGGCCGCCGCCGCGCCCCACAGTCCGGAGTCCTCGTTGGTGTTCAGCTTCACCGGCATTGTGGACAGCACTCCGGCCTGGGTCTCGCTGAAACGGAACTCTTCCTCGAAGTTGGGGTGCAGCAGCACTTCCTCCACCTTGGCGGCAATGCCCCCGGCAATGAACACGCCACCGGTGGCCAGCACCGTGAGGGCGTAATTGCGGCAGGCCCTGCCGTAGAAGCGGGAGAACCAGGCCAGGGTGTCCGGGGCTTCGCCCTGTGTGATACGCGCGCCGATCTCCGCAGGGTCAAGGGTCTCGCCGGTGAGAAATTTGTGCAATAGCCCCAGCCCGGTGCCCGTGACAACGAGGTCGCCGATGATCTGTCTGCGCCCCGTTTCCAGGCGTATGAACCTGGCCAGGGCGTACTCCTCCTCGTTCATGAAGCCGAACAGGCTGTGCCCCCCTTCGGAGATCACGGCCTTGAATCCGCCATGGTCCTGGGGAGCGAGGGCGCAGTGGCCAAGCCCGGTGCCGGCGCCGATGACGATGACCAGGCCGCCGGGGACGGCCTCGCCCGGAAGGATCTCCTTGGCGTCGCCCACTGCATCGGTGCTGGTGGCAAAGGCCTGTGCCTCGAAGTCGTTGATCATCCAGACATCTTTCAGGCCGAAGTCCCGACGCGCGTTGCGCAGATCGAGAATCCAGGGGATGTTCGCGGGGTCGCACCACAGCCCGCCCTTCACTGGCCCGGCAACGGCTATCACCACCCTGTCCGCCTCGGAGGGACGAAGGCTGAAGTCGCTCCGGGCAAGGGCCTCCATCAAGGCGCCAAAGGTGGGGACCTGCCTTGTCTTCAGCCAGATCTTGTCCCGCAATTCAAGGACCCCGCGCTCCAGGGTGAAGAACGCGAAACGACTGTTGGTGCCGCCGATGTCCGCGGCGAGGATTCTGGTCATGACCCGAGGTTCCCCCTGCTGTGAATCAATATATTACCTGGAAAACTCCCTTCACGAGCCTTCCGGGAATCCGGCCTCCGCACCGCTGCCGGGAATGTGCTGCTCATTCGTTTGTGCGATCGAATCTTCTTGTTATATTCTTCAGTGGAAATTCACGAAGTGAGTCACCGTCTCGGGCCTAACTATACCAAAGAGCCGGAAAAAGCCACGCCCGAGCGATCCCGCGCTGATTGTCGTATTTTCTTCGAGACGCAATCGCCGTAGCGCTCCCATCGTGGGAGGCAACAGCTTGACTTCGTCCCGGGAATGTATAGTCTCGCGGCACGTTGTGGACAAGGCAGGGGGGCGCCGTTGCAACAACGCTGGACATTTCAAAATGAGCATTCGCATCCTGTTTCTCGGTGACATTGTTGGCCGCCAGGGCCGCAAGGCGGTTCAGCATCATATATCGACGCTGCGCTCCAGACATGATTTGGACTGGATCGTCGCCAATGCCGAAAATGCGTCCGGAGGCCTTGGGCTCAAAAGCGACGAGGCCCACGACCTGCTTTCGGCCGGCTGCGCCGTGCTCACTTCCGGCAATCACATTTGGAAATACCGGGAGATAAAGGACTACATCAGCCAGGAGTCCAGGCTGTTGCGGCCCGCCAATTATCCTCCCACCGCGCCCGGACACGGACACTGCGTGTACGCCGGACCGGGCGGAGTCCAGGTGGCCGTGATCAATCTGCTGGGCAGGACCTACATGCAGGCCCTGGACTGCCCGTTCCAGTGCGTGGATTCCATTCTCGCGTCACTTTCCGGTGACGTGAAGCTGATACTGGTCGATTTCCACGCCGAGGCCACGTCGGAAAAAATCGCCATGGCCCAATATCTGGACGGCAGGGTTTCGGCTGTGCTGGGAACGCACACACATGTGCAGACCAACGATGCGCGTATTCTGCCGGGCGGAACAGCCGCCATAACCGACGCAGGCATGTGCGGCGTGCAGGACTCCATCCTGGGGATGGAGGCCGAACCCATTTTGAAAAGATTCGTCACCGGCTTGCCCACACGCTTCAAGCTGGCATCCGGAGAGGCCGGACTGCGGGGGGCGATGCTCGAGCTCGATCCGGAAACCGGCAAGGCCCTTGGAATCGAAATTTTCGTGCTCGATCCCTGATTGTGCAACCCTCAAACGTATCACGGACTGACGCAATGGATTTGAAGGAAACCCTTGAACTTATTGAGCGTGGCACCGCCGAGGTCATCTCCGTCGAAGAACTCACCGAACGCCTCAAGGGCGGCACGCCCTTGCGCGTAAAGGCCGGTTTCGATCCCACGGCGCCTGACCTCCACCTGGGGCACACTGTGCTCATCCAGAAACTGCGGCACTTTCAGGTGCTGGGGCATCAGATCATTTTTCTCATCGGCGACTTCACTGGAATGATCGGAGATCCCAGCGGCAAGAACGACACGCGCCCCCCCTTGACCAGGGAGCAGGTGCTGGAGAACGCCGAGACCTACAAGCGGCAAATATTCAAGATCCTGGACGAGGAGAAGACCGAAGTGGCCTTCAATTCGCACTGGATGGACAAGTTCACCTCGTCGGACTTCGTGGGCCTGTGCTCCCGCTATACAGTGGCCCGCATGCTGGAGCGCGACGACTTCCACAAACGCTATACGGATAATCGCCCCATCGCCATTCACGAGTTCCTCTACCCCTTGGTGCAGGGGTACGACTCCGTGGCCCTGCGCTCCGACGTGGAACTGGGCGGTACTGACCAGAAGTTCAATCTGCTCATGGGGCGCACCCTGCAGAACCAGTACGGGCAGAAGCCCCAGATCATCCTGACCATGCCGATTCTCGAGGGTCTTGACGGCGTGAACAAGATGAGCAAATCACTTGGTAATTACGTAGGTATCGAGGAGCCTCCCGCGGAGATGTTCGGCAAATTGATGTCCATTTCCGACGAGTTGATGTGGCGCTACTTCGAGCTGCTCTCGGACAAGAGCCTGAGCGAAATCGCCACCCTCAAGAGCCGAGTGGAGGATGGCCGCGACCATCCCAAGATGGTCAAGGAGGAACTGGCCTACGAGATCACGGCCAGGTATCACGGTGACGCCGCGGCCAAGGAAGCCCGCGAGGGCTTCAACAAGGTATTCGCCGGAGGCGGCATTCCCGAGGACGCACCCCGCCTGAACGTGCACACCGGTGATGCGAGCCGCCCCCTGGCGGTGCTCGCGGACTCCGGGCTCTGCGCTTCCAGAGGCGAGGCAAAGCGTCTGGTCCGCCAGGGCGCGCTGTCCATTGACGGCCAACGTTGCGACGACTCCGAAACCCCTCTGGCCGCGGGAGAGTATGTCCTAAAACTTGGTAAAAAGCGGTTCCTGCTGCTCAACGTCACGGATTGACGCACCTCGCTCCAGCCATTTCGCTCCGCTGCGGCGATGGTGCCCTGATGCCGGAAAGGCGGCACCATATGATTTCGCCGGGGTTACTCATTGCCCGGGTCTTGTCGGTATATGGCGGTTTCTCAGTTCTTCCGAACCGGTATCACCCTTGAACATCCTCCAACCGGTTCGACATCCACAGTACGGAGGACATGGAGAACAAAATGGCTCTGGGCTTCAAGAAACAAGCGGCGGCTGCGGCGCCTGCCGAGTCGAGGAACACCGGGCTTAACGCCTATCTCGGCGTGGGGACTCATTTCGAAGGAAAACTGGAATTCTCCGGAACCGCGCAAATATCCGGTGATTTCAAGGGTGAAATAGTCTCACAGGGCGTTCTGTTGGTGGGGCAGGAAGGTACGGTGGAAGGCGACGTGGCGGTGGGCAATATCAATTGCGCCGGCACGGTGACCGGAAACATCAAGAGCCTCAAAAAGGCAAGCCTGCAACGAACCGCCAAGTGCCGCGGTGACATCGAGGCACCGTTGCTGGAAATCGACGAAGGCGCCTATTTTGACGGCAACATCAAGATGATGAGCATAAGCAAGAATCCTCAGAGCTAGGGCGAATGCAACAACAGCCGGACCTTCACCGGAAGCGCTCGCCTTTCGGACAAATTCAAGAGAGCGCCCGGACCATTTTTCATGGTCCGGGCGCTCTTGTTCTTTGGTGCTGATAATCCTGCATTTTCGGGTCGCCGGGTTTGCGCCGGAGGCCTTTCACGCTCAGGAACTCACCAGGGTCTCGCCCTCGTCGTGAACCAAGATGAGCGCGACCTTCTTCAGATCAGGCGCATAGGTTCCATCACGCACCTGCTGTTTGAGCATTCTGATCTTCTCGGCTCTCGGATCTATGCGGGTAACTTCATCGGCGGCCGCTTCGCTCAAACGCATAAACTCCTGGTCCCTTTCTTTCGTACCAGGCTTTTTGCGCCCTTCAGCGCCCCCTTGCTGAAGCTTCTTGTCCCGCATCACTTGAAATCCGTTCATGAGCTTTACGCGCGGAACTCCGCGCGCTCTCCACGGCAGACCATGGAAGCGTTATTCAGACACTAACATTTTTGTGATTTTATTGGCACAACCGTCACAGAATCACAGCGCTCGTCCGGCCCGATATGGCGTGGAAGCTCATCTGCGTCAGCCTGCTTGGAAAAACCTATCGGAGGGGCTCTGGTGAATATTTAGGGTACGTTTCAAGGGCGGTTTGGGTCACCGTGGGGAAAAACCACGCCCTCTCTACGTTTGGACAGAAAAAAAAATTTAGCCTTTCCCGGGCGGGCTAGTCTGTACCATCTTCCCCAAAGCACTATCTCTTTGGTACGAAATATCCATGTATCCGGCGTGATGTCCGCATCCGGGCAGAATTGCCGGTTTCCGGTCCAGAGAGGAGCCCAGTGAGAAACGCTCTTCGGAATCAGAAGCGCATCAAGGGAACCCAGACCCCGGCCTTGAACTCGTTTCTTTTCTTGTAATACTCGTGGCGGTCGAGGTTTCCGTCCCCGTTGATGTCCATCTCCTTGATCATGGGGCCGGTGTCCTCGTTCTGCAGAAAGAGTTGCAGTTCCTCGAAGGTCAGCACGCCGTCCGCATCCTTGTCCGCGCTGCTCAGCAGCAGTCGGCCATCGATGCCGAGTTCGGACCGCGAGAGTATCCCGTTGTCGTCAATGTCCAGACGGTTGAAGGCCAGGTGCAGGCGCGGGAGATCGTTGGCCACGGCCCGCAGCTCGGACACGGTGAGTATGCCGTTGCCGTCCGTATCCAGGATATCGAAGGTTTGCGCCGCAGACACGACCGGCAGCAAAACCAGAGTGAATAGAAAAAAAACTCTCAGCGCGTTCATGACGAACCTCCCGCGCGCGCACTCCTCCTCAGATGAGAAAGGCCCGCGCCACACGAAAAACGTCCTCGTATAAAGTCTTCTGCCGTATGGTCAGACTCAATTCCAGACACATGTCCATCTTGACCCTGGTTTCCGCAAGGATCACATCGCGGTGCGTCCTCAGCCGCTTGCGGATGAACGGCGCGTCGAATCCATCGATGACCAGGGCGAGACCGTCGCAGAAAAAACTCGAGCGGATGTGCTCAAGGAACGGCTGACAGGCCATCTTGCCCTCGCGCCTGGACCAGAGTTGGTAGAACAGCAGAGCCACCATCAGCCTGTCGTCCTTGAGCTTGTGGTCCACATTGTAATACGCGACGTTGCCCGCATCCTTGCTCGAGCCGTTACTCGACGCATGCTGCACGAGCTCCTGCGCCAGTCTGAAGGCGTTCTCCTCGTTAAGGGGAGGATTCGCATATTGCGCCGTCATCTTGGCCAGGGTTTTTCGGGGATTCTCCCCGGTGGCCACGTCCAGCAACGCCATTCGCATGAGATCCAGCTTCCGGCAGAGCACTGTCAGCAGGACGTCCCGCTTGATGCTGGCCAACCGGGCGGCGGTGTGCTCGTTGTCCAGGCTGAACACGATATCCAGGAGGTACTTGATGTACGGCTCGCTGGTGTAGGCGGCTTCCTCCTCCAGGAGCTTGAAGCTGCGCTTGCCATCAACGAGCTTTTTCAGGGAAAGCCAATACGCGGCCACCCCTTCCAAGGGAATTTCGACGATATCTATGTCGCGCTGCATCTCCATGCCGAGAGTCGTCCCGCCTTTGTTGCCGGCACTGTGAACCGCTCCGCTCATCCGGCCTTCCATGAGCCGCACGCTGTCCACGCCGCCATGAGGGGCGGCTCGTCCGTCGTTTGTCTTCACATTTTAGCCAAGCGATGCGGGAAACACAAGGCGCTTCAGCGCATTGTCATCGTCCGAGCCCTGTTTTATATAGATACGATGAAAAACCAGCACAGGAGTTGACATGAAGGTCACGATCCTCGGAGGAACAGGTTTCATCGGACGCGAGTTGACCCGGCAAATGTCCGCCCTCGGTTGGCGGGTCACCATCCCCTCGCGCTCTCCCAAACGCAACGAGGGGCTCTTCCCTCCAGATACGCCCGTGACCTTTGTCCAGTGGGACGCGGTCAGCGCGTCGGAACTCGCGGGAATCATCGAGGGGAGCGACGCCCTTGTCAACCTCGTGGGCGAAAGCATCGCGGCCAGGCGGTGGACTTCGGAGCAGAAGGCCCGCATCCTGAACAGCCGCCTGCGGGCCGGCGCAGCGGTGACCCAGGCCTTTCGCCAGGCGCAACACCCCCCTGGTGCGCTGATACAGGCCTCGGCCATTGGCTTCTACGGGCCGCGCGGGGACGAGACCTTGGACGAGGGGTCCCCGCCCTCCACACCGGGGAGCAGCTTTCTCTCGGACACCGCCCGCGCCTGGGAGGCCTCCACCCTGGAGGTCGAAAGCATGGGTGCCCGCCGTGTGATTGCCCGCACGGGCGTGGTGCTGGACAAAAACGGAGGCGCCCTGGACAAGATGATGCTGCCCTTCCGCTTTTTCATGGGCGGTCCGGTGGGCGACGGCAAACAATGGCTCTCCTGGATCCACAGAAAGGACGAGGCCGCGGCCATTATCCATCTGCTGCGCAATACGGAGTGCTCCGGCGTGTACAACCTCACCGCCCCGCACCCGTTGACCAATCGGGACTTCTGCAAAGCCCTGGGGCAGGTCCTGCACCGCCCCTGCCTGGTTCCGGCCCCGGCCTTCGGTCTCAGACTGGCGCTGGGGGAGATGGCCCGGGAGCTGTTGCTCACCGGGCAGCGCGTTCTGCCCATACGGCTCGCCCAGAGCGGATTCTCTTTTACCTATGAGCATGCCCTGGACGCGCTCCAGGCAATCGTGACATAGTGTCCCTGCATTTCCGCAGGATACTGCCAAAGGAATTCTCAGAGGGATAGACATGGCCGACACCAGAATCCTCATAGTCGAAGACGAGACCATCGTGGCCATGGACGTGCAGAGGCGGCTGCAGAATCTCGGGTATGAGACTCCCATGGTGGTTCCCACTGGCGAGGAGGCCATCGAGGGGGCGAAGACCATCAATCCGGACATCATTCTCATGGACATCATGCTCCAGGGAGAGATCGACGGCATCGAGGCGGCGCAACGCATCCAGGAGAGCCACAGCCTCCCCATCATCTACCTCACCGCCTACGCCGACGAGGACATCCTCCAGCGCGCCAAGATCACCGAGCCCTTCGGCTACATCCTCAAGCCCTTCGAGGACCGCGAGCTGCATACCTGCATCGAGATGGCCCTGTACAAGCACGCCACGGACCTGAAGCTCCAGGAAAACGAGCGCTGGCACGCAACCACCCTGCGCAGCATCGGCGACGCGGTGATCTCCACGGACACCAGGGGGCGGATCCGCCTTTTCAATCCCGTGGCCGAAGCACTCACCGGAATTTCCGCGAAGCAGGCCCTGGACAGGCAGTTCAGCGACACCATCCACATGGAGTGCGAATCCGACGGTCGGCCCGTTCCCGACATCATCGACCTGATGCTGCGCCACAAGGAGTGGAGCAGGAACGGCGCCATGCTGCTCCAGGCCGCGGACGGCCAGAAGGTTCCCGTGGATGTCACCATCTCCCCCATCGAAGGGGCGCATACAAAGGCAGGCGGCGTGGTCATGGTCATTCGAGACATCTCCGCCCCCCGCAGGGCCGAGGAGGCCCTGCGCCGGAGCGTGAACACGCTGCGCCAGACCCTGGAGGAGACCGTCAAGGCCCTGGCCCTGACCACTGAGAAGCGCGACCCATACACCGCGGGGCATCAACAGCGCGTGGCCCGGCTGGCCAACGCCGTCGGCACCAGGCTCAACTTCCAGGACGAACGCCTGGAAGGGCTTCGTGTGGCGGCCCTGCTCCACGATCTGGGCAAGATATTCATTCCCGCGGAGATTCTCTCCAAGCCGGCGCGGCTCACGGACATGGAAATGGCCATGATGCGGACCCATTCCGAAGTGGGGTACGACATCCTCAGGCAGGTGTCCTTCCCCTGGCCCGTGGCCGACGTGGTGCTGCAACACCACGAACGCATGGACGGCTCGGGCTACCCCAACGGGATCGAGGGGGGCGCCATCCTCGAGGAGGCCAGGATTATCATGGTGGCCGACGTGGTGGAGGCCATGTCTTCGCACAGGCCTTACCGCGCCGCACTGGGGCTGACCAACGCCCTGGAGGAGATCGAATCCGGGAAAGGCTCCCTGTACGACCACCGCGTGGTGGACGCCTGCCTGGACCTGTTCCGCAACCAGGGCTTCCGGCTCGATGTATGAAATTGAAACAGTATACGTTTAATGAGATATTTATTCCTGGGGAGGGCCCTTTTCAAAGTGACTTCCCCCTCGTACAGCGACTTCAAGTAAGCCGTTTTCATCAATAACAACACACTGATCCCATGCCAGAACGCATCCTGATCATCGACGACGAGCAAGGCATCCGCCTGTCCCTGCGCGGCATCCTGGAAGACGAGGGCTACAGCGTCCTGGAGGCCTCCAGCGGCGAGGAGGGTCTGGAGACCGCGGAACGGGAGCGGCCGGACCTCGTGCTGCTGGACATCTGGCTCCCGGGCATGGACGGGCTGGAGGTCCTGGACGTGCTGCACGCTCGGGACAATGCCCCCCAGATCGTGATGATCTCGGGACACGGCAACATCGAGACCGCTGTCAACGCCATAAAAAAGGGCGCCTTCGACTTCATCGAAAAGCCATTGTCCCTTGAAAAGGTCGTCATCACCACCAACAAGGCCCTCGAGTTCCGGGCGCTGCAGCGGGAAAACCAGGTCCTGCGCTCCAACATGCGCACCGAACAGGTGCAGGAGTGCACCGGGAAGTCCCCGGCCATCATCGCCCTGCGCGGGCAGATCGAGCGGGTCGCCCCCACCGAGGCGTGGGTATTGATCACCGGCGAGAACGGCACGGGAAAGGAGATCGTGGCCCGAGCCATCCACAGCCAGAGCAGGCGCAAGGACAAGCCATTGGTGGCCGTGAACTGCGCCGCAATCCCCGAGGAACTCATCGAGAGCGAGCTCTTTGGTCACGAAAAGGGCTCCTTTACCGGAGCGGAGCGGGCTCAGACCGGAAAATTCGAAATGGCCCATCGCGGCACCATGTTCCTGGACGAGATCGGCGACATGAGCCTGAAGACCCAGGCCAAGATCCTGCGCATCCTCCAGGAGCAGCTCTTCGAACGCGTGGGAGGGCGCAAGCAGATAACCGTGGATGTCCGGGTCATCGCCGCCACCAACAAGAACCTGGAGGAGGAGATCAAGGCCGGGAACTTCCGGGAGGACCTCTACTACAGGCTCAAGGTGGTGCCCATTGTGGTGCCGCCGTTGCGTGACCGTCACCAGGACGTGTCCCTGCTCATCGAGGAGTTTACCTTGCGCATGGTCCAGGAGCACGGGTTCAAACCCCTGCGCTTCACACCCGAGGCCCTGGACTTCCTCACCCGCTACAGCTGGCCCGGCAATGTCCGCGAACTGAAAAACTTCGTGGAGCGCATGCACATCATGTACATGGGCATGGAGGTGGGGCCCGAGCAACTCCCCCCGGAGTTTGCGACCTTCCAGCCCCCGCAGGGGGGCAATGCCACCACCCTCCTTGACGAAGATATCGGCGACGCGGATTTCAAGTCCGCTCGCGCCAGGTTCGAGGCAAAATTCCTGGAGTCCAGGCTGCGCGAATGCAACGGAAACGTGGCAGCCCTGGCCGAGGCCATCGGGCTCGAGCGCAGTTACCTCTATCGCAAACTGAAAACCTACAACATCAGCGCGGATTAGAGGTAAAGGATTTGTGGGAGGGAAAAACATTTTATGACAATACGAGCGCATAAGGCGCAACGATGTTTCTCCTTCCTAAACCCGATCAAATGGAATACGCCCCGAACCTGTTTGGCTTGTTCTTGAATACATTGCATCTTTCATCTACATGACAAGGCCATGAGCAACACCGCATACGATACCAACAACTCCGCCGCGAGGCGGCCCGTGAAGTCCTGCCTGCTGATCACAAAGGCCGATTACCCCCTGGCCAATGCCTTGGGAAACGAGATATTGGCCTGTGTCCAGCAGAGGGGCATAGACGCGAGGATGGTGGAAAACCCCGAGGGGCGGCCCGACTTCGAAAAGGCTTACTCCTCGGCCATGGACGACCTGGGCGGCGGCCCCGACCTGATCCTGGTGCTTGGAGGCGACGGCACCATGCTCAGCGTGGCTAGACGTCTGCACAAGACCGACACGCCCCTGCTGGGCGTGAACCTCGGCAAGGTCGGCTTTCTCACCGAGCTCTCCCCCGATGACTGGCGCCCCCGCCTGGAGGGGCTGCTGGAATCCGGTGTGGCGCCCTGCGACCGCATGGCCCTGGAGTTCCTCGTGCTCCGCGACGGGAACCCGGCCCCGGTGGCTTCGGGCAGAGTGATCAACGACCTGGTGGTGGCGCGCGGCTCCCTTGCCCGGCTCATCCCTCTGGATGTGGTCGTGGATGGCGAATCCATAGGCGTGTTCCGCGCCGACGGCATCATCGTCTCCACCCCCACCGGCGCCACCGGCTATGCGGTCTCCGCCTCCGGCCCCCTGCTCCATCCCAGCCTGCGTGCCTTTGGCCTCACCGCTGTCTCTCCGTTCCTGCACGGCTTCACGCCCATGGTCCTGCCGGAGGGCGCCGAACTCTCGGTCACGGTGCTCCAGGGCTCCTGCGAGGCCTACCTCACCCTGGACGGCCAGGAGGGCTTCGCCCTCTCCCCCGGGGACCGGGTGGAAATCCGCGCGGCCAAGCGAGGCTTCTGCATCGTGCGTCTAGACGACTCCTCCTATTTCGACAAGCTCAGGGACAAGGGGTTCATCAAGGGGCACGACCTCACACTCAAGGCGGATGCATGAGCACTCCGCAAGCGGGGCACCCCACCGCCCCTCCCGATATCGACGGAATCTCCTCGGCGAGCGAGATCCGTTTCGGCAGCGATCCTGACCTGGACGCCTGGATTCTGCACTTCATGACCGAGAACAACCTGGACTATCTGCTCAACCCCTATCTCAACGCCTCTCCCGAGCAGATGCGGTTCATGGTTCACCTCGAGGACAACCAGCTGTTCGCGCCCTGCTCGGACGAGGTGTTCAAGGCCTTGCTTTCCGCCTCCCCGCCCCCCATGTTGTCGAAAGCCTATGAAACGGTATGGCGGGTGGTGCAGCGTCTGGTACGTCAGAACATCACCTCGGAGCAGGCCGTGAAGCGCATTCTGGGCTTCTGCGAGCACCGCTACCGCCAGGTTCTGGCCTCCCACGCGCTGATCCCCTCCCGGCTCATGAAGCGGCTGGCCGGAATAGTGCTCACCCAGAGCGGCCTGCAGGACCCCTACATGGAGCGCAAGAAGCTGCACAACGAGCGGGTGGACAGGTTCATCAACAGCCAGCTCTTCGAAAAGCTCGTGCATGTGTGTCCGGACAGCTCCCGCTGCGGTCGCATCGAGGACCTGCGCTGGGAGCTGGACCTCATGGAGCTGCAGCGGCTCTTCACCCTCTCCTCCTGGGGCGCCATCTGGCACGGGGGACATAACGCGCCGTCCGTCGCGGCTCTGGAAAAGGAGATATCCAAGGGCTGCGTGGGCACCGAGCATCTTACCCACATGCTCGGACCGCAGAGCGGGGGCAGCAAGAAGATCCTCTATCTCCCCAGGTGCAGCGGCGCCATCATCTTCGACATCATGATCATCCGCTGCCTGCTCAGGCAAGGGCATCAGGTCATGCTCGCGCTCAAGGAGGGCTTCTATTTCCAGGCCCCGACCATCTGGGATCTGGAGCACGATCCGGTGCTCTCCCGCTGTCTGGCCGACGCCCACCTGTTGCAGAACGAGCGCGCCACCAAGAACGAGCTCCTCAGATTACTGCGGGAACATCAGTTCGTGGTGCTCTCGGACGGCACAATGGAACGCCTGAACCTCTACCGCGCCAGCGTCACCTTTGCCCGCGCCTGGAAAGAGGCCGATCTGATCATAACCAAGGGGCACGCCCACGTGCGCAGGCTGATCAACACGGGCCACGAATTCACCCGGGACATCCTGTGCTTCCAACGCGACGCCCTCGGCACCCAGCAAATCCTGTTCAAGCCCCGGGCCAAGGGCGTGCGCAAGATCTCCGAAGGCGACCTGCGCAACATGGCGGACAGCATCATAGAGGAGATGCGCAAGGCCAAGCACAGCGGCAGGAGTGTGATATTCTACAGCGCCATCGTGGGATCCATCCCGGGGCAGACGCAGGTGGCGATCCAGGTGCTGACCACCTTTGTGGACCACCTGCGCGAGAGGATGGAAGGCGTCTTCATCATCAACCCCGCGGAGCACTTCGAAGCGGGCATGGACGGCGACGACCTCATGTACATGTGGGAGCGGGTGCAGCGCTCCGGCTTCATCAATATCTGGCGTTTCCAGACCGTCAACGACATCGAGAAGAGCTTCGACCTCATGGGACGGAAGGTTCCCCCCATCTGGGCGGGCAAGGACTCCACCTTTTCCACAGGCTGCACCAAGGAGATGCACATCGCCCTGGACGTGCAACGTCAGCATCCGGAGCTGCAGATCATAGGCCCCAGCTCGGAAAAGTTTTTCCGCCGCCGGGAATACGGCGTGGGCAAATTCTTTGACGCGGGCATAGAATATATGTAGAAACGTTTTTTTCAGAATCACGGCCGCTGACACCGATTGCCGCATTGCCACGCAAATGCGACAATCGCTCACTATATTTATTCCCCAGGGTGAAATCCGCACGATCCCCACAGGAACACTGCCTTTATTTCTTAAGGATACTCCATGGACAAGAGTGTGTTGCGTCAAGCGTTGGAAAACGGTTTCAACGCCTTGGCCAAGGCTGTCTATACGTGGCACGACGAGGTGCCCCGCTCCATCCCCATGCCCGGGGAGGACCTGGTCGAATTGCTCCAGGCCCTGCTCCTGAACCTGCATCTTGCCAACTTCACTCTGTGGCACCTGGAGGACGAGGCACGCAGCGACGCCCAGGGCCCCGAACATGTCGCCCGGCACAAGCGGGCCATAGACGCCGAGAACCAACGCCGCAACGACAGTATCGAGCGCCTTGACGCCCACCTTGAGTCCCTGATAACGCCATTGCTGCCCCCGGACACCGTTCGACGTTTCAACACCGAAACCATGGGTGGCGCCCTGGACAGGCTCTCTATCTTGCAACTGAAGATCTATCACATGGAAGCCGAGACCACACGCGATGATGCCCGAGAGGACCATATCCAGCGATGCGCGCAGAAACTCGAACTCCTGCGCCGACAGGACCGGGATCTCAGACAGAGCATCCTGGAACTCTTCGACGACTACTGCGCCGGCCGCAAACGCCCCATGATCTATCGCCAATTCAAGATGTACAACGACCCCGAGACAAATCCCGCGCTCTATGGGGCTTCCGCCTGAGGGCGGAACAAGAGGCGCGGCCAGAGACAGAGGACGCCACATGACAACTTACGAAACCGTTATCGGGCTGGAAGTGCACGCCCAGCTGCGTACCGACTCCAAGCTTTTCTGCGGATGCTCCACGACCTTCGGCGAGGAGCCCAACACCAATGTCTGCGCCGTCTGCACCGGCCAGCCCGGTGTCCTGCCCGTGCTCAACCGCCGGGCAGTTGAATACGCCTGCAAGATGGCCCTGGCCGTTGGCTGCACAGTGAACCACACCTCCATCTTCGCGCGCAAGAACTACTTCTACCCCGATCTGCCCAAGGGCTACCAGATTTCCCAATACGAACTCCCCCTGGCCGAGCACGGTTACCTGGACATCCCGGTCAACGGCGAGACCAAGCGTGTCGGCATCCTGCGCATCCACATGGAGGACGACGCGGGCAAAAACATCCACTCCCAGGTGGAGAACGTCAGTTTTGTGGACCTCAACCGCTCCGGCGTGCCGCTCATCGAGATCGTGAGCGATCCCGACATGCGCAGCCCCGAGGAGGCAGTGGCCTACCTCAAGGGCCTGCGCTCCATCCTCGTGTACCTGGGCATCTGCGACGGAAACATGGAAGAGGGAAGCTTCCGGTGCGACGCCAACATCTCCATCCGCCCCATGGGGCAGAAGGAGTACGGTACCCGCACCGAGCTGAAGAACCTGAACTCCTTCCGCCACGTGCAAAAGGCCCTGGAATTCGAGATCGAGCGCCAGAAGGACGTCATCGAGGACGGCGACCTAGTGGTGCAGGAGACCCGGCTCTATGACTCGGGCAAGAACATCACCCAGTCCATGCGCGGCAAGGAGGAGGCCCACGACTACCGCTATTTCCCGGATCCGGACCTACCGCCCGTGATCATCGAGCCCCAGTGGCTCGATGAGTGGGCCAAGGAACTGCCCGAGCTGCCGGCCGAGCGTAAGGAACGTTTCAGGGAGCAATACGGCCTGCCGGATCACGACGCCCAGGGTCTCACCTCGGAGCGCGACCTGGCCGACTACTTCGAGGCCTCGGTCAAAATTTACGACCAGCCCAAGAAGATCGCCAACTGGATGCTGGGCGAACTGCTGCACGAGCTCAATCAGCGCAACACCGCGCCCGCTGACTGCCCCATGAAACCGGAGTCCCTGGCCGCCCTGATCAAGCTGGTGGACGAGGACGTCATCAGCGGCAAGATCGGCAAGCAGATTTTCGGCGAACTCTATGAGAGCGACAAGGACCCCAAAGCCTTTGTGCAGGAAAAGGGCCTTGTCCAGATCTCCGATACCTCGGCCATCGAGACCGCGGTGCAGGAAGTGCTGGACGAGAGCCCGAACGAAGTGGCAGCTTACAGGGAAGGCAAGAAGAAGCTCATGGGCTTCTTCGTGGGGCAGGTTATGAAAAAGACCCGGGGCAAGGCCAACCCCGGCCTCGTTAACAAATTTTTGCAGCAGAAACTCGACGCTTGACAGGGAGGGGCTTGATGAGCGCCAACAAAAACGACTCCAAACCCGGATTCTTTTCCCGACCCACCAAGGACCAGTGCAAGGACGCCGGCTTGGCCCTCATTCTCATCGGCCTGCTGGTATTGCAGATCGGCAAACACGCCTGGATGACTCCGGTGCTCATCGTCGTCACCCTGCTGCTCATGATCCAGCCGAAGCTGTGCAAACCCTTTGCGGCTCTGTGGTTCGGGCTCTCCGAAGTCCTGGGCACAGTCATGTCCAAGGTGATCCTGACCATCGTTTTTTTCCTGGTGGTCACGCCAATCGCCTTTGTCCGCAGAGTGGGTGGCAAGGACTCGCTGCAACTCAAGAAATGGAAAAAGGAAAGCGGTTCTGTCTACAGGGAATGCAACACCACCGTAGGGGCGGACGACCTGGAGCAGATGTTTTAAGCCGCTCCTCCACACCGGGGGGCGTATCATTTATTTGATTGCATGGAGGATAACATCAATGGATTTTCTACGTGATCTCTGGAACTTTCTGAAAGTTAGAAAAAAATTCTGGCTTCTGCCCATAATCCTGACATTGCTGCTGTTCGGCGCGCTTATCGTGCTCACCAGCGGTACGGCCGTCGCTCCTTTCATCTACACCATCTTCTAGTGTTGCGTTCACCAATAGGACGTATTGATTGCAACACTACCCTGCCGATAGGCCGGGCGTCGCGAAAAGCGACGTAAGCGAAGCGGGAAGCACATTTCCCGCGAAGTGATCTTTCAGTGAATACACCATCAAGAATCACCAGGTTATTTACTGAACACAATACAAGATGCAAAAAGAGGTTTGTCATGGCAGGAGCCATACTAGGCATCTCGGCCTTTTATCACGACAGTGCCGCCGCGTTGCTCATTAACGGCGACATCATTGCCGCGGCGCACGAGGAACGGTTTACCAGGAAGAAGCACGACTCGTCCTTTCCCGAAAACGCGGTCAGGTACGTTATGGAGGAGGCCGGTCTGCGTCCCCAGGACCTGGAGGCTGTGGCTTTCTACGACAAGCCCTACCTCAAGTTCGAGCGCTTGCTGGAGACCTACCACGCCTTTGCGCCAAAGGGGCTGCGCAGCTTTCTCTCCGCCATGCCGGTGTGGATCAAGGAAAAGCTGTTCATGAAAAAAATGCTCAAGGACGAGCTTGCCAAAATCGGTCTCGGCATGCCCAAGCTTCTGTTCCCCGAGCATCACCTCTCCCACGTGGCCAGCGCGTTCTACCCCAGCCCCTATGAAGAGGCCGCGGTCCTCACCATCGACGGCGTGGGCGAGTGGGCGACCACCACCATCGCCTCTGGCAAGGGCAAGGACATCACCATACACAAGCAGCTGGACTTCCCCCACTCCCTGGGGCTGCTCTACTCGGGCTTCACCTATTACACCGGGTTCAAGGTCAACTCCGGCGAATACAAGCTCATGGGCCTGGCGCCCTACGGCAACCCCGACGCGGAGCGCACCAGAAGATGGTACCAGCTCATCCTGGACGAGCTGGTGGATCTGCGGGAGGACGGCTCCCTGCTGCTGAACATGGATTACTTCGACTTCGCCACGGGCCTGACCATGTGCAAGGACGGCCCGTTCAAAAAGCTCTTCGGCATCGAGCGCCGCAAGCCCGAGTCCGACATCACCCAGCCGTACATGGACATGGCCCTGGCCATCCAGATGGTCACCGAGGAGGTGGTCTTCCGCATGGCCGACGCCGCCCACGCCATCACGGGCTCCAAAAACCTGGTCATGGCCGGGGGCGTGGCCCTGAACTGCGTGGCCAACGGCAAACTGCTGCGCCGCGGCCCCTTCCCCAATATCTGGATCCAGCCCGCCGCCGGTGACGCCGGTGGCGCCCTGGGAGCGGCCATGGCCGCATATCACATCGGATTGGGGCAGGAGCGCCGTCCTCCGGATCCCACCAAGGCCGACGCCATGCAGGGATCCTACCTCGGCCCCTTCTACGGGGAGGGCTACACCCTGCGCCTGATGCGCCGTCACAAGGCCGTGGGCAAGAAGTATGAGAACTTCGACGATCTCTGCGCCGACGTTGCCCAGAAGCTGACCTCGGGCGCGGCCATCGGCTGGTTTCAGGGACGCATGGAATGGGGGCCCCGTGCCCTGGGCAACCGCAGCATCCTCGGCGATCCCCGCGACCCGGAAATGCAGAAGAAGCTCAACCTCAAGATCAAGTACCGCGAGGGGTTCCGCCCCTTCGCCCCTTCCGTGCTCATCGAGGACGTGGACACCTACTTCGGTCTCGAGGGGCAGCCCTCGCCCTACATGCTCCTGGTTGCCCCGGTGCGGGAGGACAGACGCAACCCCCTGCCCGACAACTACAACGAGATGGAAATGTGGCAGCGCCTCTATCACCAGCGCTCCGACATCCCGGCCGTGACCCACGTGGACTACTCCGCCAGGATCCAGACCGTGCACAAGGAGACCAACCCGCGCTACCACAAGCTCCTGCGCGCCTTCAAAGAGCGCACCGGCTGCGGCCTGGTGGTGAACACCAGCTTCAACGTGCGCGGCGAGCCCATCGTCTGTACACCGGAAGACGCCTACCGCTGCTTCATGCGCACTGAAATGGACTTCCTGGTCATCGGCAACTACCTCTTCGACAAGAAGGAGCAGCCTGCCTGGACCGAGGATGACGACTGGCGCAACGAGTACGAACTCGACTGATCGCCCGAACATAACAAAAATCCCGGGGGGCCATACGGCTCCCCGAGCTTCCCTTCCGAAACCTCGAACAAACCCCGGCTGCCCCCCTTGTGGGTAAACATATCGTAATATTGACGTGCTACCAATTTGGCCGCATTTATTCTTGCTCTTCGGCCCGACCACACGTCGTTTTCATCAACAACACCGAAGATGGGAATCCCCTGGCACTGGCTTGATCTCCCTGACTTTCGACCTCCCCATCTTGCAAACTACGAGGACCCAATGGAAGACCATATCCAATTCGACGCCGCGGCCCGCAATCTCGTGCTCCTGGACCAGCGTTACCTTCCCGTGCGCGAGGACTGGTTCACCTGCTCCAACACCGAGGAAACGATTTTCGCCCTCCAGGTCATGGTGGTTCGAGGCGCTCCCGCCATTGGCGTGACCGCGGCCTACGGCTGCTTTCTCGCCGCCCGCGAGGCCCTGGCCAAGGGCGGCGATGGCGCCGGGGGCTTCGAACTCCTGGAAAAGCTGCTCACGGACCTGGAAAACGCCCGCCCCACAGCCGTGAACCTGCGCTGGGCAGTGCGCCGCATGCGCGAGGCTTGGAACCGGTCCGGAGACGTTACCCTGGAGCGACTCCAGGAGATCTGGCTCGAGCTGGCCAAGGTCATGCACGCCGAGGACATCGCCATCTGCAAGGAGATCGGCAGACACGGCGACACGGTCATGGACGACGGCGACACGGTCATGACCCACTGCAACGCCGGCGCCCTGGCCACGGCCGGGTACGGCACGGCCCTGGGCGTGATTCGCGGCGCGGTGGACAGGGGCAAGAAGCTCCAGGTCATCGCCAACGAAACCCGCCCCTTCCTGCAGGGCGCCCGCCTCACCGCCTACGAGCTGCACAAGGACGGCATCCCGGTGCGCGTGGCCTGCGACAACGCCGTGGGCCTGCTCATGCGCAAGGGGCTGGTGCAGAAGGTGGTCGTGGGCGCGGACCGCATAGCGGCCAACGGCGACGCGGCCAACAAGATCGGCACCTACACAGTGGCCGTCATGGCCAGGGAGTACAACGTGCCTTTCTATGTTGCCGCCCCCTTGTCCACAATCGACCGTGAAACCCCCACAGGCGACGAGATTCCCATCGAGGAGCGCACTCCTACAGAGGTAACCCACGTGGGCGAGACCCAGATCGTGCCCAACAACGTCCCGGTTTTCAACTTCGCTTTCGATGTCACTCCCAACGAGCTCATTGCCGGAATCGTCACGGAAAAGGGCGTACTGCGCCCCCCGTATACCGAATCCATAGCCGCTGCCTTTGAAATGGAGTAATCCCCACATCATGCGCACCTACAAGGACTCCCTGGACGACCTCAACCGCCTGCTGGACAATATCGAAGAAAGCAGAGCGGACAGGGAGTCCTTTGCCAACGACTTTCTCCCCCGGCTCACGCAAGACCTGCCCCTGTTCCTGGACATCTCCCCGCTCAAGGGGCTCCTGGATCGGCTCGAGGACATGGGCAACAGGCGTATCCTGCCCGACGATGAGTACAAGGCCGCACACGGCGCCATGCTCAAGCACATCTACTCCCTGTATCAGAAGGGCCCTGCCCATGACCCGCCCCTGGCTTCAAATGAGGACCAGAGCCCGGGGCTGGACGAGCAACTGGCCGCACAGAACCCCTGGCAGGGAATCGGCGGCCCCTTGACTTGGCTCTGCTTTTTTCTCGTGTTCCTTGTGCCCCCAATCTGCCTGTTCCATTATGACCGCACCGTTTCCCTGTTCAAAGAACTCTCGCCGCCCGACGAGTTCAAGGAAATCCTGCTGCGATACCTGATTTCGCGCAATGTCGCCCTGTTCGGCTTTCTACTGGTCTCCATCCCCACCGGAGTGCTGCTGTTTCTGCAAAAACGCGTCGGGCTTTACTCCACTGTGCTGTTTTTCCTTCTGCTCATCGCGGCGGCCCTCTTCGAGCCCTGGTTCGTGGGCAATTTGCAGCTTGACAGCGCCATCACTTCCCTGTTTCTGGAAAAGACCCGCTGGCTCCGATGGGGGGCGGTGGCATTCTCCGTGGCCGGGCTCGTCTACCTATCCACGTCCAGGCGCGTGCGCGTAACCTATTTCAACAAGAACCACACACCATGACAGTCATTCAGACCAACACCAGGCCCCTGGTCGCCCTTCTCGGGCGCCCCAACGTGGGTAAATCCACGCTCTTCAACCGTCTCATCAAGGGGCGCCGCGCCCTGACCCACGACCGCCCCGGCGTCACTCGCGACCGTATGTACGGCGAGGTGCGGCGCGAGGGATTCAGTTTCCGCATCGTGGACACCGGCGGCGTGAACATCGACGACGCCAACGCCCCCGACCATGGACCACAGGAATCCCGGGGCTTTGAAAAGGAGATCTACGATCAGGCCAGGCTGGCCATTGACGAGGCCCTGGTCCTCGTCCTGGTGGTGGATGGGCGGGAAGGCTGCACGCCGGTTGACGAGCGCCTGGCCCGCTTCCTCAGGCAGAGCGACAAGCCCGTATTGCTGGTGGTGAACAAGATCGACGGCCCGGAGCAGGAGGACGTTCTGCTCAGCGACTTCTACGGACTTGGCCTGGACATCGCCACGGTATCCGCGGCCCACGGCTACAATCTCAGTGGCCTGGTGCACCGCATCGCCGAACTCCTCCCAGAAGAGGACAGCCCGGACCAGGAACCTGAAATCGATGAACCGGAGCAGGAACTCGCGGATGAAATCCCGGACATCGAGGACCAGGAGGATCCGGAATACCCGGACGCCCCCGACCTCGAGCCACTCGAGGACTCCGAGGAACCGGAAGAGCCCGAGGACAAGGCTTCGGCCTACCGCCGCCCCGAGTTGGGGCTGCGTCTGGCCATGCTCGGACGCCCCAACGCCGGAAAGAGTTCCCTGGTCAACGCCCTCACGCGGCAGGAGCGAATGATCGTCAGCGAGATCGCCGGTACCACCCGCGACAGCGTTGATGTGACCATCGAGTTCCCGGTCAAGGGTGAGCCCAAGCGCTACACCTTTGTGGACACCGCCGGAGTCCGCCGCCGCACCCGCATCACCGACTCCCTGGAGCGCTTCAGCGTCCAGGCCGCCATGCAGAGCGGCAAGAAGGCGGACGTGGCCTTCTTTGTCATGGACGCCACCGAGGGCGTCACACAGCAGGACAAGAAGCTCATCTCCTACCTGGACCGGGAAAAGATCCCCTTCATCACCCTGATCAACAAGATGGACCTCGTGCCCCAAGACAAGCGCAAGGGTCTGCAGCTGGACTTCGAGGAGGCCTTGCGCATCTGCCCCCATGTGCCGGTGAAATACGTGTCCGCCAAGACCCGTGCCGGCCTCAAGGGGCTGCTGCCCCTTGCCGAGGAGATCTGGCGCGAGAGCGGCCTGCGCGTCTCCACAGGAGTACTGAACCGGATCATCGCCGAGGCCACGCAACGCCACCAGCCACCCGTGGTCAAACGCCGCAGGGCCAAGTTCTACTATCTCACCCAGGTCGGGGTGCGCCCCCCCACCTTTGTGTTCTTTGTCAACGATCCGGAACGCGTGCTGGCCTCCTACGCCCGATACCTGGAAAACCAGCTCCGCAAACTCCTGGGCGTCAAGTACGCGCCCATGGCCGTGCACTTCCGCTCCAGAAGCGACAAAAGTAAATAAAAAACGGATTTTGCGTGGGGAAGAACCCTTTTTACAAAAAGGGTTCCCCCCGGAAATCTCCTTCCCCGAAAATCTTGAGTCCGTTCTATCTCACCAACAATATGTGCAAGTCACAGACATTGGTGTTGGTGGGGCCTGTCTTGTAGAGCTGGCTGATGGCTTCGTAGAAGTGGTAGGAGTCGTTGTTGCGCAGGGAGTCCTGGATATCCAGGTCGGCGTCTTGCGCCTGGAGCAGGATGTCATGGGAGGCGAAAGCGCCCGCCGCGTCTGTGGGGCCGTCGTTGCCGTCCGTGGAAGCGGCCAGAAAGGTGACTCCCTGGAACAGGTCGGGGTGGCGTTGGATTTCCGCGAGAAAGGCCAAGGCCATCTCCTGATTGCGCCCCCCTTTGCCTGAACCCTGCAGTGTCACGGTGGGTTCGCCCCCAGAAATGACGCAGGCCGGCTTTTTGGCCAGGAGTTCGGCCCCCGCCAGGTCCATGGCGATGGCGGCCAGGGTCTTGGCCAGCTCCCTGGCCTCGCCGGTGACGCGCGAGGTGAGGGAGACGAGGTTGTAGCCCAGCCGCTGGGCCTGCTCCCCGGCAGCGGCCATGGCTCCGGCGTTGGTGCCTATGAGAATGTTGGTGGAGAGTTGCTCGGCCTGGCTGCCCTTTTCCAGGGTTTCGGGCAGCTCGCCATTGGCTCCGGCCCTCAGGATGCGCATCACCACTGGGGGCACGCTGTCCGCGATGCCGTATTTCCCGATGATGCCCAGGGCGTCGGCATAGGTGGACGGATCGCTGCTGGTCATGCCCGAGGCGATGCTACTCAGGTCGTCCCCCACCACGTCCGAGAGAATGAAGTTCACGCTCCTGGCAGGGGCGAGGAGCTGGAGCAACCGCCCCCCTTTGAGTGCGGAAAGATGTTTGCGGATGCAGTTGATCTCGGTTATGTCCGCGCCGCAACGCAGCAGGGCCTTGGTGGTCTCCTGCTTGTCCTCGAGGCTCAGGTCGATGGCCTCGCCCCGGAGTTCGCAAGACATGGGCGCGGGCAGCACCGCTGATCCCCCTCCGGAGATCAGGGTCACGACCAAAGTCTTTTCGTCGGCTTCGGCTGCCAGCTTCTGGATCTCCCTGGCCCCGGCCACGCCGTTTTCGTCAGGCACGGGGTGCCCGGACTCCAATGTCCGGATTCGCAGCAGAGGGGCGGTATGCCCGTACTTGACCACGATGAGCCCCTGACTGATCCGCTCCTCCAAGATCTTCTCCATGGCCATGGCCATGGGCGCGGTGGCCTTTCCGGCCCCGATGACCAGGATCCTTTCGTAAGGGGCGAGGTCGATAATGTGCTGTTCGTCCTCGAACCTGACAACGAGTTTTCCATCCTCCACCCGCACATGATCCAGCATCATGGTGTAGGGGTCCACGCGCTTGAGTGCGGCGCGGAATATGGCGTCAAGATGGTTCATTACAGTTGTGGCGTGCATCCTCCCTCCTTTGCGTGGAGTGAGCGTGAGATAGATTCAGGTCCGGAGCGTTTCAACTTTTTCAAAGCCATAATGCTCCGGGGAAACGCTGTAAAACTCATCGGCTGCGAGGCGCAAGGAAAAGGATAGGCCGGCGTGTATTCAGACCTACGCGAGGGTTTGCCTTTTTTGCAGCAACGAAGTCGGTGGGCAATCATGCGGCGCTTCCTTAAAATCCCGAGGCCTTCGCAGGTCCATGGAAAACCCGCGAAGGCCCGGGTACGACAAGGAGGCATGGCATACCGCGCGGCTATTGCGCCGCACCAATCATCTTCTCCGGGAGCCAGGTGATGATCTCCGGGAAGATGGTACACAGCGCGAGAGTGACCATGATCATGAGCACAAAGGGAATGACCCCCTTGATGATATCTCCCATGGTCAGCCCGAGCTCCTTGGGCGCGGTGCCCTTGAGCACGAAGATGGACATTGCCATGGGCGGAGTCTGGAAGGCCATCTGCAGGTTGATGCAGATCATCATGCCCGCCCACAGGGGGTTGAAGTCCAGGGCCGCGAGCACCGGGGTGAAAATGGGCACAATGATGAACACGATGCCGATCCATTCGATGAACAGCCCCAGCAGGAACACGATGGCCATGATCATGGTGAAGGAGGCCCAGCGCCCACCGGGTACGGCCAGAATAAGGTCGGCCACGACCTCTCCCGCGCCCGCGCTCATGAAGATGCCCACGAAGGCGTAGCACAGGGCCGCGATCATGACCACGAAGGTGGCCACGCGCAGGGTGTCCAGGGCAGCGTGCCTGATCAGCCCCCAGCTGAACTTGCGGTAGGCGATGGCCAGAAAGATGGAGGCCAGGCAACCCACTGCGGCCGCTTCCGTTGGAGGCGCGATGCCCGCGAAAATGGTGCCCAACACGGCGGCGATGAGCAATACCGGGGGCGCCAGGGAGCCTATGAGCTTGATGAGCTTCTTGAAGGTGAAGGGTGTCATCTGGTCCGCGGGTATGGCGGGTCCAAGCTCGGGGTTCAGGTAGCAGCGCACCACCACGTAGCCGACATACAGGACCGAGAGCAGCAGCCCGGGGAACACGGCGCCCATGAACATCTGACCGATGGAAAGTCCGGCCTGGGGACCGTAGACCACCAGCATGATGCTCGGAGGGATCAGGATGCCAAGGGTCCCGGTGGCAACGATGGTGCCAGCGGCCAGGGACTTGTCATAGCCGCGCGTGACCATGGGGCTCAGGGCGATGAGGGTGAGGATGGTCACCGAGGCGGCGATGACGCCGAGGCAGGCCGCCAGGATGGTGCCAAACAGGATGGTCACGATGGCCAGACCGCCCCGCAGCCGTCCGAGCGCGTCGTACAGGCTGTCGTACAGGTCCTTGGTTATGCCCGAGTGCTGTAGCACCACCCCCATGAAGGTAAACAGTGGCACCGCCAGGTATGGGTAGTTCAACGACAGTTCGTAGAACCTGCTGTACAGGATGTGAAATGTTGTGGTGGGTCCGAACACCAGGAGTCCGACAAGGAACGCCACGCTGCCGATGACAAAGGCGATGGGGAACCCCGTCATTACCAGAAAGAATACGCCCCCCAGCATGAGGAAGGCCACGATTTCAGCGCTGAGCTCAATCAATTTCCTTTCCCCTTACCAAGAAGTGCACGTCCCTTATGAACTTTGCCATGGCCTGGAGGATGAGCAACAGGAGCCCCAGGGCGAAAATGCTGCGGTAGGGCGCGGCTGGCGGATACCAGAAGCTGTTGAACATGACCTCGTTGATGCGCCAGGCCTTGGCCGCCCACTGCACGGCGAGCTTGAACATGATGATCATCAGAGGAAAAAACAGCACCAGGGAGCAGATGACGTCCATCAGGGCCTTGCCCCTCTTGGAAAAGCGGCTGTAGATCAGGTCCACCCTGGTGTGGGCGTCGTGCTTGTAGACGTAGGAAGCACCCAGCATGTAGAGCACGCCGCCGGACATGCACAGCGTGTCGTAGGCCCAGATGGTGGGCGCGTTGAAAAAGTGTCGTGAGATGGTTTCGTAAGCTCCCACCAGGACCAGGAGAAAAGCGAACCATTTCCCGATAGCCCCGGATGTCTCGCTCATGAAGTCTATGAGCTTGAGGATCTTTTTTAGAATGGCCATGCCCTTCTCCTGTATCCTGAGTGGATTCTCAGCTATTTGATGGAGTTGTACGCTTCGCCAAAGGCCTTCATGGAGTGGTAGATCTCGCCGAAGATCGGGGATTCCTTCTGGGACTTCTCCTCGTAGAAGGCGTTGGCCTCTGCCTGCAGAGCATCCTCGATGTCCTTGGGAACCTTGTATACTTCGTTGCCGGCTTCGCGGAACTTGTCCACGGCCTTGATGGATTCGTACACCAGATACTCGTGCTGATCCTGGGTGTACTTGGCGATGAGGCCCTTCACCGTGGCCTGCAGGTCGGCGGGCAGCTCGTTGAAGGCCTCCTTGTTCACGAAGAACACCTGGGGATCACTGGGTGCGCGGGTGGGGGACAGGTATACGTAGGGCGCCACCTCGTTGAAGTGCATGTTCCAGTTGGAAGCCAGGGTGGAGTACTCGAAGGCGTCGATGGTTCCGCGCTGCATGGCCTCGTACAGCTCGCCGCCGGGGATGATGACCGTGGCCGCGCCCATGCGCTTCAGGATCTCGCCACCGTCGCCCATGCAGCGGGCTTTCAGGCCCTTGAGGCTGTCCAGGTTCTCCAGCTTGACCTTGGAGTGGAAAAACACTTCCTCGGGCAGGGGGGACAGGGCGCCGGGGAAGGTCATGACGTTGTAGCCTTCCATCATCTTGTTCATCAGGTCCGCGCCACCGCCGTAGTCGAACCAGGTACGCAGGGCTTCGCCGGGCAGTCCGCCGGGGCGGGAGCTGATCAGGCCGGCGGCGGGCCACTTGTCCAGGTTGTACATGGGGCAGGTGTAGGCCATCTGCAGCACGCCCTGATCCACCGCGTCCAGTTCCTTGTAGGCGGGAACGATGGAGCCGCCCACAAAGGGCTTCACGGTGAGGCGGCCGCCGGTGGCCTCGGTGATGGCGTTGCACAGCTTGTCATGAAAAATCTGAGAGGGGTCGGACGCCGGGCCATGGCCCGAAGATTTCCAAATGATCTTGTCAGCGGCATCGGCATTGGCCTGAAAAGAAAGCAAGGCCGCCATGAGCACCAGTACGAACACTCCTACTACCTTTGTCCTGCTAAGCATCCCGCAACCTCCTAGTGGTTTGTTCCAAACAACCCACACAACGTGGGTCCCTCTATACATGCCTGTTTCGCGGTGTCTGCCGGATCACTCCACGAACAGGGAACTCCCGGTGCAGTTGTGGAAATATCTGTCCTCAAGGACGCTGAGGCACTGCATCCCGTTTTGCCCCGTGCAGTGGGAAACGCCGATGACCTTTACGTCCTTGTCCAGGAAATACTGTTTGGTGAGTTCCAGGCTCCGGTCCGAGCCCTCCACCAGGTGCGTGCCTCCGATCACCGCATACAAGGGGCGCTGCAACAACTCCAACGCCGTGTCCAGAAGGTTCTTCACACCGGGGTGGGAGCACCCCAGAAGCGCCACCAGCCCCTTTGGCGTTTCGATGGCCAGCATGACCTCGTCGCTGAAGGTGTCGGGCACGAACCCTTCACCCTCCCGCAGCACGAACCGGGGGTTGACCTTCTCGTCCTCGTGCTTTCTCTGGAAACCGGTGATCACATGAACACCCGGGAGAATCTCCCGGATTTGATCAGTCATGGCCTCGCAGGCTATCTTGCGCTCCCGCAACCAGGCCTCGTCGAAATTGTTACCCAGGAAATCCAGCGCGTGATTGCGCCGTGCGTACTTTTCCCTGAAAAAGCCCCGCCCCACCACCAGGCTGAAATCCCGGGCCACGGTGCTCAGGGCACGAAGTCCGCCGGTGTGGTCGTAATGCCCGTGACTGAGCACCACATATTCCAGGTCGTGGAGCGTGATGCCCAGTTCCGTCGCGTTGTGCAGCAAGGCGTCGGACTGCCCCAGGTCGAAAAGCAGCTTGTGTCCGTCCTTTTCCACGTGAAAGCAGAGACCGTGTTCAAAGATCAGGGCCTTGTGCTCCCCCTGTGTGTTCTCGAGAACAGTGGTGATTTTCAGGGCCATGCGCGTATCTCTCCTGAAGTGTCAACAACTCGGTTTCATTGGGCGAACATCCGGCATCGGCAATATTAGTCAGTGTCCCTGGAGGCACGGTACATCGCCATGATGTCCACTATGGCGTTGTCCAGGTGCGCTTCCATGCTCTTCATGGCCGCGGCGGCATCCCCCTTCTTCACGGCCAGGAGCACGTTACGGTGTTCGATCACGGTCTTTTCTATGCGCCCCGGAGTATAAAGGCTCGAAATCCAGCCGTCGGGCAGGAACTTGGTCATGCTCTTCATCACGAACTCCAGGGTCTGATTCTTGGTGGAGCGTGAGAGCAGATGGTGGAACTCGCGGTCGCACTCGATGGTGGCCGCGGTGTCGCTGATTCTGGCGTTGTGCTCGAAGTCCTCGCAGGCGCGCTCCATCTTGAGGATGTCGTCGGAGGTGGCGCACTTGGCGGCTGTCCAGGCGGCCCTGGGTTCGAGAATGAGGCGGACCTCGAAATGGTCCAGGATGGTCTGCTCGTTGTTGCGCAGCCAGGTGGTGAAACCCTCGAGATCCTCGTTGTTCTCGCCGGAGTCCGCGATGAAGGTTCCCTTGCCCTGGCGGACCTTGACCTGCCCGGTAACCTCCAGGATGCGCAGGGCCTCGCGAACCGAGGACCGGCTCACGTCGAGCTTTTCGGTGAGGATTTTTTCGGAATAGAATTTATCTCCCGGGGCGAAGCCATCTTTGGCTATCATCTCCCGGATGGCATCGATCACGCTCTCTGAAAGCCGAACTCTTTTTATGGCGGCCACAGGCACCCTTCCTGTTCTAAGCTTATCAACTCAGCAGTCGTCTACTTGTCTGACAAGTCAACCTCTACAAGAACGTAACCTTCCCGTCAAGCGAGCGTAACACACTGACTTTTCAATGCTTATTAATTCGAACCACTATTTTCCAGGGATGACGAGCCTTGACAATATCGTCAATCATGCGGCAATTGCTAATAACCACCTCCCACGCCCAATGAAAGACGGATTCCCGAAAAGCGCTGCCCGTCTTACGCCAAGTCCAGCAGGATCTCCTGGGTCTTTGCCGCCGCAAAGGCCGTCAATCCGGCGCACCTGTTCATCTTCAGGCCCGCCTCCTTGTACCGCCGCTGCCCTTCCGGGGTGCGCAGATCGCACTCAAGCAGAACATGGCAGGAGCAACTGCCCCACTCTTCCTGAAACGCCGTAACAAGCCGCTGCGTGGCCATGTAGCACAGGTCGACGGGGTCCTCGGGCACATCGCGCCCCAGAAACAGTCCCAGGCCCAGGATTCCGCCGGTGAGCGCGCCGCAGGTCTGGTCCGTGCGTGCCATGCCGCTGCACAGCCCCGTGACCAACCCGGGCAGTTCCGGGAATTCCCTGCCGTTCATCCTGGCCACGGCCGTAAGCACGCTCTCCGCGCAATACAGGCCGGATGTGAAGATCTTCAGGGCCTCGTCCGAAACGTCGCCGGGCTTTGCCAGCATCTTGTCCATGTTCCCTCATCCTTGTAGAGTTGCAGCACAGTGCTCGATACCCGCATCCGTGGGGGCAAACTATCCCGACCATCGCCATCCGTAAAGCGCCCCGTCGGCTGCACCGCACTCAAACGACAACCTCAGGAGTTATCCATATGTTGGCCGCATATTTCGCAGACAGGAACATCGAGATCGTCCAGCGCCCCACCCCGCTTCCAGGCAAGGGGCAGGCCCTGCTCAAGGTCCGCATGGCGGGCATCTGCAACACGGATATCGAGCTGTTCAACGGCTACTACGGATACAAGGGCGTGGCCGGGCACGAGTTCGTGGCCGAGGTGATGCAGGCGCCTGACGCGCCCGAGTGGGTGGGCAAACGCGTGGTGGCTGACATCAACTTTTCCTGCCGCGTCTGCCCCGTCTGCATGGCGGGGCGCCATCGCCACTGCCCCAACCGCACGGTGCTGGGCATAGTGGGTGGAGACGGGGCCTTTGCCGAATACCTTGTCGCCCCGGTGGTGAATCTCGTTGAGGTGCCCGACTTCGTGCCCGACGAGGTTGCCGTGTTCGCGGAGCTTTTGGCCGCGGCCCTGGAACCGGGGCAGCAATGCAACCTCAGCCACCAGGACAAGCTGCTCATCGTGGGCGACGGCAAGCTTGGGCTGCTCTGCGCCCTGGGCCTGCATTACCACAACCCGGACCTCATCCTGGCGGGGCGGCACGAGGACAAGCTGGCCATTGCCGACGCCGTGGGCATCCGCACCGAGATGGTGGGCAGAGAAAAGGGGCTCGCGCCCCTTGTCGAGGAGTGCGGCCTGTTCGACATCGTCATCGAAGCCGGAGGGCGCCCTGAAACCCTGACTCAGGCCATCAACGCGGTGCGCCCCGAAGGTATGGTGGTTGCCAAGACCACCTCGCACCTGAAAAGCGAGATCGACATGGCCAAGGTGGTGGTGGACGAAATCACCATCATGGGCTCCCGATGCGGCGACATCGCCCTGGCGGCGCACTACCTGGCCAACGGCTGGGTGGAACCCGCCCCGCTCATCGAAACCATCCTGCCCTTTGCCGAGTTCAGGGAAGCCTTTGAAATCGCCCGCACCCCCGGCGCACTGAAAGTGCTGGTGCAATTTTGAGCATTTTATCTTTGAAAAAGTTCAAATGCTCTGCAAGGATCTGCCAAAAAATCCTTGCCGTGAAGTGCTTATGGGCCGGCTTTGCCGAGATATGCCCATTTCTGGTGTTTGAGGCCTTGAAGGGGGTGACGTACCCTGTCGGGTGAACAATCCACATGGATAGCCGACAAACTGTTGGCAGTTGTCTCCCACAAGATGCCCGATGGAAAGATGAGCATGGTGCGCAATGGCTGCCTGCCTGAACGCGAAATACCGACTGGCGCGGGCCCCGTGGCCGTCAAGGTCCCCAAGGCTCGTGACCGGCCCGGCAGGGGCGTCAAGTTCACCTCCAGCCTCGTCCCGCCGTATCTCTCAAGCGGGCCGAGCGGGTTGGGGAGTTCCTGCCCTTGCTGTACTTGCGCGGCGTCTCCACCGGCGACTTCTCGGGGGCGCTTGTGGCGCTCCTCGGCCCGGGAGCAAGGGGGCTGTCGGCAAGCACCATCAGCAGACTGAAGCGGACCTGGCAGGACGAGCATCGCGAGATAGGCCTCCAGCTCCCGGGCCACCTCCTTGGAGTCCGCCCCTTCGATATGAAACCGCAGGCTCATGCCGGGTCCTCCTGGTTGTTGGACCGCAGGCGCTCCCGCACTTGCTGGATCAAAGCTTCCAACTGTGCGGCAGCCTCCCGCCCACCCGCCCCTTTAACGACCTCCAGGCAATGCTCCAGCACCTCCATGCCCTCGGCTTCGTGGCCCGAGAGGCACAGCAGTTGGCCGTACAGCTGACCGGTGTCCACAATACCGCCTGGATCGCCCACATGATTGAACAGGGCATAGGCCTCGGGCAGATAATCGCCCAGGGTGTCGTACCTTTCCTGCTCCATGAGCACCTGGGTGATCCTCCACAACACATGGGCTGTGGAGTGCATGTCTTGCATCTGCCTGTGGACAGGAAGCGCCTCGTGTTCATAAAGACGCAGGGCCTCGTCAAGGTCACCTCGAGAAAAAAGGATGTCCGCTATCTGACCCTGCGTCACGGCCAATTCTCGCACGTCACCTAGACGGCTATACACAGGCAGTTGTTCCTCAACTCGGATACGCAGGGCCTCGTCAAGGTCACCTCGCCGATACAAAATGTCCGCTATCTTACCCTGCGTCACGGCCAATTCTCGCACGTCACCTAGACGGCTATACACCGGCAGTTGTTCCTCAACTCGGATACGCAGGGCCTCGTCAAGGTCACCTCGAGAAAAAAGGATGTCCGCTATCTGACCCTGCGTCACGGCCAAAGAACGCACGTCACCTAGACGGCTATACACCGGCAGTTGTTCCTCAACTCGGATACGCAGGGCCTCGTCAAGGTCACCTCGCCGATACAAAATGTCCGCTATCTTACCCTGCGTCACGGCCAATTCTCGCACGTCACCTAGACGGCTATACACCGGCAGTTGTTCCTCAACTCGGATACGCAGGGCCTCGTCAAGGTCACCTCGAGAAAAAAGGATGTCCGCTATATTACCCTGCGTCACGGCCAAAGAACGCACGTCACCTAGACGGCTATACACCGGCAGTTGTTCCTCAACTCGGATACGCAGGGCCTCGTCAAGGTCACCTCGCCGATACAAAATGTCCGCTATCTTACCCTGCGTCACGGCCAATTCTCGCACGTCACCTAGACGGCTATACACCGGCAGTTGTTCCTCAACTCGGATACGCAGGGCCTCGTCAAGGTCACCTCGAGAAAAAAGGATGTCCGCTATCTGACCCTGCGTCACGGCCAAAGAACGCACGTCACCTAGACGGCTATACACCGGCAGTTGTTCCTCAACTTGGATACGCAGGGCCTCGTCAAGGTCACCTCGGGAAAAAAGGATGTCCGCTATATTACCCTTTGCCTGAGCCAGCATTATTTCATCATTATGTTTTGTTGCCGATTGAGCCGCCCGCTCATAACAATGTTGCGCCTTTTCATACTCTCCCTGCCCCTTCAATCGATCCCCATAGTACAACAACAGTACTCGTTCATCTTCACCCGGCACCTCTTTCCCTGCTGAACGCACCCCCTCCAATACCGTCATTGCGCGTTCAAACAGGTTGTCCGCCTGCTCCCCATCTCCACTATTGGCCAAAGAAACCGCTGTCTTTGTGAGTATCACCAGTTGTGGTGTGACATTGTTCTTATCGAACAACTCCACAAGCCCCTGGCCTATCTCTGCCGCTGCCTGATACGATCTCCCCTCCAGACCGCGCAGCGCATACACGCCGCAGGCCGTGGCAACCTCGAGATTCTCGGCAATAAGGGCCAGGCGGGTCAGTTCGATATCCGTATCCACTGGAGTTTTACTCCGCTGCTCTCCGCCCCAGAGGGTGAACAGGTGCGGCAGCAGCTCTTGCAGCAAGGGGCACAGCGCATCCGCGCCCCAGGGCTGCAGACAACTGGCAGCCAAAGGGTTCACCTTCAATGCCCGGGTATTGGAATTCACCACGTCCGGGAGCACGTCAAAGAGCTGCAGCCCTCGGAGTCTGGCCACATCGCCCCCAACCTTGTGGCCGAGCAAGGCAATGATCTCCTCTGGCACAGGCATGTGAAACACCAGGCACAGGGCCAGCAGTTCCCTGCCCTGTTCTCCCGCCTGTTCCAGCAGGGCGTCCAGGGCCAGGGACTCGAAAAACTCCCGAATGACGGGCTCGTCCGGCAGGGTCTCGCTTTCCTGCTCCAACCACTGTTGCATCCGCTCCAAGGTTGTTTTCACCCTGTCCACAGGCATGGCCGGGAGCAAAACCAGCCGCGCCCCCAACAGGTCCTGCAGGCCGGGGTTGTGCCGCGACAGCTCCAGAGCCCGCTCCAGCAGGGGCATGCGTTCCTGGATATCTTCCCCGCTTATCCCCACGCCCTTTGCGTTGCCCAGAGCAAGGGCCTGCTCCTGCTGCCTCCAGAGCAGCTTGTGCTGCGCCGCCTCGGGAAAGGACGGAATGTCCAGGGGATAGACCTTTTGCTCCAAGCCCTGAAGATCAATGGGATAGCGGCTGGTGAACAGCAGCCTGCTCTCTGTCTTGTTTGGGGCGAATGCCTGGACCAGGGCGCGCAGCACCGGATCATAGTCCGGAAGAACCAGCTGCTTTTCTCTGGATTCCCTGCCCAGGATTTGCTCCAGATCGTCCACCACCAGCAGGATCGGCGCGTCTTCCCTGCATGGCCCCTGGAGCAAGTCGTGCAGAGCCGGTGCCAGGGCATGGGCATTTTCATTACCGCCTTGTACCTGCGGTTTGTGGCGCGTGATGATCTTCTGCACAACCGCGTTGCCGCTCAGGGCCTCGCCTATGGCGTCCAGAATGGCCAGGCCGTCGTATTGTCCGAATACCACCACCAGTTGCAATGTATGACGCAGCCTGTTGGCAATGCGCGCCGCCAGGCTGGACTTGCCCAAACGCCCCATGCCCAAAAGGGCCAGGGAACCGAACTCCCCCTGCCGCAACACGCGCAGGGCTGTCTGTATCTCCTGCCGCCGCCCCACAAATTGGTCAAAGGAGGCCACCGGCACCTGGTGCTTCTTGTCCAGAAACTCCTTGTGTCCGGCCGTGACCGTGTCCAGGGAGCGTTTTTTCCCGCCCCCCACAATGGGGCCGCCCCCATCCTTGCCAAGCCATATCCGGGGCAGATGCCAGTCCCGTTGTTCGGCCTTGCTGTCGCTTTGCAACATTTCTTGCCGGGCCATGGCAACGGACTGCTCCAGGGAATCCCTGTTTGCCAGGTGCGCGTACAGTTTCGCGGCAAAAGCGGACGCCGCGCTGTCGAGCACGGACCCGTCCCAGCCCAGCACCGCCGGGAACCCGCTCTGGATCATATTCGAGGCCATGGAGAGAGGCCCCGTCACGCAGGCCGCGCAGGCCGCGCCCCGCGGCTCCCCTGCCCGCGCGCTTAAACAGGCGGACAAAAACAGCAGGCCGGGGATGTGCTGATCTCCGAACAGGTGCACAAGCCGCTCTGCCGTGGTTGGCTGCACATCACCGTATTCATTTTCCAGAAACAGTGTTGGAACCGGAGCATCGGCTCCATCCGGCTTCCAGGCATTGTGTCCGTGGCAGGACACCTGCACCACCTGCATTTCCTGCGTGTCCCGCAAACGTTTGGCCAGAAGTTCCGGATTCCCGCTCTCCTCCACCATCAGGTCCAGGTCCCGATGCCCCACTGCCTGAATAATGCCCAGTTCCTCCTTTTCATGATCCAGCTCTTGTTTCCCTGTTGGGGCGGCGGCCATGAACAACACGCCCAGCCGCCATGGGCTCAACTCGCGTTGTGCCCCCGGAGCGCCCAAACGCCTGCAGGGCGCGAACCCCAGGCTGGCGTCCAGGGCCAGAGATCCCCGGGCGTTTGCCAGCACCTCCCAAGGGGCGTTGAGCACGGCCCAGACCTTGTCAGCGAAATTGCGCACCTTGTTGCCGCGGACTTCGAAAACCAGCTTGCCCTGGCAGCTGTCCACAAGGCGGGTGAACGCGCCGCCAGTGCCATTGTCCAGCCATTCGTAAAGATCCTCCCCCACGGTGAGCAGCTTGTCCCTGCTCCCGGTCTCCACGCAGACCGCATAGCGTGTGTTTATCTCCTGGAGCCGGGAATACGCGTCATGGTCCAGTTCGATCCGCCCCAGTTCCTTCTGTTCATCCTCGTTCCACAGCCGTGCGCTACTCTCATCCACAATCAGGGCACAGTGCATTTTCCCCTCCGCTTCACAGGCCGACAAAGCAATGCGTCAATAGATTTCCATGTAGTGTTCTTGGCAGAAACGGTATCATTGCGCAGCTGCGTACGTGAAGCGGTATTTTGCCACAGGTTTCCACTCTGCCGGCCCAGGTTCCGTAAAATGGCCATACCCCTGTTTTCGGAGTATGCAATGGCGGGCCTCAAGGTTGAGCAGCCACGATATTCATGGGGAGACACTGTGCGGGAAACCGAAATACGGCAAACACTCGAAACCATGCACGCGGACGTGAACCTGAACCGCGCCGCGCCACAGGCTCTCGAAGAGTTGGCCCAGTCCGCCAAGAAGCGCTGGAAGCGAGTACGCGGCTACAAGCTGCCGGGCAAGGCCTTCACCGGGGTGAAGTTCGTCAACAAAGAGGAACTGAACGAGGAAACCGAGGACGTCCCTGACAGGGAAACCGCCTGAGGCCATACACCAGATTCGACTCCATCTCTCTCAATATTCTACCTTACGTATAGGGAGTTCAGGAGGGCGGTCCATCCGAAACATTCTCCTCTACACGCACGAATACACCGAGGCCAGCATCACGTTGAGCAGCCCCACCAGCACCATGACCAGTCCGGCCACACTGCCTTCCTCGGCGCCGAGTTCGTGGGCCTTGGCGGTTCCTATGCCATGCGCGCCCACGCCGAACAGGGCGCCTTTGGCCAAAGGGGAGCGGATTCTCAGGCCGATGATCAGGAACTCGCCGAAGATGGAACCAAGCACTCCGGTGAGCACAACGAACAGCGCCGCGAGGTTCGGAATGCCGCCGATGCGCTCCGCCACTTCCATGGCAAAGGGCGTGCTGATGGAGCGCGGCACAAGGCTCAGGCGCAGGGCGCCGTCCACTCCCAGCAGGGAGGCCAGGCCCCAGCTGGTAACCACGGCTGTGGCGCTGCCAACAAGCATGCCCACCAGCAGCACGGGCCAGTGTTTCCGGATAAGGGCCCGCTGCTCGTAGATGGGCACTGCGAAGGCCACGGTGACCGGGCCAAGCAGCGCCACGAGCCAGTGGGTCCCGGAGCTGTAGTCCTCGTAGCGCACGTGAAGCGCCAGCACCACGGCGATGAGCAGGGCCGGAGTCACTGCCACGGGCATCAGCCACCAGCGGTGCCAGCGGCGGTACATCCACTTTGCCACGGCATAGATGGCGATGGTCAGCGCGGACCAGACAGCCACGTCGTAGACCAGATTATTCTGAAACAGAGACGCCAACGTCATGTCTCGCCCCCCATCTCAGGAACAGGTCAACGGTGAGGGCGGTCACGGACATGACGACCAGGGTTCCCACAAAGATGACAACCAGTATTTTCAGGCCCAACAAGCCGAAGAACTCGTGATGTTCGGTCACGGCCAGCATGGCCGGAACAAAGAACAGCAGCATCTCATCCAGCAGCCATGTGGCGCCGCGCCGCAGGCTGAACACGCTCAAGCGCCCGGTGGACATGAGCGCAAGGGCCAGGGCAAGGCCCACGATACCGCCGGGCAAGGGCAGCCTCAACGAGCGCACCAGGAACTCGCCCAGCAACCAGAACAGCATGATGCATCCGATCTGGGCCAGGCGGCTTTGGTGGAACCCCCGGCGGAAACCGATTGATACGGATCGTAACGACATTGCATACCTCCAGCGCAAATATATACACATATTGACCATGGTCAAAATGGCTTGCCCCAATACAGCTCATTCAATATAGAGCATGAAACTAAAAGCCCGGTATTCAAAGCCTTTCATGGCGTCCGAGGTTTCCCTGGAGATGTTGTTGATCCCCTTTGCGCTCCTGCTCACCTGCTTGCTGCGGCGGTCTGCTGCTCGGTGGCCGTGGCGATGCCCCGCACCTGATCCGAGGTCAGACCGGCGAGTTCCACGATTTCATTCAGGAATTGCCCCGCCTGGGTGGTGGACATGGTCTTTTCCGCGAGCTTGCGCACCTCGTCGGCCACAACCGCAAATCCCTTTCCGGCCTCTCCGGCCCGGGCGGCCCCGATGGCCGCATTCAGTGCCAGGAGATTGGTCTGGTCCGCGATTTCCGCGCTATTGGAGGCGTTTCTGGCTACCTTGCCGATGGACACATTCATTTGCTCCATGGCCGTTGCCGTCTCCATGCTGCCCTTGTGTTTCTTGATAGAATTCTCGTAACTCAGCCTGCCTAAGGCCAGCACATTGAGAAGAACAGCCACAAAAATACCCGATATCACGCCCCCCGGGATCATCCGCCCAGCTCCATTACTCAATCAATTGTGTAGGGGAACTACTTCAGGAAGTGTTATGGTTAATTGCGCCCCAGCGGCGAACAGAGGGAACGTGCCGATTCGCGACCCGGCTCCCTGACATGATCATCGGTCGCAGGTAGTCGCTTTCCATGAATAATGCAACAATACCAGATCCAGTGGACTCTTTTCGCACTCCGGACAATCGAGCCATGGGATCTGGAACACCATGAGGGGGCGTTCCCGGGTGAGGAAGTTGTCCCGGGGGGCAGGCCACAGGGGAATGTCCACGTCCCGCTGCACCACCTGGCGAAAGGGGTCCAGGTTGCCGAAGTAGAACTCCTTGAAAGCCCGGCGCTGCTCCTCGTCTATGGCCCCTGTCCAGTCCGCGGCGTTGGCCACGGTGGGGTCCACGGGGATCCAGCCGTACCCCTCGATGTAGACCTCGGCCCAGAAATGCGGACCCGCATAGCCGGGAAACACCTGATACCCGCCGGTTGCCCTGGCCGGGATTCCCAATGCCCGGCACATGGCCGCGAAGTACATGCTTTGCGCGCCGCAATCCCCGTACCTGTTCTCGTCCACCCATAAGGCCTCGGCCTGTCCCAGCACCATCAGTGTGGCATGGGGGGTGAGACTGTACTTGATGTTCTCGAGGATGTAGCCGTAGATGTTCCGCGCCGCCAGATAGGGGTTGGGCGCCCCCTTGGAGGCTTCCATGGCCCGGGACTCGATTTCCGGAGTCACCACGATATTCGGGCCGGGGCGCGTGTAGGTCCGCCAGACATCCGAGCTTGTGTCATAAGGCAGGACCTTGTCCGGATCCACATGAAAGCGTTGCACATAGCTTTTGTACAGCAGGGTGGCCCGAATATTCACGTCCTCGGTGCGCCCCTGAAGGGATATGTCGAAACAGGCCAGCCCCAGTGGGCCATCTGTTCGGGGCACGGCGGCCAGCGCCTCCTCCGGGCTGATGGACACCAACCTGACGTCCCTCTGGCTCGCGGCCTCAATGGCCAGGGGCATCCACACCCTGATGTTGCCGGACTCGGGCAGCTCCTTGCGCGGAAGGTCCAGGCTCACTTCGATCTCGTACTCTACGGGCTCTGAGTACGGTTTCCAGGACTTGCGCGGGAACCCGGCAAGCTCGGGTTGAAATACCCAGTGCCGGGCCTGGTCGAACAGTGGGCTCTGCCCCAAAACCTTGGCCAACTGTTTTCGGGAGAGTTCGAAATTGCGGTAGGCCACATTCCTGACCAGCCCCTGATAGAACATCTTCCCACCCTCCAGGACCACGCAGGATTCCGTGTCCAGCCAGTTGTCCAGGAACTCGGCAGTGGCCAGGGGGTACTCCTCCACAGGGTAGGAGTCACGCAGTGCCTTGAGCGCCTCGGTCCGGGTGAAGGGAAATTCGTCCTTCACAATGCCCAACTGCCTGGCCAGGGTCTTGCGCTCTCCTGGGTCAGTTGCCTTTTCCAGGCGTTGCTCCAGTTCGGAGATATCCAGGCAGGCCGCCCGCACGCCGGGTGCGAGACAGAGCAGTGGCAGCAAAACCAAAGGCAGCAGGCGCATGGAATCCCCCTCTTTCGATCAGTTATCGCGAAACACGGCGCAAACTCCGCATGGACAGGTCACTGCTCCACCTTGTTGATCTCGGGCGCGCCGCGTATCTCCAGCTTCCCCCCCTGCAGCTCGTAGCGCAGGAACACCTGCTTTTCGGGGCAGCAATGCGCCCCGTCGGCATAGAGCATGGCCCTCAGGCCGCCGTTCTCGGGCACGACTTCGTGCAGTGTCCACGGCAGGCTCCGCGGATAGAGCCGCTTGTAGTCTTCCTGCGCCCGGTCGTTATCCAGGGAGGCCACGGGGGCACCCTCGGGGTCCTTGAATATGAAATACTCGAGCAACAGGTAGTTCGCGCCGTTGTACCCGCACCAGGTTTCCAGGAGAAACTCCTTCTTGCCATCACGGTCAAGGTCGGCGCAAACCACACCCGGAACCTTGAAGTAGGAGCCGCCGAGGTCCTTTGATGTCTGGAATTCACCGTTTTTCACGGTGATATCCCCGGGCAGTCCGCTCTCAAGCAGCGACTTAACGCAGGCGGGGCGATAGGAGCGGTTCAGAAACGGCTGCAGATCGCACTCACCCCGCGCGGCGGGGCAGGACAGCACCATAACGGCCAAAGCGGCGACAGCGACAAGACAGTATTTCATGAGATCCCCCGAATTTTCGCTCCCGCAAATGCCCGGACAGGCCCCGGGGAACGGGACCTGTGGATTTTACCTCCATAAGGCGCTATGAGGCAAGGAATTTGCCAGAAATGTCTTTTCACTGTATCAGCGACCAAAGTATATGTTTCTGGGGCAGCGCATTTTCCCTTATTTTTTTCTGGACAAAATGAGTTTGTCATCTATATAATGATAAATTCGATTTCATAGCTAAGGAGAACTATCATGGGTGCACACAAGAAGCATGA
Source organism: Desulfovibrionaceae bacterium (assembly GCA_963674665.2). Classification (GTDB taxonomy): domain Bacteria; phylum Desulfobacterota; class Desulfovibrionia; order Desulfovibrionales; family Desulfovibrionaceae. Next base: position 231,091 of record CAXXPL010000011.1, on the reverse strand, counting down.
GCGCAAGAAAGAGTTGGACCGCAGACGTCATCGCCGCAAACAGCGCCTCAAAGAGCGCGTCCGCGAAGCCAAAGCGGCAGCCAATTCCTAAGCGGGTTTCATCCCTACCGCCCCTTTTGGGGGCAATTATTCGGATACTGACACCATCCTTACGGCCGGAGTCTGCATCCGGCAATTTTTTTTCCCCGGGCATTGACAGCCGCAAACGCGTGTTTAGTTTTTCACGCGTATGTTTTTGCGAACTGTCTTCTATGGAGGAATGATCATGCCCATTTACGAGTACCGCTGCAAAGACTGCGATCACGTCTTTGAAGAGTGGCAGAAAAATTTCGAGGAACATGTTGAAACCTGCCCCTTGTGCGGTGGCGAGTCTCCCCGTATCATGTCCAACACCTCATTCATTCTCAAGGGGTCCGGCTGGTACGTGACCGACTACGGCCGCTCCGGCGGAGGCAATGGCAGCAGCAACGGGAATAACGGCGCCAATGGAAAGGCCGAGTCCTCTTCCAAAACAGACACCGCTTCCACCGCGGCCAAGACCGAATCAGCAAAGGCCGACGCGCCAAAGAAAAGCGAATCATCTTCCACCGCTTCCGGCAGCGCCACCACCTGAGGAGTCCCGGAAACAGGGAACCCGACGTAATTTTCCAAGGCAACCGGATGGTTGCCTTTTTTCAATATCCTCTAGTGTCGCGTCCGTTAAGTTCATTTACTGTAAAGACACTGAATCTCGCGCGACACCAGGGCGGTCGGAAGACCGCCCCGCCGCTGAAAGCGGCGTAAGCGAGCCGAAACCGCGTTTTCGGCGAAGCGATCCTCCGCGAAATACATGGTTAGATGAATTTAGCGGACATAACACTAGACGTTACAACTCCGTGCCGCCCGGTCAGACCGGACACAGCGCCGCGGACCTCCCGCCATTCGGAGCGCACATGATCGATCGTTACACCCGCCCGCACATGCGTGAGCTGTGGTCCCTGGAAACCAAATTCAGAACCTGGCTCGAGGTGGAACTGGCAATCTGCGAGGCCTGGCACGAGCAAGGCGCCATCGACGACGAGAACATCCAGCAGATCCGTGACAAGGCCGACTTCGAGTTGGAACGCATTCTCGAGATCGAGAACGAGACCCGCCACGACGTCATCGCCTTCCTCACCGCTGTGGAGGAAAAGGTCGGCCCCGCCGCCCGGTTCATCCACCTGGGCTGCACCTCCTCGGACATAGTGGACACGGCCAACGCCCTGCTCCTCATCCGTGCCGGAGAGATCATCAGCAAGGGCTTCGAGCGCGTGCTCACCGTGCTCTCCGACCTGGCACACGAGTACAAATCCACCATCATGATGGGGCGCACCCACGGCGTCCACGCCGAGCCCACCAGCTTCGGCCTGAAGATGGCCGGGTTCCACGCCGAGATGCAGCGCCACTACGAGCGCTTCCAGCATGCCCTGGAGGGTATCCGCGTGGGCAAGATCTCCGGCGCTGTGGGAACCTACACCCACCTGGATCCCGAGCTCGAGGCCAACGCCTGCGCCCTGCTCAACCTCAAGGTGGACCCCATCTCCACCCAGATCGTGCAGCGCGACCGTCACGCCGCCCTGCTCACTTCCATGGCCCTGGCCGCGGGGTGTGTCGAGCGCATCTGCGTGGAACTCAGGCACCTGCAGCGTACCGAGGTGCTGGAGGCGGAAGAGGGGTTCGCCAAGGGACAGAAGGGCTCCTCGGCCATGCCCCACAAACGCAACCCCATCTCCGCGGAGAACCTCAGCGGCCTGTCCAGACTCGTGCGCACCAACTCCATGGCCGCCATGGAGAACATGGCCCTGTGGCACGAGCGTGACATCAGCCACTCCTCGGTGGAGCGTGTCATCTTCCCGGACACCACCACCCTCATGGACTACATTTTCAGCCGGCTGGCCTCGCTGCTGGGCAACCTGCGCGTGCTGCCCGAGAACATGCTGGCCAACATGGAGCGCTCCCACGGCCTGTACCTGTCCCAGCGAGTGCTCCTGGGACTGGTCGAAAGCGGCATGGGGCGCCAGGACGCATACGCCCTGGTGCAACGACGCGCCATGGAGAGCTGGGAGAACAAGACCTCCTTCCCGGATCTCATCCGCAACGACCAGGACATCGCCAAGCACATCCCCGCTGAAAAGCTCGATACACTGCTCGACCCCAGCTACTACCTGCGCCACGAGGACCAGGTCTTCGAGCGGGTCTTCGGCAACGGCCCGGTGGGAGCAGAAGGAGCCGCCGAGCTCGACGCCCGCAAGCGCCGCCTTGCCAGACTGCTGGTGGAAAAAAGCTATCGCGAAGGCGACTTCACCCTGACCTCGGGCAAAAAGAGCGACTACTATTTCGACTGCCGCCAGACCGCGCTGCATCCCGAAGGCGCCCTGCTCATGGGCCTGCTGTTCCTTCACCTGCTCAAGGGGCGCGACATCGACGGCGTGGCCGGCATGACCCTGGGCGCCGATCCCCTGGTCACCTCCGTGGCCGTACTCTCGCACCAGACCGGATTCCACCTCCCCGCGATCATCGTGCGCAAGGAAGCAAAGGGGCACGGTACCAAGCAATATTGCGAGGGCCTTGCAAACTTCGAGACCGGCGCCAAGGTGGCGCTGCTGGAAGACGTGGTGACAACCGGCGGCACCCTGCTCAAGGTCTGCCAGCGCGTACGCGACGCGGGGCTGGACGTGGTGGCCATCTGCTGCGTGCTCGACCGCCAGGAGGGCGGCAAGGAGCTGCTGGCCGAGAATGGCTTTGAACTGGAGAGCATTTTCACCAGGGCCGAACTCCTGCGCGCGGCCGGAAAGCGCCCTACATCTGGACAATAGGATCGACTTCGGCTAGCTCTAGATTTCACGCGCCTGTTGGCATTGCGGGGTGAAAGCAGATATGCTAGAGATTCTCTCCAAAAAGTATCACAGGTGCAGGAGCTTATGATCGCAGTGCGGACATCTACGCGGCTTATTCTGAAGCCACTTGAAATCATGACGGTTTTTGCCCGTTCATGCGTTCTCCTCTGCGTCATGTACCTCGCGGCCGTCATCCTATCGACTCCGACCCTTGCCAAGGGCCTGGCCAGTTCCCCCCCCGAACAGGACAAGTGGCAGGTGAATCTCGCCAGTCACAAGTACGGCCCCACCTCCTTTCTGGCCATCGACAAGAAAAAACAGCAACTTTTTCTGCTCGAACAGCGCTCGCCTCTCTCCCTTCAGGGCAAGTTCAAGTGCACCACCGGTTCCATAACCGGCGACAAGTTGGAGGAAGGCGATCTCAAGACTCCCGAAGGCGTCTATTTCGTGCAGCGCAAGCTCAACGGCGGCCTGGATTACGACCTCTACGGCGATCTGGCCTTCACCTTGAACTTCCCCAACCCCGTGGACAAGCTCCGGGGCAAGACCGGCTCCGGCATCTGGATTCACGGCAGGGGGCACGATATCACCCCCAGGGAGACCAAGGGCTGCGTTGCAATGAACAATCCGGACCTGCACAACCTGGCGCCCAAGCTCGGGCCCGGCATGCCAGTGCTCATCGCTGGAGATGTCAGCTGGAGTGACCAATTCAGTGACTCCGAGGTTCCTCAGGAACTGGTCCACAAGGTACAGGACTGGGCCAATGCATGGGGCAAGAAGGACGAGGCGTTCTTCTCCTTCTACTCCCCCGAGCTCTTCAGCGAAGGACAGGGAAGTCCCTTTTCCGCCTTCCGGGATCACAAGGAGAACCTGTTCCGCAAGCTTCCCTGGCTTCAGGTCATGATCGACGATGTCCAAGTCATGGCAGGCCCCGGATACTGGGTCACCTGGTTCAGTCAGTTCTACCGCTCCACCAACCTGACCAGCGAAGGCGTCAAGCGTCTGTACTGGATGCGGGACGAGTCCGGCGAGCTGCGCATCGTGGGCAAGGAGTGGGATAACCTGGATTTGGGTCTTGGTGATCGCTACCTGACCAATGTCAGCGGCAGCGCACTGCGTTTCATCGAATCCTGGCGCGCGGCCTGGGAAAAGGCCGACCTCCACACCTATGTGGCTTTTTATGCCGACACCGCTTCTCAGGGGGGGCGAAAAGGCTTGAAAAGCATAGAGGAACATAAATCCCGCCTGTGGAAGGACAAGCCTCCGATGCAGGTGGGCATAGACGATCTTGAGATCGATCTGGACCCCAAGGGAATCAAGGTATCGTTTCTGCAGAAATACACCGCCCAGGGGTACACCGACAACGGCCTGAAGACTCTTTACCTCCAGCCTTACGGCGATACTTGGCGTATCGTGGACGAAGACTGGGACGCCATCTAGCCTTCAACCCCTGACAGGCACTATGGGCAAAAAAATTAGCGTCCTGCTGATGCGCGAAGACCAGCAGGCTCGCCATTTCACTTTCGACCCCTTTTGGTTCCGCCTGATCATCTACATTTTCATCCTCATGGTCTTCTTGGCCAGCGCGGGCTCCCTACCTCGGCTACAACTACTGGCTGGAAAACGACACTCTGACCAAGGAAATCGCCGTGTTGCGCAAGCAGGTGCTTGAAAAAGAGATCAAGCTCGACAGCCTGCAGAACATGGAGCGCATCCTGGCCCTGCACGAGCCTGAAGAGCTCCAGGCGCTGCTCACCGGTGAGAAGTCGATCGAGCAGTTGGAGCCCCAGCTTCACGGCCAGGCAGTCATCGACCATGTGGACCTCAAAACGATCTTCACCAAGGTGGACCTGGACAAGGCCTCCGTCAAGGACCTCAAGCTCATCCAGACCCCTGAGGGAAACCTCGGCCTGAGCTTCCAGATCGCCAACGAGATGAAAAACGACTCCCTCTCCGGAGTGGCCGAAGTGGCCCTGATAACCCGGGACGGCAAGCTCCTGGACGCCCGCGCCCCCATGGAGGACGTGGCCTTCAGCATCCAGCGCTATCGCAGTATAGAGGCGGTGTTCCCCCTGCCTCAGGGGTTCGAGATGGCGGACCTATACGCCCTGCGACTGGCACTGATAACCCAGGACGGCGCCACGGTCTTCAGCCAGACCTACCCCATCTCCACCATCCTTGGCGACAAGTAGCGCCCCCCCATGATTTACGTCTCGCTGCCGCTCAGCTATATCGCCAATGAGAGGCACTACCTCGACCTACTCGTCCAATATGACGACGAGTTTCCCAGACTCGGCCTGGAGCTTGGCGTGGACGCCAGAGCCATCGACACCCTGCCCCCGGCCTGGCATGACGAGATTCTTCACATCCTGCGCGATGCGGGAATTCCGGTATCCGTGCACCTGCCCTTTTTCGAGCTCTCCCCCGGCAGCCCCGACCCCTTTGTTTTGGAGGCGACCAGACGGCGCCTTGAATCAGCCGTTGACCTGTGCAGGCTGTACCGCCCCGCACACATGGTGGGGCACCCCTCCTACCACGCCGAGATCTGGGGAGGAGACACCCAGGGCTGGGTTCGTAACTGCGCCGAGACGTGGAGCGCGTTCCTCGCCCTTTGGCCCGATCACCCGCCCCTGTATCTGGAAAACACCTTTGAGAAGGACCCCGCTCCTCTAACGGCACTCATGACCGAACTCCTTGTCCATGAAAACGTGGCATGCGGCGTGTGCTTCGACGTGGGGCACTGGCACAGCTTTGCCCGCGGAGCCGCGAAACAGGACCTGGAGCGCTGGATACAGGCACTGAGACCGTGGATCCGCCACCTGCACCTGCATGACAACGACGGCACTGGCGACCAGCATATCGGATTCGGTACCGGCGCCATCGACTTCGCCCTGCTATCCGCGCTGCTGGAACGCCACGGCTGCGCCCCCACCGCCACAATGGAACCCCATACCGAAGAGGCCTTTCGCCAGTCCATCGCCTACATGCGCGAGCATAGGGACCTGTTCATCCCCTAAACCAATTCCTCCGCAATCACTAGGTCCAAGGAGTGGAACCCCGACGCTACATCCACGTGATACTCCTTCGGTTGCCGGGTTGCGCTATTTTTCGGCGCGCTGGTCCAGCGAAACTCAGGATCATTCCAGAAAATCACAACAGATTGAGCTCTGACTTGTAACGCTTGAGCATAATGCTCGCCTCCACATTTCTTATTCCCTTTATGCTGTAGACATCCTGCAGCAGGAACTCCGCCAGATGCGTGTTATCCCTGAGCAAGGCGTGCGCGTGCAGCTTTGTGCCCCCGGTCATGAGATAAACGACCATTATTTCACTGTGTTCCGAAAGCTTTTGGGCCACGTAATCGATTTGTTGCGGTTGTACCTCGATATCAAAAAAGGCTGAGCACTCCCAACCTACCGCGAGGTTGTCAATGAGGGCGATGAACCCCTGGATGACCCCTTTGTTCTTGAGCTTGTTCAGCCTGTCGCTGGCTCCCACGCGGGACAGGTTCACCTGCCGTGCGAGTTCAGCAATGGAGATTCTTCCATCTATTTTCAACAACTCAAGAATCTTCCGATCAATTTCATCTAATCCCACCATCCCATTTCTCCTTATTGAGAATGGAGAGCGGATAATCCCCCGCATTCTCCCTTGGTTGAATTCCGTAACCATCAGTCCTAAATAATCTTCATTATGACAGAAATTTTTTCATACAGCTTTGTTTATTGCATTAGCTTACTTTCCTAATAATAAAAAGTATATTAATATCTCAAAATAAACTACTAATTGTCGTCAATTAAGCAATAATTCTTACCATTGTCCACTGATTCATTTTTTATTCTTTACAATTAGCCAAATGGAATATAATCACTACTCAAAATTTGAATGTCAGATGGGAAAGCCACCTTCGAGTCTACTCCCGGCCAAGGAGACCATGATGCAAGAGCTGCGGTATCGCGGCAAAGACGACCTAAACAGCGCAGGCTTTCAGTTTGCGGCCAGGTTGTGCCCAATTAATCCCGGCCTTTTAGGTAGAGCGCAGTTTCCCGACCATCCATGCTATCGCATCTTGATGGCGCCATTTACTGCACCCTTTTTTTGCGGACACCACTCCATCATTTATGGGTATCCGGATACGTGGCTGAACCCGGTCACCGCATGTCCATGAAGGCCCTCTGTCCAAAGAGTACCATGGACTGGCTTCCCTGCTGTTCGGCATGCTCCTGGAAACAGGACCGGAGCGGCATGAAAGGGAGCATCATCTCCATCTGATACATCAGCGAGGGCTCCATGAACACCGGTTTTGAGAAGAGCTGTCCCACATTCCACGACACACGCATGTCAACGACGCAACCGGACGCAGGTGGCAATCGAAATCCGGACTTCAAAAATGCTGCCCTCTTGAAATCAGCCCCGCGAAGTGTGGCGCATCTGGCTCCCGCAGTCTCGCACATCTCCGACTTTACGGTAACCGTGCGCAAGGCCCATGAAGTGCGTAACGGTCTGGCCTATCCGCATATTGTGTTCCCATACCCTACAGGTTCGTACACAAGACGGGCAAGTCCATCGAACTCGTGGCCATCCGTTATTTCCCGCTCCACGAGCATATGGGTGGCACAATCACCATTTCGAAGGCCACATGTACGAGCCGCCACATAACCACAACCCATTGCGGAATTCTCAACTTGACTGCGACACTTCTGGCATTTGTGCGCTGAGGACGCCAATGCCTTTGAGAATTACGTCGGCAGAAAGTTGAGTATTTTTACCCTTTTGGCTGCCCGAGGCTTTACCATCTATCGGCATGCCCTGGCGTTTGTTGGCCAAAAGTTCGTTATTGAGGAGTAGTTGGGATTATGTTCACCGAGATGTCCGGCGCGAGCCGTTCATCCTTCAAAACCCATGGAGTAAGCGTCATGAATTTACGTAACATAGGTTTGCCAGTTGCCTTGACTGGAACACTGTTGGTCGCACTTCTGACCTATACGGGGAAGCTGCCGAACAACATTATGGGGGCCTATGGGCTGATCTTCATTCTAGGACTGATTTTTGGGGAAATCGGCACCCGGGTGAAATTCATTGACAATTGGCTCGGCGGGGGGCCCATCCTGTGCATTTTTGGGCCGGCCTTATTGATCTATTTTGGGCTTCTCCCGGATTTTACAATCAAGCTCATGAAAGAATTCATGAAATCCTCGCCAAGCTTTTTCAATTTCTTCATCACGTTTCTCATTTGCGGCGCGATGCTATCTCTTTCGCGGCGCATCCTGATTCAATCCACCCTCAAGTTCTTGCCCACAATTCTCGGCGGCCTGATTCTTTCCGCGGGGTTCGCGGCTCTGGCCGGGTCGGTGACCGGTTTCGGTGCTGCCAAGGCCGTCATGCTCCTGGCCGTGCCTATCATGGGTGGCGGAGTGGGTGCGGGCGCCCTGCCCTTATCCCAGGTCTATGCCAAAACAGGCGGCATGACTTCCGAGCAAGTGCTCTCCCTGGTCATGCCGGCGGTCATCCTTGGCAATGTACTCTCCATCTTCACAGCTATTCTGCTGGATAAACTCGGCAATAAGTTTCCCTCACTCAGCGGCAATGGCAACATCATGCGCATGGACGATACCGCCCTTCGCGAACATCTGGAAAAAGAAAAGGAACAACGCGCGAATGAGCCTGTCACCATTGAAAATCTTGGTGTCGGATTCTTCGTCTGCGTGGTTTTCTTTTTAGCCGCCTTTACCATCAGCAAATTCCTGGTTCCCAGTGTGCACACTTTTGTGTGGTTGATACTGCTCCTCACCTTGGCGAAGGCCTTCAATATCCTGCCCGAACGCATCGAAGTCAGCACGATCCAATGGTCCCAAACCTGGGTCAAAAACCTGCTGTATGCCGCCCTCATTCCCATCGGCATCGCCTACATGAATCTGCAGCAAGTCTTGGACGCGGTTTCCGACCCTGCTTATTTCCTGATTTCCATCGTCACCATCATCGGAGCGGTGATCGGCGCTGGCGGCGTTGGCCTGCTCATGCGGCTCTACCCCATCGAATCTTCCATCGCCGGCGGATTGTGCATGGCGAACATGGCCCAGACGGGCGATCTAGCAACACTGGCAGCCGCAAATCGACTCGATCTTCTGCCTTACTCCGCTTATGCCTCGCGCATTGGTGGATCCTTGGTTCTGGTTCTGGCCGGCCTGCTTGTCAGCGTTCTCGGCCTTGGTCTTTGATGTCTTTCAACGCGCTTTCCGTAACATGACTTTTATCTGGAAGGATATTCCGCTGGTTCGGATAAAGCCCAAGGGCATCCAGACCTTTCATGACGGAGATACTCTAAAAGGAACGAAGCATGCTTATTGATTACGATAAATGTATCGCGTGCGGCACGTGCATTCCCTTCTGCCCGGTGGGAGCCATTGCCTTAAAAGGGGATACCGTTGTCATAGACTACGACGAGTGTGTGGAATGCTGTCTCTGTCTCCGCAACTCCAAATGCCCCAAGGATGCGTTGTACCAGGAGCCCCTACAGATGCCCCGCTCCTTGCGCAAGGCGTTCAGCGATCCCCTGGGCAAACATGAAAACACCGATTTGAAGCACCTTGGCCGTGGAACCGAAGAAGTCAAGACAAACGACGTTACGGGCCTGGTTCACGGTACAGAATACATAGCCATGGCCATTGAACCCGGACGCCCCCTGGTCGGCGCGCGCTTTTCCGATGTACAGAAAATCGCCATGGCCATTGCTCCATACGTCCATGCCTATGATCAAAAAAATCCCGCAACCGGACTCATGATCGATCAGGAACATGGGCTTTTTGATCCGCAAATTCTCAATGAAAAAATTCTGTCCTGCATTCTTGAATTTTCATTGAAGCTTGAAAACCTGAGACCCGTGCTCGTGGCCCTGCATGAAGTGGAAAAACACGTGGACACGGTCTTCACCGTCGGTGTCATCGCCTGTAGCGACTCGAACGGCGATTGTCCGGCCGAAGCCATCATTCGCGACTGCGGCATATCACTTGAAGCTACTTCCACCAAGGCAAACATGGGGCTTGGCAAACCCCTGTACCAGGCAGGCTAGGAGGATCCCATGTCCCATACACTACACAGACTCAAAAGGACTTCGAGGCAGGACAAGGACTTCATCGTACTGGTCATGCCCGCACGATCCCAGAACAACGTCCATGTCAAGGATCGTTATGCCAAGTACATCGACATTTTTAAAAAATACAACCCGGTGAATCTTGGCGGCATGAATATCGGCCTGCTCATCGATCATGATCCCGATGAACTGAAACAACTGGCCGAGGAGGGAGCTCCCATGATCCACGCCGTATTTCAGGACGCCAAGGACCTGACCGGCGTTTTGCGGGAAATGAAGGAAAAGGATCTTGGCTTCTCGGTGGTGGTATCCGGACTGCTGGACGATGTCCGCGCCTGTGCGCGCGAAGCCGGCATCCAGCCGCATTCCTACCACTTCAGTCTTGGAGTCTGGGGCAAGAAAACAAAACTTCCCCCGGCACCTATCCTGGAAATCACATCCATGTGCGGTCATTCTATGATCCCTCCCGGACTGGTGGCCAAGTTGGCCGAGGATATCCGCAAGGGCAAGAAAACACCTTGCAAGGCGGCGGAACAACTTACCCGCCCATGCATGTGCGGTATTTTCAATACCAACAAGGCCGAATGCCTGCTGGCTGAGATGACCAAGGTGGAATAGCGATTGCTTCCACCCACAGGGCAAGCGGAGCGCCTCCGCCGCGTTGCGGCTTGGTAACAAACGGCTTGGGGCGCTCCATCCCCTCAGAAGTGGCCACCTAATTTCGGACAGCATGCTAAGGTGGATTCCATCAACAAGGAGGAACCACCAGAATGTCCAAGAGAGATAAATATTCAGCGGAGTCCAAGGCCGTCGGGATGCCCAATTGACGCACCCCGCCGCCGGGCTTGGGAATTTCCACACCGAGCACGGCTTGCGGCTCGTAGAGCCCTTCCAGCAGTTCTTCTTTGATCCGCGTCTCGTTGAGCGTGTAATATCCCCAGACGTCCTCGGCACGCATGCCGTCCACTCCGGGAGCGCCCTTGTTGGCGCGTACACGCTTGAAAGCCGCGAGCATGTTGTCGTGTCCGACCACTTCTTCCATCAACCACAGCCGCTCCGGGCGGGAGTTTACCGTTGATTTCGAGGCACTTGGCGCACCACGTCCGTACTCTCGGGGATTCCGTCCCCTACCCTCGGGAGTGGCGGCGGGCATCCCAGCCCGCCCTTCTGCGTCTCCGCTTGCCATGCGATTCTCCGGGCTCGCGCCCCGTATTACATGTTTGGGCCTTCAGTCCGGTCGGCGGACCTACTATGCCGTCTGCTGACTTCTGTCTTCCCATCCCGGCGCGTTGCCGCGCCGGTAGCACGTGGCAGGAAGACAGATCTCCCCGGGTAATGCGCGCGACCTTCCTGCTTATACCCGCCGCATATACGTCCATGCTTTCCGTACAAGTATCGGGCTTTGAAGATATTGGCCTCCTCACCCAGCATGACCGCCTCGTATGCGATTTCTGTTCGTCGGGTCAGCATTTTGCCTGCGGCTTCCTTCAGATTCCATCTCGCGATGGACACCCTTGCCGTCCGGCTAGCAGTTCCCCTTGTCGGGCCTGCGGAGGACTTTCACCTCCAAGTCACCAGGCAGGCACCACACCTGCCCGGATGGTGCTCACGCACCACGCGCCCTGCCGGGCGCACAAATAACAAAAGGGAGAAACCGTGGTTTCTCCCTTTTGTTTCATCTAGTGGTAGAGGGGGAAGTCAGTCTGTCTCAAGCAGGTTGCGGATGTCCAGGAGCTCCCTCCTGATCTCCCCAAGCAGGCTGGATGGGGCGACCTTGGCCGAAAGTTCCTTGCGCGCGCCGTCTATGGTCAGTCCGCGTTCGTGCAACAGCTTGCGAATGGTGCGCAGCAGTTCGACGTCCGCCTCGGAGTACAGGCGTTGTCCTTTTTCCGTGCGCTGGGGCTTGAGTTGCGGAAATTCCGATTCCCAGAACCTGAGCACGTAGCTCTTGAGCTGCAGCATCTTGGAGACTTCCCCGATGCGATAGGTCTTGCTCTCCGGCATCGCTCAATCCAATTCCAAGCTTTCACATTGTTCTACATTCGAACACCCAAATCCTGTATCAACGCTTTTGCCATTTTTTCCATCTCTTTGTCCACGTCTTTATCCGTAAGGGTGCGTTCTGCGTGGCGAAATGAGAGACGGAAGGTCAACCTGCGTTCCTCGGGCTCCTGCTCTGGAACAAAAACATCTATAAGAACAAAATGTTCCAGTAGCTTAAGGTTCTGGTTGCCGATGTGTTCCAGCACGCGCCCCACAGGCAGGGACTTGTCCGCCGCCAGTGTGATATCGCGCCGTACAGGAGGAAATTTCGGCAACTCCTTGAATTCGATCTCCTGATCCGTGGTGAGGCGGAGCAGAGCATCCACATCCAGTTCAGCCAGCCAGACCGGCTTGCGGGCATGGTGGGCGTCCGCCACATTGGGCAGGAGCCTGCCCATGATGCCGACGAACTCGCTGTTCACGCTCACCTCCACGCAGGGGGAGAGGAAGGAATGTCCCTTGCGCAGACTGAACGAGGGCTCGGGCAGGCGCAGGTGTTCCATGAGGTGCTCCACCAGGCCCTTGATATCCTGGTAGTCCTGCTCAGAGGAAGCGCCCTGGGGCCAGGGCCAGCGTTCCTCCCAGCGCCCCCCGTGCAGAAGGATGCCGCAGCGCACCGGTTCGCGCGCCGTGGTCTCGGACTCGGGGTCCGCCTCGAACACGTGGGCCACCTCGAACAACCGCAGCCGCTCGTTGCCCTGGGCCAGATTGTGGCGCAGGCTCTGCAAGAGGCCTGCGGAAAGCACGGGGCGCAGCACGTTCTGTTCGTCGGTGAGCGGGTTCATCACAGGGATGCGGCCATCCTGGGGCAGCCCCAGAAGATCCAGGTCCTTCTGCCCCACAAAACTGTAGTTCATGGTCTCGCGCAACCCCAGACCCACGGCCCAGCGCTTGAGCTTCCTGGTGAACAGGAACTCGGGGCTGTCGCCCCCGCCTTTGCCCTCGCTCAGCTCACGGCTGACCTTGGGCAAGGTGGCCGGGATGCGGTCCAGGCCGTAGACGCGGCCAAGTTCCTCGATGATGTCAACCTCGCGCTCCAGGTCCAGTCGATGGCTCGGTGCGGTGATTTCCCAGGTCTCGCCGGACTCGGACACCACCTTGCACTCCATGCCCTCCACGATCTGGCGGCAGAAGGATTCTTCCAGGGGCAGGCCCAGGATCTTACGCGCCCTTTCCGGGCGAAAGCTGATCTTCGGTTGCTTCCAGGGGCGCGGCTCGGCCTGCGAAACACCGGGGCGCACCACACCTCCGCAGTTGCGGGCGATGAGTTCGGCGGCCCGGTTCACCGCGAACAGCGAGCCCACCTGATCAACCCCGCGCTCGAAGCGGTAGGAGGCCTCGCTGGGCAGGTTCAACCTGCGGGCGGCGCGGCGGATGTTCACTGGCTTGAAAATGGCGGATTCGAGCAGCACACCTCGGCTCTGGTCATTGATCTCGGAGTTCAGACCGCCCATGACGCCGGCCAGGGCGACAGGGCGCTCCGCGTCCCAGATGAGAATGTCCTGATCCAGCAGGGAGCGCTCCTGGGAGTCCAGGGTGGTGAACTTCATGCCCTCGCGGGCCTTGGCCACGCGGATTTTCTTGCCCTTGATCAGGTTGAGGTCAAAGGCGTGCAACGGCTGCCCCAGCTCGAACATCACGTAGTTGGTGATGTCCACCACATTGGAGATGGGGCGCTGCCCCATGGCGATGAGGCGGTAGCGCATCCAGGACGGGGATTTGCCCACCGTGATGTCCTCGATGACCCGTGCACGGTAGCAGGGGCAGAGCTCGGAGTCGTCGATCTCGATGGTCACGAAGCTTTCGGCCGAGGCCCCCTCCTCTTTCAGGTCAAAGGACGGGAGGCTGACAGGCAGATTGAAGGCGATGCCCACTTCCCTGGCCAGGCCGAGGATGCTGAAGCAATCTGACCTGTTGGGTGTGACGCCCACATCCAGCACGACATCATCCAGTTGCAAAGCCTCGATGAGGGGCGTGCCCACGCGAAATTCCGGATCCAGCACCATGATGCCGCTATGGTCCTCGCCAAGGCCCAGTTCGTCCTCGGCACAGATCATGCCCATGGAGACCTCGCCCCGCAGCTTGACCTTCTTCAGCTTCATGCCGTTGGGCAGGATGGCGCCAACTGGCGCAACAGCGACCTTCTGTCCGGCCGCCACGTTGGGAGCGCCGCACACGATCTGCACGGGCTCGCCTTCACCCATGTCCACCTTGCATACGGACAAGGTATCGGCCTGGGGGTGTTTGTCACAGGCAACGACATGTCCCACCACCACATCGTTCAGACCGGCGAAGGGGTACTGCACCTCCTCCACCTCCATACCAATCATGGTCAATCTGTCGCACAGGGCATCCAGTGTCCCCTCGTAGGGAACGAATTCGCGCAACCAGTTAACGCTCAAAAGCATTTTTCGCCTCCAACGGCACTCTGTTGTATGATTTCCGTCCAGGATGCAGGAAGAAACTCCCCGGGCTCTCCCTTTGCATGAAATGTCGTGTGTTCAAGCCCAACGTGGCTCAATGTCGCGGACGTGTTTTCGCAAAGCAGCTACATTCACCTCAATACACCGCTTCTGTCAACTTTTTGTGCCCCTTCCCGCCCCCGGATTCATTGGCTCGGAGAAGCATGTCATTCGATTCGCACCGCCCTCCCATCCATATACGTAGTCACCCTGCTTCGAATCTCCCTGGCCATGTCCTGCAGGCCCACGTGTTCGGCAATGGCGGCGGCCTGTTGCGCCGTCCTTGCCGCCTCCTCATAGCGCCCGGTCTCCGCCAGGGCTGCGGCCAGGGTGTCCAGGATGCCGGGATTGCCCCGCCCCCCGGATTCCAGAGCTCGTTTTGCGAGTTCGATGGCCCGCTCCCCATCCCGCAGCTCCGGGTCCGGTGCGGCCGCCAGGATGAAGGCCAGGTTGTTCAAGGCGGGGTGATATTGCGGCAGGGCTCCGATGGATGCCTCGTACTGCCCGATGGCCTCCTTGAACCGCCCCTCCTGGCGATACAAAACGCCCAGGTTGAAATGGATCAGGTAGTTGCTTTCGCTGTTGGCCAGGGTATGCCTGTAGATGGATTCGCTGTCGCGCCAGTATCCGGCCTCCACCCGAGTGCCCCACGCCAATACGCAGCATACGCACGCGGCCAGGGCAACGCCGCCCCACCGCCGCACCGGCGTTTCCGGCAACAGCCGCCACAGGTCCCTTGCCCCCCACACCAGCGCCCAGGCCATGCCCATGAGCGGGATATAGGTATAGCGCTCGGCCCAGGCCTGCCCCCCCACCTGAATCACGCCGATGACCGGCGCCATGGACCCCAAAAACCACAGCCAGCCCATCAGACCGTAGGGCGCGCGTTTTCTCAGGACCACCAACACACCTGTCACCAGAGCCAGCCCCGAGGCAGCGATGATGGCGCTCCCCTTGGCAACGGGAGTCAGAGGGTGGAAAAGGGCGAGCCCCGAGGGCCAGAGGGTCTTCCACAGGTATACCCAGTACGCCATGGCCGCATTGGGCAGCCGAATATCAAGGGGCAGCTCCTCCAGGGAGCTCATGGCGCCCGCCCCTCCTTGTGCCCAGAGCGTGAGCCAGACGCTCCCGCCCACGATCAGGAACATGGGAAGCTTTTCCAGCACCAGCTTTGCCGTGCGCATGGAGAACAGGCCATGCCCCCGGATACGCCCCAAAGGCCAGACGTCCAGGACCAGCAGCAGGCACGGCAGGGTCACGAGCATGGGCTTGGCCAATAGCCCCAGGGCCAGCAATACGCACGTCGCCACATACCTCGTTAGGGAGGGGCGATTCGCATACCACCACCAGGATATCAGGCTCAGCAAAAAGAACAGCGTGCAGAGGACGTCCTTGCGCTCAGACACCCAGGCCACGGACTGCACACGCAAGGGGTGCAGGGCAAAAAGCGCCGCCACAAGCAACGCGCCCCAAAACCAACCACCATAGCGCGACACCACCCAGAGCAGCAGCAGGGTGTTCGCCACGTGCAACAGCAGAGCCACCGCGTGATGCGCCCCTGGTTGCAGGTCGAAAAACTCCACATCCAGCATGTGGGAGAGCCAAGTCAGGGGGTGGTAATTGGCCGCATGAGCGCTGGTAAAGGCCCAGGCAACGCCGCCCGGGGTAAATCCCTGCCGCACCATGGGGTTCTCGTACACATAGTCGTTGTCGTCAAAGCTGATGAAGTCCGCGGTAAATACCGGCGCATAGGCCCACAGAACGAGCACGGTCAGGAGCGCCACCGCCCCTGCACGTAGCCATGTCGATTGAAGGATGGTGGGTTGTGTCACGTAAAAAACCTTTTGAAAGGCGTTGTGCGAGGGGGAAACCATCTGAAAATCGTTTTTTCCCTCGCGCTCCCCTTTCCTAAACTGTTTGATGTACCTTTTGCTCATGGCTTGGAGACAGCTTTCCTGTTCACTCGAAACGATTCCCGCAACGTATCAGAAATCTTTGGGAGGGGGACCGTGGGGAAACTTTTCTATAGAAAGGTTCCCCCACGGAATAACTCTTATACCCAATTTTTCCTCACCCCATTCTTTTCCTACGCTTTCAACGCCTGCAGTTGTTCATGCAAGGAGGCGGCTTTTTTCCTGCCCAGCCCGGGTAAGGCCAGCAGGTCCTGGAGGCTGGCCTGTGTCATGGCCTCCAGGTTCGGGAATTTGTCCCAGAGCAGGCGCGCTGTCTTGGGTCCCACTCCCGGCAACCGCAGCAGCTCTCCGCTCAAGGCGGCCTTGCGTTTGGCCCTGCGGTGCCGGCCAATGGCGAAGTTATGCACCGAGTCCCGCACATGCTGCAGAAACAGCAATTCCGGGGATCCTGGTTTCAAGGGAAGCGGGTTCATGCGCCCCGGTAGATAAATCAAATCCCTCAGGCCGTGGGGTTTGCGGCGCGCACCCTTGGCTTCCGGCCCCCTGATCTTTTCCTTGGCAATGGAGGCCACGGGGAACAGCCCAGCCTGGCCCTCGCGCTCAAAGGCTGCGCAGACAGCTGCCAACTGCCCCTTGCCGCCGTCCACCAGCAGCAGGTCCGGCCACGGGGGACCGGACTCCAGCCTGCGCCTGGCCCAGGCGGCCAGGGCGCCGTAGTCGTCGCCACCAGACACGTCTTCGGGAAGGGTGTATGCGCGGTACTGGTCCTTGCTGGGCTCGCCATGCTCGAACACCACCATGCCGGCGCGGGTCTGCTCCCCCGCGTGGTGGGAGATGTCCACCGCCTCCACCCTGTCCAGGGAACCGCCAATGCCCAGCTTGCGGGCCAGGGACTCCAGCAGCGCGCCCTTGCCGCCATCCTCGGGCACCTCTGTGCCGGCATGCTCCCTCGCCCATTCCTTTGCGTTGGCCGCAGCCATGGCCACGAGCTGTTTCTCGGGTCCCGTTTTCGGAGGTCCGATCCGTACACTCCCCCCCCGGCGCTCGGAGAGGATCTGTGACAGCAGCGCCTGGGTGGACGGCGCTTCATCCGCATCCGGAGTGTCGGAAAGCTCCGCTTCGCGGGCCAGGTCCCAGGGCAGGATCACCCGCTCCGGTATGAAGCGCTCAACTCCGTAGTACTGCCCCACGAATCCTTCCAAAGCCTCGGCCCCATCCTCCAGGGAGAGGCCGGGCCAGAAAAAACAGCGCCTGTCCAGAAGCCTGCCCTTTCGCACAAAGAGCACGCCCAGGGCCAGGCCGCCACGCTCCTCCTCCCCCTCGCCCTCGCCTGAATAAGGAGCAAGGCCGAGCACGTCCATGTCGCCGCCGTCCGGAAGCACGGCGACCTGCTGTTCCACGGTCTTTTCCACAGCCTTGAGCTGATCGCGCAGGGCGGCGGCCTGTTCGAACTCCAGGGCCGCGGAGGCGCGGAGCATCTCCTCGCGCAGCAGCCTGGTCAACTCGGTGGAGCGGCCCGAGAGCAGCAGCTCCACCCTCCGCACCATCTGAGCGTACTCCTGTCTGGAGACCTCGAGCACGCAGGGCGCCCAGCAGAGCTTGATATGGTGATACAGGCAGGGGCGCACCCTGTTTCCCAATGTCCTGTCGGTACAGCGGCGCAAAGGGAACACGCGGTGTATGGCCTTCCATGTGGCGCGGGCGGCCAGGGCCGAGGTGAAGGGGCCGAAATACAAGGCGCCGTCGCGCTTCACCTTGCGCGTGAGTGTCAGACGCGGGAACTCGCTTCTCTTGTCCAGGCGGAACAGAACGTACTGTTTGTCGTCCCGCAGAACAATATTATAGCGGGGGCGGTGTTTCTTGATCAGACTGGCCTCGAGGAGCAGTGCCTCCTTTTCCGTGGCCGTGGTCAGTATGTCTATGCTCCTTGCCAGGCTGAGCATGGCTCGGGTTTTGGGTGTCTGGCGCGCCGGGGATGTGAAATAGGAGAGCACGCGCTTGCGCAGCTGCTTGGCCTTTCCCACATAGAGGACCCTGCCGCCGCTGTCCTTATAGAGGTAGACGCCGGGCTCCAGGGGCAGTTCCCTGGCCCGCTCCTTGAGGTCTTCGAGATGCTGGGGGTTGTCGTTGTTCGCCATGCGTCGGAAGATAGCAAAAGCCCTTTCCAGCGCCTAGTGCCGTTTGCGAATCCTGCCTGTAAGAGTCTATCTCGGAACTGAGTCCTCCGAAACTTTCTTACCGCGCTGACCAACTAAAATTGTTCACGATTCAACACAGTTTTCAAAAACTCACCGTTTCGTCGGGTCCAAGGATTCAGCCAAGGACTTTCCGGTACCACTTTTTTACGACATCGCAACACACTCAAGCAACTGCATTCTTAAAAACAACTGTGATTTCTCGATACTACATCAACAGACCCTTGACACCATCGGCCCACAACCATCTTCAACTAATTAGATTTCCAAATTTTATCACTTACCTACCTGGGAAAATCAATCAATTTTTCAAGTTGATAGACGTCGTAGTTTTCTACAATTACTTTCTGAGTATCGAAGCTTATTTGCTGACTTTTTCGAGTCCTTGTTTCGCCCAAACCATGGCTCTCGAAAGCTCTTGTCCGCAAGGACATTGGATGTATCATTTTCTTGGCAGAAACAAATGAAGGTTACAATGAAAGGACATATAGCTTTGGTTCTCGCCCCAGGCCCGGTTCTGGCCTTTGCTGTGAGCGACTACGCTAATGACAACGACAGCCAGTACGACGAGGGAAATCTGTTCAGCGTCCTGGTGCCCGTGAACTTTGACGGCACCTTCAGCGCCACTCCCTTCTTCATGTACGGCAGCAATGACACCGACTCCGTTCTTTACAATGCCAATGGTTTGAAGAGCGTGGTTGCCGACGCCGGCGCCGTGGTATGCAACGTCAACTACCAGCACCTGTACTGGGCTGGCAGCTCCTTCGAGCTCACCATGCTGGTTCCCCTGACCTTTTCCGCCGACGTCATGTGGGGTATGGCCGACACCCCCGGCAGTGACGACCTGGACCGCTCCGGCTTGTTCTTCGACTCCAAGGTAGCCTACAAGACCCCTTACGTTACTCCCCCCCTTTTTGGCCTGATACGGCACGAGTGATGACGACAACATGTACGGCGTTTCCGAGCGCATGCCACCATCGCGGGCCACGGCACTCTCACCGGCAGCACCTTCGGCATGGACGGCAGCAGCGTGCCGAACGCCTGTGGCTACGTAGGCCAGGACAACGCGTTCAGCGGACCGGGCCTGGGAAGTGGACTTTGACCACAAGTACCAGATCTTTGAAAACCTGGCCGCCATTGTCGAGAATTGACACTTCCTGGCCGGAGCTCACCCCGCTTGAGCTCCGGCCTTTTCAATACCTGACTATGAAAAGGCATTCGGGTCTCCACCACCTTCAGCCTGTCCGACGAAGCATCGGTTTCAAAATGTCGCAGGCAACTCCTGTCACAAGGCCCAAGTAAAAATTTTTTTACTCGGCATATATTTATCTGACTTCAGAAAAACATACATAATTATATTTTTACTATATATTCCCAGTGTTAGGCTAATACATGACTAAATTCCCAGCCCAGTATTTAGTATAAATTCCTTTACCGTAAAAATTTTTATACTTCTTCCTCAAAAGCCCTTGCACTTCCACATTCTCACGCGTAGAAGTGGCTTGTCTCAATGACATCGGAAGTGTCAGTTTTTTGGCAATACAAAAGGAGGAAGTAATAATGAAAAAGTTGATCACTCTGGCTCTCACGCTTGGCCTGGTTCTGGCTTATGCAGTGAGCGCCTCCGCTGTCGAAGTGAACGTCAAGGGTAGCTTCGACTTCATGTGGGGCTGGAACCAGAATCCCGGTTTCTTCTCCACCGGACAGCAAATCGCTCAGACCACCAACACCGACGATTCTTTCCGCGCCGTTCAGCGTGAACGTGTCCAGGTTGACTTCGTGGCCAGCGAAAACGTGAAAGGTACCATCTACTTCGAGATCGGCGAGACCGTCTGGGGTTTTGATGGTGGTGGCGTTGGCAAGGGCACCGGCGGTGGCCTGGGCGCCGACGGTGTGAGTGTTGAAGTCCGCCGCGCCTTCATCACCTTCAACGTGCCCAACACCGACCTGATCATCCAGCCCGGTATCCAGGGCATGGCTCTGCCCGCCGCTGTCATGGGCAGCCCCATCTTCGACGACGACGTCGCCGGTGTTGTGGCCACCTACCAGTTCAACGACGTCGTTGGCCTGGGTCTGTTCTGGGCTCGTCCGGCCAACAATGAGAACAACTACCGTGACGCCGCCGGCAGCTTCAACGACGAAGCCGACATGTTCGGCGTGTACGTGCCCGTCACCATGGACGGCGTTTTCTCTCTGACTCCGTTCTTCGTGTACGCAAGCGTTGGTACCGACTCCGCCCTGGACGGCGCCGCCGGCATCACCACCAACGCCTCCAACCCCAGAAACATTCCCATCTGGAATCCCGACACTCGCGCTCATAACAACGACTACCAGAGCCTGTACTTTGCTGGTGGCGCCTTCGAGTTCACCATGCTGGATCCCCTGACCTTCGCCGCCGACGTTATGTGGGGCATGTCCGACGATCCTGATGACGATTTCATGGACCGCTCCGGTTGGTACTTCGCCGCCAAGGTCGCCTACAAGACCCCCTACGTCACCCCGGCCCTGATCGGTTGGTACAGCACTGGTGACGACGACAACATCTACAACGGTTCCGAGCGTATGCCTGTTGTTTCCGGCAGCTTGACCGGTTCCACCTACGCCTTTGATAATTCCTCCCTTATCGGCGGTTCCGGCGCTGTCTTCAGCGGCGACAACGGCTGGATGGGCACCTGGGGTATCGGCCTCGAGCTCGGCTCCATCTCCTTCGTGGAAGACCTGACCCACACCATCCGCGTGAACTTCATGGGTGGTACCAACGATCCCAAGTCCATGCGCGACTACCGCAGCATCAACGACGGCGTTAACTTCCTGTACACCAACAACGCCGGCATCATGCTGACCACCGAGGACTGGGCCTGGGAAATCAACTTCGATCACAAGTACCAGATTTATGAAAACCTGGCCGCTGTGGTTGAAATGGGCATGATCGACATCTACCGCAAGAAGAGCGCCTGGCTGTACGGCGTCAACAACATCGACCCCGTCGACAATCCCAATGGCGACATCAAGCTGTGGAAGACCAGCACCGCTTGGAAGCTGGGCTTCGGCTTGAAGTACACCTTCTAGGATAAGGCACTCTCGAACTGACACTTCCCTGGCCGGAGCTCTACCCGCGGAGCTCCGGCCTCTTTTTTTATTCCAGCCTCCGCTCCCCGCTCAGATAAACCTTCCATTGTCAACCAGGGTGCTGGAAATCATTGCCCCGCGTTTCATTGTGCTTGATAAAACTTCCAATCAGACTGTCCGAACCCGCCGCGTCATAACATCTGGATTAGGAGTCATCATGTCCAGGCTGATCATATTTGTCCTCGGTCTCTCCCTGCTGTCGATGCTCCCAGTCACCGCAATCGCTTTGGAAATTCAGGTGAAGGGCAGTTGCGACTTCACCTGGAGTTAACAGTCTGTCGAACTTAACTCAGCATCAGCGTGCCGTGAATGGGGGCTGATGCTGAGTTTACATTCAAGAAAAATCTTCTTAGATTTGTTTTTGAACCTGCAAAGCGTATTTTGAGCCCCAAAACCCCTCAGGTGTCTTTTTTTAGGCGCATTTCAACTTAAATAGCCGCTTCATATTGTAAGCCAAGCACACAAGCTTCCATTCCCCAGACACTTTTTCTAGACCTCGAAGGAGAAATTGGCGAAAGCCCAAAGTATGTTTAATGATCCCAAAAACCGGCTCAACACTTTGCTTACGCAATGAGTACAGTTGTCTTCCTTTCTCGCCGTCGAGTTTTTCACGCATCTTTCGCAAGTATGGATCCGTAACGGATTTTTCGGTTTTCTTTTTTTCTGGCCGATAGTCATATTTCAGTTGGCTCATCCGGCATGGCGGAACAAACGGATCTACGCACAATTCCTCTACTTTTTTACAGGCTTCAATGTTGCAATATCCCGTGTCCGCCAGCACCGCCACAGGCTGGCCCACGTCGTCCATAACGCCAACGACCGCAGGCAAGAGCTCATTTCTGTCTGAGCCGTTGTTCGTCACATAGCTGTGCAGAACCAGTTGTGAACCATCGGCATCTACTGCGGCTTGGCAATTGTACGACTGTGTGTAGTCGCTCTTATTGGTCTTGCGCATGATTCGCGAGTCTTCATCAGTCATGTTTATCGACTCCGAATCCTTGGGATCATCCTGGGGCGGCTTGGGAGCGCGGCCTCTGTGTTGCCCCGTTCGTTGCTCCCGAGCCTTACGCTTGCGTTCGAACTCGGCGTTTTCGGATTCGGCGCGTTTGCGTGAACGCTCTTCCAACTTTTTTTGGGCCGCTTGCATTTTGCCCAGTAACTTCTCACGCCGAGCGAGTTCTTGTGGGATCCGCTGTCCATCGTCATCAGACGAGGAGTCGGCGTGCTCTGCCCGGGCCATTAGTTCGGCGATGTCGTGCGTCAGCTTCTGCTCAAGCTCACATGCCCTTTTATGCTTAATGTTTTTATATTTTGAAGCGTTGGCTTTGATGTGCGTCCCATCGACGCTGATATTTCCTACTTTGAGTAGCTTTAGTTCACCGGCGAGCTTGAGTATTTCCAAAAAAGCGGCGCTGACCGCTTCGAAGTTCTTGCGGCGGAAGGAGCAAATCGTGTCGTGATCTGGGTGCGTGTTACCCGTCAAATAACGAACGGCAACATCCCGATAGGTGACCCGCTCAATTTTACGCGAAGAGAAAACGCCATTTGCGTAACAATAAATTAATAAAGCCAGCATCATACGCGGCGGATACTGCTTCGAGCCGGTTCCACGCGCGTTTACTTGAAAACTATCGGTCGGAGCAAGCTTCACAGCCTCCAACACAAAATGGACCATGTCGTCGTCGGGGACCCAGTCTCGCATGTCCGGGGGCAGCAACAAGGGCCTATCTCTATCGATGTCTCTAAATCGTATGCTCATACAAATAACATAACAGATTGATATTAAAAAGTAAAACTTAAGTCCGACAGTCTGTTAAGCGACAACAGCGGCTAAGACGGTGCCAGCCCATTATACCATTTCCTAGTTCTGGTGCAATAAATAGTTACAGCTACAGAGGCTTTTCATGAATTCGGGGCTTGCCGCTTGAAAGCAATCTTGAACAGCGTTCATGACATCTTCCAGGCAATGATAACAACGATTTCTTAAGCTATGTCTCTTGAGCCATTGGAAAAGTCTCTCTACTGGGTTGAGTTCAGGCGAGTAGGGAGGTAGCAATATTATCTCTATATTTAAAGGGATTTGTAGATCGTGACTTGAGTGCCATCCCGCTCTGTCCATAATAAGGAAACAAGATCGCCCGTGGAGTTCAGCCTCTAGATGTTTGAGGTATGTGTTCATCATCATGGTGTTAACCCATGGCAAAAACAAACTAATCTCTTCTCCTATCGATGGGTTTATGGCGCTGTACACATAAAAGTTCTGATAGCCTTGTTTTACGGTAACTGTTGGACGTTCTCCTCGTTGTGCCCACACCCTCCCGGTCACTGAATGCAATCCAAATCGTCCTTCATCAAAAAAGAAAACTTCATTGTCTGGTCGTGATAATAGTATGCTAGGGAGTTTTTTTAAAAGCCTCTTGAGCCTTTGGGTCTGCTTGATAATGATGTGGACGCGGCACTTTTAGTTTCCGACCTTCCTTGCGAAGCCAAACCCAAATTGTATTGATTCCAAGAGATTGTCCAAACTGATCTGCAATAGCCTGTCGAATTCTCTCAAGCGTCCAGTGAACATCTCGTCCGTCTGGAGTTTTTCTTTCATCGATCCAACAAA
This sequence comes from Desulfovibrionaceae bacterium, assembly GCA_963674665.2. Taxonomy (GTDB): domain Bacteria; phylum Desulfobacterota; class Desulfovibrionia; order Desulfovibrionales; family Desulfovibrionaceae. The sequence goes on along the minus strand of CAXXPL010000011.1, from coordinate 206,793 downwards.
GAACTTGCTGTTTTTGCTCTTCGTTTAGTTTTGATGGTTTTGGACGTTTTGGCTTTGGGTAAAGACCCTCAATCCCCTCTTTTTTATATGCTTTGGCCCACCTCCAAATCGTTTCATCGGCAACCCCGATCACATCGGAAACTGTCGAAATGGGATTTTTGGAAGCTGCAATGATTGCTCTTAGTTTTTGAATAATACCATGGTGATCCAAAGCATCGAGATCAGCCTGGGCCCTTGATGCGAGTTCCGTAGTGAAGATGGTTTTTGGGCGTCCCATAGCGCTATCCTCCTTTGAAGGAGGATAGCCTATTTAATTTGCATTAACAATAGGAAATGGTATTACAGGCGGCCAGTCAGGATATCGCCCGCACCATCAACACAGAGGACTCCTTCAACGCAATTCGACGAGAACGCATCCAGATCGATTCTAATGCCAGCGAAAACTTGAGGGGTGTGTTGTATTTCGAAATAGGTGATACGTTCCGGGGCTACGATGGAGGTGGTGTCGGCAGGGGTACCGGCGGTGGATTCAGTCCCGATGGTGTATGTCTCGAAGTCCGCCGCGCCTTCATCAACTTCAACGTGCCAACACCGACCTGTTCATCCAGCCCGGCATTCGGGGGAGCATTCTGCCCGCCGCTTTCATGGGTAGCCCCATCCTTGATGACGACGTGGCTGGCGTTGTGGCGGTCAACACTTTTGCCGAATATTTCCACAGGGGCGCGTTCCGGGCCCGCCCGGCCAATACCGAAAACATTTTTCGCGACGCCCCGGGCAGCTTCAACGGCGAAGCCGAAAAGTTCGGCTTCTTCCCCGCCATCACCGTTGAGGGTGTTTTCTCACTGACTCCATTCTTCGTGTATGCCAACGCGGGATCCGACTCCGCCCCGGATGGGGCCTACGGTATCACCACCAACGCCGCCAACCCAAGAAGCATTCCCATCTGGTACCCTGACACCGTGGGACACGACAACGACTATCAGCACCTGTACCACGCCGGTGCGGCTTCCGAATTCACCATGTGAGCCCCCCTGACCTTCACGGTCGTTGTCGAATAGGGCATGTCCGGCGACCCCGACGACCGGTTCTCGGACCGCTCCGGCTGGTATTTGGCCGCCAAGGTCGCCTATAAGACCCTTACGTGATCCCCGCCCCTTACGGGTGGTACACAACTGGCGACAAAGCAACATATATAACGGCTCGGAGCGCATGTCCCGTGGTCTCCGTCAGCCTGAAAGGCGCCATCTACGGCTTTGACAATTCCGACCGCATCGGTGGCACCGGGGCGAACTTCAGTGTCGACAACGGCTTTATGGGGATATGGGGCGTGGCACTGGAGTTCGGCTCCATCTCCCTTGTGGAAGACCTGCCCCACACCTTCCGGGTGATCTTCATGGGAGGCACCAGTGATCCCGGTGCACAATGCGCGACTATCGAAGCATCGGCGATGGCGTGAACTTCCTGTACACCAACAGCGCAGGCATCATGCTGACCACCGGGGACTGGGCCTTACGAAAACCTGGCAGCCGTGATCGAAATGGGCCCCATTGACATCCACAGCAAGAAAAGCGCCTGGTTGTACGGTGTCAACAACATCGACCCCGTCGGCAACCCCGCTGGCGACATCAAGCTGTGGAAGACTAGCACAGGCTGGAAACTCGCCTGTGGCCTGAAGTACACCTTCTAGATAGGCATCCGCAAAATACGGTTCCATGAACTCCGCGGAAGATCACTTCGCTCCTGGCGGCGAAGCGGTCCTGCTCTCGCCATGAATGTCGCGTCCGGGGTGTATTCGTACGGACGGTGATGAAGCGGACACGGCATTAGCCCCTCTGTGAACCCAGCTATCCCACACGGCCGGAACTCCATCCCAGGAGTTCCGGTCCGTCTGCTCCCACTCCACGAGTGCCGATGCCTCGGACCTCTCATGTAACGTATCGTCAAGTCACATTTACCTGACTAAACAATAGCCGTATCAAAGCAAATCATTCATAGATGACCGGAGCGATGGTCAGTTAAAAAAATAACATTGTCACTTGATTCAACTTCGACTCAATAGTGGTCATTTATTTAAATAAATCCTGTTATAATAGCTTATTACAATCAATTATAAAACATGACAATTTTATCAAAATCATGTGCAAAATTTTGTACGGTAAAAAAATCTTTACTTCGACTCAATTAATCCTTGCCTTTTTTTTCTGACCCACATACAAGTGGCCCTGTTTGTTTGACTTGGGAAGCGTCAGTTTTTTGGCAAACGCAAAAGGAGGAAGTAATAATGAAAAAGCTGATCTCTTTGGCTCTCGCTCTTGGCCTGGTTCTGGCCTTCGCAGTGAGCGCCTCCGCCGTCGAAGTAAACGTCAAGGGTAGCTTTGACTTCATGTGGGGCTGGAACCAGAATCCCGGTTTCTTCGCCACCGGACAGCAAATCGCTCAGACCACCAACACCGACGATTCTTTCCGCGCCGTTCAGCGTGAACGTGTCCAGGTTGACTTCGTGGCCAGCGAAAACGTGAAAGGTACCATCTACTTCGAGATCGGCGAGACCGTCTGGGGTTTTGATGGTGGTGGCGTTGGCAAAGGCACCGGCGGCGGCCTGGGCGCCGACGGTGTGAGCGTTGAAGTCCGCCGCGCCTTCATCACCTTCAACGTGCCCAACACCGACCTGATCATCCAGCCCGGTATCCAGGGCATGGCTCTGCCCGCCGCTGTCATGGGCAGCCCCATCTTCGACGACGACGTCGCCGGCGTCGTGACCACCTACCAGTTCAACGACGTCGTTGGCGTGGGCGCCTTCTGGGCTCGTCCGGCCAACAATGAGAACAACTACCGCGATGCCGCCGGCAGCTTCAACGACGAAGCTGACATGTTCGGCATCTACGTGCCCGTAACCATGGACGGCGTATTCTCCTTTACTCCGTTCTTCGTGTACGCCAGCGTTGGTACCGACTCCGCCCTCGACGGCGCCGCCGGCATCACCACCAACGCTTCCAACCCCAGGAACATTCCTATCTGGAATCCCGACACTCGTGTTCATAACAACGACTACCAGCACCTGTACTTCGCTGGTGGCGCCTTCGAATTCACCATGCTGGATCCCCTGACCTTCGCGGCCGACGTGAACTGGGGCATGTCCGACGATCCCAGCGACAAGTTCATGGACCGCTCCGGCTGGTACTTCGCCGGTAAGATCGCCTACAAGACCCCCTACGTCACCCCCGCTCTGATCGGTTGGTACAGCACTGGTGATGATGGCAACATCTACAACGGTTCCGAGCGTATGCCTGTCGTCTCCGGTAGCCTGAACGGTTCCTCCTACGCCCTTGACGGTTCCTCCCTCATCGGTGGTTCCGGCGCCGTCTTCAGCGGCGACAACGGCTGGATGGGCACCTGGGGTATCGGCCTCGAGCTCGGCTCCATCTCCTTCATCGAAGACCTGACCCACACCATCCGCGTGAACTTCATGGGCGGCACCAGTGCTCCCCACGCCATGCGTGACTACCGCAGCATCAACGACGGCGTTAACTTCCTGTACACCAACAACGCCGGCATCATGCTGACCACCAAGGACTGGGCTTGGGAAATCAACTTCGACCACAAGTACCAGATCTACGAGAACCTGGCCGCTGTGGTTGAAATGGGCATGATCGACATCTACCGCAAGAAGAGCGCCTGGCTGTACGGCGTTGGCAACATCGACCCCGTCGACAACCCCAACGGCGACATCAAGCTGTGGAAGACCAGCACCGCTTGGAAGCTGGCCTTCGGCCTGAAGTACAGCTTCTAGTTTAAGGCACTCTCGAACTGACACTTCCCTGGCCGGAGCTCTACCCGCGGAGCTCCGGCCTCTTTTTTCCAACTTCCCGACATATGCCGCAACCGCTCATCGCCCCTCCTATCCATTGCCCCACACCCAATGAAACACCTCCACACTCCATAGCCGAAGACTCCTGCAACGCCATGAAACGAGGACGCATCCAGTAGTCAGGCGCACGTGACACTCTTCCCTGAGAACCCGATCTGATCTTGTCCAAAGCCAGAACTCCCCTATGGAATCCCGGCCGGCATTTTTCTTCCCTTTGTGTGCCAATGTCCCAGATTTAAACAACAATCTTGCGGGACAGTTGCATTTATTTGACCGAGCAGCTTCATATTTTGAACTGACAGGCATCCGGCAACAGGACGCCAAGGTCAGTTAAAATTTTTGTCTTATCATTTGATTCAAATCTGACTCATTTATAGCCACAAATTACATTAAAATTTGTCATATTAAGGTGTTATTGAGGCTTAATTCGCGTGACAATTTTAGCAAAATCGCGTACAAAATTTTGTACGGTAAACAAGTCTATATTTTGACTAATTAATTCTTGCCTTTTTTTTTTTGACCCGCATACAAGTGCCCTGTTTGTTTGACTTGGAAAGCGTCAGTTTTTTGGCAAACGCAAAAGGAGGAAGCAATAATGAAAAAGCTGATCACTCTGGCTCTCGCTCTTGGCCTGGTTCTGGCCTACGCAGTGAGCGCCTCCGCTGTTGAAGTGAACGTCAAGGGTAGCTTTGACTTCATGTGGGGCTGGAACGAGAAACCCGGTTTCTTCGCCACCGGCCAGCAAATCGCTCAAACCACCAACACCGACGACTCCTTCCGCGCTGTGCAGCGTGAACGTGTCCAGGTTGACTTCGTGGCCAGCGAAAACGTGAAAGGTACCATCTACTTCGAGATCGGCGAGACCGTCTGGGGTTTTGATGGTGGTGGCGTTGGCAAAGGCACCGGCGGCGGCCTGGGCGCCGACGGTGTGAGCGTTGAAGTTCGCCGCGCTTTCATCACCTTCAACGTGCCCAACACCGACCTGATCATCCAGCCCGGTATCCAGAACATGGCTCTGCCCGCCGCCGTCATGGGCAGCCCCATCTTCGACAATGACGTTGCCGGCGTTGTGACCACCTACCAGTTCAACGACGTCGTTGGCGTGGGCGCCTTCTGGGCCCGTCCCGCCAACAATGAGAACAACTACCGCGATGCCGCCGGCAGCTTCAACGACGAAGCCGACATGTTCGGCATCTACGTGCCCATCACCATGGACAGCGTCTTCTCCCTGACCCCGTTCTTCGTGTACGCCAGCGTTGGTACCGACTCCGCTCTTGACGGAGCCGAGGGCATCACCACCAATGCCTCCAACCCCAGAAACATCCCCATCTGGAACCCTGACACCAGAGTTCACAACAACGACTACCAGAGCCTGTACTTTGCTGGTGGTGCTTTCGAGTTCACCATGCTGGATCCCCTGACCTTTGCCGCCGACGTCATGTGGGGCATGTCCGACGATCCTGACGACGATTTCATGGACCGCTCCGGTTGGTACTTCGCCGCCAAGGTCGCCTACAAGACCCCCTACGTCACCCCGGCTCTGATCGGTTGGTACAGCACCGGTGACGACGACAACATCTACAACGGTTCCGAGCGCATGCCTGTTGTCGACGGCAGCCTGAAAGGTTCCTCCTACGCCCTTGATAACTCCTCCCTCATCGGCGGTTCCGGCGCCGTCTTCAGCGGTGACAACGGCTGGATGGGCACCTGGGGCATCGGCCTCGAGCTCGGCTCCATCTCCTTGATCGAAGACCTGACCCACACCATCCGCGTGAACTTCATGGGTGGTACCAACGATCCCAAGTCCATGCGCGACTACCGCAGCATCAACGACGGCGTGAACTTCCTGTACACCAACAACGCCGGCATCATGCTGACCACCGAGGACTGGGCCTGGGAAATCAACTTCGACCACAAGTACCAGATCTACGAGAACCTGGCCGCTGTGGTTGAGATGGGCATGATCGACATCTACCGCAAGAAGAGCGCCTGGCTGTACGGCGTCAACAACATTGACCCCGTTGACAACCCCAATGGCGACATCAAGCTGTGGAAGACCAGCACCGCTTGGAAGCTGGCCTTCGGCCTGAAGTACAGCTTCTAGGGTAAGGCACTCGTCAACTGACGCTTTCCCTGGCCGGAGCTCTACCCGCGGAGCTCCGGCCTCTTTTTTTGCTCCTCCTTCAGGTGCCCCAGGCCTTTCCTGGCCGTCCCATGTCGAGGAAGACACCCCTCCCGCATGCCCCAGTAAATCCATCCACAACCGAATCATCGCCTCAATCAGGCATTCATCATTTTTATTAGACGGATACTTTTAAGTGACCCGCCCTGGTCTCCTCTTCGTATGATTTCAGCCATCACCGGCCATGACGTGCGTGCAGTTAAAAATTATTAACTTTTGCTCAGTCAACAAATACAGCATAGATTCCAAATTTTAGAATATATTAAATAAAATCAAGTAAATAATATGTATTTTTCTGATGCTGATATTTAACTAAACAAAGTGCAAAATTTTTTACCGTTAAAAATTCTATACTACTTTCAAATTAACCATTGCTTTTTTTTTCTGACCTGCTAAAAGGGTCTTAACCACTAGGTAAGGGAAGCGTCAGTTTTTTGGCAAAGCAAATTGGAGGAAGCGTAAATGAAAAAGTTGATCACTTTGGCTCTCACTCTCGGCCTGGTTCTGGCCTACGCAGTGAGCGCCTCCGCTGTTGAAGTGAACGTCAAGGGTAGCTTTGACTTCATGTGGGGCTGGAACGAGAAACCCGGTTTCTTCACCACCGGCCAGCAAATCGCTCAAACCACCAACACCGACGACTCCTTCCGCGCCGTTCAGCGTGAACGTGTCCAGGTTGACTTCGTGGCCAGCGAAAACGTGAAAGGTACCATCTACTTCGAGATCGGCGAGACCGTCTGGGGTTGGGATGGCGGCGGTGTCGGCCGCGGCACCGGCGGCGGCCTGGGCGCCGACGGTGTAAGCGTTGAAGTTCGCCGCGCCTTCATCACCTTCAACGTGCCCAACACCGACCTGATCATCCAGCCCGGTATCCAGGGCATGGCGCTGCCCGCCGCAGTCATGGGCAGCCCCATTTTCGACGATGACGTCGCCGGCGTTGTGACCACCTATCAGTTCAACGACATCGTTGGCGTGGGTGCCTTCTGGGCCCGTCCGGCCAACAATGAGAACAACTACCGCGACGCCGCCGGCAGCTTCAACGACGAAGCCGACATGTTCGGCATCTATGTGCCCATCACCATGGACGGCGTCTTCTCCCTGACCCCGTTCTTCGTGTACGCCAGCGTGGGAACCGACTCCGCGGTTGACGGCGCCGCCGGCATCACCACCAACGCCTCCAACCCCAGGGCCATTCCCATCTGGTACCCTGACACCGTGCTGCACAACAACGACTACCAGCACCTGTTCTTCGCTGGTGGCGCTTTCGAGTTCACCATGTGGGATCCCCTGACCTTCGCCGCCGACGTCATGTGGGGCATGTCCGACGATCCCAGCGACAAGTTCATGGATCGCTCCGGCTGGTACTTCGCCGGTAAGATCGCCTACAAGACCCCCTACGTCACCCCCGCTCTGATCGGTTGGTACAGCACTGGTGACGATGGCAGCATCTACAACGGTTCCGAGCGTATGCCCGTGGTCTCCGGCAGCCTGACCGGTTCCAGCTACGCCTTTGATGGTTCCTCCCTCATCGGCGGTTCCGGCGCCGTCTTCAGCGGCGACAACGGCTGGATGGGCACCTGGGGTGTCGGTCTCGAGCTCGGCTCCATCTCCTTCGTGGAAGACCTGACCCACACCATCCGCGTGGTATTCATGGGCGGCACCAGTGCTCCCCACGCCATGCGTGACTACCGCAGCATCAACGACGGCGTTAACTTCCTGTACACCAACAACGCCGGCATCATGCTGACCACCGAAGACTGGGCCTGGGAACTCAACTTCGACCACAAGTACCAGATCTACGAGAACCTGGCCGCTGTGGTTGAAATGGGCCTGATCGACATCTACCGCAAGAAGAGCGCCTGGTTGTACGGTGTCAACAACATCGACCCCGTCGACAACCCCGCTGGCGACATCAAGCTGTGGAAGACCAGCACCGCTTGGAAGCTGGCCTTCGGCTTGAAGTACACCTTCTAGGTTAAGGCACTCGTAAACTGACACTTCCCCTGGCCGGAGCTCTACCCGCGGAGCTCCGGCCTCCCTTTTTCTTCCATTCCACTCGACATTTTCATCCGCCTTTTCTACAACTGCCCTCAAGCACGCTGCCAGCGCGCCATTCACACCTTCCCATCAACAAGGAGCACACATGCCTTGCCGCATTCTGCACTACCCCGGGCAACATGACTGGACGCACATCGATTCATGGTTGCAGGGGCGCGACGCCCCGGATTCCGACGGCGATACGATCCGACAACGGGTCATGGACATCCTGGGCGATGTCCGCGACCGTGGTGATACGGCGCTCGTGGACTACACGAGCCGATTTGACTGCGAGAACTTCACTGCCCGGATGCTGCACGTTCCCCAGGACGCCTTGCGCAAGGCCGCCGCTGAGATCCCGGCCGGCGACCGCCTCATCCTGGAGGAGGCCATCGGGAACATCCGCCGCTACCACGAGGCCCAGGTGCAGCACTCCTGGTGGAACACCGCACCGGACGGCACCATTCTCGGCCGCCTTGTGCGTCCGGTGGACCGTGCCGGGCTCTACGTCCCCGGTGGACAAGGTGGTGAGACTCCGCTCATTTCCAGCCTGCTGATGAACGCCATCCCGGCCCAGGTGGCCGGAGTGCGCGAGATCGTCCTGACCTCGCCGCCCCGCAAGGACGGCTCCCTCAACCCATACCTGCTTGCCGCCGCCCACCTGCTCGGCCTCGAACACGTGGTCTGCGCCGGCAGCGCCTGGGCCATCGCGGCCCTGGCCCAGGGCACCGAGACAATCCCCAAGGTGGATGTCATCGCCGGCCCCGGAAACATCTACGTTACCACGGCCAAACAGCTCTGCATCGGCAAGGTCGGTATTGACATGATCGCCGGTCCCAGCGAAATTGTAATTCTCACTGAACCAGGAAATGAGACTCCTCCCGCCCCTCCGGAGTGGCTCGCCGCAGACATGCTTTCACAGGCCGAGCACGATCCCCTGGCTTCGGCGTTGTGTATCGTTGCCGGAGCGGATCAGAAGTTTTCCCGGGAGATTCTGCAGGCCCTCGGCCAACAGCTCGAGACCTTGCCGCGCAACGCCATCGCGCGCCAATCCCTGGAGAACTGGGGGGGAGTGGTCCTGGTACCGGACCTGGAAACCGGACTGGAGTTGGTTAACCATATCGCGCCCGAGCATCTCGAACTGGCGCTGGACAATCCCTGGGAGTGCCTCGGAAAGATCCGCAACGCCGGAGCCATATTTCTCGGTGGGCATACGCCGGAGCCGGTGGGTGACTATTTCGCGGGGCCTAACCACGTGCTCCCCACCATGGGCACCGCCCGCTTCTCTTCCGGGTTGTCCGTGGAGACTTTTTGCAAAAAATCCAGCCTCATCGCCGTGAACCAGGGGTATACAGCGGCCCACGGTGAAAAAATCGCCCGCCTGGCACGGCTGGAAGGCCTGGAGGCCCATGCCCGCTCCGTGGAAAAACGGTTCAAGTCATAGGCCCAAAGGTTTCATCATCACAGGAGAAAAACATGCAGATCGTTACTCAGACCGACATCAGGGAATACCCCCTGCATTCCCGCGGAAAAGTCCGCGATATCTATGCCATCGATGACGACACCCTGCTCATCATCGCCACGGACCGCGTCTCGGCCTATGACGTTGTCATGGCAGAACCCATCCCCTACAGGGGCGTTATCCTCAACAAGATCACCCTGTTCTGGATGGACCGCTTCAAGAACCTGGTCAAGAACCATATCCTGGAAGCGGATGTGGCAAACTTCCCCGCCCCCTTGCGCCCCTACGCCGACATGCTGGAGGGGCGTGCCGTGATTGTGCAAAAAACCAAACCCCTGCCAGTGGAGTGCATCGTCAGGGGGCACATCACAGGCTCGGGCTGGAAGGACTACCAGACCACCGGTGAAGTCTGCGGCCACAAGCTCCCGGCCGGGCTCCTCGAATCCCAGAAGCTCGAGCAGGTGCTGTTCACTCCCTCCACCAAGGCGGAGCTGGGCATGCACGACGAGAACATCACCCTGGAAAAGGCGGCCTCCCTCGCCGGAAAGGACTTGCTGCAAAAAGCAGGTGAGTTGGCCGTGAGCCTGTTCAGCCAGGGGCGTGAATACGCCGAGAAACGCGGCATCATCATCGCGGACACCAAGTTCGAGTTCGGTGTGAAGGACGGCGAGCTGCTGCTCATCGACGAGGTGTTGACCCCGGATTCCTCGCGCTTCTGGCCCATGGAAGGCTATGCGCCCGGCAAATCCCAGCCCAGCTTCGACAAGCAGTTCCTCCGCGACTGGCTTTCCAGACAGGTCTGGGGTAAGCAGCCCCCGCCACCGGCACTGCCCGATGAAATCGTGGAGCAGACCGGCGCCCGCTACCGCGAGGCATACACCATTCTCACTGGTGAAGAGATCTAAGGAAGCACTGCATAATTGCCCGCTGGCTTTGTTGCTGCGGAAAAGGCAAATCCTCGTGTATTTCTAACCACACGTCGGCCTAGCCTTTTCCTTGCGCTTTGCCAGCGAACAATTCTACGGCACTTCCAAAAAATGTGATTAATCCGTGTTTCCCTAAAGACAGGATAAGAACGATACTGGCCGGGGGAGGAACATTCTTCGCACCCTACGAATAGCGGCAGCAGAGATAAAAAAGTTCCTCCCCCGGCCACTTTCTAGAAATAACCTTCCACCTATTGAATATAGAAGCCGCAGATCCGCCATTTGCCGTCCGGGGAGAGCATGGCGGTGACCGACTCCACCGAGTCCTTCCTGTTTTCAAACGTTGTCTTGGCGTGCATCACCACATACTCCCCCTTGGGCGCGCCCGGCAGGGCTCTGGTATAGTCGCCCTTGGTGTCCTTGCGCTCAAGAACCTTGCCCATGGGGGTGCGAAACTTGGTCAGTTGCTTCACCCACTCCTCCTTGGGCACGATATTCTTGAACAGGGGCGCGGTTTCGTCCCAACTCGCGGCATAATCCCCCGCGTCCACAAGGGCCAGCCAGGCCATGATGGCGGCTTGCCCCTGTTCCGCCTTTTCTCCACCCTGTGCCAAGGCCGTACCGGTCACAAGCAGAACCGCAAGCGCCATCGCTCCAAATACCTTGAACATCTTCAACCTCTTATGATTAGTTATTCAACCGGCCCACGGCCGATCGCTCGATGTATCTCTGGAATTACTCCGCCCCCTTGCGTACCTGCTCCCTAATCCTGCACACCGAGCAGGTCTCGGCGGTGGTGGGCGAGCCGCAGACCTCGCAGGGATGCAGTTCCACCCCTTTCTCCCGCTCCGCAGCCTGATAGACGGGGCGCCCGGTTTTCAAAAACGTTTCCATGAAGTTGAGCTTCTGCCCGGGGCTGTGCGTCTCCAGATCCTCCCACAACTCCTTGTGAAAGCTGAAGCTCGCCCCCTTGCTGAAGGGGCATCCGGCCATGTGGTACTCGATGCCCTGCAAAAAGCAGTAGTTAGCCAGTTCGAACTCGCTGGTGCGGTACAGGGGTTTGATCTTGCGGACAAAACCGTCCGAGGCTTCCAGCACCGGCCCCTGTTCCGCCAGATATGTGGAGTCCCAGCGCAGGACATTGGCAAAAAGCCGTCCCACCTCGTCATCGAGATTGTGACCTGTGGCCAGGACCGTGAATCCGCGCTCCACGGCGATGCGGTTGAAGGCATGGCGCTTGAGCTTTCCGCACACGGCACAGATGGGGCGTTTCACGATCTTGCGCACCAGGGGAATGGGGATGCCCTGGCTGGCAAACTCGTGCACGATTAGGGGGTAGCCGTGCCTGCCGCAGAAGTCCTCCACCGAGGCGCGGGCGCTCTCCGAGGAGTGCTCGATGCCCAAGTCCAGGTGCAGGCCGGTGGCCTCGTACCCCAACCTGTGCAGGATGTGCATCAGGGCCAGGGAGTCCTTGCCCCCGGAAAGCGCAACCAGAATGGAGTCACCGGGGCGCAGGAGATTGTGCTTCTTGATGGAGCGCTCGGCCTGGCGCAACAGAAAAACGTCGAAGCATTCGGCGCAAAAGCCGGTATGGTGGCTGGGTAAAGCGACAACGGCGGGTTCCTTGCATCTGCGGCATTTCATTGTCAGATCACCCCTTGGAGCCAACTTTGCGCAGGGTAACGGCGTCGCCGTCGCAAAGGTGCAAATCCGGTGTCAGCAGTCTTCCGTCCCGAATGACCAGGGTCTTGGTGGTACGGAGCCCGAGACGGTTCAATAGCTGCAAAACGGTTCTGGCCTGGGGGGCCTCGAAGGACTTTCCCTCCGGTTCGATGGTCACGACAATCATGCATGTACCTTGTTCTGAAAACTCACTTCACTTCCCATTTTTCATTTGCTCGAGAATCAGATCCACGACGATGCCCACCTCCTCGCCAAGATGTCGCCCCATGGAGCGGGTGAGAGGGAGATCCTGCTCCCTGGCCGCGTGCTCAACAGCAATCGACAGATCCCTGCACCTGAGCGCTCCAACAGCGGCGGCGGAACCTTTCAGAGAATGGGCGCCCTTAAGAATCAGAGAAAGGTCCCCTTCGTCAAGTGCTTTGCCAATGGCCTCGAATTTAACCGGAGCGTCCTCTGTAAAGGCCACGTACAGTTCGGCAAGAAGCTCGCTGTCTCCCCCCAGCCGTCGCAACGTGTCGAAAACTTCCAGATGTTCCGTGCTCGTAAAATCGCTATCACTCATGGCTTCAGCCTTTGCGGGCACAATCACCGCTCGGGTATGGTTTTTCGGGACTGTGCACAGTTTCCATCCGTCGTGCCAAGCGCCCCGGATTTGCTTCCGGACCTCGTGCAGCCTTGATTAGTAGCTTTTATTCTAAGTTTCGCCAAGTCCTTGCGGCAATCAGACACTCTTCCACTTCAACAAATCGCCGTGCTGTACTATATGTTTCCAAAAGAGGGTTGCTTGTCATTTTTTCATAACCATATTAGATAAAAAGAATCGTTACATATAATATGACGCCCGAAGACTGCTACCGGCATGACGGCACACACGATGGCACCAGCGAACATGAAGCAGACCCCGGGCTAACTATGGAGGCGGGTATGAGCGAGAAACGAGTCCTGGTGGTGGACGACGAAAAACACATTCGCATGCTGTACAAGGAAGAGCTGGAATCCGAAGGCTATACGGTTTCCACCTCCGATGGCCAGGAGGCTATCCTGGATGTCATTGAGCGGGAACAGCCCCAGGTGGTGGTGCTTGATATCAAATTGGGGCCCAATCTTTCCGGCCTGGACCTGCTGCAGGAAATCCGCAGCAAGGATCAGGTTTTGCCCGTGATTCTCAGCACCGCGTATGACAGCTTCCAGCATGACCTCAAGTCCATCGCGGCGGATTATTATGTCGTTAAATCCGTGGAGCTGGAGGAGCTCAAGAACAAGGTCTCCATGGCCATGGCCAAGGCATTGCAGGAATAGGGCGTAGTCGCGCGACAGAGTTTGATTTCGGACTGCCACCCCAGCTTCTTGCGACCAGTTTTTTCGTTTCTCCCTGGGAGTGTTCAATTTTCCCTAGAGCAATTTACGCTTGAAATGCTTGCTCAACGGCCGACTAATCCAGCCTACAAGCATTTCGCGGCAAGGATTTGCAGGCAAACCCTTGCAGAGCATTTAACCTTTTTCAAAGTTGAAATGCTCTAGTCGCGGGAGAGTATTGAGAGTATTCGCCTGCCTTCCGCAACGACTATTTCAAGGCCTCTCTCATAAGGGGCCTTTTTCATTTCACGAAATCCGCTGGTTTCAGACTGAAATGATGCCATTTGCTTGCTTCTTGACCTGGGAACTCCACCCCGCTATTTGTTAGGCAATAAAAAGACAGGGGCATGGATCAATCCTTCGGCTGCAACGGCGCGATCACGCAACGGATTTTTCCATCTCTACCACTAATCCCATTAACACCCTGAAAATACAACGTTAATTATTCATGTCAGATTATGAACTTTGAAAATTTAATGCGCCGAGGCATCGCCCTTTTGGACGAGAACCAAGTGGACGAGGCCGAGGCCATTTTTTTGTATGTGCTGCAGCAGAAGCCCGAAAGCCAGTGGGCCAGGGATCGTTATGCCCAGGCCCTGCTGCTCAAGCGGGACTATCTGCGCATAATCGACATGGTCCGGATGGAGATTCACCAGGCCTGTGACGATAACAGGAAGACAGTGGCATTTCTGGGAAACTGCCAGTCCACTCCCCTTCGAGACATTTGTGCGCGGCACGTTCCCTTCAAGGAGCGTTTCGCCCCCATCAGGAGCCTTCCCCTGATCCACACCATGCCCGCGGAGTTGCAGCAGCTCGTCAGGCAGAAACTGATTCCCGCCATCGACCTTCTGGTCACGCAGAATCTGCTGCACAAGAACTACCCGCTACGCACGGCCGCCCTGTTGCCCGAGGCCAGAGACCTCGTAGTGTTCCCAACCTGTTTTTTCAACGGCTACCATCCTGATGCCATGTTCCTGAAGGATAAACAGGGGAAGACCCTGCAGCGCACGATGCTGGGTGGCTTGCATTCCGCATTTGTCTTCCAGTGCTTCACTACCAGAAAAAAGGCCGAGGACTGCGCACGGGAGCTGTCTGCCGGCTCATGGCTCGGCAGACGGATCGAACACTTTGTGGCGCAAGGGTTCGAGGAGCTTCGCAAGAGAGAACGGTATTGGGACATCAAGCTCACCGACTTTTTTCAGGAGCGCTACAAGGAGGGAATGCTCTTCCACATCGTGAACCATCCGGAGGGAGGAATTCTCCACCACTTTGCCGATCAGCTCATGGCGCGTCTCGAACTGGCGCCACTTGACGAGAAGATCCGACTCCAAACCAAGCGCATCATGGCGGAATCAGAATGGATATTTCCAGCACCCGTGGCCAGGATGCTGGGAGTACTGGAAAGCTGCTCCCGGGACAGTTTTCAAGTGCGTAACAAGATCTATTCACCACTGGAGTATGTGGAAAGCCATTACAAGTACTACGCTGATAATCCCGAGATAGTGTCCCACAATCATGCCGCTGTTCAAAAAAGAATGCGCATGCTCACCGGAGGAAGCTCGTTGTCCTTTGTCTCAAAATCGTTCAGGCGCCTTTTTTCCCACTGGAACTGATCGAGTTTACCCACCACACCTCCCCCGACCGACTGCAAAAATGTAGATGACCGCATGATATTGTAACATGCTTGTCATTACTTCTCTATGCCGGACATTGTAGGAGTGAAAATCGACTTTCGTGCAAAAAGTGTGGTGCGGCATGGTATTGAATCTGGTCTCGATGCTTTCTTCCAAAAAAACCGAAGTCCCAAGCTCGGTGCGCATGGTTTTCGAGCTTGCCACAAGGACGGCTTCGGTTCTGGAAAATTTCGAAGTCCTCCCGGCCGGGATATACATCCGCAACGGGATGTTTTTCAACAACATCTTGGAAAACAAGGTCATCTTCGAGCTGTTGCAGCACGCCGGATTCCGGGAACTGCAAAAGGGGCAGAAGGTTCGTTGCGCCTTTTCGCTGCTCACCAGGAACGACCGCTCCGCGTTCTTTTCCTTCACCTCGAGGATTCTCTCCCTTTGCCAGACTCGTGAACGCAATGCGGTGTACCTGGAACTGCCATTTGACTTCGACCAGCACCATATGCGCAACGGTCCCCGCATCAGCGTGCCCAACGACACGAACCTGTCCCTGTCCATATGGAGCACTCCGCCGGAACTACCCAACAGGCTCAGGGACATCTCCCACATGCATTACCTGCTCAAAACCAGGAATCACATGGACGACATCTGTCGGATAAGGGACATCTCCAAGACCGGCCTGGGGCTCATACTGCTGGACGACATCCAGGAGACCCTGCGGAGCAAGCTCGCGCCGGGCGCCTCGGTGCTGTTCTCCCTGACCCTGTCGGAGGATTTCAACATGGACGCGGTTCACTGTCTTGGCACAGGCACCGTGGTGCGGCAGGAAGAAAACAGGGGGCGCAGCTTCGAGGTGGGGATATCCTTCAACCGTCTCGCGTCCCGCTGCAAGGACACGGGAACCATTGCCTGGCACGACCTGCACAAGTTTGTGGACAAGGGAATTCCGGCCCTGCACAAGTTCATCAATGTCAGGCTCAAATCCGCGGAAGTGTCGCTGGAACAACTCTGAACACGCCCTCAGCCGTTCATGTCGGCCTGGCGCCTACGCTCCAGCGCCCGCAAACGCCTGCGGAACTCCTTGCGAACGCCCCTGTAGTCCCGCACCACCCGCAGCCTGCCGAACCGTTCGCGCACCAGAAGGCGGCACAGCTCCGGCCCCCTGCTCAGAGCCGCAAAGGCTCGCTCCCGCTCTTCCGGGGCGAGGGCGGTATCCACCTCGCGCATATATTTTTCAAACCCGGCCACCGAGAGTTGCCCTTCTCTTCTGCGAAAAGCGCCCAACGGCTTGCGGCACTGGTGCAGCACCGCGTGCTTGGCGAACTCCCGCCACAGGCTCCAGTCCCCGGCCAGGCGGAAACCCTGCAGGGCATGGCGCCCAGCCTGCCAGAGAGAGTACCTGAAAAAGGATCCCTCCTGCTGCAGAAAACGCCAATGCACGCCGTCACACAGCCCCTGAACCAGCATTTCAGTAGGCGTGGGCACGTCCCGCTCCAGCACCGGGGTGTTGTCCTCGATGACATATTGCGGCCCCCCCAGCCACTGCACCTCGGGCATTTCCAGGGTCACCCGAGCCACCAGGGGCAGGGTGCCGGGGAGCAAGAGATCGTCGGCATTGATCCAGGCCACGAAATCGTCCGGCTCCGCTGGCATGCTGTCCAGCGATCTGGTGATGGCGTCGTACATGCCCTTGTCCGGCGCGCTGTTCCAGGTGAAGTGGATGCCTCCATCCTGTGAAAGCTCCCGCTCGTGCTGTCCGAGGATATCCACCGTGCCATCCGTGGAACCGCCATCCTGCACGTGGTAATACAGCTCACAGGCTCCACTCCCCTGCGCAACACTCGCGATGGTTTGCGCCAAGGTGGGGGCGGCGTTGAAGCAGGGTGTCACCACAAAGACACGCGCTTTTCCGCCCGATGAAAAATGTTGCCCCAACAGCCTGTTGCACATGCTCAAGACGTTTCCTTGTCAAGATAATGGGGCGGTGCGCCCGTTTTCATGGAGGCTTTTCAAAAAACCTGGATCTCGTTATGCTCTATTCCTTGCGGCACCCCCCTGGACGCCAACCGGCAGTCCGGGCGCGCATGCCACGAAGAGGTACAACCTTCAGCACAATGAGGCAACCATGCGCCAGACAAATCTTTTCCTTCTCCTCTGCTTCACCTTCATCCTGCTCCCCGCATGGGCATTCGCCGCGGACCTGGCTTTCTTTCGCGGCAACGAGGTCTGGGTCTGCGACGCACACGGCAAGGGGCAGCGGCGCATCGCCAGTTTCGAGGAACTGGACCGCTACCCCCCGAGCCTGTCCGCCGACGGCGCCCTCGTGGCTGTATCCGTGGGCAATGACAAGGAAACCGGCCTGGGTCAGATTCACATCATTCCAACGAGCGGCGGGGAGTCCCGTGTCCTGGGCTTCACCGGGGTGCACAGCGCCTATTGCCCAACCTTTTCCCGGGACGGCAAGCTCCTGGCCATGGTGGCCGCCAGCTCCCCCCACAGGGACCCTAGCGGCGGCGTGTTCGCCGACATGTCACTGTGTGTGGCCGAGCTCAACGGCGAACGGGTGCGTCACGTCATTACGGAGAAAAATACCCTGCTGGACGGCGGTTACGTGTTCGCCAACCCCTCCTTTTCGCCGGACAGCAGCCAGTTGGCCTGGCAGGAGAGCGGCAGCGATGTCTCCGGCGGTTTCCAAATCGTGAACGTCAAAGGTGAGCAGACCTTCCGCTTCCCCAAGGATCCAAAGGCCTTCCAACCCTATTGGCGGCCCTCCTTCTCCCTGGATGGCACCATGGTGCTCTGCTACACCCCATCCCAGGAGGGCAAGGCAGGCACCACCATGCTGGTGGACATCGAGTCCGGCTTTCAGCTGGATATAGTGGAGGGCGCCAACCCCACCTTTGTCTCGGATGGCGATGCCATTGTGTTCGAACGTCTGAAGCAAGGCAAGACCCCCCAGTCACAACTCTGGCGCATGGAACTCACCCCGGGCTCCAAGCCTGAACTCATCGTGGAGAACGGCGAAGCTCCGGCAGGGAGATAACTCGGTTGGAGCATTGATAATAGGGGAGGGACATTTATAAAAGTTTCTCCCCTGGAAAAATACTCCTCACTTCCCTTCTTCTCCCTTTCCTACTCTTCGGCACACAGCGCGCCTTGTTCCGTTTCCAGGGACAGGGCCGGGTGATAATGCGGCGGATGGACCAGCACCTGCTTCCAGCGCTGTTGCAGCAATTCCTTTTCCATGCGGTGCCGGGCCTTTTTCTCAGGGTTGTCGTCCCGCCCCCTGGAGAGGGATTCATGATGGATCAGCCGGGCGCGGGGCGTGAACACGTTGCACTTGCCCAGGCCGCGCAGCTTCAGGCAATAGTCCACGTCGTTGTAGGCAACGGCCATATCCTGGTCAAAGCCGCCCACCGCCTCGTGCAGCGAACGCTTCACTGCCAGGCAGGCGGCCGTATTGGCGGCCACACTGCGTGGGCATTGCAGGACCCAGGGGAGGGAGACATCCTCTGGACACATGTGGCGGTACACATGCCCCGCGGTGCGGAACATCATGCCCGGTACCACCCCGGCGTGCTGCACCAGCCCGTTGGCGTAGGTCAACAGCGCGCCCACCGCCCCCACTTCGGGCAGCGCGGCCCAGGAAACCAGCTCGCGCAGCCACCCCTTGTCCAGAACCTCGAGATCGTCGTTGCAGAATACCAGGATGTCTCCCCGGGCCAGGGAAGCGCCGAGGTTGTTCAATCGGGAGTAGTTGAAGGGGAAGTCGGCCCGCTCCACTCGAATGCTTCCATTGCCTGCCTGCTCCGCGAGGTAATCCAGGGTTTCGGGAGTACGGCTGCCGTTGTCCAGCACCAGGATTTCGAACTCGGAATAGTCGGTGAGCGAGCGCATGCTCTCCACACAGGGACGGAGGTGCCTCACCCCGTCCCGAGTGGGGATGATCACGGACACGCTTGGAAGCGGCTCCGGCAGGTCCAGGGAACATGTGGAGCAGACAGGATCCCGCCCCGCTATCCTGTGTCCCTCAGGGATGTGCATCAGGACATGGGGCAGGTGAAGAATTCGCGATTCCGGCAAACTCGATACGGCCTGGGCGAACTCCAGCCGCAGGGCGTCCCACTCTCCGGCAGTGCCCTTGGTCTGGCGCAGCCATGCCGCGGAGTACAGGGCGGCCGGACCGAGGAGATTGTACCTTGCCCCCAGCACCGGATCCCAGCCCGGTTTGAGCAGGGGGGCGGAGCGTCTTCCGTCAAGGGCGATGGAATCCTCGTCTCCGAACACACAGACCAGATCCGCTGCATTGCCCTGCTCATTGTCCAAAGCCCGGGCAAGGAAGTCGGCGCTCAGTGAGTGTACCCGCTCTCCCGGCCTCAGGAGCCAGATATGCTCCCCCCGGACCCCTCCCAGGATGGAGTCGAGGCGCTCCCACGCGGCGTTGCCATGGCAGCCGGTGAATATCTCCACCCCTGGGGGGGCGATATCCTGTCCCAGCAGAACCACCCGCGCAAAAGGCCTGCGCGTTTCTTGTACAGAGGACAGCGTGGCGTCCAGGTCTTCCCTGCTGTGCGGTTCGCAGACGTCCACCACCACGCAGACAGGAGCGGGGGCACCGCTTCCCCTGGCGGCAAAGCGCTTTTCCTGCCCGCGCTCCCGCAGGCGCGACCATTCGTGATACTCGGAGAAAGGAACCGCGGGGCGAGCAACACGGCGTTGCATACGCGCGTATAATCGCTCCAGGGTGCAGAACGGTTTGCGCAGCACAACATCCGCGCCCCTTACATAAGGTGGGTGCCAGCGCAGCGACCACAGCCCCTTGCCCGAAAAAAGCTCTTCCGCAACCGCTCCGGCCATGCGCAGGATTCTTGAAAGCCGGGAGATCCTCTCCAGTCGAACGAGCCCTTCCATGAGGGTAACCACGCCCAGCCCGGCAAAGGGTTGGAACTCCAGCCCTGTAACGCGGCAGGGAAGGCGGAACACATGATCCACCCTGCCCGCCCCTTTGCATGGAAGCCGCAGATACAGTGATTCTCCACTACCCGATTGCTCCGGCTGGAGCAGTCGGAGTCTGGCCTCTCCATATCTGGGGGCGCGGCGCAGGTTCATTCGGAGTCGGTACCAGCCTGGCGACAAGGGAGCGTCCAGGCCCCCGAGCCTGAACCAGGGATGCGTCCCGGTGGCGATCCACTGGCCCGAAGTACCCGGCTCCAGGTCATGGAGCGGCTCATAGCGCAGAGAATGTTCAGCCACCGGCAAGATCCCCATGCCCAGACTACACGTCCAGCTCGAGCCCCACGGGGCAGTGGTCCGAGCCCATGACACCTGGTTCGATCCAGGCCCGCTTGACCTTGCCCCCGAGTTCTTCGGAGACAAAGAAATAGTCCAGCCGCCAGCCAACGTTCCTGGCCCTGGCGTTGGCGCGAAAGGACCACCAGGTATAGAGCTCCGGGGTTTCCGGCTCGAACATGCGCAGGGTGTCCACGTAGCCGTGCTCCACGAACTTGTCCAGCCAGGCGCGCTCGATGGGCAGAAAACCGGAGACCTTCTCGTTTTCCTTGGGGCGGGCGATGTCGATCTCCTTGTGCGCGGTGTTGAAGTCGCCGCACACCACTATTGGCTTGGTCTTGCGCAACTCCTCGGCCATGTCCAGAAAGGCGTCGTAATACCCCAGCTTGTACTGCAACCTCTCGTCGTCCTTCTGGCCATTGGGGTAATAGATGTTGAAGAGATAAAAGGCGTCGAACTCCAGGAGCAGGCAACGTCCCTCACCTTGATACTTTTCATCGTTCAGGCCCGTGGAATGGTTGACAGGCTCCACGGTGCAGAAGCTGGCCACTCCGGAATACCCTTTTTTCACCTTGCTGGGGTTCCAGAAGGTCTTCACGCCCTCGGGGGGGTAGTCGTCATCCTTGAGTTGCTCGGGGGTGACCTTGATCTCCTGCAGGTTCACCACATCGGCTTCGGTCTGGTTGTACCAGTCCCAGAACCCCTTTTTCAAAACAGCGCGGTATCCGTTCACATTCCAGGAATACAGTTTCATGTTCCGCCTCGCTGTGATTTGCTTGATAATAGTTTAGGCAGGAAAGGCGTCCTGCGGAGGAAAGCCATGGGGAAAATGTTCGCTTCCTCGCGCCCCCCCTCCAAAGCTCTATTGTATGAAAATCTTGTCCACTTTCAGGGGTCTTTCACTGCCGACGGCTTCTCGAAGTGCTGGTAGTCCTGCCTGGTGTCCCAGGCGCCGCCCCACTCCCATCCCCTGTCCACAAAGGCCTTGTGGCAGATGTTCCCCTCGAGCACATAGCCCGGCAGATTCGCCGCCCACCGTTCATTCGCTCCCGCATGGGGTGCACCTTCGGGCGGAGAAACGTAGTCCCCCTTCACATAGGGGTTGAGCAGCGGGTTGATGTCTATGGCCACGCCGTAGCTGTGCCAGGAGAGCTTCTTGCTGCCGGCGATCTTCCTGCAGTTGAAGCCCGAGGTGTTGTCGGCCTGCATGGAGGCCATGTCGTCGCCGTTGAACTCCTCGATGATGCGCACGCTCTCCAGGGGGAAACGCGCCTGGAACAGCTCGGCAAAGATGTCCGCCACATCCTGGGCCACTATGCGATGCACGATGATGGCGCCGTCATGCACCTTGCCGTCCATGCCCCAGTGGTTCAGCCGCATATAGACCAACTCCTCGATGGGTACGGGGCATCCCTCGCGCCAAGTGGCCGGGATCATGCTCGCGCGTACATCGTCTGGAACAGGCTCCACACTGTACTGAAAAGCGGTCCCGGAGCCCTGGCATATGCCGGGAAGGATCAGGAGAACCACTGCGACAAGGATGGGGAGATATCGCATGCTCATGCCGGAGTTATGCCTGGAACAGGCTGCGGCCGCAAGCCGGGGATCAGGTGTTGGAAAGGGGCCGCGACCTCGGGACCATGATGGCCAGAATCAGGCCCAGCAGGGTCAGCGCGGACGAGGCGATGTAGCTTATGGAGAAGCCGCCGGAAATGTCCGCCAGGAGCCCGGCGCTGAACGGCCCCAGCACCTGCCCAACGGCGAAGAAAAAGGTGATGAAGGAGAAGCCCGCGGCCGTGCGCAAGGGACCCAGGCGGTCCGCTATGGTGGCGGTCATGATGGTGGGGATGGCCCAGGCCGCCAGGCCATACAGGGCCACGGACAGATATATGGGCAGGGTGCCCATGCGCAGGCTGGCCAGGGCATAGGCCGCGGTCTGCACCGCGAATGCGGCCATGAGCCCGGCCTTGCGGCTGAAGGTATCGGAGATCCTGCCGAACACAGGGCCGGAAAACATGCTGAAAAAACCCACCCAGGACCAGAAACGCCCGGCAAGCCCTCCGCTGAAGCCATGCTCGTCGATGAGGGAGGTCACGAAGAAGGTGCCGTAGATCATGTAGGTTGTGCCGAAGCAGAAGTAGATCACCCCGAGCAGCAACAGCAGCCGCTTCTCCTCGGCGGTCAGCCCCGGCGCACCCAAAGGAGGCGGGGGGCGTCTGCCGAAGCTCCCGGCCATCTCCAGGCCCTTGTCCTTGGGGCTGTTACGCAGCAACCCCCCTCCAATGACACACACCAGGGCCACGATCATGGCCAGTACGCCCCACCCCCAACGCCAGCCGGTTGCTCCGGCCACGTCCACCACATAGGGCACCAGGAACCCAGAAACGCTTATCCCCAGGCCGTTGCCCGCGATGACCAGACCTGTGGCCATGCCCCGCAACGAGGGGGCGAACCAGCTCGCGATGAGGGCCATCATGGCGATGTTGGCGGCTCCGGAGCCGACGCCGGTGACCGTGTAGCAGGCCAGGGCCGGGATAAAAGCCCCAGAAATGGCCAGCAGCCCCATGCTCAGGGCTATGGCAATGAGACCGAGTACGATGGAGGCACGGAAATTCAGCCGCTTCACCAGGGCCGGGGCCAGGGCCACCATGGCCAGATACCCCACGAAATACCCGGTGCCCATGGTGCCGCGCTGTGTGTAGTTCAGGTCCAGTGCCTCGGCCATGGGAGGGAGCAGTACGCCGAAAGCGAACCTGGCCAACCCTAGACAGGAGAACATCACCAGCACGCCTGTGCCGACAATGATCCAGGCGTAGTGCAGGTGCGCCCTGTCTGCGGAGGGGGGAGCTGAGTATGAGGTCATGATCCTAGACTTGTACACGGAGATTGTGAACAAGAAAAGGAGGGAATGCGATTGCGCTGCGGTCTATCCGGTCTCTTTCCCGGAGGTATTCACCAGTTCAACAATGTCCTCACCGTTCTCGCCACGTACCGTATTGTTTTTGAGCGCGCCCTCGATGTGAACAGTGTCCTTGCCTTCCCCGGTGTTGACCACATTGTTCTCAACCTTGCCGCCAACAAGGGAGATGAAGTCATCGTCTCCACCACCAAAGATGGTGTTTCCGTATATCTCGTTACCTTCAATGGTTATCGTGTCCTCACCCTCGCCGCCGTAGATCTTGTTGTTTCCGGCGTCGCCATTGATGGTCACAGTGTCGTCATCCTCCCCCATATCCAGGATGCTGGCCATGATCCTGCCGTTCAAGGTGAAGGTGTCCTCGCCTCTCCCGGTGGAGATGTAGCTGTTGAGGATGAATCCCGAAAAGTCCAATTTGTCGTTGCCGCTCCCTGTTTTAAGCCTGCTGGAGAACATGGAGCCGCCGGTGACGGTATTGTCTCCGTCCCCCATATCAAGCTCCGAGCTGTATGCTTTGTTGAAGATCATGGAGTCATTGCCACCGCCCATATTCACGGAACTGTACCAGATATTCCTGGAAGCGCTGAACGAGTCGGCACCTTCCCCTGTATCCACCGAGGTCTGAGCCACCTGCTCGACATCCACGCTGTCGTCCCCGTTCCCCATGTCCACGGTGGTGCCGCCTTCCAGCCGTTTTCCGACCAACGTGTCGTCACCGTCACCCATGGTTATGTCGGTCTGGGAGAAGCTGATACCGCTTCGTCCGCCATCTCCTTGCAGGACGTCGTCGCCAGCTCCGGTATTCACGGACGCTCCCCAGGAGGTGCCTTGCACGTGGATGCTGTCATCGCCGTCGCCCGTGTCGATGTCGGACCACGACACGGTACCCGTAACCACCGTGTCGTCGCCTTCACCGGTCTCAACGGAGGCGTTGTGAAGAACCGTAGCGCTGGTGTCGACCACGTCGTCGCCCGCTCCGGAATCTATGGTCACACCGGAAAGCGTGGAAGAGAGGACAATTATGGTGTCGTCCCCGTCGCCGCCGTTGATCTCTCCTTCTCCGGAGGAAATAATGATGTCGTCCCCCGAGGTCTCGCTCCCGGCGGTGTATGCCCGCACTTCCGAAAAGGTCCCGTCATCGTTGACCGAGAATATGGAGTCCATGTCGATCAGGAAGCTCGTCTTGAGCTCCCCCGCGCTGTCGTAAAGGCTTGCCGCATATTTGGAGGCAACACCCGAGTAGCTGCTTTCGTCCTCCCACGAGTATTTGTCTATGACCAACCTCAGGCCGGTGGCGGTGGTCGTCTCCACAACATTTTCCATTGCCGCGTCTTCGGGAATCCTTCCGCTTGCATCCACCTGGATGTTCTCAACGGTTCCGACCTCTTCCGCCACGGCGTTCAAGGCCTTGGCGGAATCGGAAATGGACACCGTGTCCTCCTGCTGTTTGGAAAAAGAGGTGGAGTTCGTTTCAATAGACGCATCACCGGCCGGGGCATTTTCCGCCATGTGTTGCGGAGCGGTTTTGGTGGTCGCGGATTGTATACAGGCTGACTGTGGCGTATCTATATAAGTGGTAATCATAATGGATTTCCGTATTGCCCATTCTACAGCGTTGAGAAGGCCGTTTCACAGGTGCCAGACCCGTTCAGAAGGAAGGCTATTTGCCAGCGGACTGCGTAACCCTGGTGATATCGACATTATCTTCATCGGTTTCATTATGGAAATTGTTGTCTTGAACGACTCCGGTGGCGAAAATGTTGTCCCGCCCCCCTCCGGAGTATATCTGATTGCGGCGAATCTCCCCGACCATCGAGATTCTGTCGGTATCGCCACCGCCATAGATAATATTGTCCACTATTCCGTCTCCGGCTATGCTGATCTTGTCTTCGCCTTCGCCGCCATAGATCCTGTTGCCCTTGGCATTCCCCTTGATGGAGATGGTGTCGTCACCTTCGGCGACATCCATGGTGCTGTTGATGATATCCCCCTGCAGTCTGAAGACGTCGTCGCCCATGCCCGTATAGATGGAGCTGCCGCTGATGAATCCGGTGAAGTCGAGGGTGTCGTCTCCCGATCCTGTCTTCAGAGTGGTTGAAAACATGGAGCCGCCGCGCACCGTGTCGTCGCCGCTGCCCGTATCAATGGTGGACTCGTCGGCGCTCTCGAAGGACAGGGAGTCGTCGCCGCCGCCGGTGCTGACGGTGCTTCTCCAAATCCTTCCGGATGATTCGACACTGTCGTCTCCGGTACCGGTGGCGAAATTGGATTGGGAAATGTCTCCGGTGGAGGCGTAGTCGTCACCATCCCCCATATCCACGTTCGAACCCTCTAGACGGTTCACCCGCATGGTATCGTTACCATCTCCCGTGTTTATATTGGAAATGATGAAACTGGTGCTCGGGGAGTCGGATTCCACTATGTCGTCGCCATCACCGGTGTCGATATCCATGGCCAGGCCGCCTCCTTTAAAATGAACCCTGTCGTCGCCATCGCCAGTGGAGATTGTGGAGTTCATCATGCTGCCGGTATACACGGAATCGTTGCCGTCCCCGGTCTCGATTGTCGAGTCGCGGAGCACCCCTCCCGTGGTGTTTATGATATCGTCACCGCTGCCCGAGTCGATTTCCACTTCGGATATGTAGGGATCCACCACAATGATGTCATCCCCGTCGCCGCCGTTGATCTTCCCGTTTCCGAAGGAAATGATGATGTCATCCCCCGAGGTCTCACTCCCGACGGTGTATTCGCGCACTTCCGAAAAGGTCCCGTCTTCATTGACCGAGAATATGGAGTTCTTGTCAATCAGGAAGCTCGTCTTGAGCTCCCCCGCGCTGTCGTAAAGGCTTGCCGCATATTTGGAGGCAACATCCGAGGAGCTGTTTTCGTCCTCCCACGAATATCTGCTTATGACCAGCCTCAGGCCGGTGGCGGTGGTCTTCTCCACAATATTTTCCATTGACGCGCCTTCGGGAATCCTTCCGCCTGCATCCATCTGGATGTTCTCAGTGGTTCCGAACTCTTCCGCCACGGCGTTCAAGGCCTTTGCCGTGTCGGAAAAGGACACGGTGTCACCTCCGGACATCGCTGGGGCGGGCTGCGCATCGGCCGTTGCGGCACTGATCGGGGTATTTCCCACGCACTTTTGCGACGCGCTATTGTTGTACGAGGAATGAGCAGCTGTGACGGACAGCGAAGCATCTGTTACGCCGGTGATCATGGCAAGTTTACCTCTATTTCCATGTGTATGGGCAAGCCCAGGAAAGCCATGCCCGGGCTATTCCGCGTCACTTTCCGTGGTTCTAGTGATGTCCACATTATCTTCACCGGTTTCATTATGGAAATTGTTGTCATGAACGACTCCGGTGGCGAAAATGTTGTCTCGCCCCCCTCCGGAGTATATCTGATTGCGGTGAATCTCCCCGATCAGCGAGATTCTGTCGATATCGCCACCGCCATAGATAATATTGTCCACTATTTCGTCTCCGGCTATGCTGATCTTGTCTTCGCCTTCGCCGCCATAGATCCTGTTGCCCTTGGCATTCCCCTTGATGGAGATGGTGTCGTCACCTTCGGCGACATCCAGGGTGCTGTTGATGATATCCCCCTGCAGTCTGAAGACGTCGTCGCCCATGCCCGTATAGATGGAGCTGCCGCTGATGAACCCGGTGAAGTCGAGGGTGTCGTCTCCCGATCCTGTCTTCAGAGTGGTTGAGAACATGGATCCGCCGCGCACCGTGTCGTCGCCGCTGCCCGTATCAATGGTGGACTCGTCGGCGATCTCGAAGGACAGGCTGTCGTCGCCGCCGCCGGTGCTGACGGTGCTTCTCCAAATCCTTCCGGATGACTCGACACTGTCGTCTCCGTCACCGGTGGCGAAATTGGATTGGGAAATGTCTCCGGTGGAGGCGTAGTCGTCACCATCCCCCATATCCACGTCCGAACCCTCTATACGGTTCACCCGCATGGTATCGTTACCATCTCCCGTGTTTATATTGGAAATGGCGAAACTGGTGCCGGATGACTCGGATTCAACTATGTCGTCGCCATCACCGGTGTCGATATCCATGTTCACGCCGCCCCCTTTAAAATGAACCCTGTCGTCGCCATCCCCCGTTGTGATTGTGGAGTTCACCATGCTGCCGGCGTACACGGAATCGTTGCCGTCCCCGGTTTCGATGGTCGAGTCGCGGAGCACCCCTCCCGAGGTGTCTATGACATCGTCACCGCTGCCCGAGTCGATATCCACTTTGGATATGTAGGGATTCACCACAATGATGTCGTCGCCATCACCGCCTTTGATTACCGACTTTTCGGCGCCGTATTGCATGCCCTCGTACCCGGTCCATGTCGGGGACGCGATGTTCACAATGATGTCGTCACCCGCGCCGCCATGCAATTCGGTGCCGCCCTTGCCGATGATGATGTCGTTGCCGGACGTTTCGCTCCCCGTGGTGTACTCCCCGATTCCCGCGATGCCCCCACTGTCATTGAGAGAGATAATCGTGTCCTGTTTCAATACGAAACTGTAACCAAGGTTTCCACTGGAAT
This sequence comes from Desulfovibrionaceae bacterium, assembly GCA_963674665.2. Taxonomy (GTDB): domain Bacteria; phylum Desulfobacterota; class Desulfovibrionia; order Desulfovibrionales; family Desulfovibrionaceae. The sequence goes on along the minus strand of CAXXPL010000011.1, from coordinate 178,897 downwards.
CGAAGACATTGGCCTTGTAGAAAAATGTCGTCTTGTCAGTTGGTTCACTATACATCGACACTTTATCGATGACCAGCCTGGCTCCCGTGGAGTTGGTGGCATCCACCACGGTGTCAACCTCGGCCCCCTCGGGTACCTCCACTTCGATGGAGGAGTTCAGCATGTCCTGAATTGAGACGGAATCCGACGAATTCGCAAGCAACTTCGCGGTATCGGAAAAATGTATGGTATCACTGGAATTCGCCACAGCACCCGCCGGACCGGCCTGGGCGGAAGTTGCGGCAACACCTTGTCCGGAGTGCGCCCCTGCAGACTCTTCAGCTGTTCGAGGTGGTTGAATATCCGGAGCCATCGCTTGATTGATAATCGGCGTAGTCATAGTCACTCCCAATCGCGTATGCGAGCAATACCAGAAACAAGAATTGCAGATCAGGTCCAGATGTCATGTCGTAAAGTACTTATCGGTACCAGAAAGACGATCTTAAGTTTTTGGAAGGCTTTTTTCGAAATAAAATGGAAAAGGCCCGGAGTCTCTACGATAGGAAGGAAAGGGAGTGTTTTCCCTGTAAAGGAGAGCCGCGAAGAAATTCGAGGATATGGGGAGCCCCGATTCCGGGACTCCCCATGAAGAAAAAGGCTATTCGCCCTGGTTGGCCACGATGAAGCCGGAAGCGGCCAGGCCGGTGCTGGAAGGGGTGCCGGCGATGCGGGAAAGGTAGTTGGCACCCAGGTTCGTGATGTGCCCCTGCACATTGTCGAAGTAGTTCAGATGCTCCTGTTCCTCGTCGATGATCTGCTCGAAGATCTTCTCGCTGACGTTGTCACCGTTCTCGCGGCAGACCATCAAAAACTGGTTGTACGCGTCCACGGTATCGTCTTCCAGGCCGGTGTCAAAGGCATAAATGACGTCCACGTCCTGCCCCTTCTGGACAGGGCCGGCAGGATCGGTGGTGGGCTCTCCGCCCAGTTCCTTGATACGCTCGGCAAACTGCTCGGCGTGACGCATTTCATCGATGGCGATGAGCTTCATGTTCTTGGCCAGTTCGCCATAGTCGGCGTCATCCAGCTTGTAGTGCTGGTTCATGTACTGGGTAATGGCCTGCAATTCCATGGCACGGGCCTTGTTGAGCACTTCGATCACTTTCTGCCTTCTTTCTTCCTTGCTCATTGCAGTCTCCTTTCACTCTGTTCAGGTTGTGCCGGGGTGTGACTCGTCATCCACACCCCGATCTAGCGTTCATCGGTAAATAAGCCCCAAGAGGCATTCTGCCTCATACCCTCTTCTATCAAGCAACACAATCTCATGAAAATTAACAAGTTCAAGAAAAGCACATCAGATTTATAACATTAGCGCGGCTATATCTGTTCAGCCCTCAATTCGGTCATGCCGACGCTCCATGTAGTTCGTCTTCAGGCGTCAATCCAGGGTAGCGAAACCCTTTCGTGACAAAACTCGTTCCGCGCAGTAAGGCGTGGCTACGTTCTCGGCACGCAGAACGAGCAGTTGGAAGGCAGTCATGATCTGGCTTTCTGAAGCCTGCCAGAAACTTTTTTCTAACACTAATTACAAAAAAAGATCAGTCAACGCCTTTTGGAGGGGATATGGACAAGAAAGCTCCTGACAAGAATCTCGCATTGGACCTGGTGCGCGTCACGGAATCAGCCGCGCTGGCGTCCTCCCGCTGGCTGGGCAAGGGCGAAGGGAAGAAGGGCGACGCCGCTGCCGTGGACGCCATGCGAATCAGCTTCAACACCCTTGATATCTCCGGCGTGGTGGTTATCGGCGAAGGCGAGAAGGACAAGGCCCCCATGCTCTTCAACGGAGAGGGGCTGGGCACAGGCAACGGCCCTGCCCTGGACGTGGCCGTGGACCCAGTGGAGGGCACCAACCTGCTGGCTCTGGGGCGCCCCAATGCCATAGCCGTCGTGGCCATGGCCCCCAGAGGCGCCATGTACAACCCCGGTCCGGCGTTCTACATGAAAAAGCTGGTGGTCCCGGCCGAGGCTAAATACCGCGTGGACATCAAGGCCCCGGTGGCCCACAACCTGCGACGAGTGGCACAGGCCCTGGGCAAGGACGTGGACGACCTGGTGGTTTTTGTCCTGGACAAGCCCAGGCACAAGGGGTTGGTCGAAGAAATTCGCCAGGCAGGCGCGCGCATCCAACTGCACACCGACGGCGACGTGGCCGGCGCGCTCATGGCCGTGTCCTCCAACAGCGAAGTGGACGTGATGATGGGAACCGGAGGAACACCAGAGGGCGTTCTGGCTGCATGCGCCATCCGCGCCATCGGCGGCGAGATTCAGGGATGCCTGGATCCACAGACCGACGCGGAGCGCAACAGCCTGCTCGAAGCCGGCTACAGCCTGGACCGGGTGCTCACCACAGAAGACCTGGTGAGCAGCGACGACGTGTTCTTTGCCGCCACCGGCATCTCAGGGGGCACGTTCCTGCGAGGCGTGGAATTCACTGGCTCCGGCGCTTTCACCTACTCCGTGGTCATCCGGGGCAAGACCGGCACGGTCAGGTACATCAACTCCCAGCATTCCTTCACGAAGCTGATGAATTTCAGCATGATAAAGTACGACTAAAACTATTTGAGAAAGCTTTCCGGGGGAGGGACTTTTTGAAAATAGTCCCTCCCTCGGACCCCCTCTTCAAAACTTTTCAAATTTTAAACATATTACTCTATTGCAAACAAATTTGCCCAGCGCGCTCTTAACTGCTCGGGGCGAAATCTCTATCATAATACCACAATTTTTCGGAGGGGGGTCCAGGGGGAAGCCCTTTTTCACAAAAGGGTTCACCCCGCCAACTCTTGCAATATACTTATTCTTCCGCTCGTTTCGTGCCTTCCGCTTCCTCGGTTCCCGCCTCTTCGGATTCTTCGGGCCATTCCGGGCGTTCCTTTTTCACGAACTCGTGGCCTTCGGTGATTTCCTTGTCCTGCTGTCTGGCAAACACCAGGAAGCCGGTGTGTGCCACCATACGGTCATCGGGGCGCAGTCTGTCGGGAACGGGCTTCCAACGCCGGACCAGGATCTCCAGGACCTCGATACCCGCGAAGGGACCGTTTTCCAGCCCCGCGAGCAATTCACTCACCTGGCTGGTGGTGGGAAGCAGGAAGCCGAGGGGCGCGCCCGGACCAACAGCGGCCACGGCCTGATCCAGGTAGTCCCAGGGCGTGCGCACATCCAGGAACAGGGCGTCCACGTTATCCTGCAAAAAGCCCTCGGTGATGTCGTGGTTGAACTGCTCCACGTTGTCCCCCAGGCCGGCCCAATCCAGGTTGCGACGGCAGAGCTTGTAGAACTCGGGCCTGCGCTCGTAGGTGTAGATTCGCCCGGTATCGCCGCAGAACCAGGACATGGCCAGGGTCAGGCTCCCTGAGCCACTGCCCGCCTCTATGATCCGGCGCCCCGGCCCGATGCCCAATTTCATGCAGATGTAGCCGATGTCCTTGGGATAGATGATCTGGGTCTGGCGTTTGACGCCCTTGACCAAATCATACAATGTGGGGCGCAGTAGTCGATATGGCTTGCCCATGTGGGTGTTCAGCGTGGCGCCGAAAGGCGCGGCCTCGATGGCCTCCATCGTGATGACCCCGTCATGCGTGTGCAGGGCGTCCTCCTTGCCCACGCGGACGAGATACCTTTTCCCCTTGGGGCTAACCATTTGAACAAGTTCACCTTTTGCGGGCATATCAAGCCTCCCCTATCTGCGTCGTCCCCCGGCGCCTGCCGCTGGACGCGAAAGTGTTGCAGAACCGCTAGTGGTTCCTCCCCCTGGTGTCAAGAAAAGCATGCCTGAGACACGCGCCGAATCCTCTCCCCGACGGGAGCTCGAACGCCGCTTTCTGCGCTCCTGCCTAAAAATACGCCGCCAAGCCGGGGAACTGTTCGCCCTCACTCCGGGGCGGGTTCAGGACATGCTGGACACGCTGCTGATGTCCCGGATGCTGGGGGAGCAAAGCCTGTTCCGGACTGAATACGCCCCCTTGTATCGGGAGCTCCACTCCGAGGACGAGTCCGCGCCAATGGAAGCATTCAGGCGCCTAGCCGAACCACATTTCCGGGAGTTCAACATTTCCCTGCATTCCGAATGCGCTCCACCCCCGGATTCCCTGGGTCCGGAGATCCTCTCCCTGGGGCACGAGCAGGGCGTGCTGGCCTTGGAAACGCCCTGTGGCGAGAGCAGCCGCAAGCGCTCGGGTTCTTTCTACACCCCCATGCCCCTGGCACGCCACCTCTGTCTCCAGGCTATGGAACAGTTCCCCCCAGAGAGGCCATGGTCGCTTGTCTGCGATCCCGCAGCCGGAGGGGGCGTTTTCCTGGTGACGATGCTGCACCTGCTCATGGACAGGGAAACAACTCGGGAAAAGGCCTGTCTCGACGTTCTCGACCAACTGCACGGCGTGGACCTGGACCCGCGCGCGGTGCGGCTGTGCAGGGCGCGCCTGCTGCTCAACGCCCTGGCCCTTGGGCTCCCACCTGGGGCGCTTCCAGAGGCGGCCCGGGCGCTGAGACAAAACATCCGCCTGGGAGACAGTCTCCTGGAGGAGCAGGGGTACCCCGGCTTCAGTTGGGGCTCCGCATTTCCCCGGCGCGAGGGGCAAGGCTTTGACCTGCTTCTCGGCAACCCGCCCTTTTTGCGCATCCAACGTATTTCCGCCAAACACCGTACACTCTACAGGGAGCGGTTCGCCTCGGCCAGGGGCAAGTTCGACGCTGCCAACTGCTTCGTGGAGTTAGGGCTGCGGCTTCTCGCACCCGGGGGCGTGCTGGCTTTCGTGCTGCCGGGGCGGCTGCTCACCACGGCCCACGGTCAGTCCCTGCTCGAGCTGCTGCAACGGGAGGCGCGGATATTTCTCAAGCAGGACATTTCCCCGGAATCCGACACCGCCATATCGGAGCATAACTTCGAATCAGCAAGCTACGCCTGCCTTCTGGGGCTGCGCCGGGAAGACCGGACAACCGCCGAAAACGGGCGGGGCGCGACGGTGCGCACCTCTGGAAAGAGCCGCGAGACCATGCCCCTGGGGCGCGTGTGCGAGTCCATCTTCCAGGGCGTTATTTCCGGGGGCGACAGGATGCTCATCCTCCAGGACCTCGGGAAAGGGGAGCACGGCCTTTGCCGGGTATATTCGAAACATCTTGACGAACACATCCTTCTGGAGCAGGAGGTGACCCGTCCCCTGCTGAAGGGAACGGATGTGGCCCGGTACGAGCCCCTTTGCCCCCGGCACCTGGCCCTGTATCCCTACGCACCGAAGCAGGGCGCTCCTTTGCTCGGGGAAAGCTGGCTGCGTGAAAACACGCCACATGCCTGGGAGTACCTTTGCCGCGTCCGCCAGACTCTGGAACGCAGAGGAACGCCGCGCATGCGCTACAAGTCATGGTACGCTTGGTGGTGCCCTCGCTCTCCTTTGGATTTCAGCCGCGCAAAGGTGCTGGTGCGCGCCCTTGCCCTGCGCCCCGCCTGCACCCATGACCCGGGGCTGGAACAAAACGGGGGTTATCTGTTCACCGGTGGGGGCAATGCCGGAAGTTACGGCCTGATTCCCAGGGCGGACATTCTCGGCCAGGGACCGGAAGGCGGCCTGTTCCTCCTGGCCCTGTGCAACTCCAGGCTGCTGGAGGAACTGGTGCGGGAGCGCGCGCCCGTGTTCCGTGGCGGTTACCGCTCCCATGGACGGCGCTATATCGCGGACATGCCCGTGGCTTTGCCGCAATCCGGGGAAAAACGCGCCCTGGCAAAACTCGCAGCCCGCGCACTTGAAACGGACGTATCTGAATGCCATGAAATTGAAGAGGAACTGGACGAGAGAGTCAGGAAATTATATGAATGATGCGGATACAGTATAGCAATGAATATTCCGGTCTTTAACAAGGGCGCCGCGGGAATAATGGGCCCACAACGAATAGAGTTGCAACCGCCTGACACAACAGCCGAAAGTGTCCCGCGCGGTTTTTGAACCGGTAAAGCAAGGGGGGCCTTGTTTCCGGTGCGCGTGATCCCATGCGCTGCCCTCCCCTTCCGTCGTTTTCCGGTCCGCAGCCAAATTTCCACGCCGCTTCAGGGCATCGTAGCCTCGGAGGCACTGTGGAATCAGGATATATTGGATGGATTACAAGTATGTTTTCGGCCCCGTGGTTTCCAGCCGATTGGGGCGCTCCCTGGGCCTGGATCTCCTGGGGCGCAAAATCTGCAGCTTCGACTGTTTGTACTGCGAGGTGGGGCCAAACACCACCCGCTACACCCAACGCGCTGAATATGTTCCCTTTGACCAGCTGATGGGAGAACTGGAGCACTGGCTCCGACACGTGAACCTGCCCCTGGACTATGTGACCATGGGCGGCTCCGGTGAACCCTGTCTGCACAGCCGCCTGGGCGAAATCCTGCAAGCCGCCCGGAAGTTGGCCTCGCGCGCCTCGACCGCTGTCCTCACCAACTCCAGCCTGCTATACGATCCCCAGGTCCGCGCCGAACTGGCTCATGCCGACGCGGTGCTCCCCTCCATGGACACTTTGGTGCCAGGAGAGTTCCGCAAGCTGAACCGCGCCCATTCGGAGTTGGACCTGAACCGCATCGCCCATGGCCTGCTGGATTTCCGCCAGGAATACAAGGGGCGGATCTACCTCGAAGTGCTGCTGGCCAAAGGGTTCAACGACAGCGAGAAGAACCTGTCCCTGCTGCGGGACTATGTGAAGAGGCTGCGGCCCGACCGCGTGGATGTCGTCACCCTCTCACGCCCCGGCGCCTATGAAGGCACCCGGGGGGTTGACGCCGACACCCTGCAACGTTTCAGAGACGCTCTCGGCGCTGGCGAAAAGTCCGCCGCTTCCGAGACAAACGCCCCGGGCATTGCCATAAGCGAAACTTTGGGGCAAGACGAATTTGCACATAAGTTTTCCGACGTTCCCCGCAACGGCGATGTTGTTTCCTCAGTATACAACTCGCTCAAGCGCCGTCCCCAGACTGTGGCGCAGCTCGCCAAGGCGCTGGATGCAGACATGGCCGTTGTGGAAGCCGCGATCATGGCTCTGGGCCGTGACGGCAGGGTCAAGGCCCTTGCCGGGGAGGACCCCGCCTTTTACAAGGCGGTCTGATTGTTGTGTATTTTTCGCGGCGCAATGCATACACCGGGAAAGGAAAGGGGTGGCTCCGTCATGTTCCCGGTTATGCACGGCCCTGCGCATCACGACAAAGCAAGACGCTTGTCGTGGAGGTGCACAGGCCTGGCATTGCGCCCCATGTAACAGGTATTTCATGAATCGCATTGTGCGGTTACCATATTTTCAGCAGAGGAATTTTATATGTCTCGTGGAAAAAAGAAAAAAAGAAAGATGTTTGTTGGCGTGCTCCCCGGTGAGCAGGTGGAAGTGGTCCTGGCCGAAGACGGCAAGGTGCAGGAATACTATGTCGAGATGCTGCACCAGGCCAAGACCAGGGGTAACATCTACAAAGGCACCATCCACAATATCGACCCCTCGCTTCAGGCCGCCTTCATCAACTACGGAGCCGAAAAAAACGGCTTTCTCCAGATCGACGAAGTACACCCCGAATATTACAACCAGCCCCACAGCGCCAGTAAGGGACACAAATATCCCTTGATGCAGCGGGTTCTCAAACCCGGCCAGGAGGTGCTCGTACAGGTGGTCAAGGAGCCCACGGGCACCAAGGGCGCGTTTCTCACCACCTACATTTCACTGCCCGGGCGCTGCCTGGTGCTCACACCCGGACGCGAGCAAGTCGGCGTATCCCGCAAGGTGGAAGACGAAGAGGAGCGCGGGCGGCTCAAGACCATCATCGACAGCCTGCCTCTGGACGATGGGCTGGGAGTCATCGTGCGCACCGCCAGCGTGGGACAGAGCAAGACCACGCTCTCCAAGGACCTGCAGTTCCTGAAACGCCTGTGGAAGGAGGTCCGCCGCAAGGCCGGGACCGAATCACCCCCTTCCCTGGTGTACGAGGAGCCGGACCTGGCCTCCCGCGCCATCCGCGACTATCTCACCGACGACGTGGGCGAGGTATGGGTGGACGACCCGGTTACCGCGGACCGCGTCAACGAATTCACATCCCTGATCTTTCCCCGCAAACTGAGCCTGGTGAAGGTTCACAATGTGGCGGAACGCCCTTTGTGGGAGCGGTTCAACATCCAGAAGCAGCTTGAAAACATCCACTCCCGCTCCGTGAGCCTGCCTTCGGGCGGCGTGCTGGTTTTCGATCAGACCGAGGCCCTCATGGCCGTGGACATCAACTCAGGCAAGATCGGCGGCAAGTCCAATTTCCAGGAAATGGCCCTCAAGACCAACCTCGAGGCTGCGGAGGTCATCGCCCAGCAATTGCGCCTTCGCGACGTCGGAGGACAGGTGGTCATCGACTTCATCGAGATGAAGGACCGCAAGCAGTGGATGGAAGTGGAAAAAACCCTGCGCCAATCCATGAAGGGCGACCGCGCCCGCCACGACGTGGGCAAGATGACCAAGTTCGGCCTGCTGCAGGTGGTCCGACAACGCCTGGGCTCCTCGGCCATTTCCCTGAGCACCGAGGCCTGCCCCTGTTGCGGAGGCTCCGGCGTGCGCCGAAACCTTGAGTGGCAGTCCATGCAAGCCCTCAAGGACATTCACAGGCTGCTGCGCCAGGGCAACCAGGTGCCGCCCGTGCGTTATGCCACCAACAAGGAGCTGGCCTTCTACCTGCTGAACCAGAAGCGCCGAAAACTTCTGGATCTTGAAAAGGAATTCGACAGCGAGATCATCATCGACGGGAATTAATCCCCCAATCGAATTCAGATTGTTTCCAGAGGGGGATTCCATATCAAAATGGTCTCCCCCTCGAGCACAGCCTTTCCAATCTGTGAGGCCATGAACCGCCTTATCCGCGGAATTTTCGCAATCGCACTGCTGATCCTCTGCTGCGCCTGCCTGGCTCTGGGGCTCTACGAAGTCTGGCTTCGCGTCCGGGGACGCTCCCCTATCCAGGAGCTCTACACGCCCAGCCCCACCAGCATCGCCCGCTTCCTGCCCGACCTGGACCTGGAGCGCGGCGGCGTGCGCTTGCGCACCAACTCCATGGGCATCCGGGAGCACGATGACGTTCCGCCCCACACTCCCACCATCCTGGTATTCGGTGACTCCAACGTTGCCGGGCTGTTTCTGGATTACCCCGAAACCCTCACCGAGCAGCTCGAGGCACGGCTCGCGGACCAGGGAATCGAGACCCAGGCCCTGAACTTCGGCGTTCCGGGCTATGGGCCGGACCAGAACGTGGCCCTGTTCAAGGAGGTCATGGACGCGCCGCAGCGCGGAGAACTCCCCCTGGGCTCTCCTGTTGCCGCGGTCCTGCACGTGTTCGCGGACAACGACTGCGGCGACCTGTTCAAGAACAACCTGCTGCGCACCTCCGGGCTGAACAATTCGGGCGGTTACGCCCTGTTCCCTGCGCACCCGGACCCGGCCCTGAACTGGCCCAACCTCGCCTACTCCCGGTACCCCGCCCTGGCCGCCGGACTGGAGGCGCTCCTGCGCATTGTGGGCGTGCCTCGCTCGCGGGTGCTGTTCGCCCTTGCTCCAAATGACTTCTACTACCGGCGGTTCGTGCACGAATGCCATCAGGGGCACAGGGAATTCTGCATGGAGCCCGGAGTGCGGGCCTTTGTCCGCGAGGGGCTGGAGTACGGGCGATACATCCGCGAATCTTACGACAAGGGGCGCTACACCACCTGGATCGAGGACTACTACGACTTCGACCTGGCCCTGGACGCCCCGGGCAGCCGTAAGAAGAGGACCGTGGCGATGCTTGCCGCGCTCTTCACCATGTTCAGGGATATCTCCCTTGAGCGCGGCATCCGTCCCCTGGTGCTGATCCAGCCTTCCGAGTACGACACCGCCCCCACAAATGCGGTGACCCCGGAACTCCTTACCGACTACTCCGGCCAGAACGGACTGGGGTACTCGCCCGCAAACCTCTCGAACATCTTTGTCCAGGCCGCGAACCATGCAAAAATCGAGGTCATCGACCTCTTCCCCCTTTTCTCGCACAGCTCAGGAAATTACTATACACTGGAGGAACGCGGTTACGACAACCACTGGAACGCCACGGGCGTGGGGCGGGCCGCCCAAGTCCTGGCCCAAACAATGGCTCAAACCTTGGCCCAGCCCCCCGCCACTTCGGAGTGAACCATGGCAGGCAACACAGTCCTCCTGCACATCTGTTGCGGCCCCTGCGCCATCCACCCCCTGGAACAACTTCTCAATCAGGGGCACGAGGTCACTGGCCTGTACTATAACCCGAACATCCACCCCCTGCAGGAGTACCTGCGCCGCCGGAAAGGCGTGGAGCAGGTGGCCCGGCGCCTGGGGGTCAAGGTCATCTACCTGGACAAGGAATACTCCCCGCAACGCTATTTCCGGGAAATCAACATGCGCGAGGCCAGCCGCTGTATGATCTGCTACGGCCTGCGCCTGGAAAAGACACGCTCCGTTGCCAAACGCGGCGGATTCGACGCCTTCAGTTCCACCCTGCTCTATTCCAAACAGCAAAAACACGATGCCATCCGCGAACTGGCCACTCACATGGCAGGGGATGGCGCACCCGCCTTCTTGTACCAGGACTTCCGCCAGGGGTGGCGGCACGGCATCGAAACATCGCAACAATGGGGCATCTACCGGCAGCAGTACTGCGGCTGCCTGTATAGCGAATTCGAACGCTTTCACAAGGAACTGCAAAAAGGATAGATGAAACGACTAATGGTTACCGCCTGCAGAAAGGTTTCCCCTCGCACAGCCTTTCCTATCCAACCTCTTGGACAATAACTCATGCTGCTCTATCTGCACGTTCCGTTTTGCCGCCGCAAGTGCAACTACTGCGCGTTCTACTCCGAGCCTGTCACGGATGAGGCCCGCGAGGCCTATGTTTCCCACGTGTTGCGGGAACTCTCCTATTGGGGGCGCAAGCTCTCCAAGCCCGAGGTGGAGACTGTGCACATGGGAGGCGGCACGCCCAGCCTGTTGCCTCGGGCCGACATCATGGACCTGGCCCGCGCCCTGCGGAAGCATTTCAGGCTGGCCAAGGACCTGGAATTCACCATCGAGTGCAACCCGGAGAGCGTCACCAATCAGGAGTTCACGCGCACCCTCAAGGCTGTGGGCGTAACCCGCGTAAGCCTTGGGGTGCAGAGCTTCAACGACGAAAAACTTGCCATGCTGGGGCGCCCGCATACTTCGAGCCAGGCCCTTCGCGCATACAATCTTCTGCGTCACGAGGGATTTGCCAGCGTGAACCTCGATCTGATCTGGGGATTGCCAGGGCAGCGGCTCAAGCTTTGGCTGGACGAGCTCAAGTTCGCCATCGAACTCAAGCCCGAGCACCTTTCCTGCTACGGCCTGACCGTGGAGCCGGACACCCCCCTGGAGAGCGCCTGCCTGGCCCAGGAACTGACCCTCCCCCCCGAGGAGGAGCAGTCCAGGATGTTCGTGTACGGCGCGGACTTCCTGGAGTCGCGCGGCTATCTCCAGTACGAGATCTCCAACTTCGCCAGGATGGGATACTACAGCCGTCACAACCTCGGATACTGGGAGGGGCGGGACTACCTGGGCGTGGGACCAGCGGCGGTGTCCACCATCGCCGGAGAGCGCTGGGAGAACCCGGCGGACATCCGGCAATGGATCCAGGCGGTGCAAAACGTGCAACTGGGCAAGGAGAAGGAGGTCCTGGACCTGGACACCAGGATCAAGGAGATGATCATGCTCAGGCTGCGCACCAGCCGGGGGCTGCGGCTCAGGGCCTACCGCGAGCTCTCCGGGCGCGACTTCATGGAGGAACACGGCCGCCTTGTGGAGGCCCTGCACAAGCACAACCTGATGCGCCTGGCCAAGGGCTACCTGCGGCTGACCAAGAACGGCATGGTGGTCTCGGACACCATCCTTGAAAACTTCTTCCGCACCCATGACGAGTCCAAACCGGTGGACTGAGCCTTGACTCGCAATGCGATCAGGGGCATGAGTCCTGCTCCCGAATGTCTGGGAGAGGCACGGGGCACACACCTTGTGATGAACTTTTTCAAACACCCCCCTTCCCTTGGGGGTTTGAATGGTTATCTGTCCCTGGAACCCTCATGTAAAAATCCAAGCGTCCGAGTTCTCCCATGGAAGAGCGCTCCAGCAATGGCCGCTCTTTCTTTGGTTTAATAACCAATTAAAATACTTCCGTATTCCGAGAGGAATCCTTTGCAAATAGCTTCCTCTCCGCACAACTTCAAAATAAAGCCCTGTCCTATGAGCGTGCAAACACCTTCCGTCAGCGACTGTCGCACCCCGAATACCACCTCATCACGTAGCGGTTCCTTGAGTGAGATCGTCAAGCTCGCCTGGCCGCAGACGTTGATGATGCTGGTCCATTTTTTTATCGGGTTTGTGGATGTCCTCGTGGCGGGGCGCATCGGCACCGAGGTCCAGGCATCCCTGGGCATGATCACCCAGAGCCTGATGTTCCTGATGATCATCGCCACGGCCATGGCCAACGGCGGCACCGCCGCCGTGAGCCAGTCCCTTGGGGCGTGCCTGTTCAAGCGGGCGCGGCGCTACGTGGGGCTCCTGCTCACCCTGTCCCTGATCCTGGGCTCGGCCATCGCGGGCATCGGCTTCGCGTTCCAGGGCACCCTGCTCTCCCTGCTGCAGGCGCCGGAGTCCATCCGCCCGGTCACGGACTATTTTCTCAGGGTCTATCTGCTGGTGCTCCCCGGGTACTACCTGTTCATCGTGAGCAACGCCATTTTCCGCGCCAACAAATGGGTCTACCTGCCGCTGATCTCCATCACTCTGGTCACGGTGCTGAACACGTTCTTTGACTTCGGCCTGGGCCTAGGGCTCTGGGGGCTGCCCAACCTCGGCTACAAGGGCGTGGCCTGGGCCACATTCTTCTCGGTCCTGGCAGGGGCGCTCTGCAACCTGTTCCTGCTCTGGCGACTGGGAATGCTCTCCAAAAGCTCATTTCCCCCGCTGCGCTGGGCCAAAATCGCCTGGCGCTACCTGTTCAAGGTGGCCTGGCCCGCCGGAACCATGCAGATCCTTTGGCAGGCGGCCTACCTGGTGCTGTTCGCCATCGTGGCCTCCCTGCCCACGGGGCATATCGATGCCCTGGCCGGTATGACTGCCGGGCTTCGGGTGGAGGCAATCCTGTTCATGCCCGGGTTCGCCTTCAATCTCACAGCCTCCATCCTGGTGGGGCACTTCATCGGCGCGGGCGACACCGCCGCGGCCAAAACCACCGGCTACAAGATCCTGGGCATCGGCGTTCTGAGCATCTCCCTGCTGGCCCTGCTGCTCTGGCAGTTCGTGGCCGAGATCGCGGCGCTGCTCTCCAGCGACCTGGCGGTGCAGGTACAGATCAAGGACTACCTGTTCTACAACATCCTGGCCATCCCGTTCACCGTCACCACCATGACCCTCAGCGGCGTGATGGTGGGCGCGGGCGCGACCATCTACAACCTTTGCATCTTCGGGTTCAGTTCCTGGTTCATTCGCCTGCCCCTTGCCTGGTACTTGGGGCACGAATACTGGGGCGGGTCAACGGGCGTCTGGGTGGCCATGCTCGGATCACAAATTTTCCAGGCAAGCGTCATGCTCTATTTCTTCCAATTCAGACCGTGGCAGCGCTTCGGCATGCGCCGTCGCGCCACCCCCCCTCTCCCCACGGCCACATCCCTGGATAAAGGAGTCGTCAGAACATGAGTAAAATGTTCAAACAACCAACAATTGATGAACAACACAGATACAGGGAGTATCTCTCCCGCTGCACGCAAAAGACATCCGACTACAGCTTCGCCAATATCTTCGGCTGGGCAGTGGAGCACGGCCTGACCTGGCACTTCGACGAGCACTGCGTCTGGATCCGCCAGGAAGGCCCGAAGCCTGTATTCTGGGCACCGGTGGGCGACTGGGAAGGCATCGATTGGGCCAATCTCCAATGCCTGACCCCGGGAATGACCATCACCCGCGCGCCAGAGGCCCTGGTCATGCTGCTTCGTGACAGCCTCGGAGAGCGCATCGAGATCACCCCCGCCCGGGAGCACTGGGACTACGTATACAAGGTCGATAACATGATCAGCCTGGACAACGAGCGCCTGCGCAGGAAACGCGAGCTGCTCGATGAGTTTAGGAAAAGCTACGACTTTGTGTACAAACCAATTGACCAGGAGTGCATCGAAGAGGCCCTGGAAATGCAGGAGCAGTGGGTCCACTGGCACGAATGCGAGGACTGCGAAGCGCTCATCGCGGAAAACAACGCCATCGCCCGGGTGCTGCAGGACTGGGACAGCATCGACGGGCTCATGGGCGCGGCCCTGCACGTGGACGGACATATCGTGGCCTATACCGTGGCCGAGGAGCTGGACCCCAAAACCCTGGTGGTGCACTTCGAAAAGGGAAAACCCGAATTCAACGGCGTCTACCAGGCCATCAACCAGATGTTCCTGGACGATATGGGCAAGGACTACATCTTTGTGAACCGGGAGCAGGACCTCGACGAACCCGGCCTGAGAAAAGCCAAACTCTCCTACGACCCGTTCCGGTTCATGAAAAAATACGTGGTAAAAGTGAAGTAGGAAGAAAAGAAAGAATGAGGGAATAGATTTTGCGGGGGGAAACCTTTCTAAAGAAAGGTTCTCCCCCCGCACCCCCCTTCCAAAGATGATTAATAATAGCCGGTAAACATATTTCTCAACTTCCCCCACCCAGCAGCAGATTTGCCAGATAGTACGCCCCCAGCCCCGTGCCCACGGAGCCATAGATCAGCATTCAGGGAATGCAGAACTTGCGAAGTTTCCACAGGGCCAGGGCGCAGAACCCTCCTCCAGCCAAAATTCCTATGATAACGGCAATTGTTTGTTGCACGGGCGCTCCTCCTCTGTGAATAAGTAAGTCCGCACAAGGAGATGTCTAGATGTCAAGCAGTCATCTTCAGTTAAAATTAGTTTTTAGGATTGACCAACTTAATAAAAACATATTAATACTGATTATCTTCCAACCAAAAAGCTACTTTATACAATGATATCAGCATGCACAACATATCTTCTATACTCATTATTAGTCGGATATTTCATCTTTTCAATCATCTGCATCATTTCCAGCTTATATCATATTAAATTATGCTACTTCAACATTATCACAAAAAATTTGTATCTTATCAGATATCGAGAACTCACTGTTGATCAAGTCAGACCTATTCTCAATACTGACCCACTCATTCAAAAGGACTACCCTATTCGTTATAATATCGATAATGATAGTAAAAAAGAAATTATTGTAAATGGCTCCAGAAAGAATCATTCACTATGGATTGACTATTTTCTTATTGTGACAATTATCTTACTTAATGCAACATTATCTGTCACTCTTATTTATGTTGTCTCAGAATATTTTGGACACATAATGGCCGGCATTTCAAACAATAAATTTGATTTTACATTTGCAGCGGTTATCATTCTTGTCACTGCAGCCACACAGCTTCTATTAAAAACTCACTATGAGAACAAATCAGACTGGGTAAAAACACTTAATGAATATTTTCACTCCTATTTCACAAATTTAACTTTTATCCATAACCATGGCGACTACGTAGAATCAATGCAAAAAGGCACATACTCTTGCAACAAAGATATGGATCATTTTGATAAATATTCTATAAATGTAGACTATAAATCTATTTTTTCCCTTACTTCAAAAATAGAATTACACCTCGACCATTCAAAATATGAGCATCGTTCATTAATCGCACTAGTACATCTCAGACTTGGCATTATTGACTTACCTTCAGACATATCAATACTGCATGATCTTGGCTTCACAGATAAAAAGAAAGAGATGATTAAATCTGAACTGAACAAACAATTTAATCAGGAACATATTGAACTAAAAGAGCTTACTTCTAAAATCTTCCGTCTAACTCAATTTATCATGCAGCGTGAACGGCTATACGCCAGAATAATCTAGCCCATTACTCTTCTATCTTTTCGATTTTTTTCTTTCCTGTCTTTGCCGTCTTTCCTTTCTTTTCCTTGTCCTCTTCCTTGCCAAAGTCGCGCAGGCCTTCGGCCAGGTGTTTCAGGTGCGCGTCCACGAGTCCGAAGATGGAGTTTTTGGGGAACGCGCCGGTCTTGGAGCGTGTGCCGGCCTTTTTACCTGTGAGAAGCTCGATGCCCTGGTCAATGGTGGAGACCGCCCAGACGTGGAACTGCCCGGCCTTGACCGCATCCACCACTTCCTGCCGCAGCATGAGGTCCTTGACGTTGGCCTGGGGGATCATGGCGCCCTGGCTGCCGGTGAGGCCCGCGTTCTTGCAGGTGAGGAAGAAGCCCTCGATCTTCTCGTTGACCCCGCCGATGGGTTGGACCTCGCCCTTCTGGTTCACCGAGCCGGTGACCGCGATGTCCTGTCGAAGGGGCACGCCCGAGAGGCTGGAGAGCAGCGCATAAAGTTCGGTTGAGGAGGCGGAGTCGCCATCCACGCCGCCGTAGCTCTGCTCGAAGGCAATGGACGCTGCCAGGGACAGGGGCTTGTCCTGGGCGAAGTTCCGGCGCAGGAAGCCGGAAAGGATGTACACGCCCTTATTATGCGTGGGGCCGGAGAGATCGGCCTCGCGCTCGATGTTGATGATGCCCTCCTTCCCCATGGACGTGGTGGCGGTGATGCGCGAGGGCTTTCCGAATGCGTGATCCCCGGTCTGGTACACGGCCAGGCCGTTGACCTGCCCGATTTCCGCGCCGGTGACGTCCACGAACAGGGAGCCCCGGTCGATCATCTCCTGCAACCGCTCTTCCATTTGGTTGGCGCGAAGGATGCGGGCGGAGATGGCCTCTTGCACGTGCTTGCCCGTCACTGTTTCGGCATTGTGCTGCCGGGCGAAGTGCACGGCCTCGGCCATGAGGTCGGCCAGGCGCGGAAACGCGGTGGATATCTTCTCCTTGCGGCCGGCCATGCGCACGGCGTGCTCCACCAATTCGGCCACGCCCGAGGCTTCGAATGGCGGGAGTCCTTTCGCCTTGACCTGGGTGGCAACGAACCGGGCAAAGGTGGCCACGGCCTCATCGCTGCGATCCATGATGCTCTCGTAGTCGGCTCGCACCTTGAATATCTTGGCCATATCCGGGTCGTACATGAGCAACAGCTGGTAGAGCCAGGGGTCGCCAAGCACCACAACCTTCACGTTCATGGGGATGGCCTCGGGCTTGATCCCCACGCTGGAGATGAAGAACAGCGGATCATAGGTCTCGATCTCGATCTGCTTTGTCTTCAGGGAGCGTTTCAAGGTCTGCCATACGCCGGGTTCGAAGATGGCGTCCTGCAGATTGATGACCAGGTAGCCGCCGCCGGCGCGGACAAAGGAGCCTGCGCGGATCATGGTGAAGTCGGTGCGCCACCCCCCGCTGCGGTCCATGATGCGCTCGATGGAGCCGTACAGGTTGCGGTAGGTGGGGTAGGACTCGATGATCACCGGCGGGCCTTCCAGGCCCTGATTGTCCACCACCAGGTTCACCTGGTAGTCGTGCAGCAATTGCTCCGAGGAGGGCGCGGCGAACTGCGGCATGCCCTGGGGCAGCATTCCCTTGGCCACGGCGGCGGCCATCTTGATGGTGTCGATATCGCCCACCATGTGCTCCAGCACGGAGTCGAGATAGATAGCGATCTTCTCGTCCTGAAAGGCATCGCGCAAGGGGCGCAGATGGTCCTCGGCCAGTGCCCTGAACATCAGCTTGTCCACGTCACGCTGCTTCTCCTCCATCTCCTTGTTCAGCTCGCGCACGTGATGCACTATCTCGTCGATCTCCTCCTTGATCTGGGAGCGGGCCTCCTTGAGGCGGTCGTATTCCTCCTTGGGAAAACGCCCCTTCTCGACCATCTCCTCGAGTTCGATCATGCGCTTGGGTTCGCCGTCCACCAAAGGCAGCACATCGGGGCGCTGCATGGGGCCCATCTGCATGCGCACCACCACCAGACCGGTGTCCTTCACCTTGTCCTCGATGGTCTTGTAGAACTCCATGACCCGCTGTTCGTGCGCCTCGGCGATCTCGTTCTTGCGCTGGATGTACTCCTGCGACTCGAAGAGCTGGGGCGCGTCGCGGGTGATGTTTTCCAGAAAGGCTGACATGTCGCGTTTGAATACAGAGCCCTTACCCGCGGGAAAGCGGAGCAGGATGGGCTGCTCCGTGCGTTCGAAGTTGTTGACATAGGCCAAGTCGTCCGGAATGCCGTCCCCGGGGGTCAACTCCGCCAGGAGCCTCTTCACGGTGGGCAAACGGCCGGATCCAGGCCAGCCCGTGACGAATATGTTGTACCCCTCCTGCTGCATGGCCATGCCGAAGCGGAAGGCCTCCACGCCCCGCTTTTGCCCTATGATGTCGGTGAGGGGTTCCAGTTCGTCCGTTGTGGCAAACCCCAGGCTTGCGGGGTCGAGCTGCCAGCGCAGATCGGAGTGGTCGAGTTCCAGGGTATTCCTCTTGGTCTTGGTCATGTCGCCCTCCCTGTTCAAGGTGCAATGCGTCCGGCCCGCGGAATGATGACTCTTGGTCCCTGCGGGGAGCGCTTCGGGAGTTTTATTTCCAATATTTCGTTCTCAAAGCCCGCTTCCACCCTGTCGGGGTCCACGGGCAGGGGCAGGCTGACAGTGCGCGAGATGCCTCTTCGGGTGCGGTGCGGCCCGTGCTCCATGACGGCCTCGGCCTCAACGGTGACACGGCGCTCGTCCACGATGACCCTGAGGTGCTCGGCGTCCACGCCCGGCAGCACCGTGCGCACGATGAAGCCCTCTCTGTAAGGCTTCACGCTGGTGTGGATGCAGCACGGCAGGCCCATATCAGCCACGAAATTGTCGAACAGCCGCTCCAGATCGAGTTTCATGCGCCCGATCTCCTGTCGGCTCCACAGTCTCAGATCATCCATTGGCGGCCTCCCACATGTGGCCGGTTGCCCCGGCGTGATAAATGCGATTATATTGTTTTTCCTTGATCTTCCTGGAGGAAATCACTTTCAAGACGTGTTCCCCCACGCCAACCCCATGTTTCGAGTCAAACCCTCATTACATACAATAGCAAACTATTGAAGACAGGCAAGAGGTCTCGGTTGTCGCCCCCGGCATGTTCATATACTTGCGGATGACGCGTTATGCGGCACCAAGGGCGGACGGGAGATCGCTCCGCCGCTATCAGCGGCGGGAGCAATCCGAAGACCGCGTTTTCGGTGAAGCGATCCTCCGCTCCATTCATGTTGAATGAATTGAGCGGACATTACACCAGAGGCTTGCAATACCGGACAGGCAAGGCCATAACCGTGAAAAAGGAGCCTGTATGGATTTCCGGCGCATGGCGATGATGCTGCACTGTATTCTGGATCTGAGGCGGGAGGTGGTGGCCGTGGACTTCGCCCACAGCGAGGATGAGTTCGCGGACTGGCCCGCGCCCCCTCTCAAAGGGGGGCTCAGCTTCTGCACCATGGTCCGCATGGCCACCCTGGACAAGGGGCGCAAGGCCAAAGGCGACAACTTCAGCTGCAAGGGCGCCATGGAGGTGTTCCGCTTCAGCGATCCGGCCGGGGAATCCCTCACCGGGGAGCGCCTGTTCGGCTTCGGGCTTTACGCGGATATGGAGATCGCGCGCCAGGTGCACATCGCCATGGCACGGATTCCCGAGCCCTGCCTGGCCGTGGGCGTGATCCCGCTCAAGCGGTGCCTCCGCGCCCCAAAAATTGTGATGCTGGTGGCCGAGTCCTGGCAGATCATGCGCCTGGTCCAGGCCTGGGCCTATCACCACGGGCACCTGTCCGACATCTCCCTTGTGGGCAACCGGGGGGTATGCTCGGAGTGCGTTGCCCGCCCCCTGATAACCGGGCAGCCTCATATTTCGGCGCTGTGCTCCAACACCCGGTTCTCCGCGAAATGGTCCGGCGGGGACATGGGCCTCGGCCTGCCTTATGACAACCTGGAGCCGCTCCTGGACGGGCTGGTCAAGACCATCGCCGCCACGGAGACAGACAAGCGCAAGAAAAACATCAAACAACGCTGCCAGGAGGCGGGCCTGGAGTTGGAGCTGCCCGAGTCCCGGGCCTATTACCTGCGTGGGTGACAGACCGTTGAAAAAGAAAAAAACAATGTAAGAAAAAAGCATTATTTCATCCTCCAGCCCGCTTTTCGAATCTTACTCTACTCCGTCCCACAGGTGAAACGTTCCCACCTTCAAGGAATTCTATCCTGCTCGCGCTAACATATCATTTTGCTCGATTTATTTTCTAACTACCCATCCTTACTTTCAATTTGTCATTTTCTCTACCTTTTTAGTACTTCAACCATAGATACGTTCCACCCTTCTACTTCGGAGATATCTATGCGCAGAATGATCCTGCTTGTTCTGGCAATGTCCCTGGTCCTGGGCGCCATGCCCGCACAGGCGGCCAAATGGCAGATGCGTTTCGGTCACGATCAGCGGGAAAAAAGCCCGCATCACGACGCCGCGCTCTACCTCAAGAAACTCATCGAGGAAGGGTCCGGGGGGGAAATCGAGGTCACCCTCTACCCGAACCAGTTGCTGGGCACGGGAATTCAGATGGTGGAGATGGTCCAGGCAGGGGCGGTGGAGATGATCGCCGTGCCCGCATCCAAGATCCAGGCGGTGCAGCCGCCTTTCCAGATCCTTGACCTGCCGTTCCTGTTCCCTACCAAAAAGGATTTGTACGATGTCCTGTACAAGGACTTTGGCGACGCGCTCTTCGCGCCCCTGGCCGACAAGAACATGGTGGGGCTCACATACTGGGGCATGGGCTTCAAGCAGTTCACCGGAAATTTCCCCATTCACACGCCTGCGGATTTCAAGGGCAAGAAGATCCGCGTCATGCCCTCCCCGGTGATCCGGGAGCAGTTCCTGGCCCTGGGCGCCAGCCCCGTGCCCATCGACTTTCACGAGCTGTATAACGCGCTGCAGCAGGGCGTGGTGGACGGCCAGGAAAACCCCCTGGTGGGCATAACCACAATGAAGCTCTATGAAGTGCAAAAATACATGACCATGTCCAACCACGCCTTCCTGGCCTACGGAGTGGTGATCAACAAGACCTTCTTCGACAACCTGCCAGAGAAATACCAAAAGCTGCTCAAGGATGCCGCGGCCAAATCCGCCACCTACCAGCTTGGCCTCATCGAGGAGCGGGACGCCGGGTTCATGGAGACCATCAAGAAGGCCGGTGTGGAGGTCATCACCCTGACGCCGGAGCAGATCACGGAGTTCCAGAAGGCCCTGGCCCCGGTGTATGACTGGTTCCGCGCCAATGTGGAAGGAGGCGCGCCCTACCTGGACATGCTGGGTAAATAGAACAACCCGGCCCGGCGGCTCATACCGCCGGGCCGTTTCATGCAACGCGCGGTGAAATCGCTCCACTTCATTTCCATTGCCTTTGCCCGCACCACGAAAGGGGTGCTCGGCGCCATCATCCTTTTCTCCAGCCTGCTACTCTTCACCAACGTGGTCATGCGCTACGTGTTCCTGAAACCCATCTTCTGGGCGGAGGAGTTGGCCAGCTATCTCATGGTCTGGCTGATCTTCATGGGCGCAGCGGCCGTGGCCGGCGGCGAGGGGCACGTCTCCGTGAACATCCTCACCCGCTTCCTGAGCCCCAGGGGCAACCGTGCCCTGGCTTTGCTGGTGAACCTGTTCTGCATGCTGTTCTGCCTGGCCCTGGCCTACTACAGCTGGGGGCACACCATGCGCGTACGCGGCGCGCACCAGGTAACGGCGGCCATGGACCTGCCCATGTGGTGGGCCTACCTGGCGGTGCCAGTGGGCAGCGGCCTCATGGCCCTGCGCTATGCCGCAAGACTGTTTGCCAAACCAGATGAAGACGCGCCCGGCAAGAACGTGGCAAACGAGTCCGCGCTATGACCCTGCTCATCTTCGTGCTGTTGTTCGTGCTCATCGGATTGAACATCCCCATCTTCGTGGCCCTGGCCTCCACAGCCTTCATCATCTTCGCCCTGTTCTCCAAGATCCCGCTGGACATCCTGCCCCAGCGCATGTTCGCCGGGGTGGAGGGCATGGCCCTGCTGGCCATCCCGTTCTTCATGCTCGCCGCGCAGATCATGGGGCAGGGCGGGGTCACGGCCCGGCTCATCCGCTTCGCCAAGACCCTTGTGGGGCATCTCCCCGGCGGCTTGGGCATCTGCGGCGTGCTCAGCTGCCTGTTCTTCGCCGCCATCACCGGATCCACCGCCTCCACCGTGGTGGCGGTGGGGGGCATCATGTTCCCGGCACTGGTGGAGGCAGGATACGGCCAACGTTTCGCCGTTGGGCTGGTCACCTGCTCCGCGCTCCTGGGCATGATCATCCCCCCGAGCAACGCGATGATCATCTACGGCACCATCACCAAGGTCTCGGTGGGAGCGCTCTTCATGTCCGGATTCGGTGCCGGGCTGGTGTTCGTGGGACTTTATTCGGCCTGGTGCGTGTTCTACGCCAAACGCAAGCACATCCCCCTGGAGCCCCGCGCGGGTCTGGGCGAGATCGCTGCTGCCGCGAAATCCGCGGGCTGGGGCCTGGGGTTTCCGGCAATCATCCTGGGGGGCATCTATACCGGCGTATTCACCCCCACGGAGTCCGCGGCAGTGGCCGTGGCCTACTCCATGTTCATCACGGTGATCATCCACCGGGAGCTGAGCCTCAATGAACTCTGGCGCATCTGCTGCGACACGGGCATGGTGGCGGCACGCATCCTGATCATGGTGGCGGCGGCCACCCTGTTCTCCTGGCTGCTCACCGTGGAAAACGTGACCACGCAACTGGTGGCGCCCATCGTGTCCCTGAATCCGCCCCCCTGGGCCGTACTGCTCTTTGCCAACGGCTTCATGCTGCTGGCGGGCATGTTCATCGACGTGTTCTCCAACATCCTGATCTTCACGCCGCTGATGTCACCGCTCCTGCACGCCGCGGGCATCAGCGAGCTGCACTTCGGGGTCATCGCGTCGGTGAACGCGGACATGGGCAACATCACCCCCCCATTTGGCTTGAACCTTTTCATCGCCAGCGGCGCCTTCGGGCTGAGCTACTTCACGGTGCTGCGCGCCGTGCTGCCCTGGCTGTGCCTTGCCCTGGCCTGCCTGGCCATCATCACCTACATCCCGCAGGTTTCCCTCTGGCTCCCCAGCCTGCTCTACCCCGGGGCAATGTGAATGGGGGAGAAGAGAAAGAAAAAGAAAGGAATAAAAGGATTTTTCGGGGGGAACCCTTTTGAAAAAAGGGCTTCCCCCCGAACCCCCCTCCGAAAATTTTATAAAATTGGGTTACCAGAAATTGCTTTAGGAAAACGCTGATTAATTACATTTCCCGGAAGTGCTGTAGAATTGTTCGCTGGCGAGGCGCAAGGAAAAGGCAAGGCCGACGTGTAGTTATAATACACGAGGATTTGCCTTTTACGCAGCAACAAAGTCAGCGGGCAATTATGCAGCGCTTCCCCTGTTATTGGCAGACCCACAGGGTGCGATCACGCAGTTGCCTGAACAACCCCATGGACACCGAGCCCATGAAGTAGCGCTTCAGGCCGTGGCCGGCGGTCTCGGCAGCTGTGCTGCCCACTGCCACCGCCGCATAGTTACCGGCTTCGGCGTGGCGGACTATAGCCCGGACAATGTCCGCGTCCTCCACCACCCGGGCGCGGATGCGCGAGCCCGGGAACCCCCTTTGCTCCAGAATGGTCCAGGCACGGTCGAACATCTCGTCCTGGCGCGGCAGGTCGGAGGTGACGGGATGCGCCACGTGCAGCAGGATGAGCCTATGCCGGGGCTGGTCCACGAGCATGTCCCCCACGTGCTCCACCATCCGTCGGCACTGTTCGGTGCCGTCCACACAGAGCAGCACGTTGCGTTGCCCCTCCCGTGGGGGGCGGCAAATCCAGTACGGCTGGCAGGATCTCATGTGCAGGAGCTCCAGGCTGGTACTGGACTCCACCATGCTCTCCAGCCAGGAGAGCCCGCGCTTGCCCAGGACAATGGCACTGTAGCCGCCCTTTTCCGCGCTCTCCAGGATCTTCCCGGCCAGGGAACCGCCACATTCCAGGCAGTGGGTCTCGATCTGCTGCTCTGAAAATCCGCTCTTCAATAGCATGCACATGGGCTCGTCACAGCTGATCTCACCGATGGTCCGCGGTTCCTCCCGCACCATGTGACACAGCGTGAGCCGCAGCCTGTCCCTGTTCTCGAAAAAATCACTCAAAAACCGCACCCCTAGCGATGCCCCAGCCTTGTCTCCAACAGTGACGAAGAGCTTGATCTCCATGAGTCCTCCAGCGTCGCGGTTCAGTGGTTCCTTTCAGGATAATAGCAACGATTCGCCCCGCTGAGAATGGATTACTGGTTCGGTACAGGATTTTTCCACTAGAGCAATTTACGCTTGGAATGCTTGCTCAACGGCCGGCCAAGCCAGCCTACAAGCATTTCGCGGCAAGGATTTGCAGGCAAACCCTTGCAGAGCATTTAACCTTTTTCAAAGTTAAAATGCTCTAGAATAATGCAAGCATTTTACAAATTGAATTGGTATGCAACAGTATTCCAAATCATTCTTCAAGGAGATACTTGTTATGAAACATATCCTATGCACCGTATGCACCCTGGCGGCCCTAGTCCTGTTTGCCGCTCCCTGCCTGGCCATTGATGTGGAAGGCACCTACAACTACATGGAATCCGGCTACAAGGGCACAATGACGATCAGCAGGATGGGCCCCGGCTTCAAGTTCGCATTCCTCACCGAAAGCACCAGCAACGGCCAGATGTGCGACTTCGAGACCTATGAGACGCCCATTGACCAGGGCGGGGGGCGCGTGGACGATTCCCTGCCCGCCAATGGTGGCACGACAGAGGACGAAATCCGCTTCACGATCTCGTTCCAGGGGGACAAGGCCATCATCGACGTGGAGTCAAAAGGCTTCGAGTGCGGCATGTCAGGCTTTTTCGGCGGCACCTATGTCAAGGCCCAGTAAAACATTTTTCAGAACACTCTGATTGATCACATTTTCCGGAAATGCTGTAGAATAGTTCGCTGTCGAGGCGCAAGGAAAAGGCAAGGCCGACGTGTAGTTAGAAATACACGAGGTTTTGCCTTTTCTGCAGCAACAAAGCCGGCGGGCAATGATGCCGCGCTTCCTTTACTTTCCCCAGCGCCAAGGGACGGTGCGGGTACTGAACACGCCGTGCCTGGGCGCATGCAGGATTCGCTCCACGAGCTGTTGCTTGTAGGCCTGGTAGGCCACGCTCTCATCCGGAGTCCGAGTCGCGTCCTGGTAGCGGAGCACCGTGGGCAGAAAGGTGGAGTCGAAGATTCCGGACCTTGGCCAGTACGCCCGGCAGTTGCCGTGGATTTCGACCTCGAAGTAGAAACGCCCCTCGATGGCGAGCGGCGCAGCCACAGGGGCGGCATCCGGATCCACGCGCAGCCTGCCGTTCTCCCGCGCCTGCGCCAGGGTCACGCACTGGATGCAGTCCAGGATCCCGGGCAGCGGCGCCGCGCTCAGGACATGAATATCCGTACGCAGGGGCGGCGCATCAGGGCACAGGTCCTGCAACGCGCTCCAGAACAGACGAATGACCATGGCCGAGGCTATGGCCTGGGAGGGGCCTGCGCACTGCAGCAGGTTCTCCCCTGTGACCGCCACGAGCCCCTTGTTCCGATCCAAAACCACACACTGCATCTTGGTGTTTCCTGCAAACGCAACAAAATTTTACGGATGGAGGGCCGGGGGAGGAACCTTTTTTCAAACTGCCCCCTCCCCCGGTTTACTTTCCAACTCCGCCGCCCTACTCCATGAAACTCATGGGCAGGCAGAATGAGGAGGGATCCATGGTATTCTTGATCATGCCGTTGTCATGAAGAAACCCCATGTCCTCGCGCATGCTCAGGATATCCGCGGCGGTGAGGTGGTCCGTGAACCCGGCCCAGTCGAACAGGGTCTCGCCGTCCTCCTTGGAGATGCCGTGCTCGGCGATGCCGATTTCCACTGCCTTGTCCTTGTTGGCCAGGATCCAGGCGGTGGCCTGTCGAAAGACCTTGGCGTAGCGCGCCACCAGGTCGGGGTGCTCACGCGTGAACGTGTCCGACGCGGCGCTCACAAGCTTGGGAACCACCAGTCCTTCCGCTGTGCACAGGACACGGGCGCCCGCCTTAACGGAGTTGATGACCAGCCCCGCGGCGAGGAGCGCTGCGTCCACACTGCCCCCGAGCATGGCGGTGCGGGCCTTGGGCAGATCCATGGACACGAACTTCACGTCCGACTCCTTGAGCCCCTCCCTGGTCAGGGCCGCCACCAGGAGCTGATGCAGCACGGTACCCTTGGGGCCGGCAACGGTCTTGCCCTTGAGGTCGGCCACCGTGGCGGGGCCATTGGGACCGGCCACGATGGCGAAAGTCCTGGCGGGGCGGCTGACGCCGCCGATGATCTTCACCGGGTTGCCGTTGGCATTGGTCAGGAGAACCGAGGTGCTGTTGATGACCGAGGCGATGTCCAGGGAGCCCGCGGCCATTGCCTCGGACTGCTTGGCCCCGGAGTTGATGGAGTGCCAGTTGATGGCGATGTTGTCGGCCGCGAACTCCTCCTCCAGCATCCCCATGGCCTTCATGGCCATGATCTGGGCGTTGAAGGGGGATTTGACGTAGGAGACGTTGATCTCCCGCACGTTTGCCGCCCCCGCGGGGGCGATGTTGATGGCGATCCCCAGGACCGCCAGACAAAGAATTATGAGCTGCCGCGCTATGAAACGCATGGCGCTTCCTCCATGTTGTTCTGCAGAATCATTTCCAGCAAATCCCCCCGCAGCGCCTCGAATGCCGGATCCCCCCATTTTCTGGGGCGCGGCAAAGGCACCGCCCTGTCCTGTATCAAACGCCCCTCCCTCATGACCAACACACGGTCGGCCAGGATCAGGGCCTCTCCCACATCGTGGGTGATGCACAGCACCGTCATGGGATGGGCGGCCCATAACCGGGCCAGCTCCACCTGGAGCTGCAGCCGAGTCAAGGCATCCAGCGCCCCGAACGGTTCATCCATGAGCAACAGCTGAGGGCGACGGCACAACGCCCTTGCCAGGGCGACTCTCTGAGCCATGCCCCCGGACAGCTGATCCGGGTAGGCCTCGCTGAATTCACCCAGCCCGACCTGACGCAAGGTCTCCAGCACAGTGGCGCCGTTGTCCGCACCCCGTGCGCGGCGCAGGGCCAGCAGCAGGTTTTCCCTCACCGTGAGCCAGGGCAACAGCCTGGGCTCCTGAAACATCATTCCCAGGCGGGGGCGTTTCACCTCCTCGCCGGAGAGTCGATCGTGAAAGGTGACCGCGCCCCTGTCCGGCTCCTCGAGCCCGGCGATGTGCCGGAACAATGTGGTCTTCCCGCTCCCGCTGTAGCCAATGACAGCCACAAAGGTTCCGGAGTCCACACGGAACGAGACATGATCCAGGGCCTGCACGCCAAGGTCGCCTGTGCGAAAGCGCTTGCACAGACCGGTGACCCTGAGCCCGGTCATGTCCGTCCTCCTTTGGCAAGATGCAGCCTGCGGCTCACCAGCACGGCGATGCGGGAGAGCATGGCGTCGAACACGTAGCCCAGCCCGCCGATGAGCAGAATCCCCAGGAACACCCGGTCGGTGCGCGCCAGCTCCTCTGCGTCCAGAATCATGTACCCCAGGCCCGAGGCCGCGGCGATGAGTTCGGCGCCGATGAGCGCTCGCCAGCTGTACCCGAACCCCAGGCGCAGACCCGTGATGACCGAGGGCAGTGCCGAGGGCAGGAGCACGTGGCGGAAGGTCTCCCAGGGGGTCAGGTCGATGGTTTTGGCCATCTCCAGCAGGTGTTTGTCCGTGCCTCGCAGGCCGTCCATGGCATTGAGGAATATGGGAAAGAAGCTGGCAAGGACGATGATGGCCAGCTTCGAGCCCTCACCGATTCCCAGCCAGAGAATCAGCAACGGGATCATGGCCAGGGGCGGGGTGATGCGGACGAACTCCAGGGGCACCCGGAGAACTCTTTCAAACAGGGGACGGAAATACAGCAGAACGGCAAGGGGCAACGCGCAGGCCACGGTGAGGGCGAAGCCCACGAACACCCGCGCAAGGCTGACGCCCACGTGAGTCCATATCTCGCCGCTGGCCAGACCCTCCAGGGCCGCCTCCCAGACCGCTTCCGGGGGCGGTGTAAGGAAGGTGTTCAGCGCCCCCCACTTCCCAAGCAGCCACCAGAGAAGCAGTAAGCCAAAGGGAAACACGGCGATCTGCAAACCATGCAGTAGCCATCCGGGGAGACCGTCGCCCCGGGGCTGTTCCGCCTCGCGGTATACGTCACGCTCGCCTGTTTCCAAAAGGGATACACCTTCGCCTTGCATGGATGACACTGTTCTCGCCTCTCAGTCAGCACCCCTCTGCGGGATCCGCTGATAGTTGTTCTCAACGCTACACGGATGCCCCTTTCCAGACAAGTCACCTGTGACCACGAAACCCTGTTTCCCTCTGCATCAAAATATTAAATTAATATTCTTTTCCAGATACAATTATAAAATTAGTAGCACGTCGACATATTATGGCACTGCCTGTTTACTGTCAATCTCCTGTTCTACAAGGGGAAATTCACGTCAAGCATGGTGACCCCAAAACTGGCGAATCATCACACTTGCCCATTGCATACCTACGCGGGTGAATATAATCTTTACCCATCTTAACAGACGCCACAACCCGAGGGGGATCACAAATGAGATACTTGGCGCAACTTTTTCCCGAATTCACGGACCTGCTGGATCAGATGGATACGCTGTATGAAGAGAAGCGGACAATCGACGAGAAGACCTACCAGTTCATCTGTTTCGCCCTGTCCATCAAGGCGCGCTCCAAGCCCTGTGTGCTGAAGCACTTCAAAGGGGCTCTGGACGCGGGCGCGAGCCTGAAGGAGCTGGCCTACATCCTGGCGCTGGTCATGCGTGAAGCGGCAGGGGCGGACGACTGCTGGACCCATGACGTGCTCGGCGACGTCAAGGACATCATCGCCGGCAACATCCAGTGCGAGTGCCAGAAGTAGCCGGAAAGATCCGTCCGTGCATCAGGCGGACGCGCCGATGCCGTCCAGGTACTCCTTCCAGGGCATGAGTGAAGGCTCGCCGGGCTCGGCAGGACGCATGGCCTCCCCGTTCTGGATCACGTTGCGCACGATGTTGGCGAAGCAATCCGCAGGGCGTGTGACGCTACGCCCCCTGACCATGTGCACGTTGACCAGGGGCAATGGGGGTAATCCGTCCTCAGACCCGAGGACCACCACGCCCCTTGGTATGGAGGGAGTGATGAGGGCGGAGATGGCCATACCCGAGGCCAGGGCGGCATGGATGCCGGCCAGGGATGGGCTGGAGTAGGCCACACGGAAGGACCTGCCCGCCTGATGCAGCGCCTCCGAGGCATAGGCCAAATAGGAGCAGCCGGGCAGGAACATGGCCAATGGCAGCGGATTATCCTTGTGCGCGAAATGACCGCAGGACCCCACCCACAACAGTGGGGTGTAGGCGAAGATCTCGCCTCCGGGAATGATTCGCGCCGAGGTGTTGATGAACAAATCCAGCTCGCCCATGGCGAGCTTCTTGGCCAGCATGGCACCGAACCCGCAATGCACCTCCACCTGCACGCAGGGGTGGTACTGGGCGAAGCGCTTCAGCACCTCGGGGAAATAGCACATGGAGAGTTCGTCCGAGATGCCCACGCGCACCAATCCGGTCATGTCCGGGTCCGTGATGGTGGCGATGGCCTCATCGTGAGCCTTGAGAACCCGACGGGCATAGGGCAGAAACGATTCTCCCTGGGTGGTGAGGCGCACCGAGCGGCCGGCGCGGTCGAACAGCGGTACCCCGAGTTCGCTCTCCAGGCGTTTTATCTGCTGGCTCACCGCGGACTGGGTCTTGTGCAGCATCTCGCTGGCGCGGGTGAAATTCAGGGATTCCGCCACGGCCACGAAGGCGCGCAGGAGATCGGTTCCAACATCTATCATAAGCACCTCTTCTAGGTGTTATTAAAACAATTCGTTTCCCTAATCAAATATTATTGTCCATGCTTCCCAAAACACAGGAGGCATCTCATGGACATGAAAACGCATTTCACCATCGCACAAATCTTTTTGGCCTGGCTTTGGGACGTAATCAAGGACATGTACCGCTGGATGGAGCCGGACAGGGCATACCACGAACTCTTGCGCACGGACGACCACATGCTGCGCGACATCGGCATCGAGCGCTGTGAGATAGGAGACCTGTTCCGCTACCGTCCCTTGCGCATGAGCCTGAGGCAGAGGTTGCGCGATGCTAGAAAGCACGAGTTTCTGATACAGAAATGCGACAGAGGCAAAAACCCCTGCCAGCAGTATGGATAATTGCCCACGACGTGAACTTCAGCATTTGTTTTTTTCGATTGTTGTCTTCACTGCATTCCCCTCGATTAGCGGCGGGAGACTCTGTCTCCCGCCTTTTTTGCGCATGGGCAATACTCATGACATTCACCCATGCCTACAGTCGACATACTTTCCATGAAATCATAACAGCAGCATACCATTGTAAATTATTATTCGCTTGAGTAACAGTTATCGTTTTTGTTTTGTTACCATACCTCTATACCTTCAAATCACATGATATGCCGTTATACATGAGATACATAGACATCCTACCTTTGTTGCGGAGACTTTCATGTCGATCATCCAAAATTCCTTCCCGTCGTCATTGCCGCACTCATGGCCATCGGTCCCACACCCGAGGGCTACAACTTCAGGGGTGGTAGTTCCTGTGCGGTTTTGTCGGCGTCATCGTGGGATTGATCGTGGAGCCGGTACCCGCCGCGCTTGTGGGACTCGCCGGAGTGTCCTTCGTGGCCATGCCCGGCCTCGTGGACCCAAGCGCCAAGGGGAGTCGTGACTGGGCATTTCCCGGCTTTTCCAACGGCGTCATCTGGCTGATCTTCACGGCCTTCATGTTCGCACTGGGGTATAAGATGACCAGCCTTGGCCGCCGCATCAGCCTGATCATGGCCAAGCATCCGGGCAGAAGCATCCTGGGGCTGGGGTATGCCATCGCCTGCTCCGATGCCCCACTCTCGCTCTTCACGCCCTCCAACATGGCACGCAGCGCGGGCACCATCTACCCCATCGCAAGCAACATCCTCCCATGTTCAACTCCACGCCGGAGAACGAGCCACGCAAGATAGGCTCCCATCTCACCTGGGTGGCCTTTGCCGCCACCTGCGTCACCAGCTCCAAGTTCCTCACCGCCCTGACGCCCGACCTGCTCGCCGCGTACATCTTCCAGAAAACCATCACGCAATACGCCACCGACCCGGCGCCCATCTTGTACGACTCCGGCTTCATCAGTCAGATACGCTGGTGGCTCCTGAGACTGATCTTCGGCGGCATCCACCTCGCGGCCATGCTCGAGGTCACGGTGATATACATCTGAACACCATAAGCGGGGAGGAAAGCACGCTATATCCTCCGCCCCTCTTGTATTTTCGCTGCCCAGAGGCAATAGTGGCCCCATGATCCACTTGGTACAGGTGATTCAGGGGGCTTTCACAACGCGATGAAGATACTTTACAAGGGAACGTTCCTGCGGGAAGGGCTGCGCGCCCTGGGGCATGACATCGTAGCTCTCAAAGGAGGGGCGGAGATATGCCTCCCGGAGACTGTGGCGGCTCTGGACTCCCCTCCAGATCTCGTACTGCTGGAACTCTTCGGCAAGAGCGAATTCCCTCACGGCCTGCGCGACTGCCCCGTCCCTCTGGCAGCCTATGTCATCGACGCCCCGTTGAACGAGTTCTGGCTGGCCCACCTTCTCAAGCTCTTCGACCACGTGTTCGTGGATCAGCCCAGCTCCGTGGGCACCCTCGCAAGGCATGGGGTCAACGCGCACTGGGCTCCCCTGTTTGCCCTGCAATCGGACTTCCGCCCCCCCATGGAAAAGCGCCACTTCGTCTCCTTTGTTGGGCGCACCTCGCAGCATCGCGCCAAGAGGAGCAACATTCTACGGATCATAAGGCAGCGCTTCGAGATCGAGCACGTGAAGGGCGTGTCCCGCGACACCATGCAGGACATCTCGGCGCAGTCACACGTGGTGCTGAACGAGAGCTTCTTTCCCGGCGTGAACCTACGGACCTTCCAGGCCATGGCCTCGGGTTCCCTGCTGCTCACCGAGGACAGCGAAGCAATGCGGCAGTTGTTCACACCCGGGGAGCACTATCAGGCCTACACGCCGGGCACTGTGCTCCAAGTGTTGGAGAGAATTAACAAAGATCCGGACGCATTGGCGGGAACGGCTCTGGCGGCCAGAAAGCTATGCGCCGAACGCCACACCAGCGAGGCCAGAGCGAGAGAGATCCTGGAGACGATCAAGACCCCGGAAACGGGCAACCAGGAATTTTCAAGGGAAGAGAAACGGTTCGCCGAGGCAGTGGGCACCTATATGCACCGCCTTCGCTACGGCGGGGATTTCAAGCACGCCTTTGATCTGTTGCGGAGCATATCCCAGGACGGGGGGGAGCTTGCGGCCCAGGCCAGGCTGCACATGGGCAACATCCTGGCACGTGGGGGCCGCTTCGCTCCGGCGGCCGAACACCTGGCGGCCGCTACCCAAGGCTCCGGACACACCGCCGTTCTCGCGCTCATGAAGCTGACCCTGCTCCATGTAATTCGTCAAGAACCACAGGCCATGCACCAATCCCTGAAGCAGCTCGACATCCTCCTGGCCCGGACATGCCCGGAGTTCACGCTCCGCCCCGAACTGGAGCAGGCAAAGCAGGAGAGCATGGTGCTGCGGCACGCCCTGTTCGTGTATTTCGCCCACCTCCTGGCCCACATGGGGGAGTACTGCCACGTGGGTTTTCTGAAAAGGGACGCGGACCAGTTCCCGGACACGGCATTGGAGTTCGCCATCCTGGCGTGGAACCAGGTGCCATCGGCCCAGGCACTGGAAATCATAGTGCTCGGGGCCCGGCAAAGCGGTATCGCGCCAGAGGCCTTGCCATATTTGAAGCAGGCCATTGCCAAGGGGTTGGCGTCGAACCGGCTCATTGCGCTGACCATGGAACTGGCCTCGGAATACGGCGACTTCGAGCTCGCCCGCTCAATCTCAAAAGGCCTGCGCTGGCGTCTGCACGAGGGAAAGAACTGAGCATTGCGACATCCCTGGACAAAACACTTTGCAAATGCGTATACTGTATAGAATTCCACCTCAGGCTCACACTGAATTTCTTTTTCACCGTTGCTTCTCACCGTATTGTTTCCGCAGTTCGAGTCGAAAGTCGTCCTGTTTTTTGCAACAACTTTCTGCCGCCGTCACAGTGTGTTGTGACGTTGCATTACTCCGCGATTCTTCTGCCGAAAGGCCTCTGGAGTGGGTGCATGAGGCGATGTGCGAAGTGTGTTCTCCCTGAATCTTACCCCGGGATCGAATTCGATGCCGCCGGTGTCTGTTCCATTTGCGGAACATACGTCCCAAAGCCTGTGGAGAAGTATAACGGCATCAAAAAGCAGATCGGCAAAAATGGTTCGAAGTACGACTGCATCGTGCCCATCAGTGGAGGTCTGGACAGCGGTTTCGTATTGTATCAAATCGTGAGGAAATACGGACTTTCACCTCTGGCATACAACTACGACAACGGATTTACGCACCCTGTGGCCACCGGAAACCTGAAGGCCCTCACCCGCAAGCTCGGCGTCCCCCTTGTCCAGATCACCTCCCGGCTGCATTTTCTGACCCGGTTGCGCCACCTCAAGATAAACCTCTCCCGCTCCCCTTTGGATTTTCTGCTGTGCCTCTGCTTTGGCTGTCCCAATGCAATATATGGAGGGGCATACAGAATTGCGCGCAAATACGGCGCCAAGATTCTCGTCAGTGGAGAGAGTTCGGAGGAGGACGCGGCCTACAAACGGTATTACCTGACACAGGCCTTTGGGAACTGCGGGTCCAAGATCGGTGAGTTGCTCTCCAAGCCCCTGGACATGTGTCTGGCCAAGACCCTGAACTTCGCCTTCAACAGGCACTTCCCGGGAAAGGGAAAAGTGCCCGAGGGTCTGCCCTCTGTACGTTTCTTCGACTACAACCCTTATGACCGCGACATGATGCAGGAATGCCTGACTCAAAACGCGGACTGGAACCACGCGGGGTCGGGATGGCGTTTCGACTGCCTCATCCACTCCGTTGTCCTGCTCCTCTCCCGCGTGGTTCTGGGCATGACGGAATACGATGACTACTACAGCAACCTTGTAAGAAAGGGGCAGATGAGCAGGGAGCAAGCACTGGGCAAGCTCAAGGAATTCGAAAAGGACCTCGACGAGCTCCGCGCACAGTGCGAATCCACCCTGAAAAGGCTGGGGCTGGACAAGGACGAGGTCGGGAAGGTCCTGAACTACCTGGATGCCCCCGGCGAACCCGGGAGCCATTGGTGACCGCGTGCTTCCAAGGAAACGCTGACCAATCACATTTGCCGGAAGTACAGTAGAATTGCTCGCTGGCAAAGCGCAAGGAAAAGGCAAGGCTGACGCGTAGTCAGACATACACAAGGAGTTGTCTTTTCCGCAACGACAAAGCCGGCGTGCAATGATGAAACGCTCATCTAGATGGGGATCATAATCAGACAGATCACGTCGTTGACGTAGCCGTCACTGCGCTTGTACTCCCGGTACCCTTCGGACACCTGCCGCCCCACGGTGTAGGAACGGCCCTTCAACTCCACCACCGATGAGTTGCGCGCTCCCTTTTCGCCGAGATACAGGGATTTCGGCAATGGAAGGATATCACCGGGCGCAAACTCCTGCGAGGTCGACGCGATGATCTTGCCGCCCCTGTCCACGAAAAATCCCAGGCTCCCCTCCACAACCTGCTTGTTCTCGTCGCGCGGCAGAACATCGTTGAGCATATCCTTGAACTGCGGCTCTGCGTCGAACACGATCTGCACCACTCCAACTGTACGGTCCATGTTCTCCGGGCTCCTCACAGCGGTACTGTACACATAGGTGGGGCGCCCCCCATAAAGGTCGGTGGCCACGAACCCGGACACGCAGTAGTCCTTGCTGGAAGGCAGGGTCATGGCCTTGGCCACCAGTTCCTTATCCAGCCTTGTTCCCACGAACTCCTGCCCCTGGGGCATGCCCTCCATGAGAAAACGCTCATTGAGCTCGCTCGGGGGGTCGGACAGAGCCACCACGGTCCCCCGGGCGTCCGCCAGTACGAGGCGCAGATAGGGTGTGTAGAGGTCGTTGATATACTGCAGGTTGTCCCGGAGGCTTTGACACTCCTCGACGGTGAGTCCCTCATCCGCATGTTTGGTGAGCAGCCTGCGGAACATTGGGGTGAGCGCCCACCAGCAGACGTCGTTGGCGCGCTCGTAGAGATTTCTGTCCGCGATGTTGTTGCCCTGGAAGGCGCGGAACTGCAGATCGTTGAACAGGGACGTGACAATGGTCTTCTGGAGGTTTCTGATGGCCTGGGACAAGAGCCCGTCGATCTCGTCGCCGATGAAATCCACGAAGCGCAGCACCTCCACAAACCCGTTGGCCTCGTACTTGGCGGCCTTGACCTGCCCGTTGATGCTGTCGAGCTTCATGTCCGCCAACAGCCCGTCCGACTCGTCCTTTATGCCGGTGAGTTCCTGGGAAAAGTTCTGCAGTTTTTCCATCAGATCCCCATCAGTGGTGTCCCGCAGACCGGTCTGGCTGAAGGCGGAGGTCACCTCCACCATTGCAAGGCCGTACCATGTGAGGCCGTAAAATCCCTGATACCCGTCCGTGGCCGCTATGTTGGCCAGGTATTGCCTGTTATTGATGCTGAGAACCCTGAAATCTGCGCCCAGATCCGCGCTCACTTTTGCCCTTGCGGGCAGGACTTCGGGATTGTTGGAACTCAGCACACCACCCTCCGCATCCAGGATTGCGACCGTCAGGTGCTGGTTTCCCTGGTGCAGGTCGCTGAAAATGCTCTCCATCTCCTGTTCGAAGTTGAAGCACAGGCACAGGGTTCCCAGGGATCGCCGGGTCTCCGGATCCTCGATTTTTTGCGCATAGGCGAGAGTTTTGCCCTGGCGGTGGTGCAGATCAGTCTCCCGCATGATCTCGATGTACTTGTCCTCGTCCTGGTTGCCGCGCAGATTCACCGCCTGCGCCCGCTCCAGGCAGGGATCATGCGATACCTTCAGGTGATTGTCCCGGCACAGGTTGGCCCGCACGTAACCATCCCTGTCCATGACGAGGATTTCGTCATACACGGTGTATTCGTACTGATATTCGGCCAGGCGTTGGCGGATGACTTTGCCCTGATCGGCCAAATCGCGCTCATCCCGACCGTCGACAACCATCCGGAGCAGATTGACGATCTCCGCGTCAGTGGCCAGATAGCCCACATCGGCGGTACGTTCGAAGAGATTGCGCTTGAGGATGTTTATGGCGAATTTGGCTGCGTCCTTGATCTCGAAGATGACCTTCTTGGCCATCTCGAACATGATGGCGTCCACCAGCCGGTTCTGTATGTCGCTGTACCGGTTCTTGGTGGAGCCCATGTCCTGAATGAGCGGGGCGAAGAGCCGGGAGGCCTCGTCCTCCATGCGGCCGGTCTCGATCATGCCGGCGGTTATGGCGCCGTCCCAACGCTTATTGATTGAGCGAAATGTGGAGATATAATTCACCACGTCCGGCATTGAACGCAGCAGGGCTTCCTTGTGTTGGGCAACGGCATCGATATTCACATCCTCCCCCTCTACATAAAAAATGTGATATTCCTTTCGAGATTATCCCTGCAAACCGCACATGATCGCTGTCGGTTCAACTCTTGAAGTTTTAATGTCCTCACACTTTGTCTTAAATATTACTCCATAACCGCGAAAAATGCCACAATTATTGTCGACACCGATGTGAACTCAATTAATCTACACAATTAATTAGCGCTGATTTTTTAAATCGACTATACAATACTGATATTTTGTTACCTTCGAAATCAACTTTACATAAAATTCACTTGCAAGCATCTCATACAAAAATGTATCCCTTGCCACTTTTGTCCAATGTTTCTGTCCGAACTAATACGGAGCCATGAATCGATCCACCACTATATATCCATGAGCCAAGCTACTGAATAACTACGATTGTATATTCAGATGCAACGGATCATCGCCGTGCAGAAGCCATGGCAAATCCGGTCTTGATCAATAAACGGATCGCAAATCAATTCACAATTGCCGAACTGGATGATGCACCCCTTGCCAGGATCTCAAAACATCCCAATCCAGGAAATACACCGATCAACTCCTTAAACCCGGGGAAAATTCCATACCCCGCAGACACACTACTATTCCGTCGATGTTTTTTACAGACATTTATTGCCAACGAGAAACAACAAAAAATCACGTATCCTGGATGCCGCCCCGGTCTCTTCTCGGAGCACCCCTTCCACAAGGTGCTGCAAGCCTCCTGATGACGCGTCCGGACCTTTTCCGAGACACATCAACACAACGAAATAATCGTGAGGAATTCATGAGCGATATTCAGTCAGCGTCGCCCGACTCCATAAACCCGGCAAAACGGGCAAAGAGCAGGCGCATCCTGGCGCCAGTTCTGATCCCGGCACTTCTTGCCCTGCTGGGGTTTGTCGGCTTCCCCTTCCACCTTCACTCAATGTCGCATGAATCCACGGATGACGCGTATCTTGAATCCCATATGGTGAACATCAGCCCCAGGGTGGCCGACCATATGGCCACCGTGCGGGTTAAGGACAACTCGTTGGTGAAAACCGGCCAGGTGCTGACCACTCTAGACCCCCGTGACTACCAGGTGGAGCTGGATGTGGCCATGGCCAGGCTGGAATCCGTCAAGGCCTCCGTTACCGAGGCGAAGGCGGCGGTCTCCGCGGCAAGAAACGTCATTGACGAAAAATGGCGAGCCTGGAATCGGAACAGACCAGCCTGGAGCAGGCACAGGTAGACGTGGCGGAAATGGAGGCTGAGCACGACCGTGACAGCACCGACCTCGATCGCGTCAAGCGCATCGTCACGGCCGGAGCAGCGCACTGTCCAAGGGCGTGTCCGCATCACAGGGGCAGAGTCTGAAGAAATGAGCCGACCTGCTCCCTGAAGACATCCGGTTGCGTCCACATCAGGGGTGGTCGCCGACGCCGTGTAGATAGGGCCTGCTGCCCAGGATCTGTCGGTGCATACCGAGCATCTGGGTCGCAAGATCCGGAAGGCGGGAGTCCTGGCGGCTGGTGGTAAGCAGTGCCGGGCAGGTTATGCGCCCCAGCCAACCGGCAAAGCAATCGCCCCCATTCTGGACCATGCGCAGCAACAGCCCGCTGTCTGCGTCAACAACAACCCGCCAGTCGTTGCCATGAGCGGTCTTCCAGAACGCGATCAGTTCCTCAGGGGGTGCCTGCGCATGGCAACCTCTTCACACAGGGCATCCGGAGAGAAGGTCTCCACGCAACTGTCCGCCACCACTGCGGATACGGCATCGGGAAAGCGCAGGGCCATGAGCAGTGCCGCCACCGCCCCGCTGGTCCCCATGACCACGCAGCACCACTCCCCGGGTGTTCCAACAAATCCCTGGCCTGAAAGGTGCCATGGCGCAACCAGTCGATATCCCACCAGCCGCACCTGCCGGATCGCTTTGTTCCAAGACAATCCAGGGCCACCACGCGAAAGTGGCGGCTGAAAATGGCCAGTTCCTGCTCGTGGGAAGCCGATGACGCGGTGTTTCCAGGAAGGAGAACAAGATGCGGGCCAGCTCCCTGTTCACGATAATATAATATATGTGAATTATGGATAAAACACGGCATGGTACACTCCATTGTCAGGGGTGAGACACAACGGGGAGCGCGGCAGACAGCCTCCCCCCACCATCCAATGAATGTGGTGTTGTGACCGTGCTATCTCTTCATGATGCGGCACCGCCATCGCAGAAAAACGCGAAACGCAAGGCAGGGAGAGAGGTCATCCCCCATTTCGGGCTCTGACGCGCCCTCCGAAGAGCCAGCACCTCATCCGCGCCTTCCAATATCCGGGGCGGGCCAGGATCCCGAGAACCTCTTGCGCCTGCCGCAGCTCCTCGGAAGTCATGCCCCGGTCGGCGTAGATGTCCCTGCAGATCCATTGCAGCAGCCGGGACAAATCGGGGGCGAGTTCAGGAAACTCACGGACCAGCCTGGCGACGAACTCCGCCGGGGTCTCACAGGGGCGGTGCCTCATACCGCTGCGCCGGGCCCATGCCCTGAGGCGGAAAAACAGCTCCTCGCCATTGGCGGGGCGCCGCATCCCTCTCCTGAGGCGATCCACCACGCGCAGCAACAGGTTCCAGAGCCTGACAAACACATCAAAACCCTGGAAGCGCGGCAACTCCCTGTCCGGCCCGGGCTGCGCGGGTTGCAGCAGGTAGGCGAGGAGCCACTTGAACAGGTGGAAGAGCATGAACAACAGTAGCAACGCGAAAACAGCCATGGCCAGGGACACGAAGATTTCCACGAACGGAAATCCGGAGCCGTCGCCCATGTCCTGCAGATTGATATCGTTCTGGGCGGTTTTCCCGCTCCCGGCGGGCTTGGCCACGGATTTGCGGTGTCCGGTGAGAAAAAAAAGAATGGCCAGCAGGATCCTCTTAAACACCGGAGTGCCGTGCTCGGAGACGACATTGGACACGAACAGGGCGCTGGAGGACAGTTGCGCATGGAACAGCAGCACAAAGGCCAGCCCCAGCAACAAGAGCACGCCGGTAAAAACCAGGACCATGCCGAGCTTGTGGACTCCGGATCCTGAAACCCGGTGCCTGTTACCCCCGCTCTGCAACACTCCCAGGCTGAACAGCGCGAACACCAGGAATGGCAGGAAGTAGCGAGACACATCGGGCAATACCGGCTGTATACCTCCGCGCACCAGCATCATGGACTGGATGATCAGCAGCAGGAAAAACACGGCCAGCCCCAAGTCCAGGCGATTGAACATGTTGTCCACGTCAATGACCCTGGCTACCGAGGCCTTGCCTCTTTGCCATATGACCAGGGAGCAGATCATGATGACCAGGACCAGCCCCCACTCGAGGGGCCCCTTGTGCATCGAAATCAGCCCCTCGAAGGACAGGGCTGGCGGAAAATTGTTGATACGGTACAGGGACAGGTGCACCGAAGCGAAGAATGTGCCCGCGAACAGGAGTGCGTGCATGATCAGGACCGTTATTCTGCGCCGCGACCTGAGCCCGCAGAGCCAGACGGTGAAGGCGCCGCCGGCGTAGATCAGCACCGGGAAGAGGATCCCGGCCCGGCACTTGAACAGGGCCAGCAGCAGGAACTGCATACAGGCCATGAGCCAGCACAGCTCCATGGCCGAGGCGGGCAGAAAGCCCGCCGCCAGGGACATCAATCCCGGCTGGGCCCCCCCCCTCTCCCTATCCTGCATGCGAGTCCTCCAGGCAAAGGTCGTCCAGCATATACGAGCGCACCAGGGCCGACGCGAAACCGCCCCGGTCCGGGTCCTCCTTTGCCGTGACATTCACCACGGGGGTCTTTCTCCTGTGCAGCAGCTCCACCGCTTCCCCGCCCCGGTAGGAGAAACAGACGCAGGCCGACCCTGTGGGGATGTTCCCCGTTTCCTGCATGAGGCCGCCCATGCCGCAGGTCTTGCGCATCCCGACCCGTGCCAGGAGTTCCAGGAGCCTGGGAAGCTGTCCGGGCAACCGTCCGGGGCGCAGCACCCGGCCATGCGCCTCCTCGATGCCGCCGTTACCGTTTATGTCGCAGTTGCTAAGCAGCCCCACGGCATAGTTGTGTGAGTCCAGCAGCGTGGCCAGGGAGGCCAGGGTCTCCACCGCCCTTTCGAAGTCCTGGTCGGCCTGGTTGTCGGCAAAGCCGTCCGCCTCCAGGATGAGCACCACTTTTTCCTGCTCGCTGGGCTCGAAGATCTTCTCCTGCAACCTGTCGTGCCGGGCGCTGGCCTTCCAGTGGATGTGCCGCGCCGGGCTCGAGTCCTGGTAGCCCCGGGTGCCCATGATATACACCGGGTCCAGGAAAGGGCTGGTGGAGGCGGGCTTGCCGAACATGGCGCGCTTCAGGACATTGAAGGGGCGTAGCGCGACGATACGGGGGTAGACGATGATCCGCAGGTCCTGTTGGATCTCCTTTCTGCGCGGAAATGCGCCAAAGAAATCCCCTGTGATCAGCCACGGGGAGCCCACCTCGTAGATCCCCCTCCTCTCCGGGCGCAGAGTCCTGGTTATGCGCATGTCCTGGTGCCAAAGGATGGTGCCCGACTCGCAGATGTCGATCCCGGAGGCGGCTGATCCCAGGGAACCCTGGATGCCCACCCGCACCTTTGCATAAATGGGGAGCGTCTTGCCATTACGGATGTCGATGGACAGGTTCACCACATCGCCGGGGAACACGGCACGCCGGTCCGAAAGGATGGAGCAAAGGACATTGCCGGGGCTCTTCTTGCTCCAGAGCCGCAACGCCCCTCCAAACAGCAATATGATCGTGGACAGGATGACCAGGTCGCGCTGCCCCCAGATGGCGGAAAAAAACAGGATAAGCGCCGCGACAACCACTCCGAACAGAGAGAGGAAGACCCCGCGCTGCAGCTCGTCGAAGCGGGCGTCGCTCCAGTTTTCAGGCTCCATTGACCGGCACCGCGACGCTCTGGACGATGTCCCGCAGGATGTCGGCGGCGTTCCCGCCGCGCAGCTTTTCCTGGTCCCGCAGCACCAGCCTGTGCCCCAGCACCGGGGTGACCAGACGTTTCACATCATCCGGGAGCACGAAGTCCCGGGAATCCAGTGCGGCCAGGGACTGGGACGCGTGCAACAGCCCCAGGGAGCCCCGGGGGCTGGCCCCGAAGCGCAGACGTTCGTCCCTGCGCGTGGCCATGACCATGTCCGCGATGTACTTTTTGACGGCGTCCGAGACATGAACCCGCTTCCTCCGCCGCTGCAGTTCCACGATGCGCTCCGGGTCGAGCACTGGCTCCAGCGCCGCCAGGGGGGAGTCCCCCTGGAACCGGTTCATGATCTCGATCTCCTCTTCCTCGGTGGGATAGCCAAGGTGGATCTTCACCAGGAAGCGGTCCAGCTGCGCCTCGGGCAGGGGGAAGGTGCCCTCCTGCTCGATGGGGTTCTGGGTGGCCAGCACCACAAAAGGCCTGGGCAGTTCGAAGCTCACGCCGTCCACCGTGACCTGGTGCTCCTCCATGCTCTCCAGCAGCGCGGCCTGCGTGCGGGGCACGGTGCGGTTGATCTCGTCCGCCAAGAGCACGTTGCTGTTCACTGGCCCGGCCTGGAACTCGAAACCGCCGGTGCGCTGGTTGAATATGTTGAAGCCCGTGATGTCCGCCGGGAGCAGGTCGGGCGTGAATTGCACCCGCTTGAAGCTGCCTCCGATGCTTTTGGCCAGGGACTTGGCCAGCAAGGTCTTACCCACTCCCGGGACATCCTCGAGCAGTACGTGCCCCCCGGACAACATGGCCACCAGCAACAGCTCGATGGAGTCCCTCTTCCCGATGATGACCCTGGCGATATTCTCCACAAGACCTTTGCAGCTCTCGAAAACCATTCGGATACCCAATCATTTTTAATGGTTATGCAAAATTCAGTTGATACTATCAACTTTGGTTCCGGCGCACAATTGCTCAGGGAGTCCGAATGGTAAAGGATCATAAAGGGTGTATGCGAAAGGGAACCTCAAAAAACATACCCGTATAACAGGCTTTTGGAGGGGGGGCCGGGAGGAAACGCCTTTACCAAAAGGGTTCCCCCCGGAATACTCTTCTATTCATTCTATAGTGAAACTTTCTTCTTCATGCTCAGGTTGATGCGGCCACGGGCCTGGTCCACGCCGATGACCGTGACCTCGACCTCGCGCCCCGCCGCCACCACGTCGGCCGGATCGCGCACAAAGGTGTCGGCCAGCTGGCTGATGTGCACGAGTCCGTCGCGGTGCACGCCGATATCCACAAAGGCGCCGAACTTGGTGACGTTGGTGACGATGCCGGGCAGCTTCATGCCCACGTGCAGGTCCGAGATGTCGTTGACGCCCTCTGCAAAGGAGAACGCGCTGAACGCGGCGCGGGGATCGCGCCCCGGCTTGGCCAGTTCCTCCATGATGTCGCGCAGCGTGGGCAGGCCCACCTCGTCGGACACGTAGTCCCGGATGTTCAAGCGCTGGCGAGCGGACTCGTCCCGTATGAGGTCGGCCACGGAACAGCCCGCGTCCTTGGCCATCTGCTTCACCAGCTTGTAGCGCTCCGGGTGTACGGCGCTGCTGTCCAGCACCTCCTTGCCGTTGACGCGCAGGAACCCGGCGGCCTGCTCAAATGCCTTGGGGCCGAGGCGCTTGACCTTGAGCAGCTCACGCCGGGAGGGGAACGGTCCGTTTTCGTCGCGGTGCTCCACGATGTTCCCGGCCAGCACCGGCCCAAGGCCGGACACGTATGCCAGG
This sequence comes from Desulfovibrionaceae bacterium, assembly GCA_963674665.2. Classification (GTDB taxonomy): domain Bacteria; phylum Desulfobacterota; class Desulfovibrionia; order Desulfovibrionales; family Desulfovibrionaceae. The sequence goes on along the minus strand of CAXXPL010000011.1, from coordinate 135,419 downwards.
AGCTCGCGGCTGGCGGTGTTCAGGTCCACGCCCACGGAGTTGACGCAACGCTCCACCACGTCGTCCAGTTCCTTTTTCAGGGCCTTCTGCTCCACGTCGTGCTGATACTGCCCCACCCCGATGGACTTGGGGTCGATCTTCACCAGCTCGGCCAGAGGGTCCATGAGGCGGCGGCCAATGGACACGGAGCCGCGCACCGTGAGGTCCAGGTCCGGAAACTCCCGACGTGCCACCTCGGACGCCGAATAGATGGAAGCGCCTGACTCGTTGACCAGCACGGCAGGGATGCCGAGGTTCAGCCCCCGCACAAAGGCCTCTGTTTCGCGTCCGGCCGTTCCGTTGCCGATGGCAATGGCCTCGATGCCGTACCTGGAGCACAGGCCGCGCAGGGTCTCCTCGGCCTCGCCCCGCTGCTTCTGCGAACCCGTGGGAAAGATGGTGGTGTACTCCTTGAGCGCGCCCTGGGCGTCCAGCACCGTGAGCTTGGCGCCGGTGCGGAAGCCCGGATCCAGGGCCAGGACGCGCTTCTGCCCCAGCGGGGAGGCCAGGAGCAGCTCGCGCAGGTTGGCCGCGAACACGCCGATGGCCTCGGCATCCGCGCGTTTCTTGACCTCGCCGCGGATCTCGTTCTCCATGGAGGGGCCCAGCAGGCGCTTGTAGCAGTCCTCCAGGGCCAGCCCCACCTCGCGGGAATCCGCGCCGCTGCCCTTGAGGATGGCCCGGCGCAACAGGCCGGTGGCCTCCTCCTCAGGGGGGCGCAGCGACAGCTTTAAGATCTTCTCGTTCTCCCCCCGGAACATGGCCAGGGCCCTGTGGCCGGGGATGCGAGCCAGGGGTTCGTCCCAGTCAAACCAGTCCCGGTAGGTGGCGCCTTCCTCCTCCTTGCCCTTGACCACCTGGGACACGAAGCGGCCGCGCTTCACGAACAGGGTGCGCATGGCGGCCCGGGACTGGAAGTTCTCGCTGATGTTCTCGGCGATAATGTCCCGCGCCCCTGCAAGTGCGGCGTCCACGTCGGGCACATCCTTGTCCTGGGCGACGAATTTCCTGGCCTCTGTTTTCGGATCCAGGCCGCGCTGCTTGAACAGGGCGTCGGCCAGGGGCTCCAGCCCGCGCTCCCTGGCCATGGAGGCCCGGGTCCGCCGCTTGGGGCGGTACGGCAAATAGAGGTCCTCGAGCTCGGCCTTGTCCTTGGCCCCTTCGATGGAGCCCTTGAGCTCGTCCGTGAGCACGCCCTGCTCCACAAGGGACGCCAGGATGGCCTCGCGCCGCTTGTCCAGCTCGGCCAGTTCGGCCAGCCTGTCGCGGACCTTGGCCACGGCCACCTCGTCCATGCTGCCGGTGGCCTCCTTGCGGTATCTGGAGATGAACGGGACCGTGCCTCCCTCTTCCAACAGATCGGCCACTGCCTTGACGTACCCGGGCTGCAGGGACAGTTCCCGGGAAATGATCTGAATATGCGTGTCTGACATGTGGTGCGTGTTCCTTTGAATGAAATGACGTTCATGCCAGTTGGAACGTTTTCATGCCCCGGAGTCAAGAGAAGAGATTACCGTGAGAAGCGGAGCGGATGTCCCCAACTTTGCCTGTTGGGTGTTGAGTGGTTGGGAAGGACTCAGGCTTCAGCACGGAAGTAGAGCTCACGTCGATCAAATATTCGGATTGTTTTTGTCGGAAAACCAGACACAGTATAAGGAAATCTATACACCAACAAGCGCCACTCGGCCTTTTCCGGCCGAGTGGCGCCAACTATGTGATTTCAATGGCTTATGTTATGAGTTTCGGTTGCTTTTCCTGCGCAGGCCAAAGAGGGCCAGAACGCCGGAGCCCAGCAGCATCATGGTTCCAGGCTCGTGTGTTGGTGTTATTAATGAGAGCACTACATGTTTAACATTTTGTAGCTCGAAGGCATAAGGACAGGCCCGCAAAAGGCGGGTCCTGGCGGCGAAGCACGGTGTTAATTCTTTTGCGCTCGGGGTAATACACCATTTCCTGGTTCTAGAGTAATGAATATTCACATCGGCAAAGGTTTTAATGACTTCCGATATCGCACTTTGGAAGCAATCTTAGACCGCATCCATGATTGCCTCCAAATTCTCGTAACAGCGATTGCGAAGGCTGTTCCGCTTAAGCCACTGCCACAGAAGCTCGACAGGATTTAGCTCTGGTGAATAGGGTGGCAGGAAGACCGGTTCCATGTTGCTCGGCAGGATCTAATTGTTTGTCAGGGAGGTGTAGACGTTCGCGAACCAGCTCAGGGAGCCTTGCACCTGGCCAAAGACCGAAGGTCCGCATGAGGCCGCCCTGCTGCATGGTGCCGGCCAAATAGCGGGGGGCGGCGGCAAGAAACGGAAAAACCACGGCGGCCTGGGCATAACCGATGGTGAGCCAGGCCAGGCGCTTCTGCCGTTTCACGATGGCGTACACCCGTGCCACCCAGACCATGTAGCCGGGGATGGTGTTGCCGATCCCCCAAGAGTGAAGGAGAGCGCGCCGGAGAGCCCCCAGAGGATGCTCACGAATGCCACCAGGGGCACCACGGACTCCAGCGGCCCCAGGCTCATGGCCACGACCACGGCGCGCAGCCCCGTCCGTATCAGCGGATCTCGGAAAACAAGGAGGGCTTTGCCCGCCGCCAGGTGTCACGCATAAATGCCGTTGCGGTGCGCAGTTTTTCTTTCTCCATGGTGGATGCTTTCCTTTGCGCTTTTTTCTAAAAGTCAAGCCACATGGAGATGACGTCACAATCGTGCGGACATTACATGATGCTTTCATTGTCCAGGGAGGGGTGCAATATCGCGTTCCTGTCATCGAAAACAAAGGCCACAACTGGCGGGAGAATCATTCCCCCATGCCGGGCAATCCCTCGCGGATGCGCGAGGAAAAGTCCGGGACATTGCCGACCTTGTTGGCGATGTGGTTGATCAGGCTCCTGTCGTGCAGTTCGGGAAATGGCAGGGACATGTCCAGTGCGCCGTTTTCATAGGCATACAAGGGGGTGTAGCCCGAAAGGATGATCTTCCAGCTGTACTTGGCCCTGCCTCCGAAGGCGCGGATGTTGCCGATGATATCCGTGGTGCAGTTGGTGGTCAGGGTGTTGTAAAACTCCGGGTGATGCTCCAGGGAGCGCACCCGCTTGATATACTCGAGGAACAACTTCCCGATGTTCCGCCTGGGCATGCGAGTGCGGTAGACATAGACATCCTCGTTGGGGTCCCTGACGCTGGTGCGCAGCCACAAGACGTCGCGCTCGTCGGCAACCACGTAGATCAGCTCGTACTGCTTGAACAAGCCCTTGATCGTCGAGTACTCCTCGTTCTCTTCCTTGCGGATCTCGATGGAAAAGACCACCCGGTCGCCGTTGGAAAAGCCGAAGCTCAGCATGGTATGCGCAATGGCGTCGCCCATCCAGTAGACCGAGATGAGATCGACGCTTTGCAGCAATTTCAGATCGTATGTCCTGTCATAATAATGGACTGTGTAGTCCGTCTCGGTCCTGTATTTGAAGTCCCGGACATTGCGTATGGTTACCAGATCGCCTTCCACGGTTGCCGAGGACAGGACCGCCACATCGAGCATCCAGTCCCGGTCGTTGGAGGCGGGAATGGTGGTCCACCATGCGGCCACTGCCATAAACGCGGCCAGAAACACCCCCACCCGTATCAAGGGGAGTTTTACCAGGACGAGCCAACCCAGCGCCAGGACGCCGAATCCCATGGCAAGGGCACTGCGCAGGGCCTGGGGCGAGAGGTTGGAATAGTAGATGGCGTAACATGCCCAGGCGATCATACCCACGGCGATGAGCCAAAAGATTATCCCGCCTATGAACCGGCTCAGCTTTCCCATGGCGCTCCCGTTGATTCCTCGTTCATGACATCTACCTTGCTGGCTGGAGTGTTCCTGAATCGCTGTGAGGTGGAAATATCACGAAGCCCACAAAGGTGGCCTCGGTTCCTCGGACCACTGGCACACCCGACGCTCTAGAAATCTCCATCCGGTTCAAACTTACTTTGACAAACGGACGTTTCGTGTTCTCGGGCGGAAGTCCTTGCTGTCAGCCGGAAAAGCCATGCAATTAATAACGGAGACCGCTTGTTCGCACCATTTGTTTCGGGAAATTGCCCCCCCTACAATTCAAACGGCGTCAGACTTTCAAACCCGTTTTCAGTGATTACCAGAGTCTGCTCAAATTGGGCGGAAAGGGAACCGTCCTTGGTGACAGCGGTCCAGCCGTCATCAAGCACTTGGGCAGCCTTATCGCCGAGGTTTATCATCGGCTCGATGGTAAACACCATGCCCGGCACGAGAGGCACATGGCCCCAGCGAGACCGAAAATGTGGAATGTTGGGAGGCTCGTGAAAATCAAGGCCTACGCCGTGCCCCATATACTCGCGTACCACCGAGCACCCCTGCCCTTCGGCATACGTCTGTATGGCGGAGGAAATGTCATTGACGATGTTACCTGGTTTTGCCTGTTCCAAGCCGAGACGCAGGCACTCACGGGCCACGCCAACGATTTTGCGTGCTTCCGGGGAGGGAGTTCCGACAAAAAAGGTCTGGTTGCAGTCGGCGTAATACCCGTTGAGAATAGAGGTTATGTCCACATTGACAATATCGCCATCCTGAAGCGCATACTGGCCTGGAATCCCGTGACAGATAACCTCGTTGGGCGAGATGCAAACACTTTTGGGGAAGCCATGGTAATTCAAGGGGGCGGGAGTTGCCCCATTGCCGACAGTGAACTCGTGTACCGCCTGGTTGATTTCCTCAGTTCTCACGCCGGGCCTGATCAGATCCTTGACAACCTCGAAGGTTTGCATGACCAGCCTGCCGCAACGCCGTATACCTTCAATTTGTTCAGGCGTCTTCAAGCGGATTTTATGCCGTTTATACATAGTTTCGGTTTCGGGCAAATCAGAATTGCCCGCACGTATCGTGCCCATGCAGCACTTCTTGAATTTCTTGCCGCTGCCGCAGGGGCAGGGGTCGTTGCGTCCGATTTTGGTTTTCATCAAAAGCTTCCTGAGCATATAGTGTTGCAAACCTGTAGTCCGTCGGAAATGATATGTTTACAAAAAGAACGGCAATTGAAAAGTCTTCGTTATGGATGAGGAGTCGCATCATTTTAAGCATAATCCGCCTGAACTGATGAGTCACAATCCAACCCATCAAGAGGCAGGCTTCCGGTTACCGATACAAAGACTATTCAAACTCCGGGTCACGGATCTTTCTGAGGCAAAGCACACGTTACCCGGATGCCCCTCCAATAAAAGCGACTCAAGCGAAGCAGCTGCGATTTGAAACACGAAATGGTATTGTCTCGCGGCCTCCGGTGTGGCTAGCCGGGGCTCCAATTTTCACCAAATCCAGGGGAGCGTGGCATTTCTATGAGCGTGAACCTGTTGCCCCCCCTTGCCCTGGAGCCATCCATGGCCGGGAGATCAATCCGCCGGAGCGAAGCCATATCAGTCCCGGGCGAGGGAGAGCGTGTGCTCCTCCTCGCTGCCTGCCAGGTTCCATTGAATCTGTATCTCGGCCGATTCAGGATTCAGGGAATAGTACACTGACTCGACCTCCGGTGACATGGGATCGGGATATGGTGAGGGCGTTCCGCCCTCCGGACGGGCAAAGGTCTGATCGAGTGGCAAAAGTTCTGGAGCGGAACCGTCCGGGGGGATGCGCCAGAGCTCGAAGGCGTTCGCCCTCATGTTGTCCGTTGCCGCGGCAATGACCGCGCTCCCGTCTTGCCCCGGAAAACGGAGCATAATTATCTGGCCCTCGGGATAGCGAACGCTCAGATAATCAACTCCCTCTTCCGAGAGTTCATATCTGGCCTCACCGCCGTCAAAGATATCGCTCACGCCGTCATGGGCCAGCAGGGCCTTGTTCTTTTCGAACATTCCCTCGGTGGTGTTGTCGAACACCTCTTCGGGAAGGAGGAGCAGGATCCGGCGCATGGATTTCAAGGCCGGGGGCACCGCTCCCATCCGGAATTCCAGCCCGTTGTCTGAATCTCCGTTGGACCTGATTTCAGGCTCTGCAGCCAACGCGACGTGCACCAAATGACAGAATCACTGCCAGGGACAGGGTGGGAACCAGTCCATGTATACGCATCAATCAGGTCCTCCGATACATATCAGGGAAAAGGTGTCTATTTCCCCCCAGTAGCACTTGGCGTGCCAACGTTCCTTGCGAACGATGAAATGGACAGTGCGGGGCCTGGTTCCAGGATTTATGCGGCGACAGGCTATGTGATCACCCCGGTATGCAGGTTTCTCCCCTTATTGCCCGGACAGCGGGCCATCCAGTTGTGTGGCGATCAAGTGTGGCAGATTTATGGGCACAGAGAAAATGATCTGACTCCTGCCGCCAGGGAGGTGGGCACAATATTGATTCCAGAATTCCCAAATCAGACGAAGGGCTTACCGGAGCAGCGCGCATGACCAGGTTGGCAAACACCACACCAGGTCAAGCCTGCGACCTCGAACATCAGCCGCTGGCAGCGGGCTCACCATTTCCACATTAATAACAGCAAGATCGTCATCCATAATAATCGATACGCCGTGTGACTCGGTGCTTCGAAACGTTTTACACCAACATCGAAAGACAGCCCTGACCAACCTTCACATTCGATAATCCCTGCCACAGATCCCCCCTTGTAAAAAGGGGCGGGTTTCTACTATGTACCCAATCCCAGACAAACTTCGTTTGAAATCATCTGACAATGGAGCAGGCATTTCCTTCACCAGCAGCGTGCCCTCCTTGGACTCCACCGAGGCCTTCATTGCCGTAGCATGCTGCCAATGTTTCAGGAGAACACACAATGACCGCGCTATATCAAATCGATGCGGCCGACAATGTCGCCCTGACCTTCAACGCGCTGGAACAAGGGGCCGAGGTCAGTCTCGCGGGTGAGACCTTTCACGTTTCCGATGCCATCCCCAAGGGGCACAAGGTCGCCCTGCGCGACATCGAGGCGGGGGGGGTGATCCTGAAATACGGCGCCCCCATGGGCGTGGCCACAACGGATATCCGGAAAGGGCAGTGGGTGCATACCCACAACGTGCGGACAGGGCTGCGGGAGCACATGGAGTACGTGTACAGCCCGGACAATTCCTTTCCCGACACCTTCACCTGGGACGCGGAGCCTCCTTTGCGGATCTACAGGAGATCCACCGGCAAGATCGGCATTCGCAACGAACTGTGGGTCATCCCCACGGTGGCCTGCGTGAACGCCACTGCCCAGAACATCGTTGCCGCCTTCAAAGCCGCGAACACGTGCGAAGGCGTGGATGGCGTGTACAGCTTCCCCCACCCCTATGGCTGCTCCCAGCTGGGGGACGACCACGAGCGAACCAGGACGATCCTGCAAAATCTGGCCCTGCACCCCAATGCCGGAGGCGTGCTCATCCTTGGGCTGGGGTGCGAAAACAACCAGGTGGACCAATTGATGGAGAGCATGCCCAGAGACTACGACCCGGAGCGGCTCCTGTTCATGGTGGCTCAGACCGTGCCGGACGAGATCGAGGCGGGCGTGGACATGCTCACCCGGCTGTATGCCAAGGCCAGCCAGGACAAGCGTGAACCCGGGGAGTGGAAGGACATGGTCATCGGCCTGGAGTGCGGCGGCTCGGACGCCTTTTCCGGCATCACCGCCAACCCGCTCATCGGCCGGATCTCGGATTATGTCACGCAGCGCGGGGGTACGGCGGTTCTCACCGAGGTGCCGGAAATGTTCGGCGCCGAGCAGGTGGTCATGAACCAGTGCGAAAACCGGGAGATCTTCACCCACACCGTGGAGATGATCAACGCCTACAAGCACTACTACAGCTCCCACAACCAGCCCATTTACGAAAACCCCTCTCCTGGCAACCACGCGGGGGGCATCACCACCCTGGAGGAGAAATCCCTGGGCTGCATCCGGAAAGCGGGCAAGTCCAAGATCGTGGACGTGGTCAAGGTGGATGGACGGGTGAGCAAGACCGGATTGAACCTTCTGCACTCCCCGGGCAACGACCTCGTGGCCACCACGGCCCTGGGTACCGCGGGGAGCCATCTGGTGCTGTACTCCACAGGGCGGGGAACGCCCCTTGGCGGGTTCGTTCCCACCATCAAGATCTCATCCAACTCCAACCTGGCGCAGCTCAAACCCCGATGGATAGATTTCGACGCCGGGGTGCTGGCCGATAGCGGGGTGGATCACGACCAGGTGTTGGCCGACCTGCTGCGCACCATGGTGAATACCATCAACGGGGCGCCCTCCGCGGCGGAGAAGAGGAACGACCGGCAGTTGGGGATCTTCAAGACCGGCGTGACCCTGTAGCCATTCTTTTTCAACCGCTCCCCGCACGATCCGGGTAATGTCCACGACCGGCGCGCATGTGCCACACCGCATAGTCATGCGCGCCGGCCAGGAGCGGGCGTGAACTCGAATCCCTGCATGATATTTTTTCTCGGGAATTCACAGAGGTAAGGCAACGCAGCACCCGAATTCGGCATTCGGATCTCGAACGCTTGCGGAAAAATCGCTTGCCGTGGGAGCGAAATCTCTTTGCAACCGAAAGCGAGTCTGGTATACTGATATTAAGTTCAGCATACAGAACCAGGCAGTATTTATTTCGCATTCTGGAAAACGGATGAGCAATCACCCTCTAATGCGCAACCCGCAAGGATCTCCTGAATATCCGACAACCCGGGAAACTGGAAAAAGCTTATCAAACTCGGAAAAACCCGTTTGAAAATACCTTGCGAGCCTGGACAAGTCCTGTATTTCGCAATTCGGTTCCATCAATAGAACCTGCTTAGGTTTTTCAGGCAATCCAAGGCAAATCATTGATTTAAAAATTATACCTGAATTGAAGATATGACAAGTTCACAGCGTTCATTACTATGCTCCACATGGCTCTCACCACGATCAGGGATGCCTGTCGATAATCATTGCAAGCTCTTTTCGGTTCCTAATATTGAAACAGGTTCAATATAGAGAACAGGAGGCCATATGAATACTACGCAAAAACAGCTTGTACCAGCATTGACAAAGGCCGAAAAAATCATCGCCTACATTGCAAAGCATAAAGATGTCAGTTTCACGCGTATCTACGAAGATCTCGAGTTGCCCAAGAGCAGTGCCTACTCCCTGCTCACCACATTGGAGCATTTCGGCTTCGTCAGACAGAACCCCTCCGGAAAATACTCTCTTGGCCTCAAGCTCTTCGAGCTGGGAACCCTTGCCGCCGCCAGCATCAACCTGCGTGCCGAGGCGCGCCCCATTATCCGCGACCTGGCGAACAATCTGCAGCTCACCACGCATCTGGGCATAATGCAGGGCAGCGAAGGCAGATACCTGCTGAAAGAGGAAGTGGAAAACATCATCAAGATCACCAGTTGGGAGGGCAAGAGGATCCGCCTGCTCAGCTCCGCCATAGGCAAGGCCCTGATGGCCTGGCAGTCCCCGGACCTCATCGAGGAGGTGATCGCAACCGAGCTCCCCGAGCCCTATACCCGGAACACTATCACCGACCCGGTGAAGATTCGCGAAGAACTCGCCAAAACCCGCGAACGGGGCTGGGCCATCGATGACGAGGAGGACGGGTACGAACTGCGCTGCGTGGCTTCCTCCGTGCGGGGGCTGCACGGTGAGGTCGTCGCCTCCATCAGTGTATGCGGCACACTGCGCCAAATTTCCCTGAACCAGTTGGAGAGCGCCAGCGAGGGCGTCCTGGAGGCCTGCAGGCACCTCTCCGGCAAGATGGGCTACCAGAAATGAAGCTCTGACAAGCCGAGGTCCCGCCATGCCGGTCACGGCCATGCGGGCACCGACGCAACAAGGACAACGAAACATCATGGGTCTGGATATCTACAGCAATACACGTTTGATCCGGCTGGTCGCCATTTTACGAGGAGTAACACCCGATCAGGCCATGAAGGTTGCGGAGGTGCTTTGCGAAGCCGGAATCCGAGCCATTGAAGTCACTTTCAACACCGACGGCGCGGCCAAGATCATCACCGCCCTGGGCAAGCGCTTTGCCAATGATATGGCCATAGGCGCCGGTACGGTCACCAACCTCGAACAACTCTCCAGCGCCATCGACGCAGGCGCTTCCTTCATTCTTTCCCCGGACTGCCAGACCGACGTGATCCGCGGAACCAAGCACGCGGGATTGTTTTCCATCCCGGGCGCCATGACGCCCACGGAGATTCAGAACGCGGTGCGCGCGGGAGCGGACATGGTCAAGCTATTCCCGGCCGGAAACCTGGGCGTCGGGTACATGAAAAGCGTCCTCGCCCCCTTGAATGACGCGAAACTCATGGTCGTGGGCGGAGTGGATCAGACGAACATCGCCCAGTTCTTCGAAGCCGGAGCCGTGGCGGCCGGAGTCGGCTCCTGCCTGGTGAACAAATCTGAGGTCACCGCAGGGGATTACGCCAAGCTGAAAGTTCGGGCAGCCGAGTTTGCCCGCCTTGCTCTGTAGCCATTAGATTCCATTTTTTCGTGGAATATATGGATTTGTGTAGGCTTTTTTCGGTCTTGTATACTGCAACCGAGTTCCGTATATGGAACCAAAAGGTAACCTTCGAGGAGGACAGATGAAAAAGCGCACCCTGATTATCCTTCTGGCCGCATGTCTCATGGTCGGCATGATGGCGACCGTCGCTTCCGCAAAGCACGTCATCAAAGTCGCCACGTATTTCGCTGAGAGCCATCCGCTGCACAAGTCGTTGCTGTTTCTGAAGGACAACCTGGCCAAGGACAGTGACGGTGAAATCGTCATGCAGATCTTCCCCAACAACCAGTTGGGCAACGAAGAGGCCTTCATCGACTCGGTTAAACGCGGCACCATTCAGATGGCCGTGGCCGGCGGGCTCATCAAGAAGGACGAACTCATGATGGCCCTTGTTGAGCCGCCCTTCGTGTTCGAGACCTGGAAACAGGCCAAGGCCGCCTACACCGGAGAGATCGGCAAGGAGATCGTCGGCGACTATACCAAGAACACCGGCGTGCTGGTCGTGGGTTACAGCGTCAACGGCTTCCGCGAGATCTCCTCCAGCGTGCCCGTGAAGACCCCGGAAGATCTGGCCAAGGCCAAACTGCGCGTCCCCACAAACGAAATCTACGTGAAGATGTTCAAGGCCTTTGGCGTGGCCACCGTCATGATGCCCATGGGCGAGATCTACAACGCCCTGGAAACCGGCGTTGTCGACGGCCAGGACAACCCCTACACCACGGTTCAGACCACTGGCTGGTGGGAGGTGCAGAAGTACATGCTGGAGTCCCGCCACATGTTCGTGGCCAACCCCTGGCTCGTGAACAAGGGCTTCTATGACGACATGCCCGCAAACCTCCAGAAGATCTTCGACGAGAACGTCAAAAAGGCCATCGACTACAACTGGAAGATCTCCGAGGAGCAGGATGAGGCCTCCAAGAAGTTCCTTCTGGAAAAGGGACTTGAGATCACTGTGCCCGACCCCGCTTTCCGTCAAAAGATGAAGGATTCCCTCAAGGAATTCTACGAATGGTACTTCGAAACCATTCCTCACTCCCGTGAGATCATCAAGAAAATGGAAGAGCTTCCCAGATAGCACGTCATCGATGCAGGGCAGGAGAAACACTCCTGCCCTGCTGAACGCAAAAGAACGACAAATTTCATTTAACAAAGACTCTGCATGAAATGTTGTAAAGTAATGGATTAATAGTGGACGATTTCATCCACAGGAGTTTTTTATGAATCGCGCAGCTGAAATTATTGGTATAGCCTACAAGTATCTTTGCGCTGCAATTTTAGCGACCATGACTCTTACAGTGTTTGTCAACACGGTGCTTCGCTATGGATTCAATTATGGCATGGCCGCATCCGAGGAGATGTTGAGATACCTGTTCATTTGGATCTCCTTTCTCGGGATTGTCGCTGTTTACAAGACAAATTCGCACATAAGCGTCACTGTTGTGGTAGAAAAGCTTTCAGAAAAATACGCATTCTATCTCAAACTCATTTCTGATTGCGTCATAATATATGCCCTCTATGTCATGATTCATGGTGGCCTGATCTACATGTCATTCAATATGCACTCCCTTGGGCAGATGATAAAGATACCATTTGCGTGGATCATATTCTCGGTTGTTTTCGCCGGAATTACCATGGGTTGCATGACGATCATCGAGATTTACCAACTGCTCAAGCAAAAATTCAGCAGGGGATAGGCATGGAACTTTTTGTTTTTCTCGTCTCGCTTTTTGTCCTGCTGTGCACCGGGATTCCCATCGCCATTGTCCTGATGCTGTGCGCACTCGTATTGATGTACTGGATATCCATGTACGACCCCATGATCCTGGCCCAGCAGATGGTCACGGGAACGGACAACTACATCCTGATCGCCATTCCCTTCTTCATCCTTGCCGGCGAGATCATGCACCACGGCGGCATCTCCAAGCGGCTCATCAATTTCGCTGAAATGATCGTGGGCCGATTCAGGGGTGGTCTTGGCTATGTGACCATTTTCGCCAGCATCCTTTTCGCCGGACTTTCAGGCGTGGCCATTGCCGATGTCTCTGCCCTGGGCAGCGTGCTTATCCCGCTCATGGTCACGGCCGGCTACAGCGCGGACAGGGCCACCGGCATCGTCTGCGCCAGCTCCCTGACCGCCCCGATCATCCCGCCGAGCCTGCCGTTGATAGTGCTTGGCGTCACCGTTGAGCTGTCCATTGGAAAGCTCTTCATGGCGGGCGTGTTTCCCGGCCTGCTCCTGGGCATGGCGCTCATGGTCACCTGGTTTTTCGTGGCCAAGAGGGACGGTTACACGCACAAGAAGAAGATCGCCAGGGACCAGGTTTGGCCAACCATTCTGGACGCCATCCCCGCCATGATGATGCCGATCATCATCATCGTGGGTATTCGCATGGGATTGTTCACTCCCACGGAAGGCGGAGCTGTTGCGGCTGTCTACGCCTTCATCATCGCCAAGTTCGTGCACAAGGAGATGCCCTGGCGCATCCTGCCCGATGTCCTGTTCGGCGCGGTGCGCGCCTCGGCATCGGTCATGTTCATCGTGGCCACGGCCTACGCCATCGGCTGGCTCATCACCATCGCCCAGGTGCCCCAGCAGATCATGGCCCTGTTCCACGGCCTCACGGACTACCCCACCCTGCTGCTGATCACGCTCAACATACTGTTCCTGCTCATCGCCATGGTGATGGACCTGACCCCCATCATCCTCATCTTCGCGCCAGTGGTTTTCCCGCTGGTGCGGGCCGCGGGCATCGACCCCTACTACTTCGCCATCATCATGGTGCTGAACCTCTGCATAGGCCTGCTCACGCCGCCTGTGGGCACCGTGCTCTATGTCGGGTGCTCGGTGAGCGGTTTGAAGCTCGGCCAGGTGGTACGGGGCGTGTTCCCGTTCCTGCTCGTCGAGATCGCGGTTCTCATTCTCTTTATCCTGTTCCCGCAGTTGATCACCGTACCCATGAATCTACTGCATTAAGGAGTCGTCATGTCGTTGTTTTCTGATAAAATACAGGGCGCGGCGGCGCATTTCGAGAAGCTCATCGGAGATGCGCGTATCCCGCGCATGAAGTGGGCCAGACAGCTGTTCCCCAGGGATACCGTCGAAAGCGTCACGGCCGCCCTGGACACCGGCTTTTCCGCCCCCGGCTGCCTGGACAAGGTCCAACCCGGGATGCGTATCGCCATCTGTGTGGGGAGCCGGGGTATCGCCAACATTGTGTCCGTTGTTCAGCACACCGTGAGCGCCATCCGCTCCCGTGGCGGTGAGCCGTTCATCATCCCCACCATGGGGAGTCATGGGGGCGCCACCGCCGAAGGCCAGATTGACATGCTGGCGACCCTCGGCGTCACCGAGGCGTCTGTGGGCGCTCCCATTGTCAGTTCGCTGGAAACCCGGGTTGTGGGAACCGTGCTCGGCGACGTGGACGTTCATGTGGCCAAGGACGCCCTCGAGGCCGACGGCGTGGTGCCCATTGCCAGGATCAAGCCGCATACCGCCTTCAGGGGCGAGTATGAAAGCGGCTTCATGAAGATATTCGTCATCGGACTGGGAAAGCACAACGGCGCCCTGGAAAGCCACAAATACGGCTTCGGCGTCTTCCGGGAGCTCATTCCCCTCGCAGGGGCCATGATTCTCGACAAGACCCCCGTGCTTTTCGGCGTGGCGCTCATCGAGAACGCCTTCCATGAAACCTGCTCCGTGGATGTTGTACCGGCCGAGCGTCTGGTGGAGGAGGAGCCCAAGCTGCTGAAAAAGGCCTTCGACTACATGGGGCGTATCTACTTCGACAACCTCGATGTCCTCGTGGTCCGTGAGATCGGCAAGAATATCAGCGGTGACGGCATGGACCCCAACATAACCGGCACCTACCCCACCCCCTACGCCGGTAACGGCCTGCAGGCCGCGAGCCGCGTGGTGCTCGGGCTCACCGAGGAGACCCACGGGAGCTCCATCGGCCTGGGCATGGCCGACTACTCCACGCTCAGGGTCTTCGAGCAGGTGGACCCCGTGCCCACGTACACCAACGCCCTGACCTCCAGGGTGAGCAGCGTGGCCAAGATACCGGTCCTGCTCCCTCATGACGAACTGGCCATTCGGACCGCCATCTACGCCTCCACCACAAGGACAGCCACCAACCCCAGGATCGTCCTGATCAAGGACACCAGCGACATCGAATACATCGAGATTTCGGAATCCCTCTGGGAGGAGGCCGTGGCAGGCGGCAATGTGCAATTGCACGAGGCCGAACATGAAATGGCCTTTGACTCAGACGGCTTTCTTATCCCGGCGAAACAGCCGATGTAACAAGGAAGAAGAGAAATGTTTTCCGTAGCCAACAAGACAGCCCTCATCACCGGCGGTGGTCAGGGCATAGGCAGAGCCATTGCCGAGGCCCTGGCCTCCCAGGGCGCCAATGTGATCATTTCCGGAAGAACCGAGGCCACCCTTGTGGAAGCTGTGCAGGAACTAGGGGGCATGGGATCCGGACGCGCGGAGTATGTTGTCTTTGACGTCATGCACTCCCCCTCCATCGAGAGGGCCCGCAAGGCCATCGAGGAAATGGGAATGGGGCTGGACATCCTGGTCAACAACGCGGGCGTCAACCTGCGCGCCCCTCTGGAGGAAATGGAAGACGAGATGTGGGACCAGGTCATCCAGACCAACCTCACCGGAGTCCTCAAGGTCTCCAGGGCCATGCTACCTTTCCTCAAACAGAGCGGCAACGGCAAGATCATCAACATCAGCTCCCTCATGGCCGAGCTGTCACGCCCCACAATCGGCCCATACTGCGCGGCCAAGGGAGGCGTTCGCCAGCTCACAAAGGCCATGGCCAACGAGTGGAGCGTCTACAATATCCAGGCCAACGCCATCGCGCCGGGCTACATCGCCACCAAGCTGAACACCAAGCTTCTCCAGGACAAGGCGCTCAACGACTACCTGATGCAGCGAATCCCGGCGAAACGTTGGGGCGAGCCCAAGGACATCGGCGCCTGCGCCGTGTTCCTCGCCTCTCCCGCGGCCAATTACATCACGGGCCAGACCATCATCATCGATGGCGGCCTGATGATCAATACGTAACTCCCACTCATTGGTTGGAGACAGACATGAAGGCATGCGTCCTACAGAAAAAACAGGACATACTTTTCACCGAGGTTCAGGAGCCCGGCATCACGCGGCCTGACCAGGTGAAACTGAAAATACTGCGAGCCGGAATTTGCGGTTCGGACATGCATTACTACAACGAGGGCAGCAACGGCCCCACCTGTATTGTGCAACACCCGTTCATCCTGGGGCACGAGGCTGTGGGCGTGGTGACGGAAACAGGCAATGCGGTCACAAAGGTCGCCAAGGGCGACCAGGCCGTGGTGCTCCCCTCCCATGCCTGCTACGACTGCGAGCTGTGCCGCAAGGGGCTGCACACCTACTGCACACATCTCACCCACTCGGGCTCTGCGTCCACCAATCCCCATACGGACGGCCTGTTCGCCGAATACGTCGTTGTTCACGAGTCCCAGGCATTCGCCATCAACGGCTGCTCGTCCAGGGCCGCGGCCTTTGCAGAGCCCCTGTCCGTGGCCATCAACGGCGTGAAGCGCATCGACCACATCGTGGGCAGGAACATCCTCATAATGGGGGCGGGACCCATCGGCATCCTCTGCGCTGCTGTGGCAAAGCGCTTCGGCGCGGGCACGGTCACGGTGCTGGATGTCCGGAGCCAGACCCTTGACGTGGCCCTGGCAATGGGCGCGGATGTCGCCCTCAACATGCTGGAGCACCCGGAACAGGTGGCGCAGTGGAAAGAGAACAAGGGGCATTTCGACCACATGATCGAGGCCTCGGGCAATGCGCGCGCCCTGGTGGACGGCATGAACATGTGTCTGCCCGAATCCACCTGCGTCCAGGTGGGGGTCTTCTCTCCGGGCAAGGAGCCCCGGGACTTCGGCCCCTTCCTGACCAAGGGGATCAAATGGAAGGGTGTTTTCCGTTGCTTTGATGAATTCGCCACCTCGGCTGACATGCTGCGGCGCGGGTATATCCAACCCGAACCGCTGCTCACGGCCGCGTTCACGGCCGAGGACTGCGATAAGGCCATGCAGAGCGCCGGCGGGGCGGACAGCATCAAAGTGCAACTGGTGTTCTCGGAAACAAAGTAGGTAGCCATGCGCATAGATAAAATAGAGACGTTCCTGCTCCCCCCCCGCTGGTTGTTCGTGAAGGTGACCACGGATGACGGGTATACCGGATGGGGCGAGCCTGTTGTGGAAGGAAGGGCACGCACCGTGGAGACCGCCGTGGAAGAGCTGGCCGATCACCTCATCGGCCGCGACCCGGCGAATATCGAAGGGCTTTGGAACGACATGTTCCGTGGCTCCTTCTACAGGGGCGGCCCAGTGCTGATGAGCGCCATCGCGGGCGTGGACCAGGCTCTCTGGGATATCAAGGGCAAGTACTTCGACGCCCCCGTGTATGAACTGCTTGGGGGCAAATGCCGCGATAGGATCAAGGTCTACACCTGGATCGGCGGCGACCGCCCCGATGATGTGGCGGCCGGGGCATTGGCGGCCAAGGGCACGGGCTTTCAGGCCGTGAAGATGAACGGCACCGAGGAGCTGCAGATGGTGGACTCCCATGCCAAGATCGACGCCGTGGCCGAGCGGGTGGCGGCCATCCGCACCGCCTGCGGCAAGGATTTCGGCATTGCCGTGGACTTCCACGGCAGGGTGCACAAGCCCATGGTGAAGACCCTGGTGCGCGCCCTGGAGGAGTTCAACCTTCTGTTCATCGAGGAGCCGGTGCTGTGCGAGCACATGGAGTATTTCCCGGAGATCGCCGCCTGCACCCACACCCCCATCGCCACAGGGGAGCGCCTTTTCAACCGCTATGACTTCAAGCGCCTGTTCTCCATAGGCGGTGTGGACATCATCCAGCCGGACCTCTCCCATGCCGGGGGCATCACTGAGGTGAAAAAGATCGCGGCCATGGCCGAGGCCCACGACGTGGCCCTGGCCCCGCACTGCCCCCTCGGGCCCCTGGCCCTGGCCTCTTGCCTGCAGGTGGACGCCGTGAGCTACAACGCCTTCATCCAGGAGCAGAGCATGGGCATTCACTACAACCAGAGCAACGACGTGCTGGATTACGTGCGGAACAAGGAAGTCTTCGCCTTTGAGAACGGTTGGGTCACCATGCCCACCGCCAGCGGCCTCGGCGTCACCATAGACGAGGAGGCGGTTCTCAAGGCCAAGGACACCCGCACCAATTGGAAAAATCCCACATGGAGACATGAAGATGGCTCAATCGCGGAATGGTAGACAGACCGTTCTGGCCACCAGCAACGGCTATGAAAATCTGGACATAGAGCGGGGCATCCTTGCAAAGGCCGGCATCGACCTTGTGGAATGCGCCGACGAGCAGCTCGACGAGATGCTGCCGCAATACACCGTCATCCTGGTGCAGTACGTGCAATTCGACAAGGCGCGCCTGTCGCAGCTGCAGCCGGGAACAGTCCTCATCCGATACGGCATCGGCGTGGACAACATCGACCTGGACGCGGCAAGGGAGCTCGGCATCACGGTGAGCAACCTGCCCACATACGGCCTCAACGCGGTGTCCGAGTTCGCTTCCGCCGCCATCATGGCCAATGTCATGCGGCTCAAGCTGCTCGACTGCCGCTTCAGCCGACTTGGCTGGCAGCAGAGCGAGGTGCCCTACGCCCATGAGACCGGCAGCCTGACCCTGGGCATCATCGGCTTCGGCGGCATCGGCCAGAAGGTCCACAAGAAGCTCTCGGGCTTTGACTTCAGGTTCCTGATCTCCGACCCGGTGAGCACGTGCATCCCGGAGGAGTCGAAGTGCGACCTGGACACCCTGATCAGGGAGTCCGACGTCATCACCCTGCACTGCCCCCTGACCAAAAGCACCCACCACCTGCTCTCCAGGGAGCGGTTCGCGGCCATGAAAAAGGGCGTCTGCCTGGTCAACACGTCCAGAGGTCCGGTCATAGACACCGAGGCCCTCATCGAGGCCCTGGACAACGGCACCATCGGCAGCGCGGTCCTGGATGTGTACGAGTTCGAGCCGCTGACAAAGGATTCGCCCCTCTTCAACCGGGAAAACGTGCTGCTCTCCCCGCATGTGTCCTGGAAGACCGCCCAGGCCGAGCACAACCTGCACATCATGGCCGGTGAGCAGGCCAGGAACGCCGTGTTGCGGGAACCGTTGCCCTACAAGCTTGTGTAAGCCCATGAAAAAAGATCATACAATATTCATCGATTGGGGGTCCTCCAATGTCCGGGCCTTTCTGCTGGACAGCGAGGGGGTGGTCGTGGACTCGAGGCACAGTCACAAGGGCATCAAGTTCGTGGCCAAGGGTGAATACCCGTCCACATACAACGAGGTCACCGACGGCTGGCGCGACAAGTCCAGGTTCACCCTCATGGCCGGCATGGTCGGCAGCGCCAACGGCTGGGAGGAGGCGCCGTACATTCCCCTGCCCGCCTCCCCGGACACCATCGGCGACTCCATCTACAAGATGCGCTCCATGGAGGATGTGTACATCGTAGGCGGCTTCTCCTACTACTGCGCGGAGCGGGACACCTACGACGTCATCCGTGGCGAGGAGGTGCAGGTCTTCGGGCTGCTCTCCAAGCTGCCCAGGGGCAACCACCTGTTCTGCCTCCCAGGCACGCACAGCAAGTGGCTGATGGTGGACAGCGACAATGTCATCGGCTCCTTCACCACGGTGATGACCGGTGATTTCTTCGAGGCCATCTGCGGCAAGACCATCATCGCCATGAGCCTGGACCAGCCCCAGGAGTCCTCGGACCAGGCGTTCGAGCGCGGCGTGCGCCTCGCCCGGACACCCGGCTGCCTGATGTCGCACATCTTCAGCATCAGGGGGGCCTTGCTGTTCAAGAAACTGCCCCTCAAACATGTGGAGTCCATGGTCTCCGGCGCGCTCATCGGCGACGAGATCGAGAACATGAAGCAGCAGTACGACACCAGCGCCAAAATCCATGTGGTGGCTGCCGGTTCCCTAGGCGAGAACTATGCCCGGGCCCTGGACATCTTTGGCTATGACTATGAGCTGCACGACGGCGGGGAGCTGTCCCTGGCCGGCATGCAAATGCTTGTGGGGCGAATCCAGGAAGTTGGCGGAGAAAAGTAATTAAGCGGATTTTTGAATAATCCGCTGATACATAGCACCTGTCGTAACCGGCCTTGTGGCCGGAGCCTCATCAAAACCGCCCGTGGTGGGTCCCTCCTCGGCCCCTACGGGCGGTTTTCCGTTGTATGCCCAGTGTGAAACGCTCCAGCTGTCATGTGATACCTCGCCTCATCGCAACCGATTTGTATAAGACGGGAAAGCCCGTTGCCTGATGGTTTGAATATCCTGGGAGAGAAGGAAGCCGTGATGCCCTGGAGACGACCTTGAAGCTGAAGTAGCAGGGCAGGAGCCATAAAACCACTATGAAGGGTCAGGACATGAGTTCTGGCCTTTTTTCTGGTTCAAATCTTCACATTCAATAGTTAAAAGTATATCCTGCAACCAGACTCATAAGCAGAGATATTTATGAATATACCGCAATATTTTGAAATGATGATTCTGACGATCAAGGTAAGGTATGAACTTGGCTGATCAGGTACGATCCAGGAGATTTCCTGTGGAATAATTGAACTTTTTTTAACTGCCTGAAAAGGTAATTTCTTTTCCCTCTAACTACAAAAAATACAGACAGACAAATTTCTAATATTGATAGAGTTGAACCATAGAAAACGTGTCCACTGAAGAGGAGGGACTCCAAAATGACACGTGACACACGGTTGACTTTGTGGCCTGAACAGATGGGTTGTTCTCCTCTTGCGAATTCTTGGGCTGATATCAAAAATACCTGTATTTTGGATTTAAGTCAGTGCGAAGGTTTTGAGTCTTGCGGCCTTGCAGCTTCAGCATTGAACTTACACTACCTGTTTAACCTTCGTTTTCCCGAAAGGTTGGAAGAGAAGGAAACAACTGGGGGACAGCTCAGTTTATTTCAAGGATCGATTATTAAAAATATGAAAAAGCAGCTAGATGCTGACAATAAAGAACCGTTCGTTACACGGGTTGTTGAGCACGATGATCCCAAAATGATGAAGTTGTGTTCACAGCTAGGTTTTTTTGAAGCTATAAAAACTCGTCTTTCAAAAGAGCTTGCCGATGAGTACTGCCAAAATCGTTTAGAGCCAGTAGTTCATGCGTCATTTTTAAGAAGGGTTAACTCTATGCCCCTATGTCATCTTGATTTTAGTCAATACACTGAAAGAAGAAGGGATATTCTTCAAAAGCTCTTTGATCATGTTGATCCCGTTTTTGATTCTGTTTTTGTGCGTAACCAAGACAAGGGTAATCAGCTAACCCATGTCCTAGAAGAAATTGTTAAAAATATTGCAGATCATGCGAATGCTGATGGACTTTTAGGGTTGGATGTTATCGAAACAGAGACTAAAACAAAGATCAATCTTCTTGTTGGAGACCTAGGACCAGGTATATATCAGCATATTTCTGAAAAATTTTTTGCTCCATATCCATCAAAAAAAAATAAAGGCAACTTTGCAGATGGTTATAAGCTCGCTTTGACAGATGAGGTTTCAGGTAGCGATTCTGAGGAGAATTACGGCTGCGGCATGTCGAGTATAGTTAACAATTGCCTTGCTATAGGTACTAACATATCTGTATTTGATCAGTATAGTCGTCTTGTCTTAAGTTCTCTTAGTCCAATCGACCAAGACCCTCCCTCGTACAACGATGTGTGGCGATCAAGTTTTAGAGTTGTTGGAAAAACCCCATTTTATTACTTTTTGGAATGTGAGGAACAGTTGTGATGATAATAAGTTTCAGAGAAATGGGCTATCGTCGTCCGACTAGTCGACCACACCTTGATAAGTTGCTCTCGGAAATTAATAGTTATGAATTGCCTCAACAGGTGACCCTTGACCTTCGTTGGTGCATGTTCTCGTACCCATTGGCATCCATTCTCGAAGCGGTTGTAAACGGGATGGTCAAACATGAATCAGGAGAGCTAGAACTGAAGATTATTCATGGGTATCGGACTGTTACACCAAATCATTTAGTAAATTACCTCACCAAAAAAACAGCACTGGGTATAGATTCTGTCAAAACCATCGATGAGTTAAAAAATATATTTTATATTCAATATAAAATAACTTTAATTATTGAAGGTGGCGACTATGACTTTTAACCGAATTCATTTGTTAAAGAATGATCCTTTTCTTTATAATCTGGTATTTGTAATACTTGAACGCATTTCGGTCCTTTTTGACCAGCTTCAGTCTACAGCCTCCACATGGCATAAAAATATAAACTCCCGCCATAAAAATAAAAATAAACATTTTATTAGGAGTTTGCGGGAGATCTTTAGCGCGCTCATTTATTCGCTGTCTTCATACGAGTCGTGTGTTGATGATTCTGAGAAAAAAAAGCTCTATACTGAACTGCTAAGCTTGTACGAATCAGTAATTCTGTTGTCAGATGAGTTGGTTATTTTACCTAAACCAGACATCCTTATAGAGCTATATAGATTTTTGAGAATTTTCAATAGAGAGGGAATTGCAGATCAGAGTGGCGAATCGAAGCAGGGGAGTGCTGAAAATGAGAATTCTAACGAAGTTAGCGAAATATCGAATGAAACAAAGTTTGTGCTGTATTCGGGTGTTGACTGCGGAACGGTTACCTATGAGAATCACCCGTTAAAAAAATACGAAAACATGGTCTTAATTCCAACTTTGCGAAATGTGTATTCAGATGCGTACGCAGGGCTAACCCAGGAAAATGACGAGTCATATCATATTAGCATACCACGAGAAGAAACTCAAAACCCTCTGTCTTGGCCAGTGTTAGCCCATGAAGTTGGGCATCAGGTGATGAAGTGGGCATTGTTAGAACACAAAAATATTGTAGATGCTTTTTTTAAAGATCCATATCGAAACGAATATCATAAGGCTTTTATTAGACAACTCTCAAGAATTAATGAAGTAGCGAAAGAGAACACTGATAAAAAAGATGTTTTAGGTTCTTGGTTAACTGAATGTTGGTGCGATATATATGCCTATTTTGCTACAGGTCCAGCGATACTCTTTGCTCAACGTAACGCGTTCGTTCTTCAAAGAAATTGGCATCGGGACATCGGAACATCTACGCACCCTTCATTTTATTTGCGTCTATTAGTTCTCGAACATATATTTGAAAATCACCAATGGCAGTTTGATTACCCACTTGAATACGATGTATCTCCATTGAACTTTTCCTTGTCAGACTTGCTTAAGCATGAAAACGAGAAGGTGCTTGATGATGCATACGAAATAGCAATGTGGTTTGCATCCTTCTTTAATGATCATTTCAAGATGGATGACAAAGGCACGGAGAATGTAAAACAGCATGTGAAAAAGCTAAAAGCGGCTGCTCAGTTATTTGACAATAAGATTTTAAAACGGCTTGTGGACAGGTTGAATGGGGGATACCCTATTCCGTCTATTTCATTAGAAGAAAATATATCTAAAGAGGTAGAAACATCTATATATGACATAATGCTGGCTGCCTGGGTTTCTCATGATACGGCGTTGTGCGATGAAGTGATGAATGAGTTTTTTAGCCACATTGGTGTACTGCATAATAGTCAGGATAAAGAGCAATGGAAAGTGTTTGAAGAAAATATAGCTCCATATTTTGAAAGGTTTAATCAAGCTGTTCTTCGATCTCTTCAAATAAGCGAATGGGTTTCTTTGCTTAAGCCCAAGAATACCGATATAGAAAGCCAGGAGCCAGTACGAAGTAACACAGAAAAATGTGAAGAAAATTCTATATATATCCCTGCTGTTCTTGTGGATAGGGAAATTAAGAAACTACTCGAAGATGATGAGCTAAAAGTAATTCCGTTGATTGATTTGAAGACCCAACTTGGTTCAGCTTCTCTTGATATTCGACTTGGACCGACTTTTCAAACTTACCAACCAAACCAAAGTGGTGTGATTGATTTTACGAATCCAGAATCTGTTCAAAATGTTTTGACTAATTCGTCTATTGTAGACCTTGATTTTAAGACAGGAATTGTTTTAGCGCCTGGTCAGTTCGTGTTGGCCCATACGATGGAGTATTTTGGGTTCCCAAACAGTGTTGCAGCACAAATAGAAGGACGAAGTAGTTTTGCCAGATTGGGAGTGCAGGTCCATATGACTGCAAATTTAATAGATCCTGGATTCCATGGAGCGATAACTTTTGAGATATATAATGCAGGTCCAAATCCTATTCGACTTTTCCCTGGTTACCGAATTGGCCAACTACGCTTTTTCCGCTGCAATGAGCCTGATACTTCCTACAATAAAAAGTTAAATGCTAAGTATAAAGGGCGATTAATTTTTTCTACATCTTTAGTAGGCAATGATTATGAAGTTGAACGATTAACACAAAAGTAGAATGATTAGTATAATGAAAGCAGCAAACTAATTTGAGGGTATGATGAACACTTGGTTTACATCTGTCTTGGCCGACACTCAGGCATTTGTATACGCCCCTATGGTACAAGCATTCCTTGCTCCCTGCCTTGCCTTTTTTATTGGAGGCCTTGTCGGCTTAGTCTTATTTATAAATGATTTTACCGACAAGCCGATGGTAGTTCTTAGGTCGTGGCCCTGCCATATGTACGCTGTTTACAACGGCACATTGGCTGTCATAGCCTTCAAGGTTTTAGAAACTTTTGAAATACACATTTTGTCACTTTCAATTAGCGATCACCCATATCTATTAGCAGTCCTAATTGGAGGCGTAGGTTTTGCACTCATAACTTCCTATCGTCCGGATCAGAGTGAGGCTGATAAAAAAGTATCAATAGTTTTGCAGATCCTTTTCCAAAAGATTCATGCGGTTCTTTACCATCAGTATGGTATAATACGAAATACTAAACTTAGGCCTTTAGTCAGCGAGATCATGAATAACGTTGATGATAGTAATGTTTGGGAGTTTGCAAGGAAATGCGTATTACAAGCTATTGATGTTAATGGAGAAAAGGGCAATGCTCTTGGAGAGTCCTATAAACGATACAAAGAGAGCAGCCTTCAGCCTGGGGCACATAAGGTGGAAATCGGTATGGACCTCGCAAAGGTTATTGGGGTACAGTTGCTTTCTCAAATCGCGGAAGAAATGAAGGACGCGCCAAGTTTGAAGGATGACATTCAATCATTAGAAGAGATTATTGCGAAGATGCAGGCTAAACGCCCGCAGGAGGATAAAGATGGCACAACTTAAAACTCGTACTGGTTTTGTGGGGAAGTTTATGGCCCATAATGTGAACGTATCTGCGCCTGACACTCATGCAAAATGGTCTCAGCTGAGACAGTACTTGCAAGGGAATTCAGATGATCTGCTCAATACGTACGCAAATAATGATAACCTTAAGGATGCTCTTGAGATTTCAAAGTCAAACAATACGCCAGATGAGTTGTTTGAGTTTGCGAAAAATTTTTGGGCGTTCGTTTCATCGGCAGATGAGCACGCTTTAAAAAATGATTCTGTTGTATTTGACATAACAGTGCAACTAGCTGAGGTCGCTAAGCTAAGTTATGATAAACGAGCTATTGATATGGCAATTATGATTTCTAAGAAGATAGTTTCTCTTTAAAATTTTTTTTTCAGCTTTTATTGTTAAAAATAACCACACTTTCACGAGATGGATTGCGACCGTATTTTTTCATTTGCTGAGCACTGTTTCCTCTAATTCGGGCAGTTACGATTTTTTGGCACACCAATCCTACTTGTTCGCCTATTTCGGCAGCATATTCGTCTACATGAAAAGGCTCACCATAATACTGAGCATTTCCAAGTACGACCGCAATCTTTGCGTCGTTTAGTGCTACTCTGTTCATTTCTTTAAAGCAGCAAAATAAATCTAGAAAATAGCCTTTTAGCATTTTGACGATACGTTTTGGAGCCGACTTTTCGATTTTTTCAAGACTTTTTTGTAATCCCATTGGAGGAACATAGCCCTGTACCTCTGGGCGCATAGGCTTTGCCTCTGGATGAGAATGGATGCTTTGATATCTTAATGATCGGGTTTGGCCCCAGTCTAAAAACTCAAACATCAATTCCACCCCGAACACACGTGTGTAGTCATGCCTATTAGGATACGGTGGAGATGTTATAATAGCAGAGTAAGTTGGGTCAGTTTCAGGCAGGTACCTCGCGTCCGTAATCTGAGAGCTCGCCTTAGCCAGTTCCTTGTCATTTAGAGTTTGAACGTCATTAAGCATAAGCATAACTTGGTCAGTGAACGCAGTTTTAAGGTCATCTATGGATGGTTCTTTTTCCACCCATTTCAGCCAACCGCCAGTTGCCTCCGCCCTGCTTATTTCAGGAATGATAGCAAGTAGGGCTAGTAAAAAGAATGCCCTAGACTGATTATTTGAGGTTCGTTGGATGATTTGAGACCGTGTCTCTTCAAGGGCAAGTAGAATGTTGGGTGCAAAAGCTTTGCGGATTAAATCAGGGTATTCTTTTTTTAGGGGGCCTTTAAAAGGAGTGCTTAAGCGCCTTTTGATCGTATCCCAATCCTTACACAAGTCATTTGCTATATAGTTTGCTGTTTTTACGTTTGAGGCCAATACGGCGAACGGCGAAAGATCATAGCCTTGAGAGGGGATTCCCGCTTTTTGTGCAGCAATCAGGGTCGTTCCAGCTCCAACAAATGGGTCTAGGATTTTGTCAGAACTATTTAATCCCCATTTATTAATGAGGTCATCAACTAATTCGGGCGTGAAGCTATGCGGGAAGACGAGCCAGCGGTGTATTGGTGTATAACGCAAGAATTTAGGTTTTACATAGTCTCCCCAATCTGCGTTTGTAGTTATCTGATAAGTTGTCATAGGGAAGATATTCTCATGAGAGAGCAATAGGAGAAATTAGCAAGGCAGTCATAGTAAATTTATTTTCATGTGTCGTTAGGGTGCATTACGTCACAATTCCTTCGGTCTATTTTAACCTGAATGGTCATACTAATTAACCAATTATACTAAATTTGTACAGGCCCATACAAGTAGTCCCCAGATATGGCCTGCTCTGGGGTCAACGACTTTGTTATGCGAGAAGTCAGATGCTACTATTTATCTAGCCTCTTGCTCATGGTGCCTGGCACAGATGGGAATCCGTGCTTCTGCTCCTCATTATTTCGTCGGCCTTTGGCAAGCTAGGGGGCGAAACAAGTTTTTCAGATGTCGATCTGACCCGTTGTTCGTTGTCTACGTCGGCATTGTACAATTGGCAATCAGTGCACTTATACTGACTGATGATGCTAGATCAACACCGTTGAAGCTCTTGAGTAATTTTTCCATATTTGTTCTTTCGCTAACAATACGAATAGCGTCTATAATGACAGTCATTGAAGATATGATGTACAAAATGGATGCGAGAACAGCAAAGTAGAATACATATGTACTTTCGCTGTATAAAAGCTAGCAAGCTACAACTCCAGGAATTATACCTAACAAGAAATGCATTCAGTAGTCTCCAATAGTATTTTTTAAACAATAGCTTCAATGATTTCATACTGCAACACCAAATTTCCGGTCATAACTACCTGAAGTACCAACTCCATATGTTCTTTGTGTCCGCGTTTTGTGCCCAACGAAAAAAGGGCCAGGAGTACTCTCCCAGCCCTTAGGTATAGTAAAGCCCTGTGCGTGGCTTACTAGCGTGATGTAATTAAGAAATTGGGGTCACATCTTGCGATGCGACCCCTTTCTTTTGTGGCGGAGCCGAAGGGACTCGAACCCTCGGCCTCCGGCGTGACAGGCCGGCGTTATAACCAGCTTAACTACGGCTCCGCATATGGTATCCAGGCATGAATCCTGGCCTGAATCAAATTTACAGGCATTTGCCTGAAGGTGGTGGGCGGAACAGGGCTCGAACCTGTGACCCTCGGCTTGTAAGGCCGATGCTCTCCCAGCTGAGCTACCCGCCCCCGGAAGAAGAGTGTTTACTAAAAACACCGGGAGCATGTCAACTGTTTTTTTACCCTATTCCATTTTCACCTCTACGCCCTTTGGAATCCGTTGCCGCATCCGTGTGGCGTTCGGCGTGTCTATCCCACTTGCAGGCCCCTTGCAACAGTTTTTTTCAACCTTGCACAATGATCGCCAATCTCCTTTAATTTCCTCACGAATTTTCAAGCGTACCCAACCCCATGACGCGGGAAACCAATTCTTGTCCGCCGCATCACCCCACAGTAACCATTCCCGGAATTCCTCACTGATCCTGCCCAGGCCCGGCTCATCGGCCACTTCCTCCCTGTACGCCCCGATCCGCCACTTGTGTTCGGCCCCTGGTTTGCGCATACTGCCCCCGCCCCGACCGCCTTCCCTGGCCTGGCCGAGGCGAATTCAGCACAGCGAAACCAGAGGTTTGTCATGGAACCCATGCTTCAAAACGTCGTGGTCTACGCCGGATGCGGCGGCCTGCTGCTCATCCACGGGATCTTTTCCAAACTCAGGGGGAGCATCGGCTTTGGCAACCGGCTCTTCAGCTTCCGCCCCCGCGCCATGGTCACGAGGGAGAACGCTCCCAAACGCTTCAACGTGATGATCAGCCTCTACCTGCTGGCAGGGGCGACCATGCTGGCCCTGGGGCTCTATGCCCTGTACTGCCATAACACCGGTACGGTGCCCACCGGTATCCTCGGAACCATCCTGCACACAGGGGCCGAGTGATACGTTCTTGCGTGTAAAACTCCCCGGCATGATTGACAGAACCGTTTTCACGGGCCATAATTACCGCTATCACCGTTAAAACTACGAGTATTGTGTACATTATGCTGTCCTGAGGGCGATTTCCGGGAGGTGTGGCGTGGCCACCAGGGTTGATGCGCGAAAAATCGAGCGCAGGGCGCAGACCAGCATGTCCGTAAACGTGGGCGACATCGCGCTGGTGGAGCCCCAGGGCGTGGGGGAGCGCTTCAAGACCGGCTTCGTGGGCTGGGAAGCGGGGCGTTGCGTCATTCTGCGCCTGCCCTCCAAGCTGGAGCTCCGCGACCACCTCTACAGCGGCAAGCTCGTCATTGTCCGGTACCTCAGCTGCACCGGCGAGGTCTGCGGCTTCGAGTGCGCCATCCAGGGACTGAGCTACAAGCCGCAGCCGTTGCTGTTCCTTGACTATCCGGATTTCGTGGAGGTCTTCAGCCTGCGCAAGGAGAACCGGGTGGACTGCTTTCTCCCCGCGTCCCTGGTGATCGGCGAGGAGCGCCTGGGCGGGCACATCCTGAATCTCTCCAACGGGGGGTGCCGCATCGGCCTGCCCCATGAGGCGGTTGAGCAACTGGGCATTGTACCGGACACGGAGATGGAATGCGAGTTTCAGATTCTGGGGCGGCACAATGGACCGGAAAAGCTTAAGGGCGCCATACGCACGGTGACCGTGGACAAGGGCAAGGCATTTCTGGGGATGCAGTTTCAGGACGTACCGGACAGTCTGCAGGAGCAGATCCGGGAGTATGTAGTGGAAGTGAACACCTATCTGGGGGACGCCTGCCCCACGTCCTTGTAGGCCCTAATTCGAACCAAACGGACGGGACACTACTCCGCCGCCTCCACGCGGTTCCTGCCGCCTTCCTTTGCCCTGTACAGGGCCTGGTCCGCCTTCTTGATCAGCGGCTCCAGTTCCGCGTACTCCTCTGAATATACCGCCACCCCGGCGCTCACCGTCATGCTCAGTGACTTTTCCCCATCCCCGAGGCGTACCCCTTCCACGCGCTTGCGGATGCGCTCCGCCACGTGCACCCCTCCTTCGAGATCGGTCTCCGGGAGCAGGGCCACGAACTCCTCGCCGCCAAAACGCGCCAGCAGGTCGTTCTGCCGCAGTTCCATGCGCACGAGCTCCACAAAGGTGACCAGGACCTTGTCCCCGGTGTCGTGTCCGTGGGTGTCGTTGATGGACTTGAAATGGTCGATGTCCAGCATGATCAGGGAGAACATCCTGTCATAGCGGCGGGAGCGCTCCACTTCCTGGGTTGCCTGGTACATGAAGTGCCTGCGGTTGGAGACTCCTGTGAGGCTGTCCGTAATGGCCATCTCCCGCAGCTTTTCCTCGGTACGCTTGCGGGCCGTGATGTCCCGGATCACGCCCACCGCGCGCCAACTGCCGCCGTGACGGAAGGCCGCCACCGCGATCTCCACGGGGATGGCGCCGCCATCCTTGCGTCTGCCGATCAACTCCAGGGTCTTGCCCACCACCCTGCCCTGGCCGGTCACGGAAAAACTCTGCATACCGATGGATATCCGCTCCCGGAACTCGTCAGGGGCTATGAGAGCATGCACGTCCCGCCCCATGGCCTCGTCCTCGGTATACCCGAACACGCGCTCCGCCGCGCTGTTCCAGAAAGATACCGTGCCGTCGTCCTCGATCATCACCATGGGATCGAGGGAGGCGTTGCTCATGGCCCGGATTGTCTCCTCGCTGTCGCGCAGTGCGAACTCCACTTCCTCGCGCACCCCGATCTCACGGGTGAGCTCGAGGTTCAGGGTGGACAGCTCCAGGGTACGCTTGCGAACCGCGCTCTTTAGTCTGGCGTTGAAGAACAGGAGCCACCCGGCAAGGGCAAGGGCCGCCACGGCAATGCCCAGGGTCCCCAACAGCCACCCCCCGCCGGAGCTGGCTTCCCCGGGATTATAGATGAAGTCGTCCAGGTTTCTGATCGGCGGGGCCATGGCCAGGGCCGCGAAGGTCTCGGCCATGTATTCCCAGCGCCCGGAGTTCATGTGCCCCACAGGCACTATGTCCGGCATGATCAAATGCCGTAGCGTGGCCGACTCGTACTCGAGCTGAGCCCTTGTCCTGTTCGTGGGGTACTTGTCCATGATGAGCTGAACCATCTCCCCGGGATGGGCCATGGCGTACTCCCATCCGCGCAGGCTGGCCGCGCGAAAGGCGGCCACCGCGCCCGGCCTTTTCCGGAGAAAGGATTTGCTGGTGAAGATGGTGTCGCCGTAGAAGTCCACGCCATAGGTGCGGGGCAGGATCAGGGTGAAGGGAACGCCCAGGTGCCGCATTTGAGGGGGCATGTCCGTGACATAGGTGACAATGGCGTCCACATCGCCGTTGACGAGATTGGCCAGGTCCCAGGAGATATTGGGAAAGATCAGTTGCTCTTCCCGGACCCCCTCGTTGCGCAGCATGGCCCAGATGTCCGCGCCACCTTTTTTCGTGAGCATAATCCGCTTGCCTAAGAGGTCGTGGGGAGTGGCGATACCGCTGTCCGCCTTGGCCATGATGGCATAGGCGGAGTGCTGCATGACGACGGCCAGGGCCACAAGGGGCGCTCCGTTCATGCGCTCGAGCAGAAGCTCCGGGCCGGACACGCCGAAGTCGGCCTGGCCCGAGGCCACGGCCTGAAGGTTGTCCATGCCCGGCCTGTGGGACACGATTTCGACATCCAGCCCCGCGTCCCTGTAGAAGCCCTTCTCCTTTGCCGCGTAGAATCCCGCGAACTGGAACTGGTTGAACCATTTGAGCTGCAGGGTCACCGAGCCATGGGTCGGCTGCTCAGCAAGAACCCGCGCCTCGATAAGAAACAGCGAGGCCAGCAGCAGGAGTCCCCCCAGCCCCAGCGCAGCGAACGAGTGGAATTTCTCGTGGATTGTCAATTCAGCCGCCAATAGTTGTCCTCGCTCTCACTCGGGCCGTCCCAGGATTGGTAACGAACGAAACAGGCAGATATTGCCTCAGCATACCCTTTGTGAGGGATGTTTTGTCAATCCGAATTTCAGGTTGGGCATGAACGCACAAAAAACCGCGCACCGACCCGATGCCGATGCGCGGTTCAAGGTTTCTTGCGCCTGGAAGGATCAGATGTCCAGCTTGGGCTTGGCGTACAACTCGTTGCCGTAGGCGTCGTTGATCACCAGCAGGGGGAGGTCCTCCACCGAGAGTTCGCGAATGGCCTCGGGGCCCAGTTCCTCGTAGGCGATGACCCGGGCTTCCTTGATGCACTGGGAGAGCAGCGCGCCGGCGCCGCCGGTGGCGCCGAAGTACACGGCCTTGTGATCCTGCATGGCCTGCCGGACCTCTTCGCTGCGCTTACCCTTGCCTATGGACGCCTTGAGGCCGAGGCTGTGCAGCCTGGGGGCATAGGTGTCCATGCGGTAGCTGGTGGTGGGGCCGGCGGAGCCGATGGGGCGCCCCGGAGGGGCCGGAGAGGGGCCCACGTAGTAGATGGCCGCGCCCTTGAGATCAAAGGGCAGCTCCTCGCCGCGGTCCAGGGTGTCCACGAGGCGCTTGTGGGCCGCGTCGCGGGCGGTGTAGATTATGCCGGAGAGAAAGACCACGTCGCCGCTGCGCAGCTTCATGATGTCCTCGTCGAAAAGCGGTGTATGCAATCTGTATTCAGCCATCAGAGCGTGACCTCCTTGTGCCGCGCGGAGTGGCACTGCACATTCACGGCCAGCGGCAGGCTGGCGATGTGGCAGGGTTCCATGGAGATCTTCACGGCCAGG
Source organism: Desulfovibrionaceae bacterium (assembly GCA_963674665.2). Classification (GTDB taxonomy): domain Bacteria; phylum Desulfobacterota; class Desulfovibrionia; order Desulfovibrionales; family Desulfovibrionaceae. Next base: position 103,388 of record CAXXPL010000011.1, on the reverse strand, counting down.
CAGGTGGTCTCGCCGCCAAGGCCCATGGGCCCGATCCCGAGCTTGTTCACAAGCTCCAGCAGTTCGGCCTCTTTGGCCGCCACGTCCGGATCGGGGTGGGTGTCGTCCAGCTTGCGCATGAGCGCCTTCTTGGCCAGGATGGGGGCGTAGTCAAAGGTGCCGCCCACGCCGATGCCCAGGATGATGGGGGGGCAGGGGTTGGGACCGGCCTCGGCCACGCGCTGCAGCACGAACTTCTTGATGCCTTCCCATCCCTGGGCCGGGGCCAGCATGGTCACGCGGGACATGTTCTCGCTACCGCCGCCCTTGGCCATGTAGGCGATGTGCAGGGTATCGCCTGGAACGGTCTCGATGTGAATGACGGCGGGCGTGTTGTCGCCCGTGTTCTTGCGGGTCATGGGGTCGCAGGCGGACTTGCGGAGGTACCCCTCGGCATAGCCCTTGCGCACGCCCTCGTTGATGGCCTCGTTCAAGGTCATGTCTCCGATCAGCACCTCGCTGCCCAGCTGCACGAACAGCACGGCCAGACCGGTGTCCTGACACAGAGGCAGGCCGGTGTTCCTGGCCAACTGCTCGTTCTCCTTCAGCTGTCTGAAGATCTCCTTGGCCACGGGCGAGCTTTCGCGCTCTGCAGCGGCATCGAAGCTGCGGCAAACGTCATCGGGAAGATAACGATTGCCGTCGATACAGAGCTTGGCCACCGCGTCCACGATTTCTTGCGCGGGAATGGTTTTCATGCCCTCTCCTTGCAAACGGTGAACGGCGTCTTCCCGGGCTCCTGCCGGGGAATACGCCTGGTTACGGAATCGAGTGGCCGCCGGGCAGGCCCGGAAAGCCACTCCTTATCATTTCACATCTCTCTCGTATCCGAATTACGATTTATTGACATGGGCTCAGTCGTCGTAACACGGCCGGAGAAACGGCCTTATCGGCCGCCCGCTGTCATCGCAGCGTGGAAAGACAGGCCGGAGGCCCATCCGTCTTGTTTTCCGCGAGGATCAAGGTCCTGAATCCCGCGGGAAAAATACTCGTGCCGCATCCGCTCCATTCCCGGATAATTGAAACGCTCCCCGGGGAGTAATAAAAAAGGGGGGACATCCCCCCTTCCCTATTTCTTCTTTTTCCAGGGCAGTACGCTCATGGCCATCTTGCGACGCAGGTAGCCCAACTGGTCCTGCAAAGGCAGGCTCTTGGGGCAGACGTCCTCACAGGCCAGCAGGCCCATGCAGCCGAAGATGCCCTCGTCCGTGCCGATGACGTCGAAGTAGTCCTTGTCCGTGCGCTGGTCACGGGGGTCCACCACGAAACGGGCCACTCGGTTCAGGCCCGCGGCGCCCAGGAAGTCCTCGCGCATGCGCGCCGTGCCGCAGGCCGCCACGCAGCAGCCGCACTCGATGCAGCGGTCCAGCTCGTAGATCTGCTCCGCCACATCGTTCTCCATGCGCTCTTCCTGCGCAGAGGGGTCGAACTCCCTGGTGGTGTGAATCCAGGATTCCACCCGCTGATACATCTCGCGGAACCAGGTGCCGGTGTCCACGGAGAGGTCGCCCACCAGCTTGAAGAACGGCAGGGGCAACAAGGTGATCTTCTCGGGCAGGTCCTTGGTCTTGGTGTGGCACGCCAGGCCGGGGCGGCCGTTGACGACCATGCCGCAGGAGCCGCACACACCGGCGCGGCAGCAGAAGTCGAACATCAGGGAGGGGTCCTGCTCCTCCCTGATCCTGTTCAAGGCGATGAACAGGGTCATGCTCTCGGTCTCCTCCATCCGGAAGGTGTCCATGTGCGGCATGGAGGCCGGGTCCTGGGGATTGTGGCGGAATATCTCAAAGGTAAGCTGCCTGCCCATGGCTAGTCCTCTTTTTTCTTGGCTTTCTTCGACTTGGGGGCCGAAACTTTTTCTTTCGGGGTGTCCGCGCTGATGATCTTGCCGCCGCCGTAGCCACGGTCTCCCGGAGGCAGTTCAATGCTCGGGGATGCGGTCTCGTACTCCAGGGTCGGCAGCTCCGCGCCGGGCTTCCAGTAGGCCAGGGTGCGCTTGAGCCAGTCGCGGTCGTTGCGCTCCGGGAAGTCCTCGCGGGCGTGGGAACCACGGCTCTCGGTGCGCATCAGGGCGCCGTAGGTGACGCACAGCGCCAGCTTGACCATGCCGGGCAGCTTCATGGCCAGGGCGATCTCGGGATTGGCGCCCACGCCCTTGGTCTTGATGGCCAGCTTCTGGGCACGCTCGTGCACCTCCTTGAGCTCCTCGACACCGCGCTCCAGGTCCTTGCCGTTGCGGTAGATGCCCGCGGCGTAGTCCAGGACGTTCCACATGGCCTCGCGCACCTGGTACACGCTCTCGTTGCCGTCGGCACCGGAGCGCAGGCGATCCATCTGATCCCGCACCTTGGCCTTGGTCTCGCGGATGGCCGAGGTGGGAATGGAGACCTCGCAGCCCTGCAGGAATTCGGCGATGTGCTGGCCAACGATGCCGCCGGCCACCACGGTCTCGGTGAGGGAGTTGCCGCCAAGACGGTTGAAGCCGTGCATGTCCCAGCAGGCCGATTCGCCGGCCGAGAACAGACCCTTGAGGCCGTAGGCCGCGCCGGTTTTGTCCGTACGCACGCCGCCCATGCTGTAATGCTGGGTGGGGCGCACCGGGATGAGCTTGTGCAGGGGGTCGATGCCCAGGAAATGCTGGCAGATGTCGTCCACTTCACGCAGCTTTGTGCGGATGTGCTTTTCGCCCAGGTGGCGGATATCCAGCCAGAGGTGCTCGCCATAGGGGCTCTTCACGCCCTTGCCCTCGCGGATGTGATGGGTCATCCAGCGTGAGACCACGTCGCGGCTGGCAAGTTCGGCCTTGTCCGGCTCATAGACCTGCATGAAGCGCTGTTCGTCCACGTCGAGCAGGGTTCCGCCGTCACCCCGGCACCCTTCGGTGACCAGGATGTCCGTGGGCACGATGCCCGTGGGGTGAAACTGTACGGCCTCCATGTTGCCCAGGGGCACCACGCCGGTGTCCAGGGCCGCGATGGCGCCGCCGCCGTCGTTGATCACCGAGTTGGTGGAATTTCTGTAGATGCGGCCGAAACCGCCGGTGGCGATGAGGGTGGCCCGGGAGAGATAGGCCCGCAGTTCGCCGGTGCGCAGGCAGCGAACCACCGCGCCCATGCAGTTGGCGCCGTCATGGATCAGGGCCACGGCCTCGGTACGGTCGTGCACGTTCACGCCGAGCTGGGCCGCGCGGTTGTCCATGGTATAGAGCACCGAGTGTCCGGTGCCGTCCGAGGCGTAGCAGGTGCGCCACTTGGCGGTGCCGCCAAAGGCGCGGGCATGGATCAGGCCCCGGTTTTCCTCTTTTTCCTCTTTATCGAAAGGCTTGCCGCCCTTGTAGTAGGTGTGCACACCTGGAACCACGCGGTTCCAGGGCACACCCCAAAAGGCTAGGCGCCGCATCTCGATGGGAGCGGTGTCAACGAACATGCGGACAACTTCCTGGTCCGCGCCCCAGTCCGACCCCTTCACCGTGTCGGCGAAGTGGACGTCCGGGTTGTCACCCTCGCCCATGGCACAGTTTCCAAGCGCCGCCTGAAATCCGCCCTGGGCGCAAACCGAGTGGGAGCGTCTGGCTGGTACCACGCTCAGGCAGACCACGTCGAAGCCGGCGCCTGCAACTTCCACGGCGCAGCGTTCGCCGGCCAGCCCGGCGCCAATGCACAACAGATCAGTATAAATTGTTTCCATGGCTCCCCCTATCCGGTTGTCACGGCCGTGCTTAAGGTCAGGAAGCGAATCAAGGTCAGGAACCCGATGGTCAGGAAAATGGTCAGCAGGATCTTCTCTATCTTCTTGCCCTTGGCCCGGTTGGCCCGCTTGATGAAGCCCCATTTCACGCCTATCCGGTAGAAACCGACACTCACGTGCAGCTCCACCATGGGCAGCAGCACCAGGTAGAACAGCAACCAGGGCCAATGCTGGATACGGGCGGCGCTCTTGGCCGCGGTGATGGGCAGGTCGGTGAGCACCACCCACATGTGCGCCGCGCCCATGATCAGGACGATCATCGCGGTCCCGGCCTGGACCAACCACAGCCAGGTATCCTTGTGTCTGAGCATCTTGGCCTGGCGCCAGATCAGGCGCTGGTGCTCCACCCGGAACGGCACCTTGCGGGATGCCAGCACGAAGTGCAGCAAAAAGCCGAGTCCAATCAACGGACCGCCCACCTGGGCCATGCCCGTGGCTTCAAAAAACCATGCCAGCGCATTCATGGCGCCAGCCCCCAATAACACGCTGGACACCAGGATCATGTGCGACCACATGAACAGAATCAACGCCGCTCCGGTCAGCATTTGCAGCCAATCCAACCAGGCCGCTTGCGTACCCGGCTTGGGTGCCTGCACCAAGTTTTCGGCGGTGTACGGAGCCATGCTTCCTCCTAGGTAAAGTGAATGGCCAAGGTCAACGATCGGGCCTCCCCCAATGGCAAAAGAAAACCCCGATTGGATGCCCCCTTGTAACGGCCTTGTCAAGAAAACGCTTTTGTCAATTTTGCATCGAAGAGACTACTTCCTGTGGGGCGGGAAGTTGGAACGAATAGTGGCGCGGCAGTACCGCCCAAGGACCCTGAGAAATACAATGCTGTCATCTCCGGGGAAACGATGTCAGGAGTTCATTCCCGCACTCCGCAGGTCAAGTCGGCCCCGCCTCCGTTTCCCGAGGATTTGAAACCCCTGCAGTAAAAGAGTTCCACAGGCCTCGAGGCGAACTGTTTTGGACGTGACCCCCTCCCGCCCCTGATCACCGATGGCAACACGAATGTTTCGAATTGTTCCGGGCATGTCATCGTTACGTGTCACGAAACTTGCGACCACTGATCCCGTTACCGTCATTTCATTCTCCCGCGTGTCTGTCATTGCTGCCGCAGGCAACACGGCTGGCGGTTGATCCCCTTGTCAACACAGTTCTTTTTAATATTTATTATCCCAGATAAGCTGCTTTCTGTCCACTGGTTCAGCAGCAATTCAAGTATTTCCACTCCATTTCGGGACTTCTTTTCCTGATATTCGTAGTTGCCGCCTCACAAAGATTCATCCAGATCCATTACCATCATCAGCCAGTTACAGATCTATATTCTTTTCAGCGTCCTCTGGACATATACCATTACCAAATCATTGGTGCGCAACTTGTCAGCATTTTGCACAACATCAACTTCAATTTCAAAACACCATCCCTTACGCCAATGGCATGAGAGCATGCCCTCCTCCACAACTCATTGCGACCATCTTTGTTTCAGGATACACTATGGCACTTTTTTCAACACATGAACCTTGCGCCGAAACATTTTTAAAGCATCCACCGGGGGTATCCCATGCGAACAATCCCTCAGTACGTCAAGATCGCTCTCGTGCTCCTTTTCGTTGCCCCGGCCATGGCGGATTCCCTCTCCGGCGGCTCCCCTTCCCCTCACCGTGGACATCCGCGAACTCACCTGCGGCGAACTCGTGGCAAGGGACAAGGCCGTGGTGGGCATCATCCTGGTATGGGTCGACGAATACTACGTCGGGAAGAGCAATATCGACACCTTTACTCCGGATCGATGGGAAGGGCTGGGGGAAGTCGTTGGATCCATTTGCAAGGACAACCCCAAGAGACGTATCCTGGATGCCATAGAAACGGTTATCGACGCCATGCAAGGGCGGTAACGCATAGACTGAATAATATTTTCTATGGAATTTAAGGAAGCGCGAATAAGTTAAGTATTGATTTACACTGCACGCCTTTGGCAGTGTCACCTTAGCATTGCTTCACGTTTTTTATCGATCATCAATGGACGCGACATCGACTCCATGCTATAATTGTCCAAATTGACTCTTTTCCCTTTTTCTTAAGGAGCCTCCTTCATGTCCATACAAAACAATATCCAGGCCATGGGAGACGACCGCCGCAAGTACGTGCGTATTTCACTCAAGGCTTACGGCTACAATCACTTCTGCGACATTCTGCTCAACGGATCGCGCAGAACGGCAAGACTCATAGACGTCACCCCCGCAGGAGCCCGTCTGCAACTCCAGAACGCCAATGCCCCCCTTGTTCCCGGCAAGTACGTGGAAATCCTCTTGCAGTTGCAATCCCTTGCGGAAATAACCGCTCCGGAAGCCCCCATACGCTCTGAAATTCGCTGGATGGAAGGACGCGAATGGGGTATCAAATTCGAACAGGAACTGGACTGCACCGTTAGCGAATTGCAACGCCTTTTGGACAACTCCGGGAACTGAATCTTGCCATGAAAACAGCTTTGTTTGCTTCTCTTCCACCGGTCGTATGTCTGCTCTGTCTCCTTTGCGCGGGGTTTTTCACGTCTTCCGCCCTTGCCGGCTGCTACGACGAGTTCGTGGGCAGCGAGCACACCATCAAGCTCGGAGACGAGTTCTGTCTCAAGAATAAAAAATGGAACTGCAAGCCCCTTTGCCTCTACTATGCGGGCATCCCCGCCAGTGGAAGTTTCAGCATCGGAGTGGCCAGGCAGCAAGGCGCCATGAACCTGTTCATCCCCTTTCAGGGAGAGGGGGCGGATACACTTTTCTCCCTTCAGGGGCATTCGTTCAAGGTCATGAAACTTCTCCCCGAGTCCGTCACCTTGCAGTATATGGGGGAGTAACCCTTTTCCGACCGATTTCATCCCTGCCGTGTGTCTTGCGTTGCCAATGCAATTCGAACCCGCCGCCATGGTCTGGTTTTCCCTCCTGAAAGGCCTTGACCGGCCGGCCGCCACACAGGCAATACAGTCTTGCCGGGATGTGGAGGCATTCCACGTGTTCACCTCGCAGTCCCGGTAACGATGTCATCCTCGAAGGTTCACGTTCTTGTGTTGGGTTTTTGTTTCCTTTTGGGTTATGCTTGCGCAGAACCTCAATAAGCCCGAACCTACATCGACAAGGAGCGGCACATGTCCAACGAGGAGCGCCCCTACACCACTCGTGTCCTGAACAAACTCCGCAACGACCTTCGGAAGAGCGCAGCCGACTTCACCCCCTGGTTCCTTGAGAACATGCCCGAGTATTACTTCCGTACCCACACCATGGAGGAACAGTTGCGCCATCTCAAGGCCCTGCTCTCCGGCCAGGTGCTCACGGAAAATCAGACCATGACCCTGCGCAGCCACTGCGACACCCGCTATACCTACCTGTCGCCCGGTTCCCCTGATGCCCTGGCGAACATGCTGGGGCGCAACCTCCGCTTCGACATAGTCAATGCCCGCTTCTACACCTCCTTGGACGGCCGCCTACGCCTGGACACCGTGCTGCTGGCGCCCCAACCCCGCCCGGACAAGAAGGGCGCAGCCTTTCGCAAGGCCATGGCCGCCATGCGTGAATACCGCCGCACCCCGCCACTCTGGCCACAGGACTGGACCCCGGACCAGGACAAGGCCTTTTCCGTGTTCATTTCCGGCGCCAGTGAAGACTACGTGGACAAGTTCGAACCCGTTCGCGCGGACAGGCACTTCCGCCTGGCCCGCATGCTGGAATGCCGCGAGGCCGTGGCCATAGACCTGGAGCCGCAGCCGGACAAGGGGGAAAGCCGCATCAGCCTGGCCATGGTGGATCCCCCGTCACGCGGACTGCTCTTCCAGGCAGTGAAGATCCTCGGCCGCGAAGGGGTCACCGTGCACAGGGGGTATGCCGACACCTTTAGCCTGTGCCCCAATGGCAAAAAGCGCCCCATTGGCATAATCAGCTTTTACGTCTGCTTCGAAGGCAGGCCTTTGGACGAGAAATCCGAACTCTGGCAACGCCTCAGGCGTGAACTCTCCCTGCTCAAATGGCTTTTCGCCAAGCACGCCCTGGAGAGCTTCGCGGACCAGCGCGGCTGGCCACTCAAGCGCGTCATGCTGATCCAGGCGGGTGCGGAGTTCGCCCACCAGTTCCTGCTCAAGCGCAACCTCTGGGGATTCTCCTCGGACAACATCACCCGCGCCCTGCTGGCGCACAGCGAGGAGTGCGAGCTGGTCACGGACTATTTTCTCACCCGCTTCGATCCGTCGCGCCCCGACGCTCCCGAGGCCTCCGCGGCCATGGAGCAGGAGCTGTCCGCCCGCATCGAGGCTGTGGAGCACGAGATAGCCCGCGCCACACTGTTCTGCCTGTTCACCTTTTTCAAGCACACCCTGCGCACCAACTATTTCCTCCCCGCGCCCCACGGCCTGTGCTTCCGGCTCGACCCCGCCTTTCTGCGGCGCATGCCCGGCTTTGGGGAGCAGGAGGAACCCTACGGCATCTACTTCTACCACGGGGCCTATGCCCAGGGGTTTCACGTGCGCTACCGGGAAATGGCGCGCGGCGGAATGCGCGTGGTCACCACCCGCACCCAGGAACAGTTCGAACTCGAGTCCAACCGTCTGTTCGACGAGGTCACCAATCTGGCCTGGGCGCAGCAACTCAAGAACAAGGATATCCCTGAAGGGGGCGCAAAGGCCGTGCTGCTTCTCGGCCCCGAAGGCGACATGGACCTGGCTGTGAAGGGCATGGTGGACTCCATGCTCGACCTGCTCCTTCAGGGGGAGAACAGCCGCACCCTGCCCCAGGTCCGAGACTACCTGGAGCGCGAGGAGATCATCTACCTGGGGCCGGACGAGCACATCACTCCGGAGCACATCACCTGGATAGTGGAGAGAGCCAGGGCTCGCGGCTACCCATGGCCCGACGCCTTCATGAGCTCCAAGCCCGGCGCCGGCATCAACCATAAGGAGTACGGCGTCACCAGCCTGGGCGTTATCGTCTTTGCCGAGGAGATCCTGCGGTACCTGGGTATCGACCCCCTCACCACGCCCTTCAGCGTATCCTTCACCGGGGGGCCGCGCGGCGATGTGGCCGGAAACGCGGTAAAGCTGCTCATGGAGAAATACGGGAGCAACGCCCGCATCCTGACCATGGCCGACGGCCATGGTTGCGCATACGATTCGAAGGGCCTGGACCATGGAGAGCTCACGCGGCTGATCATGGAGGAGCTGCCCATCACGGACTTCGACGCGGGCAGGCTTTCCGGGGGCGACGCCTTTGTCCTTCCCGCAGACACCCCGGAGAACGTGAAACGCCGCAACACACTGCACAACATGGTCCGGGCCGATCTGTTCATCCCCTCCGGGGGGCGCCCCGAGACTATCAACATGAAGAACTGGCACGCATTCATCCATGCGGACGGCACGCCAGCGGCCCGCGCCGTGGTGGAGGGGGCCAACATATTCATCTCCCCGGAGGCACGGGACAAGCTCCAGGAGCACGGTGTGCTCATCGTCCACGGCTCCTCCGCAAACAAGACCGGCGTGATCTGCTCCTCCTACGAGATCCTGGCCGGGTTGGCCCTGGGCGAGAAACGCTTCATGTCCATCAAGAAGCGCTACGTGGCCGAGGTGCTCTCCATCCTGGAAATACGAGCACGCGACGAGGGACGGCTCATGCTGCGGGAGCATCGCTCCCATGGCGGAAACGTTCCGCTCACCCAGATCACGCTCCAGCTCTCCAAGGAGATCAACACGGTGACCGACGCCTTCAACGAGGCGCTCTGCCAACAGAACACCCCGGTTGCCGACGATCCTGAGCTGGCCGAACTCTATCTCTCGTACTGCCCGGCTGTGCTGCGGGAGAAGTTCCGCGAGGAGATGCTGCGCAACGTACCCCGCCGGCATCAGTACGCCCTTGTTGCGGCTCACGCGGCCTCCCGCATCGTCTACGCCGAGGGCGTGGGCTGGTTGCAGCGTATAAGCCAGCGGCGCTCCCCGGACGAGATCGCAAGGGCCTATCTGCGGCAGGAAAAACGTCTGGCATTATTCCTGGCCGGGCTGGACCGCAGCCGCATCGAACAGAGGGAGGATATCGCGCACATCCTGCGCAACACCGGCCGCAAATTTCTGACCAGCGAGGACCTTGGACTGGCCTGAACCTCGGACGAAACCACGAATATCCCGGAGAGAGAGAATGACCGAGTTCGTGAACGACGATAAACGCCTTCTGGAACGCGTGGACCAGGCGCGCCAGGAACGTCGGGACGCCGGTCTCGAGGGCCTGGTGGGCGGCCTCGAGACCGTGATCATCAACGTGCGGCAGGAGGATCTGCCCCAGGCCGTGGAGGAACTGCTGCGATACACGGGTCTGGACTTCCTGCAGGCCTGGGAGGACGATGCGCAAACCGCTTGTCTCCTCCAACGCGAGGGTTGCGCCGACTTCATCGTGAAGACCAGGAAATCCGGCCCCAACCCCTTTGTGCACTACAACACGGGGCCCAAATCCGAAGACCTCCCGGACAACCGCCTGGAGACCTTTGTCTACCGCGCCAACGACCTGGAGCGCTACGTGACCCTGCAGCAGACCCGGGGGGTCCGCTTCCTGACCCAGGAGATCCAGCGCACTCCAACCTATTCATTCATCCAGACCGAGCCCTCCAGGTTCACGGGAAACTCTCTGGGCTTCATCCAGTGGCATGGCAAGCGTGGCCAGTATCTTACCGACGGCTGCGCCCCTCTGGATTGGAAATTCCCCAAACCCGCCCTGGCGCACCTGCGTCACATCATGGAGCTGGACCACAGCGCCACTCGCGTCCGCGCACCGGAGCGCGACGACGCCATCATCGAGTTCATGCTGCTCACCAACTACGACTTCGCCTTTGCCGTATACGTGGAGTCCCTGAATTCCATCACCAACGTGGCCAGGCTCTCACTGGACGACTATGCCCAGGTGTTCACCTCGGGCATCAAGCCCTTCGAATCCCTGGAGACCTCGGGCCCCACCGAGCGGTTCATTCACAACTTCGGCCTGCGCGTGCATCACCTGGCCTTCAACACCAGTGACATCGACGCCACGTTCCAGGCCCTCAAGGACGACGGCATGGGCTTTCTGCTGGAGCTGGTGGGCTCGCGCGAGGAGGGGCTTAAGCAGACGTTTTCGCAAATGTCGCCCCACACCTTCCTGGTCAACGAATACATTCACCGCTACGACGGGTTCGACGGCTTCTTCACCAAGTCCAACGTATCCGAGTTGACCAGGGCGACTGAGAAGCAGTAGTCCGCATTTCGGCGGGAACATTCGCGTGTAAAACTATCAACATGCGGGTACCAATCAACTCGTTTGCATCGGGTAGGAGGGGGGCTCGCGCCTCCTTCCCCCCACACCACCGGACATTTTGTAAAGAAACGTAAAGCTTCGCGAAATACCTGTCATAAATTTTGACACATATTTGCCTTGTTCATCCGCTCTCCAAGCGGTCTAATGTCGCCGTGGGTCTGAATGCAGCGCTTGGCGGATTTGCCAGAAACGATACCGGAACCAAAGGCCCGCTCCGGGATGACACATTCTTTCATGTCGACATCACCCCGAACGATGAATTACGCTTCCCAGTCAGTGGAATCTCGACACCGTGCGGGGCATGGTCACTATCGCCGACATGGCCAACGCAACACGCTCCGCACCGAAAAGCGCAAGGGTTGATTCCGCGATGTATTGTGGTTCGTATTTCATGAGAAATGATTCCACCTGATCGGATCATCCCGGTGTGAAAGATCTACCCCCAGGAAAGGCTTCCCCCCTCCCCCCCGGAAAACTCATTGAAAGGAACCGGCCGGAAACTCAGTTCTTCCGGTAGACGATGGAGCCGTTCAACTGCTCCGAGTGGAACTTGTCGGTGATGTTGTAGAGGTTCTCGGCGCTGCCCAGCACCAGGGCTCCGTCTTCCCGCAGCCGCCTGTGGAGAAGCTCCGCGATGGTCCTCTTGGTGTCGTCATCAAAATATATCAAAACGTTGCGGCAGAAGATCACATCGAACTCCGCGTAAATACCATAGGGGCGCGTCAGGTTCATTTTGCGGAAGTCCACCATCTTGCGCAGCCCCTCGTCGATCTCCCACACCCGCTCGTTCTTGCTGAAGAACCTTTTCAAACGCGCCGGCGACAGACCGCGTGTAACCTCGACCTCGTTGAACACTCCGGTGTCGGCGCGTTGCAGCACCCTTGAGGATATGTCCGTGGCCAGGATGTAGAAATCCTTGAGCGACCCGGCAAAGCCCGGGTGGGCGTCGACGTACTCTCGCACCAGGATGGCGAGGCTGTAAGCCTCCTGCCCAGTGGATACGGCCGTGGACCAGATGCGGACAGGCTCGGGCGATCTCCCGGCGGCGTACTCCATGCGCAGGCGGTCGGCCAGCTTGGGCAGAAGGTTCCTGGCAAAGCAATCAAAGGGGTGACCATCGCGGAAGAACGATGTCTCGTTTGTGGTCATTGCGGCGATGATCTGGTCGTGCAGCTCCTGCGAGGGGCGCTCCTCCAGCAGCTTGTAGAATTCGTCGAAACTTCCGCAGCCGACGGAGTCCACCAGCTCGCCCAGCCGCTGGTGGATGAGATAGCGCTTCTCATCCTGGATGTAGAGGCCACAGAGATTGTGGATGTACCGGCGCAGGTGGTCGAATTCCAGGTCGCGGAGTTCCTTAGGCGCCATTGCCGTTCCCTCGCAGAGCCTCGACAACAGCTTCCGGGATGTCGTCGAGGGGAAGAATCCTGTCCACACAGCCCGTGGCCACGGCACTCCCCGGCATGCCCCAGACCACGCTGGTGGCCTTGTCCTGGGCAATGACGTAGGCGCCCGCGTTTTTCAGCTCCAGCAGCCCCTTGGCCCCGTCGGAGCCCATTCCCGTGAGTACGAGGGCCACCACGTCCCCCCGCAACACCTTGGCCGCGGACCTGAACATCACGTTCACCGAGGGCCTGCAGCCCTCTTCTGGCGGATCGTCACCCAGGCGCAGGCACACGCCGTTCTCATTGCGCGAGAAATAGAGGTGTTTGCCACCGGGAGCGATGTAGATCCTGCCCTTTTTCAGGGGTTCTCCGTCCACCGCCTCGCCCACGGCGTGGGCGCATTTTCCGTTCAGACTGGAGGACAGGGAGGCGGTGAAGTTGGGCGGCATGTGTTGCACCACACAAATGGGTAGATCGGTGAGGGTGCAGAGCCTGGGCAGGATACTGGACAGCGCCTTTGGTCCCCCGGTGGATATGCCTACCAAAATGGCTCTGATCTTCCCGCCCTGCACGATCTCCTCCTCGAACTTCCTGCTCGGCGAGGCCTGCTGCGCGGCACGGGAGCTGGCAGCCATACTGGAAAAAATCCTTTTGGAGGAGTAGTTCCGCATCTTCACGAACAGCTGTCTGCAAAGGGACTGCAGTACCATGCTCATGTCGTCGCTTTCGGGCATGAGCACGAAGTCGAAGGCCCCGGTCTCCAGGGCCTGAATGGTTCTTTCCGCGTCCCGCTGCTTCCGTTTGGCGATGAGCACCACGCCCACATGCCCCTCCTCGGGGCTCACCTCGTTGCGCTGCTGTATACTCCTGAGGGTGTCCAGGGCTCCCGGCATCTCGACATCGAAAACGGCAACATCGGGCCGCTGCCTCTCCAGGACGCCCAGCGCGGACTCCTTGTCGGCCACAGCGGCAACAACAGTGACATCCTCGGCCGTTTCCAGGCCGTGCTTCAGGGTCTCGCGGAAATCCCTGGAAGGGTCTATCAACAAAACTTTCAGCATTTCCCAATATTACCGAAACTATACTGTGGCTGGAATTGGAACGCCGCATAGGTTGCAAGCATGATACTTCACCATGGTAACTGTTTTTCTAGCCGCAACTGACGGTAAAATCAAGACATGGTTGTATGATGACACTCCCCTGGATATGATGTAAGGGAAAGGCACGCTAGGGATAACTGAATATTGCTCCATAAGGGTAACGGATGAAGCAAATCGCATTCGCCGTGGAAAAAGGGGGAACCGGCAAAACAACCAGCGCCGTTCACGCCGCCCATGCTTTGGCGAAAATGGGACGCAATGTTTTACTGGTGGACACGGACACGCAGGATCAATGCGCTTCCCATCTCGGACTGCAACAGTTCCAACCCGGTCTGGCCGAATTGATCCTTGGCGAGGCCACTCCCAAGGACATCATCAAGCAGGCACGACCCAGGCTGTTTCTCTTGCCCGCGGGGGACAAGCTCTCTGCGGTGAAGTCACAGCTCCCCCTCATAGCGGACAAGGCCGGCGTAGATCCGGCCAGAGTACTTGAAACGGCGTTATCGTTCACTGCATCCGGAAAGCTTGACTACATCATCCTGGATACCGCTCCAGGCAGCGACTCATTCCTCGTCAACGTCTTGCTGTACGCCCAACGGATCATCGTGCCCGTTCCTCCGGAGATGCAGGCTATCCGAGGCATGATGCGCTTTTTCCGCACCGTGAAGCTGTTGGGCCGCGATGTGAACCACATCCTCCCCACGTTTCACGACAAGCGCGTGTCAAAGACCTTTCGGATCATGGTAAAACTCAAGCAACACTTCCCGGCCATGCTGCTCGACAAGATTTCATATACCTCGGTCATCTCCGAGGCCGCGGGAGCCGGACTGACAATTTTCGAATACAAGCCGCAACATCGTGTTACCGGGGAGTATCTCGCCCTGGCGAATAATCTGGACGCAATGGAACCCTGACATGTCCCCAAAGCAAAAGCCCGATCCGCTTCAGGACACCGTGATCTTCGACACCGAACCCGACGACGCCTTCAGCCTCGTGCTCGGCGACATAAACGCCAGCCCGCTGTTGCGTTCTTCGTTGCCGCTGGAGCCGTCGCAACCCCCGGCGCCCTCCCCCGCGCCCCACAGCGCCACTCCAGCCCATCCCATGGCCCAGGCCTTGAAGGCAGACCAGGGTCCCATGCCCTCGCCAATATATGACGCCCCATCCCCGTCTCCAACAGCCCTGCCCCTGGACGGGCCGGAAGAGGAGGAGCCGGAGATCGACCCGGTCTGTACCGTGGTGGCCGATACCTGCGCCCTGGACATGGCCGTCATTCACTCCGGCGACCTGGCCCGGACCCTTGAAATGGCTGATGAAACCAGCGCAAAGATCATTCGCCTGGATTTTCGAGGGATCTCGGGATTCACCACCGCCTCCCTGGCCGTGCTCCTCACCTTTGCCCGCCGACTCCGCAATAACGGCGGAAAACGATTGGTGCTGGCCAATGTAAACGGAAACCTGAGACACCTCCTCCAGACGATGCGCGTCGCTCAGACCCACGGCATAACCCTGAGCGTGCCGGAGTAGCCCATGGACATCGACGACTCTTTGCTCGACGAGTTCATTGCCGAAGCCAATGAGCACCTGCTCACAATCGAGGACGACTTTCTGGCGCTGGAGCGCCAGAAGGAAGCCCCTGATCAGGAGCTCGTGGACAAGGTCTTCCGGGCCATCCACTCCGTCAAGGGAGGAGCGGCGTTTGTCGGCCTCACCACCATCAAGGAGATGGCCCATGTCATGGAGAGCCTGCTCTCCAAGGTCCGCGCCGGCGAGCTGCAGCTCCAGTCCGCGCATATCGACGCGCTGCTCAAGGGGGTCGATCTTCTCACCACCATGATCGGCGCCCCCCTGCAGAGCGACCAGGTGGATATTTCCTCCCTGCACGCCCACCTCAAGGAACTGGTGGCCGGTGGGATTCCCCAGGCCGCGCAGGCCGCACCGACGCCTCGCCCCGCGCCTGTCCAGAAATCAGCTCCGAAGCCAGTTCCGAAGCCGGCTCCGGAGCCCGAGGTGGTACCGGCGCCCACGCCCCCCGAGCCTGGGCCCGAACTTCCCGCGCCCCCTGCTCCGAAACCCGCGGTATCAAAGCCCCAGGCTCCCAGTCAGAGTCTGGCAGCCATTCAGGCGCTGCTCCCCGGGGACAGTGAGCTGGAGTTGGATGAAACCGCCTGCGACCTCGCCGACCAGGCCCTGGACAACGCCGAGTTTCTCTACTACCTGCGCCTGCGCCTCCAAAGCGACAGCGACCCGGGTCCCGAGGAACTGCTTTCCCATGTGGAAGCCGCCGGGGAGATTATCCACGCGGCTTTTTCCCACGAGGACGCGGCCCCGGAAATGGCACTTGACATCCCTCTGTTTGCCGAATTTATCCTGTCCAGCCCCCAGGCCCCGGAAGATTTCCGCAAGAACCTGTCGTTCCAAGGTGAAGACGTGGTCATGGTCAGCCAGTTGGCCCCGGACAGCGACCACGCCGAAGAGATCACCGAGCCGACACCTCCGGCGGCACCTGCTGCACCGGTTCCCGCCAGGACACCCGCCGTGCCGGAGAAGGCTGCGGCCGCGGCTCTGGCCCCCAAGACCCCGCCCACCAAGGTTGAAAAGGAGCGCGGCGGCACCATCCGCATCAACGTGGCCATTTTGGACAAGCTCATGACCCTTGCCGGAGAGCTGGTGCTCGTCCGCAACCAGCAGTTGCTGAGCATGGAGCGCTCCGACGCCCTCAGCCGCGATATGGTGCAGCGCCTGGACATCGTGACCACCGAGCTGCAGGAATCCATCATGCAGACGCGCATGCAGCCCATCGGCAACATCTTCAACAAGCTGCCGCGTATTGTCCGGGATCTGAGCAATTCCCTGGACAAGCAGATAGAGATCAACATCACGGGCAACGAGGTGGAACTGGACAAGACTATCCTGGAGTCCCTCAACGACCCGCTGATTCATATCATCCGCAACTGCTGCGACCACGGCGTCGAACTGCCCGAAGTCCGCGAGAAGTTGGGAAAGAACCCTGCGGGAGCCATCAGCGTACGCGCCTTTCACGAAGGGGGGCAGATCAACATCGAGATCGCGGACGACGGCCGGGGCATCGATGCCCGGGTGGTCCGGCGCAAGTCCATCGAGCGAGGCATCCGTAGCGAGCTCGAGCTTTCGCAGATGACGGACAAGGAGGTGCTGTCCCTGATCATGCTGCCCGGCTTCTCCACGGCCGAAAGCGTGAGCGAGATTTCCGGCCGGGGCGTGGGCATGGACGTGGTGCGTCACGCCATTGAGGACCTCGGCGGATCTCTGGAACTCGAATCCTGGCCCGATCAGGGCACCACCCTGCAGCTTCGCCTGCCTCTCACCCTGGCAATCATCCCCTGCCTCATCGTCACGGTCTGCGAGAACCACTTCGCCATCCCCCAGGTGAACCTGGAGGAACTGGTGTGCCTGTACGACGACGACATCCACACCCGCATCGAGGTGGCCGGGAACCAGGAGGTCTACCGCCTGCGCAACCGCCTGCTGCCCATGGTCCGCCTCAACGAGGTGCTTGCCCGGCCCAGGCCCTTCACCCGTGACACCAAGTCGGACATCGCTGAAAAGTACCACCGCGCCGGGCCGGGGCAGGACTCCGAAGAGCCCCCCCTGGGGAGCGCGGGAAACATTTCGGATCACAGCCACTTCACCCTGCTGCCCCAGGATCTGGAGCGGCAGCAGCAGGAAAGCCTGTCCTTCGCGGTGGTGCGTGTGGGTTCCGAGCGCTTCGGCCTCATCGTGGACAAGGTCCTGGGTACCGAGGAAATAGTGGTCAAGCCCATGCACCCCAGCCTCAAGACCCTGAAGTGCTATTCGGGCGCCACGGTCATGGGGGACGGCTCTGTCTCTCTTATCCTGGACATCGAGGGCATCGCCCGCCACGCCGGAGTGTTCATGGAGCAACCCACGGACGAGATCGTCACCAAGCGGGGAATCACATCCAGCGACGAGGACACCCAGTCCATCCTGCTCTTTCGCAACGGCCCCAGGGAACAGTTCGCCCTGGCCCTGCCCCTCATCCGACGCATCGAGAAGATCTCCCTCTCCAGTATCGAGATGGTAGGCAACAAGGAGTTCATCACCATCGACGGGCAATCCACCCTGGTGCTCAGGCTGGACTCCCTGCTCACGGTGAGCCCCTGCGCGGAAAATGAGGAAATGTTCCTGATCCTGCCCAAGTTCATCAACAAGCCCTTCGGCATCCTCATGTCCCACATCCTGGACATCGAGGAGACGCACATCTCACTGAATACCGAGAGCTATCACGAGGACGGGCTGCTGGGCACGGATATCATCAGGGGGCACCTGACCCTGTTCCCGGACATCTTCCGGCTCATCGAGCTGGCAGAGCCCCAGTGGTTCCAGGAGCGCAGGCAGGCCCACCCGCCGCCAAAGGACAACAGGCGCATCCTCATCGTGGAGGACTCCTCGTTCCTGCGCCACATGATCCGGCGTTACCTGGAGGCCGACGGCTACGACGTGGTGGACACCGAACATGGACAGCAGGCCTTGGACACCATGGAGGAGAACGATTTCGACCTCGTGGTCTCGGACATCGAGATGCCGGTGATGAACGGGCTGGAGTTCATCAAGAACTTGCGCCACAATGCTCGGCAGCACGATATCCCGGCCCTTGCCCTGACTTCGCTGAACTCGGACGAGGACATGCGCCGCGCCATCAAGGCGGGCTTCGACCTCTACCAGGTGAAGTTGGACAGGGAGCTCTTTCTGGCCGACGTGACCAGGTTGCTCACCGAGGAGCGTCCAGGGGAGCGGAACTGACATGGAAAACGGACTCAAGAAAAAGAAAATCGTGGCCGACAGCGACCTCAAGCAGTTCTGCACCTTCATGCTCGCGGGGCGGCGTTACGGCGTCGACATCCTTGATGTCAAGGAGGTCAACCAGGAGGCCGCGTTCACCAAGATCTACCACGCCCCCAAAGAGGTCATGGGCTATGTGAACATCCGGGGGCGTATCCACCTGATACTTAACCTGCGCCGCATCCTGGGCATCAAGAGCAAACAGATGGACGACAAAAGCCGTCTCATCCTGTTCAAGCCCACGGTGGGCGAATCCTTCGGCGTGCTCGTGGACTCAATCAGCGACGTGGTGGAGACCGACAAGAACCTCATCGAGTCCGGCTCCATCGTCAACGAGGAACTCGCCACGGACGACCGCGCCGAGGCGGTGGACCTCATCACCGGCGTCTGCCGGCTCAAGGATTCCCTGCTGTTGATCATCAATGCCAGAAACCTGCTGAAAGTCGTGGACAAGGCCATCGCCTGAACGTTCAACAAGGACATATCCCGATGGAATGCAACATCCGACGCTCCCTCCGCATGAAAGTGGCCGTGCTGGTCACCGGTATCTCCCTTCTCGTCTTCATCGGTCTGTTCTTCATCAACTCCTCGGCGCAGGAAAAACACAACATGGAGCAGTTGCAGTCATTCTCCGTGCGGCTCATGGCCCTGCTACAGATGGCGGTGAACGAGCCCATGGCCGTGGGCGACAACAAGGGCACTGTTGCACAGTTCAACAAGCTGGGACAAAATTTCGCCCACATCAAGGTGCACCTCACCAATTACAAAGGCAACATCACCTACTCCACAGACCCGGCCATGGTGCGCAAGGACCTCCTCGCCACGTTCCGGTCCAGTGACTCCAGCGGTACCCTTTCTCCCATGGTCGAGGAGAGTCTCAGCGCTCCAGTTCGGCGCGGCTCCATGGTGACCCTCGACGGCACCCCCTACTACGCCCAGGTGCTCTCCATCAGAAACGAGGCCAGCTGTCATCACTGCCACGGCCGCAAGCACACCATCCTCGGGTCCATGGTCCTGATGCAGGACATCGACAAGGAGATGAGCGGCCTGAGGGCTTCCCAGCGCAGCAGCGCCCTGGTCAGCTTGGCCGGCCTCCTTCTGCTCCTGGTGCTGCTGCACACCTTCATGCGCAAGTCAGTCATCTCCAGGGTAAAGGCTCTGGCAACCTGCACGGAAAAGGTCCGCAAGGGCGACCTGAACCAGGATTTTCTCATAAGCGGCGTGGACGAACTCGGCTGCCTGGGGCAGGATCTCCATTTCATGGTGGCGGAGCTGAAGAGCAAGATGAGCGAGGCCCAGCAGAACGCGGCCCTGGCCTCGGAAGAGGCCAAACGCGCGCATCTGGCCATGGAGGACGCCACCGAGGCCCAAGCCGTCGCCAAACGCCTGTCCCTGTACCAGAAGCGGGAGGTGGACAAGCTCTCCGACGCCCTCAAGCACCTTGCCCGGGGTGACCTGAACTCCCACTACATCGCGGGGCGGGCCGACGAGGACCTGCCGCAGGCCCATGAGAGCTTCAAGGAGATCGAGCAGGCCATGACCGAAACCACCGCGTCCCTCAAGGGCATGATCGCCGCCATGAAGGATCAGGCGGACGTGTTGGTGAAATGCTCCCATGAGCTGGCCCAGGTCTCCACGGACCTGTCCGGCAGTTCCGAGGACCTGTCCCTGCGCGCCGGCACCGTGGCAGGAGCATCCGAGGAGATCTCCACCAATATCAGCACCATGGCCGCCGCCACCGAGGAAATATCCACAAACATCCACTCGGTCTCCTCCACCGCCGAGGAGATGTCCATGACCATGAACAACGTTGCCCAGGCCATCATCGACCTGCGCAAGGCCATCTCCAGCATCGCCGAGTACTCCCAGGAGGGAGCGGAAGTGGCCATGAGGGCCAACAACATGGCCACCAGCGCCACCAGCACCATGAGCCAGCTCGGCGACGCGGCCAGGGACATCGGCAAGGTCACCGAGGTGATCAAGCGTATCGCGGAGCAGACCAACCTCCTGGCCCTCAACGCCACCATCGAGGCCGCCAGCGCCGGTGAATCAGGCAAGGGGTTCGCCGTGGTGGCCCACGAGATCAAGGAGCTGGCCAACCAGAGCGCCAAGGCCGCCGAGGACATCGCGGACAAGATCGCCGGGGTTCAGAAAAACGCCCAGGCCGCGGTCAAGGTCATGGAGGACATCTCAACCATCATCGACGCCATCAACTCCCAGGTTCGGGACATAACCAGGAACGTGGAGCAGCAGGACAGCGCCGCCAACGAGATCACCCTGAGCATCACCGAGACCAGCAAGGGCGCCGACGACATAGCCAAGGCCATCTCGGAGCTGGCCAAGGGGGCGAACGACATGTCCTGCAACGCGGGAGACATTTCCAAAGGCGCCAGCGACATGTCCTCGAACATCCTCAGCGTGAGCAAGACCGCCGAGATCGGAAGCAGCGGGGCCAAACGGGTCAACTCCCTGGCCGATCAGTTGACACGGGTGGCTGACATGCTGCAGGCGGTGGTGCGCAAGTTCACTCTGTAGCGGAGCATATTCCTTCGTCGCCTTTTGGCGAATGAAACTGCGCCTGATCCGGAACACTGGGTTTTTAAGGTCGATAAAACCGCGCCTTTGGTGCATAATCATCACCGGCGCGTCGGAGAGTGTCCAACTCCTCTGGACATCCGCCGCGACATGGGGCTCATTACTTTGGGGGGGCAACGGGCTCATGTATATCCACATCAAGCCGATAACAGAATATGGCATGGCACGTGGCCGGGAAAGGCTGCGCGCCGGCCGCCCCGCAGCATGAGACAACAGGGAGCCAGCCATGACCAATGATTCCGAACTCAGCACGCAATGGCGGGCCAGGATATCCTGGTACAAGTCCATCGCCTTCCTTCTCTACGGGCTGGTCTTTCTCGCCATGCTGCTCGAGGTGTTGCTCGGGCAGACTCTGCTCTACGTGAATCTGAACACCTTTGCGGAGAAACAATCCCAGGCCACGCTGCAGTTCATGATCGAAGCAGAGCGGGAGAACCTCGAAAACCTGCTGCAGGCACCATTCTCCCTGTTGGAACAGCTGGAAAAGGAATCCCAGAGCACCGAACGCATCGAACAGATCATCAACATACTGTCCAGCCAGTTGTTCCGCATCTGGGTGGATTCCCAAGACGGCCGCACTCCCGAGGAAAAACGCAAGCTCATCAAGGAAATCGTCGGCAACACCCGGTTTGGCAACAACGATGAAAACTACATCTGGATCAACGACAGAAGCCGGATGATCTGGCACCCCGTGTCCATCGTGGTGGGCAAGGCTGTGGACGACGCCGTGTTCAATGACCGCAAGAACGGCTTTCCCATAGTCAAGCGGATGGTAGACATGGCGGACAAGATCGATCCAGTCACCGGGAAGGTGCGCGGCATGGCGCGCCTCGAATACTGGTGGCCCAAGCCTGGTGCCACGGAACCCTCGCCCAAGATGTCATTTCTTCGGTATCTGCCCGGCTTGGACTGGTATCTCGGTGGTGGGGTCTACGTGTCCGACACCGCCGAGGAAAAAAAGGCCGAAGCTCTCGAGGAGATACGCAACCTCAGGCTTGCCGACGGCAACTACTTCTGGGTGCAAAGCACCTCCCCGCGCATGCTCATGCACCCCGTGAACCCGGAACTGGAAGGCAGTGACCTCAGCACGGTGGCGGACTCCGAAGGCAAGCTCTTCTTCAAGGAGATGGCCAAGCTGTGCAAGACCAAGGGAAGCGGGTTCGTCGAATATCTTTGGCCCAAACCCGGGGGGGACAGGCCTGTTCGCAAACTCAGCTATGTGCGTCTGTTCAAACCCTGGAACATCATCCTGGGCATGGGCGTGTACTTGGACACCATCGAGTCCGAGGCCGCGAAGCAGAGCCGGAACTTCCAGGACGTGCTCGGAAGGACCCTATGGACCGTCATGGCTTACAGCGGCCTGGCCATGGTCATCATCTTCATCGGCCTGGGCATCTGCATCAGCCGCTATCTCACCGGTCCCATCAAGTCCCTGGAGCGCTTTTCCATCGACATCAGCTCCGGTGACATGGAGCGGCGCGAACCCGATGGCAGGTTCATCGGCGAACTCAAGGTGTTGAAACACTCCTTCGCCTCCATGCTCGACAAGCTGCGCAGCACCATCCAGGAAATCAGCGAAAAATCCAACCAGGCCGCCATGGAGGCCCGCCGGGCCCAGGAGGCCCTGGCCACGGCCGAACAAAGCGGCGAGGAGGCACAGCAGGTCTACGCCTACCAGCGGGGCGAACTCGACAAGCTGACCGCGCTCCTGTCGCGCATGGCCAGCGGAGACCTCACGATCCGCTACAAGGCCGAAAGCGCCGTCGAGGGCGCCCAGGAAACCAGGGACGCCTTCATCCACCTGGAGAAATCCATCAACACAACCTTCGTGAACCTCGAAACCCTGGTGGAAGACATCAAGGACGCGGCCTCCACCCTTACCGGCGCGGCCCGCGAATTTCTCGCCGTTTCCGGACACCTCGGCAACGAGTTCACCTCCATGAGTCTGGAATCCGGCAACGTTGCCGGAGCCACCGAACAGATTTCAATGAACATCAACACAATGGCCTCGGCAGTGGAACAAATGAGCGTCAATGTGAGTTCAGTATCCAACATGGCAGGCGAGATCTCCAACCGCATGGGCATGGTGGCCTTTTCAGTGGACGGTCTGCGCAAAGCCATCGCGGACATCGGCAGAAACGCCACTGACGGCGCCAACGTGGCCTCCAAGGCCATGGACATGGCCTCGACGGCAACGCAGACAATGACAGTGCTGGGAGAGGCTGCCCAGGAGATCGGCAAGGTTACCGCGGTGATCAAGCGCATAGCCGAACAGACCAACCTCCTGGCGCTCAACGCCACCATCGAGGCGGCCAGCGCGGGAGACGCGGGCAAGGGATTCGCCGTGGTGGCCCACGAGATCAAGGAGCTGGCCAACCAGAGCGCCAAGGCCGCGGAAGACATCGCCGCCAAGATCGAGGGCGTGCAGCTGAACACCCAGGACGCGGTGAAGGTCATCTCGCAGGTCACCGGGATCATCAACGCCCTCAACGACTCGTCCTCGGTCATCAACAACTCGGTGGAAAAACAGACCGAGGCCGCCAACAGCATCTCGGGTAGCGTAACCCAGACAACCCACGACGTGGACGGTATCGCCGCCGCCATCGCCGAACTCGCGAAGGGTGCCACCGACATGTCCCAAAACGCCGGAGAGGTGGCCAAGGCCATCAACGATATGGCCGCAAACATCTTCAGCGTGAACAAATCAGTTGAATCGAGCACCGCCGGAGCCCAGCAGGTCAATACCCTGGGTGATCGGCTGGCCCGGCTGGCCTCGAAACTTCAAGAAGCCGTGGGGAAATTCTCGGTCAGCGACAAACCGGAGAAATAGTCACTCTCCTTTCACGAGGATTTCAAGGAATGGAAGAATCATGAGTACCTTGTTGAATCGCACGCGCATATCCACGAAACTCCTGGTCAGCAGTCTCTGCTTTTCCCTGCCCATCGCAGTGCTGTTTTATTTTGTCATCTCCGGCATCAACTACGATATCCATTTCTCCACACTGGAAATTTACGGAAACCGCTATCAACGCCACCTGGAACAGTTGATGAGCGAGATCCCCATGTACCAGTTGGCGTCGTTATGGAAAGGGAGCGGCGACAATCCCTTTGGCGCCGCCTCGGAGAGATCCGACGCCGTGGAGCAGGCCCTGGCGGAGCTGACCAAAGAGGACAAGGCCATAGGAAAGGACCTGCAGTTCACGGACGAGGGCCTGGGTAAACGCAACAGGGGGCATTTACGCATCACCACCCTGCGCTCCAAGTGGGAGAACCTCAAATCCACGCCCAGTTGGAACGGAGTCATGTCCATGGTCAACGACATCCGGGAGATGATCACGCACTCCGGCGACACCTCGAACCTGATTCTCGATCCTGACCTGGACAGCTACTACATGATGGACATCACCCTGCTGGCCCTTCCACAGAGCCAGCAGCGGCTGGACGAGATCATTCACTACGGGCTCGAAGCACTGGAACAGAAGACCCTTTCCAGCGGCCAACGGCTGCAGTTCACCGTCTCCTCCACCCTGCTCGACGAGTCCGACCTGCGGCGCATCAAAACAAGCGCCGAAGCGTCCCTCAACGAGGACCCGAACTTCTACGGCGTGAGTTCCTCTTTGGCCTCGAACCTGCGCCCCGCCATGGATAACTACCTCAACGCCACCCAGAACCTGATTGAACTGCTCAAGATCATCGCGGACTCCCCAGAGGGATCGGTGAGCCGGGAAACCTTTCTCGAGTCCGCGCTGCAGGCCCGCGAGGCCAGCTACACGCTCTGGAACCTCTGCGTCCGAGAGCTGGACCTGCTCCTGGAAAAACGCATCCAGAGCTACAAGACCGACCGCATGGTCGCCCTCTCCGCCACCGGCGGCGCGCTGGTCCTGGCCCTTTTACTGGTCTACTTCATCGCGGTGAGCATCATCAACCCCATCCGGCGCATCCAGGGCTACACGCGGGGCATCACCCGCGGCAACCTGGACGCCAAGATGCAGGGCACTTTTTCAGGGGAACTCGGACACCTCTCCGAAGACGTGCAGTCCATGGTCGCCACTCTCAAGGCCAAACTCGCGGCCGAGGCCAAGAGCGAGGAATTGGAGCGAGAGACCAAACGCGCCCTGGAAGCCATCCAGGAAGCGGAGCTGGCCCGCTCCAAGGCCCAACAGGTGGAAAGGTATCAGAAGCGCGAGATTCATGAACTCACCGAGGTGCTCAAGGAGATCGCCCGGGGCAACCTCACCGCCAGATACACCGCCACCGAGGGGGAAGAGGACTCCCACGAGGCCTGGACCAGCTTCGTGGATCTGGAAAAGGCCCTCAACGCCACCATCCACAACCTGGCCAGCCTCATCCACAAGATCCAGAACGACGCCACCCTGCTGGCCACCTCTGCCAACGACATCTCCACGGTATCCACCTCCCTGCACACCAGTTCCGAGGACATGAGCCGCCAGGCCGAGAACGTGGCCGGCGCCACGGAGCAGATATCCATGAACATCAATGCCATGGCCAGCGCGGCCGAGGAGATGAGCGTCAACGTGACCACGGTCTCCAACACCGCCAGGCAGATGGCCCAGCGCATGAACAGCGTTGTCGAATCCGTTGACGGCATGCGCAAGGATATCGAAAGCATCGGCGACAACGCCGAAGACGGCGCGGCCATCGCGGCCCGGGCCATGTCCATGGCCTCCACAGCCACCGAGAGCATGAACCAGTTGGGCGAGGCGGCCCAGCAGATCGGAAAGGTCACCGAGGTCATCAAGCGCATCGCCGAGCAGACCAACCTCCTGGCGCTCAACGCCACCATCGAGGCGGCCAGCGCGGGAGACGCGGGCAAGGGATTCGCCGTGGTGGCCCACGAGATAAAGGAACTGGCCAACCAGAGCGCCAAGGCCGCCGAGGACATCGCCAGCAAGATCGAGGGGGTGCAACTCAACACCCAGGACGCGGTGAAGGTCATCTCCCAGGTCACGGACATCATCAACACCATCAACGACGCATCCTCCACCATCACCGCGGCGGTGGAGAAGCAGACCCTGGCGGCCAACGACATCTCGGACTACGTGAGCGAAGCCACCCGAGGGGTGGAGGAGATCTCCGTGTCCATCTCCGAACTGGCCAAGGGTGCCAACGACATGTCGCAGAACGCCGGGGAAATGGCCAAGGGAGCCAACGAAGTGGCCTCCAACATCCTCGTGGTCTCCAAGCTGGCCGGAAACAGCACTGATGGCGCCAAACAGACCAATGCCCTGGCCGAAAAACTCACCGACCTGTCCAGGGAGTTGGACAAGCTTATCTCCCACTTCAATGCCGGCGACGCCTAGCTTCTGGAAATAATAAAGAAATCAATGGAAAGATTGTCCGAGGGGAAGCCCTTTCTCAAAAAGGGTTCCCCCCGGAAAATTCCGTCTCATACTTCATCATATTTGGAAAAAATTCACTCTTCCACAAGGATGTGCAGGTCATCGGGTGCGAAGCCCAGGTACACGGGGGCGCCTTCGCGCATGCCATCGTTGAACAACGCGCGCTTGCTCAGGGTGGCGGCGAACAGCACGTCCCGACAGCGCACCTGCGCCTGCCAGTGGGTGCCAAGGTTCTCGATGCGCTCCAGGCTGCCTGGGAAGTGGATGAACCCCTCTGGAAAATTCTCGTCCGCCCGCACCATGATATCTTCGGGGCGCAGGGCCATGTGTCCGGTGCAGTTGGTGGTGATGTTGCACTCGGGCGGCAGGGGCAGGCAGAGCCCCCCCAGGGAGCAGGACTCCGAGGAGAGGTTGGCGGAAAAGATGTTCTTCATGCCCACGAACTCGGCCACAAAAGGCGTTGCCGGCCTTTGAAAGACCTCCTCCGTTGGGCCCACGTGCTCCAGGCGCCCCTGACGGACAACGGCCACGCGGTCGGCCAGGAACAGGGCCTCGGCAAAGTCGTGGGTCACCAGCAGAAAGGTGATGCCCAGCTCCTTGTGCAGCTGTTTCAGAGAGCGGCGCACATCCTCCCGGAATCCGGGATCCAGGGCGGACAGGGGTTCGTCCAACAGCAGGACCTTGGGCCCCACTGCCAGGGCGCGGGCCAGGGAGACCCGCTGGCGCTCTCCGCCGCTGAGCCTGGCTGTCTTGCGGTGGAGCAGACGCCCAAGACCGAGCAGGTTGATCAGACCATCCACGCGGTCTTTGGCCTTGGGAGTGTTGCCGCCGTTGTAGCGCAGGCCGAAGCGGATGTTCTCAAGCACGCTCAGGTGCGGAAACAGGGCGTGATCCTGGTACACGATGCCCACATGCCTGCGCTCCGGTGGGAGCATGGTCACATCCTCGCCGTCCAAGTACACCGCCCCCCTTCCGGGGCGCATGAGCCCGGCCACGGTCTCGAGGATCAGGGTCTTGCCCGAGCCAGTTGGCCCGAGCAGGCAAAAGAATTCACCCTCCCGTATGTGCAGGTTGACGCCTTGCAACGCGAAACCCGGGAGATTGAGATGCACGTTTTCCAGACGGATCATCACACCCTCTCGCGGTCGATGCGTACCAGCCGCAGGGCCAGAAACAACACCAGGCAGACGATGATGAGCCAGACGGCCACGGGTTGGGAATATTTCAGGCCATAGGCGGTGAAGCGCTCGTAGATCAGCACGGGCGCCACCATGGGGTGGTAGGCCACGATGACCACAGCGCCGAACTCGCTCACTGCTCGGGCGATGCACATGATGGCACCGGCCAGCATGTGCCGCCAGGACAGCGGCACAGTGACCCTGAAAAAGGAGCCCGCGGGTCCGGCCCCAAGGGAGCGCGCCACCTTCTCCAGGCGCGGCTCCACTTTTTCGAACCCCGCCTTCACCGTGTTCACGTAAAAGGGTAGCCCCACAAAGGTGAGCACCGTGATGATGCCCGTGGTGGTGCCCATGACCTGAACGCCGAGTTCGCCGAGAAAGCGCCCCAGCCAGTGGTTGCGGCCCGCCACCCCGAGGATGGCGATGCCCACCACCGGGTGGGGGATCATAATGGGCAGGTCGATGACGCTCTCCACCAGGCGCTTGCCCGGAAAGCTCGTCCTGGCGAGGAGATATGCCAGGGGTGTGCCGAAGACAAAGGAGATCAGGGCCGCGGAGCCCGAGCACATCAGGGAGAGCCAGATGGCCTGGAGCACCTCGCCGTCCCGGGCCGCCTCCCACAACCCCTCCAGGCTGGGAGCGGTGCCCATCTCCCACAGGGGGAGGAGGATGAAGGCCAGGACCATGGCGCCCGAGGCAAAGGCAAGCCAGGGAAAAAGCCCGCCCGGCAGGCCGCGGCTCCCGGATTTCCGGGGACCGGCATCCCGCGGGCGGGGCGTTGTCGCGTCAGTCCGCACCAGGCTACTCCTTGACCTCCACCAGAGACTTCAAGGCGTCGGGCAGTGCGTCATACATGTCCTGCGTGGGGACGCGGGCCGGAATGAAGGGCGGCTGCCCCATGTCCTCGAGCACCTTGAGGCCGCCTTCGGGATCCAGCATGTAGGCCAGGAAGGCCACCGCGGCCTCCTTGTTGGGCGCGTCGTTGATCAGGGTCACGCCGTAGGTGATGGAGGAGCCCACGCGGTCGATGGTGGTGCCGGGCTTATTGCCGGTCACCGTGACCTTGGCCTGCTTGTAGAAGGGATCCATCTGGTAGTTGCCAAGGTTGATGTGGTCATCCAGCACCACGTACTTGAGCTTGTGCTGCACCGCCACGGAGAGATACTCCCAGGCGTAGTCCATGTTGGCGCTCTCCAGCATGGAGATCAGTTCCACGGACTTGGGGCGCACATTCTCTTTGGGGCGGTTGGCCAGCAGTTTGTCGTACAGGCCGTCCTTGCCGTAGAACTTCTCGGCAAGCTGCAGCACCATCAGGCTGCGGTAGCCGCAGGGGTCCAGGTTGGGATCGGAGTGCCCCCAAATGACGCCCTTGCGCTGCAGGATCTCGTACCAGTTGTCCTTGTTCACCTCGTCGGCGAACTTGCTCTTGTCAGTGTAGCAGAGCACCAGTTGGTTGGATGCGAAGCGGATGTTCACCGTGGCGAACTTGGGGATGAGGTTCTTGTCAATGACCACATAGTCGGCCGAGGCCATGATGTCCGCGGGTTTGCCCACTTCGGAGATCATGCGCGCCATCTTGGTGCTGCCGCCGCCCTCGCGTTGAATGTCCACGCCGGGGTTCTTCGCCTCAAAGGCCTTTTCAATGGCATCCAGGGGCACGGTGAGGCTGCCCGCATGGAACATGGCCACCTTGCCGTTCAACTCGGCCCGGGCCTGGCCCGGAACCAGAACCGCCAGGGAAACACACATGGCCACCACCATCACTGCTGTCAATACCAAACGCATGGGACTCTCCTTTCAAATTGGTTAGGTTCAGGGAATCCTGCCCCCTCTGGGTATCGAGCTTCTCCAACGAGTAAAAACACGCATATTGATGCGGGTTTATCCTCGCTGGTCGATTCCTGTCAACAAAACCGACATGAAGGTATTTCCCAATAAACATCCGCGATTTAGCCAAGAAATAACGAAAAATCCAACCAATTCCAACTCGAACTCCGCCAAAAGGATGTCACGAATATCTTCATAAAAAGGACAAATTCATTTTCCATCCCAACTTCTATCCAGCCCGCCTATAGCCTGGAACATTCTCGCCGATGCTCCCCGGGTGGGCGACTTTTTCACCAGCCGCGCCGCAGAGTACTCCATCTTGCTCTTGAACTTCCGCCACAGGCCGCAGCCTCGGTGGTTGCAGTGGGCGCAGGGCTCGGGCATTCTGCTGCCCTGCCCAGGGCCGAGGTCAAGCCTTCGATCTCCGAGGAGGTCTGAACCCGCCTTCCACGTCCAGGCGAAATCAGCCTTCGGCCTGCGCGTAACAATCTTTCAGCGCTTCCTGCTGGTCTTCAAGAAAGGTGTTACTGTATATAGAGCAAAGACACACAGGCTACAATTGTGAACCAGAAAACAACACCAGCCAATGTAATACAAATCTCCAGAGAGTGTCTTTTCAGGCCCCTCTCTTCCGCGGTTACATAACCTGACCACTGGGGCTTGTGTCGACCAAATGTAAAAATTGAGAGGATTATTTCTCCCGACCAAAAGAAAAACACATCGAATATGTTGATTCTTCGCATTGTAAATCACTCAATTAACCATCTAAATATTTATGAATACCAAGAAAGTTAAAAATAGAACGATAAAAGCTTTTTTGCGGCTATTGCAGCACCGCCCATGATGTGGTTCAGCTTTTCAGAATCCCCGCAGCATACACCATGTTCTTCATTTTCTGCCACAGACCTCCATCCCTGTGATTGCAGTGCGTGCAGGGTTCGGCCTTCCTGCCTGTACCGCCCAGGGATCTGCGCCACGCAGCGAGTTTCTTGCCCGAGTAGATTTCGAACACGGTCTGTTCGTTGGCGTCGCCCACCATGTACCCCTTGTGCTCCTCGCTGTCCGAGCGCAGGTTGCAGCAGGGCATGGCCTTGCCGTTGTAGTCGATGTACATGCTGTCGAACGGATGCGAGCAGGGGCTGAACCTCACGTATTCCGCGCTGCCGATATTCTTGAGCAGATTTCCCCGCGAGTTTCCCACCTTCTCGAAATCAATGCAGCGCAGCGTCATGAAGGGGATCGGACTGTTCGTGAAGACGATTTTCCGCTGCGTCCTGGTGTCGATTTTCATCTCATAGGACAGACCCGTCTTCTCTATGAGCGCAGCGAACTGCTTTTGCGTCTTCTCGTCGGCAAGACGTTGATTGCGGCTCAGGTATATCTGCATGGACAGGGAGTCCAGGCCGGCCTTGGCCAGCCTGTCCACGACCTCGCGGCTGATGAAGTCCGAGTTGGTGTTCGTGTGCAGCATGGCATGGGGCAGCGCCTCTCTGGCCTGTGCTATCCGCTCGAAGATGATCTCGTCCGCCAAAGGCTCGTTGTAGCGGCTGAACGAGACCTTGCCGGAGAATCCCGCCTGCGACAGCTCATTGAGTATCTTCAGGTACAGGGTCTTGCCCATGTGGATGTTCCTGGACTTCCTGTCGATGAAGCTGTTCGGGCAAAAATAGCACTTGCGATTGCAATAGGAAAAAACCTCTATCTCGATCATCTTCACATTGGCGACAAAATCTTTCATGCACACCACCCCATGGTTCTCCTTCCGCGCCCCCCATATTTTGTCAGGGAAAGGCGTTCATCGTCCACGCGGGAATATGACAAACATCCTTGCAAAGAGCGACATTCTTTTGAGCGGTTATCCGGGATGGCGCTGTTTTCGATGACCCGCCCCTTGGCGGTCGTATTGGAATCACTACCAGGCCGTGGTATATGTCTGTCGGCTTCCAGTCACCTCAAGCCGGGCACGCCCCTGACCTAAGGATGCGCCATGTACCTCTCGGATCCCCGTTTCAGCTTCCTTTCCATGAACCACCCCGGCGGCACCTTTGCCGTGATCTCCTTTACCTGCGAGGAAGCTATCTCCTCCCTGTATGTCCTGAACGTGACCCTGGTCTCCGCCACCAAGGATGTGGATTTCGCCGAGATCATCGACAACCCGGCGTCCCTGATCATCCATGGTCAGGATGGGGACATCCCCATCCACGGGATCTGCAGCCAATTCGAGCAGCAGAGGGAGATCGGGGAGTACGCCGTGTACGCGGCCACTGTGGTGCCCAAGCTCTGGTGGCTGACCCTGATCCGGCACAACCAGGTGTTCCTGGACAAGTCCACGCCCCAAATCCTTGAGCAGATCCTGAGGGACGGAGGGCTCTCGGACCGGGACTACGAGTTCAAGCTCCAGGGAAGCTACCCCGAGTGGGAATTCGTGGTCCAGTACAACGAGACCCTTTACGACTTCCTCTCGCGCTGGATGGAACGCGAGGGTATATATTTCTATTTCAGGCACGGCAAGAACAGTACGAAGATCGTCATCACCGACACCAAGGTCTCCCACGAGGACATACCTCTCAACAACACGGTGCTCTACTCCCCCCCGAGCGGACTGGATCACGACAAGGAGAGGGAGGTTGCCGGCAATCTGGTCTGGCGGCAGCGGCAGGTGCCGGAACAGGTCAAGCTCAAGGACTACAACTACGAGACCCCTTCGCTCCAGATAATCGGAACCCGGAGCATTGCCGACTCCGGGCGCGGCAGCACCTACAAGTACGGGGACTACATCCGCACTCCCAGCGAGGGCAAGCGCCTGGCCAAGATCCGCGCCGAGGAGTACAGGGCCTGGGCCGGAGGCCTGGAGGTATCCAGCACCGTTCCTCAGATCCGCTCCGGTTTCCTGTTCAAGCTCAAGCACCACTACCGCCAGAGCTACAACAGGAACTATCTCGTGGTCAGCTGCTTCCACAAGGGCAACCAGGCCTCCTACCTGATCTCGGGCATCCGGGAGAACCTTCAGGGGGCGGAAACCGAAATGGTCTACGAGAACACTTTCACAGCCATCGACGCGGACACCCAGTTCCGCCCCCGTAGGGTGACCCCCAAGCCACGAATATCCGGCAGCCTCAATGCGGTCATCGACGCCGAGGGCTCAGGAGAGTACGCCGAACTCGATGGCCAGGGGCGCTACAAGGTCATCCTCCCCTTTGACACCTCGGGCCGCAAGGAAGGCCACGCATCCTGCTGGCTGCGCATGCTCCAGCCCTATACCGGTGACAACCACGGCATGCACTTCCCCCTGCACAAGGGCGCCGAAGTGCTGCTGACTTTCATCGAAGGCGACCCGGACCGCCCCATCATTTCCGGCGCCGTGCCCAACCCCGAGCACCCCAGCCAGGTCACCAACCAGAGCCAGACCATGTGCAAGATCACCACCGGGGGGCAGAACAAAATTCACATGGAGGACAAGGACGGCTCCCAGCGTATCCTCATGTCCTCCCCCACCTCGGGTACCTGGATGCGCATGGGCGCGCCCAACGATCCTCCGGCTGCGAGCATCGGCGTCACCGAGGGCGACGAGGACGACTCCGGCTGGGGCGATGTGGAGCACAACAAGGACGGCTTCCGGATCAGCACCGAGGGCAACTGGTACGGTGTCATCGGCGAACACATGTCCGTGGAGGTGGGAGGCAATTCAACAAAAATGGTCGTGGGCGGCGAGGAAATCATCATCATGGGGTTCGACAACAAGACCGTTGAAGGCGCAAAAACCGACATCACCCTCGGCCTGGAGTTCTCCTGGCTCGAAGCGGGCTCCATCAGCCTCAAACTGGTCAAGGAGCTGTCCATCTGCGGAGGCACGGAGTACGAAATCGGAGAGATAGAAAAGGTGGAACTGCGCCCCAGCAAGACCAAGGTGCACGCGGAGACCAACGACGTCTCCGAGTCCAAGAACGAGATCTCGGAGGAGGCCACCGCCATCGGCATGGCCTTCACCGCCATCAACGAAATGAACACCCGGTTGCATGCAATGGAAGAGTCCCTGGCCGAGGCCAAAACCTCGATTGTGGAGTCCGAGACAAAGCTCCGCGAGGACATCAACAAGGTGCTCTCCGAGGAGCTTGGGGTGATTGAAAATTCCATCCAGATGCTCGTGGACAATGTGGAGATTGGCGACGACGACCTGATGACCTTTTTCACCAGCACCGAGATCACGGAAAAGACGTTTCTCTGAAAGGTCGCCACACCCGGTCCAGGCGATGTCGCGGCTACTGCCGACGCCATTTCCCGTCGCTCGTTTTCGCTCCATGACAGGAGGAGGCGCATTTGCTACATTGCATCCGGATGCTGGTTATCTTCATATTTGCCGACAAGATAAGGGAGTTTTATCAATAGTGTACACCCAGGCCCCACCCTACAGTTTCGTCTCCATGTCCTACCCCGGCGATACCTTCGCAGTGATCTCCTACACGGGGCGTGAAGGAATTTCCATGCCGTTTCAGTATGATATACTCCTGGCTTCGACCAAAATGGACCTTGATCTAGAGGAGATCCTTGAAACCCCGGCCACCTTCACCTGCCACACCGCGCAGGGAGCCATACCCACCCACGGGGTGCTGCTCAAGTTCCAGCAGTTGCACCAGGTCAACAAATACGGCTTCTACCGCGCGGTGCTCACCTCCAAGCTCTGGTGGCTCACCCTGATCCACCACAACCAGGTGTTCCTGGAAAAGAAGTTCCCCCAGGTGATGGAGCAGATTCTGCAACAGGGCGGGCTATCCAGCCACGACTACACCATCAAGCTCCAGCAGGACTACACCCAGCGGGAATTCATCTGCCAGTACCGCGAGACTCTTGCCGACTTCCTCTCCAGATGGCTGGAGTTCGAAGGCATCTATTACTATTTCGAGCATGAGCAGAACACTACCAGGCTGGTGCTCACCGATACCAAGATCGCGCATACGGACATAACGCCCCCTTCGGAGGACGACCCACGCGTGATCTACGCCCCACCGTCCGGATTGGAGCAGCAACCGCGCCAGTCCGTGGTCTATCAGTTCCTGGCCGAGCACAACATCGTGCCGCACAAGGTGCGGATCAAGGATTACAACTACGAGACCCCATCCCTGGAGGTGAAGGGCGAGGTCCAGGTGAACGACATGGGCAAGGGCGTGGATTACCTTTACGGCGATGGCTTCACCACCCCTTCCCAGGCCAGCAAGCTCGCCGATATTCGTTCCCAGGAGCACACCGCTGGAAAGCTCGTATTCCATGGCGAGGGCTCGGTTCCCTTCATGCGTCCGGGGCACCTCTTTGCGCTGAAGAACCACTTTCGCAGCGAGTACAACAGCAACTACCTGCTCACCGGCGTAGAGCATCGCGGCGACCAAACCGGCTACCTAGTGAGCGGGCTGCACGACGCACTGTCCGAGCGGGAAGCCACAAGCGTCTACTCCAACAGCTTCACCGCCATTCCGGCGGACGTGCAATACAGGCCGCAAAGGAAAACACGCTGGCCCCGCATCAGCGGCACCCTCACCGCCAAGATAGACGCCTCGCAGAGCGGTAAATACGCCGAGCTCGACGACCAGGGCCGCTACAAGGTGATACTGCCCTTCGACCTCTCGGGCAGAAAGGACGGACGCGCCTCCTGCTGGTTGCGCATGATCCAGCCCTATGCCGGCGACAACCACGGCATGCACTTCCCTTTGCACAAGGGCACCGAGGTCCTTTTGACATTTCTCGAGGGCAACCCGGACCGGCCGGTCATTGCCGGCGCAGTGCCCAACCCCGAGAACCCCAGCCAGGTGACCGACGAAAGCCAGACCATGTGCAAGATCACCACCGGGGGGCAGAACAAGATTCACATGGAGGACAAGGAGGGCTCCCAGCGAATCCTCTTGTCCTCGCCCACCTCGGGTACCTGGTTCCGCATGGGCGCACCCAACGATCCCCCGGCCGTCTGCGTCACCGCCTCGGAAAACGAGGACGATTCCGGGTGGAGCGAGCCCGAGAAAGACAAGGACGGCTTCCGCTGGAGCACCGAAGGCAACTGGTACGGCGCCATCGGCCAGCACATGTCCGTGGAGGTCGGAGGCAACAGCACTAAGGTGGTGGTCGGGGGCGAAGAGACCATCATCGCGGGGTTCGATAACAAGACGGTACTGCTCGCCAAGACGGATCTCACGGTGGGTGGCGTGTTGGGCATCAACGTGGCCGGCATCATCGAGATCAAGGCGGTGAAGGCGCTCAGCATCGCCACCGGCACGGAGTACGAGATCGGAGGGGTCGAAAAGGTCGAACTCCGCCCCTCCAAGAGCGAGGTGCACGCGGACGAGAACAAAGTCTCCGCGGCCAGCACCGATATTGCCGACGAGAAGACCATGATCGGCATGGCCTTCTCCGCAATCAACGAGATGAACAACAAGATTCACAGCCTGGAGACCGAACTGGCCGAGGCCAAAACCAGTATCGGTACGACCGAGACCAAGCTGCGTGCGGACATCAACAAGGTGCTTTCCGAGGAGCTGGGCGTCATCGAGTCGGCCATCGAGATGGTTGCCAGCAATGTGACCATCGGCGAGGACGACATGATGACTTTTCTGACCAGTACAGAGATTACGGAAAAAATCTTTCTGTAGGGGCATGGGCCGCCACACCTCGAATCTGATAGGATATCCAACGCAACACATTATAATATGATGGAAATCCAACACACCATCCGATTGATCATGCCCTTGCCGCATGCTATGGCAACACCAATCCATGGACCATGGGCGCCACCTTCAGCTTGAGAGACACGCAAAGCAATGCGCGTATTCAAACAAAACGACCAGTCTTTTCTCGCCGGTGTCTTCGGATACCAAGGAAAGCTCTTCTTCTCAGCCGCCTGTCTGCTGTTTTTCGATCTGGAGCACCCCGAGACTCCCTTGCCGGAAAAGCAGCTCTGGGCCACCATCAAGAGCCAGGTGCCCAAGGGCGTGCCCTTTGACACCGGCATGCCCAAACCCGTGGGCGAAGTGCTGGTGCATGGCGCCTGCCATCCGCCCCATGGCGAGGTGCTGGCCGCCGGGCAGGTGACTTTCACCCTTGGTGATGTTTCCAAATCCCTGGCCGTGTTCGGCCCCAGGCGCTGGAGCGGCACGGGCGAGGAAGCCGCAATTATCCGCGAGCCGGGTATCGACGCGTCCATTCCCATCACCTGGCAACACGCATTCGGCGGCAGGGAATACGCAAAGAACCCTCTGGGCAAGGGCATGGAGCTGGAGGCCGGGGAGGACGATAAACCTTACCGCCCCCTTCCCAATGTGGAATACGCCGACCAGTTGGTGGGGCACCCCCAGGACAGGCCGGAGCCGGCATCCTTTGCGCCCATCAGCGATCCCACCTGGCCGCAACGCGCAAAATACACCGGAACCTACGACCAGGCCTGGCTCAAGGAGCGCTGGCCCTTCCTGCCGGATGACTTCAGCATGCGGCACTTCAACACCGCGCCCAAGGACCAGTGGCACAGCGACTACTTCCGTGGGGACGAGTCCCTGAGCATCGAGGGCATGCACCCCCTGCGCCGGCTGATCAGGTCGCACCTGCCCGGTCTGCGCATCCGCTGCTTCGTGTCCCAGCTCAAGGACCTCCGGGCCAACCGCAAGGACCTGTCCAACGCCTGGTTCAGGGAGTCCAGGACCAACCTGGATACGGTCTGGCTCTTCCCCGGCGAGCTGCGCGGCGCCATGTGCTTTCGCGGCGTAATGGAGGTCCAGGACGACGAATACCGCGACGTTGCCAACGTCATGCTGGTCACCGAGAAGCTGGACGCCCCTGACCATCCCCTGGAGTATTACCGCGACATGCGGGACAACTGGATCGCCAAGATCATGAAGCTGGACAAGGACCCGGCCGCCAAGGGCAAGCAGCAGATCGCGGACGCCATCAACAAGATCAATAAAATGCCCAAGCAGATCCAGGCCCAACTGGACAAGAGTCTGGGCAAGACCCCCCACGCCCCCACCACCCCGGCCACCAAAATCGCCAAGGGACAGGCCCGCATAGACGCCGCGGAATCCCTTGTCGGCAAGCTGGAGTCCATGGCCTCGGGCATGCGCGCCAAGCACGGCCACCTTGTTCACATCGATATGGGGCAGTTCGACAAGGTGCGCCAGAACCTGGCCAAGCAGCGCCAGAAGCTCACCGACCTGGGCAAGCATATCCAGGACACGGAAAAAATGGTGCAGCAGGAGCGCCAGAAGGCCCACGACATGGCCCTCTCCAGGAAAAAGGCCATGGAGGCTCGTGGACTGAAGGCTGACTTCGATCCCGAGGACATCATCCTCGGCCCCAAGGAGCTGCGCTGGCAAAACTCGTTCTGGCGGGTGGTACCCCGGTGGCAGGAGAATCTCCGGCAGAACGCCGCCCTCCGCGACAAGCTGCTGGACATGGGCATCCAGGACAACACCATGGACAGGGCCTTTCTCGGCCTCAATCCCGAGCCCCTGATCGCGGAGCGCAGACTCTGGGGTTTGCAACCGGACAAGGCGGCCCCATCCGAAACGCATTTCACCATCCCGGCCGGGCTGGTCATGCCCCGCTTCCTGGGCAAGGACCCGGCGGCCCTGCACATCCGGGAGAACGTGCCGCAACTGCCCCCCTACCCCGCGGGGAGCGAGGACCACCTGGTGCTCGGCTCAAAGGCCCCTGCCGAAGCGCCCCTCCTGTTGGCTCCGGTCGAGTCCAAGCCCATGGTCATTGTGGCCGATCCGCTGGAGGCCTTCCTCCTGGAGCAGGAAACCGGGGACCTCTGCACCGTGCTCGCCGCTCCCAGGCCCGGCGACGACCTCGGCGAGGAGGCGGGAAAGCTGGCCAAGGCCGCGCCCATTCTGCTCGTGGCACCCACCGCCGCGGACGAGGAGCGGGCCGACGCGCTCCTCGAACAGTGGCGTCAATCCCTGCCCCAGGCACAACGCTGGCCTTTACCCCCGCAAGGTGTGATCCACGCCAAGCGCCAGGGCATGAACCTGCGCCAGGAGCTGCGCCGCATCCTCCCCCCCGCATTGCTGGAGGAACTGCCGCCCGAGCCCGCGCCGGAGATCACGGCCGATGACGTGAAGCCCGGCATGGCCATCCCCAAATTAGACGTCAAGGGCATGGTGGCCGGAGCCCGCGCCCAGGCCAATACCCACGCCGACGCCCTGCGCAAGCAGGTCATGCAGGAGGCCGAGGAGGCCAAGGGCAAGGCCATGCGCCATGTGGAAGACACTTTGCGCAAACAGGGCCTGGACCCCGAAAAATACCTGAAACCGGCGCCACCCGCCGCCGCAGCCCGCGATTTCGCCGCCATGAAGAACGAGATCGCCCACGCCCTGGCGCAGGGCAGGGCCAAACTCGCCGCGGCAAACCATCTCACGCCCGAACTCGAGCAGAAGCTAGGCTCCATCCAGGCCACCAGCACCAGGCTCCTGGACAAGGCCGCTGCCCTGCTTCCTCCGGAGGGCGGCATCAACCCTCCTGATTGGGCCAAAAAACTTCGCGCCAAGCATGGCCTGGATCCGGAGACCGGGGCCGGCCCCACCAGGGAAAAGGTCCAGGACATGCTGTCCAAGGGCGACAGCTTTCACAAGCTCGACCTCTCAAGGCTGGACCTCTCGAGCCTCGATTTTTCCGGCCGCGACCTCTCCTCGGCCATGTGCCAGAACACCGTGTTCAAGGACTGCGTGTTTGCCAACGCCAACCTGACCAAGGCTTTCTGCAAGGAGGCCGATTTCACAGGAGCCGATCTCCAGGGCGCCACCCTGGATTCCGCCGTGATGCACAAGGCCGTGCTCAAGGACGCCAGGCTCATGGGCACGCACTGCCTGGCCACGCTCTTTTCCGAGGCCGACTGCACGGGCGCGGATTTCACCGGCGCTGACCTGGAGCGCTCCCTGTTCCAGAAGAGCACGCTGGAAAAGTCGGTGCTTGCGCGAATCAGGGCCATGCGCACCGTGTTCAACCAGACCAAGTTCAAGGAGACCAGGTTTACCCAGGCGGACCTTAGCCGCGCCGCCTTCATCAAGTGCGCGCTCCCGGCCCAGGATTTTCGCGGCGCCACCATGGAGAACACCGCGTTCATCACCTCCCAATGCCCGGATGGCAACTTCTCGGGTGCGGAAATGACCAAGGTGCGCTTCCTCAAGGGCTGCGACCTCTCCAACGCGAACTTTTCCGGCGCCCGGCTCAAACGTGCCTCGTTGCTCAACGCCACGCTCCCCAAGGCGGACTTCTCCGCCGCGTTCATGGACAAGGCCATGGTGCAGGAGTGCGACTGCAAGGGGGCCATTTTCGAACGCACCCGGGCCTGGAGTGCCCGATTCAACCTCTGCGACCTCACCGGCGCGAACATGCGCGGCCTCGATCTTCTTGGAGGCTCCCTGCGCAAGGCGCGCCTCACCCAGGCCGACCTCACGGCGGCCAACTGCTACGGCGTGGACTTCTACAAAGCCATTGTAGGCGACACCATCTTCGACCGAGCCAATCTCAAGAAAAGCCTGCTGCAAAGACGCGAGGATCTGCTCTCATGAAACCCCTCCCGACCCTGACTCCCTGCTCCCGCGACCAACTCCTCACCGCCATCAAGGAGGGACGCAAGCTCGAGGCCCTGGACCTCTCGAACATCGACCTCCGAGGCTTGGACCTCACCGGGGCGCGCTTCCAGGACTGCGCCCTCAGAAACGTCGACTTCGACGCCGTGGACCTGAACAAATGCGGCTTCTTCAACTGCGACCTGCAAGGCGCCAGGCTCACCAAACTCACCCTGGGGCGCGCCCTCTGGCGGGGGCTGAACCTCGCGGACACGGTGCTCACCGGCTCCAGGTTCACGGACGGCATATTCTCGGGCTCTGACTTCACCAACGCCGACCTTTCGGGTGTGAACCTGGAGAAATGCTTCCTGGACAAGGCCAGCTTCAAGGGCGCGTCCCTGAAAAAGGCCCGCATCTTCCGCACCGCCATGCAAAAGGCCGACTTCAGCAACGCGGACCTGTCCGGTTCATCGCTGGAGCGCGTGTCGCTCAAGCGCTCCAACCTAGCCACAGCGGACTTCACCGGCAGCACCATGTTCAAGGTCGCTCTGCAGGACAGCGAGCTGGCCAAGCAGCGCTTCCAGAACTGCTCCCTGCGCATGACCGTGTTCATGGGCAGCAACCTAAGGAACGCGGATTTCTCGAACCTGCGGCTGGACATGTGCAACTTCATGGGCGCCGTGCTCTCCGGCGCCACTTTTGAGAACATCCGCGCCCCAAAAAGCATGTTCGCCCGAGCCCAGCTCCAGGAGGCCAACCTGCGGGGGGCGGTGCTGCACATGTGCAACTTCTCCGAGGCCGACGCCAGCCTAGCGGATTTTTCCAACGCCAACCTGTCCAAGGCGCTGTTCAAGGAGTCCATCTGCAGGGGCGCCATCTTTGCCCGTAGCGACTGCTCCCGGGTGGATTTTTCCCTGGCCGACATCACAGCCGCGGACTTCACCGGCGCCACATTGGTCCTGGCCAAGCTGCACCTGGTCAAGCAGGAGCACACCATCTGGAACGGCGCCAACAAGACGGCCTCCAAGGGAGATGACCCGGAACTGGCCGAGGCCCAGTCCTGGCAGCCGGAGATTTAGAGCTGTATGCTGTTTGCCCCCGGCGGCCAAAGAACCTTTTTGAAAAAAGGTTCTTTGGAATCTCCAAAAGTTTCATTATGTATAGCACGTGGATGAAAATAACTGTTTGGCTACCCGCTACGCGCACAGGATGTGCGTGCCGCGAACTCGTGAACGTAAGCGCAGGCGAAACCACGTATTCGCCGGAGCAGTAGCCGATCGCGCCATAGGAAATGGCGCGGCGGCGTCATATTAAAAGGAGAAGCGCAATGCGTGAACTGGCCCCAAAACCCGAATCTTTGGCTCCGGTCATGGAGTACGGCCTGGTGGAATCCCGGGACGGAATCGTCTTTGCCGTGGCCACGGAAAATGGCCTGTACACAGCCCATCGAGCCAAGAGCTGTCTCCTGGCGCCCGAGAAGGATGACACCGTGCTGCTCTGCACCGACGCCCTGGGCAACTGCTTCATCCTGGCGGTGCTGGCGGGCGAGAAGGAATCCGGCACCCTGGACTTTCAGGGCGACCTGCGCATCCAGGTGACCGGGGGCGATCTGGCCCTGACCGCGGAGAACCAGCTCTCCTGCGACTCCAAAAGCCTGAAGGTGAATGCCCACGAGGCGGACGCCAACATCGGCGCCCTCTCCCTCCTGGCGGGGGCGGTGCGCGCCCAGTGCCGCGCCCTGGGCCTGGTGGCCGAGAATCTGGAGCAGAGCGCCCGCTCCCTTACGCAGCGTCTGGGCTCCATGTTCCGCTCCGTGGA
Organism: Desulfovibrionaceae bacterium; assembly: GCA_963674665.2. GTDB lineage: Bacteria > Desulfobacterota > Desulfovibrionia > Desulfovibrionales > Desulfovibrionaceae. The sequence continues at coordinate 61,646 of CAXXPL010000011.1, read as the reverse complement.
GGAGCACGCCGAGGTCCAGGCCGGGTCGGCCCGCTACATCGTGGACGACACCCTGGCCGTGCACACCAGGAACACCGTGCACCTGGCCGAAGAGGACGTTAAGATCGACGCCGAACAAATCCATCTGGGATAAACAGGAGCCTGACATGTTCGCACTGATATGGGGCGATGGCATGAACTTCGCCTTTCCCGACGTATGCAACACACCCGTGCTGGGCGTCCCCGTGCCCACCCCCTATCCGAACATCTCGGAGACCGCCACCAACGTGGACCCCATGCCCAACGTGCTCATGGATTGCATGCCCACCATCAACATGGCAGGGGAGGACGCGGTGAGCGAAGGCGACGACGCGGGTGTGGAGATGGGCGTGGCCTCCTTCATGATGAGCGGCGAGACCGGCTACCTTGTGGGGAGCTTCACCACCCTCATCGACGGACTGCCCGCCATGCGGCTCACCAGCGTCACGGAACAGAACTGCATGGTGAAGCTGCCCAACACCGTGGGCATGTGCATCGAACCGGGGCAGTTCACGGTACTGACCCTGGGCTGATTTTCGTCATGGCGCAAGGCCTTTTGCCAACTCTCCAACCTCCGGGAAAAGGCCACCCGCAACACCCCGCATGGGCATTCTTTCCTTGATTTTCAAATCCGGGATTTTATAGGCAACGTCGTACGTCGAGTAAGCGCGCCCGCAAGGCGCCTCCAACAACCGAACCGCTGTGCGTCCCTCGCATGTGCCCGCCGCACCCGGAACAGGGGCGGACACGTGATCGTACGAGGGTGCGCGGAATCATGCCGTATCAACGCTGAAACACTTTCCTTAAAGGAAGCATACCTGCAAAGGAGGCCCCATGCCGTCCCGTAAAGAACTTGCCAACGCCATCCGCGCCCTTGCCATGGACGCCGTCTCCAAAGCCAATTCCGGCCACCCCGGCGCGCCCATGGGCATGGCGGAAATGGCTGAAGTGCTCTGGAACGACTTTCTCAAGCACAACCCCGGCCAACCCGCACTGGCCGGACCGCGACCGCTTCGTTCTTTCCAACGGCCACGCCTCCATGCTGCTCTACTCCGCCCTGCACCTCAGCGGCTACGACCTCTCCATCGAGGACATCAAGGACTTCCGCCAGCTGGGTTCCAAGACTCCGGGACACCCCGAATACAGGGACACCCCCGGCGTGGAGACCACCACCGGCCCCCTGGGACAGGGAATCGCCAACGCCGTGGGCATGGCCCTGTCCGAGAGCATCCTGGCCGAGCAGTTCAACCGCCCGGGCTTCGATATCGTGGACCACTACACCTACGTGTTCCTGGGCGACGGCTGCATGATGGAGGGCGTTGCCCACGAGGCCTGCTCCCTGGCCGGTACCCTGGGCCTGGGCAAGCTCGTGGCCCTGTACGATGACAATGGCATCTCCATCGACGGCAAGGTCACGGGTTGGTTCGCGGACGACACTCCCCGCCGGTTCGAGGCCCTGGGCTGGCATGTGGTGCGCGACATCGACGGCCACGATCCCGAGGCCCTGAAGGCCGCCATCGAGGAGGCCCGGGCAGTGAAATCGCGCCCCAGCCTGATCTGCTGCAAAACCTGCATCGGCTACGGCTGCCCCAGTGTGGAGGGCACCTCCTCCTGCCACGGCTCCCCCTTGAAGCCGGACCAGATCGCCGAGTCCCGCGAGACCCTGGGCTGGAACCACCCCCCCTTCGAAATCCCGGCCGACATCTACCAGGCCTGGGACGCCAAGCCTCGCGGCCAAAGGGCGGAAGAGGCCTGGAACGAGCTGTTCAACGCCTACCGGGTCTCCTATCCGGATCTGGCCGCCGAATTTCAGCGCCGCGACAAGGGCGACCTGCCCGCGGACTGGGCCCGGAAGTCCCAGGATTTCCTGGACAGCCTGGCCGACAACCAGGATGCCGTGGCAACGCGCAAGTCCTCTCTCATCGCCCTCAACGGCTACGCCCCCATGCTGCCCGAGCTGCTGGGCGGCTCAGCCGACCTCACCGGCTCCAACTGCACCAAGAGCTCCCAGGCCGTGCTCATCAACCCCGGCTCCCGCAGCGGCAACTATTTCGAATACGGAGTGCGCGAATTCGCCATGGGCGCCATGATGAACGGCATGGCCCTGCACGGCGGATTTATCCCCTTTGGCGGCACATTCCTGGTGTTCGCCGATTACGCCCGCAACGCCATCCGCATGGCCGCGCTCATGCGCGAGCGCGTGATCTGGGTCCTGACCCACGACTCCATCGGTGTGGGCGAGGACGGCCCCACGCACCAGCCCTACGAGCACGTGCAGTCCCTGCGGCTCATCGGCAACCTGGATGTCTGGCGCCCCTGTGATACAATGGAGACCGCCGTGGCCTGGAAGTGCGCCATCGAACGCGTGGACGGCCCCAGCGCCTTTGCCCTTTCCCGCCAGAACCTGCCCCAGATGTCCCGTAACGCCGCGACCATCGCGGACATCGCCAAGGGCGGCTACGTGCTCTCCGACTGCGACGGCACCCCGGACGCCATCGTCATGGCCACCGGCTCCGAGGTTGGGCTGGCCATGGACGCCCAGAAGGAGCTCAGCGCCCAGGGCAAGAAGATCCGCGTAGTCTCCATGCCCTGCATGGACCGTTTCGAGGCCCAGGAGCAGGCCTGGCGCGACAGCGTCCTGCCCCCGGCTGTCACCGCCCGCGTGGCTGTGGAAGCCGGTTGCACCAGCGGCTGGTACAAGTTCGTCGGCCTGAAAGGGCGCGTGGTCGGCATGGACAACTTCGGCGCCTCGGCCCCGGGCAAGCAACTCTTCGAGAAGTACGGCTTCACCGTGGAAAACCTCGTGGCCCAAATCAACGCGGTCATGGCTTAGGAAAACGGCAACATAAAAAGAATACTGCAATACAATGGATTTCCGAGGGGAAAACCTCTTTGAAAAGAGATTCTTCCCCTCGGGCTCCCCTTTTTGGAACCTATTTGATCACCGTACGTCACTGCCGCTCGAATGCACCTTCCTGATGCAATTTCTTCCCAAACCCTTTATGGATGTTTTTGAAAAGGGGGTTCGGGGAAAACTTTTGATAAAAGGTTTTTCCTGGCAATAAACTATCTTCCCCCTAAGGAGAACACCGTGTCCGAGGGAATGAACTTCGCCTATCTGTGCAAGGAACCGCCCCCTCCATTGGGGCGCAGCGTGGCCATCATCGGCGCGGGACCGTCCGGGTTGGCGGCCACGGGCTATCTCGCCTGCCAGGGGTACGAGGCGCATCTGTACGACAAGCTGCCCAAGCCCGGCGGTTTGATGGTCTTCGGCATCCCCGGGCACCGCATCCCGGAGGCTCGCGTGGCTGGGGGCGTGGACATCCTCCAGAAGCGCTACGGCGTGAAGCTGCACATGCGCACCAAGATCTGCGGTACCAAGGCCCTGCATGAGGACACCGGCGACCACTTCACCGAGGACATGGTCAGCCTGGGCGAGTTGACCAACGACAACGACGCGGTGATGATCTGCACCGGCACATGGTCGTCGCGGAAGTTGCGCATCCCGGGCGAGGATCTGGAGGGCGTGTACTCCGGCCTGCAATATCTCTTTCCCATCCGCGCACTGCAGTACAACGTGGCCCATGTGCAACCCATCGACGTCAAGGGCAAACGCGTTGCCGTCGTGGGAGCGGGGCACTCGGCCGTGGACGTGGTGCACAGCGCCCTCTCGCATGGAGCGGAAAAGGTCTACATGCTCTACCGCCGCACCAGAAAGGAGGCACCCTGCGGCACCTATGAAATTTCGCAGTTGGAAAAGGCCGGGGCAGAGTGGAAGGAGCTGGTCACGCCCACCAGAATTATCGGGAGCACCAAGGTGGAAGGCATCGAAATGCTGCAATGCAGCCTCGGCGAGCCGGACGAGTCCGGACGGGCCTGCCCGATACCGGATGACGGCTCCCAGCGGGTCCTTCCCGTGGACTTCGTGGTGGCCGCCATCGGCGAGGTGCCCACCCTGCCCTTTGCCCACGAACTCGGCCTGGACAAACTGCGCAAGGGCGACGTGCACTGGCTGCAGATGACCAGCATGGACGGCGTGTTCGTCGCGGGAGACGCCCTCACCGGCCCGAGCAAGATCGGCAAAGCCATCTACAGCGGCATGCGCGCGGCCAGTTCCCTGGCCCGCTGGCTGGACCTCCAGGCCCAGAACCGCTCCAATGAATACGACTATGACAAGGACTACATAGAACCAGGGGCCCTGATCTGACCCTCTTATCCCTCAACGCACCTGTGAACGCGATCTATACGAACACCCTACGCTAGGAGAGTCCCCATGCCTTTAGTTTCACTACGACAGCTTCTGGACCACGCCGCCGAGCACGGCTACGGCGTGCCCGCCTTCAACGTCAACAACATGGAGCAGGTCCACGCCATCATGCTGGCCGCCCAGGAGACCGACAGCCCCGTAATCCTGCAGAGCTCCGCGGGTGCGCGCAAATACGCGGGCTCCTCCTTCATCCGCCATCTCATCTGCGCGGCCATGGAGCAATGGCCGGACATTCCCCTGTGCCTGCACCAGGACCACGGCGCCTCGCCCTCGGTCTGCGTGCAGTCCATCCAGTCCGGGTTCTCATCGGTGATGATGGACGGCTCCCTCATGCCCGACGCCAAGACCCCCTCCAGCTACGAGTACAACGTTGAGGTTTCGGCCCGTGTCGCCGAGATGGCCCATGCCTGCGGGGTCTCGGTCGAGGCGGAGCTGGGCGTGCTCGGCTCCCTGGAGACCGGCATCGCCGGCAAGGAGGACGGCGTGGGCGCCGAGGGAAAACTCTCACGTGACCAACTGCTCACCGACCCGGAGCAAGCCGCGGACTTCGTTAAAAAGACCAAGGTGGACGCCCTGGCCATCGCCATAGGCACCAGTCACGGCGCCTACAAGTTCACCGCCCCCCCGACTGGAGAGATTCTGGCCATCTCCCGCATCAAGGAGATCCACGAGCGCATCCCCAACACGCACCTGGTGATGCATGGCTCCTCCTCGGTGCCTCAGGATTGGCTGAAGATCATCAACGAATACGGCGGAGCCCTGGGAGAGACCTACGGCGTGCCTGTGGAGGAGATCCAGGAAGGCATCAAGCACGGCGTGCGCAAGGTGAACATCGACACGGACCTGCGCATGGCCTCCACCGGCGCCATCCGCCGCTATCTCAGCGACAACCCCAAGGTCTTCGACCCGCGCAAGTACTTCAAGGAGGCCACCATGGCCATGAAGGGGATCTGCGTGGCGCGCTACGAGGCTTTCGGCACCGCGGGCCACGCCCCGGGCATCAAGGCCATCGGCCTGGAGGACATGGCCGCCCGCTACGCCAAGGGAGAATTGGAGCCCGAAGTTCATTAACAATATTAAGAAATTGATTGTGCGAGGGGGAAACCTTTTGGGAAAAGGTTTCCCCCTCGCGCTCCCCTTTCCCAAACCTTTTATATACTGTTTCGCGAATCCGGAGAACGTACCATGCAAGACCAAAAACTCATCCTCAGCCCCTCTCTCTTGTCCTCGGACTTTTCACGCCTGGGCGAGGAACTCAAGGCCCTGGAGGACGCGGGGCTGTCCTGGGTGCACTGGGACATCATGGACGGCATGTTCGTGCCCAACATCACCTTCGGCCCCCCAATCATTGCCAAGTGCCGCAAGAACTCCAACCTGTTCTTCGACGCGCACCTGATGATCGAAAAGCCCTCCCGCTATCTGGAGCATTTCGTGGAGGCGGGCGCGGACCTGATCTGCGTGCACGCCGAGGCCGAAACCCATCTGGAGCGCTGCATAAGCCGGATCATCGAACTGGGCGCCAAGCCCGCCGTGGCGCTGAACCCGCACACGCCCCTCAGCGTGTTGGACTACATCTTGCCGGAGCTCTACATGGTGCTGATCATGAGCGTGAACCCGGGTTTCGGGGGGCAGGAGTTCATTCCCTTCACCCTGGACAAGATCAGTCAACTGTCCGACATCATCAAGGAAAGAAACCTCACCACCCTCATCCAGGTGGACGGCGGCGTGACCCCGGAGAATACCCGACTGCTCATGGACCACGGCGCCTCGGTGCTGGTGTCCGGCTCCGCGTTCTTCAAACACCCCCCGTATGACAAACGCTTCAAGCACTTCTGCGACGCCGCGGGTGGGAACTGCCTGGAATAACGGGTAATGCACTGTGCACACAGGAAACACCCTTATCCCTAGTTTTACTACCAAGCATTTGTGCAGGAAGGTTCGGGGGGAAGCTCTTTTATGAAAAGGTTTCCCCCCCGACAACTTTTCAAAATTCTTTCCTCTTCCCCTCTTCTCATCCTCTCCTACTGCACCATACGGGGGCGCACCTGGCTGCGCTTGAAGTTGGTGGCGTGCATGGCCGGATCCGAGTTGGGATCGTAGGATTCGTTGTCCGTATAGAGCACGTCGCCCAGGTCGTTGACCCAGCGGTGCTGGTACTGGTTGGTGCCGATCTCCACCTGGTTGGTGTAGGGGTTGACGTACTCCTCCTGATCCATGAGGTTCAGGTGCATGTCGTTCATGATCTCGGCGTTGGTCTTTTGCCTGTGTTCCACCATGGCGCGCTCGATGTCCTGCACGGTGTGCTGCACATCTATGAGGATGCCGCCGCGCTTGATCTGCCCCTCGATTTCGCCGCGCAGCCATTGGGGGTTGATGGTGGAGGAGTTGGCGATGAGCCAGAACACCGGCGCCCAGGCCTGGAAGCTCTCCACAGGGGCGCGGGCCGCCACGGTCATCTTGTTGTTCCACATCCCGGCCGCCGCCTGCCCCATGTCCTCGATGACCGCCACGATCTTCTCGCGATAGGTCGCACCCCCTTCCTGGTACACCAGGGAGACCAGAGCGGCCGAGTATTGCAGGTTCATCCGCGCAAGCCCCATTTTCAGTGCACCCTGCTGATGCAACTGGACAAGCCCGGGCAGGTCCTTGCGCTCCTCCACCTGTACGTTGTGCGCATTGGGGCGCATGGCCGGGAACACCACCCGGGTGATGAACTCACCCGCGGGGAGCGCCGGCATCACGGTCATGCCCATGTAGTTGGAGCCTGGAGGAAACAAGTTTGCGGCGGGCATGTTGCGGGTGTCGACATACCAGTAGGAGGGGATCCAGCGCAGCATCCGGGTGCCCTGCTGGTCGCTGGCAATGGCGAAGTCGAGTTTGGCCGCGATGGCCTGTGCCGGACCCCGCCCCTGTGTGGGATCCACGCGGACTATGCCGCCATAGGCGCTCCACCCTTCGGGCACGAGGATGGTGAAGGCGTTCTCCGAGCGGTCGGTATAGCGCCGCAGCACCAGGGGGCCTGTCGTGGGCTTTGCCCCTTTGCCTCCCTGCCCCCCCCGCAAAGAGGAAGGGGCGGCCCCTGGCCGCCCCTGTTGTTGTAGCATCCCTGATTGATCATATTTCTGCCCCGGGTATTGCTGTTGTCCGGGATATTGTTGTTGCATGCCGGGGTATTGTTGCTGCATGCCCTGCCCTTGACGATGCATCCCCTGCCCCTGGTGCATGCCTTGCCCCTGGTGAATGCCTTGCCCCTGATGCATACCCTGGCCCTGTTGCTGCATGCCGGGGTATTGTTGCTGCCCCTGGTAGGGCTGCATGCCCCCGCCCTGGGGCTGCCAATCGTTGAGGGGAGGGATGCTATCCACACGCACCATCTGGAGATAGAGCTGCTGCCCCTCCACCATGATCGCAAGTTGCAGGGTGTTCCGGTCCAGGAGCTGGTAGGGGAATTGGGCGCCCACGTCGTTGTCGGGCTGGCCGAAGATCACGCCGTTCTGCATGCTGTAGCTGCCCCTGGTCTCCTCCACCCCGCCCATGGAGCGGTCGCGGACATAGTACCTGCCGCTGACCTCGAGCTGCAGCACGGTCTCCTCTTCAGCGCTCCTGTAGAGCCAGATGCCCACCACGTTGGGATCGAGGTTGCCGCCGCCGAGCTGTTGTTCAGGCTGTGGCGCGGGAGAAGGGGTGGGAGATGGGGCAGGGGCGGGCATGGGCGCGGCCGCGTTGTTCTGCCGCGCGGGGGCCGGTCCCGACTGTTTCGCCGGTTCAGGAGGACTCGTGGGTCCCGTGGTGTCCAGGGTCACGCCTCCGGGCTTGCCGCCCTCGGGTAATACTGAGAAGGTCAGCACATAGGGGTGCAGGGTCACCTTCTCGTCTGCCGCCAGCTTGAATCCCCCCTTGGTTTCGCTGTTCAGCCCCAGGGAATAGGTCTTCCCCGGTTCCAGCAGAACCGGCAGGACACAGGTTCGGGGATCCTTGAAAAAAGGGTTGGCCGTGACTTTTGGAAACTCGCCAGCACCGGTCTCCACAAAGGACCAGCTGTTCATCTTCATGGGGTGGCTGAAGGAGAAGACGAGCTCGCGCTCTCCGGCCGGTACGTCCATGGAGCCGTTTTTCGGATCGCAATCCACAACCATCAGATTCACCGCCTCCGCGGGCGTCACCAGAACGAGCAACAAGAGCAAGCACAGCCAAATGCCTCTTTTCATTGCGTCCCCCCAAGGGTGATTTGATGTGAAGCCGGATTGGGAAGAGGACGGCCTGAGACTCGGAAGGCAGTCCACTTTTATCAAGCCATATACCCTCCTGCTCTGCGCTGGCAAGCGGTGCCGTGGAAAAAGTTGCATTTTGCCTGTCAACGTGACACTAGGCATCTCTCGGCTTGTTGTCTCATGAGTCAGGCGTGACAATGAATATACCACGTCAATGCTGGCAGTTACTGAACAAGGATCCTAATCTTTCATACCGGAAACCCAAAGCCTCACTATCCGACCGCCACGAAGCGGTCGGACGCGCCTCGAGCAAGCGTGGATTCACTCCATGCGCAGCGTAAAGGCGGTATACGCGACAAAACTCATACACAGAGTTTTTCAGGCTAACCAATCAAGGACGCATCATGACGCCATTCGCCTTTGACCTGCACAACCATTCAGCCCGCTCCAAGGACGGAGTCACCCCGGCCACGGAATTGATCGACAAGGCGGTTCATCGGGGCCTCAGAGGCCTGGGAATCTGCGACCATGACACCCTTCCCCCGGACAATGCCGAGAACCTGGCCCATCAGGCGCGGGAGCGCGGACTGCTCCTGATCCAGGGGCTGGAATTCTCCTGTCGCAAGTCCCATGTCATCGGATATTGGGGGGGCGGTATCCAGGCCTCCACCCAGGATATGGAGTTCATGCGCAACCGCTTCGAACTCCTGGACCAGAATGTGGAGCGCATCACCAGGCGCATCCTGAATCTGCTGGACCAGCGCGGCATCCACGTGGAGTTCGACGCTCTTGCCGAAATGGCCGGTAAGACGCCCCAAAAGATATTTCTGTTCAAGTACATGTGCGACACCCTGGGCATGTTCACCTGCTGGCCGGACGCCAGGCGCTATCTGCGCGACCAGGGCATCTACATGCAGGACAACGAAGGCGTGGCAGACCTGCACCCGGCGCAGGCAGTTGAACTGATCCGCCGCTCCGGCGGCGTGTCCATCTGGGCACACCCTTTCCTCACTCCGGAGGAGGTGCGCGGGAAGATCCTACCCGACATGCTGGACGCGGGGCTGGACTGCCTGGAAACCGGCTACCTGTACCGGGAGAACGGACACAATGGCCAGGAGAGCAACCAGGAGCTGGAGGCCATGGCCATCGATCTGACCCGCACCCACGGCCTGCTGCGCTCAGGCGGCTCGGACAGCCATTTCCCCATCAAGACATGGCTGGACGGCTCCCCCCTGAAGCCCGGCGATTGCGGCATCGACAGCGAAACCGCACGCCCCTTGCTGGAAAGACTCGGCCTGGAGGTTTTCGAGACCGTGTTGCGCCCGAGCCTGGAGATCTTTTCTCGGGAGGAGCCCGGGGCTTCCCCTGCCCGATAATCAGGATTCCTCCCTGTTTTTCCGCAGCATCCCAAAGGGGCGTCACGCAAACGCCACGCCCCTGTCACCTGGTTTCCCCTGCGTGCTGGCATGTGATGCGTTGTAGCTTTTTTACGCAACCCCACACCCTTGCAGGAGGAATCCCATGCGTTACGCGCTTCTGTTATTGAGCCTCGTCTTCGCTCTCCCGGCGAGCGCCCAGGCTCTGACCCTGAAACACGCCGGCCGCTACACCACCAATATTTTCGATGAATCCGCCGCCGAAATCGTCGTGTACGACGCCGCGAGCAAACGCGCCTTTGTGGTGAACGGCAATGACAACGCCATCGACGTGCTGGACGTGTCCGCCCCTGAAAGCCTGAAAAAGATCACCGCCATCAAGCTGGATGACTTCGGCGCCGGCGTGAACAGCGTCGCCACCCACGGCGGGCTCGTGGCCGCCGCTGTGGAGGCCGATCCCAAGCAGAGCCCGGGCCGGATCGTGGTCACGGACATCGACGGAAACGTCAAGGCCGACTTCCCTGCCGGTGCCCTGCCCGACATGGTGTGCTTCACCCCGGACGGCAAGTACATCGTCTCCGCCAACGAGGGCGAGCCCAACAAGGCCTATGACAACGACCCCGAGGGCTCGATCACCATCGTGGACATCTCCAATGGCCTGGACAAGGCCGTTGCGCATCAGGTGAGCTTCTCTTCCCTGAACGACAAGACCGGCGAACTCAAGGCAAAGGGTGTGCGCATCTCCGGCCCCAAGGCCAGCGTGGCCCAGGACCTGGAGCCCGAGTACATCGCCGTGTCCGCCGATTCCACCAAGGCTTTCGTGACCCTGCAGGAGAACAACGCCATCGCGGTCATCGACATCCCCGGCGCCAGGCTGGACGCCATCTTCCCCCTGGGTCTCAAGGACTGGAAGGCCAATGGCTGGAAGATGGACCCCAGCAACAAGGACGGCGGCGTGAACCTGCAGATCTGGCCCGTGCTCGGTTGCTACATGCCAGACTCCATCGCCGCCTACACCGCGGGTGACGGCCAGGTGTACCTGATCACCGCCAACGAGGGCGACAGCCGCGAATACGGCGACTACGCCGACGAGATCCGCATCGCCAAGGCCAAGCTGGACACAGGAAAATTCCCCAACGCCGCCGAGCTGCAGGACAAAAAAGCCCTGGGGCGTCTCAAGGTCATCACCGATCTCAGCGACACCGACGGTGACGGAGACCTGGATCGCCTGGTGGCCTTTGGCGCCCGCTCCTTCTCCATCTGGAGCACCAAGGGCGAGCTGGTCTTTGATAGTGGCGACGAGTTCGAGCGCATCATGGCCGAGCGCTTTCCCGAAAATTTCAATGCCAGCAACGACGGCAACGACATCGACGACCGTAGCGACGACAAGGGCCCCGAGCCCGAAGGCGTGGCCGTCGGCAAGGTGGGCGGCAAGATCATCGCCTTCATCGGCCTGGAGCGCATGGGTGGGGTCATGCTCTACGACGTGACCGATCCCAAAGCTCCCAAGTTCCTGGACTATGTGCTGGAGCGCAATTTCTCCGGCGATCCCAAGGCCGGTAGCGCAGGCCCACTAGGTCCCGAGGGCCTGTACTTCGTCCCCGCGGCCTCCTCTCCGGATGGCAAGACTCCCATGCTTCTGGTTGGCAGCGAGGTCAGCGGTTGCACCACCATCTACCAGGTCGTTGAATAGCCGTATCCCCCGCTTGATCCAATTCGAGGGGGAAAGCCCATGGCAGGTTTTTCCCCTCCTTCATCTCCGTCTTCCTGTTTTTCCCCTTCACCGGCGCAGATCTTTCCCGCACACCGGTTGCCCTCATTGTCACTTTTCCCTAAAAGTTGTAAAGGTAATCATCCAGTTGCGGCCACTATCAACACCATTACGCCCCACTATATCAGGGGTCGAACCAACGCTAAGCCTCTGCCATGAAGGAGCGCCCCCATGACTTCCATGGCCACCATGACCAACCAAGAGCGCGCGGCCCTCATCAACCGCTACATTGCAGCCTACAACGCCCTCGATGTGGAAGGCATGGTCTCCTGCATGCACCCGGACGTGGAGTTCACGAACATCTACCGGGGGCGGGTCAACGCCCAGACAAAAGGCCTGAATGCCTTCCGGGACCTCGCCATGCAGACCCGCTCCATCTTCAGTAGCAGAAAACAGACCCCTGCGGGTTTCACCCATGGTCCGGAACTCACGGAAGCGGCTATTGATTTTATCGGCGTCGTGGCCCAGGATTTCCCCGGTGGCCCCAGCCAGGGAGATGTCATCCAGCTGAAGGGAAAAACCGAGTTCACGTTTCAGGATGGGTTGCTACGCTCCATCAAGGACGAGAGCTAGGGAAGCAGAACGTCCGGAATAGGAAAGGTCCAAGCAACATTTTCCCAGGGGAAAGCCTCTCTGCAAGAGGTTCTTCCCCTCGGGCTCCCCTTTCCAGAACCTTTTTTTTATGACTTATTACTATACTTCTCTACTTCACTTTTAAGAATTTCGGGAGAGTGGGTCCGGGGGAGGACCTTTTTACAACAAGGTCCTCCCCCGGCATCCTTTCCTCTTACCAGGATCCATCATGCAACATCATATCACCGAGCGCGTGCAGCGCATTCCGACCTCCGCCACCAAGGAGATGCCGGTCATCGCGGCCCGGGTCGGGGGGTGCGTCTCCCTTGGCCAGGGTATCCCCTCCTTCCCCACGCCCGTGCACATCGTGGACGCGGTGTGCCAGGCCCTGCGCCAGGATCCGGGCTCCGGCAAGTACTCGCTGCAGCCCGGCATGCCCGCCCTGCGCCAGGCCATTGCGACCCAACTGCTGGAGGAAAAGGGCATCACCGCGGACCCAGACGCCGAGATCGCTGTCACCGTGGGCGCCATGGAGGCCCTGCTCATGGCCACCATGACCCTGGTAAGCCCGGGGGACGAGGTGCTGCTCCCCGCCCCCTACTATCCATCACATGTGGAGCAGGTGCTCCTTGCGGACGGCAAACCCGTGCCCGTGCCCCTGCGCGAAGACTGGAGCCTGGATCCCGGAGCCATGCGCAAGGCAGTGACTCCGCGCACCCGGGTCATGATCATCAACTCCCCCCACAACCCCACCGGCGCTGTGTTCCAGGAGCAGGACCTGCGGGAGCTTGCCGCCATTGCCCTGGAGCGCGGCATCTACGTGGTCTGCGACGACACCTATGATTTTTCTGAGCTATGACGCCCCCGCCTTCAGCATGGCCCAAATCCCGGAGCTGCGCCCCTTGCTGATTTCGGTGAACAGTTTCTCCAAGCGCTATGCCCTCACTGGCTGGCGCGTGGGGTACGTGTTCGCTCCTGAAGAACTCATGGCCTCCATGCTCAAGGTGCACGACTGCACGGCCATCTGCGCGCCCACCCCTGCACAGCACGCGGCCCTGGCGGCGCTGCAGGGACCGCAGGAGCTGTTTACCGAGTTCCGGGACATCCTGGCCACCCGGCGCGACCTGCTCTGCTCCGGCCTGGAGCGCCTTGCCCCGGTGTTCTCCCACGTGCGCCCCCAAGGCGCGTTCTACATCATGGCGCGCTATGCCGACCACCTGCCGGACTCCCGCGAGACCGCCATCCGCCTCATCAAGGAGGCCAGGGTCATCACCATTCCAGGGGGCGGTTTCGGTCCTGGCGGGGAGCGGCATCTGCGACTCTCCTACGGCGGCAACGACGAGGAAATCACCAAAGCCCTGAGCCGCATGGAGGCATGGCTGGAAGAATTGTAAGAGCGGACAAGAATAAACGGCTTATGCGAGGGGGAAACCCTTTTATTCAAAAGGGTTCTCCCCCTCGCGCTCCTCCTTCCCAAAACTTCTAATTTCATACAACCTGTTGCCACCATCGCGCCTCACCCAAAGAGGCTTTCTTCCTTGCGTAATATATACTACTATATAAGCTCCTGATGGGTTTTCAAACGAAGGACACCACATGCGCATCACGTCCATTACCCTCAAAAATTGGAAAAATTTCCAGGATGTTCATGTCGACCTCGGAAAACGGGTTTTCCTGATCGGCCCGAACGCCTGTGGGAAATCCAATTTTCTCGATGCATTTCGCTTCCTTCAGGACGTAAGCATGATCGGCCTGGGCCAAGCACTGGCAAAACGCGGCGGCATTGCCCGGATTCGCTGCCTTGCCGCACGGCGGGACTCTGATGTTGCCATTCACGTCACGCTGGATAATATCTGGGAGTACCAGCTTGTTCTTGGGGGCACTAAGACAAAACCACTGAAGGTAATCAAGGAAATTGTCCGACGGAATACATCTGCAGACAATACCCCAGCATGGAAAACCATTCTTGACAGACCTGACGCCGACGACGTCGAAGATCTCGCGCGACTAACTCAGACCTCTTTAGAGCAGGTCATCGCGAATCAACAATTCAGGGATATCCCCGAATTTTTTAAAAGTATCGTCTATCGCCACATCCTACCCCAGGCGGTTCGTGACAACAAAAGCTTCAGCAACATGCCCTTGCAAAACGATCCCTTTGGCCGCGACTTCGTGCTGCAGGTTTGGAACACCCCCAAAAAAAACGCGTGATGCCCGGCTGCGTAAAATCGATCAAGCCTTGAGCTTGGCTGTTCCGCAATTAAGCGGGTTAACTGTTGAAATGGATTCATCCACAGGAACGCCACATCTTAGCGCAAAATACAATCACTGGCGCCCTCAGGGGGCCAAGCAGAATGAATCCGCGTTCTCGGATGGCACGTTGCGCCTGCTTGCACTGCTATGGTCATTGTTCGAGAGCAAAGGCCCGCTTCTGCTGGAGGAGCCTGAACTGTCACTGCACGACGAGGTTGTCAGACAGCTGCCGAGCATGTTTTCCAAGGTCTCGGCAGGGCGCAAGTCCCGTCAGGTCATTATCTCCACACACTCGCAAGCCATGCTCCGGGACCCCGGCATTGGACCATCCGAGGTCAAGCTATTGATACCAACGCCCAATGGTACGGAGATCAGGGCAACCCCGCCCGAAGACGCCGAACTTATGCGCGAGGCAGACATGAGCGTGGGAGAGGTCGTGGCGCCGCGTACAAGGCCAAAAACACATCGATCAGCTTTCCCTTATCGATTTATGATCATTGATCTTCTTCTTGAAGGCCTGCTCGAGGAAACCAGTTTCCCGCAAGATTGTTTGCCCATACCGGGCACATTGTTGGACTCATTTACGGCCGCGAAGGTGTTTCTCTACCTCCGCCAAAGAGTTCGTGGAATCGGACAAAGAGCATCCACCAACCATGGCGTCCTTGGTTCTGACCGACTTCAAGGACTCCAGTGAGGACTGCGTTCCCCTCGCCTTGAGCAACTATCTTGGCGACACGACCGCCTATCCGCCAACATTTCTTTTTGCGTTTCGCCGTAAAACACCCTGGAGAGCTGGCTCTTGGCCGACATTCCTGGATTTGCCAGCTTTTTGAGAATCTCTGAGAAAAACATTTCATCCGAACCCGAACGCCTGAAACAATCCAAAGCAATTTGTCGTCAAACTGGCCCGCAAGACACGACGCACCCGTCTGAAAGATCAGCTCATTCCCTACAAGGGGGCATGGTGGCGAATCCGGTCCTGGCTACTTCCCCGTCATGAAGGATTTTGTTGAAAAATCATTGGGACATCGAACGCGCGAGACTAAAAGCACCAAGTCCTTGATCGCTGCCTGACAAGACTTCAAGAGTTGTAATCTGCCAAGCAACGCAAAAAGGGAACCACCCATGTTGAGCAGTTTCCCTTTTTAACAATCTCATTCTATAAAAGTCTTTGGAAGGGGGGGTCCGGGGGGAAACCTTTCTTCAGAAAGGTTTCCCCCCGGCATACTCTTTAAAGCCTTTTCCTCATCCTCTCACACCAACAAATACTCCTTGGCCAGGGCCGTGTACGTGGCCACCTGTTCGTCCTGCCAGGCCTGATCGCGCCCCAGCTCCTGAGCCAGAAGTCGCGCGGTCTCCGCGGCCATGTTCATGGAAACGCGGGCGTCCAGCAGCAGCGCGCGGGTGCGGCGCGCCAGCACGTCCTCCACTGTGCGGGCCATTTCCTGGCGCGCGGCCCAGACCACCTCGGCCTTGATGTAGGGCAGTGCCGGGTGCAGCTTTTCGCCCAGATCCGGGTCCATGGAGACCAGCTTCTTGATGTAGACCTCGTCCGTACCATACACATGCAGCGGGTCCTTGCGGTCGAAGTTCTTGAGCCAGCCGTGAATGCGCATGTCTTCGGTGATGCAGGGGCGCTTATCCAGCCCGGCCACCTGCAGTGCCTGATTCACAGTATCCTCGGCCATCTTGCGGTAGGTGGTCCACTTGCCCCCGGTTATGGTCACAAGGCCGGACTCGGACACCACCAGGAAATGATCGCGGGAGATGGCCGCGGTGCTGTGCTTGTGCCCCAGATCCACCAGGGGGCGCAGACCGGCAAACACACACTTCACGTCCTCGCGGGTGGGGTCCTTGCTCATATACTTGGCCGCGTGCACCAGGATGAACTCGATCTCCTCCTCCAGGGCTCGGGGCTCCAGGCTGGGGGCGTCCACCGGCGTGTCCGTGGTGCCAACCACCGCCTTGCCGTGCCAGGGCACGGCAAAGAGCACCCGGCCGTCCTCGGTCTGGGGCACCATGATGGCGGAGTCGCCGGGCAGGAACTCCTTGTCCAGAATCAGGTGCACACCCTGGCTCGGCGAGATGATGTCCTTGGCCTCGGGGTTGTCCATACGCAGCAGCCCGTCGGTAAACACGCCTGTGGCGTTGATCACCACCCTGGCGAAAATCTCCAGCTCCTTGCCGCTCTCCATGTCCTTTACCCGGACGCCCTGCACCATGTCGCCGGTCTTGAGCAGCCCGGTGACCTGGCAGTAGTTCAGGGGCACGCCGCCATGCTCGTACATGGTCTGGGCCAGGTTCACGGCCAGCCTGGAGTCGTCGAACTGCCCGTCGTAGTAGACCACGCTGCCGCGCAGCCCCTCTGTCTCCAGGGTGGGGATGCGCTCTATGGTCTCCTCCACGGAGAGCATCTTGGACGGTCCCAGGCCGAGCTTTCCGGCCATGAGATCGTAGACCTTCATGCCAACACCGTAAAAGGGCCCCTCCCACCAGTCGTAGTTGGGCACGATGAAGGCCTGGTTCCGTACCAGGTGAGGGGCGTTCTGCAGTAAGAGACCGCGTTCGTGCAACGCTTCCAGCACCAGGGAGATGTTCCCCTGGCGCAGGTAGCGCACGCCGCCGTGCACCAGCTTGGTGCTCCTGCTGGAAGTACCCTTGGAAAAGTCGTGCTGCTCCAGGAGCAGGGTCTTGCACCCCCTGGAGGCCGCGTCCACGCCGACGCCGAGGCCGGTGGCCCCACCGCCCACGACGATCACGTCCCAGTACCCGCCAAAAGACTCAACCTGGCGAATGAAATCATCCCTGTTCATATCTCTATCCCTTTATTCCCGGTTTCAAGGCTTACACGAAGCCAGGGGCTACCGACCCATAACACGATTTTCCCGCCATGGCTTCATAAACAAAAGCCCTTTCGTTCAAATCTCCAGCGGCAGGCCCTTTTCCGGGGCCAGGCTAAGGGCCAAAGCATTGGTAGGGCAGTTGGGCACGCACACGCCACAGCCCATGCAGGCGTCCGTATTCACCACGGCGCGTTTTCCGCCCTGATCATGCACCACCTGGATCGCATCAAAGGGGCACTTGGACGCGCACATGCCGCACCCCTTGCATTCCGCCCCGTCAACTGTCGCGAGATAGCCCGAGGATGCCAGCATGGGCACGCCGTTGTGGTGCGCCCTGATGGCCCCGCAACAACAAGAGCAGCAATTGCATATGGCATAGAACCGTTGCAGGATCGCGTCCTTGAAGAACGCATGGTGCACGTGTCCCCGCTCGTGTTCGGCCCGCAGAATGTCCTCGGCCTCGCTCTGACTCACCCAGCGGGCGCGGCCGGGGTGATGGTGTACGATGAAGCTGGCAAATGGCTCTCCCACCACCAGACAGACATCCAATGGCGTGCAGGGATTTTCCCTGCAGGAGCGGCAGGGGCACTCCAGGGCCACTATGTGGTCCGGGTCCTTGAGCAAAATGCTCCTGGCCTGGTCATAGGGAATCACCTGCTCGAGGTCCTTTATCTCCACGGGGCGGTTCACGGTGATGATCCGGCGCGCCCCTGACACTGGAACCACCTTGCCGTGGTACCCGTGGGCGATTCTTTCCCGGGCCGAACGCTCCTTGGGGCGCAGCGGTCCAATGGGCGTCAATACTTTTTCCAGAATATCCCAGAGCTTGAGCAAGGGCTTGGTGAGCTTGTGCTCTCCCAGGGCCACCGAGACGTACAGATAGGTCCAGCGGCCATAGACATAGCCGTGCAGCCAGTCCCAGACGCCGAAATTCTCCAGCTCGCGTCCCTGCCTCCAAAACTCCAGCGTGGAAGGCTCCACGCATTTCTCTGCCAGCACGGCCAGGGGATTGCGTTTCACGTGCTCGTTTCTCCTGTTCATACAGCACCCCTACAACAAACAGAGACGGGAGAAAACCTCTCGTACAGGCATTGCAATATTTGAAACAATTGTCCTGGGGAGGAACTTTTTGAAAAGCCTCCCCATACTCTTTCCTCAAGAATAGTAGTTCCAAATAACGCAAAACGGCACGCCCCGTGATTGGAGCGCGCCGGAAGTTACGAGTATCTTTACCTTCTAATTATTAGACTGTAATATTGAGTTTTGCTCCTGTGGCAGAAAATCTCAACAGTGAACCGATGTCTGTTGATTGTATGCCGTTGTCCGTTGCCTCAACTTGATCTGTCGGGGCACCTGTCGAATCAGATTCAGATGAGATATCGCCAGCACTTGTTTCATCAACAAAATCTGTTGTTTCGCTTGCATCTGAAGATTCGGATAGCGCATCTTCGTTGCTCTCTGTGTCAGTTCCTTCTGTGGATGCAGCATCTTCATCACGCTCTGTGGTAGCCTCTTCAGCTCTCTGTTCAATTCCTTCACGCAGATCATCGAGATTCTTTTCGCTATGTGTGTTTGTCTCTTCCGATTTTACCCGGTTCGTGGCCATGGTCGAGGCAGTCCCAAGCCTTTGCCCTATGAGATACGTGTTCTCAATAGGCACGGCACCTCCAAACTGGCGTTCATTGTCCCATATTTGTGCTTGGGCAACCAAACTCGAGACAAGCGAATTCATTTTCGTTGAGAAACTATTCTCCTGTTGGCGTGAGCTGATACCCGCCTCAACATACTTTGAACGCTCATAATTTGAATCATAAAAAAGCCCGGACATCATACTGGAAGAACTTGTGGTTGAGGATGCCGTGCGCTCCGTTTTTTCCACAGCCGCAGCCTGCTCGGGAGCCTGTGCTTCGGTGTCGGCAGCACTATCAGTGCTAACTTCCTTTTTTATAACAAGATTTCCTAACGATGCCCCGCTGGAGAAGCTGTTGATAACCATGCTACCCTCTCAGGTTGATCACGTGGATTCATGTTATTCACTTTTCGACATAATGGAGCATTTTCTTTACGGCATTCTATAAACTGTTTTTGATTAAACTATACGCTGTTTCTATCCTCTGACTGGAGCAGCACTGTGCAACCGCATAATTTGTTATGAATAATGGCGGATTTTCAGGAAAGAGGTGCGAAAATCGCTGTGCGTGTGTGAAGGGACTTCGAATATTTCAAAATTATCCGGGTACTGGGAGGACGTTCCGATTCCATCCAAAGCGGCCGGGCACGCCTTGTAGTAAGCGTGGATTCACTCCATACGCGCCGCAATGACGGCGTAAGCGGCGCGCAAGAGCCCGCAGCCTTTTCACGGACGCTTGAAGAATTGACGACGAGGGCTGTTCGGTAACTATTACTTGGGCGCCTGCCCTTCGATGATGTACACCCCGAACCCCGGATCAAAGCCGCTGGGTATGAACACGCTCTGCACCTGCTGGATCTCCACCTCTTCCCCGGCCCCTTCGATGAACTGCTTTTTCACCTCATATGTGACCACCACATCCTTTTGCAGCTTCAAACCGTCCAGGAACTCGGTGGTGGTCTCTCCGCACACCAGCCAGAGTTCCTCCCCGTTGTTGTCGAACACCGCGTAGGGCAGGTCGCCGACATCGGCGCGCAGGTACCGCCCCTTGATCCACCACAATTGGGCGGTGGAAGCCGGAACCGCCAGCGTGAAAAGCGTGCAGAGCATCACGACAATCGCCAGCGCCTTTTTCAGATGCATCCCTCTCCCCCTTTTGCTTGTGCCCAGTGGCGTGATCAGCCGGAAATCCGCATGTCACAACAAGTTCCGGATGCGTTCCAGCTGCTCGGCAAAGTTGCCGAAAATATCCTCGTCCGCGTCAAAGGCCTCCTGCAACCCGACTACGCGCTCCAACCGGGGGAGGATCTCATGCATGAGTGGCAGCACGTACTCCCGGTTTTCCCGAAGTCTTTCCTCCACGATGTCCAGGAAGCAACTTGCGGCCGAAGAGCGGTCGATGTTGTCCGGATCCAGGGCATGCTGTGATTCCAGGTACACGGCAAAGGCGCGCAGATAATACCTGAACGGTACAAGGGGCATGCGCCGCAGGTTTTCGGTGCGTTCGATGGGACTCTCGCCAAACATGGAAACGCAGTCCTGCCAGTTTTTACCAAAGAACTCCTCGTGGGCGTAGCGCAGGTCCAGGTCTCCCAGGTCCTCGGGGTCCTGTCCCCAGGCGTTCCAGTCCTCAGCGTCCGGCACGCGCTCCGGCCAGGCGGATTGCTGTTCTGCCATGCTTCCCCCGGAATTGTTGTCAGGTTTTCTGACACTTGGGGCAGAAGACCGTGGTCCGCCCCGCCACCTTCACCTGGCGCAGCGGCGAACCGCACTCCAGGCAGGTTTCACCCCCGCGTCCGTAGACCCTGAAGCAATTCTGAAAGGCCCCGGCATCGCCCATGGCGTCGCGGTAATCCCGGATGGAGCTGCCACAGGCGTCCACCGCCTCCTGCAGCACCTCCTGCAGCTTTCCGTGCAGAACGCCCAGGCGCCGCCCGCTCAGCCCCCCTGCGGGGGCGTCGGGCCTGATGCCCGCGCGGAACAGGGACTCGTCCGCATAGATGTTGCCGATGCCCGCGATGACCTTCTGATCCAGGAGCATGGCCTTGATGCGGGTGCGCCGCCCTTGGAATAGTTTCACGAACGCGCTCCTGGAAATTTCCAGGGGCTCCGGTCCCAGGCTTGCGAAAAAAGGCCAGGCAAGCAGTTCCTCCGGAGTGAAGGCCTGCAGCGTGCCGAACTTGCGCACATCGTTGTACAGCAGCAGCCTGGTGGCTCCGTCACGGTTCTCCAGGAAGAACACGCAGTGGGTGTGCTTATCGCCCACCAGCTCACCGTTGCTCGGCAGATAGAACCGGCCGGTCATGCGCAGGTGCACGGCCAGGGTGAGGTTCTCCCCCACCCCGAGGGTCATTACCTTGCCCCGCCGCCCTACAGCGGTGATCTCTCCCCCTTCCAGGCGGGAGCGGAACAGTTCCACGCCCTGGGGCGTGGCGTGGGGGCCGGGAACCCGCACCTCGCGGATACGCGCCCCCACCAGGTGCGGGCGCAATCCCCGCGCGATGGTCTCAACCTCGGGCAACTCAGGCATGATGGTACCTTTTTGAAGAAAAAGGATGCTTCCGGGGGGCACCTTTTTTGACTGAAAGCCAAAATGCCCCGCATTTTACTGCTCGAAGCCATGATACAGGCCACGCCGCGGGCGGGAACAGGTGGCGAAGCCATCGGAGCGCGCCGTTATCCGTATGCGCTCCATGTAATTTCAAATGGTTTCCCCCTCACACAACTCTTTCTCCCTTACTTTATTCTTTCTTTCCCGCCCCCAACGGCACGGTCATGTTCAGTTCATACCCCTTGCGCCTGATGCGCAATTTCAGGGGCTGTTTTTTTCCTCGCGGCCATGAAGGCGGTCACGTGCAGGGTGGAGAGCGAGTCCACCTTCTTGCCGTTGGCCTGGACGATGAGGTCATCGGCGCGCAGGTCTGCCTTGGCCGCTACGGAGTCCGGGGCCACTGATTCGATGAGCGCACCTTTTGGGGTGTGCTGCCAGACCAGGTTCATGCCCAGGCGGTTGGAGTTCGCGTCCCGGCAATAGAAGAACACGTCCCCAAGGGAGGGCTTGGGCAGTTTTCCGCCGCGCCAGGCCAGGACCATGAGCACTTTCGCTCCCGGCTGGAGAGTGTGCAGCCTGTGGGCAATGCCCCAGCCATTTTCCACGTGCCCGGAGCCTGCCATGATCGCCACGGGGTTGCCGGTCTCCCGGCGTATGGCCAGGGCCTGCTCCGCCATGGCGGTGTCCCATATGGACTGGACCTCGAAGAACAGCTTCATGCGCTTTTCAAGGACATCGGTCCCGCCCCCTTTGCCTTTGGTCATGAACTCCTGGTGCATGGTGAATACGGTCTTCAGTTCCTCCTCCTGCTCCGGCAAGGGGGGGATGACCCTCACTGGCAGCCAAGCCTTTTCCTCGGCGCTGAGGCCTTTTCGCCCTTCGACGCGCATCTTCTTCAGCACCGCGCTCGGCACGTTCAGGGCATGTATGGGCATGCCGCTGTCCACCGCCGCTTTCAGGGCCGGGGCGTACAGTGAGAAATCATAGCCCCAGGCCTTTTTCCAGTCGAGCCGCTTGTTAAGGACCTGGATGTCCGCCCTGACAGCCTCGGGCGCGGCGTTGAGCTCGTCCAGCGCGGGCTGCAGGTCCCTGCTGATCATCTCCAGCCCAAGGCTCCACTGCCGCCCCTCCCCGGCGAGGAGCGCGAGCATCCGGGCCTGGGCCAGATGGTCGCAGGCCACTGTGTGCCCCTCGCCGAGAAGCACGTAATCGGCGTCATGGGCCAGGGTGAGGAACTCCCGATCGCTCATGGGCAGCATCTCGCCGGCCCGCAGGCGCAGCAGTTCGCCGGGCTCATACAACGGAGAAGGCTGCGTCTCGGGCACGATCCCTCCCTTGGGCGCGCAGCCCGCTGCCATGAGCACGAGCATGGCGAGGAACATCCATTTGACGGTCCGATGGGAACAAGACATTACGCCCCCTGATTGATTGCAAAAGATGGTGCCCCGCAACGGGGCGAATTCATCGGATCAGAGTCTTGATACAGTATCTAGTCAATGAGAGGGGATTTGAAAAGGGGCGATATATAGGAAAGAAAGAGGGGGAAGATCCGTTCAAGATTTTCCCCCTCGTAATGGCTTTATAATGGAATCAGGCGGCTAGTCCCATTTGCGCTTATCCTCGATGGGGCGGATCTGCGGCGGCAGGATGCCGGGCTCCAGCACCTTCAGCGAGGGGCGCAGCTTGATGCGCTCACGGAAGGTGTGCAGCAGTTCCTCTTCACGCTTGAAGTTGCTGGCCTCCACGTACAGGACCATCTCGTCGATGCCACCGGGGTTGGTGACCTCGATCTGCCAGCGCTTGACCTCCTCGAACCTGGCCATGACCTGCTCCACCTGGTGCGGGTACACGAACATGCCCTTGATGCGGGCGGTGGTGTCCACGCGGCCCACGATGTTGCCAAGTCTGGGGCTGGTGCGGCCGCAGGCGCAGGGCTCGCGGTCGATGTAGGAGAGGTCGCCGGTGGCCAGACGGATAAGGGGGTAGGTCTTGTTGAAGGCCGTGACCACGATCTCGCCCACCTCGCCGTCCTTCAGGGGGATGCCGGTGTCGGGATGGCAGATCTCCACATAGGCGCGGTTGGCCACGTGCAGGCCGTTCTTGTGGTAGCACTCGTAGCCTATGCAGCCCACGTCCGCAGTACCGTAGCCCTGGCGCATGATCAGGTCGAACTTCTTTTCCAGGGTGGAGCGCATCTTCTCGGAGAACTTCTCACCCGTGACAAAGGCCACCTCCAGGTACAGGTCGCGGCGCAGGTTCAGGCCGGACTCCTCGGCCTTCTGGGCCAGGTGCATCAGGTAGCTGGGCGTACCCACGTAGCCGGTGACGCGCAGCTTCTGCATGATGTCCAGCTGGGTGGAGGTGTTTCCCGGGCCCACGGGAATGACAGCGCAATTGAGGTTGCGCAGGGGCTCCTCAAACATCAGGCCCGCGGGGGTGAGGTGATAGTTGAAGGTGACCTGGGCCAGGTCGCCGGAGCGGAAGCCCGCGGCGTAAAAGCCCTCGGTCCATCCCCAGTAGTCGTCGTTGCGGTCTTCGGGATCGAAGATCGGGCCGGGGGAAAGAAAAATGCGCTTCAGCTCCCCGAGGTCCTTGGTGAGCAGCCCGCCAAGTCTGGGGCCGATGGACTGAAGGAAGATCAGTTCCTTCTTTTTAAGAATGGGAATATGTTTGAGATCGCTGAGATTTTTGAACTTCTCCACCGAGAATTGGGCGCGGTCGAAGCGCTTCTTCACATCCTCGGAGTAACGGTAGGCATACTGGAGCAACTCTTTGAGTTGAATCAGGTAGAATTGGCGGCGTTCGCTCTCGTCAAGCACTTCACGCCTGCTGTATATACCTTCTGTCCTGTCCTTTCTCGTCATTGCCGTGCACTCCGTATATTATAGAATTTTTGCTCAATTTATCATATTACCCTTGACGAATGAGAAAATCAAGCAAAAAATAAATTTCCTAAACATATCGGTCTATTAGAAGAACGGCCCGATTACCAGCGTTTCTTCAGCATCTGCTGTGCCAGTAGGGCCTCCATGCCAACGGGCTTGGAGAACAAGTACCCCTGCGCGTATTCGCAGCCCAGCTTTTTGATGGTCTGCAGCTGGTCCCGCGTCTCCACGCCCTCGGCGATGACCTGGAGCCCGAGGCTATGGGCCAGGGCGATGATGGTGCGCACGATCTCGCTGTTCTCCCCTCCCTCACCCATGCTGCTGACAAAGCTACGGTCGATCTTGAGCATGTCCACGGGAAAACGGTGCAGGTATGCCAGGGAGGAGTAACCGGTGCCAAAATCATCGATGGAGATCTGAACTTTCAGGGTCTTGAGCTTCTTGAGCATTTCGATGGCCGCAGCGGCGTCTTCCATGACCGCGCTCTCTGTGATCTCCAATTTCAGGCACTCGGGCTTGAACCCCGTGCTCTCCAGGACGGAGCGCACGTGTTCGTAGATATCCTGGTGAGCGAACTGCTTGCCCGAAAGGTTCACGCTGAGCACCGGGCAGCTTTCCACCCCATACTCCTTGACGGCCCGCCCCATGGTTTCGCAAGCCTCCTGGAGCACCCACTGGCCGATCGGAATGATCAGGCCGGACTCCTCGGCCTCGGGGATGAACTCCCCGGGGCTGACCATACCGCGAAAAGGGTGCTTCCAGCGCACCAGGGCCTCGAAGCCGAACAATTCGCCGGTCCGCACGTCCACGAAAGGCTGGTAGTGCAGGAGAAACTCCCCGCGCTCCAGGGCCTGGCGCATATCCGTGACCAGGGCCAGCAGGCTCAAAGCCTTGAAATGCATTTCCTTGTCAAAGACCTCGTACCTGGCCTTGCCCCGCTGTTTGGCGCGATGCAGGGCCGTATCCGCGTCGCGCAACAGGTCCTCGCCCCTGGAGTACCCTATGGAGCTGAGGGCGATGCCGATGCTGGAGGTGCTGACAAGCTCCTGCCCCTTGATGACCAGGGGCTGTTTGACATGATTCAGGACACGCTCGGCCAGATCCGTGACCTCGCTGATTTCCTGGAATCCGTTGACCAGGATGACGAACTCGTCTCCTCCCAGGCGGGCGAGGATGTCCTGCTCCCGCAGCAGTTTGCGCAGCCTCCTGGAGAGCTCCACGATGAGCAAGTCGCCGATATCGTGCCCCAGGCTCTCGTTCACAAGATTGAAGCGGTCCAGGTCCATGAGCATCACGGCAAACTCGTACCCCTGCTCGGTGGCGGCACGCTCCACGCAATTGGCGAGATTGTCGATAATGCAGGTACGATTGGGCAGGTCCGTGAGTCTGTCGTGAAAGGCGTGGTGCAGGACCTGCTCCTCGGCATATTTGCGATCGGTGATGTCCTGAAGGGAGATGACGTTCTGGTTCGTCCCGGGAATCAGACTCTCGATCATGGACACGTGGCGGAGCTGCCCCTTGTCGGTGAGGAAGCGCAGCTCACGAAGCCCAAGTTCCGATTCGGAGGCAGCGTATATGCCCCTGTGATACTCGGCCATCTCGTCCCGATCATCCGGATGGAAGAAATCCAGGACCTTGTGCATTCCTTCCAGGTTGGCCTCGTCCAGGCCGGTGAGCTCCTCGAATCCGGAGTTGACGAGCACGATGGAGGTGGTCCTGCTCGAGGATGGCCATGGCCGTGCCCGTGTTCTGGAAAATCGCCCGATACTGTTCCTCGGACTCCACCAGGCGCAGTTGCGCCTGCTTGTAGATTATGACCCTGGCCAGGGTGTTGGCCACCGCGCTGATGAAGTCACGCTCCTTGTCGTCCGGGGTGTGGTCCTTTTTCAGATAAATATTTATGATTCCGAGCAGGCGCTCCTCATAGATGATGGGCATGCAGAAATGCCCGTGGGGCTCCATCCCGGTGGCGTCGTTCTCGTGCATGTCGTCATCGTCCCAGGCCACGAGCGGTTCGCCGCACTGCGCCGCGCTGCCGCACACACAATGCCCCCGCGCCACCTCCCGGCAGCGTTGCAGCACCTCGGGGTCGAGCTTGTCGCCCGCCGCCATGCGCAGATGCCCTTCATCCTCGTCCATGAGAAAAATGCAGCCCTTGTCCTTGAAAGAAAAGGAAGTGACGGACAGGATCCGTTTCAGAATCAGATCCAGGAGGTTGGTCAGGTCCGCCGCGTCCAGGGACAGCCTGAGCAGTGCGGCGATGACCGTCTGGATCTCGAAATCCTTCTGGATCTCCTGCTGCGCCTCGCGCAACTGCTGTGTACGCTCCTCCACCATGCCCTCGAGGTTGCTGGCGTAAAGGCGAATCTGTCGTTCCTGCTCCCTGAGTGTGAGATGGGTTCGGACGCGTGCCAGCAACTCACGGGAGTCAAATGGCTTGGAGATGTAATCCACACCGCCGACCTGCAGGCCCTTGGTTTTCACCTCCGAGTCACTGAGCGCGGACAGGAAGATGACGGGGATGTCCTTTGTTTCCGGGCTTTCCTTGAGATGACGGCAGGTTTCCAGGCCGTCCATGCCTGGCATCATGATGTCGAGCAGAATCAAGTCCGGAGCGAGTAAGGCCTTGTCCAACGCTCTCTGTCCGTCGGCCGCGTCGAGTACCTCGTATCCCGCTTTTTTGAGATGCGCGCCCAGCAACTTGAGGTTCACAGGCTCATCGTCGACAATGAGCACCTTCTGCGATTTCGTCTGATCCGTGTCTTCCATACTTTTTCCGGGAACTCCGCGTCGTTGGCTTGGGTCAAGAATTCTTGTGATCAGTACCGTAATTATGGCACTATTCCTATGCTATGCTTTTATCCATTTCGTCAAGCTTGACCAAGGTGTGGAGTGTTTCTTTCTATTTCACTCCATTATAGTATACTAATTATAAAACCGTGTTTTCAAATATCATACCAATAGCGTGGGATAAGCCCGCCATTATTACTCCATTCTGCAAAAAGATCTGTGAATGCTCCGCGTTAACTCGCTTCCAGCTGGGGGCATTTGCATGTGAAATCAATGACAATGCTTGACATCACTGGCCCTGTATGCAAGGTGGGCACTACGAAGTGTGACATTCCCAAGTCAGACGTGTCACACGACGGCACCATTCCGGCTTGCCCGAAAGCCGGCTTGTTTTTGTGGGGTTGCGTTCATCATGGCACAAAGCAGTAAACCCTTTGCCCTTGGCCATGTCAGGGGCTATCAGACCATTCCCGTCAGCTTCGCCTGCGGGTTATGGGATTTGCTGTTTTCACTGATTTGTGCACTTTTTCCCGCTGCTGAACCTGTGACAGGTCCCTCCCGGTCTTTTCTGGGCAGGGTTTGTCACTCGATTCTATATTTTTACAAGAGGTTGAGGCCCCGCACAGGACCTACTGTCGCCTTTCAATTCCCGTCATTCTGTGCTAGCCATCCTCTTTGTGTGTGGAATCCGGTTCAGAGACCGATTACGTTGAGGCGGCCGTCTTTACCCCGATCAATGTTTAACGGAAAGGGTTCGCACCTTGCAAAAGCGCTATCTCCCCATATCGGTGTTTGTTGTGCTCATGGCCATCGTGGCCGTGGTTGGTTATCTCCTACCAGCCGGGACAGAGGAGATGCCACGCCGCATTTTGTTTGACAGCACTGGCGGCAAGGTAATTTTCTCGCATTTGGCGCATGATCAGAAATACGGGATCGACTGCGCCGTTTGCCACCACGAAAATCCCACCGGCGGTGAGCCGGGCAAGAATCCGCTACGTTGCGGTCTTTGCCATCCGCCTGAATTCACCCAAAACTGGATCGAGACGCACACCTCGTTCTTCAACGACGAGCAGAATTGCGCGCGGTGCCACCACGCCGAGTTCACCGGCATGATCTATGATCATGACAAGCATGCCGAGGACTACAACGCGGATTGCCTCGATTGTCACCACTCCGACGACATCGAGCCCGTGCCCACAAACTGTGGCGAATGCCATCAGGACGAGGGCGACGCGGCCATGCCAAGCAAGGAAGACGCCATCCACACCCGTTGCGCTTCCTGCCACCAGGACGAGTTCGACAAGAAGATGGCGGGCTGCGGTTTCTGCCACAAGATCCTCGAAGCCAGCGGCGACAATCTTCCCGAAACCGGCGCCTGCGGAACTTGCCACAAAGAGGCCATCGAGCAGCTCATCCCCACCAAACTGCACGCCTTCCACGACGGCTGCATGAGGTGCCACGAGGAAAAAATGCGCGGCCCCTACAAGCAGGATGAATGCGGCAAATGCCATCTTCCTCGTTAATCCGCGGATAAACGCCCAGGGATATATGCCATGACAAAAATCAGTTTTTCCCTCGACAGTCAGACAAAGGGCGAGGCGATTCGTTGCCAGATGCCCGAACAGATGGCCGTTCCCCTTAACGGACACTCCACCAAGACCGTGAAGAAGAAAGCCCAGGTGCTGCCCGGAACACTGGTGGCCGACCACCCGGGCAAGAACACCGGCGACGCACACGCGCCAGTGGCTGGCGTGGTCACGGATATCAGCGCCAAGGCGGTGATCATCTCCCCCGGGGATGTGGAAGAGGTCGAAGCGGTGGCCCCCATCGCCACGGACTCCCTCCCCGCCGATGAGCTCAAGGCCGCACTCAAGGCGCTCGGCGTATCCACCCTTTCGCTGTGCAAGGCCGACACTCTGGTGATCAATGGCCTGAACCCCGAACCCGGAACGTCCATAGCCTCATACATTCTGGCCAACGAGGCCAAGGCGTTGGCCAAGGCGGTCAAGGCCGCCAAGACCCTTACCGGCGCGGGCACCTGCAATCTCGTGCACTCCCAGTCCGAATCCGTGTCCATCGAAGGCTGCATTTGCAAGGGCGTGAACGCCGTCTACCCCACCAGCGTGGATGCTCTGGCGGTCAAAGCCGCAACCGGCAAGGAAAACCCCTCCGGCGTCTGTGTCATGGGCGCGCATGAACTCTACCTCATGGGCAAGGCCCTGGAGACCGGCCTCCCGGTGACCGAGACCCTGTGTTGCGTCGACGGCAAGATCGTCATCGCCCCTGTGGGCGCACCCATCACCGACGTTCTCGCCACCGCCGGCTGCACCATCGGAGAAGGCGACAGCCTCATCCTGGGTGGCCCCATGCGCGGCGTTGCCCTGGACAACGTCTCGGCCGGCCTGCCCAAGGAAGCCTATGCCCTCACCGTCATCCACAATGAGGATTTTCCGCCCATCACCGAAGCCGCCTGCACGAACTGCGGCATGTGCGTGTCCAAATGCCCGGCGCGCATCCAACCCAACATGATCACCCGCTACGCGGAGTTCAAGCTCTACTCCCAGACGCGGAAGTACAATATCGACTCCTGCTTTGAATGCGGATTGTGCGGCTTCTGGTGCACGGGGCGCAGGCCCATGTTGCAATACATCCGACTGGCCAAGCAGGTACTGGCGGAACAGGACGCCCAGACTGCCAGCTGCGCCCTGAACGCATAGCCACGCGAACCAAGTTAGGGAAAGGAAAACACGATGACGAACGAGGCGGTTAAAAACCCTGTGCTGATCGTTGCATCCCCCCCGTATTGGCATTGCGGCCGTACCGTGCGGGGCACCATGATGGACTTCATCATCGCGCTGTTGCCCGCGGTGCTCATGGCCGTCTACCACTACGGGTTCGATGCGCTGCGCGTCATGGCCCTGGCCTGCGCCACCGCGGTGGTGGTGGAGGCGGCCTGCCTGAAGGTCATGCAACGCGACATCGACGTGGACAATTTCAACGCCGTGCTGGTGGCACTGCTGTTCTCATTCCTGCTTCCGGCCTCGGCCCCCTGGTGGATGGTGCTCTTCGGCAGCGCCCTCTGCATCCTGCTCGGCAAGATGGCCTTTGGCGGCCTGGGAGCCAATCCCATCGCCGCCCCCCTGGTTGGATGGGCAGCGCTCAGGATCTCCTGGCCCGATTTCATGAACGTTGACGTCTCCATGCTGAGCACCACGCTGAGCAATCCCCTTACTCAGCTGAAGTACCTCGGTTTGCCCGATGTAACAGCGAACCTTGGCGACATGTTCATGGGCAGCCAGCTCTCAGGGCTGGGCATGGCCCAGGTCGCCGGCCTGCTCGTTGGCGGGATCTACCTCCTGGTCCGCCGCACCATCAGGCCCCAGATTCCCCTGTCCTTTCTGGCTGCGGTCCTCATCGTCGGCTCCATATTCTACGGCATTGACAGCAGCGTCTACCCCTCTCCTCTGTTCCACCTGCTCGCCGGCGGAACCATCTTAGGCGCCTTCTTTCTGGCCACGGACCTGTCAGCGTCTCCGGTGGGCTGCATCGCCCAGGTCGTGTACGGCCTGCTCGCCGGGACACTGGTCGTCATCTTCCGCGTCTACTCCATCTATCCGGACGGCGTGATCTTCGCGGTGATGATGACGCAGCTTTTCACACCGCTTATCGACATGATCCGGCCCAAACCTTTTGGAGCGAGGTAAGACAATGCGCGAAATCATCAGTATGATCGTGGTGCTTTCCTGCATCTGCGGCATTTCGGGCTTCGCCCTGTCCTATTTGAAGATCGCCACGGCGCCTCTCATCGAGGAGCAGGTTCTGATCAATGTCCAGGCCCCGGCCCTCGAGAGAGTGTTCGCGGACGCCGACAACAACCCCATAGCGGAGCGCAAGAAGTTCACCTACAAGGACTCCGAGATCACGGTGTTCCCTGCCATGAAGGGCGGCAAGCTCGAAGGCGTGGCCTTCGAGTCCTTCGCACCCGGCTATGGCGGCGACATCGGCGTCATCGTGGGCTTCAACCTGGCCGACGACAAACTCAAGGGCATAGGCATCACCACTCTGAAGGAGACTCCCGGACTGGGCATGCGCGTCACCGAACCCAAGTACACCGCCCAGTTCACTGGAGCCGATCCCAAGGCAGTGGCTCTCACCTCCAACGGCGGCACCATAGACGCCGTGTCCGGCGCCACCATCTCCTCCACCGCCACGGTGGAGGCGGTGAAGAAGGCGGCCGCGATCTACGGTGAGATGAAGAGCGAATTCGAAAAAACCTTTCAAAAATCCTAGGAAGGTAGCTTATGGCCTCCATGTGGAAAGAATTCTCCAAGGGGCTCTGGGCCGAACTGCCCCCCTTCCGCTTGGTTCTCGGGCTCTGCCCCGTGCTGGCGGTGACGAAATCTGCAAGTGACGGTCTGGGCATGGGCGCTGCGGTCATTTTCGTGCTCACCCTGTCCAACCTGATCATCTCCCTGGTCCGCAAGATCATCCCCAAGAAGGTGCGCATCGCCTGCTTTATCGCGATCGCCGCCTCCCTGGTGGTTTCCGTTGAAATGCTGATGCAGGCCTTTTCCTACCCCTTGTATCAGAGCCTGGGCATCTTCGTTCCCCTCATCGTGGTCAACTGCATCATCCTGGGGCGCGCCGAGGCCTTTGCGGCCAAGAACCCGGTTCATCTCGCCGTGGCCGACGGCCTTGGCATGGGCATAGGCTTTACCATGTCCCTGACCTTTCTCGGAGCTTTGCGCGAACTGTTCGGCAAGGGCACCATCTTCGGCACCCACGCCATGTGGTCCGATTTTCAGCCCTTCACCTTCATGGTCGAGGCCCCCGGCGCGTTCGTCTGCCTTGGCCTGATTCTCGGCGCCATGAACTACCTGAACATTTGGCAGGCCAAACGCAAGGGCCAGACTCTGCCCGAGGGCTTCAACGCCGGTTGCGGCGGCTGCAGAGCCTGTCAAATGATGGCCGAATTGGAAAAGAAGTAGCTACCCTAGCCAGAACAAACCGAAGAGGGTTGGGAAATGGAATACTTTTTGATGCTCATCTCCGCGATATTCGTCAATAACATCCTTTTGGCGCAATATCTCGGCAACTGCCCCTACCTTGGTTGCTCCAAGGAAAAGGGAGTGGCCATCGGCATGGGCGCGGCGGTCATCTTCGTCGCGGTCATGGCCACCATATTCACCTGGATCATCCAGAAGTTCGTGCTGGTTCCATATGAATTGGGCTATCTGCAAACCATCGTCTTCATTCTTGTCATCGCATCCCTGGTGCAATTCGTGGAAATGTTCCTCAAGAAGATGGTGCCTCCCCTGTACAAGTCCCTGGGCATCTTCCTTCCCCTGATCACCACGAACTGCGCGGTGCTCGGTATCGCCATCCTGGTGCAGCGCAAGGAGTTCGACTTTGGCACCTCGGTCTTCTACTCCGTGGCTGCAAGCATGGGCTTCATGCTCGCCCTGATCATCATGGCGGGCATCCGTGAGCGACTGGAAATATCCTATGTTCCCAAGTCACTGCAGGGGACTTCCATAGGCCTGATAATGGCCGGCGTCATGTCGCTGACTTTCATGGCCTTCAAAGGCATGATCCAATAATTGGGAATAACTGCGGAATCCTTATAGCACCAAGGAGAGCCAGATGGGTTTGATACTCATATCAGTCGTAGTACTGTTCGCGCTGGGATTCGTCGCGGCCACGGTACTGTCCGTCGCATCCAAAGTTCTTTATGTTCAGGAAGACCCCCGCGTTGAAGCCATTACCGAGGCACTGCCCGGGGCCAACTGCGGCGGTTGCGGTTATGCCGGTTGCGAGGGATACGCCGCCGCCGTCGTGAGCGACCCCAGCGTTCCCCCCAACAAGTGCTGCGCCGGTGGTCCCGAGGTTGCGACCAAGGTGGCGGAACTCTCGGGCAAGGCCATGGGTGAAAGCGAGCCGCTGGTGGCGTTCCGCCGCTGCGACCGCATAGGTGGCGAGGTCATCGAAAAATTCAACTACAAGGGTGTTCCCTCTTGCGCCGCCGCCAAACTGGTGCAGGAAGGCCCCTATGCCTGCCGCTTCGCCTGCATAGGCCTTGGCGACTGCGTCCGCGCCTGTCCTTTCAACGCCATGAGCCTGGTGAACAACATCGTCTACATCGACCCGGTGGCCTGCACATCCTGCGGCACATGCGTACGCACCTGCCCCAACAATATTCTCGAACTCGTTCCGCAGCGCTCCAGGGTCATGGTCTTCTGCTCCTCTCAGGACAAGGCCAAGGATGTATCCTCGGTGTGCAAGGCCGGCTGCATAAGTTGTATGAAATGCGTCAAGAAGTGCCCCGCAAAGGCCATCTCCATCCAGGACAACCGCATCCACATCGATCACATCGCCTGCCTGGCTTATGGCGATGAGTGCAAGGAAATCTGCGTGGCTGAATGCCCCCGTAAGATCCTGCGTTGCCTCGGCGACAACACCGCCGAAAAACTGGTGGCGGCCTGATCGCCGCGGCACTTCCAAGCGTAATGAAACGGAGCAATCCATGAGCAAAAACGCATCTCTCGCAACTCGTCGCGAATTTTTACGCCAAAGCGCCATGTTGGGACTGGGGCTTTGCAGTGTGGGAATCGCCCCCCTGGCTGCTCAGGCCGCCAAATTCTCCGGACACGGACACGTGGTATCAACCACCCGCGTCAAGTGCGGCACCCTGATTCACATCACCGCCGTGCACCCCTCCCGTGACCTGGGCGAAGAGGCCGTTGGCAAGGCCTTTGAGGAAATCGACCGCCTGAGCGCCATCTTCGACCGTCACAAGGGCGACACAGCCATCCGCTCCCTGAACGATCACGGCGGCATCGATTTCGCCCCCCGCGAACTCACCGAGGTCATGGACAGGGCTCTGCGCTTCAACTCCCTGAGCCAGGGGAGCTTCGACTCCACCGTGGCTCCGGTGGTGGACCTCTTCAAATCCAAGGCTCACGGCGGCGCTCCCCTGGAGCTCTCCGAGGCCGAAATCCAGCACGCTCTTGAGACCGTAGGCTCCCAGTATGTCCAGGCTTCCGACAAATCCATCCATCTGCTCCGCCCCGGCATGGCCATCAGCCTCGACGGCATAGCCAAGGGGCGCATTGTGGACGCCGCTTCCAAGATTCTCAGTGACAACGGCGTACACAACCATCTGATCAACGCGGGCGGCGACATCCGCACCAGCGGCCTCAACCCCAAGGGGCAGGCCTGGACCGTCGCGGTGGAGGATCCCAGGAAGCACGGCAACTACCCCGCCGTCATGCACATGGGCAATGGCGCCGTTGCCACCTCCGGAAACTACGAAGTCTTCTTTGACAAGGAGAAGATGTTCCATCACCTGGTTTCGCCTGCCACCGGGCATTCCCCCCACAATGTTGTCAGCGTGACCGTCCGCGCCGACAGTGTCATGGAAGCGGATGCGCTCTCAACCGCCGTGTTCGTGATGGGCCCCAAGGCTGGTATCGAATTCATCAACTCCCTACCGGGGCGCGAGTGCCTGATAGTCGATCCCCAAGGCGCCCGCTTCGCATCCAGATCATGGAACAAGATCGCCTGACTTAGGTTTCACAACTAAATGCCCTCAAGGAGTGAAAGCAGATGCTATTTACAAAAATACTTGTTGCTGTGGATGGATCCAAACACTCAGAGTCCGCCGCGCAATATGCCAAAGGCATTGCGCGGACGCAAAAAGCCGAAATCGTTCTATTCAACTGCCCAGGCCACATACCCACAATTGTCGGTGGCACTCATCGCGAGGATCTTAAAAAATCCCTTCTCGAGGAAGGAAATGCGCTTCTCGAAAAATTTCGTATCATCATGAATGAATCCGATGTTCCTTTCACCGAAGTCGTCAAGACCGGCAACACCGCCGACGTTCTCGCCGGTGTGGCAGACGACATGGGTGTGGACCTCATTGTCATGGGCAGCCGCGGGCTCAGCGACCTGGAAGGCATGCTCATGGGCAGTGTCACCCACTCCGTAATGCAGCGCACCAGCTGCCCGGTTTTACTCATTCGCTAACTCCTCGTCCAAATGATATATGGAGATTCTTTGTCACCCGCCCATGGGGCCAGAGCCTGCATATGGCGGAAACACCGGAGGCTAAGCAAGGTGAGTCAGTCTATACGTATGCTGTTCATAGCAGCACTATTTCTTTTACTTTCCGTCGCGGCCCTGCCCATTATGGGCTTCGCCTCGACCGATCAAGCCGCGCCCGCTGCCCACGGCGAGCAGGTCACGGGCGATCACGCCGCGGCGGGAACAGATACCGCTCATGGCGAACATGGGAGCCTGCACCATCAGGCCGAGGCCATCGGCAAGGATCTCGGCGTGCCCTGGGTCATCCCCTTTGCCTGCATGCTGCTGTCCATCGCCATCTTCCCCTTGACCCTGCCTCATTTCTGGCACCACCACTTTGGAAAGGTCGCCGCGTTCTGGGGTTTGGCGTTTCTCGTGCCCTTCACCATCCAGTACGGCTTCTCCCTGGCCCTGTACGAAGTCGTGCACACCCTGTTCCTTGAATACATACCATTCATAATATTGCTCTTCGCATTGTTCACAGTTGCCGGAGGTGTTCGTCTCACCGGCCAGCTGGTGGGCAAGCCAGTGGTCAACTTCGGCGTTCTTCTGGTGGGTACGATCCTGGCCAGTTGGATGGGTACCACCGGCGCGGCCATGCTGCTCATCCGCCCCCTGCTCCGTGCAAACGCGCACCGCAAGTACAAAGTCCACACCGTTGTCTTCTTCATCTTCCTGGTTGCCAACATCGGCGGCTCCCTGACTCCCCTGGGCGATCCCCCGCTGTTCCTCGGCTTCCTCAAGGGCGTTGAGTTCTTCTGGACCACGGTACACATGTTCATACCCATGGTCTTTGTTAGCGTTATCCTGCTCGCCCTGTACTTTGTCATCGACACGGTGCTCTACGGCAAGGAAGGCAAGCCTGTTGCCGAAGACACTTCCGGCGAGAAGCTCGGCCTGGAAGGCAAGGTCAACCTGATCTTCCTGGCCGGCATCGTGGGCGGCGTGCTCATGAGCGGCATGTGGAAGCCCGGTGTTCACTTCGATGTGTACCACGTGACCGTTGACTTGCAGAACGTCGTACGCGACCTCCTGCTGCTGGTCATGGCCTTCCTGTCCCTGAAGTTCACCTCTGCTGAAAGCCGCCGCAAGAACGACTTCGACTGGTTCCCGATCATCGAGGTAGCCAAGCTGTTCGCGGGTATCTTCATCTCCATGATCCCGGCCATCGCCATTCTCCGCGCCGGCATGGACGGCGCCCTGCAGGGTGTGATCTCCATGGTCACCACCCCGGCGGGGGACCCCGTGAACCCCATGTACTTCTGGCTCACCGGCGCCCTGTCCAGCTTCCTGGACAACGCCCCCACCTACCTGGTGTTCTTCAACACCGCGGGTGGCGACGCCATGCACCTGATGCACGACATGACCCAGACCCTGCTGGCCATCTCCGCCGGCGCCGTGTTCATGGGCGCGAACACCTACATCGGCAACGCCCCCAACTTCATGGTGCGGTCCATCGCGGAAAGCCAGAACATCAAGATGCCCAGCTTCTTCGGCTACATGGCCTGGTCCGGCGGTATCCTAATCCCCTGCTTCATCCTCGTCACCCTCGTGTTCTTCTAAGCGTAGGGGCATTCTGATCACAAAAGGCGCGGTTCCCAGGGACCGCGCCTTTTTCACTTCCTCCGCCCTTTTCAGGGTCCAGGGCGAGTGTTATCTGTATTCAGGCAGCCATGCCCTAGAGCATGTTAACTTTGAACAAGTTCGAATGCTCTGCAAGGATTTGCCTGTAACTCCTTACCGCGAAATGCTTGTAGGCTGGCTTTGCCTGCCGTTGAACAAGCATTTCAAGCCCAAAGTGCTCTAAAAGGAGGAACCCCATGCACGACGTGAGCCTGGGAACGACCATAAAGGACTACCTCACCGGCGAGGAGCTGGAAGCAACCACCTACGAGGATCTCCGTCAGGCTCTGGCAAGGATTCTCGTGGAGGAAAAAGGCTACCCGAAAGAGCGGCTGACCCCCAGGGTCAAAGTCAACGCCATCATAGACGGCAAGACGTACACCCGGATAGTGGATCTCGCGGTGCGGGACGAAAACGGCGAGGTCATGCTCGCCCTGTTGTTCTGCCCCGGCGTGGTGACCACTTACACCAGGGAGGCCCTGGCAGCGGCCAGGCTTATGCCCGATGGCCCTGCCAGCCTCATCGCGGTGACTGACACCAAGGATGCCCTCCTGCTCTCGGTAGCGGACGGGGAACAATGCGCGGACGGGTTCGCCTCGCTCCCCACCTGGGAGCACCTGCACACGCTAGTCCAGAAACATCCGCGCAGGGAAATCGACGAGGTATGGAGGGAACGGGAATCACGCATCCTCTACGCCTACAGCGAATCACTCTATGCCTGTTGCGGGGGCGCGGCCTGCGCCATCGAAGGAAAAGGAGGGCGTTTCAGCGGAACATCATGAGAACGACGAAAAGGGACTGTGATGATGCGCGAGGGGGAAACCCTAAGCAACGGGTCAATCCCCTCTCGCTTTGCTTTCCCGTATTGCCAAGAATCCAAGACAACGGCGGCTCAATTGTTTTCCTTTGCCCGGGCCTGACGCAAGACCTCCCGCGCAACCTGCTCGTCGTAGAGCATCAAGGGGCTGTTCTCGCCCTGGTACATCCCTGCGGCCTGTTTGACCACATCCAGGGTCAGCCAGTCGTGCCGCTCCCAGATCTGCGGATCCTCGCTACTGTAGAGTCTGAATTCGAGTTCGCCACCCTGCTCCCGCACGTACATCCGCGTGGTCTTCTGAACCGGATTCGGATAGTAGTAGACGCCTTGCTTGTCTTGCATCAAAATCCTCCAGATGATTTTTTACCAAGGAATTGGTGAGTGTCATGGAAGCCCCGCCCAAGTCAAGCCAGCGCGCCCCGCTCAAGGCCCGCTATCCTTGACACTTTCGTGCTTGTGTGCAACAAACATTATTGTTACATTTGGATGTTCAGTTACTGAAAAAGTCTCATAACTAACTGTCTTCCCGACACTTCAACATAAAACAGGACGTGGGGTTTCCACCCCCGGAGGATGTATGCCCAAAGAGGAAGCCATTGAAGTCGACGGCGTGGTTCAAGAGGCTCTGCCCAATGCCATGTTCAAGGTCGATCTCGAAAACGGACACAACGTGCTGGCCCATATTTCCGGCAAGATGCGCAAGTACTACATTCGCATTCTCCCCGGCGACAGGGTCAAAGTCGAGCTTTCGCCCTATGATCTGTCCAGAGGTCGCATCACCTACCGCATGAAATAGGATTTCTTCCTCCCCAGCACAGTTCAACCTCTTGGCCCCATTGTGACCAAAGACCTGTCCGCTGATCACGAACTCCTCGTTCTCCGCATCATGGATGCGATACGCCGCACAGCCGTGCATTATGGCCTGTGGTTCTCCGAGTCCGTGCACCAGTTCGGCCTGGATACGGCCCTGGACATGGAGCAGGAGGCCGGCGACCGGTTCATGCATGCGGCCCTGTCCCGCTTTGCCCGCGACATGGGCATGGAGCTGCGGGAAGTTCGGGGGCACAAGCTTCCGGAGCTTCTGCTGCGCATGGACGCGGACCGGCTCGAGTGCATCTACAACGCCCTGTGCACCAACTGGCTGGCCTGTGACGGCGTATGGTTCCAGGCAGCGGAAGCGCATGCGCCCACAGCCATGCACGACGCCAAACGCGTCAACGATACCTGCTGGAACCGTTTCTCCCCCCTGGAGGCCAACCGCATCAAGGCACTGTTGGAGTTTTCGGAGGCATCCTCCCCCCGGGAAGCCTTGGAACAATGCAAGGCGGCTCTTGGCCTGCGTCTGTACGCCCAGGTCAACAAGCAGGAGATCGTGGAGGAGACCCCGGACTCATTTGTCTTCCGCATGAGCAACTGCCGCGTGCAGGCCGCACGAAACCGCAAGGGGCTGGAGGACTATCCCTGCAAATCCGGCGGCATTGTGGAGTACACGACCTTTGCCCGCACCATAGATCCGAGGATCAAGGTGACCTGTCTGGCCTGCCCCCCGGACTCACACCCCGCGGCGTGGTTCTGCGCCTGGAAGTTCTTCGTGTAGGGCGGGCGTCCGTATCACCCCCTGCATCGTCGAGACCATTTCGAGCATTTTGACAATCTTCCCTCTTCAGCGCTCTCTCGTCTTTCCCTGGCCTGGGAAATCTGCTAGTGTGCGCCCTGAACTTCGGAGATGTGGCGATTCGTGTGCCACGGCAAAGGAGGAGGCATGTTGTTGTCCGGATTTGTCAAAGCCATCTTGTCGTTTGTTTTCGCCGCCTGGGTCGTGTCTGGGGCTTTGTGTCTGGCCGGGGGCGATGAAACCGCCGAATTGCGACACTACGACCTGAACAACATCCCCGAAGTGCCTCCCGCCTTCGAGATGTTTCCGGACTCTGAAGTTACCGCTGACGGCCAAGGCTCCCTGCGGATCGAGACCACGACTTCCGTCACGGTTCCCCTGTTCTCCACCGGGGCGTTGGGGGTGGACAACGTCACATTGTTGTATCAGGCAAAGCTGCGCACCAAGGATTTACAGGGCTACGCATTTCTTGAAATGCTCTGTGAATTCAAAGGGAAAGGAGTCTTTTTCTCCCGGGCGCAGCAAAGCGCCCTTTCAGGAAATTCTGACTGGGTCTTGCAACAAACGCCCTTTTTTCTTAAGAAGGGAGAGCAACCCGGCAATGTTCAGTTAAACTTGGTAATAACAGGTAAAGGCACTGTATGGGTCGATGATGTTCGATTATTGAAAGGCCCTCTGCAATAGAAACAAATCGCACTTGCTTGACGCGTTTCCACATGAAAAAATTTGATCATAAAACCGCAAGGAGTTTCCCCATGCATTGGTTCCGTCTTCTGCTGTTTTCCATTGTTTTGCTGGCCCTGGTGTCCTGCGCGTCTTCGGACAGCCCCACTCCCGAGCAAACCGGAGAGGCCGCTCCGGCCGCTCAACCCGAGGGCTCGGACACTGCCGTGACTCAACCCCCGGCGGAACCCGCACCAACTCCCGAAGTCACTGAAATGATTCCTTGCAAGCTCTTCAACGTGGATGACTCGGCCTGCACGAGCCAGCTCGGCGCAATGCTCACCGAGATCCTGAAGAGCCAGGGCGAGGGTGACACTCCTGCCACGGAAGCAGGACAGGCCATTGCCTCGGCCATTCAGAACGCCCCTCTGGACAAGAGAAACGGCTTCAAGATGAAGGGCCTGGATACCGGCAAGACCTTTGCCTTCCTGTTCCAGAAGATCGACGGCGTCACCAACCTGCTGCTCTTCGACAAGGCGGAAAACGCCAACGGCTTCACCATCATCGAAGCACGCCCCCTCACCAACTGCCAGTGCTCCGATTAGGCACTCCCGAAACTAGCGAAGGGCCCTCTCCCGAATCCGGGGGAGGGCCTTTTTCAATTTCACAAGACCGCCCGCCTATTCCGGGGCGTACCTCAGGCAGAGCAAATACTCCTGGTTCCCCTTGGGGCCCTTGATCATGGAGGGCACCACGCCCACCACCGTGAAACCCAGCTCACCTGCGTGCTCGCGTACCAGCTCCACAGCCTGGAGGCGCAAGGCCTCGTCCCGAACCACACCCTTTACCGTCTTACCCGGCCCCAGTTCGAACTGAGGCTTGACCAGCAGCACCGCAATCGCACCTGGTTCGAGGAACGCCACCAAGGCAGGCAGCACAGCCCTCAGGGAGATGAAGGACAGGTCGGCGGTGAGCACCGAGACCTTTTCAGGCAGCAGATCAGGGGCTGCGTGACGCAGGTTCACACCTTCCAGGCTTTTCACCCGGGGGTCGGCCCGGAGTTTTTCGTGCAATTGCGCCTTGCCCACGTCCACGGCATATACCCGCTCCGCCCCATGCTGGAGCAGGCAGTCGGTGAATCCGCCGGTTGAAGCACCGGCATCCAGGGCCACGGCTCCCTGCACCGAAAAGTCA
Source organism: Desulfovibrionaceae bacterium (assembly GCA_963674665.2). Lineage (GTDB taxonomy): Bacteria > Desulfobacterota > Desulfovibrionia > Desulfovibrionales > Desulfovibrionaceae. The sequence continues at coordinate 20,481 of CAXXPL010000011.1, read as the reverse complement.
AAGGTCTCCATGGCGGTAAGCAGCTTGTACCCCCCGCGGCTGACAAAGCGCTCCTCGGCCTTGAGTTCCAACGCCGCGTCCGCCGGGAGCATCTTCCCGGGCTTGTCCACCCGCACCTTGCCGCCCGGGGTGTTCAGAAACACTTGCCCGGCCATGAGCAGGCGCTTGGCCCTCTCCCGGCTCTCCACAAGACCAAGCTCCACCATGAGCTGATCAGCTCGTTGCTTACCCGCCACGTTATTCCCATTGCTTATTGATGTTACGCAATCCAGATAAAAAGCCATTGCACATATTGGAGGTATTTGGAAGAGGAGGCCGGGGGCGACTATGCGGTGCTTCCGTAAAGAAGCCCTGAGTAATCATCTTTTCCGGAAGTGCCGTGGAATTGTTCGCAGGCGAGGTGCAAGGCAAAGACCAAGTCGACGTGCATTCAGACCGAGGATTTGCCTTTTCCTCGGCAACAAAGCCAACGGACAATTTTGCGGTGCTTCCTTAAAAATACATGCCGAACATCATAAAGGCGGAGTTCAGGCCCTGGTTGTGCGGGAGCAGGTGGGCGTTGGACAGGTGATGCAGGCGCAGGGAAGTGAAGAAGGACGGCCCGGAGGTGCTCAAGAATTCCACCCCGATGCCGGCCACCGGGTTGAAATTGATCCGGGAACCCTGTCCATCCACCTGGAAATCCGTGTAGATTCCGCCGATGCCCGCCTCCACATAGGGAATGGCCCACTCCGAGCGCAGGGACTCCAGGTAATAGAGCGCCAGCATCTTGGCCGATACGATGGCCCTGGGCGCGTCCGGCCAAGTGGTGCTGCCGCCGGTGAGTTCCACCTTGAAACGCAAGGGGTCAGGGGCGTTGTGCGGCCAGATCCTGTCGTAATCGAAAAGCCCGATGAACGTGAACATGGCCATGCCGTAGTTCTGGTCCTCGGGCAGGAACGCGCTGTGTCCGAGGCTCACGGCCATGCCGTAGCGGAACGGCATCTTGTAGCTCAGCTTGGGAGAGCCGTCCCCGGCCTCCCCCTGCTCCTGCGCCCGGACAGCGGCGCTGGTGCACATGATGATCGCCGCCACCAGGAGCAGACGTATAATCGGCTTTCGAAGTCCATGCTCTTCGGGTCGTGTCAAATGCTCAGGCATTGCCGGGTCCTCCACGTCGCGAGGCTCAAAACAGTACTTTTTGTCGAGTATAGGGACACCATGACACTATTACTAGAGTTTTGCTAGACTTTCAAGGGGTCTGCGAAAATCCTATCTCAATTCCTGCCCAGAGGCGCTTCCGCGCCCCGCCATCTCCATGCCGTCTCCCGGCCTTGAGGCATAAAATATTCGACATTTCAGTTGGATACAGTCCAGCTCGGCAACCCTTTCCCGACAGGGGAAGCTCCCGCCTTTTCAGGGCGAGCATGGCTGCGACAACGTCCAGCCCCTGCCCCGAGGGAATGACCCCATAGCCAAGGTCATCAAAGGTCAGGATCGGTCCGCCATCATCTGGGAGCCGCTGTGAGGCTGTGCCGCCCCCTGTGATCCAGGCACTGGCGCCTGTACGGTCGAACGCCCTCCATGGCGCTCCAGATTCGAAAAAGACATTGCGCAGCTCCGGTATTGCGCCTCCTTCGGCATTAGCCTTTTCAAGGACAAGGAACGCGGCGCCCTCGCCAGGGACGCCCACACCGGCATCGTCAGCTCGCCCAGGACAACGTGAGTGGCAATACCCCAGCACATGGCACACCTCGTCCACCCCTCCTAGCAACACCGCCCGGACCCGCCCCTGACGGATCCAGGCCAAAGCCGTGCCCAGAGCCGAGGCAAAGGAGAGCTCGAACTGACTCACGGTGAGGCTAGGGCCGGTGAGGCTCAGCAGCATGGCAACATTGGCGGCCGCGGAATTGTGCACGGAGTGTGAAAAATGGGTGGGAGAGGCCAGAGCGTCCCCATCGTCCAGCACGGAATCGAGAAAGGCGAAGGTCGTGGCGCTGGCTCCGTATCCCGTGGCCACCACCAGCCCCAGGGCACCGGGTTCGAAATCCAAGGCGCTCCCCTGAGGGGTGCTCCGCAGGATTCCGGAATCCTCAAGGGCCAGACACGCTCCCAGCAGGGCGAGTCTGGAAAAGCGGTCCAGCCGCCGCAGCCGCCTTTTTGGGAAATAGCTCTCCAGAGGGGCGGTGTCCGCGATATGCGCACGTATGGCGCGCACCTCGGCTCCGTCCCGGAATTCGATAACGCCCGGTTCCGGCCGCGCCCCCCAAAGGGAATCCTCAAAGGCCCGGCACCCCGCGCCAAAGGACCCCACGCACCCCGTCCCAAGCACCCGGACACGGGGCATGAAAAAGTCAGAAGCATCGTTCATACCCGTTTTCTACCCGCAAACCACGTCAAGGGGCAAGCAATACGACCGGAACACTGTCCTTGACACGGGAGCCTGCTGCCCCTAGAAATCCTTCAAGATGTGACCGCTCCCCGGTGTTTAGCCTCCTCCCGAAGGAGAGGGCGTCGACCGGCGCTCACAATTATACACCGCCACAACCAGCGACTTGGAGGCGAAAATGAATAATCGTTCACGTTTGCTCTTGCCCCTTATCCTGGGCATGATCCTCTTCTGCCCGATCACCTCGGCATACGGATTCGGGCAGGTGTACAACCGATACAACATCCACATCTACGACAACGGCCACGACATCCGCGCCAGTTACGCCAACTGGACCGATCCGGGAGCCGGGCACTCCATCATTCCCCCGAACACGCCCATGACCATCGAAAAATGGTACAGGGGCTTCATAGTCCACACCGCGATGGCCAGAGCGCCCATCTATTTTCTCTATGACACGGGGCGGATGCGCCTGAACATTCCCGACTACATCAGAACCATAACCTCACCCACGCCCGTATCCCTGGAACACCTCACCCCCCTCGATCTCGACGGAGTCAAGCAGGGGCGCGTACTCCCGGGCATGACAAAGGAAGGCGTGCTCACGGCCATGGGATACCCCGCGCAACATCGCACTCCCAACCTGGACATGCCCGAGTGGACCTATTGGAAGAACCGCTTCGGCACGCTGGTGGTGATGTTCGGCCCGGACGGCCGGGTGGCGGGCGTCAGAGAGTGATTCACGGAGTCCTGAGCCAACCAATGAGCACCAACCAAAGCGCACCCATTGCCTGCGTCACGGGGGGGAACAAGGGCATAGGCAAAGCCATAGCCCTTGGCCTGGCCCGGGACGGCTACGACATATGGCTGAACTACCGGGGCGACGACGCATCGGCCCAGAGCACTGCCGACGAAATCAAGGATGCGGGGCGACACAGCCTTCTGCTCAAGTTCGACGTCTCCGACGAGCAGGCCTGCTCCTCCGCCCTCACCCCTCTTCTCCGGGATCATACACCTGCGGTGCTGGTGAGCAACGCCGGCTTCACCCGTGACGGGCTCCTGGCCATGATGGATCTGACGTCCTGGAAAGAAGTGCTGTCCGTGCATCTGGACGGTTTTTTTCTGCTCTGCCGCGCCATTCTGCCTCAGATGATCCGCAAGCGGCGGGGCAGGATCGTTGTCATCTCCTCCACTGCGGGGCAGAGCGGCCTCCCCGGCCAGACAAGCTACGCTGCGGCCAAGGCCGGACTCATGGGCGCGATGCGCTCCCTGGCCGCGGAAGTGGGACGCCGGGGCATCCTGGTGAACGCCGTGGCCCCCGGCTTCATCGCCACGGACATGACCTCGGGCCTGGATCAGGCCGGTCTATCCAAGCACATCCCGCTGGGGCGTTTCGGCCTTCCGGAAGAGGTGGCGGCGGCGGTGAGATTTCTCTGCTCGGAGCGGGCAAATTATATCACAGGGCAAGTGCTTTCCGTGAATGGAGGCCTTTACATGTGAGGTTTGTGGTCGTAAAGTGATAGTCCTTTTTCCAGGATGGCCGGGATGACGCAAAACCTCGCCAGGCCGCTCCTGGCGTGCCCAACTGCGTTTCATCGCTTGACAAATAGCATTTTAACTTCTACGAAGAACGAGAATATGTGAATTTAATCTCAACGCGGTCGAACGGCCTGCGAGTGTCGCTAGGGAGAAATGTTTCTCTGCAGTAAGAGGATACTTCGCGCCGTACCAAATACCGGCAAGAACTCAGCAGCACGAGAGAACATTAACCAAAGCAATGTGGAGGTAAGGCTAATGGCGAAACACCAAACTCCCATGTTGGACCAACTGGAGACCGGACCGTGGCCCAGTTTTGTGTCTGACATCAAGCAGGAAGTAGAAGCGCGGGCAAAAAACGAGAAAGGTATCGACTATCAGATTCCTGTGGACTGTCCTGACGATTTGCTTGGTGTACTTGAGCTTTCCTACAAGGATAAGGAAACTCACTGGAAGCACGGCGGCATCGTGGGTGTCTTCGGTTACGGTGGCGGCGTCATCGGCCGTTATTGCGACCAGCCCGAAAAGTTCCCCGGCGTAGCGCACTTCCACACCGTGCGCGTGAACCAACCCTCTGGTAAGTACTACAGCACCAAGTTCCTGGGCGACCTGTGCGACCTGTGGGACCTCCGCGGCTCCGGTTTGACCAACATGCACGGCTCCACCGGTGACATCGTGTTCCTGGGCACCACCACCCCGCAGTTGGAAGAAATCTTTTACGAACTGACCCACAACCTGGACACCGACCTTGGTGGTTCCGGTTCCAACCTGCGTACTCCCGCCTGCTGCCTGGGCGAGTCCCGCTGTGAATTCGCCTGCTACGACACTCAGGAAGTCTGCCACACCCTGACCAACGAGTATCAGGACGAGCTGCACCGCCCCGCCTTCCCCTACAAGTTCAAGTTCAAATTCGACGGCTGCCCCAACGGCTGTGTCGCCTCCATCGCCCGTTCCGACTTCTCCGTGATCGGTACCTGGAAAGACGACATCCGTATCGACCAGTCCGCCGTGAAAGCCTATGTTGGCGGCGAGATCGCTCCCAATGGCGGCGCCTTTGCCGGCCGCGACTGGGGCAAGTTTGACATCGTTGCCGAAGTTGTCGAGCGCTGCCCGGCTCAGTGCATCAGCTACAATGGTGAGCTGAAGATCGACAACAAGAACTGCCTGCGCTGCATGCACTGCATCAACACCATGCCCAAGGCCCTGCGCATTGGTATGGAGCGCGGCGCAAGCATCCTCTGCGGCGCCAAGTCCCCCATCCTGGACGGCTCGCAACTGGCCTCCCTCGTTGTTCCCTTCGTGCCCGTCGCGCCTCCCTACGACGAGCTCAAGGAAATCATCGAGAACATTTGGGATTGGTGGATGGAAGAAGGTAAGAACCGTGAACGTCTGGGTGAGACCATCCGTCGCCAGGGCTTCCAGAAGCTCCTGGAAGTCATTGGCCACAAGGCCATTCCCCAGCACATCTCCGAGCCCCGCTCGAACCCCTACATCTTCTTCAAGGCTGATGAGGTTCCCGGCGGCTTTGACCACGACATTACCGAATACCGTAAACGCCACCAGCGCTAAGCTTACAAATAATCGGAGGACAGCAACATGGCATTTATTTCTTCCGGGTACAATCCCAGCAAACCGATGGAGAACCGTATCACCGACATCGGTCCCAAGCACTACGAGCAGTTCTATCCCGCGGTCATCAAGAACAACAAGGGCAAATGGCTGTACCACGAAATTATCGAGCCTGGTATTCTGATGCACGTGTCCGAGACCGGCGACAAGTGCTTCACCGTGCGCGTTGGTGGCGCCCGCCTGATGACTGTCACGCACATCCGCGAACTCTGCGCGATCGCTGACAAGCATTGCGACGGCCACCTCCGTTTCACCACCCGTAACAACATCGAATTCATGGTGGACGACGAAGCCAAAGTCGGCCCCCTGAAAGACGATCTGAACTCCCGCAAGCACCCCGGTGGCAGCTTCAAATTCCCCATCGGCGGTACCGGCGCTTCCATCACCAACGTGGTCCACACCCAGGGTTGGGTGCACTGCCACACCCCGGCCATGGACGCCTCCGGCCCGGTTAAGGCCGTCATGGACGAACTGTTCGAAGACTTCCAGTCCATGCGCCTGCCCGCCATCTGCCGCGTCTCCCTGGCCTGCTGCCTGAACATGTGCGGCGCGGTCCACGCCTCGGACATCGGTATCGTGGGTATCCACCGCAAACCGCCCATGATCGACCATGACTGGCTGGACAACCTGTGCGAAATCCCCCTGGCCGTTGCCGCTTGCCCCCTGGGCGCCATCAAACCCACCAAGATCGAAAAGGACGGCAAGAAACTGAACAGCGTATCTGTCAACCAGGAACGCTGCATGTACTGCGGTAACTGCTACACCATGTGCCCCTCCATGCCGCTGTCCATAGGCGAAAGCGATGGCTGCGTCATCATGCTGGGCGGCAAGCTCTCCAACCGCATCACCAAGCCCCAGCTGTCCAAGGTCGTTGTGGCCTTCATCCCCAACGAGCCTCCCCGCTGGCCGACACTGACCAAGACCATCAAGCACATCATCGAGGTTTGGTCCGCCAACGCCCGCAAATACGAGCGCATCGGCGACTGGGCTCACCGCATCGGTTGGGAAAAGTTCTACGAACTGACCGGTCTGGAATTCTCCCACCACTGCATCGACGACTTCCGCGATCACGCCTACTACACCTGGCGTCAGTCCACCCAGTTCAAGTGGACTTCCCACGTCGAGTAACAACGATAAACGACTTCGGGCGCGGGCAACCGCGCCCGAGTCATTAAACAAGCGAGGCGAAACATGGACGAGGCCAAAGAGAAAATTGTTGAGTTTCTGAACTCCAAAAAGGGAAAAACCAAATTCTACTTCAACGACTTCACCAAGGTTCTACCTGACATGAAAGCCCGCGAAGTGAAAAAGGTCCTTACCGCCCTGGTCAACGAGGGCAAGATAGAGTTCTGGTCCAGCGGCAGCACCACCATGTATGGCCTTGCCGGCTCCGGCAAGCAGCATGCGACCGAGGAAGGCGAATAGTCTTTGCCCCTCCGCGTTGCCGGCAGCATGGGCAGCCGCGTGACGGAACACTAGAATGCACCGGCCGCGTCTTATCATCGCCGGACTCAATGGAGGCTCCGGAAAGACCACGGTCTCTCTGGGACTCGCGAGAGCTTGGGCTCGGGCCGGGAAGAAAGTTGTCCCGTTCAAAAAGGGTCCGGATTACATCGATGCTGTCTGGCTTGGTCTTGCGGCCGGCAATACGGCGTCTAACCTGGACCCTTTTCTCATGCACGAGGACATGTTGCGCGCCCTCTTCTGGAGACGCGCCTTCAAGGCCTCGGCCTGCTGCATAGAGGGCAACCGCGGCCTCTTCGACGGTAAGGACCTGGAAGGTTCCTGCTCCACCGCGGAACTCGCCCGCATCATCAACACCCCTGTCATACTGGTCATGGACTGCACCAAGATGACCAGAACCGCGGCCGCCATCGTGGCCGGGTGCAAGGACTTCGAACCGGGCGTCAACATCGCCGGGGTCATTCTCAATCGTGTGGCCGGTAAACGCCACCGCGAAATCGCCTCCGACTGCATCATCCACTACACCGGCGTCCCGGTGTTGGGCGCCCTGCCCAAGGTCCGGACCCCCATCCCTGAGCGCCACATGGGGCTCATCTCCAATCAAGAGCACGAGGGGCAGGAGGAAATCCTCGATGGCCTGGCCGACCTTGTCACCGCCCACTGTGACATGGACGGCATCTGGAGCATAGCCCAAAGCGCACCGGACGAGCCCCGTGCCAAGACCATGGCCTCCCTGCTGTGGCCTGAAAAGCGCCCCGCCCCGGTGGTCCGCATTGGCGTCATTAGAGACGCGGCCCTGTGGTTCTACTATGAGGAAAACATCGAGGCCCTGCGGCGTGCTGGAGGCGAAGTCATCGAACTCAGCCTGCTGGATAACAGGGACTGGCCTGAAATCGGCGGGTTATATCTTGGGGGCGGTTTCCCCGAGACCATGGCTGACAGCCTGGCCAAGAACACCCGTGTTCGGCAAAGGGTCCGGCAGCTCTCGGAGATGGGCATGCCCATCTATGCTGAATGCGGCGGCTTCATGTACCTCTGCGAGGGGCTCATCTACCAGGGTAACAAGTATCCCATGGCAGGTGTTTTTCCGGTCACCACCGAGCTGCATGAACGCCCCCAGGGACTGGGATACGTCGAAGCCACTGTTGTGCACGACAACCCTTTCCACCCTGCCGGCGAGATCCTGCGTGGACACGAATTTCACTACTCACGCTGCCTCACCGCCGACGGCACCGTGCTGACGCTCAGCCTCAAGCTGGACAGGGGGCAGGGAGTCCTCGCGGGCCTGGACGGCCTGCTGCACAAACAGACCTTTGCCGCGTACACGCACCTGCACGCCCTGGGCACCCCCCACTGGGCTCCCAACTTCATCCAGGCCGCCCAGCAGTTCAGGCAGGGGCTTCTGGACTGAGAGCTACGATCTTTTTCAGGACGTTTTCCATTGGAAAAGTTTTTCCACAAAGATCCCTCCTGCACACCTCTTCGATGTAACCCGATTGTTAATGTATTGGGGAAGCGCTGATTGCTCAGCTTATGCTGACGTGCTGTAGAATGGTGCGCTGGCGAGTCGCAAGGGAAAAGCAAGGCCGACAGGAATTGCATTTTCCTCAGCAACCAGGCTGGCGGGCATTTATGCGGTGCTTGCTTAGAGCTTCAGGCCATCGAGAAAGCGTATCAGGGAGTCGGTGTACTCGATCACCAGTCTGGCATCGCCCTGCTTGGCTGCAAGGTTGATCTCGCGTCCAAGCTCGCTGATTCTGGGAAACCCGAATGCCTGTCCCTCTCCGTGAAGCTGGTGGGAGATCACCCTGATATCCTGGAACTCACCGCTTTCAGCCGCCTTGATCAGGGTGGTGCAGTGGAGCCGAACCGCATTCAAATAACGGGGCACGATTTCACGGAGCTCTTCCGGGACATTGTCCAGGGGCGACTGCTGCTCGGGTTCCGGATCGGCCATCGAAAGGTCGGGAACGCATTCACCGGAGCGCGATTCCGCCATGGCCTTCTGGGAAGGGGAAGCCGTATGCTCCAGGAGCATGCGTATCAGGCAGTCCCTGTTCACCGGCTTGGAAAGGTGCGAGTCGCAGCCAGCATCCATGGAGCGCTCGGCGTCGCCCTCCAGCGCATAGGCCGTGAGCGCAATGATGGGGGTGCGCCTCTTTCCGTGCTCCTCCTCGTGCGCTCGAATGGCTCTGGTGGCTTCCAGGCCGTCCATGAGGGGCATCTGGATGTCCATGAGCACCAGATCGTAGTCATTGGACATGTACAGGTCCAGCCCCTGCATGCCGTTCCTGGCAATGTCGAGGTTCACGGGCGCATTGGCGAGCACGGCCTGAAGCAGAAAGATGTTGTACTCGGAATCCTCCACAAGAAGGACGCGGGACGGAGGAAGGTGCTCGGCGCAGATGCCGTTTTCAACCCCTGAGGATCTGGTCTGCTTCACCTTCCCTTCCCTGCCCCTCTCGAGGTCGGCGGTGAAAAAAAACGTGCTCCCCTTGCCCGGTGAACTCTCCACCCAGATACGCCCCCCCATGAGGGCGACGAGCCATCGTGAGATGCTCAAGCCTAGACCTGTACCACCGTACTCCCTGGTGGTCGAGCTGTCGGCCTGGCTGAAGCTCTCGAAAATGTCCTCGATCTTGTGTTTCGGAATACCGATGCCGGTGTCGCTGACCTCGAACAGGTGGGAACACTGGCTGTCGCCATCTTCAACTGGCAACACACGCAGGGAAACGCCTCCCTCGTGCGTGAACTTGATGGAATTGCCCAGCAGGTTCGCCAGCACCTGGCGCAATCTGTTGGGGTCTCCCGCCACCAGGCGCGGCACGTCATCCGCTATATGGCAGTTCAGCTTCAGGGCCTTGGCATCGGCCAGAGGCTTCACGAACTCGATTATCCGCTGAATTTCATTCTCCAGATCGAACTCAATGATCTCGAGGTCAAGCTGCCCCGCTTCGACCTTGGAGATGTCCAGAATATCGTTGAGCAGGTTCATGAGTCCCTTGCTGGCAGCCTGGAAGAGCTCCACGTAGCTGCGCTGGTTCTTGTCCAGGTCGGTCTCCATGAGCATCTCCGCCATGCCCAGGATGGCGTTCATGGGGGTCCGGATCTCGTGGCTCATGGTGGCGAGGAAATGAGTCTTGGCCTGGCTCGCCTCCTCGGCATGCAGCTTCGCAAGCTCCAGAGCCTCCTGAATACGGGAGCGCTCCTCTATCTCCTGGGCCAGCTCGTCGTTGCGGCGGGAGAGCTCGTTGGTGCGCTGCTCCACAAGTTGCTCCAGATGGTCCCTGTAGTTGGCGATTTCTATCTCGGCCTGCTTGCGCTCCGTGATGTCGTGGACAATGGCGTCGATGCGGGCGATCTCCCCCCGCGCGTCGAACACGGCGCTGGCATTGATGGTGACCCAGACGTTGGCGTTGTCCTTGCGCCTGAACACCGCCTCGAAGTCATGAACCACGGCCCGTTCGCGCAAAAGCGCCATCAGTCGGATGCGCTCCTCCGCGTCGGTGTACAGTTGCCTGGAAATATCGTCATAGTGCCGCAGCGCTTCTGTGGTGGAATTGAAGCCCAGGATTCTGGCCATTGCCTGGTTCAGGCTGAGGAATCCGCCCTCGGGCGTGGACTGGCAGATACCCTCCACCGCGTTTTCGAAGATGTTGCGATAGCGCTGCTCCGAATCGCGCAACGTGGCCTGCTGTTCCAACAGCCGCTCGCTCATGTCGTTGAAGGCCTTGGCCAGGGAGTTGAACTCATCGTCGAACTCCAGGGCCACCCGCTCCCCGAGCTGCCCCTCCTGCAATCGGCTGATGGCCGCCTTGAGCACGGACAAAGGGCGCAGAAGCCAGCGAGCCAGACTGTAATGCATCAAGCCCGAGGTGAAGAGCATCCCGAAGAGGATGGTGCCGGCGAACAGCCCAAGATAGAGCCGTGTCTCGTGCTTCAACTCCGCAAGATCGAAGTATAGCGCAAGATAGCCCACATGCTCGTCATAGGCCTTTACCTTGGCCAGATGCAGGGCATACTCACCGCCGTCCACCGCTGTACGCAAAAACAGGGATTCTCCGGAAAGCGCCTTGAGCATGTTCTCGGGCAGATCGTTAAGGGCGATGTCCCCCACCTGCATGAGCAGGATACCGTTGAGATCGAAGGCCGCAGCAGCCACAATGTCCTTCACGCTCATCACTTCTTCGAGGCTTCTCTGCAGCGCCTCGAACTGATTGGCGAAAATCTCGTTGGCCAGGTTCTCGGATCGCTGCCGCACCACTGTGGAGAGCAGGAGATCGATCTTTTCCAGGGCCGCTTCCCTGCGCTGCTGCTCGAAAGTGTAGAGAGCCGTCCCGAAGATGATGGCGACAAGGAGGCCTATGGCCCAGACCGCGACTACGGCCCTAAAACGAATGGTTGTGGTCTTCATGGTCAGGGCATCGACGCTTCCGGCGATATGGTCTCGACGCAACTCGGCTTTCCGTCCTCAATCTTGAGAATCACCGCGCTTTTCAGGGGGTCGCCGAAGCTGTCGAAGCTGATGCTGCCCGTGGCTCCGTCAAAGCCTCGGGTCATGGCGAGGGCGTCCCGCAAGGGTTTGCGTTCGGCGGAACCGGCGCGTTCCAGGGCGTCCACGATTAGGTACACGCTGTCATAGGCCAGGGAAAAGCCGGAATCCAGATAATGAGTCTCAGCATACTTTCCGATGAGGTGCCTGGTCTTCTCGTTGTCCCAGTCAGGAGACCAATGGGCGCAGTGAAACACGCCGTCGCCCTCGAACCCCTTGCTTGCCAGGTACACGCCCGAGTCCCAGCCGTCCCCGCCCATAATGGGGATGTTGATCCCCACGCTGCGCAATCCCTTGATTATCAGGCCCGCCTCGAAGTGCCCCGGAATGAATACCACATCCGGAGCCAATTGCGCGGCCTTGTCAACGATGTCGTCCAGAGAGGCCACCTCTTTGAGATCGGCAACCTTGTAGGGAATTCTATCGAGCACCGTGCCCCCGAGGGATTCGAACCGCTCCCGGAAAACCTTCTCCAGGCCGATGCTGTAATCGCTCGTGATATCGACAAATGTCAGGGCCTTGGAGCGCTCCATGGTGGTTCGTGCGAAAAGGGCCATGACTTCGCCCTGGAAATCGTCGGTGAAGCAGGCCCGGAAGATAAAGTCTCCAGCCCTTGTCACAGTGGGGTTCGTTGCCACATTGCTGAGCATGGGGATGCCCCGCGCCTGGGCCTCACGCCCCGCGGCGATGGCGTTGGAACTCCACGCCGGGCCGATGATGGCCACGGCTCCCAGCTTGTCCGCCTGTTCCACCGCGATCTTGGAGCCAATGGGCGTGCTCAGATTGTCCACCACCACCACTTCCAGCTCTCGGCCTAGAACTCCACCTTTCTCGTTGATCTCCGCAACCGCCACACGTATCCCGTCGATGGAGGGCGCGCTGTTTTGCGCGGCCTTGCCGGACACCCCGAAAACAGCGGCCAGGGGCACCAGTTTATCCGCCGCCCGCGCGGCAAGAGGAGATGAGCAGGAGAGGAGGCAGACCACTACGAAAAGGAGCACTGCCCCCCGCCAGAGTCTTGTGCGTGATCCCATGAGTTCAGGATACCTTATAAGGCGCATGAAACCCTCTCGTGGTAGGAGACCGCAAGGTTCGACAGCAGGCTATGCGGGATTTCACTGCCTCCAGGCAAGGATAAGACAAGCGTGGACACGGTAATCTTCACTTTTCAATACCACTTCTGCTTCATGATGCACGCTTTACCAAGCGAATTCAAGTCAATGTTTTGCTGGTAGAGGTCACAAATATTGTCTGATCATGCAGCAACCTTTTGAAAATCGAGTAGGGGGATTCCTCGCGGTTTCCCCCTCTCACACCACCGGGCATACCTGCTCGGTACCACGGCGGTTTCTTTTGACTTGTAACACTTGGTATCTTCCTATCAGGCTGACGAGTCCTTGATTTCTGAACCATTCATTGTTCATTGCCTGATGCGCTGTCTGGGTTCTGGACATTCTCCACCACCCTTTTCCCGACAGAGCCTGCATCCATGCGCCGAACTCTTTCACACCGAGACTTATGAAGAATTCAGCCAAAGTCTTAACCCGCTTGCATTGCTTCAGGCGTGCGCAACGTAGTTTCCGTCGTATCCACCCTTCCATCTCCTGGAGGAAGCTTTTGCACTTCGCAAGCTGGAAATACCCCAGCCATCCGATACAGTACGAGTTGAGACGACGTATTCTTTCTTCGAAAGACATCGGCCTGTTACGTTTCAATATCCAACGTATTTGATTCTTGAACCTGACCAGACTCTGGGGTGCTAGGACCAGTCATCCACTTCCCAGAAGACGGTACCCCAGAAACTTACGGTTACTCACATGATCCACGGCACTTTTCTCTTGATTGACCTTTAGCTTAAGTCGTTTCTCCAGAAAACGCGTAACCGATTCCATCACTCTTTCACCGGCCTTGATGCTCTGCACATAAATGTTGCAGTCATCAGCATACCGACAGAAACAGTGACCGCGACGTTCGAGTTCCTTGTCCAGGTCATCAAGAAGCAGATTAGCAAGCAACGGGGACAGAGGACCACCTTGCGGAGTCCCTTCCTCACGCGCTACGCACACTCCGTCTTGCATCATGCCCGAGTTTAAAAAGGCTCGGGTGATCCACAGGACACGTTTGTCTTTGACGTGACGGGCCAGCCGTGCCATCAAAATATCGTGGTTTACACGGTCGAAGAACTTCTCCAAATCCATGTCCACCACTATGGTACGGCCGTCCTCAACGAATCGTTGTGCCTGAACAAGAGCGTCATGAGCGCCCCGACTTGGACGGAACCCAAAACTCGATTCCGAGAACAACGGATCGAGAATGGGTGTGAGCACCTGCAAGAAGGCCTGTTGCACCAAACGATCCCGCACCGTTGGAATGCCCAGCTGTCGCACTCCACCTCCCGGTTTCGGGATTCGCACTCCCTTAACTGGAAGCGGTCGGTAGGTACCTTCAAGCAGACTCGCAATCAACTCGTCTTTGTTGGTTGAAAGCCATTCGTACAGATCATCAACGGTCATACCGTCGATTCCTGGCGCGCCCTTGTTGGCTCTCACCCGTTTTAAAGGCCTGATTGAGATTTGCCTGTTGGCAAACCAACTCCATGAGATACTGCGTCAAGGCTTGTCCTCCTTCCAACGCCGCGAGCGCTCGCGTACCTCGATGTGCCCAGTTCCGGTTCCGCCTTTACCGGGTGTGTCGAGGCGTGACCTCCCACCTTTCCTGGCGTCCCACGCTCGTCGAGTCGTCAGCGACTACTCCTTGGTCAAAAGATTCGGCCCTTTGCCCGCCAAGGAAACGGACTACTATGGCCTCTGCTGACTTCTCATGGCCCATCCCCGGACATCGCCGTCCAGGTAGTCGGGATCGTCCCGACAGGCAATGAGATCTCCCAGGGTAAGACGCGACTCTTTCCGTCGGGCCTCGCCGGATTTACCTGTACAACTTCCGAATGGTTATGGGGCGTCTTCGTCCAATGCCGAATTACCCAGTTGTACCGGCCTTATATCCGATTTCTGTTCGTCGAGTCCGACTTTTGCCTCCAGCTTCCTCCCCACCCCGCCTCGCGACGACGCAGTTGCCTTCGGCTACCAGTTCCCACCATCAGGGCCTGGAGAGGACTTCCACCTCCTAGATCCGCGCCATGCCTGGCACACAAACAAAGGCCCTGAACAACAGGGCCTTGTCACAACAGTTGCTGGAAAGACTAACTGCCGGAATCGGACTTGAGGTGGCTATTTCCTTAAAAAAAGGTAAATTGCCAGACACAGAAGGACACCGGCAAAGATTTTCTGAAACACTTCGGTGGGAACGGATTCCACCAGGCGTGCGCCGATCTGGGCACCCAGGATACCGCCGATACCCAGGGCGATTCCCACACGGTAGTCCACGTTGGCGAGCTTGTTGTGTGCGATCAAAGCGGATATCGAGATGACCAGGATGGCGAGAAACGACGTCCCTACGGCCTTTTGGGCCGTAAATCCCATGAAGAGCAACAGGGGTACCAGCAGGAAACCGCCCCCAAGGCCCGTGAATGCTGCTCCCACGCCTACCAGACTACCGAGAAACACCATGAGTATCATGTGCGTTATGCTACCTTGCATAATTCACTCCTTGAATTCACATCGTTCTTATACTGTGCTTCCAGTACTTGTTTTTTACCGAGGTTTTTCCTAAGTCTCATTTTTCGTTGTTCTAGTGCTAAGCAATCCGCCTGTCCAGAACTGATTTTGATCAGGCGATCAACCAAGGACCATAATCCATGAAAGTGCTCATAACCGGAGGCGCCGGCTTCATCGGCTCACATTTGACGGACGCTCTGCTCAAAAAGGGGCACATTGTCGAGGCCATTGACGACCTCAGCACCGGCCGCATCCAGAATATCGAGGCCCACTTCGGCAACCCGAACTTCCACTATACGCGGGCCTCGGTACTGGACGACATCGTCCTCGACCGTCTTGCCTCCCAGGCGGATGTCATCTTTCACCTCGCTGCCGCTGTGGGCGTGGATCTCATAGTCAAACATCCGGTCAGAACCATAGGAACAAACGTCAACGGCAGCGAGGCGGTGTTCAAGGCCGCGCTGCGCTACCGTTGCAAGGTCCTGCTCGCCAGCACCTCCGAGGTATATGGCAAGGGGTCGAAAACGCCCTTCAGCGAAGAAGACGACGTGGTTCTCGGCGCGACCAGCAAAAGCCGCTGGGCATACGCCATCAGCAAGATGCTCGACGAAAGCCTGGGCTTCGCCTATTTTCAGGAGCACGGGCTGCGGATGAACATCATGAGGCTGTTCAACACCGTGGGGCCGAGACAGACCGGCCAGTACGGCATGGTCATTCCCAGATTCATGCGCCAGGCCCTGCGCGGCGAGGACATCACCATTTACGGCGACGGCTCACAGAGCCGCTGTTTTTGCGACGTTGCGGACGTTGTCAGGGGAATCATGGGCCTCGCCACACTGGACCACGAGCAAGTCCGTGTTTACAATGTCGGAGGGAACCATGAGATCAGCATCGAGAACCTGGCCCTCTTGGTCAGGGATGTGGCCGACAGCTCCTCCAACATCGTCAAGATTCCCTATGAACAGGCCTACGCGCCCGGATTCGAGGACATGCAACGCCGTAAACCCGATACCAGCCGCATCAAAAAGCACCTGGGCTGGTCCCCAGAGATTCCGCTCATCGATACCCTGCAACGCATCAAGGCATACATGCTGGAGACCGGAAGCTACTGACGCGGGACATGGCCTTTCACCGAGAAGCGTACCGCTCCCTTCACAGCATCGTACCGCCCCCATTCCAGGAGAATACAATAATGCGCAACAAATCCCGTTTGCTGACTCCCGGCCCCACCCACCTTCCCGAGGAGGTGCGCCTGGAGATGGCCAAGGACATGATCCATCACCGCAAACCCCAGTTCAAGGCGGTAATGCGTGAAGCTCAGTCCTCCCTGCGAACCCTTTTCGGCACGTCCCAACCCGTGCTCACCCTGTCCTGCTCCGGAACTGGCGGCATGTGCGCCGTGGTCACCAACTGCTTCAACCCCGGTGAAAAGGTCATCGTGGTGGAAGCCGGAAAGTTCGGTGAACGATGGGGCGAAATAGCCGAAAGCCACGGCCTGAAAGTCACCTATCTGCACAAGGAGTGGGGCGATCACGTGACAGCGAACGACATTGCCCTGGCCCTGGACAAGGATCCTGAGATCATCGGCGTGCTCGTACAGGCTTCGGAGACCTCCACCGGTGTTCTCCACCCCATCGAGGAGATCGGCAAGGTCACCAAGGAACGGGGCACGTTGCTGGTGGTGGACGGCATCTCCGCCGTGGGCATCTCCCCCTGCCCCATGGATGCCTGGAACATCGACTGTCTGCTCACCGGTTCCCAGAAAGGACTCATGGTTCCCCCTGGCCTGGCCCTGATCGCCCTGAGCCAAAAGGCCAGAATAAGGCCGCCAAGGCAAACAACGCACCCTTTTATTTCAATCTCATTGGGGAGCGGGACAAGGCACTGGACGACCAGACGCTGTTCACCTCCTCGGTGAGCCTCATCGTGGGGCTCAAGGAATCCCTGAGCTACCTCCTCGGGTCCGAGCCTGAAAAAGGGCTGGAGGGGCTGTTCCGCAAACAATGGGCCCTTACCATGCTGACCCGGGCCACAGTCACCGCCATGGGCCTGGAGCTCCTTGCCAAGGACAGCTTCACCTGGGGGCTCACCTCGGTAGTGTTGCCCTCAGGCATCGACGGCCAGAAACTGCTCTCCCGCGCGGCCGACGACCACGGCGTGATACTGGCCGGGGGGCAGGGCAAACTCAAGGGCCGCATCGTCCGCATCGGGCACATGGGGCACGTGGACTGGGGCGATCTCTGCGCCGGGCTCTACGCCTTTGCCCGGGCCTATATCGCCTGCGGCGGACACATCGGTTGCCGTGACTATCTGGAGCAAGGCATGGCCGCCTATGAAGAGGCCTTGAACCTCCAGCCTGGAACGAGTTATTAACAGGTGCGGGGGCACCTCGCCGAGAGGGGCGCCCCCGCACCCTTTTATCAAGTCGTTGCCGCCGGCGCGGACTTTTTCGGCCTGGTGGCATGCAGCACAGCAACTGACGCGCAGATTCGTCAGGAGTTTCGTAAACGGAGACAACCATGAGCGAAGAAAAAGATTTTCAGGCAACAGACCAAGGCGACAGCCAGGAAAGCACCAAGCCCTGCAGCTGCACCGACGCTGACGGGAACCCCCTGTTCCCGCAAGTAACCTTCTCCACTTTCATTCTCTCCCTGCACTCCTCTGCCATGGTCCACCTCGGCGAAGTGCCGGAGCCGGAATCCGGTCAGAAGATGGAGAACCTCATCCTGGCAAAACACACCATAGACATCCTGGCCATGCTCAAGTGCAAGACCTCCAAATGCCTGGACGCCGACGAGGCGCGCCTTCTGGACGGCATCCTCTACGAGCTGCGCATGGTCTACGTCATGAAAAAGAACTGATTTCCTCACCCGGAAGTTCCCGCAAACGGCAGCTTTCCGAAACTCGCCATGGAGCGTGTCATGGGCAAAGTCAACGTGGGGCTGGTGGGCGTCACCGGGTATACCGGTATGGAACTCGCCAGGCTCCTGCACAATCATCCGATTTTCACCCTGGTCAGGGCCACCTCGCGGGCCGAGGCCGGGAAAAAACTCCAGGACATCTACCCCTTTCTCCTGGGCTTCGAGATTGGCGGCCTGACCATCACCGCCCCCGATCCGGACGATCTGGCCGAGGCCTGCGGCCTGGTGTTCCTGGCAGTGCCCCACGGCACGGCAATGGAGATTGCCGGGGTGCTCCGGCGCAGAAAAGTGCGTGTGGTGGATCTGAGCGCGGACTTCAGGATCAGGGACGCCGAAGTGTACAACCAGTGGTACGGGCTGAAACACAAGGAGACCGAAATCCTGGAAGAGGCTGTCTACGGGCTTCCGGAGCTCTACGCCGGGGAGATCTCCCAGGCCGACATGATCGCCAACCCGGGCTGCTATCCCACGGCCTCCATCCTGGCCGTGAATCCCGCGTTGCGGGCCGGGGTCATCGATCCGCACAGCGTGATCATCGACGCCAAGTCCGGCTCCACCGGAGCGGGGCGCAAGGCCGCCGTTCCCACCTTGTTCTGCGAGGTTAGCGACTCCTTCCGCGCATACAACCTTGGCAAGCACCGCCATACTCCGGAGATTGAACAGGAACTCGGCGCCATAGCGGGC
The DNA here is from genome assembly GCA_963674665.2 of Desulfovibrionaceae bacterium. GTDB lineage: Bacteria > Desulfobacterota > Desulfovibrionia > Desulfovibrionales > Desulfovibrionaceae. Next base: position 1,713 of record CAXXPL010000011.1, on the reverse strand, counting down.
ACTGACCTGCGGGTCATCTTCTCCCCCCACCTCATACCCATGAACAGGGGCATTCTCAGCACCTGCTACACCAACCTGATGCGCGACGTCACCGTGGAAGAGATTCAGGAAATCTACGAGCAGGCCTACGCCCCCCACCCCTGGGTCAGGGTGCTGCCCAATGGGCGCCTGCCCGAAACCAGACACGTGCGCGGCACCATGCTCTGCGACATTGGCCTGGTGCTGGAACCCCGGACCAACCGGCTGATCATGGTCTCGGCCATAGACAACCTCTGCCGGGGCGCCTCCGGACAGGCCCTGGCCAACGCCAACCTGATGTACGGCCTGCCCCTGAATACCGGCCTTGATATCGCCCCTTTGATGCCCTGAGGCAAAAGGCGGCAGGATATGTTACGTCGATGACCGGGGGGAAGTCTTTTTCAAAAGGGCCCTCCCCCCGGCTTTCTTTTCTTTTCACATCCCTCTTAGAAATCCATACGCTGCAGCTCTTCGGCGACCGTGCTGCCCACCAGGTCAAAGGCCTTGTCGGTATAGTGAACGTCATCGCTGAAGTATTCCAGGGTCTTGGGGATGCGTTTTTCCAAATCGATGAGGGGGGTGCCGGTATCCGTCGCTGTCCGGCGTACGGCCTCGGCATAGGCCGTCATGCCGGCCAACCCGGTCTTGACCGACCAGAGCTTGTCCGGCCCCACGGCCTCGATATTGATCATGTAACAGGCCTCCTGTTCCTCCTCGCTCATTTCGGACTTGAACAAACTGGGTTGGGTCATGAGTACGGGATGCCCCCCATAGGCCTTCACCATCTCCACAAGATCTGTCAGGTTTGTGACGAAGGGGGGCAGGCCCGGGAACTCCTCGGTGTCCACAATCTCCCTGTGTTTCCTGGCGAACCAGGTGGCCCGGAACACGTCCATGGCCCTGGTGAGCAGGGGCTTGCGAAAGACCATTCCGCTCGTTGGTCCCACAAAATGGCCATAATCCTGTCGAAACGCCCCCATGCTGAAGGACGAGAAGTCAGCATTCTGCAGCAGGTCGTTGATGCCATGCATCATGATGACCATATCCGGCTTGTATTGCCGCAGGTTCATCCGGAAATTCATAAGACTGTGCAGGCTGGTGTACCACTGCCTGCCGAGATTGTGCACCTCCACCCTGCCGCTTGATGTGCGTTCACCCAGCAATTTCCCCACCCGTGCGGGCCAGCCGATTCCTTCACTGTCCTTGAACTCGGTGGTGGAGCCTCCCAGACAGAAGATCACCAGGGCATCACCCTCCTGGCCACGCGGTTCATACGGGGGCGGGTCCAGTTGCAGATACGGATGATACCTCGCGTGTTGGCCGAGCACGCGGGAGTAGTAGACATGGGAAAGGACAGGATAGGCGAGCAATGACGCCAAAAACACGGATGCCAGTATAATCCCCAGTCCAGTTAAGGACATGCGCTTCCGCCGCACCCCCCAGTAGAGGGCCAGGGCACACAGGGTGAGGCTGAGCCCACCCAACCTGGCCACCCAGAGCAGATCGGAACCTGCGGGCTTCCAGAACATGCGGATCCGGAAAAAAGAACCCCAGAATGAACACCATCCCGGCTCCACCCAATAAGGGCCGGTAGGATTACATCCGCAATGATCGAAGCCGGCCTTCCCCCTCCGGTTCCTTTTGTTTTGTCGGTATGTCCCGTTTTTTTTGGTCATGAATCCTCAAGCCTCTCGG
>CAXXPL010000010.1:0-146977 GCA_963674665.2 Desulfovibrionaceae bacterium | reverse complement strand
AACAGCAGTTCCTCTAGAGCATTGAACGCTTGAAATGCTGATTCAACAGCTGGCAAGGCCAGCCTATAAGCACTTCGCGGCAAGGACTTGGACAGTTTTTCAAATCCAAAAACGCTAGTTGAGCAGCGCCTCCTCGCCGAGTTCCTCGTGCCTGCCGCAAATGTGGCTGATGACTCCCAGGTTGATACGACACAGGACCATGCTCAGCCCGAACAGCGATTCGTCCACATTGGAGGGGCGTTTCTCCATGGCCCCCCGCCAGTCGTCATACATGTCGGCCAGGGTCCTGTCCTTGCCTGTTATGGGAAAGCATATCGGCTCCACGCTGTAGGTGTCCAGGTGCAGGAGCATCACCAGTTGCTCCTGCCCCGGTCCGTAGTAGTCCATGAACAGGAAGGATCCGAGCGCACCCTGCAGCATTTCGGGCAGAGTGTCCGGATACTCCAGGTACAGGCACTTCCAAGGGAGCTTGTACAGTTCGGAAACAGGCACATCGTTGCATTCCGGAATCTCGTGGAGCAGTCTGGCCTGCCTGGCCGAGAGGAGCATGGCCCGGCGTTCTATGCGCCATCCGGCCATGGCTGAAAAGAGAAAGGGTTCCACGCCCTGCTGCCTGTAGTTGTAATGTTGTACGAGTACGTCATGGGCCAGACCCACGGGAAAACCGCACCAAGCAGGCCAGGAGAGCTGAGGGGAGGTCCCCAGGCGGCGTTCGCGTGTGAGTCTCGCAACATGATCGTACAGCCTCGGGTAGCTGCGTTGCAGGGCCAGGGACAGGGCAAACGGCGCACCGGAGATCATGTTCACCTCTCCTCGAGATTTTGGGTTACACGTCTTATGCCCGCTCCAATTCCTCTCGTACCAGCTCGGCCATATTTCCCCCGCTTGCCGCATCCAGCCGAGCGAGCATGGTCCTGGCGCGTTCCCGGCGGCCTTCTATGGCTGCCCTGGCCTCCGGGTCATGGCCATGGCGGCGGAGCACGGCCTCGTAGCGCTCCTCCAGGGGCGTGAAACCACTCCCGGCCACCAGCTTGTCCGCCATGAACACCACCTCGTTTTCCGTGATCCTCACCTCGGCAGGAAGCGAAACGTCGCGGTGCGCTGCCACTATGTCCGCCACCGCGTCAAATCCCCATTGGCGGAGGATGCGCCCCCCTTCTTCTTCGTGTCTTCTGCTGCCCTTGGCCAGGTCGTGCACCAGAGCTGCCCGCTCAATGATCCGCAGATCCAGTGGCTTTTGCAGTTTCTTGTTCAGGGACTGGCCAATGACCAGTGCAGCACGCGCCACGGCCGCGCAGTGACTCCTGACGCGTTCGGGCAGGCTCATGAATTCCATGAGAGCCGCACATTCATCCGGTGTAGGCAGGGACATGTTCCGGCTCACGTCCTTGAGCCGCGCATAGTCCTCGTCCGTGTCCATATCCATCAGTACGGCGCTGTCCGGCACCGGTACGTGACGTTTCTCCATATGCTCCAGCACTCGCCTCAGCCCCCCCTCCCCGTCCGACTTCAGAATCATGGGGGCGGCATCGGCGGAAATCAGCGGCGGATGCCCCTCTTCTCCATGGAACGTAGGGATGAGCACCTGGTCCTTTGCGGCATCAAACGACTGATGCAAGTGCCTGACGGTTTGCGGCCGCACCAGGGGAATATCCACCGGGAGCATGAAAAAACCGGCGCAACTTTCTGGGAGCGCGGCCACACCCGTCCGCACCGAGCTGAACATGCCCTGGGCGTACTCCGCGTTGTATGCTGTGCGGCAACCCAGGTTCTGCGCGGCATAGGCGACCTCCTCGGCCTGATGCCCCGTAACGACCACTATCCGCTGCACTCCGGCCTCCCGGAACAGCCCCACCACACGGGCCAGCACTGAGCACCCTCCAAGGGGGAGCAGGGGCTTGAATCCGGTCATTCTGCTGGAAAACCCCGCGGCCAGGACGATTGCGGCGAAATCAGACACTCTTGCTTGTCCCCCTGCGCAGGGCGCGCTCCCGGATGAGTTCGCCGGTGATGCTCACGGCGATCTCCTCGGGTGTCTCCGCGCCGATGCTCAACCCTATGGGGCAGTGGACGCGCTCGAACTCGCTCCTGTCAAAACCCTCATCGCATAGGGCGTCATAGATGGCGTCGCGCTTGCGGCGGCTGCCGATCATGCCGATATAGCCCACGCCCTCCGGGAGATTGGCGCGCAGGGTCTGGCCCAGAACGGTCTTGTCATGCAGGTGTCCCCTGGTGACAACCACCACGAAACTGTTGCCGTCCAAGGGAACATCCTTGAAGCAGTCCTGGAAATCCGGCAGCACCACCACCTGCGCGGCATCAGGGAAGCGCTCCTGGTTGGCGAACTCTTCCCTGTCGTCCATGACCACGATTCTGAAGCCCACGCGGGCCGCGGCCAGAGCCGTATGTTGGGCCACGTGCCCCGCTCCCACCAGGACCAGGGAGCCGGACTCGATGTGCGGCACCACCAGGATGCGGCGGCCTTTCCATGTAAACATTCCCGCGCCGCCGGACTTGCCCATGGCTTGGGCCTGTTCCAGCCCCTCCCTGTCCAGGAAATCTCCGGAATCCTCGCCATCCACCAGAGCCCAGCGATGCCCCACCCGGAGTTCGCTGTCCGGGGTGTTCTCGGGTCCGAGGTCCGTGCACAGCAGGGCCTTGCGCCCCGCGTCCAGGGCGGTCTGTGTTTTTTCAAAGGCCTCCACGCCCGCGTCTCCCGGGGAAAGCAACTGCAGGCAGACCTGCAGACTCCCTCCGCAGATGAGGTCCGCCTGTGCCGCCAACTCGTTGGAAAGGTCAAAGGCGCATAACGCGGCACTATCAGTGGAACTGTCGGGAGCGCTCCCGAGCATCTTCTCTGCCAGGCGCTGCACCGAGGCCTCCACCAGACCACCGCCGATGGTTCCAGCAATGGAACCGTCCTCGAACACGAGCATGCTGGCTCCGGCAGACCTGGGGGTCGAGCCGCTGTGGCCACAGATCACGGTCTCCACCACGCGTTCGCCTCGCTTCAGCCGCTCCAGCAAAGGTTTTATTGTGTTGTTCATCCCTGTTTCCGTTTGTCTTGCAGGACGCGCTTGCCGATGGCCACGTCCTCGGGCCGCCAGGGTATGGCGGACACGTTCACATTCAGGCTCAGGCCACCCAGAGCGCGTTGCAGGCGTTCCTGCCCACTTTCCAAGGCGCTCCGCTCCTGACCAGGGCAGGCCTCAAGGCGCACGTGCAGGACATCCGGCTGCCTTGCTCCGTGGCCACGCTCCAGCCATGCGGAATAATCGATTATGTTTGGAATATCCAGCAGGGCCTCGTCCAGCATTGCCATGTCCAGGGGCGTGTCTCCGAACTCATGGAGCATGCCGGAAATGCGTCCCCGCACCTTGTCCAGACGTCTCACCACGCTGCCGCAGGCGCAGGTTCCGGGAATCAGCCGCCCCTGGTCACCAGTGCGGTATCTGATCAAGGGCATGGCCTCGCGGCACAGGGTGGTGAACACTATCTCCCCCCAACTTCCCTCTTCCAGAGGCGTGCCAGTGGCCGGATCCACTATCTCGAAATACATGTCCGCTTCCCGCAGATGGCAGCCCTGTAGGGCCGCGCATTCCACTCCGCCGCCAAGGCCGGTTTCCACTGTGCCGTAGTGGCTGAAGACACGGCACCCCCAGATGCGGCGCAGTTCCCTGCACACGGACTCCGGGATATAGTCGGAGCAGAGCAGCACGCTACGGAGCGGCAGGGAAATGCCTTCCCTCTCCGCCATCCGAGCCATGGCCAGAAGCTGCAGCGGAAAGCCCACCATGCATACGGCACCTGTCTCCCGCGCCCGCTCCAGCGCCTGGCGAGGGTCCCGCACCAGGCCGTGGACAATACCCCTGGCGTCCATGCGCGCCACCCCCCTGGCCAGCAGGTCACCGGTGCTGTCCGGCGTCCGCCCCGGCAGCAGGATGAGCACGGAGTCATCCGGATCCATCAGCCCGCCCATGCCGTGATGGAAAAAATCAATGGTGCGCTCCAGATCCGCGTCGGAAAAGAACACACGCTTGGGGCTGCCCGTGGTGCCCGAGGTCTGCATGGTCATGATCCGCGCCACCCGGTCCTGAGACACGCAGAGCATCCGCTCCCCGTGGTTGCTGATGTCCTCGGCCGTGGTGAAGGGAAGCTCGCCCAGATCGTCCAGGCTCCGGACGTCCTTCACCCGTGCCTGATTCAGCCGCTCCTGATACAAGGGGCACTTCTCCAGCACCCGCTCAAGGGTATCCCGTACCTTGTCCAACTGCCAGGAACGCAGCTCCTCCCGTGTCAGCTCGCCAGTGACGCCTATGCGTCCAGCAATCCAGGCATCCAATGTGCTGATGGGGGTGCTTGTCGCCATCCCGGTCATAACCGCCCCCTGTACAGGGGTGTGCCATCCGCCGCGGTGAGATTGTAGGCGCAGAATGGCACCAGCCGCCCGTCCGGCGACACCACGTGGATGCAGCAGCCCTTGAGCCTGTCCAGGTTGAGGTTCCAGGCATCCTGAAAGGCCATGGCCGAGACGCTGAACATCCAGGCTCTGGCCTGGTCCGCGAAGTGCTCCAGACTGTGCGATTTGCCCGCGTCCGGCCGCTCGCAGGAGCAGGGCGCGGCTGAACTCCACTGCCTGGCGGTGTAGCCGATGCTCTTTCTGGCGCCCTCGGCCGCCACCACCGGCTGGGGCGGTGCACAACAGGACCGCTTCTGAGACATGGCCATCAGCGTGCCGTCAGCGGTGCGCAGATAATTGCCATGGAACGAGCACAGGGAGTGTTCACACCCCGGAGGGGCGAAATCCGTGGTGCTGACCAGTCCCCGGCTCTGCTCCTCCAATCCGCGCATGATCTCGGGCAGGGTGATGCGGTCCTCATCCTTTGGGGGGTGGTCGAACCGCCCGAAATAGCTCACTGGCTGGAAATGCACACCACGCACGTGCGCTCCGGCCTCGAGGGCGAAGTCCAGGATGGCGCCCAGGGCGTGGTCGTTGACGCCGGGTTTCACCGTGGGTACCAGCACCACACCCAGCCCGACCTCGCCACAGCGCTCCACGGCCCGGCGCTTGTCACCCCACAGGGGCGCTCCCCGCAATGAACGGTAGGGGGCGTCGTCCACACCATCGAACTGCAAGAACACCGAAGACAATCCGGCCCTTTGCAGGCTCTCGGCATAGCCCTGCTCCCGGGCCAGGCGCAGGCCGTTGGTGTTCAGCTGGATGAAGCCGAAGCCCTTTTCCCGCCCCATGGCGATGATGGCCGGGAGATCGTCGCGCACTGTGGGCTCACCACCGGAAAGCTGGATATTGCACGTGCCCGAGGCCTGCAGCACCCGGTCGTACCAGAACCCGATGCGCTCCATGTCCGGGTCCTTATCACTGTACTGACCGGCATCCGCAAAACAAATCGGGCAGCGCAGGTTGCAGCGTTGGGTTATCTCAAGCAGGGCGGTGCAAGTATGCTGTCCGTGCTCCGGGCAAAGTCCACAGTCATGGGGGCAGCCCTTGTCCACCCGCGTGAAGCAAAATTTCGGGGACGACGGAATCTTGGGCCTGGACCAGTCAGCGAAATGCGGCGTGCCCCGCCAGACCACAGCCTCGAACCCGCCGTGCTCCGGGCAATACTTGGCCAGGTACACGGAGTCGCCCTTTTTGCGTAGTTGCGCGTTGATAGTCCTCAGGCACACGGGGCAGACGCTCCGCGTTCCCACGCCCGAGCCGTGGCCCGAGTGCCCGGCCTGGAGGCCGTATGCGGGAACGCTGTTCTCAGCGGAATCGGACATGCTTCTAAAACCCCTGCTCCGCTGTTTCCTTGGGCTCGCTCGGGTCGATGCCGTTGTCCGTGAGAATCTCCAGGCACTTCAGATAGCCCTGGGTCATGATGTCGGCGCAGTGCTGCTTGTCCGGGTTGCCGCAGGTGCCGTCACCCATGATGTCCTTGCACATGATGCCGCCATGGGCCGCGGCCATGGTCTCCTGGAACCACTCGGTGAACGTGGCCAGGATCAGGGGAAAGCGCTCGTGCTCTTGCTCCTCGGCGCTCCCCTTCGCCGCGTACAGGGACAGGGCGCAGGCCGCGCCGGTGAGCACGCCGCAGGGGCCGGAGCAGTCGCCCATGCCGTGGCACATACCCGCCATGGAGCGGACAAGGGGCACGTTCTCCTCACCCTGGTCCTCCAGGGCCAGGGCCACCATTATCTGACTGCAGCACAGGCCCGAAGCGCCGTGCTGCATTATTCGCAAGGCAACATCGTCCATTTCAACGTCCTTTTTACTGTTAGGATCTTCCTGGGGGAAACCTTTCTGAAGAGGTTTTCCCCTCGGAAATCATTTTCCTCGATCTTATATTTTCTTCGCTACCAGTACATAGTAGCCCAGCCTGGCCTGTGACGCCCGACGGGTCGCGGACGAGGCGCATCCCCCTGGCAGAAGTTCATGCCAGAATGCCTCCAGGGAGCCATGGGCGAATATCAGTTCCCCGGCCAGTTGCTTCAAGTGTTTGGTGTTGTCCTCAAAAAAATGAACTTCCAGCCCTTTTCGGGCCAGCATCAGGAGCAGTTCGCCCCTGCTCCGCGCACCGTCCACGCAGCAGCGGCAGGGACCACTTCCCTCTTCTGGCACGGCTTCCCGCGCGTACAGGTCGCTGAGCAGCAGCATCCCACCGGGGCGCAAAACACGGCGCACCTCGGCCAGCACTATGTCGGGCTCCGGGAACAATGACAGGGCGCATTCGCAGAGCACAGCGTCCACCGCCCCGTCGCATAGAGGCAGCGACGCCGCCCCAGCTTGGCAAAATAACGGGCGTGCGGAGCGCTGCCGCGCGTTTCGCAGCAGTGGCAGGGAGATATCCACCCCCAGCACGTCCAGGCCCAAAGTTCCGGCCAGGCAACCGGAGCTGACGCCAGCGCCGCAGGCCAGATCCAGCAACCGCTGGCCGGGTTTCAGGCAAGCCAGGGTGATCAACCGCGCCGTGAGTTCCAGGCCACCGGGGCGCAATACCCCGCCGGTGTGCTCCAGCAATGGGCTGCGGTCATACCGGACAGCGTAATCAGGAAACTTCAGGCGACTCACTTGTCCTCCAGCAGTTGCTCCACTTCGAACATCTTGCCTCGCGCCAGATCCTCGGGCACCAGCACCAGCCCGCACTTGTCACAGGCCAGCAGTTCGACCGTGAACTGCGCCTCCAGGTAGGTGATGTCCACGGTCTTGGGCTTGAGTTCCTCGCCGCAGGCGCATTTCCAGGCTGTCGGGGTTACAAAGGAAAGTGTGCTCATGTTACTTTTCCCCCCGCGCCCCGGGTATGACCATCCGGTGGCTGTAGGCGTTGCACACGGTAAAACCGCCATTATCAGAAGAATCCGCTGGCGCGTACTCCACCCAGTAGGTCACGCGCACGTGGCGGTGATAGGCCAGGGTATGCCCGTTCTCCGGATTAACCAGGCTCCTGCCGGTCTCCATGGCGTGGTGGATGACGCGCTGTACGTCCTCGCGCAGGATGTGCCGGTCGTCCAGCATGGTCCGGACCTCCGGCGTCATGTGCAGGACGATCTTCTCATGCTCTTCCAAGGCTCTGGACTCCTGATGCCAATAGTTTTGCAGCAACTCGCGGCGCAGAGAGTCGCGGCTGTCCATCCGGTCCGAGAAACCGGGCGAAGGGCGTCCGGCCGGGTCTTCTTCAAGTGGAAACAGCAAATCAAGGATATGAGCCACGCGTTTGCCCGAGAGCGCCAAAGCGTCGCGGCACATGGCGCAATAGGCCAGGAAATCGCCCTCGGCCTGGGCGCCGCGCCTCGCGGCCACGTCACGCCCCAGCTTCGGGTCGCAGCAGGACATAAGCCCGCCAAAGCCGCAGCACTCAGTGAGTTCCCGCCCCATGGGCAATTCCTCCACCTCCTGCCGCAGCTTTGCCAGGACCGCTCTGGCCGCGTTCTGTACGCTGCCGAGTTCCCTGGATGTGCACGGGTCATGCAGGGGCATTGCCCCGGCAAGCGCTTGCGCACCTTGGGGCAGATCGCGTTCAGCCATGAGCTCCCAAAGCGTGACGGCCTGAAACTCTGGCAGTTCCCTGTCGAACACCATGCGGCAGGTGGTGCAGGCCGTGACCACCTTGGGTTTGCCGAGCTCCTCCCAGGATGCGCGCACCGTGGCCAGGACATCCTTGTAGCGCTCCACCTGTCCGGCCCAATCGGCCGGAGCGCCGCAGCACCCCAACAGCAGACCCACGTTGCCCAGGGTTTCGCCCAGCCAGCCAAAGGCGCTCTTCACATGCTCGGGGCGGCTGCCCGCCAGCTGACACCCGGGGAAAAACAGGTACTCCGTCTTCCCACCTCCGGGCGTGGGGCGGGCCATGTAGAAGCGCTCGCTCATGTTGCAGCGCAGTTCCTCCAGGGCGAACTCAAAGGCTGACGGCGGCATGGTGTTCTTGCGCACCATACTCTGCCGCGTGCCCTTGCACAGGTCCGCCATGCTGAAATCATTGGGGCAGATGCTGGTGCACAGGTTGCACAGCATGCAGGAGTCGATCATCCTGTTGGCCTGGCGGGTGCCCTTGACGATGGTCTCGTTGTTGTAGATGGCGCGTGCGTAGCTCTTGGGATACCCCTTGTAGCGCTGCATGTAGAGGCAGTGCTTCACGCACTCCATGCATTCGCAGTGCAGGCATCGGGCCGCTTCGGCCCTGGCCTCCTCCAGGGTGTAGCCCGCCTCGGAATCGGCGGGGGTGATGGCGGTGTTGGGCTCCACACCCTCCAGGCTGGTAAACAGTCTGGTCTCGAATGGCCCCTCCTTGCCCCGCTGGGCCGTGAGGGAGACCTTTTGGCGCAGCCGCTCAAGGCTGCCTCCCCCCTTGCGCCCCCATGCGGCTTCCTGGATCGGGGAGTATTGCGTCACCACGCTGCCGCCACCAGCGAAAACCCTTTCATGATCCGTGGCGAGGCTCAACTGGTCCGGCTCGTTTGTCACCAGTGCCCGGACAGCCTCCTCGTCACGGTCCAGGTACAGGCCGTCGAACTCCTCCAGCAGGGCGTCCAGCAGGGCCTGGTCAATGGCCTGACCGATCCTGACCTCCATGCCCTGGCGCAGGAGCTTGTCCATCTCCAGCTCAAGGGCCTTTTCCGGCAACAGTGTCCCTTGCAGGTCGAGCAGCGTGCCGCCGGGCTTGTCCGCCCCTGTGAGGAGCGTGACCCCGAACCCCTTGCGCAGAAGATCCGAGGCCGCCACCAGGGCGGAGAGCCCAGCCCCCAGCATGGCCACGCGGAAAGGTTTCCTGGGGATGGGCAGGAGCCTGCTCTGCGGCCCTGCGGCCTCTACGCAGGCGCGCTCCACCGCACCGATGCGGATGGTATCCCCCACCTCGCCGCGCTTGCACGGGGCTTCGCAGGGGTGGTCGCAGATGCGCCCCAGTATTTCCGGAAGAGGCATGGCACGCTCCAGAACCTTTCTCGCGGCCTTCCAGTCGCCCTTGGCCGCGGCCGACAGCATGCCCCTGCAGTCCACATGGAGCGGGCAGGCCGCCGTGCACCAGGGCGCCTCCTCCTGGATGCATTTGGCTTCCAATGCGCGCAGTTCGTCTTGCTCCATGCCCGACCTCCAGCAACTTTTAAAAAGAGATTTTTCAACAAGTAGGAATCCCGGGGGAGGAACTTTTTAAAAATAGATTCCTCCCCCGGATCCCCTTTTCAAAAATTTCAATATGGTCCAATCAGCAACACTTTCAGACTCATAGCAGTGCATTGGGGATGTTGAAATCAATGGTCCGCATCCCCATTTTGGGCTTTTTATGCCTCATTGGCTACATAAAATGCAAAGCGGGGCGGCAAGATGACTCTTCCCGCCCCGCATGGTTGCTTCATGCCGGCGCCGGAGCGCCGTTACGGCCAGCTGCTATTTCAGGCCGGCCAGGATCTTTTCGGGGCGGGCCGGGAGATGTCTCACGCGCACGCCGCAAGCGTTGTAGATGGCGTTGATGACAGCGGCATGAGGAGCGGTGAGGGGCAGTTCGCCGACACCACCGGCGCCAAAGGCGCCCTCGGGCCGAGGAGTCTCCACGTAGATGAGCTCCATGTCATCAGGGATGTCCTTGATGTAGGGGATACCGGCACCCTTCATGGTGCTGTGCTTCTTGATATCCTCGAAGTCCTCGGACAGTGCCAGGCCGATGCCCTGGGCCATGCCGCCGTACAGCTGGCCGTCCACCAGCAGGCGGTTGTTGATCTTGCCGATGTCGGCCACCAGGGTCATTTTCTCGACCTTGGTCTCGCCGGTGGCCAGAGTCACTGCCACCTCGGACATGAACACGCCGTACATGTAGACCACGAAGGGCTTGCCCTGACCGTTGGCGTCGCATTCGGCGCCCGGGGCGCTGTACTTGCCCACATACTTGGTGGGCAGCTTCTCATCCACCATCTCCTGGTAGGAGCGGAAGGAGCCGTCCGCCTTTTTCATGGCTTCCAGGAGCAATTCACAGCCGGCCTTGATGGCGCGGCCGGTCATGACCTGGGAGCGGCTGCCGCCGGCCGGGCCGCTGTTGGGGGCCTTGGACATGTCGTTGAGCACCAGCTTGATCTGCTCGGGCTTCAGGCCCAGGGGCAGCAAGGTTTCGTGGGCAACGCCCAGGGTACCGGCGTCGGCGCCCTGACCATGGTCTTCCCAGCAGTTGTACACGGTGACAGTACCGTCGGCGTTCAGTTCGATCCAGGCCTCGGAGGTGTCTGGACCGTCAAGGCCGCAGCCGTACACGCCGATGGAGATACCAACGCCGCGCTTCACCTCGGCGGTGGAGTTGGCCTTGGCCTTCTCCTGGGCGGCCTTGTATTTCGGACGCAGGATGTCGATCATCTCGGGCAGGCTGTAGACCTCGGGCTCCTGACCCGTGGGGGTGGTGGAGCCGGGGCGGTACACGTTCTTGTAACGCAGCTCCAGAGGATCCATGCCCAGCTTCTCGGCCAGTTCGTCCATCAGGACTTCGGAGGGGAACTCGATCTCGGGAGCGCCGTACCCGCGGAAGGCGGAGCCCCAGGCGTGGTTGGTGCACACGGTGCGGCCTTCACCACGCATGTTGGGGATGTTGTAACCGGCTCCGATGAACTGGGCGCCGCGCAGGGTCAGCAGATCGCCGAACTCGGAGTAGGGGCCGTGGTCCACGGTCCAATCCACTTCCAGACCCTTCAGCATGCCGTCCTTGTCCGCTGCAACCTTCACGTTGGTGAAGAAGGGAGAGCGCTTTCCGGTGTAGGTCTGCTGCTGGTACCAGGTGTAGTTCAGGAAGGTGGGGCGACCGGTGGCCATGGTGGCTGCGCCGACCAGGGCTTCCATGGTGGGGCTGAACTTGTAGCCGAAGGTTCCGCCCGTGGTGTTCTGCACCAGCATCAGATTCTCGGGCTCGATGCCCAGACCGCCGGCGATCATCAGGCCGTGCAGATGCAGGCCAATGGATTTGGAATGGACATACAGTTTGCCGTCATCACCGTAGTAGGCGAAACCGACATCAGGCTCGATGGGCATGTGGGGCTGGCGGCCGACATAGTAGTCGCCCTCGGCCACCACGTCGGCCTTCTCGAAGATGGGGGCGGTCTCTTCGCCCTTTGCCAGCTTCTGGATGTAGTAGATGTTGGGGGTGCCGGGGTGGATCTCGATGGCGTCATCGGCCATGGCCTCGGGCGCGCTCATGTAGGCAGGCAGTTCCTCGAGTTCCACTTTCACCTTGGCGGCCGCGGCCTTGGCGTTCTTCTCGGTGTCGGCGCAAACGATGGCGATGGCGTCACCGTACTGGAAGACCTTCTTCTCGCACAGGATGGGGCGGTCCAGACCATCGCCCTTGTTGGTGGGGAAGGTGATCAGGCCGCTGATCTTGTTGTTGCCCTTGACATCCTTGGAGGTGACGACCTTGAACACGCCGGGCATCTTTTCGGCTTCCGAGGTGTCGATGGACAGGATGTTGGCGTGGGAGACCTCGGCCTGAACCAGGGCCAGGCGCAGAGTGCCCTCGGGCAGCTTGAGGCCGGCGTCGGCGCCGAAGTCGGCCAGGCCGGTGACCTTGGCGACAGCGGAGGGGCGGGGGTACTTGGTGCCCCAGATGCGACCGTCCTCGGGCATCTTGAAGGCCAGGTCCTCTTCACTCATCTCGCCGCGCATGACCTTGGCGGCGTCCATGACAGCATCCACCAGGGGCTTGTAGCCGGTGCAGCGGCAGACATTGTTGTGTTTCTGGAACCAGTCGCGAACTTCCTCACGGGTGGGGTTGTCGTTCTCGGCCAGCAGGGCCTTGGCGGAGACGATGAAACCTGGGGAACAGAAACCGCACTGGGCGCCGCCGTGGGCGATCCAGGCCAACTGGATGGGGCTGAGGTTCTTGGGATCGCCGACACCTTCAATGGTGATGACCTCGGCGCCGTCAGGAACCCGCTTCATCTTGGTGATGCAGGAGCGCACCAGTTTGCCGTCCAGAATAACGCTGCAGGCGCCGCACTGGCCCTGGCCGCAACCGATCTTGGTGCCGGTGAGCAGGAGCTGTTCGCGGATGATCTCGGACAGCATCACGTCCTGATCGGCAACCACGTTTTTGGGCACGCCGTTCACAATGATGGTTTTACCTAACATCGAGTACAACCTCCTTTGCAGTACTTTTCAGTCCATTACCTTCTAGTCTTGCCTCCGTGGACGCTCCCGGCATCCACGGTTGTCGCGGAGCGGAAACCCGGTTCCCCCTCTGCTTGCGGACACATCGTATCCATGCGGTTTCCAGCCGCGCATGCGCATCCTGGTGGTTTGATCGGTAAACAGCTTCACCTGTCGGTGAAGTTTCATACCGAATGACCGTTTCGCGGGAAGCGCGATTTCCGCACACCCGCTCCGCCCTTGACGGCGGACTCATTGTGCGCATGCCGGATAACGCCAGGGACTACTCCCCTTTCCCAAAGGGGCAGATCGGATAACGGCAGGTTTCGCAGCCAAAGCAAAACCCGCCATGTCCCATGGCGGCGATATCGTCCCGCGTCACCCTCTCACCGGCCAGGATGCGCGGCATGACCAACTCGAACACGCTGGCGTTGTAGTACATCACGCAGCCGGGCAGTCCGAGAATGGGGACGTCTCCCAGGTAGGCCAGCATGAACATGGCCCCTGGAAATGTAGGTGCGCCGTAAGTGACCACCTCGGCTCCCGTGGCCCTGATGCTGGCGGGGGTCTGGTCGTCAGGGTCCACGCTCATGCCACCGGTGCAGAGTATCAGGTCGGCGCCTTCGTCGAGCAATGCCCTGATGGCCGCTACGGTCATGTCCTGGTCGTCGGATACGAAGATCTGCCGCAGCACGTGGCTGCCATAGCTCTTGACCTTCTTCTCCACCACCGGGCCGAAGGCGTCCTTGATGCGGCCGTGGTAGACCTCGCTCCCGGTGGTCACCAGGCCTATGGAACGCTCCATGAAGGGTTTGACCTCGATCACCGGCCCTGAATCCCCGCGAACTTCGTCACATATGCGCTCCACTTCAAGGAGGCGTTCCTCCTCGATGACCAGGGGAACGATTCGCGTGCCGGCCACGGGCCTGTTGGCGTTGACCCTGAGGTTGTTATGCGCCGTGGAAATGGTCACTCCCTCGAGGCTGTTGAGGCGATGCAATGTCGCGATGTCCACCTTGAGCAACCCGGGTCTTTCGACTTCCAGGTTGATCCGCCCCTCGCATACTTCCGAAAATCTCAGTCCCGATCCCGCAATGGCCTTGGCGATGCGGGCAGCGGCCTCGTTTTCGTGAACGAAACCATCCTCCAGGCTGAGGACATAAAGATGCTCCTTGCCCATTCTCAAGAGTTCGGGAACATCCTCGGGTTGGACAATATGGCCTTTCTTGAAGGCACGGCCCTTGAACTCGTCCGGAACAATCCGGGTGAGGTCATGACAAAGCACGGAGCCCACGGACTCCTTAACAGGAATGCTCTTCATCATAGCAGTTTAAAGTGGTTGTATTGGGTTGAGGTGGGGGTAAGGCCATAGGTTGCTTGTACCGTTTTCGCGTGAAAGCGTGAGAAAGATGTGTCGTCGATGGTACGCATGAACACTAATTCTCCTTAATCCGTGATTCATTTATGCTCTTCAGGACATATCACGTCAAGAGAAATTGTCAGACTAAGTCCCTAACTGTAGTCATTTTACCCTTAGTTATCTCATACATACCCTTAAATTTTCATATGGGATGAATAGTTACGTTCATCTGATCAATATTATTGACAGCTTTGGTTTCCGCACCAATATGCTTTCGCTTTATGTTGTTTTTTGTCGGTATCTGTTCATTTTTTTTGTTCCATGTGACATGCTAAAATTAACTCTTAACGCTCCAGATTGACCTTTTTTCAAATTATGCCTAACCAAGCATAATAGAAATAATCTCAACGGAGATTCCAACAACGAACCGCCCCGACTCGAGCCAGTTGAAGCAAGTATTCGCGCCTTTTTATGGACTGGGCTTCACTTTCGACATCACCATGAAATCGATCGAAAAAGAGTCTCTGGTCAGTGGCACTGCCCGTGCCGCGTCAGGTCATGTCAAGGCTGCGGAAAAAGTCTGATCCATAGTTTCCAGACAAACCGTTTCACTTTCGATTTCAACTGGATATTGCCTTTCTTCCCATGAGCGGGTTTTGAAATGTTTTTTTGAGCATTTATTGTGCCCCATTTGACATGTTAATATTAACATATCAAAATAATTGAATTTTTATTGACCGTCTCTACCTTTGGTGAGATAGATTATGTAAATGCTTCGGGAGTCCAGGCATTAGATTTCCCGGCATATCTGATCAATGCCACTGTTGCGGGAGCCGCCCGCGACGCGAATCAGTCAATGGAGGATGTTTATGGATTGCAACCGCAGAGATTTTCTCAAACTCACAGGCGCGGGAGCCATCGGCCTCAGCCTGTCGCAGTTGGGATTCGATCTCTCGCCGGTGGAGGCCTACGCCGCCGGCTTGAAGATCGAGGGCGCCAAAGAGGTGCTGACGGTATGTCCCTTCTGCTCGGTAAGCTGCCACGTCGTTGCCTACGTCAAAGACGGCAAGCTCGTTGGCACTGAAGGCGACCCGGACTACCCCATCAACCAGGGTTCGCTGTGCGCCAAGGGAGCCGCCATGCTCTCCATGACGCGCAACGAGCACCGCCTGAAGAAACCCCTGTACCGTGCTCCCTTCTCCGAGAAGTGGGAAGAGAAGGAATGGGGCTGGACCCTCATGGAGATCGCCAAGCGCGTCAAGAAAACCCGTGACGAGAATCTCCTGCTCAAGAACGAAAAAGGTAATGTCGTCAACCGCTTGGACGGCATGTTTCTGCTCGGCACCTCCCACGCCGATAACGAAGAGTGCGCCCTGGTGCACCAAGCCATGAGAAGCCTGGGCGTCGTCCACATGGACCACCAGGCCCGTATCTGACACAGCGCCACTGTTGCGGCTCTGGGAGAGTCGTTCGGACGCGGTGCGATGACGAATCACTGGATCGACATCAAGAATGCCGATGCCATCCTCATAATGGGCAGCAATGCTGCCGAACACCACCCCATCTCCTTCAAGTGGGTGATGGAAGCCAGGTACAACAAGGGCGCCGTGGTCATGCACATCGACCCCAAGTTCTCTCGTACCTCGGCCCGCTCGGATTTCCACGTGCCCCTGCGCTCCGGCACGGATATCGCCTTCCTCGGGGGCATGATCAACTACATCCTCAGTGAAAACAAATTCTACGAATTCTACGTCAAGGAATACACCAACGCCTCCTTCCTGGTGGGCAAGGACTTCGACTTCAAGGATGGCGTATTCAGCGGCTACAACGCCAAGACCCGCGCTTATGACAAGTCCAAATGGGCCTACCAGATGGACGAGAACGGCGTGCCCAAGCAGGACAAGAGCCTGAAGGATCCGCGCTGCGTATTCCAGCTGATGAAAAAGCATTACTCCCGCTATGACCTGGAAACCGTGTCCACGGTCACCGGCGTTGCCAAGGAAAACCTGCTGCGCGTGTACGAAGCCTACAGTGCCACGGGCAACGGCTCCAAGGCCGGCACCGTGATGTACGCCCTGGGTTGGACGCAGCACACCGTTGGCGTGCAGAACATCCGCTCCGCCGCCATCATCCAGTTCCTGCTGGGCAACATCGGCATCGCCGGCGGCGGCATCAACGCCCTCCGCGGCGAGCCCAACGTACAGGGTTCAACCGACCATACCCTGCTCTACCACATCGTCCCCGGCTACATGGCCATGATGCACGACGAGTGGAAGAACCTCGACGAATACCTGAAAGCCAACACTCCTGTTTCCAAGGATCCAGAAAGCGCCAACTGGTGGCAGAACAAGCCCAAGTACTTCGTGAGCCTGCTCAAGGCCTGGTACGGCGACAATGCGACCAAGGATAACGGGTTCGGTTACGACTACCTGCCCAGGATCGAGAAGGGTGGCGACTACTCGTACACCTTCCTGTACGACCGCATGTACAACGGCAAAATCAAGGGCGGTTTCATCATCGGCCTGAACCCCATGCAGAGCGTGCCCAACTCCAACAAGACCCGCAAGGCCATGGACAACCTGGACTGGCTGGTCACCTCCGAGTTGCACCACTCGGAGACCACGGACAACTGGCACCGCCCGGGCGTTGATCCCAAGAAGGTCAAGACCGAGTACTTCCTGCTGCCCTCTGCCCACCGCCTGGAGAAAGACGGCACGGTCACCAACTCCGGCCGCTGGCTGCTCTGGCATTACAAGGCCGTGGAACCCGCGGGCGAAGCCAAGACCTTTGGCGAAATGTTCGTGGGCATCATGAACAACCTCATCGAGATGTATAAAAAGGACGGCGGAATCCTGCCCGAGGCCGTGACCAAGCTGAACTGGCCCAAGACCTATGACGCCGAATCCGTCACCAAGCTGATCAACGGTTTCTTCACCAAGGACACCGAAGTGAAAGGCAAGATGTACAAGAAGGGGCAGCTGGTTCCCTCCTTTACCGCCCTTGCCGACGACGGCTCCACCATGAGCCTGAACTGGCTGTACACCGGCAGCTACACCGAGGAAGCCGGCAACAAGTCCAAGTTCCGCGATCCGGCCCAGACCGAGATGCAGAAGAAGATCGGCCTGTTCCCCAACTGGAGCTGGTGCTGGCCGGTCAACCGCCGCATCCTCTACAACCGCGCTTCCGTGGACCTGGACGGCAAGCCTTTGAACGCCGAACAGCCCGTCATCGAATGGAACGGCAAGAAGTGGGTCGGCGACGTGCCCGATGGCGGCTGGCCGCCATTGTCCACAGGAAAGGGCAAGCACCCCTTCATCATGACGGTTCACGGCGCCGGTCAGGTTTACGGCCCCGGCCGCATGGACGGTCCTTTCCCCGAACACTACGAGCCTGTGGAAACCCCGGTTGACTCCAACCCGTTCTCCAAGCAGCTCAGCAGCCCTGTCTACAAGTTCGCCAGCAGCGACATGGACAAGCTGGCCAAGCCCGCCGATCCCGACTACCCCATCGTGCTCACCACCTACAGCGTGACCGAGCACTGGTGCGGCGGCGGCGAGACCCGCAACGTCCCCAACCTGCTGGAAGCCGAACCGCAGCTCTATGTGGAAATGAGCCCTGAACTGGCCGAGGAAAAAGGCATCAAGAACGGCGACGGCGTTGTCGTCGAGAGCATACGCGGACGCGTCGAGGCCATCGCCATGGTCACTGTCCGCATGCGCCCCTTGAAGGTACATGGCCGTATCATCCATGAAATCGGCATGCCCTTCTGCTTCGGCTGGACCACCCCCGGATGTGGCGACTCCACCAACAGGCTCACGCCTTATGTTGGCGACCCGAACACCACCATCCCGGAATTCAAGGCTAGCCTCGTGAACATCAAAAAGGCCGACAAGCTCAGCGAGCTTGCCACCTAACCCACGCGGCAACCACAAGGAGTAAGCTATGCCTAAGGCGTTCTTGATAGACACATCCCGCTGCACGGCCTGCCGTGGCTGTCAGCTGGCATGCAAGGAGTGGCATGAGCTCGAGCCGAACAAGACCACACAGTACGGCTGGGGCAACCATCAGAATCCTCAGGATCTGAATCCCAACAACTACAAACTGGTGCGGTTCCATGACTACGTGGACGACAAGGGCGTTGTTCACTGGAACTTCTTCCCGGATCAGTGCCGTCATTGCGTGGTGCCCCCCTGCAAGGACACCGCGGACCTGACCCTGGAAGGCGCCATTATCCACGACGAGGCCACCGGAGCGGTGCTGTTCACGGAAAAAACCAAGGAACTCTCAGCGGACGACTTCGAGAGCATCCGTGATGCGTGCCCTTACAACATTCCTCGCCGCAACCCGGACACCGGCATGATGAGCAAATGCACCATGTGCATCGACCGCGTGAAGGCCGGTATGCTGCCCTCTTGCGTCAAGGTGTGCCCCACCGGCACCATGAACTTTGGTGAACGCGAGGATATGCTGAAACTGGCCGAGCAGCGTCTGGCAATCGTCAAGAAGACCTTCCCCAAGGCCATGCTCGCCAATGTGGAGGACGTGAACGTGATCTACCTCCTCACCGACGCGCCCGAGACCTACCACGAGTATAGTGTCGCCTCGGCCTCGCCCAAGGAGATTGGGCGCAAGCAGTTCCTGGCCGGCCTCACAGCACCGTTGCGCAGGATCGTCAACACCTAGGGCAAGGGTTTCGGTCGGATTGCTTGACAACAGAGACAACGTGCCGGGGAAGACTTCACCGGTTTCCCCGGCACATCATAAAATTTCTCATCAAGCATAGGTATCCATCCTCAAATCGGAGGCGGATCGCGGGGCGCAACGCCCCGCGGTCCTCCCCCCCGAGAAATGAACGATCATGACCAGGGATAAGAAAAAGACCATGTCAAACGCCACCACCATTTCCAAGGGCCAGGAATCCATTCGCGGGACCATCGAACGCTACAGCCGGCAGCGCCCCCAGATCGAGGGCATCCTGAAGGCTTTTCAGCCCCTGCTGGAAGAGAGGGTTCGGCTGATCGAAAACTTCATCGAGACCTCTGTGGACCTCGGGCATATAGACCGCTCCCGGCTCGATCTGGGCAATCCCGGCCTTCCCCTGCTCGCCGGGGGTTCCCTGGATTTCCTCGCCTCCTGGATCGAGCAGTCCGCCAAGGCCATTCTGCCCGCGCTTCGCAAGGCCCTGCCCGACAGCAAGGGCATGGAGGATATCGCCCAGGCCCTGGACGAGAAGCGGCTGGGCCTGATGCAATGCTGCACCCTGTTCATGGACAAGGACAATTTTTCCCTGGAAAAGGCGGCAAAGGATGCCGAAGTGAACCCCGGCATGTTGCATTTCGCCATCGAGCAGATCCTGTCCGCCCCCGTTGGGGCGGTGGCCAGGCTCCTGCGCGCGAACAACCAGGAAATGACCTGGAAGCAGGGGTACTGCCCGGTGTGCGGCTCTTTCCCTTCCGTTGCCTGCCTTTCACGCCCCGAACCCACAGACCTGGACAACCTTGTCGGAGGCGGTGGGCAGAAGATCCTGCACTGCTCTTTGTGCGGCAATGACTGGCGCTTCCGCCGGGACGCCTGTCCGGCGTGCGACAACGCAGATCCGGGCTCCCGCGAGATACTCAGCGTCGAAAAGGCCAAATTCGAGCGTGTGGATGCCTGCACCAAATGCAAGGCGTATTTCCCTTGCATAGATCTGCGCGAGTATGCCGATCTTCCGGACCTCTCCGTGGCGCCCCTGGCCCTGATGCATCTGGATATCATCGCGGCGCAAAAAGGGTATGCGCCCCTCGCCACGGCACCCTGGAACACGTTTCAGAAATGACAGTCATGATCTGAGGATTTTCCGGGGGAACCCATGTAAAAAGGGCCCCCCGGCTCCTCCCAAAATTTCAATGGTTGGGTCGGAAGCGGGATAGACGGCAGTAACGACGTACAGCACACGAGGTTACCTCTATGAGCGGCTTCTGCAAGCGCCCGGTCCTGCGGCACTATCAAAACGCGGTTGAACTGGTGGACGACCACCTGGCCGCGGAGCAGTGCCTCAGGATCCACGTCCATGGCCGGGAAGTGGGGTACACCATGAGCACCCCGGGCATGGAGCTCGAGCTCGTCACCGGCTACCTGTTCACCGAGGGGCACATCTCCTGCGGCGACATGGTCCGGGACATCTCCTTTGACGCACCGCGCAAAGGATACGTCATCGCCGACGTCACCCTGGGAACGCCCGTGGAAACTACGGACATCGGCCCCCATCCCCTTCACCACGCCAGAATCTCCGCGGACCAGATATTCGGTTTCATGAGCGACATGGAGTCGGCCCAGAGCGTGTTCCGCCGCACCGGCGGCACCCACAGTTGCGCGCTCTTCGACCACGATGGAACCCTTGTCTGCGTTGCCGAGGACATCGGCCGGCACAACGCCCTGGACAAGGTCATCGGCTCGGCCATCCTGCAAGGGGTACTGCACCAGGCCTGCCTGGCCACCCTGAGCTCGCGGCTGAGCTTTGAGCTGGTGTGCAAGGCCGTGGCCGCCCGGCTCGGCTTCCTCTGCGGCATCTCCGTCGCCACCGCCATGGCCGTGGACATGGCGGAATCGCACGGCATCACCCTTGTGGGGCGCATCCGCGGCAGACGCATGAACGTCTACACCCACCGCGACCGCGTGCTCTGGCCCAGTGAGCGTGAAGCCGCCGAGGAGCTGAAGTTGTCGTCGGCGTCATAGGACACTGCTGCATAAGGATTTATACAATGTCTCCGGGGGAAACCTGGCGAATGGTTTCCCCCGGCCCTTTTCAACAACTTCCATATTTTGCCGCACCACCCCTTCGCGTCACGTTCCCGTCGCCTTGACAGAACAGCCAAACTCGCACACCCTATTTCTCTGAATTTACTATCAAGTTCAGGAAGGGGAGCGCTGAGGGGAAGACCCACTTGCAAACCGCTTTCCACTCCCCACAACTTCTTCACGATATGACACCATGAAACTCTATTTGCACATCGGCACGGAAAAAACCGGCACCACGTCCATCCAGGAGTGCCTCTTTCAGAACAGGGGCGCGCTGGCCGCTGCCGGATTCCACTTTCTGCAATGCGCCGGCACCCGCAACAACCGCGCCCTCCCCTGCGCCTGCATGAACGACGCCCAAGCCGACGACTTTTTTCTGAAGCGCAGGATTATCACCCCCAAGCAGAGGGCGGAATTCAGGGAAACCCTGAACAAGGCGCTAAAAGCCGAATTACGCGCCCTCCCCTCTTCCATCCACTCGGTAGTGATCTCCAGCGAGAACTTTCACTCAAGGACCAGCTCCCTCGCCGAGGTGCTGCGTGTGCACGATATGCTGATTCCGTTCTTTTCTTCAGTAAATGTCATCTGCTACCTGAGGGAGCAGTCCGCCCTATGCCTGTCCTCATACTCCACAGTGATGCGATCCGGCGGCAACGAGGAACTCGGTGAATTCCTGAAGCGCTGCACTCCGGACAATATCTATTACAATTACCATGACATGCTTGGAAATTGGGCCGAAGTCTTTGGCCGGGAGAATCTCCGCGTCCGGATATTCAGCAGGGAACGGTTCAGGAACCGGAACCTGCTCCAGGACTTCCTGGCACTGCTCGACGAGGGGCTTTGCGCCACAGTGCCCACGGACCTGGAGGCTCGGAACGAGTCGCTCACCCCCTTCGGGCTCATGGTGGCGCGGGCTGTGAACAAGGCGTTCCCCAAGTATTCAGGCTCCGGCGTGCCGAACCAAACCAGGGCGCGCGCAATCCAGGCGGTAACCGCCGCGTTCACCGGAGGGGGCGCGCCCCTGCCTCCCGAGAAATACAAAGAGATCTACGAGTCCTTCGCCCCATCCAATGCCCTGGTGAACGAAAGATACCTGGGTGACGAGGGCAACCCGTTCCCATTTGAAGAGCCTGAAAACGCCCCCGAAGTGATGAACGCGGCGGATGCCGAGGGGCTGACCCGGGTGCTGCTGGCCGTTGCGGAACCCAACCTGGGGCTGCCGGACAAGTGCGCGGACCTGTTCGTGGAGACCGCCCTTTCCATGGAGAGGAGCGCGCCCGACAAGGCGAACATGTTCATGGGGCTGGCCTTCATGCTGCGCCCCGACAATGCGCTCATCCATAAGAAGCTGCTGGAGTACAAGCGCAAGCAGGGCAAACGCACCGGCAAATAGGTAAAATCTCCGCCCCAAAGCACATATGGGGCATTCTGTGTTCAATCGCCCAGAAGTGACAGAGCTCCTCATTTTGGCCAGAACGGGGAGCACTTGGGCAATGAGCCCTGCCCATAGTGTCGATTCCAGACAAATTAGACAATAGATTGACAATTTCAGTTCAGCAATACCGCATTGGTGAACCCGCAACATCCAGCCCATCCCGCGACACCCCATATCGGTCTTCATCTCTTCTAAGCATAACCTAACTAATTGATATTTAGTTGATTTTTAGGCAATCACTCTTTCTGTACCGCAAAAAGAGGGATCAAATATGCACTTGAGTGATGCCGTTTCCGCATTCTTGAACCATTGCCGCCTGGAGCGTGGGTTGTCCAAACTCACCATGAACGCCTACGAACTCGATCTGCGACAATTCACGGAGAGCTTTGACGCCGGGATTCCGGCCATAGAGGACATGGATAAGAACACCATGCGAACATACATGGAGTTTTTGTCCACGAAGTACAAACCCCGCAGTCTGAAACGCAAGCTGGCAACGTTGAAGGCGTTTTTTTCCTTTCTGGAGCAGGAGGAGTACATCGAGGCCTCCCCCTTCAGAAAGCTGCGCATGCGCCTGGAGCGTGAAAAGAACCTGCCCCGTACCATCCCCAAGAATTCACTGTCCGAGCTCATGCGGACTGCGTACACCATCCGTGACGAGATGAACTGTGAGTCGCCCCGCTATCGCGAGGCGGTGCGTAACATTGCTGTGCTGGAGACGCTGTTCTCCACCGGCGTACGTGTCTCTGAGCTCTGCAACCTCAAGTACTCCTGCGTGGATATTAGGCAGAAGCAAATCCTGGTCATGGGCAAAGGCAAGAGGGAGCGCATCATCCCCCTGTGCGACGCAAGCGTTGTCCAGGCCCTGGAGACCTATGAACAAGCCTATGCCGAACACCTGGAACCGGACAGGGAGTACTTCCTGAACAGGAACATGGACCCGCTCTCGGACCAGTCGGTGCGGGCCATCATCAAGAAGACGCAACGCCTTGCCTGTGTGCCCGGCCTCATCACCCCCCATATGTTCCGGCACACCGTGGCCACCCTGCTCCTGGAAAACGGTGTGGACATCCGGAACATCCAAACCCTGCTGGGGCACAGCTCATTGGCTGTGACCGAGATCTACACCCACGTCAGCCTCTCTGCCCAGCGCGAGGCCTTGGTAGGGAAACATCCTCGCAGGAATCTGGAGGTGGATATGAAGCGTTGATAACTAGGAATTATTGATTGGAAAGGTCGATGAACGAAAAATGGGCATATTTACTTTTAAACGTTCTTTCGGTCCTGACCGTGATTACTTTTTGTGATTATAGAATTTTAAGGCGCAACGTGTCTATATCAAGAATTATTACCGTCTTTGTTGGACTGTTTCTTTTTTGGACTGTAGTTGACATTATTTTAATAAGGTTTGGTTTTTGGTATTTTCCAGAGGAAAACACATTAAATTCCGTTTCCACGGGCTCCCAGGAGAAGAGTTGCTTATATTTTTTTCCCACACAATGATGTGTTACCTTCTTCTTGATTTGTTTTATGATGAATAATTACGTACTTTTTAATACAATTTTTAGTATTATATCAATATGCGTAAATTATTCTCTATTAAACTCGCACAAGAAGTTTGTTAAATACTTGAAAATAGGTGTTGTTGTGGCTCTAATCGGCTTTCCATGGGACTATTTTGCAATCTCTTTGCAAATATGGATTTATCCAAAAAATCCTGGTCTAAGATTATACAACGTCCCCTTGAATGATCTTTGGTTTTCTGTGTTGGGCCTCAGTATTCTCGTGTGCAATAATTGACAGATTCATTAGAATTCAGAAGAAACCAAACGTGACTCCAAAGCTAAAAAGACATACAACAAAGCACCCTATGGGTAGCCAATATGTCTTCTTGTTTAATATTTTAAATTCAGAAAAAGTATGCGTTTCTCCTGGGATAAATACGGTTCTATGTGAATCACCTCGGACAATTAAGACAACCGATTCATCAATGCCATAAAAAGGCGTTTTAATACGAAGATTCTGAGCCTCAAAAAGTAGCCTACTTTTATTTGTATTAAGAGAGTCATAGGAGAGTGACGTCCATATTTTAGAATTGCTGCTCTTGACAGGGATACTGTAATCTCCTTTCGTTGGTTCAAAAATCACCATAAAACCATTGTCAGGGGAAATACTCATTGTCCCGTGATCCATTATACTTTGTATCTCACATATTTTGATTTTGTTGACTACAGATTCACCCAGACCAAGATAATCCGCTTTGATCAGCCAAAGTGAGATAGTGAATATTGGAATGAATATTAATGCATAGTTTGAAGAACTTACAGAGTTCTTTTTAATAAATAAAGCAACTCCAACTAACTTTTCAACATCTAGGTTCATCTCTTCTGACTCCAACTTAAACGCCAGGATAAAACAATTACTGAAACCAGAAGTATCACGCCTGAAGGGATTGTTTGTATTTGTTCGAATCCTGGAGCTGTAAGTAGCTGATTACTCTCTAGTATTATGATCTGACCAAACTGCATTTACCGCCGTTATTATTAATAACGTATTTTGGTTAGACAATGAGCGAAGCACTCCGTTTGTGCCTATCAGAATTCCCGCAATCCCAACATACAGTCCGAGCAGCATGTTAGCTAATGCATATGGGTTACTGATTCCTAGCAGTGGGAGCAGCAGAAACAGAAGATTAATTATTAAAAAAGCTGTTCCAGCTAAGAAATAGAAAGAATGCATATCATCTGCAATTCGTAGCTTCGGCAATCTGAAAAGTAAAGTTACATGAATTGCGGAAATTAGAGCACTGTCAAAAGATGACAAAAAACTACCGACTAGCCCTAGCAATAAAGAAATTCGAACTAAGGTAGAGTAGTCCATTGTTGACTTTAGAAGAAGTTTTAAGGGAGGCGTGGTAAATGTTGTAGCTGATCCTGAAGCTATGACTAAAGGAAGAAGGACCGCGAAAGGAACCATTCCAGCTAAGATAAGCCAAAAAAATCTCCTCTTTTTTTCAGAATTTCGTCACAATTAATATTCTTTTCCAAATATCTGGTGTAGATATAACAAATGCAATGGAGAATAAGCTTGTTGTAATGAAACTGAGCAATACTTTGTATGAAACACTCGGGAAAGTTGTCCACAAATCTGGAAAGAGACCGATGGTGATAACAGTTGCGGTTTACCACTAGAAATATGGAGTACTGCAGTGACAAGAGCAATACACATAACCAGAATGAATATATATTGTACAAAATCTGTTCTGTAAATTGCTCCGTATCCACCATCTATGACATATAAATAACCAATTAGAGCGAGGGATATAGTAAACATGTTGCTATGTTCTGGATCAAGAGAAAAGCCTATACTTGCTATGTCTTTCAGTATGAACATTTCTGATGTTGCAAATCCTAGTTGAGTTAAGGATATAACAATGAGTAATGCATGGGGAGAGTTGCCAACCATGAACCTCGATAAAATCATATGCTGAAAAGTATCCAGTTGCGATTTTGTGCAATGAATCCAAATTAAGATCAATCCTAGGATGCTTCCAAAAGTCAGACCCAATAAAGCAGGAATGCCTAAGAGAAGCACCAATGCGAAGTAAGGGCCAAAAAGAGCTGTCAGTGAGCATATTGAACTCCCTTGTCCAGCTTCAGGAAAAGGAAGCTCACGGTCGACATCGAGAGGATTGTAAAAGGATAATTTTTTGTATTTTTGTGGCCAGTTTCGTGATGATAGTAAGATTAATATTAAGAATATCACTAAAGCTGTAACCAATCTAAAATCATTGCGCATAGAATAAAATCCAATCAATAATTCCTAGTTATCAGTGGACTACACCGCAGCAAGCGCGGAAAATCGAAGCACAAAGCTACTGCTAAAACAACAAGCTTCGAGGAATCTACCTCTGAAATAGAACTAGTATCTTAATTTTACGTGGCTATCTCCTTAACTCCGCATAAGTTACTGGTGCGGCATTGGAGCATGCCATCAGCAGACGGTCGAAGCCCTGCCCAGGCCAGAAACGGCGATTGAAGCGATAGCAATACTCGTCGAGGTACTTTTGAAGATGCTTGCCCATGACGCCGTGGTACGTGCCAAGGATGAACGCCTTTGCGTTGAACACCATGATGTTGACCCATTTAAGAACATCGAAGTCGGGCGCGTCTTTCTTGGGTTAGACCACGACTGGATTGTGTTCATGTCCGATTTCTTTAACGACGTTGAAGGCCGGCAGCCCATCTGTTTTGATGGCCTGAGCGCCAGCCACCCGCTTTCAATCACAGCCTTGATATGTTCACCGTCGACGTTTTCCAGAACTTCCATTCGTGCGAAAGTGATTGCCTCGTCCTTGGTAGCCGCCATGACGAGGACAGGGACTTTGCTGGTTCCTCGGCCTCGTTTGTCGCCGCCCTTCTTGATTCCCCCACTGAAAAAGGCGTCGTCGACCTGAATGAGGCCGGCGAGTTGGTATTCAGCGTCTCTGGCCTCCATGGCCTTGCGAATTTTGTGCAGCATGGTCCAGGCGCACTTGAGTCCGATGTCGATTTTGCGGGACAGAGCCAGAGCCGAGAGACCACGCTTGTCTGTGGCGACCAGGTAAATAGCCCAAAACCACTTCACAAGCGGAGTCCTGGTTCGATGCATGACAGTGCCAGCGGTGAGGGAAGTCTGGTGTTTACACTTGGTGCACTGGTACAAACGTCGCTTCTCAAGAAAGTAGGCCTCCTGTGAGTCGCACCGGGGGCAACGGAAACCATCAGGCCAGCGCATCGCGAAAAGACGTTTCCTGCAGGACCTTTCCGTACCGAACCGAACCGGCGCTGAAAAGTGATCAAGTCCATCTCGGTATAGGGCTTGGCCAAGATAATCCTCCGTAATGATCTAAAGTTTTTCTAGATTGTGGCGGATTTGCGAAGTTTAGGGCAATAGCTACGTAATTTTATTTTTATTTTATTCTATTTCTATTTTTAAATCAACTAACATTTATTTTATAATTTTATTTAAAATTTTTTACGCTACTAGACTTTCAATTTAATCTGCTAATTTATCACATCGCTCCAACCCTCACGCTTTTCCACCCCTTCGTGTCCTTTGTGCCAAATCCTTTATGAGTTAGTTTAAGCTGGTTTGCTCCAAAGACCACATGGGTCTAGCCTGCATTCAATCGATCGATAGTCCGCTACGTAAGGGATAGATATCCCCTTTGTTTCCCGACCTCATTCACCGCAACCGGAGCCCCATGATCCGTGAGGAAACCTGATGAAAGCCACCACTGACGCTTCCCCCCGCGATGTCTACATTGACTCCTTCACCTTCGAGGAATTCGTTGAAATGGCCGCGCGTTTTCATGGCTATGCCGCGCCCGGCCTTATCCTGGGCGGATTCATGGTGGCCGAGGCCAAGCGGCGCCTCCCGGAGGGCATCCTGTTCGACGCGGTGTGCGAGACATCCTGGTGCCTGCCCGACTGCATCCAGATGCTCACTCCCTGCACCATAGGCAACGGCTGGCTCAAGATCGTGCACCTCGGGCTCTATGCCATGTCCCTGTACGACAAGACCAATGGCAAGGGCGTTCGCGTGGCTGTTGATCCCACCAAGCTCGCCCCCTATCCCACCATCGCCGAATGGCTGCTCAAGCTCAAACCCAAGCGGGAGCAGGACAGCGCGCTGCTGCGTCAGGAAATGCGCGTGGCCGGGCACTCCATTTGCGAGATCCGGGAGGTGGACATCCGCGAGGAGATGCTCTCCAAACGCACGAAAGGGCGCATCGCCATCTGCCCCGTGTGCGGACAGGCCTATCCCTCCCGGGACGGCGCCGTGTGCCGGTTCTGCCAGGGCGAGTCCCCCTACTCGGATTTTCAGCCCGAAATTCAGCAGGACGAGACCTTCACCCACGGGCCCAAGCTGCGCATGGTCAAGGCCGAAGAAGCCGTGGGGCAGACCCTGATGCACGACATGACCGGCATCGCCCCGGGCAAGACAAAGGGCGCGGTGTTCCACCGCAAACAGAAGCTGGACGTGGGCGATGTCTGCCGGTTGCACCGTATCGGCCGCTTTCATGTGTACGTCGAGGACAACCAGAACGTGGGCGAGGAGTGGATCCACGAGGACGACGCGGCCAAGGCCATGTCCGGGCGCCTGATCGGCAAGGGCATCATAGAGGCAGGCCCGGTGCGCGAGGGCAAGGTGACGCTGCGCGCCGAGCACGACGGCCTGCTCCTGGTGGACACCGCCGCGCTGGAGCGCTTCAACAGCATACCCGGCGTGATGTGCGCCACCCGGCACAACTTTTCCGTGGTCAAAGAGGGGCAGGACATCGCGGCCGCCCGCGCCATCCCCCTGTTCATCGAACGCGTCCGCCTGAACCAGGCCCTGCACGGCCTGGGCGATGCCCCCACCCTGAACATCGCCAAAATCACGCCGCGCAAGACCGGCATCCTTGTCACCGGCACCGAGGTTTTCCAGGGGCTGGTGGAAGACCGTTTTGCCCCCATAGTACGGACAAAGGTGGAGTCATTTGGCTGCGAGGTGGTGGCCACGGAAGTGGTGCCGGACGACCGCGAACGCATCGCCGACACGGTTCGGGACATGCTGGAGAAAGGGGCGGAGTTGATCATCACCACCGCGGGCCTCTCAGTGGACCCCGAGGACGTCACCAGAAAAGGCCTGGTGGACGCGGGCGCAACGGACCTACTTTACGGGGTGCCGCTGCTCCCCGGCGCCATGAGCCTCCTTGCCCGCGCGGGCGACTGCCGGATCATCGGCGTGCCCGCCTGCGCCCTCTACTACAAGACAACCAGCTTCGACATTCTGCTTCCCCGCGTCCTGGCCGACCAGCCCGTGACGCGGAGGGACCTTGCCTCTCTGGGGCATGGCGGTTTTTGCCACAGCTGCAAGAACTGCACGTACCCCAAGTGTTCATTCGCAAAGTGACCCAAGACCGGGGGCGGAGTATCGCACACCGCCGCTCCGGACAGCGTTTTGACTCAGATCGGGACCAAACACCAGCTCAAGGGGAACGGACATGGATCGGCATCATCCGACAGTGCGCATGAAATTGTGGTTGCAGGACGGCGAGGAGGTGTTCTTCGGCACCGGAAGGGTGCTTTTGCTGGATCTCATCGAGGAGCACGGCTCTCTGAAAGAGGCGGCCAGCGCCCTGGGCATGTCCTACCGTGCCGCATGGGGCAAGCTCAAGGCCACCGAGCAGGCGCTGGGGGCCAAGCTCGTGGAGACCAAAGGCTCGAAGCGCAAGGGCTGCCGCCTCACCAAGCAGGGCAAGATGCTGCGCGACATGTTCCGCGAGTGGTTCGACTCGGTGGAGCAGGACGCGCTCGAGCGGGCAAAGAGCATCTTCCCCTGGCAGATCCAGTCATTTTTCGAGGAGCAGGGCGATTTCTCCCGCTCCGCGCCCAATGGCCAGGCGGACGCTCCCCGCTTGAGATGTGTCAAATAGCTCCCTTCCTCAATAGAATACGTACCGTTCCCTCCGCAGGGCAAGACCCGTTTCATGGTTCGCTCCCGGGTCTTGCCCTTGGCACCTGCCGCGTATATGGATCATATCCGTGGCCTTGTTGAATATTTTATTATGCCTCTTTTGACACGATTATGCTAAATGGTATGGATGTAATCCAGTTTAATCAATTAGCATCCAGTCAAAAAACCGCTCGCCGGTATTTTTTGGGATTTTGCTGGAAAAACCATCAGCGCTTCTGCCCCCGCTGCCGGGAGAGGAAACTCTACCACGTGTCAGGGAACAGAAGGCGCTGCGCCCGCTGTCATTACACCTTCCACGACTTCAGTCAGCGGTTCATAAACGGCTGCGCCTTCACCTTCCAGCAATGGCTCTGGTTTCTCAAGCTCTATGAACTGGACGTCCCCAACATGGAGATCGGCCGGCAGCTCAAGGTCTCCTATATCACCGTGCTCAAGGCAAAGGACATCCTGCGCCGGGCCATCCTCGCCCAGGCACTCGATGCCAACAGATATTACGAAACAGGAATATGGCCCGGACCGGGGCGGAAAAAACCCGAAGAGATCATGCGCAACTCGCCGGTCTTCGGTGTCATGGACCTGGACGGCTACATCATCTGCGACCTGCTCGCCGACCTCTCCGTGGACAGCATCCTGCACTTCAAGCTCAACTTCTATCTCAAGACAGGAAGCCAGGGGCAGGTGGTCTACACTTCGCCCTACCAGCAGTACAATACCCTGGTGACCTGCGGGCCTGATCTCTGGCCCACCCGGTTCACCCAGCACGAGGACTCCCGCATCCCCGCGGACAGCAGCGAGTTCTGGGCCTATGTGAAGAAACGCCTCAAACGCATCCGGGGCGTCTCACCGGCCAGCTTCCCACTGTACCTCAAGGAGTGGGAACTGCGCTTCAACCACCGCAAGGAAAGCCTCATCCCCGTGATGGCCGGAGCCCTCTGCGGCTTCGTTCCCAACGACCCAGTGGCCGAATGAGCGGGATATCCAGATAAGCTCCTCCCGGGCTGACAATCCGCCTGGCTGGAGAACACACCGTCAGAACAACGTTCTGGGAACGAACAGCATCAGATTCGGTTCGATAATCAGGAGTGCCGCAAGTTTAACCACGGCTGCCAGGAACGGAGCAGCATCCCTGACGTATTCATCGATCTCGCAATCCAGAGAAGGCTGCACCGTATACATGGCACCTCCCACAGGGGGCGTCATGGAGCCCAGGGTGACGATGATCATATGAGCACGAAATGGGGCTCGGACGACTGGCTCAACAGGGCCTGGGCGATGCCCTGGGGAAGCTGTTCGATGATGATGACGTAGCCCATCATCCCGGACATCAGGATGATGAACATGATCATGCCGATGTCGGAGAACGCGTGCTTCCCGACACGGATTATCTTCTTCAGCGCCATCCGCTTGTGCACGAATATCCCGACAACAATGGCGTAGACAACGGCAAAGCTTCCACAACGATTTCTCGACACCATCCGTGACCGGCTGGATGCGGCTTGTCTGCTGAACGGACGAGCATGGCGAGCACATCGAGGTCTCCGATCCTTTGGCCGCGCGGTTTGTATCGCTGACCCGGGACTTCCATGCGCACCCGGAGGAGACCGTGGACAATCTCCTCGGCCTGGGCGAAATCTTCGGACAGGACCTGCCTGTCAACAAGACCTTCAGAACACGGATGCGGCGGATGTTCCAGGACCTTTGCTCCAAAGGCGTCAAAAGCTGTATCGAGCTGATCGCGGCGAATGGGTGAACATGCGGCTTTGAAAAGGGAGATACTTTTTCAGGGGGAATCCCCTTCTGAAACACGAAATTTGGAAAAGAGGAGCGCGAAGGGGATTTTCTTTTATGGAAGTGCTGATTAATCGCAATATCCAGAAATGCTGCAGATTTGTTCGCTGGCGAGGCGCAAGGAAAAGGCGAGGCCGACGTGTATTTAGACATACACGAGGATTTGTCTTTTTCGCAGCAACAAGGCCAGTGGGCGATTATGCAGTGTTTCCTTAAGGGTTTCCCCCTTTCAAAACTTCGTTCTTTATCCGCCTCAACTGATGAGCACGGACATGGCCTTGAACTTGAACAGGAAGGCGTCGCCCCTGCCGATGTCGAGCCTGTTGAAGCTTTCGGTGGTGACCAGGGCGCAGACAAGGGAGCCGTCCGACAGTTTGCCGTTGACCTCCGTGACCACGTCGTCGCCCACGGTGTCCGTGATGATGCCGGGAAAGGCGTTGCGCGCGCTAGAAGGAGGAGCGCCTTCGAGCTTGTCCAGGATGACCCAGGTGGCCTTGATCAGCGCGGTGGCATGCCGCCCCACTTCGAGGGCGAGCTTGTCCCGGCTCTGGTTGGTGACCACCGCCGATACTTCGTAGCCCGAGGGCGTGCGCAGGGTCACTTCGCAAAGCACCGGCGTGCACTCCACATTGATGATCTCGCCGTAAAAGGTGTTTCTTGCGCTGGTTTCCATACCGAACTCCCGGTGGCAGTGCTCCGTGATGATGGCTCGCAGGTCGTCCTCCGCCAGGGTGACATAGGCGGCGGTGAAGTCCGCCTTGGTGTGCCCGAGCAGGGACTGCACGGCGCGCAGGGGCATGCCCCCCTGCAGCAGTTCCACGGCCCGGGAGTTTCGCAGCACCCGGGGATTGAGCAACTCCTTGGGCAGACCGCTCTGCTCCTCCTGCTCGTAAAACTTGCGCCGGATAAACCCCTGATCCAGGTCGAATATCCGTTCATGCGCCGCGTCCCGGCCCATGGCCTCGTCATAGCCCTCATAGCGCTCGCGGTATCGCCGGATACGCTCCACCACCTCACCTGGGAGCGGTACAGGGCGATACGGGTCCCCGGATTGGGCGCTCGGGGAGTCCGGGATCATCACTACACAGTCCTCGAAATCGATGTCCTTGCGTTCATCCAGGGCAAGGACCTCGCCGAGCCTGGCGCCGGTGTAGCGCAACACCAGGAAGGTCAGGAGCACGCGCTCCCGCGAGCGTCTGGTCCGCTCCCCCCGGGCCGCCTCTGCCCAGGATTCAAAGGACTCTGTCAGCGCCTCCAACTGCGGTTTGTCCAGCCACCGCACGCCATCGGAAACCGAAAACAGTCTGCAGGCCTTGGGGCGGCCCGAAAACGCCCCGAGGTTGCCAATATTTCCCCTGTGACGTAACGCGCTCATTACCCTGTCCTGCAGGGACACCAGCTCCACATCACTGAAACCGTCCACATTTTCCAGTATGCTGTCGTATGTGCTCATATCCACTCCTGCCCGACAATTACCCTCAGAAATTGGAAAGGTAAAGAATGAAGGGCTTGTCACGAAAACAACAGGAGCAGTGACATTTGAGCAATTGCAATTCCTAACTTCTGCGGTATGATTTCATGCATCTTTCATCAAATCTGCAGAAATAAATAACACGACCAAGACAATTTTAGTGACAATTTCCGATAATTATTGCGATACACCAACGTTGTTGCTATCCATTTTGCAACCTTCAGAGAAGGAAATAGAACCAATGATGCACCACATGTACGTTTCACGCCGGAGCACAAGTTTTCAGTGCCTGAAATCCTCCCGCGGACATCCTTTGCATACGACATGTACGCGGGGCGCTGATACGGGGCATTTCGCAGGGTTGCCGGGCTTGAACTGCATCTTTCCGGAGAGCGTACACCACATCATTGAATATTGGGGGTCGGCATCATGATCTTCGAACTCCCCACTTTTGGACCCGAGTTTTTCAGCCCCTTGATGCTTACTCTCAAGGTGGCCAGCCTGGCGACTCTCGCGGCCCTGGTCCTGGGGCTGGTCATTGCCTATGCCCTGGCGCGGCGCCCATTCCCTGGAAGAGACCTGCTGGATGCCGTCTGTACCCTGCCCATGGTCATGCCTCCAACGGTGCTTGGCTACTACCTCATCGTGCTCATCGGCCGGAGGGGAGTCTTCGGCCAGTGGCTCAACGAGACCTTCGGTATTTCCCTGATGTTCACCTGGCAGGGAGCGGTTATCGCCGCCACGGTGGTGGCCTTTCCGCTGGTGTTCAAATCCGCACGGGCAGCCCTCGAGAGCGTGGGAAAGCAGTATGAGAACGCCGCCCGCACCCTGGGGCAGAACGAGGCCCTTGTCTTCCTGCGAGTGTCCCTGCCCCTGGCCTTCAGGGGGGTCTTGGCCGGTACCATGCTCGCCTTTGCCCGGGCCATGGGTGAATTCGGCGCGACCCTCATGGTGGCGGGAAATCTTCCTGGCCGCACCCAGACGTTGTCCCTGGCGGTGTACTCCGCCGTCCAGGCCGGTCATGACGCCCTCGCCAACACCCTGGTGCTCATCATCAGCGTGGTCTGCGTCATCATCCTCGTAACAACCAGCCGCCTGCTGCAGCCGAAGTTCTGAACAGGAAACATCCGCGATGTCCGGGACTGCGAGGTGCATGGGCGGCCAAATCGTGGCTCGCGCAACGAACCGCTCACCCACAATGAACAGATTTTGATCACTGCGAACCCCGCTTCATAGTGATCAGGAATCCCACACAAAGGAGAATCACCATGCACCGCAAAAGCATCAGCTTGCTCATCGCTCTTTTCGCTTTGTTCCTGGCCACCGCCCCCATTGTTCAGGCCGAAGAGATCATCGTGTCCGCAGCCGCCAGCCTCACCGACGCCTTCAAGGACATCGAACCCGCCTTTGAGAAGGCCAACCCGGGCGTGGACGTGATCATCAACTTCGCCTCCTCCGGCGCGCTGTACCGCCAGATCGAACAGGGCGCTCCCGCCGACGTGTTCGCGTCGGCCAACCCCAAGTGGATGAAAAAGGCCGTGGACGGCGAATTCGCTGATAAAGCCGCCGTGAAGGTCTTTGCCCACAACTCCCTGGTGCTCTCCACCCCTGCGGACAACCCAGCCAAGATCAAGGCGGTTGCGGACCTCACCGGCGACGCGGTGAAAAGCATCGGTATCGGCACCCCCGAGACCGTTCCCGCGGGGCAGTATGCCAAGGGCGCTTTGGACAAGGCCGGCCTGTACGAGAAGCTATCCCCCAAAATGATCTTCGGCGAGTCCGTGCGCCAGGTTCTGGACTACCTCAAGCGAGGCGAGGTCGACTGCGGCTTTGTGTACAAGACCGATGCGGTGAAGGGCGGCAAGGACGTGGCCATTATTGCGGATGTGCCCCTTGAAAAGCCTGTCACCTACCCCATCAGCGTGCTCAAGAAGGCCTCCAATGCCGATAAGGCCCAGGCTTTTGTGGACTTCGTCACCAGCGACGCGGGACAGGCCCTGCTGGATGCCCGAGGCTTCAGCCGTCCGTAACATATATATGTAAGAGCGCTATGCGAGGGGGAAAACCTTTGAAAAAAGGGCCCCTCGCGCTCCCACTTCCGAAACTCCGTTATTGAAGCAACCATTGGCCCTGAAGCCTTGACCGTTTTACAAAAATACGCTCCACTCAGCCTATGAAGTTCGAACTCGACATAGTCAAACGCATGAGCACCGGCAGCGAGGAGTTCCTCCTGCACTCCAAGTTCTCTTCCACGGACCGCGCCCTGGTGCTCTTCGGTCCCTCCGGTTCCGGCAAGACCCTGACCCTGCAGGCCATAGCCGGTCTGCTGACCCCGGACTCCGGATATATCGCGGTGAACGGCGATGTGCTCTATGACTCCTCGGCCAAGATCAACCTGCCCACCCGCCGCCGCGGAGTCGGGTATGTGTTCCAGGACTATGCCCTGTTCCCCCACAAGACCGTAAGAGAAAACGTGGGCTTCGGGCTCAAGCCCTTTCTGCGCCCCATTTCAGCGGCTGACGCCCACAGGGTGGAGGAACTCGTCGAGCTGTTCGGGCTCGCCAAGATGGCGAACATGAAACCCGCCCAACTCTCAGGGGGGCAGAAACAGCGCACCGCACTTGCCAGAGCCCTTGCCACAAAACCGCGCATGCTGCTCCTGGATGAACCCTTCAGCGCTTTGGACCAGCCTCTGCGGCTGCGTATGCGTAACGAACTTGCCCGCATCCTCGAGTCCTTCGACATCCCCATGATCATGGTGACCCACGACTCCGACGAGGTGGAATCCTTTGCCCAGGCCGTGGTGGTCTACCGCGACGGCACGGTGGTGGACCTGCACACCTCCAGGCATCTGGAATTGACCGGCAAGTCTCTGAGCGAGACCATCCGCGAGCAGGTGGCCCTGGCCTACGATCTGCCCTGACCCCTCAATCGCGTACTCCCGAACCAATCCCCTGACCTTGGCTATCACAGCATGGGCATGGGCAGTCGCATCGGCAATCAGCCATTAGATCAACTTTTTTCACTCCTCAACTCTACTATCTTGATTTTACAACGCAAAAAATTTTATTTTTTTGCTTGACAAACATCAAATGCTGCTGCATTTTCTTAATCAAGAATAATTCCTAATTCGGATTTGAACGGAAGAAAGATATGATCACGAAGTTACCACGAGAAAAATTCAGCGAGCGGAAGCTGGAAGAACTCCGACAGGCTTGTCAGGAAACCGGCCTGAAGCTCACCCATCAGAGGATGGAGATCCTTCGGGAGATCTCCAGTACAACTGATCACCCTTCAGCCGAGACTGTATTCCGACGGGTCAGGGAAAAACTTCCGAGTGTATCCCTGGACACTGTCTACCGCACCCTGGCGACATTTTCCGAACTGGGACTGGTGGACAAGCTCAACGTGGCCCAGGACTACAGTCGTTTCGACGCGGACGTATCACCGCATCATCACTTGGTGTGTTCCCGCTGCAACAGCATCCAGGATTTCCACTGGGAAGACTTCGACGCCATGGAGATTCCCGAGGATGCACGCATGTGGGGTCACGCTGACGGAAAACACGTCATCGTTTCAGGTATTTGCAGCAAATGCCTTCAAGCTGATGAAAAGAAGAACTGAAACTCTCTACTTGTAGCGATTCGTAACACTGAACCAACTTAAAAAATTCGGAGGAAACACAAATGTCCGGTATCCCCCTTCTCGGCGAAACCCTGCCCACCATGACCGTCAGAACCACTCACGGCGTCAAGGAACTTCCCAAGGATTACAGCGGCAGATGGCTGGTCATCTTCAGCCACCCCGCTGACTTCACTCCCGTGTGCACCACTGAATTCTGCGGCTTCCAAAAGCTGTACAACGACTTCCAGGCTGTTGGCTGCGACCTGCTCGGCCTGTCCATCGACCAGGTGTTCTCCCACATCAAATGGGTCGAATGGATCGAGGAGAAACTCGGCATCAAGATCGAGTTCCCCATCATCGCCGACGACATGGGCGAGGTTGCCAAGTCCATGGGCATGGTACACCCGGGCAAGGGAACCAACACCGTACGCGCTGTATTCGTTGTCGATCCCGAGGGCAAACTGCGCCTGATGATCTACTACCCGCAGGAAGTGGGACGCAACATGGATGAGATCCTGCGCGCCGTTAAGGCCCTGCAGACTTCCGACAAGAACGGTGTGGCCATCCCCGCCAACTGGCCCAACAACGACCTGATCAACGATCACGTGATCATTCCGCCCTCCCAAACCCAGGCCGACGCCAACGAACGCAAGGGCAAGGATGGCTGTTTCGACTGGTGGTTCTGCCACAAGCAACTGTAATCGTTCCGCAACAACCCGGCCTCGCTTCTCTTCCTCTCCTGGGCGGGGCCGGGACCCTCAAAGGGGTACGAGACAGGATGCGCATGCATCACGAAATTTCAAAAGGTAGTGCTGAGCGACAACTTGAGAGCGCGGACATGGTGTGCTTTCGAGATGAAATATACATGCAGGCAACCTCAATTTAACGCCTCCCGGTGCGCGGGGCGCGCCAACCTCGTCTCCCGCGTCCCCGCACCCTTACAACCACGAAGAGGCTGAACCGCACAGCCTCTGAATTGATAAACGCCTGGCTCCGATAATTCGGTGCCAGGCGTTTACTATATGCCCCCGGGTTAGCCTACTGGGAGAAAGATGTGCTTCGCGAAGTGGAGTAGCTGTTGCCCGCCGGTCCCGTGGTGGTGGTGTTCTTGATCCAGGTGTTGGTCACGGGATCCCATGTGCCGGTGCTGCTCCGGTTCACGCTGTTGCCGTTGGGGCCGTACATGGTCGTGTTTGAGGAGTAGCCGTTGCCCGTCCTGTGGACAATGGTCTGCCCCGTGGCGCTGTAGCCGTTGGGCCCGGCGACCGTGGATGAGCGGTGCACGCCCGAAGGACTGGCGCTCCACCCCGTGGATTTCTGTACCGTCCTGCCCGCCGGCCCCGTGTAGGTGGTGGTGCGTCGCGCATGCCCCATCTCGGGCAACAGGATCAACGCGAAGGCGACAAACAGGACGAAAAATATACTCAGGATGTACTGTCTCTGAACGTCATTGCTTGCTGCGATGCTGGCGACCATGGCGCCCCCCTTTTGTGTGGCAAGACTTGTGTGAAGACCGCTGTTCATTTGCTGGATGCCATATTGCGAGGAGCGTGCCACAAGCAACAGCCAGATTTAATCCACCAAAATTACACACTTTATATTTTCGACTCAGAAACGAGTCAGTGAGCCTTCATGAATGAAAATAATATTCGTGATATTTCGTCATTCTGTTTTCATATCGCCATTTTTGATGCAACAGGACCAGAAACAGAAGCGCCAAAAAGCACCTTGCCAAACCCATCCTTCAATTTTATTCAATAATTCATCAGGTTAACAACCTATCCCACATGACGCCAATGGTAATACAAATGACATTTTCACCTGTTATGGTGGACAATCTCGGAATTCTTCAACATCATCACATCACTTATTTCAGGGGGCGAAATGGACAAGGTTCGCGTTCTTTTCATCTGCGTGCACAACAGCGCCCGCAGCCAGATGGCAGAGGCATTTCTCAAACAATTCGCTGGGGACTCCCTTGAAGTGGAGAGTGCCGGGTTCCAGCCCGGGGAGCTCAACCCCCTGGCTGTGGAAGCCATGGCCGAAATCGGCATCGACATTTCCGGCAACAGCACCAAGAGCGTTTTCGAATTTTTCAAGCAGGGGAAGCTGTACGACTATGTCATCACCGTGTGCGACGACATGAACGAGAAGCGATGCCCAGTCTTTCCGGGCGTCACCCACCGCTGGCACTGGCCGTTTCCCGACCCTTCGGCACTCTCAGGCACCCACGAGGAACAGCTGGAGCAGGTGCGCAAGATTCGCGACCAGATCAAGGCCAAGGTGGAGCAACCTTTCAGATAATCCAATTACAGGGCGGCGACACAACGCGCCGCATTGACCAAGAATGACGAAAACCACGATTCTCTTTCTCTGTACCGGGAACTCCTGCCGCAGCCAGATGGCCGAGGGCTGGGCCGGGCAGCTCAAGGCCGACAGCATCCAGGCCTTTTCCGCAGGCATCGAGACCCACGGCATGAACCCCATGGCCGTGCGCTCCATGGCCCTGGCCGGGGTGGACATCTCCGGGCAACGCTCCAAGCTGGTGAGCGAACTCCCATTCCAGGACTTCGACTACGTCATCACCCTCTGCGACCACGCCCACGGCAACTGCCCCGTGTTTCCCGGCCACGCCACGGTGCTGCACCACGGGTTCCAGGATCCCCCGCGCCTGGCGCAGGACGCGGACACAGAGGAAGAGGCCCTGGCGCACTACAACCGCGTACGCGACGAAATCCGGGACTTTGTCCAGACACTGCCCGCATCCCTGCCCCCAAAAAAAGATATGTTCGCCCCGCCGAGTTTTTAGGAAGGAAAAAGAAGTTAGAAATAGCAAAAAGGCTTGTGCGAGGGGAAAACCCTTTTATAAAAGGGTTTTTCCCCTCGCGCTCCCCTTTCCTAAACTTCAACATGTAACTATGCATAATAACAACCTAATTCACAATATTATACTTTTCATTCTCCATCGTAGTTTTCTTAAATCTCTATAAAAATCGTTTTGCATGTTTACATTAAATTGATTAATCACATTTCCATAACTGTTTAATGGCTCATCCGGCTAGAGCGTACTTCGCTTCATGAATGCCCATGATTCTGAGCTTGAAGAACTCGTGATCTCGGTAGCCGTATGCCTGTCGCTTCATTGTCTTGATTTTGTTGTTTGTTCCTTCCATTGGTCCTGAGGAGATTGAGTGATCGTACCAGGCGAGGATGCCGAAGCGGCTTCCGGCCATGGTCTGGGCCATCGTTTTCAGCTGCGGCACGCCCGAACTGTCTGCACGTTTGATCCAGCCATCCAGGAACTTTTCAGCTTCTTCCTTGCCCCCCTGGCTCCATATCTGGCGCAAATCTTCCTTGAGGTAGTAGGCCTTGGCCAGAGGCTCGTTCATTTGCAGAGCTTGCTGGAGCCGGTCTGGCTCGTCTTTGTCCGCGTCCAGGTTGTCTGGATTCTTCAACAGAATCCAGCGGCTTCCCTTCAGCACGTCCCGCTCCAGAGTGTCCTTGAGTTCGTGGTAGAGCTTGCGTCGAATTTGCGTGAGCTTGTCGTTCATCAGCTTCACCACATGGAAGTGGTCAAAGACCAGAGGTACACCCGGCAGATTTTCAAGTACGGCAGAGATATATGCATTGCTCAGGTCGGTCGCCACGGCTTGGATTTTGGCCTTGCTGCGCTTCAGCCGTTTCCAGAAGGGACCGAGCGCATCCGCGCCTTTGCCGTCCCCCACAAACACGACGGCTCCACTCTTGATGTCCATGACCAGGGTCACATACTTGTGCCCCTTACGAACACTGATCTCGTCAATGGCGATGTACTTGAGCCCGGACAGGCGCGGCCTTGCAAACCGCCGCCGCAGGTGTCGCTTGAAGATGTCCTTCACACAGTCCCAACCAATCCCCAGCATATTCGCCACGTCAAGCATGGTCATCATCTTCGTCAGTGTCAGGACAAAACGCTCAAAAGCCCTTGTATACCAACGCCTGGGCTCAGCTATGTTGATGTCGATGCGGCGGGTGCAACCGCAATCCCGGCACTGCACTCGAGGGACATCAACAGCCAACCAGACCGGTTTGAAACCGATGGGCACAGTGCGCAGCCAGCGCTCTGCGCTGCCTCGCCTGATCACCTTGAAGCTCTTGCACCTGGGACAGCGGATCAACTTCGCTTTGGGCCGAATCCAGAGGATCACGCTTCCGGCAACGAAGGACTGGCGGACATAGTCATAGCCTTGCAGGCCGAAAGCGTGGTAAATGAAACTCGTGGACATGGCGGATACTCCTTTCGATTCTCTGTGGTAGGAAAATCTATTGGACGCCATGTCCCTTCCTTTTGTCAAAAGGACGCTTGAGCCGGATGAACCTGTTTAATTACCTATTTTACTTCTTCTTTCTTAGCAGAGAATGTTTTCCACACTCTACAGCGCGAGAACAACTTCTTATCCACATTTTTCTCGTAACGTGCCAAAAGAACTGCTAAAAATATTTTTCTTACAGCAAATCAAATTTTCCTTTCAAAACATACATTGCTTATTCAATAAATAATCATATATCAAATTTTTATTAATTACTTTAATTACATCTTTTTTAAACAACTATCAAAATAAGTATACTCGTAGCTTATTTGGTTTACGTGTTTAATAGGTGTTTAACAAAAAAAAGTCTTGACCACATTTTATTTTTAAGGGACATATTTCTTGATCCACATAAGCTATTTGCTTCTTATTTATTTTTTGAAGCAAATAGCTTTTTTAAATTCCAGGCAAGGAGTTTTTTCGTGGATCCAAGTATTCTAATAAAAATACTGGCTGAAATTTTTGGCAAATCAAATGGCCCCAATTTAATTTGGTTAACAATTCTCATTATAATCACTATTTCTGCATACGTATGCATTGAAACGAAAGATATTTATATTGCTGTGTGCTTTTCAACACTTTGCGTAGTACTATTAATAATAGGATGGCTCATCATAAATTATAACAAAAACAACTAGCACCTCTTAAAAAAATTTTAGTATAATTTTGCAGGCACATAATTTTCAATTAACCAAAAAATATCATTTTACTATTATCGAACTCACTTGCTATGTAGCGTCTCAATCAGTGACCAATCGATGTGATTAACATATAATACTACATCAGTATTTTTGTGACTACTTTCAAAAATATCAAAATACGTGGTGCACAAAAAACCTCCAATCCCTAATATATCATAAAAGTTAGAAACCCTTTCCAAAACCTTTTATTACATTTTTTTGGAGGGGGGTTCGGGGGGCACCATTTTTTCCTAAAAAAGGTGCCCCCCGAAAATTCTTCATCCTCCCTTCCGCTCCCCCTCCTCTTCCCCTCTACAGCAGGCTCTCTTTCCTGGGGCTGTGGCGCAACCTGTTGGCCTGGGCGCGTTCCAGGCTGCTGGTGGCGTAGCAGTAGCGGCAGCCGAACACGCAGCTGTCATACATGCCAATATCCCGGCTGGGGGCGCACTGGCAGTGCTCCCGCTGTGCACTGTCGCGTCCGGAAATGGGGGGAATCCCAAGGCACTCGCTGAGCCAGGCGGCGTCGATGCAGGCTCCGGCGGGAATGTACGGGGGGAGTCCGCCCTCCCCCTGGGCGCAGGCCTGGATGCGCATGCCGTTGTCCCTGGCGATGTTGGCCAGCCCCTGGAGCAATGCCTGAAGTTCGGACTCC
Organism: Desulfovibrionaceae bacterium; assembly: GCA_963674665.2. Lineage (GTDB taxonomy): Bacteria > Desulfobacterota > Desulfovibrionia > Desulfovibrionales > Desulfovibrionaceae. The sequence goes on along the minus strand of CAXXPL010000010.1, from coordinate 104,719 downwards.
AGGGGCGCGATCAATTCCAGCCCCTGTGCGGCCAACTGGCGCATGGCCGTGCGGTTCTTGCGGTAGACTTCCAGGAAGCTGACCACCACGCGCCGGGTGGAGCCGCGCAACCTGGCTGCCAGGGCCGCGAAATTCTCCAGATGAAAGGAAGGGGTGGTGGAACTGCCCAGGACGATGGGGTCGTAGCGCCAGACAATGCGCTCCGGTCCAAGCAGCGAGGCAAGGTCGTGGAAGCAGGCCACGCTCTGCGCAACATGGGGGCGGTGCGGCTCAAGCAGCCTGGGGTAACCGGTGAGGGTGAACAAAAACACAGGGGGCAGGCCCAGACGCTCCAACTCCTGGACATACGACAGCAAGGGGCGGGGGTTGCGGGTCCAGAACACGATACAGGCCGCATCCTCGGGCAGCAGGGACACCCGCGTCACCTGCGCGGCGTTGAAGGGGTTGGGCACCAGGCAGTACCCCTGGCGCACGCGCTCCATGAACCAGGGCGTGTAGAAAGCCGGGATGTCGGTGCGGCGGCTGGCGCTGACTATGTACCGCTGCCTCTCCTTTCCCGGGAGAAGCGACAGCTGGTGCTCGCTCCCCGCCATCAGTCCACCGGCTCCAGGGAGACGTCCAGATTACGGGGGCTGTTCAAGGAGGTACTCACGGGCCAGGCCAGCATGGAATCCGCGGGGTAGGGCGCCAGGAGCGGCGCAAGCGTGGTGGACTCGGCCAGCAGCCAGGTCTCGCGTTGCTCCGGGGGCAGGATCACTGGCATGCGATCATGCACTGAGCGCAGCAGCTCGTTGGCCTCGGTGGTCACGATGCTCGCGCTGAGCAGCTCGCTGCCGTCCGCCCCTAGCCAGTGCTCCCATATGCCCGCCATGGTGAAGGGCGCGCGGTCCGCCATAACGAATGCAAAGGGCTGTTTGCGGTCCTGGAGCTTCTTCCACTCGTAAAACACTGTGGCCGGGATCAGGCAGCGCCTGCGCTTGAAGGCGTTGCGGAACGCGGGCTTCTCGGCCAGGGTCTCGGCCCGGGCGTTGATCATGCGGAAGCCGATCTTGGGGTCCTTGGCCCAGGAGGGCACCAGCCCCCAGTGGACAAGGCGGGCGGCGCGCTTGCCCCCGGGTATGGGCACTATTGCGCAGATGGGTGTGCCCGGCGCGATATTCAACCTGGGGGAGTACTCCTCCACTTCCTCCAGGCCAAAGGCCTGCATTGCGGATTTTGGGGGCAGATCGAGACCGAAACGGCCGCACATGGGGCATCTCCCTGGGCATTTCGCCCTCATTTCCCGGACACGAGGTTGCAAGCCAAGGCCATTGCCCGTATGTTGCCCGGCGGAGTAACTGACAATGCTGCGACATTCCTTTTGCCATATCCCCACTGTGGGCGTCAAAACAGAAACCAGGCTGTGGGAAGCGGGTGTGCATACCTGGGACGACCTGCTTGCTCTCGAGGAGCTGCCCGTGGCCCGCACCAAGCGGGAGATGCTCCGCCAGCACCTGGAACTCTCCATCCAGCACCTGGACGCGGGGGATGCAGGATACTTCGACCAGAGCATGCCGGGCTCGGAGAGCTGGCGCCTGTATTCGGAGTTTCGCCACAACACCGCCTATGTGGACATCGAGACCACGGGCCTTGGCCCCCCCGGGGACCACATCACCACCATCGCCCTGTACGACGGCAAGGAGGCTCGCTGGTACGTGAGGGGGCGCAATCTCGATGACTTTGCCCGGGACATCCGGGACTTTTCCCTCATCGTGACCTTCAACGGCAAATGCTTCGATGTCCCGTTCATCGAACGCGAGATGGGCATCAAGCTGGACATGGGGCACCTGGACCTGCGCTTCGCGTTGAAGGCGGCGGGGGTCAAGGGCGGGCTCAAAAAGATAGAAAAACATTTCGGCCTGGACAGGGGGGAACTGGACGGGGTGGACGGCTACTTTGCCGTACTGCTCTGGAAGGAATTCCAGAACACCCGCAACGAGCGAGTGCTCGACACCCTGCTGGCCTACAACATAGAGGACGTGCTCAACCTGGAGTACCTGGCGGCCAAGACCCACAACCTGATGGTGGAGCGCCTGCCCTTCGGCCGGGAGCTGATGCTCGATGAGCCTTTGCCCGGGCTCAATCCCATGCTCCCGGACAACGAGCTTATCGCCATGCTCAGACAGCGCTACGGCATATAAGGGTAGGGACCGGACAAAGGCGTCCCTGGGAGACAAGCTCTCAATAAGATGGTCTTCCCTCGCGCTCCCAGGACGAGCATATTTCCCATACGGAGTTTCTGTGCGTACCCATCTCGACTGCATCCCCTGTTTGATGGCGCAAGCCCTGCGCTCCGCACGCCGCGTGTGTCCTGACGACGAGGACCTCCAGCGCCGCGTGCTCAAGGCCTGGGCCGAGCGCATCGCCCTCCTGGACGACAACGACATGGCCGGAACGGCGCCCGCCCTGATGCGGGAGCTCTTCGACATCTCCATACAGCTCACTGGCTGCGACGATCCCTATCTTTCGGACAAGACCGAGGCCAACCAGCGGGTCATGGAAATGCTCCCCAGCCTGGAAGGGCTCGTGTTCAACCAGGCGCCCGACGATTCCGCCATGGCGCTACGCCGGGCCTTCGCCCTGTCCCTCATCGGCAACTACATCGACTCGGGCGTGGCAAAACGCTACGACTGGGAAGGGGCCATCGAGGAACAGGAGCACGATCCGGCCCTGGAGAGCGAGGCATTTGACCGCTTCGACCAGGCCACTGCCAAAGGGGCCAGGGTCGTCATCCTGGGGGACAACTGCGGCGAGATAGGGCTGGACACCCTGCTCCTGCGCTGCCTCAACGCGCGGGGGTGCGATGTCTGCTACGCGGTGCGGGCAAAACCCATCCTCAACGACGCCACCATGGAGGACGCCCTGCTCTTCGGTCTGGACAAGCTGTGCGAAGTGCGCAGCTCGGGCGTGGACACACCGGGCACCGTGCTAACGCGCTGTGATGCCGACTTCCTGGACACCATGCGGAGGGCGGATGTCCTGCTCAGCAAGGGGCAGGGAAACTTCGAATCCCTGTACGGACACTGGTCTGGCATTTTCTATGCTTTCAAGGCAAAATGTCGGCTCATTTCCAGACTGCTGGACACCCCCATGGGGCACTCGGTATTTTTTTACGAATGAAAACAACCTGTTTCCGCACCATAGGTTCATACTTCATAAACGGCCCGGACTTGCAAAGCCGCGCCGAACAGTGCACTACACAATGAGGCCTGTAACTCTTTTCACCAACATCATACTGTTGCAAGGGTATAAATAAATGCGCATCAATCTCTGTCTTCTCCCTGGTGATGGCATAGGTCCCGAAATCATCCCCGAGGCCACCAAGGTGCTGGAACGCATCGCGGCCCGTTTCGGCCACGAGCTGTATTTTGCCGAAGCCCTTATCGGAGGAATCGCCATCGACACCACGGGCTCTCCCCTGCCCGACGAAACCGTGGAGAAATGCCACGAGGCCGACGCCGTGCTGCTCGGCGCCGTGGGTGGCCCCAAATGGGACGACCTGCCCTCCCATATTCGTCCTGAAAAAGGCCTGCTGGGCATCCGCAAGGCCCTCAAGCTGTTCGCCAACCTCCGCCCCGCCACCATGTTCAAGGAGCTGAGCCAGGCCTGCTTCCTGCGCCCGGACATCGTTGAGCGCGGCATGGACGTGCTGGTGGTCCGCGAACTCACCGGCGGCATCTACTTTGGCGAGCCCCGGGGGCGTGAGACCGTGAACGGCGAACGCACCGGTCTGAACACCATGGTCTACACCGAGAGCGAAGTGCGCCGCATCGCCCGCGTGGCCTTCGAGGCCGCCATGAAGCGCAAGCGCCGCCTCTGCTCCGTGGACAAGGCCAACGTGCTGGACGTTTCCCAGCTCTGGCGCGAGGTAGTCATCGAGACCGCCAAGGAGTACCCGGACGTGGAGCTCAGCCACATGTACGTGGACAACGCTGCCATGCAGTTGGTGCGCGACCCCTCCCAGTTCGACGTCATCGTCACCGGCAACCTGTTCGGCGACATCCTCTCCGACGAGGCCAGCGTCATCACCGGCTCCATCGGCATGCTGCCCTCGGCCTCCCTGGGCGAGGGGCGCCCCGGCCTCTACGAGCCCATCCATGGCTCCGCCCCTGACATTGCCGGACACAACAAGGCCAACCCCCTGGCCACCATCCTGTCCACGGCCATGATGCTGCGCTACTCCTTCAACCTCGAGGAAGAGGCCACTGTCATCGAGAACGCTGTGAAAAAGGTGCTGCAGCAGGGCTACCGCACCGGCGACATCATGGAGCCGGACAAGCGCCACACCTCCTGCACCAAGATGGGCGACCTGGTTGCCAGCCATATTTAGACAAAAGCCAAAAAGGCATTGTGCGAGGGGGAAAACCCTTTCAGGAAAGGGTTTTCCCCCGTCGCGCTCCGCATACTGCCGCACTCCCCAAATTTACCGCACAAAAGTCACGGGCGTGCCCACGCTGATGGCCAGGGCCAGCTCCAGCCCTTGGTCGTTACGCATGCGGATGCAGCCCGAGGACACGCGCCGCCCGATGAGGGAGGGCTGGTTGGTGCCGTGGATGCGGAACCCCTGGCCATGGGAGAGGTGCAGCTTGAACCTGCCCATGGGGTTGGCCGGGCTGCCCGGCCTGATGGCGCTGGGCAGGTGTTGCCCTTTGCGCAGTGCGCGTTTGCGAATGTTTTTGGTGGGCACCCACCAAGGGTCGAACTCTATTTGGGTGACCCGCCCCAGCCCGTGGGGGCGGGGCATGCCAGGCCCGGGCGTGGCCACGGTATAGGTGCGCACCAGTTGCCCGTCCCTGTACAGCCAGAGCTTGCAGCTCCCCAGGCTGACCTTGATGCTATAATTGACACCCCTCTCCAGCAAGGGGCGTGGTTGTGCCATCTCCCTGCTCTTCTCCTCAGGCGGAGCCGTGGATACATCCGCTCCAGTTGGGGGGGCCTGGGCTCCCGGCTCCAGGGTGATGGTCACCCTGCGGTTGGCCGCCCTGCCCTCTTTGGTGGCGTTGCCCGCAATGGGCTCGCTCTCGCCCCTGCCAATGGCGGTTATCCGCTCCGGTGCAATGTTGTACACCCGGTGCAGGCGCTCCTTCACGCCATTTGCCCTGCGTCTTGACAGCCCGAGGTTGTAGGCCGCGGAGCTGTCCGAATCCGTGTGCCCCACAATGCGCACGCGCACTCCCGGATTGTTGCGCAGCGTCTCGGCGATCTCGGCCAAACGCCCTTCGTCTGCCGGGAGCAGGCTGGCGCCGCCATATCCGAAGCGCAGATGCACAGGGGCGCTGGAAACCATGGGCTCGGGTTTTCCGGGCCGCAGCCTGGACTCGCTTGGCAAAGAGGCCTTGGCCACGGTTGGCAGGGCGGTCTGGCGGGCGTTGATCCTGGGCGGTGTCTTTCGCGACTGATAGCGCCCCTTGAGGGTGAGCTCCAGCCGTTGGTTGCGTTGCCGCCCCTCTGGGCTGGCGTTGGAGACCAGGGGCTTGCGCTCTCCTGCTCCGGAAACCTGGATGCGGGCCTCCGGCACCTTGAATTCTTGCACCAGCCGCTCCTTGACCTTGTTGGCAAAACTGAAGGACTTGGACACGCTGTCAGGCTCGTGCGCATGCCCCTCGATGAACAGGAGCGAGTCCGGGTTCTCCCGCATCAGCCTGGCCAAACGCCGCAACTGCCCGGTAAAGGCCGCCAAATTCAAGGGGGCGGCGTCGCCGTGGGTCACCCGCAATTGCAGGTACAGCGGCACAGGGCAGCCAAAGGCGTCAACCGCCGCGCCCCTCGGCGTGGAGGGGCACTCGTCGCGGCTGTCCGCAACCCCATCATTGTCCGCGTCCGGTCCCCCCGCACCGGCAGTGCGCGCCCTCCCGGGGGAGGACATGTCCTGGCCGAGGAATCCTCGCACCAGATTATCGGAGTTGAAACTCCGCCCTGCTTGGGGTTTGCCAAGGGTGGGGGCTTGATGGGAGCGGCGGGCACAACCAGGGGCGAGAACGAGGAGCGCCAGCAGCGACAACTGGGCCAATAGGGACAATTGGGCCAGGCGCATGAAAAGACGGGGATACGCGGACATCACTTCCTCCCGGGCTTTGAGGCGGGCGGGCACCTCCGGACGTCGGATATCGGGGCTGCCTGAATATCGGGAACAATGCCGTTATTTCCATCATACCTCATTTATGTGGTTATCGTCCATGGTCAATAAAACTTAACAAGACCCGGAATTTTCAATGGATGGAAGCACAAGCGGGGAAGATGCACCGAAGCGCGTCTTCCCCGCCCTCTACGCGGTCATGCAAAATCACCGCGCGATGGATTGTCGGACATGGTCCTAGTCCCGCAGGCCCCGGTCCATCTCCTCGAGTATTTCGTTGACCATGGCCAGGGGGTCATTGGCCAGCCGGATGGGGCGCCCCACAACGATGTGGTCCACGCCGTGCCGGATGGCGCCCTCGGCCGTGGCGGTCCGCTTCTGGTCGTCCTGCGCCGCGTTGCGGGGCCTGATGCCAGGGGTTACGATACGCAGCCCCCATCCCAGTTCACGACGCAGCAGGGCCGCCTCCCTGGGGGAGCACACCACCCCTGCCAGACCGGCCTCCCGGGCCTGCCGGGCGCGGGCGAGCACCAGGTCCTGCACCTGGCCGTCAAAGCCCATGGCCTTGAGGTCCTCCTGTGAAAAGCTGGTGAGCGCGGTTACGGCCAGAAGCCCGAAAGAATCCGGATCATCCCCCTGTGCCTCGACCGCAGCCCGCATGATCGCCGGGTCGCCGTGCAGTGTGGCCAAGGACGCGCCCCGCCCCGCCACCTGACGCACCGCGGCGCGGACCGTGTTGGGCACGTCGTAGAACTTGAGGTCCAGCATCACCTTGCACCCCTTGTCCAATATTCTGTCCACAATGGAGAACCCCGCGCCCAGAAAGAGTTCCAGGCCGACCTTGAAATACCTGGCCGTGGGCGTGAGCCTGTCGACCAGATCCATGGCCGCGCCCTGATCCGGCACATCCAGGGCTATAATCAAGCGCTCCTCGAGAGGAATCCGTGATCGTTTCGTGTTCATGATGCACCTCCTCCAGCCTGAATACCGTTCACACCAACGCTTGGCAATCTCATCCGTCCTTTTCCCCTTCATCTTTGGACGCACATTTCTTATTACATTTTAACTCTCCGTAAAGACAGAAAATCCATTCCACCTTCCGCAACGCCTGATTTGCACTGGCATCCGGTGTGGAAATGTGGCAAAAACGTTTCTTGTATGTTTTAATTTTTTAGACTTTCGTTACTATTCTTACATTTCGTTAATTTTACGAGGACCGATTCTTGTCAGAGGGTCTTCCAAGTCATATTTTTTTAGAATCAGAATTTACGCATTTTTCAGGTTTCTTTGAAATTTCTGGAAGACAGAACAAGGGGGGCAATTTCGCGTTGCGTGGTGCTTCTTTTACCGCAAAGGCCAAGGCCACGCACTTTCGTGACTTTCGTCTGCCATTTCCATCATTCCTCGCGATTGAACCACTCCCTGCGCCCGATTTGGAACGGAACTTGCCTATCATGAGTCGCAACCCTGCTGCAGCCAGGACAGACTGAGACCAAAACCGACTGTGGAACAATATTGACCTGAAGACGTACTGGAAACACACGCAGATGGCATTGTGCCATGCGAAGATGGGGTAACACGGTATGAAGCTCTCGACCATGCGTGATCGTATGGATTCCTCACTTTCCTACAGGACAGGAGGATCCGTTGTCTCCTCCCGGTCCACTCAGGCCGCGCAACCTTCAGCCACGTCCTCTGCCCATGACCAGGCGCAGGCTTCCTGCGCGGCGTTCCCGGTCAAGGGCCGATTTTATCTCTTTTCGAAAAGGCTGTTCGACATTCTCTTCTCGTCCGCCGTCATCGTCTGCACCCTGCCGGTGACCATGCTGGTGGCCCTGGGCATCAGGCTGGACAGTTGCGGTCCGATATTCTTTTCCCAGCAGCGCGTGGGGAAGGACGGCAAACTGTTCACCATTTACAAGTTCCGCTCCATGCAATGCCACTCCCCAAAGTATGCCTGCACTCCCGTGGACGACTGCCAGGATTCCCGGGTCACCCGCGTGGGCAAGATCCTGCGCCAGTCCGGCCTGGACGAGCTGCCGCAGTTCTTCAACGTGCTGCGCGGGGATATGAGTGTTGTGGGCCCGCGTCCGGAGATGCCGTTTCTCGTGGAACAATACAATGACCGTGAACGCGCCAGGCTGTATGTCACCCCCGGGATCACCGGCCCCTGGCAACTCAGCGCAGCACGGTGCCAGCCCATCTGCGAGAACCTGCAATACGACGAGGAGTATATCCGGCGGCGCTCCATGGGCTATGACCTGCTCATCGTGGCCAAAACCGCGATCCTCACCCTCAAGTTGCTTACCCGCGTGTTCGCCTCACCAGCATGCAAGCGCGATGTCCGCCGCGACATCGTCAACCAGTGAACCGGACAAGCACCACACCTGAATTCAAGAGCAAGGCCCGGATTCGCTCCGGGCCGAACAGACAAGGATCTCTCCCATGAGGCTTGAACATACAGCCATGCACAACACCTTTCACGTGGCCGAGGCAGGCATCCAACTGCTCTCCGTGCCCGAGCGTCTGCGCCGCAGCGCTGAGCTGTACGGCTCCAAGACGGCTTTTGTATCCGCCAAACACGGCGTTCACCCGGCCTATTCCTTTGCCGAGACCCATGCCAGGGCATCGGCCATCGGCGCCATGCTCATGGAGGCTGGCCTGAAAAAGGGCGACCGCGTGGGCTGTCTGCTCATGAAGAATCCCGACGCCATGCTCTGCTTTCTCGGCGCCCTGACCGCCGGTACCGTATTTTTCCCCATCGATCACAACCTCCCGGCAGGACTCCTGAACACCCTGCTGGAGAATACGCGGCCCAAGGCCCTGTTCGTGGCCAAACCCTATCTGCCACTGCTCCAGGGGCTGGACAACATCCCGTACCCGGAGCGGATCTTCGTGCTGGACACCCCGGACGCGGCGCCCCCCGCCGGTTGCCGCTCCTTTCGCGATCACGAGTCGCTGCTTGGGCGGCACCACGATTTTCCCGAGATCCTTCCCGACGACCCGGCCTATCTCAACCTCACCTCCGGGACTACCGGCGTGCCCAAGACCGCCCTGACCACCCACGGGAACATTGACGCCAACTCCATGGCCTCTGTCGAAGTGTTCCGGTTTACAGCCGATGACGTGCACCTGTGCATGTTCCCGGCTTTTGTGCACCCCCACGAATTGTTTGCCAGGCCCGTATATCTGGGGGGCACCACCGTGCTCCTGGATACAGTGCAACCCAAATCCGTGGCCCAGGCCCTGCACGACTTCAAGGTCACCACCTTCATGGCCGTGGCTTCCATCTACGAAACCTTGATTCGACTCAACAACCTTGATTCACTGGATTTCTCTCACCTGCGCGTGCCGGAGAGCGGCGGCATGCACGTGACTCCCACCCTGCGCGAGACCTTTGCACAGCGCTTCGGCGTACCCATCCAGGCGGTGTGGGGCAGCACCGAGGCTACTGGCATCGCCCTGGCCAACCGCGCAATCGATGACGACCCCCGCGTGCTCGAGGCGCCTCCGGGTTCCGCCGGCCGATCCTGCCCCTTGTACGAGGCCAGGATCATGCACGGCGAATGCCAGGAGGCCGGAGTGGACGAGATCGGCGAACTCTGGATCCGCGGCCCCGGCGTCTGCAAGGAATATTTCATCGCCCCCGGCAAGACCATCCCGGTGGTGGACAACGACGGCTGGTTCCGCACCAACGACCTCATGCGCAAGGACAAGGACGGCTTCTTCCATTTCATGGCCCGGAGTTCGGGCATGATGAAGGTAGGGGGCATCAAGGTCTTTCCCACCGAAATCGAAAACGTGCTCAGGGCGCACCCGAGCATCGACGAGATAGTGGTGATCAAGGTGGACGACACCCTGCATGGTGAAGTGCCCAAGGCCTTCATCGTTACCAAGCCGGGCATGCCCCTCAATCAGATGGACATCCGCCGATACTGCGAGGGACGCCTGCACCGCTACAAGGTACCGCGCCTCATCGAATTCGTTGACCAGCTGCCTAAGACACCGGGGGGGAAGGTGGCATGGAAAAAGCTCTCGTCGGTCTGCTAAGGGCCGAATCCGTACCGGAGAAGCCGGGCGAGTATACTGAAAAGAGCCTCTCCATTGTCCGCGGCCTCATCGCGGACACAGTGTCCATGGTCACGGACTTGCCCGCCCTGGTGCGCGGCAAGACCGTCCTGGTCAAACCCAACTACGTCCGCCCCAGCTCGCATAACCCCTTTGCCATCGTCACTGACGAGCGGGTCATCATCAGCGTCATCCAACTGCTCAAGGACTGCGGAGCCCGCGAAATATGGCTCGGGGACAACCCCGGCTGGGGGTTGCCCCTGAAAAAGGCCCTGGACCAGACCGAGCACGTGGACCAACGCCTGCGCGCCCTTGGGGTCAGGATCAGGTATTTTGACAACGAACCCCGCATCCACCTGGACAACCCCGAAGCTTTGCTCTACTCCCCGGTCATTGCGCCCAAATGTCTCCAGGAGGCCGATGTCTACATCAACCTCCCAAAGATGAAGACCCACATGCATGCCCTGGTCACCCTCGGCATCAAGAACCAGTACGGCCTGATCCTCGACGAGGAACGCATGTTCTTCCACCGCAACGACATCAACGTGAAGCTGGTGGACATCCTGCGGGTGATCAAACCCCACCTCACCATCGTCGACGGCATCATCGCCGTGCAGGGTCAGGCTCCCATCAGCGGCTCCGTGGTCCAGGACATGAACACCATCCTCGCCGGAACCGACGTGGTTGCAGTGGACGCCACTGCCTGCCGCGCCATGGATATCGATCCCTTCGAGGTGGCCATGATCCGCCTGGCCCACGCCGAAGGCCTTGGCAGCGCGGACGAGGAAGGCATCGAGGTCAGGGGGGTACCCGTGGAGACTGTGCGCCGCAAGTTCAAGCGCCCGGTCATCTCCAGCATCGGGGCCTACCCCCAGATCCGCTGCGTGGAAGGAGGCGCCTGCTCGGGCTGCCTCTCCGCGCTACGCCACGCCCTGGACAAGCTGGCCTCTGAAGGCGAGCTGGAGGGTAAAGCCGTGCAGGACGTGTACGTGGGCAAGCCCATGCCCAACCGCCCCAATCTGCGTAACCAGCATGGCAGGCTCTGGTGCTTCGGCAACTGCGCCGCCGAACTGGTGCACGACTACAGGGAGCACGGCAAGGTGGGGCGCTTCATCCCCGGCTGCCCCCCGCATATTCTGGATTTTTATCAGGAGTATAAAGAGGCTCTGGGCAAAGAAAAGAATGAATAAAGGCGAGTAAAGGTTTTATGCGAGGGGGAAACCCTTTTAACTGAAAGTCAAAATGGTCTGTTATTTTGTTACTCGAAGCTATGGAAATGGTCACGCCCAAGGCGGGACCAAGCGGCGCAGCCGCCGGAGCGCACCGTTAAGCCTTATGCGCCCCTATTGTCACAAAAGGGTTCTCCCCCTCGCGCTCCCCCTTCCTAAACTTTACTATTTGAAATTATATTCTATTTACACTTACGCTTGATTTTCTCTCGGGTGCTCCATCCTGGAACGCATATCTCCAACTTTTGCATCCCAAAAGTTTTCCTATGTGGCCCGATGTCAAGCTGAGAGTATATATGACCTTTTCCTATTCGCGCCGTTTGCGCCAAGTACCGATTCGGTACACTTTGGAACCCCGCCATTTTGGAGACGTCGCTTGTTCGACAAAAACTTTATCGCGGCTTGTTCCAAATTTGGTGTCGCCTGCTCTCAGTTCTTACTTTAACATCTTCATATGTTGCTACTTATGTTCTCCAACTGGCAGCCGGCGAGCGAGAATGGGCCCCCCAGAGCACGTCGGAGCGAGCCGGTCTCGGTCCCGAAGCCATCACCTACGCAACCCTCGCTTCATAGGCGCGATTCTCAAGACAAAGCCGCCAGAGCATCACCGCAAGCTTTCGCGCCACAGCTACGATCGCCTTTTGCTTCACGTTGTGTCGGGCCATAAGTTTGTTATACAGGGCTCGTGCTCTCGGGTCCTTGCGTTTGAACACCCATGCGGCTTCAACAAGCAACGCGCGCAGCATCCTCTGGCCCACCGGCCGCAGCCGATTCGAGCCACTGCTCTCGCCGCTCTGCCAGGCCATGGGCGCCAGCCCCAGGTAGCTTGCTACCTGCTCCGTGTTGAGGAAACGCTCGGGCGAAAAGAGTTCCAGCCTGAACGCCATCGCCACCAGCGGCCCCACGCCCGGCACGGTCTGCAAATTTGCCACGACATCCTTATGGATGTCCTTCTCTCCCGCCTTTTTAATAAGTTGCATCACGGCATCGCGCTCGACGATCCAAAAGCGCAGCTCATTGAGCAGGCTATCGAGGGTGAGCCGCGCCTCGTCAGGGAGTGGAGCCTTCTCAAGCGCGCGGATGGCCCGCTTGCTCCAATTATTGAGGCCCGTCGGTTCGGCGACGCCAAACTCAAGCAACAGCGAGCGGATGCGTTGCTTGCATGCGCGCAGTCCTTTACCGATTTGGTCGCGGCGACGGACCAGGGTACGTTCGGCCTCCTGTCCCTCGCTAGGTACAGCGATAGGCTTGAGCAGGTCTTTTGCGGCGTAGATGGCCAGCTTGCGGCAGTCGAGACTATCGGTCTTGGCGCCGGGTGTGGGTTGGCGAGGGATACGGCAGGACGCCGCGACGATGGTGCGATGCCCCGCTGAATGCAAAATACGAGCGAGCGCGAATCCCGTGGGCCCGCTCTCGTAAGCCACCGCACCAATGGGTGCTCCGAGATCGTCAATGAGCTTAAGTACGTGGTTGGGGTCAGCGGGAGCGACGACAGTCGCCAAGTCTCCATCAGCACATAATATTGCAATATGATACGATTTTTTATGCACATCCAGACCGATGTAAATGGGCTGATGAGGATAATGATCCACAAACGCTTTCATTTCTGCTAACTTTTTTTCAGCCATGTTGGTCTCCTTTGGCTAGAATTGAGTGTAGTGACCAACTCTTAGCTCATTCGAGGCCAACATGGTATTTTGAAATGGGGGTTCGGGGGAAAACTTTTTTCAAAAAGTTTTCCCCCGAAAAATGTCCTTTCTTCTACCTTTTTACCTCCAGCGCCACCACGCTCTCCACGTGCGGGGTCTGGGGGAACATGTCCACTGTGCGGGCCCGGGCGATGGAGTAGCGTTGCAGGAGCTGCCCCACGTCGCGGGCAAGGGTTGCCGGGTCGCAGGACACGTAGACAATACGTTGGGGGGCGCGCTTCAGCAGGTGTGTCACCAGTTCTTTGGCCAAGCCGGTGCGGGGGGGATCCAGCACCACCAGGTTTGGGGTTTCCCGCTCCTGGGGGAGGAGGCGTTTCACCTCTCCTGCCAGGAATTCGCAAGACTCCAGACCTAGTGCCCTGGCATTGGCGCGGGCATCCCCTATGGCCTCGCGGCTGATGTCGAACCCCTTGAGTTTGCAGCGCCCCTCGAGGGTGTGGGCCAGGGAGAGCCCGAACCCGCCCACGCCGCAGTACACGTCCCAGATCAAATCTCCGACTTTGGGCGCGGCAAGTTCCCGAACCTGCCCGTACAGGGCATCGGCGGACAAGGTGTTCACCTGGAAAAAGGAGTTGGCCGAGATGGTCATCTCCAGCCCGCCCAGGGAGAGTTCGCAGGTGTGCGCACCCAGCGTCCTGATCAAACGCTCCCCCATGGCCACCGGCAGCCGTGAACGCCGCACCGAGTGGGAGATGCCGCGTAGATTGGGATGCCGCTCCAGAGATTTTTCCATGATTTCGAGGATATCCGGTTTCCAGCGGGGGATGTCCGCGGTGATGAGCTGCCCCACGAACTCGCAGCCTTCGCTGTCCGCATGGCGCAGCACGAAATGTCTCCAACAGCCCAGCTCTCCCTGCGCCTGGTCGCCCTCCCAGGCCGGGATGCCGCTTTGGGCGCAGAGCTCCCCCACAGTGGCCACAATCGCCATGGCCGGAGGGGCCATGAGCATGCAGCCATGCGTATCGAGCACCTCACTCCCCTTTCTGGGGCGCAGGCCCAGTATCATATCACTCCCCTGGCCGGAGAAGGCGAACTCCATCTTGTTACGGTAGGCATACTGCCGGGGCGAAGGGAGCGTCTCCCCCACCGTGACCCCCTGGACCTTGCCCAGTCGTTCCAGGGCCTCCACGATGAAAGACCGCTTCCAGTGCAACTGCTGGGCATAGTCCAGGTGCTGCCACATGCAGCCGCCGCATTCACCGAAGTGAGGGCAAGGGGGCGCGACATCCCACTTTCCGTGGCGCAGTACCTCCTGGACGCCGGCCTCAAAATGCCGTTTGGCGATTTTTTCGATACGGGCCAGGACGCGCTGCCCCGGAAGTCCCCGTTCCACGAACACCACCATGCCTGCCTCCCCATCCGGGACTTTCAATCGGCCGAGGGCCCTTCCGCCAATGGTGAGTTTGTCGAGATCCACCTCGACCACATCGCCCACATGTCTATCCATCGCACTCTTCTTTGAATGATACGCGCAAGGCTTCCCACCCTGTCGCGATTGACGTTGAAATCATAGTATCCGGTCCGCGCGGCGGAGCGTACGTGAATCACACCCTGCTCCCGCGCCACCAGCAGCTCCAGGTCGTCAATGAACTTGAACACCTTGCTCTTGAACGTGGCATGCAGATAGCCGTCTCGCTCTTCCACTATCGCCGAGCGGGGCATCCTCAGTATCAACTTCCTGAGGCAGGCCAGGTCTCGTGCCCCATCACCACGCAGGAGAAAAGCCTCTACTTTTTGTCCTGCATCTTCCGCAATGCTGGAGACACAGTTCGGCCTGTTCGGGCATGGAGCAATAGCCTCCATGGATGATTCAGGTTCTGCGCCCTGAGCCACACTGCTTCCGCACAGCACAATGCCAACGGTGAGCAATAGCATGTACTTCATTTCCCGATCCTTTTCTGAAAACTGTCCGTGTTTGCATTCGATCCACATATCCGACTTGATGCTATCCCAGGTCTCCGACGTTGTCTTGACCGGTGAAAGCGGGTATATGTCCCAGCTCCCCTGGTACCCCATATTCGGTCAGCTTTCACGCACAATTTGAATATGGCGTTTGTTGGTCAGCAGCTTCACTCCACCACGCACGACGCGTGGCTGCGCTGGCGATTTCGCGGGAGCGCGCGGCCCCTTTCCACGCTCCGAAGTATCAAGACACGTCAAATGAGGACTATTTCATGGCATTGAACGAACGTATCATCACCGAGGCCATTGTCGACGAATATTTCAGCAAGTTCAAATCCAGCCTGGACCTCGACGTGGCCATCGTCGGGGGTGGCCCCTCAGGTCTTACCGCGGCCCACAAGCTCGCCTCCAAGGGCTACAACGTCGCCATGTTCGAGCGCAAACTCTCCATCGGTGGCGGCATGTGGGGGGGCGGCATGACCTTCAACGCCATCGTGGTGCAGGACGCAGCCAAGCATCTGCTCGAGGAAATCGGCGTGCCGCTGAAGCGGCACGACAGCGACTACTGGGTCGCCGACGCGGTCACCGCCACCACCACCCTGGCATCCAAGGCCTGTCTGGCCGGAACCAAGGTCTTCAACTGCACCAGCGTGGAGGACGTGGTCCTGCGCGAGGTCGAAGGCGCCAAACGCGTCACCGGCCTGGTGATCAACTCCTCCCCGGTGGAGATGGCCGGGTTGCATATAGATCCCCTGGTGCTGCACTGCAAGCACGTCATCGAGGCCACGGGCCACCCCGTGGAGCTGCTGCAGACCCTGATCCGCAAGAACGACGTGCGCCTGAACACCCCTTCCGGGGGCATCGAGGGCGAGCAGTCCATGTGGGCCGAGATCGCGGAGAACAACACCGTGAACAACACCAAGGAGATCTTCCCCGGGGTCTGGGTCACCGGCATGGCGGCAAACGCCAGCTTCGGTTCCTACCGCATGGGGCCGATCTTCGGCGGCATGCTGCTCTCCGGTGAAAAAGTAGCCGAGGAAATCAGCAAAAGGCTGGAGGCCTAGGTGGACTTCGACCTGAGCCTCTACCTCGTGACCAACCGCCCCCTTTGTTTGGGGCGCGATCTTCTGGATGTCGTGTCCCAGGCCGTTGACGGGGGTGTGAGCATGGTCCAGATTCGGGAAAAGGATGCCGATACCCGCGAGTACCTGGAGCTGGCGCGGCGGCTCGTGGCCTTGCTGCGCCCCAAGGGAGTCCCGCTGCTGGTGGACGACCGCGTGGACATCGCCCTGGCCGTGGACGCGGACGGCGTGCATGTGGGGCAGAGCGACATGCCCTACGCGGACGTTCGGCGTCTGATGGGGCCGGACAAGATCATCGGCCTGAGCATAGACAGCGGCGACGACTTGCGCGAGGCCCAGGAACTGGACGTGGACTACCTGGGCGTGGGGCCGGTTTTCCCCACCAAGACCAAAAAGAACCCTTCCCCGGTCATCGGCCTGGACGGCCTGGCCAAGGCAAGGGAGCTCTCCAGGCACAAGATCGTGGGCATAGGCTCCGTGAACAGCGACAACGCCGCCCGGGTCATGGCCACGGGAGTACAGGGCGTTGCCGTGGTCTCGGCCCTGTGTTCGGCACCCGACCCCATGGCTGCGGCCCGGGCTCTTATGGTGGAAGTGAAAAAAGGCCGGGAACTGGCGCGTGTTTGACATTGTTTTCCGGGGAGAAACCCTATACCAGTGCTTCTCCCCGCCCATCTCCAAGTACGTCCTGATTCGCATACGCCAGGGCATCGGAAGGAGCCTGTGCAAGGCGTCTTTTTCCTCGCACATTGTACTTTTTTGCAGTATCCTGGCCATAAATCGGAGCTTTGCCTGGAGCAAAAAAAAGCCGACCCCAGGTCTTGACGACTCCCGAATTTTTCGGCATAAGTACTCCTCTTTTGCACTGGAGGTAAAGGGATGTTCGCGATTATAGAGACTGGCGGAAAACAATTCCGCGTTGTAGAAGGCGCCGAGATCGTTGTGGAACGGCTTGAAGCCGATGCTGGCAGCGAACTGGCCATCGACAAGGTTCTGATGCTTGGCGGTGACGACGTCACTGTCGGGGATCCCTACGTTGCCAACGCTTCCGTCACCTGCGAGGTGCTTGAGCATGGCCGCGGCAAGAAGATCATCGTATTCCACAAGTGGCGCCGCAATGACTCGCACAAGAAGCAGGGTCATCGCCAGGATTTCACTAAACTCAAAGTCAAGGCCATTCAGGCGTAACCGCTTCGGCGCCCTTGCCCTGGACAGGAGGACGACATGGCACATAAAAAAGCTGGCGGTAGTTCCAGAAACGGCCGCGATAGCATTGGACAAAGACGTGGAGTGAAACGTTTCGGCGGACAGGCTGTCCTGGCCGGAAACATCCTCGTGCGTCAGCTCGGCACCAAGTTTCATCCCGGCGAGAACGTCGGCCTGGGCAAGGATTACACCCTGTTCGCCCTGATCGACGGCGTTGTGAAGTTCGAAAAGTATCGCCGCAACAAGAAGGTCAAGACCCGCATCCACGTACTGCCGGTCGAGGCCTCTGCCGAAGCCTAGATATTTTCCCATATGTTTTTAAGCCCGCGCTCCTCATGGTGCGCGGGCTTTTCTCTCTTTCCCCTTCCCTGTTCCTCAACCATACCGTCTTCCTGAATCCGTCCTGAAGCCAAACCTTCGATCAACCGGTTTTTGGTGCTCACCCCTTGGCGTGGGAGCGGAACTTCAGTAGTGTACAAACATGGCAGAGAAATACAGAGTGCTTTTCGTGGACGACGATTCCGAAGTGTTGGACGCCTACAAGCGCGCCTTTCGGAAGTCCTTCAGTCTTGAGACCGCTGTGGGTCCCTTTGACGGGCTCGCGGCCATAGCCGACCGAGGCCCCTTCGCGGTGGTTGTTTCGGACCTGCGCATGCCCGGCATGGACGGCATCGAGTTCTTCGCCCAACTCAAGAGCAGGTTCCCTGACACTGTACGCATAATGCTGACCGGATACGCGGATATCGCCGCCGCCATGTCCGCCGTGAACCAGGGGCACGTGTTCCGCTTCCTGGCCAAGCCTTGCACGGAAAAGGACATGGAGGAGGCCATCTCCATGGGGGTGCGCCAGTACAAGTTGATCACCGCGGAGCGGGAATTCATCCGCGGCACCCTCAAGGGCGTGATCAAGGTACTTACCGACCTCCTGGCCTTTTCCACGCCCACTGCGCATGAACGTTGTATCAGGATGAAGCGTCTGGTGGTGGACCTCGGGCGCGCCATGGACATGCAGGACCCATGGCGGCTGGAGCTGGCGGTCATGCTCTCGCAGATTGGCTTTCTCATCCTTCCGGACAAGCTGCTGCTCAAGCATATGGACGGCACCCCCCTCAGCGAGGAGCAGGAGGCGCTCTTTGACCTGCACCCCAAGCTGGCCAGCGATCTCTTGGCCAACATCCCCCGCATGGAGGAGATTGCCAGGATCATTTCCCTTCAGGAAAAGCACTTTGACGGAACAGGTCCTCCGGAGGACCGTGAAACAAGCGGCAGGGATATCCCCATGGGTTCGCGCATCCTCAAAGCGGCTTTCGATTTCGACGCCCTACAGAAGCAGGGACGCTCCCGCAAGGATGCGCTCAAGGAGATGCGGCGGCGCAAGGGCTGGTATGATCATGAAATCCTGCGGATGATGGAGCCCCTGCTGCAGGAGCGTGAGGGATATCTGCGATCCGTGGTGCCCCTTGACGAATTGGCGCCGGGCATGGTGCTGACGGAAAACTCCCATGGTCTGGACTTCTCCGACTCCAGGCCGCTGACAGAACAGGAGGTAGAGCGCGTGGCCAATGAGGCCCGAAGCCGTGGACTGACAGAGTTGGAGGTGTTCGCTCCTCAAAGGGACGCCTCGGTGCTGGAAACCATCGATCAGGCTCTGGTGGACCGCATTAGGGCGCAAAAGCTGATTCTTTGTGGTAATCGTGAAGGTGACGGTTCCAACTGATTGTGAATACCGCGGCTGCATGAACTGGGGGGGAAGCAGTGAGTTATTCCAAGCGAATCAAGGCTGACCAGAAGCTCAAGATATACGACAAGATCGTTGTGGATCACTTCAATGCCGACGGCAGGATGATCGTTTGCAGCGACGATACGGGGTTCATCAAGGGGGTGCGGTTCGCACTGGAACAACTGGGCGTTGATTATCGCAAGGTGATGCTTGAGGATTTCGAATACGACACCGCACTCGCCAAACTGTCCAAAATTTACCAGAAGTGCAAGGGTCTGATCGTGTTCATCATGGAGCGCCGCCTGGCTGGAAAGAGCTATATCAAACCCATGAAGGTCCTACAGCAGTTCTATCCGGAAAAGGTCCGCACCATTGTCTCCAGCGAGGAAATCTCCCGGGAGGAGATTATACTGATCTACGAAGTAGGCGCGAACAATGTCATTGTGAAACCCATCTCCGCCAACGCCATTATCGAAAAGCTCGCCTTTACCATCAAGCCCAACAACGAGCTCAGCGTGCTCTTCGACAGGGCCAACGAGGCGCTGGCGCAGGGTGATCTGGAGACCTCCGAGCGTATTGCGGAGAGAATTTTCGAAATCAAGCCTTCCAGCCTGTCCGGGCATATCCTTCTGGGTGACGTGGCCACGAGACGAGGCAACTTCGACGATGCCTGGGAACACTACAACAACGCCGCCAAAAGCGAGCGCATGTTCGTGAAGCCGCTGATCCGCCTGGCCGAGCTCTGCGAAAAGACCGGTGACATGGAGGGCAGGCTCGAGTTCCTCAACAAACTCGAAAAACTCTCCCCGCTCAACTTCGAGCGCAAGATCGAGATCGGCGAGACCTATCTCGAGCTCGACGACCTGGAGGCTGCCAACGAACACTTCCAGGAGGCCAAGAAGGTGGTGAAGCGCGTGGCCGGCGAGATGGTCAGCGACTCGCTCATGCGCATCGCCAAAAAGGTTGCGGAAAAGGACAAGGACATGGCCCTGCAGTATATGAACGAGGCCATAGAGCAGCGTGGCAAGGAACTCAGCAAGGCGGACCTCTGGATGTTCAACGAGCGAGGTATAGTGCTCAGGCAGCAGGGCAAGTGGGAAGAGGCCATCGACAACTACGAAAAGGCCCGTAAAGTGGCCCCGGACGACGGCGGCCTGTTCTACAACATCGGCGTGGCCTATATGGTGGGCAAACAGTTTCGCAAAGCGGTCCAGTCCTTTGTGAAGGGCATCGACACCGACGATACCATCTTGAGGCAGTCTCCGGCCGTGCCGTACAATATCGGGCTGGCCTACATGAATATCCCCAACCGCAAAGAGGCGCTGAAGATGTTTCGTCAGGCCCTGGAGGTCGATCCCGACTACACGGCCGCGCGTAAACTCGTACAGAAGCTGGAGCGTAGCGACTAGGACGGTACACGAGGCGACGATAGGAAGACGTATTCCCCTCTCCGAGCTTCTTGCCACAATATCCCAGAATTGTTGATGTACATATCTTGCCCCAGCAGACAAATCTGTTGTAACTTTTTTCTTTACCAGTCTACATAATGGTAATATAGTCTAAAGGAATTTTACATGGCATACTGTTGAGGACGTGCGACGCGGAGGTGGTACCGTCTACGTTGCCGAATGGTGCATGGAGGCGCGTCTTGTTCGAAATCAACAATCAGCATCTATCCACATACAGGGATTTCGAAAGCTTTCAACGAACAGAATCCCGTCTTTCCCTTGTCGTCTTTGTGGGGCGCAATGGCCCCCTGTCTCCTCAACTCAGCGCGTTGCGATACCTTCGGGACAGGTACGGATCCCTGCCGGTGTTCGTGCTTCCATGCGGATACTGTGACCCCGAGCGCGTCAAATACAACATCGCGAGCTTTCCCACCTATCTCTTTCTGCGCAGTGGACGCGAGGAGGCCCGGTTCTTCGGCCGTGTCACCGGCCGGGAGATCGAGGACTTCCTTCTGGGTGTCAACCATGACAGGCAGTCTCCCCTGCACTGAGTCGCACAGTCCAATAGTCGGAACCACCTGCGAAGGTGATCCCGCTCCGGGAAGTTGTAGCGAGGGAGGAAAACTCGATTATTTCTTGTGGTTCCAGAAGAACCAGACCCAACACGCAACTATGGAACCGAGCCATGCCCCGGCCAGCACGTCCGAGGCGTAGTGCTTCAGGGCGAGCACGCGGCTCACCCCCACAAGGACGGCGATGAGCAAGGCTGGCACGGTGAGCCAGCGCACGGACAGGGACAGGGCCATGGCCAGCGAAAAGGCGCGGGTGGTGTGCCCGGAGGGAAACGAATTGCGAACGTACTCCTCGCTCCACCAGGTGAAGCCGTACAGCTTGTCACTGAAAAGCAGCTGGGGGCGGCAACGCCCAAAGATGATCTTGATGGTCTCCACACACGCTATGGCCACGCAGGCCGAAAGGCAGACACAAGCCAGGGTGCCCACCCAGTCGGAGCTGTGGTCACGCTCCAGGTTGCTCATGCGCGCAACCGCATATGTGACGAGTCCCAGGGCGATGAAGGCGAAGACCACGGTGTGGTCCGCCAGCAGGCTTATCCTGCCGGCCCAGAAGTGCCAGGGGGTGTGTTCGAGCTCCAGGGCCGAGAGGGAAATCAACTGGTCCAGGTAGATATAGAACACGGCAGCGACAATGCACAGCGCGGCCCCGGAGACCAATGTCAGCAGAAAGACGATATTGGCGAATCCAGGGCTGTCGGAAGCGTTGATCTTGGAGACGCAGCCTTGTCGCATCGCTCCCCCACGCGGTAGAGGGCGGTTTAGCCCCTGGTGTTATTCCTCTGTTTGCTCGTGGAACGACTTGGCCCAGACCAGGGCTTCACTGTACGAATTGGCAAGGATCATGGGATCCAGGCCCATGGCCTCGATGATGCCGTCCAGCTTTTCCCAGTCGCCGCTTTCAAAGGTACGCGCAAGATCCAGCCAGGAGCTGTATTCATTGGTCTGATGACAGAGGGCGGCCTTGATCTTGTCATCCAGCGGAAGGTTCTCGGCAATGATCTCCATGGGTTGATCAAGCATGGCCTCGAGCAGGGAGAACAGACCCAGGAGGTACAGGGAATCGGAGTTGACGTTGGCAATCTCCGCGTTGAACACGCAACGCTCCAGGAACTTGGCCCGGATGGTGGAGAGGTATGGCAATTCCGAGGTCTTGTCCTCGGGTGAAATATCCGTGAGTATGACCAGCCAGAGCCAGCTACGTATCTGTTTCCATCCTAGCAACACTAGGGCCTGCTTGATGGACTCCACCTTGCGGGTGAAACTGAACGCCGCGGAGTTGATGAAGGACAGTAGGCGATAGCTGATGGACACGTCGGTCTCGATGACCTGGGCCAGCTCTTCGAAGTCGGGATTTTCCTTTTCCAACACCTTGAAGAGCATCAGCCTGGACATCTGGCTGGAAGATAGCTTGCGGCCCGGCACGATTTGTGGTTTTTCAAAGAAGAACCCCTGGTACAGGGAAAAACCGAGCTCATTGACCATCTGAAACTGTTGCAGTTCCTCCACCCGCTTGGCCGCGAGCATGAAGGGCATGGACCTGGCCTTTTCCGCCAGGGCGCGGATGCTCTCCGTATTCTTCCCCAAAATATCCACAAAAGCGATGTCCGCGATCTTGTAGAGTTCCAGGCAATTGGGATTGGCCGTGAAGTTGTTCACTGCGATGTCGTAGCTTTGTTCCTTGAGCTTTTTCAGTGCACTGAGCATCTCCGCATCCTGCCCGAAGCTCTCGTCCACTTCCACCACGGTGCTCTCGCTGGGAAGGGCCAGGGGGATTTCCCGTTCGATGGATCCCTTTGTAAAGTGGATCAGCACCTTCCTGCCGGTCTCCTTCCCCTTGGGGAGATTCATGATGGCGTTGGAAATGACCGTGAGCGTGGCAATGTCGTTATCGTCAAAGGAGGCGTAGGTGTCGTCGGCGCTGCCACGATACAGGAGTTCATACCCCCAGACGGTCTTTCTGGCGCTGAATATGGGCTGCCTGGCAAAAAAAGTGTCGATGTAGATATGCGGTTTTTCCATAGCGAATCAGGTGATAGTGGTTTCCCTGGACCGGAAGGGCCGTTAAGGACACCCCAGTTTCAGTACTTGTGAATGCAACTGCCTTCTCGTAAACTCCGCCCGGACATTTTACGAACCTTGGGAAGCAATGGTATTGAACAGTCCTTCGTTTAAAGGTACAACCAAACGTAAGTTCCTGTCGAGCGTCAAGCAAAAGATGGCAAATTTCAGGTATCCCCAATGCTTCGTATAGTGTAAACCATAGAGAAAGCGCAAGATAAAAATCACCATGGCAGCAGAGCAAAACCTACAACCCCCTTCCATGAAAAAGGGTGAATTCGAACAATTCAAGGCGGTACAACGTAAATCCGGCGTAAAGCTGGCTGAATATTTACGTCGTCAGGGCAAGCTGGGTGAAAAGGAGCTGATGGACTATGTCAGCGCTCAGCTTAAAATCGACCGCTACACGCCTGAAAAGTATCCCCTGAATATGGAGCTCAAGCACGAGCTGCCCGAAGACATCTTCAAGGACAGGCATCTCGTGCCACTCAAGAGGCGTGACAAGATGCTCTGGGTGGCCACCGCGGACCCGCTGAACCTCAGTCTTCTGGACGCGGTGGAGAAGCTCACCAAGTTCGACCTCGAGCCTGTATACTGCCCCAAGGACGAACTCAACGATCTGATTTTCTCCTTCTACGGTTCCAAGGCCGACATGGGTGAGATGCTCGGCACCCTCGAGGAACTGAGCGTCGAATCCGAAGCGGACCTCGATACCGACGCCCCGGACATTTCCATCGCCTCCCTGGAAGATGCCCCGGTGGTCAAACTGGTGAACCAGATCCTGGTGCAGGCCGTGAACTCGGGAGCCAGCGACATTCACATCAGCCCCAGGCGCGACAGCGTACAACTGCGGCTGCGCGTGGACGGGCAACTGCACGAGATGCCCGGCCCCCCGAAGAGCGTCTTCATGTCCGTAATCTCCCGGCTCAAGCTCATCGCCAACATGGACATCTCCGTTACACGCGTGCCCCAGGATGGGCGTTTCTCCTTCCATGTGCAGACCAAGGAGGTCAACGTCCGCGCCTCCACCCTGCCCACCATCTACGGCGAGAACATGGTCCTTCGTCTGTTGATGAAGAAGAGCGGCACCCTGACACTGGCCGATCTGGGGCTCATCGATGAGGAGCAGGAAAAGGTTCAGGCCGCCATCAACAAGTCCTACGGCATGATCCTGGCCACGGGCCCCACTGGTAGCGGTAAAACGACTCTGCTTTACGCGCTGCTGCGCGAAATCGACAGGCCAAACATCAACATCATCACCCTGGAAGACCCTGTCGAATCACGTATCGACAGCATCCGCCAGGTGCAACTCAACCGCAAGGCCGGCATGACCTTTGCCAGCGGCCTGCGGGCCATTCTCCGCCAGGACCCCGACGTGCTGATGGTCGGTGAGATTCGTGACGGCGAAACCGCGCACATCGCCGTGGAATCCGCCATGACCGGCCACAGGCTGCTGTCCACCGTGCACACCAACGACGCACCCGGCGCGGTGACCCGCTTCATAGACATGGGCGTGGAGCCTTTCCTCGTGGCCTCGACTCTGCTGGTCGCGGTGGGCCAACGCCTTGTCCGGCGCGTGTGCAAGAACTGCAGCGAACCCTACAATCCACCCCCCAAAATGGTGGAGCAGCTCAAACTCAGCCCCAAGAGCAAAATAAACTTCATGAAGGGGCGAGGATGCCCCTCGTGTAACAACACAGGCTACAAGGGGCGTACCGGCATCTATGAGGTACTGCTCATCGACGAGGTCGTGCAGGAACTGATCATCCAACGCGCCTCCTCCAAGGATATCGCAAAGGCCGCGGTCCAGGCCAAGACCTTCCGCACCATGAAGATGGACGCCATCTCGAAGGTCGCCAAGGGCGAAACCACCCTGGAGGAAGCGGCTCCAATCATCTTCATGTAGTCTCTCTCCTGACAGCGCTCTCGTCAGCCGACGGTCTGGCGGACGACCCCCTTTGGCGTACTTCCTTCTTGATACGCATCAATGACGTCTCCCCCCTCTCAAGGTAGAGGGGCGATGATACCGCGCACAACTCATGGAAAATCAAACCGCAAAGCTCCTTGACGGCCTAGGGATATCCGGCGCGGTGATCGTCCTTCGGGCCGGGAGCCGGGAGACCAGCATGGGCAAATATCAGTTCGTCATCACATCGGGGCCGGAAAATCCGGTTCGCGCCACACGGGCAATGATGTTCGCCTCAAGGGCCGTGGAAGAGGGGCACGAGGTCAGTATCTTCCTGGTGGACGACGCCGTGTACCTGGCCAACATGACCCTGGCCGAGAACATCAGGGCAGCAACCGGTGACACGCTCATGCAGTATCTTGGGGTGATAATGGCCGCCAAGGTACCGGTGAACGTATGCCTGCCCTGCGTGAAGGCGAGGAACCTCGATCACGAGACGTTTCCGGACAGCTGGAAACTCGAGAAGGGGGTGGAAGCCATCCGCATGAGCGAGATGGGCTTCAGTACCTGGACATTCTGAGTCGAAGCGAAAGCATCCATGGGACACTCTCGCCCCCCTGCCATGCGGTCCCTTTCCCAAAATCGAAAGGGGGGACCCTTTCTCAAAAAGAGTCCCCCTGGGAAAACACGTTCCATTTGCGGGATGAGCAAAGAGATTACGCCGCTAGATGTCGATATCCAGGGTCTGGAAGTCCTGGAGGTCGAGCTCCCGGCCATCCGGCGCGAACATCACCGGCGGGATCATATTCTTGCCGGTATGCTTGCCTTCGATGCGGCTCATGGGGCGGCCGTCGTAGCTTATGGCGGTGATGACGCTGTCCTGCATGCGGAAATTTTCCATGCTGTCCAGTGAGACCAACAGCTTGGTGGAATCGAAGAGACCTTCGATGTCCAGCTCCCAGGACTCCGAGCCCTTGTCCACGGCGCCCAGGACGATGCACAGGTCATCCTCTCCCAGGGCCGCAAGTGCCTTATCCAACTCGAGCACCCGGGTTTCGCTCTCCAGGTCGGAGATGGTCAGGGAGATCTCGGTGCTGCCCTCCGCCTTGACCATGATGTCCAGGTATTGTTCGTAGACATATCCCGAGGTCTGGTACAGGGGGGGGACATTCTGCCAGTTGGTCCAACTGTAGCCCACGCTCTCCGCGAACTTGATGGCGAATTCATAGTCGAAGTAGAGCACACCCTTGAAGCAGTTGTTGGCAAAGTAAGGGGTGTTGTTCTTGCCCAGACAATGCCTGAAGATTTTGGCAATGAAGCGTTTGGGAAGGCTGGTGACGATAATCCGCTCCAGTTGACCGGCGATCTCGATCCGCAGTTTCATGGCGCGCTCTCTTGGCTATAGGTGTTCGTCATCATCACCCTGACTAAAAGACACTCTAAAGTGCTCGGGGCGGCAGCGCAAGAGCTTTCACTTCAGCTCGATATGAATCACGTTACGGAAGTCTGGAAAAACTATTACTCGGCCATGGACAGGGATGGCCCGGTGGGGGCGCTGTCCAGGGCGAAGTCGAGAACGGGCTGGAAGTTCTCGTCCTCGAGCAACGCTTCAAGCTTACGCACCCGGGTCTGGTATTCGGGCATCAACCCGGCGGTGAGCGCCTTGGCCCGGGGGTTTTCCATCTTGTGGGGGTTGAGGTACTGACCGTTCCTCTTTATGCGGAAATCCAGGTGCGGGCCGGTGGCCAGACCGGTGCTGCCAACATAGCCGATGACCTCGCCCTGCTGTACTTTTGCTCCCTTCTTGATGCCAGAGGCGAAGCGGCTCATGTGCATATACATCGTCTCGTACTGGTTGGCGTGGCGCAGCTTGATGCTGTTGCCGCCGCCGCGCATCCAGCCCTTGAAAGTGACGGTGCCGCTGCCAACGGCCTTGATGGGGGTGCCGGTGGGCGCGGCATAGTCGATACCCGGATGGGGGCGGTACCTGCCTAAAATGGGATGCAGACGACGCCAGGAGAAGTCCGAGGAGATGCGCGTGAAATCCATGGGGGCCTTGAGAAACGCCTTGCGCATGCTGCCGCCGTTTTCGTCGTAATACCCCGGGTTGCCTTCCTCGTCGTGGAACAGAAATGCCCTGTAGGGTACGCCCTGGTTCACGAACTCCGCGGCCAGGATACTGCCGTAGCCCAGGCGCTTGCCGTTTCGCATGCGCTTTTCCACCAGGACCTTGAAAGAGTCTCCCACGCGGATGTCACGGATGAAATCGATTTCCCAGCCAAAGATGTCGGCCAGCTTCATGGCCAGCTCGCCACCCTCGTTGAGGCGCTCCACAGCGCCGAACAGGCTCAGGCTGATGGAGCCGGAAAGACGTTCGGTGTACATCTTGAATTCGAGTTCTTTTTCTCGGGCAGTGAAGTCGTTGTCAACGCAATCGACGAGCAGCTTACGCTCTTT
Organism: Desulfovibrionaceae bacterium; assembly: GCA_963674665.2. GTDB lineage: Bacteria > Desulfobacterota > Desulfovibrionia > Desulfovibrionales > Desulfovibrionaceae. Next base: position 77,244 of record CAXXPL010000010.1, on the reverse strand, counting down.
AGTGATGTCGTACTCGAAGCGCTTGAGCTGCCCCTGCCAGACAGTGATGGCGTAGGAGTGGCCGGCACGCAGTTGGCGCAGGGGGAAAACACCCTCGCAAGCGGTCTCGAAGCGCTTGACCGCCGCGGCGTCCAGGTAATCCTTCAACATCACGGTGATGGTGTCGCCCGGGTTGATCACGGCCTTGGTCACGGTGCCTTCGGGTACCGGCTCCTTGGCGGGGCTGTCCTGGGCAAGAGCCTCTACTTCCGGCAAGCTCCTTCTGCCGCCCATGCTCTTGCGCACGGCGGCCAGACGCTTTTTCAACCTGGCCAGCCGCTGGTTCTTTTCCTTCACCCTTTCGGTAGACGCATGGGCGTCTTCAAACGCGAAATGGTCTGAATCGGCCTGATCGGCCAACAGTTCCAGCTTGGAATCGAAGAACGGTCGAAGATCCCATCCGGGCATCAATCTGCCGGCCTGGCTGGGTCCGCCGATCAAGGTTGCGGAGACGAACCCTTTCGGAGGGGTGTCGTCGGATACCATGCGATTGTCAGGGGATTGCGCAGAAGTTTTTTCCGCCGGCCGATAGTGGCTGGAGACTTGCGTGCCTCGCTCCGGGCCTTGATCCTGTTGATTCATGGGAATCAGCGTCAAGCAGAGCAATACGATGATGAGACAAAGGGCGCCACCCGAAATCAAACGGCGGGTGGGGGAACTCAGCAGATCTTTGACTTTCCAGCCGGGCTGGCTATTTTTCATACGTAAATCCAGGTAGCCCATCAGAGCTCTAATGTCACTGATTCATTAACAAAAAGGAGCGGAGTACGTGTATCATACTAGACTATCGAATCTTTTTTGTCTAGGTTTTTTCTAGAAAAAAGTCGTCCTAAATTGATTTTTGTCAAAAAAAACAATGGGGCCGAAACATGTAGGAAATTTCCGGCACTGGGCAAAATGTATACAAGACAGGTGCGCGACCAGTCGAGGGGCGTAACATTACAATTTGGTCATTTCCTGCAACCAGACCCTTTCAGGCGCGTCAGCTGTCTTCATGACGTCGCGCTATTTTGTCGTCTCGATGAAGGCATCGAGCAGTTTCGCAACCTTGGGGTCCTTGAACATGGACGATTCGCGCAGCTGTTCGGCACGCTTCCTGAATGCAGCCTGGTCCGGCCTCTCCACAACCTGCATGCCCTCTTTTTTCAAGGTCTCCAGAAACCTGGCCTCGTTCTCGCGGTTCCAGGCACGCTGATACGCCGCCGCGTCGCGGGCAGCCTTGATGAACATCTCCTGGGTGTCCTTGCCGAGCTTGCCGAACCAATCCAGGTTGGAAACATTGATATGCGCCGAGTACACGTGCCCCGTAAGGGTGAGATGCTTCTGCACCTCGTAGAGCTTGTAGACCACGATGACGGAAAGAGGGTTTTCCTGCCCGTCGATGGTACCCTGCTGAAGCTCCGTGTATATGGGCCAGCCCATGGGAGTGGGGTTGGCCCCCAGGGTGCGCCAGAGCTCCTTGTGCAGTTCGGACTCCATTACCCTGATTTTCAAGCCGTTGACATCTTCCACAGTGGTTACCGGATGCCTGCTGTTGGTGAGGTTGCGGAATCCGTTCTCGGAAAAAGCCAGACCCTTGAACCCCGCGATGGCCAGGCTGTCCAGAATGCGCTGCCCTAACTCGCCGTCGAGTATGGCGTCCACCTGATCATAGTCCTTGAACAGGAAGGGAAAGGCCACAACCTTGACCTCGGGCACGAACACGTCAAAGGGGCCCAGGGTGATTATGCCCATTTGCAGGGCGTTCATCTGAATTTGTTGCAGAATCTCTGTTTCCGTACCCAGACTTCCGGAATGGAACACCTTGATCTCGTATTCACCGCCGCTGCGCTGGCCCACGAATTCGGCGAACTTTTCCGCGCACAGGTATTGCGCGGATCCAGGCGTTGTAACAATGCCCAGCTTGACGGTTGTGGTGGCGGAGTGCGCGGGAAGAGTTCCCCAAAGGGCGACAAGGGCGAGCAACAGCAGCGGAACACTATATATGTTGCGCATTAGAACCTCCGAAGGCGTGTTGTCAGGGTAACATCGGGGTGCCCCCAAAATGGCCCGATGTATGGGCTGCGGCTGTCTGAAAGTATTCCGCTGGAATACCTCATCAATATAGAGGTGGTTCTCGGATATTTCAGGAATGACGCAGGTAGTCTGATCAGAAGACAGATGCATTCCTGTATTCCATTTAGAGGACTTCTGCAAGGTTCATACGAAGCGTGGCTTGACAAACCTGGGAAGGACGTTTACCGACTGTTGATAAGTTAATCAAAACAGGTTGTTTGGAGAATACGATGGGTGACGATAGCGTAACGCACAGGGATCTGGCCCGGCATGTCGGCGTCTCCGAAACCACCATCAAGAGTTATCGCCGCAAATTTCCCGAATTCTTCCCCCCCTTCAGCATGGGCAAGCCCATACGCTTCAGGCCCCAGGCCCTGGAGATCTGCGAGCATATCCGACGATGCTTCAAGCGGGATCTCTCCGTGGAGGAAACGCGCAGCCACCTTGGGGAGCATTTTCCCGAGTACAAGCCGGTACGTGGAAAAACGCAGCCTCCCGCCACTGTCGCCGACAAGGCCGAATCCACCGTAGTCATGCTGGAGCGGGTGGTCCTGGCCTTCGAGAGCTTCACCAGCACGCAGCAGGAGGCCAACCGCAAACTCGACACCCTGCAGGAGATGCTGGGAGATTTTCTGAGCCTGCATCTGGCGCGGGAGGACGCTTTTTCCAAAGGAGTGCTGGAGATCAAGCGCGCCCTCACATGGCTCCCGACCCGGGAAGCGCCCCGAACCGACACCCCCACGTCGCGCCGCATCACCGTGCGCAACGTCAACGGAGGGCGTAGCGAATACCTGGTCCAAAGTGGAACCGATGCCGCCAAACCGGCCAAGGACGATCTTCCGCCGGAATCGCTCCTGAAAACGCCCCTGGTGATCCGTTCCCAGACAGGGGACTATCTCGGCATCGCCGGAAAGGGCGAGGGCAGCTTTTGCCTGCTTGATTTCAGTGCCATGCACAGGAAGGCCTTTCCGGCGCCTCACGGCTTCATCGAGTCATGGAGCCGGGCCGGGGACGGATGGGTGTTGGTGCTGGAGCAGGAGGACGTCATTCGCCCTTCAAGGTATGAGCTGGTGGTGGACGCCGTGGAGACGCCCAAGGGCAACAAGGTGGCGCTGCTGTTCTCCTTTACGGTCAACGGCCGCAACCTTCCAACCGCAAACCTGTACACCTTTATCAAACAGATGCGCGACAAGATCTGACCCTTCTCTTCCTGACGGAAAACAGAACGTCAAACGGGGAGAAACTTTCCAGTGAAAAGCTCCTCCCCGTCCCCCCTTGGCTGATATCCGAAATGGAATGACAGGATTCGGCCCGGATTGCCCCGGCTCAGACCTGCAGGTCGAGCTGGGTACCAATCTGGGAGTATGCGGTGGTGCCCGGAGACTCCCCCCCCTGGAGAAGGGACGACATCGTGCCGCTAAGCATGGTTGCATACTGGGACGCGTCGCCGCCGTACTGCCCGGCCAGATGGGCGGCTGTGCCGTCAACCGCGTTGCGCAGGGAGTCGTAAGGGCCGGAACCCTGCTCAAGGGCCTTGGTGAAAAGCTCCATGAGAGTGTTGGCCGCCTCTTCTCCGAACTCTCCGGCCAGGGAACTCAGGGTCTGATCCATGACCTGCCCTTGGGCCGACGTGGAGCCGGGAGATGAGGCGTAGAACACTTCCATCATCCCGTTGTCGAAATACTCGTTGATGGATTTGTTCAGATCGCTGTTGAAAAAGGAGATGACCTGGTCCCCTGCCGCGAATCCAAAATTCTTGTCCACGAACTTGATGGCCTGCAGAAGGCCGTTGCCCAGGTTCTCCTCGGTGACCTCGCCGTTGCCCACGGCCTTGTAGACCAGCCCCATGGCAGCCTGGGCGGCCGCATCTCCGAAGTTCTCCCGCATGTAGTCCATGGCGCGGGAGAGCGACTCCTGCAACTCAGTGGTATTGGCCGAGGAATCGCCAGCGGTTTCGACGTCGGTGGTTTCACTGTCAGTGCTTTGGGTGGAGGTGGCCTGTATCCTGGAGACTATGTCCTGGGCAAAGGTGTCGTTGATGCCGGAGGTGTCCCTGTTCCTGACGGAAACCTGGTGGGCGCTGTCCTGGCCGGACGAGCCGAGGGACGTGGAAAAGGACGAGCCTGTCCCGTAGTCCCCGAAATTGAAATATGCCGAGTATCCGTTGATCTGCATGACGCACCTCTCGAGCCCGCGACAGTGAGGCCTCAAAACTTGTATCGGCGGACACCGGCTATCCCTTTAGGGGAAATGTGAAATTATTTTACATTGGTCCGGGCTTTTTATCCCGGGGGGAAAGCTTTCTTAAAATATACTTCCCCTGAAAATTATCTAATTCCAATTTTCAATCAAAACCACTTCCATGCGGTTTTGATTGACCGAGAAAGACGAAAGCGTGGTTTCGTCTTTCTCGGCGAAATACTATGCATTTCTAGCGCGCCGTCCTGGCGCGTATTCCAATTCCATATCAAACATAATGGCTTGTTTGATATGGAATTGGAATAACAAAGACGTCCATGGATTTTCACCGGAAATAAATGGCTATAAATCGAGTAGGGGGATTCCTCGCGGTTTCCCCCTCTCACACCACCGGGCATACCTGCTCGGTACCACGGCGGTTTCTTTTGACTTGTAACACTTGGTATCTTCCTATCAGGCTGACGAGTCCTTGATTTCTGAACCATTCATTGTTCATTGCCTGATGCGCTGTCTGGGTTCTGGACATTCTCCACCACCCTTTTCCCGACAGAGCCTGCATCCATGCGCCGAACTCTTTCACACCGAGACTTATGAAGAATTCAGCCAAAGTCTTAACCCGCTTGCATTGCTTCAGGCGTGCGCAACGTAGTTTCCGTCGTATCCACCCTTCCATCTCCTGGAGGAAGCTTTTGCACTTCGCAAGCTGGAAATACCCCAGCCATCCGATACAGTACGAGTTGAGACGACGTATTCTTTCTTCGAAAGACATCGGCCTGTTACGTTTCAATATCCAACGTATTTGATTCTTGAACCTGACCAGACTCTGGGGTGCTAGGACCAGTCATCCACTTCCCAGAAGACGGTACCCCAGAAACTTACGGTTACTCACATGATCCACGGCACTTTTCTCTTGATTGACCTTTAGCTTAAGTCGTTTCTCCAGAAAACGCGTAACCGATTCCATCACTCTTTCACCGGCCTTGATGCTCTGCACATAAATGTTGCAGTCATCAGCATACCGACAGAAACAGTGACCGCGACGTTCGAGTTCCTTGTCCAGGTCATCAAGAAGCAGATTAGCAAGCAACGGGGACAGAGGACCACCTTGCGGAGTCCCTTCCTCACGCGCTACGCACACTCCGTCTTGCATCATGCCCGAGTTTAAAAAGGCTCGGGTGATCCACAGGACACGTTTGTCTTTGACGTGACGGGCCAGCCGTGCCATCAAAATATCGTGGTTTACACGGTCGAAGAACTTCTCCAAATCCATGTCCACCACTATGGTACGGCCGTCCTCAACGAATCGTTGTGCCTGAACAAGAGCGTCATGAGCGCCCCGACTTGGACGGAACCCAAAACTCGATTCCGAGAACAACGGATCGAGAATGGGTGTGAGCACCTGCAAGAAGGCCTGTTGCACCAAACGATCCCGCACCGTTGGAATGCCCAGCTGTCGCACTCCACCTCCCGGTTTCGGGATTCGCACTCCCTTAACTGGAAGCGGTCGGTAGGTACCTTCAAGCAGACTCGCAATCAACTCGTCTTTGTTGGTTGAAAGCCATTCGTACAGATCATCAACGGTCATACCGTCGATTCCTGGCGCGCCCTTGTTGGCTCTCACCCGTTTAAAGGCCTGATTGAGATTTGCCTGTTGGCAAACCAACTCCATGAGATACTGCGTCAAGGCTTGTCCTCCTTCCAACGCCGCGAGCGCTCGCGTACCTCGATGTGCCCAGTTCCGGTTCCGCCTTTACCGGGTGTGTCGAGGCGTGACCTCCCACCTTTCCTGGCGTCCCACGCTCGTCGAGTCGTCAGCGACTACTCCTTGGTCAAAAGATTCGGCCCTTTGCCCGCCAAGGAAACGGACTACTATGGCCTCTGCTGACTTCTCATGGCCCATCCCCGGACATCGCCGTCCAGGTAGTCGGGATCGTCCCGACAGGCAATGAGATCTCCCAGGGTAAGACGCGACTCTTTCCGTCGGGCCTCGCCGGATTTACCTGTACAACTTCCGAATGGTTATGGGGCGTCTTCGTCCAATGCCGAATTACCCAGTTGTACCGGCCTTATATCCGATTTCTGTTCGTCGAGTCCGACTTTTGCCTCCAGCTTCCTCCCCACCCCGCCTCGCGACGACGCAGTTGCCTTCGGCTACCAGTTCCCACCATCAGGGCCTGGAGAGGACTTCCACCTCCTAGATCCGCGCCATGCCTGGCACACATAAAGGGAGAAACCTTTACTCAAAAGGTTCCTCCCTTGCAAAACTCTCTCGACCGACCGCCGCTTTCAGCGGCGTAAACATGCTGAAAACAGCGTTTTCAGCGAAGCGATCCGCCGCTAAATCCATGGTGGATGAATTCAGCGGACATCACACTAGACCTTGGCCGCCGTCTTGAGATCGGCGATGGCGTCGGTCTGCTCCCAGGTGAATTCCACGCGGGTTGCGGCCGAAGTGACCGTAGCAGGCGGAATTCCTATAGATGGGGCGCTTGAGGTCCAGGCGCTTGATAATGTGGTAGGGGCGCATGTCAAAGACCTCGTTCACCGCCTTGGTCAGGATCTCGTCAGGCATTTCGCTGGTGCCCAGGGAGGTGACCAGCACGGACACGGGCTCGGCAACGCCGATGACGTAGGCGATCTGGACTTCACAGCGGGGAGCCAGGCCGGCCGCCACCACGTTCTTGGCGATGTACCGGGCCATGTAGGCGCCGGAGCGGTCCACCTTGGAGGGGTCCTTGCCGGAAAAGGCGCCGCCGCCATGGTTGCCCATGCCGCCGTAGGTGTCCTGGATGATCTTGCGGCCGGTGAGGCCGCAGTCGCCCATGGGGCCACCCACCACGAAACGGCCCGTGGTGTTGATGAAGATGCGCATATTGTCGTCAACATATTCCTCGGGCAGGGTCTTGTAGATGACTTCATTTCTCACGGCGTCGCACAGATCCTGGTAGGAGACGTTCTCGGTGTGCTGGGTGGCGATGACCACGGTGTCGATGCGTTTGGGCTTGCCGTCGACATATTCGAAGGAAACCTCGGTCTTTCCGTCGGGGCGCAGGAAGTCGAGGATACCTTCCTTGCGCACGAAGGTGAGACGGCGGGACAGCTTGTGGGCCCAATAGATGGGAGCGGGCATCAGAGTGTCGGTCTCGTCGCAGGCGTAACCGAACATCATGCCCTGGTCGCCGGCGCCCTGCTTCTCGGGGTCTTCCCTGTTCACGCCCTGGGCGATGTCCACGCTCTGCTTGTCCACAGAGGAGATGACGGCACACGTTTCCCAGTCAAAACCCATGTCGGAGTGGCAATAACCAATTTCCTTGATGGTGTTGCGCACGACACTGGGGAAATCCACATAGCCCTTGGTGGTGATTTCGCCAGCGATGAAAGCCAGACCTGTGGTCACGAGTGTTTCGCAAGCCACGCGGGATTCGGGATCCTGCTCCAGCAGCGCATCGAGAATGGAATCCGAAATTTGATCGGCTACCTTGTCGGGGATGGCCTTCGGTCACGGATTCGGACGTAAAATGGTATCTACCTTTAGGGGGTCATGCCTACCTCCTGGTTAACGGGATTTACTCACCGACGGGACATTGGGACGCTATAACGGCCACTATTTGCCCTCTGGACTTAAAATGCCGCCGGACATTAACAGTTTGAACGCATCTTCCACTGTCATCTCCAAGGGGATGACATCCTCTTCGGGAACAAGCAGGTAAAATCCCGACGTCGGATTCGGCGTCGTGGGAAGGAACAGGTTGATGACCCGTTTTTCGGTCTTGTCCTGCACCTCGCCCGTGCTTACTCCCGTCACAAAAGCCAGCGCGTATATGCCCTTTCTCGGATACTCGATGAGGACAACGCGCTTGAAATCCTTGCCGGCACCGAAAAAAATCGACTCGACAAGCTTTTTGACCGCGCTGTAAATCTTGGACACAAAAGGAATGTGCGACATGATCCTTTCGCCAAGAGCCACGATCTTGCGGCCCAGAAAATTGCGCACCGACACACCGGCCAGAAACAGCACCACAAAGACCAGGATGAACCCCAGCCCCGGTATGGGAAAAGGCAAAAAATGCCTCAGGCCGCAGTTCCGGGGGCAGAAGAAGCAGGGTCTTGTCCACCCACACCGCGAGCAAGTGGAGGAACCAGAGCGTGGCCACCAGCGGCATCAAAAAAAGGATGCCGGCAAGCAGGTTGGCTTTGAGCGCTTTCTTAATGCTTATGATCAGTTGTCGAAGGAAATTCATTCAGGTTATTCGAGATCAAACCGGGGGCGAGGTGTCGAGGAGGGTGTTGTCTATGAGCCGCGCCCGGGAGTACTGTACGGCTATGGCAGCCAGCACAGGGGCGCTCACCCTGTCCACGGACTGCAATGTCCCGGCGTCGACGATATCGAGATAGTCCAGACGCCCACCAGCCTCAGTGCCCGACCATAGTAGTCCGCAAGATTCTCCCGCAGCATGCCCACAGATCGTTCCCCCTGGCTCACCAGCTCTTTGGCCAGTTGTAATCCCTTGTATATATTGGGCGCTTCGGCCCGTTCTTCCGCTGTAAGATTGGTGTTCCGCGAACTCAAGGCCAGTCCGTCGGCTTCGCGGACTATGGGCCGCCCCTCCACCCTGGTGGGAATGTTCAAGTCCCGGGCCAACTGCCGGAGGATCAGCAACTGCTGATAGTCCTTTTGGTCCGAACACCGCCACTGTGGGGATCGCAAGCAGAAACAGCTTGGTCACCACCGTGGCTACCCCCCTGAAATGGGGTGGGACGGCTCGCGCCGCAGAGGTTCTTAGCCAGATCCGGTACTTCCACCCAGGTGGAGTGCCCCGGCAGATACATCTTCTCGTTGACCGGCGCGAACAGGATGTCGGCACCCTTTTCCTCGGCCAGCGCAGCGTCCCGCTCCAGGTTCCTGGGATAGGAGTCGAGATCCTCGGTGGGGCCGAACTGGGCCGGGTTCACGAACAGAGACACCACCACCCGGTCGGCGTTCTGCCGTGCCCAGGAGATCAGGCTCAAATGTCCTTCGTGCAGGTACCCCATGGTGGGGACCAGGGCGGTCACCAGCCCTTTGTGGCGCCACCCCCAGCACAGGTCCTGCAATCTGGCGGGATTGGAAATCCGTTCCACGTACACCTCACATTTTCAAACTAGCCTTCATACTCCGGTCCACAGGGCTTGTCCAGCCCTCCTGGGCGCCAATACTGGTCCGGGAAACAATCCCATCGAATCCTCGACCGAGTGCTGGACATCGGGTCTCTCCCCGATGCCGATGCCGCGTTTCGACGAAAGGTTCTTCCGGAAAACGGGCAGGACCCTACACAGGGAAAGCGTTGATTGTGTGACATTCCTCTTGACGAAGACATCGTTTTTTGGAAATCTGTCACCACTACTGAGTGGTGACACGGAGAAGACATGGAAGAATCATTGATGAACAAGCTCACGGCCCTGGGGCTCACGCGCTACGAGGCAATGGCCTATCTGGCCCTGATGGGGCGAAAGGCGTTCAACCCCGGAGAGTTGGCCAGCTATGCCAAGGTGCCGCGCCAACGCATCTACGACGTGCTGGCCGGGCTGGAAGACAAAGGGCTCGCACGTTGCCACGAGGGAAAGGTGCGCACCTATCATGCGCTGGCCCCAGAGGTCGGCCTCAAGGCTCTCGCGGCCAGGCGCCAGGAAAAACTGGACCAGGAAAAAAAACACCTGGACGAGGAAAGCAGGCTGCTGGAGCCTTTGCTTGCCCCCCTCTTCCATGCGGGGAGCGGCGAGGATGACCCCCTTTTCTATGTGGATGTGCTCACCCACCCCTCCCGCATCGCTCAGACTGCCATGGCCCTGTCCATGGCCGCCACCAAGTGCGTGACCTCGTGCATAAAACCCCCTTTGGTGCTGTCGCGCGAGCAGAACTGGGGATTTCTCCGCGAGGCCCTGGAACGTGGACTCGAGTCACGGGCCATCTACGAGAAGAACGCCCTGAAGGACGAAGAGCTCTCAGACTACATACGCACCTTTGTCGAGCTGGGGCAGGAGGTCAGATTGGTGGATTACCTGCCCATGAAAATGAACGTTTTCGACGACAACACAGTGCTCGTCTCCATGCAGGATCCTGTCGGGGGCGAGCCTAGGTTCACCGCCCTAGCTATAAACCACAAGGGCATGGTGGCAATGCTGCTCCTGGCCTTTGAACGGCTCTGGGAGAGCGGCGAAACATTCGGAGATTAGGACATGAAATGCGCGGCCATACTCTTGGCGGTCTCGGCCCTGTTGGCAACCTCACTTCCCTTGCGTTATGGACCTGGACATGAATCCAGGCCCATCTCCATGGAGGCTCCAGCCAGGGGGTGCGTGCATGGGGGCCTGCATAGCCAGGAGGAGCTGTTCTGCCTGCGCTGGGTGGCCGTAAAGAAGCGCCCTGGAGGCGTGCCCACCGGAATGTGCGAGGCCTGTGTGAATTCCTGCATGCACGGCGGTACCAAGGGCATCTCGGATTGTGCGGAGCGTTGCGCCAGGTCCTGCGATCTGTCTTCCGTGTCCGACGAATCGTTGGGCAGGCTGGAGCGGATTGTGGAAGCCACGTATTGATTCTATGCGGAGTAATGCAATGGAACGGGTCGAATTCAAAAGGTACTATTGCCCCGGTGCCCTGGGGCGAATCATCGAGCTGCATGGCTGTTACTACAACCGGGAGTGGGGGGTGGAAGAAGGGTTCGAGGGCTTGGTGGCCGACGAACTCATGGAGTTCCATCACCGCTATGATCCGGACAAGGACCTGATGCTCCTGGCCGTGGAGGATGGACGAGTCATCGGCTCCATCATTGTTGACGGCTCCGAGCCCCAGGAAGTGCCGGGCGACGGCGTACGTCTGCGCTGGTTCATCGTGGATACATGCGCCCACGGCCGAGGCATCGGCAAGCGCCTTTTTCAGGAGGCAATGGATTTCTGCAAAGAAAAGGGATTCGGCGCGATCTACATCTGGACCGTGGCCGACCTCACCGCCTCCAGAAACATCTACGAGAGCTTCGGCTTCAGGGTGATCCACAGCGAGGAGGACAACCGCTACAGCCGCCCCCTGACCAGTTTGCTCATGAAGCTGGAGTTGTAGTTCAATGAAAACTTCGTGCGAGGGGGGAACCAACTGATAATGGTCCTCCCCCTCGCGCTCTCGCTTCCAATACTGTTGTTTTCGTAATCACTTCCCCTTCTCCAATCCCTCTAAAGCAGGCGCATCTGCTGGGCCGCGTGCAACAGCTCGTCCCTGAATTTCGGGTGCGCGATGCTGATGATGGCCATGGCGCGCTCTCCAACGGATTTGTGCTTGAGATTTATCATACCGTGTTCGGTGCAGACATAGTGGGTATCCATGCGCGGGGTGGTCACCGCCGTGCCCTCTCCCAAGCGGGGCACCACCCGCGAGATGGTTTCCCCCCTCGCTGACGAATAGAGGGTCATGATGGATTTGCCCCTCTTGGCCGCAAAGGCCCCGCGCACGAAGTCCAGCTGCCCGCCGGTGCCGCTGTACTGATGCCCCCCGAGATGTTCCGCGTTGCACTGCCCGGTGAGGTCGATCTCCAGGATCGAGTTCACCGCCACCATGTTATCGTTGCGGGCAACGACCTCCGGGTTCATGACATAATCCGCGGGGTAGCTGGTCATGGAGGGGTTGTCGTGCAGAAACTCGAAGAACTCCTTGTCCCCCCAAGCGAGTGAGAATACATGCTTGCGCGGGTGCAGTGTCTTGCGGCTGCCGTTGACAGCTCCCTTGAGTATCAGTCGTGCCAGGCCGGGGCCGAGGAGTTCGCTGTGAATTCCCAGGTTCTTGTGCCCCTCCAACTGGGGGCAGATGGCATTGGGCAGTGTGCCTATGCCAAGCTGCAGCGTTGCACCGTTGGGGATCTCCTCGGCGATGAGCTTGCCGATGTGTTCGTCCGCGGGCTTTGGCGGCGACATGGGCAGCGGAATCAACGGAACATGGTTCTCCACCACTCCGGCCACCTGGGAGATATGCAACATGGAATCCCCGAACACGCGTGGCATGTTGCGGTTCACCTCCACAAGCAAGATCTTGGCTTCACGCGCCGCGGTGGTGGTCATGTCATTGGACGCGCCGCAGCTGAAATACCCTGAGTTATCCATGGGGGCGACAGTGGTGAGACAGACGTCCACCTCCATGTACTCCCTGATGAACTTGGGAATCTGGTGCAGGTACGATGGAATGAACTGAATCAGGCCTATGGATGCCAATTTTCTGGATGCCGTGCTCAGGAACCAGGATTTGGCAAAAACTTTGTCCATCAGGTCGGACTGCAGGTAGGTGCTCTCGGCGTGACGCTGCGGATTGAGGGAGTAGATGGTCATCTTCTTGAGGTCACCCGCGCGTATTCTCGCGGCCATGGCCGACAGCAGGGCGGGAGGTTCGGCCGTGATGGCGCCGTGAATCAGGGTGCTGTCGTTGGGAATGCGCGAGACGGCCTGCTCGGCTGTCATGAGCTTTCGCCCGTATTCCTGTAGATAGGGATTCATGTCCTTCCTCGTGAACTTTGAGGGTGAGCCGGATGAACAGCGCCAGGCGATTTTCGTCTAATGCCCGCATGATTGGTAGCGGAGCACGTAAAAGTCAACTGGAATCGGAAATTGCGACGTTATGAAATACAGGGTCGGAAAGGTGGTTTGAAAATGATCGGGCAGGCTAAAGTTTTTTGCCGGACCAACCGATATGATAATGAAGAGCCGTAATAGCAAGGTGCGCGTACCCCGCGCTCCATGGTTTTCTTTTCTCCATGGGCGAGGTCAGGGGAACAAAGGGAGGGTAGAGCCATGGAAATCCAAGGATATGGAAACAGTTTTTCCCTGGAATTCGGCAATGTGGACAAACAGACCCGGAACGCCATGCTGGTGAAACAGACGCTCGATTACATGAACACCAACTCCTATGGCCAGCAGAACGCTGACTACGCCTTTCAGACCAGCGTGCTGCAGGCTGGTGCCATCGGCAAGGGGTTGAGCGTCAACCAGATGGTCTAGGCAGATGGTCTAGACGTAACGCGCCAGGCGAAAAATAGCGCCAGCCGCCTGGAGCACAACGGCTCGGAGCGCCGCTCCTCGCAAATGCGGGGGGCGGCGTCTTATTTTCAATAACGTGAACAACAATTACCGGGCTCTTTAACTTTACCTTTCTTGTAGAAACTTTATCTCCCCAGACACCATCCCTATTTTGCGTACGACCGCGCATTACGGTTGCCGGTGTTCCGGAAACAATGGAAGGAATCCGGGTGGCTCTTTACCAAGACATTTCACCCTTGGAACAGTCCTGGAACGATTATCAACGTTATCCTGCGAGGAAAATACTATGAGAATGTTGTGGGCTGTAATCATGGCCATGACTGTCCTGGCCTTCAGCGTACCCGCCTTGGCTGGAAATCCGAGCATGCGGCTGGTCATCGAGAACAGCGGCAAATACAAGGCGGAAGTCGTTGTGAAGAACAACGACGAGTCCAACTCCCTGACCAAAAATCTGCCTGCCAAGGGGGAGGTCGTCTTCACAGAAAGCGAAACCAGCTACAAGCCAGAGTTGCCCTTCAACCAGGGCTGGGACGTGACCTTGTGGGTGACGGCTCCAGGCCAGTCAACGAAACACAAGTGCCCTTTCACGGTGGAGTACACGGACGAGAAGACCCAGTGCAAGCTGAACCAGAGCGTATGCCCCAAGAAAGGCCTGACCTTCCTGGGCCACTGTGAGATGGTGCTGCAAATCGATACCAGCGAAATCCCCTGAGCCAACACGCCGCCTGCCCGGGGCCATGCCGCCCCGGGCAGGCGGCATCACCATCCTGGTAATGGTCAATTTCCCTCTTCCGGCTCCTGGGGAAGGCGCACCGTGAACACCGTGCCGCCATCTTCTCCCGGGGCAAACCCGATCTCCCCCCCGTGTTGTTCCACCACTATGGCATGGGCTATGGCCAACCCCTGCCCCGACCCTTTGCCAACTTCCTTTGTTGTGAAAAAGGGGTCGAAGATTTTCACGCGAATATCCTCGGATATTCCGGGACCGTCATCAGCCACTAATATCGCCACAGCATTCTTTTCCAGGCGCGTACCGCAGACTATCCTGGCTTTTTGTCTCCGGGAACGGTTCTCCCTGGTCTCCTCGTTGGCATGGGCGGCGTTCACCACCAGATTCACCACCACCTGTCCCAGCTCCGGAGCCCAGCCCCTGACCTTGGGCAGGCCGCGCTCCAGCTCCAGCGTCACGTCGGAGTATTTCTTCCATTCGTTTCGCGTCACGGTGACCGCGTTGGTCACGATGCTGTTGCAGTCCACCATGCTCTTGGACGCGGAGACCAGCCGCCCCGGATGGGACAGCTGCTGCATGGCCTTGACGATACCGCCGATCTGCTCCAGACCCTTGCGCGTATGGGCCAGCGCCTTTGGCACCTCTTGCTCGAGATAGCCGAGATCGCAGTCGTCGAGCCGCTCCCTTGCCTTGTCCAGAAGCGCGGCGGCGTCCTCATTCCGCTCAAGCGTCGCCTGAAGCTCTCCGTATGTGGTGGCCAGGGCAAGCAGGTCCTGGAACGCCTCCTCCAGAAACGTCGCGTTATACCCAAGGTACTGCACCGGCGTGTTGATCTCGTGGGCCACTCCCGCCGCCAGGCGCCCGATGGACTGCATCTTCTGCTCGTGAGACTCCCGGATCTGGCGGCTCATGGCCTCGGTGATGTCCCGGGCCAATAGCAGTACTCCTCCTCCGGCCACGGGGTTGCAGGTGAGTCCGAGCATGCCTTCGCTTCCGTCCTCCCTGCCGAAACGCACCTCGTCGATTCGCAGATGACAGAACTCCTTCCGGCTGGTCTCTATGGATCTCCGCAAAGCCTCGTTATCCCAATCCAGGGGCAGTTCGCCCAGCCTCTTGCCCAGGGCCTCCCGGGCAGGAAGGCTGAATACCAGCTCCGCGCTCCTGTTCCAGCGCTTGATTCGGTTGTCCGCGTCCAGAAACACGAGAATAGCGGAGATGGCCTCCACCAGAGCCTCGATGTCCTTGCGCGCCTGATCCAGCTCCAGCTCCGCCTCCTTGCGCCTGGTGATGTCGCGCACAACCCCCAGGACCCCCTGAAATTCCCCATCATCCCCCCGCAGGGGCGTGAACATGGTCTCGGTCCAAATCAACCGCCCCTGCTTGTGCAGCAGCCGGAACTGCAGCATGCGCTCCTCGTTGTCGCGCTCCCCCCTCAACTCGTCGGCCAGCCTGTCCCGCATGAACTTTTCCGCGATTTCACGATCCTGCAGCGTGAGCAGCTCGTGAATCGGCCTGAACAGCATTTCCCGGGCCTCGTACCCGGTGAGGCGCTCCATGGCGGGGCTGATGTAGGTACAGTCGTAGTTCTTGTCCGTGGTGAATATGACGTCCGCCGAGTTTTCCGCCAGCAGCCTGTACATACGCTCGCTGTGGGCCAGCTTGTCCGCCGCGATCTTGCTCTCGGTGACATCCTGCAGGATGCCCACAAAGCCCGGTGGCAGGCCGTCGCCCGCCTCGCCGGGGGGCATTATCCCACCTGTGCTGGAGCACCACCGCCAGTCGCCGCTCTTGTGGCGCACGCGGAACAGTATCTCGGAATTTTCCTGGGACTCTTCCAGGACTTCCCGGAGGAAATGTTGGCAGGTCTCGACGTCCTCCGGGTGAACGAATTCGGCGAAATGCCGCCCCGTCACTTCCTGGGGCGCATACCCCATCATGTCCTGCACAGCCGGAGACATGAACGTGAACTGTCCCTCCATGTTCAATGTGTAGATGATGTCCCGCGCATGGCGCACGATTCCGATAACCCGCTGCGAGCTTTCCAGCAGGCGCATTTCCACCCTTTCCCGCTCCTGGACCTCCCGAACCAGACGTGTGTTGGCCAGACTGAGCTTCTCCCGCTCCTCTTCCAGACTGTGCCTGTCCTCCTCCTGCCGCCAGATGGCGCGTTCAAGCATGCGCTGCACCCTGCACAGGCAGAGGGTCACAGTCACGCTCAACACCGAAAACACCAGGCACTCCCCGGCCCACTCGTGAAATTTGTGGATATCGCTTCGGGGCGTGCCGAAAAGCATCGGCATTCCTCCGGGATAGAGAGCCACGCCAAGGATGATCACCGCGACCAAGGACGTCACGACGGCCTCCGCACCTCCGAGAAGCAGGGCCGCTGCCAGCGGGCTGGACATGAGCCATAGCCTGCCGCTGCCGCCGTACCCCTCGGCCATGAGATTGTTCCACCCGAGCAGAACGAGTCCCACAACGCACAGCAGGGAACGGATCCTGAGAGGAGCCGGGCGCATCAGCAATGCGGTGACCAGACATGTCACACCCATTGCCCATAGCCACAAGCCCGTTAGGGGAAAATCGCGGCCCGGCAGTCCATGCGTCATGGCATGGGGGAGCATCCCCCCCACAGCCCCAACAAGGGCGCCGCACAGGGCAATGTCCAGAATCCTTCCCCGCCATTCGCCCCAGGGGTCATGGTCTTTCCGCCCCATGTATTGGTTGCTCACGATTTTCCACCTCTGGGCTGCTGGTCGCCGATGCGCGCTCTCGGCGATATTCACCGGTCCACCAGTCTAGCATTCCTATGCGAGGTGCGCAAAGAGGGGAGTGAAAACGATCACGCCCTTGAAATGGCAAATCCACCCGTATGAAATGTGCACAGAAATATCACCGCCATGATTGGCGGCGCGTACATGGTCGGCCATGCTCTTGATATGGGGCGACACAACCCGGGGATATCGGCGCCTGGGAGCGGAGAAGGAATCAAGCGGCAGGGAACGATAACCAGGCGAAAAATGAGAGGGAGGTCAGATTTCCTCCTTATGGTGCAGGTGGCGCTCGATCATCTCCTGCAGGGCGTGATAATCCACTGGCTTGGCAAGATAGTCATTCATTCCGGCTTCCAGGCAGCGCTCCCTGTCTCCGTTCATGGCGTTGGCCGTCACCGCCACAATGGGAACCTTGACATGGCAATGACGCCCTCCTCCGGAGCGGATGGCCCTGGTGGTGTCCATGCCGTTCATCACCGGGATCTGAACGTCCATGAGCACGAGGTCCACGATGTTTTCCGCCATGATGCCCAGGGCCTGGGCCCCGTTGGTGGCCGCGATGGCGTCATATCCCATCAGCTCCACCATCTTGCTCAGGGCCTTGCGGTCTATGCGCTCGTCCTCAACGAGCAGGACGGTCTTGGAGTGGGGCACTTCCCTTTTTCGGAAGCTCTCTTCCCGCACGTGCTCGGGCATGTCATCCCGGTCGTGATCATGAGGCACCCTCACCCCGATGTCCACGTTGAACGCCGACCCCTTTCCCGGGTCGCTCCGCATCGTAACCTCTCCTCCCAGCAGTTCCGCGAGCCTCTTGACGATACTCAGGCCAAGCCCGCTGCCCTTGACGTTCAAGTCGTCGGTTTTTAGCTGCACGAAGGGTTGAAACAGTTCCCCGCGCATCTCCTCGGCAATCCCTGGTCCCGTGTCCGTCACCGAAAAACGCAGGGGGACCTTTCCAATATATCGTCCCTCGGAAAGGACCTGTACCGAAATGCCTATCTTTCCCACACTGGTGAACTTCACCGCATTTCCCACGAGATTCAGCAGGATGCGTCCCAGCTTGACCTGGTCCGCGATTATCACCTCGGGAACCAAGGGATTGATCTCCATTGCCCATTCGAGGCCCTTTTCCCTGGCCTGCGCCTCCAGGATACGCAAGACGGAAACAAGAAAATCCCTGAGCCCGAACTCCTGCTCCACCACGTCATCCCTGCCGGACTCTACCTTGGCCAGATCGAGTAGTTGGTTGATGAATTCCAACAGGTTTCTCGTGGACAGCATGGCGTAATCGAGATAGTCCCGCTGCTCTTCGTTCAGCGGGGTCATCTGCAGCAATTGCAGCATACCAAGAGCACCGTTCAGCGGTGTGCGGACGTCATGGCTTATTGAAGCCATGTAATGGGTCTTCGCCCTGGTGGCTTCCTCGGCCTCGGCTTTGGCCTTCTGCAAACCGGCCATGTTGTCCTTGAGCTGTGAGATGTCACGGGTAACGCACAACAGATATCGTATGCTTCCGTCCGCGTTGCGCGAAAGCACATTGAACTGGCGGGCAAAGTACCGGGGCTTACCTTCCTTGCATATTACCCTATGCTCATCGCAATAGGGCATGCCGTGCTGAAATACCTTGGCGGCGGCGCAGTCGGCGCATGGACCGTTGCCGGGGTTGAACACCTCGTGGCAGGACTTGCCCACCATTCCCTCTCCAAAGAATTCCATACATTGGGCATTGGCCCAGACCAGGGTGTAGGCCCTGTCAATGACAGCCAGGCAGTCGGGGATGGCGCTCACCAATGCCTTGAACTGCTCTCCGCTCTCACGCAGAGCCTGTTCGGCCTGTTTTTGCGAGGTAATGTCGATATGCGTTCCAAGGATGCGTGTAGGGCTCCCCTGGTCGTTGAACTCCACAGCTTTACCCCTGGAAAACACCCACGCCCATTGCCCGTTCTTTCGGCGCAACCGGTACTCCATCACATAGGGGCGTCCGGTGTACAGAGTCTCCTCAACGCACCGCAACACCGGTCCCCTGTCTTCGGGGTGCATGAGAGATTCGACATTTTCGATTTTTGGCGAGAACTCTTCGACATCGTAGCCCAACATTGTGTAATACCCGGGGCTGAGGTATGATACCCGTTCCCAGGGGTTATACTCCCACAATCCGTCATTGAAGGCTTCGAAAGCCTGGAGGTAACGCCCCTCGCTTTCCTTGACGGTCTGCTCATCGCGCTTGCGGCGGATAACGTTCCAGGCCGCGCCAACCAGCAGTTCAATGGTCCTTTTATCGTCGTCGTGATATTCGTCCGCCTTGTTACCCACGCCAACCACCACGACGATACGGCCATCCTGAAAGATCGGCAGGGACAGGTAACGCCGCAGAGGCACATGCCCTTCCGGGAGCCCCCGTTTGTATGGCGATGTTTCGTAGTCGTTGATTGTGATTGCTTTCCGCTGCCTCACAGCCTCGCGCCACACCCCCCCGTCCTCGATGCTGCAACTGAACCGGGGCGCGGTGCACGCCTCCTTTGTCTTGCACTTGCAGGATTGCAGTTGCATCTCGGTTTCATCCGGGGTCATGAAGAAGACATGGCCGATCACGCTCCGGGTCAGTTCCACCACGGCGTCCAGGATCATGTCCGTGATTTCGTTTTCCGACAGATGCGACGAGCGGGTGATTGCGTAAAGGAGCTCGAAACGTCGCCGATCCAGCCTCAACCGCTCCTCGTTCAGTTTGCTATCAGTAACGTCCCTGGCGATTATGATGACCCTGTCCACCTCGCCATCATTGTCCAGAACCGGGTAGTAGGTCTGCTCCAGGTACTTTTCCCTGGTGCCGTCCTGAAACCGTACCATAGTCTTGTCCCGGATCGAGTCGATCAGATAGTCCTTCCTGGTTTTGGCAAGGTCCGCGGGCAGAAAGTCATAGACATGCTTGCCCAGCAGATTATTTCGCGTCACGCCCAGAGACCTGCACACCCACTCGTTCCCATCGATCACCCGGCCTTCCGTGTCCAGAATCAGCACCGAGTCCCTTGTGGCTGCCAAAATGGCCTTGATCGCCGCCTGACCGGCCTGGTTGTCACTCTCGCAGTTCTTCAGATCGGTCATGTCCCTCGCCGTCACCACGACGCCGAGCACTTCCAGCCCGTCCCTGTGAGGTGCGATGGATATGTCCAAAAACCTCTTCGCCATATCCGGCAAGGCCACGAAAAGCTGTTCCCGAACGGTCTCCCCTCCAAGCGCCCGGTCCAGAAGTGTGCCTTGCGTCTCATACACTTTTTGAGGGATGGCGTTCCTCACATTCCGCCCCAGGAGGTCGTTGGCGGGGATTCCCCAGAGCATTTCGATGTGGCTGTTGGCGGACAGGCAGATATGCTCGCTGTCCACATAGGCCATGGCCTCGGTGCACCCAGCCACGATGATGTCTGAAAGGTGCAGCTTGCACTCCACCTCCCTGCGCCGGGACATTTGCTCCTTGAGATTGGCAAGAGCCTGGGAGAGATCGCTGGTGCGCTGTCCGACATATGCCTCGAGCTGCTGCTGGTTTCCCAGAAGCATTTTCTGCAGCTGGTTCCACTCGGTGATATCCAGGAGAACCATCTCGATGGTACTCCAGATGGCCCCGCCATTGGCTCCAACTTCAGGATGGGCAAGCATCTGGCGCATCTCGCCGTTGGCGCGCAACACTCGAAAATTGAAGTCCCACACGGGAAAACCCGCCTCAACCGTACGGAGTAGTTTCTCGAAGAGCTTGTGGTCCTCCTCGTGGATATATTTCAGGAAATGATCCAGAGGCAGCGAATTATGTGGTGGAGAGCATTGCAGCAACAGACAAAGAGATTTCGATAGACGCGCCGTTCCCGTGTGCGATTCCAAACATAGGGTACACAACCAGGGCAGATAGGCCTGCCGACTGGTCCTCAAATCCGGGTGATGTCTGCGTTTAGGAAGTCTTTCGTCCTGTTCTTCCTCGGGAAACAGGAAAAGGTTCGCTGGATCGGTCTCCAGCACAATGCAGATGCGCTCGATCACAGTAAAGGAAGGCGCCGCGATGCCCCGTTCTATGCGGCTCAGATACGGAACAGCAATATTTGCTCCCTGGGCCAGTTCGGCCTGGGTGAGGTTACGGATTTTACGCAGATACTTGAGTCTTCCGCCGAACAATTTGCCAAGCATTCGAATGCCCCCTTTACGCACTACCTATTACGAATGGCACATACTTGACTGGATGAAAAGAACCTCTCAGGTTCTCATGCTACAGCAAACTCTGAAAAAACATGAAAGGCTATCATTTAGCCTCAGCAACGTTTCTCTGATTTGCTATACTGATCCGCACGGCATTCCCGCATACTGGGGTGTGAAACCATTCCTAGTGTCAATTCCCCAACTCAAATCTCACAAGATGTGCACGATATACTTCCCGTCATTACTCACGATACGCCAGAGCCCACACACGCGCCCCAATAATCCTTTCACTATGTTTGTGCAACCTCACAATTACTTTACTTTATATACCTACCATAGACCCTTGCTATTAATAATATGATACCTATTTCATCTCTACAGCAGTTACTGTGCGTTTGTACCCACATGTTCGAATTTAAACGTATATTTGGCCCTATATTAAGTCATCAGCTACACTTTTAATACATGCCTCAAGATTTGACTGTTATATTACCAATCCTGTTCAGGATATTAAAATCCGGTTCCATCAGAGATGAGCACAGATTCCGCGAGAACACGAACCACGAGAACCCGGAACCAATGTTCCGTAATCACAGTGTTCTTTTCTCACGGACAACCGAATTGTCCGCGTCACAATGCTGCAGAATACTACGACGATTTTTAGGCCCGGATATTCCTGTGAAGGTCGAAAGTGTTTTTTCAGGAAGGAACGACATCTCTGGATCTGTCATAACCTGCATATTATGCGAGCATATCTAGAAGCCAGAGTGTGCATGACCAATTGAGTTAATTTTAATAAAGCCGGTTATGATTTTTTGGCGGATTCTGATTGAAACTGCTGGAAAGTCCAACCTCGATGCTCAAGCCGAGCTTGAAGCGATCCCGATTCGCATCAACTGCGTAAGCAGGACGGTCATCATGGAATATGCGGCCTAGCGCCGCAGGATGTCCGCAACCGCCTGAACCTCTGGATCACCCGGTCCCAGGAGCATGGCCTTGTCGATTTCGGCGGCGGACTGGAACGTCGCCCCCTTTTTCCTCAGGTATAGCGCCTTGTAGGCGTGGGCCCTGGCATTGTCAGGAGCCAGCAAAAGGGCCTTTTCCAGAAAACGTCCGGCAAGGCGCAGGTTTCCCAGGTCCAGAAACAACTTCCCCTGGGCGGTGAAAGCCGCGGGAAAATCCAGGGATACGGCCTTGCGTAAAGGAATGGAGGGATCCGCGTAGCGCCCCTTGAATGTACCGCTTTTTTCCCTGAGCAAAGCATTCGCGTCCTCAGGCGAACGGATGCCCAGGGTCCAGAAGTCTCCTCCCCGGATCATAAAAATCTCGTTTCCAGGGAGAAATCCCTCCCCTGGCACATAGGGAGCGTAAATGTTGAAATAGGTAGGGTCCACCAGAACCCAGGCGCCGCCGGTCCAGACCTCCACAAAGCTGTGTCCGTTGGGCGTGGCCAGAGGATTACCGCTGACACGATCATGCCAGAGGCTGTTCATGCTCAACGTCAGTCGTGCGGGGTACCCCAACGCCTTGATGAGGGTCAGTTGGGCAAGGGCGTATTCACTGCACCCGCCGAGGGTACGCTCCCGGAACAGGGTGTCCGCGGTGCGGGAAAACTGGTCCCTGTTATGCCAGGGATCATAGGCCAGACTTTCCCCCACGTGGCGCATGGCCGCGGCGATACGATCCAAGGGAGCGGGTCCGGACGTCTCGATTATTGATTGTGCGATCTCCCTGATCAGCGAAGTCACGCGGCTTTGCTCCGAGTCGGGCATGCCGCCAGGGGGAGGAGGGGCTGCAGGCGGAGCAGCGAGGCATGGGATGGCCAGAAGCAGCAGAGCTGTCAGACAATAAACCACAAAAAGGGGCAGCACCCCCTGAAAGGATGGTGAAGTGAACATGGTTCGGGGAAGCCAGGACTGGAATCGCTGCAAAGAGCCCCCCGAATCCTTCATGAAAAATCGCCTAGGGATACTCCGGCGCCTCGTAGGTGCCGCTCTTTCCGCCGGACTTGTGCAGCAGGCGGCCAGCCTCGATGATCATGTCCTTCTGCACGGCCTTGCACATGTCATACACTGTAAGGGCCGCCACCTGCGCCGCCACCAGGGCCTCCATCTCCACGCCGGTCTGGCCACTGGTACGCGCCTCGGCACGAATGTCCAGGGCGGTCAGATCCTCGTTGATGGTCAGCTCCACATCAACATAACTTAGAAACAGGGGGTGGCAGAGGGGAATCAGTTCAGCGGTCCGTTTGGCTGCCTGGATGCCGGCTATGCGCGCGGTGGCGATGACGTCGCCCTTGGGCAGAGCCTTGTCCCGCACGAGCTCCAGGGTCCTGGGCGCGACTCGCACCCTGCATGCGGCTATGGCCCGGCGTTTGGTCTCGGCCTTCGCGCCGACATCCACCATGCGTGCCTGGTCGTCCGTGCCAAGATGGGTCAGGGAGGTCTCTGTTCCAGTCATGTATCCGCCTGCGCTTAGAGTGAGAAGTGGAAAAGAAAACGCGCAAGAACACAATTCGAAGCAGGCTCGTGCCAAGCTTCATATCATGTGACACCCAGTGATCAAACAGGGGAGCGCCGGTCTCAAAGGCTCCCGCATGCCACCACGCGGGGCGTTCACCTCGCGTATCCGCCAATGTTTAGCCGCTGGCCGCCTTGTCGGACTGCCCCTGTTTGTCGCCCTTGCCGGATTTGCCCTTCTTGCCCGAGAAGAAGTTCTTGACCTTCTGCATGGGGCGCTGATCCTCAAGGTCCTGAAACTCGCGCAGCAGTTCTTCCTGCTTCTTGGTGATGGACGAGGGAATCTTCACGCTCACCTCCACCAGCAGGTCGCCCTTATGGGCGCTGCCCAGGTAGGGAAGACCCAGGTTGCGCAGCTTGAAGACCTCGCCGCTCTGGGTTCCCTTGGGAATGTCCAGGGTCACAGGATCATCCAGGGTGGGTATTTCGATCTTGTCTCCGAGCACTGCCTGCACGATGCCGATCTCCGTGGCGTAGACGAGATCCTGTCCCTGACGATGGAAGGTCTTGTCCTCTTCCACCGAAAGGACCACGTACAGGTCACCCGGAGGACCACCGTGGATGCCGGGCTCGCCCTCGCCGCGCAGCCGCAGCCTGCTGCCATTGTCCACGCCGGCGGGGATGCGCAGGGAGAGCTCGCGCATCTTTTGCACGACCCCCTGGCCTCGACATGTGGTGCAATGGTCGCGGATGACGCGACCTTCGCCTCGACATACCGGGCAGCTCATGGCGATACGGAAGAATCCCTGGGACTGCTGCACCTGGCCGGTGCCGTTGCAGTGGGCGCAGGTCTCCGGAGAGGTACCGGGCTTGGCCCCGCTGCCCCCGCAATCCTCGCAGGTGACGTTCTTGGGGATCTTGATGGTGGTCTCGAATCCCTTGGCGGCCTGAAGAAAAGTAATGCCCAGGTTGTAGCGCAGGTCCACGCCGGCCTGGGGCCTGGGCCCCCGCGAGCGGGTGGAGGAAAACCCGAAGAATTCGCTGAAGATGTCGCCAAAGGCGCCGAAGATGTCGTCGGCATTGGAGAATCCCTGAAAACCATTGGCCGAGAGCCCTTCGTGCCCGAACTGGTCGTAGCGGGCGCGCTTTTGCGGGTCGCGCAGCACCTCGTAGGCCTCGGCGGCCTCCTTGAAGTTGGCTTCGGCTTCCGCGTCACCAGGATTCCTGTCCGGGTGATACTTCAGGGCCATCTGCCGGTACATGCGCTTTATCTCTTCGGCCTCGGCATCCCGGGCCACGCCCAACACCTCGTAGTAGTCCCTTTTCTGTGCCATGGCTGGTTACGGAGTGTCCCCGGGAAAATGTCTCTGTGTGTCAGGCTTGGAAGCTAGACCGTCGGCCGGGATCTCGAGGTCTTTTTCCGTTTTGCGCCCTATAAGAACCTTGCTTTTCGCAATCTCGCGAAGGGAAGTGACGACTTCCTTGTTTCTGCTCTCGACCAGGGAATCGTACCCTTCGCGATACTGTTTCACCCGCTTGATGGCCATCTGCACCAACAAGAAACGGTTGTTAACCTGTTGCTGGCAATCTTCAACAGTAATACGGGCCATGTTCACTCCTTGTGTGTCGCGTTGTCTTCACCCGTCGAGGGGGCGGCGGAGGCTGCGCTCCCCCCCACACTCGGGGGGAGGTCCCTGCCAACGGGCGCGGTGGCGTTGCTCCCGGCCGGAGAGGCCGAAGCGGGGTTGACCGCCGCCGCGGGCAACTTTGCCAACAGATCCAACAACAGTTCGTTGTCCACGGGGTAGAACTTTCCTTCCCCATCGACACCAACCCAGCACTGCCCCTCGGGCATTCCGGTGTCCTCGTAAAAATTAACCACGGAGACGGGCTTGTCCCCATCGCCGTAAAGTTTCCAGGTCAACGCGAGCCGGGCCTGTTCAGGCAGCTTGGGGCTGGCCGCGGCCTCGTACTTCAGGTCGGTCAAACGCCAGATCATCACGTCCATGCCCAGCAGGTTGTCACCCGCGGCACTTTGCCAGCGCTTGTCCTTCTTGTTCGCGTCCAGGGTCAGATACCCACGCCCGGGTGCCGGATTGAACTCCAGCCTCGTCAGGTTCCCAGTATCCAAAGAAATGACACTTCGCAACCTGAGAGAAAAGGCCGACTTGGCCAATTTGCTCCAGGCCTGCTCGCCAAGCCCGAGGGGCGCGGTCTGCCAGGAGGAAACCGCCACGGTCCCGGACTGCACCGCTGTTCCTGCGGCCTGAGTGGCATTGCCGCTTCCGGGCGTATCCACCCTGTAGGCGGCCTTGTAGAGCTTCAGGACCACCGGGGTTTTCGCGGCCTTTCTCCAGACCGAGATTGTCACCCCAGGTTCTGCACCCTGCGGAGACCAGCCGGAGTCGTACGCCGTCCCCTTGGTCGAGACGAGCTCGTGCAGGTACATGTTCACTTCCGGTTGGGCCGCCTTGAACCTGGTCAATTCCTGGGGCCAGGTGAAGACCATGTTCTGGTCCTTTCGAGTCAACTCCCAGGTATGGTCACCCTCCACACGCACCCTTTCCACATCCTCCGGCTTGAAGTCCAGCAGCCTGAGGTCGTAGAAATGACTCGGGGCGTACGACAACTGCTTTTCGTATCCGGAATCAAGAAGCACTACCTGCCCGGGGTTCTTTGACTCCCGGGCGTAGACCCCGTCCCCGGCCGGGTTCCTGCCACCAACGCTGATACGCCAATCGGTGTCAGATTTCAGGGTAAGTACGTTTTTCGGATTGTCCAGCCCAAAAGAGGGGAATTCGGATTCCGGGACGTTCTGCATTCTGCGCTTGGGCCTGTTGGAGGAGACGAAATTGAACAGCGCCTCCACCTTGGCCAGATCGGCCCGGCATTTCGCTTCACCCTCACCGGACCGGACAAACCACTCGCCTGATTCGCGCTCCAGGCGCAACTTCTGGGCGTCCCCTGACTCCAGTTCCACTTCCCGGGTCTTCATCAGGTCATAGGCAGGCCACCCGGTGTCCTTTGGAGCCTCGGGCTCGGGCTCGGGCCAGAGGAACGCCACGCCCCAGATCACGGCGACCAGTGCGGCGAGAACGAACAGTCGTTTGTTCATGGTCTTCCTCCAATCATGGGCATGCTCATTTCACTCTGCGACGGGACACTGTTACGATCAGGGCCAGCATCAGGCAGGCCAGCGGGATCAGCAGCAGCGGCACCCAGGAGATGAGAATGCGTTCGCCCACTGACAGCACCAACAGCACGTTGGCCGCCTCCGGCTTGGTCACGGTGATGAGCTGCTCGCGCTCCATCAGCCAGTTGGCGCTGTTTCTCGCCAGGTCCATGTTCCCGTACGAGTTCACGAACTGGTCGGTGAGAAAGTCCTGATCCGCAAAGACCACGGCCCGGGCCAGAGGCGCCTTCTCGGTATCCTTACCGGCGCTCTCGTCGGCCTTTCCGGCGTCCTTGTCTCCGCCCTTTTCCATGCGCTTTTCAAAAGCCGCCACAAGCCACAGGGGACCCTGTACATCGGAACCGGGCACGAACTCGGCCGAGCCGTTGCGCAAAGTCTCCAGGTCCGTCTCCAGCCACGACTGGGGGTTGGAGCGTCCCAGCCACTGCACCGGCGCGGGGCCGTCCCCCTTCACCACCGCGGCCAGAGCCGTGGCCGTGGGGAACACTGTCATCAGGGCGAAGTTGTCGGTTATCGGGGTGGTGTTGTACTCCTGGATGATGGGGGCCATGGCGTCGCCCACCAGCAGCTTGCTCAGGGGGTCCACTGCCATCCCGTCGAGCCTTTCCAATCCGATGTTGTTGAGCCAGCCGTCCAGGTTGATGTTGTCTTCCGCCGAAATGGCGATGAACAAACGCCCCCCCCGTTGGAGATAGTCGCTCAGCACCTTGAGCTCCTGGTCCGCAAAATCCATGCGCGGCCCCAGGATGAAGAGCGCGTCGGCATCCCCGGGCATGGAGTCCTGCTGCGCGAGCATGATCTTCTGCACGTCCGCGCCCTGCTCAGTAAGCGCCATGCCGAGATGCGTGCAGGAGTCCTTGCCGTCGCCCTGGGGGTCGGACTCACCGTGCCCCGTGGAGAAGTACAGCTTGGCCCTGCGCAGGTTGGTGACCCGGATCAGGCCGTTGAGCAGCTTCTGTTCGTTTGGCAGTGCCAACTGTTCCTGCTTGTCGCCGCTGACCAGGACCACGGTTCCCGTGGCCGTGACCTTCAATTCCTTGGCCTTGAACGGGGAGCGGTCCGGGTCCACGAACTCGAAGCTGAACTGATCGGCATAGCGCTCGAACAGCTTGAACAGGTCCTGGAGCTGAGCCCTGCCCTCTTCGGGGCGGTAGAACGCCACGGCCTTGACCGGGCGTTTGAGCGTGGTCAGGGTATGGATGGTCTCGGGCGCCAGGGAGTTGCGCTTCACCGTGGTGGTGTCCCAGCGCCAGTTCTGCTTGGCTGCCAGCACGTTCAGCCCCACGAGCAGGGCAAGCCCCAGAACGCCGGCCAGTATGGTCTGGGTATAGCGTTTCCACTGCATGACTTTACCCCCTCCAGCGCTGATTTTCGAGACTCAGCACCGTCAGCCAGAAGAAGCCGGCGGTAAAGGTCAGATAGTAGATGATGTGCACCATGTCCAAAACACCCTTGGTAAAGGGCTCGAAATGCATCATGGGCGAAACCTGCAGCAACGCCTCAACAAGGGGCGATCCCTGCTGCAGGTCCTTGATCCAGAGCAGCAGCCAAAGCAGCAGCAGCGCCGCGAAGGTGAGCACAGCGGACAGGATCTGACTCTCGGTGAGGGAGGAGAGGAACAGGCCCAGGGCCGCGAAGCTCACTCCCAGGAGCACCAACCCGAAATAGCCGCAGAGCACGGGCATGGGCTCTATCTCGGAAACCAGGGCGAGCAGCAGCGGGGAGAGCGCGTTCACAGCCAGCATGACCAGCAGAAACCCGGCCAGGGCCAGGAGCTTGCCGCCCGCGATCTGGAACTCGCGCAGGGGGTAGCTCAACAGCATCTCGAAGGTGCCCATGCGCTTTTCCTCGCTGAAGCCGCGCATGGTCAGCAAAGGGATGAAGAACAGCAGGATCACGCCGGTGTTCTGGATGAACGGCCCCACCACCATGTCGGTGGGCGTGAAGTCGGTAATGTTTGGGGTCTGCATCACCTGGATGCTGACCAACTCGAAGTATTGCACCCCGGAGGCGAAAAAATACCCGGTAATGGCCAGGAAGCAGGCCATGACTATGTAGGCCAGCGGGGAGCGGAACAGTACGAACAGATCCTTTCGCATCAACAGCAGTGTCTCGCTCATGCCTCTTCTCCTGCCGGTGTTTCCTCACGTACCAGACTCACGTAGACCTCCTCGAGGCTCACCTGCGCTGGCTTGAACTCGAGGATGGGCCAGCCCGCCTCGAAGGCGGCCGCGCTTATCTTGGAGCGCTCGTCTTTCTCCGGATCGGTCTCGATGAAAAAGGCGCCTTCCCCGGAAAGTGCCAGATCTCCCGAGGCCATGCCCGCGGAGCGCACCCAGGGCAGCTTCTGGAAATGCTCCACCACCACCTTTGTCTCGGTGGCCGGGATATCCAGCCGCAAGAGATAGTTGCCGCGCCCCCCAAAGGCTTGGGTAAGCCCGGCCGGAGTGTCTTCGGCGATGATGCGCCCCTTGTTGATGATCAGGGCGCGGTCGCAGGTGAGTTCAACTTCCGGAAGGATGTGGGTGGAGAGCAGGATGGTCTTCTCACGCCCCAGCTCCTGGATCAGGGTCCTGATCTCACGGATCTGCCGAGGGTCCAGGCCCACGGTGGGCTCGTCCAGGATCAGCAGTTTGGTGGGGCCGAGGATGGCCTGCGCCAGGCAGACACGCTGCTTGTACCCCTTGGACAGGTGGCGGATCAATCGGCCGGACATCTCCCCGAGCCCGCACCGCTCCATGACCTCGTTGGTCTCGGCAACGGGCTTGGGACTCTTCTTTATCCGCGCGGCCCAGAGCAGGTACTCCCTGACCTTGAGTTCCGCGTACAAAGGCACGTTTTCCGGCATGTACCCAAGATGCTTACGTAATACCATGGGGTGTTTGCGGATGTCCTTGCTGTTGAAGCGCACCGCCCCTCCCGACGGGCTGAGATACCCCGTGAGAATTCGCATGGTGGTGGACTTACCGGCGCCGTTGGGACCCAGAAGGCCAACGATTTCGCCCTGATTGACCGAGAAATCCAGGTCGAACAGAACCTGGGTCTTGCCATAATGATGACTCAGATGTTCAACTTCCAGCATGGCAATCGTTCCAGTTTTGAGTTTTGAATGACGTTACTCATTAGACGCTAGAGAGGCGCGACGTCACGCCCCCCTGCAAGGATTGGTGCAGCCAGATAAAATAGGAGCAGGGAGCTGTTTCGTCAAGGCAGGATATTAAAACACAACCCGTTGATGAAAAAAAGAATTCTGATCTGAAACGATTATTCACAGTGCAAGAGGGGGGAAAATGTCGCAGCGGGGGAACTTTTATTGCCTGCACGGACGAAAAAAAACGCCATCGCCTTTTCTCCCAGTTGATCGTGGCTCGATGTGAATCCAGAAACTTTTTCCAACCCCGCCGGCTAGTGAGCACCCTTCTTTTCAAAACAAACATGACCAAGCCCGAAGCGGTGGTTTTTCTGATATCGGTATCGCAAAATTGTTTCGTGTGGTGCTGTTGACGAAGATCCATGGCCAGTATCCGTCTCGTTGACACCGCTTCATGGCCCAAGCTATGATACTCACCTAATGAGGAATACAAGACCGAGGCGCTTCATTCCCAATAAATTCGTCATGATTTTCCTCAGTTACAGTTTATGGAGGCAACATTCATCCCTGCCTCAAGGCAGTGGGGCAGTTCGCCAATGTTGTTTCACTATTCCGGCATATTTGCCCTCAATCTTCGGAACGACCTCGAATTCATGAACATATATAAACCCACCCGGCCCTACGATGTCCTTTTCTGAGTACACGATACACGTTGATCAGCTGTGCGTGGGGCTGTATATCCGGGCCGACTCTGACAACAAGACCCTGCGCAAGGGATTCAAGATCAAGAACTCGGAGCAGATCGAGAAGATTCGAAGACTCGGTCTTTCCCACGTCACCTGCATCCTGAACAAGAGCGACCGCATGCCCATCCCCGTGGGCACCGAGGACCTGCGCACCCCGCCCCCTTCGGCGAACAAGCCCGCCCAGGAGACGGCCGCGAAGTCCAAGACCCCCATCTCCCGCGAACTCTTCGGCTGAAACAGGAAACCATCGAGTCCAACAAGCGCCGCAAGCAGGCCTTTGCCCGGTGCGAGAAGCGCTACGACGCCACCGTCTCCAACGTGGCCGTCATGCTCAGGCGCGTCTCCGGCCGCTCAGACGAGGCCGTGGAGCAGGCCGCCCAGGTGGTCAACCAACTCGTGGACACCTTCCTCTCCCAGCAGGACGTGTTCGTGAACCTCATGACCAACAAGCCCAAGGAGGAAAAACAGCACCTCCACGCATTCAACGTCACGGTGCTGTCCATGATGATGGGCAAGGACCTGGGGTTCGACGGCCCGGCCATGAAATATCTCGGCATGGGCGCGCTATTCCATGACATAGGAAAGGGGCGCATCCCCATCAGCGAACTCGCCATGGGCAAGCCTACCACCATGAAATACGCGGTGCAGCGCCACTACGAACTGCACCCCAAGATCGGCGTCAAGATCGTCAGCGAGCTGCCCAGCTTCCCGGCCGAGAGCGCCATTGTCATCCTGCAGCACCACGAAACCATCGACGGCAAGGGCTTTCCGGACAAGTTCAAGGGCGATGACATCTCCCCCCTGGCCAGGATAGTGGCCGTTGCCGACACCTACGACAACCTCTGCAACAAGAACGATCCCAAGGAAGCCTTCACCCCCCACGACGCCATGCGGCACATGTTCACAAAGCTGCGCTCCAAGCTGGACAACCGCTACCTGGCCATGTTCATCCGCAACCTCGGCGTCTACCCTCCGGGCACAGTTGTCCAGCTTTCCAACGGCGCCATCGGCATGGTCATCTCCACCAACATCCAGAAGTCCTCGCGCCCCGGCGTGCTGATCTACCACCCCGACGTGCCCAAGAAAGAGGCCCTGGTCATCGACCTGCAAGTGGAAGAGGAGCTGGAAATCAAGAAAACCATGCGTCCCGAGGAACTGCCCCGGGAGGTTTTCGCCTACCTGAGCCCCACCCGCCAGATCAACTACTATGCCGAAGCAACGAGTGAGTAACTCGCTGTACTTCTTGAAAAATACTTGCCAGGAGAGGAACCTTTCAATAAATGGTTCTCTCCCAGACCCCCTTTTCAAAAACTTCTTGTATTGCTAATTAGTTGGTATACTCATTGCTAACATAAGCATACGATCCACAACGTTGACCCGGCCATGGCATCCCGGTCCAAAGTCAATGATTGTTCGCAATATCAATTTAATATAGTTTGGGAAGGGGGAGCGCGAGGGGGAGAACCCTTTTCCAAGGGTTCTCCCCCTCGCGCTCCATCCATAACACGCCTTCATCCCGGAGCCTTCGCCCATGGCCGCAGCCACATCCCCGTTGCCCCAGATCATCAAGCAGTTGCGCGATGTTCTGCGGGCCACCCGCTACACCCTCATGGTGGATGTGGAACCACTTGTGGAGCAGGCCTTTATTCTGCTTGGCTTCGAGAATCCCGACGATCTGGACACCCAGATCCACGCATCCGAGCTGGCCTACAATATCGCCGTAATGCTGGAACACACCCAGGACCGCTCCATGATCAAGCTGTGCATGGGCATGCTCATGAAGATGGGGCCGGTGGGGCGCACTCTTGCGGCCTCTTACCTGCTCAAGGGAAAGCTCCCCCGGGAGTCCCTCACCGCCCTGCTGGACGCCCTGCCCCCGCAGCACAAGCTGTTCATGGCCAACCACTTTTTCATCCACCCCTACAAGGGGGAGCCCTGGTTTTTACGCTGGGCCCACGAGTCCACGCGTTCCCTGCAAGGGGAGGATCCCGAGGAGGCGCTGCTCTTTCTCCAGGCCATCCCTTGGAAATCCGAAGAGTTGAGCTTTCCCCTGCAACGTGAACTCTTGCGGGGGCGTTTCGGTGTCTGGCTGCACAGGCTGCTGCACCTGGAACTGGACGAGGAGCAGCTGGGGTTCATGGTGGAGACCACGCGCCGCCTGCGCTCCCATTATGTGTCCCTGAGCCTGTCCCTGTCCCTGCCCCGCGCAAAGGGCGAAATCCTGAAGATGCTGCTGCGAAGCCTGGGCAACGGGGGGCGTAAGCGCGATTCCGCCCTCATCGCCAAGATAATGCCCCTGGTGCGTCACGAGGACGACGCCGTGTGCCTGGCCGCCCTGGAGGCCCTGGCCGAGCTCAAGGCAGAGAAACTGCCCCAGGCCCTGGCCTATGCCCACGCCCGCCGCCAGGAGCTGCAGCGGAAGCTGCTGCCCCTGGTCCTTCGGCTGGACGCGGTGTCCTTCCGGGTGTTCATCCAGCGCCTCCCCCGGGTGGAACAGATGTCCCTGATGCCCGAGTGCGTGGCCCTGTTTTCCATGTTCGATTCGATCTGGCTCATGGAGGCCCTGAACAAGGTCGCCTCCGACCTGGACCCCGAGGATGCGCAGTGGCAAAGCCTGATGCGGGCGGCCCGGGAGTTCATCCTGGCGCACAAGCCCGCGCGCCGCTCCCCTGCCTATGTATCCGCCCCCTTGCAGAAAACCGGCATGACCCGGACGCCCCTGAACCGCGAGGAGGAGAGTTCCGCATTCGCCCTGTTCGAGCGATTCAAGCGCGGCGTCACAAAAGCGCCGGACACCCAAAACAGGAGCAAGGGGCAGGAGCTGGCCGCACGCCTGAAAAAGGGCGGCCTCATGGAAAAGGTCGTGTTCGAGGGGCAGGAGCTCTCGGGCCTGGAATGGGGCGGGGCTAGGCTGCTGCGCTGCACCATGGGCACCATGGAGCTCTCCCGCAACATCCTGCGCAAGGTGCGTTTCGAGAAATGCGTGCTGCGCAACATGGACCTGCGGGCCGTGAGCCTGCACCAGGTGGAGTTCATCGACTGCGAGCTCACCAACTGCTGTTTCAGCTCCTCGATATTCACTCACGTTACCTTCACGGATTGCGTGTTCTTCGCCTCCCAGTTCCCCAACTGCGTGTTCAAGGAGCTCTCGGTGGAGAACTCCAGGTTCATGGAGTGCGACTTCTCCGGCACCCGTTTCGAGGCCAGCCTGATGCTCGCGGTGCTGTTGCAGTACACGCACTTCGCCCACGCCTCCTTTTTCTCCTCAAGGCTCCAGGGCGTGGACTTCCAGGACTGCCGCTTCCACGAAACTTTCATGGAGCGCTGTCTCATCCGCAACTCCGGCGCCTCCACCTCCGCCTTCAGCAACTGCGGCTTTCACGCGCTGGACACGGACGAGCCCTCGTTCCTGCGCCAGGAGCGCGCCACCAGCGAACAGGGGCGCATCGCCCTCATCGGCGAATCCCGCCCCGCCCCCCTGCCTGCGGCCCTGGGCAGCGCCGCCGGCATCCGGCTGCTTTTCCGGCTCCTGGAGCAGTGGTTCTTCGAGAAAGATCTCAAGGAGCGCGAGGCCCTGTTCCTGTCCAACAACCGCCGCCGCCTGGACTGGGCAATGTGCATGCTCCCGGCGCCCGCGGACGAATTTCTGCGCATGCTCCCCGCCATCCTGGAAAGTGGCGACCCGGACGCCAAGAGCCTGGACCTTGCCCCGGCCTGCGCCATCCACAACTATGCCCCGGATTTCGCCACCCGACGCCTGCTGGAGAAGTACGGCATCGCCCCGCCCCCCAAAGGGGAGGAGCGCGACAAGGCCCTGCGGATCGACGGCGTGTACACCATCGGCAGCACCGGCACCATCGCCCACGCCCGCTCCTCGGACATCGACCTCTGGGTCTGCTACAGCCGGGAGCAGTTGGAACCCGAAGACGTGGCCGCCCTTCAGGACAAGCTCCGCCGCATCGAGCAGTGGGCCTGGAGCGCTTTTGACGTGGAAGTGCACTTCTTCCTCATGGACATCGAAAACGTGCGCAACAACGAGTTCGGGTATACGGACAAGGAGAGCGCCGGGTCATCCCAGGCCCAGCTGCTCAAGGAGGAGTTCTACCGCACCAGCGTATACCTGGCCGGGAAGAAGCCGTTGTGGTGGTATACCCCGGCGGGAGTGGACAGGAAGGGATAC
Source organism: Desulfovibrionaceae bacterium (assembly GCA_963674665.2). Taxonomy (GTDB): domain Bacteria; phylum Desulfobacterota; class Desulfovibrionia; order Desulfovibrionales; family Desulfovibrionaceae. The sequence continues at coordinate 42,548 of CAXXPL010000010.1, read as the reverse complement.
CAGAACCATTTCAAGCGCTTCCTCTCGGCCGTGGGCCCCATGGATACCAGTGTTCTCGACCTGGGGCATCTGGAGGACATCCCCAAGGAGGAGTTCTTCGGCGCATCCCTGTGGCAGATCGTCAAGGCCATCAAGAGCCCCTTCAAGTCCGCCATGAAGCTGGCCCTGCTGGACAAGTACACCCACGGCGAGACCACCGGCGTGCTGCTCTGCAACCGCATCAAGCACAACCTGTTTCTCGGGGGCAAGGACCTCTGGGACATCGACCCCTACGCCCTGATGTTCCGCGAGGTCTTTGAATACTACCGCGAAACCGGCAACACCGAGGCCCAGGACCTCATGCGCCTGGCCTTCCTGCAGAAGACCGGGCTGTACCTGGCCGCCCAGAGCACGGGGCGCTTCTACGAGATGCAGGACTACAGCTATATGGAGTATTTCTTCCCCTACAGCGAGGCGGAGATCGCCAGCCACGTGGAGCCGGGGCGGGGAGTGCCCACGGACGAGATCAAGGTGGCCAACACCTACGCCGAGCTCGTGGGGCTGGGGCAGATGATGGTGCGCTTCATGCTCACCACCTACAGCGCCATCCAGAAACTCTGGGCCAGCCTGGACCTGGAGAAACGCGTCACGGACGAGGACATGACCAAGCTGGGGCGCAAGGTCTTCAGCTATCTCCGCCCCCGCAAGCATAAGGTCATGCGCGTGCCCTTCATGAGCGCCTCAAAGAACCTGTTCGCCACCCTGGAGTTCTCCTGCCAGGGGCTGGCCGGCGCCAACAGCGTCTGGGTCGTGGTGGGCGAGCCGCCCAAACGCAAGGGCGTGCGCTCCAAGCGCGAGGAGATCCGCAGGGGCAAGGAGCTGGACCCCATACTGGCCTGGCTGGTGCTCAACGGCGTGTACACCCCCAACATGCCCATCCTGGGCTCAAGCCTGAGCTACCCCCTGGCCCTGGGCGACCTCACCGAGGCCCTCACCGCCCTGCACCGGATATTCCCGGTGCCCGACACCTTTGACACGGACATCGGCGAATACCTGCGTACCGAACAGGTCATGCGCGCCCTGTGCCTTATCAACTTCTTCGCCCCCAGAGAGGAGCGGGCCATCACCGCCGTGACCCTGTTCTACTCCACCAACTGGGGGGAGGTGTTCTGCCTCACCACAACCGAGCACCTGAAACTGCTGCGCGACCGCCCCCTGGAGTTTTTGCGCAAGAACACGGGCCTGGAGCCGCACAAGGAGCTGGTCTTCGAGACCCGCACCCCGCCAAAGTCCCTGTGCCCCGATGTGCGGCTGATAGGAGTGTAGAAGAAAGCTCCCGTATTCAGCTACAACATCTTAACCGTCAAGAATATTTCTTCCTTTGAGATGCGTCTGCAACTATTCTGTCTTGAATATAATCTAACAAGTCTTCAAGTATCATAATTTCAAAAACAGGTTGGGTATCTAAATATGCTACATGCGTCGATCCATAATAAGTTCTTGTAGCTCCTTCATCACCAACAAGCAGAGAACGCAACTCAAATTTTTTCTGAAAGTCCTTTCCACTTGTCCAGGCAACAACGAAATCAATATCTTTTACATCCTTTATTTCAGTATCAATGTCACTGTTTAGAGCATCAAAACTATACTTATACTCCAATACCAATGGTGATGATTCTCCAACCATCGACAATTCTGGTTTCACTCCAAGCAAATGGTCCTCATTATAAGAATATGTCTCATCATTATCATACTTATACATAAACAAAGCATCATACTTTTCATTAAATGTTGCAGAATAAAAATATAACCCTTTGATGAGGCCTATTCCGATTAATTGATGAAATAATACGACTACATCTTGCTCTTGTTGGGGAGTCGATAAGACCGTTATTTCAGATCCATTATATAAAAATTTCAATGGTGACTTTTTTTGGTGATCTTCTTGGCTTCTTTTCCACTCGTGAAGTATCTTTGAAGGTGGAACAGGCGAGGCACCGGTATCTGCCGCCATCAAATTTCTATATTTTCTAAACTCTGCAACAACTTTTTTTGCTAAAAATTCTGATAAATCCTTTAGTTCTGGCTGGAACACTTTTCTTCCTACATCTGGATTACCATCTGTAAAATGGACAATTACATGGGCGAACGACTGATATCCTGCAGCTGACGTCAAAGGAATTGCAGACAAATCACCTTGAACCATATAATCTGATGCAAGTTGCAATCCACCTGCAATAACTTTAATATTTTTTCTGACCTTTATTTCTTTATCATGAAAAGCTGACCATACAGTTCTAGATTTCATGAAACAACCGTATACAACTATGTTATGTCTCTGAATTAATTCAACCTGCTCTTCTGATAACTGATCCTTTGTTCCATGAAATGGTGAATCGGGCTCAAGTATAGTATCTCTATCCCAAATTTCATAAATACAATCTAGTCTTTTAAATTCATTTGGCAACAAAGTTTGTTTTCTCTTTGGATCTCCATGAATTTTATTCAATGCGTCTTTGACTGATTTTATATCCTGAACTTTGTTCAAAACTTCAAAATCATGAGGATAATAATAATGAATATTATCAAGTTTTTGCTCTGTAGTCCTATCTTGTGCAACAACTTTGATTATATATTCTGGACAAAATGGTGGTGTATTCAAATACACTCCGCCTAATGGCGTCTTAATTCTCAATATCTTTATCCATTGCTCTGCAGAATCTATCCCAAGCCAATTTAGATTAGGACGTTCTTCTCTCCTATTTCCTATAGTTATAGTTACTGATGTACCTGAATCTTCTTTTTGTAATAAAGGGATGCTAAAATTTTTTTGTTGGAAAACAGGTTTCGGTATAGAGCTACTATTATCCTCTGCCCATTGTCTTCCTTGTTGCAACGCACCAGCAAACTCCTCACAGCCAATTTTACTATGCAATTCATAATAGCTAAATCCATAAGCAAGAAATGTTGATCCCACTCCTTTATGACCCCTTAGCTCTCGTCTTTTTTTGAAGCTAACGTTTGGACGGGGACAATATAAGAATTCATGCAACGACATGCCTACACCATTGTCAACAACACTAATTCTGGAATTTGGTATATCTATTGTTATCCAAATTTTCGGTTTGTAATCGCTATTCCGAGCTTTATATTTCTTTTCTACAGCATCCAATGCGTTCTGAATCAATTCGTTAAAGATATCAAAAATTCCGGTATAGGAACGCAATATATTTAATACATCCCTTTTTCTTGATTCTTCAAGTAACTTTTCAACAGACTTGTCTTTCTCTTTGATTTCTCTTAGGGGATCGAATCCTTCAATTTGTAACACTTTTTCAATTTGATAATTTTCTATATTCATTGTCACCCTCCAACAGTTGTTTTTAAACTATAGCTTTTATATTACATAATTTACAATTTATTGAAGGTCAACATTCATTATTTTCCACAACAACACGCCCTTTATTGTTTGTTTAATTTGTCCTTTACTATTAATAACTTGTCCTATATTATACATTATTATTATCTTTGCCCGCCATATGAAAAGGGATTGAAAAAAAATGGGTCCTTCAGGAAACTCAGTGGGTGGCCCCTGTTTTGCTATGGGTCAGGTAGAGGTTCAGCCCGCCACAAAAGAAGTAGATCGCCGTCTTGAAGTGCTCCTTGTTGCGGTAGCCGCAAGCACGCCGCTTGATGGACATGATCTTGCTATTGAGCCCCTCGGCCACGGCGTTTGTGATCCGGTGCCGGCAGAACGTCACGATGTTGTCGGCGTGATCCAGCAGCATCTTGGCAACCTTCTTCATTGCTCTCAGTCCTGAACGCGTGGCCCAAGTGCACCATTTCTTCAGGAACCGCCTGGCCCTGGCCGGGAGGGCCTAGGTCTGTGGAGTTTTTGCGCAAGAACACTGGCCTGGAGCCGCACAAGGAGCTGGTCTTCGAGACCCGCACCCCGCCAAAGTCCCTGTGCCCGGATGTGAGATTGATAGGGGTGTAGGGCAATCCCTCGGGATCCGCCTACCCCTCGCGGTAGGCAACTCCCATGCCGCTACGGGGGTAGTGCCACGTGAGTACGCCCGGAGGGGCCACAGCCAAACAGGTGCCGCATTCCAGGCAGGCCATGTGGAGCACGCCAATGGTGCCGTCGGCCTGCATGGAGTACACTTTGGCGGGGCAGATCCGGGCAAGTAGAGGGCCGGCACCGGTCGCCCGGGCAGCATCCTGGTCAATGGAGATATGGGATTGCTCCACATCCGGTTCATAGCGGTTTTTGTCGAGCCGTTCGGTGATGGATCCAAATCTGCTCTTGCTCATAATGCCCTCGCTGCGGCGTACATGTCCTTGACGAGATGAAGGACCTTGAGCGGAGATTGTTTCAGGGCGGCTATCGCGGTGGGCAGTAAATGCTTGCGCGGGGCCGTGTCGAGGTTGTAGACGCCGTACAACACATCGCTCACAAGGTGGCCATAGTCCCCGTACATGCGCGGGTTTTCCAGGAACGCCGGGGCCTTGGCATATGTGCGCATGTCCTTTCCGACAAAGGTCTTGTCAAGCTCGGCTTGGTAGGCGTCCAGGCTGGCCCGGGAAAAATCGCACTTTTCAAGCGCCGCGTCGATGGCCCTTGCCGCCGCCATCCCCGATCCGGCGGCCAGATCCATGCCCCGTACGGTGAAGCCGGTATTCAACGTGAATCCCGCCGCATCTCCCACCACGACCAGACCAGGCCGGGTGAGGTCGTGGACCATCGCCTGTCCGCCCTCGCCAACCAGATGGCAGCCGTATTCAAGCAGTTCTCCACCTTTGATGAACGGCGCGATGGCGGGATGGTCCAGAAACCGGTCATGCAAGTCCGATGACACCTCATCGCGTTCGACCAGGTCGTCGAGCCTGAGGACCACGCCGATGGAGATGGAATCAAGGTTCGTATACATGAATCCACCGCCGGCAACTCCTTTGGTGCAGTCACCAACCAGGGCGTACGCGGCTCCTTCGTCTCCGGTCAGGTGGAAACGCTCCTCGATCGCTTCACGCGGCAGTCCGATCACCGACTTCACGCCCAGGGCCAAGTGTTTTGCGGGCTCCTTGCCTCTGATACCCGCGTCCCTACAGATGAAGGAATTCACACCATCGGCCGCAACCACCACATGCGAGCGCAAAACATCATCTCCGGACTTGATGCCGACGATCCGATCTCCATCCTTGAGCAGCGAGTCGACCTTGGCGCTCGGCATCACGACTACGCCTACCTCATCGCACTTGCCGGCCAACCAGTCGTCGAGCTTGGCCCGGAGTACAGTCACCGCGGTCACCGATCGAGCCAGCCGTTCATCGCGGTAGTCCATGTTCACGAAAGATGTCGGTGTTAGAAAGCTCAGGCAGTTACGGGTAATCCGGCGCTCGATGGGCGCATCATCAACAAACCCGGGAAACAGCTCTTCCATCACGCGGCAGTAGAATACACCGCCCGACAGGTTCTTGCTGCCCGCTTGCGGACCGCGCTCCGCCAGCAGCACGGAATGCCCCTTGACCGCCAGCTGGTACGCCGTGACGCAGCCGGCCACACCCGCACCGATGACAATGACGTCAAAATCAACTTCCGGGGATTCAATTTCAGCCGTCATGGCCTGCGATCTCCTTCAGTGTCGTTGGTGAATGCTTGGGGCGTGGCCACTCTCCAACAGCGGCCATGCCCCGTATGAATGACGCTACTATTAGAACATCTTACGCTTGAACCTTTTCAATGGTCACAAGCTCTAGTTCTTGAGGGTCGCGATTATGTGCCTGGCCGCGACTCGGCCCGATGCGTGGGCAAAGGCGTTCGCCGTTCCCGGTACATCCAGGTTGTAGGTATCCCCATAGAGTCCGCTGGCATCGTTCCCGACAGCGTACATACCCGGGATGGGGGTGTAGTCCTTGTCAGTGACCTGCATATCGCCGTTGACCCGGATGCCGCCGTCCGAGACCAGCACGCTCCCGGCCATGCTAATGGCGTAGAACGGGGATTTGCGCACCGGGCGCAGGAAGCTGGCCGGCTTGAAGAACAGAGGATCATTCTTCTCTTCACAGGCATCGTTGTACTCGGCCACGGTCCTGGCAAACACGGCCGGATCAAGCCCCACGGCCTTGGCCAGATCCTCGGCAGTGTCGGCTTTCCACGCCACGCCGTCGGCCACGTCCTGATCGAGTTCGGCCTGCAGCCGGACCAACTTCATATGGTATTCGATGAAGTCGCCCTGGCCAATGTCTGAACCGTCTTCCATGAGGTGCTGTATGGTATCGCTGTCGATGATCGAGTACACTGTGGCTTCCGGCTGCATGGCCATCAGATTGCCCGCATTTGCGAAGCTCAGCGCCACACTCTCGTCGGTGAAGCGAATGCCCGTCTTGTTGACCCACAGCACGGGCTGAGCACCAGCGCCGCTCGAATGCGAGGTGAGCATCTTGCCCCGTGCGCAAGGCACCACCATTATGGCGCCGATGTTTTCCGTGTCCGCTCCTGCTTCCAAGGCCATTTGAAGACCATCGCCGGTATTTTCGGTTGGTACGCATTGATATGTGAAGTCGGCGTTGCGGTTGAGCCAAGAATACCTCTTTATCATTTCCGGGCTGTTGCCATAGCCGCCCGTGGCCAGGATGACCGCCTTGCAGGCGATGTTCATGGAGTTCCCGTCCGAGTCCGTGGCCAGTACGCCGGCCACGGCGCCGTTCTCCATTACAATCTTCTTGGCCGGGGTGGATGTGAATATATCCACGCCCGCATTGATGCAGGCTCGCAACAGTACTTCCTGGCAGCGTTCACCCAGGCCGTCAGGTCGGTGAAAGGTATACAATTCGTTGGGCTGGTCGTAGGCGTAGATGGTTACGTCGGTATACTTGATGCCCAGTGACTTCATGATATCGATAGTCTCGGCGGTGTTATCCACCTGCATCCGGACCACGTCGGGGTTGGCGCGGTAATGGCTGTATTCGATGTACCGGCGAAAGCCCTCCTCCTTCGATGGATAGTGCGCTCCTTCGTGATCCGGGACGCCACGCTCCTTCTGTTCGCTCGACTCGAAAGCGGCGGTGCCCTCGGCGTAGATGGAACTGCCACCCGTCTGAGACATCTTTTCCAGAACCGCGACGTTCAATCCGGCCTGCGCCGCAGTCAGCGCGGCGGACTTTCCGGAACCACCGCTCCCTATGACGACAAGATCGTACTCGGCATCAATTGGTAAATTCTGCTCAGCCATTTCAATATCTCCTGTTGGTGTGGTAATGGTTCCCGCCACCAGTATTTCAACTATTCCTGAACGCCTCGGATAACGCTGGAACAATCTTGTAGAGGTCTCCGAGAATGCCATAGTCGCAATTCTTGAATATTCTGGCCTCGGGATCGTTGTTGACGGCAACGACAACATTGGCGTCACGTATGCCGGACAGATGCTGGGGCTGACCGGAGATTGCCACGGCTATATAGAGGTCCGGGGCGATCTGGCTATGCGACGAACCCACCACCCGGCTTGCGTCGAACCAGCGCATGTCGTCGCAAATCGGCAGGGAGCAGGCTATCTCGGCATGAACCGCCTCGGCCAATTCCTTGATCAGGGAGAGATCCTCCTTGGCGCGAAGCCCTGCGCCCACGCCCACCACACGTTCCGCGGTCAGAAGTCCGGCGCTGTCCGTGCTGGCGGCAATGGTTTCCACAATACGCAGCGAGTTCCCCGGGTCCGTCACCGGAACTTCCTCGATGATGGTCGGCTGGTCGCATTCCCGCTCAACGTCGTCACCATCAAAGACGCAGGCCAATGCGCCCGTGGCAACGAGGGTTTCCACGGCTTTGCCATCCGCTACGGACCGGCTCACCACGATGCCGTCGCCCTCCACTGTCAATGCCCGTACGGCGGCGATCACAGCCGCACCCAGCTTTGCGGCTGCCGCTCCAAGCAATACACGGCCTCCTGGCGCGTCAGACGACAAGACGACACGTGGTACCGCGGTTTTTGCCGCTTCGGCCACCTGGGCGGCATAGGCCTCGACAGGGGCGCTGTCCGAGGCTGCAAACCAGAGAACCCGGTCCGGCCCTATCGCGGCCACGGCCTCCGCCAGGTCGCGTGACCCGATCACGGCCACCGTGACACTTCCGCCAAGCTCTCGCGCGGCGGCAAGCATCCCGCCGATACGTCTCTCATCGGTAGCGATAATCCAGCTGTTCCCGTTCACTGCAGTCCTCCTGATGCTCGCGTCTGTTTGGCAACAACCACCTTGCGCGCGTTCACAGCACACCGTCCGAACGCAGTGCGGACAACAACTGCTCGGCTGCGGCAGCGGGATCGGTACCATCAATCATCTGCGCGGGCTCGGTATCGGGTAGTTTCGTTCCACGCGAAGTCACCTTAGCCGCGGGCGCAATATTCAGATCCGCCGTCGTGAGCTTGCTCACAGGTTTCTTGCGCGCAGCGAGCACCTCTTTCATTCCAGGCACTTGTTGCTCAGCCCTGTTCGCAGCCACCGCGAGAACGGCTGGACCGGTCACGTCCACCACCTGGGTTCCGCTGCCGAGCCTGCGCGTCACCCGCAATCGACCGTCCACCTTCGTGGCCGATATGACATTGGCGAGAGTGGGCCACCCCAGTTGCCCCGCCAAAGCGATCACCACGCCTTGATCCCACGAGGAATCGCCCACCAACACGACATCCGCATCACCGACGCGCTGCACGCATGCGGCCATGATCGCGCCGGTAGCGGCGCTATCCGCCTCGGTCCGGGCGTCAGTCACAACGATGGTGCTCGATGCCCCGCGCGCCGCAGCCCAAGCCACATCGCCATCGCCTATGGTCAATCCGACGATATCACCATCCGCGGCAATATCCTTGGCGAGCATAATGGCTGCCGGGTCGTCGTCGCTCGGAGCCATCCTGACTCCCCGCCAGTCTATGGCGCCGTCGGCTCCAACCCGTGCGTCCAGCGGATTTCTCGACCACTTGAATACAACAATGCTTTTCATAGCGTTAACCTCATCCCCGCCCCGGAACCGCTCGGGACCAAGCCCGGGGCGGACACATATGCACCGTTAGAGCATTCTATCCACGAGAAGGATAAGGGGCTCTAATGCGCGGTTTGCGCACCATCCACCGGGTAGATGCCTCCTGTGACAAAGGACGCCATCGGGGAGCCCAGGAACAGGACAATGCCCGCGATTTCTTCCGGTGCAGCGACTCTATTGGTCGCATTGAACGACTTGACCAGTTCACACATCTCCGGGGACTCCATCCAATCCTTGGTCATGTTGCTTGCCGTGAATCCCGGGCAGATGGCATTGATGCGAACGTTCCTTTTCGCGTATTCGATCGCGGCCGCCTTGGTGAGTCCCGCGACGCCGTGCTTGGCCGCCACGTACGGACTCATTTGCGGATCGGCCACAAGACTGACCACCGAACCGCAATTGATGATCGAACCGCCCCCTACCTTGAGCATTTCGGGGATTTCGTATTTCATGCACAGGAAAACGCCCTTAAGATCGACAGCCATGAGCTTGTCGAAATCCTCCTCTTTCTGGTCGACCAGATCGGCGGGTATCGCTCCAAGACCGGCGTTGTTGAAGGCGACATCAAGGCGGCCGAATGTGTCTATGGTCGTATTGATGAGGTTTTGGACATCAGCGCTACTACTGACGTCTGTCCGCACGAAGACCGCCTCACCTCCAAACTCCTTGATTGTGCCCAGTGTCGCGTCCGCATTGCTTCTTCCGGCGAGCACCACGTTTGCTCCCTGACGCGCAAAGGCGATGGCAGTCGCTTTTCCGATACCTGTCCCCGCGCCAGTGACGATGACGACTTTTCCAGTATAATCTAATAGTTGGTCAGGCATGATCGTAGTCTCCTTTTGTTTGACCAGGCTATGCATAGCCTCTTAGCTCCGGTGTATCTGTACCCAGCAAGTTCAACTCGCTTATTCACGATTGCACGTTAGGACCGCAGCCAATATGTGTCAATATGGAAATATTGTATATGTTTGTTCAAAGATAACCTCAATGTATACATATGCTAGAAAGAGTTATATACGTTTGATGCAAAATATTGACACAAAATGACACTATAAGATCCAAAGTACATATTTCAGTCATCGTGCCTTCAGTGCATTGGGCCTAAAAGCGGCTCCACTCGATAGCAGGGGGCTTCTGAATTAATATGATTTCTATCTTTAATAACAAATGATTAAAGATTGCTTTCGATTCCAGAAGATTTGTTGTAAAGCGGAGCGAGTGCAAAATGCGCCAGGATCATTATAACTGGCACCACTCAGTATACTTAGCTGGCAATATTTTACGACTATACATAATTTATATATATTATGTATAAATTTCTTGGTGGCTCAGCCAAGATAAAGTATTTTCAGACACCAATACGATACATATGGGATACCTCTATGGCTTGAATACGCTAACCAACCATTTGTAAACTTAAACTTTTTTTTATCAGCACTTGAAGTGCCATTGAAAGCAACTTGACTTGAATATATATCTAGGGGGAAAAAGCGGAGGCGGGGGGGGAGGTAAATGGTCCGGGCCGTACTTATCTCCATCTTTTTTAGAGCCAACAGATGTCCGGGATCCCACCCGGAATAGTTCCACCGACCGTCAAAGGCCGTGGCCAAACCATGATGCGGCGCGGTGGCGATACAATGTCTTTGGGATATAATTCTTCTTATGGAGTTCGATATGACTGATAAGTCTTCGTCATCAAAGGAGTGTGGTTGGGAGGTTTTTAACGACCCCGCGTTTCAGGCTCTGCTCAGAAGCTTCTGCCAGAAATGCGTTTCATGGGAGGAATTCTTGTCGATGAACCTGCCCCCGGGCATGAGTCCCCTGGGCATGTGGGAGATCATGAATCGAATGAGCCGCTGCATGGGCGTAGAGCTTCCGATCCCGGATTTGACCGATTGCGAGCACTGGTATCGTCGAACATACTCGCTCACGGATATGACCGGCATCGTGACCCGCGCCTGTGGTCCGGATTCCCATTTATACCGAACCATGACCGCCGCGGGAGGGCAACATTTCCTTATGAATGTACGCATCACCGAGGCCATCGCAGCCACACGCTTGGACGGCCTTTCGATCTCGATGGAGGACGCGGACATCCTGCTACGGCTCGACAGGGCACCCAAGAATGCGACCGAACGTCTGGTGGCCAACACTTTCAACGCCATCGAAAAATTGCCGGAATTACTCCATGAACCCTTCTCCCGCGACCTTTTCGTGTTTCTCCGTGACCAACTGCTGGAGGGCGTGGACATACATTCATTGGTTACGACCAAGGCGTCTCTTGGCACCGGCCTCTTCGAGTGGCCCGACGAGATGATCGAACGGTTTGCGGACAGGCAGATGGACTACATCGCGTCCTATGCGAATCACGAAACCGGGAGTGAATACGATCACAGTGTCCTTCGAGCCATTATCATGAGCGACACTTTTCGCTTTTATCGCCCATTCAAGGAGGTCAGCTACCAGGTCGGACGTCTGGTCGGCCATCTTTACGCGCTGAAGCACGACCTGCCCGTTCTCGGGCTACTGCCGACTTCACGCGCCAAGCTGGATTGGGATGAGGGACGTATACTTCCGCCCGCGGTCTCCTTCGACCGATCCGCCTTCGAAAGCCTTCGCAGGCGAAGTCCAGGCGATCTCACCTGCCTTCAGACTCTTGCTGCCGAATTGCTGCTGCTCGCGTTACGGGTCGTGGAGCACTATGTCGAAGCATGGGAAAACTGGGATCGAGAATTACGCCAGACACTCAATAAGGATCTTGAACTCAATGACCGCCAGAGATCGATTCTGGGGCGGGCTCTGCGTAAACCAGAGGCCGAGTTTACTATCCGCTATCACAAAAACAACCACAGAATCGCTTACCCTACAGCGAGACGCGACTTTCTTGAACTCGTGGACAAAGGCTACTTCACACTCAACCAACGAGGAAAGGCTTTCGTCTTTACACCAAGTTATGGGCTGCAGGAGATGTTTACCGACACGGAAACGCTGACTCGTCTTCGTGGATTCGCAGTGAATAAGACGTTTGCCATGGACCTCTTTGCGGGCACCTGATCAACCCCGCGCCGTTGCAAAATCTAAACCGCAGATTTTACCGCAATTATGCCGATCTGTGGCCTTGCGCATTATATCTTTAATTCACCCGGTCAATGCTCTATCTTTTTTGTTACATCTTCTCCGTCCAGCTTTCTTTCCCGGTCATACGTCCCGCTCACCTGCTCGTCCCAGACCGGCTCCGGCCCATATCCCAAGACCCTAATCATCGCCCGGGAGGCCTCGGCCTGTTTCGCCCCCCACAAGGGGCGCTCGGTATCGGCCAAATGCAGGACAAAGGTTTCAGGCAAAGGGGCGCGGAGGCGGAATTCCAGGAAGCCGAGCCCGGCCAGGGCGCTCTCCACGTCCTCTATGCGGCGCAGGGCCTCGCGGTCGGGCTGCACATCGTAGGCAAACCGCGTCAAAAGGCAGGGGCGGGCCGGGGTGTCCCAGCCCGACAGGCCGAGCTCTTTGGAGAGTCGGCGCACCATGGGCTTGTCCACGCCGCACTCCGCAAGGGGGCTGCTGATGCCGAGCTCGCGCAGTGCCACCAAGCCGGGGCGATGGGTACCCAGGTCCGAGGCGTTGCTGCCGTCCAGCACGTTTTCCAGCCCGCGCTCCCTGGCGACCTTCCAGGCCTCGGTGAACAGCCGGTGCTTGCAGTGATAGCAACGTTGGGGGGTGTTGGCGCGGACCTCGGGCACCAGGAGCGGGTCTACGGTGATGAAATGCCCCCTAAGACCCAGGTCCTCGCACCAGACGCGGGCCGCCTGGCTCTCGGCGGCAGGCACGTGGGGACCCTGGATATGGACGAGTTCGAAACGTTCCCCTGATTTGGCGGCCAGGTGGGAGAGCAGGCGGCTGTCCACGCCCCCTGACAGGGCGATGAGCCCCGGGGACAGGGAGGCTATGGCTTTGAGCAATGTGTCGAGCATGGTGTTCACTGCTTGAAGGAGGATTTTCCAGGGGGAACCCTCCCCCAAAATTTCAACATGTTAACTACCTTCGCGCACAGGAAGTGCGCGCCGCGAAGCGTGGGCCCAGACAAAACCGCGCTTTCGGGGGGGCAGCCCAGAAGCATCAATTGCCAAAGTTTTGGAAGGGGGAGCGCGAGGGGGAGAACCTTTTTCCTACTGTGAAAGAACCCCTGCGTACGGCACAGAACATCCCCCGACCTTTGCCAGGCCAACGATATTAACTCCAAATTTTGAAAATGCTGCCTACGCAGGGAGATAGCCGTATTTTTTAAGCATCTTCATCCAGCGCGGTGCATTTTTCTTCACCGTCAGCGCTTCGTAATCAATCGTGGCATCCCGGTAATAATCGCCACGTGATATTATTACGAAAATGATTTTCAATATTTTGTGCGCCAGTGCGAAGATTGCCCGTTTTCTCCCTCGGCGCACAAGTAAGGATTTAAACTTCTTGCTCAACCCACATCGTGTACGGCTGATTGCGTTGGCAGCTTCACACAAGATACGACGAACATACGGGTTACCTTTACGCTTTTTTCCCGAGACTCGTTTCCCCGCAGACTCGTGATTGCCTGGACAGACACCTGCCCAGGAAGCCAATTTTTCCGCACTACCAAAAGCCTGCATATCATCTCCAATTTCCACCAACATCATAGCGGCACCTTTTTCGTCAATGCCGGGAATTGTCTCCAGGGCTTGCAATATTTGGCGGTAAGGCTGCAACCCTTCAATCAGTTGTTGACGAAATAATTCGATACGTCTTTCCAAGTCCTCAATGTGATCGAGAATTTCCCCCACCACGAAGATATGGTGTTCTGTCAATTCTCCCGAAAGAGCATCCAGCAACTCTTCATGTGTCGCCTTCAACCTTTTGTGTGCGTACCGCAGTACCTGCTCTGGATCTTCGCCATTGAGGATACCCTTGAGCATCTGGCGTGCCGACATGCCATGGATGTCACTGACGACAACGTCCAGACGAATTCCCCCATCAGTCAACACCTTGTGCATTCGATTTTTCTCATCAGCAAGTATGCGTGTCATCTTTTGCATTTGGCGCGAAATCAGGCGTAATCCTCGGAAGATATCTTTGGGCACAAATCCACCACGCAGCAACCCGCTTCGTGCTAGAGTAGCCAACCACTGGGCATCACAGATATCAGTCTTGCGACCAGGTACCTGTTTGACATGCCGGGCATTGACCACCGATGCGTGAATACCAACTTTTTCCAGAGCCGCATAAGGGCTTTTCCAATAGATGCCGGTACTCTCCATAACGACCTCTTCTGGTTCACAAGAGGCAATCCACTCAGCCATTGCGTTTCGGTCCCGTTTGAATCCGTTAAACTCCCGAATTTCTTTAACAGGTCTTCTTTGCTTGTCCTCGCTAAGAATACAAACTGTTAGCTTAGCTTGGTGGACATCGATAGCGGCAACACAATGATAAATTGGCTTGAGTTCCATGGCGCCCCTCGATAAAAGAGATTAGTGTAGAGAGGCGGCGGTTGCGTTTGCCCTACCAGCTTAAGATGAAAACATCTTAGCTCTTTTTACTGTGCGCTCTTAAAGAGGCATTCCGGGGTACGACAGGGAAACGCGGGTCACGTTAAAACACGGGGTTAAAACCTCCATATAAAAGATCGACCTCAAACCGCCGTCTCACTTCTAGTATCTTTCATCTTCTGGGGTGCTGCAATCCAGCTTCATGCTCGTTAAAAGGTGTCCCCCTCGTAAAACTCTTTTTCCCATTATATTTTTTACTGTTACCGTTCTCAATTCGCCGGGATCTGTTCCTGCGACTCGGTGAGCAGGAACTCACCCTTTTGGATCCAGTCCTTGAGTTTGTTGGCGATCTCCAGGGAGCGTGTGTAGCTCGTGAGGGGCACGGTCTGCACGGTCTTGCCCTGCACCTCCACCTGTCCGGACTTGAGCTCCTCGAAGGTGAAATGCCCCAGCACACGCGGCAACCCTTGGGGGTAGTCGTGTCCGTAGTCCTTCACGGGCATGAGTATCTCGTCGTCGCCCACGCCGGTGAAGTGGGCGATGTCCTCGTTGAGGATGGGGATGGGGATGCCCACGCCCACGGCCAGGGAGCAGCCGTAGCCCAGGATGCTGACGGCCCTGAGGTAGCGCGGCTCCATGTTCTTGAGTTCGCCCCTGACCATGAGGGTGCCCGCAGGGGAGAGGGGCACGCCACGGTCGGTGCGCTTGGGGCTTGGCTGGTGCTGGGTTCCGGCGCCGAGCACCCAGCCAACGCCCCCGCCGAGGAAGATTTTCACGCCCAGGCCGATGGTCTTGAAATAGGGGTCGTTGAACAGTGGCGAGAGTTCCCCGGAGGTGGCGAAGTTCATGTTTCGCATGTTGGGCTTAAGCGGCCCCATGTAGGTGTAGATGATCCGGCTGGTGAGGTTCACCGCGGCGTTGTAGTTCTGATAGCAGTTGCGCGGGTTCAGGAGCTGGGCAAAGGGCAGCTGCGCCAGGGTCACGTCCTTTTCCAGGGTCTTGCGGGGGTAGCAGTCCGTGACATAGCTCTCGGCGCGCAGGTGCACGGACTTGCCGCTCACCAGGTCCTCGATGACGTGGGCGCCGCCGTATTTGAACTGCCCGGGGTAGACCTTGTTCAGGGGGTCGTCGTCCGCCACTTCGGTGGCGCCGAGGTAGGCGTCCACGGCGGCTATGCCCGCATGGGCCTGGACGCCGTTGAGCCAGACTTTGGAGGCGCGCATGACAGGGGGCTGCTGTCCGATGTTGAAAAACATGCCGGAGGAGCACATGGGCGAGAAGGTGCCGGTGGTGACGACGTCCACTTCCTTGGCGGCCTTTTCCTTGCCGAGCTCGCGGACGGTCCTGGTCATTTCCGCGGCGTTGAGCACCACGGCCTTGCCCTGTTTGATGCGCTTGTTGATGTCGGCGATGGTTTTCTGCACAGCGAATTCTTTGCCCATGGGGCGCCTCCTGCGAAAGCCCCGCGCACTCGGGTCACGGTACGCGAAGCCGGGGGTTTATGTGTTCAGGATCCGGGGAACGCCCCGGGTCCATGGTGTCGAACAATGCACGGCCGTGACGCCCCCTACATCCTTGGGCGTTCGAAGCGGCGAAAATTTTTTTACGCCATTTGGGCAATGGAGACAACGCTGAAAGGGCTCACTCCCCGTTCCGGCCATGGCCGGGCGAGTCGGGGAGGGAGATGCCCGTGAAGCCCGACGAATCGGCGTCCTGGTGCTCTTTCACCAGGGCGGGCAGGCTGAAGTGGAAGGTGGAACCCTTTCCGGGGGTGCTGGTGGCCCAGAAACGCCCCCCATGGTGCTGAATGATGTAGGAGCAGATGGGTACGCCCAATCCGACGCCCTGAGGCTTGCCGGTGATGCCGTCGCCGATCTGCCGGAACTTCTCGAACACTGTGGCGTACTCGGCCTCGGGAAAGCCCACGCCCGTATCCTGCACGCTGATGAGGATATCCTTTTCCCTGTTCTCCGCTGTACAGGTCACGCCCCCTTCTTTCGTGAACTTGATGGCGTTGCTCACCAGGTTCATGAGGGCCTGGAAAAGCCGTTCCTTGTCGCCGAGCACCTCGTGGAGGTTTCCGTCGGCCTGGATCTCGAAAGCGATGCCTTTCTCCTCGGCCAGGGGTTTGGCCTGCTCCCCTGCCCACTCCAGGAGTTCCAGGAACTGTACGTGGTCGTTGCGCCACTCCACCTCGCCGCTCTCCATGCGGGTGATGTCCAGCACGTCGTTGATGCGGTTGGTCAGCCGCTTGGCCTCCAGCATCAGGATGCTGATGTTGGACTCCACCTGCTCCATGGCCTTTGCCAGGATCTCCTTGGAGTTGCTGCCCGGGTTGCGCAGTTCGGGCAGCAGGGTCCTGTTCAGGCGGGAGCGGATGATGGACGCGAACCCGAGCACCGAGGTCAAAGGGGTGCGCAGTTCGTGGGAGACATTGGACAGGAAGGTGGTCTTCATCTTGTCCAGCTCCTTGAGTTCGGCATAGGCCTCCTCGAGCTCTGAGGTGCGCTCCTTGACCCGCAGCTCCAGGTTCTGGTTCATCTCCTCGAGCTGGCGGTAGGCCTCGCTGAGCGAGGCGGCAAGCTCCAGCAACCCCTTCTCGTTGGCCACGCGCCGCCCCATCTCGTCCCGGAACCGGATCACGGTGTTGACCCGGGCCAGGAGCTCCATCTTGTTCACGGGCTTGTTGATGTAGTCGATGGCGCCAGCCTCGAAGGCCTTGGACAGACTCTCCTTCTCATCGCTCACCGTGACCATGATCACGGGGATGTGCTCCAGGTGGGGCATTTCCTTGATGGCCCGAACAGCCTCGATGCCGTTCATGCCCGGCATGTTGATGTCCATGAGCACCAGATCCACGGGCGACTCTCCCAGCATCGCGGCATCTTCCATGAGGGGTTGGGAGGTACGGAGCGCTTCCAGGGCATCGGCCGCTGATCCGGCCATTATCAGGGACCTGTACCCCGCACCGCGCAGGATGGCCTCGAGCAGCATCCGCGACGTGGCGGAGTCATCCACTATCATGATGGTTGTGTCGCGCTTGGCGTCCACAGGAGGGGCGGGTTTCGGTGCAATCTTCATTTTTTTATCGGCAACATAGCGGGTTGAGAGCATCTTTCTTTTACTTCCAATACTGTAGAGCCTTGTGGAAGGCAAGTTCCCATCCTTTTTCCACGATTTCGCCCCGATCCCTCCATTTTTCCGCCTCCAGCCCATCAAGGCGCGGTGATTTCATCAAATCGAAACACATAAATAAAGCTATCTTAACACAGGGGCCGTAAACAAACCCATCCTCCCGCTCACAGGAGGATCATCACACTCAAGGAGCCCACTCATGTTCAGTCAATTTTTCGGCAACTATCTGCTCAAGCGCGGGCTGATCACCGCGCCCCAACTCCGCGAAGTTCTCGCTCTCCAGGACTCCGTCCGCGTCAAACTCGGCGTGCTGGCCATTGACGCCGGCTTCATGAACGCGGAGCAGGTGGAGCGTACCAACGCCCTGCAGGCGCAGATAGACAAGCGTTTCGGCGAAATCGCCATAGACGAAGGGTACATGGACGAGGATCAACTCGGCACGCTGCTCGGCCAGCAGAACAAGCGCCACCTGCTCATCAGCCAGTCGCTCATCGACAAGGAACTGATGTCCTTTGAGCAGATCCAGACCGTACTGGACGAATACCGCAAGGACTCGGGCTTGAACCACGACGAGTTCGAGGCACTGAAAAGGAATGACATGGACACGGTGACCAAGGCCATCGTGAAGATGCCGGACATGGGGGACGCCAAGGTCTACGGCGAGTATTTCGCCCTGTTCGTGCGTAACCTGGTGCGTTTCATTGACGACGGCATCCTGCTGCGGCCCGCGGAACGCGTTCAGGAGGATGCCTTCGAGGCCCTGGTACACCAGGAGATGGACGGCCGCTTCAAGATCTACACCGGACTGGCCGGAGCCCGCAAAGGGCTGGTGGAATTTGCCAGGCGCTTTTCCAAGATGGACGTCACCGCCTTTGACGAGTTGTGCGTGGACGCCCTGGGCGAGTTCATGAACACCCACAACGGCCTGTTCCTGTCCAAGCTCTCCAACGAATGGGTGGAGCTCGAGCTCTATCCTTCGGAGAGCAGGACCGATGGCACGCTCAAGGCCATCGGCGTGGTCTACAAGGTGCCCTTCACCCTGCCCTTTGGCGAGTTCACCTTCTACATCGGACTGGGTTCGCCGGTCTTTAGAGCAGTCAACGCTTGAAATGCTTGTTCAACGGCTGGCAAAGCCAGCCTACAGGCATTTCCCGGAAAGGATTTGCAGGCAACTCCTTGCAGAGCATTTGAACTCTTTCAAAGTTTCAATGCTCCAAATAGAAAAACAAAGCCGCACGGTCCTCTTTAATCGGGAGCGGCATATCGCACCAACATTCAAGGAGAAGTATCATGGCACGCATTCTTATCGTGGACGACTCCATCGTTGCCCGCAACAATCTCAAGACCATCCTCACCGATGCCAGGCACGATATCGTTGCCGAGGCCTCCGACGGCGAGGTCGGGTTCTCCAAGTTCCAGGAGCTCAAGCCCGACCTCGTGACCATGGACATCACCATGCCCAAACTCAACGGCATCGACTGCCTGAAAAAGATCATCGGCTCGGATCCCGGCGCAAAGGTCATGATGGTCAGCGCCCTGGGGCAGGGGGCCAAGATCCTCGAGGCGCTCAACGCCGGGGCCAAGCACTACATCACCAAGCCTTTCGAGGCGGACAAGGTGCTCGAGGCCATCAACGACGTCATGAGCAACTGATCTCATGCCGCTGGTTGCGGCCTTGGGAAATCCTTTGATCACACGCGCATCGCGCAAAGCCGGAGGCCTTATGGACACCCCCACCCTGGCAGATATCGAGATTCAGGACTACTCCTCCGAGGAGGACAACATCCGCAAACTCGTGGAGCAGACCAAGACGTTCCTCATCACCGAGCCAGGGGCTTCGCTCAACGAGTTCTTCGAGGACCATCCCAACACCGAGGGCGTGGTCATCACCGACACCAACCAGTCCCCCCTGGGGCTGGTCATGCGCAACGACTACTACCAGAAGCTGGGCAGCCTGTACGGCCGCGACCTGTTCATGCAGCGCCCGGTCAAGCTGGTGATGAACGCCCGCCCCCTGATCGTGGACGTGAGCGTGGACATCGCCACCATCAGCATGATCGCCATGAACCGCCCCCAGAACGAACTCTACGACGAGGTCATCATCACCGAGGACGAGAAGCTGCTGGGCGTGGTCAGCATCAAGCGTTTCATGGTGGAGTTGTCCAGGAACAGGGAAAAGGAGATCGAGCTGCTCAAGCAGCAGAAGGAGATCCTGCACCTGGCCAACGAGGCCGAAGTGCGCCACCGCAAGCAGATCGAGGACAAGAACAACGAGCTGCGCGAACGCGGCGACTCCATCAAGAACCTGCTGGACAACGCGGGGCAGGGCTTCCTCTCCTTTGGCAAGGACCTGGTCATCTCCAGCGAATACTCCCTTGAGTGCGTGCACATCTTCCGAGGCCCCATCGGCGGCAAGAACTTCGTGGAGATCATCAGAAAGCACCTGCCCGCGGAGCTCCGCGACATGGTGGAGGAGATCTTCAACAATGTGTTCGCCGCGCCCCGCGACCTGCAGCAAAAGGTCTACCTCTCACTGCTCCCCACGGAACTGGTGATCTACAACAAGATCGTGCGCGTGGAGTACAAGGTGACCCAGCACCTGGACCAGAAGCGCATGATGCTGGTGCTCACCGACATCACCGAGAAAAAGGAGTTGGAGCAGCGCATGGCCCGGGAGCGCAGCAACCTGCGCCTGGTGGTCAAGGCTCTGGCCAAGCAGTCCGACGTGAACATGACCATGGACGAGTTCGCCCGCTTCGTGGAGCAGGACGCCGCCGCCATGGTCAGGGGCAATGACACCGCCCAAGCCCTGGCCGAGATCTTCCGCCAGATGCACACCTTCAAGGGCGACTTCGGCCAGTACGGCCTGCACAACACCGCCGCCCAGCTGCACGAGATCGAGAACCACCTCACCGAACTCACCATCCGGGAAACGCCCCCTTCGGAAGAGGAGCTGCTGGAGGTCATCGCCCAGTGGAGCGCCCCTTCCATCCTGGCCGAGGATAAGTCCATCATCGTGGAGTCCCTGGGCAGGACCTACTTCGAGACCGAGGAGCGCTTCCTCATCAGCAAGGAGCGCCTGCTCACCCTGGAAAAACGCGTGGAGAAACACCTTGGGGAGCAGGAGCGCGAATCCGTCCTGCCTATGCTGCGTTCCCTGCGCCGTCACGACGTCAAGGACCTGCTCAAGGCTTACGAGGACTATGTCATGGCCCTGGCCGGACGCCTGGAAAAGGCCATCGACCCCATCCCGGTGAAGGGCGACGAAGTACACATCGACAAGGATACCTACCAGCGGTTCATCAAATCCCTGGTCCACGTGTTCCGCAACATGATCGACCACGGCATCGAGACCCCGGAGGAGCGCCTGGAAGCCGGAAAGCGCGAGCTCGGGCACATCAAGTGCAAGGTCACGGCCAAGGAAGACGGCTTCAAGATCACCATCGCCGACGACGGCGCGGGCATCGACGTTGCCAAGGTCCGGGCCAAGGCTGTGGAAAAGGGCACCATCACGCCGGAGCGGGCCGAGGACATGAGCGACGCGGAGACATTTGCCCTGCTCTTCCAGGATTCCCTGTCCACCAAGGACGAGGTCACGGCCCTGTCCGGTCGCGGTGTGGGGCTGGCGGCCGTGAAGGCCGAGCTGGACGCCCTTGGAGGGCGCGTGAAGGTGGAGTCCAAAAAGGGCGAAGGCTCCAAGTTCAAATTCTATTTACCACTGCTGGAAACCTGAGTTCATCACGACGATCTTCCCGCTCTCTCTCATCCCTCTTTGCGCCCCCTCCGTCAGGGGGCGCTCTTTTTTGGAAAGTCAGCCAATGACCTACGAGCCCGCCACAATTGACTGCGCGTCACCAAACTTCCCCAAGCCACTGGCTCTTTCGGCAAAGTGAACCGGTGTCGTCAGGGGTCGAAAAAAAGCTTGCCAAAGCTCACGCCATGACATAGGAGAATCTTTTGCGGAGAGGTGACCGAGCTGGCCGAAGGTGTACGATTGGAAATCGTATGTGCCCTAACCCGGCACCGGGAGTTCGAATCTCCCCCTCTCCGCCAGATAGCATACAAGCCCCCGATATTTCGGGGGCTTTTTGTTTATTGCATGGTACTAACCTAACGAAAACTAGCTCTGCCATTATTCATACTTGCCTGCCAACCTGCAAAAGAGGCAATATTCAACCTTGATTTGGCTATTTCAACCCATTGCATTATTCCAACGTAAGCCAATACATTCTCACTTTGTTTTTTAAACTTCTAATCAACTATAATAACAACCAAATGGACACGGTAAACAAGAAAAAAAGAAGCGAGATTATGAGCAGTGTTCGCAGCAAGGACACTAAGCCTGAAATGCGTGTCCGGCGTTTGGTCTATGGTCTGGGGTATCGTTACCGTCTTCACCGGTCCGATCTCCCCGGGAAACCGGACTTGGTATTCTTCGGCCGGAGAAAGGTCATCTTTGTCCATGGGTGTTTCTGGCATCGTCATAAAGGATGTAAGCTTGCAAGAATGCCCAAGTCCCGTATAGACTTTTGGGAACCAAAGCTTACCCGCAATAAGGAACGTGATGCTCTAACTATCCAGACTCTCATGGATAATGGCTGGGAAGTGCTGGTTATTTGGGAATGCGAG
Organism: Desulfovibrionaceae bacterium; assembly: GCA_963674665.2. Lineage (GTDB taxonomy): Bacteria > Desulfobacterota > Desulfovibrionia > Desulfovibrionales > Desulfovibrionaceae. The sequence continues at coordinate 20,273 of CAXXPL010000010.1, read as the reverse complement.
ACTCTTGACACGGAACGTCTAAGGGAAACACTTCGTGCTTTCCTGGAGAAGGATGAGACATAACCATGCTAAGCGCCATTGAATTGTTCGCTGGAGCTGGAGGCCTTGCAATGGGGGTTTCCCTGGCGGGCTTCAAAACCTCCACGGTAATCGAATTTGACAAGGACGCTTGCGACACACTCCGCGAGAACCAGGACCGGGATAACCCACTTGTTACATCCTGGGATATCATGGAAATGGATGTCCGAGACTACCCATTCCAATCTCTTGAAGGCCGAATATCCCTTATTGCTGGTGGCCCTCCTTGCCAACCCTTTTCGGTTGGCGGCAAACATAGAGCCCGGCTTGATGATAGGGACATGTTTCCCGCCATGATCAAAGCGGTGCGGGAAGTGCGTCCCAAGGCTTTTATCATTGAAAATGTCAAAGGCCTCACTCGCAAAACTTTTTCTAATTATTTTCAGTATATAACTCTTCAGCTGGAGTTTCCTGATCTGATCAAAGGTGAGTCTGAAACATGGACATCCCATTTGAAACGCCTTGAGGAGCAAAAAACAAGTGGACATCGTAACGGGCAGAACTATGAACTCGTTTACAGAGTACTAAATGCCGCTGACTACGGAGTCCCTCAGAAGCGTGAGCGTATCTTCATGGTTGGCTTTCGCCATGATCTCCACGTGGCATGGTCCTTTCCACAGGAAACGCATTCTTTTGATGCACTATTGCATGCACAGTTTATTACGGGAGAGTATTGGGACAGACATGGAGTTGCAAAATATGATAGACCATCACCCTCTCCATCATTGAAAAAGCGCCTTGAACGTCTTTGCTCCTCACCAACAACCGAATTACCATGGCTTACTGTGCGGGACGCTCTTGCGGACATCCCCGACCCAAAAAACGATAAACACAAGTCTTTTTATAATCATAATTTTCAGGCTGGCGCACGGGTTTACCAAGGTCACACAGGTAGCCCCATTGACCTCCCCGCTAAAACTCTTAAAGCGGGGGTGCATGGTGTCCCCGGTGGTGAAAACATGCTTGTGAATGCTGACGGCTCAGTGAGATACTTTACCGTTCGCGAGGCCGCAAGACTCCAAACCTTCCCCGACACATACGTATTTCATGGGGCGTGGTCCGAAACCATGAGACAACTCGGAAACGCGGTCCCTGTCGCTCTTGGGAGAACAGTCGCCGCAAGTGTGGCCTCCACACTTTTAGAAGCCGAGGAGGCATCCCTCAAAGCTCAACTCTTAAGCGAAATGAGGGGATTACAGTGAATACCCCGTTCAATCCCCTTGACAAGGAAAACCTGGGAAAGAGTGTCGCACGAGCCATACTTGAAACGAAGCCGATTCCCCTTTCCACCCTGGAATCCTTCAATGGCGCAGGTATTTACGCTTTATATTACACTGGGGCATTCCCTGCTTATAAACCCATCGCAATAAGAAACCGGGATGATGCGTTTCGAACTCCCATATATGTGGGAAGTGCCGTTCCTCCTGGTGGCAGAAAAGGCGGTCTGGGATTGATCGAGAAACCACATTCAAAACTCTTTGGCCGCTTGAACAAACACAGACAAAGCATAATTCAACCTAATCTGAGCGATCCATCAGTCTGGTACAACATCAGTTCTGGCGCATCATCTCGTTTTTGCTTATAATTTCATCCAGCTAAACGGCAAAATAATTTCCCCCATATGGTGGAGGGCTGGATGTCCAAGCACAAATCCAACAGAGCAAGATTCATCGATGATGTCCAAGTCACAAGCGAATGCCTGACGGGGCGCGCCGGGCTCAATCTCTTCTCCCGCTACCTGCGCGGCATTGAACTTTTTCCGCACATCGACCGCCTTTTCGGCTCCATGCGCAAGCACCCCAAGGGAGCGCCCATTGACGAGCTGTTCAAGCAGGTCCTTTGCTTCCTCTTTGACGGCACAAGCCGCCATCTCGCGCACTTCGATGTCCTGGCCGAAGATCCCGGATATGCCGCCGCCATCGAAACGAGTCTGGAGGACATGGCCTCATCGCACACCGTCAAACGGTTCTACCGAGCTTTCTCCCCGCAACGGACCTATCTGTTTCGACGCCTACTTTTACAACTCTTCCTCTGGCGGCTCACGATCACCCCTCCCAAGGTGATCGAGCTGAACATCGACACCATGGTCATGGACAACGACCACGCCCTAAAGCGCCACGGCGTCAAGCCAACCTACAAGAAGGTCAAGGGCTTCCAGCCTCTCCAAATGACATGGGGGCGGTACATCATCGACGCTGTTTTTCGCGGCGGCGATAAGCACTCCAACAACGGCGACACTGTCGAGAAAATGATCCGCCATGTGGTGCGCATGATCCGTACCCGGTACAGTGAGACTATCCCCATTATCATCCGCATGGACTCCGGCTTTTTCGACCAAGATCTCTTCGCCGAGATAGAGAAACTCGATATCGGCTTCATCTGCGGCGGCAAATTCTACGGCGACATCAAGGCCATGATCGAGGCGCTTCCCGAAGCAGCCTATGATCATCACTTTGGCAAGACCGATGAGGATGTCTGGCAGTGCTTCGAGTTTGGTGACCGTCGCAAATCCTGGAATCGATTCCGTAGAGCCATCTTCTGGCGCCCCCTGCTGGAGGAAAAGCAGTTCCTCCTTCCCGGAACACGGCCCGGCACAGTCGTCTATACCAACCTCGGCATGGGCGGCGTCATCGATCAGCAGTTGCGTGACACCGGGCATGGATTCATGCTCGAAACCAACGCCGTCATTCACTCCTACCATCAGCGCGGGGCGGACGAGCTGGTGCACAGGGCCTTCAAGGACTTCGGCTCCGAAGAGCTGCCGTTTACGCATTTTATTCACAACTCAGCCTTCTACTACACCATGCTCCTCGGCTTCTTTCTGTTTGAAGCATTCAAGGAGGATGTCAGCGAGCCGGTAATCCCGGTCAAGGCTTTCCCTACCACACTGCGCCGTCGGCTGGTGGACGTGGCAGCTAAAGTCGTTACCCACGCAGGCAAGACCGTGCTCAAGGTCACGGCTGTCGCCATGGAATCCTTGCGTTTCAAAGAGCTGTGGGAGCGATGTCTCTGCGCCCCCCGTTTCGCCTGGAGCTGAACCAAAGCCTATCCAGTGATCATTTGACAGGAGAAGTGCGTCCTTTGGATGGAAAAAGGAACTGATCCGCCATCGTCACAAGGCTTTCGCTCTCCTAGTCGCCAAATTTCGACTCGAATCGACTACTTTTCGCGTTACTGTGTACCGCTTTTGACCCGATGCTGGTGTCATAGTGTCTGAACCGCGCGATTTAGGTTCAAGTAGAAAACCTTGATATCAAAGATTTCCACTGCCGATACCTTCTTGTTGATGATATCTGGATTCCACTAGGTGAATCGTTACTCATAGCGGCATATAGCCCCTTGTGGAATCAGAGGCTTGACGGTTTTGGAAACCATGATCCCGGTGCAGGACGATACAACCAAATCAGGTCACAATGGGATACGGTTCATCCCGGACGTCCTTGGGTAATTAAGTGCGCCAAACGAAAAGAGACACAGCAACAACTTATAACGGACATCAGCAACTACCTAAAAACATATCCTTTCCAAAAATCCATTCGGATCCAGGATTAGACGTAGGCTTACTGAGGCATTGGCGTGCTTTATTGATTCTGTTCCCTACCTCATGCAGCATTGAAACACCTGGATCTTGACCTTTATCTGTTTTGAGGATGATTCATACAGTTATCCCCTCTCCGCCAGATAGCAGATAAGTCCATGGAATTCCAGGGGCTTTTTTTCAAGGGGTTCCATGCTTCAAAGTGCCACACAATGGTGCTACACAAGAGGCATGAACGACATGGCAAAACACCCCTGCTTCCTTCGACGTAAAGGCTCCCGCAACTACATTCTTTAGAACGCGAATTCCGGCGGACCTCATCGAGAGTTATTCCCTTTACCCAAGAAACCGGGAGCGGCGGTCATTCCAAGGACCAGGCCTGCCGCCAAATTAATAATCACCCTGGCACCTCGCCACATGAAGAGTCGCACCTCGGTTTATCCCGGTATGATTGCGGGTTGGCCATCCCCAAGGAGATCATCGAACACCATGGGGAACGGATCTGGTGCGGCCCCTCCAAGGGAGGAGGCAACGTGTTCGCGTTCAGCATTCCTCTGCGGAACTGTTTTGCTTAGGCAGACTACAAGGGGGTGGTTCCGTATCCTTCTTGCCCACCCAGATTGCTCCACTTCTGCCAAATATCCGTTTCTTTGCCTTCTTCCTGCCCTGAATCAGCGACATTTCCCACCCTGCTCTCCCGGCACTTGAACAGCCCGGGCTTTTTGAGTAAATTTTTTCAGCATTAACCATATTTGAGCAGGCCGCCGGTTTCCGGCCACGCCGCATTTTCGGACATCCCCCCACACCAAGGCAAGGAGCAGGTATCGGTGAAACCAGAATGCCCAGAACCATACCTGTTTGACCCGCAAGCAGTGCTCGACGCCAGCACCTGCGCGCTGGTGCTGATGGACATGGAGGGGCGCGCGCTCCACGTCAATCCGGCCGCCGAGATCTTGCTGGGAGTCTCTGCCCATGGAACAAAGAGCGCCTTCCTGCACGAACTGCTCCCTGACATGCCGCAGCTCGAAGCCGCGCTGGCCCGATGCCTGCGCCACGGCGAGTGCCTTTCCCTGGCCCACCGCTGCCGACAGGGGTACCTGTCCCTGGACATCAGCCGTTTTGGCCCGAATGAGCACCCCCGGGGCGCTGTCTGCACAATCCAGCCGGAATCCTCGGCAGACGCCATTCTCGCGCGACAGGTGGAGCGGCAGGTGGACAGGCAGCTCGACGCGATCTTCGACTCCTCCCACGACGGCCTGTTCATCACCGACGGCCAGGGCTACATCCTCAAGTGCAACCGAAGTTCCGAACGGCTCATCGGCCATTTGCAGCGGGACATTGTGGGGCGCAACGTCAGGGAGCTCGTGGGCGAGGGGTACATCGACAAGTCCGTGACCGTGGAGGTGCTGAAAAAGAAAACCTCCCTGACCATCCTGCAGAAGCTCCGCAACGGAAAGACAATCCTCGTCACCGGCACCCCTGTGTTCGACGACCTGGGCGAGATCTCTTTCGTGGTGACCAACGAACGCGACATCACGGACCTGAACCGCATGAAGAGCCAGCTCAGCCAGTACCTGGCCCTCACCGAGATCAAACGTTACGACGCATACGGCGCTGACAGCCCCTTGTACGAACATGGGATCACGGCCATCGATAGGCTCACGGTGCGCGTGTTCCAGCAGGCCGAGATCGCCTCCAAGTTCGACGCCACCATCCTGCTCCAGGGCGAGACCGGTGTGGGCAAAGGCCGCATGGGGCGTTTCATCCACGACAACTCCCCGCGCAAAAACGGCCCCTTTGTGCAGATCAACTGTGGCGCCATACCGGAACAGCTCATCGAGTCCGAGCTCTTCGGCTACAGCAAGGGCGCGTTCACCGGCGCGGACGACTCGGGCAAGCCCGGCCTGTTCCAGGTGGCGGATGGCGGCACCCTGTTCCTGGACGAGATCTCGGAAATCCCTTTGCGCTTCCAGGTGAAGCTTCTCAAAGCCCTGGAGGACAAGGAGATCCTTCCGGTGGGGGACACCCGCCCCCGTAAGGTGGATGTGAGAATCATCGCGGCCACCAACACCCAGTTGGAGGATCTTGTATCCAAGGGGCGTTTCCGCAGGGACCTGTTCTTCCGTCTCAACGTGGTGCCCATCCACATCCCCCCCTTGCGGGAGCGCAGCAACGACATCGTGCACCTGATCTCCCGCTTCCTGGAGAAGATCAACTCCAAGTTCAAGAGCAGCAAGTTCATCTCCCCGGAGGCCATGACCCAGCTGCTGTCCTACCCCTTTCCCGGGAACATCCGCGAGCTGGAAAACATCATCGAGCGCGTGGTCATTCTCTGCCCCGAGGACGAGATCCTTCCCAGGCATCTGACCGGCTCCCTCCTGGACATGGAGCGCGAGACCGATACTACCATGGATGCAGCGGAAGGCATGAACCTGAAGGAAGCCCTGGACAACTACGAGCAGCGGATCATCCGGCGCGCCGTGCAGAAGCACGGGTCCAAGGCCGCGGCCGCTCGTGTTCTGGGCGTGGACCCCTCCACCATTGTCCGGAAGATGCAGAAGTTCGAGAAGACCGACGGCAATGCGGTTCTGCACGATTGACTCCTTAATGTCGTAATACGTCCCCTTATGACGACACGCTAGTGTAATAATCTCTTGGTGTTATTGAGTTTTCAAAGCACATTCCCGCGCAATGCAGTTTTGCATGGTCATCGTGCATTTCTGCATTTTACCTCTCTTTGAGGGGATTTCGATCTGCCTGCCTCTCTTTTTTTAAAAAGCAATCTCCCAAAATTACAAACTGTTGCAAATTTCATTTACCATCGTTTACAATTTTGTTCATGGCACAGCTGTTGCTTAGTGCAAAAAGACCGGAATCGGAGCGCCCAGACCCGGACCAGATCCGCAGTTCCAGGCACATCCCATTGAAGCGGCAGATATTGTATAAAAAAAGACAATACTTCACCCGGCAGAAAACCATTGAAAGGAGTTGGTTTGGATTTTCATTCGCTTGTGGAAAACGTTCGGTCGGAAACGGCCTATTCCCAGGTGTTCATCCATTTTTCGGTCCACCAGCCGGTATGGATGATCCTCCAGCAGGTGGAGGAACTCGGGGGGGAGCTGGTGAGCCTCGAGGTAAGAAGCTCGAACCGCCCCGATCACAGGATCTGCATGATCCGCCTGGAGAACGCAACCATCCAGGATGTGGTCATAGCGCTCACCGAAACCGGCATGTTCGAGGTTCAAGGTATCGGCCGCCGAACCAATTGATTCGGATGGTCAACGGAGTCCCGCTTCGGACCCCCTGGCCGAAGCATAAACCTAACGGTGCAAAAGGAGGCAAGATGTATTCATTCCCCAAACTTTCCCTCATTGGTCTCAAATTCTCGGTTGTCATGGCCTTGCTTTTTGCCGCGTCGGTGATGCTCGCCGTACCGGCCGGGGCCGCGGAGTTCGAACTGAAGATCGGCTGCCTGGAATCGCCTGACGGCCCCAACACCCTTGGCTGGAAGACCTTTGAACAGTACGTGGAGTCCGCCAGCAACGGCCGCATCAACGTGGACATTTACCCCTCCAGCCAACTGGGCGACTCCGAGAAGCTGCTCGAAGGCCTGAAGCTGGGCATCCACAAGATGGCCCAGGGCGACGAGTCCATCACCGGCGCTTACGACCCCATGAAGGTGTGGTTCACCCCCTACCTGTTCTCCGATGAACTGATCATGAAAAAATTCTTCGAAAGCGCAACCTTCGAGGAAATCAACGACAAGATGGCCAAGGACATGGGCATTCGCGTGCTCGGCGCCGCCCCTTACGGCTTTTACAACTTCATCAACAAAAAACACGCCATCAACGCCCTGGAGGACCTCAAGGGTCTGAAACTGCGCACCCTGCCCAACAGCCAGCTGACCATCAAGACCTGGGAAGCCCTTGGCGCCGCCGCCACCCCCGTATCCTGGGCCGAGATCTACACCTCCATCAAGACCGGCGTCATCGACGGCCTGGGTCACACCCTCACCATCATGGTTGACCAGAAGTACTATGAAGTGGCCAAGTATGTTACTCTGGACATGAGCATGGGCTGCGCCAACCTGTACCTGATCAACGAGGCCTTCTACCAGTCCCTGCCCGACGACCTGAAGAAGGTGGTCAAGGAAGGCGCCCAGATGGCCGCCGCCGCAGAGTTCGGCATCGCCACCTACCGCAATCGCGTTGTCTCCATCAACGTGCTCAAGGAGAACGGTGTCGAGGTCGTCTCCCTGAGCCCCGAGCAGAAAGCCCTGCTCAAGAAAACCGCCCACGACGCGGTCCTGCCCTGGATGAAGGAAAAGGCCGGCGAGGAAATCGTGAACAAGGCCTTCGACACCATCAAAAAGATCGAGGCCGGCAACTAGAACGTGTTTGATACGGCCTAATGCGAAGGGGGGAACCCTTGGTAACGGGTACCTCCCTTCGCGCTCCCCCTTCCCAAGCTGCCTTGAAGGAACAGTTTCAGAAAGGGGCCGGGGTAGCTCTTTCCTAGAAAAGCCCCCGACAACCAGGCAAGTCTATTCGCTGTACCCCTTTGCCAGGAGCAAAATAGCTGTGGAACTCTTGATCAAATTTTTCGACCGGCTGGTTCGCGGGGTCATCATCACGGCCGTCGCCTCCATGCTCGGCATCATCTGCCTGCAGATCTTCTGCCGGTTCGTCCTCAACGACGCCCTCTCGTGGCCAGAGGAAGCCGCGCGTTTTCTCATGGTCTGGTCGCTGTTTCTGGCCGCTGTCTACGCCCTTTCCCACGGCGAGCACGTGGGTCTGACCTTTTTCGTGGAGCGTCTTCCCGAACGCGCCAGGATAGTCATCCGCCTGATCCTGAATCTCGCGGTCATCGCCTTTCTGCTGGTGATGGTCTGCGGCGGTTGGCGCGAGGCCGTCACCCTGTTTCCCATGAAGACAGGGGCGCTACGCATCTCCAGGGCCGTTCCCTACATGATCATCCCCATCAGCGGCGTGCTCTTCATACTCGTCTCCATCCGTCTCTTCCTGAAGGACGTAGCCAAACTGAGGTCGAAATGACGCTCACCGTACTCATCGTCTCCTTTGTCCTGTTCATCATTCTGGGCATGCCCATCGCCTTCAGCATCGGGGTCTCCTCCATGCTGGCCCTGCTCACCCAGGACGTGCCCATGATCCTTATCTCCCACTACATGTTCGCGGGCGTGGACTCCTTTATCCTGTGCGCCATTCCCATGTTCGTCCTGGCAGGGGAGATCATGCTCCAGGGCGGCATGACCCGCTCCCTCACCGATCTCTCCGATCTCCTGGTAGGGCGTATCCGCGGCGGCCTCGGGCACACCAACATCATGGCCAGCATCTTCTTCGCCGGCATCACCGGCTCTGCCACGGCCGACACCACGGCCATCGGCTCCATTCTCATCCCGGCCATGTCCGGCAAGGGATACAGCCGGGCATACAGCACCGCCGTGACAATCGCCTCCTCGGTGATCGGCCCGATCATTCCGCCCAGCCTGACCTTCGTCATCTACGCATGCGCCGTGGGCAACGTGTCCATCGGCGGCCTGTTCCTCGCCGGTATCATTCCCGGCGCTCTTACCGGCGTCGGGCTCATGGTCATCAACTACATCATCAGCCGGAAGCGCAATTACGAAAAACGCACAGAGCCCTATAACAAAAAGGAAGTCATCAGTATCCTGAAACAGAGTAGCCTGGTGCTGGTCATGCCCCTGCTCATCGTCCTGGGCGTGCTCAGCGGCGCCTACACCGCCACGGAGTCCGCCGCCGCGGCCTCGGCCTACGCCATGGTGGTCTGTCTGCTGATCTTCCGCACCCTGAAGTGGTCCCAGTTGGGCAAGATCTTTTTCAACAGCGCCAAGGTCAGCTCCATCATGTTCCTGCTGCTGGCCACCAGCAACCTGTTCAGCTACGTGCTGGCCACGGAAAACGTGCCCACCCTCATGGCCCAGACCCTGCACGGCATCACCACCAGCCCCTTTGTGTTCCTTCTGCTGCTCAACATCCTGCTGCTGTTCATCGGCTGCGTGGTGGACCTGTTCCCGGCCATCTTCATTTTCGGCCCCATCTTCGCCCCTGTGGCCGCGTCCTATGGCATCGCACCCCTGCATTTCGGGCTGATCTTCTGCGTGAACCTTCTGGTGGGGCTCAACACCCCGCCCGTGGGCTCGGGATTGTTCATCGGCGCGGCCATAGGCAACGTCCGCCTCGAAGAGCTCATCCGCGAGGTAAACCCGTTCATCCTCATGGGAATCATCATCCTGCTGGGGATCACCTACATCCCGGCGCTTACCCTTTACGTTCCGCAACTCGCGGGATTCTGATCCCCGAACCGGAAAAAACCACACCATTGCCAACCTTGGAGGTCATAATGTCCGTCAACAGGCTCAAAACCGCGACCCCTGTCTCTGAACAGGACAGACACGCTCTTCAGGATACCGTCTCGGAAATTCTGGACAAGGTGAAGAGCGAGGGCGATGAAGCGCTCCGTTACTATGAGAAGAAGTTCGACAACTTCGAACCCGAAACCTTCCGCGTCTCCCGCGAGGAGTCCGCCAAGGCCAAGGATCGGCTGCCCCCGGCGGTCATCGAGGAGCTCGATTTTGCCATGGAAAAGGTCAGGGCATTTGCCGAAGCGCAAAAGGCATGCCTCACCAGCTTTGAGAAAGAGATCTACCCCGGCATGGTCATGGGGCACCGGGTCATCCCCGTGGCCTCCTGCGGCTGCTACGTCCCCGCGGGGCGCTACCCCTGCCTCAGCGCGGCCGTCATGTCCGTGATGCCAGCCAAGGTCGCCGGTGTGGAGCGCATCATCGTGTGCTGCCCCCCGGGGCCCACCGGCATGATCAACGACGGCATTCTCTACACCCTGCACGAGATGGAAGCCGATGAGATCTATTGCCTCGGCGGCGCCCAGGCCATCGGCGCCATGGCCTTCGGCACCCAGACCATCGCCCCGGTGAACCTCATCGTGGGGCCGGGCAACAAGTTCGTACACGAAGCCAAACGCCAGATCTTCGGCACTTGCGGCATCGACTTCCTGGCCGGCCCCAGCGAAGTTCAGGTCATTGCCGACGCCGACGCCGACTCCGAACTCATCGCCGCGGACCTGCTCGCCCAGTGCGAACACGACCCCAACGCCCGGGCATCCCTGGTCACCACCTCCGAGGACCTCGGCAAGGCGGTGCTGGCTGACGTGGAAAAGCAGCTGCAGTTGCTCACCACCGAGGAAGTGGCCAGGAAATCCTGGGAGGTCAACGGCGAGGTGGTTGTCTGCCAGACCCTGAGCGAATGCGCCGCCTATGCCAACGACTACGCGCCGGAGCATCTGGAGATCCACACCGCCGTTCCAAAGGACCTGATGCCGGAGCTTACCTGCTACGGGTCGCTCTTCCTTGGAGAACTCACCGCCGAGGTCTACGCCGACAAGATCGCGGGCACCAACCACAGCCTGCCCACGGGGCGCGCCGCCCGCTACACCGGCGGACTCTGGGTGGGCATGTACCTCAAGGTCATCACCCACCAGCAGGCCAACCACACGGCCTCCATGATGCTGGCAAAAATGACCGAGACCCAGTCAGCCTTTGAAAAGATGGACGCGCACCGCAACGCCGCCACCATCCGGCTGGAAAAGTTCGGGAAATAAGAAGAAATACACATTATAAAGAGTTTGCCGGGGGAGGTGCTTTTTGTAAAAAGCCCCTCCCCCGGACCCCCACCCCAAAACTTTACCAATGAAGTTTAGGAAGGGGGAGCGCGAGGGGGAGAACCCTTTTCCAAAAGGGTTTCCCCCTCGTACCCCGCTTTTTAAATACTTATTGTTCAACCTTCGCTCCAATCATGGAGGCATCCATGTTCGACCAGACAGTGGATGTGATCGTTGTGGGAAGCGGGTATGCCGGACTTGCAGCGGCCATGGAGGCGCATCTGGCAGGCGCGTCGGTCCAGATCATCGAGAAGATGGCCGCCTGCGGCGGCAACTCCATCATCAGTGACGGCGGCATGGCGGCCGCGGGCACCCGGTTCCAGCGGTTCGCGGGCATCGAGGACAGCCCGGAGCAATTGGTGGCGGACATGCTCCGCGCCGGACTGGGGCTCAACCACCGCGACCTGGCCATGACCGTTGCCAGACGCTCCGCCGAGGCCCTGGACTGGCTCATCCAGGATATCGGTGTGGTCTTCCGGGACAACATCGACCGATTCGGGGGGCACAGCGCCCCTCGCTCCCATATTCCCGAACAGGGGCTGGGCGCCCACATTCACAAGATGATGCTCCACAAGGTCAGAGAGCTGGGAATTCCCATCCGCCTACGCTGCCGCCTCACCAGCCTGGCGCGCAACAGCAGGGGGCGCGTCACCGGCGTGGTGGCGGCGGACGGCTACCGGTACAACCGGGACCCTGGCCGCCCCATGTCCTTGGGCGCCAGAAGGGCCGTAATCCTGGCCACAGGCGGCTTTGCCGGAGACGTGGAATTTCGCAGGATCCAGGACCCGCGCCTGGACGCGTCCGTGGACTCCACCAACAAGGCCAGCACCACGGCCGGAGCGCTCAAGCAGGCCCTGGCCCAGGGAGCCATGCCCGTGCAGCTCTCCTGGGTCCAGCTCGGCCCCTGGACCTCGGCGGACGAGAAAGGCTTTGGCGCCGGCCCCTCCTTTGCCTCCTACGCGGGTTTCCTCTACGGCATCATGGTGGACCCGCAGACCGGACAACGATTCGTCAACGAGCTGGCCGACCGCAAGACCCGCGCCGACGCCATTCTCGCGCTGGGGCGCCCCGGCATCGTCATCGCCGACGCCTCGGGTGTGGAGACCGCGGCCATGGACATCCGGCGGGCCCTGAAAAGAGAGGTTGTTCGCACTTTTGACTCCCTCGACGACCTGGCCCGGCACTACTCCATTCCCTTGAAGGGGATGTTGGACACGGTGCAACGCTTCAACCAGGCGGTACGGGACAGAGGCGGTGACGAGATGGGCAAGCCGATTCTGGAAAAGGCCGCGCCCCTAACACGCCCCCCGTATTATGCCATGCGCGCCTGGCCCAAGACGCACTACACCACCGGCGGCGTCCTCATCGACACCCGGGCACGGATTCTGAACCTGGAAAACGCCCCTTTGGAGGGACTGTTCGCGGCAGGGGAAATCACAGGGGGCATTCACGGCGCCTCGAGACTGGGCACCTGCGCCATCACCGACTGCCTGGTCTTCGGCCGCATCGCGGGGCAGGAGGCGGCCAAGGAAGAGCCGCAGTAGGATTTGTCCAGGAACTTGCCGGGGAGAACCCACCTGAAATTGACTTGGTATAGTATGGGAAGGGGGAGCGCGAGGGGGGAACCTTTTTCTTACTGTGAAAGAACCCCTGCGTACGGCACAGAACATCCCCCGACCTTTGCCAGGCCAACGATATTAACTCCAAATTTTGAAAATGCTGCCTACGCAGGGAGATAGCCGTATTTTTTAAGCATCTTCATCCAGCGCGGTGCATTTTTCTTCACCGTCAGCGCTTCGTAATCAATCGTGGCATCCCGGTAATAATCGCCACGTGATATTATTACGAAAATGATTTTCAATATTTTGTGCGCCAGTGCGAAGATTGCCCGTTTTCTCCCTCGGCGCACAAGTAAGGATTTAAACTTCTTGCTCAACCCACATCGTGTACGGCTGATTGCGTTGGCAGCTTCACACAAGATACGACGAACATACGGGTTACCTTTACGCTTTTTTCCCGAGACTCGTTTCCCCGCAGACTCGTGATTGCCTGGACAGACACCTGCCCAGGAAGCCAATTTTTCCGCACTACCAAAAGCCTGCATATCATCTCCAATTTCCACCAACATCATAGCGGCACCTTTTTCGTCAATGCCGGGAATTGTCTCCAGGGCTTGCAATATTTGGCGGTAAGGCTGCAACCCTTCAATCAGTTGTTGACGAAATAATTCGATACGTCTTTCCAAGTCCTCAATGTGATCGAGAGTTTCCCCCACCACGAAGATATGGTGTTCTGTCAATTCTCCCGAAAGAGCATCCAGCAACTCTTCATGTGTCGCCTTCAACCTTTTGTGTGCGTACCGCAGTACCTGCTCTGGATCTTCGCCATTGAGGATACCCTTGAGCATCTGGCGTGCCGACATGCCATGGATGTCACTGACGACAACGTCCAGACGAATTCCCCCATCAGTCAACACCTTGTGCATTCGATTTTTCTCATCAGCAAGTATGCGTGTCATCTTTTGCATTTGGCGCGAAATCAGGCGTAATCCTCGGAAGATATCTTTGGGCACAAATCCACCACGCAGCAACCCGCTTCGTGCTAGAGTAGCCAACCACTGGGCATCACAGATATCAGTCTTGCGACCAGGTACCTGTTTGACATGCCGGGCATTGACCACCGATGCGTGAATACCAACTTTTTCCAGAGCCGCATAAGGGCTTTTCCAATAGATGCCGGTACTCTCCATAACGACCTCTTCTGGTTCACAAGAGGCAATCCACTCAGCCATTGCGTTTCGGTCCCGTTTGAATCCGTTAAACTCCCGAATTTCTTTAACAGGTCTTCTTTGCTTGTCCTCGCTCAGAATACAAACTGTTAGCTTAGCTTGGTGGACATCGATAGCGGCAACACAATGATAAATCGGCTTGAGTTCCATGGCGCCCCTCGATAAAAGAGATTAGTGTAGAGAGGCGGCGGTTGCGTTTGCCCTACCAGCTTAAGATGAAAACATCTTAGCTCTTTTTACTGTGCGCTCTTAAAGAGGCATTCCGGGGCACGACAGGGAAACGCGGGTCACGTTAAAACACGGGGTTAAAACCTCCATATAAAAGATCGACCTCAAACCGCCGTCTCACTTCTAGTATCTTTCATCTTCTGGGGTGCTGCAATCCAGCTTCATGCTCGTTAAAACGGATCGACTGATGCCCCTGGACATGTGCGTGGAGGCTCCCGCGTTCAACAACACCATGGTGTATAACCTGGTCAGGGAGGGCAAGCGCCTGGACCAGTTCAAGCTGGAAAAAGCCCGGCTCCCTGGAGTACCGGGTTCAAATGCTCAATCCCGAATCGTGCCTTTCTTCAACCAACATCATGCCGCCGGCAACGAGCCGTTTCCTGGAGTTGCGTGACGGCATGTACCTGCTCCAGTCGTTCGAAACCCCCAAAAGCAACTGCAAGCTCATCTTCCTCGTCAAGGTGGAGGAGCAACGTCTTGTTCTCTGCCCGCGAAACGAGAAGGAGCACATTCGCGACCTGATTGTGGAGGCCGGATTCCCCGAAAACACGATTCGCCCCTTTGCCCCCCGGAAAGGTACGCACATCTGGAAACTGTCTCTGAAGAGCGACGATGATTTCCGGCTCTTCGTCAAGGCCATGCGGTCCATTGTCGAGAGCGTTCCCGTATGCGCCGCCCCCCAATGCAGGGATGCGATGCTGCTCCTGGACAGGCGGTATCGCTCCTCCCAGACCGCTTTCACGCCAGCTCTCGAGTACCAATCCCTCCTTTTTCCCATGGACTTGGCTCATTGGGTTAATGTATTGCTGCGTTGCGTGAAATTCCGAAATTCACGCAACATACTTCCATTGAGGAGCAATCATGAACAAGTGCCTGAAACTCTTATCCTTAGCCCTGCTCGTTTTCTCCCTGGGCGGCTGCATCTACACCTTCGAGACCGACCGGGTCCTCCCCCTGGACATGTGCGACGAAGTGCCGGAACTAGACAATGTCATGCTCTATTTCATGAAAGACAACGGGGAGCATGAAAATGAATTGAAAGTGGAAAAGATTCCCGGTTCCATTGAATACAAAATCATCAACCCTTCCGAGAATAAGACCACCCTGGCCCGGTTCCTGAAACTGCGCGACGGCATCTATCTGACCCAGATGACCGATCCGAAAGACAACGAGCACAGCGGCCTGACCCTCTTTAGACTGGAGGGCGACCACCTTAACCTCTGCGTTGGCGAGGGGTACGAGAAGCTCATGGACAAGATCGTGGAGGCGGGTTTCCCCAAGGACAAGATCCGCTACAAATACGAGGGCAAAGGGCCGGAACTGATGATCCTGGACCTGAAAAGCGACGAAGATCTGAAGGAGTTCATCAAGGTCATGAAGTCCATGGCCCAGGACATTCCCTTTTGCCAAAAAAAGGAATGCGAGCAGCTGTTCCTGTATATCCGGAAGCAGTAGCTTCCTCTTTCGCACCGTAAACAACGCCCCTGTGCCCTTTTACGGATACGGGGGCGTTTCGCGTTTCCCCTCCCCGGTCTTGCGCATCACCCAGGATATGGTATCCTGGCCGGAATCTTCACAGCGCAATACGCGCCAACCCAAAAGGAGATCCCATGAAATCGATCATATCCCCGCGTTCGTTCACCTGTCTGGGGGCCCTGCTGCTGATGCTGGCCATGGCATCCATGGCACGTTGCGAGACATGGACCATAGACCCGCCCCACACCGCCGCGCACTTCTCCATCCAGCATTTGATGATCGCCCAGGTGCGCGGCATGTTTCCGGATGTGCAGGGCACCGTCTCAATCGAAGGGGGCGTGCCCATGGCATTTGACGTCAGCATATCGGCAAGCAGCGTGAACACCGGGGTGGACAAGCGTGACGAGCACCTCAAGAGCCCGGATTTCTTCGAAGTCATGAAATACCCCACAATGACCTTCAAGAGCGCCAGGGTGGAGTCCACGGGTAACGGCTTCCGGGTCATCGGCACACTCACCATCAAGGGCGTGTCACGGGAGATCACCGCCATACTCACCGGATTCGACGACGAACGAGTGGATCCCTGGAAACACACCCGCCGTGGCGGCAAGGTGGAATTCACTCTGAACCGCCAGGACTACAATGTCTCATGGAACGCCCCCATGGATGGGGGAGGCTTCGTGGTGGGCAACGACGTGGACGTCATCATGGACATCGAGGTTGTGAAGCCTGAATAACCTCTCTGTATTGCATGAGATTCATCGCAATTACAAAAAAGCCGGCCAGAGCAGTATGGTCGGCTTTCACTATTTTATGCTAACTGAAACGCATGGTGACCTTTTAGCAACCTCCTTCACGCCATCGCTCCCGCATGCACGAAACGGGAGCGATGCCCCCCGCACTTCAAACCGCCGGAATCCGGCATGACACCCGGGAGTCAACATGTTCGACAAACTCACCGAACGGTCATTCTTGTCCCCAGTGGTGGCCTTCACCTTCCTGCCCGTGGCTTTCACCGGCATCCTCATGCTCCTCCACATGCACCTGCCGGGCATGAAGAACATCCACCAATGGGTGGGGCTTGTTTTTACGGTTTTCTGCATCTTTCACATCGTCACCAACTGGAAACCCTTTGCCAAATACCTCGGCAAGGGGGGAGCGCGCACAGCCCTGGTCCTGGCGCTCGTCCTGATCATCATATGTGGAGTCTTCGGGTTCAACGGGGGCGAAGGCGGTCCCGGTTATCACGGCGGCAGAGGCGCCCCCAAAATGAGAGGGTTCAAGTAGACCGGCCTGGAAAATCCGCCCAGGGTATTCTCCAGCGCCAATCGGAACGCCCCGAAACCGCCGTGATCTCCTCTTGCCCCCGGGTCCGCACCAGGGGGCTTTACGACTGGAAAATCGGAGCAGCCTCATGACCATCAACATAGCACGACAAGATCGCGAGGTTCGACGCGGGCACGGACGACTATCTGACCAAGCCCTTTGACATGGAGGATCTGGTGACAAACCAGCTCTGGGTCAACAAGCGGGGTGTGGCACCATCCCGAGACACACCATCGACGTGCACGAGGCACTCCGGACAAGCATCAAGGAAAACGACTACCCGCTCGAAAACAAGGATGTACGGGTTCAAGAGGACCTGCCCCCCTGCGCCATCAACGCGACCGAAGCCCAGTGCCGCATCGTCTGGAGCAACATCACCCGCAATGCCTTCCAGCATACCTACGAAGGGGGCGTCGAGATCAAACTCTCTGGGGCGCATCTCACCGTCATCGATGACATCGCACCGGATGTTTCGGACAACTCCAGCGAAAGCCACGGTCTGGGGCTCATGCTCATCCAGGGGCTCACCGACAGCCAGGGCTGGGACCTTGATATACGTGAACGCCCCGGCAACTATACCGTGACGCTGTTCATGGGCGAAGAATACTGATTGTGCTTTGCTGGAGTGAATCTTCGGGAGAGGGACTTTATAAGGTTTGGGAAGGGGGAGCGCGACGGGGAGAACCTTTTTGACTCAGATCCAAAATGGTCTTCCATTTTGTTGTTCGAAACTATGAAAAGGGGCACGCCTCAAGCGGGACCAAACGGAATAGTCTCCGTAGCGCACCGTTGCGCCTTATGCGCTCCTATTGTCACAAAATGGTTTCCCCCTCGCAAAATGCATATGACAATCCGTTATTCCGCCAATGACAGCTCACGACCAAAGGGCAGGTAGTTGCCGGGCATTCTGTCCTTGAGCTCCACGCCGCTGCCGCGCATGGTGAAGGCCTCCTCCAGCAGGTAGGCCAGCTTGCGCACGCCCTCGGGCACTGGCAAGCCCGCGGGGCGCACGTTGGAGATGCAGTTGCGGGCCTCGTCGGTATTGCCCACGCGCGGCCCCCAGGTGAGGTACACGCCCAGGGAGTTGGGCGAACTCAGGCCGGGGCGCTCCCCGATGAGGATCACGGACAGCTTGGCCTCCAACAATTCGCCGATCTCGTCGGCCACAGCCACCCGGCCATCGCGCACCACGCACACCGGCGACAGGGTCAGGCCCGAGGGCTCCAGGGCGCGGGCAAAGGCGCGGACAAAGGGCGCCGCGTTCTCGTGCACCGCCCGGGATGACAGCCCGTCGCTCACCACCAGACAGACGTCGAACCCTTTCCGGGGGTGTTCGAGCAGCAACACACGGGAGTCCTGACTCAGGCGCCTCCCTTTGTCGGGGCGGGTGAGGTACTCGTCCCTGCCGGACACCGCGGAGCGCAATTCGACGCACTCCAGCCCCCCCTGCTCCAGCTCGCGGATCAGCTCCTCTGCCTGGAACGGCGCGTGCACGGCGTCGCGCGCCCGGGCGTGGTCCAGTCGAAAGGACAGGCTCTCGCCCAGGGGCAGGCTCACGCCGCTGCGCCCCAGGGCGATGCGGGCGTCAGTAAAACTCCGGAGCGCCCCCCACGGGTCCTCGGCGACTATTGTCTTGAGATGATTGTCTTTGCCGCTCATTTCATACTCTGTGAATCTTTTAGAGGGATTCTTCCGGGGGAGGGACTGCCATCATATGACGCCGCCTCACCACATCCTGTGGTGAGTTCGGCTACAGCTTCGGCGGGAATGCTGTCCCGCCTGCGCATACGCCTCGCTTCGCTCGCGGGCGCCGCTTCCTGCGGCGCATTCCCACTTTTCATGTTCAAAAGTTTGGGAAGGGGGAGCGCGAGGGGGAGAACCTTTTGCCAAAAAAGGTTTCCCCCTCGCACTATGCCTTTCTCTTATAATGTCTTTCTATCCAACTCCATCCGTCAGCGCCAACAGTCCGTTTCCAGGTTGCATGGGGCGCAGGTCGCCTTTCTCGTCGAACACCCCCACGGAGCGTAGCCAGGCGTCGAACTCCGGTGCGGGGCGCAGGCCCAGCAGTCGCCGCAGGTAGGCGGCGTCGTGGAACGAGGTGGACTGGTAGTTGAGCATGATGTCGTCCGCGCCCGGGATACCCATGATATAGGTGCAGCCCGCGGCCCCCAGCAGGGTCAGCAGCGCGTCCATGTCGTCCTGGTCGGCCTCGGCATGGTTGGTGTAGCATACGTCCACGCCCATGGGCAGGCCCAGGAGCTTGCCACAGAAGTGGTCCTCCAGCCCGGCGCGCAGGATCTGCTTACCGTTGTACAAGTACTCCGGTCCGATGAAACCCACCACGGTGTTCACGAGCAGCGGCTCGAAGCGCCGGGCAACAGCGTAGGCGCGGGCCTCCAGGGTCTGCTGGTCCACGCCGTGGTGCGCGTTGGCGGACAGGGCGCTGCCCTGGCCGGTCTCGAAATACATGACATTGTCGCCCAGGGTGCCGCGTTTCAGGGAGCGGGTGGCCTCCAGGGCTTCTTGCAGCAGGGGCAGGGTCACGCCGAAGCTGGCGTTTGCCTTTTCCGTACCCGCGATGGACTGGAAGCAGAGGTCCACGGGTGCGCCCCTCTCGATGGCCTCCATGGTGGTGGTGACGTGGGTGAGCACGCAGGTCTGGGCCGGGATGTCGTAGCGCTGGATGAGCCCGTCAAGGAGCTCCGAGATGCGGGAAATGTTGTCCAGGCTGTCGGTGGCCGGGTTGATGCCGATGACCGCGTCCCCGCAGCCGTAGCACAGGCCGTCCAGTGTGGAGGCGGCGATACCCTTGAGATCGTCGGTGGGATGGTTGGGCTGCAGGCGTACGGAAAACGTGCCCGCTAGGCCGATGGTGTTGCGGAATCTGGTGACCACCCGGCATTTGGAAGCCACCAGGATGAGGTCCTGCAGCCGCATGAGCTTGGAAACCGCGGCGGCCATCTCCGGGGTCAGGCCCGGGGCCAGGGCGGCCAGGGCCCTGCTGTCCGCCGCCTCTGTGAGCAGCCAGTCGCGCAACTGCCCCACGGTGTAGGAACGTACGGGGGCGAAGGCCTCGTGGTCATGGGGTGTCGATGATCAGCCGGGTGACCTCGTCCTCTTCGT
>CAXXPL010000009.1:1055000-1544123 GCA_963674665.2 Desulfovibrionaceae bacterium | reverse complement strand
AAAAACTCTCCGAAGAGGAGGGACGCCCTATTTCCGATATGCTGGATGTCGTGATTTCAGACATCGAAATGCCCAGCATGGACGGATTCAGCCTGACCAAAAAGATCAAGGAAGACCCGGTGCTCAAGAACGTCCCGGTGATCCTCTACTCCTCCCTGATCACGCCGGAGCTTCTGCACAAGGGGAAGTCGGTGGCGCCAACGAACAGGTATCCAAGCCGGATCTGGCCAAGATCCCCGGCATCGCCCGCCGCCTGATCCAGGAAAGGCGCGAATAACCTGGAAATGGATTGATGGCGGGGGGAGCTCTGCTTGAATAAAGGGTTTCCCCTCCTACCCCGCCTTGCGGCCCGTGTAGGTGAAGTACTCCCACACGCCTCCGTAGGCCTTCCCCACTTTCAGGCGCTCCCTCTGGAAGCGTTTCTCCAGTTCCGGCACGATGTGGCCTTCCATGCGCACATGGTTGGCGGCCATCCATCTCTTGTAGGGCGTGATCCGGGAGTCGTGAAAATCTGCCACAGCTATGAGCCCGCCAGGAGCCAGATGCTGCCGGGCAGCATCCAACGCCTCCAGGTAACCGGGATTGAACATGGTCAGGGAGTAGGAAAACAGCACCACGTCAAAGCTCCGCTCCGGAAACAGGTCCGCGTCATAGGCCGCGTGCACCAGCCGCACGCCGTCCCGCCGCAGCAAAGCCTTTTCCCTGGCCTTCTCCAGCATGGGTTCGCAGAGATCCACACCAGTGAGCCGCGCCCCGGGCAGGACTCTGCACAGGGGCACGAGATTGCGCCCCGTGCCGCATCCCACCTCCAGAACCCCGAGTTCCCTGTCGCCACCGGCCGTGGCCGCGATCATGCGCACGATCCCGGCGCGGCCGAACAGAAAGGTCCAGCGCGTGAGGTCGTATATCCTGGCGTGCAGGCGGTAATACCCCTGCAACGTGTCGGGAATGCAGACGTTCATATGACCATCGCCAGATGCTGGCTGCCGTATGTGCCCACCCTGTCCAGATCATGCATGGGGGCGGTCATGTCGTCGAAAAAGTACAACCGCTCGCGGATGTCCCCAGGTATGAAGGAGACATCCAGGCCCGCCGTGCGCATCAATACTCTGGCGCCAGGGGCGGCGTTGTCCAGGATATACTCCCACTCCTCGCGCAGGGCATCGGGTGCGTGCCCCGCCAACCAGTCTTGATGGTCCAGAAGCACGAAGTGCGTGTACTGTCCGGGATTTTCATGAAGAAACCCGGTCAGGGTGCAGGTATGGGAGCACAAGGAGGACATCTTTCCGCGCAACGTGTCAAAGTGCTCGTCCTTCAGATACTCCGGGCAGCACTCCCGGGTATAGCGCCCCGTAATGTATACACGCCAGAAGTAGTTCTCGTGCAAGGGCAGTTCGGTGAACACCCTGCGGATCTTCTCCTTCACATAGCCCCTCACCCCGTCGGGGTGCTTCTTCACGATAAGCGCCACCTGGGGGCGCGGGACTCCGAGCATGGTCATGGTGGTCTGACGCCCCACTATCCAGTCGCTCAACCTGTCCCAGAACTTGGGTTCCAGCTCGTGATACAGTGACCTCTGCTCGTCCAGACTCTCGGCTTCGAGCATGCGCAGGAGCCTGCCGCGCACCCCGGGCTTGACCACGCCCAGCACGCGGCTGAAAAGCCAGGCCATGGTGCCGGCGGTGCCGTGATAATAGAACGACCTGCGGCACCCCGAGGGCTTGAAATACCCGATGTGCTCGTCCCAATAGTCTGCCGCGAACTCGGGCAACTCCTTGCGAATGACCCTGTACAGGTGCTCGCACCCTCTTTTTCCACCCTCCCCGAAAAACGAGAACAGGGTCTCGTGATCAAATCCGCTGAACACGCCGCGTTTGAACTCCAACAGAGCGTTCTGCCGGTAGTTCACGTCCACGCAATCAACGGATACGGGGTTATCCAGCAGATACTCGAGGGCATTGTCACCGGCCGAGGTGATGACCACCACCCGCGACTCGCCGTCAATGCCGAGGAGACGCCTGTCGAGCCTCGGGTCCTCCCAACAAGTGTTGTAGACCAGACGATTGCCGTGCACCATCCGGAACACCCGGTCCTGGATGGGATGGAGAATAGTGTGTGTCAGGGTCATGGGTAGCGCTCACACCTCGTTTGAAGGGATATTCGCAGTAAATGAGTGTCAATACGCAACCCGGGTGACAGTAATGTGCCAATCCCTTTACCTTGGAGTCACAATCCCTCCTCGCTCCCCTCGCGAAAACACCCGCGCGTGTCACATTTTCCACAAAATCATTGCGGCAACATCTTTACACTTCAAACCACCACTCTTCGCCACCTCACGTCAAGAGGACAGAATTTGAAAAAATATTTCCTTACATTTCTTTACGTTGCGGATATTTCGACACATATGCGCCAACCTACCGGTGTTACTCCCTAAAGCAGGGTATCAACAGTGCCGATATGACTGACGAGTGGGGAGGGGAGAATCCATAGCCGGTCAGGAGGCAAAAAACGAACCAGCGGACGCCCCTCCAGGCAAGGAAGCCAAGCTTACATTCAAGGAGGAACGGCTATGTCATTGATTATCAACCACAACCTCATGGCTATGACGGCCGCGCGCAACCTGCGCACGTCATACAGTGATCTGGGGACATCGGTATCACGCCTTTCATCGGGCCTGCGCGTGGTCTCCGCCGCGGATGACGCGGCGGGACTGGCTGTCCGCGAGTTGATGCGTGCGGACATCTCTTCCCTCAACCAGGGCGTTCGCAACGCCAACGACGCCATCTCCCTCATCCAGACCGCGGACGGAGCGCTGGGCGTCATCGATGAAAAACTCATCCGTATGAAGGAACTGGCCACCCAGGCGGCCACGGGTACCTACACCTCCGACCAGCGCCTGATCATCGACTCCGAATACCAGGCCATGGCCTCGGAGATCACCCGTATCGCCAACGCCACTGACTTCAACGGAATCTACCTGCTGAACGGCAACCTCTCCAGCGACACCTTCAGCGGCAGCGGGCTGAAGTCCACCGGCAAGCTCAAGGTCCACTTCGGTACGGCCAACGACAGCTCCGAGGACTACTACTACATCAAGATCGGCATTGCCACGGCTTCGGCCCTGGGTGTTGGCAATGCCTCGGCAAACTCCACCTCGGCTCTTGCAGCGGGGTACTCCATCTCCACACAGGAGCAGGCCCAGAAGTCTCTGGAGGCCCTGCAGCAGGCCATCGTGTCCAAGGACAAGATCCGCGCCAGCCTCGGTGCCCTGCAGAACCGCCTGGAAAACACCATCACCAACCTGGAAATCCAGGCCGAGAACCTCCAGGCAGCGGAATCCCGCATCTCCGACGTGGACGTGTCGCTGGAAATGACAGAATTTGTGCGCCAGCAAATTCTCACCCAGTCGGCAGTGGCAATGCTCGCCCAGTCAAACTCCCTGCCCCGTATGGCCATCCAGCTGCTCGGCGGCTAGGGGACGCGGACCACACGGCGAACAACCGTCAAACAATCAACCTCGGGGGCTCGCCTCGCAACGCCTCCTTCCTCCCCACTCAATGAAAAAGCCCCGCTCCAGGCGGGGCTTTTTGATTGGAAAAGAACGGGAGAAAGTAAAGGCGTTGTGCGAGGGGGAAACCATTTGGAAATGGTTCTCCCCCGCAATTCTTCAATCTTTCTTATTTTTCTCTTATTCGCCCAGGTAGGCCTTGCGGATTTCGGGGTTGTGCAGCAGCGACTGGCAGTCGTCTTCCATAACCACCTTGCCGGTTTCCAGCACATAGGCGCGTTGGGCAAGGTGCAGGGCCAGGTTGGCGTTCTGCTCCACCAGGAGGATGGTCACGCCCTGGGTCTTGTTGATCTCTGCGATGGTTTCGAAAATCAGCTGCACAATGAGGGGGGCGAGGCCCATGGAGGGTTCGTCCAGCAGCAACAGGCTGGGGCGCCCCATAAGCGCTCTGCCGATGGCCAGCATCTGCTGCTCCCCGCCCGAGAGGGTGCCGCCAAGTTGTTTGCGGCGCTCCTCGAGCACGGGGAACAGGGAGAAGACCCACTCCATGTCCTTTTTTATGTCGTCGTTATCGCGGCGAAAGAACGCGCCCATGTCCAGGTTGTCCTGCACGGTGAGGCGGGGGAAGATGCGGCGCCCCTCGGGCACCTGGCAGAGCCCCATGCTGGGGAGCTTGTCCGCAGGGGTGTTGCGGATGGACTCGCCTCTGTAGAACACCTCGCCGGACACGGGCCTGAGGATGCCGCAAATGGTCATGAGGGTGGTGCTCTTACCCGCGCCGTTGGCGCCGATGATGGTGACGATCTCCCCCTTGTTCACGTACAGGGAGACGCCCTTCACGGCCTTGATCTTGCCGTAGGCCGCGGAGACGTCCTTGAGCTCAAGTATGGGGGTGCTCATTCAGCCTCCTCGGAGCGGCTGCCGAAGCGTGGCGCCGGGATAATACCCTTGGGGCGGAAGAGCATCATGACGGTCATGGCAAGGCCAAAGGCCAGCATGCGAAAGGACTCGAACTCGCGGAAGGCCTCGGGCAGCGCGATGAGCGCCAAGGCGCCCACAATGACGCCCGGGATGGAGGCCATGCCGCCGAGCACCACCATGGAAAGCACCATGGCGGACTCGATGAAGGTGAAGCTGCCCGGGGACACGAAACGCATGCGCGCGGCAAAGAACGCGCCGGCAAAGCCCCCGAACACCGCGCCCATGGCATAGGCCAGGAGCTTGAACATGAAGGTGTTCACGCCCATGAGTTCGGCCGCGGTCTCGTCCTCGCGGATGGCTTCCCAGGCCCGGCCGATGCGCGAGTAGTTGAGTCGGTACACCGCGATGATGGTGAATATGGTCAGTCCCAGGACAATGAAATAGAGATAGGGCAGCTTTTTCAGGTACAGCAGCTGCCAGCCCGAGGCGTCCGTGGGCCAGTAGATGGCCGGGGCCTTTATGCCCAGGATGCCATTGGGGCCGTTGGTCAGGGACATCCAGTTGTTCAGGATGATGCGTACGATCTCGCCGAAGCCCAGGGTCACGATGGCCAGGTAGTCGCCGCGCATCCGCAGCGTGGGGTAGCCGATGATGCAGCCCGTCACCGAGGCCAGGAGCCCGGCGATGGGCAGAGCCAGCCAGAAGGAGAAGCCGAAATTGATGCTCAGCAGCGCATAGGTGTAGGCCCCCACTCCGTAGAAGGCGATGTAGCCCAGGTCCAGCAGGCCGCAGAGGCCGATGACGATGTTCAGGCCAAGGCCGAGGCAGACGTAGATGAGCACGTTGATGCTCACGTCCAGCACGTAGCGGTCGGCCATGAAAGGCACGGCGCAGGCGATGAGGAAGACCATGCTCAGGCTGGCCCATGTGGGCAGCTTGTCGTATATGCCCCGCAACTGATGGTTTGCGGCGGCAAGGGGACGGCCGATGAAGTCGAGCTTGTGGCTCTGCTTGAGCAGATAGAGGATCAGACACAGGCCGGTGAAGGCAATGACAATGCCCCAGATCTTGAGGCTGCCGGCGAACTTGAGTCCCTCCTCCGTGATGCCCATGAGCGGCCAGAGCAGGACGTAAAACCAGACCATGCCGATGGCCCAGAACTTGATCGTTTTCTTATACCCGTGTGTCATCGACGTTCTCACCCATGATTCCGGTCGGCATGAAGTACAGCACCGCGATCATGATTATGAAGGCGAACACATCCTTGTATTCGCTTGAAATATAGGCTGCGGCAAAGATCTCCACCAGCCCGATGACCAGTCCCCCGATCATGGCGCCGGTGATGTTCCCGATACCTCCGAGCACCGCTGCGGCAAAGGCCTTGATGCCCGGCACAAAGCCCATGTCGTAGCGCACCGCTCCGTAGTACATGCCCACCATGATGCCCGCGGCGGCGGCCAGGGCCGCGCCGATGGCGAACGTACTGGAGATGATCCGGTTGGCGTTGATGCCCACCAGGGCCGCCATGACCTTGTCCTGGGCAGTGGCGCGCATGGCCTTGCCCATCCTTGTGCGGAACACCAGGGTGTTGAGCCCGAGCAGCAGCAGGGCCGTGACCACCACCAGCGCGATCTGCATGTAGCTCACGCTCACGTCGCCCATGTGGATGACCCCGGTCTTGAACACGCTGGGGTAGGTCTTGTCATACACGCCCTGGGTCAGCATCAGGCCGTTCTGCAGAAATATGGACATGCCCAGGGCCGAGAGGAGCATGGAGAGCCTGGATGCGTGCCGCAGGGGCATGTAGGCCACTTTTTCCACAGCCATGGCCAGGATGGCCGAATAGCACATGGCCAGGATGAAGGAGGCGCCCAGGCAGATCCACGGGTGGCTCTCCACATACCCCTGTGACGCGAGGTAACTCAGGAGGATGACTCCCATGTAGCCGCCCGCGGCGTAGAACTCGCCATGCGCGAAGTTGATGAGCTGCACGATGCCGAAGACCATGGTGTAGCCAAGGGCGATGAGGGCGTAGAAACCGCCCAGGGTAATCCCGTTGATAAGCTGCTGGAAGAAAAAATCCATTGTAGTACCGGCTGGCTATGCGTTGCGTCCGGAGTCCGGACCTGAGGTCGCGCCCGCCCCTGTCATGTGGGGCGGGCGCGGAGTAATCGCGTGAATGTTAGAACATCTTACCGGTGCTGGGGTCGAAGTAGGGCTCGAACACATCGCCCTTGACCACGTAGATGATGTAGTTGGAGCCGGAGTCGCCGTTGTCCTGGAACTTGATGTGCTTGGACGCGCCGTCCATGTCCAGCTTCATGAGCTGCTCGCGGATGGCGTCGGGCTCGGTGGAGCCGGCGTTCTTGATGGCGGTGAGAACGGCCCAGGCGCTGTCAAAGGCGTAGGCGGAGTAGGCGCCGGGATCGCCGACCATGTCGGAGTACTTGGCGATGAACTTCTTGTAGGTCTCGGAGTTCTTGTCCACCCAGCCGAAGGTGAAGTACACGCCCTGGGACTCGTCGTGGGCTTCCTTGATGAAATTGGGGTGGTACACGGCGTCCTGGCTCAGGATGTTGCAATCCAGGCCCAGCTGGCGGATCTGCTTGATCATCCGGATACCGGAGGAGGAGTTCTGCAGGCTCATGTAGAAGACGTCGGGCTTGGCCTGTTTGATCTTGGTCAACACGGCGGAAAAATCCATGTCGCCCTCGTTCACGTGGTCGTGAGCAATGACTTCGATACCCTCGGCCTTGGCGGCCTCGCCCACGAACTCGGCCAGGTGCTGGGAGTAGGTGGTCTTGTCGTCCAGGATGAAGACGGTCTTGGCCTTGAGCACATTCTTCATGAAGTTGACGGCGGCCTTGGACTGGTGCTCGTCAATGCCGCACATGCGGAACATGTACTTCAGCCCGCGCAGGGTGACCTGGGGGTTGGTGGACGCGGGGGTGATCATGGGAATGGGGCCCTCGTCCAGCACTTCGGAAGCGGGAATGGTGGCGGAAGAGCAGTAGCTGCCCACAACGGCCGCCACTTCCTGGCTCAGAAGCTTGTTGGCCGCGGCCACAGCCTGGCGCGGATCGCAGGCGCTGTCCTCGGAGATGACTTCGATGTCGTCGAAGCCGGGGATGCCGCCCTCGGCCTTGAAAAGCTCCACCGCGGTCTTGGCGCCATTGGCGATGTCGTTACCGTCGGCAGCGTAAGGACCTGTGAGGGGGCTCAGGGTTCCGATGGTAAGCGTCTTGGCGAAGGCCGGTGCGCTCACGAGCAGTAGCACGCCGATAATGCAGAACACTGCGAACTTTTTCATGCGTCCCTCCATCCTGAAATTAAGGTTATTGTTCCTCGTCGGTTTGACGTCCCAGATAGGCCTCTATGACCGTGGGATCGCGCTGGATCTCCTCGGGCCTGCCCTCGGCGATCTTCACACCGTGATCCAGCACGACTATGTGCCGACAGATTCCCATGACCACCTTCATGTCGTGCTCCACGAGCAACACTGCCACACCGGTGTCCACGATGCGGCCGATGGTGTCCATGAGTTCGTTGGTTTCCACCGGATTCAATCCCGCCGCGGGTTCGTCCAGCAGGAGCAACTTTGGGCTCGAGGCCAGGGCACGGGCGATCTCCAACCGCCGCTGATGCCCGTAGGGAAGATTCTTGGCCATCACGTCGGCCTCGTGTTCCATGCCCACGAAACCGAGCGCTTCCATGGCCTTCTCACGCACCATCCGCTCCTCCCGACGCTGCGCCGGTGTCCGCAGAACCGCCCCGAGCACACTGCCCTTGGTGCGGGAATGCAGGGCGATCATCACGTTCTCCAGCGCGTTCATGTTCTGGAACAGGCGAATGTTCTGAAAGGTCCGGGCAATGCCCAAGGCAAGGATGCGATGCGGTCTGAGTCCCTTGATGGGGGCGCCTCCGAAGCGAACAGTACCGGAGGTGACTTTGTACACGCCGGAAATGACGTTGAATACAGTGGTTTTTCCAGCTCCGTTGGGGCCGATGAGTCCGACCACTTCATCGGGTTTCACCCCGAAACAGACGTTTGACAAGGCTTGCACCCCGCCAAAGTTCACGCTAACTGTATCTAGAGAAAGTTGCTTTTCCATAATATATACCGGGTGATAACCCCAAACAGCAGTACAAAGTTACTACTTGCAGACGGCTTTTTTTGCAAGTATGGAATCAGTTGAGATCAAACCTTTGTACTTAAACGTAAAAATACCGTCTTTAAGCCAAGGGGACCCTCAATGACTCAGCCGCTCGACCTGGAATCCCAAATCGTCTCTCGAGGTAAGGAATTCTTCGCCTCCATACAGGGCGAATCACCATCAATCTTCAACAAGAGCTGGTGGACCGGGAAGGTCATGGACTGGTGCATGTCCAATGAATCCTTCAAAATACAGATGTTCCGGTTCGTCGACGTGCTCCCCTACCTCAACACCTCCAACTCCCTGCAACGACACATAGAAGAATACTTCGGGGGCAGTGACTCGGACATGCCCTCTGTCCTCAAATGGGGGGCGGAAGGCGTTGGCGGCAAACTCGCCTCCATCATGCTCTCCAAGACTATCCGTAACAATATTGAGAAAATGGCTAAACAGTTCATCATCGGCGAGAATCTCAAGGACGCCGTGAAGAACATCGCCAAGCTGCGCAAGGACGGCTTCGCCGTGGTTGTTGACCTCCTGGGCGAGGCCACTGTGAACGAACGCGAGGCCAGCGTCTACGCGGACAGCTACATCGACCTGCTCGTGGCTCTGGAGCGGGAGCAGGCCAAATGGAAACCACTGGACAACAGCGCCCTTGGACAGGACTGGGGGTACGCGCCCATGATCAACGTGGCCGTGAAGCCCTCGGCCTTCTACTCCCAGGCCAAGCCCATCGATCCGCGGGGGTCCATGCTGGCCATCCTGGACCGCGTTGTGCCCATCTACAGACGCGTCAAGGAGATCGGCGGGTTCCTCTGCATCGACATGGAGCAGCGCGCCTACAAGGAAATAACCATCAACCTGTTCAAGCACCTGCGCACCCTGCCGGAGTTCCGCGACTACCCCAACCTGGGGATCGTGTTCCAGACCTACCTGCGGGAGACCGACCAGGACGTGCAGGACATGCTCGACTGGGCCAGGAGGGAGTCGCTGCCCATATCCATCCGCCTGGTCAAGGGCGCGTACTGGGACTACGAGACCGTGGCCGCGAAGCAGCAGGGCCTGCCCGTGCCCGTGTACACCATCAAGGCCGAGTCCGACGCATCCTTCGAGCGCAACGCCCGCCGCATCCTGGAAAACTCGGACATCTGCCACCTGGCCTGCGGCTCCCACAACATCCGCACCATCTCCGCTGTGCTGCAGATCGCCAAGGCCCTGAACGTGCCCGAGGAGCGCTACGAGTTCCAGGTGCTCTACGGCATGGCCGAACCCGTTCGCAAGGGCCTCAAGAATGTCGCTCATCGCGTGCGCCTTTACTGCCCCTATGGGGAACTGCTCCCGGGCATGGCCTACCTGGTGCGCCGCCTGCTGGAGAACACAGCCAACGAAAGCTTTCTGCGCCAGAGTTTCACCAAGGACCTTGACCCAGGAAAACTGCTGGAAAACCCGGAAGTCACCATCCAGCGCGAACGTGCCGAACGTGCCGCGAAACGCGAACAGCGGAAAACGCCCCCTTCCGGTGGCATCACGCCCTTTGTCAACGAGTCCGGCCTGGACTTCACCCTGGAGGAGGTACGCGCCGCCTTTCCCACGGCCATTGCCGAGCAACGCGCCCAGTTCCCCCGAAGCATCCCCCTGCTCATCGGCGGCAAGGAGCTCACCACCGGCGACGTCATCACTTCGGTGAATCCGGCGGATCCGGACGAAGTCCTCGGCAGCATCAGTCAGGCCGGGGTCGAGGAGACAGACCTGGCCATCGCCGAGGCCCGAACCGCCTTTCCCGCCTGGCGTGACACCTCTGTGGAGGAACGCGCCGCATGCCTGTTCAAGGCCGCGGAGATCATGCGCCGCGACATGTACCAGCACTGCGCCCTGCAGGTGCTCGAGGTGGGCAAGCAATGGGATCAGGCACACGGCGATGTGGCCGAGGCCATCGATTTCCTGGAATACTACGGCCGCGAGATGCTGCGCCTGGATGAGAAACGCCGCATGGGCTCCGCCCCCGGCGAGCTCAACCACTACTTCTACGAACCAAGCGGCGTGGCAGCGGTCATCGCACCCTGGAACTTCCCCCTGGCCATCTCCACGGGCATGAGCGCCGCCGCCATGGTCACGGGCAACACCGTGGTCTACAAACCCTCCAACCTATCCCCGGTCATCGGGTACTCCCTGGCCCGGGTATACAAGGAGGCGGGCATCCCGGACGACGTGTTCAACTACCTACCGGGGCGCGGCAGCGTCATGGGGGACCACCTGGTGGAGCACCCCGACGTGACGGTCATCGCCTTCACCGGCTCCCTGGAGGTCGGCGCCAGGATCATGCAGCGCGCCGCTGTACTGCGGGACGGACAAGCCTACTTCAAGAAGATCATCTGCGAACTCGGCGGCAAGAACGCCCTGATCATTGATGACGACGCGGACCTGGACGAGGCCGTCATCCACGCCATCTACTCCGCCTTCGGCTTTCAGGGGCAGAAATGCTCGGCCTGCTCCCGGCTCATAGTGCTCGCGGACATCTATGACCGATGCCTGGAGCGCTTGGTGGAGGCCGCCCGCTCCATCAAGATCGGCCCGGCCGAAGACCCGGCCAATTACATGGGTCCCGTGGTGGACGCGGCGGCCCAGAAGCGCATCCTCGAGTATATCCAGATCGGCAAACAGGAGGGCGAGGTGCTGCTCCAGCGCGAGGCTCCGAACAAGGGCTTCTACGTCCCCATGACCATCCTCAAGGACATCGAACCGGAGCACAGGATCGCCAGGGAGGAGGTATTCGGCCCCGTGCTCTCCATCATGCGGGCCAAGGACTTCGAACACGCCCTGGAGCTTGCCAATTCCACGGACTTCGCACTCACAGGCGGAGTGTTCTCCCGCTCCCCGAAGCATTTGGAACGCGCCCGGCAGCAGTTCCACGTAGGCAATCTGTACCTCAACAGGGGCATTACAGGCTCCCTGGTGGAGCGCCAGCCATTCGGCGGCTTCAAAATGAGCGGCGTGGGCTCCAAGGCCGGCGGCCCCGATTATCTGCTGCGCTTCATGGACCCGCGCACCATAACGGAAAACACCATGCGCCGGGGCTTCGCACCCATCACGGATGACGACGACTGGGTGGAATAAGGCGAAAGAAAATAGCATGTAAGACAAATGCATTGCGAGGGGGAAACCGTTTTACAAACGGTTCTCCCCCTCTCGCTCCCCCTTCTCAAACGTTCATATGCGTTCATTGCCCCTCTCGATCTGTAAGCCCCGGACTCTCTCCCTTCATACTGACAAACG
The DNA here is from genome assembly GCA_963674665.2 of Desulfovibrionaceae bacterium. Taxonomy (GTDB): domain Bacteria; phylum Desulfobacterota; class Desulfovibrionia; order Desulfovibrionales; family Desulfovibrionaceae. The sequence goes on along the minus strand of CAXXPL010000009.1, from coordinate 1,532,267 downwards.
TTTTACACGGATCGGCTTAACCTTTTGCCGTGACATGCAATATTTTACTGCGTGAAAGAGGTCAGAGCGAAATGGCGTGGGGCGGATGTTCGCGGGACAGGACCCAAGGTGGCACGATATTGACTACAATGTTACATGTTGCTACGAAGCATGAAATCAATCATCTTCACAGGGAGTGTTTATCTAAACCGTGTCTCTTGCCGAAAAAAGGAGGCGGGGCGCCGCGCACTCAATACCGGTGAAAGGCATATTGCGCACAGGAGCCGCATACACATGGACGCAATGAAGGCCGCCGTCGCGGAAGAGGAAGCCTTTCAGGTCAAGGATGTCATGCGCCACAAATGCTGGGGCGAAAACAACGCATGGGCCTATGATCGCTACCGAGCTGTGTCGCGTAGCAAGGGCTGGCGGGAGCTTCTGGAGAGGGAGCTCGCTTCGGTACCCAAGGGGGCCACGATTCTCGAAGTGGGCTCGGGCACTGGTTTCATCACGGAGATCCTCATCCGCTGCGGTTTCAACGTGCGTGGATTCGACTTGTCCGAAGACATGCTTACGCGGGCCAGGCGTAACCTTGCCTTGGCCGGGCTGAGTGACGGGGCCGAGCTCATCCGTGGCGATGCCGAGGACATCCAGGCCCGGGACGGACAGTTCCCCGCGCTGGTCAGCCGTTGGGTGCTGTGGACCCTGCCGCGCCCCCACAAAGCGCTCGCCGAGATGGTGCGGGTACTCGCCCCGGGCGGCAAGCTGGTGCTCATTGACGGCAGGCACCAGGACAAGGGGCTGTTCGCCAGATCCCGCGCCAAGGTCACGGATTTCCTGCTCTGCAGGCGTCTGCCCGGCTGGCAAAAACACTCCTATGGCACACTCGCGGCGCCCCTTCCAGCCCTGGACGCGCCTGAAATAGCCGAGGTTCTGGAGCACTCCGGTCTCCAGGCCACTTTTTTTCGCCGCCTTTCCCGCTCCGAGGGGGACGGCTGTTTGAACAATTGGCTCATGGGCGATGCCTGGGAGTCCTGTCTGGTGACAGGGGAGAAACCCGGCACCGCATCCTGAGCAATTCCAACCTACACCACAGAAACGCTTCAAGGGAGATCTTCATGAAAGCTGCAGAGAAGTCTGTTTGCCACTGGTGCCTCATCCTCTTCCTGCTCGTCACGTTCGTATTTGCAGCTTTCCCGGTCCTTGCCGGCGGGAAGACCACGGTCGTGGACGTCACAGGCCGCGAGGTCAGCATGGAACTGCCGGCCAAAAAAGTTGTGCTGGCCGGGTGGACCGGCTCCGGCAATCCTTTTTACACGCTCATCGCCCTGCTGGGTGACGATGCGCCCAAGACCATCGTTGGGATGGATGAGGGGTTGAAGAAATACCGGCATTGGATTTGGGAAAAATTCTCCAAACGCTATCCCGCGCTGAACGATATTCCCGATGTGGGGGGCCCCCCGGAGTTAAATGTGGAGCTCATCATCTCCCTGAATCCCGATGTGGTGATGATTCCCGCAGCCACGCTCAAGCCAGGGGACGAGTCCGTCAAGATCCTGGAGAAAGCCGGCATTCCCGTGGTGCTCAATGATTTCCACACCGAGACCATGGACACGCACGTGCGCAGCATTGAAATGATCGGCAAGGTCGTGGGCAAGGAGCAGCGCGCCCAGGAGCTCATCGACTTCTACAAGAAACAATACACCGTGGTGGAGGATCGCCTTGCCAAGTCCAACGAGGAGAAGCCCAGGGTATACATCGAGGTTGGGCAGGATCCCAAGGAATACAAGAACACCTATGGCAAGATCATGTGGGGGGTTCTGGCCGAGCATGCGGGAGGCGACAACGTTGGCGCCAAGATGGTGGAGCGCTACGCGCCGGTTTCTCCCGAGGCGGTCCTGGCCGCAAATCCGCAGGTCATCATCCTCACCGGCGCCAACTGGCCCAAGAAACCGAATTCATTGCAGCTTGGCTATGCCGCCAATGAGGCCGACTCCAGGGCGCGGTTGAAGAAGTTCCTGGATCGTCCGGGCTGGGATTCCCTGGACGCCGTGAAATCCGGCCGTGTGTACGGCATTCACCATGGCCTGTCCCGCGAAATCTGGGACTTCTTCCCGTTGCAGTGCATGGCGAAATGGTTCCACCCCGAGCTGTTCAAGGACCTCGAGCCAATGGAGGCCTTCAAGGAGTTTCATGAGCGGTTTCTCGGCATCGAGTACAGCGGTGTTTGGGAAATAGATTTGGGACAGTAATGAAACAGGACTCTTCCGTAACCGATGCCAGAAAGCTGTATGCGCGGTTGATCCGGCGCAAGTACCCGTGGATCGTGGGCCTGTGCATCGCCCTGGTGGTGACGTTCGTGCTGGACGTGATGATCGGCCCGGCCTGGCTGTCCGTCTCCGAGGTCCTCTCAGCATTGCTGCGTAGCGCGGCGGCCGATCCGAGGAATCTGATCATTGTCTGGCTCATCCGCTTGCCTGTGGCCGTCATGGCCGTGGTTGTGGGCGCGTCTCTCGGCCTGGCCGGGGGGGAAATGCAGACCATTCTGGACAACCCCCTGGCCAGCCCTTTTACCCTGGGTATTTCCGCCGCTTCAGGGTTTGGAGCCGGCTTGGCCATCGTGTACGGCATTGGGGTGGTGCCCCACGCCGAGCATCTGCTCGTGCCGGTGAACGCCTTTTTCTTCGCCATGCTCACCAGTCTGATCATTTACGGTCTGGCAAAAGTGAAAAACGCGGGCTCAGAGACCATCATCCTGGCCGGAATCGCGCTGCTGTTCCTGTTCAACGCCTTGAACGCCCTGCTGCAGTACGAGGCGGATCTGGAAGATCTGCAGACCCTGGTGTTCTGGTTGTTCGGCAGTCTGCTCAAGTCCACCTGGCCCAAGGTGGGCATAGCGGTGGCCGTGATTCTAGTGATCACGCCGCTGCTCCTGCGCAATGCCTGGAAGCTCACAGCCCTGCGTCTGGGCGACCAGAAGGCACGCAGCCTTGGTATCAATGTGGAGCGCCTGCGCCTGCAGACCATGATCCTCATCTCCATCCTGACCGCCGCCTCGGTCTGTTTTGTCGGCACCATCGGATTCATTGGCCTGGTGGCGCCGCACATCGCCCGCGTCCTGGTGGGCGAGGACCAGCGCTTTTTCATGCCCTGCTGCGCCCTTGGGGGGGCGTTGTTGCTCTCCGCCGCCTCCGTGAGCTCAAAGCTCATTGTGCCCGGCGCGGTCTACCCCATAGGCATTCTCACCGCGTTCATCGGCGTTCCCTTTTTCCTGAGCGCTATCATGCGCAAAAAAAAGAGATTCTGGTGATGCTCGAAACACACGACTTATGTTTCAACTACCGCACGCGCAAGGTGTTGCGGGATGTGACGTTGAGCGCCGGACCATCACTGACCACTGTGATCGGCCCCAACGCGGCGGGCAAGACAACCCTGATCAACTGTCTTGCCGGATTGTTGCGGCCACACGGCGCCATCATGGTCCAGAAACGCCCCTTGCGGGAGTGGAAGCGTCGGGAGCTCTCGGAGATGCTCGGCTACATGCCGCAACACTCCCAAGGCAAGGCTTTGCTCACGGTCATGGAAACCGTATTGCTGGGGCGCCTGTCCACGCTCTCCCTGCGGGTTGGCGACGAGGACCTGGAGATCACCCTGGGGGTGTTGCGGGAACTGGGCATCGAGCACCTGACCACCCGCCCCCTGAACGAACTCAGCGGGGGGCAGCAACAGCTCGTGTCCATTGCCCAGGTGCTGGTGAAACAGCCGAGCATCCTGCTCATGGACGAACCCACCAACAATCTCGACCTGTACCGGCAAATGGAGCTGTTCGAATGCATCCGCAACCTGACGGAAAGCAGGGGCCTGACAACCATCATGGCGCTGCACGACCTGAACTTCGCGTGCAGGTTCTCCACCCAGGTCATTGTGTTGCACAACGGTCAGGTACATGACGCGGGTACACCGGACGACATTCTCACGGAATCAATGCTGCTGCATGTCTATGGCATCGAGGCCAAGGTGGTGCACGATGACGCCGGCATTCCGCAAATCATTCCCATCCGGGCCATGCCACACCGGCGTTGCGCCCGTTCAAACGGCGGTAAGCACACTTCTCCGGAATCCGCCGCACAAACCATCCAGCGTAAGGTTATCCACGATGCCACTTGAACAGGAAATGGTCACAAACCATTGGAACAACCGGGCGAGAAGCTATCAGTTCAATATCAGCAGGGACTTTTTCCGCAACAAGGTGGATGAACGCTGGCGCAAGGTGCTGGCGGACGCCATCGGCGATACGGGGCCGCTGGAGGTGTTGGACGCCGGATGCGGACCCGCGGTGCTCACCAGGCTTCTGTTGGGATTGGGGCACTCTGTCACGGCCATCGATGTTTCCGAGGCCATGCTGGAGCTGGCGCGTACCTCGGTGGAGCCGGGAAGCAAGGTAAACTTCCATCAGGCCAGCGCCGAAGAGCTGCCCTTTGAGGACGAGAGCTTCGACCTGGTCATCAACCGCTATGTGGTCTGGACCCTGCCCGACCCTGTTCGGGCCATTCGCGAGTGGCGGCGCGTGCTCAAGCCCGGGGGGCGGGTCTGTATCATCGACGGCAACTGGTACTACAACTATTACCACTCCCCCATCCGCCGCGCCTGGAACGAGCTTACGCATTTGATTTACAAGGTGCGTTCAGGCTTCGACAAGGGGCAGAAGCTGGCCACCAACTACGCCAAGGAACTGCCCAGCACCTGGGTGCTTCGCCCCCATTGGGATCTGGGTATTCTGGCCGGACTGGGGTTCGAGAACGTGCGGGTGGTGAAAAACCTGGAGCGGCATATCCGTCAAAACAGGATCAAGGATCGGCTCAAGAATCCCTGGCATCACCAATTTCTGCTCATGGCCACAAAAGGGGAGCAAAGCGCGGAGTAAGCATGGCATGGCAAAGACCGCGCCGGGGCTTCGAACCCATCACGGATGATGACGACTGGGTGGAATAAGGCAAAGAAAAAAAGAAACAGATTAGAAAAGACGTAGCAAGGGGGAAACCTATGAAAAGGTTCTCCCCCTCGCGCTTCCCCTTCCCAATGCACAATATCGCAGAACATAAGCCCTTACTACCTGCACCCGTAAAACTGAAAAATCTGCTCATACACCGAAATATAACACAAACTCAAACAGACTTTGCTCCAAAGTCGCAAAGACAATACAAAATTATCCCCAGCGATAAGACAATACCATGTGGCATAAATACATGAAGCCACAACATCATACTGAACAATCTTTTTGTTCTATCTTTTTTCCAGTTGTAAGCCCAACTTGTTCCTATTTGCAGGGGGCTTCGATATTCCGCTTTCCGGTAAAAACTCCTCCAATTTGCCTGACCGATCATAATACGCATATTCGAATGTTTTCCAAAGCGCCTCGCTGAACCAGAATATCAAGGCACTAAGACTCGCGATAAGAAAGGCCGCTCCCGCTTTGGTGGCAAATGCACCGCCAATTGCGACAAGGCTAAAACTTACGCTCCAATTCTTAATGGTCAGCATACGGCCATCAAAATTTTCGATTACTGACTGAATGTGGAAGTACTCCTCTTTCAGCAGGCGTGTGACGAACGATTCTTCCATTTATCAATCCTCCATAACTATATTAATGTATACAAAAAAATTAATAGATCATTAGCAATGAATTTTCCGCTTTCTGCCTCCTCCAACGATCCGGAATAGTCACAGAAATACAATATTAACAGCAACCAACATTATCAATAATGCAGTTTTAATCACTCCTTTTCCTAATAATCACACATCAACCGAGAATCCTTAAGAATTCACTTCATAGACTTGCCGTTACACTATTAAATTTCATTCACACTTTTCCTTTATTATGTATAGCAATAAAAAAGTTTTATAAGTATCATACCATCATTCCTTTCATCGTCCCGGGGTCCTGCTCCCCGGCCCAGCCATCATGAAACCGCCCTTGTGGCGCGTATCCAGGGAGGGGATCATGCGCATCAATTGCCACAGCCATGTGTTCAATCTGCAGAGCGTCTTTTCATCCCAGAGCAAACAGCAGTTGGAGGATCGTCTGGCCGGGGCCAAGGTTCCCAAACCCATCCGAAAAATCATCGTCAACCTTGCCGTGGCCGTGATCTCACGGAAAAGGGAAATCTTCGTTGGCGACGAACTGCATATGGACAAGGGGTTACTCGGGCTCAAGGGAATGGCCGACTCGCGGTCCAACGACCTGAGGGACGCCCTGAACGAACTGAAGCGCTTGAACGAGAAACGATGGCAGGGCTACCGGAACTTCCGCTCAACCGTCATGCGCCTGCGCCCCTCGGAGTTGGACTTCAGATACTCCGAGCCCACTGATTGGCTCGACTTTCTGCACGTGAGCTTTTCGCCGGTGGACGACATCACGGACAAGCTCCTCAAGGGCATGGCCCCTGACGACATCACCGTGGCCTTGATGATCGAGTATTATGGTGATCCCCACACAGCAGACCCCTCGGAAATGGACGAACTCTATCAGTGGCAGATCGAGGACACACTGCGCCAGACCTGGCGCCATCCGGGCAGGGTGCTACCCTTCCTGGGCGTGGACACGCGCAGGCCGGATTTCAAGGACTACATGCACAGGCACCTTGGCGACGGCTCGTGCGTGGGTGTGAAGATTTACCCATCTGCGGGTTTTCCTGTGAATGATCATAAAATGGATGATGTCCTCAGGATTTGCGAGGACCACGAGGCGCCCCTGCTCATGCACTGCAACCGGGGGGGATTCAGTCTCGCCTCCGCGGTGGAAAACGCCAACCCCGGGCACTGGTGGAAGTTGTTGAAAGAGCACCCCACCCTGCGCGTCTGCTTCGGGCATTTTGGTGGGGATGATTTCATTTCCGGCGCATTTCGCAGAAAAAAGCCCAAATACACCAAGACACCCTGGCATACCGAGATACTCAGTCTCATGAAAGAGACGGACAACGTATACGCGGACCTCTCCTACCACTCCCTGCTGCGGGACAGCAGTTACGGTGCGCAGTACAGGGCCGCCATCAACGCCATCCTCCACCAGGAGGGGTTCACCGACAACATCCTTTGGGGCACTGACTATACCCTGATCCTCCTGGCCATGCAGGACACCTCGTACACACGGGAATTCCAGGAGTTTCTGGACGGCTTCTTCGACACCCTGTCAAGGCGCTCCCCTTTGCGTTATCTGGGTCTGGACCCCGAGTTCGTGCGCGCCAGGCACAAGAAGAACATGGACAGGCACATCGATTGGCTGGAGCAGAACCTCGACAACATCAGGCGACACCGCTCCCCGATGTCGCAACCAGCTCCCTGGCTCCCGGAATCTCTTCGAAAGGCGATTCTGGAGTAGGAAATCCGAATGGCATTAATGAAGCGCCCCCTTCCACGTCTGTGGAGGGGGGCGCTTCATCACGATCAACTCTTATAAGTTGTTGAAAAGGGGTCCCGGGGAAAAATCTTCAAACGCCTTTGACATTCTCCTTCCCGGTTACTTCTTCATCCGCTCCAGGCACCAGGAGAGCAGGGAGTGGCCGGGTTCGAGAAGCAGGCCAGTGGCTTGGGCGTTGTCTTCGTCGTAGGCGTTTGCTCCATTGGCCGGGGCGTCGGGCCAGGAGAGCGCGAAGGGCACGGGATCCGGGACGTGGGTCCGCTCCACGATGGGGGTGTAATGGTCGCAGGCCAGCAGGAAGGCCGCGTCCGGGAGCGCTTCCACCAAGGGGCGTACAATGCGGGAGTCAAAGCGTTCGATGGCCTCGATCTTCTCTGCCGCGTTACCCGCGTGGCCGCATTCGTCGGGCGCTTCCACATGCACGAAGGCGAAATCGCCGTGCTCCAGAAATTCAAGGGCGGCCTGGACCTTGCCCTCGTAGTTGGTGTCCAGCAGCCCGGTGACGCCTTCCACTTCCAGCACTTCCATTCCTGCGGCGCGTCCCAGCCCCTTGACCAGATCCACGGCCGAGATCACGGCGCCACGCAGACCGAAAGTGTCCTTGAAGTCCGGCAGATGCAAGGGGCGTCCCTGCCCCCATGGCCAGAGGGCCCGGGCCTTGGTGTCGTTCTCGTCCCGGTCCAGCCGGTCCGCGGCGCGTTGCAGGAAGTCCCAGAACAGGGGGCAGGTCTCGTAGCTCTGGATGTCCTTGCGGATGGGCTGGTCCGTGATGTCGTGGGGCGGCGAGATGTTCAGCCCTGCCTCGGGCTCGTTGGCCCCACCCCAGTGCACCAGCAGGTGGCGGTACTGGATGCCGGGGACCAGTTCGTAGGGCGCTGTGCCGAGTTCGTCCACCAGGTCCAGCACCAGCAGGCGGGAGCGCTCCGTGGGGATGTGCCCGGAGCTATAGTCCAGCATGGTGCCTTCCTGGTCGTAGCTGGTGAGGTTGACGAGGTTGCAGCGCCAGACCAGGTCGTCCGCACCCAGTTGCAGGCCCTGGGCAGCGGCCTCGATGGGGCCGCGCCCCGTATGGAGTTTCTCCGGGTCAAAGCCCATGAGCGCCATGTTGGCGACATCCGAGCCGGGGGGCATGCTGGGGGGCACGGTCCGGCAACGCCCCACTATGCCTTTACGGGCCAACGCGTCCATGGCCGGGGTGTTGGCGGCTTGCAGCACGGTCTTGTTTCCCAGGGATTCCAGAGGCCAGTCGCCCATGCCATCGCCAATGAGAAAGAGAAATTTACGCATGGTGTCGGTGTGGGTTGCGGTTTGCGAGGGGAGCCCACAGTGCGTCGGGCATCACTTTGGAAAAGATGCCGGGGGAGTTCGCGTACGATGTGCGAGGATTCTCCCCCGGCTTTGAAACACGTTGTCGGATCTTACGGATCTTAAAAAATCCTGTAGTGCATAATCGGTTCCACATTCAATCCCGCAGCCTCTATATCGCGCATGGCCATATGGATCTGCCGCGCGGCGGCTTCATGGGTCAGGAAGAAGAGGGGCACGCCATGCCCCGCGTCCTCTCCCTTTTGCACCACCTGGGCCAGACTGATGTCGTGCTTGGCCAGGATGAAGCCCACGTCACGCAGCAACCCGGTGCGATCCGGCACATGCAGCCGCAGGTAGTGGGTGGATACCGCGTCCTCCAGATCCAGTATATCGGCTATCGGAAGGGGCTGATTGACGAATCCCATGTTGTTGGGCGCGCGGTCCATGGCGATCTGGGCCACGTCGGCCAGCACTGCGCTGGCGGTGGGCATATCCCCGGCGCCATGGCCGTAAAGCATCACGGGCCCGGCGTTGCCTTCCAGGCGCACGGCGTTGAACGAGCCTTGCACCGAGGCCATGAGGTAGCTCTTGGGGATCAGGCAGGGGAACACGCCGGCTTCGATGCGCCCCTCCACCATCTGGGCCTGTGCGATGAGCTTGATCTGGTAGCCCAGCTCATTGGCAAAGTTCAGGTCCAGGGGCGAGACCATATCCACGCCCCAGACGGGCAGCTTGTCCCAGGGGTAGCGTTGTCCGAAAGCCAGCTGAATGATCAGGATCAGCTTGTGGGCGGCGTCCAGGCCCTTGATGTCCAGGGTGGGGTCGGCCTCGGCGTATCCCTTTTCCTGGGCCATCTTCAGGGCATCGGCAAATTCCATGCCCCTGACCGACATCTCCGTGAGGATGAAGTTCGCGGTGCCGTTGAGGATGCCCATGACCTTGTGGATCTTGTTGGCGATGAGCCCCTCCTTGATGGTCTGAAGGGTGGGAATGCCGCCGGCCACGCTGGCCTCGAAGCCGAGATGCACGCCCTTTTCCGCGGCCAGGGGAAACAGCTCATCCCCGTGCTCTGCCAACAGCGCCTTGTTGGCGGTGACCACGTGCTTGCCGCTGGTCAGGGCGTCCTTGATCAGGGTCTTGGCCAACCCGGTGCCGCCGATGAGTTCGATGAACACATCGACTTCCGGGTCGGAGGTGAGAGCGGCGGCATCGGTCAGGAACCTGGCGCCCATGCCCTCGGCCAGGGCGCGCTTGTCCTCGCTGCGATCAGCCGCGGCTACAAGGGAAATCTCCCTGCCGGTGCGCTCGAACAGCCACTGCTTGTTCTCCCGCAGCAACCTGGCAACGCCTCCGCCAACCGTGCCCATGCCGGCCAGGCCGACACGCAACGGACCTTTCCCGCTAGGATTCATCTCCGCCACAAGCGCCTCCGGACAAGACTTTCTTGATGCCGCGAACGGCCTGGTTCGTACGGTGGTGGTTCTCGATCAGCGCGAAACGGACATGGTCGTCGCCGTAGTGGCCGAAGCCGAGCCCGGGCGAAACCGCCACATGACCTTCCGTGAGCAGCAGCTTGGAGAATTCCACTGACCCCATGTGCCGAAATTGTTCAGGAATCTGAGCCCAGACAAACATGGTGCCCTTGGGGGGCTCCACGTGCCAGCCTGCGCGATCCAGCCCGTCTATGAGCGCGTCCCTGCGCTGGCGGTAGGTGTCCACGATCTCGTGCACGCAGTCCTGCGGGCCGTTCAGGGCCACGATGGACGCGATCTGGATGGGCTGGAAGATGCCATAATCCAGGTAACTCTTGATACGGGTGAGCGCATGCACCATCTCGCGGTTGCCACAGCAGAAGCCCACGCGCCATCCGGCCATGGAGTAGCTCTTGGACAGGGAGAAGAACTCCACGCCCACGTCCTTGGCTCCCTTGGCCTGCAGGAAGCTGGGCGGCTCATAGCCGTCGAAGGCCAGGTCCGCGTAGGCGAAATCATGAATGACCCAGAGCTTGTGCTCCTTGGCAAAGTCCACGATCCGCTGGAAAAACTCTATATCCACGACCTCGGTGGTTGGGTTGTGGGGGTAGGAGATGATCAACAGCTTGGGCTGTGGCCAGGTCTGCTTGGTTGCCAGGAGCAAGTCCTCGAAAAAGTCCCTGCCCTTGCCTATGGGAATCCTGCGCACGTCCGCGCCGGAGATGATGGATGCATAGGGATGGATGGGGTATGCGGGATCCGATGCGAAAACAACGTCGCCCGGGGACAGCATGACCATTGCCAGGTGGGAAAGCCCCTCCTTTGCGCCCATGGTCACTATGGCCTCGGTTTCAGGATCCAGGGAAACGTCGTAGCGACGGTAGTACCAGTCGCTGATGGCCTTGCGCAGGTTGGGCAGCCCCCGTGACATGGAGTAGCGGTGGTTCACCGGCTTTTGCGCGGCTTCCACCAGCTTGTCCACGATGTGCTGGGGGGTGGGCAGATCCGGGTTGCCCATGCCAAGGTCCACAATGTCCACATTCTGTCTGCGCAGCCGCATCTTCAGATCGTTGACTGTGGCGAAAACGTACGGCGGCAGACGCTTGAGTCTTGGAAATCTCTCCTCGCTCATTTCCAGGCAGCTCCTTATGCAAACGGTCCATTATTGAAGTGGATTATAGTAATTGGGCACCGCCCCCCTGTCAAAGGATTTGCTGGGGGGATTTCACTCCCCATTTCGCGCTCCCAATCTCCTTGGCATGGAGAAGCGAAAATCGGCATTTGTCCAAGGTCATCCCGACTCAAATACTCCTATAGATTCAATCGGTCATTTTCATATTCCTGATCGCATGCACGAAGTCGTCATCTTTCTCCACCGGCGTGACACAATTCCACCGTTCTGCTAGGGTATCCTCGATTTCGCAAACGCCTCCCCCGCCATTCTATCCAAATGATAAACGTTCGGGAGTCCGCCTTGTTGCCTGAAAAAAAAGATGAAGGTCTCTTGAGGGCCGACGATATCGACGACGATACGGACAATGATTCCTCGGGCGATACGCTGGGGTTGCCGGCCACAGGTGGGCTTCTGCTTGGCGCCGGCATCCTGTTTCTTGCCCTAAGCCACATCGCGGCCTTTTTCCTGGGGTATTTCCTCGGCCAACCCGGCACGGTGAATGTCGTGCATAGCCCCACCAAGCCGCCGCACAAGGCCTCCGCCGTGACCGCGGACCTCGGCCGTAACGGTCACTTTTTCAATGACGCTTCCCAGGCCCACGCCCTGTTGTCGCTGCTGGTGGAAAAAGGAGGAAGCAAGCGTTATGTCGTGCGCTTCACGCGCGGCAAGGAAAACATCGAACTTACATGCGACTTCGACACCCAGACCCTCACCCGCCTGACCACCTATCCCGACAGCTCCGGAACAACCGAGCGCTGGAGGGGTGAAATCCTGGACAGGCTCCGCAACGCGGCGGGCGGACATGGTTTTTCAAAAACCGACGAGGGCGAGGTCCCATCCGAGGTATCTTCTTTCAAGCGCCCCGTCGCTCCTGTGGATTGAACCTTGGTACCGGAAAAAGATTAAAATTTGTTTTCCTTGAATCATATCTCTTGACATCCGCGCCATTCCGACTGATGTCACCTCCGGTGCGCATTTTCCCACTCGAAGCACGACTCTCATTTTCTTGTTGTTTTCCACAACGGCAGGTGAAGAAGCGTCTTTTCTTGTGCCAATACCCTGCGTGCCGTCTTCGCGCTTTTGTGCCACTTACAAATGGTGCATCTATTGTTTCGCGTATGTGACTGAATTTTCATTCTTCCGTCATATTCGTGCCGGCCGTCGTCATGCGTAGCAGACACTTGCTCATGGCGACTCTAATGTGTATGATATGTTTTTTCTTGTGACCCATTATGTCCATCAAAAATAACACCCCCGCTAAATTTCGTGCTCAGGATCTCCGGGATCTGGACCAGGAGCTCACAGCCCTGTTGGCCAGACGTGCGGAGATCGTGGCAGCTCTCAAGCCCCAGTCTCCTTCCCAGGCGGCTCGCAAAAAGTGGCTGGAGCTGGAAAAGGAACTCTGGCAGACATGGGACAAGGCCGCAGGCGTAAGCCGCAGCGATGTCCGCACCTGGAGGAAGGTCTTCTCCCTGGCTCAGGAGCTTCAGGCCAGGGCCGTTTCTTCCAACAAAAGCCAGGCATTCAAGCTGACCCCCAAAAAGGGACCTGTCCGCCTGAACATGATCGCTCCAGGCTGTACACTGTCCACCAGGCTGTGGACAGTTCTGGCCTCGCAGATCGAGGCGCCGTTCACGCTGCCGGATGTGGTGCGCAACGACTCCTTCATCGAGCTGGTCAAAGCCCTGAACAAGGCCGGGGCCTCCCTTTTCTGGGACGATTCCGGGCTGCACAGCCGCGGACAGGGCACCGCCGAGTTCAAGGAAGGCGTGATCTTCGCCGGAGAGGATGTCGGCAACCTGCTGCTGCTCGTGTCCACCTGCCTTGGCAAGCCCGGCTCCCAGCGCTTCACCGGCGGCTCCACCCTGAAGCAGGCCGACCTGAACTATCTTCGCGGCTTCCTTCCCCAGTTGGGGGCGCGAATCGCCTTTTTGCACCCGGGTTCCTCCAGTGTGCCCTTCCGCCTCGAATCTTCCGGCATCCTGCCCGATGAGGTGATTGTCCCCTCTTCCGTGCCGCCGGAGTGCGTCATGGCCATCTGCCTGGTGGCGCCCACCTTTCCCAAGGGTCTGTCCCTGACCTGGGATCAGGAGCGGGAAGAGGTTCTGCTGCCCAAGCTCGACCTCGTTGCCGCGCTGCTCAGGGATTGTGGCGTTGAGGTGGTGCTCGAACCCGGTCGGTTCCAGATTCCTCACGCTGTGCTCACGCTGCCGAAGTCGCCCTTTCTGCCCCCCGATCCTTTCATCGCGGCCACCTTGTTCGCATTTGCGGCCGTTACCAAGGGCAGCGCCCAACTCGAAAGGACCTGGCCCCAGGACCTGGCCCAATGGAGACACGTCCTGCAGTTGCTGGAAACAGCGGGGCTGCGCTTCAAGCACGCGAAGGGTTCCATCAACGCCGAAGCAGGTTCCAACACCCCAGGTGCGCCGAAGCTCGATGCGCCCTCCAGCGCCGAGCTGCTTCCCGTGGCCCTTGCCCTGGCTCTGCACCGCGCAATGAACCTGGGCAAGCCAGTGAGGCTCGCCCTTCCCCTCCCGGCCGGTGATCTGGACGAACAGCGCGAATCCTGTGCCGAGCTCGCGGCCATGGTTGGGCTGGACGCCCAGGTTGAGGACGGCGGCATCACCTTGGCGCCCATGGACGCGGAGCCCGACGAAATGGCCTTTGTGGCCAGGGATTCCCGCTGGTGTCTGGCCCTGGCGTTGCTGTCCCATGCCCGCCCCGGCCTGGAACTTGCCAACCCCGGCAGTGTGGCCGAATTGCTGCCCGGTTTCTGGCAACTGTTCAATGCCCTTCCCGCTCCCGGTCGCGACATCCTTTCCCAGCGCCGCGCGGCACCCAAAACCGAGGAAAACGATGCCCCAGGAAAAAGACGCCGCTTCCGCCTCTGATTTTTCCAGCCCGGAAGAAATCGAACAGGAAATTGCCCGTTTGCGCCAGGAACTGGAGGAATTCCAGCAACAGCACGAGGATACCATGATCCGTGTCCGCGAACTGCGCGAAATGGAGATACGGGAGCGCATCCCCTTGGCTGCCGAGATTTTTTCCTCGCAGCAGGAAAAGCTGCGTCTAGAAGTTGAAATGGAACTCAGGCGCAAAATGATAAACCGTCTGGGGCTCGCCTCGGACGATTCCCTTTTCTAACCACCTTTGAGGGAAGCCTTTTTTATCGCTATACACGCTCACGCTTCCACATCTTGCACAGGAGCCCTGCCCATGAACCTGACCCAGAAGATCATTTCCGAACATCTTGTTTTTGGCGAGATGCACCCTGGTGAGGAGATCGGCCTGCGTATCGACCAGACCCTTACCCAGGACGCAACCGGAACCATGGCCTACCTGCAGTTCGAGGCCATGGGCCTGGACCGCGTCAAGACCGAGCTCTCCCTCAGCTACGTGGACCACAACACCATGCAGTTGGGCTTCCGCAATCCCGAGGACCATCGCTACCTGCGCAGCGTGGCGCGCAAGTACGGCATAATATTTTCCCCACCGGGAGTGGGCATCTGCCACCAGTTGCACCTCGAGCAGTTCGGCCGCCCCGGCAAGACCCTCATCGGATCCGACAGCCACACTCCCACCTCCGGCGGCATCGGCTCCCTGGCAATGGGCGCCGGCGGCCTTTCCGTGGCTCTGGCCATGGCTGGTGAACCATATGTCATCAGCATGCCCAAGGTGCTGCGCGTATGGCTTGAGGGAGAACTCAAGAACTGGGCCAGCGCCAAGGACGTGATCCTGCATCTGCTCAAGGAGCTCACCGTGAAAGGTGGAGTTGGCAAGGTCCTGGAATTCGCCGGTCCCGGCGTCTCCACCTTGTCCGTTCCCGAGCGCTCCACCATTACCAACATGGGCGCCGAGCTCGGCGCCACGGCTTCCATCTTCCCGAGCGACGACAGAACCCGCGAATTCATGCGCTCCATGCACCGCGCCGAGGAGTTCACCCCCCTGGAGGCGGACGATGACGCCACCTATGACGAAGAGATCGTGGTGGACCTCAGCGCCCTGGTCCCCCTGGCCGCCTGCCCGCACATGCCGGACAACGTCAAGCCGGTCGCCGAGCTTGACGGATTGCTGGTCGACCAGGTGATCATCGGCTCCTGCACCAACTCATCTTTTACCGACCTCGCACTGGTGGCCGACATAATCAACACCCAGCCCACCAACGAGCTGGTGGACTTTCTCCTGGCTCCGGGCTCCAAACTGGTGCTCAAGCTGTTGTCCCAGGAAGGCTACCTGGAGCATCTGCTGGACGCCGGCGCGCGCATCCTGGAATGCGCCTGCGGCCCCTGTATCGGTATGGGTGGCTCCCCGGTTTCCAACGGCGTGAGCGTGCGCACCTTCAACCGCAATTTCGAGGGCCGTAGCGGCACCCCGGACGGCCAGGTGTACCTGGTCAGCCCGCAGACCGCCGCACAGGTCGTGCTCAAGGGACAGTTCACCGATCCCGAATCCTGGGGTGGCTTTTTCCTGCCCAAGCACGAGTTGCCGCGCAACACCCCCATGGTCTCCCATCTGTTCATCTACCCGCCCGAGGCCGGGTCCGAGGAGGCCGAAAAGGCTGGGATATTCCGAGGCAAGAACATCGTGCCCCTGAGCCAGTACCCCGCTTTGCCCGACACCATCGAAGACAAGGTAATCCTCAAGGTTGGCGACAACATCACCACGGACCACATCATTCCCGGCGGTCAGGCCATTCTATCCCTGCGCTCCAACATCCCGGCCATCAGCGAGCACCTGTTCTGCCACGTTGACTCCGAGTTCGTTGAGCGAGCCAAGTCCTGCAACGGTGGTATCATAGTAGCGGGAGAAAACTACGGCCAGGGCTCCAGCAGAGAGCACGCCGCCATCGCTCCCCGCCATGTGGGTGTCTCCGCCGTGATGGCCAAGTCCTTTGCCCGTATCCATCGGGCCAATCTGGTGAACTTCGGCATCCTGCCCCTGACCTTCGTGAACAAGGATGACTACGACCTCGTCGGTCTCGGCCAGAATGTCACAATCAACACCACCGACATCACTCCCGGGGGCGACGTCGTTGCAACGCTCGAGGACGGTACCACCATTTCCCTGAGCAATGATTTGACTGCAAAGGAACGAGATATTATCCAAGCTGGCGGTTTGTTGAACTTCGTGCGTCAGTCCAGGGAAAGCAAATAGGCTCCCTGGCGCCACTGCAATCATTTAAACTCGGAGACCCCAATGCTCGAGGCAATCCGTAGAAGCGCCGAATCCTGGGGCGTAAAAATCCTGTTCGGACTCATCATCCTTGTATTCGTTTTCTGGGGTGTCGGTTCCTTCAGGGGCAACCGCACCCAGGTCGTGGCCTTTGTCAATGAAGAACCCATTCTTATCAGCGAATTCTCCCAAACGCTGAGCCGTGCCATCGAACAGTACCGCCAGCAGAATCCCACCGCATCCGCCGAGGACATCAAGGCCCTTGGTGTGAAGCAACAGGTGCTTTCCCAGATGATCACGCAGAAGCTGTTGAGCGCCGAGGCCACTCGCCTGAACATCGGCGCCTCGGCCACCGAGATTGCGGACAAGATTCGCTCCATCTCCGCGTTCAACGGTGAAAACGGATTCGACAAGCAACGGTACCTGGCCATTCTCTCCAGCCAGGGCATCACGCCGGGGCAATTCGAGCAGGATATGCGCGACAGCATCATCCTGAACAAACTCAAAACTTACGCCACCCTCCCGGCCCAGGTGGGCGAGGGGCAGGCCCGCGACATATTCTCCTATGCCGGGGAGCAGCGCTCCATCAACTATCTCCAGGTCCAGTCCGGCGATCTCGTCGACTCCATGGAGGTCAGTGACGAGGAGATTTCCAAGTATTACGACGAAAACAAGGAATCCTACAAGCAGCCTGTAAGAATCAAGCTGTCCTACATCTCCTTCACTCCCAAGTCCCTCGCCGACCGCATCGAGGTCCCTGAGGCCGAGATCGCTGCATACTACGAGGCCAACAAGGGCTCCTATAAGGAGGACATGAAGGTCAAGGCCAGGCACATCCTGGTCAAGGTGTCCGACAAGGCCACCCCGGAGCAGGACAACGCGGCCCGGAAAAAGATCGAGGAGATCATCGAGAAGGTCCGCCAAGGCGCCTCCTTCACGGACCTGGCCAAGGAGAATTCCGATGATCCCACCGCTGATAACGGCGGCGAGTTGGGCTGGATAGGCCGCGGCGAGATGGTGAAGGAATTCGAGGACGCCGTGTTCGGCACAGCCCCCGGCAAACTGGCCGAGCCCGTTCGCACCCCCTTTGGCTGGCACGCCGTCCAGGTCGAGGAAATTCGCGACGCCCATCAGAAGCCTCTCGAAGAGGTGCATGACAGCATTCGCGACGCTCTTGCCCAGGACAAGGCCGCCGACATGCTCACCGACCTCCTGGACCAGGGGCTGGAGCAGATCAACTCCGGCGTTGCCCTGTCCAAGATCGCCGAGGACCTGAAGCTCAAGGTCGAGAACACGGACCTCTTTGCCCGTTCCCAGGGCACAGGCCTGATCGGTGTCGACGACCGCGGCCTTGAGTCCCTGTTCGCCCTGCAGCAGGGCGAGGTGACCGAGATGCCCGTCTCCACCGACCAGGGCTACATGCTCGCCGAGGTGACCGAACGCCGCCCCGCGGAGTATGATCCCCTGGACAAGGTTCGCGAGCAGGTTGTGCAGTCCGTGAAGTCGAAAAAGGCCATGGAGACCGCCAAGGCTAAGGCCGATGAACTTCTGGCCGCCATTGGCAAGAACGAACTCACCGACGAGCAGAAGGCCGGCATCAAGAGCACGGCCGTGTTCAACCGGCAGGGCTACGTTCCCGAGCTCGGTTTGAGCCCGTCCCTGGTTCAGGCCGTGTTCCGCGCCAAAAAGGATCAGTGGCTGGACAAGCCCTATGCGGTTGGCGACAGCTATGTCCTGGCCCAACTCAAGGATGTGGAGAACCCCGGCGACGAGCAGTGGGACAAGGACAAGAAGGACTGGATCGCCTTCCTTGCCCAGGGCGCGGAGAACGAACTTTATCAGGCCTACGTCCGCAATTTGCGCGACAACGCCAAGATCGAGATCGTGAGCCCGGAAATGCTGGACTAGAGCATTTTAACTTTGAAAAAGGTTAAATGCTCTGCAAGGGTTTGCCTGCAAATCCTTGCCGCGAAATGCTTGTAGGCTGGCTTGGCCGGCCGTTGAGCAAGCATTTCAAGCGTAAATTGCTCTAGTAACCGGCTTCAGATTGATTATCAAAGCGCCGCTCCCCGACACGGAGAGCGGCGCTTTTTTTCATTGTATTGTTGTTGTTACCCGCGCTTCAATCCAATCCAGACGGTTGCCCCTTTGCGGGATTCACCCATGATTCTCAGCGCCCCCCCATGCAGTTCAGCTATGCTATGCGCGATGGTGAGCCCCAACCCAAGCCCTCCATACATGCCCTTCACATCCCGCTCCTGGTAAAACGGCTCCACTGCGCGCAATGCACCCTTCGGGGTCATGCCCCGTCCATTGTCCGCAATGCAGATCAGCACCTGGTCGTCAGTCTCTGTGCATTGGACATGCACCTTGCAATCCACATTTGCGAATTTCAGGCTGTTGTGAAGAATTTGATAAAACATTTCCCGCAAGAGGTCGGGATCGGCCTGAATGAATGTCTCCTGGTCGCATGATTCGAAGTGCACCTGAATGCTCCTCTCAGTGACTTTCATACGCAGATCCACCAGAGCGGCGTTCACTCTCTCTTCCACCTGTACTGTCCTGGTTTTCAATGGGGCGTGTTGATGCAACTGATCGAAGCGTGCGAGCAATGCGAGGGCTTCGGACATTCGCAGCACCGAATTCCGGACTTCCTCCGCAACGCCTGTTTCGTTTCCTGACGTCAAAGTGAGCATGTGGCTCTCTATGTACTTCAACGGTCTGCTCAGTTCGGACAGGAGCACGCCGATGATGTTACGCAACCGCGTGATGTGATTCCGCCTTCCTGTACAATCATCCAGTACGAGGAGGTACCCGCGACCCGCCAGCTTATATGGAATGATCTCGATAAACCGGGGCTCCTCCCTTCCGTTCCCTGATTTCAATCTCAAGGTCATTTTTTCATCTTGGCAGCGCTCCGGGTTGCACAAAAATTCATCGAGCAAAACTGTGAAAGAGGGATCGTTGATCACGCGTGCCAGGTGCTTTCCCAGATAGCATCCCTTCCAGGTCTCGAACATTCTCTCAAAGGGCTGGTTTCCGTGTTCGATCATGAAACAGGTGTCCGTGACCACCACTGCCTTTCCCAGGATTTCGAGCAGCGCGGGCAGAGCTTCATGACAGGCGTGGTATACGCCCCCTGCAAGTTCACCATGATTCAACCTCGTTTCGGACTGCCTCTTCATTCCCCCCCTCCCCTGTGGTTTTGGAACTAGAGATCCTAGGAGCGGACTCGTTCACTTAAGCTTCGTGATTCAGCCTCCTTTGACTGGAACGAATACTATAAGATTATCCTATATTCCAACTCTTTTCCTTGACGTTCATAAGTCTCACACTTACAATAAATATAGGTAATTTAATAAATATCTTTACTATGTCTCGCAATGTCAAATATTTCATGATTATTCAGACTGCCATGTGACTGCAACTCCACATATGGTTTGTTTCTTCCAGGCATAGGTAAAAGTCCATGGGTACCAGCCCCCCATATGAATGGGTGTCATCATGCTTGGCCTATACGAATTTATGGGTGTATTATTAGTTAAAGCAACTATTCACAAAACATTTTTATACGTATACTTGCGATCATAACATATTTATACGGTCAATTCAATGAACAATTCGACTTCTCTTGTACTTGCCGACCCGCAGATACTTGTGCGTAAGGGTATTGCAATGCTGTTGCAGGGCAGTGGCAGATTCCATATTCTGGAAGAGATATCCGACGGGAACATGATATTGGAAAGCTACAATCGTTGCCGCCCCGACATCATGCTCATGGAAATCGCATACCAGAACCTGGACTATCTCCGCGTAATCCGCGACCTGAAGAGTATTTCGCAGGACTCCAGAATAGCCATACTGACCATGCTCTCCATGGAGGACACGGTGTACAACTCCCTGCGGTTCGGCGTCGATGCGTACATCTTGAAGGATTCGAGTCCGGAGGAACTATTTCTGGCGCTTGATTCCATAATGCTGGGCAAGTCCTACATCTCCAGCGGCATCTCCACAATGCTCATAAAGAGCCTCAGAAGCGACACGCCTGACGCTCATGCCGATGAAAGATGGTATCGCCTCACTCCCCGCGAGAGGGAAATTCTCCAATACGTCACCAGAGGGAGCAAAACACGGGAAATCGCCTCAATACTGCACCGCAGCATTAAGACCGTCGAGAAGCATCGGGCAAGCATCAAGCGCAAACTCGGCACCGACTCCATCGCTGAAATGAGGGCCTATGGAATGCGCCTTGGATTGCTGCAAAATACCATATGAAGCACCTGGTGCACGAATAGGTATCTCCCGCCCGGAGGCACTTTCACTCACCTTGTCTTGACTAGCGCGAGGATTTGGGCAAGCATCAATGAAACATGCTTGCAGAAATCCTATTCCGCGCACCTTGCGTGGTTTTTCTTTTCCTTACACCACGGATGAACCCTTTCTCATGACAGAAGACCAAAAAGACTGCATTCTCTGTGGCCGCTGCCTCGAGGTATGCCCTCTCATTGCCGCCACAAACATGGAGGAACTGGGGCCTCGCGCCAAACACCAATTGAAGGCCGCCATACAGGAGGGACGAACCTCCCCCCGCCCCGCCAAGGAACTCGCGGGGCTCTGCCTTGGGTGCGAACGCTGTGCCGCCGTGTGCCCCCAGGGGCTTTCCGGTGCGGAGACCGTTGCCAGCCTGCGGGCCCGCCATCCGGGCTGGCAGGAGTGGATGTGGAAACGCTGGATGCGACAGGGGCGCGCCCTGTGGCCCTCGCTTTCGCGGTTGGCGAAGCACTACCCCGAAAGCTTTCCGGGACAGAAAAGGGTCGCTTCCCTCAAGGCCATGCTGCCGGAGTTGGAGAGCCCCCCTTGGATCGATTTCACACCCTCCTCCACTCTTCCTGACGAGACCGGAGCCGTGACCGTCTTCCCCGGATGTCTGGGGAGTTCGGTGCGTAAAAATTGGTATGAAAAAAGTATGAGGCTGCTCGAAAAGGTAGGGTACCCACCGGCTCCTTCCATCAAGTGGGAGTGTTGCGGCGCCACCCTGGAACATGCCGGGCTCAAAGAGCAGTACACACGAGTCCGCGGCACGAACATTTCGGCCTGGCGGAAGGCGGGGCACCCCAAAATTGCCGTGTTCTGCGCCTCCTGCCTCAGTGGTCTGCTCGCCTATTCCAAGGACCCATCCCTGTCCTGGGAGGAAGGGGAGTCCCTGCTCTGGAAGCAGTCCGTAACTCCCCTGAGCATGCTGTTGCTCGAAAGCGGTGCCCGCCCCAGCGCGCTTCCCGACGCTCCCCTGGAAGTCACCTATCATCGCCCCTGCCATGGTGCGCCAAACGATCCGGACCAGGCCCTGCTCCGCGCCGCCCTGGGTGACAGGCTCACGGCACCGAAACAGGCTAACTGCTGCGGCATGGGTGGTATTTTGCAACTCGGCGCACCCCAACTCTCAATGCAGATCGCCGCGACCTGCTGGGGCAACCTCCAGGTACTTGACAACGGCGTGGTACTCACCGGTTGCAGCGGCTGCGTCATGCAGCTATCCGCCACCGCGCCCCAAAAAGTGCGCGTTGCCCATTGGCTGGATGTTATAGCTGGTTGAGGCGAAGATTGTTTAGAAGTTGCCGGAGGAGGGGCTTTTATAAAAGTCCCTCCCCCGTACCTCCACCTTATTGTTTTCGGTAGGTAATAATTCAGAAAGGATTTCTTCCTAGCATTACGCCATTTGGGCACTAAAAAACCGGGCATCGAGGAGATCCTCGATGCCCGGTTTTTGATTGTATCCGGATACTGCGACTAGCACATTTTCGTCTTGAAGCAAGACTGGTTTTTGAAACAATTTTCAATTGTTTCAAACAAATGCATAAGAGCATCCAAGCCTTTTCAAGGTTAGGATGTTCTAAAAGCCGAAGCCGTCGGAACCAGCGCCTGAAGCACCAAAGCCGAAATCGTCGGGAACGCCACCAGAGGTGTCCTCTTCCTCGGCTGCTGCGGTCTCGGCAACGGCTTCGCCGCCCTCGGCGGCCACAGCGGCACCCACAGGCACGGACTTGACGGCGTCTTTCAGAGCCTTGGTCACAATGTCCTTGATGGTGTCGTTGAGTTCGGACTCGGCCACAGGCAGCTTGCCCTGGAACTCGGCGGTCTGCTTCTTGAGGTCCGCGTTGTCCTTGGTAAGGCCTTCGATCTTGGATTCGAGCTGCCCGACCTTCTTCTCCAGGTCCTCGGACTTCTTCACAAAAGGTTCCAGCTCGGCAACCTTGGCCGCCAGAGCGGCCTTTTCATCGTTCAGCGCGGCCGTGCTGGCCCTGTTCTCGGACAGGATATCGAGAATACCGCCGATGCCGGCCATCTCGTTCTCCGGGATGGGGGCGATGGAGACGTTGTCGCCAAGGCGTTTGATTTCCTTCTGCGTCCAGTCTTCGTAAATGGCGGTCTCGCTGTAGGGATTCTCCAGGAACGGGGGGTGCTGGCTACAAATCCAGGCCTTGGCCAGGGGCGCAACAATACCCTCCTCCTGGGTGGACAACTCACGCTGGGTGAGGAAGCGCAGGAGATCGGAGACGTCATCACTGCCCTTGCCAGCTATAAGCCCAAGCACGGTCTCCATTTTGACAACTCTGCGTGCGTCTTCAGACATATCTGCCTCCTTTACTTGAGGAAAACTCTCTGGTTTTAGCGGTCATCAAAGGGTCTTACGGCCCATGTACCGTGCATAGGTGAGCGCCGTTGTTCTGTATACCAAGTGCCCCAGCTTGGACCAGGGCAAGTAAGCGAAAAGCATGAACACCGCCACGAGGTGGCAGTAGTACACAGGGAAGGCCAGGTACTTGAGCTCGGCCAGGCGCAGCAACTCGCTGCCGATACCGGTGAGGGCCACGGCCCAGATCACGCCGAGCAGATACCAGTCGTAGTAGGAGGAGGAGCTTTGCTTCTCGTCCTTATTCAGTCGGATGGCTGTGAGGAAGCCCAGGCCCACCACCAGCAGGATGGCGCCGATGTTGGCAAGCACCTTGATGGCGTTGCCCTGGGACAGGGGCGTATGGGTCATTTCACCAAAGCCATGAAACATCCTGGCAAAGGCCCCAGCGTCTGCGGCGCCACTACCGAGGATTCTCCCACCCCAGTGACCGCCGGCCACCACGCCGGTGACGATGGCCAGGGCGATGAAGCCGAAGAGCAGGGCCATGTGCCCGATCTTGCGATCACTCTTGTCCTCGCCGCAATCCTTGAACTTGCTGTGGGGGAGGATCTCGCCGAAGATAACTTCCAGGAGATGCTTGATCCAGTGTTTCTTCTCACCACCGATGTACAGCACCGTGCCATCGGCCTGGAAGCTCTTGATCAGGTTCCTGATCCCGCAGATGAAGGCGATGGTAACGAGCAGGGCCACAGCGCCGAAGATGGGGTCGATGGTGTAGTCGCCGTAGAAGATGTTGCCATACACGATGGAGCCGTCTTCCATGGTGGGGAAGGCGCTGCCGACTAAGTAAGCGCGAATGATCCAGACCAACAGGAACAGGATGGCCGGGATGGCGATGAGGATGGGCAGGTACTTGGGAGAGCTCATCCACTTGCCGATAACCGAGGGGCCGATCAGCTTCTGGAAGGTCATGTTGCGCAGGGCGGAAATCAGGTCACCAGGCTTCGCCCCGCGTGGACACATCTCGGAGCAGGTGCCGCAGTTGTGGCACAGCCAGATGTCCACGTTATTCATGAGCTTGTCCTTCAACCCCCACTGCGCCCAGATCATCTCCTTGCGCGGAAAGGGTTGACTGGCCGGGGAGATAGGACACACCACGCTACACGTGGCGCACTGATAGCATTTTTTCAGCGATTCCCCGCCAACGGACTGCAATTCCTTTATGAACTCAAGGTCCGGTTGGATGCGAGTTGCTTGCGCCATGATCATCTCCTCTTAATAGCCCTTGAACGGGTTCGGGCCTATTCTCAGGACCATATCCATGAACTCTTCGATGAGACCCGGGATAGTGTCGTACTCGTCGATGGCAACTTCGTACTGCTCCACGCGTTCGGGTTCGATGCCGAGCTGTTTCAGGGTCTCGGCTATATTCTCCTTGCGGCGATTGCAGATTTCGCTGCCCTTCACGAAGTGGCACTGGTAGTCGTCACCGTACTTGCAGCCCAGTAACATGACTCCGTCGGTACCGCGGCTCATGGCGTCCTTGATCCAGACCGCGTTGACGGAGCCCAGACAGCGTACCGGGATGACACGCACATAGGGGCTCCACTTGTGGCCCCGCAACGCGGCCATATCCAGCGCGGGATAGGCGTCGTTTTCGCAAGCCAGGATCAGGATACGGGGGCCTCCCTCGTTGATGTCGTCGGGCACGTTGTACTGACGGATCATCTCGGACATCATGCCGATGCCGTAGTTGTCGAAGGAGATGACACGCTCGGGGCAGGCGCCCATGCAGGTGCCGCAGCGACGGCAGCGCGTGGGGTTCGGCAGCGGCGTGCCCTTCTCGTCATCGTCCAGGGCGCCAAAGGGACATTCCTCGGTGCAGCGCTTGCACTGGGTGCAGCGTACGAAGTTGAACACCGGGTAGGAGAGGTCGCCGGAGCGCGGGTGTACGGAGACACCCCTGTTGGAGGACTCGATGCATTGGATGGCCTTGAGGGCCGCGCCGTAGGAATCGTCCTCGGCCGCATCCATGAGCATGGGCTGGCGGACGCTGCCCGCGGCGTACACGCCTGTGCGGCGGGTCTCGTAGGGGAAGCAGATGTAGTTGGAATCCGCGAAACCCTCGAAGAGCCCCAGGTCCGGGAAGTTGGGTCCCTGGCGGTAGACAAGGTTGATGATGGGGTCCTTGGCCGTGGAAGGCACGATACCGGTGGGCAGGACCACCATGTCCACCTTGACCTCGATGTCGCCACCGATGAGGGTGTTCTTGGCCTTGATGATCACGCCGCCGTCCTCGGCCTGCTCGATGCCGGCGATGTCGGCCTTGGTCAGCATCACGCCCAGGTCGTCCTGAGCGGCCTTGTAAAAACGCTCGTGGATGCCGGGGATGATCATGTGGTCGTAGAAGATGTAGGCGATACCGTCACCCTGTTTCTCGCGCAGGTACTTGGCCTGTTTCAGGGCCACGACGCTGTTCACGCTCAGGGACATGGGCAGGTGCTGGGCGCCTTCCAGGTCCTTGTGCTTGTAGCTCTTGTCCTTGGCTTCCTCTTCCTTCTTCTCCTCGGCCTTTTCAGCCTCTTCGTCCGCGCACTGCTGATCGCACAGGGGCTTGTACAGGACCTCGGGCTCGCAGCTCGTGGTGTTCAGAATGAAGGCCACGGTCTTGGCGGGCTTACTATCGGAGGGACGGAGGATACCGGTCTCCTTGGCCATCTTTTCGAATTCCCAGGTAGTGACAACGTTCTGTACGCTGCCGTAGCCCAGGGGCTTGAGGTAGTCGGTGCTCTGCTCCTGCCAGCCGGTGGCCAGAACCACTGAGCCAATGTTCATTTCCTGCTCGGAGCCGGAGACGGAGACCGTGGCGGTGTACTTGCCGGGCGCGCCCTGCAGGGAAACGAGCTTGGCGCTGGTCAGTACCTTGATATTATCGGCGGCTTCAACAGCGGCGATCTTCTTGTCGATGCCGGTGTCCTGCAGCTCCTGGTAGGGGTGCTTCAGGGGAGAACTCTTGTACATCTGGGCGGCGTGACCGCCCAGGACGCCCTCCTTTTCAACTATCACCACGTCGTAGCCGGCGTTGGAGGCGGCCAGGGCCGAGGTGATGCCGCTCCATCCGCCGCCAAGGACCATGATGGTCTTGGTGATCTCGATGTCTTCGGGCTCGGGAACCTTGGTGTTCTTGAGCTTGACCACACCCATGGCGATGTAGTCCTTGACGATGCCGAGCAGGGTTTCGGGGGTATCCTCGCCTGCTTCCAGTTCGGCCCCGTCAGGGTCCATGTAGCTCAACACACAGTGTTCGCGGAGGTTGACCCGCTCCACCATGACGCCTTCGAACATGTAGGCGTCCCAGTCCACGCGCGGGGAGGAGCCACAGATGACGACGCCGTCGAGCTCGTTCTCGACAATGTCGTCCTCGATCATTTTCACCCCGTCAGCACCGGGGAGCAATTTGTGGGACTTGGCCACCACGCAAAGGTCAGCCCACTTGTTTTCCACGAAATCGACCAGTTCCTCGTAATCGAAGTACGGGCCGATGCTGGATTCATCGAAATAGACACCTATTTTATCGGCCATTGTGCGCTACCTCCCTCTCACCGTTTGGATGGCTCGCATTGCGGCGCCAGTAGCGGACTGCGCGGACTTCATCACGTCCAACGGCTTCTTGGCGCAGCCAGCGGCAAAAATGCCCTTTTCTTCGCCGCCAACGATGAAACCATCCTCGTCGAGGGGCACATCGAGAGGCAGGCGCTTGTCAGCCAGGCTCGGTTGCATACCCGTGGCGAGCACGACCATGTCGAACGTCGATTCCATTTTCACGCCCTTCACGGCGTCTTCAACCTCTACCACCACATTTCCGTTGTCGCTTTCGGATACACCGGCCACCTTGCCCTTGACCAAGGTGATCTTCTCGTCCGCTTCCACCATGCGCTTGAACTTGTCGTAACGCTCGGGGGTCCGCAAATCGATGTAGTAAACAACTACTTCCGCGTCGGGGTACTGCTCGCGGATGTACGTCGCCTGCTTGAGGGAAGCCATGCAACAGATGTACGAGCAAAAATTGAGGTGGTTCTGGTCGCGGGACCCGGCGCACTGCACGAACGCGATGCGCTTGGGAGCCTGACCATCTGACGGACGTAGAATCTTGCCCTTGGTGGGGCCGCTGGCCGAGGCAAGACGCTCCATCTGCATGTTGGAGATGCAGTTTTTCACAGCGCCGGCGCCCAGGTTGGTGAGTTTCGTAACATCGTAGGGCTTCCAGCCGGTTGCGATCACGATGCTCCCAACGGAAAGGGAGAACTCACGAGGTTCCTGGTCAAGGTCGATGGCGGTGGAATTGTGCACCACACGGGTCTCTTCGTCGCTCAATTTGTCCTTTTCCAGAACCCAGCGGTGCGGAAACGCAAACGGAACATCCATGTACAAAGGTTTCTTGCTGACCAGATTGAAGTTGAACTCGTCCTTGATCTCGCTCGTCAGTGCCGCGGCGAGTTCGGAGAGGTTCGCGCCATGGGGGGCGGTGTAGCGCGGGTTCACACGGACTGTCACCGTGTAGTCGCCCACGTCGCCGTTCACCTTGACCACTTCGGACTGGGTGAAGAAATGCACCTTGGGGTTCTTGCGAATACGCTGATACTGGATTTCCAGACCGCAGGACGGAGGACAAAGCTTCGGGAAATACTTGTTGAGTTGCATCACCCGTCCGCCCAAATACGGACTTTTCTCAACGATGAAAACTTCATAGCCGACTTCAGCGGCTTCCAGGGCGGCCGTGATGCCACTGAAGCCGCCTCCTATGACGAGTATCGAATTCGACATCACACTCCTCCGTACGGTTTTTGCGGCCCTCCATGCGAGAGGCCCAAGCCGAAGCAATCACTTTCCGGCGTCACAGCTCCGGCTCAGACCCTGCATGATAAACGGGATCATAATTCCCAGGTGCATCGGAGAGCCAAGGGGCGCAGCCTTGGCCACCCCCCCTTTACACAATACGTGGGCCTTTTCCAAGGCCCTTGATTGTGTGCGGGACCCTGCGCCCGCTGCGGACCGCGTGTGGTCCTCGTAAAAAAGCGGCTGCGGGACTGGCCCGCAGCCGCTCACTGTAGGTTCACTATGGAATGATCTGGTAGTAGGGCTTCTTGAAGATCTTGGTCTCTTTCTTCTCGGGATCGTAGACAGAGTTCACGAAGCATTTCCACTTGCTGTCATCAAGACCCATGAAGTCGGCGCGGTAGTAGAAGCCGGGGTAACGGGTCTCTTCGCGGAACCGGATGTGCAGCATGTGCAGGCGCACAGTCCACAGACGGTGATAGTTCTCCCAGCAGCGAAGCAGTTCGTGCAGGTCACGAGCGGCCAGTTTCAGGGAGTCTTCTTCCATCATGTCCATCAGCTCGAAGCCGGTGTCCAGGGAAGCCGCGGAGCAGGTGTAGTAGGTGCCGCAACCGCCGCCGTACTCGTCCGTGCACTTGATCAGGCGCAGCATGAAGTTCTTGGGCGAGATGTACTCGGGGTTGACAACGGGGTCGGTGGAAGCGCCCTTACCGGCCTCATAGTTGTAGTAGGGGCGGTAGATGAGCTGCTTCAGTTCGTCGGCGCTTTCCTTGATGGCGGGCTTGAAGTCCTTGTGATCCACGCACCAGCGCACCATCTGCTTACCGGCGATACGACCCTCGGCGTGGGAGCCGGAGGAGAACTTGTGGCCGGAAGCGCCAACGCCGTCAGCGCAGGTGAACAGGCCGTTGACCGTGGTCATGCGGTTGTAGATCTTGCCGTTGTCGGCCTTGACCTTGTAGTCCTCGGGAACCCATTCCTCGTCCGGACCGGAGACCCAGATGCCGCAGCAACCGGAGTGCGAACCCAGCAGATAAGGCTCGGTGGGTGCGATCTCGGAGCCCTTTTCCTCGGGAGCGATGTTGCGGGCGGCCCACAGGTTGGCCTGACCGACACACATGTCGAGGAAGTCTTCCCAGGCTTCGGCTTCGAGGTGCTTCTGCTCGGCGGGAGACAGGCTCTCGAAGGTGGTCAGCAGGGCGGTCTTGGTGTCCATGTAGATGGGACCACGGCCTTCGCGCATTTCACGGAGCATCATATGGTTACGCAGGCAGGTGGGGATGACGTTGCCCTTGGCGTAGCCGCGCTCCTCGTAGGGCTTCAGCATGGCGCGGTTGGTCACGCAGTAGTCTTCGCCCTTGTAGTTGGTGGCTTTGGCCTTGAACAGCAGGAACCAGGCGCCGACCGGGCCGTAACCGTCTTTGAAGCGGGCGGGGACGAAACGGTTTTCCATCATGGTCATTTCGGCGCCGACCTGAGCACACATGGTGTAGGTGGAACCGGCGTTCCAGACGGGGTACCAGGCGCGGCCCATACCCTCGCCAGTGGAGCGGGGGCGGTACACGTTGACGGCGCCGCCGCAAGCCACCAGAGCGGTGTTGCACTTGTAGATGTGAACCTTGTTTTCGCGGAGGTTGAAGCCGACGGCACCGGCGATGCGGTTGGGCTCGTTGGCGTCCAGCAGCAGCTTCACGATGAAGATACGCTCCTGGATGCGCTCTTCGCCCAGAGCGTTCTTGGCGGCTTCAGCAACGATGACCTTGTAGGACTCACCGTTGATCATGATCTGCCAGCGGCCGGAACGGACAGGCTCGGCGCCTTCGCGGACTTTCAGGCCGGCGGCCTTGGCGGCGGCGCCGTCGAGGTTCTTGCCGTCTTTCTTGACCCACAGGGGGAGGCCCCATTCCTCGAACATGTGGACGGAATCGTCGACGTGACGGCCGAGGTCGAAGATCAGGTCTTCGCGGACCAGGCCCATCAGGTCGGTGCGAACCATGCGGACGTAGTCGTCAGCATTGTTCTGGCCGAGGTAGGTGTTGATGGCGGACAGGCCCTGGGCCACGGCGCCGGAACGCTCGAGGGCGGCCTTGTCGACCAGCAGGATCTTCAGGTCGGGGGCATATTTCTTGGACCAGGCCATCACCTCGATAGCCGCGCCACAGTTACCCATGCCGCCGCCAACCAGGAGAATGTCAACATCTTGCTCAACTACTTCGGGTTCGGCCAGAGCCAAACCGCGAGGGGCTTCCTTCACGGGAATCTTCGGCATGATAAATCTCCTTATAATGTGAAATTTGGAAATTTCTTAAGTGAACGGCCTGAACTACCTGTTGCCACCCTCGCAGCCGGCGTCGAGCCAGCACTGGGTCATGTCACCTTCGGTCACGTCGAACTTCTTGCCCAAAGCTTCGGCGGGCTTGGCAAGTTCGGTCTCGGTGAACAGCAGTTCGCTTTCCAGGTCGCCAGCTTCGGGTTTGCCATCCAGGGGCTTGATGGAACCTTCAGCCGTGGTGCGGATGGGGAACTTGAAGCGCTTTACGCTGCCGTTGCGGAACTTGATGGTCCACATGATGTCTTCGGAACCGCGCAGGGGGATACTGGTGCCGCCCATGGGAGCGAAGTCGGCGTAGGGGCGAGCGGTGATGGCACCCTGGGGGCAGATCTTGATACAGGAGTAGCACTCCCAGCAAGCATCGGGTTCCTGGTTGTAGGCCTTCATTTCCTCAGGATCAAGAATCATCAGGTCATTGGGGCAGATGTACATGCAGGCGGTCTTTTCACCACCCTTGCAGCCATCGCACTTTTGCGGATCAACATAAGTCGGCATACTTAATTCCTCCACACAATACAGTTAAGGGTTGAACCACAGCCAAAAATGCATACTGAGCTATCGTGACGGTTGCAACATCAATATACTGAAGAAAAGAGCAGAGCCTTGTCCCGCACCCTGCCCCTTCACTGGCAACCCGTCAGCCAAAAAAAAGCCGCCACACGGAAAACACAACCGCGTAGCAGCCACGACCACCGCAATTCAAGGAACACCACAAGCCCGCTGGTGAGCAATCCTGCCCACCTTGCGAGGCGTCCTTGAAAAATCGTAGGGCTTTCAGCCCTTGGAGCATATTCCATCCTCCTCAACTTGCGGTGCCCACACAGCCACGCCTGATAAAACAAGACACTCAGCCGGTGCTTGTGAGATTATTAACAAGCCTCTTTCTGACTGTCAAGCATACGTTCTCGGGGGTTTCGGGTTTTTCTCCCGCTTGCCGCCCACTCACGAAAAAACCCGATTCGTAAGCAAGCACTGCGACTATTACCCCGAATAAAAACATGATGCAAGGGTTCAATCCATGGGATTGTCTGCATCAATATATATTTTGACCCGCCCTCGGCATTTGTTTCACAAGCTCATATTTCACATAAATTCAGACCATTATCCTCCAATTCCTATTCCACATTTTTCACAAGCACCTGTCCCTGCACTCTAACAGATTGATTTTTCATAAATTAAAAAACATTCACATTCGCCCAGCCGCCCCTATTCAGCACTTGACAGCCTGACACTTTTTTCACTAAGGCTTTTTCGGCGTTTCATAAAATTGAGGCTTATGTACCGTCCGACTTAGGTTGGGAGTTCACGGACGGCCATTTTCAGTGTTTGAGGTTTTTATATGTATCATTATCAACTTGAACATCTACTTTTGCAAGGAGACGGCACATGTCGAAACTGGTACCCCCTCATGGCGGCAAAGGCCTTGTCGAATGCCTGCTCCAAGGCTCTGCCCTGGAAGAGGAAAAGAAAAAAGCCGCTGGCTTGACCAAGATCGAGATCACCGCTCAGGAAAAGGGCGACATCATCATGATGGGCATCGGCGGTTTTTCTCCTCTCGATGGCTTCATGACAAAGGCTGACTGGAAGAACGTTTGTGAAAAGTTCACCTTGGCCGACGGCACCTTCTGGCCCGTGCCCGTGATGCTGTCCTGCTCCGCCGCCGACGCCGGCAAGATCAGCGAAGGCGACGAGATCGCCCTGGAACGTGATGGCGAAATCTATGCCACCATGAAGGTCACCGAGAAGTTCGAAATGACCGAGGCCGACAAGACCTGGGAATCCGAGATGGTCTACAAGGGCAACGGCGAAGATTCCACCGGCGGCAAATTCATGGAAATCGCCCTGGAAGACCACCCCGGCGTCAAGATGGTCATGGAGCGCAAGGAGTACTGCCTGGCTGGCCCCATCAAGGTGCTGTCCGAGGGCAACTACCCCACCAAGTACAAAGGCGTATACCTGCGCCCCTCCGAGACCCGCAAAATCTTCGAGGAAAAGGGCTGGGCCAACGTTGCCGCTCTTCAGTTGCGTAACCCCATGCACCGCTCCCACGAGTACCTGTGCAAGATCGCCGTGGAAGTATGCGACGGCGTCATCATCCACTCCCTCATCGGCAACCTGAAGCCCGGCGACATTCCCGCCGAGACTCGCGTTGAGTGCATCGACACCCTGGTGAAGAACTACTTCGTGGAAGACAACGTCGTTCAGGGCGGCTACCCCCTCGACATGCGTTACGCCGGTCCCCGCGAGGCTCTGCTGCACGCCACCTTCCGTCAGAACTACGGTGTCAACAAGATGATCATCGGCCGCGACCACGCCGGTGTTGGCGACTTCTACGGCCTGTTCGAGGCTCAGGAAATCTTCGATCGCATCCCCTACGTGAACGAAGCCTGCCCCGAACCCGGCAAGGCCCTGCTCTGCGAGCCCCTGAAAATCGACTGGACCTTCTACTGCTTCAAGTGTGACGGCATGGCCTCCATGCGCACCTGCCCCCACGGCAAGGAAGACCGCGTCATCCTCTCCGGAACCAAGCTCCGCAAGATGCTGTCCGAAGGCGCCGATGTTCCCGATCACTTCGGCCGCGACGAAGTCCTCGTTCTGCTCCGCAAGTACTACGAGGGTCTGACCGAGAAGGTCGAGATCAAGATGCAGAAGGCCGCCAGCGGTCAGGACATGAAATAAGCTGGAAGCCTCACCTTAGTACCTATGGGGGCGTCTTCGGGCGCCCCTTTTTCATTCCCTTCCCCGCCCTGCCCGGAATTTTTCTCCCCCTTCGCCCTTGCATTTTCAAAAAAGATACGTATATTCCCCTCTCTGTTGTTGCTAGCACTCACCCGTGTCGAGTGCTAACAGATAAAGCCAACATCCAGCGGAGGATCATTATGAAGCTGAAACCCTTGCATGATCGCGTTCTGATCAAGCGCCTGGAAGAGGAAGAAGTCACCAAAGGCGGCATTATCATCCCCGATTCCGCCAAGGAAAAACCCATCAAGGGTTCCGTCGTGGCCGTAGGCCCCGGCAAGACCGGTGACGACGGCAAGCCCGTTGCCATGAACGTGAAGGAAGGCGACGTGGTTCTGTACTCCAAGTACGCCGGCACCGAGATCAAGATCGAGAACGAAGAGCATCTCGTTCTGCGCGAAGACGACATCCTGGCCATCATCGAGGACTAGCGTTCTCGCGCGCAGGGCCGCCGGTGCCGCGTCCCAGGGACATCACATCATTCATATGTATCATCCATGCGGCACATGAGGCGGTCGTCCAAGGTTCAAACCGCGCTCCGGAAGCGATGTTCCGGAGAAGCGGTCCCCCGCGGAGTTCCTGTGAACTGTGCGGGTCCAACACAAGAGAATACGGAGGAAAATCAATATGGCCAAAGAGATTCTTTTTGACGCCAAAGGCCGCGAACGCCTGAAAAAGGGTGTGGACAAGCTGGCCAACGCCGTCAAGGTGACCCTCGGCCCCAAGGGCCGCAACGTTGTTATCGAAAAGAGCTTCGGCTCCCCCATCATCACCAAGGACGGCGTGACCGTTGCCAAGGAGATCGAACTCGAGGACAAGTTCGAGAACATGGGCGCCCAGATGGTCAAGGAAGTCGCTTCCAAGACCTCCGATGTCGCTGGTGACGGTACCACCACCGCCACCATTCTGGCTCAGGCCGTTTTCAACGAAGGCGTGAAGCTCGTGGCCGCCGGCCGCAACCCCATGGCCATCAAGCGCGGCATCGACAAGGCTGTCGAGGCCATGGTCGAGGAGCTCAAAGGCCTGGCCAAGCCCACCCGCGATCAGAAAGAGATCGCCCAGGTCGGCACCATCTCCGCCAACAACGACGCCACCATCGGCAACATCATCGCCGAGGCAATGAACAAGGTCGGCAAGGAAGGCGTCATCACGGTTGAAGAGGCCAAGGGCCTGGAGACCACCCTGGACGTCGTCGAGGGCATGCAGTTCGACCGCGGCTACCTCTCCCCCTACTTCGTGACCGATCCCGAGAAGATGGTCTGCGAGATGGATGAGCCCCTGCTGCTGATCCACGAGAAGAAGATTTCCAACATGAAGGACCTGCTGCCCGTTCTGGAACAGACCGCCAAGATGGGCCGTCCCCTGGTGATAATCGCCGAGGATGTCGAGGGCGAAGCCCTGGCCACCCTGGTTGTGAACAAGCTGCGCGGCACCCTGCAGGTCGTGGCCGTCAAAGCCCCCGGCTTCGGCGACCGCCGCAAGGCCATGATGCAGGACATCGCCATCCTCACCGGTGGCACCTGCATCTCCGAGGACCTGGGCACCAAGCTCGAGAACGTGACCCTGGACCAGCTCGGCAAGGCCAAGCGCGTTGTCATTGACAAGGAGAACACCACCATCGTCGATGGCGCCGGTTCCCCTGAAGAGATCAAATCCCGCGTCAAGCAGATCCGCGCCCAGATCGACGAGACCACTAGCGACTACGACCGCGAGAAGCTCCAGGAGCGTCTGGCCAAGATCGTTGGCGGTGTTGCCGTCATCAACGTCGGCGCTGCCACCGAGACCGAGATGAAGGAGAAGAAGGCCCGCGTGGAAGACGCCCTGAACGCCACCCGCGCCGCCGTGGAAGAGGGCATCGTGCCTGGTGGCGGTGTCACCCTGGTGCGTTGCGCCGCTGTCCTGGAGAAGGTCAAGCCCAGCGATGACGACGAAGCCGCCGGCATCGCCCTGGTGCGCCGCGCCGCCGAGGAGCCCCTGCGCATGATCGCCACCAACGCTGGCTTCGAGGGCGCCATCGTCCTCGAGAAGTGCCGCGGCGGCAAGGACGGCTTCGGCTTCAACGCCGGTACCGGCGAGTTTGAAGACCTCATCGCCGCTGGCGTCATCGATCCCAAGAAGGTCACCCGCATCGCCCTGCAGAACGCTGCCAGCGTCGCCGGTCTGCTGCTGACCACCGAGTGCTCCATTGCCGAAAAGCCCGAGCCCAAGAAGGATATGCCTCCGATGCCCGGTGGCGGCATGGGCGGCATGGGCGGCATGGGCGGCATGTACTAGCCCCCCATCCCCCTGTACGAACCATCAAGGCCGGTCTCCCCTGGAGGCCGGCCTTTTTTCTTTCATTATTAAGGAAATCTTACTGTCTACAGAAGGAATAAGATTACATTGCGGCAATAATATCCAAAAAGTAAGACAAATTGATCAAACCAATCCCACCCAACTTAACAGCCTGTCGGACTTGAACTTTACCATTTAATGTCGGCATGTTATGTTATTTTTATGAGCACACGATTTAGAGACATCGATAGAGATAGGCCCTTGTTACTGTCCCCGGACATGCGAGACTGGGTCCCCGACGACGACATGGTCCATTTTGTGTTGGAGGCTGTGAAGCTTGCTCCGACCGATAGTTTTCAAGTAAACGCGCGTGGAACCGGCTCGAAGCAGTATCCGCCGCGTATGATGCTGGCTTTATTAATTTATTGTTACGCAAATGGCGTTTTCTCTTCGCGTAGAATTGAGCGGGCCACCTATCGGGATGTTGCCGTTCGTTATTTAACGGGCAACACGCACCCAGATCACGACACGATTTGCTCCTTCCGCCGCAAGAACTTTGAAGCGGTCAGCGCCGCTTTTTTGGAAATACTCAAGCTCGCCGGTGAACTAAAGCTACTCAAAGTAGGAAATATCAGCGTCGATGGGACGCACATCAAAGCCAACGCTTCAAAATATAAAAACATTAAGCATAAAAGGGCATGTGAGCTTGAGCAGAAACTGACGCACGACATCGCCGAACTAATGGCCCGGGCAGAGCGCGCCGACTCCTCTTCTGATGACGATGGACAGCGGATTCCACAAGAACTCGCTCGGCGTGAGAAGTTGCTGGGCAAAATGCAAGCGGCCCAAAAAAGTTGGAAGAGCGTTCACGCAAACGCGCCGAATCCGAAAACGCCGAGTTCGAACGCAAGCGTAAGGCTCGGGAGCAACGAACGGGGCAACACAGAGGCCGCGCTCCCAAGCCGCCCCAGGATAACCCCAAGGATTCGGAATCGATAAACATGACTGATGAAGACTCGCGAATCATGCGCAAGACCAATAAGAGCGACTACACACAGTCGTACAATTGCCAAGCCGCAGTAGATGCCGATGGTTCACAACTGGTTCTGCACAGCTATGTGACGAACAACGGCTCAGACAGGAATGAGCTCTTGCCTGCGGTCGTCGGCGTTATGGACGACGTGGGCCAGCCTGTGGCGGTGCTGGCGGACACGGGATATTGCAACATTGAAGCCTGTAAAAAAGTAGAGGAATTGTGCGTAGATCCGTTTGTTCCACCCTGCCGGATGAGCCAACTGAAATATGACTATCGGCCAGAAAAAAAGAAAACCGAAAAACCCGTTACGGATCCATACTTGCGAAAGATGCGTGAAAAACTCGATGGCGAGAAAGGAAGACAACTGTACTCATTGCGTAAGCAAAGTGTTGAGCCGGTTTTTGGAATCATTAAACATACTTTGGGCTTTCGCCAATTTCTCCTTCGAGGTCTAGAAAAAGTGTCTGGGGAATGGAAGCTTGTGTGCTTGGCTTACAATGTGAAGCGGCTATTTAAGTTGAAATGCGCCTAAAAAACGACAACTGAGGGGTTTTGGGGCTCAAAATACGCTTTGCAGGTTCAAAAACAAATCTAAGAAGATTTTTCTTGAATGTAAACTCAGCATCAGCCCCCATTCACGGCACGCTGATGCTGAGTTAAGTTCGACAGACTGTTAACATTGATAAAATTAAGTCCCAAGCTGTGATCGAACTGCGGCTACAGCAAGAAACTAATGCTAAAACAAACATCTAAGGTGCGCTATTACAAATAAAAAAGCATAAAATAAAAACTATTATAAGCATACCAGGGTAAACAATCCATATTGACCATGATCTAAAAGCTCTCAAACAGCATTTAAATCCAAAATATTCTGGTGGAATTTTAACTAAGAAAAAGTCTTTATCCAACACTTCTCCAGTGTGAATTTTTTTTACAAATAAGTTATATTGCTCGCGAAACCCTTTTTCTAAAGAAAGATAAAACATATCTAGCAAACAAAAAATCACAATAGGTAAGATACTAATCCAAAGAATATTTTTGTTATAACTACTTGCCGCCACAGCGCATATCGCAGCAACAAGTGTTACGCATAAAATCTTACAAGTTGAGCTATTCCCCGCCATCCTATTTATAACACCCTGAATTATCAAAAGATGAGTTTGAATATCAGTTGAATCACGACTATTCTTCGATGCTGACATGGACGAACCTCCATTACATTAGGTAGGTCTGCAATTCTTACTAATTGCAATAAAGCTGTCCTATAAATATATCTTTGCACTAACTTTACGCCTGTACTCAAAGGTAACATATAGTAAATGTAAAGTTATTTTAAACAGATTCAGCAGGTGAATGTTAGTCTTACATTGTTCCCCGCACTTTAAACTTAATTCAACCTCCAAGAGAATAACATATTAATAAGATATATTCGCTCAAAACGTCAAGTTCACCTTGAAATTAGAAAATATAATTACAATTTACATAGAGTTATTGATTTTTTCCCGAGCAATTCTAAAGCCAATAACTTGGTGTCTGTAGCCCGGATACCTATAGTCAATTGGAGGGTAGTTGACTCGGGATGGAGGATCAAAACAACACCTTCCCAAAATTTTCCCTATATTACCAGGATCTGTTGTAGGACTAGGCAACTCGAAGTCATTTACCCATTCCCAAACATTGCCAACTAGGTCCTGACATCCATATTTGTTAGCCCCATCAGGATATCTTCCAAAAATGTTCGGAATATTAATGTAAGCATAAGCTTCTAGAGTGCCTTGTTCACCTTTCTCACTTCTTTCCTCAATCAAATTAACTTGGCTAACTTGTGGTTCGGAATCACCCCATGGGAATTTTGTCAAACCATAATTTGTTAATGCTCCCATCCATTCTTGTTGAGTAGGCATCCTTATTAAATAATTATTTATGTTGTCGCCCTGTTCAGATAGCCATTTGCAGTAAGCCTGTGCTTCAAAATAACAAATACCAGTTACAGGTTGATTGAATCTATTATAGAGAGAATACTTTGCACATTGATTACTAGTAATTGACGTATCCTCTGTTCGTTTATCTCCATATATATATTTATGCTCATTTCTTTTAGCGTATGCATACCAAAATTCTTTTCCATCTTCCGACCACCAACGTTCAACACCATTTGTCGAATATCCGCCAGAATTTATAAACCGCTTGTATTCAAGATTAGTAACAGGAAATCGTGATATTTCAATATCGTAGTTATCTGTTTGTACAAAGCAGTCCATCACTAGCCCTGTTTTAGTGACTATGGATTCGACCAACACGTTGAATTCTTCATCTCCGTAATTCATATTACAGCTAATATAGCCAAATTTCTCAACATAATCTGCAATAGTTCTATTTTTTTCCTTCAAGCGACCGTCCGTGTGACTTAAATACCCATATAAAATAGGTAGTAAATAGGGATTTCCATCAAGGTGCTCCCTCTTACAAGAATCTTCGTTTACGGCAGTAGTAAACTCAAAGTTTTCCAAATATTCGACCTTATGTAACTCTCTCTTCACTTTGTCTTCTCTTAAAGCCATACAGAATTCTTTATATCCCCAATTGGAATCCCTACAATACATTTCTGAAATAATCGCAATAAATAGGCCAGACTCTCGAATTGCGCGATTTAGCCCAACATGATGGTCAAATCCAAGCCGATCATCATGAGTATAGAACCATACACGGTACCCCATTTTTTTTAAAGTATGGTAAAGTCGTTCAGCAAAAACCTTACTATCATTAAGAGAGTAGCTGATAAATATATCGTCGCCATCTGCAGGTGTAAATTCTCCTTTCAGTGCATCATGCATTCCCTCTTTGGCTGAACTAACCCAATTCGAAATAGTTTCCGCTTCTACATCATTTTCAGCAGCAGCTTTTTCCAAAGTAATTTTTCCTGACAAATAATCAAGCACGGTATCGACCTTTGATTGAGTAGGAAAGTACTGTTCTTGTGGCATAGTAGAGACTCCTATGTTCTCTGTTGTATGATATGTTCTTTAAGTTTAATATTCAAGCTTACATATTAGACTAACATATAATTTTATTTACATTTTACTTATATTAATGTGGCTATTGCCTTGCTTCCGCAAAAAGGCATATTCTTGAAAAAATTTAGATGTATGCGGAGGTATGTCATGGCCAAGCCCTATCTCGACATGGACCTGATTACTTTTCAGCGTCGGCTCGGCACCGAGAAAGCCTGTAGGAAGCGCCTGTTCGAACTGCGCTGGCCCGATGGTTTCCGCTGTCCTCAATGCGGCTGTCACGAGGCCTACTTCCTTGAGAAACGCAGGTTGTATCAGTGTGTTGAGTGCAAGCACCAGACATCGTTGACTGCTGGAACGGTCATGCATCGCACCAGAACCCCACTCATCAAATGGTTCTGGGCCATCTACCTGGTAGCTACTGACAAACGTGGCCTCTCGGCCCTTGCGCTGTCCCGCAAGATTGACATCGGGCTCAAGTGCTCCTGGACCATGCTCCACAAGATTCGCAAGGCCATGGAGGCCAGGGACGCCGAATACCAACTCGCCGGTCTCATTCAAGTCGACGACGCCTTCTTCAACGGCGGAATCAAGAAGGGCGGCGACAAGCGAGGTCGCGGAACCAGCAAAATGCCTGTCCTCGTCATGGCGGCAACACGGGGTGAAGCGATCACGTTTGCCAGAATGGAAGTCCTGGAAAACGTTGATGGTGAACATATCAAAGCTGTTCTTGAGAAACACGTGGCCGACGCACAGGCCATCAAAACCGATGGATTGACGGCCTTCAACGTCGTCAAGGAGATCGGGCACGAACACAACCCAACGGTGGTCTACCCAAGAAAAGGTGAGCCCAACTACGACGTCCTCAAGTGGGTCAACATCCTGGTCTCCAACGCAAAGGCATTCATTCTTGGCACGTATCATGGAGTCATGGGAAAGCATCTTCAGAAGTACCTCGATGAATACTGCTACCGTTTCAACCGTCGTTTTTGGCCTGGGCAAGGCTTTGATCGCCTGCTGCGGACTTGCTCAAATGCCGCCCCTGTCACCTATGCGGAGTTAAGGGGATAGCCACATATATTAATTGTTACTTCTAAACAGAGTCTAAAAGGAGGTAGTCACATCCACTCTGCTTGTTTTTCGCTTTTCCTGTAGTCCTTCTCCCCAACTTAAAACATTTTACCTCGTTCTTTTTTTGATTAAGATTAGCTGATATCAAACGGCTTTATCATGTTTGCTAATGATCTTCTTCAAGTTGAAGTCGCTGGCGACCAATTCACTTTGGTCGCTATTCTCATTTTAGTAACCACTTCATACCTTCTATTGTTGATTTTTCGTCATCGTTAGCAGGTATTCGTTTTTATATTTATCTCATCTTTTGATTCATTGCAAGATTTATTCGTAATTTTTATTTTTTTGATATATTTTCAATCAATGAAATAGCTTTTCTATTCACAAATCCCGTCCTATTCTTTAAAAATTACTGGAAATGAAACACAAAATGTACACTAACGAACAAATTACAAAAATCTTACAAATGGAACTTTAAATCACTGCTCTTAAACACGCTAATTTCGTGCAGCACGAGTGGTGATACTAGAGCCTAGAACTACTCATTTTTATATGCCCTCGATGTAACCTCGGCTTCCCTATTTCCAACAAAATAGGTATTAATTTTTTTTCGGATCTCACGAACCATAAGGGGTTCTTCATGAAATCACGTCCGATGGGGGATAACCTTCGCGTCCTGGGACCTGTCCTTGTATGCACCCTTTTCCTGCTTTGCCTCGGCTCCCCCGCCTTTGCGGGGCAGGGCTCCACAGGCGCATGGGCCTTGCCCGACCAGGACAAGGCCTGCTACGAGCCCTCGGGAGTTGAGGAGCGCATTCTTCCGGGGTTCAAGATCGACCCCAACACCTCCTTTGCCTTTTCCGGCGGGGCCATGGGGGGCAATTTCTGCCTCAAGACCATGATGCCCGCGGATGGCGAATTTCTCTCCGACGCCGCATTCATGATCACCATTCTCGGGGGCGATCCCTTCCAGGAACTGCCCTCACCCAAGCTGAACGAAAACGCTCCACTGGAGGACTGCTGGCCCTCGACCATCGGCTTCGAGGACGTGGACGGCGACGACATGCCGGACATCCTCATGATGATCGGCTGCCACAACGGCGAAACCGACAAGCCTCAGAACGACAACGTCGTGTACCTGGCCTACGAACAGCCTGACCGTGTGG
This sequence comes from Desulfovibrionaceae bacterium, assembly GCA_963674665.2. Lineage (GTDB taxonomy): Bacteria > Desulfobacterota > Desulfovibrionia > Desulfovibrionales > Desulfovibrionaceae. Next base: position 1,490,646 of record CAXXPL010000009.1, on the reverse strand, counting down.
AGTACATCCAGTTCGAGGAGTTCAAGGATATGCTCGCCCCCTACTCCAACTATGACGAGTTCAAGTCCGCCACCATCGCGGCTGTGAAGGGCGAGCCGGTGACTCCTCCATCCGGTGCAGCGCCCGCGACGCGGGAACCCACCACATCGGCCCCCAAACCGCTCACATCCCAGGTGCCGACGCCCCCCTCCTCCGCGCAGCCGGCGCCGGCACCCCAGCCCGCTCCCGCCCCCCCTGCTCCCAGCAGCAAGAACACCTGCCACTTCCAGACCGAGTGGGGGCAATTGACCCTGGTCTATGACGACAGCGCGAATCCGCCGCAGATCACCGGCTCGTATCCACACAAGAACGGTCAGATCTTCGGCTCACTGCAAGGCGAGGAAATCCGAGGCACATGGACACAGAGCGACGGCCGCGGATCTTTCGTGTTCCTCCCTACAGAGGCTGGCTTCAACGGGTACTGGAACGTGCAGGGCGACTCCCAATGGCGTGGAGAATGGAACGGCACCCTCATTAACTGCGAATAGCACCGCTTCAAATGCAAATGCCCCACAGATAGCTGCGGGGCATTGTTCGCTGGAAATGGATTTGGTTCTTCCCGGCCGGGACATTGCCGCGCCTGGAAAGAATCCGGAGGGGCTTATTATGTTTACCGCTCTTCTTTTTTTCTCATGATCAGCGGCAAGCCAAGGATGAACGCAATAACACCGATGGATATGACGCCCAGGTCCTTCTGCTGCTCCTCCCCGATGGACTCGCCAAGAAAGTAGCCCGAGAATCTCGACGCATCGAATTGCCTGGATCCTTCAGTCAGCGTTAGAGCGGCTGGTTGCGATTGAACCGAGGCGTCCCTGTCCTCGGAAAGACGAAGGCGGCCATATGCTATGGGCACGAGTGAAAGGATTATAAGCAAAATACCTGTATATTTCTTGAATTCTGTCATGTCAGTCTCCTTGAGTCATATCAACTCAATGTACAACATCCGTTTAGACGAAAACGGAAAAACAAAGTTCATGCACAAAGCAATATATTGTAGGAATTAGCATCAGACTACAACATAAAGAAGCTCACAATTCCAGCATTCTACTATTAGGAACAACCTTCCCTTCTGTCAAGAGAGCCGAAGAAAAACATTTACTCAACATCTCAAAAGTTCATTCTTTCGTATAGTTACAGAGAGACTCCTTTCCTTTCTGTCGCTGCCATGGCCAACGGATAGAACCACCACGCCCAACCGCTGCCGACAGTGCCCCCTCCATGAAATTTCAGACCACCTCGGTCTCGGAAGGGGAGCGCTGGGGGGAACCTTTTGCCAAAAAAACTTCCCCCATGCAAATCACCTCTCCCAGGGGCCATGGACAACGTCAGGGCCATGCACTATTTTGGGGGGCATGGTCATCAAGGCACTGATCGCGGACGACGAGGCCCCCGCGCGCGACGAACTGCGCTACCTCCTCACCGCCCACCCCGATGTCCGGTCACAGGAGGCCGATTCCGCCGAGGCGGCCCTGGAGCATATTGTCCAGGATCAGCCCGACCTCGTGTTCCTGGATATCCAGATGCCCGGCAAGGACGGATTCTACGTGCTGGAGCAGAGCATGCTACTCCAACACCCCCCGCTGTTCGTCTTTGTCACAGCTTACGACCAGTACGCCATCAAGGCCTTTGAAGCCAATGCCCTGGACTATCTGCTCAAGCCCGTCTCGGCCAAGCGCCTGGGCCTGAGCCTCGACCGCGTGCGCACCCACCTGAGCCAGGAGGATTCGGAGCGCGACATATCCACCCTGGAGCGGCTTCTGGAGGGGTTGCAGCAGCGCCCCCAGGCAGCGCAGGCATCCGCTGCCCTTACCCGGCTGCCTCTTGAACAGGGGGGGCGCGTCAAGCTCGTGCCCCTGGAGGAAATCGTGCTCATCGAGGCCGATGGCAAGCGAATAACAGCGCTCACGAATCACGGCCAGTTTTGCTGCCACGGCTGCACCACACTGGACAAGATGGAGAAGCGCCTCTCAGGGGCTCCTTTTTTCCGGGCAAACCGGGGAATCCTGCTGAACCTGGAGCGCATCGCCGAGTTCTCGCCCTGGTTCAGCGGCAAGTACTACCTGGAAATGGACGACTCCGAGCGCACCAAGATCACCGTGAGCCGCAACCGGGTCCGCGATTTCAAGACCCTCCTCGGGCTGTGAGCACCACGCAACTGAACGTATTTTCTAGCAGCGACCTCCATGACCCCACCGATCCCCGACCTTTTCATAGAACTTTCCGAACGTTTCGGGCTCATGCTGGCCATGGGCTTCGCCATCGTCACCTTCACCCCCATGGACAAACTGGGGACAGGACGCGACCGCCCCGCCTGGATCACTGGACTGCTCATCCTCCTGTTCGGCCTGTTCGGCATCCTGGGTACATACACTGGCAACCTGGTTTTTCAGTCCTATGCAAACCTGCGCGCCATGGGCGTGATCACGGCGGGTCTGTTCGGGGGGCCGGCCGTAGGCATCGGGGCAGGACTCATCGCGGGGGGGCATCGTTTTCTCATCGACATCGGCGGATTCAGTGCCATTCCCTGCGGCCTGGCAACCTTTGCCGAGGGGGCCGCCGCAGGTCTCCTTGCCTCGAGGCTTCCCGGGCGCAGCCTGGACTGGCGTATCGCCTTGACCCTGGGCATTGCCGGTGAGACCCTGCACATGGGGCTGGTGCTCCTGCTTTCACGACCCTTTTCCGATGCCCTGGCTCTGGTGGAACTCATCGGCCTGCCCATGATCGCGGTGAACTCTCTGGGCGCGGCGTTCTTTGTCCAGATCCTGTTCCTGCAGCTCAAGCTCAACGACCTGCGCAACTCCAACCAGGCCCGGGAAATCCTCTCCATCGCCAACCAGACCGTGGGGCATCTGCGCTCGGGCTTCAGCCCGGAATCCGCTCAGGCCACCGCTGAAATCATCTATCAAAATACCTCGGTGGCGGCCGTGGCCCTGACCAGCGTGGACAGCATCCTCGCCCACGTGGGCCTGGGAGCGGATCACCATCTCCCCGGACATTCCCTGCGCACGGAAGGCACCCTGCGGGTCATCCTCGATGGCAATCCAGTATTCCTGCGCTCCCGCGAGAGCATCGGTTGCGACTTCCCTGACTGCCCCCTGCACGATGCCATCATCGTGCCCCTGCGCAAGAGCGACGAACTGCTGGGAACGCTGAAGCTATACGGCTCCGCGGACAAACCCCTGGACAATACCCGCTTCGAGCTGGCCAAAGGGCTTGCCGACCTCTTCTCCACGCAGATCGAGCTGGAGGACATCGGCATCAAGAACCAGCTCCTGGCCCAGGCCGAGATCCGCCGCCTGCAGGCCCAAATCAACCCTCACTTTCTGTTCAACTCCCTGAACACCATCGCCTCGTTCTGCAGAACCGCCCCTTCCCAGGCTCGCGAACTCCTGCTGGACCTCTCCCATTACATGCGCCGCAACCTGGACAGCAGCCGTGGGCTCATTCCTCTGAGGGAGGAGCTGGAGCAGGTACGCTCCTACCTGGCCATCGAGCAGGCCCGGTTCGGTGACCGCATCCACGCCTACATCCATGTGGACCCGGAGGTTGAGGACTGGCCCATCCCGCCGCTGATCATCCAGCCCCTGGTGGAAAACTGCGTGAAGCACGGCATTCTGGGTACGGACTCCGGCGGCATCGTGCGGCTCTGCGCCAACAAGGCCGACGGCAACCTGAACGTGGTGGTGGAGGACGACGGCGCGGGCATGACTCCCAAGGCCATAGAGAACATCCTGACCTTTTCCGAGCACGAGTCCATGAGCGAAGGCATCGGCGCACAGAACTGCAATCACCGCCTGGTGCAGCTCTACGGCTCCGCCTATGCCCTGCACGTGGAGAGCGCCATGAACGAGGGAACCAGAATTTCCTTCAACATTCCAATAAAATAAGTTCTGAACTTCATTTTTTGGAGGAAACGTTCCTTTCGGCCTTTTCACTTCTCTCTATGGTTATCATCAGATACCGCCTGTTATCCAGGTGCTATTCATCCCACCTGAGCTTCACTTCAGCCCCTGAAAATGCTCCTTCGCGCCAAACATGTTGTTCATGTAAAAAAGTGGGGTATTCTTGCCCCAGCCTGCAACATAAATGAAGGAGGATTAGGGAATGACGATCTTTTTCGGATGCGTGGCTCTGCTACTCATCGGCTACTTCACCTACGGCAAGATTGTGGACGGGATTTTCGGGAGTGACCCCAATCGCGCCACACCTGCCATAACCATGACCGACGGCGTTGACTACGTTGAAATGCCCCAGTGGAAACTGTTTCTGGTGCAGCTCCTGAACATCGCGGGCCTCGGCCCGGTCTTCGGTCCCATCCTGGGCGCCCTGTACGGCCCCTCCGCCCTTCTCTGGATCGTATTGGGAACCATTTTCGCCGGCGCCGTGCACGACTTTTTCTCCGGCATGCTCTCCATCCGCGCCGGCGGCATCTCCATCCCCGGCGTGGTGGGCAAGGAGCTGGGCTTCGGGTTCCAACAGTTCATGCGCCTGTTCTCCATTGTCCTGCTGCTGCTCGTGGGCGTGGTCTTTGTGCTTGGGCCTGCCGGCCTGCTCGCCAAACTCAGCGGTATGGATAAATATTGGTGGGTTGCAATAATCTTCGCCTACTACTTCCTGGCAACGATCCTGCCCATCGACAAGATCATTGGCCGCTTCTACCCCATTCTCGGCGCGGTGCTCATCTTTATGGCCCTGGCCCTGCCCGCGGCCCTGATCTTCAAGGGGTATCATTTCTTCCCGCAGCTCACCCTCGAGAACATCCATCCCAAGGAACTGCCCCTGTGGCCCTTGATGTTCATCACCATCGCCTGTGGGGCCATCAGCGGTTTCCACGCCACCCAGTCCCCGCTCATGGCCCGCTGCGTGGGCAACGAGCGTGAAGGCCGCAAGGTCTTCTACGGCGCCATGGTCTGCGAAGGCTTCATCGCTCTCGTATGGGCCACCCTGGGCATGAGCTTCTACAACTCCTCCGCCGACCTGCAGGCCGCATTGGGCGACTCCAACAATGCCGTACTGGTTGTCGATCAGATTTCCAGGACCTTGCTTGGAAGCTTTGGCGGTCTCCTCGCGATTCTGGGTGTCGTGGTTCTGCCCATTTCCTCGGGTGATACCGCGTTCCGCGCCGCCCGGCTGATCATCGCCGACGTGACCCGGTTCTCCCAGAAAGAGGCCGTCAAGCGCCTGTTGATCGCAATCCCCCTGTTCGCCGTGGGCTTCGCCATCTCCCAGGCTCCCTTCGGCGTGATCTGGCGCTACTTCGGCTGGGCCAACCAGACCCTGGCCACCATCGTGCTCTGGACCGGCGCCGCCTGGCTGATCAAGAACGCCAAGTTGCACTGGATCTGCACCATCCCGGCCACCTTCATGACCGCGGTGTGCACCACCTACCTGTGCTACGCCAAGATCGGGTTTGGCCTGTCCCTGGATATCAGCACGCCCATCGGCATTGCCGTGGCCGCGCTCTCCTTTATCTGGTTCATGTTCACCTTCCGCAACGCCTCCAAGCAGGCTGCCGCCATGAACGGCGTGTAACCGTCACCTGATCCGCAAGCTAATGGGGGGAGTGCCGAAAGGCCTCCCCCATTTTTTTTTGTTCCCTGCCTCACTACTTGCCCCCTTCGGCGCAACACGGTACTTCGGAACATGCCCAACCATTCGGAGTCACCATGTTTCTGAGCCTGCGTATCGCCGTGGCCTCACTGGCCGCACACAAGCTGCGCACCGTGCTGGCAATTCTCGGGGTGACCCTTGGCGCCCTGGCCCTTACCGGGGTGCGGCACGTATCCCTGGCCATGGTGCGCAAGGCCGAGATCGAAATCGAAAGACTCGGGCCGAACCTGTTCATGGCAACTGCCGGGCAGGTACGATTCAGGCGTGGCGGCGAAGCCAGGATCCGGGACGAGGCAACCACCTTCACCCTGCGTGACGCGGACACCCTCATGGCCGAACTGCCCGGTGTCCTTGCCGGGGCGCCCAGCATCTACGCCACCATGGACGTACGCTACAGGAACCTGAAGATCCCCTCACAGGTCGTCGGCACCACCCCCACCTTCACCCGCGTTCGCAGCTTCAACCCCGAATTCGGCAGGTTCTTCACCTCAGCCGAACTCCGCGACCGGGCCAAGGTCTGCGTGCTGGGGCGCAACATCGCTGACCGCCTCTTCGGCGCCCCTGAAAATGCCCTGGCGAAAACCGTGCTCTTCTTCCGGGCAAACTGCCAGGTCATCGGCGTGATGGAAAAGAAAGGCGCCGACATCGTGGGCACCGACCAGGACGAACAGGTGTTCGTGCCCATCACCACCTACATGCGGCGCTTCAGCAACCAGGATTTCATCAACGGAGTGTACATGCAGCTCGCCCCCGGCGTGAACCCGGAGCGGACCAAAAAGGCCGCCACCGATATCCTCAGGCGGCTGCACTCAATCCAGGACGGGGAGCGTGACGACTTCAGCGTGTTCACGGCCATGGACACCATCCGCCTGCAGCAACAGGCCCTGGACCTGGTACAGACCCTGGGCAACATCAGCTCGGTGATATCCTTTGCCGTGGGGGGGCTGGGCATACTCTCCATCATGGTGCTGCTGGTTCGCGCCCGCCGGCTGGAAATCGGGGTGCGACGCGCCACTGGCGCCAAACGCGCGGACATCGTGCAACAGTTCCTGTTCGAGGCCGGACTGCTCTCCACCACAGGGGGCGTTCTCGGCGTCCTGGGCGCCATGCTCGTGGGACTGGCCGCACACTTGTTCGGCGGCTTCCCCATGGTCTTCTCGCCAACCATCACCGCCACCGCCCTTTGCGGCGCGGCGGCACTCGGCGTGGCGGCGGGCGCCTACCCGGCCTGGCAAGCCTCCCGCGTGGAAATCCTCTCGGTATTAAGGGAAGAGTAGAATAAATAATATGAAAGGCCTGGAGGGTCCGGGGAGAAGCCCTTTTTAAAAGGTTCCCCCCGGTCACTGTTAACCCTCTCCTAAAAAGTCTAGTCATCCCGACCTTTCACAGCCAGGACGAACAACCTGTCGGCGATCCACTGTTCGTGCACCACTTCCAGATCTTGGGGGCGGTTCTCCCAATTGCTCCAGTACTTGTAGCGCAGTCCCACAACGGCCTTGGGGTGTTGGGCCAGTTCCTTTTCCAGCTCCCCGCGGTCTCCGGTCTCGTGGACATCGTACCCCGCGTAGTAGGTGTAGGTGCCGGAGTAGAGCTTATACCCCAGGGGGTAGTACCCCTGCTCGATGTACTTTTTCATGACCTCGGCCTGGGCCTTGGGGCTCATGACCGGGTCCAGGGAGGGCGTGAGCAACAGCCCCGCGGGCTGGAGCCAGATGGTCAGAGCGATGATCGTGAAGGTCAGGGCGGCGCGCCAATTGTCGCGGGGCACCCATTTCCACAGCAACAGCGCGAACACGAGCATCACGGCGCCGCAGATCAGTGTGCCCTCGATGGTGATGGGCCAGGGGTGGACGAAGTTGGCAAAGGGCAGCGCCACGGCCATGAGCCCGAACACCCCCGCAAAGAGCAGGAACAGCCGGGCAATCTTGTTTTCCGGGAGCAGGTCCAGTTGCCTGGCCGTGATCAAGGCCAAGGGCGCGAACAGCGGCAGCAGGTACACCACGATCTTGATGCTGATGACGGACAGCAGGATGAAGCCGCTGAACAGCAGGCACCAGCAGTAGACCAGCCCGGCATTGTCCGTGCCCATGTGCCTGGCGCCGCGGGTGTCCGCGAAATCGCTCCAGAACCCCTTCCGAAACAACCGTTTCAGGGGCAAAACAAAAAGCATCAGGGTCCAGGGGATAAATGCGGCGGGAAACGTCACCAGATAATGGTAGATGGGCTGCTCGTGGTGCCAGGTATTGGTGGCGCGGCGGTAGATCTGTTCGTACAGGATGTTTTCCATGTACGCGGAGCGCTCCACAAAGAGCGCGGCGCCGAACCAGAGGAGCAGCAGAATCACCCCTGCCAGGGCGGCATACCCCACATCACGGCGGAAAAACCGGCGAAGGTCCCGGGTCCAGCCCAGGTAGACCAGGGAGCCCAGGATGGGAAAGACCACGCCCAAGGGACCCTTGGTGAGCGCTGCGATCACGCAGAGCAGCATTGCGGCCATGGACCACATCCGGGTGCCCCTTGTCAGGGAATCCCGCTGCCAGACTTGGAAGAAGCAGACCTCGGCGCAGATGATGAGTGCGCCGAACATCAGGTCCATGCGCACGTAATGCGTGAGGCCAATGAAATAGAAGGTGGTCAGCAGCACGAGTCCAGCGGCCAGGGCCATGTCCTTTTGCATGCCCAGGACCTTGCGCCCCATCCAGAGGGTGGCGGCCGCAAAGCAGTAGCCCGAGACCCCCGCGCCGAGGAAGAACAGCGGCGCGCCCTCCAGCCCGGTCAGCCAGCGCAGCAGGGCCAGCATCCAGAAGAACACCGGGGGCTTGTCCGGATAGAACTGACCATTGAGATAAAGCACCAGCCACTTGCCCTCGTGCACCAGGTTGGTGAACACGTCGGCGTAGCGGATCTCGTCCGAAAACCACAGAGCCCGGCTATGGAGCATGAAGAGCGTTTGCAGAGCCAGCAGCGCCGCCACAGACACATAGGGGTGCCTGGACAGGAGCCGGTACAACGAACCCAGCCAGCCGCTGGATACCTTGGGTGTGTTCATGGATTACCGTCCGTAACAGTGGATGAGCCAGGCGGCGTAGGCACCGAAGAGCAACCCGAAGGTCACGTCCACAGGGCTGTGCCAGCCTAGCAGTATGCGGCTGAAGGCCACCACGCAGAGCAGCAGGCCCAGAGCCATGGTCAGCTGAATGTTCCGGCGCCGCATGATCAGGGGGAGGATGGCCCCCGCGATCTCCGCGCTGTGCCCCGAGGGGATGGCGTTATGCCCCCCGTCGAAACTGAAAGGTACGCAATCCCCGGCCACACCGGGGCGCGGACAGCCCAGGGTTATTTTCAAACCCCGCACAAGGGCGAAACTGATCAACAATTGAACAACAATATATGCCAGCACGAAGCGCATCAAGGAGCGGTTCCCGGTACGCCAGGCATGAATGAGGATCCCCAGATAAACGAGGTAGAACAAGGGATTTCCAAAGTCAGTGAACACGCGCATCACGCTCTTCAGGAAGGGGTGCGCCGCGCGAATCCCCTCCCAAGTCGAGTACAGATCACCATACATCGACTCGATGCGCAACAAACAAACAACCATTGCACAAGCCGGAATCATGCCGCAGATGAAGTGGAAAGCGGTATCGCCCCAGGACGGGGCGTTCCACCGCGTGGATATGCCTGCTTGTCTGTTCCTCATAATCCGCCTGCCGCTAGGTACGCCATCCGGGCGGGAGACGCAAGACCAGCCTGATTGGAAGGTCTGGTCGCCCGATGCGTGGGGGTCTCGGGGAGCATGAGGAGTCGTTTGCCGGAAAAGAGGATATGAAAGCCGAAGACAGGAAACATCACGGGGCAAGGGGTGCGGGGGCGGCGCCTTCTACTTGCCCAGCTCGCCGTCGATCATCTTCATCGCCTCGCGAATTTTTTTTCCCCGCTCCTTGTACATGGCCACGGCCTTACGGTAGCGCTCAGGTCCCAGGATATCGCGGATCTCGATGTAGTATTTGAAGCGCTCACGCCCCATCTCACCCCGTATCTCGTTGAGCACCTCGTACTGGCGCATCACCCCGGCCTTGTCCAGGGGCTCCTGGTCCATGAGCACGGAAAGCTTCATGCGCTCCTTCTGCACCGCCGCCTTGAGATCAATGAGCCGGCTCTTGCGCTCTACGTACAGCGTATCCAGCCTGTTCACCATGGCATTGTCCAGGCTCAGGGCCTCGACCAGGGCGGGGCGCAGCCACCAGCGCCCATAGGCGACCTCTTCCTCGGTTTTGTTCCCGGCGCTGGCCATGCCGGCAAGCATGCCCAGCACCAGGCAGACAAAAACGGTCAACCGGACGATGCGCAGTGGTATCATTGTCTCTCTCCAGAAAATTCGCGCGGATGGGGCGATCACGAGCTGAGCTCCAGGTCCAAGAAGGGTTCAACCGGACCGAGGAACTCCTCGTCCAGCTCCTCTCCCGCATCGCCGATGAAGGCGTGGACGATCTCCGGCAGAGGGTCGCGCTCCAATGCGCGCATTTCATGAAGCATGGCCACGTCCTCCATGAACATGCGCTGCGCCTGTTCACGGCTTGGGGCTGGTTCACGCGAGGGACCGGCCAGCCAGAACACGAGCAGCAGGGTGGCGGCCACCAGAGCGCCCCCCCATGCTCCCCATGTCAGGGAGGGAAACGCCCGCCAGGGAGTATGGAGCGATGAACGTCTCCCGACATTCACGGGCAGGTTGAAGGCGCGCATGGAGGATGGTGCCGTGTCTCGTGCGATCCGGGAAAGGTTTTCCAGATCCGCTCGCAAAGCGCGCAGTTCCTCCCGGCAAAAGGGGCAGGAGCCCAAATGTTCCGCAACCTCGGGTCGAACGTCCCGGTCCATTGCGATGGCCAGGGTTGCCAACTCGGCTTCTGTAAGGTGCTTGTCACGCATCACGACACCTCACCCAGGAAAGAGCGCAATTTTTCGTCCTTTCTGAACTTTTTCACCGCGCGGTGCAAGCTTGTCTTCACGGTCCCCTCGGTCTTGCCGATGATGGCCGCGATTTCCTTCAACTCCAGCCCGTCCAGATAGCGCAGCAGGAACACTTCGCGCTCCCGCGCACCCAGGCGGTCGGACAGGTTGCCTATGTGATTCCAGAATTCCATGTTCGATACATGCTCCTCGCCCCCCATCTGTTTTTCGTCGGGCACCAGCGCCCCGGGCTCGGGAGCTTCATTCACGTTTCTTGACTCTCCACGCTCGAGAAACAGCGCGGCCTTGACTTTCCGCTTGCGGTACAGGTCCTGCACCGAGTTCACGGCGATGCGAAAGAGCCAGCTTTGAAAATGTTCGACCTCACGCAACGAACCTATTTTGCGGTAGGCCTTCAGCAACACGTCCTGGGTCAGGTCCTCGGCATCCGTCCTGGAACGGGTGCGGTGATATATAAGGCGGAACACCCTCTCCTGATACATCCCCACCAGTTCTTCAAAGGCCCTGTCGTCGCCTGCGGTCGCCTCTCCGGCCAGGGCGGTCACGCGTGCTTTCAGGGAGTCGGGCGTTTGCTCCATGTTCCTGCCTCAGGGCATTGCGCCTCAACATCCCAGACGCAAGCCTCGCGAAAAACGTTGACATCCCCGGCATGACAAACTTCGCGTTGCCACGGATTATTTGGCAATTGGTTCCAGATCTGAAGTCGATCAGCGATCTTCAGTGTGGCAGTTCTTATACCAAGAGAAATAAAAGAGGAACACACCATGGACAGGTCCATGCAAAACTTTTGCAAACAGCTTCTAATTATAAATTATACATATCATACCTTTCACATTCGATCATAATATTCGATTTTATACCTCTTTGGTATTCATGCTAATAATGTCTGAAATGGAAAATTCCAACCTGTCCAAGATACGATCACAGTTTCCCCGCACGTTGTCGTTCATGAACAGCCGGCGGGCATATCTTTACGCCCGGATTCTGCTGACGGCCGTATTCCTTTACGCGGGAGCCAGCAAGCTGCCCGCGCCAAAGGATTTCGCAACGGTCATCGGCGGATACGGGTTGTTGCCCGAGCCCCTGCTGTTTCCCGTGGCCGTGGTTCTCCCAGTGCTGGAGATCCTCGCCGCCATGGCGCTCCTGCTGGATGTCAGAGGCTCCCTGGCCATTATTACCGGATTCACGCTCATGTTCATCGGCGTCCTGGCTCACGGCATACGCCTGGGCCTCGATATAGACTGCGGCTGTTACGGCCCCGGCGATCCCGAGGGCGAAGCCTATCACAACCTGTGGGAGGCGCTGTATCGCGACCTCCTGTTGCTGGTTGTGTGCGGCTATTGTTACTGGTGGCGCTTTGTGCACAAACCCGGACTGCGCGGCCTTTTCAGGTTCTGGTCCAGGTCGGATGCCAAAAACGAATCCACGGAGGTCATTGATGCGTAAGTTTCTTCTGTTGATGCTGGTAATGGGGGTGTTTTTCACGGCCTGTGACATGGGTGGCGGTGCGGACAAGTTCAAACAGGAAGTCGAAAAGGAAACAGCCGCCGTGAAGCTGGTGCGCGAGGTCCAGCGTGGCGGATACGACGTCGTCACCACCGAAGAGCTCAACAAGTGGATCGGTGAAGGCAAGGACATGCTGATCATCGACACCATGCCCTATGAAGACAGCTACAAAAAGAACCATGTCCCCGGCGCCAAGCAGTTCCTTTTCCCCATTCCTGACATGGATACCTGGAACGCCGAGGAGACCGGCGGCAAGAGTCAGGATGACTATGTCGCCCTGCTGGGCCCGGACAAGGACAAGACAATCGTTGTCTACTGCGGCTTCGTGAAGTGCACCCGCAGCCACAATGGGGCGGCCTGGGCCAAGAAACTCGGCTATAACAACGTCTATCGCTATCCCGGCGGCATCTTCGCCTGGAAGGGCGCGGGCTACAAGGTGGAATCCGAGTAGCACCGTTCCCCACCCTTTCCTGCCGTTTCCCGGGGGGAGCCTAGCAACGGGGCTCCCCCGGAAATCCCTCTCCGAAATATACCTATAACATCACCAGGAACGCGCCGCACAGGGCCAGATATACGTTGGCAAAGGTGTAGGCCCCGGCATAGCCGAGCGCGGGCATGGTGTTGCCCGCGTCCTGGCACACCGCGCTCAGGGAGGGCGTGCTGGTCATGGCGCCGGTGATGCCTCCGAGCAGCAACACCGGGTTCAGCTTGAGCACGAAGAGGCCGAACAGCAGCCCCACAATGACCGGAACCATGGTGACCACCACGCCGCTGAGAAAAAGCGGCAGCCCCACGGATTTGAGGGTGGCGACGATGCCCGACCCTGCCTGCAGGCCGATGCCGGCCATGAAGAACATCAGCCCCAGCTCCATGACCACCCAGCGCGCTGCCGGAGGTACCCTTCCGAAGGTGGGGTGAATTGAGCGCAGGAAACCGATGGCGATGCCGGAGAACAGAAGTCCCCCGGCGGTTCCCAGGGCCATGGAAAAGGTGCCGAACTTGATGGACAGTTGCCCCAGAAAAAGTCCCAGCACGATGCCCAAGGCAAAGGTCAGGAGGTCGGTTTCCACCACCCCGCGCTCCTCGTGCCCCAGGGTCTTGATCAGGGATTTCAGCCTGGCCGGGCTGCCCGCCACCATCACGGTGTCGCCCTTTTCCAGCACAATATCCGAGTTCACGGGTAGCTCGATGTGCGCGCGCACTATCCTGGTGACATAGCAGCCGAACCGGGCCACGGTGTGCAGGTCGCTGATGCGCTTGCCCACGGCCTCGTTGTTGCTCACCACCACCAGGGCGCTTTCGATATGGGTCTTGAGCAGCTCCTTGTCCCAGACTCCGGGGCCGATGATCCCGCTGAGTTCCTCCAGCTTGTCCAGGGGGCCGATGATACTCACCCGGTCACCCTTCTGCAGATGAGTGTTGGCGTCTGGAAGCAGGCTCTTGCCCTCGCGCATGACCTCCTGGATCACGCAGCCCGTGTTCTTGCAGAAATGCAGATCCATCAAGGGGCGACCCAGCACCTCCTCGTTCCGCACCTCGAAGGCGCGGATCTTGGGTTTCTGCACTGTCTCCTCCCGGTCGCCGTCATCGTCCCGCACTGTGGACTCCCGGGCCAGCTTGGCCGCCTCGGCCTTGAGGTCGAAGCGCATGATCTTGGGCAGGACCCGGATGAACAACAGCAGCCCCATCATGCCGAAGATGTAGGTGATGGCGTACCCCACCGAAAGAAAGTTGAGCAGTTCCTGAGTGGTGTAGTCCGGCGAGGTGATCAGGCCGCTGGCCACCGCGTCCTGCGCCGCAGCCAGGGTGGGGGTGCTGGTCAGGGCACCGGCCAGCAGGCCGCCCGTGAGGCCGGGGTTGAACCCCAACATGTCCGCGATTCCCCTGCAGAGCAGCACCGCTGTGCCCGCCACCACCAGTGAAAGGAACGCGTACTTCATCCCGTCCTTGAAGAACAGGCTCACGAAACGCGGCCCGGCCTGAAAGCCCACGGAGTAGATGAAGAGGATGAAGCCGATCTGCTGGATGGTCTTGGGGATGGAGAACCCCAGATGCCCGAACACCAGCCCGGCGATGAGCACCCCGGCCGTGGGGCCGAGATGGAAGAAGCCGATACGAAAGTTACCAATGAAATACCCGACACCCAGGACAATGAAGAACACCAGCACCGGATTTTCCTGCAACAGCCTGAGAACATCTATTTCCATAAAACCTTACCCGCCGATTCAGCTGAGAAGCCGATTATTTTCATCAGGGAAGCGCCCTTTCCGAGGCGTCGGACGCCTTCAAGCCCGGGGATTCCCGGGAGCGCACGCGCCACTCGATACCCTGTCCTTGAAACCGGACACACAAGTTGCACAATATCAAGGGAATGGGAAGCCCTTTTCATCCAGGGATTCTTCCTTATACTACTCGAATGTGATAACGCTAACGCCTGACGTGAAGGTGTGTCCCGTAAACAGTTTGCGCCAAGGGAAACCATTTGCACGACGTTTCCCCCGGCACTGGACCGGGAACCATTTTGAAACACTGCCGAATGTCCGGTCAGACCCTGCAGAGGCTCTTCAACGAGACCGTCCGGACCAACCATAAAAAAGAGAGCCCACCATGACCAAGGAAAAAAAATCATGGCGAATAGTGGAAACCATCCCTGAGAACGACGACGTCACCTCGCTGGTCATAGAAACCGAAGACGGCAGCCCGATGCATCACAAGCCCGGGCAGTTCGCCAGCATCCGCGTCATGACCGACGAGGGGTGGAGCGACGCGCACCCCTTCACCATCTCCTGCGACGCCCATGACAACCGCCTTCGTTTCACGGTCAAGAGCATCGGCGACTTCACCGCCCAGGTCCGCAAACTGAACGCGGGCACCGAGGTGCAGTGCTCAGATCCCCTAGGTGTTTTCTGCAAGGACATCGAAAACCAGGAAAACATAGTGATGATCGCCGGAGGCGTCGGCATAACGCCGTTCCTCAGCGTGCTCCGGACCTTTCGCACCGACAAGGCCAGGAACAAGGTCATGTTGTTCTGGTCCAACAAGACCCTGGCCGATGCCTTTGCCGAGCAGGAGCTCATCGAGATAAGCAAGGAACTCGATCTCACAGTGGTGTTCCTGCTGACCAGGGAGAAGCACATTCCGGACCCGCCCGAAGGAGGGCGCGTGTTCTATCACGAGGGGCGCCTGGAAAAGGACATGCTCGAGGAATACAATGTCGCTCCCACCGCCTCATTCTATGTCTGCGGCCCCCCGGCCATGCAGGAGGCGGTGCTTCAAATGCTGCAGTCCTGCGGCATCTCCCAGGAGCGCGTGCAAAAGGAAGCGTTCACGTTCAAGAAATAGTCGGCGGAATTGTTGACAATACTCTCCGGGGGAGGGGCTTTTGAAATAAGCCCCTCCCCACAAACTGTTAGCTGCTTGCGATGTCAATGGAGCCGCGTGAATCTGCTCTTCATCCATCAGAACTTTCCGGGGCAGTTCAAGCACTTGGCCCCGGCCCTGGCGGCCCAACCCGGTATCTCGGTGACGGCCCTGACCATGCGCCCTTTTTCCGGCACGCGGTGGCGCAACATTCGTATCGCCCCTTATTCCCCGAACAGGAGGAGCACTCCGGGCATCCACCCCTGGGTGATCGACTTCGAGACCAAGGTAATCCGGGCCGAGGCCTGCTTCAGGGCCGCGCTCCGGCTTAAGGACAAGGGATATGAACCGGACGCCATCATCGCCCATCCGGGCTGGGGGGAGAGCCTGTTCCTCAAGGAGGTCTGGCCTAAGGCGAGGCTGGGGTTATACTGCGAATTCCACTACCAGCCCGAGGGCGCTGACCAACATTTCGACCCCGAGTTCTCGCCCAAGGACCCTGGAGAGATCTGCCGCCTGCATATCAAGACCGTGAACGCCCTGCTGCACTTCAAAAACGCGGACAGCGGCCTATCACCCACCCGCTGGCAGGCCGACACATTCCCGGAGCCCTTCCGCTCACGCATCACGGTGGTCCACGACGGCATCGACACCAAAGCCGTCGCCCCGAACCCCAAGGCCGGCCTTAAGCTCGACAACGGCCTCACGCTGACCAAGGGCGACGAGATAATAACCTTTGTGAACCGCAACCTGGAACCTTACCGCGGGTACCATATCTTCATGCGCGCACTGCCGGAGATCCTGCGTCAACGCCCCAATGCCCGAGTCATCATCGTGGGGGGGGACGAGGTGAGCTACGGCGCACTCCCCCCACAAGGAACCACCTGGAAGGACCACTTCATCAACGAGGTCCGTCACCGCATCCCGGACAAGGACTGGGAGCGTGTCGTATTCACCGGCAAGCTCCCCTACCCGGAGTTCATCTCGCTGCTGCAGGTGTCCACGGTGCACGTCTACCTGACATACCCGTTCGTCATCTCCTGGAGCCTGCTCGAGGCCATGAGCGCGGGCTGCGCAGTGGTGGCCGGAGACGTGCCCCCTGTGCGAGAGGTGATACGTCATGACCACTCGGGCCTGTTCGTGGATTTTTTCGACACCCGGGACATCACCAAGGCGGTCTGCCGACTCCTGGACGCTCCTGACACCCGCGCCCGGTTGGGGGGCGGTGCAAGAGCCCTCATACAACAGAAATACGACCTCTCCACCGTCTGCCTGCCCCGCCAGGTTGCCTGGGTAAAGACGCTTGCGAACGGCAAATGACAACATTTCGACTATTAACAAAAGAGACATTGCGAGAGGGGCTCCCTTTTGCAACGGCACCCGTTAAGTGCAGTCGTATCGCGCCTTACGGATGGCGACAGCGGAGCTAGAGCATTTTAACTTTGAAAAAGGTTAAATGCTCTGCAAGGGTTTGCCTGCAAATCCTTGCCGCGAAATGCTTGTAGGCTGGCTTGGCCGGCCGTTGAGCAAGCATTTCAAGCGTAAATTGCTCTAAGGGTTCTCCCCCTTGCGCTCCCCTTTCCAGAACTTTTTAATATATAATATTTTTCATTTATAAGTCTTTGGAAGGGGGGTCCTGGGGGAGAACCTTTCCTCAGAAAGGTTTCCCCCAGGCAACTCTTGCGGAGTTAAGGTAATAACCATATTTTAAAAAAGTTTCTCCCCCGGAAAATCTTCGGCTACTCCCCGCTTTTCCGCGTGAGCATGTCCGGGGCGCATTGTTCCACACGCGCGGCAAAATTCTCGAGGATGTCCGAGGCCGTGGCCTCCACCTCGGCGATGTTGCCCTTGTCCAGCACCCCGTGCACCCAGTCCATGGCCTCCCGGCAATCCCGCTTGTCGAGCACGTCCGGGAAGGGCGCGCCATTGCGCGCGGTCTGCGGGCATTGGGCCGCGGCCCGCAGCCAGTCGGCGGTGGCGCGGAGCAGATCCGCGGACTGCTCCGGTGTGAGCCCCACATCGGGAGCCTGCGCGGCCAGGGCCTCGGCGCGCAATTTTTCCAGCAGCACGTTGGCGAACAGCACACTGGCAAAACGCACCGCCGCCGGGGAGATGGCGTAGACATACCCCCCTCCGGGGCGCAGGTCCGCCGGCGCATAACGCCCGACCAGGTCCATGAGGCGCAGGTCCAGGCGGCCCGGCCCGCTTCCGGACGAGGGGCGGTATCTGGACAGCACCAGCGTGGCGAGGTCCGTGGTGAAGTTGCCCGGGGTCATGACAGTTGGCGGTGGAGGAAGCTCCGCCCCAGGTTTCATGACAAGAGCTTCCGGCGGTGCGGGAATCGGCCGCGGGGATACCTTTGCCGAAAGCTCACGGTCGGATGTGTGATGGGGGGTATCCACGCGCCGCGCCTTCTCATGCAACACCCCGAGGTAGAA
This sequence comes from Desulfovibrionaceae bacterium, assembly GCA_963674665.2. Lineage (GTDB taxonomy): Bacteria > Desulfobacterota > Desulfovibrionia > Desulfovibrionales > Desulfovibrionaceae. The sequence continues at coordinate 1,472,728 of CAXXPL010000009.1, read as the reverse complement.
GAACACGCCGGCGGCGAGCACGCACACCAGGATCACGGATATGGCCGCCACCATCAAGGGGGCGCGGTTCATGACTCCACCTTCCCGTCACGGAAGCAATGCGCTGGAAACGATCCAGGCATGCCGCTCATGCCCGGGCCCCTTCTTCCGAGTCATCCCGTGGTTCGCAGGGCCGCAACGAGACGCAGAAGCGCGTGCCGGTCCTTTTGAAGGGGTCGGCCGGGCTCTCCAGCCAGATGGAGCCGCCAAAGCCGGTGACCAGCTGTCTGCAGATGGCCAGCCCCAGGCCGTAGCGCCCCTTGTCCATGGAGCGTCCCTCCTCGATACGGAAGAAACGCTCGAAGATCCTGTCCTTGAAGATGCCGGGGATTCCCTCGCCCTGGTCCGTGATCTGGAGCACCACGTCCTTGTCCTCGCCGGTGCGGATCGAGACCGTGATGTCCCCCTTTTCCGGCCCGTAGGTGACCGCGTTTTCAAGCAGGTTGACCAGAACCTCGAACAGCCCCACCTTGGTGGCTTTGACAAAGAGCGGTGTTTCGGGCAGCTCGTCCAGCACCCGCACACCCCGGGTCTCGATGGGTTGGGACAGGGTCCTGACCGCCATCAGCAGCTGCTCGCGCAAAGACACGGGTTCCAGCTTCGGGGCGCTTTCGGCGTCCAGCTTTGCCAGGGAGAGCAGCTTTTTGACCATCTCCGCCATGTGCCGGGAATTTTCCAGGATGATCCCGAGGAAACGGTCCCTGTCCACGGGCTTGATGTCCGGGTTGTCCAGCAGGGTCTCGGCATAGCCATGGATGCTGGTGATGGGGGTGCGGATCTCGTGGGTGATGTTGATCATGAAATCCTGGCGCACCCGCTCCAGACGTTTGATCTCCGTGATGTCATGGAACAGGATCACGATCTTCCGCACTCCCTTGGGCGTACGGAAGGGCACCAGGGTTGCGTGGAGCACTTTACGCCGGGGGGCGTCGAACTGCAGGTCCATGCGCGTGGTGCCCTCGGGGCTGGTACGCATGGCTTCGGCCATCTTCCGCAGCCCGGGCTGCATGGTGACCTCCAGGGGCGTCTTGCCCGTGGCGTCGCCCATGTCCGGGAAGAGCTCCTCAAGAGCCCTGTTCCAGGATTCCACCAGCCCGTCCCGCCCCAGTATCATGGCGCCGGAGCTCATGCCGTTGAACAGTGCCTCCAACTCGCCCTTGGCGTCCTGCAACCCTTCGATATGGCTCTGGATATTCACGGACATGGTGTTGACGGCCCGCATCAGGGGCGTGAACTCCTTGCCCGGCACCGACCAAATGCGCTTGCTGTAGTCCCCCTCGCCGATCTGCTGGGCCGTATGCGCGAATGTCTGGATGGAGGCGCTCATGCGCCTGATGATGAACAGGCCCAGGACTCCGGCAACAGCGAAAACAGCCAGCATGAACAGAAAGGCCTGGGGGATGAACTCCTGGTACCGCGCCTGGATGTCGGAAATGGGGATGGCCAGGCGCAGCACCCCTCCGGGGGCGCCCGGCGTCGGTTCCACGGGCATGGCCGCGTACAGAAGCTCCTTGCCCAGGGTGCGTGAAAACCGGATGCTGGTGCCTATGCCCTGTTCCCTGGCCTGCAAAACCTCGGGACGGCCGGCGTGGTCGTCGAGGCCCTCGAGCTTCTCAAAGGGCACCTCCGAGTCCGCCACCACCCGCCCCTCGTGGATATAGGTGACCCTGAAGTGCAGGCGCTTGCCTATTTGCGTGACCCACTCCTGCAACTCCCGCTCCCCATGGGGGGTGGGTTTGTGCTCGATGAGCCAACGCATGGCCTCCAGGCCGTCGCTTGCGCGGTTGGTGGCCTCCTGCACAAAATCGCTACGCACGTTCCTGCTGATGTACAGGGTCACGACGCCGAACACCAGCAGCAGCAACAGCCCGAACAAGCCCAACAGCTTCACGCCCAGGGAGAGATTTCGCATCTACGGTTCCTTTTCGCCGAAATGGAAGTGTCGAAAACGACCACTGGGATAAGATGCTTCAATTCGCCACGACCTTCAAGCACACATGCGCGTGATAGCCAGGAAAATAACCCGCCCCATGCTCCTGCCCGGCGCATGTCTCGAATTATGCGCGGCAGTGGATACCCTGACAGGTATTTATTGATTTTGCAGCCTAAAGACAGTAATTCTTCTTCGATTGTTACAATTCAATGACAAGGTGAACGTCTCTATTGTTTGGAGGCTGACATCGCGCCCCTGACAAGGGTCAATCTCCAAGAGTAATCAATGACTATCTACGACTGGTTTCTCATTCTGTCGATCTTCGCCGGTTTCATGATGGCTTTCAACCTCGGCGCCAACGACGTGGCCAACTCCATGGCCTCGGCCGTGGGCGCCCGGGCCATTTCCATACGCCAGGCCGTGCTCATCGCCGGAAGCCTGAATTTTCTCGGGGCCGTGATCCTCGGGGCAAACGTCACATCCACCATTCAGAAGGGCATCATAGACCCGAGCATGATCCACGATCCCAACGTGATGATGGTGGGCATGTTCTCCGCGCTTCTCTCCGCGGGGTTGTGGGTGCTCATCGCCACCCTCACGTCCCTGCCAGTGTCCTCCACCCACTCCATCGTGGGCAGTCTGCTCGGCTTCGGGCTCGTGGCGGGCGGCCCGGGCGTGGTGCACTGGCTCAAGATGGGCGGCATCGTGTTCTCCTGGATACTCTCCCCCATTTTTGGCGGAGTGGTGGCCTATCTGGTGTTCACCAGCATCAGGAAGAGAATTTTCGACAAGCCGAAGCTGCTGGAACAGGCGAAAAAATGGGCGCCGATCTGGATGGCCTTCACCGTGGCCCTCATCGGGCTGTCCTTTTTCTATAAGACCCCGTTCGGAAAGAAGCTGGGCATCCCCTGGTACGGACGCCTGGGCATCCTGGCCGTCATCTGCCTGGTGGTCTGGATTCTGGGCAAATATTGGGTCACCAGGCTGGTCAACAACCTCACCGAGGGTCCGGATGGGGTGGAAACAGTGTTCAGGAAAATGCAGGTGGGTACCTCCTGCTACGTGGCCATTTCCCAGGGCGCCAATGACGTGGCCAACGCCATCGGCCCTGTCGCGGCCATATACATCATCGCAAGGGAGCACGTGTTCGCCAGTTCCGTGGAAGTGCCATTGTTCCTGCTCATCCTGGGCGGGGCGGGGATAGCCACCGGTACCGCGTTGCTGGGCCACAAGGTCATGGCGACCGTGGGTGAGAAACTCACCCTGCTAACAAATACACGTGGATTTGCCGTGGACTTCGGCGCGGCGACAACCGTGCTGGCCGCCTCGAACCTGGGGCTGCCGGTCTCCACCACCCACGCCGCTGTGGGATCGGTGGTCGGGGTTGGCGTGGCCCGAGGCTTCGGGGCCGTGGACTTCCGTCTGCTGGGCAAGATCGTGATCTACTGGATTCTCACGGTCCCCATAGCCGCCTTCACCAGCATCATTATTTTCCAACTGTTGCGATGGACCTTGCTGGATTAGGCATTATTTTCTTGACTGGGAAGTGATCACCACCTGGCAACAGGTTCAGTTCAACTCTTTACGCGCTACGAGGGTGTCATGTCGTTACGAGTTCCATTTTTCGGATTGATCGCCCCCCACTCGCCAATGGAAGGATTGAGCGAGCACTATGACAAGATAATCGAGGGAATGCGCCTCATCGAGGACGCCCTCGAGTGTTATATCGGGGGTGGTCCCGCCTGCGGTGAATTTCAGGAATTGACGGCCAAGGTCGAAAAGCTGGAGGACCAGGCCGACAAGGTCAAGAGGAAAATCAGAAACCACCTCCCCTTTGGGCTGTTCATGCCCGTGGATAAGACGGTGTTCTTCAACTACACCAGAAGTCAGGACAACATCCTGGACGACGGCCTGGACGCGTTGCACTGGCTGTACATGCGCCCCGCCAACATGAACGACGAGATCGGCACCAACCTCCTGGACTATGTCCCCGAGGTCATCAAGACCGTGACACTGCTCAAGCCGGCCCTGGAATCCACGATCGGGCTCGTCATCGGCAAGCAGTACAACCGCAACGCCACCAAGGAGACGTACCGGAACGTCCGCGCCCAGCACAAGGCGGTGAGTCACAAACGTACACAACTGCTGCAGCAGATCTACAACTCGGAGCTGGACTTCAAGGACGTGTACCAGCTCATCCACTTCGTGGACCGCCTCTGCAGCATGAGCCACAACGCCGAGGCCTGCGCCGACATGCTCAGGGCCATGATCGCCCGCTAGGGAAGCTTGGCGCCAAGCGACAAGCCCTCCGAAACTGCTGGTATTGAAATCTAGTGAAAAGGCCGGGGGAGGGACTTCATGGAAGTCCCTCCCCCGGCTGTCTTGTTCACGTGTTCATGTACCCGTTTACCGGATCACCACCAGTGCGGCGGGGGCGGACCCCAATGTGGAGGCGGAGGTGGCGGTCCCCAGTGCGGGGGCGGGGGCGGCGGCCCCCAGTGCGGGGGCGGAGGCGGCGGTCCCCAGTACGGCGGGGGTGGCGGAGGGCCATAGCCTGGAGGCCCGTAATAGGACGAGGCGGCCGCGCTCTCCAGGACAACGCCTGTCATGGCGCCCAGGAGTCCGCCCAAAACAGCGTTGCGCCCCCTGTCGCCTCTTGGTCCGATATTGTAGCCAATGGCGGCTCCGGCCGCTGTGGTCGCCAGGGTGGGTATCCCCCAGCCCGGGTACGGCCGCGCATGCGGCGGTACACAGCCAGCCAGGGTCACGGCCAACAGCAGCAGTGCAACCGGAATGCTCCTCATGGCATCTCTCCTTTGTCGCAAGGCCTCGGAGGCCTCTTTCCTCTTTGCCGAGACGATGGTGAATCGCGCCGGGTTGACATGTTTTCGGAGATATCCTTTTCAGCACCAGCAATCTCACACATGCCCAGACGTCTTTCGCATTTTGTGAAATGATATTATACACAACCAGACGACCCACCATCCTTACACAGAGAATAAACCAAGTCCTGGAAAACGCAATGCCCCGCCAAAGGGGCGCAAAGGAGCAGCCATGTCCCATTCCGCGCCGCATCCACTGACTCCCGGAGACCTGCTTGCCCTTGCAGACATGTTCAAGAAGAGCCGGGTGCTGCTCAGCGCCGTGGAACTCGACGTGTTCTCCGCGCTGGACACCGCTCCGGGCTTGAAAAGCGAGGAACTGGCCCGGAAACTCGAGGCCGACCCCAGAGGCCTGGACCGCCTGCTGCGGGCCTGTGTCACCCTTGGCCTGCTGCACCGCACACCGGATGACCGTTTCGAAAACACGGAGTCATCGGCCAACTTCCTTGTGCGCGGCAAGGACTCGTTTCTGGGAAGCCTGGACCACGCCAACACCCTCTACCACCGCTGGAGCGAACTCACACCCGCGGTGCGCAAGGGCGGCTCCACCTGCCCGGAGCCGGATATGCGCAATTGCGGGGACGAGTGGTTCGAGCCCTTCATCGCGGCCATGCACAACAGGGGGCGGCAACGGGCCGACGCCATGGTCCGAATCCTGGACCTATCCGGCGTGTCCCGGGTACTGGACGTGGGGGGCGGCTCCGGCGTGCTCTCAATGGCCTTTGCGCGGGCCAAGGAGGATATCCGGGCAATGGTCATGGATCTCCCCCAGGTGATGCCCATTGCCAGACGCTACATCGCCGAGGCAGGGCTCGAGGAGCGGGTCACGCCTGTTCCGGGAGACATTACCCGCATCGACCTGAACGTCTCCGAGGACGGACAGGGCTTTGACCTGATCCTCGTCTCCTCCATCATCCATATGTTTTCACCCGAGGCAAACCAGGACCTCCTGAACCGGACATACAAAGCTCTGCGCCCTGGGGGACGTACCGTGATCTCCGACTTCATCATGGACCAGGGGCGCGTGACCCCGTCCCATGGAGCGCTCTTCGCCCTGAACATGCTGGTGGGCACGGCTCACGGCGACACCTATACCGAGGAGGAGGTCAGCACCTGGCTGCGGGCCGCCGGGCACGCGGAGACCATGCGCCTGGACGGCACCCCCGGCACCGCGCTCGTGGTGGGGGTGAAAAAATGATCAGGATTTCTCCCCCCAGACCTGGATTTTTCCCGCCAAGTCATTATAGTTTGCAATGGGCATGAGCCCTGACCAAGAAAAACGCTTACCAGGAGCGCCCGCCGCTCCTCCGGGCAATACCGACCACAAGGAGAACACAATGGATGAACGAACCGGCCTGATCACATTTCTCGGCAATCCCCTGACCCTGCTCGGCTCCGCTCCCAAAGTGGGGGACAAGGCCCCTGACTTCACAGTGCTGAACAACGACCTGGGCGAGGCCTCGCTCTCCACCTACGCGGGAAAGACTCTGGTGCTGAGTTCGGTCCCCTCCCTGGACACCCCGGTCTGCGACATGGAGACCAGACGCTTCAACCAGGAGGCCGCCAAGTTGGGCGACGATGTCCAGATACTGACCGTGAGCATGGACCTGCCCTTTGCCCAGAAACGCTGGTGCGGCGCCGCGGGCGTGGACAAGGTCGCCACGCTCTCCGACCATCGCCAGGCATCCTTTGGCAAGGCCTACGGCCTGCTGATCAAGGAGCTCCGGCTCCTGGCCCGCGCGGTCATGGTGGTGAACAAGAACGGCACCCTCGACTACGTGCAACTGGTGCCCGAAGTCACCAACGAGCCCGACTACGACGCGGTCATCCAGGCGGTGAAAAAGGCGCTGTAACCCCTGCTTTCCCATAGATACCCAAAGCCTGGAGCCTTCCAAGCGGATCACGACGCGGAAGATCTCCGGGCTTTTTCGTTGTCTGCTCCCCCCTGGACATTTCCCCTCTCTTGCGGAACAACCTTGTCATGCTTCCACTGATCAACTCGTCATACTTCAAGGACCTGCTGGAGAGCTTCGGGTACGGTGTGGTCATCCTCAATGCCAAGCTCGAGGCTTACGCTGCCAACGCCAACGCCTCCGGCCTGCTGGGTCTGGATCTTGAGGACATCTTGGGCCGAGGTCCCAAACAGCTGTTCGAGAACCTCGAGGGGCTGGAACTGCTCGAGGAGATGCTCGAGTACTGCCTGGAAACCGGTACCGCGCCCAATGAGCCCGTGGACACCATCCTGAAACTCGGGAACGGGAGCGTTCGGCATCTCTCCCTGGCAGCCTCCCTGCTGATCGAGAACGGAAAGATCTTCGGCATCCTCATCTCCATGCACGACGTGACACGTATCTACCAGCTCCACGAGCGGGAAAAACGCGCCATGGAGCAGAACACCCGTCTGCAACAGGAGCGCGCCGAAAGCCTGCTGCAGCTCTCCAGGGCCATGGCCCACCAGATCCGCAACCCCATCATGGGAATAGGCGGCTTTTCCAAAATCCTGCAGCGCAAGCTGGCCAAGGACGAAACCCTGTCGGAGTTCGCCACCGCCATCCTGGAAAACTCGCAGCGCCTGGAGCGCATGGTGGGCTCATTCACCGAGTTCACGGGCATCCAGCCCGGGCCGGCCGCGCCGATCCATGCCCCGTCCCTTGTGCGCGGGGCTGTGGAGCGAGGGCGCGCCCAGGCGCAGGACCTTGAAATCCAGTGCGAGTGGGACGCTGAATGCCCGGATTTCGAGATTCGCGCCGCCCCCATCATGTTGGACAAGGTGATGGACATGCTTATCCGCAACGCCCTGGAATCATGCAGCCAGAACGGGGGGGCGCCCGCATCTCCCTGCGCGCCCTCCATGCCGGGGAGCGAAAAAAGGAACTGCGAATCGAGATCCAGGACAACGGGACCGGCATCTCCCAGGACGCCATGCCCTTCATCTTCGACCCGTTCTTCAGCACCAGGCCCCTGTCGGTGGGCATGGGGTTGTGTACGGCCCAGCGTATTGTCCAGGAACTCGGGGGGCGGCTGGAACTCCGCAACACCAGCCCAAACGGCGTGCTGGCCACCGTGACCCTCCCCTCTTGAAGCGAGGACACCCATGAAACCGGTGATTTTTCTCCTGATAGCGCTGTTGGCCTTTGCCTCCGGCGCGATGGCCGCCCCCCCGGTGGCAACCGTGGATCAGCTTACCGGCCAGGTGCTGCGCCTAGTCGACGACCATGAGTCCCCCCTGCGCAAGGGCGATGCCCTCAACCTGGGGGAAGGGGTGCGCACCGGCCCGGACGGCAGCGTACTGCTCCGGTTCCAGGACGGCTCCACCGTGGAGCTCTCCCCAGACAGCGCAGTGGAGCTGGACGAATCCATGGTCTCCACCGAGGAGGAGTCCGGCTTATCCCTGAACCAGCTCTTCGGTACCCTCATAGCCTTTGTCAAGAGTCTGCGCGGGGATGATCTGGTGGTCACGCCCACCATGTCCCTCGGCATCAGGGGCACCAGATTCATGGTCACGGTGGCGGACGACGGCGCCAGCGCGGTGAGCGTCCAGAAAGGCGTCGTGGCCACCACTTCCAAGACCATCTCAAGTACCGGCGGCTCTTCCGTCCTCACCCAGGGGCAGGAGGTGGTGGCCCACACACCGGGGCAGCAGCTCACCCCGCGCCCCGCGCGGATAACCACCCAGGCCGACGCCGATGCATTCCGGCGGGAGCAACTGCAAAGCCTGCTCCCCGTGCTCCCTGAAAAAATAGCCGAACTGAACGCGGCCCTGGACGACACCCTGGTGCGCATGCGCCGCCTGCAAAAGGGCATTCTCCGCGAGCTGGAGCGGCTCAAGCCCGACAGGATCCGCGCGCAACAGCTCCTGGGCCCGAAACGGGCCAAGGAGGTCCGCCAGCGCCTTCGGCAGGAGTCGCAACACGTCCGCCTCCAACTGCGGGGGTACAAGCTCGGAGCCCTGAGATGCAAGGGAATGTTCCGCCGGGCAAAACGCTACATGGAGCTGATGCCGCTATACAAAAAGCGCGCCCCAACGCCTGACAGGGAAGTGGAGATGCGGCTGAACGCCCTTTGGCAGAAACGCATGGAAGTACGCGAGGAGATCAAGGCCATGGGCAAGGAACTGCGCGATGCCTGGCGCCCTTTCAAGGCACTGCGCAAGCACCCCAAAAAAGCCCGGAAAAAGGAATTGATTCGTTGATTGCGAGGGGGGAAGCCATCTTCAATGGCTTCCCCCCGGGAATGATCTCGATCCAATACGACTGTTATTTGCCCTTCCGGGCCATGGCTTCCTTGAACTTGTCGCCCAGGATGTTCATGCCGCCGGAGTCGGAGGCCTCTGTGCGGGGCTGCTGCACGTACTGCGCGGCCTCCTTGCGCCAGTCCTGGTTTTCATCCTCGGCTTCCTGCAATCCCTCGGGAGCGAGGGTCATCTTGCGGGCGTTCACATCCAGGGCCTGCACCACTGCCTGAATCTCGTCGCCTAGCCTGGAGCTCTCCAGGGCCTTGGCGTCCTTGGCGCGGCTCATCAGGGACTTGGGCATGAGCCCGGTGACGCCCGGAGCCACGTTCACGAACAGGCCGAAGGTCTCGCGCTTCTCCACCACGCCCGTGACATTGGAGCCGGGAGCGAAGTTCTTGTCCACCTCGGCCCAGGGATCGCCCTGCGCGTCGCGCAGGCTCAGGCCTATGCGGCGGGCGTCGAGGTCGATGTCCTTGATCTTCACGGTGATGGTCTCGCCAACTGAGACCACGTCCTCGGGCTTGTTCACGCGCTGGACATAGGAGAGCTCGCTGATGTGCACGAGTCCCTCGATGCCGGGCAGAAGCTCCACAAAGGCGCCGAAGGGGGCCAGGCGAACCACCGTGCCCTCGACCATGTCGCCCTTGGACAGCTTCTCGCCCACGGTCTCCCACGGATCCTGTGAAGCCTGCTTGCTGGAGAGCGCGATGCGCAGTCCGCCCTTTTTCTTGTCAGTCTCAACGGAGATGACTTTCACCTTGATGGTTTCGCCCACGGACACCAGGTCCTCGGGCTGCCCCACCCGGCTCCAGCCGAGCTCCGAGACGTGAACCATGCCCTCGAGTCCGGGCATGAGCTCCACAAAGGCTCCAAAGGGCTTGATGCGGGTGACCGTGCCTTCGAGAACCGCGCCCGGAGCGACCTCCTCCTGGAAACGCTCCACGGCCTCCTGGCGCTCCTCGTCCAGCAACTTGCGCCTGGAGACAACGATGTTGCGGCCGTTCTGCTCAAAGGTGACAATGCGAAATTTGAATTCCTTGTCCACATAGGCTTCCGGATCTTCCACATAGACCGCGTCTATCTGTGAAACCGGGCAGAAGGCCCTGCGTCCCATGATCTGGACATTGTAGCCACCCTTGCAGGTGCTCTTGACCCTGCCCTGAACCGGCAACGTGTTCTCGTATGCCTGCTGCAGGGCCTCGATCCCTCCGGCGCCGGAGACTGCCTTGGAGAGCACGATCTCGTTGTTGTTGGCATTGACCACGTAGAGTTCCACGGTGTCGCCCACCGCGCAGCTCAGGTTGCCTTCCTTGTCGAGAAACTCGTCCCTGCTCGCCACGCCGTCGACCTTGCTGCCTGTGTCGACGAATACGTTGTCTTTTGTGATGTCAATGATCGTGCCACGGACTTTCGCCCCTGCACGGAGGTCTTGTTGCGACGCGCTCTCGGATGCCTCGAACATTGCCGCGAAGCTTTCCTCTTCCACAGTTCCCTCGGCCTCTACCGGCCGCCTCGTCTCTTCACTCATTTACCGACTCCTGGTCCCTCGCTTCTGAAATCACGCCCCGGCCTCAGCCGGTCTAGCTGCTGCCCATAGCAGCGCCATGCGCGGGTGTCCAGTGCTGTTTTTTCAATAAGGCACTTTGGACTTTCAAAATCTTCTTCAATTTTTCACATCAATGGGCTTGCTTCTTTTCTCCTGTTTTGGTTTTCATTAGGCACACGCCTTTTGGAAAAGGCTTCCGGAGGGAACAATATTCCCACCGACAACATTGATCAACGATTTATCCGGATTGACGTATCCAACCGTCAGGGGGCCTTGTGCGACACCTCAGTCTTGTTTTCCTGGTTGTTTTTTCCCTGTGCGCTCCACAAGCAACGCTGGCCGTGAGCAATTCCACTGTCACCGCCACCGCCCCATTGGTTACGGCCAAACAGCCCGCCACAGTGACCGGCACAGTGCCCAAACCCGACCAGACCACCGTGGTGACGGGCGAAAGCGACAATGGCCTCGCCGGAATGAACATTCCCGAGGCTCCCTACATCTCCGAAATCGCCGAGCGTGTCTCCATTTACAAGTTCATCCTGGAGTCCCTGGGGTTTTCCCTCGTGGAGCTGATCATCAGCCCGGACAAGTCATACCTCATCGAACTGCGCTTCGAGGGCAAGCTGAACACCACCCCGGAAAAACTCCAGGAACTCACGGACAAGTACAAGCATGAGGAAAAGCTCATGCACTATCTCAACCTCCTGTTCATCTACAGCAAACAGGACCTGAGCAATTTCGGGCCCTACAAGATAACCCTGCTGCTCACCACGCCGCCGACCATCCAGATCTTCTACCGCAAGCTCTGATTCGGCGTGCAGTAGCCCTCCCGCGCCTGCTGCGAACCGTAGCCGGAGCGGGTAATTTTTTCCGGCCCCGGGCTCCCGAGTTTTCTGCCCAGGGACGCATATCTTAACAAAACTAAATACTTTTTTACATCGCCATAACTTTCAGCCTTTTTTGGCACGCTCCCTGCTTTTCAAGTGTGGCGGCAATATATTTCCGCTCTCTCCGGTGCGCGTTCGCTCCGGGTCTTGGCAAATGCAAAGGGGGCTTAGATGATTTCCTCATTATACATAGGTGCTTCAGGCATGAAGACGCATGCCGCGGGCATGGGCGTGTTGGGCAACAACCTGGCCAACACGAACACCGTGGGCTTCAAGAGTTCCCTGGCCACCTATGCCGACGCCATCAGCCAAGACCTTTCTGACACGAACAATTCAGTCGGATACTCCCAACTCGGCATGGGCTCCATGGTGCACGACATCAAGGTGCACTTCGATCAGGGAACACTGGAAACGACAAACACCGCCTCGGACCTGGCCATCGAGGGAAAAGGCTTTTTCGGGGTGGAACTGAATGACGTGATCCACTACACCAGAGCGGGTGATTTCCGTCTGAACGTGGAAGGGTACTTCGTGGACCCCAGCGGCTACAGGCTACTGGGAACCAACCTCAACGCGAATAGCGCGGACATTTCGGCCATACGGCTGGAACCCAACGAGGACGGCCAGGTGATCATGGATCCATCGGCCACCACCCTGGTCTCCGTGTCCGGCAACCTCAGCGCCACGGACGAGGTCACGAACAGCGACGACCCATTCTTCGCCATGTTCAACCTCTGGGACGGCACCAGCGACGAGCCCCTGGACGCGTACTCCTATTCGAACTACACCTCGGTCACGGTATACAGCTCCGACGGCAACACCCACGAGATCACCGTCTACTACGACGCGGTGGACATCTCCAATGCGGGGGGCAACACCTATTACGAGTTCGTGGTGGGTATGGACCCGGCATCCGACGGCCGGACGGATTTCACGGGCACCACCAAGGCCGGGCTGCTCATGGCCGGGACCCTGCAGTTCAACAGCTCCGGGCAACTGGAGACCATGTCGGCCTTCACCTATCAAACCGAGGGCGGGGACGCCACGGACCTTGCCAGTTGGACCGCCAGCGCGTTCACCGATGACGGGTATCCCGCTTTTAACCTGACCACCGCGGACGGCACCACGACCATTGGCCTGGACCTGGGCTTGAGCAACGACAGCGGCGAATGGACCGTTTCCCCGGACAGTGCGGCGGATGTCGGCAACGTGCCCACAGCCCTGCCGTACTTTGCGGGCGGCACCCGGGACGCCTTGGCCATGACAGGCTATTCCGGCGCCTCGTCGGCCCTCTCGGTGCAGCAGGACGGCTACCCCGAGGGCGTGCTCTATTCCTACAGCTTCGGTGCGGACGGCATCCTGGAGGGAGATTTCTCCAACGGTCAGAGCGACGACCTCTGGCAGGTGAATCTGTTCTATTTCACCAGCGAATACGGCCTGAAGGCCGAGGGCGGAAACCATTACTCCGCTACTCCGGACTCCGGTACCGCCTACAGCGGTGTTCCTGGTGAGAACGGCCTGGGAGGCGTCCAGGGGATGGCCCTTGAACAGTCAAACGTGGACATCGCCACGGAGTTCGTGAACATGATCATGAACCAGCGCGGCTTCCAGGCCAACGGCAAGATCATCACCACATCCGACACCCTGCTGCAGACAGCCCTGAACATGAAGCGCTGATCAGACGCGGCATGATGACCGCGCCCCCTGCTCAAACCCCTGCCTTGTTTCGTCCGTGCTTGCGGCGAGGTTTCCAGCCTGATATGCATATTCCCATCCCGATTTAATCGAGGCATGGCGCTTTCCCGCTCTCACACCGGATCCCTGCCCGAAACCATTCGCAATCGCACAGGGAAAGACACATGAACATCCGGACATCCACAAGGCCTGAACGCTCCACCGCCCATATCCCATACCGCACCCCTCTTCAGGAGGTTCACATGTTCTTTCGCCAGTTGTCGCTTCCCCTGCTCGCTCTTCTTCTCTGCACACTTTGCGGCACACAGGCCCAGGCCCAGGCTTCCGAGGAACGCGTCCCCACGCTGCTCCCCTTGAAAGGAGCGCTGCTGGATCCAAAAGCCGAAACTTCCGGCGCCACCTGGCATCAGGGGCACCTGCTGCTGATGCCCCAGTACCCTGACTGGAGCAACGAGGAGCGCCTTCATCCCGCCGCCGTGTTCGCCATCCCGGAGCAAGACCTTGTCAACGCGATTCGGGCCGCCCAGGCCGGAGAACCGCAGCCCATGACGCCCCGGGAGATCGAGTTGAAGGGCCTGGAAGCCTGCGTCTCCCTCCCCGGGTATGAAGGCTTCGAAGCCATCGCAACACAGGGCGACACCGCGTTTCTGTCCATAGAAGCCCGCCATGAGCAAAGCATGCGCTCCTATCTGGTGAAGGGGCGCCTGAGGGATTTTCAATCCAGCAATCCGAGTCTGGAGTTGGACTGCGCAAACTACCGCCAGGTGGACACCCCTGTGAACCTGCGGAACATGAGCTTCGAATCCCTTCTCATATCTGGCGACACCCTCTATCTTTTCTACGAGGCCAATGGCCGCAACGTGAATCCCACGCCCCAGGGACTGCTCTTCGACCTGGACCTGAACCCCACTGGCTCCCTGCCTTTTCCGCCCCTGGAATACAGGATCTCGGACGTCTCCAACCTGGAAACAACAGAGGACACTCCGCCGAGACAATATTTCTGGGGCATGAACTTTTTCTGGCCCGGAGAGCGCAAACTTCTGAACCCTGCGGACGACCCCATCGCCGCCACATGGGGGCGGGGAACCACACACGCGGCCTCCGAGGTCGTGGAACGGCTCCTGCGCTTCGAACTCACGGATGCGGGCGTGCAGCTCACCCAACAGCCGCCCATTCAGATTTCCCTGGGCATCCTCCCGCGCAACTGGAGGGACTCGCCCTGCTGCGCAATCCGGATATCCAGGGGTTGCTGCTGATCACGGACAAATATCCGGGCACGATACTGGCATTTATCCCACTTCCATGAAAAACCTTACAACATTGATTCATTTTGTTTAATCTTCCCATGTGCGCCGGGCGATACAAATACCGGTATTCCGCACTGACACGGTTTTTCCATGGAAGCCCGCCTTTGCCCTTGCGCCAAGGCGAACTCACTGATATTGCACCATAGTGCGCTCGAAGAATCAGCGGCGCGTCAATACCTTCTGTTCGCTCCATCCGGACGGGGGCACCGAATTCGCATAAGGAGACAGACGCATGGGCAAGAAGCTCCTCATCGTGGAAGACGAGTTGCATATCAGAACCTTGCTTGAGCAGGCCCTGGAAGACCTCGAAGATGAGTTCGACGTGGAAATTCTCACCGCCGCGGATGGGGAGGAAGGTCTCGAACTGATTCGTCAACAGCGGCCGCAGGCTGTCTTCCTGGACATCATGATGCCGAAGATGAACGGCTACGAGGTCTGCAAGACCGTCAAGGACGATCCCGAACTCAAGGACACCATCATCGTGCTGCTCACCGCCAAGGGACAGGAAGCCGACCGCCGCAAGGGCCTCGAAATTGGGGCCTATGACTATATGACCAAGCCCTTTGACCCCGACGAAGTGGTTGAACTGGCCAAGGAACTGCTACAGATAGTTGACTAACTCCGCGGGAAGGCCGCAAGGCTCACCCCGCATCTCGCTGTTTGCCTGTGCCGCGCAAGAAACGAAGGGAAGTGTTTCCTTCTCGCAACAGAAAACTCTAATCCGTGGAAATGCGAATTTTCGCCAACTCAACTTATCCATATCCTTTTTCGTTCATATCGCGCCCCTTCGTGACTCTACATGAGTCTGGAATCATCCGGCGCCTGGAAGCATACCTTTAACGGGCTTTCAGCGCCGACATCATGCAGCTTTTAGCGTCACGCCGGTATCGCCATGACGGTATTGCTCACGAGATTGCTCAAGGCGCCTTTTCTCCGCTCCTATCTGGACCAGGGCGTCGATATCCTCGCCCCGCACCGGACAGGCGCCTATCTCGTGCTCTACGCCCAGGCTCGGGACGAGGAAAAGCTGGTGCACGAGACCTCTTTATCACATCCCCCCCCCACACGGGGCTCTGCGTTTTCCCTTGAGTACAAACCATCATGACGGCCAGGTTCTGGGGTACCTCCTGGCTGGCCCCACCACACCCGAGGAACCCGAAGACTCGCCATTCAGAATGACCGCTGCCTTCCTGGCCAGGCAACTGGGCGAACTCCTCGACCGGGCCACGATCCGGCACAGCCTGGGCACCGAGGCTCTTGACCAGTACCGCTCCATCTCTCTAATGCAGAGGGCGGTGCTCAATCTCAACAGCTCCATGAAGCTGCTGGGGGTGGTCAAATCCCTGGTTGGAGAGTGCAAGGCCGCGGAAGTGCCCGCGGATTACGCCATCGTGATGCGCACCAACGGCCAGATCGAATATGCGGAAAGCATGCGCCGGGACGAGAACGGCAAGGTCAAATCGCTTCCCCAGCATTCGCTCCTGAGGCTCACGAAAAGCGTACGCCTGAGCCGGGTCATGCGAAACGGGAAGTGCGAGGTTTTCAACGACCTGTGCAACCATCCGGAGTGGAGGGGCGAGGTGCCGGGGATTCACTCCCTGCTGCTGGCCCCCCTTCGTGGCCCGAGATTCGATCTGGGCGCCCTCGTGCTGGTGGGGGTGGACACGACCAGCACATTCAGTTCCGCCCATCTCAAGAAGGTGGACACCCTGTGCAACGTGGCGGGAATCGCCGCGGCCAACGCCTATCACTTCGAGCAGGTGCACCAGATCCTCATGGCCCTGATCAAGGCAATGACCACGGCCATTGACGCCAGGGACAGACTCACGGCCGGACATTCCCAGCGTGTGGCCCACTACGCCTTGGGAGTGGCCACGGCCCTCAACAAGGACACGGAATTTTTCCCGAAGCTTGAATTCACAGAGGAGCAACTCCAGGAATTCTTCTACGCCGGTCTGCTCCATGACGTGGGCAAGATCGGCGTCCGGGAGGAGGTGCTGACCAAGGAGACCCGGCTGCCCCGCCCCCATCTGGAACTCCTCGGCCTCAGGCTCGCCCTGTGGGGGGAGATGAACCGACAGCCGTGGAAGGACATTTACGCCCGGTTGGAGTTGATCAACAAGGCCTACGGCATATCCAAGGAGGATACCGAGCTCATCGTCGGCCTTTCGGAAAAAAATCTGCATGTACTCGGCAACACTGTCCAGGTGCTTTCCCAGGACGAGGCGTATCGCCTGCTCACACCGAGGGGCAACCTCACCTCGCACGAGTGGGAGGAGATCAAGCGCCATCCGGAGGAGAGCTACCGCATCCTCAAGAATATCCCCTTCACCAGCCACTTCCCGAATATTCTCACCATGGTGCTGCAACACCACGAACGCCTGGACGGCTCGGGCTACCCCTACGGAGCCAAGGCCAGGGACATCATCATCCAGAGTCGGATCATGGCCATTGTGGACATGTACGACGCGTTGCGCCAGGACAGGCACTACAAGAAGGCCCTGGGCAGGGATATGGCGTTGACCGTCCTGCGCCACGAGTCCAAACGCAAACGCCTGGACCACCAACTGGTGGAGCTGTTCTGCCGGGACATCGAGGAGATAGAGAAGACCCTCAATCCTGGCATGGACCTGTTTGCGGAGATTGAGCCCCCATCATAGGCAGCCAGGGTCGGGCAGGATTCATTCGTGCCTCCGGACAACCCGCACCACAGGCGATGCGAGCCCACATTCGCTTGAAAACACCCTCTTTCAAGCAGTAACCGCCGCCCCGGACCAGGTCCGTACGCTGATCATCGCGGAACTGTTTCTTATTCTAATTCCATTTCGAAATCGCGTTAATTATCCATGGTCATGCGACAATTGACCTGACCCGTTCGTGATCAGCTTCAATGATTGCGAGTGAATTGGCCAGGTGCTCATCAAAGCTGTTGAGCCCATCAAATACCCTGTTGTGAAAGTATTTCTCTTTAACCTCATCCCAAATATGCTCAACAGGGTTCAGCTCTGGCGAGTATGAAGGCTGGATGACAAATTTGATATTTTCAGGGATTTTTAGTGAATGGCTTTTATGCCATCCTGCACCATCAGCAACCATGAGAATTCGTTCGTTTGGGTAGCGTGAACTTACCTCGTCAATGAATAATTGCATACAAGCCGTATTGACATATGGAAGCATGAGACTATCCATACTCCCGTCTTGAACGCTGACAGCTGCGTAGGCATACGTATACTGTTGCGAAACCATAGTCCCACATACCGGCCTCTCAGGCTTTGGGCACCAACAACGTCTTGTCTCTGAGATCAGTCCAAAACGCGCTTCGTCCTGAAACATAAGCCTGTGTGGCAATTCATCTTTCCACCCACAAGTTGTCGTCGCGATCAGCTCTCCAAGTTTTTTTCCAAGCCTCCTGCGCTTCGACATCAGCGGCAACATGTCGTTTGTCTGGCGCCAACTTTCTCCAGCCATGACGATGCAGTAGATTATAAGCCGACGACAAAGCGACTTTACGGCCGAGTTCAGCCTCCAGGGCCTGATGAATCTCTGCAACTACGCGGATACCTCCCTCTGTCGCCTTCACCAGAAAAGGTTCTAGAAAAACTTTCTCAGCCCCGGGAGTAAGGTTTTGTCGACGTCTTCCACCTTTTCCTGGCCTTTCATGAGCCGTCAGCTTGCCAGCCTGAATGTAATCAGTCCTTGCTTTTGTAGTCCATCGAACAGAACGACCAATGAGATGAGCGGGTTGCTCTAGCGATAACTCAATTTCTAATGGAAAATAAGGGCTTGAAGCTGGCGAAGTTCATCAGCGGAGCGGACTTTTGCCAAGTCACGCTTGGCTTGATCAAGTAGTTCGGTACCTTTCGGTGGGCGTGCCATAATGACCTCCTTGTTGAAAGCCATTATGGCACATTTGAATTAGAATTGGAATTACATGGAGGAAGAACTGGCGCCTGAAGCCGAACAGGCTTATCAGCGGGCAAGCATACGCGGGCAGCAAAAGGCGTATGTAACGGTGCGCGTTGGCCACGGCGAGGCCGTGCTGGAGGAGCTTTACATCGAAGGCAAGCCGATCAGGGAGTATCTGGCCCACATCGCTGCACAACCTTCTGCAAAATAAGGCGGCCAGGGGAGACCTCCCGCATGAGGTCTTCCCTGAGAAATCCTTTTACCGAATTCCGATCCGGCTCCCCGCTCCATCACCCAAGTCCCAGCAGGGAGTACACCGTCTTCCAGTCCATGTTCGCACGCATGGTATCGGCCAGCCTGTCCAGGGCCGGCTCCATGGAAAAGCTGCTCGACCTGCCCAGGGGGGGCTTGCCTTTGCGCTCCCGCAACCGGTTCACGAACCAGCGCCTGAACACGTCGTCATCGAACACGCCGTGCAGGTATGTGCCCCAGATCAGGCCCGAGGCGTACCCCACCGGGTTCCCAGCCTCGTCCACGAGAAATGGGGAGCCGCTCCCTTCCAGCTCTTGCAGGAGGCGTGTGCTCCCGTGGTGGATTTCATACCCCCTGACCGTCAGGCCACTGGGGCGGTGCGTGGCAGTGGTCCTGGTCAGCACCTTGTCTCTGCCCAGCTCTGTCCGCAGGGGGAGCAACCCCAGCCCGGGGACCTGCTTCTCCGCGGACTCCAGACCAAGGGGATCGGCAAGGTGTTTGCCGAGCATCTGCAGGCCGCCGCAGATGCCCACTATTTCACATGTCCCGGTTCGTGCGAACTCCAGCACCCTGTCCGCAATGCCGCTCTCCCGCAGCCGAAGGAGATCCTGGATGGTATTCTTGCTTCCGGGGAGGATGACGGCGTCCGGGGGCGGACCTTCCAGATCCCTGGGAGTGCGCGCCACGTCGCAACGCACGTCCGGCTCCGAGGCCAGGGCGTCGATGTCGGTGAAATTCGAGATGTGCGGCAGGTCCACGAGCACCACGCGCACCTCCCCCTCCCGGGAGGAAGCGGTCAGCCCCTGTTTGAAACTCACGGAGTCCTCCTCCGGGAGACCCAGATCCACCACATGGGGCACCACCCCGACAAAGGGCTTGCCCGTGCGCGCGGTGGTCATCTCCAGGGCCGGGTCCAGCAGGGAGGGGTCCCCGCGAAAGCGGTTGAGCACGAATCCGGCCACCAGATCGCGCTCCCACTGGTCCAGGAGCTCCATGGTGCCCACCAGGGAGGCGAAAACGCCGCCCCGGTCGATGTCCCCCACCAGGAGCACGTGCGCCCCGGCGTATTCCGCCATGCGCATGTTCACGATGTCGTGGGCCTTGAGGTTGATCTCCGCCGGACTCCCCGCCCCTTCCAGCACCATGACGTCGTGCTCCGCCGCCAGCTCGTCGTAGGCCTTCCTGGCCGCGTCAAAGGCCCTGGGCTTGTACTCCACGTACTCCCGCACCCGCATGACTCCCACGGGCCTGCCCATGACCAGAACCTGGGACCCCACATCCGAGCTGGGCTTGAGCAGAACCGGATTCATGCGCACGTCGGGTTCCAGGCCGCATGCCTGGGCCTGGGTGACCTGAGCCCGCCCCATCTCCCCTCCGTCCAGGGTCACGTAGGAGTTCAGGGACATGTTCTGGGATTTGAAAGGCGCGGGCCTGTAGCCGTCCTGCAGCAGCATGCGGCAAAAACCCGCGGCCAGAACGCTCTTGCCCGCGTTGGAGCTGGTTCCCTGGAACATTATGGCGGGGCGTGTCACCCCGCTCCTGGTCTTGGACATGGTTCTCAACCTGGATAGTTGTTAGGAAAAGAGGTGTTGAGGGAGTGCCTTTGCAAGCGTGTCATCCCTCTGCCCGCCCTTTCCCGATTTCGCTGTTACATATCACCAATGAGACATGCCCTTACGATCGGTCCATGGCGCCGAACAGCCGGGTAACCGGCCTCACTCGGCCTTTACAGGCCTGATCGAGTTCGCCGCGTTTCTACCCACGCTTTCCGCCTGTGAATCCGACTGATGGCGAGGATACGGCTCGGGATCTCCCTGACGCAGGTGCACTGTTGTAGCGGGAACCGCCATGGCTATTTTAAGCTCCTCGGCAAGGCGCAGGGCATCCACGATGAATTCATGTCTGGCCCTGAGCTCCTGGGCCCAATCCTCGGTCTTGAAGAAAATGTACACCATGATGTCTATGGACGACGACCCGAAATCGTTGGCCACGATATGAAAGTCTGTCTTGCGGGTCAGGGGGTGATTGAGCACCAGTTGTCTGAGCCCTTGGACATAGCCGTTGAGATTCTCGAGGGGGGTGTCGTAGGCCACTCTGATGGTGGTATTGTATCTCCTCCACTCCCGCCGCCCCATGTTGTCCACAGGGGTGGTGATGAATCTGGCGTTGGGGATTATCAGCTCGGAATTGTAGAAGGTGCGGATGGACGTGGAGCGCACTCCGACCTTCTCCACCGTACCGTCCATGTTGTTCATGCTGATCCAGTCACCCACAGCGAAAGGCCTTGTGGCCATGATCACCAGGGTTCCGAAAATGTTTTCCAGGGTATCCTTGCCCGCCAGAGCCAGGGCGACACCGCCTATGCCCATGGCAGCCATGATTCTGGTGGAGTCCTGCCCGAAAAGGCCGGCGATGTGCACCAGTCCCATGAGAATGAAGACTATCTTCAGGATCTGAGCGGTGATCAGCATCATTGTAGCACGGACGCTGGCCGCGCTCCGCACCACAAGGACCTCGCTGAAGAGATTCACGGTCATCACCAGAACCCAGACCACGGCAATGGTCATCAAAGTGTTCAGGCCGTACAGGCAGGCCATCATCAGATCCTGGTACAAGACCAGCAGGACCACCGCCTGCAGCCACAGGAGGCCCACAACCATGACCTCCACCGGCCAGATGAACCCTCTGCGATGAAGAGGTTCCATCCCCTCGGGCAGTCGGGATTCGATCAAGTCCAGCAGCTTGTTGCCCACAAAGCCGATGCATTTGACCACGACAGGGGTGACCAAAAACAACACGAACAACACCAACCACTTGTAAAGGTTTGTACCAAGGTACTTCACCAACAGGCCCGGGGCGTTGCGATGAATAAAGTCGTCGATCCTGGCGTGCAGAGGCAATTGCTCACCCACCAGCGGATTAATCCCGCTTTGCAGCAGGTCCTGCATGATGTCGTCATAGCTTTCTATGGCCACGGTCAGGCTGTGAGGTGTGAATTTCCAGGCCTTGCGACCATTTTCCTCGGTAACGACGTGCATTGTGATGGAGCCCAGGCCGGGCACCACCAGAAAAACCGGTGGATGTGTGGTGTTGGGATTGGCCGACAGTTCCTCCAGCTTCAGATTGGAGCGAAAGGTGATTATCCGGTAGAGCATCACCGCGTACATCGGCCCGTACAACGGGCGCTTGAGCGACGAGAACTCGCTCATGTCCAGCGCCTGGACAGCGCTGTCCATGATATCGTAGCCAGGCTCCTCGAATCCGGAAGTAAACGTGAAAAAGGTCCTGTACGGCGACATGAGGCTCTGGACGAACGTATCGCCTTCCATGGTTTCGGTGGTGAACTTCTTGTACCTTTCCCTGAGTTCCTTCACCATGCCCACGAGCTTGGGGTCCTTGAACAGCTCATTGGGGAAATACCACCCGTCTTTTCCCTTGAGCATGGTCACATTCACCGGCTGGTCCTCATACTTCAGGGAGAAGCTCACACTGTCTCCAACCACGTCATCAGGCACGTCGGTGTCCAGATCAAAGTCCATGTTCTCCAGAAGCAGGAGCATGTTCCTCGCTCTTTTGACCACGTCCGACCTGTATATGCCCGACGCCGCATCTTCAGGCGTCTCTATGGCCCTGGACAGACACTCGAATCCGGTATGGCTGTCATGATTGTAGTGATGGATGCCGTACAGGAACGCCCTGAAGGTCCTGCGAGGGGTGGACATGTCGCAGCTTTCCTTCCGGACAAAGGTATCGACGTCGTGAGACGGCGCCTTCTGCCCGGCCGTATATACCATCCCCCCCAGCACCAGGCCCAGGGCCAACGCGATAGACCAGAATAATCTCACCTCGTACTCCTTGTTGAATAAACGGATTGGCCGCGACAAAGTATGTTTGGAGCAAAATTCTTGTCAAGGTAAAGCGGAGCTTCCGTCACGAACCTCGGTTCGCCCAATGGAGCCGGAGCAAGGGTGGGCCATTCCCGCTTCAGCAAGGCAGCGGTGCCTGATGGGGCGGGCTCGCCCCACTGAGGCCGGGATCTGGGTGGCTATGCAAATCAGAGGAATCCGGCCTGACCACTCAATAGAAAAGCTAAAAATCACAATAGTCTGGAAACAATGCTCTTGACAGACAAGAGGTGCGTTGTTACCCATTCTAGCACTCGACATGCAAGAGTGCCAAGAATGACACGAGGAATATAATGAGCGAACAGCTCCAGCAGCGTGAAGCCGAAGTCCTGAAAGTCATCATAGAGGACTACATAGCCAAGGCCATCCCGGTTGGCTCTCGCACGGTTGCCAAGAAATCCCGGCTCAAGCTCTCACCGGCCAGCATGCGGAACATCATGGCCGACCTGACCGAGAAGGGATACCTGGAGCAGCCGCACACGTCGGCCGGGCGCATTCCCACGGCCAGCGCTTTTCGCCTGTACCTGGACACCGCGTTCACTCCCTCGCCGCTTTCCGACTTGGACAAGCAGGGCATCGGCAACATCCTCCGCTCCGCCGGTCTGGAGGTATCCGACGTCCTGAGCCAGGCGAGCAAGCTGCTCTCCTCCCTGTCCCGGCAGGTGGCTCTTGTCCTGGCGCCCAGCCACGAGGACGTCCGCTGGCGCGAGATAGACTTCGCCCTGATAAAACCCGGCGTGGTGCTGGCAGTTGTCATCCTGGACGGCGGCATTGTCCAGAACAAGCTGCTCACGGTGGAGGACAGCATCACCAAGGCGGATCTGGAGAAGTTCCGCAACTACCTCAACGAGCACTTCAGCGGGCTCACCCTGTCTGAGGCGCGGGCCAGGATCCACGCCGAGCTGCAGAGCGCGAAACAGCGCCTCAAGCTGCTGTATCGGCGAGCCCTGCGCCTAGCGCGTCACACCTTCGAGGAGACCAGCGCCAGGGACATGTTCGTGGACGGAACCACCAACATCCTCGCCCACGCCGAGTTCAGCGACGTGGTGAAGATGCGCGAGATTCTCATGCTGCTGGAGGAGCGCACCCGCCTGCTGCGGCTCATGGACAGGACCATCGCGGAGCAGGGCATCAAGATAATGCTGGGGCAGGAGTCCCAGATGGACGATCTGATGGGCTGCGGTGTGATCTGCTCCACCTATGGCGACGAAGTGAGGCCACTGGGCGTGGTCAGCGTCATCGGCCCCCTGCGGATGGACTATGCCAAGGTCATCCCCGTGGTGGATTATATCTCCCAGACCTTGACAGATCTTCTAAACGAACGATTTTAATACAGGCCAATTTCATTCAATATTCAAGGAGGCGCGCTGGCAATGACTGATTCCAACAACCGTCCCGAAGAACAACTCGAGACAGAAGAGACCCCCATCTCCGCAGAACAGGGAGAACAGCTCCCGGAGATCGAGATATCTGACATGGAACTGCTGGCGCTGTGCAAGGAACGCATTTGCAGCGTGTGCAACGAGAAGGAGCAGGCCGACGACGAGCGGCTTCGCAATCTGGCGGAGATGGACAACTTCCGCAAGCGCATGTTCCGGGAGCAGGAGGAATTTCGCAAATACGCCGGCGAGAGTGTACTTGCCGACCTGCTGCCCATTCTCGACAACCTGGAGCTGGCCATTGCCCACGGCAAGAAGGTGGAGGCCTGCAAGGACGTGGTCATGGGCGTGGACATGACGCACAAGATGTTTATCGAGTCCCTCAAGCGTCATGGGCTGGAGCCCGTGGGGCAGGTGGGCGAGACGTTCAATCCCGAGCGGCACGAAGCGGTGGGAGACGAGGTCCGCGACGACATGGAGCCGGGCATGGTGTCCCAGCTCATGCAGCGGGGGTACCTGCTCAGGGAGCGCCTGCTGCGGCCCGCCAAAGTGATCATCAGCAAAAACGACTAATTTCGCATTTCCCTCTGGACGCGAGCGAAATAGTACTTAAATCAAATCAAACCGCCCGCGCGAAAATCAGGAACCAGGAGGACTTCCAACAATGGGTAAAATCATCGGCATCGACCTCGGCACCACGAACTCGTGCGTGTACGTCATGGAGGGCAAAGACCCGAAATGCATAACCAATCCCGAAGGCGGGCGCACCACGCCCTCCATCGTGGCTTTCACCGACAAGGAACGTCTGGTGGGCGAGATCGCCAAACGCCAGGCCGTCACCAACCCCGAGCGCACAATCTTCGCCATCAAACGGCTCATGGGCCGCAAGTATGACGCGCCCGAGGTGAGATCCTGGGAATCCAACAGCCCCTACAGAATCGTGGGGGGCGCCAACAGTGACGCCTACGTGGAAGTCGCCGGGAAGCAGTATTCCCCTCCAGAAATTTCCGCCATGCTGCTGCAGAAGCTCAAGAGCGACGCCGAAACCTACCTGGGTGAGACCGTCACCGAGGCCGTCATAACCGTGCCGGCCTACTTCAACGACTCCCAGCGCCAAGCCACCAAGGACGCCGGACGCATCGCGGGCCTCGAGGTCAAGCGCATCATCAACGAGCCCACGGCCGCTTCCCTGGCCTACGGCTTTGACAAGAAGAGCAACGAAAAGATCGCCGTCTTCGACCTTGGCGGTGGAACCTTCGATATTTCCATCCTGGAAGTGGGCGACAACGTCGTGGAAGTGCGCGCCACCAACGGTGACACCTTTCTGGGCGGCGAGGATTTCGACCACAAGATCATCGACTACCTTGTTGCCGAGTTCAAGCGCGAGAACGGCATCGACCTGTCCCAGGACCGCATGGCCCTCCAGCGTCTCAAGGAGGCCGCGGAAAAGGCCAAGAAGGAACTCTCCAGCTCCATGGAGACCGAGATCAACCTTCCCTTTGTCACCGCCGACCAGAGTGGTCCCAAGCACCTGCTCATCAAGCTCAGCCGGGCCAAGCTGGAAGGTCTGGTGGAGGACCTGGTGAACCGTACCGCTGAGCCTTGCCGCAAAGCCCTGGCCGACGCCGGGCTCAAGGCCTCGGACATAGACGAGGTCGTCCTCGTGGGCGGCATGACCCGCATGCCCCTGGTGCAGAAAAAGGTCCAGGAGTTCTTCGGCAAGGAGCCCAACCGCAGCGTGAACCCGGACGAGGTCGTTGCCATGGGCGCCGCCATCCAGGGCGGCATCCTGGCCGGTGACGTCAAGGACGTGCTGCTGCTGGACGTCACCCCCCTGTCCCTGGGCATCGAGACCCTGGGCGGCGTGATGACCAAGCTCATCGAGCGCAACACCACCATCCCCACCCGCAAGAGCCAGGTGTTCACAACGGCGGCCGACAACCAGCCCTCGGTGTCCATCCACGTTCTGCAGGGCGAACGTCCCATGTCCGCCGACAACATGACCCTGGGGCGTTTCGAACTCACCGGCATTCCCCCGGCGCCCCGTGGCGTACCCCAGGTCGAGGTCACTTTTGACATCGACGCCAACGGCATTGTCAACGTCTCGGCCAAGGACCTGGGCACCGGCAAGGAGCAGAGCATCCGCATCACCGCTTCCAGCGGACTTGCCGAAGACGAGATTCAACGCCTGATCAAGGACGCCGAGTCCCACGCCGACGAGGACAAGAACAAGCAGGCCCTCATCGAGGCCCGCAACCATGCCGACACCCTGATCTACACCACGGAAAAATCCCTGCGTGATCTGGGTGACAAGGTCGACGCCGGGCTCAAGTCCGACATCGAGGCAAAGGTCACTTCCCTGAAGTCCATCATGGAAGGCCAGGACGCGGAGGCCATCAAGCAGGCCACCGACGATCTGGCCCAGGCTTCGCACAAGCTGGCCGAACAACTGTACGCCCAGAAGACCGGTTCCGGTCCCGAGGCGGGCCCCGAAGCGGGTCCCGGTCCCGAGGCCGGACCGCAACAGGGTGGCCGGGGCAAGGATGACGACGACGTCGTGGACGCCGATTACACTGAGGTAAAATAGCGGTTCCCGGGTCCTGTCCGGCGCCTCGATGCAGGCGCACCAGACCTTGCAAAGGTTCTTGATCGTGTATAACGTGGCCTGATTCGCTCTCGCGGATCAGGCCACGTCCGCTTGTACAGGACATTTTCCCTTTGACGGCATGACGTGATGGCGATGATTTCAGGGGCAATTCCCGTGGCTGACGGGCCTCCCCCACAAGGCGCCTTTTGGAAACACGCTTTACTCAGACGGTACAAGGCCCATTGGCCTCCGCAACACCGAAAACGCATACTCAGCGCAACAGGAAACAACATGAAGGCCATAGTCACCTCCCTGCTTGCCTCCGGATCGGCCATTCCCCGCCTGCCCCTCTTGTGCGTGCTCCTATTCTCGCTCGCGGGGTGCGGTATCATGTCAACTCCGGACACACCCCCTGACCAGCCGAAGCGGCCGAGCCTGTCCAGTCAGGCCGAGTCCGCTTGGAGCGAGGGGGATTTCAAGCGCGCCCAGAGCCTTTACGGCCGCATGGTCGAAGAACCGAGCCTGGGCCAGGACATGCGCTCCAAGGCATACGACCGCCTGATCGCCTGCGCCATCAAGAACAGGGAATTCACCCTGGCCCTGGACAAACTTCCGGCGTGGAGACGTGTGGATCCGGCGGTGGTCAACCAGGAATCCTATCACGACGTGTATTTCGAGGCCATTCTGGGGCTGGATCAGAGCAACCTGCAGGAGTCCGAGCTGCTGGCCCTTTCCTCTGACGAATCTCTGCCCTGGCGATTGCGCTCCCGCGCCGGAATCACCCTGGCCGTGTTGCATCTGGCCAAGGGGGATGCCCAGCGCCCCATGATGATCCTGCCACTGGTCTGGAAACAGGCCCTGGGTCTTGGGGGGCAGGAGCCCGGCTATGTGGAGAAGACTCTGCTGGAAGCTCTCTCCCTAGCCCGTGTGGAGCAGATCAACCAGCTGCAGTCCTACATCCCGGACGAGACCCGCACCACCTTCCCCTACACCATTCTGGAGCTGGAAAAGGCGAGACGCATGGCCAACAGCGTAGGGGCCCGCGCGCAGGGACTGGCTCTGGCCCAACGCATCAAACCCTTTTTGAAGGACCCGTCCCTGGCTGACAATCTTGCCGAGGCCGAACCGCTTTCTACGTCAGGGCAGCAGTCCATCGCCCTGGCCCTGCCCCTCACCGGCCCCTACGGCGAGGTGGCCTCCAAGATCATGCGCGGCGCCCTGATTGCCCAGCGCGAGATGGCCGAACAGGGCACCACCGTCGACGTGCGCGTGGTCAACTCCGAGGCTCCGTCCTGGCTGCAGGACATCGAGAATCTTCCATCGAACACCATGGTGGTGGGCGGTCCCCTGCGCCTGAACAAGCTCAAGGAGATGCTCACGGCGCAGGTCAACGCCAAGCGCGCCTTTTTCACCTTCCTCCCCACTCTGGGGCAGGGGCGTGAGGGCTTCGACGCCTGGCGTTTCTTTGCCAGCCCCAACGACCAGGTATCCTCCCTGGTGGACGTTGCCGCCACGCGCTTCGGCGTGTTCAACGCCGCGGTGCTTTACCCTGACGAATCCTATGGCCGTCACATGGCCGACCTGTTCTCGACCACCGCCCGGGCCGACAACCTGCTGGTCCAGGCCAAGGAAAGCTACCCCACGGGAAGCAACGAGGCCTGGAGCGACATCGTGGCCAGGATCGTGGGAACATCGCCCCAGGCGGTGTTCATCCCCGGCGACTGGGGACAGGCCGAGCAGTTGGCGCCCTACTTTGCCTACCACCAGGCCAAGGACGTCCTGATCTTGGGGCCCAGCCTGTGGGCACAGGCCATCGCCCGCAAGGGCTATGTGGAGATGGCCAGCTTCCGCAAAGCGGTGTTCCCCGGCTCATGGTGGCCGGACAACCCGGGCTCCGCGGCCGTGGCACTGAAACAGCGGCTGGCCCAGGACGGCATCACCACCCCGGATTTCTGGAACTCCCTGGGCTACGACTTCGTACGTTTCGCGGTCCAGCTCGGCGATTTTTCCAAGGGCTGGTCCCCTCAGTTGGTGAACGAGCGCGTTCAGTACGCCCAAACCATCGAGTGGAGTCAGGCGCCCATCGAGTGGAGCCCCCAGGGCGTGGCAACCCAACGCATGTTCATGTTCAAGCCCACGCGGGAAGGATTCACCATCCTGGACTCGGTCAGCGCTCCGGGCCTGGACGAGAGCCCATTGACGCAGCCCCGACCCATCACAATTCAACAGACTCCGGCGCAACCAGCCCAGTAAGAGGACGCGGTATCATGCCCAACAACGACGCCAAAGAAAGCACCAATCTGAAGATAACTGCCAAGGACGCTGCCGCCATAGCCAAGCTGGCCCGGCTCGATCTGCCGCGGGAAACCCTGGAGCGCTTTGCCAGGCAGTTCAACGATGTCCTCGGCTATATGGAACTCCTGGGCCGCGCCGACACCGAGGGTGTGGAGCCTCTTTACAGCCCCATGGCTCACGGCACGGTCTTTCGCGAGGACCAGGCGCGCAAGGAGCACCCGAGGGATCGAATCCTTGCCAACGCGCCGGAAGATGACGGCCAGTTCTTCATCGTGCCCAAGATCGTCTAAAATCTTTCTCTCGAAAGAGGATGCCTCCGGCGGCCCGGCCTCCGGATCAATAAAAAAGGTAGCTCACGCATGTCTGAACTCATACACCTGACAATGACCCGGATCCGCGACATGCTCGCGAAAAAGGAAATCTCCGCCACCGAGGCGGTCCAGGCCTGCCTGGACCGCATGGAGGCCACCGAGCCCGCCATCCACGCCATGCGCAGCGTCCACGCGGACCAGGCACTGGAGCGCGCAGCCAAGCTCGACGCCGAGGGTCCCAACCCGGAACGTCCCTTGTGGGGAGTGCCGATCACCGTCAAGGACCTGTTCACCAAGACCGGCATGCCCGCCTCCTGCGGCTCCAACATCCTCAGGGATTTCGTACCGTTCTACGACGCCACCTGCGTAGCCAAGCTGGAACAGGCAGGCGCGGTCATCATGGGCAAATGCAACATGGACGAATTCGCCATGGGCTCCTCCACCGAGAGCTCGGCCTTCGGCCCCACCCACAACCCCTGGGACACCAGCCGCGTTCCCGGTGGCTCCAGCGGCGGCTCCGCGGCCAGCGTGGCGGCCCGCCAATGCTTCGGCTCCCTTGGCACGGACACCGGCGGCTCCATCCGTCAGCCCTCGTCCCTGTGCGGCTGTGTCGGCCTCAAACCCACATATGGCCGCGTCTCGCGCTACGGTCTCATCGCCTACGGCTCCTCGCTGGATCAGGCCGGCCCCATCACCCGCACGGTGGAGGACAACGCCCTGCTGCTCGCCACCATCGCCGGGCATGACGAACGCGACTCCACATGCGCACGCAAGCCCGTGGACGACTATCCGGCCATGGTGCGCCAACGCAAGGATCTCAAGGGCGTGCGCCTCGGCCTGCCCAAGGAGTACTGGGGTGAGGGGTGCGACCCCGAGGTGGCTGCCCAGTTGCGCAAGGCCATTGAGATCGCCAAGGAGGACGGCGCCGAGATTGTCGATATTTCCCTGTCCCAGACGGAATATGCCATCGCGGCCTACTATATCATCGCCAGTGCCGAGGCCAGCTCCAACCTGGCGCGGTTCGACGGGGTACGCTACGGCTACCGCGACAAGGCTGCCACCGAGCTCATCGACATGTACGTGGGCTCCCGCACCAGGGGCTTTGGCGACGAGGTCCAGCGCCGCATCATGCTCGGGACCTACGTGCTCTCCGCCGGGTATTATGACGCTTACTACCGTAAGGCCGCGCAGGTACGCCGCTTGGTTCTGCGGGATTTCCAGGAAGCCTTTGAGAAGTGCGACGTGATCTGCGGCGCTGTTTCGCCCGTGACCGCATGGAAGATGGGCGCCATCACGGACGACCCCCTGAAGATGTTCCTCATGGACGTCTTCACTGTTTCCGTGAACATGGCCGGACTCCCGGGCCTCTCGCTGCCCGTTGGATTCGGTGAGAAGAACGGCATGCCCGTGGGGCTGCAGATGATCGGCAAGGCCTTTGACGAGGGCAACCTGCTGGCCACGGCCAACGCCCTGTCCGCAAAGCTGCCTGATTACGGATTCCCGCAACTGTAGAACAATGTTCCGCAAGGGGGAGCCCTTTGTGTACAAGGGGGCTCCCCCTTCTCTTTTTTATTGGCGAAAATTATTGGAAGAGGCCGGAGGGAAGCCTTTCAGCAATAAAACCCCACCCGGGAAGTTCATTCAGATACTTCGCAGAACGTGAAGGGGCTACCAGGGGATCAGGAAATCAAAGTATTGCTGGATCACTATCTTTCCCACCACGGCAAGCACCAGGAGCAGGAGCAGGTCAGTGTAGTGCATCCAGACGCGCTTCACATAGACCCTGGTGTTATAGGCCCGCTGCACGTCCTTGATCTTGTAGCGTTGTTTGCCCTTTCCGGGCACGTAGGCCATGATGTTCATTCCTGGCTCCAGCTCATCGGGGTCATAGGCCTTGACGTCCCCGAACAACTCCTCTTTGGTGCCCTCGTCAATATAGATTATGTGCCCCGGCAGTTCGTCAGACATGGCCCTCTCCCTGGAAATAGTGAAGTATTCCGACGGGATCCCCCCCGCCCGGATCTGTGGGGTCTGAAAAACACGGCATGGATTTTTCAGCGTCCACAAATAAAGGACAAGACCCACAGACCTTGATATATTCGGTTTTAGAGGTATCCACTAAAAATCGCAAGCTTTCATCCACCCATGAAACGAACACACACCATCCTCGCCGTTAGCGGCGGCGTCGACAGTCTGCTGGCCATGGCCCTGCTCGTGGAGGCGGAAGAGCCGGTGATCGCCGTGCACGGCCAGTTTCTCCAGACGCCGACCCCCGAGGCTTCGAGACTCCAGGAGCGCCGCATCCGGATTCTACAGCTCATCTGCCAGGATATGGGCGTGCCCCTGCATGTGCTGGACTGCGTGGAGGCTTTTACCGCCACCATTGCCGAGCCTTTTGTTCGCTCCTACCTGCGTGGCGAGACCCCGAATCCCTGTTGCCGCTGCAATCCGGCCATCAAGTTCGGCCTGCTCTTCGACCGCGCCAGGGCGCTTGTGCCGGACACGGACCCCTTTTTCGCCACCGGGCATTACGCCCGTCTGGTCGACCACCCCCGCTGGGGGCGCATCCTGAAACGCCCCTTGGATGACAGCAAGGACCAGAGCTACTTCCTGGCCCTGCTCCCCAAGAATCGGTTGACCCGGGCGCGGTTTCCCCTGGCCGAGATCCGGAAGGCCGATGTGCCCGGCATGCTGCGGGAGCGGGGGCTGCGGGCGCCCGAGAACAAGGAGAGCCAGGAGATCTGCTTCATTCCTGACAACGACTACCGGGCCTTTATCCAAGCCGCGGTTTCCCGCATGGGGCTTCCCCTTCCCGGCCCAGGCCCGGTGCTTCACACCGGGGGGGAACTCCTTGGCCGTCATCAGGGCCTCTGGCGATATACCCAGGGGCAGCGCCGAGGTCTGGGCATCGCTCACCACGAACCGCTCTACGTCCTGGGCAAGGATGTCCGGCAAAACGCCCTCATCGTGGGAGCCAAGTCGGACTTCGGCGGCCAGGAGTGCCTTCTGCGCGAGCCCAATTTCCACGTTCCCATGGAGCAGTGGCCAACGGACATCGTGGCTCAGATCCGTTACCGCCAGACCGCCCGCCCCGTCGTCGTCAGCGTCACGGAACACGGCCTCAGGGTGGGCTTTCCCGAAATCGAACCCGACACCCCACCGGCTCCCGGGCAGCTCTGCGCCATTTATACTCCCGAGGGCGAGCTCCTGGCCGGAGGGGACATCAGCCGCCCCCTCCTGGAAGAGGCTTGAGCATGCGTTTCCACATAATCACCCTTGGCTGCAAGATAAACCAGTACGAGAGCCAGGCTCTGCGCGAAGCCTGGCTGGCTCGCGGAATGACCGAGACCAATGACCCGGTTGCGGCGGACTTCCTGCTGGTCAACTCCTGCGCGGTGACGGCCCGTGCCATACGCGACCTGCGCCAGACAGTGCGGCGGCTGCACCGCCTGGCTCCGGAAGCCAGAATCGTTGTCACCGGATGCGCGGCCGAACCTCTTGGCCGGGAATTACAGGAAATGGAAGGCGTGAGCGCGGTTGTCCCGCAAAAGGACAAACCCCTTCTCCGGGATCCGGACGCTCCCCCTCCGGGGGGCGCTCCTGTCCAGCCCCTGACAATCAGCCAGTTCCAGCGCAGCCGGGCGGTACTCAAGGTACAGGACGGCTGCTCCCACCGCTGCACCTATTGCATCGTGCCCCTGACCCGTGGCCCGGCCGTGAGCCGCACCCCCGGGGACATCCTCCGGGAGGCCCGGGGATTGCTGGAGAACGGCCTGCGCGAACTCATCATCAGCGGCATCAACCTGCGCCAGTACCAGTCCGGAGAGCATGACTTCTGGGATCTGCTGGCCTTCCTGGACCGCGAGCTGTCGCGCGAGTGGGGCGAAACCGCCCGTTTGCGCTGCAGTTCCCTGGACCCTGCGCAACTGGACGAACGCGGCCTCGAAACCATCGCCGCATGCCGCATGCTCTGCCCCCATCTGCATCTCTCCATCCAGAGCGCCAGCCCCACGGTGCTGCGCCGCATGGGCAGGAGCCACAACAAGCCCGGGATGGTGGCCCGCGGCGTGGAACAACTCCAACAGTATTTCCCCCGCCTGGGAGTAGGCGCGGATCTCCTGGTGGGCTTTCCGGGGGAAAGCGACGAGGAATTTCAGGAGACCTTTGACTTTGTCCAGACCCTGCCCCTCACCTATGCCCACGTGTTCCCCTACTCCCGCCGCCCGGGCACGCCCGCTGCCAAGTTTTCGGACCAGGTCCCCAAGCCGGTGCGTACGGAGCGTGCGGCCAGGTTGCGGGAACTCGCCAAGGGCAAGCGCCTGGCCTTTGTCCAGGGCCTCGCACGGCTGTCCCGGCTCCGTGTGTTGCTGGAATCGGCCTCCCCACCTGGGGGGCGATGCGAATACTACGCTATGTGCCGCCTGGAAGAACCAACCTCAGCCCGTGCCGGGAACCCGGGTCACGTCATAGTCGACGTGGCCCCCACCGGAGCGGACGGTGACATCCTCGTGGTCCGTTCCCTGGAGCCCCGATCATGAGCACGCCCAAGATTCCCAAGCCCGCCATGGTCTACCTCTCCATCCTCTCGGGGCGCTGGGAGCGTTTCTGGCCCGGCCTGCTGGACGACCTCATCGGGCATCTCGGCCCTGTGGCCTTCCAGAGCGAGCCCATGAATTTTTCCCACACCAGCTACTACGACGAGGAGCTGGGTACTCCCATTACCAGACGAATCCTGGCTTTTGACAGACTCGTGCCCCATGACGAACTCGCCGAGATCAAGCTGTTCACCAACAACCTGGAAGACCGTCTTTGCCGCACGGACGGCAGACGGATCTGCAACCTCGACCCTGGCCTTCTGACCTTGGAGCGCCTTGTCTTGGCCACGGGAAAGAACTATACTCACAGGATTTACCTCACCAGTGGAATATGGGCTGATCTCACGCTGGTCTACATCGGCGGCAAATGGAACACCCTGCCCTGGACGTTCCCGGATTATGCGGACGAAAAAATGCAGAAGCACTTGCTGTTTTTACGTGATATGTACAAAAATAAGACATTGTCGCCGAAATGAGGCTGTGCCCTCTTTGCGCGATAAAAGGACGAAAATATGCCAAAAAGCATGACCGGCTTCGGCCGCAAGTTCGAGCAAATGGAAGGCTGGGCCCTGACCTGGGAAATCCGCAGCGTCAACAGCCGGCATCTGGACCTGAAGTGGCGGCTACCAGTGTTTCTGCGCAGCATGGAGGCCGTGTGGGAGCGTACTGTCCGCCAACACGCCAGCAGAGGGCGTCTCGAACTGCTGCTGCACGTGAAGCTGAACAGGCCAGAGCTCCTGGGCATGTCCCTGAACCGCCCCCAGGCCCTGGCCATGATCAAGGAGGTCCAGGACCTGGCGCGGGAGATCGGCGAGGGCTTCACTCCGGACCTGAACCGGCTGCTCACCATGTCCCAACTCTGGGAGGACGACCTTCGCGAGCCCGATCCGCAGTTGGTGTCCGACATCGAGAACACCCTGGTGAAAGCCCTGAAGGACTGGAACACGGCCCGCGAAACCGAGGGCGACGCCACTGTGCAGGACCTGACGCAACGCCTGGCCTTTATGCGGGAGACCCTGGACAAGATCCTGGTGCGCCTCCCCGAGGCCAAGGAGGACCGCTTCGCCAACATACAGAACAGAATCCAGGCCGCCCTGGACCGCTACGCCCTGGAGCTGGACCAGGACCGCATCCTTCAGGAACTGGCCGTGCTCAGCGATCGCCTGGACGTGAGCGAGGAACTCGCCCGGTTGGAGGCGCATCTGGTCAGGCTCAAGGAACTCATGGGCAATGGCGGGGAGACCGGCAAGAAGCTGGACTTCACCCTTCAGGAAACCTTCCGGGAGATCAACACCCTGGGGAACAAGGCCCAGGACTCACAGATCTCCAAGCTGGTGGTGGATTTCAAGGCCGAGCTGGAGAAATGCCGGGAACAGGTGCAGAACCTGGAGTAGAACCTCCCCTGACGAGGATGCCATGCAAAAACAAAAGCTACTCAATGTCGGTTTCGGGAACTACGTGGTGGCGGGGCGGATCATCGCGATCGTGAATCCGGCATCCTCGCCCATGCGCCGTTTGCGCGAGGACGCCAGGCAGGACGGACGACTCATCGACGCCACCCAGGGCCGCAAGACCCGCTCCATGATCGTCACCGACTCCAACCATGTCATTCTCTCGGCCATCCAGGCCGAAACCGTTGGCCAACGCTTCAGCCAGGAGGACGAGTCATGAGCACCCCCCAGCGCAAGGGCATCGCCCTGGTGGTCTGCGCGCCTTCCGGCGCGGGCAAGACCACACTGGTAAAGCGTCTGCTCTCCGACTTCGACCGCTTCGCCTATTCGGTTTCCTGCACCACCCGCGCCCCCAGAACCGGGGAGCGGGACGGCCGTGACTACCACTTCCTGACCAGGGAGGAGTTCGAACAAAGGCGCGACGCGGGATACTTCGCCGAGTGGGCCCATGTCCACGGCAACTACTACGGCACCCCCCTTGCACAGGTGCAGGCGAACCTGGAGGCGGGGCGCGATATGCTCTTCGACATCGACGTCCAGGGAGCGGCCCAGCTCAAGGAGAAGATCCAGGCCACCTTCGTGTTCATCCTTCCTCCCTCGCGGGAAACCCTGCTCCAGCGCCTCTCCGGCAGGGGCACGGACAGCGAGGAGACAATCGCCAAGCGCATGGACGCAGCAGCCCGGGAGATGGAGGAGGCGCACTGGTTCGACGCGCTCATTGTCAACGATGTGCTGGACCAGGCCTATGACGAGTTGCGTGCCGTGTACCTCACGGCTGGCCTGAGCCCGGCAACGCGACCGGAATTGTTGCCGTCACTGTTGCGCCAATGGAAATGAACCTTGCCCTTTGCAATAATATGAATATTTGATATACGTAAGACTCAAGAGTCACTATAACAACACCGGCGTGAGACTATGCTTCCCACCGACGAGATGGAACCGAAAACGCAGGGCGTAAAGCAAGACGACCCTATTGAAGACGGCGCCACTGCTCCTGACACTCCTTCTGCCGAGAGTCAGGACGCAAAGTCCGACAAGGACAGGCGCGAACGCATCAAGGGTGTCTTTTCCACTCAGAGCATAGAAAAGGTGGGCACCGGCACCACTGTGCGCCGCACCATCCAAAAAACGTTCTGGATGGCCGAGGAATCCGATGACGGCCATATCCAGCTTCAGCCGCTGAATGTGAACTATGTCCCTGCCGGGCCAAAACGCACTGTGGCCAAGGACGACCTGCTCAGACAGTTCAACCCCGAGCCGGAATTCTACATGCACACGGTATTCCCCGCCATACAGAGGCTGAACGAGACAGTGAAGCTTGGCGAGGACCACAGAAAAAAGGGGCGCAACTTCAGCGCGGAGTGCGAATTCCAAAACGCTCTCAAAGTGGACGAGGACAACGTCCGCGCCAACTTCGGCCTCGGGCTGACCTATCTGGACAGAGGGGAGCGTAAAAAGGCCGACAACATCTTCGAGCGGCTGGTCAATCTGGACGCGGCCTTTGAATCCGAGCACAAGCACCTGTTCAACGACTTCGGTATCAGCCTGCGCAAAAACAACATGTTCGACCAGGCCATCGACTACTACAACCGCGCCCTGGAACTGGCCAAGGCGGACGAGCACCTGCACTACAACATCGCCCGCGCCTATTTTTCCAAGCAACAGCTGGACAAGACCGTGGAGCATCTGGAAAAGGCCCTGAACATGAACCCGGAATTCGACGTGGCCACGCAATTCCTGGACTGGCTCAGGTCCAAGACGTATATCAACGAGAACAACGAGGTGAACCCGAACGCGGCCCTGGTTCCTGGTGAAGGTCCTGTTGTGCGGCAATCCGATCAGAGCGGCGACCCCAAGCAGTACAACATGGACATCTGATTCATGACCGACCAGAGCATTGGGCAGCTGTTCCTCCAGGAGCTCCCTGAAATAAGGCAGGAGCTCCCCTTCTCACCGACCCTGCTCGGCGAACTCTTTTATATGACCGGGGAGAACTCCTTCGCTCCCCTGGAAAAAATTTCCCAGACCCTGAACCAGGACCAGGGATTGAGCACCAAGGTCCTGGCCATGGCCAACTCCGCGTTCTACGGGCTCCAGGCCAAGGTAACCTCCGTGGCCCGCGCCGTTGCCCTGCTCGGGCTCAAGGAGATCCGCAACGTGGTGCTCCTGCTGGGGACGCAGGCCCTTACCGTGCGGCATCACTACCCCCGCGATTTCGACCTCCGCGCATACTGGGACCACCAGCTCGCCGTGGGCGTCTGCTCCAAGCTCATGGCCGAACGCATCCCGGGCATGGACCCGGACATTCTTTTCACCGCCGGGCTGCTGCACGACCTCGGCGTGCTGCTCACAGCGCTCTACCGCCCCAAGGAGTGGGCGACCATCCAGTCCGTCGTGCTCTCGGAGCAATGCTCCTGGAGCCAGGCGGAGGAACGTCACTGGGGGCTGGAGCACGCGGTCATCGGCGCCATGACCCTGAACTCATGGAACCTGCCCCCTGACCTCACCGAGCCCGTGAACTGGCACCACTCGCCCGCCCTGGCGCCGGATTTCGCCGACCAATCCAGGATTGTCTGCCTGGCCGACGGCCTGCACCACAAGCTCGTGAACGAGGAATACGCCCTCTCCGACTCCGCCCTTGAGGCCAAGGAGCATTTCGATTTCAATGAAAAGGAAATCCTCACCGAACTCTCCTGGGTCCTCGAGGACGAGAGCATGGCCCAGTTTGTAGCCCATCTCACCTGAACCCCTGTTGCACCATGCATTGGAAACTACGCCCAAGCCAGCTCCCTCCCCCGGAGCCTGGAATCATTTCCCGGTACGCCGGCAGACTCCAGGTGTCCGAACGTATCGTGCGCCTTCTCTGGCGCCGTGGCCTCGATGATATCGACAACATGAGCCGCTTCCTGGACTCCGGCCTGAGGCATCTGGCACCGCCTGACTGCTGGCCCGGCATCCGCCATGGTGCGGAGGTCCTTGCACAAGGGCTGGAACAAAAACTGCCCATGGCCGTGTGGGGGGATTACGACGTGGACGGCGTCACCTCCACTGCCCTGGTCACCGATTTTCTCAGACAGCGCGGCCATACGGTGCGCCCCTATCTTCCGCACCGCACCGAGGAGGGCTACGGCCTGAACGTACAGGGGGTGGAGGAACTGGCCGCCGAGGGCATTCGCCTGCTGCTCACCGTGGACTGCGGCATCTCCGACCACGAGTCCGTTGCCCGGGCACGGGAGCTGGGTATGACAGTGGTGGTCTCGGACCACCACCTCCCCGGAGAGACCCTGCCCCCTGCCCACGCGCTGAGCAACCCCCGCGTGCAGGGCTGTTGCTCAGCATCCCCTACAGGCTGCGAACTGGCGGACCTGGCCGGAGTGGGTGTGGCATTCTTCCTCATGGCTGCGCTGAACACCATGCTCCCGGGCACGCCCATCGACGTCCGCCCCCTGCTCGATCTCGTGGCCCTTGGCACCGTCGCGGACGTCGTTCCCCTTCAGGGGCAGAACCGCATCCTGGTGAAAAACGGCCTGCATTTCCTCAACGAGGCCGACAGACCCGGTATCGCGGCACTCAAGACCGTGAGCGGCCTCAACCCCAAGGCCGGTCTCGGCGCCGGTCAGGTGGCCTTCAGCCTCGCCCCCCGCATCAACGCCGCAGGGCGGCTGGACAGCGCCACCCTGGCCCTGGACATGCTCCTCAGCGAGACAGTGGAACAGGCAACGCCCCTGGCCGCGAAGTTGGACGCCTTCAACCAGGAGCGGCGCCAGGAGGAGGACAGCATCCTGGAGCAGGCCATGGAGCAGGCCCTGACCATGGACCATCTCCTGGGGCTGGTGCTCTACGCCCCCCACTGGCACCCCGGCGTCATCGGCATCGTGGCCTCCCGCATCGTGGAGCGGCATTACAAGCCCACCATCCTGCTCTGCCAGGACAACGGCAACGGTCTGCTCAAAGGGTCGGGGCGTTCAATCTCCGAATTCGATCTGCACGGGGGGCTCGCCCGCTGCCAGGACCTGCTGCACCACTTCGGGGGGCACCGGCAGGCCGCGGGCATGGCCCTGCCCCCGGAAAACCTCGACGCTTTCAGGCAGCGCTTTCACGAAGTCATCGAACAGGACCTCGGCCCCACCCCTCTTACTCAGAGTCAACTCGTGGACGCGGAGCTGGGGTTCGGTGAAATCGATTTCACCCTGCTCAAGGAGCTGGAATTGCTGCAGCCCTTTGGAATGGGCAACCCCGAGCCCGTGTTCATCTCCCCGCCAGTGAAGGTGAACCGGCACCGGGTGTTCGGCGCAAAAGGCGGGCAACCCGGCAAGCACGTGGCCCTGCAGCTCTATGACACCCTGGCCGGTGTCAGCCTGGGCGCCAAGGCCTGGCGCATGGCCGAATTCCTGGGATCGGACCTGCTGGGCAAAAATGTGCGCGTGGCCTTTACACCGAAAATCGACCGCTACAATGGCCTAGCCAATATCGATCTCAATATACGCGGATTGAACGAAGAATAGGGACAGGCTGTTGAAAAACGCACGGTTGCTGCGTTGCCGCGAGAAAATCAACCCTTCGCGCATTGTTGATACGCATCAGCCTTGATTTTCCCTTGCGCCTTGCACCCGCACATTTTTGAACAGCCTGTATGGATTTTTCCCAACCAAACTAGTTCACGTCATCATGTGATTCTTAGGAGGGGGGTCCGGGTTGAACCCTTTTGCAAAAAGGGTTCAACCCGGCAAACTCTTCGCCCTATTCTTCCTTTTTCTTTCTCTTCGGCGGATCGGCCAGGGCCACGGGCATGCCGGACTTGGCGTCGCGGCGGTTGTCCGGCGCCAGGACGTAGCGCACAAGGCTGCCCTGCCCAAATCCCTGGGGCATGTTTTCCAACAGCACCAACCCATCTCCCGTGCAGACGTAGCGGGCTGTTCCGGGCGCTCCTGGCACCTTGAGCGCTCCGGAGAGCACCCTGCCGATGCCCGGCTTGTGCCGCCGCTCCCTGCCGAGGTTCACGAAGCTGAGGGAGAGCGCCGCCTTGGGCAGCCCCGCCCGGTTGGACAAGGCCTGCAGCCACTGGGGCGCGTCCGCCGGAGTGAACCGGAAATGGCACCAGGACTGCACGTCCGCGGAGAGCATGGGACAGGCGTCCACATGGGTGCACGGGGAGAGGGGCGCCAGGTCGCGCTGCAGGCAGGCTTTGCGGAAGAGCGCCACAATCTTGCCCCCCAACCGCGTGCCCGGTTCGATGACCAGGATGCGGGACTGATCCCCCGGCTTGAGAGCCTGCATGGCATTGCCCGCGATGTCCCCCACCCCGCTCTCAAGAGGGGTGTTCTTGTGAAAGCGCAACTCGTTGAGTACGTTGCCGAAGATCACGCAGTGGGCAGCGTCCGCATGGCGCATGTACTCCTCCACGGGGCGGTCCACCAGCTGCAGCCCCCAGGTTCCCCCGAGGGAGCGAAACAGGTCCGCGCCCAGCTGCAGGGCCTTTCTGGAGTGATCCACGCAGATGAAGGACATGACCTTGTCCCGAAGATCGGGGCGCGCGGTCCAGAGTGCCAGCACCGTGGTCAGGGGGCCGGAGCCCAGGTCCAGAATCACGGCCTTGTGCGGCAGCCGCAGCCATTGCCCTGAAAAGAGTCGGGCCTGACGGTAGATGTTCCAGGGGAGGAAATAGTGGGCATAGGCCGCCAGGGTGCGCGGCGTCTGCAGATACCCCCCGCTCAGCCCCCCACGTTCGCTGGTGAGCAGTTTGGAGAGGTCGCGTACCGCCGCGGGCAGATCCTCCCTGTGCCGCCGTTTGAGGGGCATTACCTGCTCCAGGGCTGCGGGAAGCTGCTCCAGCAGGCGCATGCTCTCGGCCCCAAGCTGGGGAAAAAGCGAGCGGGGAGCGGCGCCCTCTCGGGAACTTGCCGACCTTTTCGGGCCAGGGGCCTTGGCATTTTCTGATTTGCGCTCCCCGGACCGGGGGCGCTCACGCTGTGTAGACAAATCGCATCCTTTTGAAAAAGTGCTCACCAAAATCAGTGGCTCCGGCCAGGTCCAACGTTCGCACCCGCTGCCCCAGCCCCTGCAACCAGTCTCTCAACTCCGGGCGCCGCAAGAGCAGACTCGCGCCCAGGAGGGAGCTGTTTCCCAATATCCTGGTCCGCGCCCCCATTCCCCTGGGGATGAAACCCAGCACCTCGAGATTATCCACCCCGAGATGTTCGCCCATGGCCCCGGCAAGGTAGAGGGTGCGCACTTCGTGCGCGTCCAGCCCGGCTTCCCGGGTCAGGTTGCTCAAGGCCAGGTTGCAGGCTGCCTTGACCTTGAGGATTTCCTCCACGTCCGGCGGCAGGAGGCAAGGCGTTTCGCCATCTTTCGGGAGCGGAACGCCCGGAAGCGGCAACCGCCATCCCCGCTCGCCCCGGACAATGGCGTTCACCAGCCGCATGGCCAGGGGGGACAGCACATCGCCCTCCTGGAACAGGGCTCCGTTTTCCCGGAGAACCCCCAATTCCACGAGGCGACGCAAGAGGGAAACATAGCCCGAACCCGTGACCCCGGTAAAGGGAGCGGGCGCATTATCGAAATACATTGGCGCCAGACCGAGGCGGGGGTCCGGGGTGAAGCCGGTGACCGCCCCGGGCTCGGCAAGGCCTCCATGGGTCAGGCCGATGCCCTCCAAGGCGGGGCCAAGGGGCACACTGGCCGCGAGATGGCGCTCCTCGTCAAGGGCCAGAATGAATTCGCCGTTTGTGCCGAGATCCGCGAGGACAAAGGGATATTCAAGCCCGGTTTCAAGCCCGTGGCGGATACAGGCCAGTCCGGCGCTGAGGTCCCCCCCGATGAACGGGGAGAACAGCGGCGGCAGGTACACCGGGGGCAGTTCCCTGCCCGGGGAGCGCAGCCGGACACTCTCCCCCGCGTGATAGTCCAAAATGTAGGGCGCGCGAGAGACCCCTTGCAGGGGGCGCCCCAGCAACAGAAGCGTCATGACGCTGTTGCCCGCCACGCACAACTCCTGTATCCGGACACCGCGCGCGGCCAGGTCGCCAACAATGTCACCCAGGCGCTCCACCACCAGGGAGCGTAAACGGTCGGCATTTCCAGGAGTGGCCGCGTAGGCCAGCCTGGACATGACCTCGCTTCCCGCGCCCATCTGGGGATTGAGTTCCCGCCCCAGGGCCACTGTTTCTCCGTGAACTAGGCATTGCCACTGCAGGCTCGTGGTGCCCAGGTCCACGGCCAGGAGCGCCTCGCCTTCCCGGATCCGGGAAGCTTGTTGGACGAATTCAACGCCCCTCTTCGGTCCAAATTTCGGAAGCTCCAGCCTGGCGCCCGGCACGGGACGATGCCTGCACCCCAGTCTCCAGCCAGCGTCCAGCCGCGC
The DNA here is from genome assembly GCA_963674665.2 of Desulfovibrionaceae bacterium. Taxonomy (GTDB): domain Bacteria; phylum Desulfobacterota; class Desulfovibrionia; order Desulfovibrionales; family Desulfovibrionaceae. The sequence continues at coordinate 1,430,161 of CAXXPL010000009.1, read as the reverse complement.
CTGGCTGAACAGGGCCATGTCCTCTGGCGTCGGAGGAGGCGGAGTCGTGAGATAACGCATGGCGCATCGGCCACAACGCCCCAATCCGGAGCACAGGGCCGGAGCAGGCACCTGCCCGCTGGTATAAACGGCCTGGGCCAGGGTGGCACCTTGGTCAATGGAAACGGAGAGGTCCGGTCCGCCCGGAGGCACGATGATCAATTCATTGTCCGCTTGCATGGTGACTACTTATAAGAGTTTTGCGAAGGGGAAACCATCAAAAAAATGACTCTCCCGAAACAAGGGGCGTCTATTTGCCGAACAGCGCGATGACAGCGGCGCCCAGGGACATGAAGCAGGCGCCGAGGAGGCGCAACCAAATCTTCTCCTCCTTGAATAGCACGCCGCCGTACAGCACCGCGATAAGGCTGCTCAGGCGCTTTACGGAGACCATGTAGGAGGCGTCCACCAGGGATATGGCCTGGAAGTGACACATGATGTGGGCGAACATGACAGTGCCCGTGAGAATTCCCCTGCGGGGGCGTGCGGCCAGATGGCGCAGAGGCACCTTGCCGAAGGTGACCAGAAGCAGGCCGAAAATACTGTTGTGCAGCACGAAAAACAGCATCGGGCCGTAAACCGGAGATGACTCCAGGACGAGCTTTCTGCCAAGGACCGCTGACAGGCCGAAAATTATGGCCGCCATGAGGATCAGGAGCACTCCCCGCTCCCGCGCCATGGCGTGGAATGGCCCGAAAAGATTGTGTATGCTGGCCTTGTCCAGGTTGAGCACATAGCTCCCCCCCACAATGGCCAAAATGCCGATCAGCCCCCAGAGATTCGGCAACTCGTTCAGGAACAGGAAACCCGTGAGTACGGCCACCACCGGCGAAAAGGAGAGAAGAGGCATGGCCAGCGAAAAGGGAGAGAGGGACAGCCCTTTGATATAGCAGTAATATCCGGCCATGTTCACCGGCAGCAGAATGGCCAGGGTGAATCCGAATTCCGGAGCAAGAGGCGGCACCGGCGTGAACAACAGGCCCACGAGCATGAATGGCAGGCTGTAGACAAGAGGGTAGGCCGCGAGTTCAAAGCTGCCGAGGTCTCCGAAGCAACGTTTGAAGCAGGCTGCCTCTGATGCCGCGAAAACCGCCGTGGCCAGTGCCAGAAAGAACCAGGTCATGAGAAGGGCGTGATCCCTGTCAGGTTGGACACCAGGGACCGCGCTCCGGAAGGATGATCGGGGGTCAGGACATCACTCCCCGAGCAATTTTTTGACTGTGGCAATAAGGCGCCCCGTATCTATGGGTTTGGTGAAGGTCTCCGTCACTTCGAAAATGCTCGCAAGCTCGAGAATGGATTCCGGATTGAAGGATTCCCCCCCGGATATGGCGATGATCTTCTGCCCGGTCTTGTTCTTCACGAGCTCCCCCATGACCTGCAGCCCGCCCTTTTTCGGCAAAAAGATGTCCACTATGAAAAGATCCACCGTAATGTTCTTTGCCTGTTCCAGGGCCTCCTCGCCGTCCTCGGCCAGCAGCACCTCGTATCCCTCGGGTTCGAGCACGCCTTTGAGCAGTTCCCGAATCATGGGGGAATCATCGACAATCAGAATCTTTTTCATGGCATCTCCAGTGACACGTAAAGACAAGGAGCATCCTGGAATATCCTCCATCCGCCCTGTCTGTATATTTTCGTTATACTTGCCCCCCGGGACATGTCAATCAGGCGCGCGCCGATCCAAGCGATACGGCAGTTCTTCATCCTTCACGCACGTCCCTGATGGCGGTCAGCACATGCTCGATCTCCGTCCGCAATTTGGACAGCAGGTCGGCGCAGATCTCCCTTTCCTGATCCGAGGAGGTTCCTTCCAGGGCGCGTGCGATGAGGGATGCCTTCTCGGCGCCTATGGTGGAGGCTCCACCCTTGATCTTGTGCGCGGTCAACTTCAAGTCGTCGTAACGCCCCTCGTTGATGGCAGCCTCGATACCGTCCAGGTCCTTTTGCACTTCCCCCTCGAAAATGGCCTGCAGCCGGGTGAGCAAGGCGACGTTGCCCTGTATCAGGGAAAGGGCCTTGTCCATGGACGCCAGCCCCGAAGGCACGTCCTGCCACTCCGCTCCCTGGGCTTGGGGCTTGTCCGCCCCCAGTCCAACCGGTTCCTTCCCGGCAAGAACCCGCTCCATCTCCAAGTTCAGCAGGGCCAGATTCACGGGCTTTGAGACGTAGCCATCCATCCCCACCCCCAGAAACCGCTCCTTGTCGCCGCCAAGGGCGTGTGCGGTGAGGGCGATGATGGGAACGTCACAGGGTACGGCGAGGCCGCTCGAATCCCTGATGGCCTTGGCAGCGGCCATGCCGTCCATGACCGGCATCTGGATGTCCATGAGCACCAGATCGACAGTTTCCCTGGCCAGCACTCCCAACACCTCCCGGCCGTCGCTGGCGGTGAGCACCGTGTGTCCCTGATGTTTGAGAAAGGCCAAGGCCAGCTCGCGATTCAATTCGTTGTCCTCGGCGAGCAGAATTTTCTTGGGATCAAGCTTTTTCCCGGTTTTTCTAATGGTCCGGCTTTCCGATTCCACCTTTTCCTCCTCTCCCTTGACCAGCGGCAAGGTGAAGCTGAAGGAGCTTCCCTCACCATGACGACTCTCCACAACAAGCTTGCCGCCCATGAGTTCCACCAGGCGCTTGGAAATGGAAAGCCCCAGGCCGGTGCCGCCGAACTTCCGCGTCACGGTGTCGTCGGCCTGCTGAAAGCTCTTGAAAATGAGGTCTATCTTGTCCTCTTGAATGCCAATTCCCGAATCACTCACGGTGATGCAGGCCTGACCCGGCATCTTGTCCCTGGGCGATCTGATCAGATCCGCGCGCAAGGTCACGTTTCCCCCGCTGGTGAACTTTACCGCATTGGCCAGCAGATTGGAAAGCACCTGCCTGATTCTCGCCGGGTCGCCCTTTACGGGGCTTGAAAGCTTGGGATCCAGGACCAGCTTCATGTCCAGTCCCTTTTGCCTGCCGTTGAGGGCGTGGATGTCCCAGACGATCTCCAGCAGTGAGCCGAGGTTGAAATCGACATTCTCCAGGGTGAGCTTTCTGGCCTCGATCTTGGAGAAATCCAGAATGTCGTTGATGACGTGCAGCAGAGAGCCGCCCGCTTCCCGGACCATTTGCAAAGCCCGCTCCTGCTTGATTTCCGCGTCCCCTGCCAGAGCCATGTCGGTCATGGTCAGGATGATGTTCAGCGGCGTCCTGATTTCATGACTCATGTTGGCCAGAAAGACTGATTTCGCCCTTGTGGCGACTTCGGCCCGCTCCCGGGCCTTTTTCAACTCCTCCTCGGTTCTTCGGTGTTCCTCGATTTCCCGTTCCAATCTGTTCACTGCCTGGCGCAACTCCGAGGTGCGATGCTGTACATGTCGCTCCATCTCGGCGTGGGAGTAGCGCAAGGCGTCCTCCACGTGCTTGCGCTCCGTAATGTCCCGGGCAATACCCGTGAGGCCGAGCACCCGGCCATCCTCGCCATGAAAGGGCACGCGAACCGTCTCCATCCAGTGTTCCTCGCCCGTGGCGTCCACAAAGAGCTCTTCATCGATCTCCTTGGTGCCGGTGACCATGGCCTTCTTGTCCTTGGTGGAGAGCCTGTTGGCCTGCTCCATGCTCCAGGCGTCCCATTCGTTGCCCCCGCGAAGCATGTCGGGGTCCTTACCGCAGGCAACGGCATAGGCGTGGTTCACCGCGACGAAACGCCCTCTTTCGTCCTTGAGCCAGACCAGATCCGGAATGTTGTCCAGGATCGCCCGCTGGTGTTCCTGGGCCTGCAACAGGGCATCCTCCGCCTCCAGCCGCGCGGTAATGTCTATGCCCATGACCATCACCACAGGGGAGAGGTCCACATCCGTCATGGGAAGGCAGTAGGCCTGATAGGAGCGTCCGTTCTCGTGCTTCCAGATCCACTGCCTGGGTTCGTTGTTGGTGAAAGTTTCCATGGGGGGGCAGACGCTGCATGGCTCGTCCCCGTTTTTCAGGGCCTGGTAGCAGGGCAGACTGCGCACCTTGCCGAACAGTTGCCGGTATACCCTGTTTGTGTAGCGGACGTTGAAGTCCCCATCCAGCAACATGACATATCCGGGCAGGGACTCCATGTAGAAGATCTGCCGCTGCTGCTCCCTGCGCAGTTCGATATCCTGGCGCAGTTGCTCGGTGATGTCCCGGGTGATGAAAACCAGGAGCGCGCCCTTGTCCCTTCTCCTTCCCAGAGGGCGCAGGCTGTGCTGATAGTATCTCGAGGCGGTCTCCTCCTCGAAGCTCGCCGGTTCCATGGATTCCAGGACCTCGCGTATCTTGCTTGCCGTATAGACCATCCCGCGTTCGTTGAGGTAGTCGAGAATATTACGCCCCAGTAGGTCGACCTCGTCTTCTTTTTGATACAGGTTTTTTACGGCATCGTTCGTGGCAACGAGATTTCCCCTCGAATCCAGAATGCATGCCGCATCCTGGATGGCCGCGAGTACATCCACGACCTCCTTGGGCAGATCCCGCCGTAACAGCTCCACTTCAGGCATGTATCACCATTCCACACTAGTGTTTCTTCAATTCGAGAATAACTTCCTGCATTTCCTCGGCAAGGCCGGTGAACTGACTGGTCTCGCCCATGGCCGCCTCCATGCTTTCCGCGGTTTCCGCCGCAATGGAGCTGACATTGTCTATGGCCCTGGTGATCTGCTCCACGGCCGCGGACTGTTGCTCCGCAGCGGAAGCGATGCCCTGGACCTGGGAGGCGTTCTCCGTGACCAGCGAGACGATCATGGTGAGTGTCTCCCCTGACTCAGTGGCCTTGACGTTGGCCTTTTCAACCGCCTGGGCCGCTCGGTCGGCATCCTTCATGCCCTGTTGGGCCGCGCTCTGGATGGTGGAGATGCTGGTGCGGACCTCCTTGGTGGCGTTCATGGTCTTTTCGGCCAACTTCCTGACCTCGTCGGCCACCACGGCGAATCCCCTTCCCGCCTCGCCAGCTCTTGCCGCCTCGATGGCCGCGTTCAGAGCCAGCAGGTTCGTCTGATCCGCGATATCGTTGATGACCTGCATCACGGAGCCGATGGCCTCGGCCTGCTTTCCTAGCGCGTTGATGCTCTCCTTGAGACCGAGGGTGACCTCCCGGACCCTGGCGATGGATTCCACCACCTCGTTGACCACCATGGCGCCCTCCTCGGCCTTGGCCCGGGCGTTGTCCGCGCTGCTGGCGGCGTTGGCCGCGTTACGCGTCACTTCCATGACCACCTGGTTCATCTCGTGCATGGAGATGGTGGTCTCTTCCATGTTGTTCTTTTGCAGGGACGCCCCTTCGCTGACCTGGTCGAATCTGGTGATGAGATTTTCCGCGGTATTGCTCATGCGATCCGTGACGTTCTGCGTCTTCTTCACCACATGGTTCATATTCTCCAGGAGATTGTTCAAGGTGGCCACGTGTTCCTGGACCCGGACCACCGCCTCGTTGGCCTTGTGCGCCTGCAGCTTGGCCTCCTCCCGCCCCTTCTCGGCCTGTACGGTCTTGTTCTTCAGGCTCGCCACCATGCTCAGCAGCGAATTCTTGAGCACTACGAGCTCGGCCACGAATCTTCCCTTCAGCTCCGCGTCAAGATCCCCCCCCGCGACCTCTTGAGTGAAAGCCACAATACTCTGCAAGGGACGGTTGAGATGTCGCCCCAATATCCACAGGAAGAACGCGCACAGCAAGGTGGCGGCCAGGACACTGAACGCGCCCCCCTGGAAAAGAAATCCGAACATCGACTTCCTGAAACCGGTAACTTCCGCCTCCACCGCGTGTTCTATGTCGTCTATGTACGTACCCATGCCGATGACCATGCTCCACGGCTTGTATAGCCGCACATAGGAAAGCTTGGGGTAGCGCTCCTTTGTGGGGCCGTCCTTGGTGGGTTTGGGCCACTGGTAGACCACGAATCCCTCGCCCGTCTTGTCAACGGCCTGGTTCATGGCCTGGAACAAGTTGGCATTTTCCGGCAGTTGGACCATCTCCCCGTCCACACCGTTCTGGTACATGGTGGCAGCGCCGAAAACCGGATCGTCCAGGTACTTGCCATTCAACTTCGGGGAGACAGGATGCATGAGCATTTTGGGGACCGGTGATTCGTCACTGTGGACCCAGAAGTAGTTCCCATCCCTAAGCCGTATGGAGCCGATCTGAGTCAGTGCCTCCTGCTTCATCTCCTCGGCGATGTCCTCCACCCACGCGCCCACGCCGAATATCCATTCGAGCTCGGGCAACAGCCGCACGTAGGAGATTTTGGGCTTGGCCTGCTTTTCACCGGGTTTGGGCCAGGAATAGTTGACCATGCCGCCGCCGTTCTCATTGCACACCTTCACCATCTCGTTGAACAGGTAAATGCCGTTCTCGTCCTTGAAGTCCGACAACTCCTTGCCTTCGAGGTCGGGCTTGATGGGGTGCATGATCATTACCGGTCGGAGATCGTTGATCCAGATGTAGTTCTCACCCTCGAACCTCGCCCCCCTGACCATGGCGATGATCTCCCGCCGCAATGCTTCGAGGGGCATCTTGTCCTTGTTCGCATTGTAATAGGTTTGTATCTGGCTGAAAGAGGCATCCAACACCTTCTTCAGTTCCTCGAATTTCTGCCTCTTCAACTCCTCCATGTCATTGGCGACCGCATGATAATGTTCGAGAATACTGTATCCCGAAGCCACAATATCCCGCAGCTTGATCTTGCTCGCTTTGAACAGATCCTCTTCAATGGCGATTGCCCGATCTTTGGAAAAAGATCTGAAGTTTCCGTATAAAATGCCGAAGTTGACAATGGTGACGATGGCGAGAATGCCTATGACGGTGGCCACCATCCTGACTTGGAGATTGATCTTCATGAAGCCCCCCGGTTGCTTTATGAAGTGAATAGAGGATGCCCCGAGGAGTGATGCCGCATGGCGGTAGCGGCAAAATAATCCGGAGTTCTGCTGATCGCGACCGTCTTATGCAATCCTCCAGATACGTTCTCCGACGTCGCATCCCCGAGTCAGTCCCGCAATTTCCATTTATCAGAAAGAAACCGGACAATTCTATCATTCTCATACCCCTGTACAATGGTCGGGTCAACCATCCTCAGGAAAATATCTCCCTTCTCAATGCAGCCTTGCCGAAAGCATCAGTGAAGGGCGAATCGACTTTCATGGCATCATATATTTGCCAGTATATTTTTATTGCTCTTGCCCAACTCCACGGATAATGGTAGAAATTTGAAGCAGGATAATCGGACGTTCGCCTGTTGTTGCCTTGCTCATCCATCCCATGCCCTTCAAGGGGCGCAGACAGGTATGTATGGAATAACCATGAATGGCACTGAGATATTGAATCTGTCACAGGCCAGAAAATTTCTGGGCGTCAGCGAAAAGACCCTGCGCAACTATTGCAAGGCCGGCAAGGTGCCATTTCATCATGAAAAGAATGAACGCGGCGTCATGGAGTACCGCTTCCGTCGTGAAGACCTCGAAGTATTGAGCGAACGCCGGAAGTTAGCTCTTAATGAACCGAAATCAAAAATTAATTACGGTGGAAAAACTGGAAGTGATAAAGCTGGTAAGAATACCAATGATGGTATCCCATCGACGGAAATAACGGTGGGAAACACTTTGGAAGGGCTTTCTCGTTACCAGGAAAAACTGATTCTGCAACTTCAAGAAGAGAACCAGTTTCTTAAAGATTTACTTTTGGAAAAAGATAAACAACTATCCGCCAAAGATAAGCAAATTGAAAGACACATGGAACGAATTTCATCTTTCAACGAATCCCTTACCGCTTTGGCGGAATCCGCATTGAAAAGACTCTCATCCCCCTGACATCAACTCTTTTCCGTTGTCCCGCTATTACAACTTGTTATATTCACAGATTTGTGTTGACTTTTGCCCTTTTTCTTATAAATTGTCTAGAGAAATTTTAGTTTTGGTTTTTATCCTCTTTCCGTCAAAACGGGGGGTGGCATGTACGAGATTGATCATCTGTTGCACAGGCATCGGAAGGAAATGCAGGAAATCGAAGACGAACAACAGAGAAACAAGAAACTCAGGGAAAAGAAACTACTCGAACTCGAACGTCTGGCCGAGGAGGCGATGCGCCTTAACCAGGCCTCTTCACAAGAAGACCTGAAAAAGTACGCCATCTGAGACCGGGACAACAATCCACCGTCGCACCGCCCTGTAGCGGCCCGGCATGTTCTCATTCCACTGAACCGAGTTTCAGTTCTCCTATTCTTCCCTTTCACCCGACATAAACGCGCGATACGCCTTCCTCCCCCTTCCAATTCATCTCAGCTTGGCGGCGTTCATTGCACAGGAAATATGAAAAGGCGCGCTTCCTTTCGGAGAAACGCCTCTCGGCCATGCAACGCCGCACACGCGGCCTGAAAACTATTGTCTGGGTTCTTGGGGTTTGGTCAGGCCCTGCGTCTTCCTGCCGCTCTGCAGGGAGCGTAGACATAGTTGCAGCCTGTTGGCCGTATCCAGCATCACGGAAGCAAGCTCGTCGAATTCAGGCTGGGGCTTGTGCACCTGCTCGGTCTCCAGGATCATGCACAACCGCTCCACGGCTTCCCGCGATGCCCGCAACTGCTCACGTATCTCGCCGCCCATCTCGGAAAGATCGGATTGCCGCTGTACCTGGGCGAGCTGCTTCACCGCCGCGGCCAGGTTATCCATTCCGGGGCGCAACGAATTATTCACCGCGTTACCGATGGCGTAGGCAAGGGCTTCCAGACGCTCCTGTGGCAAAGCCGCCATTCCCGAGGAATCGAGATACGCCCCCACTTTGAGGTTCTGCTTTTTTGTCTCGTCAAGCAGCTCCTTGGCCAGCACTCCCGGAGTCAGGGTTCTCGGGCGCGCCCCGCCAGCGAACAGCGTATTGACCACCCGGGTAAGGGTCTTGGCGTAGTCTGCCAGATGCAGCTCGCGCTCCTGCATTGTGCTGATCTTGAAGCGGCTGTTCAAGGCAACGATGAAGCGCTTGGTCTCCCGCCGCAAGGTGGCGAGCAGAAAACGAACGATGAAGTGCATGGCCACGCTGAGCACCACTCCCAACATCAGGCAGATGAACCCGTTGGCTATGAACATGAACCCCGCCTTGACGCTCTCCATGATTGTGTCGTTGGTGGAGATGTCGAATCCAATCAGGCCGTGAAAGAGTTGCATGAGCATGGCCACCAGGCCGGTGAGAAAGAACAGGTTCGGCGCGAAATACCACCACCGCAGATCCAACCACTCGGCAACGAGGCGGTCCGGATCGAAGAACTCCCCGGCGTCACTGGTGGTCTTGTAGTCCCCGTTCAGGTCATTGACAAAAGTCATGCGGTAGGCGTGCCAGAACGGCCCCAGGGACCTGCTGGAGGAAATGACGGTTTCCGAGAATTTCCTGCGCATACGCCGCAACATTCCATATACCCCGCCGGCTCGCACCAGAAGCAGCAGACCAAGCCCCAGGAACACCAGCAGCATTATCTCCATGAGCTGTGGAATGAACGAATCCTTGGACAGAATCACCATCTCTCCGAACAGGCTTGTAATAAACTCGCGCATCACATCATCTCCAGGCAGCGCCCCAACATGTCGCTACGGGGAAGTTCGCTAACAGCTGTAGATTCACCAAATGAATCGTAACAATAATATCTTTTTACAGTCTACATATAATACGATATTTTTCTCACCAGATAAAGCGCTATCAAATGGAATCCGAAATTCTTCCTGTTGACGCCCGCGCCACTAGCTGGTTAAAATTTTTTTCTCGTGAATTGCGTCATCCTCTATCGCGAACATTGCAGCCTGTTCATGACGTCACACTGATTCAACGTATTTTTTATCCGACCATGTCTTCCAGCTCCGCTCCCCAGCCTGTATTCGGAAGACCCATGGTGACCGTCATTAATTTCCAACCCTCACCGAGGAGTATTCTGGGATGTTTGATCTCAAGCTGTTGCAAAAGGAACCTGAACGCGTCGCGGCCATGCTCGAAAAGCGTCGCTCCAAACTGGACATTGCCGAATTCACTGTCCTGGACGACAAACGCCGTGCCCTGCTCCAGGAAGTGGAGTCCCTGAAAAGCCAACGCAACAGCGCTTCCGCTGAAGTTGCCAAGATGAAGCGCGCCGGCGAGGACGCTGGCGAACTCCTCGCATCCCTGGGTTCCCTCAGCGAACGCATCAAAGAGCTGGACGCTTCGGCCAACGATCTGGTTCAGGACATCAACCAGTGGCTGCTCAGCATCCCCAACATGCCCCACGAAAGCGTTCCCGCCGGTTCGGACGAAAACGACAACCCCGTGCTGTGCACCTGGGGGGAAAAGCCTTCATTCGACTTCACACCCAAGGAGCACTGGGAACTCGGGACTACCCTTGGCGGCCTGGACTTCGAGCGGGCGGCCAAGTTGAGCGGCGCACGCTACGCCGTTTACTGGGGCTGGGCCGCCAGGCTCGAACGCGCCTGCGCCAGCCTCATGCTGGACATCCACACCACGGAGCACGGATACACCGAGGTCATGCCTCCTGTCATCGTGAACAAGGACTCCATGACCGGTACCGGTCAGTTGCCCAAATTCGCCGAGGACCTGTTCAAGCTGGAGGGGCTGGATCACTACCTGATTCCCACGGCCGAGGTGCCTGTGACCAACCTGCACCGGGACGAGGTCCAGGCCGAGGACGACCTGCCCCGTGCCTACGCCGCCTTCACCCCCTGTTTTCGCTCCGAGGCCGGAAGCTATGGAAAGGACACCAAGGGGCTCATCAGGCTGCACCAGTTCAACAAGGTGGAACTGGTCCGGTTCACCACGCCCGAACGCTCCTATGTGGAGCTGGAAATCCTGCGGGGACATGCCGAGGAAATCCTGCGCAGACTGGGCCTGCACTACAGAGTGGTGACCCTGTGCACCGGCGATCTTGGATTTTCCGCGGCCAAGACCTATGACCTGGAGGTCTGGCTTCCCGGGCAGGACAAGTATCGGGAAATCTCCTCGTGCTCCAATTTCGAGGACTTCCAGGCAAGACGGGCAAACATCAAGTTCAAGCCCAAAAACGCCAAGAAAGCGGTCCTGGCGCACACGCTCAACGGTTCCGGACTCGCTGTGGGGCGCACCGTGGTGGCCATCATGGAGAACTACCAGCAGGCCGACGGTTCTCTGGTCATCCCCGAGGCCCTGCGCCCCTACATGGGGGGGCGTGAAATTATCACACCACCCGAAAGCGCGGCTTAGGACTCAAATGAGATCGAGTGAGCCACCTTTGAAAAATGGGGCACACCTTCGAACTTTCCCTACCCAGACTTTTTGAATGAGAAATTATCGCAAGTAAAGAGCCCTGCGGCATGCCGCAGGGCTCTTTACTCTTGGTGCGCCCGGCAGGGCGCGTGGTGCGTGAGCACCATCCGGGCAGGTGTGGTGCCTGCCTGGTGACTTGGAGGTGAAAGTCCTCCGCAGGCTCGACAAGGGGAACTGCTAGAGCATTTTAACTTTGAAAAAGGTTAAATGCTCTGCAAGGGTTTGCCTGCAAATCCTTGCCGCGAAATGCTTGTAGGCTGGCTTGGCCGGCCGTTGAGCAAGTATTTCAAGCGTAAATTGCTCTAGCCGGACGGCAAGGGTGTCCATCGCGAGATGGAATCTGAAGGAAGCCATAGGCAAAATGCTGACCCGACGAACAGAAATCGCATACGCGGTCATGCCGGGGGAGGAGGCCACTATCTTCAAAGCCCGATACTTGTACGGAGAGCATGGACGTATATGTGGCGGGTACAAGCAGGAAGCTCGCGCGCATTACCCGGGGAGATCTGTCTTCCTGCCACGTGCTACCGGCGCGGCAACGCGCCGGGATGGGAAGACAGAAGTCAGCCGAGGCCATAGTAGTCGACCTAACAACTCGACGAAGGGCCAAACCTGCCAAGCGAGGCATGAACACTGTTTTCTGCTTGGATTGAGCAGATGCCCGTAGGGGGCCTTAAAGCTGGAAGTAAAGGACGGAATCCGTGAGGTAAGGCTGGGTGCTTATAGTCCGACAGGCATTCAGAGAAATGACGCCAAACAGGCAGGAACCGCCGTGCTACGGAACCGTATGCCCGGTGGTGTGGGAGGACGGGGGGCGCGAGCCCCCCTCCTACCCGATGAAGCAGATCAATAATGGTCCAGAAAGATGCTTTTTCAAAGCAAATCTCACCCGGAAAAAACATTTACGGTCCTTTTTCTACCGCGCCCCCGCATTCTCCTCGTCCAGCCCCACAATGGCGAGCTTTGAGCGCGCGGCAAGCTCCAGGGCCTGCTCCTGGTCGAAGAACAGGGTATTTTCGGCCTCTATGCCCAGGCAGGAGAACTTGTGATCCACAAGAATCCGTATGGTATCCAGCCCGATGGCCGGCAGATCCACCCGCTGGTCCTGCCCCGGCTTGCAGCGCTTCAAGGCCACGCAGTCAGCGCCGCCAAGCCTGCCCCCCCGAGTAAGGGTCTCGTCAGTGCCCTCCAGTGCCTCCACAGCGGCCACGATGCCGCGCTTGACCACCACGCACTGACCGATGTCCATACTGCCCACTTGTCCGGACACGTCCCAGGCAAAACGGAGATCGTCCCACTCCTCGTCCGTGGGCGTCCGCTTCGAGAGCACTCCCTTGCCCGCGCGTAGACCGGGAATGATGTCCGCGGCCTGCCGCACCTTGAAACCTTCGGCCTCGAGTTCGCCGATGACCCCCCGCAGCAGGGCGTCGTCCCCCTTGCCGCGCAGTTTCCAGAGAACCTTGGCGGCGCGGATGTCAGGCCGGACATCCATTGCCCTGGGCTTGTTGATGGCCCCGGCAAGGACAACCGCGTCCACTTTCTGGGCCTTGAAATAATCGATGAGCTTTCCCAACTGTCCAAGATGCATGAGGGACCAGGCATCCACGTCCGAGGCAAGGGCCTCGTCAGTCTGCCCCACAAAGCCAACGGCAGCCACATGAGCCCCGGACTTGCGGGCGTTGGTGGCCACGAGCTTGGGAAACTGCCCGGCACCGGCGATGAGGCCTATACGTTCTCCATTTTCGTTGGAATTCAGCTCCGTCATCAAGAGATCCTTTCGTTGTGAATCGCCATTTCAGGATGTTGTCATATCACTCCACAACTGGAAAACAATCGAGTAGGGGGATTCCTCGCGGTTTCCCCCTCTCACACCACCGGGCATACCTGCTCGGTACCACGGCGGTTTCTTTTGACTTGTAACACTTGGTATCTTCCTATCAGGCTGACGAGTCCTTGATTTCTGAACCATTCATTGTTCATTGCCTGATGCGCTGTCTGGGTTCTGGACATTCTCCACCACCCTTTTCCCGACAGAGCCTGCATCCATGCGCCGAACTCTTTCACACCGAGACTTATGAAGAATTCAGCCAAAGTCTTAACCCGCTTGCATTGCTTCAGGCGTGCGCAACGTAGTTTCCGTCGTATCCACCCTTCCATCTCCTGGAGGAAGCTTTTGCACTTCGCAAGCTGGAAATACCCCAGCCATCCGATACAGTACGAGTTGAGACGACGTATTCTTTCTTCGAAAGACATCGGCCTGTTACGTTTCAATATCCAACGTATTTGATTCTTGAACCTGACCAGACTCTGGGGTGCTAGGACCAGTCATCCACTTCCCAGAAGACGGTACCCCAGAAACTTACGGTTACTCACATGATCCACGGCACTTTTCTCTTGATTGACCTTTAGCTTAAGTCGTTTCTCCAGAAAACGCGTAACCGATTCCATCACTCTTTCACCGGCCTTGATGCTCTGCACATAAATGTTGCAGTCATCAGCATACCGACAGAAACAGTGACCGCGACGTTCGAGTTCCTTGTCCAGGTCATCAAGAAGCAGATTAGCAAGCAACGGGGACAGAGGACCACCTTGCGGAGTCCCTTCCTCACGCGCTACGCACACTCCGTCTTGCATCATGCCCGAGTTTAAAAAGGCTCGGGTGATCCGCAGGACACGTTTGTCTTTGACGTGACGGGCCAGCCGTGCCATCAAAATATCGTGGTTTACACGGTCGAAGAACTTCTCCAAATCCATGTCCACCACTATGGTACGGCCGTCCTCAACGAATCGTTGTGCCTGAACAAGAGCGTCATGAGCGCCCCGACTTGGACGGAACCCAAAACTCGATTCCGAGAACAACGGATCGAGAATGGGTGTGAGCACCTGCAAGAAGGCCTGTTGCACCAAACGATCCCGCACCGTTGGAATGCCCAGCTGTCGCACTCCACCTCCCGGTTTCGGGATTCGCACTCCCTTAACTGGAAGCGGTCGGTAGGTACCTTCAAGCAGACTCGCAATCAACTCGTCTTTGTTGGTTGAAAGCCATTCGTACAGATCATCAACGGTCATACCGTCGGTTCCTGGCGCGCCCTTGTTGGCTCTCACCCGTTTAAAGGCCTGATTGAGATTTGCCTGTTGGCAAATCAACTCCATGAGATACTGCGTCAAGGCTTGTCCTCCTTCCAACGCCGCGAGCGCTCGCGTACCTCGATGTGCCCAGTTCCGGTTCCGCCTTTACCGGGTGTGTCGAGGCGTGACCTCCCACCTTTCCTGGCGTCCCACGCTCGTCGAGTCGTCAGCGACTACTCCTTGGTCAAAAGATTCGGCCCTTTGCCCGCCAAGGAAACGGACTACTATGGCCTCTGCTGACTTCTCATGGCCCATCCCCGGACATCGCCGTCCAGGTAGTCGGGATCGTCCCGACAGGCAATGAGATCTCCCAGGGTAAGACGCGACTCTTTCCGTCGGGCCTCGCCGGATTTACCTGTACAACTTCCGAATGGTTATGGGGCGTCTTCGTCCAATGCCGAATTACCCAGTTGTACCGGCCTTATATCCGATTTCTGTTCGTCGAGTCCGACTTTTGCCTCCAGCTTCCTCCCCACCCCGCCTCGCGACGACGCAGTTGCCTTCGGCTACCAGTTCCCACCATCAGGGCCTGGAGAGGACTTCCACCTCCTAGATCCGCGCCATGCCTGGCACACAAAAAACGCGAAGGGAAGACCGATATCCCCCCCTCGCGTCAAATCGCGGCAAGTGAAGGCTAGTCCTGTTCAGCGTCTTGCGCCAGGGAATCGCTCTCACCGTTACGGACGCTGGCCGAAAGCAGGCCACGGTCCGAGTTCCTGATGAAATCGAAAAACACACCCATCTCGGGAATGTGTCCGAAGTCGTTGAACGCTTCCTCTATGGCCTGTTTCCTGGGGGTTTCGGCACGGAAGATCCTCTTGTAGGAGCTGCGCAGAGCGTTGAGGAACTCCTGCGAAAACCCGTAGCGACGAAGCCCGATAAGATTGGGGCCGTGCAGCTTGGCCCGGCTGCCCGAAGCCAGAAGATACGGCGGTACATCCTGGGGCAGGCCGCTCATGGCGCCCACAAAGGCATAGTCTCCAACATGCACGAATTGATGGACACCGGTCATACCGCCGATGACCGCATTGGATCCAACCACGACATGTCCGGCCAGCATGGCCGCATTGGAGAGAATGACGTTGTCGCCCAGGATGCAGTCATGGGCGATATGCACATAAGCCATGAGCAGGCATGAGCCGCCCACCTTGGTGATGCCCCCCCCACCTTC
Organism: Desulfovibrionaceae bacterium; assembly: GCA_963674665.2. GTDB lineage: Bacteria > Desulfobacterota > Desulfovibrionia > Desulfovibrionales > Desulfovibrionaceae. The sequence goes on along the minus strand of CAXXPL010000009.1, from coordinate 1,414,559 downwards.
GGTGCCCCTGTGAATGGTGACAAATTCCCGGACAATGGTCTTGTCACCGATCTCGAGTATCGAAGGTTCACCCTTGAACTTCATGTCCTGCGGCTCACCTCCGACAACCGACTGGGAGTACAGGCGGCAACCGTTGCCGATGCGTGTGTAGCGCAGGACCTGGGAATAGGCGTCCAGTCTGGTACCGGAGCCTATGGCTACATCCTGTTCGACTATGCAGTACGGACCGATCTCGACATCAGGTGCGAGTTCGGCGTCCGGATGGACAATGGCGGTGGGGTGGACGCTTGCCACTAGGTATCACTCCTGTCGACGAGAGCCGCGGATAAGGACAATTCGGCAGCCAGCTCGCCCCCCACCTTGACCTGGCCGTTCATCTTCCAAATATTGAACTTGTTCTTGATATCGTAGCAGTACAGATGGATCTGATCTCCCGGGACCACGGGCCTCTTAAAACGGACCTTGTCCATGCCGGCGAACAGGAAGAGCTTCCCCACAAGTTCGGGAATGCTCTTGAAAAGCAGGAGAGCGCCTGCCTGGGCAAGAGCCTCGCACAGCAGGACCCCGGGCATGATGGGATATCCGGGGAAGTGCCCCTGAAAGCACGGTTCGTTGAAGGTCACGTTCTTGATGGCATGAATGGAATTACCGGGCTCGATTTCCAGGACCCTGTCCACCAGAAGGAAAGGATAGCGATGCGGCAGCATCGACATAATTTCCCGGATATCCACTATGGTGGGGGTTGCATTGTTCTCAGGCATCTTCGCCCCCCTGCTGAAGTTGTTTTTTGATCATCTCGAGTTCCTTTTCCAGGGTCTTCAATCTGCGACGCATGTCCGGCAGTTTGGGCATGGTCGCCAAGGTACGCAGGAATGTTGCTTTATCCATTGCTGGCGCCCCCCCCACTATCTCTCCGGGGGCTATGTTGCGCTCCAGGCCGGTCCTGGGACCCAGGGTGGCGCCGTCACCAATGTGCAGGTGGCCGGAAATACCGGCCTGACCTGCGATGGTGACGCCATCACCCACGGTGGTGCTGCCTGAAATACCCACCTGGGACACTATGAGGCAATGCTTGCCAAGCACGACATTGTGGGCAAGTTGCACCAGGTTGTCGATCTTGGTGCCGGACCCGATTTTTGTCTTATCCAGTACGGCCCTGTCCACACAGGTGTTGGCGCCGACCTCCACATCATCGCCGACCTCGACAGTGCCGATCTGTGGAATCTTCAACAACCCCTGGGGACCGGGCGCAAAACCGAAACCGTCACTGCCCAGCACCGCGCCGGCGTTCACGACGACGCCGTCACCAAGCTCGGTTCCGGCCATCAGCACGGAGTTCGGGTAGAGTATGCAATTCTTGCCGATGCGGGAGTTCTCTCCGACATAAGTGCCCGGGAAAAGCACCGAGCCCTCGTCAATAAACGCATCGGAGCCAATATACACGAAGGGGTACACCGTACAACCGGGAGCAAGGGTGGCGCTGGGCGATCTGTACGCAAGCTCGCTGATGCCCGAAAAAGATCCCTGAGGGTGGGCGAACATGCTGACGACCTTGGCGAAATCAAGATAAGGATTGGTACTGACCAAAGCCTTGGGAACAAGGGCCGCGAATTGCTCCTCGCAAATCACGGCCCCGGCTTTGGTAGTCTCAAGCAGCTTTACATACTTTGGGTTGGCAAGAAAGGAGATATGCTCGGCGTCCGCCTTCTCAAGAGTGCCAACACCTTTAATGACGCTGTCCGTACCGCGCAGCTCCAGCCCCAGGGCCTCGGCCAGGGCTGTCAACCTCATTTCCATCGATGGTTATTTACCCTTTGCAGCCTTGTTGAAAGCATCCAGAATGGGCTTGGTGAGGTCCAGCTTCGTGTCGGCGAAGATCACGCTGTTCTTGGCGTTGATCAGCAGATCGATGCCATTGTCCTGGGAGTACTTCTGGGAGACTTCGATGAGCAGCTTGAGCACGGGCTGAAAAATCTCGTTTTCGGCCTTTTGCAGATCCTGCTGAGCCTGGCGCCTCTGCTTCTCGAAGGCGATTACCTTTTCGCGGTATTCGTTCACCTTGGTCTTCTGGGCTTCCTGGCTCAGGGCCATGCTCTGCCTGCTCAAATCCTGCTGAAATTTCTCCAACTCGGCCTGGGCGGCCTTGACGGTGGCCTCGACGCTTTTCACCTTGGCGTCCATCTTGGCCTTGGCCTTCTGGCCATACTGAGACTGGGTAATGATCCCCTCGAGGTTGATGACGCCGATTTTCATTTCGGCGGAAGCGATACTGGGAACCAACAGCATAAAACAAAGAATGAAAAGAGCCTTACGCATAGCATATCTCCTTTATAGGTGCTTTCCAAAAATGGTTGATTCTAAGGAATCGGATTCTGTTTATAAAATGTCATAAAGCCGCCGCGTCAGAGAACGACGCGGCGGCTTGCTGATCGTGTTCCGACTAGAATGACTGGCCAACAGTAAATTCGATGTTGTGACGCGTGTCCTGTCCCTTGAGCTTGTCAAGTCCGTAACCATATTCGATGCGCAACGGCCCCATGGGAGAGTACCAACGGATACCGGCACCTACGGACTTCTTGACGTCGATATCTCCGACATCGCCTCTCCAGGCGTCACCGGCGTCGAAGAACAACAGACCTACGAGGCCGACTTCCTTGGACAAGGGGAAGAGGTATTCAGCGTTGATGTAGAATTCCTTGTCACCACCGATAAGCTCGTCTGTGGAAGCATCCCTGGTCGCGATTTCCTGGTTGTCATAACCACGGATGGTGTTGATGCCACCCAGGAAAAAGTGCTCGTAGACCGGGGGATCGTCGTCGGTGTTGGCGTAGAGGCCGCCGACCTGACCGTGCAGGTGGACGATATGCTCGGAGAACCAGGGCATCTCCCAGAACCAATGGGTATCGAAGGTGACCTTGACGAAGTCGTCGTCACCCTGGAGGATGCCGCCGCCGTATTCGATGTTCAGCGAGTTCTTGGAACCCGAGGTCGGGTTGTAGGTGCGGTCCGTGGTGTTGCGCACCAAGTTGGCGTTGAGCACGCTGGCATAGTTGTCGCCGGCCATGTCCAGCAGTTCCTGGGAGGAGTAGGTGGACAGGTCGGTCACGCGGTACTTTTCCAGCTTGTAGCCCCAGTAGAAGCGGGTGAACACGCTGACCGGGTAGGAGAACTTGAGGGCCGCGCCCAGGGTTTCCTTGTCAAAGCTGGGATACTCGTAAGTGGTGTAGTAGAGGCTTGTTCCGGCGGACAGGTTGGTGTCGTAGACCGCGGGGTTGGTGAAGGTGAACACGAAGTTGGTGTCCGTGGCGCTGAAGGAGGCCGTGAACTCTACGCTGTACCCCTTTCCAAAGAGGTTTCGTTCGGCGACCTTGCCGCCGACGTACACGCCGGAGTAGCTGGAGTACCCCACACCACCGGAGATGGAGCCTGTGCTCTTTTCCTTTACCTTGACCTTCAGATCCATTTCATCGGGGTTGTCAGTGGGAACGGTCTCGATGTCGGCGGACTCGAAGTAATCCAGGTCTTCCAGGTTCTTGCTGGAGAGACGCAGGCGCGTGGCGCTGAACATGTCGCCATCGCTCAGGGCCATGTAGCGGCGGATGACGTTGTCGCGGGTTCTGGTGTTACCCTCGATGAGCACGCGACGGATGTGAACCTTGTCACCTTTTTTCAGCTTGAAGGTGATGTCGAGGGTCTTGGACTCCTCGTTGCGGTTCATGTCCACGCCCGCCTCGGCATAGGCGTAGCCCATGTCGTTGTAGACCGTGGCGAGATTGTCGGAGTCCTCGCGCAGCATGGTCCTGCTGAAGTATTCGTTATCCTCGGCCGCATCGTCCAGCTGGGTCACCGCGTACAGCTTGTCCTCGTCCAGGAGGAGGTCGCCGGTGAAGGCCACGCTGCCCACACGGTAGCGGTCGCCCTCGACAACGGTGAAGGTGATGTGGATGCCGTCTTCGAGGAATTCGACCTTGGGCTGGCCGACTTTGGCGTCGATGAAGCCGTGGTCGCCGTAGTAATCCTCGATGTGGGCCGCGTCGCGGTCCAGCATCTTCTCTTCCAGCACGCCGGTGCCGAAGAGCCAGGAAAGCCAGTTGCGCTCTTCAAGGATCATGCCCGACGTGAGGTCGCTGTCGTCAAAGGTGGTGTTCCCTTCGATGTTGATCTCGGAAATGTAGAGGCGCTCGGACTCATCCATGAGGATGACGAGTCTGGCCGTCCCCTTGCCCGTGTTCTGCACCTCGTGGGAGACCTTGGCCAGATAATAGCCGTCCTTGCGGTACAGCTCGCGGATCTTGGCCATATCATCGGCAAGGAGTTTCGGGTTCAACACGCTTCCGGTCTTGGTGCTCATGACCGCGAGGATGTCGTCCTCGTCCATGTCGCTGGCACCTTCGACGCTGATGGCCTGGATGATGGGCTTCTCCTCGACCTCGACGACCAGTCGCTTGCCCTCGTCCATGTCCTCGGTGCTGATTTTCACGTCGTCGAAGTAGCCGAGCTCGAAGATGCGCTTGATCTCGTCGTTCACCGTATCGACGTCAAAGGGATCACCCTTTTGCAGCTTCATGCGCATAAGGATGATGTCCTTGTCCAGGGTCTTGATGCCCCGTACCTCGATGTCGGCGATGATATCGGCCACCACTACAGAATTCTTGATTTTTTGAGCAAGCTCATCGATGGCCGCCAGGATGTTGGAGGTTCCCTGACGGGTAACGTACAAAGCCTTGGTGGGCTTCGACCCCAGGGAATCCACAACGCGGGCGTCCAGCGAGATGCTCTGTCCGGCCTGACTCAGGCTGCCGTACACGGCGTACTGAATACCACCGGAGGCCGCTATCTTCCTGGCCATGGCCAGATCAAGATACTCGACCTTTTGCTTGTTGATGAGACCGTAAACCTGTTCCTGCGAGGCCACGTTGAACCCCATGCTCCGCAGGCGTTGGCTGAGCATATCCGGCAGCTTGGCGTTCAGGTACCCCAGACTGGGTTCGGCATTGACCTCGAAAGGCAACACCATGAGCGAAACGTTGGACGGCGTCGTTTCCGACCAAGCGCGGCCGCAGAGCACACCAAACGCCAACATGGCGCCCAGCACCAGAGTGAAGCTAATTCGCATGCGCATAGAGCTCTCCAGAACGCAATTCCAGGCGGCGATGCATCATTTCTGCCAGGGTATGATTGTGGGTTACGACTACGAGCGTCGTTCCAAGTGCCTGATTGAGATGTAGCAACAACTTCCCCACCTTGTCTCCAGTCACTTCGTCGAGATTTCCCGTGGGCTCATCCGCGAGAAGGACTTGTGGCTTGAGAAGCATTGCCCGGGCAATGGCGGCCCGCTGCCGCTCTCCCCCGGAAAGCGTCGTGACCTGGTGGTCCCGGCGCTCTTCCAGGCCGACGAGCGCAAGCGCTTCTTCGGCCATGGACAATGCTTTACTACGTGATACGCCTCCGATCAATGCCTGCATGGCGACATTTTCAAGCGTATTGAATTCGGGCAGGAGATGATGAAATTGGAAGACGAAACCTATTTCTCTGTTACGAATACGGGCCCTTTCCTGCCCGCTAAGTTGCGTCACGTCCCTGCCTTTGAACTTGATCCGCCCCCACGAGGCCGTATCCAGCACACCCAGCAAGTGCAAGAGCGTTGTCTTGCCGGAGCCTGACGCTCCCAGGATGGCTATGGACTCCCCCGTCTCAATTCCAAGGTTGATCTGCTTGAGTATCGCGAGCTTTTCGGTCGGCCCGCGAAACTCCTTGCCGACCCCTTCCAATTCATACATCTGCAAAGTTTCCACGAGGTACCATTTTTCCAGGCTGAGGGCAAAACCTTATTTGATTAAAAAAAAGTAAGCATTTATCCGTCATAGCCCTCGGTCCCTATTCGAAGCGCAGTGCATCAGCCGGAGAGAGTTTGGAAGCCTGGCGAGAGGGGTACAATGTGGCCAGAAAACACAATAGAAACGCGGCCACCCCTATCAACACCAGATCCATGGTCTCCAGCCTCACCGGCAAATGATCCAGGGAATATACGTCCTTTGGCAGTTTAATAAACTGATACTTCTTCAAAAGCAAACTGGCCGGAATACCAAGCAGGTATCCCAGGGCGGTTCCCATGAGGCCGATGATGGTCCCGAGCATCATGAAAATCCGCCGTATCTGTTCGCGCTGCGCCCCCAGACTCATCAACACAGCGATATCCCGTGTCTTTTCCATCACCAGCATCACCAGCGTGGTGATGATCGAAAACGAACCTATGACAACGATCATTATAAGGATGATGAACATGGCCGCCTTTTCCAGCTTCAGCGCCGCGAACAGGTTCGCGTTCATGTTCATCCAGTTGTTGGTGTAGTACGGCGGCCCCAGGCGGTGCTGCACGTCCCTGGCGATGGTGTCCGCGTTGTACACGTCACTCACCTTCAGCTCGATCCCGGTGGCCTGCACGGTGCGGAAGCCCAGCAGATCACGGGCCGCGGCCAGGGAGATGAAGGCGAGGGAGATGTCGTACTCGAACATGCCGGTCTTGAACAGGCCGATGAGCCGGAACACCTTGACCTTGGGCACGAACCCGGCAGCGGTCTGCTTTCCGGACGGGGAAAGGAGGTTGACCATGTTGCCCACGCTCAGGCCAAGCCTGTTCGCGAGCTCCTGCCCCAGGATTATTCCCGGGGGACCGTTCTCGTCGTTCAGGGCATCGGCGCTGCCCTCCACCATGTTGTCCATGATGCTCAGCACGTTCCCCGCTGTGGCGGGATCGATGCCGCGCAACACAACGCCCTTCACCCCCGAGGGGGTGGAGAGCATCACCTCGGAATAGATGAACGGCGTGGCATCCAACACGCCGGATACGTTCTTCACTTCCTGGATAAGGGGCGCGTAGTCCTTGATGCCGTTGTTGTAGCTCAGCACCAGGGCGTGGGCGTTCACACCCAGAATCTTGTCGCGCAGGTCAGTGGAGAAACCGTTCATCACCCCCAGCACCACGATGAGGGAGCCGACGCCCAGGGCCACGCCCAGCACCGAGATAAGGGAAATGACGGAAATGAAGGAATGCCGCTGCTTGCTGAAGAGGTAACGCAAGGCGACGAAGAATTCGAACCGCATGTTCCGTCCTGTGGGTTAGACCCCGGTTCAGCCCTCGACCTCTGGCCTGAGCAGAGGGAAGAGGATCACCTCGCGGATGCTGGGAGAGTCGGTGAACAGCATGACCAGCCTGTCGATGCCGATTCCCTGCCCGGCTGCCGGAGGCATGCCGTACTCCAGGGCGCGGATGTAATCCTCGTCCATGGCGTGGGCCTCCTCGTCGCCGGCCTCTTTTTCGAGCACCTGTTGTTCGAACCGTTGCCGCTGGTCCACGGGATCGTTGAGTTCTGAAAAGGCGTTGGCCATCTCCCGCCCGGTCATGAACAGCTCGAAGCGGTCCGTGACATCCGGGTTCTTCTCGTTCCTGCGGGAAAGAGGCGAAATCTCCGTGGGGTAGTGGTAGATGAAGTGGGGCTGAACGAGCTTGGGCTCCACGTCCAGGTCGAAAATCTTGGCCTGAAGCTTGCCCAGCCCCTCGCCCTTTACGACCTTCTCGCCGCGCTCCTGGATGTAGGCCTTGGCGCGGTCGTAGTCGTTGTATATCTCCGGTGACACCTTGCCCACAACCTCGAGGGATTCGTGGAATCCCAGGCGCTTCCATGAGCCGGGGGTCAAGTCGATCTGATTGCCCTGGTATTCGATGACGGTTCCGCCGGTGAGGCTAATGGCGATTTGGGAGAACAGCCGTTCCGTGAGGTCCATGAGGTCCTCGAAGGTGGCGTAGGCCCAATAGAACTCGCACATGGTGAACTCGGGGTTGTGCTGTGTGGAAGTGCCCTCGTTACGGAAATTCCTGTTGACCTCGTAGACCTTCTCGAAACCGCCCACCAGCAACCGCTTCAGATACAGCTCCGGAGCGATGCGCAGGTACAGCTGCATGTCCAGGGCGTTGTGGTGGGTGATGAACGGCTTGGCCGTGGCGCCCCCGGCAATGGCCTGCATCATGGGGGTCTCCACCTCGAGGAACCCGGCGGCGTCCAGGAACTTTCTGAGTTCCTTGACGATCTGTGTCCGGATGCGGAAGATCTGCTTGGTCCTCGGCGTGACGATGAGGTCGACGTAGCGCTGCCTGTAACGGGTCTCCACGTCCTTGAGACCGTGGAACTTTTCCGGCAGGGGGCGCATGGACTTGGTGACCAGCTTCACCGAGGAGGCGTCCAGGGTGAATTCGTCCGTCTTGGTGCGGAACAGTTTGCCGCGCACACCGACGATGTCGCCGATGTCCAGCTTTTTGAACAGGGTGTATGCTTCCTGCCCCAGGCCTTCCCTGGAGGCGTATATCTGCATGCGGTCGGTCTGGTCCTGGAGGTGGAAAAAGGTCACCTTGCCAAAGGAGCGATGGGACACGATACGGCCGGCCAGACAGAATTCGTCCTCGAGTTCCTCGAGTTTTTCCTGGGGCCAGTCGCCGTAGGTATCGACCAGGGTTTTGACATCCGAGTCCTTGGTAAAATCATTGGGGTACAAGGGCACATCGGCGTCGAGCAGCACGCAGGCCTTTTCAACGCGTGCCTTGAACACCTCGTTGAATTCGTTTCTTTTTACCAGATTCTGAATCAGAGGCTCGAAGCTGTCCACATGGGGGGACTTGATCTTCAGCTTCGGCATCTTTCGTGGGGTTTCCTGATTACTCAACTGCAGTCTCCACTGCGAAATGGGGTGTATGTTCGAAGCGTAGCGATGTATTCCAAATGGCGGACGGCGTCAAGAAACGCCCCCTACCCGACAAACAATGCACCAATCCGGTGATAAAGGCCAGTGTCTTGCCGCCTTTCCGTATCTGAAACGGGAGTTTTCCTTTTTTTTTGAATTCCGGTAAAAAAACTCTTGACGACCACGGTGTGTCTGTATATTTTCCCTTCCTCGCGCTCATGGAGCGCATCATTCCCCGGTAGCTCAACCGGCAGAGCGGGTGGCTGTTAACCACTAGGTTGGGAGTTCGAGTCTCTCCCGGGGAGCCAGTAGATTCAAGGGTTCAGGATCAAACGTCCTGGACCCTTTTTTCTTTGGGGTTCGGCGTACGTGTCCGCGTTGCCCACAAAGGACGATTATCAAGGAAAACCCCTTAGTTCATCATAACCCTGGGGTTCTCCAGTTGATCTGCATTCCACAGGGTAGTCTCACGCTTCACCCCCACTCTCATGCTGATCCCGTCCTGTGTCTTCGTGACATACCTTTGATATTGCAACCTCACATCCCGGTCCTTGACTTGTGTGGAGACATGATGAAGAAAACCTGTATCATTTCAAATGGGAGGATTCATGAACATACGAGCGTCGTTCACATGGCGTCTTGCCGGCCTCGTGCTCCTGCTGGCAGCCGCCTCGATTTTTCTTGTTTCGCCCTGCGCTCGAGCGTGGGACACGCCCGACAGGGTAATGGTGGACTATTCCATGCCTCCGAAATTCTGGATTGAGACCGGAGGAATCAAGAAAGAGGGCAAGTACAACCTGCAGCAGTATAAACTTTTTGGGGTAGGCAACAAAGATTTGAACAAATTCAGATGGGCCGCGATCTGGTCCAAAGGCAAGGGCAAATTTTGCGTGGAGGTCCTGGACATCAATACCGCCCCGAGCTCTTTGCCTGACACGTGCGAAAAAACTCTGAAGGACTCCGCCGTGACATACAGAGTCTCCGGAATTCTCAGACAGAAAATGCAGTGATCTGGATCACTGTTACCTGCCGTAACACACCACATTGCGGGACAGCGGGCCAGGATGACGCAACAACCGTTCTTCGCCCCTTCCCGCAATTCGCATTTCCGGGCACGTCTCAACGATCTGGAGATTGCCCCCCAAATCTGATTTGCACCATTACTCGAAGCGAATAAAATCAGACAGATTTTTCCCGGGAAAAGATTTACCCTTTACGCCGTTCTCATTACAGCTTCAACGCCCTACGCTCTCATGCCAGCTCAAAACGCTTCACTTTTCGGTAGAGGGTGGCGCGAGAGACACCAAGGATACGTGCAGATTCCGCCATATTCGCGCCAGTGCTGTCCAGGGTGGCGGCGATCATGTCCCGCTCCATGTCCTCCAGGGTGCCGGGGCGCACCACGCTGGGCGTGCGCTGTTGCTGCAGCCCCAGACAGGATTCCATTATCTTGTCACCTTCGCAAAGATGCAGGGCGCGCTGGATGGTGTTTTCAAGTTCGCGCACATTGCCGGGCCAGGTATGGTCCACGCAGGCATTCACCGCCTCGGGCGAGAGTATTGGGGGGTTGGTGCTGTTACGCTGCAGAAAGTGGCTGATCAAAGCCAGGATGTCCTCCCTGCCCCGCTCCCTGAGGGGGGGGATGACAAGAGGAAAGACATTGAGCCTGTAATAGAGGTCCTGGCGAAATCTTTTCTCGCTCACGGCCTTGGCCAGGTTCACATGCGTACAGGCGATGATCCGCGTATCCACCAGGATGGGTTTGCGTGACCCGATCCTGAACACCTCGCCGGTCTGCAGCACGCGCAAAAGCTTCACCTGCATGTCATGCGGCATGTCCCCGATCTCGTCCAAAAGAAGCGTGCCTCCACTGGCGAATTCGAACTTGCCCGGACGCCCACCTTTGGCGGCACCGGTGAATGCGCCATCCACATAGCCGAACAGCTCGCTCTCCAGCAATTCATGGGGGATTGCGCCGCAATTGATGGGCACGAAGGGCCCCCTGTGACGCTTGCTGGCATTGTGAATGGCCTGGGCAAAGAGCTCCTTTCCGGTTCCTGTCTCCCCCTGGAGCAGCACTGTGGAGTCGTTGCGCGAGGCCTTGTGAGCCAGGGACAATATCTTACGAAAAGGAAGGGAAGATCCAATAAGGCTGTCGAACGTAAAATAGGGGCGGGATCCGGCCAAATTTCCGGCCAACTTCCTGATGGTTTCCTGCTCCTCGAAACCCAGCACCATTCCCAGAAAATCGTTTTCCCTGGAAAACACCAACTGCGCCGTAACCAGCAAATGCACGTTGCGCCGCCCGATGCGCAAGGTGCGCTCAACGTTGTTCCAAGAATCCGGGGCATTGCGCACAGATTCAACATCTATCTCCAGGTTGCCGAGCACTGAGACGGGTTTCCCCTCCAGGTCCCTTGCCCCGAAAATCCGCTTTCCCTTCTTGTTGATCCGCCAGATTCGCATATCCGCGTCCAGAACCAGGAGCCCGGTGCTGGCCGCCTCGATGACATTGTCCAGAAAGCCAACGTTCAGATCCAGTTCCCTGTTCTGACGTAGCACCCGCAACTCCTTTTCAATGGATTTGGCGGCCGAAGCGATCATGAACAATGTGTGGGGATGGACCAACGTAGAACTTCCGGAGACAACAAGCACCCCCAACAGACCATCATCCGGCCCGAACACAGGGGCGGCCGAACTGGTGAAACCATGGGCGCGCCTGCAATAATGCTCCTTGTCATTGATCTGCAAAGGGATCTTCAACTTCAGGCACAGACTGATGGCCGTGGTGCCAACGTCGCGCTCGGTCCACCGGTACCCGGGTGTGCAGTTCCGTTCCGCGAACTTGGCGAGGATATCGTCACTCCCGGCCATGTGCAGGATAAACCCCTCGGCGTCCACCACACCCAACATGAAGTCATTTGGCGAGAGCAGGTCATAAAACTCTGTAATCTTCAGCCGCACAGCACCCAGAAATTCGCTGTTGGCCCGCTGGCGCTCCACCAGTTGCGCGGGAGTGAGCGCAACCTGGTTGGGATTCCGCTCGCTGGAGCTTATGCCGAATTCCATGGCCCTCCGGTGTGACTCTTCAATCGCTACGCGCATTCTCCGTTGATCAAGGACATTATCCAGCATCACCGCTTTCTCCTGGGTCTCAGGCTGCAACATGTTTCAAAACGATACACATAGATTGTTTATGGCCCGGGGCGTGGGCATTAAGACGCTTTTTCGTAAACCGTGTATCACATTAAAACACCTTATCAAAGCAATCCACTCCATCGGTTTCGTTTAATGCAAAAATTATTCCCATGATATAAATATGTTAACATAACAGTATATTTGGCACATGAGTTGCTACCTGACGCGCACAATATTCATAACTATCAATCATTGGAGCGCGTTATGGCGAAAAAAACGAAATGGACCATCCTCGGAGGCGGCAACGGAGGCCAATCTCTGGCCGGGCATCTTTCACTCATGGGATATTCCGTGCGTCTCTATGACATTATGGAAGACACCGTGAACACCATCAACAAGCAGGGCGGCATCCATGTCACAGGTGTCGTGGAGGGATTCGGCGAACCCGAGTTGGTGACCACGGACATTGCCGAGGCCCTGGAAGGCGCCGATGCCGTCATGGTGGTCGCGCCCGCGGTGGCGCACCGCAGCATCGCCATGAGCTGCGCACCGCATCTCGAGGAGGGGCAAATCATCATTATCCACCCAGGCGCCACGTGCGGCGCTCTCGAGTTCAAAAACGTTCTGCGGGAATGCGGATGCGACACCAACGTGATCCTGGGCGAGACCAACTCCCTGATATACGCCTGCCGCGCGGTGAAGCCCGGGACAGTGAGCATCAAGGGGATCAAGGAGGACTTGGTGGTCTCCGCCCTGCCCGCCTCGGCAACCGAGGTTGTGCACGGCCTGTTCCAGGAGGCTTTTCCCCAGGTTATTGCCGGCAAAAACGTCATGTCCACCAGTCTGTCCAATCCCAACGCGATCATGCACCCCGCGCCCACCCTGCTGAACACCTCGTTGATCGAGTCAAGGCACGATTGGCTCTACTACTGGGAAGGCATAACTCCCTCTATTGGCTCCTTTGTCGAACGCCTGGACAAGGAGCGGCTTGCGTTGTGCAAGACTCTTAATATTGAAATGCCCTCCATCCGGGACTGGTATCGCCTGGCGTACAATGCGGAAGCGCCCACGCTCTCCGAAGCCGTGAAAAAGACTCCGGCCTATGCCGAAATCGTTGGCCAGAAGCAGTTGCGTACGCGCTATCTGCTGGAGGATCTGCCCACCGGTCTGGTCCCCATGGTGGAGTTGGGCGGCATGATGGGCCTGGACATGCCCATGATGCGGCTGATCATTCAGCTGGGGCAGTATGTCTTGGAGGAGGATTTCTACACCACAGGGCGAACCCTGAAGAACCTGGGAATAGCCGACATGACTCCTGACCAGTTCCAACACTATCTGGCCACCGGTGAACAATAATCATCAAGAAGGGACACATAAATGATCGTAGGCATACTCAAGGAAATCAAGTCCGAGGAAAACCGGGTAAGCATGACCCCCGCGGGTGTTGAGGTCATGGCCCAGAATGGCCACACAGTGCTCGTGGAGAAAAACGCGGGCATGGGCAGCGGATTCGATGATCAGAGCTACATGGAGCATGGCGCACAGATCGTGACCACCCCCAAGGAGATCTATGACCGCGCCGACATGGTCATGCACGTCAAGGAGCCAATGCCAACGGAATACGACTTGATTCGCAAAGACCAGATCGTGTTCACCTACCTGCACCTTGCCGCTGCCCAGGAACTGACCATGGCGTTGATACAAAGCGAATCCGTGAACATCGCGTATGAAACCATCCAGAAGGACAATGGAGCGCTCCCTCTGCTCACGCCAATGAGCGAAGTGGCAGGGCGTATGGCCATCCAGCAAGGCGCCAAGTTTCTGGAAATGGCCCAAGGGGGGCACGGCGTGCTCCTCGGAGGCGTTCCTGGCGTGGACCCCGGGACAGTGGTGATCATCGGCGCGGGCGTGGTGGGCGTGAACGCGGCCAAGATGGCCTGCGGCCTGGGCGCCAAGGTTTACCTCCTGGACCGCGACCTGGACCGGCTTCGCTATCTCAGTGACATCATGCCGGCCAACTGCACCCCCCTCTTTTCCAATCCCTCGGTGATCCGTGAACTGGTCACCAGAGCCGATGTGGTGGTGGGGGCGGTTTTGCTGGTTGGCGCCAAGACCCCCAGACTCCTCACCCGGGATATGCTGAAGTCCATGAAAAAAGGATCCGTGGTGGTGGATGTCGCCATCGACCAGGGCGGCTGCTTCGAGACCTCACGCGCCACCACCCATGGCGACCCCGTTTTTGTGGTGGACGGAGTGGTGCACTACTGCGTGGCCAACATGCCCGGCGCAGTGGCCAAGACATCCACCCTTGCCCTGACCAACGCGACCCTCCCCTATGCCGTGAACATCGCCAACAAGGGTTGGCGCCAGGCCATGACGGAAAGTATGGAGATCCGGCGCGGAGCCAATGTGATCAACGGCAAGGTTACCTATAAAGGTGTGGCCGAGGCTTTTGGCCTGGAGCACACCCCTGTGGAAGACGTGCTTTAGGCGCATAGACGCTTTCTTTTACATAATCGGCCATAAACGACCCGGGCATGAAACACCCTTCATGCCCGGGTTTTCTTGTACTTCAAATGGTAAGAGATGATGCCAAGACGCCCTGTTGCAACGTAGTCCCGAGCAGACCCTTCATTGCCAGAAGGCGCGGGGAGGACCCCCGATGAGAGTCCTCCCCGCGCCAAGCCTCAATAACAATCCAGAAGGAAAAAAATTTTCTGCGCCAAATGGAAACGGCAAAACCCCGGCGGATGAATCCGCCGGGGAATAAGCCCAAAAAAAGCCTGAGAATTACTGGATGATGTTGTCCAAAACCTTCTGCCCCCATTCCTGGCCAACGTCGGAGATGATCTCGGGCCAAACTTTTTCCTTAACGATTTCGGCGGTCTTGGAAAGCTGCTCCGGAGTCACTTGAATGATCTCTGCGCCAGCTTCCTCCAGACGTTTTTCATTGCGGGCCTGATCAGCCTGCACTGTTTCCCAGCGGCGGTTCTCGAAATCCTGGGCAACCTTTTCGACCTCTTTCAGGGTCTCGGCATCCAGATCGGAGATAACCTCTTCGTTGGCGATCAGGTACCAAACCTCGAAATGCGTGTTGATGGGGACGTAGTACTTGGTGACATCCCTGAAAGAGGCATAATAGCCTTCGGCACCGGATCCGATGACACCATCCACCACGCCGGTTTGTACGGCGGTGAAGGCCTCGGAGAAAGGCAGGGGGGTGGCCATGTAGCCTATGCTGTTGGCCAGCAACTGAAAGGTCTTGATGGGAGGAACGCGCAACTTCATTCCCTTGGAAACCGTGGGATCGCCAGGAGCTTCCGGCTTTTTGACAAGGGAAACGCCCCCGAAATACACGGGCCAAGCCGCGAGAACGCGAATCCCCTGCTTGGCGTAGAGCCCCGCCACGGTATTGCGCAGGGGCGCCCCGGCGCCGAAATTCTTTTTGGCCTGCTCCCAGTCCTTTACCAGGTAGGGGAAATACAGGATGTTGAAGCGCTTATCCACGGCTGTGGCCACCGGCTGGCAAGCCATGTCGATGGCGCCCACGCCCACACGCTCCTGCACCACGGTATAATCGCCAAGAGCATTGGCCGGATAGACCTTGACCTTGATCTTGCCACCCGTGGCCTTGTCCATCTCTTCCGCAAACTGGTTCAGGTCCTTGTCGATTGCCGTACCTTGAGGGCGAACATGTGAAACCTTCCACTGCATCGCCATCGCGTTTCCCGCCAGCATTACGGAAAGCATGGCCACAAGCGCCAGTATGCACACCTTTTTCATTGTTTTCTCCTTCCAGATGTTATCGTTAGTAACCCATCAGACTGGGCAGAAACAGCGAGAGATCGGGCCAGAACGAGGTCAGGAAAACCACAGGCACGTAACCGAACAAAATCAATATCATAGCGGGCTTTATCACCTCCATGAACTCAACCTCCCCGATTCGCACTCCCAGGTACAGGATGCTGGCATACGGGGGGGTTACGCCTCCCATGGCGGTGTTCACGCCCATGATGGCCGCGAACTGAATCGGGCTCACGCCAATGGCCTGCATGAGCGGCAGCAGCAAGGGCGCGGTGAGAATAATGGACGTAACGTCGTTCACGATCATTCCGATGAAAAACAGCAGGAAGTTCACCAGGATCAGAAGCAACACCTTGTTGGTGGTGATGTCGAAGATCCCTTCCACAAGAGCCTGCGGAACGTCTTCCATCACGAAAATCTGGCTCAGCATCAGGCTGAAGATGATCATGATCATGATGGCGCCAACGGAGGTGGCAGAGTTTTTCGCGGCCTGCATGAACGAATTCCAGGAAAGTCCCTTGTATATGAGAAAGCCCACCGGGATGGCGTAGACCACCGCAACAGCCGCCGCTTCAGTGGGAGTCATTATGCCCCCGTATATACCGCCAAGGATAATCAAGGGCATGATCAGCGCGGGCAACGCATGCGAGGTGCGGGTCATGCCCTCCTTGATCTTCTCCGACCGGCTCATGGGAGCGTCCAACACCAGGGGAAATTTTCTGGACATGATAATGTTCACGATGGAGAACATTATGGTGATGAGCACGCCGGGCCCCACTGTGGCCAAAAAGCATGCGAGAATGGATGTGTCCGTGACCCATCCGTAAATGATCATGGTAACACTGGGGGGGATGAGCAATCCCAGGATCGACGAGTTGGCCACCAGTGCGGTGGCGTAACCCCTGGGATATCCCTTCTCCGCCATCTCCGGGATTAAAAGAGGGCCAGTGGCCGCAACGCCTGTCAAACCGCTACCCGAGATGGCGCCGATAATGGCGCAACTCACGGAAGCCACCACACCCAGCCCGCCGCGAATACGTCCCACAAAAAAATTCACGAAATCCAGCAAACTTTTGGCAATGCCGCTTTCACTCATTATGGCACCCGCAAATACGAACAAGGGGATGCACAACAAAACAGGGTTGGCAAGCTGACTGAACCCCCAAAGCATGGTTCCTTTCATTGTGGCCCCACCCGCTAGGGTCATGAACATCAGGGCTCCGCCAAAACAGAATGGTAGGGGGACACCAAAGCTCAGTAATACCACGAGAATTGCCATCGACAGCAAGGATATTTCGACCATGTTGGAGGCCCCTATTGTTGACGGTGGGAAATGAACAGGATGACGAAATTCCTGTAAAGATGATAAAAGACATAGAGCGTCATCAGTGCCAGCCCGACAAACACAGCACTTTCCGCGTAGAACATGGGAATATAGAGGGTGGGGCTCTCTTTCCAGACACGGAGGGAATATGCGAAGTAACGCCAAGCCCACCATGTGAGCCAAGCTGAAACAACAATGCTCAATAGATTGGCAATAAAGGATATGACCTTTTTGGACCTCTCCGTCTTGCAAAAAACATCAAGAACATTGGCCTTGATTTGTGTATCTTCCCGTGAAGCGTTCACACTACCGAGGAAATAAAGCCACAGTGTCGGGTAGATCAACAACTCTTCCAAACCCATGATAGGCGTTTGCAGTATATACCGCATTATCACCTGGACAAACTCCATCCCCGCAACGATGGTGATGAGCGCTCCCAACGAATAGGTAAAAAACTTATCAACCATACTCTCTCCCTCAGAAATAGTGCACCTCACCCGCAATGTCCCACAAATTACTGCATTTCACGACAGCAAGACACATGCCAAGATATTTTTCAATCCAGAAATTGTATTTGGGAAATAACTGGAGATGGCAAGTGGGGACAGCACAGAACAAACAACTTCCAAATCACCGGACTTACAAATTCTATTATTTTGATACATATTTGTATGTTTAAGTAACAGAAGATTGAGGCCGCGATGCGTATGATTCGAGACGTATCAGAATGATACACATATTCCGGACCAAAAGTGGAGTTACCTGGACTAGGGGAATATCCCGGCTTTTTCTCAAAATGAAACATGGATTATTTTGCTACACTCCACTGTTGTGCTATGTTGATTAAATGGACAGGCCTGCTCTACGCATGACCATAATGTGTTGTTTAAAATTAATTATTTGACACAGTTTTTTATCATGAGCACGATTTCAGAATGCTCCCGACCTCATATATCCGTCAACTTCACTTCCTGGGTCCGGGCATTGCCCCCAGCATCCCATTTGTACTATGACTCGTAACGGAATGAATCTGTCGATACCATTTCCAAGGAAAGCAAATGGTTCACACCTCGCCCTGTCACACCTTCAACGCCGCCATCGTGCGCACGCCATCCAGCTCTGTGGTCCATGGCCTGCGCGGCCGGAACATTGGCGATCCGGACTACCAGGGCGTTGTTGCCGAACACCGGGCCTATGTGCGGGTGCTGGAATCCTTGGGTATGAAAGTGACCGTACTGCCCCGGTTGGAGAAATACCCTGATTCCATCTTTGTGGAGGACCCTGCCCTGGTGTTCAGGCAGGGGGCGATTCTGCTCCGCCCCGGTGCTCCTACCAGACGGGGCGAGGCGCAAGCGATATTACCCGCGCTTCACGAACACTTCGAGCAGGTGCTGGAGTTACCGGATCCCGGATCAGTGGAAGGTGGGGACGTGCTGGTGACACCGGGTACCGTGTTCATCGGCCTGTCCAAGCGCACCAACAAGGCCGGGGCCGAGGCCCTGATCCAATGCCTGGGCAAACTCGGGCTCAAGGGCAGACCGGCCCAAACGCCCGCGGACACCCTGCACTTCAAGAGCGACTGCTCCCTGCTGGACCAGGAAACCATCCTCTGCACCAGGCGGCTGGACCAATCAGGCGTCTTCAACGGGTTTCGCACCCTCATCGTCCCGGATGGCGAAGAGCCTGCTGCCAACGCGTTGCGCATCAACGACCACGTCCTGGCCAGCGCCAACCACCTCCGCACCCTCGAAATGCTGGACAAGGCCGGTTATGCGCTCCTGTCCGTCAAGACAACGGAAATCCAGAAGATCGACGCCGGGCTGTCCTGCATGTCCCTGCGCTGGTTTCGCGGCTGAACTCCCCTTCCCTTCAAACCCCAGGATCCATTTCCCATGACTACTCCCGCTTCCCCTGACCTGATCTCCATACGGCGACACCTCCACGCGAAACCTGAGCTGGGCCTGCAAGAAAAAGAAACCGGTGATTATGTGGCCGCCCTGCTCCGAGCCTGGGGCCTGGAGGTGGTGCGCGGCATCGGCAAAACAGGCCTCGTGGCCACCCTGGCCAGGGGCGGCGGCAATCGGGCCATTGGTCTGAGGGCTGAGCTGGATGCCCTGCCCCTTATGGAGATTGCGGACAGGAAGCATGGCAGCAAAAACGAGGGACGCATGCACGCCTGCGGCCATGACGGGCACATGGCCATGCTCCTGGGCGCGGCCCACACCCTTGCCTATGATCCAAGCTTCTCCGGCACCGTGCGCTTTATCTTTCAACCTGCGGAGGAAAACATCGGCGGCGCCAAACTCATGCTCGAGGACGGCCTGTTTCAGCGCTTCCCCTGCGACATGATCTTCTCCATGCACAACCTGCCCGGCATGCCAGTGGGACGTTTCGCCACATGTCGGGGCGCCATCGCCGCGTCCGTGGACCCCCCCACCATTATCGTGCACGGCAAAGGGGGGCACGGTGCCAGGCCGGAGACGGCTGTGGATCCCATCGTCATCGGCGCGCACATTGTCACCGCCCTGCAGACCGTGGTGTCGCGCAACGTGGATCCCCAGAACTCGGCCGTGGTCACTGTGGGGGCGTTCCACGCCGGTACGGTGTGCAACATCGTGCCGGACAAGGCCATCCTGAAGCTCAGCCTCAGAACCACCAGGCCCGAGGACCGCGACCTGGTCATCAGCCGCGTCACAGATCTGGCCACGACCATGGCCAGGAGCTTCGGCGGTACCGCCGAGTTCGACTGGGACCTCGGATATCCCGTCACCATGAACCACCCGGAGGCCGTGAATCTCGCCATGGAGGCCGCCGCCTCGGCCACTGACCGGGAGAATGTCACGATGCTGGAAAAACCCATGATGTGGAGCGAGGACTTCTCCTTCATGCTGGAGCAGGTGCCCGGGGCGGTCATGCTCATCGGCAACGGCGACTCGGCCAACCTGCATTCCCCGGACTACGACTTCAATGACGCGGTGTTGCCCATCGGTGTGAGCTACTGGGTGAATCTCGCGCGGCTGGTGCTACAATCATAGCAACACCGTGCTAATTGACCACGTGCCTGTTTTTTTCAATTCCTATGCTCGTGATCCATCCGTGACATATTACTGAGCACAAAATGTTTAACATTTTGTAGCTCAAAGGCATAAGGACGGACTCGCTGAAGGCGGGGCCAGCGGCGGAGCCGCCGGAGCGCGGCGTTAATTGTTTTGCGCTCCTGGTAATAGTCGGAAATATCGCCGCCCCCTTTCACACCCTTCCAACTGCATCGAGGTGCGGGCTACTCAATAACCAGATCGCGCCATCATCTATTGATATTTCTTTTCATACGTCATATGCTACTCATAATGTCAACTTTTTATTAGCAAAGCGGTACAAGCTTCTACCGTTTCAAGATTTCACAAAACCTGTGAAATCCGCAATTTGGGTATGCCAATGGCTTATCCCCACTCAATGCCCGGGCCGCATCATCTCCCAAGGAGGGGCCATGGCCACCTCAACCGAAATTCAGGACTTCGAATTCAAAGCGAAAACAGACATCTGGACCGGTAACGCGAATCGAAAAGAAAGCGATCTAGTCACCTCGGGCCTGCTGGGCTCCATCCGCTGGTGGTTCGAGGTCCTTGTGCGTGGCTTGGAAGGCGCTGCCTGCGACCCCAACAATACGAAATGCCAGGAGAAGGATCATTGTGTTGTGTGCGAACTCTTTGGTTGCACTGGCTGGGCAAGGAAGTTCAGGTTTCAGGTCTGTGATGAGAATGACAACGTTATACAGAAACAAATCATCGAGGGTATGACCTTCAAACTTCGTTTCATTCCTCTTCGCCCTATCAAAGAGGAGGAATGGGCACTGCTGGAAGCAACCTTGCGCTTGATATCGGAGTATGGGGCTATCGGGGGAAAAACTGTGTTCAAGCCTTCGGATGAAGATAATTGTAAAAGCAAAAAGCATCACAGAGATTATGGCATTGCACAACTGAAAAACAATCAATTACTATTCATTAAACGTATTCATCTTGCGCAAATTAAAATCTATTGCACCCCGGAGAAATGGAAAAAAGTGCAACATTGTATAATCACAAAGAGCAACGGAAAAGAACAAAAAGAGGATTTCGAATGGGCCTCCCTTGAAAACTTCTGGTACGTCAACGGCAGGTACCTCTGCCGTAAGAATTGGAATGAAAGCTCTTTCAATAGAATATTAGGACGACCTGAGCCCAAGAAAGCATCTACAAATAATGATTCATGGCTGGCCGGTTCACAGCAAATAAGCAAGAAAGTATTCAGTTTCAGAAATCCTCCAAGAACATTTGGTTTTGTAAATCCTAAGCTGATCGATTTCGACGCCATGAAGCAACGTTTGTCGCAAGTTTGGCAACAGGATGGGTGGAATTTCATCGAGGGGGAAACAATCAAGGATAGACTTTTCACTGAAAAGGACGGCCATTCATGAGTTTTGATTATTACGCCTATCTGGCCGAAAACACGAGCAGGCTACAGCGGATGAATGAAGGCGGACTTGCTCCCGGCTTTGTGGATGCGTGTACCGTCTGGTCCTGCCAGGACAATATTTCTTTGGATCCCAAACGCGATCCCAAAATCAAGGCTCGCGAACATTATATAAGCCAACTATCCGATTCTGTTCTTCAGCTTCAACGGGATCTTGGTATCGAGCCGGATTTTACTTCCTTGCCCAACCCTCGGTGGATCGGCGTCGAAGTCGTTTTCACCCTGCAAACGCCCTGGTATTCCAAGGACGACAGACCATTTCACGTGCTAGACAACCCGGTACGCAAGGACAGAGTCTTTGGTGTTCCCTTCATGTCCGCGTCCTCCTGGAAGGGCTTGCTGCGCTGGGCCTGCCGCATGCAAGAGGAAAAATTCCACGATTACCTGAAAGAAAACAATACCATGGAAAACTGGAACGAACCTGACTGGATCAATCTCTTGTTCGGCAAGGAAAAAGGAAAGGAGCAAAAGCGGAAACAGGAGCAAGAGCAAGGGAGGGATAAAAAACCCGAAGCCGGGACCCTGGTCTTCCATCCCACATGGTTCAAAAAAATCGGCTTCCAGGTCATTAATCCGCACAAACGCGCAACCCGCGCCGGCACAAACCCCATTATTTACGAGGTGGTGTCGCCCGGGACCACGGGCACCTTGAGTCTGCTCCACGCCCCTTTCGGGAGAGAAGATCAAAAGGAGGAAATCCAGGCTCTGGGAAACCTGGCCAACGCCGTCAATGCCCTTCTCACTGTATACGGCTTTTCGGCCAAGCGCACAGCCGGATGGGGCGCGGCAAGCGTGGACGCCGAAAAATCAATGGTATGGACTCAAGAAGGTAGTTGGTTGGATAAACTAGTTGGCGGAGCACCCAAAACCTGTACTCCCCCCAGTGAAGAATTCCTGAAATTGATGGATGAAACAGGCAGTCCAAGAAGTCCCCTGCTTGATGGCGATGGAAATCTCTTGACGAAAAGTAAATTCAGAAAGCTCAGCGATGACGAAAAGCCTTGCCACAAGGGCCAATATGAAAACTTTTGTCGTTGGTATAATAACAATGGGGCAGAATACAAAAAACTGCTTGATACCAACAAGGGGCGCAGCTCAGCACCCGAAACAAAAAACTTTTCTTATAGTAAATTCACAGATGCTTTGAAAAAACTCAATGCTCCCAGGAATGGAGGCGCGCCATGAGCATCGAACAGGACGTCGCCCTGATGCATGAGATGCGCGCCCTCCTGCTGGCACTTGAGGCCATCGGCTGGCTGCATATGGCGGGGAAAGCCAAGGTCGATTTTCTGAAAAAGCATGGTGTACAACCGACTAACTATGACTATGACAAGTGGGATGAAGAGGGAAATCCTATCTTTCCTTGGAGCAATCTTCTTCAGTGGGTTCAAAACCGTTTCCCGCTCGAAAACAATGCCTGGCCAGATGAACTCACAGACTTTATCAGGAAACATACGGGCAGCGACAAAGGCCTCCTCGGCCTGCTCCAGGCCGGGCACGGCATGGCCTCGGGCATTGAAAAACAGAGTTACCCGGAAGCAACCATAAAATACTTGAACCAGTGTTGCTGCCACATGTGGTTGTCCTCGGCCTTTGGCCATCCTGTGCGCAATTTACTCCTTGATCCGCCTCAAATACTGACTCCTCATGGTTGGTGCGATTTGTTACAAGAGATCACCAAGTTGCTGCATAAACTGCAAAACCTGGGCGTTCCGAACAAACCCCACACCCCTAACGACCTGGACGGCTGGTGGAAATGGCGGGAAGGCGCGGTGGGTGAAAACGGCTGGCTGCGCACGGCCTTTACCAGCACCCTGGCCGAAACCCGCCTGCCCAACAACGACGTCACCCTGTTCGACCAGTCCTATGTGGCGGCAGCCCTTTTCAAAAGCGCCGTTGCGGGTGCGGTCCTGGAAGGCAAAGCCTTTCCCTGGGATAACATTGGCATCAAGCAGCAAACCAGGTGGCGCCTGCTCACCGTGGGTATGGGCATGGATCTATACGAGGACAGGGCCGTGCGGATCGGTGACTGGACAGGGGCGGCGCAGGAGCGGGACGATTTTTTCACCAAGGTGCGCAGGCTCGTGGAAATCGAGGTGCCCATGGGCTCCCTGCTCTATCAAGACGCTTCGGTCTGTGTGTTCACCTTCCCTGGGGAGCGTGACGATTCGAATCCCAAGCTAAATTTCGAGCAATGGCAAAATTGGTTCACTCAAAGAATCGACTGCTTCGCCACAAAAGCCGGGTTCGAGACACCGCCCTATTGCGCCATAAGCGAAAAATCCTCCCGCTCACTCATCAGCATGACCAGGGAAATTCAAGCCGCTCGTAAAACAATGGCCGTTCCCTTGCACCGGGCCTGGAACATTCCTTTGCAAAACCCGGAAAATGGACACGTTTGCCCTGTGTGCCAGGCACGCCGCAACAACGACCCGAATGACAAACAGCGACCGTGCAAAGCGTGCCAGAAACGACGAGCCCACCGCCGGAACTCCTGGCTGGAGGAAGACTCCGGGGTCAACGACACCATCTGGATCAGCGAAGTGGCGGACGAGAACGACCGCGTGGCCCTCATCACCATGAGTCTGGACCTTGAACCCTGGCTGGATGGAAGCAGGCTGGATTCGTTGCGGGCGCAGAGCATACATGAATGGGGAGCTAAGAACACTACTAAAAAGCAGCAACTACCGCAGGATTATTACGGCTTGGTCCAATTGGTGCAAAATGCACTTGGCAAAGGGAATCAGGCGGGCCAAGCAAAAAGCAAAATTCGAAAAAAAATAGCTCCGGGACTCAAAGACGAGAATGATAATGATGTCCCCTGGGAAAAATTTTATAGACTGGTAGTGGAGGACCGCGCCAACGCACCAGGTTGGGACAAACTGGACAACGAAGCACGCGCCTCCTGGCTCACCCATCAACTTTTCCGCAAGTTGGCCTCACCGGGGCGTATCTACCGCTTTCAACGCCAGTCTCTGGAATTTTTTCAGGAATTGCTGGCATGTTTCCGCCAAATGGACGCAACGACCTCCCAAGGGCGTACCCAGCGCGTTCTTTTGAAGCCAAAATCAATATCCGCCGAATGGAAAGACCTCGAACCCTACAACGGACGTTACAAGGGCAAGCCCATCGATCTGTTGTACAGAACCGAGGACAAAGGGTTTCTCAGCATTTTCAACATGGCCAGGATATTGGATTCAGGGAAGTCGGAACAAGACCTCATCAATGAAACAATACCCCTGAAAGATGACAACAACAGGGAAGTCGCTCCGTTAACAATAGTTTCGGTTGAAAAGCGGCTCGATCATCTTGGCTGCTATTACCCCGTAATTCCCCTGGAACTCTCCCCCTTGCGGTTCCGGGTCCTGGTTCCCCTTTCCTCTGCCTCGGAGTGCGTGGACAAGGCCGTGGCGGCCTGGACCAAACAGTTTTCCCGGGTCTGGGACCGCTTGCCCCTTCGGGTGGGGGTGCTGGCCTTTCCCCGGAAAACACCTTTCCAGGCCGTGGTGGAGGGCGTCCGAAACATGGAGACCCAATTGAACCACACCTCGGATGCAAATCAGGGTGAAGAGTGGACTGTCGCCAACACCAAGAACGAAAACAGCACTTGCACACTTGAATTCAGGCCGCCAGACGAACGCGCCCCTGTGTCCATGACCATGAAGACCACATTGCCGAACGGGCGCGAGGACATGTTTTACCCCTATTTTGCCATGAAGAACTCGACTTCCTCTTGCTCCTTTGACTTTAAGCACCCCGACAAGACCCTGTACCGCCATGTCACGGAGCTTGCTGTGAATGACCGGGTCACGGTGCATCCCGCCCGCGTGGCCACGCTGTTCATGGACAGCACGGCCAAGCGGTTCGACCCCGTGCACTGCCACGACCTCACACGTTGGCAGGAGATGCGCAAGCTGTGGGAACTGCTGGAGCGCAACGCGCCCAGCCAGACGGCCCTGCGGAACGCGTATGCCCAAATCGCCGAGCGCCGCGCCGCCTGGGAAGACGCGGACTGCAACCTGCCGGGCGGCGGAGAGGACGCCTGGGAGGAATTCTGCCGCTCCACCTTCCGCAACATTTTGCGTGTGCGGGACGAGACCTTGGACAATCTTGTGGAGGCTACCGGGCAGGGATTGCTGGACTGGTGCATGGAGTGGAACATCAAAGTGCTGCAACAAAAAGTGTCCGGAGGAGCCAAATAATGTCAGCTCAATACACGCCGCACCACATTCTCGCCCTGGCTCTGGATCCCATCCACGTGGGCGCCGGGGGCAGCCGCCTGGGCCATGTGGACAACACCATCATCCGCGACCCCGTGACCCGCGTGCCCAAAATTCCGGGCTCCAGCCTGGCCGGCGTGCTCCGGGCCTATGTGGCCATGGACAAGGGTAAATATGACACATGCGCGGGTCAGGGACAGCCTTCTAAGAATGGCTCCAGCGGCCATTGCGGCGATCCCGGTTGCAAGGTCTGCACCGTGTTCGGCTTTGCCAAGGGCAAGGACAGCCAGGGCGGTTTCGCCGGATTGGCGGCCTTCAGCGACCTGCACGTGCTGTTCTTTCCGGTGGCCACACAACAAGGCCCGGTTTGGGTCACCAGTCCCCTGGCCCTGCGGCAGAGCGGAATTCCTGAATTTGACTCAGTAAAGGACGTGCAGAACCAGGAAGTCATCTACCGTCCGGAAAAGCAGGCTGCTGGCCCTTTGAATCTCGGCTGGCTGTATCTGAACTGCGAAAAAGAGTGGCAACATTGGAACAGCATAACAAACGAACTCCACAAATTTAACATTGATAACTATATCACTGACCATCTGGCCCTTGTCTCGGACAAGCTCTTCACCCACATAGTGAACAACAATCTGGAGGTACGCACCTCCGTAGCCATAGACCCGGCAACTGGAGCGGCGGAGGAGGGCGCTCTCTTCACCTACGAGGCCCTGCCCCGGGCAACTGTGCTCGCCGGAAACGTCACCTGCAAGAATCCAGACCTGTACAAGATCAATGGCAAAGACATTACCGCCTTCGAAAATCTAGATGAGGTAGATAAGGTCTATGCAACCCTTTTCCCTGGCTTTAACTATCTTGAACATCTCGGCATTGGCGGCATGGGCAGCCGCGGCATGGGGCGGATGAAAATTCTTGAAAACAGTGCCGCACCCACCGGTGCGAACGCTCCGGCTCGGGAGGAGTCCTGATGAGCGCCCAGAACTTTGAAAACCTGGACCTGGCCTGCGCAAAAGTTGGCAAACAACTGGCCGATCAAGCTTCAAAAACACAAGACCAGGAAACTGATTCCACCAAAGACCAGTTCAGCGCGCCCCTCGCCGTGCTGGAAGAGCAGGGCGTGTACGCTCTTTTCCTCTACCTGAAACCGAAACAACGCGATAGTATATCGATTTTACAAGAATTTCTTACAACAACCCCGCAAAAAATCCCCCTTCTCGATTTGAATGAAGGGGGGAACATCCTGAACCCGAAAAACTATGAAAAGCTTGCCAACAATCTTGACAACCTGTTGCTTGCCCAGAATCTTTTACGGCGCGCTCTGACATACGCCCGGTATCACGCCAAAACTCTCAAAGGGAAGGCGGAAAAATGAGCTGGCGCGTTGAACGTTGGGTCTGGCGGTTGGAAAGCCCTCTCTACATAGGGGCGCTTCCGGCGGGCTCGTTGAACCGCTGCCGCCTCTATGTGCCGGCGCGGGCCATGCACGGCGCCCTGGCCGCTTTTCTCGCCCGGGAAAAAGCCCTTCAGGCGAAATCCACCCCCGACTACGGCAAAATTGGCCACGAACTCGGTTTCAATTGCCGGTTCACGTATTTCTATCCGGCAGAGGAAATAGATGGGGATTACCATCCATGGTTGCCGCGTTTTGAGGAAGGCAAAGGCTTGTGTTGGAAACGGAACTGTTCCAAGGGGCCGGAGCCGGACCGCACATTCAGGCAACACATTGTGGACACGCGCCCCGGCGTGTCCATAACACCGCTAACCGACAGCGCGGCGGACGGCGAATTGTGGGAGACCGAGTACATGAGCCAGTGGTGGCGCGAAGCTGGGAGCGCCACGCTCAGGCCCGTATACCTTGTGGGCTATGTCTTTCGTAGTGGGAACGCTTACAACCGTTATTTTGAATGCTGCGAAACCCTTTTTCTGGGCGGAGACACGCGTTACGGCATGGGCAAGGTGCGCCGGGTGGAGCGCCGCGAACTAACGGATAACTATGTATTTGACGCCACATTGAAGAGTCTTGAAAACAACCCGGTGCTACTGGCAAACCACATTCTGGGACACGAAAAAATACTTGCCCAGGGCATTGAACAAGAAAGAACAGGGGCAAAGGACATGGCCATGGGCTGGAACATACATGCTCTCAGCGAGGGAGTGCCTTCCTGGGTGCCGGGTTCCGACGCTCAAAAGACCAGACAATGGACCATTAATCGCTACGGATTCTGGGAGTGCGTGGGAACGGTGACGGCCAGGGAACAGTCAGACTGATTACCCCCATCTCTCAAGGGCGGCTTGAGAAATACGTTCACGCCCCTAATATGCGGCGCTCTAAAAGCGTTCCTTCCTCAAGACCTTGGCTCGCCCTGCCTCTCGCAATCTGGCAAACACCTCCGAAGTGGGATAAACATCTCCTTCCTGAATTTGCTTGTTGCCCAATTCAAGAATTTTCAGAAGAGCCATGGTTTCCTGTGTCTGTTCAGAGCGTTCGATATCCGGCATATTCTTTTCTCCCTCGCGTTTTCATGAGCATGTTTCAAATCTATTGCCATGCATTCCAACCGCGGACAATTTCCTGCCGCACCGCTCCACCCATCCCCAGGTTGCCATTCCCCCTGTTTCCGTGCACAACCCATCTCACGCCGTCACACGGATGTTGGCGGCGGCGTGGGGCGATCGCCCCGCGATCCTGTTCGATCACCAATCAGCAAGTAGGTTGCCGCATGATTCCAGTGGGTACTTTGGCAAACGTTGGCACCGTCCTCGTAGGGGGCACAGTGGGCATTCTCCTTCGCGGCAAGATGCCCGAAAACTGCCGGACCATAGTGTTCCAGGGCCTGGGGCTCTGCACCCTGGTCATCGGCATGTCCATGGCCCTGAAGGTGCAGTCGCCCCTGCCCATGATCTTCAGCGTGGTGTTCGGCGGCATCATCGGCGAACTGGCCAAGCTGGAAGATCAGTTCCAAAAAGGCGCCACCTGGCTGAAGAACAAGCTCAAATCCGACAACGCCATGTTTACGGACGGCATGATCATGGCCTTCCTGATCTTCTGCGTCGGGCCCATGACCATACTCGGCAGCTTTGACGAGGGACTGCGCCAGGACCCCACCCTGTTGTACACCAAATCCATGCTCGACGGCTTCGCGGCCATCGCGTTGGCCGCCACCTACGGTTTTGGCGTGGTCTGCTCCGTGATCCCCCTGTTGATCTACCAACTGGCCCTGACGTTCTTCGCGGCATCCCTGCAAAGCATCTTCACAGAGCCCATCATCGCCCAGCTCACGGCCACAGGGGGCATTCTCATCCTGGGCATCGGCATCAACCTGCTGGATATAAAGGCCATCCGCATCGCCAATCTTTTACCCGCCCTTGTACTTGTCGTTCTGCTCTCCATGATTATTTGAAGATATTGTTTGTAGGAAATATTTTTGTAAGGCTCACCGTGGGGAAACCTTATCGCTGCTGTCGCCATCCGAAAGGCGCTAAACGACCGCGCCAAACGGCTGCCGCTCTTTGAAAAGGTTCTCCCCCCGAACTCCTTGCCAAAATTTTATATAATATTTTCAACCAATAAGGTTTAGGAAGGGGGAGCGCGAGGGGGAGAACCCTTTACGCAAAGGGTTTCCCCCTCGCACCTCCTGATCCTTTTCTTCCCGCTGGAGACATGATGAGCAGCATTCACATAGAGGGCGCACGGCAGCACAATCTCAAGAACCTCACCCTGGACATCCCCCGCGAGCAGTTGGTGGTCATCTGCGGCCCGTCAGGCTCGGGCAAGTCCACCCTGGCATTCGACCTGATCTACGCGGAGGGGCAACGGCGCTATGTGGAGTCACTGTCCGCCTATGCCCGGCAGTTCCTCCCCCAGATGGACAAGCCCCTGGTGGACAAGATCGAGGGGTTGTCACCGGCCATCTCCCTGGAGCAGCAGTCCGGTTCCAGGAACCCGCGCTCCACAGTGGGAACGGTGACCGAGATCTACGACTTTTTGCGCGTGTTCTACGCCCGTTTGGGGCAGGTGTATTGCCCCCAGTGCGACAAGCCCATTCAGGCCCAGACCTCGGACGAGATCATCGACGGAATCCTTGCCTTGCCCGAGGGCACCAAGTTCATGCTCATGGCGCCCCTGGTG
The DNA here is from genome assembly GCA_963674665.2 of Desulfovibrionaceae bacterium. Classification (GTDB taxonomy): domain Bacteria; phylum Desulfobacterota; class Desulfovibrionia; order Desulfovibrionales; family Desulfovibrionaceae. Next base: position 1,384,693 of record CAXXPL010000009.1, on the reverse strand, counting down.
GAGCATCAGAAGGGCACGCAGCAGGACCGTTTGAAAAAACTCAAGGCCCAAGGGTTTGCCCGCGTGCGGGTGGACGGCGAGGTTACCACCCTGGAGCCGCTGCCTGACTTGGAGAAGAACAAGAAGCACTGCGTTGACCTGGTGGTGGACAGGCTGGTGATGAAGGCGGACATCCGTAAGCGCCTGGCCGATTCCGTGGAGCTGGCCCTGCAATACGGCCAGGGGCGGCTGATCCTGGTGACCCTGGGTGAAAACACCGAGGAACGCGCCCTGAGCACCGAGTCCGTGTGCCCCACCTGCCGTATCAGCCTCCCCTCCCCGAGCCCGCAGCTGTTCTCCTTCAACAGCCCCCAGGGCGCCTGCCCGGTGTGTTCCGGCATCGGCAGTGTGGAATATTTCGAACCCAACCTCCTCGCCCCCAACAAGGGGCTGTCCTTGAACCAGGGAGGCGTGATCCCCTGGAAACGCCCCCGTGTGCTGGCAAAGCACGCTCCGGACCTGGAGGCGTTGGGCAGGAACCATGGCTTTGACCTGAACACCCCGCTGAAGGAAATCTCGGACCAGGCCTGGGCCGAGCTCTTCTTCGGCAAGGGCGACTCGGGCTGGCCCGGCGTGGTGAACCTGCTGGAATCCGGCATGGAGTACGGCCCCATCTGGCGCGACGAGCTCTCCCGCTTCCGCCAGAGCCGCCCCTGCCCTGCCTGTGACGGCGCGCGGCTGCGCCCCGAGTCCCTGGCTGTGAAGATCAACGGCCTGAACATCTACGAGTTCTGCTCCCTGTCCATCGGCCGCACCGTGGAGTGGATCAACAAGCTGGAGTTCAACGGCCAGAAGACCAAGATCGCCGAACCCCTGCTCAAGGAGCTGAACCACAGGCTGGGCTTTCTGGCCAACGTCGGGCTGGACTACATCAACCTGGCGCGAACCATGGGCACGCTCTCCGGCGGCGAGGCCCAGCGCATCCGCCTGGCCGGGCAGCTCGGCTCCGGACTGGTGGGCGTGACCTACGTGCTGGACGAACCCAGCATCGGCCTGCACCCCAAGGACAACGAGCGGTTGCTCAGCACCCTGCGCAGCCTGCAATCCCGGGGCAACACCGTACTCGTGGTGGAGCACGACGAGGCCACCATCCGCGCCGCCGACCACCTGGTTGAGCTGGGGCCCGGCTCCGGCGCGTTGGGGGGCGAGGTGGTACACAACAACACCTACCCCGAGCTGCTGAAAAACAAGAATTCCCTGACATCGAAATACCTGCGCGGGGAATTGCGCATCACCAGGCCCAAGGAGCGTAGAACACCCACCGGACACCTCACCCTCAAGGGCGTGCGCACCAACAACCTCCAGAACCTGACCTGCGAGGTCCCCCTGGGCTGCCTCACCTGCGTCACCGGCCCCTCGGGCTCGGGCAAGAGCTCCCTGGTGGTGGACACCCTGTACAAGCACCTGGCCCTGGAGCGCGGCATCAAGGTGGACACCCCCGGGCTCATCGACGGCATCCTGGGACAGGAGCAGGTGGAGCGCATCATCTCCATCGACCAGACCCCCATCGGCAGGACCCCCCGCTCCAACCCGGCCACCTACACCAAGGTCTTTGACGAGATCCGCAAGATCTTCACCATGACTCCCGAGGCGCGGCAGCGCGGCTACAAGCCGGGGCGCTTCAGCTTCAACGTCCGTGGGGGGCGTTGCGAGGCCTGCCAGGGCGACGGCCAGATCCGCGTGGAGATGCACTTCCTGCCGGACGTGTACGTGACCTGCGACGTGTGCAAGGGGCAGCGCTACAACCGCGAGACCCTGGACGTACGCTACAAGGGGCTGAACATCGCCGAGGTGCTGGGCATGACAGTGCGCCAGTCCAGGGCCTTCTTCAGCAACTACCCCGCCCTGGAACGCCGCCTGGCCGTGCTGGAAGAGGTGGGGCTGGAGTACCTGACCCTGGGGCAGCCCGCCACCACGCTCTCCGGCGGCGAGGCGCAGCGCATCAAGATCTCCCGCGAACTGGGCAAGCGCAGCCTGCCCAAGACCCTGTACGTGCTGGACGAGCCCACCACCGGGCTGCACATGCACGAGGTGGGCAAGCTCATCCAGGTGCTCCACGGGCTGGTGGAAAAAGGCGCCAGCGTGCTGGTCATCGAACACAACGTGGACGTGATCCTGGCCGCGGACCATGTCATCGACCTGGGACCCGGAGGCGGCGAGAACGGCGGGCGCATCGTGGCCCAGGGAACACCCGAGGACCTCATCGCAAACCCGGACTCTGTCACCGGCAGGTTTTTGGAAGTGTAAAAAGCGTTTTGCGAGGTGAAAACCCTTTTTCAAGGGGTTCTCCCCCTCGTCTTCACTTTCCCAACTTAATATATTGTGGAAATTTTCGGAGGGGGGGGCCGGGGGGAAGCCCTTTTATCAAAAGGGTTCCCCCCGGCACTCTTCATCTCAATCCTATTTGAGCTTGGGGCTGTGCTCGATCTCGAGTAGGAAGCGCCCCTTGTGCAGTTCATCGAGCAAGGCTTTTTCCTCTCCGGGCAGGGTCTTGCGCCCGGCCATGCCGAGTGCGCGCCAGTTTTCCAACTCTCTGCGCGCCCAGTGGAATTCTCCGATATTGAGCATACCTGTGGACGCACATACCGCGTACCATCGGCCGGCGGTCTTGAAATTCCCCCGGAGTCTGGCGCCAAGGCCCAGATAGTATGCCAGCTCACAGCGACTCTTTGGATCGTTCATTTCACCGAGCAAGGCATCCTCATCAACCTTGCCGAGCAGAAAGCGCCCCACGGTGTGATAGATGTCGTTGGATGCCCGGGAATAGTGGTCTTCGAACTCCCTGGCCATGGGGGCGGGCATTTTCCCCAGCGCGAGCCAGGAAACCAGGCGAAAGAGGGGCACGAACTCCCTGAGCCTGGGGTTTTTCAGATCCTCGGAAAAATCGTGCATCAGGGCCAGGTCGAATTGTTGTTCACGGAACATTGCCATGACCAGCATGGGAAGCATCTTGCGATCCAGCCCCTCATAGAGTTCGTCCAGGGCCTGCTGGTCATTTCTGCCCGACACCTTGAAGCGCATGACCCGGTAATAGGCCGCATGCTGGTTGTCCTCGGTGGTGAGCGGCGTGAGGATGGCGCTCGCGGCGTCGCGCCTGCCTGTCCAGGCAAGGCGGGTGGCCAGGGCCTCCACCTCCACATCCTCCCCCCCATGTTCCCGGATGGCTTTGACTGCCCCCAGAATGCGCCCCACCGGGGCCTTGGCAAAGGCCTTGCAAAACTCGACGCCATACCAGTTGGACAGATCCCGCATGGATTCGCGCATCACGCCCAGCAACTCGGCGGCCTGTCCGTCCTGCCCCTGCCGCCAGAAGAATCCGGCAGCCGCGGCCGAGATCCAGTCCGAGTCGGAATAGCGGTTCAGTGCCTTGATGAAGACCTTCTCCGCCTCCGGAGTCTTTCCCACCGCCTCGTAGGCCAGGGCCGTGGAGACCATGGCGTCCGCCTGGGCGCTGTCCACCTGTTCGTCGGCATAGGACAGGGCAGCCCGCGCCTCCCCCCGCGCAAGATAGATGTATGTCATGGCGGTGAGCAGGTAGGTATTGTCCAGCCCCGTGGGTTTCAGTTCGAGCAGCTCCTTTGCCCCGGCCAGGGCCTTGTCAAGTTGGCCGGTCTTGCGCAGCCAGACCACGCGCTCGCGCTTAAGCTTGAAATCGTCCGGCGCCAACTCTATGGCCTGATCGTAAAGAGCCAGGATCTTGTCCTGGGCCTCCTGCTCGGGGCGTTTCCGATAGTACCGGATGGCGTTCTTGAGCAAAGGCGAAGAGGGATTCTCCCTCAAGAGTCTGTTGAAGCACGTGGCGTTTCCTTCCAGCAATGCCAGGGGGGTGTACTGATACGGCGGCAGAGGGTCCATGGCCAGGGCTTTGTTCCACAACGCAAGCGCATCTTCCAGCAGGCCGCCCTGTTCGCAATATCCGGCCAAGCGCCGCAGCGCCTCCGGACGCCCATCCATATGCCTGGCAGGCAGCGAGGCGCTCACATCGCCCTCATGCGTCTCACCGAACACGGTCCAGGCCCTGGCGGCCACGGCGCTGGACACATCCCTGGCCTTGAGCACGGCCATGGCCTGCTTCCGGGCCTGCTCCCGCTGCCCCTTGGCGCGGTTCACCTCGGCCATGAAAAGAAGATGCATGGGCTTGTCCGGATCGATGGTCCCGAGCCTATTGGCAAAGTTCGTTGCGGCCGAAAGCACGCTCCAACGGTCGAACAGCAGCTCGAAATACATGGCCAGCGCGTTTTCGTACATGGCGCGTAGCATGTGCCCCATGCGCTGGTTGTCCATGAGCAGACCGTCGGCTGCCGCCCCTTTGAACGGAGCCCATGTTTTGAGAAAGGTCTCGAAATCCGGCTCCGGGACCACCGCTGGTGAGCCCTTCATATCCAGGATTCTCTGGAGAGCCGTCCGCACCTTCCGCAGATCCGGCTTGGTGCTGCCGTCACCGGACATCACCACGCCCCAGCACATGCCCACAAGGGCGGGGATGGAGCGTTTGGCTGTCCGCAGACCGCAGGCCTGCGAGCAAATACAGGTCACGGACGGTATCATGGCATACTGCTTGAAAAGCTCTTCCGCCACATCGGCGGCCCTGCTCCAGTGCCCGCATTCATACAGCCCCCGGATGAGCAGACAGGCGGCCATCTGTGACGAATCGTCATCCCTCATGCCATCAAGGGTGTCCCAATCACTCTTGGCATATGCGGCGAGGACCGTTTCCACTTTGCCATTGTCCTCGGTATGGTCGAGCAGTTCGCTGGCCTGTTGCATGCGCCCCTGCGCCAGGGCCAGCACCCCCTCCTCGCGCCGGGTGTCCAGACCGGGCTTCACATGGCGCGCCAGGGCCAGAAACGCCATGCCGTGGGCAATCAGGAAATCCGTGTTCCCGGCCAGATCAGGGGTCACCTCAAGGGCCAGCAGGCCATATCCCAGTGCCGCGGCCTTGAATAACTCCGGCACCGGGCCATACAGCTGGTACAGGGCCTCGAGCTCGTTGAACCCCGCTATCCCTCCCACCAGCGTGAAGCTGGCCAGCGACTTCTCGGCATTGGTGATCTTCAGGGGCTCGGGTTTTCCGGTCGACCCGGGCAGTGGAGCGGAATTCTCACCTAAAAATGCCAGGCAGCTTTCAAGACACTCCATGTCCTGTTCCAGGGTGCCGGGCACCGGCAGTTCCAACTTGCCCACGCCCTTGCCGTCCTTTTTCAGGAACAGGACCATGTCCGCCCCATTCCAGAGGGGCGCTCCCAGGGAGTATTCCGACTTCCCCCCCAGCATGCGGCCATGGAGTCTGGCCAGGATGTCCAACGCCTGTATCAGGGGTTTGTCCGGCCGTGGTCGGTATTGCACGGCCACCGCCTTGAGCAGTTGATCGGGCTTGGCGCCGGCCAATTGCATAGGGGGCGCGGGGAGGGGCACGTAAGGGGAGTTGGAGCTCACGCCCTGCTTTGCGGACGGTGGAGTGGACGCGGTCATTTTTTGGGGGGCGGGGGCCGGAGCCGTGTCGGATTGATTGGCGGGCGCCATGGTTTTATTGAAAAAATCCATCAAATTGCCCTTCGCCAAACGGTCCATGAGATTGTCAACGGCATCCGCCACCTCCGAAACCACAGGCAGGGGAGCGCCGCCGTATGCCCGCCAGCCATAGGAGAACACGGCGAACAAGAGCAGAAGGATGACGGCCAGCCGAAGAAAACGGGCCAGACCAATGAAAGGGCGGCGCGTCTGGTAATGGGTTTCACTGGGAACAAACTCGACATCCGCGCCAAGGGATTTCAGGTACTTCGTAATCTCGATCCCCTCCTTCGCGGAAATGTCCTTGCGCAGGATGCACGGCGGCCTGCGCAGCCAGGAGGCCAACTCCTTGGATGAGCGCTCTTCCTCCGCTGCGCTGAGCAGCTCCAGGACAGCCTGATACGCGGACTTGTCCGCATATCCCCTGATGATCACATCTCCGGTCGGTTTTCTACGCATCATGCCCTCATGGTTATTAAAGTTCTTAGCACTCGATACTTGAACAGGCCAACACCAAGCAGGAGACACGTTTTCCTACAACACTCGAACAGCATTAGCAATTGCTTATATAAAATCACAAATAGCCGCATATGGTTATTTCCTTAGCTCAGCAAGATTTGCCGGGGGGAAACCTTTCTGAAGAAGGGTTCTCCCCCCGGAAAGCCGTTTGTTCGATTCTTTTCATGTTGCGGAGCAAAGGCAATAGCCACGTAGCTGCATTGCCGACCCAGAGCGGCAACTGTACCGATATAGCAAGGGGCGTAATCCACTCCGGAAGAGCTCCGGGGCCATGCATTCACCGGTGCTTTTCTTTAAGAAATAACGCCAAAGAAAGTCCTTGAATCAAACCTGTTGCATAAAAAGCACATACTAATGCCCCTTGTCTTGTCTGATTAAAAGGCTTTGAAACTCAGGCCTGTCACAAGATTTCCGAATTTTGTGCGCTTGCGCCCACTTGTTTTCCTGATCAGGTCGTGTAAAATTTTTATGACGGGGGTTGAATCGCCTACACATGAAAAAATCTGAGAATTCGGCGAGAATCGTGCCAAGAGACGATACGCGGCAACTCGACCAGGGAGGGGAGCTCGAGCGGGTGACTTCCTTTTGCGCCCAGGAATGCGCAAAGGTCGCGGCCAGCGAGACCCTGCTGCGCACCCTGTTCGAGGCCGCGGACGACGCGATCTTCACCTTCCGCGACAACCAGTTTCAGGATTGCAACCAGACGGCCGAGCATCTGTTCGGATGCGGGAAGGACGCCCTTCTCGGCAAGGGGCCGTTGGACTTCTCGCCATCCTGCCAGCCCGACGGCACCCCATCCGCCGCCCTGATGGAGGCACATCTCGGCACCGCCATGAGCGTGGGGCGGCACCGTTTCGAGTGGTGCCACCAGACCCTGGCCGGCGGCACCTTTGAAACCGAAATTTCCCTGAAGCGCGTCGACCTCCAGGACGGCCCCATCATCCTGGCCATCGCCAGGGACATCAGCACCCGCAAGCAGACCCTGCGGGCACTGGAGGAGTCCGAACGCCGCTACCGCATCGTGGCCGAGCATACCTACGACTGGGAGATGTGGATCGGCCCGGACAACAGCATCGAATACATCAGCCCCGCCTGTGAGCGGCTGAGCGGCCTGGCCACTGGACATTTCATCCGGAAGGGTCCCAATGCGCTGCGGGAGCTGATCTTTCCCGAGGACCGCCCCCTCTGGGATGCGCACATGGACAAGGCCACCCTGCTGGATGCCAGCCCTCTGGACTTCCGCATCCGCGACACCAAGGGCCGTGAAGTCTGGATCTGTCAGGTGAGCCGCGCGGTGCGCGACGAGAACGGCAAGAACCTGGGCGTGCGCACCAGCCTGCGGGACATCACGAAACGCAAGGCCATGGAGCGCCAGTTGCAGCACGCCGCCATGCACGACGCGCTCACCGGCCTGGCCAACCGCACCCTGTGCCTGGACCGCATCGGCCGCATCCTGGAGCGCTCCAAGCGGCGCTACAATTACCACTACGCCGTGCTGGTGGTGCACCTGGACCGTTACTCCCAGGTCAGCGAAAGCCTGGGGCATCTCCAGGGCGACGACCTGCTCGTTCAGGCCGCCAGCCGCATCAGCGGCATTGTCCGAAGCATAGACACGGTCTCCAGGTACAACGGGGACTCCTTCGTGGTCATCCTGGACGAGCTGGAATCTCCGCGCGAGGCCGTGAAGGTGGCCAAGAGAATCCGGGATTCGCTGCTCGAGCCCTTCAAGCTGGACACCCACGACATCCAGACCGGCGTGAGCAGCGGCATCGTGCTCAGCCCGGCGGTGTACCGCAAGCCCGAGGACCTGCTGCAGAACGCGGCCGTGGCCATGCGCCACGCCCAGCGCTCCGGACGGAACAATTTCAAGGTTTTCACCAGCAAGCTTCTCGAGCAGGCCATGCGCTCCCTGTCCCTGGAGGCGGACCTGCGCCGCGCCCTTGCCAACAAGGACTTCTTCCTGGTGTTCCAGCCCATCATCTCCCTGACGGACAAGCGGCTCACCGGCTTCGAGGCCCTGGTACGCTGGCAGCATCCCCAGCGCGGCACCGTGCCCCCTTCGGAGTTCATCTCCGTGGCCGAGGACTCCGGCCTGATCATGGAGCTCGGGGACTGGGTGCTGGAGGAGGCCTGCCGCACCATGTCACAATGGCTGCGCTCCGAACCCCGCGCCAACGATATCGCAGTATCGGTGAACCTCTCCTGCCGCCAGTTCTCCTACCACGGGCTGGTGGACCGCATACAGCAGTTGCTCAAGCTCTACTCCCTGCCCCCGAGGCAGTTGAAGCTGGAGATAACCGAGAGCGCCATCATGGAAAACGCCGAGGTGGCCGTGGACAAGCTCAACCGCCTCCGCGAGCTGGGCATCCAGCTCTCCATCGACGACTTCGGCACCGGATACTCATCCATGAACCATCTCAGCCGTTTTCCCCTTGATCACCTCAAGATCGACCTCAGCTTCGTGCAGCAGATGCACCTCGCGCCGGAAAACCTGGAAATCGTGCGCGCCATCATCAACCTCGCCCACAACCTTGGGCTGGAGGTGGTGGCCGAGGGCATCGAGGAAGTTGCGCAACACGGGGAACTGTGTAATCTCTGTTGCGAATATGGACAGGGATACCTTTTCTCTCAACCTGTTGAAGAACCCCGTGCGCTGGAAATCCTGCAAGGCTACCTGAGCAACCGCCCGCAGCAGGCCTGAATCCGAAATTCCCGGCGCCGCGACTCATCGCTGCCATGAAAGACAAACTCTACATCGTCATGATGGGCCTTCCGGCCCGAGGCAAGTCCGTTGTCGCCAAGAAGATCAAGGAAAACCTGGAAAAGGAGGGCACCAGGGTCCAGGTCTTCAACAATGGAGACGTACGCCGCCGTCTGCTCCCCCAGAACACCTCCCACGCCGAGTTCTACAACCCCAACAACAGGGAGACCTCCCTGCTGCGGGAGGAGATCGCCCTGGTGAACATCTATGAGGCCAAGAACTACCTCATGGAGGCCGGGGACGTGGCCATCCTGGACGCCACCAATGTCTCACGGGCGCGGCGAAACAAGATCCGCTGCCACCTGACCGAACACCCGATCTTGTTCGTGGAGTGCCAGAACAACGACGCGGATCTGGTGGCCGCAAGCATAGCCCGCAAGACCAAGCTTTCCGAGTTCTCCCACCTCTCCTACGAAGAGGCCTTCAACAGCCTTGAGGAGCGCGTGGCCCACTACCAGCGGCTCTACGAGCCCCTGGAGGACGAATACGACCACGTGATCCTGGACTCCCTGAACAACCGCATCATCAAGGAACGCGTGCGCGGCGTGCTCCCCTTCTACCAGCGCATCCGGGACATCATGGTCTCGGACTGGGTAAAGGGGCTGTTCCTTGTCCGCCACGGCGAAACCAACGACAACCTGGTGGACCGGCTTGGGGGCGACTCCAGCCTCACGGACAAGGGGCTGGCCCAGTCCCAGGCCCTGGCCCGGCATTTCCACGGCATCAGGATCCCCTTCCTGTTCCGCAGCAGCAAGCTCAGGACCAGGCAGATGGCCCGCCCTCTGCTGGATTCCCGCGGCGACTGCGTGGAGATCGAACTCACGGAGTTCGACGAGATCGATGCCGGCATCTGCGAGGGAATGACCTACAAGGAGATCCAGCGGCAAATGCCCGAGGAATACGCGGCCAGGTCCAGGGACAAGTACAACTACGTCTACCCCCAGGGGGAGGGGTACGTGACCCTGCGAAAGCGGGTGAACCGAGGACTGAAAAAGGCCCTGTACCTCTCGGGCAACGCCGAAAACATCATGCTCATCGGCCACCAGGCCGTTAACCGCATGATCCTCTCGCATTTCCTGTTCCGCCGAACCGAGGACGTGCCTTTCATCTACATCCCCCAGGATCAGTACTTCCACATCGTCTCCACCCAGACAAAAAAGCTCTTCGAGCTCGAGCCCTTTTCGGCCTGGCGCCAGAAAGGCAAGTAGTCCGCTCCCATTATGGGGGCCAGTTTCTCAAGGCCCCCCTCGACTTCCTCAACGTTTGGCAAAATCGATAGCGCGCCTGTTGCGGGAATGGGGGCGGAAGCCTACACTGCGACCTTTGGACACGGCATTCGAATCCACAACCCCATCGCAACGAGGTCTCATGATGGAAAATAAATACAGACGGGAAACACTGCTCACGGAGCTGGGGCGTGATCCCAAGTCACAGCTCGGGGTGGTGAATCCCCCGGTGTACCACGCCTCCACCGTAGTCTACGAAAAGGTCGAGGACCTGGCCTTCCCGGGCGACAAGCGGGACAAGCCCTTTTACGGCCGCTTCGGCACCCCCACCATCGGCTCGCTGGAAAAGGCCGTGGCCGATCTGGAGGGCGGGTACCGCTCCTATGTCACACCCTCGGGCCTGTCCGCCATAACCGCCACATTGCTCGCCCTGCTCTCACCTGGTGATCACCTGCTCATGACCGACTCGGTATACGGCCCCACGCGCCTGTTCTGCGACAACCTGCTCGCCCGCATGGGCGTGAGGACAACCTATTACGATCCCTGCATCGGCAAAGGCATCGAAGAACTCCTCCGGCCCGAGACCCGGGCGGTCTACATGGAATCCCCGGGCTCCCAGACCTTCGAGATGCAGGACGTGCCCGCCATTTGCGAAAAGGCGCGCACGAGGAGCGTCACCACGATCATGGACAACACCTGGGCCAGCCCCTGGTTCTGCCGCCCCTTTGACCTGGGCGTGGACGTGTCCATCCAGGCGGCCACAAAATACATTGTGGGGCACTCCGACGTCATGCTCGGCATGGTCACCACGTCCCGGGAATCCGACGAAATCGTGCGCAACACCATCTGGGCCCTGGGGCTCACCGCCGGGCCGGACGACTGCTACCTGGCCCTGCGCGGCCTGCGCACCCTGGGTGTGCGCCTGGCCCAGCACCAGAAGAACGCCCTGGACATCGCCTCCTGGTTGGAATCCCGCCCCGAAGTGGCGCGGGTCATTCACCCCGCACTACCGAGCCACCCCGGGCACGAACTCTGGAAACGGGACTTCAGCGGCGCCAGCGGCCTGTTCGGCGTGGTACTCGCGCCCTGCCCGGAGCAGGCGGTCACCGGCATGATCGAAAACTTGGGGATCTTCAAGATGGGCTTCAGCTTCGGCGGTTACGAGAGCCTGATCATTCCCACACACCCGGAGCACAGCCGCACCGCCGTGCCCTGGACTCCGGAAGGCCCCTGCCTGCGCATCCACGTGGGGCTGGAAAACCCGGACGACCTGCGCTCCGACCTGGAGCAGGGGCTGCAACGGCTCAAGGGTTGAAAAAGAGTGGAAGTATAAGAGCCAAAAGGCGTTTCTGGGGGGGAACCATTTTCAAAATGGTTCCCCCTTCCAAATCTTTGACTGATTGCTGTTGCTTGACCTTACTGCTTCGTCAGAATCAGGGTGAAACTCACCCTGCCGTCCCCGGCGCCGAGAATTGCCAGGGCCAGGGAATCGTATTCCTTGATGTAGTTGATTACGCCGGTCTCCCCTTCCAGGGACTCCATGATCTTGGCCCAGCCCTGATCCCTCAACTCCTTGCCGAAGAACTCCAGCACCTCGTCCACAGTGGCCTCGGCCGAGAAGGTCACCGAGACGTTGCCCTTCGTGGAGACGGTCTCCACGATCTCGGCTTCCGGAAACAACGGCAGTTCGTTGAAGGCTTCGGGCAGCTTCATCTGCGCAAGGGCCATCGAGCAGAAAAGCGGCACAGCCATCAGGGTCGCTTCGACCATTTTCAAACACTTCATGACTTCCTCCTTGCTCCCACAGGCGTGGAGCCGGTTCGCACCCGAGAAAGGGTGCCCTCCCCCTTAATCCTGTCGCCCCTCTATAGTTTCTCGCCCACTGCAACCTGTTCCAGCCTGTCCGGGTCCAGAATTCGCAGCTCCTGCCCCTCCACCTGAATGATTCCCGCGTTCTCCAGGCGTTTCAGCACGCGGGAGAAGGTCTCCGGGATGGTGCCCAGCCAGGAGGCCAGTTGTCCCTTGGGCAGGTCGAGACGCACCTCGTCATTGCCCTGGGCGTTGCGCAGGAGCAGCAGATGCGCGGCCAGGCGCGCCGGTACCTCCTTGAGGCTCAGCTCCTCGATCTTTGCCACAAAATGCCGCAACCGCATGGACAGCAGAGCCAACATGTCCAGAGCCACGTCCGGATCGGCCCTGATGACGGACAGCAGCCCGGATTTGGGAACGAACAGAATCTCGCTGGGTTCCAGGGCCTGGGCATTGGCGGGGAGCGACACCCCCTTGAACACGGCCACCTCGGCAAAGGCCTCGCCAGGGCCGAAGACATGGAGAATCTGCTCCTTGCCCGAAAGCGATGCCTTGTAGATGCGCACCAACCCCGACGCCACGGCGTAGAGCCCTCCGGCTTCCCGCCCTTCGTGGAAGATCATCTGCCCCCTGTCATAACGCTGCAGCAGTGCCACCGAGGCCAGTTGCTCCAGGTGCCCTTCCTCCAGGCCATCGAAAAGATTCACCAACTCCATGGCTTCCCGCGTGTCCATCCCCGCCTCCGTAATATATCTCGCGGCTTCTCAGAAAAAAAACGTCACCGCATTCTCTCCCCACAATAGACATGCTATGCAAAATAATCTCTCATTTTGACTCAAGTCAAACACTCTCCCGCTCTTCTCCTGCATAACGCCTGGCAACGGCAACAAGTTCGCCTTTCACCCGAATAACCATATTAGGAGGCAACCATGTTTTGTTACCAATGTGAGCAGACCGCAAAAGGCTCCGGCTGCACCGTCAAGGGCGTCTGCGGAAAGACCCCGGAGACAGCGGCCCTTCAGGACCTTCTGATCCACGCCCTCAAGGGCCTCTCCCAGGTGGCTATTGCCGCCGAAGCTCTGGGCATCCGCGACGAGGCCATCGACATCTTCACTGCCGAAGCGACCTTCGCGACCTTGACCAACGTGAGCTTCGATCCGGAACGCATAGCCGAGCTGGTGCGCAAGTGCGTTGCCCTGCGCAAGGAACTGGCCGCAAAGGTTCAGGCCTCCGGCGGCACCGTGCCCACGGGCGACGCCGCTGAATTCACTCCCGCGGCAACCATCGCGGAGATGGAAAAACAGGGTGAGGCCTACTCCATCGAGAACGACCCGGAAAAGGATCCGGACATCAAATCCCTGAAACAGACCCTGATATACGGCATCAAGGGCGTGGCCGCCTATGCGGACCATGCGCGCCTACTCGGCCAAAAAGACCCCGAGGTATTCCGCTTCCTGCACAAGGGGCTGGCCGCCACCCTGCGCAACGACCTGGCCATGGGCGACGCCGTGGATCTGGCCATGGAGTGCGGACGCGTGAACCTCCGCGCCATGGAGCTGCTGGACGCGGCCAACACCGGCACTTACGGCCACCCCGTACCCACCGAGGTGCCCCTTGGCTTCAAGAAGGGTAAGGCCATCCTGGTCTCCGGTCACGACCTGCGCGATCTGGACATGCTGCTCGAGCAAACCAAGGGCGCGGGCATCAACATTTACACCCACGGCGAGATGCTGCCCACCCACGGATACCCGAAGCTCAAGGCGCACGACCACTTTTTCGGCCACTACGGCACGGCCTGGCAGAACCAGCTCAAGGAGTTCGCCGAGTTCCCCGGCCCTGTCCTGATGACCACCAACTGCATCCAGAAACCCGGGCCCGGCTACATGGATTCCATATACACCACCGGCCTGGTGAGCTGGCCCGGCGTGAAGCACATTTCCGAAACCGGCGGCACCAAGGACTTTTCCGAAGTCATAGCCAAAGCTCAGGAAATGCCCGGGTTCGCCGCGGACCAGGACAAGGGCGCCGTGATGGTGGGCTTTGCCCGAAACACGGTGATGAGCGTGGCCGACAAGGTCATCGACGCGGTAAAGGACGGCGCCATCCGGCACTTCTTCCTGGTGGCGGGGTGCGACGGCGCAAAACCCGGCCGCAACTACTACACAGAATTCGTGGAGCAGGTGCCCCAGGACTGCATGGTGCTGACCCTGGCCTGCGGCAAGTTCCGCTTCTTTGATCAGAAACTCGGCGACATCGGCGGCATTCCCCGCCTCCTGGACATTGGCCAGTGCAACGACGCATACTCCGCCATCCAGATCGCCGTGGCCCTGAGCAAGGCCTTTGACTGTGGCGTCAACGACCTGCCCCTGTCCATGGTGCTCTCCTGGTATGAGCAGAAGGCCGTGGCCATCCTGCTCACCCTGCTGGCGCTGGGGATCAAGAACATCCGCCTCGGGCCCTCCCTGCCCGCGTTCCTCTCCCCCAACGTGCTGCAGTACCTGGTGGACAACTTCGAAATCAAGCCCATCGCCACTCCCGCGGAGGACCTCAAGGCGATACTCGGCTGATAAGCCTCGGATGGGGGGCGGGGGGGAGCGCCCCAAGGCGTTTTCCCCCGCGATACAGCAGAGGGGCGGAGGAGCGGTCTGAACATGGCAGGCCTTTGCTCCGCCCCCCAACCAAGACAAACCAAAGCATACTCATCGACGGGAGACTCACATGGCCTTGCGCAAAATCATAGAAATCGACGAAGAACTTTGTGACGGCTGCGGCGCGTGCATCCCCGGCTGCGCGGAGGGCGCGCTCAAGATCGTGGACGGCAAGGCCAGGCTTGTGGCCGAGGTCTATTGTGACGGTCTGGGCGCCTGTCTCGGGGAGTGTCCCAACGGGGCGCTGACCCTGGTGGAGCGCGAGGCCGATGACTTCGACCCCGAAGCCGTGGAAGTCTTGCTGGCGCCACAGGGCAAGGCCGGGCATCACGCCCCGGAAACCATCCCCTGCGGTTGCCCCTCCAGCGCCGTGATGGAACTCAAGCCCAAGGCCACCCCCTGCCAGTTGGCCAACATGCCCCGAACCCGGAAAACCCGGGACAGCGCCCTTTCCCACTGGCCGGTGAAAATTCGGCTGGTTCCCGAGGACGCTCCCTTTCTCAAAGGGGCCGATGTGCTGCTGCTGGCCGATTGCGCCGCAATTGCCAGCCAGGATCTGCACGACCGGTTCCTGGCCGGTCGCGTGGTGCTCTCCGGATGCCCGAAGTTCGATGAAATGGACGTCTATCTGGAAAAGCTGGCCCGGGTCTTCCAGCGCAACGCCCCGGCCTCGGTAACCGTTCTGGAGATGGAGGTCCCCTGCTGCCACGGCCTGCACAAGCTCGCTGCGGCGGCCTTGCGCAAGGCCGGCGAGAACGGCGGCAGAAAGGAAACTCCGCTACGACGCGTCGTATTGGGGCGCCAGGGCGCGGTGCTCCTGGAAGAGCATATGCCCACCGGCGCCACGGCAATATTCGCCTGACCGCGTGATGCCATAACCAGGAAACGCCCTCCGCTACTCCCAACCAGGACAGGCGGGAGGCGTTGCCTTATATCTGCCCCTTTCCAATTGACCTCCAGCGGGGAACCATCTCTCCAACCGCTCCCCCGAAATGAGCCCTTCCATTATGCCCGTGATGACACAATGCACCGAGGCGTCATCTTTCCAAAATTCATTGAAAGAAGTTCCCATACCCGTTTCACTTCTTGACCTCGGGATAATTACACGCCAAACTGATTTTCACTGACGCATTACGCCCATTGGATGGGGTGCCCCAGTGACTCAAGGGAACAACACAAAAGGCGTACGAGTAACAACTCGAAAGGCTCCATGTTGTCCCTGTATTCGTTTTCCAGAAAGGACTGTCGAACGTATCCTGATTACAAATAGTGTTCCCGCGCGGAATACAGGGAGCAATCTTGGCTGGCAGCGACATTGAGAACATCATCACCCTTGTGGTCAACAGCGTTCCCGAGGAATACTTCGGAAGCAGTTGCAACCGAGAGGAACTGACCCGACTGTTGGATGGCAGCGAACCCCTGAACGAGTACCTGACCAGGTTGCTTCAGGAGGTGGACGCCGAGCTTTCCAAGGCCAACAACACCTTGTCAGCCGCCAAGAACAAGGAGGATTTCTACCGCAAATCCCTCCTCGTCCTGAACAGAATCATCACCTCCCCCCCACCCAGGGTCGCTGCCGAATTGGCGTCTTTCAACCGGCTCCTGCTCGAAGGCGCCGGCATGGAAGAGCTGGAGATCGGGCTGCAGGCCATTGCTACCACCCTGCTCATGGAGGAAGCGGAGTCCCTGCCACTCCCCCAGAGCGAGCTCACCGCCCCTTCCCAGGTCCACGATGCCCCCATCCCCTCAACGTCCGAGGGCATCCAGGCGGAGCTGCTGGATAAAACCCGGCTCATCTACCTCAATCTCCTGGACGCCCTGCGCATCGACCTGGACGACGACTACACGGGCACTGTGCGCACGCTCTTCGAAAAGGTGATGGCCTGTACCGATATGACCACGTTGCTCGGCCTGGGGCCGGAGGTGGAGTTCATCGTCAGGCGCTTTTCCAGGGAAGTCTTTGACAGGCGGCGGGAGGCCCAGGCGTTCGCCACCGAGGTGCTCAGCAACCTGGCCGAGCTCAACACCTTCCTGAAGGTCACCCTCACCCACAACACCGAGCAGAGCAAGTCCGACTCCGCGTTCAACGACGTTCTGGACAACCAGCTGGACTCCCTCCAGAAATCGGTGCGCCAGACCAACACTCTGGGTGATCTCAAGAATCTGGTGGTGGAGGGGCTGAAGACCGTCAAGAGCACCGTGGCCGACAAGCGCAAGGCGGACGAAGCCAGACTCCAGGAAACCCAGGAGCAGCTCACGGGCATGCGCAAGGAGTTTGGCAAACTGGCCAAAAAGGTCGCCTCGGTGCAGAAGGAGAACAAGGCCCTGGCGCGCAAGGTCCAGTTCGACCCCCTCACCGGCATCCACAACCGCTACGCCTTCACCACCAGGCTGGAGTACGAGCACTCGCGCATGTCCAACGACTGCGCCCCGGCCTGCATAGTCATCGCGGACATCGACCACTTCAAGGTGATCAACGACACATACGGCCATCTCGTGGGAGACAAGGTGCTCGTGGAGGTGGCCCGCAGGCTCAAGAGCACCCTGCGGGAATCGGATTTTCTCGCAAGATACGGAGGTGAGGAGTTCGTGGTCATCCTGCCCGAAACAGCCCTTGGTCACGCCATGAACCTTGCGGAGAGACTCCGCCTGCGCATCGAGGCCACCGATTTCATGGTGCGCAAGAAGGTCCTGGACATCACCATCTCCTGCGGCGTGGCCGAAATCAAGGTCGAGGACCCCAGCCCATACGAGGCCCTGGACCGCGCGGACAAGTTCCTCTACGAGGCCAAACGCACCGGCCGGAACAAGGTCTGCGGCATGGAACGCGACCTGGACGACATCACGCCCCGCTAGAACCGAGACAGGGATAAAAAGGGGGAACTTTTTTTTTCAAAAGTGCCCCCCTCGCAAAACGATTTCCAGCCTTCGGAATTTCATTTCCTTCGGGCGATGACCGCGAATTCGTCGTGCTCCTGGGAGTAATTGCCCCCTGCCACGTCGCCGAGCACCTCTTCCACTTCGAACCCAGCGTCCTGGAATTCCAGTTTCAGATCTTCGGGGCGGAAGTGACGCAGCCAGTTGTACATGGTCCTGGTTCGCGCGGCCTCCACGATGGTGTACTTGTCCAGCAGCACATGCTCTTCCATGTACTTGAACCTGTTGAGAAACCCGTAATACTCACCGGCGGACCAGAAACCGTCCAGTTGGTTCGGGGCGTACTCCGCTGTCTCTTGCGCCTTGGCAAAGGCCCGCGGGGAGTAGACATCGAGCAGCACATGGCCACGGGACTTCAGCAGGCCGTGGAAGCGGCGCAGCATGTTCATGCGCTGCTCCGGATTCAGGGCGCAGAAGTCGCACATGATCATCATGGCCAGATCGAAGCGTTCACCGGTCTCGAACTCCAGGTAGTTGCGGTGCAGGAATTCGACCTCCAGCCCCTTGTCCCGGGCTGTTTTCCCGGCGTGGTCAAGGGACCTGACGGAAAAATCAACGCCCGTCACCCGGGCGCCCATTTCGGCCAAAGGGATGGTATAAAGGCCAGGGCCGCAGCCGAAGTCGATAACCTTCCCACCCGATGCCAGATCGAAGCGCTCGATGATCCAGGAGGTGGAGCGACAGATGAAATCGGCGTTGCGCGAGGACACATCTATGTCGCCGTTGAGATGATACTCGAGCATCCTTGAGGAGGTGTGCTCGTCGGTCCACAAATCCGCCGCTGTATAATGCTCGTACAGGGCAGGTCTTCTGTTGATCTCTTTCAGCTGGTCGAACATGAGGTCTCCGCGGGAAATGGGGGCGAGGTCAGAGGAGTATGGCCAACACGCCGGGAATCATCACAAGGCCCAGGAGCGACGAGGCCAGAATGAGACCGGCCACCTGCTCCGCGTTCTCGCCGAAGTGCGCGGCGAAAAGATAGTTGAAGACGGCCACGGGCATGGCGCTCTGGAGAATGAATACATTCCGGACCATGCCCTCCAGGCCGAGTACCCAGGCCAGGAGCAGAGCCACCACCATGTTCAGCACGGACTTGATCAGGGCGAGGTTCATGCCCAGGCGCAGTGTGTTGGTCTGCAGTCTGGCCAGGGCCGCGCCCAGGGCGAGCAGCATCAGGGGGATGGCCAGCTTTCCGAGGATATCGAAACCGGAGTGCAGGGCCGCGGGCATGGGTATGTTCGTGAACCCCAGGGTCAGGGCCACGATGACCGCATACAAGGTCGGGGAGCGCAACAGATCCCTCGGCGAGATCCTACCCGAGGGGATCCAGACCCCCACGGTGAACAGCCCCACGGTGTTCACCACCATGTACCCCAGCCCCAGGGCCAGGCCTTCCTGGCCAAAGGCCAGCAGGCACAGGGGCAGGCCCAGGTTCCCTGTGTTGCCGAAGGTCATGGCCGGCAGCCAGGTACGCGTCTCCAGCTTGCCCATCCTGATGATGACGTATCCCAGGACCCCGTACACCACGTGTATGAGGATGGCGGCCAGCAGCATCCCCAACATGTCCGAGGGGGCGGCGCCCAGGGTCGAGAGATTGGCCAGCAGCAGGGAAGGCACGGCCACATAGATGAGAAGGGGTGTGATGAAGTGCATGTCAAAGGCGGCACCCCAGCGGACCCACGCATACCCCACCGCGCTACAGAAGAGCACTGGAAAGACCACATTGAATACTTGTGTAATTAGTTCAGCCACGTATAAAGTCCAATAGTAAGATGTATTGGTCAGGGATCGTAACAAAAAACCGCAGGGGGAAAAACCACTTGTGTGTCGGTTTTTCCCCCTGAGTACCATAATACCAATAGGGCAAACGGCTGTTTTGCTCTGGAACGGCTATAGTCCCAAAGCCACCAAAGCACAATCACCGGGTACGACATTTACCTATTTTTATTGTCAAGAAGCCCTTCCTGAAAAAACCACCACGCAACCACCCAATCTTGTTCAGCTTCACGGCCGTTGATTTTTCCTTGCCAAAACCGTATAGAACCGCATGCACCAAGGGTTTCACAGGTTTTTTTCCTTGACATTTTGTTACACTGCTGTATTATCTGGAGCAGAGTGAGAAAAAGCCAAACCTGTCGTGAGGCAGGGACGGAAAGCTACGGGTCTTGGGAATCCCTGCACAGGATTCCTTTCCAAAGACAGCCGGGTTGCCTCGCAAGATCGCATGCAATGTGCGATTTCGCCCAAGCACCTTCCATTGGCTCTCTGTCCTCCACGACAGTATACAGTTACCAGCAGTTTCGAGCAGGAGGGCATTGCCATGTTCACCGCTACCAATGATCCGGACGACAGAAGGTTGCTTTTTTCCAAACAGCCGGTTTTCGGCAGGAATAGAAAGGTCTGGGGGCACGACCTCATCGTCCGCGACGCGCCATGGTCGCGCGGGAGCGCCAACACCACACCGGTGCTTCCCTTCACAAAACCCCAAAACCGCGAGCCCAAGCAATACGCCTTCATGCCCGGGCATGTCGGGGACACCAAGGTCATGATCCCGTTCGCCGAGCACGCGGTGCTCAAAAAGGCTCCCCAGTCCTTGCCGGACGGCTACACCATCGTGGAAGTGCACGAGGTGGAGGCCCCGGTCAAGGAATACCTCTGGGCCTTGGACAACCTGAAAAAGTCATACTACCAGCTCGCCATCGAGAACTTCGAAAACCGCCCCGGCAGCGAGGCGCTCCTCGAGCGTGCGGACTTCGTCAAGATCAAGCTCCCCGGCAAGACGCCCCGGGCCATCATGGCGCTGCTGGAGGCCGCCCGCGACAAGAAGTGCATGGCCATCGCCACCGGGCTGGAGAACAAGAAACTCTTCGAGGCCGCCCAATCCCTGGGCTTCTCCTACTTCCAGGGCGCGTTCTTCAAGAGACCCGATGTGGTGGAGAACCGCCGCCTCACGGCCAACGAGGCCACGAAGATAGAGCTTTTCAACCTCATCGAGCACGGTACGCCGGATTTCTCCCGACTGGCCGAGGCCATCTCCATGGATGCCTCCATCAGCTACAGGCTGCTGCTGTTCCTGAATTCCGCGGCCTTCAGCTTCCCGGTCGAGATCACCTCCATCAACCACGCGGTGGTCATCCTCGGATGGGAGCAGGTCAAGGACTGGTTGCGCATGGCCATCCTCAACGACCTGGCGCCCAAGGAAGAGAGCAAGGAACTCATGCGTCTCGCCGCGCAGCGAAGCAACTTCTTCAAGCTCTCCGCGGTGCGCTCCGGGTACCGTGCCGATCCTCCGGACAGGCTGTTCCTGCTGGGTTTGTTCTCCCTCATGGAGCCCATGCTGGGCATCCCCATGAAGGACGTCGTGGAAAACCTCCCCTTGAGCGACGACCTCAAGCAGGGCCTCACCCGCGAGAACAAACGCCTGGCCCTGTGGCTCGAGCTGGCGCAGAGAATCGAGACCGCGGACTGGCCTGCGGTTGACAAAGTGGTAGAGTATTTGCATCTTAATGGTGAAGCGGTGGCCAACAGCTATTACGACGCCCACGTTGTGATGCACTCGTTCTTCGGTGCGGGCTCCGAATCGTGAGGCAATACAAGGTAATGTGACTTGGCATACCGGCTGCGGGGCGCGGCGCGCTTGTGGCGCCCCCCGTGATAGCCTGAAAAAAACGCCGCTCGTGCGGCGTTTTTTGTTTACACAGGGAAAATCCTGCCACCCCACGGGAAGGAACATGGATCGTTACGAGCAATATCCTCCTGCCTTTGACAAGGAGCGCATGTGGCGGGCAGTACAGCTCATGAACATGAACTCCAACAGCATCGCGGCCAGGAGCATGCGGCTGCTGCGCGGCGCCTACGAGCAGACCAAGGAGGCCTCCATGTCCGACCTCGAACCCGTTCGCGCCGTCTCCATCACCAACCTCGGCGACATGAACGAGGCCACCATCGCGGAAAAAGCCACCGCACTCCTCATCAGCGAACTGGTGTAGGAGCATCTTCCGGATACTCTTCAGGGGAAGTCTTTTGAAAAGGACGCCGCGCCCATCTACGCTGTTTGCGCCCTCCTGATCATGAGTGCGTATTCCTCGTCGGTTGTGGGCTCGTGAAAGCGGCCGGCCACCTGGTACCCCAGACGCTCATAAAACGGGATATTCCTGGGGCAGAACGTCTCCAGGTACGTGTCCACGGCTGAACGGTCCGCATGCCGCAACACCCCGTTGATGAGCCCCGGTCCGATGCCCCTGCCCTGGAATTCGGGCGCGACTCCCACAATGGAGAGATACCAGTCCTGCTCCCCCACCAGAGAGGCGGCCTTGGCGGACATGAACTCCACAATATCGTTGTATGTCTTCAGGCTTTGCTCTCCCAACTGCTTCCGCAAAAAGGCCTTTTTTCGCCTCTTCATTTCCTGAAGAACGTTCTCTTCCAGGGGCTTGATCCATACCGAGGCCCCGTGCTCATACTTCTCCGGGACGAACAGTTCACCAAAGACCTCCCCCTCCCGCATGGAGTAGTCCATGTACTTGACCATGCCCTCCTGTTGGGGGCAGGCGTCCACAGTCGTCTCCAGGGTCACGTAGAAAGGATCTTGGCAAAGCGCCGCATAAAGGGTTTGCGCAAACGGTCTGCGCCGAAAGGTGTAACACTGCATGTTCCAACTCCTGATTTAGCAACAAAACCCATGGTCGATGTATTCAACCGCCGACGGCTCGTGTCCAGGGTCTGCATACATCCCCTGCTTGCATTTTGGCAAGAATACATCGTATAATCACAAATAATTCAAATTTTGTGCATTGCCTCTTGATATTCGCATAAAATACCCACAATCACACATTGACACCTTTAGCCCTGCAAAGGATTTGCATATGGCAAAAATCGACGCGCAGGACAAACTGATCATTGCGGCGTTGCAGGAAAACGCGAAACTCACCAATGTCGAAATAGCGGAGCGTGTGAATCTATCGCATTCCAGCTGTTCGCGTCGCATAGCGAGGCTCGAGAGGGATGGCGTCATCACGGGGTACCGCGCCATGACGGATCGCCTGAAAATGGGGCTCACTGTGCGCGCCTTTTGCGGCGTTGTCAGGGATGTGGGTGTGAAGTGGCATACCCTGGCCAGGGAACTGGCCGAAATCGACGGCGTGGTCGCCGTGTATGCCGTGTCCGGCGACATCGACCTCATGCTCGAGATCGTTGCCCGGGACATGCAGCACTACTCCGATGTCGTGATGCGGGAGCTGGCCAAGGTACCCGGTGTGAGCACCACGCGCAGCACCTTCGTGTTCGAGGAGATCAAGGCCATTTACTGATGTTGCGAAGCAGTCAATTTTTCAAAGTTAACACACCCTCATTCAACTCAATCGCAGGATCCTTTTCTCCAGATCCTCCTCAGCCTCCCTGCCCCAGCTCTTTTTCGGATGAAGGGCCACATACTCCTTATACCGCTGGAAATAATCCCTGGCTTTGGGCGCGTTGCGCAGCAGCGTTGCGCACATGGCCGCGCCAAAAAACACATGCTCCGGCTTGGCCAGGGCCGCGAGGTACGGGGAATTGCCAAGCCGCATGGCGGCCTGCTCATAGGCCCGCAATGCGCCTTCGGGATTCGGGGGGTGGCGGTGGAAAAGCTGCAGCTTGCCCTCCAAGCTCCAGACAGGGGCGAGTTGCCCATCCTCGAACTCTTCCAGGGCCCGGGCAAGCTCACGGGCCGCCGCATCCTCCGGCGCCTCGCCACCGCCGGGGCGCGCGCCCGCCAGATACCCCACCACCCTGCGCGTCACGCAGGTCATGCGCAGTTTGGCGCGCACCATGCTGTTGCGCCCCCAGACAATGCGGACAACTCCGTTCACCGTGTGACGCAGCAAGCCGCTGATCCACCCCTCGCCGCAGTACAACGCGGCAATGGGGAACGCCGCCCAGACCGGGGGGAAATCCTTGCCTCTGATGGGGGAGCCGCTCCTGGATGTGTTTTCCATGGACAGGAGTGTGCCCTGTGCAGCCCAGGAGTCAAGCGCGGATTGATATTGGAGGTTTGGGAAGGGGGAGCGCGAGGGGGAGAACCCTTTTCCTAAAGGGTTTCCCCCTCGCACTACGTATTCTTCACTTCTTCTCTCTACTTTCCAAACAGCTCGGGCGGCTTTGTGGTGTTGCCCGTGGCGTTGGGGAAGTCGGGGTAGATGTAGGCCTTTTCACCGGTGTCGATAAGGTGTCTGGCCTCTTCCATGTACCCGTTGTAGCGGTGCTTGCACTCGTAGAAGCCATGCCACCAGGAGTAGTCCGGCGCCATCATGGCCGCGCCCATACGCGCACGGCGCCCCTCGTGGTGCCAGAGCTCGTAGAACCGCACCTCCAGGTGCTCGTCAAAGAACTTCTCCTTGCTCAGCAGGCCCTTTTCATACAGGTCGTCGAGCATCTTCTTTGCCGGGTCGAAATACACCTCGTTGTATTCCTTCACGGCTGTGTCCATGTTCTCATAATGGTCCATGATCCAGCTCTTGCCATGGCACTGGGAGCAGATGGCCTGCATCTTGCCGCGCTCGGTCTCCCAGTTGGTCTTGGCCGGGAAGGCCGGGAAGTCGCTGGGGCGCACGGTCTTGGGCGCCTGCAGCTCCCAGGACAGGCGTTCGGTGACGTCATGGGAGGTCATCACCTTGCCCGCGCCTGACATGTGGCAACCGGCACAGGTGGGGGCGCGGTAGTCAACGCCCGGAGTCCAGGCGCCGGGCGCGGAATCCCAGTTGTACTGGTCGCCGAAGGCGGTGTAGATGTCGCCGTGCTTGGACTCCATGAATATCTCGATCTGCGGGTGGTCAGGCCCCAGATGGCACTGGCCGCATGCCTCGGGCTTGCGCGCCTCCATGACGGAGAAGCGGTGGCGGGTATGGCAGCTGGTGCAGCTGCCCAGGCTGCCGTCCATGTTCAGGCGCCCCACTCCCACGTTGGGCCAGGTGGCGGAGGTGAGGTTGCCCTTGTCGTCCACCTCGAGGATGGTGCCGTGGCAGGCGTAGCAGCCGGCCTTGCGCTCGTTGTCCGAGTTCATGCCCTTGTTCAGCCAGGGGTCGATCTTCCAGATCAGTTCCAGGGTGTTGGCGTGCTTGCTGCGGCTGTACTGGGTCACCTCGTCGGGATGGCAGCGTGAGCAGTCCTTGGGCGTGACCACGGCGGCCACCGGGATCTTGTACTCCTGGGTGCCCATGGGCAGGTCGCCACGTTCATAGTATTGATAGTGGGCCTGGCTCACATCCTTGTCGTGCTCCTCGGCCTGGTGGCAGTCAAGGCAGGTGATGTTGGCCTGGGCGTGGCGACTGGCGGCCCAGTCCCCGAAGATCCCCGGCGTCTCCTTCTTGTGGCACTCGATGCAGGCCACGGCTTGCGGGGGCATGCTGCGTTCGATGCGGAATTCCTTCATTTTCGGGAAGTTCGGGTTGGGTGCGGGGGTGGCGGCGTTCGCCACGCCACTGTCCTGGGCCTCGCCCGTGGTCTGGGCCGACGCCGTGATGGCCAGTCCCAGCGACAGCGCCAAAGTGAGAATGACAAGCATAGCGCGTTGCAACATCGTCTCCATGCCTCCTTCCTGTGTATGAAAGTTATGACCGGTTCCCATTGCTCTTCCACAGCGCCAGGCCCGGAGCCCGGTACGGCGGACTGAATTGCTTGTACTTGAAACGCCCCCTGTCCATGTGCACCAGATCGCGGTGGCAATCCGTGCACTTGCGTTCGTATCCCGGGCGCGGATAGAGCACCGCGCGGTGGGCCAGCATGGCGCCGCGCTTGTCCGGGATGTTCAAGATGTTGCGATGACACTTCATGCACTGATCGTTCGCGAAGCTCGCGTAGGCCTGCTCACGCATGGCCGCGCGGTCATAGGCCCCGCTGCCCTGGGTGAAGTGCATGAACACGTCCTTCACCCCGTGCACGGTCTTCATGTAGAAGAAGTTCACCGTGTCATGGGGAGCGGGCAGGTGGCAGTCCATGCAGTCGGCCACTATGCCCTGGGCATTGTTCACGTGGGTCGAGGTGCGCCACGCCTCGTAAGCGGGCTGGATCTCGTGGCAACTGGCGCAGAACTGCGGCGTGGAGGTGCGCACCATGGTGTAATAGGTCATGCTGAACAACGGAAAGGCGATGAGCACCCCGAACACGACAAAAAGACTGTAGATGAATGGGCGTTTCCAACGCACCTGGCTCCTCCTTTCGGTTCAGGGTTGGAGAAAAGCGCGCAAGACACCACCCGCGCGCTCCGGCTGTAGACAAAGAGGCAAATCCCGTGCCGTTTCACGCATTTTTTGATGGCCGCTATCTTTCGTGATAATAGCATGTTAAATACCGGTTACGCGCAGAAGGAGATCCCGCGGCAATAGAGCTTCACCTTTTTCTGAATATTTGTCATATAATTCTGAAAGCTGTCAGAAAAACATGAAAAAGACCGGCATTCAAATATGAACCGCTCGTGCTTCAAGAGGCGTTTCAGCCGCGCCATCCTCCCGCCCCTGATCATGGGGGCGCTCTGGACCATCCTACTGGTGGCCCTGTTCATCTGGAGCCTGCGCGGTGAGGACTTCCACGTGACCGCCCTGGCAAGGGGGCAGGCCAGGACCTTTTTCCAACAGGTCGTTGTCACACGCTCCTGGAACGCGGCCCACGGCGGCGTATATATTCTTGCATCCGAGGAGACGCCCCCGAATCCCTACCTCACCGGAGCGGACCGGGACCTGCGTACCGTGAACGGCGTGCTGCTCACCAAGGTCAACCCCGCCTACATGACCCGCCAATTATCCAATATTTCCAAGATGCGGGACGCGGTCCAGTTCCGCATCACCAGTCTCGCTCCCATACGGCCCGAGAACAGGGCCGACCTCTGGGAGCGGACGGCGCTGCTGTCCTTTGAGCAGGGAGCAAAGGAGCGCTTCCAATACCTGGAAGCTTCGGGCAGTGGGCAAGAGAATGCCTCCCGCACGGGCATGTACCGCTACATGGCGCCTCTGGCCACGGAAAAGAGCTGCCTGGAGTGTCACAAACAGGCTGTGACCAAGGCGCACCTCGGCGGCATCAGCGTGAGCTTCCCGGCCGAACCCCTGCTACGGTTGGGACGGGCCGCCCAGAACCGCAACGCCATGGCCTACGCCCTGATCTGGGGCGTGGGGCTGGTGGGCATCTGCGGCTTCACCTTCCGGCTGAACCAGCGCAGGGAGCAGGCCGTAAGCGCCAACCATTCCAAGGGCTTGTTCCTGGCCAATCTCAGCCACGACATGCGCACTCCCATGCAGTCCATCCTGGGCATGAGCGAAATGCTTGAGCGCGAGCACCTTGGCTCCCACCCCCGCTCCCTGCTGCGTCAGTTGCGCCACGCCGCCGCCGCCCTCATGGAGATCATCAACGACGTCCTGGACCTGAGCAAGATCGAGGCCGGACGTCTGACCCTGCGGCCGGCCTTGTTTTCACTACGCGACTGCATCCAGGACTGCCTGGATCTGGTGGCGTTCCAGTGCGGACAAAAGGGACTGATCCTCGAAAGCTCGGTGCACCCGGACATCCCGGAGCGACTCATGGGGGACAGCTTCAGGTTGCGCCAAATCCTGGGAAACCTGCTGAGCAACGCCGTGAAATTCACGGACAAAGGCGGCGTGTTGCTGGAGGTGTTGCCCGAGTCCGATGCGACCAATAGCCGGGGGCGCTCCCACAGGCTGATGTTCCGCGTCTCGGACACCGGGCCGGGGCTCAGGCCCGAGCTGCTGCCCAGGCTGTTCGAACGCTTCGAACAATCCGAATTTCCCGGACTGGTCGAACAGGCGGACAAGCCCATACAAGGCACCGGGCTGGGGCTGGCCATCTGCCGCGAGCTGGTGGAGATGATGGGGGGGGAAATCTGGGCCGAAAACCGGCCACAACCTGACTCCGGCGCGGTGTTCACCTTCACCCTGACCATGTGCGGGGGGCAAGGGGCAACCATGAAAACCGCCCCCTTGAACAGCGAGCCGCAATCCCCTGAATCGTGGCGCATCCTCCTGGTGGAGGACACACCCGCTGCGCGCATGTTCGCGGCCCAGGCCCTGGAAGAGGCCGGGCACACCGTGCTTCAGGCCGAGGACATGCCCCGGGCGCTGGAACTCCTCGAGAGGGAGCGCTGCGACCTGGCATTGGTGGACCTGCGCCTGCCCTGCAACGGAAACAGGAGCGGGAACGGCGCCGAGCTGGTGGAGCGAATCAGGCAAGGCGCGGATAATGGCGGGGGCTGCCAGTGGAACCCGAGCCTGCCTGTCATCGGCATGAGCGCCTCCACCAGGGAGCGCGACAAAAATCTCTGCCTGGCCGCCGGGGTGGACGCCTTCCTCCCGAAGCCCATACCCGGAGGCGCGGCCGGACTGCGCAAGGCGGTTCGCGACGTGATGCACGGCAGGGCCGACGCCGTCTCCACGGGCACTCCCACCACCAACACAGCCATGTTCAACGCCGTGGGCGCCTTGTCCAGCCTGGGCGTGTCCCCAGAGCTGTTCAACACCATGCTGCGCGAGTTCATGGAAGATACACCCCAGCGCCTCAACGCCCTTCAAGCCTCCTTTTCAGGAAAAAACCAGCAGGAGGCGTTACGTCTGGCACATTCCTTGAAAAATTCTGCCGAGATGCTCGGGGCATGGAGACTGCGCCACAAGGCCTGGGACATGGAGCAGGCCCTGAGGGCCGACGAGGTGGCCCGCGCCCGGGCGATGATGCCGGAACTGGAGGAGATATGGGGTTCACTGGCCCCGGTTGTGCGCAAGGAGACGGAGCAAGGCGGACATGGCCCGGATACTGACCATTGACGACGAAAAGCTCGTGTGCATGCTCATCGGTGACGTGGCGCGCCAGGCCGGGCACGTGGCGGCCTGCGCCCATGACCTCGATTCAGCGCGCCATCTGATGCGCAACAGCCAGGACGACCGGAACTGGGACGTGATATTCCTGGACGTTCTGCTGCCGGACGGCAACGGCTTCGATATCCTGCCCGAGCTGTCCAAGTTGCCATCCAGACCCGAGATCATCATGATCACCGGCCACGCCGACCCGGATGACGCCGAGAGCGCCCTGCGCCACGGCGTTGCAACATACCTTGTCAAGCCCCTGAACAACGAAAAAGCTTCCCGCGCAATGCGCCACGCCCTGGCGTTCCGCAACTCCCACGCCCAAAGCAATGGCCGGGAGAATTTCTCCCGAACTGGGCTTGTGGGCAACAGCCCTGCCATCCGCTCCTGCCTGGAACTGGCCGCCAAGGCCGCCGTCACAGAGGTGAACGTGCTGCTTTACGGGGAAACCGGCACCGGCAAGGGGTTGCTTGCCCAGGCCATCCAGACCAACAGCGGCAGGGCCAACCGCCCCTTTGTCATTGTGGACTGTGCCGCCCTCACCGAGAGCGTGGTGGAAAGCGAATTGTTCGGACACCTCAAGGGCTCGTTCACCGGCGCGGACCGCGACCGCCAGGGGCTGGTGGCCCAGGCTCACGGCGGCACCCTGTTCCTGGACGAGGTGGGGGAACTGCCCATGAGCATCCAGCGCACCTTTTTGCGCGTTCTCGAAGAAGGACGCTTTCGCCCCGTGGGCTCGAAACACGAACAGGAGAGCGACTTCCGGCTCATCGCGGCCACTAACCGCAACCTCGAGGAGATGGCCCACCTCGGTCTGTTCCGTAGCGACCTGCTCTACCGGCTCAAGGGCATGACCGTAACCCTGCCACCATTACGGGAGCGCATGCAGGACCTGCAGACCCTGATCACCTATTTCCTGGACACGCACTGCATGCGGCGCGGGGTGTGTGGCAAGGCCCTATCCGACGACTTCCTGGAGACCGTGCACAACTACCGCTGGCCGGGCAACGTGCGGGAGCTCTCCCACGCGGTGGAGCGCAGCCTGGCAGCCGGAGCCTGGCAAAACACCCTGTTCGCCGCGCACCTGCCCATGGAGGTGCGGGTGCAGGCAGCGCGGCAGAGTCTGGACAATATGCCCACGGAACTCCCCGGCACGATCCATGGCGTCGACCACAACGCCCCCTCCCCTCCCTCCGGGGGGCGGGATAACGACTCCTACCCCCGGCTCAAGGACTTTCGCCACGAGCAGGAAAGACACTACCTCGGCGGGCTGCTGGAACACACGGGTAGCGACGTGGCCAAGGCAGCCAAGATCGCGGGCATATCACGGGGGCATCTCTACGAGCTGCTGAAGAAGCACGACATGGACTGGCGCTGAGCAAGAAAAGAAAAACATGCCAGGGGAAAGCCTCCAATTATACCGCCGCCATCCGCAAGGCGCGGTACATGGTGTCACTGATAGGGCCATGACTGTTTTTCCCCTCATGGACACCTCCCCGTGTCATCCTCGCGCACGCGGGGATCCAGTGACGTTTTCCTGTTTCGAGACGGCAACGCCGCTGGATTCCCGCTTTCGCGGGAATGACGGATAGGAATGCCTTACTCCGGGGCATTTTCCAAAGCTTGGGGCGTGTCACCATGAATTTTCCTCGACTGCGCCTTTGCGATAGTCAAGGCCCCCCTCTCCAATATTTCTGAGCTAAGGCAAAAGCCACGTTCGAAAAAGGTTTTCCTCGCGCTCCCCCTTCCCAGACTTCGGTATTTACCAGCCTATCCATTCATCCTATTTTTCAAACAACTTGCCAGTCTTTCAATAATCACATAAGCAATTGACTACCAATTGCACTATTGATTCAATTTATCATGTTGCACACGGAGGCCGACATCATGCGATTCCCCCCCACAGTGTTGTTTCCGCTCCTCATCTGCCTTCTCCTGACCGCCCTGCCCTGTTCGGCAAACGCATGTGCACAGGAGCAACAGCAGCCTCCTGCAGTGCAAGAAGCGCTGGAAAACGCCCCTATCTTTGTCGTTGCCCCGAATACCGTAAGCAATATATCGCTATCTCGCCTTCCCAAAAAAACTTCACAGCAGTTTAATCCTTCCGGAGAAATATGGTCCATCCGAATCGAATTGGACCCCCGGGCGGATCTGAAGCTGGAGCAACAGCTGGGGATGGCGCCAACCATCGATTGGATATGCGATGGAAAAATCGCGAAAAAAGAATATCTCCGGATTATGGCGCAGGGGAGCATTATACCGAGCGACGTACCCTTTTTAGATTTCTTTTCTATGAATTTCATCATGATCAATAAATTTTCACTCCAAGAAGCCTTGTCTGCCGCACATACTATCTGTCCGGAAAAGACTCCCTTTGCCGCAACAGTGGGAACTGCCCCGGACACGATCCAGAATGCGCAAGGTGATGAAACGCCTTGTTTCGATCTGTCGTCCGACACCGTTGATAATCTAACAACAAGTGAGTCCACAGGATTCGTGAAACTATCCATCCTGCTCACCCCCTCCGGTAGGGAAGCCTTTCATTTACTCACACGACAGCACACGGGAGAGCGCATCGCCTTTCGCTCACAGGGGCGCATCCTGTTCACCGCACCTGTATATCTTCCTTGTCTTTCAGGAGAGATAATCATCGAAGCCGACACCGAGTCAGTGGGACGCCGCCTTGGTCAACTTATCAGCGCAACCAAGGTTGAGCACATGCACTTTCGCCCCTCGAACGATGCCACGGATGGTCCCTTGGCGGTGAAGCACCCGGAGCTCGTAGAGAGCCCCTTGTTTCCCGTGTCCTGCGAAAACGTGAAACACATCCATTTCATGGTCATGAAAGATATGGTCTGGAAAGATCAATCTCTTGAGGGAAAACTCTATCACATCCTCATAAAACTCACCCAGCAAGGGGGGGAGGACCTGGACAGGCTGATGCGCTCCTCCGAGCGGACACGGTTCGAACTCAGTCAGTTCGAAGTTCTGAAGAATCATGTTCAACTCACCGCGCAGGGGCAACGAATCATCAGCGACACCCCGTTCTGGGACCGGTTCGAGGGAACCTCGGCCTCGATCACCATGCGCAAGGGTGCGGACGCCCTGGCCGCGGTCCGGGCCATCTGCCCGGAAAAAGCGCCTGGGCAGCTGCCTGAAATGGAATGAGGAACAAGGTCTGATTAATGAAATTTTTGGGAGGGGGGACCGGGGGGAAGCCCTTTTTTCAAAAAGGGTTCCCCCCGGAAATTCTTCTTTTTCTGTGTTTCTTTCTCTAGCCGATCCGCTCCAGGGCCTGGGTCGCCAGCTCCGCGACAGTGACGGTTTTCAGCTCCCGCTCCAGGTACAGGGGCAGTTCCTCCTGGTCGTGTTGGAGTTTTTCCAGCAAGGGGCGGGCTTCGGCGTCCTCGAGCAGCCCCGCGCCCCAGGCTGCCAAGCCTCTGATGGCCGGGTCCGGGTTCTCGCCGGAGTCGCCCGGGTGTTGCAGCCCCTGGCGGAAGGCCACGGCGGCGGTGGCGGCCAGTTCGGGCCGGACCTGCGCGAGCCGGGCCACGCCCCAGTATCCACCGCGCCGCAATGGGGGGTGTTCGATGAAGTTGTCTTCCCTGCCTGTCTCCCAGATGTAGGAGATGAGCAGGCGGTTGTACTCCTGGGCCAGTTTCCCGTGCCGGGCCAGAATCTCGCCCATGGTCTCGGGCATGCCCCAGCCGAGGTTGCCGGACTCCTCGCTCATGTTCCAGATGCAGCGGCGCATGACCACGCGGGCGTCTTCCAGGCGCTCCTCTGCCATGCGGGCGATGGCCAGGCCCAGGGCCGTGACGCTGTGCCACTTCAGCTCCCCGTCGTGCAGCAGGAAGGAGAAAAGCGGCCCCACCAAACGAGCCGGGGGGTGCTGCTCCAGGGACGCGAGCCTGTCCTGCCAGTCCGGAGCCAGCAGGTCCTGCTTGAGCTCCATCTTGAGTCTTCTGAAATCGGACATGTCAAACCCACCTCCGGACTTTGCGGCTCCCTGAACTCCGGCAAACTGCGAGGAGCATTGCGGTTACCCGCGCAGTCCCTCGATCTCCTGGGCAAAAGCCGGGTGCGGCTCGAATCCCGTGGACACCGCCTTGTCGAAATACTCGATGGCCTTTTCCTTGTCCCCGCTCTCCAGATAGGCCAGGGCCAGGTTGTTGTAGGCCGGGCCGAACATGGGCTCCTTTTCCACGGCCTTGAGGGACGTGGCGATGCAGCGCTCCAGATCGCCCTCGCCCAGGTAGGCGCTGCCCAGGTTGGCAATGGCCTGGATGAACTCGGGGTCGATCTTCACGGCCTTTTCAAGCACCTTGGCGGCCTTGCCGAACTCCCCCTGCTGCAGCAGCACGAAGCCGATGTTGCCCCAGGGAGTTGCGAACATGGGGCGGAGCTCTGTGGCCTGATAGTTGAAGTTCAGGCAGCCTTCCAGGTCGCCGCGCTGCATGGCGATGCCGCCGAGCTGCACATAGGCCTCCACCATCTTCGGGGAGTGGGTGATGGCCTCGCGGAAGTGGGCCTCGGCATCGCGGAATTCACGCTTGCCCAGGTAGGCCACGCCGAGATTGTAGTGCGTGTTGCCGCATTCCGCATTCTTCTGCAGGCTGGCCTTGAGTTCCTCGATGCGCTGCTCCAGACGTTGCATTTTGTCGGCGGTCTCAATCGTCATTGATAAGCCCTTCCTTTTTCATCAATTTATAATACCAAGAGCTGAACTCGTACATGCCTTCGAAGCGGTCCTGCTCGGTCATCAAGCCAAAGGCGATTTCCTGCGCCCCCCTGTGAAAAGCCTCGGAGTACTTCTTGTCCTTGGGCAGGGAGGCCCGGAACTCGTGCATGAGCTGGGTCGCGGTACGCCTTGTGGGGTCCTTGCGGATGTCTATGGGGTCTTTGGGTTCCTGAAAGGGGTCCCAGGTCTCGTAACCACCCATGCGCTCCACGAACTTCTTGCGGCGCGGGGACATCCTGTCCCATATGGCCTGTTTCATGGCCTCCTGTTCAGGGGTCAGCTCGGACATCAGGCCTTCTCCTCTCTCCCGGACTGGCTGGGGCACTCGCCGGTGCCCGCCTGGTTGCAGCTGGACGCGCTGGCGCAGGAGCCGCAATCGGCCATCTTCAGCTCATTGGCGTCAGCATCGCGCTCCTCCTGGGTGCCACCGACCACAAAGGTCTGCATGTGACCGCAGGACTCGCCCTCCACAATGCCCAGGTATTCGTTGTCGTACTTGTTCAGCAGCGCCATGGACACCGGCACCAGCACCTCGTTGAGCTGGGTGTGCCTGGTGGGGATGCTCTGCACCAGCTCCTGGCTCAGCAGCAGCAGCCGGTCCTGGATCTTGTCCATGCGCACGGTGACGTAGCTCTTGCCCGGATCGAAGCCGGAGCGGCCACAGGTGTGGGACTCGCTGCCTATGGCCATGGGGATGCCATAGAGCCTGCAGGTGACCGGACGGTACTCGTACAGGTCGCACTTGTCCTCGTTGTTGAGCAACGGGCAGCGCACGCGCATCTTGGAAACCTGCTCCAGGATCTGACTGGCGGTCTGCCCCTCTTCGCTGGCCTTGAAGATCTGGCGTTTGAGCTTGTAGGCCTCGCGATCGGCCGTGTCCGCGCGGTTCAGGACTGCGTCGCGGTCCATGGGGGAGAAATGCTCGTACAAATGGTGGTTCAGGTACAGGGCCTCGATGAGGCTCAGGTCGAACATGGCGTGGCAGCAATCGCTGCACCCCTCGACACAGGCGACTTCCTCGGGGTGCTGCTGACGCACGCGCTCGAACACCGCGTCCACTTCCTGCAAGATTTTCTCATATTCTTCGAAGAATTTGGAAAAATCCAACTGCATGGGCTGCTCCTTGAGATTTTTTATGCTCAACTCACCGCGATGCCTGCGAAAAGGGAGGTCCCGGACAGGGACCGGACTAGGGTGCGGGCACGAGGTATTTGAGGAACTAATACCGAACTTGCAAGTTGTCAGCCCCCGGCGTCCACTGAAAAACACAAAGGGGGGAACCGCTTGCCAAGCGCAAGTGCAGGACGGCTGTCCCAAAAGGGCCCGGGCAACCCCAGCCCGCACGCGCCCGCCGTGGGATACAAGAACGCCGTGCCAGGGGCGTTCCCGCGATCCTGACACGGCGCAAAAAGAGACCGGGATGAGAGATCAGCTCTCTTCGACAGTGATGGCGTCCTGCTCGCACACCTCGACACAGGATTCGCACCCGAGGCACTCCTCCATGTTCACAGCCACGGCCTTGCCATCCTGAAGCTCATAGACCTCGACAGGGCAAACATCCACGCATTCGCCATCGCCGATACACTTGTCCGTATCCACAGTGACAGTGTAACCCATTGCATCCTCCGCACACTGTTTTCGCCAAGGCGACAGGTACGCCCCGGTGTTGTTTGGTTATCGTGTCGTCCAAAGACGATAATCGTCGACAATCCCATGTTACGATTGCCCTGCTGATAGCCCCATGACAGCATCGTGTCAAGGGCGGGGCCGGACAGGTTTCTTTTTCATCTCGTTATTTCGGATAGATAGAGTCATTCCAGATGGTGAAATTATTCACCTTTTCCTGTCGTCACTCCACTCCGAGGCTCTTGAACAGGCGTTCACAAAGATCTTCGTGACGGTCGTACTGATGCACCAGGGCCACCTCCTCCCCTTCCGGCGTGGCAACCCTGCCCGAGGCGTTCACGTGAATGACCTCCCTCGGCATGAGGGCCATCTGGATCACGTGCCTGCTGGGGTTCTCGAACACCTCGGCCTCGGGAAACAGCCCCTCGTGCACAATGCGGTTGTGCACCGCCTGATCAAGTCCCCAAAACAGGGGCAGCCTCTTCATCTCCTCGGTCATCTCCCGCACGTACCGCAGCAGCGATTCATATCTTCCGATACACGTACCCACGCAGGAGACCGTGCACTCCCCCATGCGTTTCAGGGTCTTCAGGCCGTAGGTCTTCATGATCCAGTGACGGTTCAGGGTGTTGGCGCCAATGGTCTGGGGCCGGTCCTCCAGAAAAAAGCACAACTCCCGGTGCTCCAGCCCCTGGAACGGATCCGCCTGAAACACCACGTCCCTGACGTCGGTGAGGCAGATGCACTCCGGGGGGGCGTGACGTAGCGACTCGAGGAACTCCCTGTACACGAAGAAGCGCAACAGGGCCGCGCCCTCGTGGGACACGCCCCTGCCATCGTAAGGGGCCAGGCGCGCGCCACGGGATTCGAGCTCCCGCCGAGCCCCGGGGTGAACGTCCTGGCCGAAAAGCACCAGTTGGGCGCCGTTCGCGCGCCCCTGCCAGGAAACCACAAAAGGCCTGAGCTGCTCCCATGTGTAGCCGCTGCAGGCCCCGAGTATCATATTTTGGCCAGAGTTCCGCATTTTGTCTTTTATCCTGGCTTGTTACAGTGCCCTATTGAAGTTCTGGAAAGGGGTGCTCGAGGGGAAGAACCTCTTTTCAAAGAGGTTTTCCCCTCGAACAAGTTCTTCCTTCCCATAAATTCACAGGGACATGCGAACATGGTAGGTGCGGCCGCCACGCGCCACCAGCATGAGCAGGTTGTTGTCCATGCGGTAGTTCTGCACGGCGTGCACGAAATCCTCCGGCGTCTGCATGCGGATATCGTGGATTGCCAGGAGCACGTCACCGGGCTCCAGTCCCAGGTTGTGCGCCGGAGAGCCATTGTAGACCTTGTCCACGGTCAATCCGCCCCTGCGCAACGCGCGGGGGCCCGGGGTGAACCCCCAGCGCTCGGCTGCCAGGGTCAGAGCCCTCTTGCTCTCGAACCCGCCGGCCTCCACCGTGATGTCCATGGGCTTTTCGCGCCGCAGCACGTGGAGTTTGAGCTTCTGCCCCTGCACGTAACTGCGCAGCAGCTGCAGGTAATGGCTCTTGTCCTCTATGTCCACGCCGTTGATGGAGAGCACCAGATCCCCGGGCTGCAGGCCCGCGTCCTGTGCCTTGGTTTTATTGTACACCTCGGTGACAAGCATGCCGTGGACGCGGTTCAGGCCGAAATACCCTGCCAGGCGCTGATCCAGATCCTGCCCGGCCAGCCCCAGCCATACCGCGCTCACCGTGCCCTTGTGCAGGAGCTGCGACACCACCCGTTTGGCCTTGCTCACCGGGATGGCGAAGCCGATGCCCTCGGCCTTGGCATAGATGGCGGTGTTGATGCCGATGACCTGCCCCAACAGATTCACCAGGGGGCCGCCGCTGTTGCCCGGATTGATGGCCGCGTCGGTCTGCACGAAGTCGCTGTACACGCCCTGATCGGTGTTGACGGAGCGGTTCACCGCGGAGATGACCCCCGTGGTCACGGTGTGATTGAAGCCGTAGGGGTTGCCGATGGCGATGACCGTCTCGCCGATCATCAGGTCGGTGGAATCGCCCATCTCGGCCTGGGGAAGGTCCTTTGCGTCCTTGAGATGCAGCACCGCGAGGTCGTAGTCCGCGCCCGCGCCCACCAACTCGGCCGTGAACTCCCGACCGTCGCTGAGCCGCGCCTTGATGGTGCCGGCGCCGGAGATGACGTGGGCGTTGGTCAGCACCAGGGCTCGCTTGCCGTCAATGATCACACCGGACCCCAGGCTCTTGTACTCGCGCTCGCGGGGGCGTTGCAGCGGCAGGTTGAAAAAGCGCTGAAACAAGGGGCTGAACACGTCGTCCAGCTCGCTCCCCCTGCTCTGCACCCTGGTGGCGGTGGTGATGTTCACCACCGCGGGCCCCACGGCCTTCACCGCCTTGACCACCGGAGTGACGCGCACGTCCTTGTCCGAGCCCCAGGCCCGGGCCTCGGGTGCGGTGAGAAGAAAAACGGAAAGGAAAGATAGAAACAGCAGAATAAAGGCTTGCCAAGGGGAAACCGCTTCATGAAAAGGTTCTCCCCTCGGCCCCCCCTTCCCGAATTCATTATGGATACATGCTGGATGGTTCATTGATCCTGCTCGCTTATCATGGTTTGCCGCAATAGACTTGTAACGCGCCCCTGCCTTTCGCATGAAATGTAACAACCCTGTGCGGATTGAAAAGGGGGCGCCTCGTTAAATTTTTGAAATAGTACGGTAATCTTGGGTGAATAGCGGCAAGCATGAATGATTTCACACCGAATGGTCCGGAATTGTTCCGCCTTGCCTATACCAGGAGTCTTTTTGGGGGGTCGGTGGGACCATTTCTGCAGAAAGGGTTCCCACAGGAGATTTCTTCCCCTGTCTTCCCACTTTTTCCTTTTCCCAAAGAAGCGCC
This sequence comes from Desulfovibrionaceae bacterium, assembly GCA_963674665.2. Classification (GTDB taxonomy): domain Bacteria; phylum Desulfobacterota; class Desulfovibrionia; order Desulfovibrionales; family Desulfovibrionaceae. The sequence continues at coordinate 1,347,153 of CAXXPL010000009.1, read as the reverse complement.
GCAGAATTGTTTGCTGGCGGGGCGCTAGGAAAAGGAAAGGCCGACGTGTAGTTGAACATACACGAAGGCTTGCCTTTTTCGCGGCAACAAAGCCAACGGGCAATTATGCAGTGCTTCCCTAATCGTCCAGTGTGGATGTGTCACCCACTTCCTGTCCCAGTTCCTGGGCCTTGAGGATACGCCGGACGATCTTGCCGCTTCTGGTGCGGGGGAGGCTGTCCACGAACTCGATGGTCTTGATCACGGCCACTGGCCCGAGTTCGCGGCGCATGTGTCCGATGAGTTCCTTGATGAGCATATTTCCGGGCTCAAAGTTCTTGTTCAGGATCACGAAGCCCTTGGCCACTTCACCCTTGATCTTGTCCGGGATGCCGATGACCGCGGCCTCGGCCACGGCCTTGTGCGCCACGAATGCGCTCTCCAGCTCCGCGGTGCCGATGCGGTGGCCGCCGATGTTCAGGACATCGTCGGCGCGCCCCTGCATCCAGATGTACCCGTCCTCGTCCTTGCGGGCCACGTCTCCGGCCAGGTAGTAGCCCGGGAACTTGCTCCAGTAGTTCTTCACGTAGCGTTCGTCGTCGTTGTACACGCCGCGAAGCATGGCGGGCCAGGGCTTCTTGACCACCAAAAGCCCCCCCTTGCCCGGGGGCACGGAGTTGCCCTCCTCGTCCAGCACATCCACCTCGATGCCGGGCAGGGCCTTGTTCACTGAGCCGGGCTTGAGCATGGAGATGGGCAGGGGGCTGACCATGAACATACCCGTCTCTGTCTGCCACCAGGTATCCATGATGGGGCACAGCCCCCGGCCGATGTACTTGTGCAGCCAGACCCAGGCCTCGGGGTTCATGGGCTCGCCCACGCTGCCCAGCAGCCTGAGGCTGGAGAGGTCGTGGCTCTTGAGGTACTCCTTGCCGAAACGCATGAGCATGCGCACCAGGGTGGGCACGGTGTAGAAGATGGTGATGCCCCAGCGCTCCACCATGCTCCACATTCTGTCGGCCTGGGGGTACAGGGGGTGCCCCTCGTACATCATGGTGGTGGTGCCGGCGATGAGGGGGCCGTAGACCACGTAGCTGTGCCCGGTGATCCAGGCCGCGTCCGCGGTGCAGAAGAAAATGTCAGTGGGCTTGATGTCGAAGACCCAGTTCAGGGTTCTGTTGATGCCCACCATGTAGCCGCCGTGGGTGTGAATCACGCCCTTGGGCTTGCCCGTTGCGCCCGAGGTGTGCAGCAGGAACAGCATATCCTCGCTGTCCATGACCTCGGTGGCGGATTCGGGGCGTTCGTTGCGTACCAGGTCCTGGTACCAGACGTCCCTGGGCTCCATCATGTCCACTTCAACGTTTGCGCGGTGGACCACCACCACGGTCTCGGCGCAGTTCTCGCAGATCTGCACCAGGCTCTCGTCCACCACGCTCTTGAGGTGCACCACCTGACCGTTGCGGTAGAAGCCATCCACGGTGATGACCATCTTGGCCTGGGCGTCGATGATCCTGTCACGCAGGGCCTTGGCCGAGAACCCCGGGAACACCGCGCTGTGCACGGCGCCGATCTTGGCGATGGCCAGCATGGCGATGACGGTCTCGGGCAAGGGGGGCATGTACACGATGACCCGGTCGCCCTTCTGGATGCCCTGGGTACGCAGGGCGTTGGCAAAGCGGTTCACGGCGCGGTACAGGTCATAGTAGGTGAGGCTGCGGGTGTCCCCCGGCTCCCCTTCCCAGATGAGGGCCAGGCGGTTCTTGTTCACTGTCTCGATGTGCCGGTCCAGGGCGTTGTACACGATGTTGCACTTGGCGCCGGTGAACCATTTGAAGAACGGTGGGTTGGAGTAGTCGAGCACGCGCTCCCACTTCTTGAACCAATCCAGTTCCTCAGCGGCCTCCTCCCAGTAGGAGAGGTAGTCCTTGCCCGCGGCCTCGTAAGCCTCCTCCAGTGCGTTGGGGCTTACGTTGGCACCGGCCAGCATGGTAGGCAGGGGGCGAAAGACACGCTCCTCCTGCAACAGGGCGTCCAGGGCGCCGGACTGGTTCATGATGATCCTCCTGAATATATATACGGCGCGGTATCCGGGCGCCCATCGGTTTCTGGTTTTCCAGGTAATTGCATCCTTACATATCCTTGTGCAAGAGCTGAACACTATTCGTTCAAAGGCGCGTATAGCTCGCTGAACGGTCGGGAAAGCTCCCGGAAGTAGCGTTTCGTCACAGTCCGAGTATCTGTTTAAGCTCGCCGATGCGTCTGCGGCTGATGGGCAGCTCGATGCGCGTGCGGCCCGCGGTGCGCAACATGAAGTTGCTGCCCGGCAGGGAGGCGATTTCCGTGACCATGTCCAAATTTACGAGATACTTGCGGTGCACGCGGAAGAACCTGTGCTGCCGTAGGCGATCCTCCAACAGTTTCATGCGGTAGGAGGTCAAAAATTTCTGGGTTGCGGTGTGCACGTAGCTGTAATCCTCATAGGCCTCCACAAAGATGATCTGGTTGTACGGGACGAGTATGGTCCGGCCCTCCAGGTTGACGGCCAGTTTCTCGATATCCACCTGGGCGAAACGCTTGCTGTGGTCCCAGGCCTGACGCAGGGCCAGCAGGAACTTCTCCTGTTCGTCCTCGGCCAGGGAAAGCTTGAGGGTTTCCTCCTCCTCGAGATCTCCGGCCTCGTAGCCGACGCCTTCCTTCCAGTTGCTGCTCGGGGGAGGGATGAGCTTGAAGTGCGCCTTGAACTGCCGCAGGCGCTCGAAGGTGCGCTCCAGTCGCTCCAAAGGGGCGGGCCACAGAAGGTAGTCCGTGGCCCCAAGCTCAAAGGCCTTGAACGCCAGGCTCTCGTCCTGGGCAATGAAGACCAGGGCCGGTTTGTTCTTTCTGTTGGCCAGCATCTGGGCCAGCTCCAGACCGCTGACCCCGTCCTGCAGGTCCACGCCCACGAAAAAAACGCCGTAGGGAACCGCTTCGAGCAGCTCCAGAGCCTCGAAGGCGGCCACGGACTCACCCAGCACGCGCAGGAAGTCCGCCTTTTGCAAGGACTCCCGCAATGCCTGCCGCACCAGGGGATCGGGGTGAATAAGCAGGGTATTCAGCAAGGCCATGCGATCCTATAGCAGAATCCGGCATTCTATTGAAGCCCATCCCGCTCCCTTTACCTGCCGATCTTTTTCCTAAAACAATAACCAATTGACATAAAAGAATTTTTACATATTAGACTTCCCCGCTCAAATATCGTATCTGAACCAATTGCGCTTGCGGCGGTGAAACCGGTGTTTTACCATGTACGGCAAGCTTCGAGAAAACCTGTCACGCAACCCAGCAACAAACCACCGGCTGTTCCGGTTCAGGACATATGGCGACAAGGCAATTCATTCGCAATTTCAGTATCATTGCGCACATCGATCACGGCAAGTCCACTCTTGCGGACCGCATCCTCGAGTACACGGGCTTGGTGAGTGAGCGGGAAAAGCGTGAACAATATCTCGACCGCATGGAGCTCGAACGCGAGCGGGGCATTACCATCAAGGCCCAGACCGTGCGCATCCCCTACAAGGCCGAGGACGGGAACGAGTACATCCTCAACCTCATCGACACCCCCGGGCATGTGGACTTCAGCTATGAGGTCTCACGCTCCCTGGCGGCCTGCGACGGAGCGCTGCTGGTGGTGGATTCCACCCAGGGCGTGGAGGCCCAGACCCTGGCCAACGTGTACCTGGCACTTGACCACGACCTGGACGTCATCCCGGTGTTGAACAAAATCGATCTGCCCAGCGCTCAACCAGCGCTGGTGAAGCACGAGATCGAGGAGGCCATCGGCCTTGACTGCTCCGAGGCCCTGGAAGTGAGCGCCAAGACCGGCCTGGGCGTTCCGGCCCTCATTGAGAGCCTGGTGAAGCTCATTCCTCCGCCAAAGGGCCAGGACGAGGCCCCCCTCAAGGCGCTGATATTCGACTCTTGGTACGACCCCTACCAGGGCGTGGTGGTCATGTTCCGGGTGCTGGAGGGCAACATCCGCCAAGGCCAGAAGATCAAGATGTTTTCCTCGGGCAAGGTGTTCGAGGTCTCCAAACTGGGAGCCTTCATGCCCGAGCCCGTGACCATCGAGGAGATGGGCCTGGGCGAGGTCGGTTTTCTCTGCGCCACCATCAAAAATCTCCGCGACGCGCCCGTGGGCGATACGGTCACGAGTGCCGAGAACCCGACAAAGACCCCCTTTCCCGGATTCAAGAAGATCAAGCCCATGGTCTTTTGCGGCCTCTACCCCACGGAACCCGCGGAGTACGAGCCTCTCAAGGCCGCTCTGGAAAAGCTGCAGCTCAACGACGCGGCCTTCTCCTTCGAACCCGAGACCTCCCAGGCCCTGGGCTTTGGCTTCCGCGCCGGATTCCTCGGACTCCTGCACATGGAGATCATCCAGGAGCGGCTGGAGCGGGAATTCCAGGCCAGCCTCATCGCCACGGCGCCCACTGTCATCTACAAGGTGGTCACCACCAAGGGCGTGGAGCTGGGTATAGAAAACCCGGCCAAACTGCCCCCCGCGGGAGAGATCGCCAGCTTTCACGAACCCTACGCCAAGCTGGAGATCCACACCCCCAACGAGTACGTGGGCAACGTTTTCAAGCTGTGCGAGGAGAAACGCGGCATCCAGAAGGACATCCGCTATCTCACCTCCACCCGCGTGATCATCACCTACGAACTGCCCTTTGCCGAGATGGTCTTCGACTTTTTCGACAAGCTCAAGTCCTCCACCAAGGGGTACGCGTCCCTTGACTATGAAATAACCGACTACCGGGAAGCCGACCTGGTCAAGCTGGATATCATGATCAACGGCGATCCGGTTGACGCGCTGTCCACCATAGTGCACAGGGACAGAGCATACCAACACGGCCGCAATGTGGCCCTGAAACTCAAACGCTCCATACCGCGTCAGATGTTCGAGGTGGTCGTCCAGGCCGCGGTGGGACAAAAGATCATCGCCCGCGAACGCAACTCGCCGTTGCGCAAGAATGTCACGGCCAAGTGTTATGGCGGCGACATCACCCGTAAACGCAAACTCCTGGAGAAACAGAAGGAGGGCAAGAAGCGCATGAAGCGCATGGGTAACGTCGAAATTCCGCAGGAAGCCTTTCTCGCGGCGCTCAAGGCAGAGGACGACTAGGCCCGATGCGTGTCACACCAATGCGCCTGTCCGCCCGGCTCCAATTGCGCGTTTCGCGGCAAGCTGCAACCTCAATGCACTGGAATGCGGGAAGCTCCGCGTGAAAGCCGCGCTCCAGCCCGCCAACCCGACATCTTCTGCACAAGGATCAACCTATGACACCCCGCTGGCAAAAAATGCTCAAAGAATACAGCGAAGCCATGATCATTGCCTTCATTCTGGCCATGATCATCCGTACATTCTTTATTCAGGCCTTCAAGATTCCCTCCGGCTCCATGCTGGACACCCTGCTCATCGGTGACCACCTGCTGGTGAGCAAGATATTATACGGCGTCAAGGTGCCCTTCACGGACACGTTCGCCGTCACCTTCAGCGAGCCCGAACACGGCGACATCATCGTGTTCGAGTTCCCGGAGGACACTTCCAAGGACTTCATCAAGCGCATTGTCGGTGTTCCCGGCGACGTCATCGAGATCAAGAACAAGGAAGTCTTCCGCAACGGCGAAAAGCTGGTCGAGCCATACACCCAGCACACCGACCCCAACATACGCAGCGGACAGCGGGACAACATGCCCGCGTACACGGTTCCGGAGGGCAAATACTTCGTCATGGGCGACAACCGCGACGAATCCTACGACTCCCGGTTCTGGGGGCCTGTGGACAAGGGCAAGATCAAGGGCAAGGCCTGGATTCTCTACTGGTCCTGGGAAGGCTTCTCCGACATACGCTGGGGGCGCATAGGCAATCTCATCCATTAGCCCCAAGCCCATCATCATGACTTGTTCATTGCAACGCATCGGTTTCTTCGCGCTCCAGGCGCTCCTTGTCTCGACGTTCCTCGCCGCGGGGTCATGCCTTGCGGACGAGTGGAACGACAGCTTCTCCACGCCACGCCCCTACCGTGTGCTGCGCGACATCGCCGTGCGCGGCGGGCCAGGCAACAAGAACGAACGTTCTGGGCAGCGTCGGCCAGGGCAAGGTGCTCCAGGTGCGCGAGATCATCAACGGCTGGCACCGCTTCGACTTCGATGGCAAGCAGGGGTGGATATTTTCAAACGCTATCTCCGGCCCATGGCGGCGGGGGAACCAGAAGTTCCAGCCAAACCCGAACCCGCCCCCAAAAAACCGGAACCCCAATCCCAAAAGGGCACTCCGTCCCAACAGGTGGACAAGGCTCAGGAGCCGGCTCATGCAGAGGCGAAGGACACGCGCTCCCCGGAAAATGACGCCGTGGCCCAGGCCCTGGCCGAGTTGAGCAAGGAGCGCCCGCTCCCGGAGACTCCGGAAGAGCCTCCTGTCAAGGATTGGACCGAGGCAACTCCCAAGGAGCAGGCGCCCGCGCTTTCCGAGACACCGGCCATAGGGAAACAGGCTGACACTCCTCCGGCCCCACCGAACCTGGAGGAGGCCGAGGAAACTCCTCCGCAGGAGGAAGAGACCGAGGTTCCCGCGCCCCAGGCACCCCGCGAACACGAAACCAACCCGGCACCCTCCTCCAGGGAGGAGGACGCCCCCATGGTGGCATCCATAGACCCCGGCACCGAACTCAAGCCCAAACGCAAGATCCTCAAGGCGCCCGCCTCGGACTCGGACATGGGGAACACCTGCACGCGTTACCAATCCATCATTCCCGAGGAGAGCTCCAAGGGAGTGCTCTTCGCCGCCATCGAGGGGCATGTCGAACCCGGCCAAAAAGGCCTGCCTGCGCATCCTGGCGCTCAAGGACTGGCACCTCGCCGTCTGGCTGAATGCGCCCGAAGGCGTGAGCTTCGAGATCTTCACCCCGGAAAAGGGCCGTATCGCCACGTCCATGCGGGGCTGGGCGCATCATGTGAAGGTCACCGGGGACAAGCTTTTCGTCATCACCCCTGGCGACTCTCCGGCGGACTATACATTTTCCGTGGAGACCCGCTGACTTCGAACCGCCCCGCGCCACCGGCCAAGGGCCGGGGGAGGAGAGCCAAGTGATAGCCAAAGCCGCGTGCGCGGCCCTTGTGGGCATAGATGCCTACCGTGTTGACCTGGAGGTGGACTTCTCCCGCCAGGGCATGCCCTCCTTCACCATGGTCGGTCTGGCCGAAGGGGCGGTACGCGAGAGCAAGGAACGCGTGCTCGCGGCGCTCAAGAACAGCGGCTTCAAGCTCCCTCCGGCGCGGATCACGGTGAACCTCGCCCCCGCGGATACCCGCAAGGAAGGCAGCGCCTTTGACCTGCCCCTGGCCCTGGGACTGCTGGCGGCCAGCGACACCCTCCCCCAAAATACCTTGAACCAGTGGTTCTTCTGCGGGGAGCTCTCCCTCACCGGCGAGCTCAAAGGAGTTCCCGGCGTCCTCCCCATGGCCATCCGCGCACGTTCCGAAGGCGCAAAGGGGCTGATCACATCCACTGAGAACGCGGCCGAGGCCGCCGTGGTGGAGGGGCTGGACGTGTACGCGGCCTCCAGCCTGGCCCACGCCGTGACAATGCTCACCGGACTGGCCGACATGGCGCCTGTCGGCTCCCGCACCGAGGAACTCTGGCAGGAGCAGGACCCCTTCCCCCTGGACTTCTCCGAGGTGAAGGGGAAGGAGCACGCCAAGCGGGCCATCGAGATCGCGGCGGCTGGCGGACACAATCTCCTTTTTCTCGGGCCCCCGGGGAGCGGCAAGACCATGCTGGCCAAACGCATCCCCAGCGTGCTCCCGGCGCTCACCTTCGAGGAGGCCCTGGAGGTCACCAAGATTTACAGCGTGGCGGGGCGTCTGGAATCCGGCCGCGCCCTGGTGGTGCGGCGTCCCTTCCGTGCCCCTCATCATACGATTTCCGATGCCGGTCTTGTAGGCGGGCGGCGCGCATCCCCGCCCCGGCGAAGTGTCCCTTGCCCATCGGGGGGTGCTGTTCCTGGACGAACTCCCGGAGTTCAAAAAGCACGTTCTCGAGGTCCTGCGCCAACCCCTGGAGGACGGCAACGTGACCCTGTCACGCGCCGCCGTGTCCCTGAGCTATCCCGCGGACTTCATGCTGGTGGGCGCCCTCAACCCCTGCCCCTGCGGCTATCTTGGCGACACCCAGCACCAGTGCACCTGCACGCCCCAACAGGTGCAGCGCTACCGCAGCAAGATCTCCGGCCCCCTGCTGGACCGCATCGACCTGCACGTGGATGTGCCCGCGGTGCCTTACAAGGATCTACGCCAGAATCGCCCCGGCACGAATTCCATGAACATGAGGGAGCGCATCCAGCAGGTGCGGCAACTGCAATCGGAGCGCTTCCAGGGGCTCCCCCTGCACACCAACGCGGACCTCTCGGGCCGCTGGCTGGAGCGTTTCTCTGCAGGCTCGGCGATTCCGAACACGCCTTTCTGGAAAAAGCCGTGCATTCTCTGGGGCTCTCGGCGCGCGCCTATACCCGCGTGCTGCGCATCGCCCGCTCCATCGCGGATCTGGAAGGCACCCTGGAGCTGAACACCGGGCACCTTGCCGAGGCCATCAACCTGCGCACCCTGGACCGCCGCAACATGGAGTGATATACAATCAGTAACAAGCATGGTCCCTATGAAAAAGCGAAGAACAGTAAATCCCAAACGGCGGATGATTTCAGAAAATGACGCCCTGGATATGCGTGAAAAGCTTGCCGACTGGGCCAATTCGGCCACGTATGATGGAAATCCTGAGCATAAACGCAATCCAGGAGATTTCGGGCTCAAACCTCCCAGCTTGCCGAGAAAAGGCAAGACTCTATGCGATGGGGCAGGGATTTTCAAACGTGCCGAAGCTCTCCGACTTCTTCAAACCGGGATGCGCCGTGGGCTTGTCAGTGAACAGCAACGCAACGGTTGGCCACAAAACGTCTGGGCTGTCACTGAAGACGGTATTCCCCTGGAGGCCGCTCTTGGAAACCAGAGTAGCGGAATCTACCACGGGTATCCATTACTCCTTGACGACAGCTTTTGCGAGCTTGTGCTGATCAGATGGAAGAATACAAGTGAATAGTTTCATTATGGATATCAGATGGATCGGTGGTCAATCGCAGGATGATCCCATTGAAGCCACCATGGGATACCTCAATATTTCAATTCTGGGCAATTGTGCCACCACTGTGGCCGATACCTGGTCCAAATCCTATAGTGATGCAGTACCTGTCTCCGCCTACCCTCTGGCTCTTTGGTTCGCTGCCAATTGGTGGCGGCTGCGTTGGGAGCCGATTCCGGAGCATACTCCCGCTGTTGATTGGCAGATGGCACATCACACAGCCACTGTAGGTCATGGATTCATCTGGCCCCGATTGCGCTTCATTTCGGATATGCAAACCATCATCATAACCTGCGAACGCACAACGGAATCAAAAACCGAACCCTTCTGGTATCTCAACTCGTTCCAGGCCAGCATCACACCCGATATCTTTGAACAAGGTATCAAGAACTTCATCGAGCTCGTTCGCGCCCGCCTCGATTCTTTGAAGCTTCAGGACACGCAGCTTCACTCCCTTTGGAATGAGGTCCTTGAAGAACAAAATGACCGGAGTTCCAGCTCGTACCGGAAACACGAAGCCATGCTTGGTTTTGACCCGGACGCCGGATCTGAAATGATTGTTAATTCTCTTGAGCAAAGAATCAGCGAGGGAGGAGAAGAGGCTCTTTCCGAAATAGCCGCCGCGTGCGCGGGAGAAGATGCTGCCAGTCATTTCGATGCATTCCTCAAACAACTCGATACCCCTGGTGTTCCCGTATCCGCCCCCCCTCTGTTTCCCCCCTCCTCTCCAAACACTGAACCTTGGCAATATGGTTGGGAATTGGCACGCCAAGCCAGAAGAGAGTGGAACATGCCAAGTGGCGTCATTTCGAATCCTCAACTTGCTGAACTATTTTCCACCAGACCGGCCATGCTTTTCACTCCCCCGAATGAAACACCCCACTCCCCTTTGGGGTTGGCTGTGAAAAATGGTAATCCGGCAAATCTCGAACTCAGATTTCGCAGGCCTTTCCCTCTCAGCCGGCGCTTCGAAACAGCTCGCTTTCTTTGTGACTATTTGCTTCACCCCCGAAACGGGCACTGGCTCCCTGTGACGGATGCGAAAACTGCGCGTCAAAAAATTCAGCGTGCCTTTGCAGCGGAATTTCTTTGCCCCCTTGAAGAACTGCTCTCGTTCCTGGATGGTGACTACTCCCAACCCGCACTGGATGAAGCGGGGAATCACTTTTCCGTCTCCCCCCTGGCGGTCAAGAGCCTTCTCGCCAACAATGACGTCATCCCCAGATTCGATGCCGTATATGATCTGTAGATTATGTGGGCAGTCAGGTGCAAATGTCTGTTTTTCAATCATAATTAAAAGAGAGCTTTCCCCCTGAGCTGAACACCGGCCACCTGGCCGAGGCCATCAACCTGCGCACCCAGGACCGCCGCAACATGGGGTGATTCCATGAATACGGAATTGATTTTCCCGGGATTTTTTTATTTGTAAATCCCTCTCCCTCCCCCTCACCCTGCCCCCCCAAACTCCTCATTATTCCAATTTTCAATCAAAACCGCTTCCTCTGAATCTCCACTCACAACTTGCGTAACATTATTCTTTATTTTTTTACTTTGATGTGCTACTTTTTCACAAATTATACACCAAACAGCAGGAGTCTCAAATGAAACGCTTTGCGATTGCACTCTCTATTCTAGCGATTTTGTTCACTCTCTCCCTTTCAGCGCAGGCTCACGAATTCATAGTCAAACCCCAGTGCTGGCACGCCTACACCTCGGGGCAGGCCCTTCCCTTCTCCACTGTCTCCTCCCACGTGTTCATGAAAAGCGAGGAGCTGGAAGCCGCCGAGAACGTGGAAGTGCTTTACAAGGGCAAGTCCATCCCCCTGACCGCCAACCAGGCCTACTTCACCTATGACGGCCAGGTTACCCTGGAGGGGGGCGGCGCCGCCCTATTGCATGGGCACCGCAAGGGCGAAATCTGGTGCAAGACCACCCAGGGTATGAAAAAGGGCGGCCGCGACACCCTGGAAGGCGTACTCGAAGCCCGGATGTACGAAAAATTCTGCAAAACCCTGATTCCGGTGGACGGCAAGACCGACGGCTGGGACACCAAGACCGGCGACGCCCTGGAGATCGTCCCCCTGGACAATCCCCTGACCCTGAAGCCTGGCGACGATCTGCGCGTGCAGATCCTGTTCAACGGCAAGCCCGTATCCCCGGACGCGGTCACAGCCTCCTACGACGGCTTCACCGACATGCCTAATACCTACGCCTTTTTCACTGAGCCCTACGGCGAGGGAATGGCCACAGTGAAAGTCAGCGCCCCCGGCATGTGGATGATCCGTGTGCAGTATGCCTCGGCAGTGGAAGGCAAGGACTACGAGAAGCACATCATCCGCTCCGTGTTGGCCTTCCCCGTGGCTGGAAAATAGCATGACCCGTTGTGACCGAATGCTTTCGCTGATGCCGGGGCTGATGCTGGCGCTCGTACTGTTCGCGCCCCCTGCCTTTGCCCACGGCGTCATCACCCAGCGACTCGACGCTCCGAATTGTGGCGCGTTCTGCTTCCACTACTCCTCTGGGGAGCCTCTGGCCTATGCGGAGGTGAAGGTCTTCGGCCCTGGAAACGACAAGCTGGAGTTCCAGAACGGGCGGGCCGACGCCAAAGGCTGCTTCTCCTTTCTGCCCGACCGCGCCGGAGAATGGCGCATATCCATCAAGGACGGCATGGGGCACCACGCCGAGGGGATTTACACCTCCGGCGCCACCTCCTCCACAATGAAACAGGAACCCGTCCGCGCCGGTGGCATGCCGCAGTGGTTGGGCGTGCTGCTGGGGGTGGGCCTGATATTCCTCATATTTCCGCTGCTCGCACGCCTACGACGCGGAAAGCCCTGATGCTCGGGCCCGTGGTTACCCCTTTGGCCACGGGCCCTGCATGGCCTGCAGGACGTGAAAAGAATTCCCGGGGGAGGGACTTTTTGAAAAAAGCTCCCTCCCCCGGCCTCCCACCCCAAAAACTTTTTTTAATAACAATTTTAGGAAGGGGGTCCGGGGGGAAGCCCTTTTGGGAAAAGAGTTCCCCCCGGCGACTCTTTCTCCTTCAACATATATTCTTATCTCTTTTTCCCAAACCCGAAGATGCGGCCTCTGACCATGGCGTCCTGGCCGAATTTTTCCCTGATGGCATCCAGGGTCAGGTCCAGGTGTTCGTCCTTGGCTTTTTGCTGGTCCTGGAACAGGGAGAGCTGGGTCGGAGCGTTGCCGAAATTGCTCACGCCAACACCAATGAGCCGGACAAGTTTTGGCAGGCGCTCAACATCCAGGAGGGCGGCGGCGGTCTCGAAGATCAGCCGGGTACTGTTGGTGGGCTCGGGCAAGGTCTTGTTGCGGGTGATGGAGGTGAAGTCCTTGAACTTGATCTTCAGGGTGACGGTGCGCCCCTTGTATTGATGGCGCCGCAGCCGCGCGCCCACGCGTTCGGCCTGGTGCATGAGCCAGCGCTTGAGTTCCTCCCGATCCGCGGTGTCCTGTCGAAAGGTATTTTCCGCGCTCTCGGACTTGGCCTCGTAGTGGGTGACAACGGTGGAAGGGTCGATGCCCTGGGCGCGGTCGTACAGCACACGCCCCCATTTGCCGAAGCGCCCCTCCCAGAATGACAGGGGGTAGCGCAGCATCTCGGCGGCGAAGCGGATGCCCAGCTTGTCCAGCTCCTCCTTGGCCCGTTTCCCCACGCCGGGGATTTTGCCCACGGGCAGCTGTTTCAGGAAGGCCTCCACCTGATCCGGGGCGAGGATGAACAGACCGTCGGGCTTGTCGTAGTCAGAGGATATCTTGGCCAGAAACTTCACCGGCGCGATTCCCACGGAGCAGTTCAGGCCCGTGGCCTCCCGCACCCCGCGCTTCAGGGCCTGGCCCACCTCCCTCGGGGGGCCGAAGAGCCGCTCCAACCCGGTGATGTCCATGTAGGCCTCGTCCACCGAGGCCTGCTCCACCTGGGGGGAGAAGTCCCGCAGCACGGCCATGACCATCTCCGAGACCTCTGCGTACCGCGACATGCGCCCCCTGACGAATACACCATGGGGGCACAGTCTTCTGGCCTGGGCAGAGGGCATGGCCGAGTGAACACCGAACTTCCTGGCTTCGTAGGAACACGCGGAGACCACGCCGCGCTCCTCGCCTCCGACAATGACCGGCCGCCCCCGAAATTCGGGATTGTCCAACTGCTCCACGGACGCGAAAAAGGCGTCCATGTCCACGTGCAGGATCAGCTGAGAATGGGGGGGGCCTTCACCAATGGCCGATGCGGAGCTCATGACTTCTCACTGGGGTCGGTGATGGCGCCAACCTCCCGCTCCAGGCGGGGGGCGTTTTCCTGGACCGTGAAATGGCGGATATGCTGCAGGGGATAGAAATCAAGCTCCCCGTTCTCGTTGAGCACGAGCAACTCCCGCTCCTGGCTGACCTCGTATGCCCTGCAGGGGCGTTTCACCACGCCTCCGTCCAGATAGTGGATGGTCACGGCATAGGCGACCTGGCCGCTCTCGGTCTCCCTAGCCCCCTGCCGCATGACCTTGCGCAACTCGTCTGTGAGCAGATCCTTCCAACGCTCCCGTACAAGAGCACGATTCTCGATGCTGTCGTGCTCCGGACACAGTCCGAGCTTGAAGCGGTCGTTGGCGGGCACCACACCGCAAATCCACCCCGTGAGGACCTCGGCTCCACAGATTTCGCAGCGCACCATGGCAGTCATCCTTGTTGCTCGAAGCGGGGAGTGGCGTTGCCCGGTTCCCAAACCGGACACGGTGATCACGCCCCGTGTTCGCCACAGTAATGACCAGGGCAAGGTGAGTTGTCAAACCGGAAAACCGGGCAACGGGGCAACACGATTCAGCACATGCTCCCCCTTATCCGGGATAAGGCCTTTGCTCCCCCGTCCCTGAAACCACATCTCAAATTTTTCTCTGTTTTTTTTCCATTTTATGGTCGAACTGATGGACGAAATGGTGTATGGAGGAAATGGTGGAAGAACCCATTCAAGCCCCTTTGTCCATTCCGTGTTCTTGATGAAACACAGAGTTGTGGAGGTCTTTTTCTTGAGCAACCCTCCTTTTTTCTCCAATCATATTGACCCAAATACCCCTATGGGGTATGTGGAAGATAACTGGACAGATACCCTTCCATAGTGGCATCTTGCCGTCGATTCTTGGAAACAACTGGGGAACCTCAAGGAAACCTTCCACCATAAGGACATGAAAATGAATGGGCAAAATGAAACCTCTGACCAGTTGAAAGCTAACATTCTCGCACGCTTGAAGAAGATATCAGGGCAAATGAAGGGTATAACCGGGATGATCGAGAGTGGCAAGGAATGCGAGGATATCCTGACCCAGGTCAAGGCTGTGCGCGCCGCGCTCAAATCCATGAACACCCTCATAGTGCGACGCTATCTCATCAATTGCAATCAGGAAATGGAGTCCAAGTCCGGCGACGACCGCATGCAGCAACTCGATAAGATGATAAACATTATCTCCAGGTTTCTGGACTAGGGTACTTGCGCTTTATACCACTACCGGGTATAGGTAGAAGCCAGAGAGAGCTGATTGAAGCATGAAGCATACCCCGTAGGGGGCATGCACGTTCCGATACATGAGGTTTGTCTTGTAACCGCCGGTGACGACGCAAGGGGGGGGCGAGCCCCCGGAAACGCCGGCAAAGCGGCAAAGGAGGCCATATGAGCCGCAAACCTTATTGGGGGCGCCGATGAGAACGAAACGCTTCAGTTCCATGGTTTCGGCATTTGTCCTGATGTTGGCTGCAATGCTACTGCTACCCTCGATTGGCGCGACTGCGAGTCAACCCGCCGAAAATGGGGATTTCGGTGCGGCGGAAGCCCGCAAGGTCACGTCCGCTCTTCCCAAGCGCTGGATCACCGCCGATCATAGCCAGCACAAAGTTTTGCAGGGAAATTTCACGTCCGGCCCGGAGGTTACGGCGGCATGCCTGAGCTGCCACAACGAAGCCGGCAAACAGGTGCAGAAGACCATCCACTGGACCTGGATCTGTCCGCAGGATCCGAACAAGGAAATGGGCAAGGCCGGAATCACGCTGAACAACTTCTGCATCTCCATGCCGTCCAACGAACCCCGCTGCACATCCTGTCACGCGGGCTACGGATGGAAAGACAAGACCTTCATGCAGAACGCCACGGAGAACGACGTGGACTGCCTTGTCTGCCACGAGCAGAGCGGCACCTACAAAAAGTTCCCCACCATGGCCGGTAATCCCGTCTCCGAGCCTAAAAAATTCGGCGGCAAGACATTCCTGCCGCCGAACTGGAACGTGGTGGCCCAGAGCGTGGGACGCCCCGGTCGCAAGAACTGCGGCACCTGCCACTTCTTCGGTGGCGGCGGGGACGCCGTCAAGCATGGCGATATGGACTCCTCCCTGTTCACGCCCAGCAAGGACCTGGACGTGCATATGAACGCCGAGGGCGCCAACTTCGACTGCGTGCGCTGCCATACCACCGAGGCGCACTCCATCTCCGGCCGCTGCTACAAGCACCCGGCCACCATGGATCCGGACAAGAGCCTGATTAACGACGACCAGATCAAGCGCATATCCTGCGCCTCCTGCCACACCACCAAGCCGCACAAGCCCGGACACAAGGCCAACGACCACACGGACATCGTGGCCTGTCAGTCCTGTCACATCCCGGCCTTCGCCAGGGTGCTGCCCACGAAGATGTACTGGGACTGGTCCCAGGCAGGGGACAAGAGCCGCAAGGCCACCGAGGACGAAAACGGCAAGCACAACTATGACCCGAAAAAGGGCGAATTCCGCTGGGAAAAGAATGTGATCCCCGAATACCACTGGTACAACGGCGTCATGAACTTCACCCTGCTCACCGACAAGATCGACCCCAACGGCCTGGTGCGCGTCAACTACCCCGTGGGAAGCCGTGGCGATCCGCGCTCCCGCATCTTCCCCTTCAAGGCGCACCGCGGCAAAACCCCCTTTGACAAGGGCAACAACACCATGGTCACGCCGCACCTCTTCCCGCGAGGCAAGGACGATCCCAACGCCTACTGGAAGAACTTCGACTGGACCAAGTCCGTCCAGAGCGGCATGGACTACATGAACCTGCCCTTCAGCGGCGAAGTGGGCTTCGTGGACACGGTCTACTACTTCCAGACCACCCACATGGTCGCGCCCAAGGAAAAGACCGTGGCCTGCGCCGAGTGTCACTCCACCAAGGGGCGCCTGGCCAGTCTCACCGGTTTCTACATGCCGGGGCGCGACAGCTTCGGCTATCTGGACATCTTCGGCTGGATCATCGTGATCGGATCGCTCATCGGCGTCATCGGACACGGCGCCATGCGTATTCTGTCCGGTCCGAAAAAGGGGTAAGCCATGAGTACGAACATGAAAAAAGTCTACCTGTATTCCAGGTTCGAGCGCTTCTGGCACTGGGTCCAGGGCCTGCTCATCATCACCCTGATCGTCACGGGCTTCGAGATCCACGGCACCTATACGCTGCTCGGTTTCGAGGAAGCCCACGAAGTCCACGTCTTCTGTGCCTGGACCTGGCTCATCCTCTACGTGTTCATCGCCTTCTGGCTGGTGACCACTGGCGAATGGCGCCAGTACACCCCGACCTTCAAGAAGATCCTGGACGTGGCACGCTACTACATGGTGGGCATCTTCAAGCATGAACCGCACCCCGTGCCCAAGTCCGAACGCGCCAAGCACAATCCTCTGCAGCGCATCACCTACCTGGGCATCGTCACCGTATTGCTGCCCTTCCAGATGGTCACCGGGCTTCTCTACTACTATTACAACTCCTGGCCCGTCTGGGGTCTGGACTGGAGCCTCGGCGTCATGGCCTTCCTGCACACCCTGGGGGCCTTTCTCATCCTCCAGTTCCTCATCGTGCACGTATACATGACCACCACCGGGCACACGGTCTTTGCCCACATCAAGTCCATGCTCACGGGCTGGGAGGAGGTCGAGGAAGACGCAAAGCTTCAGGAATGGGAGGAGCGCCACGTGGTGTAGCCACCCGCCGCAACCGACAATCAACCGTACAAGGGGCCGCAAGGCCCCTTTTATTTTGTGCGTATACGCCCTCCCGACTGATGCCCGCAACGGATGGAATCCTCTTCGATCGTCCCCAGCGCCGATGCTCCGAACCCGAAGAATCCAGCTCCACGGTTTGATCCGAAGACAAGCCTGCTTGGAGTATGCTCCCCACCCTGCCTCTCAATATCCCATATTGAACACCCCTCTCCACTCCATGGTGACCGAAAACCCTCAGCATAAACTTTTTCATTTCCATTATAATCATAATAATCAGCATATTAAAAGAATATTAAAAAATATTTGATATGATATCTACGTATATCATAATTAACACTCTGTTTTTTAACATTTTATTTAAAGACAAAAAAATTGACAGCAGGAATGGTTTTGACTATTTCTTTCCCAGCAATCTGGAATAGCTGTTCAAGAATATGAATGACGTTGTCTAAAATGAGGGGATTATGACTACCGGCATTGATGTCGCAACAAAAAGCGACGCAGTATACCAGGTCTTGAAAAACGATCTGCTCACCGGACAAATAAGGGGCGGGGAGCGAATGGTTATTTCCGATTTGGCCACCAAATACCACGTCAGCCCCATGCCAGTACGCGAGGCCATCAAGCGCCTGCAACAGGAGGGATGGGTAGATTTCGTTCCTCACCTCGGCGCGGTGGCGAAATCCATCGACATCGACAAATTTCGGGAAATGGTCGAGGTCAGGACTCAGCTGGAAATTCTTGCCACGGTCACGGCCACGCCCAAGATCAACCAGCGGGCTCTGCGCAAGCTTGAGGGAATCGTGGAAAGGATGGAAAAGAACATCGGGTCTACCACCATGAACAAGTTCATGACCCTGGACCGCAAGTTTCATTTTGCCATCTATGAACACTCCCCCAATGCATTTCTCGTGGAAAACGTTGATTCGTTGTGGGAGCGTACAACAATCTCACAGTACATCTTTGCCTGGGATTCCACTCGCGCTGTTGATTCCCATGAAGAACACAAGGGAATCCTGCAAGCTATCACCCAAAAGGATGCGCAACTTGCTGGAGAACTGTTGAAGCAACACAAGGATAATTCCTTAGACAGGCTCACTGGCCTGTTGAACACGGAATAATTTTCACTAAAAACTGATTCACCATTGTTGTTGGGCGCGCCGATCCCGTTGATCGGCGCGAATGGTGAACTGCGCACTTTAAACAGCAAAGGAGTCACTTAATTGATGATCGCATGGTGAAGCAGAGGGAGTGCTGTCTACACCAATTACTGCCCTGCTTGTTTTTGTTGGATCACTATCTGCCGTGGCTGAAAAACAGATGTGTAGAAGCGGCCACGCAGCCTGGACAAGGAGATAAGCGATGAACAAGAGAATGTTGCACGTATCGGGGATAATTTTGAGTATTGCGCTGGTCATGCTCGGAACGAGCGCAGCCATCGTTGCAAGCGCGAAAACCATTGACCTCAAGCTGGGTCACGTATCCGCCACCACGCATCCATATCACATAGAGGCCGAACTCGTTGCCAAGGATGTGTACGAGAGGACCAACGGCGAAGTGCAGATTCATGTCTTTCCTTCCAACCAATTGGGGCAGCAACGCGAAATGGTCGAGGGTCTGCAGTTGGGAACCCTGGACATCGTGTTCACGTCTTCCGCCGTCCTGGCCCAGTTCGCCCCCAAAGTTCAGGTGATCGACCTTCCCTACATCTTCCGCGACCGTGAACACGCCTACAAGGTGTTCGACGGCCCCCTGGCCCAGGAAATCTACAAGGGCGTCGAGTCCGTGGGCACCTATGTGACCACGTGGGAAAACGGGGTCCGCCACTTCGTGAACAACGTCCACCAGATCAAGACCCCCAAGGACATGGAGGGGCTCAAGCTCCGCGTCATGGAGAACAAGGTCTACATCGAGCTGGCCAAGATGCTCGGCGCCAACCCCACCCCCATGGCCTATGGTGAATTGTATACCGCACTGCAGCAGGGAACCGTGGACGGCGCCGACGCTCCCGCGGGCAACATCTACACCGAGCGTTTCTACGAGGTCTTGAAATACCTCTGCCTGGACGGCCACTCCTACTCGCCCTCCATTGTCCTGGTGAGCAACAACCTGGCCAAAAAAGTGGGCGAAAAGAACGCGCAG
Organism: Desulfovibrionaceae bacterium; assembly: GCA_963674665.2. Lineage (GTDB taxonomy): Bacteria > Desulfobacterota > Desulfovibrionia > Desulfovibrionales > Desulfovibrionaceae. The sequence continues at coordinate 1,327,841 of CAXXPL010000009.1, read as the reverse complement.
ATCATCATCCAGACTTTCAAGGACCATACCACGGCTCAACGTGACCTTTCCATCAAGGACGAGGCCGAAAAGCTCAAGCTGCTGAAGGATTCCGGTCTGGATATCCACCAAACAACTCCTGAGGAAAAGAAGCTGTTCATGGAGGCTGTGAAGCCGGTCTGGGAACAGTTCGCCGATGTCGTCGGCCAGGACCTGATCGACAAGATCGTCGCCACCCAATAGCTGACACCGCCGGGCTCCCGGACGAAGCCGGACGGGAGCCCGGCGCAAGGTTCCAGCAGCAAAGATAAGGAGGTTCTGAATGGTTTCCTACAACAGAGCCATGCAGATTGTTTTCGACATGGTCATGCGCATCAGCATTGTGTGCTTCCTGGTCATGATGTTCTGCGGCGGCGCGCAGGTCCTGTCCAGATACGTGTTCAACATGTCGCTGGACTGGACCGAGGAGGTGGCGCGGTTCATGTTCATCGCCGCCGCGCTTCTGGGCTCCGCGCTGTGCGTACGGACCATGGGGCACATCAGCGTCGATCTGGTCGTCATGCGTCTTCCCGCCATCGGACAGCGTATCTGCGCCATTCTCGTCCTGGTGTCCAATACCATGATGTTCGCGGTACTGTTCGTGTACGGCATCGAAATTTCCCACACGACCATGGCCCAGATGGCCCCGGCAACCGGCATCTCCATGGGATTGGTATACGCCATTGTTCCTGTCAGCGGCATTCTGATGCTGCTTTTCCTCACCGAACAAACGCTTGATCTCTTTCTCCGGAAAAACGGCGTTGCAAGCGCGCAAAAAGGTGACAAGCAATGGTAGCCCTCATTCTGTTCGGCGTATTTTTTGTTCTTCTGATCATTGGCGCTCCCATTGCCACAACCCTCGGCCTGTCATCCGTGGCGGCCCTGCTCGAGGATGGTTCCGTGCCCCTGACCGTGGTGGTCCAGAAGGTCTTTGCGGCCAACAACTCCTTCCCCCTGCTGGCCGTGCCGTTCTTCATGTTCGCCGGCGCGGTCATGACCGAGGGCGGAATCTCCCACAGGCTCATCAACTTCGTCTATGCCCTGGTCAGCGGAGTAAGGGGCGGCCTGGCCATGGTCGCCACCGTGACCGCCATGTTTTTCGCGGCCATCTCGGGTTCGTCGGCCGCCACCACGGCCGCCATCGGCGCGAGCATCATCCCGGCCATGAAGCAGAAGGGGTACAAGGAAGACTTCGCCGCGGCCGTCATCGCCGCGGCAGGCACCACCGGCATCGTCATTCCGCCCAGCACGCCCCTGGTCATCTTCGGCGTCGTTGCAGGAACCTCCATCGGCGACCTGTTCCTCGGCGGCATCATACCGGGACTTCTCATGGGACTAGCCATGATGACGGTCATCTACATCCTGGCAAGCCGACACAGCTACCAGGGGACAGGTGAAACCGAGGCCAGGCCCAAGATATGGAAGGTCTTCAAGGACGCGATCTGGGGCCTGCTCATGCCGGTCATCATCCTGGGCGGCATCTACGGCGGCGTATTCACACCCACGGAATCCGCGGTGGTAGCTTCCTTCTACGGCCTGTTCGTCACCATGGTGCTCTACAAGACCGTGCGCATCAGGGACATCCCCGGCATCACGGGCAAGGCGGTCCTTCAGACCGCCATGATCATGTTCATCATCAGCATGGCCAACGTGTTCGCGTGGCTCCTGACCGCCAACCGGATACCCCAGGAAATAGCGGCCTATCTCCTCAGTATCACCGATAATCCCATATACATCACTCTGCTGATCAACGTCCTGCTGCTGTGGGTGGGCACGTTCCTCAACGCCACGGCAGCCATCTCCATCCTCGTTCCCGTTCTCATGCCGGTGATCACCAAGGTCGGCATCGATCCCGTCGCCTTCGGCGTAATCATGACGGTAAACCTTGCCATAGGCTGCATCACTCCGCCCCTGGGTGTGGATCTTTTCGTCACCCAGGGCGTGACGAACATCAGCATTGAGCGCATTTCCAGGGCCATATGGCCGTTCATGCTGTCACTCATAGTTGTGTTGGCCATCATCACCATCTTCCCCGACGTCGTCCTGTTCCTGCCCAGTCTGATGACAAGGTAGGCTTCAGAAACATTTTCCAGAGGAATATCAATGAAACCCGTAGTTTTATACCTGGATAAGATCAGCGCTCCCATGGAGGAGCTCGCCATCGAGACATTCGGCACTGATATCGATCTCAAGTTCCTGAATCCCGCCAACGCTCCGAAAGGGACAATCGAGGAGGCCAACTTCGTCCTGGCCACCAACTTTCTGGTGACCAGGGAGGTCATCGATCAGGCGGTCAATCTGAAGATGATCCAGCGCACCGGCGTGGGCTACGACAACGTGGACATCGAGCATGCCAAATCCAAGGGGCTGCCGGTCTCCATCACCCTGGGCACCAATGCCAGCTCCGTTGCCGAGCTGGTGGTCCTGTACATGCTCGCCGTATACCGCAAGATCATGGTCCTGGACCGCCAGTCCAAGACAGGCATCTGGGACAGCTGGAAATACCGCCACGAGAGCTTCGAGCTGCTCGGCAAGACCATCGGTGTGGTGGGATCCGGCACCATCGGCAGAGAAGTCATCAAACGCCTCACCCCCTTCGGGGTCAACATCGTCTATTACGACGTCTCCCGCCTGCCCGCTGAAATCGAGGTGGAATTGGGAGTCAGCTACAGGCCCCTCGAGGATCTGCTCCGCGAATCCGACATCGTGACCCTGCACGTGCCCTGGCTTGAAGCCACCCGCAACATGATCAGCAGTGAGCGGATCGCCATGATGAAACCCGGGGCCATGCTGATCAACACCGCACGCGGCCCAGTGGTTGACGAGAAGGCCATGATCCAGGCCCTGAAAGAGGGGCGCCTCAGCGGCGCCGGGCTGGATGTTTTCGATCCCGAGCCTTTCACTCCCGAATCCGAAATCCTGAAATTCGACAACGTCATCACCACCCCCCACGTGGGCGCGGCCACCCTGGACAATTACCAGCGGGTGTTCACCTTCTGCGCGAAAAACATCCGCCGCGTAGTCCAGGGAGAGAAACCCGAAAACGTGGTCAACGGCGTCTGATCCCCAACGGATCGACGTTCCAACACCGCAATCAAAGAGGAAAAATACAGTGAACGAGTTTGATCTCAAATACCGCGACAGGATCATGGCCCTGTCCACCACGAACATCGCCGACGCCCTGGACGCCCTTGGTCTGAAAGGCGCCACCTACGGCATCCGCCCCATGTGGGAAAAGGCCTCCAAGATCACCGGCCGGGCCGTCACCGTGAAGCTCATCGCCGCCGGAGAGACCAAGGGCAAGAACCATCTCGGCGTCATGGCCATCGAGGCAGCGGAAAGCGGCGATGTCATCGTCATCGACAACAGCGGCCGGCTGGACACCTCCTGTTGGGGGGGCATTCTGGCCAACGGCGCCAAGATGAAAAACATCAGCGGCCTGGTCGTGGATGGCGCCGTCCGGGACCTGGACGACATCATCGAGGCGGATTTCCCCACCTATGCCAGGGGCACGGTGGTCTCCACGGCCCGTGGCCGCATCATGGAAGAGAGCACGCAGCAGATGATCCAGTTCGGCGGCGTGCAGGTACGCCCCGGCGATGTCGTGTTCGGCGACCGCAGCGGTGTGGTGATCATTCCCCAGAAAAAGCTGGATGCGGTGCTGGAGAAGGCCGAGACCTTCTACGCCAAGGAAGCGAGCATGATCCAGGACATCCTTGCGGGGCAGTCCATGCTGGAAGTGGACAACAAGCACAGCTACGAAACCATGTTGAAAAGCGAGAAAGGAAGTCAAAATGTCAGCCAAGCATCTTGTTCCTGAATTTGCAGCCCTTGACACGCCATGCGTATCCGACGCCATGGACAAACTCGGTATCCCCGGCGGCCTCTTGGGGATCAAACCCGTTGTACCCGGCACCTCATTTTGCGGCACCGCTTTCACGATTCACTACACCGCCTGTGGCGCGGTGTCGGGAACGGTCGGCGATTTCCTCGATAACGTGCAGCCCGGCGAGGTCGTTGTCATAGACAATGCCGGCCGCGACTACTGCACCGTGTGGGGCGACCTCATGACCATCACCTCCCTGCGCAACAACGTGGCCGGAGTGGTTATCGACGGCGTGTGCCGCGACATTCCGCTCATCCGGAAAAAGAAATTCCCCATCTTCACCAAGGGGACATATATGGTCACGGGCAAGGACAGGATCTACGTGGACGGGGTCAACAAGCCTGTGAGCGTCTCGGGCATCCAGGTGAAGCCCGGCGACATTCTGCTCGGCGACGACACCGGCGCCCTGGTGGTGCCCCATGAGCACGCGGAGAAGGTGCTGGCCGTGGCCAAGGACATCGCGGCCAAGGAAGCCGGAATCGAGGCTGCGTTGCATGCCGGAGCCACGCTCAAGGATGCCAGAGGTCAGGCAGGCTACCACTCCCTGCAAACAGCCGACAAAAAACAATGAGTTGACGCGGCATCCGTCCATTGCCGGCGGATGCCGCATGTTCTCTCAAGGAGTTACCATGGCCAATCCAGGTTTTCGCATCAAGAGATCCTTCATCCGCCCCGACCCCGCTCTAGTGGAAAGCTTCAGAGACATCCCCGTGGCGAACATCGGCGACAACATGAACCGCATCTGCTGCATGAACTCCCGCATCACCCCCATGAATGCCGCTCCCCTTCTGGGATGCGCCTTCACGGTGAAGGTGCGCGCCGGAGACAACCTGATGTTCCACAAGGCCATGGACATGGCCCAGCCCGGCGATGTCATCGTCATCGACGCGCAGAACGAGCAATCCTATGCAATCACCGGAGAGCTCATGATCATGTGGTTGCGCAGGCGGGGCGTGTCCGGGCTCATTGTCGACGGTTGTATCCGTGACATTGCTTCGGTGAGAAACATGGACTTCCCGGTATACGCCACAGGCGTCACCCCCAACGGCCCCGTGAAGGAGGGAGGAGGAGAAATCAACTTCCCCGTGATGTGCGGCGGCCAGGTGGTCACCCCTGGCGACATCGTTGTGGGCGACGCCGACGGTGTGGTGGTCATAGACCCGGCCGACGCGCCCGAGGTCCTGCAAAAGGCCAAGGCCCAGAACGCGTTGGAGGCCCAGACCATGAAGGACATCGAGAACCTCTCCTGGACGCGCAGTTGGGTGGATGCCGCCCTGCAGACCAAAGGCTGCGAATTCATCGATTAGAATCTGCTGTTTCAAGAAAACGAGCGAGGGGAAACCATTCGCATGATGGATCTTCCCCTCGCCTACCCACCTCCCGGTCATTGTAGTGCTATCGTCGCAGGAGCCTGAGGTCACCCATAGCAAGGTCCCTGCCCCCTCTTTTCCCTCCCTCTCCCCCGCTGATTCGGGGAATATCTTCATCCGCCTCCACGTCCAGAACGCGCGCCCCCCTGCGAGCACATCCGAAACATTCCGACAGCATCATGCACCTCCACCTCTTGCAGGAAATTCAAAGGAGGTATAGACGCCCAATTTTCCATGATCGATTCGCAGCCTCCAGACTTGACCCGCAGATCTTTCCCCGGACAGACGCCTGTGCCCGATCGATTGCATCATTTTGCATGTGCTGGTCGCAGGTTAATGAATGCGTCACGCATTTCAGCGGTTCTCGCTGTTTCGGGGCGCTCGACCGTCCTTGTGAAAATCCGCCGCTGCCTTGACAGCAAAGCCGCAGGCAACTATCCGCAATCAAAATTCATTAAAAGGCGGCTTTCATGATTCCAGCATCCGTGATTTCAATCCAATCCCACGTGTCCTTCGGCCACGTGGGCAATGCGGCGGCCACCCTTCCCCTGCAGTGCCTCGGATTCGAGGTCTGGCCCGTGATGACCGTGCAGTTCTCCAACCACACCGGATACGGCGCCTGGTCCGGACAGGTCTTCACCGCCGAACACATCCGCGAGCTCATCGCCGGCATGGAAGAACGCGGCGGCTTCAACACCTGCAAGGCCCTGCTTTCCGGATACATGGGAGCGGCGACCCTTGGCGACGCCATCCTCGAGACCAGGGACCTCCTCAAACGCAAGGCGCCCGACGCCATTTACGCATGCGACCCTGTCATGGGCGACGTGGGGCGCGGCATCTTCGTACAACCCGAGATCCCTGCATATATGAAGGAAAAGGCGGTACCCGCAGCGGATGTGGTCACACCCAACCAGTTCGAACTGGAGCTGCTCACCGGCGTATCCGTGAAGACCCTGGCCGACGCACTGGAAGGCGCCGCACGCATCCTGGCCATGGGTCCCAAGGTGGTGCTCGTCACCAGCCTGCAACACGACACCACCCCCGAGGGGCGCATCGAGATGCTGGCCGTGACCCGGGAGGGAGCCTGGCTGGTGGATACCCCCATGCTGCCCATGACGCCCCCTCCGAATGGTGCGGGCGACGCCGTGAGCGCCCTGTTCCTGGGGCGGTTGCTGCAGGGGCGCACCACGGCCCAGGCCCTGGCGGATACCGCGGGCTCCATCTTCAAGGTCTTCGAGACCACGCACAAGGCCGGCGCCCGGGAGCTGCAACTGGTGGCCTCCATGCCCTGGTTCGCCCAGCCCGGCGAAATGACCGTGCGCTCCGTCGCCAAGTAGGCAAGAAAAAATACAAAAGAGTAACTTACGCGAGAGGGAGAACCTGTATAGAACAAGGATTCTCCCCCTCGCGCTCTGAATCAGATAGAAGGAAATACGCACTGATGCGCCTCATAAGTGGGCGGCGATGTCCGAACCGGTGACGCTACTAAAGGATAGAGCTTCAGCACTCCACGATTCGTTACCATAATAAGCGGCCGATTCGAAATCCAAACACGCAGGATGTAACGCAACACCCGCCACAAATAGAATGGCGGGAATCTACACCTGTCATTGCCGCACTTCCCCCATGGCTGCACCCCATTAGCGCGGAACAGCTTGTCATGAATTGTGGGGAGCGCAAGGTTTGGGTAAGGCGGTTGGTCAGTCGCGTCCGACCTGCCCCAGCAGGCCGAGGAGGCCTTCGAGGATGGTCAAAGGGTGTGGCGCGCAGCCGGGGATGAACAGATCGACGGGAAGCAGGTCGCTCGCGCCGTTGTTGGTCTCCGGGCTGTCATGGTAGATGCCGCCGGAAATGGCGCAGGAACCGACGGATACGACGATTTTGGGCGCGGGGATGGCCTCGTGGGTCCAAAGCAACGCGTCGCGCATGTTGGCTGTGACCGGGCCGGTGATCACCACACCGTCGGCGTGACGCGGCGAGGCCACAAAGTCGATGCCGAAACGTCCGAGATCGAAGACAATGGTGGTCAGCACGTTGATGTCGGCCTCGCAGGCATTGCAACCGCCAGCGCTGACCTGGCGCAGCTTGAGCGAGCGTCGGAAAAGTTGCAGCCGTTTGGGCTCCAGGGGCAGCAAGGGGGGCGGCGTGATCGTGGCGCCGCGGATGATGAGATCCTCGCGTCGCCTTGCCGCCATGCGAAATTCCTTGCCAAAGGTTATTGCCCTGTTTGGGCAGACCCCTTCGCAGGCTCCACAGAATAGGCAGCGCCCCATGTCTACGGCCAATCCCTGTTCGTCACGAAAAATCGCGCCTGTTGGACACGCGGTCGAGCAGGCGACACAGTTCGCCTGACAGCGTTCGGGCGCCAACTCGGGGATACCGCGATATCGATCGGGCAAAATCGGCGGGGCGTCGGGATAGCCGACTGTGCGGCGTTTTTGTCGCAAGCGTTGCATCAGGGCGTTGATCATGACGTTGCCTTCGCCTTATAAATCATGGCCGCAATAGGACAGGTTAAAGCTTTTGTTGCACAGCGGGAAGTCCGAAATCTCCGTATCGCGCAAGGCCAGGGCCAAGCCGAACCAGTTGTGGAACGAGGGGTCGGTGATCTTGTGCCACATCACGCGCCCGTCAGGGCCGGTTGCCATCACGTGGCACAATTCCCCGCGCCACCCCTCCACCAGGGCCACGGCCAGCGTGTTGGGCGCGCATCCGTCGAGCAGCCCCTGCGCTGAGCGGGTGGGGCCTTCAGGCAGGGTCCGCACTGTGTTCAGAATGAACTCGAAGGAATCCTGAATTTCCAGCCAGCGCACCTTGGCGCGCGCCATCACGTCACCGGTCTCTCCCGTACGCGCCGGGTGCACGGGCGCGGGTACGTGCGGATGTCCGAATGTGGAACGCGCGTCCCGTACAAGCCCGCAAGCTCTCGCCGCCGGCCCCACCAGTCCCACCTCCAGTGCGGCGGAGGCATCGACCGCGCCCACGCCTTCGAAGCGGTTCAGGACCGATGCAGCGCTGAAGAGTAGTTCCACCGCGCCTCGCACGTCGCGCATGGTGGTCTGCAATCGCCCGCACAGCTCATTCACGCGGGCTTTGTCCACGTCCACTCCACTGCCGCCCGGCCGTACCACCCCCCGGCCAAAACGGCTGCCGCAGAGCAGCGCGGTCATATTTAGAAAGTCGCCCCGGAGCCTTCCGCAGAACGAGGCCGTGGGCAAATAGCCCACGTCTCCGGCCAGTGCGCCCAGGTCGCCGGTGTGGTTGGCCAGCCGCTCCAACTCCAGTGCAACGGCCCGCAGCCCTTGGCCACGCGGGGTGGGGGGCGCGTTCCGCAACGTTTCGAGCAGCGCGCAGTAGGCCCAGGCATGCCCCACGCTGGTATCCCCGGCCAGGGTTTCGACCACGTGCATGGAGCGCGGGTGGGGCCCGCCAGTCAGCAGTCTTTCCACGCCTCGGTGCTGGTAGCCCAGGGAAATTTCCAGTGAGAGCACCTGTTCCCCGGCGCACTGGAACCGGAAATGGCCGGGTTCGATGATGCCAGCGTGTACCGGGCCAACCGCCACCTCGTGAATGTCCGCGCCCTCCACCTGAAAATAATCGGTCACGCAGGGCCGGGGGCGTTCACCTCCGTCAGGGCGGTCATGAAAACGGATGGGCTTGAGCCATGGATGCCCCTGCGGGGTGATCCCCCATGTCTCGTATATCTCGCGTTCGAAATAGTGCGCCTGGTGGCACAGCGGCGTGATGGACGGGTAGGCTTCGACCGGTTCAGTGGAAGAAATCCACAGCCGTCTGGCGCCATCGTGGGCCACCACCGCGTAGAGACGCAGGATTCCATCGGTTGATCCGGACACTGGAGTTCGTGGCATTGGGAACGGCGCACCGAACAAAGCCACGAGGCGTCCGCCTTTGACCAACTCGTGGGCCACGTCGTGCACAAAGCACTCGGTGGAAACCAAAGGAATGGCCGAGAGCGGCAGGGGAGAAATATGTTCGAAATCCATGCCGTTTCCTTATCCGTTGCCCGTAATGGCCATTGCGGCATTGGTGAGCAGCCGCTCCAGGTCCGGCGAGAGATGCACCCCCAGCGAGAGCACCAGCAGGGCGAGCACCAGCGAAGGGCCAATGTTCAGCGCGTTTTCGTAGGAACTGGCGTTTGTAGCAGATGTCAAGGCTGGAGGCTTTTGTCCCTGGGCCATGCGTAGCATGGTGGCGGACATGCCCGTGAATATGATTGCAAGGCAGAGAAGGTAGATGACCGCTGGCAGCACCCTGCCGGTGTCGAACATAGCCTTGAGGATGGTGAATTCGCTGACAAAGGTGCCAAATGGCGGCGAGCCCACGATGGACAGGAACAACGCGATCCACAGCACGCCCGTCGCCGGCAGGGTGCGCAGGACGCCGCGCACGTCGTAGCAGGACTTGCTATGGTACAGGGCCAGGATATTTCCCGCCAGCAGGAACAGACCGGCCTTGGTCAGGGAGTGGTTCACGGCATGGAACATGGCCCCGAAAACCGCGTTGCCGCCGATACCCACGCCCAGGGCCAGGATGCCCATGTGCTCCACGCTGGAGTAGGCAAGCAGCCGCTTGTAGTCGCCCTGCCCCACAATGAAGATGGTGGCAATGATCAGGGAGATGAGCCCGAACAGCATCAAAAGCTGTGAGGAGAAGGCGGCCAGCCCTGCCGCGGCGCAGACCTGATGCGCCCGGAGAATGCCCAGGAAGGCACAGTTCAGCAACGCTCCCGAGAGCAGGGCCGAGACCAGCGAAGGCGACTCGCTGTGCGCGTCGGGTAGCCAGTTGTGCATGGGCGCCAGTCCCATTTTGGCGCCGTAGCCCACAAGAAAAAAGATGAAGGCCGCTTTCAGCCATGTGGGCTGCATTGTCGGGGCATGGGCGAGCAGGTCCACAAGGCGCATGGAGGCGTGCCCGCCTGCGATGCCTGCCTCGGTCATGGGGCCGACCTGTGACAGCGAGAGCAGCACGTTTCCCATCAGCGCCAAAGCAATACCCACGGAGCAGATGAGCAGGTATTTCCAGGTGGCCTCCAGAGAGCGCTGGTGACGGTGAAAATAGATGAGCGGCGCACTGGCCAGGGTGGTGGCTTCCACGCCTACCCACATAAGGCCGAAGTGCCGTGTGCAGCACACCAGGCTCATGGCCGCCAGGAACACCAGCAGACAAGTGGTGAACACGCGTTCCGGCGTGTTGCGAAAAGCCGTGCCTGCCAAGAAGTCACGGCGCTCGCCTTTTGCCTCCGAGCTCAAATATCCTGCCGCGTATATCGAAGCGGCCAAAAAGAGCAGGCTGGCCAGGCCCAGGAAGAGCAGGCCGGGCGCATCCAGCACCAACAGCCCGTTCCACTCGGACGGCGTGTCCCCGGTCATGGCCAGGAGGAGCACCAAGCCGAGATGCGCCAGCGCCGTGGCAATGAGCAACAGTCGCCGTGGCCAATCCGGACCGATGCAAAGAGTCAGCGCGCCTGCGGCCAGGGGAACGAGGACAAGGGCCTGGATCATGGTCAATCCCGCAGTGAGCAGAAGCGGTCCACGTCGATGGAATCGAAGGTCCGGTTGATGTGGTGGATGGCGATGCCCATTACGAATACTCCGACAAATACGTCCAGCAGAATGAAGAGTTCCACCCACACGGCGTTATAAATGGAGAGCGGCGCGCCGAACAGAAAGATGCCGTTTTCCATGACCAGATACCCAACGGCCTGGGTCAACGCCTTGTGGCGGGCGATGATCAGTAACAGGCCAGTAAGGATGGTGGTCAGCGACGTGGGCACAAGCAGCCCCGAAAATGCCGGGGCGGGCAGTTGCAGCCGAGTGCCAAGCCAGAAGGAAAACACCAGCCCTGCCAGCCCGCAGGCCACGGACAGCGTAAGCCCCACGTATGGCTCCACCATGGCCGAGGCGCCAACCTTGTGCATGGTGCGCCGCAATAACAGGGGAAAGCCTATGGCCTTGATTGTGAACACCGCCAGGCTCAGTATCAATAGATGTGTTTCGAGTCGCGGTGCCAGGAGAAGCGGCACCATGGCCAGCAACGTGCCCTGGCAGGCAGCCAACCGCAGTAGGTTGCGCATGCGGCCGACACCCAGCAAGGCCAGATCGCTGAGCAGCATAAGAGTCAGCAGGGTCTGCAGCGTCGGGGTCATGGCAGGCTCCTCCACAGAATCAGGATCAGAGCCAGAGCGCTGGCCGCGCCCGCGCCTGCCAACAGATTGGACACGTATATCATACGTAGCCGGGCGGTCACCGACTCGATCACTCCCACCAGCACTGCCGTGCCAAACACGCCGGCGAGGCTGATGCCGAGAGAAAACAAGGGGGTATCCCCGTTAAGCGGCAACAGCAGACCAGAAAAGATGGAGGCGTATATCCACAGCTTGAGCGCCGAACCGTAGGTGATGAAAGCCTGGTCGGGCCCGGAGTGGTCCAGCACCATAACTTCGTGGATCATTGTCAGTTCCAGGTGTGTGTTGGGGTCGTCCACCGGGATGCGCGCATTTTCCGTAAGCAGCAGGGCAAACAGGGACAGAGCGAGCAATACGTCGGGTAGCGAGCCCGCATGCATGCCCGAGAGAATGCTGGCCAGGGAAAAACCATGAGCCACGCCCGCCCCGGCGAGAAGAGTGAGGAAGAACACCGGTTCGGCCAAGGCACCGAATGCGGCTTCGCGGCTGGCGCCCATGCCCTCGAAACTGGAGCCTGTATCCATGGCGGCCAGCATGATGGCCATACGCCCCGCACCCATCAGGTACGCCAGCAGGATGAAATCACACGGGAATGAAACGAGCCCTGGCGAACCGGCCTGAGGCAGAAGCAACAACGCGACCAGCGGTGCAGCCAGACCGAGGAGAGGGCCCAGACGGAACATCCAGGTCGTGGTGCGGCTTACGACCATGCCCTTGCGCAACAGTTTGATAAGGTCGAAATAGGTTTGCAGCAACGGTTTGCCGCGACGCCCCCCGAAGAACGCCTTGACGCGGTTGATCACCCCCAGCAGCAACGGAGCCAGCACCAGTGCGGGAATCAGGTGGAGCAAAGCGATGGTGTTCATGCCTCCCCCATTTTCCATACCAGCAAAAAGACCAGCGTGATGAGCATATACAGAATATACAAATGGATGCGCCCGCTTTGCAGCCACTTCAACCCGTCGCAACCGGCACGTACGGCCTCGAATAGCGGAACCAGCACATATTTACGCACCAGGTCATTAATCTCGCAAACAAATCCAGCCTTGCGCGGAAAAAAGCTGTTCAGGGGGGCACGCCATTGGCGCAATCCCGTAAAAGGGCCGAAAATTCGTACCAAGGGATGTGCGAAGGCGTAAGGGGTGTACTCCATGCGAGCAGTGGGCGCGGCATAGCCACAATCCCAGGTTCGGAAATCATGGCGGAGTCTTGTGCCGGGCAGGCAACGGCGCAGCAGGGCCAGGATCCCAACCACCGCAACCAGCGCCAGCATGACCCAGGCAATGCGAGCCATGATCGCATACGCATCCATCACCGTTTCGGGTATGACCGCCAGGTTTTGGTTCGCGTCCATGGCGCTGGTGAGCACGATTCTGGCGGCAGGCATGGCCATGGCCAGAAGTTCGGGTGCAAGCAGTCCTCCTCCCAGACACAAGGCGGCCAGTATAATCATGGGAATGAGCATTTCGGCTTTCGGGTCCAGGGCATTGGTCACGACGTCGCTGCGAGGCTCACCCAGGAACACCATGGCGTGCGCCCGGGCAAAGGCGGCCAGGGCCAGTCCGCCCACGGCTGCCAGGCCCACGAAGGCCAGCACCAGGGCCACCTGCGCCGTTGCGCCCTGCACGCCCAACCCCATGGCCAGGGAAAGATAAATGGCAAATTCTCCCACAAAGCCGTTGAACGGCGGCAGACCTGAAATGGCAGCCGCGCCCAGGGCGAAACACACCGCCGTGACAGGCATGCGCTTGGCCAAGCCGCCCAGTGAGTCCAACGCCACGGTATGCGCCTGTTTCAGCACCGCCCCGGCGCCAAGAAACAACAGCCCCTTGAACGCGGTATGGTTCAACACATGCAGCAGCGCCCCGCAAAAGGCGAGAATGGCGATGTCCGGTCGTCCTGTTGCCAGCGCCGTGAGTCCGGTGCCCAGCCCCAGCAGAGCTATACCCATGTTTTCCACAGTGCTTAGCGCCAGCAGGCGCTTCAAATCTTTCTGCACCAGCGCGGCCACGATCCCGTACAGCGCAGTCAGGAGCCCCATGCCCAGCAGCAGCAGGCCTTGCCAGAGATGCACCGGCCCCAGGAAATCCAGAGCGCGCGCCATGCCGTATACGCCGGCGTTGACCAGCGCGCCGGACATCAGCGCCGATACATGGCTGGGCGCGGCGGGATGCGCCTCGGGCAGCCATACGTGCATTGGCGCCAAGCCGGCCTTGGCCCCAAAGCCCAGCAGCAGCATGACAAACACCCAGCCCGCCAATCCGGATGACAGGTTCGGCGCCGCTGCCCGGAAAGCGTCGAATGAAAAGGAACCGGCCGGTCCGGAGAGCAGAGCCATGCCTGCAAGAAGTGCGGCCGCGCCCAGGTGGGCGGCCACCAGATATATCCACGCGGCCTCGCGGACCTCGGCTTTCTCGTCATAGAAGGAAACCAGGAAAAAGGGCGCCAACGACATGATTTCCCATACAATGAGAAACAAAAATCCGTCGTTTGCCGCTGGAACCAGTGCCATGCCCGCGGACATGAGAAGCAGGAATCCCCAGTGCGATCCCAGATTGCGGCGCCCCTGGTAACCGCTCAGATACCGGGCGCCATATACGGCGCACAACGGCGTGAGCGTGAATGTCGGCAGTAAAAAGAAACGGCAGAGCGCATCCAACCGGAAGGCCAGTTCGCCGTATGGCAGGTGTAAAGGTGCGCGAAAAAGTTCAACTGACGGAGCCCAGGGACTGGCAGCCGCGAAAAGGCCGGCCACTGAGCCCACCAGCGCAAATGTCAGCCCCAATGGATTCGCCAACCGTGAAGAACCCGCTGCAAAGCAAGCCAGGGCGCCCAGACAATAGATGCCAATCGCCAGAAAAAACCACGTCATGAGCGTGTACTCTTTTTGTTGCATCCGGCGGGGCAGGAGACAGCTGGTCGGGGTATAACCTGCCGAGACAGAGTGATCGGTGGATTGAACTCGGGTACCGACAAGACCCTGGTCCGCTGGTTCATGTGCGCCAACACCCCCGTTGCACGTGCAAACCAGAAGCGAAAGCGGGTGAAATAGACCTTTTGAACACTGTCTGCAAGAGGAAAAACCGACAGGGAAAGAAAAGTATGGCGCGGACCAGATTTCGAGGACAAACACCGCCTTGAAAAATACGGTCCCGGAGGATGCGGAACTGAACGCAGCGGGCTGACATCTACGATTGTTGCCGTCATGACAGAGCTGCATCCGCTGAGTTCATATACCTTTGAGCAGCGCGTTTTGCGGCACCAGGGGCTGTCGAGAGACCGCCCCGCCGTTTTCAGCGGCGTGAGCATGGCGAAAACCTCGTTTTCGGCGAAGCGATCCTCCGCGACATTCATAATAGTGGTTGAATGTCGCGGACATCACACTGGTAACCCAAGGCGCAAAACATTCCGGCGCTTGCACCTTGAAAACAACACCTTGCGAGAGGGACGTGAGTACATTGAAGCATTCCCCTGTCAATTACTATGCTCTCCTCTTTCCCCGGTGGCCAGAGATAGCCGGATATTTACCCGGACCAAAGAGTTTTCCCCGGACGAGTGGAATGTGAAGGCTCCCAAAAAAGATCTCGAACTATTTTCGACGACACAAAAACTTTAACACTTTGATTTTCATACATAAATATATTATTAATCTTTATTCCCAAATGTTTTTATCAATCTTTCCCGAAAAAACTCTTTACTTTTTCAGAGAAATGATTGACAAATATTCCCCTGTGCGAATTGACACACAATTACTTTTTGCCCCAATTGGACTGCATATCTTTTCTTCTCAGACAAAAAATCTACTCTCGCTGCCAGAGCAATTTCAATTATCAATTGGAAATTCAAGCATCGATATTGCTTGTTTTCTATTGCTGTCGATTAGTTTGACCAGGAAAAAATGATCTTTGCGCATTTTCCTGAGTCAAACCCTATACCTGTCAATAGAAATCATGGTCCATTTTCTTAAGCATTAAATACTGCGTCAATTCACTCTAACGGTTACAACATTTTAGTTTTATCATATTCGTGAACCAAAAAACAAATCGCCAACCATTAGTTTATTTTACTTTGCATTTTTCCTTTACATCAGTTTTGAGTTACAAATAAGGCAACTTTTTCATACGAAACTCAATGAAGTCATATACCTGCTTCAAGAATACGAATTGCATTAAACAAATCATATTTACCAACAATAACAGCAGTATATATAACAACAATGATGACACCATACATCCAGGATGCTCATCAGCCCAAACCAACCCCCGTACACAGGAGAAAACCATGTCCAAGAACTTATACGTCGGCAACCTTTCATGGGAAACCACCGAAGATGACGTCCGCAAAGCCTTTCAAGAATTCGGAGAGGTCACTTCCGTAAAGCTCATCGAAGATCGCGACACTGGCCGCCCCCGTGGCTTCGGCTTCGTGGAGATGAGCGACGACACCGCCGCAATGGCTGCCATCCAGGCAATGGACGGCAAGAGCATGGGCGGTCGCAACCTCAAGGTCAATGAAGCCAAACCCCGCGTCGAGCGTTCCCGCTGGTAGATTTGACCTTGTGCTCATAAGTTGAAATAACAATACCGCCCCTCTCTTGAGAGGAGCGGTATTGTTATTTTCCCCAAGATCTTAACCAACAGGGCGGTATTGATGGCAAAACCAAATTTCAAATTTCAGAAACAACTTAAAGAACAGGCAAAGAAAAAAAAGAAGCAAGAGAAGATGCAGCGAAAATTGGAAAAAAAGAACGAAGAACACAACGAGGAGGAGTCCGAGGAAAACTAGCCTTCACCTCATCCGTGTCCGGTCTTGTGAAAACCGGCTCTGGTGGTGCTTCCCCCGCCGGTAGGGGTATCCCCTGTCCAATCCCCCCAGCGCCCCTGGAGCAAGCCTTGCCCTGAAGGTTTGCTCTCCGACAGTCCCTCCGCATTCTTTTGTTCTTTCATTGAGCAAAATCAATGTGCATTTCGCCCTGGCAATGCCAGTGCGCTACTGAATCATCTCCCCAGGTTGCTCGCTGCCCCCTTTCCAAGAATCGGAAACCGCATGGCAACGCGGTTGGGCAATCCATTTGCCCTTTCCTGTTGCAGAATGCCTTGTAAGAACAACGGCTGTTCAGGTGGCTCCAGTATCCGGAACCCATGCTTTTCATAAAATGGAGCGTTCCATTTTATATGGGAAAAGGTAGTCAGGTATACCGCATCCAAGCCCATATCCCCTACTTCCTCGATGACACGACGCAGAAGTGCCGTACCCACCCCCTTTTGCCCATGCTCGGGGTGCACATCCATTTGAGCCAGTAAGGCACAACCATCGATCAGTTGCAGGAGGGCGTACCCAACGGGTGTTTTCTCTCCGTCAAGGACCACCCAGAGCATATCCCTGTCCATGGCGGCGTGCAGCTCGTCCAAGGGAAGCTTGTCCGTAAAAACATACTCGGGGATCGAGCCTGGAGGAAAAATCGTTGCCGCCGCCAACTCAATCTCGTTCAACAAAGGGATATGGTTGGGATCTGCGTGTTGTATCGTGTAATTCATGGTGACCTTACCCAGTTGGCAATTTTTCATATTACTCAGAGCACAATTTACCATTTGTCGCTCTGAGTTATCCTAATGGCCACAGCCGCGCAAAGCGCTGGTGGGCCAAGCGGCGAAGCCGCTGGAGCTGGATGTTAAAAACAAACCGCTCCCTTTAATACATGTCACCCATCGATATAAAAGCCCAACCCTGTGAAACCGCATTGGTTGAGCCTGTCCGCGCCTGTAAGAGAACTTCCAGTCATGTGTCTTCTTGATCAAGACCTTGCACTGAAGGATTGCTTCCCGGCAATCCTTCTCCATTTATTCTCATTATCTTGAGCCAAATCAATGTGCAATTCCCCTCAAGAATGCTACCATGCATCTGAATCATATCCCGAGGCTGTTCTCTGCCACGCTCCGAGGTGAATTGGAGCGCGAAACCGGAGACAAGGGTGCCCCATGACACGGATTTGCCCCGCCGTCCTCAGCGAAAGCGACCTGAGCGCCCTGGCACTGGACCACATAGCCGTGGGTGTTTTCACCGTGGACACGAAATTCCGCATCACCAGCTTCAACGACCAGGCGCGCGCACTCACCGGCTTTACCAAGCGTGAGGCCCTGGGAATGCGCTGCTACGAGATCTTTCGCGCGGACAGCTGCTTTTCAGGATGCCCCCTGAAGGAGGCCATCCGCACGGAGCAGCAGGTCATCCGCCGCCGCATGCGCATCCTGGACAAGGCCAACCAGGAGTTCCCGGTGGAGATCACGGCAGCGGTGCTCCGCGACGAGGACGGCAACGTCATCGGAGGAGTGGAGTCCTTTCAGGACGATCGCGAGCGCTCTCAACTGGAGAAAAAGATCCACGGAACCTATGCCCTTGGCGACATCGTGGGCAAATCCGCGTCCATGGCAACGCTCTTCGAGTTGCTGCCCGTGCTGGCCGGAGCCAACGTCTCGGTGCTTGTGCTCGGTGAAACCGGCACAGGCAAGGGCCTGGTGGCGCGAATCATCCACAACCTCTCCAAGCGCAAGGATGGCCCCTTCGTCAAGGTGAACTGTGCGGCCATCCCGGACAATCTCCTGGAGTCCGAGCTTTTCGGGTACAAGAAGGGTGCCTTTACAGACGCATATCGAGACAAGCCAGGACATTTTCTCACAGCGGACAAGGGCTCCATATTTCTGGACGAAATCGGCGAGATGCCGCTCCCTGTGCAATCCAAACTGCTCCAGGTCATCGAGGACCAGGAGTTCTATCCCCTTGGCGGCACGCGCCCCGTGCGCAGTGACACTAGAATCATCGCGGCCACCAACTGCGACATCGAGACCAAGGCCGCTGAGGGGCTGTTCCGCCCCGACCTGTTCTACCGCCTCAATGTCGCGGCAGTGCGCCTGCCCGCCCTGCGGGAACGCCGCGAGGACATCCCCCTGCTCATCCAACACTTCCTGCACAACGCGGACAGCGACCAGGGGCTGAACATCACCGGCGTGAGCAAGGAAGCCATGAGCCTGCTCATGCGCTACGACTACCCTGGCAATGTGCGCGAGCTGCTGAATATCCTGGAATACGCGACGGTGCTGCGCTCCCGTGGCGAGATACGCAGTTCTGATCTGCCCCCCGCCGTGACCCGCCCTCGAATTCCCTCGACATCGCCAGGGGAGAAGCCCCCCCTCGTTTCCCGACAGTTCCTGGATCCCATCCAGTTGGAGGAGCGCGAACGCATCTCCGAGGTCCTGAAGACCTGCGGCTGGAGCCGCAACGAGGCGGCCCGCAAGCTGGGCATGGGGCGCACCACCCTATGGCGGCGGATGAAACAACTGGGCATGGATGTCTCCCCCCGGGGCTGAGGCGCCCGGCTTTCGTCCATACCCCCCATCTTTTCGAAATCGTCATTATTTTATGGGGCTGCAACAAACCAACAATTGATGCGACCTCATGGAAGCGTTGTTCCCCTTCCGTCATCCCCGATCCGCTTTCTCATATTATCATCCGTATGTTCAGATTGATACGCAATACCATCTTTCGCTCCATGTATTCCGGAACATATGTTTCATTGTTCCATTTGTCACTGGAAGATATTATTTCAACAAGTTAGAAGCTCACGTTTCACTCTCCTGAAACGTTCCGTTCCGTATACCCCCTGATCAATTTCCATCTCTTCAGTTGATATACTTACATATATTTGGTTTTACAGACTAAAGTCTACCGGCACACTTTGTGTAATACCCCTGCGAGGTATATGCATGGACATTTCCATTGGTTTGTGTGTTCGCGGGGAACGCATCGCCCCCAGATATGATCAGCCCGAAAAGCTGGTGTTCGTAATCTGCGATGCACGGCACCGGGAAACAGGGCGCAGTTACATGAACGCCGTGAACATGAAGACCAGCGAGATCTGCGAAGCCTTACTGACCTCCGGAATAACGACACTGATCTGCGGCGGCATCAAGGGGGACTGTCAGGTGGCGCTGCACAAGGCCGGGGTGAGGATCATAGACAACGTGATCGGGGAGATCGACTCGGTCCTGAGGGAATATCGCGCCGGCAGGCTCCTGTCCGGCGCCATTGTGGATTGAGGGTGCTTGAGAGCGTTCGCATCGAACGTCCGTAGCGCACTGGACGTGCGCACCTGAAACGAAAACTTCCAAGGAGGCATTCATGAGTCTCACTCGCAGGGGATTCCTCACGGGCCTGGCCGCATCGGCGAGCGTCGGCGTGGCCGGTCCGGCACTGGCGTGGAAATCCAAGGCGCCGCCGGATCCATATGGCTGTCTTGTGGATCTGACGCGCTGCGTGGGCTGCCGCAAATGCGAGCAAGCCTGCAACGAGGTGAACAACATGCCCGAACCCGAGGTGAAATTCACGGACCTCAGGATTCTGGATTACAAACGCAGGCCCGACGTCGGCACGTATACTGTGATCAACCGCTACTACACCGGGAAAAAGGATCTCAGGGACAACCTCGTCCCCACCTTCGTGAAGGTGCAGTGCATGCACTGCCAGGATCCCGCCTGCGCTTCCGCCTGCATCACCGGCGCTCTGTCCAAGAAGGAAAACGGCGCCGTGCACTACGACGCCACCAAGTGTATCGGCTGCCGATACTGTCTGGTGGCCTGCCCCTTCGAGATCCCGGCCTACGAGTACGACAAGGCCCTGCTCCCCCAGGTCCGGAAGTGTACCTTCTGCTTCGACCGCATCACCAAGGATGGGGGCAAGCCCGGCTGCGCCTCCATCTGCCCGGTGGAGGCCATCACCTTCGGCAAGCGCGAAATGCTGTTGGAGCAGGCCAGAGAGCGCATCAAGAACGACCCGGGAACATACGTCGACCACATCTACGGCGAGAAGGAGGCCGGGGGCACCTCCTGGCTTTACATCTCGGGCCAGCCCTATTCCGAGCTGGGATTCCTGGACGTTCCCGATTACGCCCCCCCAATGCGTACAGAGACCATCCAGCACTCCCTGTTCAGTTATCTCTGGTCGCCCATTTTGCTGTTCGCCGGACTCTCCGGCCTGATGGCCGCGAGAAATAAAAAGCACAGGAAGGAGGACGACCATGAGTAGCCACCCCTATCCCATCGAGAACCGCCCCTTCTGGACTCCGGGCGTGCTGGTCATGCTGGCGCTGATGATCATGGGGGGCGCGGCCCTGGCCGCCAGATTCCTTTTCGGCATCGGCTCCGTGGCCAACCTGAACAACACCACGGCCTGGGGACTGTGGATCGGCGTGGACGTGGCCTCGGGCGTTGCCCTGGCTGCCGGAGGTTTCACCACCGCATTCCTCGGTCACATCATGGGGCGCCACTACTACGAGCCGGTGGTCCGCCCGGCCCTGCTCACCGCGGCCCTGGGGTACACCTTCGTGGCCTTTGGCGTGTTCATTGACATCGGCCGCTCCTGGGCGATCTGGAAGCCCATATTCTTCCAGAACCACGACTCCGCGCTGTTCGAGGTTGCCATGTGCGTGGTGGTGTATCTGCACGTGCTCTGGATAGAGTTCATTCCCATCGCGGCGGAGCGTTACGGCAGACGGTTCCCGCTGCTGGGCAGGCTGAACCAGGCCCTGGACAAGGTCATGTGGGTTTTCATCGTCCTGGGCGTGGTGCTCTCGTGCATGCACCAGTCCAGCCTGGGCACCCTGATGGTCATCGCGCCCACAAAGGTCAGCCCCCTGTGGTACACCCCCTGGCTGCCCCTGCTGTTCCTGCTCTCGGCCTTTGCCGTGGGCTACCCCATGGTCATCGCCGAGACCACCATGGCCACCGGCGCCCTGCGGCTGGACGGAGAGATGCCGGTGCTGTCCAGACTCTCCACCATCATCATCTTCACCCTCGGGGCATACATGTTCGTCAAGCTGTTCGACTTCACGGCCCGGCGCGCCTGGGTGCACCTGTTCGAGGACAATGGCCAGACCATCGCCTTTCTCATCGAGGTTGTCTTCGGCGTCATCGTGCCTTGGGTAATGCTGCTGTTCAAGAGCGTGCGCCGCTCCAGGAGGCTGCTGTTCATCGCCTCCATCATGATCGTCCTGGGCGTGCTCATGAACCGGGTCAATGTGTTCGTGGTCGCCTTCAAGGCCCAGACAGCACCCCACCCCTACTTCCCGGCCATTGGCGAGATACTCATCACCGTGGGCGCCGCGGCCACCATCATGTTCCTGTACCGGCTGTTCGTGCGGTACCTGCCGGTGCTCAGCGCCGCCCCCAAGGAGGCAGCCCAATGAGATACGCACTCACGAGCAGGTGGGGCGCCGCCCTTGCACCCGCACTCGCCCTGGCCATCGTGCTGGCGATCGCCCTGATCCTGGCCATTCCGGGTATGAGCGCCGACACCGCGCCAAAGAAGGATGAACCAGTGGAAAAGGTCCGCACCAACCGCTACCCGGTCCCCGAGGATTGGAAGGCGCCGGACCAGGAAAAGGCCATCAAGCGGGCGCAGCAGGAGATCCCCTTTGTCAAGGACGTCAAGCTCGAGGACAAGGCTCTGCGGCAGCAGCGCCTGCGCGCCCTGGGCATCGGCATCAAGGACATCCCGGCCAGCTACTTCTGGCTGGACAGCCCCCTGGTCAACACCTACGAGGACAAGTACAAGCCTGTGCGCTTCATGCACACCAAGCACGCCGCGGCCCTGGAGGGCAACTGCGTGCTCTGCCATCACTACCGCCCCGCGGACGTGAACATGCCCGAGACCGTGGCCTGCCGCGCCTGCCACCAGGAAGCCTTCAATCCCGAGGCTCCGGACCGCATCGGGCTCAAGGCGGCCTATCATCAGCAGTGCATGGACTGCCACAAGAAGATGAACCAGGGGCCGGTGAGCTGTACAGGCTGCCACGCGGAAAAGCATGTGGATCACCAGAAGCTGGTGCAACTGCCCCCCAACCCAACCCCGACCCAGGTGACCCAGGAGTGCCTGCGTTGCCATGAGGACGCGGGCAAGGACATGCTCACCAGCGCCCACTGGCTCTGGCGCGGCCCCTCGCCCTACACCGTAGGGCAGGAAAAGCAGGTCATGGACGGCAAGGCCACCAACACCATCAACAACTTCTGCATCGCCGTGCCCTCCAACGAACCGCGCTGCACCTCCTGCCACGCGGGATACGGCTGGAAGGACAACACCTTCGACTTCACCGACATGAGCAAAATGGATTGCCTGATCTGCCATGACACCACGGGCAGCTACAAGAAGGCCCCCCCAAAGGCGGGCATGCCGGCCCCTGAGGTCGACCTGACCTATGTGGCCCAAAACGTGGGCTCCACAAGCAGGAACTCCTGCGGCGAGTGCCACTTCCAAGGGGGGGGCGGCGACTCGGTGAAGCACGCGGACATGTGCAGCGTGCTGCGCTACCCCAAACGCAACTGTGACATCCACATGGGCGGCTACGACTTCAGCTGCACCGAATGCCACAAGACCAACAACCACAAGATCTCGGGACGCAGCTCCTCCGTGCCTGTGGCCGAAGGAGCCCGCAGCTGTGTGGATTGCCATACGAACAAGCCTCACTATGGGGAAAACATCCTGGACCATCACCTGAACAAGCACTGCGATCACCTGGACTGCAGCACCTGCCACTCTCCGGTGTATTCCAAGTGCAAGGCCACCAAGACCTGGTGGGACTGGTCCCTGGCCGGCGACAAGGAGCGCAAACCCCAGAAGGACAAGTTCGGCGAGCCCGACTACAACTGGATGAAGGGGGAATTCTGCTGGAAGGAGGCGGCCAAGCCTGAATACGCCTGGTACAACGGCTATGTCGACCGCGTGCGCATCGGTGACGTCGTTGACCATACCGGCGCCAAGGTGACCCAGGACATGAGCCAGAAGGATAAAATGGATGGCCGGTACATCAACCTCGCCACCCCTCTGGGGAGCATGAAGGATCCGGAATCCAAGATCTCGCCCTTCAAGATCATGCGCGGCATCCAGCCCATCGACGCCAAGTACGACTACCTGCTGGTGCCGCACCTGTTCCCGTCGAGCAAGGACGACATGACCGCGTACTGGAAATCCACGGACTGGCAGGCCGCCTTCAAAGCGGGCATGAAGGCCGTGAACCTGGAGTACAGCGGCGAGTACGACTGGGTCCGCACCACCATGCACTGGCGAATCCAGCACGAGGTCATGCCCAAGGAGAGTGCCCTGTCCTGCGTGCACTGCCACGAGAGCCTCAAGGAGGATAAGACCTGCGACCGTTGCCATCAGGACAACAGGGACATGGACTTCAAGAAAATGGTCAAGGATGGCGCCGACTTCTCTTTCATGAAGGAGCAAGGGCGCGACGTGGA
Source organism: Desulfovibrionaceae bacterium (assembly GCA_963674665.2). Lineage (GTDB taxonomy): Bacteria > Desulfobacterota > Desulfovibrionia > Desulfovibrionales > Desulfovibrionaceae. Next base: position 1,304,069 of record CAXXPL010000009.1, on the reverse strand, counting down.
GCATCTCATCGGCACCACCGACTACATCGACTTCAAGGCCCTGGGCTACAAGGGCGATCCCATCATCCACGGCGGCAGATTCAAGCTGCTGCCCCTTGGCCAAACCGCGGAAAAGTCGAAGGAGTAACGGATCGAGGACAGGGAAGAGAATAGGAAGGATTGCGAGGGGGAAACCCTTTTGCAAAGGGTTCTCCCCCTCGCGCTGCCCCTTCCCAAACCTTAGCCAATAGTAAAGGGGCAGCGCCACAGCAAGTGGCGCCCGCGTGCGAAGCGAGGCGTAAACGGAGGCGGGACCGCGCTCCCGCCGGAGCGACGGTAGCCGTTACGTGAGGTCGTTTCGAACGTTACGGATAGCGACAGCAGCGATGTAGCCGATCTCACCGCGGGAAGTGATGAGGCGGCGGCATACAATCCATGAGGGGTCCACAGGCATGCTCTCTACCTATATCGGCTCCATCCTGGCGGCCTTCGCGGCCCTGGCGCTGATCCTGGCCATCTCCTACGTGGCCCTCACCGTTGTCTACACCTTTCTGTTGGCGGTGCGCCCCAGGCCTCTGGACCATTTGCTGCGGATCATGACTCCGGGGCACACGCGCTGGGTCAAGGCCGTGCACCTGCTCTTCTGCGTGCTCTGGGTCGGGGGGGCCATCTCCGTGGTGGTGCTGTCATTCATGGCGGAGCGCATCGCCTTGCACTCCGACGCCTATCACACCATTCTACTGAGCATCCGGACCCTGGACAACCTGCTCATCACACCCTCCGCCTTTGCCAGCGTCATCAGCGGCCTGGCCCTTGCCATGCTCACCCGCTGGGGCATTGCCAGGCATGCCTGGATCATCGCCAAGGTGGCCCTCTCGGGCTGGGCTCTGTTCATCGGAACCTTCCTCATCCGCTCCCGCATCCATAACATGATGCTGGCCTTCCAGGATCTCGGTGCCCAGGCCATGGACAACCCGGTCTACCAGTACACATCCCCCACAAACATCGTGCTCGGCACGGTGCAGACCACCCTCCTGCTCTGGCTGACCCTGATCTCGGTCATCAAGCCCTGGAAAAACTTCAAACCCTACGAGCCTGATGATTAAAGTGATGTCCGCCTAATTCATGTCTGATGAATTTGGGAGCACCCCCACCCCGCACTAGATACATGCTTTTCCGGTACGTTTCGATGAATTGGTCACATCAGGAAAGGGTTTAATATTTACTTCACGTTGGGATTGTTTTACCATTCATGCTAGGGAGGGAGTTTTTTCCTGGGCCATGCCCACGAACATCAGTGCAGCCGCACGGCTCTTTCCGGATTCGCATCACTGCTTCCAGTGGCCCGCGCACTGGCAATCCCCGCGATTTCTGAGGGAGAGGTTACGGTCATGGCACGGCGGAGGCGCATTTTCACTTCCATTGCTCACGTTCTGGGCGTCATCGTCTCCTTCACCCTCGTGGCCGAACTGCTGGTCACCAACCTGCTTTTTTACCGGGGCATGAAGAGCTATCTGCTGGAAAAGACCGCCTCGGCCCAGCAGAGCGCGTTGCAGACCGAAAAGGACATGCTGCGCGACTTCGTGAACATCGCCTACCAGATCGCGGACTCCTACTACCAGCTCTCCCTCAACCCCGAAGCCATGAAAGAGCGTAAATACCGCGAGCTGCAAAAGGTCGTGGACGCGGTGATGCACATCGCCGAGACCTACTACTACGAGAACCTGGACAAGATTCCCATGGCCGAACTCGAGGCCCGCATCAAGGAGATGGTCGGCTGGGCGCGATTCGACGGCAGCAACTACGTCTGGATAAACGACATTCAGGGGCGGGTCATCAGGCACCCCGGCAAGCCCGAGACAGAGGGCCAGAATCTCATCGATTATCAGGACCCCAACGGGGTCTACGTCTTCAGGGAGTTCATCAACACGGGCGTGGAACACGGCTCCGGCATGGTGGCCTACATGTGGCCCAAGCCGGGCGAGAAAGAGCCCAAGATGAAGATCTCCTACGTCAAATTCATGCCCGAGCTGAACTGGCTGTTCGGAGCCGGCGACTGGCTCGAGGACATCAAGGTGTCCATGCAGAGCACCGCCATGCACGACATCAAGTCGTTGCGCCTGTCCGACGGCAACTATTTCTGGATCAACGACTCCACCCTGCCCTACCCCCTGATGCTCATGCACCCGACACTGCCGCACCTCGACGGCAGCATACTGGACCAGCCCCAGTTCGACTGCGCCGCCAGCATGCAAATCGGCCTCGACGGCCCATCGGTGAACACGGGCGGGAACAAGAACCTGTTCCAGGCCTTTGTGGAAGTGGTCAAGGAGGACAAGGTGGGGCACGAGGGGTATGTCACCTACCTCTGGCCCAAGCCTCTGAAGGACGGAGGCGCCACCAAGGAGCTCTATCCGAAGCTCTCCTATGTCCGATTGTTCGAACCCTGGGGCTGGGTCATCGGCATGGGCACCTACCATGTGGAAAAGATCAACGCCCACGTGGAGCAGGAACTCTCCGCCTTCAACAAGCAGATGCTCTCCCTGTTCAGCCACTCGGCCATTCTCGGGGTCTGCTTCCTGATCTTCGTTTTCACACTGCTGTATATAATCTTTCGCAGCCTGCTCACCCGCCCCTTGAGTAAGCTCGTGAACTTCTCCAGCGAGATCTCTGCCAACAACCTCAACGCCACATTGCGGGGCGACTACCACTTCGAGATGGAAGTGCTCAAGGACCGCATCGAGCGGATGGTGATCAACCTCAAGGCCCAGATCAGTCAGCGCATGGAGAGCCTCAAGGCCGCGGAGGAGGCCAGCAGGGCCAAGAGCGAATTCCTGGCCAACATGAGCCACGAGATCCGCACCCCCATGAATGCCATCATCGGCATGGCCGAGTTGCTCCAGGAGACCGACCTCTCCCAGGAGCAGCGGGAGTACGTCAAGATCTTCAGCTCCTCCGGAGAACTGCTCCTGGGCATCATCAACGATATTCTGGACGTCTCCAAAATCGAGGCCGGACAGATCGAGCTGGAAAAAGTGCCCTTCAGCCTGCTGGAGGAGGTGGAGTCCGTAAGCAAGGTCCTGGCCTTCAGGGCTCATGAAAAGGGTCTGGAACTGGCCTGTCACGTGTCGGGCGACGTACCCGACACCCTGATCGGCGACCCCATGCGCATCAGGCAGGTGCTGCTCAACCTCATGGGCAACGCGGTGAAATTCACTTTCCAGGGCGAGGTGGTGCTCGCCGTGTTCCTGGACGGGGAGCAGGGGCAAGGGCAGGAAGGAATGGTATCCATCACCTTCTCGGTGAAGGACACGGGAATCGGCATCCCAGAAGACAAGCAGCAGAAGATCTTCGACTACTTTTCCCAGGCCGACTCCTCCACCACCCGGACCTTCGGGGGCACCGGCCTGGGCCTGGCCATCTCGAAGAAACTCGTGGAACTCATGGGGGGGCACATCAACGTCTCCAGCACCCCGGGCGAGGAAACCATTTTCTCCTTTTCACTGAATCTGCAGCGAGGCCTGGCGCGCCAACCCCAGCTTTCTCCCGAGGATACCACAGGCCTGCACGTCCTCGTGGTGGACGACAACGCCACAAACCGCCAGATCGCCTGCTCCTATCTGCAGAGCTTCGGTTGTACCACCACCACCGCGCCCGACGGATCACAGGCCCTGAGTATGCTGGAAAACGAGGAGTTGCCCGACTTCGTGCTCCTGGACATGGCCATGCCAGGCATGGACGGCCTGGAGGTGCTCCACACACTTTTCAAGCGCAACCTGCATCACATGCCCAAGGTTCTGCTCTTCACCTCCTGCGACACCAACGACATAAAGAAGCAGGCCATGGACAACGGCGCATGCGGCTACCTGGTCAAACCCATCCGCCGGGAAGAGCTGCGCAAGACCCTGCTCTCCTGCCTCGGCAGGCAAGTCTCCCTGTCGCAGAAGCTGGAGGCGGACGACGCTCCGGTGCAGCTCCCCTCCATGCGGGTGCTTCTGGCAGAGGACAACCTTGCCAACCGCAACCTGGTGCTGCGCTTCCTCAAGGATCAGCCCCTGGCCATAGACACCGTGGAGAACGGGCAGCAGGCCCTGAACATGTTCGAGAAGAGGAAATACGACATCGTGCTCATGGACATGGAGATGCCCATAATGGACGGCTACGAGGCCACCGCGGCCATCCGGGCCCATTGCCAGTCCAGGGGGCTCGACACTCCGGTCATAGCGCTCACTGCCCATGCGTTTGCCTTTCACCGGGATAAATGCTTCCAGTCAGGCTGCACTGAATATCTGACCAAGCCCATTCGCAAGCAGACCCTGCTCAAGGCCCTGGCTGCACACGCGCCATCCGCTCGAGGCAAGGATTCCGCATCCTCCCGGCCTGCGGAGCATATGCCGGAGCGGTCATTGCCAGACTCCTCCCTGCCTCGCAAGGAAAACTACCAGGACACCGTGATTCCGGAATTGCGGGACCTGTTGCCTGATTTCTTCCAGACAACCTGGGAGGATATGGAAGCCATGCAGGAGTTCCTCACCGGCGGCGACTTCGACAACCTGCGCATACTCGCCCACAGCCTGAAAGGCGCAGCAAGGAATTACGGCTTTGCCTACCTCGGAGAACTGGGGTATACACTTGAATTGGCGGCTAACGCTCAAGACCCTGAACAGGCTAGGGTGATCATCGACACCATCACGAGATATCTCCCTGACATGGAAAGGGAATATCTTGACAAGACCTCGGGGTAGCTCGGAATCAGTGGCGAGGAGCGGTTCATGAAACAACGTCCGAAAATTCTGATGGTCGACGACGACAAGCGCATTATCCTGCTCTTGCAATCGTTCCTCAAGTCAGAGGACTATGAACTCATTCCCGAACTCAACAGTTACGGGGCCTTGCAGAAATTGCAGCAACCCGCCGGGGATATGCCGGACCTGGTGCTCACCGACGCCCTCATGCCCGAGCTGGACGGCTTCGGACTCACCAAGGCCATCAAGGGTAATCCCGCCACCAGCCACATCCCGGTGCTCATGGTCAGTTCCCTCAACGAGGTACATGACAAGGTCAAGGCTCTGGACATCGGGGTGGACGATTTCATCACCAAACCCGTGGATCCCAGCGAACTCAAGGCGCGGGTGCGCTCCCTGCTCAAGGTCAAGGCCCTGCACGACCAGGAGATCCAGACCCGTCAGGCGCTGGAACAGAGCCACAAGGCCCTGCTGGAGGCCTCGAAGCTGCGGGAGGAGGTCGAACAGATCACCCGTCACGACCTCAAGACGCCCCTCACCTCCATCATCGGCATCCCCCGTCTGCTGCTGCGCAAGGACAACCTTACCGAAAAACAGAAGGACCTGCTCAGAATCATTGAGCAGGCCGGCTACCGCATGCTGCGCATGGTCAACATGTCGCTGGAGCTCTACAAGATCGAGCGTGGCTCGTACTCCTTCAAGCCCTCCCCCGTGAACATCATGACGGTGCTCAACCAGATCCGCACGGAGATGCTCTCCATCCAGGCCTTCAAGGAAACGCCCCTGAACGTCTACCTGGAGGGGCGTCTCGTCACGCCGGAAGACACGTTCCACGTCCTGGGCGAGGATCTGCTCTGCTATTCCATGCTCACCAACCTGATCCGCAACGCCATGGAGGCCAGCCCGGACAACGAGCCAGTGGTGGTACACCTCATGCCGGGGCAGGAAAGGCACACAATCAAGATCAGGAACAGGGGTGCGGTGCCCGAAATGCTCAGGCCGGTGTTCTTCAACAAGTACACCACGGCCGGAAAGGAGGGCGGTACCGGACTCGGCACTTACGGAGCAAAGCTGTTCGCCGAGGCCCAGAAGGGGATCATCAGTCTGGACACCAGCGAAGCCGACATCACCACCATACGCCTCACCCTTCCCGCCTCCGCGCCTCCGGATACAGAGGACGAGGAACAATCCCTTTCCGAATAAAAGAGTACGAAGGGGAACCCTTGTGAACAAAGGATCCCCCATGAAAAACCGCTATTCAAATCCGCTTTTCATACCGGTATCTCCGGACTCTGCCACATGCACTCCTTTTTCAGGATGTAGGTGGCGATCCGGTCCTCCAGTATCTGCCGGGAGTAACTGTCCTGGTTCTTCCACGCATGCACCAGCAGCCCGTTTTCCCCTGCGGCGGGATCGGCCGCGATTTCCAGATACGATCCCGGATGGCGTTGTTCGGCCTCTGCGAATGTCAGTATTTCCATGACGGCCTCCCATTGTTTTCAAGGTTTGGGAAGGGGGCGATCCCTCGCAGGAGCATTCCCGATCCTAATCCTTCAAAAAATATCTCCCTCTTCCCGAGATCCAGGCAACCAGGGCCACCACGCCCAGGAGCATGACAAAGGCCAGATGCGTCCAGTCGATGACCATGATGGTGACCGGGTCGAAAAAAAGGCTGGGCAGATTCTTCAATACACGAAACACGCCCGTGATCGCCACCCCCATGTAGAGGATGATCCGCAGCTTGCCGCTGAGGGTGATCTTGCGCCCCGCCCTGTGGGCGAGATGGCGCGTGGCTTGGTAGGTCAACAGGGCCAGGAACACGCTGGCACCGAGATAGTGCAGCGTGTGGGTGAAGTAGAAATTCGCGGTCCACTGCAGTCCAGGCAGGCTGCTGATGTAGTAGCGGCTGTAGATGGGCATCTGTCCGAAGCCGGTGATGGCGAGCAGTGCCACTGTGACCACGAAGGTCCAGCGCAGCCAGCGGGGCGTGGTCATGGCGCTGGACGTGCCGTCCACGTGGGCTCCCCGGCCGTTGTCATTATATACTAAGGAGTTACTCACCGTTGCCTCCGTCGTGCTTGTCCTTTTTCAGGGAACTGGCCACTGTCAGCAGACCCGCGCCAACACCGGCCAGGGGCCCCATGACCACCGCCCAGGTCAGGTTCTCGGCCTTGGCCATGTGGTTCTCCACAGGGGCGAGATGCGGCTTGCCAGGGCCTTTATCAATCTTCTCGTTGAGCTTCTCGAAGGGCACGGGGGAAACGTAGATGGTGTTGGTGCCGCCGTTCTCCGTCTCACCATAGATGTAACCGTTCATCTCCTTTGCCAGCTCGTGGGCCTTGCGCACGATCTCGCCTCGTGGGCCGATCTGTTGCACTTCCATGGGGCAGGCCTCGATGCAGGCGGGCAGTTCGCCCTGAGCCACCTTCTGGTAACAGCGGTCGCACTTGTACATTACGCCGTTGCCCGCGAAATTGGGCAGCAGGTCCATGTACAGCCCCACTCCGGTCTGGCGCTGTGGAATATGCCAGGGGCAGACGTTCTTGCACTTGGAGCCACCCAGGCAGATCTCGTCGTTGATGCGCACGATGCCGTTCTTCTGCCTGAGGGCTGCGCCCCATGGGCAGAGGTCGGCGCAGGGCGGGTTCACGCAGTGCATGCAGCGTCTGGGAATGTTGACCTCCACGCTCTCGCCCTCGTGTTCCACCTCCACGCTCTGAATGAACAGCCAGTTGTAGGGGGTCAGCTGGTCCTCGACGTCGCGCTTGTCGGACCAATCCGCAACCTTGACCTTGCTCTTGGGGTACATCACCGGAAACGGCTTTTCCGGCTCGGGATATTTGGCTTCGTTGGAATCCTTGCAGGCCTGTACGCAGGCGCCGCAGCCGATGCACTTGCTAAGATCGAGCAAGGTGGCCAGTTCCACCTCCCGCTCTCCGGCCGCCTCGGCGGCCGCTGCCCGGCCCGGAACAGCGCACGCCGCGCATGCGCTCCCGCCGATACCCACTGCCTTGAGGAATGATCTTCTGTTCATGCCGGTGGAACCGCCCTTGCCGCTCTTCGTGTCGTGAGCCATGGTCTCCGTGATCCTCCTTGCCCCAACCAAAATGGTGCGTTCGGAATGTGTTTTTCAATACCCGCGATGAAAGACATAAAGACATTTAGATTATTGTCAAGAAGAATTTCTCTACATCCCATGCATGAACAACACTGACATGGCCAACCATCGGTGACATGAGTTCCGAACCTCGACTGGTTCATGGAAATTCATTTTCCGCAATGAAACGTCGTGACGGCGACATGTACCCATTGACATTTTGACAGCAAGACACTACCTATAGACATCCGGCGATTCTGAATCGCCCAATCCATAGATCAAGGCGGCATGCATGAATAGTGTCCTTCCGTTGCTCATTATCGCTGTTCTCTATATTGTCCTGGTGCGCGTGGTTCTGCCCAAGATGGGCGTACACGGCTGAGGGCCGAAACAGAGCTGCAGTTGGCAGCCTGAAAAAAGCGGTCCGAAAAAAGAGGACAAGGACACATCCGATAACCCCTGAAGCCTCGGAAAGGACCTCTCATGCTCGACATCAGCTACCTGGAAAAGCTGGAAGCCTACTTCACATCCGGCGATCTCAAGTTCGATTTTGACAATGGTGACGAGGAGAGGCGCTTCGCCATCCTCGAATTTTTGGAAAAACTCATGGACCTGGCAGACACTGCGAATGACCAAGCCACAAAGCTGATCTTCAAGGACGGGTTCATGGAGCAGCTTGCCGGTGTGCCAACACCCGGCAAGGATGGTGACGGCGACCAGTGATCCCGCCGTCACGGAGGATCCGACATGCCCATGTACGAATTTAAATGCGAGGCCTGTGAACACGAGTTCGAGGAACTCGTCCTGGGCCAAAGGGACCGGAAGATTCCCTGCCCCAAATGTGGCAGCGACAATACCCACCGACTGCTCTCCGCCTCTTGCGTGCATGGTGGCGGAAAAGGCGCATCCTTCGGCTCCCTGGGAGCGAGCGGGGGCGGTTGCGGAACCGGCGGATTTTCCTGAGCTGGTTAATCTAACGCCCCGGTTCGGGGCATATGGTCCACTTGTTCATACAACGACTTTTCAGATTTCTCTTTCAGGCAAGGGGGCGCTTCCGGCCCCCTTGCCTCTTTTCCACCCCTCTCCGAATCCACGTTTCCAAAAAAACGGCCGAGCAATTGGCCGCCACCTATCCCGAAAAAAGGATTCTGCTCCGCTTCACCGATCCGCCGGGCTGAACTTACGGCCCCAGGCTCGACCTGCATCCAGCGCCCCTGGAGGGGGCGCATTCCCCACAACTGCTTGCCTTTCCCACCCATGGTCTTATCTTCTTGCTTCAGGCCGAACAGGTCCCGAGGCTTCTGCCCCTGCGCCTCGATCTTCGCGGCCGCGCCCTCAAGGCGCTGCCGCCTGCCGCGGATTCCTGCGATGTACACGTGAAAGCCCGATGGACCACGGTCTGGGTGCACAAGTCGCAGTATATCGGGCACACAAGCGGGAGAGAAGACAATGAGCGAAAACAGCTATGAAATATGCGGCAATTCCCTTGCGACCCTGGAATGGAGCCTGAAGTGGCAGAGCCATGCCGCCAGGCATCAGGAGCGCTTCCTCGCGCGCCGGGTGAACATCTGGCGTGACGTTTTCCCCCCAGGCATGGAGCGCGAACTCACGGGCGCATGCATCAACGACACGGTGAGCCGGGACTACGCCCCGGGCGAGGCAGTGCCTCCCTATGACCAGCGAAAAGTCCGCACAATCCCGTCCCGTGAATTCAAGGTCATCCGCGTGGCCGGCAGGGACATCCTCCCCCGAGAGGGGCGCTTTTACCCCCTGAACACCCTGGCCGGGGTGGTGGGCATGCCTCCGGCTTCGGCCCTGCCCTACCGGCTGCTGGAAAACAACGGCACCACCATGCTGGCGGACCTGAACCATCCCCTGGCGCGCTACCCCCTGCGTTTTTCCGCCACAGTCCTCAACGCAGCGGAAAAGGACACCGACACCGGCGGCCGCCTCTCCGCCTGGATGGAGGAGGTGGCGGATTCTGGGCCGGGCATGCAGAGCCCCTGGAACGGCAAGGGGACGGACTATTGCGGGGGGCGGATCATGGAGCGCCTGGACACAGACGACGCCGGATTTTACGCCCAGCCCCGGATGGTGCCTCACATCGACAGCCAAGCCAGGGAGCTGCTGGAACAGGAATATTCGGCCCGCATCCCTGAAAAGGGCCGTACCCTGGACCTCATGAGCGGCTTCCAGTCCCACCTGACACTGCGCCCCGGTTTGGAAATCACTGGCCTGGGCATGAATAAAGAGGAGTTGGAGGCCAATCCCGCGCTCTCGAAGCGCCTGGTCCAGGACCTCAACGCCAACCCAAAGCTGCTCTTTCAGGACAACTGGTTCGACGCGGTGGTCTGCAGCTTGTCAGTGGAGTACCTGAGCGCTCCCGTAGAGGTGTTTCAGGAGGTCAAACGGGTGTTGCGCCCCGGAGGGGTGTTCCTGCTCAGCTTCTCGAACCGCTGGTTCCCCACCAAGGTGGCCCTGTGCTGGCCCGACCTGCACCCCTTCGAGCGCATGGGACTGGTGCTCTCATGGCTCGAGGAGAGCGGGTTCAATGACCGGGAATCCGTGTCCATCCGCAATTGGTGGCGCCCCTTTGACGATCCCTACTTCAGGCGGATCAAGGCCAGCGATCCCCTGTTCCTGGTGCAAGGAGCCAAATCATGACACACGACATCCGGGCCTTCACGCCGGAGGATATCCCCCCCTTGGTGGAGATTCTGCGGCTGAACGGCCAGTATCACCACGAGTTGGTGGAAGGCCCGGAGGCCATGCTCCGCTTCGACAGCCATCAGGGGACTGTGTTTCTGGTGGCCGGAACGCCCCCTGTGGGGATGGTACGGGGCGTGTACGATGGCTCCCGCGCAGTGATCCACCTGCTCTCCGTACACCCGGAGCACCAGGGCAAGGGGCTGGGGCGCGCTCTGGCCGAGGCCTGCGCGGACGGGCTCAAGGCCCTGGGCTCGCCCAGCGTGGCGGTCACCGCCGCGCAGCACAGTCTGGCGTTCTGGCGGAAGCTCGGCTTCGCGCCCCTGGACGTGACGCTCTGCCTGCGGATCGATGCTTAACCTGTTCCACCCATCCTGTTCAAATATACCTGTAGGTAATATGACCAGACATCACACCCATTGATGATGAATAAACACCGACCAAAGCAACCCCCATACCTACTTAAGGAATATACTAAAATTACGATTTTAGATTAACAAAACCTGAAATATTCGTTTTCCGGACCACAGGTATTTTTGAAGCCAAATAGCCTTTACACCAATTAGCAGATCCTAAACTGGCAGTATCTTTTCTATTAAACCACTTACAAGGGCATCTTCGAATTTTTCCGCAATGAAATCAACATTGCCTGATAACGATTTATACATATACCTACTCTCATTTGTTAATCCCGGATTCACTACTATTATCTCCACATTTTTCGACAAGCATTTATTAAAAATCGCCTTAATATGCATATCTGCCTCTGGAAACGAATAACCAATAAATACTATCTTTCTCGCTACCCTAATTTCGTTCTGAGCTTCAATCATCAAGCTTTGTATTATTGGATGAGTTAATACTTTATTGTGGCTTGGGGGCAGGATAATCGGAGACAACGGATTTCCATCTCTTGGACAACAATGTAAATCATTCCATTTTTCCTTTACACAATCTTTAGTCAATGTGAACTTTCCTGTATCCAAATGAATATCATTATTCCATGGAGTGAGAATTGCTTGTGAGCAACAATTACAATACTTCCAATTTAAACTTCCATGAATTTTTATCAATTTGATAGGACGAGTATTTGGCTTTTCCCAAGGAATTGGTTTCCTAGGGTTAATCCACCAATCAAAACCCATTATGCTCTCACTTGTATAATTAATAAAATCAACACAATAATCAATAAGACCGTAATCTAAGTAAAACCAACGATCGAATGCATCATCCAGTAAGTTATCATAGTTTGTCGTTATGATAGAGATGTTTCTTCTTGTCTTTCTTAATCTTTCCCAAAAGAAGGAATATACACTGTCATTACTTCTTCCCACGAGTTTTTCTTCAGCTGGAAATACGACCTTTTTTTTAGACTGCGATGTAACATAATAAATAACACTAATTAGGCATTCCCTTAGGTCCATAAGATTGTGACATGAGTAATCCTTATCCAAAGAAATCTCATTAATAACAAAATAGTCAATAAATGAAAAAAGCGTTTCAAGAGATGGGTAATAGTCATCATCCACAGAGAACGGAAAGTACTTTATTATGAAGTTCTCAATCCTTCTCCTTAAAACAGATTTCTCAAAATTTATGTTTGATGGATTTAAAATTTCTGGTACAATGCTATTTTGGAGAGGGACACCATCGCTATAAGACGCCCCAGCACCAAAAAAGAAAATACAATCCCTTATCTTCTCATATTCTAAAAACAATTTTATAGCTCCTATTTTATACAATTAATTTTACGATTAATGTATAAATTAAATTACATACTAAAATTCATCAACAAATTCCTTAGCCGTATTCCATCCTCGGCTAGACATTTCAAAAATTTACTATAATTATTTCATTGTGATTTATAATTTCCTAATATAAACTATCAAGCTTACAGTGTTTAAATTTAATCGCAATACGTTTTACTATCTTTATCATCACATTCAAACATACTCTGACCCAATGAAGCCAAATTATAATATTACTCAGCATAAAACTGGATATTAAACACCTGACATTTCTTCTACACAATAAAGCACCTGATAAATTTAAGCAATTTTTATCAACTATGTTCCAAAATTACATCGTGTTTTATGATTGACCTTTTACAGAAGAGCAGAATCACCGCCGCGCAGCACAGTCTGGCGTTCTGGCGGAAGCTCGGCTTCGCGCCCCTGGACGTGACGCTCTGCCTGCGGATCGACAAAGGCTAGCCAAGACTGGAAACCCTGACGACTTCCAGGTATATCCCCCCCTGCGGGATGCTCCACGCTCACCAGTAAAAGTATCGAGCAAGGAACCCTGGAAAGGACTATTTTTCCACAAACTCCTCCCCTGGATTCCTTGCTCCACGAATTCACAATGCCAGCATCAGACAAACCCTTGCGCTCCGGATATACCACGGGTTCCTGCGCCGCGGCGGCGGCAATGGCCTGCGTGCGGATACTGTTCGACGGGAAACCCGGTCCCACGATGCATGTGCCAAGGCCGGACCAGCCGGGCAACTTCGACGCACCCCATCCCTCCCGGATTGAGGTGCCCTTGCATGGCGTTCGGCTTCTGCCTGAAAAAGGCATGGCAATGGCCGAGGTCATCAAGGACGGCGGCGACGACCCGGACGTGACCCACGGCTCGGTGATCCGCTGCCAGGTTCGCCTTGGACCGGCTCTGGACGAGAACGCGCCTTTCATCCCCATACGCATCGAAGGGGGGCGCGGCATCGGCCGTGTGACCCTGCCCGGGCTGCCCCGCCCGGTGGGACAGGCGGCCATCAACCCCGGCCCCAGGAGACAGATAGCCCTTGCGGTGGTCCAGGCCATGAGCGCAACGGGGCGCCTGCACGAGATCGACGTTTTGGTGGAATCCCCCCAAGGGGAGCACCTGGCCCGCAAGACCATGAATCCCAGGCTGGGCATTGTGCACGGCATCTCCATCCTGGGCAGCAGCGGCATTGTCAAACCCTTCAGCCACGCCGCCTGGCGAGCCACTGTTCAGGCGGGGCTGGACGTGGCCAGGGCCATGGGGCATGACACCGTTGCGCTATGCACGGGGCGTCGCAGCGAGCGCCTGCTCCTGGCCAACCTGCCCGAACTCGCCCCCACCTCCTGCGTGCAGATGGCGGACCTGTTCGCCTTTTCCCTTGCCGAGGCTGCGCAACGCGGGTTTCGGAACATCGTCATCGGCTGCTTTTTCGGCAAGCTGGTGAAGATGGCCCAGGGGCTGGAACACACCCACGCTGACAGCGGCAGCCTGGATTTCAACGCCCTTGCAGAACGCTGCGCAAGCCTGGGTATGAACGCCGAAGACGTGGAAGAGGCGCGCAAGGCGGTCACAGCCAGACGGGTGCTGGATTTGGCTCTGGAAAACAACATGGCCCCCCCCCTCTCCCTGGACCTGGCCCGGGACGCCCTGACCCAGGCGGCACAACATACTCCGGGCTTTGCAACCGTCACCATCCTGGTATTCTCCACCGACGAATCCCTGCTGACGCACCGGAGCTTGGACAGGACCACCTGATGGTGTGCCGATCGAGGTGCAACGCTTTGGCCCTGCTGTGGATTCCAGTAATAAACGATTCAGCCGCATATTGAAGCTGTTACTTCACCTGGAGCTTGTCCTGATGACTTTATCATGTCATTCAGCCTAGTTGTCAGCCACATTCCTGCCCACTCTGCAACAGCAATTGATTTCCCAATCGTTTTGATGCATACAGGTTGGATGGAGTTCCTTTTCCTCATCTGGACTTCAATGAGAGTATTTTAACTTTGCAAGAGTTCAAATGCTCTGCAAGGATTTGCATGCAAATCCTTGCCGCGAAATACTTGTAGGCTGGCTTTGCCCGCCGTTGAACAAGCATTTCAAGCGTAATGTGCTCCAAGACCTGACGCAATTCCTTCCCTTTGCTTGTCATGAGCAACCAGGAGCGCGACATGACGCAAGACGCAAGACGCCCCCCTGCCCCCCCCGCTTCATTGTCCAACCGCTGGAGCGTTGTATTCGGCGCCGTGCTCATCCAGCTGTGCCTCGGCGCCATCTATGCCTGGAGCGTGTTCACGCCCTCCCTCACCGCGGCGGGATGGAGCAAGCTCCAGACCCAGATGGTGTTCTCCATCGGTCTGGTGACCTTTGCCCTGGTCATGGTCTGGGCGGGACGGGCCATGAAGACCCACGGCCCGCGCAAGCTGGCCGTGTATTCGGGGCTGGTGCTCGGCGCGGGGTACGTCCTGGCCGGGCTCTTCGGCGGCACCAACTTCTTCGCCATCGCGGTGTTCGTGGGTGTCGTCGGAGGTGCGGGCATAGGCCTGGGCTACGTGGTCCCCATCGCCGTGGGCATGCGCTGGTTCCCGGACAAGAAGGGCCTGATCACCGGCCTGGCCGTGGCGGGCTTCGGCTTCGGCGCCATGGGCTGGGTCAAGCTCGCGGGATCATGGGGCGGGATGCTGGAAAGCCTGGGACTCTCCACCACCTTCGTTATATACGGCATCGCCTTTGCCGTCCTGGTGCTGGTCGGCGGCATATGGATGGTCTTCCCCCCCGAGGGCTGGGTGCCGGAGGGGTACGCCCCCCCGGCTCAACAGGATTCAAAGGGCTCCAAGGAAAAGGATCAGGTCACGGACAGACTCGCGCCCACGGACCGGGACCTGACCACCGGCGAGATGCTGGACAGCTACCAGTTCTACCTGATCTTCATGGCCTTTGTGGTCAGCGCCGGAGCCGGACTCATGACCATCGGCCTGATGAAGCTCTACCCCATGGAGGCGTTGCAGGCCTCGGGCCACACGCTCGACGCGGCCAAAGCCATGGCTGGCACGGCCATGGCCGTGTTCTTCAGCCTGGCCAACGGCATCGGCCGTATTGCCTGGGGCAGCCTCAGCGACATCCTGGGGCGCAAGCGTTCCATCCTGCTGATGACCTCCACCCAGGGGTTCATCGTCATCATGTTCACGGCCATGGCGGGCAACGAGTGGATGCTCTACCTGGGCGCGGCCTGCATCGGCTTCAACTTCGGCGGCAACTTCGCCCTGTTCCCCACCATCACCGCGGACGTATTCGGCCCCAAGAACGTGGGGCAGAACTACCCCCTGGTGTTCCTGGCCTATGGCGTGGGGGGCATTGCCGGTCCCATCCTGGGCGGCATGCTGGGCGACATGGGGAACTTCCCCATGGCCTTCACCATCTGCGGCATCGCCTGCATCGTGGGCGCGGCCATGATGTCCCTTGTCACCCCGGTAAAGGTCAAGGTGAACGGTTGAGCTCTGCCACTCACCCTGCCAATTTCTACCGTTTACCTGAAAATCAATGTTTGCCCGAGGTTCTTGCCCTATATGATGATCAAGCTATTTTCCGGTACGCCGTCCTGTTCGCTTTCGTGGACGCGCTCCCCATGCACCAGCTCCAAGCCGGACCAGAGGATTCCGGCAGGCGGCTCCGGCCGCCGGGAGAGCGCAAACCTGAATGAATACTCGAGGAGGAACGATGGGTTCAGAAAGAATCGTCAGCATGATGGATGAAAAAAGACATTTCGATCCCCCGGCGGAGGGTCGCGATACCGCCTGGGTCAAGAGCATCGAGGAGTACAACGCGCACTACAAGCGCTCCATGGACGATCCCGAGGGATACTGGGGCGACCGCACCAAGGAGCTGCTGGAGTGGTTCAGCGAGCCCGAAAAAATCCTGGAATGGAACTTCGACGAACCCGACATCAAGTGGTTCCAGGGCGGCACCCTGAACGCCTCCTACAACTGTCTGGACCGCCATCTCACCAACGGCCGCCGCAACAAGGCCGCCATCATCTGGCAGGGCGAGAAGGATGACGACGTCAAGGTATACACCTATCAGATGCTGCACACCGAGGTCTGCCGCTTTGCCAATGTGCTCAAGAAAATGGGTGTGAAGCGCGGCGACCGCGTCAGCATCTACCTGCCCATGGTGCCGGAGCTGGCCATCTCCATGCTGGCCTGCGCCCGCATCGGCGCACCGCATTCCATAGTCTTTGCCGGATTCTCGGCCAACAGCCTGCGGGACCGCATCGAGGACTGCGGCGCCAAGATCCTGATCTCGGGCAACGGCGTGAACCGCGCTGGCCGTGTCATCCCCCTGAAAACCAACGCGGACGAGGCCCTCAAGGGCGTGGATTGCGTGGAAAAGGTGGTGGTGGTGAACTCCGCCCCCTTGGAAGTGAGCATGAAAGAGGGGCGCGACGTCTGGTGGCATGACGAAATGCTGGCCGAGGACATCGAGAACCAATGCGAGCCCGAACACATGGACGCGGAAGACCCGTTGTTCATCCTCTACACCAGCGGCTCCACGGGCAAGCCCAAGGGGGTGTTCCATACCACCGGCGGCTACCTCACCTATGTGGCCCACACCACCCAGTGGGTCTTCGACCTGCACGACAACGACATACACTGGTGCACCGCGGATATCGGCTGGGTTACAGGGCACAGCTACATCACATACGGCCCCCTTGCCCTGGGCGCCACGTCCCTGATGTTCGAGGGCGTGCCCACCTACCCCGGTCCGGACAGGTTCTGGAAGATCTGCGAGAAATTCCAGGTCAATATCTTCTACACCGCGCCAACGGTCATCCGCGCCCTGATGCGCGAAGGCACCAAGTGGACCGAGAAATACCCCCTGGAGAGCCTGCGCGTGCTGGGCTCGGTTGGCGAACCCATCAACCCCGAGGCCTGGATCTGGTACCATGACAACATCGGCAAGGGGAAACTCCCCATTGTGGACACATGGTGGCAGACCGAAACCGGCGGCATCATGATCTCGGCCCTTCCTTTCGCCACGGTGCTCAAACCCGGTTCCGCCTCGCTGCCGCTTCCTGGCGTGGATCCCGCCATCGTGGACCGCGAAGGCAAGGAGGCCGCGCCCAACGACGGCGGCTTCCTGGTCATCCGCAAACCCTGGCCCGGCATGTTGCGCGGCGTGTGGGGCAACCCGGAGCGCTTCAAACAGCAGTACTTTGCCGGCTTCCCCGGCACCTACGAATCTGGCGACGGCGCCCGCAAGGATGAGGAGGGCTACTACTGGATCATGGGGCGCGTGGACGACGTGGTCAATGTCTCGGGACACCGCATGGGCACCGCCGAGATCGAGTCAGCCCTGGTGGCGCACCCGGCGGTGGCCGAGGCCGCTGTCGTGGGCATGCCTCATGACGTCAAGGGCCAGGCCATCTACGCCTATGTGACCCTCACCTCGGACTTCGAGGAGAGCGAGGACCTGATCAAGGAGCTGCGCGTGCACGTGCGCAAGGAGATCGGCCCCATCGCCTCGCCCGAAGTCATCCAGTTCGCCGAAGGACTCCCCAAAACCCGCTCCGGTAAGATCATGCGCCGCATCCTGCGCAAGATCGCCTCGGGCGATACCGGCAACCTGGGCGACACCTCCACCCTGGCCGATCCCGGCGTGGTCACCGATCTGGTGGACGGCTGGAAGGAACTCATGGGCAAGTAGAACAATGGAAAAATAAGAATGTTGCGAGGGGGAAACTTTTTTAAGAAAAAGGCTCTCCCCCTCGCGCTCCCCCTTCCAAAATTCATTCCCCCGAGATAAACACGAATAGCGCCACAGGTTAAAATGGATGGCGCACTCCATGTTCCTGGAAAATTCCTCAAAGCCTGGCATACGACTCTGTTATGCCCGCAAAAGCGGGCACCCAGCGACGTCGCCGTTTAAAAACCGAAAAAGCCACTGAATCCCCGCCTGCACTGGGATGACAATCGAAGCATTTCATTTATCTGGAGGAGAGGCCCCAAGTATTTCTGTGACACTATATTACGCCCTTCGCAAATGTCGACTGCGTAATTGAAGACTTTCCGCTTAAGGTTTAGTTATAGGTTTTATATTGCCCTGGTCGCACTTCATCCCAGCTGAAGTTCGTAATGTTTTTTTCATTGCTCGCCCCACTATACGGGGGGCGTGTAAACTGAACCTTTATGACATTGTAGCCTTCCTTCAAATACTGCGAGGCGTTGGGCAATGTTCTGCTGTTGAAGTAAATTTCTGAGTGCCCCACGTTGGTGCCGTTCACGTACCAGATGGGCCGTTCGCTCACTCCCGGGGGGATGGGAAAGCTCCCGTTCACCCAGATTCGCGCTTTCTGGTTCCCATTGCCCCATTTTCCCACCTTGATGGAACTGATTCTCCACGGGCAGGGTGTATCCCCGGCATACGCCACAGTACTCAGGCCAAGACACAACACGAGCATCAGAATGATCTTCACGCTGTTTCCGATCATGCACTCTCTCCCGGTTTAAACTCTCGAATGACCGACATCCTGCAATCTTCAATCCATGCCGGTGCCGTTAGCATTGTTACGCCGGCATTTCCACCCAATCCACACTGCCTGTTCTGCGCCATGACTGAGGAAAATATCTTACCGTGATCAGCCATGAGTCCTTGCAAGGAAAGCGCCTCTTTGCAAGAGCGGGCGTCAAGAACAGCCGTCTCATAAATCCTGATGGCAGCAGTTGAGTCCAAGTTTCATATCCTGGACAACTTTACCAATAAATTCAAGGTTAGTTATCCATATCTGATGCGCTTTCAATGGACTTCCCCCCTGACAGTACCACTCCTCCCACCACTACGCAGCCATTGACCTGTCAATTTCCGCCCTCCACCCAGGCTGTCTGGCATGGGTTTCCCTGCGTTACCCCGGGTCATGAACAGACGTTTTTTTGAACAAGCTCCCCATGAGCGGTCGATATGCTCCGTTCAATGGTAATACACTCAACCAGCGGCCATTTGGTGCATAGCTCCCTCCGTTTACCGAAAATCAGCTGCATCGCCGCTCTTTCCTGGGATAAATAGCATGGAAACATCAAAGAGGAGGGAAAAACATGTCCAATCAAATGCAAGCATACTGGAGGAAGAACCTTCGGTATATGGTTATTCTTCTGAGCATCTGGGCACTGGTATCCTACGTGTTCGGCATTCTCCTGGTCGTTCCCCTGAACAGCATTAGAATTGGCGGTTTTCCGCTCGGATTCTGGTTTGCACAACAGGGGTCCATCTATGTCTTCGTTGTTCTTATCTTTGTCTACTACATCCTGATGCAGAAACTGGACAAGGAATTCGACGTCCACGAGTAAGACGCAACCCCTAACAAGCCACTGGGAGAATACCATGTCAATTCAAGCTTGGACCTATATAATGGTGGGCGTCACCTTCGGCGTTTACCTGACCATCGCCTGGCTGTCCCGGGTCAAAGACACAAAGGGGTTCTATGTGGCCGGCGGCGGCGTTCCGCCCCTCGCCAATGGAATGGCCACCGCCGCGGACTGGATGAGCGCGGCCTCGTTCATCTCCATGGCCGGACTCATCTCCTTCATGGGCTACTCCGGCTGTATCTACCTCATGGGCTGGACCGGCGGCTATGTGCTCCTGGCACTGTTGCTGGCCCCCTACTTGCGGAAGTTCGGCAAGTTCACGGTGCCGGACTTTGTCGGCGACCGCTACTACTCCAACTCCGCGCGCGTGGTTGCGCTCATCTGCGCCATCTTCGTCTCCCTGACATACGTTGCGGGGCAGATGCGCGGCGTGGGCATCGTTTTCAGCCGCTTCCTCGAAGTCGACGTGAACACCGGCGTGCTCATCGGCATGGCCATCGTGTTCTTCTATGCCGGGCTCGGCGGCATGAAGGGCATCACCTGGACCCAGGTGGCCCAGTACGTCACCCTGATCATCGCCTTCATCATCCCGGCTGTGGCCATATCCAGCAAGATCACGGGCAACATCATCCCGCAGATCGGCTTCGGCAGCACCATCGCCACCGGTCCGGACGCTGGAAAGTACCTGCTGGACACCCTGAACGGCATAAGTACGGATCTCGGATTTTCGCAGTACACCTCGGCCTTTGGCGCGGGTGACCGCAGCCTCATCGACGTGTTCTGCATCACCTTCGCGCTCATGGTCGGTACCGCCGGACTGCCCCACGTCATCATCCGGTTCTACACGGTGCCCTCGGTCCGGGCCGCGCGACTCTCGGCCGGTTACGCCCTGCTGTTCATCGCCATTCTGTACACCACGGCCCCGGCTGTCGCCACCTTTGCCCGGTACAACATGATCAACACCCTGAACAACGTTTCCTACGCCGAGGCCCCAACCTGGTTCAAGAATTGGGAGCGCACCGGCCTTGTGGCCTGGATGGACAAGAACAACGACGGTGTCATCCAGTACCGCGCCGGAAAGCCCTTTGCCGGAAAACCAGCTGCCACGGACCAGAAGGGCAAGTACGGCGAGGTGTTGCTCTCCAACGCCCCCGACCCTTCGGCCAATGAATTGTACGTGGACAGGGACATCATGGTCCTGGCCAACCCGGAAATCGCTGATCTGCCCCCGTGGGTCATCGCCCTGGTTGCCGCCGGTGGTCTGGCCGCCGCGCTCTCCACGGCCTCGGGATTGTTGCTGGTCATCGCCTCGTCCATTTCCCACGACCTGTACTACCGGATCATCAACCGCAAGGCCTCTGAGAAGCAGCGCCTCACCCTGGGCCGCGTGATGATCGGCGTGGCGGTCATCATCGCCGGGTACTTCGGCATCAATCCTCCTGGATTCGTGGCGCAGGTGGTCGCCTTTGCCTTCGGCCTCGGCGCGTCCTCCTTCTTCCCGGTCATCGTGCTGGGCATCTTCTGGAAGCGCGCAAACCGCCAGGGCGCCATCGCCGGGATGATTTGCGGCATCACCTTCACCATGGTCTACATCATCCACACCACCCCGGCGTTCATGGGAGCCAAGCCATGGTTCCTGGGCATTAGCCCGCAGGGCATAGGCACCGTGGGCATGATCATCAACTTCATCGTGACCATCGTGGTTTCAATGATAACCCCGCCCCCGCCGGAAGAGATCCAGGAACTGGTCGAATCCGTGCGCATCCCCCGTGGCGCGGGCATGGCTGTGGACCATTAGCGGGATGACAGGAAACATTAAATAAAGGCATAATGCGAGGGGGCTCCCTTTCGGAAAAGGGATTTCCCCCTCGCGCTCCCCCTCCTGATAACTTTTATTTGGAAGATTTTGGCAAGGGGAGTCCGGGGGGAGAACCATTCACGGAAAGGTTTCCCCCGGCAAACGCCTTTCCAGTACATGTTTCGCCAACCTCTCACGGAGATTTCCATGCCGCAGCACGATCCCAGTTGCGTGGACACCGAGATTGTCCTGGACTTCCTGCAGAGGATCCTGCCTTTCAGCGAGCTTCCGGCGAGTGATCTGCGCGGCCTGGTGAAAAGTTGCGTCATCGATTTCCACCCAAAGGGCACACTGGTGTTCGAGCAGGGCGTCACCGAGGTGAACAGCCTGTATCTCATCCAGTCGGGCGGGGTGAGGCTTTTCAGGCGCGACGAAGAGGGCGCCGAAATCCTGGTGGACTACCGGGGGGAGGGAGATTCCCTCGGGGGGCTGTCCATGCTCCAGGGAGGGCGCGCCCTGTTCAACGCCGAGACCGTGGAGGACACATTCTTCTTCCACCTGAGCAAGCCTGCCTTCAACCGCCTGGTGGAGCGGCACCCGCTGGTGGCCTCCCACTATGCCCAGCCGCTCTCCGAGCAGTATGTTTCCAAGGCCTTTGATTCCTTGCGCACGCGGCACGACCTCCTGCCAGGGAACAGCGGCTTCTATCTGTTCAGTTCCAGGGTGGGGGATCTGGTCCACAGTGCGGCCGTCACCGCGCCCATGGGGCGTACCGTGCAGGAGGCTGCGCAGATAATGGTGCGCCACGGCATCGGCTCCCTGCTCATCAGCGACCCTTCCGGCGAGATCCTGGGCATCGTCACGGACAAGGACCTGCGCAAGACCATCTCCGTGGGCATGAGCTGCGACGCCCCCATCGAGACAATAATGAGTTCGCCGGTGGCCACGGTGGAGCATCAGGACATCTGCTTCGACGCCTTGCTGCAGATGATGACGCGCAACATCCACCACCTGGCCGTAACCCGCGATACGCAAATCATCGGCATGGTCACGTCCCACGACATCATGGTCATGCAGGGCAAATCCCCAATGTCCCTGTTCCGGGAGATCCTCTCCCAGCAGAGCTTCGAGGGGGTCTACCCCCTGGCCGGGCGCATCCCCCAGGTGGTGCGCACCCTGGTCTCGGAAGGGGCCAAGGCCGGGAACATCGCGCGCATGATCACGGTGCTCAACGACATGATCCTGGACAAGATCCTGGCCCTGCTCATCAAGCAGCTGGGTCCGCCACCGGTACCGTTCACCTGGCTGCTCCTTGGCAGCGAGGGGCGCAAGGAGCAGACCTTTTTCACGGATCAGGACAACGCGCTGGTCTATCAGACCACCAACGACGACATCATCCAACGCGCCGCGGACATCTATTTCACGGCCTTCGCGGAGCGGGCCATCGACCACCTGGTGAAATGCGGCATACCACCCTGCCCCGGAAACATCATGGCCTCCAACCCGAAATGGCGGCAGCCCTATGACGTGTGGCGCGATTATTTCGAGCGCTGGATCGCCATCCCGGAGCCCGAGGAGGTGATGCACGCGGCCATTTTTTTCGATTTTCGAGCCGCCTTCGGCGAGCGCTCCTATGCGGAGGAACTGCGCAACCACGTCAGCGCCCACTGCCGCAGGCAGGACGTGTTCCTGCGCTATCTGGCCGCCAACTGCCTGGAGGCGCGCCCCCCGCTATCATTTTTCCGCAATTTCATCGTGGAAAAGAACGGGGAGCACAAGAACACGCTGGACATCAAAACACGCGGCATCGCCCCCATCGTGGACTTTGCCCGCGTTCTGGCCCTGCAGCACGGCATCAGGGAAACGAACACGTCGTCGCGACTGGACGCCCTGCACGAGGCCGGGCACCTGCCCCGGGACATCTACCAGGACACCCACGAGGCATACGAGCTGCTCATGCAGCTGCGGCTGGTACATCAGCTGGAGCTGGTGGAGCGTGGAGAGACTCCGGACAATCGCATCGCCCCCCACAGGTTGTCCGAGCTGGAGCGTAAGACCCTCAAGGAGGCCTTCGGCCTGATCAACAGGACCCAGTCTTTTCTCAAGGAAGCTTTCAGACTCAACATCGCCTGATACAGGGGGACGAGACATGACACGACACACCGGCACATTGGACGCATCATCCTGGCAATCCGGCGAGAAGTCCTCGGGCAACTCTCTTATCAACAGCATCTCCAGGCTGTTTACCCGGCATCCCAGGCACCCGAGGCTCGCGGCCGCGGCCGAGCATTTCAGGAACCTGGATCAGAACCAGCCGCTTGAAAAATACGAGTTCGTGGTGCTGGACACCGAACTCACAGGGCTTTCGGCCCGGCAGGACGAGATCGTGTCCATTGGCGCGGTGCGCATCCGCGACCTGTCCATAGTCCCGGGGGAGCAGTTCTACACCCTGGTTGAGCCCAGGATACCCCTGCCCAAGAAGTCCACCCTGATCCACCGCATCACGCCGGAGCAGGTGAAGGGGCGCCCCCGCCTGCGGCAGGTACTGCCCCAGCTTCTGGATTTCGTTGGCAACGCCTTCATCGTGGGGCACTACATCGGCCTGGACATCGGCTTCCTGAACCGCGCGGCCAAAACCATCCTGGGCGAGAAGATGAACACCCCCTGCCTGGACACCATGCGCCTGGCCCAGGTGTACCAGGAGGCGCTTTTCGAGAGCTACTACGACCGGTACCAGAAGCACATCTCGTACAACCTGCGGGACATCTCCAAGTATTATTGTCTGCCCACGTTCCCGCAGCACAACGCGCTACAGGACGCCTTGCAGACCGCCTACCTGTTCCTGTTCCTGGTCAAGAAGCTCAAGACCTTCAACGTGCACACCCTGCGGCAGCTCTACATGGCGGGGCGCAGCTGGCGCTGGTATTTGTAAGATTTATTGGAAGAAGAAAGATATTTGCGAGGGGGAAACCTCTTAAAAGAGGTTCTCCCCCTCGCGCTTCCCCTTCCAGAACCTTAACAGACTGTCGGACTTAAGTTTTACTTTTTAATATCAATCTGTTATGTTATTTTTATGAGCACACGATTTAGAGACATCGATAGAGATAGGCCCTTGTTACTGTCCCCGGACATGCGAGACTGGGTCCCCGACGACGACATGGTCCATTTTGTGTTGGAGGCTGTGAAGCTTGCTCCGACCGATAGTTTTCAAGTAAACGCGCGTGGAACCGGCTCGAAGCAGTATCCGCCGCGTATGATGCTGGCTTTATTAATTTATTGTTACGCAAATGGCGTTTTCTCTTCGCGTAAAATTGAGCGGGCCACCTATCGGGATGTTGCCGTTCGTTATTTAACGGGCAACACGCACCCAGATCACGACACGATTTGCTCCTTCCGCCGCAAGAACTTTGAAGCGGTCAGCGCCGCTTTTTTGGAAATACTCAAGCTCGCCGGTGAACTAAAGCTACTCAAAGTAGGAAATATCAGCGTCGATGGGACGCACATCAAAGCCAACGCTTCAAAATATAAAAACATTAAGCATAAAAGGGCATGTGAGCTTGAGCAGAAACTGACGCACGACATCGCCGAACTAATGGCCCGGGCAGAGCGCGCCGACTCCTCGTCTGATGACGATGGACAGCGGATTCCACAAGAACTCGCTCGGCGTGAGAAGTTGCTGGGCAAAATGCAAGCGGCCCAAAAAAAGTTGGAAGAGCGTTCACGCAAACGCGCCGAATCCGAAAACGCCGAGTTCGAACGCAAGCGTAAGGCTCGGGAGCAACGAACGGGGCAACACAGAGGCCGCGCTCCCAAGCCGCCCCAAGATAACCCCAAGGATTCGGAATCGATAAACATGACTGATGAAGACTCGCGAATCATGCGCAAGACCAATAAGAGCGACTACACACAGTCGTACAATTGCCAAGCCGCAGTAGATGCCGATGGTTCACAACTGGTTCTGCACAGCTATGTGACGAACAACGGCTCAGACAGGAATGAGCTCTTGCCTGCGGTCGTCGGCGTTATGGACGACGTGGGCCAGCCTGTGGCGGTGCTGGCGGACACGGGATATTGCAACATTGAAGCCTGTAAAAAAGTAGAGGAATTGTGCGTAGATCCGTTTGTTCCGCCATGCCGGATGAGCCAACTGAAATATGACTATCGGCCAGAAAAAAAGAAAACCGAAAAATCCGTTACGGATCCATACTTGCGAAAGATGCGTGAAAAACTCGACGGCGAGAAAGGAAGACAACTGTACTCATTGCGTAAGCAAAGTGTTGAGCCGGTTTTTGGGATCATTAAACATACTTTGGGCTTTCGCCAATTTCTCCTTCGAGGTCTAGAAAAAGTGTCTGGGGAATGGAAGCTTGTGTGCTTGGCTTACAATATGAAGCGGCTATTTAAGTTGAAATGCGCCTAAAAAACGACACCTGAGGGGTTTTGGGGCTCAAAATACGCTTTGCAGGTTCAAAAACAAATCTAAGAAGATTTTTCTTGAATGTAAACTCAGCATCAGCCCCCATTCACGGCACGCTGATGCTGAGTTAAGTTCGACAGACTGTTAACCAATGGGAAGGGATGCCACGCCCCAGGACGGGGCGTCCGCGAGCAACGCGAGCGTAAGCGCAGGCGGGACCGCGCTCCCGCCGGAGCGTTAGCCGATCTCACCACAGAAAGTGGTGAGGCGGCGTCATATGATGGAAGAGGTTCTCCCCCTCGCGCTCCCCCTTCCAGAACATTGATACCCTGCGCTTTATGTAATTTTGATTCTCGCGTATAGAACTTCGAACCAGCAACACCAAGGACCCCCATGAAAGGTTATTTCTTCCTGCTCGCCCTCCTGTACATCGCCACCATGGTCATGAACATCTGGAGCCTGACCCACAGCATCCCGATGCTCATGGCCCTGAAAAACGCCCTGGACATCGTACTCTTTTCCCTGTGTCTGTTCGGCGCCTATGGCCTGGGCTTCAAGCGCGAATACTGGGTACCGGCGCGCTGGCGCCTGACCTATCAGGCCACCCTGGCCCTGGGCGTGTTCTCCGTGATCCTCATGGGCTTTGGGGAGCGTTTCGGCATGCCCACGCCCTACACTGAACCGGGCATCATTCAGCTGGTCTTGATGTACCTGCCTTACCTGCTCTTCGCCCTGCCGGTGATTCTTTACGACAATACCTTGCGCAAGGGATTTCAGGAGTAATTCATGACCGATCCGATCCGCTGTCAGTGGGCCACGCACTCCCCGGAGGAACGCGAGTACCACGACAACGAGTGGGGTGTGCCGGTGCGCGAGGACCGGCGACATTTCGAGTTTCTCATTTTGGAGAGCGCACAGGCCGGTCTGTCCTGGCTCACCATCTTGCGCAAGCGTGAGGGCTACCGCAGGCTGTTCGCAGGGTTCGATCCGGTGAAGGTGGCCGTCTTTGGGCCGGACATGGTGGAAAGCCTGCTCCAGGATGCGTCCATCATCCGCAACCGCAAGAAGATCCAGTCAGCGGTTACCAATGCCAAGGCATTTTTGGAGCTTCAGAAACGGTACGGAAGCTTCAACGACTTTATTTGGGATTTCGTCGGGGGACGGCCCGTTCAAAATGCCTGGAAGCGCATGGAGGACGTGCCCCCCACCACTCCGCTCTCGAACAAGCTGGCCAAGGAGCTGAAATCCCGTGGCTTCACCTTCCTGGGCTCCACCACGCTCTACGCCCACATGCAGGCCTCCGGTCTGGTGAACGACCACATCACCGACTGCTTCCGGTACGAGCATGTACGGACCCTGGGCCTGAAGTTCTGAGCCTTGCTCAAAAGCGGTACCCGATGGTCATGGATATCATGTGTGAGAAATGCTCGATACCCGCGAGCTCCTGCGCAGTGATCTCGTAATCGAGCAGAGGAAAACGCTGGTTGCCCGTGCCCTTTGTTGCGGAGTACTGCTGAAAGTCAAAGGCCGCTCCCACGTAGAAATGCTCTGTCAGGTCCACAGTGGCCTGCACCCCCACTCCCAGATACCGGATATGGTTGAAGTTGTCCTCGCAGACCTTGGGCCTGAGTACATGATGGTCCCGATCCTTGGCCGAGGCCAGAGGTGAATAACTCATATAGCCGCTCAGGTGCCACCTGCCGTAGTCATAGGTGAGCGTCACTCCGGCGTAGGGCGTGTAGAACCACTGCTCGTAATCGATGCCTTTGATGCCCTCCATATGGGTGAGTTCGTCCCTGAAGCCCATGGTCGAATAGAGCGCGAATTGCACACTGTCCGACCAATACCAGTTGGAGTACTTGAACCCGCCCATGACCCAGAAGCCCAGCCCCTTGTACTCGAACAGCCGCACCTGGACATTGGCATCCAGAATCCACCCGCGCTTCAAGCTGATGTCGCTCTGGGACCACATGTCCCACTCGGAGTTGAACGAATCCTCCCAGTCATAGTCGTTCATCTCCCCGTCGCCCTCGGTGACGCGGGACCAAGCCCCTACATTGACCCTGAGCCACGGCAGGGGCTGGGCGCTGACCACTCCGCCCAGCATGTAGACGTTTTCCAGCTGCCACTCCAGTTGGCTGAGCTTTCGCCCGTTTTCATAGAACGCGTACACCCGCTCGTATGACTTCCCCCACAGATAACCTCCCTCGATATGCACGGTGAGGGGTATGCCCGCGTCGTAGGCAACCTGCGTCATGGTCTTGGCCTGCATGGCATTGCACACCGAAGGGAAAGTCACGAGACCCGCCAGAAACAGACAACACGCTAGAACGACTGATCGACGCATTGCTCCTCTCCTTGCGAACAGGATTCGACGGCGTTAAAAATCAGGTGACGTTCAGAAACGATATCCGATGGTCATGGAGACCATGTGGGTAAAGTGCTCTATGCCCGCAGCCTCGGGCAGCACATCGGACTCCCCGTCTTCCGTAACCTCCATGGTGCCTTTTGTGCTCGAGTATTGCTGAAAGTCGAACCCCGCGCCCACGAAGAAATGCTCGGTAACGTCGAAGGTCGCGCGCACGCCCACCCCGAGATAGCGGATGTGGTTGAAGGTGCTCACGGAGACCATGCCCCGCTGCACGTGATTATCTTCGTCGCTCGCCCATGATAGGGGCGAATAGTTCAGGTACCCGCTGAGATGCAGTCTGCCGTAGTCATAGGTCAGGTTCACTCCGGCGTAGGGGGTGTAAAACCACTGCTCGTAATCGATACCTCTTGCGCCGCCATCCGGGCCGTAATCATCCCTGAACCCTTCATCGGAATAGATATGGAACCGCCCCCGGTCCTGCCAGTGCCAGTTCATGTACTTGAAGCCTCCCCCCACCCAGAAGCCCAGGCCCTGGTATTCGAAGAGCCGCCCCTGCATGTTGGCGTCCAGCATGATACCCCGCTTGAGCGAGATATCCGAGTGTGACCAGTCGCTCCATTCCGATGTATCCTCAACTATCCAGTCGTAGTCGTCCATGATGCCGGTGCCCCGGTTCACCGCGAACCAGCCGCCCAGGTTGATGCGCAGCCAGGGTACAGGCTCCACGTTGACCACCCCGCCAAGCATGTAGACATTCTTGAGCTGCCAAATCAGATCGCTGCCTTTTCTGTCGCCCTCATCCGGCAAGTAGACGCGCTCAAAGGACTTGCCCCAGACATACCCCCCTTCCAGGCGGATGGTCAGGGGGATTTCACTGCCAGGGCAGGAGAGCTCGGTGACGGTTTGGGCCTGCATGGCCGGGGAACTGGAAACGGATGCAATCAGGAAAAAAAGCGGTAAAAGCGCTGCGCATGTGAGTTTTCGCATGAGGCGACCTTCGAGATTTGGTTTATTATTGAACTATTACAACCAGTATCAACATTACTTTGCAATTTCCCGTATTGATCAACACCAGATAAGTGAAATTTTGTGGAAACGCAACATGTTGTTTTTACAGTAGCAATTAATATGCGTCCAGTGGTTCGGGCGTGTAGAATCGAACACCTCTGTGAATAACTATATAATATTACATATTTTTGAGATTATTCTTTCATCCATGAACGCCAAGGATAGGGTTTTTCATTGCTCCACCGAGTATCTGCTCTTCTCCCCATACGTCCGGGAAACGTGTTCACTATGATGTCGAATTGATCAAATACTCAGCTTCCAGCAGGGAGCACTCTCATGATGACCAGAGCCACTATTGTCACCCTGCTTCTTTTCACCCTGCTGAACATGATGGCCGCTCCAGCCGGAGCAGCGCAAAACGTCGTAACCATAGCCAATGATGATCAGATAACCATGTGGATCAATTTCGAATGCTACACCAACAACCCCTGGGATACCGACAAATGCGGTTATGAAAACATGTCCCCACAGATCAAGTGCGGAAGCAACAAGCAATGGAAGTTCAGCGGGGTGTCCAATAACAAGTATCAAAAAATCAATATACCCTATGGACGATACGACCGCAGTTGTGAGATTCGCACCAAGAAGATCGATGCGAAGTTTTCAACCGGCCAGCTCGAACTGCTCTTCATTCGCATAAGGTGCACTGGGCAAATGAACTTCATCGTGGAATCAGTAAATAGCACCAAGATCAACCGACCCTTGCCCGTTTCAGTTCCATCTCACGTAGATCAGACGCAATCGAGTAGGCTGAAGCAGAGTCATGACCTCTGCTTCAGCCCTCTCACAGAACCGTGTGTACGGACCTCGTACACGGCTCCTGTTCATCTTTATCCCCGATTGATCGGGGGAAGCACTCCCGTTTTAACTGCGTTCATAGCGAAGAGTCCGAGTTCATCAAACCACGCGTTGGGCAATGCCATGTGGCAAAGCTGGCATGACCCGTTGCGCAAGCAGCTCATTCTGATGCTTTTAAACTCGCCTTTGAATCCCAGTTGCCTTAGCCTCCAGTGGAGTTTGCGGGTTTTTCCACAATTTCAACTGGATGGCTCGCAGCCGTCGCCGTATCCAGCTCATGACCTGCCGAAAAGCCCTCATGCGGTTCGCTATCATGAAATATTAGGCAAACCCGCGAAGCACCGGATTCAGGTCCGCGATAATCTTTTTCAGATTTACTGGAACGTTGCGTCTGGTGATACTTTTGACTTTTGATTTGAACGCCTTCAGGCCTTGTTCTTTGATTTGCATGAAGTTTTTTCGAATACCACCCCTCAATACGGCACGCCTTTCGACAGACTCGTTATATGAGTCTTCTTCTGGTCTACCGTAACATTCAGACATCCTACCAGATATTGGGTCGCAATCGTGCGGGCATATTCGGCGCAGCTTTGCTTGCTTTGAGTATCACGATGTCGTCCGCATAGCGGGTTATTCGATGTCCACGGCTGCGCATGAACTGGTCGAGCCTGTCCAGGTAAATGTTGGACAGCAGCGGGCTGATGACGCCCCCCTGGGGGCTGCCCACCGTCGTTGCTACGAATTCGCCGGAGCTCGGTACGCCGCTCTATGGGGTAGGAGAGGGGCTCGCGCCCCCCGTCCTCCCACACCACCGGGCATACGGTTCCGTACCACGGCGGTTCCTGCCTGCTTGGCGTCATTTCTCTGAATGCCTTTCGGACTATAAGCACCCGGCCCTACCTCACGCATTCCGTCCGTTACTTCCAGCTTTTTGAGCATTTTAACTTTGAAATAGTTCAAATGCTTTGCAAGGATTTGTCCGCACATCCTTGCCGCGAAATGCTTGTAGGCTGGCTTTACCAGCCGTTGAACAAGCATTTCAAACGTAAAGAGCTCTAAGGCCCCTTACGGGTATCTGCTCAATCCAAACAGAAGACAGTGTTCATGCCTCGCTTGGCAGGTTTGGCCCTTCGTCGAGTGGTGAGGTCGACTACTATGGCCTCGGCTAACTTCTGTTCGCCCATCCCGGCGCGTTGCCGCGCCGATAGCACATGGCAGGCGAACAGACCTCCCCGGGTAATGTGCGCGACCTTCCTGCTTATACCCGCCGCATATACGTCCATGCTTTCCGTACAAGTATCGGGCTTTGAAGATAGTGGCCTCCTTACCCGGCATGACCGCCTCGTATGCAATTTCTGTTCGTCGGGTCAGCATTTTGCCTGCGGCTTCCTTCAGATTCCATCTCGCGATGGACACCCTTGCCGTCCGGCTAGCAGTTCCCCTTGTCGGGCCTGCGGAGGACTTTCACCTCCAAGTCACCAGGCAGGCACCACACCTGCCCGGATGGTGCTCACGCACCACGCGCCCTGCCGGGCGCACCAAACGCAAAAAGGGGAGCCTTGTCAGACTCCCCTTGTAAAACAAAAATCGATTTGAGCGGCTAGAACTGTCCCAGGAACCTGATATCGTTCTCGAAGAACATGCGCAGGTCGCCGATGCCGTATTTGAGCATGGCGACTCGTTCAATACCCATACCGAAAGCAAAGCCGGTGTACTTCTCGGAATCATAGCCCACAGCCTTGAAGACCTCGGGGTCAACCATGCCGCACCCCAGAATCTCCAGCCAACCGGTTTGCTTGCATACACGGCAGGGAGCGCCGTTGATCCTGCCCTTGCCGCCGCACATCACACATGAGACATCCATCTCGGCGCTGGGCTCGGTGAACGGGAAAAAGCTGGGGCGTAAGCGAATCTTGGTGTCAGGACCGAAGATCTCGCGGGCAAAGGTGGTCAAAATGCCGCGCAAATCGCCCATGCTCACGTCGGTGTCCACCAACAGCCCCTCGATCTGGTCGAACATGGGTGTATGGGTGACGTCCGAGTCCCTGCGATAGACGCGCCCCGGTGCGATACAGGCCACGGGAGGCTTGCGCTGGAGCATGGTGCGGATCTGCAAGGGGGAGGTGTGGGTACGCAGCAGGATCTTATCCGTAATGTAGAGCGTATCCTGCATGTCCCGCGCGGGGTGGTCCGGAGGCAGGTTCAGGGCTTCGAAGTTGTAGAAGTCGTTCTCGACCTCAGGGCCGCTGACGATGTCATAGCCCAGACGCCGAAACACGTCGCAGATCTCCTCGATGACCAAAGACACGGGGTGCAGGGATCCCTGCCAGGTTTTACGGCCGGGGGCGGTGGGATCGAAATCCGCAAGCGCCGCCTCGCTCTTGCCGCGCTCCAGGCCGGCCTTGTGCTCCTCGAACCGCTGGGTGAGGGTCTCCTTCACCTGGTTGGCGACTTTACCCACAGCGGGGCGGTCCTCGGCGGGCAACTTGCCGAGACCGGACATGATCTGAGCCAGTCGGCCCTTGCGTCCGAGAAAATCGATGCGCAGATCTTCCAGGCTGTCGACGTCCTGAGCTTCCGTTATGTCGTTCTCAAAGGCCGGGACCAATTCGTTCAACCGCGCTTGCAGATCGCTGACGTTCATGAACCATATTCCGTGCTAGTGGTTGATACAAAAGCCAAATGGTAGCCGCCCGCAATGCAGGGGCTCCCAGAACTTCTCAGGAAGAACAAGACAGGGGTGGTCGCCTAGTCCAGCTTGGACTTGGCCATTTCCGCGAGCTTGGCAAAGGCGGGCTTCTCGTAGACAGCCATGTCAGCCAGGACCTTGCGGTTCAGCTCCACTCCGGCCAGGCTCAGACCACGCATGAAACGGCTGTAGGAAAGACCGTATTCACGGGCGCCGGCGTTGATGCGGATGATCCAGAGCTTACGGAATTCGCGTTTGCGCTGCTTGCGATCCCTGTACGAATAGCTAAGGGCGCGTTCAACGGTCTCACGCGCGGTGCGGTAGAGCTTGCTGCGCCCCCCGCGATAGCCCTTGGCCATCTTCAAGTATTTTTTGTGCCGCTTATGCGCGGCTTGTCCGCGTTTCACACGCATGGTCTGACTCCTTGGATCACGCAGTGCCCTTTAGGGGGCAAGGCGTGGTTTTTTGTCTAGGCGTAAGGGCACATCCGTTTGACCGACTTGATGTTGGCGGAATCCACGGTAGAGGATTGGCCAAGGCGGCGCTTACGTTTGGCGTTTTTCTTGGTCAGAATGTGCCGCAAATTCTGTTTGCGGCGGCTGAACTTCCCGCTGCCAGTCTTGGTGAAGCGCTTGGCGGCGCCTCTGTTGGTCTTGATTTTCGGCATGAAGCCCTCCTTACGATGCAGGTCGCGCTTCCGCAGATGGCGACCATGTCTTCTTAATAAGCATAAAATTTTCTATTCGCGCACAGCGAACAGCACAGAAGTCCCGAACCGGGAAAGCACCTGTGCCACAGCTACGCGCGGAAGGCAAGTCCTTTGGACAAGCAAAAACAGCGGACAGCGAATCTACTTCTTCTTCACCGCCGGAACCAGAAGCATGTTCATGGTACGTCCTTCGCTCCTGGGTTCCTGCTCCACTTTTGCCAGATCCTCGGTATCTTGCACCACCCTGTTCAGGATGAGCAGCCCCCTGTCCTTGTGCACGATTTCCCTGCCCCGGAAAAAGACCGTGACCTTCACGCGGTCACCGCCCTCCAAAAAGCGTTTAACATGCTTGAGCTTGGTCTGATAGTCGTGCTCGTCGGTCTTGGGCCGGACCTTGATTTCCTTGATCTGGACGACGGATTGGCGCTTACGTGCTTCCTGCTGCTTTTTTTGCTGCTGATATTTGTATTTGCCGAAATCCATGATCCGGCACACAGGCGGGTCAGCATTGGGCGCAACTTCCACCAAGTCCAAACCGCGCTCCTGCGCCGAACGGATGGCATCGTCCTTGCTTAAAATTCCTAGCTGAGAGCCGTCATCGTCAATGACCCGCACCTGTCTGGAGCGGATCTGGTGATTACACCTGGCCTGAGTAGTTGAAGCTATAGCGCATTCCTCCTCGCTTGAATGGTTCCTCGCAATCGGCCAGGATGCGGGCGGCAGTTTCATCCAGGGACTGCAACCCAAGATTGTCGCCAGTCCGCAAACGGATGTTGACGCCCCCGGCCTCCACTTCCTTATCCCCCACTACGAGAATAAACTGAATTTTCTCCAGCTGAGCCTCACGAACCTTGTATCCCAGCTTTTCATTGCGCAGATCGGCTTCGACTCTGAAACCCTTGGCCCGGAGGAAATCCCTGGCCTTGGCGGCGAATTCGTTCTGCGCCTCGGTAACAGTGAGTATACGGGCCTGCACCGGCGAAAGCCACGTTGGCAGGGCTCCGGCATAATGCTCGATAAGAACGCCAATGAATCGTTCGATGGCCCCCAGCACCACACGGTGCACCATGACCGGCCTGTGACGTTCCCCATCCTCACCTACATAATACAGATCGAAACGTTCGGGCAAGGTAAAATCACATTGTATCGTCGCACACTGCCACCTGCGCTCCAGGGCATCCTTGAGCTTGATGTCGATCTTCGGGCCGTAGAAAGCGCCATCGCCCTCGTTGATGTCGTAGGGCAGCCCGACGTTGCGCAGTGAGTTTTCCAGGGCCTCGGTGGCGCGCTCCCAGTCCTCGTCAGAGCCGATGCTCTTTTCGGGGCGGGTGCTCAGTTCCAGTTCGTACTCGAAGCCGAACAGCCCCATGATGTCCTGCACGAAGCGGATTACGCCCGTGATCTCGTCCTGGAGTTGATCGGGACGGCAGATGATGTGCGCATCGTCCTGGGTGAAGCTACGAACACGCAGCAGACCGTGCAGCACGCCGGACTTCTCGTGCCTGTGCACCATACCGAGCTCGAACATCCGTATTGGCAGATCACGATAGCTGCGCACACGGGTCTTGTAGATAAGCATGTGAGACAGGCAGTTCATGGGCTTGATGCCATAGGCCTGCTCATCGATCTCGGTGAAATACATGTTCTCGCGGTAGTTGTCGTAGTGCCCGGAGCGCTCCCACAACTCACGGCGCAGAATGATGGGGCCCTGTACGATGTTGTAACCGCGGCGCAGATGCTCCTTGCGTTCGAAATCCTCAAGAATGGTGCGGATCAGCATGCCCTTGGGGTGCCACAGAGGCATGCCCGGTCCAGCCTCCTCGTGGAAGCTGAAGAGATCCAGCTGCACGCCCAGCTTGCGGTGGTCGCGCTTGGCAGCCTCTTCCAGGCGCTTGAGATGAGCCTTGAGAGCCTTGTCGTCCGCAAACGCCGTGCCGTACACGCGTTGCAGCATCTGGCGCTTCTCGTCGCCCCGCCAGTATGCGCCAGCCACGTGGGTGAGCTTGAAGGCGTGGAGAGCGCCGGTGCTGGGCAGGTGCGGCCCGCGGCAGAGGTCCACGAAGTCGCCGTTGGTGTAGATGGAGAAAACGTCTCCACCCAGGTCGTCCATGATCTCGATCTTGTAGCTCTCGCCCATGGCCTGGAAACGCTTCACGGCCTCGTCCTTGGAGACCACCTCGCGGGAAAACGGCTGATTCTCCGAAACAACCTTGCGCATTTCTTCTTCGATGCGCTCCAGGTCTTCCGGAGTGAAGGGCCGTTCGTAATCGAAATCGTAATAAAAGCCGTTCTCAATGGCCGGGCCGATGGTCACCTTGACCCCGGGAAACAGACGGCGCACAGCGGTGGCCATGATATGGGCCGCGCTGTGGCGAATGATATTCAGCCCCTCGGGGCTGTCGGCCATTACCGGCTCAAGCTCCTCGGCCGTATCCGGCACCGGAGCGGAAAGATCGAGCATGACGCCGCCATCGCCATTTCCAGCCACACGGCAGGCAATGGCGCTCTTGAACTTCTTGCCGGAGAGTCCCTGTTTCAACGCCTCGGCGCAACTCACGCCCGGGGCGACATCCACGGTGGCTTCCTGAACACGCAACTGCATTGGAAAACCTTCTCCTTCGCTCGTTGAAGCGGCAAAAGCGGATCAAACAAAAATCGCGAACACTTCCCGCATCCACGATCGGTTACGAAGAGACACCCCTCTTCGCACCCGGATGCCCTGGCATCCGGCACGTACGAGACGCAACCGGAATTTGCGTAAAAAAAGCGGCCTGGCACCCTTATTCATGCGAGAATCGACTTTCCTACGGAAAGCGGGGCGCAAAGCGGGTGCGAGGCCGACAGCATGCTTCGCATGATGGTAGGCGCGAGGAGATTTGAACTCCTGACCCCTTGCGCGTCAAGCAAGTGCTCTCCCCCTGAGCTACGCGCCTACGTTGTAAGAGCGAGATATCTAGCAATATCCCCCTGGGCTGTCAAGCGAGAATTTCACTTTTTTTATCCCAGGGCCAACTGCAAATTCCTCTCAGCGAATTCCCAATTGAGCAGCCTGTCCAGCACCGCCCGCACATGATCCGGCCTGCGATTCTGGTAATCAAGATAATAGGCGTGCTCCCACACGTCAATGCACAATAACGGAAAGTGCCCGTGAACAATGGGAGTATCCGCGTTGGCAGTGCTGTATATCTCCAGCTTCCCGCCCCCATGCACCAGCCAGGCCCATCCACTGCCAAACCGCGTGCCCGCGGCCTTGGCCAAGGCGTCCAGGCACTGCGGCACACCTCCGAAAGCGCTGTTTACCAGCGTGAGCAGGTTTCCCGAAGGCCCGCCCCCGCCAGTGGGTTTCATGCAGTTCCAATAGAACGTGTGGTTCCAGACCTGAGCCGCGTTATTGAACAATCCCTGGAGTTTGTCGTCCTTTGCGGCGGCTCGCACCACCTCGACCAGGGGCTTGCCTTCGAGATCCGTGCCCTCCACCGCGGCCAGGGTGTTCTTCACATAGGCCGCATGGTGCTTACCATGGTGGAACTCAAGGGTTCTGCTCGAGATCACAGGCTCCAGCGCATCCAGGGCATAGGGAAGTTCCGGCAGGGCGATGGCCTCGGCCTCCTCGGCCACCAGGGCCGCGCCAAAAACCAATCCGGAAGTCAACAATGTCACGCTGTTCATGTCATACTCCTTTCCACCGAGCATCCGTGGAACGTTAGCGGTTTGACAGTCAGACTTCCCTTATGCGTAACGCTTCAGCATGTTCTATGCAAATCCTGAATCACCATTGCGTATATTGCTCAACGTTCAGCCTATCACCATGAAGGAGGCCGCGGCCCTGGCCACAAGCCGCTGCTGGTCGTCCAAAGCGTCCGCCTCCACCGTCATGATGGTGCGCCCCTTCTTGATGATACGGGCCTTTGCCAAAAGTCCAGTCCCGGACGCCACAGGGCGCAGGTACCGGACACTCATCTCCACGGTGGCGGTGCGCGCACCGTTTTCAAGGCACGGAAGCACCGCATGGGCCATGGCTTCATCCAGCATGGTGGCCAGGATGCCACCAGCCAGGACCCCTCCCCCCTGCATCAGGTCGGGGCGGGCTTCGCACCGCACGGTCGCACCCTGGGCATCGGCCTCGAGCAAACGCAGCCCAAGCGTCTCGAACAAGGGGTTCACGGCGTGCTCCCCTGCCAACATGGAATGAAGATATTCTTTCATATCATACCTTTCAACACGAATGCCGAGGGGAACCTTTTTCAAGGGGCTTCCCCCGGTATCCTTTCTTAACAAGTCAATATTACAAAGTTTTGACAAAAGAAGCGCGAGGCGGAGAACCATTTTCAAATGGTTTCCCCCTCGCACAACGCGTTTTGAATTTTTGTCAATATTGAAATTGAAAACGGTGGCTACAGGTCCATGCGGGTGCGTTCGCGGATGATACCGGTTCCGTCCTTGCTCACCCGGGCGCCGGGGCCGCTGGGCCAGGCAGCGCCCTTGAGCTTCTTGTAGAGCTTCTGGGCTTCCTGGAAATTACGGTTCATGCGCAGGGCCATGGTGGCGTATTTCAGCGCCTCGGGCCGGGCGTCCATGTAGAAGTAGGCCTTGGCTATGTTGAAATAGATGTTCTCGTCGTTGGGTGTGAGATCCAGGGCCTGGTTGTAGGCCTTGATGGCGCCCAGGTAGTCCCCGGTCTTGCGCAGACGTACGCCCAGGGTATTGAAGGGGTTGACCGCGGCGTTGTCATACTTGAGGATATCCACGAAGATTTCCTTGACCTTCTCCATGCGGTCGAACTCGGCGTAGATGTTGGCCGCGCGCTTGAGGTAGAACTGGCACTGATCGCTGTCGCCCTTGCCCTTGTAGGCTTCGGCCAGCCCGTGGTAGGCCTCGGCGAACAGGTCGTTGATGCGCACCGCTTTCTGGAAGGCCACGATGGCCTTGCCGAACTTCTCCCGCACCAGGTAGTTGCAGCCGAGGTCGTAGTAGCGTTGCGCCTCGCTCTGCATGGTGACCACTTCCTCGAACTCCTCGATGGCCTCGTCGTACTCCCCCATCTCCAGCATCAGTTTGGCGTCCTCGATCTGACGCATCTCGATCTCGTTGAAACGCACCAGTTGCAGAGCCGTGCTGATGTGGCGTTCGAAGGTCTCCTGGGAATAGGGGCGCAGAATATACCCCGAACATCCGGCGGACACCGCGTCAAGCACCGCGTTGCGGTCGTTCTCCAGGGTCACCATGACCACGGGGATGTGCTTGAATCCGGGATTGTTTTTCAAGGACTTGAGACAACTGTTGGCGTCGCCTCCATCAAGGCTGTTGTCCAGGAAAATCAGGTCGCAGGGCGATTCCTCGAGAAACTCCACAGCCTGGGAGCAGGAACCGCAGGAACCGGTGACTTCGAGCTGGATACGCTTGGCTGTTGACCGGTCCTTGTCCACGTGATCTTTGTTGTTGGAAATGACCAGCACCTTTTTCTGCACCGTCATTGCCTGATTGTGTCCCCCCCTGCCCATGTTTTTCTCCCTGCCGGAGTACTTTTCCGCCGGTTTGCTAGGCATTGTTTCCGATCTCCGCCAAACGCCTGGACAACTCGTCCTCGATATGAGCGAGTTCGTTGAATTCGACTCGCAGATCAAAGGTTTCTTCACGCAGTATTTTTTTCATCTTCGTGCTGACGTTTTCCATGATCTTGGCCTTTGCATCAGAGCTCGCGGCCGCGTAGAGGACAATGACCTTTTGCTGCCCGAGATGGGAAAATGCCAGTTGAAGGGCGGCATTGTCCACGTCCACGATCTCGTCCACGACCATGACCTTGCCCCTCTTTCTTCCGGGCGGGGCGCAGTCGAAAAAGCTGTCCTCCACCGTGCGCAGCCACTCGTCCACCACGTCACTGGGAAAACAGATCATACCTTCCGGAATTTCCCGTTGGCAGATCAGGCGGTAAATCATCCCCGGCTCGGTTCCGGCGCGTATGGCGAAATCCCTGATATCCATGTAGTCGAGCCCGGTGGTGGAGCTTTCCTCTTCTCCGGCACCGAATTCACGGCGCAGATTTCGCGCCGCTGCCATGAAGCCGAGCAGGTCCGGGATGACGAGGATCCTGTCGCGAAGATACTCGGAGGACTTGCTCACCTGCCCCAGGATATCGCGCTTGTAGGTAGCGGCCTTGATCTCCCGCATCTTGATCAGGTTGATGCGGGCCAGTTTGTCAAGGGTTTCGTCGATCTCATGCTGCGCCACAATGAGGATGGTCTTGGCGGCGCGGCAGAAATCCGCATAGCTCACGGCGTTTCTGATGGCCGACCTTCCACCTTCAGGTGCGGTCTGCCCCTGTGCCTGGACAAAGAGCTCCAGCAACTGGCAGACGCTCAGGAAAAGGTCCTTGTGGGTCCGCTCCTGCACGAGGTTGTGCATGGCGCGCAGCTGCTCCATGAGATGCCGGATGATGCGCTGGATGGGGTTGGGGCTCTTGATGAGCAGGGACTGAAAGAATATGCGGTCAAAGGCGATGAGTTCGGAGTAAGCCTCGGCCTCGGCAGTGGCATTAGAGGGGTCCCCGGTGATGAGCGCCATCTCGCCGAAGATCTGCCCGGGCAACATGCGGGAAATCACGACCTTGCGGTTATTCACGACGCGGTAGAGGCGCACCGCTCCTTTCTTGACCATGTAGGCCACAGGATTGACCTGACCTTCCTTGAAGATCACCTGCCCCTTTTGAAACGTCTTGTAGGTTTCAGGTGGCGCCGGACCATTCATGGGCAATCCCGAATCTCAGGTTGGTCCCCGGCTATGACGGCGGGGAGAAAATTAACCGAAACAGGAGGGCTCTCCAGGCGACCGCCCTTTATATCGGCGATATCCAGGCGGAAGCGACTCCGACCACGACTCCGCCACCTCGAGGCACGAGGTGGCCCCCCCAAAAAACATGCATCACACATCCTGCATGCATCATTCAATTAATAGTCAAAAACAAAGGGACGGGCAAACCCTTTTTCCGCTGGTCAATGACGCCCGAGTTCAAGACGAGTGGTCGCTGCGAGGGTTTGGGAGGAGTCTGGGGGCCTGATACTTCCTAACTTTCCCCTCCCCGGGTTCCAGAACAAGTCCGCGGGTGGGGGGAAATCATAAGAAGGGTTTCCCCCCGGATAAGTTCTTTACTATTTCGCGTATCCCACGGCACGACGCTCACGGATGACCGTGACGCGTATCTGGCCGGGATAGGTGAGGTTGTTCTCCACTTTTTCGGAGATGTCCTTGCAGAGCATGTAGGTGGAGTCGTCGTCCACCTCGTCCGAGTTGACCATGACCCTGATCTCGCGCCCCGCCTGGATGGCGTAGGCCTTGGACACGCCGTCGAAACTGGTGGCGATGTTTTCCAGGTCCTCGAGGCGCTTGACATAGTTCTCCAGCAACTCCTTGCGCGCACCGGGACGGGCGCCGGAGAGGCTGTCCGCGGCCTGCACGAGAACTGCCAGCACGCTGGTGGGGGGCTGATCCTCGTGGTGCGCCGCGATGGCGTGGATGATGTCCTTGCCTTCGCTGAATTTCTTGGCCAGATCCGCGCCGATGAGGGCATGGGGGCCTTCCACCTCGTGGTCCACCGCCTTGCCGATGTCGTGCAGCAGCCCGGCACGCTTGGCCTTTTTCGCGTCCAGACCCAACTCGGCGGCCATGACGCCGCACAGGGAGGCCACCTCGATGGAGTGCTGCAGCACGTTCTGAGAAAAACTGGTGCGGTAGTGCAGTTGCCCCAGCAGTTTGATCAGCTCCGAGTGGATGCCGTGAACGCCCACGTCAAAGGTGGCCTGCTCGCCGATCTCGCGCAGCTTGACGTCCAGTTCCTGCTCCACCTTCTTTACGATGTCCTCGATGCGCGCCGGGTGGATGCGGCCGTCGCTGATGAGGCGCTCCAGGGCCAGCTTGGCCACTTGGCGGCGCAGGGGGTTATAGGCGGAGAGGATAACCGTCTCGGGCGTGTCGTCGATGATCAGGTCCACGCCAGTGGCGGACTCAATGGCCCTGATGTTTCTGCCTTCCCTGCCGATGATTCGCCCCTTCATGTCCTCACTGGGCAGGGACACGGCGGTGACGGTCTGCTCGGCCACGAAGTCTCC
Organism: Desulfovibrionaceae bacterium; assembly: GCA_963674665.2. Lineage (GTDB taxonomy): Bacteria > Desulfobacterota > Desulfovibrionia > Desulfovibrionales > Desulfovibrionaceae. Next base: position 1,262,474 of record CAXXPL010000009.1, on the reverse strand, counting down.
TGAGTACCGCTGAATGGCGGTGGCGAGAATTTCCTGGGCCTTGCGGCTGGCGGCCTCACGGGCTTCACCCTCGATCTGGCGGATCATCTTGGCGGCCTCGTGGCGCGTCTTGGACTCGATGTCCTCGATAAGACGCTGCCTGGCTTCCTCGATGGTCAGCCCGCTGATCTCCTGGAGCTTGTTGTTCTGCTCCACGATGAGCTTGTCGAGGCTCTCCTCTTTTTCAAGGAGCTTGCGTTCCTTGTGCGTCAGACTCTTTTCCAGGGCCAACACCTCGGATTCCTTCTGGGTGGCCTTTTCCTGGCGGTCCTCGAGGCGCTCCTCCTTTTCAAGGATTTTGGCCTCGCGCTTCTTGGCCTCACGCTCCCGCTCCTTGTACTCCTTCTCCAGCTCTTTCTTCTGGTTGTAAATTTCGTCATGCGCCTGCAGGGTCATCTCTTTCTTCATGGCCTGGGCCTCCTTACGGGCCTCGTCCACGATCCTTTCGGCCAACCCTCTGGCGTCATTGAGCCGTTTGGTGGAGATGACCTTGTACAGGGCATATCCACAGCCAACACCGATCAGAAAACCCAGTCCGATCCAAATATAAAACAGACCATCCATAATCTCACTCCCCTTGTATAGTGACAGGCCCAAGCCTGGTTGACGTAGATGAATCCAGCTCCCCATTCCATGGAGCGGGGATAGCGCATCCGGGCTAGCCGCACTCCGGCCGATAGCCGAGAGTCCCGCGATCTGCCCCAAAATGATGCGGCCATGGACAGGAGCGCAAGGATTCGTCGCACAATTGCGTGTGCCTGTGAGGCGACAGTGATGCTGTAGCGTGTGGATGGGCGGTCTTTACGCGCGTTTCAAGAGCCGACGCGCCAGAAAGGACAACCAGGGGAAAGCCTGATCACTATGGTCAAGAGAGTCGCCTGACCCTCGTACATGTCTTAGAAACATCCCCGGAGCGCCGTGTTAGACCCTTTTTTGAACCATGCTTAGCATGGCGGGCGCCCATGGCAGACCGTCAGGCTTCCCCAGCTTGCGCTCGGTAATGCACACGGGCCTGCTCGATCGACTCCCTTCTCTGTTTTTAATGGCTCAAAAAACAGCAGAATAATCACGAGCACCCCAGGGAATATCTCTCAATGTTCCCGGGCTTTCCCAAGTCCGGGTATGACGAGGACTACACCTCGTCTATCATGGCCAGAAGCTGCTCCAGCCCATCTTCCTGGGAGCGCAGCTTCTGATTGGACTGAAGCAAGTCGTCAGCCAGCCCCATGGCCACAAACAACAGCAGTTTCTCCTTGCTGATCTGCTTCCCTTCGGGTTGCAGACGCTTATAGCGTTCTTCCACAAGGTTTCTTGCGTCCTGAACCCGCTTTTGGTCCGCTTCCGCTTTAAACGAGACCTGAAGTCCCGTCACTGTCATGCTGTAGCTGGGCATCGCGCAATAAACTAATTTGTGGTGTGCTCTTCAATTTTAACCAGCAAACCATCGATCTTCTGCAACACAGAATCCTTGGTCGCCTTCTCCTGATCGAGTTCCTCCCGCAGGCGCTTGTTCTCAGCCTCGAGTTCCTCGCGGCTGCTGTTCGCCTCTTGCTTGAGCTGCTGGTTCTCGGCCTTCAAGGCCTTGAGTTGTTCCAGCATTTCCACGACACGGGATTCCAAACGTTCAATCAGGTCCATATTCATGACTATAATACCTCGCTCATTGCAAATCAAGAGCCTGGCTTGCGTTGCCTGTTCATCTGCCGCGCTCTGGCGATGGCCAGGGCGTTTTCCGGAACATCGTGGGTGATGGTCGAACCTGCGCCAACCAGGGCGCCTTCGCCGATGTTAACCGGCGCCACCAGTGATGTGTTGCTGCCGATGAAGGCCTTCCTGCCAATGACGGTCTTGTGCTTGTTCCTGCCGTCATAGTTGCAGGTGATGGTACCGGCGCCGATGTTGCAGCCCTCCCCCACCTCGGCGTCACCGAGATAAGTGAGGTGGCTGGCCTTGGCGCCCTTGCCCAGAACGGCCTTTTTCAGTTCCACGAAATTGCCCACGCGGGAGTCCTCGTGAAGCACGGCTCCAGGCCGTAACCGCGCATATGGACCCACTTGGCAATTAACGCCCACTTGTGCATCTTGCACGTGACTGAAGGCTTTGACAAGGGCTCCGCGTAAAAGAATGGCGTTTTCCAAGACCGTGTGGGACTGGATCTCGCACTCCGACTCCACCCTGCACGCGCCGTACAGCTCGCAAGGGCCTGTCAGGGACACACCGGGAGCCAGCTCCACCCGGGGGCCGATACGCACACTGCCCTGCTGTCGGATGCAGACCTGTCGCTGAAGCCAGGATTCCACGATGTTCCCGCGCAGCAGTTCCTCGGCCTCCACAAGCTCGGCCGGGCTGTTTATGCCAAGGAGGTTGCGATCGTTTCCGCAATCGTAGCCGATGACCTTGAATCCCCCCTCGACGGCCAAGCCCACGAGGTCGGTGATGTAAAACTCGCCGCTGTTGTTATCGTTGCGCAACCGATCGAGGAACGGCTCCATGCGGTCCATGTCAATGAAATATATTCCGGCGTTGATCTCTCCGGTCTCATGACCGTGCTCGGCGACGTCGTAGTCCTTGGCTTCCACTATGGCGGAGATTTCGCCGTTCCTGCGTACCACCCTGCCAAAGGCGCCGGGATCGTCCAGGGTCAGAGTGATGAAACCCAGGGCCGCGTCTTCCATGTCGCAGGCGAGGAGAAATTCCTCGGCGCGCTCCGCGGGAAAAAGAGGCGTGTCGCCATTGACCACCAGCACCTTGCGCATGCCGGAGTCACGCAAATGCCGCCAGGCGACCTGCAGGGCATGCCCGGTGCCGAGCTGTTGCTCCTGCAATACAAAGCCGGACTCGTCCCGTTCCGGGAAGGTGGAGCGCACGAACTCCGCCTCGTGGCCGATGACGGTCCAAAGCCTTTGAGGAAATACGGGATCAAGAGCCTGGTACAGATACCAGAGCATGGGCTCGGAGAGGAGCTCGAAAAGGACCTTGGGGCGCGCGGAATGCATTCGGGTTCCCTTGCCCGCCGCCAGAATCACGCCGGCAACATGTTCCGGAATCATGGTCTAGCCTCCAAAAACGGCTTCCCCCTGACATGCAAGGGGTATGAACCTTGGTTGGGGTTTTGTACAATGAAAAGAGCAGGCCCGGGGCCTGCTCTTTTCATTGGCTTCTTATACGATCTCCCCCCCGGATACAAGAGGGGTTGGATCGGACTAATCCCGCTCTTTGGCCCGAATACGGGCGAGAGCACGATGCAGGGCGGCCTGCGCCCTGATATAGTCTATTTTTTCCTTTTGCTGCGCGAGGCGTTGTTCCGCCCTTTCCTTGGCCTTGCGGGCTCGCTCGATGTCGATGTCCTCCGCCTTCTCGGCACTTTCGGCAAGGATGGTCACCTTGTCGCCGCTGACGTCGGCAAAGCCGCCGGAAACGAAGACAAAATGCGATTTGCCGCTCTTCTTGAAGTAGAGATTGCCGATCTGCAGAGCCGAGAGAAAGGGAATGTGGTTCGGCAACACGCCGAACTCGCCTTCATACCCAGGCGCGCCCACATAGTCGACATCCTCGCTCAACACGAGCTTGTCAGGAGTGACTATTTCCAGTTTGAGCGACTTTTCCATCAGAATCTCCTCAGCTTGGGATTAGCCCTTGTTGGCCCTCTCCAGCACTTCCTCGATACCGCCGACCATGTAGAAGTCGCTTTCGGGAATATCGTCGTGCTTGCCTTCCAGGATCTCCCGGAAACCGCGGATGGTGTCCTCGAGCTTCACGTAGCGGCCCGGAGTGCCGGTGAACTGCTCGGCCACGTGGAAGGGCTGCGACAGGAAGCGCTGGATCTTGCGCGCCCTGGAAACGGTGAGCTTGTCCTCGTCGGAGAGCTCGTCCATACCCAGAATGGCGATGATGTCCTGCAGGTCTTTGTACTTCTGCAGAACCTGCTGCACCTCGCGGGCGGTGAAGTAGTGATCGTTACCCAGAACCAGGGGATCCAGGATACGGGAGGTGGAGTCGAGCGGATCCACCGCGGGGTAGATGCCGAGCTCGGCGATCTGACGGGACAGAACCAGGGTACCGTCCAAGTGGGAAAAGGTCGTGGCCGGCGCGGGGTCGGTAAGGTCATCCGCGGGGACGTACACGGCCTGGACCGAAGTGATGGACCCCTTCTTGGTGGAGGTGATGCGTTCCTGCAGCTCACCAAGGTCGGTACCCAGAGTGGGCTGGTAACCAACCGCGGAAGGCATACGGCCGAGAAGCGCGGACACCTCGGAACCGGCCTGGGTGAAACGGAAGATGTTGTCGATGAACAGAAGCACGTCCTGGCCTTCGTCATCACGGAAGTACTCGGCGCAGGCCAGAGCGGTCAGGGCCACGCGGGCACGGGCTCCCGGAGGTTCGTTCATCTGACCGTAGATCAACGCGGCCTTCTCGAGAACGCCGGCGTCCTTCATTTCATGGTACAGGTCGTTTCCTTCACGGGTGCGCTCGCCGACACCGGCGAACACGGAGATACCGCCGTGCTGCTTGGCGATGTTGTTGATCATCTCCATGAGGATAACGGTCTTGCCAACACCGGCGCCGCCGAACAGGCCCATCTTGCCACCCTTGGGGAAGGGGATGAGCAGGTCGATAACCTTGACGCCGGTTTCAAGAAGTTCAACCGAGGTGCTCTGCTCGATGAAGTCAGGAGCCGCGCGGTGAATGGGGTAGAGCTTGTCGGAGTCGATGGGCCCCATTTCGTCCACAGGGCGGCCCACAACGTTCATGATGCGGCCAAGAGAGGCTGCGCCGACAGGAGCGCTGATGGGCTTGCCGGTGTCCTTGACCTCCATGCCGCGGACGAGACCTTCGGTGGCGTCCATGGCGATGGTGCGGACAACGTTGTCACCCAGGTGCTGCGCTACCTCGACCACCAGGTCGGGGGCGTCAACGTTATTCGGATTGTTGATCTCCAAGGCGGTGAGGATGTGCGGCAGCTTGCCCGGAGGGAATTCGACGTCGACAACGGCGCCGATGACTTGTTTGATCTTACCCACGTTCTCACTCATAGCTTTACGCTCCCTTCCTTATCCTTTCAGCGCTTCAGCGCCGCCGACAATGTCCATCAACTCCGTGGTGATGGCTGCCTGTCGTGTCTTGTTGTAAACCAGGGTCAACGAACCGATCATGTCATCACAGGCCCGAGTGGCATTATCCATGGCCGACATACGGGCGGCATGCTCGCTGGCAGAAGTGTCCAGCAAACCACGGTACACCTGAACCTTGATGAAACGGGGCAGAAGCTCCGCCAGAAGCCCTTCCACATCGGGTTCGTAGATGTATTCGCTGGCGCCGCCGGCATCCACGCTCTCCTCGGCATGTGAGACGATGGGGAGGATGGTCTGGGCCACGGGCTCCTGTCTGGCCATACTCACGAACTGACCGTAGACGATGACGACTTCGTCCAGTTCGCCTTCGATGTAGGAATTGATGATCTCCATTCCCACGGCGTTGGCCAGAGTGAAGTCAAAAGAGCTCATCTGGTCGGTGAGGGCCTTCATGATGTCGTGTTGCAAACGCCTGGCGGCGTCGCGGCCCTTTTTGCCGACACAGTAGAACTTGACCTCTTTCCCGGCCGCCTTCTTCTCGGCGGCCAACTTCCTGGCGGTCTTGATCATGTTCGCGTTGAAGCTGCCGCAGAGGCCGCGATCGGAGGTGACCAGGACGATGCCCACGGTCTTGATCTCCTCGCGAACTTCCAGCAGCGGGTGAGCCGACTCATCGGCCTTCCCTGCCAAGTCGCCAAGCATGTCGTAGAACTTGTCCGCATAGGGGCGGAAGCGTTCGATACGCTGTTGCGCGCCGCGCAACTTCGCCGAGGCCACCATGTTCATGGCCTTGGTGATCTGCTTGGTCTTCTTGACGCCGACTATTTTGTTTTGGACGTCTTTCAACGAAGGCATTCAGCGTTCCTCCTCGATGTTTGGCGAGTTAGGCCTGGAATCCCTTCTTGAAGTCGGCGATAGCCGCCTTGAGCCTGCCTTCGACATCTTCGTCAATCACCTGCTTGCCCTTGATGTCGTCAAGGATGCCGGCATGGGAATTGCGCATGAACTCGAGGTACTCGGCCTCAAACTTGCGGATCGCGTCCACAGGGACGTCGTCCATGAAACCGCGGGTGGCGGCGTACATTGAGGCAACCTGCTCCTGAACGGACATGGGCTGGTACTGGGGCTGCTTGAGCAGCTCGACCAGACGGGCGCCGCGGTCCAGCTTGGCTTGGGTGGCCTTGTCCAGGTCGGAACCGAACTGGGCGAAGGCGGCCAGTTCGCGGTACTGGGCCAGGTCCAGACGCATGGTACCGGCGACCTGCTTCATGGCCTTGATCTGAGCGGCGCCGCCGACGCGGGAGACCGACAGACCGACGTTGATGGCCGGGCGGACACCGGCGTTGAACAGGTTGGGCTCGAGGTAGACCTGTCCGTCGGTGATGGAGATAACGTTCGTGGGAATGTAGGCGGACACGTCACCGGCCTGGGTCTCGATGATGGGCAGAGCGGTCATGGAGCCGGCGCCCTTGGAGTCGTCCAGCTTGGCCGCGCGTTCCAGCAGGCGGGAGTGGAGATAGAAAACGTCACCCGGGAAGGCTTCACGTCCTGGAGGCCGGCGAAGCAACAGCGACATCTGACGGTAAGCCACAGCCTGCTTGGAGAGATCATCGTAGATGATCAAGGCGTGCTTGCCGTTGTCGCGGTAGAACTCGGCCATGGTGCAACCGGCGTAGGCCGCGATGAATTGCAGCGGCGCGGGCTCGGAAGCGGTGGCGGAAATGATGGTGGTGTACTCCAGGGCGCCGTACTTTTCCAGCGTGTCGGCGACCAGAGCAACGTTGGCCTTTTTCTGGCCAATGGCCACGTAGAAGCAATAAACGTCGGTATCCTTCTGGGCGAGGATGGCGTCGATGCCGATGGCTGTCTTACCGACCTGACGGTCGCCAATGATCAGCTCGCGCTGACCGCGGCCGATGGGCGTCATGGCGTCGATGGCCTTCAGACCCGTGTAGCATGGCTGATGGACCGACTTTCTGGCGACGATGCCGGGAGCCTTGAGCTCGACGGGGCGGATGTCCTTGGTCTCGATGGGACCCTTGCCGTCGATGGGCTGGCCCAGGGGGTTGATGACACGGCCGGTAACCGCTTCACCCACGGGCACGGAGAAGATCTTGCCGGTGCGCTTGACCGGGTCGCCTTCCCTGATCTCGGTGTCTTCGCCGAGCAGCGCGACACCAACGTTGTCACTTTCCAGGTTGAGCACCATGCCCATGAGGCCGCCGGGGAACTCCAGCAACTCCATGGCCATTGCGTTTTGCACGCCGTACACGCGGGCGATACCGTCACCGACGTACAACACGGTTCCGGTTTCGCTCATCTCGACGCGTTGCTCGTAATTCTCAATCTGCTTCGCGATAATCTGGCTGATCTCTTCGGCTTTGATCTGCATGGCCCTAATCACCCCTCTTGATGTTTTCTTGCAACATGCCAAGCTGCGCCCGCAAGCTGGCGTCCATGATCATGTCACCGACCTTGAGCACTATCCCGCCAAGGATCGACGCGTCGGAATCGAAGCTAAGCACGAGCTTCTTGCCAGCCTGCTTCTCCAGCGCCTCCTTGAGGGAGTCCTGCTTGGCCTTGTCCAATTCGATAGCGGTAATCAACTGCCCCCGCATAACGCCCTGCTCAGCGTCGAGCAGCTCGGAAAACACGGCGTTGATATCAGTCAGATAGCCAAGGCGCTCCTTGTCGGCCAGCAGGTTGCAGAAGTTCTGCACCATGTCGGAAGGCCCGGTTGTCTCGAACAGCTTGGCCAGTACTGCCTTTTTCTCGTCGATGCTGAAGATGGGGTTGCCAAAGATCCTCTTGAGTTCGGGAGCGCCCTCGAGGAGTTCAGACACCCCGGCCAAATCCTTGCCATATGTCGCCAGCGCATCACCGCCTTTTTCCTGACCCAGGGCGAACAGGGCGTGGGCGTAACGCCGCGCTACGATGTTCCCGGTCAATTGAACACCACCTTTGTTAGATATTTATCAATCAACTTTTCGTGTTCATCTTTGGTGAGCTTTTCGGCCAAAGCCTTTTCGGCGGCCTGGATGATGCGTTCGGACATTTCCTCACGCAGGCTCTCGATGGCGTACTTGGTTTCCTGCTCTGCGGTGATCTGGGCGTGCTTCTTGAGCAGTTCGGCGTGAGCCTCGGCTTTCTCGACGATGGAAGCCTTCAGGGCCTCTCCCTGTGCCTTGTAGTCTTCCAGAATCTTGGCGCGCTCGGCTTCCATGTTGGCGATGCTCGACTCCACCTCGCGAAGCTTCTTCTCGGCTTCGGTCTTGCGGGTATCGAGATCCTTGAGCTCGGCTTCGATGTTGTAGCGGCGGGAGCCAAAAAAATTCTTGATCTTCTTTCCCGCGGCATACCAGATGATACCTACAACGAGTCCAAAAGTGATCACGCGATATAAAAAGTTCATCCACTTGTTGTAATCGCCGTGATCACCCCCATGTTCGGCGGCGAGCACAGTGGTCGCGCAGATTACGACCATGAGCAATGCATAGCCTAGTGCCTTAAACCGTTTCAATGTTACCCTCCTCCTTCCGCACGGACAGTGTTACCCGAGGATTTTCGCCACAGCCTTGGCGGCCATGTCGTCAACCTGGGCAGCGAGGCTTTCGATGGCGCCCTTGGACTGGGCTTCGATTTCCTTGCGCGCCGCGGCCAGGGAATCATGGGATTCCCGAGTAGCCGCCTCGATGAGCTTCTTCTCCTCTGCCAGACCTTCATCCTTCTGACGCAACCGCGCTTCCGTTCCCGCGGCGCGGGCTTCGGCCAGAGCGACTTCGTAATTCTTCAACTTGTCCGTTGCAGACGCCGTGAACTGCTCGGTCTTTTCCACGGTTTTCGCCATGGACTCCGCGCGGGTCTTGATTATCTCGCGGATGGGTTTCACCAGGAGATAGTTCAAGACTACCAACACGATAAGGAAGTTGATGAATTGGACAACTAAAGTGAGGTCGAGATCAATCATGCAGGCCCCCGTCGAGGTTGTGAATTTTTGATCAAAATCAGTGCGCCAATACCCAATTTTCTCCGACGTGTCAAAGGGTTTTTCCCACGAAACAAGGCCTGAAACGGCGTGAGGCCTTGTCAGCTGCCGATTGTCTCGCTGTTCTTGGTATCGTCCATTCCCAGGAGTGAACCGCCGGCGCCCTTGCCCTTTTCACCGCCCACCAGATCGAGCCGCTTCCCAGCCTTTTTGTCCATCTTGGCGCCAGTTTGGGACTTGTTCATGCTCACTTGTCCCTCGAGCAGGGCGCCCTCTTCGATGACGAGAACCGGTGTGTTCATGCTGCCCACCAGGTTGGCGGTCTTGTGCAGCACCACCTTTTTCCCGGCTTCGATTTCGCCCTTGAGGTGGCCGCTCAGGATCAGCTGCCCGACCCAGATCTGCCCCTCCACCTTGGCGTCCTTGCCCACGATCAAGGTACCCTCGGACTGAATCTCCCCGGTAAAGGTACCATCGATCCGAACGGACCCTTCAAAATTGAGCTTGCCTTCGTAATTCGTGCCGGCCCCGAGAAAGGCGTTGATCTCGTCCTTGGCCATGTTAGTGCTCCTCGCTCGCTTTTGCTGTCCGTCGGGTCGGGGCCGCCATCACGTCCTGTACGCGAAACGGCGCATGGAGATGCTCAGCACCAAGCCCACCAGACAGAAGTTCACAATGGTGGCGCTGCCACCATAACTGATAAAGGGCAGGGGAATGCCCACGACAGGCATGAGTCCCAGAACCATGCCCATATTGATAAGTATCTGCCAAAAAAAGTAAAAAAATACTCCAGCAGCCAAAAAACTGCCGAATCGGTCCTTGGAGTCCCGGGCAGTGGCCACGATGCTCAACAGAAAGAAACAGAACAGCGCCAGAAGCGTGATCGTACCGATGAAACCCCACTCCTCGCCAAACACGGCAAAAGCGAAGTCCGTATGTTTCTCAGGCAGGAACCGCAGCTGGCTCTGGGTCCCGGCCAAAAAGCCCTTGCCCCATATCTCGCCGGAACCAATGGCTATTTGAGACTGAATGATGTTGTAGCCATCTCCGAGTGGGTCGCTGCCGGGGTTCAGAAAAGTCATTATCCGGCGCTTCTGGTAATCCTTGAGCAGAAACCATCCCAAGGGCATAAGCATGGGCAGGACGACCGCCATCGTCTTGAGCACCCGTGCCGTGAGACCTCTGTACAGGATGATGCCGCTTAATAGCAAGAGCAGGTTCAACCCCGAACCCAGATCAGGCTGCTTGATCACGAGCAGCGCGGGGATGGAACACAGCCCCATGACATAGAACAAACCAACTAGATCCAACCTATTTGATTTTTTAGATAAAATCTTCGCTCCCAACAATAGGACGCTGATCTTCGCAAACTCGCTGGGCTGAAAATTGAAGTACCCGAAGGACAGCCAGCGCTTGGCGCCGTAGATGGTCACCCCCCATATGGGTACGGCGGCCAGAAGCAGCACGGACATTATGAACAGGGGCCATGCGAGATGCCGAAAATTCTTGTAATCGAACAATGTGAAAAAAATCATGAACACAATGCCGACCGAGCCCCAGATTATCTGCTTGTTGTAGTACGCATTGATGGCCAGCCCCTCTTCCAGGCGAAAACCGCTGGCTGAGTATAAATTCACTATCCCTATCCCAAACAGGATCAGGGTCAACCCGAGAAGGGGCCAGTTCAAATTGGTCAGTACGCGCCTGTCCATTCCAGAAGATTCCTTACACCGCAAGAATTACAATATCTTGTCAAACAGGGGTTAATCGTTCGCCGCAGCGCCACCGCCTCTGGGCCCATCCACAGGTGCGGCACCCTCTTCACCGGGTGCGGGACCGAACAGGTATTCGTAGATCGACTTGACCAGGGGACCGCCAGTGGAACCGCCGTGCCCTCCGTGCTCGACCATGAGCACCACCACGTAGGTCTTGTCGCCTTTTCGCCCCCAGGAGGCCAGCCAGGCGTGGTCCCTATGTCTGTAGGGCATTTCGTGGGTCTCCCTGCGAATCTTCCTGATCCGAACCACCTGGGCCGTTCCCGTCTTGCCCCCGATAACGGCGTCTGGGCGGAAAAGCCGTTTGGCCGTACCCGTCTGCACGGTCTCCACCATGGAGTTCAGGATCAACTCCCGGTACTCCTTTCTCAACGGCAGCTTGTTCTGCACAACCGGAGGGGCACCGCGCAGCAGGTTGGGCTTGAGCACGTTGCCGCCGTTCAACAATGCCCCAAGAAAACGCGCCACCTGCAGGGGTTGGGCAAGGGTGAAGCCCTGCCCGATGGCCATGTTCAGGTTCTCCCCTCCATGCCAGGGCTCGTTGAAACGCTTGCGCTTCCACTTCTTCGTGGGGACCAACCCCCCGCTCTCGTTGGGCAGGTCAATGCCCGTGGGCGCGCCAAAGCCGCAAGCCATGGCATAGGCGCTCATCCGGTCCACGCCGAGCTTTTCGCCAAGCTGGTAGAAATACACGTCACAGCTGTCCACCAGCGCCTGCTCGAGATCCACGTTGCCATGGCCGGCCTTTCTCCAACACCGGAAGGTAATGTTGCCGAGCTTGTAGGAACCGGGGCAGAAGAACCTGGTGTTGGGGGTGATGAACCCCTCGTGCAGCCCACAGGCCGCCACCATGAGCTTCCAGACCGACCCCGGCGGATAGGTGCTCTGGATGGCGCGGTTGAGCAGAGGCTTTCTGGGGTGCTTGTTCAGGGCGGACCAGCGGGAGGAGAAATCCTTGCTGGTGAAAATGTTGTTGTCGTAGGTGGGCGACGTCACCAGGGCCAGAACCTGCCCTGTGAAAGGCTCCAGCACAACGGCTGAGCCAGCGAGCCCCTCGAACTGTCGCAGCACGAACTCCTGAAGCCGCAGGTCGATGCTGAGGTAGGCATCCTGCCCCGCTATGGGCTGACGCAGCACCGCGCTCTTCAGGTTTCTGCCCGTGGCGTCCACCTCCAGCTGCCTGAGCCCCTTGGCGCCGCGCAACACGTTCTCCAACTCCAGCTCCAGGCCCTGGCGCCCCACCATGTCTCCGACGCGCAGGCTCTTGTCCTTTTCAATGTCCTCCTTGGTGGCCTCGGAGAGATACCCCAGCAGGTTGGAGAGCGCGTCGCCATGGGGATACACCCTGCGGGGGCGGATGCTGATTTCCAGCCCGGGCCAATATACGGAGTTGGCCTCGATACGGGCCAGAAGATCAAAGGAGACGTCCGGCACCAGGGTCATGCGCTCGAAGGACTTGACCTCCTTCTTGCCCTCGTCGAAACGCTTCTTGAGTTCGGCATAGCCGATGCCGGTCCAGCGGCTCACCTGCTCCAGGGTGGCCTCCACGTCCTTGCAGTCCTCGCGCACCAGGGTCAGGGCATAACCGGGCTGGTTGATGGCCACCAGCCGCCCCTCCTTGTCCAGGATGGTACCGCGGGGAGCGTAGATCACCTCGCGGCGCAACTGGTTCTCCTTGGCCTGCTTGCTGTACTCCTCGCCCTTGTGCACCTGCATGTACCAGAGGCGCAGGCTGAACACGAAGAACATGGAGAGGACCAGCCCCTGCAGCAGCACAAGGCCCAGCTTCGGGGGGCCCTGGGGATCGGTATCAGATAGAAACGGCATCGCTCCCCCCCTGCCGCGGACGCAACCAGCTGGCCGGAAGCCATATCATCGGGATGATCAGAGCCTGTATCACGCTCTCGACAAGAAAATGACCGGCCTGCACATCATAGTTCTGCAGGTATGTCATGACGCGCATGATGGCGAGGTGAATGACGCCCAGGCAGGCGCCTAAAAGCATCATGAAAAAAACGTTCCGGGCTTGAAACAGCCAGCGCCCCCCCCTGAACAGGACAATTGCCGCGGCATACCACAGCAGGCTGGAGCCGAAGGCCAGGGATCCCTGCCCTTCCTGGATCAGCACCGCGAAGAGTAATACCCACAAGGTCTGGGGCCAGCGCCCCTCCTGCAGGGCGAGCATCACGCCCACAACGAGGAAATCGACGCCCGGGACGAAGAATTGCGCCCAGATGCCGAAGATAAAGAAGAGTATCCACCAGGAGAGGTTGCTCAAGTCCATGCATTCCGCCCTTTGTCCATAACCCGGGGTGTCCGGCATCGCTCCGTCAGGTCTTTGCGGCACCGGCAGGGGACACGGGAACCAGGCTCCATGACACCTCCGGTCATTGGATGGCGTGCAGAGGGGCGCTGGAGCCGCTGGTCAGGTGTTCCCGCTTGAGCAACAGCACCTCCTCGAGGACGGTCAGATCGATGAGGACCTCGGCCTCCACATCGAGGAAAAGGCTGATGTCGGAGCGTTCCACGGCCGTGACGCGGGCCACGGGTACCCCTTTGGGAAAAATATCGTCCAGCCCCGAGGTCACCAGCAGCTCGCCCCTCTCGATGGGAGCGTTGAGTGGTACATAGAGCACCTGCAGGGGCTGCCCCGTACCCATGCCGCTGATAATGCAGGGGGTACGGTGGGTCTGTCCCATGACCGCGATCTTGCTGTTGAGGTCGGTCATCAGGAGTACGGTTGCGAAGGAGGGGCTGATACGCAAGACACGACCGACCACCCCCTGGTGCGTGACCACCGGGGTGTTCATCTTGATGCCCGAGGTGGCGCCCTTGTCCACCACAAGAGTTTCCAGAGCCGCCTGGGGGCCGATGCGGTAGGCCACGACGCGGCCTCCTTCGGCTTTCCAGGATTCTCTCGGCTCAAAGGAGAGCAGAGCCCGCAACCGCTTCACCTCCGCGGCCTCCTCCTTGCTTTTGGCCAGGGATCCGGCCAGGAGTTCGAGCTTGCGGTGAAGCTCCTCGTTCTCCCTGCTCACGTCCGAGAGATAGACATAACGCTCCCAAAACCAGGAGACCCTGTCAGCGGTCCATTTTCCCGGAACCAATGTCCAGCCCACAAACTCCAGTCCGGAATAGGTTGCAAGAATATCGAGGTAACCGGTACGCAGGTTCCAGGTGTACAGGCTGAGATAGCAGAACAGCGCCAATAGAAAGGTCAGAACGACCCGCCGTGAGACGAGCTTAATCGATCGTTACCTCCTTGAGGATATCTAGAGAATCCAAGGCTTTGCCAGAACCGAGAACAACCGTGGAAAGCGGATCGTCCACAACGGTGATAGGCAGCGAGGTCTCTTCGCGCAGAAGCTGGTCAAGCCCCTTGAGCAAGGCTCCGCCACCGGTGAGCACTATACCCCGGTCCACGATGTCCGCGGCGAGCTCCGGCGGGGTCTGCTCCAAGGCCACGCGGACGGCCTGGACAATGGCGTCCACCCGTTCCGAAATGGCCTTGCGGATTTCCTCGGAGGTAATGGGGATATTCTGTGGGATGCCCGACACCAGATCCCGCCCCTTGACCTCCATCTCCATCTCCTCTTCCAGGGGATAGGCCGAACCGATCTTGACCTTGATCTCCTCGGCCGTGCTCTCGCCTATGAGCATGTTGTACTTGCGCTTGACGTGGGTCATGATGGCTTCGTCCATCTTGTCCCCGCCTACGCGCACGGACTTGGAGTAGACCACGCCCGAAAGGGAGATGACAGCGACCTCGGTGGTGCCGCCGCCGATGTCGACGACCATGTTGGAGGTGGGTTCCTGGATGGGCAGATTGGCGCCAATGGCCGCGGCCATGGGCTCCTCGATGAGGTAGACCTCACGGGCGCCCGCGCTCTGGGCGGACTCCTTGACCGCGCGCTTCTCCACCTGGGTGATGCCGGTGGGTACGCAGATGATGATCCTCGGACGCACTCTGCGCCGGGAATTGTGAACCTTGGAAATGAAGTGGCGCAACATGGCCTCGGTGATCTCAAAATCCGCGATGACACCGTCCTTCATGGGCCTGATGGCCACGATGTTGCCCGGGGTGCGCCCCAGCATGCGCTTGGCCTCGTTACCCACGGCCAGCACCTTGTTGGAACCGCGATAGTCCTGCTTCACGGCGACCACCGAGGGTTCCCGCAGGACAATGCCCTGCCCCTTCACATAGACACAGGTGTTGGCAGTGCCCAGGTCGATGGCCAGGTCGTTGGAAAACAGGCCTAAAACAAAATCCATTATTCTGGACATATTCTCTCGCTTGCCTCGTTTTGACGCATTGGGTTACAAAACCAGCGACCAGCAATTGTCGACTCGCGTTCTCTTGTCAATAGGAAAAAGCCCCTGGTCAGGGCATATCTTCGGATACCGGGATTGCAGGCCAAATGCTTCATAAACCGTATTACGCCCTCTCGACTTATCTGCGCCAGCGCTTTGGCCGACGCGTGCAGAAAATTCCGCTGGACGCGGGATTCTCCTGCCCCAACAGGGATGGTACGCTCTCCCGTCGAGGATGCCTGTTTTGCAACGCCCACGGATCTGGATCGGGACTCCTTGGAGAAGGATTTGATCTGGCCGCACAATGGCGCCATTGGCGAGATCTATACAGCCGCAGGTCAAAGGCATCTCGCTTCATAGCCTATCTGCAATCATTTTCCAATACCCACGGACCACTTTCAAAACTTCAGGAAACCCTGGAACAAATCCTGCTTCTTCCGGATATGGTCGGCCTGGCAGTGGGCACCCGCCCGGACTGTCTGGACAGGGACAAGCTCGACCTGCTGGCATCCATGCCGTGCCCGCCCTTCAAGGAAATCTGGCTGGAGCTGGGGTTGCAGTCCGCGAACGACGAGGTCCTGCTCCGCATCAACCGGGGGCACGACCTCCAGTCCTTCGAAATGGCCTGCCTAGCAGCGGCCGCGCGCGGACTGTTCATCTGCGCCCATCTTATCGCCGGTCTCCCCGGTGAGGACAAGGCTGGTTTCCTGAACAGCGTTCGCACCCTGAACCGGCTGCCGATACATGGCGTGAAGTTCCACAACCTGTACGTCTGCTCTGGAACCCCGCTCGCGGACATGTGGCGACAGGGGGAGTACATCCCCATGACCCGGGAGCGCTATCTGGAGTGGATTTGCGACGGTATTTCCCTGCTGCGGCCGGATATCGTCGTGCAACGACTCACCGGCGACCCAGTTCCGGGGGAGCTGTTAGCCCCTGATTGGGCCTCGGTCAAGACATCTTTGCTCAATGACATTGAAAAACGTCTCAACGGCCAGAGGTTGTGGCAGGGCAAGGCCCTGCACCCACATGAACCCATGCCCGGCTGGTTCGCCCCCGCCGAACCCCCGGCCTTCGCCCCCAGGACCTCACCTCCCAGTAACCAGCAATACATCACCGCCAGAGGAGTGCCCCATGCCTTTTAGCTCGTTCTCGGAGATTGTCGCGGTATCGCCCCTGCAACTGAACATGTTCTGGAATGAAGGCAGGCTCAAGCGCATCAAGCTCGGCTGGCTGGAGGAGCGCAAGGACATCGAACCGGTCATGCAGTTCTGCTCCTCCGGCTTCACCGCCCCCATGCAGGCCGCACTGGAGAAATACATCCAGGGGCAGCCCATGACCTGGCCTGACATGCCCCTGGAGGCAGACCACCTCTCCGAGTTCTCCCGCAAGGTGCTTTTCACCCTGCGTGACGAAGTGCCGTGGGGCGAAACCATCAGCTACGGCGAGTTGGCCGCCCTGTGCAACAAACCCGGCGCGGCCCGCAGCATAGGCAGGGTCATGGCCTTCAACCCCTGGCCCATGGTGATCCCCTGCCACCGGGTCATCGGCTCCAAGGGCGCGCTCACGGGTTTCTCGGGCGCCGGCCTGCCCATGAAGGAATTTCTGCTCAAGACCGAAGGCACCCTGCCCTCGTGATGAGGATAATCAAGAAACGATCATCATAAGGAACCGCCGGAGGGGACCTTTTATCAAAAAGGTCCCCACCCTCGCACAATCCCTTTTTCCAAAAAACCTTTTGAGGATGCGCTGTAGAATAGTTCGCGGCGAGACGCAGGAAAAAGGCCGAGCCGACGGGTAATTGTCCAGTGCTTCCTTAATACTCCTCCACCTGCCACATCTCCGGCTTGAAGCGGATCACCAGGTTACGGCCCTGGTTCTTGGCCTCGTACAGGGCCACGTCCGTAAACTTGATGGCCTTGTACATGGTGTCTCCATCCGTCGGGTATTCCGCCACGCCGATGCTGATGGTCTTGTAGATCTTCGCACCGGCCCCCACCTCGAAGGCATGTTGCTGGATACGTGCCCTGATCTTCTCCGCCACCTGCTCGGCCATGGAATCCTGGACATCCTGCAGCATCACCAGGAACTCCTCGCCCCCGTATCGTATCAACAGATCCGAGCGCCGGATGGATTCGTTGATGATGTTGACCACCTGTTTGAGAACCTGATCCCCGGCCTCGTGCCCGTGCTCGTCGTTAACCTGCTTGAAGTAGTCCAGATCCGCCATGAGCAGCCCGGTTCGGCGGCCGTCGCGCTCCGACTGGGGTTCGTACTTGGAGATGAACTCGTCCAGAAAGCGGCGGTTGTGGCAATGGGTGAGGGGGTCCCGGAGCGCCTGCTCCTGGGTGAGCTTGAGCAGCTTGAGGGAGCTCAGCACAGGGGCGGTGGCGTCCAGGTACTTGCGTAACACCGGGATCATCTCCGAGCGCACAGTTTCCCACTGACTCCGGGGAGCCAGGAAGGAAAACACCGCTCCCACATACCCGCCCATGACCATGGGCAGGCAGCAGCGCACGTATTTGTCCAGGTCGCAATTGAAGTAGGGGCATAGCACGGGGTTGTAATAGGAGCTGACGTCCTCGGCCACGCGATTTGCGCGACACACCTCTGCTGAAAGCAACACCTCCTGCTTGCACAACGGCACTTCCCTGCCTTGATCCAGGGCGATGGCAACCCGGTCGGTGTCGGGGTCGAGCTCGAAAAGAACGAATGTGCTGAGATGAAAATCCTTTTTGAAGACATTGGCCAGCTGCTGGTAGACCTCGGCCTTGTCCAGGGTGCCCTGGAGGTCGTGGCCATAGAAGGTGAGCTTGGCCATCTGCTCCAACCTCTTGGCAACCTCGTCCAGGGACGGGATATGCCCCGAGGTTTCCTGGCTGCGCAGCACATACGCCAACAGATGCCCGGAGCGGGAGAGAAAAGCCTGCCAGTGCCGGGTCATGGTGTTGATCAAATTGCGCATCTCTGTCAGTTCGTCGCCCTTGCGAACGATATATACCGGGCAGGCCTGGCAGGAATCGTACTGATTGAGGAAGATGCAGGTGTCTTTCCAGAGAGGGGAGATGGCCTCGGAACCTGTCTCCAGGTAGCAGATCCTGGTCGGATCCATGAACACAGGGCACTCCTCGTTGTGACAGTGCATCACCTCCAGGCAGTGCACGTGGTCGCTCTCGAACTGCTCGTTGAAATTGCTGGCGTGGGAGGCGATGATGATCCGCTTCAACCGTCTAAGGAACATCTCTATGCGCCGGGTGTTGAAGAACAGAATGGCCCAGAGCAGCATTGCACCGGAAACGAACAACCCGCCAAGCTGATAGACGCGGTTCTCCTTGGCCTCGAACTGGGAGGTGGTGTCGATGGACAGGAGGATCGCTCCGGTAAGGATGCCACGGGCGTCCTTCAGAGGCACTAGGCGGCCATTGAGTCCGTCCAATGTTTCGCGCACATCCCCGTTCTCCAGCAATCCGAGCGAATCCCGCCAGCGCTTTCCATACCCCCGCATAACCAGCCAATTGCCGTACGTCCGCGCCTGGCTCAAGGAATCCGCAACCTTGCCTCCCCCGGCTCCTTCGGTACCCGGCTTGCCCTGGCCAGGAACATGCCTGGCCGAATCAGCATGCAGCAGCAGGACCATGCTGACATCCGCGGGCACCCTGCCTTCGAGCACCTCACCCAGGGGCAGGGAGGCCCCCACCGCGCCGAGAATGACTCCGTCTCTCTCCACTGGGGACATGGCCTGAAGCTCCACTCCCCGTGAATCCCGGGCAACGCCATAAAAGGCGGCGCCGGTTTCGAACAGGCTGCGCCGCAGGAAGTCCTTGGAATAATCGGCCTTCAACAGGCCCGCATAGGCGGTCTGCGCGATGGCGACCCCCGGTGGCACCAGGAAGCTGAGGTTCAATGTTGAGAGGTTGAGATATAGCCCCACCTTGTCTGAATAGGATTTCCCGAATTCGAGCAGGGCTTCACGGTTTCTGTTTACCAGAGCGTCGACGACAGTGGCATATCCCGCCGCCACCGAGGTCTGGCTGAGCAGCAGTTCCTGTCTGGCCTGTATGGCGTCCAACAGGTTGTTCTCGCACAGTTGTAGATAGGTGTCTGCACCGTTGATAATGGACTGGTTCAGGCTGTGCGACAGCAGTCCTATCTGCACCACGCTCCCAAGGACCAGCATGGCGCCGGTGAGGTATACGAAACGTCCCTTGAGGTTCCATGTATCGAGGTTCGCCAGACGATACAAGAAGATCCGCCAAGGCTTCATGTCCCTGAGACGCTTCCTGACAGCACCCTTGGCTACAGTCGAACGCTTGTTGGCACTCAGCTCTTCTGACATGGAACACCTCGCTGCCTTGAAGCATCTCGCCATTGGACAGGCGTGGATGCGCCCATGCATCCCTCCTAATGGAGATGCATAAGAATTGCCCACACGCTTGAGCGCTCTCCTACCACAGTGTTTCGCATTCCGCTGCCCAACACTTGTGGCTGGAAACCAGACTATGCTGATAATCCTGCGTTTGTAAAAACCAGCTTAAGCATTTTGGTACTATCCTGAACACAACTTTCTGTTCAAAAAACGTGGCTATTGCCTTCGCTCCGCAACCTGAAAAACGATCAATAAACACGGCTTTCCGAGGGGACAACCTCTTGAAAGATGTTTTTTCCCTCTGGCTCCTTTTTCAAGAACTCCTCGATATATAAAATTTTTCATTAATCAGTCTCTGGAAGGGGGGGGTCCGGGGGGAAATCTTTCTTCCGAAAGGTTTCCCCCCGGCAACTCTTGCGGAGCTAAGGCATTGACCATATCAAGGAAGAATGCTTACGCTCTCCTGTACGCCCCCTTCTATTTCCTATTCCAAGCGGAGTGTGGATCCAGGCCACGACATCCGGTATCCCCGCAGCCACGGGTCAGTGCCAGGCACGTCTTTCTTTCCTGTCCCAAGTTATAGTGTATGCGAATAATGTAACAATATTGTCACACAAATTGCAAGGTTCTTTTAACCCTCCAGCTTTCTGGTGAGGGTATCAAAACATGACTCGGCGTTCATGGTAACACGACTTTAACCACCAGGAGCTTATGCTCTCTGTATGATGTTTCCGCCCAACTGCCATCCATCGACTAGCAATTGCCTCCGTCCATGTCTCCCTTTGTTTCCCATGCCCTCGCCCTCTCAGCAGCAGTACGACAGGAACAAGACTAGTGATTCTTCATAGGATGGTCTTGCAGTGTTCCGTTTCAGCTTTTCTGGACAAACCTCAAGAAATATGCTTTATTTATAATATGAATACCCTGGCCGAGCTTCACCGATATCGTTCGTACCACTGCTTCACGCACACCGTCCATATTGCATTGTGAACATTGAGAACCAGCAGGATCGAACAATCCGAGGCGACGACCTTATGAACGCGCTCAACCAAGGTACGGATCTGAACAACACCGCAGGCGAAAACGCGCCCGCGGCCATGGAGATCTCCCAGATGAACCGCAGGGTCGCGGGACCGCTTTCAGGAAACGTGATCAAATGTCTTGTCCTGTTGCTCGCCTTCATCTGCCCCCCATCCACTGGATATGGCGCCGACCTCCCGGTGCTGGATGCGGTACGTGAACGCGGCTATGTCCGTTGCGGCGTCAACGACATGCCCGCATACGCGGGTATGCGGAACGACGGGTCCTGGAGTGGGTTTCAGGTGGACTTCTGCCGTGCCATTGCAGCTTCCATTTTCGACAATCCCGAAGCCATTGAAATCGTGGTCCTGTACACGGATGACCGCTTCACCAGCCTGATCGACAACGAGGTGGACGTCCTGCTGGCCAACGTCACCTGGACTCTCGAGCGGGAGACCTCCAGGGGTCTGGCGTTCACCGATGTCCTCGTCTACGACGGCCAGGGGGTGATCTCTCACCCCGACAGCGGGCTGAGAAGCCTCATGGACGCCGCGGGGCGGGACATGAGCATCTGTGTGGTGCGGGACACCACCACCGAGTTCAACATCAGGGAGATCAACAACCGGCACAAGCTCGGGCTCGAAATCAGGCGACTCGAGACCTTCGAGGGTGTATGGAACTCCTTCCTCAGCCGGCAGTGCGAACTCGTCACAGGGGATGGCTACTCCCTGCGACTGCGCCTGCCCCACAGGACCAGCAAGCCTGAACGGTTCACCCCACTGCCGGACATCTTGTCCAGGGAACCCCTCACCCCGGCCGTGCGCGCCGGAGATTCCGCATGGGAGAGTCTGGTGCGCTGGGTGCGGCATGCCCTGATCATAGCCGAGGAAAAGGGTGTGACCTCGGAAAACGCCGCGGCCATGGCCCAATCCAGCACCGACCCCGAGACCCGCCGGCTGCTTGGCTCCATGCCGGGCATTGGAAAATATCTGGGCCTGACCGACACCTGGGCCAGGCAGGCCATAATGGCGGTGGGTAATTACAGCGAGATGTTCGACAGAAACATTGGAGCCGGTTCGATCTACAAATTAGAAAGGGGGCAAAACGCCCTATGGCGAGACGGCGGTCTGCTGTACGCGCCTCCCCTGCGTTAGGAGCGGAACACGTATGTCACTCCTGGTCAGTAAAAACCTAGGCAATACCACATCACGGGGGCCAGCGGCGGTTTTTTCCGGCGGGCTTTTTGCCAGGACCATGCGCCGCTGACGGGCATGCCATGGCAGTATCGTAGATTTTGCCCAGAAGAGCGCTCCATCCGCGCCAACCGTCACAGCCACATCGAAGCATGGACATGAACCGGGATACTGACGCTTTCAAGCCTGCCAGACGCTTTGGCATCTCCGCCAAAGTGACCGGCGCGCTCATTGCATCGACCCTGCTGGTGGCCATCGCCTCAGTTGCCATGGTGCTCCTGCTGCGCCACCAGGAACGCCAAGTCCGGCTCCTTGCCAATGAGCACGCCAGAGCCCTGCTCGCCACGGCGCGCATCGAACGGGAAACCACCCTGCTGGTCAGCCAGTTGGGCGGCCTGGCAGTGTCAACCTCGGATGCCAAGCGGCGCGCCAGCGAGAAACTTCTGCGCGACTATATCAGCCTGTTCGACTCCGCCGTGGAAGATCTGCACAGCCTGCAGATTCCGGAAGACGTGGTGGCGCAACTGCTTCGAGCCAGGGACACCTTCGAAAGCACCGCCACCAGGCTGGGAGTCCTGGTGGGGCAGCGCCTCGAGTTGCAGCAGGAGATGGACGAGTCCTTCAACAGGCTGCTCAACCTCGAAGCGCAGACATCCGATGGCCGGCAGTTGACGAGCGAACTGCTCACCGAAACGAGCCGTGTGTTCAACCAGAGAAATGCGGCCGCTTTTCGCGGCAGGATGCAATTCCTCCTCTCGAAACTGGACGCCCTACTCAAATACGGAGCCGACGAAGCCGTTCTTAACGCCTTTGCCCGTGATTGCCGCCGACTCCTGGACATGCGCGACAAGGACTTCGACTACAGGAACGCCATTAGCGCAGCCATGATGCAGGGGCGCGGTCAGGCCTCGGCCCTGCGCGGTCTGACCTCTGAAATGGCGCATTACCAGGCCACTGTTCTGGAAAAAACCGCGGCCCGGAACCTGAAGTACATCTGGCAGGCCAAGATCATGACCATGAGCGCTGCGGTCGTCATGCTGGCGTTCACTTGCCTCATAGTACTGTACATCAGGCGCGGCGTAACACTGCGTCTGAACCGGATGGCCCTCAGGGTCCGCGAGATCGGAGACCGCGACGTAGTGAGCAAGCCGCTGGACCTGCCCGAGCATCCCAATGACGAACTGGGGGCTCTTGCCAGGGTCCTGAATCAATACGCCCTGGCCCTGAGTTCCAGCGAGGAGAAATTCCGCGCCATGGTGGAGAGCTCCAGCGACTGGCTGTGGGAAGTGGATGCCCAGAGCAGATACACCTATGCCAGTCCGCGGGTGAAGGACATCCTGGGCTACGAACCCGAAGAGCTATTGGGCAGGACCCCCTTCGACATCATGGCCCCCTCCTCCAGGGAGCGCGTGGCGAAAGAATTCAAGACAATCGTGGAGAAAAAGGCCCCATTCAGCCAGCTCGAAAACCCGAATCAGCACAAGAGCGGACGTGTGGTCCACCTCGAGACAGCCGGTGTGCCCATCCTCGGCGCGCAGGGAAAACTTATGGGTTACCGGGGTGTGGACCGGGACATCAGCAGCCGCATCCGCAGCGAACAGGAGCTGCGGAAACTCAAGCGTTCCGTGGATCACAACCCCTTGTCCGTGGTCATCACCGACACCCGGGGAATCGTGGAGTATGTGAACCCGGCTTTCAGTAGCATCACCGGATACACTCCCGAGGAAATACTGGGGCAAACCATGGACGTTCTCAAATCCGGCATGCACGAGGACGCCTTTTACCAGGACATCAAGGAGACTGTACTGGCAGGACGGGTATGGAGCAACGAGATCTGCAATCTCACCAAGGACGGAAGGCTCATCTGGGAGCAGGTATCCATCGCCCCTGTCAGGGATCAGGATTGTGAGATCTCGAACTACGTGTTCATCCAGCAGGACATCTCGGACAAGAAGGAACTCGAAAAACTCAAGGAGGACGTGGAGCGGATCATGCGCCACGATCTCAAGAATCCCCTGGGCGCCATCCTGAGCCTGCCGAAGATTCTGCTGGAGGAGGACAACCTCACCCCGGAGCAGCGCGAGATCATCATGGTGATACACAAGGCGGGGCAGACAATGCTCAACATGGTCGACCTCTCGCTGGACATGTTCAAAATGGAGACCGGGGCCTACACGTACTCCCCGGAACCCACGGATGTGCTGGGCATCATCGAGCGCGTCATCGAACAGTCGCGCTCCACCCTGTATGGCAAGGACCTCGTCGTCCAGCTCACCATGGACGGCGGCCCCGTTCCCCAGGGGCGCACTTTCACAGTCTGGTCGGAGGAGCGGCTGCTCTTCACCATCCTCTCCAACCTGTTCATCAACGCCCTTGAAGCCTCGCCTCTGAACCAAACAATTTCAATCGAACTCAATGATAAGGAACCGCAAGGCATCGAGCTGTCCATACGGAACAGGGGCGTCGTGCCTCTATCCATTAGGGACAAGTTCTTCGACAAGTACCAGACATATGGCAAGGCGTCAGGGACAGGACTAGGTACGTATTCGGCAAAGCTGCTTGCCAGCACCATGGGCTATGATATGCGTCTCGAAATATCCGACGAGGATGACTCGACCCGCATCACCATATCCATACCAAGACGAATCTCCACCTCTTTGTAAAATAAAGTCTTTCAGTCATCGGCTTTTTGGCATGACTTATTGACTATTTTTTTCCCGGAATATAAAAAACAAGATAAATATAATAGGATCCCATTCCGAGCAAACCCTTTATGCAGGACAGGCCGAGATTCAGACGCGGAGATCACCAACACTGCGGTTTTTCCAGCTCTTTCCCATCGTGATTGGCCTTTGTCACTGAACGCGGACTCCTCGTTCCGATCCGGCCCCGTCATCATCGGCGCGATTCCGGGTGATGGTTTCCCGTCATCCAACCCAGTCCCTTCAGACCGTTCCTGACATCCACGATACGGAGCTGCCGCATACCCGTGCTGTTTGTTCAGCCAACCTGTGCATTTCGGTCCCGTGCGACATCACCGGGACCAGGCCCCCACACACCGCCTCGAGCGGCCATAGGAGAAACGGGCGTGTTCAAATGGCTTGTCACCTGCTTCCTGTCCCTGTGCTGCGTGCTAACGACCATCTTCCCCGTTTTCGCCGAAAGCGACGCCCGACTGCATCTGAGTCCCGAGGAACAGACCTGGCTCGATGCAAACCAGCCCATCAACATCGGCGTCATGAACGCATGGCCCCCCATGGACTTCGTGGACGCCGAAGGCCGGGTGCGGGGCATTGGCGTTGACTATGTCAAGGCGCTGGAAAAGATCATAGGCGCCAAGTTCACCGTAACACCGGGTCCCTTCGCGGACATATACAAAGATGCAACCGAGGGGCGGCTCCACGCCCTGATGGACATCACTCCGCGCAAGGATCGTGAGCATCTGTTCCACTTCACCGTGCCCTACCTGGTGGTTCCCCACGTGATCATCGGCCGGGAGGACGGACCGGAGTTCCGCTCCGAGACGGGTCTTGCCGAAGCGACCCTCGCCCTGGAGCAGGGGTTCTACCTGGTGAAGAAGTACAAGGAGCTTTTTCCGGGCATCACGATAAAGGAGTACCCCTCCACCATCGAGGCCCTGGAAGCGGTATCCATGGGCGAGGCCGACGCCTATGTTGGCAACCGCGCCGCTGCCTTCTTCCTCATCAAACGCCACGTTCTGAACAACCTCAAGGCCTTTGCCCAGGTCAACGTCGCCGGATCCACCAACAGCATCGGGGTACGCAAGGACCTCCCCCTGCTGGCCAGCATCATGAACAAGGCCCTCTCCTCCATGACCCAGGCCGAGGAGCTTGCCATACTCAGCAACTGGACAGGGGGCATCGACGACACCCACGGCGTGTTCGAACTCAGCGAGGAGGAATCCACCTGGCTGGTGCGCAACAAGCCCATACGCATCGGCGTGATGAACTCCTGGCCTCCCATCTCCTTCGTGGACAGGGACGGCGCACCCAAGGGCCTGAGCGTGGACTTTGCCCTGGCCATCGGCAAGCTCCTGGGCGACGCCGTCACCCTCGTTCCCGGCACTTTCAAGGACAATTTCAACCTGGTGAAAGGGGGCAAGCTGGACGCCCTCACCGATATCACGCCAAAGCCCGACCGGGAGCCCTTCTTTTTCTTCACCGATCCGTACATCTCCATTCCCCACGTCATCGTGGGCAGGGACGACGGACCGTACTACGAGAACGAGGAGGCCCTGTCCGGAAAAACCATTGCCCTGGAAAAAGGGTACTACAACAACACCTATTTCAAGGAACGCTTTCCCGAGGTGAACATCCGCGAATACCCGGACACAAGCGCCTGCCTGGACGCGGTGTCGCGGAGCGAGGCCGACGCGTACGTGGGCAACCGGGCAGTTGCCAACTACCTCATTCATCAGGAATTGCTCCAGAATCTCCGGCTCCAGGGAAAGACCTCCAAGGCACCCGTGGTACTGAGCATCGGTTCCCGCAAGGACAAACCCATCCTGGCCAGGATCCTGAACAAGGCACTGAAGGCCGTGCGGGAGTACGACCGCCCCATCCTGGCCAAGTGGGTGGACCCCGAAGGCGCCGACGACCTGGTGAGCCAGGAGGAGAAGGTACTTCTGGAGCAGCACGACGCGTTGCGCCTCGGCCTGGACCCGGCATGGCCTCCCTTCGCCTATTTCGACGACAGGGGAGAGTATTCCGGCATAACCTCGGACTACATCCGGGTGCTGAGCGAGCGCCTCAATGTGGACTTCACCCCCCTGCGTAGCGCGAACTGGGCGGATATGCTGCGAAGCGTCAAGGCCGGACAAGTGGACGTGATCGCCACCATCGTGCGCACGCCCGAGCGGGAGCAGTATCTCGCCTTCACCAAGCCCTACCTCAACGTCCCCCTGGTCATAGTCACCCGCGAGGACGCGCCCATCGCGACGCACATGAACAGCCTCAACGGCAAGATGGTGGCGGTCATCGAGGGATACGTGGGCATGGACTATCTTCTTCGGGACCACCCGGACGTCATCGTGAAAGGCGTCAAGGACTACCAGGAAGGGCTCAAGGCGGTCGAAAAAGGGGAGTGTTTCGCCTTTCTCGGAAACCTCGCCTCCATCCGCTACATGGAACAGCGCTATGGCATGAAGAACCTGGTGGTTTCACTGATCACCCCGTACTCCTACGAACTCTGCATGGGAGTGCGCAAGGAGCTGTCCTACCTGGTCCCGGTCATCGAGAAGGTCCTGGACAGCCTCTCCGACACCCAACGCACCATCATCCTGGAGAAATGGAGCAATATGCTGGTGGAGCGCCAGATAAACTGGCTCCTGTTCTACAAGCTCACCGCCGCCATCCTCCTGCCCTCGTTGCTGATAATCGCCCTGGTGATCTGGTGGAACAGACGGCTCAAGTCCGAGGTGGCGCAACGCAAGCTCGCGGAGCTCAAACTGATGCGCAACGAGGCCCTGCTGCGGGAAGCGCAGCGCATAGCCTCCATAGGGCACTTCGTGCGGGACGTCAGGTCCGGGGAAAACAACTGGTCGGAACAGACCTTCCTGATTCTGGGCTATACCCCCGGCGAGGTATCCCCTTCGGACAGCCTGCTGCGCTCGCACATATTCCACGAGGACCGGGACAAAGTCGAAAAACTGTTCGAAGCATCCCACGAGATCAAGAGATTCTCCCATGACCTACGCATAGTGAAGAAGGACGGAACGATCAGTTGGGCGCACGTCCAGGGCAGGATCAACAGGGACGAGTTCGGCGTTCCCCTTACCGCCCTGGGCACCATCATGGACATCAGCCAGCGCAAGGAATACGAGGCCGCCCTCATCCGGGGCAGGGAGGTGGAATCCTCCTTTGCGGAACTGGCCGAATCCATGGTCTCCAAGATGCGCCTCTCGTCAATCACGGACATGATCCTCGACGTGGGGCAGCGCATCACCGACAGCCCTGACGGCTTTGTGGGGTACATCGACGAGGACACGGGAAAGTTTCTCGCCCCCTCCATGAGCAAAAACACCTTGGACGCCTGCAACACGCCGGGCAAGACCGACCTGTTCGCCAAGATACAGGGCATTCCCGGCTGGGGTCGCGACCACAAGGAGGCGGTGCTCTCCAACAACGTGCCCAGGGACCCCCGGTCTTCAGGGACGCCTCACGGTCATATCCCCATCAACCGGTTCATCTATGCTCCCAGCCTCATCGGCGGCGAACTGGTGGGGCAGGTGGCATTTGCCAACGCGCCCCGGGAATACACGGACGACGACCTGGACAACGTGCGCAGGTTGGCGGCCGTTTTCGCTCCCATCCTCCTGCGCAAGCGTTACGAGGACGCTTTGCGCAAGAGCGAGGAAAAATTCCGGGCCCTGGTGGAGAGCTCCTGCGACTGGATCTGGGAGGTCAACCACGCGGGGCGGTACACATACTCCAGCCCCAGGGTGTTGGACATCCTGGGCTACCGCCCCGAGGAGGTTCTGGGCAAGACACCCTTCGACTTCATGCCCGAGAAGGAAAGGGAGTGCATCGAGGAGGCCTTTGCCGAGTTCGTCGTGGGCAGGGCGCCTTTCAGCAACCTGGACAACATCACCCTGAACAAGGACGGCGAGGAGGTGGTGTTGGAAACCAGCGGCGTGCCCATTCTCGACGATCAGGGCGATCTCATCGGATACAGGGGCATCGCCAGGGACGTCACCGAGCGCAAGCGCGCCGAGCTGGAGCTGCGCAAGCTCTGGCGGGCAGTGGAGAGCAGCCCGTCCACGGTGGTCATCACTGACCCCCACGGCAACATCGAGTACGTCAACCCCGCCTTCACCGCCATCACCGGATACACCCGGGAGGAGGCTCAGGGACAAAATCCGAGGATCCTGAAGTCCAACTTCCATGACAAGGAGTTCTACTCCGAGCTCTGGCAGACCATCACATCGGGCGAGGTGTGGCGCAACGAGATGTGCAACCGCAAGAAAAACGGTGACCTATACTGGGAGCAGGTGACCATCTCCCCCATCATGGATGTGGACGGCAACATCACCCATTTCCTGGCTCTCAAGGACGACATCTCCAACAAGAAGGACCTGGAGCAACTCAAGGGCGACGTGGACAGAATCATGCGCCACGACCTCAAGACCCCGCTCAACAGCATCGTCGGCATGCCACAGCTTCTGGCCATGGAGGGGAACCTCAACGAGGAGCAGATGGAGATCGTCAAGGCCATCGGGAACGCTGGAACGCGCATGCTGCGCATGATCGACATGTCCCTGGACCTGTTCAAGATGGAGACAGGCGCCTACGAGTACTGGCCAGCCAACGTGAACGCCGTGGCCGTGGTCAACGAGATCATCGAGGACTGCCACTCCAAGCTCTCGGCCAAGAGCATCGAGGTGGCCTTCACGGTGAACGAGGCGCCCCCTCGCGAAGCTTTCTGGGTCCTCTCCGAGGAGCAACTGCTCTACTCCATGCTTTCCAACTTCCTGATCAACGCCATCGAGGCGTCGCCCAGGGATGAAACCGTATATGTACGAATTCAGGACGAAGAACAGACATCCATCGTCATCAAGAACCGTGGCGCCGTGCCCGAGGAAATCCGGGAACATTTCTTCAAGAAATACAAGACACACGGCAAGGAAAGGGGTACTGGTCTGGGCACCTACTCCTCCAAGCTCATCGCCGACACCATGGAATACGGATTGCTCATGGAGACCTCGGACCAGGAGAACACCACCACCATAACAGTGCATCTTCCAAAGGGGATGACGCTGTCGTCCATGCAATGACCTCCAACCGGGAGGGAGTCATGAAAAAGCCGGGACCTGGAAGAATCCTCGTGGTGGACGACGAGGCCAACAACCGACTTCTGCTCAACGGCATGCTCAAGAAGCTGGGGCACGAACCCCTGGCCGTGGAGAACGCCATCGTCGCCCTGCGGACCCTGGACCGCACCTTCGACCTCGTGCTTGCCGACGTAGTGATGCCGGAAATGGACGGCTTCGAGATGGTCCGCAGGATCAGGGGCAACCCCGAGATCCAGGATATCCCAGTCATCATGGTCACCACCCTGTCGGACAAGGACGACCGGCTCCAGGCCGTACAGGCGGGAGCCAACGACTTCATCACCAAGCCTGTGGATCCGCTGGAGCTCTGCGTACGGACATCCTCACTGCTGCGCCAGAAGGCCCAACAGGACGACCTCAAGACCTTTCAGACCGAACTCCACGATCTGGTGGGACAGCGCACACAGGAACTGCGCCAGGCCCTGCACAATCTGGACAAGGCCCACGTGGAGTCCATACGGCACCTGTCGGCCGCAGCGGAGTACAAGGACGAGAACACTGCGTCCCATATCGTACGCATGGCCCGCTACAGCGCCCTGCTGGCGGAGAAGATCGAGCTGGAAAAGTCCCTGGTGGAACTCATTCTCACCAGCAGCCCCATGCATGACGTGGGCAAGATCGGCATCCCGGACATCATTCTGCTCAAGCCCGGCAAGCTTGACCCCGGAGAGTGGGAGATCATGAAGACCCACACCACCATAGGCGCGAAAATCCTTGGAGCCGGCGATTCCGAATACATGAGCCTGGGCACGATCATAGCGCTCAGCCATCACGAAAAATGGGACGGCAGCGGCTATCCCTCGGGCATGTCCGGCGAGGACATCCCCCTCGTGGGGCGTATTTGTGCCGTGGCCGACGTCTTCGACGCCCTCACGAGCCGGCGCCCCTACAAACCTCCATTCCCGGTGGACGACGCCCTTGCAATAATGCGGCAGGGACGCGGCACCCATTTCGATCCCACCATTCTCGATGTCTTTCTTGCCAATTTCGACACGATCTTGAGCATCAGAAATCAGTACCCGGATTCCGAATAATATCCAATAGTACTCCTTATTCCGCGTTTCCGGCGCCAATACTGCTAAAAAAATTAGTCAATATCAGCATGTTATGAACTATTTCCAATAGATGGCTTTTATTCCATAAAATAGTGTATCATTGCGGCCAACATCATGTCTTCAAGCCAAGGTGACTGAGCTGCATGGCCAACAACAAAACGGAGGCCGGTCACAACCAAACCTCCGAACTCGAACACCTGAAGCGCCGTATCCAGGAAATGGAAGCGCGCGAGGCCGAATTGCTGCAAAGCGAGGCCCGTTATCGCTTCCTGTTCGAGAATACCTTCAGCAGCATAGCCGTTCACAGGACCATTGACTGTGGACGAGAGTTCATCATCACCGAGTTCAACGACGCTGCGGAAAAACTCACCGGCGCCCCCAGGGAGAAGGTCCTGGGCAAGAACTTTATTGAGGTGTTTCCACATCTCGAAAACTCCGGGGTCGTGGAGATCTTCCGCAGGGTTTACGACACCGGTGAGCCGGAACATTTTCCCCTTGTCGTGATTCCGGACAGCTCCCGCAAATACTGGATCGAGGAATACGTATACAAGCTGCCCACCGGCGAAATAATCGCCATGTTCGAGGATCAGACAGTACGCATGCAGAGCCAGGAGCAGCTCAGACTCTCGGAAGAACGGTTGCAACTGGCCATGCAAGTCACCAGCGACGGTCTCTGGGACTGGGATATCCCGTCCGAGCACGTTCACTACAATCCCCGCTATTTCACCATGCTGGGGTACGAACCCGGAGAGTTCGCGCCCACGATCCACTCGGCCATTGAACTCTTTCACCCGGACGACGCCGAGCGCGTGTCCAGGAGAATCGACGCGCTTCTGGAGAGGGGCGAACCCTACCACGTCGAGTTCCGGTTGCGGAACAAGGCTGGGAACTGGCAATGGATCCTCGGCCGAGGTGATATCGTGGAGCGTGACGCCCAGGGCAACCCCCTGCGCATGATCGGCACCCACGTGGACATCCATGAGCGCAAGATCATGACCCGGAACCTCCAGCGCCACGTGGAGGAACTCGAGACATTGAATATCTTGAGCAAATCCGTGGCCATGGACATTTCCCTTGAGCATGTGGTCTCCTCCTCACTGGACATGATCCAACAGACCTTGGATCTGGACCTCGTGATGGTCTATCTGGTGGATGGGCAAGAGTTGCGCCTCAAGGGCATGCGCTCGAACCTGCAGGAGACCGACAGCCTGAGCAAGGCCAGACACACTGTGGGGCAGTGCATGTGCGGCCTTGCGGCCCAGAGCTCCGGGCCCCTGTTTTCCCTGGATATCCGCTTGGATGCCCGCTGCACCCGCACCGACTGCAAAAACTCCGGAATCCACTCCTTCGCATCCATCCCTCTGCGGAACAGGGAACGAATCCTGGGAGTTCTGGGCATGGGAACCACCACGGAACGGGACTTTTCCAACAGGTCGGACTTCATGCAATCCATCGCCGCCATCATTTCCATGGCAGTGGCCAATGCGCTGCTGCACGAGGAAGTGCTGGCGCACAGCGAACAGTTGGAGGATACCGTTGAAAAACGGACCATGGCCCTGAAGAAATTCCAGAATGCCGTGGAGACCGCATCCGCAACCATCCTCATCACTGACAACCAGGGGAACATCGAATACGTGAATCCCCGGTTCTGCAAGACCTCCGGCTATTCCGAGGACGAGGTCATGGGCAAGAACCCCAGTCTCCTCAAATCGGGGGTCCACGATGAGGAGTTCTACAGGCGAATTTGGGACACCCTGCTATTGCGAAAACAGTGGATCGGGGAAATCTGCAACAAGACAAAAAACGGCGATCTGTACTGGGAGGCCGCCACCATCACCCCCCTCCTGGACAAGCACGGCGGCATCTTGAACTTCGTGGCCGTAAAGGACGATATCACCAAAAGGAAACGCGCCGAGAACAGGCTCCGGGAATCTGAGCAGCGCTACAAAACCGTGTTCAATGCCAGCCGGGACGGCATCCTCATCGCGGATCTGGAGACCCGGCGCTTGCTGCACGCCAACAACTCCATGACATCGATCCTGGGATACCTGCCCGGAGAGCTCCTGAGCCTGAAGGTCCAGGACCTCATCCCCCATAAGGATCTCGAACAAACCATGGAGCTTTTCGAGCAGCAGGGCCTCGGCCTGCAGGATTCGGCGGAAAAGGTGCGCCTTGTCAGGAAGGACGGCTCGGAAATATATTGCGACGTCACCGCCATACCGGTGATCATCGACGAGCGATACTGCCTCATCGGATTTTTCCGGGACATGACCGAGCTGATGGAGACCCAGAAACTGCGCGAGGATGTGGAGCGCATCACCCGGCACGACCTGAAGTCACCCCTGAATGGCATCATCGGCCTGCCGGAAATCCTGCTCGCCGACGACAACCTCACGGACGAACAACGGGAGCATTTGCAGCATATCATGGACTCCGGCCGCAAGATGCTGGGGATCATCAACCTCTCCCTCACGCTCTACCAGATCGAGAACGGAAAATACGCATATGTGCAGAGCGCCTTCGACATCCTGCAGATCATCAGGCAATGCATGAGGGACAACCGCCCCCTTTCCAAAGAGAAGCTGCTGCAGATCCGGTTGCGCTTTAGCGGATTCAACGAACCCGAACCGGGGAGAGTCTTCATCAACGGCGAGGAACTGCTCGCCTACTCGGTGTTCTCCAACCTGCTGATCAACGCCGTGGAGGCATCCCCCATGGGAGAGCCAGTGGAAATCCACCTCAACAACGAGCCGGAGCAGCTCGAAGTCATCATTCACAACTCAGGCGTGGTGCCGCAAGACATCCGAGACACCTTTTTCGACAAGTACACCACCCAGGGCAAGACCAAAGGCACGGGCCTAGGCACATACAGCGCCAGGATGATGGCGGAAACCCAGGGCTGGAGCATCCGCATGGAGACGGGCGAGAAACACGGCACGTTTCTCACGGTCTCCATCCCCACTTGAAACACTTGCTTTTCCCACTACCACTTCCGGAGAAGCATCACCGCCTCCCGCTCCTCTGCCTGGCATTCGGCCTGCAAACCGACGACTCCACCGTGAACATTGTCAACGGCGCCAGCCTGGACGTCAGCCAGAACGCGCACGTGAAATTCCCGGGTCTGGTTCCTGAATAAGAATCTCAACAAAGGTTATCGCTTGAGAAAAACCATTCTCAAGCTTGGCCACCTACAATTTGGGAGGGGATCTGCGGGAAGCCCTTTATTGAAAGGGCTCCCCCAGAAGTCTCTTCAAAGAATTGGCTGTTACAACAACTGCAGGTCCCAGTTGAACTGGCTGGTGCGCTGGCTCTCCATGAGGTCCTTGGGCCGCAGTTCCACGAAACGCACGAACAGGGAGTACCCCGCGGCTTCCAGGTCGCCGCGTTTTTCCCGCAGGTCCAGGGGCCAGCCCGGGAATATCCAGAGGTTGGCGCCATACTTCCTGGTCCAGAAGTTCTCCTTCAAGGGGCTGGTGAAGGGGGTGAGGGGCTTCACCGCCTCGGGGTGAATACGCGAGATACCCACCGGCCACTCTCCCGAGGCCACAATGCCCAGGGGAAGCGGGCTCTGGCTTGGCAGCTCGAGTAACTCCGCGGCGTTGAGCTCCGGGCTCACCATGGCCTGGGTGAAACCCAGCTCGGCCAGGCTTTGCAAGGCCAGGGTATTGGAAATGTTGCAAAAGGGGCCGGCCATGAGTTGCAGGCCCTCGCGCGGTTCGAACAGGGCAGCCTGCCAGGGCTGGTTGCACACGAACTTGCGGGCTCCCTGGCCGATCATGCGCCCCAGGGTCCTGCGCATGGCCTCCTCCTCGTCCGGCCAGAGCACCGGCGGCAGCCACCACCAGAACTTGGGGTACAAGGTGCGGGACATGGTCTTGAGCACGCCCTCGTGCAGCCACATGCCGGTCTCCCCACCCGTCTTGCCGGCCTTGCCCTGAGGCAGGGTACGTAGCACGGTCATGCTCCTGGTTTTTTCCCTCTTGCCCCAGGGCTTGGGAAGCTTGGGCGTGAAGTCAGGCGCACTGTCCGCCCCCTTGGGAGCCGGCACAGTCTCGAGCTCCCTGTCCAGCTCCTCGATCATGCGGCGGAGTTCGGGCTCCCGCCGGTCGATGAGGTACACCGGGGTTCCGCTCTTGGGGGGGCGTTTCCCCTTGAGAGGCAGGTCCAACCGCCCTCCCTTGGGTACGGCCTTGCGCAGAGGGAAGGTGCAGTGCCAAGGCTCGTCCTCGTGCCCCACCCGCAGCAGATCCTGGGCCATGAGCGGGAGCTTCGGGCGCAGGTAGGCCTTGCCCTCGGGCGTCTTGGCCACCCGTCCCGCAAAGAGCCCGGAGCCAGTGTCCCCGGAATCAGCGGAGGAGGCGTTCACTGGCGAATGGGGACGCTGCGGCAGGAAAAAGTAATGCGTTCCGGGACGCCCCAGAGCCTGCTCAAGGACATCCATGGCCTGTTTGCGCACCTGGGGGTCGTCCCCCTGGTCGCGGAGCAGCTTGTACCCGGCAACAGTGTAGTAGACGTAGTGCGCCCCCTTCTTGCGCCCTTCGATCTTCCAGGCGCTGACCTGGGGCACTTCCTTCAGGGTCTTGACCAGCACGTCCAGGGAAAGGTCCTGACAGGAAAAAAAACGCCCCTTGCGGCCTTTTTGCATGTATACCCTGCGGCAGGGCTGCACGCAGCGCCCCCTGAGCCCGCTCTTGCCGCCAAGGTAGCTGCTCCAGTAACAGCGGCCCGAGACGCAGTTGCAGAGCGCGCCGTGGATGAAGGTCTCCAGTGTCAGCCCCTCCGGGCATGCCTGGGCCATGGCCTTGATCTCGTCGATGGAGAGCTCCCTGGGCACCACCACCCTGCTGGCGCCCATCTTGGCGGCCAGGGCCAGACTGGCGGGGTGGCTGCAGTTGGCCAGGGTGGAGAGATGCAGTTCGCCCTGATACCCGACCTGTCGAGCCAGATCCAAACAACCCAGATCCTGGACGATCAGGGAATGGGGCTGCACGTGCCTGGCCAGCCTCTGTATGAGCCGTCCCGCGGCGTCGACATCACCGGGCTTGAGCAGGGTGTTGAAGGCCACATACAGTTTAATGTTTTTTTTAGCCGCAAGCTCTCTACAGCGCGACAATTCCTTGACGGAAAAGTTATCTGCCTGCATTCTTGCTGAAAAGTGCTTGAGCCCCACATAGACTGCGTCGGCTCCAGCTGCCAGTGCCGCAAGAAAAGCGTTCTTGTCACCCGCCGGGGCGAGCAGTTCAGGCCGCGTTTGCATGCCTTGTCTCCTGAGTTATACTATGCGCTGGCCGTTATTATTTTCTCCGGAATCCGGGGCACCGCCCCGGGGATCCGTGGCTCGAGTCCGGCATTGGCCGCGCCATTCGAAAAAACCGGGCTGAAAACAGAGTTCCCCGCTCCCGGTTATGTGCTATAATGGGGGTGGCCAGCTCCCCCCCCCAAAGGATAGGTTGTTATGCCACAATTGCAGATCAAGCCAGTCTGCCAGGTAGTCAACGTATTGGATTGCACGCCCTTTGGTCAATGCGGCGAGTGGCCGGTATTGTACCGTCTGCGCGTGGAACTGCCGGCCTGGGACGGATGGAGCCCGGGGCAGTTCGTGATGTTGCGCCCCACCTCCTGGGGGGCGGAACTCACCTGGGGCCGCCCTTTTTCCATCTGCAGCGCGGACGACGTGGCTTTGGACATCTTTCTCCAGGTGGTTGGGCGCGGCACCGAGCGTTTGGCACAAATCGATCCCGGAGACAAGGTAAGCCTATGGGGTCCTCTGGGCAAGGGGTTCGAGGTGGAGCCCGACTCCCCGACCCTGCTGCTGGCCGGAGGGGTGGGCATCGCCCCCTTCACTGGATACGCCCTGCGCCATCCAAGACCCGAGAAGCTGCACCTGGTCTTCGGCCACCGCCCCCCGCTGTCCTGCTATCCCTACGGCCCCCTGGCCGAGCAGATAACCGCCGAGGCCATGCAGGAAAAGAATCCCGGTGATCTGCCCAAATTCATCGAACTGCTGCGGTCCAGAATGCGCGAATATGCGGACAATGGGCTGGTCCTGGCCTGCGGTCCCGAGCCGTTCCTGCGCACCATACATGGTCTGGCCCTGGAGTTGGACGTGCGGACCCAGCTGAGCCTGGAGCACCGCATGGCCTGCGGCGTGGGAGCCTGCATGGGCTGCGTGGTGAAAACCCGCGACGGCCTGCCCATGCAGACATGCACCCACGGCCCCATGTTCTGGGCGCACGAATTCACTTTTTAAAACTAGCAACCGGGGATATCATGGATCTTAGCGTCACTTTGCCCGGATTTAATCTGAAGAATCCTATCCTCACGGCTTCCGGCACCTTTGGCTACGGCCTCGAATTCTCCCCTTACGGCGATCTCCGGGAACTCGGCGGCATCGTGGTGAAGGGGCTGTCCCTGGAGCCCAAGGCTGGCAACCCAATGCCCAGACTGGCGGAAACCCCTTGCGGCATGCTCAACTCCATAGGGC
Organism: Desulfovibrionaceae bacterium; assembly: GCA_963674665.2. Lineage (GTDB taxonomy): Bacteria > Desulfobacterota > Desulfovibrionia > Desulfovibrionales > Desulfovibrionaceae. Next base: position 1,225,325 of record CAXXPL010000009.1, on the reverse strand, counting down.
TCCAGAACATCGGGGTCAAGACCTTCATCGAGGACAGGCTCCCCCTGCTGCCCTGGCGCGACACGCCGGTAATCATCAACATATATGCATGCTCGGTGGACGATTTCGCCGCGCTTGGGCGCAAGCTCGCTGTGGCCGAAGGCGTGGCGGCGCTGGAGGTCAACGTCTCCTGCCCCAACGTGTCCGCCGGAGGCTCCCTTTTCGGTCAGGACGCGGCCATGGCCGCCGCTGTGACCAAGGCGGTGAAGAAGGTCGCCAAGAAGGTGCCAGTGTGGGTCAAACTGAGCCCCAACGTCACGGATATCGTGAGCATTGCCAAGGCGGTGGAGGACGCCGGCGCCGACGCCCTGGTCTGTATCAATACCCTGTCCGGCATGTCCGTGGACCTGAAGTCCCTGAAACCGCGCCTGGCCAATGTCATCGGGGGGCTCTCCGGGCCGGCCATCAAGCCCGTTGCTCTGCGTTGCGTGTACCAGGTGGCCAGCGCCGTGAATATTCCTGTCATCGGCGTTGGCGGCATCCGCTCGGCCAAGGATGTGCTGGAATTCATCCTGGTGGGCGCCCATGCGGTGCAGATCGGCACCGCCACGTTCACCAGCCCGGACCACGTGTTCCGGCTGGTGCATGAACTCCCCCAGAAAATGCGCGCCATGGGGCTGAAATCCCTTACTGAACTCCGCGGACAGCTTCGGGTCTGAGCTCCGTATGCAAACCCGCTTCCGTCCCTCGCGAGGCCTGTCAGCATCCTCCTTCCCATTCGCACCGGGTGTGACGGAATATCGTGAAAAGCCCCACTCTCGAATTTTGCAATTATGTACAAAATGGCCAAAAATTCCAAATCATGGCGCCCGGATGGCGCCATTTCCCATTGTGACCCCCATTGCTCCCCGCTCCTGACATTGAAGTCTTTTTCCTGCCATAAGAGTATGTTGGCAAACATTATCCTGCAATTCTCCATAGTTGACCGGAATGTTGCCATTTAACAATAATAGCAACAATATGGCTTTACCCAAGATTCCTTTTTGTTGACAAACTTAGGTCGATTAATCTACAAAATTCGAAATTTACGCAAACAAAGCAACTTTTTACAGGGAGCCGGCTTTGCTTCAGGACAACGACAAAAAACCCGCCACATCCACCTCGAACAACAGTAAAAACGCCTCTAACGTTCCCGCTCTGGTGGTGGAAAACATTCAGAAGAGTTTCGGATCCCTTGAAGTCCTCAAAGGAATCTCCCTCACGGCAAACGAGGGCGACGTCATCGCCCTTATCGGCTCCAGCGGCTCCGGCAAGAGCACCTTCCTCCGCTGCATCAACCTCCTCGAGAAGCCCGACAGTGGCACCGTCACTGTCCGCGGCGAGCGCATCAAAATGATCCGCAACCGCAAGGGCAACTTCGTGCCCGAGGACGGCCGCCAAGTGGACCGCATCCGCACCCGCCTGGGAATGGTCTTCCAGCAGTTCAACCTGTGGGAGCACATGACCGTCATGGAAAACGTCATCGAGGCGCCCGTCCACGTTCTGGGGCGCCCTAAAAAGGCTATGGTGGAAAAGGCCATGGGCCTGCTGGACAAGGTCGGCATCGCGGAAAAGGCCAACAGCTACCCTGCCCACCTCTCCGGCGGCCAACAGCAGCGCGTGGCCATCGCCCGCGCCCTGGCCATGGAGCCTGACGTCATACTTTTCGACGAACCCACCTCGGCCCTTGATCCCGAGATGGTGGGCGAGGTGCTCCGCGTCATGGGGAGCCTTGCTAAAGAGGGCCGGACCATGATCATCGCCACCCATGAGATGGACTTTGCCCACGAAGTGGCATCCCAGGTCATGTTCCTGCACGAAGGGCGCGTGGAAGAACAGGGGCCGCCGGAGAAGGTGTTCGAGAACCCTGACTCCGACGTCTGCCGCCAGTTTCTCTCGCGCTATCTCGAAGATACGCCGTATTGAAAAAAATCAACCAACAGTTCACCAAAGGAGAGGAAGGATGAAAAGAGTTTTTACCATCGCGTTGATCGTGGCCTTGTTCGCCACCATGGCTCTGGCCCTGCCTGCCATGGCCAAGACCGTCAAAGTGGGCACCGAGGGCGCCTACCCTCCGTTCAACTTGGTCGACGACAAGGGCGAGCTCCAGGGCTTTGACATCGACATCGCCAAGGCACTGTGCAAGGCCGAGAACTTGGACTGCGAATTCGTGGTCGTTGACTGGGACGGCCTGATCCCCGCCCTGCTGGCCAAAAAAATCGACTGCATCATCGCCTCCATGTCCATAACCGACGAACGTCGCCAGAAAGTCGACTTCTCCAACAAGTATTACACCAGCCCCGGCAGCTTCATGGCCAAAAAGGGCGCCTTCACCGAGATCAACAAGGATATCCTGAAGGGCAAGACCGTTGGCGTACAGCGTGCCACCATCCACGAGAACTTCATCCGCGACAATTTTACCGATGTGGTGGATATCAAGGCCTACACCACTCAGGACGAGGCCAACATGGACTTGACCGCCGGCCGCGTGGACCTGGTGTTCGCCGACAAGCTCGTGCTCCTGGGCGGCTTTATCCAAACCGACGCTGGCAAGGACTACGAGTTCGTGGGTCCGGCCTACACCGACCTGAAGTGGTTCGGCGAAGGCATCGGTATTGCCGTGCGCAAGGATGACGCCGAGTTGAAGGACGCCTTCAACAAGGGCATCGAGGCCATCCGCGCCAGCGGCGAATACGCCACCATCAACAAGAAGTATTTCGACTTCGACCTGTTCGGCGACTAGACCATTCGCGAGAACCACCGGACGCGGCCAAAGCCGCGTCCGGTGAGACTGACAACAGTTTCTCCCGCTGTTCAACAAGGACTCCGCTTTGATCGATCTCCAAGGCTACGGGCCCCTTCTCCTGGAGGGAACCAAACTAACCATCGCCGTGGGCCTCAGCTCCATGGCCGTGGCTGTGATTCTCGGGCTCATCGGCGCCTGGGGCAGACTCTGCAAGAACCCCCTGGCCAACTGGGCCACAAGCATCTACACCACCATTGTCAGGGGTGTGCCCGAACTCGTCATGATCCTGCTCATCTTCTACGGGGTGCCTACCCTGGTCATGGATATTTCAACATCTTTGGGTCATGAAATAATTATTGATTTCAACCCCTTCATCTCCGGTGTAATCACCATCGGCTTCATCTACGGCGCCTTTTCCACCGAGGTGTTCCGCGGCGCCTTCATGGCGGTTCCCAGGGGTCAGATGGAAGCCGCGCGGGCCATGGGCATGAACAAGATCCTGGCCTTTCGCCGGGTGCTCCTGCCCCAGGTCTGGCGCTTCGCCCTGCCCGGCCTGGGCAACGTCTGGATGGTCCTGATCAAGGCCACGGCCCTGATCTCCGTCATCCAGCTCCCGGAGCTGATGTGCAACTCCAATTTCGCGGCCCGTAAAACACACATGCCCTTCACCATTTTTTTCTGCGCCTCACTCATTTACCTGGGCATCACCATGGCCTCCATGTACCTGCAACATCGCGCCGAGATCTGGGCCAACCGCGGCGTTCGAAAGGCTTGATCATGCTTGTGCCTGATATTGTCCTCAACAGCCTGCCCCAACTCATGAGCGGAACCTGGATAACCATCCAGATCACCTTCCTGAGCGTGCTCATCGGATTTTTCCTGGCCGTGCCCGCAGCGCTGATGCGCGTCTCCCCAAACCCGCTCCTCAATGTACCCGCACAGGCATTTATCCTCTATTTTCGGGGAACGCCGCTCCTGGTCCAGATATTTCTCATCTATTACGGCAGCGGTCAGTTCCGCGAGTTCCTCACTACCATCGGGCTGTGGCAACTTTTTCGCGAGGCGTACTTCTGCGCGGTGCTGTCCCTGACCTTGAACACCGGAGCCTATACCGCCGAGATCCTGCGCGGAGCCATCCAGGCCGTGCCCTGGGGCGAGATCGAGGCCGGACGCGCCATGGGCATGTCCCGCTTCCTGCTCCTGCGCCGCATCATCCTGCCCAAGGCCTTCCGGCTGGCTTGGCCCGCATACACCAACGAGGTGGTCTTCCTGCTACAGGCCTCCTCCCTGGTCTCCATCATCACTATAATGGACATCACTGGCGTTGCCCGCGTCATAGCCTCCCGCAGCTTCGCCATCTATGAGCTGTACATCACGGCCGCCATATTCTATCTGGTCCTGGTCTATGGGCTCCTGTTCGTGTTCCGCAGAATCGAACGCCGCATCACGCGCCACCTGCGGTCGCGCCCCCAGAGCAACAACGCCATGGGGATGCCCAGCGCGGGCTAGAACCGTTTCTGATTTATCCTGCAAGGGGGAGAACCTTTGATCCGTCCAAAGGTTCTCCCCCTTGCGCTCCCCTGGCCTGAACATTGGAAACCGCGTACAAGATTTCCCGGATCTTCGCGGACTTGATGCACCCTTACATTTATTAATTTCGGTAAAACTACACAGCGATGGACCTGAAGACACTCAAAGCCGACATTCTGCTGATGACCACCGCCCTGCTCTGGGGATGCGCTTTCGTAGCCCAACGCGCGGGCATGGACCATGTGGGCCCCCACACATTCAACGGCATCCGCTTCGCCCTGGGCGTCATTGCCCTGCTTCCCCTGGCCCTGCGCAGCATGAAATACCCCCAGGGAGGGGAGTCCGTGTTCCCCGCCCCCACCCTGAAAACCTACCTCTGGGGGGGCGCGGCCGCAGGCTGCGCCCTGTTCGCCGGCGCCGCTCTGCAGCAGATGGGGCTCGTGTACACAACCGCGGGCAAGGCCGGATTCATCACCGGGCTATACGTGGTGTTCGTCCCCATGCTGGCCAGACTCCTGGGCAAGAAACAGGGCGTCAGCATCTGGATCGGCGCGTTTCTTGCCGTCATCGGATTGTATCTTCTCAGCGTGAACGAGGACTTCAGCATGTCCTACGGCGACGTGCTGCAGCTCATCGGCGCGTTCTTCTGGGCCGGGCACGTGCTGGTCATCGGCTGGGTCTCGCCCCGGGTCAACCCGCTGCTCCTGTCCATTGCCCAGTATTCGGCCTGCTCCTTCCTAAGCCTGGTTTCCGCGTTATTGTTCGAAGACATCGCCCTGGGGGGCATCGTTGACGCCACAGTGCCCATCCTGTACGGCGGCATCGTCTCCGTGGGCATAGCCTACACCCTGCAGGTGGTGGCGCAACGGGACGCGCAACCGGCCCACGCGGCCATCATCCTGAGCATGGAGTCCGTGTTCGCGGCAGTGGCCGGGTGGATGCTGCTTGGAGAAACCATGGGGGGGCGCGCCATGATCGGCTGTTCCCTGATGTTCGCGGGCATGCTCTGCGCGCAGCTTATCCCCCTGATGGGGCGGCGGCATTGACCCTTGCCAACAAAATACTTTGCAAACATGGTCTTGACCGAGTTCAATGAATTACCATAGTAGAACCATGTCGGTTCGCGCATCAACGCCTGTTTGCCATCGCTTCACCGAGCCATTGCTCCGGAACCCGCAAGGCGTTGCCGTGACGCGCCGACAAGCAGACAACCGCGAGAAAATTTCGTATCAGTCATGGGAAACCCGCAGAGGTTTCCCGCCATTCGCCATTAAGCGGCACTAAGAGGTAATCATCACGATGCGCGCAATTCTCGCCCTGGAAGACGGGCTGACCTTTAGCGGAGAATCATTCACCGGCCCCGGCGAAAGCAGCGGGGAGGTAATTTTCAATACCGGCATGACCGGGTATCAGGAAGTGCTCACCGACCCCTCCTACACGGGGCAGATGGTCAGCATGACCTACCCGCTCATCGGCAACTACGGCGTCAACCCAGAGGATGTGGAATCCTCGAAGATCCGCGTTGCCTCCTTCATCGTCAAGGAGTGCTGCAAGATCCCTTCGAACTGGCGCAGCACCATGTCCCTGCCCGACTACCTGATCTCCCAGAACGTCATGGGCATCGAGGGCATCGACACCCGCGCCCTCACCAGGCATCTTCGGCTGCACGGTGCCAAGCGCGGAATCATCTCCACCGAGGAGCTGGATCCGGGCAAGCTGGCGCGCCGCGCTCAGGATCTCCCCACCATGGAGGGGCTGAACCTGGCCGACACCGTGACTCCGGAGAAGCCCTACATCTGGATCGACAAGACAATCCAGGAGGCCGTGATCAAGCCGGATGGCGGCTATGACTGGCCCGGCCCCGGTCCCAGGGTCGTGCTCGTGGACTGCGGCGTGAAGTGGAACATCCTGCGCCTGCTGAGCAGCTACGACCTGGACCTCCTCATGGTGCCCTCCAGCTACACCAAGGAACAGATCGACGCTCTGGCACCCCACGCGGTGTTCCTGTCACCGGGCCCCGGCGACCCCGCCGCCCTGCCCCACGTGGTGGACACCGTGCGCAAGCTCACCGACAGCTACCCCATTGCGGGCATCTGCCTGGGGCACCAACTGCTGGGGCGCGCACTGGGCGCCGACACCTTCAAGCTCAAGTTCGGGCATCATGGCTGCAACCACCCGGTGCTGGACCTGGAGAACGGGCACATCGAGATTTCCTCCCAGAACCACGGATTCTGCGTGGACGTTGAGAGCCTGGACGACGTGCGCATCACGCACAGGAACCTCAATGACAATACGCTGGAAGGATTCGCTCACAAGAAGAAGCCGATCATCGCAATCCAGTACCACCCGGAAGCCTGCCCCGGGCCGCACGACAGCAGATATTTCTTCACCCGCTTCCGTAACATGATCAGGGAGGCGGCCGGCGTCTGATCCCTTTTCCGCCTTCCTCTCTGGAAAAGTAATTCCCTGCCGGAGTTGCGCTCCTTGGTCGTATATGGCAATGGCAACAAGATCGATGTTGTCAGGCGCGCAGGCGGGAGCGACGCGTCTTTTACGGAACACCATACCAGAGGCGATATACAACGATGTCCAGGGAACTCACCAAGGCCAGGAGCCAGATTACAAAGGTTAGGACGTTTCTCAAACAGGAGAAGTACATCCCGGCCGTTCAGTCCTTGTATGACGCATTGCTCGCCATTCTCCGCAGCCCCCTGATGAAGCAGGAGAAGGAAGAGTTCGTCCAGATGCTGTCGGATGCCGTGTATCTGCTCGACTCCCACCGGGGGTTCCGCGCCCTCATTCCCCTGAAGCTCACCTATCAGCCCGGCAAGGAAAAGGAACTGTTATTCCTCCTGCGCGATTGCCTCGAGGAGTTGCAGAATTCGGCCGTGGGCGACGCCAAGAAGCAGCTCGAGGAACTGGAACGCCGACGCGCGGCCGAACTGGCCAAAGGCCAGGGGCTGATTGACGAGAAGCGGTTCGGCGAGGCCCGGGAGCTGTTCTCCGCACTGGTCAAGGAGTTCCCGGAGGACTCTGATCTTAAGGCCGAGATCGGCGACATGTTCCTCAAGGCGCAGCAGTACGAGGACGCATATACGTATCTTTCCCAGGCTCTCGAAGACTCTCCCGACTCCCTGCACCTCTACAACCGCATCGGCATCGCCCTGCGCAAGATGGGACTCTTCGAGACCGCGGAAAAATATTATTTCAAGGCCCTGGACATCATCCACGACGATGCCAACCTGTACTTCAACATCGGCAGGCTCTACGTGGACTGGCAGCGCTGGGATAAGGTCGCAGAGATGGCCGCCAGGGCATTGCAACTGGACCCCGGCTTCAAGGAGGCCCAGAAAATGCTCCACTTCGCACAAAAAAGGCTCTAGAGCGTACCGGCCATTGAAAGGCCGCACGCTTCCGGCGCAAGGAACGTTTTGCACACTCCGATGGCACGGATTCCTGCGCATTCACCTCTTACTGGCCGCACGTTCCCACCCTTGGCGGCCACTCAATATCCCATACCGGAGGATTCTTTCTATGAAATTTACCTGTTCCGCCCTGATCCTGGCTTTTCTCCTGCTGACCTGCCAAGCCGCCATCGCCGCCAACGACGCCCCGGCAGACAACAAGCAGGCCGCCGCGGAGATCGACAAGGAGAAAGCCGCAGCCGCGGATCGTTATCTCGAGACCCTGGATGCCAAGGAGCTCTTCGAGGGCACCTTTCAGGCTCTGCGCGAGCGCCTGCCCCAGCAGGATTCAAAGATCATCGTTGACCGCCTGGCCGCGGAGATCCGTTACGACGAGGTGAAGACCATCCTCCGCGACGCCATCGCCAAGCACTTCACCACCGAGGAGCTCGACGCCCTGGCCGAGTTCTATGGCTCCGACCTGGGCAAGTCCATCACCAAAAAGTATCCCGCCTACATCACGGACGTGAACACCGCCGTGCAGATGGAGGCCCAGCGCGCCTTCAAGACCGTGCTGGAGGCCTACGTGGCCGAGAAGGAGGCCCAGGAAAAGGCCGCCGCCGACGCCAAGGCCAAGGAAGAGAAGAAGAAAACTCCGGCTGACGCCAAGAATGAAAAGGCTGAAGAGCCAGCCAAAAAGGAATAGTCATCCACCCAAGGGGGCGCCCACAAGGCGCCCCTTTTTTTCCTTCCGGGCGCGCCCGTGCCCCGCATTTTCGATCCTTCCTCCTGCCACGGCCTTATCTTCCGGCTGTCCCGACCCAACTGGCACAGACCCCCTCCAAGTTTGTCGGGGGCCATTGATTGCATCGGGCCGGACGCGCATCACTCCACTATAGAGTCGCCTCCGATCTCGACCTGGTGCCCGGGGCCGCCATCGAAAATGACGGTATACTGACCTGTGGGCTTTTTAAACGTGAACTCGCTGTGTTCGTCCATTTTACCGCGGGCTATGGTGGGTATCCATGGGATTCCCGGACAAAAATCCTCACTCCGGACGCGGAAGAGCCGTCCGAGAAGGCCCCCTCGCAAGTAACGGTTCCGTCCCCATTATCCATGCAGGAGCATATGGGCGAGTGGGCATACACGGCGGCCGTTCCCATCGCCATAACCATAAGTGCCGCCAGAAACAGCATGTACCTAATCAAACGCCATAGTGTCCTCCAGAATAAGCGAGCCCGTGCGTATTCACAAGCATACGCACGGGCTCGGCTGAGTTGCTACTTTGTGGTAAAGGTAAGCGAAAAGGCGAACCAGACTCTTCTTGTCTCGTCCAACTTCTTCTCATACTTGCCGATGATGATCTGCCGGCCGGCAGGGCCTATTTTGATCTTTACAGGCTCGCTTCCAGTATACGCCACCAGTTCCGGATGTTCCACGCGGATGTCGGAGTTGGTGGAGATACGGCCTCCTTCGGCGGGCATGGGCTTTCCCTCGAAAAACATCATGACTGGCAGAATATCCCCCTCCTTGAGGGTGGTGGGATCCTTGAGAGGCACGATTTCAGCCCGCTGCCCAATGGGTTTGTCCATGAACGGGCACCAGGACACAATGTTCTTGGAAAGCTTGTAGGAGCGGCCTTCGTCGATAATGGTACCCCTGACTTCCCTTGGATCCATGAAGTTGCGCCAGCCGTCCTCCTCGGTGTTGTACCAATACTTGTTGTCGAACTCGACGGTCAGCAGCGCGAAGCTGTCGTTGAGGTAGGCGTATGCCGTGCCCTTGTGCTCCGCGGGCGTGAGCGGCACCCGCCAATTGTTCCCGGTTATCCCGGTCATGGCGGTGATCCGCGACAAGGAATAGGGGTCCACACTCCCCGGGTGCCCATACATCAGGTTGACCTTGTCGCCGCTCTTCTCAAGCCACATATCGTGCGCATGCGCGACACCGGCTACCAAAAGAAACGTCCAGTACGGTTGCTAGGGGGACAATTTTTCCAAATTTCATTACAAACCCTCCATATGATTTTGACATTCATTCTCAATGACGAGAGTGTATATTGCCTTTAAACAATGGTGTCAACATAAGGCTCTGTATTTAGTAGCTTTCTATTTCAGAAATACCCTACCAACGACATGGTGGATACTATCTTGGCAAGAAAACCCAAAGGACATGATGTAGTGGAAAAGGTGAAGGAGGAGCTTTCCAGGGTGCGTAGCGCGGATGAACTCAGAGAGTTGCAGGCGGTTCTGCTTCCCCTGGAACCAGGGCTCACAATCGAAGAGACCGCCTCTGCTCTGGGCAGATCGATACGTTGGGTGACCCAGGTCCGAAACAACTATCTTCAGGAGCAAAAAGCCGTCATGCCGATCAGGCCCGGAAAGGGAGGCAGGCGGCGGCAAAATCTCACGATAGAGGATGAAATCGACTTTCTTACACCGTTTTTTGAACAGGCTGAAAAACAGGGATTTTTGACCGTATGCGAAATTCACCTGGCACTTCAGGAGCATCTGGGCAGAGAGATCCCGCTTTCCTCGGTATACAACCTGCTGAACCGCCATGGTTGGCGCGAGAGGATCCACAGCAGCCCGAAAAACAAAAGCTTCGCCAGGTGATTCGGACGCCTCCGCATGGCGCCCTGGAACCCGCTGACAAGGGCATTTCCGCAGCCTCCCGAAAATTACAGAATTTTTGAATTGGAATCCAAGTACCCCGTATCATGCCAAGGACGATCACAATCGAACACCACCCTACATTCCAGGGATAAATCCCTCACCGCCATTCCCCCGGCTCCATCACGGAAGTGGACACGGTCGAACGGATGGGGGCCAGCGAATAGTAATGGGTGCATCAAGTAGCCTCCATTGTTGCGCCCCTTTTTATTCCTGATTCAAATTTCCCCCTCCCCGTCTTTTTGTCCCTTTCCTGGCTTTGCCCCATTGTCCATATCCCTGGAAACGATTATTTCAGGCAGGCGCTCTGAAAACACGAGACTTTTTCCTTGGTTTCTCTTAGAGCCCTCTTTAATGATTTTGAATATCATTATCTGACAAGCATGTATTTGCATGCCGTACACTGTCGTATCATCACAACACCTTGAACCACTTAGCATTTGTTTGGGCAAGTGTTCAGAACAGGCGAAACGGGGAATCGAATTGGCGAAGGAACCAAAAGTTCATGATGTGGTGTGCAAGGTCAGGGAGGAACTCTCCGCTACGCGAAACATTGACGAACTCAGAGAGCCGCAGGCCGTGCTTTTCCCGCTGGAGCTGGGGCTTTCCATCGAGGAAACGGCATTTGCCCTGGGAAGGTCGATCCGCTGAGTCACGCAGTCCCGTGACAACTATCTGCGTACAGGCCGCCCGGCCTTGCGCGAGAGAAATGGAAAAGGCGGAAGGCGGCGGCGAAACATGGATTTCAAAGCCGAAGCGGCCTTCCTTCCCCCTTTCTTTGAACGGGCGCAAAAACAGGGATTTCTGGCTGTATGTGAAATCCACAGGTCACTGCAGGACAAACTGGGGCGCAAGGTCGAACTTTCCTCTGTGTACAGCATGCTGCACCGGCATGGCTGTCGCAATCCCTTTTTCGGCACCAAATCCGAAAAAACGGAACCATGTGAGCCTCACCCCGGCCATCCAAACTCCGGCACTTGGTACAATGTGGTGCCTGAGCCCCCTCCTTCCCGTGCATGGACGTGTGCCAGAATCTTACATCCCGCCTCGGCCCATTATTCACAATCTTCCGAAAGAAATTTCATATCACTCCAATTTAATTATCTTACTCATTTACATCAACTTCTGTACACCCTTTCGGCACTGCATTATATACAGTACATGAAGGAGGTGTATCCATGACAGCCGACATCCGGGAACTCGTCGCTCACTACGCCCCCAACTTCCCCCTCAGGTACTGCCGGAAGATCCACACCGACACTTCCGAATTCATGAATATCGACTACGGCGATGTCATCGCCCTGGAAGACAGACATTACCTGGTTCTGCGCAACGAGGCCGAAAGACGGTTCGGGCTCGAGGACCCCAAGTACTGGGTGAAACGCTGCCAGCATCTGGAGACAGGGGAGCGCAAGATCCTCAAGCTCGTGTTCTACGAGGACTTCCCGCTCAAAATCGGGGACTACGAACTGCGCTGCCACAGAAGCCCGGAAAAGGAGGCCCGCATCCTCAACCTTGTGCGTGGGGACATGCGCTTCATGCAGGGTTTCTCCATCTTCGACGAAAAGCGCAACGTGGTCCGCGTGCTGGACGTGATCCACGGCAAACGCCTGGACGTGGCGGTGGAGGACATGCCCATGGACCATGAGACTTATTTTCATACCGAATATCCCGCCATCTTCGAAAGATTCGTGGGTGCGGTCGAGGCCATCATGTTCCTGCACTCCCAATGGGAAAAGCACGGAGACATCCGCCGGGATCATCTCTGGGTGGAGTATGGCAGCGGCGCATACCGCTGGATAGACTTTGACTACGCCTTTGATTTTCACGAAAACCCCTTCGGCCTGGACCTCTTCGGCCTGGGTAACATCCTGCTCTTCATCACCGGCAAGGGCGAGCACACCATCAGCTCGATGCAGGAGCACGAGGAGGACGTCTTGCAAACCCTCACCCACGACGACTTCTCCCTGATGTTCGCCAACAGGCTCGCGAACATCCGCAAGCTATTCCCATACATTCCCGGGGAGCTGAACAACGTGCTGCTGCATTTTTCTGCCGGAACCTATATTTTCTACGACAACACCGAGGAACTTTTGGAGGATCTGAAGGGCTGCCTGCCCGAGCTCGGGCGCTGAGCAGAGGCGCCACGCGCGGAACAGCGAAAACAACAGGTGGGGATCATGAACTGCAACAAACTACTCATCGCTGTGGACGGATCGGAAAATTCCATTCGCGCCATCAACTACGTGGGCGACATGTTGTGCAACACCTCCGCGGTGAGCATCATGCTGCTGCATATCGAACGTTTCCCTGACCGTGACCTGTTCGTTGACGACAAGTCATGGAAATCCAAGTGCACCGAGGTGCGTAGCGAAATGGAAGCCTTTCTGATCCGGGCCAGGGACATGCTCGTGGAAAAGGGTATACCCGAGGACATCATCGATCGGCGTTACGTGGTATGCTGCAAGTCTCCCCTGCCCAATGGAGAGCGCCTCCGATGCAGCAGGGGCACCAGCATAGCCCATGAGATCCTGTCGGTGCTCCAGGAAGAGGGGTACGGCACGGTGGTGGTGGGCAGACGAGGCGTGTCCAAAGCCGAGGAGTTCCTCTTCGGCAGCGTCTCAACCAAGATACTGCACCACGCCCATGGCTGTACGATCTGGGTGGTATCCTGAGCACGCCCGCGACCACGGAGAAAAATCGCCATGAACAAGCACTTCCTGCTTTCGGTGAGCGACGACAAGACGTTCTTCTGGGGTGCCCGCTTCCTCGCCGACTTCATGCGCAACAAGGAGGATGTGGAGGTCACCATCTACTACTCCATTGCCACCCAAATGCTGCGCAACTCCATGCCCAGTTACGCGGAACGCCTCGAGATGACCAAGACCGAGGAGCGGCGCGCCCAAAAGGGACAAGTCATCCTGAACCAGGCCCGTGATTTCCTCGCCGGTCTTGGCTTCAACGAGGACAACCTGCACCTCAAGCTCGGGCTGCACAACCAGTCCACCGCCTACGACATCCTCAACGAGGTGGAGCGCGGGCTCTATGACGCCATCGTTCTTGGCAGAAGGGGGTTGGGCAGGCTGGAGGAGTTCGTGCAGTGCAGCGTGAGCAGGGATCTCCTCGCGCTCAAGGGCACCGCGCCCATCTGGATATGTCGTGAACCCGTGCAGGGGCGCAGGCACGTGCTGGCCTGCGTGGACGATTCTGAGCAGTCGGACAGGATGATAGACCACGTGGGATTTGTCCTTGAAGACGAACCAGAGCACGAGGTCACCCTGCTCAACGTCTACGACCCAAACTCGGAAGACCGCATGTTCGCGGAGGAGATCTTCGCCAAGAGCAGGGAACTGATGGCTGAAAACGGCTTCCCTCTGGAGCGGGTGCATTCCCGCATCGTGGAAAGCTACTCCCCGGCCAAGGCCATCCTGCGGGTGGTTAGCAGCGGCAACTACGCCGTGGTGGCCGCGGGACGAAAGGGAGAGGATCACGGACTCATGCACAACCTGTTCATGGGCTCGGTGTCCTCCACCCTGTTCCGGCAGGTCAAGGGCGCGGCCCTCTGGCTGTGTCACTGACAGGGGAATGTGCGCCCAACGCGCGTCAGGTGCGAGGCCGAGGCACTCGTGAGCGCTTCGGCGGATGTTTCCTGTCCGTGACCAAACCGACGCAATTCTGTGGGGCAAATTATCTGTACAAGAGGAGTTATACAATGCCCTGTTATTGCTGGATCATTCTTGTACAGCTGCGTTTCTCCCACATTTCGTTCCTATCGAAAAACCACAACGGAGCACATCTTGCCGTCTTCACGCCAACCAATCTCTCCAACAATTTTATGGCACTTATTTGTCAAATTTCTATGCCAGTTACCCGCATCGAATAAAAAATTAAAATTAGTTAATGTACCCGGCCTTGCCAACCACAAGGCAAACAACTATGTGCGGAAAGCAACGCAGTTAAATAGGCCTTTCAAAAACAGCAAAAGCCAAACCCGTCGCGAGACGGGGACGGAAAGCCACGGGTCTTGATTTGTTGATCTTTTCAAGACGGCCGGGTTGCCTGCCCTCCACTTTCCCTCCCTGCCTCAAACATACGTTGTATGATCAGCCAATCCAGGAGTTCCTGAAATGGATATATCCTCTCTACCCGCATTCAAGGTCGTCGTGTCGGACAAGAGCGCCAACAAACTGGGCGATGGCTCCACAAGCAAGAAGACCAACCGCTGCGTATACTACTATGCCGAGAAACAGGAGCAGGGAAACATCTTCATCCAGGCCCTCAACGGCCAGTTCCTCCCTGCGGGGCGGAAGACATACCTGGACGACACCGAATTTTGCGAGCGCTTCCGGCCCGAACCCCTGATATTCTACAACCGGGTGCAGCCGGCAATGGCGGGATTGGACAAGACCCTGGACAAGGCGGACAAGCACCGCGAGGCCGAACGGTACGACAAGGCCAGGGACGAATATAAAAAGGTACTGGAGATGGACCAGGACAACCTGCGCGCCATCTTCGGCCTGGGCATCACATACATGGGCATGGGCGACACCGAGTCCGCTGCTGATATTTTTGCCAAACTCATGAGTCTTGATTTTCCTTTCACCAAAGAAAACAAGCACATGTTCAACGAATTCGGCATTCGTCTACGAAAATGCGGCATGCTGCACGAGGCCCTGGCATGGTACGACAAGGCCCTGCAGTGCAGCCAGCAGGATTCGCACCTGTATTACAACAAGGGGCGCATCCATTATGAATTGGGGGAGTTGGATCAATCCCTGGAAGCCATGCGTCAAGCCCTGATGCTGGAGCCGGACCTTGAGCCCGCAAGCAAAATGGTCCAGCATATCGGCAAAAAGACCGGGGCGGCCGCGGAAGCCGCCGAAACGCAAAACATCGCGGCCTGATCCCGGAAGAATGGTCAGGATGTCTCTTTGATGGAGCGTCGCCCCTGATCCCACAACTCCTGCGGGACCGCCTCGTCCGCGAGCATCACCGGGATTTCCTCCCGTATGGGGTACACCACCTTGCAGGTGGAGCAGGCCAGCCCCTCTTCATTCCCTTGCATCTCCAGCTCGGACTTGCACATGGGGCAGGCCAGAATGGCCAGCAGTTCCTGGTTCAAGGCCATGAAAAACCTCCTTGTTCATATCCGGGCGGCATATCGCGACCATCGTCGCATCAGCGACTGAAATCAGGCGAGCGCCCCCTTTTTTCATGACAATAGCAGCGCATGGGCTTGCTTTCAATGCAATAAATCCCATATCACCGCAACCGTTACGCTGCCTACACCGTTGCGGGGGCATGAGCAAGTCCGGATACCTCAATGCCCCTGACAGGAGCATTCCTGCCTTTTTCCCTGCAACCAGCCGTATCCACGACGACAAGTTCGGTTGCCAGCCCGAAATCGGAGTTGACAGCGCACGCCCCCCGCTCTAGCTAAGTATGAAAAATGGGAGACAATTCAGCATGCCCGGAATAGATCTGCATACGCACTCCACGGCCTCGGACGGCTCGCTCACGCCTGTTGAGCTTGTCCAGGCCGCCAAGAAGGCCGGACTCGAGGCCATCGCCCTCACCGATCACGATACAGCCGCCGGTCTGGCCCAGGCCATGGCGGAAGGTGAGCGGTTGGGACTCGAGGTGGTGCCCGGCTGTGAACTGAGCGTCAGCTCCAAACTCGCCAGGATGCACATCCTGGGGCTCTGGCTCCCCCCAAACCCGGAAAAGCTCAACACCGCGCTGAGCAACCTTCGGGAGCACCGCCACAACCGCAATCACATCATCATCGGCAGGCTCAACGAACTCGGCCTGGACATCACCTACGAGGAAGTGAAGGCCTTTGCCAACGGCTCCGGCTCGGACGACATGGTCGAGGGATCGGTGGGGCGGCCTCACATCGCCGGGATACTGCTGGAAAAAGGGCTCGTGAACTCCGTAAAGGACGCCTTCAACCGCTACCTCGGAGCCAGGGGCAAGGCTTACGCCCCCAAAAAGATACTCTCCGCGGCCGACGCCGTGGGCCTGCTCAAGGCCGAGGGCGCCATCGTGATCATGGCCCACCCCTTCCAGTTCGGCCTGGGCAAGGACCAGCTCATGGAGGAGATCATCCGCCTCAAGGAACTGGGAATGGACGGCATCGAGGTCTATTACAACGACCACTCCCCCTCGCAGATCAAGACCCTGCTCAAGATCGCCGAGCGTTTCGACCTGGCCGTGAGCGGGGGGTCGGATTTCCACGGCGACGCCAAACCGGACATCAAGCTTGGTACTGGCAGGGGCAACATGTTCGTTCCCCTGGAGGTGCTGGACAAACTCAAGGAACTTCGCAAACGCCAGGGATTGATGTGAACGCTCGGTTACCCGAACTGCTGGCCCCTGCCGGAAACCCGGAAAAGCTTCGCACCGCCCTCCGATATGGGGCGGACGCAGTGTATTTCGGTGGCCCCGCGCCCAACCTGCGGGCCAAGGGCAGCGGCTTTGAATGGAAAGAGCTGGAGCGGGCCTTTGTTCATGTCCGGGGCGCGGGCAAGCGCGCCTACCTCTGCTGCAACGCCTTTCCCACGGATCAGACCCTGCCCGCCATGCGCCAGGCCCTGCAACGCGTGGCCGAGATCCCCCCGGAGCGCGGCCCCCATGCCCTTATCATCGCGGATCCGGGCGTGCTGCGCATGGCCCGGCACATCGCCCCCTGGCTCCCCATACATCTGAGCACCCAGGCCAACACCATGAACAGTGAGTCCCTGGCCTTCTGGAAGGAACAGGGAGTCACCCGCGTGAACCTGGCCCGGGAGCTGAACATCCAATCCCTGCGCCTGCTCGTGCGGCAGGCCAAGGCCCTTGGTGGGCCGGAACTCGAGATCTTCGTTCACGGCGCCCAGTGCATGGCCCTCTCGGGCCGCTGCCTGTTGGCCTCCTACATCAACAACCGCCCGGCCAATCAAGGTGAGTGTACCCACCCCTGCCGTTATGAATACCGCCCCCTGGCCCTGGCCCTGGAGGAGCGCACCCGCCCCGGTACCCCCCTGTGGGAGCTCTGGGAGGAAGGTGAATACTCCAGCCTGCTGGCCGCGGACGACCTCTGCCTGCTGCCCTATTTACCCTGGTTCTGGCGCAACGGCCTCAGCGCCATCAAGATCGAGGGGCGTACCCGGAGCGAGAGTTACGTGGCCCAGGTCACGGAAGTCTACCGCACCGCTCTGGACGCCCTTGCCCATGGCCATTTCTCCCCAAGCCAGTGGATGGACGAGCTACGGCGCTTCGTCACCCGCCCCATGAGTAGCGGCATGTTTCTCCCCAAGGGGCGGCGCCGCATCTGGCAGGACTCCCCGGAGCTCAAGCGCCCCATCCTGGCCAAGATCCTGTCCCGGATACAACAGGGACGGCTGCGTGTTGCCGTGCGCTCTCCGTGGGAAAACACCTTGGACGTGGAGATCGTGGCGCCCGGCATGTGGCGCCCCGGACTTGCCGCAGGCAGCTACTGCTTCGAAGACGAGGGGGGAACACCACTGACCCGGGCAAACCCGGGGCTGGAGGTCTTTCTCAAGAGCGACTCGGAAATCCCGGCCCAGCCCGGCTGGTTCCTCCGCAGCGCGGGATGAGGCGAAAAGAGTTGTTCTGTTTTACGAGGGAGAAAACTTTCTTCAGAAAGTAGTACCCCCGAAAATCTATTCCCCTCAACTCCTTCCTACTTCTTGCGGCGCATTTCATGGATCAGGTCGAGCTGCTCCCTGGACAGGGTTTCGATGTCCGTGGCCAGACTTTGGGACAGCTCCATGCCTTCGTGGGTTTGATGCGAGATGCTTGCGATTTCCTCCATGTTTTGCCGCACCCGGTCCGAGGATTCGGCCTGGGTTCTGGAGGAGCCCGCGATGAGGCGCACCTGATCACTGGTGGTGTCCACGATATCCACGATCTTTTGCAGGGCGTCCCCGGCCTTGTCAGCCAGGTCGGTGGTCCGGGTGACCGCCTCCACGGCCCTGTCCATCTCTTCCACATTGGTTCTGGAGCCTGCCTGGATGGAGCTGACCACGTCGCCAACCTGCCGTGTCGCCTGCATGGTCTTTTCCGCAAGCTTGCGCACCTCGTCCGCAACCACGGCGAACCCTCTGCCCGCCTCTCCGGCGCGGGCAGCCTCGATGGCCGCGTTCAGCGCCAGGAGGTTGGTCTGGTCCGCGATGTCCGAGATCACGTTCATGACCTGGCCGATGTCATCCGCCTGCTTGTCCAGGGAAAGGAGTTTGTCCCGGACTGAATTGGAGCGGCTGTGCACCAGGTCTATGGCTTCCACCACCTGGTCCACGATGCGCTGGCCCGAGTCGGCGAAATCCTTGGCGCTCTGGGCGTTCTCAGAGGCGTTCTCCGCTATGCCCGCCACCTCGTTGACCGCCTCGTCCAGGTTGCGCATGGAGTCGCTGGCATCGTCCAGGGACTGTTGCTGGCGCCGCGCCCCGTGACGTGCCTGCTCCACCGCGTCGGTGAGGCTATGGGTGGCGTCGCCGAGCCGGTCCACATTGCCGGCCATGGCGTCGGTGGTGCGCAGGATGGTCTGGTAGTTCTCGTTGATCTGCCTTTCGCCGCAGCGGATCTCACTGATGTCGTTGAGAAGGATCGGCACCTGGGCCACCTCGCCGTCATCGCCCAGGATGGGGAAGGCGTGGACGAGCACGGTGAGCTCATTCCCGGCCTTGCTTCTCAGGACCACCTCGCCGGTCCATGAGGTTTTCTGCGGAATGACTATGGAACTAACCGGGCGGCAGACCTCGCAGGAGGCCATGTCCGGGTAGTTGAGCAGTTGAAAGCCCTTCATCTTGTTCAAGGCCTCCTTGGGGGTGTTTCCGGTGAGTTGGGCCATGGCCTTGTTCATATGGATCACGAGCTTGCTGTTCCCATCCACGATGAAAAACGGCGTGGTGATGCCGTCCCGCAACGCTTCGAGCATGGCCACCTTCCGCCGCAGGCCATGAAGCGTCTCCTTGATCAAGGGTTCCAGTTCCCCGTCAGGAGCGTTCGAACCCGCTGCTGCCTCGGAAATGATGCCATGTATCCGCGTCAAGAGCGCGTTTACCGGCACTTTGGCCACATAGGCGCTGACAACGGCCACAACGGCGGTCAACAGAGCCAGGGGCAGCCAGCCCGCCTGAAAATGCCCGGCCACGCCTCCCACGAATGCCGCCGTCACGGCGGCCATCAGCATCACTGTCAGGTCGCGAGTCGATAACACCATATCTCCCCTCGTTGCTGTGAATTGTTGTTCCCATACTCAGAGGATCCTGTTCCCAATCGTAGGAGCATATTCAATCAAATAAACAATTCAGATATTTTACATCTCAACATTTATACGGATACTTAGACATACACTATTTCATTATTTCAAGAAATACCCCTGCCGCTTTTTCCAGAAATAATCTTTACCAAATTATACCAATATATTAAGAAAGACTATTATCCCATTCTTTCATGAAGGCATTGCCGCGCACTCATTTCCGACTACTTCATGGCAAGCAATATACATACAATATTGTACGTATGAATTCGCTTCTACCGTGATACAAAAACGATCCAGGATCAGGATTACAAATGATTGGCGAGTGGGTGCTGTTATTCGGCCGGATGATCCGGGGATGAGCATTTCAACACACCATCGCGCTGAAATCATTCATAGGCCGGGGGGGGGAGGCGGGAAACCCTTCTAGTGAAGTCGCCAGGGTTGCATAAGGGTTTCCCGCGCAATACTGCTGGAATGTATAGGGCCCTCAATCCTTTTTGGAAAAGGACAGCTCCCTTCTAAGTGCCGTGACGCTCTTGCCTGTGCGCTTGGCCAGCAACTTCAAGGCCTCGAACTCCGGGGCCGTCCAGCGCTCCTCCCCATAGGTGGCCTCCTTGGCCTGCACAGGCCCCAGGGAAGTATCCAGCTCCACGGGGCGCCGGGACAGGGCCACACGCTCCATGCGTTGCCGCCGCATTCCAAGGGTCATGGTGGATCTGAACAGGGCGTCCTGCACATGGTTCAGCCGCACATCGTTGCAGATCACCCGCAGCAGACCGGCGGGGCGGTTCTTCTTCCCCACCCCGGGAATGTACATCACATCCAGGGCTCCGGCGTCGAACAGCGACTCGAAGGCATAGCCCACATCCTCGCCGCTGATATGGTCGACATTGGTCTCCAGCACCCAGACATGCTCAAGCGGGAGTTTGGGTGCGTTTTCCTCCAGCTCGAAAAGCAGCAACCGCACCCCTCCACCGACCTCCTGCGAGCCGTAGGCCAGCGCACTGTTCGCCAGGCATCCCTTGATCTCCGGAGTGGCGGTGAACTCGTTCACTGTCTGGTCCAGGATCAAGGCACCGGTGGGGGTGATCAACTCCTGCTCGAATTCCGTGGGATACACCGGCTTGCCCTGGAGCAGCAGCGTGGTGGCCGGGGCCGGGAGGGGCAATTCGCCATGGGCGCAAATCACCCGCCCCCTGAACCAGGGCAGAGGCGCGCAGCTCACGCTCCTGATGCCAAGTTGCTCGAGTCCCCAGAAGGCGCCGCACAGGTCCACTATGGTGTCGGCCGCGCCCACCTCGTGAAAATGCACCTTGTCCACGGTGGTGTTGTGCACCCGCGCCTCCACCTCGGCTAGACGCTGGAACGCGGCCTCGGCCTTCTGGCGGACGCTCCGGCTAAGGCCGCATCCCTCGAGCAGGGAGAGGATCGTGGGGAGATGGCGATGATCCGGCGACGGCGCGAGCTTCAGGTGGAGCCTGTATCCGGCGATACCCCGCCTTGCCTCGGGCAGGGCCTGGATATCGACGACGATGTCGGCGCCGAGAATCTCCACCAAGGGTTTCAGGTCCAGCCCGAGTCCGGCCAGACCGGCCAGGAGCATGTCCCCGGCCATGCCGCGGTCGCATTCCAGATGCAGATGGTATTCAGGCATGTTTGTTTCCCTCTCCCTTTGGGCAATTCCGGTATTGCGTTTAGATATTCGAGTGTTATCTTTAGAGTGAAGCGTCGCTATTTCCAGAGAAGTGCCGCAGGAACAGGGCCATGTCAATTAAGCGCCATGGAGCCGGGAGAACTCTGGACAAGTGCCGCGATGAGTGGCACATTTTTTATGGACATGAAAATTATGAAGCAGCACGCCCGTGATAGTATGAGTTGCATGAGATCGGCTGACAGCGGGGAACAGCCGCCCAGCCCGGTCGCATTCGTCCCGTGCGCGGCGGGTCACTTTTCACCGCGCCGACGTCCACACCAAAGGACCACAAGGAGGCAATCATGCTCGTAAGCGAATGGATGACCAAGGACCCCATCACGGTTACCCCCGAGACCTCGTTGATGCAGGCCACGAAGCTGATGAAGGAGAACCAGGTGCGGCGGCTTCCGGTGGTGAACGAAGCCGGCAAGCTCGTGGGCATCGTCTCGGACCGTGACATCAAGGCCGCATCACCCTCCCAGGCCACGACACTAGAGGTGCATGAGCTCTACTACCTGCTCTCCGAGTTGAAGATAAAGAGCATCATGACCAAGAACCCCTTCAGCGTTCTGGCCCACGACACCGTGGAGCGTGCGGCCCTGTTGATGACGGAGAAGCGCATCGGCGGCCTGCCCGTGGTGGACAAGGACGACAAGGTCGTGGGCGTGATCTCGGACATGGACGTGTTCCAAGTGCTCATCGCCATCACCGGGGTGAAGCATGGCGGCGTGCAGCTGGCTTTCCGCCTTCCCGACGTCCCCGGCACCCTCAAGACCATTATCGACGATTTCCGTACCCACGAGGCTCGGGTGGTAAGCATCCTCACCTCCTATGACGAGGGGGGGCGCAACGTTTACATCCGCCTGAAGCCCATGGACCGCTCCAAGGAGGATTCCCTGATCACGGAGATGAAGGGCAAGTACCAACTGACCTTCTGGGCCAGGGATTCCGTGCATCCCTTGGATGAATAAGCCCTTTTCAAAAAAAGGACGGAGGTGTTGACAACCTCCGTCCCTTGCCCTAATAAACGCAGTTCCGCCTTGCTCTTCCTCTGTTCACACCCTGTGGGCATTGGCAAGGGCCAAAAACGACCGCGAGGAGGATTACATGCGTAAATACGAGACTCTTTTGTTGCTTTCTCCTGAGCTCACCACCGAAGAGCGCACGACGATCATCGACAACGTTGTCGGGATCATCGAACGCGAAGGCGGCCAGCTTATGCTCAAGGATGATTGGGGAATGCGTGACCTGGCCTACCCGGTCCGCAAAATGATGCGCGGCTACTACATGCGGCTGGAGTTCGGCCTCGATGCTTCCGCCGTCCAGGAGCTGGAGCGCAACATCCGCATCACCGAAGGCATTTTCAAGTTCGTAACCGTTAAGCTGGCCGACAAGTTCGAGGTCGAGGAGGCTGCATAACCATGGCTTTCAAGAAAAAATTCACGCCCAAACGCAAGTTCTGCCGTTTCTGCGCCAACAAGGATCTGCCCCTGAACTACAAGCACCCCGAAGTGCTGTCCGAGTTCATCACCGATCGCGGCAAGATCATCGCCCGCCGCATCACCGGCACCTGCGCGAAGCATCAGCGCTGCTTGACCAACGAGATCAAACGCGCCCGGCAGATGGCCCTTCTGTTCTACACCGCGACGCACTCCAGCCAGGTGCGCAAAAAGTCCACCCTGTAAGGAGAAACGTCATGAAGTTGATACTGCGAGCAGACGTGGACCATCTGGGCCGCCTCGGTGAGATTGTCACCGTGAAGCCCGGCTATGGCCGCAACTACCTGGTTCCCAAAGGCCTGGCCATGCTGGCCACCGACGCCAACCTGCGCGTGTTCGAGCAGGAGCGCGCCAAGCTGCAGGCCCACATGAACGCCCTCCGCACCGAGGCCATGAACATTGGCGAGAAGATCTCCGCCGCCGTGCTGGAGATTTCCATGCGCGTGGGTGAAGGCGACAAGCTCTACGGCTCCGTCACCAGCGTCATGCTGGCCGAGGCTCTGCAGGAGGCCATTGGTGAGCCCGTGGACCGCCGCAAGATCATCCTGGAAGAGCCCATCCGCGCCCTGGGCACCTACACCGTGCCCGTGAAGCTCTACCACGACGTACAGGCCGAGCTCACCGTGAAGGTGGTGCGTCACGACGCCCACCTGTACGAGCAGGAGGTCCAGGAAGCCCCGGCCGAAGCCGCCGAGGAAACCTCAACCAGCGAACCAGCTGCGACCCAGGAAAGCGAGAGCGACGCCGCGGCTGAACAGGCCTAACACTTGAACAGCGAAAACGATGCCCAGGGGAACCGGAAAAAATTCGGTTCCAGGGGCTTCGAAAGAAACTACATGACTCCGGAGCAGAGCCTGGATCAGGCCTCTTCGGATCTCGTGCGCAAAATCCCCCCCCACAACCTTGAAGCCGAACAGGCGGTTCTGGGGGGGGTTTTTCTCGACTCCAAGGTCTTCAACACCCTCGTCAGCATCATAACCACCGACGACTTCTACTTTCCCGCACATCGCCTCATCTGGGACATATTTCTGGAGCTCGACGAGAAGAGCCAGCCCGTGGACCTGGTCACCGTGGGCAACAGGCTCAAGCAGGAGGGCAAGCTTGAGCAGATAGGCGGCGCCGTGTACCTCGCCGAGCTGGCCCAGTCCGTCATCAGCTCCTCAAACGCGGTGCATCACTCGCGCATCGTCCGCGACAACTCGGTGCGGCGCTCCCTGATCAACACCTCCGCCACCATCATCAGCGAGAGCTTCGAAAGCGCAAAGGACGTCAACGAACTCCTGGCCGAGTCCGAGCAGTCCATCTATGGCATCGCCCACCGCACCCAGGGCTCACTGTACCAGTCCAGCAAATACCTGGTGGAGCGCGTGTTCGACGAACTGGCCGAACGCTTCGAGCGCCAGGAGTTGGTCACCGGCGTCTCCAGCGGTTATCAGCGGCTCAACGAAATGACCGCAGGGCTGCAGCCCTCGGATCTGATCATCATCGCCGGGCGCCCCAGCATGGGCAAGACCGCCTTCGCCCTGAACGTGGCCATGCGCGCCGCAGTGCAGCACAATGTGCCCGTTGCCATCTTCTCCCTGGAGATGTCCATGGAGCAGTTGATGATGCGCATGCTCTGCGCCTGGGGCAAGGTGGACCTCTCCAGACTCCGGCGAGGCTTCCTGGACGATGATGACTGGAACGGCCTGCACATGGCCGCGGACAGTCTCTCCCCCGCCCCCATCTATATCGACGACACCCCCGCCATCAGCACCCTGGAGCTACGCGCCCGCTGCCGGCGCATCTCCTCCGAGCGTAACCTGGGGCTCATAGTGGTGGACTACCTGCAGCTCATGCGCGCGGGGCGGCGAATCGATTCCCGCGAGCAGGAGATCTCCGAAATTTCCCGCAGTCTCAAGGCCCTGGCCAAGGAGCTGCACGTACCTGTCATCGCCTTGTCGCAGCTCAACCGCAAGGTTGAGGAGCGCACCAACAAACGTCCAATGCTTTCCGACCTTCGCGAATCCGGCGCCATCGAACAGGACGCCGACGTCATCATGTTCCTCTACCGGGACGAGGTCTACAACAAGAGCGAGGACAACCCCAAAAAGGGCATCGCCGAGATCATTATCGGCAAGCAGCGCAACGGCCCCACTGGCTATGTGGAGCTTGCCTACATCGGCTCCTGCACGGCCTTCGAGGAGCTAGCCGAGATGCCCGTTCCCTCTGAGCTCGCGGGAGAATAGCTCCCCTTTAACGTACCATTTCCGAACAAGGAGCCCGGCATGGATCATCTCCACGTTGAAGAAACCTTTACCAGGCGTCAGCTTCAGGACATTCAGCTCACGCGCCTGCGCAACACCCTGGATCACGCCCGACGCTCCCCCTTCTATGCCCGGCGGTTCAAGGAAACCGGCTTCTCCCCCGATGACGTGAGATCCTTGGACGATGTGAGGAAGATCCCCTTCACCACAAAGGACGATCTCCGGGCCAGCTACCCCGACGGTATGCTCGCCATGCCCCGCGAAAAAATGGTCAGGTTGCACGCTTCCAGCGGCACCACGGGTTCCCCCACCGTGATCATGCACACCCAGAACGACCTGAACACCTGGGCGGACCTCATGGCCCGCTGCATGCACATGGTCGGCGTCCGCTCCACCGATGTTTTCCAGAACATGTCCGGCTACGGCCTGTTCACCGGCGGCCTTGGCATCCACTACGGCGCGGAGCGCCTGGGCTGCCTGACCATCCCGGCCGGCGCGGGCAACTCCAAACGCCAGATCAAGCTCATCCGCGACTTCAACGTCACGGTGCTGCACATCATTCCGTCCTACGCCCTGTACCTCGCCGACTATGTCCGCGCCGAGGGCATCAATCCTGAAACCCTGCCCCCCCGCATCGCCCTCATAGGTGCGGAACCGCACACAGACGAGGCGAGGAAAAGAATAGAATCTCTGTTAGGCATCAAGGCCTATAACTCATATGGCCTCTCCGAAATGAACGGACCCGGCGTGGCCTTCGAATGTCAGGAGCAAAACGGCATGCACCTCTGGGAAGACTCCTACATCATGGAGGTCATCGACCCCGTTACCCTGGAGTCCGTGCCCGACGGCGAGATCGGCGAGCTCGTACTCACCTCCCTGTGCAGGGAGGGCATGCCCATCCTGCGCTACCGCACCAGAGACCTCACCAGGATCATTCCGGGCGAATGCCCGTGCGGTCGCCTGCATCGCCGCATCGACCGCATCGCTGGACGCGCCGACGACATGATCATCATCAAGGGCGTGAACATCTACCCCATGCAGATCGAGCAGGCGCTCATGTCCATTCCCGAAGTGGGGCAGAACTACCTCATCGTGCTCGAACGCGACGATTATATGGATCAAATCAAGGTCATGGTGGAGATCAAGGACGACTTTTTCGTGGAAGATATGCGCTCACTGTCCGGAATACAGAAACGCATCACCTCGAGGTTGCGTGATGAAATCCTTGTGACGCCCCGTGTGGAACTTGTGCAGCACAACTCCCTGCCAAAGAGCGAAGGCAAGGCCGTGCGCGTTCAGGACAACAGGGAAAAGCAGGGATAGAAATTTTGTGCGGGGGAGGAGCCTTTCAGTATAGGTACTCCTTATCCCCATACTATTATCAAAATATCAGTGGGTTGCCTTTTCACTGTCGGTTTCGCGAATGAAATGCGCCGGTATCCAGTCAGGCAACCGGAAGCGCGTAAACCCGGGATACCCCACGGAGCACATACATGACTGTTTTGGCCATATTATTTCTACTGTTGCTATTGGCGGTACTGCTGCTGCACATCTTCAGCCTTCCGGCCAACTGGGGCGTGGCGGCCCTGGTCATCTGCTGGAAACTGATCTTTCCCAGCGGCCTCACCTGGAGCTTCATTCTCGTGCTGCTGGGCATCGCCCTGGCCGGCGAAATCCTGGAGCTAATGGCCCAGGCCTATGGTGCGAAACGCTTTGGCAGTTCCCGGCGCGGCAACATCGGCGGGCTGATCGGCGCCATTGCCGGAGCCATCCTGGGAGCTCCGTTCCTGTTCGGCCTCGGTGCCCTGTTCGGCGCCCTCGGCGGGGCCTTTGCGGGCTGCTGGCTCATGGAAGTGGGGCACGGGCGCAATGCATCCGAGGCCCGTCATGCCGCATGGGGCGCCTTTTGGGGCAAATTTTTCGGCCTGTCCCTGAAATTCGGTCTTGGCATGTGCATGTTTGCCCTGACAGCTGTGCGCGTCTGGCCGTCGTAACCGCCCTATATCAGGATATCAGATTGATCAGGGAGCCGGACTGGATCTGGCTCTGGATCATGGCCTTGAACTCTTCCTCGGTGATGTCGCCGTTCTGGAACTGTTGATACATGTCCCATATCTCCCCTTTCTGCGACTGCATGCGGCCGAGCAGACTGGTCTGCTCCTTGCCTTCCTGCCGTTCCAAAGAGCCGAATCCCGAAGACCTGAGCAACATGGTTCTTTCCCTGCAACGTGGAATTCCGGCGTCTTCCATGTCCTGCTTCAGGCTCTCCATGTCCTCTTTGGTCATATTCTCTGCATCGTACTCGGAAAGGATTTCCTCCATCCGCTCTTTCTGCTTCTCTGTCAGAGAAATGTCCATGGCCGGTGTATAACCTGAAAATCCTGAAATTTCCACAACATACCTCCTGATGTGGGATAACACTTCCCAATCGTGTTCCGGGTTTTCAGCTTATATACATAAACCGTGCCATTTTTATACAATTACTGACACTTCACGCTTTCCCAAGTATGGTTATTGCCTTAGCTCCGCAAGAGTTGCCGGGGGGAAACCTCTCTGAAGAAAGGTTCTCCCCTCTGCTAGCCGTTTTGTTGATCATTTCCATGTTGCGGGGCAAAGGCAATAGCCACGTTCCTTAAACAATTCAGCCTCGGATTCACCTTTCGCCTTCGCCCTGTGGAATCGTATTCTCAACCGTCAATCAAGCGTTTTTCACATAATCACATCCGTTTGACTGCGCATAATATGTTATTTATAAATTTTTCAATACATATGCTATATTGCGACAATATTATTGTATTTTTTGCAATTAATATATATAATATTCATTTATATTTACGCATCTCGGGATTTCATATTTGCCCATCCAAAGTATTGGGACGCCCTTCCCTGCGTGTCATTCCTGCATTTCGCGCGGACATGTTGACAACACGTGACGAATTCAGAAGAATAGTGCGATGCGTATATTATTAGTAGATGACGACAATCACAGTCTGCAAAGTCTCGCGGTAGTACTCACAGACCTGGGACATGAGCCCGTCCCCGTGACCAACTCCGCCAAGGCGCTGGACCTGACGCAACGCGATTTCTTCCCCATGGTCATAACGGACATTCGCATGCCCGGCATGGACGGTATCGAGCTTTTGGCACGGATCAAGGCCTCCACCTATACCAACCTGGCGGACGTGGTCATCATTACCGGCCACGGTGACATGGAGACCGCCATCGAGGCCCTGCGCAACGGAGCATACGACTACCTGAACAAGCCCATAAACGCGCGCGAACTGTCCGCCGTGGTGGACAGATGCGCTGAGCACCAGGCGCTGCTGTTCGAAAACCGCGAATTCAAGCTCAGCTTTGAACGGAAGATTCAGGAAGCCACGGAAAAGCTGCAAAAGGATCTGGAGCGCACCCGGCGCAACCTGCAGCAGGTTTCCGGCTCCGGCCCCATGATTACGGAATCCAACGCCATGGAGAACCTGATCCGGGAGGCTTCCTACTACCACGACGACCCCAGCGTTCCCGTGCTCATCGAGGGTGAGACCGGTGTGGGCAAGGAAGTCCTGGCGCGGTTCATCCACTACGGCTCCACAGGGGCGGATACCGAACTCATCCCTATCAACTGCGCGGCCATTCCCGAGCAATTGTTTGAGAGCGAATTGTTCGGGCACGAAGCCGGGGCCTATACGGGCAGCACCCGCAATGGGCAGCCCGGCAAGATGGAGCTTGCTGGATCCGGCACCATTTTCCTCGACGAGGTCGCGGAGATGCCCCTCCACCTGCAGCCCAAACTTCTAAGAGTGCTTGAGGAGCGTACCTTCTACCGCGTCGGTGGCGTCAAGCTGCGGGAATTCCATGCAAGAGTGATCTGTGCCGCCAACCGGAACCTGGACCAGCTCGTGGAGAGCGGCAAGTTCCGCCGTGACCTGTTCCACCGTCTCAAAGTGGGGCATTTGC
The DNA here is from genome assembly GCA_963674665.2 of Desulfovibrionaceae bacterium. Classification (GTDB taxonomy): domain Bacteria; phylum Desulfobacterota; class Desulfovibrionia; order Desulfovibrionales; family Desulfovibrionaceae. Next base: position 1,196,298 of record CAXXPL010000009.1, on the reverse strand, counting down.
GCATTCCCCCCCTGAGAGAACGTCCGGAAGATATAGTGGCCCTGGCAACCCATTTCCTGCAACGCGAGGCTGAGCGCAAAAAACGCCGTTTCAGGGAGATGCATCCGGACACCTTGCGCATGTTCGAGAGCTACTCCTGGCCGGGAAACGTACGGGAGCTGGAAAACGTCATCGAGCGCGCGGTTCTCACCACGGACCACGAGCTTCTGCTCCCGGAGCACGTCGCCTTCATGCATCACTGTGAGGTGCCTACCTCCAACCCCGGCACCCCCATGCCCGCCATGCAGCCTTTCCACCCTGAATCTGCCGGAAGAGAGCCTGGACCTGGAGGATTTGAACAATCGGATCATCCAAAAGGCGCTTGAGAAGTTCTCGGGCAACAAGAGCCGCGCGGCTCGCTATCTGGGTTTGTCCCGGTACGCGTTGCACCGCCGCCTGCAGAAACTGGACGAGTGATTTTTCTTCTTCAGTCATTGATTCCCAGGGGGAAACCGTTGAACAACGGGTTCCCCCTTTCTCTTTTTCCGCCCATTGTTCCCTGTTCTGCCGATGTGAACGTGGAATGCCACCGGACTTCGAGCTTTCGGTTCAGGGTTCTTTGTGTTGTTCAGAGCCTATATTGAGCGATACCGCTCATAGTGCGCTAACGCACGCTCGTATTCGCACCATTGTCCAATTACCATGACAATCATCTATACATCCGCGGCTAATCTCGAATCTCAACTTTCTGTAATATATGGACATTCATATTTTTCTCAGATTGCGGAAGGTTCGGCACGCGGTTTGCTATAGTGTAAATGCTTTGACAGGGCCTTCCCTGCCAGAGTTCTTCATTGTTGGTATACGGGGTCGGCCCAAGCCCCTTCGGGCCGTAGCATCCCCCCCCCCCCCGCTACCCCGTTGCCATATGGAAGGATGATCTGAGGCGGTCATCCTGAGGTTTGATCGTCTAAGACCGGAAGGTTTCCCCCCCCCCCAACCTTCCGGCTTAGACGGCCTACCCATCCCGACAGTTGGATGGTAAAAACCCGGCTCCATCCTTGGAGCCGGGTTTTTCCTTTGGTGCGCCCGGCAGGGCGCGTGGTGCGTGAGCGCCATCCGGGCAGGTGTGGTGCCTGCCTGGTGACTTGGAGGTGAAAGTCCTCCGCAGGCCCGACAAGGGGAACTGCTAGCCGGACGGCAAGGGTGTCCATCGCGAGATGGAATCTGAAGGAAGCCGCGGGCAAAATGCTGATCCGACGAACAGAAATCGCCTACGAGTCGGTCATGCCGGGTGAGGAGGCCACTATCTTCAAAGCCCGATACTTGTACGGAAAGCATGGACGTATATGCGGCGGGTATAAGCGGGAAGGTCGCGCGCATTACCCGGGGAAGCCTGTTCGCCTGCCCTGTGCTATCGGCACGGTAACGCGCCGGGATGGGAAGACAGAAGTCAGCCGAGGCCATAGTAGTCGACCTAACCACTCGACGAAGGGCCAAACCTGCCAAGGCGAGGCATGGACACTGTCTTCTGTTTGAATCGAGCAGATGCCCGTAAGGGGCCTTAAAGCCGGAAGTAACGGACGGAATCCGTGAGGCAGGGCTGGGTGCTTATAGTCCGACAGGCATTCAGAGAAATGACGCCAAGCAGGCAGGAACCGCCGTGGTACGGAACCGTATGCCCGGTGGTGTGGGAGAACGGGGGGCGCGAGCCCCCCTCCTACCCGATTCAGGGCAACGGATCCGGAATTTCAATCAAATAAAAAGAGCATCACAACCTGTCAAAGGCCGGGATGCTCAACGTATCGAGTCACATTCACATCCGACAAGAACTGACGCCTCCAGCAGTAGTTGCCGCTTCGTTCCGGGTAGGCAACCGCTGGCGGCAAAGGCAACGGGCAAGCTAGCGGCACATTACCTCATAGCGGGGAACGGTGTATTCCTTTCCACCGTAGCCGATGTTCGCTCCACCGAATTCAGGGCGAACCTTGCCAATATGCACTCCACCCTTGAAACGTGCGCGGGCGACGAACAGATAGGTCCCATCCGTTTCCTCGCCGGAAGGCAGAGCGCAACGAGGGATGTTTCCGTACTCGGCCGGAACCCAGTGTGCAGGGCCGACCCAGACGTCGTAACATTTGGCGAAAATTTCCCTCCCCCCCCAGGGGATGTTTCCACCACCAAAGCCGGGGCGCATCTTGCCGATATGCGTGCCTACGGAGCGCCCTTGGTGAATGATGTTGACGCGGGCGATCCAGAGAGGCTCACCAGAGGCTTCATAGCCTTCGGGATGCGCGCCTCTGGGAATCTGTCCATTGCAGGCCTTCACCCAGCCGGCAAGGACCATGTTGGGAAGAGAGAGCAACAGCAAGGCGAAAACAATAATCGAAAAGATGTAGTTACGGCTCATGAATCCTCCATAAACCCCTGAATCATAGCTTTGGTTAACTGTGGTTGAAATATGAACAGTACCTGCAACAGGGTATCCTCGAAGTTCATGGACGCGAACCCCGTGGACAACAACTCATTTGAACGTGGATATTACACGTGTTCCCTAAAAAAAGTAGGAACACGTTGAAAAATTTACGTAAAAAATGTAAGGTGCGAACCAAAATGAAAATCCTCGACTCGGATCACACTTGGATCAGGCGTTCTTCAAGGGCATCGATAGTGCTCGTCAGGGTGTTTTCCAATACGTCCAGAAGCATGGGGTCGATGGGAGCGCCTTGAAGGAGGTTGGTCTCCAGGGTCACGGCGGCCTCTTTCAAGGCCGAGGCACCGATCCCGGCGGCCTCTCCGGCGAGCACATGCGCGGTTTTTGCGCAGAGCCCCGGATCCAGACTTCGCCGGGCATCCCTTACCGCCCTTATCTTTTCTCCCCTCTCCTCGAAAAATGCCCGCCAAAGGTCATAGAGCAGTTCAATGTCGTTATTGATGCGGGCCAGAGCTCCAACTTCGTCCAGAAGCAAGGCCTTGGATTCCTTGGGATGGGACAGGGCTTTTTCCAGAGCCCTGCCCGCCCCCACCACGGAGAGGAGAGTTTGAAAAAAAGTCTTGGCATTCAGCGGCTTGGCGAGATACTCATCCATTCCCGCGGCGATGAACCGTTCACGGTCCCCTTTCAAGGCATGGGCGGTGACCGCGATGATGGGAACCGCGGCCGGTGTGCTCCTGCACTCCCCCTGGCGGATGCGTCTGGTGGCTTCCAGGCCGTTCATCACCGGCATCTGGATATCCATGAGCACGAGGTCGAAGGGTTCGGCGTCAAGCAGGCTTATGGCCGCGGCACCGTTCTCCACGGTGGCCACCTTGTGCCCCTTGCGTTCCATCAACCGGGAGGCCAGCTTTCGGGACACCTGGTTGTCGTCCACCACCAGCACCCGTAGCGCCTTGCCGATGAACTCGGCGGTGGCGTCCAGGGGAATGGCCTGGGGTGCTTTCGCGGTTTCAGGTTGCGCGTACTGGAACCCCGCGGTGAAGTAGAACGTACTGCCCTGCCCCTCCCGGCTTCTCAGCCAGATGGTGCCGCTCATCATCTCCACGAGCTCCTTGCATATGGCGAGCCCGAGGCCTGTGCCCTCACGGTGGGGGGAATCCAGGGTGTCCGCCTGGCGAAAAGTCTCGAATATAAGGCCGTGCTTGCCTTCGGGAATGCCCATACCTGAGTCGCGTACTGAAAAGAGAAGTTTCACAGGGCCGACGTTGTCCGAGCGCATGTCCGCCAGAGAGGAGAAATGGGCCAGAGAAGCCGGGACGGTCACCAGGTTGACCTCCAGTTCCACCTCGCCACGCTCCGTGAATTTGACGGCATTGCCCACCAGGTTGCCGCAGACCTGTCCCAGACGGAGCGCATCTCCCTGCAGGAGTTCGGGAACACCATGCCCGACATAGTAGTTGAGCTTGAGTCCCTTGCGCCTGGCCTGGGGCGTGTGGGTCTTGATCACCTTCTCCAGGACCTGGGAAAGTTCGAACTCCCTGTTCCGCAAAGACAGCTTCTTGGCTTCGATCTTGGAGAGGTCCAGTATGTCGTTTATCAGCTCCAGCAGATTATCCGCCGAATGCTTGATGGTCTCGAGGTAGTCGCGCAGTTCCTCATCCACCGGATGTTCGAGGGCCAGTTCGGCCATGCCGATGATGCCGTTCATGGGGGTGCGGATCTCATGGCTCATGTTGGCCAGGAACATGCTTTTGATCAGGCTGTCCCGCTCGGCCGAGAGTTTGGCCTCGAGCAGCGACTTTTCCAGCCGGTGCTTGTACAGCGCTATCTCTATGGTGGAGTGCAGAGCCCTCTCTTCCAGGGGCTTGATCAGATACCCGAAGGCCTCCGAGGTCTTTGCCCGCTGCAGGGTCTCATCGTCGGAAAAGGAGGTGAGAAAGATGACCGGAACGCTGTGTCGCTTGCGGATCTCCGCAGCCGCCTGAACCCCGTCCATGGTACCCCTGAGCCAGATGTCCATGAGCACCACGTCGGGTTGCATCCTGCCGACCTGTTCCACGGCCTCCTCGCCTGTGGAGACGGTGCCAACGACATTGTAGCCCAGGCGCGAAAGGGTATGCTGAATGTCCATGGCAACGACAAGTTCATCGTCGACAATCAGAATATCCACTTCCGCCATGGCCGCTCCCCATTAATAAGCCACTTCATCGCCATCAACTGCGTTCACAACTCCCCTATCCATTTTTTCAGAACAATGCAAACATTGAAAACAGTTGCATCTTTTAGGACATACCAGTCCGGAGGTCCAAACATGTTTCCACATCCCGAATGCATGAAACGCGCGTATAACCGTTTACAACCGCACACCAACACTCCTGCAGCCGGGAGCCCCGCCACACGCTATGGATTGGAGCCCTGGTTCGACATACACCTTGGCCTCCCGAAGTGAAATACCTGCACCCTTGTCAGCAAATTATGTCTGGCGTCCGGAAGGCGTCTTGGCTATTCTGCCCGCTCCCCAAAACAACAACAAACGCACACCGAAGAGACAATCATGACACGTCACATCCTCTGCCTGGATATCGGCAGCGGCACCCAGGACGTCCTCCTCTACCAGCCGGGGCTCGAGATCGAGAACTGTCCCAAGTTCGTTCTCCCCTCTCCCGCACGCCTGGTTGCCAAGCGCATCAGGGAGGCGACCTCGGCCGGCCTTCCCGTATACCTGCACGGAGAAAACATGGGTGGTGGATTCTGGGGAGCGCTCAAGGCCCACATCGCGGCGGGCCTGGCCGCCGCCTCATCACCCGAAGCGTCCCTGGCCCTGGGTGACAACCCCGAGCGCGTTCACTCCATGGGTGTGAGCATCACCGAACGTTGCCCCTCCGGCCATATCCCTGTGCACTGTTGCGACTACTCCCCGGCTTACTGGAACGCTCTGCTCGCCGCCGCCGGGCTGGGTGAGAGAACGCCGGACCTGATACTGGCCGCCGCGCAGGATCACGGCTACCACCCCGAGGGGAGCAACCGCATCGGCCGGTTCGATCTCTGGAACGATTTCCTTACCAGGAATCACGGCGATCCCGCGTGCCTGTTGTTCGACACGCCCCCAGCTCCCTTGACCAGGCTGCTTGCCCTGCAGCGCGCCGCGGGCAGTGCGCTGGTGGCGGACACCGGCGCCGCCGCAGTACTGGGCGCGCTCTGCGACCAGGAAGTTCTCCAGACCCAGGCCGATATCGGCGCCACAGTCGTGAACCTCGGCAACAGCCACATCATCTCCTTCCTTCTCCACAAGGGGCGGATCTTCGGTGTGTATGAACATCACTCGGGCCTGCGCGACAGGGAGCAGCTCCTGGGCGATCTGGCTAGATTCCGCACCGGAGACCTGAACAATCAGGAGGTACTGGATACCTGGGGGCACGGTTGCATGACCCTGGACCTGCCCAAGGAAGCCGATTTCTCGCCCCTCTTCGTGCTCGGCCCCAAGCGCGGGCTGCTCAAGGGCAGCGACGCGGCATTCCCGGCCCCTGGCGGCGACATGATGCTCATGGGCTGCTTCGGACTGCTCAAGGGGTACGGCCTGAGCCAGGGCAGGGAGACACCGTTCAACTGATCGGCAAAAGGTCGGGGCAGACCTTTATCCATGTCGATTGATCATTTTCATATTCATAGTATGTAGCAGGGAGCGCGCGGTCGGGTTCCCCTGCCCGCACACTCCACCCTCGTTGCGCCCCTTTCCCGGGGTGCGCGGCGGAACAAGGACTCGTCGATGGATCAGGAAAAACCTGTAAAACAAGGGTTGGCCCTTCTGGGAGTCAACCTGACTATCCTTATGGCCACGCTGGACGTGAGCATCGTCAACGTGGCCCTGCCCACCATGGTGGAGCGGATGCACACGGATTTCGCCACCGTGCAGTGGGTCATCGTCAGCTACATGCTCGTGGTCACCAGCCTCATGCTATCGGTGTCCAGGCTGGGGGACATGGTGGGCAAGAAAAGGCTGTTCCTGTTCGGCCTCACCCTCTTCACCATCGCTTCCCTGCTCTGCGGCCTATCTCCGGGCATCCACTGGCTCATTGGCTTCCGCGCCTTTCAGGGTGTCGGCGCCGTCATGACCCAGGCTCTGGGCGCCGCCATAATCGCGGAGATCGTTCCCAAAAAGGAGCTGGGCCGGGCAATGGGCTGGGTGGGGGGCACCGTGGCCCTGGGCCTCTCCGCCGGCCCGTCTCTTGGAGGCATTCTCATCGGTCTTGTGGGCTGGCGCTCCATCTTCCTCATCAACGTGCCCATCGGACTGCTGGCCTTCTTGATCGTGTCCAGGAAGGTTCCCCTGCTCTACAGGCCCAGCGCCCGGGAGCGGTTCGACTACCTGGGCGCCGTCATCATCTTCGTGTCCCTTGGCAGTTACGCCCTGGCCATGACGCATGGCCAGCAGGAGGGCTTCGGTCAGCCCCTGTCCCTGACACTTCTGGCAGTGGCCTTCGTTTCCCTGGCCATGTTCCTCTATGTGCAGAAGGTCGGGGCGCACCCCATGCTGGACCTCTCCATGTTCAAAAACATGCTCCTGAGCCTGAATCTGTGCATGGGCTTCCTGGTCTTCGTGGGGCTGGGATATGTCTACATCATGCCCTTTTTCTTCAAGCTAGTGCAGGGGTACGAATCCGAAGAGATAGGTCTGCTCATGATCGTCATTCCCCTGAGCATGGGCTGCGTGGCGCCCTTTTCCGGCCGCCTTGCCGACCGCTGTGGGGCGCGGGTGGTCAGCATCTTCGGGCTCATTGTCACCATTGCCGGGGCCTTGATGCTCAGCACCATCCAGATCGACACTTCCTGGCTGGGATACCTCTGGCGCGCCCTGCCCCTGGGCCTCGGCGTCGGGTTGTTCCAGGCGCCCAACAACAGCGCCATCATGAGCCAGGCGCCTCTAAACCGGCTCGGCGTGGTCTCCGGGTTGATGAACTACTCGCGCACCATCGGCCAGACCACCGGCATTCCCCTGCAAGGAGCCCTTTTCACCGCCATTGTCGCGGTCCAGGCCCACATCCCCGCGCGCACGGATTTCTCCCAGGCGCCCCCGGAAGCCTTGCTCGCCGCCTTTTCCAACACCTTTTACGTGGTGGCCCTGTTCAGCTCTTTCGCCCTGGTCCTGGCGGTGGTAGCATACTTTGTGGACAAGAAACGCGAGCAAACCCAGGAGTGCAACAGATGAACATCAAGCGCGCGATCCTTGCTGCCTTGTTCGTGGCACTGCTGGCCTCCTGCGCCGGCAAGCAGCCTTTGCCGCAGCCCGTGCCGCAACCACCGAAGCCACAGCCTTTGCCCGCACAGGTCCAATCATGGCAACCCTTGATCCTGCGTCTGGAGCGGCAGGGCTTTTCCAGGCAATGGCTGGTGGAGATTTTTTCCAACCCTGAGATGCGCTTCGACCCCTCGCCCATGCGCATGAAGCTTGAAGAGCTCTACAAGCTGCATTTCAACAGAGAGCGCACCCGCGCCATCCAGCAGGCGCTTACGGACCTGGGATACGCTCCCGGGCCTGTGGACGGACTGGCCGGGGGGCGCACCCGCGACGCCATCAGCCTGTTCCAGAAGCTCCACAACCTGCCCCAGGACGGGGAGCCCGAAAATGCGGTTCTCGTTTCCATCCAGGCCGAGCTGGCCCTGCCTCCCGCGCAAAGGATTCGGCCTCCGGCCGTTCCGACAGCTCCGGACACGGGCAAGCCCGCCGCGCCCCCGGTGTACAAGAACCTGCTCACTGACAAGCAGCTCAAGGCCAGCAAGGAGTTCTACCTGCAAAACCTCCCCCTGCTGCAACGAATGGAGCGGGCCTATGACGTGCCCCCTGCCCTGGCAGTGGGCATCTTCACCGTGGAGACCCGGCTCGGGGAGTTTCTCGGAGGACGCAAGGCGGTGGTCACCCTGGCCAGCATGGCCCTTTCCAAGGACTTCGATGTCATCGCCCCCTACCTGACGGGCATCCCCCTCGGACCCGAGGAGCGCACCTGGCTGTCCGACGTGGCCAACAAACGCGGGGATTGGGCTTTTGCCGAGCTCACCGCCCTGCTCAAGTACGCCCGGAACGGGAACCACCCCCCGCTGTCCATCCCGGGCTCGGTGTACGGCGCCATCGGACTGGGGCAGTTCATGCCCAGCAACGCCGTGGCCTACGGCGTGGACGGCAACAATGACGGTCGGGTGGACCTGTTCCTGCTGGAGGACGCGGTGGCCAGCTTCGGCAATTTCCTGCGCGCCATCGGCTGGCAAGGCGACATGAGCAACCCGGAGAGGCAACGCAAGGTGCTCATGCGCTACAACCGCAGCAGCCGCTACGTGAACACGGTCCTGGCTGTGGCGGAGTATGTGGCTAGGTAGATAAAGAAAGGAAAGGATTATGCGAGGGAAAAATCCTTGATGAAAAGGTTCTTCCCCTCACGCTCACCTTTCCCAACACCTTAATATAAATTGCGTTCAAAGAGACTTCTCATGTTCGGAATTCATGATCTGCCACTGTTCATAGTTTCCGGCCTGCTGCTGAATATCACCCCGGGCCAGGATTTCGCCTACATTGTCAGCCGGAGCGCCACCAGCGGATGGAAAGGTGGCGCCATGGCCGCCCTCGGCGTAGGGGCGGGGTGTTTCGTACACATATTCTGCGCGGCGCTGGGACTGTCCGCCATATTGGCCACCTCGGCCACGGCCTTCACCGTGATCAAACTGGTGGGCGCGGCCTACATGTTCTACGTGGGTGTGACCATGATCCTCTCCGCCCGGCACAAGCCCGCCCAGGCAGCCAAACTGGCTGCCAAAGGAACACCCGCCGCCGTGTCCCTGGGTGTGATCTTCCGCCAGGGCTTCCTGACCAACGCCCTGAACCCCAAGGTTGCCCTGTTCTTCCTGGCCTTTCTGCCGCAGTTCGTGAGTCACGAGTCACCGTACCCGGCCCTGGCCCTGCTGATCCTTGGCGTGATCTTTTCCTGGAACGGCACCCTGTGGAACCTGCTCGTGGCCTGGAGCACCGCCCGCCTGACCTCTGCCATGCAGAGAAAAACCCGCACCACCGACCGTGTGGGGGCATGGTGCAAGGCCGTGGCCGGATCCCTGTTCATCGGCTTGGGGCTGAAGTTGGCGTTTTCCGAGATGGAATAGGACCGCACCGAAGCGGGATCCGTCATCCGGAGCCCATTTCTCACGTGAGCCGCAACGGCCCACCCATCTTGAATATGTCACCACGCCGACCCATCAAACATTCCTGAGCTTTTTATGCCTTCAAATTTCTCTTCGTTTTTTTGCAGAATAGCGCTGATCGCCTTTTTTTCACTCGAGTACGCCTGTCTCTCCTCGGGGCGCGCCTATCTCGGCATCGACATCCCCTATCTGGCGATTATCCCCTACAACCTGCTCGGCATACTGGTATCGTCGCTTTGCTTCGACATGGCGATCCGCGCGACGGCAAAAAGAAACGGTGACACCCTCTTCATCCGGGCATACGCCGTGACCATCCTCGGCCTCGGGATTCTGGGCGCTGTCTGTTGGATCAACGAGGGAAACGCCCCACACACCTTGTTGCAGGGAAAACTGGCCGCGTTCTGCTCAGGCACGCCTCTCATCATCCTGCTGAACCACTATTTCAACACCACGGCGAGAAAACGTCAGGGCTTGTATCTCGGGCTGATACTGGCGGCCGCGGAGCTGGTATGGCTGCTCTTCCGTCTGCTCGTCCTGGCCACCGTGGACTCGCTGGACATCAACCACTGGCTCGCGTTCATGTCATTCACCATGGGGGCCTCGGCCGCTCTCACCCTGTTCTTTAAGACCCCCGCCCGCCACAATGACCGCGAGGACCAGGTACGACATTTCACCCCTCTTCTACGGAACACCCTGCTGTATATGATCCTTGTGGGAGTCATCTTCTTCATTCTCGATTCTCTGCTCGACGCCATATTCTTCCGCTACGACAGCCTGTCCAACCCCATCCCGAACTCCGTGAGCCTGTATATCTGGATCACCTACCCCTTCCTTGGGATGATCCTCGATCAAAAGGGCCTGGGAATCAAATTCTTCCTTTCCTGCCTGGCATTCTGCTTCGCCTCCCCCTCCCTGCTGATCTTCACGCAGGACAGCTACATGTACTGGGTGATCTTCAGCCTGGACATCATAGGGCGGCACGGCGCGTTTCTCTTCATGACCCTGGCGCTCTCCAGATACGCCAAAATCCCGAACATGCCGAAAATATGCTACTCCTTTCCGTACATCATCCAACACGGCTGCTACATGGCGGTTCTGCTCTTCTTCGAGATCAGGCACCCGGGTCCGGTGGCCTTCATGCTCACGTCACTGTTCCTGTGCTGCACCTTCAGCTATCTCTCTTCCAAGATTCACTATGCCATGGCCATGGTGGGGTATGACGAGAGCACGGAACGCAACTGCGTGTTCAAAGGGACGCTGAACGAGGATGACGCCGACATTCGGGACGACTGCGAGCAGCGCGCGTCCTTTTCAGAAAAACACGGACTGTCGCCCCGGGAAGCCGAGGTCTTCGAATTGATCCTGACGGGTTTGAGCATCTCGGACATGGGCGCGGTGCTGCACATTTCCGAGCACACAATCCGCTCCCATGTGCACAACATCCTTCGCAAGGCCGAATGCCCCAACCGCACGGCGCTGATCTCCCGGTTCTTCAGCTGCCAGCCCTGATTGCAGGGCTGGCGGCCACGACAGGGGCGCTGCCGCCACAAATCAGGGAAAGACGGGGCGGCCCTTGATGTACTTCACCTTCCCCAGACCCTTGCGCTCCTTTTTCAGAACCTTCGAGGCATACGCGGAACGGACGCCGAAGCCGCAATACAGCAGGACAGGCCTCCCCGGAGGGATCTCCCCCATCCTCTGGTAGAACTCCTGGATGGGGATGTTCACCGCCCCGGCGATGTGGGCCAGGGAGTATTCGCGCTGTGTTCGCAGGTCCACGATGAACAGTCCCGGGGTGCTCCCGATGTAGGCGGCCGCCTTTTCAGGCTCCAGGGACCTGTTGCCCGCGGGCGATCCGCCCCATAGGGCGGTAAGAACCACGCACACCACCGCGACGGCGAACAGCAATACGCTGGCTCTTCTTCTATCCACTGACCAGTCCATCAAAACCCGCTTAAATACATATGCACAGCCCCTTCAGGGATGGATTGCGCGATTGGAATCATGTTTGCGAGATTCCCTCGGAATCCCTTGAAGTGCTTGCGCGATAGCCCTTTTAGGGGGCAAGGCCCCCTGCTCATGGAGCGGTTCGATTCGGATGAGATCGGGAGCAACCTCGGAAGCGCCAACAACACCCTGATTGCGCTAGCTTTTTCTGCATTCAACCATTTGGATGAACGGAGAAAACCCATTTTCACACATTCGATCGATTGTCAATTTTCCAAACCGGCCGTACCTCCTTTCCCTTGGCTCCGGTCAACAAATCCAATCAAACGCAAGGAGAAAACCTTTTGGAACCGACCGCAAGCGGTGGAGTAACGACTTTGGTCATCAGCATGCCGACTTCCATCGGGTTTCCGGCGCCGCCCTTCCGGAGCGCATTCCGCAGGAAACTCCACCTCGGGATCAAATCCTGGGAGTGGTTTCCCGTTTCCGCCATGCTCAGAGGAATACTCTTGTTGTTGCACCGCGTCACATGACCGTCAGCGAGTGACACCGACAAGTTCGCTACCGATCCTTTCAGGACTCAAGTAGCTACTATTTTGAGGCTATTTCTTTCACTCTAAATTTCTTTCAGGAGAAGACTACCATGAAAACCAAACTTCTTTGCATGATCGCAGCCCTGTTGTTGTCCGCGGCAGTATCCCACGCCGGATTCGCCAAGCAAATCACCGTATTCAACGGCACCGGCTTCACCTTCCACGGACTCGCGGTGTCTCCCGGCGAGTCCGAGCAGTGGGGTGAGGATATGCTCGAGTCCGTTCAGGGCGGAGTTCTCAAACCCGGTGAAGGTCTGAAGATCAACCTCAGTGGCGATACCGGCAACTGGGACATGGCTGTCATCGATGACGACGGGCAGCAGGTCGAATTCAGCGGGTTGGACTTCACCGACTACAGCCAGGTGACCATCCATGCGGACGGGACCTGCACCCTGGAGTAATTCGAGGAGCTATTCCAATAAGAGGGATAGGCTAGTGGGGGATCCGGGGGAGAAGCATTCTTCCCCGGACATTTTTATGCCATGTGTCGCCTACGCCCCATAACAGCATGGCGCGCCCGCCTGTAGCCCTCGGAGCGCACGTCCTGTGCGCCAGAAAAAGCTGTCCCATATCCATTGGAAGTCTTCGGGCAGGAGGGCCGGGGGGAACCCTTTCCATGAAAAGGGTTCCCCCCGAATAACAATCTCAATTGTCTTTCAGCAATCCGTTCTCAGCAGGCGTTGGGATTCTGCACCTTGCCCAGGAAGGTCCTGGTGCGCTCGAACTTGGGATTGCTGAAGAATTCCTTGGGGGGCCCCTGCTCCAGGATCTTGCCATCATCCACGAAGATGACCCTGTCAGCCACCTCGCGGGCAAAGCCCATTTCATGGGTCACCACCACCATGGTCATGCCTTCCCTGGCCAGCTTCTTCATGACCTCCAGCACCTCTCCAACGAGCTCCGGATCCAGGGCGCTGGTGGGTTCGTCAAAGAGCATGACCTTGGGGCGCAGGGCCAGGGAGCGGGCAATGGCCACGCGCTGCTTCTGCCCCCCGGAGAGCTGGTCCGGATAGGCCGTGGCCTTGTCGGCCAGGCCGACCTTTTCCAGCAGCTCCTGGCCCAGCTTGTCGGCATCCGCGCGTTTCATCTTACGCACCTTCAGGGGGCCGAGGATCACGTTGCGCAGCACGTTCATGTTCGGAAACAGGTTGAACTGCTGGAAAACCATCCCGGCTTCAGTGCGGATCATGTTGATGTCCGTGGATTTGTCCGTAAGGCTGTAGCCGTCAACGACAATTTCGCCGCTGGTAAGCTCCTCCAGCTTGTTGATGCAGCGCAAAAGCGTGCTCTTGCCGGAACCCGAGGCTCCGACAATGACAACGACCTCCCCCTGCTCGATGCTCAGATCGATGCCCTTGAGAACTTCCAGGCTGCCAAAATATTTGTGCAGATTCTTGATTTCTATCATCGGCATGGCGGGCTCCCCGATTTACCTTCGGCCGACGTGAAAGACTTTCACTTCGACGTAGTTGAGTACTCTGGCGATGGTCATGGTCAGGATGAGGTACATGATGGCGACGGTGAGCCAGACCTCGAAGGCGCGGAAATTCACTGAGATGATTTCCTGGCCCGTGCGGGTCAACTCGCCCACGCCGATGACCACCAACAGGGAGGTATCCTTGAGGCTGATGATGAACTGGTTGCCCAGGGGGGGGATCATGCGCTTGAAGGCCTGGGGCCAGATCACGTAGTGCATGGCCTGGAACCGGGTCAGCCCGATGGAACGCGCGGCCTCCATCTGCCCGGGGTTGATGGACTGGACAGCGCCGCGCACGATCTCCGCGATGTAGGCGCCCGAATTGAGAGCGATGGTGATGACACCCGCGGTGAGAGGGGGGATGCGCAATCCCAACGCCATGGGCAGGCCGAAATACAGGAACATCACCTGAACCATGAGGGGCGTGCCCCGGATGGACTCGACATAGAGCCCGGCGCACCTTCGCACCAGGGTGGAGCGGGAGATCTTCATAAGACCGGCCAGTGCGCCGAACATGAAACCGAACAGCAGGCCAATGACTGTGATGATGATGGTGAGCTTTACACCGGTAAGCAGAATAGGGACAGAATCCAGCATCACGCTGGCATCGAAATCAAAAGCCATGGGAGCTCCGTACAAAAAACAGGGGCGGGGCCTGCGGCCCCACCCCCTGGGTTAGCGTTCTATTTGGGCTCGGAGCCAAACCACTTCTTGTAGATCTTGGCATACTCGCCGTTTTCCATGAGATTCAGGATCTCGATGGTCACCTGTTCGCGCAGCTCGCTGCCGGCCGGGAAGGCGATGCCGTAGCTCTGCCCCATGTACAGCGGGCCCACGACCTTGGCTTTGCCCTTTCCAGCGGTCTGTGTGTACCACATCACGGCCGGTGAATCGAAGACAACGGCCTCGGCGCCGCCAGAGGCCAGCTCCATATAGGCGGCATCGATGTTCGGAAACACGGGGATTTCCTTGCATTTGCCGAACCTCTTCAGGAAGTCCTCACTGGTGGTGCCCTGCTTGGAGGCCACGACCTTACCGGCCAGATCTTCCAGGCTCTTGATCTCGTTGTTGTCGGCCTTGACCAGGATCATCAGGCCGGCGTCATAATACGGGTAGGCGAAGTCCACCACCTTCTCGCGCTCGCTCTTGATGGTCATGCCGGCGATGGCGGCGTCGATGTTGCCGGACTGCAGGGCGGGAATCAGGCCGTTGAAGTCCATGGGCTGCAATTCGTACTCCAGTCCCAGGCTGTCGGCGATGAGTTTCCACATGTCGATGTCAAAGCCCACGTATTTGCCGGAGTCAGGGTCCTTGAACTCGAAGGGCATGAAGTTGGTGTCGTGCCCCACCACGAGTTTCTTGGCCTGGGCCAGGGAAGCCAGGGAAAACAGCATTGTCAGTGTCAGTGCGACGATGAGCAGCTTTTTCATGAGTCCTCCTCCATCTTGTTTTTAGAGATACCTCCACAAAGCCATGGACACGCGACCCGAGGCGCCAAGTCCCCGAGTCACGGCAGATACGAATTTCATTCTGGGATATTGGGCATTTTTGTCACCTGCCCCTTGAAGTTCTCCAGCGTGTATTCCATGTCGTCATGCCCTTTGATGTAATAATCCGGCATGAGCGGGATCTTGCCCACGTTGGTGGCCACCACGTACATGGGCTGGGCGAGTCCGGTGGTATGTCCGCGAATGGCGTCGCGGATAAGTTCCGCGCCCTTTTCCACCGGAGTTCGGAAGTGGTCGATGCCCGGCGCGGGTTCGCAGTAGAACACGTAGTAGGGGCGGATGCGATGCTGCAACAACTTCAGATGCAGCTCCTTGAAGGTCGGCACGTCGTCGTTGATTCCCCTGAGCAGTACGGCCTGGTTGCCCACGTTGATGCCGCAGCCCATGAGCTTGTACACGGCCTCGGCGGTCTCGGGGGTCAGTTCCTTGGGGTGGTTGCACTGGGTGTTGATCCAGATGGGCACCTTGTGCAGGCCTCCCAGCACCTTGAGCAGGCCGGGCTCCATGCGCTGGGGCAGCGCGATGACAGTGCGGGTGCCGAAGCGGATCATCTCCACGTGGGGAATCTCGCGGATCTTGGTGATCAGATACTCGATACGCTCATTGGAGAGCAGAAAGGGATCTCCGCCGGTGATGAGCACGTCGCGGATCTCCGGATGCTCCCTGATCCAGGCCAGCCCCTCGTCCACGTCGAACCGAAGCTCCAGTTCGCGATCCACCACCAGTTCCTTGCGAAAACAATGGCGGCAATAGTTGGCGCAGATATCCGTCACCGTAAAGGCGATCTTGTCGTGATACTGCCTGGCAATGGAATCCGGGCGCACCTCTTCCGTGGCCCTGTTCTCCTTCCAGACCAAGTAGTTGGGTATGCCGAACTTGTTCTCGCGCTCCTTGAGGGAGGGCACGACCTGGCGACGCACAGGGCACTTCGGGTCGCTCCTGTCCATGAGCGCCGCGTAATGGGGAGTGGTTCCCCACTTGGTGTTGAGGGTCTCGATGGCTTCGATCTCTTCAGGGGTGGGATCAATGTACTCGCGAAGCCGTTCGAGGGTGTTGACATGGTTCTTGAGCTGTTCTTTCCAATCCATGGCGTACAAACCCTTTCCTGTTTCTTTCGATTTACCTGTTTATAAGTATAAATTGTCGATTTATCGTAACCATTTCGACTCAAAACTTTCCCATAGTGACACAAACTTGGAACCCTGGCTAGTGCCAGTTAACCTGTGGAGAAAAGTAAATAAAGGACGAATTTCCTTCATTGGCAATTTTTCCTTTGCGGAATATAACAGACACGTAATAACCGTTATTTCAGGCCATATTACATTGCGTTTCCCCAAATCGACATTGCATCTTGCCTGCCGGCATTTCACCCTGTAGCTTTCGGACAGGTGACACGGGTGACGCTTCCGCCCAATTCGATACAAAAAGGTGATCCCATGGCGAAAAGCATCGAGCAAAGGGTAAAGGAAACCAGGCGTTCCCTTGCGGGAGCGCGCGCGCTTTGCTGGACCCTGACCGTGATATGTCTCCTGTCCGCTCCGGTGGTGCAGTACTTCGGCAATATGAGCCCCAGGGAGCTCATGCTGTTCTTTTGCTTTCGCTCCCTGCCCCTGGCCCTGATCTTCGCGATCCTGTCCATTTTCGTGGACCGCCTGCTGCTGCGCAAGCTCCAGATCTCCGCAGCCATCCTGCCCCTGGCCGAGCACCGCAAGGTCCGCATGGTCTGGACAGCGAAGAACGACTGGGAGGGATATTTCGTGGAGTTCCTCCCCCTGGACACATCGGTGAGCGAGCCTTTTCTCCGGGCCAAGGTACGCCTGGATGCCAGAACCGCAGGTCTCCGCCCCTGGATCAAGGAGGCCGACCTGTATCTGTCCACCCAGGGGAATAACGGCCATCTGCTTTGCGAGGCGGGAGGATTCCTCCTTTTCGGGCGAATCGTCAGTGATGAACGCCCCCCCAATCAGTTCGCCCACCTGGCAGTGGGGTTGCTGCTGGCAGCGGGCCTGTTTGGTTTTGTCATCCTCGTGGAAGCGGGGTATCAATACTTTTCCGGGCAATGACCCCTGCATGGCGATCCTCGCCATTGGTCACCATAGATTTTTTTCGAAGCTTGTACCGAGTATCAACAACACCAGGAGCGCAAATGACGGAGAAGGAACGTACCGCGTTGCGTTCGCGTATTGAAAACGAGATGGATCAATTGCGCCAACGCGTCGAGGAGATGCAACGCCACAACACCCCTGTGGAACCGGACGCGGCCATTGGCCGCCTCTCCCGACTGGACACCATGATAAACCAGGGTGTGAACGAGACCTCCCTGGCCAAGTCCCGCCTGCGCATTCTCAAGCTGGAGCAGGCGCTCAAGCGCATCGACAGCGACCCTCACTTCGGCGAATGCGCGGAATGCGGGGAGCGCATCCCGGAGGCACGGCTTCTGGCCCTGCCCGAGAGTGAATACTGTGTGCACTGCGCCGAGTGACTGGCCCTTCAGGGGGCGCCTGCTGGTCAATGCCGACGACTTCGGCCTGACCGACGGCGTCTGCAGGGGCATACTCCAGGCCCATCGCCAGGGCATTGTCTCCTCCACTTCGGTAATGGTCTGCGCGCCCGGAGCCCAGGAGCGCATCGCCAGATTCGTGGCTGCCGGGCTGCCACCTGCCCTGGACATGGTCCTGCATCTACAACTCACGCGAGGGGCGCCCTGCCTCCCGGCAAATGAAATTCCCCTGCTGGTCACTGACAAGGGCATGTTTCCCGGCTCCCCCAGGGACATGCACACACCCCACCCGGATCTGGCGGGTCAGATCCATGCGGAATGGCTGGCCCAGCATGAGCGCATGCTCTCTCTGGGGCTGCGTCCGGTGCGCGTGGACAGCCACCACCATGTACACGCCAGGGAGGACATCTTCCCCGTGTATTGCGAAATGGCTAAAAGCCTGGCACTAGGGGCGCGAGGTTATGACGACCGGCACCGGGATATTCTCCGCTTCCATGGCGTGTGGACAGCCGACCACTTCGAGCGGCACTGGACCGGAGAGCGAATCAGCGTGCCCGGGTTTGTCGAGACCGTTGGCCAGGCATTCTTCCTCATGGAGAAGAATAATATTTCACAAGGTGTACTGGAGCTTATGACCCACCCCGGCGATTGCGATCAGGCCCTGGAATCCATCAGCTCATATGCGACCATGCGCGAGGCGGAAAAGCGGACCCTGTGCGACCCGGAACTGAGAAGAGCGCTCGCCCGGATGCGTGTGCTTGCGCCCACCTTCGAATGATTCCGCTTCCAACGACGGGTTTTTTTCTGAATCATTTCACCGCACAATAGCTATATCCAAGTTCACTTAAAACAATTGCCTGGATGTTCAAATCAAAATGGTGCATGGTAATTCCATGGTAATGATGCAGCACAACAACGTTGTTCCAGCACCATTGATCCAGTATATCTACTGATATTACAAGGAATTATAATCAACAAACAAGAGAGGAACAACACGAATCCCGGTTGAGAATTCAGAGAACGTTCGGAAGCAATCCAGATTTAGCCGTGCCCATAGCAACCGGGTACGGTTTCACAACTCCAAGGGGTCCGGCAATCCTTGACGGTCCCTCATAAAGTTGCAGCTCGGGGGGGGCTGGTAGCAGTTTCCCTGTTTCTCTTTTTCCCTCAATACACGCAGTCACTTTGTTATCAAGGCCTTTGCCCGATGCAAGGCACCCCTGAACAATGACTCCGCTTTTCGGAGTGTTCGCCCATTGCCGTGGCGCGCAACGGGAAAAGGGCTTTCAGCTAGTGAATCAATCTATGAATACACTTGAAATTGAAGTTGTTTTACGATCAACTTCAAGACTTATACTCACGTTGAGAGAGAGGAGATGATGAAAAACATGAAATTGGGGTGGAAAATCGGACTCGGATTCGGACTGATCTTGCTCCTGGCCTGCGGCATGGGAGCCACCGGGATCTTGAGCATGCAATCCGTTGCCAGAAATGCCCAGGGGATGGCCCAGATTTACCTTCCCGAGGTTGACCTGGCCAACAATCTCCAGCAGCGCGTATCCTCCCTCATGTACGCCATGCGTGGCTACGTGATGAGCGAGAAGGATGACTTCCGCAAAGAGGCGCTCGCCGAAGTGGAGAAGATCAACGCCCTAATCATCGCCGGGCAGGAACACGCGGACAAGTACCCCGAGCTCTCGCAGCTCAAGGAAGGAATCGGAAAAGCCAAGGGCCTGCTGGACCAATACTCCGGCATTGCCCAGCAGACCGAACTCCTGCTGAAGAAGATCAAGAACACCCGCCGGGACATGAACGCCTCGGCCCTGCTGTTCTCGGACAACGCCACATCCTACCACTGGCAGCAGGTGTCCAAGTTCAGGGATGGCATCAATGAGGGGGCTTCGAGCTTTGTCCTCGAACGCTACCTCCAGCGCATGGACCAGATTTATCTGGTTCTCTCCGTTGGGGCGGACATGCGTTCCACCAACTACAAGGCCCAGACCCTGAACAACGCCGCGCTGATGCGCGAGACCATCAAGCTTTTTCCCCAAATCAAGGAAGCCCTGGACAAGATCAGGGAATCCACCATGGACGAATCCAGCAAGGCGGCCCTGGACGCCATCCAACAGGACGCCGACCGCTACGCCAAATCGGTCCAGGAGATGCTCGACCTCTGGCAGGACCGTGCAGCCCTGGACGCCGAACGCACCAGGGTGACCGCCGACGTGCTCACCGCTGCGCAAACCCTGGCCGTAGACGGAATGAACAACACCCGGACAATCTCAGAGCAGGGCGTGGCGAATCTGCGCAAGACCCAGAAGATCATGTCCATCGGACTCATCGCCGCCCTGGTCATCGGCATGGTCCTTTCCATCTTTATCACCAGGGCCGTCACCAGGCCCATTTCCGCCGGCGTGGTCTTTGCCGAGAAGGTTGCTGACGGCGATCTGGACCAGAAACTGAGCATCCATCAGAAGGATGAGGTGGGCAAGCTCGCGGACAGCCTTCGCAAGATGGTCGAAAACCTCAAGGCCCGTATCAGCGAGGCCAATACCCAGTCTGAAGAGGCGGAAAGGGCCGCGGAACAGGCTCGCAGAGCAATGGTCGAGGCGGAAAAAGCCCAGGCCGATGCCGTGGCCAAGAGCCAGACCATCCTCGAAGCCGCCGAGCGGCTCCAGCACGTGGCAGAAATCACCACATCGGCCTCGGAGCAGCTCTCTGCCCAGATCGAACAGTCCAGCCAGGGCGCCGAGCGTCAGTCGGTCCGCGTTTCCGAGACTGCCACTGCCATGGGCGAGATGAACGCCACGGTTCTCGAAGTTGCGGGCAACGCATCCCACGCAGCGGAGATTTCCGAGAACGCCAGGCAACAGGCACAGGAAGGGGCGTCCGTGGTATCCAAGGTCGTCGCGGGCATCGGCGAGGTGCAGTCCCAGGCCGAGACCCTGAAAGAGGACATGAACAAGCTCGGCGGCCAGGCCGAGGCCATCGGTCAGATCATGGCCGTGATCTCGGATATCGCCGACCAGACCAACCTCCTGGCCCTGAACGCCGCCATCGAGGCCGCCCGCGCCGGTGAGGCCGGACGAGGCTTCGCCGTTGTGGCCGACGAAGTACGCAAGCTCGCGGAAAAGACCATGGCCGCAACCAAGGAGGTGGGCGACGCCATCAGCGGTATCCAGGACGGCACGCGCAAGAACATGGACAACTTCGACCGCGCCTCCAAAAGTATCAGCGAAGCCACCGCTCTGGCCAACAGCTCGGGCGAAGCGCTCCACTCCATTGTCCACCTGGTGGAGCAGACCTCGGACCAAGTGCGGGCCATCGCCACCGCTTCGGAAGAGCAGAGCGCGGCCAGCGAGGAAATCAGCCGCTCCATCGAAGAGGTCAACGTCATTTCGGCCGAAACCTCCGAGGCCATGGTCCAGGCCGCACAGGCGGTGAACGAACTGGCCCGTCAAAGCCAGGAACTCAAGGCCCTGATCAACGAAATGCGCTCGAACAACGCTGCATAACGAGGCATACGAAAAGAATAACTTCGGAGTGCGAGGGGAATCCCTTGAAAAGGGCTCGCCCCTTCGCACTCCCCTTCTCAAACTTCCCTGAAACAGGGCACTCAGCCCTTTCCAATAACTCCAAACAAATCAATTAATCACCCCCGTCACGGGTCATAATACGCTTTTATAGTCAAATATTTTGACTATAAAATACGTTGACTATTAATTTCCAAAGCCCTCCCTACTCCCCACAGGGTCTTGCGGTCATTCGCGAGGCTCCCGTATACCTGACGACAGTAGGGCTTCAGAGGGAGATGGTGAAAGACGTCGATTTCAGAACCAAAATCGCCTATATCGTTGAAACCGACGGTCTGCTCAAGGACGACATCGAGTCCTTTGTCATCAAGAAGATCAAGGCGGACATGGATGACGACTGCCGGTTCAAGAACATCAAGCCGCACCATATCCACGCGGCCCTGATCCTGAAGTTCATGTCCTGGAAAGCGGTGTTCTAGGCGCTTGGGGGCGTAGGCCTGATATCCTTCTGCGTATCCCTGCTGCTGAGCGAGACCCTGGAGCAGCGCTATGAGGGCACCTTTGCCCAGTCCTTCGGACGCCTGGGCGTGGTGTTGAAAGATCCCGGCTTCTCGCTCCCCTAGCTGGTTTTCTCCCTGGCTCCCCTGCCTCTCATGGCTTTTATCGCATCCTCGGCCTTCGTATACATCCAAGGTTTCGGGATGTCCGAACAGATGTACAGCTATTTCTTCGCGTTCAACGCCATCGGTGCGCTGATCGGGCCCATGCTGTTCATCCGGCTCTCCAGGAGGATGTCTTCCGGCAACATCATGGCCACGGCCTTCATCCTTCTGGTAATCTGCGGCGCCCTGCCCGACATCGCGGGCAATTCCTCGCCCTATGCCTTTGCCCTGCTCATGGCGGCGGCCACGGTGGCCGTGGGTATGCTGCGCCCCCCCACGGCGAACCTCCTCCTCTCCCAGCAGGAGGTAGACACCGGCTCGGCCGCGTCCCTGATCAACTTGACGGGCATGCTCATGGGCAGCGTGGGCATGTTCCTTATCTCCCTGGAAACGGGCAACACCATCCGGAACATGGGCGTCATGCAGGTCGTCGTAGGTGCGGTCTGCGCCTGCTTCTGGTTCCTGATCCGTGGGAAGTCTTTCATCCAACAGCCTGAATGATGGAACCATACAGCAAGAGGTAATCGGGAATACGACTGGTCATTTTGCGGGGGGGGGCCAGGGGAGGGAGCTTTTTAAAAGCTCCCTCCCCTGGGAAACATCTTCATCCAAATTCTTCCTGTTCTATTTGCGCCGGCGCACGAGCATGATGCCGTCCTTGGGGAACCATGCCGGGCCGAAAAAGGTGTCCACCTGCCCGACGGCAGCGGGCACGCGGAACAGGACCTCGTAATCCGGGCCGAGGAACTTGATCATCTCCTCGTCCAGGGGGTCGCCGCCGTGGGTGCCGATCTGCAGATAGTCGATGCGCCCTTCACGCAGAGCCTTTTCCCCGCCCTTGAGTGCGTCCAGTTCGGCACCCTGCACATCCATATGGATGCAGGTCAGGTGGTCGAAGCCATGCTGCTCCATGAGAGTGTCGATGGTATAGGCCGGGACTTCGATGTTGCCCTTTTCCAGGTCGATGCCCTGGCCGTAGCTCTCGTCCGGGGCCTTGCTGGCGCGGAAGCGGATGCTGCCGTTCTTGTCGCTGATGGCGCCGTGCACGGCCACGCCGTTGATCTTCTGCGCCTCGAAGTGCTGCCGGGTCCAGGCATAGTGATAGGGCTCGCCCTCCAGGGCCAGACAGCGGTAGCTCTTGGGAATCAGGGGAATTATCTGATGATCCACAACGCCGGCCAGGGCCAGGCACCAGTCGCCGCGCCCCGCTCCCAGCTCGAACATCTGGACCGTGTCATCCTCCATGTCGTGCAGCATGTTCAGAAAGATCTGGATTTCCACCTCTCGTTCGCTCAGGCAGCCGCGCTCACGGGCGACGATGTCATCTTCCATGTCGTGCTGGCGCTTGTCTTCGGTCTTCACCTTGCGCATCTGGTGATAGCCGTGCCAGTAGCGAATCCACCCCTCGCGCTCAGGCGGCAGGGTCTTGGGTGTTTCCACGGTAAACGTTTTCAGTTGCATGGGATGGGTCTCCGTTGTTGATCAACCTTGTTCAAAAGAGGTTGGAAGGTACCAGAACTTTGACGGATGACAAGTCCCCACTCAAGGGCGATCCCCGGACAGAAGCTGTGGACGCCCCATTTCAGGCGGGTGCAATCACCTCTTGCATTTTGTGATCGGCTGTCTATTATGCCCCCTGTGTGAAGTTGTCCGGCTGTTTGATTCAAATTGGATCGGACGCGGAATTTCGTTCCAAACAACCAGTTATACCGCCTCAGCCACGTACCCGTGAGCCTCGCAGTTTTTTTCGTATGAAACCTGCGGTTTCACTTCACCCTTGCATTGCGGGAACAGTACGTGTGGGGCATCCGCAACCCGGGGAAATGAACTATGGGAAAACCGGCGCATTACGTGATGTGGAACATGACGCGTCAGTGCAACTACCGATGCGACTACTGTTACTTCCCCCACGTTCCCCCGCCGGTTCGCGACTGCCTGGACAAGACCCTGCTGCTGCAGTTCCTTTCCGAAACCGCTGAGCAATGGCTCGTGGGGATGACCGGAGGGGAGCCCTTTCTCTACCCTGGATTCATCGAACTGTGCCGGGACCTGACCGAACGGCACATGATCAGCGTGGACACCAACCTGAGCCTGCCGCGTCTAGTCGTTGAATTCGCCGAGACCCTCGACCCCTCCCGGGTACAGGAGCTGTACGTGTCCCTGCACATTCAGGAGCGCGAACGCACCAAGGGCGTTGACCCCTTTATCAGGAGCGTGCACCGGCTCTTCCAGGGCGGCTTCACCGTCATCGTCAACTATGTGCTCCATCCACGGCTGGTGGGGCGTTTCGAACAGGACAAGAGCTTCTTCGCCTCTCACGGGATAACCTTGCGTCCCAGACCCTTCAAGGGTAAATTCGAAGGCCGCCGCTATCCCGAGTCCTACAGCCCCGAAGCCCAGGGCTTTCTGGCCCTGCACCCCGGCGCAAGCACCAAAATGATCTACAATTTCCGCGGCATTCCCTGCAACGGCGGCTCCACGTTCATCCGCATGGAGCCGGACGGCACGGTGTTCCGCTGCTCCGGGGAAAAGACAGTACTCGGCAACGTGATTTCCGGCGTCCAGCTCTATGCCAAACCCGAACCGTGCGGGACCAGTCACTGCCCCTGCCAGGGGCTTGAGCACGTGCTGCTCACCCCCCCACAAAAAGCGTTCCTGCGCGGCCTGCAGTTGGGGCTTCTGGGGCAGTCCGAGGAGGCCAGACAGGCCTATGCCCGGGCCCTGGAACTGGACCCAGCCCACACCAGCGCCCGCAACAACACCGGCGTTCTGCTCTGGCAAAAGAACATGCGTGAGCAGGCCCTGGAGTTCTTCACCAGCGCCCATGTCCAGTCACCCGACGAAGGCGTGTTCGTCTGGAACCGGGCACTGGCTCTGGCCACCCAGGGCAGGGCCTCCGAGGCCAGGCAGACCTGCGTCGAGTACCTGCGGCACTACAATGACAGCAATGTGCTCGAGCTCTCCAAGGCCCTGAACCAGGACAGCCTGGAGAGCGGCCTGGCACCCAAGCTGTGCATGCGTGTACAACCCGCGTCGGAAAAGTGCGCGGCCTGACGCCCCTGTAGCGCACCCCCTTGGGAAACGCTCGTGACTTTTCCTGACTTCGCTTTTCACAACGCTCTGGACATCACGGAACAAACCCTATATCCAGTGTGCCGTGTGCCGTCACGGCCACGGATTGCTGTCTGTCGCTCGCAGATCATTCTGTCATGCGGCTTTAGTACGTACCCTTGCTATTTCCCTCTGAATCGTAAATGCGAGCCTGCCCATGCCTGACACCTACAACATCCTGATGTATTCCCACGACACATACGGGCTGGGGCACATCCGCCGGACCATGGCCATTGCCACGCATTTACTCAATGAGAACGTCAATATTCTCATTCTCACAGGCTCCCCCATCGCCGGGCGCTTCAATTTTCCCGAAGGCATCGATTTCGTGCGTGTTCCCGGCATGATCAAGCGGTCCAACACCGTGTACGTGCCGCACACCATCAATATCGACGCGCACCATGCCCTGCACATCCGGCAAAGCATCATCGAAGCCACAGCCAAGGCCTTCGACCCCAGGCTCTTCATCGTGGACAAGGTGCCCCTGGGTCTCAAGGGTGAGCTCAAGCCCACCCTCGAATGGTTCCGCAATGAACGCCCCGACACCAAGGTCGTCCTGGGGCTGCGCGACATTCTGGACGATGCCGAAAGCACGCGCCAGGAGTGGGAGCAGAAGAACTTCGTGGACGTGCTGGACAAGCTCTACTCGGAAATCTGGATCTACGGCAACAGAGACCTCTACGATCCGGTGATCGAGTACGCCATCCCCGAGAAAATCAGCAAGAAGGTGGTCTACACCGGCTACATCCCCAGGCCCAAGCCGCCCCAGAAATATTTCGACAAGGGCAAGGGCCGCAAGAAGCTCGTGGTGGTGACAACCGGCGGCGGGGGTGACGGATACCCCGTGCTGGACAACTACCTGGGCATGCTGGAGCAGAACGGCGCCTCGCCCTTCCGCTCCCTGCTCATTACCGGCCCCTTCATTCCCAGGGACAAACTGGACGAACTGGTGGAGCGCGCCAAGGCGCGCAACGTGCCCCTGGTCTCGTTCATGAAGAAAATCGAACGCAAGCTCGCGGAAGCCGACCTGGTCATCAGCATGGGCGGCTACAACACCATTTGCGAGGTGCTATCCCTGAAAAAGAACTCCCTGATCATTCCGCGCGAAGATCCCAGGATGGAGCAGCGCATCCGTGCCGAGATCCTGAAGGCCAAGGGACTCGCGGACTTCATCCCCTGGGGGGAGCTCTCGCCCCAGTCCCTGCACCACAAGATTTCCCAGTTGCTGCATAGTCCGGAGGAGCAGCAGGAGAGAGTCCAGTCCTTTGCCATGACCGGCCTCGAGGTCATGCGCTCAAGGCTGGAGGCTTTTCGCAGAGAAGTCCTATGACTCGACAGGACAAGCCCATAACTCTGGGCATGGTGCTCAAAGGCTTTCCCCGGGTATCCGAAACCTTCATCTCCAACGAAATCCAGCTGCTCGAGGAGCAGGGCTTCCGCATCCACATTTTCTCCATGCGCCAGCCCCGCGAGAATTTCAGCAACGCCTCGGTGAAGCGCATCGAAGCCGGCGTCACCTATCTGCCCGAATACCTGCTCAAGGGGCTGCCCACCCTGCTTAATCACAACCTGCGGCTCTTTTTCAGCATGCCCCTGAGGTATCTACGCTGTGTCAGCCTGCTGCTCTCCCGCTTCAGCCAGGCGCCCAAGAAGCACACCTGGCTCAAGCATTTTCTCCAGGCCGGTTACCTGGTCCACCTGGTGCGCACCGATCCCGGCACTCCGGACATCAGCCACATTCACGCGCACTTCGCCCACACCCCAGCTCCGTGGCAATGTACGCGGCGCGGCTGCACGGCATCGACTTCAGTTTCACGGCCCACGCCAAGGACATATACACCCAGAAACCCGGCCCCCTGGTGAAGAAACTGGGCCAGGCAAAATTCGCCGTCACCTGCACCCTCTACAATCAGCGCTATCTCCG
Organism: Desulfovibrionaceae bacterium; assembly: GCA_963674665.2. Lineage (GTDB taxonomy): Bacteria > Desulfobacterota > Desulfovibrionia > Desulfovibrionales > Desulfovibrionaceae. The sequence continues at coordinate 1,169,445 of CAXXPL010000009.1, read as the reverse complement.
GGAGCTTGCGGCGCGCAGCCACCTCTCCGCGCGGGTCTACTGCGTGTACCACGGCATCAACCTGGACATGTTCACCCTCAGGGAGGAGCGGATGCCCGCGCCCCCTTACAATATCCTCACCGTGGCGCGCTTTGTGGAAAAAAAGGGACTGGACCGAGTGCTCCAGGCATTGGCACTGCTCAGGGACCAGGGGCTGGACTTCCGCTACACCCTCATAGGGGGTGGGGACCTGGAGGACGTGGTGAAACAGCAGGTCCAGGAGTTGAACCTGGAGTCCCATGTCGACATGCCCGGGGTAATTCCCCAGGAGCAGGTGCTGGAGCACTACCTGCGCGCGGATCTTTTCGTCATCGGCTGCCGCGTGGCCATAAACGGCGACCGGGACGGCATCCCCAACGTCATTGCCGAATGCATGGCCAGGGGCGTGCCCGTGGTTGCCACCGACGTCTCGGGCATCCCCGAACTGCTGGAGCACGAACGCACCGGGTTGCTGGTGCCGGATCCATCATCGGCCCCAGCCACGAAAACTTCGCCCAACGCCTCCGGGCAGGTGCCCCAGGCATTGGCGCGGGCCATCCGGCGCATGCTCGAGGACGACGACCTGCGCAAAAAGATCATTCCCCAGGCCAGGGAAAAGGTGCAACAGGTCTTCGACAACCAAAAGCTCATCCGGGATCTGGCCGACATCTACCGTGCCGAGGGGCTTTCGCCCAAGGCATGACGCGGATGGTGACATTCTTTTCGTGCCCACGGGTTCAACGCTTTTAGAGCATACAATCATTTTTCAAGAATCCTGAGAAAGGGGGGCCGAGGGGAAGACTTTCCATAGACAAGCTCGCCCCTTGAGGACCACGCTATCATACTACCACCATGGGGTCGCACATGCGCATCGCTTTTTGCACTCCCTTCAAGCCCCTGAATCACCCCCGCCCTTCCGGCGACGTGATGATCGCGCAAAGCCTGTACGACTTTCTTGAAAAGCAGGGGCACGAGCTACTCACCCCGCCGCACTTCGAGACCACCTGGTTCTTCTGGCGCCCCCGCCGTTGGCCGGAGTTGGTACAGGCCATGCTCAAGGCGCGGCGGTTCATCCGTGAACAGCGCCCCGACCTGTGGTTCACCTACCACAGCTACGACAAGGCGCCGGACGTGCTCGGCTCCATGGCCGCATCCGCCGGAGTGCCCTACTGCGTCTACTCCGGCTCCTATGCGCCCAATCGGGGCAAAAAGTTGCGCTACCGCCCCGGCTTTCTTGTCAATAGACACGCGCTGCGCGCCGCGTACCACGTGTTCGCCAAGGAGTGGTGGGATTTCGAGGATGTCCGCCAGCTTCTGCCCGAGGATCGCGTGAGCTACGTGCCGCCCGGCCTCTTCCCCGAGCATTTCGAGCGGGACGAGCAGGCACGCCAGCGGCTCCGTCAGGAATGGGGCGTGGGGGGCAAGCCCGTTGTGCTCAGCGTGGCCATGTTCCGCAAGGGCGTGAAGGTCCAGGGCCTCACCTACGTGATCCAGGCCTGCGGCAAGCTCCTGCGCCAGGGCTTGGACCTGGAACTGGTCATTGCCGGAGACGGGCCTGAGCGCGACTATGTGCATGCCCTTGGTCACAAGGAATGCCCCGGCAAGGTGCGCTTTCTCGGACTGACCCCGCGCAACGAGCTCCCTCCCGTATACAGCGCGGCGGACCTCTTCGCCTTTCCCGGCATCAACGAGGCCGTGGGCATGGTTTACATCGAGGCCCAATCCTGCGGTGTTCCGGTTGTGGCATTCGACCACGCGGGGGGCAAGGTCAACGTTGCCCACGAACGGTGCGGCCTGGTCACGCCAAGCTTCGACCTCGACGCCTTTACCGATGCCATAGGTCTGCTCGCCTCCTCCAGGGAGAAACGTCAGGCCATGGGGCGCGAGGCCGCCCTGTACGTCCGCGAACACCACGACCTCTCGAAAAACTACGCAGCCATGGAGAATGTCTTGTACAACGCCGTAAACAACGGAAAGCGCGCATGAGCGCCACACTGTTCTGTCTGCTGCGCCACGGGGAAACCGAGTGGAACAGCCAAAAACGCATACAGGGGCAGATGGAATCCGAACTCACGGCAACAGGCCAGGAACAGGCCGACTCCTGGGGCCGTGGTCTTCGCGGCTGGAGTCTGGACCGGATCATCTCCAGCGATCTGGGACGCGCGGTGCACACCGCCCGGCTCTGCAATGCCCACCTGGGGCTCCCGCACCAGCGGGAACCGCGCTTCAGGGAGCAGCACTGGGGGACGTGGCAGGGCTGCGTGATCCGCGACCTGCGCACCACCCACGCCGAGGAGTTGGCAAAGCTCGAAAAGCTGGGCTGGAATTTCCGCCCCCCAAATGGTGAGGACCGCAACGAGGTGTTGCACCGCACCCGGGAGGCCCTGCTGGAAGCAGCGAAAAACTTTCCCGGCCAGCGCATCCTCATCGTCACCCACAGGGGCGTGCAGCGCACCCTGGATTACGGGCTCAGCAACTGCGACTACATGCCCGGCAGCCAGGAATCCACACAAAGGGGGCGTCTGCTGCTGGTGCAAGCCCTGGACAACCAGCTCCGGCTCCTGGATCGCGACGTCCCCCTGGACGCGGCGGATAAAATAGAAGCATATGGAAAAAATAGCTTTTCCGGGGGGAGATCTTTCCGAGAATAGGGTTTCCCCCGAGCCCCCTTTCCAAAGGCTTTAAATTGTGATCCACAAGCATTAACAAATATTATACATCTCAAAACTTGAAACAATAACAGTTTGAATAGGAGGAGCGCGAGGGGGATAACCTTTTCCCAAAGGATCCCCCCTCGCACACCTCCTCTCCTCACTCTTACAAGCAAATGAGAATTCTCCTTTACTGCCAGCATGTTCTCGGGATGGGGCATTTTTTCCGCAGCCTGGAGATCGCCCGCGCCCTGAATGGGCATGAGGTGGTCATGGTCACAGGGGGGCCCGAAGCGCCCGCGGATTTCCCGCCCCATGTCCGTCACGAACAGCTCCCGGGTTTGCGTATGGACGAGAACTTCTCCACGCTCTTGCCCACCGAGGACCAGGAGGGGCGCGATCTGGACGACATCCGCCAGGAGCGTGTCCAACGCCTTCTCCAACTGCTGCATGAATTCAAGCCGCAGACCTTCATGGTGGAGCTGTTTCCCTTTGGCCGCAGACAGTTCTCCTTCGAGCTCATCCCGGCCCTGGAAGCCGCCAGGTCCGGCCAATTCGGCCATTGCCGCACCGTCTGCAGCCTGCGCGACATCCTGGTGGAGAAAAGGAATCGGGAAAAATACGAAAACCGGGTGCTCCGGGTCCTGAACCCGCTCTTCGACCTGGTGATGGTGCACTCGGACCCGGACCTCATCGCATTGGGGCGGACATTTTCACGCATGGAGCGGATCACCCCCCCGATTACATACACCGGGTACGTGGCCCAGGCCTCCCGGCCCGAGGCCGGAGAGGCCCTGCGCACGGAGATGGGTCTGGCTGCGGGCGAAAAGCTCCTGGTTGCCAGCGCGGGGAGCGGCAGCGTCGGAGGCGATTTGCTGCAAGGGGCGCTACGAGGCGCCATCCTGGCCGGACAACACCGAAGCCTGCGGCTGTGCCTGTTCACCGGCCCCCTGCTGGAAGAGGCGCTGTTCCAGTCCCTGTGCAGGGAAGCCGCGCCACACCCCTGGATCAGGGTGGCCCGCTTCACCCGGCGGTTCCCGGCCTATCTGGCGGCAGCGGACCTGTCGATCAGCCTGGGGGGGTATAACACAGTCATGAACCTGCTCGCCTCGCGCACCTTTGGCCTGGTGCTGCCGTTCAGCCAGAACAGGGAGCAGGGAATGCGGGCCGAACTGCTGCAGGAGTGTGGATTGTTGCGCGTGTTGCGCCCCGACGATCTGGATGGGGAATCACTTGCCGGATTGATCCTGGATGGCCTGCAACAACATCCAACAGAAGTGCGGGTCAATCTGCAGGGCGCGCGGCAAACCGCCCGTTGCCTGGAATCCCTGGAACAGCCCAAGCAGAGAGGAGCGGTGCGCCACACGGTGTGCCAGCCCTGCAGGGACGGCAACGCCCCCAAGGAACTGTTGGAGAATTTCTTCAGTAAGCTGCGCTCACTGCGGTCGCGGTATCCGGACGCGCATATCCATTTCCGCGCCGATGACGTCGCGGTGCCGGGGGGTAATATCCAACGCCTACTGGAGCTCTTCCTGGAGCTGGAGCACCCCCTGATGCTGGCAGCGGTCCCTGCCTGGCTTCGGGCTGACCGCTGGCACGAGCTGCAACGCATGTCCCGGGGGTCCGCTCTCTTCACCTGGGGGCAGCATGGCTGGCGGCACGCGAATCACGAACCCTGCGGTAAAAAATGCGAATTCGGCCCGGCCCGGCTGCCGAAACACAAGCACCTCGATCTCCTCAAGGGGCGGGATCGCCTGGCCGCAATCATGGGCAAAGACTTCACTCCGATTTTCACCCCTCCGTGGAACCGCATGGACCAGGATTCCCTGGAGTTGCTGCCAAAGCTGGGGTTCAGGGGCGTATCCGCCGACACCAAACTACGCCCCCGCTCGGCATATGTTCGGGACAGCATGGCCTTCCTGCCCGTACACGTGGATCTGCACACCCGGCAGGAAAACACCCCTCAAGAGGCGCTGCGGGGAATTCTCCAGGATTTTTCCAACGCCCTGCCCCTCGGCGAGTGCGGCGTCATGTTGCACCATCAGCGCATGAACCCCGCGGCCTTCTTGTTTTTGCAAAGGCTGCTGCAAGCAATTTGAATTTTCAAGAGTTCTTCGGGGGAGGGAGCTTTTGAAAAAGCTCCCTCCCCCGAACCCCCTCCCGCAAAACTTTCAATATCAAAGGTCTTTGTAAAGGATTTCCCCCGGCAATTCTTTTCATTGATCCTTATTTACCCCGACTTTCCTGTCCGTATCTCTGCCGTATTTCCTTGAACAGTGTCGGCATGCGGTCGTACTGATGCACGATGCGGGCGGGTTGCCCCGCGTCGTTGAGAACATAACCGGAGGCGTCGCGCAGGGGTTCCGTGGGTTTGTACCCCAGGGTCAGAATGGGGCCGGAGTTGTCGTGCCGGAACACCGGCCGGACGATCCCCGTGTACAGCATGTGATTGTGCACGGCCTGATCGTACCCCGCGGTGTGCGGCGCCGGAGTGTACGGGAGCAACCGCTGGCAGAGTCTTTCCAGGTAGTCCAACATCGTCAGGGGACGCGCAACTGTGGTTCCGGAGCAGGATATGCGCTCCCCAGCCATGGCATCGAGCGCTTCCTGGCCGAGATGATGGGCTGCCCAGCGCGACATGTAGGGGCAGTCACCGATGCGCATGCCCTCGTCCTCCAAGGTGACGTTGAGCCCCACACCCCAAGGGTGTTCCCAGAAGGCGCACTGGAACACCACGTCCCGCACGTCGCTGATCAGGACCCAGTGATCCGTTTCGGCATGCGATCCGTAACGCTCCAGCAGGTAGTCCCTGTAGAGGAAATAGCGCCAGGCGTTGTAGGGTACGTGCGCAAACTCTCGGGGGCGCTCGAAGGGGACGATCTGCACACCGTGGCTTTGCATGCGCTCCACCCCGGTGGTGTTGGGCGAGATGAAGAGAACGCAGTCACATTGCGTCTCGGATGCCGGATGGCAGTGCCGCAGCGAGGCCACAAATGGGCGCACGTCGGCATAGTGCAGCCCGGCGGCGAGCCCCAGAACCAGGTGCCTGTCAGTCATGATGCTCATGTGTCCCGGACCGGGTTTGCATATGAAATTCCTCCCTTTCGTACATCCGGATACTGCCATGCATGAAAGAATCGAATTTTACAAGGATTGCTCATTGAGTTGCACATCAAACACGTGTAGATTGTTTCGTTGCAATCAAGAATTTTGCTGTCCGACTCTCTGTAGATGAGGTTTGTCATGCGGGACTACCAGGTTCGGGAGATGTTCGAGAACATCGCCTTTTCCTACGATTTCCAAAACAGCTTTCTGTCCCTGCGCATGGACGTTGGCTGGCGCAAGGTCCTTGCGCGCATGGCCCGGGACATGGCCGCCACAAGGGAAGCGCCGCTGTTTCTGGACGCCGCCGTGGGCACCGCCGAGGTGGCCCTGGAACTGCTCAGGCAGGCTCCGGGCTCGCGGGTCCTGGGTGTGGATTTCTCTCCGGCCATGCTGGGCAAGGCCCGTGACAAGACCGGAGACAAGCCGGTCAAGGGCAGGCTGTCCCTGAGCTGCGGGGACTGCCGCGCACTGCCCCTTGCCGACGCCAGCGTGGACGCCGCCACCATGGCCTTCGGCATCCGCAACATTCACGAGCGCGTCCAGGTGCTGCGGGAGATTCACCGGTCCCTCCGCCCCGGTGGGGGTGTGCTGGTCATGGAGTTCGGCATCCCGGAGAACCCGGTGCTGGGAAAACTGTATCGCTGGTATTTCGCCCACATCCTCCCACCGGTGGGGAACTGGCTGTCCAGGACCGACTACGCTTACAGCTACCTGGTGGAGTCGGTGGACGCCTTTCCAACGGATGCAGCTTTCCTGGCCGAAATCCGGGAAGCGGGATTCACCGAGACAGGGATCCGGAACCTGACCTTCGGGGTGGCCAAGATATTTCACGGACGCAAGGAAAAGGATCGGTAGTCCACGCTGTCCGTCAGAATACAATGGAAAAGGCCCATACCATGGGAGCGTGCATTCCATTGCATGGAAAAGTTCCCGTGAAATTATCGATTATCATTGCCCTGGCGGGTTATACAACTCATCATTGTCGTGACATCCATGGAGATATCCTTATGGCCTTTTCCTGATGCACGTCTTGTGATATGTCTCTTATGGGGGACTGAATGAACGTCAATTTTCCGGAACGCATCTGGTGCAACAGCAGATTGCGTCAAGTCGTACAGCAACGCGAGGTATTCTTTTGGAAGCGCCTTGCCCGCAAACATGGTGTAATGCGGGACAATGGAGATGCCCGCTTCCTCGAAATCGGCTGCGGCAACGGAGCCGGAGCCCTGATGGTGATGCGGGCCTTTTCCCCGGCCTCAATGGTTGCCCTGGATGTGGATCCCGACATGTTGCGGCGCGCGGTCAGGCGTCTGCAAAGGTTGTCCATGAACGGCGGAACCCCGAAACTCAGGCTGCTCGAGGCCGACGCGCAGAGAATCCCAGTGGTCACCGGAAGCATGGACGCGGCATTCAACTTCGGCATCATCCACCATCTCGAGGACTGGAGACGCGGCATCCGGGAGTTGGGGCGCGTGCTCAAACCCGGCGGCTGCTTCTTTTTCGAGGAAATATTCCCGCCGCTGTATGCCAACTGGTTTATGCGGCATATTGTACTGCACCCCACCAGGGACAGGTTCCACGGCCCGGAGTTCAAGGCCACCCTGCGTGACGCCGGGTTGCGGTTGGAAGAGGGATACCGGGAATCGCGCTTCGGCATCGTGGGCCTGGCGCGCAAGATTTCCGGCTGAAACATATCCCATGTGAAAAAACCAAGGAGAGACGATGGACTTCCTGGCAGACGCAACATTCCTCGCCCGGTTGCAGTTCGCGCTGACCACCATGTTTCACATCACGTGGCCGCCTCTGACCATCGGGCTGTCCGTGTACCTGGTCTTTCTCGAGGCGCAATGGCTGCGCACGAAAAAGGAAATCTATCTCCACCATTTCAAGTTCTGGACAAAGCTATTCCTCCTGTGTTTCGCCGTGGGCGTGGTCAGCGGCATTCCCCTCGAATTCCAGTTCGGTACCAACTGGGGGCCGTTTTCACGCGGCGTGGGCAACTTTTTCGGCCAAATTTTGGGCTTCGAGGGCACCATGGCCTTCATGCTGGAATCCGCCTTTCTCTGGATCATGGCTTTTGGCTGGAACCGGGTGAACCGCTTCGTGCATTTCTTCTCCACCATCATGGTGGCCTTCGGCACCTCGCTCTCGGCCTTCTGGATCATGGTGGCCAACTCCTGGATGCAGACCCCGGCCGGAGGGCGGATGGTGGACGGCACCTTCCAGGTGACCGACTGGTGGGCCGCCACCTTCAACCCCGACCTCTGGTTCGCCTTTGCGCACATGTACGTGGCCTGCCTGGAGACCGCGTTCTTCGCCATAGGCGCGGTAAGCGCCTGGTACCTGCTCAAAGAGCGCCACACCACGTTCTTTGCCACTTCCTTCAAAGTTGCGGCGGCGGCCATGCTGCTCATCGCCCCTCTGCAGGCACTTATCGGCGACATCAACGGCCAGGAGATCGGCCGCCTGCAACCAGCCAAGGTGGCCGCCATCGAGGCGCACTGGGACACCAACCCCGAGGGTGAGGGCGCACCCTGGAACATGCTGGCCAGGCCCGACCCGGAGAACGAGACCAACCTCTTCCAGATCCCCATCCCCTACGGGTTGAGCCTGCTCATCACCCACAGTTTCACCGGCCAGGTCAAGGGGCTCAAGGACTTTCCCAAGGAGGACCGCCCCCCCATCGTGATCATCTTCTATGCCTTCCGGGCAATGGTGGGTATCGGATTCGCCATGGTGTTCCTGGCCCTGGTCACGGTCTGGGTTTGGAAAAAGGGCTGGCTGCGGCCCGAGTTCCTCAAGACGCCGGAGGCCCAGGCACCGCCGGCTCCTTCCATGGATGAAGGGAGCGGAGAAGAAGAGGAAGAAGAGAAGAAAGCGCCCCAACAACCAGTACCCATGTTCAGCAGGGAGAAGCTCTGGCCCTGGCTGCTGCGCGCCTGGATCATCATGGCCCCCCTGGCGGTGCTGGCGGTGGAGTTGGGCTGGATCACCCGTGAGGTGGGGCGCCAGCCCTGGGTGGCCTACGGGCTCATCCGCACCTCGGAGGGCGTGTCCAACCTACCCGCCGGAGTGGTGGGCGGCACCATCGTCGCATACATCGCGGCCTACTCCATTCTCTCTCTGGTGTTCCTATTCTTTGCCGTGCGCATTCTCAGGAAGGGCCCCGAATTGGCGGAAAACAACGGGTATTGAACGCCTTTCCCATAATATGCAATAAACCACTCAAACCACGGGTGTGATGTTCTAAGGAAACGCTGATTAATCACATTTTTAGGAAGTGCTGTGAAATTGTTCACTGGCGAGGCGCAAGGGAAAGGCAAGGCTGACGAGTAGTTAGAAATACACGAGGATTTGCCTTTTCCGCAGCAACAAAGCCCGCGGGCAATTATGCGGAGCTTCCCTAACAAGTGAGGCAAGGACAATGCTTGAAAGCGTGACACTGGCCGACATATGGTTTCTGCTGCTGGCGGTGCTTCTGTTCCTCTATGTCTGGACCGACGGGTTCGACCTGGGCGTGGGCATGCTTCTGGCCCTGACCCGGGACGAGGAGTACCGGGGCACCATGGTCCACAGCATCGAGAGCGTCTGGCACGCCAATCAGACCTGGCTCGTCATAGCCGGGGGCGTGCTCTTCGGCGCCTTTCCCGGGGTATACGGCAGCGTGCTCACCCCCCTGTACATACCGGTGAGCGCCCTGCTCTTCTCCTTCATGCTGCGGGGCGTGGCGTTGGAGTACCGCGCAGAGGCCACGAACAAGCCCCTGGTGGGCTGGCTCCTGGCCCTGGGCAGCTTTATGACCACGATCTGCCTCGGCCTGATCCTGGCCGGCGTTGTCCAGGGCATTCCCCTGCGAAACGGCGAGTTCTCGGGCAACGTCATGGACTGGCTCACGCCCTTTTCCCTGATCCTGGCCGTAACCCTGGTGTTCGCGTTCCTTCTGCTCGGGGGGTGCTGGCTGCTGCTCAAGACGCAGGGGCTGCTGCGCGGATTCGTACTCGTCTGGACCAAGGCCTCGGCCTGGGGCTCGGTGCTGTGCCTCGCGGTCACCCTGACCTTCATCACCCTGACCTCGGGCATGAAGCACCTTTCAAGCGGGCTGTTCACGCCTCTGCCCATGTTGCTGCTGATCCTGGCCATCGCTTCGCTGGTGCTGCTGTTCTGGCGGCTGCGCATGGACAACGACAACCCCACGCTGCAGCCACTCATCTACACCGGGTTGACCGTGCTCTTCAGCATGTGCTCCTTTGCCATGGCCCTGTACCCCAACATCGTGCCGCCTTCCCTGACCCTGGAGCAGGCAGCCTCCCCGCCGGAGATGCTGGAGATCATGCTCAAGGTGGTGGGAACGCTGCTGCCCCTGCTAATCCTCTACAACCTGTACCAGTACAGGGTGTTCCGCTCGAACACCGGGGAGGCGCAGGAGGATTGATTTGACTCCATGCTTTTTCAGTGTAGATTGATGACAACACAGCCATCCGCCACGCTTTTTTCACCCGAACACTGGCGGCTGGAAGACATGCTTCAAGGGACTCCATGCACTCTTCGACAATCGACAGGGGACACTGCAACCTCAGACTTTACCTGGCCCTGTCCCGGACTCCCCACGGGATCCTGGATCTGGCCACTCCCATCGTGGCCATGCTGCTCTGGCTCGGAGGGTTTCCCAGCCTCGGCATCGTCCTGCTGGGGCTGCTCACCGTGTTCGCCGGATACACCGCGGTTTACGCGGTGAACGACATCGTGGACTTCGGCACGGACAAGGAACTCTTTCCGCACCAGGACACGCCGGACGAACACTCCGCCGGATACCTGGATGCGGTGTTCACCCGCCACCCCCTTGCCAAGGGGTACCTCTCCCTGCGCCAGGCCATTGTCTGGGCCACATTCTGGGGGGCGATATCGTTCATCGGCGCCTGGCTACTCAACCCCGTGTGCGCCGGGCTGCTGCTCCTGGGGGTGGTGCTGGAGACGGCATACTGCAAGCTGCTGCACGTCACCTGGCTGCGGGTGCTGGTCAACGGCGTGGTCAAGACCCTGGGCCCCATGGCCGCGGTGCTGGCCGTGGATCACGAGCCAGCTGCCTGGTTCATGCTGCTGCTCTTTCTCTGGGTGTTCTTCTGGGAAGTGGGGGGGCAGAATATCGCGGCGGACTGGCACGACATCGAACTGGACAGCGCCCAGGGCGCCTGTACCGTGCCCGTCGCCCTTGGCCAGCGCCTGGCCAGCGGACTGGCCATCACCACCCTGGCCCTGAGCCTGGTGCTGAGCGTCCCCCTGTTCCTCGCCTCGCCCCTTTCGCTGCACCCGGCCTGGCTGCTCCTCGGGCTGCCCCTGGGCGCATGGCTCACCATCGTCCCGGCCTGGAGACTGGTGCGGACCCAGGCGCGCCCTCAGGCCTCGGCGCTGTTCAACCGCGCCAGCTACTACCCGGCCTCCATGCTGCTTCTGGCCTTGCTCGGGCTGATTTGAGGAAAAATCATACGAACGAAAAAAGGATTTGCGAGGGGAAAACCATTTAGGAAATGGTTTTTCCCTCGCGCTCCCCTTTCCTAAACCTTATACTGGTAGAATTTCTTGGGAGGGGGTCGGGGGGAAGCCTTTAAAAGGGCTCCCCCTGGAAAACTCTTCCAACAATTTCATTTCAATCAGCCCTACAACAGGCTCACGCCCAGGTGGGTGGCGTCGCTGTCGAGTTCCTGCCCCGCTTCTTCGAGCTTTCTCAACGTGGCTTCTTCCCAATCCACCACGGAGCGGGTGGCCGCCCGGCTGAATGCCTGCAAAAAGGCAGCCGCCTTTTCAGGATCCGTGGGAGCCTTCTTGCGGGAGAACAGGATGCAGTACACCGGGGTCTTGGCGCGCAGGGAAAACAGCCGCTTTGCGTCGGCCAGCAGGGCCAGACCGCCGATGAAGGCGCCCCGCTCGTATCCCCCAACGACCTTGCCGTCGCGCAGCAGCTCCAGCTCGCCTTCCAGGATGTAGTAGGCCTGGTGATCCTCCTCCCCCTGCTCGAAGAGCAGATCACCGTCCTTGTAGCGCATGCGTTTGCACAGGTAGGCCAAGGCCCGCATGGAATCCAGGGGCGCCTCACGGAACGCCGGCAGGTCCCGAAGGATGGCCAGATTGGCTTCGTACTCGCAAACTTTCTTATTGCTTTGGCTTTCCGTGGATGAGCTCATAAAAAGTCCCCTGCTTGTCAATAAGTTCCTGATAGCTGCCCATTTCGATGATCTTGCCAGCCTTCATCACCGCGATCTTGTCATACCCCTTGAGGGTGTCCAACCTGTGGACAACCGCGATGACGGTGCTCTTGCCCTTCCACTTGCGCTCCAGCAGATTCTGGATACGGGTCTGGGAAGCGTTGTCCAGAGCCGATGTGGCCTCGTCCAGGATGAGAATGGGCGGTTCTTTGAGAAATGCGCGGGCCAGGGCGATCTTCTGCCGCTGTCCGCCGGAGAGATGGTCACCCATGCTCCCCACGTTGAAGTCCAGGCCGATCTCCACCACGCGCTCCAGCACATTCTCCTCGATGAGCAGTTGCATGATCTGCTGGTTCACGCGCTCCTCGGCCCCGGCGGAGTCGCTCTTGATGTGGCCGAAGATGATGTTGTCCAATATGTTGTTGGAGTGGATGTAGGCGTCCTCGTGATAGAAGTCGAAGGCGCCGGGCATCTCCTCCTCGATGCGCTCCATGAAGTGCTTTCTGGCGGCGACGATCTTGAGCATGAAGTCCATGTCCACGGCCACCAGCTTGTGCCGCCCCACCTGGTAGCGTAGCGCCAACTGCAACAGCCTGACCTTCTCCTCGGGGGTGAGCCCCTCGATTCCCTTTTTCTCCAGGTGCTCCACCAGCCTGCCGCACCACTCCACGTCATCACGTTCGATGGGCAGATCCTCGAACAGCTCAGTGCTCTCGCCCAGGCTGCGTAAAAGCTCCATGGAGGAGCGGGCCAGATCGCTTCCAAGCTCCAGGAACTCCTGCTTCAGGCCCTCCTGGTCCAGGAAGTCCAGGATGAACTGGTTCTCGTGCAGGTTTTCGTCCTTGAAGGAGTCGTCGTTGGGCGCGCCAAAGGTGAGGTTCTCGCCCAGCTTGCTGTGCAGCATGAAGCTGTCCTTGTTGAAGAACTCGACATCCTCGCGGACCTCTTCCCCGTGGCGGGTCTGGAAGTTGTGCCGGGCGCTGATGAGGTTCTCCACCAGGTCCCTGTTGGCATCCATGTTGAGTTTTTCGCGCAGACCGAAACGCAGCACGTCCAGGAACAGGCCGACCTGCTGCACAGTCTCGATGAGCTTGTCCAGATCCGGCTCGCCGTCGTCGCCCCCGCATTTTCCGCCGTAGAGGCTGATGGCCTCGCAGGAATAGAGCAGGTTCTCCTTCACCGTGCCGCCGAAGATGAAGGGATGCTGCGCCACCATGCCCAGGTTGAAGGCCATGTCCTGCTTGCTCAGGCTGTCCACCTCGTAGCCGTCAATGAGCACGTTGCCGCCGGTGTACTTGTACAATTGCCCTATGACCAGGGCCAGGCTGCTCTTGCCACTGCCCGAGAAGCCCACCAGGGCCAGGTGTTCGCCGGGCTTGAGGGTGAGGTTGATGCGGTCCAGGAGCTTGATGTTCCCGGCCACCACGTAGGACAGGTCCTTGACCTCGACCTCGCCGGAGAAGTGGTAGGCTTCGCGCCCTTCCGGCATCAGGGGGTGCTCGGGCTCGTAGTCGAAGTAGTCCATGACCTGTGCGTAGCGCACCTTGGAGTCCTGATAGACCTGGTAGAACTCCATGAGCTCCTTCCAGGGGTCGTAGAGCTTTTCATAAGCTGAGAGAAAGGCCACCAGGGCGCCCAGGTCGAAGTGCCCCTTAATGGCCATCATGCCGCCGATGAGAAACAGGAAAAAGGGGCCCAGGCTCTGGAAAAAGTTGTTGGTCAGTTTGATACCGAACTTGAAAATACCCACCCGGATATTGGCGTTGTAAAGGCCTTCGCAGGAGTTGCCGACCTTGCGCTCCTCCAAGGGGGTGCTGGCGTTGCCATGCACCTCGTGCACGCCGGTGATGGCCTCGCCCACCAGGGTGCTGACCACGCGGGTCCGCTGAATGCGCAGGGAGTTCCATCTGTTGAAGCGACGCTGCACATAGGGGATCACCGCGAACTCCGCGGGATAGATGACCAGGCTGATGCAGCCGAGAATGGGGTTGAGGTAGAACATATACCCGGCCATGGCGAGGAACGTGAGCACGTTGACCACCGGCTGGGAGATGGCGCTGCCGATGAAGGTCGGCATGTTCACCAGCTCGTTGGTCATGGAGGAGATGACCAGCCCCGGCGAGGTGCGGCGGAAAAACGACATGGGCAGCGTAAGAATGTGGGCGATGAGTTGCTTGCGCATCTCCAGCAGGGAGCGCTCCCCGATATAGTTCTGGATCAGATAGATGGCGTATTTCAGGAGCTGCGCGCTCACCACCGCGGCCATGTACAGGCCGCAGTACAGGAACAACTGCTGCATGTTCTTGCCACCTATGGCATTGTTCACGATGCGCTTCTGCATTTCCAGGGGCACAACTCTGGTGAACACGGTCACGCCAATTATCGCCAGTAGTATCAGCTGCCATTTCGAATTGTTGTGCCACACCCAGTAGTACATGGAGCGCCTGGTCACACGGACGTTGTCCTGCGCTGCCATCTCAGCTTTCATTTTCCCCATAAGCCCCTCGCTCCTCGAAATGTTATTTTCAGAATTACATACTGGAAAAATCCCGAACTGAGAAGGGGATACCCGTACAGTTTTCCCTGATACGACAATGGGAGGTACGGCCGCATCAAGGCCACTGATCACCTTGCGCTGGAGTTTTCCTGGTGGGAAAATGCCATTACTTTTTCAAACAAATTCCTGTAGACACGGAAAAAACGACTGACCGGAATGAATTGCCGCAGATCATCTGGTTGTGTTTCCCGGGGGAAGAGCCGTTTTCAAATGGTTCCCCCTCCAAAACGTCATTGAAAGCGTTACGCAGTCAACCGACACGAGGCCATGGTGAGCATTCGCACAAAGTTCCTTTTGACATTGCTTGTCTTCACCCTGCTTCCTCTCATGGTGGTAACCTTCATCAACCTGAAGTCCTACCACAAGCAGGGCACGCGCTTTGCCCAGCGCGCCAATGTCGAATTGGGGGAGATAGTGCGCCAGGACCTGCTGCACACGGTGCAGGACTATGCCTATTCACTGGAAAAAGGCGAGCTCAGCCTCTGGTTCGGGGTGAAGAGTCTTGCCAATGCCGCCACCAATGCCTTGGCTCCGGAATTGAACAGCGACGGGGCAAGCACCTTTCTTTCCAGCGATTTCGACTCCGAGGCCACAAGACCTCCGGACTCCCAGCCCGACCCCAGGTTTTCCTTCACCGGAAGGCCGCAGCTGCTGACGAGTCGACAGCATCAGGCGTTTCTTCTCGATCCCCGCGTCACCAGGGCGGAGGCCGCCAGGGATATGTGCGCTCTCGCCACCCTGATGCCCATGCAAAAGGACCTGGAAAAGATGCTGGGAGACATGGCCTTTCGCCAATACATCTGCCTGCGCAGCGGCGTCTGCTCAATCTATCCGGGGCATGGCCACTTCCCGAAGGAGTTCTCCCCCCTGGATCAGTCCTGGTACCGGGAAACACTGCGCAGGGGCGAGTTGCATTGGCACGGTCCGGTGTTCGATTCCTCGCTCGGGATTCCCATATTCTTCCTGGCACGCCCCATTTTCGACAATGACGGTCTGATATTGGGGGTGGCGGCGGTGGACGCACCACTTTCGGAGTTCCTGAGGAGTAAGCGAATTTTCTCCCAATGGGGGGAGCAGTTGCGTTCCTTCCTCGTAAACATGCGGGTGAATCCCGATACCGGGGCTCGGTCTCTGACCGTGATGGTAAGTCAGCCCAACGGCGCCACTTTTCCCAAGGGCGCTGCGGACCACGAGGTAATCTCCCTTGATTCAGAGGACCAGGCTGGGCTTCAAGCCCTGTTGCGGAGCATGGAAAACAACGGCTCGGGCGTGGTGGAACTGCCCTATCATGGTGAGAGTTCCATCTGGGCCTACTCCAGATACCCCGGCCCCAACCGCAGCAAGGACAACTTCATCGTTCTGATCCTGCCCATGTCAGTGTTCCAGGAGCTTCCGGACGAATTCACCGCCGCGGTGATGAAACTCACCAAAAGACAGGTCTACATCGCCATGGGCGCCCTGATACTGGTGGCCGGCATTGTCATCATCGCAAGTTTTTGGTTCGCCAGGATCTTCACCCGCCCCCTCATCACCATCACCAGCGCGGCACGCCGTCTCAGCGAAGGTGACTTCGACGTCAGGCTGGATGTCGAATTCACGGACGAGCGCCAGGAGATGGTCCGGGTGATCAACGAACTCGGCCCCAAGCTGGCCGCCTACATGAATGTCCAGCAGGCACTGGAAGTGGCCGAGGAGATCCAAAAAAACCTGCTGCCCAAGCACGCGCCTTCCATCCCAGGCTTTCAGGTCTCGGGCGTGAGCCTGTATTCGGATGAGACCGGCGGGGATTACTTCGATTTTCTGCTCCAATCACCGGAACGCGGGGGCGGCTGGTCCGCCATCATCGGCGATGTCTCGGGCCACGGGCTGCCCTCGGCCCTGCTCATGGCCACGGCCCGCGCCCTGTTGCGGGGGCTCTCGGTGCTGCCCATGACGCTCTCCGAGCGCGTGACCATGGTCAACAAGCTGTTGACCGAGGACCTGTACGGATCGGGGCGTTTCATGACACTGTTCATCCTGGAGTTCGGCGCAAAGCCGGGGATGGTGCGTTGGATACGCGCGGGGCACGATCCCGCCCTGATCTACGACCCGGCCACCGACGAATTCGAGGAGTTGCTCGGTGACGGCGCCGCACTTGGAGTTCTGGACGATTGGGTGTATATCGAGTACGAACATGCTTTCAATCAACCGGATGGCATAATTATCCTGGGTACCGACGGTATCTGGGAGACCATGGATGAACACCGCCGGATGTTCGGCAAGGACAGGCTGCGGGAAGTCATTCGAAAGAACGCGGCAAAGAGCGCCGGAGCCATTCAGGACGCTATCCTCTCCGCGGTCAACGACTTTCGGGGGCAGGCGGAGCAGGCCGACGACATAACCATCTCGGTGATCAAAAAGCTCAAGGATCCACAACAATGAGTAACGTGGTAATGTCCATACGCCTTGCGCCGGGCGGGGGGGACTTCACACAGTGCACCGCGGAGGTCGAGCGCTTTGCAGAGGAGCTTGGCCTTCCCCCGAAGCTGGTGTACCAGATCACCCTCGTTCTTGACGAGTTGATCACCAACATCATCTCCTACGGCTACAACTCTCCGGACAACTATACCATCGATGTGAGCGCCAGCCATGACAACGGGACCCTGGAGCTGCTGCTCGTTGACGACGCGCGCCCCTTCAATCCTGTGACGGCCGCGCCGCCGGAACTGGATGTCCCCCTGGACGAGAGGGTCAAACCCATTGGTGGCATGGGCATTCATCTCGTAAAGGCCATGATGGACGAAGTGGAATACGAACGAAAAGATGGGAAGAACTACCTGAAGCTGAAAAAGAACCTTTCCCGGTGTGCACAAGCGAACAATTCCTAAACAAAACACAGGAGCTATACCAATGGGTCTTACCAATCGCGATGAAAACGGTGTCACTATCGTAGCCATCCAGGGTCGACTGGATCCCGAGGAGACCCAGAGCCTCGAGAAACTTGTCCTGGCCTGCGTGGATTCTCCCCATAAGCGTCTACTCTTCGACTTTTCCGACCTCGAATACATCAACAGCTCCGGCCTTCGCGTCCTGGTCATGGCCTACCAGCGCATGCGCAAGGTTCAGGGCAAGGTCGCCATCTGCAACATCCGGGACTATATCCTCGAAGTCTTCGAAATATCCGGCTACGACAAGATCTTCTCGATCTTCCCCACGCAGGAGAAGGCACTGGATTCTTTTCAATAACTCGCCACACCACAGGGGGGGCATGTCGGGGGGATCAGACCACGCTCTTCACCACCACCAGGGTGATATCGTCTTCCTGCCTCTTGTGGCCCGAAAACGCGGCCACCCCTGCCAGCACCGCATCGCGGATTTCCAGGGCCGACCCTCCGGCCCTGGCGCGGATGACCTCACGCAACCTGTCCTTTCCATACATCTCGCCGGAGCTGTTGGAGGCCTCCCAAATGCCGTCGGTGCCGATGCACAACACCTGTCCCTTGCGCAATGCGGGGTGCCTGACTTCCTCGTAGCTCCAGTGCTCCTCAACGCCCAGGGGCAATCCCCGCGAGCGGAGCTCCTCGAAGGAGTCGCTCTCCGGATCATAGATGATGGCCGGATCATGCCCCGCGGAGACCGCGATCAACCCCCGGCTCTCCCCGCACACGAGCAGGGCGAACAGGGTCATGAACCGTCCGGAGCCGAACAGGTCGTGGGCCAGGTACCGATTGACGTCGCTGACGCACATGCCGAGCTCCCCTCCCTGGACCATACGCAGCTTGAACAGGGCGCGCGCCGTGGCCATGAGCAGGGCCGGACCCACGCCGTGTCCGCTGACGTCGCCCACCACGATTCCTATGTCCCTGCCCTTCTCTTCGGCGCCGCATTTCTCACCGCAATGGTTGAAAAAATCGTAGTAATCACCGCCGGTCTCATCGCTGTACCGGCTCGTGGCCGCGATCTCCAGCCCAGGTACCTCCGGCGCCTGGTTGGGGAGCAGGTTCTGCTGCACCTCCTGGGCCACCATGAGTCCCTCACGCATGCGCAGCCTGTCGCGGAGCCCCTCGATCATGCTGTTGGTGTGCCCGGCGATGAAACCGAACTCGTCCTCGGTGAGCACAGGCACGACGCCGTCCAGGTCCCCCCGGCTCACCCGCTCCAGCACCCGTGTCTGCGAGGTGAACAGCAGCCTGAGGTTTCGTGAATAGGAGAGGATCAGATTGACGCTAAGAAGCAGCAGCGCCCCCATGACAAAGGCGATCTCGATGTAGACCTCGCTCTTGAGCTCGTCTATGCGCGCCCCGTTCAGGGCCTGATGGGAAAGCCAGATAAGGTCTCGCCAGACCAGCAGGGACACGATCATGGACACGAGCAACACCGAGGCGGTGGCGATGAGGGTGAATTTTTTGGTGAGAGGGTACAACTGCTCAGGGGGGCGCAATTTGCCCTTGCCGGTCTTCATGGCCCGTACAATGAGCAACCGCTCGCGCTCGAGGGCGAGGTCCACTGAGGCGAAAAGCCCCAGGGCCACCACGCCGAGCACCAGCTTGGAGCCGCTCCCCACAAAGGGGAAGTCGAAAGCCAGGTCGTTGAACCAGGCCATACCGGCGCCTGCGATGGCGTAAAGCGTCATATCCAGCTTGAACTGACGCGCTGCCTGACGCTCCAGGGGCAGGTTGTCCACCAGCCGGGGCATGAGCAGCAGCCGGGCGAAAAAACAGGGGGTGAGCGCCCCGGCGAGCACGACGCCAAGCTCCCAGACCGGGAGCCCGTCGATCAGTGGTCAGACCTCTCCGCCGTAGATGGAGAGGCCCAATACGCACAAAATGTAGTATACGGCTGCGCGCATGGGACGTCCTGTCGCTATGAGGTCCGTTTCCTGAAAAGCAGGGCCGGTTTGTCCACGTCGATCTCCGGATCGCCGACGTCCAGGGAAATCACATCCCAGACAGGGCCATAGTGGGCGACCACGAAGTCCAGCAGGTACAGACGCCCCTCCCTGATGAAGTCATCGGAATAGTATTCGCGCAGGGCCTCCGGGGGCACTCCCAGTTCTTGCTCTATTTCATATACCGGACGCACGTTGGTGACCAGCTCCTTGTCCGACCAGCGCGTGAGGCTGTCGATGAGAGGCTCCACCCTGCCCTTGCGCACCTTGTTGTTGCCGATGATGTCCAGCATCATGGCCACGTCCACACCCTGTGGCGGAGTGAGGTTGCCGAAATCCCCCAGCACGAAGGAAACCTGGGGCATGGAATTGCTCTCGGCCAGAAGCGAGCCGACACGTACGATGTCCGGGCCGAAATCATAGGCCCGCACCTCCCTGGCCCCGAGCAAGGCGGCCCAGAAGGCATAGTGTCCGATGTTGCTGCCCAGGTCCACCACGGATCTGCCGGAGAACTCCACCTTTTGCAGGGAGCGCGCCAGGTGATCCTCCCGCTCGGGCATCCCCGACCGTATCAGTTGCTGGACACGCTCCACCGGATGCCACAGGGAAGCCGCGTCCACATGCGCCAGTTCAAGCTCGAGAGCGCTTTGTGCGTTCATCAGATATCCTCGTTGTCGGGCGTGGTTGCGGGAATACCACGCAAGTTGCGAGCCCGGTCAGCAGATGTCGGTATAAACCGAGGCGTATCGGCCGAAGCGGTCGATGGTGAAGCGCTTCAGGTCCACATGCCGATAGTTGTGGGCGGCCAGGGTCTCGTGCACGAACAGCCTGTAGCTCGGCACGTGCAGGTCGTCCAGCACCAGATGAGTACCAGGAGAGCAGAACCTCGTCAGGGTATGGGGCAGATAGCCGTTGCGGCTGGGAGGGCGTTCGATGTCCAGGAGCACCAGGTCGTAGGGCCTGTCCTCGGCATCCTGCCAGAGTGCGAAGCCTCTCGAGTCCAGCCCCTGCGCCGCGACCCAGTCCGCGGACTTGGACAGCCACCCCTCGTGAGTGTCCACGGAGAGTATCTCCATGTTGTCCAGCCCGAACTCACGCCTGCAGAAACGCAGTACCCAGGAAGAAAAGCCACTGCCGAGGTCCAAGGCGCTGGAGGGGCGCAATACCTTGCACAACAGCACGAGGGTCACGGCCGAGTTGAGGGACATGGCCATGTCCTCTTCGGAAATGTCTTGTAGGTACATTGTATAATAAGGCGCGATGGCTTTCTTGAATCCGGGGAAATCCAGTCGAACAGCCTCTTCGATGACATGTGGAGTGAGGATTGCAGGAGCAATTGTTGTTTTCATCCGGTTTTTTTACCCTTGAGCATGTCAGGGGTCAACTCAATGACTTTGAAATTTTTCTGGACATTGTCTGCCGGGATGGCTAGTATCACAAATTCGTTGAGCGTTGAAGGGATTTAAGACCTTGCTTTACCTGGGTCTACTGAGAGCTGGTCATGCTTTCTCGAGCACAAGGAAAGAATTTCAAGAGCCAACGATATTTTTTCCTTGACAAGGGGACCAGCCCCATATAACAGGGCGGTTTCCAGTTTTGCTGGCGTAGCTCAATGGTAGAGCAGCTGACTTGTAATCAGCAGGTTGCGGGTTCAAGTCCCATCGCCAGCTCCAGTGGAGGGGTTCCCGAGTGGCCAAAGGGAACAGACTGTAAATCTGTCGGCGTAAGCCTTCGGAGGTTCAAATCCTCCCCCCTCCACCAGACAGCTTTTGATGCTGTAGAAGACGCCAACCGTCATGGGACTACGGCTGTGAATAGCGCGGGAATAGCTCAATTGGCTAGAGCATCAGCCTTCCAAGCTGAGGGTTGCGGGTTCGAGTCCCGTTTCCCGCTCCACTCGCCCCATTCTCAGACCTAATGAATAGCGTCGACACAGTCAGATAATAGGCAACAAGCCCACGTAGCTCAGCCGGCAGAGCACTTCCTTGGTAAGGAAGAGGTCATCGGTTCAAGTCCGATCGTGGGCTCCATAAATCAACCTACGGAGCGAGACCAGCATCCAGGGGGTAATGAACCATGGGTAAGGCTAAATTCGAACGCACCAAGCCGCACGTAAATATCGGTACCGTCGGTCACATCGACCACGGTAAGACCACCCTGACCGCCGCGATCACCAAGATGCTTTCCATGAAGGGCGGCGCGGAATTCGTCGCTTTCGACCAGATCGACAAGGCCCCCGAGGAAAAGGAACGCGGCATCACCATCGCCACCGCGCACGTGGAGTACCAGACGAACAACCGTCACTACGCCCACGTGGACTGCCCCGGCCACGCCGACTACATCAAGAACATGATCACCGGCGCGGCGCAGATGGATGGCGCGATCATCGTTGTCGCCGCCACCGACGGCCCCATGCCCCAGACCCGTGAGCACATCCTGCTCGCCCGTCAGGTCGGCGTGCCCAGCCTCGTGGTCTTCCTGAACAAGGTCGACCTGGTTGACGACCCCGAACTGCTGGAACTCGTGGAGTTGGAAGTTCGTGAACTGCTCTCCAAGTACGGTTTCCCCGGCGACGACATTCCAGTGATCCAGGGCAGCGCCCTGAAGGCTCTGGAAGCCGACAGCCCCGACAGCGACGATGCCAAGTGCATTTTCGAGCTGATGGACGCCTGTGACAGCTACATCCCCGAGCCCGAGCGCGACATCGACAAGCCCTTCCTGATGCCCATCGAGGACGTGTTCTCCATCTCCGGCCGCGGCACCGTGGTCACCGGTCGTGTCGAGCGCGGCGTGATCAAGGTCGGCGAGGAAGTGGCGATCATCGGTATCAAGGATACCGTGAAGACCACCTGCACGGGTGTTGAAATGTTCCGCAAGCTGCTCGACCAGGGGCAGGCCGGTGACAACATCGGTGCCCTGCTCCGCGGCGTGAAGCGTGACGATGTCGAGCGCGGCCAGGTTCTGGCCAAGCCGGGCTCCATCACCCCGCACAAGAAGTTCAAGGCTGAAGTATACGTTCTGTCCAAGGAAGAGGGCGGCCGTCACACTCCCTTCTTCACCGGATACCGTCCCCAGTTCTATTTCCGCACCACCGACGTCACCGGTATTATCGGCCTGGCCGAGGGTGTTGAAATGGTTATGCCTGGTGACAACGCCACCTTTGACGTCGAGCTGATCAACTCCATCGCCATGGAAAAGGGTCTCCGCTTCGCCATCCGTGAGGGCGGCCGCACTGTCGGCGCCGGCGTTGTCTCCGAAATCGTGGAGTAAAAAGCCATGCGCATCAATATTCAGCTTGCCTGCACCGAGTGCAAGCGTCGTAATTACGTGACCACTAAGAACAAGAAAAACACGACCGGTCGTCTCGAGATCAACAAGTATTGTCCTTGGGACAAGAAGCATACTGTTCATCGCGAGACCAAGTAACCACGTGTTTCAAAGTGCAGGCCAGTAGCTCTAACGGCTAGAGCGCCGGTCTCCAAAACCGGATGTTGGGGGTTCGAATCCCTCCTGGCCTGCCAAACATTTTTTCCCCAAGGCGGCAGAACGCGTATGGCCAAAAACAAAGCCAATGCAGACGCCGCGGCCTCCAAGAAAGATACATCTCAAAAGGACGTACAGGATAAAGGTACGACCAAGGCCGCTGGCAAGGCTGATAAGGCTGCCCTGAAGTCCGATTCCACTCCCAAAAAGGCTGCGGCAAAAGCCCAGGACAAATCCTCAAAGGCCGGGATAGCCGGAAAGGCATCCCAGCTTCGTGATTTTTTCGAGGAGTCCAAGGTCGAGCTCAAGAAGGTCACGTGGCCCTCCAGAAAGGAGACCGTCACCACGAGCATTGCCGTTGTTGTTCTCACCATCGTCGTTTCCCTGTATCTGGGAATCGTCGATTTTGCCCTTTCCAGGGTAGTGGAATTCATCCTTTCCTAATAAATGCCGCTTCTTGCGGCAGGCAAGCGTGAGGCCGTATGATCGAAGAGACCCCCACCCTCAAATTCCGGTGGTACATCATGCACGTCTACTCCGGGTTCGAACACCGCGTGGAGCAGACGGTCAAGGAGATGATCCGCACCGGCCAGGCCAAAAGTCTGGTCGAGGAGGTGGTGGTGCCCACGGAAAAAGTCATCGAGCTGGTGAAAGGCGCGAAGAAGACTTCCACGCGCAAGTTCTATCCCGGCTACGTGATGATCAAGATGGCCATGAACGACGAAGCCTGGCACATGATCCAGTCCATCCCCAAGGTGACCGGATTCATTGGGGGGCGCAACCGCCCCACCCCGATGCGCGACAGCGACGCTGAGCGCATCCTCCAGATGATGGAGCAGCGGCAGGAACAGCCGCGACCCAAATTTCATTTCGAACGCGGTGACGAAGTGCGCGTCATTGACGGACCTTTTGGCGGCTTCAACGGCATCGTGGACGACGTGAACTATGACAAGGGCAAGCTGAGGGTGGAAGTATCCATCTTCGGCCGGCAGACCCCTGTGGAACTGGACTTTGTCCAGGTTACCAAGGGTTGATCCGGAACGCACGAGGCAACTAACTCATCATCGGGTCCTGTAGAACGCAGGCCCATGCCGCAAGGAGTGCGCCGTGGCAAAGAAAGTACTCGCCAAGATCAAACTGCAGATTCCCGCGGGAGCGGCGAACCCGTCACCCCCTGTTGGCCCCGCTCTGGGTCAGCACGGGCTGAACATTATGGAATTCTGCAAGGCGTTCAACGCCAAGACAATGGAACAGAAGGGCATGATCATCCCCGTGGAGATCACTGTCTTCGCCGACCGCACCTTCACCTTCATCACCAAGACCCCTCCGGCCGCGGTTCTGATCAAGAAAGCCGCCAAGCTGGACAAGGGGTCCGCCGTTCCCAACCGGGACAAGGTCGCCAAGCTTACCCTCGGCCAGGTCGAGGAAATCGCCAAGACCAAAATGCCCGACCTCACGGCCAAGGATCTGGAAGCAGCGGTGCAGACCATCATGGGTACCGCCCGCAGCATGGGTGTTGAAGTAGAGATGAAAAGGTAGGGGGCCGACATGCCTAAACATGGAAAAAAATTTCGCTCGGCTATAGACGGCCTGGACCTCAGCGCCCGGCATCCCATCGAGGACGCGGTGCGGATCGCGCTCAAGGCCTCCTTTGCCAAGTTCGACGAGACCGTGGACCTGGCCATCAACCTGGGCGTCGAGCCCAAGTACTCCGACCAGATGGTACGCGGCGCAGTGACCCTGCCCAATGGCTTGGGCAAGGAAGTCCGCGTGGCCGCCTTCTGTAAGGGTGACAAGGAAGCCGAGGCCAAGGAAGCCGGTGCCGACATCGTCGGCGGCGACGACCTGGTGGAAAAAGTCCGAGAGGGATTCCTGGACTTCGACAAGGCCGTGGCCACACCCGACATGATGGCCAAGGTCGGCCAGATCGGCCGTATCCTCGGCCCCCGTGGCCTGATGCCCAACGCCAAGACCGGCACCGTCACCTTCGAGATCGGCAAGGCCGTTCAGGAGATGAAGGCCGGCCGAGTTGAGTTCAAGGTCGACAAGGCCGGTGTGCTGCACGCCCCCCTGGGCAAGGTATCCTTTGGTCCGGAAAAGATCCTTGAGAACCTGCGCAGCCTGATCGACACAGTGCAGCGGCTCAAACCCGCAACGGCCAAGGGTACCTACCTGAAGGCCATTGCCGTGGCCACCACCATGGGCCCCGGTATCAAGGTAGACACGCTTTCCGTCCGGAAGTTCATGGAAAGCTAATGATATTTGCCCGCCTTTCGTATGGGGCGGGTTGATGAGGCATGGAAGGAACGAGTCGGAGACAGCAGGCGGGCATAGCCCTTAATTTCCTGCCGAGACCGCTTTGGCTTGTTTCTTCTTCCTGAAAACCCCTGCAGAAGGAGTGACACCGTGGAGCGATCGGAAAAAGCCGCGGTCATAGAGGCACTGAAGCAAAAGGCTGATAGTGCTTCCATAGCGGTGGTCACGGACTTCAAGGGCTTGAAGGTAGAAGAACTGACCCAGCTCAGAGTGAAACTTCGCGAATCCTCGGTCGAGTACCAGGTAGTGAAAAACACTCTGGCGCGCATTGCTTTTACCGACGGCAAGCATGATGTTCTCAAAGACAAGCTCAAAGAGAACTGCGCCGTGGCCTTTGGGTTCGACGACCCCGTGGCGGCCGCCAAGGTTTTGACCGGTTATGCCAAGGAAAACAAGAAATTCCAGATCCGTTACGGAAGCCTCGAGGGCAAGTTCCTCGAATCCGCCGGACTTCAGGAACTTTCGAAGCTTCCTGGCAGAACTGAACTGTTGTCTTCGGTGCTGGGCACCATGAATGCAGTGCCCACCAACTTTGTCTGCCTGTTCGCGAACCTGTTGCGCAACTTCCTGTATGCGCTCACCGCGATCAAGGACCAGAAAGAAGCCGCCTAATTAAACAACAAGCCAAAGAGATTTCAAGGAGCATTTACCATGGCCGATATCACCAAAGAGCAAGTAGTAGAATTTATTGCTAACATGACCGTTCTGGAGCTCTCCGAGTTCATCAAGGAGCTGGAAGAGAAGTTCGGTGTTTCCGCTGCCGCCCCTGTGGCCGCCATTGCCGCCATGCCTGCCGCTGGTGGCGATGCCGCTCCGGCTGAAGAGGAAAAGACCGAGTTCGACGTTGTCCTGAAGGGTGCCGGCGGCAACAAGATCGCCGTCATCAAGGTTGTCCGCGCCCTCACCGGCCTGGGTCTGAAAGAGGCCAAGGCCAAGGTCGACGAGGCTCCTCAGGCCATCAAGGAAGCCGTTTCCAAGGATGAAGCCGAAGACGCCAAGAAGCAGCTCGAAGAAGCCGGCGCCGAAGTAGAAGTCAAGTAAGCACTGTCTTACTTTAGGAATATCGACCGCGGCCCAGGAGACCTCCGGGCCGCGGTCCTTGAACCCGTAAAAGGGCAAGGGGGTGGTGTCACCTTTTTGCCGTTTACTTACTTCAAACAGGATAAGACGCTGCCGAGGGACCATTGCGCACTACAAAAGCGTGCGCTTGAATAAAGGGGGGCATGCGTGAACGACCTGTGTAAACTGTCAGGTCATGTAGAAATTCATGGCCTGAGGCATCGCAAAAGACGCTATACGTGAACGCAACTTTGACACATGGTCCACGAGTTGTCCACCAAGCACCCAATGAGTTACCTATCTTTGGGATGCTTACTTTCCTTTTGTCTACTCTTCATCCATCACAAATTTCTGAACAACTCGATACCATGTTTCCAGCCGCGCGCTTAGCGCACAAAACTCTTACGGTAGAACGTACCTTGTCCGCAAGACCCTGCGTACGAAACGCCGGGGTAAACTGATTGACGCAGAGGAGCGTATGGCCCAGCTTATCAAGCAATTCGGCAAAGTCGAGAACATGTTGCCCATTCCCCATCTCCTCGACCTGCAAGTGGAATCCTACCTGCAATTCCTGCAGCTGGATCCCGATTCCAGGCGCGAGGACATCGGGCTTGAGGCAGTGTTCCGCTCCGTTTTTCCCATCGAGGATTTCAACAAGACCGCTAGCTTGGAGTACGTCAACTATGAAATCGGCGAGCCCGAGTACGACATCGCCGAATGTATGTCCAAGGGCCTGACCTATGAGGCCAGAATCTGGATCAAGGTGCGCCTGGTGGTCTGGGATGTGGATGAAGAAGGCCAAAACCGCACCATCCATGACATAAAGGAGCAGGACAAAGTCTATTTCGGAACCATCCCCCTGATGACTGAGAAAGGAACCTTTGTCATCAACGGCACCGAGCGTGTCATTGTCAACCAGCTCCAGCGCTCTCCCGGCATTATCTTCGAGCACGACTCAGGCAAGACCCACTCCAGCCGCAAGGTCCTCTATTCCTGCCGCATCATCCCCATGCGCGGGTCTTGGCTCGACTTCGACTTCGACCACAAGGACATCCTCTATGTCCGTATTGACCGGCGCAGGAAGATGCCCGCCACCATCCTGTTCAAGGCCATGGGCATGTCCAAGACGGACATCCTGCATTATTTCTACGACATCGAGCACTACTCCCTGGACGATGGCCGGCTCTTCTGGAAGCTCGACAAGAAGATGTTCCGCAAGGACAACGCCCATGTCGACATCTCCTCGCCCGACGGCAAGCTCCTGGTGGCTGCTGGCAAGCCTATCAACAAGCGCGCCTGGCGCCTGTTCTTCGAGAGTGAGATGGAGCAGATCGAGGTCGCGCCCACCAGCATCGAGGGCCTCTTCCTTGCCGACGATGTCATCGACAAGGACACCGGCGAACTCGTGGCCGAGGCCGGCGACGAGATCACGCCCCAGCTCATGGAGACCTTCATCGAGCTGCGCACCCCGGACATCCCGGTGCTGCACACCCGCGGCCAGGACGTGTCCTCGTCCATGCGCGACACCCTGATTCTGGACAAGACCCCCACTCAGGAGGCCGCCCAGATCGAGATCTACCGCAGGCTGCGCCCCAGCTCTCCGCCCACAGCGGAGATCGCCTCCACCTTTTTCGAGAACCTGTTCCGCAACCCGGACTACTACGATCTCTCCCCGGTGGGGCGTTACAAGCTGAACAGCCGCCTGGACATCGAAGAGGATTCCGAACTGCGCACTCTGAGCGACGAGGACATCAAACTCGCCATCAAGCAGCTTTGCAAGCTCAAGGACAGCCACGGCCCGGCCGATGACATCGACCACCTTGGCAACCGCCGCGTGCGCCCCGTGGGCGAACTGGTTGAGAACCAGTACCGCATCGGCCTGGTACGCATGGAGCGCGCCATCAAGGAGCGCATGAGCCTGCAGGAAGTCTCCACCCTCATGCCCTACGACCTGATCAACTTCAAGCCCGTGGTCGCGGTGCTCAAGGAGTTCTTCGGCACGTCCCAGCTGTCCCAGTTCATGGATCAGACCAACCCGCTGTCCGAGGTCACCCACAAGCGCCGTCTCTCGGCCCTGGGACCCGGCGGCCTGACCCGCGAACGCGCCGGCTTCGAAGTCCGCGACGTTCACGTCAGCCACTACGGGCGCATCTGCCCCATCGAGACGCCGGAAGGTCCGAATATCGGCCTCATCGTCTCCCTGACCACCTTTGCCCGGGTCAACGACTTCGGTTTCATCGAGACCCCCTACCGCATCGTCAAGGACAGCCAGGTCACTGACGAGGTCTTCCACCTGGACGCCTCCCGCGAGAACAAATACGTCATCGCCCAGGCCAACGCGCCCCTGGATGCGGACAAGCGTTTCGTCAATCAGCTGGTCACCACCCGCGTGAAAGGCGACGTGACCATGTCGCCCCGCGAGGAGGTCAGCCTCATGGACGTGTCCCCGAGCCAAATGGTCTCGGTGTCCGCGGCACTGATCCCCTTCCTGGAGCATGACGACGCCAACCGCGCGCTCATGGGATCGAACATGCAGCGCCAGGCCGTGCCGCTGCTGCGCAGCGAGGCCCCCATAGTGGGTACCGGCATGGAGACCCGCCTTGCCCAGGACTCCGGCAGTTGCATCCTGGCCGAGGGGGACGGCGTTGTCACCTTTGCCGACGCCAACAACATCATCATCAATTATGAAGAGAACCTGCATCCCAAGCTCGGTGGTGTGCGTCTCTTCGAACTGCAGAAGTTCCACAAGTCGAACCAGAACTCCTGCTTTGGCCAGCGCCCCCGTGTGTACTCAGGGCAGGCAGTGAAGAAGGGCGAGGTCCTGGCCGACGGTCCCGCCATCAAGGACGGCGACCTGGCCCTTGGCAAGAACCTGCTGGTGGCCTTCATGCCCTGGTGCGGTTACAACTTCGAGGACTCCATCCTGATCTCCGAACGCGTGGTCAAGGAGGACGTCTTCACCTCGGTGCACATCGAGGAATTCGAGGTCGTTGCCCGTGACACCAAGCTCGGACCCGAGGAGGTGACCCGCGACATCCCGAATGTCAGCGAGGATATGCTCCGCAATCTGGACGAGAGCGGCATCATCCGCATTGGCGCCAACGTCAAGGCAGAGGACATCCTGGTGGGCAAGATCACTCCCAAGGGCGAATCCCAGCTCACCCCCGAGGAAAAGCTCCTGCGCGCCATCTTCGGCGACAAGGCCAGGGACGTGAAGAACACCTCCCTCAAGGTGCCGCCGGGAATCGAGGGCACGGTCATCGACGTCAAGGTCTTCAACAGGCCCAAGGGCGAGAAGGACGACCGCACCAAGAACATCGAGGACTTCGAGCTCGGCAAACTGGACCGCAAGGAGACCCTGCACCGCGAGTCCCTGACCTCCAAGTTCCGCGACAGGATCTGGGAAGTGGTCAACGGCAAGCAGATCAAGGACTCCATCATCAGGAAAAAGGGCCAGGTGGCTGTTGAAGCCAGAATGCCCCTGCCCCGCGACGTTTTCGACACCCTGCCCCTGAAAAAGGTCGCGGGCATGTTCGAGAGCAAGGAAGCCAACGAGCAGGTCCAGGAGATACTCACCGAGTACGACGCACACCTGGATTTCCTGCGCAAAATATACGACGTGAAACGCGATAAGGTCACCGAAGGCGACGATCTGCCTCCGGGAGTGACCAAGATGGTCAAGGTCTACGTCGCGGTGAAGCGCAAGCTCTCCGTGGGTGACAAGATGGCCGGCCGCCACGGAAACAAGGGCGTCGTGTCCTGCATTCTGCCGGAAGAGGACATGCCCTTCTTTGCCGACGGCACCCCTGTGGACATCGTGCTCAACCCCCTGGGCGTGCCTTCGCGCATGAACATCGGTCAGATCATGGAGACCCACCTGGGGTGGGGCGCCCGCGAGCTCGGCAAGATTCTCGCCGACCTGGCCGAGAGTGACACCGCGGAGGAGATCATCCGCACCGAGGCAAAGGAGATCTTCAAGTCCAAGATCCTCCACGACGTGGTGGACACCCTGGACAGCGACGAACTCCGCAGCTCCCTCAAGGCCCTGCGCAACGGCATCCTGTGCAAGACCCCGGTCTTTGACGGCGCCGAGGAGCAGGAGATCTGGGACTGGCTGGTCAAGGCCGGCCTGCCCGACGACGGCAAGTCCATCCTCTACGACGGCCGCACCGGCGAAGCGTTCCAGAACCGCGTCACAGTCGGTGTGATGTACATGCTCAAGCTCCACCACCTGGTGGATGAAAAGATACACGCGCGTTCCACCGGCCCGTACTCGCTGGTTACACAGCAGCCTCTGGGCGGTAAAGCCCAGTTCGGCGGCCAGCGACTGGGAGAAATGGAAGTCTGGGCCCTTGAGGCCTATGGCGCCGCGCATCTGTTGCAGGAATTCCTCACGGTCAAGTCCGATGACGTTCAGGGACGCGTGAAGATGTATGAAAAAATCGTAAAAGGTGATAACTTCCTCGAAGCTGGACTTCCAGAGTCCTTCAACGTCCTCGTCAAGGAGCTCATGTCCCTCGGTCTGGATGTCACGCTTCTGGAGGAAGAGAAGAAGCGCACCAAACGCGGTGAAGCCGCGTAGCCCATCAGGGCACCCTAACAGCGACAACGGCGTGGGCGGAATCCGCAGGACGTGATCCCGCCCCGCCGCAAACAATAAGCGCGGGGTTACAAGCATGACGCTAGACGATCTCTTCTCTTTTCGCGGGGCATCGGCCACTTCGGTTACGAGCAAAACGCTCAAGGCCATAAAGATCTCCATTGCCTCCCCGGAAAAGATCAGGGAATGGTCCTTTGGTGAAGTCAAAAAACCGGAAACCATCAATTACCGGACATTCAAACCCGAGCGCGACGGCCTGTTCTGCGCCAAGATCTTTGGACCTGTCAAAGATTACGAATGCAACTGCGGTAAGTACAAGCGCATGAAGCATCGCGGCATTGTCTGCGAAAAGTGCGGCGTGGAAGTCATCGCTTCCAAGGTCCGCCGCGAGCGCATGGGCCACATCGAACTCGCCGCACCGGTCGCCCATATCTGGTTCCTGAAGACCCTGCCTTCCAAGATCGGCACCCTGCTGGACATGACCATGGCCGATCTGGAAAAGGTTCTGTATTTCGACTCCTACGTGGTCACCGATCCGGGCCCCAGCAATTTGCAGCGGTTGCAGACTATCTCCGAGGACCAATACCTCCAGGTGCTGGACCACTACGGCGAGGATGTGGTCAAGGTTGGCATGGGCGCCGAGATCATCCGCACCCTGCTCGAGGGACTGGACCTGATGGAACTGCGAACCCAGTTGCGTGAGGAATCCCAGGCCACCCGCTCCCAGACCAAGAAGAAGAAACTCACCAAGCGGCTCAAGATCATCGAGGCCTTCCTGGAATCCGGCAACAGGCCGGAGTGGATGATCCTCGAGGTCATCCCGGTTATTCCGCCCGAGTTGCGCCCCCTGGTGCCCCTGGACGGCGGACGTTTCGCCACCTCGGATCTCAACGATCTCTACCGCCGGGTCATCAACCGAAACAACCGCCTCAAGCGCCTCATCGAGCTTGGTGCGCCCGAGATCATTATCCGCAACGAAAAGCGCATGCTCCAGGAGTCCGTGGACGCCCTGTTTGACAACGGTCGCCGCGGTCGCGCCATCACCGGCACCAGCGGCCGCCCCCTGAAGTCCCTGTCGGACATGATCAAGGGCAAGCAGGGGCGTTTCCGCCAGAACCTCCTGGGCAAACGCGTGGACTACTCCGGCCGCTCCGTCATCGTGGTGGGCCCCAAGCTGAAGCTGCACCAGTGCGGCCTGCCCAAGAAAATGGCTCTGGAGCTGTTCAAGCCCTTCATCTACTCCAAGCTGGAGGAGAGGGAGCTGGCCTCGACCATCAAAAGCGCCAAGAAGATGGTGGAGCGCGAAGAGCTGGTGGTGTGGGACATCCTCGAAGAGGTCGTCCGCGAGTACCCCATCCTGCTCAACCGCGCCCCCACCCTGCACAGACTGGGTATCCAGGCCTTTGAGCCCACCCTGGTGGAAGGCAAGGCCATCCAGCTGCACCCCCTGGTATGCGCCGCGTACAACGCTGACTTTGACGGCGACCAGATGGCCGTGCACGTGCCCCTGTCCGTCGAGGCCCAGGTGGAGTGCCGCGTGCTGATGATGAGCACCAACAACATCCTCTCCCCGGCCAACGGCTCGCCGGTCATCGTCCCCTCCCAGGACATCGTGCTGGGGTTGTACTACATGACCGTG
This sequence comes from Desulfovibrionaceae bacterium, assembly GCA_963674665.2. Lineage (GTDB taxonomy): Bacteria > Desulfobacterota > Desulfovibrionia > Desulfovibrionales > Desulfovibrionaceae. Next base: position 1,136,950 of record CAXXPL010000009.1, on the reverse strand, counting down.
GACCGTTCCTTCAAGCGGGGCGAGGGCAAGTACTTCACCGGTCCCTGGGAGGTCATCGCCGCCTACGACGCCCACTGCCTGGACCTGCACGCCCGCATCAAGGTCCGCATGGACGGCGTGCTGGAGGAAACCACCACCGGCCGTGTGCTGGTGGGGCAACTTCTGCCCGAAGGGGTGCCCTTCTCCCAGGTCAACAAGGTCATGACCAAGAAGAACATCCAGAACCTGGTTGGCGAGATCTACCGCCGCGCAGGCACCAAGGCCACCGTCATTCTCTGTGACAGGCTCAAGGACCTGGGTTACGAGTATGCAACCCAGGCCGGTGTCTCCATCGGCGTTAAGGACCTCACCATCCCGGACACCAAGCCCAGGATGCTGGAAGAGGCCCACGCGGAAGTGGACAACATCGAGTCCCAGTACCGCGAGGGTATCATCACCCGCACCGAGAAATACAACAAGGTGGTCGACGTCTGGACAAAGGTCACCCACAACGTGTCCCAGGACATGTTCAAGCAGATCTCCCAGGACATCGTGGAAGACCCTGCCACCGGACGCAAGGAACCCAACCTGAGCTTCAACTCCATCTTCATGATGTCTCACTCCGGTTCTCGAGGCAACCAGGACCAGATGCGTCAGCTGGCCGGCATGCGCGGCCTCATGGCCAAGCCTTCCGGCGAAATCATCGAGACACCCATCACGTCGAGCTTCCGTGAGGGGCTCTCCGTGTTGCAGTACTTCACATCCACTCACGGCGCCCGAAAAGGACTGGCCGACACGGCTCTGAAAACGGCCAACTCCGGTTACCTCACCCGCCGCCTGGTGGACGTGGTCCAGGACGTCATCGTCACGGACCACGACTGCGGCACGGTTGACGGCCTCGAGATCGCCCACCTGATCAAAGGCGGCGACGTCAAGGCCAAGCTCTCCGAGCGCGCCCTCGGCCGCGTCACCCTGTTCCCGGTATTCGATCCCGAAACCGGCGCAGAGCTCATGGCGCCCAACACCCTCATCGACGAGGAAAAGGCCAAGATGCTGGACGACCGTGGCGTGAGCTCGGTCATGATCCGCTCCGCCCTCACCTGCCAGAGCCGTTACGGCGTGTGCACCATGTGCTACGGCCGCGACCTCGCCAGGGGGCACCTGGTAAACATCGGCGAAACCGTGGGCATCATCGCCGCGCAGTCCATCGGCGAGCCCGGCACGCAGCTGACCATGCGTACATTCCACATCGGCGGTACCGCCTCCAAGGAAGTCGAGCGTTCATCCATCAAGATTCAGCATCCCGGCCGCGTTGTGCTCAGCCGCGTGAAAATGGTGCAGAACAGGGAAGGCCAGTACATGGTCATGGGCAAGAGCGGCCAGATCGGCATCGTGGACGAACAGGGCCGCGAGCGCGAGAAGTACGTGCTGCCCACCGGCGCCAAGCTGCTCGTCCAGGCCGGCGACACCGTGACCAAGGACCAGGTCATCGCCGAATGGGATCCGTTCAACGAGCCCTTTGTCTCGGACTGCGAAGGTTTCGTGCGCTTCACGGACATCATCGAGGGCAAGACCTCCCAGGAAAAAGTGGACGAGACCACGTCCCGCACCACCCAGACCATCACGGAGTACCGTACCACCAACTTCAAGCCCTCCATCTCCATCGTGGATGGCAAGGGCAAGCCCAAGACCCGCCCCGACTCCACCCTGGCGGCCGTATTCCAGCTGCCTGTGGGAGCCATTCTCATGGTCAAGGACGGCCAGGAGGTCAGCGGCGGTGACATCCTCGCCCGTAAGCCCCGCGAAACCTCAAAGACCAAGGACATCGTGGGTGGTCTCCCCCGCGTCGCCGAGCTCTTCGAGGTGCGCAAGCCCAAGGACATGGCCGTTGTCTCGGAAATCGACGGCGTGGTCTCCTTCAGCGGCGAGACCAAGGGCAAACGCAAACTCGTGGTCACACCGGAAACCGGCGACTCCAAGGAATACCTCATCCCCAAGGGCAAGCACATCACCGTGCATGACGGCGACTTCGTGGCTGCCGGCGAAATGCTCACCGAGGGGTATCCCGAACTGCACGACATCCTCAAAATCAAGGGCGAGAAACACCTCGCCAACTACCTAGTCGAGGAAATCCAGGACGTGTACCGTTTCCAGGGCGTCAACATCAACGACAAGCACATCGAGATCATTGTCCGCCAGATGCTGAAAAAGGTCAGCATCCTCGATCCGGGCGACACCAGCTTCCTCATCGGCGAGCAGGTGGACAAGCCCCGGTTCATGGAGGAGAATACCAAGACCATCGAACAGGGCCTCAAACCGGCCATGGCCGAACCCCTGGTGCTCGGCATCACCCAGGCCTCCCTGTCCACGGACTCCTTCATCTCCGCGGCCAGCTTCCAGGAGACCACCAAGGTGCTCACCGAGGCCTCCCTGCTGGGCAAGGAGGATCATCTGCGTGGCCTCAAGGAGAACGTCATCGTGGGGCGCCTCATCCCCGCGGGCACGGGTTTCAGACAGTATGTGGACACCGAGATCGAGGTGCCCGAGCAGCCTGAAAAGCCCAACAAGTTCCTGGAGGAACTCGAGGACAACCCGCTGATGATCGATTCCTAGAAATACCTTTGGAGCGACAAGGGGCGGCGTACGGCGCCGCCCCTTTTTTTTTCGCCCGCCCCCCGGGCTCTGCCCCGCAATGCTTTCAATTCGGACATCTTCGCTTTTCACGCCTTGCCTACAAGGGAACTTTGCGGCTATTAATCTTAATGTATAGTCATGAAAGACGGATAATGCCGCACATCGATATGCGAACACGACAAACGATTGTGATGCCACAGGTTGACCACCGCTGCCTGGAATTCCGGTTCCGGATACTATCATGCTGACAGGCCGTCCTTTTCTTTCGCTCCACACAAGGGGGCGCCACCGCACAGCTGCGCTGCTGTTCTGCGTCTCGCTGCTGGCCTTTTTCCTGTCAATGCTGCCCGCCTCGGCGCAGGACAAGGGGCTTGCCCTGCGTAATTTCGTGCTGGACAACCAGCAGGGCGACCTTGGACTGCGCTTTTCAGTGGACCTCGAGTCTTATGACCGGGTGAGTTCCATGCTTCAGTGCGGGGAGACTCTGAGCCTGGCCGCCAATGCCCTGCTTTACCGCAAGCGCAGCTACTGGCCTGACGAGTCCCTGAACAGGGGCGAGATCGAGGTACGCCTGAGCTGGAACGCGGACAAGGAGCAATACGAGGTCGTGACTCCGGACGGGATCATCACCACCGATGGTGACCTGCCCCCCTTGCTGGCGAAATCCTGGAATAATCTGCGCATCTCCCTTGGCCCCTTCTCCGACCTGGAGCCGGGAAACGCCTACGCGCTCACGCTGGATGTGAACCTCGTACGTTCGCAGATCCCCACCTGGAAGCGTTGGGTGAGGTTCTACAGCGACTTCTCCGCCGTCCCTGGCAGCAGCTATCAAATGGACTTCGAGTACTGACCGTGCCATGAGCCAGGAACCCAACGCCATACGCATCAGCGTCACCGACTCCAGAGAGCGCCGCCGTCGGCGCAGGGAGCTGTTGCTGGCCGGGGTCCTGTTCCTCGTGGTGGTGATTCTCTCGGTCATCGAGCTGAAATATCTGGGGGTGAACGTCTACCTCTTCCTCGCCCTGTTCAACCTCAACTTCATTTTCCTGCTGCTGGTGCTGTTGCTGGTGGTGCGCAACGGCGTCAAACTCATCCTGGAGCGCCGTCGCAACGTACTGGGCGCCAGACTTCGATCCAGGCTGGTCATGGCCTTCGTATCCCTGTCCATCGTGCCCACTCTGCTCATGTACCTGGTAAGTGTCCAATTCGTGCAGACTTCGGTGGACTTCTGGTTCAAGAGCCAGGTGGAGAGCTCCATGGAGCAGGCCATGGACCTGGGGCAGGCCGTGTACGCCTCGGGCAAGAAACGCCTGGAGCGCCTGGCCACCGGCATCTCGGACTCCCTGGCCAAAGATCCCGACCGCGACCCGGAGCGGCTGCGAAAACTCTTCAAGGAAAAGGCCTCTGAATACGGCCTCGTCATGCTGGGGCTGCTGGACCAAGACACCAAGGATGTGGTCTGGAGCTGGACGCCCCGCTTCGAAAGCGCCTGGCGCGGCGAAATGCACGCCGCTGTGGACTGGAAATCCCTGGCTCGGCAGTCCAGGTTCTGGTCCATGTGGTGGCCCGGTGCGGGCGAGGATTTCGTCATCGGCGTGCTGCCCGTGCTGCTGCACTCCCCTGGCGACAACACTGCCGCGCCATCCCGTAGCGGCTACCTCGTGCTCGGGGAGAGCATCGGCTCCGGCCTGCTCTACAAGATGGACTCCATTGCGCGGGGCGTGGAGGAGTACTCCAAGCTCACCACCATGAAGCAGCCTCTCAAGGTTGCGCTGTTCTTCATCATGGGCGTGCTCACCCTGCTGATCATCTTCGGCGCCATGTGGTTCGGCTTCCGCCTGGCAAAGGAGCTCTCAGCCCCCATCATGGCGCTTGCCCAGGGCACCGAACGCATCGCCAAGGGCGACCTTTCGGTGCGTCTGGAGGACACCTCCAAGGACGAGATGGGGGTGCTGGTGCGTTCCTTCAACCGCATGGCCGAAGATCTTGAAGCCATGCGCTCCGGCCTCACTGCCGCCAATTTCAAGCTCTCCAGCACCAACCGCGAGATCGAGGAGCGGGGGCGCTACATCGAAACCGTGCTCAACAACATCGCCGCCGGGGTCATCTCCCTGGACCAGGAGGGGCGAGTCAGCACAGTGAACAAGGCCGCCGCCGACATGCTGGACGTGAAGATCGAGGACATCGTAGGGAGGGAGCCCGTGCAGTTGCTCACCCCCCAGCAGTTGAGCCTGCTACGGCAGGCCCGGCAGTACCTGGCCGAAAGCCCGGGCGCGGTTTTCGAGCACCAGATCAGCCTGCGTGTCGGAGGGCAGGAGCGCAAGCTCCTGGTCAACGTGGTTGGCCTGGGCGCCTCGGAAGCGGCCAGCCTTGTGGCCGTGCTCGAGGACATCACCGAGATCGAGAAGATGCAGCGCATGGCGGCCTGGCGCGAGGTGGCCAGGCGCATCGCCCATGAGATCAAAAACCCCCTCACTCCCATCAAGCTCTCGGCCCAACGGCTGGAGCGCAAGTTCGGGGATCAGGTCCGGGACCGCGCCTTTCAGGAGTGCACCGGCCTCATCGTCAGCCAGGTGGAGCACCTGCAGCAGATGGTCCAGGAGTTCTCGGCATTTGCCAAGCTGCCCGAGATAACACCCGTGCCCGGCCGCCTGGAGCCCCTGGTGGAGGAGGCCGTGGCCCTGTTCCAGCACAGCCACAGCAATGTCGAGTGGAAGCTGAACATCCCCGCGCCCTTGCCGGAAATATCCCTGGACCGTGAAGGTATGCGCAGGGGCATCATGAACGTGCTCTCCAACTCGGTGGACGCCCTGGTCAACACCACCCCTCCGGTTGATAATCCGGCCGTGGTCATCGAGGCGGTATACGACAGGGAGCGCGGGCTGGTGCGCCTCAGCTTTCACGACAACGGCCCCGGCCTCACCACAGAGGAGCGCTCGCGCCTGTTCGAGCCCTACTTTTCGCGCAAGAAGGGCGGCACCGGCCTGGGCCTGACCATCCTCAAGTCCATCGTCACGGACCACAGGGGCTATGTGCGCGCCTACAACGCGCCTGAAGGGGGCGCGGTCCTGGTCATCGAACTGCCTGTGGGTTGAATGATCCCTTTTTCTCGAAAAGTCCCGGGGAGTACGCGTTATAAAAGACATTTATCCCGACCCCCTTCATTATCTTTCCACGCCTCCTGCCCTCTTGCTCCTAGGGGCGCTTGAGGCTATGTTCTGGCCGCGTGGCCGGCGCATGCTTGCGCCATGAATGTCATCCTCCCTTCCCCGCTTCGCGGTTCTGGAAGGGGAATGCGAGGGCGAGGACTCTTTTCCTGAAAGGTCCCCCCCGCAAAGACCGGGTCCACGACTTCACCAACAACAAGGATCAATCATGCCCCTTCCCGAAAGCACCAACGCATTTCCGAGCCATCGCGGCCGCATGGAATATTTTTGTCTGGGCTGCGGCCAGCGCCACGATGTGGGCGAGTTGCACTACACCTGCCCCAAGTGCGGCGGCGTGTTTCTGCTTCAGGACATGGACTTCGACGCCCTGCGCGAGACGCCCGGCAGCGCCTGGCGCGACATCTTCGACGCCCGCGCCGCCACCAAGCGGCACGCCCTGCGCGGCATCTTCCGCTTTTACGAACTCATGGCCCCGCTCCTCGAGGAGCAGGACATCATCCACCTGGGCGAGGGCAACACTCCGGTGACTCCAGCCAGCCCCAGACTGCGGGAGATTACCGGCCTGAACTTCGCATACAAGAACGACGGCCAGAACCCCAGCGCGTCCTTCAAGGACAGGGGGATGGCCTGCGCCTTCAGCTACCTCAAGGCCCTGATACGGGAGCACGGATGGGAGCAGGTGCTCACGGTCTGCGCCTCCACCGGCGACACCTCCGCCGCCGCGGCGCTTTACGCCGCATACGTGGGCGCGCCCATCGCCTCGGTGGTGCTCCTGCCCCAGGGCAAGGTCACCCCGCAGCAGCTGGCCCAGCCCCTTGGCAGCGGCGCCACCGTGCTGGAGATTCCCGGAGTCTTCGATGACTGTATGAAGGTGGTGGAACGCCTGGCCGACAACTACCGCGTGGCCCTGCTCAACTCCAAGAACGCCTGGCGCATCCTCGGGCAGGAGTCCTACGCCTTTGAAGTGGCCCAACAGTACGACTGGGACCTGCGCGGCGTCTGCGTGTTCGTGCCCATCGGCAACGCGGGCAACATCACCGCCGTGATGAGCGGATTCCTGAAGCTCCACAGCCTGGGCATCATCGACACCCTGCCCCGCGTCTTCGGCGTTCAGTCCGAGCACGCCGACCCGGTGTACCGCTATTACAGCGTGGACGAACCGGCCAAACGGGTCTGGAAATCCGTGCAGGTGGAGCCTAGCGTTGCTCAGGCGGCCATGATCGGCAACCCGGTGTCCTTTCCTCGCGTGCGCCATTTCGCGGAGCGCTTCGAGGCCATTGGCGGCCCGGGCAGCTTCCAGGTGGTGCAGGTCACGGAACAGGCAATCATCGAGGGCATGTTGCTGGCCAACCGCCACGGGCACATCGCCTGCACCCAGGGCGGGGAATGCCTGGCCGGAGCGCTGCGCGCACAGGAGCTGGACCTGCTGCACAAGGACGAACGGCTGGTGCTTGACGCCACGGCCCACAGCCTCAAGTTCATCGGATTTCAGGAGATGTACTTTCAGGACAGCTTCCCCGAGGAGTACGGCATCACCCCCAAAAAGGAACTCACGAACCAGCCCGAACTACTCATCTCCCCGGCCAAACGCCAGGAACTATCCCCCGAGGAATTCACCCTGGCCGCGGCTGACGCCGCTGCCCAGCGCCTGGGCCTAACGAGCAAGTAATCTCACGCGGAAAATCAAAAAGAAAGTGCGAAGGGGGTATCCGATACATAGGGGTATCCCCCTCGTACTCCCCTCCCCCATTTTCACTGACAGACAGGAAGACGCCTTCACATATACCGCCCCAAGAATGTGCGGGTGCAAGACGCATGGTCGGACCTGACGCGCATTCTCAATTCGCGAAGGGTTGAAATTGTCGCGGCAACGCGGCAATCGTGTTTTTCATCCGACTGTTAAGCGGTGACCTGCTCTTCGTCGTCATGCAGGTCGCCCAGCTCGCGGACCAGTTCCCTGGCCTGCTCCAGGGACACAGGCGGTGAGAAGAGGTAGCCCTGGGCGTATTCGCAGCCAAGGGCGCCCAGGGTCTGGCGTTGCAGGGGATTTTCCACGCCTTCCGCCACCACCTCCAGCCCCAGGTTATGGGCCAGGTCGATGATGGCCTTGACGATTTCGAGGTTCTCGGACGAGGTCTCCATCATGCGCACGAAACTGATGTCGATCTTGAGGTTGTCCAGGGGGAAGCGCTGCAGATAGGCAAGGGAGGAGTAGCCGGTGCCGAAATCGTCGATGGAGAGCGTCACGCCCAGCTCTTTGAGCCGGTGAAGCTTTTCAGTGGCCAGCTCGGCGTTTTCCATTATGGTGGTCTCGGTGATCTCCAACTTCAGGTTCTCCGCCGGAATCCAGGAATTCTGCAGGGCACGTTTCACGCAATCCACCAACCCGGGCTGGGAGAACTGGCGCCCGGAGATGTTCACGGACATGAACAGGTTGTATGCCCAGGGGAAGTCCTCCATCAGACGCTGCATGACCCTGCAGCTATCCTCAAGGACCCAGCGCCCCAGTTCGATGATCATCCCGGTTTCCTCGGCCAGGGGGATGAAGGTGGAGGGCATGACCGTGCCATGGCGCGGATGGCTCCAGCGCAGCAGCGCCTCGAAGCCCAGCAGCCTGCCTCCAGCGAGGTGGACCACGGGCTGGAACTCGAGATAGAACTCCTGCTCCTTGATGCCCCGGCGCAGATCGTTTTCCAGGTGCATCTGCCGCACCACGCTCTCCAGCATCCTGGAGTTGAAGATCTTGAACCTGTCGCGCCCCGCCTCTTTTGCCCGGTACATGGCGATAGTGGCGTTGCGCAGCAGATCCGCCGGCTTCTTGTAGTCCGCGGGGCTGAGAACCACACCCAGGCTGGCGGTGATGCAGACCTGCCGTCCGTCTATCTCGAAGGGCCTGCGCAACCTCTCGCACACGCGCTTGATTATCTGCACTGCTTCGCGCGGTGAGCCCAGTTCCTCCAGAAAGAGTACGAACTCATCCCCTCCGAAGCGGGACACCGTGTCCAGTTCGCGCACGCTCTTGAGCAGACGGCCGCTCACCTCCACCAGGAGCTTGTCGCCAAAGGCGTGCCCCAGGCTCTCGTTGATCAGCTTGAAGCGGTCCAGTCCCAGGAAGGCAACGGCGTAGAAATAGTCATCTCGCCGTTTGGAACGCTCCAAGCCTTGCATGATGCGGTCCAGGCACAGGGTTCGGTTGCCCACATCGGTGAGGGGGTCGTGCAGGGCCTGGTGCTGGAGCTGCTCCTCCATGAGTTTTCGGGCCGTGATGTCGCGCATGCTGCAGCGTATGCCGAGGTAGATGTTGTCCTCGTTGTACACCGGGTTGCTGGTCTGACAGATCCAGCGCACCCGGCCGTCCGCGTGACGGATGCGAAAATCCAGGTTGCCGTGCCCCTTGTGGCTGTGGACCTGCATGTGCTCGCGCCAGAGTTCCTGGTCCTCCTCGTGCAGCAGCCGCTCCATGAACTCGGTGTTGCTGGCGAACCGCTCCGCTACGTAGCCGGTTATCCTTCTGCAGGAGGGGCTGGCGTACAGTATCCTTCCGTCCGGCGCGATCCAGCTCTCATAATCGTAGGTGTGGTCCGCCACGGTGCGGTATCGTTCCTTGGACTCGTGCAAGGCCTCTTCCATGTGCTTTCGTTGCGTCACATCATGGAGCGAAACCACGTATGCGGGTTTGTGATTCCAGGAAATCGGGGCCACACGGAGGGCGTAGACCCTGTCCTCGCCGTTGGAGGCGCTGATCTCGATTTCCTGGCTCATGTCGGCCATGAGCGGATAGCCGAACTGCTCCCCAAGGATGTCGAACTCCTCGGAGTTGAACAGCTCCATGGCCGCGGGATTGGCGTAGTCCACCACGCCGTCCTCCCCCACGATGAGCAGAGGCTCGACCTGGTGCTGCGCCAGGGTTCGAAAACGGCCCTCCTCTTCCTGGAGCGCGTACTCGGCCAGCTTTCTCAACGTGATCTCGCGCGTTACGCAGACGTAGCCGTTGAGCTTCTCCTTGGGAATACACATGGAGGTGCGCGATGTTTCCGTCCAGATCCGGCGGCCGTCCTTGCGCACCAGCTCCAGCTCCACGTATTCCTCCCCGTGCCACCGTCCCATGGAGGATAACTCGCAGAAGTCCTTGGTGAAGAAATCGTCAAAAGCGTCTTGCGAGGAGTCCGCGCAAATATCCCGTACGGAGCGGTTCAGGAACTCCTCCTTGCTGTATCCAAGGACCCACTCCACCGAGGGGCTGACAAAGGTCAACCTGAGGTGTTCGTCCGTGCTCCAGATCAAGTCCGCGGAGTAATCGGCGATCACCCTGTATTTGTTCTGGATGTCGCGCAACTCCCGATTCATTCGGTGTCTTTCGCGCAGGAGCCACACGCACAGGACCTCCGAGGCCGCAAATATCAAGAGACAAAGCCCCAGAATGACAACCACGTCGGGGCTATTCATGGAAAACCGGCTGGAAGTGTCGGGCGCGGCGAAGGCATCCATGGCCGGGAACAAAGCATGGATCAGGACAAAGAGAAGGGAGCGGGTAAGGAGGAAAGAGACGCGCATCTTTACTCGGCCTCTGTGGCTTCAATTCCTGCGTTTCAAAGCCCATCACAGACCTTGCGGTTGCGACGGACGAGATCCGATGGATTGCCCGGTAGCAGGAAAGATTGATTACACCATCACGTGAAAACGCGGACTGGCGCCCCCCTCGAACGATTATCCAAGCCCGCTACAATATCAGCATGTCTGCCTGCCCTTGATTGTGCCGATGCGCCACAACAATATAAAAAAGTGTTTGTGGAAACATCTCATTTATTAATATACGTCAATTGGCCAGGCATTGCAATCTCATTCAGGGCTGCCACGGGAAAACGCGACCCTCGGTTATCCCGGCACAGTGCCCAGTTTTTAAAATTCCTATGACAATAAATGAGTTATTTATGTTTCAGGTAACTGATAAACAACTCATGCAGAGACGAAACAGTGGCCCATAAAAAGTATTTCACCGACAGTTGAAAAGGAGGATGCATGTTGTTGCAATCGTTTCCAGCATGGTCTATATTGATCCATGACTCACAGTATTGCTGAATTACAATGACATGCACATAACTTTTGCCAATTTTCCAGACATGGAGGCGACATGGTCCGCAAACTCGAGAACACGTTCCTGGCATTCTTCGTTATACTGAGCTTGGCCCTGATCCCTTCGCTGGCTTGGAGCGCGGCCCTGGATGATTTTCAAAATGGCCTGGCCGCGGCGAAAAGCGGCGACAACGCCAAGGCGGTGGAGTTGTTCACCAAGGCAATCGACTCCGGCCAGGTGCCGAAAGATAATGTTCCCGTGGTCTATCTCGCGCGAGGCATTGCCAAGTCCCAGCTCAAGAAGTTCGAGGAGGCGCTGAAAGACTTCAACAAGGCCATAGAATTGAACCCGAAATTCGGCGAGGCGTACCTCAACCGCGCGTCCATGCACCTGATCACCAGGCAGGTGCCCAAGGCGGTGCAGGATTTCGACAAGGGCCTGGAACTGCTGCCCGATGTCTTCGTGGCATACAACGACCGCGGGCTGTGTCACGAGCTGCTCGGCGAGTACGCCAAGGCCCGCGCTGATTACGAAAAGGCCCTGCAACTCAGGCCCGACTTCGGCCCCGCGAACTACAACCTGGCCAAGCTCCTGGCCACCTGCAAGGACCCAAAAATCCGTGACGGCAAGCGTGCTCTGCAGTTGGCGAACCAGGCAGTGGAGATGAAAATCCACACCGACTATGAGCTATACTCCCTTCTGGCTGCGGCTCAGGCCGAAACCGGGGATTTCACCAACGCCATCGCCAGCCTGCGCAAGGCCATCAAGGCCCTGCCTCCTGAAGGGGAGCGCGTGAAAAAGGCCTTCGAGGACCTGATCAAGCAGTTCGAAAACAAGAAGGTACCCTGGCACGCGTCCTGAGGACGCGGCGCCCGCATTGGTTGTGACGCCCTCGCCGGGCGAAACGTGAGACATGGAGGGCGGCTCGAAGGCCGCCCTATCGTATTGGGGTAAGTGGAGGTGAATCGCAGGCCGCGTTACCGGTTCGCGGTCCCATGACGATTCAACGCGCGAGTCAAACGGGCATAATAACCGAAAATCAGGAGGACTCGGCCTCGTCCTCTTCGAGCCTGCGCAACCTCTCCTGCTTCTCAAGATACTTGTAGCTGGGGGAGGTCAACAAGTCCCCGTGCATGTCCTTAAACCGGTTGGTGGAGAACCACTGCTCCCTGCGCGCGAGGTTGGTGCGCCGTACGCGCATCAATGACAAACTTTTTGACATGAATGCCCCTTTGAGTGTGCGCCGTGATCAGAACGGCGGGTTGCATCGTGACGCGTCCGCGAGTCCTGGCCGAACGGGCGTCTTTTTTGATACTTTATCGTGCTTTTCCGCAAAACAAAACCAAATATTCACAGAACCGTCACATTGTGTCCCCTGCGATCTACAAAACCTCCCACTCCCATACCTTGCCAAGCTCCCCGATCTTCTTGTATTATAAGGAAATAGGTCATCAAACACAGCACCCCCCAAAACCTTGACCATGTTGCGTACTTTGACATATAATTTTTTGTTCACGCGCCCGTAGCTCAGTCGGATAGAGCATCTGCCTTCTAAGCAGACGGCCCGGGGTTCGAATCCCTGCGGGCGCGCCAGAAAATCAAGCCCTTGCGGACAAACACCGCAAGGGCTTTTTCCTTTATTAGTGCGCCCGGCAGGGCGCGTGGTGCGTGAGCACCATCCGGGCAGGTGTGGTGCCTGCCTGGTGACTTGGAGGTGAAAGTCCTCCGCAGGCCCGACAAGGGGAACTGCTAGCCGAACGGCAAGGGTGTCCATCGCGAGGTGGAATCTGAAGGAAGCCGCAGGTAAAATGCTGACCCGACGAACAGAAATCGCATACGAGACGGTCATGCTGGGTGAGGAGCCACTATCTTCAAAGCCCGATACTTGCGCGGAAAGTATGGACGTATATGCGGCGGACACTTCTCTTTTTTCAACGGGATTACAACGAAAATTGGATTCTCGGAAGACATGGCTACCGCACACCGGCTCAGGTCCGCCAAAAACAACTCGGCTTACTGCCTGAAGCTGCCTGACTTTTTAAAGGTTCATCCGGCTCAAGCGTCCTTTTGACAAAATGAAGGGACATGGCGTCCAATCGATTTTTCTACCACAGAGAATCGAAAGGAGTATCCGCCATGTCCACGAGTTTCATTTACCACGCTTTCGGCCTGCAAGGCTATGACTATGTCCGCCAGTCCTTCGTTGCCGGAAGCGTGATCCTCTGGATTCGGCCCAAAGCGAAGTTGATCCGCTGTCCCAGGTGCAAGAGCTTCAAGGTGATCAGGCGAGGCAGCGCAGAGCGCTGGCTGCGCACTGTGCCCATCGGTTTCAAACCGGTCTGGTTGGCTGTTGATGTCCCTCGAGTGCAGTGCCGGGATTGCGGTTGCACCCGCCGCATCGACATCAACATAGCTGAGCCCAGGCGTTGGTATACAAGGGCTTTTGAGCGTTTTGTCCTGACACTGACGAAGATGATGACCATGCTTGACGTGGCGAATATGCTGGGGATTGGTTGGGACTGTGTGAAGGACATCTTCAAGCGACACCTGCGGCGGCGGTTTGCAAGGCCGCGCCTGTCCGGTCTCAAGTACATCGCCATTGACGAGATCAGTGTTCGCAAGGGGCACAAGTATGTGACCCTGGTCATGGACATCAAGAGTGGAGCCGTCGTGTTTGTGGGGGACGGCAAAGGCGCGGATGCGCTCGTTCCCTTCTGGAAACGGCTGAAGCGCAGCAAGGCCAAAATCCAAGCCGTGGCGACCGACCTGAGCAATGCATATATCTCTGCCGTACTTGAAAATCTGCCGGGTGTACCTCTGGTCTTTGACCACTTCCATGTGGTGAAGCTGATGAACGACAAGCTCACGCAAATCCGACGCAAGCTCTACCACGAACTCAAGGACACTCTGGAGCGGGACGTGCTGAAGGGAAGCCGCTGGATTCTGTTGAAGAATCCAGACAACCTGGACGCGGACAAAGACGAGCCAGACCGGCTCCAGCAAGCTCTGCAAATGAACGAGCCTCTGGCCAAGGCCTACTACCTCAAGGAAGATTTGCGCCAGATATGGAGCCAGGGGGACAAGGAAGAAGCTAAAAAGTTTCTGGATGGCTGGATCAAACGTGCAGACAGTTCGGGCGTGCCGCAGCTGAAAACGATGGCTCAGACCATGGCCGGAAGCCGCTTCGGCATCCTCGCCTGGTACGATCACTCCATCTCCTCAGGACCAATGGAAGGAACAAACAACAAAATCAAGACAATGAAGCGACAGGCATACGGCTACCGAGATCACGAGTTCTTCAAGCTCAGAATCATGGGCATTCATGAAGCGAAGTACGCTCTAGCCGGATGAGCCTTTTTAAACTTGTGTCCAAGAAACCGTAGACCGCTACAGAGGAATGGGCGCGAATGGAATTCAAGAATGCACTATATTTTGAGTGTTATTACTAGGTGCGGGCAAAACCGCCCCCTAACTGGTGCCGAAACAGACAATAACATACCGTAATTGTTTATTTTCACTTTTAGTCAAGAACGTTCAGGGATTACCGATTGAAGTCATTGGCGAGAAAAACTTACCGCTATAATTTCCACAAAATGACTGGTAATGGTGGAATGACCACTTGGAATCGATCAAAAGGCAGAGGGTCCCTTTTTTAAGGAAAAGCTGGCATAGTATAGTTTGACATCTTCACGCAATCATTTGCACCTTGTGTAGTATGAATGATCAAATCGTCCGTTTTTCCGAAATAGCGCGCATGAATGTCCGCTCTCTTGGAGGAAGCCAGAATGAATGCGGTCCGGCATCGGGAAGCAGAAAACATCAGCTGCTATAAGGTCATTGTTTCCCTGTTGTTTGGAATCACAGGTTTTGCGCTCAACTTCCAAACCATAATCTTCCCTTTTGGCGAATATACTGCGGCCATCCTTGTCGGCTTGCTCTTTCCCCTGCTCATCACCCTGAGTTGGGGCTGGAAATACGGCTTTCTCTCGGCCCTTGCCGGTGGATGTCAGAGCATGTGGTGGCTCTGGGCGTCAACGAACGGGTATGCGGTCATACCTGCCGTTGTTCCGTTTACACTGTGGATCATATGGCATGGCTGGATTTACGAATGCAGGGAAAACAAGCCTGATAAAAAATGGTGGATGAACCTCTATGTTGCGGAAATCATTTTTCGTGTATTTTCCACCATACTCCTGTTCACCATCACGAGATGGGCAGTGTCCCTCAACCCTCCACCCTGGTCATGGGCGGCAAATGCGCCCAACTTCATCCCGTGGAGCTTTTCAATATTCATTGCCATCAAGCAGGCCGCGGTCGCCTTCTCGCTTTTACTCACCGCAGATGTCCTGCTCCATATCCATTGCTTCAGAAGATTTCTTGTCTTGCCCCCCCTTGTCAACAGGGAACGGACAGGGCACGTCATCAGCTTCTTCATGTTGCTGGGGTGCCTTTGGTGGGTCATCGACAGCGCTGTAGGCGCATCTGTCTTTGACAAAGGAAAAACCTTTGTTGACCTGTTGGCCCTGGACATTCCCCCGCGTGATATTTTCAGCAGAGTATCTTTCTTCATTTTTTTCATGATATCAGGAGTATATACAGCATCTGTTCTTCAAAGACAAAAACAGGCCGAGGATCTGATCATCAAGGCGAAAGAGTGGGCCGAGACCGCCAACCAGGAACAAATCAAGGCTTTTCAAAATTACGTCTCAGAGACAAAGCGCCGACAATCCCTCATGGATTTATCCCTCGACGGGATAGCGACATTCAACAGCGATTTCCTGATAGTCGAGGCAAATGCCCGGTTTTGCAAAATGTTGGGATATACGCCTGAAGAGATTGCCACCCTGAGAGTTTGGGACATCGAGGACAACGCCACTGAGGAGCAAATACGGTTTGAATTCAAGGACATCAAAGAGATCAACAAGGTCTTCGAGACACGACACCGGAGAAAGGATGGAACAACATACGACGCGGAAGTGAGTGTCACGGGAGCGGTCATCGACAACATACCCATTGTCATCATGGTCACCAGGGACATCAGCGAACGGAAGCAGGCGCAAATACAGCTGGCCAACCAGAAAATGCGACTGGATCACATTCTTGACGGCACAAATGTGGGCACCTGGGAATGGAACGTGCAAACTGGAGAGACCATTTTCAACAGAAGATGGGCCGAGATCATCGGCTATACCCTGGAGGAAATTTCACCGACGTCGATTCAAACCTGGGTGGATTTCTGCCATCCGGAAGATCTGGAGAGTTCGCACCGCTTGCTTGAAGAATGTTTCGAGGGACGATCCGAGTTTTACGAATTCGAGTGTCGGATGAAGCACAAGAACGGTTCATGGGTCTGGGTTCTCGATCGTGGCAAGGTCGCCACCTGGACCAGGGAAGGCGAGCCGGAATGGATGTACGGCACGCATCAGGATGTGACGGAGCGAAAACAGACCATGGCGGAACTGCGGGAAGTGCAGCGCTTGGCAGGTTTGGGGCACTGGAGCTGGTATGTCAAAACCGGGGAGGTCGAATGGTCGGAAGAGGTCTACAGGATATTCGGCCTCGACCCTGAATCCTTCACGCCTCAAATCGACTCCATCCTCGCCTTGTCCGCGCCCTGGCCGGAAGATCTGGCCCGCGGCCAGGAGCTCATTCAAAGGGCCATCATGTCCGGCGATCCTGGAAAATATGACCAGAGGTTCCTGCGCCCCGATGGGAGCACGGGGTATTATCATTCGACCTTCCAGGGCGAGTATGACGAAAATGGAGACCTGACCCTGATCAAGGGGAGCGTGTTGGATGTCACGGAGCGCAAGCGGGCAGTGGAACTGGCCGAGGCCGCCAATCAAGCGAAGTCCGAGTTCCTGGCCAACATGAGCCATGAGATCCGTACGCCGTTGAACGGCCTGATGGGCATGCTCCAGCTTTTGCAAACAACACCCGTCAATCCGGAACAGAAGGACTACATCGGCAACGCGCTGCTGGCCAGCAGGCGCCTGACACACCTTCTCGGCGACATCCTGGATTTGTCCAGGATAGAGGCGGGCAAAATGACCATCGCCAAGGTGCCCTTCGACTTCAAGGACACCCTGGATGCCATTGTCCAGCTCTTCATACCCACAGCGTCGGAAAAGGGCCTGGAACTGCGGGTCCAACTGGATCCGGATATTCCCGGGACGCTCATCGGAGATCCGACCCGGTTGCAGCAGGTGCTCACCAACCTGGTCGGCAACGCGATCAAGTTCACCGACGAGGGGCATGTCGAAATAAACGCTCACCGCTTGCGGCATTGGGATGGCGACACGTCACATATCCTGTTTTCCGTGTCCGACACGGGCATGGGTATAGACGACGTCTTGCTGGGCACGCTCTTCACTCCCTTCACACAGATGGAAACGAGCTACACGCGAAAGTTCCAGGGTGCCGGGCTCGGCCTGACCATCACCAAGCGGCTCGTGAAGCTCATGGGCGGCACCATGGCCGTGGACAGCGAAGAAGGCAAAGGAGCCGAGTTCTATTTCTGCCTCCCGTTTCAGAATGCGGATCCATGTTCACTAGCCGGACCGCCCCGGATGGAAATACTTGCACCAACGACGCTCAATATTCTTCTGGCGGAGGATGACAGGATTTCCGCCGTGGCCACCGCAAAGCTGCTGGAAAAACTTGGCCACAACGTCTCCAGCGTCATGGATGGAAGACAGGTGCTGGAGCAATTGAGAACCGGGCCCTTCGATCTCGTGCTCATGGACATCCAGCTTCCGCGACTTGACGGCGTGGAAACCACACACGCGATCCGTCAGGGAGAGAGCGGAGATGACAAGAAAGGTATCCCTATCGTGGCAATGACAGCCTACGCCATGGACGGAGACAAGGAGAGATTCCTGAATGCCGGAATGGACGGATACATTGCCAAACCGGTTGGGGCGGATGATCTTCGTGAAGTGGTAAGCGCTGTATTCAAGAAGGAATATGGCGGATAGGTTCTCGATCCGCCATCCAGCCGCCGCCAAAAAAAACGGTGACCGCACCAAGGAGACGAAAGCCCCCGCAAGCAAAATCGCGGGGGCTTTATGGTCTCGTTTCATATACTTTCTGAGAAACGCGGCACTAGAGCATTTAACGCTTGAAATGCTTATTCAACGGCTGGCAAAGCCAGTCTGATTTACAGGTAAATCCTTGCAGAGCATTTGAACTTATTCAATGTTTATACGCTCTAGAACAGCAGGTCGTTGGCCGTGGATTCCTGGAATTCGATCTGGTAGCCTTCGGGGTCGTCGAACACAAAGGCCTTGATCTTGAGCTCATCGCTGATGAACATCTCCGACAAATTCGGGGGCGCGAGCTCGCGGCAGTATTCATACCAGGGCGCGACCTCGGGCACGCGGATGCAGATCTGCACGGTCTTGTCCTTGTGCCAGTTCTGCATGCCCTTTGCCTCGTCCACAATACCAAGGTAGCCGGAGTCCGAGATCTGGTAAATTTTGCACCAGCCCTGGTCGATGATCATGGAAAAGCCCAGGACATTCTGGTAGAAGTCGATGCCCTTTTCCAGGTCCTTGTAATAGATGAAGGTTATCATCTTGTCCGCCTTGTTCATGGCGAGCTTCGGGCGTTCGGCCATATTCATCTCCCGATGTGAGTTATGAAATTGTTTTCCGAGGGGAAAACCTCTTGAAAGAGGTTCTTCCCCTCGGACTCCCCTTTCCGGAACTTTTTAAATGTAACCTTTGCAAAACAAGTCTTTGGAAGGGGGTCCGTGGGGAGAACTTTTCTACAGAAAGGTTTCCCCCCGGCAATACCTACTTATTCCCGCCCTATTCCTCATCCTTGTCCTTCAGGGCTTTTCCCATGCTGTAGGCCTTGCCCACGTAGGAGCCCACGGACCAGTATTTCTTGTCCGTGGCCGTGAACAGCAGCGGGTCCATGGCCTGCACGTCCGGGTGACCGTCCTTGATGTACCGCTCCTCCGAGTAGGCGGCCACCACTTCCCCCACGTACAGGTTGTTGCTGGGCATCTTGTAGATATCCACCAGCCTGCACTCGAAGCACATGGGGCAGTCCTTGATCATGGGGGCGGCTTCGCCGAGTTCCCCGTAAAAGAGCTCGAACAGCCCGGACTTGTCGTGCCTCCGGCCGCTCACGATACCGCAGTAGTCCGCGGCTTCGGCCATGGCGGTGGAGGGGATGTTCACGCTGAAGACCCTGTGCTCCTCGATACCCTGGGTGGAGTAATGCGGGGGGTTGATGGAGGTGCCGATGTAGGCCGGAGACATGTTCAGGCGGTAGACCTGCCCCACGGTGATGAAGTTGGCCTTGCCGTTCACCTGCGTGCCGATGAGGCCGATGACCATGGGGTTGATGCGGACATCCTTTCCGAGATTTATCTTTTTGTTCATTTGTGCGTACTTCCTTGTTGCTGATACATCAGGATGGAGAGTGCGGGGCGGACAGCTCCATCTCCAGGGCCACCCGGGCAACCAGGGTCTTGGGGAGCAGTACCGGGCAGCCGCACAAGGCCTTGAGCTGGTCCCTGTCCTCCTCGGTGAAACCCATGCAGTCGATGGCCACCAGGTCCACTTTGTTGGAGGCGAAGAACGTTGCCCCGGCTTCAATCCCCTGCCCCTGGTAGGGGGCGATGACAGTGGCCATGGTCTCCACGCCCATGGAGCGCCAATGCGCCTGGGCCGCGTTCATCTGCGCGGCGTTGGGCACCACCAGTCCGATGCGCTTTCCAGGGTAGAGCCCGGCCACCACGGCGGGCACGATCCTGCCGGGCAGGATCACCGGAATGGAGCAATCGAACTCGGGGAACCCGCCGCTGCACAGAATAACAGCCGACGTGGCCCCAGCCTCGGCGAGTTCCTCCACCCTTTTTTTCAGATAGGGGAACAACACGGGCAGGGGTATCTCCACTGTGGTCCTGTCCGACAGGAGACACACCAGGGGGCTCTCGCCGCACTGGTCGTGGAGGGCTCGGGCCTGGTCCGGGGTGAACCCGTCCAGCCCCCCGGCGATGAGCCTGGGGGTTCCCGGGGCGACGGCCTCGTACACGGCCTCATGATCCGGCCGGGGCGTGTGCCCCAGCACCACGAGCCCTATCATTCCGGTTTGACAAACTGCCCGTGGCCCGCGGCCCCGAGAGTCTGCCCCTCCTCTTGAACCTTGGTGCCGCGCACCCAGGTGGACTTGATTCTGCCGGAGAGTTCCATGCCGTGGAAAACGTGCATGAGTTCGGCGGCCTTGGTATGGCTCCTGCTCTTGTCAAAGACGAATGTCGCGTCCATGTCCACGAGCACGAAGTCCGCGTCAAAACCTGTCCTGAGCTGGCCCTTGCGTCCGAGCTTGAACACCTCGGCGGGGCGTTCGCTGAGCATGACAGCGGCCTTGCTCGCGGAGATCCAGCCCTTGTTGATGGCGTCGAGCATCAGGGGCAGGATCATGTCGAAGCTGGCCATGCCGGCGTAGGCGTCGAAAATCCCCCCCTGCTTGGATTCGGGGCGCCACGGCGAGTGGTCCGTGGCGATGTAGTCGATGGTGCCGGCCGCGATATGCTCCCACATGCGCAGCCGGTTCTCCTCGGAGCGCAGCGGGGGGTTGTTCTTGGCGAATACCCCGAACTTGTCCAGATAGTCCGTGTTCATGAACAGGTAGGTGGGGCAGGTCTCGGCAACCACGTCCACGCCCCTGACTCTGGCCTCCCGCACCAGGTCCAGGGCGTCGGCCGAGGACATGTGGCAGATGACGATGGAGGCGTTCAGGCTGGCCGCCATGGCCAGGGTCATGGCCACGGATGCGTCCTCGCACACCTGGGGGCGGCATTCGGAGTGCACCCGGCCGTCGGTGCGGCCTGTCTTTCTCATACGGGCGGTGAAGAAATTCACCATATCGTTGACTTCACAGTGCAGGCAATGGCGCCGGTCCGTCCTGGCCACGGCCTCCATGGTCCCGTATTGGCTGCCCGCGTCGGGGCAGACAATGCCGGTGAACTCCTTTTCCCTGCCGGGTTCCGCGGGATGGAGGTAGGTTTTGAAGGCCACTGCGCCGGCGTCGGCGAGCTCCTGGATGTGGTCGAGGTTCTCGTACCCCGCGGTGCCGTAAAGGGCGAAGTCCACCAGGGCGCGGGGTTGAACGGTGTCCCTGCGCTGGTACAGGATCTCGGCGGTATACACGGGGGGTATGGAAATGGGCATCTCGCACACCGTGGTTATGCCGCCCGAGGCCGCGGCCTGGGTGCCGGTCCAGAAGTCCTCGCGCTCCATGCGTCCGGGGTCGCGGATGTGGCAATGACCGTCCACCACGCCGGGGAAGACGTGCAGCCCCTGGGCGTCCACCGACTCTCCGGCCTCTATCTGCTGCCCCGGTTCGAACAGGGCCGCCACTTTTCCATCGCTGATAGCCAAATCCGTGGGCCGAACATCGGTCCCGGAAACCAGGATGCCATTCTTGATCAACAGGTCGAACATCGCGGATTCCTTGATAGTCTGTTAGAGATGAGACCCGGCTTCTACAGGTTGGGGGGCGTAGATCGCTCCTCCCGAACCTTGGCTGGGATACAATTCGTTTGTCAGAGTGCCGTGCACCCGCCCCCTGAAGTTACTACACATTGCAGGTCCGCTCCGTTCGCCGCATCCGGCGCTCCAGGTATCCGGCGAAGCGCGTCAGGGGGAGAAACAGGATCAGGTACAGCACTGCGACGAAGATCAGGGGCGAGGGGTTCGCGTTCAGGGACTGCTGCGCGGTTCCGGCCTTCAGCAGCTCGATGATGGAGATCGAGGAACAAAGCGCCGTGTCCTTTGCGCTGGAGATGTAGTTGCTCACCAAGGGGGGCGTAATGGACTTCACGGCCTGGGGCAGCAACACCTTCCGGATGGTCTGCCAGGGGTTCAGCCCCAGGGCCCGGCTGGCTTCGATCTGCCCCTTGTCCACGGACATGAACCCGGCGCGGAATATCTCGCTGACATAGGCGCCGCTGTTGAGCCCCAGCCCGAGAACGCCCGAGGCAAAGGCGCTGAGGCGGATATTCATGAAGGGCAGGCCGTAATAGATGAGCATCAGCAGCACGATGATGGGGATGGCCCTGAAGAAGTCGACATAGACCACGATGAAGAAATTGAGCACCCGATTGTTGAAGGACTGGAACACGGAAAGGGTGACACCTATGAACGTGCTCAGGATGGCGGAGCAGAAGGAGAGCTTCACCGTGGTCCAGAAACCCATCTCCAGGTAAGGCCAGGCGTTCTCGATGACCTCGGCGTTGAAAAAGAGGTCAACTATCTCTTCCGAGTTGGAGACCTTGAACTTCAGGAACAGCCCCACAAGGGTGAACACCGAAAGAAACGCCACCCCGGTCTTCAGGGCCACGTGCTTCATTTCGTCGGTGATGAAGATACTGGTCCAGGTGAGCAGCAGGACTATGAACACCGAGACGAGGAGGTTCGCGGCCGAGGCGTCGATGCTCATGCGGAACAACAATACGCCGTACGCAACCAGCAGGGCCAGGGAGCCGATGATCAACTGATTTTTCCGGATCAGCGGGATACTGTCACTCGACGCCTTGAGGTCATTGAAATTCTTGCAGTTGGACATGCACGCGCTCCCTACAGGATCTTCCCGAGGAAATCTTTTGTGGCCTGCTCTTTGGGGTTGTTGAAGATCTCCTCCGGCGGCCCCTCTTCCAGAATCTCCCCCTCCTCCAGAAACAGCACCCTGTCCGCGGCCTCGCGGATGAAGCCCATTTCATGGCTCACAATCACCATGGTCATGCCCTCGCGGGCCATCTGCCGCATGACGTCGAGCACCTCGCCCACCATCTCCGGGTCCAAGGCCGAGGTGGGCTCGTCAAAGAACATGATCTGGGGTTGCATTGCCAGGGCTCTGGCAATGGCCACGCGCTGCTGCTGCCCCCCGGAGAGTTTTCTGGGGTACTGGTCGGCCTTGTCCGCCAGGCCCACCTTCTTGAGCAGCGCGATTCCCCTTTGCCAGGCCTCGCGCTTGGACATCTTGCGCACGGTCATGGGGGCCATCATGATGTTCTCGATGGCCGTCATGTGGGGGAAGAGGTTGTAGCTCTGGAACACCATGCCGATCTCTGTGCGGACCTTGTTGATGTCGATGTAGGGCTCGAAGATGTTCACGCCCTCGATGTACACCTCGCCGCTGGAGGCTTCTTCCAGACGGTTCAGGCAGCGCAGCAGGGTGCTCTTTCCGCTGCCCGAGCGTCCGATGAACGCCACGACCTCGGAGCGGGCTATGTCCGTGGAGATTCCACGCAGCACATGGTGCTTCTTGAAGTATTTGTGCAGGTTCCTAACACTGATTATGGGTTCCACTTTTACCGAACCTTTTTTCCAAGCGATTGACGATACGGACCAGAGGCAACAGCACGGCAAGAAAAATCAGGGCCGCGCACACCAGGGGGGTGGGGCTGGTCTTGGCCGTGTACAGCTCGCGCGCGCTCTTCAGGAGCTCGGGCGTGGCCACGATGGAGGCGATGGCCGTGTCCTTGATCATGGCGATCATGTTGCCGGTCAGCACCGGGATGACCAGGGGGATGGCCTGGGGAATGACGACCTTTGTCAGGGTCTTCCAGCGCGACAGGCCCAGGGAGCGCGCCGCCTCCACCTGCCCCACCGAGACCGCTCCCATCCCGGCGCGGAATGTCTCCGCGGTGTAGGCGCCGTAGCTCAGGGTCAGGGCGGTGAAGGTGGTGAGAATCGAATCCAGGTAGATCCCCAGAAAGGGACAGGCGAAAAAGAGCACCACCATGAGCACGATGACAGGCAGGGAGCGGAACACGTCCACATAGGCGGTGAGAAACAAATTCAGGGTGGGGTTGTTGAACCGCCGCAGAATGGCCACCCCCAGGCCAAGCAGGATGCAGCTGAAAAAAGAGCTCACGGAAAGCACGATGGTGGTGCCCAGGCCCTTGAACAGGACTCCCCAGGAGCCTTTCATGATGGGAAAGTTGAAGAAGAAATGCTGGAGCTTTACCCAGTCCGCCCCGGAATACCGATAAAAAAGGTTGCCCAGCGAGATGATCAGAAAGAACGCCACCGCCATCTTCACCACTTCGCTCTTGCTCCCGTCGGCCAGGACGTTGGCGCACCAGCCAAGCAGGAGCAGGATGAACAGCGAAAGATTGGCATAAACGCTCAGGGGCGATGCGGCTTCCGGGTCAGGGAGAAATATGTTGTAAGTGAGAAGCAAGGCCAACGACATCAGGATTAACGGCCATTTCCTCAAATATACCGCCCAGGTCAGCTGGTCCTTGGAAAAGCGTTGCAGAGCAAGAGGCGAAGGGGTCTCGGGCATGGATCTGTTTCCCTTCCCGCCCGAGGATCGGCCTCGGGCGGGAAGTTGTTTGCGGGTTTACGGCTTCTGGTTGGGGAAGTAAGGGGCGACCTCGTTGGTGGTGGAACTGCCCGCGGGCGGTTCCGCGCCGAACCACTTCTTGTGGATGGCGAGCATTGTGCCGTCCTTCTTCATTTCGCTCTGAATCTTGTTGAACTCGTCCTTCAGAGCCGAGCCCTTCTTGAAGGCAAAGGCCTGTCCGGCGCTGAAACCCGGGATATACAGGTCCATCTCGAGCTGCGACTGGGGATGCTGCTGGATGTAGTAGAGAGCGATGGGGCCGTCAACAACCACGCCGGCGATACGGCCGGCCTCGAGGTCCAGGATGGCGTCAGCCCAGTAGTCGTAGCTCTTGAGTTCGTAGGGGCCGTACTCCTTCTGCGCCTTGATGAGCCACTGCTCGTTCAGGGAGCCGGTGTCGGAACCGAAAACCTTGCCCTTCATGTCCTCGAACTTCTCCACACCGCCGCCCTTGCGGGTGACCAGGCCGATGCCGGAGTCATAGTAGGGGTCCGCGAAGTCCATCATCTTGGCGCGCTCTTCCTTGATCCAGATGGAAGACATGCCGATATCCCACTGGCCGGACTGGACACCGGTCAGCACGCTGGAAAATGGAGCGGATTTAAACTCGATCTTGTAGCCAGCGCGCTTGGCGAACTCGTTGGCGATGTCGACCTCGAAGCCCTTCATCGTGCCGTTGTCGTTGTAGACCCACGGCGGATTTTCGCTGTTGCAGCCGATGGTGATGGTTTTCTCCGCAAAGGCGGTTCCTATCACCATGAGCAGGGCGGCAAGTGACAGAACCAGGGTGAGCAGCTTTTTCATCGTTCCCTCCAGGTTTGGTTATTGTACCAGCACACCGCTATTTCGTGCTTTTGTACCAGTTCTCGGGATAGGTGTAGGCCTCGCCGTACTCGTCCACAGGCTTGAGCACGTCCACATCCAGGAGTTCGGTGATGAAGACCTGCATGCAGCCCACGACCTTGGTCCCCTCAACGATGTGGCCGCCGAAGACCCCCGTGTCCCAGGCACCACCGGAGACGAAATGCATGGCCACGAAGGGTTCCACGCCGCCGTCAGGGGTGGGGCGCTCCCCGATCATGCCGCCCACGGAGAGCAGCATGCTCAGATTGTGGTTCACAGCCACTTCCTCGTGGTGCCAGTTGCCCGGATTGGCTGTGTCCGGAGCCCAGACAAAGTACTTGCAGGGCTGAAACCCACCCATGAAGGTGGCATGCACCTTTGCGAAGCGGATATTGTGATCCGCCGCGAACTTCTCGATGCCAAGAACCGGGTCGGCTCCGGACATCATGCGGATCAGGAATTCCCGTCCGCGGGTCATCTCACAGATATGATATTCATCAGGTGTTTTGGCCGGAAGTTGCCATGCCGGTTTCTCCATTTTTATCTCCTTTTTGAGTTTGAAATCTCCGCATCGTTTAGCAGGTCTTGTGCCACTTGGATCAATCCTATTAACCTACTGTATTTTCAAACTATATTTATCCAACTTTGGGACCATGAAGGCATAGTTCATATTGTGGACGTGGCTGTTGACAAATTTGTGCCACATATTGTCTCCATTTTACATATATGCTAATATATCCACTCAAGCCCATCCTCTTCAAAAAACGATAACAGACTGTTTTTACTATAAATATCAACATCACTCTCGGAAGACCCCATGAAATTACGCTGTTGACTTCTCAGGCCGCTTTGGTAAGCCTGATTCATAAAATGAACATCGAGTCCTCATTGTGGATTTTTTATATCCTGAATCAAGAGCCATGAACAGTGAAAAAATCAACCTGCGCGCACCCTGAAAAGAAAAGTTAACATGATATAATACTTAATTATATTATGCTTACGACTAACATGGCACAGCATGGTTTGGGGCATAAGACGTCGATGTCATGGCCCCCCTCGTTCCATCAAATTCGCCAATTTTGATTCACATTGTGGACTCTCTGACGAAAAGTCGATAGTTTGTTGCTTCACAAAGGAGGGGACACGGATTGACGTTTCTGCAAGGAACTGTATTTGCGACACGAATAAGGACAAGACCGCTTTGCGGGCAAGGAACAATCCAATGATGCGCATTGAGTTGCTTTTCATTGACGAGGGGGTGGCAGCACGCGCCACGCTGCTCGAGGACAAGGCCCCCAGCGTGTGCCGCATGTTGTGGCGGGCCATGGAGCCCCCCTTCGAGGGCATGGGGGTTCACGCCATGTTCACGGGGCGCGAAATATCTTTTCCCCTGGGCCCTGATCGGATAGAGGAAGCGGCGCTGGCGCTGCCCCCGGAAAACCAGACCCTGTTCCCCATCCCCGGGGATCTGGTCTGGAATGCCTATCATCCATATCAGTGGCAGGGGGTCCCGGAGCCGGTGTACGATTTCGGTATTTTTTACGGAAGGGACAGCAGGATCCTGCTCCCCACAGGATGGCGGCCCTCAACCCATTTTGGCTGCATAGACGAAAACCTCGATGAATTCGCCGCCGTGGCTGCCCGCTGCCAGCTCGAAGGCAGGAAGCGGCTGAGAATCGGCAGAATCCAATCCTGAGTACCTGCGCCAAATGAATGTGAATGCACGAGGAAGAACATGGCGAAAGAAAGCAGCATGAAATCGACGATCAAGGCCTTCAAGGTCCTGGAGGCCTTGTGCATGCAGCGGGCCGCCAAGGCATCCACCCTGAGCGAGAAGCTCGATATCAACAAGAGCTCCGTGCACAGGCTGCTCAACGTGCTCATTGAACTGGGGTACGTGCAAAAGGGACAGGAGCCGGGCGTCTACACCCCCACCATGAAAATCTACCAGATTGGTGTGGCCATCAAGAACCAGATCGGCCTGCTGGGCATTGCCCGGCCGCATATGATTAAGCTCTCCCTGGCCACCGGCGAGGTGGTGAATCTGGCCTCCTACCTGAACGGCTGGATGGCAGTGGTGGACCGCATCCAGAACGTGGCCAACCAGCGGGCCCAGATCATTGTTGACGGGCAACTTCCCGCATACTGTTCCGCCTTCGGCAAGGTCTATCTCGCCAGCTTCACGGCGGACCAGTTCGAAGATTACTGCAAGCATACGGATTTCATCAAATACACCGAGAACACCGTGACTAATCCGGACGAGATGCAGGCCCAATTCAAAGAAATCCGCAAGAACTGGATCGCCCTGGACGACAGGGAGTTCGACAGCGGCGTGCGCTGCGCCGCGTCCCCGCTCTTCAACGACTCCGGACAGATCGCGGCCACCATCAGCATCTCCGGCATGGCCGCACGCATCGATGACGGCACTTACCTCAAGTACCAGTCCATGGTCAGGGAGACCGCCATCACCATATCATATGAACTCGGCTGGGACGGGAAGACCTTCCCCAGATCCTGAGCCCGGCCAACAAGGAAATAGCCATGACAACTGTTGCGGAAACCGTTGTGGCCCAGCTCAGGGAGCTGGGCGTGCAGCGCACCTTCGGCATCCCGGGAGGCCCGTGGATTCCTTTCATGGAAGCCATGCGCAAGAGCGGGATAGACTTCGTCCTTGTCTCCAACGAGTCCAGCGCGGGCTTCATGGCCGATGTCACCGCCCGCCTCACCGGCGTCCCCGGCGTGTGCCACGGCACCTTCGGCCCCGGCGCGACCAACCTCTCCACAGGGGTCGGAGGTGGTACCCTGGACCGCTCCCCGCTGCTGGCCCTCACCAACGAGATGCCCGACGCCATGCTCCACCGGACCACGCAGATGAACATCGACCACCAGGCGCTGTTCGCGCCCATCACCAAAGCCACCGCCCGGCTCGATCAGGACAGGGCCGCACGGCAGGTGTTCGAGTTCATGGAGACCGCAGTGGAGGGCATCCCAGGCGCTGTGCACCTCGGCGTGCCCTCCTCCTTGGCCAACGCGCCCTGCTCCGATCAGGTCATCAGCGGGCCGTTGGAAAGAAAATCCGCGCCCCCCGCTCCGGCGGACGCGGTGGATAAATTGCTACGGGCCGTGGGCAATGCGAAACGCCCCCTCATTGCTTTGGGCCTCCGTGTGGCCCATCAGGACTTTTTACAGCCCCTGAAGAATCTGGCCGAGAAGCTGAGCGCCCCGGTGGTGCTGACCCCCATGGCCAAGGGCGTGTTCCCCGAGGAGCACCCCTGTTACCAGGGCGTGATCTTCCACGCCCTCAGCGATAGGCTCATCCCAACCATTGCCAAGGCCGACCTGATCATCGGCATCGGCTACGACCCGGTGGAATTCAACTACGAATCATGGGTCCCCGAGACCACGCCCCTGGCCCACGTGGACATCGTGCCCGTGGATATCGCGGAGGGGTACCCCGTGGCCTGTGATGTGGTGGGCGACATCGCCTCCACTCTGGACGCCCTGCTTCAGGGGGCGAAACCCTCGGCCTGGACAGCCGAGGAACTGCGACAGGCCCCGGCCGCCATCCGCCAGGGGCTCGACGCGTTCCTGGACCGTTTCGGCCCCACAGCGGCCCTCAAGGTTCTCCGGGAGGTCATGGTCGACGACGGCATCATGACCTGCGACGTGGGCGCCCACATCCACCTCATCGGCCAGTGCTGGCGCACCCCCGCTCCCGGCCTGCAGCTCATGACCAACGGCTGGTCCTCCATGGGTTTCGGCATGCCCGCGGCCGTGGCGGCCAAGCTATGCAGGCCCGAGGTCCAGGTGGCCTGCGTCACTGGCGACGGCGGTTTCCTGATGATGGCCGGAGAGATCGTCACGGCGCGCCGGCAGAACCTTAACGTGGTCTTCGTGGTGCTGGCCGACAGGAGGCTCAGTCTCATCGGCGTGAAGCAGGACTGGCAGAACGTGCCCCGTTACGAGACCGCCCTGTACACCGGCGAATTCCTGCAGGCCGACACCGTTTTCGGCGCCCCTGTGTTGCGTGCGGAGAACGCGGAGCAGATGGAATCGGTGCTGCGAAAAGCCTTTTCCATGGTAGGCCCTGTCGTGGTGGAGGCCGTGGTGGACGGCTCGGAATACGAAACCCTCATCACCAGGCAGTATAAATAGCGAGCACAGAATAAAATCATGAAAATTCAAATAGATGGTAAACGACTCCTGTCCGAGCTGGAGGAACTGGGCACAATCGGTCGCAACGAGCTGGGCGGCTACGACAGAATGGCCTTCAACAAGAACGACATCGCGGGGCGCGACCTCGTGGAGGGGTTCATGCGCGACGCGGGCATGACCGTGACCCGCGACGCGGCCTTCAACTCTGTGGGCTTCTACCCCGGTGAGGAGGACCTCCCCCCCATCGCCGTGGGCTCGCACACCGACACCGTGCCCTGCGGCGGCAACTACGATGGCGTGCTGGGCGTGCTCAGCGGCATCGCCTGCGTCCGCGCCCTGCGCAAGGCAGGAAAGAAGCTCAGGCACCCCCTGGAAATCATCAATTTCTCAGGCGAGGAGGCTGTCGCCCCTGGCGGTACCTTCGGCTCCAGGCTCATGACAGGGGCGTTCGAACAGCAGCTCCTTGAGAAGCCCGTATACTCCGGCCAGACCTTTGCCGAGCTGTTGCAAGGGGCGGGAGTGAACCTCGCCGACATCCGCTCCATCGAACGCAAAAAAGGCGACGTGGCCGCCTATCTGGAGCTGCACATCGAACAGGGCGGTATCCTCGACGCAAAGAGGATCCCCGTGGGGGTGGTGGACGGGATCGTTGGATTCCGCCGCTACACCGTGGTGTTCGGCGGCATGGCCAACCACGCGGGCACCACGCCCATGAACCAGCGCGACGATGCCCTGCTCAAGGCGGCGCCCTTCATCCTGGCGGTGGAAAAGGTGGCCTGCGCGCACGGCATCGTGGGCACAGTGGGCACCGTGGAGGTCGTCCCCAACGCGCCCAACGTCATCCCCGGAGAGGTCACCCTCACCTTCGAGCTGCGCGGCCTGGACGACGCGGTGCTGGACAGCGCCGAGAAAGCACTGCGGCAGGAGGGAGGCAAAACGGGCGCCACAATCGAGCGTTACTCCTGCAAGCCGCCCATCATCTCGGCCCCCACCCTGGTCGAGGCCCTGGTCGCGGGCTGCGAAGAAACCTCCCTGGAGTTCATCCGCATGCCCAGCGGCGCGGGGCACGACGCCAACCTCATGGCGCGCATCTGCCCCATCGCCATGCTCTTCGTGCCCAACAAGGACGGCATCAGCCACTCCCGGGAGGAGTACACGGCGCCGGAAAACTGCGTGAACGGCGCTGTGGCTCTGCTGCACGGCTTGCTGACCCTGGACGTGACCATCTGACCGCCCCTGCCATTATCAACGGCACTTACAACAGCCAAACAAGGATCAAGAGCCATGAAAGCTGCAGACAGGATGAACAACATCCCCTTCTCCGCCATCCGCAAGGTATTCGAGGAAGTGCACAGGCGGGAGGCCCAGGGGCAGGACATCGTGAACCTCGGCATAGGCCGCCCCGACTTTGATACCCCGGCCAACATCAAGCAGGCCGCCAAAAAGGCCCTGGACGACGGCATGGTCCACTATGCCTCGAACTACGGGGTGCCCGAGCTGTGCAAGGCCATCGCCCACAAGTTCGAGCGCGACAACGGCCTGGTTTTCGATCCCGCAAAGGAGATCATGGTCACGGTGGGCGCCAACGAGGCCGTATTCCTGGCCATGACGGCCTTCATCAACCCGGGTGACGAGGTGCTTGTGCCCGACCCCTTCTGGCCGCACTACCCCCCCTGCATCGAGCTGGCCGGGGGCGTGCCCGTGTCTGTGCCCATCTACGAGGAGAACGGCTTCAACCCCACGGCCCAAGATCTGAAGGCGGCCATCACGGACAAGACCCGCATGATCGTGGTCACCTCCCCGCACAATCCCACCGGCGGAGTGCTGTCCGAGAACTGTCTGAAACAGGTGGCGGAAATAGCCGTGGCCAACGACCTGCTGGTGCTCTCCGACGAGATCTACGAAAACCTGATCTACGGCAACGAGAAGCACGTCAGCATCGCCACCCTGCCCGGCATGCGGGAGCGCACCATCACGGTGAACGGGTTCTCCAAGAGCCACTCCATGACCGGCTGGCGCATCGGCTACCTGGGCATCGACCAGAGCCTGATGTCGCCCATGATCCGCGCCCACCAGTACACCACTGTCTGCGTCACCACCTTTGCCCAGTTGGGCGCGGTGGAGGCCCTCACCGGCCCCCAGGACGACGCAAAGGCCATGGTGGCGGAGTTCGGCAGGCGCCGCGACCTGGTTGTGAGCAAACTGTCCGGCATGGATCTGATCAGCTTCAATCAGCCAAAGGGAGCGTTCTACGTCATGGTCAACGTCTCGCGCACCGGGCTGAGCGCCTCGCAGGTTGCCGCCGAACTGCTGGACCACGGCGTGGCGGTGGTTCCCTGGGACGGGATAGGCAAGTTCTCAAAGGGCCTCATCCGGCTGTCCTACGCCAACTCCTACGAGAACCTGGAAAAGGCCATGGAGCGGATGCAGGGCTATTTCGCTGAAAAGGCGAACTAGCCGGACATACAAGTTTTTACCGGGGGGAGACCGTAAAGGTGTCCCCTCCGCATCATCCTTTTCCAGGCACCTTTTCCCCTGTGGCAATCTGCACGATTATCCAAAGTGCTTGCGGCCATTGGTGGCCGGAGTCTGGATGCCCAGGCCCTTGATCTTGCGGTACAGGGTGCTCACGTCGATACCCAGGCTTTGCGAGGCCAGCTTGCGGCAGCCCTTGAAGCGCTCCAGGGCCTCCACAATGAGGATCCGCTCCATCTCCCTCAGGGAAAAGGTTTCTCCGAAATCCTGGAGTGAGGGCATGTCCGAAACATCCTGTCCGCGCAACTCCGTGCGCAGATGCTTTTCCTCAATGAGCCCGGCCCGGCAGAAGATGAAGGCCCGCTCGATGATGTTCTCGAGCTCCCTGATATTGCCGGGAAAATCGTGTTCCACGAGTCTGGCCAGGGCATGTTCCGAGATCCCGGCGATATCCTTGCCCTGACTGCGGTTGAACTTGTCGATGAGGTATTCCACCAGCAGGGGCACGTCCTCCACCCTGTCCTTCAAGAGGGGCAGTTCCAGCTTGACCACCCGGATGCGGTAATAGAGATCCTCCCTAAACTTCCCCTGGCGGATGAGCTCCTCCAGACTCTTGTTGGTGGCCGCCAGGATGCGCACGTCCACCTTTTCCGGCCTGATGGACCCCAGAGGCTCGATGGTCCGCTCCTGGAGTACCCGCAGGAGTCTCACCTGCAGGGCTGGGGAAATGTCCCCGATCTCATCCAGAAAGATGGTGCCCCCTTGGGCCAGGTGGAACCTCCCGGGCTTGTCCCGCTTGGCGTCGGTAAAGGCCCCGGCCTTGTAGCCGAACAGCTCGGACTCCAGGAGCGCGTCCGGAAGTGCACCGCAGTTCACCGCCACGAAGGGCTCGGACGCGCGGCGGGAGAGGCTGTGGATGGTTTTCGCGAACAGGTCCTTGCCCGTACCACTGGCCCCCTGAATGAGCACAGTGCTGTCGCTGTCCGCGATCTGGGGCAGTATGCGGAACAAATAGCGCATGCAGGTGCTGCGGCCGATGATGCCCTCGCAGGAGTGGCGGGAGCGCATTTCCTTGTGCAGCCGCTCCACTTCGTTCAGATCCTGGAAGGTCTCCACCCCGCCGATGACATGCCCGTGTTCGTCCCTGAGCAGGGCGGTGGAGATTCGCACCGGAACCCGCACGCCCTTGGCGTTTACAATGCAGGCCATGGCGTTGACCACGGACTCCCCGGTGGTCAGGGTCTTTTTCATGGCGCACTGGGCATGACAAAGGTTGCTGCGCAGGACTTGGTGACACTTCCGCATCACCGCCTTGGACCTGTCCACCCTGGTGATCCGTTCCGCAGCGGCATTGAAGGTCTGAATGCCCCAGCAGAGATCCACCGTGAAAATGCCCTCGTTGATGGAGTCGAGGATGGTGTTGTGTTGAAGAACTGAAATTGCCTTTGGCAAAACACCCCCTCTTTCATAGGGTTTTATCGTCTTTCCATATATCACAGGGCAGGTAAATTGCAACCGGACACGGGTTTGAATCGTGCAAAACGCATTGCTCAACCCACGCATCAAGCCTCATATCCCGAAGCTATCTAGTTATTCCAAATAGTTTCATTCCGATATTTTCCGGCACACCCCTTGCTCAACACTCCTCCGAAGTTTGAAGGCCACAACGGACGAATGCACGTCGACAGCATTAAGGACCGTGCCGGTACGCCGCGCTTTTTCACTCACCCCTTCAGGCAAGACAACCAAGCGGATTTCGTCGGTGATTCACCAATCCGGCAAGAACATAGTTTGGGGAAAGGACCCGCCATCCACATTTCAGAAGAGGAGAGATCATGAAGAGCAAATGGTGCATTGTGTTGTTTTGCCTGTTGTCCTTGCTACTGCTCCCTTGGCCCGTGTCTTCGGATGAAACCGAGGATTGTTTCAAAACCAGCCTGCATCATACGACCCATGGAATGGCCCGCTGGTACGACGCGAAGGACGGCTTCAGCGCCGTTACCGGCGTTCCCTACAAGGATCTGGGGTGCAAGAACTGCCATGTCAGCTCCTGCAACTGCTGCCATCTGGACAAGAAGGACGGCGCGTATTTCTACTCCATAGACCAGGCCAGAAAATCCGAAACATGCCTGAAATGCCACTCCCGTGAACAGGCCACCCTGGGGATGGACAAGGAGCGGAACACGCTGGGCGTGCATATCAAGGCCGGCATGCAATGCGCCGATTGCCACAGCGCAAGGGAGTTGCACGGAGACGGGACAAAGTATGAAAGCATGCGTCAGCCCGGAGCCATGGACACCGAGTGCTCCAACTGCCACGATCCCAAGCAAAGCCAAGCCCACACCGTGCACAAGGACAAGCTGCACTGCACCGCCTGCCATGTGCAAAACAGCATGACCTGCTTCAACTGCCACTTCGGGGTCCTCAAGGAAACCCAAAGCAAGCCCAAGAGCATGGCGGGCAAGGCCAAGGACTTCCTGCTTCTGGTCAAGTACCAGGGCAAGGTGACCAGCGGGACCATGCAGACCCTGGTAGCCCCGGACAACTATCCCTTCGTGACCTATGTTCCCTACTTCACCCATTCGATCTCTCAAAAGGGCAAGGACTGCGAGGAATGCCACGCCACCGAGGCGGTGAAGATCCTGGCCGAGGGCAGGGAGTTCGTGCCGGGCATAGTGAAGGATGGAAAGCTCGAATTCTACAAGGGTGTCATCCCGGTGGTGCCGGATCAGCTCAAATGGCCCTATCTGGAGAAAAAGGACGGAAAGTGGACCGAGTTCAAGCCCACTTCCAAGCCGCTGATTCAGCTGGGGGTCTATGCCGAACCACTGACTCTGGAAGAAGTGAAGAAAATGGCCATAAAGCAGACTGCAACCAAGTAACGATTGATCCCAAAACGTTGCCGGGGGGAGACCTTTCACCAACGGTCTCCCCCCGGTCTCTTGTCAACAGTCTTCAAGCAGTACCCATTTCAGGGCGCATCACTCGAAATCATCCGGCGCTATCCCAAGCTCACGTGCCACGCCCTACCGCTGGGAGCTGCCTCCGGGCCTGTACCTGGCCAGCCAGTGGGCATAGGAACGTCGGGCAGGGTCGTCCAGGCCGGGTTCTCCACTCCCAGCTGTTGCGCCAGCTCGTAGGGATAGTGCGGGTTGGCCAAGTGCCTGCGCCCCAGCATCACCAGGTCCATCCGCTCCTTGTCCAACACCTCCCGGATGACCTCGGGCGTATCCACGCACCAGGCCGCGGACACGGGAATGCCCACCTCGTTGCGCACGCGCTGCGCATAGGGCGCCAGCAGGGCCGGCCCCCAGGGCACCTTGGCCTTCAGGGTGGTGAATCCCATGCTCACGTTGAGCATGTCCAGCCCCAGGCCCTTGAAGTCCCTGGTCAGGCTGATGGCCTCCCGCAGTGTCGCCTCGTCCCTGCCGTCGAACTCGATGACCCCGAAGCGGGCCGTGAACGGCAGGCGCTCGGGCCAGACCGCGCGAGCCACATCCAGGGTCTCACGCAGAAAACGGCCTCGCCCCCGAAGGTCACCGCCATATTCGTCCGTTCGCTTGTTGGAATGCACCGAAAAAAAGCTCTGGGCCAGGTAACCGTGGGCAAAGTGCAGTTCCAGCCACTCGAACCCGGCGTCCTCGGGCCCGCCCCACCGCGCTCACAAAGGCCGACTGGACGCGGAGGATGTCCTGCTGCGTCATCTCCCTGGGCACACGGGGCAGATTGGCGCCAAAGGCAACAGCCGAGGGCGCGATGGTCTCCCAGGCCCGGGGGTGATCCTCGGGCAGGTGGTCGTCCCCCTCCCAGGGGCGGTTGGCGCTGGCCTTTCTCCCGGCGTGGCCGATCTGAATGCCCGGAACCGCGCCCGCCTGTTTGATGCTCCTGGCGATCCTTGCCATTTGTTCGGCCTGCTCTTCGTTCCAGAGGCCCGTACAGGCAGGGGTTATGCGCCCCTCTGGGGAAACAGCGGTGGCCTCCACGATGACCAGGCCCGCGCCGCCCCGCGCCAGAGATGGATAGTGCGCCAAGTGCCAGTCGTTGGGTATCCCGTCCTTGGCCTGATACTGGCACATGGGCGGGATGGCGATACGGTTGCGCAGGGTGATGTCTTTGAGCTTGAAGGTGTCGAATGCCTTGCTCATGGTTCCTCCTCGCAGTGCCACAGTGAACCGCCCCGGAGCGGATCATTGCGGGATGGCCGGGGATTCAACAGAAGCTTCCCCTATTACCCCATTACATAGCTTTTGCGCCATGTGTTGGCAACACTCGCCGCAACTGTCGCCATCATCCGAACCAGGCTTCCCCGAGCTGGCGCACGCCCTCCTCGATGTCCTGCTCGCCCATTTTGCTGAATCCCAGGAGCACGATATTGCCGGGGCATTTCCCGGGTGTCAGCCAGTGTTGCCCCACCGGGTACACCCGCACGCCCCTCTGCCGGGCGAGTTCGATAAGTCGCGCCTCCTCTCCGCCCTTCACTTGGACGAGAATGTGCAATCCGGCGTCGCTGCCGTGGATCGTGACCCTGCTCCCAAAGCGGTTTTCAATGGCCCGCACAAGGGTGTCGTGCTTTTTCTTGTTCTTCAGGCAGGTCCTGCGCAAATGGCGCTTCCAGTAGCCCCGGGCCATGAACAAGGCCAGGGTGCGTTGTTCGACCGAGGATACCGGACATTTGTAGCGGTGGTACACCTCGTGGAACCGTTGCATCAGCCACCCGGGCAGCACCATGTAGCTGATGCGCAACCCCGGAGCCAGGGCCTTGGAGTACGTGCCCAGATAGATCACCCGGCCCTGGGAGTCGATGGACTGCAGCGAGGGGATCGGCTGGGACTTGTACCGGTATTCGCTGTCATAGTCGTCCTCGATGATCAGGGCGTCGCGCCGCACCGCCCACTCAAGCAGAGCGGCGCGGTGCTGAATTGGCATGACAACGCCTGTCGGGAACTGATGGGAGGGGGTGACGCACACCACCCTGGCGGGCGACGCAGCCAGCAGGCCGAGGTCGATGCCCTGCCTGTTCACCTCCACAGGGGCGATGGCGAACCCGTTGTTCCGGAACACCACCCTGCTGCCGTCGTACCCCGGTTCTTCCATGGCCAGGGTCCTCATCCCGTTCGGCAACAGCCCGGCCACCAGTTGCAGGGCGTACTGCGTGCCGCAACAGACGACAATCCGCTCAGTGGAGCAGGAGACACCCCGCGACTCGCGCAGATAGGCGCGTATCTCCCTGCGCAACTCCCCCTCTCCCAGGGGATCGCCGTATCCGCAAATCGCCTCCGCCCCCTGTGCGTGCAGCACCTCGGCCTGCAGACGCTTCCACAGGGAGAGGGGGAAGTCCGAGGCGTCCAGGGTGCCGTACTGGAAGTCATAGGTACACTCTTCACGGGCAGTTGCCTGTTGCTCAACGGGCAATTCCACTCCTCCCGGTTCCTCCAGGTCGGGAGCGGATTCGTTCACAAGAAGAGGCAGGAAGCCGTTGCGCACATCCAGAACCGTATGCCCGGCTCCGGCTCTCCCCTGGATGTAGCCCTCCACGTTCAGCTGGGCATAGGCCGCTTCCACGGTGTTGCGCCCCACACAGAGCTCCCGGGCCAGGCTCCTGGTGGAGGGCAGGTTTGTGCCTGATCCGTATTCCCCTGAAATTATTTTATTCCGAATCTGCTCATAAAGCTGCTGATAGAGCGGCATCCTGGCCTTTGAGTCGAGTGTGAGCATGTGCGTCTCCATGCGTGACTGAAATTGGACCCATTGAATAATCCTCCATTGGCTCTTTCGACAAGGCCAAAATCCATCTAGTGTTTCCGGACAAGGCACAAGACGGATCATGTTCGCAACCCATCGATTCACAAGGAGTTATCCATGCGGCGCAAGGAAAAGGAAATTCAAGATACTGAAACCATATCACAAATCATCAGGGAAAGTCAGGTACTCAGGCTGGCCATGGCCATGAACGGGAAGCCCTATGTCATCCCGCTATGCTTTGGCTTTGACGGGAGCGCCCTGTACTTTCACTGCGCCCCCGAAGGGAAGAAATACGACTATCTCAATGCCAACGATCAGGTGTGTTTCGAGTTCGAGGGCAGGACGGAACTCAAGACGAGCGATACCGGTCCCTGCGCCTGGAGCATGAGCTTCCGGAGCGTCATCGGGTTCGGCAGGGCAAGTGAGCTGTCGGAGCGCGTGGACAAGGTCCGGGCACTGGAAATCATCATGAGCCAGTATTCCCCCCGGTCCTGGGACTTTCCCGACAATGCGGTGGACAAGGTCAGCGTCTGGAGGATCGCCATCGACTCCATGACCGGAAAGCAGGGCTGAGTACTTCCGTCTGAAGAGAACCGGCACCCTGTCAAAGGGTATTCCGGCACCCAAGGCCGGGGGACACGAGCCCCCGGCCTTTTCCATTCGTAAGGGACGTTTCCTGAATGCTCCTCCTCCCTCCTCCCTCCTTACTTGATCGTTCCTTCAAAAAGATTGTATATTCGCACGACAACCGGGGTGTTACTGAAACCAACGCTCCGATTCCGGCATCCCACTGATACGCCCAATGTCCCACCATCCCGCGGCCAACCGGAATCGGCACCCTCCGGCACATCTTCAGGGGGACTCATCCAGGCAGCTCAGCCTGGCCAGCAATGGGGCCATCCAGGCCATCAAGCGAATCCGCACGCTTTCCCTTAACGGAGGAGCACCGTGAGCCAGACCAGGAAGTATTCATTCATCAGCTCGAACCTTCCCGCCAACACCTTTCACGTGGTGAGCTACACCGCGCGGGAAGCCATCTCCAGTCCCTACTTCCTCGACATCCTGCTCATATCGGAGAAGACGGGCCTTGAAATGGAGGACCTGGCCGAAGGGAACGCCAAGTTTCTTCTGCTGTACAGAAACATGAAGCTGCACTACCAGGGCCTGGTTTTTCGCTTCGAGCACCTGCAAACCGTTAATCAATACGCCCACTACCGGGTGCAACTCGCACCCCGACTGTGGGCGTTGAGCATGAACAGACACAGTCAGGTGTTCCTGGACATGTCCATCCCGGACATTCTCGAAAAGGTCCTGCTGGATACAGGTCTGCTCACGAACATGGATCTGGAGTTCAGGCTCTCGGGCAACTACCCCAAGCGGGAGTATGTCTGCCAGTACAACGAGAGCCACTTCGATTTTGTCTCCCGATGGTGCGAACGCGAAGGCATTTATTATTATTTCGAGCAGGAGACCCATGGGGAAAAACTCATCCTCACCGACAGCCTCATGGCCCACGACCCCCTCCCACGCCAACCCGTGCTGCGGTATCACCCCATCTCGGGCATGGACCTCCCCACATTCGGGCAAATGTGTTCGAGCTTTGTGTGTGAAGAGAGCCTGGTGCCGCAGTCCATCCGGCTCAAGGACTACAACTACCGCCACCCCTCCCTGGACATGGACAGCGGTGTGGCCGACATTCCCCAGGGGGGCTTAGGCGCCGTGTACAACTACGGGGAGAACCTCAAGAGCGTGGACGAGGCGAAGCACCTCGCCAAAATCCGCGCCGAAGGCGTCCATGCGGGGCAAAAGCTCTTCAAGGGCAAGGGAAGGGCCCCGTTTCTTCGCGCCGGGTATCTGTTCACCATGCAGGATCACCCGGATCCGGGCCGCAATATCGACTACCTGTGCACCAAGGCGTTCAGGACCGGGCACCAGCGCGAATATCTGACAGCGGGCCTGGGCCTGCCGGTTGACATGGACGATGGGCAATTTGACCACCATATCAAGTTCACGGCCATTGTCTCGGATATCCAGTTCCGCCCCCAAAGGGTGACCGAGTGGCCCAGGTTCTACGGCGCGCTGAACGCTGTGGTTGAATCCGAAGGGGGCGAGGACTACGCGCACCTGGACGAACAGGGGCGTTACAAGATCCGCCTGCCCTTTGACGTGGCCAACAGTCCAAAGGGCAAGGGCTCCTGCTGGATTCGCATGGCTCAGCCCTATGGCGGCAACGGCCACGGCATGCATTTTCCCCTGCACAACGGTACCGAGGTGCTGCTTACCTTCTACAACGGCGACGTGGATCGCCCCATCATCGCAGGTGCCCTGCCCAACGCCGAGAACCAGAGCATCGTGAAGAACACCAACACCCCCAGCAACGCCATTCGCAGCGCCGGCGGCAACCAGCTGGTCCTGGGCGACAAGAAGGGGCAGGAGTTCATCGGCATGTTCTCTCCCCACGCCCAGAGTGGCATCGCAATCGGATCGCACAAACCCGGCGGCGGGGGCAGCATCGCCATCGCCACAAAGGGCGTGTTCGACGAATTCTCCGTGGGAGGAACCATCGAGGCCACCCTGGGCTCCGCGACCAGCTTCGTTGCCGGGGTGGATAGCTCGGTCTCCGTGGGCATCAAGTCGGAGATAAGCGCGGCCATCGCCACCGAGGCGGCGCTCATGTCCCAGATCTCCTTCACTAGGGGCGACCGCATCGAAATCGGCAGCGAAAGCATGAGCCTGAAAAGCGACATGGCCGTGGTGGGCCTGGACGAAGTGGACATCAGCGGCGGCATCAACCATACGGTCTCGGATCTCGTCACCAAGGCCAAGAAATACCTTGGGGTCGGGATCGGCGCAAGCATAGCCAGCGGTCTGGGGGTCGCCGCCTTGAGCCGCCCCTTTGACAAGGAATTCCTTAAGGAAGCCAAGGTTGAATGGAAAACCACTCCAAGCCTTATCGCGGGGGGGATTACCACCGTTACCGGCGCGGCGCTGGCCATATTGTGCGCCGCCAAGGTGAAGAGCATCGCCAAGTCCTATGAAAGCGCCTCCAACAACGCCAAGACCGCCAACATCCTCCTCAACAAGGACGGGGTGGATATCAAGGTCAATTCCACTGTAACAGCGGATGCTGTCCTGAACATGGAGGTGGACGAGTTGGGAACGGCCAGTACGGACGCCCAAAAGTCATCCATCCAGATCGACGCCAAGGGCCAGGGCATCTACCTCACCAACAGGGAAACCGCCTATCTTTACCTGGAAGATGGAACAACTATGGCCGCTTTTATCGAATCCGATGAAGACGATGTCGAAAACAGAACAGGCTGGCTGATCCAGGAGGACAGTATCGTTTTCGAGGTCAAGAGGGGAAGCGGCATATCGGCGGAAACGGACAATATCACCATCACCGGCGCCGGGAGCGACGCCGAAACCGCCGGAGAAATCGTGGTTTCCAATGAAGAGGTCTCCATGACCTACGACGACAACAAGCTTGAAATCAAAAGCAACGGCGTCACCGTCAGCGCCTCCGCCGTCAACATAACCTCCACCGGCGACCTGACCCTGAACGGCTCCACCATCAACATCGGTTAGGGGTGGGCATGAAGATCATCAAGCCGGATACCCTGGCGCTGCTCCACTCCATCTCGCCCCGCTACGGCGCTGAACACGGTGGATGCGAAATGGTCCTGGCCTGCGTGGCCAGCTTCCCCTTCGCTCCCCATGTCCAGGAACTGCTGCCGGACGCCAGGCTCTGGGAGTGCGCGCAGCGGGAACTTCCCCAAGGCGTGCGCCTGGACGAGGGGCGCATGAAGCCCAGGGCCGAATACCTGGTATACGGCTCCTGCCATGTCTCCAACTCCGTTGGGCTGGCCCGCGCCCAGGATGTGGACGTCCGAGTGGGGAGCCTACGCAAAAGGCTCACCGTGTTCGGGGAGCGTTACTGGCAGGGACTCTCCCACAGCGACCCCACCCCCTTTCCCAGCATGCCCATGTCCTGGGAAAACGCCTATGGCGGCACGCATTTCAGAACCAACCCCCTGGGCAAGGGCATGGACACAGTGGAGGGGCTGCGCCTTCTACCCAATGTATTGCGCCATGGGGAGGTGCCTGGCCTTTCCGGACGACAGACCCAAGCCCGAGGGGCTGGGCGCCATGTCCCCTTCCTGGACCCCACGCGCCAGACACGCGGGCAAATGCAACCTGAGCTGGTTTCATGAATGCTGGCCGGGCCTGCCCAGGGACTCGCGGCCGCAGTACTTCATGACCGCCCAGGAGGACCAATGGTTTCCGGATTTTCTCACCGGCGAAGAGGACTTTGCCGTCCGGGGCATGCATCCGGATAAAAACGTGGTCAAGGGCGTGCTTCCCGCCATCCGTTGCCGTGTCTTCGTCAAACGCCGGGGCGGCAAGACTTCTGACATAGAGGAACTCAAGACCCGCGCCGACACGCTGACCCTGTTTCCGGGGCAGGAACTGGGAGCGCTGACCTTCCGCTCCATCACCCACACCATGGACGAGGAATACGCAGACATCGCGGCGCTGCTCACGGTGTTCGAACCCTCGGCTCTGCCCCCTGAATCGGCGGAGCACTACCACGAGCTCATGGAGCAGGCCCTTGCGCCCCCCGCCCTTGCGCCCGAACCCGAAAACGTGCCTGGGCAGGCCGAATATGAGCTCCCGCGGGAAATGGAATCCGAGGAGAAAGAGTCAGGGACAGCGCCTCCCGCACTGCCGGGCCTCGCGGCCCTGCAAAAGACCGTGGACGAGTTGGAGGCCGAGACCGACGCCATCCTGAAACGATCCGGCATGACCAGGGAGGATGTGGAGGCTTTCATCGCCAAGACCGAGCGGGAAACCAACGCCATGCTCCCCACAGCTCCTTTGCCCGGGCCGGGCGCCCCCTCACTGGAGCCCCTGAACCGCATGGTGAACGAGCTTGAGGAGCAGGCCCGGGCCATGCTGCGGCAAAGCGGAAAAACAGAAGAGGAGCTGGAAAATTTCCTGAGCCGGCACCGCGACATCCAGGAGCCGCCAGACCTGGCCAAAGAGTTCGCGCCCCATCTCGCTGACCCCGCCCTGCCCGATGAACTCAAGGGGCATATGCGCGAACTGCTCGAATCATTCGCCAAGGTGGACGACATGTGCGCTTCCCTGGCGCAATTCGGCGGCGCTAAGACGCCGCCCCCGGAAAAGGAAGAGGAGCCAGAACCAATGCCCGAACCCGAACCGGTTCCCCTCACCCGCGAGCAGGTGCTGGAGCGGCACGCGCGAGGCCAGAGCCTCTCCGGCACGGACCTGAGCGGTCTGGACCTCGGCGGGGCGGATCTGACCGGCATAGATCTGCAAGGCGCCATCCTTCACGATGTGAATTTCTCCAACTGCATCCTCACGCAAGCCATCCTTCGCAAGGCGGACTGCTCCGGAAGCGATTTCAGCCAAAGCACCATGGAGGGCGCTGACCTTTCCGCCGCGATGTTCGAAAAGTGCGACCTCTCCAAGGCCAGGGCCGCGAACCTTCTCGCAAAGAGAACGCTCTTCCAGGAGGCCCGGGCCGCCGGAGCCGACTTCAGTGGCGCGGACATGGAAAACGCGGACTTCAACGGCGCGGTGCTCGAGGCAGCGGTCTTTTCCAAGGCGTCCATCCCCCGCATCAGGCTGCATGCCGCCAATCTGAAGAAAGCGGACTTCAGCGCAGCCAACATGCTCAACTCCCGGGCCGACGCCGGTACCGACGCCACTGGCGCGAAGTTCAAGAGTGCGGACATGTCCCTCTCCGGATGGCGGGGCGCAACGCTCCAGGACGCGGACATGAGCCACGCCCGCCTCAAAAACGCGAACATGGGGCACTGTATTCTGCGAGGCGCCCGGCTCGACCACCTGGACGCGGAAGACGCCAAGTTCTTCAAGGCCGATCTGGAGGGCGCCCACCTCTCCGCAGCCAACCTCTCCAACTCCTGCCTGCGGCGCGCCAACCTGAAGGCCGCGCACCTGGAAACCGCGCTGCTGCACGGCGCGGACATCTATCAATGCGCCTTGGACGATGCCGCCCTGCGCTCGCAAGGCCTGAAAAACACCATCATGGATCCCGAGATCCCCACCAGGTTCAAATGAATTTGAAAATCGAGGAGATGGCATGAACACCGCACGCCGACTGCAACCTGTAAGGACAACCGCCTCCGATAGCTCCACCCTTCGTGTGGTGGACACGTCCCACGCGCTCCGTAACAGCCAGAGCGCCCCTTCCCTGGTAACCGGCCAGGTGACGGAGCGTACGGACCAGGGGTTCCTGGTGCGCGTGGAGGGGGAGACGGTCCAGGCGCGCCGCGCCGTGGGCTGCCTGCTGGAGCCGGATATCAGTGACCGGGTCCTGCTACTGGATGAAGGGGGTGTCTACCATATCCTGAACATCCTGGAGCGCACCGCGCCCACCAATACGTTAAGCAGCGACAGGGAACTGCGCCTCCAGGCTCCGGCCATCTCCATGGAGGGGCCGTCCGTGAGCCTGCGCGGCATGCGCGGCACTGTCTCATTCCTGCGGTTGGACGTTACGGCCAGGGACTGCCGCGCCAGGATCAAGTCGCTTTCGGCCACCTTGAACTCCATCGTGCAGCGCGCCGCGAAATGTCTACGCATCGTTGGTTTGGACAGCCTCACCACCCGCCGGAGCAGGACAGTGGTGCGCGAACGCTGGTCCGTGCACGCGGAAAGCGCAGAACTGACAACGGACAAGAACGTCAAGGTGGATGGCGAACAGATACTGCTCGGTTGATACGGGCATCTCAAGGAGACCGTTCATGAACGCGGCGACAATCGCGGCCGGCCAGACCCTTTCCCTGGATGACGTCTGCCTGACCCAGGTGGGGAATTCCACGCCACCACTAATCTATCCGAACATCGCCCAGTTGAACCAGGCCCAGGAAAGTGTGGCAACAGTCAAGATTTGCGGCGCCAACGCCATCAACACGAGCGCTTCCATAGCGTCCAGCGTCACAGGCCCCGGAGCCGGTATTCTGCAGGGGGTGGAGTCCGGCACTGTCAACGGCAAGTGCACGTTTACGGCGGGCTCCGGCAAGGTCAATATCAACGGGCACCCCGCCGTGCGGCTCAACGACGCCACATCCCAGAACAACGGC
Source organism: Desulfovibrionaceae bacterium (assembly GCA_963674665.2). Classification (GTDB taxonomy): domain Bacteria; phylum Desulfobacterota; class Desulfovibrionia; order Desulfovibrionales; family Desulfovibrionaceae. The sequence goes on along the minus strand of CAXXPL010000009.1, from coordinate 1,092,383 downwards.
AACTGCGATGGAACCGTGGCGGTTCCCAGCCAGGTGAAGGTCATGATCAATGGCTGAAGCGCGGAAGACGCATTGCGTCAGGGGCGTCATCCCCATCGGCATGGCGTGCGGCAACGCACAGACGACCACAAGCATTTACATAATTTTCGGCATGGGGTATCGACACTCCCCACGTATTCGCATGGAGGTATGTACTTGCATATTCGTATAGCCGAAGATTCCGATTTGCGCAGCCTATTGGAAACGCATTTCGAGGCATTCGGCCCCGGCAAAGGGGCCGAACTCGTATCCCTGGTCTCGGACCTGCTCGCGGACCCCAGCGCCACGCCTCTGCTGTCGCTGGTGGCCGAGGAAGACAGCCGCATCCTCGGGCATGTCCTGTTCTCCCACGTGATGCTGGACAGCGCTCCCGACACATTGAGAGCCTCCATCCTGGCCCCCCTGGCTGTACGGCCCGAGGTCTGGTCCCGAGGAATTGGAGGGCGCCTCGTTCAGGAGGGTTTTCGTCTGCTCCAGGAGGACGGAGTGGAGCTTGTGTTCGTGCTCGGACATGCCGACTACTACCCAAGGTTCGGGTTCACCCCCGCGAATGCGTATGGGATCGAACCGCCCTTCCCCGTTCCCCCGGAACACGCTGACGCCTGGATGGTTCGCGAACTCCGCCCCCATACCTTGGGCAGGTTTCACGGCACCATCATCTGCGCCGACACCCTGAACAACCCCGAGCATTGGCGCGAATAGTCACCCCGGTTGTCCCCACTTCACTCTCCTCCATTCGCCCCCATTGTGAGCATGAAAATGACGGATAATCTTTCCAATGAATTGTCCCAAGGCTATGGGAGTTCCAACCTGCCTCCCACGGTGGAGAACGTGAAGCGTACCTGCCGCCGTTGCGCCGAGTCTCCAGACACCCCCGTGCGTATCGACATGGAGCGGCTGGAGTCCTTCGTGGCGACCCTGGATCTCGACAAGGTCAAGCGCTCCAGCCACCTCATGGACATCCCCCTCGAGTTTCCCGACCTGCATGCCGCGGTGAACCTCCATCTGGCCTTGCATCTGTTCAACTTCGGGCACGGGTTTCGGCATCCCCTGCACCGGCTTTGCGGCCAAGGGGCCTGGCAGACCATGAAACGCGGGCTCCTGGCCATGCACACCGGAGCGGAACAGGGCTTCATCGACGCCGACACCCTGCTGCGACTGACCAGCCAACGCGTGGACGCGCTTTTTGATTTCCCACCCCCCGGCTCCCTACCGGATGCCGAAGAGCTCGCGCCCTTGCGGAACATGATCCTGCTGGTGGCACACACCACCGGACAACGCCTCCTGGATCTGAGGCACCCCTCCCTGGCAGACTTCCTGTTCGCCCAGGCGTCGGATGGGGCTTCCACCGCGCCGAAGCTGGTGCAAACACTTGCGGAAAACTTTCCAGCCTTTGATGATCGCCGCGACATCGGCCAGGGGCAAGAAGTCCTGTTCCTGAAAAAGGCTCAGCTCGCCATTACCGAACTCTATCAAAAACATGAAGATTCCCTGTCCGATAAACTCCCTTTCTCCGGCATCCGGGAGCTCACCGTTGCCTGCGACAATGTGCTGCCCTGCGTGCTGCGGACCCTGGGCATCCTGAAACTGCCCCCGAACATGGAACAGTACATCGACCAGCGCCTGCCCCTGCCTGCCGGAGAACAGGAGGCGCGCCTTCGCGCCATTGCCATCACCGCCACGGAAATCATCCTGGAAAAATCAGAAGGAGCCTTCTGGTCCAAGGAACTCGGGGACTTTCTCTGGACCCTGGGCAAAGACCCGCGCTTCAGGCGCGTGGAGCGCCATGCCACACGAGATACGTGTTTTTATTAGAGCATTTTAACTTTGAAAAAGGTTAAATGCTCTGCAAGGGTTTGCCTGCAAATCCTTGCCGCGAAATGCTTGTAGGCTGGCTTGGCCGGCCGTTGAGCAAGCATTTCAAGCGTAAATTGCTCTAGGGGAAAGCAGGAAAGGCTTTTTACGAGGGGGAAGGCCTTTTGTAAAAGGCTGCCCCCCGTAAATAAATCCTCTCTCCAAAAATCTATCTCTGCAATTCCAAACGGGTTTCCCGTTCCACGCACAGGCTCACGGTCTCGCCCACGGAACAGGCATTGCCGTTCTCCGCATTGGTCACATCAACCTGCACCTCTCCCAGGGGCGTGTCCACGGAGTAGCTGACGCGGCTCCCCAAAAAACTCCTGTTGCGCACCACGCCCTGTAGGTCGGAAGGGGCGTCTTCCGTTGCCTTGCGAATGCTCAAGTGTTCGGGGCGGACATAGACCGTGCCGCCGTTCATGGGCAGCTGGTTGATCCTGCCTATAAACCCGGCGATGAAGGGCGTGCGGGGGTTCTGGTAAAGGTCTTCGGGCGCGCCCGCCTGGTCCACGGTGCCGTTGTGCATAACCATGATCCTGTCCGAGATGCTCATGGCCTCTTCCTGATCGTGGGTCACGAAGATCATGGTGATGTTGAACTCTCGCTGGATGCGTTGGATTTCCAGGCGCATGCGCACCCTGAGCTTGGCGTCGAGGTTGGACAGTGGCTCGTCCATGAGCAGGAGCTTGGGATTGAGTACCAGGGAACGGGCCAGTGCCACACGCTGCTGCTGCCCCCCTGAGAGGCTGGTCACAGTCTTGTCCTCGTTGCCGTGCAGACCCACGGCCTCGAGCATTTCCCTGCCCCGCGCTTTGGCCCTTTTGCTGGTGAAGCCCTTACGGAACTTCAGGCCGTAAATAACGTTGCCCAGCACTGTCATGTGGGGAAACAGGGCGTAACTCTGGAACACGGTGGAGACGGGGCGCAATTGCGGCGGCGTGCCGGTGATGTCCCTGTCCTCGAGGAGGATCCGCCCCTCATCGGGGCGCGCGAACCCGCCGATCATGTTCAGGGTGGTGGTCTTGCCACAACCGCTGGGCCCCAGCAGGGAGATCAGCTCCCCCTTTTCCACGTCCACGTTCAGGCCGTTCACCACCGTGTTCTCGCCATACTTCTTGGTCAAATTTTCCAGACACAGGTACATGGCTTTTCCAGCTGGTTATTTCTTTTTCAGGATCATCCGGGAAAAGAACAGGTTCACTATGAGGGTGGACGCCATGATGAGCAGTGCGAACACAGCGCTCCTGCCGTAGTCGCCGTCCCGGATTGCGTTGAACATCTCCACGGTGGCCACCTTGGCGGAGGGCGAGATGATGAAGATGATGGCGCCGATGGTCACCATGGTCTCCGTGAAATTGTTGATGAACCCCACCACAAACGCGGGTTTCATGAGGGGCAGGATCAGGTCCTTGAGGATCATGGCCTTTGGCGCGGCCAGGTCCATGGCGGCACGTTCGATCTCCGGCGGGATCTGCTTGATCACGGCCGCCCCCGCCTTGGTGGTTATGGGCAGTTGCCGGAAGATGCAGTTGAGCACCACGATGGACGAGGTGCCCAGCAGATATAGGGGTTCCTGGTTGAAGGCCAGGATGTAGCCGATGCCGAAGAACGACCCCGGAATAATATAGGGGAGCGTGACAATGAAATCCAGACTCGTTGCCAGGGGGATCCTGCGCTTCTCGATGAACCAGGCCAGCAGCATGCCCATGACCGATCCCACCGTGGCGGTGATGAAGGCGTATTTCAGGCTGCGGATGAAGCACTCGGCCAGGTTGTACTGAAAAAAGGCGTGCACGTGCCTAAGGGTAAGGCTCAGCTTGCCGCCGCTCATGCCGGTGAAGGCCGCGCACATGATGCCGCCGTACTGCAGCAGCATGACCACGGCGAAGAACAGGGTGGCCGCGGTCACTGTGAACCGCGTCCAGCCGCTCACGGTAAAGGCGTCGCCCCCTTTGGGCACGCTGAAGGAGCCGGGCATGATCTGCGAGTTGGCCATGTAGCGGCGGTACAACGCAAAGGCGCTGATGGCCGGGATGAACAGCAGTACGTTCATGGCGGATGCGGCGGGTAGGTTGCCCATACCGATGGCGGTCATGTACGCCTCGGAGGCCAGGACCTTGAACCGCGCGCCGATGATCATGGGCGTACCGAAATCCGAGAGCGAGGACACGAAGCTGAGCAGCGCCGCGGAAATGATCCCCGGGCCTGCCAGAGGAATGATCACCCGCACCAGAGTGATGAAACGCCCCGCACCGAGATCCGAGGAGGCGGACAGCAGCCGGCGGTCCACCGAACTCATGGAGCCGGTGATAATGAGCGAGGCCAGGGGGATGTGCCCCAGGGCCTGCATCATCACGATGCCATGCCAGCCGTAGGGGTTCCAGGAGAACCCAAACAGCCCGTAGGTGACCAGCCCCCGCTTGCCGTAGAGCATGATGTAGGAGAGCGAGGAGACGAACGGGGGGGAAATCATGGTCAGCAGCAGCACCACGAACATCACGGTCCGCAGTTTGGAGCGGGTGAAGCACAGGTACACGGCCACGCACAGGGCGAAGATCACGGTGACCAGGGTCGAAAGTCCCGAGGTGAGGGCGGAGTTGAGGATGAGCCCGCTCTGTTCGGCAAATATCTTCCTGTAGATGTCCAGGCTGAAATGCCCATCAACGAAAAATCCGGTTTTGAGCACGCACAGGATGGGGTACAGGATGAACAGCAGCGCCCCCGCCAGCAAAACCAGCGGGAGCGCGTTGTAAATGGCGCTGGAAACGGGATGGGTCCTGAGTTGAACCTCGTCCCTTTCCTCAGAGTGCGCCCGGGCCATGCTCATCAGCGCACGACTTCCTTCTGCCACTTCTCGAGGATGGCGTCGCGCTGTTTGCCGAACAGGCTGTAGTCGACCTTCATGAGTCGATCCAGGGGCACGTTGGCCAGGGCCTTGGGCTTTTCCACATCGCTACGGGTCATGATGGTGTCGTTGAGGTCGCGCATGAATTCGTGCATCCGCTTGGAGGACACCCAGTCGATGAACTGCTTGGCCAGTTCCATATTCTTGGCGTTCTTGAAGATTGCCAGTCCATCCGGAGCGCAGGGGATGCCCTCTTCAGGAAACACGATGCTCACGGGGTAGTCGTTGGGCAGAGCCATGATGCCGCCGTCCACATAGGTCAGACCCACGGCGTACTCGCCCAGGATGGTCTTCTGATGCGGCTCCTTGCCTCTCCTGCCGTAGTAGGGGATGTTGGCGCCCATGGCCTTGAGGAACGCCCAGCCCTTCTCGTCGCCCATCTTCTGCAGCAGGGAGTTGATGATGAGGTAGTTGGTGCCGGAGATGGAGGGGTCGGACATGATGAGCTCGTCCTTGTACTTGGGGTCGGCCAGGTCGGCCCAGGACGTGGGCGAGGGAAGGCCCTTGGTCTTGAGTACGTCGTTGTTCACCACGAAGCCGGTGATGCAGATGTACATGGAGGACCAGTAGCCGTTGGAGTCCTTGAGGTCGGCCGGAATGGCGGCGGCCTCGGGGGAAGCGTAGGCTTCCAGCAGCCCCTTTTCCGCGGCATTGGTGAAGCTGTCTATGCCGCCGCCGAACCAGATGTCAGCAACGGGCTTGCCGCCCTCGGCCTCGATACGCGAAAGGACCTCGCCCGAGGACATCTCCAGGAAGTTGATCTTGATCCCGGTCTCCTGGGTGAACTTCTCGAACACTTTCTCTTTTCTGGAAAAAGCCGCGATGATGTTCAGTTCCTTGCCATCGTCCGCAAAGGTCGTGGGAACCGCGCAACACAGCAACATGACAACCGTCATCAGCAACGCCAAGATCTTCCGCATCTTCCTGCTCTCCTCTTGAGTGTTTTCCTGATCCGAACTCCTCGTCCCTTGACACGGGGCGAATCGGGCGCCGAGCCCGACTGTTCCCTAATAAAAGTTTTTTCCGTTGGGTTTCAACATGTTAATTATAGCAAGCAGCCCAGGAGCCATTTCCTACAGCTCCAAGTCTATGGCAGCGATGTCGTCGTGCATTTTGAAGCGGGGGTATTTGCGGCATTCCGGGTCCGTGGCCTCCAGTTCCCGGATGTGGTCCCGCACACCGGCCAGCCCAGCCTTGTGGTACAGGGCCACCAGTTCGTCAACCGAGCCCTTTTCACGGGGATCTTCCCGGGGAATGGTCAGCCCGTCGGTGAACAGCAACACACGCTCGATGTCCGAGCGCTCAACCCGCCCCAGGTCGCACATCTCCATCGCATGGGGGTCGCCATTGAGGGAGCCGTAGGTGATGTTGGTCTGCCTGCGCACTTCGAGGATGCGCTCCTCGCAGGCCTGGAAAATGCTCCCCGAAAAGGTGGGAGCCATGCGCTTCCATTGCAGCAGGGTCTCCAGGTCGTGGTCAGTTGTCTCCACCAGTTCCCTGTGCGAGCCGTCCCGGTATAAAGCCACGATCCGGCAATCCCCGATCTGGAACCATTCGACGTGATCGTCACGAACCCGAAGTATCGCGGCGCTCGTGCTCCAGTAGAAGCCCCTGTCCTCGGAATCCCCGGCATGGGAGCGCATTTCCGCCAGGATGGCGGCGTTGGCCCGAGCGGCCAGGGATGGCAAGGTTGCATCGTCCAAGAAAAAAGTGGTGGCTGCGATGGAGGCGGCCAGGAGCCCGCCGGTCTTCCCCTCCTTGAACCGCCCCTTCCCGAGACTGGTGGCGCCGTCGAACACTCCGACCACGTTGCCGGAAACGATCAGCACATCCTCATTGACAGCGCCGCTGCCCTTTTCATTGATACTTGTTGCTTTCATTTCCATCCATCAATCGATATTATCTATATCCTCCATTTTGTAGGCCAATGCTCGCAATACGTCCAATTGAATGTGTTGTTCGACGAGCCCCCTACCGATCAACAAAATGGATAATATAGCGGATAGAAATCAAGAAAAGAAAATGATTGGGACGGAGTACTTTCAGGAAGCCAGGGCCGCTTCGAGCTCCTGCCTGAGGTTCAGAACGAGAGGCGACAGTTCGCGCCAGATGTCCCTTGCACGGGACAGGGAGCCGGCCTTGACAGCCATCTCCAGGCCCAGGGCCAGGCGAACGCCGTCGTCCGACTGCACAAGACCCAGGCTGTTGGCAAGGTAGTGCGCCTCCTTGTCCAGACGCGTCTTGGACCCGGGGGAGTCGTCGCTCATTGAATGGAGCAGAGAGGCAAGGCGCTGGTGGGATTCCATGAGGGAATTCGCTATGCGCTTCCGGAATTGCGGGGAAAACGTCTGACGCACTTGACGCACCACAATGTCGTGCTCCTGAAGGCGTGCGAGCAGCTTGCCGTAGTTCACGGGTTTCACGAACACGTCGTTCATGCCTGCGTCCAGGCACTGATCATGGATCTTGCGCGAGGTGTGGGCGGTCACCGCGATGACCGGGACATTCGCGGGTGCTGGGGCCAGTTCCCCGCGCCGCAGCTTGCCCACGAGCTGCACACCGCTCTGGCCGGGCAATTCCACGTCCATGATCACCACATCGAACTTGTGTTCCTGCAACATCGATATGGCCTGCTCCGCGTCCCGGGCGCATCGGGGAGTATGTCCGTCACGCTCCAGGGTGTCGGACATGATGTCCGCGTTGGGGGCATGATCCTCCACCACAAGGACATTGAGGGGTTGCCGCCCCAGGCTGGATAGTTTCCTGTCAGCGCCCGGGACCATGACAGGCTCGCGCCCAATCGCCAGGGGCAGGGAGAAGGAGAAGGTGCTGCCCCTGCCCTTTCGGGAGCGCATGTTCAAATCCCCCCCCATGAGCCGTGCCAGATGGGCGCAGATGCTCAGCCCCAGGCCCGTGCCTCCGAAGCGTCTGGAGATGCTTCCATCGGCCTGGCCAAAGGTCTCGAAAATCCGCTCGCGGCTGGAGGCCTCGACACCCAGGCCGGTATCGCTCACCGCAATTTCGCAGATGGAGGCGCCGGTATCAGCGTCCGGCCGTTGCCTTCTGATGGAGAATTCCAGGCGCACCCATCCGGAGGAGGTGAATTTCACCGCGTTGTCCAGGAGGTTGTATATCACCTGGCGCAGACGGTAGACATCACCCCGCAACCAGTCAGGAACGTTCGGGGAGATGACCAGTAGGAGTTGCAGGCCCTTTTTCTCGGCCCGGGGGCGCACTCCCTCGAGGATGTTCTCCAGCACCTCGTGGATGTTGAAATCCACGATCTCCAGGCTGACCTTTCCGGCGGAGAGACGGGAATAGTCCAGGATGTTCGAAAGCAACCCCATGAGATAGTTTGCGGAATCATGGATAACCCGGAGCCTTCTTTTGTCCAGGCGCCCTTCCCCCTGAGTCAGCATGAATTCCGAGGCTCCCAGGATCACATTGAGAGGGGTGCGGATCTCATGGCTCATGGAGGCAAGGAACTCCCCCTTGCTCCGGCTGACCTCGTCCGCGTTGCGTTTTGCCTCGCGCAGTTCCAGGTTCTGTTTCTCGATGGTTCCAAGTGCCTGTTCGTAGTCCTGATTCAACTTGCTCAACAAGGCGTGCTGCCTGTCGAAGATACGCTCCTGCAGGATCTGATTACGGCGAAGCCTTTCGATTTCCTTGCGTAATCGCTGGAGTTCCCTTTCCTCTTCCATGGAACACTCCTCACTCCCCTATACAGCAGGTCACGAACGTACCATTGTGAAAGTGCGTCCTGTTCCGTCCATCCAAGGGGCAGAACTCGCCGTAGGTGTAAAATCCCATGAAGGGCACGCCGGGAAAGACTTCGAATACGTGCCGCCATTCCTCGCTGGTGCGTGTCCCCAGTATCTGCCTTCTCGAGGTGCAGGAAAAAAGCAGGACCGCCTGGGGGTGCCCGGGGTATGCGGCCAGGGCCTTTTCCGCGGATTCACGGGCGGCGCGTATGATTTCCTCGCGCCCCATGCGTGTCAACCGCACCATTGCCCCCACAGGTATCTCGGCGGCAAAGTGAACTATCTCGTTGTCAACGTCGATGGCGGCCGGAGCCCTCATATAGTGCCCGGTTTCGCCCTTATCATACACGGCAAGGGAAAATGGTGCGATGTCCCGGATATCGAGTTCCTCCTCTCCGAGATACTCCCTGTAGAGGCCCAGGGCAGAGCGGTCGCCAATATGCTTCACGGCCGCGCCTTCCACATCGGTGATGATGAACTCCGGGCCGATGGGGCGGCATCCGCTGGCGAACCCGCAAGAAAACTTCACCTGACCGGAAAACAGCAATACTGGAAGTGAATTGCTGAGGGTCTTCTTTCCAAAAAATTGATAGGTTCGCTCCACACGGAAGCAGTCCCCGGCAGATCCCCCCACGATGGTCACGCCCTCCAGCGCCTGGTTCAGGGAATTGGCCACCGGGTTCGTAAAAGTACTCAAACCGTCCGGCATGGTGACGCAGAAACCCGGGTTCCCTTGGAGCCCGTTCATGGCCATATCCACGGCATTGGATACAGCCGAGGCGGTATCATCAGCCACCCCCTCTCCGATGCCTAGGGAACAGTGCCCCCCATTCTCGAATCCCATGAGCCCCAGAACAACTCCCTCCATCCCATAAGGGGCGACGTCGCTGAACTCACCGTCAGTTGTGCAGCCCGTCACGCCGATACCTGGAAACCTTTCGAGAATGCGCTCCAGCAGAATGCCGTGGTCAATGTCCAAAAACGATGTGTACAAAATCCCCACATGTGGTTCACGGTCGCCCAGCTTGGCCTCGCACTGCCGCAAGGCCGACTCCAGGGCCTCCTTGGGCTCGTACGCGTCGCTTTGTCCGGTTACGAGAAACATGGCACCTCACGTGGTTGGTTGGAAACTCTGTCCACATTCTCAGGCAATCATGAAATCATACGCCGCTACGCCGTCGCCTTTCTCACGGGAAACGCACTCTTTCGAGCACCCGCCCATCTCCGCTTGAATCACATGGAAAATCAGCGCGTTCCACTACACACCAAGCTGCCGGGCAACCGGAATGGCCTACGGGCGTCGAAATCGTGACATCGCACACTGAACCTCTGCGCATCCACCTTCGGGACAACTACAGCTGTAGTTATCGGGTTATACATTTCCAAGATTGTTCACTTTAGCAACAACGCTCAAATATGCCAAGGGATCGCATTGGTTCACGGTACAACATCACCTTACCTAATTTATGATACCACTACAGCCATGGACTTTTGTCAGACGATACTCTACCCACATAACTACATACATAGCAGATTGAATAACCGACACAAGCGTCTCATAACATGTCAGAGCAAACATAACATCCGTCACTCTTAGCCCAACATTCTGAAGAAACTCATTTTCCCGTACCTGGGGCGCATAAAACATACCCTCATGCTGTTTGCTATTTTTATTCCCTAACTATCCGGATGACAGAAACTTTTCTTTTTCCTCAACTTCAGAGGCTGTTTCCCAATTCTTTGAACTGTGCTATTGGTCACCACGTAATGAATCAGGACACCCTTTTCACCCACTCCCCCACTGGCCTTGCCGTATTGCGCGACAGTCGCATCTGTCAGGCCAACCATTTCATCCTTTCCCTGTTGGGCTACTCTGCGGATGATCTCCAGGGGGGGTGCGGGTTTCTTTTTGAGAACGAGAAGGAATTCAACCGGGTCATCACCGCTCTGGAATCATCTCCTCAGCATCCGCCCCTGATCCTGGAAACAAGAATGCGGCGCAAGGACGGGAACGTCCTGGATATCCGGCTGCACGCCCGCCGCCATCCAGATCCCCGGACTCCGGGGACGCTTGTCGCGTTCCAGGACATCAGCGAGTTGCGAAATTCCGTCAGGGAGCTCGAATCCCAGGCGCGCGCACTCGACCAGGGACTGGCAAAACGCACCCGGGAACTCCAGACCACCGTGGCCGAGCTTGCCAGGCGAAACTGGGAGAGCAGCCTGCTCAGCAGCCTCGGAGACCTTTTACAGACCAGCGACCACGAGGAACGTTGCGTGCAAGTGCTCTCCTCGGCCTGCTCCGAGCTGTTTCCAGCGGACTCCGGACACTTCGCCCTGCTCGACGAAAATGGGCAGGGCATAGAGATCACCGGCCGCCACGGAACCGTCTTCGCCAAGCTTCCCGACTGCGCCGAAGACAACTGCAGGATCATGAGGGGCGACAAAACCTCTGTGTTCATACCCGGCAACGACACCTCATGCCCCTGCTTGAGAGATCACGACGCACCCCACATCTGCGTGGCGGTGGAGGCCAACAACACTGTCATGGGAGCCCTGCTCCTGCAGTTGGGCCTGCCCGGAAACATGAGCGGGTACGAGATCAGAAACGCCGTGGAAGGCAAAATGAACCTGTTCAAACGGGTGACCGAGGTATTCTCCGTCAACCTCGCCAACCTCCGCCTCCGGGAGCGCCTTTGGAAGGAGTCCATCACCGACCGCCTTACCGGGCTGTACAACCGCAGGCACATGGAGGCATCCCTGCGCAGGGAACTCGAGCGGGCCAAGCGGACCGGCACCAACCTCGGCCTTGTACTGATGGATGTGGACCACTTCAAACGTTTCAACGACACCCACGGTCATGAGGCCGGTGACTTGGTGCTCAAGGAGCTGGGCGCGTTCCTCTGCTCCAGCATCCGTGCCGGCGACATTCCCTGTCGCTTCGGCGGCGAGGAGTTGTTGATCATCCTGCCCGCGAGCGACCTCGTGGACAGCTACAAGCAGGCGGAGCGCATCCGCAAAGGAGTGGAAAACCTGGCGATCCGTCATTCGGAGAACAGCCTCAGGGTCACCGTCTCCGTGGGTGTGTCGTCTTTCCCCGATAACGGAGATACCACGGAGGCGCTGATCAACGCCGCGGACAGCGCCCTGTACAAGGCCAAGCGCGCCGGCCGCGATACAGTGGTGGCTGCGTGTTGAAGAACCATTCCCCAGAAGAATCTTTTAAGAATGGTTCCCCCCACTCCCCCTCCCCTAGTTTTCAATATAATAAAGCGCGGCAAGAGGGGAGTGCGAGGATGATATCCCTTTGCCGCAAGGGCTTTCCCCTCGCAGGACCGGGCTGGTCAGAATAAACTCAACAACCACAGGGAATGACTATGAAATTTCGGCTTTTCTTCGTCCTTTTGTTGTCGCTGGCAATGCTGGGCGGGTGCGTGCCGGACAAGAAGCGAACCTACAGACCTCCGCCACCCCGCCCCATCGCGCAAAACAAAGCCACGCCCACTTCCAGGCGCGCGGTGCATACGGGCACTCCTGTCCTGAGCGAGGCCGGAGTCCGCGGGTGGTTCAAGAAGGTGAGCTTCACGGGATATCGACGCATCAGTATCTTCAACGAGTTCCACCCCGACGATGGCAGCCTGGTGGCGCGCTATCGCAAGGGCTCCCGGATGCTCTACCTCACCTACATCGACAATCAGCGCATGAGCCAATACGGCTTCGCGCGCACCGCGCGCGAGATGATCGAGGTGGGCAGCAACGGCCTGGCCAGGGAAATCGAGATCAAAGGCCGAACCTGGTATGGCGACGACACAACCAAGCCGACACTGGGAATAGACGTGAGCCCGGATGTAAGGCTCCTGCTCATGGGGTATGAGCACCTCGGCATGGAGGACCTGGAGAAACTGGCCCGGGAAGTCCCGGTGGATGCGCTGGCCAAACGCCTTCGATAGGGAGCGCCTTTTCCGGAGAGATTCCCACGCCACTCAATTCTCCCTCCCAACGCACCCCCAAGGCCGTCCGGAAGCATTCCAACGGCCTTTTCCTTTCGCACCCCTGCATCCTCCTTCCGTTTCTACCTACCTGCGGAACTAGTCAATTCTGTCTCCTCACTTGAAAAAACGATCCAATACATGTAGAATACAAGCTATAGTAGTAGTATATATTCATATTTTGCTTAAATTTTCTCAGTAGCATCCTTTTTCGGCAGATTTTATCAGATGGATGGGCTAATACGCACTGTCCTGTACTTCATTGTCTTCTGAATTTCACGCTCTCACACTTTTTCATTCAGCCGTGTGACAGCTCTATACCGTTACATTTGCCGTTTCCTACGCATGCTGACCTTTCAACCGGATGCAAATGGCATGAGCCGGACTGTCGAGCAAAGACTGCGAATAATTCTCCAACTGCTGGGTCACGAGCCAGAGGAGGATATTTCCGCAGAGCATGACATTTCCTCCAGCGAACTGGAACGCTTGAAAAACCAGGCCATTTCCTACATCAAGAGCGGAATCTTGCGTGATGATTCCCGCAATGGAAGAGATCGCCTTCCCACCCCCGATATGCGCCCTTCTTTCGATCTTCTTGTGGAGAGTATCCCCCACGCCGTGTTCTGCAAGGACCTGGAGGGGCGGTTCATCTACGGCAACCCGGCCTACTGCGCGCTGCAGGGCATTTCCCTCCGGGAACTCGTGGGCAAGGACGACTTCCACATCCACTCGCCCGAGGCGGCAGATAAATACCGGGCCGACGACAAAAAGATCATCCAGACCGGCGAGGTGTTCCGTTGCCAGGAGGAGAACGTTCACGTTGATGGCGCCACCATCTGGACTGAGGTGGTCAAGGCCCCAGTTCGTGGTGATAGTGGTGAAATCACTGGAGTTATGGGCATATTTTGGGACGTGTCTGAACAGCGCAGGGCGGCTGAAGCCCTGCGGACCAGTGAGGAGAACCTGCGGCAGCTCATCGAGCACGCCCCCCTGCCCATAGCGGTGTTGGACCAGGCCGGGATATTTCTCTACCTGAACTCGGCCTTTCTGGAGTTGTTCGGCTATCTCCGCGAAGAACTGCGAAACATCGACGATTTCACGTATCTCACAAGTACAGCGGCGCCCCGGCGCGATGAACTACGGGCACGCATCAAGAGGAACCTTCTCGAATACGCTCCGGACACTACACGGGCCACCAGCACCCATATCCTTTCGGACCGGCTGGGCAGGCCGCGCCACATCCAGGTGACAGGCTCGTCACTGCATGACGGAAATATCGTGCTGATGATGACCGACATCACCCACATCAAGGAGATCGAGGATCAGCTGCGCAGCATCCAGGACAACCTGGAGCACACGGTGGAAAAGCGCACCAGGGAACTCATCGAAGCGAACAAACGCCTGGAGGACAGCAACAAGTTGAAGTCCGTGTTTCTTTCCTCCGTGTCCCACGAGCTCCGAACCCCCCTGACCTCCATGCTCGGATTCGCCAAGATGATCAGCAAGGATATCGCCAAGATTCGAGCCAACCAAGCCGACTCCGTCTCAACCAGGGAGAAGTATGCCACGCGCATCGCAGGCAATGCCGAAGTGGTTGGAGAGGAGGGGCTCCGGCTGAAGCGCCTCATCGACAACCTCCTGGACCTGGGAAAAATCGAATCCGGACAGATGACCTGGCGGGACGAGGCCACCAACGTGAATACGCTTGTCGAAGAGTCCGTCCAGACCATGCGGGGGCATTTCGCCACCAAACCCCTGGTGGAAATGCTGATGAGCACCCCAAGCGAGCCTGTCATGATCCAGGCCGACCCGGACCGGGTGAAACAGGTGCTGGTAAACCTCCTCAACAACGCTGCGAAATTCACGGAACAGGGGCGGGTCGAGGTGTCTGTACGCAAAATCGGGAACAAATGGGCAGAGGGACGCGTAAGCGACACCGGTCCGGGCATAACCCAGGAAGACATCGCCCACCTTTTCGAGGACTATTTCCAGGGGTTCCAGAGCATTTCCACGGACAAGGGAACCGGCCTGGGGCTTTCCATATGCCACCAGATAATCAGCCACTACAATGGCAAGTTCTGGGTTGAATCAGCTGTTGGTCAAGGAGCCACGTTCGTATTCCGTCTGCCGTTACACCATGGTTCATGATAGCCTGCAGAGATACACTTTCATTCTTGCTTCACTGCCACGGGCGCTCGCGTTGCAAGGAAAAATATGATCATTTTTCCCTACTTGTAAAATATACAATCATTGTTATAAATGTAATAATAGAGAATCATGGTGTCGGGGAATAAACGAGAAGCCCCGCATGCTGCTTAAAGCAGACCTACGCCTCTTCATGTCCTGATATGTGTGTCCTTGTCAGCTGATGATTGACGCCGAGCAACCGTAGGAAGACCAGGAGGGGACCATGGACCAGACAAGCGCTGCCTCGACGCGTGGAAATGTCGCATCTGCCACCAATCAACCCATCCGCACCACAAAATCGGTCCTGTTCAAACTCCTTGCCCTGGTGGTGGCAGGCCTGGTCCTGGAAAGCATCTTCTTCTACCTGTACATCAACTTCGATCTCTCCGCATTTTCCCGCAAGCAGGCCATGGAGACAAAGGAGTTCATCTACGAGGAGGAGCAGTTCAGCCTGCGCAACCTGGTTGAAATGGCCTACAGCACCGTGGACGCCTATTACCAACAATCACAGGACGAGGAGTATCTCAAGCGGCTCAAGGTCGCCGAGCTGAAGCCCATCATCAACTCCGTGAGCAATCAACTCACGGACTACTATAAGCGAAACAAGGACATTCAGACCGAGGAGGAACTGCGCGACAACCTCCTCAAGCTCGTGGCGGGCGTCCGCTACGACAACGGCAACTACATCTGGATCAACGACACCAAGCCCACCATGATCATGCATCCCACGAATCCCAAGCTGGACGGCCAGGACCTCACCACCTTCGCCGACCCCAAGGGAGTTAAGCTCTTCGTGGAGATGGCCAAGATCTGCAGGGACAAGGGCGAGGGCATGGTGGCCTATCTGTGGCCCAAGCCCGACGCCACCGAGCCCACCCCAAAGGTCTCTTATGTCAAACTCCTCCCGGAGCTGGGCTGGATACTCGGAACCGGTGCCTGGGTGGAGGACATCACCCTGGAAATGAAGGCTCGCGCCATGGCCCAGGTCGGCAAGATGCGCCTGGCCGACGGCAACTACTTCTGGATCACGGACACCAAACCCACCATGATCATGCACCCCATCAAGCCCGAGCTGGACGGCCAGGACCTGACAAACTCCAAGGACACACGCGGTACCCTGCTGTTCGTGGAGATGGCCAAGATCGCCACGAACAAGGGAGAAGGCGTGGTGGACTATTATTGGGGCAAGCCCGGGCAGTCCGGCGACTTTCCCAAGCGCTCCTATGTCAAATACTTCAAGCCCTGGAACTGGGTCATCGGCATGGGAGTATACATGGACGAGATCGACGCCACGGTCGACCAGAACCGGACCGAGTTCATGAACTCCATCAACGCCCTGCTCAAAAGGGCAATCCTGTACTGCGGGCTCTTTGTCCTCGCCGTCATAGTCGGCCTGGTCTGGCTCATCCGCCATGACCTCAACCGCCCCCTGAGCGCACTGGTGGATTACTCCAGCAGCGTGGCCGAAGGGAACCTGGACATCACCGTGAAGGGGCGTTTCAAGGGCGAAATCCTGCGCCTCAAGCAATCCCTCGAGAGCATGGTGAGCAGCCTCAAGGACAAGATGCAGGAGGCGGAGCGCAAGAGCCAGGAGGCCGAGAGAGAGGCGGAAGCCGCCAGAGTGGCCAAGGCCGATGCGGACGAGGCCAGGGTGCGGGCCGAGCGCGCCAAGCGGGAGGGCATGCTCGAAGCAGCCGGTCAGCTGGAAACAATAGTCGCCAGGCTCTCGTCCTCCTCCGAGGAACTCTCCAGCCAAGCGGACGAAATAAACAACGGCACCGAAAATCAGAAGCGCCGCATCACCGAGACCGCCACCGCCATGGAGGAGATGACCGCCACGGTGCTCGAGGTGGCCCGCAATGCCGCGGATTCAGCTGAAAACGCCGATCAGGCCCGGCAGGAGGCCCTCAACGGGGCGGACGTGGTGGACCGCTCCATCAAGGCAATCAACAGCGTGCACGACCTGGCAGTGCAGCTGAAAAAGGATATGGACGAGTTGGGACGCCAGGCTGAGGCCATTGGCCAGATCATGAACGTGATCAACGACATCGCCGACCAGACCAACCTCCTGGCACTGAACGCGGCCATAGAGGCGGCCCGCGCGGGCGAGGCCGGAAGGGGCTTCGCCGTGGTGGCCGACGAGGTGCGCAAGCTCGCGGAAAAGACCATGACCGCCACCAAGGACGTGGGCGCGTCCATATCCGCCATCCAGAACGCCGCCCGCAGCAACACCCTGGGCATGGAAAAGGCGGTGCAAGCCGTGCGGGAGGCCACGGACATGGCCAACGCCTCCGGTGATTCCCTGCGGCAGATCGTGTCCCTCTCCGACTCCACGGCTGACAAGGTCCGCTCCATCGCCACGGCATCGGAGGAGCAGAGTGCGGCCAGCGAGGAGATCAACCGCACCATCGATGAGATCAGCACCATCGCGGCAGCCACAGCCGAAAGCATGGAGGAGTCGGCCATCGCGCTTCAGGACCTGAGCGAGCAGGCCGGTGAACTGCAAACCCTCATCGAGAAAATGCAGACCGAAAACAGCTAATCATCTAGCGGAAACTGCTGTAGAATCGCTAGAACGGACTTCCGGGAAGGGAACCTTTCCGCAGAAAAGGTTCCCCCCGGTTTTTTTCAGATCCTGCCGATTGACCACCGGACTCCTCACCCGGTATCGAGGGCCTCGAAACCCGCGATGACATCCAGGAGCTCTTCAGTGATCACCCTCTGGCGGGTGTCGTTGAACCGGCCCAGGAGTTCGTCCTGCAGTTCCCTTATATTCTTTTCCGCCGCCTGCATGGCGGCGAGCCTGGCCGCGTTCTCCGCCGCCATGGACCCGGCCAGGCCGCGAAACAGCGAGATGAACATGTATTGCTGGAACAGGTGCCGGAAAAATTGACCCATGGGAGAGCCAATGAGGGGCACTCCCCTGCCTGGCCAGCGTTCCCCCTCCATCCGCTCAAACCATGAGTCCGTCAGAGGAAGCACCTGCTCCACCCGGGGCTCGTAGGAACTCTGCCCACGGGCCTGGTTGTGACCCAGCCAGAAATGTCCCCCGCCCAGTTCCAGGCGTGAGGAGGCGTAGGTCCCCAACAGCGCCTGAACCTGGGAGGTGATGCCTGGCAGACTGCCCGGAAGAGGGTAATGGGCATCCGACTCCAGCTTGAACTCCTGCATGGCTGAACGCAAACGCCCCCCTGTGGTCCAGACCCGAACACGAAGGCCGCGCTCCCGCAATCGGGAATGTACCTTCACTACCTCCTCGGCCAGGGTCTCATTGAATTGGCCGCACATGCCCTGGTCCGCCCCCACCACAAGAAGCACGCAATCCTTTTTCGATGATTCGCGCAGCAAACGCGCCCGCAGCGGGAACAGGGCCTGCCAGGCAAGATGGATGACGGACTCGTAGTCCGCCAGGGAACCAACCGCCCGCTCGTAGGTGCGGATGTTCACCGCGGCCAGACTTTTCATGGTCTTGACCACGGAGAGCAGATCCCGCGCGGAGTTGATCTTTCTGTCCAAAGACTCCAGGGTTTCCATATTCCTTCTTTGCCTGCCGCGGCTCTCTCATCCTTTCGATGTACCGAGTGCGCAAATCATGCGCTCATGATTCCGCCGAGTTCCACCCCTCAAGAGCCTTTCTCGCCGCCTGCAACACCTGTTGTGCGACCTGTTCGCTGTCCTCCCTGGAAAGTTCAGGGTCCATGAGCTGTTCTTCCAGCCCGACGGGCATGGCCTCGCGCATGGCCTGTTCCGCCATGGGGATGTCCTCCACCGGCACGCTGTCCAGCAGGCCATGGGCCGTGGCGGAGAGCACTAAAATCTGCTCCGCCGGGTTCAACGCCGCGAATTGCCCCTGCTTGAGAATCTCGCGCACCCTGCGGCCATGTTCCAGATTGCTCCGGGTTTCATCATCCAGACGGGTGCCGAAGCGTGAAAAGGTCTCCAGTTCCTCGAACTGGGAGTAGGTGAGCCGCAACTCCCCGGCCAGGCCGCTGTAGGCCGGAAGCTGGGCCTTGCCCCCCACCCGGGACACCGAGCGCCCCACCTCGACCGCCGGGAGCTGTCCCTTCTGGAAGAGATCCGGTGAGAGATAGATCTGCCCGTCGGTGATGGAAATGCAATTGGTGGGAATATAGGCTGAAATGTTCTGGGCCTCGGTCTCGATGATGGGCAAGGCGGTAATGGAACCACCGCCCCGCTCTTCCCGCAAATGCGTGGAGCGCTCCAGCAGGCTGGAATGCACGTAAAAGATGTCGCCGGGGTAGGCCTCGCGCCCCGGAGGACGGCGCAACAGCAGGGAGATCTCCCGATAGGCCACCGCGTGCTTGCTGAGGTCGTCGTACACGATGAGCACGTCCCTGCCCTGGTGCATGAAGAACTCGGCCACAGAGGTGGCCGCGTAGGGCGCCACATAGCGCAGCCCCGGGGGAGCGTCTCCTTCCACAACGATCACAACTGTATGGCCCAGGGCGCTTTCCCGCGCGAGCTCCCCCACTACCTTGGCAACGCTGCCACCGCGCTGGCCAATGGCGCAATAGACGCACAACACGCCGCTGTCGCGCTGGTTGACGATGGCGTCCACGGCCAAGGCGGTCTTGCCGATCTGCCTGTCCCCGAGTATCAGCTCCCGCTGCCCCCTGCCTATGGGCAATATTGTGTCCACCACCTTCAACCCGGTCTGCAGGGGGGTGCGCACCGGCGCCCTGTCCAGGATAGGAGGCGCGGGGCGGAACACCGGCAGACGTTGCTCCCCAATAACTTCACCTTTGTCATCCAGGGGGCGGCCCAGAGGATCCACCACCCTGCCCAACAATCCAAAGCCCACCGGGATATCCAGAATCCTCTCCGCCCGGGTCACCTCTGCTCCGGCCTCCAGGCCCCGCTCCTCGGAAAGCAGCACTATGCCGACACGGTCCTCCTGGATATCCATGGCCAGACCGTGACTCACCGCTCCGTCCATATCCCTGGAGCGCACCAGCACAAGCTCCTCGCTCCGGACATGTGCCAACCCCGAGGCCCAGAGCACGCCACTCCCCACGGCAACCACCATACCCGTGTCCTCGCCACGCGGCCTGGGCACGTACCGCCCGGATTGCTCCTCGACTGTCCGCGCGGCCTGCTCCAG
The DNA here is from genome assembly GCA_963674665.2 of Desulfovibrionaceae bacterium. GTDB lineage: Bacteria > Desulfobacterota > Desulfovibrionia > Desulfovibrionales > Desulfovibrionaceae. The sequence continues at coordinate 1,072,526 of CAXXPL010000009.1, read as the reverse complement.
GGTGGCTCGCAGGCTCTTTCCGGTCTGCTCCCGCCCTGGGTCATGCGTCATGCTCGTCCCCTCCAGTTTCCCCAGTTTCCAAAGACGCTCTTGATGCGACAAGCGCGCTTTCCCGTGAAAAGGCGCTCATGACATTTTCCCAGAGCCCTTCCATATACCGGGCCACGGTCCATTGAATCCTGTGGTCACCAAGGATGCAAACCAGCCCCAACCCCAGTTCAGGTGCATACTCGAACTCCACCCGCTCAACCTCTTGCCAGTGATTGCGCAGCCCCTGCCGCAACGTCTCCCGCAGTCCCTCGTCAGGTTCGAATCCCATGCGCACCAAGGCCAAAGGAGGCGGAGTGAAACCGTTTTGCGGCAACTCCTGCAGCAGCTTGGAAACCAGGCGCTCCCCAAGGGAGTCATCGGCAAGGGAGTCCAGGGCCGCTTCGCCGGCACGCATGGCGGCCTGGGCAACACGGGTGCGCAGTTCACGGGAAAACGACTCCCGCTCCTCATCCAGGGCGCGCAGCCAGGTTTCCCGCTGGGACTCGACCTCCTTTCTGGCCCGCTCCATGGCCTGTTCGCGCCATGTTGCGGCCTCCGCCCGGGCCTGGAGCAATATTCTCTCCCGCTCCTCAGCGATCCTTTCCCTTTCCTCGATCAGGAGCCCGCGTTCCTCGGCCGCCCGCTTCCGGGCCTCTTCGGCCTGCTCCAGGTCCAGGGCCACACGCTCCTCGCGCCCCCTCATGGCCCGCATCACAGGCCCATAGAGGTATTTTTTGAGCAGCCAGACCAGCAACAGGAAGTTGAAAACCTGGACAGCCACCGTGAACCAGTCGACGAGCACGGCCTAGCCGCCTCCCTTTGCGGCCGACTCGACGAAATAATTCCAGAACGGATTGGCGAACAGCAGGATCATGGACACCACGAAGCAGTAGATGGCCGTGGATTCCACCATGGCCAACCCCACGAACAGTGTCCTGGTGATGGTGTTGGTCTCGTCCGGTTGCTGGGCGATGGATTGCAGCGCCTGGGCAACGGCGCGCCCCTCTCCGAGGGCCGGGCCGATGGCTCCGAGGCCGATGCACAACGCCGCGCTGAAGGCCGACACAGCGGCCACGAGTCCAAGATTGTCCATATCAACCTCCCGAAGGTTGGTTATTGCCGGTTTGCTCCCGAGTTTCCATGCCGGCCGCAACATACACCGTGGCCAGAACGAAAAATATGTAGGCCTGCACCATGCCCGTCACCAGCCCCAGCAGGTTCATGAGCACCGGCACCACCAAAGGGGCGATGATCAGCAGGATGGCGCCAATGGTCTGCCCGCTCATGAGATTGCCGAACAGACGGACGGCCAGCGCCAGGGTTCGGCTGAGCTCTCCGATGATGTTGAAGGGGAGCATCATGATTGTGGGGCGCGCGTATCCTTTCAAATAATTCCATAGCCCCACCTGGGACACGCCCCACCACGGGACGGCAACCAGTACCACAAGTGCCAGGGCCGCGGTGGTGGAGAGGGAGGCGGTGGGTGCCCGGTAGCCAGGCACCACGGAGAGCAGGTTGCACACCCCGATGAACAGGGCCAGCGTGCCCAAAAAGGGAAGATATCTGTCGGTGGGGCGCTTGATCACGTCCCGCACCTGCTCCTCCAGAAAAGTCACCGCGCTTTCAAGAAAATTCTGCAATACGGGCAAGGGGGTATCCTTGCTCACGAAGGTTGTCAGCTTTCGTGTGACCAGCCAGGAGACCAGCACCAGGATGAGCATCACCAGCCAGGTGAACATAATGGTGGCGCTAATTTTGAACGGGCCGATGGTGGCGTAGACAATCCAATCCGGGGTTATTTCCACGGCTTCACCCCCCTTGCCCTTCCAATTCCCGTGTTCCAGGCCCCAACCACCTGACCAGTATCCACCGTACGGCCAGAAGGGAGCCCACCCCTGCCATTGCCGCAAGTCCGCCTTGCCGCGCCAGGAATACGAAACTGACAACCAGCACTGTCATCCGGGCCATGAAACTGCCCAGCCAGAGCAGCCTGGGGCGGTTTGCCCGCGGCAACCAACGGACAGTGAGCCAAAGGCCTCCGAAAAAGAACATGCCCAGCATCACCCCCCAGATCAGGCCCGGCAAAATCGTCATGGCATTCACTCCTCCCGCTCCTTTTCTATCCGCCCTCTTTCCCTGTCCACCCAAATCCAGGCGTTGACCAGCCCCAGCACAAGCCCCACAAACAACAGGGTCAATGTCCAGGACGTCCGTGACGGCCATCTTCCATCGATCCAAAGGCCGAGAAAAACCCCAAGCACTGTGGGAATCGCCACGGACATTCCCACGACGCCGAAATTGCCCAGGCCGAACCATACCCCCCCGGAGCCCTGCCTGCGGGCACGCTGCTTGCGGGATTCCTTGGCCCGGATGTTCTCCAGGAATTCCTCGGCGCCCGGGTCATTTCCTTTCCGCGCCGGAAGCCGATCCTTTTGTCTATTCATGGCCAAACCCCACGAACCTGCGCACAAAGTCAGCCTCCAGTCTGGCCTCGGCGGTCCTGGACTTGCGCTCAGAGTCGTCGCGCGCCTCCAGCATCTCCTCCACAGCCCGTTTCAGCTCCCCCAATTCGCCTTGCACCGCCTTTGCAACAGCCACGAGCACCTCGTCACCGCGCTTCACCAGCATGCCCCTGTCCAGGGCCAGAAACCGCTCCTCTCCTCCCTCGCGCTCGGTATAGGACAACAATCCCGGGACAAGGGAAGTGGCATAGTCGATATGCCGGGGCAGCAGGGTGAACTCCCCCATGGGGCTCTCGGCCTTGACCTTGTGGACCTCCTTGTCCAGAAACCGCTCCGTTGGCAGCGTGATGCGCAATTTCATGGGATTGTTTCCGTTGCCCTGTCATGTTTGAGAAGAGGGTTCCCCCTCGCAATTCCAACAAGTCTATTTCTTGACCTCGCCGATGGCGCCGATCATGTACAACGCCTTTTCAGGGATATCGGCGAATTCGTCGCCAAGAATTCGTTCGCAGCCGTCGATGGTGTCTTCCAGGTCCACCAGTCGTCCTTGTTGCCCGGTGAAGTGCTCGGTCGTCACGAACGGCTGGGTCAGAAAGCGCTCCAATCGCCGGGCACGGCCCACAATTGCCCGATCTTCCCGCGAGAGTTCCTCGATACCCAGCATGGCGATGATGTCCTTGAGTTCTTCGTACAGGGCCAGGGTCTTGCGGACCTCTCGGGCAACGGCGTAGTGCCGCTCCCCCACCACACGGGGCGTCAGCATCATGGACTTGGACTGCAGCGGGTCCACGGCGGGGTAGAGCCCCTGGCTCGTGCGTTTGCGTGAGAGCACCACTGTTGAAGAGAGATGGGAAAACGTATGCACCGCAGCGGGGTCGGTAAAATCGTCCGCAGGCACATACACGGCCTGGATTGATGTGATGGCGGCTGCCTTGGCGCTTGAAATCCGCTCCTCGAGTTCGGCCAGTTCCGTGGCCATGGTGGGCTGATACCCCAGGCGGGAGGGCAGGCGCCCCAAGAGACCGGAAAGTTCCATGCCCGCCTGGATGAAGCGGAAGATGTTGTCGATGAGCAGCAGCACGTCCTGTTTCCGATCGTCCCGGAAATATTCCGCCATGGTCATGGCGGCGTGCCCCACCCTGAACCGTGCGCCAGGCGGCTCGTTCATCTGGCCGAAAATCATGACCGTGTTACCGAGCACGCCTGCCGCGCCCATCTCCCGGTAAAGTTCCTCCCCCTCACGGCAACGCTCGCCGATCCCGCAAAAAATGCTCACGCCCTTGTGCTTGCCCACCATGTTGTTGATGAGCTCGGTGATGACAACGGTCTTGCCAACGCCCGCGCCGCCAAAGAGCCCGGCCTTGCCCCCCCGTTCCAGGGGAACGAGCAAGTCAACGACCTTGATGCCGGTATGAAAAATCTCGTCCTTGGTTGTACGTTGAGCCAGAGGAATGGCGGGGCGATGCACATCCCAGGATTCGACACCCAGGAGGTCCCCTGCGCCGTCGATTGGCCGGCCAAAGACATTGAGCATACGGCCGAGAAGCCCCTTGCCCACGGGAGCGGTCAATGGAGAGCCAGGGCTTTCCGAGATATCGCCCCTCGCGAGTCCGGTGGTGGGAGTCAGTGCAATGGCGCGAACAGTGCGCGTATCCTGATGGCCGGCCACCTCGAGCACGACATCGCCCACGTGCAGCAGCGTACGCAGGGGAGGAATGCCCTCTTCAAAGCGCAGGTCCACCACACTCCCTCGAACCGCGGTGACTTCGCCCTTGAATATGGTGGTGTCCATATCTTGTTCCTTGTGCTTTTATCTCGTCAATGGCTCACCCAGAGCACCGCCCCCCGGAGTTGATGGAACAGCACGGAGCTTGCCGAGCCCAGGAACAGCTTGTCCATGATGCCGCCACCTGTTCCGGTACGCCCCATTGCCACGACGCCGAAGCGCTCCTGCCTCGCAATGCCGAGGATCGCGTTTGCCACGTTGTGCTCCCGCGACACCACGGTCTTGACCCTGCTCTTCGGAATGTTGTTGTCCGCTAGAGTATCCAGGCACTCGTCGAAGATCACCCCCACATCCTCACGGACCTTTTTCTCCACAGTGAAAAGCGTGATGGAGTGCTCCGGATGCTCCTCGAGCATGAACCCCACATGATCGGCCATCCGGAGGCTGGGAGCGGATCCGTCCACGCAGAGCAGCACGTTCTTGCGCTCCACTTCCGGCTCCCGGCAAACCCAGAAGGGAAAGGACAGGGGCTTTTCGAACAGGTCACGTGTCACGCTCTGCCCCAGGGCCTCCTCGAGCCAGGAAACCCCGCGGCGCCCCAGGACCACTGCGTCGTAGAGCTCCTTGTCCGCCTCCAGGATGATATCCGAGACCTTGGAGCCACAGCCGCTCTTGAGCTTGGTATCCACCTGGGGCCTCTCAAATCCATGCCCCATGAGAATATCCCCGGCCTGTTCCAGGGCCCGGATGCCGCTCTCCTCACGCTGAGTGCGCCGCTGTTCGGCCAGAAAGGAACCCTCCCTGGGGGTGTTGTGAAATTGCGGGCTGGTGGCCGTAAAAAAAAGCGTCAAGCGCATGTTGTCCTTGTGCCGGAAAAACGACCCGACGAAGCGGATCCCGGCCAGGGCGCTAGGATCGTCGGACACGGTCACGAGCAGGTGTCGGGTCATTGCGTTGCCTCCTTGGTGACGGACTCATTGTCGCCCGAATCGTTCTCCTTTCGGGGCGCACTGGCGAGCACGGGCATGAAGCTCAGGGTCACCACCGTGCCCTTGCCTTCGGCACTGTGCAGTTCCACCAGTCCCCCAAGCTCGTCCACCACCTTCTTGATCATGGCCAGGCCCATGCCGTAGCCCTGATTCTTTGTGGAAAAAAAGGGGCTGAAGGCCTTTTCCAGAGCCTCGGTGCTCATTCCCGGGCCGTTGTCCTTGACCCGCAGCAGGATATGGTCGTCGCCCATGGCGGTGCAGACCGTAATGCGGCCACCGTTGGGCATCGCTTCTATGGAGTTTTTGATCAGATTCACCAAGCACTGCTTGACGGTTTCCGCTTCTCCACGCCCCCTTGGGAGTTTTTCCTGCAAATCCATGGTGATTTCGTACCCCTGGTGCCCGTAGCCCAGGCGCATCAACTCCACGGTCTGCCTGGCCACCCTGTTGGGATCGAACTCCTCCATTTTCGCCCCATTCGTGGAGGGGCGCGCGAAATCAAGCATACTCCTGAGCATGTGGTCCAGCCGCTTGGTCTCCTCGGAGATGATGCTCAGCTTCTCGCGGTCCGACTCGTCCAACTTGCCGGAGCGCAGCAGGGAGTTGGTGAATCCGGAGATGGCGAACAGGGGGTTGCGGATCTCGTGGGCCAGGTAGGCGCTCATCTCTCCCATAAGCGCGAGCTTGTCCAACTGCTGCTGATGCCGCTCCCGCAGTGTGCGCGCGGTGATGTTGCGCCGCAGCACCAGGACGTGCGTCATATGCCCCTGGGAGTCGTGCACCGGATAGGAGTAGACGCGGTAATAGACGAGCTGCCCCTCCTCGTTGACGCGCGTCACCAGGGCCTCTGCCTTTTTCCCGGTGCGCAAGGTCTCATCATAGGGGCAGTGCTTTTCCGGACCATTGCAAAAAGCCATGCCGTTTTCCTGGGTAACCACCAGCCAGCAGGCCTTGCCGAAATATTGATCGCCCCCTTCCTGAAGACGCTCGCGCACGTTCTTGTTCATGTCCACCACGCGGCGCTCCTTGTCCAGCAGCACGATATCCTCGTTGACCTCGTCGATGATGGCCCGGAGCATGGCCTTGTGTCGGTCCAGATTCATTCGGCAGAAGAGGCTGGACTGCAGCATGTTGTGCATGCCGCAGAAAAAAACCGCTGAAACATGGTCCACCAGGGACACGTGATCCGGCAGCCTTGCGCGCACCGACCTGGACTGGAACCTGCTGCCCACCAGCTCTATGAGCAGGTCGATCTCGGGATGCTCATGCAACATGTTGTCCAGGGTTGCGTAGACCGGTATGCTCCTGGCGCGCACGTGCTCGAGCTTTCGCTCGTCTCCCCCTGCGGGGGCGGCCACAGCCACGAGACGCATGGTGGGAATGAACTCCTGATACAACTCGTTGGAAATGATATCCAAAATGGTCATGAAACCCGGGCCGGTGCCGACAATCCCCACCCGGAATTCAGACGACTCCAGCTCCCATAGACAATAGTCCTCCAGCTTTGGCGCGGGGGTTCCGGTCATATCCTTCTCCAAAGGGTTTGCCTTCCGTTTCAGGCCTGATTACTTATGCAATACCTGCGAAATGTTGGCAAATGCATGGACAGTGCGAGACGCTTTATTCCAGGGGCAAGCCCGATTTCATGAGAATTCGGACTACAAGGATCAACAATTCAAATATATTGACAATGGAATCAATCCATTACCCTATCAAAAAATAAGCACCTATGCCCTGGAGTCCGGTCCATTTTCGTTGCTCCCGGAAACATATATGAAACAAGCAGAAACATCACACTCGTGGTTGGGCGCCACGCTCCGGTTCCCACCTCGGCAGAGCATGGAGGCGAATCATGGTGAGGTTCACCGGCGTCAATCATTTGGCCATGGTTACCAATGACATGGATAAAACCATCGCCTTCTGGCGTGACCTGCTCGGCATGCCTCTCGTGGCCGGACTGGGGGGGGCGCACTACCGGCATTATTTCTTTCGCATATCTCCCACCGACATGATCGCCTTTTTCGAATGGGAGCAAGCCGAACCTCTGCCAGAAAAGGACCACGGTGTCCCTGTGACAGGACCCGTGGCCTTCGATCACGTGTCCTTGGCGGTGGAGGACGACAACGACCTCTGGGAGCTCAAGGACAGGCTGGAAGCGGCCGGGTTCTGGGCTTCGGAACTGGTGGATCACGGTTTCATCCATTCCCTGTACGCCTTTGACCCCAACAACATCGCCATCGAGTTCAGCGCCCCTGTTCCCGGCGCGGACCTCCTGGATAAACCGCGGATGGTCGACAGGCACCCCACTGCGCTGGCCCTGGAGGGACCTTCTCCCCGAAAGGGGCGCTGGCCTGCCCCGGAAAGACCCACGCCGGAGCAGGACCGCATGGTCTACCCCGGCGAAGGTGAGGAATTCATGGATGATTCGCTGAATGCATGGGTCAGGGGCGGTTGAACCGGCCCCGCCCCTCTGGACAGCTATTTTTGCTTCAGGAGGATTCCCCCCTTGCCTTTTTCAATGGTGATCTTGGACTTGTTGCTGAAATGCTTCCGTCCGCTGCTGCCGCGCTTCATGCCCAGCAGCTCCATGATGTAGGAGGCGGGAACCGCGAAATTCAGATTCTGCCCGTCCAGGGCGTAAAAGGTGGCCAGGGCGATGACCTCGCCTTGGGCGTTGAGAATGGGGCCGCCACTGCTGCCAGGCGAGATGGGGGCTGTGATCTGGTAGAACTTGGTGTTGCCACGATGCCGGATACCCGAAACCACACCGGTGGAAAGGGTGCGATCCAGCCCCTTGGGGTTGCCGATGGCCAGGATCTCCTCGCCCACCTGAGGTTCCTCGGAAGCCAGTTCCAACCCTTCGCCCCCGGAGGGGATGACCAGCACCGCGAGGTCATGTTCCTTGCTCTCGGCCCGGACCTGGTCCACATCCACCACCCTGCCGTTGGGCAGCTTCACCTTGATGAACTCCGCCCCGTCAATGACATGCTGGTTGGTGGCCACCATGTCGCCTCTGCGCATCAGGAATCCGGAACCGTATTTCCTGGGTTTGCCTTCCTTGTCCACCTCGATGACAGCCACAACCGAATCCTTGGCGCGCTGGAAAAGGCCCTGTGCGTCGATGGCCCAGGCATTGGGGGAGAACGCCACTCCGGTAAGCGTCAGGACCAGGGCAAGGATCAGGACCCTGCCGGTACGGAATATTTCTACTCTAAGCATTGAACGCTCCCTTGTAGTCACCATGACCGGGCCGCACTGCAAGCCTGCATTCTCCCGGATTGAGTTGTAATCATAGGATAGCGGGAAGTAGCCATCGAAAAACGCTTGAAATCATGGAAACAAGAAACCAACCGCGTCACTTAAACCCGTTGTTGCGTCACCCGGGCTTCTCAGGAGCGGGCGGACGCCCTTAACAACATGGAAATGTCCTAAAGGCGTACCTTCATCATTTAAATATTATAAACCAGCCAAGGCAAGAAGCCAATACTGGGAACCGCTCAGACCGATACCGCCAGGTCACCGGTCCCTTTGAACGGAAACGAATCGAGGTAGGCCAACGCATCCTTGTGAATGGACGCGAGCTGACCTGTCAGTTCATGCCCCTGATCAGGAGCCACCGGCGCCATATCCGAGGCATGAAGCGTTGCCACGGCACCCAGAATCGGCAAGGCCACCGTGTAGAAGCTCCTGCCCTGCCTGTCGATGACGCTTCCAAGCTGGTCACACCCGAGTACCCTGACGAGATCCCCCAAAGCGAAATGACGCATGGCTGTACACCCTCATCCTGCTTATGAATTCAGTTCAAATAATCGACGTTTTCATCATCATTTCACTGGATAGCAAGAACGGGGCCAGCTTAATTAATTTTTGTTAACAATGTTTTTTACCTGCCTGTAATCCGCCAAGTATTGCTCTTGTATTCCCTTTGGGCTATTCATTTGCGAGGTTTTGAAACACTTTTACGGTTGCATTCAAAGCCCTGATGTCTTGATACGGTTCACCCCGGACAATACTCAAAGCCTGGACGAAACGACTACATAGCGCCGATTTCCATATACTTTCAAATCCCTACCTGATTGCAATCCGAATCTCCTCGATTGCCGGTTATGGAGTAGATCTATTGAAAGGTGCGTATCGCCGGTGTTCGTCAATGGTGCGTCTTGTCATGATCAAGGAGCAGGGCTTTGGAATTTTATCGAAACGTTTAATACCTTATTTGTCGAGGATCTGATGCCCCGCCCCATATTCCTGTTCTTGGCCCTGGCCCTTGTGTTCTCTGCAGGTTGCAAAAAGGAGCGCACTGACTTCTCGTTCTATCATCCCAACAAGCCGTTCACCCAGTGGGAAGAGGACATGGATCACTGCCGCATGACCGTGTACGCCCTGAAGAATTCCGACCGCCTTCAGCAGGACTCGGTGGATGAGGGGATCAAGAGCTGCATGGAGGCCAAGGGCTATGTCTATGGCTACCGCCCCTTTCCTGTTCCCACTCCGGCCGAACCTGGAGACACGGGAGAATTCGTGCTCCTGGAAAGTACTTGGCATTCCAGGGAACTTGCCCAGAAACGCGCCGACTACCTCGAACGCACAGGTGTCTGGAACGTCATGGTGCAGCAGGCGAGCTATGGTGACGCCGGAGTATGGCAACAGGTTGTTGTAGGCCCCCACGATACAATCCGCGAGGCTGAACGGCAGAGATACAGGTTGGAAAAGGACAATGGGCTCAATGAATTGATCGTCATCAAAAAACATTGAGCCGCCCCACTAAAGGGGTGCATCTACGACAGATGCTCGAACCCTCAAAAACATCAAAATTCAAACAAGTTACTAATATTTTTATGGGGAAAACCTCGAGAGGTTTTCCCCTGACATGCTCTTCCCGGTTTTTCCTCCCATCCCCAGGCAAAACAACCGCCTCGTATCAGAAGCACTCCGCAGGTTTTCAGGCATCACATTCCGTTGAGCAGCAGGGCCACCGCCAGAGCCAGCAACAAGCACGGAATCCTGACAAGCAGGCTTGTGAACGTGAGCCTTGTTCCGGTTGTCGGCCCAAAAACGGCAACATTGGCCGGAAGAAAATGGGAAAAGGCGGAAAAGACAGCGTGGGCCAGAGCCGCGGCCATGAGAACCGCCGGCATCTGGGATAATTGCAGCAGCGAGTCCCCCAGACAGGCGATGGCGGTGGCAAAGCCCGCCATGGCGCTGGGCAGGGCTGCGATGACCACCAACGCGGACGCGGGCGGCGCGCCGGTCCAATCGATGGCGTCCTGAATCATCTCCAGCATCGAACTTGAAGGGGTCAAGGCGGTCACGAGCTGTACAGCAAGGACACACGACGTAAACACGGCGGCTATCCCCGCGAACTGCCAGACACCCCGGCGAATCACGGGCCACCAGCCGGGCCAGGACGGCCATCGTTCAGGCAGCGGCCCGGCAGATGCGCCGTTGAATGACAGAGTCTTGCGCATTCGGCGATTCAGCGCCGCTCCCACCGCGAAGATGCACAAGCTCGCGATTACATAGAACAACATGACGATGCCCGCGGTTCTGAATCCCAGTACGGGGAACAGTATGGGCACATGGTAGAAGACATAATAGTGGAAGCTGGCCGGCAGCCAGCCCGCCAGATAAACTCCGAGCAGCTCCGACCGTCGCACCATGTCGCCCCTTATAAGGGACTCCAGGTAGACGTTTGCCGCGTTGAAGTTCAGAAAGCACAACACCAGATATGTGGAGCAATACCTGTCCAGCCCGGCCAGGCGCGCCAAAGGCAGACACAAGGTGCCGCAACGCTCCCCTGCCCGGGAGGAGGTCAAGACGCTCCCCAGCAGACACCCCAACAGCATCAGCGGCAGAACCGAAGTGCACAAATCCGCTGTTTTGCCAACAGCCGCGGCCAGTTCCCCTAACATGGAATGAGGTGCGGTCCGCTCTTCCGATTCCTTTCACTCGTCCGGGCGAAGCTCACTAGGCAACACCCGGGCTCTTCCAAAAAATCACCGAGGCCTTGCAGTATTCCTGCACCATACCACCTTCTCCCGCATCGTTCATGGCATTCTCTATGAGCCTCTCCACCTTCGGGGTCAGTGCCGTATACTTGGCGTAGAACAGCTTCTGCTGTGTGATCTTGCTCTTTACGGAGCGCTCGGTGCGGTAGTTGACGATGCGGACCTCGGGCAAACGCCCCATGGCGTAGAGCAGGTTGAAGGCCAGGGGAAACTCCGAATAGCCGGGTTGCCGGGCGTCGCCCATAATGGCCGACCAGAGCCCGTCGCCGTGGCCGCTGGTCTCGCCCCCTGCGCCCCCCACCACGCAGCAGAGGTTGCGTGACACTGTTTCCAGACGCTCGAGCTGCACGCGCAGATCGCGAAACATCCACATTGTGATGGCTGACATGGCCAAGTCGAAGTGACCGGCCAGCGCTTGAACGTCCACGTCCTGCCATAGCCTGGGGATGAGTTCGTAGCCTTCCACCCCGGCTGCCCGGGCATTGGCCTGGAGTTGTCCGATCATCTGCTCCGCCGGCTCCACGGCGGTGACATGATGACCGGCCTGGCCCAGGGGAATGAGCAGGCTACCCGGGCCGCAGCCCACATCCAGCACCTCGGCGTTTTGCGGCAGGTGCGGTGACAGCGCCCCGACAATGGTGCGGCCGAAATTGTAATCATGAGCCCGGCGGCCGTCCGAAAAATCCTCGGCCCTGGCCTGCCAGTAGTTCATATGCGCTTCGCCCACGTACATCTGCTCGCGGGTGTCCCACCGCTCCTCCCAAAGCCGTTCCCAATGCGCCACATCCGTCATCCCGTCCAACAAGGCTTCGTGGGGCGCTTCCGACACGTTGTCCATCAAGCTCATTGATTCCTCCACCACATAAGGGACATGACGCCCGGTGTTTCATACACGCCGTCCTTGCTGCGCGCGGTCACGAACTCGTCGATCACCTGCTCGTCCGCCTCGGAGAGGTCTCGATACTTGGAGACCACATTGGACCACATGGAGCGTGCCGAGTCAGTGGAGCGGCGCATCACGTGGCGGACCGGGGTCATGTCCGCGGGCAGCCCCATCTCGTTGAGCACATTGTAGAGATACAGTGAGCGGTCCAGAGTCGGCGTCTTTATGAACAATCGCTTCCGCATCTCCTGTTGCTCGATGTCGCCTTGACCCATGGTATCGGCCAGGCAGCAACAACCCCGCGAGATCCTGGTCATCTCCCGAATGAGCCAGGCGATGTCCGGAAACTGCCACGCCGCGTGGCAGAGAAAGACCACGTCGTAGCTTTTGTCCGGGGCGGTGGAGGCAAAGGTTGCGAAGTCCTGCACAGCGATATCCAGGTTGTCCAACCCTGCGGTATCCGCATTCTTGCCCAGCATCTCGGCCATGGACAGGGCAGGCTCAACCGCCGTGACACGCCCTGCATGGCGGCACAGGGGCAGTGTAACCGCGCCTACACCCGAGGCTATCTCCAAAACCGAAAGCTCCGCCCCCAGCAGCCCTTCGCCCGACAGAATCTCGGCCATACGGCCGCCGTAATCGAACCTGCTGGTATTGATGAAGTCGTCGTAATCAGATGCCCTGCGATTCCAGTATCCGGTATCGCTACGCGCCGCCATGTCCGCCATCTGCGCACGCCAAAGCTCTTGCCAGTGGCAGGCCGTGCCCGTTTCCATTTCGCCTCCTTGGCATATCGTCTCAAAGCATATGTCGAAAATAAGTATGAAATTAAAGTCGCGGCTTGATTGATGACACGTAATTAATTAATGTGTCAACAAAACTGTGCACCTGGAGGAATCATGCTACACTCGCGTATTGAACTGATCCGGGCGATGACGCTTGCCCTCTGTCTGAGCCTCTTATACTCACCCCTGGCTTTTGCCGGTCAAGACGGTGTTCTGACCGTTGGTGGTACATGGGGGCCCAAGACCCTGGACGTCCACAAATCCGGCTATGTGTTCAAACGCCTGGGAGTTGTGGACAACCTGCTCGAGGTTGATAGCAATATTAAACTGATCCCTGGCCTGGCCGAATCCTGGTCCGTGTCCGAGGACGAGTTGAGCTGGACCTTCAACCTGCGCAAGGGCATCACATTTCACGACGGCACCCCGTTTACCGCCGGCATCGTCAAATCCAACCTGGAACGCCTGCAACGGCAAGGCTCGCTGCTCAAGGCCGTTCCCCTGAAGTCCATCCAGGCCCCCGACGACCTGACTCTGGTGTTGAACACTTCAGAACCCTTCGCGCCTTTGGCCGCCTATCTCACCATGGGCGAGACCGCCCCCCTGGCCCCGGCCTCCTTTGACGCGTCCGACGAGGTTGTCAGACCCATCGGCACCGGACCCTTTGTCTTCGAGAGCTGGAAGCCCAAAGAGGAAGTTACCATGACGCGCAACGACACCTACTGGGGGGGCAAGGCAAAGGTGGCCAAGGTGATATACCGCGCCGTGCCCGACGCCGTGACCCGGCTGGCCATGCTGCGCTCCGGAGATATCGATATCGCCCAGATTCTGCCGCCTGACGCCATCGAATCCCTTGATAAATCCGGCGACTTCTCCATCATGCGTACCTCCGTTGGCCGCTGCCGCATGATGGGTCTGAACATGGCCAAGGAGCCGTTCTCCGACATCCTGGTGCGCAGGGCTGTGAACTACGCCGTCAATCGCCATGACCTCGTAAAATACGTCTTGGAAGGCGTGGGTGAATCAGCCACGACGCTGTACCCCCCAATGGTCTTTTGGGCCAACGACAAGCTGAAAGGATTCGCATTTGACCAGACCAAGGCCAAGGAACTGCTGTCCCAGGCCGGCTGGGAGGACAAGGACGGCGACGGAATACGGGAAAAGAACGGCACTCCGCTCAAAATTACGTTGGTCACCTACCCCGAGCGGGCGGCCCTTCCCCCCACCGCCGAGGTGGTTCAGGCACAGTTGCGCGAGATCGGTATCGACGTGGAATTGAACGTGATCCAGGTGGACGCGGCCGAGGCCCTGCACAAGCAGGGCACGTTCGACATGGCACTGGTGGGGCGCGGCCTGCTCTTCGTGCCTGACCCGGACTACAATCTCATGAAGGACTACTACTCCACCAACACCCTTGAAAGCGGCTGGGGTGCCTATCATTACAACAACGCCCAGGTGGACAAGCTGCTGCTGGAAGGCAGGGCCGAATTCGATCAGACCCAGCGCAAGGTCATTTACGACCAGATTCAGAATATTCTGATCGAGGACTCCCCCATGGTCTACCTGAACTACTACGTCAACGTGGACGTCGTGGCCAAGGGCGTGGAGGGCTATCGCATGCACCCCACGGAGAGCAGCTACCATCTGGAGACAGTGTCCCTGTCCAAATAGACAGCCTGACTGAATAGCCATGCTCCTGTTCATACTCAAACGAGTCGCTTCGCTGGCGCCGGTACTTTTCGGCGTCAGCGTGGCGGCATTTCTTTCCCTGGCACTGTGCCCAGGCGATCCCGCGGAGATCGCGCTACGCTCCCTCACCGATTCCGAAACCCCGCCGAAGGCCGCCGTGCTCGAACTCCGCGAACAGATGGGGCTGGACCGCCCCTTGTATGTTCAGTACTGGCGCTGGCTCGACCGTACTCTTCATGGAAACCTCGGGCACTCCTACCAGACCGGCAAGGACGTTGTCTCGGAGATCCAGCAGGCTTTGGGGCCCTCGGCCCTGCTTGCCACGACGTCCACTCTACTCACCCTGCTCCTGGTGATCCCACTGGGAGTGCTCTCCGCCTCAAAATCCGGATCATTGCTCGACAAAATGACCATGGCCGGCAGCCTGGCAGCGGTGTCCATCCCTGATTTCTGCATAGGAATTCTGCTCTTCCTTGTTTTTTCGGTTCAACTCGACTGGCTCCCTGTGGCGGGCTATGGCTCGGTGATCAACCTGATCCTGCCATCGCTCACTCTGGCCATTGCCAGCTCGTGCATCTCGATTCGGCTCATGCGCACCTGCATGGTCCAGGCTTTGGAGGAAAAATACGTGATCACGGCCCGATCGAAGGGGATGGGGGAATTGCGCGTGGCCGGGCTGCACGCAATGAAGAACGCCCTGCCCCCAGTGCTTACCTACCTGGGCACGCAGATGGGCTATCTGTTCGGCGGTGCCGTGGTGGTAGAGTCGATCTTCCTCTGGCCCGGCCTGGGGCGTTTGCTGGTGGAAGCGGTCAAGGCGCGCGACGTCTATGTGGTCCAGGGATGCATTTTGACCATCGCCTGCGTCTATGTGTTCATCAACCTGGGTATGGACATATTACAGGCGTGGCTGGACCCGAGAATCCAGGATGGAGCTAACCATGTCGAATAGATGGCTTCGTCCCGGTCTTCTGGCCGGGGTGGTCCTGAGCATGGGGCTGATAGTGTGCGCAGTCTTCGCTCCGGCCTTGGCACCGCATGATCCGGACAAGCAGCATCTGGCTCACCGTCTGGAGGGCCTCAGCGCCGAGTTTCCCCTTGGCGCGGACAAGCTCGGCCGATGCGTGGCCAGCCGTTTGCTCTACGGCCTGCGCCCCTCACTGGGGCTGGCGATCTCGGTCACTTTGCTTGTGGCCGGTTTCGGCGTCATCCTTGGAATAACCGCCGCCTATTTCCGCCCCCTGGACGCGGTGCTCATGCGCATCGCCGACTGCTTTTTCGCCTTCCCGAGCATTGTCATGGCGCTGCTTGCCATCAGCATCCTCGGCCCGGGAATGATCAGCCTGGTCATTGCTCTGGCCCTGCCAGGATGGCCCAAATACGCCCGAGTGGCACGCTCCGTTGCCCTGGGACTGCGTGAGCGGACTTACGTGGAAGCGACCCAGGCAATGGGTGCCGGGCCGCTGTATGTGCTCTTCCGCTGCATCCTGCCGGGAGTGCTTCCTCCAGTCGCCACCATCGCCACCCTGGGCATCGGGGGCAAGATCATCCAGGTTGCTTCCCTGGGCTTTCTCGGCCTGGGCGTGCAGCCCCCCACCCCTGAGTGGGGAACCATGCTCATCAAGGGCCTGCCCGCGCTGGATGTGGCGCCCCATCTGGCTCTGTCCGCCGTGGCTGTCATCGCTTTGAGCGTGCTGGCCTTCACCATGCTCGGCGAAAGCCTGAGAAGCGCCATGGATCCACGCAGCGACCTCACGGACTGGAGCGGGCTGCAGATAACGGCATGAGGAAACAATCATGACCAGATTTCCACCAACAACCACAACACATACCGTGTTGCGCGTCAAAGACCTCAAGGTACGGTTTCAGAGCCAGGAGGGCATGGTCCACGCTGTGGACGGTGTGAGCCTCGATCTGCACAAGGGCGAAAGGACCTGTCTGGTGGGCGAATCAGGCTGTGGCAAGACTATTTTGGCTCTTGCCCTTCTACGCCTGCTGCCCCCGGGCGCAAAGATCTCCGGCCAGATCATGTTCCAGGACGTGGATGTGCTGCGTCTGTCCGAACCTG
Organism: Desulfovibrionaceae bacterium; assembly: GCA_963674665.2. Taxonomy (GTDB): domain Bacteria; phylum Desulfobacterota; class Desulfovibrionia; order Desulfovibrionales; family Desulfovibrionaceae. Next base: position 1,055,889 of record CAXXPL010000009.1, on the reverse strand, counting down.
AAATGAGGCGCGTAAGACGTGGCGGCATGGGCCTGATCTTCGAGCAGCCCTCCTCCTACCTCAACCCGCTCTTTCCCGCGGGCTGGCAGGTGGCCGAGGCTGTCATGCTCAGTCGGAGCTGTTCGAGGTCCGCAGCCAAGCAGCGCGCACTGGAGCTACTGGACATGACCCGCATCCCGGACGCCGGAAAGCGGTATCACCAATTCCCGCACCAGTTTTCCGGTGGCATGCGCCAGCGTGTGATGATCGCCATGGCTCTGGCCAAGGATCCGAAACTACTGGTGGCCGACGAGCCCACAACGGCTCTCGATCCCACCGTACGCCTCAGCATTCTGAAATTGCTCCGCGAATGCCTTGACGAAACCGGCGCCGCTTGCCTGTGCATTACACACGATTTGGACGCTGCCCGGTGCCTGTGCAATACAGCCGCGGTCATGTATGCGGGGCAGATAATGGAGACAGGCACGGCCTCACAGGTCCTGGACAAGCCCCGACATCCTTACGCAAAAGCCCTGCGCCAGGCCATGGTTGGCAATACTCCCAACCCCATCCCGGGGCAGGCACCCTCTTTGAGCGATTTGCCCAAAGGGTGCCGCTTCCAACCTCGTTGCGGTAATTGCGGCGAGCTATGTTCCACTGACCTTCCCCCACTGAACGGAGGTGTTCGTTGCCACTACCACCAGTGATCCAGGTCAAGGACGTTGGCAAGGATTTCAGCTCAGGGAGGTTGTTCCGGCACAGAATCACAGCGGTCCGTGAGGTGTCTCTGGGTATCGCGCCGGGGAGAACCATGGCCGTGGTGGGAGAATCCGGCTGCGGTAAAACCACCCTGGCACGGTTGGCGGCTGGGTTGCTCAAACCTGATTGCGGGGTGGTTGAGTTCGATGGA
>CAXXPL010000009.1:0-1045000 GCA_963674665.2 Desulfovibrionaceae bacterium | reverse complement strand
TTCCTCCCCGTTGACCGAGGCAGTCTCTCCTGAGTGCCCAGCATTACCTGGTAGCAACTGGAGATAGGGGTTGCGCTCGTTGCGGGACTTAACCCAACACCTCACGGCACGAGCTGACGACAGCCATGCAGCACCTGTCTTAGAGTTCCCCGAAGGGCACCTCTCCTTTTCGGGAGAGTTCTCTAGATGTCAAGCCCAGGTAAGGTTCTTCGCGTTGCATCGAATTAAACCACATACTCCACCGCTTGTGCGGGCCCCCGTCAATTTCTTTGAGTTTCAGCCTTGCGACCGTACTCCCCAGGCGGGACACTTAATGCGTTAGCTGCGGCACCGAGGGGCAACCCCCCGACACCTAGTGTCCATCGTTTACAGCGTGGACTACCAGGGTATCTAATCCTGTTTGCTCCCCACGCTTTCGTACCTCAGCGTCAGTATCGGTCCAGGTAGCCGCCTTCGCCACCGGTGTTCCTCCGGATATCTACGGATTTCACTCCTACACCCGGAATTCCGCTACCCTCTCCCGAACTCAAGCCAAGCAGTTTCAAGCGCAATTCCCCGGTTGAGCCGAGGGCTTTCACGCCTGACTTACAAGGCCGCCTACGTACGCTTTACGCCCAGTGATTCCGATTAACGCTCGCACCCTCCGTATTACCGCGGCTGCTGGCACGGAGTTAGCCGGTGCTTCCTCTGGAGGTACCGTCAGCCACAAGTCCTGTTCGAACTTATGGGTTTCTTCCCTCCTGACAGAGGTTTACGACCCGAAGGCCTTCTTCCCTCACACGGCGTCGCTGCGTCAGGCTTTCGCCCATTGCGCAATATTCCCCACTGCTGCCTCCCGTAGGAGTCTGGACCGTGTTCCAGTTCCAGTGTGGCCGGCCACCCTCTCAGGCCGGCTACCCATCGTAGCCTTGGTAGGCCATTACCCTACCAACAAGCTAATGGGACGCGGACTCATCATCGAGCGACAGCTTGCAAGCAGAGGCCGCCTTTCCCCCATGGTTAAATGGAGCGTAGCCGGTATTAGCAGCGGTTTCCCACTGTTATCCCGATCTCGATGGTAGATGATCCACGCGTTACTCACCCGTGCGCCGCTGTACTCAGTCACCGAAGCGACCTTTCTCGCACGACTTGCATGTGTTAAGCACGCCGCCAGCGTTCAATCTGAGCCAGAATCAAACTCTCCAGTTGGAAAGTTTAAGGCTAATTCTCTAGACCCACATATGTGAACCTAGGCTTTTTTTTCATCCGACTCGCTATTTAATTGTCAAAGAGCTTCGTTTCGTTCGCGCCGTGTTTTCCTCGTCGCGAGAAAGGCGTTCTACGTTTTTCACCCTGGGGTGTCAACAACATTTTTCAAACTTCTTGCTTCTTTTTTTCAACACGCTGAAACTTATAACAAAAAAACTTCACTTTTTCCTGTTTCAGCACTTGCGGACCCGGCCTTGGAACCCTGGTTTCCGCTCGAACACCCCTTCATCATCGATAGAGAACGGATCCAATGAAACCTTCCTGCCTGTCGAAGCGTTCCCCCCCCCAGTGTCATCGAGACCTCTTCCGGGAGGACGGGCATCAACATATAGCACACTTTCAATCCGGATCCAAGCCCTTTTGTCCGTTATTTCGTCTCTCCCCAAATTCCCCTTTCCAATGCCCATCTCCACGGCTGTCGAACCAGTCCACTATTCATACACACACTGAGCGCGTATCCCCCTTCATTCTTTCAGCGTTTCCAATGAAGCACCAAGAATTTCTACGGTTATTATTTGACGTGTCCCCGGTTTTCAGCTAGTTGGCTTTGAATAAGCAATTTAACCAGTTTCATTCCTGTCCAATAACTCTGGAATGAACCTGATTGAGATCGAACAGCCATGAAAGACAACATTTCCACTGAAAACGTTGCACTGCGTTTCACCGGCCTCATGCAGTCCTTTGACTACGTTGAAGAGTGCAGCGTACTGGAAATCAGCAAACTGCACCTGGTCAAACGGCGCAATGCCCTGAGAGAGCTCAAGGCGTTGTACATCGCCTTGTGGAAGATAGCCCTGGACAAGTCTCTGCCCGACCACTCCGAAGATATCTTCAAGGAATTCCTCGATGATCTCAACAAGAACTTCAACCTGGGCGACAAATCCTGCTCCTTTCTCAAGCGCCGCATCGCTGTCTACGACACACTGCTCGAGCCCACCAAGGAACAGAACTTCACGGATGTCTCCATCAAGCTGCTGAACACCATCAACAAGCGCAAGGATCCCAAACAGAACCTAGTGCTCAAGCTCTCCCTGCATATCCGCAAGGTCTACACCTTGATCTTCAAGGAACTCATCGCGACCTGACCTTCCCAGCCTTTTCGACAGACAACGCAAATCCCAGGACAAACAGGAGCGACATCGTGCAGAACTCGCCACTTCTCTCCTTGGCGGACAAGGTTCGCATGACGCGTGAGCGTTTCGACCAGTTGTTGGACAAGCATTCGCCGGACACCATTCACGCCGCCTGGACAGGAGGCAAGGACTCCACCGCAGTGCTGCACCTCTGGAAGGAACATTTGCGGGACAGGGGGTTGGAAGCGGCCTCGGTACGAGCCGTTAACATCGACACGGGAGTAAAGTTTCCCGAGGTGCTGGCGTTGCGTGACGAGTTGGTGGTGCAGTGGGGCATTCAGTGCCATGTGGCCCGCCCCTTGGTGGAACTCAAGGGGTATCCCCTGGCGCGGGATGTTGAAAAATGCTGCGGGGAGCTCAAGATCGCACCGCTTCGCAAGGCAATTCTGGATCTTGGAGTCCGCGTTCTGCTCACAGGTCTGCGCCACGACGAGCACCCCACCCGTACGAACCGGAAGTGGCTGGAGCCCAGGACGGACCCGGACCACCAGCAATGCAATCCCATCCTGGAGTGGACCGAGATGGACATCTGGGCATACACCATGGAGCATGGCATCCCCCATTGCTCGCTCTACGATCAGGGGTACCGCTCCCTGGGCTGCGTGCCCTGCACTGTGGCGCCTGATCAGGCCGATATGCGCGACGAACGCTCCGGACGTTCCCAGGAAAAGGAGCGTCTACTGGATCAGCTTCGAAGCCTCGGGTATTTCTGACCAAGGCGCTTGCTGGAAAACTCTTTTATATAAGGAAGATACGCGCAGAGAGCTACATGCGATTGCAGTAGACGGACTCCAGGCAGCGCTCAAGGGACTCGTCCATGCGCTGGGCGTATTGTGTGACGGGGAAGTCCTGGCCGCAGGCATCACAATGCAGCCAGACCTCTTGGCATGAGCGGCGCACGCTGATCTTGGCGCCGCAGGAATCGCAGGGCAACTCGGTACGTCCGAGGTCTCGTTCGGAATAGAATCGCATTATTTAAGCCTCCCTTTCCCCCTGTAATCGGTCCATCACCATGCCGCAGCCCAGGCTTTTTCGCAAGCCCTGGCATATTCCAAATTTTATGTAGTAATTTCAACTTATTAAAAGCATATCTGCATCATTCGGCATCCCCTGGAAACGCCAACGCGTCTCCCCATCATGCTGTATTATTTACATATCCAAATCAAGAACAAATTCCCAGCAATCAACTAGGTAATTTGGTCTGCATGGCAATTCGCCCTTGCGAAAATCCCCTGGTCATGTTCTATAGTGAAATGAGTATGGTTTTTCGCTCACAGGCATAATTGCTCGGGGGGCACGCCTTCTCGAGAGTAATCATTTGTGTGTGCCATATTGCTTTTTCCCGTGGTGATGACCATTTCTATAGGCAATGCAGCGGAATAAACTTTCAGGAGATTACCATGTTGACCGAAAAAATGAACAACGCCCTCAACGAACAGATCAGATGGGAGATGTTCTCCGGATATCTCTATCTTTCCATGTCCGCCCACCTCAATCACATCGGACTCAGCGGCTTTGCCATCTGGATGCGCTATCAGGCCCAGGAGGAACTCTCCCACGCGGTCAAATTCTACGACTATGTGAACGATCGCGGCGGCAAGGTGGAGCTTATGGCCATCGACGCGCCTCAGAGCGAATGGAAATCCCCGCTGGAGATTTTCGAACAAGCCCTGGAGCACGAACAGGGCGTGACCAAGCGTATCAACGACCTGGTGGACGTCGCCATCTCTGAAAGGGACCACGCCACCAACATCTTTCTACAGTGGTTCGTCACCGAGCAGGTGGAAGAGGAAGACAGCGTCGGAGACATCGTAAACAAGCTCAAGCTGGTGGGTGACGCCGGCGAGGGCCTGTTCATGCTGGACAAGGAGCTTGCCACCCGCACGCCACCCGCCACCGGAACCACCGCGGCGTAACAAGGCTCAACCCCCTTTTGCCAAACCCTCACCGCGCTCCCGTCCCAGGACGGGAACGCGTCCCTACGCACGCTACAGCCCAAGGAGATTGCTCTCATGAACAAAACGGGCACCAACATTCTCATCGGCGGCGAGGCGGGACAAGGCCTCGCCACAGTGGGTCAGCTGTTGGCCAAAAGTCTGGTCCGCGCCGGGTACCACATCTCCGTCACCCAGGATTACATGTCCCGCATCCGCGGGGGGCACAACACCTTCGCCATTCGCGTCGGAATCCAGGACGTCTTCGCCCCTCTGGAGACCGTGGACATCCTGGTGGCCATGAACAACGAAACAGTGGAGCTGCACAAGGACAGGCTGGCGCCGGACGGGCTGGTTCTTTTGGACGAGGAACTCGATGCCTGCCAGGCCAGATGCTATCCCGTACCCTTCAGCGAACTCGCGCCAAAGGTCATCTTCGAGAACGTTGCAGCCCTGGGCGCGCTGGCCGAGATCCTGGGCCTGGACCGTGAAGTGCCCCGAAAGCTGCTGCACAACGTCTTTGCCAAAAAGGGCGAAGAGATCATCCAGCAGAACGTGGAGGTGTTGGAGAACTCCTGTTCATGGGTGGAGGCCAACAAGCCGGATTTCGCCCCCCTCGCGCCTCCCGAGCCGCAGGGTGAACGCCTGATGATCAACGGCAACGAGGCCATCGCCCTGGGCGCCATGGCCGGGGGCGTTAAGTTCTGCTCTTTCTACCCGATGACCCCGGCCACTTCCGTGGCCATGAACCTCATTTCCTTTGCCCAGAAGATGGGCCTCGTGGTGGAGCAGGCCGAGGACGAGATCGCGGCCATCAACATGGGCCTGGGCGCCTCCTTTGCCGGAGCCAGGACCGTGGTCCCCACCTCCGGGGGCGGTTTCGCGCTGATGACCGAAGGCGTGAGCCTGGCCGGCATGCTGGAGCAACCCATCGTGGTTGTGCTGGCGCAACGCCCCGGCCCTGCCACCGGTCTGCCCACGCGCACCGAGCAGGGCGACCTGAACCTGGTCCTGTACGCGGGGCACGGTGAATTTCCCCGGGCCATCCTTACACCCGGCGACGTGGAGCAGTGTTTCCACCTCACTCACAAGGCCCTGGACCTGGCCGAACGCTTCCAGGGACCGGTGTTCGTACTCACGGATCAATATCTTGCGGACAACTACCGCGCAGTGCCACTCTTTGACCTGGACGCCCTGCCCGCCCCGGTGTTGCCGGGATTCGAGACCGACAACCCCGCGGGCTACGAGAGATATGCCATCACCGAGAGCGGGGTGTCCCCCAGGCTGGCCCCGGGCTTCGGCCCCTATCTCGTGGTTGCGGACAGCGACGAGCACACCCCGGACGGGCACATCACCGAGGACCTGGACGTACGCATCCAGATGCAGAACAAACGTCTGCGCAAGGGGCAGGTCCTTGTGGAGAACCTGATCCCGCCCGACTATCTGGGCCCGGACGCGGCATCCACCCTGCTTGTCTGCTGGGGTTCCACCAAGGGGGCGGCTGTGGAGGCCGCGCGCCTGAGAACCGAACAGGGCGAACCCACCGCGGTGCTGCACTTCAGCCAGGTGTTCCCCTTGCATTCGGACAATTTCCTGCCGCTGCTGCGCCAGGCCGGGAAGACCGTATGCGTGGAGGGCAACAGCACCAGTCAATTCGCCGCGCTGATCCGGCAGACCACGGGCTTCGAGTTCGACACCAGGATTCTGCGATACGACGGGCTACCCTTTACCGCCCGCTACATTCTGGATCATCTTCAAGACCGCCCAACAGGGGAGTGAATCATGGCAACCATGGAAGATTACGGTGAATTCGAAACAGCCTGGTGCCCTGGATGCGGTAACTTCTCCATCCTCAAGGCCCTGAAAAAGGCTCTGACTGACATGGGCCTGGAGCCGCACCAGGTGCTCATGGTATCGGGAATAGGCCAGGCCGCGAAGACGCCCCACTACCTGCGCTGTAACGCCTTCAACGGCCTGCACGGCCGTTCCCTGCCCCCGGCCCAGGCGGCCAAGCTCGCCAACCAGGAACTCACGGTCATTGCCGAGAGCGGTGACGGCTGCAACTACGGTGAAGGCGGCAACCATTTCCTGGCCGCTATCCGCCGCAACGTGAACATGACCCTGCTGGCCCACGACAACCAGATCTACGGTCTCACCAAGGGGCAGGCCAGCCCCACCACCCAGGAGGGGCAGATAACCAAGGCCAATCCCGGCGGTGTGAACAACGCCCCCTTCAATCCCATCACCGTGGCCGTGGCCATGCGAGCCAACTTCGTTGCCCGGGGCTTTTCCGGTGACATCGACCACCTCTCGGAGCTCATCCAGGAGGCGGTGAGACACCCAGGTTTTTCCCTGGTGGACATCCTCCAGCCCTGTGTTTCCTTCAACAAGATCAACACCTTCAAATGGTACAAGGAGAGAGTCTACAAGCTGGGCGGGGAGCACGATCCCACCAGTTGGGAGCAGGCCCTGGCCAGGTCCCAGGAGTTCGGCGACAAGATCCCCCTGGGCGTGATCTGGAAAAACGACCGCCACCCCTTGAATGAAATGCTGCCTCAACTCCATGACGGACCGCTTTGCAATCAGCCAGTGCCCATGGACGCGTTGCGCGACATCATGCAGGGATTTGCCTAGGAATCCGAGATAGTGCCGGGGGACTCGCTCCCCGGCCTTGATGCTCGAAAACTGACCGGGCGAACTCAACCGCCCCCAAAGGACACGACAATGGAAAAAGTGGTTCTTTTCCCCTTCAACGGTGAAATGATGTGCTTCATCCACGTGCTGCTCAACGCTTTGGACATGAAGGACAAAAATTTCGACGTGAAAGTGGTGGTGGAAGGCGCGGCCACCAAGCTCCCGCTTGAACTCCTCAAGGAGGAGAACCCCATGCACAAGCTTTGGCAACAGGCCTGGGACAAGGGGCTCATCGCGGGCACGTGCAAGGCCTGCTCCGCCAAGATGGGCGTGCTGGAGGCCGTGGAGGCCGCTGGCATACCGCTGCTGGGCGACATGAAAGGCCATCCGGGAATGGCGGGCTGGATGGAACGCGGCTACAAGATCATCACTTTTTAAAAGCTGGTGGCGAGGGGGTCCCTCTTACAAAGGGTCCCCCTCTTGCATCCCTCCAATACTCAACTTATGCATTTAAAGGAGAATTCAACCCGAAAATCGATATGGCACAAACCGATACGCACTTGTGTTCCATCTACGCCCCTTTCTCTCCTGATTCGTCTTCCCCGTCTCTCCCCAGAATTTTGACCAACATAGTCCGATTTTTTATTACAATAAATCTCTAATGAGAAATATTAATGTCCACAGATTGTTGCAAGTTCGCTTGCCATAATTGTTAAACGTGCTTACCATTAAACACATTGTCTCATTATAGAATTTTTTTACCATGGCTGTTGCCAAGGCATATGCAATGGCGTAAGTGGTGAAACCCAAAAAAGTGGCATGCGGCAATGGTGTGAGCAATCAACAGAAACCGTGAAGTACCGTGGACATCTCATGAACAAATCCAAGAAAGGCAAAACCAAGATCGTCATTTACCCCGACTGGTGTAAGGGCTGCGGCTTGTGCGCGGCCTTTTGCCCGAGCAAAGTCTTTCAAATCTCACCACTTGGCAAGGCCGAGGTGGTCAACGAGCCCGAGTGCATCAATTGCGGCTTCTGCGAGTTGCACTGCCCGGACTTCGCCATCGTGGTCATGCCCAAGGATTCTGAAAGTCAGAACAACTCCACAGCCCAACAGCAGCAAATCAACGGCGGAGCCTCATGAAACCATCTCCACGAAAAAAGCACACTGAACTGTTCGCCCTAGGCAACGAGGCCGTGGTCGAAGGTGCGCTTCTGGCCGGCTGCACCTTTTTCGCGGGTTACCCCATCACACCTTCCAGTGAAATCATGGAGTGCATGGCCCAGCGCCTGCCAAGGACGCCGGACGGCGTCTTCCTGCAGATGGAGGACGAGATCGCCGGTCTTGGCGCCGTGGTCGGCGCATCCCTGGCCGGACGCAAGTGCATGACCGCCACATCCGGCCCGGGCTTTTCCCTGATGCAGGAGCACCTGGGGTACGGCTGCATGGTTGAGGCCCCCATGGTAATCGTCAACGTGATGCGCGGCGGCCCGAGCACCGGCATGCCCACCTGCCCCTCCCAGGGGGATGTGCAGCAGGCGCGTTGGGGCACTCACGGAGACCACCCCATCATCGTGCTCTCCGCCTCCACGGTGCAGGAATGCCTGGAAGTGACCATCTCGGCCTTCAATTTCGCCGAAAAATACCGTACGCCCGTCATTCTACTGCTCGACGAGGTCACCGCCCACACCCGCGAAAAGATCACCATCCCCCTTCCCGAGGAGCTGGAGATCTACTCCCGGGTTGTCCCCTCGGTACCACCCGAATGGTTCAAGCCATACGAGGAGACCATTCGCGGGGTTACGCCCATGCCCCCCATCGGCTCTGGCTACCGCATCCACTACACCGGGCTGACCCACGACATCATGGGCTACCCCACCCAGCGCCCCGAAGAGGTGGAGGCCGCCATCCACCGCCAGTTCCGCAAGATCGACGCCCATTTCCCGGATATCGTGATGGTCGAGGAGTTCCTGACCAAGGACTGCGACATCGGCGTGGTGGCATACGGCAGCGTGGCGCGCTCCGCCCATCTGGCTGTCAGCGAAGCCCGTGAACAAGGGATCAACGCCGGACTGGTGCACCTGAAGACCCTTTTCCCCTTTCCGCGCTCACCGGTCGAAAAACTGACGCGCAACTGCAAATGCATCATCGTGCCGGAAATGAACATGGGACAGATGTCGCGCGAAGTGAAGCGGGTGAACAACGGCCGTACCCGCGTGCGCACCATCAACCGCGTGGATGGCCAGATCATCACGCCCTCGCAAATTCTCAAATCCATATCCCAGGTGTAGCCATGTCAGAAGTCACCCAGCTTATTCACGAATATTTGCGACACAACAAGAAGTTCCCCCACGTGCTCTGCCCCGGATGCGGCCACGGCGTCGTACTCGGTTCGCTCATACGCAGTGTGCACGCGCTGAACCTCTCCAAGGATGAAGTGGTGGTTGTGGCTGGCATAGGCTGCTCCGGCCGCATGGCCGTGTACGTGGACTTCAACACCGTGCACGCCACCCATGGCCGCGCCCTGACCTTTGCCACGGGCATCAAGATGGCCAACCCCAACCTCAAGGTCATCGTGATCATGGGCGACGGCGACGCCCTGTCCATCGGCGGCAACCATCTCATCCACGCGGCGCGCCGGAACATCGGCATCACCACGCTGATCCTCAACAACAACATCTACGGCATGACCGGGGGGCAGTGCTCTTCAACCACCCCCCATGGCGCCTTTTCCATGACCACACCTTTCGGTCAATTGGAGAAGTCCTTCGACATCGTGGAACTGGCCAAAACCGCGGGCGCCAACTTCGTGGGCCGGGCCACCGCGTTCCACGCCAAACTGCTGGACAGGCTCATCACCACGGCCATCAGCCGCCCCGGCTTCAACCTCGTGGAGGCCTTCAGCCCCTGCCACACCCAGTACGGCCGCAAGAACAAGTTCAAGAACATCGTGGAAATGTATCAGGAACTGAAGAGCAAGAGCATGGACGTGGAAGCATACTCCAAGCTGCCGGAGCACAAGCAGACTGAACGCATTCCCATCGGTGTGTTCGTGGAACGCGACGAACCCGGGCTCGAGGAACGGTATGTCGAGCTTCGCAAGCAACTTCAGGGGGAGGCGCAATGAGAAAGGATACACGACTCAACCGGTTCGAACTGCGGCTCTCGGGACTGGGCGGCCAGGGCATCATCACCCTGGGCAAGGTACTGGGCTACGGCCTGGCACTTGGGCACGGGTTCTACGTCACCCAGACCCAGAGCTACGGCCCCGAGGCCCGTGGCGGCTCCAGCCGAGCCGACCTTGTCATCAGCAACCGCCCCATCAGCTATCCCAAGACCGAAAGCCTGGACCTGCTGGTGGCACTCAGCCAGGAGGCCTGCAACAACTACTACCGCAACCTCAAGCCCAACGGGGTGCTGCTGGTGGACAACTCCCTGGTCAAGCAGGCGCCCACAAACCTGTTCCACGGGCTGCCCTTCACCACCTTCGCCGCAGAGCGCATCGGCAATCCCATGACCTTGAACACCATCGTGTTCGGCGCCGTGACGCACCTGCTGCCATTCGCCGAGCCGCGCCTGATGCGCAAGGCCCTGGAGGAGAACCTGCCGGCCAAGATCCTCCAGATGAACATCAAGGCCTTCAACCTGGGGCTGCGCGAGGCCAAGAAAAACCTCGGCGAGTCACCTGAAATCTGGCGCGTGGCCGAGGAAAACGCGGTGAACGAGGAGGAAGAGGAATCGCCTCTGGAATAGGAACCTCCCCCTTGCCAGGACATCATGAACCCCTTACGAGGGAGGGCGCGTCAACCGCCCTCCCTTGTTTTCCGTTCCGATTCGCGCCCCCTTTCCCCTTGTTTGTAATTTTCCCGTCACACCACCCCAATGCCGCAAGAGCATTGTGGCCTTTACCGTGTTTTTACCCTACAAGGCTATAGAGGACGTATATTACCAGCAGCGCGCTGGCCCTCTTCCCGAGATGACTCTGTGCGCCCCTTCCCGGCCCATGGGCTGGGACCAAATTCATACTGTAACCTAAGATACGGATTTCATATGGCAAGAAAGAGAAAGCCTTTGACCATCTCCGCGCAGGAAGTGCTGCGCGTGTTCCAGAAAAGCCACAAGCCGCTGACGCCCCAGGAAGTGCTCAAGGCACTCAAGGCCCACAAGCGGGAGTTGTCCAGAATCGAGGATTTCATCCAGATCCTGGTGAACGACGGCAAGATCCTACACCTGCGCCGTGGCGCATACGGCCTGGTGGAAAACCTCAAGCTCGTCACCGGCGTTCTGGAAGTCCAGCGTTCCGGCGTGGGGTTCGTCATCCCGGACGACAAGAACCGCAACGACATCTTCATCAACCCCGCCAACATGGGCGAGGCCTGGCACGGCGATCGCGTGGCCGTGGCCCTGTTCCCCAACAAGGGAGGGCGCAGGCAGGAAGGCCGCGTCGCCCGCGTGGTGGAGCGCAGGCGGGCGCGCGTCACCGCACGCGTTGCCCAACCCATGGGTGACTACTGCCTGTGCCAGCCTACGGACGCAAAACTGCATGCCAAGTTCATGGTCCTGACCAACGGGCTCGTGGTGCAGCCTGACGTAGGCGACATCCTGACCATCAAACCCGGAGAGCAGATCGACAACGATCTCTGGGGGGGCGAGGCGCAAAACCGCCTGGGCGACGAAGAGGACGTGGCCGTGCAGGAGGCCCTGGTCAAGATCAACCACGACGTGCCCACTACCTTTCCGGACAACGCCCTCCAAGAGGCCGCCGCACTGCCCAAGGTGCCCGGAGATAAAGACTTCGAGGGGCGGGAGGATCTGCGCCCCCTGGACCTGGTGACCATTGACGGCGCCAAAGCCCGGGACTTTGACGACGCCATCTTCGTACGCAAGGAGTCAGACGGCTACCGCCTCATTGTGGCCATCGCAGACGTGTCCCATTACGTGGCCCCCGACTCCCCCCTGGACCAGGAGGCCCAGGAGCGCGGCAACTCCTGCTACTTTCCCCAGTCCGTGGAGCCCATGTTTCCCGAGGCCCTGTCCAACGGCCTGTGCAGCCTGAACCCTGACGTTCCACGCTTGGCCATGGCAGTGGAGATGGGATACACCCACGACGGCATTCCACTCATGGACGACTGCCGCGTCTTCTCCGCGGTGATCCGCAGCAAGGCGCGCCTCACCTACGCCCAGGTCAAACGCGTGCTCCTGGACAAGGATCCCGAGGCCCGCAAGGAGGTCGGGCACGTGCTCCCCATGCTGGAGACAGCCGAGGCCCTGGCCCGGCAGATCCGCCAGCGCCGCATGAAGCGCGGCAGCCTGGACTTCGACCTGCCCGAACCGGAGATCCAGTTCAATCTCACGGGCGAAACCGTGGATATCCGCCCCAAGGTGCGGCACTTCGGCCACCAGATCGTGGAGGAGTTCATGATCGCGGCCAACGAGGCCGTGGCCCGGTTCCTCACCGAACGCGGCCTGCCCTGCCTGTACCGCGTGCACCCGGAGCCCGATCCGGAGAAGCTGCTGAACCTGTTCAAGCTGCTGGAGCGCAGCGACAACCCCGAAGTATTCCCCCATCCGGACGGCGTCCCCACGCCCCAGGACCTGCAGGACGCCCTCACCGCTGCCCAGGGCTCTGACCTGGAATTCATCGTGGGACGCATGGCCCTGCGCTGTATGATGCAGGCCAAGTACTCCCCGGAAAACCTCGGCCACTACGGCCTGGCCTCTGAGTGCTACTGCCACTTCACCTCTCCCATCCGCCGCTACGCCGACCTGGTTGTCCACCGCTCCGTGAAGGTGGCCCTGGCCCAGGAGCAGGGGCTCGCACCCGCGCCCAGGGTCAAGGGACTCAAACGCCTCGGGGGGCATCTCAGCGACCAGGAGCGCAAGGCCATGGAGGCGGAGCGCGAGATCCTCAAGCGCATCACCGTGCTCTTCCTCCGCGACAGGGTCGGGAACCGCTTCACCGGCGTCATCAACTCCCTGGCCGATTTCGGTTTCTGGGTGGAGCTCAACGAGGTAATGGCCGAGGGCGCGGTGCGCCTCTCCACCATGCACGACGACTACTACACCTTCATCCCCGAGCGCCAGGAACTCCTCGGGGAGCGCACCGGCAAGCGCTACCGCATGGGGCAGACCATCGAGGTGGAGCTGACGGAGGTGAATCTGTCACGCCTGGAGATCAACCTGGAGATCGCTGACAACGCTCCCCGCGCCAAAAAGAGCGCTCCCCGCAAGGAGAGATCCCAGGCATCCAACCAGGCCAAGGCACCGGCCAAGACAAAATCAGCTGCCAAGGCGAACTCCCGCAAGAAACCAGCCACGCGATCAAAGCCAGAGGCGAACGACTCCGCCGACAAGCCCAAGCGCAAACGCTATGTGCCGCGCAGGAAGAAATCGCAGTAGGCACTATCAGACTCATACTCAAACGGGGAGGAATCATGATTCCTCCCCCTTTTTTATGCCTGTCTCGTCCTGAAAAACGAATAACAATACGCGGCATTCCCTCCACCAATGATGGCGAGAATGCCTCGTTCATTACCACGGTAAAAAACCCTCCAGGCAGACATGTCCCTTGCCAGTAACGCCCACAGAAGCCGATCTGGTCGATACATAAGGGTGGAGCCCCAACTCAATCTATTGTAAAGATAAATGCTCTAGTCTTGCCCCTCCTCCCTCCACCGCTGTCTGGGCAGGCATCCGGGATGGCGCCCGGCCAGCCAGGTCACCAGCCTTTCCCGCACCAGGCAGCGCAGATCCCAGGCCTTTCCGCTGTTCCTGGCGCTCACCAGGCAGCGCAGCACCACCCCGCGCTCATCCGCTTCGGTCATCTGCAGGCCACAGACCTTGCCGTCCCAGAGATCGCCAGCCTCCTCGCGGCACACGCGCTCCAGCTCGGCCCGTATCTCCTCCACAGGGGCGGTGTAATCCAGGTGCAGGTTCACTGTGCCCAGCAGGTCGGAACTCACGCGGGTCCAGTTCTGAAAGGGCTTCTCCAGAAAATGGCTGATGGGCACCACCAGTCGCCGCAGATCCCAGATGCGCACCACAACGTAGGTGAAGGTGATCTCCTCGATCCACCCCCACTCGCCTTCCACGATGACCACGTCGTCCAGGCGGATGGGCTGGGTAAAGGCGATCTGGATCCCGGCCAGCACGGAAGCGATGGTCCGCTGGGCCGAGAAACCGATGATCACGCCCGCCAGGCCGGCAGAAGCCAGCAGGCTCATACCCAGGGAGCGCGCCGCCTCGAAGCTCATGAACACTCCACCCAGGGCGAAGAGCACCACCAACACGCTGAATATGCGCTGTAGCACCGTGAACCGGGTGAGCATCTTGCGGGCGCGCAGGTTGTCTCCGTCCTCTATGCGCTGGATGAGCACGCTCTCCCCGAACAGGCTGACTCCGATGGCCAGCCAGGCGACCGCCAGGATCCAAAGGATGGTCAGGACGTGTTCCTTCCAGGCGCCTCCCCTGTCTGGAAGGGGGAATGCGGCGAGCACCACTGAGATAACGAGCAGACAGCAGAGGAATTTCACGGGCCGGTGCAGTTTTTCGAACAGGGCGTCGTCCACCAGATGATGTGTCCGCTTGGCCAGGGCCGCGGCCCGATGCCCGAAAATTCGAAAGAAGAGCAGCACCACCCCGATGCAGACAAGGCAGAGCGCCAAGGGCAAAGTCCAGGCGATGACGTCATGAGTGATGGTATTCATGGCACAATAAAGTGGTTTTTGGGCGAAACTTGGAGCCCGTTTCAGACATCTGGTTCATGTGCAGTCCAAAGATTAGCTCATGATGTAACGGCTTGGCCGCCTTATTACAAGGCATGCGAACCAGAAGCCCGGATCCCGTAATCCGCCCCGCAGCTTGCCAAATTTATTGGGTTTGATTAAGGTTATCGGTACACATCCATGAAACGTATCCCGGCCTCATCGCCGTGGAGGAAGGTGACATCATGTACACTCGCTCCCGCTTTTTTCCCCAGTTTGTCGGATATCTGGTTCTGATCCTGGCCATGGGCTCGTTCCTCGCCCCATCCACCGCACTGGCCGCGGCGGAGCAGAAGGACGCGAAACCGTCCAAGATCGCAAAAGGATGGGAACGTGGCAGCGAATACAACAAGCTGTATGACATGGACAGCTTCATGAAGGTAAAGGGCAGCCTCGAGGAAATCATCGAAATCACCCCTCTGCCGGGCATGGAACCCGGCCTCGGCGTACGCATCACCCCCTCCTCCCCTGTGGACGGACTGCCCAAGGGCGAGTCCCTCGAGATCCAGTTCGGCCCCAAGGACCAGGTACGCTTTCTGACCTATGTGGCAAACAGGGGCGACAAGCTCACGGTGCGCGGCAGCCTGGTCAAGATCGACGGCAAGCCCGTGCTCATGGGATCCAAGATCAAAGTCAACGAGATCTTCGAGTTCAAGGTGCGCCGCACCAAGGACGGCACCCCCTACTGGACCCTCACCCCCAAGGAACTCATCGAGGAGAAGCTGGAGCAGTAAGCTCCAGCCCCTCATCCCCTGAACAAAAAAGCGGCCCATGGGCCGCTTTTTTGTTTATGACGCTCCGCGATGTCTATGTTCTATGCACGGGTGGCTCCCCGAAACAATCCGTCCCCTTACTTCCGCAGGCTCTCGATGCGCTCCACGATGGCGCGGGTGTACAGTTCATGGGCCTTTTCATTGGGGTGCCAGTCAACCAGCATGCCCTCCCGGTAGTGGGCGTACACCTTTCGCGACGCCTCCCCGCCTTGCCGGTCCGGGACCTCGGCCCGCAGCACCGGGGTGGTGTCGATGAAGCGCTCTCCGTATCGTTCTTGCAGAAACAACTTTTCCTCCCCGGAGACCGACTCGTCGAAGTCCGTGTTGTCCAGGGCCACGATGAGCATGGTGCCTCCATTGTCGCGGCACAGGCGGTCCAGCTCCGCGTACACGCTCTCCAGCACCAGTCTCCGGTCACTGGTTGGAGGCGGAAACCTGCCAGTGATCCTGCCGAAAGCGGTGAGGATCTCGTGATAGTCGTCATAGGCCAACATGGGGAGGGCCACGCTCCAGTAAAAGGACAGCCTGTCCGCAAGGGAGCGCTTAGTGGTTTTGTAGTGCTCCGTGTCATAGGAGAGAATACCGGTTGGATAATACGGGGGGTGGATGGCCAATTTCCCCTGTTCAGACTCATAGAAATAAGGCGACGGCATCTTGCCGTGAAACGTGGGCAGATACCCTTTGACGGAGCGGTCCACCAGCCAGGGGGAGTATTGGGCCAGCACATAGTCGGGCCTGTATTCCGGGATCACCCTGCGGCCGATGAGCAGCATGTGGACCAGGCCGTGGCTCCCCACCGCCGCATTGATGCTTGATCCGCCGAGCGCGCACCCCACCTTGAAGGTGAAGGTGTCCTTGGCCATGCAGGAGGAGCCGTAGGTAAAGGAACACCCCAGGCTCAGCACCAGGGGGCGGTTGTGAGGCACGGTATCCGGCATATGCAAGGGGATGCGGAACCCCAGGCTGGAGATTCGCGAAGGCACATCCGGCCCCTTGGCAAAGGTCTCGGCTCCCTGCATCCCAGGCACCAGGGATACACCGAGCTCCGGGTCGACCCTGTGGGGGCTGTCTTTCCATCCCCTGGCTCCCTCCTTCAACAAGGAGTACATATCCGCATAGTCGCCATGCCTGTACGCTAGGTATGCTCCCGCGAAGAGCAGACAGGTGACGCCCAGGACCAGGAGCGCGTGCTTCAGCTGTTTCATGGAAAATCTGAATGATGGTGTCGCATACCGGTATCATTGCCAAAGGCAACTCCCAGATGCGTTTGAACTTCCAAGAGATGCACGGACGTTGCCGTGATCCGCCCCCATTGTGTAGCCAGCATGCCCTCGTGATATCGCACCACTCGAATGCACTGCCCCATGAAAGGCAGACGATTGTGCAGGTCCCGACATCTTGCGGCCTACTGTTAGAATTTCCCTGGATTTTCCAAGATCTTGCAATAATTGTCACGACATCTATGGAACACGCCGCCAGTACGCGGAACCGTCACGACACCGGCAACATGAATGAAACAACATCCATCCTAAAGGAAAATCGTGCTGATCATTTACGTTGTTTCCCGGCTCTAGGCAAGGTTAGGTGCAAATAATCGGAGAACCACTCAAGAAAATGACAGGGAGAGGAATCAGGGAGCTCCCTTTTTCAGGGACGTCATGAAGAGGTCGGGCGCCACGTCCTGTGACACCCGTGAACCCGTGCGAATGCGTTTGTCGTCACGAACCGGGGGGCATCCGGTTCGGGCGCATCGTTTTGTTCGTTTGAAATACTTCCCGTATTTCCCAGGCACACGTCCTTGTGTGCGGGGGGCGGGACGGCGACGGGCCGTCACGCCCCGGCCATATTCCGTATCTTCCCTCAGGCGGCCGCGCTGGCGCTCGTCTCCGGGCCGAGGAGGGAGTCGAAGTGCTTGACCTTGTCCTGCACGCGACGCACAATCTTCTTGAATTCCACGTTGTCCCTGTTATCGAACTTTCTCGCACCATGGGCCAGTCCGGCCACATCCATGAACTCGTTGTACAGGTAGGGAACCAGCAAGGGATCATGGCGCAGATAGGTGTGGAACCTGTGCATGCTGTCGCGGATTTCCTTCTGCTTTGCCGCGGGCCTCTTGAAAAGCTTGTCCATGTGCTTCATTGCGTTGCGCAGGGAGGAACTCCACGCTGGGTAGCGCGGTTCCACCGCCGGAATCGGGCGAGGTATGCGCGCGAGCTTCAGGTTGTCGAGAAAAATTTTCAGGCTCCCGGGCGCGGATGTGTTCAGCCCCTGGCTCACGAGCTCATTCTCGCCAAAGTGCCGGGCCCCCTTGATAACGGCATACCCCCCGTAGAAGTTCATGACTTCCACACCGGAGCGTTCGATGTCGCGTTCCAGGTCGCGCAACGCCGTGACATAGGAAAGGGCCGAGTGCAGGGTCTCGCCCTGAAGGTTCTGCATGGTCACCGAACTCTTGGCGTTGGTCCGGGAGGCGTGGTGCCCCTCGGCGTGACTCAGTCCACCTTTCCAGGAAAAATCCTGACCGCAGAGCAGCACCCTGGACACACCGCAGTGGGTGAGGAAGCGGAACATGGCCACGCTGACGTTGCCACCGGCGTCCAGGATGTATTCATTGCCCTTCATGACGTAGGTGGCCAGGCCGCCCAAAGTCCAGAGCGGGATCAGGGGCCCGGGGTAGCGGTTCACCACCTCGGGGTCCAGCTTGGTGGAGTAGATCAGGGGAATGTCCCTGGCCCATTCCATGTCCAACATGTTGAACACCCTCTTCATGCCCGCGCTATAGTCGATGGCCATGGCCAGATGCGGCTTTATGCCTGTCTTTTGCACTGCCGGCAGGGTCTGCAGGGCCGCGGCGTAGAAAAGATGTCCGGGATTTTTCGCCAACAGCGGGCCGTTCACCTGAAGCGAGGGGCCGGCGCCCAGGATCACCGCCGTGAGGCCTTTGGCGGTGTCCTGCATGTCCCGCAGGCTGCCGTGACGAAAGGAGTTTCTGAAATTTTGCATCTCATTGCCCACCATCACGTCCTGCCGCCGACGCAGGGTGGTCAGTTCCACGGTGAGACCTTCCAGTTGCTCCTTGCAGATGCGCGTCCACTTGGCATACTCAGGACCGATCTGCTGGCTCGGGAAATCCGAGCGCAGGTAGATACGGCCGAAGAGGAACTGCTTGTCCGCCATCTGCACGGCTTTGCGCACCACCTCCACATCCGGAGGCAGAAAGTGCAGCTTGCCGATCTCGAAAAAGGGAGTGTAGTCGGTCTGCCCCAGACAGGCGATGAGCATCTCGGGATCCGGCTCGATCACCATCACCTTGTGAGTGTTCGGGGTGTTGACCAAAACATGGTTCAGGCCATATCCAATATTGCAGCCGACGATGATGGTGGCACTCTGGGCCAGTTTGTCGTTC
This sequence comes from Desulfovibrionaceae bacterium, assembly GCA_963674665.2. Taxonomy (GTDB): domain Bacteria; phylum Desulfobacterota; class Desulfovibrionia; order Desulfovibrionales; family Desulfovibrionaceae. The sequence continues at coordinate 1,026,109 of CAXXPL010000009.1, read as the reverse complement.
TCCTCCACCCAGCTTTTGTAATGGGCCAGGGGCGGGAAGGATTCGAACAGCGTGCCGCCTTCGGGCAGCTTGATATCCATGAGCTTCCAGTGATTGACCAGCAGTCTTTCAGCAACGGCCTTTTCATCTGGGCGCTGCCGCGCAAGCCAGAAAGCGGCCGGATTTTTGACTTCCGCCAGGGCCTTAAGATTCTTTATTAAAAATGGGAGCTTGTTCATGCCAGCAAAATTTGCAATTTTCCTGCCAAGGTATTCCATACCGTGTCAACGGTTGACCGCTTCCAAAAAATACCCATAATTCCAAGAAATTAGCTATTGCTTTTTCTTTTTTGAATTACTGACAATTTCTGTGGCATTGCCCCGAATACTTGAGGAGCTGAAGGCCACGGTCTCCATATTTATAACAACTAGGTGAAATAAAATGATTTTCAGAAACGTTATCGAGGCCATGGGCAATACCCCCCTTGTGGAGATAACCCGGCTGCACCAATCGCCGGGCGTCAAGATTCTGGCCAAGGTCGAATGCGTCAACCCCGGCGGCTCCATCAAGGACCGCGTGGCCCTCGCCATGATCGAGCGGGCCGAACGGCTGGGGGAATTGACTCCTGAGACCAGGGACAAGAGGATCATCATCGAGGCCACCTCCGGCAATACCGGCATCGGCCTGGCCATGGTCTGCGCGGTAAAGGGCTACCGCCTGCGTCTGATCATGAGCGAGCGCGCCTCGGAAGAGCGCAAGCAGATCGTCCAGGCCTATGGCGCCGAAATCCAGCTTACACCCGGGCACCTGAGCACCGACGGCGCCATCGAGGAGGCCTACCGACTGGCGCGGGAGGAGCCCGAAACATACGTGCTCATGGACCAGTTCAACAATCCGGCCAGCATCGACGCGCACTACAACGGCACAGGCAAGGAGATCTGGGAACAGACCAAGGGAGCGGTGACCCACGCGGTCCTCACCCTGGGAACCAGCGGCACGGCCATGGGCGTGACGAAACGGCTCAAGGAATGCGACCCCAATGTGCGGGTGGTGGCCGTGGAACCCTTTGCCGGGCACTCCATCCAGGGACTCAAGAATATGCAGGAGTCCTACCCCCCGGGCATCTACGACAAGCACGCCCTGGACAGGATCATGCACGTGGAGGACGACGAGGCCTTTGACATGGCCCGCAAGCTGGCCCGGGAGGAAGGCATCCTCGCTGGCATGAGCTCAGGAGCGGCCATGGCCGCGGCTGTGAAGTTGGCCAAAGAGCTGGACAGCGAAGGGAAAGAGGGGCTCATTGTCGTGATCCTTCCGGACAGCGGGGAGCGCTACCTGAGCACCCCCCTGTTCGCACCGAAACGTCGCCAGGGCGTCAAGCTGCACAGTGTGGAAGCCACGGAGCCCAAGTATCTGGAACCCGGCAAGGAGGGCGTGGGCCTTTTCACCATGGGTCCCCCGCTGGATGCCCTGGATTCCCTGGACGCCTGGAGACGCATCGCCATCCTGGACGTTCTGGCCCGTCATCTGCGCCGCTCCGGAACCCGTGCCCGACTGGTGGTGGGGATGGCCGACATGGACGACCGCTCCATCACGGCAATGCGCGCCCAGAATATGGGCAAGGAGGCCTTCTGGGAGCGAACCATCGCCGAGCTGCGGCACCGCGCCACCTTCTGGGGGCTGGGCGACGAAGTCAGCTTCCACGGCGCGGGCGAAAACGTGGACACCATCATCGACCTGTGCCGCAAGATGCTGCTCAAGGGCGCGGCCTATGAAAAACTCCGCTCCGTGTATTTCGACGTGTTGCGCTTCCCCAGCTACGGGCAGCTCGCGCCCCAGGACCTGGAATCCCTGAGCCTGGGCAAGACCGTGGACCTGGCCGACTACGTCAAGGACAACCCCAAGGACTTCACCCTGCTCAAGCGCGCGTCCCTGCGGGATCTCAAGTCCATGGACTGCCTGCAGACCGAATGGGGCAATGTACGCCCCAGCTGGTTCCTGCAGCATGCGGCCGTGGCCCTGGATCACCTGCCCCGCGTGGATGTGTGCATGGCCGGAGAAAATCAGCGCTTCCCGCACCTGGAGAACCTGCGCGCCCTCTGGGCCATGGCCCGCAGCGGCACCACCCAGTCCTGGCTCATCTGCCGGGGCGTGGCGGCAGAGACCGACACCCCGAAGTTCCCGCCCCAGGCCGTGGAAATGGACCGGCATGCCCTGCGCATGTGGCTGCTGTCCACCGCTCCGGGCAAGCCCCTGAATCTGAGCGTGGAGAGCCTGGGCATGTGGCGCAGCAACTGGAGCAAGGTCCAGAGCCTGACCGCGGCCCTGAACGAACAGCTCTTCGAGAGCACCAGGAACGGTGAGAAGGCCTCCCTGTCCTCGGAGGTGGAGCAGTGCCTCGTGGACCTGCGCACAGGATATAAGCAGGCCCTGGAGGATAACCTCGAGCTGCACCGATACTGGGCGGCCCTGTCACAGTTTTGCCGGGAGATCCGGCGCATGCGTCAAAAGGATGCCCTGCGCGGGGGCGATGCCTCGGCCTGCCTCAAGCAGCTCAAATCCCACGACCAGGTGCTGGGCTTCCTCGACACCTGGCACATGCCTCTGCCCCGCGCCAAATGGCCCCGGGAAGTGGCCCTGCTCGCGGCCCAGCGCGAAGAGGCGCGCTCGGGCAAGGACTACGCCAGGGCGGACAGCCTGCGCGACGAGATCCTGCAGGCCGGATACCGCCTGGAGGACACCGCCCGTGGCGTAAGGTTGTTCAAGAAATAGGCTGGAGGGAAAGTTGATAAGGCGGGTTGTGCGAGGGGGAACCATTTAATATCGTGGCTATTGCCTTTGCTCCGCAACATGGAAAGAATCGAACTAACGGCTTTTCGAGGGGAAAACCTCTTGAAAGAGGTCTTTCCCCTCGGGCTCCCCTTTCCAGAACTTTTTGATATATAGTTTTTTTAATTAGTAAGCCTGTGGAAGGGAGCGGTAACCTGTCGATGGTCTTATTTCTTGGCACCCTTGGCAGGAGCCTTGGCGGCCTTGTCCGGGGTACCGAGCCCCTCTTCGGCCTGCTTCACGATGACCGCCGTCTTTTCTTTCAGCTTTTCGGCGGCCCCTTCACCCTGCCTCTTGGCGTCCTTGGCCTCCTCCTTGACAGCCTCCTTCACTTCCTCCACCTTCTCGGCGACCTCTTCAACCGGCTCTTCCACAGGCTTGGGCTCGGGTTCCACAGAGGATACCTTGAAGGGAGTGTCGGCGGACTCGATGGTGATCTCCTCGCGCCAGTTGAGCTCAATGCTCAGCTTCTGCTTGCCCTTTTTCACCACGGCTTCAATCTCAAGCTCGATGGAGTCGGCCGGAGTCAGGGTCACGAACTCGTCACCGCGCTGTACGCACACGGTCTTGTCCTTGAAGCTCTTGACCACGTCCTCCAGAAAAGCGACCACGGATGCGTGATCCATGCTGCCCTTGATGCTGATACCCTGCTTGCCCATGATGTCCTCCCAATTGTTGTAAAGTTGTGGCCCCTGCTCGGGCCTGACAGTTGTTCCTGATTACCGGCCCATCTGAATGGGCTTTTGCCCATCGGATTTTTCCACGGATTCCTCGGTCTGGGGCTCGTGCCCGGCCATTTCCACGCCGTTGTCCGGCGTATCGCCCTTCACAGTCGGGTTTCCCGCCTGCCCATTCTGCTCCTCGAACAGCTCCTGCAGTTTTTTCTCAGCCTTTTTCAGAAATTTCTCCAAGGCCTTGTCCACAGCGGAGTCCGCATCCAGCTTCCGCCCGAGCACCCTCGAGGCCTCTTTGGCTTTTTCAAGCCGTTCGGCCAGGGAAACCTCCACATTGAAGATCACCCGCTTGCTTTCCTTCTCCCGGATAAATACGCTCATAGTTTCTCTCCGTACACTTTTCGTACAAAAACTGTTCGCGAACATACACCTTCTTTTTAGCTTGTCAATAAACTTCTTCAATATTTATTGATTATTACAATTCAATACTTTTTTCAGCATTCAAAATCATTCACTAATAATTGCGCCGCTTTTCCAAAATATGTAGCAAGTTTCAATCAAACAATATGGGTTAGTGAAACGATAACTAATTGTTTTTAAACTTTTTATATTTTAATTTTGTACATATTTCGTACAGAAATGGAATCAATAATAATCCCCATCTTAATAAGAATAATCTTTACATAGTAAAAATTATGATTATCATAGTAGTCAACTGGCGCTTTTCCCGGACGGCATGAAGAGCGGGAATCCCCTTATTCCGGGATTCCAACCCGGGAAAAGATGAAATTGAGCAACGAGCCCCACTTCGCGAACCGTGCCTTTGACGCCGGATGCACCGGGGCCAAGGACAGCAGGAGGCAACCATGGAGCTGCAAAACTTTTCCCATCTTATCATCGAGTGGGACATGTCCCCGGAAGACGCGGTGATTCTTTACCTGGAGTGGGGAAACAACGACTGGCACAACAAGTACCCGCCGGTCCGTTCCAAGAACGATTTTTCAAACTATTTCGTGGTGGACAATTGGGGAGAACGCCCCCTTGTCCGCTTGGTACGCCGCAACTCCGACGGCGCGGAGGATCTGCTCACACTGGAACTGCCCGATAAGCTGGAGCAGGCCTTCAAGGAGGAATTCGGCGACCTCAACGGAGTCTTCATGCCTCCTGAATACGTGAAGTCATGGCTCAAGGCCCAGTTGGAGAACTGAACAAGGGAATCATGCACCTTTCACCCGCCCGGCTCTGCCGGGCGGTTTCTTTTTCCCCCAGGATCATGGTATCAATGGAGCATGAGAAATCCCGTCTCAAAATGCCTCCGAGCCTGGGCACTCTCCTGCTGCCTCCTGGTCCTGCTTCCCGCCTTCTCCAATACAAGCGCGGAAGCGGCAACCCCCGGATTTCGCGTGACCTTCGGCTTTCTGCACTTTCAGAAAAACAACACCCCGGTGGTCGACCCCTCCGAGGATCTGCTCATACTGCCCACGGACTACAAGGAGTACACCAGGCTGGGGTTCATCATCGACTTTCCTCGGCATGGGGAGTGGAGCTTCAACTGGCGGCTCACCGCACCCACGCCTTTTGATCTCGAAGCATGGAAAGGGGCGAGTGTCCGCCTGGTGAAAGGCGATCCACGCGTGATCACCCGAAAGACCCCCATCATCTGCGGCAGGTGCGAGCGCGGATACGCCTGGTTCGGGCTGGACTCCAACAACATCGACGGATTCTACCGGCTCGAAATCCTGGTGGAAGGCAAGATAATCGACACCATCCTCTTCAGGGCCACCATCCTGCACCGGCGGTAGTATTTTCTGGGAAAGTGAGTTGAAAGGGTCATTACGAGGGGGAAACCTTTGTTAGCGCACGAACCGAATCGCGTCATCAGCCAAGGGACTGGAGTCTTCGTTGCGTTCCCCTTCCCGCAAATCTAATCAAGAAAATGCTGGTCACGTCACTCTAATATGAAGGCTCATTCCTTTCCGCCGCGCCCGAACAGCCTTTCAATCTGCTCCCATGCCTCATCTTCAATTCTGTAGTTCTCGCGCATGAGTTTGCCGGACTCCTCGATTTTCTTTTGATGGAACTCCTGGGTGTAGCGCTCCTCCATCACCTTGGCCACGCGCTGCAGGTCCTCGATCGGCATGCCGTCCTCTTCCAGCCAGGCGAGCACGTGTTGCATGGTCATGCAATCGTGGATGTGGATCAGTGCGGGGAGCCGGAGCAGTGTTCGTATCTTGGGATCGGCCAAGAACTGTTCGAGTTCGATGGTGAAACTGTGGGGCTGGAGATGCAGCGGACCGGTTTTATCCCGCCGCGGTCCCTTGGGGAGGATGGGGGCTTTGCCTTTATTGGTCATGATGCAGGATTTTGCCGCAAACCAGCAGAGGGGGCAAGGTAGAAAAAGGGGTAGTATCGGCCATGTGGCGCGGCGCTACAGGGTGCCTTCGGGCGGAAGTTCCAGGTGCCCTGGTTCGCCCTCCACGAGTTTCCAGGAGAAAACTCCCGACCTGATCGGCTTTTCCACCATAAGGGCTAGGCGCAGGTCAGCAGGCATCACATATTCACGCCCCAGGATATGCCCTGTATACCCGCAGGCCCCATCCAGCCATTCCAGGATGAACTCAACTCCGATTTCGTCGCCTTTCACCAAGACAGGCCCATATCCATCCCATGCCGCGTCTATGGCCAGTTCGCACTTCTTGCCATATATGACCACCTCGAACCTATACACCGAGCACCCCCATGATCAGGAAAAAAAGTGTCCCATTTTGCCTGTTGCACAATAACAGGGCTCCCCCCGGCAAAACCCTTTTTCTAAATCCTTCTCAATCCTCGGCAGTGGTGGTGATGCGGATCTCGTGCTCCATGGTTGAGACGACTCCGGTGCCCCTGAAGCTGCCGCTCACCGGTGCGGCCTGTTCGGGCCGCAGTGCCGCGGCAAGGGGCACGTGCCGGTCGGCCACGGCCAGCCCCTGGCTGGGGTCGAAGCCGCGCCAGCCACCCCCGGGGATGAACACCTCGGCCCAGGCGTGCAATTCTGCGGAGCGGTTGGGCTCGCCCTCCTCCGCCTCCGGGTCATCCTGGTATCCGCTCACAAAGCGCGCAGGCAATCCGGCATAGCGGCACACTTCCATATACAGCACGGCCAGGTCGCGGCAGGCGCCCGCGCCCTTTTCCAGGGTCTCCTCCGGGGGCTGGACTCCGGGATCAGGGCGCTCCACGGTGTCGAGGTCCTGGTGCAGTCTGGAAGCCAGGAGCGAACAGAAGGACAGCGTGCTGGAGCCGGTCATTGCGAGCAGCTCGCGGGCCAGCACGCCGATGGGGTCTAGGGCAACATCACGGGGGCGCGAAAGCTCCAGCGCAGGGGCCAGAACCTGGCGCTCATGTCCGGGCAAGTCCAGGGGAAGGGTCATGGCCTGTGGGGTGAGGAGATATTCGAAGGGGTTGTCCCGCAGCGTGCGCACCCTGGCCATGGTGGTGATGCGCAGTTGTGTGTGCAGGCCGTCGAACCAGCAGGAGCGGAAAGAGTTGTTCTGCGAATCCAACCCCAGGCCGCAGCCCGAGGGTGTCGGCTCCACACGCAGCTCAAAAGAGAGGATCTGCTGCGTGGGGTCCTGCCTGGGCTCCAGACGGATGACGTGGGGCTCCAGAAATACGTGGGCGCTGTAAAGGTAGCGCGTCTGGTGCCAGATATCGAACAGCACGGGTCATTTCACCGTTTTCAACGGGTTGAGCCTGGGCGTTACCCGCGTGAGCTGCGACGCGATATTGTCGATCCATTCAGAGGGCAGCTCATACACGGAATTACGCAGCCGCTCCTGCCACCAGGCGGTTATTTCGGTAAGATCCTTTTGCTCAAACCTGTGCTCCACCAGTTGGAAAGAGTCCTTGGCATAGAGCACCACGTCGATGGGAAAGTCCACGTCCGAGGCGCTGATGCGCGTGGAATCAAAGGCCAGGCACCCCACCTTCAGGGCGAAGCGCAGGGAATCCGAATATTTCAGGGTGCGGTCCAACACTGGTTTGCCATAGCCCCCCTCTCCGATGATGTGATAGGGAGTGGAATCCCCCACCTCCACCCAGTTGCCTTGGGGGTATATCTGGAACAGCTTGTGTTCCTTGTCGTTCTTGCACTGCCCCCCCATGAGGGCGTGGATATTGAAGTGCAGTCCGCTCTCCTCCAGGGCCTCCTTGTCCTCCTTGGCCACGGCGCGGATGTGGATGGCCAGGGCGTTGGCGACCTTGTAGAGCTTGTCAAAGGACTTCTCCTGGGAGTCGAGCTGCTCCTCGAAGTAGGTCAGGGCCTTGTCGCGCACCGAGCGCAGACCCGAGGTCATGATGAAGAGCGCACCGTCCTCGATCTCGTAGGTGCTGGCCTTGTGAGCCGAGATCAGTTCGGTGCCCGAGGTCAGACGGGTGTCGGCGATGCCGACAAGTCCGTCTTCGACCGTGATGCCGAGACAAAAGGTCATATACGTACCTTGTCCTGGTAAAGCGTGGAGTCAAACACGCCACCGGCCGGAACGCCGGGGCGCCCCCCTTTGTCAGAAGGGGGCGTTCACTGCTGGTCCTGGGTCTGCCCGGCCTCGGCATGCAGAAAGAACGAGGAGGCGACAGCCCTGTCCACCGTGTTCATGCGGACCTGCAGTTGATCGAGAAACTGATGTAGGCCCTGGGCGATGATCTCGTCAACACTTTCATAGGCCAGATTGGCGCAGAGCCTGCCCAGGGTGCGCTCTGCGATGTTGCTGAAGGAGCCCGCACTGGTTCCGGAAATGATGTTCAGTGACTGCAGGCTGTTCTGCAGACAATAGTACACGGCCCTGGGAAAGTCCTTGCCCAGGAGCAGGAAATCCACCACATCGCCTGGCATGATGCGGCCGTATCGGTGGCGATACTCCTCGAAGCTCGATGTGGAGCGCAGCAGCGCGGCCCAGAGGATATCGTCGTACACCGTGCCCACGTAGTTCACGGCAGGTAATATGAAGAAGTACTTCACGTCCAGGATGCGGGTGATCTTGTCCGCACGCTCCAGCAAGCGCCCCACACGGAAAAAGTGCCACCCCTCGCCGTGGGTCATGGTGCCGTCGGCAATGCCCCCCAGCAGGATGCCGTGCAGCTTGAGGTCCATGCAAAATTCATAGGGATTTTCGAACACCGGCGCCGGGTTTCGGGCCGCCTGCTCCACAGAGTGGTACAGGATGTTCAGCTGCTCCCAGAACTCCGGAATCAGAATGTCGCGGATGCTGCGCGCGTTCTCCCGCGAGGCGCGCAGACAGCTGAGAATTGAGTTGGGGTACTCCGGATCGAACATCAGGAACTGCAGCACGTTCTCCTTGCTGGCCACGCGGTAGCGCTCTTCGAATATGGCGCTGTCCCCCGTGACCATGGTCAGGGGGCGCCACTGCAACATCTCCTCCCCCTCCATGTCACTGTCACTGTTGGGAAGATCCAGCGTCAAATGCCAGTTCACATCCACGTACCGGGCAATGTTGTCCGCACGCTCCAGATAACGACTCATCCAATACATGGCATCCGCGACGCGGCTGAGCATGGTTCCAGCTCCGGTTGTCTGAGGTTGCTTTTCTTGCCAGGATGCCGGGGGGAACCTCTTTCTTAAAGGGGTTTCCCCTCGCACAACCCTTAATCAATCTGCTCCTACTCTACGACAGCACCCAGGTGTCCTTGCTGCCGCCCCCTTGGGAGGAATTGACCACCAGGGATCCTTTGCGCAGCGCCACGCGGGTGAGTCCTCCGGGGATGACGGAAATGGACTCGCCGTAAAGGATATAGGGGCGCAGGTCCACATGCCGCCCCTCGATGCCATCGGGCATAAGGGTGGGGGCGCGGGAGAGCGCCACTGTGGGCTGGGCGATGTAGTTCCTGGGATTGGCCGTGATCCTGCCCGCGAAGTCCTTGCGTTCCTTATCAGTGGCCGCCGGTCCCACCAGCATGCCGTAGCCGCCGGATTCGTTTGCCGCCTTGACCACGAGCTTGTCGAGATTGTCCAGCACGTAGTTCCTGTCCTGCTCCCTCCAGCAAAGGTAGGTGGGGACATTGGAGATGATGGGCTCTTGATCCAGGTAGAACTTTATGATCTCAGGGACATAGGCGTAGACGACCTTGTCGTCCGCCACTCCGGTGCCAGGGGCGTTGGCCAGGGTGATACGCCCCTTGCGGAATACGTCCATGATGCCGGGCACGCCCAGCAGGGAGTCCGGATTGAACTCCCTGGGATCGAGGAACGCGTCGTTCACCCTGCGATAGAGCACATCCACGCGCTGCAGCCCTCGGGTGGTGCGCATGCAGACGTATCCGTCGTGGACCACCAGGTCCCCTCCTTCCACCAACTCCATGCCGGTCTGCTGCGCAAGGAAGGAGTGTTCGAAGTAGGCGCTGTTGTAACGCCCCGGCGTCAGAAGCGCGGCCACGGGGCGCCCGCCGGAGCGTCCTCCATGGGGCGCGACGTCCAGCAGCATGTTCAACAGTTTCGTGGGATAGTCATCCACGGGGCATACGCGCAGGGCCGCGAACACCTCCGGAAAGGTGCGCTTCAGGATGTGCCGGTTGGCCAGGACGTAGGACACGCCGGAGGGGCAGCGCAGGTTGTCCTCCAGCACGTAGAACTCGCCGGTGCTGTCGCGGACAAGGTCGCTGCCCGTGATATGACACCAGATCCCCCGGGGAGGGTCGATGCCCATGCAGGCGGGGCAGTATTCGGTGGCGCTCTCGATGATCTCGCGTGGAACCACGTTCTCTTTCAGTATCCGCTGGTCGTGGTAGATGTCGTCGATGAACAGGTTCAGGGCGGTGATGCGCTGTTTGAGCCCCTCCTCCAGTATCTTCCACTCCTGCGCAGGAACCACGCGCGGGATGATGTCAAAGGGAAAGATCTTCTCGGTGCCATCCTCGTGGCCGTAGACAGTGAAGGTGATGCCGAGGTCGAAGATCGCCTGCTCCGCGGCGTCCTGTCGCCGCAACAGCTCCCCCTCGGGAAGGGAATCGATTTTTCTGATCAACACCTCCACGCCGGGGCGCGGTGCGCCGTCCGATGCAAACAGCTCATCATAGAAATCATCCGTGGAATATCCCTTGAAATGCATACAGGCTCCTTGCGCTCTACTTCGACTAGTGTGATGTCCGCAAAATCCCCATGCATGAACTTTGTGGAAGATCGCATTGCCGAAAACGCGGTTTTCGGCTCACTCTTGCCGCCCATGGCGGCGGGGCGGTATTGCGACCGCCCAGACTGTCGTGTCTGATGATTTGTCCAACCACGCCGTCATTCAGCTGACGCGGCACCAAAACAACACGCAGTTTGAGTTGAATTTACAAGATTAGTAATACATGGTCAATATTTTTTACAATTTAGGCAATATACATGACCACTTATCACAGACAACCCCCTGCAAACACACCATTTTGGAAAGTCGTGGTTCGCAAGGGGAACGCAAACAGCCTTATTGTTGCAAAAAGAAGTCCAAATCATCCTTCAGGATAACGCAAGGCTCCGCTCTGCTTGAGGTCATACCCGGGCAGGGAATGGGCCAGAGCCCGGAACTCGCTGGATCGCAGCAAGTCCAGAAACTCTTGCACGGGGCGATCGAAGAAGCGCTGCCTGGAGATGAGCAGGTCGAAGCGCTCCCATCGAAGGGGGATGAAATCCAAGGGAACAAGACTGGTCACGGCGCGGATGGACAACCCCACGTCCGCCTTGCCGGAAAAGATCTGCAACCCAACGTCCAGATGCCTCCCCACCTCGTGTTCATACCCCTCCACCATGGAGGGATCGATCTTGGCGGCGGCAAGCTCCCTATCCAGAAGCAGCCTGGTTCCCGTACCCAAAGGGCGGTTCACGAAACGCAAGCTCCTTGCGACCGCGTCGGACAGGCTCTTCACGTCACGGGGATTGCCCTTGGGCAGAACCAGCCCCTGCTCCCGCAGGGCAAATCCCACCACAGCCGGAGGCTCGCTCAATTCTCCGCTGGCAAAGGCGAAGTTGTAGTCCCCGTCCTCCTCCTGCAGCAGATGGGAGCAGGCGATGTCGCAAAGCCCCCGCTTCAGGGCTTGAATTCCCCCCATGCTGCCCACGTTGGCAAAGGAGGCCAGCCTGTCGGAGGAAATATTGGAGTACATGGCGCAGACCCGGTCCATGAGAATATCGTTGCTTCCCGCAAGCACCAGAAGCCCTCCTTTCCGTTCCTGCCCCGCCAAGGTGCCGGGATGCGACTGCGTGTTGTTCTCCAACCACTGCTCCACCAGGTGCAGGGGGAAAAGCCATTTTCCCGTGACCTTTGTTGCGGGCAACCCCTTTTCATTGATCAGGGCGTAGATCTGCTTCTCGTTTACTGAAAGAAACTTGGCGACTTCCCTGGTGGAGAGCATCTGCATGGGGGACATTTCGGTCTCCTGTGGTGGCTTGCGCTGTGCATATCGGGGGCTAAGCCCAATGTAGCATACTCGAATAGAAAATGTAGCGCTAAAAAGTGGTAAAAAGATACCTGTCTTGGTTACCACACAGGGAAAAAACCAGCCACGCCCGCCATTGTGTCCTTCAATACATAACAAGGGTCATCAAATTAGCTCAATCAAATTAGTACATATTCACAATCTCATAATTACATGCTAAATATCCAATCATAATTTCTTCACATGTAAGCATACCGTGGCACTCTCAATGAGCAAAACAAGCCCAATGGAAGAACTGATTACAAACCGCATAGAGAATTTTTGGGGTATGATCCCTTGAAGTCCAATATATGGTTTATCGGAATTGAAGAGGGTGGCGCGAAATGCATTGACGAAATCAGAAGAAGACTGCAGGCATCCTACAATAATAATACTATAGACATTTCAAATGACATGGAATCAGTTTATAGTCACATAAAAGCGTTCGATGAAAACTCACCAATACAGCCAACGTGGAGTAAATTAATTATAATTTTGCTTACACTACTGAATAAAGACCCTCTCAATAGAAATAACATTTTGAACTATCAGTGCCAATATCTTGCCTGCGACAACAACATTCCTCATTGCCTATTAGAATTTTTTCCCCTACCTAGTCCAAGTACAAATGACAAAAATTGGCTCTACAACAAATTGCAAACCAAGTTATTCTACCTAGAAAACAAAGACATATACTATAGTGTTGTTAAAAACCATAGAATTTTCTTATTTCAAAGAGCAATCGAAAAATACAAACCAAAAATAGTCATTTTTTACTCAACCAGCAAAAACAATATGACCATATGGCAGGAAATATGCAATAGTATTAAAAATATCTTAAGTTACACTGCAAAATATATAAAGAACAAGACAATAGAAGAAGCACTGTTTCATTGTAATTCCAACAACACACATTTCTATGCATTACCTCACCCAGGGCACCCCACACCTGGACTTACAAACGAATGCTGGATTAAACTCGCATATAAAATTCAGAAGACAGCAAATTTCACTTTTTAAAGAAGTGAAAAAGGCGAGGTCGCGAATGCGGCCCCGCCTCTGCGGTTAGAAGGGTAATTTATCTGTTGAGGTTTGCTAGGATCGTTATAAGGTTAAGTTCATTATTCCTTATGTGCCGGTGGTCCGGCGGTCCTCCCGGGTCATGACTGAGACCTTGTCGGAGGGGAGTGCTACTGGTGCCAATACGAGGGGCGACTCATTTCGCCGTTATGGGCAATACACTCCACCTATAAGCGTCCTCCATCACAGATTGTATAAGAACTCGTTGTAGAACAAATAGCCTACGTAGGTCTTGGTTTGCAAATTATTACACGCCCCACTCAAAGTCAAGGTTTTTTTTCAAAAAGGTTACGACTCCTTGCCAACCCCGCGACAGTGCTTACTACTTTTCTTCACCGGCAGTATGCTTTCAACGTTGTATAGCGTCTTCCCGACGCGCTACATTCATATGCCATGGAGAGACCTCATGAGCTCGACACTTCATACCGTGTGCCCCAATTGCGGGGCAGTGAACAAGATACTGATCGACAAGAGAAGCCAGGGGCCCGTGTGCGGCAAGTGCGGAACCGGACTGCTTCCCAGCGCCCCTCTGGAGTTGAACGAGGCCGGATTCCGGCGGTATTTGGAGAAATCCGACATCCCTCTGCTGGTGGACTTCTGGGCTCCCTGGTGCGGCCCCTGCCGCGCCATGGCACCGGCCTTTGCCCAGGCCGCTGGCATATTGACCCCGGAGGCCCTCCTGCTCAAGGTCAACACCCAGAGCGAACAGTCTCTGGCCGGCTCCCTGGGCATCAGCTCCATCCCCACCATGATGCTCTTCAGCAACGGCAAGGAGCTGGCCCGCACGTCCGGCGCCATGGACGCGGGCAATATCGTGGCCTGGGCCAGGCAATATCTCGGCGTCCGCTGACATTGGCACCGGACTCGGGAGCAAGGCGGATGTTTTTCCCCTTACTCCTGAATAATCCATGTTCTTGTGAAGAAGCCCGGGGGAGAGACCTTCCAAGGTGCTCCTCCCCGGGGTTTCCTCCACAATATAATTGCGAAAAACCTGAATAGTGGTACAAGGAATGAGGTCGCAACGGCCCAACTCCTTTACCGGGACACTTATGCCTATCCAAGACGAGCAACGCGACTCCGCCACTTGCCCAACCCCATACGCGCGCATCCCGCCGGACGATGTCCCGGCCATGATGCACGCCATGGACGCCCACGGCGTCCTCGTCTGGGTCTCCAACCAGTGGCTCGCCACCCTGGGATATTCGAGGGTGGAAGTGCTGGGCCGCAAGTCCCTGGATTTCTTTACCCGGGAATCAAGGCGGCTCGCCCGGGAACACCTCTCGCCATCGTTTCACAGTGACGGACATTGCAGCGATGTCTTCTACCGGATGATCGCAGCCTCGGGTAACATGGTGGACGTCCTGCTCTCAGCCACGCACGTCCGGGACGAGGAAGGCGGCACGCGTTATTCCCTGGCGGTGATCCGGGACATAACCGAATTCAACCGCGTGGAGACGGCCCTGCGGGAGAGCGAGGAAAAGTTCCGGGCAATGTCCAACGCCTGCTACGACGCCTTGATAATGATAGACTCCAAGGACATTGTGGTGTTCTGGAACAGGGCCGCGGAAAAGATGTTCGGCTACAGCGCCCCGGAAGCCCTTGGCAGCCTCATGCACGAGCTCATCACCCTGCCCGGGGAGCGCGCCAGGGCTCGCGAGGGGCTGAAACACTTCGCAAAAACGGGCCAGGGCCCGGTCATAGGCAGCATCTCCCAGTTCACCGCCATGCGCAAGGACGGCAGCACCTTTCCGGTGGAGCGGTCGGTGGACTCCTTTCAGAGCCAGGGGAAGTGGTATGCCGTGGGCATCATCCGCGACATCACTGAACGCAAGGAGGCTGAGAGAAAGCTGCTCGTCATGGCCACCACCGACAGCCTCACCGGGCTAAACAACCGACGTAATTTCCGCCGGTTGAGCAGGATAGCGCTGGAACACGCCGCCCGCTACAACGAACCCCTGTCCCTGATTCTTTACGACATAGACCATTTCAAACGCATCAACGACACCCACGGCCACGACATCGGGGACGTGGTGCTCCATGAGCTGGCCGAACGCGCCCGCACCTGCTTCCGCCAGGTTGACATCCTCGGCCGCCTCGGGGGGGAGGAGTTCGCGGTCTGCCTGCCCCAGACCGAAAAGGAGCGAGCCGTCCTCGTGGCCGAAAGGTTCCGGGAAATGGTGGAGCGCTCCCCCTTTGGGACAAGCCACGGGTTGACTCTGAAGATCACCGTGAGCCTGGGAATCGCCACCCTGCACAGCTCGGACAACGGGTTGGACGGTCTGGTGAAGAGGGCTGACATGGCACTGTACATGGCCAAGAGCAGCGGCAGAAACCGCAGCGTGGCCGGTTGACCCCAACCGCCTCCTCCAGTCAAACTCTTTTCATTCGAGTCTTATTTTTCATACTTCGTCTTTTTTTTCAGACAGTTGTCACAACTCCTGAAAGAAGATAGGCACGTGACTGAAAATTCTCAGGAGGTGCTGGTATGACCGTTGGTGTTCTCGCTCTTGTGGCCCTCTCCCCCATCGCCCTGGCCCTCGTTCTGATGATCTGGCTGCGCTGGCCCGCCACGCGGGCAATGCCTCTGGCCTGGCTCGTGACCGCCGTTGCCGGGTTGCTGGTCTGGGGAATGCCCCTGGGGCTGGTCTCCGCCGCCACCCTCGCCGGTTTCGGCAACGCCGTGAGCGTGGCCATCATCGTGTTCGGCGCCGTGCTCCTGCTCTATACCCTGCGCGAAAGCGGCGCCGTGGAGACCATCAACTGCGGTTTTCACGGCGTGAGCCGGGACAGGCGGGTGCAACTGGTGATAATCGCCATGATATTTTCCGCGTTCATCGAGGGCGCGGCCGGATTCGGCACCCCGGCGGCCATAGCCGCGCCCCTGCTCCTGAGCCTCGGCTTCCCACCCCTGGCAGCAGCCATGGCCTGCCTGGTGCTCAACTCCTTCCCAGTGACCTTCGGCGCGGTGGGCACACCCATCTGGTTCGGGCTCAAGAACCTCGCCCCCAAGGTGGATACGGCCATCGGCAGCGGCGCCCTGCCCGGCGTGGAGAGCTTTCCCCGGTATCTTGAACTCGTGGGCCAATGGGCCGCCATCATCCACCTGCCCTTGATCTTCATCATGCCCATTCTTGTGAGCATGATGCTCACGCGCTATTTCGGAGCCAACCGCTCCTGGCGGGAGGGCATGGCCATCTGGCGTTTTTCCCTGCTGGCATCCGTGTGCTTCGCAATACCGTATCTTCTTACCGCCTTTTTCGTGGGCGAGGAGTTCCCCTCCCTGGCGGGGGGACTGATCGCACTGGCACTGGTGGTCCCGGCCGCCCGCAAGGGCCTCCTTGTCCCGGCGCGAACTTGGGACTTCGCCCCCCAGAAGTCCTGGGAGCCCAACTGGGTGGGGGACATCCGCCCCAGCGAGACCTGCGAGTTCACCCCCCGTATGAGTCAGCTCCGCGCCTGGCTGCCCTACGTGCTCATCGGCGTGATCCTGGTGCTGACGAGGGTGCAGCTGTTCCCGTTCAAGGCCTGGCTCAACGCCCTGGAGATCGCCTTTACCGGCATCCTTGGATTCGAGTCGGTGAGCTACAGCATGAAACCGCTTTATCTCCCCGGCACCATCCCCTTCATCCTGGTGGCGTTGCTGGCAGTGCCCCTGCACGGCATGTCGGGGCGCAAGGTTGCAGCGGCCTGGCGCGAGGCCCTCGTGCGCATGCGCTCCCCCTTCATCGCCCTGCTCTTTGCCGTGGCCCTGGTGGAGATCTTCAAGCAATCCGCCCAAAATCCTCAGAGCTACCCCTCCATGCCCCTGGCCATGGCGCATGCGGTGGCGGGGGGCGCGGGCAGCCTCTGGCCCCTGTTCGCCCCTTTTGTGGGGGCGTTGGGCTCCTTCATCACGGGCAGCAACACGGTCTCCGATCTGCTGTTCGCGGATTTCCAGTACAACATCGCCGAGCAACTGCGCCTGCCCAGCCAGATAGTTGTGGCCCTCCAGGCCGTTGGGGGCGCCATGGGCAATATGGTCTGCATCCACAACATCGTGGCGGTGTGCGCCACTGTGGGGCTCTCGGGGCAGGAAGGCCCGTTGATCCGGCGCAACGCCATGCCCCTGCTGGTATACGGACTCGTGGCAGGGACGTTGGGGCTGCTGATCGTTGCCTGTTGTTAGGAGCCGTGGAAAACGGATCAGGCGCCACTGGGTGAAGGGTGCGCGTCATCCGTGAGATCCGCCAATGCCCCCTTCCAAACCATGCCGGGATTCATTAGACTGTCTTCACCATTGCATACACAAGTTTTGTACTCAAAGGCCAAGGGAAACTCGTCGGACCATCCCCGGTTCCCAGGCCCTATTCCACTATCTTCAAGGAGACTGACCATGCAGGACGTTCGTAATCATGCAAGGGAAATCATGAAGGGATACTGCCGTGTCTGCCCCGAATGCAACGGCAAAGCCTGTGCCGGCGAGGTTCCCGGCATGGGGGGGGCGGGCACCGGCGCCACCTTCAGGAACAATGTCGAGGCCGTGAAAAAACATCGGTTTCATATGCGCCTGATTCACGATGTGGTGGCCCCTGACCTGAGCACCGAGATTTTCGGCCTTCCCCTGAGCATGCCGGTTCTGGCCGCTCCCATCGGTGGCGTATCATTCAATATGGGGGGCAAGGTCACCGAGGAGGACTACGTCACCAACAAGCTGGCCGCCTGCAAGGAGGCCGGGATCATCGGCTGCACCGGCGACGGCGTTCCCGATTTCATCTACCAGGCCGGGTTCAAGGCCATCACCGCCATGGAAGGATGGGGAATTCCCTTTATCAAGCCCTGGGAGGACGCCGAACTCTTCGACAAGCTGGACAAGGCCGCGACCACGGGTTGCAGCGTGTTCGGCATGGATATCGACGCCGCCGGTCTGGTGACCCTGTCCAAGATGGGGCGCCCGGTCACGCCCAAGCCCCCCACCAAGTTGCGCGAGATCATGGCCCGCACTCCCGGCTCCTTCATCCTCAAGGGCATTGTCACCGAGGATGAGGCCAAGCTGGCCGTGGACCTGGGTGCGGCCGGTATCGTGGTATCCAACCACGGCGGACGCATCCTGGATCATTCCACAGGCACGGCCGAGGTGTTGCCCGGGATCGCCCAGGCCGTGAACAAGCAATGCGTGGTCCTGGTGGACGGTGGCATCCGCACCGGAGGAGACGTGCTCAAGATGCTGGCCCTGGGAGCCGACGCGGTGCTCATCGGCCGCCCCTTCAGCATTGCCTGCATGGGGGGTGGCAAGGAAGGCGTGACCAAGTACATCGAGCAGCTCAAAACCGAACTGACCCAGGCCATGGTACTCACGGCCACTGCCAGCGCCCGAAATGTCTCCCCGGACATCCTTTTCAAGGAATAACCAATAATTCCGGGCTGCGACGTCGGAGAACTCCTCGCCATTAGCGGAGGCATCCCTCCCGCCAGACCAGCT
Organism: Desulfovibrionaceae bacterium; assembly: GCA_963674665.2. Classification (GTDB taxonomy): domain Bacteria; phylum Desulfobacterota; class Desulfovibrionia; order Desulfovibrionales; family Desulfovibrionaceae. The sequence goes on along the minus strand of CAXXPL010000009.1, from coordinate 1,007,644 downwards.
CAATATTGTCTGCCGCAAAACATCGCCCCGCTATCCGGCTTCAGGATGGCGGGGCGATCCTTTTCCCCGGGAAAGCAATATCGATTATATACCCCTATGATTCCCCATGTCTTGTGTCCATAGGCTTTGGGCACGTGTCTCAGAAGCTCAACCAGCATTAATAGGCATGTCTATTTTTGTACCATATGGGAGTAATTATAATCATACTCGCAACAGGTGCTTGGATTTGATCTTCTCTCTGAGGTATTTCCATAGCACTACGCCTTGTTAGGCAATATAGGTCCATTTTCTCCACAAAATCTTGCATTTTACCTCTTTCCATACTGTGGATTTTGAAATATCTGTTTCGTTTTAATTTACTTATTCAAATTAAAATCATACATTTAAAGATGAAATATACATTTTATCACTCAAATAGACCAATTATGAACATCTTATTCTTATTGCTTGAATCTCGCAAAATTTATTATTCAATTGAATTCCATAAAAAATATATTTTTATTATTGTCTTTTTTTCCTATATACTATTTCAGCCCACAAAAACTGCAATTTCATCTTTGCTTCTCGTAATGATATATTTTTGCACTTCTTAAAATCTTCATATCTTGTTCTTTTTTTCTTGATTTATTAATTACTGATTATATAGTGTTCCAGGCCAACAAATTGTCACTACCCATTTTAATCTTTCAACATAACTCAACTACCCAATTTTATTATTGTATCCACCTCAAATAGTGTCGCAACATGTTGTATCGCTGTCTCGAATTGTTTCAACGGGGAACCAACATCCTGGCAACTGACAGAGGAGGAAGAAATGGCAGAAAAGACGAATCCCCAGGGACAAAGTGCCGACATCGTCGTAGACAAGGGGGCATCGAAAATTTCCGATCTTTGGACAAAGGAGGATTATTGGGCCATCTGGCTGGGGTTCATCATCCTGATTGTGGGCATGATCATTTTTCTGCCCCGCCAACCCGAAGGCATGCAGAAAACCTTTGACGAGGCCAACGCGGTCATGAAGCAGGAGGCCGCGCGCGCCCCCTTCAAAACCATCGTCTGGTACAACGCCTCTGACAAGAAGTCCAAGATCAGGGCCACGGGACAACCCTACGCCAAGACCATTGCCAAATTCATGGGGCACCCCCACGGCTGGTCTTCGAATCCCATAGATTCTTTGATTTTCTCCAAGGAGCAGGCTGAAGCCAAGGCCGCCAAGGCCGTTCCCAAGTATGAGGAGGCAAAGGCCAAGGCCGAAGCGGCCCTCGCAGCCGCCAAGACCGCCGAGGAAGCGGCCGAAGCGGCCGAATTCAAGGATGCCGCCCTCAACGACCAGGCCAAGACAGCCATCGCCGACTGGCGCGATGCGCACCGCAAGGCCTCTGACGCCAAGAAAAAGACCTCGGTCAGCGCTTACAACCAGATTCCCTGGCTCATCGGCCTGTGTATCGCCTTGGGCCTGTTCTTCTCCATCGGCATGGTCTTCATGGGGCACAACATAGGAAAGTTCCTGGTTGCGTTCGTGTTCGTATTCGCCGTGGCCTGTCTGGCCTATCTCTGCGCCGGACAATCCACCATGAAACAGTACGGCATCGACTGGGCGGCCTGGGCCATCCTGTTGGGCCTGATCATAAGCAACACCGTGGGCACGCCGAAGTGGGTGCTCCCGGCTGTGCAGACCGAATACTACATCAAGACGGGCCTCGTTTTGCTGGGCGCGGAAGTGCTCTTCAACAAGATCGTGGCCATCGGCATTCCCGGCATCTTCGTGGCCTGGGTGGTGACGCCCATCGTGCTCATCAGCACCTACATCTTCGGCCAGAAAGTGGTGAAGATGCCCTCCAAGACCCTGAACATCGTCATCTCGGCGGACATGAGCGTGTGCGGCGTGTCGGCCGCCATCGCCACCGCCGCGGCCTGCCGCGCCAAGAAGGAGGAACTGACCCTCTCGGTGGGATTGTCCCTGGTGTTCACCGCCATCATGATGGTGGTCATGCCCCTGGTCATCAATGCGGTGGGCATGCCCCACATCCTGGGCGGCGCCTGGATGGGCGGCACCATCGATTCCACAGGCGCCGTGGCCGCGGCCGGCGCGTTCCTCAGCGAAAAGGCCCTGTACGTGGCCGCCACCATCAAAATGATCCAGAACGTGCTCATCGGCGTCACCGCGTTCTGTGTTGCGATCTACTGGTGCTACAAAGTGGACTGCATACCGGGCGAGACTGTCAGCCCCTGGGAGATCTGGCACCGCTTTCCCAAGTTCGTGCTGGGATTCCTGGCCGCCTCCATCTTCTTCTCCCTGCTCTTCGGCTCGGTCGGCCCGGACGTGGGCAACGCCATGGTGGACCACGGCGTGCTGCGCGGATTCTCCCGCCTGGTACGCGGCTGGGCCTTCTGCATGGCCTTCGCCTCCATCGGCCTGGCCACCAACTTCCGTGAGCTGGGACACTACTTCAAGGGAGGAAAGCCTTTGATCCTGTATGTGTGCGGCCAGAGCTTCAACCTCTGCCTGACTCTGCTCATGGCCTACATCATGTTCTATGTTGTCTTCCCGGACATCACGGCCAATATCTAACGAGGAGCGGATCATGCGGGCGGCGACAATGGAAATGGAAATCCCGGACACGGGACACGGCAAACGCGGCACCCCAAGCAGACTCAAGGGATTGCTGCGCCTCGCCCTGGCAGTGGGGCTGCTTCTGCTCTGGATGTTCTGGCTGGCGCCCCTGTTGCAGCGCAATGTCCCCCCCCTGGCCAAGCTCGGTAAACACATAGACGACAGCGGCATTGCCGCGAACATGATCTATTACACCGAGGTGCCGGCCACCGGAGATGCAGAGAGCGCCATGCGCGACGCCCTCAAGTACGCACCCAAGGGACCCTGAACTACCACAACACCTGCCTGAACAGATAAAGGGGGCCGCAAGGCCCCCTATTTTTCCCGCCGAAATTCTGTCACGAATTACTCTCCATACGTGACTCTTGTGCAAAAACTTGCATTTTATTTTTACCGAGTGCTATCTATTATCTAATTGTATTTCATTGTCACTGGTCTGTCTTTTTTCGTGACTTTTCACGCAACAGCGACATTGCGATACATACTTTACACGTATGATTTCCACAATGCCATGCCCTCTTCACACAAGGACTGGCAATTGCGTACATTTTGTCATCATCAGCACAAAACAACATCATGACATTGTCCATACTCAGACAATGAACCCATGACAATCCCTTCAGGAGTCCCACAATGGCCACATATCTTTTTGTTCACGGCGCATTTCAGGGCGGCTGGATATGGCACGAGGTGGCGCGGCATCTCGCCGCGCAAGGACACTGGGCCCACACCCCCACTCTCACGGGCTGTGGGCATCATTTCCATGCCCGGCCTTCCGGAACGGATCTAAACACCTACATCCGGGACCTGGAGGAGTATATCCGCCTGGAAGACCTCACGGACTGCATCCTGGTGGGGCACAGCTTTTCCGGACTTATCTGCGGCCCCCTGCTGGCGCGTCACCCCGAAGTCTTTAGCAAGGCCGTGTTCGTGGATTGTCTGCTGCCGGAAAAAGGTGGATCGTTCCTGAGCATCGCCGGCGAGGGCTTCAAGGGCATGCTGCAAAGCCACCGCATCGGCGAGGACATGGTCAAGCCCTGGCCGCGCCCCGCCTTTGGTGTGCAGGAGGACAAGGACGAGTGGTTCTTCTCCAGGCTCACAGAGTTCCCCCACGCAGCATTCACCACTCCCTGCCCCGATGCCCTGAACGTCTCCTGCCCCGCGTTGTTCATCCATTGCAAGAAGACACCCAGCCCCTTTATCCAGCGCATGCGGGACACGGCCAGGGAGCTCGGCTGGGAAATCAAGGATATGGAAACCGGTCACTTCCCCATGGTCAACGATCCCGCAACCCTGGCCGGGCTTCTGCACGCTACCGGAGAAACAAAATGACCCTGCACGCCAGGCTGCAAAAGCGCCTGGACCACTTCACCCTGGACGTGGAGCTGAGCTGTCGCAAGGGCGAGACCCTATGCATCGTGGGGCCCTCGGGCTCGGGCAAGACAACCCTGCTGCGCCTCCTGGCCGGGCTGGACAGACCCGACAACGGTGAAATCCGCATGGGCCCCTCCGCTTGGCTGCACAGCGGCCAAGGCCTGCGCCTCCCACCGCAGCGCCGCTCCGTGGGGCTGGTGTTCCAGGACTACAGCCTGTTCCCTCACATGTCCCTGCTGAAGAACGTCCGCTATGCCGCGCGGAGCATGGAGATGGTGGAGAACCTGCTGCATACCTTCGGCATCTCGCACCTGCGCGCAAAGATGCCGCGACACATCTCCGGCGGGGAGCGCCAGCGCGGCGCCTTGTGCCAGGCACTTGCCCGGGGGCCTGAACTCCTGCTCCTGGACGAGCCGTTCTCCGCCCTGGACCTGGAAACACGCCTCGGGCTCCGCCGCGTGCTGCGTCAGGTGCAGGAGGACACCCCCCTGTGCATGGTGCACGTCACACACGATCTCAACGAGGCCCTGTTCCTGGGCGACCGGATCATTGCCCTGCAAAAAGGCGTTGAGGCTCCTGACTGGCTGCGCCGCCAGCTGGACCTGTTGCGCGGGGAGCAGGAGCTCGCTGCAGGCCGACAGAATGCATCCGACAATTCCAACTCCATCCCTCAAAGGAGCGCCGTCTATGCGTAAAATTCTGACACTATTACTCATTCTCACCATGTGCGCCCTGCCCGCCCCTGCCCTGGCGGACTCCATCACCGTGGCCGCTGGCGCCGGCTACAAGAAAATGGTCAACGACCTTGCCGAAGCCTTTACCGCGGAAAGCGGCATAACTGTGGAACGGATTTACGGCAACATGGGGCAGACAATCGCCCAGGCCAAGAACAGCGGGCTGGTGGACTGCATCATCGGCGCCAAGCGCTTCCTGAATAAGTCCGGCATCGACTTCACGGCCATGAACGAAGTGGGGCGCGGCAAGCTGGTGGCTGCGCTGGCCAAGGGCGTGGACATCAATAAACCCGAGGAAATCACTCTGGACAGCATCACCCGCGTGGCCATGCCCGACCCGAAAAAAGCCATCTACGGCAAGGCCGCCACAGAGTACCTGAAAAACGCGGGCCTGGCCGAAAAGGTCAAGGACAAGGTCCTGGTGGTGGCCACCGTGCCCCAGGTTTCCTCCTACGTGTTGAGCAAGGAGGTTGACGTCGGCTTCATCAACCTCACCGACGCCATCGGCATCAAGGACAAGATCGGTCCGGTGCTGCCCGTGGACGAGTCCCTGTACTCGCCCATCATCATCACCGCCGCGTTCCTGAAAACCGCGCCCAACGCCCCTACCCTGGCAAGGTTCGCGGAATTCCTGAAAGGCGCCAAGGCCAAGGAAATCGCCAGGAAGCACGGTTTGTAGAGACTGTAGGACTGGAAGAAACGGATGTACGAAGGGGAAACCATTTGAGAAATGGTTCTCCCCCTCGCGCTCCCCCTTCCCAAACTTTACCAGTCAATTTCAAATGTTCTCCATGATCACAGACGCGGCCATTCTCGAGCCCATGATTCTCTCGGCAAAGGTGGTCGCGTCCACCCTCCCACTGTTCGCGGTATTCGGCATCGGCCTTGGCTACGTTGTGGGGCGTTGGCGCTCCCCTCTGATAGTTGCCCTGGATTTCATCATCACCCTGCCCCTGATCTTCCCGCCAATTGCCACGGGTTTCCTTCTACTTCTCCTGCTGGGGCGGGAAGGAGTGCTGGGCAAGCCACTCAAGGCGCTCACCGGCTTGGAACTCATCTTCAGCTTTTGGGGTGTACTCTTGGCCGCGTTCGTGGCCGGGCTGCCCCTGGTGGTGAAGACCGTGCAGGCGGCCATACGTGGCGAGACCCTCCGGCTCATGGAGGTCTCGGCCGTACTGGGCAAATCCCGCACAACCACTTTCCTGCGCGTGACCCTGCCTTCCATCAAGAAAAGCGCCATAGCCGGGCTGTTCATGGCCCTGGCCCGCACCCTGGGCGAAGTGGGCATCACCCTCATGCTCGGGGGCAACATCGTGGGCCGCACCAACACCATCTCCCTGGAGATCTACAACGCCGTGTTCACTGGCGAATTCCAGCGCGCTCTGGTCCTGGCCATCCTCCTGGGCGTGACCTCCCTGCTCATCCTCGGGGTGATGCATGTCTTCACACGGGAATAGCCGGCACTTGACAGCGCGCGCTGCCTCTCCCATACAATTGGTAAAAGGGAGAGACCATGGACAAGGATTCGATTCGCGATTGCTGCGACACCAACGAGCCCCACGCCGGCCCCATCAAGCGCGCCCGCGAGGCCATGCCCCGGGATGAGGACCTCGCCGCCCTGTCCGAGCTGTTCAAGTCCCTGGCCGACAACACCCGCGTGCGCATCCTGGCCGCACTGCAGACAGAGGAGCTCTGCGTCTGCGATCTCGCCGCACTGCTGGACATGAGCCAGTCTGCGGTCTCCCACCAGCTCCGCCTCCTCAGGGGGGCGCATCTCGTCCGCTTTCGCCGCGACGGCAAAAACGTGTTCTACTCCCTTGATGACCAGCACGTCTCCGCCCTGTTCAAACAGGGTCTGGAACACGTGCGGCACGAGTAGGCTCCTCTATTGAGAAACATCGGCTCTTCAACTCTATCGATCTGTATATTTTAGCTTGTTGATAAATCCACATTTCACAAACAAGACAGCTATTTTTAATATATTTAAATTAGTACTTCTGGCATACTACATGCTTTTTCGCCCAATAATCTTCTCGAGCATTTATTGAATAACTTCCTGCTCTAGATAGGTGTTACAAATATCAATATATACACTTTATACATGTCATGCACTGCATTATTTAGGCAGAAAGAATCTTACCACATTCATGCTCGTATGACATTCTTATATATTTACAAAAATCAAAATCATTATCATCAATTAGCTTTTGCACATCTTCTCCATGTATTGTATGTGTATGAGCGCTCCCTTTTTTTCTATCCGTCGGTCCTTTCAATTCATTCGCACTGTCAATTCGATTGACATAACCATCATCATAATTGTTCATAACATTTAATGACAAATCAAATCTTAAGGATCTCCAAATGGTAAAAAACCACTTTCCTTCATAACTAAAGCTAATGCCGTTTTTCCTCTTTTTGCATTTGATATTTCGCGAGACTGATTCCACATGAGGGATAATAGATTTTATGTACGATTCACGGTCTTTAAAAATTTCTGAAATAAAATCTTCGCAAATCATTTGAGCCCCCGTGACTATAATTTTGTAAAATTATTTACATATACTCATAATATTATCTCATATCAATAATTATACATCAATTCCATATTTCATACATAAATTTTCTTTAATATAGCAATTGCTTTCCAATTATAAAGTTAAAACCGGATATTTTGAGACCCCCAACAAAAGCAGACCCGTCTGAAACCTCCTTGCCTTGACACCCCTGTTTTCTCCTTATATATGAATAACTGTTCATATGTTCAAACGTCATTCAGTAAGGAGATCACATGGTCCTCGATATACTGCAGAACATCCTCTTGGAATCATGGCATATTCTTGTGGAGTCCTCGCCGTTCATGCTGTTCGGATTTCTGGCCGCCGGGCTGCTCAAGGCCTTTGTACCCACCTCACTGGTGGTGAAGCACCTGGGCGCCGACAAAGGCGCAAAAGGGGTGGTCAGCGTAATCAAGGCCGCCGTGGTGGGCGCGCCCCTACCCTTGTGCAGCTGCAGCGTGCTCCCTGCCGCTGCGGGCATCAGGGATCAGGGCGCGGGCAAGGGAGCAACCACGGCCTTTCTGGTGGCAACGCCGGAGACCGGCGTGGATTCCATCGCCGTGACCTACGCCCTGCTCGACCCCTTCATGACCGTACTGCGCCCCATTGCCGCTGTACTGACCGCAGTGCTCACCGGCCTTGGCGTGGATCGCTTTGACAAGAAGGAACGGCACATTCTTCAAGATTTCAATACGAAATTCGCTGACAACGCCCCCACTCCGTGCAATGACGCGAAGTGCTCCTGTCATGCCGCGCCCCAAGAAAGACAAAGCCTTGGTACGCGCCTCAAGGCAGGGCTGACCTATGGTTTTGGTGAGGCCATCGGGCATATCGGGATCTGGTTCCTGCTGGGCGTGCTCCTGGCCGGAATCATTACGGCACTGGTGCCCGCGGGTGCCCTGGAGTCCTGGCTTGGAGGGCACTGGGGCATGTTCGCGGCCCTGGTTGTGGCGGTGCCTTTGTACATCTGCGCCACCGCCAGCACGCCTCTGGCCGCCGCCTTCGTGCTCAAGGGCATGTCGCCGGGCGCCGCACTGGTATTGCTGCTGGCCGGGCCGGCCACCAACGCCGCCACCATCACCGTGGTGGCAAAGCTTCTGGGACGCCGTGCCGCCATCATCTACGTTGGAGGCATCGCCATCAGCGCACTGGCTCTGGGATACGCCACCGACTGGCTCTACCACACTCTGGGGCTGAGCACCGCCCACTGGATGGCAGGCGACGCCGTGGAACAACTCGGGATCTGGGGAATATTGGCCGCCGCGCTGTTGCTCGCGCTCATCGCCCGCGCCACATGGATGGAGTGGCGCCACAAGCATAGTGGAAGCAGTTCATGCTGTTCGACGAAGCATTGCGACTGCCACTAGGGAAGCACTGCATAATCGCCCGCTGGCTTTGTTGCTGTAAAAAAAGGCAAGGCCTTGTGTATTAAAAATACACCTCGGCCTTGCCTTTTCCTTGCGCCTTGCAAGAGAACAATTCCGCAGCACTTCCAAAAACATTCTCCCCTTAGCCCAACCCTGTCAAAATTTTGGAAAAAGGGCTCCGAGGGAAAAACTTTTTAAAAAAGTTTTCCCCCGGCATTCTTTTCATTCCTTTTCCTCAATTCTTCTCTTTTTCCCTCATCTTCCCGGCACATGGGGCTGGTATTTCCAGCGATTCTCCCACCACTCTGGAAAGGTGGAGTCAGCGAACAGGCTGGGACCAAAATCCAGGGTCACGCGCAGGCAGTACAGCCATGAGGGGGCGCTACGGCTCAGTTTCACGGCATCCTTTTCCGTACAGATGACCATCCCGGCGTTATGATGCTCCCGCACGCGGTTCACCAATTCCAGGTCGCTGGTTGTATAGGCCTGGTGGTCCCTGAAGCGCAGCGCCTCCACTGAGGGGCGTTGCATGTACCGCTCCACAGTGGCCAAGGCCTGCTGATTGTCCCCGAGGCCGCTCATGAATACATAGGAGGATTCAGGCATGGAGATAAGGGGACTGTTGTCCTGGACGCTATACAGGCCTTGCGGCTGAAGAGAGTAACTGAACACGGGGCGTTTGAACCGCTCCATGCGCTGACGAATAACCGGGGTGTGCTCCAGAAAGTTCTCGGGTTCGGCCTTGACCAGGTAGGCCGCCCCGGCACGCAGGGCTTCCGGGCCTTCCCGCCAGGGGCCGGAAGGCAGCACCCGCCCCCAATGGGTGGTGAAATCGGCCAACCGCAGCACGATGAGGTCGATATGACGATGCAGCCGCAAATGCTGCAATCCATCGTCCATGATGAACATCTTGGCGGCCAGGTGTTTCCTGGCGAACTCCACGGCCCGGGAGCGGTCCGGGTCCACCAGAATGTGGGCATGCTCGGAAAAGCGCCTGGCAAGCATCAGGGGCTCGTCGCCGCTCTCTTGCCATGAGGAGGACGGTGTGACCATGAATGGCAAGCGCGGGGGGCGGCCACCATAGCCGCGGGTCAGGACACAGGGGCGGAGTTCATGCTCCACACCCCATTCCATGAGCCAGGACACAAGGGGGGTCTTGCCGCTCCCCCCCATGGCGATGTTGCCCACGCACACGCAAGGGGCGTGGGGCATTGCGGCGGGGCGCCGCCCCAGGGCGTAGGACTTGCGCCGTCCGGCCATGATGGCGCCGTACACCCGGCCAAAGGGGGCCAATGCCCAAGAGAGTCGGCGCTGCGCCTTTTCCCACTGCCACATGCGAAGGTTTCCAGAAGGGGTCAATGGATTGCCGAGGTTGAGCGCGAGGCCTCCACCACCAGTTTGAGGCTGTTGAGCTTCTCCAGGGTCCTGTAAAGCAGCGCGGCGTCCCGCACCTGCACGGTGAAATTGATCTCGGTGAAGCCGTCCACGGTGGAGTGGAAATTGCCGGAGTCGATATTGACCTTTTCCTCGGCGAGCAGGCCGCTGATTTCCGCGAGCACGCCGGCCTCGTTCTTGGCCTTGATGATAATCTTTGCGGGCAGGAGCTTGTCCTGCTCCCCCTCCCAGAACACCGAGAGCAGCCGCTCCGGCTCCATGCCCTGCACATTGGGGCAGTCCATGGTGTGGATGGTGACGCCGCGCCCCCTGCTGATGTAGCCCACGATGGGGTCGCCCGGAAGGGGGTTGCAGCATTTGGCGTAGCGCACCAGCACGTTGTCCACGCCGGAGATCCTGACACCGTCGCTCTTGCGCTGTGCCTCTTCCCTGGTCTCCTGGGTCTCGGTCCTTTCCGGCTCGGGCTCCTTTTGCGGCAACAGGCGCCGCAGGATCTTCTGCGGGGTGAGGCGGGCGTAGCCCACGGAGGAGAGCAGGTCATCCACGCTCCTGAAGGAGAAGTCCCGGGCCACCTCGTCGAACTTATGCTCCTTCAGGGCCTTGGTCACGTTGATGCCGAGCTTGCGCCCCTCTTTTTCCAGCATCTCCTTTGCAAGGGCAATGCTGCGGGCGCGCTCCTCGGTGCGGATATAATGGTTGATCCGGGTGCGGGCCTTGGCGGTCTTGACGAACTTGAGCCAGTCCCGGCTGGGGTTGCGGTTGGCGTCGGTGATGATTTCCACCGTGTCGCCGTTGGACAGGGGGGAGCTCAGGGGCACGAGCTTGCCGTTGACCTTGGCCCCGGCGCAGCGGTTCCCCACCTCTGTGTGGATGGTGTAGGCGAAGTCCACGGGCGTGGCGCCCTCGGGCAACTCCTTGACCTGCCCCGCGGGGGTGAACACGTAGACCTCGTCCTTGAAAAGCTCGAAGCGCAGGGAGCGCAGGAACTCCCGCGAATCCGACTCCATCTTCTGCCAGTCCAGGATCTGCCGCAGCCAGGAGAACTGCCCCACGTCGCGGCCCTTGACCTTGCCGCCGTCCTTGTACAGCCAGTGCGATGCCACGCCGTACTGGGCCATGCGGTGCATCTCCTCGGTACGGATCTGGATCTCGATGCGCTCCCCTTCGGGGCCGATGACCGTGGTGTGCAGACTCTGGTACATGTTGGCCTTGGGCATGGAGATGTAGTCCTTGAACCGCCCCGGTACGGGCTTCCAGGCCGCGTGCACCAGCCCGAGCATTGCGTAGCAGTCCTTGATGCTGTTCAGGATCACCCGGAAAGCGATGACATCGTGCACCTCGTCCAGGGCCAGGTTCTGGGCCAGCATCTTGTGGTAGATGCTGTACAGGTGCTTGACGCGCCCCTGCACTCGCCCCTTGATGCTGTTCTCCCGGAGCATCTCCTCCATGATGGAGACCACCCTGTCGATGTAGTCCCTGCCCATGCTCTGGCGGCGTTTCACGCCGCCCTGAATCTGGTTGAACACGTCGGGCTTGGTGTACTTCAGGCCAAGATCCTCGAGCTCCACCTTGATGCGGTGCAGGCCGAGCCTGTTGGCCAGGGGGGAGTAGATGTCCAGGGTCTCCTGGCCGATGAGCCGCTGCTTGAACTCGGGCATGTGCTCCAGCGTGCGCATGTTGTGCAGGCGGTCTGCCAGCTTGACGATGAGCACGCGGATGTCCTCGGCCATGGCCAGGATCATCTTGCGGATGTTCTCGGCCTGAGCCTGCTCCTTGGTGTCGAAGGTTATCTGGCTGATCTTGGTGACGCCGTCCACGATGTCGGCGACTTCCTCGCCAAAGAGCGAATCCAGTTCCTCGATGGTGGCCTTGGTGTCCTCCACCGTGTCGTGCAACAGCCCGGCCGTGATGACGGATTCGTCCATGCGCATCTCGGCGAGGATGTTGGCCACCTCCAATGGATGAGAGAGGTAGGGCTCTCCGGAGCGTCTGGTCTGGCCGGCATGGGCGGACGCCGAGAAGACGTAGGCCTTCTGGATGAGCGCTTGGCCCGGTTCAGGCATATAGCCCTGGATCTTGTCCAGGATTTCATTGATTCTGATCATTTATTGCTGCTGCTCCGCACTGTAGCGTTGCATGGATTTCGGCACCCACCACTTGGTGAAGTTGTGCATTATGCCGCTGGGCGCCGGCTCGATGCCTTGGAACCGGGCCTGCACGATGGGCAGTGCGTAGGGCACGTTGAGAAAACAATAGGGCTGATCCCTGTGCAGGATCTCCTGCAGCTTGTCATATATGCGCTTGCGGTCCTTGCGGTCCATGGTGCTGCGCCCGTCCTCCAGCAGTTGGTCCACTTCGGGGTTCTTGTAGTACACCAGATTCAGTCCTCCGGCCACAGCTTTGGAGGAATGCCACACATCGTAGATGTCCGGGTCCTGCAGTATATTCCAGCCAAGGATCACGGCCTCGAACTTCCCCTTGTCGATGAACTCCTTGAGGAACGCGGCCCACTCCACTGTGCGGATATCCACCTTGACGCCGATGTCCTTGAGCCGGTTCTGGATGATGGTAGCGCTCTTGATGCGCAGGTCGTTGCCCTGGTTGGTCAGGATGGTGAAGGCAAAGGGTTGGCCATTCTTGTCCAGGAGTCCGTCATTGTCCGTGTCCTTCCACCCGGCCTGGGCCAGCATTTCCTTGGCCATCTGAGGGTTGAACTCGTAATCCTTGATGCCGTCGTTGTAAACCCAGGTTCCGGGCTTAAAGGGGCCGATGGTGGGCATTCCGAGGCCCAGGAGCACACCCTTGACGATCTCCTCCTTGTCGATGGCGTGGGCAAAGGCCTGGCGAACCCGCACGTCGGAGAACATGGGGTTTTTCAGGTTGTAGCCGAGGTAGGTGTAGGAAAACGCCAGGTACTTGAACTTGTGGTAGTTCTCATCCCACATGGGGCCCTTGGTCTGATACAGGTACTGCTGCGGGGTCAGGCCCATGGTGTCCAGATTGCCGGCCTTTACCTCCATGAACATGGTGGCCAGATCCGGGATGATCCTGTAGACAACCTGATCTATATATGGACGGCCGTCGAAATAGTCGTCACGCGCCTCGAGCACCAGACGCTCTCCGGGAACCCACTCCTTGAGCCGATAGGGGCCGGCGCTCAGGGGGTTGCGGCTCAGGGGCGTATCCAGCAGGTTCTGCCCCTCCAAGGCATGCTTGGGCAGGATATCGTGCATCCAGGTGATCAGGGAGCGGGAAAACGGCCTGTCGTACCTGACCTCGAAGGTGTAGCGGTCCAGGGCCTTGAACTCCCTGATCTGCTTGTAGTCCTCGGCATAGGCAGTGGGCGTCTCTGGGTCGATCATCATCTCGTAGGTGAACTTCACGTCGTCCGTGGTCAGCTCCACACCGTCGTCCCAGAGGATGCCCTTCTTCAGGGTGAAGCGCAGGAGTTTGCCGTCCTCCAGCACCTCGTAGCTCTCGGCGGCCTCGGTGACGATATTCAGGTCCTTGTCGTACTTCAGCACGGTGGTGTAAAGGTACTGAGCCACCTCATGGGACGCGCCGTCAGAGGCGAGGGGCGGGATCAGGTTCGAGGGCTCGCCGATTGTGCCGGTGATCATGCGACCGCCAGCTTCCGGGACAAGTTGATCTTCTCCGGGCAATGGTTCGGCCTGCTCATGCGCGGAAACGCTTTTCGCGGGCTTTTCGTCGGAGCCGCAGCCACTGAGGCACAGCAGGGCCAGAACCAGGATGACCAGGGAGAATACTTTGCGCATAAACATTCCTTGATGGTTGCTAATTTTTAAATTTCAAGTATTGTATGTGACTATGGCGCAGGTTGGCAATTAGCCCGGAGTATGAAACAGAGTGCGCAAAAAGCCAAGCCTCTCTTGATAAGGAGACAGTAATTAGCTAGTATGTTCAGCTGCGCTATGTTCCACCTTGGGGGCCTGGTGGCTTTGCGCGGCATTCGAAGCCTTAGTATTCTTTGATTCAAGGAGCGAGACTGGTCCAATGGAACAAAACGAGGAGATCCGGGTCAAAACCCTGCTCCAGGAGTTCGTAAACGACTCTGTTCCGGAATATATTCTAGACGGCTCCCAATACATCGTCAGCAATGGGGGCGTACAGAAGCTCAGCCTGAAAAAGGGTGAACGAATCTGGGACATAGAGGGCAACATTCAGGGAGAGGACTTTCAGGTGTACTCCCCCGAGTTGTCCGTGAGCCTCCAGGACGGGAATGTCACGTACAACTGCAATTGCCCCGACTATTTCTCCGGGGTGTGCAGGCATGTCGTCGCCACCGCACTCAAGTTCCTCTCCTCGCTGGAATCCGGCCCCCAGCAGGAGAGCCAGCTGCCCCGCACCGAGTGGCGGCAGACCTTTCGCGGTTTTTTCTCCACCGAGCCGGAACCCGAACCGGGGCGTCACTATCTGGTCTTCCGCTTCCATCCGGAGCCGGACAGGCTCCAGGTCGCATTTTTCCGCGCAAGACAGAACAAGTCCGGCCTCTCCACGGTACAGAACCAGGTCACCCTGGAGCAGATCATCCGCAACCCCGACTGGAGCGAGCTCTCGCCGCAGTTGCCCATGGTGGCCCGGCAGATCGAACAATACATCGGCTATGAGGGCCACCGGGTGGAGATCCCGGATGGTCTGCTGACATGGTTCTTCCGCTGCATCAAGGACGAATACTACCGCTTCTGGCGCGATTCGGACAACCCCTGCCGCGTGGAGGAGAAGACCATGCGGCTGATGCTCAAGCCCAAGATCTCCGACGACGGCCTAAGCTTCGACGTCATGCTGGGGCGCGAAGGCAAGCCCCCCTTCTCCATCCTGGAGCAGGAAGCCTACTTTTTCGGCCAGCTGCCTCTGTGGATATGCTGGAACAAGGGCTTCTACCCCGTGCAGACCGGCCTGGCTCCGTCCCTGATCCAGGAGCTGGTCCAGCACCCCCCCATGATTCCGAACAACGACATCGCGGAGTTCCTGGACAGGGTCTGGACCCGCCTGCCCGCTTCCGACCTGCACGACCAGGAGGAATTCCTGGAGCACATGAAGCCCATCTTCGTGCCTGCGAAGTACAACCCCAAGCTCTTCCTGGACGAGGAAGGCAGCCTGCTGACCCTGCAAATCCAGAACGTCTACGACACCGAGCACGGCGAGATCACCCTGCCCGGACCGAATCCGGACTTCCAGACCGGCAGCTACCAATACCAGGGACACGGCTTCCTGATCATGCGCGACCAGGAGGCCGAGGCCAGACTCACCCAGGAACTGCTGGACATGAACTTCCAGCCCAGGAACAACGCCCTCTGGTTCCTCGAGCCCGAGGAGGCCATCGCCTTCCTGCTGGACTCCTACTCAAAGCTGGTGGAGTCCTACCGCATCTACGGGGAGAAGGCCCTCACACGCTACAAGGTCCGCCTGTCCAACCCGGTCATCGTGGCCAAGGTGGAGAGCAAGGAAGAGGACAAGTGGTTCAACCTGGACGTGATGGTGGAGTACGACGACCAGAGCGTGCCCATCGAAAAGATCTGGAAGGCCTGGACCCAGAAGAAACGCTACGTGCAGCTCAAGGACGGCTCATACACCAGCCTGCCGGAGAGCTGGCTCAAGCGCATGAGCCACAAGCTCAAGGCCCTGGGCTATGACCCGGACAAGCCGCCCCAGAAGCAGTTCAAGCAGTTCGAGGCGCCGGTGTTGGACAAGATTCTCGAAGACCTGCCCGAGGCCACAACCGACTCCTTCTGGAACAAGCTGCGCACCAATATCCACAATTTCAAGGAAATTCGGAGTATCCACACTCCCGCCGGTCTCAACGCCACCCTGCGCCCCTATCAGCAGCAGGGGCTCTGCTACCTGAACTTCCTGCGCGAGTACGGGTTCGGCGGCATCCTGGCCGACGAGATGGGCCTTGGAAAGACCATCCAGACCCTGGCATTCATCCAGTATATGAAGGAAAAGGGCAAAACCAGCCCCAACCTCATCGTGGTGCCCACCTCCGTGCTCCCCAACTGGGAGCGCGAGGCCCAAAAATTCGTGCCCGAACTGAAGATCCTGATCATCTACGGCACCCGCCGCGAAGGCATGTTCAAGATGATCAACGACTCCGACCTGGTCATCACCACCTACGCGCTGCTTCGCCGCGACCTGGAGGAACTGCTCAAGCACGAGTTCAACGCCATCATCCTGGACGAGGCGCAGAACATCAAGAACCCCAACACCATCACGGCCCGCTCCGTGCGCAAGCTGGCCTCCAAGCTGCGCATCTGCCTCTCGGGCACGCCCATCGAGAACAACCTGTTCGAGCTCTGGTCCCTGTTCGAGTTCCTCATGCCGGGGTTCCTGGGCTCCCAGCATTCGTTCCAGCGCGGCATCGTCAAGCCCATCAAGGACGGCGACGAGGAGACCCTGGACTTTCTGCGCACTCGGGTCAAACCCTTCATCCTGCGCCGCACCAAGAGCGAGGTGGCCAAGGACCTGCCTCCCAAGATAGAGAACGTTTACTACTGCGCCCTGGCCGACGAACAGCTGGACCTCTACGCCGCCCTGGCCAAGAAGCTCAAGGAGCAGGTGTTGCAGGACGTGGACCAAAAGGGCCTGGCCAAGTCCCAGATGTCCATCCTGGACGCCCTGCTCAAACTGCGTCAGATCTGCTGCCACCCCAGGCTGCTCAAGCTGGACATGCCCGGCGTGAGCACCAACCTGCCCTCGGGCAAGTTCGACGCATTCAAGGACATGGTCACGGACATCATCGAAGAGGGGCACAAGGTCCTGGTCTTCTCCCAGTTCGTGCAGATGTTGCACATCATCCGCTCCTGGCTGGTGATCAACGAGACGCCCTTCGCCTACCTGGACGGCTCCAGTAAGGATCGCTTCGACCAGGTGGACCGGTTCAACAACACGCCGGAAATCCCCATCTTCCTGATCTCGCTCAAGGCAGGCGGCACGGGTCTGAACCTGACCAGCGCGGACTACGTCATCCACTACGACCCATGGTGGAACCCGGCCGTGGAGAGCCAGGCAACCGACCGTACCCACCGAATCGGCCAGACGCGACAGGTGTTTTCCTATAAGATGATCTGCCAGAACACGGTGGAGGAAAAAATCCTCAAGCTGCAGGAAAGTAAACGCGATGTTGCAGAGGCCATCATTCCAGGGCAGGAAGCCTGGAAGTCCCTCACCCGCGACGACCTCGAGCAACTGTTCGACATTTAAAAGAAAGACAAGAATCCTTCTTGTTTTATTGAAGAATTGCCGGGGGGAAACCTTTCTGCGGAAAGGCTCTCCCCTGCATTTCTTTTCAATCCTATCCTATCCTATCCTATCCCTTCCCCAAATAGGCCTCCACGCTTCTGGCCATGACCTGATACCCGGGGGAATTCTCCACGAACGGGGTGTCGGCCATGCGGTAGCGCAGATACAAAGCCACGCGCCGTGCCTCGTCAATGGCGTCCCGGCGCACGTGGATCAGAAATATCTGGAAGAACGCCTCTATGGTCTCGCGAATCCTGATGGAGCGTTGCAGCGCGTCCATGGCCCGGGGAAAATCCTCCCGCCGCGCCAGGCAGGTGCCCAGAAGCAGCCAGGTCTCCTCTGACAGGGGGTCCTTGATCACCGCCCCCTTGGCCAATTCAGTGGCCCGCGCCGCGTCGCCCCTGGCCAGGGCCTTTTCCAGCTTGTCCAGGAGGTCCTTGCGCTTCAGCCGCAACAAGGCGGACAACCTGGGCCAGCGCAAGGGGGGCCTGGACGTCAGCTCCGCGGGGTCCAGAGGGAACTTCCGGCTTAGCGAATCGTCAGGCACCCGGGCTTCCCGGCTCTGGGTGTGGAACCGCTCCATCTGGTAGGCCATGACGCCTTTTTCGTGGTCCGCGCGCCCCCTCTCGAGTTTTGCGCAGAAATCCTGCTGGGAGCGGTAGAAATAGTGGTTGATGCGCACCCGCTCCACAGAGACCGGGGCAAAGGGGCCGAACACAGGCTCCCGGCGCTCGTTCACGCAGCAATTGCCCGGAATGTAGCGGCAATGGTGCACCCCGGTCACCTCGCTGACCTTGCGCGGCTGCACAAGACACTTCACCAGGCAGTTTTCCTCGTACTCCAGGGGGAAACGCTCCTGGTAGAGATCACGCTGCATCCCTTTTGGGCGCCGCAGATGCCCGGAAGAGCCGAACACACACCAATTCACGGCCAGGCCGCCAAAGTCGTCGTACTCCAGCAGCAGCTCCCGCAAGTCCTCATGCTCCAGGGGAAAGAGGAATTCGTCCAGGTCCACGAATCCGAGCCAGTGGGTCTCCGGGCCGTGGCGATCCAGACAGTCCCGATACGCGGCCAGTTGCATCGCAATGCCGCTAAACTCCCTTACAGTGACGACTCCCTGCTCCACCCACGGGGCCAGCACCTTGCTCACCGGCACCCTGGACTCGTTGTCGTAGATGTGGAACCGCTCCACCCCCACCAGCACGTGGTGCCGCACCCATTCATGCAAATAGGGCGTCTCGTCCTTGACTATGGCGCACAGGCTGAGAAAAGCCATCCTGGAGCTCCTTGGCAAGAGGGTAAGGATAATGTCAAAGCGGACTCACGTAAAAATCAAAGTAGGCTGGGGCTCCGCCCCAAACCCCGCCAGGGGGGCCTCCCCCGCGCAATCCTTTCCATTCTTCCCTCTTCTTGTCTCAACTCTCCAGCTCCAGGTAATCCGCAAGGATGACCTTGAGACCGAAGCCCGGGAAGTTGACCCTGTATTTGTCCGGCGCCACCTGGCTCACGATTTTTCCCCTGCCGAAGATCTTGTGTCTGCAAAAGGGCAGTTCGCCTTTGGCAAGTTTCGGGGAGGGGCCCGTGCTTTCCTGTGACGTGGTTTTTTGTTCCGGGCGGGGTGGCTGCGGCCGCCCTCCGTAATGGCTTTCCTGCAGCTCTTGGAACAGGGTCGGGGGGAGTTCGCGGATGAACGGGCTGATGGCGGCCATGTCCGCCATCTCCTGCCCCCTTTTGAACACCGAGCGGGGCGCGGACAGGGCCAGATAGTCCTTGGCCCGGGTGCAGGCCACGTAGAGCAGCCTGCGCTCCTCCTCGTAGTCCTCGGAGCTGTTCATTGCGTGGCGCGAGGGGAACCTGTCCTCCACCAGATCGATGAGGACCACCGCCCCCCATTCCAGGCCTTTGGCCTGGTGGATGGTTGACAGGGTGAGGGCGTCCTCCCGCTCCCGTTGCTCCGGCGTCTCGAGGCAGAGGTCGGCCAGGAGCTGGTCGAGGTCGCGATAGGTGGCGGCGATCTGGATCAACTCCTCGATGCCTTTTTCCCGCTTGGGGTAGTCGTCGGGATACACTTCCTGCAGGATGGGCTTGTAGAAGTCGAACACGCGCTCCACCAGTGCGGCGGGGGTTCCGGTGGCCTCGCGCCATTCGTGGAGCTTGTCCAGCACGGTCCTGAGCCCGCTGTTCCGCTTCAGCACGCTTTCCAGACGCGCGCGGTCGCCACTGAGCAGGGCGTCGTGCACCTTGATGGCGGTCTTCTGCCCCACGCCTTTGACGTGTCCGGCAATGCGCTGCCAGGCCAGGCGATCGCCGGGGTTGCGCACGCAGCGCAGGTACCCGAGCACGTCCTTGACGTGGGCCGCCTCGGAGAACCGCATGCCCCCGAACTTCTGAAAGGCCAAGCCCAGGCGGGCCAGCTGGGTCTCCAGATGGAAGGACTGATACCCGGCGCGGAACAGCACCGCCACCTCGCTGGGGGGGTATTGCCGCAGCATCTCCAGGATCTTATCCACCACCACGGTGGCCTGGGTACGATCGGACAAGGGGCGCAGCAGCTCCGGCCTGGAGCCTTCGCCGCGTTCGGTGAACAGCTCCTTTTCATAGTGGGCCAGGGCGTTGTCCAGGATCCGGTTGGTCAGATTCAGGATATTCTGGCGGGATCGGTAGTTCTGCTCCAACTTGACGATGCGGGTGCCGGGAAAGGTCTCTGGAAATTCCAGGATGTTGCGGACGTTGGCGCCGCGAAATGCGTAGATGGACTGGGCATCGTCGCCCACGGCCATGACGCGCCCCTCCAGGGGTTCCAGCAGCTTCACCAACCGCGCCTGCACCAGGTTGGTGTCCTGGTACTCGTCGATCATGATGTGCTGGAAGGTGCGGCGGTATGATTCGCGTACGTCCTCGCGCTCCAGCAGCAGGGCCTCGAACTGGAACAGCAGGTCGTCGTAGTCCAGAAGGTTGTGCTTTTGCTTGAACGCGGCATAGGCCTTGGCGAACTTGTCGAAATCCTCGGCATAACCGGCCAGATGAAAGCTCTCGCGGGCCATGACATCGCTGATGCCGAGTTCCTTGTTCCGCGACTTGCTCAGGATATCCACCACTGTGCCGGTCTTGGGATAGGAGCGATCGCCCTTGCCCAATCCCAGCTCGGCCTTGAGCTCCCTGATGGCCGCTTCGGCATCGGGGCGGTCCATAATGGTGAAATCGTTGGCATACCCTGGAGGCGGTGTACGTCGCAGGGCCCGGTAGGCAAAGGAGTGGAAGGTTCCGCCCTTCACGTCGCCAAGGTCGGAGGCGCCCTCCTCGCCCAGCAGGCGGGAGGCGCGCTGCAGCATCTCCTGCGAGGCCTTGCGCGTGAAGGTCAGCAGCAGGATGGCCCAAGGGGGCACGCCCCGCTCCACCAAATGCGCCAAGCGATAGACGATGGTTCTGGTCTTGCCGCTCCCCGCACCGGCGATGACCAGCAACGGCGAGTCCATGTGCATCACGGCCTGCAACTGCGCCGGATTGAGTTCTTTTTCGTAGTCTATGGGCATAAGTTCATCTTGTTTTATAGAGGCTTTTTGCGAGGGGAAAACCTTTAATAAGGTTCCCCCCGGCATATCCTGAAATGCTTCCACTCATTCAAAGTGCTCCAGCACCAGACGGCCGACTTCGTGGACGCGTTCCGGCGTGGCGCCCCGTGTATCGAAGAAAAAGGCGTCCTCCACGGTGTGGGTGCCCCTGCGGCCGTAGAATCCGAAAATATCCTGGCGGTCGGTCTTGGCCTTGAGATCGAACCCCGGGTTGGCCTCACAGACCAGGTCCGGCAAATCCGCGTCGATTGGCGCGCCGGGGTACAGCTCCGCGCCCAGGTGCACGGCCCGCATGACAGGCGTTCCATGGTGGCGCAGGTCCAGGAGCCCCTGACTCATCTCCCGCAGCAGGGGTGCGCGCTCCGTCATACCCACCCGCCCCCTTGTGAAACGCTGGTCATGAACATACACACGCCCCGGATCCAAGGCAAAAGCGCGGGTCTCGGGGAGCATGGCGGAGAGGTCCAGCTCATCGCGGCTCACGCCCCCTTGCAGCCGCAGCAATCCCTGTTGCCGTAGCCAGGCGTTGATGTCCACCTCGGTAATCAGTTCGGTGAAGCCGTGATCAGCCAGCACCAGCAATCGCTTGGGCTCGGGCAGCAGGTCAAAGCGCCGCAGCAGCGCGCCGGTGCAGCCGTCCCAGTGCCGCAGCAGTTCCAGGCAGGGCATGTGCAAGGGATCGTCCGGCGAGGTCAGGCTCGGGAACAGAAAATGGAACAGCCGGTCGGTCTCGGTGAGCACCAGTACGAACAGATCCCAGGCCAGATCGGGCCAGAACAGATCCAGGGCGCGTTGCCGCCCATCCAGGGCGGCACGCAGCTCGGCCAGAAGCAAGTCCGGGTTTCTGCGCCCCCTTTCGGTGTCCGCCTCCAGCCGGTAGCCCGCGCCGTTGAGCGGCCCTTGCAGGAAGGGGGGGTACACTGCCCGGGAAAGCTCGGGCGCCACGAACCCGGCCACCAGCATTCCCTTCAAGGGATGCGCCGGGTAGGTGTTGGGCAGGTTGATGACCTTGCTCACCACTCCCCGCTTCCCAAGACGGTCGAAAATCGTGGGACAGCGTACCCAGGTGGAGTCCGCAATGGACAGCGCGTAGCTCTGGGGATCCAGGCGCGTGAAACCGTACACCCCGTGTTTCTCCGGAGGGGCGGCGGTATAGAACGAGGTCCAGTTCACGGGTGAAAGCTCGGGCAGTTCCGCGCGCACGGGACGCGCCCCCTGTACGAGGCGGGTACAATGCGGAAACATTCCAGGATGTTCGTCACACAGGCGGCGGGCCAGGGAGACCGGCAATCCGTCCAGCCCCAGGACCACGAGACGGGGGCGTTGGCCAATCAGCATGCCGCCCCTTCTACCAGGAGCGCGCGTCCAAGGCCAGCGCCTTGTCATTGCCTTGCCAAGCCGGAGGGAATATAGGAAGTTCCCGGGGGAAACCTCTTGGAAGTGGTTCTCCCCCCGGCCCCCCATCCAAAGACGTTTACTATTAAATTTTTTTAAAGAGGGGGACCGGGGGAGGAACTTTTTTTTAAAAATTCCTCCCCCGGCAATCATCTCCTATAAGTCTTCCAAGGAGCTTCATGAAGTTTCTGCGCAGCAGCCAGCAGATGGGCATAGCAGCGGCCGTGATGGCCATGAGCATCCTGTTGTCCCGGTTCATGGGCCTGGCCCGGGACAAGATCATCTCCTATTTCCATGGAGCGGGGCTGGAGTCGGACATCTACTTCGCCTCTTTCGTAATCCCGGATTTCATCAACTATCTGCTGGCCGGGGGGTATTTCTCCATCACCCTGATCCCATTGCTGGCCACGGCCTTTGACCGGGACACGGAGGACGGCTGGCGATTCTTCTGGACCGTGGTGAACTGGATCGCGGTGGCCATTGTCTCGGTCACGGTGGGGGCGATGTTGTTCGCCCCTTGGCTGGCAAAACTGGCCGCGCCCGGCTTCGACGCCCAGTCCCTGGAGCGGCTGACCCTGTTCCTGCGGATCATTCTGCCTGCCCAGGTGTTCTTCCTGGTGGGTTCTTGCGTCACGGCGCTGCTGTACCTGCGCAAGCAGTTCCTTGTGCCCGCGCTCACGCCCCTGGTCTACAACGGCTGCATCATCGGATTCGGCCTGCTCATGGCCTCGCGCGGCATGGAGGGATTCTGCTGGGGAGTACTCGTGGGGGCGATCGCGGGCAGCTTCCTCATGCCGGTGCTGGCGGCCCGTAGCGGCGAACAGGGGACTCTGCGCTACCGCGCCACATGGCGGCACAAAGACCTGAAAAAGTTCATATTCCTGGCACTGCCT
Source organism: Desulfovibrionaceae bacterium (assembly GCA_963674665.2). GTDB lineage: Bacteria > Desulfobacterota > Desulfovibrionia > Desulfovibrionales > Desulfovibrionaceae. The sequence goes on along the minus strand of CAXXPL010000009.1, from coordinate 984,482 downwards.
CTGATGCTGGGGCAGTCTGTTGTGGTGTTGGACGAGCAGTTGCTGCGCGTGTTCGGCTCCCTGACGACCGAGGGCGCGGTGAGCTGGCTGAACTACGCGCGGCGGGTCATGCTGGTGCCGGTGGGCGTGGTGGCCCAGGCAGCGGGCGTTGCCAGCTATCCCTTTCTGGCGGAACTGGCTGCCAGGAACGAAAAATCCGGCTTTGACAACGCCCTGTCCCAGGCCCTGAACAGCGCCACGGCCGTGGTGCTCCCCCTGTCCTTGTGGATGGCGGTGGCAGCCACCCCCACCATCCGTCTGATCTTCGAACAGGGGCGCTTTTCCGAGGCGGCCACACAGCAGACGGCCCTGTGCCTGCAGATCATGCTGCTCGTGGTCTTTTGCTGGGGAGTACAGCAGATCGTGGGGCGGGCCTTCTATGCCCACAAGGACACCCTGACTCCGGCCCTGTGCGGCACGGCCGTGAGCCTGGCCTTCATCCCGCTGTACTATGTGCTGACCCGGCACCTGGGCGCGCCGGGCATCGCCATGGCAAGCGCGGCCTCTGTGGGCATGTACACCCTGACACTCTCCCTGCTCTGGCGGCGACGCCATGGCGCCGGGGGCTTCAACGTTCTGGGGCGCACCATCCTGGCCTCAGCCGGACTCTCCGTACCGGCTTGCGCGGCTGCCTGGTTCGGGGTACGTCAAATGACATTGCTGGTGCCGCAGCGCCCCTTGCTTGGAGCCTTCCTGGCGCTGTCATGCAGTGGTACGGCCTTTGCTGTTGTTTATGTGGCGTTGGGGCGGTTCCTGGCCCCGCGTACCGTGGCCCCGCTGTTTTCCATGGCCGGGAAAGTGACTCGTAAAGTATTAAAGAACAAAGTTAAAGGCTGACAATTCGTTGGCAGCTTGACCAGACCTAAAAGCTTTATTAAAAATAAGATAATAACTGTCATGATTTTTCCTGTTTTTTGCCGAATCTTGCGGACTTGCCTATCATTTTCCGTGGTGACGCCTGAGTGCCGGTCAATCATCCGCCCTTGGTGACAACTATGAGCAACTGCCAATTGGTCGAAAAGCCCCGCATCCTGGTGGTTGAAGACAGCGTGCCGGTGGCAACGGCCTTGCGGCAGAGCCTGGAGCAGGAGTTGGACGCCGAAGTGGTGCTTGCCTCCACCTATGAGCAGGGCGCGGCAAACATCACCGAGCACAAGGGATCCTTTTTCCTCGCTATATTGGATCTTTCCCTGCCTGACGCGGACCAGGGCAAGATCGTGGACCTGGCGCTCGAACACATGCTTCCATGCATCGTCTACACCTCGCAGATCGACGCGGAACTACGGCAGCGCCTCCTTGACCGGAACATCATCGATTACGTCATCAAAAACAGCCAGGGCATCGACACCCTGGTGTACAGCGTGAAGCGCCTGCTCCAGAACAGGGAGGTGCGCATTCTGGTGGTGGACGACTCCCTGCCCATGCGCCGCATGATGCGCGCCATGCTGAAGATGTACATGCTCAACATCCACGTGGCTTCCAGCGCGGACGCGGCGCTCTCCATCCTGAACAAGCACAGGGACATCTCCGTGGTGGTGACGGACTACGAGATGCCCGGCATGGACGGCGTACAGCTCTGCACCAGGATCCGGGAGACATGGGGGCGCGAGGAGCTGTCCATCATCGGCGTCTCGGCCATGGACCTGGAACTCCTGCCCGTCATGTTCATCAAGAGCGGCGCCGACGACTTCATCAAGAAGCCGTTCTCCCGCGAGGAATTCTACCTGCGGGTCATCAACAACCAGGAAAAAATCGAGGGCCTGCGCAAGCAGCGAGAACTCAACGACCTGAAGAACCGCTTTCTGGGCATCGCGGCCCACGACCTGCGCAATCCCATCAACGGCATCACCGGGTTCAGCAACATCCTCCAGGAGGAGTTGGAGCAGATGGGCGCCCATGAGCAGGCCGACATCGCCAGGCTCATCAACACCGCCAGCAGCCAGATGCTGCAACTGGTCCGAGATCTCCTGGACATCTCGGTCATCGAGAGCGGCAAGCTCGACCTGAGGCCGGAACTCCTGGACCTGCCCCAATTGATCAGGGAGCGAATCAGGATCATGGACATCTCCGCGGCCCTGAAGCAGGTGGACATCGAACTGCACCTCCCGGATTCTCTTGAAATATTCTGTGATTCCAGGAGAATCACCCAGGTGGTGGACAACCTGCTCTCCAACGCGGTGAAGTTCTCCCCCCAGGGCGGCGTTGTGCGCGTGGCGGCCACCACCAGCGGCGACAACGTGGAGGTTCGTGTCAGCGACCAGGGGCCTGGTATTTCTCCAGACGAGCAACACCGCCTCTTCGAATCCTTTTCCAAAATCAATTCCAGCCCCTCCAACGGCGAACCCGGCACTGGACTGGGCCTTTCCATTGTCAGGAGAATAGTGGACGCCCACCACGGCCACACCTGGGTGGAGAGCTCCCTGGGCAACGGCGCCAGCTTTTTCTTCTCCCTTCCGGCCAAGGAAACGGAAATGGGAAGTTCCCGCGAGTGATCACTTGATTTTCCTGTTTCCCCGGTTAGAATGTCCGCAAGAAATGTTGTTCCATTGATGCCGGATGTTACCGCCCCATGCCCATATGGTTTGCCGGTTTGTGCTCCCGGTTCGGATTTGGCGGCCATTGACCGCGTGCGGCAGATGGCGGTCATGACAAGAGTGTAAACACTGCGAGGCGTTACCGTGGCGCAAGCTGCCCCCAGCAATAAAGAATCCAGCAAAAAGATAGACGCCGATAGCCTGAGCGAGACCCAACTCATTGATCTCCTGGCCAGCCAACTGAAGCTCGACAAGTACAGCGCGGAAAAATACCCCCAGGATTTGTCGCTGCAAAAGCTCATCGATGCGGAGACCGCCCAGCAATATCGTATCGTGCCGCTGAAAAAGCAGGGTCGCATTCTGCTCGTGGCCACCAACGACCCCTCGGACATCCGTGTACAGGACGCCATCCGGCACCACACCAACATGGACGTGGAACCGGTGATCTGCACGGAGCAACAGCTCAACAGCCTGGCTCAGGGCATGTATGGCACCACCTTCAGCGTCCACGAAATGATCACCAGCATGGACGGCATGGAGGCGGATAGCCAGGCCGACGACACCAGCGACGACCTCGACGTCTCCTCATCGGCCCAGGACATGGCCCACGAAGCCCCGGTCATCAAGCTGGTGAACTCCATCCTCATGCAGGCGGTGCGGGAAAAGACCAGTGACGTGCACATCAGCCCGGAGAAGGACAGAATCCAGCTGCGCTTCCGCATCGATGGGCAATTGAAGGAGTTCCCCGCCCCCCCGAAGAGCTATTTCTTTCCCATCGTCTCACGCATCAAGCTGCTCGCCGGAATGGACATCTCCGTAACCCGAGTGCCCCAGGACGGCCGCTTCACCTTCCGCTACAGCAACACCGAGGTGAGTGTACGCGCCAGCGCCCTGCCCACCATATATGGCGAAAACATGGTGCTGCGGCTGCTGCAGCAGAGCTCCGGCAAGGCCCTGACCCTGGAAGACCTGGGGCTGGACGAGAAGGAGAAGGACAAGTTCGTGCGCGCGGTGCAGAAACCCTACGGCATGGTGCTGGCCACCGGCCCCACCGGGAGCGGCAAGTCCACCCTGCTCTACTCCCTGCTGCGCCGCGTGAACACGCCGAACATCAATATCATCACCCTGGAGGACCCGGTGGAATACCGCCAGCCGGGCATCCGCCAGGTGCAGTTGAACAGGCGCGCGGGCATGACCTTTGCCAGCGGCCTCAAGTCCATCCTCCGGCAGGACCCCAACGTGATCATGGTGGGCGAGATCCGTGACGAGGAGACCGCCACCATCTCAATCGAGTCCGCCCTCACCGGTCACCTGCTGCTCTCCACCCTGCACGCCAACACCGCTTGCGGCGCCGTGACCCGCTTCGTGGAGATGGGTATCGAGCCCTTTCTCGTGGCCTCCACCTTGCTCGTCGTGGGAGCGCAACGCCTGGTACGGCGCATCTGCCCCCATTGCATTGAGACCTACGAGGCCCCCCTGGAGGCCATGTCGGCCCTGGGCCTGAAACCGGTCAAGGGCACCCCGTTCCTGCGCGGCAAGGGCTGCTACCAGTGCAACGACACCGGCTATCTGGGGCGCTGCGGCATCTACGAGATTCTGGACGTGACCAACCCCATCAAGGACCTGATCATCAAGAACGTGTCCATGCACGAACTCGAGCAGGAGGCCGTGAGACTCGGCGTCCTGCGCACCCTGAAGATGGATGCGGCGGACAAGGTGCTCAAGGGGTACACAACACTGGAAGAGGCCAGCGCCGCGGTGCTGGTGTAACCCCACCCATTGCCATGCACACGCGTCACGCAGCAGATCCCGAATCCAGGCCCAAGCCCCTCACCCGGCGCCTGAGCATGGAGCTGTGCACCCTGGTCATCCCCGGACGCATTCCAAAGATGCCCGGGACCTGGGGTTCCCTGGCGGCGGTGCTGCTGGCGCCGTTGGTCTATCTGCCCTATGCATGGGGCGGACGCGTCCTGGCCCTGGCGGTGATCTTTCTGCTCGGTGGCCTGGCCGCCACCCAGGTGGAGCGGCACCTCGCCCAAAAGGACCCGGGGCGCATCATCATCGACGAAGTGCTGGGGCAGTGGCTCACCTTCCTGCCCTTTGCCCATTGCTCGACCTGGGACCTGGCAGTGGGCTTCGTGCTGTTCCGGCTCTTCGACATCAGCAAGCCCCCGCCGGTGCGCAATGCCGAATACTGGCTGCCCGAAGGCTTCGGCGTCATGATCGACGACGTGCTGGCAGGATTCTACGCCATGGCGGGCCTGTGGCTGGTGCGCCTGATAGCGCTGTAGATCTACCCCCCGTTGTTTTTCATCTGACAACGCCTCTCCTCACAACGCGTTTTTCCGTTGGCAATTCTGAGAGAAGCGGCTATATACCCGCAATCAGGAGAGGTGTGACCGCATGGCCCAAGTGATCGCCGTAAGCAAGAATCAGGACGCCCTGAAAACCATCAAGCGTTGTTTTCAGGGAAGGGTCGTGGACGTGGTCCCGGACCGGGAGCATGCCCTGCACAACATGGGCAAGTGCCAGTACGAGTTCCTGTTCATCGACCTGGACATCCTTCGCGCCGGAGTGGAGCGCACCGCCTCCGGCGGCGCGGACTGGCGCGCCGCCATGGCGCCGATTTTCCGCGCCTGCCAGAACATCATGATCATCGTGCTCACCGAGCAGTCACAGATCCGCGAGGCTGTGGACGCCATGCGCGCGGGGGCGGGCAACTACCTTGTCTTTCCGGTGAGCCCGGAGGAACTTTCCTATGTGGTGGAGAGCATGCGCGACTCCATGCGCATGGAGTCCGAACTCCTCTATCTGCGCGACAACGCCTGGAAACTGGAATCCGGCCGCCTGGCCGAGACAGCCAGCCCCTTCATGCGTCAGGTGTTCGAGAAGGCCAGGATAGCCGCGCCCACCTCTGCCCTGGTGCTGCTCACCGGCGAGACGGGCACGGGCAAGAACCTGGTCGCCAGATACATCCACGCTCAAAGCGAGCGCAAGAACCACCAGTTCATCAGCTTGCACTGCGGCTCGATCCCCGACACCCTGGTGGAGAGCGAACTCTTCGGCCATGAGAAAGGGGCCTTCACCGGTGCGGTCAAGCGCAAGCAGGGCAAGTTCGAAATTGCCCACGGCGGCACAATCTTTCTGGACGAGATCGGCACCATCACCCACGCGGTACAGATCCGCCTGCTGCAGGTCCTGCAGGAGCGCACGTTCCAGCGCGTGGGCGGCGAGAGCACCCTGGAGACCAACGCCCGGGTCATCGCGGCCAGCAACGAGGAGCTGAAGAAGCTCGTGGAGGTCGGCACGTTCCGCAGCGACCTCTACTACCGCCTCAATGTCTTCCCCATCGAGCTCCCCCCTCTGCGGGAGCGTAAGGAGGACCTTCCCCTGCTCACCAGGCACTTCCTGCAGCAGCTGCGGAACAAGTACAGTAAGGATATCCGCGACATCGATCCCCACGTGCTGGATGCCTTCGCCGCCTACGACTGGCCGGGGAACGTCCGAGAGCTGGAGAACCTGGTGGAACGCGCCTTCATCCTGGAGCAGTCCTCCACACTGACTCCGGAAAGCTTTCCCCAGGACATCTTCGCCACGACCATGGCCTCGGCCACTGTGCCGATCCGCGAAAATCTCACTTTGGCGGAGTTCCGCGAGGCGGCCAAGGAAAGCGCGGAGCGCCAGTTTCTGAAAGACCTCCTCTCCCGCAACAAGGGGCGCATCAACCGCTCCGCCGAACAGGCCGGCATCAGCACCCGCCAGTTGCACAAACTCCTCACCAAGCATGGTATTCACAAGGAGGAGTTCAAGACCAGGTCTTCCTCCTGATTTCCCCTCCTTTTCCAACCTCTTTTATCAAAAAGCGATCCTCGACGTCCCATATTTTGGAAACTTCGGAACATCCTGTTCTGTTATTCCGACTCCGCAACTTTTTTTCTTTTTAATTTCAAAATATTAAGACTTGGCTCGATCCTTGCCATCATAACCGCGCTTTTCGTCAAGAAGCGAGGCAGGGATTTGCGCATGGTTGAGGAACTTTTCGAAATTTCCGGGATCGTCTGCCCCTGGGGATGGGATGCTGGGAACAACGTCACCAACGTTCGTATTTCAGCCAGAGGCGAGAAGGATTTCTACGTGTTCAAAGACATGCTTGGCGACAAACTCATTCCGCTCTGCGGAAAGGAGGTCACCGTGAGAGGTATTATTGAAACAGTCAAAGGAGCGGCAATTCTGAGAGTCATTTCCATAGACGCGCTTACTCAATCGGCCTGACGACGCACCATAAGAATACCATTCATTAAAGAGGACTCTTTTCATGCAAACCGAGCTGAACAACAGCCTCACCGAAGAACCTCCCGGGGGAGGGACTTCACTCAAACAGCTTGACCCCACACGACACATCACGGAGAGCATCCTCAAAACACTCTCCAGGACCGCCCCTGTCCAGGGGGAGCGTTCCCTGCCGTTCCCCCTGGACCCGCAGGCCGAGGAGACACGCCGCAGGCTGTTTCCCCACGCCGGCCGCGCCGAGTTCTGCGACTGGCGCTGGCAGCTTGCCCATCGCGTGACCACGGCCCGCGAGCTGGAACAACACATCGAACTCAGCCCCACGGAACTCGAGGCTCTGGGACACGATGGCGCGGGGCTTCCCCTGGCCATCACCCCCTACTACCTAGGACTCATCTCTCCGGACGATCCTGCCCAACCCCTGCGCCGCACCATGGTACCGGACGCCCGGGAACTGGAGCACACCGCCGGCGAAGCCGCAGACCCCCTCTCCGAGGAGCACGACTCCCCGGTGCCCGGCGTGGTGCACCGCTATCCGGACCGGGCCCTGTTCCTGGTCACGGACTACTGCTCCGCCTATTGCCGCTACTGTACCCGCTCACGCATGGTGGGGCGCCGCAAGGGCCCCCTCTCCAAGCAGGAGCTGCAAAAGGCCCTGGACTACATCGCCGCCACCCCCACGCTACGGGACATCATCGTTTCCGGCGGCGACCCCCTGACCATGGCCGACGAGGCCGTGGAGTGGCTGCTGCGCTCCCTCCGCGCCATCCCCCACGTGGAGGTGGTGCGCATCGGGACCAAGACACCAGTGGTGCTGCCCCAGCGCATCACCCGCTCCCTGGTGCGCATCCTCAAAAAATATCACCCCCTGTGGATGAGCCTGCATTGCACCCATCCCGAGGAACTGACCCCGGCAATGTCCGAGGCCTGCACCCGGCTGGCGGACGCGGGCATTCCCCTGGGGAGCCAGACCGTCCTGCTCAAGGGCGTGAACGATTCTCCCAAGACTCTGGGCGAGCTCTATCGCGGACTCATGCGCGTGCGGGTGCGCCCCTATTATCTGTACCAGTGCGATCCGATCCTCGGCAGCGCCCATTTCCGCACCCCGGTTCAGACCGGACTGGAGTGCGCGCAGGGGCTCAGAGGACACACCTCGGGCTACGCCGTGCCCCACTATGTCATCGACGCACCCGGCGGGGGCGGAAAGATTCCGCTTCTGCCGGAGACCGTTCTCGGCCGCGCCCCAGAAGACCCCGACAACCTGCTCCTCAAGAACTACGAGGGCGGAGTGTTCCGCTATCCGGACCCGGCACCCCCTGAAACCGGCAGGCATTCCTCATGAAAAACAACGGCATGAATTGGAACACCTCCAGGACTGTGAACCGGGAGGACATCGAGGATCAGGACTTCAACGAGGAAGAGGCGTTTTGGCAGGCCAAGTCCGGAAAACCCAACAGGCTGGCCTCACTGGAACGGATGAAAAACAAGAGGAGAACACGTAATGCGTATCGCGATGACATATGACCTGAAGCAGGAATATCTCGAGCAGGGCTACGACAAGGAAGAGACCGCGGAGTTCGACTCCGCCGAGACCATCGAAGGCCTGGCACAGGCGCTGTGCAACATGGGGCACGAGCCCGAGCTGATCGGCAGCGTCTCCAGCCTGGTGCGCCGTCTGGCACTGGGGCAGCGCTGGGACATGGCCTTCAACATAGCCGAGGGTCTGCACGGCATGGGGCGTGAATCCCTGGTCCCCGCCCTGTTCGAATCCTGGCGCATCCCCTGCGTGTTTTCCGACCCCTCGGTGCTGGGCCTCTGCCTGCACAAGGGCATGGCCAAGCACGTGGTGCGTGACCTGGGCCTGCCCACCCCTGACTTCGCGGTGGTCGAATCCCTGGAGGATCTGCGCGGCCTGCCCCTGCGCTACCCCCTGTTTGCCAAGCCCGTTGCCGAAGGCACGGGCAAGGGCGTGGGCGCGGCCTCCAGGTGCGCCACCCCCCGCGAGCTGCGCAAGACCTGCAAGGCCTTGCTACTCAAGCACAATCAGCCGGTGCTGGTGGAGGAATACCTTCCAGGGCGTGAATTCACCGTGGGCATCGTGGGCAACGGCTCCAAGGCACGCGTCCTGGGCGTCATCGAGATCGAGCTGCTCAAGGACGTGGAGTGCGGCGCATACGGCTACGAGACCAAGGACCAGTACGAAGATCTGGCCCAGTACCATCTGGTGAACGATCCCATGGCCCGGGAGGCTGCCAATACAGCCCTCAAGGCATACAAGGGGTTGGGAATCCGCGACGCGGGGCGTCTGGACATGCGCGCCGACGCCAACGGCCGCGTGCACTTCATCGAAGCCAACCCCCTGGCCGGCATGAACCCCATACACTCGGACCTGCCCATCATCTGCAGACTGGCCGGCATCTCCTACCAACAGCTCATGAACATGATCATGGACGCGGCCATCGCCAGGACCATGCCCGAAGCCGCTCCCGCCGTGCCCGAGGTCGCTCGGGAGGCCGCACTGTGCGCGTCCTGATCGCTTACAATCTCGCCGGTTCGGACAACCTTGCCGACGACGATACCAGGATCCAGGCCGAATACCTGGCAGCGCTCCTGGAACAGCGGGGGCAGGAAGCCATCCTCCTGCCCCTGCCGGCCAACGCCACCCTGGCGCATTGCCGCGACACGGTCGCAGGGATAGCCCGAACCGGTGACCTGGTCTGGAACCTCGTGGAATCCCTCATGGGCTCCGCGCGCCAGGCCTGCATGACGCCCAGCGTCTTCCAGGGCGCGGGCTTGGCCTGTACCGGCTCCGGCACCATGGCCCTGCTGCGCTCCACCAACAAGCTGCTGGCCAAGCGCATTCTCCTGGACAACGGGCTGCCCACCCCCCCTCTTCTGGACCTGCGGGGGCTGCTCCACAGCGCCCCACTGGCCGAAGACAACTGGATCGTGAAATCCGTGTGGGAGCACGCCTCTCTTGGCCTGACCGCGGAGAGCGTGCTGCACGCCCCTGACCTGGAGCAGGCCGTGGAAGCCCTTGCGGGGCGCAAACAGCTCCACGGCGGGGAGTGGTTCGCCGAAGCATACATCGAGGGGCGGGAGCTGAACGTCTCCCTGCTGGCCGACGATACCGCCCCCGGTAATGTGCCCGAGGTGCTCCCTCCGGCGGAGATACTGTTCCAGGACTGGGACGGGGAGCGCCCCATGATCGTGGACCACGGCGCCAAGTGGGACGAAAACGACCCGGTCTATGTCCGGACCCCCCGAAGCTACGACTTCGCGGACACGGACCGGGAGCTGCTGCGCAGGGTCGCGGCGCTGGCCCGCTCCTGCTGGCGGGTCTTCGATTTGCAGGGATACGCCCGGGTGGACTTCCGGGTGGATATCCAGGGAACCCCCTGGATCATCGACGTGAACGCAAACCCGTGCCTGGCGCCGGATGCGGGGTTCATGGCAGCGGTGCACGCCGCGGGTATCCCCTCCCATCAGGCCCTGACACGGATACAGAGTGCGAGCGGAATTAGATAAAGAGAGTGGGATGTTCCGGGGGGAACCCTTTTTGCAAAAGGGTTTCCCCCTCGCACTACTTCTTGATCCCACTAATTTTCAAAAAGAGAACCGCATGTTCCGGATTCGTAGAATTTTCGATGACCTGCTGCCTCTGGATCGCGAGATCCTGACCCAGGTATGCGCCATGTTCAGGGAGCATTTTCCCGGGGCGGTGGAGGGCGAGTTCGGCGCCCTTCCTGAGAAACTCCGCAATCCCTTGCGCTATCGTTTTCGCAGCATCGTGCTGTCCGCCGAGAGGCAGGGCAAATTACGGGGCGCGGCCTTGATGCTGCACGCGCCGGACGAGCGCTTCTGCTACCTCGACTATCTCGCGGCCATGCCCGGCGGCACGGGTGGCGGCATCGGAGGCGCGTTGTACATGCGGCTGCGGGAGGAAGCGTGGGGGCTGAACGCGGTGGGAATCTTCTGCGAGTCCCTGCCAGCCACTCCGGACCTGTGCCACGAGGGCGAGCTGCTGCGCCAGAACGCCTCGCGCCTGGCATTCTACGAGCGCCACGGCATGCGCATCGTGGAGGGCACGGACTACGCAACGCCCATTTCCCCCAACGACCACTGCCCCCCGCTGTTGCTCTTCGACGATCTCGGCAAGGGGCGCTCCCTGCCCCGCGCCACGGCAAAACGCGTGGTCCGCGCCATTCTGGAGCGCAAGTACGGGGACCGCTGCCCCGCGGGGTATATCGACAAGGTGGTGCGATCCTTCAGGGACGACCCGGTACGGCTTTCGCCGCCACGCTTTGCCCGCCCAGCCCCTGAACCGTCCTCGAAACTGATGGCCGGGAACAACGTAACCAGGGACATGGCCTTGGTGGTCAACGACGGCCACGTGCTGCACCATGTGCACGAACGCGGGTACGTGGAGTCTCCTGCGCGCATCGAGAGCATCAACAAGAAGCTCGCCAGGTCCGGACTGTTCCAGCCCCTGCCTATAAGGCACTGCCCAGAGAAGTGGATCTCGGCGGTGCACGACAAGGGGCTGCTGTCATACATGAAACGCTGCTGCCAGCTGTTGGACAAGGGCAAGGCCGTGTACCCCTATGTTTTTCCGGTGCGCAACGCCGCGCGCCCTCCAAAGGAACTGGCTGTGCGCGCGGGGTATTACTGCATAGACACCTTCACGCCCCTGCACCGCCAGGCCTATGACGTGGCGCGGACAGCAACGGACGCGGCCTATACAGCGGCCACGGCCCTGCTTCAGGGGTACCGCGCGGCCTACGCCCTGGTGCGCCCTCCGGGACATCACGCGGAGCGCAAGGTCTTTGGCGGGTTCTGCTACCTGAACAACTCGTCGGTGGCGGCCAACATGCTGTCCCGGCAGGGGCGGGTGGCGCTCCTGGACGTGGACTATCATCACGGCAACGGCAGCCAGGACATCTTCTACGAGCGTGACGACGTCCTGACCGTCTCAATCCACGGCAACCCCGGGATGGCCTACCCCTACTTCAGCGGCTTTGCCGAGGAAATCGGGGAGGGTGCGGGAGAGGGCTTCAACCGCAACTACCCCCTGCCAGAGCACGTGGACGGCGAGGCCTACCGCAAGGTTCTGCGCAAGGCCCTGGAGCGCATTCGACGTTTCCACCCCACGTTCCTTGTGGTGCCCCTGGGTCTGGACCCGGCAAAGGGGGACCCCACCGGCACCTGGTCCCTCACGTCCAAGGATTTCGAGCAGAACGGCAGACTCATCGGGGGGCTCGGGCTCCCCACACTCGTGGTTCAGGAAGGGGGGTACCGTGTCCCCTCCCTGGGAACCAACGCCCTGCGCTTTTTCCAGGGGCTCTGGCACGGTCAACGATTGGGAGCCATATGAAAGCCGATTGCGACAGTTGTTTCATCCGGCGGGAGCATGTACTGCCGGATGATGTGGAAGGGGTACGCGCCCTGACCCAAGGCACGGCGGTGTTCAGCCGGGAGGAGGTGGACCTTTCAGCCGAACTGGTCCAGGAGTACCTGGAGCGCGGCGAAGCCAGCGGATACAGGTTCGTTTTCTACGAAGCCGAAGGAGAGCTGGCGGGATACGCCTGCCATGGCAGGATCCCCTGCACCCGGAGCAGTCACGACTTGTACTGGATCGCCGTATCCCCGGAGTTCCAGGGAAAAGGGCTTGGCACCCGCCTGCTGGAGGATGTTAAGCGCGCGGTCCTGCGGGAAGGGGGGGAGCGCATCTATGCCGAGACCTCGTCCACGCCCCGCTATGGCGACACCCGCCGCTTCTACCAGAGCATGGGCTTTTTCGAGCGAGCCCGCTTCGAGCATTTCTACGGCTTCAACGACGCCAAGGTGGTGTACGAACTTCGACTGTAATTTCCAGTCCGCGCTGGCCTGGCGCCTTCCGCCTCCTTGTCCCTGACGCTCCTTTTTTTCGCCATGATTCCGTCATCGTGCGCATGCTTGTTTGCATTGCCCGTGGTGAACGGGTATACATGATCAGATCAGAAAAGGAAGCATAGTATCGTCAATGCGCGTAGTTAAAAGGCAATGACCGCGATCCTTACAAGCGGAAAAACCAAAGGGCCTGACCAGCCGCATGAAAATCCACAAAAAGTTTTTTTCAGGAGCACCTTATCGATGACCGTGAAAAAACTCTTGTGACCTTGCGGTCTTTGGGTAATGCTGTCATTGGCGTTCTCTGTCCGTGAACGTGGAAAAATCTTTATTTTCGGGCAGTGCATCGATTCAAGAGTTGCAGAAGGGGCCGGAGGGTCTTCACAGGACGATCCCGCCCACGCCCCTTGGCTTCAGCATGAGCGGGAGGCGGTCATGAGAGTTAGAGCCAGCGGCATCCTGGCGCACCTGAGTTCCCTGCCCTCGGATTACGGCATCGGCGACATGGGGCCGTGCGCAAGAGAATTCGTCACCTTCCTCGCCGGTATCAGGCAAAGCTACTGGCAGATACTACCCCTGTGCCCCACTTCCTCGGGCATGTGCCACTCCCCCTATGGGGGATATTCCGCCTTTGCAGGCAATCCGTTGTTCATCAGCCCCGAGATGTTGGTGGAGGAGGGGTTTCTCACCAACGCCGACCTGCCGGACGAGGATACCCACGAGGGCTACGACCCCCGCCGCGTGAGCTACACCACCATCGAGGCTGAGAAACGGCAGTTGCTGGAGCTGGTCTTCGAGCGCCACGGAAGGGAGTTCGAAAACGACCTCGAATTCAAGACCTTTTGCCAGGAGAACGGCTCCTGGCTGGAGGACTTCGCCCTCTTCTCCACCCTAAAGCAGCGTCACAACGGCGCGAGCTGGGAGTCCTGGCCCAAACCCCTGCGCTTCCGCGACGCGGCAGCCCTGGACAAGTGGAGCGACGAGGGCGCCGAAGCCCTGGCCAAGGTACGGCTGGAGCAATATCTTTTCCAGAGCCAGTGGAACGCGCTGAAGCTGTTCTGCAACGAGAACGGGGTGAACATCATCGGTGACCTGCCCATCTATGTCACTTACGATAGCGCGGACGTCTGGGCCCACCCCGGCCTGTACCGCCTGGACGAGGAGCGCAGGCCCACCCACGTTGCGGGCGTGCCCCCGGACTATTTCAGCGCCACTGGACAGCGCTGGGGCAACCCGGTCTACAACTGGGAAGCGCACAGGAGCGAGGGCTTTTCCTGGTGGGTGCAGCGTTTTCTGCACGATTTCCAGCGCTTCGACTTCATGCGTGTGGACCATTTCCGTGGCTTTGCCGCCTATTGGAGCATCCCGGCCTCGGAGCCCACGGCCGTGAACGGCACCTGGGAGGAGTCTCCGGGAGAGGAACTCTTCAACACCCTGCTGCGCCGCTGCGGCTCCCTGCCCCTCATCGCCGAGGACCTGGGCGTGATCACCGCCGAAGTGCGCGAACTAAAACAACGCTTCGATCTGCCGGGCATGAAGATCCTGCAGTTCGCCTTTGGGGACGAATGGAGCAAGCACGTACCCCATATGCACGACAAACACGCCGTGATCTTCACCGGCACCCACGACAACAACACCGTACGAGGGTGGTTCACCGAGGAGGCCAGCCAGGCCGAGCGTCAGACCCTGGCCCGCTATTTGGGGCACCCCCCAAGTGAGGACGACGCGCACGTGGCCTTCATCCGCATGGGCCTGCAGAGCGTCGGCAATACCGCCATCTTTCCCATGCAGGACATCCTGGGCCTGGGCGCGGAGCACCGCATGAACACCCCGGCCACCATCGACGGGAACTGGGAATGGCGCATGCTCCCCTCGGAGGTGAGTGTTGACAGACTGGCCTGGTTCAAGGAAATGACTGTTTTCTTCGACAGGGCGTGAACCTGGCAAAACCTGTTCCACTAGCGAAGCATCCATTTTACGGCAACCGGGGGGGCCAGCCAGGCGCACCCCTTTGCCAAATCCAATAGAGCACTTAACGCTTGAAATGCTTATTCAACGGCTGGCAAAGCCAGCCTATAAGCATTTCGCGGCAAGGATTTACAGGTAAATTCTTGCAGAGCATTTGAACTTTTTCAAAGTTTAAATGCTCTAGCGCACAACCACTACCGCGCAGGAGTCATTCATGGCAGTGGAGGACAAGGCCCGGCAGGACATCGGGCTCGGAGGGGATCCCCTCTGGTACAAGGACGCGGTCATTTACGAGCTGCACGTAAAGGCCTTTTTCGACAGCAACAACGATGGCATCGGCGATTTCAAGGGCCTGTGCGAAAAACTCGACTACCTGCGAGAGCTGGGGGTCACCGCCCTCTGGCTGCTGCCGTTCTACCCATCTCCCCTGCGTGACGACGGGTACGACATCGCGGACTACCACAACATCCATCCGGACTACGGCCAGATGCGCGACTTCCGCAGGTTCCTCAAGGAGGCGCACGACCGTGGCCTCAAGGTCATCACCGAACTGGTGCTCAATCACACCTCGGACCGCAACGAATGGTTCCAGAAGGCGCGCAACGCCAAACCCGGCTCCGCGGCCAGGAACTTCTACGTGTGGAGCGACAACAGCGAGCGCTACCAGGAAGCCCGCATAATCTTCCAGGACTACGAGACCTCCAACTGGACCTGGGACTCCACGGCCGGGGCCTATTTCTGGCACCGCTTCTACTCCCACCAGCCCGACCTGAACTGGGACAACCCCAGGGTGAAGCAGGTCATGTTCAAGGTCATCAATTTTTGGTTCGGCATGGGCGTGGACGGCCTGCGCCTGGACGCAGTGCCCTACCTTTTCGAACGAGAGGGCACCAACTGCGAGAACCTGCCCGAGACCCACCAGGTGCTGCGCGAGCTACGGGACTACATCGACCAGCGATACGAGGACAGGATGCTCCTGGCCGAGGCCAACCAGTGGCCCGAGGACGCCGTGGCCTACTTCGGCCAAGGCGACGAGTGCCATATGGCCTACCACTTCCCCATCATGCCGCGCATCTTCATGTCCCTGTGGATGGAGGATCGCTTCCCCATCATGGATATCCTGGAGCAGACTCCGGAGATCCCGGAGAGCTGCCAGTGGGCCATGTTCCTGCGCAACCACGACGAACTGACCCTGGAAATGGTCAGCGACGAGGAGCGCGACTACATGTACCGGGTCTATGCCCGGGACAACCGCGCCCGCATCAACCTTGGCATCCGCCGCCGCCTCTCCCCCCTGATGCAGAACAACCGCCGCAAGATCGAACTCATCAACTTCATCCTGTTCTCCTTCCCCGGCACCCCCATCATCTACTACGGCGACGAGATCGGCATGGGCGACAACTACCACCTGGGGGACCGCGACGGCGTGCGCACTCCCATGCAGTGGAGCCCGGACCGCAACGCCGGGTTCTCCAAGGTCAACCCGCACAAGCTCTACCTGCCCGTGATCATCGACCCGGAGTACCACAGCGAGATGGTCAACGTGGAGAACCAGGAACGCAACCCCTCCTCCCTGCTCTGGTGGATGCGCCGCGTCATCGCCATGCGCAAGCGTTTCCGCGCCTTCGGAAGGGGGCGCATCGACTTCGTGCCTTGCGACAACCCAAAGGTCCTGGCCTTTGTCCGCACCTTCGAGGAGGAGCGCATCCTGGTGGTGGTGAACCTCTCACGCTTCTCCCAGGTGGTGGACCTGGACCTGGGCGAATACGCCGGGCTCACTCCGGTGGACGTGTTCAGCCGCACCCGTTTTCCGCAGATCCGCAAGGAGGCCTATGTCCTGCCCCTGGGCTTCCACGACTACTACTGGTTCCAACTGCAGACCGAAAACAACGAGGCAGTCTGCCCGGATGACGACCGCACCCCCGAACTCGTGTTCACCGGAAAGGGGCGGCACCCGGACATCAACCAATTGCACAAGGGCGTTGAGGAGAGGACCCTGAACCGCTGTATCCGGCGGCAATGGTTCGGCCAGGCAGGCAACAAGGTCCGCAAGGTCCGCGTGCAGGATTCCATCGCTCTGGATCCGGCCGAGGCGTTTCCCCGGGCCCTGCTCATGGAGCTGGCATACAGCGACGGCCCCCCGGACATGCTCCTGCTGCCCCTGTCCCTGGCCACAGGTGAGTGGGCGGACAAGCTGGAGCAGGACTCCCCGGGCAGCGTGCTGGCGCGCATCCATTTCAACGGAAACAAGGGCCTACTCTACGACGGCCTGCAGGACGACCACTGCCGCCGCCTGCTCTTGGAGTGCATCACCCGGAAGCGCAAGCTCAAGGGGCAGTTCGGCGAGATGACCTCGCGCCTGGGCAAAAGCCTGCGGCAACTCCTGCAGGAGCGGCCGGACAACGCTGTCCCCAGCTCCTCGCGCTTCACCGGCCCCATGTATCACACCGCCGTGACCTATGATCAGAACCTGTTCCTCAAGCTCTACCGCCCCCTGCAGGCGGGCGTGAATCCGGAGCTGGAGCTGGCCCAGTACCTCACCGAGCAGGCCCACGCAGAATTCGTGCCCCGCTATGCCGGAGCCCTGGAATACCGGCGCAAGGACGGGGAATCCTACACCCTGGGTATCCTCAAGGAGTTCGTGTCCGGTGCGGTGGACGGCTTCAGCCACGCCGTGGAGCAGGCCGAACGCAGCCTTGAGCGGACCCTCACCGCTGCGGAAGTTCTCGCCGACGTACCGGACCTGGGCCCCCTGTACGCCGTGGAACTGCCAGAGCCCTCCCGGAAATTCCAAGGCAGCCTGGGCGGCTTCTATCTGGATATGGTGCGCTCCCTCGGCGCCCGCAGCGCGGCCTTCCACCTGACCCTGGCCGCGCCCAAGCGTCTGGCCGCCTTCAAGCCAGAGCCCTTTTCCAAGCTCTACCAACGCTCCGTCTACCAGTCCATGCGCAACCTGGTGCGCCGCACCGCCCGCTCAATGGGCAAATCCCGCTCCCGCCTGCCCGAGCAGTTGCAGTCCCGGGCAGACAGGTTCATCACAAACGAAAAAGCCCTGCTGCGCTTCCTGGAGCGCGTGTTCAACGTGCGCGTGGAGGCCCAGAAGACCCGCATCCACGGCGACTACCACCTGGGGCAGGTGCTCTTCACAGGCAAGGACTATGTGATCCTGGACTTCGAGGGCGAGGCCGAACGCTCCCTGGGCGACCGCTGCCTGAAACGCTCCCCCCTGAGGGATGTGGCGGGCATGCTGCTCTCCTTTCACCACGCCGCATACACCGCCCTGGACTACGAGGCATCCCTGCACCCGGACAAACGCGAGGCCATGGAACCATGGACCCGCGCATGGGGGCGTCTGTGCGGCGGCACGTTCCTGCAATCATGGTTGCGGGCGGCCGGAACAGCCCCCTTTGTACCCCAGAACACAGAGGCCGTGGAGACCCTGCTCTCCTGTTTCCTGCTGGAGCGCGCGGTGCTGGAGATCGAACGCGCCCTGAACAACGGATTGGAGCGCCTGCACCTGCCCCTCATGCTGCTGGAGCAATTGCTGGAAAGCGAGGAGTAACGGCGGACGGCGGAAAAATAAGAAAGGAAAGAGTTTTCCGGGGTGAACCCTGTTATGAAAAGGGCTTCCCCCCGGACCCCCCTCCGAAAATTTCCAATATATGAAGGTTTGGGAAGAGGGAGCGCGAGGGGGAGAACACTTTGCCAAAAGGGTTTCCCCCTCGCACAAGCCGTTTTCTACATTCCTCATTCCTTTCCCAAAATAAGGTAGTCGGCGTCGCGGTCGGTGAGCAGTCGTTCCTCGAGCCTTCCGGGCACCCGGGGCAGCAGCACCCGCTGTGACAGCTCAGGAGCCAGGGACGCCACCTGCGTGGGGACAGCCATTTTCCAGGCGTGCACCGTGCCGGTGAGCACGACCATGGCGGTTTCGGGGTTGTTCTTCAAATAGTTCACGGCGTGGACCGCCATAGCGGTGTCCCAGACCAGCTGGGCCTCGCAGAAAAAGGTGAAGTTCGTGCTCTGGGCATGCTCCCCGAGCACCTGGCGCAGGAAGCTCTCGTATTCCGGCCGCACCTTGCAGGAGAGGGGGGGCAGTTCCCCGAGCTCCTTGCGCGTCAGGGACTGGAACCCCACACTGGCCACCTTGCGGGTTATCTCGCGCGGCACGTTGAGCGCCACCATGGGGATACCGCGCTCCCGGCAGTACATGAAAAAGGGGCGGTAGAGCCGCCAGTCCTCACTCCAATCCTTGGCAAAAGACTGGGCCACGTCCCGCTCGAACAGCTCCCCGGCCACCCAGCCATCAAGAATGTCCTGGTTGCCGTATTCCATCATCTCCAGGCCCACGGCCAATTTCACGCGGGGCGCGAGGCATTTGATCACGGCCAGTTGGGCCTCGTGATGCGCCTGCTCGGTGTGGGTCTCCCCCACAAAGACCAGCCGGGTCCGGGTCAACTCGGGCAGGATCTGCGCCATGGTGGTTTCGTGACGTTCCCCGAGATCCCAGAGCAGATACGCTTCCGGAGGAGGCGCGGTGTCCACCGGCCCGCGCGACATCAAAACCCAGGCAACTCCCCCGAGGATGATCAGCAACAAGACCAACAGCGCGTAAATCAAACGCGACACGAAACGGGACTTAGAACCGGGCATGGCGACTCCGCCTCCATCCATGGGAGGATCATTCCTTGAACTCAATCACCAGGGGCGAGGCCACGGGAGGCCAGACCCCCTTGGTCAGGTTGTTCCCCCGGAAAAAGGCCAGATAACCGTACTTGCCGTAATGCGTGACCTTGCGCATTGCCACGGACACGGCCTCGTCGCCCTCATTCCGACGGGGCATGAATATTGCGCGGGGCGGGACGCCCTCCTTGCCCTGCAAGACCGCGAACATGGTGTCCGCCCTGTCGAACACGTCCTTTTCCGGCGCAAAGGCGAACCCATTGGACGACATATCCAGCCCCTCGGGCAGGGGCGGCAGCAGGGCGCGTCGTACCACCGCGTCCCGGGGATAGCCGAAAAACACCACAGTGGCGTCCCGAAGTTTTCCCAGGGTTCTGGGATCGAGCTGGGTTTCCATGAACATGGTGGCGTTCTTGTGGCCAAGACTGGCCAGGAGCCAGGCCAGAAGCCCCATGCGATTCGATGAATGCCCCCTGCAGAGAATGCCGACAACCTTTTTCGCGCCCTTGATGCTGTTCACGGTAACCGGAATCTCCTCCGGTTGCAGCAGGTGAAACACGTCGGCGTCCGGATCGGCCATCACCCGCAAGGGGTGTTGCGCGCTCTCCAGGGTAAAGGGCGTGGATTGCCCTTTCACATCGAGCACCCGCTCCACAGGCTCCTGCTCCGTCTCCAGGCGCAGGGGCACGCTCAGGACATAGGGCTTCCCCCCCTCCGGAAGGTCCTGCTCGAGCACGCCGCAGACCTTCCATTTGTCCCCGGCCCTTTCCAGGCTGACGTTTCCGAGCTTCAGGGAGGGTGCGCCTTTCCGGTCCACCCACTGCTTCAGGAACGCGTCCATGTCCCGTGGCTCCAGGGAGGTGCTCCTGACAAAGACGCCCCCGATATCGGCCCAGGAAGTGGGCTTGAACAGCCGCTCCGCGTACAAAACGCGCAGGGCCTGCCAGAAGGCGTCATCCCCGGCCCAGCTGCGCAGCATGTGAAACACGAACATGGCCTTGCCGTAGCCCACGGCCCGCGTCGCCGCGCTGGTGCGCGAGGCGAACTCCCGCAAGGGCAAGTCCCGCTCCCCGGCGGCCAGTTGGGCGTAGTCCCGCAGCACCTGCAGCCGGTACTCCCGGGCCTCTTTGGACGACTCGCCCTCCTTGGCCAGGTAGTCGGCCACGTAGGTGGTCAGTCCCTCGCACCAGTTCCCCTGGTCATAGTCCACCAGCACGCCGTTTCCCCACCAGCAGTGGGCAATCTCGTGGCGCAGGCTGGTCTCCGGGATGAAAGGCAGGCGCAATACCCGCCTCCCGAGCAGTGTGAACGAGGGGAAGCCGTAGCCAGTGGGAAAGAAGTTCTCCACCACCGCGAACTTGGGAAAGGCGTAGGCACCGTGTAGCTTGTCATAGAAGCGCAGATGCCTGGCCGTTGCATCGAGATAGCGCTTGGAGAGTTCCGCGTTGGCCTGGCTGAAAAAGGTCATGATCTCGGGAGTCGCGCCTTTCTCCAGGGTCTCCACCCCATAGGGGGCGGCGCACAAGGGCAATGGCTCCCGGGCGTCCTCCACCTGCCAGCGCGAAACACTGCCAGTGTCCGTATCCTCCAGCCCCACTGGTTTGCCAAAGGTCACGGCGTATACGCCCTTTGGCGCGGAGATCTCGCAGGAAAACCCCTGTCTGTCCGCATACACCCAGGGGTGCCAACCGCTGCCGGCCATTAGGAAAACACCCTTGGGGCTGATCACGCCGCTGACGCCGAAGCCGGGGTTGTCGAAGCTGGCGGGCATATCAGGGGGCGGAGCGTCGTAGGTGCAGACATAGCGCACCTGCAACACGACCTCGCCCGGGGTTTCTGGAAGGGGAACGCGCAGTACGTCATTCTGTTGCTCAGGCTCCGTGGTGGCGCCGTTCACGGTGAACTCCAGGATCCTGGCCCCGGAGAAGAGCCGCAACAGCGCGTCCCCCCGCCTCTCGCCGGGAACGAGACGGATGGTGTCGCGTACCTCGATCGATTGCGCCGCCACATCGATGGAGGCCCGCAGATCATGGGCAGCCTTCCCGATCAGGGGCATGCCCCGGGCAAAGCCCATGGACGGGGCGCAACACAGCCAGGCCGCCATAAGTAACCAAAACAATTTTAAAAAGGAATGCATGCTCATAATCGAGCTATAGCGCAACTTCGAGGCAGGGAAAAGAAGTTTCAGGAGCGCGCTTCCTCTCGGATCATACCGCCATGCCACTTCATAACTTTTTGAAATCTCGGTAACAACTCAAACAAAGGCGGGGGAGAGCAGACTGGTGCAGGCCTTGCCGAGGCTCTTCATGGCCAGTTTGAAATCCCAGAGTTCCTTGCTCCGCTCCCCAACGGGGTTGGAGACCGTGCGCAGTTCCACGAAGGGCACCTCGGCGCGCAGGCATCCCAGGGCCAGGGCAAAGCCTTCCATGTTCTCCAGGGCGGCGCCGTACCGCTTTTTCAGGATCCGGGCGCGCCCCATGTCGCCTGTCACCGTGCCGCTGGTGAGGAACACGGCCCGGGGGTAATCGTCCAGGGCGGCGCCGTTCAGCCCCATGATGGCGCCGGTCTCCTGGGGGCGCAGTTCCAGCCGCTCCCACACGGAACCGTCCTCGTCCCTTGCCTGGGCCAGGCCGATTCCCCTGTGATCCATACGGCCGCTGATCATGACGCCATAGTCGGGGTAGACCTCTGCCCTGGCCAGCACCGCTGTCCCAAGGGGATAGTGCTCCGGCTCGAAGGTGCCCGCAATGCCCACGTGCAGCACCCCGGCCACTTCGCTGGTCGCCAGGGTCCGCCCCAGCGCAAAGGCGGCGTTCACCGGCCCCACTCCGGTGGCCAGTACCACGAGGTTGCACCGTCGCAGGGGGTGAGGCACTCCCACGGCCAGATTCGGGGGAATGGACACCACCGAGGCCAGCGCCGCGCTCAGTTCCATGCCTGTCGCGGCCACCACGAGCACGGGATTGATGACAAAACTGTTTTTCATATCTGCGAGTTGAATATCAGGAATTAAGGTAGCGCTAATGAATCACATTTTCCGGAAGTGCTGTAGGATTGTTTGCTGGCGAGGCGCAAGAAAAAGGCAAGGCCGATGTGTATAGAGACATGCACGAGGATTTGCCTTTTCCGCAGTAACAAAGCCAGAGGGCAATCATGCAGTGCTGCCCCCCCGGAAATCAGTCGTCCTGCCCCAACATGTCCTCGATGTGGTCCGGCATCACGGTCCAGGCGGCACGCCTGCCCCGCTCGAGGCTTCCGTGGAGGCCATCCACCCCCAAAGCCCGGGCCGCGTCGCTGGTGAGCATGGCCAGGGCGCTCCGCAGGCTCAACGGCACATAGGGGAGTAGTGCCCCGAGTTCCTGCCAAATGTCCAGATCAGAATTCGAGGCCAGACTGTCCGTGCCCAGGCAGAGCCTCACTCCGGCGTCCAGGAAGTCCCGCGCTGGCGCCCGCCCCACTCCGATGGCCTCATTACTGCGGGGGCAGAGACACACCGAGGTGCCGGTTTCAGCCAGCAACCGCGCCTCATCCCTGTCCACGTGCACGCAGTGCACGGCCAGGGTGCCCGGCCCGAGCAACCCGAGATCATGGGCTCGGCGCACCGGGCTTTTTCCCGGAGGCATGAAATCCTTTGGCAGAATGCGCCGACACAACAGGTCCATGAACTCTCCTGTGCCCGTGGCCAGCATCTCCACCTCGTCCTGGTGTTCCGCCAGATGCAAGGAAAAGGGGCGCCCCCGCTCCAGACTCCAGGCACGTGCGGCCCGCAGCCGCGAGGGGTGCGTGGAGTACAGGGCGTGACCTGCCGCGCCCACGCTTTCCTGGACATCGGGCTCCAGCCTGGCGAACGCGCGGGGCAGTTGGAACCCTTTTTCAGGCAGGGGGGTGTAGCCGAACTCCTCGGCCTGGAGGAGCACCCCCACCCTGCCCCTGGAAAGCGCCGCGTGCACGTCCCGGGGTTTGCGGCTGCAGATGTCCGCCACCAGGCCGGTGCCGCAGGCGCGCAGTTGCTTTACCGCCTGGTCCAGGTGCTCGGGTTGACAGCCGAACACGTCCACCTCCAACATGCTCTTCAGCCATGTGGTGAATCCCTGTCCCTGGGTGAGCGCGCCGGCAAGATGGCTGAGCTCCAGGTGGGTGTGGCAATTCAACGGCGCGGCAAGCACGGTGCCGGGGACATCCCGCACCGGCCCTGACATGTCCGAAAAATCCCGCTTCAGCTCCTTTCTGGTTCCCGAGGCCGCCACAATCCCCTTACTCCTATCAATGACCAGAAAGCCGTCTTCCACGATATGTTCGGGGCTGATGGCCAGCCGCCGGGCGCGTACACCCTCCAGGTTGGGGTCAGCCGTCATTTCACCTCCATGCCGAGTTCATCGGGCAGCTTGGCATAACACAGATTCGGGGGCGTTTCCATAAGCCCGCTGTCGGTCAATGCCTGGAAAAAGCGCCGCAGCCCTTGCTCCTCGCGCTCCCTCAGGTTGTAGCACAAGCCATGGAAGTAGCTCATGAGCTCGGCGTCGCTGAGACACAGATCCTTTCCTGCCAGGGAAATCAACCGCTCCAGGTTCTCCCAGCCCCAGTTCTTGGCCGTGATCATGAGCCTGCTGAGCCGAGCCACGCCATCCGGGTCGCGCTCCGCCACCTCCCGGCGCACCGCCCAAACTCCGAACACAAATGGCAGACCGGTCCAGGAGCACCAGACCTCGCCCAGGTCCACGCGCACGGGAAAGTGCTTGGAGTTCCGCAGCCGCAACGCCTCGTCGCCAATGGCCAGAAGCGCATCAGGGATGGACCCCTGCTCCACACTCCTGGTGGCGTTGCCGTTGCCCGCCTCCAGCGCCGCGTCCACCTTCCAGTGCTCCCGCAGCAGCAGCTTGAGCAGCATGGCCGAGGTGTGGGTCTCGGCGCTCACCAGGATGCGCCTGCCCGCAAGCTCCTCCACCGGCACCCGGCTCAGAAGCAGTACGCTCCGCACCGGCCCGTGACAGCCGATGGCCAGGTCCGGCATGAGCAGATAGTCTTCAGGGTTGCGGCCGTACTCGATGGACGACACAGACCCCGCGTCCAGTTCCCCGGCTCGCAACTTCAGGTTCAGCTCCGCGGGGGGGCCGTAGACCAACTGGCAACCATTGGCCAGAATCCGGTTCTCCAAGGGATGGTAGATGGGAAGCACGTTGCGGTAGCTGATGCGCCCCACCCTGAAACCCGACCCGGGCAATCCGAAAAAGAGCTCTTCCATTATGTAGTATCTCAGTTATTTTTGTATGAGGAATTATTCCGGGGGAAACCCTTTTTATAATAAATCTGAGCGCATAAGTCTCAACGGCGCGCTCAGGCGGCTACGCAGCCTGATTCCGCCTGCGGCGTGATCTTTCTCATTGCTTCAAGCAGTAAAATGGAAGACCATTTTGTTCCTCAGTTAAACAATTACCTCCCGACCCCCCTCCGAAAAACTTTTAGTATACTAGAGTTTGGGAAGGGGGAGAACCCTTTGCAAAAGGGTTTCCCCCTCGCACAATGCCTTTCACTTATATATTTCACGCCTCCACCAGGGTGTAGTCCATGCGGCGTCGGCGGGGAGTGAAACCCGCATCCCTGACTATGGCGCGCAGTTCCTCCTCGCTGAGGCGGAAGCGAACGCCCGCCGCCGCCACCACGTTCTCCTCGATCATGGTGGAGCCGAAGTCGTTCGCGCCCCACAGCAGGGAGAGCTGCGCGATCTTCGCCCCCATGGTGACCCAGGAGGCCTGGATGTTGTCGAAGTTGTCCAGCACCAGGCGGCTGATGGCCAGCACGCGCAGGTACATGGCCGGGGGCTCGGAGGCGGACTTCTCGATGGCGGTGTTGCGCGGTTGAAAGGCCCAGGGAATGAAGGCCGTGAACCCGCCTGTCTCGTCCTGCAGGTCACGCAGCGCAAACAGGTGCTCCAGCCGCTCCTCCACGGTCTCCTCATGGCCGAACATCATGGTGGCGGTGGTGCGCAGCCCCTGGAGATGCGCCTGACGCATGACCTCGAACCAGTCCCTGGCCGGGCATTTGCCCGGCGAGATCTTTGACCGCACCCGCTCCACCAGGATTTCGGCCCCACCTCCAGGGATGGAGCGCAGGCCCGCGTTCTTGAGCCTGCGGATAACCTCCGCGAAGCTCTGACCCTCGAGGAAAGCGATGTGCGCTATCTCCGGTGGGGAAAAGGCATGGGCATGAACCTCGGGGTACTTGTGGCTGATGAAGCGCAGCATATCTTCGTAAAATTCAAGGCGCAGGTCCGGGTGGCATCCGCCCTGCAAGAGAATCTGCCGCCCCCCGAACTCCATGGTCTCCTCGATCTTGCGCCCCAGTTCCTCGAAGCTCATGACATACCCCTTGCCCGAGCCCGGGGTGTTGTAAAAGGCGCAAAACCGGCAGCCACACACGCAAATGTCCGTGTAGTTGATGTTGCGGTCCACCACATAGGTCACCATGTCCGCCGGAGCCTTGCGCAAACGCTCCGTATGGGCCATGCGCCCCAGCTCGTGTAGCCCGGCCTCCCGGTACAGCCGTAGTGCCTGGTCAAAATCCAGCCTCATAATACAAGCTCCCTGGAACAGGCTTTTCCGAGGGGGAAACCTCTTGAAAGAGGTTTTCCCCCTCGGGCTCCCCCTTCCAGAACTTTCTATTAGAAATTTTGGGGCGGGGGTCCGGGGGAGGGCCTTTTTCAAAAGGCCCTCCCCCGGCTATCCTTCCACAATCCTTTTATATTCTTCTGAATAAACCGTCCCGGCGTTGGGGGGTGAAGCCCGAGGCCAGGATGGCGCTGGTGAGTTCTGTTTCCGTCATGGCCTGTTCGCTGTCAGCGCCGGCCATGTGGCCGATGTGCTCCTCGAGGATGGTGCCGTCGAGATCATCGGCCCCGCAGTGCAGGGCCATGAGCGCCTGCTTGAACCCGAGCATCACCCAGTAGGCCTTGATATGCGGGATATTATCCAGCATCAGGCGGCTTATGGCGATGGTGCGCAGCTCATCCAGGCCTCGCGCTCCGGCCGGAGGGGCGTTCAGCTCTTTGCCCAAGGGATTGCCGCCGTAGAGGTAAGGCAGAGGGATGAAGCAGACAAAGCCGCCGGAGCGGTCCTGCTGGCGGCGCAGCGCGTCCAGGTGCTCCAAACGCTGGCGGTGGCTCTCCACATGCCCGAAGAGCATGGTGCAGTTGGTCTTGAGGCCCATGCCGTGCGCCAGGCCGGAGATCTCAAGCCATCTCTCGCCGCTTATCTTTTTGGGGCAGAGGCGTTCACGCAAGGCGGGGTCGAAGACCTCGGCGCCCCCACCGGGAAGCATCTTCAGACCGGCGTCCTTGAGCCGGGCAAGAACCTCGCGGACGTCAATGCCTTCGAGCCCGGCGAAGTGCGCGATCTCAACCACGGTGAAGCCCTTGATCACCAAGTTGGGGTGTTCCCGCCCCACTCCGCGCAGCAGATCTTCGAAATATTCGAGCCCCAGGGAAGGGTGGCACCCGCCGACGATATGCACCTCGTCGATGCCACGGGCCTCGGGTGCGTCCAGGCGGCGGAGCACGTCATCCAGATCCAGGGTGAAGGCGCCCTCCTCGTCCTCGCGGCGGCAGAAGGCGCAGAAGCGGCAGCGCTGCACGCAGACATTGGTGTAGTTCACGTGCCGGTTGCGCACGTAGTGCACCGCGTCACCGTGGCGCCGGGCGCGGGCAAGGTGCGCCAGGGCGGTGACCGCGTGGAAGTCCGGGTGCTCGAAGAGCAGTTCACCGTCCTCCAGGCTCAGACGCTCTTGTTCCATAACCTTGTCGTAGAGTTTGGGAATTCCCGCGTCCGCGAAATACTTTGCATGGGATTGTTTCATAGCTGTTTTTACAACTCCATTCTCCAGGCCGTTCAAAAAAGATGAGATTCGAGATTCGAGAAAAACTCAATATCTTAGCATAGTAATACAGTAACAAAGTTCGAGGTGTTCGCAGCAAAGAAGCAGATTGACCTTTTCAACGGCCCGATAGGTCCTCTCGGGCGGCCAGGCCAGCATACAGCATGCGCATCAGGGTATCGAACGCCTCGTCGGGGGGGATGCCCGGCGCACTGTCAGGGGGCGTCCCCCCATCCACGGGCAGGGCCTGCTCCTGCAGAAAGCGGTCGATGACCGCGTCCAGCACCAGCACGGTGCTCTCCACGTCCAGGTCAGGGCGCAGTTCACCGGTCTCCCGGGCCACAGTGAGCAGCGGCAGGAGCAGCCGCCGTACATTGCCCCGCACCTCCCGGAGCACAGCCCCCCGCATGGGAAAGTCCTCGTGAAAGCGCATCTTCAGGTAGATGTGAAAGATGTCGGGGTTGCGGGCCACGAACTCCAGGGCTGCCAGTACCAGGACCTTGAGGCGTTGGGCAAAGGAGGCGCCCTCGGGCACGGCGGCCCTGGCCCCACGCATGCGCAGGGCGAAGTCGGCCACACCCTGATCGAACACCGCCCGGAAGCACCCTTCCTTGCTGCCGAAGTACTTGAACAGCGATCCCTTGGCGATGCCCAATACGTCGGACAGACGGTTCATACTCGCCCCGGCGTATCCCTGGCTCGCGAACTCGTGCCTGGCGGCCTCAAGCACCCGGTTCCGCTTCTCCCGGTGGAGGTTCAAGAATGTCTCTGTTGGCTTCATCAACTTGATTTCATAGAAGTTGAAATCCACGTCACCGTGATATCACGGGCTTGACTTTTCGACTTGTTCGAGGAATGACCACCTGGTCACTCCTTGTTCCCGGCTCTATCCCAGGGGACCTGAACTTGTCAAACGCCGGGATGGAGAAAAATCACACTGTACAAACAACAAAATACTGTTTCATGGCTTGAGCTCTCACTGAAATACCTGCATACTGCATTGCAAAGTCGCACCTGTTCTCTCATTGAAAACCAGGTCCGGGGGGAAAGTCTTCCTGCAGGAAGGCATCCCCCCGGCATTTCTTTTCATTACCAATCAGGATCATAAAATGAATAAAACATATCAGCTCGCAATTTCCACATGCCCCAACGATACGTTCATCTTTCACGCGCTCATCCACGGGCTTGTGCAGTGCCCCGGCATGCCCGACCTCAAATTCCAGCTCACACTGGGCGACGTGGAGGAGCTGAATCACCTGGCTCAATCCGGCAAGGTGGACGTGTGCAAGATCTCGGCCGCGGCCTATGCGCGGGTGGAGCGGGACTACGCCCTGCTCTCCAGCGGTGGAGCCCTGGGATTCGGTTGCGGGCCGGTCATCGTGGCTCGTCCGGGCGTCAAGGAATTCGGTTCCATCGCCGTGCCCGGTGAAATGACCACCGCCGCGGCCCTGCTGGAGCGCCACGGCGGGTATACAGGTGAGCGCAGATTCATGCGCTTTGACAAGATCATGCCGGCGGTGCTCGCCGGAGAGGTGGACGCCGGCGTGCTCATCCACGAGGGGCGGTTCGTGTTCCAGCAAAAGGGGCTCGAGCTCGTCCTGGACCTTGGCGCATGGTGGGAGGAGAGCTTCGCCATCCCCCTGCCCCTGGGCGTTATCGTGGCCCGACGCACCCTGGGCGAGACGTTCATCACCGCCATGGAGCAGGGCATCGCCAGGAGCATCGAGTTCGCGCAATTGCACCCGGTGGCCGCCCTGCCCTACATCAACTCCCTGGCCCAGGAACTCGACGGGACCTGTATCCAGCAGCACGTGGACACCTATGTCACGCCCTACTCCCTGGACATGGGCGACACCGGCCGCCGCGCCCTGGATCTGCTGCTGGGCAAGGTGCAGGCCTGATGCCCCCCTTGCTTCCCTTCCCCCCCAACTGTCGCAGGGGCCTCTTCATCAAGCGGGAAAAAAGGTTCACCGTTCACGTGGAGCTGGACGGCGCGCCTGTGGGCGCGCACACCAACAACACCGGCACCATGTTGGGGCTGTTGCGCCCCGGTCATGAGGTGCTGCTCTCCCCGGCACAGAACCCTGGCAGGAAACTGCCCTACACCCTGGAGCTGGCGCGGTTCCCGGATTTCCGCTCCTGGGACGGCAATGGCCCGGGCTTCTGGACCGGCGTGAACACCTCCACGCCCAACCGCCTGCTCCAGGCCGCCTTCGAGACGGGGCGCCTGCCCGAGCTTGCCCAATGCGACCACCTCAAGCGCGAGGCGGTCATCGGCGACAGCAGGCTGGACGGCCACGCCACCGGCCCCAGCGGCGAGGTCTGGATCGAGGCCAAGAACGTGACCCTGGTGGAGGACGACATCGCCCTGTTCCCTGACGCGGCCACGGAACGCGGCCGCAAGCATCTGGTGGAACTCACTAGGCTCGCCAAACAAGGAATCACCGCCGCCCTGTTCTTCCTGATCCAGCGCCCCGACGCGCAGTGTTTCGCCCCCGCCACGGTCATCGACCCGGAATACGCCAGGCTGCTGCGCCTGGCCCTGGACGCCGGCGTGCAGGCCTGGCCCTATCTGGCTGAAATATCGGAACAAGGCATCGATCTGGGAGAACGGCTACCTTTGGCCAAGGATTGGTGAAAGGATTTCACAAGTATGCCTGGAAAGGAACAGTTATAAGGGAATCACCTTCCTGCAAACACCAAGGCGCTGTAGAGAAGCAGCCCATGCGACACACATCAGGCTTTGGAAAGTGCCCCAAAGTTTGACATCCGAGTCCGTCATTCCCGCAAATACGGAAATCCAGCGACTGTGCCTTTCAAAACAGAAAAACGTCACTGGATCCCCGCGTGCGCGAGGATGACTAGCAGGAATTGCCCACGGTCGGGAGCATATGATGTCGGTCTTTCCGCAAAACTAGAGTATTTAACGCTTGAAATGCTTATTCAACGGCTGGCAAAGCCAGCCTACAAGCATTTCGCGGCAAGGATTTACAGGAAAATCCTTGTAGAGCATTTGAACTTTTTCAAAGTTTCAAGGCTCTATATACCGCGTTGTACTGATGGCGAAGGTTTAGCCGGAGGTTTCCCCCTCGCGCTCCCCTTTCCCCAAATGTATTACCACGGTGGCACTACCCCAACCTCCCGGCATCCCTTCCATCCCGCAAGTCACGATATCTTCAGGAACGTGACCTTACCATTTCATACAAGCTGTGCTATCAAAGGTAAGCGTGAAGGAAGTTCTCCTCAGAATACATCCAATTGATATTGTACAACATTATTTCCATTTTCCTTCACGTGAAGGAGTCAGTCATGCACATCGGCCCACGCAAGCTCGCTTCGGGCGGCTTCGCCTTCAACGTCTGGGCCCCAAAAAGGGAACATATGCGGCTCGAGCTCTTTGATCTGGAGCCGGAGAGGAAATCGCGCATCCTGCCCATGGAGCGCTCCCCAAATGGATATCACAGACTGAGCTTGGACTTTGCCAGCCCCGGGCAGCGGTATTATCTGGTTCTGGACAACGAGGCCCGCAGGCCCGACCCGGCCTCGCACCATCAGCCCAACCAGGGTGCGGACTTCGACCCGAAGATGCCGCCGGACGTGCACGGCCCCTCGGCCCTGGTGGACCATGGCCTGTATCACTGGGAGCATCCGGTCTTCACGCCGCCTGACCTGCGCGACCTGGTCGTCTACGAACTCCACACAGGGGTGTTCACCCCGGAGGGCACCTTCGACGCAGTGATCCCCAGGCTCGACGACCTGGCGGCCCTGGGCGTCACAGCAGTGGAGATCATGCCTGTGGCGCAGTTTCCGGGGGAGCGTAACTGGGGGTATGACGGAACGCACATCTACGCCCCCCAGCATTCATACGGCGGCCCCGAGGGCCTGAAGAGGCTGGTGGATGCCTGCCATGGTCGCGGCCTGGCCGTGATCCTGGACGTGGTCTACAACCACCTCGGCCCGGAAGGGAACTATCTCCGAGATTTCGCACCCTATTTCACCAATAAGTACCAGACGCCCTGGGGTGAGGCCGTGAACTTCGACGGCCCCCACAGCGATCATGTGCGCGAGTTCCTCATCCAGAACGCCCTGCACTGGCTGGATAATTACCGCATGGACGGCCTGCGCCTGGACGCCACCCACGCCATGTTCGACTCCCGCCCCACGCATTTCCTGGCCGAGCTGGCCCAGCGCTGCCGGGAATTCGAACGCGAAAAGGGGCGCAGGGTGCTGCTCATCGCGGAGAGCGACCGCAACGCCCCACGGCTTGTGCAGCCATCGGCTCTTGGGGGCATGGGCATGGACGCGGTGTGGAGCGACGACTTTCACCACAGCGCGCACACCCTGTTCACCGGGGAAGGCGACGGCTATTACATGGATTACGGCGGTATGGAGCACCTGGCGCGCAGCCTGCGCCACGGCTTTGCCTATCAGGGGGAGTACTCCGCCTTCCGCCAAAGGGGGCACGGCGCCGATGCCTCCCTGGTGCCTGCCGAGGCCCACGTGCTCTGCCTTCAGAATCACGACCAGGTGGGCAACCGCATGCTCGGGGAGCGCCTAGCCTCCCTGGTGTCTCCCGAGGCCCGCAAGGTGGCGGCGGCCCTCCTGCTCTTCGCTCCGGGAACTCCCATGCTGTTCATGGGTGAGGAATATGGCGAGGATGCGCCTTTCCTCTACTTCATCTCCCATCACGACGCCGGACTGGTAAAGGCCGTACGCAGGGGGCGCAGGCAGGAGTTCAAGAGCTTTGCCTGGAAGGGCTCACCCCCGGATCCGCAGGCCGTGGAGACCTTCGAGCGCTCCATCCTCGACTGGGGCAAACGGGAGCACAGCGGGCACAAGGAGTTGCTGGAATTCCACACCGAGTGCCTGCGGTTGCGGCGGGAGAATCCCCCCCTGCGCCGTAGCGGCAAACAGGGCACCCTGGTGTGGTCCGGGGAGCGCTTCCTGGCCATACGCCGCACCCACGGGAGCGAGCACACCCTGTTTTTGTGCAACCTGCACCCGGACACTCCCCTGGAACTGGATTTATCCCAGTACATGGTGCCTGGGGACTGGCGCATGGCGTTGGACTCGAACGACAGGAAATGGCTCGGCCCCGGGGCGACAATGCCCGAGCGCCCCTTTGGCAAGGCCGCCCTGCCCCCCATGTCCGTAGCCCTCTACCAGGGCTCGACCACAACGCGAATCGTACCGGAGGAGTGCTCCGCATGAAGAAATACATTTGCATTCACGGGCACTTCTACCAGCCCCCCCGGGAAAATCCCTGGCTCGAGGAGGTGGAACTCCAGGACTCGGCACACCCCTTTCACGACTGGAACGAGCGCATCACCGCGGAGTGTTACGGCCCCAACACCTGTTCGCGCATTCTGGACAGTGAGCAGTGCATCGCGGACATCGTGAACAACTACTCCATGATCAGCTTCAACTTCGGCCCCACCCTGCTCTCATGGATGGAGCGGCATCAGCCCGAGGTATACAACGCCATCCTCGAGGCCGATCAACTGAGCATGAAGCGCTTTGACGGGCATGGCTCGGCCATGGCCCAGGTCTACAACCACATGATCATGCCCCTGGCCACCAGACGGGACAAGATCACCCAGGCGCGCTGGGGAGTGGAGGACTTCCGGCTGCGCTTCGGCCGCTTGCCCGAGGGCATGTGGCTGCCCGAGACCGCCGTGGATTTGGAGACCCTGGAGGTGCTGGTGGACCTGGGCATCCGCTTCACGGTCCTCGCCCCCAGACAGGCGTCCCGCGTCCGAGCCGTCGGCGATGAGATGTGGCGAGACGTTTCCGACAGCCGGGTGGACCCCACAACCGTGTACAAATGCCTCCTGCCCTCGGGGCGGAGCATCGCCCTGTACTTCTATGACGGCCCAATCTCCCAGGATCTGGCCTTTGGCGACATGCTCAACAGCGGCGAGACGTACAAAGCGCGACTCATGGCAGCCTTCACGGACAACGACCGGGACTGGCCGCAGCTGGTGCACGTGGCAACGGACGGCGAATCATACGGGCATCACCACTCCTACGGGGAGATGGCCCTGGCCTGGGCCCTGCGCCTGACCAACCAGGACCCGGACGTGGAGCTGACCAACTATTCAAAATATTTGAAGAACCACCCCCCTGTCATGGAGGTGGATATCTTCGAAAACTCCTCATGGAGCTGTATTCACGGGGTGGAGCGCTGGCGCGCGGACTGCGGCTGCAACTCGGGCATGCACCCTGATTGGCACCAGGGCTGGCGCGCGCCTCTGCGTGAGGCTGTGAACTGGCTGGGGGAGCGCGTGGACGATGTGTTCACGGAGCTCGGCCCCAGGTTTTTCCACGCTCCCTGGTCAGCTCGGGACGCCTACATCCAGGTGATGCTGGACCGCGGAGGGCAGAAGGAATCCGGCTTTCTCAGGGAGTACGCACAGGAGGGCCTGGGCGCGCAGGAACTGGTCCAGGCCCTCAAGCTCCTGGAGATGCAGCGCTTCGGACAGCTCACCTTCACCAGCTGCGGCTGGTTCTTTGACGAGATCTCGGGCATCGAGACCGTGCAGATCCTGCAATACGCCGTTCGCGCCCTGCAGCTCGCCGAGGAGTTGAGCGGCGAGGTGCTGGAGGAGCGTTTCCTGGCCATGCTGGAAAAGGCGCCCAGCAACGTGCTCAGGAACGGCGCGGCCGCATACCGGGATCATGCCAAGCCGGCCAAGGTGGACCTGCTGCGTGTCGCGGCCCACTACGCCATCACCTCGCTCTTCGAGGACTACCCGGAAGAGTACGAGTTCGCCAGCTACAGCGTGGTAAGCGAGATTTACAACCGCACCACGGCGGGGCGCTCCCACCTGGTCACGGGCAAGGTCCGCATGACCTCCAAGATCACTAAGGATTACTCGGTGCTGCAGTTCGCGGTGCTGCACCCCGGCGACCACAACGTCACCTGCGGGGTGTCCTTCTTCACCGAGCTGGACTCCTTCCGGCGCATGGAGAACGCCCTGGCAGAGTGCTTCGAGTACGGCAACATCACCGAGTCCATCCGCACCATGGACGCCCACTTCGGCCAAAACACTTTCACCCTGTGGCACCTGTTCAAGGACGAGCAGCGCATGGTGGTGCAACAGGTGCTGGAGCCGATCTACGCCCTGGCCGAGGCATCCTACAGACAGATCTACGAGAGCAACTACTCCATCCTCAAATTTTTGGATCACCTGCATGTGCCCCCACCCGGGCATTTCATGGACGCGGCGCGCTACGTCATCAACCATGACCTCAAGGAACTCTTCGAGGGGCGGGAAATGGACGTGGACACCCTCGACACCCTCATCGGCGAGGCCATGAAGTGGGGTCTGCACCTGGAACGTGACCTGCTCGGCTTCAAGGCCGCGGAGTGGATCAACAGGCGCATGGAGGACGTGCGGATCATGTTCATGGATATCGAGATGATGGACAACCTGAAGATGGCCATGGAACATCTGCAGCGCCTGCCCCTGGGGTTGCATCACTGGAAGGCCCAGAACACATTCTTCTGGATGGCCAGGAAGCACCTGCCCGGCATGCGCGCCAGGGCCAAGGGGGGCGAGCCCAAGGCCACCCAATGGCTCGAAACCTTCACCGCCCTGGGTGAGTTGCTGCATGTGAGGCTGACATGAAAACTCCGGTGGCAACCTACAGACTGCAACTGAGCCCGGACTTCGACTTCGAAAAGTGCAGGGAGATCGTCCCCTATCTGGCCAGGCTGGGCATATCCCACATCTATGCCTCCCCCATCTTCGAAGCCCGCCCCGGATCGCCCCATGGCTATGACGTCTGCGACCCCACGGCCTTGAACCCGGAATTGGGCGGCGTGGACGCGTTCCTCCCCCTCATGGCCCGGGTAAAGGAGCACGGTCTGCTCTGGCTGCAGGACATCGTGCCCAACCACATGGCCGTCACAGGCCGCAACCCCTATCTGGTGGACGTACTGGAGAACGGCGAGGCTTCCAGATACTTCAATTTCTTCGACATAGACTGGCAACACCCCTTGGAGAGCATCCACGGCCGGATGTTGGCCCCCTTTCTCGGAGGCCTGTACGGCGACACCCTGGAGAAGGGGGAGATCCGCCTTGGCTTCGACGCCCGGGGCTTCCATTTCCACTACTACGACCTGCGCTTTCCCGTGCGCCTGGACTCCTACGCCCGCATCCTGAACCACGGGCTCAAGACGCTGCGCAACCACCTGGGGCGGGAGCACTCGGACTTCATCAAGATCCTGGGCATTCTCTACAGCATCAAGAACCTGCCCCCGGACGACCCCTCCGGGGAGCGGTACCAGCAGATCCACTTCGTCAAACGTATGCTGCACGAACTGGCCACCCAGAGCCAGGACATCCGGGAATACTTGGAACGCACCCTGGCAGCCTTCAATGGCGAGGACGGCAGCCCGGGCGACCGCTTTGAACTGCTCCACAAGCTCTTGTCGGAGCAGTTCTTCCGCCTCTCTTACTGGAAGGTGGCCGGGGAGGAGATAAACTACCGCCGCTTCTTCAGCATCAACGACCTTATTTCCCTGCGCGTGGAGGACGAGAAGGTCTTTGACAAGACCCACTCCCTGATCCTGGAATACATCCGCCAGTCCCTGTTCGCCGGGGTGCGGGTGGACCACATCGACGGGCTGTACGACCCCTCGGCCTATCTCAAACGGCTGCGCGAACATGCGCCCGAGGCCTGGATCGTGGTGGAGAAGATCCTCATGGACCAGGAGCCGCTGCCCTCGTTCTGGCCCGTGCAGGGCACCACTGGCTACGACTTCATGGACGCTGCCTGCGGCCTGTTCGTGCCCAGGGAGAACGAAACCGCCTTTGACGCCGTGTACGATGGCTTTATCGGCAAGAAACGCTCGGTGCAGCGGCTGGTTATCCAGAACAAGCGCAAGATCATCGAGCGGCACATGGCCGGGGACGTGGAAAACCTGGCCCGACTGGTGAATCGCGTCTCCAGCCACGACCGCCGGGGATTCGACATCACCCTGCTGTCCCTGAAGCGGGCCATCACCGAGCTGCTCATCAACATCCCGGTGTACCGCACCTACATCTCCCACGACGCATTCCGCCCCGCGGACCTGGGCTACATCCGCTCGGCCATCCGCCAGACCAGGCGCAAGAACCCGGAGCTGCGCATGGAGCTGGACTTCATGGAGCGCTTTCTGCTCCTGGAGTTCGACGAGAACATGCGCGAGGAGGACCGCAAACTCTGGATCCAGTTCGTCATGCGTTTTCAGCAGTTCACCGGCCCACTCATGGCCAAGGGCGAGGAGGACACCACCTTCTACGTCATGAACAGGCTGCTCTGCCTCAACGAGGTGGGGAGCAACCCGAGGATATTCGGCCGCGCCCCCGAGGAGGTGCACGAATTCCTCATGGACCGGGCCAGAAACTGGCCCCTGTCCATGAACGCCACCGCCACCCATGACACCAAGCGTGGCGAGGACACCCGCATGCGCCTGGCCGCCCTGGCGGGGCACCCCGATGAGTTCCGGGCCGCGCTCAGGCACTTCGGCAGGGTGAACGCCCGCAAGCGGCGCAAGCTGGGTGACGGGCAGGCGCCGGAGCGCAACGACGAGTATCTGCTCTACCAGACTCTGCTGGCCACCTGGGCACCTGACCTGGAGGATCGGGAGAGCTTGGAGGAGTACGGCCGACGCATCCGCGAATACATGATCAAGGCGGTGCGCGAGGGCAAGGAGAACTCCGGCTGGATAGAGCCGAACCTGGAATACGAGGAGGAACTGCTCAGATTCTCCAACGCGCTGCTCAAACCCGAATCCAAGGCCTTTTTCAAGGAGTTCCACCCCCTGCGGGACAAGCTCGCCTTCCAGGGCATGCTCTACTCCCTGGGGCAGACCGTGCTCAAGCTCACGGCTCCGGGTGTTCCGGACATCTACCAGGGCTGCGAGCTCTGGGATCTCTCCCTGGTGGACCCGGACAACCGGCGCCCCGTGGACTTTACTCAAAGAGCCGCCATGCTTGCGGAGCTGGAGCAAATCCTGGCCGAGGAACCGGAATCTCTGCACCAGGAGCTGTTGGAAACACCTCTGGACGGCCGGATCAAGCTCTACACCCTGTGGCGGGGGCTGGCGGTGCGCCGCGCCCTGCCCGAACTCTTCCGCCAAGGGGAATACGCCCCCTTGGACATTCAAGGCCCACGCGCGGACGGGCTCTTCGGATTTGTCCGCAGCCTTGGCGACCAGCTGGCCCTGGTCCTGATACCCCGTGACCTGGGCAGGATTCATCCGGACATCTTCGCATCGGAGGAATCCTGGACCACACCCTTGGGATCGTATCTGCATGACACCTGGATATCCCTGTCCGGTGGCGAAGGTCTGGAGCTATGCAACGCCTTTGCCCCCAGCGGGCTCATTCCTCTCGGGAGCGAAGTGCGTATAGAGGCTTCCAGGCTCCTGGCTGATTTCCCAGTTGCACTCTGGCACACGGTGGGGGAAAGGAAACTGGCCGCAGGGTGAATGTTCTGACTGCCCAAATACAAAATTCCCATTATTTTTCCTGAAACCTGGACATGCTGCCTGTTATTGTACTATGATTTAAGGCAAAATACCCCGTCTTTTTCCTCAGTGAACCCACACGGCATGACGGGCCTTCCCGTGCTGCCGCGAAAAGGATGGACCCCATGAAACCGCTCCTCGTCCTCTTAATCTGCCTTGCCCTGTACTCCGTGGCCCATTCGGAGACCATCCGCTTCAGCTTCGACGACTGGTGCCCCTATTCGTGCCTTGATGACCAGGAGGAAGAACCGCACTCGAAGCGCCCGGGATATTTCGCGGAGATCCTGCGCGCGATTTACATACCCCTGGGGTTCGAGCCGGAGTTCGCGGTCCGGCCCTGGACCCGCGCCCTGGAGGAGACCCGACACGGAATTCTGGACGCGGCCCTGGCCCCTGCCATGTCCGAGGCGCCGGACATGGTCTTTCCAGAGGAGGAGATCGGCCTGCTGGGCTGGTGTTTCTACACCAGGAGCGACGACTCCTGGACATACGACGGCGTAAACAGCCTGAAGTCCAGAACCTTGGGGATTCTCGTGGACAACCACTTCGGGGACGAGGTGACCGCATACATCAACGCGCATGCTCAGGACCTGGAACGAATCCAGGGTATCACCGGACTGGACTACCTTGCTCAGAACACATCGAAACTCATTGCCGGACGCATCGACACCATGCTCGAAGAGCCCGCGTCCACCGATTACCACCTGTTCAAGAGCAATTTGTTCAACGAATTACGCAGAGCGGGATGCCTGGAGAGCCAGAAGATGTTCGTGGCCTTTTCTTCCGCCAATCCCAGGTCCGGGGAATACGCCAAGATGTTCGCCCAGGGCATGCGGCGGCTCAGAAGCACCGGGGAACTCGAAGAGATACTGTCGCACTACGGAATGCACGATTGGCGGGATTAGATGGTCAGGCGCATACCCTTCATAAAGAGCCTCGCGCGGTGGCAGACAGTCGTCACCCTGCTGGTGGCCTTCACAATAGGCACGGCCTTCTCCATTGCGCTGATCTACTACGGCCTCGTTCTGCGGCAAGGCGACCTGAAGATGGAAGCCGAAAGCCTGATCAATGCCCTGCGCGGCCCCGCGGCCCAGGCCTCCTACAATCTCGACACCAACCAGGCCAATAGCATCGTAAATTCACTGGTGGGGCATCCCATCATAACGCAAGCCACCATAGTAACGGAGCTTGGCAAGGTCCTGGGCTCGGCCCAGGCGGCACAACGCCCCAACCACGGCATTATCGCCGCCCTTTTGCCGGCACCGGAAAAAGTCAGGGTGGATCTGCTTGTCCAGACACCCCGCAAAATCAATGTGGGAGCCCTGACAGTGACCGTGAGCTACGAATCCATCGCGGAATACCTGATGGGACGCGTTGGGACCGTGCTTGGCATCGAACTGGCGCGAGACGTGCTTCTGGCCCTGGTCCTGGGGCTGTTCCTGTACTACAGCGTGCTCCGCCATATCGTGGCAGCCTCCAGACAGGTCACGACCATCAAGCCGGGTCGCCGTCTCAACGCCTCCATTCACGTTCCAAAGAACCACAGGGACAACGAGCTGGGCCTCCTGTTCCACAACATCAACGTGGTGTTCGGTTTTTACGACGAAACCCTGGCGGATCGCGAACAGCTGCAGGCGGACCTGCGCCAGCTGAACAGTGATCTGGAGATCAAGATCGCCCAACGCACCAAGGAGATTCAACACCACACCGACGAGTTGCGCAATGAGATCGAGGAACGCAAACGCATCGAAGCCAACCTGGCCGAGCAACACACACTCCTGACAACCCTGTTCGAGGAGCTGAAGGCCGGAATCCTGATCTTCGACCCCGAACTGGGGCGGATCTCCGAGGCCAACCAGATGGCCGAGCAGTTGCTGGGTCTCGAATTCAAGGACATGCACACCCATGCATGTTCTGAAAAGGGGATATCCTTCACCACCAGAAACAAGCAGCGGGAACTGCTTTGTCCCGAACAATTCGAGGACAACAACTTCGAGGAAGGCACCCTGGTCTTCCCGGACGGCAAGATTATTCCCCTGGCCGTATACTCTTTCAAAATCTTCATGGATGGCAGGGAACAGGTGGTCCAAATATTCTTCGACATTACCACGCGCAAGAACCTGGAGCGGCAGTTGAACATCGCCCAGCGCCTGGAATCCATCGGTCTGCTGGCCGCGGGCATCGCCCACGAGATCAACACCCCCATCCAATATGTGGGGGACAGCATCACATTTCTCAGGGACGCCTTCGAGGATATCGCCATCATTCTCTCCGCATACGACCGTCTGGCCAAGGCAACGGCAACGGAGGAGGAAAAGTTCCGCCCCTCCCTGTCCGCCATTGCCGAAGCCAAGGAGAACGCGGACCTGGAGTTCCTGTTGGAGCAGATCCCCAAGGCCTGCGACATGGCCAAGGACGGGGTTCAACGCGTCTCCAAGATCGTTC
This sequence comes from Desulfovibrionaceae bacterium, assembly GCA_963674665.2. Taxonomy (GTDB): domain Bacteria; phylum Desulfobacterota; class Desulfovibrionia; order Desulfovibrionales; family Desulfovibrionaceae. The sequence goes on along the minus strand of CAXXPL010000009.1, from coordinate 944,255 downwards.
TGGACATGAAGAACTTCTCCCACGCCGGCATCGAGGACATGAGGGACGTGGACATCAACCAGGCCTTGGAGTCCACAATATCGGTTGCCAAAAACGAATGGAAATACGTGGCGGAGATGGAAACCGACTTCGATCCCGAGCTACCTCTGGTCCAATGCCTTCCCGGCGACATGAACCAGGTGTTTCTCAATGTGCTTGTCAACGCGGCCCATGCCGTCCGTGAAAAAATAGACGAGGGTCAGGACAAGGGTACAATCCGCATCAGAACCTCCCGCGACGGCGAATTCGCCCTCATTGGCATAAGGGACAGCGGATCCGGCATAAAACCCGAGCACCGGGAACGCATCTTCGACCAGTTCTTCACCACAAAGGAAGTGGGCAAGGGCACGGGCCAGGGACTGGCCATCGTCCACGACATCATCGTGAAAAAGCACAATGGGAGCATCGAGGTGGAATCCGAGGTGGGGCAGGGAACGGAATTCATCATCAGAGTTCCCTATATCCGGAAACAACTCGATGTTCATGGAGAATCATGAAAAAGCGCATTCTTTTTGTGGATGATGATCCCAAAATTCTGCAGGCACTCAGGCTCATGCTGCATCAACGCCGCAGGGAGTGGGACATGGCCTTTGCCTCCAGCGGAGCCGAAGCCCTGGAGAAGATGGAGCATGCACCTTTTGACATAGTGATCTCAGACATGCGCATGCAGGGCATGGACGGTTCCGAACTTCTGGGGCATGTCCGGGAGCGCTACCCCCAGACCGCGCGCATCATCCTGTCTGGGTATTCCGAGCTGGAGTCCTCCTCCAAGGCCGTGAAACCGGCCCAGCATTTTCTCATGAAACCCTGTTCTTCCGAGGTGTTGCAAGGACTGCTCGACCGAATCCTGAGCACTTCTCCTGGCATCGAGGATCCCGGCCTGCGCAAGGTCATTTCCGGCCTGGAATCCCTGCCCGCCCTGCCCGACGTCTATGTCAGACTCATGGAGGAGCTTTCATCGTCCGAACCCTCCATAAAAGCCGTGGGACACATTGTGGAGCAGGACGTGGGGGTCTCCGCCATCCTGCTCAAGATCGTCAATTCGGCATTCTTCGGGTTCATTCAGACCGTGAACAGCCCATCCCAGGCAGTGACCCTGCTCGGCACGGAGATCATGCAGGGATTGGTACTCGGTGCCCATCTTTTCGATACCTACGACTCCAGGACACTGACCGGCATGTCTCTGCCACACCTGTGGGGGCACAGCCTGCAGACCGGGTACCTGGCCAAATCCATTGCTGCCGAATACTCGGGCAACAAGAAAATGCCCAACCAGTGCTTCATCGCCGGAATGTTGCACGATCTGGGCAAGCTCGTTATGGCCATCAACTTCCCGGAGCGGTATCAACGAGTGATCGATACGGTTCGGGGGCCCGACGTATACATCCACACGGTGGAGCGGGAGATTTTCGGCGCCAGCCATGCCGAGGTGGGGGCCTATCTCCTGCAGACATGGAGCTTGCCGGAAACCGTGGTCCAGGGGGTGCGTCTGCACCACGCCCTGGAGGGAATCGAGACCCCGGAACATGTGGCCATTCCCACCCACGTCGCCAACCGTCTGGAACACGAACTCAGGGTCGTGAACTCCGACTATACCTTCTCGCCGCTGGATCAGTCATCTCTTGAACGTCTCGACTTGCTGAAACACCTGGATGACTGGAAGCTGATGTCCGAGAATCAGCAGGAAAAGGGGGAGCAATGAAACCCAAAATCCTTTTTGTGGATGACGAAGCCAATATCCTTGAATCGTTCAAACTTTCCTTGCGCAAGTTCTTCGATGTGCAAACTGCCCTGGGTCCCATGGCCGGACTGGAGGCGGTGAGGAACCAAGGTCCCTTTCCCGTGGTGGTTTCGGACCTCAAGATGCCCAGGATGGACGGTATCGAATTCCTTTCCCGTGTCATGGAACTAAACCCCGCCACTGTGCGCATCATGCTCACGGGGCACGGTGACCTCGAATCCGCTGTGTCGGCCGTGAACAAGGGGCATATCTTCCGATTCCTGATCAAGCCCTGCCCCTCGGACCAACTCATCAACTCCCTCAAGGAGGCGGTTCGGGTCTACTCCCTGGAAATGGCCGAAAAGGAACTGCTCCACGGCACCTTGAGGGGCAGTCTACGCATTCTCACGGACATCCTCAACCTGGTGAACCCCACAGCCTTCGGCCGCGGGGAGCGGGCACGCAGACTCGCCATGACCATCGGCAAGCAGTTGCATGTCAAGTCCATGCTCCAGCTCGATCTCGCCGCCATGCTCAGCCAGCTGGGATGCGTGACCCTGCCCGACGAACTCATCGACAAGATCAACCAGGGCATGGAGCTCTCCCGCGAGGAGGAGCAGATTTTCGACATGCACCCCGCCATCACCGCCAGCATGCTGGGGCAGCTCCCCCGCATGGACAGGGTAACAGACATCATCCAGAACCAGTTGGCCAAATACGACGAAGCCCCGCACACCCCCATCGAGGCGCATATCATAAAGGCCTGCCTGGACTACGACAGTCTCGCCCAGGCCGGTTTGAACAAGCTCGACATCATCGACGCCTTGCGCCACCGCAAAGGTTGGTACAACGAGAAAGTGCTGGAATCGTTGGAGCGGACCACCGCGGCCGAGGAAGGTTTCCTGCGTCGCGAACTCAGATACGACGAACTCAAGCCCGGCATGATCCTGGTGGACCCGCTCATGAGCGAGGACTTCGTGCATATCATGGCCAAGGGATCGGAGCTCACCGACCTCTCCATCGCCAGACTGCACAACTTCAACAAGAGCAAGCGCCTCCCCCCCACCATCAGGGTGCTGGTCCCCGTGTATCCGGTGGAGGAGCCCGCATAATTGCCAGGAAAGGACCGGGACGGAAGTCTTATTCCAATTCCATATCAACAAGCCGTTATGTTTGATATGGAATTGGAATGCGCGCCAGGACGGCGCGCTCGAAATGCATAGAATTTCGATAATTGGAATTATGAGGCAAAAGCCCTTCCGGGCAACCATAATGACGTACCAACACAACATTCTCTGCGCTGGCGACCTATTGAATTTATTGAAAGTCTTGAGGAGGGACCCGGGGAAGAGACTATTCAAAAAAGTCCCTGCCCCGGAAAAAATGTTTGTTCTTCTACCGCACTGTTCGTTTCTTCAGGACCTTGTCCACCAGACTGCGCACATGGGGCAGGATGTTCCCGGCAATGCGGCGGGCGCCCGCGGCGTTGGGATGCAGCCCGTCCGGCTGGTTCAGGTCCGGGTCCATGTACACTCCCTCCAGGTAGAAGGGGTAGAAGTCCACGTTGTACTTGTCAGCCAGCATGGGGAACACGGCGTCGTAGCGCCTGCCGTAGTCCTCGCCCATGTTCGGGGGCGCTCCCATGCCAGTGAACAACACCTCGATCCCCTTGTCCACCAGGGTCTTGAGGATAGTGTCCAGGTTGGCCTCCATGCGCTCCGGCGGCATGCCGCGTAGACCGTCGTTGGCACCCAGTTCCACGATTGCCGCGTCCGGATTGTCCGCCAGGGACCACTCCAGCCTGTCCAACCCGCCCCCGGAGGTGTCACCGGAGAGCCCGGCGTTGAGGATGCGCACGTTGTAGCCCTGTTGTAGCAGCATCTCCTCGAGCACCGAGGGCACCGCCTCCCGGGGATGCAATCCATACCCCGCGGTGAGGCTGTCTCCCAAAGCCAAGATAATCACCGGATTCTCAGAAGTTACATTGTGTAACAATTCCGTACTCCACGCTTGCCTAATGAAAAATATGCTGTAGATACAACCAATGGTTGCCAATACAGATACCCACACGGTAGCCCGCGACGCCCACAGAAACGTCCGGGTAGACGAATCCATCGTTCTCAAGGACATAGAACTCACACTACCCGCCGCGGGCGGCCCGGTCAACGTGCTGCGCGGGGTGAATCTCAGCGTGTGGCGCGGCGAGATGGTCAGCGTGGTGGGGCCTTCGGGATCCGGAAAAACCACCATGCTCATGCTCATCGCCGGGCTGGAACGCCCCTCCAAGGGTACAGCGCTGGTGGAGGGGCAGGACCTCTCACTGTTGGGTGAGGACGGCCTGGCCCGCTTCCGCAGGGGGCGCATCGGCATCGTGTTCCAGTCCTTTCACCTGGTCGCCACCATGACGGCCCTGGAGAACGTTGCCATGCCCCTGGAACTTGCGGGCGTGGACGCCCCCCTGGACCGGGCGCGGGAAGGGCTTGCGGCCGTGGGCCTGGGACACCGCGCCTCCCATTATCCTGCCCAGCTCTCAGGCGGGGAGCAACAGCGGGTGGCCATTGCCCGGGCCTATACGCCCAACCCCTCCATCCTCCTGGCCGACGAGCCCACGGGCAACCTGGACCAGAAGAATGGCGCCGCGGTGATGGAGCTGCTCTTCGAACTGCGGGAGCGCCACGGCTCCACCCTGCTGCTGATCACCCATGACCAGGCCCTGGCCCGGCGCTGCTGCCGCATCGTGACCATGCGCGACGGCCGCCTCGATGGCCAGGAGATCGTGGAATAGTTTTATTGGTAAGAATTTTCCGGGAAAGGAACTGTTGGAAAATCCCTCCCCCGGGCTCCCACCCTGAATTTCAATAAGTTGATTATTTATGAGTCATTGGGAGAGCATCCCCCTGGAAATCCTTTTCAACTGACTAACCTATCAATGAAATACATATGAAGCGCATTATCCTCCCCCTGCGCATGGCGCGGCGCGAACTGCGCGGCTCCCTGACACGCTTCGGTGTTTTCCTTACCTGCCTGGCATTGGGCGTGGCGGCCGTCGTGGCAGTGGGAGAGGTCACCGCCGTGGTCAACCACAGCCTGAGCGCCGACGCCAAGGCCATTCTCGGGGGCGATGTCGCCATCACCCGCAGCCACATGCCCCTCCCGGATGAGGACATGACATATCTACGGGAGCTGGGCACCGTGTCCGGCAGCGTCCGCATGCGCACCATGGCCTTTCCAGCACCAATCACCGGCGGACAGGCGGTACAGGGCGCTTCGCCCCGCTCCGCTTTGGTGGAACTCAAGGCCGTGGACTCCCTGTACCCCTTGTACGGGGCGGTGGAACTACAGACGGAAAAGGACTTTCACGCTGTCCTGGACAATCGGGACGGGACCTGGGGTGCTGTGGTGGAACACCGCGTGCTCACGCGCCTTGGCCTGGAGAAGGGCGATTACCTGCGCCTGGGCAAGACCCGGTTCCGCATCGCCGGGATCCTGCGCCGCGAGCCTGACAAGGCGGCGCAGTTCTTCGGTCTAGGGCCGCGCCTGTTCATCAGCAAACAGGCCCTGGAGGAAACCGGACTGGTCATGCCCGGGACAGTGCTTTACTACATCGAAAAGGTCCGACTCCCGCCCTTGAACGATCCCCAGGGTGAGATCGACCGAGCAAAATCCCTGCACGAATCCCTGAGCCAGCGCCTGAGCACCTATGGCGCCCGGGTCCGGGACTTCACCCAGTCGGGGCGGGCCCTGCAGCACTTCATGAACACCCTTGGCGCCTACCTCTCCCTGGTGGGGCTCATCGCCCTGCTCGTGGGGGGCGTGGGCGTGGCCAACGGCGTGCGCGGCTATCTGGAGACAAAGGCGGGGGGCATCGCCACAATGAAATGCCTGGGCGCATCCCGCCGCACGGTCTTCACCTGCTACCTGCTGCAAGTGCTGTTTCTGGCCACCCTGGGCAGCCTTTTGGGGCTGCTCTTCGGCCTGGTGGCGGCCCGCGTGGCGGCCGGATTTCTTTTTACCAGCCTGGGGCTGGCCCTGGACGTGAACACCGCCTTCCTCACCGGACTTTCCACCGCCCCCTTGGCCGGGGGATTCGGCTTTGGATTGCTCATCGCGGTGCTTTTTTCCATTGTCCCGCTGGCGTCGGCCTGCAACATCTCTCCGGCGCAACTGTTCCGGGGGTATGCGGACCCGCGCCGCCGCGCCGTCGGTCCCAAGGCCGTGCTGACGGTGGTGCTGCTGCTCGTGATCATGTTTTTCGCGGCATGGTGGCTCACCGGCGCCATCAAAATGGTCTCCGGGTTCACGGCGGGAGCCCTTGGCGGCGCCCTGCTGTTCCGGCTGGCGGCCTGGGGCGTGATGTGGCTTGCCCGCCACGCGCCCACCCCCAGACGCATCTGGCTGCGCCAGGCCATCTCCAACCTGCACCGCCCCGGCTCGCGTACCCCGGACGTGATATTCTCCCTGGGCCTGGGGTTGAGCGCCCTGGCCGCCGTGGCGCTCATCGACGGCAACATGCTGCACCGCATCCGCCAGGAAATCCCGGCAGAAGCGCCCGCCTATTTCTTCATTGACATTCCCAAGCGCGTCATCAAGCCCTTCACCCAGGCTGTCACCGCCATCCCCGGGGTCGAGTCCATGGAGAGCGAGCCATCCCTCAGGGGGCGCATCATCGCCATCAACGGCGTGCCCGCGGACAAGGCCAAGGTCTCCGAAGAGGCCTCCTGGGCCATCCGCAGCGAACGCGGACTGACCTTCAAGGATCGCAAACCCGATGACTACAAGGTGGTGGCCGGGGAGTGGTGGCCCGAAAACTATCAGGGCCCCCCTGAAATTTGCTTCACCGCGGACTTGGCCGAAGGCTTCGGCATCGGGGTGGGTGACACCCTCACCGTGAACGTGCTGGGACGCAACGTCACCGCCACTATCGCCTGCCTGCGCGAGGTCAAGTGGACCACCCTTGCCCTGAACCACGCAGTGGTATTCGCGCCCGGAGTGCTGGAAAAGGCGCCTCACGCCTACATCTCCACGGTCTATACCGATGGGGGGCAGGCCGACACTGCCCTGCTCTCCCTCATTGCGGAGCGCTTTCCCGAGGTGACCGCCATCTACGTGAAGGACGTGCTGGACGACGTGGGCAAGATATTCGACAACATCGGCCTTGCTGTGCGCAGTACCGCCCTCATGACGCTGCTGGCCGGACTGCTGGTGCTGGCCGAAACCCTGCGCGCCACCCTGCGCTCCCGGTACTATGAGGCCGTGGTGTTCAAGGTGCTCGGGGCCACGCGCTGGGATATTGTGCGCCCCCTGGCCTGCGAATTCATGCTCATGGGTGGCGTCACGGCTCTGCTGGCTGCCTTTCTCGGCTCCGTCGTGTCCCTGGTGTTCATCAACACCGTGCTGCAGGGCGAATGGCGACTGCTCCCCATCCCCCTGCTGATCGTCTGCGCCGGTGGCGTGCTGAGCACCGTTGGCCTGGGCCTGCTGGGCGTGCGCGGCATCCTTGGCCGCAAGGCCTGGCCCGTGCTGCGCAACGAATAAACAAGAATTGCAAGTATTTCTCTGGGAAAACCCTTCCAAAACTTCCCATACCCTGCCCGCCCACCATTGGGAGGTGGTGTGGGTGCCACATCTTGGATTTGCCCTGATCCTGCCTACAGGCTATAGGTTTCTGCGCAAGAGGCGGCAAATTATTCTATGGAGCATGGACAATGCGCCCCTTTGATGGGCATTTTCCAATTTGCCCATTTTTTGCATAACAATCGCCGGGATAGGCAACAATTACCAGGAGCGCGCTGGTCCTGAGGTCCGCTCCGAGAACCAGCGCCAACAAATCGTCTTTGCCCGCAATAATATTTAATCTTATCGACATACTATGAGCGACCAGATCATTTACCTGCGCAGTGGACACGAAATCGGGCATGGCCGCCCATGCTTTCTTGTCGCGGAAATCGGAAACAACCACCAGGGGCAGTTGCCCCTCGCTCTGGAGCTCATACAGGCCGCTGCCGAGTCGGGCGCCCAGGCCGTAAAATTCCAGAAGCGCTGCGTGGACTCGCTGTTCACCAAGACAGGTCGGGAAGCGCCCTACGCGGGCAAGAACAGCTTCGGCCCCACCTATGGGGAGCATCGCACCGCCCTGGAACTGACCCTCGATGAAATGGCCGCATGCAAGGAAGAGGCGGATCGCCTCGGCCTGGTGTTCTTCGCCTCGTCCTGGGACATGCCCAGCCTCGGCGAGATGCAGTCACTGGACGTGGAACTGCACAAGATCTGCTCCGCTGATCTGGTCAATGTTCCCCTTCTTCGCGCTGTGGGTGAAACCGGCCTGCCCGTGATCCTGTCCACCGGCATGAGCGAGCTCCAGGATGTGGATCTCGCCGTGTCCGAGCTGCTCGCCTATCACGGCAACGTGATCCTGCTGCACTGCAACAGCTCCTACCCCTGCCCGGAGGAGCATGTGGCACTGCCAGTGATGCCTGCCCTGGGCAAACGATACGGTCTCCCCGTTGGCTATTCGGGGCACGAACGGGGTCTCGCCCCCAGTGTGGCGGCAGTGGCCCTGGGCGCCTGCGTCATCGAACGCCACTTCACCCTGGACAAGAACCTGCGCGGAACCGACCACCAGGTATCACTCACTCCGTCCGAGCTGGCCACCCTGGCCAGGATGGTACGCGAGGTGGAACTCTCCATGCGGCAGACCGAAAAGGTTGTCTGCGAACAGGAGCGCTCCTCTGCCAGAAAACTGCGCAAATCCATAGTGTTCTCCCGTGACCTCCCGGTGGGGCGGATACTCACCGAGGCCGACCTCGTGCTCAAATGCCCGGGCGACGGAATCTCCCCCATCGAATGGGACAAAGTGCTGGGCACCATGCTGCTGGAGCCCGTGCGCCAGGACCAGCCCTTTGCCTGGAAACAGGTGACCAAAAAACAAGACCACGAAGGAATACCCCTGAAGATCGTACACGGAGCATCCGAGCATTGAGCTGGCAATTGGAACAATGAAAGGGCTTGAAAAAAGCTTGGCGAGGGGGAGAACCATTTGAAAATGGTTCTCCCCCTCGCATCTTTCATTCCAATAAAGCTTATTATTGAGGAAATGAAGTCGAAATGCTTGGCAGGCGCTATTCGGGTTTCAGCTTTCCGCCAAGCATTTGCTCGATGAGTCCCTTTGCCCGCTGCGCCAGGTGTGTGACCTCGGGCTTGGAGATCTGGTCGTCGGCGCCCACGCTATCTCCCTTGTGCCGCAACTTCTCCGTGATGATGGATGAAAAGAGGATCACGGGGAGTTCGCTGAGCACCGGGTCATCCTTGATGCGCTTGGTGAGGTTGTGCCCGTCCATCTGGGGCATCTCGATATCCGAGACCACAACCTGCAGGTAGTCGTAGATGTTGTTGCCCTCTTCGATGGCCTTTTGCTTGAGTTCCTGGAGACGCTCCCAGGCTTCTCGGCCGTTGTTGTAGACATCCACCTCGAAGTTGGCCTTTTGCAGCAGGTCCTTGAGCATGGCCCGGATAAGGCCCGAGTCGTCGGCCACCATGGCCCTGTAGCTACGGTCCGAGCTCCAGTCGATGGCCTCGTCGAGGCGCAGCCCCAGCGCCGGATTCAGGTCGGCCACTATTTTTTCCAGGTCCAGCAAAAACACGATGCGATTCTCCAGCTTCACCACGCCGGTGATGGAGTTGGAGGTCACCGAGGCAACATAGTTGTTGGGCGGCTCCACTTCCTCCCAGCTGATACGGTGAATGCGGGTGACGCCGGTGACCATAAAAGCGGTGGTCACGTTGTTGAACTCGGTGACTATGACCTTGGGGGGTTCCTTTTCCACGCGTTGCTTGCCCAGCCAGATGGCCAGGTCCACTATGGGAATTACATGGGAACGCTGGTTGAAGGCACCCTTCACGGAGGGGTGGTTGACCTCGGGCATGCCCGTGATCTTGGGCATGCGGATGATCTCCAGGACCTTGGCGACGTTGACGCCGTAATACCCCTTGTATGGGGGATCGTCCGGGGAGTCCTCTTCCTCCTCCAGATAGAACTCGACTATCTCGAGCTCATTGGTGCCGGATTCCAGCAAGATGTTGGTCTGGTTCATGGCCGGCCCTCCCGCGCCGCATTCCGCACTTCTGGGACTGTGCCCCTTGGATTGCTCCGTACCGGGCCGGATGGCCCGATACGGAGTCCGGCGCTTTTCACCGGATGGGAAGTGCGATTTATAACTGTTTCAACTGGTTTTCAGTGGCGTCGATTATACTCTTGGGCGTAGATGCCCCGCCTGTCAACCCGATTGTACGATATTTCCGCAATGTTTCCAAAGGAAGTTGCTCCGGAATCTCCACGTGCACGCAGTAGATTCCCTCGCCTTCCACCACCAGGGCAAGGCGGCGGGTGTTCCCGCTGGTAAAGCCGCCAACCACCACCATGGCGTCAACCATGCGGGCAATCTCCAGAGCCTCCTGCTGGCGCTCCTTTGTGGCGTCGCAGATGGTGTTCAGCACCGGCAGGTCGTCGCCCATTATCCGGCGCAGATACTCCTGAATGACCTCGAATCCCTTGCGGTCCTGGGTGGTCTGGGCCGCCAGGAACCACGGGGTGTTCCTGTCCAGCTCCAGTTGGCGTAGCGCCTCCATGCTCTCGAAGACCACGGAGCCCATGGTGGCGTAGCTGCGTAGTCCCTTGACCTCGGGATGGTCGGCTTCGCCGAACAGCAGGAGCTTGCGCCCCATACCCGATTGCTCGGCGATGAGTACCTGGGCGCGTTTCACCTTGGGGCAGGTGGCGTCGACGATCTTCACGTCGTTGTCCACCAACTGCTGCTCCACCTCGCGGGGAATGCCGTGGGCACGGATAACGGCCAGGCTCCCGGGCGCGATTTCCTCCGGAGTGCCCGCGGTGGTGACTCCCTTGGCTTCCCACTCCTCCAGCACCTGGGGGTTGTGGATGATGGGCCCCAGGGTGAAAATGCTGCGGCCGTCGTCCTGGCGGACGACGCGCTCAAGCTTGCGCAGGGCCAAGTCCACGCCCATGCAGAATCCCGCCGTATCGGCACGAATCACTTGCCGTTCATTGCTCATAATCTCTTCCCGAAATCTCGTTTTCTCAGGATACGCGGGATTATCATGCCGGTTCTTTTATCACCATAGCACGGTTTCGCACGTTACACCACATAATGTTGTTATATTCCGGTCTATCAGGATACCCGAGGGGCATCATTGCCATGGGAGAGCTCCTCAGCGACGCGGTCATGTTCCATGTCCTCGATTTCCCGCAACAAATCTTCCAATTCTTCCCAAAGACTACACAAGGTCAACCGCCTGCGCAATGCCGACGCTCCCGGCACGCCCCGTAAATATCTGGGAGCAAAGGTGCGCATCTTCATGAGCCCCTGATGATGGTGCCCGTATTCACGCACCAGGGCTCCGTGCCTACGGATAAGGGAGGCGGTTTCAGAGGGCGAGGCCCCTTCCCTCCCGCCATGCAGAAAATGACGAAAAATGGCCGGGTTGTTCATGGCGCCCCTGGCGAACATCAGGCCGTCGCACCCACTCTTCTCCAGGCATTCCCTGCCCGCCGAGGCGGTGAGCAGGTCTCCGGAGGCGAGTACAGGAACGCGCATCTCTCGCTTGAATTCGGCCAGGGCGCTCCAGTCCGCGGAGCCGGAGAACCCCTGCCTGGCGTGTCTGGGGTGCAGGGTTAGCCACCCGGCGCCCGCGTCCCGCAGGCGCCTGCCCAGGTCCTGGGAGATATCCTCCCCGTTGTCCCAGCCCAGCCTGAACTTCACCCCAAGCCGCCCCTCCCCGAGGGGCAGTGTCAGGCGGCTCATGGCCTCGACGATCCGGCAGAGATTGTCCCGCGCTTCCGGGGTGCGCAGGTGGGCGGCTCCGGCGCCGGTCTTGGTTACCTTCGGCACCGAGCACCCGGCGTTGATATCGAACCACACCAACCCTCTGTCCAAAAGCCTCTGCAGGGCCTCGACCATGAACTCGATCTCCGAGCCGAACATCTGCACCACCAGGGGCGCGTCTTCCATGCAGGTGTCCAGCAGAGGCCAGGTGCCCGGGCTTCCGTACACCAAGCCCTTGGCGCTGACCATCTCGGTGCAGGCGCAGGCCGCGCCCTGTTCCCTGCACAAAAGGCGGAAGGGCAGGTCCGAGTATCCGGCCAGGGGTGCAAGCCACGGCTTGTCCGGTGAAAAGGGGAGCGCAGCGGAGTCCATCGTGCCTATCGATTAGTCCGAAACATCATGAGGTGTCCACTCAAGGATGCAAGGGGGTAAATCGCCCCGAGCCATTGGAGAATGCTTCATATCTTCGGCGCGGCAAAAAGTGAACAGCCTCCAGCCGTTGTTTATTCATTTCCGAAAACGTATTTTATCATGAATTCCATGTGCTGTGGCAAATTATTGCCAATCCGCATTTTTTCATCCATAGTCCGGGTTTCAGTGGATCCAATTTCACCGACCATACGGCTCCAATCCGACTGCGGACACCCGGAGCCCAACCTGCCCGATGACCTCGGCCATCCGGCGCTTCAAGCGAGAACGTGAAGAACATTCCCCCCATGCTCGACATTCAAAGCGGACCGGCCGAACTGTGTCTGGCCATAGACCGCGTTGGCATCAAGAACCACAAGATACCCCTTGTCGTCCGCGACCGCGCCCAGGGCTCGCAGCACACCGTTGCCAGCGTGGATCTCGGCGCCGACCTGCCCGGCGACTTCAAGGGAACCCACATGAGCCGACTTGTCCAGGCCCTGGAGGAATGGTCCGGAACCCTGGACTACCGGACAGTGCGGACCCTGCTGCAGGACGTGCGCGAGCGGCTGCAGGCCAGACGCGCCTATGTGCATTTCCGCTTCCCCTTTTTCGTCTCCAAGCAGGCGCCAATGACCCACAGCAAGGGGTTGATGAACTATCGGATATCCCTCACCGGCGAGATCGGCCCGGAAAAGAATACGGACAAGGACCAGGCAATGGATACGGAGAGCAAGCCCCGGTTCCTGCTGCGCGTTGACGTACCCGTGATGACCGTATGCCCCTGCTCCAAGGCCATCAGCGACGAGGGCGCCCACAGCCAGCGCACCGTGCTCGCCATCTCCTGCAGGTTCAACGGCCTGTTGTGGCTGGAGGACATCATAGCCATCGGTGAATCCGCCGGCTCCGCACAGCTCTACTCCGTACTCAAGCGCGCGGACGAGAAGCACGTCACCGAGACCGCCTTTGACAACCCCGCCTTTGTGGAGGACGTGGTGCGTAAGGCCGCCCACGAACTGAGCCGGCACCCCCAGGTCACCTGGTTCAACGTGGAGGTGGAGAGCTTCGAGTCCATCCACAACCACAGCGCCTTTGCGGTGATAGAGTCCAAGAACAAAGCCTGAATCCCCGTTTCATCACTCCCGCTCATTGGGCGCTCCCATGCCCATAAATACCTCCATTCCTCCTTTGCGCGATGCTTGACCAGCTTGCACGAATCAGCGTAATCTACTGAAAATATGGCCACCTATGGCCTATCATCCTATTCGTCGCGCACCGCACATCCAACCGGCACGCATGTGCAACAGGGTGTAAACAATGGCCATCCTTGACAGCTTTCGATTGCGATCGAAATCAATGGCCGGCAGGCTGCTCCTCGCCATCATCCCCGCCGTGGTGCTCATCCTGGCCGTCTCAGGTTATGTCACCTATCGGATCTCCGCGAATTTCATCGCCATCGCCCTGCAGCGCAACGCCAAGGTCCAAAATCTGGGGCAGGCTCAGGCCATCGAATCCTATCTGGAGTCCTGCAAGCGCAACCTGCTCTTTCTCACGCAAGGTCACGCAGATTCCTCGCAACTGCGGCAATTCCTGGAGCACGAAACCATGGTGGGCAACAGGCGGCACCCCTTTCTGGCCTTCGTGTCCATCAAGGACAACGAGCACATCCTGCTGGTGCAGAACGAGGAGCGGCTCATCGAGCTGCCTTCCGAACGAATCAGGGAGTGCTCCCCCGACCCCCTGGCCCTTTACGACAAGATCCAGGATCTGAAGCGGGGAAACGTCTGGCTCTCCGGGATCCGCAAGAGCGTCATCCCCTTCCCCACCCCCCAGAACACCAACAACAGGCTGACCTCCCACGTCCTGCTCATGGTCACGCCTGTGCACGAAAACGGGGAGAAGCGCGGCTACCTGACCCTGGCCATCACGATCAAGGAGATCCGGAACATCCTCAGCGTCTACAACTCCGACAAGTCCCCGCTCTGGGCTTATGCCCGCAGCCCGGAGGTGCGGTACAGCTTCTTCTTCAACCTCGACGGCTGGGTACTGTTCCAGTCGGAAAATCCCGATACCCCGGGCACTCCCTTGTCCACATACCTGCTGCGCTCCGAATGCGAGGGCACCATGGGCATGCCCGGGCTGGAGAGCGCTTTCCGCCCCGACCAGGAGTGCCTGTCCTTCTGGGACATCGCCAAGGAGGTGCGCAACGACAAGCAGGGGCTCTTCACATACACGGAGCACTCGCCCGGTGAGTTCTTCCCCAAGGAGCACTCCACGGCCTACGCCCCCATCAGGTTCAAGCCCTCCCTCGCAGGCCCGGCCCAGGTATACGCGGGCGTGGCCTTCGAGGATCGCAGCAGACTCACCATGCTGGCGGGGTACAAGCACGTGGATGTGCTGTTCATGATCACGCTGGTGGCCTGCATGCTCACCACCATGCTCATCTATCTTTTGTGCCGGATCATCACCCGCCCCTTGTACGAGCTCGCACGCTCCGTTAAGGATATCCAGTCATCCGGCAGCCTGGAGCCCATCGAGGTCTCGGGGTCCGGTTCCGAGACACTGGTCCTGCAGGAGTCCGTGAACAACATGCTGGGCACCATGCGGCATCAGCTCGAGGAAATCCACATCCGGGACCTGCGTATCATGTCCGACAACATGCGCGAGCCCGTGGACCTGTCCGGGGATATGGAAGAAACGCCACTGCCCCCGGCCCTGGGCGGCTCCAAACCCATACCGGAGATTCTAGGCAAGGGGCGGCGCATGGACACCCTGCGCGAGGAGATTCTCAAGGCCTCCAAGGTGGACGTGGACGTGCTCATCCTGGGTGAAACCGGCACGGGAAAACAGCTCACAGCCGAGGCCATCCACAACCACAGCCCCAGGCGCAAAAAGCCGCTGATCTCCATCAATTGCGGCGAACTGGACGAGAACCTGCTCATGGACACCCTGTTCGGCCACGTGAAGGGCGCGTTCACGGAAGCCAAGGCCGAGCGCAAGGGCGCCTTTCTCGAGGCTGACGGGGGCACCCTGTTCCTGGACGAGATCCAGGTGGCCTCCCCCCGCGTGCAGCAGTCCTTGTTGCGCGCCATCGCCCTGCGGAAGATCAAGCCTCTGGGCAGCGACAAGGACCTCGACGTGGACGTGCGCGTCATCGCGGCCACCAACGTGGACCTGCGCTACCTCATCAAGGCCAAGCTTTTCCGAGAGGACCTGTACTTCCGCCTCAAGGTCATCACCATCCTCACGCCTCCCTTGCGCGAGCACAAGGAGAACATCCTGCTCCTGGCCATGTACTACCTGCGCGAGGGCGAGCGCCTCACCGGCAAGCAGGGATTGGCCCTGAGCAAAGGGGCGTTGGAGCGCATGCAACTCTATCCCTGGCCCGGAAATATCCGGGAATTGCGCAATTGCGTGACCCGGGCGGCGGTCATGTGCGAGGACGAGGTTATCCAGGCCGACGAACTGCTGCTGGACCAGAGCTTCGAGAGCGGCGCGTCCGCCGAACAACCCATTTCCTCCCAATCCCTGATGGAGCAGACGCCACAGGAGAGAACCGCCGAACCTGCCCCTCCCCTCCCCACGCCTCCATTGCCATCTCCCGGCACCTTCGAGCCCCCGGTGGCCGAAACGCCCCCTGCACAGGAAAAACACGTGAATACGCCCCCCAAATTGCCCCAAGGCCTGAACCCCAGGCAACAGCGCGCCTGGCCGGACATAGTGAAGCAGGAGAGCATCACCAGGGGGCGCTACGAGGAACTGTTGGCAGGAGAAATCTCGGCTCGCACCGCCATCTACGACCTGCAGGACCTTGTCACCAAAGGGCTGCTGCGTAAAAAGGGACACGGCCCCGCAACCCGCTACATGGTGGTGCGGGAAAAGGTAAACTGATATCGGTTGGTAAAAATATGGAATGGAAAAGGAAGACCTTTCTTATTTTCGGATAGTTCCCCTCCCCCTTCCCAAACTTTATCAGGCTGAGATATTGGAGGAAAACATGGGCGACATCCACCTCTCACTCATGCAGCGTAGCGAAATCCAGGATGCGGCGCGGGTTCTCAGTGCCGCCATGCTCGACAACCCCCTCCACACCGCCATCCTGTTGGGCAAGGGCGAAGCCCAGCGCATGGAAATCGAAACCATGTTCCACTCGCTGCTCACGGAATTACCCGGGGTGGTGTTCCTGACCAAGGAAAACCAGGACATCGTTGGCGTGATGTTCAGCCCCCGGAACAACCCGGGGACGAGAACGACATCAACTGGCGCAGGTCAGTGTGGCGCGCTGAGTGGGCGCGCCGCGACCCAAAGGAGCAGCACTGGCACCTGGGTCCCATCGGTGTGCTGCCCCAACATCAGGGCAAGGGCATCGGCTCCATGCTCATGGAACGCTTTTGCAGGGAAGTGGACGCCTGCGGGGCGCAGGCCTATTTGGAAACCGACAAGGACGTGAATGTGCGCTTTTACGAGAAGTTCGGGTTCAAGCTCATGGAGGAGGCCGACATCTTCGGCGTCATGAACCGTTACATGTTGCGGGGGGCGCAGGTGTAATCGAATTAGTCGATTACAGCAGACCAACCCAACATTATGCTGTAAACAGCCCATTGAGGTCACGGCGACCATGCAGGACGCGCACGATGCGAATCACCTGGGAATCAATCTGATAAAGTATGAGGTACTGCCCCTCCCGGAGATATCTTAGCCCGATCCTGATATCGTTTCTTTCAGGTCCAAGGTTGGGATGCATGGTCAGCAGCTTGCATTTCTCATCAATGGCGTCCAATAGTGCATCCGCCGCATCCGGGCTGTCTCCGGCAACATACAGCCAAATGTCAATGAGGTCCTGGCGCGCCCGTTTGGAGCGTATCAGCTTCATGACACTATTCTTCGAGCCGCGGCCTTGATGTCCTCCATGGACTCGTTATCATCCACGTCGCCGCTGGCCAGTCCCTCGTCCCACAAATGCCCCAGCAAGCGTTTGGCCTTCCACTCCCGCAAGGCTTCACGTATCACTTCGCTCGAGGAAGCATATTCGCCCGTCTTGACTGCCTCTTCCACCAATTGGAGTTGGGAACGGGTCAGGGAAATACTGATTTTTTCCATGTTCACCTCCGCGCTCCAAAAGTAGGAATATTTCGTACCGTGGTCAATGGGTAAACCTTTATGAAACCGACCATGCGACCTTGTCCAGATCCAGGCAAAGTCAGGGTTTTGATCAAAGACGTGCTGATTTGCGAGGGGAAACCCGAGAGCCAATCGAGTCCCCCCTCGCGCACCTTCTTCCCCAAAATATGTACTGCCCAGGGAACGCATCGGGATGATTACCGGGCCTTTCCTTCCCTCTTCATCTTGCGTTCATAGGCCGAGAGAATCTTTTCGGTGAGCTGTTCCGTTGTGGCGGGTTTGAGCAGATAGTCAACATCTCCCAGGGCTTCTCCGGTCACGGTGTCGGTGACGCAGGCGTGTCCGGTGAGAAAGATGACCTCCGCCGCCAGCTTGTACTCCCTGATGGCGCGCAGGGTCTCCACACCGCTCAATCCCGGCATGGACTGATCCAGCACCACAACGTCGTAGCCCCCCTGGGCCAGCATGGTCAGGCACGTGGTGCCGTCGCTCGCGCCTCCGGCCTGAAAGCCCCGCGCCTGGAGCAGGCGTATGGAGTTGGAGCGGAAGCGGTCGTCGTCATCCACCACAAGCACCTTGATTGGATCATTCAGGGTATGCGTCATGTTTTTCCTCGTTGGTTTCACATGCAGCGGTCATGAGAACAGCTTGAGCAACCGCCCGCGCCCTTTTCCCTGTTTCGCGGGCTTTTCCTTTTTCAGGCGGCGGTTCTCGCAGGCCATCTTGATGACCGCCAGAAGGTCATCCTGCGCATAGGGCTTGAGCTGATATTCGTAGGCTCCCTCCTGGATGAGGGTCACGGCGGAATCCAGGGAGGCGTGCCCCGTGAGCACCACGACCTCCGCGGTGCACGCCCTGGCCCGCATCTCCCGGAGGATCTCCTCGCCGCTCATGCCCGGCATCTTCAGGTCCAGCAGGACCACGTCAAAGTCGTCCGGCACCAGAAGTTCAAGGGCTTCCTCCCCGTTTCCAGCGATCTCCGCCTCGTAGTCGGCGAGACGGAGCATGCGCACGAGGTTCTTGCGAAAAATCTCCTCGTCATCCACAACCAGAATCCTGTGCCTGGTTCTCATGGCCTGCCTCCCGGAGCACTTTCCATCATTCCGAGCTGTTGAAGTATTCAAGGGGGAGCGCGGGAGGGAACAACCTTTGTTCAAGGGCTTTCCCCGCGCGCAACTCTCATCCTATGCTCTTTCATCCACCCTCCCCTCTCTCCTTACTGGCAAACGCACGTCGAAACGCGCCCCCCTGCCCAGTTCGCTTTGCACGGTGATCCATCCGCCGAGCTTGGTGACTATGGCCATGCAGATGGACAGCCCCAGACCCGTGCCCTTTCCCGGGGCTTTTGTGGTGAAAAAGGGGTTGAAGATGTTTTCGAGATTCTCCCGAGGAATCCCCGGGCCGGTGTCCTCAACGCGCATGACCACGTGCCGCGCCCCGTCCCGCTGGGTGGACACGGTGATGTGGCCGTCGTGATCAATGGCCTGGGCCGCGTTGTTCAGAAGATTCAACACCACGTGGCGCAGCATGGGCGCGTCGGTCATTATCTCCGGCAGGTCGGAGCCATAGTTGCGGACGAACTCGATGTTTCGCCCCTTGGTTTCCCGCTCCACCCAGGCGACCATGTCTTCCATGAGCCGGCTTATGTTGGTGCTCTGCTGCACCGTGTTCATGTTCCTCGCGAAATTGAGCATGCCGTGGGTAATCTCGCCGCACCGCCGGACCTGGGTCTCGATCTGTTCCAGACAGTCGGTGAATTCCTTGCTGGAGGCGACGTTCTCACTCTCGGGAGCCGAGAGCAGGTGCCGCATCCACTCCAACTCCTGGCTGATGATGTTCAGCGGCGTGTTGATCTCATGGGCTATTCCGGCCGACATTCCCCCTATGGCGGCCATTTTTCGCGACTGCAGCAGCAGTTCGTCCATCTCTTCCGTGCGCCGACGGTTTCGGGCTCCGGCGCGCAACAGGGGAAGAGCCGTCCAGCCTGCCAACAGCGCTCCGGCCAGGCCGCAAAGCGCTCCCCTCGCCAGGTTCTGCTGCGCGGCAACAAGACAGCAAACCAGCACGAACAACGGCACGAGAATCAGGTGCACCGCTGTCCCGCGCCAGGTAACGCCATGGAGCCCGGTAAGCCG
Organism: Desulfovibrionaceae bacterium; assembly: GCA_963674665.2. Taxonomy (GTDB): domain Bacteria; phylum Desulfobacterota; class Desulfovibrionia; order Desulfovibrionales; family Desulfovibrionaceae. The sequence goes on along the minus strand of CAXXPL010000009.1, from coordinate 924,993 downwards.
CGCCATGCGCGACGCGCCCTCGAAGATCCGTTCATGCCGGACCCCTTGCATTATCTCGCTTCCTTCGGAAGTTGCAAAAGCCTGCGCTCGTAGGCCTTGTCGATCTTGTAGATCAGGTCGTCCAGCTCAAAGGGCTTCATGACATAGTCGTAGGCACCATGGCTGATGCCCTGCAGCCCGCTTTCCACGGACCCGTGCCCGGTGAGCATGATGACCTCCACCAGGGGGTGCCGCTTCTTGAGCTCCTTCAGGGCCTCGATGCCGTTCATGCCCGGCATCTTCACATCCAGGATAACCACGTCCACCGGGTTTTCGGAAACATGCCGCAACGCCGCCAGACCGCCATCCGCGGCGCTCACCGCATACCCCCGCTTGCTGAAACGCTTCACGAACAGGTCGAGAAAATCGGGTTCGTCATCCACCACCAGAAGTATGGGTTTGTCTTCACGCATGGTCATCTCCTCGCTCTCAATGACTTTGATGCGTCGCACCCGCCCCTTGCCGGATTCACTGCGCAGGGAACGTGACTGTGAAGGTTGTCCCCTTGCCCACCACGCTCTCGGCCACTATGCGGCCACCCAGCTTTTGCAGGATGCCGAAGACGATGGACAGGCCCAGGCCCGTGCCCGCTCCCACCTGCTTCGTGGTGTAAAAGGGATCGAAGATATGGTCGAGCCGCTCCTTGGGGATGCCGCAGCCAGTGTCCGTAAAGGTTATGACCACCTCCCGGTTGTCCGGGGACGTGGTGGTGCGCAGGGTGATGCTGCCGTCGCTGTCCACCGCGTCGATGCCGTTGTCCAGGATGTTCAGGAACACCTGCTGCAGCTGCGTGGGGTCCGTGGTTATGAGTGGCAGCTTGGGGTCCAGTTCCTGGATGACCTTGATATTGCGATGGATGGCCTCGTTCTCCATGAACTTCACGGTCTCGGCCAGCACGCTGTTCACGTTCACGTTGTCCTGGCGCGGGTCCATGCGTCGACCGAATCCGAGCATGCGGTGGGTCACCTCCTTGGCCCGCTCCACGTGGCGGTCGATCTTTCCCACCAGTTCGATGATGTCGTCGTAGTTCACCATCTTGTCGCGGTCTTCCTCGGACATGAGGTCCTGGAGCCACCCGGCGCTCTCCCTGATCAGGGTCAGGGGGTTGTTCACCTCGTGGGCCACGCCAGCGGCCAGCTTGCCCAGGGCGGCCATCTTGTTGGATTGCAGCAGGGAGGCGTCCAGCATCGCCGCTTCCTGGTCGGCGCGCATGATCTTGCGCACCATGTTCCTGGTCACGAAGATGGAGCCGATACACACGATTATGGTACCGGCCAGAAACACCAGGAAGGCGTTGGTCTCCGCGTGGATCATGGGATTCATCTCCTCCCTGTGATCCTGGCTGATGACCAGCATCCAATCCACCATGGTGAGCCAGCTCATGCCCATCAGAAGTTCGTCCCCGTCACGCTCCAGACGCTCCACATCCACACCCCGGAACTTCCCGGGCTTGTCCGTGCGTTTGCTCTCAGCCAACACCGTCTGGGAAAAACGGGAAGGAGTCTGCAGGATATTGTCCGCGTTCACCAGGTAGGCATCCCCGCGCTTTCCCACCTGCACGGTCTGCACAAGGGATTTGAAGACCTCGAGATCGACAGTGGCGCGCAGGATCCAGGAGCGGTGCTCCTCCCTGCGCAGCACCGCGATAATGAAATGGGGGTAGTTGCGAAAGCCCATGAACACATCGCTGATGTAGACACCACGGAACATCACCTCGAAAAACCACCCCTCGTCCTTGTAGTTGGCATCCGAGATGTTGTACGGCCCCACGTAGGCCACATGCTCTCCGTTGCTGTCGATTACCCCGAGGTCAACAAAATCCTTCGTCGCCCCCTCTATGTTATCGAACAAACCGCGCAGGGAACCGGGCGCGGTGATCGTTTCGTACGTGTTGGAATAGGCTATAGTCCTAAGAAAGCTCACCTTCTCCTCGAGGAACAGATCTATGGCCCGCCTTTTGTTTTCCACCACGGTTCTGAGGTTGCTGATGGCCTTTTCCTCATAGGCCTCGTTGAACTCGTAGAAGATCACATACCCCAGCCCCATGAGCGGAATCATGGAAAAGGCCAACATGGTGGTGATGAGCTTCCAGCGCAACACGCCGTAGTTCTTGTGTTGCATGTCCCCCCCCTTTACGCCGCCAGCATTGTGCGCATTTCCTGCAGCATGGCGAATTTCCTCATGGCCGCCACACCGGGATCGGCCATGACCATGTCCAACTGCCTTGTGTGGATTATGAGATATCCCAGCACCATGAGCCTGCGCTCCAGTTCATCGCGGGGCATTCCCTCCACCCGTGCGAAGAGCGCGTCCTGCTTCACCTCGGTGCGGAAGCCATGCTCCTCCAGCAGTTCGGCCACCATCTCGGCGCGCATGGTTCTGCGACCCAGGTCGGCCGCGCCTCCCTTGAACTGGAAGCTGGCGAAATTCTCCTCGTCCCGCTCTCCAATCAAGGCCTCCACCGTGCAGAAATGAAACCCGAAGCGGGACTGCAGGCTGCAGAACTCTTCAGAGATCATGAAATAGTTGCGCATTGCAAAGCCGCTCTCCACTCCGGCGTCAAGCTCGGGATTGGTGGCCGCCTCCATGAGCACGGACATGAACCCCTTGGCATCCACCATTGGGGGCGCTTCATCCTTCACGGCAACCATGCCTCGCCACAGTGCCAGCATGGGAACGCTACGGATGTCCTCCAGGAGCACGAACTTGCCATTGTCCCGTCCGGTGGTGCCCCCCCCGAGATCGATGATCCAGTACTGCATGGCCACCTTGTGAAACAGCTGCTTGCTCATGCTCTTCAGGCCCGGGGTATCGGACTCGGCCGCGAACATCAGACGCACGGACAGTTCGTGGCAAAAGCGGGTGATGTCGTGCAGGGTGCGACAGGATTCGGGACAGAAATCCGAGGATTCAGGATCCAGCAGGTTCAGGGGCGCGATGTGCTCCAGTGTCTGCATGAGCACGGAATGCACTGGCGTTCCCAGCATCAGGCGATGCTTGGAAGGGCTTTTCTCCAGCAGGGAGGCTATCTCCCCTGAATAGATGGCGCAAGCGTCCGCATCCACAGTGACCATGCCCTTGCCTTCGAGCTTCTCCACGCTGCCCTTCAGGCCGAAAATGGCGGGCACGCCGAATTCCCTGGCAACATTTGCCAGATGCCCCGCGACGCTGCCCTGCTCCGTGACCACCGCGCTCACCCGGTGCAGCAAAGGCGCCCAACGCGGCAGGGCCTGCTCGGTGACAGCCACCGCACGATCCGGACAGCGCACAACGTCGATGTCCTTGCGCAACACAAAGGTTTCGCCGGCGGAAACGCCGCGACTGGCCGTGACTCCGCCGCGCAGGAACAGCCGCTCGTCCGAAACGTCCTCCCGCGCGGCGTCAGGCAGGGCATCCTCCCCGTACAACTGCAGGGGGCGGCTTTGAAGGATGAACAAATTTCGTTGCTGGTCAAAGGCGAACTCCACATCCTGGGGCTGGCCGAACAGCTCCTCCAGGCGCAGGCAGGCGCGGGCCAGTTCCTTGAGCTCCGCGTCGGTCAAGGCCGGGCGCGGTGCCTCCCTGGGAGTTGCGGGCACCTTGGTGATACCCGAGGCCGGGTCGCAGACATACTTGCCGTTCTTCACGGCCACCACGCGGCGCACGATCTCACAATCTTCGCGGCGTATCAGAAAGAGATCCGACTGCCCCTTGCCGTCCACCACCGCAACGGGCAGTCCCAGAGCCACGTTGACCATGAGGCAGTCCTGGCGGATGCCCAGGGGGTTCCGGGTGTACACCACTCCACCTGCCACCGCGTCCACCATGCGCATGCAGGCCACGCACATGGCCACCTCGTCGTCGCGGATGCCCCGCGCGAGCCTGTAGCTCATGGCGGTGACGCTGTATTTACTGGCCACGATCTCCTTGTAGGTCTGCAGCAGGTCATCGAGTCCGACGTTGAGCTCGGACTGATACTGCCCCGCAAAGGAGTTGCCCAGCTTGTCCTCGCCAAGGGCGCTACTGCGCACCGCCATCTTCATTGTGTCGTCATACCCCTGCCGCATGGACTCGACGGCCTTCTCCATCTCCTTGCGCAGATCCTCGGGCAGGGGGGACATGAGGATCGCCCGTTGAATTGCCGAACTGAGTGAGAACAACTCGTCCGGCTGTTGCGGGTCCGCGGTCTGAATGCACTTGTCGATGAAGGAGATCAGGTCGGCCTCGTCCAGAAAGTATCGATAGGCCTCGGCGGTGAGGACAAAGCCCTCGGGAACCCGCAGGTCCAGGACGATGGCGGCCTCGGCCAGGCTGGCGACCTTGGGACCCACAAAGTCCACCTTGTTCAGACCGGCTTCCCGGATGTCCAGCAGCATCTTTCCGTCGGACTCCTGACGCGCCGGGCTGATTGCCCCCTGAATGGCGTCCTTGATCTCGTCATATTGAGTGAACAGGGTGTCGTAGCGATTTCCGGATAATTCCTGGAGCTGCATGATGATCCTGTGCACGCAGGCCAACACTCGTGCGCATTGGCTGCGCACGTAGTGCATGCCGAAGGGACGCGTGCCGCGCGACGCCTCCTCCATGTCGGCCATGAGCTCCAGGGCCTGGTTGTTCGCGGCGATGAGCAGCTTGAAGGCGACGCATCTGGCATTGTGCCTGTTGCGCAAGGCCTCCAGCGCCTCGTTGTCCATGGCCGCTCCGTCGCATGGGGAGAACCTTTCATAGAGATTGCGCAGCCAACCCGGAATAACCATGTGCCTTTCCCTCTCGCTTGCCCCGATTTCTTCCCATTGCCCCTGTTTTGGGTCTGATCAGCTGACCTGAACCACATTGCGCCGCTTTCTGTAAGCGTCGGTGATTTTGGAGAGCAGGTCGTTGATGGCCACCGGTTTGATAAGATAGTCAAAGGCGCCGAGTTCCATTCCCTGATTCACGAATTTCAGATCCGCATGGCCGCTGAGCATAATCACCTCGATTGCCGGGTCGATCATCTTGATGTGACGCAGACACTCCAATCCGTTCATGCCCGGCATTTTCACATCCAGCACCACCACGTCGAAGTCATGCTCCTTGACGGCCTGGACACCTTCCTCGCCGGAATCCAACGCCACCACTTCCACGTTTCTTTTGGCCAGCCTTTTACGAAGCAGGTCCAGAAACTCAACCTCGTCGTCCACGAGCAGCATCTTGATGGGAGCCATGCGCACACCTCCGTGTTCTTCATGTATGTCTTCACCGCTCCAGGCGGTAACGCGCCGTGATGCACTGTTGCGTGTCCTGCCCGCACAGGATTCGCCTGGCTGTTGAAATTGAAGGTGAGCAAGAAGCATTCCAGGGATTCTGTTGCGAGGAATTTGCGAAATGGAAATTTAATTTAATAATATAAGCATATTAACTTTGCATGCAGAGGAAGGATACTGTTCGCAGGATTTTGCGAGAAACCTTTGCGCGAGGGAGTGTGCTTGCCCGCACATCTCAACACTTGAAATTTCAATGATAAATTGTCTGGCGCGGGGCTTTGCGTGGATGGTTCCCGAGTGGTGTCCCGGGGGAGGCTGAAAATCCATGACCGGTTGGCTGTCATTGTCACGGAAATTTGCAAAAAGATGTGGATTTGTGGATTTCGTTCCCAAAACCCACAAAGGCTCGTGTGATTACCTTTTGGAATAAAGTGTCACGATAAAGGTTTGTTGCGTGAGCTTGACATGCTTACACAGGTTCCAAGCTGCCTGTGAGTATTGGTTCTATCAATTTATTACCATCATTCTTATCTATGCTTAAAGCAAAATACCACCTTTCCAATGATCCTTTTAACCTTTTTCAGCGACGAACTGCGTGACAGACTTGAGCAGCATTTATGAAACCGAACTCTATGCCATACTTTAATCACACATGGCGATTGACGCAGCCATTTCATACTGTTTTGCATACTATTATACAACCTTCTAAATTCATTACTGCAATTTTGAAGTATTGGAGTTAAAACAAGCATAATTACAGTTCGCTCTTGTCAGCCCCCCTCGACCCTTTCATCTTCGCTCAAAAAAAAATTCATATTTTCGGTTCAATACACAATAGATCGACAGAAGACACAATCGAACGGACCAATGGTGGCATGCTGTCGTCATCGCAGTGACAAATACGTCTTTGTTGGCACAACATTGGTGCTTTATTAAACATATTTTCATCTCCACTGTGCAATATCCTTGATGAGTTCTCTTGAGCGGTTTGAAGGCAGCTCTCCCACTACAGTATATTGCGCCCACAAACAGAACAGTATGTCGAACAGACCGGAAATCCATTCCGGCTCATCGCGCAAGGCTGTTGCAGCACAGAAAGAGGAGAGGATGACCAGAAAGCCCCCCACTGTCCGCATTCACCTCTGGCTGGAATCCGATGACGACACTCTTCTTGGGTCTGGCCGTGTGTTCCTTCTGGACCTCATTGAAAAGCACGGCTCCCTTCGCAAGGCCGCACGCTGCCTCGGCATGTCCTACAGGGCCGCCTGGGGCAAACTTCAGGCATCGGAAAAGGCCCTGGGGGTGAAACTCGTCGAGACCTCCACCTGCAAACGCGACGGTTGCCAGCTCTCCGAAGCGGGACGCCGTTACCGTGACTTGTTCAAGCTCTGGTTCCAACTGGTGGAGCAGGAGGCCATTGACCAGGCCAAATCCATTTTTCCCTGGCAGGTGCTTGGTTTTGACGAGGCCCATGCCCCTTTGCCCAAAGCACGCGCAATCACCGAGCTGGAGCGGAAAATCCAGGATTTACGAGCAACTGGATAATCAGGGCCTAGTTCGCCGTCTGACCACCCGGGGATCCGGTCCCCAACAAATTTTACCTGCCCGCGCCGGTATTATAGAATATCATATTACACTCTTACCGAAACAATACTTGCCTGAATTGCCATGGACATCATTGACACATCAGGATATATGCTAAAGAAAATACACATAACTAACTGAAACTATGCATTTATTTAATTGACACAGATTATCGAGTCATGCACATTCCCCCCAAGGGACTGAGGGCGACCCCGCCTTTGGATAAGAACTCCCATCATGGGTAAACTGTTTATCGTTACAAGGAGGCTGATATGGAATGTTCCCGTCGTGGATTCCTGAAGCTGACCAGTGCCGGTGTAGTAGGCTTGACACTGGGACAGCTCGGTTGGACATGAAAATGGCCTCGGCTTACGCCGCGGGATTGAAGATCCAGGGGGCCAAGGAATCGATCTCTGTCTGCCCGTTTTGCTCCTGTGGTTGCAATTTCCTTGTCCACGTAAAGGATGGAGAGATCATTTCCACGGAAGGCGATCCGGACTACCCGGTGAGCGAGGGCGCACTGTGCGCCAAGGGCGCCGCCATGCTGAGCATGCACGTCGGTGGGCACCGCATCACCAAGCCCATGTACCGCGCCCCCTTCAGCGACAAGTGGGAGGAAAAGGACTGGAACTGGATGCTGGATCGCATCGCGCGGCGCATCAAGGACACCCGCGACAAATATTTCGTGGAAAAGAACGCCAAGGGTGATCTGGTCAACAGGCTCGAGGCCGTGTTCCAGGCCGGCACCTCGCAGATGGACAACGAGGAGTGCGCCGTGCACCATCAGATGCTGCGCGCCCTAGGCGTGGTCAACATGGACCACCAGGCCCGCATCTGCCACAGCGCCACGGTCCCGGCCCTGGCCGAATCCTTCGGCCGCGGAGCCATGACCAACCATTGGATCGACATCAAGAACGCCAACGCCATCCTTATCATGGGGGGCAAGGCAGCGGAGAACCACCCCATCTCCTTCAAGTGGGTGCTCAAGGCCAAGGCCAAGGGCGCGGTGGTCATGCACGTGGACCCGGTGTTCAACCGCACCTCGGCCAGGGCCCACTTCCACGTGCCCCTGCGCTCCGGTACGGACATCGCCTTTCTGGGCGGCATGATCAACTATATCATTAACAATAACAAGTTCTTCAAGGACTACGTTGTCAACTACACCAACGCCCCCCTGTTGGTGAACAAGGACTTCGGGTTTAAGGACGGTCTGTTCACGGGCTACAATCCCAAGTCCAGAACCTATGACAAGAGCACCTGGACCTTCCAGATGGACGACAAGGGCATCCCCAAGCGTGACGAGACGCTGCAGGATCCCAACTGCGTGTTCCAGCTCCTGAAAAAGCACTACTCCCGCTACACCCTGGACAACGTCTCCGAGACCACGGGCGTGCCCAAGGACAAGATCATGAAGGTCTACGAGGCCTATGCCGCCACGGGCGTCAAGGACAAGGCCGGGACAGTCATGTATGCCCTGGGCTGGACCCAGCACACCGTCGGCGTACAGATCATCCGCACCAGCGCCATGGTGCAGCTGCTGCTCGGCAACATCGGCGTGGCCGGTGGCGGCATCAACGCCCTCCGCGGCGAGCCCAACGTTCAGGGTTCCACGGATATGGCCATCCTCTGGCACATTCTCCCTGGTTACCACCCCGTACCAAAGGCCGGACAGGACAGCCTGGACAAATACCTGAAGGCCTGCACCCCTGTGTCCAAGGATCCCAAGAGCGCCAACTGGTGGCAGTACCGCCCCAAATACGTGGTCAGCATGCTCAAGGCCTGGTACGGCGACGCCGCCACCAAGGACAACGACTTCTGCTACAACTGGGTGCCCAAGTGTGATCCGGGCGAGGACTACTCCTACATCTTCTTCTATGACAGGATGTACAAGGAGAAGATCAAGGGCGGTTTCGTGTTCGCGCACAACCCCTGCCAGAGCGTGCCCAACACCCACAAGGTCCGCAAGGCCATGGACAACCTCGAGTGGCTGGTGGTCGGCGAGATCCACCACACCGAAACCTCCGACAACTGGAAGCGCCCGGGCGCGGATCCCAAGCAGATCCAGACCGAGGTCTTCCTGCTGCCCTCGGCCCAGCGTGCAGAGAAGGACGGCTCCGTCACCAACAGCGGCCGCTGGCTGCTCTGGCACTACGAGGCGGCCAAGCCCATCGGCGAATGCCGCACCATGGGCGCCATGATGGTGGACATCATGAACCGCGTGAGGGACCTGTACAAGAAGGAAGGCGGCGCCTTCCCAGAACCCCTGGTGAACCTCAACTGGCCCGAGAAGTACGACCCCGAGGCCATAGCCAAAATGAACAACGGCTACTTCACCGCGGACAGCAAGGTGGGCGACAAGGCCTACAAGAAGGGCCAGCAGGTTCCCAGCTTCACCGCCCTTGCCGACGACGGCTCCACCGGCTGCTACAACTGGCTCTTCAGCGGCAGCTACACCGAAGAGGAAGGCAACAAGGCCAAACGCCGCGACCTGAACCAGAGCGAACTGGATGCCAAGCTGGGTCTGTTCCCCAACTTCTCCTGGTCCTGGCCCGTCAACCGCCGCATCCTGTACAACCGCGCCTCGGTGGATCCCCAGGGCAAGCCCTGGAACCCGGACATGCCGGTCATCTCCTGGGACGGCAAGAAGTGGGTTGGCGACACCCCGGACGGCGGCTGGGCACCCATGGCCCACGAGAAAGGGAAGTACCCCTTCATCATGCACACCCACGGCTTTGGCCAACTGTTCGGCCCGGGCCGCGTGGAAGGCCCCTTCCCCGAGCACTACGAGCCCGTGGAAACCCCGGTCAAGAGCCATGCCTTCTCCAAGCAGCTCAACAGCCCCTGCTACAAGTTCGTTGAGAGCGACATGGACAAGCTGGCGCCCCCGGCGGATCCCAAGTACCCCATCGTGCTCACCACCTATGCCGTGACAGAGCACTGGTGCGGCGGCGCAGAGACCCGCAACACCCCGAACCTCCTCGAGGCCGAACCCCAGAGCTACGTGGAGATGAGCCACGAACTGGCCGAGGAAAAGGGTATCAAGAACGGCGACGTGGTCATCGTCGAAAGCATCCGCGGCAAGGTCGAGGCAGTGGCAATGGTCACGGTGCGCATGACTCCGTTCAAGATCCAGGGTCGCACGGTCCATGAAATCGGCATGCCATACAGCTTCGGCTGGACAACCCCCGGATGCGGCGACGCCACCAACAGGCTGACCCCGTCGGTGGGCGACTCCAACACCGGCATTCCCGAATACAAGTGTTGTCTGGTCAATATCAGAAAGGCCGACAAGGTCACCGAACTGGCCCGCTGATCACGGCACAACAGGAGGTCAACATGCCCAAGGCATTCTTTATCGATACCACCAGGTGTACCGCCTGCAGAGGCTGCCAGATCGCGTGCAAGGAATGGCACGAGCTGCAGGCCAACAAGACCCTGCAACAGGGTACGCACCAGAATCCGCCCGATCTCAACCCCTACAACTTCAAACTCGTGCGTTTCAGCGAGTTCAAGGACAACGAGGGTGTGGTCCGCTGGAACTTCTTCCCGGATCAGTGCCGCCACTGCGTCAATCCACCGTGCATGATGGCCGCGGACAGCTACGTGGAAGGCGCGGTCATCCAGGACGAAAAAACCGGCGCCGTGGTCTACACCGAAAAGACCAAGGAGCTGTCCAAGGAAGCCTTCGAGCAGATGCTCTCGGACTGCCCCTACAACATCCCCAGGCGCGACGCGTCCTCCGGCCTGGTGGTCAAATGCGACATGTGCATCGACCGGGTCCAGAACGACCTGGTGCCCATGTGCGTGAAAACCTGCTGCACCGGCACCATGAACTTCGGCGAACGCGAAGACATGATCAAGCTGGCCAAGGAGCGCCTCGAGCACGTCAAAAAGGAGTTCGCGGAAGCCAACCTCGGCGACCTGGAATTCGACTCGGTGATCTACCTCCTGGCCTTCCCGCCCGAGAAATACGCCGAAAACGCAGTAGCCAAGGCGCCCGCGCCCCTGAGCAGGCAGCAGTTGTTCGCCAAGCTCACCTCCCCGGTGCGCAACGCCGTGCGCGGATAGGAGCGTAGAAGAGGAGAAGACCAGGAAAATAAAAATAGTGCGAGGGGAAACCCTTTGAAAAGGGTTTTCCCCCTCGCGCTCCCCCTTCCTAAACTTTACTAGCTCAACTTACTGAAATATTTAGGAGGGTTGTCCGGGAGGAACCTTTATATAAAAGGGTTCCCCCCGGCAATCATCCTTCAAACCGTTACCAACGGAGCTCTCAATGACAGCGCTTGCCAAGGATCGTAACGCCGAAGCGGTACAGAGGTACATCGAGGACATGGCCCGGCAAAAGCCGGCCCTGGAATCCCTGTTCAAGGCTTTCGGAGGCGTCCACGCGGCCATCGCGGAATGCAGGGCCACCTTGCCGGCCCCGGACATCAGCCCCGTGACGGTGGACAGGAAGCTCCTGCTCAAGGGAGTTCCCCTGCTGGAGCAGGCCGGATTAAGGATCGAGTATCACCTGGACAAAGTCTCGACCGCCCTGCTTCCGGCCATGGCCACGGCCTTTCCGCCTCTGGCCCCCGCCCTGGAGGTCCTGGCCAACGGCCTGGTGAGCGAAACCCTCAGGCAACAGTGCGGGGAAATCCTGGAGACCGGGAACGAGAGGGGCCTGTCGGCCCTGGCGGACCAACTGGACATGCTGCCCGCGGTCCTCGGCTACGTGCTCGAGACCCTGGCCAGGCCCGCACTGGAAAACGTGTCAGAGGCTCTGGCGCCCCAGTTGCGCGAGGTGCCCTGGAACTTCTGGAACAAGGGGAATTGCCCGGTTTGCGGCTCCATGCCCTCCATGTCGGTACTCCAGCCCGGAGAGCAGGAACCCACCGAATTCCTGAAGAACAGCTCGGCCCAGCGCTGGCTCTGCTGCTCGTCCTGTGCTCACACTTGGCGCTTCAGCCGGACACACTGCCCTTCCTGCGGGCACGACGAGCAGGAAAACAGGGAGTATTTGTTTGTGGAGGAACAAAACCTGGAGCGGGTGGAGTTCTGCAAGCAATGCAAACACTATCTTCTGACCTGGGACATCCGGGACAAGGTCAGCCCCATAGACCACAGGCTGGCGCCCCTGGGTCTCATTCACCTGGACATAATCGCGCGGCGGCAGGGGTATGTGCCTCAGGTGGAGATGCCCTGGAACACCATTGTCATGGAAGCCGTATCACAGGCCCGGGCCACATAAATTTCATCGCACTCGCCCTATCGAGGCAAGCCTTCCATCCTCTCATCCAGGCATCCTTGCAACGAGGGTGCCTGGATGAAACTATTAGGCGCACGGCCACTCCTCTGCCAGGCACCTGTCCAGGCCTTCCATGTCGCAGCCCCTGGATTCTATACTGACAACGAAACGCGCCCCCTTCTCGGGGCTGCTCTCGATGTTCAAAGCCCCCCCCAACAGAACCAGGGCCTTGCGAATGGCCTCGATACCGAGGCCAAGCCCCCCGAAATGTCGGTTCAAGGCAGTCTCTTCCTGTGCCAGTCCGGAGACCACAGTGTCGATGTTCTCCTCGGCAATGCCCCGCCCGGTGTCCGTCACCGTGAACCTGAACAGGTAGACGTCGTCCGCCTTGCTTTCCGCTCCGATATGCAGCTCAACGCTGCCCTGATCCGTGAACTTGATGGCGTTCTCCCCCAACTTGATCAGCACCATCCGCAGCAGATCCACGTCCGAAATCATGATGGAGGGGCATTCCGGGTCCATGCCATCCCTGACTATCAGCCCCTTTTCCCGGGCCATGGGGTTCAAGGTGTGAACAAAGACGTCCCTCAGGGTTCGCAGGCTCACCGGCACCAGCATCAAGGTATGATTCTCCAGCCGCGTCACCGAGATGAGATCCTCCACCAGCTTGTGCATGCGCCCTCCGGCCTTGAACGCCTCGGCCAGGTATTCGGCGTACTCCTCCTCCAGATCGATGTTGTCCAGCAGTTGCAACATTCCCAGGATGCCGTTCAAGGGGGTGCGCAGTTCGTGGCTCACGTTCATCAGGAAGTCGGTCTTCATGCGGCTGGCGGACTCGGCCTTGTCCCTGGCCTTTTCCAGTTCCTCCATGGCCTGACGCAGCTCCGAGGTTCTCTCCCCCACACGCAGCTCCAACTGGTCGTGGGCCCACTGCAGTTCCTCAGCCGCAACCTTGCGCTCGGTGACATCCAGGTTCAGTCCCAGCACCCGCAGGGGGATGCCATCCGCGTCGCGCTGCACCAGCCCCTTTGTCTCGATATGGCGCTGTGCTCCATCAATGACACGGGTAATCCTGAACTCCGCGTTGAAATTATCCCCGGAACGCAAAGACTCCTGAAATGCTTCATGCGCCTTTTCCAGGTCATCGGCATGGACCATTGCCTCCCAGCCGGGGGAATCCAGGTCAAAGTGCTCCGGATCCACCCCGTAGAGCTTGTACATGCCCTCGTCCCACATGAACTCGTCGGACACCGCATCATATTCCCATATGCCGATGCCCGCCGCGCTGGTGGCCAGGCGCAGCCGGTCGGTCAACTTTTTCATGCGTTCCTGGTCGCGTTTGTGCTCGCTGATGTCCATGAACGTGACCACGGCCCCCACAACCTTATCGTCACACAGGAGGGGGCTGCCGAAATAGGCCACGTCAAAGGCGGTGCCGTCCTTGCGCCAGAAGACCTCCAAGGCATTGCTCATCCTGCTCTTTTGCCCGATGGCATTATGCAGGGGGCATTTCTCCTTGGGGTAGGGAGAGCCGTCCGGGTATGAATGATGGATCAACTCGTGACTGTTTCTACCGAGCAGTTCTCCGGGATCGTCATAGCCCAATAGCGCGGTGCCCGAGGGATTTATGAAGGTGATGTCACCTTGGGCGTCGGTGCCGTAGACCCCCTCGGTCAGGGACAACAACAGCAACCTGTAGCGCTCCTCCACTTCCCTGGCCTTGCGCTCCAGCTCCCGTCTGCGGCGCTGGTACACTGCGAGCCAAGTTACCGACCCGATGAGCGCCAGGGTCAGCAGCAGGCCGTCCCTCAACAAGTCCTCCCGCCAATGGGACAGCATTGCCCAATAATCACGCGAGGCCGCCACCACCAGATAGTTGTCGGTAATTACGTTTGCCAGATGGACGGTGCGGGTGGCAACCAGGCGTTTTTCCCCCGTGATACAGACCTCCCCCACCTCCACGTTCACGTCCATGCCGTTTTCAACATGCCTGGAAAAGAAGCTGTCCGGCTTGGCGATGCTCATCCCCTGCATGTCGGGGCGTTCGGGTTCGATCAAAAACAGCACACCATCGCTGTGCATCAATGACGTCCACATGTCCGGGGCGTACAGGACGGATTGCAGCAAGGGGGCGAAGTACCCGGGATCAAGGATCGCTCCGACTATTCCATTGAACCGGGTATCATCTCCAGGAATCCTTTTGACCACATTGATGGCGAATATTCCAAGGGCGGTATGAAAGGGCGCGGAGATGAGCACCGTGTCCGTATCCCGTAGCTGGCGCGCCTTCTTGAAATACTCCCGGTGCGCGAAGCTCTCTCCGAGAAGGCTCACTTCGCTGGCCGCCAGCACGTTCCCATCGGCATCGTAGACCAGGATGGTGTGCACGCCGGGAACGCCCCGCACAAGGGCCTCGAGCCGTTGGTTGATATCACCCTTTGAGGTTCCGGCAGCCAGAACCTGACGCAACCCGTCGAGCACCACGTTCAGGGCCTCGAGGTTCTTTCCCAGGATCTGCTCGACCACATGGGTCTCGTCCAGTAGGCGCTTCTTCTCCAGTTGCATGACCTGGTCGTAGTAGTTCCAGGAGTGGATCCCCATGACCAGGCCAAGAATCAGCAATCCGGTGCACAGGATGATCCATTGCACCGCATACGGGGTGAGGAAACGTTTGTACCATTTAGCCATGATCACGTCCCGAACACCTTGTCCAAGGCCGTTGTCCGGATGATATGCAACCCGTTACGACTTACAGCACCCGGGGGTGAATCCGCAGGAGGCACTAGGCTTCCATACAGCATATTTGAATCACGGGGTGGAGTCATTCTTCCGGATTTCGGCCACGCGCCCCCTGTGGAGGACGATAGTCTTGTCGGCCATGTTCACGGCTCCCGGCCGATGTGTGACCATCAGGATGGCGCACCGCCCTTTGAGTCTATCCAGGGCGGCCAGGACCTTGGCCTCGGCAGCTTCGTCCAGGGCACTGGTGGCCTCGTCCAGCATCAGGAGCCAGGGGTCCCGGTACAGGGCCCGGGCCAGGGCCAGGCGCTGCCGCTCACCTCCGGAGAGCCGCCCCCCTCCCTGTCCCACCACGCTGTGCATGCCCTGGGGCAGGGCCTGGATGAACTCCATGCACTGGGCCATTCTCGCCGCTTCCATGGCTTTTTCAGGATCCGGGGCGTCCTCCCCCCAGGCGATGTTATCCAGGACGCTGGCGTGAAATATGGGGGACTCCTGCAGGACCAATCCTATGCGGCCGCGCCAGGCCTCGATGTCCACCTCCTCCAGGGGAACGCCGTCGAGCAGGATGCGTCCCCGGGACGCGCTCAACAGGCCCAGGACAAGATCCAACAGGGTACTCTTGCCGCTGCCCGAGGCTCCTGTGACGGCCAGAAATCCTCTACGGGGCAGTGTGAGGTCCACACCCAGCAGCGCCGGGCTCCCCGCCTCCGGATAAGTGTAACCCACCCCCTGGAAGACCAGCTCTCTTTCAAAGGCCGGGGGCCTGGAGCCGAACCGCCGGGCCGGGGCTTCGACCGCCATGTCCCGACGCTGTTTCCAGGTCCAGTAGAAGGACAGTGCTCCCCTGGCCTGGTAGAAACTTTTCTGCATGCTGGCAAGTCTCGGGGTGAGCCTGTAGAATACGGCCAGAAATACCAGGGCCTGAGCCACCGAGTAGCCCCTCGCCTTGAGCATGACCCACAGGAACACGGTGATGAAAAACACCGCCCCGAGCTCCAGAAAAAGGCGTACCAGCTCCCCCCGTTTCTGGGAAACGCGGAAGGTGCGCGCATAGCTGTCGAACATGCGCCCGGCCTCGTCCCTGGCCCGTGCGCTACGCCCCGATCCTCTGAAGAACTTGAGGTGGTTGAATATCTCGGCCACCTGCTGGCCTATCCCCGAGAGCAGCTCCGAGAGTCTGTCCGCCTGGGCATGCCCCTTGGCCGACAGGGCACGGTGCACCAGCACCGCGCAAGCCCCGAACATCAGGGTGTAGCAGGTCATCTCCACGGACACGCTCAGGGCGATGAACACGAACACCACCGCCACGCAGCAAAGGCCTAGGCCCTGAATGAAGAACCGGGTTCCGGCAGCGATCTGGAACCCCTCCATGATCAGAGACTTCCCGATGTCGCCCTCCCGCAGTGAAAGATAACGCGTCCATTCCATGGAGAGCAGAGCCCGGCTCATTTCCGCGCGAAACAGCCGCTCCACACGGGCACGAAGTTCCAGCACCGTTGCCTGGGAGGCATAGGTCAATATTGCGGTGCCCGCCCCCAGAAGTAAAAATCCGGCCAGCCCCAGGTGGAAGAGCTCCTCTCCCTGAAAACCCAGTAACGTGGCCCCCTCCTCGCTGCGTTGCAGCACGGGGATCAGGGCCAGCAGGGCCAGCCCCTCGCACAGGCCGGAGAACGCCGTCAGGGTCACGCTCAGCAGTGAAAGCCCCCGGAAGGGCGCGAGGATGGCGAAATAGGAGGTGAACAGACTCGATCTCCAGAAGAGAACGCCGGGCCGACCCGGAGCACTCCGCCCCTCGCCTCGGTCCGGTCCATTGCTCATGGTGTTTCGCTTCGGCTGTTCTTCCATGGAGTCGCTATGTTGAGGTTCGGAATGGGGAGCGACCATGTGAATGGCTTCTCCCCGGCAAGTCGTTTCAGGACTCTTTCTGTCCACGCTTCTCATGTCCGTGAGAAATTCCTGCCACAGCCCCATGTTGTGTGCAACACTGAAGCGCTCTCGAACGGCGGTCAGCCCAATGACGTCCTTGCGGTAGCGTCACTATTTCACAATGCCTTTTCCAGCCCGTATATTCCGAAGTACGGAAGGCTCCTCGGAAAAGCAAGTAACGTGAAATGAAAAAGTGATGCAAAAGCTGTTTTCCAAAGCAAGACTTTCCCAACCAACTTGTCTATGGTGCTTTTGTTGTATCCATCACGAATCGGTTTTTTCCATCCCAAAGGGGGAACCTATGCGGAGCGTGTCTTACCCCGGTATCACCGCCTTGTTCGTCGTTCTGTTCACTTTCATCGCCTTCGCGCCCCTGGCCATGGCCGCCACGGACTCCGATTCCGACAGGACGGGAGCGCCCGAGGAGCTGTACCACTGGAAGGACTGGCTGCTTCATGGTCAGGAGCGCCACTTCTGTCCATCGATGTCTCAAGAGGAGGGCGGCCGCGTCTGCGCCTTCCCGTCAGACATAGACATAACCACAAGCAAGGATGGCGCTAATTTCACCATGCAGGTTCACGTCTATGCCAGGGAGCGTGTGATTCTGCCTTATGGCAAGGACATCTGGCCCCAGGAGGTGGAATTCAACGACCAAAACGGTTTCGCTGTCAGCGCCCTTGTCCTGGAGCATCAAGACCGCCCCTCAGTGATGCTGGAACCCGGAGATTACACCATTTTCGGATTCCTCCCCTGGTCCGAGCAGCCGGAAATTCTGCAGCTTCCGGCCAACGTGGGGCTGGTGGGGCTGACACGGCCCGAGGGCGTGGAGCCCTGCCCCAACGTCTCCGAAACCGGCGAACTGCGGCTCGCCTCCAAGGCCTCTGTGGGCGAGAGCCCGGCGGACGGCCTGGAGGTGGAAATATTCCGACTCGTTGACGACTCCCTGCCCATGCGCGTGCATACCCTGCTGCGCCTGCAAATCTCAGGCAGAGCACGGCGCATCGAGCTCTCCAAGGTCCTTCCCACGAACTCCGAACCCCTGGCGGTTGAAAGCCCTCTGCCTCTGAGTTTTACGCCCAACGACGGCGTCTATATACAGGGGCGTCCGGGCAGCTTCGACGTGTACATCACCTCCAGGCTGTCCGGCCAGGTGGACCAGCTGGGGCCGCAACCGGCGCCCTATGGCCGGGAGTTCTGGGCCTTCAAGGCCAATGAGGATCTGCGCGTGGTGGAAGTCCACGGCGCACCGGACGTCGACCCCAAGACCACCGACCTCCCCCGCGCCTGGCAGCAGTATCCCGCATACATGGTGGAGCCCCAGACTGTGGTCTTGTTCAAGGAGACCCATCGCGGCGCGCCTGACGCGGCACCCGACTCCCTGCAGATCTCCAGATCCATCTGGCTGGATTTCGACGGCAATGGCGTCACCGTCCGCGACGCCATTGCAGGGTCCATCCGCCGCGACTGGACCCTGCGCATGATCGCCCCCGGCGAACTGGGACGCGCGTCAGTGAAGGGCGAGGACCAGCCCGTGGTCCTGCTGGGCGAGGACATGCTGCCCGGCGTGGAGTTGCGCAAGGGTGACGTAAGCCTGACCACGGAGTCCCGTTACACCGACTTCTCCGGAACTCTGCCCAGCACGGGCTGGGACCGCGAATTCGACAAGGTGGAAGCAGTGCTGCACCTTCCTCCGGGGTGGCGGCTGCTCACCGCCCAGGGAATGGACGGGGTCAACGACTCCTGGTTCTCCAGGTGGACCTTCCTGGACATTCTGATCTGCCTGCTCATTACGCTGGCCGTGGGCATGTTCCACTCCTGGTGGCTCGGCATCCTGGCACTGGTGTTCCTGGCCCTGGGATTTCACGAGCCCAACGCCCCGAAACTCATCTGGCTCTATCTGCTGGGAGCCCTGGCCCTGGTCAAGGTATTCCACACCCAGGCCAGGCTCAAGGACTACCACACGGGACGGCAATTGGCCCTGGCCCTGTACGCCTCCGCCGTCATCGTCATGGCTGTCATTGTCATCCCGTACATCTACGGTCAGGTACGCTCCGGTATTTATCCCCAACTGGAACGCGTGCCCTACAAATATCAGGCCGCTAGAGGTGGCGGAAGCTATCTGGGAGCCGAGGCGCCAGCGCCCGTGCCTTCCCAGATGGCCGACGAGCCCATGGAGATGGAAGCCTTGAAAGAGTCTGATTCCTTTTCCCGGGCGCCGGTTCCCCGCGAAGCCATGAAGCTGCAGATGCGGACTAAGGCAAAGGCCCCCAAGGCCCTAATGTACGACCCCGAGGCATTGGTGCAGACAGGTCCGGGTGTCCCGGACTGGAATTGGCGGGACGTGACTCTGACATGGAACGGACCGGTGGCCAGGGGTGAAAGCATTCAGCTGACCCTGCTCTCGCCTTTCTGGGGATTGCTCCTGTCAGGGGCGCGGGTGATTCTGCTGGTCGTCGTGTTCCTGCTCCTGGTGGACATACGCGCCCTGGTCAGGGGATTCACGGCCAGGTTCCCGGTGAAGGACGCCACCGCCGGGGTTCTGGTGCTGCTGGCCCTGACGTTCACCCTGCTGAGCGCCGCGCCGGCCATGGCGACCCGAAAGCCCCTGCCGCCCCAGAATCAGCAGGAGAACACACAGCAAGCGGAGCAGATCGCCCCGATAGCGCCTTCCCAACCCGAGTTGGGACAGGGCTCTACAACCGTGTTTCCGCCCAGCTGGTTGCTGGATGAATACCGCCGGCGACTGCTCGAGGAGGACCCGTGCTATCCGGACTGCCAGAGCAGCCCCCACCTGGACGTGCAGGTGGACGACCAAAAACTCAGGCTGATCTTCACGGTTCATGCCGGAGCCGATACCGCCGTTGCCCTGCCCGTGATCTCGGACCGCTGGCAGGCCGCCACAGTGCTGCTGGACGAGAAACCGGCGAAGGATCTGTTCCGGGAGCAGGGACGGCTCTACTGCGCCGTGACTCCCGGTGTTCATCGCATCACCATGGAAGGCCCCACTCCCAAGGGTCTGTCCTTTCAGATCTCCCTGCCCCTGCAGAGCCGCCAGGGCTCTGTGAAGGCGCCGGGATGGATAGTCCAGGGGCTCGGGGGCGCGGGAGAAATCCAGGGCTCCCTGCGCCTGGCGCGTGAAAAGGCGGAAGAGGGCGCAGGGCAGACGCCCACCGAGACATACCGCATTCCGCCGTTCCTGAAGCTCACCCGCACCATCACCTTGGGCCTGCAGTGGACCGTCGCCACGACCCTGGAGCGCATCAGCCCCACCGGCGAACCCGTGCATCTCCAGGTGCCGCTGCTCACCGGCGAATCCGTGCTCAGCGAGGACGTGAAGGTCAAGGACGCCATGGCCAAGGTGCAGCTCAACCCGGGGCAGAGGAGTCTGACCTGGAACTCCAGCCTGGAGCGCGGCAACGAACTGACCCTCAAGGCGCCCCAGGACGTGCCCTGGGTGGAGACTTGGCAGCTGGCGCCCTCCAATATCTGGCACCTGGACATCAAGGGCATTCCCGCGGTGTCCATCCTGGACAGCGAGGGCAACTGGCAACCCTCCTGGCGCCCCTGGCCCGGCGAAAGCGTGACAGTGGACGTTTCCAGACCCGAAGCCGCGTCCGGACAGGCCATGACCATCAATAGCGCGGAACTCACCATGCGCCCAGGCCAGCGCCTGGACCAGAACGAGCTGCTGCTGCGGATTCGCGCCAGCAAGGGGCTCAGGCACGTGATCACCCTGCCCTCCGACGCCGAACTCACCGGTCTCAGCGCTTCCGGCCGGGATCTGCCCCTGGTGGCCGGGGAACCCGGCAGCGTGGAGATTCCCATCCACCCCGGCGAGCAGGAGATCCGCATCAGTTGGAGACAGCCCAGCGACAGCGTATCCAATATCACCCCGCCCCGCATAGACCTGGGGCATCCCGCCGTGAACGCCAATATCCACGTCCAGGTCCCTCAGGACCGTTGGATTCTGCTCACCCTCGGGGGGCCGATCCTGGGCCCGGCCGTGACCTACTGGCCCTACCTGGTGGCGGCCATGATCTTCGCCTGGCTGCTGCACTTCATGCCCTGGACCCCGCTCAAGCTCTGGCAGTGGTTCCTCCTGGCGGTGGGGCTGTCGCAGCTCACCCCCATCCCGGCGCTGCTGGCCGTGGCCTGGCTGCCGGTACTGGGCATCAAGCGGGAGAAGTACCCAAGCAAGGGGTGGTTCTTATACGATGTGCAGCAACTGGCGCTTCTGGCCCTGGTGGCCGCCGGCATGGTCTGCTTCTACATGGCGGTGGAGCGCGGCCTGCTGGGCGTGCCCTTCATGCAGGTCGCGGGCAACGGCTCATACGGCAACGAACTCATCTGGACCCAGGACCGCATCCAGGGGCTGATGCCCACACCCTCCATCCACACGGTGCCCCTCTGGGTGTACCGGGTGGTTATGCTCACCTGGTCGCTGTGGCTGGCCATCTCCCTGCTCAAGTGGTTGCGCTGGGGGTGGGACTGCATGTGCGAAGGCGAGCTGTTCCGCAAGCCCATCGTCAGGCCCAGACAGCCCATGCCCTTCCGCAATGCCGCTCAGCCGCAGGCCCCGGCCGCCCCTCAGGATGACGTGCGGGACGGCGCGCAGGAAGACTTCCTGCTGGAAGATGATCCGGAGCGTAAGAAATAGGAACAGGAAGATATACATAAATGCGCGGGGAAGGAACTTGTTTCAAAGTTCCTTCCCCGACAACAGTTCAAGCGTAAAATGCTCTATTGATCCGTAAACCACACCAAACGGCCCGAAGGCTTGAAACTCGCGGCCATCCCGGCTTCGACCCCGTCGCCCACCTTGCGCGCGGCCCGTACATAGGGCGCAGCGTGCCTTCCCGAAGCCACCACGATGACGTTGGCGCTCCCGAGAAAACTATCCAGGCCGAACCCCAGGCGCTTTCCCAGACAAGGGGCGTAGTCCCCTTCCGGAAGCAAGAGCGGCGTGTCCAGAGCTCCGGCACCTGTTCCCGGGAGTCCGGCCAATCCACCCTGTTCATCTAGATCCAACAGGGTCACGTCCCAGGTCGGAGGGGCGTCTTCATCGGCAGGGCCGAGACAATTCCGCACCAACCGTCCATACTCCTTTAGGTTCTCGGGCCGGGAATTGTCCGGCAATGGATGGATATTCCTGTCAGGCAGAGGCACCCGGGAGAGCAGGGAACGCCGGACGAGTTCAAAGGCCTTGAGGGAGGGCGACGCAGCGGAACAGTCCACAGGTTCGCCACGCTCCCAGGCCCAGAATATATGGATGCGCTCCCACTGGAGGGCGCCCTGACGCGGCGCCTCGGGAAGCAGCTCGCAGATCCGCAGTACCGGTTCCACCGCGCTTACGCACAAACCCACACGCTCCCTGGACCTCATGCCAAGCAGCAGCATTTCGCGCACATATGCGGCCCCGGAGCGTACCAGCGCTGTGGTGTCGGCAAAGTCCCATATCTCCGGGCCGCGAGGTTTCCGCTTGAAAAAAAGCATGCACCGTGCCTCGCATTCTGCTTTTACGGCTCATTACGATGCCACAATGGCGGTCAGTGTAGCCCATTTCATGGCAAAACGCACCATCCGCGCGCCGGGCGCGGAAAAGCGACGCATCCTGAAGTGCAGCCGCGCGTGTTTAAGCGTTGAGAAACGCCTCGACAAATTTCTTCTCGAATCAGTCGTCTTTTTCATAAAATGTGTTTGAAAATCTTTCCATATGACATAAACTGTCTTCCATAATTGGCGAACCATTTCCATTCGAGTATCGATACATCCAGGCGGACTCGATTTGACAGTCCGATATATCTATTGCTAGAATATTAGACTACTGTGGATTTCATATTTCAAACAAAACGACTTACTGCTATAAAACTACACAACGCGATTCATCAATTTTAGTACAAACGCAACACTACAATCATGGACAACATATTTTAATTGATATAATCTTTATCAAAATCAAAAGCTGCATAGGGCACACACATTGGCACAATCTGCCATTATTTACAACAATAGTTTCCCAAACCACAACCATTACTAAAATATATTCATCATCATGCCTTGTGATCACTACAATTAATATTACAGTTATAGCTGCGCAATCTCTATATCCAGATCGGCACAAAGCTCTATGCTTTCCCATGTCATGATATTAAGACAAAATCGCGTTCAAAAAATATCAATAAATTGAATGGTATTTCAACGGCAACATTATTTGAAGCAGTTCTGAGCCACTCACGATCGGGAACCATCGTAAACATCACATGAGCATTTATTAAAGGGCATCATATATCATCCGCACAATGACCAAGGCTACAGACTCGTTTCACGTGCATGATGGAGGCGGGAGCACTTATTGCCACGGATACATGACATTATGTGATCTTTCAGTCACTGCCGGGTTAAGACGTCATAACCGCTTTCGGCATGAAATTTCATTTGTTTGTCCATTCCAGGCTTGCTTGCTCTCCCCGTGTTGCTATACAAAGGTCTTCAATTCGCAGACAAAAAGACAGGGAGGGTAGTCATGAAGAATATCAAGCTGGGGGTCAAACTCATTGGCGGGTTCGCTCTGACCGCGCTCATCGCCCTGGCCATCGGCCTAGTGGGGGTATACGAAATTTCTTCGCTTTCCGGCCACATAGTCGACATCGGAACGGTACGTATGCCCGCTACCAGCGACATGATGCGCATCGAGGCGGACAGCAACAACATCATGATCGCCATGCGCACATTGATGAGCCCCTACCTGACCGACGAGGAGCGGAACCGACAGTACGACAACATGAACACCATCCGGGAGCGTTACTCCAAGGCCTGGGAGCACTATGAATCCCTCCCTAAGTCCGACGAGGAGAAACAGCTCTGGGACGCCTATGTGCAGAGCCACCAGAAGCTGAAAGTCGCCAATAACAAAGCCGTGGAGCTCTCTACGAAGCTCCAGGCCACCGGCATCCTCAATCCCGACGCCTTCATGTCCAACCTGCAGCTTTTTCGGGGTGATCACTATGCCCTGACCACCAAAATCAGCGAGTACCTGCTCGAGGACAAGAGTTTCGAAGGCGGCGACGACCCCAACGCCTGCAGCTTCGGCAAATGGCTCGGCAGCTTCGAGTCCAGCAACCCCACCATCAAGTCCCTGCTTTCCGAGATCCACACCTATCACCATACCTTCCACGAGTCCGTGAAGGAGATCAGGCGCGCCAAGCTGCTCGGAAACCAGACAGAGGCTGTCAGGGTCTACACCGATGTCATGCTTCCGGCTGCCAGCAAGACCTTTGAAATTTTCGACAAGATGATTGCCGAGGCCAACAATTCCGTCCAGATCATCCATGAACTGAACACGTTGATGCTCACGGAGCAGCGCGAGCGGAAAAACGAATCCTACAATCTGCTGACCAAGGCCGTCGTGTATAATGGCGAAGTGGCCGAGGAATCGGTGATCCAAGCCAACAGCGCCGCTAATCAAGGGCGGCTCGTGGCTATCATCGGCGTAATCGTCGGCCTCGTGCTGGCCCTGGGTCTGGGAGTGCTCCTGACCCGCAGCATCACCGGCCCCATCCTGCAGGGAGTGAAGTTCGCCCAGGCCATGTCCCAGGGCGACTTCTCCAACGAACTGGATATCGACCAGAAGGATGAGATCGGCATCCTGGCCAAGTCCCTGAACGATATGATCGGGCGCTTGCGCGAAGTGGTTGCCGAGGTACAGACGGCTTCTGAGAACGTTGCATCGGGCAGTGAGGAGCTCAGCTCCACGGCCCAATCCATGTCCCAGGGCGCCACGGAGCAGGCCGCCAGCGTCGAGGAGGTCTCCTCCTCCATGGAGCAGATGAGTTCCAACATCCGCCAGAACGCGGAAAACGCGCAAGAGACCCAGAACATCGCCCTGAAGGCTGCTCAGGACGCAAGGGAGAGTGGCAAAGCGGTGAACCAGGCCGTGGACGCCATGAAGAACATCGCCGAGAAGATCACCATCATCGA
This sequence comes from Desulfovibrionaceae bacterium, assembly GCA_963674665.2. Taxonomy (GTDB): domain Bacteria; phylum Desulfobacterota; class Desulfovibrionia; order Desulfovibrionales; family Desulfovibrionaceae. Next base: position 900,276 of record CAXXPL010000009.1, on the reverse strand, counting down.
GGAGATCGCCCGGCAGACCAATCTCCTGGCACTTAACGCGGCCATCGAGGCAGCCAGGGCCGGAGAACATGGCAAGGGCTTCGCCGTCGTGGCCGCCGAGGTCCGCAAACTCGCCGAGAGAAGCGGTGCGGCGGCATCGGAAATCAGCGAACTCTCCTCCTCCAGCGTGCATATCGCGGAAAAAGCTGGCGAAATGCTCAACAGCATGGTCCCGGACATCCAAAAGAACGCTGAACTGGTGCAGGAGATCGCCGCCGCCAGCAACGAGCAGAACAGCGGTGCCCAGCAGATCAACAAGGCAATCCAGCAACTCGACCAGGTGGTGCAGCAGAACGCCTCGGCTTCAGAGGAAATGGCCTCAACCTCCGAGGAGCTGTCCAGCCAGGCCGAGCAGCTCATGGGCACCATGGGCTTCTTCAAGGTCGGTGACCAGCGCGGCCGCAAATCACGGCGCAGCGCCAAGCCCTCCGCTCCAAAGGCCCTGCCGCAGAAATCCAGAAAGAGCGTTTCGGGAAGAAACGGCGTTGCTCTGGAAATGAGTGACGAGGACGGCTCGGACGACGACTTCGAGCGCTTCTAACGTCTCGCCCGCTCGGAACTCCGAATGAAAATGGGGCGGTTCAACGACCGCCCCAACCCGTGAACCGCGCAGACGAGACTTCAACCGCAACACTCCTCAGGGGTACACATGGATCACACCGGCAACGAGTTGAACCAGTACCTGACCTTTACCCTGGGCGACGAGACCTTTGCCTTGGATATCGGGTTTGTGCGGGAAATACTCGACGACACGAAAATAACAAAGATTCCGCGCACTCCCTCCTCCATGAGGGGCGTGTTGAACGTGCGCGGCCACGCCGTGCCCGTGGTGGACCTACGCACCAAATTCGGCATGCCGCCAACACAGATGACCGTGAACACCTGTGTCATCATCACCGAAGTGACCATTGACGACGATGTCACCCAGGTGGGCGCGCTCTCGGATTCGGTTCAGGAGGTGCTGGAGATCGAACCGGGCAATATCGATCCCCCCCCGCAAATGGGTACCGCAATCTCCACCAAGTACATCAGGGGAATCGCGAAAAAGGACAATGAATTCATCATTATCCTGGACGTAAACCGGGTCTTCTCCCTTGAGGAACTCTCCGTGGCCAGAGCCCACAAGGATACTGCCCCGGTCGAAGCGGAGTGAACACTTCCAAAGAGGTTTTTCGGGAAAAGCCTTTTAAACGGTTCCCCGGCCATCCACTGTTTTTTTCAATATCTACCCGTGTTAAATGAAAAAATCTGGGGAGGGACTTTGTTCGAAAGTCCCTCCCCCAACAGTTTGTTATATCGAATCAGCTTGGTGATTACTTGCCAAAGGGGCACTTGGGGAAAGTGCAGGACTTGCAATTGAGACAGAATCCGCCTTCCGCCATGAGCGCCAGGTCGTGTCTGGTGATCTCCCTGCCCGCCAGGATGCGGGGCAGGATCAGGTCAAAGGCCGTGGTCTTGAAGTACAGCGCGCAGGCCGGAACCCCGAGCACCCTGGCCGCCCCCATGCGCCCCACAAGGGTCATGGCCCCCGGCAGCACCGGCATGCCGTAGAGCGCGTCCTCCAGACCGGCGTCCATCAGGCCCAGACGGGTTACGTCGTCCGGATCCACGGAGAGACCGGCGGTGGTGATCAACAACTCCACGCCCTGATCCAACTGCTTTTTGGCAGCCTTGGCGATGACCTCCCTGTCGTCGGGCACGATCTCCGAGGCCGCCACCTGGCAACCGAAGCGCTCCACCTTGCCTTTCACCACAGGAGCGAACTTGTCCTCGATGATCCCCTGAAAGATCTCGCTCCCGGTGACAAGAATGCCTACACGCAACGGCGAGAGAGGCAGGACATTGAAGAGCGGCTCGTCGTCCAGCACCTCGAGAGCCTCCGAAAACGAATGCCTGTCCAGAAACAGGGGAATGGCGCGTGTGGCGGCAAAGGCCTTGTCCTTTTCCACCACCAGGTCCGCCTGTCTGGTGGCGCACATCACGTCGGGCACCATATTGAACCTGGTGAGCTTGTGCCGGTCATAGGCGAGAAGTCCTTCACCCTCGGCGAAAAAGGTTATCTTGCCCTCCTTGGGCTCCTCGGAGATCTTCACGCCCTTGCCCGCCATGCGCTTGGCAAAAGCTAGGGCCGCGTCGTTCTCGTGCACCCAGTCATCGTCCGTTTTGGCATGCTCCCGGACGTAGACATGCCGCCGCCCCATCTGCTGCAGGCGGCAGACATCCCCCACAGTGAGCACCTGTCCGGCCTGAAAGGCGGGGCCCTTCCGCTCCCCCGGCACCACCTGGGTCATATCGTGCAGTGCCTTTCCGCCCACAGCCTGCTCCACGGGCACGGCGCGCAGGTAGGGGTCCCTGGCCCCGTTACGGCCGTTCGTGTCGGGCAGACGGTAGGGGGATTCGCCCTGGCACCCTCTGCAGATGGCGCCGTCCCGCGCCGGATAGGCCTCTCCACACGCGGGGCAGGGCACGATATCCCCCATGGAGTGCTTCCGGAGATACCAATCCGGCATGAGGATCTCCCCGGAGGAGCAGCAATTCCAACCGGCCTCCTCTATCTCCCTGAAAAGTCGGGGGGTGTCCTGCTCCTTCTTGGGCTTTTCCTTCAGGTACCAGGCACGGATTTCCGGCCAGTTGGAGAGCTTATCCAGGTCCAGATGCACGCGCACGCCCAGTCCGGTGTACTTGTCGTACAGGGCCACGGCGTAACGCCCCAGGTTGAGCACGCGCATCCAGCCATTTCCGTAACTGCAGAGGCTGAGGAGTTGCACAGCGTCGGGCAGACACTTGCTAGTTTCCACCAGCGCGTCGAAAATCGTGTCCGGAGGCAACCCGCTCTTGGCGAGCTCCACCATATAGCCTCCGATAAGCAGTCCCGGAGCGGGGTAGCCATGGAATTTTCCAGCGAGTACCTTGAACTCTTCAAACGTGTAAGAACCGATGTTCATATCGTTGTCCTAGTGAAGGGTTGTCATAAGCAATACAGAAATGTCATTTTGACCTTTCCTGGGCACGATTTTAAGAAAAAACGTGACACATTGCGAGGGGTTTTTCGACTTCCGGGTATTCTTCAAAATGGTCCGGCAGTTTGCCCTTCTTCTTTCGCACCTGTCGATCTGAAAGCGCTTCTGCCATTTTTCTTGAGTTCCCTTGCCAGCTCATACCATATCCCGACTTTAAGACTGTACAGGGCAGTAAACATGAACATATTGACAAAGCACCACCTATACATCCGAAAACCATGCACTGCAGTTCGATCAGATCGAGCCTGAACAACCTGTCATGCTTCAGAGACATTGCACCTCACAATCATCAACATATTACCATTCATTTCGATGCAATGCATCGTATACTGAGAAAGTGTTAAATTCATATGGTGATAACTCCTACGTAAAACCTGAAAAGCATCTTTAATTACCAATTGTGAACATTCCCTCTGTCCAAAGCGAAGCATGAGAATAATTCTTGAACATCCAAAGGATGTACGAATGATCGCTCAACACGCCGGGTTCATGAGAACCTGCCGCACAATCATCTGACCCATACACCTTGAAAGCCCTCAGATCGATGTCCGCATAAGGCTCACTCTTCGGAACTACCCTTTCCTGCCCGCTACCGCGCATTAGCCAGCTATCTTATAGCGGATGAATAGTCTCAATGATTTGATCATTTGCGTCATACATAATGGAATAATTTCATATTTTTTCTTACCATTTTCCATTAAAAACATTCTCAATCAACAATACATTATTATCATAACAATTGAATATGTTTTTAATACTACGCAACATATTTTTTAGGCATATTTTTTCATCATTTTACAGTAATCCAATTATAATTATTGACGCATCTCAACGAACAGATTTCACACAACAAGACAAAAATTACATACACAGACTATTACCACCAATATATTTACGCAAAAAAATAACATCCTATTGTTAATAAAATGTACCTAAAAACATCTTTAAAATATATTTTTCATAAGATTGTCACTTGTATTCATAATATTCTCAGTCATTTTTCCTTGACACATCTTGGATCAAAGACTATAGAGTATAATCCCTTAGTCAGAAATACAAACAGCAAACACCAAAAAGGAATTATTGAATGAAGCCAAAGATTCGCGTGGACAATGTCAGCAAAATCTTCGGCTCCCGCAAGGACGAAGCCCTGAAGCTCCTGCACAAGGGCAAAACAAAAGACGAGATCCTTGCTGAAACCGGATGCGGCGTTGGAGTTTCCCAGGCGTCCTTTGAAGTCGCGGAAGGGGAGATTGTCGTCGTCATGGGGCTTTCGGGAAGTGGCAAATCCACTCTGGTGCGGTGCATCAACCGCCTCATCGAACCCACTGAAGGAAAAATCTTCATCGACGAACAGGAAATCACCAGCCTCAGCGCGGATGCACTGCGCAACGTCCGCCTCACCAAAATGGGGATGGTATTTCAAAATTTCGCGCTTTTTCCACATAGAACCGTGTGCCAGAACACCGAATACGGTCTGGAGATCCAGGGAGTCGATCCACAAATCCGACGAAAACAAGCCTATACCGCCCTGGAGCAGGTTGGACTCAAGGGATGGGAAGACTCCTACCCCAGGCAACTCTCAGGCGGCATGCAGCAGCGAGTGGGCCTGGCCCGAGCCCTGGCACTGGATCCAGACATCCTGCTCATGGACGAGGCCTTCAGCGCCCTGGACCCCCTCATCAGGAGGGACATGCAGGACGAGCTCATCAGCCTGCAGGAGCAGGTCCAAAAGACCATCCTGTTCATCAGCCACGATCTGGACGAGGCTCTCAAGCTCGGTGACCGCATCGTGCTCATGAAGGATGGCGTCATTGTCCAGATCGGCACTCCCGAAGACATCCTCACCGAGCCGGCCAACGACTACGTGGCCCGCTTCGTGGAAAACGTGGACATCACCAAGGTACTCAACGCGGAATCCGTGATGATCAAGTGCGAGGCTGTGGCCTATAGCAAGACCGACGGCCCCCGCGCCTCACTGCGCAAGATGAAGACCGCGGGTATTTCCAGCCTGTTCGTGCTCACCAAGGATCACGTGCTGGATGGTATCATCACGGCTGACGACGCCATCGCCTCGGCCGAGCGTGGGGAAAAGACCATCGAGAACATCGTCCGCCGGGATATCCAGACCGTCACCCCGGACACGCCCGCGCCGGAATTGATCCAGATCATCCACGACCTGCCCTACCCCTTGGCCGTGGTGGACGAAAAACGGCGCCTCAAGGGGGTCATCGTGCGCGGCTCGCTGCTGGGCGCCATAGCCGAAAAGGGGAAAGCCAATGCCAGTGCCTAAACTTCCGCTGGGAAACGGCATCGAAGCCTTCATCAACTTTCTTGTCGACAACTTCTCCTTCATCACCAAGGCCTTCTCCAAAATCACCGATAGCGGCCTGGAATGGTTGGAACACGGCATGCTTTGGCTGCCTCCCTGGGCCTTCATCATCATCGCCGCGGCCCTGGCCTGGTATTTCACCAGGAAGCGCGGCATCGCCATCTTCACTGTTCTCGGCTTACTACTCATCTGGAACCTGGGCCTGTGGCATTCCACTGTAAGCACCATCGCCCTGGTATGCATCGCCACCCTCATCGCCATCATGATCGGCGTGCCGCTGGGCATCGCCTCGGCCATGAGCAGGATCATCTACCGCATCGTCATGCCCATTCTGGACGTGATGCAGACCATGCCCGCGTTCGTGTATCTCATCCCGGCCATTCCCTTTTTCGGCCTCGGCAAGGTGGCGGCCATCTTCTCCACCGTGGTGTTCTCCATGCCCCCGGCCATCAGGCTCACCTGCCTGGGCATCAAGCAGGTGCCACCGGAGCTGGTGGAGTGTGCCGACGCCTTCGGCTCCAACCGCTGGCAAAAGCTCTTCAAGCTTGAACTCCCCCTGGCAACGCCCACCATCATGGCTGGCGTGAACCAGACCGTCATGCTCGCCCTGTCCATGGTGGTCATCGCCGCCATGATCGGCGCCAAAGGCCTTGGCGGTGAAGTCTGGAAGGCCATTCAGCGCCTGCAGATGGGTAACGGCTTCGAAGCCGGCATAGGCATCGTCATTGTTGCCATAATTTTGGACAGAGTGTTACAGCGCGTGGGTATTAGACAAAAGAGCTGACGCCCGCCGATCATCATAATGAAGACAAACAGGAGGAACACGTTATGCATCGTAGGTCCATTCTCGTCGCACTACTCGCCGTCTGCCTGATCCTCGTCGCCGCGGCTCCCGCCTTTGCCGCCGATAAGGGCAAGGTCAAACTCGCCTATGTGGAATGGGATTGCGCCACGGCCAGCACCAACGTGGTCAAGGCCGCCCTTGAACAGATGGGCTATGAAGTGGAGATCCTCCCTGTCGCAGCCGCCGCCATGTGGCAGGCCGTGGCCACCGGGGACGTGGACGGCATGGTCACCGCCTGGCTGCCCGTAACCCACGCCGACTACCTGAAAAAAGTCAAAGACAAGGTGGAAGACCTCGGCCCCATCGTTGGCGGCGCCCGCCTCGGTTGGGCTGTGCCCAGCTACGTGACCATCAAGTCCCTCGCCGAACTCAATGACAACGCCGACAAGTTCGACGACAAGATCATCGGCATCGACCCCGGCGCGGGCCTGATGCGCCTCTCCGAGCAGGTCATCAAGGATTACGGCCTGGACAAGTTCGAGCTCATGGAAGGCAGCGGCGCCACCATGACCGCCGCCCTGGCCAACGCCATCAAGGACAACAAGTGGATCGTGGTCACCGCTTGGTCCCCCCACTGGATGTTCGGCCGCTGGGACCTCAAGTACCTCGAAGACCCCAAGGGCACCCTGGGCAAGGAAGAGACCATCAACACCATCGTGCGCAAGGGCCTGAAGGAAGACATGCCTGAAGTGTACTCCTTCCTGGACAAGTTCGCCTGGAAGGATCCCAACCAGCTGCAGATGGTCATGGCCTGGAACCAGGAAGCCGGGACCACTCCCGAGCAGAATGCCCAGAAGTTCCTCAAGGAGAACCCGGATATGATGAAGGTTTGGACAAAATAGCACTTTATTTCAGCCTATTAACAACATATCTTCTTCATTCCAAGGAATTCCGAAGCCGCCCCCGAAAGGGGCGGCTTTTTTTTACCCGTTGAACATAATTTTCGTCCCTTCTTTCCCCCACCTCCTTTTCAAGACCCTCGGACAATGTTATGGAAGCGCTACTTCCATGTACCCGGTTGGGGGGTAAACCATTCCGGGACTTCCAGGAGACCATGTCGCAGAGCAACTCATCAATTTTACAAGCAAAAAGCGAACCCGCCCGCGGAAATGACCGCAGGCGTGTTCTCGTGCTTGAGAAAGATCTTGTGACCGCCGCCAGACACGCATCCCTGCTTCGACAGGCAGGGTACGAGTCCAGCGCGATATCCTCGGCTTCCGACGTCCTGGATCTGAAGCATCCTCCGCTTGTTCTCGTCACGGACATCCCCGACACTCTCGAGTCGGCCGGCGTCTTCGTACCCGGAGAAAAACGCGCGCCCCTTGTCCTTGTACTGGGCCCGGACAAGGCCATCAACGCGGTCCAGGCCATGCGCAAAGGCGCATACAACTACCTGCCCCTGCCCCTTGAAGCTGGAACGCTCCGGAAGGCCGTGGAAGAAGCCGAGCAATACGCCGAGGAACCGACCCTGTCCGTGCCGCTGCTCCAGAACCCCTTGAACTACGTCAGCCAGTCCATCTCCCATCAGTTGGAGGTTCGCAAGCGAACCGAGAAGGCTCTGCTCAACCAATCGAAATTTCTGAAAACTCTTCTCTCATCCCTGCCCACTCCAGTGTTCTACAAGGACACCCGGGGCATATACCTGGGGTGCAACCAAGCCTATTGCGAATTTCTCGGAATCTCCAGTAACGGCATCATCGGCAAGACCGTGTACCAATGCTGGCCCCCGGAACTAGCGGCCATCTACGCGACCCGCGACTCCGAACTCCTGGAATCCGGCGGCTACCAGGACTACGAGGGACCCTTGATGCTGGCCAATGGCGAGCTTCGCGACGTCATCTTCAAGAAGTCGGTCTTCCACCTTGCCGACGGCACCGTCGGCGGCATAATCGGCCTCATAGTGGATACCACCAGGCGCAAACTGCTTGAGGACGCCCTACAGGACGCCAGGCGCAGAGCCGACGCCGCCAACCGCGCCAAGAGCGAGTTCCTGGCATCCATGAGCCACGAAATCCGCACCCCCCTGGGCGCGGTGCTGGGCATGGCCGACCTGCTCAAACGCTCCCCCCTCAATGGGGAGCAGCAGCGCTATCTGAACATCCTCACCCAGGCCGGAGAGAACCTCCTCGAACTCATCCAGGACATCCTCGACCTCTCCAACATCGAGACAGGCAAGCTGTCCCTCTCCACCGTCCCTGTCTCGCCCGTGGAGATCGCCCGTACCATCTGCACCACAATGATTCCGGCCTGCGAGAAGAAAGGACTGAAGTTGTCCTGCGAGATCGACAACCACATGCCCGTCCTTTTCCTGGGCGACCCCTTGCGCATCCGTCAGATCATGACCAGCTTGGTTGGCAACGCGGTGAAGTTCACGAAGACCGGCCAGATACATCTCAGCCTGGAATACGACCAGGAAACCGGGGAGATCCTGTTCTCCGTCTCGGACACGGGTGTCGGCATCCCCCTGGACAAACAGCTCGACATCTTCGACCGCTTCACCCAGGCCGACACCTCCTCCACGCGCCAGTTCGATGGATCCGGACTCGGCCTGGCCATCTGCCGCTCCCTGTGTATACAAATGGGGGGGCGGATCTGGCTGGACAGCGCACCTGGCCAGGGGAGCACATTCCACGTGGCCCTGCCCCTGCCCCCGGTGCGTGAGAACTCCGTGGCGGTATCCATGGACAGCCTCGATGGCAAGGCCTCACGCGCCGCGAGAAAGGATCGTCCGCAGCGAGCCTGCTCCACCCCCACCTGTGTCATTCCGTTGCGCCTCCTGGTCATCGAGGACTCGGAATACATGCGCGAACTCTATCACCAGTACCTGAAGGCCACTCCCCACAGGTTGCGCCTGGCCACCAACCCCAGGGACGGGCTGCGTCTGATCACCAACGAGCCCTTTGATCTCGTCTTCCTGGACCTGCAGATGCCCTCCCTGGACGGCTTCGAGATCCTCCGCTCCTTGCGGGAGTGGGAGCGCACACACAAGCGGGCGCACACCGATGTCATCGCCGTGTCCGGCGACACCCGGAACTCCAGCCGGGAGCATTGCCTGGACAGCGGGTTCGACGGGTTCCTCGCAAAACCCTTGCACCAGGATCAATTCTTTGAGATTTTACATCGCCACGCGAATCAAGACACGAAAAGCGGCACCACGAGGCAGGGGCTGCGCTGTCTGTTGGCCGATGAGTCGGACGTCATGCGCCTGATCATCGGCAAGGTGCTTCGTGAGTTCGGCTGCGACAAGATCCTGGAGGCCCGGGACGGGGCCGAGGTTCTGAAGATCGCCAGGTCGCAACCCCTGGACTGCATAATCTGTGACTGGAACATGCCACGCATGAAAGGCGGCGCCCTCCTGCGCTCCATTCGGGAGCTCCCCGGGCACGCGGACACCCCCTGCGTGCTGCTCACCGCCGGGGCCACGGAAGAGTCCCGACAGGAGGCCCTGCGGCTGGGCGCATCGGCCTGTCTGCCCAAACCCTTCCGGCTGGAACAACTCAAGAACGAGTTGGCAAGATTCATACGCAGGCGGGGCTAAACACCAAACCCCGAGAGGAACCATGCCCGACAACATGTACCCGCTACGCAAGAACCTTGAATATATACCCATCCAGCATGAAGACCAGCAGCTCATTCTTGTCCGCGATCAGCTCGATCTGACCCCAAGAGGACAGGCCATCCCCTTGGCGACCTTCCAGTTGCTGGCCAGGCTGCCTTCCGGCAGCTCCCTGGAAGACTTGCGCAAGCTCATCACCTGGCACTCCGGCGGTTCGGAAATCACCCTTGAGCAGACCAACGAGATCGCTCAGGAGTTGGACAAGGCCTTTCTCCTGGAGTCCCCCCGGTATCTGGAAGCCAGGGACAAGGTGATCGCGGCCTTTAAGGCGAAAGACGTCCGTGAATGCGCCCTGGCTGGTCAGGCCTATCCCGACGAATCCGCTCCCCTGGACGAATTCCTGAGTTCCATGCTGCAGGATTCCACATCCGAGGTCACGCCTCCACCGCTCAAAGGACTGGTGGCACCGCACATAGACCCACAGATCGGCGCCCGGATGTACAACGTCGCTTACAACGCCCTGCGCGGCACCAGCCCAAGGCAGGTCATCCTCCTCGGTGTGGGGCACCAACTTACCGATGGACTCTTCAGCCTCACCAGCAAGGATTTCCAGACCCCCCTTGGCTTGGTCCGGAACAACCGCGCTCTCACCGATATGCTCCTGAATAGCGGCTCATCAGCGCTTTCGAGCAACGACTTTTCACACCGCTCCGAGCACTCCATCGAGTTCCAGCTGCTCTTTCTCCAGCACCTGCTCAAGGAGGCGGAATTCAACATCACCCCCCTCCTGTGCGGCTCCCTGATCTACGGGCTTCCGGAATACAACCGCCAGGCCTTCCTGGACGCGGCCGGCCCCCTCCTCGAACCCCTTGCCGCCGCCCTCGCCGCACCGGACTCCCAGTGCATCTGCGTGGCGGGTGTGGACTTCAGCCACATCGGCCCCAAGTTCGGGCACGAAAAACTCGGCAAGGACCTGGAAACAGAGGCAGTCCGCCACGACAAGGCACTGCTCGACGCCATGTGCGCCGGAGACGTGGACGCCTTTTGGCAGGAATCCGCCTCGGTCAGGGACCAGTTCAATGTCTGCGGCTTCAGCGCCCTGGCAACACTCCTGGAAATACTGCCCCGCAATGGCGCCTCCGCATGGCGAAATCTGGGGCACGAAATCTGGCACGAGGAGCCCACCGCCTCGGCCGTGAGCTTTGCCGCCGCCGCGTTTTCGGAATAACGGCGAACAACCTGTATTCTCAGGGGAAAACCTCTTGGAAGAGGTTTTCCCCTGGCAACTCTTGCGGGGCCAAGGTAATAACCATATCTCGCAAAAGGTTACCCCATTGCAACCTCTTCCTAATCCTTCCTCTCCTCTCTCACCCGCTTCAGCACAGCCAGAGCATTGAGCGCGGCCGGAAATCCGACATACGCGGTCATCTGGACGAGCACCTCCTTCAGCTCCTGTTGGGAGCACCCCACGTTGAGCGCGGCGCGCAGATGCACGGCCAGTTGCGGCTGCATGGTGCCCCTGGCCGTCGCGGCCGCCACCATGGCGATCTCTTTCCACCTTGGCGGGATTTCCTGCCTGGAGATGACGTCACCATAGGAGAAGTCCAGAATGAAGTCGGCCAGCTCCGGCGACATCTCCCGCAGCGCGTCGAGCACGAGTTCTCCGGATGCGCCGCTGGTGGCGCGTAGCGCGTCCACTCCCCTTTCCCTGCGTGCCCCCTCGGGAGTGGCGGCAGGTTCCACACTCTGGCCCCTGGCCGTGAACACATCCCTTGCAACGGCCATGGCGTTGAGCCCGGCAGGGAACCCGGCAAACACCACGGTGACGTAGATGATCTCCACAATCTCGCGGGGGCGCATCCCCAGGTTCAGACTCGCGTTGATGTGAAACCGGAGCTGGGGCGCGGCGTTGCCCAGTGCTGTCAGGGCCGCCACAGTGGCCACCTGTCTGGTCCTGGCGTCCAGGCGCTCCACGTCATAGACTTCGCCGTAGCCGAATGCCACGGTGTACTCCACCATCTCCGGAGCCAGATCGTCCAACTGCTTCCGCAGCATGGCCTCGGCTTCCGGATCCAGGGTTTCCAGGTGGCGCATCCCCCTGGCGTACAATTCACTTCCTTGTCCCATAGCTGTCATGGCTCGTCTCCTTGTTTGAATGCCTGCACAAGGAAATAAGCCCGGCCAAAGCATATGGGAAATATATCTTTACAGTGTATTTGATATCTGAAACATATCAATCATGCTCGACAGCAGGCAATTGCGCTATTTTCTGGCCGTGGCCGAGGAGTTGCACTTCGGGCGCGCGGCCCAGCGACTGCACATGGCCCAGCCCCCACTCTCCCAGCAGATCCGCAAGCTCGAGGAGCAGCTCGGCGTGCGGCTCTTTGTCCGGGACAACAGAAACGTGTCCCTCACGCCCGAGGGTGAGTTCCTACTCCTCCAGGGGCGAAGAATCATCCAGGACCTGCGGCGGGCAGAGGAATCGATCCTGTCCATGGCACGGGGCGAGGCCGGGAACATTCGCATGGGGTTCGTGGGGCCGGCCATGGACACGGACCTGGCCACTCGCATCCTGGAGTTCCGGCAACAGCGCCCCGCCATTCATCTGCACCTGGAGGAGGCCAACACCATGAACCAGCTGGACGCCCTCGCAAGGGGGGATCTGGATGTGGGGCATGTCCGGCTGTACGAGCATGACACCAAGGGCTTCGCGGTCCGCCGCATCGTGCAGGAGCCCTATGTGCTGGCACTGCCTCCGGGGCACAGGCTGGCGCGCAAACGCAGGGTATTCCTTGCCGAACTCGACGGCGAGGGTTTGGTTTCATACCCCAGGGAGATACAACCCGCGCTTCACGACGCGATCTCCTCCGCCCTCCAACTGGCAGGGGCGCGCGTGACCATAGTCCAGGAGGCCAAACGCAAGGAGACCGTGCTGGCGCTGGTGGCGGTGGCCAGCGGCGTGGCCATCGTGCCCGCCTCGGCCCGGCGCAGCGGCCGCAAGGACGTCTTGTTCAGGGAAATAAAGGACAATACGCTTCCGGATGTGGAGCTGTTCCAGATCTGGAACCCGGACCGCGTGTCCACGGCTTTGGAGCATTTTTTGAATTTTTGCAGAGAAAGATAAACGAATACATAAAAAACTGCCAGGGAAGGGACTTATAGGAAATCCCTCCCCCGGATCACCACCCCAAAACTCTCAATGGTCAAAGTTTGGGAAGGGGAAGCGCGAGGGGGAGAACCATTTTCAAATGGCTTCCCCCTCGCGCAGTCTCTTTCCTAATCCTTTGCTATTTCTTCAGCCCGTTGCATTTTTCCTTGATATAGTTGATGGCGGAACGTGCGGCCTTGGCGCCTTCGCCCACAGCCACGCTGATCTGCAAAAAGCCGCCCAGGCAATCGCCCGCCGCGAACACGCCCGGCAGGTTGGTCTGTTGTTCCGGGTCAGCTTGGAGAAACACGCCCTTGCGCTCCAGCCCGAGGGAGAAGGCGAAGTCCAGGGACGAGGCCTCGCCCATGGCCACGAACAGGCCGTCCACGTCCATGGTCCCGCCGCTCTCCAGCAGGGCATTCTCGAGCACGCCGTTCCCTCCCAGGTTCACGATCCTGTCCTCGATCACTTTGATGCCCGCGGCATCCAGACGCTCCAGGAACTCGGGAGTCATCTTGGACTTCTTGCCCTGGGTCACGATGCGCACGTCACGGGTGTAGTTGGTGAGTTCCAGGGCCTGGTTGGCGGCAAAGATGCCTTCGCCCGTAACCACCACCTTGCGCCCCTTGTAAAAGAAGCCGTCGCAACTCACGCAATAGGACACGCCCTTGCCCTCGTAGTCATCCACATTCTTGATGCCGGGGCGCACCCGCCCCACTCCTGTTGCCAGGATTACGGCGCAGGTCTCCAATTCGGTGTTCTCGGTCTTGACGTGATAGCTCTGGCCGTCGTCGGTCATGTGGATTCCCAGGACACGCTCGCAGCGTACCTCGGCGCCGAAGCGTTCGGCCTGCTTTTTACCTCGCTCCATGAGTTCACGCCCGGATATGGTCTCTTCGAATCCGAAATAATTGTCGATTTCATAATTCCCGGCGATCTTGGGATCACATCCCAGCACCAGGGTCCTGATCCCGGCGCGCGCCGTATAAATACCCGCGGAAAGCCCCGCGGGCCCCGCGCCGACAATCACGAGCTGTTGTCTGTCCATGTCGGCCTCCTTTGGATTGTATTGCATGGGGGGGGTACGTCGATCATTTCCCACTGGGACAGGAGTATCCCCCCAAGCGCATGGAATAGCAAGTTCACTACGCGCCGGATGCGGCCAGGCGCGTGATATCGGTCTCCGTGAGCATGCCCTGAGGCTTGCCGCTCTTGTCCGTGACAACCACCTTGTACGTGTGGCTGCGCTTCATGTTCTCCAGCACGGCCCGGATAGGACTGCGGCTGTCCAGGGTCAGCACCGGCTGCAGTTCGAGCTCCGCGAGCTCAGTATCCAGGGGCGTTTCCGCCGCCAGCAGATTGACCACCATCTGCGAGGTCACCACCCCCACGATGGTGTCGTCGCCCGAGTGAACGGCCACCGTGTGGATATGCTCCTCGTCCAAAAGCTTGATGGCGTCCAGCAGCGTATGGTCGTGACGCAGGGCAAAGACCCCCTCGGACATGGTGTCGCCGGCGGTGTCCTCCGGAGCGGGGCCGAACAGCCTGGGCGAGAACCGTACAAACAATGCCGCTGACTGGATCTGGATCACGTAGGCCAGGGAGATGAGCAGCGCGATGTCATAGCCCTGTTTGCCAAAGGCTGTCATGGCCACGGCCAGCGCGATGGACAGGTCGCGCATGACCACACCGAAGACCATGGCGATGGCGTCACCGCGCTTGAACAGAAGCCTGCCCAGCAGGGTGAGCGCGCCGTAGGAGAACAGGTAGAAAACGAGCAGCGGCAACAGGATAAGCAGCAGGTCGTCGGGGTGCTGCACAATGTTCCTGGCCTTCAGGGACATGGCGGTGAAGGCGATCATGTTCACGCCCAGGGCCGAGAACGGCGGAAAATACCCCTTGATGCGCTTGTTCCAGGCCGCGGCGCCGAACTTCCAGCGCAGTGCGTACTGCGTGGCCAGCCCCAACACAAGAGGCACGAACACGAACAGGGCGATCTGCTGGAACATGTGCACCATGTCCACCTCGATGGTCGCCCCCATGAATACCTTCGTATACACGGGCGCAGCCAGGGCGCCGATGATCAGGCCAAAGACCAGCATCTTGGTGGCGGCCTCCTTGTTGCCCTTGGCGAACCCGGTCCAGGAGATGGTCATGCCCGATGCGGGCAGCACGCCCAGGAGAAACAGCCCCACTGCCCAGAGCCCGAATTTCGGCTCGCTCCCCTGAAAGAAAAGCGCCCCGATGCCGAAAGCGACCAGGGGCATGAGCACGAAGTTGATCAGCTGGGTGACCACCTGCAGCTTCGCGTCCTTGCCGCTGAACACGGCGCCGACATTCAGGGTGGCCATCATGGGATAGACCATGACAAAGGTGATTGGGATGATGAGGTTCTTCAGAAAACGCGGGTCGTTGAAATATCCGAACAGCAACCCCAGGACCATGGCCACGGGAATGGTTATGGACAGGTTCTTCTGAAGCAGTCTCAGGATGTTCATGCGGGCTCTCCTTGTGGTGCGGACTGTTTTTGTAATTCCTACAATCGCCGGGCGCCCCCGCGCGACAGACCGAGATATAGTGCCAACGATTTTTGATGTCAAGATGTCTTTTTTGCTTTAAGTCATAATGTCGAGATGTAATTTATTGAATTCGAGACAGGCATCGTTGTCGTCCACCTTGCAAGGCCCGCAAACAGCCATTTCACCCCTATAAAGCATAGAATGAGGTCTTGACATTTTGACTACCAATCTGCATGTATCTTTAAAGCCCGGAGGGAGAACCATGGCGACCCAGGTCAAGAACAAGGCACAGCGAGGCAAAGCGCGACAGGACGAGGAACAGCCCGCCACCTCCACGGAGGAGCGCGAGCAACAGGGCGGCAGGATCAAGCAACTCACGTTGCGGCTGCCCGAGGAATATCACCGCAAGCTCAAGATCCTCGCGGCGTGCTCGGGCAAGAGCATGACCGAGATTTTGATCACCTGCATCGACGAGCGGCTGCAAACCTGCCTGAAACGCGAGCTCAAGAACGTGGAATAACCCCTGGAGACCCCGGGGCCACTGCGAGGCATACATGACCAAATACGTCATTCATCCCATCGTGCTGGGATCAAAGGTCTTTGACAAGAGCATGATGACCTATCAACAGAATCCCGGGACCCCTTACGTCATCCCCATCTACGGGTGGTACCTCGAGGGGGGGAACAAGAGGATCCTGGTGGACACAGGCGAGATGCGGCCCATCCAGTCCGAGGACAGGGAAAAACACCTCGGCGGCAGGATATTCACCTTTGACGACGGTCTCGCACAGTTCGGGCTCACCCCCGCGGACATAGACATCGTCGTGCACACCCACCTGCACCAGGACCACTGCGAGAACGACTACCGCTGCACCAACGCGAGAATCTTCGTGCACGAAAAGGAGCTGGAACACGTCCACGATCCGCACCCCCTGGATTACCGCTATCTGGAGGACTACATCGAGGACGTGGAGGAAAACGGCCAGTTGGAAGTGATCACTGAAAACGAGAAGGAAATCGTGCCCGGCGTGCGCGTGCTGCTCACCCCCATTCATACCGAAGGGGGACTTACCGTGCTGGTGGACACCGAGCAGGGTGTGGCCGCCATCACGGGGTTTTGCCTGATCATGGAGAACTTCGAGCCGCCCAGGGAAATCCGGGCCATGGAGATGGAGGTCATTCCTCCGGGCACCCTCTGCGTAAACCCCAACGAGGCGTACGACACCATGCTCAAGGTACGGGACATGGCGGACATCCTCCTCCCCGTGCATGAGCCGCGCTTCGCCGCTGTGCGCAGCATCCCCTAGAGCGTTTAACGCTTGAAATGCTTATTCAACGGCTGGCAAAGCCAGCCTATAAGCATTTCGCGGCAAGGATTTGCAGGTAAATCCTTGCAGAGCATTTGAATTTTTTCAAAGTTTAAGTGTTCCAGGATAAACAAGAATCCTCCGGTGGAGGGGCTTTGACATACACCCCTCCACCGCCCTTCTCATACTATTCGAGACTGGAAAGGCCAATGCGCTTTTCCCGAGTTCCGGGCACTCCTCCGACCTTCCCTTGTCCTCCGGCATACGGTAATCTGACACCGTAATTCCAAACCTGATTCGGAGGCAGCCATGATCAGACAGCCAATTGTGGCGGGGCAATTCTACCCCGCCACTCCCGAGGCACTCTCGCGCCAGGTGCGCGGCTACCTGCGGGCTTCGGACTCCGGAAACCGGCCCGACATGCTCGTTATGGCGCCCCACGCCGGATACATGTACTCCGGCAGGGTTGCCGGCGAGACCCTGGCCCAGGCGCAAATTGCGGAAAACGTGCTCCTCATGGGGCCCAACCACACCGGGAGGGGCGCCAGGCTCTCAATGTGGAGCCAGGGCGCCTGGAACATCCCCGGACACAGCGTTCCGGTGATCGAGGACCTGGCCCGGGCCTTTCTGGATGCGGAGCCGCGTCTGCGCTCAGACACCCAGGCCCATCAGTACGAGCACTCCCTGGAAGTAATGCTGCCCTTCCTGGTGGAGCGCCAACCAAAGCTGGGGGTGGTGCCTCTCACGGTGTCGGAGAACGATCCAGGAATTCTGGCGGAGGTGGGCAAGGCCATGGCTGCTGTGCTGCGGGGGTGGGAATCCCCGGTGACCATTGTGGTGAGCTCGGACATGAGCCATTACCTCCCGCATGACGAGACCAAGTACCGGGACAGGATGGCCCTGGACAAGATCCAGGCACTGGATCCGCTGGGATTGTACCAGGTGGTACGGCGCAACAACATCACCATGTGCGGGGTGCTGCCCATGACCCTGGGGCTGCTCATCTGCCGGGAGCTGGGTGCCAGGGAGGTCCGGATCACGGACTATGACACATCGGGCACTGCCAGTGGCGACTTTTCCAAGGTGGTGGGCTACGCCGGTGTCATCGTAAGCTGACATTTTGTTGTGAATTTCTGTGGTATATTTGGAACGCCCCGAGGCGCGCGAACGGCTCTTGCAAGTCCGGGTGTCAACGCGCTCAGCCCCGGCAACGTCCTGACATGATATGCGGAGACCTTGTCGGAAGAGCTGGCCGCCCCCTTGCGGACATCTGTAACCTGGGGTACTATATGATTGATTTAGGTCAAGAGGGATCGAACTGGAGGCCGGTGTGCCCCCTTGACATTTGCGGGGTTTCCAGTTCAAAATAAGCGAATTTTTTCACATTCTAATTACTTTTTGCAGAGGAGACGAGACATGAAAAAGTTGTTCGTGTGTGTTGTGGCCGCCGCCATCATCTGCGCCTTCGCGTTGCCGAACCTGTTCGCAGCCGACGCTCCCGCCGATGGCCTGAAGATGGACAAGACCAAGACTCCAGTGGTGTTCAACCACTCCACTCACAAGGCTGAAGACTGCGAATTCTGCCACCACAAGTCCAAGGACAATCCCGAAAACATCAAGAAGTGCTCCAGCGAAGGCTGCCACGACAACTTCGACAAGAAAGCCAAGGGCCCTGAGAACTATTACAAGGCCATCCACGGCGCCGGCAAGACCATCCCCACCTGCCTTTCCTGCCACAAGGAAAAGGCCGGCAAGGACAAGGACATGAAGAAGAAGCTGACCGGCTGCAAAAAGTCCGCTTGCCATCCGTAAGCATTTTCGCATTACCGACAAAAAGGCCGCCCCCTGCTGGGAGCGGCCTTTTTGTTTCATACAATCAGATGATGCCGGCGCGCCGAGTACTCACCAAGTCTGTTGATTTTAAGGTGGATCTCAGGGGAAGATGCTCTTCAAAAGTCCATCTCCCACGGAATCATCATCCATCCAACGGACTAGCGCATACTGCGGGGCAGTTCCAGGGGGTGGGACAGGAAGATGGTCGCGCCGTGCTCCTCCAGTTCCCGACGTTCCCGGAATCCCCACAGTACTCCCACGGCCAGCATCCCGGCATTGACCGCCGTGTCGATGTCCACGCTGGTGTCGCCCATGAACGCGCACAGCTCCGAGGGCACTCCAAGGCTCTCTGCGGCCGCGTAGGCCTGATCGGGCGCGGGTTTCTTGTTCCTGCCGTCCACCGCCCCGATCACGGAGTTGAACATCCCCTTGGGCAGCAGACGCTCCACGCAATACTCCGCGAATTTCTGCGGCTTGTTGGTGCAGACCGCCATGGGAACGCCCAGGTCCTTGAGCTCGGTGAGCATATCCTCCACCCCGTCATAGGGGCGCGTTTTGCTGTCCCAGCAGGCGTCATAGAACTTCACGAAGTCGTCCAGGCAACGCTTGACCGTTGCATTGTCCCGGCTATCCTCGGGAAGAGCCCGGAAAATCAGGGTCTCCAGGCCACTGCCCACGAAATAGCGGTACGGGTCCACCGGATGCCTGGGGAATCCGTTCTTTTCCAGCGCGTCGTTGGTGGCGCTGGCCAGGTCCTCGAGAGTATCCAGGAGCGTACCGTCAAGGTCAAAGATCACGGCACGGGCTTGTTTAAGGGTAAGACTCATTTCTTGCTCTCTATTTTTGCATGATGCTCGGACCCCTCGCGCAGCATTTTCGCTCCGCACTGGGGGCATCTCTGTTCAATACACCGCTGCCCCTGCACGTGTACGGCCCTGTAGCCGCACTTGGGGCAGAGGCAGGTGCCGCCGGGTCCCATCTGATGTTTGCGGTCCACAGTCATTGCATCGCTCCTCTTCGTCAGGTTCTCCGCAGGCTCTTTCCACTGGCGCGGGCATTGTGCGCCTTCCGCCGCAGGGCTGCTATTAGCACAGCCCAATTCCGGAGTCGAATGAAGTCTGTCTCCTGGCCTGGATACACAAGCTTCTGATAACTACCCCCCGATGTGGCCGGTTTCCTCAAGATAGCGCACAACCCGGGTGACCTCGCCCGCAGCCATGGTTCCTCCAAGGGAGACAGCCACGCCACAGGCCTCCAGAATCTCCTCCGCGTCCGCCCCAAACTCCAGGGCTCTTTCGGTCTGAAACAGCATGCAGGCGCGGCACCCGCAGGCAACGGCGATGGCCACGGCCATGATCCTCTTGGTTTTCCCGTCCAGACGCCCCCCGGTGTATACCGCGGCGGGGAGCGCGTCATACGCCTCGGCCAGATCCGGAAACAGCTCCCTGTACCTGTTCCATGCCGCGTTGATCCCTTCCTTCACCTTGATTTGTGATTCCATGTTGTTCTCCTTGGCTGTGGTGAGTTGATGGGAGCATCCTGCATCAGGCCAATGGATTCGACAAACGAATTGAATTCATGCTATGCATGCGCATGCTTGATGCTTCTAACTTGGTGCATTTACCCCTGGATGCCCTTCGCACCTTTGTGGCGGCCTCGGAACTGGCCAGCTTCACACGGGCCGGGGAGGAGGTGCATCGCAGCCAGTCCGCCGTGAGTATGCAGATGAAGCGGCTGGAGGAGGAGTTGGGATGTCGGCTCTTCGAGCGCAACGCGCGGCGGGTGTGTCTGACTTCGGAGGGTGCGACGCTGTTGGGCTATGCCCGCAGGATGCTGCAGCTTCACGACGAGGCCCTTGCCGCTTTAGCCATACCCGTGGTGGAAGGCGAGGTCCGGCTGGGGGTGCCGGACGAATTCGCCACCAGCCTGCTCCCGGGTGTGCTGGCCCGGTTCGCCCGCACCCACCCCATGGTGCGGGTGGTGGTGCGCTGCGACGCGACACGTGCTCTTCTGCGTCTGCTGACCACCAGGGAGCTGGACGTATGCATTTGCACCTGTGACAATGCTCCGGAAAACGCGGAAGTTCTATTGCGCAATCCCCTGGTCTGGGCGGCCTCGCGGCAAATGGCCATTGACCTGGATAGCGGCGCCCCTCTCCCTTTGGCTGTTTTCCACGAGGGGTGCCTCTACCGTCACTGGGCCTTGCGTACGCTGGAGCAGGCAGGCATTCCTCACCGCATCGCATACAGCAGTCCGAGCCTGGCAGCCATTCTCGCCGCTGTGCGCTCCGGATTCGCCATCGCACCCGTTGCCTTAAGCAGTGTGGCCAAGCTCGCTGATTTCAGGATTCTTGGTCCGGAATCCGGCCTGCCCGCCCTGCCCTCCGTGGGGGTGACACTGCACACCATACCACCTCCCTTCCCCGAGGCGGTGGCCCATCTCGTGGCGCATGTACGCGATGGATTCGCGAGCTCGGAACCCACTTCTCGACTTCCCGCTTCCTGCCCCTCCCTTGTGTGAAAACCCCTTTTTCGGCAAAACGAACCTCCGCTGAATGCATAGTAGGTGAATTTAGTGGACACAACACCTGCGATTGGTATACCGGACACCATTAATCCAACAAAGCGACTCCTTACAGGAATCCGCTGGGGTGGCACGATCATGCCATTTCGGCGGAGTATCCGTTTTTTCAGGGCATGAATTGTGTTTATGTCAAAACTCGGCTATGGTGAAGTAGACTGTCAAAACCAAATTTTCAGTAATCTTTTTCAAGTATTCAATAGGCACCACACTGACTCCCCGGGGAGGGACCAATGCGTTTCAAGGACATCCGCATCAAGCCAAAATTGATAATCTCTTTCCTGTTCGTGGGACTTACGCCGTTAGTGGCAGTTACCTTTATCGCCATCAACTTCGCAAGTTCCGCCCTGGAGAAGGAGGCCTTTTCCAGGCTCGAAGCCATCGACAGCCTGAAAAAGAGCGAAGTCGAAAGCTTTTTCAGCCAGTTTACCGGAAAAATGCACCTGTTCAAGGACGATCCATACGTGCACAAGGCGCTTATTGAATTCAACATGGCGTTCGAGGGAAGCGGAGGCAACGTCGACAGCCCGGAGTGGCAGATGGTGGACAAAAAATACGGAAACCGCATGGCGGACATCCTCCAGGACATGGGCTGGGACGACCTGTTTCTCATCCACACTGACGGAGACATCGTCTACACCGCCGCCAAGGAGTCAGACCTGGGAATGATCATCCCGGAGAGCGAGCTCAAAGACTCCGGGCTCGGCAAGGTCTTTGCCGCCATCTCCAAACCCGATAGTCCGGACATCGTGTTCGTGGATTTCGAGCCCTACGCGCCATCAAATGGAAAATACGTGGCTTTTGCCCTGGGAAAGGTGCGCAACGACAGGAACCAGGTGGTGGGCTTTGTGGGCGCGCAACTCCCGGTGGACACGATCGACCACATCCTTCAGAACGTCATCGGCATGGGTAAAACCGGCGAGTCCTACCTTCTCGGTAGAAACGATCTGCTGTTGCGCAGCGACCTGGTGCACCCCGACGCCAATGGGAACAAGGTCAAGATCGGCGCAAAGATCAAGACCCCCTATATCCACGAAGCTGCGACTAAGGAAAAAGGCAAGGGCAAGTATCTCGATTCCCATGGAAATGATGTCCTGGTGAGCTATGCATTCGTGGATATTCCCCAGTTGGAGTGGTCCATCATATCCAAGGTTGATTCCAAGGAGATACTCGCCTCGATCGATAAGCTCATGCAAATGGCCCTGCTCGTGGCAATCGGATTTGCCGTACTCGTCCTTGTCGCGGCCTGGCTGCTTGCCCGCTCCCTTGCCAATCCGCTGACGTCCCTGACAAGGTTCGCCAGCTCGGTGGCCCAGGGCGACCTCAACTCCTCCTCTGACCTCAACCAGACGGACGAGGTGGGGCAGCTCGCCATGTCCATGAACGGAATGGTGGAAGAATTGCGGCACAAGATCGACGAGGCCAACCATCACTCCCGGCTCGCCGAGAACAAAACCCTGGAAGCCAACAAGGCCGTGGAAGAGGCCGAGCAGGCCAAAGAACAGGCCATCAAGGCGCGGAGCGAAGGCCTGAACGAGGCGGCGGACAGGCTCGAGGAGGTGGTCAACGCACTCTCCTCCACCAGCGAACAGTTCTCTGCCCAGGTGGAACAGGTCACCCGGGGGGCGGATATCCAGAACAAACGCATGCAGGAGACCGCCACATCCATGGAGGAAATGAACAGCACCGTGCTGGAAGTGGCCCGCAACGCCTCCGACGCGGCCAATAGCGCCGAATCCGCCCGCAGTACCGCCGAAAAGGGGCAGGAAATAGTGAACAATGTCATCAACGCGGTGAACGAGGTGCTTCGCAAGACCACCAGCATGCGGGAGAGCCTGGGGCAGTTGGGCAACGAGGCCGAAAACATCGGCAGTATCATGAGCGTGATCAACGATATCGCGGATCAGACCAACCTGCTGGCACTGAACGCCGCCATCGAGGCCGCCCGGGCAGGCGACGCCGGGAGAGGTTTCGCAGTGGTTGCGGACGAAGTGCGGAAGCTGGCGGAAAAGACTATGGCCGCCACCAAGGAGGTCGGCGACGCC
Organism: Desulfovibrionaceae bacterium; assembly: GCA_963674665.2. GTDB lineage: Bacteria > Desulfobacterota > Desulfovibrionia > Desulfovibrionales > Desulfovibrionaceae. The sequence continues at coordinate 877,053 of CAXXPL010000009.1, read as the reverse complement.
ATCACCGCAATCCAAAGCGGCACTCGACGCAACATCGAGGAGATGGGGGAGGCCGAGTTGGCCGTTGAGCAGTCGACGGAGCTGGCGAGCAGGGCGGGAGAGTCCTTGGGCCAGATCGTGGAAATCGTGGCCATCACCACTGACCAGGTGCGTGCCATTGCCACGGCCGCTGAGCAGCAGTCCGCCGCAAGCGAGGAGATCACCCAGGCCATCGAGGATGTGACGCGCATCTCCAACGACACCTCGGAAGACATGAACCAGGCTCAGGACGCCATCATGCAGCTTGCGAACCTGGCCTCGCAGCTCAAGATCATGACCGAGGAACTGCGCCAAAGCTAGGGCGGGATTTCAAAAAGAGGCTTGAGCGGGGTCCTCCCTCCGCTCTTCCCCTTCTCTATACCCTATGCGAAATATGCCGGAGTCGGCTCCAGGGGAAGTCCTGTTCACTGATGGCTCCCTCCACAGTTCATTTTTCCCCTCCCATTCGAGGGTGGGGAAGCAGCCTGTCGAGGAGCCCATTGAGCTCCGCCAGGTCCAGGGGTTTGAGCAGGCAGGCGTCCATACCCGCCCTCAGGAAGTTGTCCTTTTCCTCTTCCTGAGCGCCGGCCGTCATGGCCACCACCGGGATCCCGGATTTGTCACCGAACGCCTCCGCGTTCCGGATGATCGCCACGGTCTCCAGCCCATCCATCACCGGCATCTGAACATCCATGAACACTATGTCGAAGTTGTCCTCCTTCAAGGCCTCCAGGGCCTGTGTGCCGTTCCGGGCCACCGTGACAGCCATTCCCTGGCGCTTCATGAACTGCCTGAGCACGCAGAGGCTCAGTTCCTCGTCCTCCACGATGAGAACCCTGTACTCGTCCCCTCCAGCGCTTGTGCGAATGGGGATCAGCCCCTTGCCTACACGCTTGAAGGACAGGGACAGGAAACAGGTGCTGCCCTGCTCCATCTCGCTGCATGCAGTTGGGCAACGAGGCCGAAAACATCGGCAGTATCATGAGCGTGATCAACGATATCGCGGATCAGACCAACCTGCTGGCACTGAACGCCGCCATCGAGGCCGCCCGGGCAGGCGACGCCGGGAGAGGTTTCGCAGTGGTTGCGGACGAAGTGCGGAAGCTGGCGGAAAAGACTATGGCCGCCACCAAGGAGGTCGGCGACGCCATCACCGCAATCCAAAGCGGCACTCGACGCAACATCGAGGAGATGGGGGAGGCCGAGTTGGCCGTTGAGCAGTCGACGGAGCTGGCGAGCAGGGCGGGAGAGTCCTTGGGCCAGATCGTGGAAATCGTGGCCATCACCACTGACCAGGTGCGTGCCATTGCCACGGCCGCTGAGCAGCAGTCCGCCGCAAGCGAGGAGATCACCCAGGCCATCGAGGATGTGACGCGCATCTCCAACGACACCTCGGAAGACATGAACCAGGCTCAGGACGCCATCATGCAGCTTGCGAACCTGGCCTCGCAGCTCAAGATCATGACCGAGGAACTGCGCCAAAGCTAGGGCGGGATTTCAAAAAGAGGCTTGAGCGGGGTCCTCCCTCCGCTCTTCCCCTTCTCTATACCCTATGCGAAATATGCCGGAGTCGGCTCCAGGGGAAGTCCTGTTCACTGATGGCTCCCTCCACAGTTCATTTTTCCCCTCCCATTCGAGGGTGGGGAAGCAGCCTGTCGAGGAGCCCATTGAGCTCCGCCAGGTCCAGGGGTTTGAGCAGGCAGGCGTCCATACCCGCCCTCAGGAAGTTGTCCTTTTCCTCTTCCTGAGCGCCGGCCGTCATGGCCACCACCGGGATCCCGGATTTGTCACCGAACGCCTCCGCGTTCCGGATGATCGCCACGGTCTCCAGCCCATCCATCACCGGCATCTGAACATCCATGAACACTATGTCGAAGTTGTCCTCCTTCAAGGCCTCCAGGGCCTGTGTGCCGTTCCGGGCCACCGTGACAGCCATTCCCTGGCGCTTCATGAACTGCCTGAGCACGCAGAGGCTCAGTTCCTCGTCCTCCACGATGAGAACCCTGTACTCGTCCCCTCCAGCGCTTGTGCGAATGGGGATCAGCCCCTTGCCTACACGCTTGAAGGACAGGGACAGGAAACAGGTGCTGCCCTGCTCCATCTCGCTGCATACGGTGAGGCTTCCGCCCATGAGTTCGACCAGACGCTTCACGATGCCCAGACCGAGACCGGCGCCCTGGTAGGAGCGGTTGAACTCGCCGTCGGCCTGGACAAAGGGTTCGAACAAATCGTCGAGCCTGCTGTCGTCTATGCCGATGCCCGTGTCCGAGATGGTGAAAAGGATTCTGCACATGGATGGGTCCGGGCAAATCTGTCCCGAAGCGTCCACGACCACGCTCCCCTGCTTGGTGAACTTCACCGCGTTGCCAACGAGATTGATGAGCACCTGCCCCAACCGATGACCGTCGCCGATGAGCAGTTCCGGGATGTCCGGCGAACAGGTGAAGGTCAATTGCAGGCCGGCATTGACCGCCGCTGCCTTGAACAACCCCTCGCAGTCCTCGAGCACCTGGCGGGGGCTGAATCGCTCCATCTTGAGCTCCACCAACCCCTGCTCCATCCTGGTGTAGTCGAGGATGTCGCAGAGCAGCTTTGCCAGACGCTCCCCTCCGAGGTTGGCCGTGGCGAGATAATCCCTTTGCTCGCCCTTCAGGTCCGTGAACTCCAGGAGTTGGAGCATGCCCAGGATTCCGTTCAGGGGGGTGCGCAGCTCATGGCTCATGTTTGTGAGAAACATGGACTTCGCCTCGGTGGCGGCCTGGGCTTGGCGCGCCAGTTCCTCGCTCCGCAAAAGGGATACCTCCACCTGTCGGCGGAGGTTCTCGGATTCATTCAGTGCGGTCGAGAGCCTTTCCTGTGCCTGCACCCGCTCCTCCACCTCCGACTCCAGGCGGGAATGAGCGTGTACGATAGCGTTCTCTATTCGCCTGATATAGATAAGAAACAATATCGACAGCATGAGCCAGAGGCCCAGGCCCACGCCCACCACCATGTAGGCGGCCCTGTTCAGGGCGGCCTTCCTGGCGGTCACGTCGCAGAGCATGATCAGGTCTCCGGCCTCGTCCCCACCTTCGTCGATGAGGGCGATGCCGGTGGCGATGAACGTCCTGTCTCCCAGGTGCATGGGCAGCAGTCTGGTGGTGTGCCGCACGCTGTGCAGGTGCAGAATGTCTCCCAGTTCCCGGGGCATCTCCTTCAGGGTGGAATCCACCACCACGTAGTTGGGGAACATGTCCCAGCCTACCGGCTCACGGCCGAGAAAGCGCTGTCCTTCCGCCCATCTGTCGCGGTTGAGCAGGTGCTTTTTCATGGCAAAGACGAGGTCCACATCGAAGGTATTGGAGAGCATGGAAGTGAGATGCCCGATCTCCATTCCCAGCTCGATATAACCTATGAGTTGCTCGTCCTTTACCCAGGGTCTGACCACGCGCAGAGTGAAGGTGCCGAAGGGGCCGAGTTCGATGCCCGACGCCTGGTGCCCCATACGTTCGGCCTGAATCATGGTGTTGCGGCCGATGCGGTCGCCGTGGCGCGAGGAAAGGTGCGCGCGCAGAAAGCACGTCCTGTCCGGCAGAACGAAGTAGAAATGCGTGACCTTGTACTTGTCGCGCAGATGCCTGCTCAGGCTTTCCACGGCGAAGTACAGCCCCTCCCGATCGCGGCTCAGGAAGGCTTTTTCCAGGGACTTGTTTTTTTCAATGTAATCAAGTTGGCTGGCAATAAACTCGGCGTCGCGTTCCAGGCTTTTCCAGAAAAGTTCTTCCAGGCCCGTGACCTGCATTCTGACATGGTCGTCCAGGTCCTCGCTCTGCAGCCAGTGGAAAGTGAACACCGCACAGGCGATGAGCAGCAGAAGCGCGCCGCACAGCGGCAGCTGGATGCGGAGCGTAATGCTCCTCCAGGGCTTGATCCCGTTTGCGGACAAGGCGGACTCCCCTTTCATGCGTCGACATCGTCGGTCGAACAGGATTTCGACGTGACAAATCCCGCGCATGAAGCGCAAGACTTGTGTTGTGGCGGGATGGCGTCTTTCGGCGCCATCCCGCCACAACCCGTTTTCGATAATGTCAGCCCCGGTATGGATTACTCGGGGGACGCCCCCCTGTCTCAGCTTGGGGTAAGAAATCGGCGTCTGCTACGGTTGAGGATGAGTTGATCAAGCAAAGACGGCTATTTTTGTAACGAAAACCCGAAGCCCCGGCAACCAGCAAAAAACACTTATCATACCAAGGCGATCCGCAAACGTCCGGTCGCTTTTTCACATCCCTGAACCTTGCCTCGAATGGCCGCCGGTCACCCGTCATAGCTGTCCAGCACCTTGATGATATTCTTCCCCACAACGGAGCATTGTTCTTCCGAGATGTTGGCCAGAGCCACTCGCAGAGACCACTCCGGCCCGGAAAAGCCCCTTCCGGGCAGGCATACCGTGGCCTCGTTGTCCGCCAGGCGGAACAGGAAATCCAGGGAATGCCCCTTCATCATGGCCTCCGCGAACTTCTTGCCCTTTTTGGCCTCGGCCAGACGTCCAAGGTCGATGAGCGCGTAGTAGCGGGTCAGATTGCCGCCGGAGGGTTCCTCAATGCCCAGGGCCGAGTAGAGCGCGGACCAGCGCTTGCGCAGGATATCCATGATGGACTTCTTGTACGCGTATTTCTCGTCCAGCAGTTCGAACAGGGAGAACAGGCACATGCCCACCTGTTGCGGCCCGGAAAGCCCTCCCGTGTGCGCCAGGGCCACCTGCCTGGAGTCGATCTCCAGCCTCTCGGTGAACGTGATCTCCCCCGGCTCTGTGGAGACAAGCCTGTAACGCATGTCCAGCAGGGCCTGGTCCTTTTGCGGTAGGGCCTTGATGATCCTGTCCACCACGCAGTTCTCGTGGGTCATGATCACGCCCAGGCGCCAGCCGGTAACCCCGAAGTACTTGGAAAAAGAGTACACACCCAGGATGTTCTCGGGCAGGAATTGTCCGAACGTGGCGAACTCTTCCACAAAGCTGGCGTACACCGTGTCCGAAATGATGACCATGTTCGGGTTGTGTTTGCTGATGACCTCGGACATCCGCCGCACGGTGTCGTTGTTCAGGGAAACCGACGTGGGGTTGGTGGGATTGACCATGTAAAGCGCCTTCACGGCCGGGTCCTTGAGCTTGGCCACCTCGGAGTCCGGAACCTGCCAGCCCTTGTCCTGATCGCAGGCGATGTTCACGATCTTCAGGCCATAGTCGGCGAGTACTGGAAGTTCGAGATACGGGGAGAATATGGGGGTCACGATGGCCACCTTGTCACCGGCGTTCAGAACCTTGTTCTCCTTCAGGGAGTTGAACAGGTAGATCATGGCGCTCGTGGCGCCCTCGGTGGCGAAGAGGCTGAACCGCCCCTTCGGGGGAGCGCTGGAGAACACCACCCTGTCCAGGTACTTGTTCACCACAGCCTCGGTGACCGGGAAGATACGCGGAGGGTCGGGGTAGAAGTCGCCCTGAACACCGTCCACCAGTTCGAAGGCAACCTCGTCCGCCTCCATGCCCAGCTTGGTGGTCGCGTACTTCATTGCCTGGCCAAGGAATTCAGCTCCAGGGGCGTTGTTCTGGCCGCGCAGGAACGCGTCCAGTTTTCCCGCCAGGCCCCCCCTTTTCACACGATAGCCGACATCCGGCGTGAAGACTCCATTCTCCGCCTCCTGGGCGGCGAACAGCATGAGCAGGGCAAAGGCTTTGCGCGCCGTGGTGTTCAGAAAGTCCGGGTTGCCGCGCCCGGCGTTTATCATGGCGCAGCCGGGCTTGCCCTCGCAGGCCTTCCTGGCCCGCTCGATAAGCAGGTTCTTGATCTCAAAGGGGCTCTCCTCCCTCAGGGAGGCCCAATCCTCACCCCCTGCCGTGCCTGCCCGGGCCAGCTCCGACAATGGCACCCCGGCCAGGAGCCCGGCGACTGGAAGCGACACTCCGAACAGGGCCGCGTATTTGAAAAAATCTCTTCTTGTAATGTTGCCCTTCCTGGTCTCCTCAGCCATCTCCTGAACGAAACGATGCGGCGTGGTTTCGGACATTGCTTCTCACTCCTGTTACAATGTATTTCCAGATGCTCTGCCTTAATAGCTCGAAAATAAAAGATTTTTCGGTATCGCCCCACATGGACACCTTGCGGGTAAGCCGAAAGCGCACATGTTATTTATTACAGGATGAGTTGACAACGCCATCGGGTTCAAGCACATTTCCACCCGTTCTTATTCTCAGGGCTGGGTGAAATTCCCTACCGGCGGTAATCCGGATTAGATCCGGGGAGCCCGCGAGCGCCCCTTCCATCGGGGAAGGGGGTCAGCAGACCCGGTGAGAGGCCGGGGCCGACGGTTACAGTCCGGATGGAAGAGGATAAGTGCCGACCTTTCGATCACGCGGCTTCATCGCGTGTCCCATCGTGCCCTTTTGCGGCGATCGGCATTTCCTGTGCCCTGATTCATGAACCTCGAACGTGAAGGAGCGTTCCCATGAATCAGTCTTTGCTCAACAGATTCGGCCCCCCCCTGGAGCGCGTCGAAAAGGCCCTCCAATCCCTGCGGGATGGAAGCGGAGTTCTCGTCACTGACGACGAGGACCGGGAGAACGAGGGAGACCTCATTTTCTCGGCCCTGCATCTGACCGACCAACAGATGGCCATGCTCATCCGGGACTGCAGCGGCATCGTGTGCCTGTGCATGCCCCCCGAGCATGTGGAGCGGCTGGGTCTGCCCATGATGGTGGATGACAACAAGAGCCGCTATGGCACCGCCTTCACCGTTTCCATCGAAGCGGCCCAGGGCGTGACCACCGGCGTCTCGGCCGCGGACCGCGTGCGCACGGTCAAGGCGGCCAGCGCGCCCGAGGCCTGTACCGGGGATCTACACTGCCCCGGGCATGTATTCCCCCTCAGGGCCCGGAGCGGTGGCGTGCTGGAGCGTGGCGGCCACACCGAGGCAACCGTGGACCTCATGAAACTCGCCGGATTGGGTGATTGCGGCGTGTTGTGCGAGCTCACCAACCCGGACGGCACCATGGCCAGATTACCCGAAGTGGTGGCTTATGCCGAAAAGCACGGCCTGCCTGTGATCACCATCCAGGACCTCAAGGCATACAGACTCAAGGACTCCACCGAGCGCCAGGCGGCCTGAGTCCTGTCGCCGATTTGAAGGTTCGAGAAGAGATCCCCGGGGGGAACCCTTTTTGAAAAAAGGGTTCCCCCCGGAAATTGTTTTCAATCAATGAGCAGCGAGTTCAACTGGTCAACTGCCTGACGTAGACCTCTCCGGTGTGGGATATGAACACGATCTTGCGTCCCTTGATACCGCCGACGTTGCTGGCGGTTATGCGCAGGGAGAGGGAGGCCAGGGTTTCATAGGCCACTTGCACGTTCCTCGGCCCCACGCTTATCTCGTGCTGGAACATGGCGCTTGAGCCGCCAAAGATCTTGCATTCGATATCCTGTTTTTTCACTCCCCTGGCAAAGAGCTTGTCGCAGGTCCTCTTGATGGCGCTGTCAACGTACCGGTAGAACAACCCTGTGGGATGTTTGTACTCATATTCATCGAATCGCGGCAACAACGCGTGAAACGCCGCGCCTATCCTCTGACTGGGGCAGTGAAAGGTCACGGTGACACAGGACCCCAGGACGGTGGAAATCGCCGTGGGCTCCATGAATACCCCCCCTTCGGCCACCATGAGAAATTTTTGCTTCGCGTCGGGATAGCGGTCGAAGATCCTTTTCATTGCGTGCGCTCGTCCACCATATCGGGAAAGTCGTCCTCATCCAGGGGGTTGTCGATGAGGTCCAGGTTGCGTAGCGTCTCTATCAGCACTTCGTCTTCAAAGGGCTTGGTGATGTAGGCGTGCGCCCCTTCCTCGAACTGCGCGCGCATCATGTTTTTCGGATCGTCCAGACTGGAGAGCATCACCACCTTGCAGCACCGCTCTTCGGAAAGACCGTACTGCTTCTGTAGATTGTTCATACGGCGGAGCGTCTTGTGGCCGTCCATGTTGGGCATGAGGATGTCCAACACCACAAGATTGTAGGGACTATCCTTCTGCAAGGCACGCTCGAACAGAATAACCGCCTCATCTCCGTCCGCTGCCTGCTCGCACTTGCAATACTCTGTCAATGCAAGCTCGATGATATACCTCTGGTATTTGCTGTCGTCCACAACAAGTGTTTTCAGCATGTATTCCTCTCCACGCGCTTGTCCTGTTCCCTTACCCTCACAGCCGCAAAACGGATTTGTCTCAAACGCAGTGTTACCGCATCATCGCGCCGATCCCGGTCCAGCATGTTTGTACCAGGAGCCATAAAAATTGTCACCAGCTCCGGCATCTTTACATACATCTATCCCAGCGCCCCGTCTCAACCGGAAGCTTGATGGCGTTCGCGCTTTGGGCTAAACCTTGAACCAAAGACCAACGATCATCCACGGCGCTTCGCGAGGTCCTCGGCGCCATTTTCATACCCGATGCCCGCCCCGCCTCAGGAAAGGCACCGTAACCCGCTCCGGCAGAGTCCGGAGCGGTCGTACGCAAGTCGCCACCGTTTTGGGGGGAGCGGTGCAGGACCACGGCAAACCCTCCCGATGCAAGAGTTGCAAGGAGTCATATATGCCCACGTTGCTCATAGCGGACGATTCCATGTTTCAACGCTTCATGCACGCCAAAACCGCCAAGGAAGAGGGGTATGAAGTGCTGGAGGCCAAGGACGGCAAGGAGTGTCTGGAATCCGCCCTGAACGACAAACCCGACGTAATACTTCTGGACCTGAACATGCCCGCCATGAACGGCATGGAGGTCCTGCAGCGGCTCGCCGACCAGGGCAACAAGTCCCATGTCCTGGTCATCACCGCGGATATCCAGGACACCACCAAAAGACGTTGCAAAGAACTCGGGGTAAAGGGGTTTCTCAACAAACCCGTGGACGAGGAGGAACTCAAGCGACTCCTGCGGGCAATGAAGTCCTGAGCTCACCACAAGGCACGACATGAACCTGACTCCCTACCAGTTGGACATCCTTCAGGAGCTGATCAACATCGGCGTGGGCAAGGCCGCCAGCATGCTCAACCGCATGGTGGACACCCACATCCAGCTCGAGGTCCCGCAGTTGCAGGTCCTCACCTCCAGCGAACTCCTGAACCATTACGAATCCATGGAGAGCAGCACCTTCACCGCCGTGAAGCTGGCCTTCTCAGGCGACTTCTCCGGCACCAGCGCCCTGGTGTTCCCACCTGACAGCGCCGCAAAGCTCGTCTCCATCATCATCGGCCAGGAGGAACTGCCCCTGGACATGGATTCCCTGCGCATAGGCACCCTGCAGGAGGTGGGGAACATCGTGCTCAACGGCGTAATGGGCTCCCTGGGAAACATCCTGCAAGAGCACATCATATACTCCCCCCTCGATTTTTACGAAGGGGACTTCGCCAGCTTCCTACGCTTCAACGAGCACCCCGGGAACCTGACCGTGCTGCTGGCCCACACGCACTTCACCCTGGAGAAGCACTCCATCGGGGGCGACATCATCATCATTTTCCAACTCGGCACCTTTGACTGTCTCTTGAAGGCCATTGACCGCATCTCGCCGCAAGGATGCTGCCAGTGATCAGGCCTGGGGAGCGGTCCGTGAACACGGATCCCCCGGAGTGAGGGCGACCGCGCCATGGACAGCAAGGTAAGGGAGATCTTCGTGGAGAGCTGCATGGAGCAGCTCGCCCACATCGAGGAGTCCATCCTCGACCTCGAACACGTCTCCGGGGAAGAGCTGCAGGAGCGCCTCAAGCGCGTGTTCCGGGCCGCGCACTCCATCAAGGGGGACGCGGGCTCCATGGGCCTGGAGGCTGTCTCGGGGTACGCCCACGCCATCGAGAACATCCTGCACCTGCTGCAGCAGGGCGAGTTGTCTGTGGTCCGTCTCCTCATCTCGGAGCTGCTCTTCGCCTTTGACCGGCTCAAGGGCCTGATCCGCGAAACCGATCTCGCGAACCAGCCCGACCTCTCGGATGAGAAGAGCCGCCTGCAGGCCCTCATCTCCCTGGCAGCACCCGAGCCTGTCCCCGCGCGAAACCCCGCCCCCCAGCCCTCTTCCGATCCAAAGGAGGCCGCGCCCCCTGAATCGGATGCGATGGACAGTCCAAGCGGGCCGGACAAGAGCGGCAAGGTGGACAGGCCCCTGGCCGACTTTTCCACCGAGAGCAAAATCACCCGCGTCAACATCCCGGCCGAGCAGTTGGACATCCTGGTGGACCGCGTGGGCGAGCTGGCCATTGTCCAGACCCGCCTCAGCCGTATGGCCAGCGTTGCCCGGGACAAGACCTTTCTGCCCGTGGCCGAGGAGATAGAGTCCCTGTGCTCCCTGCTGCGCGACCAGGTCCTGAGCCTGCGCATGCTGCCCCTGGGCGTGAGCTACCCCAAGTACCGCCGCCTGGTGCGCGACCTGTGCGGCGAGCTGGGCAAGGAGGTGCAGTTCGACATGCAGGGGCGGAACACGGAGCTGGACAAAAAGCTCATCGAGGAGCTCAACACCCCACTGATCCACCTCCTGCGCAACGCCGTGGACCACGGCATCGAGCCTCCGTCCGTGCGCGAGTACCTGGGCAAGCCGCCCAAAGGCTCCATCACCATCAAGGCCGCGCAAAGCGGCGGTGAGGTGCTCCTGGAAGTGGCGGACGACGGCAGGGGCATTGACGCGGAAAAACTTTACAGGACCGCCCTGGACTCGGGCATGATCGAGACGGGGCGAGAGCTCGCACTCGAGGAGAAGCTGGACCTGATCTTCCTCCCCGGACTCAGCACCGCCAAGCAGGTAGGGGAGATTTCCGGGCGCGGCGTGGGCATGGATGCGGTAAAGGCCAGCATCATCGCCCTGCGTGGCAAGATCGAGGTGAGCAGCGCCCCTGACAAGGGCACACGCTTCAGCATCCAGCTCCCAGTGTCCATGGCCATCATCGACTGCTTGCGCGTGGAAGTGGCTGGCGACGACTATTTCATGCACCTGGACTACGTGGAGGAGTGCGTCGAGCTGAATCTCACCCCGGAGCAGCGGAACACCGGAGTGCGGGGGCACGCCTTGCGAGGGGAGCACCTGCCCCTCATCGACCTACGGGAATTTTTCCAGATCCCGGGCCAACGCCCCAAGACCATGCATATCGTGGTGGTGCGTACCAATCAGGGGCGTTTCGGCGTGATGACTGACGAGGTTGTGGGGCAGAACCAGGCGGTGCTAAGGCACCTGGGCCCGGCAGTGGGCAAGGTTGAAGGCATACTTGGCGCCACGGTCACTGAGCACGGCACCATGGGGCTGATTCTGGACATGCCAAGCCTCTCCCTGGCCGCACTCCATGACGAAGGGAAACGCTGGGGCGGGTGACCGTTCTCGAGCATTTGTTTTTTTCAAAGTTAAATGCTCGCGCGTGATTATTACATGCATTGAGTGAAACGTTTCTGGAAAGGGGAGCCCGAGGGGAATAACCTCTTTTCAAAGAGTTTTTCCCCTCGAAAATCCAAACAAATAACAATCCTGTGTTCTATTCGCCGTTCAGCCTCTCCAGCACCTTGTACAGCGCCTGGGTGCCGAGGTTCTCGTGCCCCTGAGCCATGGCCGCGACATAGAACTGGTTCACAAGGGCCAGGCCGGGCAGGGAAAAATTCATCCGCCTGGCCTCGGCAAGGGCGATGCCCATGTCCTTCACAAAATGCTTGATAAAGAAGCCGGGGTCGAAGTCACCATCCGCAATGCGGCGGCCCAGCCTGTTCAGGCTCACTGACGAGGCCGCGCCCGTGCCGATGACGTCGATGACCTCGTTGAGGTCCATGCCCGTCTTGTGGGCGTAGTACAGGCTCTCCACGGTACCGATCATGTTTCCGGCGATGGCGATCTGATTGCACATTTTGGTGTGCTGCCCTGCCCCGGCCCTGCCCCTGTACTGGACATTGCCGCCCATGAGGCCGAAGAGGTCCCTGACCTTGTCGAAAGTAGCCTTTTCGCCACCAACCATGATGGCCAGGGTGCCCTCCCGAGCTCCGATATCGCCGCCCGAGACAGGGGCGTCCAGCGCCTCCACCCCTTTTGCCGAGGCCTCCCGGGCAATGCGCTCGGCCAGGGCGGGTTCCGAAGTGGTCATGTCAACGATGATCTTGCCGGAGTCGGCGTTGGCCAGCACGCCCCCCTCACCCAGGATGGTCTCCTCCACATCCTTGGGATAGCCCACGATGGTGAAGATGATCTCCGCGTTCCTGACCACCTCCGCAGGGGAATCGCACCAGACCGCGCCTTCGGCGAGAAGCGCGTCGGCCTTGGACCTGGTGCGGTTGAAGACAAAGGCCTCGTTTCCGGCCTTGAGCAGGTGCATGCACATGGACGCACCCATGACCCCAGTACCTATCCAGCCTATTTTCTTGCCCATATCCCTATTCTCCTTTATGGCGGCCTCGCGTCATCCCGAAGGGCGAAACCCGACGTTCGCACCGGATTGTCCCGGCTTGGAATGAATACTCACCTGAAGGTCACTTGATCACATAACAGGATGATGTTACATCGAAAAATATCGAAACGTCAGATGTTATGACCTTGTGATATTGCCACGCCGAGCCATTGTCAACATGATGTTGGAACCCATGAAACACGGACATTGCAAGCTCCAAAGAAAACGCCTCTCCGACCAGGTCATCGAGAAGCTGGTCGCCGATATTTCCCGCGGCGAGCTGCGCCCCGGCGACATGCTTCCCCCCGAGCCACAGCTCATGGAGCGGTTCGGCGTGGGAAGAAGCTCGGTCCGCGAGGCCATGGGCGCCCTGGAGCTCTTGGGGCTGATTTCGGTGCGCCCCGGTCAGGGGACGCGCATAACCGACATCACGGACGCGTCCGGGTCCATCGGGCTGTCCTTGATAACCATGGGGCGGGGCAAGATCAGCGAACTGGTGGAGGCCAGAACCGAGCTGGAGGCAACCATTGCGCGGTTGGCCGCCCTTCGGGCGTCCCTGGACGATACCGCGGACATCGAGAAACAGCACAAACAGCTGGTACAGGCCCGAAAGCGGGGCCGACGGCTCATAAACGCGGACTGGGAGTTTCACGCGGCCGTGGCAAGGGCCTGCCACAACAGCGTATTGATCCGGTTCTTTTCCGAGCTGCGGCAGCCCGTACGCCACTGGATGGAGCAGAAGGCGAAATACGATTGGGGGTACGACCAGGTGGAGGAGGAGCACGAGGCGATCCTGAAGGCCATCCAGGACCATGATCCGGATGCTGCCCGAGTCCTCATGAAGGCCCACATCCAAAAGGCTGGCGACAAACTGGCCTACGCCATGCGGGAGATAGACGGTGTGTCGGAAGAATCTTAGCCCGAACCTTCTTTCAGGTCATTCAAATCACGATGCCGCACTTCTCTGGCCTTCAAGCGTGGCGATGCTGTCACTCTATATCTCTGGCCTTGAAAGTTTCCATATCAGGTGGGGTTTCAATCCAATAAAACATAGCATCTTTTGCGGCAAGGAAAATTGAGCTATTATACGTCGATAGAAACAGATTGAGTGTAAAATATTCAGGACCCAAGTCACGAGGCAATTTTGAAGACTGGGTAGTATCATAACGCTGCTCAGCAATACTCAGATCAGTGGAGCTACCAAGGTCTGGTGGAGGATCTGTAAATCCACTATATGGAGATCCGATAATAATATATTTGATCGACTTGAAAAACAACATACATGGGTACCATTCGACATCGTCCATTTCCCCCCACATGACTTCAAGCTTCATTGATAGAACATCTTTTTCATAGTCAATAGATATGGAGTGAAAAATACTATCATGAAATCCATGGGGAAGCAGATGTTCAAGATCATAAAAATTCATAGATCTTACTCACAGAAATAATCATACGTTCATAATAATGAATCAAGTTAACGCTATTTTTGAAAACTTGTGTGGTCTTTGAAAATTGATCTACTCTCTCCATGCATGCATCGAACTTTTATACACTCATAGTCTGCACATTACGTATAGCAGCGAGCTGGCTGTGGCGGTCAATTCAACTTCCCTGGTCACAGATCGAGCTCCGCCTTGACATCCTCGAGCTTCCGCGTCCGCCCTTCCCTGATGTCTTGAACTCCGTCACGAAACGCCTGCATCATTTCCGGGTCGGACATTATTTCCATGATCTCAATTAAGGATTCGTACAAGTCCCGGGGCATGGGCGCCAGCACCGGCTTGCCCTGCTTGGTTATGGCCAGGGTTTCCCGCCCCTGGATCAGTTCCTCCGGCAGGCTGGTCAACTTGTTGCGGGCCTCGGTGATGTTCATGCTTTTTCCCATAATTCCATCGCGAAATTATACATTCACCTGTACATCCGAATAGACATAAATAATGGGAGATCAAGCTGTCAAGGCACGGAAATCATCGGTTCAGGAGTAGCAGGTCGAACAATCTACGAGGTCACCTCAGAATATCATCATGCCATTCCCACTTACACTTTCATTTTACGAACTGCCTCTGTCTTCAGGGCTAAGCATGTGATCCTTATCTTGATAAACCATAAATATTTCAACTAGATAATCAAAATCATAAACATCTTTTGATTTCCAAAAATTACTGTAGTCAAAAATACGTGCATGCAAGAACGTGATGTCCAGGACCTTGTTCGATCGCCAACTGATGTCCAGCTTGTCCACATGGTCGGCGACGAATTTTGGATGATGTTTGCTGGTCAACGCTTCGCCCTTTGGAACAAGATAAACCTTGTAGGCAAAAGATGTTGTCGCGCCACAACTTTCTTCGGTCAACACGGCGTCAACCACCGAATCCGGGGAACTGATCCTTTTCAACTCCACAGAATCGCATAAGGCTGCGCAACTTAAAAGAATACACAGCAATACTACTACGTTGACCAGAACAAACATTCGTTTCACGTTGTCTTTCCTTTTGTTTATTGAAATCTCAACCTCGCTATGGCGCGGATGATTCCATGCACCTCTCTGTGTCAGGCACATCCAGTTCTATCATGCTGATTACTTGCTTATCAATACTTATATTCAGATGTTGCTATTTTTAATAACCTCGATGACAAGCTGACCCGCGCCATGTGGGAAATCGACACCAGCGCGAAAAACCCGTAGTGAGTACAAGCGTAAAGTGCCCACAATACAATCGACGATCAAAGTCAAAGGAGATGAAAGATGAGTGAGCTAGTTGCCATTATTTTTGATGACGAACATACTGCCTTTGAAATGAGGGCGGCTCTTGGAAAAATGCAGAAGGAGTACCTTATTGAGATGGAAGACGCTGTTGTGGTGACCCGGGATGAAAAGGGTAAAGTCAAACTCCATCAAGCCATGAATTTGACCATAGCCGGAGCTGTAAGCGGTGGTTTCTGGGGCATGCTTATCGGAATGCTGTTCCTCAATCCTCTGCTTGGGCTCGCTGTCGGGGCAGGCGCAGGAGCACTCTCCGGTAAACTCTCCGACTTTGGCATCAACGATCAGATGATGAAGGACCTTGCCGAAAGCTTCACCCCGGGCAAATCCGCCCTGTTTGTGCTGTTGCGCAAGGTTACCGGAGACAAGGTTTTGGATGGTCTCAAACAATTCGAGGGCAAAGGCAAAATCCTCAAGACTTCTCTTGAGCACGACACTGAGGAGAAACTCAAGGCTTTTCTGGAAAAATAAAATTCGCACGATCCCCCACATCGGATTGTCGGGTGTGGGGGAGCTACTCTTGAAATCTGTTGCCATCTCACATCTACCGACCTACTGGACCAATGACCCTGTCAACGTATTCGTAAGTTGCTTCCTCGACACGACTAGGTTCCCTCAATACTATTCCTCTTTAATACTCTAAAATTCTTCAATTTATGGATAAATACATTTGATAAACAGTCCACATCATCTTGGACAAAGTCGTGCGATTGTCCATCCAACCAGTCAACTTCTTCCCCCTTGTGTTTCGATTGGTTTCATCCTAAAAATATCATCTACGCTATTCCTTCGGCTGAGACCTTTTCAAGAGCCCCTCATCCACCGACATCCGGAGATTTCCGCCATGCACCGCCGTTTCTACTTCCTCGTACTGCTTTGCGTATTGGCGTTGTGCGCCCCTTCCCCGGGATTGGCCCAGGAGGCGGCCCAGGACGGCAAGGCTCCTGACCGGCATAAGGCGGCGGCCCAAGAACCCGGCAAGCCCGGGCAAGAGGCCAAGCAGCAACAGGGCCCCCCTCCCTCCCGCGTGGTGACAGCCAAGGCCAGGAGCGGCCAGGTCATGCCCGAGCTTGAGTACGTGTCCACCGTCTACTTCCCCGAGGTGGCCAACGTGGCCTCCGAGGTCTCGGGCCGGGTGGACAAGATCACCTTCGAGGAGGGCGACCAGGTCAAGGAGGGTGACGAGCTGGTCATCCTGGACACCGAGGTGACCCGCACCGACCTCGATGCCTCGCAGTTCCTGCACAAGCAGGTGCTCAGCAGCCTGGAGAACGCGGAAAAGGAGCTGTCCCGCATGCAGGAACTCCTGGGGCGCAGGACCATCTCCCAGCAGGATTACGACGCGGCCTTTTTCGAGGCGGCCGGGCTGCGCAACAAGGCCACCGCCCTCGAGGCCAACACCAGAAAGCTCCAGTTGCAGCTGAAGAAATCCGTGACCCACGCGCCCTTTGACGGCGTTGTCCTGGAACGCCACGCCGAGCGCGGCGAATGGCTCAACGCCGGTTCGCTGGTGGCCACCGTGGCCCGCAACGACTGCGTGGACGTGCTGGTGAGCCTGCCCCAGAACGTGCTGCCCTTTGTACGCAAGGAAATGCCCCTTGACGTGCGCATCGGCGCCACTACCTACAAGGGCAAGGTGGAGGCCATCATCCCCAAGGGTGACGTGGCCACGCGCACCTTCCCGGTGAAGGTGCGGCTACCCAACCCCGGAAACTTGGCTCAGGGCATGGAGGCGCGCGTGCGCATCCCCTCGGGCGACAAGATCGAGGCAGTGCTCGTGCCCCGTGACGCCGTGCTCCTCGCAAGGGGGCAGAACATGGTCTGGCTGGCCCTTGGCGGCAAAGCCGTGGGCATCCCGGTGAACGTCACCGCCTACGTGGGGCTTGACGCAGCGGTGCAGCCGGTGGTGCCGGACGCGCCCCTGGCCCCGGGCATGGACGTGGTGATCAAAGGCAACGAACGCTTGCGGCCGGGACAGCCCGTGATGCTGGTGGACGAAAAGGGACAGCCCGTTGCCCCCAAAAAGGACTCCTAGGAGTTCCTTGGCGTCTGTTTTCCCGACTTCCCCCACGTTTTCCGGTTGTGTTGCCATGAAGGCGCGGCGTTCCGCGCCACAGCACGATATTACCGCGAGCACAAAATGTTTATCATTATGTAGCTTGAAGTCATAAGGACGGGTCCCTGAATACGGGGCCAGCGGCGAAGCAGCCGGAGCACGGTGTTGATTTTTTCGCGCTCCAAGTAATACAACAAGCCCAAAGACGAGAAGCCGGTCATGAATTTTCTCAAGTTCTGCATCAACAACCCAGTGCCTGTTCTGGTTGGCGTCATCCTGATTGTGCTCTTCGGCGTCATCGGCCTGTACCAGCTGCCCTACCAACTGAGCCCGGACGTCACCGAGCCCGAAATCTCGGTCAGCACCACCTGGCCCGGCGCCACGCCATACGACATCGAGCGCGAGGTCATCGACGAACAGGAGGAGGTGCTCAAGGGCATCCCCGGGCTCATCAGCCTGGAGAGCGAGGCCTTCACCGGCTACGGCTCCGTGACCTTGAAGTTCGCCATCGGCACTGATGTTGATAACGCCCTGCTGCGCGTGTCCAACAAGCTCAACGAGGTGTCCTCGTACCCGGAGAACGTGGACAAGCCCGTGATCAGCGCCACAGGCTCCTCCACCTCCCCCATCATCTGGATGATGCTCAAGACCCTGCCCTCCAACCACCGCGACATCTCCCAGTACGGTACCTATTTCGAGGACGAGGTGCGCCAGCACCTGGAGCGCGTGCCCGGTGTGGCCGACCTCTTCGTATTCGGCGGCACTGACCAGGAGATGCACGTCATCGTGGATGAACAGCTCCTGGCAGCGCACAACCTGACCATCGACAGCGTCATCGCGGTGCTGCAAAGCGAGAATGCCAACGTCTCGGCCGGCACCATGGACGTGGGGCGCAGGCAGTTCCGTATCCGTACGGTGGGCGAATTCCAGAGCCCGGCGGAGATCGAGGACGTGGTGATAAAGAGCAACGGCCAGGAGCGCGTCTTCATCTCGGACATCGCCAAGGTCACCTATGGGTACGAGAAGAAGGAAGTGGCCATGCTCTCCCAGGGCGAGCCCGGCATTGTCTGCGGCATCAAGCCCGAACCCGGCGTCAACGTGCTCGAGGTCACGGACGCCATGGAGCGGGTGGTCACGGAGCTGAATGACGGACAGCTCAAGGAACAGGGCCTGTACTTCGACTGGGCCTATGACCAGCGGCTGTACATCAGCGGCGCCATCGACCTGGTGAAGCAGAACATCCTCATCGGCGGCGCCTTGGCCGTCATCGTGCTGCTGACCTTCCTGCGCAGCATCTCCTCCACCTTCATCGTGGGCATAGCCATCCCCATAAGCATCGTTGGCACGTTCATCTTCATGAGCCTCATGGGGCGCAACCTGAACGTGGTCAGCCTCGCGGGCATATCATTCGCCGTGGGCATGCTGGTGGACAACGCAATCGTGGTGCTGGAGAACATCGACCGACACCGATCCATGGGCAAGACGCCCTTTGCCGCGGCCTACGACGCCACGAGGGAGGTGTGGGGAGCCATCGTGGCCTCGTCGGCCACCACCGTGGCCGTGTTCCTGCCCGTGGTCTTCATGGAGCAGGAGGCCGGGCAGCTGTTCAAGGACATCGCCATCGCGGTCACCTGCGCCATCATCCTCAGCCTGTTCATCTCCATCAGCGTCATCCCCATGCTGGCACGGCAGCTCTTCGGCATTTCCAAGAAGAAGTGCGTGTCCAACGGCCCTCCGAAAGGGCTGGGCCACCTGATCAACTCCTTCATCATGCTCTTCGTGCGCTTGGCCACGGCCAACTGGTTCACCCGCATCGCCACAATTCTCCTGCTCACCAGCGCGGCGCTGTTCACCGCCTATACGCTGTTCCCCAAGATGGAGTACCTGCCACAGGGCAACCGCAACCTCATCCTGAACATCCTCATCCCGCCGCCGGGCCTCTCCTACGAGGAGCGCCTGGACATGGGCAAATACATCTACAGCACCCTGCGCCCCCGCGTGGGTAAACCCGAATACGAGGGCCTGCCCGGTATAGAGAGCCTTTTTTACGTGGGGGGCGACCGCATCACCCTGTTCGGCGTTATCACCACCCAGGAGCAGCGCGCCGGAGAACTCATCCCCACCCTCAACGGCGTGATCAACTCCATCCCGGGCATGTTCGGCATCAGCCTGCAGGCCGGAATCTTCCAGAACCGCCTCGGCGGGGGGCGCACCATTGACGTTGACCTCTCGGCGCCGGACATCAATCAGTTGGTGGGCGGTGCCGGAGCCATGTTCGGCTCCCTGCGCCAGGCCATCCCCGGTGCCCAGATCCGACCGGTGCCCTCCATCGAGATTATCTTTCCCGAGATCAAGATCCTTCCTGACCGGGAACGGGTAAAGGCCGCGGGCCTCAACACCCAGTCCCTGGGCGTGGCCCTGGACGTGCTCATGGACGGCCGCAAGGTCAGCGAGTTCAAGCGCGAGGGACACAAGACCATCGACCTGGTGCTCAAGGCCGCGGACAGGAACATCAGCACTCCGGAGGAACTCTACAACTCCTTCTTGGTGACGCCCTCGGGCACTTTCGTGCCCGTGTCCTCCCTGGCCGACCTGGACCGCACCACGGGCATCACCCAGATCCGCCACCTGGAACGGCAGCGCACCATCACCCTGCAGGTGACGCCCCCGGCCACCATGCCCCTGCAGCAGGCAATGGAGATCATCGAGAACGGCATCGTGCCCAAGCTCAAGGGCGGCCCCCTCAAGGGTATCAAGTTCCGCATGAGCGGCGCGGCCGACAAGCTCACCGAAACCGCCAAGGCCCTGCAGTGGAATTTCCTGCTGGCCGTGATCATCACCTATCTGCTCATGAGCGCGCTCTTCGGCAACTTCATCTACCCCCTGGTGATCCTGTTCACCGTGCCCCTGGCCGCGGCGGGCGGGTTCCTGGGGCTGTGGCTGGAGAACACGTTCATCGCGGCCCAGCCCATGGACATCCTGACCATGCTGGGCTTCGTCATCCTCATCGGCGTGGTGGTGAACAACGCCATCCTCATCGTGCACCAATCCCTGAACAACATCCGCATCCACGGCATGGGTCACAAGGAGGGCGTGCGGGAGTCGGTGCGCACGAGGCTGCGCCCCATCTTCATGAGCGCCTTCACCTCCATCTTCGGCATGCTGCCCCTGGCCGTGGCGCCGGGCCCCGGCTCCGAGCTCTACCGGGGGTTGGGCAGCGTGGTCCTCGGAGGTCTGGCAACGTCCACGGTATTCACCATCTTCGTCATTCCGGCCATGCTGCTGTTCTTCATCGGCATGGAGAAGCCGGGGAGCCTCAAGGAAAACGGCACCCCCAAGGAAGACGACTTCTGCGAAGACAACTCCATACAGGATGGCAACAATGGAGCATCTGGATCGCATACGGAGCGTGCTGCGGCAGCTTGAGCGCGTGGTACTCGGAAAGAGTGAACAGCTGACCCTGGCCCTGACCTGCCTCTTTGCCGGGGGGCACCTGCTCATCGAGGACCTGCCCGGCATCGGCAAGACCACAA
This sequence comes from Desulfovibrionaceae bacterium, assembly GCA_963674665.2. GTDB lineage: Bacteria > Desulfobacterota > Desulfovibrionia > Desulfovibrionales > Desulfovibrionaceae. The sequence goes on along the minus strand of CAXXPL010000009.1, from coordinate 856,259 downwards.
TGGCCCAGGGCCTGGCCAAGTGCCTTGGCCTGGAGTTTCGACGCGTGCAATTCACCTCGGATCTCCTGCCCGGCGACATCCTCGGGGTCTCGGTGTACCAGCGCGAGCAGGAGCGCTTCGTCTTCCACTCCGGCCCGGTCTTCACCCAGGTGCTGCTGGCGGACGAGATCAACCGTGCCACTCCGCGCACCCAGAGCGCCCTGCTGGAGGCCATGGAAGAGGGGCAGGTGACGGTGGAAGGCGCCACGCGCCCCCTGTTGCGTCCCTTTTTCGTGCTCGCCACCCAGAACCCCATGGAGCACTCCGGCACCTACCCCCTGCCCGACTCGCAGCTGGACCGCTTCCTCATGCGCATCGAGCTTGGCTACCCCAACCGCGAGGCCGAGCGGACCCTGCTCCGCCAGGGGGACACCAAGGCGGTGATCCCGGATCTCAGCGCCGACCTCGGCCCCCTGGAGGTCATGGAAATCCAGAGCCGGGTCCGGGCCATCCACGCTAGCGAGGCCATCGGCGAGTACGTGCTGGACCTGCTCGACGCCACCAGGGATTCAGGGGAATTTCTCATGGGCCTGTCCCCCCGCGCCGGTCTCGGCCTGTTGCGGGCCGCCAGGGGCCACGCGTTCATGCACGAGCGCGACCACGTCCTGCCCGAGGACGTTCAGGCGGTTCTGCCCTGGGTCACCCGGCACAGATTGCGCCGCACCGTGGACCTGCGCGAGCCCCGGCCCGCGGAACTCATGGAGTTCTTCAAGTCCGTCCCCCTGCCCTGACACCCGGCAGGCGGAGTTGCGGGCCGGGATCAATACAGCGCGCAGAATGTCGCAAAAGATATCCCTGCCTGCGAAACAATCCTTGCCCTCGATAAACAGCGCACCCCGCCGCCCTCGGGCAATGTTTGTCATGAACCTGTTTTTTTCCTAACCGTAATTGACAATTCCTTCTTTCTCCCTTAACCATGCTAGAATCCTGTGGTTCTCTTTCGAAAATACTTCAATATTACTGGACATTCGTAACGATTCATGATGCCCATTCTCTGAAGACCGCAAGCCCCCCTGATACCATGGTGTTACAGCTTCTTTTTCATTCACAGGGTGCCCCATGAAGAGCTCGCCCTGCGTTTCGTGCAACTCCGCCACGTGCAGTGCCGCTTTTTCATCGATCCAGGCAGGGCCGCCCCCTTTGTTGTCCCTCTCTTCCACCACTGATCACGCCAAGCTGCTCAAGCATCTCGCGCAGTGGGACATGGAGCATCTCATCTCCGATTCCCTGACGCTCACGCTGGGGTACGCCCTGTGCGCGGAGATCAGGGTTCTCCTTTTCGAACGCTCCATGGTCTCCGGGGAAAGCCTGATCCCCATGCTCACGATGCTGCTCGCCCTTGCCCCGGAAATGAGGATAATTCTCTACGGCGCGGATTATGATGACCCGGACGCCGAGGAATTGCTGGACATGGGCGTATGCGACCTGCTGCCCCTGGACGCGCCCATGCTACGCATCCGCCAGACCCTGAAGGTTCGACGCCCGTCCGGGCGGGACTCCTCTGGAATCTACCGCGAACTCTTCGAAAAGCTGCCTCTGCCTTTGGGCTTTTTCCGCTCCGACGGCCTGCTCCTGGACCTCAATCAGGCGGGCCAGGACTGGCTCCAGGTGAGCAGGCGGGACATGGTATACAGATACAACCTTCTCCAGGATCCGGATGCGCGGGACAGCGGCAGCTCGGACTGTTTCTCCCTTGCCTGCCAGGGCGACAGCCTGGTTTCAATGCCCCTGCCCTTTTCACCTGACAGGAGCACTGTGCCCGCTTCCAGGAAAGATCCGGCCTGGTGCACCATTATGTTCTGCCCCCTCGGTGAGGGGCCATCCGGAAAAAACGCCCCCCTGGTGGGAGCGGCCATGGTGGATGTCTCCAAATCAGTGGAAACAGAGCAACGGATGCGCCTGTACGCCACCAAGGCCCATGTCACGCAACGCCTGGCGGACGTGGCGGGCTGGGAACTGCATTATTCCAAGCAGCGGATGTACTGGTCCCAGGAACTCTATGAAATGCTGGGATTCCACCCCACGGAGGAGCATGCCTCTTTGGACCGCTTCAAGACGCACCTGCTGCCTGACGACGAGCCCAGATTTTCCCAGGCCCTCACCGAATTGGCCGCGTATGCCACGCCCATGGACATGGAGGTCGGGTTCATTCGCGCTGACGGCGAGCACCGCTTCGCCCGCTGCCGTGCAGATCTTGTCTGGGAGGGGGCCGAGGCCCTGTTGCAGGGGGCGTTGCTGGACATCACCTTACGCAAGCGCGCCCAACTGGCCCAGCAGGAGGCCAACTCCCTGCTGCAGTCCGTCCTCGACACCATGCCCAATCCCATGTTCTTCAAGGACTCCCAGGGAGTGTACAGGTTCGTGAACAACGCCTTCGCCTATGTGAACGGTACCGACAAGCAGAGCATCATCGGCAGGACCGCGCGGCAGGTGTTGGGCAAAAAATACGAGGACATCCTCCACAAAATGGACCGGGATCTGATGGCCTGCTCCGGCCCCTGCATCCAGCGGTTCGAGCACGACATCGTCTACGGCATGGGCAATTCCGGCACTGTGCTCTTTCACAAGGGGCCGGTGTTCGACGCCAACAACCAACTTGCTGGGTTGGTGGGCATCATGGTGGACATCACCGAGCTGAAACGGGCCGAAGAGGCCCTGCTCGAGGCCAAGGAGCTGGCCGAGCAGGCCACCAGAGCCAAATCCGACTTTCTCGCCACCATGAGCCACGAACTGCGCACACCCATGAACGGCGTCATCGGCATGGCCAGACTGCTCATGGATCAGGCTACAGAGCCCAGGCAGCGCGAGGATCTGCAGAACCTGCTGCACGCCGCGAATTCCCTGCTGTTCCTGCTCAACGACATCCTGGACTTTTCCAAGATCGAAGCCGGCCGCATGGAGCTGCAGGAGCACCCCTGTGACCTGGCCGAGTTGCTGCACGGCTGCCTGAAGCTTTTCCAGCCCCTTGCGGACAAGAACGGCGTGCGCATGCGCCTGCATATGTCCCAGGACCTGCCCCGCACCATTGAAGTGGATTCGGGGCGTCTGCGCCAGATCATCAACAATCTGCTGGGCAACGCCGTGAAATTCACCACCAGGGGCGGGATCACCATCTCCGCCTCCATGGCCGGTGCCGATGCCAATGGGCTCTCCACACCGGATCTACGGTTCGAGGTCCGGGACACGGGCATGGGCGTTCCCGCTGAACTGCGGGAAAAGATCTTCGACCGTTTTACCCAGGCCGACAGCTCCCTGAGCCGCTCCTCCGCGGGAACCGGGCTGGGCCTGGCAATCTGCAAACGTCTCTGCGCCATAATGGGGGGCGGTATCCGGCTGGAGCCCTCCAATGGACAGGGCAGCACCTTCGTGTTCACCATACGGCCAAAGAGCGTGTCCGATGAAGCCGTTGCCCACCCTTTGCCCCTTTCCGATAAGAGCTCGGACACGAACTCGCCGACGCGCGTGCTTCTTGCCGAAGATAATTTCATCAACATGACCATCGTCAAACGGTTGCTCGAGTCCAGGAGTTTCACCGTGGTCTGTGCCAAGGACGGCGACCAGGCCCTGGCCTTCTTTGCGGAGCAGCCCTTTGATCTGGTGTTGATGGATATACAGATGCCCAAGAGGGACGGGCTGGAGGTGACGCGACTCATCCGCAACGGAAACTGGGAGCACAACTCGCCCGCCATCCCCATCATCGCCCTCACCGCCCACGCCATGTGCGGCGACAAGGAGCGCTTTCTGAGGTCCGGCCTGGACGGCTACGTGCCCAAGCCCATCGAGCCGGAGCTGCTCTTCGATGAGATCGCGAGGATGCGCGACCTTCGGAACTCCCCACCCCCACCTGGAGGGATCCCCCCCCCTACGACGCTCGTGGATTGGGATGCCGCGCTTCGCCGTGTGCAGGGTGACAAGGACATTCTCCTGGACATGTACGTGGAGTTCGTGCAGAGCCTGGACGCGAAACTGCGCGGCATCCGCCAGGCTCTGCGGGAAAAAGACACCAGGGAAGCGGCAAGGTTGGTGCATGGCCTCAAGGGAGCGGCAGGCTCCCTTGGCTTTGTGCTGGCCATGGAATCCGCCATGCAACTGGAGTCGATCCTGGAGAACGACCCCCCGCGCCAGGTGGAGGAGCTGACAAATAACCTGGAGCAACTGTTGAAAAAATCCACCACCACGATGCGCATCCTCATCGAGAAGGACGCCTGAGCCTGTTCATTCCCGTCAATTTCCAGGATTTTTTCCCTCGCAATAAAGCCTTTTCAACCAGCTATCCTCATTCGAATATCTCCGGCATCTTCATGATGGAGGGGGCGGGCGCCAGGCTGTTGAACAGCGAGTTGGTGCCCCCGGGCGGCAGCGGTACAGGAGGGAGGGGCGGTCTGTCGGAGAAGGCTGCGCTGGAGGAGAAGGATGGAAGGTTCACGGCCCCCCCGCCTATCCAGCGCAGACTCAGGTTGGTGTCTTCGCCGGTCACCACCAGCACGGCCATGTTCGACCCCGCCGCGTGGGCGGTCTTCACGATGCCCAAACGTTCCAGGAATCCGGATGAGGGGCGGATGAGCTCGGACTCCGGCACGATGCTGACCATGAAGTCGGATCCGCGTATGCCCAAAGTGGCGAGGGGCGTCTCGACCTTGTAGTTCTCCTTGGTCAACCCCCTGATCTTCCTGATGATGAACCTGGCCTTTCCCGCGATGAGCCCCAGAATTGAGTCGCGGAAGCTCTTCTCCTTCTCGTAGTGACTCCTGTTGATGATCAGTTTGGTGAACGAGTTCAAGGTGACGTGGCTCTGGTCCTTGAACAGCACCACCAGTCTGGAGTCGGCCATGGTGATGAGGGTGTCCATCTCGAAGAGCGGCTGCGATTTCACCGCGCGATAGGCCTTTTCTGGCTGGTGGGAATGCATTATATAGGCCTCGTTTTCCACGAAATCCACGTACCCCACCGGCACACCTCGGCCATAGGAGTACGCCTGTTGCACCTCCACCCCCCTGGCCATGAGCGCCTGTTGTGGGGAGTAGTTCTTCTTCAGCAGCTCGAGGATTTCCGTGCCAATGCTCTGCGCCTTGCTGGAAAACGGGATGATGCCGAACAACACGACAAGAACAATCGCAATCGTAACGGTGTTTCGGGAAGTCATATATTTTCTCCCAACCCATGGCGATTCAACAGATTCTACTCCACATCAATAATTTGTTCGATGCATCATACCTCTTTTTCCAGTTTTCCAAAACCTGCTTCAACAAGTTTATTGGGCAAAGGGTTTACCTCCAGGTGTCTTACCGGCTATAATCAGGGTACATCAGGTTGTCAGTAATCTAAAAAAAGTGTAAAGTTACTCTACAGCTCCTGCAGTATCGCAGCAACGGCCGGGTGTTTTCCGACTGTCTTTTCGCTCGGAGCTAGCGAGTGGGGGGGGATCATGGTACAACAAATAATGAGACTGGAAGACCGGATCGTCCTGGACGGCGCGGCCGGAGCGGTCGTGGCCGAGGCCGGGCTCGATGTCGCGTCCACGGATCAGGACCAGTCCCACACCGACCAGAACACGGACCAGGGGGCCGATTCCCAGGCCGGCGATACCGCCGCCGTCAGAGTCCTTGTCGTTCCCGAGGACCTGCAGGATGGCGACGACCTTGCCGAAGCAGCCCGGGACAAAGTCATCACCGTGCGTTACGATCCCGGCAACGACTCTCCCGAACAATTGCTGGCGAAAATCGCCAACGCCCTGAACGGTGCCCGGGCCGAGAGCATCGCCCTGGCCATCCACGGCAACGAGGACGGAGTGTCACTGTTCGAGGGGGAGGCCGTCACAGCCGATTCCCTGTCTTCGGACGATTCCATGCAGGACTTCTTCGAGGGGCTCTCGGACCTCATGAACGACGACGGCCGCCTGGACCTCCTGTCCTGCGACCTGGCCGGCTCGGAGAGTGGCCAGCAGCTCATCTCGCTCATTCACGACATCACCGGCCTGGACGTGGCCGCCTCGGACGATGCCACTGGCAATCCTGACGACGGGGGCGACTGGCTCCTGGAGAGCGGCAACGTGAACCTTATCCCGCTCTACTTCGACCAGGACGATCTGCAGAATTTCGACGGCACCCTGCCCGGCGGCAATGCGCCCACAGCGGCGAACGAGACCGTGTGGACAAGCGGCGGGTCATACACCTTTGCAGAGGGGGACTTCAATTTCTCGGACCTGGACGGCAACTCCTTCACCTATGTACGCATCGATTCCCTGCCCTCGGTGGGGTATCTCCAATACAACGCCGTCACGGTCAGCGCCGGGGACATCATACCAGTCTCGGACATCAACCTGAACCTGCTGGCATACTACACCTCCAGCGACGACAGTGTCAGCTTCACCTTCAGCGTGGCCGACGACGTGGACGGCTACAGCGCCTCCAACTACACCATGACGGTCAACGTGCCCACTGTGGATATGCCCGCCAACACGTCCATCCTGGAGACAGGGACCCTGGACTTCAGCGGCGGTGACATTCACATCAATGCGGAGTCGGGGCTCCAAAAGGTGACCATCTCGGTGACCAGCGGCACCATCACCCTGGACACCACCGGTCTCACCATCTTCTCCGGTGGCAGCGGCACCAGCAGCATCACCGTGGAGGGTGACCTCGCCGACATCAACACCGCCCTGGACACCATGGTGTTCTCCCCCCCGGCCGTGGCCGTGCTTGAAGACGTCACCCTGTCGGTGGTGGAATTCTATGCCAGCACCTTCAACGAAAGCATGCTCATCTCGGTGTATGATGACGACGGCGTGAACACCGCCCCCACCATTGTCCAGACCGGTATGCTCGAGACATACGAGGACAACGACTACACCTTCGATGGCAACCTCTACATCAAGGACGACTCCAACACCGGTGACATCCAGATCCAGCTCGGCGTCAGCTACGGCACCCTGACCGTGGTCTCCGGGGGGTGCACAGTGGCCGGATGCGGCACCGGTTCCGTGACCCTCACCGGAACAGTGAGCGAGGTGAACCAGGCCCTGAGCGACATGGTGTACAGCCCCGACGCGAACTACACCGGCACGGACAGCCTCGTGGTGCACGTTGACGACCTGGGCAACTCCGGCACCGGCGGCAGCTTGACCGCGGACCAGAGTTACAGCCTGCCGGTATACGCCGTGAACGACGCGCCCGAGATCACCGCGCCCACGAACCTGGCCACGGATGTGGATGTGGACCTGATCATCACCAGCGTTTCCGTGGCAGATGACTCCGAGGCCAACGACATCCAGGTGGACCTCACCGTGTCCCACGGCACCCTGACCATGGCCTCGGGCTCGGGCGCCAGCATCACGGGCGACGGCACCGGTGCGGTGCAACTCATCGGCTCCCTGGCGGAGATCAACGCCGCCCTGTACGGCATGACATTCACCCCCAGCGCCGGATACTCCGGCTACGACACCCTGCAGGTGGATGTGGACGACCAGGGATACTACGGCGTCGGCTCCCCGGAGACGGATACCGCCTCCGTGAGCCTCACCATCGGCGACGAGAACGAGGCGCCGGTCATCACCGCCCCTGCCTCGGCAGGCATCACCACGGGCGATCCCCTGCACTTCACAGGCATCTCGGTCTCCGACGACTCGGGCACAGATCCCATCGTGGCGACTCTTTCCGTGAGCTACGGGACCCTGAACATGGCGTCGGGCTCCGGCGCCGCCATTATCGGCGACGGCACCTCCAGCGTCACCGTCACCGGCTCAGTGGCCCAGATCAACGCCGCGCTCTACGACATGACCTATATCTCCAACGCGGGGTACACCGGCTCCGACACCTTGAACGTCTCCGTGGACGACCAAGGGCACACCGGGTTCGGAGGAACCCAGACCGACAGCGATTCCGTGGCTATAACGGTATCCATGCCGGTCAACGATCCTCCCGTCGTCACCCTGCCCGGCACCCAGACCATGGACCAGGACGCATCCCTCACCTTTGACGGCAACATCTCCATCTCCGACGATTCCGGCGCCGAGGAGATCGTGGCCCGGGTCTACGTGAGTCACGGCACCCTCACGGCGGTAACCGGCATGGGCGCGGCCATAACGGGCAACGGCACGGCCATGGTCATCCTCACCGGCTCCCAGGGGGAGATCAACGCCGCCCTGGACGGCCTAGTATACACCCCCTCCTCCGGGTACAGCGGGAGCGACACCCTCACTGTGTACGTGAACGACCAGGGGCATACTGGTTCGGGCGGCACCCAGACCACCACCCTGAGCATGGATATCACGGTACGCGACATCAACGACGCCCCAACCATCAGCGCGCCCTCTTCGGTCTCCATGAACGAGGACGGAGCATACAATTTCAATGGCGGGGTCGGCGTCTCCGACGATTCCGGCTCCAACGACATCCAGACCGTTCTCGGCGTGGGGCACGGCTCCCTGTGGCTGGCCACCGGGACCGGCGCGGCCATCATTGGCAACGGCACCGGGCAGGTGACCCTCACCGGCAGCCAGAGCGAGATCAACGCCGCCATGGACGCCCTGACATACCGCCCCTCGGCCGATTACAACGGCTCCGACGCCCTGCGCATCACGGTGAACGACCAGGGCAACACCGGGACTGGGGGCGCCAAGACAGCCAGCTCCAGCGTGGGCATCAGCATTGCGGCGGTGAACGACCCCGCGGTCATCACCATGCCCGACACCCTCACCCTCACCTCCGACGGCGGCTTTGCCCTGGGCGACCTCATCAGCATCTCCGACGATTCCGGCGACAACCCCATCATGGTGGTCATCACCGTGACTCACGGGGAACTGTCCGCCCCAGGGGACACATACTCGGCCATGACCCACGATCCGTTGCGCATCACCCTGTACGGCAACCTCTCGAACATCCGCATGGACATGGCCCGGATCATGTATTCGGCCACTGGCGCCGGAACCTACGACGCCCTCACCGTCACCATCACGGACATGGGCTACTCCGGCAGCGGCGGCACTCGGGTGTCCTCCCGGAGCATGACCCTGAACGTGCCCACCGCCACGCCCATCCACACCGACCCCACCTCCGGCTCGGGTGACGGGACCACGGGCATCACCGGGGGCCCCCTCGCTGACGGCACGGGAAGCGGCATAGAGGGGGACGGCTTTGATGACGGATTCGATGGCACCGACGGCGGGTCTGGTGACGGGACCGCTGATGGAACCGGCGACGGGACAGGCAACGACCTCCTATTCGGTTCTGACGAGGACAATCAGAACGGTGATGACGGCACCGGTGATGACACAGGCGACGGCTCGGTGCTGGAGGAACAGCTGCAGCCTCCCGAGGACAACGGGGAAGGCGGCGACAACCAGGGTCAAGGGCAATCCGGACAACAGGACGGCTCTGGGGAAGGGCAAACCGGACAGCAGGCTGATTCCGGGGATGGACAAGGCGACAACGGAAACGGGCAGGGACAGGGCGGTCCCGCGGGTCAGGGACAGGAAGCCTCTGGGGGGAGGCAGACCGGTTCCGGCCGAGAAGCCCTGCTGGCCGAGCTTCTGCGCATGAACAAGGATCGATGACGGATTTCATCAGTAGGGCCTGGAAAACCCTGTAACGGGTTTTTCAACGCCTCCTGATCAACGACTGTATCGAACGTGGGGAAAGAGGGATTGGAATGACTGTGATTCGATCAGGAGGAGCGCCCCTCTTCGGCCTACCGCCGGGGGTGGTGCTCGTGTTACTGCTGGCCGCGTTATTGTGCGCGGGATGCGCGTCCCGAAACGAGAGCCCGGAGAATGTCCGGAGTAGGAACCTGCAGGAGGACATGGCCACGCTCGAGTCCGTGGCCCTGGGAAAATTCAAGGACAAGGACAAGCCTGCCGAGCCGCCTCCGGCATCCGCCAGGGAACCCGAGGCCGTGAAGCCCGCACGCCCTCTGCTGCCCAACCCCTTGAGCCTTTCCCAGGCCGTGGATTACGCCCTGCGCAACAACCTCCAGGCCCTGGTGGCCGAGCAGGAGCGCCAGACCCTGAATGAGACCGCCAACAGCGCCATGCTCCGCATGCTGCCTTCCCTTCTTGCCGAAGTGGAGCAGAGCTGGAAATCCCGGCATATTCCCAGCTTTTCCGAGAGCTTCAAAACCGGGCAACAGACCCTGGAGCCTTCCATCTCCTCGGATCTTCGCACCAACACCTATGACGTCACCTTCTCCTGGGATGTGCTGAACACCGCCATCAACGCCATCCACTGGCGCCAGGCGCGGAAGGCAACCGAAGCCGCGGGGGAGCGCCTGCGCCGCGTGAAGCAGGACGTGGCCCTCAAGGTCACGGAGGCCTACATGGCGGCGGTGGTTGCCCGCGAGATGTCCAGGCGCGTGGTGGCCGTCATCAACGAGGCCGAGGAACGTACCAGGATCATCGACCAGGAGATCAAGGAGGACCTGGTGCCGCGCATCCAGGGCCTGCAGAGCCGCGCCGACGTCATGGAGATGCGCATCCGTTTCCACGGTTTCCAGGACCGCCAGCGCGCTGCCCTGGCCCGACTGAGCGAGCTTCTGGGCCTGCCCCCGGGCGAAAGCCCGGAACTGGTGGAGGTGGATTTCCTCGCCGCCCTCACACCCGAGGACCTGGATCTGTCCTCCCTGGAGCGCGAGGCGCTGCACAACCGCCCCGAACTCTTCGAGCGGGACATGCTGGAGCGCATCTCCCTGGAGGAGGCCGACGCGGCGTTGCTGCAGATGTTCCCGGAGCTCACACCCTTCGCATCATACAGCTACGACGGCAACAGCTATCTGGTGCGGCACGACTGGTTCACCTGCGGCATCCGGCTCTCCTGGGACCTGATGGCCGCGCCCGAGGCGCACCAGCGCATGCGCACCGCGCAGGAGCAGGCCAAGCTGGAGCGCAAGCGGCGCATGCTCATGACCCTGGCCGTGCTGACCCAGGTGCGCCTGGCGGTCATCGACTACTATGACGCGGTGAAAAAGCTGCCCCTGACCCGCGAACTCACCGAAACCAGGAAAAGCCTCATGGACCTGGTGGAGGAGCACGCCCGGGCCGGAAAACTGCATGAAAGCAGGCTGCTGGAAGAGGGGCAACAGTACCTCAACTCCTGGCAGCTTTTCCTCAACTCATACTCCAACATCGTGGTGACCTCGGCGCGTTTGCAGAACGCCCTGGGCCGCGAATGGCAGGGAGGGCAATGGCTGCCCCCCGATCTGGCGGAAACCCTGCCGCACGCAGTCGGCCTCGAACGCATCTCCGCACGCCAATAAACAAGGATGTCATGTTCATGATCCGCATATTTCTTCCCGCCCTTTTCCTGATCACCATCCTCCTTGCCGCTCCCGCCCTGGGGCAGAGCCTCGGTTCCGGAGAGCCCCTCTCCATGGTCCTCACGCCCCGTCACGAGGCGGTGCTCTCTTCCGAACTGTTCAGCAAGGTGGTGAAGATCGAAAAGGAGATGGGCCAGAGCTTCAAGCAGGGCGATGCGCTCGTCAAGCTCGACGACGTGCAACTGGCCCTGGAGGTGCGCAAGCGCGCCGCCCTGGCCTCCGCCGCTGCCAAGAACTACTCCGTGGCCAGAAAACTGCGGGCCAACAAATCCATCTCGGAGCTGGAAATGGCCAATGCCCAGCGCGACGCCGAAGCAACCGCCGCGGAGTTGGCCATGGCCAAACGCCTGCTCGACCTCTGCCGCATCGAGGCTCCCTTCAATGGCCGCGTCAAACAGCTCTTTGTCCATGAATACGAGGCCGTTAAAAAGGGCGACCCCCTCATCGCCATTGTGGACGACTGGGAGCTGCTCGCCCGGGTGTTGGTGCCCTCCTCGGCCTTTGGCAAGGTGTCCATCGGCCAGGAGTTGGAGTTCCAGATCAACCAGACAGGGGAAAAGGTTCGGGGCAAGGTCTCCCACATCAACGAGACCCTGGACCCGGCCAGCGCCACCTTCGAGGTATACGCCCTAATCGACAACTCGGCCCAGACCCTGCGCAGCGGCATGAGCGGCAGGCTCATGCAGTAGGGTAAAGGCACGCGGCTCATGAACAACGCAGGGGGCAAGGCCACCACCTTCAACGAGCGGGAGGCGGCCGCCGCGCTCAAGAGGCTGGCATCCCTGCACCAGCTCAATGTCGAGGCATCCCTTGCCCGGGGGCGCGACGCGTTCGTGTTTCACATCCTGAACAAGAGCGTCGGCCTGGCCCACTACGACCGCGCCGTTCTCTGGAAGTGGGGGCGCCGCCCCTCCCTGGCAGGAATCTCCGGACAAACCACCCTGCACCCGCGCTCCGAAATGGCCGCGCTGTGGCGCCGCCTGCTTCCTTTTCTCCAGCCTCTGGAAACACCCCTTGTCCTCGATGCCAGGAACCTCCCCCCAGATGCCCTGGAGGACTGGGAGGCCCTGCGGGCCATGGTGCCCGGGCTCCAGGCACTCTGGATTCCCCTCAGAGCGGGGGGGCGTTCACTGGGCGGACTCTGGCTCGAACGCTGGAACAACAAGGCCTGGGGCGAGACCGACGTCCGACTGTTCAGCTCCCTTGGCCTGGGGTATGCCGCCAACTGGGACAAGTTCTTCAGCGCCTCCAGGCCCTCGCACTTCAAACAGCTGTTCTCCAGCCGCCTGCTGCTCCTTCTCCTGCTCGTCGCTCTGGCATGCGCACTGGTACTGGTGCGCGCCCCCTTGCGCATAGTGGCTCCCTGCGAGGTGGTGCCCAAGGATCCCTACGTGGTCACCGCCCCTCTGGAGGGCGTCATCGCCTCCCTGGATGTGCGCCCCAACCAGGCCGTGGACAAGGGCGCGCTCCTGTTCTCCTATGACAAGCGCGTGCCCCTGGAGCAGCTCAACCTCGCCCGGCAACAGACCAAGGTCATCGGCTCCACCCTGGAGCGCTCCCGCCTGCAGGCCTTTGAAAACCCCACGGCCCGAGCCGAGACCGCCATCCTGAGCCTGAAACTGGAGCAGGAGCGCATCCGCCAGCACATGGCCGAGCAAAACGCGGCTCTGCTGGAGGTGCGGGCCGAAGCGCAGGGGCGCGTGGTGGTGGACGATCCGGACGAGTGGCGCGGACGGCCGGTGGTGGTGGGGGAAAAGGTCATGGAGATCGTCGACCCCGGAAGGACCATGCTGCGCATCTGGCTGCCCCAGGACGACAACGTGGTGTTCTCCAACCGCCCCTTGAAGGTGATGCTCAACGCGTTCCCGGAAAGGAGCCTGGAGGCGGAGCTGAGCTTTGTGGACCGGGAGGTTTCGGTCAGCCCCAGGGGTGAGGCGCGAATCAAGGCCGAGGCCCGGTGGCTCAGCTCCCCGGAGCGGATTAAGATGGGGCTCATGGGCGTGGCCGTGATCTACGGCGACACCGTGCCCCTCGGCTACTGGCTGCTACGCAAGCCCTTGTTCTGGCTGCGCGGCGCCCTGGGAATCTGACATGCCCTCCGTCAATATGGACATCCCCTTGCCCATGCTGCGCCCCGAGCTGCAATTCCATGAAGGACCGATGTCCTCAACCGGCATGCCCACCTTCACGCTCTACGACCCCCTGAACCGCACCTTTGACAAGCTGACCTGGTTCGCGGCTCAGGTTCTGGTACGGCTACGGCGCCCCAACACATTTTCCAGGCTCATGGATGACCTGAACAGGAGCACCACCCTGCGCCCCTCCCCGAGTGAGGTGCTGGAGATCTGCGAGAGCGCTGTACGCGGGGGGCTCACCAACCGCACCGCCCTGCGCCCTGTGGAGCAACTGCTCGAGGAGCGGGAGCGCATGAAAAAGGGGCGCATCCTGCTCCTGCCCCAGCGCTTGCTGTTCTTCCGCGTCCCCCTGCTGCACCCCGAACGCTTTTTGCAATCCACGGTGGGGGTCTACCGGATTTTCTCCTCCCGTCTTGCCCTGGCAGTGTACGCCCTGCTCTCGGTGCTGGGCGTGGCCCTGGTGTTGCAGCGTTTCGACGAATACCTGGCCACCTTCCCCTATTTCTTCAACCCCCGGGGTGTACTTGCTTTTGCCCTGGCCCTGGTGGCGGTGAAGTCCCTGCACGAGTTCTCCCACGCCTTTGCCGCCGTGCATTACGGCGCTCGTGTTCCTGTCATGGGCGTGGCCTTCATGGTGCTCTGGCCCGTGGCCTTCTGCGACGTCACCGACGCCTGGAAGCTCAAGGACCGCGGGCAGCGGCTGGTCATCTCCGGCGCGGGCATGGTCACGGAGATCGTCACGGCCGGTCTGGGCCTGCTCTGTTGGGCCCTTTCCCCGCCCGGCCTGGCGCGCTCCGTGTTCTTCCTGCTCTCATCCTCCTCCCTGATTTCCTCGCTGGTCATCAACAGCAACCCGGCCATGCGTTACGATGGCTATTACCTGCTCTCGGACTTGTGGGGCATAGACAACCTCCAACCCCGGGCCTTTGCCGTGGCTCGCTGGGCATACCGCCGCCTGCTCCTGGGCATGAAAGTGTCCAACCCTGAGCCAGAGGCCCGGCCCCGGCGCCTTGCCGCTCTCACGGTGTACGCCGTGTACTGCTGGATCTACCGCTTCTTCCTGTACCTGGGTATTGCCGCGCTGGTTTACATGTCCGTGGCCAAGGCCATCGGCATCGCCCTGTTCGTGGTGGAGCTCGGGGTTCTCATCGGCACGCCCCTGAAACGCGAGGCCAAGTCCCTGTACCAGGAGCGTCACAAGCTCGGCCTGAACACGCGCCTGCTCGTCACCTTGCTCCTCCTGCTGGGGCTGGCGATATGGCTGGCCTTGCCCCTGCCCCGGCGATACTCCATCCCGGCGGTACTGGTGCCCGCATCCATGCAGGTGCTCTACGCCCCTCATGCTGGAAGAATCACCTCCCTCCATGCCGTAAGGGGCGAATCCGTGATCCAGGGCCAACCCCTAGCCACTGTCGAGTCCACCTCTTTGGAGGACCAGATTCGCGTCATGGAATTGGAGGTCGAAATCCAGGAAAAGGAGCTGGAACTGCTCATGCTGGACCAGGAACAGCGGGGGGCGCTGCCCCAGAAGCGGCAGGAGATCGACGCTGCCAAGGCCGCACTGGCCGGACTCCGCACCCAGCGCGCCAGCATGGCAATCCTGGCCGCCCAGTCAGGAGCGCTCTTCGACTGGGACACCACCCTCAGGGAGGGGCGCCATGTCAGGGAAAACAGCGTGCTGGGCAAGATCGAGGGCAGGCACTCCCCCCTTGTGTACGCCTTTGTGGACGAGGAGCGGGTGACCCATATCGAGCCGGGCGCTGGCGTGACATTCATGCTCGAGGCCGCGCCGTCACTCATTCGCGGCACTGTGCAATCCGTAAGCCCGGTGCGCGCGGAAACCATCGACCACCTGGCCTTGACCTCGCAGGCAGCGGGCGCGCTGCCGGTGCTCCAGGAAGAAAAGGGGCGCCTGCGCATGCTTGAAAGCCGCTACAGCGTAATCATCGCCCTGGACTTCTCACCCGCGCATTACACTCTGGGGCAGAGCGGGGAATGTCTGGCTGCGCTCCCCCCCCTCCTCGCACCTTGGCCGCTGGCTTGGCCACGCCCTCACCCTGCTCATGCGCGAAAGCGGGTTTTAGAAGACAACGAGAATTAGAGCGTCTGAAAAGGATTGCCGGGGGGAACCTTTTTGAAAAGGGCTTTCCCCCTCGCAAAACACTTTTCCGACCTGTTATTACTCCTTGTCATCCACCCTGCCGGCCGCTGGACGTGTTTACAGTGGACTGATATTTTCAGGGAATGTCTGACCTAATATACATCGATCTCGCCAAGGGCCATTTCAAGGGTACTCTCGGACAAACCGCGTACCGGACCCTGCCACGCTCCGCTGTCTCGATACCACGCTGGGGGCGCTCAGCCAGGAGGAGCTGCAATCACGGCTCGATGACCCGGACGACTCCGAGGCCCAGGTCATCCGCGAGCTGCTGCTGTTCCCTGACCAGGAACTGGCCATGGTGGCCGAGGCGGTGCTCCTGGAGCATGGAGAGACCGGTATCGGGCACGGAGAGGTGAGCCTCCTGGCCCGGGAGCTCGACGGTGCGCGTGCGCTCTGGCTTCTCACTTCCGGGGCGGATGAAGCGCTGGAACTGTCACTGGACGCGAAAGACTGCGTCCTGCTCATGAAGCGCTTGCGCCTGGACGAGCAGCTCCCACAGGAGCTGTGCCAGGCAGCCTCGGAATGGGCCAGGGAACCCGAGCTCACCTTGCTGGCACGGGTACGCTGCCGCCAACGCGGGTTGGCCTGGTCCGGTCTGCAGACCGGTCTGGCGTCACGTCTTATACGAGGGGCGTTTCAGAAAATTTTCGACCAGGTACGGTTCCTGGATGTGGTAAACTGGGGGCTGGAGTTCCTGCGTCCCTATGACGCCCGCATGTATACTGCGGCGGAAAAGGCGGCCGTGGCCATGGACATGGCGATCCAGCGCGACGAACTGGAACGCCAAATGGAGCTGGCCGTCAGAATGACGAAAGTTCGTGAAACCTACAACTTCGAGACACGGCGCATGCTGGGCATTGTGGAGCCGCACCTGCACCTTGGCCGACGTGGAAACGCAGTTGGAGCTGATGCTTCTGGCCGCGCAGGCCATGTTCATGGGGCGTTTGCCGTCCACAGGCCCTGGTGTTCGGGACCTAGGACAGGCCGAGGAGGTGGAGGATTTGTCCAGGATTTTTCTTATGGAGTGATGGTCATCAGCCAGCCATTTCCGCGCGCAAGGCGTCCATGGCCTCGGTGATGGAGCCGGGGTGCACCTTGAGCAGGTTGTCCAATCGGGTCATGGTGAATACGCCGTGCAGCCGTTCGTTCATGTTGCAGAACAGCAGCCTGCCCTTGGTCAGCACCATGTGGTTCACGGCCACCAGCACGCCCATTCCCGAGCTGTCTATGAACTCGACATCCTGCAGGTCACAGAGGATGTTCACCCGCCCCTTTTTCAACAGCTCCAGCACATCGCCGCGAAGAATACGGACCGTGTTCGCCTCCAGCCGTTTCAGGCCGGGCCGAAGCACGGTGATGTCATCATGGTTCTCGATATCACTGTCCATGGTCTCACTCCTGTCGCCGCCCGGGCCGCCGGAAGGTCCCGACTCCGGGTTTCACGGGCAAGGCGCCCCTCTGCCCTTGTATCCGATGCATACGAAATTCCCACCCCGTCGAAGCAAAATCGATGCCACTCTCGCCCACTACAAAAAAAGCAACCCTTCAAAATCACTCACAATACAAAAGTCCAATAAGACTTGCGGACTTACAGAACCCCCAAGGAAGTTCCATTATAACGAATACATCACTATTTGAGAAGGGGTATGATCAAGATCCTGACGGTTTATCTGGCGCGATATGGGGGGAATGTTCCGGCTTGAGACCTTGCAGGGGGGTGCACGTGTTCGGCTCTCTCCGGCGGCATGCGCATGGACGTGGCGGTGCAGGGCCGCTGTGTCGCTGTGACGCAAGCGCCCTTCTTTCATGACCACCAGGCGGTTCACGGTGCGTTCGAGAAAGTCCCAGTCATGGGACACGATGCACATGGCCTGAGGCAGGGTGTTGAGCAGTTCCACGCAGCGTTCGCGGGTTTCGGGGTCCAGGTCGTTGGTGGGCTCATCCAGCAGCAGCACCTTGGGTTGCATGGAGAGCACGGTGGCCAAAGAGACCAGGCGGCTTCTCCCCGCCTGAGAGCCTGTGCGTGAGGCGCTCTCCATAGCCGGACAGGCCGAGACGTTCAAGTGTATTCTCGGCGCGCTCCCTGGCCTCCTTGGGAGAGAGGCCCTGGTTCAACGGGCCAAAAGCCACGTCCTCCAGCACTGTGGGCATGAAAAGCTGATCATCCGGGTTCTGGAACACAAAGCCCACATGTTTGCGCAGGCAGCGGAACTCCTTTTCCGTGCGCATGGAGCGCCCCTCGAATAGGATTTCCCCCTCTTGGGGCTTGATCACGCCCATGAGGCAGTGCAGCAGCGTAGTCTTGCCGCTGCCGTTGGAGCCGATGAGCCCGAGTCGCTCCTGCCTCAGTTGCAGGTCCACGCCCCTGAGCACAGCGCCGCGCCCTCCTGAGTAGGCCAGCCCCACCTGTTTCGCCTCCAGAAACGGGGCCGATGTCTCCTGTTCCATAATCATGGGGGTGCTTACCACCAGATGCCCGCCAGGGTAAAGCCCACGGAAAGCGCCACGAGCGAACCGGCCATCAGCCAGTCCCCGCGCGACGCGTCCTCGGGATCAAGGGAACGGAACGTGCCGTCGAAGCCGCGCAGCACCATGGCCTGCTGCACCCGCTGCCCCCTGTTCCAGCTGCGTACCAGGGTCATGGCAAAAAGGTTGGCAAAGGTGCGGTAGGAGTGCAGCGAGGTTTTGGGCGTGAAGCAGCGCAGCCTCGCGGCCTTGGACAGGCGGCATGTACTCCTGCTGGATGGTGAACAGCTGTCGGTAGGCGAACAGCAGCATCCAGCAGAATTTCTTCGGGAGGCCCAGTTGCCGCATCGCCCCCCCCAACCGCGGCAAAGTGCTGGTGGAGGCCAGGGCCAGGAAGCAGAGCAGAATGGCCTCGCATTTCAGAGTCACCAGTCCGGACAGCACCATGCCCTGTCGTGTGGCTTCCAGGGGCCCCAGGCTGAAAATCGGGTCCCCGGGCGTGGGTGAACGGCACCACCAGCCAGAGAAAGGCGATGAATCCGTTGGCCGGCAGCAGCCGCCCCAGAACGCTCTTGAGCGGCAGACGCGCCCACAGCACCAGGCACACTCCCAGAAGTACGCCACAGGCCGACACACCCAGGCTCTTGCCCAAAGCCAGGGCCATGGTCAGCGCGCACACGGCCACAAGCTTGGCCCTGGGGTCGGCTCGGTGCAGCCGGGATTCACCGCTGCTGAAAGGTTCGTCCAATGCGCCCATTTTTGGAATAGGAAGAAGGATTGCCAGGGGAAAAACTTTTTGAAAAAAGTTTTCCCCCGGACCCCCTTTTCAAAATTTTATTAGTTATTGTAGGCCACGTTTCGGCTTTTGTAACACACCGTAAATACAGACGCACGTAGTGTACTATAGCTCCCACGCACAGTAAAGCATGAGGCGGATGAACAGGAAGGGGCTAATATTTTCAAGGTTTCGGGAGGGGGGAGCGCGAGGGGGAACCCCTTTTTCCAAAGGGGTTCCCCCTCGCAAACATTGTCAAGCCTTGGCTGTTTATTTCCAGGGGGCCATGTGGACCCACAGCACGGCGCCGAGCTCAACGCTCTTGTCGTTGCCGTCAGGATCCTTGATGGTGAAGTCGGCTTCGTTCAGCGCGGCAAAGCCCCACCACCCGGCCAGGGGGCAGGCGGCGGTGAACACGCCCTGGGCGTCGGCCTTGACCACGTAGGTCACGTGGTAGTCGCTGGCGGCATGCAGGGACTTGTCCTTGTTGTAGTATTCGATCTCGATCTCCGCGTTGGGCACGGGCTTGCCGTCCAGCAGCACCTGACCGGTGAAGGCGTAGCCCTGGTAGGCGCCAAAGGGGCGGGACAGGGGTACAATCTCGGTCTTCAGGCCCAGGGGCTCGTCCCAGCCCTCTTCCTCGCCAAAGGCGGCCACGATGGTCTTGGTGTAATGGATGATGGAGCAGTCCTCGGCAGGCTCCCAATTAGGGCATGGGCTCCATGGCGAACTGATACACTCCGGGACGTTTCAGCTGATAATCCGCGGTCCAGGAGTTGTGGTCCATGACCTTGGTCTCTTTCAGGTTGTCCAGCAGACTTTCGGTCTTGCCCTCGAAGGTCACGCCAAAGCTCTTGGGCTTGACCAGTTCCATGCCAACACCTTCAAAGGGGTGGGAAAAGGAAAGGGTCAGGGTGACGGTCTTGTTGTCCTGATCCTTCACATCCCGCGTCCGGGATGACCATGCCGAAGTGCGCGAAAGCGGGGGCGGCAAGCAGCAACAGGGCGAGAACCATACCTGCGATTCGAATACGTTTTGTCATTTTCAGACTCCCTCATTGGAATATTTTCAATTTCGTGCCACCGTGGCATATGCGTCTTCACCAGCCGTATCTAATTGACAAGACTCAGCGTTTGCGGCCTCTGGCATAGGCCTCAGAAGCCCGGCCAGTCCGACCAGATAGCCTATGCCGCCGAGAATGTCCTGCCATGCTTGGTTCGCGGCTTTGCCTGAGCTCACGCCGGATGGGGGCGAGTTCCTTGGACACCGTGGTGGCGATCTCCTTGCGCATGGCCTCGATCAGCGCCTCGGTGTCAACTGCCGCCTGAGGGGCGGGTGACGCGGCCGAAGGGGCGGAGGGTTGCGCAGCCTCGGAAGTCTTGGGTGCCTCGGAACTCTGTGGCTCTGGCTCCTTGGGCGCGGGAGCCCCCAACAGGTCCATGTACTCGTTGGGCGCGATCTTCCACGTGGCCTTGTGCCCCTCTCCGGCGTTCAGGATGATCTCCAGGCCGTCAGTCGCCTTGACTGCTTCCGGGGGCAGGGGAAAACGCCATATGCCGTCATCCCCACTCTTTCCTTCAACCAGAATCCCGTCCGAGGCGATGTCCCGTACCAGCACCTGGCATTGAATGCAGGGTTTGCCCCCTGGAAATCCGCTCTCCGTGACCACTTCGTTGCCTTCCAGATAGGCGAAGACAATAACCTTGTGCGCTGATGCCGAGGCAGGGGCGAGAAAAAGGCCGAAAATGAGGATTGCGAGCGAAAGCAGGCTGCGAATCATAGGCATGGAGCGCTCCTAGGCGGTCGGGGATTGCGGCGGCGAGGGATTCAGGCCCAGGATCTCGGGCTGTACCTTGGTCAGGAAGCTAACGACAAAGAGGGTGATGACGCCCTCGATGATCATCACCGGGATGTGCCCCAGCAGGATGAGCTTGGCGGTTGCCAGGAAACCCTCGTCGGAAAGGGCCAGGGATATGGAGGTGAGCAATCCGGCCATGAAGACGGCCAGAAAACCGGCGCTGAAAGCGGCAATGGAACGCACCACGCCACCCTTGGAGATGAAGGGATGCAGCACGTACCAACACAACACGGCGGGCAGTGCCATGTTCACGGTGTTCACGCCCAGACTGGAAAACCCGCCGAATTGGAAGAACACGGCCTGCAGCAGCAGGCCACAGAGTATGGCCGGAAAAGCGGCCCACCCGAGTACCAGACCGAGCATTCCGTTGAGTATGAGGTGCATGCTGGAGGGGCCCACAGGCACGTGGATAAGCGATGCCACGAAAAACGCGGCCGAGAGCATGGCCACGCTCATGACGTGCTCCCAGTCAAGCTTCCGAAGCCCCACAGCAGTGGCTCCGGCGGTAATGGTCCAACCGGCTATCAATACCGGCGCGCTGAGCACGCCCTCGGCAATGTGCATGATATCCCCTTTGATGAAAGGCGCTTTTGTACCTTTCGCACGAAATTTTCTTTGTTATACGCAATCGTCACGAGAGATGCAAGCGCGTATTCACTATTTACAACCTATTTGCATTCAACAAGCTTTTTTCCCCTATCGGATATCATTCCATTAACAACCCAAAGGCCTGCACAATCCTTGGACATGCTTTGGCTTGCAAGAGGAATCGGGCACTTGCAATCCCATGGGGTTTGAGATTATGATACAAGATTGCGGAGGGATGGCCGAGTGGTTGAAGGCGGTGGTCTTGAAAACCACTGTGGGGTTACTCCACCGGGGGTTCGAATCCCTCTCCCTCCGCCAAGCCTTAATCCTACCAAGTCCAGCCAAGTCCAAAATCTCTTGACATTACAAGGAAAAACCAGGATCATTTGTCCCGGTTGATCCACTTATGTCCATCACTGTCCAGTTCAAACACGTATAACTCTCCGTATAACTTTTTCAGTCCACGCGAAAAACACGTATAACTTATTCCTCTCAGAAGGCTCATTTTCAAAAACACGTATAACTTTTCCAACCCACTGTTTTACCATCACTTTTAGGGGGTAAAAAATGGCTTTAACCGACCTTCAAGTCAAAAACGCCAAACCCGCTCAAAAGTTATACAGGTTACGTGACGAACGTGGCCTGTTCCTTGAAGTTCCGCCTACAGGTAACAAGCGCTGGAGGCTTCGTTTCAGCTTCCAAGGCAAAGAAGGCCTCCTTTCCCTCGGAACATACCCTGAAGTATCCCTTCGTGATGCCCGCGACAGACGTGATGAGGCCCGGCGGCAAATCGCCAACGGTGAAAACCCCTCTGAAGTCCGCAAGGCACACAAGGAAGCCTCCAAGGCCGAAGCCGTAACCTTTGAAAAGGTATTCCTGGAGTGGTTCGACAAGTTCCAGGCAATTCGGTCCGAATCCACAGCAAAGGACGTCCGGGACAGAATGAAAAAAAACGTTCTGCCCTGGATAGGTGAACGCCCCATCCACGAAATCACCAGCCCGGAGTTGTTGACCATCATCCGCCGTATAGAGGATCGGGGGGCACCAGAACAGGCCCGACGTATTCTGCAAAAGTGCAGCGCTGTTTTCCAGTTTGCCGAGGCAACCGGCCTGATTGGAAGCAACCCTGCAACCTGCTTGAGAGGCGCTATCGCCCCCGCTCAAAAACGCCACTTCGCCAGTATCCGTGATCCCAAGGGCGTTGCCGCGCTCATGCGCAACATCGAAGCCTATGACGGGCACTTCGTCACCCGTTGTGCCCTGAAGGTGGCCGCGTATACTTTCGTGCGCCCCGGCGAACTGCGCCATGCCGAGTGGGAGGAATTCGAGCTTGATGAGCGTGTTTGGCGCATCCCTGCCGAGAAAATGAAGATGAAAGAGCAGCACCTCGTGCCCTTGAGCCAACAGGTCCTTACTGTCTTGAGCGAACTCCGTCCCCTGACTGGAAACGGCAAGTACCTCTTCCCGAGCCTGAGAGGCCCGCAACGCTGCATGTCAGAAAACACCATTAACGGGGCACTACGACGCATGGGTTATTCCAAAGAGGAAATGACTGGGCATGGCTTCCGCTCCATGGCCAGCACGCTCTTGAATGAACGGGGCTTCTCCAAGGACTCTATCGAGCGTCAGCTCGCCCACGGTGAGCGTAACGCGGTCCGAGCCGCATACAACTTCGCCGAATACCTGCCGGAACGGAAAAAGATGATGCAAGCCTGGGCGGATTATCTGGATGCTTTGCGGGAAGGGGCGAAGGTAACACCGATCCGTGCGAACATATAACCTGGAAAATGAAAATGAGTTTTTCATTATCTATGGAGGGGCGATGATATGATGATTCGTGTCCCAAAATGTTTTCGGTGCGTTCACTATCTGTCCGAGGAGGAAAAGGTGAAGTGCCTAGCGTTTCCGAAGGGGATACCTGAGGAGATCTGGATGGGTAAACATGACCACGCCAAACCATACCCAGGTGATTCCGGCATATTGTATACAGCTGAGGATGCTCTAGAAAATAATACTTTTGACTTTGACGAACTGTTCCCTGATGAGGATTGACAACTACCAAGTATCCGAAAAATTCCCTTTTTCTACCATGCCCCTTACTGGCAACACCAATTATCTGCAAACGCAATCCTCAGGTGCATGAGGTACAACTTTGGACGCGTTGCGTGAAGGGGCGAACGTGATACCTATTATGAATTTCACAAAAGGAATGTGAAATGAGTATAAAACACAATTCAAGATACCGTTTGCTGGTCTCTCCCTTCCTCGAAATGGATGCTAAGCAAAAATATGGCGAAACTGGAAATCCTGTTTATGTCTGGGAAACAATTCACTATAGATTAATGTCAAACAAGCCCCTTCCCGAGTGGGTCAATGAATATCTTCTGGAAACTTCAAAACGTATTTATGCCATTAAAAATCCTAAGAAACGTGCTGGAGAACACCTCTTACGAGCCTTAGGCTTTCGTGGTGGTAAAGATTTCAGTGATTTTAACACTCCTGACAAGCAATTGTTCATCTACCTCCTTGTGCAGGAATTGCGGAATGACGGCTACAGTGTTGATGAGGCTTGTTCAAAAGTTGCTCAAGAGAATGAAGACCTTATGCTTGGTGAAGAAGGCATAAAGGCATACTACTATGCTGAAAAAAAACCATATGAAACTCGAAAGGCAAAGCTTTTCCAAGCTATGGAACGGTGCTGTGGATTCTTTAGAAAATAATCCGGACTTTTTTCCATACACATTTCCCCTTCCACTATTGCACAAAGAGTCCACCAAAATCCAAGGAGGACTCTTATGGAAATTTCTTTGCCCCACCAACTTTACCGACTTCCACAAGTTCTTGCCATTTTGCAAATCTCCAAGTCAAAATGGTGGCAAGGCATCAAGGACGGCTACTATCCCCAACCCGTGAAACTTGGCCCGCGCACAACAGCTTGGCGTGCCCGCGACATCCATAACCTGGCTGAAAACGGCATCCGGGAGGTAGCGGAGCAATGAGCGGTCAAGCCCCTCATGCTCCCCTCATGCAAGCGGCCCTGGCTTTGGTAAAACATGGCTGGCCGGTATTTCCCTGCCGTACTGACAAAAAGCCCCGCGTCAAGGGCGGATTCAAAGCCGCATCCACAGACCTACAGCAGGTCAAAGCGTGCTGGGAAAAGTGGCCCGACGCTTCCATAGGAGTTCCTACGGGCGCGGTAACCGGTTTTTTTGTCCTGGACGTTGACTTGCCGCATGGACCTGCCTCCCTGGCAACCCTGGAAGCGGAGCATGGTGCCCTGCCCGGGACTGCCGAACAGTGCACCGGAGGTGGGGGGCGGCAACTGCTTTTCCAGATGCCTACGGACATGACTATCAAGAACAGCGCCGGGGCATTGGGCAAAGGCCTGGATGTGCGCGGGGACGGCGGATACATCATTGTACCCCCCTCCGGTCATCCCTCTGGCGGGCATTATGCCTGGACTTCCCCCAAGGGCACTCCCCCCGCTACGCCCCCTCAATGGTTATTGGACCTGGTAGACAAACAGCCCCCGAAAAAACCCGTATCCAAGAATATTCCTGCTTCCGGAAACACAACAGAATATGGGCGCAAGGCTCTTGAAAATGAGTGTGCTGGCCTCGCCATGACAGGCAAAGGGGGCAGAAACCAGGCTCTGAATGATGCCGCCTTTGCCCTTGGGCAACTGGTGGCGGGTGGTGAAATTGGTCAAAAGGAAGCTGAAACCGAACTTCTAAATGCCGCGCTCCAGTCTGGACTCCCAGAGTCGGAAGCGTTGAAGACTCTTGCCAGTGGTTTGCAGGCAGGATTGAAGGAGCCCAGGACCGCACCGGAAAAGCAGAAATATCAAATAAAAGCTCACAGGCCAAATACTCCCAATGGCTTCCCCTTCATCGAAAAAGAGGACGGAGTATACTTTCAAGAGGAGCAACATGACGGAGGCATTGAACTCCGTTGGCTGTGCTCACCTTTGCGCGTGCTGGCCCTGACAAGGGATGTGGAAGGTCAGGAGTGGGGACGGTTGCTGGAAGTAATAGACCCTGATGGTGTGACGCATCGGTGGGCCATGCCCATGACCATGCTTGCTGGCAATGGAGACTCCTACCGCTCCCAGCTTATGAATATGGGTATGCGTCTCACTCCTGGCATTCCGGGAAAAAACAGGCTGCATATGCTCCTGTCCCTAGCCAATCCCGAGGCCCGCGCCCGGTGCGTCCCCAGAATTGGTTGGCATGACAGGCGCTTTGTTCTTCCTGATGGAGTCTACGGGCAGGAGAATGGTGAGGAAATTCTGTTGCAAGGGACATCCATTGACATGCCCTTCAGGGTATCTGGCACGCTCAAGGACTGGAAAGACAAGATCGGGTCTTATTGTGTGGGGAACTCGCGCTTGGTGTTTGCCGTATCCGTAGCCCTGGCCGCCCCCTTGCTTCATATCGTGGGCGCTGAGAACGGTGGTTTTCATTTTGTTGGAGCTTCATCCAAGGGCAAAACCACTCTTTTACAAGTTGGTGGATCAGTTTGTGGCGGTGGAGGGCTGAACGGATTTTTGCGCCAGTGGCGAGCCACAAGCAATGGTTTGGAAGCTGTGGCAACCGCTCATTGTGACTCCCTCCTTTGCTTGGATGAACTAAGCCAAATTGCTGCAAAGGAGGCTGGAGAAGTAGCTTATCTGCTTGCAAACGGACAAGGTAAGACCCGCGCCGGGCGCACTGGCGAAGGCCGTAAGCCTGCGGAGTGGCGCACCCTGTTCCTGAGCACTGGTGAAATCTGCCTTGCAGACAAGGTGCGGGAAGATGGGCGGGGGCGAACCACTGCAGGCCAAGCCGTACGCGTGGTGGACATCCCGGCGGACGCGGGGCGTGGCCTTGGAATCTTTGAGACACTGCATGGATTCCATGACGGTGACCACTTCGCCCGTCATTTGAAGGAACACAGCCGCACAACCTACGGCGCTCCCCTCCGGGCTTTTCTGAAACAGGTGACAGCGCGGCTTGATGGCATAACTCACGAGGTAAAAAGCACCATAAGACGCTTTCTGGATATGCATTGCCCTACGCACAGTGACGGCCAAGTGGTGCGGGTTGCTGGAAGGTTTGCCCTGGCTGCTGCTGCAGGTGAACTTGGTATTGCCGCTGGCATCCTGCCCTGGCCATCAGGAGAAGCGGAGCAGGCTGCCGCAACTTGCTTTACCGCTTGGCTGCATGAGCGCGGCGGCGCTGGTGCGGCAGAGACACTGCAGGCAATCGCCCAAGTCAGGGCATTTATCGAGGCCCACGGCTCCAGTCGCTTCGAGTCTCTGGATAGTGACGGGGAAACCAGGATTATTAACCGTGTAGGCTACCGAAAAAGAACGGACGTACATACCCGATATTGCTTCCTTCAGGAAACCTTTCGCAGTGAGGTTTGCGCAGGACTAAATATTAAGACAGTTTGTACCGCCCTGAAGGAAGCCGGATACATGGTTACTGAACACGGCAGAAATACTCTGTCAATGCGCACTCCCGAGGGAAAACAGAAGCTCTACGTGGTGACATCAGCAATCCTAAGTGGGGACGCCGGGGACACCGGGGGCACTCCTGTCAATGCAGAACCCCCCCCGCCCCCGGAAAAGGACATCGAACCGGGGACGCCGGGGACAACCGCCGGAGTTGAGTCACAATGCCCCCACCGTCCCCAATCCCAAAATGCTACAAGGGGACAGGAAAACGCACATGATTCCAATACAGTCCCCACCGTCCCCATTGTCCCCGGCAAAAACATACGTCATGATACACAAACCAGCGCCCCCTCTGCACACATGCCTAAAAGGGAGGCCTGGCTATGAATATCCCGGCATCACTTCTTGCGGCGTGGCGGCAAGGAATGGAAGTGGAAAAAGTGGGCGATGCTATACGGGTGACCGGTGGGGATGAGCTTCCAGAAGAGGAATACAACGCCCGTTTAAACGCCCTGACCAACCACAAAGGGGAAGTGGTCACCTACCTGAAGGAATCGACCTATGCCGACCTTGTGGAGCTGACCCGAGACCATGGATTGCAATGGGCCTTACATGACCAGGAGCGGACAATTTTCATGGACTACCCCACCCCGGATGAAGGGCAAGACAACTTCACCCCTGAAGACCGCGCCTTCATCTTTGCTTTGTTCCTGCAGGCCAGTCCCCTGCCCCATGAACGGCGGCATGATCTTATGCGCCTGCAGGAAAACAGGTACACACCCAAGCCAAAAAAACTCCCTTCCGCCTCTCCGCAACCCTCAAGCCGAAAAACAAACATGTTGTCAAATGTTGGTATCAAGTTGCCACTTTGATGGACGAAACACGTCCCCGTAACGACCTGTACCGGGACGAAGCAAGACAGATGTCTCACAACACTTCCTTCCTATATAGTTGCGCAATCGTTGCTTTTCCACCTAGCCGAAACGAGACATAGCGCGATAATTTCGGGTTGCGATTCGTGCCGCAATGGGCCGCATCATCTTGTTCCGGTATGTTTCAGTTCTAGGACTAACTCTGGTCCGCTATGGTCCGCATCCGCCATACTCCACATCAATACCAAGGGCACCCCGAATAAAATCGCCTACAAAGGGGGGCGGGGGTAAAAGTCTAGCCCTGCATTTACAGGACCGGTGAGGGTTCCCGATTTTTCTCTATGCCAAAATGGGAAGGGGGGGGTAGAAACCTTGCCACCATGGCAAAAGGACCGTGTGCCAATCAATTGCATACAGTTTTGGGGAAAATCATCTTACATCAATCTCCCATTTCAAATTAATATTCTATAATTATTGAAAACAAGATGGCGACAATGATTTATTGCAATGTCGACAAAATGTGAAGAACTGAGGCTTTCAAAAAAAATCATAGAATCCCACTTTATGACTCGGTTAAAAACCACGGTTTAAACGGTGAAAAAAAGGGATGTACGCCCGCTCATTCTTTTCACCGCCCCCCCCATTCAAGCCAAGGTCTCTTGCCCCCTTTCGCCCGGAAGTGTAGTGTCGCTCCACCTATACGCACCTGGTTAAACAAATGGGCACTACCGATTCCTTCCCTCCCTTCGCTGCATTTATCGAGCGCTGGCGTCCATCCGCAGGAGCGGAAAACGCCAATGCGCAACTTTTCATGACAGAGCTTTGCGACCTGCTGGAAGTGAACCACCCCGACCCCGCATGCCAGGAAATCAACCAGAACGCTTACACCTTTGAGCGGGATGTCTTTTTCCCAAACCCGGACGGCTCCACCAGTTCAGGCCGCATTGACCTGTACAAGCGCGGCTGCTTTGTTTGCGAATCAAAACAGGCTGTTGACAGCCGGAAGGATGATCCGGAAAAACTGGTTCCACGTTCCGGACGCCGTAAAAAAGGCATGGCGGTACGTGGCGCGGCCAACTGGATTACGGCCATGGCCAAAGCCAAGGGACAGGCGGAATCATACGCCCGCGCCCTGCCTGCGGAGGAAGGACGCCCCCCGTTTGTTCTGGTTGTGGATGTCGGCTACTGTATTGAAATTTTTGCGGAGTTCACCCGCACCGGGGGCGCTTACATCCCCTTTCCCGATCCCCGCTCCTATCGCATCATGTTGCAAGACCTGCGGCACGAACACATCCGAAACAGGTTGCGCGCCATATGGCAAGCACCCATGTCCCTGGACCCGACGCAACAGGCCGCCCGCGTTACCCAGGAAATTGCCCAGCGTCTTGCCCTGCTGGCGAAATCATTGGAGCAGGCGGACAATTCGCCCGAAGAAGTGGCTTCGTTCCTCATGCGTTGTCTGTTCACCATGTTTGCCGAGGATGTGGAACTCCTGCCTAAGGCAAGTTTTACCAATCTGCTGCTGGAGATTCGCGAACGTCCCGGAGATTTCGCCCCCCTGGTGGAATCCCTGTGGCGAGATATGAAGACAGGTGGTTTCTCCGGTGTTCTCCGGCAACGGGTTTTACACTTCAATGGAACCTTGTTTGAAAACCCGCACGGACTAGCACTGAACCAGGAGCAGTTGGACTTGCTTCTCCACGCGGCGCAAGCGGATTGGCGTGATGTGGAACCGGCCATTTTCGGCACATTGCTTGAGCGAGCGCTGGAACCCAAAGAACGCCACAAGCTTGGAGCCCATTACACCCCCCGCGCCTATGTGGAGCGTCTTGTCATGCCCACGGTTGTGGAACCGCTCCGGGAGGAATGGAACGCGGTCAAGGTTTCCGCACTCACCTTGTTGAAGGAAGGCAAAGAGCGTGAAGCCTTGCAGGATGTCGCGAACTTTCACCGCAAACTATGCCATGTCAGAGTTCTTGACCCGGCATGTGGTTCCGGAAATTTTCTCTATGTCTGTCTGGAGCATTTCAAACGCCTTGAAGGCGAGGTTCTGGACATGGAGTCCAGGC
This sequence comes from Desulfovibrionaceae bacterium, assembly GCA_963674665.2. Lineage (GTDB taxonomy): Bacteria > Desulfobacterota > Desulfovibrionia > Desulfovibrionales > Desulfovibrionaceae. Next base: position 826,554 of record CAXXPL010000009.1, on the reverse strand, counting down.
TTGTGCAACAGGATTTGCGCCTTGAAACCCAGGGATTCATGGTTGATCCGCATCAGTTTTTGGGATTGGAGGTGAACCCGAGGGCTGCCGCAATCACTGACCTTGTGCTCTGGATAGGCTATTTGCAATGGCACTTGCGCACACGGGGCAAGGCAGACCGCCCACCGGAACCAATCATCAAGGCCTTTCACAATATCCAGTGCCGAGATGCTTTAATCACATGGGAAAAGATTGAACCCGTGCTTGATGATAACGAGACACCTGTCACACGCTGGGACGGTGAAACCATGCGCGTTAGTCCTGTGACTGGTGAACCAGTGCCGGATGAAACCGCACGCGTGCCGGTTGTGCGCTACATTGCCCCTGACAAGGCGGAATGGCCCGAAGCTGATTTTGTTGTGGGCAATCCGCCGTTTATTGGTGCGGGGCGCATGCGCGACGCCTTGGGTGAAGGATACTCGGTTGCCGTTCGGGACACATGGGACGAAGTTCCGGAATCATGCGATTTCGTTATGTACTGGTGGAACAAAGCCGCGCATTTATTGAGAGAGGAACATGTTCAACGCTTTGGCTTCATCACCACAAACAGCATTCGCCAGACATTCAACCGCCGTATTCTGGCCGCGCACATGAGCGCATCCCCCTGTGTTTCCCTGGCCTTTGCCATCCCCGACCATCCATGGGTTGATTCTGCGGATGGTGCTGCCGTTCGCATCGCCATGACCGTTGCACGTCAAGGACAACATAACGGTTTGCTGCAATGTGTGAGACATGAGAGCCAATCCGAGCAGGATCATCTTGAGATAACCTTTGAATCTCATACCGGAGTTATTCATTCAGACTTGACCATAGGGGCGGATGTTACTGCCGCCCTCCCCCTTTACGCAAACGCAGACATAAGTTGTCCAGGGGTAAAGCTTCACGGTTCCGGTTTTATTGTTACACAAGAGCAAGCTGCATATTTAGGGCTTGAACGCATTCCCGGTCTTGAACGCCATATTCGACATTACCGTAATGGTCGTGATTTGACGCAAAAATCACGTGACGCCATGGTTATAGACCTTTTTGGCCTCACTCTAGATCAAGTGAAGAAGTCCTACCCTGAAGTGTACCAATGGGTTGCCGAAAAAGTGAAACCGATTCGCACTGCCAACCAAAATCAAACAAAAGATTCTCAACAGTATGCAAAAAAGTGGTGGTTATTCGGAAAACCCCGTGAAACTTTCCGCCCCGCACTTGCAGGCTTGCCCCGTTACATCGCCACTGTGGAGACATCGAAACACAGATTTTTTGTTTTTCTGGATCAATCCATTTTGCCTGACAACAAATTGATTAATATCGCCCTGGATGATGCTTATTATTTGGGAGTACTATCCAGTCGAGTGCATATTTTTTGGGCTCTTGCTCAAGGTGGCAATCTCGGTGTTGGTAATGATCCTGTCTATGTTAAAACACGCTGCTTCGAGACTTTCCCCTTTCCGGACGTTACTGAAAACCAAAAAGCCCATATCCGGGAATTGGGCGAAGCTTTGGACGCGCATCGCAAAATACAATTGGCCGCACACCCTGACCTGACCATGACCAAGATGTACAACGTGCTGACCAAACTTCAGGCCAGGGAGGAACTGGCCCAAGCGGAGCGCAAAATCCATGAGCAAGGGCTTATCACCGTGCTCAAGGAAATCCATGAGGATTTGGACAAGGCAGTATTGCAGGCTTATGGCTGGCCAGAGGGATTGGAGACAAATGACATCCTGCAACGCTTGCTGGATTTGAACAGGGAACGTCACATGGAGGAGAAGCAAGGCCATATACGCTGGTTGCGCCCTGAATACCAAAACCCGGACGGAACCCAGGAGCAGGTGTTGACCAAGGTGGAAACCACTACCGCTCCACGCTCCAAGGCCTTGAAAAAGAGCCCCTGGCCAAAGTCCCGCCCGGAACAAGCCCAGGCTGCCATGGACGCCTTGCGCTCCATGAACGCCCCTGCCACTGTCCAGGAACTTGCAACCGCGTTCCAACGCGCTAACCGAGCCCGCCTTACCGAACTTCTGGAGGCAATGGTTCTCCTTGGCCAGGTCCGCAAACTGGACGAAGGACGCTTCGTGGCCAGGTAACTTTTTTTAAGTTACCCCCCGTAACTTTTTCAACCGATCCCCTCCCAGCCTCGTATCAAACCGTATAACTTTCCGTATAACTCGATTTTTACGAATTGAGATTATGTTGCTATTACTTGGTTTACAGCCACAATGCGGAGTCCTCTCCCGCCAAGTCCAGCAAAGTCCAAAATCTCTTGACATTACAAGGAAAAACCAGGATCATTTGTCACGGTTGATCCTCTTCTCCCATCTGTGTCCAGTTCAAACACGTATAATTCTCCGAATATTATTTCCAGGCCACGCGAATAAAGAGGTGGCCTCGGCTCTTCTGACCACTAGAGCAATTTACGCTTGAAATGCTTGCTCAACGGCCGGCCAAGCCAGCCTACAAGCATTTCGCGGCAAGGATTTGCAGGCAAACCCTTGCAGAGCATTTAACCTTTTTCAAAGTTAAAATGCTCTAACATTGAGGGGATGTTTAGCTGTTTTCCCCCATATAAACGAAATCAGTAAGAGAGCAATTGAATAACAAACCAGCCTTTGCAGATTTCCTTCAATATTCCGGCTGTAATGAGGTGTTGAAACGTTTCACCAATGTGATCGCTTCATCGGTCAGATCCGCCTCTTTTTTTGCGACCAGGTCGCCTGCTAATCAGCCTCTTCACTCGCCGATAATCCGCTAGATCCAGTGACCAGAAGGGAGCGCTCGCCCCTTTCAGTAGTTTCCATAATCGCCCCAATTACCCATGCCGTTCCTTGGGAAACACCACTCCATGGGGGTTCTCACGGCAAAGGTCCCATCCTCATGAGCGGCTCATTCATGGAGGAATCCATCCTTACCATCATTTCACACCAATATAGTCAGTATATTGGCGGATATAATCTTGATAAGCGCATGTATCCGTCCATGGCATCATGCACCTCTCCAGGAAAGGTCCTTTTCTTGTGCATGACTCCTCCGGAATTGATCCGGATGTTGTGGAAGAGGTTTGTTGCATTTCAAATAATAGTTATGATTTCAATATATTAGAGTCGATTAACTATTTACCTTTCTCAGAGTGCCGATTGGGGCCGTAAGTCAGGTTAAACATTTTTGCATTGAAATATTTAGTTTTTCCAAGGTCTTTTTATTCATCTTTCACCCAATTAAACCCAAACTTCAAAAACTCCAGGCTTCATTCTACAAAAATGTAGCGAATACAGTGAGATACGTTGTAAGTTTCTCCTCCGCCTCTGGGAGGTGATTCGTTTTCGATGACTTCAAAGGCTGATCGAAGTAAAAATACATCATTACAATGTATTATTAATACATTGCCAGCTTGTCACCCCTGTCCGAGGTAAAAAGCCGCCGTTTTCTCCCTTAAGCGTGCACTCCCGACTCATATCACGTAACTATCTGAAAATTAAACTGTATACAATGCATTTTTCTTCGAGAAGTCACATTTTTTCAGGCATTACCTTGACAATAAAAATCGGCAGGTTTATCGATTAACTAGAATTACAAATTAGTGACGACTCCTTGAGAACTTTATCCCAGCACAACCACCACAACAGCGGGGAGAACATGGACACGTTATTTGATTTGAGCGGCCTCGTATCTGTCATCACCGGCGCAGCCGGAGATCTTGGAGCGGATATCGCCATGACCTTGGCAGAGCGGGGATCATCCCTTTTGCTCTGCGATCTCAATCCACAGCGACTGGAAGAGACCGCAACCAGGATCGAGGAGGCAACTCAGGCAAAGGTGTACCAGTTGGTGGTGGATGTGACCCAAATATCCCACCTCACGAACATGGCTGCCACGGCCATGGAAAAATTCGGACAAATCGACGTGCTGGTCAATTCCGCCGGCATCAATATCCAACAAAATGCCGAGGATGTGACCGAGGAAGCCTGGGACAAGATCCTGGGCATCAACCTCAAGGGCACCTTCTTCTCCTGCCAAGCCGTGGCCAGGCACATGATCCCACGCAAATCCGGAAAAATCATAAACGTCTCCTCCCAGGCGGGCTTCGTGGGCCTGATCCGCAGAGCCGCCTACTGCTCCAGCAAGGGAGGGGTCAACAACTTGACCAAAGAACTCGCTCTGGAGTGGGCCCGATACAACATCAACGTCAACGCAATCGCGCCCACCTTCGTAGAAACCAACCTGACCAGGCCGATGTTCGAGGAAAAGGAGTTCCGTGACTATGTCACGTCGAACATACTTCTCGACCGGCTCGCCACCCCCACCGATATATCGGCAGGGGTGCTGTATCTCGCCTCCCGTGCATCCGACATGGTCACAGGCCATGTGTTGTGCGTGGATGGCGGCTGGACAGCACACTAGAGCGTCCAGACCCCGGGAGTGGCCCGGACGCTCTTTTGCATTCATCTGAACCAATTGAGGGTTGCTTCAGATCGAAGTTCGCTTCGAAAGGAATGCTATTGTGTCAGGAGGATAGTCCGCAATCACGCGGGATCCATTCTACTTGTAGGAGGATTTATGGGACGGTTTCTGAAATCTGTTGTGTTAGTATCATTATTCATTCTGGCAGGTGCCATCTGTGCCTTCGCCGGCGATGAGCCCATCAAAATCGGCATCATCAGCCCCATGTCCGGCAACTATGGCGACCACGGCATGCTGGAACGGATGGGGATGACGGCGGCCCTGGAAGCTGCGGGCGAAAAGGCCCTGGGCCGTCCAGTATCCGTTATTCAGGCCGATTCCGAGACCAATCCCGACGTTGCGGCCCGCCGCGCCCGGCGTTTGATCGAAGTCGACGGCTGCAAGTTCCTCATGGGCGGCGTGTCCAGCTCCGTGGCGGCCGCCATCTCCGCGGTTGCGGCTGAAAAGGGCGTCCTCTACTTCGCCACCAACGGCAACTCGGACAGCCTCAACTCCGACAAGGGAAACACCTACATGTTTCACACCGCTCCCAGCATGGCAATGCTGGTGCGTGGCGGTGCCGAATACGTGGCCAAGAACCTTGGAAAGAAATGGTTCTACCTTACCCACGACTACAGCTGGGGGCATTCCGGAACGAACTGGGCTCGTAAAAGCGCCGCCAAGCTGGGCGTCGAGGACATGGGCGAGATCAAGGTGCCCCTGGGTACCAGGGATTTCAGCTCCCAGCTGACCCAGATCCGCCAGTCCGGCGCCGAAGTCCTGGTCATCACCATGGCCGGCTTCGACAACGTGGCCCTGCTCAAGCAGCTGGCCGAGTACCGCATCTATGACAAGATGAAGGTCTGGTACACCTTGATGGAGTTCGTGGACATGTGGCCCCTGAAGCCCGAACAGCGTCAGGCCTACTGCAACGTCGAAGTCTATTGGAACGAGAACGACCAGACCCGCGCCTTTGCCGAGGCGCTCAGCAAGAAGTACCCCGCCGCTCCCTGCCCCATGCCGCTGGACAACGGCACCTACGAGGGCTGGCTGACCATGAAGATCCTGCTCGGGGGCTTGGAAAAGGCCGGCACGGATGACGTTCCCGCCGTCATCAAGGCCATCGAAGGCCTTGAGATCAAGGACAACATGCGCAAATACCCCACAACGGTAAGGGCCTGGGATCACCAGGTGCTCACCCAGATCGATCTCGTCAAGGCCAATCCCAAGGCCGAGGGACCGGCCATGTGGGATCTCCTGGAAGAAATTCCGGGCGAGAAGGTTGCGCGCACCCACGAAGAAAATCCGATCGACCTCAGCATCGGAAAATAGCCCGTATCGACAACTCGGACGTCCGGCCCCCGTGGCCGGACGTCCCGCCAACACACAGGAGAAAGTGTATGGTCATCGTCGCTGGCCTGGCCATCAACGGGATAATTCTTGGCCTGCTCTACGCGGCCATAGCGTTGGGTTTTTCCTTGGTGCTCGGGGTCTCTGGAGTCATCAACTTCGCTCACAGCATCCTCTTCGCCCTTGGCGCCTATGCCTTCTTCGTTCTGAAGGACGTAGTCGGCTTCTGGCCCGCCCTCCTGGGCGCGGGCGCCTTTGTGGGTCTGGTGGGGATCGTGGTTGAAAAGGTGCTGGTCAGACGTGTCTACGGACAGGATCCGCTCTTCGGCCTGGTCATCACCATGGGTTTCGCCATGGCCGTGGAGCAACTTCTGCACATCATCTTTGGCGCGGCCGCAAAGACGGTCAACACCCCCGACTTTGCGCAGGGTATCCTGTTCATCGGCGAGATGCTCGTGCCCCACTACAGAATCTTCATCGCCGTGTTCAGCGCCGCGATCCTCGGCGGGACATGGCTCCTTATCAACAACACCAGCTTTGGCGCCATTGTACGCGCCGGCATGTACGACAGCGAGATGGTCTCGGCCCTTGGACACAACCTCCCCGTACTGCGCACGGCCGTTTTCGCCATGGGAGCCACCATCGCGGCCCTATCGGGCGTCATCGCCGCGCCCATCTGGTCCATCAAACCGGGCATGGGCACGGCCATCCTCATGCCGTCATTCCTCATCGTGCTCATCGGCGGCATAGGCAGCATCCGGGGAACCATCCTCGGAGGCCTGATCATTGGACTGACCACCTCACTGCTTTCCCTGGTCATTCCCAGGTTCGTGGACGTGATGCCCTACATCATCATGGCCTTTACCGTCTATTTCTGGCCCCGTGGCCTGATGGGCAAGCAAAACATACTCGAGTAGCGGGGAGGATGCGCCATGCAATTGAGTTCGCTCAAAAAAGATCCGTATCTGTACATTTTCCTGATCTTCGCCCTGTACCCTCTCTATCCGTTCATCGGGAACTTCACCTCCCTTGGATCGGAGCTGCTGCTCTTCTTCATCTTCACCCTGAGCTTCAACCTCTGCCTGGGATACACCGCCCTGCCCTCTTTCGGACACGGCGCCCTCTACGGCCTGGGCACCTTCGGCGCGGCCCTCACCTTCCTGCACCTCACGCCGGAACTGGGCATCCAATGGGCCATCCTTGTCGGCGGACTGGCCGGCATGGCCGGAGCGGCCGCCGTTGCCTGGATCATCCGCGACAAGAAGGGCATCTACTTCGCCATGCTCACCGTGGCCTTCTCCCAGGTGATGTTCGGCCTCTGCTGGCGCTGGGACGAGGTGACCGGAGGCGAATCCGGCCTCACCGGCATAGTCAGGAACCCGTTCTTCGGCCTGGATGTCTCGAATTCCATACCCTACTACTATCTATGCTTCGCCTTCTTCGTGCTCTGCGCCATCCTCATCAGGATGATCGCCCACTCCAACTTCGGCATGACCCTGCAGTCCATCAGGCAGAACCCGACCCGGGCCACGTACCTGGGGTACAACACCGGACTCGCCAAGTTCTGGGTCTACACCATCTCCGGCTTCTTCGCCGGTGTGGCCGGAGCCCTGTACTGCTTCCTGTCCGGTTCGGCCTTTGCCGACATCTTCGACTGGACCCAATCGGGCAACGTGGTCATCGCCACCCTGCTTGGGGGCGGCACCGCGAGCTTCTATGGTCCCATCGTGGGATCGCTGATCTTCCTGGTCTGCAAGGAGCTCATCAGCGCCTTCTGGGAACACTGGATGCTGGCCTACGGTCTCTTCTTTGTGCTGATCATCCTGATCTGCCCCAACGGATTGATGGGTCTTTTTAAACGCAAGTAACGGCAAGCAACACACGAGGGCATCATGGCAATTCTGTCCGTATCCAAGCTATGCAAGTCGTTCGGGTCCAATCTGGTGACCAACGACGTCACCGTCGAGTTTCAGGAGGGCGAACTGGTCTCCATCATCGGCGCCAACGGCGCCGGGAAAACGACCTTCTTCAACCTGCTCACCGGCATGCTCAAGCCCAACGGCGGTACCGTGAAATACAAGGGCAGTGACATCACCGGCAAGTCGCCCAACGAGATCTTGCGCTACGGCCTGTCCCGCTCCTTCCAGGTGGTCCAGCTCTTCGAGGAAATGAACGTCCTGGAAAACGTCAGCATCGGCGTGCAAAGCGCCATGGGGCTGCGCAGCAACATCTTCAAGAACTTCAAGAGAAACGAGGAAATCCGAGCCAAGAGCGAAGAGATCCTCTACCAGATACACCTGTTGGAAAAACGGGACTCCCATGTGGGCGCCATCTCCCATGGCGACCGGAAGATCCTGGACATCGGCATGGCCCTGACCAGCAATCCTGAGACGCTGCTGCTGGACGAACCCATGAGCGGTCTGGCCAAGAGTGAACGCACCCGCATGACCACGCTCATCAACGAGCTGAAAAAGAGCATGACGCTCATCATCGTTGAGCATGACATGGACGTGGTGTTCCAAATCTCGGACAAGATCCTGGTGTTGCACCAGGGCGCGGTTCTCGCATTTGACGAACCCGATGCCGTGGCCAGCAACAAGGACGTCCAAGCCGTCTACCTGAAGGTGTAACCTATGCTGCTAGAAATAAAGAGTCTCAAGAGCTTCTATGGCGAAGCCCAGATCATCTTCGACGTCCATCTGAAGGTCGAGGAGGGGATGGTGGTCGGTCTGTTCGGACGGAACGGCGCGGGCAAGAGCACCACATTCCGTTCGATCATGGGCTTCAAGGAACCGCAGTGTACAGGGGAGATCCTCTACAAGGGGCAGGACATCACCGGGATGCAGCCGTACAAGATCGCCCAGTTGGGCATCGGTTGGGTGCCGGAGGACCGCAAGATATTCCCCAACCTGACCGTAAAGGAGAACCTCCTGCTCGGGGCCAAGAAGGCCTCGAAAGACAGTTCGGTCAAGAGGCAGTTCACCCTCGAAGACGTCTACCGCTACTTTCCCAAGCTCAAGCAAATGGAAAGGAAGTGGGGCTGCGAAATGAGCGGCGGCGAGCAGCAGATGCTGACAATTGCGCGTACACTCATGTCCACCCCCGAACTCATCCTGCTCGACGAACCCACCGAAGGTCTGGCGCCCATGGTCGCGGACCAGGTGATGAACATGGTCCTGGAGATCAAGAAGGACTTCGGTATGGCCATGATCGTCGTGGAGCAGTTCTCCCCCCACTTCATCGGGTTCATGGATCACTGCTATGTTCTGGATATCGGCGAGATCATTTACGATGGAGAACCCGACGTACTGAAGAACGATACCGAGCTGCAGCAAAGGCTGCTGGGTGTTGGATAGCATGAGGAAACCTCAGCCCACGATGAAGGACATCGCGGCAGCTGTCGGCGTTTCCGTGACCACGGTTTCCATGGTGCTCAACAACCCTGAAACCCCGCGAATAAGCAGGAAGCGGCGCAGAGAGATCCTCAAGGCCTGCGAGGAGTTGCAATACCGTCCGAACTTCGCGGCCAGAATGCTGCAGAAAAAGGCCAGCAACATCATCGGCCTCACCGTGTCGTCGCTGAAAAACCCCTTCTTTTCGGAACTGGCCCAGGGGGTGGTGCAGCGCGCCAAAGAGGTCGGCTACTCGGTGCTGCTCAGTTCGGTGCGCGGCGGCATCGAGGATGAACGCCGGTGCATCGACGACCTCATCCGCTACGGAGTGGACGGGCTGATCATCAGCTCGGCCTATCTGGACGACCCGGCCATCGAGGAACTCTTCGACATGGACGTGCCGTTCCTGCTGGCCCTGCGCCAGTTGCGCAAGACCGACTCCAGGCGCTCGTACAACTTCGTGGGGGTGGACAATTACCAGGGCAGCTTCGCCATGGTCGAGCACCTTGTCTCCCAAGGGCACCGGGACTTCTCCATCATCGCCGGCCCGCAGAACCTGTCCACGGGATACAATCGCCTGCTGGGCAGCCTGGACGCCCTGAAGAAGCACGGCATCAAGGTCCCGGAAAAGGCCCTGCTGGTTTCCGACGACTTCTACAAGGAGTCCGGCAGCGCCCTGGCGAAACAGATCCTGAAGAGCGGGAAGCTGCCGTCGGTGATCATGGCCCAGAGCGACTACCTGGCCATCGGCGTGATCATGGCCCTGTACGAGGAGGGGCTCAAGGTGCCCGACGACATGGCCGTGGTGGGGTTCGACAACATCGAAATGGCTTCCATGCCCGGAATGAACCTGACCAGCGTGAGCCACAACAAGTCCGAGACCGGGACTGCGTCCGTGGACCTGCTTCTCCAGGCCATCAGGAAGAAACACAGCCAACACGTGATCCTGGAGCCCCATATCATTGTCCGGGGCAGTTGCGCCCTGCCTGCCCGGTACAAGAAATGATCAGCTTCCAGGGCAGATGCTCACGCGGGCAGGCAGGACCTGTCCGCGTGAGCATGGAATGCCAATTTTCTTGAATTCCCGGGGCTCCGTGCCCTAAGGATTGCTGGACCGGCAGGCCCGGGCCACACGCAGTGGGGCTCCGAACCGGGCGTTGCCGCCCCGCAACTGTACTTGAACAACGCCCAACAAGGACTACGTCAATGAAAGAGATTCAATCCGTGCTGGTTCTTGGCGCCGGGGTCATGGGCAAGGGCATTGCCCAGCATATTGCCGCAAAAGGCTTCCCTGTGACGGTCTACAGCCGCACCGCCGCCACCCTGGACAAATGCCGCGCCCTGATCGGAGACAGTCTGGCAAACCTCGAGGCCCAGGACCGGGCCACGCCAGAGGACAATGTGCTGCTGCTCGGCCGGATCAGCTACACCACTGAAATGGAGTCCAATGCTCCCCGGCACGATCTGGTTATCGAGACCATCTCGGAAAATTACGACCTGAAGCGGAACGTGTTTCACAGGTTGGATGCGCTCTGCCCCCCGGAGACAATCCTGGTCACCAATACATCGTCCTTTGATATCAACGACCTGGCGGATGTGGCTGAAAAAAGTCCCGAACGTGTCATGGGGATGCACTGGTTCCACCCCCCAAACATAACGCCGGGCATCGAGGTCATTCCCACCTCGCGCACCAGCCCCGCTGTGGTGGAGACCATTTTCAGCTTTTGCCGCGCCCTGGACAAACTGCCCACCCGCTGCGCCAGCGCTCCCGGGTTCGTGGCCAACCGCATCCAGATGGCCATGGCCGCCGAGGCCCTGAAAATCGTGGCCGAAGATCTCGCCACCCCCGAAGAGGTGGACGCCATTGTCCGCTCCACCTTCGGCTTCCGCCTGGGCGCCTTCGGCCCCTTCGAGATCCTGGACATGGCCGGAACCGACACCTACCTCTCCATCATGCGGTACATGCGCGAAAAACTCGGCTGGAACAATCCCGAAGTGGAGAGGATTCTGTCCGAAAAAGTGGAACAGGGGTGTCTGGGCCTGAAGAACGGAAAAGGATTCTACGAGTACGACGCTGAGACAGAGAAACGCATCCTGACCTGGCGGGACAACTTCCTTGCCCGCCGCCTCGAAGTGTTCGAAGAGGAGAACAGGGAGCGGGAGTCCTGATATTACCCGAAGCGCATAAGATTCAACACCGCGCCCCTGAGGCCTTCAGAGCCCGGGTATGTGCCGCGAACTCTTGTCCGGGTTCACCATGGGTATGACACTCCATGCCCATGGTGAACCCGAAACGCACCGGCGGGTGGCTTTACCGGTTTGCGCAGGCATCAGCCGAAATCTTCGGTAACAAACTCATACATGAACGTAAAAATCAGGTGCGTGGACACCGCACCCGGGTCCGGATGCCCAAGGGCGCGGTCACCAAGGGATTTGGCCCTCCCCATGGTGGCGGTCATGTCCTTGGTTCGCTCCACTCCCCCCTGGGCCGCTTCCCTGACCGCCAGCAGCGCCACATGCAGGGGCGCTTCCCGATGGTCGGTGGAGACAACGGCCGCCGGCTCCAGGGCATCCACCATGGTCTTGTCCCCGGGTTTTGCCTTGCCCCGTTTCTTGACTGCCTCCAGTCCGTGGCTCAGGAGCGTGGACAGGGTCTCGGCGTCGAACACCGTGGCGTCTCCCATGCCCCTTGCCGCCCCTTGGTACAGACTGCCGAAAATGGCTCCCGAAGCCCCACCTATGGAACTCATCAGGGCCATGCCCACGGTCTTCATCAACTCGGCCAGGGTCTCGAACTCCTTTTCCGACAACTTGTCCCGCACCGCCTCGAACCCGTTGGCCATGCCGATGCCGTGGTCCCCATCCCCGATCATCCTGTCAGCCTGGGTCAGGAGATCCTTGCTGTCGATCATCTTCTCGGACAGGTACAGGAACATCTCCTTGGTTTCAGGGAGGGTAAGATGTGCTCGCGTCATTGTTGTCACCTCTTGGTCCATGCGGCGGAATCGGCCGGCAGGTCATAGTATTTGCGCAGTTCGTCATCCAACCGCAGCAGGCTGATGGAGAACCCGGCCATTTCCAGGGAGGTGCAATACGCCCCCAGCATGGTGTCGTGAACCTCTATCCCCTTCTCCGCCAGGATGGCCCGAACCTTGCGGTTGATGATCAACAGCTCCATCGTGGTGGAGCCGCCCAGATTGTTCACCAGCAGACACACCTTGTCTCCCGGCGCGAAGGGCAGATCCGAGAGGATGGTGTCCATCATTTCGCTCACAAGCTCATCTGCGGGCAGGATCTTTTTCCGCAACACTCCCGGCTCGCCGTGGATGCCCATGCCTATCTCGATTTCATCATCCGCCAGTTCAAAGGTGGGGGCTCCGGTTTCCGGGATGGACCCCGCGGACACGGCCACACCCATGGAACGGATATTGTCCCTGGCCTTGATGGCCAGGCGCTCGATTTCATCCAGATCGTTGTTCTGGGCGCTGACCCCGCCCACGATCTTGATGGCAAAGACGTAGCCGGCTATTCCCCGGCGGTCGTCAATGCGATCCAGGGGCGCCGAGGCCACATCGTCCCACACCTGCACGGAGCGCGTGGTGATGCCCTCGTCCTCGGCCATTTCCGAGGCGATTTCGAAATTCATGTTGTCGCCCGCATAGTTCAGCACCAGGTTGAGCACTCCGGCGCCGGTATCCAACGCCTTGATGGCATCGAGGATCACGTCAGGGGATGGCGAGGCAAAGACATTGCCGCAGGCCGCGCCGTCCGCCAGGTTGTTGCCGATGAAGCCACCGGAAACAGGTTCATGCCCGCTTCCGCCGCCAACGAGGATACCCACTTTCCCCTTGGGCATGGCGCTCTTGACCACCACGTTGCAGCCGTCCACCTTGCGCAGCTTTCCATGGCTGGCCGCCACCAGGCCCTCTATGAGTTCCGGCACAACCTTCTTCGGATCATTGATGATTTTTTTTGTGCGATTCATGTTCTTACCCCCGCGGCAGTAATTGTGTTGTCACAAGCGGCGACCGTGTCGCGGCATCAGCCAGAGAGGGCCGACGTTACAACCGCCGCCCGTTTGCATCGAAAAACAGGACCGAGTCGGGCCTGAGCGAAAGACCCAGTTGCTGGCCCTTGTGAAATGTCCTTCCAGGAGGCGCCAGCGCCGCTATCTCCTGACCGTCGATCTTCAGTTGCACGATAGTCTCGGACCCCAGGTGCTCCACCGTCCTGACAGTGGTGGGGATTCCCTGGCCATCCAGGTCGATGTTTTCCGGCCGAATGCCGAAGGAGACCGCTCCCTGCGGGCCGTTCTCCACGCCCAGAGCGCCCATTGGCAGGAAGTTTATGCCCGGGGATCCAAGACGGCAGGCCACATATGTGTCGATGGGGCGTTTGTAGATTTCCTGGGGCGTGCCCAACTGCAGGAGTTTTCCTTCGGAGAACACGCCGATTCGGTCGGCCAGGGTCAAGGCTTCGATCTGATCGTGGGTCACATACAGAATAGTGGCGCCCATGCTGATCTGAATCCGTTTCAGCTCCACACGCAGATCGTTGCGCAGCTTTGCGTCCAGGGAGGACAACGGCTCATCCATGAGGAATATCGCGGGGTTGCGCACCAGGGCGCGGCCAATGGCCACACGCTGCATCTCGCCTCCGGAGAGTGCCGTGCCCCGGTTCCCGAGCTTGTTCTCGATGCGCAGCAGGGCCGCGACCTCACGCACCTTGGCGTCGATCCGCTTCTTGTCCATTTTGCGCAAGGGGGAGCGCAGGGGGAAGGCCAGATTGTCGTACACCGTGTAATGCGGGTACAGGGAGTATTCCTGGAAAACCATGGCCACGTCGCGCTCCGCCGGGGATGCCCGGGTCACGTCGCGCCCCTGGATCAGGATCCGCCCCTTATCCGGTTTTTCCAGGCCCGAAACCAGGCGCAAGGTGGTGGTTTTCCCGGCTCCGGTTGGCCCCAGAAGCACAAGCAGCTCGCCGTCTCCGATGGTCAGACCGAGTTCGTCCACAGCCGTCTGTTCACCAAAGCGTTTGGTAATGCCGTCCAGGACAACTTCAGCCATTGTCGTTCTCCCTCATGAGGTCACTGTCCAGGGCGCGTTCGCTCTGTCCGTCGAACACGATCATGGATTCCGTCTGAAATGTGAGCCCCACATTGTCGTTAATGCTCACGGGCAGGGACTCCGGAGCGATGACCCGCACACGCCCCACATTGGTGTCAACGGTGACGAGCTGCCGCGCGCCCATGTACTCCACGCCGTACACCGTTCCGGGCAAACCGCTTTCCCCGGTAATGGCAATGTGCTCGGGCCTGGCGCCAAGAATCCCCTTGCCGCTCTCCAGCCCCTCGATCATACGGGGCACTTTCACCGGTGTGCCGTTGATCTTGACCTCGTCGCGCCCCGGCTGGATCTCGCCGTTGATGGGCAGGAAATTGATCGGGGGGCTGCCGATGAAACCGGCCACGAACATGCAGTTGGGCCTCCGGTATATTTCCATGGGCGCGGCGGTCTGCAGGACCTTTCCCTGGCTCATGACAGAAATCATGTCGCCCATGGCCATGGCCTCGATCTGGTCGTGCGTGACATAGATGGTGGTGGCGTTGATGCGGTCGTGAAGGGCCTTGAGTTCCTCGCGCATGAGCTCGCGGAACTCCGCGTCCAGGGTGCCCAGGGGTTCGTCCATGAGAAAGGCCTTGGGGCGCCGGATGATGGCCCGCCCCAGTGCCACTCGCTGGCGATCGCCTCCGGCAAGCCCCTGCACGCGCCGATGCAGCAGGTGCTCGATGCGTAGCAATTCGGCCACCTCCTGAACCCGCCTCTTGATCTCGGCCCTGGGTTTGCGCCGTGTCTTGAGCGGAAACGCGAGGTTCTCGCGCACATTCATGTGGGGGTACAGGGCGAACATCTGAAAGACAAAGGCGATGTCCCTGTGCGCCGCCCGCATGTGCGTCACATCCTCTCGATCCAGCAGCAACCTGCCCGAGTCGGGGATTTCGAGCCCCGCGATCATGCGCAGGGTGGTTGTCTTGCCACAGCCCGAGGAGCCCAGCAAAACAAAGAAATGACCATCCTCGATGACCAGGTTGGAGTTGTCCACGGCCACGAAATCATCAAAGCGCTTGCATATGTTTTCGAGACGTATTTCCGCCATAAATCAGTCCTCTGGAAAGTGGGAGACTATGGTGAAGCCGATGGTTCCGATGAGCAGTACCGCAAAACCATTGGAATAGGCCCATTTGGAAAGAGGCTGCATGAGCATCACAATGCCCAGGGCGATGAGAGCAGTGGCGGTGTTCTCCCAGGGGCCACGCCGCAACAGCCTTCGAAGCCTGGATTTGGTCTTGGTATCTTTGTTCATTGGC
The DNA here is from genome assembly GCA_963674665.2 of Desulfovibrionaceae bacterium. Classification (GTDB taxonomy): domain Bacteria; phylum Desulfobacterota; class Desulfovibrionia; order Desulfovibrionales; family Desulfovibrionaceae. The sequence goes on along the minus strand of CAXXPL010000009.1, from coordinate 810,975 downwards.
GCACGGCTCCAAAGGTAATGCCCCGCAGCAGATGCTTGCGTAGAAGCAGGGTGGAAATCATCACCGGCAGAAGGAACAGGACCGTACCCGCCGCAACCGCCGCCCAGTCCAGACCTCCCTCCCCGATGATGTTCGGGATGAAGGGGGGCGCTGTCTGCGCGTTGCGGCTGGTGAGCAGCAGGGCAAAGGCATACTCGTTCCAGGCCAGGATCAGGCAGAAGATGGCGGTGGCCGCGATACCCGTGGCCGCCTGAGGCAGCACCACCTTGCGAAAGGCCTGGAATCGCGTGTAGCCGTCGATCATGGCGGCCTCCTCATACTGCCGGGGAATCTCGTCGATGAAGCCCTTGAGCAGCCAGACCGAGAGGCTGATGTTCACCGCGGTGTACAGCATGATCATGCCCAGGGAGGTGTCGAAAAGCCCCAGCTCGCGGTACATGAGGAACAGGGGCACGGCCACGGCGATGGGCGGCATCATTCTGGTGGAGAGGATGAAGAACAACAGGTCGTCCTTGGCCGGAACCTTGAACCTGGAAAACGCGTAGGCGCTCATGGTGCCCAGCACAATGGCCAGAAACGTGGAACCGAAACCAATGACCAACGAGTTCAGGTACCTGCCGATAAAGGGCGAAGGCCCGGCTATGACCATGTTCCGGTCCCGAACCAACCTGTCGTACCAGGTCTCAGGCTCGGGGAGGGAATTCATGTACTCCTCGGTCACACGCGTACGGGTGGTGAATACGTTGACGTAGCCCTCAAGGGACGGGGTGAAGGCCACCACCGGGGGGTAGGCCACGGCTTCCGTAACGTCCTTGAACGAGGTGCAGATGATCCACACCACCGGCAGCAGGGTGATCAGGGCGTACACGGTCACGATGACACCGGCAAAACGCTTGCTCGCCGGGGAGGCTTCAGTGGGCCGGCGCATTGTCTTTTTGGAAGCAGCCACACTCATGACGAGGCCCCTCCTTTGAATTTATTGAGAAATTTCACATAGACATTGGAAGCGCCCAGGACCACGAGAAACAGAATGACCGCCAAAGCCGATGCATAGCCTGTGCGCCACTTCTCGAAGGCCTCGCGTTTCAAGGCCAGGGACGCAAGCTCCGTGGCTGTGCCCGGCCCTCCACTGGTGAGTTCGAACACCATGTCGAACATCTTGAAGTTCTCGATGGCCCGGAAGAGCACGGCCAGCATCAGGAACGGAATGACCATGGGCAGGGTGATCCGCCAGAACTGTTGCAGCTTGGAGGCACGGTCCACTTCCGCCGCTTCGTAGAGGTACTCGGGAACCGAACGCAGTCCGGCCAGGCAGAGCAGCATGATGTAGGGCGTCCACATCCAGACATCCACCATGATGATGGACCAGGGCGCCAGGTTCGGATCCGAAAGCATGCTGAATTCGCCGAAATTACCAACGGCATTGACTATATAGTTGAAAATACCCATCTGCGGCTCCAGCAGATAACGCCAGAACAGACCCACGAGAGCCGGAGAGAGCATCATGGGCAGCAGAATCAGGGTGGTGAGGGTGGAGTGCCCCTTGAACTTGCGGTGTAGAAGCAGGGCCAGGCCGAACCCCAGAAGGACTTCCAGTCCTATGGACCAGCACACGAAGCTGGCGGTCTTCTGCATGTAGATCCAGATGTCGTCGGACTCGAACAGCCGTGTGTAGTTGCTCGTGCCGATCCATTTGACCACCCGCCCGGGTTGGTTCGCGCGGTAGTTGGTAAAGCTGAGGTAGACCGTCCACAGCAGTGGAAAGATGTTGATTGCCAGAAGCAGAAAAATGGTGGGCCCGATGAACAGCCACTTGATGGCCCTGTCGGACAGCCCCACGGAAGCGCCTCTCGCGGGTGCGGCTCCGGATGATACGTGTTCCCCAGACATTGCATTTCACCTGTTCACGTTGGTGGTTGACGCGGCGCCGCATGACTGCGGGCGGCGCCGCGTTGGTGCTCGAACCGCGTCCGGGGATCAATACTTGCCGTCGTCCTCGAAAACCTGACGCCATTCCTTCACGATATTGTCCAGGGCCTCCTTGGCGGAGACGTCCCCGGCCACCAGGAACTTGTGGAATTCACGCTGCGAGGCGTCCAGCAGCTCGGCGTAGGTGGGTTCCTGCCAGAAATCCTTGACGATGAGCATGGAATCCTTGAAGCCCTTGGCGTAGGGAGCGGTGCTCTCGAAATTGGGATCATCGAGCACGGCGTTGTGGCAGGAGTAGCCACCCAGAGCCCACCACTTCTTCTGCACGTCCTCACGCGCGAACCACTTCAGGAACTCCTTGGCCATGTCCTGCTTCTTGGAGTAGGCCACCACGGACATGCCCTGACCGCCCAGGGTGGCGCCCTTGGTCTTCATGGGGGGGTTGGCGAAATAGCCGGTCACCTTGCCGACACGGGGGTCCTTGCTGATGCCCGGGAAAAAGGCGAAGAAGTTCATGGCCATGGCCACCTGCCCGGTGGTGTAGGCATCCAGGTCCTCCTGCATGTAGGCGTCGCCCCATCCGCTGGGAGTGGCCTTGTCAAAGAAATCCTTGTAGAAATTCAACGCATCCACAGCGTCCGGGCTGTTGAAATAGCCTTCCAGGTCGTAGGGCTTGTCCGGGTTCTCATAGAGCACGCCCCAGGGATACAGGGCGCTGGTGATACCCATGGTGATGCCGTCTCCCGCGCGCTTGCTGTACAGGGCCGCACCGTAGACCTTGATACCGTCGATCTCGCGCCCCTGGAAGAATTCGCCGATATCGCGCAGCTGGTTCCAATCCTTGGGAACGTCCAGCTCGTAGCCGTACTTTTCCTTGAATTCCTTGCGCAGCTCGGGTTTCTCGAACCAGTCCTTGCGGTAGGTCCAGCCCACAGCGTCACCCTCGCAGGGCAGGGCCCAGTATTTCTTCGAGCCCTTGGGCCAAGTGGAGTAGGAGTACACAGGGCCGGGGGCGAAATCCTTTTCCAGGTCTATGCCGTTTTCCTTGAAGAAGTCCGTGAGCTCCACATAATGGCCGTATGTGGCTCCGGCGCCCAACCACTGGGAGTCGCCGATAAGCACGTCAAAGGTCTCGCCCTTGGCGTTGAGCTCGGTGAAAACCCGCTCCTGGAACGAAGGCCAGGGAATGAACTCGCCGCGTACCTCGATGCCGGTTTCCGCAGTGAAATCCTTTGCGAGTTCCATCAGCGCGTTGGCCGGGTCCCAAGCCGCCCAGCCCACGGTGATGGACTTTTCACTTGCCTGGGCGATGCCAAACGACAGCGAGGTGATAAGGAGAGCTGCCAATAACCTACTGGTAAATTTAGCCATTACACGCCTCCGTGCTTCATTGGGGGGTTGCTGGGACAGTGCTGCTGCGGCCATTTCCACTCTCTTCCCTTCAGGGGATTTAGTTGGTCGGTAAACTAAACTAAACTAAACTTTGAGTAAACCCCTCTCCATGGGTTTTCTTGCAACCCCATAGAACCTCCTTCTTCAACTCATTGATTTCACTAGCGCGCCGATTGGCCCATTCGATGAATATCTCCCTAATATTCCAACTATTACGATAAATAGCATAATATTCCCTTCCGCGTTGAGACAACTGGTGGAAGCGGAACACGCTGCAGGTGCAATCGGTTTATCCCGCATTATTCCAGCAACCATTCGAATGCGCGCAGTTGCCTCAATTGAACCTCTAGGATAAACAGAAGGAAACGTGGTGCCAGATATTGGACAACAAAGCCGCTCGCGATAACCGATCAGCCTGTTCCCAACTTCCTACCCCTGATCAGGACGAGGTTAGTGTGCCCGCTTTCATGAACGACCCTGAGAATCTTGTCCTGGAAGGTTTGCGCGGCTATGTGGCCGCACACCGGCACATCCTCACACTTCACGAAACTCCTCGTTTTCTTGTTCGCGGAGACGCTCCGGTGCCCGGCAAGGTGGCCCTGATTTCCGGCGGCGGCTCGGGGCACGAACCCCTGCACATCGGCTTTGTGGGACGCGGCATGCTGGACGCGGCATGCCCCGGAGAGATCTTCACATCCCCCACCCCGGACCAGATCATGGCCGCCACCCACGCGGTGGATGGGGGCGCGGGCGTGCTTTTTCTGGTAAAAAACTACTCCGGCGACATCATGAACTTCGACATGGCCGGGGAGATGCTGGAACAACCCGTGGAAACCGTGCTCATTGCAGACGAGGCCACGGCCCCGGGCAAGGGGACGGAAGAACGAAGGGGCATGGCGGGGACGATTCTGGTGCAGAAAATGGTGGGCGCCGCGGCGCAGGCGGGATTCGACCTGGGTTCGTGCAAACTTCTTGGAGAGCGCGTGAACCGCGCCACGCGCACCAAATCAGTGGCTCTTTCCGGCTGCGTCATGCCGGGCAGCGACCGCCCCGCCTATCATTTGGAGCATGGATTGCTGGAGTACGGCATCGGGCTGCACGGGGAACGGGGGCGCACGCAGATACCCTATGCATCCGCCTCGGAACTGGCCTTCATGATGATCGGGGAAATCTCCGCCGATCTCGAGCTTCTCCCCAGGGAACAGGTTCTCCTTCTCGTCAACGGAACCGGCGGCTCCCCCCTTTTGGAACTGGGGGTGATCCTGCACGAGGCGGAAACCGTATGCCGCGACAAGGGATTGGAAGTCGTGCGTTCCCTGGTCGGGAATTACGCGACCACGCTGGGAATGGCCGGATGTTCCATCACCCTCTGCCGCATGGACCAGGAGCTGCTGTCCTTGTGGGACGCTCCCGTGCATACGGCGGCCCTGCGCTGGGGGATGTAGATCGGGATCAAACCAGGGTGAACAGCTGGCGGGCGTACTCTTTGATCATCTCTTCCAATCGGCTCTGCTTTTCAGGGTCGTCCAGTACCGGAATGTTCAGCACAAGCTTGCGGCGCTCGACCTGGGACTGCTCCGGCACGTCGTAGGTGAACTTGTAGTTCGGGTGCGCCGCGGTATAGGCCTGCAGAAACGTTTCCCGCTCCTTTATGGAAAAACGGCAAAGCTCGAAGATGGTGTTCAGGTGTTTGGCCGGAACAGGAACAGTATAGGCGGGGTTGGTTATCTGCGACACAAAGCTCTTGTTCCTGTCCAGCGCCTTGGCGATCTTCAGGCGTGTTCCGGAGGGGCGCCTGTTGATCAGCTCCTGGAGGACCCGCTTGTATTCGGCGACAAGCTCCTCCTTGCTCTGTCCGGTCACCGATTCAAGTCGTATGGTCTTTTCCAAATCATCCATTGCACGAATCCATATATGTTGAGACGACTGTTCATCGTCTGATTACAACCAGTCCATGTCTTCGGCTGTGGCGCGAACCTGTGCCAGGGACCCCCCGCCGGCGGATTCCGTCGCGGCCATGACCGCTCCTTCCACTATGGGGGCGTTGCAAATGAGCACCTTCGGGCGCCAGGCCTCGGGCAACATCTCTATGGCCATCTCGCTGTTGGTTTCCGCGCCGCCCAGGTCCACGAGAATGGCCACGCCCGAGGGATTCCAGACCGCCTCGATGGCCCGCTTGATGGCCGCGACATCGGTTCCCAGGCCGCGCTCGCGATCCGGATTTCCTCCGCACCAGGCAAGGGGCACTTCATCACCAGCCATCTGTCGTACCATATCCATGGTGCCTTTGGCGATAAGATCCGAATGTGAAACAATCACAATTCCCACGCACGCCTTGGATTTCTCCTCGGTGTGCGTCTCCGACACGATATCCTTTATGCAATCGCAAATAGCGTGCACAATCAAATGACTCGACTTGGCCCCGGGGTCAAGATGCCCCACGGAGCGCTCTCCCATGAATGCCGCGCGGCCCTTGCTGGCCGGCATGTCACGGGTGGAAGCCAGTCCTATGTCCGCCGCCGTGCAGACCCGCGAAATGGTCTCCTTCACGCTGGCCTCGCGGTCCACGGCGCCCTGCAAGGCCTCGGCCACCGGCACCAGGACGTCCAGCATGGTTTTTTCACCAACGTCGGACTTGCCCCGTTTCTTGACCTCGGCCACTCCCTTGCCCACGATCTTGGACAGGGTGGGCATGTCCAGTGCGGAAAACTCCGCGGCCTTGCCCATTCCGATGCACAGGGAGCCGTACAAGGGGCCGGAAGCGCCGCCGATGTTCATTACCAGGGTCGTGCCCACGTTCTGCAGGGCCTTGGAAATGAATAAATCCTCGTTCTTCTTCTGCTGATTGATCACCGCCTTGAGACCGCGGCGCATGTTTATGCCGTGGTCCCCGTCGCCAATGGCCTCGTCCAGTTCGGTGAGCAGATCGGCGTTGGCAAAAAGGGCCTCGGCCACGGCGTTCAGCGTTCGGGTAAGAGGATTCTTCACCACGGGCAGTCCTCCGTTTGGGCTGCGAAATGGTTGTTAAAGAGCCGGGCCTAAACCGCATGAACATGCGCCAGAGCCTCGACCGCGCTACATCCCCGCTTTTCGGTGTTCCGCATCGGCATTAATGTTTAGTTATGAACTAAACGCCACTGAACCGTTAGTCAAGAGCGAGTGACATGGACGGGCCCCTCGAAACGGGACGAAAATTGCGTTTGATGCATTTCCCGATATCTGACAATACTGTGACCATGCACGCGGATGTTCGGCCGGAGCAACTCCGGGTGAATCGGCTCCTGCTCGGAATGGTGGAGCAGGAGCCCCTGACCTGCATAACAGGAAAAGAATCCACAAACACGACGCGGGGACCTATTACCCGGAGCGCAAAAGAATTGACACCGCGCTCCGGCGGCTTCGCCGCCAGGACCCGACTTTGGCGGGCCTGTCCTAATGCCTTCGCGCTACAAAATGTTAAACATTTTGCGTTCTCAGCAATAAAAGCGCACCCAGACTTGGCTGAACTCTATGTGGGGGGCACGATATTGCCGGAGTATGATCCTCTTGAAATACCTTTATGATTGCTTTTTAAAGGCCTGGTGCTCGTCGAAACACGGAACATGTATCAGCCTTCGGGTGGCATGCACGGAACAGGAAGTCCCAGCAACGTGAACTTCCTCTATTTGTTCTCCCCCCCACCGCCCGCGTGGTCTCTTGCCTCCGTCTGTACAGAAGTGTAGTGTCCCCAAACCCGGACGTGCCAGGTCGAGCTCATGAACACTTCCACCCCATATCCCCTCCAGACTGTATGCATTGAGCTCCGGCGTTCCCATACTTGTGGGGAAAAGGCAGTTTCACGCCCCTTGGTGACAGAACGCCGCCACCTGTGGGAAGAGAATCCCGCCTCTCCGGCAATATCCACCAGACTGACGTTTGCATGGGGCATACATGTTGCGGATTCTGACCATATCGGCGGAACAATCCCCTGCCTGCAGGTTTCAGGGATGCACTGTCCACACAAGAACTGTTCACAGATGAACAAGATTTGAAAAGGTAGTCGCCATGAGCAAATATTCCTTGATTCCAACATGCTTGCTGGCCTTGTTCTGCCTGTGCAACGCCCCGGCCATGGCGCAGGAGACGGTAAAGGTAGCGGCCATCTACGCGAAGTCCGGTGAGGCCGCGCAGGAAAATCTGGAGCTGTTCGAAGCCGTGCGCTTCGCCGTGGACGAGGTGAACGCCAAGGTCGGCTCCGATGGCAGGAAGATCCAGCTTATGGAGTACGACAATCACAGCACCCCCATACAAAGCCGTCAGGCCGCGAAACAGGCCGTGACGGACGGCGCTGTGGCGGTCATCGGCGCCTCATGGAGCTCTCATTCCCTGGCCATTGCCCCCTATCTCCAGAAGAGGCAGATCCCCATGCTCACCCCCGACTCCACCAATCCGAAGATCACCAAGGTCGGGGACTTCATTTTCCGGGCCTGTTTCGACGACACCTACCAGGGGCGGATCCTGGCCAGCTTTGCTCACGAGCAGCTCAAGGGCGTGACGGCCGTGATCATGCAGAACATTACCAGCGACTATAGCATGGGGCTGGCCGCCTCCTTTGCCGAGGCCTTCACCGCGCTGGGGGGCAATGTTCTGGACACCGTGAACTACAACTCCGACCGCAAGGACTATCAGGAACTGCTGACCAGAATACTGGGGCTGGACCCCGACGTGTTGCTCATACCCGGTCACGCGGAGAGCGGTTACGTGGTCATACAGGCACAGAAAATGGGACTGCGGGCAAAGCTGCTCGGAGGGGACGGCTGGCCCTACCGCGAGTTTTACGTCAACGGCGGCCAGGACCTCAAGGAGGGGTATTACGCAGCTCACTGGAACAAGAACCTGGACACACCGAAAAGCCGCGACTTCATCAGTCGATACAAAAAAGCCCATGATGTCACTGACTTTGCCGCCATTTCCTATGACGCAGCCATGCTGCTCTTCGACGCCATTGAGCGGGCCGAGGATGCCTCCCCGAAAGCCATCCGCGATGCCCTGGCCGCCACAAAGGATTTCGAGGGCGTCACAGGTACCATTGCGTTCAACGCCGACGGCGATCCCTTGAACAAGCAGCTCGTTATGATGCGGATAACCAACGGCCGCCCCAATCTGCTCATGACCATGACGCCGTAGAACCGGCCGGGCTGATAGAACCATCACTCCCGGATTTCAGCCGCAATCGAACAGCCGCAGGTACGCAGTATCGGTGTTCGGCAACAAGTCACTACGCAGCCGCATCATCACCACCGGGCTGATCATGGCGGGCACGGTTCTGCTGTTCGGTTCTTTTATTGCTGTTCACGAGGTCCAGCGACGCAAAGACGCGCTTCAGCAGATCGAACTCTCGCCCAGGGACCCCACCACACAGCACCAGACCTCGCGGGGCAACGAGATCTTCGCCTCCCGGACCCTGGCCGGTCCGTGCCGGCCTGGAAATCATCCAGCGGCAAGGATGCCCGGCATCGCGACCTACGACGACCTGGTCGAACCGGTCATCTCCATGAAACAGGGCGGGGCATCCGATTCATCCCATGCGGCCACCCCTGGATGAACCCATGATGGACGCTCCTTTCCTGGTAGTGGTCAAATGGCAGGGGCACTCCGTGTTGACCTTCGCCAGCCCGCTCCAGGCCGATGGCGAAATGGTCGGATTCTGGCGAATCCGCCATCCACAGGCCACGCTAAACAGCCAGGCCCTTGAAGTTGTCCTGATCTTCACCCTGTTGATCTTTTGCCCTTCACCCTGCTTTTTCCGCTGCTGAACAGGATACTGGCCCGTTTTGTCCGGCTCCCCGTGTACCTGCTCAAGAAGGCATACATCGACAGCCAGACCGTCACCGCCGGGAGTTGGGGGGGGCGAGGAGTTCCTCGTGCCGTTGCCCGGAAGCAATGCCGGACAGGCGGCCACGGTTGCGGAGCGACTGCGCCAGCGCATCGCGGAAGGGCGCTTCGAATACGTGGAGTGCTGCACCGCCAGCATCGGCGTGGCTCAGTACCGCCCCCACGAAACTCCGGAGGAGCTCATCTCGCGGGTGGACGAGGCCCTCTACCAGGCCAAGGACAACCGGGCGCAATCGTGTGGAACTTGCCGGGAATAGCCTTCGAGTACCTCCCCGCAATGCGCCCATCCCGCGCACTGCGCTGAACCGCCGGGAAGTCCTCCGTCCCTGCCCGCGAAGTGCGCCGCTCCCGGCAAGCTTCCGCAATTGCCTGTTGATACGGATTCAGATATTGGACAATACTGTGCCCGCATCCGATTGAAACCCGACCCTCCATTTGATGTCCAACTGAAACGAATTGAATCTCCTTCAACAAGGATACACCATGGAGCAAGACTTTCCAGTCAAGGATATCGAAAACATAATTCGAATAGTCGGGCTAATTGCCGGCGGGGATGCGTCCATGGTGGACACCCTGCTGCAATACACCGACGAATCGAAAAACCCCAAGCTGGTGGCCGACCTTGCGGAACATATCGGCAGCATCATCGTACAAAAGGAGGGGCGGGAGTTTCTGCTCGAACTCATGCTCGAGGACAAGCTGAAGGCGCAGACCGAGCTTGAGAACGCCAAGCACGACGCCCTCACCGGGGTGCCCAACCGGGTCCTGTTCCAGGAAATGCTGGCCAAGCGCTGCGAGGACGCGCGGGCCGCCGGCACCATCATCGCGCTGCTGTTCGTGGACCTGGACAGGTTCAAGGAGGTGAACGACACCATGGGGCACGACGCCGGGGACGAAGTCCTGCGCCAGGCCACGCATCGCATGCTGGCCTGCGTGAAGGAGGCCGGGTTCGTCGCCAGGCTGGGGGGGGACGAATTCACCGTGGTCCTGCACAGCTTCCAGGGCGATCCGGTGCTGGATTCCCAGAAGATCTCCAAAAACATCATTTCCGAGCTGACACGCAGCTTTGACATCACCGCAGGAAGAGTCGAGATCGGGGCCTCCATCGGCATGACCTTCTTTCCGGCCGACGCGGACAACCACATCACACTGCTCAAGAACGCGGACATCGCCATGTACCGGGCCAAGGACGCCGGACGCAACACCTACAAGCTTTACAGCGAGGGGCGAGGCAGGCGACGCTGAAATCCTTCGGCTGATCCTCCTGATTCATGTTTCTGTCTTTCTGCGACCCCCCCTATCCCCTACCCCGCGCCCCTCTCTGGCATCAACATAACCAAGCGTATTTAAGGCATTTAGCCGTAAAGAGTTCAAATGCCCTACAAGGATCCGCCAGCTAACCCTGGCCGCGAAATGCTTGTTGGCTGGCTCTGCCAGCCGTTGAATAAGTATTTCAAGCACCAAATGCTCCAATTAGAGTATCCAACCCCTTTTCCCAACGGGTCCTCATGGTTGCAAAACATGGCATATTATGCGAATGATTTTCATTATCAAAAATTATTCAACCGTGAGCACTACAAATGGACACCAGCAACGCATACGACTCCAAGACGACTGTTACTTCTTCGCGAAAAACCGGCAATAATCCCGACTACCTGGCAAGTCTGCGTCTCATTACGCCCTATTTCACCGGATCACGTCTGAAAATTGCCATGGCCGTTATCCTCGCCACCTTTTCCACCGCCTGCCAACTCTACCCTGTGCTGGCCGTTTACAAGGTGATCCAGGCCGCCCTGGCCCAGACCCTGGACTTGCATTTTGCCTTATTCCACGCAACCACCGCCGCGTTGGCGGTCATTGCCGGGTATGCGGGCCTGGGCATCGCCATGGGCCTGTCCCATGTGGTGGCCTTCGAAGCCATCTGCCGCCTGCGCCTTGCCCTGGCGCGCCACATGGCCCGGCTGCCCTTGGGGTATTTCACAAACCGACACAGCGGCGACGCCAGAAAATTCGTCATTGATGAGCCCGAGCGCCTCGAAACAATCGTGGCCCATGGGCTGCCGGATAGCATCGGCTCGCTGGCCACCTGGCTCGCCGTATCCACTTGGCTTTTTGCCATGGACTGGCGCATGGCCCTGGCCGCGATTCTGCTGACACCCCTCTCCTTCTTCATGCTCACACGGGCAATGGCCAAGGGTGGCAAACGCGCCGGCGACTATCAGGCCGCGAACCAGCGCATGAACGCCTCCATTGTCGAGTATCTGAACGGAATGGCCGTGGTGAAGATATTCAACCGCACCGGGCAGAGCCTGGCCGAAACCAGCGAAGCCGTCCGCTCTTACAGCGATGTGGAGACAAAGTGGGCACGTGACTTCATTCCCATGGGTGGAGCGTTCTACACCCTGGTGCTGGCCAACGTCGTGGTCATCCTGCCCGTGGGCCTGGCGCTGCTCGCCCAAGGCTCTCTGGACATCCCCACACTGCTGCTCTTCGTCATCCTCGGCTCCAACTACAGCCAGCCGCTCCTGAAATTGTTCAACCAGTTCCACACCCTGGCCCACATAAGCATGGGTTCCATGCTGGTGTCCGAACTGCTCAACGCCCCCCCGCAACCAGATACCAGGCGCCAAGTCACCCTCTCGGGGCATGACATCGTGTTCAACAACGTCACTTTTGGCTACGACGCCCGGGACGTGCTGCACAACGTCGACTTCGTTGCCGGCGCAGGCCAGGTCACAGCGCTCGTGGGGCCCTCGGGCGCGGGCAAGAGCACCATCGCCAGCCTGATCCCCCGCTTCTGGGACGTGCGCCAGGGGAGCATCACCATCGGGGGCGTGGATATCCGCGATATCGGCCTTGACCAGCTCATGGATACGGTGGCCTTTGTCTTTCAAAGCACCTTCCTGTTCTCCGACACCATCGCGGCAAATATCCGCTTCGGCAAGCCCGATGCCACGGACGCCGAAGTCCAGGCGGCGGCCAAGGCGGCCCGGGCCCACGAGTTCATCATGGCCCTGCCCCAGGGATACGACACCCGGCTCGGCGATCAGGGGCGCGTGCTTTCCGGAGGGGAGCGCCAGCGTATCGCCATAGCCCGCGCCATCCTCAAGAACGCCCCCGTGGTGGTATTGGATGAGGCCACGGCCTTTGCCGATCCGGACAACGAAACAGCCATCCAGGAGGCCATCGGCGCCCTCACCGAAGGGCGCACGCTCATTGTTGTGGCCCACCGCCTGCACACCATCACCAACGCGGATCAGATCCTCGTGGTTGATCAGGGGCGGGTCCAGGAAAGCGGACAGCACCACGAACTCGTATCCCGCCACGGCGTATACGCGCGCCTGTGGGACGACTACACCCGCGCCCAAACCATCCACCTACGCACAAACGAATCCACATTGAATTGATAAGGACAACATCATGTCATCCGTCATAACTCATGAAATTCGCTCTGATATCGACAGCCTGCGCCGCGTGTGGGCTCTGGCTGGCCCCCTGCGCACAAAAGTCGCCCTGGGGATCCTGTTCCGCTTTCTGCAGTCCATCTGCCTGGGCTGCGCGTTCGGCTGCGTGATATGGGTGGTGACCGAACTCTCCTCGGGCCGCCCCGTCGAAAGAATCTGGGTCTGGCAGGTTACCAGCCTCATGGTCTTATCCCTGGCCGGGCAGATCATGTTCGGCTTCCTTTCCGTCACCAACAGCTGGCTATCCAGCTACGCACTGGCTGGAAACCTGCGGCTCGGCATCCTGGACCTGCTGAGCCGCCTGCCCATGGGATTTCACCTCTCCCGCCACCGGGGGGACACGGTCACCGTGCTTACCGCGGATATGCAAATGCTGGAGAGCTTCATGTCCGACGCCTTGCCGAGAATCGCCCAGGCTTTCGGACTCCCCCTGGCCGTGATCGCATTCCTGTTCTGGCGCGATTGGCAGGTGGCCCTGGCCGGGCTCGTGGCCATCGCCCTGGCCCTGCCCATATTTTTCTGGTCCAGCAGGCGTCTGGCCATGCTCGGAATCCGGCGGCAGGACATGCAGGCCCGGGCAGGGGCGCGCATGATCGAATACGCCCAGGGCATCGCCGTGATCCGCGCCTTCAACCGCGTGGCCAAGGGCGAAGAAAGCTTCCGTGACGCCCTCACCGAGTTCCGCGACCTATCCATAAGGATGGTGGTGGAGCTTTGCGCCCCCATGGTCTCATTCAGCGGCGTGCTCATGCTCGGGGTGCCTCTGGTCATCACCGTGGCCTCGGCACGGTTCACCGGGGGCGCTACGGACATGGGAACATTCATCGCGGCCATGGTCCTGGTCTTTTCCATATACTCCCCCCTCACAGGGCTTGCGGAAGTCATGGAACTGTCGCGAGCCGCGGACGCCTCCCTCACCCGCATCGACCGCATCGTGACCACCGAGCCCCTTCCGGAAACGAGCGCACCCCGCGAGCCCGATGGTTTCTCCATCACCTTTGACAACGTGGATTTTTCCTACGAGAACGGCACACAAGTCCTGTCCGACCTCTCCTTCAGCGTGCCGGAGCGCACCATGACCGCCATTGTCGGCCCCTCGGGCGCGGGCAAGAGCACGATACTCAACCTCCTGCCCCGTTTCTGGGATGTAACCGCAGGGAGCGTCTCCATCGGTGGAACTGACATCCGCGACATCTCCTCTGAACGGCTGAACCAGCTCATCACCGTGGTCTTCCAGGACGTCTACCTCTTTGCCGGCACCATTTACGACAACATCGCCCTGGGGCGCCCCGACGCCTCATTGAGCGACATCGAAGCAGCGGCCCGAGCCGCCCAGGCGCACGAATTCATCAGCGCCCTCCCCGAGGGGTACCAGACCCGCATCGGAGAAGGGGGCGCCACACTCTCAGGCGGGGAGCGCCAACGCGTTTCCATTGCCCGGGCCATTCTCAAGAACGCGCCCATCGTGTTGCTGGACGAGGCCACGGCCGCCATCGACCCCACCAACGAGCGGGCGCTCCAAATAGCCCTGGCCTCCCTGGTGCGGAACAAAACCCTGATAGTGGTGGCCCACAAACTCACCACCATCCGTGCCGCGGACCAGATCCTGGTTCTTGACAAGGGGTACATCACGGAGCACGGCAGCCACGATGAGCTCATTAACCATAACGGCGCCTACGCGCAGCTCTGGTCCGGATGGGTCCGGGCCTCGGAGTGGAGATTGGGGAAGGAGTGAAAGGGAAAAGGATCTCCGGGGGAGCCCTTGTTGAAAAGAGGATTACCCCCGGCCTCCCTCCAAAAAATATCAATAGGATAGGGAATAGGATAGATGAAAGGGCCAGATGCGATGCATAATCAACAGCTGGAACACAGTGACGCGCAAACGGACGATGCCTGTTGGGCTGAGACGGAGATGGTGCGCCCTAAAAAGAAAATTCCGGTGCATATCCGGCTGAACCCGGACGTGCTGGACTACTTCAAGAGCCAGGGAGACGGCTACCAGTCCCGCATCAACTTCGTTCTGGAGCGCTACGTGGAGTTTCAGCGGGCAAAGGCCAAGGAGTCATGAATATAAAGGTTTTGGAAAAGTGAGCGCGAGGGGGAGAACCGATTGTTTCCTCCTCGCAAAAAGCCTTACAGTCCTTTCTCTCCCTGTCTGGAGCATTCTACGCTTGAAATGCCCTAATCAGATCTGATGCCGTACTTGTGCAGCTTGCGCACCACGGTGGGCTGGCTCACACCCAGGTAGGCGGCCATCTCCCGGGTGCCGGAGCAGGTGGCCCTGGCCTTGACCAGGAGATCCCGCTCCACCGCCTCCACGGCCCGGGTGAGCGACACCGGCTCCGTATCATCCTGGTGCGGCACCTTGTTCCCCAGCATCTCGGAAAGAAAATCGTCCAGCACGGCCTCGTCGCACATGACCACGCCCTTGCGGATCATGCTCTTGAGTTCGCGGACGTTGCCCGGGAAGGGGTACTCCTGCATGGTGTCCAGAAAGCGGGGAGTGATGCGCTTGTCCGCGCTGTAGCGCATGTTGTACTGCTTGAGCAACTGCGTCACCAGCTCGAAGAGGTCCTCCCTGCGCTCCCGTAAGGGGGGGATGGACACGGTGAAGGTGTTGAGCCGGTAGAGAAGGTCCTCGCGAAAGGTCTTGTCCTTGACCATCTGCTCGAGGTCGCTGTTGGTGGCGGCGATGATGTTGCAGCGCAACTGCTTGGGTTTGCTTGCGCCCAGGGGCAGGTATTCGCGCTCGTCGATGCATTTCAGCAGCTTGGCCTGTCCGGCCGGGGAGACCTCGCCCACCTCGTCCAGAAACAGGGTGCCCTCCCCTGCCAGTTCCATGAGCCCCATGCGGCCGGATTGCAGGGCGCCGGTAAAGGCTCCCTTCTCATAACCGAACAGCTCGGCCTCGAACAGCTGGTCAGGGAGCGCGGCGCAGTTCACCGAGATGAACGGCTTTGTCTTGCGTGGGCCGCTCTTGTGGATGAACTTGGCCAGCAGCCCCTTGCCGGTGCCGGATTCCCCCAGCAGCAGGAAGGTGCTGGCCTCGCGCTGGGAGAGCTTCAGGCAGGTCATGAGCACCCGGCGCATGGATTTGGACTCGGCCACCACGCCGCCGTGCTCGAACTCCAGCATGGTCAGGCCGTCCAGCTCCTGCTGCACCTTTTCCTGGGCCTTGCGCGCCTGCTCAAGGTTCTCCCGAAGGATGTTCAGGTCCGTGATGTCGCGCTCGTTGACCACCACCAGGAACAGTTCGCCCTTCTCGTTGAAGGCCGGGGTGCCGGTTACCAGCAGTTGCTTGTTGGTCTCGCTGATGTGCTGGATGATGGTGTGCTGGCGCTTGGTGTTCAGCACGTGCAGGGTCACCGCGTCGTCAATGAGCCCCTGCTTGATCATCACGTTGATGTTCTTGCCGGTGAAATCCGAGGCCTTGATGCCGTTGAGCCGCTCCGAGGCCTTGTTGATGTCCAGGATGGTGCCGTCGCCGTCCGTGACCCAGATGCCGTCGCTGGAGGAGTGGAAAATGGTCTGCAACTGCCGGGCGAGGTTCTGGTAGGCCACCAGGTCGCAGGCCAGTTCCTCGAACCGCTCCGGCCGCTGCAGGCTGACCACCGCGCCCGCAAGCTCGCCCTCCACCATCCAGGGGGTGATCTCATAGAACAGCTGGCTGCCCTTGGCCACAATGCGCCCCCTGCCTTGGTGGAACTCGCCACTCTTCAGGGCCTCGCGGATTTGCGGCGTGGCCAGGGGGAGGATCCTTTCGGCGGGGCCGCCGATGCTGTGAACAACCTCCCGCCCCCTGTCCTGCAGGAACGCCCTGGCCGGTGTGTTCAGGTACAGGACCCGGGAATCCAGGTCCACCACCACTATGGCGTAACTCACGGCGTCCAGCACGGACGATAGATCGACATCCACGCTCATTGTCTCACTTGGTTTGATGTTCGCTCGTTCTCAGTCTCGGTAGTGAGCGGATGACCATCTCTATTGTATACTAAAAAAAGTAGATGAAAAATTTTTTTATAATTTCAGTTAATTACGGACTTTCCCGGCAAAGTTGCTGAAGGGCCACCTTGCCGGGGGGCAAAACATCATTCCAGGTTTTCGGTTACGTGTTGCTCACTGTTCAGTTTTCGGAAGGCACCACAAGAGCATATAAAATCGCCCGACCCGGAAAACGCGTTGCCAAGTATGCAAGCAGTGTGGTAGCAAAGATTTATCTATGGTCAGTGCTCACGCAACCTGGAAACATTGATGGTGCGCTCCTTTCTTTTGCCTGCGACCAGATCTACTTGCTACGCTCCGGGATTGAAGTGCCTTTGGCTTTGCTGGTGGTCTATAAGATGGATAAGGTGTTTTTGCCCTGGCATAAGAGGAGTTACAGACGAAATAGGTGTGATGCTTCCGTTGGGAAATGGTTTTTGTGGTGCTAGTGCATCAGGCATTAACGCATTCATCTCATTTATGGGTAACTCAGGACACACGCCACGCCGGTCTTTTCCGAGTTATTGATGTTATATTTTAAGTATTTTGTGATAACATTATTGACAATTTTATGTATACCTTTTGTAATTGTAGTTACATATGCGAGCATCACAGAGACTCCTTATGCATTTTTAATGCTTACCTGGCCTGCGTATTGCCTAACACTCACATTTATATATAATCGACATTCCGTACACTATTTTCGCTACGACAGTGAAGCAATCGTCCTAGCGTATACACGCAACACTGTTTCCATTCCTCGAAGCCACATTGACTACATGGAATACAAGGATTTTTGGTTATTCCCCTTTCACAAGTTAACCATAATCACAAAAGATGACGTTTATATTGTTCATATTTATAATTATTTTGTCTTCTGGAATGACCACTGTTCTTTAAAGAAAATACACAAATTCATAAAAGAATTTACAGCTGAAGGCGGGTTTGTGATCTTTAAAAGAAGATTTATATAACAATTCTTTCTTCAATTACATTTAATATCAAGAGAGTTAACGTACTTTGAAAAATTATAACACCAACACTCATCGTGAATGCTTTCGAGATTTTCTTTGATATTCATGGCGTAATCAGACTGCATTGAGTAACCGAATCGCAAACAAAAAATCGCATTTTGAGCGTATTATGATACGGAAAACATGGAAGAAATTTATTCGTATACTTGAAATTTTCCTTGAACAGTACGCTTACCAAATGTATCGAGATGACCAATACAAAGTTGCTAATGTATTGGCCGGAATTATAAAGAAATATTTTCCAGAAAATAATGAAATCTACCTCCTCCTGGGAGAATGCGAATATACGCTCTTCCACAAGAAGCAGCTTGCTCAGGCAAATTTGCTGTTTGACAGTTTATTGCATAGAGTTGGACCATACTATAGCAAGTCTGGCTGGATATTTGTACAGCATTTTGGAGCATTATTATACTTGGAAAAAAAGATTGTGAAATGGCGCTGCATTTTATCAATTGCATGGAGGAATCGATTAACGAACTTCAACTAGATCCACGACTAGCTAAGCAAATAGACTATTTACAAGATGAACTTCAAAACCTTCGACAACAGTACGATTTACAATGTAGTATTTAATACTTGCTAATCCAATGAGAAATCCCCTGGCAAGTGCTTGCCCTATACGCTTCCGACATAAGCACCACCGACTACAAGACGACGCCCTAGGCCGCCGCATTGCCAATTCAGAAACACGTCCATAATCTACCAGAAATTCCCGGGCAAGGGCCCTGGGGAGGCCCTTTGCCCGGGGGAGCAAACCCATCAACCGTGGAGGTCGGCGATGATGGCGGAGTAAATTTTCGCGGCGTCGATGACCTGGGCCACGGGCACCACATCCTTCGGGGTGTGCGCGAGGTACTCGTTGCCCGGCCCCAGCCCCACGGTGGGGATGCCCGCCTCGTTGAGAAAGGTGCCGTCCACGCCGAAATACCAGGCGCCGATCTCGCCCTTCCGGCCCAGGACCTTTTCCCTTGCCCTGAGCATGGCCTGGACCACCGGCTCCTCCGGCCTGGTGAACATGGCCGGGAACCACTTCAGGGTCTCCACCTCGGCCTGGAACTCCGGGTCCTCGGCGTGCAGCCGGGCGAACAACTCATGGAACCCGGCCAGCAGGTCCGCCTCACTCTCCTCCGGGAGGAAGCGCCGATCCACCACCACGGAGCAGAGGTCCGGCACGATGGGGGTCAGGGCGCCGGGGCTGGCCTCGATGTCCAGGGCCGTGATCGTGGCCCTGCCCAGAAAGTCGTGATCCGGCAACGTGTACTCACCACTCTGTAAAGCCTGCAGAAAGCGGGTCATCTTGAAGATGGCGTTGATGCCGTCCGCCGGATTGCCGCCGTGGGTGGTGCGCCCCTTGGTGGTGACCTTGCACTCGTACTTGCCCCGGTGCCCCACGTAGACGTCCAGGCCCGAGGCCTCGCCGCTCACCGCCATGTCCGCCGTGACGCCGGCGTCCAGCAGGGCCTTGATGCCCTCGCCCCTGGCCATCTCCTCACGGGCCACGCAGGTGACGATGACGCGCCCCTTGCGGGGGAGGCCCGCCTTGCGCACAGCGCCCCCGGCATGAACCATGGCCGCCACCGCCGCCTTCATGTCGCAGGCACCCCGGCCGTAGATCACGTCGCCGGTGAAATCGTAGGGTTCGCCGTCACGGATGTCGGCGCTGAAGGGCGTTTCCATGCCCCCCACTCCCGCGTGATCGATGTGGCCGTTGAACATCAGGCTGAGGCCGGGCTCAACGCCTTCCAACACTCCCACTACATTGTGCAGGTCGTCGGTCCAGACCTTGTCATACCCCAGAGAGCGCATCTCCTCGGCAATGACCTCGCTGATGGCCGCCTCGTCCTTGCTCAGGCTGGGGGTGCTGATCAATTTCCGCGTAAATTCTATGAGCCGTTGCTCGTCACTATGTTCCATGATTGGCTCCAAGGAGGATTTTACGGGAAAGGAACTTTTTGAAAAAAGTTCCTCCCCCGGACTCCCACCTCAAAAACTTTTATAAACGCTCTAAGTAGCCGTTCAATAGTAAACGTCTTTGGAAGGGGGGTCCGGGGGGAAAACCTTTCTACAGAAAGATTTCCCCCCGGCAACACTCTTCCGAAAACACGTTCAATACCCCAAATAGCTGCGTTGCACTTCCGGGTTGCTGGCCAGCTCCTGGCCCGTGCCCTGGATGGTGATGGCGCCGTTTTCCAGAATATACCCGCGTGTGGCCACCTGCAATGCCCAGGAGGCGTTCTGCTCCACCAGAAGGATGGTGATGTCCTTTTCCTTGTAGATCTGCAGAATGACCTCGAAGATGGCGCTGCGCACCACTGGGGCGAGCCCCAGGCTGGGTTCGTCCAACATGAGGAGCTTGGGCGCTGAGAGCAGCCCCCTTGCGATGGCCAGCATCTGGGCCTCGCCACCGGACATGGTGCCCGCGGTCTGTTTGCGGCGCTCCTTGAGCCTGGGGAAGAGTTCGAACACGAAGTCCATGTCCTGTTTCACGCCGTCCTTGTCGTTACGCAGGAAAGCGCCCATGCGCAGGTTGTCGGACACCGAGAGTTCGGGAAACACGTTGCGCCCCTCGGGTACGTGCACGATGCCGCGCTCCACCACAGCGTGGGAGGGCAGGTGATGGATGTCCTCGCCCTGGAAGATGATCCGCCCCCCACGGCAGGGTTGCACGCAGGAGATGGCCTTGAGCAGGGTGGACTTGCCCGCGCCGTTGGAACCCAGCAGGGTCACCAGTTCGCCCTTGCCCACCTCCAGACTCACATCGCGCAGGGCCATGGCCTTGCCGTAGCTTACACTGAGGTTCTCAATACGCAGCATGGCCCTCACCTCCCAGATAGGCTTCCACCACAGCGGGATCGTTGTAGACCTCCTGCGGGGGGCCTTCCGCGATCTTCACGCCGTATTGCAGCACCACGAGCCTGTTGCTGATGCCCATGATGACCTTCATGACGTGCTCGATGATCATGATGGTGATGCCCTGGTTGTTGATGCTCTTGATGAGCTCGATCTGGTCGTCCATCTCCCTGGGGTTCAGGCCGCAGGAGGGTTCGTCCAGGAGCAGCAGCCTGGGTTTGGTGGCCAGAGCTCGAGCGATTTCCAGGCGTTTGGTCAGGGCGTAGGGAAGGTTGCCGGCCTGCTCGTCGCGAAAGCGGGCGATGCCCATGGATTCGAGCAGTTCCTCGGCCCGGGCGCAGGTCTCCTTGTTGTCCGTGACGCAGCTGGTGCGGGTGACCAGGGACTCCCAGACCAGGGACCAGGGGCCCTTGCGTCTGCGGTCCACCAGGGCGGCCAGGACGTTCTCCAGCACCGTGAGCTTGGGAAAGATGCGCACTATCTGGAAGGTCCGGGCAATGCCCAGGCCGTTGACACCCGCGGCGCGAGTTCTGGTGATATCGCGCCCTCCGAAGGAGATGCTCCCCCTGGTGGGGAGGTAGGCCCCGGAGATGAGGTTGATCAGGGTGGTTTTGCCGGCGCCGTTGGGGCCGATGAGCCCGACGATCTCGCCTTCAAGTATCTTGAAACTGACTTCGTTCACCGCGCAGAGCCCGCCAAAATTCTTGGTCAGGTTCTCGGTGCTGAGCAGCGTGGTCATTATTGATCCTCCCTTTTTGACGTGGGGGAGTACCGCGTCCAAATATCCCTGATAACGCCCACCAGCCCTTCACGCATGAACAGGATGGTGAGGATGAGCAGGAGTCCGTAGATGATCAGGCGGATGTCGAAGTGGATGAAGTCCTCGACATAGCGCAGGGCCTCGGACAGGAAGGTGATGCTCACGGCGCCCAGGATGGGGCCGAACAGAGTTCCCAGGCCGCCCACCATGGCCATGGTAAGGATGTCGAAGGTGTTGTGCAAAGCCAGGGTATCCGGGCTCACCAGACGGCTGAAGTGGGCGAACAATCCCCCGGCAAAACCCGCGAAAAATGCGCTGATGGTGAACACGGCCAGCTTGTAGCTGGAGGTACTGATGCCGATGCTCTGTGCGCCGGTCTCGTCGTCACGCAGGGACTGCAGGGTCAGACCAAAGGAGGAGCGGGTGAGGCGGCGCACGCAGAACAACGTGAGCAGAACGGACAGCAGCACCACATAGTAATAGTCCTTCTCGTAGTAGAATTGCAGCTTCATGCCTGCCAATTTGATGGGAGTGAGCAGCGGGATGCCGCTGAGTCCCAGTGAGCCCCGGGTGAGATCCACCCAGTTCATGGCCACCAGGCGCAGGATCTCGGAAAAGCCGATGGTGGTGATGGCCAGGTAGGGGCCGGAGAGCCGCAGGGCCGGGAAGCCGAGCAGGAAGCCGAAGAACGCGGCCACCAGACCGCCGCCGAACAGTCCGAGCCAGGGGGTGAGCCCCCAGTTCATTGCCAGCAGTGCGCTGGCGTAGGCGCCGATACCGTAGAAAGCGGCGTGCCCCAGGTTGAGTTGCCCGGTGTATCCGGCCAGCAGATTCCAGCTCAGGGTCAGGATGCTGAATATTCCCGACATCACCAGGATGTGCATCAGGTAGCGGTCGTGGACCACCTGGGGCAGGACGATGAGCACGAGGAGCAGCAGGCCCCAGAGGAGTGTTTTCTTTGATGGTGCCCGCATCATACCGCCCCCTTGCGCCCGAACAGGCCGCTGGGTTTGATCAGAAGCACCATGATGATGATGACGAAGCCGATGGCGTCCTTGTATCCCATGGCCATGTAGGTGCCGCCCAGGGTCTCGGCCACGCCGAGGATCAGGCCGCCGAAGATGGCGCCCCTGATGCTGCCCATGCCGCCGAGGATGGTGACGGTGAAGGCCTTGAGCGTGGGCATGGCGCCCATGGTGGGGTAGATGGCGAAGAGCGCGCCGTAGAACACGCCCCCCACTCCGGCAAGGGCAGCGCCGAGGGCGAAGGTGCGCTGGTAGACCTTGTTGATGTTGATGCCCATCAGCTGGGCCGCAAAGCGGTTCTGGCTCGTGGCCTTGATGGCCACGCCCATGCGCGACGTGTTCAGGTAGAGTTGCAGCCCCACGATGGTGACTATGGTCATGAGAAAGGAAAATATCCTGAGCATGCTGGTGGAGACCGGACCCATGGTCACGGTGGCGCCGTCGAAGGGGTCGCCCAGCATGCGCGGAGTGGCGCCGAACACGAGCTGCGCCACGTTTTCAAGCAGAATGAACAGACCTATGGAGACCATGATCTGGTCGATGTCTGTCCAGCGTGTCATCAAGGGGCGGAAGATCAGCCGTTCGGTGATAACGCCCAGCAGGCCCACGACGCAGGCCCCGGCCAGGATGGCGCCCACCCAGCCCATCCATCCGGGAAGCAGGGAGAGAACCAGCACCGCGCTGTAGGCGCCGACCATGGAGTAGTCCCCATGCGCGAAGTTGCTTATCTTCATCACGCCGAAGATCATGGTCAGGCCGATGGCGATGAGGCTGTATATGCTGCCTATCAGCAGGCCGTTCAACAGTTGTTGCAAAAAAAGGGATTCCATAAGCACTTCCGGGTTGTGTTTCTCGCGGCAATACACCTCGGACAAAGGCCTCCGCCCACCGGGGCGGGCGGAGGCGATGGTTCAGGCTATTTACATTCGCGCTTGTCCCAGGGCTGGGGCTCCGCATATTTGGCGGTCGCCTGCTCCAGAGGGAAGATCTTCTTCAGATGGGGCTTGCAGTCGTCCAGTTGCACCTGCACCACGCTGGGCACCACGGTGTTCACCTGGCCGGTCTCGTCGAACTTGATCTGCCCCTGCGTAAGTTTGATGTCCGTGGTCTTGAGAGCGTCACGAACCTTCTCGCGGTCGGCCTGCAGATCGCCTTCCAGCTTGGTGGAGCGGTTGATGGCGTCGGCGATGGTCTTCAGGTTGTCATAGCCCTGGCCGGTGAAGACGCCGGGGCGCTCGCCCGGGAACTTCTTCTCGTAGGCCTTAACAAAGGCTGCGGTCTCGGGGTCCTTCATGTTCAGGGTGGGCTCCAGGGAGCTGCCCATGGCGTACTGGCTGACAGGGCCGGTCATCTCGAAGTAGGCCTCGGTGAACTGGCCGCCAACGCCGATCCACTGGGTCACGAAGCCCAGCTCCTTGGCCTGCTTCTGGATCAGAGCGGCCTCGGTGGTGGAGGCGATGTTGAAGGTGACGTCGGGCTGCAGCTCCTTGAGCTTGGAGATCTGGGTGGTGAAGTCGGTGGCGCCGATCTCGAAGTACATCTTGTCCAGCACTTCGGCGCCGATACTCTTACACTGGGCTTCCCAGATCTTTTCGCCGTCGCGGCCGTAGTCCGAATTCTCCATGAAAAAGGCGACCTTTTTGGGCTTCTTCACCTTGTCCAGCCACTGGTTGATGCCTTCCAGGAACATGGGGCTGTTGGGGCTGGTGCGGTAGACATAGTCATAACCGCGCTCGGTGATGGTGGGGCTGATGGCGATGGCCACAACGGCCGGGGTCTGCTCGTATTGACAGAACTCGCTGGTGGCGATGTTCACGCTGGAGCAGTAACCGCCGCCAACAACAAGCACGTCGTCCTGGGTAACCAGTTTTTTCACCGCGGCCAGGCCCTTGTCGGGCTTGCACTCGGTGTCGCCGTACACCAGCTCCAGCTGCTTGCCCTGCACGCCGCCCGCCGCGTTGATCTCCTCCAGGGCCAGCTCCATGCCCTTTTTCATCTCACCTGCGTTAAAGGCCAGAGAACCACTGAAGGGGCCAAGGATCCCCACCTTGAGGGTGTCGGCCGCCAGGGCCGAGCCCGCGAAAAGACCTAACAACAAGGCCGTCACTGCAAACAACACAAATCCCTTACGCATTTTCATGACCCATATCCTCCAGATTTTTTGAGTGTGCGTCACTACTGTCTGTATTTGGTTCTTGAGGGGGGCCCTTCAAGCTGGGCTCCCCTCCCGGAACACTGTATCAACACGGTCCGGATATCCGGGCCGGTTATTCCTCATCAATCCACACGGTCTGCACGTTCACGAACTCCCGGATGCCGTAGAGCCCGAGTTCGCGGCCATATCCCGAGTTCTTGATGCCGCCGAAAGGCAGGCGGGCATCGCTGGACACCATGCGGTTTATGGTCATGGTGCCGGATTCCACCCTTGCGGCCACGGCCTCGGCCTTGGCTATATCCCTGCTCCACACCGATCCGCCCAGGCCGAAGGGGCTGCTGTTGGCGATGGCGATGGCGTGTTCCACGTCACGGGCGCGGATCACCGTGGCCACCGGGCCGAAGAGTTCCTCGCTCCAGGCGGGGTGATCCTCGGTCACGTCGGCAAGAATGGTCGGGGGGTAAAAGGCGCCCTTGCCCTGGGGAACCTCGCCGCCGAGCACCAGCCTGGCGCCGGCGCCAACGCTGGCGTTCACCTGGGCGTGCAGCTCCTCGCGCAGGTCCACACGGGCCAGGGGGCCCAGAGCGATGCCCTCCTCCAGGGGGTCGCCCATTTGCAGGGCCGACATGGAACTCTTCAGGGCCTGCAAAAAGGCGTCATACACCGACTCCATCACAATGAAGCGCTTAGCCGCGATGCAGCTCTGCCCCGTGTTCTGACAGCGGGACTGCACGCCCACGGCAACAGCCTTGTCCAGGTCCGCGTCCTCGAGCACGATGAAGGGGTCGGAGCCGCCGAGTTCCAGCAGGGAGCGTTTCAGCATCTGCCCGGCCTTTGCGGCCACGGCACGCCCCGCGCCTTCGCTGCCCGTGAGGCTCACACCCTGCACCGCGGGGTGCTCCAACACCTTGGCCACCTGGGAGCCGGTTACGGGCAGGTTGGCGAACAAACCTCGGGGCAGGTCGCAATCGTTGAGGACTTCCTGAATGGCGGCGGCGCACCCCTGCACATTGGAGGCGTGCTTGAGCACCACGGCGTTGCCGGCCATGAGCACGGGCACGGCCATGCGGAAGACCTGCCAGAAGGGGAAGTTCCAGGGCATGACCAGCAGGATCACACCCAGGGGGTGGAAGGAGGTGTAGGCGCGCCCCGAAGGCGCGTCCATCGACTCGGGGGTGAGGAAGGCCTCGGCATTTTCAGCGTAATAATCGCAGACAACCGCACATTTCGCCACTTCGCCTCGCCCCTGGCCCACGGGTTTGCCCATCTCCCTTGCGGCCAGGCGGGCGAGTTCGTCCTTTCTGTCCAGGAGAATGGCCCCGGCCTTGCGCAGGCAGTCGCCCCGCTCGGCAAAGGAGCGGGCGGCCCAGGATTTCTGTGCCTCCGCGGCCAGGTCCACGTATTCCGCAGCGGTGGCGTCGCTCATGGCCGCGTAATGGGCCATGATCTCGTCTGTGGCGGGGTTGGTGGAAAAAAAGGTCTCCATTCTGTACTCCCTGTCCTGTTGTTGGAATTACAGTGTCTCCAGACCCTTTTCCAAAATGCCCAGCCCGCGCTCGAGCTCCTCATCCGTGATGGTGAGGGGCATGAGCAGGCGCACCACATTGCCGTATTGGCCGCAGGTCAACAGCAACAGCCGTTGTTCGTGGCAATATGCGACCAGCTTAGCGGTCAGGCTCTTGGACGGGGTCTTGCTTGCGCGGTCTTCCACCAGCTCGAAGGCCATCATGGCACCGAGGCCGCGCACATCGCCAATACAGGAAAAGAGCTTGGAGAACCCTTGGAGACGCTCCCTCAGGACATTACCGAGCGTAATCGATTTCTCACACAAATGCTCCTCTTCCACAACATCCATCACCGCCAGGGCCGAGGCGCAGGACACGGGGTTGCCGCCATAGGTTCCACCCAGGCCGCCCGCCACGGAGGCGTCCATGAGCTCGGTCCTGGCCACCACCGCGGAGAGGGGCATGCCGCCGCCAAGGCTCTTGGCCGTGGTCAGGATGTCAGGCTCCACGCCCCACTGCTCGATGGCGTAGAGGGTGCCGGTGCGGCAGAAGCCACTCTGGATCTCGTCCGCAATGAACAGGATGCCGTATTTCTCGCACAGGGCCTTGAGCTTGGGCATGTAATCCTTTGGAGGCACCATGAACCCGCCCTCGCCTATGACCGGTTCGATGATCACGGCCGCCACCTTCTCGGGATCCACGTGGTTCTCAAGAATGCGCTCCACGCTCCCCAGACAGGCCATGCCGCAGCTCTCGGGCTTCAGGCCCAGGGAGCAACGATAGCAGTAGGGGTACTCCGCGCGGTACACGTCCGGTACGAACGGGCCGTAGCCCTTCTTGTAGGGCATGACCTTGCTGGTGAGGCTCATGGTCAACAGGGTGCGGCCATGGAAGGCGTTCTCGAAACAGATGATGCCGGGGCGGCCGGTGGCGCTGCGCGCGATCTTCACGGCGTTTTCCACGGCCTCGGCGCCGCTGTTGAGAAGCACCGCCTGTTTGGGGAAATTCCCCGGAGTCATCTGACAGAGGCGTTTGCACACCTCGATGTAAGACTCGTACATGGCCACGTTGATGGAGGAGTGCAGGAGCTTGTCGGCCTGCTCGCGGATGGCTTCCACCACCTTTGGATGGCAGTGCCCTACATTGTTAACGGCAATGCCGCCGGTAAAGTCGATCCAGTCGTTACCGTCCACGTCCGTGACCGTTGCGTTTTTCGCGCTCGCGGCCACGCAGGGCGTAATCTTGGAGACAGCCTTGGGAACATACTTCTCACGATCTTCAATTACTTGTTCGGAATAATTCATTGAACCACTCTCTTGTTTTCAGCACATTGAGCAAGTACCGGGCCGAAGAGAAAACAGTTCAAAATATCATCATGTTACAAATTCAGGCCGGGGATCTCGATTCAACATTGCATCGAAAACCACCCTTTTCTCCCGCTTTTACCCCAGAACCTTGATTCAATATCGCATCGGAAGAGTTCTCATTCTCTCCATCAAGTGGAGCGCGGGCCGATTTCAACCTCTCATACCTGAACTCGAAGCAGTTGAAAATCATTCTATTGACAAGTTTTGCGCTAATCCTGGGAATATTTTTCCAAGGTTGTAAAGTTCTCATTTTTCAATGCTCATTCCGATTCATTCATGAATCAAAAGCATACTCGCCCTGCTGCATAACGCCTCGGCACCCCCCTATTGAGGTCAAGATAATCGATTATCCTCATAAATTGATCACAGCCTGTTTTATCGTATCTATCAATTTGACCGAATTACCCCTTTTCTTAATAGTCCTATTTCAGAGGAGGGTTTTATCCGCATGTTTCTCCTTCATACGCACAACCGCCGCCTGCTCCATTCTTCACCTCGTGCAGGGAGCGGCTTTCCGTATCACACTGAAACGGGGGCTTTGATTCGACATCGCACCGCAACTCACAAGGAGACCGCACGATGCATCGCAATCTGAAGTGGCTGACCGGTTGTCTCGCGGTTTGCGCGCTGGTTCTCATGGTGGCGCAATCCGCCCTGGCCGAGGACATTCTCGAGAGGATCGACAAGACAGGCAAAGTGACAATGGGCTTCCGGGAAGGCTCGGTGCCCTTCGGCTACATGGATGGGAAGGGCGAATGGGTCGGCTTCGGCCTGGACCTCGGCGCCATCTTCCACCAGGCCCTCGAGGAGAAACTGGGCAAGAAGATCGAGCTGATCAAGAAACCCATGAACCCCAAGACCCGCATCCCCCTCATCACCAACGGCAGCATCGACATCGGCATCGGCTCCACCACCATCACCCTGGCCCGGGAAGAGGTCATCGACTTCAGCCTGCCCTACTTCCTCACCGGCACCCGCCTGCTGGTGCCCAAGGACAGCGACATCAAGACCTTCGCGGACCTGGCCGGCAAACGCGTGGGCATGGGTAGCGGCTCCACCGCCAACATCAAGGGCATCGACAAGGCCATCAAGGACGGCCTGATCAACCCGCCCTGCGAAAAGGTCCTGTTCGAGGAGCACAACAAGGGCTTCCTGGGCCTGCAGCAGGGCAAGATCCACGCCTACTTCACCGACGCCAGCATCCTGGCCGGCATGATCGCCAAGGCCCAGAACCCCGGGGAATGGAAGCTGGCGGGCGAATACCTGACCTATGAGCCATACGGCATCCTTATTCCCGAAAACCAGGGCGAGTGGCGCGACTTCATCAACGCCGCCCTGATCCGGGCCATCAAGGACGGCCGATTCCAGAAGATCTACGACAAGTGGTTCGGACCTGAAGGCGAAGTGCCCCTCCCCATGAGCGAGGAGTACAAGACCCTGCTCAAGGCTTTGAGCTACCCCGATTAGGAGAAGCATGAGAACTGATTGCGCGAGGGGGTAACCATAATGGAATATCCCCTTCGCGCTCCCCCTTCCATATCATTTCGAAGGGGGTCTGGGGGAAGCCCTTTTCACAAAGGGTTCCCCCAGCAGTATCTTTCCTCTGTCCTCCTCCTCTTCCCGGAGCCGAGCATGGGCCTGTTGCAATACGATTTCGACTGGAGCGTCCTGTGGAAGGAGCCCTACGGCGAGATGCTGCTCAAGGGTATTCTGACCACCATCCACCTGTCCCTGCTGGCCTGGATCCTGGCCGTGGTCATCGGCGTGACCATCGGCGTGATGCGCGCGCAGCCCAGGCGCCTGCCCCGTCTCCTTGGAGGGGCGTATGTGCAGCTGTTCCGCAACACGCCCTTTCTGGCACAGCTGTTTTTCTGGTATTTCGCCGGCCCCCTGCTCCTGCCAAAAACAGGGCAGGAGTGGCTCTATGACAACGTGCCCAATTACGCATACTGGGCCGGGGTGGTGGGACTGGGTACCTACACGGCCTCCCGCGTGGCCGAGCAGTTCCGCTCCGGCTTCCTGAGCATCCCCAGGGACCAGTACCGCGCGGCATACGCCAGCGGGCTCGACACCTGGCAGTCCTACCGCCTGGTGATCATCCCCTACGCCTTCCGCCTGATCCTCCCCACCTTCACCACCGAGTTCCTCACCTGCTTCAAGAATTCGGCCCTGGCCATGACCATCGGAGTCATGGAGCTGACTCACACGGCCTATTATATCGATTCCTTCACCTGGCACGGCCTGGAGACCACCACCGCGGCCAGCGTCACCTACCTGGCCCTGGCCTGGTGCATCATCCTCGTCATGGGGGTGGTGGAGCGGCGGCTGCGCATCCCGGGCCTCATCTCCAGGGGGCGCTGACATGGACTTCAGCGTCATCCCACGCAACGCGCCGTTCATTCTTGGCGGCCTGACCCTGACCTTTCAGCTCGCGTTCCTGGCCATCGCCGGCGGACTACTGCTGGGCATGCTGCTCGGGGCGGCCCGGGTATCGGGCAGAGCCTGGTTGTACTATCCGGCCAGCGCATACATTCACTTTTTCCGGGGGCTGCCCCTGATCCTGGTGATCTTCTGGATCTACTTTCTCATGCCCGTGGTTACGGGAACAAATCTCAACGAGTTCCTGGCCGCCACCCTGTCCTTCATCATATATGAGGCATCCTACTTCGCGGAGATCATTCGCGCGGGCATCCAATCAGTGCCCAGGGGGCAGACCATGGCAGCCGCGTCCAGCGGCATGCGCCCCCACCAGGTGTTTCTGCTTGTGGTGCTCCCCCAGGCTCTGCGCAACATGCTGCCCTCCCTGACCACCCATGCGGTGGTCATCTTCCAGGACACATCCCTGGCCTATGTCATCGGCCTGCGCGAGTTCCTGCGCCGTGTGAACCTCGTGGACGCCCGCGAGGCCCGCTCCGTGGAGCTCTATCTCTTTGCCGGGGCGGTCTACTTTGTCATCTGCTCCCTGGGTACCCTGGCGGCCCAGCGCATGGAACGGAAAAACGCGTTTGGAGGTGTCAGGTGATCGAGATCCACAACGTCAGCCTCTGGTACAACAAGGATTATCAGGCCCTGCACGATGTCACGGCGAGCATAGGCAAGGGGCAAAAGGTTGTGATCTGTGGAGCCAGCGGCTCGGGCAAGAGCACCCTGTTGCGCTGCGTCAACGGACTCGAGCACTTTTACCAGGGTGAAATCCTGGTGGACGGGGTGTCGGTGCAGGCCCCGGACACTGACATTCATGCCCTGCGCGCCGGAATCGGCATGGTCTTTCAGCACTTCGAGCTCTACCCCCACATGACGGTACTGCGAAACGTGACCCTCGCCCCAATGCATGTGCGCAAGCTGCCTCAGGCCGAGGCGGAGAAAAAGGCCAGGGAACTCCTCGCCCGCGTGGGCATCGCGGATCAGGCGCACAAGCATCCGGGGGAGTTGTCCGGGGGGCAACAGCAGCGCGTGGCCATTGCCCGCGCCCTGGCCATGGAGCCCAAACTCATGCTCTTTGACGAGCCCACCTCGGCCCTGGATCCGGAAATGATCCAGGAGGTGCTGGACGTCATGGTGGATCTGGCCAGGGACGGCATGACAATGATCGTGGTGACACATGAGATGGGCTTTGCCCGCGAGGTGGCGGACAGGATCATCTTCATGGACAAGGGGCGGATTATCGAAAACAGCCCCGTGGAGAGCTTTTTCCAGAACCCGGAGCACGAACGCACCCGGCTCTTTCTCAGCCGTATTTTGCGGTAGGCGTACACTTTTCGACACAAAGGAGGTCTTCCCATGATCTCATCCCTGCGTATGACCATTCTGTGCGAGGACCAGGCGCGCCTGGGCTTTCTGGACAGGAAGTTCAGCGGCCAGCACGGACTGTCCATCTTCATCGAGGCCGGCGCCAACATCCTTCTGGACGTGGGGCCCTCGGATGTGACCGTTAAGAACGCCGAACTGGCGGATGTAAATCTGGGCGCGACGGACACCGTGGTGCTCAGCCACGGCCACTGGGATCACACCGACGGACTGCCCGCTCTGGCTGAAATGGGCATTCGCCCCCCGGTGCTGGCACACCCCGAGGTGTTCGCGGACCGGCACAAGGCCACCGGCGAATACAATGGCGCGGGGGTCGGCCGCCAATGGGTGGCGGACACCTTCGGGCTCACCGAATCCCGGGATCCAGTGGAACTCGCCCCTGATGTCTGGTTCCTGGGGGAAGTGCCCCGAAACAACGATTTCGAGGCCCGCACAACCACCTTCTTCCAACTGAAGGACGGGGAACGCACACCGGACTTCCTGATGGACGACACGGCCCTGGCTCTGCGCACGACCAAAGGGCTCGTGGTGGTGACCGGATGCTCCCACGCGGGAATCTGCAACATCTGCGAGCACGCCAGGGAGGTCTGCGGCGATGCCAGGCTGCACATGGTAATGGGGGGCTTCCACCTGCTGGACGACTCCCCGGTGCTGGAGCGGACCATCGAGTATTTCCGAAGCCATAACGTGGAGCGGTTGCTCCCCATGCATTGCACGGCCCTGCCGGCCCTGGCGCGGATGTGGATGTCCCTGGGCGCGGTCAAGCCCTGCGCCGGCGACGTGGTGAAGATCTGACAGGGGCGCTCAAGGCCTGCTTGGTAAAGACGGTCAACATTTTGCCAAGCCAAGCAGAGAAACGGGCGCCAAGCGTACTTCTAGAAAAAAACACGATTTGCGGTAAATCTCATACTAACTCTTTTTGTTCAGCCGGATAGCTGAGCAAAAGATAGTTTACACTCCCTTACATCCAGTCAAATGGGTGCCCGCCGCCCATCCCCTCCGCTCTTGGCTGCTTCCTGTAACTGACTGTTTTTACGGCATGCCATGCTACTCTTTGCATGGCATTCGTAAAGAAACCTTCAGAGTTTCTTATCCATTCTCCTTTTCTCTTTACCTTTTATACGTTTCTTTTCCATTCCTTAATGGATGAATCCAACATCTCCCTACGTATATATAAAAAAACAATGGAGGCGAACGTGCACCTTGTAGCGCAAGAACTCATCCATGATACTGGATTCCAGCTCTGGGGAGGATCTGTTTCAGAAGGCCTCTCAAAGGATTCACATCTCTGTCCTGGGTCAAATGTCATGGCGGCATACTTGGATAACACACTTCCAGTTAAAGTAAGAAAGATAGTTGAGAACCACATGGCCTCTTGCCGTGAATGTAGAAGGGATGTGTACGAGTTGCGTAAAATTATAGAGTACGCCTTTGGCGACGAGCAAACAGGAGTGTAGCCATGTCATACGTAAATGTCACCGACTACATCAACTCAACCTATACTCACGCTAATGAAGAACCTTCCAATGAAGTTACGGGTGATGATTTCCTTACGCTGCTGGTAGCGCAGTTGCAGAATCAGGATCCTCTCAATCCCATGGAAGATGCGGAGATGCTCGCTGAGCTCGCGCAGTTCTCCAGCCTGGAGCAGCTCGCGGAACTCAACGAGAACTTCGAAGCCCTTGCCGATGATTTCAACACACTCATTGTGAACAGCGCCATGAGCTACATCGGAATGAATGTGGTCGCCGAGGGCAACTGCATCAGCCTAACCGACGGCAAGAGTACCGAGCTGAAAGTTACCCTCGCCGAAGATGCCGAATCGGCTCTCGCATACATCTACGACGAGAATAACGAATTGGTCGCCACTACCAGTCTTTCCAGACTTAACTCCGGTGAGCAGACCTTTACCTGGGACGGCTCCCTCAGCACCGGAGAGACTGCGCCAGACGGCATATACTCGGTCTACTTCTACGCCCTCAACGCCGAGGGCGACACCATCGACGTGTCCTCACTGGCCGAGGGAACGGTGGTGGGATTGAACACGGAAAACGGTTCCACGGTGTTCGAACTCAGCGACGGTCGCACAGTGAACATGCTCAACATAACGTCAGTCAGCTCTCCGAGCTAGTCATCACAATCCGGGAGACAGATCATGTCACAACTTACCAGTTCACTCTATTCCGGGATCTCGGGGCTCAGCGTTCACAGCCAGGCCATCGCTGTTGTGGGCAACAACCTGGCCAACAGCAACACTGTTGGCTACAAAACCAGCAACATCCAGTTCGAGGATATGTTCTACTCCACAATCAATACCTCCAACGGATTGGACCAAGTGGGGCACGGTGCTTCGGTGTCCACCATCTACAACAGCTTTGGCCAGGGCACCTTCGAAGCCTCCGCCGAGGTCACGGACATCGCCATCAGCGGCAACGGCTTCTTCATCGTCACGGTGCCCGGATCGGGCACGACCTACTACACCCGCTCGGGCAACTTCAGCTTTAACGAAGACGGCTACCTGGTCAATGCCAATGGCTTTCGCGTCCAGGGATGGGACGTGGAGAAAAACAACAGAGGCACGGTCAACACCGTGGGTTCGTTGGGCGATCTGCAACTGGACACCAGCCAGTCCTCCCCTCTGGCCACCTCCCTGGTGACCATGCTGCTGAACCTGGATCTCGATACGGATGAAGCCTCGAGCAACACAACCGACCCCTTCTTCGCCATGATGCAGGAGTGGGACGGCACGGCTGAAACCCCGCTGGGGGAAACCAGCTACTCCTATCAAGCCACCATCACGGTTTATGACGAGGCTGGCACCTCCCACGACCTGACCATCTACTACGATCCTGTACAGGATGACACCGTGGCCAGCGACGCCGGTGGCAACACGGTCTGGGAGTACATGGTCACCTGCGCCCCCTCCGAGGACGGCCGAACCATTGACGGCCAGGAAATATCCGAGACCTCGGCCGCGGGTCTGCTCATGTCCGGCACCCTGACCTTCAACAGCTCCGGGGACCTGTTGGGGCAAACAGCCTTCACCCTGCCCTCCACGGCCAGTGGCGACCTCAAGGACCTGTCGAACTGGACCCAGGCCGAGGTGAACGACGACGGCTACGCGGTATTCACGGCCAACTTCACCGGTTCGTCCAACGCCAGCGCAACGGACCAGGACGACGCCTTGGAAATCGCAATCGATTTCGGTGTAAGCAATCTGTCCTCCGCCACAAATGACTGGAGTGCCACGGTCGCCAATGCCGCAGCCCTGGGAAACAACTACAGCAGCCTGTTCAACTTTGACGACCCCATCTACAGCGCCGACGCCACAACCTGCTATGACTCCTCCTTCAGTGTGTTGACCCGGAACCAGAACGGATACGGCCCGGGCTTCCTTTCCGACATCACCATCGACTCGGACGGTGTGGTTTCCGGCACGTACACCAACAACCAGACCATCGAACTGTTCATCATCGGCCTGGCCAACTTCGACAACCTCCAGGGCCTGACCCAGGAAGGTGAAAACCTCTACTCTGAAAGCTCGGATTCAGGCCTGGCCACCACCGGTACCGCGGGCAACAACGGGCTGGGGGACATATCCTCCAACACCCTGGAACTCTCCAACGTGGACCTGTCCACGGAGATGGTCAAACTCATCACCTATCAGCGCGGTTATCAGGCCAACTCCAAGATCATCACCACCGTTGACTCCCTGTTGCAGGAAGCGATCAACCTCAAGAGATAAGGCAAGGTAGCCACCATGCTCAACGGATTGCTCAGCCTCGGCAACGACGCGCTCATGGCGGCGCAGACCGGCATCTCGGTGACCGGCCAAAACATCGCCAATGCGGACACCGAGGGATACAGTCGCCGCACGGTCAGCTATACAGCCAGCGGAACAATATCCATCTACGGGCACAAGATCGGTACGGGCGTGGATGTTTCCTCCATCGAACGATGTTACAACAAGCTGCTGGCCAATCAGTATCTCTCGGCCCTGAGTGGGACCACCTACTACAGCACCCAAGCGGAATTGTTGAGCACGGTGGAGGCTCTGTTGGCCGAGTCCGACAAGTACGGCGTTTCCACGGCCCTGGACAAGTTCCTGAGCTCCATCAGTGCCCTGGCCGAGGCTCCGGACGATGAGAACGTCAGGCAGGAATTCATCAGCTACAGCGAAACCCTTGCGGACACGCTGCAGACCCTCCAGTCCGGTCTGGAATCACTGGTGGAGTCCATCAACAAGTCCATCTCCGACGACGTGACCACCGCAAACACGCTCATGCAACAGATTGCCGATCTTAATACCGCCATAGCGGCCAATCCGGACGATCCCGCCCTCCTGGACGAGCGGGACATCGCCCTGAAGGAGCTTGCCAACCTGCTGGACATCCAAACCGTTGAACAGGATAATGGCATGGTTACAGTTCTCACTGCCGCAGGGCAAACATTGGTGGACGAATCAAAGGCCTACACCCTGTCATTTGAAGGCCAGCAGAGCTTCGCGGATCTGAGCAGCGCTTCCGATTTCGAAGGTTCCATCTACTTCGAGGGATCCTCATCGGATGAAATCACCGTAGACATCCTCACTTCCGGCCCGGCTGACGGTTCCGCTTCGGCCGCCACTTTCAGGGTGTCGCTGGATGGGGGCGAGACCTGGGTCACGGACGAGGACGGTAACGAATTAGTGTTTACCGCGGGCGGGTACAACGATGCGGTGGAGGTCAACGGCGTACTCATCTACTTCGGCCAGTCCGACGATCCCACTGCCGAGGCCACCACGGACCTTAATCTGGACGACGAATTCACCATTGTCGCCAAGTCGGCCCTGTACTGGTACCGGACCACCTCGGACAAGGTGAACATCACCCCCCAGGAGGGCGGTGGCGGCAACCGACTCGAAGGCGGTGAAATCGCCGGGCTGTTCACCACCCGCGACGAGAGCGTGCAGGAATACCTCGACAATCTAAACGAACTCGCCCACGAATTGATCTGGCAGATCAACTATCAGCACAGCCAGGGCGCCAGCCTGGAGCACTATAGCACCACCTCGGCAGAAAACGCGGTGGACGACCCCACCCTGGCCCTGGCGGACAGCGATCTGGCCTACGCGGACAAGCTCACCGAGGGTAGCCTCACCTTCGCGTTTTACGACGAGGACTCGGACGAAGCCTTGGGGCTCTACGCCGTCGACTTCAGTTCCATCGTGCCTCCGGGCACCTCCACCTTCGATCCCGCGGTGCATACACTGGAGGACGTGGCCACGGCCATCAACAACAGCTGTGGGGGGAATCTCACCGCCACGGTGAGCGGCGGTATTCTGGAACTCACCGCTGGAGCCGGTGTGGATTTCGAGTTCGCCGGCGATACAACGGGCCTCCTCTCCGCTTTGGGAGTGAACACCTTTTTCAGCGGCGACGATATTAGCTCCATGAAAGTATCCACCCGCATCGCCGATGACCCCGCCCTGATCAACATCGCCCAGGTGGACGGCACAGGCGCGGTGAACATGGGCGACAGCGAAAACGCCCATGCCCTGGCCGACATAGTCCAGTCGGACGTGGTCATTGGCGACAGCATCGCACCCCTGACCTTTACGGAGTATCTCCACAACATCATCGCCAACGTTGGCCTGGACGCGGACACTTCGGCCCGACAATACACCCTTGCGGCTACGGTGTCCTCTGAACTGTCGGAAAAAATGTCATCCATCTCCGGCGTGAGTATGGACGAGGAAGTAACCAACCTCCTCAAGTACCAGCAATACTACCAGGTCGCAGCCAGGTTGATCCAGACCGCGGGAGAACTATTTGACATTGTCATGTCTCTAAAATCGTGAGGATAGCGTTATGCGCATCTCCACCAGCATGATTTATTCGCAGGCCATCTCGAACTTCAACAAATCGTTGTCCGATCTCGTGCGGGCCAACAACCAGACAACCTCGCAAAAGAAGATCAATGCCCCTTCGGACGACCCGGCGGGATACGCCAGAGTCCTGGATCTCTCAACCGAAAACAGCGAACTAGACCAGTATATCGAGAACATCGGTACGGCCAACAGCTGGCTCGAGTTGGCCGACTCCGAGCTGGATTACGCAAGCGACCTGATCACCAAGCTCATCGAGCTGGCCGAACAGGGCGCCACTGGCACGTACTCCGACGACGAACTCGAGATCATCGCTCAGGAGGCGCGAGAACTATACGAGGAGCTCGTTGCAACGGCCAACGCCGAATTCGCGGGCGATTCCATCTTCGCGGGCACCGCCATCGACGGCAACGCCTACGAAATGAGCCTCGGTTCCACCGTTCTCAACGACGACTCGGGCACAGTGAATGTACTGCAGGTGGAGGGCTCCGCTGACTACACCATCTATGTGGAGTTCGAGAACAGCGGCACAGTGGGCACGGACGCCATCAACTACCGCTACTCCACTGACGGTGGAGAAACCTGGGTGGAGGACACCCTCACCGCGGGCGACACGGTGCTGGATCTCGGAACCGCCCGAGCCACAATGGCCTCCGGATCCCAGGTTACGGCCACAGCAGAGGCCGGGGGCGGCGACGGCACAGTGATGCTGATCCGCCCCACAGCCACGTATCTCGGCAATGACGACGAGGGCTCCACCACGGTGCGGTACGGAAACTCCGCTGTATCCGCGGTCTCCGAAGGAAACTTTTCCTCCACCGTCACCATCCGCGTCGACTCCGGCAATACCCTGGACAGCGGCATCGAGTACTCCTACAGCCTGGACAACGGTGTCACCTGGAGCGAAGGGCATATCACCTCCAACGGCACCTTTTCCATTCCCGGGGGCACTGTGGAACTGAGCTCAAACGGCGGCAACTCGGTGACCACAGGCGAGCAGTTCGTGGTCAAGCCCTACTCCGGAGTCATGGAAGTGAAAGTGGGCCCGTACAGTTCAGTCCAGATCAACAACATCGGCATGGACATCTTCGGCGGGCTCTACACTTATTCCGGCGGTACGTACGCCACGGTGGTGGGACAGGCGGACTCCAATCTCTTCGAGGTGGTGGGGGAACTC
Source organism: Desulfovibrionaceae bacterium (assembly GCA_963674665.2). Taxonomy (GTDB): domain Bacteria; phylum Desulfobacterota; class Desulfovibrionia; order Desulfovibrionales; family Desulfovibrionaceae. The sequence goes on along the minus strand of CAXXPL010000009.1, from coordinate 772,789 downwards.
GTCGCCTACCTGGAGACGAACAACTCCGACGGGGCCGCGAAGTGTCTGGAAACACTCAGTGCAGCCCAGGAAAAGCTCACCGTGGCCCTGGGAGATGTGGGCGGACGCGAAACCCGGCTGGAGTTCGCGCAGTACAGCGTGGAAACCATGCAGGATGCAACCACGGCCAGCATTTCAAACATCGAGGACGCCGACGTGGGGGAACTATCCGTGGCGCTTTCCAAGGCGCAGTACGTCTACGGGGCGGTCCTGGAGAGCTACTCGAAAATCATGGGCATGAGCCTGCTGGACTACCTTTAATCTTTAGCTGGACTTAAAAATGTTAAGTTTCGCTATAATAGAAAATCCTGCCGTAAAGACGGCACGGTTTGAGGCCGAACAATCGATAAGCTGTGGCAAGGAGACCGCTTTTTGCGCAACACGTCAGCTTGCGGCAATGACAATGCGTTACCGGCAGGAACAGTTCACAACCTTGCGAAAACGCTCGATAAGTCCGGGGAATCATTTGGAGGCCCGCCATGACTGAGTACTGGTCCGGCTCGATAACATTCACAGGTCTCGGAAGCGGTACCGACTTCGGCTCTGTCATCGAAGCCACCATGAAGTTGGAGGGCTACCGTCTGGACAGGATGGAAGTCTGGGAGAGCATGTGGACCTCCAAGCTCGAGCAGGTGGAGAAGATCAGTACACTTCTCGCGGAGTACGAAACCCAGCTCGCTTCCATGGACACCATCGGCGAGTTCATGGTCAAGAGCGCCAGCTCGACCTCCTCTCTGGTGGGCGTGTCCGCCGGCTCAAACGCAATGGAAGGATCGCACACTATCGAGGTTGAGCAGGTCGCCACCACCGACGTCTGGACCACAAGCTATGGTTGGGAAAACACGAGCACGGAGATCACCGCCTCCGACTCCACCTTCTCACTCACCTACGGCGACACCGCCTACTCCATCGACGTGGATGGCGGCACCACCCTGGCGGGGCTGGTGAGTCTCATCAACAACGACAGCGATCTTGGTGACTGCGTACGCGCCAGCCTCATCGATGATGGCAACGAAATCCACCTGCAGTTGCGCGGTCTGGATCTGGGAGCGGCCAACTGCATCACCCTCTCATCGTCAGGCATGGAGGGCCTGGATTCCACAGACTTCGAGCATACCCAGGCGGCTCAGAACGCGAAAATCAAGGTGGACGGATACCCCTCTGAAGCCGACGAGTGGATCGAACGGGACACCAACACCATAAACGACGTGGTGGACGGCCTGACTTTCACCCTGTACGGCAGCACCGAAGGCTCAACCGCCGCCATCACCGTAAAGACCGACATTGAGGCAATCATCAAGAACATCGAAGCCTTTGTTCAGTATACCAACACCCTCCGCGACGCCATTTCGGCTCTGGACGAGGATCAGAAATACTACGACGACGATGGCGAGGAGATAGACACCACAGGCTATCTGGTGCGTGGCAACTACGGCATGGATATCCTGGAGCAGACCCTGCAGGACATCCTGGCCTCCAAGGGGCTGGGCTTTATGTATTACGACAACGATACCGAAACCGGCGACATCTACTCCAGCCTCTCCACTCTCGGTATCTCCACAAACACAAAAGAGGATTCCGGCACCTGCGGTCAACTCGTTATAAACTACGAGGAACTTCTGGATGCCCTGGAAGACGACCCCGACGCCGTGGCCCTGATCTTTGCCGGAGATAACGACGGTATCAGCTACAGCTCCAACCTCGGCTATGTGTCCTCGGTGGACGGTCTCACCGAAGCTGGTGAGCACGAGGTGGAATACACGGTGCAGAACGGGGCGCTGGTCAGCGCCACCATCGACGGCACAGAGGCCGTCGTAAGCGGCTGGCAAATCACGGGCGCCTACGAGAGTCCTGCCGCCGCTTTAACCGTGAACGTCCTGGACCACTCCGACGGCGCCTACACCGGGACGGTCTGCATACGCCAAGGCAAGATCAACCAGACCCTTGACGCCCTGGACACTCTGACGGATCCGGAAAAGGGCATTCTGGTCATCATCGAGGATAGTTATAAATCAATCATCAAGAGCAACGGCAAGGCCATCGAGCGGGAAGAGGCTCGGCTCGCTCGTAAGGAGGCGACGCTTATCGAGAAATACGCCCGCCTGGAAGCCTTGCTCGGTGAATACGAGGACATCTCCGCCGGCTTGGAGAGTTCATTATCCGAACTCGAATAGCCTATGTAAATTTTCCTTTCTTCTCACACCCAAAGGCGGTCACGACCCCCCTCCTACTCTTTCCATAGAGTGCGTGACCGCCGCCCCTTTTCTTGGGAGCTTTACGCGGGAGGGAGTCTCCCCGCAACAAATTGTCCCGCCCCCTTCCCAACACTCTGAAATTGATTATTTTCATAATGTGAACCAAAGCTCCTCCTCTATGAACGGAAGCATGCTCGGATCCATCTGATTGAAAATAAACAGAAAGAATGGCATTTCGTGGGAAAACCGCTCGAACGGGCTGATTGCCTTTTACAAGGATGAATGAATCATTATTTCCCATTTTGGTCCATATTGTCCCCATTCACGTACCAGGGCCCTGACGCTTTGCATTTGGATGCTTATGTGAAATAGTTCCCACACAAGAGACAACCACGTGACGATATGGTTTCGATTCCATGACAGAGACGGCTAGCCCCAAATCGCAACAAAACACCCTGAGCCCGCTCGAGCGCTGGCTGTTCTTCGACAGGCAGGACCATACCCTGCTGCAGATCGTGAACGACGTGCTGGAGCGCAGGGCTCACGACGCCTGGAAAAAGGTGCTCGCGCCCTACCTGCATCCCAACGGGATAAAGGAGATGGCCTCGACCTTCGGCCTCAGGGTGGCCTACTCCGTCATCAACGTCCTCGGTTCCCTGGAGACCGGCAAGGCCGAGGAGCGGCTGGCCGCTCTGCGCTCCCTTCGCGACGAGGTCTTGCTGGCTCCGCAGAGTTCGCTGCAATACAACACCTCGCGCGTGCTGGTGCAGATTATGAAGGAGCTGGTGCGCGCCAAGGGCGATTATTTGCAGCAACTGCGCTTGGCCCATGACTTCCGGCGTTGCATCATGGGCAAACCCCGCATCATCCGGGCACAGTTGGACAAGTACCGTCTGCTGGAGATGCGCGAGGACTACGGTCAGCTGGCCTTTGACGATCATGTCCATGACGCCTACAGCAAGGGGCGCAAAACCCCCTCCCATCTGGTGATGGACGCCTGGATCAAGGGACTGCGCAAGGTCACCCTGGTGTATTACAACCACGTTCCTGAAAACGTGGCCTACGAGGTGCTGGAAGCAGCGAACATCATGAATATTTCCGTCCGCATCTGCGTAGAGATGCGGGCAAGGCACCTCGGCAGGTATGTGAAGCTTCTCTGGACGCCCCGAGGATTCCAGGACTCCTCGGATTTCGTGGGCTTTCTCAAGAACCCCGCGGTGCGCTCGCTCATGGAAAAGGGGCGCAATGTCTCCGAGTACCAGCGAAAATACGTCTGGAGACTCATCGACAAGTACGACAAGACCATCCGTTGCGAGATCGCTGAGGAGACCGGCGTGGATGTTCCCGAGTTGGACAGGGGACTGTTCGCCGAGCAACTCGGCCCGGGCCAACCCTCGGTGGACCAACTGGCCCACCAGATATCCCTCATGTTACGGGAGCGTTCGGACAAGAACCTGGACCCGGAGTACATCATCACCCGCTGGCTGAGTCCCGAGGTAAATCCCGAGATACACAATCCCTATGCGGTGAGTGACGAAGAAAGCGTGCCCGAGTCCCTGCGCCTCACCCCCGCGGCCCTGACATCCCTCCTCGGGGAGATCCATTACCATAACTGGATAGCCCTGGACCCCGAGGGGCTGAACATTTCGGACATCATCCTGGTGCTCTATGCCTGCTCCGGGAGCATCACCCACCTGGAGACCTTCAACTACAAGGAATACACAAAGGGCAAGTGGCCCCTGTATCAGAAGGTCATGGAGCTGCAGTCGGTCCTCAACGCTTCCAACGCCATACGCTGCAAACGCTTGCTCAACAAATGCCTGAGGGAGCTGGAAGACTGTGACGCGCCCGAGGACCAGAGAAAGCGCACCCTGCTGGGAACAGTACGCGAGAACCTCACCGCCCTTGCCGAACTGTACCGCAAGAGGCCCCTGCGCTCCCGTGTGGGCACGGACTCCACCGGGCATTCACGGCTGCGCCACGGCATGGGCATCGTGGTTGCCGAAACGCTGCCCCCCGGAGCCCGGGCCAAGCTGCGCTCTTCACGAAGGCCCTGCTTCGATGCCCTGCCCATCTCCCTGGACGTGGCGCAACAAATCACATATCGCCCCAGGAATTCCGAAAGTAAAAAAGGTATTCTTCCCCAGATAATCCCAGGCCTTCCCTTCCTGGGCAATCTGGTGAAGCACTGCTGGGTCAAGGGAGACTACAAGATTTCACAGCCCGGCAAGAGCAATCTCTACGCCCTCGGAGGGGGGCGCCGCTCACCAGCCGAGGAACCCGATAAGGCCTCCCAAACGAAAAAGGGACTGGAGTGCTGGTCCAACCTAAACAGCAAACTCCGCAACGGCCTTAAAATCCTCATGGGACTCTTGCCCGCTGCGCTCTCGTTCTACTTCACAAAGGACTGGTGGCTCCTGGCCTGGTTCGGCGCCCTGATCTGGTTTTTCATCACCGGGCTGCGCAACATCATCCAGTCCGTGCTGGGTTGCGGCGGCATAAGGCGCTCACGTTTTCTGAGATGGAAGGATCTGGTCAGCTGGGACCGTTTCTCGGATTCCCTGCTGTTCACCGGGTTCTCGGTCCCGCTGCTGGACTGGCTGGTTAAGGCCGTGGTGTTGGACAGCGGGCTGGACATTAACACCACCACCAATCCACTCCTGCTCTATGCGGTCATGGCTCTGGTCAATGGCATGTACATCTCGGGGCACAACATCCTGCGGGGGCTTCCCCGGTCGGCCGTCATCGGCAACTTTTTCCGAAGCATTCTTTCCATCCCCCTGGCGTTCCTCTTCAACGCCGTGGCAGGACAGCTCCTGCTGGCCGCCGAGGTCCCCGGGGTTGAGGCGATTCTGCAGAAGTGGGCGGCCATAATCTCCAAGTTCGCATCGGACTGTGTTGCCGCGGTCATCGAAGGGCTGGCCGACAGGAACAAGTACATTGCCCTGCGCAAGCGCGATGTGGACCAGAAGCTGGACCAGATCCTCACGGTCCACGCCCAGCTCGAGGCCTTGTACCCCCGGGACGACGTGCTGGAACTCCTGGAGATGACCGAGGCGTTCATCGAGACCATCTCCACGGAGCAAAAAGGGCTGGAGCGCATAGTCATCGTCAACGCCCTGGACTTTCTTTACCTCTGGATGTACCAGCCGCGCACCCGCTCCGTGGTGGCGCGGACGCTCAAGACCCTTTCCCCGGAGGAGCGCAGGGCCTTTCTGCTCTCCCAGTATGTGCTGCAGCGGGAAAAGGAGATCAGCCTACTGCTGGTCAACGGGCTCATCGGCAGGAACTTTGGCCCGGCACTGGCCTTCTACCTGGCGAATTACAGGGACTATCTGGACCAGATCCAACGTATGGCCCTGAAAAACTAGTGTAATGTCGCTCCTCTCGCGCCGCCGATACGCCGCCCAGTCCGCAACTGGCATAATGACACACAGTATATTGGTCCAGTGAAACGCGGCCCTCGCTCATGAGCGGCCAACATCGCGTATCGGGTAGGAGGGGGGCTCGCGCCCCCCGTCCTCCCACACCACCGGGCATACGGTTCCGTACCACGGCGGTTCACATAACACTTTGATGTCTGCGGTGTTCCGCAAGAAGTGACACAAGTCCCATGTTATCAAAGAATTTCTTCCGAAAGGCCTGATTCATGTGCGAAGCCCCGGAGTTCCACCAATAACCTCGCCCATTCATGGCGGATTTCAGCGCTCTGCCCCACTCAAGCCCCCGTCGCATCAGGTTTTTCCCTCGCGTAAAGACGCGTTTCCATTGTCGCCAGATGATGTTTCGCAGCCTGTGTCGCAGCCACATATCCAGTTCCTCGAAAATACCCTTTACTTTCGCCAGCTTGAAGTAGTTCACCCAGCCTCGCAGCTTCGGCGTGAGGGTGGTGATGACGGTTCGTAGCGAACGACCGCGCTTTTCGCCTCGTTGACCCGCAACTTCAACCGTTCCGTCAGAAACCGGGAAAACGAGGCCATGACTCGTTCGCCGGAACGCCGTGTCCGCACGTGGATGTTGCAGTCGTCGGCGTAGCGGCAGAACGCGTGGCCTCTGCGTTCAAGCTCCTTGTCCAGGTCATCCGGCAGGATGTTGGACAGCAGCGGCGAGAGGGGGCCGCCTTGCGGTGTGCCCATCACTCGTTGCGATGCGACGCCCCCGTGCATCATTCCCGCCCGCAGGTAGCGGCGGATCAGCCGCAGTACCCGCCAGTCCTTGACCTTGCGCTTCACGCGCGCCATGAGCACGTCGTGATTCAGGCGATCGAAGAACTTCTCCAAGTCCATATCCACGACCCACCGCTTGCCGGCGGCGACATGCTCCCGTGCTTTGAGCACGGCCTGATGCGCACTTCGGCCGGGGCGGAAGCCGTAGCTGGACTCCGAGAAACCGGGATTGAAAATGGGGGTTAAAACCTGATGCAGCCCCTGCTGGATGAGCCGGTCCAAGGCCGTCGGGATGCCCAATTGACGCACCCCGCCGCCGGGCTTGGGAATTTCCACACCGAGCACGGCTTGCGGCTCGTAGCGCCCTTCCAGCAGTTCTTCTTTGATGCGCGCCTCGTTCAGCGTGTAGTGCTCCCAGACGTCCTCGGCACGCATACCGTCCACTCCGGGGACGCCCTTGTTGGCGCGTACACGCTTGAAAGCCGCGAGCATGTTGTCGTGTCCGACCACTTCTTCCATCAACCACAGCCGCTCCGGGCGGGAGTTTACCGTTGATTTCGAGGCACTTGGCGCACCACGTCCGTACTCTCGGGGATTCCGTCCCCTACCCTCGGGAGTGGCGGCGGGCATCCCAGCCCGCCCTTCTGCGTCTCCGCTTGCCATGCGATTCTCCGGGCTCGCGCCCCGTGTTACATGTTCGGGCCTTCAGTCCGGTCGGCGGACCTACTATGCCGTCTGCTGACTTCTGTCTTCCCATCCCGGCGCGTTGCCGCGCCGGTAGCACGTGGCAGACGGACAGACCTCCCCGGGTAATGCGCGCGACTTTCCTGCTTATACCCGCCGCATATACGTCCATGCTTTCCGTACAAGTATCGGGCTTTGAAGATATTGGCCTCCTCACCCAGCATGACCGCCTCGTATGCGATTTCTGTTCGTCGGGTCAGCATTTTGCCTGCGGCTTCCTTCAGATTCCATCTCGCGATGGACACCCTTGCCGTCCGGCTAGCAGTTCCCCTTGTCGGGCCTGCGGAGGACTTTCACCTCCAAGTCACCAGGCAGGCACCACACCTGCCCGGATGGTGCTCACGCACCACGCGCCCTGCCGGGCGCACCAGAATAAGAAAAAGACCCTCGAAAGGGTCTTTTTCATTTCCCAGCCGCCTCTCTTCACAGAGAAGGGGCAATATTTGCCGGGTTGGCCGGATGCACTACCCGATCAGGGACAGGGCCATCTGCGGCAGGGAATTCGCCTGCGAGAGCATGGACACGGCGGATTGCACCAGAATCTGTTGCTTCACGAACTCGGTCATTTCCAGGGAGACGTCCACATCCGAAATTCGGGATTCTGCAGCTTGCATATTTTCTGACTGAATTTCCAGGTTGGAGATGGTGTTCTCCAGACGGTTCTGCAAGGCACCCAGGGAAGCGCGGATATTATCCTTGGAGATGATGGCGTTTTTGATGGCCTCCAGGGCCTTCTGGGCAGCCTCCTGAGTGGAGATGGAGTAACCGTCGGTACCAGAGGCGGCGCTGTTGCCGAGGCCGAAGGCCGAGGCTGTGGAGAGGCCGACCTGAATGTAGTAGTAGTCCTCGGCCGAGTCGTTCGCGGTACCGAAGTGGACCTTGAGCTTGCCTGTGGACTGAAGTCCCGAACCAGAGTGGGTGTCAGAGGACAGGTTGCCGTTGAGCAGGTAGATGCCGTTGAAGTCGGTGGCGTTGGCGATACGGGTGATTTCCGAGGCCATGGCCTGGTATTCCGAATCGATGATCAGACGCTGATCAGAATTGTAGGTACCGGTTGCCGCCTGTTCCGCAAGTTCCTTCATGCGGATCAGTTTTTCGTCAATAACCTGCAAGGCGCCGTCCGCAGTCTGAATCAGACTGATGGCGTCGTTGGCGTTGCGCACGCCCTGCTTGAGGGAGGTGACGTCGGAACGCATCAGCTCGCGAACAGCCAGTCCTGCCGCGTCATCACTTGCGCTGTTGATGCGCAGGCCAGAGGAAAGACGTTGTGTTGAGGTGGAAAGCGCGGAATAGGACGATCTCAGATTTCGAGCAACGTTGGCCGCCATGAGGTTATTGTTGATTGTGAGAGACATAACACTCCTCCTTGAATGTTGTTGTGCCTAAACATAATTGCGACGTATTCAACTATGCTTCTCTTTTCGGCAGCAAGGAGGTGTAGCTATAATACTGGACGATTATAAAAATTCCATAATTACAGCCTTCTTTGACTTCTTTACATTACTTTTGCATTCATAAATTAATCTTATTGATTGCACAGCTTCATTCATGTAAATATATTTTACTCTATCTTTCTTTACATATACAGAAATTGCTTACAACTTACTTACAATTGGCACAGGCTCCTTTAGACTTCTTTTCATTCGCATAATAGTGCCTTAACTTGTTGATGGCACTGTTGCGCATACTACGAACGGTCTGTGGATGGATATCCATGAGCTTCGCGATATCGCGGGTATCTTCGTCTTTGACAAAGGTCAGATACAGAATATAGGCCTGTCTTGGTGAAAGAGCTTCTTTGGGGAGTGAGAGAAACATCTCCGAGGGAGCGTCATGTGATGCGATAGATTCAATCTCACTCAGCGAAGCTTGTGGATGGTTTTTCTTGCTCCGTATGTGGTCCAGAGCGGTGCTGCGCGATACCACACACAACCAAGTGCCAAACGAGCTGCGATCAGGATCGTAGGTCTTCAATAGGCGGTATGAACTCCGAACCAACCGATAGCATACTTCCTGGACCACATCGTCGGTTTCCGCCACAGCGGCATATTTTTCCCCCCTGTGGCGGAGTGTCCACTGAACCGCTCTGCGGATCACAGGTTCGTATTCGACCATTATCAGGTGCCAGGCTTTGGGATCACCAGCCAAACAATCTTCTATGTCCTTCCGGGTGATCGGTGTGCGCGACGATATCCTATGCTTATTCACTGCGGGTTGCATCTTGAACACCTCCTTAGATGTAGCGGCGATACAGCAAACTGACCGGCATTGTTTTTCACCCATTGCGCTCATGAAGCTTTCGTTCCCATGATTGTTAACCTCACGCTAACTAGTCCTATGTTTTGCAGTGTGCGTATGGGCAATGACTTCCGCCACGTCGCCCACGTTGCAGAATGTATCCCCAAGAGACTTAACGACGCATTAATTCGTCCATTGTTTTGTAAAGCAACCTTAATAAATCTTGACCTTTGTAGCTCGCAAATTGGTCCTCTCCTTGCTTATTTCCACCTTTAGGAGCGGATAGGAATTTTTTGCAGGTCAAAAGGTGGTTACCATGCATAACATCCTTATAATTGATGACGACCAGGAACTCTGCTCCATGCTGAGCGACTACTTCAGCCCCGAAGGCTTTACCGTGGAGACCCTTCACGATGCCAAGACCGGCTTGGAATCCGCACTCTCTTCACCGTGCGAGCTTGTCATTCTCGACGTATGTCTTCCCGACAGGAGTGGTTTCGAAGTGCTCAAGGAGCTGCGTGAAAAATCCCACCTCCCCGTGCTCATGCTCACCGGCCGGGGAGACAGCGTGGACAGGGTTGTCGGCCTGGAATTGGGTGCTGACGACTACATGCCCAAGCCCTTTGTGCCCCGCGAGCTGTTGGCCAGGGTCCGGGCCCTGCTTCGCCGGACGAAAATGACCCAGGGCGGCAGACCCCATATGGTTTCGGGGCGGCTACAGGCGGACGACGTGGTGCTCGATGTGGGAAAACGTGCTGCAATGCTCAAGGGCGAGGAGCTCCCCCTGACCAACGTGGAGTTCACCATCCTGCATCTCTTCCTACAGTCCAGGGGCAACCTGGTCAGCCGCGAGGATCTTTCGCAGATGGCCCTGGGCAGGGAGTTCACTCCCTACGACAGAAGCATCGACGTGCACATCAGCAATCTGCGCCGCAAGCTCGGTCCCGCCCCGGACGGCGGTAGAAGAATCACCACCTTGCGTGGCGCCGGGTACATCTTCAACGCGTCTTCCTGTGACACCAACGAAGGACTGACCGCCATGACCCTTGGAGGGGTGCACGATTGAACAGGAATCTCGTGAAATTGTGGGGACTGCGCGTCCTCACTTTCATACTCCTCACAGTGGGGGCGACGTTTCTGTCGCTCTTCATCTACGAGAGTGTTCTGCCGCGTGAGGACTTCGGAAAGCGCTTCAACGCCATGCGCGCCAACATGATGGAAAATCAGGTGCTGCTGCTCGAGGAGTGGCTGCAGGACGGCGACATGGCCCGCATCCAGGAATACATTCAGAAGAAGCGTCTTATCGGCAGGGATATCGCCCTGTTCGACGAATCGTTGCAGGTCATTGTTGGAAACCCCACAAAGGCCATGCGCGAAGAAGCGCGCAAAACCCTGGAACATGCCGACGAGCACGGGCTCCTTCCCATGGAGGAAGGCATTCCTCCCCGGTTGGACGAGGACAGGCTTGAGGCCATGGTGTTCACCACCAAGACCGGGGCGAAGCGCATCTTCGCCCTGCACGTGGCCCCGAACCCTATGTTTTATCCCCCGGACCTGCGCGAGAATAAGTGGCCTTTGCTCATCGGGATGATCATCGCCCTTCTGCTTACCGTGGCCTTCTGGAGACTCACCGAGCGCCCCTCCCGGGAAATGCGCAAAGCCCTGAAACGCCTCGCCTCGGGTGATTATGACGTCCGCCTGGATCCCAGGCTGGCCATCAGCGGGGACCCCCTCTCCCACCTGGTCCGGGATTTCAACTCGACCATGGAGAACCTTTCGCGCAAGCAAGAGGAGCAGCGCTATCTGCTCATCGAGATCTCCCATGAAATGCGTTCTCCGCTCTCACGCATGGCCATGGCCATGGAACTGGTACGCAACACCGACCAGAGCAAACGGGTCAAACTCCTCGAACGCATCCAGCGCGACTCCGACCGGCTCAACACGCTCTCCACCCAACTCCTGGATTTCGCCAGGCTCCAGTGGCAGAACGCGGTGCTCACATCCATCACCGCCAACAAAATGCTGCAGGACGTTGTCGAAGAATGTCTCGACGAAGCCCTGAACCAGGGCAAGGACATCGCCTTCAAGGCGAAATCCCATTGCACCCTGCACGGCAACAGGGAGCAGTTGGTCAGCATGATCAAGAACATCATCCTCAACGCCGTCCGGCACACGCCCAAAGACACCACGGTGGACGTATACCTGGAACAGCTGGATGTTCCGGACAAGACCATGCGCATCATCGTGCAGGACAAGGGCAGTGGCATGAGCCAAGAGCGCCTGCTCAAGGTGTTCGAGCCCTTTTACCAAGCAGCGGACGCCGCAGTGAAAGGCGAGGCAGGGCTGGGGCTGACCATCGCCAGGTACGTGGCCGAGGCCCACGGTGGGTCCATATCCCTGGCCAACACCGAAAACTCCGGGCTTCGCGTGACCATCGACATCCCCTGTTTCCCCCAATCCACCAGCGCACGCACCCGCACTCCTGTCCTGAAACAACCGCGTACGGTTGTGAACTAGGGTGATGCCTGCGGAACATCGCTTCACCGAAAACATTGTTTTCGGCAGGCGCACGCCGCAGTAGTATCGCTGAGAGGGTGCAGCACCGGACATATCTCCCTATTCGGACAGACCTTTCCTTCACAAGATCGCCAGACGTGATTCTTTTTTCCTTGCGCTATACCCCTCGGTGGAAGGGTCGGTATCAAGATTGTCGGGGGGAGAACCCGCCCCATAATCATCGGGTAGGAGGGGGGCTCGCGTCCCCCGTCCTCCCACACCACCGGGCATACGGCTCCGTACCACGGCGGTTCCTGCCTGCTTGGCGTCATGTCTCTGAATGCCTGTCGAACTATAAGCACCCAGCCTCACCTCACGGATTCCGTCCGTTGCTTCCAGCTTTAAGGCCCCTTACGGGCATCTGCTCAATCCAAACAGAAGACAGTGTTCATGCCTCGCTTGGCAGGTTTGGCCCTTCGTCGAGTGGTTAGGTCGACTACTATGGCCTCGGCTGACTTCTGTCTTCCCATCCCGGCGCGTTGCCGCGCCGGTAGCACGTGGCAGGAAGACAGATCTCCCCGGGTAATGCGCGCGACCTTCCCGCTTATACCCGCCGCATATACGTCCATGCTTTCCGTATAAGTATCGGGCTTTGAAGATATTGGCCTCCTCACCCGGCATGACCGCCTCGTATGCGATTTCTGTTCGTCGGGTCAGCATTTTGCCTGCGGCTTCCTTCGGATTCCATCTCGCGATGGACACCCTTGACGTCCGGCTAGCAGTTCCCCTTGTCGGGCCTGCGGAGGACTTTCACCTCCAAGTCACCAGGCAGGCACCACACCTGCCCGGATGGTGCTCACGCACCACGCGCCCTGCCGGGCGCACCAACTAAAAAAAAAAAACGCGGGAAAGGGACAAATCCCTTTCCCGCGCAATGGCGTTCGGTTTATCTGTCGGTTATTTTCCGGCGCGGCCGTCGTCACAGGCCTCGCCACCGGAGGGGCGGGCATGCTCGGCGGTGGAAGCGGCCTCGCAGCTCTCACCGGCGGCGCCGGCCGTGGCAGCGGGGGCGCCTTCGGCAACCACACCCTCGTAGGGATTCATCTCGGCCAGAAGCTTCAGCATGTTCCAGCGCTGCATCACGTCCTTCTCGATGGTGGCGCGCAGGCGCTGGCTCTCGCCCGGGTACAGCTTTTCCAGGGCGCCGTAACGGTTCTCGCCGGACAGGAACTCCTGCAGGCTGCCGTCAGGCTCCTTGGAGTCCAGCTGGAACGGGTTCTTGCCCTGGGTCGCCAGGCGGGGATCATAGCGGAACAGCGGCCAATATCCGGAGGCAACCGCCAGACGGGTCTCTTCCTGGGTCTTGCCCATGCCCTTGCGGATGCCCTGGTTGATGCAGGGGGCGTAGGCGAGGATGATGGCAGGGCCAGGATAACTCTCGGCCTCGCTCAGGGCCTTGAGGTACTGGTTCTTGTTGGCGCCCATGCCCACGGACGCGACGTACACGTAACCGTAGCTCATCAGCATGCGGGCCAGATCCTTCTTGGCGGTCTTCTTGCCCGAGGCGGCGAACTTGGCCATGGAGCCGGTGGGAGTGGCCTTGGAGCTCTGGCCACCGGTGTTGGAGTACACTTCGGTGTCCATGACCAGGACGTTTATATCCTCGCCGGAGGCGAGCACGTGGTCCAGGCCGCCGTAGCCGATGTCGTAGGCCCAACCGTCACCGCCGAAGATCCACACGGACTTCTTGGTGAACAGGTCGGCCTGTTCGGCGATCTCGGCCAGAGCGGGATCACTGGCACCGGCCAGCAGGGCCTTGAGCTTGTCGCCCGCGGCCTTGGAAGCGTCGGCATCGTCCTTGCCAGCAAGCCATTCGCCCATGGCGGCCTTGATATCGGCGGAGGCGCCGTTCTCCATGACCTTGCTCATGAGGTTGGCGAGACGGTCGCGGCGGGCGCTGATGCCCAGGTTGATGCCGTATCCAAACTCGGCGGCATCCTCGAACAGGGAGTTGCCCCATGCGGGACCGAAGCCATCCTTGTTGGTGGTGTACGGAGCGGAGGGAGCGGAAGCGCCCCAGATGGAGGAGCAACCCGTGGCGTTGGCCACGATCATGCGCTCGCCGAACAGCTGAGTCAGCACGCGGACATAGGGAGTCTCGCCGCATCCTGCGCAGGCGCCGGAGAACTCGAGCAGCCCCTTCTGCAGCTGGGAGCCCTTGACCGTGTTGCGGGCCATGACGTCGTCCTTGTGCGGGACCTTCACGCCGAACTCGTAGTTGGGAGCCTGGGCCTCGGTCTGGGTGGCCAGCGGCTTCATGACCAGGGCCTTTTCCTTGGCCGGGCAGATGTCCGCGCAGTTGCCGCAGCCCATGCAGTCCAGAACGTCCACCTGGATGCGGAACTTCATACCTTCCAGTCCTTTGCCCTTGGCTTCCAGGGTCTCGAAGGCGGCCGGGGCGCTCTTCAGCTCGTCATCGGTGGCGAGCACGGGCAGCAGCGCGGAGTGGGGGCAGACAAAGGCGCACTGGTTGCACTGGATGCAGTTGTCCTTGATCCACTCGGGAACGTTGATGGCAACGCCGCGCTTCTCGAACTGGGAGGTGGCGGTGGGGAAGGTGCCGTCCGGGGTGAAGGCGGACACGGGCAGCTTGTCGCCCTGCTGCGCCAGCATGGGACGCATGACCTTGGAGACGAACTCGGGCTCGTCGCGCTGCACCGGCGCCTCGGCGGTCGCCTGGGCCCAGGAGGCGGGCACGCTGACCTCGGTGAGACCGGCGGTGGCGTTGTCCACGGCGGCGTTGTTCATGTTGACGATCTTGTCGCCCTTCTTGCCGTAGGTCTTCTTGATGGAGGTCTTGAGCAGATCCACCGAAGTCTCGAAGGGCAGCACGCCCGAGAGCTTGAAGAACACGGTCTGCATGATCATGTTGATGCGTCCGCCAAGACCGACCTCGGCGGCGATCTTCACCGCGTCCACGGTGTAGAATTTCAGCTTTTTCTCGGCAATGGTGCGCTTCATGGAGCCGGGCAGGTTTTCTTCCAACTGATCGGCGCTCCAGGCGCAGTTCAGGACAAAGGTGCCGCCGTCCTTGATGCCTTCGAGCACGTCATAGAGGTGCACGTAGGCGGGGTTGTGACAGGCCACGTAGTCGGCCTTGTTCACCAGATAGGTGGAGCGGATGGGCTCCTTGCCGAAGCGCAGGTGGGAGATGGTGATGCCGCCGGACTTCTTGGAGTCGTAGGCAAAGTACCCCTGGGCGAACATGTCGGTGTTGTCGCCGATGATCTTGATGGCCTGCTTGTTCGCACCCACCGTGCCGTCGGAACCGAGACCCCAGAACTTGCACTGGATGGCGCCCTTGGGGGAGATATCCGGGAAAGTGGGATCAAGGGGCAGGGAGGAGTTGGTGACGTCGTCCTCGATACCCACGGTGAAATGCTTTTTCGGGGCGGACTCGGCCATGTTGGCGTAGACAGCGGCGCCCATGGCGGGATTGAACTCCTTGGAGCCGAGGCCGTAGCGGCCGCCAAGCACCGTGACCTGACGTCCGGCCTGGAACAGGGCCTGGCAGACGTCCAGGTACAGGGGATCGCCGGAAGCGCCGGGCTCCTTGGTGCGGTCCAGGACAGTGATGCTCTTGACCGAAGCCGGGAGAGCTGCCAGGAAGGCTTCGTCCACGAAGGGGCGGTACAAACGGACCTTGATCAGGCCGACCTTCTCGCCCTTGGCGTTGAGGTAGTCCACCACCTCGTCCAGGGTTTCACATCCGGAACCCATTGCCACCACCACACGATCGGCGTCCGGAGCGCCCACGTAGTCGAAAAGCTTGTAGGAGCGGCCGGTGGCCTTGGCCACGGTCTCCATGGCGTTGGTCACGATCTGGGGCACGGCCAGGTAATAGGGAGTGGAGGCCTCACGCCCCTGGAAGTAGATGTCCGGGTTCTGGGCGGTGCCGCGAACGTTGGGATGTTCGGGGTTCATGGCCCGGGCGCGGAATTCCGCGATCTTTTCCTTGTTCAGCAGGGGAGCCATGTCCGCGTAGTCCAGCACCTCGATCTTCTGGATTTCATGGGAGGTGCGGAACCCGTCGAAGAAATGCACGAAGGGCAGGCTGGCTTCCACGGCGGCGATGTGCGCAACCAGGGCCATGTCGTGGGCTTCCTGCACCGAGTTGGAGGACAGCAGGCAGAAGCCGGTCTGGCGGGCGGCATAGATGTCCGCGTGGTCGCCGAAGATGGACAGCGCGTGTCCGGCCAGGGCGCGGGCCGAGACGTGGAACACGCCGGGCAGCAACTCGCCGGAAATCTTGTACATGTTCGGGATCATCAACAGCAGGCCCTGGGAGGCGGTGAAGGTGCTGGTAAGGGCGCCACCGGCCAAGGAGCCGTGCACGGCACCCGCGGCACCGGCCTCGGACTGCATTTCGTGTACCTGCAGAGTTTGTCCGAAAATATTCTCACGGCCTTGTGCTGCCCATTCATCGGCTAGCTCGGCCATGGTGGAGGATGGAGTAATGGGGTAGATGGCCGCGGCGTCGCAAAGGGCGTATGCAACGTAGGCGGCCGCGGTGTTACCGTCGATGGTGATGGTTTTTTTTGCCATGTGAAACGACTCCTTGTCAAAAACGGGTAAGTAGATGAGTGGAATAGAACATACGGCTCGACGTATTCCTGTGTGCCCGCCGTTGGGTGCGAAGCACGTTACAGCACGGGGTTGAGATATTCCCGCGCCTGTTTGGGACACCTGTCTGCTTCGGGAATCCTAAATACCTATCCTGGGACTCCATAAGGAAAAAACGTCCTAAACGGCTTTCCTTGCGCCCCCCGTTGAAAAGCTATTTCACCGGTTCTAAATTGGTCATTGACACTGCGGAAATCGGAACATTGCGGGTTTCACGACGTGGAACCCTTGGTCGGCCTGGTCTTTGGAAGGATCAGGCAGCCCTGACAGTTTCGAGCTTACGACAAAACCGTAATTATTGCCAGAAAAACAGTTCATGCTCCGGCAGTTTTCCTCTGCATTGACTTATGTCGCGAGCACGCGCCAAATCGGTTCCGAACATGAAGCGTCAGACAACGACGCGCAGGAGAGTTCACATGCTTAACATACCCTACCCTCGTTGGGGTATCATGTCCGCTTTTCTCGCGTCCGCTTTCTGTCCTCCGCCACCGGATCAGCCACGAAAGGTCAACTCGCTGGATTCAAAGAGCAATTTAAAAACACACGCATTGTACACTAAAAGTTTCCTGGGGGAAAGGTCTGACCAGCGGATTTTAAAACCAGAATAAAAATTCCCCGCCAACACCCTATCACAACACATACTTTTTGTCATACAATCTTCGGCATTGCATACAAGTACACATTTCAGTACTCATAATATCATGACCACCAACCCTTCTCCCCTGCTCCTGGCAAAGCTTACCCCACCGGCATTCCCGCTCGCACGGTTGGTGCCCCGTCATGACATGCTGGAGGCTTTTTCCGCTTTGCCGCGTAAGCGGCTTGCGCTCATCGTGGCCGGAGCCGGATTCGGAAAAACCAGCCTCGTGGCACAGGCAGTCCACACCATGGGCATGAACTGCGTGTGGTACAGCCTGGACCCATCCGACCAGGACTGGGGGCTGTTCTTCAGCTATCTGGCGCATGGGCTGTCCCGCATAAGCGAGGGCTTTGACCGGGACCTTCTGCAACACCCCCTGTCCAGCCTCTCGCGCCAACAACGGGAAAAGCTGCTCACCGCCATGCTTCTCCAATTGCAGGGGGGCGCGGACTCGCATCTGGCAATCGTGCTCGACGACTTCCACCTGGTCCATGAAAACAAGGACATCACCGAGAGCCTGGAGTTCCTGCTCCCCAGGCTGCCCGGCCATGTGCACCTGATCATCTGCAGCAGGGAGCTCCCCTGCCTGAGCCTGTCCAGATACCGCGCCTCGCGGCAGATTCTGGATATTGGAGAGGCCGAGTTGGCCTTTACGCGGAGCGAGATCCACGAATTCTACAAGCGCGCAGGCACACCCGCCCCTGCCCCGGAGACCGTGGACAGCCTGCACGAACGGACAGGAGGGTGGGCCGCCGCCCTTGTTCTGTCCCTCTCGTCCCTCTCCTTCGGCCGGGAAGCCGGGGGCGCGCTCCACCCCTTTCCTGGCGGGGGCGCCTCGACCAACGCCCTGCATCAATATATTGAGGAGAATTTTTTCCTTTCCCAGCCCGAAGACCTGAAGGAATTCATGCTCAAAACCTCCCTGCTCTCCTGGCTGGATCCCGAGGTCTGCGACATGCTCCCTGGCGTCGGGAATTCTCTGGAGCATCTCGAATCCCTGAGCCAAAGGCACCTTCTCACCTTTCCCATGGCATCCCCTGAGGCCTCCTTCAGATATCACCACCTGCTGCGGGAGTTTCTGCAACAGCGCCTGCGGAGAACCTCCCCCCCCGAAGATATCCGCTCCCTGCATCTGGTAATCGGTGACATCTTCGAGCAACGAGGGTATCGGCAAGCCGCCATGGAGCACTATCTCGAGGCCAGAGCCCATGACCGGACCTGTGCGCTGTTCTCCAGCATGGTGCTGAGTGATCTCGCGGAGTTCCCCTTTCAATTGTTCATCCGCGCTGTGAACTCCATTCCCGCGGACGTCATGCGCGACAATCCCAGAATGCTCCATATCAAGGCGCGCATCGCCGCCTTGCGCGGCGATCTCCACAGTGCGCTGCGGGACACGCGGCTCGCACTGGAGCTCCTGCGTACCAGGGAGGACACTCTGGGCATCGTGAACTGCCTCAAGGATATGAGTTTTCTCAACTATCTCAAGGGGGAGGTGCGTCTGGCCCATGAAGAAATGCTCACCCTGTGGCGGACCCAGGGCATGGACCCCTGGTTCTACGGCGAAATAGGCGGATACCTCGTTTTTTTCGCCTCCCTGCTGGGGCGGTTCGAGGAGGCGGAGTCATTTCACGAAGCGGCCCTGGCCAGGCTCACCCACTCCCAGGATCCCCGGGCAATGGTCGGACGGGCCTGGATCGGCCTGTGCCATTGCGTGCGCCTGCAGCTTCAGGGGGACTTCCAGGCTTGTGAGATACTCGCCCAGAAATCACTGGACGAACTGAAGTCCCTCGGGTTCGATGTGGCCCTGCCCATTGCCTATGTCCACGCCGCCATCAACTCCCTCTACCTGCGGGAGCCGGAAGAACTGGCGCGCCGCGCCGACCTCGGCCTGGAACTGGCCGAACGCCTGGGCATCCAGGATCACCAGTACGGCTGGCTGCTGTATGTCAAGGCGGCGAGTTGCCTGGACAACAACGATATTTCACGGGCCATGAGGCTGGGGCACCAGGCCATGGAGATTTTTCAAGCCATGGAAAATTCCTGGGGGCACTCCACAATTCTTAAGCTCATGGCACTGATCCGCATCGCCCGGGGTGACCTGGTCGGTGCCGAGGACTCCCTGCGCAAGGCCCTGGACCTCGTCCAGGGGGGGGACATGCCGGTCTGGCAGGGCATATTGCTCATGGAACTGGTTCTGCTCCTGCTGCTGCGGGACGACTACGACCAAGCCGCCGCCCTGCTCGAGACCAATGAGCCGATTTTCAAATCCTCATGGTTCACCCTCTGCATGTTTTGGTTGCTGCGAGCCCGTGTCCTGCGCTGGCAGGGCCTTCCCCAGCGCGCCGCCGAAGAGGAGGCGCGGGCCATGCCCCTGGTGGAGCGGTACGGGTACCGGAACTGGGTTCGGGACTTTTTCCGCCCCCTGGATGAGGTATGTTCCGCACCCTCGCAGGGAACGCACCAGACCGGGGCGGCTCAGCATCCCGCTCCGCCATTGCGTATCAACTGCCTGGGAAGCTTCCTCGTTCACGTGGGGGAGCGCGCCATTCCTCCGCAAGCCTGGCGCAACTCCAAGGCCACGCGCATCTTCCAATACCTGGCGCTGAACAGCCACAAGGGCTTCGTGCCCAAGGACTTTCTCCTGGAGCTGATCTGGCCCGAGGAGGATCCGGCCCTTACGGCCAAACGCTTCCACGTGGCCTTGCACTTTTTACGCAAGCTGCTGGAGCCGGAACTGGAGCGGGGGCAACACTCCTCCTACCTACTGCGCCACGGCGACGCCTACCGACTGGAGATCGGTGACCAGGGGCTGGTGGACGCCCTGGCATTCGCCAATGCAGTGGAGCAGGCGCGGCATGCGGAACGGGCCGACGCCCCCGGAGCGCCCCAGGCATTTGTTCGGGCCGAATCCCTGTATCTTGGCGAGCTGTTGCCGGAGGAAGGCTATGAACAGTGGATCATGGACCACAGGACAGGTCTGCGCTCCAAGTATCTGGGCACCCTGGACAGGCTCATCGAGCTGCTCGAGGGGCAGAGGCAATGGCGGGATTGTATCCTGTTCGCCGAGAAATTCCTGACCCTGGAGGAATACGCCGAGCCCGCCTACCGCTCCCTCATGCGCTGCCACGCCGCCCTTGGCGACATGTCCGGAGTGTGCTGCGCTTACCAACGCTGCGAGGAACGTATCGTCCGGGAACTGGGCTACCCCCTGAGCGCATCCACCCTTGAGCTGCATCAAAACCTCACCGGATGAGGAACCTTTTGATCACCATGTTCTCCCCCTCGAACGCTCCTTTTCCCAGACTTGATCCATTGTACGATTTATTCCCGCTTAATTCCTTTCCGCTACAAAAACTCCCTGTTTCAACCGATCAATAATTCCGCGAGGGGGTTCCGAGGGAGCCCTTTTTCAAAAGGCTCCTCCCGGCAACTTCTACCCAAAATAGGTATTGTGACCAAGGGAGGTGCATCATGCTGGAACTGGCGCTGCGCGGCAATGCGAGATACTGGGGCTGGCTCGGCTTTTTGGCCGCAGTCATGGGTATCGGAGCGGTTTTCTACATCTGGCAGTTCGAGGTGGGACTTCAGATAACCGGATTGTCGCGGGACGTGTCCTGGGGGTTCTACATCGCCCAGCTGACTTTCCTGGTGGGGGTGGCGGCCTCGGCAGTTATGCTGGTGCTCCCCTACTATCTGCATAATTTCAAGGAATTCGGGAAAATAACCATTATCGGCGAGTTCGTGGCCGTCCCCACCATTATAATGTGCCTGCTCTTCCTTTTCGTGGACCTGGGGCAGCCGCTCCGGTCACTGAATATCTTCCTGCACCCCACGCCCGGGTCGGTCATTTTCTGGGACGGCACCGTGCTCTCGGCATACATGCTGATCAACCTGGTGGTGGGGTGGAACGTCCTGCAGGCTGAGCGTTTCGACGTTCCCCCTCCCGGCTGGCTCAAGCCGTTCATCTACCTGTCCATCCCGATGGCCTTCGGCATCCACACGGTCACGGCCTTTCTCTACTGCGGCCTGCCCGGCAGGGGGTTCTGGCTCACGGCCATCATGGCGCCGCGCTTCCTGGCCTCTGCCTTTGCCGCGGGTCCGGCCTTCCTCATCCTGCTCTGCCTGTTCCTGCGCAGTCACGCGGGCTTTGACGCGGGCTCCAACGCGCTGCGAGCCCTGGCCAAGATCGTCACCTATGGTCTGGCCGCGAACCTGTTCTTTCTGGCCTGCGAGCTGTTCACCGTGTTCTATTCGCAGATCCCCGGCCACATGGATCACTTCCGGTATCTCTACGTGGGAGTGGACGGCAAAGCCCTCCTGGCTCCGTGGATGTGGCTCTCCATATGCCTCATGACAGGGGGGCTGTTCCTCCTGCTCTTCCCCTCCCTGCGCAACAACGAACGCCTGCTCCCCTGGCTCTGCGTCATGGTCTTCATCGGCATCTGGCTGGACAAGGGACTGGGTCTCATATCTGGCGGATTCATCCCCTCGCAGACGCATCATGTAACGGAATACGCGCCCACAGTGCCGGAGTTGATCATCTCGATGGGGGTTTACGCTCTGGGGTTCCTCCTGCTCTCCATCCTGCTCAAGATCGCGGTGTCCGTAAAAAGGAAGGCCAGTGCCTGAATCCCGCGCGCATGGGGCGAATGGCGCATCCAGCGTGGCTCCTATTTCGCTCTTCGAGTACAGGAGGTCAATCTTGTATTCGTCATCTAGTATCGAGTAAGACATTGTATCCAGGGAGCGCCCCAGCAGGTCGCGGAACATGTCCACCGGCAGGTGGCTCTCCTCCAGCACCAGGGGCACGTCACTGGCCAGCATCAGTCTCAGGAGGTAGACAAGCTCCGTACCCTCGGGCAGTTGCAGTTCCCGGGCCACCTGAGCAACTGCCGGGATGATTCCGGCCTCCATGGTCTGATAGCGCGACTGCAGCCCCGCTCCCACGATGTCGGCGTAAGAAATGGGGACGGATTCCAGTGAGCGTGTCGGCACAGGGCGCTTCGTGGACAACAGAAGCGTTCCCTGGCTGCGCTTGCGCACCAGGATATGATCCCCAACGAGCTTGTTGATGGCTTGGCGCACGGTCATTCTAAAGCTGGTTGTTCGCCCTTGGTGTATGCGCGTTTCTCCCGGCTCTCGTCATGACATGAATGCCCTGGACCCGGGATTCCAAGGTGCTGGACACCACCTGGCAGGCCGAACACGAGACCTTTGTGCCCTGGTACGCCAAGCAGCGCGGCTGGGACAAGGAGGCTGGGTATGCATTCAAACTGTGGATGCTCGATTCCGGCATGGCCCGAATGGAAGCCCTGCCCGCGGGCCAGTGGGGGGGCGTCGGCACTGGCGGCGTGCCCATGATGTTCGGCGCCCTGCGCCACAATGCCTACCTGCCGGGCATCGGCAACGACGAGTCCAAGTGCGACGCCGTGCTGGTGCGCCCGGACAACCCATCCAGGCCAAGAGGGGCTTCAGCCCCGACTACCCCGAGGTCTACGGCACCCCCGAGACCGTGAAGGGCAGACTGCTTGGAACCGTGCAGACCACCTACGAAGTGAACCTGGACCGCCCGCACGACATGACTGCCCACCAGTTCCTCGAGCTGCGCAAGACCAACATCGACCCCTCGGAACAGCCCCTGTAGCATAAGAGCCGTCTCCCGGGGGAGCACCTACCCCCGAACCATCCTTCCCGATTCTTTTCACGTCGCATTAGCGGGGGTTCCATTTTACTCCAGGATTTGGCAAAGGAGTGCGCTGGGAGCGCTCCCCTCTCTCGCTCTATCTTTTTTTCTCTCCCGCTTGACCTGACTCCTTGTGGAGCACATTGTTCTATACACTGCGCGAAATACGTCGTATGCGCCAAACCATGATTTCAGGAGGTCATCGTGTTCATATATAATTCCGTCCGCAGGATCATTCACGGCCGCGGCTGCTCCAACTCCCTGCCCAACGAGGTGAAACGCCTCGGAGGGAGCAAGGTGTTCCTGGTCACCAGCCCGACCATCAGGAAGAATCTCCTCCCCCCCATGGAATCCGGGTTCGAGAAAGCCGGATTGACCGTGGAGGTGTTTTCCAACGTGCCCCCGGATCCCAAAATCGAGGTGGCCGAGCAGTGCCTCGCGGCCGCCAAATCCGCGACCCCGGACGTCATCGTGGGTATTGGCGGGGGCAGCGTCCTGGACATCGCAAAGGTCGTTGCCGCGCTCATGACCAACCAAGGCCCTGTGGAAAAATACTTCGGCGTGGAGCTCGTCCCCTCCCCGGCCCTGCCCTTTATCCTGCTCCCCACCACAGCGGGCACTGGCAGCGAGGTGACGTCCATATCCGTGCTCTCGGACCCGGTCAATAAGCTAAAAAAGGCCGTGGTCAGCGAGCACATGTACGCCACCTCCGTGATGCTCGACCCGGAGCTGACCCTGGGGCTGCCCCCAAAGATCACCGCCACCTCGGGCATGGACGCCCTTGTACACGCCATCGAGTCCTTCACCGGCACGCGGGCCACGCCCTTCACCGACGCGCTGAACATGCAGGCCATCGGCCTCATCGCCGCCAATCTGCGCAAGGCCTACGCCAGGGGGCAGGACATCGACACCCGCGAGGCCATGCTCAACGCCAGCTGCATTGCGGGGCTGGGCTTCTCCAACACCCAGACCGCCCTGGTGCATGCCATCGCCCTGGCCGTGGGCGGCAGATACCCTCTGGGGCATGGCCAGCTCACCGCCGCCATCCTGCCCTGGGTCATGGAGTACAACCTCATCGCGACCCCTGAAAAGTTCATCACCATCGCCCGGCTGTTCGGTGAAAAGGTGGACAGTCTCAGCGACCTGGAGGCGGCGCGCAGGAGCGTGAGCGCCGTGCGCTCCCTGCTGACCGACCTGGACATTCCCTTCACTCTGAAGCCCTACGGCGTGACCCGCGAGTCACTGCCCGACATCGCCAAGGGCGCCATCGGCGCCGTCCGGGTCATCCCCAACAACCCCAGAAACGTCACCCTCGAGAGCATCGAAAAGTTGCTCGAGGAAAATTACGACTAAAACCAGTTCGTTTTAGAGTAGTTTCCCCCGGGGAAGCCCTCTTATAATAAAAGGGTTTCCCCGGCCCCCCTCCTAGATTTCCATTATTTCAAAAGAAGCAGCAGCATTACAGAATGTGACGCGTGCGAAACCACGCTCTGGCTGAAAATATCCATGCTTGACGCACCCCCTGGCCCGGAATATGAATTTGTTGCAGATCATCTGAACAAGGCGACCGACCATGCACAGATTCCTTTTGAGCGTCTCCCCTCCCCCTCCCCTTTGCTAAGGCAAAGGCGTTGACGGGCTGATCCCTTCTTCCCGGTCCGGTTCCCCAGACCGGGGCTTTTCTCGTCCTTTGCCTTTCGATGCAGGCGCGCCGCACAGCGCGGTACTGTTTCACGCCGTCATCCGGCTTCCGTACGCAAGCAACGGATGACCGGCCGCGCTTTCAATCATTTTCCGCGTCGATACGCATGGGAATCCATTATGCGACACCATCTCCCCCTGGCAGGGCTCTGTCTTGCCGTATATCTCGTTATGACCGGCATGGGCATGGCCGCCATCGCCCTTCCCGGGAAGTACCTGGCCGCCTCGGGCAGCCTCGACTCCTCGGGCTGGTTGGCCTCCTGCTTCGCCATCTCCTACCTGCTGTGCCAATACCCCTCGGGGCGCTGGGCGGACACACGTGGTTATCGCCCCGTTCTGGCCCTGGGCTGTATGCTGGTGGGCGTCGCCGCCCTTGTCTTCCACTTCGCCCACACCCCTCTTCTCATATACTGGGGGCGTTTCATTCAGGGCGCCGGGGAGGCCCCCATCTGGGCAGCCGCACCCGCCCTGCTGGGACGCATCTACCCCGGCATGAAGGGCCGTGTCATGGGCCTGTACAATGCGGTCTTCCACCTGGGGCTGATGTCCGGCCCATTGCTCGCCCCGGTGGTGGTGCGTGCGGCCGGGGCGGACCCCTTCCTGGTTTTTTGCGGATCATGCCTGGCAGCCACGATGCTGGTGCTGCTCACCGTGCGGGAGCGGGACACGGGCGGACGGACTAAACGCGGCAATGCCGGACCCCGCCTCCTTATCGCCCCGGAGTTGTGGCCCATGCTCTGCGGCGTGCCGGTATACGGCGCGACATACGGCCTGCTGGTGAGCTGCATCCCGGTGTATCTCACTGCGGTTGCCGGATACTCCTCCGGGCAACTCGGGACCTTTCTCCTCACCTCCTATGCGGGTATCGCGGCCTCGCAACTCCTTGGGGGCGCGCTCTCGGACCGCTTGGGCAGACGCGGCTTCAGCACCGCGGGGCTCCTGCTGCAAGGTCTGGCCCTGTGCCGCTTTGCCGGAATCCTGCCCCTGTCCCTGTACGTGACGGCCGCCATCCTTGGCCTCGGACTCGGCATGTTCTCCGTGGCATCCATGGCCTGGCTCAGCGATCACACCCCGGAACAAAACAAGGGCGCAATGTCGGGCGTCTACTACCTGATATGGGGGGGAGGGTACTTCTGCGGCCCTTTGATGATCAACCAGACGGGTCTGGAAACAGGGCTGACAGTGCTGGTCGCATGCGCCCTGGCCGTTGCCGCGCTGCTCGCTGTGAGCGTAGGTATCCGAAAGTTCACCAATTCAGACACTTTTTTTGTCACGTTTTTACTGACATTAGTGATCTTTCAGTGATACAGGCAGTTATCGTGGAATAGGCCCCCCATAGTGTGCTATCGGAGGGTGTGATAATAATCATTCACCATCAACAAAGGAGATACACATGCAAGTCAGCGCCCGCAATCTGATCCCCGGTACCGTGAAAAAGGTCAACATCGGCATGGTCAATGCCGAAGTCACCATCGAAGCCGCTCCCGGCGTTGAGATCGTCTCGGTCATCACCAAGGACTCTGTCGAGAGAATGGGCATCAAGGAAGGTTCCCAGGTCAAGGCCATGGTCAAGGCCACCAGCGTCATGGTGGTAACCGACTAGGGCTTTGTTTCAATCCAATGTTATGCGGGTGGGAACGCATTTGATGAGGGGTCTCACCCGCGAAATTATTGATTATTTAGAGTTCACTACTATCATCATGCTCAGCAATTTATACAACCAAACAAAATCATCTATTTATATTGACACCTTCAATTTTATTCAATTGATCTTTTAATTTATCTTCCATAATCGCATTATCAAAATTAGCACCACTCAATCTTACATTTTTGAATACAACTCCCTGTAAATTAGCTCCATCAAAATTGGCATTTTGAAAATCCGAATCAATTATTATTGATCCACTCATTTTTGCATTTGAAAAATCAACATTTCTGCACAACGAATTCCTTACCACAACATTTCTCATAATGGCATGACTAAAAAACGCACTGTCTAATTCTACAAAATACATTGTTGTGCCAGTCATATTAGCATGGGAAAAACAAAAATTGTAAAGATTACAGAATTCTAATTGCATTTCCTGGAGATCAGATGAAAAAAATAACGTTCTCTTCCATGGGAGTACCACAGTACGAATAGAATTTAGAAGCGATTCAAGCTTATTAATTTGTCTATTTTTACGCATATATAAATTAAAGTTATTGCAATTAAGCACGGCGTTCAGATCGTGATACGCTGCCAGGGCAACAAATCGCTCTTCATATATATTCATACTGCTTTGTGGATAATTGCAAATTTTCAAATTAAACAATCTATCTCTCCCCCGTTCTTGTGTTTCCTTTTTCAATAACATCACCATTTCATCTTCTACCCATAATTTGCATACGTTCATAATTGATAATATACGATCTCTATCAATTGAAATGTTAAAACCTTCTATAATAGGTTTCAATATTTCAAAGAGATAGCCATCGTATGCTACACATAACTTTGCGAAACATTTTATTAAACGCTCCAAAAAAATCATAGCTTCAAAGGAAAGTTCACCTATGCATATATTAAGTTTAAATTCTATTTGATTAGCATATTGGCTAGCATTGATTAACTCACACAAAATGTATTCTGCGAGCAGAAACTCTTTAAATGATTGATGCGTAAACTCAAAACTATCACCTTTATAGCCAAAATATGATAAAGACATAAATTCGATTTCCCCTATTTCGCGATATATTTTAGATTGACTATCAGATAATTTTTCATAGATAATATCTTCACTAAGACTTTGTCCTTCTGGCAATATGTTTCGCAGTGCAGCCAATTGTCGTAACATATACCTTGCATTTTTTTCTTTTTCAATATTTAATACTACGGTCTTTGCTTCTCTAGTACCTTTAATCTTAACTTGACTAGTTGCTAAACTTAAGAACTGAAGATATAGCTCGGTTCTTCCGAATGGTAATTCTGTATTCTGCTTACACAACCCCCGCCTTTCAAGCATCATTAACATCCAAATATACAGTGGCTTTCCATATTCACTTTTTGATAATCTCTTTGTTACATTTTGTTTTTCAACAATTTGACTCATCCTAGAATCAAATCTTGCGCACTTAGCTAGAAACTCAACAACTTGATCCTCATCGAATCCTAATATACGTATGTAGTTATTACCGAGCATCTTCCTCATATGCATAGCTATTCCGCCTTTTGGCCCCAAAATAAGTCGGCTAGTCACTATACATTTTGACCCTGCGGGAAGATTGTCCAAAAGCATCCCACAAATTCCAGATAGCATTTTTTCGATGTGTCCATCTGTAACAGGTCCACTTTCATCCAACCCATCCAAAATCATATATAAAGGTGGACAATGTAGATTTGTAAGTTTTCTTTGCTTCAAAAATTGAAAAATATATTCAGGATTTCCACTGCAATTTTTCAAAGAAAAATATACGGGAACATAACCATCCCAGCTTTGTAAAAAACTTCTCGCAATAAGTGCGGCATACATGCGGCTAAAACTGGATTTTCCGATCCCGAAATCTGCGCCTATTACTAACATTGGAAGTTTTAATGTATTAGGATTATTCGATTTATATTTCTCTTGTGTAAAATACAACTCAATCAACTGAACTAACGGCGTAATCATCTCCGAATTTTGATTTTCCAAAGATAAAGATTTTGATGCAAGATCAAGACTTTGCCAATGATCTGCATTTTGAAATCTGCCATTTGGCCAAATAAATACATCTTTTAGGGGAGGATCCTCAGGTATCAGCCGATACTCTTCTTCAGCAATAACCTCTTCTAAATGTTCAACAAGACGCAACTCATATTCTTTATTGCGGAAATGCTTGAGTAAAAACTCAAAGTCATCTCTTCTGGATAGCTCAAAGATATTAATATTAAATCTCTTCCTAAATATCTGAATGGTTTCATGCCGGACGCCATTTTGCCCTAGTTCAAAAGCAAAACGATCACAGATCAACTCAACAGGTTTGTAGTGAGGGAGATATTGCCCTTGATAACGAGACGTTTCTGGATTTTTTAATATTATTTCATCTAATGTTTCTTTCCAATCACCGAAGTCAATTTCTATCGAAACATCCAACTCGCCCACAGCGTTCTCCAGGCAAGTAAATACTTCCTTAAGGAACCTTGCACCCGCCTTTTCTTCTTCACTAAGTTTGCGCGCTTCTAAAGCCTTATCAATGGATTTACTAATACTATTTCCCAAGACTCCTGTTCCTATACTCGCCAGCGTTGGCCCTATCACATTCCATCCTGGAATAATGCTCATAAGTAAATTCATTTGCCCTCCAAAATTGTTTTTTATTTATAGTTCATTAACTCGCCCGCTACAATGTTTTATATTAACTTTTCTCGTCAATTTCTTTACTATTTTGATCTCCTTTTCGCCCCTCTTGCCTCTTTTCACCAAAGCAAATATTGAACAAGCTGTCAGGGTTGCAACACGATCCCTTGCGATTCCCTACCCTGACCGTCGGCCGGGGCGTTTCCCGGCTGCTCCAACGCTCCCGGAGGATGTTCATGCCCCCGACTCAACGCGTTTTCAGCTTCATTTCCATGGCCTACCCCGGCGACACCTTCTCGGTGGTCACCTACGAGGTGCAGGAAGCCCTGTGCCAACTGTTCCATATAGAGATGCTGCTGTGTTCGAAAGAGCACTCCATCGACTTCAACGAGATCCTGGAATCCCCGGCCAACTGCGTGATCCACGCCGAGGACGGCAACCTGCCGTTGCACGGGGTGGTCAGCGAGTTCGAACAGCTGCACTCCGCCCACGGCATCGCGTTCTACCGGGCGGTGCTCTCCCCCAGAATCTGGTGGCTCACCCTGGCGGAGCACAACGAGGTGTTCCTGAACATGAGCATCCCGCAAATCCTGGAAAAGGTGCTCCTGAACAGCGGCCTGAACAAACGCGACTTCATGTTCAAGCTCAAGCGGGAGTACCCGGTGCGGGAGCTGGTCTGCCAGTACAACGAGACCAACTACAACTTCCTCCTGCGCTGGATCGAGCGCGAGGGCATGTACTATTATTTCGAGCGCCACGAGGATTACACCACCCTGGTGATCACGGACACGGTCATCGCGCACCCGGACCTGCGGCGGCACAAACAGGTGCGCTACACGCCCCCTTCAGGGATGCCCTCCGGTGATGACCCTGAGGTGCTGCGCTCCCTGGTCTGCAGGGTGCAGCCGGTGCCCAAGAGCGTGCGGCTCAAGGACCACAACTACCGCACCCCGCAGCTGGACCTCACCAGCACGAAGCACTTCAACGAACAGGGGCGCGGTGTCAGCTACCACTACGGCGACCACTTCCTGACCCCGGGGGAGGGAATCAGGCTGGCCCAGGTGCGCTCCGAGGCGCATGCTGCCAACGCAATCCGCTTCCACGGAGAGAGCACCGTTGGCGCCCTGCGCGCCGGATTCGTGTTCACCCTGGTCAACCACTTCCGCAAGGACTTCAACCAGAACTACATGGTGGTTTCATGCCGCCATATGGGCAACCAGGCCAGATATCTGCAGGCCGGTCTGCGCCAGGCCCTGGAGGGCATGATCGAGGAGAGGCCGGAGTACGAGAACACCTTCAGCGCCATTCCCGCGGATTTGCAGTATCGTCCTCTGCCTGTGACCAGCAAGCCGCTCATCAGCGGCACCCTCACCGCTCTCATCGACGCCTCCGGATCCGGGCAATACGCGGAGTTGGACGACCAGGGGCGCTACAAGGTCATCCTGCCCTTTGATCTGTCAGGCCGGAAGGACGGCCACGCCTCCAGCTGGCTGCGCATGATGCAGCCCTATGGCGGGGGGAACCACGGCATGCACATGCCCCTGCACAAGGGCACCGAGGTGCTCCTGACCTTCGAGGCCGGCGACCCGGACCGCCCGGTCATCGCGGGCGCGGTGCCCAACCCCACCGCCCCCAGCCAGGTGACCGGCGCGGACCAGACCATGTGCAAGCTCACCACTTCCGGGGGCAACAAGCTGCATATCGAGGACAAATCCGGCTCCCAGCGCTTTCTGATGCAGACGCCCACGGCCAACACCTGGTTCCGCATGGGCGCACCCAACGATCCGCCCGCCTCCGGCGTCACCACCGAGGAGGACGACTCCGGCTGGGGGGAGACCGAGGAAAACACCGACGGCTTCCGCTACGTCACCGAGGGCAACTGGTACGGCACCATCGGCCAACACATGGAAATGGAAGTGGGGGGCAACTCCACAAAGGTTGTCATGGGCGGCGAGGAGATCATTATTCTTGGCTTCGACAACAAGACCGTGGGCGGACTCAAAACCGAGATAACCCTGGACGCGCTCACAGAATTCACTGTGGGAGCGGTGCTGGACGTCATGCTCGGCCCCAAGGCCGAAATCATCTGGGGGCGGGTTGTAGAAGTGAACGCCGCCATATGTTCGGAAATCCGCCCCGAAAAGGTACGTCTCATAGAGCGTAGCATGCACATTCACAACGTGGACACTGAAATCCATGAACTCAAAACCGAACTCGCCGAGGCCAAGGAAAAAATCGCTGAGCAGGAGAGCGCCATTGTCATGGCCCACGAGGCCATTATCGAGGACCGCACTGACATGAACACCCTTCATACCGCCATTGGAGAATCCGAGACTCGTATGAAGC
The DNA here is from genome assembly GCA_963674665.2 of Desulfovibrionaceae bacterium. Classification (GTDB taxonomy): domain Bacteria; phylum Desulfobacterota; class Desulfovibrionia; order Desulfovibrionales; family Desulfovibrionaceae. Next base: position 741,545 of record CAXXPL010000009.1, on the reverse strand, counting down.
AGTTTGTGGAAAAGCTAGCGGAGGAGGACCTCATGCTCGTGGACGCGCATACGTCCATGCTTCAGGAAAAGATCGAGATGTTGGAAAGCAAGCTGGGGCTTTCCGCTGAACATACCGAGATCACGGAAAAAGTTTACCTGTGAACTAAATTGGAACATCTTTGCCAAAATGGATACAATCATGTAGGGTTTTCTCGACGGTGATAAGAAATGGGGAGCGAGGGGGAGAACTCTGTTTCAGGGTTCCCCCCCTCGCGTTTTTGTTTCCAAACCCGAAACAAAGGAAATTTGTTATGGGAGTTTTGGGGTTGTACCTCTGTCTGCTGTGCCTGTACATCGGTGTCCTTCCAGGTCCGGCCTGTGCCGCCTGCAACCTCGAAAACGAGGACGCCATTCCTCCCACCCCCGACTATTCTCGGAATTCCAGCTGGGTGGCCAAGGCCGACACGACAGACAAGCCGGTGGACGTGTTCTACATCTACCCCACCATCTATCCGGAGCGCTCTCCCAAGAATATGGACATTTACCGGCCGGATCTTCGCGCCCGCGCCGAGCATCTCATCCTGGCCCAGGCCGGGGCGTTCTCCAGCTCCGCCAACCTGTTCGCCCCCTACTACCGACAGGTTTCCTTCGCCGTGCTGGACCCTGATGTGGACATGGTGATGCACCCGAATTTCCGTATCGGCGCCGAGGACGCGTACCGCGCCTTCGACTTCTACCTGGCCAACCTGAACCCGGACCGTCCCTTCATTCTGGCATCGGACAGCCAGGGCACCATCGTGATGCTGGACATCCTGCGCAGGCGGTTCTACGACAAGAGCCTGCAAAAACGGCTGGTGGCGGCATATCTCATCGGCTATTCCGTCACCGCCCAGGACCTGAAAAAACACCCCTGGCTGAAGATCGCCCAGCACGCCGACGACACCTGCGTGATCATCACCTTCAACACCCAGGCGCCCGGGGCCACGGGCTCTCCGGTTCTGCTACCCGGCGCGTCCTGCGTGAATCCCCTGTCCTGGACCACGGGCAACGCGCCCGCGGACAAATTCCTGAACCTTGGCGCCGTGTTCTTTGACGAGAACACCAACACCATAGAACGGGAAGTGCCCCACTACTGCGGAGCGCAAATCGATCCCGAAACCGGGGCGCTGGTCACCACGCCGCCGGACGACCTGCCTCTGGGCAATTTCCCGGACGGCGTGTATCACAAGTACGACTACGCGTTCTGGTACCGCAACCTGGAACAGAACGCGGCCACGCGCATCGAGGCGTATTTAAAGAAGTGATGTGATGTTAAGAGGATCGATGGAACTTTCGGGAGAAGGGATCTTCCACCGCTTGCTTGACGATCAGAAAAGGGGTGTGTCCATCGACACACCCCTTTTGTTTGCGGCTGTGGCAATGCCGGTCTTACAGGAGAGGCCCGGCGGGAAGTACGCTGACTAATCGAGGGATGAGGTCTCGATCTTCAGGGACTCCAGGAGTTTTCCGCCGGAGGCCAGGAGCCTGTACCGGGAGAACAGGGCCTGGCATTCGGTATTCACCAGAGCGATCTGGGAGCTGTTGAGGTTGCTCTCGGCGTCCAGCAGGTCGAGCAGGTCGCGCAGCCCCAGGTCGAACTCCTCGTGGTAGACTTCCAGCACCCGGGTGTTGGCCACCACTTCCTCGATCAGAGCCTTGGACTGCAGGTCGCGGCGCACGATGTCGTTCCAGGACTCGCGGATCTGCTCGGTGACTTCACGCTTGCGCTGCATCTCCAGGGCGCGGGCCTGCCCCACTCTCTGGCGCTGCTCGCGCACGTTGTTGAACTTTCTGCCGCCCTCGAAAAGGTTCCAGCTGACGACGAGCATGGCCGAGAAATTGTCGGAACGCTTTTTCACGCCTTCCCTGTTGAACTCGCGGGAGGCGCTGGCCTCGGCCTCGAGGACCGGGAGAAAGCTTGACAGGGATTCGTTGACAGAGGCCTCGGAGGCGTCCACGCCGTATTTGGCGGAGACCACTGCCGGATGTGAATCGATCATGGCCAGGGCTTGGCGCGCCTCATCCGGGAGCAGACTGTCATCGAACTCGGGGCGGGAGACATCCTCGTCCGGAGCCTGGCCGATGAAGCGCTCGAAGCCGATGCGGGCGTTCTCGAGCTGGCGCTCGTAGTCCGTGTAGCTGGCCACGGCTTCTGCCAGACGGGCTTCGGCCTGCTTAACGTCGCCCAGGCCAAGGCTACCGGCTTCGGCCCTTTCGCGCACCGAGTTCAAAATGGCTTCATGCCCCTTGATGTTTTCGTCGGCCAGGGCCACCACCTCTATCAGGCGCCCCACCTCGATGTAGGCGCGAACGGCCTCAAGACCGATGATCTCGGTGGTGTCCAGGTAGTCGAATCTGGAAGAATTCCGGACGGCCTTGACGTTTTCAATGGAAAAGTTGCGCGTCAGGTCGAAAATGGTCTGGGTTGCGACGATGGCCGTGGAGGAACTCTCCATCCAGTCGTCGTAGTTGCCCGGGTTGCCCCGGGTGGTGGGGGTGTTGTTGTATTCGATGCCGTAGCGGTGCTCCAGGTCCACGGACGGGAAGTAGCGGCTCTGCTCCTGCCTGTACTCGAAATGCGCCGCTTTTGCGCGGTGCGCCGCCACCTCGACCTCGGGATAGGTCTTGATCGCGGAATCCACCGCCTCGTTCAGGAAAATCGCCTGCACATTGCTCGCCACAAGCGGCAGCAATACCGTAATCACCAGTACAGCAAACCATTTACCAATACTCTGCGTGTGCATTAGGCCCCTCCTTCTGATCTTTGACGCCACTATCAAAGATGGCTCATGTTCCAATGACGGCTTGCGGGTTACCGTCCTTGCAGTCGTTTCCCGACGCTAGCGTTCTGTCAGCGCCCTGTCCTTGGTCTTTATTATGGGTTTCAGGATATACCTCAGGATGGACTTTTCACCGGTCTTGATGTCCACCGAGGCCACCATGCCGGGAATGATGGGCAGTTTCTCGTTGTAATGCATGAGATAGTTCTTATCCGTGCGAACAATGATGTGATAGAAGTGCTGCCCTTTCTCGTCCTCGATGGTGTCGGCGCTTATCCGCTCCAGCTTGCCATCCAGCCCCCCGTAGATGGAAAAATCATAGGCCGTGAGCTTGACCGTGGCCTTCTGGTCCGGGCGCAGGAAGGCAACGTCCCTAGGGGTTATCCGCGCCTCCACAAGGAGCTGGTCATCGAGGGGTACCACTTCCATGATGTCCTGCCCCGGCTTGATGACGCCGCCGATGGTGCGGATCTTGATCTCCTTGACCACCCCGCGCACCGGTGAGACCACCTCGGTGCGCCTCACCTTGTCGTCCGCCGCGGTGAACGCCTGCTCCACGGCGCGAAGCTCGGCCTTTTTCTGGCTCAATTCGGTCATGGCCATGGAGCGGAACGTATCGCTCTTTTCTTCGATACGCTTTCTGCTCTCCTCGATGGCCAGCTCGATGCGCTCCAGGGAGAGTTCCGTTGTACGCAGCTCTCCCCGCAAATCCGTTATCTCCCTGCGCAGCCGCAGCATGTCGACCTTGGGAACCACTCCCTTGGCCGCGAAAGGCTTGTTGATTGTGTATTCCTGCTCCGCAAGCCCGAGGCTGTCGCGCAGTTGACTGGCCTTGCTCTGAAGCTCCCGCTTTTCCCTTATCTTCTGATCCGCCTGGTTGCGCAGGATGGATATGGCGGATTGCAACTCCTGTTGCCTGGCATCGTACAGGTCCATCTGGCCGTCCACGATGGCCATGTGCTCCTGGGGAAAATTCTCGGGCACCACAAAAGGTATGCCCTCGTACTCCGCCCTGAGCCGCGTGGTCTCGGCCAGCAACTGCCACTTCCTGGTCACCACTTCGCCGAAGCTCGCGGCGAACGTTGTGTCGTCTATGCGGACGAGGACCTCGCCCTTGTTCACCACCTGCCCCTCTTTGACAAAGATGGCCTTGAGGATGCCGCCTTCCAGGTTCTGGATGACCTGCACCTTGGTGGAGGGAATCACCCGCCCATCCGCGTGGGTGGTCTCGTCGATGATGGCCAGGCTTGCCCAGACTATCATGCAGACCATGAAGGCGGCGCATGTGTACAACAGGATCCGGGAGCGTGGCGAGGGGCCGTCCACCAATGCTGCTTTCGTGTCCAGGGCGAACTCCAGGTCGCCCCACGTACCTGTTGCCGGGCGCTTGAACAGGCTCATTTGCGCCCTCCAGGAGAAAGTATGGTGTCCCTGGGGCCGTCGGCCATCACCTTGCCGTTGCCTACGACGATCACCCTGTCCACCAGCTGCAGCATGGAGGGGCGGTGCGTGATCAGGACAAGGGTCTTGTCCTTTATGATTGCGCGCAGCCGGTTGCGAAAGGCCTGTTCGCTGGCCATGTCCATCTGGCTGGTGGGTTCGTCCAGCAAAAGAATCGGGGGCGACTGCAGCAGGGCCCGAGCCAGCCCCACAGCCTGGCGCTGTCCCCCGGAAAGGTGTTGTCCACGCTCCCCCACGTCCATGTCATAGCCCATGGGGTGTTGGGATATGAAATCGTGCACCCCGGAGAGCCGGGCCACGTCGAAGATCATGGAGTCGTCGGCGTGGGCGTAGCTTATGGCGATGTTGTCCCGGATGGAGCCTTTGAACAGGATGACCTCCTGCAGTACCTTGCCGATGGAGGCGCGGACGTCCGCCGGGTCGAGCTGCCGGATGTCGGTGGAGTCCAGGAGCACGGCGCCATCAGATGGTTCGTATAGGCCGCAGATGAGCCGCGCCAGGGTGGTCTTGCCACTGCCGATGGGGCCGATGATGCCGACCTTTTCCCCGGCCTTGATGTTGAGGTTCAGCTCCCGGATGACGTCCACCCCTGATGAGGGATAGCGGAAGGTGACGTCCTTGAGCTCGATATTGCCCCGCACATCATTCCGGCTCAGGTAGCGCCTGCCCGGCTGCCGCTCCACAGGGAGCTTCATGATGGCGTTGAGGTTCTTCAGGGCGTCCATGGATTGGAACATTCTGGCAAGAAGACCCGCGATCTGCCCCAGAGGGGCCATGGTCCTACCGGACAGGATGCTGCAGGCGATGAGCCCGCCCATGGTCATCTCGCCCTTGATGATCTGGTAGACGCCCACCAGAATAACGCCCACGGTGACAGACTGCATGGTGACCTGCGCCAGGTTCATGCTGGTTCCGGACAGGGCCTTGAGCCCCAGGCTGGTCTTGGCGGCCTCGCCCACGTAGCGCTCCCAGGCCCTTTGCATGCGGCTCTCGGCGCCAAGGCTCTTGATGGTCTCCAGAGCTGCCACGGATTCGATGATGACCCCATGCTTGTGGGAGCGCTCCTTGGCTTCCTTGGATACGCTCCTGCGCATGGGAAGCTGGATGATGAAGCCGAAAAAAATCACCAGGGGCACCGCCACAAGGGGCACATAGGCCACCGGCCCCCCGATCATGTAGATCACGCCGATGAACAGGAACAGAAACGGCAGGTCCACAAGGGAAATGACCATGGCCGAGCTGAGAAACTCGCGCAGGGTTTCGAACTCGCGGAGTTGGTTGGCGAAGGCGCCGGAGGACGAGGGCTGAGCGTGCAGCTTCAGGTTGAGCACGTGCTCGAAGATGCGGCTGGAAAGCAGTATGTCCGCGCGTTTGCCCGCGTTGTCCACGAACATGGTGCGCAGGGTTTTCAGCAGAAAGTCGAAGAACAGGATGATTATCATGCCCACGGCCAGCACCCAGAGGGTCTCCAACGCCTTGTTGGGCACCACCCTGTCGTACACGTTCATGGTAAACATGGGGCTGGCAAGAGAAAAAATGTTAACCAGTACAGCGGCGAGCATTACCTGGGCATAGGTGGGCCAGAATCGCCTGACAACGCTCCAGAACCAGGACCCGGCGCTCTCCTGTGGACCGTCGGAGTCGCTGTCCATGGTTTTTTCAACCACCGGCTTCACGAATATGGCGTATCCGGCGAAGCGCTTGGCCAATTCGTCGGAAGAACAGCTGGTCTCCTCCCCGGTCTCGGGCAGGACGATGCGCACCACGCCGGGGCGGAAGGGATCCCCTGGCCTGGACTTGAGGACACAAGCCTGGCGGTCGTCGAGCAGCACCACCACGGGAAGCACCATGTCCGGAATGGCATCCAGGTCCCGAGCCGCGATTTTGGCCGTAAGCCCGGCACGCGACGCGGCACGGATAAACATGTCCGGCGTCAGGATGCCTTCATGAAGTGGCAACCCACTGGTAAGGGCGTTGGCGGAGTAAGGTTTTCCGTAGAATTCAGTGAGGTATATCAGACAACCGAGGAGGGGATCCTGGGCACCGACACTGATGTCCGATGCTGAAACACTCCAACCCGAATCAGTGTAAGGTTCTCCTGACATTTCAGGGGGCAACGAAGGGGCGCTTTTCGAGGTACTTTTTTCTTGAGCTTTCTTATCAGGCTTGACAGCCCGCAGCGTCGACTGCACCTTGATACTCCCCCCCCCACTGTACTCCGCATGCACGGTCGGCTGGAAATATCCCAACCAACCATCATCGTACATTCAAGCAAAAGTCTAAAGATTTGTCTACCGCTGAAAAATAGCTTTATATCAAAACAAGTGGGATGTCCATAGTCGACACATTTCATAGAAATTGACAATTTAACAGAAACAACTGTGAAAAACATCAGTCAACAGCTCGTATTGCGGGGGAGACCAGGCTGGGGAATGGACACTGCACGCTGTTCAAACAAAAAACTTGGAAATATTCTCATGCGGGTTCGCAAGCAACATATCACCAGACAATGCTTTGAAGCATCACTGCATCGGCACACCTTTCGAAACAGTCTTGTAGCAATAACCCTACAAAATCATCCTTCATCCCCGTGGTTCCGCAGGGTTAAGAGATCAGCCTCCACCACTCCCAGAAAGGCCATATCCACGATACCGAATTCCCCGTGCCCATACCATCCGTCATCGGATATTTCAGAGTGGACCTCGTGGCTCTCCTGCGGTGTGCGCTGCATGTCAAAATCCGACAGAATCAGGTCCATGTCCATGTAACGCATACTGCTATCTGAATCCTGGGCAACGAACATCCTGAGCCACTGCTCGTCCAGGGTGGCGGTGGTGGCCTCGTGCTGGTGATACTGCACCGACAGGAACTCCGCATTTTCCGAAGACATCGAATCGTAGATCAGGTCGCACAAGGTCTGGGCTTCAGCGCCCATAAGCATCCCCTCGACAGGAGTGCTTCCCGAACCCGTCGGAATGCCGGAAATATTTTCAATCATGCGTGTTGCCCTCTGTATTGGTTCGAAAATGACCTGAACCGATCGCGGCGGCTGTCAGCTGCCCTGGGCTTCGCTCCGTCAATCCCTTCCTTCCATGAATTCGGATAGCCCTACGATTGAAAGGAAAGTCGATTAAATCATATATACGTAGATTGCGCGATCCGTGCAATACCATTATCGCACTTTTTGCGACCACCGTTGCTGTTTTGGACGCATCAGGTAAAGGCCTCCGGCGGCGGATTGACCGCCGGAGACCGTTTGCACGTTCTAGGACTCGTCTCCCACGATGACGTTGGTGTCGTCGAGATCGGTGCTGTGACAATCCACCAGGGTGATGGAGAAGCCGGCGATCTCCGTACCGTTGCCTGTAAGCGTGACCGTGGTGTCTCCGGTGCCGCTGTCGGTGACCGCGTTGTATCCACGTTCCGCGGTGGCGATGCCCAGGGAGTCGAAGATGCCGTCCAGGTCGATGCTGTCGCTGCCGTCATCCAGGAAGTCCATGATGGTGTCGTTACCAACCGCGGAGTCACCATCGTAGGAAAAGGTGTCGTCACCCGCGCCGCCGGTGAGCACGTCGTCACCCGCGCCGCCGTCCAGGTTGTCGCTGCCTTCGTTGCCAAGGATATTGTCGTCGCCGTCGCCCCCATACAGGGTGTCGTCGCCGGTATTGCCGTACATGGTATCGGCACCGGCATCGCCGTACATGGTGTCGTGGTCGGCGCCGCCATCCAACGAGTCGGAGCCGTCCCCGCCGTGAATTGTGTCCTTGCCGTCTCCGCCGTGAATTGTGTCCTTGCCGTCTCCGCCGTGAATTGTGTCGTTGCCGTCTCCGCCGTACATCGAATCGTCGCCGCCCAATCCAAAGACATAGTCGTGGCCCGCACCGGCATGCAGGTTGTTGGCATTGCCGTCGCCATTGATCGTGTCGCTGTGATCGCTGCCGATGACGTTTTCGATGCTGTCCAGGGTGTCGCTCTCGGTGGAGCCGCTGATCGTGGCGGTTCCGGTAGTCAGGTTGATGGTGACGGCGCTGTCTGCGTGGCTGTAGTCCACGGTGTCGCGGCCGTCACCGCCGTGGAAGATGTCGGGTCCGGCGCCGCCGGAGAAGGTGTCGTCACCATCCCCACCGGAGAACTCGAAGGGACCGTCCGAGGCATCGCCATAGATGTCGTCCATAGTGGCGATGACGTTGTCACCGTCATTGCCGTTCACATCGATGTTGTGACCGGACACTGAGAGGTCGGTCTGGCTGTCGGCCATGGTGACCACCACCAGGGAATCGGTCTCGTTGGTAACATCCGTGTTGACCGTGATGAAGGTGTTGCCGCTCACTGTCACCGTATCCGTGGCGCCTGTACCGGTCTTTCCGGCCTCGCCCACGCGGATGCCCACGTTGCAGTCGTCGAAGCTGTTGTCCTCTATGGTCACATCCGAGACCGTGGCGGGGTTGGACGAGTAGGAAGTGTCGTCGCCCCCGCCCCTGGCCTTGACCGTGACCGCGGCGTTCTTGACAAAGGTGTCGCTGACGGAAGAACCGTCGCCGTCGCCATCCGAGTCGTTGCCGCAGTCCACAAAGGTGGATTTCATGATGGTGATGCCTGTGTAGTCGCCGTACTTCAGGTTGATGTCGATGCCCGCGCCCCAGCCTCCGGTGCCGAAGCCTCCGTATGCGTCGTCGTCACCCACACCGTTCATGATCACGCCGTCGATGACCAGGTAATTGGCCGCCTCGATGTAGATGCCCTTGCTGGGCAGATCGGTGAAGTTCACGCCGGTTATGGTGCAGTTGTCGAAGGTCGTGGCCGAGGAGGAACTCGCCTGGACGTACACGCCGATGTAGGAGTCGCTGATGGTCCCGCCGGACATCACCAGATAGGTCACTGTGGAGCCGCCCGCGAACCTGACGCCCGTGCCCACGTCCGAGATATCCATGTCGGTCAGGGTCATGCCGTTCACGGTTGCTCCGGTGTCGATGTATACGCCGTAGCCGCCAACACTCTCGCTGGCGCCGTTGTTGCCGGTACCGCTGATGTCCACGTCGGTAAGAGTCAGGTTGTCGGCGGTGCTGCCGCTGGAGACCTGTACGCCGTTGCTGAAATCGTTGAGGTTCAGATTCTCCAGGGTGACGTTGCTGGCCGAGATGTCGAAGCCGTAGCCGTCAGTGCCGCCTTCGATGGTGACCTCGCCCAGGCCCACGATGGTCAGGCCCTTGGTCACCTCGATGCCGCCTTCGTAGGTTCCGGCCGCGATGAGGATGGTGTCGCCCTCGCTGGCCGCGTCGATGGCTTCCTGGATGGTGTCGTAGCCGCCCGCCCCGACCAGGAGCACGGTGGAGCCATCGGCGAACTGCAGCGTCTCCACATTGGTCACGGTGTCGGTGCCGTCCGTGCCGATGGTGTCTTCCACGACAAAGGCATCGTCACCGGCGTTGTAGCTTACGTTGTAGTCACCATAGCTGCCGGAGAACATCGCGGTGTCGTTGTCGCTCCCGGAAGTGTCCTCACCGCCGTCGAACTCGTCGTTGCCGGTGCCGCCGTACAGGACATCGTCTCCGCCGTCGCCGAACAGGTAGTCGTCACCCCCCTCGCCGTACAGGGTGTCGTTCCCGTCGCCGCTGGTGGAGGGGTCGCCGTCGCCGCCGTCCACGTAGTCGTCACCGTCGCCGCCATGGAGTTCGTCGTCACCGGCCATACCCCAGATGGAATCCTCGCCCGCGCCGCCGTCAATGGTGTCGCCCTGATATGTCTCGGTACCGTCGGTGACGGGAGTATCCAGTCTGCTGCCCACAAGAATGTCGGGCCCGTCGCTGCCGGTCACATTGACGTGCGAGTCGGGGTATATCATTTCGATGAACGTTTCGCAGTCCGTGATGGTGTTGCCGCTGAACTCGGGCTGGTCGTCGTCGTAGTAGGTGATGATACCGAAGGCCAGGCCCGAGAGGTCGTTGCCAACCACATGGGCGCCGCCCTCCGCGTCGTAGACGTAGACACCCACCGAGCGGACTGTGTAACCGCTTGGCACCACCCCGCCGAGGGAGGTGACGGTGTTGCCTTGTACGGTCACACCCTGGTCGTAGAGCAGGATGCCGCAGGAGACCCAGGCCGTGCCGTTGCCGTCGTACAGCCACTCGATGCCGCTGATGTCATTGCCTGTGACCGAACCCGTGGCCTCGCTTGAGAACTGGATGCCGTTCTGGGCCAGTCCGTCGGTCAGGCCGTCACCGGTGATCTCGTTGTCCAGGACGTTCGCGGTAAGGCCGTCGCCCTTGAAAGTCATGCCGTTCTTGGAGAAGTCGTTCACCGTGCAGTCTTCCACGGTGATGGTGCGAGCCGTGCCGTCCAGGTTGTAGCCGTAGATGCCCACGCCGATCTGGCTGCCGTAACCCACACCCGTGACGGTGATGCCGGAGACCGTGGCGGAGGTGTCGACCATGAGGACGCCTTCGACCTCATTGCCGCTGGTGGTCGCGTCATCGCCATCCACCGTCAGGTTGGAGATGGACACGTTTTCGGATTCGTTCACCAGGATAACCGCGGCTTTGCTCGATCCGGAGATGGTGACGCTCACGTCCAGGGTGTCGGGCGCCTGGATGATCACGCCGTCTTCGCTCTCACCCACGATGGTGAGGTTCGTGAAGCCCTGGACCGTGATCTGCTCCACGTACACACCGTCCTTGATGAACACCGTGTCGCCGTCGGACGCCGCGTCGATGGCTTCCTGGATGGTGTCGAAGGTGTTGACGACGTAGCCGCCGCTGATCAGCTGCACAGCGCCGTCGAGTTTGACGTCGTCGCCGGTGCCGAAGTCGAGGTTCTCGACATTGACCACGGTGTCGGTTCCCTCGGTACCGGTGGTGTCGTGCACGGTGAAGGAGCCGTCCGCGTTCTTGGTGATCTGGAAGTTGGCGCGGTCGCCGGAGTAGATGGCCGTGTCGATGCCGTCGCCGGCGTCCAGGGCGTCGTTCCCTGCCTCGCCCTGAAGGAAGTCGTCGCCTCCTCCGCCGGTCAGGACGTTGGCATTGGCGTCACCTTTGAGGATATCGCCGTAATCCGTGCCGATGACGTTCTCGATGCCGCTCAGGGTGTCGCTGCCCGTGGCCGTGCCAGATGCCGTGCCGGCATCCAGGTCCACCGCCACGGAGCTGGTGGATCCGCTGTAGTCCACGGTGTCGGTGCCCTCGCCACCGTTGATGGTATCGTCCCAGTTGGTGCCGCTGATGGTGTCTTCGCCGGCTCCGGCGTTGATGACGACATCGCCGCCACCGGTGGAATCAGTCACGGTGAGGCCGCTCAGGTCAAGGTTCTGGTCCGCGCCGGAACCATTGACGTTGAAGTTCCTGCCATTGAGTTCCAGATTCTCCACGTCGGTCACGGAGTCGCTGAAGTCGCCCGTGACGCTCATATTCACATAACCGCCGCCCGTCAGGGAGATTGTGTCGTCTCCGGCGCCGCCGTCCATGCTGTCCGCTCCCACCGAGTAGCGCAGCCTGAAGGTGTCGTCCCCTCCCTCGCCATACAGGTCGTCATTGGCCGGAGAGCCACCCTCGTAGCCGCCCTCGATGATGTCGTCGCCCTGGCTTCCGTGGATGGTATCGGAACCGGCTCCGCCGTCTATGGTCAAGGTACCGCTTCCTATGATCTTGCGGGTAGCGTCGCCTTCCGTGCCATCAAGGGTTCCGCGCGACCAGGCGCTGAAGTCGAGGTTCTGATCCGAACCATTGCCGTTGAAGGCGAGGTTGCCGCCGGTGGTGTCCAGGATCTCCACATTCTGTATGGACTCCGCCACAGTGGCCGTGGCGATGGAGATGTATGCGTTGGTGGTACCGGACTTGATGCTGTCCACACCGTCACCGCCGTCAATGGTGTCGGCGCCCACACTGTAGTTGATCCGAAAGGTATCGTTGCCTCCTTCGCCATACAGTGCATCGGCGTCTGGACTGCCCCCTTCGTAGCCACCGAGTATGACGTCGCCCCCCTGGCTGCCGCGGATGGTATCGGAGCCCTCACCTCCATTGATTATCAACTCGTTGCCGCCGATGATCTTGCGGGTGCTTTCGTCTTCGCTGCCATCGAGGGTGCCGCGCTCCCAGGCGCTGAAATCCAGGGTCTGGTCCGAGCTGTCGCCGGTGAGGGACAGGCTTCCATAGCTGGTATCCAGAATCTCCACGTTCTTCACGGCCTCGGCCAGGGTGGCCGTGGCAATGCCCATGCCCGAGGAGGAGGTGCCCGCCTTGATGGCGTCAACGCCCGAGCCGCCGTCAATGGTGTCCGGACCATTGGTGGTGTAGTTCAGGATAAAGGTGTCGTTGCCGCCGTTGCCGTAGAGATGGTCCCCCACACCGCTGACACCCCCGCCGTATTCGTAGCCGCCGTTGATGGTGTCATCACCATCCTTGCCGATGATGACGTCGATGTAGGACTTGTTCGTGCCGGTCACGTCCGGGGTGCTGCCGCCGTTGAAGGATTCGCCGGCACTGGTACCCTCGAGCACGTCCACGTAGGTGTCCGCGAACTTGAGGTATTCGACGTTGCGCAGGTAGTCCACGCCGTCGCCGTCCACCCTGGTGTCCGTGACCTTGATGACATCGAGGGACTCTATGTACTCGATGATGTAATCCGCATAATTCCCGGAGAAGTAGGCGGTGTCGGAACCGTCGCCGCCGAGCAGCACGTCGTCGCCCTTGCCCCCGGTGAGTTCGTCGTCGCCGTCCAGGCCCACGATGATCTCATTGGCGTCCGTGCCGGTGATGGTGTCATCACCGTTGCTGCCGCCCACCAGATCGTAGACCTTGCCGCCAAAGCTGACCTTTTCAACGTTGATCAGGGTGTCGATACCCTCTGCGCCGGTGCGGTCCGTTACCGTGTAGACGCCGGTGCCGGGGGCGTAGTCGAAATCGAAGTTGCCCACTTCCGCGTCGGCGTAGGCCGCCGTATCCGTGTCGGCGCCACCGTTGATGGTGTCGTCCCAGTTGGTGCCGCTGATGGTGTCTTCGCCGGCGCCCGCGTTGATGACGACATCGCCGCCACCGGTGGAATCCGTCACCGTGAGGCCGCTCAGGTCAAGGTTCTGGTCCGAGTCGGATCCATTGACCACGAAGTTCCGGCCATTGAGTTCGAGGTTCTCCACGTTGGTCACGGAGTCGCTGAAGTCGCCGGTGACTGTCAAGCTCACGTTGGTTCCGGAGACCAGTGAGATGGTGTCGGAGCCCGCGCCGCCATCCATGGAATCCGCGCCGTTGCCCCACTTGAGGAGGAAGGTATCGTCCCCATCCCCGCCGTACATCGCGTCCTCCGAATAACCGGAGCTCTCGTAGCCGCCGTAAATGGTGTCGTCGCCCTGACTGCCGATAATCGTGTCTGAACCCGCGCCCCCGTCTATGGTAAGGGTGCCGTCGCCAATGATCTTGCGGGTGCCGTCGCCTTCCGTGCCGTCCAGGGTGCCGCGCGCCCAGGCGCTGAGATCAAGGGTTTGATTCGATCCGTCGCCCTGGATGGTCAGGTTGCCACTGCTGAGGTCGATGATCTCCACATTCTGTATGGCTTCAGCCACAGTGCTCGTGGCGATGGTGATGGAACCACTGTTGGTTCCCATCTTGATGGTGTCCACACCGGTGCCGCCGTCAATGGTGTCCGCACCCACACCGTAATTGATCATGAAGGTGTCGTTGCCGCCTTCGCCGTGCAGCAGGTCCGCGGACTGGTTGGTCGACTCGTAGCCGCCCATGATGACGTCGTCGCCCTGGCTGCCGTGGATGGTGTCAGAACCCTGGCCGCCGCTGATCCTCAACTCGTTGCCGCCGATGATCTTGCGGGTGTTCTCGTCTTCGCTGCCATCGAGGGTGCCGCGCTCCCAGGCGCTGAAATCCAGGGTCTGGTCCGAGCTGTCGCCGGTGAAGGACAGGCTTCCATTGGTGGTATCCAGAATCTCCACGTTCTTCACGGCCTCGGCCAGGGTGGCCGTGGCAATGCCCATGCCCGAGGAGGAGGTGCCCGCCTTGATGGTGTCAACGCCCGAGCCGCCGTCAATGGTGTCCGGACCATTGGTGGTGTAGTTCAGGACAAAGGTGTCGTTGCCTCCGTTGCCGTAGAGGTGGTCGCCCACACCGTTGACGCCCCCGCCGTACTCGTAGCCGCCGTTGATGGTGTCGTCGCCGTCCTTGCCGATGATGACGTCGATGTAGGACTTGTTCGTGCCGGTCACGTCCGGGGTGCTGCCGCCGTTGAAGGACTCGTCCGCAGCGGTGCCCTCGAGCACGTCCACGTAGGTGTCCGCGAACTTGAGGTATTCGACGTTGCGCAGGTAGTCCACTCCGTCGCGGCCCGCCACGTTGTCCGTGACCTTGATGACGTCGAGCTCTTCTATGTATTCGATGGTGTATTCGCCGTAGTTGCCGGTGAACATGACTGTGTCGGAGCCGTCGCCGCCGAGCAGCACGTCGTCGCCAGCGCCGCCGGCAAGTTCGTCGTCTCCGTCCAGACCCACGATGATCTCGTTGGCGTTGGTGCCGGTGATGGTATCGTCGCCGCTGGCGCCGTGGACCAGGTCGTAGACCTTGCCGTCGAAGCTCACCTGCTCCACTCCGGTCAGGGTGTCGGTGCCCTCGGCGCCGGTGCGGTCCGTCACCGTGTAGGTGTCGGTGGCGGAATCGTAATCGAACTCGAAGTTGCCCACTTCCGCGTTGGCGTATTGGGCGATGTCGCTGTCCGCTCCACCGTCAATGGTGTCGTCGCCAGCGCCGCCGGACAGGACGTCGTCGCCGGTATGGCCGTAGATGATGTCGTTACCGTCGCCACCGTCGATGACGTCGTTGCCCGCGCCCCCCTGGATGTAGTCATAGGCGCCGCCGCCGCTTATCTCGTCATTGCCTTCGCCGCCGTAGATCTGATCCTCGCCATCCCCGCCTTCCAGGGTGTCGTCGCCGACGCCGCCGTCCAGGGTGTCGTTGCCCGCGTTGCCGTAGATGGCGTCGTTGCCGTCATTGCCCGCCAGGGTATCGTTGGAATCCGTACCGTTGATCAGGTCGTCACCCGCGCCGCCTTGTACTGAGTCCACGCCGTCGGTCACGATGCGGTGTCCGGAGGTCAGGCCGCCGGCCAGCACCTCGTCGTTCACGTCGCCGTTGATCTCGACGGTGCTGGTGGCCAGGGTGGTTCCGGTGAAATCGCCGGTGATGTTAATGGTCTGGGAATCGCCGTTGGCCGAGTTGACCACGATCTCCTCGATGTTCCTGAGGGTCAGGGTCTCGGTGGCGCCGCCCGCGTAGAGCAGGGTCACCAGGATCTCGTCCGTGCCGGCCACAGGCTCGATGGTCATCTGGGTGACGCCCGAACCGGCGGGGATGTTGATGGTCACGGTGTCGTCACCGCCCGCGCCGTCGATGTAATCGTTTCCATCGCCAGGGGCGTAGGCGAAGCTGTCGTCGCCGCTGGTGCCCACGATGAAGTCATTCTGCCCCGCTGTTCCGGAGCCGTTGGTCAGGGTGTAGGTGACGCCGTCCAGGGTGATGTTCTCGAAGTTGGTCAGGGTGTCCGCGCCGTCCGGGGCACCGGCCCTGATGTCCGCCACGGTGTACGCGCCAGTGGCGCTGTCGTAGGTGACGTTGTAGTCGCTGGCGCTGCCCGAGTACACCGCGGTATCGGTGCCGAGGCCGCCGTCCATGGTGTCGTCGCCCGCACCGCCGGTGACGGTGTCATCGAACTGGCTGGCGATGATCTGGTCGTTCTCGTCGGAGCCTATCACCTCGGTGATGTTGCTCATGGAGCCGACCTCGCTCAGATCGATGAACGCGCCGGTGTGGGTGGCGGCGTCCTGGGCCACGCCCTGGATCACCGTGCCGCCGGAGTCGCCGTTGATGGTCTCGATGTTCTCCAGGGACTTCACCAGAAGGGTGGAGCCGTGCACGTTCAGGGTGTCGCCGTCCGTGCCGGTCTCGCCGCCGTCGATGTAGTCGGCGCCGTCGTTGTCCGTGGCGTCGGTGTAGGTGTACTCGAAGGTGTCCCGCCCCTCCTCGCCGACGAGGGTGTCGTCGCCCTTGCCGCCGGTGATGGTGTCGAAGCCGGAGCCGCCGTAGATGATGTCGGCGTTGTCCGAACCGGTGATGGTGTCCGCGCCGCCGTCACCGTCGATGGTGATGGTTCCCGGGTTCACGATGGTGAAGGTGCTCACGTCCAGGATCTGGTTGGAGCCGTCGCCCATGAAGGTCATATCCTGGTTGTTCATGTCCAGGATCTCGACGTTCTGGATGCTGTTGGTACCTGAGGCGGCGTTCAGGTTGTCCGCCACGTACAGGATCGCCGCAGTGGCGCCGGTGTTCACGATGGTGTCGGTGCCGGTGCCGCCGTCGATGACATCCCAGCCGTTGTTGGTGCCGGAGTACTGGAAGGTGTCGTCGCCCTCCTCGCCGTACAGCTGGTCGGTCTGAGCCAGGGCGGCCGTTCCGATGAGGATATCGTCGCCCCCGCCGGCGTAGATCACGTCGTTGCCGTTCTCGCCGTCGATGTAGTCTCCGTCCGCGGTGCCGATGATGGTGTCGTGGCTGGCGCCGCCGAGGATCACCAGGGAGGAGCTCTTGTTCACCCAGGTGATGTTGCCGAGGTCCAGGATCTGGCTCCCATTGCCCCCCTGAATGGTCAGACCCAGGTTGTTGAGGTCGAAGATTTCGATGCCGGTGATGCTGTCCCCGGAGCCCGAGTCTATGTTGCCGGACACCTGGAGGACCAGGTCCGCGCCCGTGTCGTTGACCAGGGTGTCGCCGGTTCCGCCGCCGCCGTCGAACAGCTCGCCGGAATCCGCGCCGGTCACTATGCTGAAGATGTCGTCACCTTCGCCGCCGTACATCCGGTCCGCGCCGTCGCCGCTGTACACCTGGAAGGTGTCGTCGCCGCCCTCGCCATAGAGCAGGTCCGCGCTGTTGTCGTTGCCGAGGAAGGTGTCGTCGCCGTCACCACCGTAGATCGTGTCGCTGCCGCCCCCGCCGTAGAGCAGGTCGCCGTACTGGCTGCCGTAGATGGTGTCGGTGTTGGTGCCGCCATCGATGGTGATGGGGATGGTGCCGCCGCCGTTGTTCAGGAAGGTGACGCCCCGGAGGTCGATGGTCTGGGCCGCGCTGTCGCCCTGGATGGTCAGGGCGTGGCCGTTCATGTCGATGGTCTCGACATTGGTTATGCTGTCGTTGGTGGTGTCGGCGTCGCCGTCGTTGACATTGCCGGCCACGTTGAGGATCAGGTCAGCTCCCGTGGCGTTGAGAATTGTGTCGCTGCCCACACCGCCGTCGAACAGGTCCCCGGCGTCGTTGCCGGTGACGATCCGGAAGGTGTCGTCATCGGCACCGCCGTACATCTTGTCATCGCCGTCGCCGCTGTATACCTCGAAAGTGTCGTGACCACCCTCTCCGTAGAGCAGGTCCGCCTTGTTGTCGTTGCCGAAGATGGTATCGTCGCCGTCACCGCCGTACACGGTGTCACTGCCGCCCCCGCCGTAGAGCAGGTCGCTGTATTCCGTGCCGTAGATGGTGTCGGTGTTGGTGCCGCCGTCGATGGTGATGGGGATGGTGCCGCCGCCGTTGTTCAGGATGGCCACGCCCCGGAGATCGATGGTCTGGGCCGCGCTGCCGCCCTGGATGGTCAGGGCGTGGCCGTCCATGTCCAGTGTCTCGACGCTGGTGACGCTGTCATTGGTGCTGTCTGCATCGCCATCGTTGAAGTTGCGGTCGATGCCGAGGACCAGGTCCGCACCCGTGGCGTTGACAATGGAATCGCTGCCCGCGCCGCCGTCGAACAGGTCGCCGGAGTCGTTGTCCGCCACTATCTCGAAGGTGTCGTCGCCGTCACCGCCGTACATCTTGTCGGAGCCGTCGCCGCTGTGCACCTGGAAGGTATCATCGCCTCCCTCGCCGTAGAGGGTGTCGCCGCTGTTGTCACCCCCGAGGAAGGTGTCGTCGCCGTCGCCGCCGTACACGGTGTCGCTGCCGTTGCCGCCCTGGATGTAGTCGTCGCCGGACTCGCCGTAGATCGTGTCAAAGCTGTTGTCCGCGAAGATGATGTTGTTCAGTGAGCCGCCGCCCGTCTGGTTGAGGGTGGCGTCCACGCCCGGGGTGCCGCCCACCAGGTCGTACAGCTTGCCTACCTCGTCGGTGAAGGACACCTGCTCCACGTTGGTCAGGGTGGTCACCACCCCGCCCCTGGTGAAGGTCCAGGTGCCGCCGTTGATTGTGCCGACGGCGCTGTAGGTGACCGTGTATTCATCAAGGCTGCCTTCCAGGATCACCAGGTCGGCGTCGTCGCCGCCGTCAATGGCACGGCTGGTGGTACCGGCGTAGATGACGTCGCCACCTGTCCCGCCGTCGATGTCGCTGCCCGTGGAATCGATGATGATGTCCGCATCCCCGGTGGCATTGGCCGCGTCGGTGACCAGGTTGTAGGTGACGCCGTTGAACTCGGCCTTTTCCAGGTCCTCGAAGTTCCTGAGCACGTCCACGCCGTCACGGTCGCTCACGGAATCGGTGACCGTGAACTCGGCGGAGCCGGTGTTGCGGATGAGATACTCGCTGACATCGCCGCTGAACACCGCGGTGTCGGTGTCGATGCCGCCGTCCAGAATGTCGTCGCCCTTGCCGGCGACAAGGGTGTCGTTGCCGTCGTTGCCGTACATGCTGTCGCTGCCGTCGTTGCCGGCGAGGGAGTCTCCACCATAGCCGCCGAGCACCAGGTCGTCGCCTTCACCGCCGGACAGGCTGTCGTCGCCCCCTTCGCCGTGCACGAGGTCGTCGCCTGCGCCGCCGTCCATGCTGTCGTTGTCACTGTCGCCGAACATCTGGTCGTCGCCGATGCCACCGTACATGGTGTCGTCGCCGGCGCCGCCGTCCATGTAGTCGTATCCTTCTCCACCCGCGAGCGTGTCGGCGCCGTCACCGCCGTACAGGGTGTCGTCATCGTCGCCGCCGTCAATGGTGTCGTTGCCCTCGCCACCGCTGAGCGTGTCCTCGCCGTCATTGCCGTAAAGAGTATCGTCGCCCTCGTAGCCCAGGATGTGGTCGCTGTCCTGAGAGCCGATGAGTGTGTCGGCCGCCACGGTGCCTTTGAGGATGAAGTGGCCGTCCAGGGTGAGCACGTCGCTCAGGTCGATGGCGCCACCGACGTCAACCACGGAGTCGTTGTCCGTGTCGACCCCAATGGCATTGATGAGCACGTCGCTGCCGGCAGGTACCGATGTAAAGGTCAGGTTCTCGTCGTTGTTGACCACCACGTTCTCATCGTAGATGCCTGAGTCGATCTCGATGACATCGCCCTGGCTGGATGCGTCCACTGCCTTCTGGATGGAGTTCCATGAGCTCACGAAGGTCAGCACCTGGCCTCCTGAACCGTCGGGCACGTAAGTATAGAGCCGGATCGGCGCTGCGTCCTCCACCGAGATAACCAACTGGCCGCTGTTCAGGGAGACGGTGTCGCCGTCGCCGTCGGTGAACCGGAGCGCTGTGGCGAAGTCGAGTTCCAGGGTCTGATCGCCGAAGACATGGTCGATACCGCCTAGCAGCGTGAAGGTGTAGGTGGCCTCGTCCGTGGAGCTGGCAGTGTTGCTCAGCTCCAGGGTGAAGATCAGCTCGTTGTCAACACCCAGGTTCGCATAGTCGGACACTTCAGGGCCGATGTAGGCGGCCAGCAGAGTCCCGGCCGCGTTCACGATATAGTGGATGGTTTCGCCATCCCTGGTGGTCAGCTGTTCGCCCGCTAGGGGAGTGAAGTTCGCGGGGAGTACGAAGTTGAAGCCGCCGGCATAGGCTCCGTCGCTGCCGTCCTCGCCGTAGTCCACCAGGCCGGACAGGTCGCCGGTGGCCACGGTGGCCGCGCCGCCGGGCAGGGCATCCTCGTCCACGGTGCCGGCAACGCCGGCCGCGGCGTTCACCTCGGGCGCGTCATCCTCCACCGCGATGGTGAAGGTGCCGGTGCCGTCGGACAGATCCACAGTGTCGCCGTCATAGTCCTGGAACTGGACCAGGGAGGTGAAGTCCAGGTCAAGGGAGTCGCCGGAGTGGTCCAGCTGCTCAAACTGGGTGAAGGTGTATTCACCGGAGTCCACATCCAGGGACAGGGTGAACACGGTGACGCCCCCCGCCGTGGCGGTGAGCACGTTGTTCACCACCGTATAGCTAAGGGCCACACCCTGGGAGGTCAGCCCCTGGAATTCCAGGGCAGTGGTGTCGGTGAGCAGGTGGTAGGTGCCGTCGCCGTCGGTCTGCACGTCCTGGCCAAAGTCCACCAGGCTGGCCAGACTGCCGGTGGCAACAACAGCCCCGCTGTCCAGGGCCGCCTCGTCCACCGAATTGCTCAGGGACTCGGACACCGAGGAGAACATGCTCACATCGTCCACGGCGATGCCGTCCGTAACGTCGATGTTGCAGAACCAGCCGTAGCGGTGCCCCCCCACCAGGTCGGCGATGGTGTCGCCCAGGTTGTTCAGGGTCTCGGAAAAGACCAGGTTGCCGCCGCTGTCGTAGACGTTCAGATCCACGGCCAGGGTGCCGTCCCCCGCGTCGTAGGCCACGTGCTGGAAGGTGTACCAGCCCGAGGCGCCGATCACCGCGTGGTTGCCGTTCTCCAGGTTTTCGACAGGGTCGAAGTTGGAGTTGTTGCTGGCGCCGATGAGCAGCTCCCCGGTGGAGGTGTCCATGGTCACGTGGAAGATGAAGTCGCGCAAATGGTCGCCGCTCTGATTGCTCGCGGCCACGCTGTAGTCAAAGCCCTCGCCCGGGGCCATGGAGGTATCCAGGTAGATCTTCACGCTGGTGGTCCAGCCAGTGCCGAACTCGTCCTGGTAGCCGCCGAACCGGCTGAACGTCCCAGTCCCCGTGCCGCCTTCGGTCAGTATGGCGTAATTGCTCCCATCAGGGGCGTCGATGCCGTTGGTGCCGCTAGGAACCACGGTGACGGCGCCGTATCCCGCGGATGGCCCCTCTCCGTAGCCGATTTCATCGCCGGTCTCGTAACTGGAGGCATAGGCCTTTGCCAGTGTGGGGCCGTCGTCCTCCACCGCGATGGTGAAGGTGCCGGTGCCGTCGGACAGATCCACGGTGTCACCGTCATAGTCCTGGAACTGGACCAGGGAGCTGAAGTCGATGGACAGGGCGTCGTCGGGATCCGTCACATCAGGGTGATCCAGTTGCTGCTGCAGGGTGAAGGTGTATTCACCGGAGTCCACATCCAGGGACAGGGTGAACACGGTGACGCCCCCCGCCGTGGCGGTGAGCACGTTGTTCACCACCGTATAGCTAAGGGCCACACCCTGGGAGGTCAGCCCCTGGGCTTCAAGTGCAGTGGTGTCGGTGAGCAGGTGGTAGGTGCCGTCGCCGTCGGTCTGCACATCCTGGCCAAAGTCCACCAGGCCGCTCAGACTGCCGGTGGCCACCTGACTGCCGCTGTCCAGATCGGTCTCGTCCACGCCCGCGTTGCTCTCGGAATTACCGGTCATCTCGGGCGCGTCGTCCTCCACCGCGATGGTGAAGGTGCCGGTGCCGTCGGACAGATCCACAGTGTCGCCGTCATAGTCCTGGAACTGGACCAGGGAGCTGAAGTCGATGGACAGGGCGTCGTCGGGATCCGTCACATCAGGGTGATCCAGTTGCTGCTGCAGGGTGAAGGTGTATTCACCGGAGTCCACATCCAGGGACAGGGTGAACACGGTGACGCCCCCCGCCGTGGCGGTGAGCACGTTGTTCACCACCGTATAGCTAAGGGCCACACCCTGGGAGGTCAGCCCCTGGGCTTCAAGTGCAGTGGTGTCGGTAAGCAGGTGGTAGGTGCCGTCGCCATCGGTCTGCACATCCTGGCCAAAGTCCACCAGGCTGGCCAGACTGCCGGTGGCCACCTGACTGCCGCTGTCCAGGGCCGCCTCGTCCACCGAATTGCTCAGGGACTCGGACACCGAGGAGAACATGCTCACATCGTCCACGGCGATGCCGTCCGTAACGTCGATATTGCAGAACCAGCCGTAGCGGTGCCCCCCCACCAAGTCGGCGATGGTGTCGCCCAGGTTGTTCAGGGTCTCGGAAAAGACCAGGTTGCCGCCGCTGTCGTAGACGTTCAGATCCATGGCCAGGGTGCCGTCCCCCGCGTCGTAGGCCACGTGCTGGAAGGTGTACCAGCCTGAGGCGCCGATCACCGCGTGGTTGCCGTTCTCCAGGTTTTCGACAGGGTCGAAGTTGGAGTTGTTGCTGGCGCCGATGAGCAGCTCCCCGGTGGAGGTGTCCATGGTCACGTGGAAGATGAAGTCGCGCAAATGGTCGCCGCTCTGATTGCTCGCGGCCACGCTGTAGTCAAAGCCCTCGCCCGGGGCCATGGAGGTATCCAGGTAGATCTTCACACTGGTGGTCCAGCCAGTGCCGAACTCGTCCTGGTAGCCGCCGAATCGGCTGAACGTCCCAGTCCCCGTGCCGCCTTCGGTCAGTATGGCGTAATTGCTCCCATCAGGGGCGTCGATGCCGTTGGTGCCGCTAGGAACCACGATGACGGCGCCGTATCCCGCGGATGGCCCCTCTCCGTAGCCGATTTCATCGCCGGTCTCGTAACTGGAGGCATAGGCCTTTGCCAGTGTGGGGCCGTCGTCCTCCACCGCGATGGTGAAGGTGCCGGTGCCGTCGGACAGATCCACGGTGTCACCGTCATAGTCCTGGAACTGGACCAGGGAGCTGAAGTCGATGGACAGGGCGTCGTCGGGATCCGTCACATCAGGGTGATCCAGTTGCTGCTGCAGGGTGAAGGTGTATTCACCGGAGTCCACATCCAGGGACAGGGTGAACACGGTGACGCCCCCCGCCGTGGCGGTGAGCACGTTGTTCACCACCGTATAGCTAAGGGCCACACCCTGGGAGGTCAGCCCCTGGGCTTCAAGTGCAGTGGTGTCGGTAAGCAGGTGGTAGGTGCCGTCGCCGTCGGTCTGCACATCCTGGCCAAAGTCCACCAGGCCGCTCAGACTGCCGGTGGCCACCTGACTGCCGCTGTCCAGATCGGTCTCGTCCACGCCCGCGTTGCTCTCGGAATTGCCGGTCACCTCGGGCGCGTCGTCCTCCACCGCGATGGTGAAGGTGCCGGTGCCGTCGGACAGATCCACAGTGTCGCCGTCATAGTCCTGGAACTGGACCAGGGAGGTGAAGTCCAGGTCAAGGGAGTCGCCGGAGTGGTCCAGCTGCTCAAACTGGGTGAAGGTGTATTCACCGGAGTCCACATCCAGGGACAGGGTGAACACGGTGACGCCCCCCGCCGTGGCGGTGAGCACGTTGTTCACCACCGTATAGCTAAGGGCCACACCCTGGGAGGTCAGCCCCTGGGCTTCAAGTGCAGTGGTGTCGGTAAGCAGGTGGTAGGTGCCGTCGCCATCGGTCTGCACATCCTGGCCAAAGTCCACCAGGCTGGCCAGACTGCCGGTGGCAACAACAGCCCCGCTGTCCAGGGCCGCCTCGTCCACGCCCGCGTTGCTCTCGGAATTGCCGGTCACCTCGGGCGCGTCGTCCTCCACCGCGATGGTAAAGGTACCGCTGCCGTCTGACAGGTCCACGGTGTCGCCGTCATAGTCCTGGAACTGGACCAGGGAGGTGAAGTCCAGGTCAAGGGAGTCGCCGGAGTGGTCCAGCTGCTCAAACTGGGTGAAGGTGTATTCACCGGAGTCCACATCCAGGGACAGGGTGAACACGGTGACGCCCCCCGCCGTGGCGGTGAGCACGTTGTTCACCACCGTATAGCTAAGGGCCACACCCTGGGAGGTCAGCCCCTGGGATTCCAGGGCAGTGGTGTCGGTAAGCAGGTGGTAGGTGCCGTCGCCGTCGGTCTGCACATCCTGGCCAAAGTCCACCAGGCTGGCCAGACTGCCGGTGGCCACCTGACTGCCGCTGTCCAGGGCCGCCTCGTCCACCGAATTGCTCAGGGACTCGGACACCGAGGAGAACATGCTCACATCGTCCACGGCGATGCCGCCCGTAACGTCGATGTTGCAGAACCAGCCGTAGCGGTGCCCCCCCACCAGGTCGGCGATGGTGTCGCCCAGGTTGTTCAGGGTCTCGGAAAAGACCAGGTTGCCGCCGCTGTCGTAGACGTTCAGATCCACGGCCAGGGTGCCGTCCCCCGCGTCGTAGGCCACGTGCTGGAAGGTGTACCAGCCCGAGGCGCCGATCACCGCGTGGTTGCCGTTCTCCAGGTTTTCGACAGGGTCGAAGTTGGAGTTGTTGCTGGCGCCGATGAGCAGCTCCCCGGTGGAGGTGTCCATGGTCACGTGGAAGATGAAGTCGCGCAAATGGTCGCCGCTCTGATTGCTCGCGGCCACGCTGTAGTCAAAGCCCTCGCCCGGGGCCATGGAGGTATCCAGGTAGATCTTCACGCTGGTGGTCCAGCCAGTGCCGAACTCGTCCTGGTAGCCGCCGAACCGGCTGAACGTCCCAGTTCCCGTGCCGCCTTCGGTCAGTATGGCGTAATTGCTCCCATCAGGGGCGTCGATGCCGTTGGTGCCGCTAGGAACCACGGTGACGGCGCCGTATCCCGCGGATGGCCCCTCTCCGTAGCCGATTTCATCGCCGGTCTCGTAACTGGAGGCATAGGCCTTTGCCAGTGTGGGGCCGTCGTCCTCCACCGCGATGGTGAAGGTGCCGGTGCCGTCGGACAGATCCACGGTGTCACCGTCATAGTCCTGGAACTGGACCAGGGAGCTGAAGTCGATGGACAGGGCGTCGTCGGGATCCGTCACATCAGGGTGATCCAGTTGCTGCTGCAGGGTGAAGGTGTATTCACCGGAGTCCACATCCAGGGACAGGGTGAACACGGTGACGCCCCCCGCCGTGGCGGTGAGCACGTTGTTCACCACCGTATAGCTAAGGGCCACACCCTGGGAGGTCAGCCCCTGGGCTTCAAGTGCAGTGGTGTCGGTGAGCAGGTGGTAGGTGCCGTCGCCGTCGGTCTGCACATCCTGGCCAAAGTCCACCAGGCCGCTCAGACTGCCGGTGGCCACCTGACTGCCGCTGTCCAGATCGGTCTCGTCCACGCCCGCGTTGCTCTCGGAATTGCCGGTCACCTCGGGCGCGTCGTCCTCCACCGCGATGGTGAAGGTGCCGGTGCCGTCGGACAGATCCACAGTGTCGCCGTCATAGTCCTGGAACTGGACCAGGGAGGTGAAGTCCAGGGCAAGGGAGTCGCTGGAGTGGTCCAGCTGCTCAAACTGGGTGAAGGTGTATTCACCGGAGTCCACATCCAGGGACAGGGTGAACACGGTGACGCCCCCCGCCGTGGCGGTGAGCACGTTGTTCACCACCGTATAGCTAAGGGCCACACCCTGGGAGGTCAGCCCCTGGGCTTCAAGTGCAGTGGTGTCGGTAAGCAGGTGGTAGGTGCCGTCGCCATCGGTCTGCACATCCTGGCCAAAGTCCACCAGACCGCTCAGATTGCCGGTGGCCACCTGACTGCCGCTGTCCAGATCGGTCTCGTCCACGCCCGCGTTGCTCTCGGAATTGCCGGTCACCTCGGGCGCGTCGTCCTCCACCGCGATGGTAAAGGTGCCGGTGCCGTCGGACAGGTCCACGGTGTCGCCGTCATAGTCCTGGAACTGGACCAGGGAGGTGAAGTCCAGGTCAAGGGAGTCGCCGGAGTGGTCCAGCTGCTCAAACTGGGTGAAGGTGTATTCACCGGAGTCCACATCCAGGGACAGGGTGAACACGGTGACGCCCCCCGCCGTGGCGGTGAGCACGTTGTTCACCACCGTATAGCTAAGGGCCACACCCTGGGAGGTGAGCCCCTGGAATTCCAGGGCAGTGGTGTCGGTGAGCAGGTGGTAGGTGCCGTCGCCGTCGGTCTGCACGTCCTGGCCAAAGTCCACCAGGCTGGCCAGACTGCCGGTGGCCACCTGACTGCCGCTGTCCAGGGCCGCCTCGTCCACCGAATTGCTCAGGGACTCGGACACCGAGGAGAACATGCTCACATCGTCCACGGCGATGCCGTCCGTAACGTCGATGTTACAGAACCAGCCGTAGCGGTGCCCCCCCACCAGATCGGCGATGGTGTCGCCCAGGTTGTTCAGGGTCTCGGAAAAGACCAGGTTGCCGCCGCTGTCGTAGACGTTCAGATCCACGGCCAGGGTGCCGTCCCCCGCGTCGTAGGCCACGTGCTGGAAGGTGTACCAGCCCGAGGCGCCGATCACCGCGTGGTTGCCGTTCTCCAGGTTTTCGACAGGGTCGAAGTTGGAGTTGTTGCTGGCGCCGATGAGCAACTCCCCGGTGGAGGTGTCCATGGTCACGTGGAAGATGAAGTCGCGCAAATGGTCGCCGCTCTGATTGCTCGCGGCCACGCTGTAGTCAAAGCCCTCGCCCGGGGCCATGGAGGTATCCAGGTAGATCTTCACGCTGGTGGTCCAGCCAGTGCCGAACTCGTCCTGGTAGCCGCCGAACCGGCTGAACGTCCCAGTTCCCGTGCCGCCTTCGGTCAGTATGGCGTAATTGCTCCCATCAGGGGCGTCGATGCCGTTGGTGCCGCTAGGAACCACGGTGACGGCGCCGTATCCCGCGGATGGCCCCTCTCCGTAGCCGATTTCATCGCCGGTCTCGTAACTGGAGGCATAGGCCTTTGCCAGTGTGGGGCCGTCGTCCTCCACCGCGATGGTGAAGGTGCCGGTGCCGTCGGACAGATCCACGGTGTCACCGTCATAGTCCTGGAACTGGACCAGGGAGCTGAAGTCGATGGACAGGGCGTCGTCGGGATCCGTCACATCAGGGTGATCCAGTTGCTGCTGCAGGGTGAAGGTGTATTCACCGGAGTCCACATCCAGGGACAGGGTGAACACGGTGACGCCCCCCGCCGTGGCGGTGAGCACGTTGTTCACCACCGTATAGCTAAGGGCCACACCCTGGGAGGTCAGCCCCTGGGCTTCAAGTGCAGTGGTGTCGGTGAGCAGGTGGTAGGTGCCGTCGCCGTCGGTCTGCACATCCTGGCCAAAGTCCACCAGGCCGCTCAGACTGCCGGTGGCCACCTGACTGCCGCTGTCCAGATCGGTCTCGTCCACGCCCGCGTTGCTCTCGGAATTGCCGGTCACCTCGGGCGCGTCGTCCTCCACCGCGATGGTGAAGGTGCCGGTGCCGTCGGACAGATCCACAGTGTCGCCGTCATAGTCCTGGAACTGGACCAGGGAGGTGAAGTCCAGGGCAAGGGAGTCGCTGGAGTGGTCCAGCTGCTCAAACTGGGTGAAGGTGTATTCACCGGAGTCCACATCCAGGGACAGGGTGAACACGGTGACGCCCCCCGCCGTGGCGGTGAGCACGTTGTTCACCACCGTATAGCTAAGGGCCACACCCTGGGAGGTCAGCCCCTGGGCTTCAAGTGCAGTGGTGTCGGTAAGCAGGTGGTAGGTGCCGTCGCCGTCGGTCTGCACATCCTGGCCAAAGTCCACCAAGCCGCTCAGATTGCCGGTGGTCACCTGACTGCCGCTGTCCAGATCGGTCTCGTCCACACCCGCGTTGATCTCGGAGGTGCCGCTCAGGGTGGGGGCGTCGTCGTACACGGTGACGTAGAACTGCATGGCGCCGTTATCCGAGAGATCGACCACGTCGCCGTCATAGTCCTGAAAGCCGAGCATGGAGGTGAAGTCGATCACCACACTGTCGTTGGCATCGCTAGCGTCAGAATGATCCAGCTGCTCGTAGAGGCGGAACATGTAATGGCCGGTGGTGTTGTTCACCGCCATCCTGAACACCGTGGTCTCATCGCCGGTGACCGGATCGGTCACATAGGCCTCGATGACGTAGCCAGCCGTGACAACGCGGTATTCCAGATCAAGGCCCTGACTGGTGAGGTTCTGCGCCTCCAGGGCCGAGAAGTCGGAGGTGTCGAAGAGGTAGGTGCCGGGCGTGTCCTGCCCGAAGCTCACCAGGTCGGAAAGGTATCCGTCGCTGGACTGCGGGCTTGCCGCTGCCAGGTCGGTCTCGTCCACCTGGGCCGCGTTCTCCACCACTCCGGTGAGGGTGGGGCCGTCGTCCTCGACGTTCACGGTGAACTGCCCCGCTCCGTTGTCGTACAGGTTCACGGTGTCGCCGTCATAGTCCTGGAACTGGATCACCGAGGTGAAATCGATGGACAGAATGTCGTCGGGATCGCTGGTGTCGGAGTGATCCAGCTGCTGGTACAGGGTGAAAGTGTAGTCACCCGAGTCCTGATCCAGCTGCAGGGTGAAGACTCTCACCTCGCTGGTGCCGCGATCCAGGTAGCCTTCCAGGGTGTCGCCGGTGATACGGTAGACAATGGTCTCGCCGTGGCAGGTGAGTCCGCTGAGGGTCGTGTAGTCCGCGATGAGGTTGTAGGTGCCGTCGCCGTCGGTCTGCACATCCTGGCCGAAGTCCACAAGGGCAGTGAGGTCGCCGGTGGCGGTGAGGGTGGCATGGCCGGCCAGATCGGTCTCGTCCACACCCGCGTTGACCTCCGAGTTGCCGGTCAGGGCCGGGGCGTCGTCCGCAACGTCCACGGTGAACTGATTCGTGCCGCCCGAAGACAGGTTCACGGTGTCGCCGTCATAGTCCTGGAACTGGATCAGCGATGTGAAATCTATGGTGATGATGTCGTTGGGGTCCGAAGCGTCAGGATGGTCAAGCTGCTCGAACTGGGTGAAGGTGTAGTCGCCGGTGTCCACATTTAGGGACAGGGTGAACACGGTGACCCCGTTGGCACTGGCGGTGAGCATGTTGTTCACCACGCTGTAGCTCAGCTCAACACCCTGGGAGAAGAGGTGCTGGGCCTCCAGGGCCGTAACATCGGTGAGCATGTTGAAGGTGCCGTCGCCGTCGCTCTGCACGTCCTGGCCGAAATCCACCAGTCCGGAGAGGTTGCCGGTGGCCACCTGGCTGCCGCTGTCCAGGTCGGCCTCGTCCACTCCCGCGTTGGTTTCCGAGCTGCCGCTCAGGGTGGGCGCGTCATCCGCCACCACGATGGTGAAGGTGCCCGTTCCCGAGGACAGATTCACGGTGTCGCCGTCATAGTCCTGGAACTGGATCAGCGATGTGAAGTCTATGGTGATGGTGTCGTTGGGGTCGCTGCCGTCCGGATGGTCCAGCTGTTCGAACTGCCGGAATATGTACCTGCCAGTGTCCTCGACAAGGGTCAGGGTGAATATCCTGGTGCCGTCCGAGGTGGCGGTGAGCACATACCTGCCCGTGGAGGCGTTGTAGTTCACCACGTAGTCCAGGTCATTCCCCTGTGAGGTCAGCCCCTGGGCCACAAGGGCGGACACGTCCGAGAGCATGTTATAGGTGCCGTCGCCATCGGTCTGCACGTCCTCGCCAAAGTCCACCAAGCTTCCGAGATTGCCTCTGACAACCTGGGTACCGCTGTCCAGATCGGTCTCGTCCACACTCTTGCTTGCGGAGCCGCCGGTAAGGGTCGGGGCGTCGTCCAGCACGTTCACGGTGAACAGACCCGCGCCGCCAGTGGACAGGTCCACGGTGTCGCCGTCATAGTCCTCGAACTGGATCAGGGAGGTGAAGTCGATGGTGATGGCGTCGTTGGGATCGCTTCCGTCCGGATGGTCCAACTGCAGGAACTGGGTGAAAATATAGTTGCCCATGTTCTCCCCCACAAACAGGGTGAACACGGTGCCGCTGGAAGTGGAGGCGGTGAGCGTGTAGCCGAGCACACCCTGGGAGACCGAATAGCTCAAAGCCTCGCCCTGGGAGGTCAGCCCCTGTGCCTCCAGGGCGGAGACATCGGAGAGCATTTTGTAGTAGCCGTCGTTGTCCAGCCTCTGCACGTCTTCGCCGAAGTCCACCAAGCCGCTCAGGTTGCCCGTGGTCAGGGTGAGGTGCAGGATATTGTCCAGGTCGCTCTCGTCCACGCTTCCGTCGGTCTTGGCGTTGCCCGTGAGCACCGGTCCATCGTCGGCCACATTCACTGTGAAGCCGCCCGCGCCGCCCGTGGACAGGTTCACGGTGTCGCCGTCATAGTCCTCGAACTGGATCAGCGATGTGAAGTCTATGGTGATGATGTCGTTGGGGTCCGAGCCGTCAGGATGATCCAGCTGCTGGTACTGGGTGAAGGTGTAGGCTCCGGTGTCCTCGTTCAGCTCCAGGGTGAACACCGTGACTGTTTGGAAAAAGGGGAAGGAGGTGGTAATTGTCAGGTAGGACGCGGTGAGCGTGTACACGCCGCTGGAGGCATCGTAGTCCACCTCGTAGTTGACCGAGTTGCCCTGGGAGAACAGCTGGTTGGCATTGCCAAAAGCCGTGAGGGCGGAGTTGTCCGAGAGCATGTTGTAGGTACCATCGCCGTCGGTCTGCACGTCCTGGCCGAAATTCACCAGGCCGGAGAGGCTGCCCGTGGCCACTTGGTTGCCGCTGTCCAGGTTGGTTTCATCCACACCAGTATTGGCTTCCGTGGTCCCCAGCAGGGCCGGGGCATCGTCCGCAACGCCCACGGTGAACTGATTCGTGCCGCCCGTGGACAGATCCACGGTGTCGCCGTCATAATCCTGGAACTGGATCAGGGAGGTGAAGTCGATGGTGATGATGTCGTTGGGGTCCGAGGCGTCGGGATGGTCCAGCTGCTGGTACTGGGTGAAGGTGTAGTCGCCGGTGTCCACATCCAGGGACAGGGTGAACACGGTGACCCCGTTGGCACTGGCGGTGAGCACGTTGTTCACCACGCTGTAGGTCAGCGCAACGCCCTGGGAACTCAGCCCCTGGGCCAGCATGGCCGAGAGGTCGGTAAGCATGTTGAAGGTGCCGTCGCCGTCGCTCTGCACGTCCTGGCCGAAATCCACCAGGGCGGCCAGATTGCCGGTGGCCACCTGCACGCCACTCTCCAGGTTCTCCTCATCCACACCCACGTTGTTGTCTGTCTGGCCGCTCAAGGCCGGGGCGTCGTCGGCCACCCCCACGGTGAATAGGCTCGCGCCGCCCGTGGACAGATCCACGGTGTCGCCGTCAAAGTCTTCGAACTGGATCAGCGATGTGAAGTCTATGGTGATGATGTCGTTGGGATCGGAGCCGTCCGGATGATCCAACTGCTCGAAAAGCCTGAAGGCGTATTGCCCGGTGTCCTCGTTCAGGGCCAGGACAAACACCTTGACCCCATCGGCGGAGGCGATGAGTCTGTAGATGCCCGTGGACGCGTTGTATGCGACCCTGTACTCCAGGTCATTGCCCTGGGAGGTCAACCCCTGTGCCACCAGGGCGGAAACATCGGTGAGCATGTTGTAGGTGCCGTCGCTGTCGGTCTGCACGTCCTGGCCGAAGTCCACCAGGTCGCCCAGCTTGCCCCTGGCAATTTGCGGGGCGCTGATGTCCAGGTTCTCCTCGTCCACACCCGCGTTGACCTCCGAGTTGCCGGTCAGGGCCGGGGCGTCGTCCGCAACGTCCACGGTGAACTGATTCGTGCCGCCCGAAGACAGGTTCACGGTGTCGCCGTCATAGTCCTGGAACTGGATCAGCGATGTGAAATCTATGGTGATGATGTCGTTGGGGTCCGAAGCGTCAGGATGGTCAAGCTGCTCGAACTGGGTGAAGGTGTAGTCGCCGGTGTCCACATTTAGGGACAGGGTGAACACGGTGACCCCGTTGGCACTGGCGGTGAGCACGTTGTTCACCACGCTGTAGCTCAGCTCCACACCCTGGGAGAAGAGGTGCTGGGCCTCCAGGGCCGTGACATCGGTGAGCATGTTGTAGGTGCCGTCGCTGTCGGTCTGCACGTCCTGGCCGAAGTCCACCAGGTCGCCCAGGTTGCCCCTGGCAATTTGCGGGGCGCTGATGTCCAGGTTCTCCTCGTCCACACCCGCATTGATCTCCGAGTTGCCGGTCAGGGCCGGGGCGTCGTCCGCAACGTCCACGGTGAACTGATTCGTGCCGCCCGTGGACAGATTCACCGTGTCGCCGTCAAAGTCCTCGAACTGGATCAGGTCGGTGAAGTCGATGGTGATGATGTCGTTGGGGTCAGTGCCGTCCGGATGGTCCAGTTGCTCGTACTGGGTGAAGGTGTAGTCGCCGGTGTCCACATCCAGGGACAGGGTGAACACGGTGACCCCGTTGGCACTGGCGGTGAGCACGTTGTTCACCACGCTGTAGGTCAGCGCAACGCCCTGGGAACTCAACCCCTGGTCATCCATGGCCGAGAGGTCGGTAAGCATGTTGAAGGTGCCGTCGCCGTCGCTCTGCACGTCCTGGCCGAAATCCACCATGGCGGCCAGATTGCCGGTGGTCACCTGCACGCCGCTCTCCAGGTTTTCCTCGTCCACACCCGCGTTTATCTCCGTGTTGCCGGTCAGGGCCGGGGCGTCGTCGGCCACCCCCACGGTGAATAGGCTCGCGCCGCCCGTGGACAGATCCACGGTGTCGCCGTCAAAATCCTCGAACTGGATCAGCGATGTGAAGTCTATGGTGATGATGTCGTTGGGATCGGAGCCGTCCGGATGATCCAACTGCTCGAAAAGCCTGAAGGCGTATTGCCCGGTGTCCTCGTTCAGGGCCAGGACAAACACCTTGACCCCATCGGCGGAGGCGATGAGTCTGTAGATGCCCGTGGACGCGTTGTATGCGACCCTGTACTCCAGGTCATTGCCCTGGGAGGTCAACCCCTGTGCCACCAGGGCGGAAACATCGGTGAGCATGTTGTAGGTGCCGTTGCTGTCGGTCTGCACGTCCTGGCCGAAGTCCACCAGGTCGCCCAGGTTGCCCCTGGCAATTTGCGGGGCGCTGATGTCCAGGTTCTCCTCGTCCACACCCGCGTTGACCTCCGAGTTGCCGGTCAGGGTCGGGGCGTCGTCGGCAACGTTCACGGTGAACTGATTTGTACCGCCCGAAGACAGGTCCACGGTGTCGCCGTCATAGTCCTGGAACTGGATCAGGGAGGTGAAGTCGACGGTGATGATGTCGTTGGGGTCCGAGGCGTCCGGATGGTCAAGCTGCTCGAACTGGGTGAAGGTGTAGTCGCCGGTGTCCACGTCCAGGGACAGGGTGAACACGGTGACCCCGTTGGCGCTGGCGGTGAGCACGTTGTTCACCACGCTGTAGGTCAACGCAACGCCCTGGGAACTCAACCCCTGGGCATCCAGGGCCGAGACGTCGGTGAGCATGTTGTAGGTGCCGTCGCCGTCGGTCTGCACGTCCTGGCCAAAGTCC
This sequence comes from Desulfovibrionaceae bacterium, assembly GCA_963674665.2. GTDB lineage: Bacteria > Desulfobacterota > Desulfovibrionia > Desulfovibrionales > Desulfovibrionaceae. The sequence goes on along the minus strand of CAXXPL010000009.1, from coordinate 708,170 downwards.
ACCAGGGAGCCCAGGTTGCCCGTGGCCACCTGCACGCCGTTCTCCAGGTTCTCCTCATCCACGCCCGTGTTGTTGTCGGTCTGGCCGCTCAAGGCAGGGGCGTCGTCAGCCACGTCCAGGGTGAACAGACCGGCGCCGTCGGACAGATTCACGGTGTCGCCGTCATAGTCCTGGAACTGGACCAGGGAGGTGAAGTCGATGGTGATGATGTCGTTGGGGTCCGAGCCGTCGGGATGGTCCAGTTGCTCGTACTGGGTGAAGGTGTAGTCGCCGGTGTCCACGTCCAGGGACAGGGTGAACACGGTGCCCCCGTTGGCAGTGGCGGTGAGCACGTTGTTCACCACGCTGTAGCTCAGCTCCACGCCCTGGGAGAAGAGGTGCTGGGCCTCCAGGGCCGTGACGTCGGTGAGCATGTTGTAGGTGCCGTCGCCGTCGGCCTGCACGTCCTGGCCAAAGTCCACCAGGGAGCCCAGGTTGCCGGTGGCCACCTGCACGCCGTTCTCCAAATTCTCCTCGTCCACGCCCGCGTTGATCTCCGAGCTCCCGGTAACGGCCGGGGCGTCGTCAGCCACGTCCAGGGTGAACAGCCCGGCGCCGTCGGACAGGTTCACGGTGTCGCCGTCATAGTCCTGGAACTGGATCAGCGATGTGAAGTCGATGGTGATGATGTCGTTGGGGTCCGAGCCGTCGGGATGGTCCAGCTGCTCGTACTGGGTGAAGGTGTAGTCGCCGGTGTTCACGTTCAGGGAAAGGGTGAACACGGTGACCCCGTTGGCGCTGGCGGTGAGCACGTTGTTCACCACGCTGTAGGTCAACGCCACGCCCTGGGAACTCAGTCCCTGGGCATCCATGGCCGAGACGCCGGTGAGCATGTTGTAGGTGCCATCTCCGTCGGTCTGCACATCCTCGCCAAAGGATACCAGGGAGCCCAGGTTGCCCGTGGCCACCTGCACGCCGTTCTCCAGGTTTTCCTCGTCCACGCCCGCGTTGATCTCGGAGGCGCCGGTCACCACGGGGGTGTCGTCCGTCACGTCGATTTCGAACTGCTCCTCGTTGAGGCTGGCGATGAGGTCGCCATCAGCGTCCACAAAGCTGATCAGCTGGGAGAAATCCAGGGTCATGCTGTCGGTATCGGCGGCGTGATCCAGTTGCTGATAGAGGACAAAGTCGTAGGTGGAGTTGTTCTCACCGGAAAGGGTCAGGGTGAACACCACCACGCCGTCGGCAGTGGCAGTGAGGGTGTAGATGGTATGTCCGTCCGCGGCGCTGGCTGTGGTGACGTCGTACTCCAGGGCAACGCCGGTGGAGGTGAGGTTCAGCAGATTCGAGCCGGTCTCGGGCTCGCTCAGCATGAAATGCGCGTCGCCATCCACGGACTCGTCGCCTTCCACGTCCGCACCGTAGTCCACCAGTCCGGCCAGATAGCCGGTGGCGGTTATGGCAGCGCCCGGATCGTTGCCGTCGGGCAGGCCGCCCTCGTCCACGGTGGAGGAGACGGCCGCGTTGACGTTGATGCTGGGCACGTCATCCAGCACGGTGATGACGAACTGCCCGTCCTGCAGGGTAAAAAAATCGTCGTCATAATCCTGTGCCTGGATGATGGAGGAAAGGTCGATGCTCAGGCTGTTGACGCCGTTGCCATCGGCATGGTCCAGGGGCTGGTACAGGGTCAGGGTGTAGGTACCGCCGTAGGTCAGCTTGAAGGTGAATACCGTTATGGTTTGGCCGTTGTCCTCGATGGTGGCGGTGAGGGTGTCGCCCGAAACATTGTACTCCACCTGTACATCATGGGAAGACAGGATGGGCAGACCGCTGGTGTCTGCCAGCAGGGTGAAGCCGCCCTTGCCATCGGTGCCCCAGTCCACCAGGCCCACACCTGCTCCACCATCCAGAGTGCCGGTGATGACGTGGGTGATGGCGCCTTCGTCCAGGGTGTCGGTCAAAGTGACAGCTTCGAAGGTGTCGGTCAGCGCGGGGCTGGGCTCCGTATCCACAACGGCGCGTTTGCCGAACAGAGAACCTCCCGTGGTAACAATCGGGTCATCACCCCCGCCCTCGTCGTCGTCACCACCGAGGCCCAGACCATCGATGCCGCCCGGGTCAGAGGGGTTGTACCCCGCGCCGCCACCGGCGGAGTTGGGCCCGGTTGCGCCCGTGTTGCCGCCCGCGGCCGTGGCCACGGCCTCGGGATCATAGTTGGCCACCAGGGTGGCGAAGTCCTCGGCGGTGATGAAACCGTCGCCTAGGGCAATCTGCGGGGGCTGCTCGGAAGTGGCCAGGACCAGGTAGTTTTCGAGGACTATCTGGCCGGATTCGTTGCCGGCTTCATCATAGAAATAGATCAGCAGGTCGGTGGGATCGTCGGAGCTCTGCACGAGCTTCACAAGTCCCTTGTCCAGGGCATCCTGGGTGAGTCCGGCGATCTCGAGGGTGTCGCCCATGTCGGCTTCGACGGAGATGACCTGGCCGTCCGTGGGGGCGGGCACTTCCACTGTGCCGCCGGGCTGTGCCACTGGGGGAGGATTTTTCGTAACGCCCCCTCCTTCGGGCGTCTCGGGAGTACCAGCCCCGGTGGTGACCTCGGCCACCTGCACCCAACTATCGGGCGGGGTGGAGGAACCCTGGTTGCCAGTTTCTTCGAAAGATCCCTGCTGTCCGTCGGTCCAATTGAAGTCCGCCATGATAATGCCCCCTGATGGTGCTGTTGCCCCTCGAAAGGCGGTGCGCCGATCGAGCAATGGCTTTTATCTCAGTATGGGGGCGATTTTTAGCAGGCTGTCAAAGGAGGCACATGACCCAAATGAGCTATAGGCGAAGAAAAACTTTAAATACTCGATAAAAACTTGTTGTCATTTAAAGATGTCGGGCTAACCTTACACTGTTATACGGCATCGCACACCATTACAACCAATTATTGTAAGGCTCTCCCTACCTGTTCATACTTCTACTTATGAGAATCAGAAGATCGGACTGGCGAAGCTTTCCAAGCTTGAGATCGACATCCTCGTAGGACAGAAGCAGCATGCCGTGATCCAGATTGATACCCAGTCGCCGCATGATGACGATCTGGCACATGACCAGTTTTTGCGGGGGCGCGCCCTTCCCTCCGGTGGTCCACCACTCGATGCATTCGGTGGGCGGGAGCTGGCATCCGAAATAGCACACCGACTCCTTGAGGCTGTTCAAAGGAGGCCCCAGGTGTCCGGCAATTGCCTTGGCCGCGCCGGTATACTGGGCGCTGGGATAGGACTTGACCAGGGCGATGGCCTTCTTGTCCCTGTACACGAACAGGGCCTTGAAAAGAGGGATGCTGCTGGTGGTATCCTTCATGTTCGGGGCCATGTCCCCCCAGTCCACGTCCTCGAGGCAATAGGTGAGCCCGTAGCGCGTGAGACAGCTCTCGGGTGCGGGCCGCGTACGCTTGAGGGACATGCCCGCCACGTCCAGGGAAGTCAGCGGAGGAGCCCCCTTGTCGGCATGCAGCCCGGATTCCTGATAAGTGGCGCCCATCTGGGTGGGGTTCGGCGCCTCGTACCAGCCCGGCAGATTGGGATCCGCCCTGGGTGCCAGGGGCTTGCCTGAGGTCTTGGCCGCATCGCCCATCTTTTCCTGCTTTTCAGCGGCAACACGGGGTTCCGGCCCCTTTTCCACCCCCTGTGAAGGCGCTTTGGCCGGTGCCACTGCCGCTTTTCCAGGCTTGGTGGTATTGGCCTGCCCACTCCTGGCAGGGGGGGAATCTTCTCCCGTGGACGCGGTCCGGGGCCTGAACTCCGTACGTTCTGCCCCAAATGTGGGAGGTGCCTGTTTCCTGTCATCCCTGTCCCCGGCCCAGAGCTTCACCAGGGACGTGTCTTCCACTCCCCCTGGAGCCGGGTGTACGGTCCGCTCCTTGTGAGGCAACCTGGGGGGCGTCTCGGCACCAAGGCTCACCTGATAGTCATGTGGCTCCTTTCGAGCCGGGCGCGCAACATCCCGAGGCGCATTGGAAGCAGTCTGGGTATCTGCCGTTGTTGCCGGACGCCCGGGCGATTCAACGGATTCAAGCACCAGGGCGGATTTCGAAACAGCCGGAGCCACAGGGCGCACCGAGGGCCGAGACATCATTGGGGGCAATGGGGCTTCGAGCTCGGGCGCAGCGGCCGGAGCCTCCTCCTTCACCAAACCGGGCGGCAGGGCTAACTCAATAACCTTTGGAGGAACGGGACGCGAAAGACGTCGCGAAGTCTTGGGGGGCAAGGGAGGATCGAGTTCGGCCATGTCGGCAGGTGGCGCCCCAACGTCCACCGCCAAGGGCGGACTTGACGGACCCGCGGGCGGAGACCGCAGTTCAGGCAAATCGGCACCAAAAAAGAATTCCTTGGGACGTGTCACCGGTTTCGGAGCCTCTTCATCCCTCGGCGGCATTTCAACATTTATCTGGGGGGCGGCAACGGCTTTTTCATCCAATCTAAATTTCGGAGCAGCCGGAGATTCGGGAACCCTTTGCTGAGAAAACACTTTTTGAATGGGATTGGGTCGGGATTCCACCACCGGAGGGCTGTAACGAAGCGACTCGCCGGCACCGGAATTGTTCAGACCTGTGGCATTTTCCTGACTTTTCTGCTCAAACGTCTCATCCACAACAAGAAAACGACTTTTCCTCAACCGTTCCGAAACATGATTTTGAACTCTATCATTGTGGTTTTCCAAGTTTTCCTCGGCTGAGTTCACTGCACAAGCCTGAAGAAAGAGCACAAGTACAAGAAATAAGGGAAACCTTACAGCAATTCTCCTTGCAATATTACCAACTGTCTTCATGCCTGACACGCTACTCCTGTCCATATAAACGCATCAATTCCACAACAAACCAGCCATGGCGAAAGTGTTACGACATCGACAGGCAGCTCTTCATTTTTCTACAAAAAATACTTTACAAAGCCATCACGCCAATTTATAACAAAAATTGTTTTTAAAAATTACAATAGGTAATAAGCTTTTCTTCTCATGTCAGGTGGGGGGACTACCATGACACCGGAAGCAGGTCAATACGTCGATATTGTAGACGTATACATCATCGACGACTACAATTCATTACCAACCATACCAGGCTCTTTCAGGTTCGCTCCTGGAGAGACCATAGGTTTCAAGATCATTGGTCACGGTTGTTTCGATGATCTCTGCAGGATGTCCCACTCCCAAAAGAATTGTGCTTTACTGGTAAACGGCAACAATGATGATCTTGATCCCCTCATACTAGGTTCATTTCGCAAATGGTCAATAAATGGACCTGTTGTTTTGTGCCTCCAAGAACAAAACGACGATCTGGAAAAAGAACTCCGAGACAATGGCGTACGTGAGGTTATTTACGAAGATCCTCCCAAGCTGCGGACATTGTGCCGCACGTTGATCTTTGCAAAACAGTGGAGGGGTGGTACTTCGCGGGCTAGACAAGCCGCCCATGCACTGAAGGCCCTTGACAGAATTCCCATGGGAGTCATTTTTGTGAATCAGGACATGCAAGTACTCCATATCAACGGATATGGAAGATTCCTGAATAACAAGAACGACTGTTTCTCCGTGACCTCGGGCGGCAACCTGTATCTGAAGGACAGCAACCAGACCCAGCTCATTTCACAGGTGGTGGAGCTCGTTGCTACGAACAATACCCCGGAATCACTCGAGGATATGGTTTTCCGCGTCTCCGGCAAGGAGGAGGACTACATCGTCTCGGTGGCCGAGGTAGGCACCGACAGGGGAAGAAAGGGCGCCGCGCTGTTCATCAACTCCACGGAAGACTCCATAAAGATTTCGATACCCAAGCTCAGGAAGATGTTCAGCCTGACCAACTCGGAAGGCGATCTCGTCTACGGCCTGTTGCAGGGGAAGACGGTGCGCGAGCTGGCGGAGTCGCGATCCGTCAGTCAGCACACCGTGCGCAACCAGTTGAAGAACATTTTTCTGAAGACGAATGTCAGCGGACAAACAGGCCTGATCAAGAAGATCATGTCCACGCCATCGTTGTACCTCGCTCTGGACAACTAGGGCATGTAGCCGGGAATCCTCAAGGCTCCGGGGGGAGCCCTCGACCGACCCTGTCCGGCGGAAGGCTTGGATCCGGCCTGAACAAGACCGGGCGGTTGGTGGTCCGGCCATCTTTCGAAGATGATGTCCTGTCCTTTTAGAGGCTTGGCATAAAAGACAGAAGCATCTTGCGCTCGATCCGGGGGGAAACCGATGCAGCGATCCAGTAGCCCGATCTTTTCGGGACCAGGCGTCTCGTGGCGCTTCATACCGGCTCAAACAGCGTTGCTCTCTTTCCTGCTCCTCGTGTTGCAGGCGATCGCGGCCGGTGATGCCCTCGCCGATGTCTGGGCCTATGTGGACAAATCCAACACCCTGCACGTGAGTTCGGTTAAAAAATCGCCAAAATACACGCTGGTGGTTCCCGGCGTGAAACCCGAGTCCTGTGACAGAGAGGTTGTCAGGGATCCGGTGAGCAAGAACCGGGGCACGGACCCTGACAGCAAGGTGCGCTGGCTGCTGGAAAACGTTATCAACGCGGACTACCCCACCCCCAAACACCGACTGACCTCCAAGAGCATTTTCACCGCCGCATGCGCCAGGCAAACATGCTCCAAGCGCAAGTACAGCTTTCCAAAGGTCCGCAACAAGGGCCCCATTGTCAAACTCATCAACACCGTGAGTTCGAAACACGGGGTCGACAGACATCTTGTCTACGCCGTGCTGGAGACCGAGTCCAACTTCTTCCAGTACGCCGTATCCCCGAAAGGCGCCAAGGGGCTGATGCAGATCATGCCGGAAACCGCCCGTTGCCTGGGTCTGACGAATCCCTTCGACCCGGGGCAGAATATCGACGCCGGAGTGCGTTTTCTCAAGATGATGCTGCGGCGCTTCCGCAACGTGGGGCTTGCCCTCGCCGCGTACAACGCCGGGCCGGAAGCCGTGGAACGCCACAAGGGCATCCCCCCTTACAACGAAACGCAGAACTACGTGGCACGGATCATGACCAGGTACCGGATGCTGCGGGAAAAATAGCCATGGCTGCGCGGCGACAAAATACATGCACGAATAGGCTGCGCTTGTCGTTCCACCTTTTCCCCCGCCCCTTTCGGAGACTCGACATGACATCATCGCAGCCACGAGGGATAATGCCACGCGGGATTCACGCGGCAAAACGCCCCTTTGTGTTCCCGAGCAGGACCACTTACCTTGACCGCACTGGACGACACGCCACAATATAGTGCATCTATTGAACTTCTCAACAAGGTAAGCGAAGGGGCATTGGTCATGCGGCATCCGCCCGCGCCCCCTCCTCCGAACAAAAGGTTCTCGTGATCACATAACGGCATGTTATTCAAATGGCACTGAAATTCGACACCGGAGAGCCGAAGGGGAAGAGCCTTCGACCAGGCAGCTCTCGCCATGTACGGCGCCGCGCTCCGATGTCGCTGCTCGTTGCGGCGGCCATGTGCCTTTGCATCTCCACCGCCCACGCCATCACGCTATTCAACAGTGTGGAGCAGGCCCACCAGGGGCTCGAACCTTTTCCCCAGTGGTCCTCCGTGCTGGAGCGCCATTACAAGGATCTGGCCTCAGGTTCCACCGGCCCCCTTGCCAAGTGGTTTTCGTTCATTTCCAAGATCAAGGGTCAACCACCAGGACGCCAGCTGTACCTGGTGAACCAGTACATAAACAAACATAGATATGTGGTGGACAAGATCAACTGGGGACTCACCGACTACTGGGCCACTCCCAGGGAGTTCCTGCGCAAAAACGGCGACTGCGAAGACTTTGCCATCGCAAAGTTCATGACCCTGCGCGCCCTTGGCTGGAAAGCGCAGGGCATGCGCATCGTGGCGGTGAAGGACCAGAACCTCAACGTGATGCACGCCATACTCTGCGTGGACAACAACGGCGAGTTGATGATCCTGGACAACCAGGCCTCCAATGTACTGCACGCCAATCGCATCCGGCACTACGAGCCGGTGTACTCGGTGAACGAGCAGGGGTGGTGGCGGCACAAGTCCAAGGCCAGCGCCGGAAAAAGCAAGGTAAGGATCATCAAGAAAGGCAAAAAGCAAAAATGATATTCTCGGTAACAGTTCACGCATCAGAAAAACCGTGTCAGGAGTGAATCATGAATGCCACCAGCACTGAGGGAAACAGAAGCGCCCCGCTCGGCTCATACTGGATCCTTGTTCTGCTCGTCGCGGTGTGCCTGGGCATCGGCGTCGCGACCCACTTGTTCCTGAAAAGCGAACGCGCCAGGGATCTGAACCAATGGCAGGTCCGGCTCTCCATTGTGGCCGACAGCCGCAAGGCTGCGGTGGACGACTGGCTGGGTCAGCACTGGGAGATCATCCGGGGGCTGGCGGAGAACGCGTCCCTGCAGATCTACATGAGCGAGCTTTCACTGATGCAAGGTGGCGCGGCCGACGCCGTGGAACCTGAAGCCGAATATCTGGAGGCCCTGCTCACCGCCACCGCGCAGCAGGGGGGCTTCATGCCCAAGTCTTCGGCCGGGGGCGTGGATGCCAACGTGGAACGCAGCGGTCAGGCCGGGCTTGCCCTGGTGGACGCGGATGGGAACATGCTGGCCTCCACGCAGGACATGCTTCCCCCCAAAGGTAGATTCCAGGCCGCCATGGAAGAGGCTGCCAAGGGCGAACCCGTGCTCATGGACGTGTTCGAGACCATCGGGGGGCGCGGCATCGGATTCGTGATGCCCGTATACGGGGTGCAACAGTCGCCTGAGAGCAGCGGCCCCCTCGGGTTCGTGGTGGGCATCAAACTGATGGAAGACGGGTTCTTCAACCTGCTCAAACAGCCCGGGGACACCTCGCAGACCGCCGAGACCCTGCTGGTCCGGCAGGAAGGCTCGGTGGTGCAGTACATGTCCCCAGCCAGGGACGAGGAGCCCTTCAAGCGCACCATGGCAATGAACACCGAAGGTCTTGCAGCTGCCTACGCCCTGCTGCATCCGGGCGGGTTCGCGGAACAGGCCGATTACAAGGGCGACAGGGTTCTGGTAACGGGGCGGGCCGTGGACGGCGCACCCTGGGTGGTGGTCCGCAAGATCGACATTGCCGAGGCCTTTTCCGCCACCAACAACCGCATACGCAGCACCATCATCGTGGCGGTCCTGCTCGGGCTGATACTCATCGCCGGGTTCGTGGCGGTGTGGCGGCACGGCACCTCCGTGCGCACCATCCGCGCCCTGGAGGAGACCCGCAGGATGACCGCGCAGTTGCACTCCACCAAGCAGTTCCTGGAGGTGGTCACTGACGAGAACCCCGGAAAGATCATCGCGGTGGATCCCGAGGGCAACGTGTCCTTCATCAACGCCAACGCCCTGCCCGCGGACGCTGCCTACTCCAGGGAAGACCTCGTTGGAAAAAACCTCGTGGCCGTGCTCGGCCCCATCCAGGCCAAGGTCCTGCTCGAGAAGAACGCCAAAGCCCTGGAGGAAAAGAGCAAGCTCAGCCACATCTTCACGGACGAAACCGAAGGGGGCGCGCCCCGCCTGATCCAGGCATTTCACATCCCCATAGCCGAGTCCACCGAGGGCGCCTCCAGCGTGCTCATGATCCTGCAGGACGTCACCGAGCTGTTCAAGGCCAAGGAGCGCAGCGAGCGCACCATGCGCAATCTGGTCACCACCCTGGTCTCCCTGCTTGACCGCCGGGACCCCTACTCCGCGCATCAGTCTCAGAAGGTGGCCGAGGTGTCCGTGGCCATCGCCCGGGAGATGGGGCTGGAGGACGGCATGATCCAGACCGTGGATCTGGCCGGCAACCTCCTCAACCTGGGCAAGATACTCGTGCCCCCGGAAATCCTCACCAAGCCCGGACAGCTCACCGACAGCGAGCTGAAACAGGTGCGCGAGGCCATACACGAGGGCATCCACCTGCTCGAGGGCGTGGAGTTCGAGGTGCCGGTGGTGGACGCCATGCGGGACCACCAGGAGCGCTGGGACGGCGGCGGCTATCCCAGGGGCGTCAAAGGCGAGGACATCCACATGGGCGCCAGGATCATCGCCGTGGCCAACGCCTTTGTCAGCATGGTTTCCCCCAGGGCGCACCGCGAGGCCCTGGGACTGGAGCAGGCCACCAAGCTGCTCACCAACCAGGCCGGAGCCGCCTACGACATGCGACCAGTCTCGGCCCTGTGCAACTACATCTTCAACAAGGGCGGCATGGAGCAGTGGAAATAGGGATATGCGGAAAAGAGGCGAGGAGAAAATGAGTTTTTCCGGGGAGAACCTTTTTGTTCAAAAAGGGTTCCCCCTGGACCCCCCTCCAAAAACTTTCAATATGAGAGAGACTTGCAAAAGAGAGTGCGAGGGAGAAAACCTTGTGTAATTCCAATCCCATATCAAACAGATTGTTATGTTTGATATGGGATTGGAATGCGCGCTAGGACGGCGCGCTCGAAATACGTAGTATTTCGCCGGAAAAGACGAACCCACGCCATCGTCTTTTTCGGTCAATCAAAACAGCATGGAAGCGGTTTGATTGAAAATTGGAATAAGGTCTCCCCCTCGCACAACTATTTTCCTCAAACTTCCAACAGCTCCCCTTACGCCTTGGGAAATTGGAAGTTCTCTGATTCATCGGCCTTTTTACCATTGATCACGGACATGGCGGTGGTGACAAGGCCGGCGACATCGGCGAGGTTCCCAGGCAGGATGATGGTGTTGTTGGTCTTGGCCAGCTTGCCGAACTCGGTGACGTACTGCTCGGCCACGCGCAGGTTGGCGGCGGTGACGCCCCCTTCTCCTGACAGAGCCTCGGCCACCTTGCGGATGCCCTCGGCCGTGGCCGTGGCAACCATCTCGATCTCCTTGGCCCGGCCTTCGGCCTCGTTGATGCGCTTCTGCTTCTCGCCCTCGGAATAAGAGATGAACTCCTGCTTCTGCCCCTCCGCGCGGTTGATGCGGGCCTGGCGGTCGCCTTCCGAGGTGGCGATCTCGGCGCGCTTTTCCCGCTCCGCCTTCATTTGGCGCTCCATGGCTTCCATGACGCTGGTGGGGGGGGTGATGTCCTTGATCTCGTAGCGCAACACCTTGATGCCCCAATTCTGCGCGGCCTCGTCAATGGCTTCGATGACCTGTTGGTTGATGTTTTCACGCTCCTCAAAGGTCTTGTCCAGGTCGATCTTGCCGATGGCGGAGCGCAACGAGGTCTGGGCCAGTTGCATGGCCGCGAGCTTGTAGTTGTCGATGCCGTAGGCCGAAAGCTTGGAGTCGATGACCACCATGTAGATCACGCCGTCCATCTCCACTGCCACGTTGTCCCTGGTGATACACGCCTGGGCCGGGATGTCCATGACCTCCTCCTTCAGGGAGCGACGGTAGGCCACACGGTCCAAAAAGGGAATGAGGATGTGGAAACCGGCGCTGAGGGTGGCGTGGTACTTGCCAAGGCGCTCCACGATGTATTCGGTGCGCTGGGGCACCACCACCGCGGTCTTGAGAAAAAGGATCAGAATGACAACTGCAAGAACAATCAATGTGATGAGCGAACCATCCATATTACTCTCCTGTTTGTGCGACCTTGTAGGTTAGACGGTCCTCGGTGGCGTAGTCCACTATCCGAACGCTCTCTCCGACCTTGATTTTCACGTCGGCCGTGGCGCGCCAGAAGCTGCCCTTGTACTTTATCTCCCCCACCGCCGGGGGAAGGATGTCCTTGGTGACCTGGGCCAGGTTGCCGCGCTCCTCCACGATGGTATGTTCCGCGGCGACGTCCGTGGCCGCCCCCTTGAAGGTGCGCATGGCGTATTTGCGCAGGGCGAAGAGCGACACCAGCGAGCCGATGATGAACACCAGAAGCTGCGTCTGCAGGGAATCCGACACCAGTGCGGCGATGGAGGCCATCCACGCCCCGAGGCAGAAAAAGATGATGATGAATCCGGGCGCGGCCAGCTCCGCGAGGATGAAGCCCACGCCCACCAGGAACCAGATGAGCGACGGGGACAGGAACGAGGATAAATGCATAGCTATCTCCATGTTGACGGGCGAAGGAACAATACGTCCGGAACGAGGATATGATAGCAAATGCCCCCAGATAATGACACGTTTTTTTCACCCATGGCCGGGCATGGGGAAAGCGTCAACACCATGGGAAAAGGATGCGCCGGCCGGGAAAGGCGACCCGGCCGGCACAAGACAAGAGGAGGGATGTTCGAGTGTAAGTATTTGGAAAGAGTATCCGGGAGGATTTCTTTTCAATTCCCCCCATACTCCTGCTACAGGCTGGCGGCCACGGATTCCATGAGCTCCCTGGAAGGAGCCTTCCGGTCTTTTTCCGACACGGTCATGATCAGCTGGAACAGGTTGACGCCGTTCTTTTCCGCCACCTCGGCAAAGGTGGGCACAAAGGCGGAGTGGCACCCGGCGTAGCCCAGCACCAGATCCAGGGGCGAGACAGGGGCGTGGAAATCATACTTGGCCATGGCCGGGACGAGCTCCTTGTCCAGGAACTCGAGCAAACCCAGCAAGTCGATTTCCGGCAGCAGCCCTTTTCGCTGCATCACGCCCACGATGATCTCGGTGGCCAGGTTGCCGGCGCTGCGGGCCATGCCCAGCAGACCGCAATCCAGCACCTGGGCTCCGGCGTCCATTGCCGCCAGGGCGTTTGCCGCGGAGAGCCCGAGGTTGTTGTGACCATGGAAGCCCACGGGAATGTCCACGGCCTTGACCAGGGCGGCCACATATTCCGACACCTGGTCCGGAGCCATGGTACCGGAGGAGTCCATGATGGTGATCTCATCCAGGCCGTGCCCCGCCAGCATGGCGGATTCTGCGGCCAGTTCATCGGCTGACAGGACATAGGCCTTCATCAGGGAGTAGTGACAGTCCAGCCCTGCCTCCTTGACCAGATCCACGGCCTTGGCGCCCGCCTCGCCGTCTCCGGCATTGGCGCCCACCCTGAGGAACCTCAATCCCTTGGAGGCGGCCTGGGCGATCTTATCCTTGCGCGCGTTGGCCGCGCCAAGGAACATGCCTATCTCGCCCTTGTCCACAAAGGGAGCGACCAGGTCCAGGTACTGCTCATCCGTGAGGGGCGCCACGGAGTTGGCCAGGTCATAGGCCCCCAGCCCCAGACAGTTTCCGTATTCTATAACCTTGACGCCGTTGGCGGTGAGGCCGCGCAGCATAATTTCCGTGAGTTCCGCGGAAAAACCCTTGCCAACGACGTTGGCACCGTCGCGCAAGGTGCAGTCCAATAAGCGCATTTCGTTTTTCTCCGTTATTCTGATGCATCGTTGTGCGTTGCTGAAAGGTCCAATGATCGAAAAAATCAAACCTCGACGGCCTCTTGCTGCTGCCGGCGTTGCTGTCTGGCCTTTTTGCGGCGCATGAGGAAGGGGGCGATGATGGCCAGGGCGATGAGAATCATCAACCCCACGCTGAAGGGGCGTGAGAAGTAGTAGCTCAGCATGTCGCCGCGCGAGAGCACGATGGAGCGCCGGAAGTTGGCCTCCACCATGTTGCCCAGGATGATGCCCAGGACCAGCGGTGCGGCGCCGAAACCGGTCTTGCGCATGAAGTAGCCGAGCAGGCCGAAGCCGATCATGATCCCCACGTCGAAGATGCTGTTGTTGATGGCGTAGGCACCAACCGCGGAAAGGGCCACAATGAGGGGACAGAGCACGGTCATGGGTATGGTGGACACCTTGACGATCTGCCGGGCGATGAGCAGGCCCACGATGCCCATGAGGATGTTTGCCATCAGAAACCCGAGCATGATGGGGTAGGTTGTGGCCGCGTACTCGGTAAACAACTCATGCCCCGGCTGCATGCCGTGGATCATCAGACCTCCGAGCAACAGAGCGGCAACCGCGCTGCCGGGAATGCCCAGAGTCAGCAGCGGGATGAGCGCGCCGCCGGTGACCGCGTTGTTGGCGGCCTCGGCCGCGGCTATCCCCTCGATGGAGCCCTTGCCGAACTTGTCCTTGTCCTTGGAGGCGCGTTTGGCCTCGTTGTACCCCACCCAGGAGCCGATATCGCCCCCCGCTCCGGGCAGGATCCCCACCAGCACACCGATTATCGAGGACTTGAGGATGGTGGGCAGGATGGACCTGAACTCCTTCCAGGTGGGGAGAATCTTACCGGTAAGCAGGGCCGCCGGGTTTTCCACGATGTTGGTCTTGCCCGCGAAGATGTTCTCGGTGCCGATGAGCACCTGGGAGATGGAGAACATGCCTATCATGGCCGGGATCAGCGACACGCCGCTCTCGAGGTTCATGACGCCGAATGTGAACCTGGGGATGCCCATCATGGGGTCCAGCCCCACGATGCCCACGAGAAGACCGAAAAATCCCGAGATCAGCCCTTTGGCCATGGAATCGCCTGCAAGGCTGCCGATGATGGTCAGGCCGAACAGGGCCATGAGGAAATATTCCGGCGCGCTGAACTGCAGGGACAGCTTTGCCAGAGGAGGAGCGATGAACATCAGGGCAAAGCCGCTGATGGTGCCGCCGATCATGGAGGAGATGGTTACCACGCCGATGGCCTTGAGTCCCTTGCCCTGCTTGGTCATTTCATAACCGTCCATGGCCGTGGCCGCGGAAGCGGGCGTGCCTGGGGTATGGATGAGCACCGCGGTGATGGAGCCGCCGTAGATTGCCGAGGTGTAGACCGCGGTGAGCATGACCAGCCCGGCGATGGGGTTGATGCCGAAGGTGATGGGGATGAGCAGGGCCACGCCCATGGTGGCGCTCAGGCCTGGCAGCGCGCCTATGAGAATGCCCCCCACCGTGCCCACCATCAGGTAGGTCAAGACTTCAAGGTTGAAAGTGTTTTGCAGAATGAGTTGAAAATCCATTTCCGGCTCCCTTCGGGATCTTGTATGCTGTGGTGCAACCGCTCTCGAAATTCTTCCTGTACCCTACGCCCCTGAGCGTTTGTAAACGTCCCGGGCGACAATTCCGCCTCGTTGGCCTACCAGTGCAGCAACTGCACTTTGAGCTGCCAGACGAAGAGAACCCATATGAACAGGTGAAAAAAACAGATCAGCAGGATGATGGCCTTCCACTTTCTGAACCTGTAGAAGCACATCAGGCCCAGCATGAACAGCGGCGTGGCGATGAAGTAGCCAAGGTAATTGAAGAGTACGGCATAGATCACGATGAAGCCGAACACCACCAGGGGCATTTTCACGTCCGCGAAGCGGACCATGGCTTCCTTGTCCAGTTCCGGGTTCATTTCCCGTGTCTTCTTGATTCCGCCCGCCAGGATGAACAGGTTGAGCACTGTCATGCCCCCGGCCAGCATGCGGGGGAAGACCGCGGAGTCGCCGCTGAATCCCAGGGAGAGGTAGAACACTCCCGCGATCAGGAGAAGGATGACCCCGCTGATGTAGATGTCTTGATGCAGTTTGAGCTTCACGAAACCGCTCCCTTGCTGTTGTTCTCCGAGTTTGCCCGTGTGTCCGCCCCCGTCCCACCGAACCGGCCTACCCCCGCCCGGCCCCCGCGTGTGGAGGACCGGACGGAGTTTATCGTAATGCTACGGCTTGATGTCAAAGGCTTCCAGATTGACTTTGACAGAATCCTCGAAAAAGGCGCTGTACTCGGCGTCCTTGAGAATGACGGTCTCCATGCCCATGGCGGACAGCTTGTCCTTGCACTCGGGGGACTGGATGGCCTGCTCCAGGGCGTTCATCAACTTCGCGCCAATGGCGGGATCGACACCCTTGGGCAGGGCATAGCCACGGGCGGAGTAGTTGATGATGTCCACGCCCTGCTCCTTGGCGGTGGGGATGTCCGAGGCGATCTCGATGCGTTTGGGCGCGAACACGGCGATAATCTTATAGTTGCCGTGCTTGTAGGCGTTGAACGCGTCGCTGATGTTGGTGAACAGCACATCCACGTTCTTGCTGATGAACATGGTCTCGGCATCCTTGGCGCCGTTGGTCTGCACGATGTCGATCTTGCAGCCGTAGCTGTGGTTCATCTTCTGCACCAGGGAGGCATCGTCGCTCAGGATGCCCACGGCGGAGGTGGAGGTGAGAACAGGGTTGTTCTTGGCGTATTCGATAAAGGACTTGAGGTCCGTGAACCTGGTCTCGTCCTTCTGGATGGCGAGGACGTTATAGTCCATGACGTGGTTGATCAGCAGGTCCAGGTCCTCGACACCCTGCTCGCGGGGGTTGGCCTTGTCATACTTGCCCATGTTGATTGTAGGGGCGTTCACCAGCCCGAACGTGTAGCCGTCCGGTTTGGTGCGGATGAGCTCGCTCCACATGACCCAGCCGCTGCCGCCGGGCTTGTTGATGACGGTCACCGGCTGCCCCAGGATCTTGCTCAGGGGCTGGGCCACCAGGCGGCACAACATGTCGGAACTGCCGCCAGCGGAGAAGCCCACCAGCAGTGTGACCGGTTGAGAGGGGTAATCATCCTGCGCCTGTACCGCCTGAAAGGTTCCACCCAGAGTCAGCACCGTCAGCAGAAGACAAACAACCATACGCGCACAAAACCGTTTCATCCTAACCTCCATTGAATTATTCCGATTACCTTGCTCGACATAACTACGCATCAAACAACAGGATACTTCGGGGTGTTCCCTCCCAACACGTCAAGCACCCCTTCCACTACTGTCATTCCCATTCGATACAGCGCCTCCTCGGTGCAGGCGCCGATATGCGGCGTGGCGATGAAATTGGCCAGGCCCACCAGCGGGTTTTCCCCATTGGGGGGTTCCTCCATGAACACATCGCTGGCGGCGGAGCGCAACCACCCCTCTTTCAGAGCTTTGTACAGGGCCCTCTCGTCAACAATGCCCCCACGGGCGGTATTCACGAGGATTCCAGAAGGCTTGAACGCCTGGAGCTCCTTTTCGCCGATCATGCCCCGCGTCTCATCGGTGAGGGGCAGGCTGACGCTCACATAGTCCGAAGCGCCGATCATTTCGCAGAGGTCGTCGTACTTCTCGAAACCGTAATCCGCGAACCGCGCCGCATCCAGGTAGCGGTCATACCCCGCCACCTTCATGTCAAAGCCCCTTTGCAGGATGCCTGCCGCCTGCCTGGCGATGTTTCCCACCCCCACGAGGCCCAGGGTCTTTCCCTCAAGCTCCAGGCCGGTGAGTTCCTTGGGAGCGATCTTGTCGATGCTGCTTCTTCGCACCTCGTGATCGGCCTGGGAGATGTTCCTGGAGAGATTCGTCATGAAGGCCACAATGAGTTCGGCCACGGAGCGGACATTGGCAGTGGGCGTGTAGACCACGCGCACCCCATGCTCCTCTGCCGCCTGGATGTCGATGGTATCGTACCCCACTCCATGCTTGCCAATCACTTTGAGATTCTTTGCCTTCTCGATCACTTCCCGTGTGACTCTGACGCTTCTGACAACCATTGCGTCGATTTCCTCCACATTGGAAAAGTCGGAGACGATATCAGCATGCTCCCGCATCTTCTCAAGAGCTCTGAAGTCTATGTTCTCGCTCAAATAAAACTTCACACTACACCTGTCCCTGTTCCGTATAGAGTTTTCCTACAGTGAGAATACGCGTATTACAGTGATAACACATCTGGAACATCAGCTCATGTTCCGTCATCTTGAGCAAGAGCCATGCCAGAGGGACAGAATACGGGACAAACCAAGCCAATATATAGATTTATAAATTATCTTCATTGCATTTTATGAATACCCGATTGACAAACACAACTCGTCTTCCGATTCAGTTGTTTCGGAATGTGATCTTTATTGTAACCAGGGCTGGCTGCGGAGTTACGAGGTGGATATCGCTTCGATCGTCACGGTTCATCCGAAATGGGCGAAAGGGGCGGGCAAAACAGGGGAGGCAAAAAGAGAGCGGGAAAACAATCCATGGCGTCGTTGCCGAAATTCACCCCGGATCAACGGATTTGAACAACATTCGAATTCGCTCAATAAATATGCGTCTTCCTACAAAACCCGAGATGCCCCTTTTTGGGAAACATTCGGAAAAGTTCATTTTGCATCATATGCGTTTCACGGCATTCTAAAATGAAATTCCACTTTGAAATGTCAGACCTCACTGGCCATATCCCCGTCCCTCTGACGCAGGGACTTCATCTTTCTCCACAGAGTGGACGTGCTGATGCCCAGCCGCGCGGCCGTGAGCTTTCTGTTCCCTCCGGTCTCCCGGAGAACCTCCCGAATTGTCCGCAGTTCCATGTCCTCCAGCAGGGAGCTTTGCTCCTCCTTGCCAAACACGGCGGGTTTATGCGTGAAGGGGCGGCAACTCTGCAGCGCCTCGGCCATGGTCTCGGATGTGATGGCGCGCCCCTGGCTCATGACCATGGCCCGCTCCAGTACATTGGAGAGCTGGCGCACATTGCCGGGCCAGTCAAGCCCCCGCAACAGCTCCAGCGCGCCTTCGGAGAGATGGTCCACCCGGCGTTGCAGGGTGGTGTTCTTCTGCCGGATGATGTGGTTGGAGAGCTGCTCGAGGTCCGACATGCGCTCCCGCAGGGGCGGAAGCTCCAGGATGAGCACACTCAGGCGGTAGTACAGGTCCTCCCGGAACTTGCCCTCATGCACAAGCTTCATCAGGTCCCTGTTGGTGGCCGCAATGACGCGTATCTCCACCGGGGTGATCTTGTCGTCGCCGATGCGCGAGACCTCCTTCTCCTGCAACACCCGCAACAGCCGGGGCTGCAGTGACAGAGCCATCTCGCTGATCTCGTCCAGAAATATGGTCCCGGTGTGGGCCATCTCGAAGAGCCCCACCTTGCCGCTGCTCTTGGCTCCGGTGAACGCCCCCCGCACGTAGCCGAACAGTTCGCTCTCCAGCAGGTTTTCGGGCAGGGCCGCGCAGTTAACGGCCACAAAGGGATTGGACGCCCGGTTGCTGGCATTGTGCATGCTCTGGGCAAAGAGCTCCTTGCCGGTGCCGGTCTCGCCGTAGATCAGGGTGGTGCTGTCCACCCCGGCGTAGGTCATGGCGCTGGTCCTGGCCTTTTTCATGGCGGCGGAGCCGCCGATAATGTCCTGGAAGGAATTCTTGGCCACATGGCCCTTGGCCAGGATGGCCTTGCGGATCTTGTGCTCCATGTTCTGGATCTGCTGGGACTCCTGCAGGGTCACCACCGCGCCCAGGCAATCGTCATGGACCATGATGGGCACGCTGTTCACCGAGACCAGGTTCCCGCCCATCTGCTGCGGCTCGCCGTAGAACTCCTCGCCGCTTTTCAGGGTCTGTTCGATCCCCGCGTTGGGGATGACCTCCCAGACATTCCGTCCCAGCAAGGCGTCCTTCTCCATGTTCAGCAACTTGAGGGCGTTGGGGTTGATTTCCTGGATCCTGCCTTCCTTGTCCGTGCCGATAATGCCCTCGCTGATGGAGTTGAGGATGGCCCTGATGGTGCCGAAGCGGGCCTCCTTTTCCAGCTGCATCTTCAGGACGCGGGTGCTCTCCTGCACCGCGTCGCGGATGGCGCGCTTGTCCGCGTCCATGTAGATGCCGTGGGCCCCCAGCTCCTGCGCGGCGGTGACCACCGGTGAACCGCCGATGAATACGCCCACGCCCTCCTGATTCAGGCGCTTCAAGGTGGGGTAGATGGCGCCAAGGTTGTCCACCTCCTCGAAGATCAGGGAATCTCCGAACAGGTGCTTGATCTGCATGGCGTTGTAGATGAGGGACTCGAAGCCCACAATGGCCACTTTCGGAGATATGCTCTGGGCGTATTTCACCGTGTGGATCAGGTCGAAACTGCTGTACCTGAACTCGATGATATAGGCGTTGACGTTCTTTCTGAGGCAGTTTGCGGTGCCGCCCTGACTGACGATGACCTTGGTACCGGCCTTGACGTAATCGTTGGCAAGAGCCACCGCGTCCTCCATGGTGGCCTCGTGGATGGGGTAATGACAGTCCATCTCCTTGAGAACGTCGTAAATTGTATAAACAACCTGCTTACTCGGAGCGATGAACACCACTCCGTTATCCAACTTTTCCATGCTTTTTCCCGTGTAAGCGGATTTTAACTTTTAAAAATTCAAATTCACTGCAAGGATTTGCCTGCAAATCTTTGCCGCGAAATTCGTGTAGGCTGGCTTAGCCAGCCGTTGCACAAGCATTTCAAGCGTAAAATGCTCCGGTGGATTCACTTTCCTTGCTGTGAGAATGTGGGTTCTAGATTAGCGCTACTGCCATCGTCCGTAAAGCGCGCCGGAAAAGGAGGAGGGCCGCCTTTTGGGCGGCCCCGGAAGTGATGGAGGATATGCTGATGGGTGTAGGCCGTTGGCCTTTGGATAGTCAGCCACCCTTTTCAACCGACGTTTGCTGGTCACGCCCCGGGGAGTCCTGTTATCGGCCTCCCCGGAGCAACCATATATCTAAAGCCTCGTTCCGGATGAATTCCGAACGGGCGTTATACGGCGGCGCCGTATTTTCGCACCCGCCTATCGCAGGCGCACTGGATCAGGTCCGCAAGCTCCTCCACGGGGGCGGGCTTTTCCACGAAGTAGAACGCGCCCAGTTCCAACCCCTCTATGCCGTTCTGGATGGTGGCGTGCCCGGTGTAGAGGATCACCTGTACGCTCGGGAAACGAGTGTTGACCTCGCGCAGCACCTGGATGCCGTCCATGCCGTCCATCTGGATGTCCAGCAGGATCACGTCCACGTCGCTGGTCTTGGAGAGCACCTCCAGGGCGTCCTCGCCAGAGGTGACTCCGGTGGTATCCATGCCCTGGCGCTTGAAGATCTCTTGCAGGTTGCGCACCAGTCGTTCCTCGTCGTCCACTATCATCAGATGCAGCTTCTTGCTCATGTCAGTCCCTCCCTTGCCTTAGATCTTGAAGAACATGGGAATCAGGATCGAGGCGGTACCGATGACGATTATGGTCATAGGAATACCTACCCTGAAGAAGTCCGAGAACTTGTATCCGCCTGGATTGTAGACCAGCAGGTTGGTCTGATAGCCGATGGGCGTCAGGTAGCAGGCCGAGGCGCCAAAGGCGATGCCGACGAGGAAGGCCCTCGGGTCCACTCCCAGTTGCACGCCCATTGAAACTGCAATGGGTGTGAGTAGCGCAGCTGCCGAGTTGTTGCTCAGGAAGTTGGTCACCAGGGCTGTGAAGCCGATGAGCGCAATGAGAATGATGCGCGGCGACACGCCATGGAACGGGGTCAGGAACATGTTGGCGTACACACCGGCCGCGCCCGTGTCGCTCAAGGACTTGCCCAGGGCGATGGTGGAGACAATGAGCAGCAGCACTTCGCCGTCCAGAGAGCGGAAGCCCTCCTTGACGGTGATGCAGCGGGTGATGAACAGCAGGGCGACCACGACGGTGGCCGCGGGCAGGATGCCCATGACGTTGAAGGAAGCGGCGCCGATCATGGCCAGGAACAGGCCAAGAGCCAGGGGAGCCTTGTTGGTGTAGTGGATCTTGGCGCTGGCCTCTTCCACCACCAGGAAATCGCCGTCCGCCTGCACGGAGGCCAGGGCGTTGCTGGTGGACTGCACCAGGATGGTGTCACCGGTGGCGAAGCGCAGCTGGTTGGCCTTTTGCCAGGCATAGTGGGTCTGCTTGCGCTGCACGCCCATGACCACGATGTCGTCGTTCTGCCCAGGCTCGGTGTTCTGGATTCTCCTTCCCCTGGCCTTGCTGTTGGGAGGCACGATGAGCTCGGCAATGGGGTGCGTGTCCTTGGGGCCGGACAGGAACAAGCTGGCCCCGTTCCCCAAAATTACCCGCTTCTTGCTCAACAGCGTGGTCAGAGTATCAGGCTCGTTGTCCATGACAACCGCGTCGCCGGCCTGCAGGGCGATGTCCGGGTTGCCAGGCAGGAACACGGTCTCGCCTGCGCGCTGCACTTCCAGGATGGAGCTGGTCGCCCCGACCTTGGAGGCGATGTCCGCGGTGCTCACGCCGATGAGCGAGCTGCCCTCGGGAATCACCAGTTCGGACACGTATGTCTTGGCCTGGACATCACCGCTGGAAATGAAGTTTGACTTACGCTCGGGAAGCAGCTTGGGGGCGATGAACACCAAAAACAATCCGCCCACGATGGCCACGGGAACGCCCACCACGGAGAGTTCGAAGAAGCCAAGGGCCTGCTGCTTGTTGAGCACCATCATGTCGCTCAGGATGATGTTGGTGGAGGTACCGATGAGGGTACAGGTACCGCCCAGGATGGATGCGTAGGACAAGGGGATCAAGAACTTGGAGGGCAACAGCCTGAAACGCTCGCAGAGCATCAGAATGATGGAGATGAAAATGATGACCACGGGCGTGTTGTTCAAGAACGCGGACAGCGTGATGACCACGGAAACCATGCAGAGCATCAGCAGGAACGGCTTGCCCTTGGTCACCTTCACGAACCCGTTTACCACGAACGATAGCGCGCCGGTTCGTATGAGGGCGCGGCTGACCACGAAGAGCATGGCCACTGCCAGGGGACCTCGGCTTCCAAACGAGGCGAAGATGGCGCTGTGCTTCAGTACGCCCCCAAAAATTGTCTCAGCCAACGCAAGCCCGGAGATGATGCCTATGGCCGTCACCGTGATGGGCAACTTTTCCGAAATGAGAAAATATAATGCTGCCACCAGAATGGCTGTCACAGCGATTATTTGCGGGGTCCACTCGATACCAGTCATGTTCTCCTCCTGAAATTGATCTCCATGTTTCCGGCCACATTCAGTTCCTTTTCTCGTTGGCTGCTGAACGCAACTTGGCCTGCATTCCTCTTCGTTTCAAAACCGCTTCGTCCGCCTTTGCCACAAGGTCGCTTATGCTTACCGGCTTGAGCAGAAAGTCGTAGGCGCCCAGCCTGAGTCCTTCGGTGGCCAGGTCGGTGCTGAGCGTACCCGTGATCATGATCACTTCCACGAGAGGATGCCGCCTCTTGATCTCGGCCAGGGTTTCGATGCCGTCCATCCCAGGCATGCCCACATCCATGACGACCACGTCCACATCGTGGGCGTCCAGGAGTTCCAGGGCTTCCTCCCCCCGGGTGGCGCGCAGCACCGAAGAGCCCAAGCGCTCGAAAATCTTGGTGGTGGTCCAGATGAACCGCTCTTCGTCGTCAACAATCATGATGGTCTGCTTATTCATTTCGCCTACACCTCTCTGCGTTGTTACCTGTGTCCGTCCCCCTCCCCTTCGCGCTTTCACCTCCTGGAAACGTCTTGGGGGGAGCTATTGCTTGCAGGAGACATGAGCAAAGAGGATGCCAACTGTAACACGTTGTTTTTATTATAATATAATTCGCAAGTCGCGCAAAACATCTCGCAACACCCACGCATGGACATGGAAATGGTGATGTGAGGCGGACCAAGTGGAGAAGCAAATTCTAAACAGAAACAGGGGCGAACAGCAGGAAGGAGAAGATGGCTCCAGATTCTGGGACTCCCCTTCACGTCACTTTGTGCAGCGGGATTTCATGGAAAAATGCCTGAGGGGAAGCTCAAGGCCTTCACGTGAAGCACCGTTCCATTTCCTGTGGAGGGATGCGCCGCACGTTCCGAAACAGAGTGGGGTTACTTGCGAATATACAGAAGGTTATAACAGCAGAGGCGGAGGGGACCCTTCGGAACAAAGGATCCCCCGGCAATCGGTCGTTCTCCACGCCTCAAACATGGGCAGGGAGGAGGATGGTGAATTCGGTGCCCACGTTTTCCTGGGAGACCACCTCGATGGAGCCGCCCATGGACTCCACCAGGCCGTAGCACACGGCCAGGCCCAGTCCGGTGCCTTTTTTCGGCGGCTTGGTTGTGAAGAAGGGGGTGTATATCTTTGCCAGAATCTCCTTTGGGATACCGGTGCCGTTGTCGCTCACCTTGATCTGGACCCAGTTTGTGCCATGGGACGCGGCTGTGAAATCCAAACGCCCCCCTTTGTGATGATGACGCTCGACAACGGCGTATATGGCGTTGTTCAGAAGGTTCAGGAATATCTGCTGCAACTTGCCGGCATCCGCGCGGACCATGGGTGTGGCGTGGTTCACCACCACGTTGAACTCGATGTTCTGCACCTCGGCCTTTTTCTTCACCATGGCCGCGATGTCGGGCATGAGGCGCCCCAGGTAGACCTCGTCGTTGTCGGTCTTGTCCTGACGGCCAAAGGACAGGATGGAGCGTGTGACACTGGAGCATCTGTCTATCTGCAGTTGCAGCTGGTCCAAGCTGTCTTTCAGATCCTTGGCCACCGGCTCGAAGTCCGTGCCCTTTTCCCGGGCCTCCTTGGCGTCCTTGATGAACATGTCCATGAGGGTGAGTTCGGAGCGCATTACCTGCAGAGGGTTATTGATCTCGTGGGCGAAGCTGGCCGTCATCTCGCCCAGCTCAGCGAGCCGGGCGCTGCGGAACAGCCGCTCCCTCAGGTGCCCCTTGACCTCGTCGGCCTCCATGAGCTCGTTCCCTATCTTGCGGCTCACAAAAGAAGCCAGGGACACGGTAACTATGCCCCCCAGTATGGAGACGGCAAGCACGTACCACCCGGCCTGATAGATGTCGTTGAACGCGTCGCCCAATTCCTGACGCGCCACCAGTGTCCAGCGCCCCTGGTTCAGATTGGTGATGGCGTAAAGGTATCTTTTTCCAGAGTTGCTGGTACCCACGTGACTCCGCACTTTTTCCGTAGCCAGGGGGTAGTTGCCGAAATCCGGGTCCTTGTCCAAGAGTTCGCTGGTCATGTCCGGCTTGGTCTGGAACAGCCCGTCCTTGTTCAAAAGAAATGCCTCACCTGTCTTTCCCACGCGCACTGATTCCACAACCTTGCTGAAGGCGTCGCTGTCTATGGTGGCACGTAGCATCACAGGGTTCGGTCCCTGACTCTTCTGCGTCACCACGAAATGGGGAACCCCCCTGTATCCGAGGAACACGTCGCTGACATAAGCGCCCACCCGCATGGCGGAGTTGAACCACTCCGAATCGCCATAGTTCTTTCCTTCCAGATTGTAGGGTCCCACATAGGCCAGCTGCTTGCCTTCGGCGCTGAGCAACCCCAGATCCACGAAGGCTCCGGTCTCCTTTTTCAGGATTGCGAGAATGGATTCGAGTTTCTCTTGTTGCGCGAGCTCCTCCCGTGGGAAGGTGTTCAGGATGAAGTCCAGGTCGTTCCTGCATTCGTCCAGAAAGGTTTCCACCACAAGAGCCTGGTTTTGCACGATCCGGGTCATCGCGCTGTGACTGCCATTGCCAAGGGAATTGATGAAGAACGTGCAAACGACGCCCAATGCGAGCATGTACGGCACCAGCGGCACAAAGACCACACCGAGGAAGATCATCCGTCTGGCGTACTGGAAGTGGTTCTGCTTGCCTTTTGAATTCGGCATGTTCGGTGGCTCCTTTCTGTTGGGTCAACAGTGGCGGGCTCGCAATGAACCGGCGCGAGCGGTATGCAAATTGCTAGTTAGCAGCAAAGCGCATGCCATTGCATGATGTTGCGAGATATAAATCTCTATAATTCCGAGATTTATGATAACATGTCGCAAATCGGGCAAAACAGGAGGCTCCGTGAACAGCAAGACAAAAACCGGCAAAGACAGCGAGAAAGGACTCTTTCGCAAGCGCCTGCCACTCAATTTTCGGATTCTGCTCTATTGTCTGCCCGCGGGAGTGCTCCTGGTGGTGCTCACTTGCATTTACGGATTCACCACCTCGCACGGATACGTGAAGGACATCATTGAAAGGAACGTGAAAATGCGCAGCGCCGTCATTACACGTACCTTGGAGGGATTTCTGGAAAAATGCGTTCAGGACGTGCAGTACCTCAACCTGGGGCAGTTGGACTCCCAACGCCTCATGGAGTTCATGACCAGGCGATCGGTCATCACTCCCGGGGTGTACCGGGAGGCAGCCATCATCGCCCAAACCCCCGAGACCAGCGTGGTACTGGTGGAGGCGCATCAGGAGGTGCGGCAGATCACGCCGGAGCAGTTCTCCCTGGTGCAGCCCAACCCCATGTACCTGCCGGACAGCATCCCCCCCCTCAAGGACGGGGAAGTGTACATCACGCCCATCAGCCTCACCCACTTCCCCTTTGCCTCGCCCAAAAGGATCGGCAACATCGAAAAGTGCAGCGCCTTCCGCATCGTCACGCCATGCAAGAGCCTCCCACACCCCGACGTGGAGACGCACGGAAGCGGGGCATACCTGATGCTGGCCGTGGACGCCACCTACCTGCGCAAGATCCTCACCGCCTCAACCACCTCGGAAAACCGCGCCTGGGGCTTTGACCGGAGCAACGAGGTCCGGTTCAGCTACCTCATCGACCCCGAAGGCTGGATGCTCATGCAGTCGGTGACCTCGGAAACCGAGAAGGGACTCTCCACCTTCCTGGCCAGGGCAGGCTACTTCGGTACCCTGGGAAAGCAGGGAATCCCCGGCGCCTTTCTGCCCGGCAAGCAACACAACGTGTATTGGGAAATCGTGGAGCACTTGCGCAAGGGCGAAAACGGCTTTCTTACGCAAAAGGACGAGGGCTATCACAACTCACCCAGCGTCTCCTCCTATTTCCTTTCCTATGACCCCATTTTCTACAACAACCGGGCCGGAGGGGAGAAATCATTCCTGTTCGGGCTCTGCTATATAGATCGGAGCAGACTGGCGTTCAACTCCAAGCGGGCCTTCCTGATGACCGCCCTGGTTTGGGGGGGCGGCGCGCTGGCACTGGTCCTGCTGTTCCTGCTGATCGTGCGCGCCACCGCTGTCATGCCCCTGCGCAGATTGCGCGACGCCTTTGTCTGGCGCGTGGAGAGCAGGGACAGATCATCCATCCCATACTCCGGGGAGTGCGTCGAGCTCTCCAGCTTCGTTTCCGCGGCCAACAACCTGATCAGCACCCTGGACATGTGCGAAAAGCGGCTGGAGCTCATAACCGAGGACCCAATGTCCGAGGACATGCGCCAACCCGTGTCCCTGGAGGCCGAATACCGGCGGCACGTGCTCCCGGACCTGGATTTCCCCGAACTCATCGGCGTCAGCTCCGCCATGCGCGAGCTCAAGGCCCAGGTCATCAAGGCCGCCAACGCCTCGGTGGACGTGTTCATCGTGGGCGAAACCGGCACCGGCAAACAACTCCTGGCCGAGGCCATCCACCGCTGCTCAAGCAGGCGCAACGGCCCCTTCGTGGCCATCAACTGCGGCGCCTTGAACGAAAGTCTGCTCCTCGACGCCCTGTTCGGCCACGTGAAAGGCGCGCACAGCGAGGCCATAAGCGACAGAAAGGGAGCCTTCATCGAGGCGGCGGGGGGCATCTTGTTCCTGGACGAAATCCAGTCCGCGTCCCTCAAGGTGCAACAGTCCCTGTTGCGCGCCATTGCGGAGCGCAAGATCCGCCCCCTGGGCAGTGACCAGGAATTGCCCGTGGACCTCCGGCTGATCACCGCCACCAACGGCGACCTGCCCAAGCTCATCAGGGAGGGCGCCTTCCGCGAGGACCTGTTCTACAGGCTCTACGTGCTCACCATCCAGACCACGCCCCTGCGCATGCACAAGGAGGACATCTCCCTGCTCGCCTACCACTATCTGCAACAGACACAGGAGCTGGTGGGCAAGTCCGGGCTGCAGTTCTCAAAGGGCGCGCTCAAGGTTCTCATGAACCACGACTGGCCCGGAAACGTGCGGGAGCTGGTCAACTCCATCACCCGCTCCGTGGTCTTTGCCGAGGGGCCTGTCATCGAGGCCACGGACCTGCGCATGGAGAGCGCTTCCATGTACGTGGAAAATAGAGCTCCGCTCCAGCGCTCCCAAAAGAACGGAAGCAATGGCACGGACAGGGGGAACGACACCTGGAATCGCGAAACAGCTCCGGTTTCGCGAGAATCCGCCGAACCGGCCGCGCTTACGGACAACGAACCGAAAAAAAACTCCGCTCCCTCCGAACTCTCCCCCAGGCAGCTCACGGCCCTGCCCCGCATCCTGGACCGCAAGACCATCAGCAGAAAGGAATACCAGCAGGTGGTGGGCAACAAGCTTCCGGCAGGACCGCCAACTACGACCTCAACGACTTCATGCAAAAAGGCATCCTGGAGCGTGAAGGGCAAGGCGCCAATACCCGCTATCGCCTCGCACGCAGCGTGGACGTGAACGCTTTGAGAAGGCAGGTGGAAGCGGCATAACCAGACAAGGGCAGGATAAGACGGGCAAACGGTTTGTGCTAGGGGGAAACCCTTTTTGACTGAGAGCCAAAATGGTCTTCCATTTTGCTGCTCGAAGCCATAGAAAGAGTCACGCCACAGGCGTGACGAGGCGGCGAAGCCGCCGGAGCGCGCCGTTAGGCCCTATGCGCTCCTCTTGTCACAAAGGGTTCTCCCCCTCGGGCTCCCCTTTCCAGAACTTTTTGATAAAAGCTGTTGAAAAGGGGAGCTGGGAAAAAGCCATTTTCCTCAGCATCTTCCTACCCCTTCTCAGCCTTTTTCCTGGCATCCGAAACCACCATGTAGGCGCGCCAGTAGTTGAACACGCCGCCGAGGAAGAACAGCACGCTCCCGACCAGGTATTGCCAGGCCAGGAATGCGTGGATAGTGGTCTTGTCCGTGGGGGTGTCGATGCTCCACAGGTAGGGAATTGAGGCCACGGTAAACAGGGTGGAGCCCACCACGAAGCTCACCGCGGTGAGGTTCATGAGCTGCAGCGTGATCATGGACTTGAGGCGCACCACCTGCAGGACGTTGATGCAGGCCCCGAGCACGAAAAGCAGGCTGCCGATGACGAACATCCAGGCACCGGCGATGGTCAGCCCCACAAAGGACAGGAACAGCACGCTGCCGACTGTGAAGAGCACGGTGCCCAGCACGTAGCTCGACGCGGCCAGGTATTCCAGGAACCCGTCCATGGTATGTTTGCGCGCGTGCCGCCAGTGCAGGTTCACTTCGGCCATGTCGTGCACCGTCACCACCAGGTACACCAATGAACCGATGAAGAATATCCAGGCCCCCAAGTCCTTGTAGGCCTCCATCTTCGGGAAAAACAGGAAGCTTCCCAGAATGAACAGCAGCCCGCCAAGCTTGTACAAAAGCGCGTTGATGGTCTCCCAGCGGAACTGCGCTCGCAGGTCCGCCCTGTCCTTGGTCAAACCGTACAACCTGTCCCGGTTGACGAACATGTGCGGCATGGCCTTGGCTCCTTGTTGCTTGATTTGTTGAGGCCAAGGGTAGCTTCTTAAGGCCTACATGACCAGGATCGACGGCCTTACATTCTTTCGTAAAGCCGCAAGGCGAAACCATACCAGTCACTGTGGTTTTCAACCGTGTTCCAGGGTAAGACTCTCCCAATAGAACAAGATCATATGCAGGGCGAAGCGCCCTCAAGCAGTGGAGGTGACAATGAACCGCAGAAAATTCGTGAGCACATCCGGCGCGCTGGTCATGGGGCTCGGCATCGGAAGGGCGCCCTCCCTGGCCAGAGGGGCACAGCCGGACAAGCTCCCGCAACCCGGGACCATCGACGTCAGCCTCACCGAAGCCCTGCGCAACCGCAGAAGCACCCGCGTCTACGAGGACAAGGACCTGCCCGAGGAAGTGCTCTCCAGCCTGCTCTGGGCCGCATGGGGCGTGAACCGCCCGGATTCCGGCAAGCGCACCGCGCCCTCCGCACGCAACAAGCAGGAAAACGACATCTACGTGACCAGGCGCGACGGATTCTTCCTGTACGATGCCCGGGAGCACGCCCTGATCAGGAAGGGCGACCAGGACATCCGCGCCCTCACCGGCATGCAGCCATACGCGGCCCCCGCCTCGGTGAACCTGGTGTATGTGGCGGACATGGACAAGGCCGTGGACGACCTTATCATGGTGGGAGCGGGTGTCGGCTGCATCTGCCAGAACGTGTACCTGTTCTGCGCGGCCCAGGGACTGGCCACAGTGGTCCGGGGCAGTGTGGACGCCCCTGCCCTGTCCAAGGTTCTGAATTTGCGCCCCAACCAGCGGATCACTCTGGCGCAGTGCGTGGGGTACCAGGCGGGCTGATTGTCGCCCCGTTGAATACGTTTCAGGGGGAACCCTGTGAAGGATTCCCCCTGAATATCCCGAAACTGAGGACAGTTGTTTCAGGCGGTGAATATCACTTCATCAGGCCGGGCAAGAAGGTGACAAGCCAAGGGGCGACCAGCAGGAGGAGGGGACAAACCGCGGAAACCAGAGCAAAGGGAACGCACCCCTTGTACATGTCACCAATGGTAACCTCCGGCGGCGTAATGGTTTTCAAATAAAACACCGAATAGGCGAATGGCGGCGTCATGTTGGATATCTGCAGGGTGACGCAGAACAGGATGCCGAAGTACAACGGATCGATGCCCATGGTCTTCAGCATGGGCGTGAAGATGGGCGCCAGGATGAAGATCAGGGCGATCCAGTCCATGACCATGCCCAGCAGGAACACGATGAGCATCATGACCAGCAGGGTCCCGGTGGGGCCGAGTTCGAAGGCGGTCATCAGCCCGCGCAGGCCCACATCGCCCTTCATGGAGATGAACACGCTGGTGAACACCTGCCCGGCCAGACAGATGAGCAGAATGGCCGAGGTGATCCTGAGCGTGGAAGTCATGGAGCCAAAAATCACTTCCTTGCTCAGCTTGCCATTGGCCGCGACCAGGATGAACCCGCCGAGCACGCCCATGGCGCCGGCTTCGGACGGTGAAACAATGCCGAAGAACACTGAACCGAGCACCGCGAGAATCAGGAAAAGCGGCGGCACCAGCGATTTCATGGTCAGGGCGACGAGGGGCGCGCCCCGCAGCCGCTCGGCATCCGAGATGGGCGGGCACATTTCCGGGTTCATGCGCCCTCTGATGTAAATGTAGGCCATGTACATGACGCCCAGCAGAATGCCCGGCACAATGGCCGCAACGAACAGCCTGGAAATGGAGACGCCTGCGGCGCAGCCATAGAGGATGAGCATGATGCTGGGGGGAATGGTCACGCCCAGGCCGCCCCCGACCATGATGCTGCCGGTGGCCAGGGATTTGCTGTAGCCCTTGGAGAGCATGGAGGGTAGGGCCAGCAGTCCGATGGTGATGACGCCAGCGCCCACGATGCCGGTGCAGGCGCCGAAGATGGTGGCCATGGCCACGGTGGCCAGAGCCAGTCCGCCCTTCACCCCGCCCAGGAGGTGGTAGAAAGCGTCATAGAGTGTGTCGGCTATGCCTGATCGCTCCATGAGCGCGCCCATAAATATGAACAAGGGGGCCGCCACGAACGAATAGGAGGACATCATGCCAAAGGACTGCAAAGGCAGGAGGGGCATCACCCTGGGGCCAGTGACGAAATAGCCGAAAATCATGGGGATGGACGCCAGGGCAAAGGCCACGTGGAATCCGCTGATAATGGCCAGCACTATCATTCCGAGCATGCAAAAAGCGAGAATTTCCGGACTCATGACGCTTCCTCCTGTTTCGGCCCGAACAGGCCGCGCACTATGCGCACAAACTTGCTCACGCCTTGTAACGTCAACAGAAAAAAGGCCAGAGGCAGTATACCGCGCCACCAGAATATGGGCTCGCCCCATTGGCTGGTGTTGCTGATTTCATGGGAATTGAAGGAGTACATGGTGGATTTCCAGCCGTAGATCACCATGATTATGGTAAACGGAAAAAAGCAGGTGAGGTAGAACAGGATGTCAATGACGCTTTGTGCCTTGGCAGGCAGGAGGTTGTAGATAACATCGACCCTGATGTGGGCGTCGTGCTTGAGCAGATAGGCGCCCCCCATGAGAAACAGGGTCGATGTGAGCATCATGGCGGTATCAAAGGCCCAGATCGAGGGGCTGTTGAAGAGGTAACGCGAGGCGACCTCAAAGATGACCACCAGGCTGAGAATCAGCCCGAGCCAGCGGACGACCAACCCGCTCCACTCGCTGAGACTGTCGATGTAATCGAGGATTTTCATCATGGGAATCCTTGTTAAGTCTCGACGGCCCCTGTCCGGAGCAGGGGCCGCCTTGTTGCGCTCTTATGCAGGGTTAGGAATCGCCCTTAACCAGACCCAGGTGGTCTCCGGTCATGTTGAAATAATCCAACCACTTGGCATATTTGCCGTAATTCTTCTTGAATTCGGCCCAGGATTCCAGCAGCTTGGCAAGATCCTTGTCGGTCTTGGCCTTTTCATAGTAGTAGTCCGCCGACGCCTCATCCACGGCGCGGGCAACTTTTTCGGGCAGAATGGCGATCTCGCTGCCCTTTTCCTCGATAGCCTTTTTCAGGGTCAGGAAGTCCTGCTCAATGCCCCAGGTCAGGGAGCGAAGGTAGGCGTCGCGGCTGGCGCGCTCAACGGCTGCCTTCACGTCGTCGGGCAGTTCGTTCCAGCGGTCCAGGTTGATGGCCCACAGATTCATGGGCGATGTGGACTTGTAGGGGTGCATGTACAGGTACTTGGTGACGTCGCAGAACCCGAGATCAAAGGTGCAGTTGATGCTGGAGTATTCCATGGCGTCGATGACACCGCGCTCCATGGCGGGCACCATCTCGCTGCCCGGAAGCACCACCACCGAGGCGCCCATCTTGGTCAGCACCTCGCCGCGAACACCGGCGGCGCGCATCTTCAGACCAATGAGGTCCTCGATGGTCTCGATCTTTTTGTTGGAGTAAAGCCAGATCTCGGTGGTGATGGCCACCATGGGCAGAGGATGGGCGTTGTACCGCTCGTGAAAGAATTGCTCGAGTATTTCCTTGCCGCCGCCATGATAGTACCAGATCAACTTTTCAATGGGGCTCTGGGCGCCCGGCGCGTCACAGAACCACTGCGCGGCGTAGGCCTTGGACTTGGCCACGCAGGGGCAGGCGTGACCGAAGTCGATGATACCCTGTCCCGCGGCGTCGTAGACCTGCATGGCGGGCACGATCTCGCCCGCAGAGTGGTAATCGATCTTGATACGGCCATCAGTGTACTTCTCGATCATGTAGGCGAAATCCTGACCATTTTCAAACAACCGATTGGCCCGTGCGCAAAAAGCCTGACCGGTCCACTCCCATTTGTCCGCGGCATTGGCCTCGATCAGCGAGGCAAGCATCAGCAGGGAAACCAACGTCGTGACTGTCAGGATCCGAAAGAACCTAGGCAACGTCCTCATGAATTCAACCTCCTCTAGTGTAGGTGTATGGGTATTTCACCCTGCCGCGTTCAGCCCACCGCTCCTCAACAAGCAGGCTGATGCGTCGGGGTGATGCGTATCAATCCTCCAGCAGCACCTCCCCATCTTTCACTTCAACATATTGCCCCGTTTTCAAAAGACCCACAGGGCTACTCTCAAAGCTGTCCACCAGGGGAACCCCCAGCACCAGCGCACATTCGCAGAGCATGGGATCGGCGTATTCACACACGATGGCCGCGGGCGCGTTTCCATTCAGCTTCGCCCGATAGGCGATAAAGGGTGCGATGGTGCCGCCCTTACTCGTGGGGCAGATCAGAACCTTGCCCCCGACGCTCTGTCCGTCCATCGGGTGCCCTTCGAGCACCAACTTCCCGTTGTCCGGATCCAGCTCACCTATGAAGGAGAACGGTATGTCCAGAACCAGGGCCTCTCCGCTGGCTTCTCCGGGGGTCACTTCCCGTCCGTGCAGTTTCATTTGGCTGGGCCTCCTGAAGGGTTTTCCCCGGTGACAGCGTCCAGGCAGCCGTCCATGTCCATGATGGTGGCCCGAACGCGCCCCTTGGTGAGTCGGGGAATGTAGTGGGCCGCCTTGAACGAGGTGGTGGCCACGACACGCACATCCTCCGGAAAGGGGGAGTCCGGTATGGTGGCCATGCAACTGCTGGCAAAAGCGCCGCCGGCTTTCTCCACGGTTTCCGCGCTGCCCATGACCTCGGCCAGGCGGTAAATCTGATGCCCTGTGCCGATCCAAAGGCGCTTGCCAGGATCCAGGGTCTTCCCCTGAAGATGGGAAGCCAACGCATTGATCTCCGTGATGGTGCAATGGGGGCATCCGAACAGCGCCAAATCAACAGGAGCGTCGACAGCGAACATGTCGAGAGTGGCCCGGATGTCGGCGGCCGTGACAAGAATCTCAAGTTCCGGCTCCCTGCCTCCGGTCGCGGCTTCCAGCGTTGGAGCCTCGGGCGTTACTCCGACAACGTGACAGAGCAGGACCGCCCCGGACACCGCAAGCGGCGCCATCAGATACTTGAGCCGGTCCAGCACCATGCCCTTGGGGATACCGTCGAATACGACATTGCGGCTTCCGGCCAGAGCTCCCACATGGTAGCCCACGGCTCCCAGTTGGGCGACGCTCAGATCGCCCGGATCCACATCGTCGAAACGCACGACTGCTTTTGCAAGCCGGTTCTCGTCCAACATCATGCCGTACTTGGGAACCCTGCCGGTCATGGCCGCCGCGATATTGATCACGGTTCCGTCCCGGTTGCATCTCGCGCCGAGTACGGAGTTGGCCATGAGCTGAGCCCCGGAGCCGATCCAGGAGACCGCCTGCCCTTTCAGGGGCAGGTTGCCCACAAGCATGGGCAGGCAGCAGTAGGTTTGCAGAAATCCCAGATCCTTATGAATCGCGCTGCGTTGCACATGTTCGGCCATTTCCTGTTTCACATAGCCTTCGGGCAGCCCCATGCGTTCACAACTCACCGGACTGAAGGCGGACATCAGGGGGTGCAGCGTTGTGGGGACTCCTGTCTCGGTTGCCGATTCGGTCATTTCCCGAAGCAACTCCGGCGGCTCCTTGGGCATAGTGTGCGCCGTGGCGATGGGCATGAACTCAGTGGCCCCCATGGCGGCTCCGAACCGGACAAGCATGTCCATGCACCGCTTGACTCCAGGCCCCTTGTCTCCCCTAGCCATTGCCTGTTCTTCCTGTGTCAGGCGCATCTATAATTCTCCCTTGTTTCCGAGACGCGAGGCATCATCAGGCCCCGCACTGGGACGGCGAGTCCTCTTCCTGACCCGGGAGGGGGTTGCCGTCCTTGTCAAGGCACTTGTAGTCGTCGCGCACGTTGTGCGTGTGAACCCAATCGCCGACAGCGATGTTGGCCGTTGCGCTGCCGATGTCCTCGCCGTATTTGTAGACGCGCCCTTCCGCGGGGATCTCCTTGATGGCGATCTTGTGGCCAAAGGGCACGTCCTGGTTGCAGGTGTACTTGGTTTCCTTGCCCTGAAACCTCACTGTGACCTCTTCGCCTTTGGCAAGATCGCTTACCGCTGTGATGACATTATCTTTTTCGTCTATCTGCTTTGCATATTTGATCATTTCGTCTTTCCTCCAGCAAGTTACATGACCGGACCCTTGATAAGGATCTCCATGCCCTCGAAATTGAGAATCTCGCACTTCGTCAACCGGCCATTGGCAACTTCGATGGCAAAGCGGTAAAGGCGCTCACCCGCGTCCTGCAAGGACTCGGTCTCTTCGATCACGGAGGAGACATCCACATCGATGTGCTCGCTCATGGTCTTCATGGTCTTCGCGTTGCCGCAGAGCTTGATGGTGGGCATGATTGGATTGCCATTGGGAGCGCCTCTGCCG
Source organism: Desulfovibrionaceae bacterium (assembly GCA_963674665.2). GTDB lineage: Bacteria > Desulfobacterota > Desulfovibrionia > Desulfovibrionales > Desulfovibrionaceae. The sequence continues at coordinate 672,773 of CAXXPL010000009.1, read as the reverse complement.
GTGGTGAAGAGGTGCACGATGGCGCCCCCCGCGGCCGAGCCGGTGAGGTTCTCGAAGCCGTGTCCCGGGAAGTTCATGATGTAGCGGCCGGCTTTTTCCCGAACCAGCTCGGCATAGTCCAGGGTGCCCTGAATGGGCTCGGTGGCGCCTTTGGCGTTGGCGCCCAGGGCTTTTTCAACCAGTGTGGTGAGGCCACCGGCGACATTCCCTGCCGTCATCTGACAGCCTCGGGTATCTGCGCCCACATGGTAACCCCGCATATACAGGTCGCGCACGCAGTCCACGATCATTTCGCCCTGGTCTTGATCCACGGAGAGCTTTTTCAGGGCGTACTCGCCCCCCATGATGTCGCATATCTCGCCCTGTATGAACTTTCCCCCGTTCCGGGTCATCAGCTTGCAGACCTCTCCGGTGACCAGGTTGGAAGACAGTCCCGACGTGGTGTCCGAGGAACCGCATTTGGTTCCAAAGACGAGTTTGTCCAGGCCGAACTCCTCGCGCCGGATGCCACTGGTCTGGGCCACCATGTCCACCAGAATGCGCGAGGCCTTGGCAATGGTCTCAATCATGCCGCCGATCTTGTGCACAACAACCATGTCCACGGGCTTGCCGCTTTCCTTGATGCCCTCGTAGACCTCCTCGGCATTGACCATCTCGCACCCCAACCCCACAACCAGAGCCGCAGCCACGTTGGGATTCTTGCCCAGGTTGATGAGGGTTCGAGTGACCTGCTCGGTATCCGCGGGTGGGTGCAGACAGCCCTGGTCATGACGAATGGCCTTGGTGCCTCGGATCAGTTTTTCCAGATGGGAACAGAGATTGTTCACACACCCAACCGCCGGAATAATGGCGACATAGTTCCGTGCGCCCGCGCTGCCGTCGGGTCTGGGATAGCCATAGAATTTCATCATAGTCCTCCTTCATTCAGTGTCTCGAACTCGAGCGTTTGGCTTTTACGCTGATTTCTTGTGGTCGATGTCCGATTTCTCGATGCAGTCAATGAGCATGCCCTTTGTGACATCGAGATGCCGGACAAGTTCCCGCTGTGCCGCTTCGAGATCCCCATTTTCAAGCATGTCTATAATCTTGTAGTGTTCGCGGATGGATGCGTATCTCGAACCAGGAATATACAGGTACATCACCTGATACCTGGCAAGACTCGAGTAAATTCCATCATAGCACTGTATGAGCCACGCATTCTTGCAACAGTGGACCAGTTCGCGGTGAAAGGACGACATGGAGTTGAAGCATTCCATCATCGATCGTACGCCTGTTGCATAGGTACAATCCTTTTCCGCTGCGTTCTCCAGGGTCTCCCGCACAGGCAGGAAGGTTTCGGGCCCATCGGCAAAGGCTATCTCCATGGCCGTACATTCGAGAATCTCCCGCACTCTGTATATCTGGACGCAGTCCTCCAGGGACATGGGACTCACGAAGCTCCCCCTGCGCGGCTTGCCGAACACCAGGTTTTCGCTCTCCAGCCTGCGCAACGCCTCACGCAGCGGTGGGCGGCTGATACCCATTTCCTCGGCCAGATTCGCCTCATTGATTCTGGAACCCGCGGGAAGGGATCCGGTGATGATTTGCTCCCGCAGCCAGATCAAAGCGCTTTCGCTAACTCCGTTGAATTTCATGTGCCTCCTGTGTATTGTCTTTTGTAGACAATAGACTACAAAACGAGATTTCTCCTGTCAACACCCCTCCGCTTTTTTTCCTAAGTCCAAAGGGATATTTCTTTAATATTGCGTAATTTATAGTATTTTAATAAAGCACCCAATAATTAGGGCATGGGTGGATCGAAGCCATGAGGGGCTCAAACCATGAACAGGAGCGGACAGGCAGTGCGTGCAACACCCCTCTCCACAACTCTGCAGTCATTACAGTAAATGGGACAAGTTAAAGGATACGTTGATTAATCACATTTCGGATGTGCGGTAGAATTGTTCGCTGGCAAGGCGCACGGAAAAGGAAAGGCCGACGTGTAGTTAGAAATACACGAGGATTTGCCTTTTTCGCAGCAACAAAGTCAGCGGGCAATTTGCAGTGCTTCCTAAAAAAAGACCGCCCGCTCCCATTGGGGGATCGAGCGGCGCATGCGTCACGCGTTATGAGAAGAATCCGGCCAGGCGATGGAAAACACAGCGCTTTCCAGTGCCTGAGCCAAAAGGGCTAGGGCTTGGACTCCTCGATGCGGTCGAGAAGGGCATCCCGAGTCTTGAGGATGTGCTCGCTGATGGCGAACTTGGCCTCGGCAAGTTGCCCCCCCTCGATCTGCTTGAACACGCGCTCGTGCTCTTCGTGAGAGGCAGTCAGCGAACCCGGGAGGCGCAGGTACATGATCTGGTATCTGGCCATGGAGGGGCGCTGCTGCCGGTAGAAGTGGATGATCCAGTTGTTGCCGCAGGACTCCACCATCTTGTTGTGGAAATTAGCCATCACCTGAAAAAACGTGGGCATGTCCTCGGGAGTGGGATTCTTGGGGGGTTCGAACTGCTTTTCCTCCTCCAGGGTCTGACGCAGCTCGTCCAGCACGTCCCTGCCCTGCTCTCCTATGATATCGATGGCCCCGCACTCCAGCATGATCCGGGCGCGATATATCTGCTCGCAATCATCAAGGGAAACACCCGAGACATAGGTCCCCTTTCTGGGAACGCTCACAATGAGGTTTTCGTTCTCCAGCTTGCGGAAGGCCTCACGCAACGGGGGGCGGCTCACGCCAAAGGAATCCGCCAACTCGATTTCATTAAGTCTGGAGTCCGGGGGAAACGCCCCGGTAATGATCTTCTGCCTGAGGTGATGCAGGACGCTTTCTGCGACTCCCTGAATTTTCATATGAATATGGGTTCCAACAAAAGCTTGAAGGGTTGAATTTGCACAAGAGCGGCATGAGCATTGCGCCCACGGGCACGGTCCATCACTTGAACCTCTAGTTCACTTCCCAGGTAAAAATCAAGCTCCGTCACCTTTCGCACCTGGGAATTCCTTGGGATTATAACGTAGTTGATCCATTTCTTTAGCATAAAGCACTGTTATAATGTGATTTATAGGCACGATTCAAAAAGATTCACTTCCCGGGTTGACACGGCTGTTTTTTTATATGAATCTATTGTCTACAATCTAATGTAGACAATATGCTGCCGCTATATATCCACTCTGCGCCGCCCTAGGCCTGTCAGGGAACAAGTCATCTTTCTTTCAAGATGGTTGAAACGCGCAATTGGAACAAGTCGGCAAATGCCCCCGTCCCCCGGCTCGAACGCGGCCTGCGGCGTTCCTGTGCGTGATTCGAACAGAGGCGGACCCGAAACCGCGTCACCAATACCGGTGCACGCCAACCACATCTCGAGGAGGTTATCATGAGGACAAAATCGATCACTCTGGCCGTCGTCACCCTGCTGCTCATCGGCATCCTCTCCACACAGGCCCTGGCTAGCGGACAAGGTGCGGACTACAGCCCCCAGGGTAGCGGAAACGTCATCGTGCTGATCAAGAGCGCTAATGCCGAGGATATCTTTTTCGGCCTGCTGTACGCGGACCGCGCCATCAAGAACGAGTGGATGGACAACGTGAAGATCGTCCTGTGGGGGCCGGCCCAGAAGACCATTGCCGAGCTGCCCGCTGACAGCGACCAGATCAAGCTCATAAAGAGCATCCAGGCCCAAGGCGGCAAAAGCAGCCGTATCTGGGCCTGCAAGGCCTGCGCGGATCGTTACGGCGTGGCCGACAAGATGGAAAAGCTGGGCTGCGAAGTCTTCCACGTGGGCAACGCCACTTCCTACCTGTTCAAGCTGGGTTACCGCATGTGGTCCTGGTAGGCCGCCTGCATGCCGGAACTTCCGGCGCATGAACTCAATGGCCGGGTCATGCCTTGCTTGGATTCGCTGTAAAGGGGAGAGTTTTCCTGTGTGGGAGGGCTCTCCCCCTTCTTTCAGTATAACGCCGCCTTGCCACCTCCTGTGGCGCTCTGTCATCTATCGATAGTAATGAAGGAAGCGCTGATTTAAAAAGTCCCTCCACCGAAAAGGCGCCTTCACTTTCTCGCCCTCAACGCTGGGGCAGTTGCAGGATTTCGCGGGCGCGGTCAGGTGTTGTCACTGTGCCGCCGAGCATGTCTACGAGCCGCACGGCCTTTTCCACGAGCTGACGGTTGTCGGCCAGCACGCCCTTTTCTAGGTACAGGTTGTCTTCCAGGCCAACGCGGATATTGCCGCCCAGGAGCATGGACTGCGCGGCAAAGGGGAACTGATACGGCCCGATGCCAAAGGCCGCCCAGTGCGCGCTTTGCGGGAGCTGGTTTCGCATGGCCAGCATGCACTCCACACATGGGGGGGCGCCAAAGGGAATGCCCATGCAGAGCTGAAATATCGGGGGGTTCTCCACCAACCCCTCCTTGATCAGCTGTTTGGCCATCCAGATGTGCCCCAGTTCGAAGACCTCGATCTCTGGCCTCACCCCTGCCTCGCGAATCCCTCTGGCCATGGTGCGCAGCTGGTCCGGCGTGGCGATGTAGGCGTTCCTGGACAGGTTCATGGTGCCGCAGTCCAGGGTGCACATCTCCGGCGCCAAGTCCCGTATGTGGGCGATGCGCTCCCTTGCCGAGACGATGTCGGTGCCCGCTGCGGCCAGGTGCGGCGAGTTCTCGTCAGGAGCGAACTCCCCGCCCATACCCGCGGTGAGGTTGATGATCACGTCGGAGCCGGCGTTGCGGATACGCTCCACCACTTCCTTGTACAGCCCATATTCCCTGGAGGTCCTGCCTGTCTTGGGGTCCCGAACGTGGATGTGCGCCACGGCCGCTCCCGCCTTCCTGGCCTGGAGCGCCGCCCTGGCGATCTGCTCCGGCGTCACCGGCACGGCCGGGTTCTTTCCTGTGGTATCTCCTGCACCTGTGACGGCGCAGGTTATGATGACTTCCCGTTTCATTTCTTTACCTTCATTCTCGTAATAGCCCGGATCGAACCACGGGCTCCACCCCCATTTTTCACTCATAACAGGGACAATGTCCACGGCACGGAGTGGGAGCCTTTCCTGGGTGCGGAAGAAGCCCCTCGGCATAGTCCGTTTCCGGTCACTCGGACTTTTGATGAGCATAATGTCAATTGTTGAAACATAACTACGGATGCAAATATTTTTTTCCTGGTAATTCGACCTACTGATTGCAGATGCCGGGAGTCGGTAATAAACCTCACACTTTATTTCCTGAATATTTCCCTACCATTAATAAGAATTTTCTCAGTCGAGGGGCGAATATACGACGTTGTAAAATGTATCAACTTGGTAAGATGAGAGAAAAACCTTCTTGACACAGGATTGTCACAGGGATATTTTTTGAAAAAATTTTTTCATTTAGAACAACCTTCCGGGCTAAAGGAAAAAAATTTTCTTATGAAAAAAATCCTGCCGACTATTCGGATGAACATGCCGTCCATGAGCAAGACACAGCAGGCCATAAGCCGGTTCATCTCCGAAAATCCGGAAAAGGTCGTGAAGATGTCCATCACGCAGCTGGCGGACGCCTGCGGGGCCAAGAGCGAGGCAACCATCGTGCGTTACTACAGGCAACTGGGGCTGAGCAGCTATAATGACCTCAAGGTGACCCTTGCCGCCGAACTCGCCGAGAACTCCTATTACCGCACCTACGAGGACATCACGGGGCAGGACAGCCTGGCCACCCTGAAACAGAAGATTTTCAACGGCGCCATCCGGGTGCTGGACGCCAACCTGGCCCTGCTGGACACCAAGGCCATGGAGGACGCCCTGGCCCTGCTGGAAAAGGCCGAGCGGGCATTCTTCCTGGGCTTCGCCATCTCCGCGGCCATGGCCGACATGGCCTGCTTCAAGTTCTCCAAGCTCATCCCCAATTGCCGCGCCATGTGCGATCCTCACGTCACGGCCTCGGTGCTCGCGCTGCCCAGGCCCGGGGACGTGGTGGTCGCCATATCACATTCCGGAGAGAGCAAGGACCTGATCATCCCGGTGGAAAAGATCAGGCCCACGGTCAAGGTCATCGCCGTGACCGGCTCCAAGGACTCTCCGCTGGCAAAAATCGCCGACGTGGTCATCTCCAGCGTTTCCGACGAGATGACCTACCGCACCGACGCGGCCATGACCCGCATGGTGCAGATGGCGATTATCGAGACCTTATATATCGGCCTGTGCATCCGCAGGGGGGATCCCGCCCTGGAGGCGCTGGAGACAGCGTACAGGTCGACCTCGTACCTGAAATACTAACAAAGGATTCGTCATGACTTTACCCACGACCATGCGCGCCCTTAAATTGCATGCCCCGGGCGACGTACGTTTCGAAACGGTCCCGGTCCCGCAGATCAAGCCAGACGAGGCGCTGGTCAACGTCAAGGCCTGCGGTGTCTGCGGCTCGGACATCCCCAGGATCCTCAAGTACGGTGCCCACATTTCCGAGCTCATCACCGGCCACGAGTTTTCCGGCGTTGTGGTGGATACAGGCGCGGATGTGGACAACGTGAAGATCGGTCAGCGCGTCACCGCCGCCCCTCTGATCCCCTGCATGAAGTGCCAGTGGTGCGACAAGGGGCATTATTCCCTGTGCGAGAGCTACGACTACCTGGGATCCCGCTCCGACGGCGCCATGGCCGAGTACGTACGCGTGCCCAAGGCCAACCTCATCCCGCTCCCCGACGAAGTGACCTTCGAGGCCGGCGCCATGGTGGACCCCGCGGCCAACGCGGTGCATGCCCTGAGCAAGACCGACATCACCCCGGACAGCGTTGTCGCCATCGTCGGCGTGGGTCCCATCGGCCTGTTCGCCGTGCAGTTGGCCAAGCATCTTGGCGCCAAGACCGTCATCGGCGTGGACGTGAGCAAGGACAAGCTGGACCTGGCCAAGGACGCGGGCTGCGACGAGGTTGTCAACAGCCTGGAGACCGAAGCCTCGGTGGCCATCAGGAAGATCGCTCCTGACGGTGCCGACGTGATCCTGGACGCCTCCGGTGTGCAGGTGGCCCAGCACCAGTGCGTGCTCTCCGCCGCCAATCACGCGACCATCATCTTCCTGGGCATCTCCCACGATTCCCTGACCCTGAGTGAAAAGGCCGTTGACCGCATCCTGCGCGGCGAACTCCGCATCCAGGGCAGCTGGAACTCCTTTTCCAAGCCCTTTCCCGGGCGCGAGTGGACCTACAGCGTGGAACTCATGCAACAGGGCGCCCTGTGGAAGGAGTCCTTCATCAGCCACAGGCTGCAGCTCGAAGAAGGCCCTGAATTCTTCACCAGGCTCGCCAAGGAAAAGTTCTACTTCAACAAGATCATGTTCTTGCCCTGATTTCGGGCCGCGTCAGTGCGCCGCCCTACCAGGCGGCGCCCGCGGCTTCCCTGACTTACCGCATGACTGGAGTACGTGATGGCTCGAAACGTCTTGTTCAGTATCGACCTCGGCACCCAGAGCGCCCGGGCGGCCTGCTTCGACGAGACAGGCAACCGTTTGTCCATGGCCGAAGTCGCTTATGAAACGCATTACCCCCGCCCTGGTTGGGCGGAGCAACGACCCTCCGACTGGTGGAAGGCGGTGTGCTCCTGCTGTCACCAGGCCGCGGCGGCCCTTTCCGATGACGACAAGGCCGCGGCGATCTGCATAGGAGCCACCTCCTCCACCGTTTTACCCGTGGATGCCCAGGTTGAACCCATGAGCGACGCCATCCTGTGGATGGACACCCGCGCCAGGGAAGAGTGCGCCATGGTCAATGCCACCGGGCACCCCATTCTCTCATACTGCGGCGGCGGGGTCTCCGTGGAGTGGATGCTCCCAAAGACCCTGTGGCTGAAGAACAACAAACCGGACATCTATTCCGGGGCCCACAAGATCGTGGAGGCCCTGGACTGGCTCAACTACAAGCTCTCCGGCGAGTGGGCCGCCTCCAAGTGCAACGCAAGCTGCAAGTGGACCTTCTCCGACGTGGAAGGTGGCTTTGCAGAGGACTTTTTCAAGGACATCGGTTTTCCAGAGTATGCGGAAAAGTGGCCCACCACTGTCAGGGCCATGGGTGAGCCCGTTGGGAGGGTGACGCCCCAAGCCGCCGAGGCCCTCGGCATCAAGGGGGCTCCGGTACTCATACAGGGCGGCATCGACGCCCACGTGGGCATGGTCGGCCTGGGTACGGTGGTTCCCGGCATTATGGGAGTGATAATGGGGACCTCCTTCGTGCACCTGGCCCTGAGCCGGGAGCGCATGTTCATTCCCGGGCTCTGGGGTCCCTATTCCAACGCCGTGGTCCCCGGATACTGTCTTCTCGAGGGCGGCCAGACCTCGGCCGGCGCCATCACGCGCTGGTTCAAGGACGTGTTTGCCAAGGACCTCGGTGAAGAGGCTTACGGCCTGCTGGCTCAGGAGGCCGCCACCGCCCCTCCGGGTTGCGATGGCCTCACTGTGCTGGATTTCTGGCAGGGCAGCCGCACCCCGGTCTGCGACCCGGACCTCACCGGCTGCATGTGGGGCATGAACCTGCACCACACACGGGGGCACATGTACCGGGCGGTTCTCGAGTCCGTGGCCCACGGCACGCGCAACATCCTCAGCGCCTTCAGAAAAGGCGGCTACCAGGTGGACAGCATGGTGGTGTGCGGCGGCGTGACCAAGAACCCCCTGTGGCTGCAGATCATCGCGGACATCTGCCAGACCCCCATTGTCCTGACCATGGACACGGACGCCGTGCTTCTGGGCGGCGCAATGACCGGCTCGGTGGGCGTGGGCATCCACCCCGACTTCCAGGCCGCGGCAGAGGCCATGGTTCACCGGCGCAGCGTGGTGGAACCCAACCCGGCCCTGGCCGGGATCTATGACGAGTCCCACCAGCGTTATCTGGCCACCTACGAAGCCCTTGCCCCGCTCATGCGCGCAGGGAGAAAGGCATAGCCATGGCTGACACACCACTTCTCGAGATGCGCTCCATCAACAAGTCCTTCCCCGGGGTCAAGGCCCTGGACCAGGTGGACTTCACGGTGAACGCCGGCGAGGTACACTGCCTCATAGGCGCCAACGGCGCGGGAAAATCCACCCTGATGAAGATCCTCTCCGGGGTGTACACCGCGGACTCCGGCGGCATTTTCATCAACGGCGAGGAAATCTCCATCCAAAGCCCCAGGGACGGCCTCAAGGCAGGCATCGCGGTCATCTATCAGGAACTCTCCCTGGTGGAGGAGCTGAGCGTCGCCGAAAACATCTTCCTGGGGCAGTACCCCAAGACACTGCCCGGCGTGGTGGATTGGGGAGCCATGAGCAGGCGTGCGAGCGAGCTGCTCCAGCGCCTTGGCATCGCCATCAGGCCCGAGGCAACGGTTTCCAGCCTCAGCATGGGGCACAAGCAGATCGTCGAGCTCTGCAAAGCCCTGGCAGCCGAGGCCCGGGTGGTGGTCATGGACGAGCCCTCGGCCACCCTGAGCGAGGAGGAGTTCAAGGCACTGGTCAAAGTGGTCTTCGACCTCAAGGCCCAGGGTGTGACCATCATCTACATCTCCCACCGGCTGGAAGAGCTGTTCCTGGTGGGGGACACGGTCACTGTGCTGCGCGACGGCAAAAAGGCCCACACCGGCCCCATCAAGGATCTCAACATCAAGAGCCTGGTCCGGCTGATGATCGGTCACGATGTGCGCAGCGGTCAGAGCTGCGCCCTCCCTCCGCACAGCGACAAGGACATCATCCGCACCCACTGCCTGACCAACAACGTGCTCAAGTGTTTGTACTTCCACGTCAAGGAGGGCGAGATACTGGGCCTTTACGGCCTTGTGGGGTCCGGGCGCTCGGAGATCCTGCACTCGCTGTTCGGCTCCCTGCGCTATGACGGCACCATAGAACTCAACGGCAGCGAGGTCGCCCTGAACTCGCCTGTGGACGCCATGAAAAGAGGCGTGGGACTGATCCCGGAGCAGCGCAAGACCCAGGGCCTGATCCTCGGCCTGCCGGTCTGGGAGAACGCTGCCATCGCGGCCAGCCCGGACGTCTCGGTCCACGGCCTGCTCATCCCCAGCAGACTCTACGCCCTTGCGCGCAATTTCGTGAACAAGCTCCGGATCAAAACCCCAAGCGTCATGACCGAGGTCCGCAGTCTCTCAGGGGGCAACCAGCAGAAGGTGGTCATCGCCAAGTGGCTGATGAAGAGGTCCAAGCTGCTGCTGTTCGACGAGCCCACCCAGGGCATCGACGTGGGCGCCAAAGAGGAGGTCTACGAGATCATCAGGAGTTTTGCCGGGAAGCCGGAAACAGCAACTGTTGTGGCGTCCTCCGAGCTCGAGGAGCTGGAGTGCATGTGCCACAGGATTCTCGTGCTGTACGAAGGCAATATTGTGGGCGAGTTCACACCGCCCTTTTCAACCAAGCGGATTTTGCACACAGCCCTAACCGGAGAAGGAAATGAAAGCCGTTAACGCCCCCAGCCGCGACATTCAGTGGAAAGAGTTTTTCCGCAAGTACAACTTGCTGATGTTCATAGTCATCTTTGCGTGCGTCGCTGCGGTCATTTCGCCGAAATTCTTCACCCTGCAGAACTTCGTAAACCTGTTGCAGCAGTCCTCCACCATCGGCGTTGTCAGCGTGGGCATGACCCTGGTCATCCTGGTTGGCGGCATCGACCTGGGAGTCGGCTCGGTGCTGGCCTTTGCCGGCATGGTCGTGTCCGTGCTCATGGCAAGCGGATACCCCATCATCATAGCCATCGGCGCCAGCCTGGCCTTGGGCCTGCTGCTGGGTATGTTCAACGGCGTGGTCAGTGCCAAGGGAGGCGTGCCCTCCTTCATCACCACCCTGGCAACAATGGTGGCTGCACGCGGCTTCGCCCTGCTCACCACCGACGGCACGCCCATCTTCGACCTGCCCGAGGCCTTCCAGTGGCTGGGCGCGGGCTTCATCTTCGGCCTGCCTGTGAGCGGCCTGGTCTGGATCCTCATCACAGTGCTCTCGGCCCTCATGCTCAAGTACACCACCTTCGGCCGCGGGCTCTACGCGGTGGGCGGCAACGCCGAGGCCGCGCGGTTGTCCGGCATCCATGTAAAGCGCAACATCATCTTCGTGTTCATGCTCTCGGGCGCGCTCTCCGCCCTTGGCGGCATTCTCACCGCCTCCTGGCTCACAGTGGGGCAGCCCACAGCGGGCAAGGGCATGGAGCTGGACGCCATCGCGGCGGTGGTGCTCGGCGGCGCGTCCCTCATGGGCGGCTGCGGCGGCGTCATCGGCACCTTCGGCGGCGTATGGCTGCTCGCCATCATCACCAACATATTCAACCTGGCTGGTTTGTCCTCATACTACCAGATGATCTTCAAAGGCGTGATCATCGTGGTGGCCCTGATGCTCAACCAGTTCTTCCGGACGCGCGATTGACGGGTGTTGGGCCCGGCACGTCCATAACAACTCACGGAGGTATGTCATGAAAAGAGGTTTGGTCGTTTTCCTGATGGCAGTCGCATTGATGGCCAGCGCGGGTCTTGCCTCCGCGCAACAGAAAATCATCGGCTTTTCCCAAGTGACCCTCGACTCCCCGTTCTACGTGGCCCTGATGGAAGCCGCGGAGAAGAAGGCCAATGAGCTGGGCGCTAAACTCATCTATGTCGACGCCCAGGGAGACATCGCCAAGCAGAACAAGGACGTTCAGGATCTGCTGACCAAGGGCATCGACGTCCTGCTGCTGAACGCCGTGAACCCCGGTGGTGTTGCCCCGGCCATGCGTGCCGCCGAGTCCGCCAACATCCCGGTTATCGCCGTGGACCGCCCCGCCAAGGGTAAACTCGCCACCTTCGTGGGTCGCGACAACAAAAAGATGGGTTACGAAGCCGGCAAGCTGGCCGTGGAGCTGCTGGGCGGCAAGGGTAAGGCCAAGGGCAAGATCATCGAGATTCAGGGCGCCGCGGGCGGCAAGGTCATGATGGACCGCCGCGACGGCTTCCATCAGGCTGTTGACGCCGAAAAAGGCATCACCGTGGTGCAGAGCCCCTACTGCGAATACATCCGCTCCAAGGCCGTAAAGGCTTTCCAGGATATGTTCGAAGCCAACCAGGACGTGGCCCTGGTTTACGCCCACAATGACGACATGGCGCTGGGTGCCGCCCAGGTCCTGAAGCAGAACGGCAAGCTGGACCAGGTCAAGATCATCGGTGTGGACGGCCTGATGCAGGCCATCAAGGCCATCGAGGCCGGCACCTACTCCGGCACAGTACTTAACGACCCCGCCCTTCTGGGCGCTTTGGCCGTCGAGACCGCCATGGGCGTGCTGGAAGGCAAGTCCTTTCCTGAATTCATCGACGCCGGTACCGGCCTGATCACCAAGGAGAACGCCGCCAAGTACCTGGACGATTCCAAGGTGTTTGCTGAAACCAAATAGTTTATCACCCGCATCCGCCGGTCCCGCGCCCTTTCTCTCCAAACGAACTCCTGACGCGGGACCGGCCTTTTTCTACAGTGCAGATAATGCGTACAATGCCCAACCGGAGATAGTTATGAACAAGCAGGAACTGGCCAAGTACATCGACCACACAATTCTTAAGCCCGAGGCCCAGCAATCGGCCATCGAAAAACTGTGCGACGAGGCCAGTCAATACGGATTCGCCTCTGTCTGCGTAAACCCCTGCTACGTGCCCCTGTGCGTGGAGAAGCTGAAGGGGTCGGGCGTGGACGTATGCACGGTCATCGGCTTCCCCCTGGGCGCCAACGCCACGCGGACCAAGGCCCAGGAGGCGGCTCTCGCAGCCTCCCAGGGAGCCACCGAGTTGGACATGGTCATCAACGTGGGCGCGCTTAAGGACGGCAAGGAAGACTACGTCGAGCAGGATATCCAGGCTGTGGTGGATGCCGTTGCCGAAGTCAATCCCAAGGCCCTGGTCAAGGTCATCATCGAGACCTGCCTGCTCACCGACGACGAGAAAAGGATCGCCTGCCGCCTGTCTAAGGCCGCAGGGGCGCACTTTGTCAAGACCAGCACCGGCTTCAGCAAAGGCGGCGCCACGGTCGAGGACATCGCCCTCATGCGTGCCGAGGTGGGACCGGATATGGGCGTAAAGGCCTCCGGCGGCATCAAGAACTACGAGCACACCATGGCCATGATCGAGGCCGGAGCCAGCCGCATCGGCGCCAGCGCCGGCGTCGCCATCGTGGAGAGCGCCTAGAGCATTTTAACTTTGAAAAAGTTCAAATGCTCTGCAAGGATTTACCTGTAAATCCTTGCCGCGAAATGCTTAACGGCTGGCTTTGCCAGCCGTTAAGCATTTCAAGCGTAAATACTCTAGCTGGTTGGTGAATGAAATTTTGAGAGGATACTGAGTTTCCCGGGAGGGACCCTTTCTATGGAAAGGGCCCCCCCCGGGTCCCTCCCAAGGATACTCGACAGCTATGTCAGCCTGAGCACCACCTGCTGGTGGAATTTGCAATACCCCAGATACTGGACGCCCAGGCCGGTCCTGTCCAGAAACTCGTTCAGTGCCAGGTGCTCCCCCTGCTCCCAGCCGGGATAATTGAAGTACTCGTCGAACACCAGCACACTGCCGGGGACGAGACGAGCCTCAAAATGCTGGAAAATGGTCCTGGTGGACGAGTACAGGTCGCAGTCGATGTGCAGGAAGGCGGCTGTGCCGGGGTTTGCCTGGAGAAACGGGGCAAGGCTCTGGTCGAAATACCCCTGCACCAGCTCCACGTTCCCCACCACCTCCGGAGGAGCGTTGCGGCTGAAGGCTCCCTTGGGGTATCCGTCGCGCCAGTCCTCGGGCAGGCCCTCAAAGGAATCGAAGCCGTGAACCGCCCGGCCCGGGAGTTTCCTGGCGAGATGATTGATGGTGGCGCCGCTGGCCACGCCGAATTCGCAGACCAGGGCCTGGGGGTTGTCCCGCAGCATGGGCTCCGCGGCCTGCAATCCGAGGTCGAGCACAGCCCATTTGTCCGGCAGTGGCGTTGCATCAGCCATACGCTCCTCAATATAGGCGGCCGAACTCTCCATGGCCTTTTTGCGGAAATGACGCTCGATGTTCTTGCTGTCCCTGGTCATTGCCTCTTCGATCATTTCATCAAGCAAAGGCTTCAATATACGGCGTAACAGTTCCCGCATTCCCATTAGCAGCACCTTCAAAACGTTTTTAAACTGCATGATTCATTCTGTGAATGAATTACTACTTTATTTATCCCAAAATAATCATAAAAAATACCTATCTTATTCCGTATCAAATTGTTCACGATTAATCAATGATTCAACTTTCAAATCAGTATTTTACCCATCTCGTCAAGCTTACCATAGGGCATTTTAACTTTCAAATTATCTAAAAATATTCTAGACTGACTTGCATGAAAACAGCAAACAAGGAAGTACGGGCTATAGCTATACGGGCTTACGAGGCAGGACTCCCACGGCGGCAAATCGCCGAGATTGTGGGGTATCATCTAAATAGCGTGAGTCGGTGGATCCGGGAATTTGAACGAGACGGACGAATGGAAGCCCGACAGCGCGGTCACAGAACGTCAATGTTCTCTGAAGATGAGCGTCGAGAACTGACAGCTCTTCTCCTCGAAAATGTGGACCTCACCTTGGAGGAGATTCGGCAGCACTTCAGAAAGCAGTGCTCACTTGTTGCAATTCATAAAATTCTTAAATCTCTTGGATTTGCTTTCAAAAAAAACTCTGCGAGCAAGCGAGCAGGATCGGGAGGATATAGTCAAGTCTAGGCTTGAATGGGAGGAATTCCAACGGACTGTGGATGTGAACTCCTTGATTTTTCTTGATGAATCAGGCGTAAAAACAAATATGACACGACTGTATGGACGCTCTATCCATGGGGAGCGTTGTCATGATTCTGCCCCGTGCGGCCGTTGGGAAACCTTAACCGTACTTTCTTCGGTGCGCCTTGATGGCTCAACTGAGAGTATTGTCTTTCCTGGGGCGGTAGATCGAAAGATGTTCGATGCTTACATCAAAGAGGTGCTTGCACCTTCTCTACGCCCTGGCGATATCGTCATCATGGACAATCTCTCAGCCCATAAATCCCAGGATGCTTACGCTGCCATTGAAGCCAAGCAGGCTTCTTATCGGTTTCTACCAGCTTATAGCCCAGATCTAAATCCTATTGAAAAGATGTGGAGCAAAGTAAAGGAACTGCTGAAAGGAATGAAAGCCAGGACACATGAAGAGCTCTTTGACGCTGTTGGAAAAGCCCTGAGCTTCGTTCTCGCAAAAGATGCTCAGGGCTGGTTTAGATCTTGTGGGTAT
Source organism: Desulfovibrionaceae bacterium (assembly GCA_963674665.2). Classification (GTDB taxonomy): domain Bacteria; phylum Desulfobacterota; class Desulfovibrionia; order Desulfovibrionales; family Desulfovibrionaceae. Next base: position 657,567 of record CAXXPL010000009.1, on the reverse strand, counting down.
ATACAAAATGAAAGTTAAAATGCTCTAGTACACTCAAGAATCGATATGCCATTTGTTGCAAAGAAAATTGACGAGAAGAAAACCATTTTCCACATGGTTTTCTTCTCGCAAACCCTCTTTCGCTTGAAAACTATTTAGTCAAACCGAAACGTGCGAGGTAGGTGAACTCCCCCAGGTCGGCTGAAGCCTGTCTGGTGAACCCCAGGGGTGAGAGCAGGGCTTCGGCGTCAGCCTCGTCGATGCGCTGCGCCTTGCCTGGTCCAGGACCTTGGTCGAATTTCTTGAACTCGATGATCACGGCCGCGCCCCCGTCCTTGAGCACGCGCCGCACCTCCCGCAGGGCGCTCACCCTTCCTGATTGTGGGAGATCGTGCAGTACCGTGGCCATGAGGCAGACATCCACGGAATCGTCCTCCAGGGGCAGGACCCCTGTCATGTCGGCCTTCACGGTCCGAATGTTGCTCACCCCCTGGTCCCTGGCGGCCGAGGCAAGGGCCTCGAGCCCCTCCTCCCACAGGTCCAGGGCGTAGATAAGGCCATTCGGGGGGATGCGCGTGGCCAGGGCAAGGGTGTACCTGCCCGCCCCGCATGCGAGGTCGAGCCATGTGGTGGAGTTGTCGTCAACGATATGGGGGAATGCCTGGTCAGGGTCTATGTGGTTGAAACTGCTCTTACCGGCGGCAACGGGCTTGCTGTGCATAAGGACCTCCTGTTTGACCGCAGGCTATCCCGTGCTCGCAGTTCCGTCAAAATCCCCTTCAGGGGATTCCGAGGTCTGTTATCGCGCACCATCGAGGGGCGGTTCCACCTCAACCCTGTTGCGGCCCACGCTCTTGGCCCGGTAAAGGGCGTTGTCCGCCAGCTTCATCAGCTCGGTCAGATCATCGTCCGGTCCCAGTTCGGCCACCCCCACGCTCACTGTGACGTGAAGCTCCCCACCATCGAGAAGTTCGATAGGCACCCTGGACTCGGCTATGGCACCGCGCAATCTGTCAGCCGCGAGGATGGCCTGTTCAACGCCGGTCTCGGGCATCAGAATGGCGAACTCCTCACCGCCGATGCGTCCCAGAATGTCGATTTCACGCACCATTTCGGCGCTCACCTGCGCAAGATGCCTCAGGGCGGCGTCGCCCACGTCGTGGCCGCAGGTGTCGTTGATTTCCTTGAAATGGTCCGCGTCGAACATGATCAGGGACACCTTACGGCCATACCGCTTCGCACGCCTGATGTCCTGCTTGGCCAGGTCCAGGAAGCTTCGCCTGTTGTTCAGTTCTGTGAGGGCGTCCGTGGTGGCCATCTCGTGCAGCTTGGCCTGCACTGCCTTGCGCTCGGTGATATCAACCACGGTTCCCAGCAAAGCCGGTCTTCCCTTGTATTCGATCTGCGTACCGGTGTAGTCCACCCAGATTTCCTTGCCGTTCTTGCCGCACAGCAGGAACTCGTAGCGATTGGGCAGGTCCATGAGCCCTTCCAGTCTCGAGACGCCCCTGCCTGCCACCAGCTTTCTGTAGCCCGGATGCACCAGATTCCAGGCAGGGATATTCTTCATCTCCTCCTTGGTGTAGTTCACCATGTCCTCGCCGGACTTGTTGACGTACTGGATAACGTCGTCCTGGACAATGAAGATGGCGGAGCTCGTGGTCTCGGTGAGCGTCCTGAACAGGTCCTCGCTCTTTCTCAGCTCACCCTCGACCCTGACGCGCTGGTTGACCTCGTTTTGCAGTGAATCCACCAGCTGCGTGGACTTGACCTGCTCCCTTGTGAGGTGCTCGATGAGTCCGATGTTCTTGTAACGCAGCCTGAACGAGCTATCCATGGTGGCGTATATCTTCCTGGAGACCAGGTACATCAGGAGCAGGAACACCATGATCATCCCCGAGATGGCCAGGTGGCTACCTGTGCCTTGCAGGGCGCAACGCGCCCCCGCGGGGATGATCAGCAGCCAGGCGTAGATGTTGGAGCCCCAGAACGAGGACATATTGGCGGCCAGCGCCCCCACAACCATGCCCCCCAGCACGAGAAGGATGAACGTCTGGTGCAGCAATGAATGGGGGGGGAAGAACCAGAACCCCCCACCGCCCCACAGTATCCCGGCCAGAAGGAGTCCCGCATGAAAGATCCGGCACCAGCGGGCACTGGCCTCCGGGGTCCAGAGCACCATTCTGAATCTGTAGTAGGAATACAGGCGTAGAAAGATAGTCAGAAGGTTGAGGGAGAACCAGGTAACCAGGATCCAGTGATCCAGTATGGTCCACAACCCGCCTGAAAGAAATAAGGCATTGAGCAGCGTGGCGGCCGAGGTGGCTGGCAGGTTGGCATACAGGGAGCGAATTTTCGCCTCCCGCACTCCCTGCTTCTCTCTGAGTTCCTCGCTCAGTTCAACGCCTGAATTCGCCGAAATTTCCGGCATTGCACGCCCCCCCCTTATAAACATTACTGTCAGTATCATTGGGAGGCTGATCCCATCAAGGATTTTCCCATACCGAGACGAAGTATTTTCAAGTAGTTACATACTAGTCCATGGTTATACTTTACCAAATCCACAATTGGAAAGTGCTCACTGAATCATGAACGCCTTGCATGCTACGAAATAACGCCAATGCCCCAACATTTCAGTGCATTCACGATTGATCAAGCGGGCAGTATCGAACTCCAGCCAGGAAACGGCGCAATTTCTTACTCACACTCTGGGTATAGGGCACAACAAGGGGAAATCGAGCGGGGGTACAATGCTTGTTTACAGCACCCCTTCGGTAAGCGTCATCGAAACGCAGTGGGGGGCTTTTCATATAGGGCCAACAACATGAATCAATGACAGACACAAAGGAATCGCCATTGCCTCATCGCTTAGCGGAACTCAGTCTTCCGCCACCTCGACCTGATTGCGCCCCTTATTCTTGGCGCGGTACAGGGCTGCGTCCGCCCTTGCAAGCAGGTCCGAGGGTGCGATGTCCGGCGAGGGCCGCACCGCCGCCACTCCCACACTGATGGTCACCATTTCGGCGGCGTCGGAATCCCTGTGCGGCACCGCCGCGTCCGCCACGGCCCGGACCATTTCCCTGGCTATGTGCCCGCCTCCGTCAATGTTGGTGTCGGGCAGAATCAGGGCGAATTCCTCGCCGCCGTATCGGGCCAGAAGATCACTCTGCCGCTTGAGCACGTTCTGAATGGTTTCGGCGATACGCCGCAGGCAGTTGTCCCCTGCCTGGTGCCCATAGGCGTCGTTGAAGCGCTTGAAATAGTCGATGTCGCACAGGGCCAGGGCGATGGAGGTGCCCTGTCGCTTGGCGCGCCTCCATTCCCGGTCCAGGGCGCTGTCAAAGACACGCCTGTTGGCCACCTTGGTCAACCCGTCCAGGTTGGCCAGCATTTCCAGCTCGCTGTTGGCCACTGCCAGGGCTTGCTGGGCCTTTTTCCTGCCCTCTATCTCCACCCGCAGCTGCTCGTTCTGCTCCTCCAGACGTTTCCGCATCCTGAGCAGCTTCAGATGCGACTCCACCCTGGCCAGGACCTCCTCGGCCTGAAAGGGCTTGTCGATGTAATCCTGCCCCCCTGCCTGAAAGGCGCGCAGCTTGTCCGCCGTATCGGTGAGGGCGCTGATGAACAGCACGGGCACGTGGCGCAGGGAGCCGTCGCGCTTGATAATCTCGCAGACCTCGAAACCGTTCATGCCCTTGGGCATGAGCACATCCAGCAGGATTATGTCCGGGCACCGGCTACGCATGGCCTTGAGCGCCAGCTCGCCGCTCAGGGCGGGGCGAACCCGCGCCCCGCACTCCGCGAGAATATTCTTGAGAACGGAAAGGTTGTTGGGCTCGTCATCGACGATCAGGATATCGCTCCCCGCTATGACGTTTTCCGGCAAATCCGTGCCCATGGGGCCTCCAGGCGGCTCATGTGGTTCCAACGGCGGCGAGGTGGGGGGACCCGTCAATAAGGATTTCCCCTGGAAAACATCCTTGCATCCGCACTAGTCCAGCGCTTGCTGGATCAGATCGAAGCGATAGGTCTCCGCCAGATACCCCAGTCCGGCGGCGAGTCGCTCATTTTCATATTCGATATCCCTGATGATTTCCAGGGCCAAATCCAGGTCAACCTCGTCCACGGCACGCCGCAGTCGCCCCAGCAGTTCAGGAGAGAGGTCCCGCAGGGCCTCGGGAGTGACCTCCCGGGCCAGATCCGGGCCGGATGCCGAAGCCCGCTCCTCGGAGGTGTCCTCGTAGAGGAACTCCACGCCAAGCAGCCGCTCCAGCATGGAGAACAGGTTGCGGGTGCGCATGGGTTTGCGCAGGTAATCGTCGCATCCCGCGTCCAGGGCGATCTGCCTCTCGCTCTGAAAACTGCTGGCAGAAAACGCCACAACACGGACCCTGTCCCCGCCTTCGGCCTTGATTATCCGCGTGGCCTCGTAGCCGTCCATCACGGGCATGCGCATGTCCATGAGAATGAACCGGGGATTCCAGCTCCTCCACAGATCCACCGCCTCCCGGCCATCCGCCGCGGCCCGCACCGAGAATCCCATGGGCGTGAGCAGCTTGAGCACCAGGTCGCGGTTTTCCTCGTTGTCGTCCGCAATGAGGACGCGCACCTCGGCCTGCCCCGGAGCAAGACCCGTCACGCGGCGCGGTTCGGCCTCCTCCTCTTGCGTGGACGCGTCGCCCTCCTCCACCTGCACCATGAAGCTGATGGCGGTCCCCTTGCCCGGTTCGCTCTCCACCTCCATGTCACCGCCCATGAGCCTGACGAGCCTGCGGCTCAAGGGCAAGCCCAGGCCCGTGCCCTGGGAGGATTTGCGGCCCGACTCGGTCTGCGCGAACAGCTCGAAGAGCTTGTCCATCTCGTCCTTTGACACGCCAACCCCGGTGTCACGGACTTCGAAGCGCAACGCGCCGTCGCCCTCGGGCTCAACCAGGAGGCTCACGCTTCCCTTTTCAGTAAACTTCACGGCATTGTCCATCAGGTTGATCAGGACCTGCTTGAGCTTCACGGCGTCAAGCCTGATGAACTTGGGTGTATCCGCGGCGCATGTCAGCTCCAGACTCACGGATTTCTCCCTGGCCTTGTCCGAGATCAGGTTCCGCACGTCCCTGAGTATGTGCTCCAGATCGCAATCCACCACGTTGAGGGTCATCCTGTCGGCCTCGATCTTGGAGAGGTCCAACACCTGGTTGATGAGCGAGAGCAGATGGTCGCCGCTACGCTTGATCACGGACAGGTTCTCCAACTCATTCGCCGGGATGGAGGCGTTGCGGCGGATGAGGTCCGCAAAGCCCAGGATGGCGTTCAAGGGGGTGCGCAGTTCATGGCTCATGTTGGCCAGAAAGGCGCTCTTGGCCTTGTTGGCCGCCTCGGCGGCGGCCTTGGATTTCATGAGCTGCCTGTTGACCTCGGCCAATTCGCGGGTTCTCTCGCCCACCTGATATTCCAGCAGCACATTCCGCCTTCTGATGGCGTTAACCCTGGCGCGAAAGACCAGATAGGTCATTGCCAGCAGGCTGAGCACCACGCAAAACTTGAAGAACGGCGTATCCCACCAGGGGGGGAGCACCGTGATGGCCAGGGTCGCCTCATGACGGCTCCAGGCCCCCCCCGACATGGCCCTGGCCCGCAGGGTGTACTCCCCGGCGGGGAGCGCCATGTACCTGGCCAGCCGTCCCGTGGCGTCCGCCACGATCCACTGCGGATCAAAGCCCTCCAGCCTGTACCGGTACCTGGTCTGCTCCGGCGCCGGGAAGCTGAGCAGGGCGAACTCGAAGGTCAGAATGCGCTGATCGTGCTTCAGAACGATCTTTTCCGCGTTCCAGATGGGTGTTTTCAGGGGAGAATCCGGACCGGGGCGCACCTCATGGTCGTGGATGGAAAAGGAAGTCGCCACCACGCGCGACTTGGAAGGCGTGTCCGTGATCTGATCGGGGGTGAATACAACCATGCCGTCCATGGATCCGAAGAACATCCGCCCCTGCGAATCGCTCCACGCGGCATCCCTGAGAAACTTCACGGGAGACAGTCCGTCACCGGCGTTGTACACGCGCATGTCTCCGGACTCCGGCACGAAAAGCACCAGGTTCTTGCCCACGCTCATCCACAACCGCCCCTGAAGATCCTCGAGAATGGCCAGGACGCCGGGCGCAGGCAATCCATCCTGTACGCTCCAGGACTCGCAGGTCTGGGTCTTGCGGCTCCATCTGAAAAGTCCATTCGATGCACCTACCCAGACGTCGCCTTTTCGGGCCGGCAGCAGGGTATAGACCTCCTCCCACGGCGCCTCGAAGCAGGACCAGACATCGCGGCCTTTCAGTACCCTGGCCACACCTCCGGGTCCTGCGGCCCAGATCGCGTCGCTCCCCTGGACCAGAGCCTGGGAATTGAAGCCCGGTGTCCCGTCCTTCAGGAAGGTGATCTCTCCCGTATCCGGGTCCAGAATGGCCATACCTTTGTGTATGGTGGTCAGCAGCATGAAGTCGCCACTTTGAACAATATCCGTTATCACAGGAGGATCCTCGACATTTCCCGGAGAGAGGGCATACACCCGATCCTCTCCAGGGTCCCTGCCGATGCGGGCCACGTGCCCCCGCGTCCCCACCCAGAGAAAACCCTTGTCGTCCAGATACATGCCGCCGGTGCGGTGGGGCAGGAACGCCCACTCTCTGGGTGTGCGGTCCTCCACCACCCGGGAGTCCAGGTTCACGAGGGAGATGGCGCCCTCGCGCCCCAGCCAGACGCGGCCGTCCCCCGCGCCGAGAATGTCGCACACCACGTTACGGAGCATCAGCCTTGGAACGGTCCCTTTTATCTTGAGCAGTTGAAAGCGCTCCTGCCTGGGATCGTAGAGCTGCACCCCCTCGTTGAAGGAGCCGGACCACATGACGCCATCGATATCCTCGTACAGGCAGAGGATCCTCTCGCCGAGGAGCTCTCCCTCCTCTTTGGCTGAATTGGTGAAGTGACGTTTGACCTCTTCCTTAGCTGGATCGAACACGTAAATGCCATTGCGGGTGCCCAGCCAGATGTCTCCGCCCCGTTGCATCAGCATGGAGTAGATGGGCGCGTTGGAGATCAGGTATTCTCGCACCTTGCCGTTTTCCGGGATGAATCGCTGAAGACTGTGGGCCGCGATCCAGATGTTGCCGAGGCTGTCGACCCGTACGCTGGACGGGCCGGTCCGGAGCCGGCACATATGATCAGCTTCCTTGCCGCCTTTTTCCAGGTGGAACAGGCCATTGTTCGTGGTGAACCAGAGGTCCCCCCGGGCGTCCATGTCCATGGACCAGACCGGGGCATCAGCGGAGATCACTTTGGTTTCACCGGTTTGCGGGTCAAAGCGGATCAGGCCGTTTTCCCCTCCACCAAGCCAGACAATGCCGGACTCGTCCATAATGAGGTTGGAAAACGACTCGATCTCCTTTTTGTCGAGACGGATGGGGAAACGTGTGAAGCTCTCACTCTTGGGGTCGTATCGGGTGATCATGCCCGGGCTGCCCGAAACCCAGAGCGCGCCGTCCGGTCCCTCCTTGATGACGTTGATCCTGTCCCCGCCAAGGGAGGCCGGGGTGTTCGGATCACTACGAAAGGTACGGCACTCGTAGCCGTCGTACCTGGTCAACCCGCCGGGAGTGCCTATCCACATGAAGCCCCGGCTGTCCTGCAGGAGAGCCCGTACCTCGCTGTTGGGCAGCCCTTGGTCCAGGCTTACGCGCGAAAAATGCGCCTTGGGCAGGAGGAACTCCGGGGGCGGGGGGATGCACCGTTCATTGGGAGGCATGCCCCCTTCGCCTGGCAGCTCCGCCCCGCATGGGGACACTGTGGCGACGAGGAGCGCAACGCTCCAGAAAAACGTCAAAACCAGGGCAAAGGCATGCTTCACAAATAGCCTCCAGGTCGGACAAGGTGCTGGCGGATGGCCCGCATGGAGTTCCTGACGGCGCCCGGGCAAGAGGCGGAGACCCCTTACACGGCAAAGGAAGCTGATTCTTGAATACAATTATCAGGAAAACCGGGTAAATGCCAGACCCGTGGTCTGCTCGGGAAATGAGTTATGGCTCCGGGGGAAGCCCTTGGACAAAAGCCCTGGGTCTCCGGACTCATGAGGAAGGTGTCTCGGAATCGTGGGTGGATTTCCCGCCCATGACCCGTTGCAGGGTTTCCTCAAGGAGGGCGGCATCCACCGGCTTGGTGATGTAGTCGTCCATGCCGGCCTCCAGAAACCTGTCCCGGTCCCCTGTCATGGCATAGGCCGTAAGGGCGATGATGGGAATGTTCGCCCTGGACTCCCCGGCTTCGCCTTCACGGATGCGCCTCGTGGCCTCCACGCCGTCCATCATGGGCATTTGCACGTCCATAAGCACCACATCGAAGTTGTTCCGGTGCAGGATCTCCATGGCCTGGCTGCCGTCCTCCACCGCCACCACCGCGTGCCCCCGCCTTTCGAGCAGCCGGACGGTGGACAGCCGGTTGACCTTGTCATCCTCGGCAAAAAGGATGCGCAACCCCCGAGGATTGCTCTCCAGGACAACCACCGGAGGTTCCACCTTTTCATCGAGGGACGCCGAACCGAAGGTGATGCACACGTGAACCCGGGTTCCGCCCCCCTCTTCGCTTTCCAGGGACATGTTCCCGCCCATGAGATCCACCAGCCTTTTGCAGATGGACAACCCCAGGCCTGCGCCCTGGTATTTCTTGGTGTACCCCTGGCTCACCTGGGAAAACGGCTTGAACAGTTCACCCAGTCTGTCGTCCGGGATGCCTATGCCCGTGTCCTCCACCGAAAAAAGCACCCTGTGGCAGCTCTCCGAAAAGGGTGGCAAGGGATGCACCTCCAGGGTCACATGCCCGCTGTTCGTGAATTTCAGGGCATTGCCCAACAGATTGTTGAGCACCTGCTGCAATCTGGCCGGATCCCCGACCATCCGCTCCGGCAGGGAGGGACTGGCGAAACTCCGGAGCTCGATTCCCTGTTGCCGCGCCGTCACCTGAAACAGCTCCACCGTGTTGGCGATGACGTCCCGCATATCAAAAGGCTCGCAGAGTATCTCCATCCTGTTCTCCTCCACCCTGGACAGGTCGAGGATATCGCCCAGGAGTCTTGTCAGGCGCTTGGAGGATTGCACCGCGGCCTGCATGTACTCCCGCTGCTCCATGTTCAGGTCGGTGGTCTGCATCAATTGCAGCATCCCCAGGATACCGTTCATGGGCGTGCGCAGCTCGTGGCTCATGTTTGCCAGGAACTCCGACTTGGCCTGGCTGGCCGACTCGGCCATCTCCCTGGCCTTGACCATCTCCTCCTGGATGGCCTTCTGTCTGGTGACATCCCTTGCGATGGCGTAGGTCACGCCCCCCTCGATGGAGGGGTGGGACACCCAGCTCAGCCAGCGGTAGCTACCGTCCTTGCAGCGATAGCGGTTCTCGAAGTCAATGATCCGCTCTCCCTGAAGCAGCGTCTCGCTGGTTATGGAAATGGTGCGCTCCACATCCTCCGGATGAACGTGTTCGAGAAACGACACGCCCAGGAGCTCGTGCTCTGTGTACCCAAGGGTACGGGTGAACGCCGGATTCACCTTCAGGAACTGGAAGGTGTCGATGTCGGCGATACAGATCAGGTCCACGGACATGTGAAAGATCTTGGCGAGATCGTCCATGGCGGAACGGATCTGGGTGATGTCCTGGACAATGCCCAGGAGCTTGACCACCTTTCCGTTCTCGATCACCGGATTGCACACCATGCGCGTCCAGAGGCAATTTCCCTTGCCGGTGACGAAACGAAGTTCCATATCGTACGACTCGCCAAGGCTCAGCGCCCGTTGGATGGCATCTTCCAACCGAGGCCGGTCTTCCTGGTGAAAAAACTCAAGTGCGTGCCGCAGCTCGGTCTTTGCCATTGCCGGCACCTCGTGAATGGAGCAGGTCTCCTCTGTCCAGAAGACCTCCAGCGTCTCCGCGTCCACCCCCCATCCTCCGACCTTGGCGATGCTACCGATCTCCCGCAGCAGATGCTCGCTGGCCCGAAGGGACTGTTCGAAGCGCTTGCGTTCCGTGATGTCACGCATGACCCCCACACTCATGATCCTGCCGTCGAAGACAACCTCCCGTGAGCGGATCTCGACGATAAATTCACTGCCGTCCTTTTTCCTGCCCACCACCTCGCAGGGGGCGTAATCATAGTGTCCGATGGCATCCCGGCCCTGCCGGGCCGAATTCTGGGGCATGGTCAGCGCAAAAGCGTCCTTCCCCACCAATTCAACTGGCTGGTATCCGAACATGGCATAGTACTGGTCGTTCGCGAAGCGTAGCACCCCGTCCTCGTGAAACGCTATGGCCTCGTGGGTCATGTCCGAGAGCACTCGGTAGCGAAATTCGCTCTCCATCCAACGGTTCCCGAGAAAGGACAGCACCCCTCCGGCCAAAAGGCACGCCGCGAGAAAGGACAGACGGTTGAACAGGGCGTGCGGTGGCACGTTGGCAATCAGCGAGTCCAGGAAAGACAGGGGCTCCTGGTAAAGCATGAACTTCAGGTTGCTCTGGAACATGAAGTACTCGTACACGCTGTCCGCAACCCAAAAGAGCGCCGCGAACAGCAAAACGAGAAACAGGATAACCATCTTCAACCGGTTCATGCGACATCCGCCATGGTCATTGTTTTGGATATATGTCCGCGGTTCCCAGAATGGCCGGAGGCACTTCGTAGCCGATGGCCTCTGCGGTCTTCATGTTCACCGCCAACTTGGTGGGGTCCTCGAATACCTGGTCCAGTTCGCGCAGTTTCCGGCCATTGAAGAACTCCGCCAACACCTGTGCGTAGAAGCGGCCGTACTTGCTGTTCTCCCCCTTGGTGGTGCTCAGGAGCACTCCCCGCTCTACGAACTCCGACCCGGGTTGCGCCCAGGTGGGAATTTTCCACTTCAGCAAGGGTTTCAATATCTGGTCTATGTTTTCCGTGGTCTGCCCCCGGTGGGTGGTGAGGTAGAATGCGTCTATCCTCGGCGCGAGTTCCTCCACGCAGCCTATGACACCGGACTCGGTATCCTCCAGTTCGCTGTTGGAGAACAGGGTCGTGCAGACTACAACCTGGAACCCCTTCTCCCTGGCAACGGCGCTCACATCATCCAGGGCCGCATAGGAGCGCCCCACAGCCGTGTTTTCGTAGACAAGCCCCAGGCGCTTGAATCCCACGAGATTGTGGAACAACCTCAGCTGCCGGATATAGCGCTCCGGATCCACCTTGGCGAAGACGTGATCGAATCCAGAGTCCCGGGCGCTCTTGACGATCCCTGCCCGGACCGGATCGCTGGCGGAAATGACGATGACGGGAACCGAATGCATGTTGTTGGCAAGGTCCTGCCCGGCCCAGGTTCCCGCCGCGATGACCAGGTCCAGATCCCGCCTCTTGGCAAGGCGCTCGATTGCGGCGTTCCTGTTGCGTTCCCTGGTGTCGTCGTCCCATCCCGAGGACCAGTAGGCATTGTCCACGAAGTCGATGTATTCGCTTCGGATTCCTTCACTCAGCCATCGCCACAAGACTGACGAGTCGCTGTCCCTGGAAGGCTGGGGCAGCACAGCCGGCCGCACCCACCCCATGTCCATGAAGCTTCGCACGATGCTGGCCAGGATATCCTGATAATCCACCCACGGCCCCCCTTCGTAATACCCCACACGCCATTTTCTCCCGGCATTGGTCCGGGGCGATACCCCGTTGTCGCCCATGAACGGTGCAAGGGCTCCTGCGACTACCACCGCAAGAAAAATTACCATGCCGGAAATCTTGAAAACCTTCTTCACCGGGCACCCCCTTGTCCAATAAGCCCGATATGTTCCAGCAACTCATTATGCGGGTAGGCCCGTCACACTACACATCTCATCCTGTTGCGCCCGGCAGTATGAAAGAGGCCTGCCTCGAGTGTGGAGAATACTATTTCCACTATACCAAAAAAAATACCCTTTCGTGAAGGAGTATATAGCCCCAAGAGTTCAATAAGAGGTTTGCCTCAAAATAAAGACAAGGGCGCAGCATGCACCGCGCCCTTGTCATGTACTTTCGTTTCAAGTCTGCCGGTTCCTCGGCTCCGGCCTCGGCATCCTACCAGTAAGGCGGGGGCGGAGGAGGAGGCGGTCCCCAGGGATGCGGAGGAGGCGGGGGAGGTCCCCAGGCCGGAGGAGGCGGCGGTGGAGGAGGCGGTCCGTACAGCAGCGGCGTCAGGACCGACAAGCCCGCGATGGCGGCTGCGGCACCCCAGTGGGGGCCATGGTGGTGATGCGGATGGTGATACGGGGGCGGGGGAGGAGGAGCCGCCTGAACCGCGGCAACCTGTCCACCGATCAACATGGCCAGCAGCAGGAAAATCGGGAGTATCTTCATGATGTTATCCTCTAGTGTTACACGGTTGTCAGCACTTTGTGAGTGGACCGTATCCGGAGAGGCCTTCTTTCGGGTTGCTCCGGCGTTTCTTCTCCACTCTCGCCTTTGCATTCTTATAAGCATGAACCTTGCCAACAATTGCCCCAGCATGACAGAAACTTGTTCTTTCGGGAATCCTCGCCTGCTTTTCGTTGCAATAACCTACCATTGTTAGCTTTTATTATTCAAATGATTGCCGTACATTTTCCCGAGCACCTTCATCCAGAGTAGGATTCGGAGTTTGGTTTGCCGTTTTGGATGAATTGTCGCTCCATAGTAAGAGAATGTTGATATTTCGTTAATGCGATTTCAGCACAGGGATCAGAAACAATATTCCCTTGAATTCCAAATTGTTGTCTTTTCAGGCGCATCTTTACGAAAAACCACTTCATTCCGGCTTGTTGATTGACACATTTTCCGTTAGAGCGTCACCGTTCACAGTAAAAAACCCCTCAAGGTCGGCTCGGTTATTCCTTCATTGTGTGTTACCACCCCATCCACGGATTGATTGCCCTCTCATCGCCGCAATCACGATTTGCAGCGGTCACACCCCACGATTAACAAGGAAGATGTACACATGAGCGTTTCCAGAGATCCCAGGTTCACACAGGCCAACAAGGAGGCCCTGTTCAGTCTGGCGGCCTATGCGTTGTATTTCGTCTGGTGGTTCGTCTCCGCCTTCTGCCTGGGGGACGGAGACCCGGAGCGGTATACCTATGTGCTCGGGCTTCCGGCCTGGTTCTTCTACAGCTGTGTCCTCGGGTTCCCCATGATCTCCCTGGTGGTCTGGATCATGGTCCGCATGTTCTTCAGGGACATGCCCCTTGATGACCTTGACGAACACCCCCCCTCCCGGGTTGACAACCCGCAACCAACAAACGAGCAAGGGGGGCGGAGCTGATGCAGACCACATCCGGAGCCATTGTCCCTGTCGTCATCTACCTTGCCCTGTCATTCGCCGTTGCCCTGTGGGCCCGGGGCAAGTCCAGCAAGAGTTCGGACTCCCAAGGATTTCTCGAGGAGTACTTCATCGGGGGGCGCTCCATGGGCGCCTTTGTGCTGGCCATGACCATCATCGCCAGCTACACCAGCGCCAGCAGTTTCGTGGGGGGACCTGGCGTGGCCTACCGTCTGGGCTTGAGCTGGGTGCTGCTGGCCATGATCCAGGCGCCCACGATCTTCTTCACTTTGGGTGTTCTGGGCAAGCGCTTCGCCATCGTGGCTCGGCAGACCCAATCCGTTACCCTCACGGATTTCCTGCGCAACCGCTACAAAAGCGACGCAGTGGTCATCCTGTGCTCCCTGTCCCTGCTCATCTTTTTCATAGCCGCCATGCTGGCCCAGTTCATCGGTGGAGCCCGGCTGTTCCAGGCCGTCACCGGCTACCCCTACTCCATCGGCCTGACCCTGTTCGGCATCTCGGTCATCGTCTACACGGTGCTGGGAGGATTCCGGGCCGTGGTCATAACGGACGCCTTGCAGGGTATCGTGATGCTGCTGGTCGCCGTGGTGGTGCTCTGGGCAGTGGTGCACGCCGGAGGCGGAATGGCCCAGAGCGTGGCCAAGCTCAAGAGTATCGACCCGGGCCTGATCACGCCCTCGGGGCCGAACAACGCGGTGCCACGCCCCTTTATCCTGTCCTTCTGGGTGCTGGTGGGCCTCGGCGTGCTCGGCCTGCCGCAGACCACGCAGCGCTGCATGGGCTACAAGAACGCGCGCTCCATGCACAATGCAATGATCCTGGGCACCGTGATCATCGGCTTCCTGCTGCTCAGCATCCACCTCGCCGGAACCCTGGGGCGCGCCGTCATCCCCGACCTGCCCGTGGGCGACATGGCCATGCCCGCCCTGATCATGAAGCTGCTGCCCGAATTCTGGGCCGGGGTGTTCATCGCCGGTCCCCTGGCCGCCATCATGTCCACGGTGGACTCCATGCTCCTGCTGGCCTCGGCGGCCATCATCAAGGACCTGTACGTTCACTATGTGCTCAGGGACGACGCCTCGCGCATGCCCCCCAAACTTTTACGGAGCATGAGCCTTATGAGCACCGCGGTCATAGGCACCATCGTGTTCCTGGCCGCCCTGGAACCGCCCGACCTGCTGGTCTGGATCAACCTCTTCGCTTTTGGCGGCCTGGAAGCAACCTTTCTCTGGCCCGTGGTACTGGGCCTGTACTGGGACAAGGCCAACGCCACCGGCGCGGTCTGTTCCACTGTGGCGGGGGTTGGCTGCTTCTTCGCCCTGAGCATACTCAAACCGCCCATGTTCGGCATCCACGCCATCGTGCCCACCACGGCAGTAGGCCTGCTGGCCTTTGTCCTGGGCAATGCCCTGCACAGGCGTCGACCGGTCCAGGGGAGCGGGGACATGAGCGCCTGCCCTTGATCTTCGGGATGATTGCGGTATACCCCTGCGAGCAAGGCGGATAGTCCCGCCGGCCCGCTGCCATTGCGCCACACACCAGGCGGAGGATGTTGTGAAACCAGTCTCCATAGTCGTTCCCAGTTACAACCACGCGGAGTATGTGGAAGCCTGCCTCGACTCCATATACTTCCAGGATCATCCGGATATCGAGATCATCATCCTGGACGACCACTCCACGGACAACTCCGCGGACGTGATCTCCGACTGGATCGACAGAATGGAGACCGGAGAGGTCTCCCATGCCGCCCGCTACAATGAAGAAACCGACACGATAGAGCGGCGTGTTCACAAGCGCTGCGAACGGCAGGGGCGCAGGATCGTGTTCCGCGTGAACCCGGAGAACCTCGGCTCCACGCGCAACTACAACCAGGGCTTCCAGCTGGCCACGGGGGAGTATTGCACCTTCATCGCCTCGGACGACATCGCCCACCCCCGGATGATCTCCACCCTGGCCACCCCTTTGGATGCGGACGCAGCGGACTTCGTCTTCTCCGACATGTTCGTCATCGACGACCGTCACAGGATACTCCGCGAGTTCAGGCTGCCGGACTACAGCTTTGAGAAGTCCTTCTGCGACTGGTACCTGTGCGGCGTGTCCAAGCTCTACAGGCGGGCGTTGCACGAGCGGTTCGGCTATTACGACGAGAACTCCGCGGCCGACGACCACGAGTGCTATCTGCGCTTCGCCATGAACGGGGCGCGCTTCCTGCACATCCCCAAGACCCTATACAGCGTGCGCAGCCACGAGCACAGGCAGGTGGGGCTGCACCACCCCCCGAGGTTCGACGCGCTCCTGGAGGAGTCCAAGCGCCTCACCCTGAAAGCCCGCGCATGGCAGCAAGGGCGAGAGTAACCGAGAGAAGTGCAGCCGGGGGGAGAACCTCTCCCAGGGGTTTTCCCCTCGCTGCTCATCATTTCCCACTGGAACAATATTTGCTATAATTCTACCCGGATACATTTTTGCCCAGTGTCTTGCTCGCTCTCATAGCCACTCCCAACGCCATGAAAAAATTTAATATATTGTTCATCCACAAGGATCCCTGCGCCCGGGCGTACAAGGAGGCTGTGGCCCTGACCAGGCGCGGCCACACCATCGACCTCGCGGTGGAAAAGGTTTCCCAGCATCCCGAGATTCTGGGGCATGTCCGCAGCGTGCATACCTATGCGGACTACGGCCAGTTGGCCGGGATCGTGCGCAACGGGTCGTGGGACATCGTGCACGGACACAATGAGCCCAACACGCCCACGGCCGTGGCCATCGAAAACGCCCGCTGCCCGGTGGTGTACGACTGCCACGACTTCAGCGGCCTGCGGCAGAGGCTCACGGGCACGCGCCACAAGACAGAGCGGTGCTGCTTCGAGCAAAGCCATGCGGTCATCGTGGTCAGCGAAAACATGGCCGCCGTGGTGCAGGAGCGCTACACCCCAAGGTGGATGGTCTCCCTGCCCTGCTACTGCCTGGTGGAGGAAATGGAGCGAAGCTCCAGGGAAAAGCTCCCGGGCAACCACTTGGTGTACCAGGGCATGCTCCTGGACGCCGGAATCACGCCCCTGGAGTATCGCAACTACCACCCTTTTTTCAAAAAAATGGTGGAGCACGGCATTCACGTGCATGTCTACTGCTCCGCCTTCAATCCCAAGGTCCAGTCCTCATACATCGAATTGCGGGAGTCCTCGGACCTGTTCCACTTTCACCAGCAGGTCCCCTATGCCCGGCTGCTCGACGAAATGGGGCAATACCACTGGGGTCTGGCCGCCTTCAACATGCAAGAGATCCTCGAGCCTGACAAAAGGCTGTTCCTGAACAGCATCCTGCCGAACAAGCTCTTTGACTACGTCTTTTCAGGCGTCTGCCCCGTGGTGTACAACAACCGGACCGCGGGAGAATGGGTGGAGAGGCACGACGCGGGCTATCACGTCCGCTCGGAGAATGAACTGATCGATGTGCTGCTGCACGCACAACCCAAGCAACCAATGAACGACCTCTCGCTGATCAGCATGGAAGAGCACATCCGGGATATCGAGAACCTGTACCACGGCCTGCTCGGCTAGCGGCGCACTGCGGGGCATTCCCCTGCGTGGAGCGACATGGATCTGAAGACAAAGCAATACCTCACCGACACCTATTTCAGGGTACCGAGCCGGTGATCGGAAAGCTGGTGCGAGACAGCCCCCTGCCGCATGACAAGGTGGTTATCAACATCTGCGCCCGCTCCGGGTCGAGCCGCCTCCGGGACAAGAACATCAGGCCCCTGTGCGGCATCCCCCTGCTGGCATATTCCATCCTGGTGGCCAGGGAGCTTGGCGCCGACAGGGTCACGGTGAGCACCGACAGCGAGCACTACGCCGACATCGCCCGGGAGTACGGCGCCGAGGTGCCGTTCCTGCGCCCCCCGGAGCTGAGCCAGGGGGATGTCAGCCCCGGACTGGTGACCTACTACATGCAGAAACGGCTGCTCCTCGAGGGGTACCCCGTGGGCACCTGGCTCGAGATGTACCCCACCACCCCTTTCCGCAACGTGCACACTCTGCGCGGCTATATGCGCAAGCTCGACCAGGCCGGGAACATTGCCACTGTCTTCGCCCCCACGTCCGCTTATCCGGACTCTTGGGGGGCGGCGGGGATCTGCGCATCGAGAACGAACAGGACTACAGGGATCGCTTCAGCTTCTACAAGCTGACCAGCAACTTTCTCGGGCACAAGCTGGACAGCTCCCTCTCCCTGTGGAGGCAGTACGCCTTCATCACCAACCCGCTGGAGCTGCTGGACATAGACACCGCACAGGACTTTGCCCTGGCCGAGGAGATCCTGGCCGAGGGGCTCTACGATTTCGGGGTGGCCATATGCTGATCTTCATTTCCTTTGCGCGTCACTGCGCACGGGAGCAGCAGTTGCTCTCCCACCCCGCCATCGGCGGATACCTGTACCGGCACTCATGCCAATGCATCGAGGCCAACGACTCCCTCGAGTTCGCGGCCGTCCTCACCAGTCACGCCCTGCCCTTCCATGTGCCCGGGGAATCCCCGCCCCTTCTCTCCCCTGATCACAGGGAAGACGCGGAGCTGGAGCGCATCCGCTCCTGGGCCTCCGAACGCGGCAGGGAACTCGCCGGAGCCTGGGTCATGATCCTTCGCCCCTGCATGGGGCGCATCTCAGAGGGGCGGATCAACCATTTCCATTCCGCGCTCACGCGCATGGACCACCTCGATCAGGGCACGACCATCCTGGCCGAATCCCTCATGCCCCACGATTTTCTCACCAACCCGGTGTGGAACCTGCGGGCAGCGCCGCGCAGATTCCGCATGGACAGCGAGTTGCGCCTGCCCCATGTCAGGGGGTTGTCAAAGGACGCCCTGAAGGAGGTCTGCCCTGAGCTGCACGAGGCGTTCACCAGCCGGGATGTGCTGCGCAGCCAGGATGCGCCGGAGCTCTATTTCAGCGACAACGCGCTCTATGCCGTCAAAATGACCGGGGGCAGCGTCCCCATTCCAGAGGGCGGAGCCCGCGTCACAGTGGAATGCTCCCCGGAGGTCATGGCCGACATGCCGCTGTTCTACAGGCTCCCCCTGTTCAGCATGGACCCCGACGAGCCGGTGGACTGCTCCCCCCTGGATGCGCTGTGCGCGGCCAGGCTGCGGAGGATGAAGGGGCAAGAATAGTTTCATGGAGGAGATTTCCGAAGAAAATCCCTTCCCAACGAGTACCTGGAGCCGCTGTTTGAAAAAGATATTCTTCCACATCGGGACTCCCAAAACCGGCACAACTGCCCTTCAGAACACGCTCATGCGCAATGCCGAGGCCCTTCGCCAATGGGGGGT
Organism: Desulfovibrionaceae bacterium; assembly: GCA_963674665.2. GTDB lineage: Bacteria > Desulfobacterota > Desulfovibrionia > Desulfovibrionales > Desulfovibrionaceae. The sequence goes on along the minus strand of CAXXPL010000009.1, from coordinate 638,936 downwards.
GCACGTCACTGACAGGGCCCTGCTGAACGAGGCCCAGCTCATGCTCCAGGACCGCCTGGACGCGGGCATCGACAACCACGGAGCTGTGCGGGCGATATTCCAACAGGAGCTGAACCGCCCCGAACATACCCTGGTCATGTCCCACGAGGCCTATGCCGGCATCTCGTACATCCATCCCGACTCTATCGCCCCTTTTTTCGCTGAAAGCCTCGCTGAGCAGTTACAGGGGCAGGAGGTCGAAATCGTGGTGTATCTCCGGCGCCAGGATCTGTTCATGGAGTCCCGGTACGTCCAATCCGTGAAAAGCGGCCTCACCATCACCTTTGCGGAGTATTTGAAACTTCACGGCGGCAACCACCTGGACTGGCACCACCTGGTGACCGCTTACGCCGGAGCCTTTGGCAAAAACAACGTCATCGTCAGGGTCTACGACCGTCAGGAGCTGAAGGAACGCGACATCGTGGCGGATTTTCTGGATATCGTGGCAGCGCCTCCGGAGTGTTTGGCCGAGATCGCGGCCTGCGCCCCGCCCCCTGAATTGCGGAACACGGGGTACACCAGATACGCCGCGCGGGTGCAGCGGGTCTTCAACAGGCAGTTCTTCCTGGACCGTGAGACCATGGAGGCCCGGCTCGAGGCGTTCGCGGCCACCCTGCCCCCTGAAGTGCGGGCGGCCAAGGCGGACTACAGGCGAGTGCATCAGGCTCTGGCAAGGGGTGTGGACCCGGCCGTGCCGAGACGGCTGGAGATCCGGCGCCTGCTGCAAAAGGCCTCGCAGCCCTGCGGCAGGAAGCCGCTCTTCTTCACCCACGAGGAGCGGCAGAGGTTTCTCGCCCTGTTTCGGGAATCCAACACCATGGTGGCGGAGCGGTTTCTTGGGCGCGCAGTCCTGTTCCGGGAGCCCCCCGACAAGGCTGGCATGGCCGGCATGGGCGAGGTGGTCCGGAACCCGGATCCGGACCTGGAGGACGTGATCATGGCCTTTGGCAACGCCCTGGCCGACCAGGGCGCGGAGATCGACGCGCTCAAGGAAAGGATCGGCGCCCTGGAAAAGGCTCTGGCCGAGCTCGCGTCAGGGGAGAAATGAACAGCCGGACCGTTATAGGAAAATCCTACGCGGCAGCGAGATCTTGCATCATGTACTCGAACCAGGGAGTCGTCTCTTTGAATCTGGACTCTTCCAAAGGGGGGCAGTGTTGCTCCCGGCTGTAAACCAGCCCGAATCCCAGGTCACGCAGTTCCTCCGCCCCCAACCGGGGCATGGGCGCCACCAGCACCCTGCCCCCGGGGGCAAGCACCTTGGCGAAGCGCGAAAACGCCTCGAACTGCGCCTCTTGGTCCAGGTGTTTCATGGTATAGAAATCCACGATAAAGTCGAACCGCTCCCCAAAGACATGGAAGTTGAAGCGCGAGTCCAGCACAAAACGGGGGCGTCTGGCCATCAGACCGTGCAATTGCATCTCATAGGCAAAGGCCTCGGCTGATTTCGCATTGGAGTCCATGCCGCAGTAGCGGCCCGTGTCCAGGTACCGCACCAGGTGGATGGCCAACCTTCCAGCGCCGCAGCCGAAATCCAGGATCTTATGAGCAGGGGCGAGGCCGCGCTCCAGCAGGAACTGGAACTGGTACCTGCCCAGAATCCAGGGACGGCCATAGTTGTTGTGGTGCACCTCTTCGAGAATGCGTTCATCCCTCCAGAACTCGACCTTTTCGAGGTCAACCGCCCTGGTGGGCGTCTCCCGGGATTTGGTCATTCGCCAGTCATCGTCGTCAAAGCGTGCGGTCATGATCCCTGCTTCTCTGCTTGATCCCTAAATACTTCCGGGAGACAACAACCTGTTGGAACGGATCATTTCCCCGGGCGTTCATTGCTGAAACTCATTGCGGCTCTTGTCAAGGCGTGGGTCTGTAGAACAGGAACACCTTGCCAGCCGAGCGCCGGAAGTCGATGCAGAACCCCTGCTCCGCGATTCGCATGAGGGTCCGCGTGGTCTGCGGGTCACCGACGTAGTGGTTGTGGATCTCCAGGCAGATCCTGTTCAGGCAGGACAGGTCCACCCGCTGGAAAGCCTCGACCTCGCCCCCTTCGATGTCGCAGAGCAGGAAGGTCGGCCTGTGCGCGTCCAGGAGTTCCTGCAGGCCAAAGGCCGGTACACTGACCTTTTTCAGGGTCCCCTCCTTGGGCAGCGTGGACGAGGACCAGAAGTGCTCGTGGATGTGGAAATCCACGCTCCCGCCCTGCGCCACCGCGCCGTTGTGCACCGTCACTGTGGCGCCGTTGAACCCGCTGTTGAGCCTCAGGTATTCGCACAGCACCGGGTTGGCCTCGTACACCACCGGGGGGCGCTCCAGCATCCCTGCCGCGACAATGGCGGTGACTCCGATACCCGCGCCCAACTCGAGATATCTGTCCTCCGGATTAAGCACCTCCCTGAGTATGCGGACCTCGTGGTTTTCGTAGTCCCCCTGTTCGAGCACAGCGCGCATCTTTTCGGAGACGAACTCGTCACCCAGTTGCAGGGCCACCCCGTGAACCGTGGCCATGTACTGGTCGCTCCGGATAAGCTCCAGCCTGGCCTTCCACGACTCGCAGGAATGGGGGGGCATCTTGGGCAGCACCCCGGAGACCGTGCTCCCGGAGATGAGCCGCAACTCCCCTGTGGCCGCGCGGACAATGGTCTCGGGATACGGGGGCATGGTCTCCGGATCATAGGGCCGCACCCATGGGTCGAACTCCCGGGCCATGTAGACGGCGGCAGCCTCCTCCAGGTCCGGAGTCCCGTATTTTCCCGGAACCACCGCGCGCACGTAGTCCTCCAGCCTGGGATAGGTGTGGAAGTCCCCATGCTCGCGCCAGTTCGTGCGCTCCGACCTGAAAAGACAGTCCAAGGGGCGCTTGAAATCGCAGTGCATCCAATAGGGGCGGTCCAGAGTCAGGCTGGCTAGCTCGTCCTGCCCCGCCACTCCCTCCCAGCGCTGCTCGATCCTCGCGAACTTCATGCCGGGGTGCCACTGGACGATCCTGGCGGCCAGTTCGCTCCACCCCCCGGGTACGTATTTCCCCCTGTTCTCCGGAATGCGGCTTCTGTTCCTGGCCAGGGTGTTGCAATCCCTGGCCAGGGAAAACTGCCTGACGCGAAACGCGGTGGGAGGGGCGGTGTACTCGGTCTCCAGAATCCTCTTCCGCAGGCCCATGATGTCCCAGGCCCCGGAGGTATAGGCCACGTAGTCGCTGTCCAGGCGGCAGATCCAGTCGAACCGGGACATGAAAAAGGCGAACTGGCGGTTGTGGTACAGGTCCGCCAGGGTAGGCCGGTCGTAGAAGCTGAGATGGTCGTACTCCGCTTCCAGCTCCCTGAGGATCTCCCTGGTGCTGTCCGTGGACCCGTTGTCCACAACGATGATCTCGTCAGGAAAATCGGCGAATGACCGAATGCACAGCTCCACGGTCAATTCCGCGTTCCGTGTGGGAATGAGCAGTGAGATTCCGTGGCTCCTGCGTTCCCTGCCCGTTGCGCCCGTCATGATCCCTCTCCCTCCAGGTTCGAGAACAATTCATTGAATTCCCGCGCGATGGTGTCCACCCCGAGGGCGTCGACGCCCTTGAAGCCGAAGCCGGGCATGCCCCGGCAAAATTCGCCAAGGCGGCCCGCAATGACCTTCTCGTCCTCGGGCAACCCCACCCCGCAGTCATGGGCCTCCAGCAGCTCCGAGGTGTCGCCCTTGGGGCCGATGGAGAGGCAGGGAACGCCCAGGCCGATGTAATCATAAATTTTCGTGGGAAGATAGTGCGTCATGCCGGGTGCCAGTACATTGAGGCCGAAGTCGCACTCCCGTGCCAGTCGCAACGCCCCGTCAGGGGGCATGGACGTTGAAAGCTCGAGCACCCCTTGCTCCATCAGGTGGGGGAACTCCTTGCCCACGACAGCGTGGTTGTCCCCGCACAGCCTGACGCGAACCTTATGGCCGTCATGGACCAGGGAGTCCACGGCCCGGAGAAGGGTCAGCATCACGGTGTGCCGCCCCCCTCCCAGACTTCCGAGATAGCACATGGAGAGTGGCTCCGAAGCCGGGCGCGGGCGTCCGCCTCTGCGCAGGGGCGCGAGCCGCTCCGGGTCGAAACCGTTGCGCATCACGCGGAATTTGCCTGAATTACCCGGCGGAATCTGCTCCCGCATCAACCACACCATGCCCTGGGAGATCACGGTGACCACGTCCGCCGCCTCCACACAACGGCGCTGCAATTCCAGGCAATACTCTTCCGACGCCCCCGTGTTGATACGGATGGAACTCACCAGATCCCTGAAATCCTGCACCAGCTTCAGCCCCGGGGTCTGGGCCTTCAGCTCCGCTGCCCAGAGATTGGCCATGAAGGGGTGCCCGGTGGCAACCGCCACCCCTATTCCCCGCTCCCGGATCAGCCTTTGGCAGAAGGGAATCAGGGTCTGGCCCCAATTCGCGGCCTCGTCAAAGCCGCCCAACTCGCGGAGGCGCGCCACGGCCCGCGCCCTGAGGGCGGCATCGCCATACAGCAACTGATTGTGAGGAAAGCCTGACCCGATGCGGTGCACATGGAGGCGGGGCGAGTCGCAGTCCTCCAACAGGGTCACCGGGCCTGAGGCTTCCCAGTCCACGGTGACCACGCGCACCTCCCTGCCGCACCTGGCCAGGTACTTGGCCATCTTGGCCCAGCGGAATCCGCCGACTCCGGAATAGGGGGGGAACTTGAATGCGATGACCAGCACAGGCCGCATGCGTCAGGCTCCGGAAGGATTCGATTGCGGTGCGATGGCCTGAGGAAAGTTCTGCAGGACCAGGAACCGGTATTCCCCCGCATCCGAGGGCAGTGGCAGCACTTCCCTGACGCCGTACCTTCCCCCGGACCACAGGGCGATGAGAAAGGGCATGACCAGGATCGAGGCGCCGAACGGGTCCAGCTCCGTGCTCTTCTCGTGTTGTGGGGAGTGCTCGATGACGCAAATCCCCCCGGGTTTCAGGCACCCCATCCAGGCGTTCAGGCACAGCCTGGGATCGTAGCTGTGGTCCAGGGAGTTGGAGTAGATGAAGTCCACGCTCCCGCGCCACTCGGGCTTCACCTCATGCATGTCCCACTGCAGTGTGTGCGGAAACTCCAGGGCGGTGTCCGCAATCTCGGTACCCAGCACCTCGCAGCCCATGTAGTTCATGAAATACTGCTGCTCCATCCCCCGTCTGGTGCCATGGCACAGGCCGAACCGCCAATCAGGGGGAGATGCTCGCGCAGATATCCGGACACGTACTCTATGTGCTCCTCCCTGACCCAGACGTTGTGGAGCTTTTTCCTGTTCCCCGCGGCCTGAATCTCCCTGTACTTGTCATAGTCAAAGGAGCCGTCCGCCTTGAGGTATCTGTGCAGGGTGTAGAGTTCCATCCGGAGCATTGTCCTTTTCTTTTCAGGTTCTGGCAACCTGCCGCCGGTTCGGGCTCATCCGGCGCCCGCTCCGGCCAGCAGGCGCATCCGCTCGATGATCCTTGCGGCGTTGACCTCGGGATCAAAGTGCTCCCTGGCGAACTTGCAGGCGTTTTCGCCGAAGGCTCTCAGGGTGTCGAAATCCGCCAGTTCCACCATGCCCCTTGCCAGGGCGCGGATGTCCCCCACCGGGGTCAGTTTTCCGGTGCGGCCGTTTTTCACCATCACCTCTCGCGTGCCCATGGCCAGAACAGGCCGCCCCAGACTCATGGACTCGATGACATCCCTGCCCCAGGCATGTCCCGTGGTGTCGGGGCGCACCACCAGGTGGACCCGCTGCATCTCGCTCTCGGGATCATCCACAAAACCCGGAAAATCCACAATATCCGAAAGCCGGGATGCTTTGATCTCGTCCACAACCGCCTGGTGATAGGCCGCGTGTATGGGCACCATACCCCCGAACAGACGTACCCGAACATTGGCCTTGCGCAGTTCGTCCGCCACCAGGGCGCAGGCCTTGACGCACTCCAGGTGCCCCTTGATGGGGGTGACGTGCGAAAACACCCCATACACAAGGGGCCGAGCTTCCGGCATGGGTACGAGCCGCACCGGCTTCCCAGGCCAATTGAACACCGTGGTCACGGGCAGGCCGAAGACGCGCTCCGCCTGCTCCCCCTCTTCCGGCGCGATGGCGATTATCTCCCGGATACCCCGCCGCATCAGGTACTTTACCACGGGCAGCAGCCGCGAGGGCTCCCGCATCACCTCCCGTGCGTGCAGCACTGACGGGTACTCCCGCAGCCATCGGGAAATGAGCAGCGTGGTGTAGCTGTTGTAATGGACCACGTCGGCCCCACCTCCCGGACCCGCTCCGCCAGTTCCCGGTAGACGCGCAACGACCGTAGCGTCCGCACCACGTTGCGCCGTAAGGGTATGGGGCAGACGTGCAGCTTCAGCGGGAAATACGGCAGGTCGAAGTAGTCCACCTCAACCCCCAGCCCGCGCAGCTCCTCCACCTTCCTTTTGGTGCGCGAAGGGCGGGCGATGCTCACGATGTGCATGTCATGCCCCTGCCCCACGATCCGTTGCGCGAGCAGGAACAGGCTCTTGGCGGCGCCGCCGCTGTCTATGTCAGGGGTGATGGAGAGAATTTTCATGCCGGGCTCCACTCCGGAATACATTTGCCATACGCAAAGCACAGCGGCCGGAAACAACCTGGCCCTGGTCGCCGAGAATATTGCCGCCCTGGTGCGGATGTTCGGCTCTACCAGCGGCCACGACCAGAGGATGCCAATAATCGAACAGCAGCACAGTACAGCAGAAAGGCGCGGCACGCCATACGGCCTGGCCATGGCCCCGGTGATCAAGGTGGCCACCCGCTCCGAGCTGGCCAAACGCTGGCCCGACCTCATCGACGTGGACGCGGGGCGCATCGCCTCGGGACAGGCCACCATCCAGGACATCGGCTGGGAGCTGTTCCAGCTCACCCTGGACATCGCCGGCGGAGAAAAACAGGCCTGTGCCGACAAGCTCGGCCTGCACAACGATCTTACCCTGTTCAACCCCGCCCCCATTACCTGAGAAAATAGCCAAGAGAGCTGGGGGAACGTTCTTCATGGAAAGCGATCCCCCACCCTCTTTCCCGCCAATGGGCATCATTGCACCCAAGCGCCGGTAGCCTTCCGAACACTTCTCCTCAATGGCCCGAATATTGCCTAACCATGCGCAATATTTACACAGCGGATTATTTTTCCCGCCAACATCAACCGGAAAAGGGCGATGTCATGCTCAACTTTGGATGGGTCGAAGTGCATCTCGTGGACCACTGCAACAACAATTGCGGATGGTGCCATAACTACTCACCCTTCTTGCCAAAGAGGGAATACGAGGCGCGGGACTACTTTGACGGCCTGGATGTCCTGAAGAAACACGGGGTCCGGTACGATTCCATCTCGTTGATGGGGGGTGAGCCGTTCCTGCATTCCGACATCGTCGCCTTCGCCCTGGAGCTGCTGAAACGGTACCGCAAGCCCCTGTACCTGACGAGCAACGGCTTCTGGATCTCCCGCGACGCCATCAAGGCATACAGGGACCTCTGGCCGCTCGTTCACTCGCTAAGGATATCGAGATACCCCACCATAAAGCGACGACTGGGTTCTGAAGTGGAAGTGCGCCACATGCTCAATGAAATCAAAAATGTACAATCCCGGGATACACATCCACTCCCCGAACAAGGGGGTCTTCAACAGGCTGGAGTTCTCGGAGACGCCCTCAGAGGTGGAGATGTTGTGCGGCAACGCCAATTGCACGGCCCTGCTTCCGGACATGCGCATGGGGCGTTGCGGGGCGGGCGCCTACGCGCACCTGGTCCCAGAGGGGGTGCTCAGCGAAGGGTTCAGAGGCAGCCGGCACATGTTCTATGACTTGAAGAACTTCTCTTCCCAGAGTTTCTGGCTCTGGCGCAAACGCTACCCCTTGGATGCTTGCGGTTTTTGCAGCTTCTCGCGCCCCACCAAGACAACCACCTGGAAGCTGGAAAAGGGCTTTCCCCTGTTCAACAAGGAATACGAGCTTGAATACCATGTCGCCACGGTCAGGCGGATGATCCACCTGAACCGGGTGCCGGAGGCCGAGAGCCTCTCCAGCCATTTGCGCGATACCTATGGGGAAACCGCCGAAATGTGCATCATCGAGGGGTTGCTGGCCATGGCCAGGGGGGACCTGCCCTCCTCCCTGGAGTCGTGCTCGAGGGCGTTGGCGATACAGCCGGGCAACCCCGAAGCCATGAAGTCTCTCAAAATGCTGCGCGGCCGCATCTCCGGGCATGCACCTGTTTGCTGAATTCCTGATCAAGAGCGCATTACCTGAGGAATTGCCGAAGAAAGCTGGGAGAATCCTTTCCGTGGAAAGAGCTCCCTCGTCCTGAATACCTGATCAGGTTGGTATAACCCCGGGCCATGTATTAGTTATTCGGGCCGGAAACCGCCTTAAAGGCCTCGGTCAACCGTGTCTCCACGTAGCTGACCAGTTCCTCGTCCAACTCATAGATATCGAAGCACTTCGCGTCCCTGCCCTTCAGACCTTCGGGAACCTCGTTGGCCAGCTGTTCCGGGTCGCTCACCATATCACCGTAGAAGCACACCGAAAGCCACCTGTCCGCGGGGTCGTCGTCGATGACGTCCACCATGGCGAACAGATCGTCCTTGCCCTGGCTGGTGTGGGCCGCGCGCAACGAATAGGACACATTGGGCCTGGAAACCAGGGACAATCTGACGTTGTCAAAGGCCTCCAGGTGTTTCTCCAGCGTCAAAAAGCACTGCTTCGTATGATTGGGGTCCTGGGACCAGGAATTCACTAGTTTTTCCACCTCGTTTAGTGCTGCGGTATTCATTCCTGCGCAATCTCCTGCATTTTTCGAGCTCTGGCATGCTCTGGTCCAAAAAGGGAGCGTGAAGTCGAATGGGTTGCCAGTCACTTTAATTACCCGTTTTTTTTGTATAGCTTTGAGGTGTTGAGGTCAAATCATCTCGAATAAGAGGAAACGAACCGCAAATTCTCATTTCAACGTGGTTGCTAGAATAGCTGGGGAGGAACCGCTGCAACAGCATCTGCAGCCTTTCTACGGGTACAAGCGGAAACCATGGAATGTGTTTGCGTCATGTTAGAGCATTTATTCTTTAAAATAATTCAAATGCTTTGCAAGGATCTGCCTGTAAATCCTTGCCTCAAAATGTTCGTAACTGGCTTTGCAAGCCGCTGATCAAGCATTTCAAGAGTAAATTGCTTTAGTGAAAATTCACTTCCAATAATCGAAATAATGTGTGGCACGATTAGGGAAAGGGCTCCCGGTATTCCCGGGAGCCCTCGCTCACATGAGGTTTCACTTCATAGCGCGGTCACCCGAAGTGCCGCCTTGCCGACAAGTCGTGGCCGGTAAGGAACAGGCCGGGGTGATCTGCGCACAAACGGAGCGCCTCCTCGGACTGCCGCAGCGATGTGGTCAACCCGATGGGGCGGTTCTCACGGATGTTGTCCTCCAGAAAGACCGCGTCCCCGGTGAACAGGCAGTCGCCCAGGTCGCACTCCGCCATGACAATCTGGCTGCCCGGGGTGTGCCCCCCGACCCATTGCATGCGCACATGTTCATCGAGCCGCAGTTCCCGGTCCACCAAGTGCAGCCGCCCGGCCCCTTGCAGCAGCCGCAGGTGGCGGATAACATCGTGCAGGTGCCCCTCCCCGGCCAGCTCCCCTTGAAGGTAGTCGTACTCCGGGCGGGTGATGAACACCCTGGCGTTCTCGAACAGCGGCAGATTCGAGGCGTGATCGTAGTGCGCGTGGGTGAGGATGACCGTGGTCACATCCCGGGGGGCGAGCCTCAGCCTCTCCAGATTGTTCCCAATGGTCTGGGAGTGCTCCTGGACCCAGGCCTTGGGTCCCTTCCTGGTCCTGTTGACGCGCTCGATGTCCCTGATCCCGGTGTCCACCAGGATATTCTCGCCCTCTCCACGGAGCAGCCAGGCGAAACAGCCTATACGCCTGAACCGGTCTTCATCGCCCCCTTGAAAGAGGATGGACTCCTTGGCCTCGATCTCGGCGAAATCCAGGATGTGAAGCTGGTAGCTCATGACGGTCCCTATTTACCCGACTCGATCTTGAAGCGCTGTTCCCTTCCCGGGAGATAGGGGTATTTCTCGATGATCTCGTCATTGATGAACACGCCCAGCCCCGGAGTGTCCGGAACCTTCACCGCGCCGTTCTCGATCTTCAGCGGCTCCAGCAGCAGTTCCTCGCGCAGGGGATTGACGATCTGCTGGTACTCGCAGACCAGGGCGTTGGGGATGGCGGAGAGCAGGTGCAGGTGCGCAGCCATGGAAGCCCCTGACCTGAACACGTGGGGGGCGATGGTCTTGCCGTGCAGGTGCGCGTAATCCGCGATCCTTTTGACCTCGCCGATACCCCCGGCATGGGTCACGTCCGGCTGCACCACGTCCACGGCGTCGGCGTCGATGAGCGCCTTGAATTCGTATATGGAGCAGCCGTTCTCACCTCCGGCGATGGTGACGTTGCTGGCGGCGGTGACCTTGGCGTAGCTTTGCACGTCGTCGGTCCTGACAGGCTCCTCCAGGAAGAACAAATCGAACTCCTCCAGAGCCCTGGTCACGTCCACGGCCTCCTTCACGGACCAGGGAAAAGGCACATAGCCCTGCCCCGCATCCAGTGCCAGGTCGAAATCGTATCCCAGCTCCTTGCGCAGGGCCGCCACCTTTTCCCGGTCCTTTTTCGCCGAGTATCCACCCCTGATCTTCACCGCGGTGAAGCCGCGCTCCAGATAGCCCTTGACCTCCTCCACCAGCATGGGGATCGGCTTTTCCATGCCCCCGCTGGCATACACCCTGACGCTGGAGCGGTACTTGCCGCCCAACAGCGAATGGACAGGCACGCCCAGGGCCTTGCCCTTGATGTCCCAGAGGGCGTTCTCGATGCCGCTGATCACGCCCATGGCAATGCCGCGCCTGCCCCAGTTGGCGCCAAGCTTGTAGAGCCTGCTGTAGACCACATCGATCTCGAAGGGATCCATGCCTATGAGGGTGGGCTCCAGGAAGCGGGCAATCTCCCTTCCGGCCTCCGGGATGTAGTGCGCGGTGCCCATCTCGCCGAGCCCATAGATGCCTTCGTCCGTGAACACCTGTACCAGGGCGGTGTTCCAGACGCCTACGGAGCCGCCGGACCAGCCCCATCTCTCTTCCTCCGTATATTCGTACGACAACAGGATTGGCTTAACCGAAGTGATCTTCATCGTTGTATTCCTTCTGTGGAATTGGTTTGACTATGCTGACGTGTAGTTGTCGATATCGTGACCGCTGACGATGCTGGCGTGGAAGTCCGCCCGGATCTCCTCACCGGCCTGTATCGTCATGTGATTTCCCCGCAGCATGGACTCCTCGAGCCCCAGGGCGGGAAACCCGCTGATGGGCTCCAGCGCCACGCCGTTCCCCCTGCCGTACCATGGATAGCCGAAGGAGCCGTTGAAGTTCTGGTAGAACCAGATGCAGGGGAACAGCTCCCGTTGCCACGAGAGGTGGAAGGCGTAGCGTTGCCGCTTATTCAGCAGCGCGTACCAGCCGTCCTCGAGCTCGTGCAGATAGGCGATGTCGCAGGATTTCACAGAGTCGTCGGGAAACAGGGACAGATCGATGTCCGAGCCGTCCGCGCCCTTGACCATGGGCCAGCCGAATTCCCCATCCGTGGGCAGGCGGTTGACCCTCGCGCCCGCGGGAAGCGCACTCTTGGCGGTCATTGGGCCTGTGTTGGTGCCCACCCGGCTACAGGGAACCACGAGCTGCCAGTCCCCGCTGCGCAGCAGGCTCCCCTCGAAGGCGATATGCTGCCCCCACATGTAATCCAGGGGCTCCTGACCGTCATTGCTGATGATTTCGGTCAGTTGCATGGACGCTGCGCCCCTGTCGATCCGGATGATTCTCCTGAGCCTGTACGGCAGCCTGTGCATCTCGGTTTCAAAGGCCACCACAGCGATGTCCGGCCCCTTCTCCAGGATGCGGTACCGCCACGAGCAGGCCTGGGCATCGCCGCACATCTCCAGGCGCAGCCCCTTGTACGAGCAGGAGGACCCCCCGTTGGGGAACACCATCTGCCACCCCCCTTCATAGGCGTCGGTGAAGTTGCTCTCCGCCCCATACCCCGGGGGCAGGTCCCTGACCCTTTCCCGGAGCCCCATGGGGGTCTTCCACAGCAGATCGACGTTGTGCCTCTTGTCGATGAACTGGTAGATGTCCGCGCCTTTCTCCGGAAGGACCACTATCCGCAAGTGGTCGTTCTCGATGATCACCAGGCGAAAGCCCTTGTAGGAGTAATCATCGTCCACGCTGACAGGTCCCATTCCTCCTTCTCCATTCATTGTGGCGGCCATGGCGTTTCCGGTCAATTACCGAGTACGTCCCGCAATGCCTCGGCAATGCGGCTTCTCGCATCAGTGACCTTTTCCATGAGGAAACCGGGCAGGGGTTGCTGCGCCGGCCCCATACGGAATCCGCGTTCCTCCAGGGCTATCTTGAAGCCCAGGGGAAACGGCAGGGACTGCATCATGGTGCGGATCAAAAGCAGGAGGGAGCACTGGATCTTCCTGGCTTCAGTATAGTCACCCGTGTTCCAGAGCCGGTAAATGGCGGACATCTTTTCCGGCACGATGGCCACGGCGCCGGACATGGTCCCGGTGGCGCCCATCATCAGAGCCGCAAGGAACATCTCCTCGCGTCCGGTCATGACATTGAGGGATTCTCCGGCAAGGCTCACCTCGTCCATGAAGTGCAGCAGGTCCACCATGCTGCCGCTGCTGTCCTTCATGCCCACGATATTGTCGATGCGGCAGAGGCGCCCCAGCACGTCGTAGCCGATGGGGCTGGCAAACAGCGGGATGTTGTAGAGAATGATGGGGAAGTCAGGAACCGCGTTTGCGATTCGGGTATAGTGCTCCTCGATCAGGGCTCCCGATGCCTGAAAATAATAGGGAGGGGCGATGACCGCGGCCGCACACCCCACATCCCGGGCCGCCTTGGTGAGCTTGATGCTGTTGCTCGCGCAACTGCCAGCGGTCCCGGGCAGGACCGGCACCCTTCCGCAGGCTTCGTCCACAAGGACTTCCATCACCCGTATTTTCTGCTCGTCACTCATGTGGATGAATTCGCCCACGCTCCCCAGCGGGAACAGGCCATGCACCCCGTTTTCAATCAACCAGCTCGCATATCTGCGCAATTCCAATTCATTGATCTTCCCGATACCCTCGAAAGGTGTGGGCATTGCGGGGAATATACCGGACAGCATCTTTTTCGCGTTGGAAAGATGATTGTCTGTGTTGGTACGCGGGTTTGTATTGGACATGGGTCACTCTTGGTGTTGTAGGTTTTTTCCGCTCCGCTCCCGAGTCCGGAGTCAGGGGAGCCCGCGCATTGCGCGGGCTCCCCCCCGCCCGTCTCCGGCTAGACTTCCCTCAGCCTCCCGTACAGGATCGCAAGCTCGGCCATGCTGGCGGTATCCAGGGCAAACTCGGGAACACGCACGAATGAACTTTCGATGACGCCCTTGCGGCGAAGGATCTCTTTTTCGCAGGAAATGAAAAACTCCAACGACTGGTCTTCGAACCAGAGCAGCGGCAGCATGTTCTCGAAGATGTCCCTGGCGCGCGTCATGTTCTTTGCCTTGAACGCGTTCCAGATCTCCACGAAGTGCTTTACCAGCCCGATGCCGGGCATGACGCCCCAGGCGCCCCGGACAAAGGAGTCCACAGTGAAGATGCCGCCGTTTCCAGACAAACACTTCAGGCCATTGTCGGTGCGCTCCACGATGGTGTTCAGCTTGTGCACCGGAAGGGGGCATTCGACCTTGATATATTTGAAGTTCTTGATCTTGTAGAAGGCGTCCAGGATGAACTCGGTGGACATGGTGACCCCTGTGGTGCGAGGAGCGTCCTGAATGACCACCGGAATATCGACCGCCCCGGAAATCTTGCTGAAATAGTCCAGCAGTTGGGGACCGGAGGGCGTGGCAATGGACGGGGGGTACAGGATGACCCCGTCCACTCCGAGTTCCTTGGCCCGGGCTGCGAACTCAATGGCTCCGGGAACCGAATTCTCGATGACGCCGACCATGGTCTGAGCCCGTTTGTTCACGGCATTCAGAAACCGCTCCATGACCTGGTATTTTTCCTGATGAGTCATCTTGTGCGGTTCACTGTTCAGGGCGAAGAGCGCGATGCTGGTGCAGCCCGACTCGAGCACGTACTCCACGATACTGTCTATTCCCTTGAGATCGATTTCGCCGGTGGCTGTGAACGGCGTATTGATGACAGGGCAAACTCCCTCGAAAAGGTGATTCATTTCATGCTCCGTAGTGGTAGAGAAGGTATCCGCCATCGATGAAGATGGTCTGGCCGGTAATGTATGCGCCTTCGTCCGAGGCGAGCAGCACCACCGCCCCGCCCATGTCGGTGGGTTGCCCCACCCTGTTCAGGGGAATCTTGTCCAGGGTGGACCGCAGGAACTTCGGATCAGAGAGGACGTCCGAGGTGAAATCGGTGGCGGTTGCGCCGGGGCCGATGGCGTTGACCGTGATGTTGTGTTGTGCCAACTCCAGGGCCATTCCCTTGGTCAGCATGTGAATACCCCCTTTGGAGGCGCAGTAGTGGACACGCCCCATGGCGGGCTGGAACTGGGAGATGGAGGAGACGTTGATGATCCTGCCTCCCCCATGGGCGGCCATGTACCTGGCCGCGGCCTGGCCGCACAGGAAGTAGCCCCTCAGGTTGCAGTTGATCACCCTGTCCCACTGCTCCTCGGTCATCTCCAGAAAGGGGTGGCGAGTGACGATTCCGGCGTTGTTAACGCATATATCCAGTCTGTCGAAGGTCTTTGTCGTTGTCTCGAAGAGCCTGTCCACATCCTCCTTTTTCGAGGCGTCGGCCTGGATGGCGAGGGACTTCCGTCCCATGGCCTCGATCTCCTCCTTCACCTCCACCGCAGCGGCGGAGCTGGTCAGATAGTTGACGACCACGTCGGCTCCGGCCTGGGCGAGCTTCAGGGCAATGGATTTCCCGATCCCCCTGCTGGACCCTGTCACCAGTGCAACTTTTCCTTTCAAATCAAACATTTCGTATCAACTCCAGTGGATTGAACTCATGCCGCGGCAAAGCGCCGGGCGCTACGTTTATACCACGCGCGGCTACATCAACAGCTGCGGAATTCCGGTGGTCAGCACCGGGAAAAAGGCCAGCATGGCCATCATCACCAGGAACGCCATGATGAAGACCAGGATGTACGTTGAGCTCTTGGTCAGCGACGTCTCGGCCAGCCCGGTGGTCAGCAGCAGGAGCACGCCCACCGGGGGGGTGATGCCGCCCATGTTGAAGGCGATGACCATCAGGATGCCGAACTGTATGGGATCGAACCCGAGCATGGCGCCGATGGGGACCAGCATGGGGACCAGGATGATCATGGAGGCCAGCGTCTCCACAAAGGCCCCCAGAACGATGAGGAAGAGAAGAATGATCATCAGGACCACGTAGCGGCTGACGGTCAGTGACATGAGCATCCCCTTGAGGAAGCCCGGAACGTTTTCCAGCGCCATGATGTAGCCGAAGATCGAGGCAAAGGAGAGAATGATGAACACCGACGCGGTGATGATGGCGGACTTGACCATGACCCGCTTCAGGCCCTTGAAATCGAGCTCCCTGTACACGAAGATGCTGATGAAAAGCGCGTAGATGGAAGCCACTGCCCCGGCCTCGGTTGCAGTGAAGATGCCGGTGACGATGCCGCCCACGATGATCAGCGGGGTCATCAGGGCCCAGAAGGCGTCCTTGAAGCTCTCCCAGAGCGCCGGCCAGCTGAACTCCTGGTCCGGCTCCCGCTTGTCCTTCACGGCAAAGGCATAGGCCACCACCATGAGGATGAGTCCCACCAGGATGCCGGGAACGATCCCGCCCATAAACAGCTCGCCGATGGAGATGCCGGCCAGGCTACCGTACACGATCATCAACATGCTGGGGGGGATGATCATGCCGATGGATCCGGCGGCCGCGATCAAAGCGGCGGAGAAGCCTCGCTTGTACCCCTTCTGGGTCATGGGGGGGATGAGAACGGAGCCTATGGCCGAGGCGTCGGCCACACCGGATCCGGAAATGCCCGCGAATATCATGCTGGCCACGATGGCCACCTGGGAGATGCCCCCCCGGACGCTGCCCACCAGACAGGAGGCGAAGTGGACCAGCCTCTTGGAGATCCCCCCGCCCTCCATGCACATTCCCGCGAATATGAAATAGGGGGCGGCCAGTAGCGGAAAACTGTCAATCCCGCCGATCATCTTCTGTGCGATCACGAAAGAGGGGATGTCGGACATCACGATGAACGAGAACGCGCCCGAGATGCCTATGGCAAAGGCGATGGGCATCCCCATCATGGTAAGAACGAGAAACGTAACCAGCAGGCATGTCAGCATCTCAGGACTCCTTCTTCCTTTTCACGATTTCGGAGATTATCCCCAGGGTGGGGAGCGTCATCAGCAGGGCTCCCAGCGGCAGGATCATGTAGATGACGGCCTGGGGCATCTCGAGGGCCGGAGTGATCTGGTTCAGGGTTTTCATGGTCATCTGCGACCCGAGCACGATCACTGTCACCTGGAAACCAAGGATCAGGGTCCAGATCAGGAAATCCATCACCCGCTTGAACCCGGGGGGAAATCTGCCGTAGAGCAGGTCCACGTATGCGAACGCCTGGTTGCGGATCGCCAGCACCGCGCCGAAATAGATGATGTAGAAGAAGAGGATCTTGGCCACTTCCTCGGACCAGACCAGGGAGCTGTCCAGGGCATACCTGAAGAGGACCTGCAGACCACCCAGAATGATGATCGCCGCGAAAAGTGCGCAGACCACCCACTCCAGGATCGTGAAAATGTACGACGTGGCTCGATTGCTCATTGGTTCTTCCATGCTGCGGCCGGGAGCGCTGCCGCACTGGGAGCGCTCCCGGCACGATTTCTGGTTATTGAATGGCCGCGATCTTCTCGATCAGCTCGGTACCACCGTACTCCTTGGCCAACTCCTCCTGGACGACCTTCACCTTCCCAATCATGCGCTGTCTCTCGGACTCGGGAAACTGGATGATCTCGATGCCGGCCTTCTCCATCTCCCGCAGGGCCTTTGCGTTCGCCTCAACGGCGACGTCGTACTCCCAGTCACTGCTCTCCTGCGCTGCCTCCAGCACGAGCTTCTGCTGCTCGGGGGTCAGCTTGCTCTCGAAGTTGTGCTTGTTCATGGCCATCAGGATTGGGGGGGACTGGTGCTGGGTCAGACTGTAGAACTTGCACAGCTCGGCGAACTTCATGGAGACCATGGCCTCGGGCGAGCCTTCAACACCGCCCACCAGGAAGGTCTGCAGAGCCGTGTAGGTCTCGCCGTAGTTGATGGGTGTGGGGTTGGCGCCCAGGGCCTTGAAGGTCTTCACGAAGATGGGGACCTCGGGGACACGGATGCGCAGCTTGGTGAAATCCTCCACCGTGCGCACCGGGGTCTCTATGGTCAGGACGCTGCGGATGCCGTATCCGTAATAAGCGAGGAACTTCAAATCCACCTGGCCGTACATCTCATCGACCACGTCGCGCATGCCTTCGCTGCTGAATACCTTTTTCTGGTGGGGCATGTCCCTGTAGAGGAAGGGCAGCTCGAAGATTCCCAGTTTGGGGTTGATGATGGCCCAGCCGGCGGCGCCGGTGAAGGCGATGTCGTGGGTGCCCAGCTTGGCGCCCTCGAGGCACTCACGCTCGTTTCCAAGCTGCTGGTTGGGGTAGATTTCCACCTTTATGGTGTCGCCGGACTTCTCCTTGACCAGCTCCGCGAACTTGGCCACCCCGAGGTGCGCGGAAAAATCCGTCTTGAAGACATGAGCCACGCGCAGCACCACCGCACCCTTGGCCATGGCCTGCGAAGGGCCGAGCACGCCCAGTAATATCACCAGAGAGAAAAACGCCAATCTCCTACCCAGTTTCATGTCTCAACTCCTTTGAATTCTGATTCGCGTAGAATGGAAGTGAAAAACCGGACCTGATCCTCATTAGTATCTGATTGGTATATTGATATTTCCCTCACAAGGCACGCTAGTCGGATAGGATCGCCGACTTCGACTCTCTGCCCGGGTCCCGGTTCGGCAGATGCCGCGCAGGTGCCTTATTCGGAAAAGGATTGCCCCATCTCCGCCGAGATCCTCTTCCCGGTTTCCAGTGTCATGCCTATCAGGTCTTCCAGCCGGTCCTTGAGCCGGTATTTGGGCAGGGACACGCTGAGCGCGGCGATGGCTCTGTTCTCGATGTTGAAGATCGGAACCGCCACGCAGAACAGCCCCTCCTCGATCTCCTCGTCATCGATGGCGTAGCCCCGCTTCCTGCACTCGGCCAGGTTCTCCAGGAAGAGATCCCTGTCCACAATGGTGTTCTCCGTGTGCGGCTTGAGCTCCAGCCTCTCCATCATGGACCGCAGCTTCTCGTCGGGCAGAAAGGCCATCAGGATCTTCCCCACTCCGGTGCAGTAGGCGGGCCTCGTCACGCCGATCCTGGAACGCATGGTGATGGACATGGGGCTCTCGATCTTGTCCAGGTACAGGATGTCCCCACCGGCGAGCTCGCCCAGGTGGACCGTTTCCCTGGAAAGGTCGTTCAGGCGTTCCAGATGCACCCGGGCGACCTTCACCAGGTCCAGCTCCCCCATGTAGGCGTAACCGACCTTGAACGCCTGGAATCCCACCGAATAGGCCCGGGTGTCCGGATTCTGCCGCACGTAGTCCATCTCGGTCAGTGTCACCAGCAGGTGATGCACGGTGCCCTTGTCGATCCCCAACTGACCGCTCAATTCACCGATCTGCATGGCACCGCCTTCCTGCAGGCAGTTCAGGATACTCAAGGCCCTGGCCACGGACTGGATCAATCTTTTCTCTTTCACGCGTTCCCCTTGTTGCAATGTGGACATTGATTTCTTTGTCCAAATCCAATGTTTGACATTGTCAAATGCGTTTCATGAATTCTGCTGTTGGAATTGTTGCTATCAAGCGCGTTTCAGGTCGTCAAGCGCGTTTGAAACATTGAAATTATCAGAACGAATATTTCTTTATAAAGACAATAATTTCAAATTAATAAGACCATATTTAACCATTTCACAATATCAAACACATATTGAATTCACGTAAGATGAAGCGCCGGATCGCGCAACTTCGCCCGCAACCCCAGACAACAGGCGGGCGCAATACCGATGCCCCCGCCTCTGCCAGGACAGATTTCTGGTCTGCCAGGCGTCTGGGTATGGGATTGTGGATTGGTCAGTGATCCGAGGGGGCCAACGCCTCTATGACAGGGAAGAGGCTGTTCCGGACAGTCGACTGGAAACCTCTCCAGCCCTTCCTGAAGAGTAATTTTTATCGCCTGCTTGCTCTCCTCTTTTCTTCACCCTTCTGCCTGGTGTATTGTCTCCTGAAACAATCTCCGACAAGTGAAGACTCCGGCTCATTGCCACGAAAGAGAGGGAAGCGGGGGTTCTCATGATCTCACACAAGTACGCCCTGCTCGTCGACATCCCTCTCTGCATGGACATCAACGAAAAACGGTGGACCGACAGGCTATGGCACAAGGACGCCTGGACACGAACTCCCGGGGCCTAGCCCATGTTGCGGCCTGATTTTTACGATGCCATGCGTGAGCGTTGCGGCGAGGACATGTTGCGGCGGCGCCTGACTGTTCAGGTCCAAAACGCCGCGCATTACTACGGGGGCGGGGGTTACTCCAAATTACACCTGGAGAATATCGAGTTGATGTACGTGATCCTGCGTTCCGTGCTCAGGGCAATGGGCATGCTCCATCACGGGACACGCAACTGTCTCGAATACCAGGTAGTACAAAGAGAAGAGCATCTGCGGCGATTGCCCGGAGACTTTGACGGTTTCAGGATACTCCAACTCTCGGACATGCACTTCGACGCGGTTCCGGACGGAGGCGCAAGGCTTTATGAAACCGTTTCACAGCTGGAGTTCGACCTCTGCGTGCTGACCGGGGACTACCGCTTTCTTACCCACGACATCTACAAACCCTGCCTGGAGGGCCTGAGACGGCTCAGGCCTGTCCTGGACTGCGCCCACGGTGTCTTCGCCATCCTGGGCAATCATGACTTCCTCGAAATGGTGCCCGGCCTCGAACATATGGGCATCCGCGTCCTTCTGAACGAGTCCGAGATCATTGCAATAAACGGCTCCAACCTCTGTCTGGCAGGAGTGGACGACCCGCATTTCTACGGCACGGCCGACCTGGACCGCGCCCTGGGTTCCAATGGGGGCGCGTGCACCGTGCTGCTCTGCCACTCCCCGGAGTACTACGCCGAGGCCGAGGCCGCCAGAGTGGACTACATGCTCTGCGGGCACACCCATGGCGGACAGATCTGTCTGCCTGGCGGCTTCCCGGTCATCACGAACGCCCCCTGCCCACGCAGGTACGTTTCTGGCCCATGGTCGCACAACGCCATGCAGGGGTATACCTCGCGGGGCACTGGCGCATCCGGCCTGGTGGTGCGTTTCAACTGCCGACCGGAAATCACGATCCACACCCTACGGAGCCAGGCCGATAGCCACGGTGCAATGTGCTGATCCCACGGAATGTTCTACAAGAGAAGGACAAGAGATGTACGATTCCTCCGAAAAGAACAGGCGGCCGGAGCTGGCTCCGACAGCCTGTAGTATTTCGCCCTCAAAAGGATGGGAGACTTTCTGTCTTTAGGCGAAGCAGTTCTCCCTGAATCGCATTGCCCGAATATCGATACAATTCCGGGACATCACACGCGAGCATTTCGCGGCAACAAAGCCAAAGGGCAATTAGGCAGCGTTTCCTTAAACGTGGCTATTGCCTTTGCTCCGCAACATGGAAAAAATCGAACAAATGGCTTTACGAGGGAAGAACCTCTTGAAAGAGATTTTCCCCTTGGGCTCCCTTTCCAGAACTTTTTGATATATAATAATAATTTTTATTTGTAAGTCTTTGGAAGAGGGGTCCGGGGGGAGAACCTTTCTTCAGAAAGGTTTCCCCCCGGCAAGTCTTACGGAGCCAAGGCAATAACCATATTCCTAAAACTCTAGTCCAGGGCCTGCGCCAGGTCGGCCTTCAGGTCCTCCACGTCCTCTATGCCCGCGGAGTAGCGGATGAGGCTCTCGGGGATGCCCATGGCAGCGCGCTCCTCGGCCGTGCACTCCACGTGGCTGGTGGTGGCCGGGGGGCCGGCGATGGTCTCCACCGAGCCGAGATGCGCGGCGCGGCGCGCCAGCTTCAGCCGGGCCAGGCAACGGCAGGCGGCCTCGTAGGTGTTGCCCTTGACCACGAAGCTGAGCATTCCGCCGAAGCCGCGCATCTGTCTGCGCGCGATGTCGTGCCCCAGGTGGGACTCCAGGCCCGGGTAGTACACTCGCTCCACTCCGGGGTGCGCTTCCAGGAATCGGGCGATCTCCATGGCGTTCTCGTTGTGTTTCTCGATGCGCAGCTTGAGGGTCTTCATGCCGCGCAGCAAAAGGTACGCGGCCATGGGGTGCAACGTGGCCCCGGCGATTTCCCGGTAACCGTAGATGTTTTTGACGAGTTCGGCCTTGCCCGCGACCACTCCGCCAAGGGCGTCGGCGTGCCCCCCCAGAAATTTGGTGGCGCTATGCAGCACCAGGTCGGCGCCCAGGGCCAGGGGAGCCTGGTTGATGGGCGTGGCAAAGGTGTTGTCCACCATGACGATGGCCCCCGCCTCTTTTCCCGCCCGGGCCAGCCGCTCCAGGTCCAGGATCTTGATGGTGGGGTTGGTGGGCGTCTCCAGGTACAGCACCTTGCAGCCCTTGGCAATCTCGGCCTCGATGGCGTCGTGGTCCACGGTGTCGCACAGGGTCACATCCACCTTCTGCCGGGGGAGGAACTTGGTGAACAAAAGGTTGGTGCCGCCGTAGGTGTCCTTGACCGAAACCACGCGGTCGCCCGGGGCCAGCAGGGCGAAAAGCGCGCTGGAGATGATCCCCATGCCAGTGGAGGCGCTGGTGGCCGCCTCTGCGCCTTCCAGCACCCGGACCTTCTCCTCGAACACGTCCACCGTGGGGTTGGTATTGCGCCCGTAGATGTGGCCGGTCTTCTTGCCCAGGGCCACATCCATCCACTCCTCCATGTCCATGTAGCCGAAGGCCACGCTGTGCACCACGGGGGTCTGCGTGGCGTGCCCCTCGAAAAGGCGCTCCTCGCCAGCCCACACTGTCTGCGTCGCCATCTTGTATGTCTTGTCCCGAGTCATGAAATCTCCTTTTATCCTTAACACGGCTTTCGGACTTTGTTATCCGGGGGTTTGCCTTTTTCACAGCAACGATGCCAGCGGGCAATCATGCGTTGCTTCCTTAGAGCATTTTGCGCTTGAGGTTTCCGCTTGACGCCGGGCTAAGCCCGACTACGGAAACCTCGCGGGCGTTGTTCCGCTTCGCTTCACACCACCAGAGCATTTTATCCGAATAGATATTTTCAATGACAAAATGCTCTAGTAAACCTTGGCGTATTGGGCATAGACCTGCTCTTCCGACAGGTCCTTGAGAGAATCCATCTCCCCGCGCTTGTGCCTGGCGTACACGTCCACAAAACGCTCCCCGAACCAGGACGTGACGGCCTTTGAAGACTCCATCCGCCTTATGGCCTCGTCCAGGCTGGACGGCAGGCGGCTGAAGCCGCGCGCCGCAAGCTCTTCTGTGTTCAGCAGGGACAGGTCGTCCTCGCTGGGGGGCGGGGGCGTCATGCCCTCTCTGATTCCAGCCAACCCCGCGTGGATCAGGGCCGCCAGTTGCAGGTGCGGCGCGGCCGCGGAGTCCGCGGCGCGGAACTCCACGTTGTATTGCCGGGCAACGTCGGCGCCGGGAATCTCAGCCACGGGGCAGATGCGCATGGAGGCCTCGCGGTCGCGGTACCCGAGATTGTTGAAGGCCGCGCTCCAGCGGTGCGGCGTCATCCTGGCGTAGGACACCACGCTTGGGGCAGTGAGCGCGACGATGTCCGGCAAATGGTGCAGTATGCCCGCCACGAAACGCCCCCCGATATCACTGAGCCCGCCCGGGCCGTCGGGATCGTAGGCCACGGGCGCCCCACTCTTGTCCACGAGGCTCATGTGGATGTGCACGCCGTTTCCGGCGCTGTCCGGGTCACGCAGGGGCGTGAAGGTGATCTCCTCGCCCAGGCGCTGAGCCGTGGCCCTGGCCAACTCGCGGATGATCAGCGCCTGGTCGGCGGCAACGAGGCTGGGTTGCGGGTGCATGGTCACCTCGTACTGCTGGTCGCCCCATTCGCGGAGAAAGGAGTCGGGTTCCACGCCCGCCTTGCGCAGGGCGGCGATAAAGGTCTCGCCAAAGCCTTTCTTGGCTCTGAAACCGGACAAGCTGAAACCGGGGCCGAACAGGAACTCCCCTTCCGGGACAACGTCCTTGAACTGGAATTCCAGCTCAAAGGCGCAGCGCAGCTCCAGGCCGGTCTCCCGTTGCAACGCCTCGATGGCCTTTTTCAGCTGGCCGCGCACGCAGCACTCCCATCCTGTCCCGTCGGTCTCCTTGATGTCGCCGAGGAAAAAATGCTCGCTTGGGGAGTCGTCGCCGAAATCCACCATGACCTCGGCCGCCGGGTCAGCCACCATCAGGAGGTCGCCCAGGGAACCGTAGGGGGAGTCGGCGATGGAGTTGAACGCGGTAATCTGCACGTTTGTGGGGACCCAGCCTATCCCCCGGCCGTTGCGCCGCTCCAGATCGCCGAGGGGAAACGATTTCCCACGCACGTGACCGGAAAAATCCGGAGTGCAAATCATGACAAGCTTCTCACGAATCATCCTCATACTCCTTTGAGTATTTTTTCGAGGGGGAAACCCTTTTGCAAAGGGTTCTCCCCCTCGCGCCCCCCTCATAACATTAATCATTTGAAATACTGAACAATTACTTCCCACTCCGCCTATATTGCAGGCGAGAACTCGCTGATGTCGTCGTCCTCGGAAAAATGCGGCATGGCCCTCAGTACGCGGAAGGAGTCCCACTCCTCGAGACGCCGCTTGGTGCTCGCCCAGTCGTACTCCGCGACCTTGTTGAGCAGCCCCTCCAGGAGCAGCATGGCCGGCACCGACGTGTCCCAGGGTGTGCCCGCGTCGATGATGGTGGTCAGGATCAGGGTGCTGAACTTCCCCAGGGGGGAGATCCACTTGTCTGTGATGAGAACGAGCTTGGCCTTCCTGTCCCGGGCGGCGTGCTCGGCAAAGAGCTGCAGATCCGGCTGGTAGCGCCTGAAGTCGAACATCACCACAACGTCGTCACGTTTCATCCGCAGCAGATGGTCGGGCCACTCCTCAGCCGCGGCCGGGATCATATACGTCTTGGGGCGGATGAGCCGCAGGTGCTTGTGGAAATATTCGGCCAGGGTCATGGTGATGCGCCCCCCCAGGAAAAACACCGCACGCCGGGGGTCTCCCAGCAGCCTCCCCGCTGCCTCTATCTGTTCGTCGGAGATGAGCGCCACGGTCTCGTTGATGGCCGCGATGGTGGATTCCGCGAGCCCGGCGAAGTAATCGCCCTCCCTGCCGCCGTCCCCGCGCGTCTCACGCAGGATGATGGGGGATTGGTAGCCTTCCTTGATCTCGTTGATCAGCATCTTCTGGAAGTCGCCGTAGCCATCGAACTCGAGCTTCGCCGCCAGCCGGAGCACGCTCTGGTTGCTCACGTTGGCGCGCTTGGCCAGCTCCGCCACGGTCAGCAACCCCGCGAAGGGGTAGTCGGCCAGCAGCGCCACCGCCACCTTCCGCTCCGATGACGTGAGCGAATTCATCAACTCGCGCATTCGTTCGTCCAGCCTCATCACCTTTTTGCACCTCCAGAGTCAAAGATAACAAATATGAAAATTGTGACGAATGACGTGTCTCGATATTGGACTATTTTTCTCAATTTGGCAAATTTTACTTGATTTGTTTCAAAAGTTATTTTTTTATGGGGCCGCACATTGGGACGAATCTGTTTTTCCAAGGAGGATGACGTGTATACGCGCTCGTTGATAGGAACCGCCGGATTAATCGGCCTTATCGCCGTGGCATCGGTCGTGGCGGGTGCCGTGGGGGGCGGTGTCGAGCGGATGCTCGTCGTATTTTTCATCAACCTCATCGCTGTCCTGGGCATGGGCATCTACTCGGGAAACTCCGGGATTCTCAGCTTCGGGCACCTCTCGTTCATGGGGCTGGCCGCATACGCCTCGGGCATCCTCACCATCCCCGTGAGCATGAAGAAGATGACGTTGTCGCACCTGCCGAGCTTTCTGGGCTCCGCGCATTTCGACTTCGTCCCGGCCCTGCTCATCACCATCGTCCTGATAGCGGTGGTGGCCTACCTTGTCGGCTTGGTAATCTACAAGCTCGAGGGCTCCACCGCCACCATTGCCACCCTGGCGCTCCTGGTCATCGTCCATGGCCTGATCGTGGGCGCGCGTGACATCACCCGGGGCAGCCAATCGTTTTTCGGGGTCCCGAGGGAGACCGACATCCTCGTGGCCGCGGTGGCCGCCATCGTCGCCATAGCTGCGGCGCGCATATTCCGCGACTCCCCTCCGGGGCTCAGGCTCCGGGCCGCGCGGGACGACTCCACTGCGGCCGGCAGCATGGGCGTCAATGTCCGCCGCCACAACCTGGCGGCCTGGGTGCTCAGCGCCTGCATCGTGGGCCTGGCGGGGGTGCTGCTGGGGCATTTCCTGGGCGCCTTTTCCGCAAAAAAATTCTATTTCGTCGACACCTTCATGCTTCTGGCCATGCTCATTGTGGGCGGCATCGGCACGGTGAGCGGAGCCCTGGCCGGTGCGGTGCTCATCACGGTGGTGACCGAGGCCATGCGTCATCTGGAGGGCGGCGTGACGTTCATGGGCGTACAGCTGCCGCAGATGTTCGGCATGACCCAGATCGGCATCGGCCTGATCATCCTGCTGGTCATGTACCGCAAGAGTGGCGGCTTGCTCGGACGCCGGGAGTGGGACGAGATCCTGCTACCGGAGCGCGGTCCCTCCCTTGACCTGGAGAACACCGGAGCCATCAGTCCCAGGAACGCGGGGGGAGAGGTGGCCACCCTGAGCGCAAAGGGAATATCCAAGCACTTCGACGGGCTCGTTGCCGTGGACAACGTCGCCTTCACCCTGCGCGACGATGAGATCGTGGGCCTCATCGGCCCCAACGGCTCGGGCAAAACCACGCTGCTCAACGTGCTCTCCGGGGTGTTACCCGCCAGTTCCGGGACAACACGCATAAACGACATTGACCTCACCGGCAGGCCCTCGCACGTCGTGGCCAACCACGGCGTGGGACGCACCTTCCAGAACATTCGCCTGTTCTCCTCCCTCACCGTGCGCCAGAACGTCCTCGTGGCGGCCCTCAGACGCTGGCCGGGCGTATCCAAAAAAGAGGCATACGCCGTGGCGGACGCGGCCATCGCGGCCATGAAGCTCACGGACCAGGCAACGGTGTTCGCCTCCACTCTCTCCTACGGGGGGCAACGCCGCGTGGAGATCGCCCGCGCCCTGGCCCTCAAGCCCAGGTTCCTGTTCCTGGACGAACCGGCCGCGGGAATGAACCGCGAGGAGACCGACAACCTGATGGAGGACCTGCGCCGCCTCAAGGACGACCACAGCATGGGCATCCTGATCATCGACCACGATCTGCCCCTCATCATGCGGCTCTGCGACCGGGTCATCGTGCTCAACGAGGGCAGGCTCATCGCCAAGGGCGCTCCATCCGAGGTTCAGAAGGATCCGGCCGTCATCGAGGCCTATCTCGGCCGCAAGGCGCGGGAAAAGGCCGGGATCAAGGGTTAGCGTACTTCAAGTTGGAGATTTTTCGACCCTCAACTTTTCATCAATTAATACAGATGGATAAAGTAACACCTTCCCCTGTTGGCAACGATCGAAACATATATCAACCGCAAACTCGAACCAGAAGGAGTGGGTATGATGCGCTGTAAATTCAACATGACACTGGTACTGGCCTTACTCGTCCTGGTCTTGGCGCCTTTGACGTCCGGGGCCGAGGAAATCAAAATCGGCGTGGCCACGGCCCAGACTGGCAGCCTCGCCACCTTTGACGGCCCGGTCATCGAAGGGCTGCGGTTGGCTGTCGACGAAATCAACGAGGCCGGCGGCATTGGCGGAAACACCAAGATAGTGCTCATCGAGAAGGACGTCCGCTCCGACGCGGCCCAGACCTCCATCGCCGCCCAGGAGCTCATTGACGAGGGCGTAAGCGTCCTGGTCACCCCCTGCGATGCCGACCCATCCTTTGCCGCGGCCGCCCTGGCCAACGACGCAAAGGTCCCGGCCTTCTCCACCTGCGCGTCGTCCCCCACCCTGCCCCTGATGGGGGGCGAGTACATGTTCGCCAACTTCCCGGGCGACACCGTACAGGCCACTGTTTCCGCCGAGTGGGCCATCAAGCAGGGCTTCAAGAACGCCTACATCCTGTACTCCCCTGACAGCCAGTACACCATGCTACCGCTGTACTTTGGCGAGGTCTTCAAGAAGCTGGGTGGCGCTGTCGCCGGTGAGGGCACCTACTCCATGGGACAGCAGGACTTCTCGGCCGAGGTCACCAAGATCAAGAGCCTGAACCCCGCACCCGACGTTATCATGACCTCCGCCTATGAGCCCGACTTCCCGGCCTTCATTCGCCAGCTCCGCTCCGCGGGTGTCACCGCCCAGGTCATCGGCAGCGACGGCATCGATTCGCCCACCACCTTTTCCCTGGGCGAACCGGTCGAGGGTGTGATTTTCACCACCGCGGGCTACCCCACACCCGGCAGCCCCCTGGAGGCCTTCAACACCAAATACAAAACCAAATACGGCAAGGACTCCGAGACAGTGTTCAACGCCATCGGCTACGACCTGATCAAGGTCATCGAGGCGGGTGTCCTGGCAGCCGGCAGCACGGACTCCGAAAAAATCTGCAAGGCCGTCTCCAACCTGGAGGACGTGCAGGGCGCCACCAGCAAGATCACCTACAAGGGCACCAACGGCATGCCCGTACGCCAGGTCAGCATGATCAGGGTGAAGGGGGGCGAGCGGGAGCTCATCGGTCAGCCCTCGCCCACACCTGAAAACGTGCCCGCGCCTCGCATGAACTAACAAACGAATCAACACCGGGTGGACAAGATGCTTTTATCGGTAATGGGATTGACGGTGCACTACGGCGCGGTTCAGGCCGTGCGCGACGTGTACCTGGAGGTCGAGGCGGGCGAAATCGTCGCGCTGCTGGGCGCCAACGGCGCCGGCAAGTCATCCATGCTGAACGCCATCGTGGGGCTCACGCCCAAGCACGAAGGCCGGGTGATCTTCAACGGCCGGGACATCACCAAACTGCCGACAGAGCAACTTGTCCGCCTGGGTGTGACGCTGACTCCCGAAGGCAGACGCGTTTTCGGCCCCCTGACCGTGGAGGAGAACCTCCTGCTCGGCGGTCTCACCGTGGGGGCCAGGAGCCGGGAGTTCACGGACCGGCTGGCCTGGCTGTACGAGCTGTTCCCCATTTTGAAGGAGCGCCGCCGCCAGCTGGCGGGCACCCTGTCCGGGGGGCAGCAGCAGCAACTGTCCATCGCCAGGTCCATGATGTCGTCGCCCAAGTTGTTATTGCTGGACGAGCCTTCGCTGGGCCTGGCCCCGCAAGTGATGGAGACGATCTTCGACCTCATCGCGGAGATCCGCAAGGCGTCCACCACGATCCTGCTGGTGGAGCAGAACGCTGCCATGTCCCTGGAGATCGCGGACCGGGGCTACGTCATGTCCAGCGGAGAAATCATCGGTCGGGGCACAGCCGGGGAACTGGCGGAGTCCCATCTGGTTGAACAGGCGTATCTGGGCGCAGAGGAGCAGGGGTAACACATGGAATTTTTTCTGCAGCAAACAGTCAACGCGCTGGCCCTGGGCGGTACGTACGCCCTGCTCGCGCTGGGGCTGGCCATCATCTTTTCGGTCATGGGCATGATCAACTTCGCCCACGGCGAGCTGATGACCATCACCGGGTACATTCTCATGTACTGCGGCCTCGCTCATCTGCCGTTCTTTCTGGCCGCGCCCCTTGCCATTGCAGGGACAATGTTCGCGGCCATGGCCATGGAACGCCTGGCCTTCCGCCCCGTACGCAACGCCAGCGGCGAGACCATGCTGGTCACCAGCTTTGCGGTGGCCATTGTCCTGCAGACCCTGTTTCAGAACCTCATCTCCAAACGCCCCCAGCCGGTGCTGCTTCCAGATTTTCTGGCCCAGTCCGTGTCCTTCGGCAACCTGATCATCGGCGTGAACCAGATCATGGCCATCAGCATCTCCATCACCATGCTGCTGCTGCTCAACATCTTCCTGAAAAAGACTCCCGTGGGCATCGCCATGCGGGCGGCGGCTGTGGATTTTCCCATTGCCCGGCTCATGGGCGTTCGCGCCAACGCGGTCATCTCCGGAGCCTTTGCCATTTCCGGGCTCATGGCGGGCGTGGCCGGTGTTTTGTGGGTATCGCAACGCGCCTCGGTGGATCCTCTCATGGGCTTCATCCCCGTGCTCAAGGCCTTTATCACGGCCATCCTCGGCGGGCTCGGCAGCCTGACCGGTGCGGTTGCCGGGGGATTCACCCTTGGATTCATCGAAATTTTCTTCACGGCCTATCTGCCCGACAACCTGCAGCCCTTCAAGGACTCCCTGGCCCTGGGAGTGGTGATTCTGGTGCTCTTGTGGCGGCCCAACGGCCTCATCCCTGCCAAGTCCATCGGCAAGGACAAGGTGTAACCCGTGCCGCGCTCTTCGCACGCCCTGGAGATACCGCATGAGCCTTGTTGATTCCCGTACTTTGCTCGACCATGACGAGCCCGCCCCGGTCATGGTCCACAACCCCGACGGAGCCTCACCGCTGCTGATCACCTGCGAGCACGCCGGAAACGCCCTGCCCCGGAAACTCGGCTCACTGGGGCTGGATCAGGAACGGATGGGCATGCACATCGCCTGGGACATCGGCGCGGCCGAGACCGCGCGATTCCTGTCCGACGCCCTGGGCGCGCCCCTGGTCATGCAACGCTATTCGCGCCTGCTCATCGACTGCAACCGCCCCCCCTCTTCCCGCGA
This sequence comes from Desulfovibrionaceae bacterium, assembly GCA_963674665.2. Classification (GTDB taxonomy): domain Bacteria; phylum Desulfobacterota; class Desulfovibrionia; order Desulfovibrionales; family Desulfovibrionaceae. Next base: position 608,791 of record CAXXPL010000009.1, on the reverse strand, counting down.
CTCCATCCCCCTTGTCAGCGACGGCGTCACCATTCCGTCCAACGCCGACCTCTCGTCGGACGAGCGCGCGGCCAGGGTCAGGGAGATCTTTCAGCCCTACCATGATGTCATTTCCACGCTGCTCGACGCCAACATCCCCTCGGGCAGGACGAGGGCGCTCCTGTCACTGCACTCCTTCACCCCCCAGCTCATGGCCTCCTCCGCGCCGCGACCATGGGCCATCGGCGTCCTGTACAACAGGGACCAGAGGCTCGCCGCCTCGGTGCACGACGCCATCGTGCGCTCCCAAAGCCCCTATACAGTGGAGTACAACGAGCCCTACAACATCTGTGACTCCTCGGATTACACGATCCCTGTGCACGGAGAGGGGCGAAGCCTTCCCCATGTGCTTCTGGAAATCCGCAACGACCACATTTCCGACACCCAGGGTGCCCGCATCATGGCCCGGTTCCTTGCCTACATTTTCCAACATCTCGACATTGAGTTATAACGACGCAGCCAATCATCACATACGAGGAGAAAGCCATGTCTTTTCTCGATACACGAAGCCGTGAAATCGCGCTCGAGCAACACCAGTCCGGCCTGCTGTTCATCGATGTGCAGAACTTCTGCTGCCGGCGCGACGGCGGGGAGTTCACGGATTTTTCACCAGCCGAGCTGGAAGAAAAATGCGGCTATTACTTCGAGATGCTGGAGTCCACGGTCATCCCCAACATGCGGCGGCTGCAGAACGCGTTTCGGGAAAAGGCCATGGAGGTGCTGTACACCACCATCGAGAGCCTGACCAAGGACGGTCGGGACAGGAGCCTGGACTACAAGATCACGGGCTTCAACGTGCCCAAGGGCTCCTGGGACGGGCGGGTACTGGACGCCATCGCCCCTTCGGATAATGAGATCTGGCTGCCAAAGAGCTCGTCCAGCGTGTTCATCTCCACGCACATCGACTATATCCTGCGCAACCTGGGCGTGCGGCAGCTCGTCATCTCGGGCGTCATCACCGACCAGTGCGTGGAGTCGGCCGTGCGCGACGCCTGCGACCTCGGGTATCTGGTCACCCTGGTCACCGACGCCTGCACCACATACACCCTGGAGCGCCACGAACACTCTCTGCGGGAAATCAAGGGGTACTGCCGCCAACGCACCACGGCCCAGGTGTTGGAGGAGATCGCACAGTTCCAGGCCTGATGGTAGTCGGACGCTCCCTCCCGGCTCTGGAACCCTGCCACGGTCTTCCCCGAACATCGGCTTGGTCCTCCGGGAAAGCATTATAAAATTATATCGGGTAGGAGGGGGGCTCGCGCCCCCCGTCCTCCCACACCACCGGACATACGGTTCCGTACCACGGCGGTTCCTGCCTATTCGGCTCGTTGTCCTAAATGTCTACCGTCCTATAAGCACCCAGCCCTACCTCACGGATTCCGTCCGTTACTTCCAGCTTTAAGGCCCCTTACGGGCATCTGCTCAATCCAAACAGAAGACAGTGTTCATGCCTCGCTTGGCAGGTTTGGCCCTTCGTCGGGTGGTTAGGTCGACTACTATGGCCTCGGCGGACTTCTGTTCGCCCATCTCGACACGTTGCCGTGCCGATAGCGCATGGCAGCCGAACAGACCTCCCCGGGTAATGCGCGCGACCTTCCCGCTTATACCCGCCGCATATACGTCCATGCTTTCCGTACAAGTATCGGGCTTTGAAGATATTGGCCTCCTCACCCGGCATGACCGCCTCGTATGCGATTTCTGCTCGTCGGGTCAGCATTTTGCCCGCGGCTTCCTTCGGATTCCATCTCGCGATGGACACCCTTGCCGTCCGGCTAGCAGTTCCCCTTGTCGGGCCTGCGGAGGACTTTCACCTCCAAGTCACCAGGCAGGCACCACACCTGCCCGGATGGTGCTCACGCACCACGCGCCCTGCCGGGCGCACCAAATACGAGAAGGCGGCCGGTACAATGTACCGACCGCCTGTGATATCATGGCGCCCCCGGAGGGATTTATCTCCAGTCGCCGGTGCGGAAGGGATCGATAATCACCTTCTCACCCCGCAACTTCGCCTTTTCCGCTGATTCGAGCCGCGCTTAGAACTCCAGGTGCTGCGGCGTGCGCGGAAATGGGATTACGTCGCGGATGTTTGTCACACCGGTGATCATCATGAGAAACCGCTCGAACCCCAGGCCAAATCCGGCGTGCGGCGTGGCCCCGTAGCGGCGCATGTCCAGGTACCACCAGTAAGGGGCGGTATCCAGGCCCCGCTCCTCCATGAGGTCGACAAGCACGTCCAGACGCTCCTCGCGGGCCGATCCGCCCACCAGTTCGCCCACCCGGGGCACCAGCAGGTCCATGGCGCCCACGGTTTTGCCGTCGTCATTGAGGCGCATGTAGAACGCCTTGATTTCCTTGGGGTAATCGTACACGAACACGGGCTTTTTGAAGTGCTTCTCGGCCAGAAAGCGCTCGTGTTCGGTCTGCAGGTCAATGCCCCAGGACACCGGGTATTCGAAGGTCTCCCCGGACTTTTCCAGGATCGCGACCGCCTCGGTGTAGGTGATGCGCTCAAAGGGCTTGTCCAGTATGACCTCCAGGTCGTGGGCCAGGGTCTTGTCCACCCATTTGGTGAAGAGCTCCAGGTCATCTCCGCACTGCTCCACCACGTGGCGGGTCATGTGCTTGACCATGTTCTCGGCCAAATCCATGTTGTCCTCGAGGGTATGGAACGCCGCCTCGGGCTCGATCATCCAGAACTCCGCCGCGTGGCGGGGCGTATTGGAGTTCTCGGCCCGAAAGGTGGGGCCGAAGGTGTACACACCGTACAGGGCATGGGCGAAAAGTTCGGCCTCCAGCTGGCCGGAAACGGTCAGGTTCGCCTCGCGGCCGAAAAAGTCCTCGTCAAACGGCCGCTCCTTGGTGCGGAGCTCATGGATATCCAGGGCCGTTACCCTGAACATCTCCCCCGCCCCTTCGCAGTCCGACCCAGTGAGAATGGGGGCGTGCAGATGGTAGAAGCCGATGGAGCGGAAGAACTCGTGGGCGCTGAAAGCGGCTTCGCTGCGAATGCGGAACATGGCGCCGAACTTGTTCGTGCGGGGCCGCAGGTGGGCGATGCTGCGCAGGAATTCATCGGAGTGGCGCTTCTTCTGCAGCGGGTAGGATTCCGGATCGGCAGCTCCAAGAAGTTCCACGAATGCCGCCTGGATCTCCCACCGCTGTCCCTTGCCCGGGGATTCAACCAGCTTCCCGGACACGGTCACGGCCGCGCCGGTGGTCACGTCCCTGAGATCCTCGGACGAGGCGACATGCGCGTCCACCACAACCTGCACGTTTTTCAGGCAGGAACCGTCATTGAGCTCCAGAAAGGAGAACTCCTTGGAGTCGCGCTTGGTGCGCACCCAGCCCTTTACCAGCAGCTCGTCCATGGGGCCTTCGGCCGTCAAAGCGTCCGCTATGCGTGTCCTTTTCACTTCGCCATCCTTTTTAGGCAGGGATAATTGCTTGTTATTTCTTGCCGGTCCGGTTCATGTCGTGCCCGGTGGCGAGACCTTGCAGCGTCCTGGCCGATTCCTCGTCAAAGAGCAGGAGAAAGGACCAGACGTGCTCGCCGATCATGTTTGCCGCCAGGGCGGGGTCGCGCTTTCTGAGTGCGTCGGTCACCCGCTCCAGCTCATCCACAACGTCGTATCCCGCGTCCTTTTGCGCGTTGACGCACCAGAACCGCAGACACACGTTGTGCAAGTCCTCCAGGATATCCTCCATGACCTGATTGCGCGCGGTCTTGCTGAGAAACACATGGTAGCGCCCGTCCAGCATGATCACGGTCTTGAGGTCCCCGGCCTCGCGGGCCTGCCGCATCTCCTCAACCAGGGCGCCCAGGTGATCGATTTCACTGTCCGAGGCACGCATGGCGGCAAGGGCCGCGGCGGTCCGCTCCAAAGGCAGCCTGGTCTCGAAAATGGTCTTGATGGTCAAAAAATCGATGGGAGCCACGTATATGCCTTGGCGGGGGCGTATCTCGATGAGACGCTGGTACGCCAGCCGCTGCAAAATCTCCCGCAACGGGGTGCGGCTGATGCCGAATCGCTCGGCCAGCTCCCTCTCCGGCAGAGCCGCTCCGGGCTTGAGCTCGGAATAGATGATCAACTCCTTGAGGCGCTCGTAGGCGCGTTCCTTTGGAGTTATCTCATGCAACAATTCGAACGACTTATGGCTCAACGCGTACTCCTTTCAAAGGCTGCGCGGACCGCGTTCATGTCCCTGGTTTCACCCAGGGCGACCATAAGCTTGATGCGCGCTTTTTGCCCGGGCAGGCCGCCGCCCAGGATAAGGCCGTGCCGTTGCAGTCCGGCCGCGCCTCCACGATAACCATAAATCGGCCACACGCCACCCTGTATGCAGCGCGAGGTCAGCACGATGGGCACGCCGTCCCGCACCAGGTTGTGCAGGGTGTCCACCACCGAGGGAGGCACATTGCCCGCCCCGAATCCCTCCACCACGAGGCCCACAGCGCCCCGTTCCATGGAGCATTCGATGTGCCGGGCGTCCATGCCCGGGCACAGGGTGACCAGATCCACGTCGAACACCGGCTCCTCGGGGGTGAACACACGCCCCCGCACCGGCCAGCGCTCCATCTGCAGCACGTCTCCGGTCACCGCGCCGATGGGTCCGAAGCCCGGCGAGTCAAATGCGCCGATGGCCGTGGAGTGCACCTTGATGACCTCGGCGGCGGCATAGAGCCTGTCCGACATCTGAAGCACCGTGCCCACACCCGGAGGCGATTTCAGGCAGCACTTCACCGCCAGAACAAGGTTGCGCAGCCCGTCGTAGCCCAGTTCGTCCATGGAGCGCATGGAGCCGGTGAATACCACGGGCTTGTCGCTTTTCACGGTCAAATCGAGCAGGTACGCGGTCTCCTCCATGACATCCGTGCCGTGGAGCACCACGGCGCCGCACACGGAATCGTCCTCCAGCGCGGCCTGCACGTCCATGGCCAGCTTCCACATGAGCCGCGGCGTCATGTGCGGGCTGGGCGCGTCGGCCCAATCCACGAAACGGAGCGGGGTGTCCTTGAGATACTTCCCCACCTGCCCGGAGATGCTCACAAAGCCGTGATCCGGCGCGACGCCGCCGTCGGGCCCGGCGTGCATGCTGATGGTGCCGCCGGTACTGAAGACGACGACATCGCGGCCAAGAGTGCCCGGTTTGGCGTTATTTTTTGACATACCTCCATCCTTGCGCGTCCATGCGCTGGATGAATTCGGTGACGTATTTCACCAGGACGTCCTTCATGATCCGCCCCTTCTCGGCCGTGGCCTTGGTGGGATCGCCGGACGCGCCATAGTCGGTCAGTTCCTCGAAATTCCAGATCAGCTTCACGTGCGGGTCCATCTCCGGGATCATGCCCTTGGCCCGGTCCATGTCCATCAGCTCCGGGAACATGGCCAAGCCGATGGAAGCCTCGCCCTCGCCGCCGTGGCCCAGACCGTCCCAGACCTCGAAAGTGTCCGGAGGGATGAGGGCGCCGGCCGTGACCCACCAGGCGTCCAGCACGGCGAGGCCCAGGTCCGGATACTTTACCTTGATGTCGCGGGAAGCGATCTCGATGGGCGCGATGTTGCCGTCATGCCCGTTGATGACCACGATTTTCTTGATGCCCCAATGGACGAGGGACTCCATAACCTCCTTGATGACCCGGATCAAGGTATCATTGCTCAGGGTGATGCACATGGGGTGGTGCTGATAGTGCTGGGACATACCATACCACAGGGGCGGCACCACGATGGTTTTTTCCAGGTTCTCGGCAACGCTGCAGGCGATGTCGTAGCTGACAAAGGTGTCCGTGCCAAAGGGCATGTGCTCGCCATGACACTCGGTGGAGCCGATGGCCAGAATGGCCTTGTCCGCCTTTTTCTCCACATAGCTGTACTGGGTGAGTTCCTGAAGCTTGTAGCTGCTCATGTCTATCTTCCTTGTTGCGGGGGAAACCGGCTCCTCCACTCCAATTGTGGAGCAAAGGAGCCGGGGCGTTACAAGAAGCGCTTATGCTACTGCGCCGGAGTCCAGATCTTTTCCACGTTGTACTTTCCGTCCTTCACGCTGATGACGGACACGGCCTTGGCCGGTACACCGCTGGGGCGGGTGTAGGCGATCTTGCCGGTGACGCCGTCGAATTCTCGGGTGGCGCGCAGGGCCTTCTGCAGAGCGGCGGTGTCGGCGGAGCCGGCACGCTCGATGGCGTCGCCGATCAGGGCCACGGCGTCGTAACCCAGGGCGGCGAAAGCGTTCTCGGGATCGCGGCCGTATTCGGCATTGTAGGCGGCAATGAAGTCCTTCACGAGCTGGCGGTCGTCGCCACGGTAGGTATGGGTGGAAAAGTAGACGTCGTTGGCCAGCTTGGGACCGGGAACAGAGGTCACCAGTTCGGTGTCGAAGCCGTCGCCGGACACGATGGGCAGGTTCAGGCCTGCTTCGCGGATCTGCTTGACGGTCAGGCCGGCCTCGTTGGGAATGGCGGAGATGAACACGGCGTCAGGCTTGGGATCGGCGTTCTGCAGGCGGGCGATCTGGGCGGAGAAGTCCTTGTCGCCGCACATGAAGAAGTCTTCCAGAACGATCTCGGCGCCGCGTTCCTTCATACGCTGAATGAAGAACTTGGACAGGGCCTTGGTGAAGTCCATGGAGTTGTCGGTCCACACGGCCACCTTTTTGGCGCCAAGCTTGTCAAAGGTGTAGTCCGCGATGGCAAAGGACTGGTCGTCATCGCCAAAGGGCACCATGAAGAAGTACTCGCCCAGCCACTTGGGCAGCTCAGGGTGGGTGGCGCCGGAGGTGACAAAGGGGACCTTCTTGTCCATGAACAGGGGCGCGGCGGCCATGACATAGGTGGTGTCGCCGTAGCCTATGCCCGCGATGACATTCTCGGACAGGGCCTTCTTGGCGCCGGTGGCAGCGGCCTGCTGGTCGGTCTTGGTGTCGATGCCGATGACTTCCAGCTTCTTGCCGCCGAGCACGCCGCCTTTGTCGTTGATCAGCTTCGCGGCGAGCTTGGCGCCGTTCAGGGCGGGCGCGTCAATGGAGCTCATGCCTCCGGTCAGGTTGTACAGGCCGGCGATCTTGATCGTGTCTTCGGCCATGGCGCCAGTGGCCAGGCCCAGAACCAGAACAACGGCCAAAAAAAGTCGCAGGGTCCGCTTCATGTTGCTCTCCTCATTTATTGTTACGGTTATACGAAAATGGATGTGCCTTCATGACAAAAAATCGGGTTCGCGGCTGCCCAACATGCCCTTGGGACGGTAGATAAGCACCATGAGCAGTCCCAAGGCCAGGATGATCTCCGAGAGTCCGTACAACTCCAATGATTCCTCCAGGGGACGGAGCACCTCGCGCAGGGAGGTGATGGCCACGGCCGCCATGAAGCAGCCTGTGATGGAGCCTGTTCCGCCGATGACCACCATGACCACCAGATTGAAGGCCATGATGATGGAAAAGGACTTGGGCGTGATGGCGGTGATGAGATGCGCCCACAGCCCCCCGGCCACTCCGGCGAAGAACGCGCCCAGAGCCAGGGCCAGGATCTTTGTCCAGGTCAGGCGCACGCCCAGGCTCTGGGCGGCCAGTTCGTTCTCGCGAATGGCCAGCATGCTGCGCCCCAGGGAGGAAAACTTAACCTTGTAGCTCACATAGAGCGTGACCAGCACCCAGCCCCAGACCCACCAGAGGTTCGTGGCCGAGGGCAGACCGTTGAGGCCCAGAGGCCCCCGGGTCCATTTGTCCAGATTGGTGACCAGCACCTGAATGATGATGATGAAGCCCAGGGTGGCCACGGCCAGATAGTGCCCGCGCAGGCGCAGCACCGGCAGTCCGATGATCACGGCGGCCAGAGCCGCGCACACCCCCCCCATGATGAGGGCCGGAAAAAAGGGCCAGGCCGACTCCAGCAGGAAAGGGGGCAGGTCCGGCAGGAACATGTGCTTGCGCATGACCGGCAGCACGAGCATGGCCGTCACATAGCCGCCAATGGCCATGAACCCCGGATGCCCCAGGGAAAACAGGCCCGTGAAACCGTTGGTGATGTTCAGGCTGCAGGCCAGGATCACGGAGATGCCCACGAAATTGAATATCGAGAGGTAATAGTCGTCAAGGGTTCCCTGGGCAAAGGCGATGCACGCCGCGAGCACGGCGGTCAGGCATCCCAGGGCCAGAAGTCGTTTGTTGATGATCATGCCCGCTCCTCCGCGCTTTTTCCCAGCAACCCGTTGGGCAGGACCAGCAGGATGACGATGAGAACGCCGAATACGAACGCGTCGCGGTAGGGCGCGTATTGCGGCGGTAACAATCCCACGAACAGCACCTCGGACAGACCCAGCAGATACCCCCCGAGGATGGCGCCGGGGATGGAGCCCACACCGCCGATGACCGCGGCAACAAAGCTCTTGAGCCCGGGAATGAAGCCGAGCAGCGGGTCGATCTGGCCGAACTTGCCACCCCACATGAGCCCGGCCACCCCGGCCAGGGCGCTGCCGATCATGAAGGCGCCCATGATGGTGCGGTTGATGTTGATGCCCATCATGCGCGCCACATCGAGGTTTTCGGCGGTGGCCCGCATGGCCATGCCGAAGCGGGTGCGTTGCACCACGAAAATCAATCCGGCCATGAGCCCGAGGGCCGAGAGCATGATGCACAGGTCAATAATCCGGAAGCCCGCTCCCCAGAGATGCAACCGCCCCTGCAACCATTCGGGAAAGCTGAAGTTGCGCGGCTGGGCCGTGAGCAGCAGGACACCGAGGTTCTGAATCATCACCGATACGGCCAGTGAGGCGATGAAGCCCGTGACCTGCGGCGCCCCCCGCATGGGGCGGAAGGCCGCGCGCTCGATGATTATCCCGAGCAGACCGCCCGTGGCCAGGGTGGCCAGGGCAACCATCCAGATGGAGGCGTCAAAGGCTTGCACAAGGCCCAGGGTCACGAAGGCGCCGATCATGACGATGTCACCGTGGGCAAAGTTGATGAGCCGCACGATGCCGTAGATCATGGAAAAGCCGATGGCCACAAGGGCGTACATGGACCCGAGGATAAGACCGTTGACTACCTGTTGCCAGATGTACGCGCTCATGCGGCGCCTCCCAGATAGGCCGCGACCACCTGCGGATCACGCGCCAGCTCCCGGCTGGGGCCGCTGAGCGTGGTGCGGCCGGTTTCGATGACATAGGCGCGCGAGGCCAGTTCCAGGGCCATGGAAGCGTTCTGCTCCACCAGCAGAATGGTGGTGCCCTGTCTGTTTATTTCCTCCAGCATGGCGAAAATCTGCTCCACGATGATGGGCGCCAGCCCCAATGACGGTTCGTCCAGCAAGAGCAGGCTGGGGCGGCTCATCAGCGCCCGCCCCAGAGAGAGCATCATCTGCTCCCCTCCGGAGAGCTTGCCCGCGGATTGTCCCGCGCGTTGCGACAAGATGGGGAACTGACGTTCCACCTCTTCCAGGTCCCGCTGCACAGCGGCCTTGTCCTTGCGCAGATACGCGCCCACGATCAGGTTCTCCCGCACCGTGAGCTGGGAAAAGATCTGCCTGCCCTCGGGGCAGTGGGAGACGCCAAGGGCCACAATCTTTTCAGCGGGCAGCTTGGTGATGTCGATCACCTCGCCGTCCGGCTCCGGCCGCAGGGTGATGCGCCCCGCTGTGGGGCGGTACAGGCCGGAGATGGTCCGCAACGTGGTGGTCTTGCCCGCGCCGTTGGCGCCGATGAACGCGACCACCTCGCCGCGTCCGACTTCCAGGTCCACACCTTTGAGCACGTGGGTATGCCCCCTGTGGACGTTTACATTCTCAAGCTTCAGCATAATGCGCCTTTTCCCGCGGCGTACCGAGGTAGGCCTCGATGACGCGGGTGTCGTTCTGTATTTCCTGGGGCGCCCCCTCTACCAGAAGTTGGCCGTTGACCAGCACCTGGATGGACTGACAGACGCGCATGACCACGCTCATGTCGTGCTCCACCAGCAGGATGGCGAGGCCCAGCTCCCGCTGCAGCATGGCGATGGTTTCCAGCAGATTGTCGGATTCCTGGGGGTTCATTCCGGCGGCGGGTTCGTCCAGAAGCAACGCCTTGGGATCAGTGGCCAGAGCCCGGGCGATCTCCAGACGGCGCTGGTCTCCGTAGGAGAGGATCGAGGCGGGCTCGTCAGCGAGCTTGCGCAGGTCGAAGATGTCGAGGATCTCCAGAGCCTTGGCGTGCATCTTGCGCTCCGCGCGGCCATACCCGGGCAGGTGCAGCAGCGTGGCGAACAGCCCTTTTCCGTGACGGCAATGAAATCCCACCAGAACGTTCTGCAGCACGCTCATGTCCATGAACAGGCGAATGTTCTGAAAGGTGCGGCTCAGCCCCCAGGATGCCATGCGGTTGGGGCGTGCCTTGACCGCGTCGCGGCCATCAAAGGTGATGGATCCCGTGTTGGGACGCAAGACGCCGGAGAGCAGGTTGAAGATGGTGGTCTTGCCGGCGCCGTTGGGGCCGATGAGCCCCTTGATTTCCCCGGGTCTCAGGGAAATGCCGTATTGGCTGACGGCCTGAATGCCGCCGAATCGTTTTGTGAGGTTCTCCGCGTGTAGGAGCGTTTCCGAGGTCATGCATGCCATCCAAGGGGTTTGTTTGCACCCGAGCGGCCTGATGCGGCAGCGCGGAATTGGTTAAGCAGCTCCAACTGAAGCCTCCCATACACTGGCCTTTGTATACCAGTGGTATACCATACAGTCAACCTTTAACTGACGCCTTTGCAAAATCAACAAAGAAGAAACAATATTTTTGCCATATTTGAAAATATACAACTCTCGCTACCACTCGTAACGAATACATTCGTGCAGCCAATGACGGAGACGCACAGCGAACAGGTCATAGCGGGCATGGCGCGGTTGTACGTTTGAAATACTCGCTCAACGGCGGACAAAGCCGGCCGCAAGCATTTTGCGGAAAGGATTCCAGGACAATCCTTACATCGCATCTTCCATTTTCAAAGCTCAAATGCTTCTGCTCCGACCCACCGCGACAACCCGTCTGGAAGCGGCCCGTCGCGGCGGAAATTGCCGGTGATCGGTCATATGCGGCTGTTCATGATGTAGAAGGGCTTGTACTCCATGTCCTCCCACCCCTTGTACCACTGATGGTAGTAGGGCTTGAGCCGCTGCAGGGCCTCGGCAAAGGCGCGCTGCTCCTGGCCGATGCCCTTGGCCGCCTGCTTGGCGACCTCCCTGTAGAGCGCCTCCACGTCTATGGTTGTGAACCGGCGGTCTTCCATGAGGATATCACCGCCCACCATCACCGTGTTGACGTGAATGCCCTTGCACCTGTGGATGAACACTTCCGCAACACTCAGATCCGGGGACATCCAGGGATCCGCCATGGCCTCCTCCAGGTCCACGAGGATGGCGTCCGCCTGCATGCCCGGCTTGAGCGCCCCCACTTCTCCGGCATAGCCGCACACCCTGGCGGTGTTGATGGTGCCTATCTTGAGGATGTCAAAGGCGTCCAGGGCCGGGGTCCCGTTCAGATCAAAGCCGGAAACCCGGTGCAGACGATGGATGAGGCGCATCTCCATGATGGCGTCCTCGTCGTCGTTGATCCCCTTGTCGTCGAGGCCCATGCCAACGTTCACCCCGGCCTGCAGCATGTAATAGACAGGGGCGATGCCGTTGCGGATGGCCAGGTTGCAGCTGGCGTGATGCGTGACCGAGGCGCCCTTGCTCGCCAGGAGTTCGATATCCGCCTCCGTGACAAATGTGGCGTGCCCCAGGACGAGGTTCTCGTCCACCAGGCCGAGGTCGTCCAGGTGCGCCACAAGGGATTTGCCGTATTTCCTGAACCCGTACTGTTTCTGCACAGGGGTCTGAAGGGTGTGCATATGTATGGGGAGCTTGCCCAGCTCATCGGCCCGGGCCTTCACCTGTTTCAGAAAGGCGTCGGTGGCACCCATGGCCCAGCTGGGGCCGAAGATGATGCGCACGAGGCCGCCGTCGTATGTTTTGTGCAGGTGCTCGAACTTGTCCATGTACCCCTGGATGAAGGCCTCGCGGTCATATTCGAGACCTGGCCTGGCGAACTCCCGCAACTCCGGGGGCAGGGTCTGGAAAAAGCCCTCCTCGTCCAGGGCCAGCCTGCTCAGGTCACGCCCCCCCGGAGAATAGGCCAAACGGATGCCCGTTGTCTTATAGGACTTGAGGGTTGTTTCCATATTTTCCAGAGGTTCGTCATCCGCGCCCCAGTTGTTGTGGTGCATGGTGGTACAGCCGCTGCGCAAATGGCGTAACGCGCTCATCTGCGCGCTCACCTCGGGGTCCACGTTGACCAGGAAGGCCCAATCCAACATGCCGTTCTCGAGATAATCCATGGGGACGCCGCGCTGGATCAGGCTCAGGCCATAACCATGGCTGTGGCCATCCGCCAGTCCGGGCATCAGCAACTGACGGCCGTTTCCCTTGATTTCCACCCCGAGGTGCTTTTCCTTCAGTGCGTCGAAATCCCCTACTTCCTTGATGAGCCCGTCGCGGACGTATACCGCCCCATTTTCCAATATCCCGTTTTCCTTGGCTTCCACGTCCGTGATGACGTACTTGCCCCGCATCAGTATTTCCATCTTTCACCTGCCTGATTCTGTTTCATGCCCGGGATGCTGAGAGGCGCTCCCAGCGCCGCCCCGCATCTCTAAAGGCCGAGGATTGAATAATTGCCTGTCATAATGAGCCGTATTGGCCTGCTAATGAGTTCGGTCCGAATCCCAACATCTTGTCCACAAGACTTTTCTCCGGGGCGCACTGATTGCCCTCTAACTGTATACCAGTGGTATACCAAGGCAAAGCGCTGGTCAATCGACTTTTCACATCTTTGCAAAAAACCCATCATAAAATTTCCCAATTACTGGCAATCGATTCGCACGAAGACCGAAAATCTGTGCCCAATCCGCTCTTTTGAGACGCGGATGCGCCAGAATCTGGCGCAGGGTCATGCTCTCAAGGCAGTTGATAACGTTGACAAGAGGTAGAGGCGGAGAAGGAACGCTGAAAATTGGCTCGCGTTCTCAACGTCTTGAAAAAGGGAGCCGGGTGAACATCCCTTTGTCACTACCCTCGGGAACATGTTCAGAGCTTACGGCAGAACCGCATTTTATCAGGTCAGATAAATGTTGCCAGGCAGGGAGTGCAAGCAGCCGAAATCTGATCCCAACAACATACAAGGGGGCCTCCCACCCAGTCCCAGGCGCCAACCAGACTGGCTCATCGATGTCACCCCGAGCATGCACTATCCTCAATCTCCTCACACAACTCGCAGAGCACCTTGCCCATCCACGGAAATGACCTCGCCATCCTCTCCACGAGCGAAAAACATTGCCTGCTCCTCTTGTGAACACAGCACGCACCCATACCACATTCTGTCGAAGGTCCAGCGTCGGCGGGAACCCGCGCCACCCAGCCTTCTCATGCCTATTGCCCTGCGGTTGTCAGCGCGCCATTCACCATGACCAAGGGGCTGGCCGCGGTTATGGAACGCCCTCGACTATGCTGATTCGCCCATTTTCCTTTGCCTGATGATCACGGGATCACGGGGAGCAATCGGCTTTCAAGAAAAACATGCGATGTCTCAATGTGTAGCCGACATTTTTGTCGCCTTGAAACTAAATAACTCACGTTTGTGAATTAAACGTTGACGGAGGAAGTATGCTTGTATAGATGTGTATACAAATGCACAGCGGATGCTGTTCCCAAGTCCACCGGACACAACATTTGCCCTGGGGAAGCCATGAAAACTGACCTCACGCTCCGCCGGTACCTAGCTGAATTCATATGCACCACAAGCTTCAACCAGTTCTCGGACAATGACATTCTGCAGGCCAAGCGCTGCGTGCTCGACATGGTGGGCGTCGCCCTGGCCGGGGTGAAACAGAAGGCCTCGAACATCATGCGGGAGGTGTTCACCCAGGTACCGGACGAGGACGGAGCCACGCTGTGGGGCGCTGGGCGCAAGCTGCCCGTGGCCACGGCCGCCCTGGCCAACGCGGTCCAGGCCCATGCCATCGACATGGACGACGGCCACAGATTCGCCAACGGCCATCCGGGCACCGTGACCATTCCCCCTGCCGTCGCCCTGGCCGAGCAACTGGGCCTCAACGGCCGCCAACTCATGGAAGCCATCATCATCGGCTACGAGATGTTCATCCGCCTCGGCACCACGGCCAATCCCGACCTGCTCATGCGCGGCTATCACACCACCTCAGTCATAGGCGTCTTCGCCTCGGCCGCGGCGGCGGCCAAACTGCTGGGCCTCACCGTGGAGCAGACCGAGAACGCCCTGTCCCTGGCCGGACTCCAGAGCGCCGGACTGCTGGAGGCCCTGACCAGCGGCGAAACGGGCAAGTCCTTCCAGGTGGGCAAGACATCACAGGCCGGTGTCCTGGCGGCGCTCATGGCCCAGAATGGAGCCGACGGCCCTGTGCTCGTGTTCGAGGGGGAAAAAGGATTCTTCAGGGCTCTGGCCGGCAAGGAATGCGACATCCGGTCCATATGCGAGGGGCTGGGCGAACGTTTCTCCATCTCCTCGGTCTATTTCAAGAAGCACGCGGCCTGCAGACACATTCACCCGCCCCTGGACGCCATGGCCGAGATCATGGCCAGGGAGAACCTGGATCCGGATGAGATCGAATCCATCGTGGTGGACACTTACCTCATCGCCAATAGGCTCACCGGCCACGTGGCGGCCGCGGGCTCGGAACTGGCCGCCAAGTTCAGCATGCCCGTGACCCTCGGCCTGTACCTGGTCTTTGGCGAGACAGGCCCGACAGCATATACCGACAGCCGCATCTCGGATCCCCGGGTGCGCTCCATAGCAGAAAAGGTCTCCATCCGGGTCAATCCCGCCCGCGACGTCCACTACCCCGCGAGGCGCGAGGCGAACGTCACTGTGGTGGCCAGAGGCGAGCGGTTCGAGCGCGAGATCGCCTACCCCAAGGGCGAGCCCGAGAATCCCCTGAGTGACGAGGAATTTCTGGACAAGTACACGTCCAACGCCCTCCGAATCTACACCGAGAAGCAGGCAGCCATGCTGCGGCACGCCATTCTTGACTTGGACAACATTGACGTGCGGCAGATGACAGCTTTCCTCGGGACCCCCGACGCTTAAAAAGGCGGAGCAACGTGCGGCCTGCCCCTGGTCCTGATTCTGAACGTTCCCAAACCGAGGAAGAGGAGCATTATGCAGAACATCAAGCAATTCGTGCCGGTCGATCGGCTTCAGGCCTTCTGCGCCAAGGTGCTGGTGTGCGTCGGTGTGCGGCCCGATCAGGCCGCCATCGTGTCCGAGTCCATGATCCACGCCGATCTGCGCGGAGTGGCCTCGCATGGTACGGCCCGGCTGGCGAACTATGTCGGCCGCGTGGACGCCGGAGTCATCAACCTTGACGCCGAAATGCCCGTGGTCAAAAAGACCCCGGCCTGCGCCATGGTGGACGCGCAGAACGGCTTGGGGCAGGTGGCCGGGGTCAAGGCCATGGATCTTGCCCTGGACATGGCCGCCGACATGGGCGTGGGTGCCGTGGGTGTGAAGTCCTCCAACCATTTCGGCGTGGCCGCCTATTACGTGGAGCGGGCCACTGCACGGCGCATGGTGGGCATGGCCATGACCAATGCGTCCGCCACCATGCTCCCCTTCAACTCCGCTGCCAGGATGCTGGGCACGAATCCTCTTGCCATCGCCGTGCCCATGCCGGACGAAAAGCCGCCCATGGTGCTGGACATGGCCACCTCCGAGGTGGCGCGTGGCAAACTCAGGCGCTCCGCCGCCCTGGGGCAGGAAATCCCCCTGGGCTGGGCGGTCGATTCCCAGGGCCGCCCCACCACGGACGCCAACGAGGCCCTCAAGGGCAGCCTCTGCCCCATGTCCGGACCCAAGGGCTCGGGCCTTTCCCTGATGATCGACCTGTTGTGCGGCGTGCTCACCGGCTCTTGTCTGACAGGACAGGTCAAAAACATCTCCGACACCTCCGGACCGGCCGACACGGCTCATCTGCTCATCGCCATCAACCCGGAGAATTTCGCGGGCACCGAGGCATTCCTTGGCGACATGGCTGCTGTGGCCGAGAGGCTAAAGGGCCTGCCCCCCGTTGAAGGGGGCAGAGTCACGTACCCCGGCGAGATCGAGGCCGAGAAGGCGGCCAAAGTCAAGGCCGAGGGCATCGGGCTTCCGCCGGACATGATCGAGACACTGAACGGCCTGGGCAAACGGTTCGATGCCGGAACGGTCACGGAGTCGTAGACCGGCTGCCCTTCAGCCAATGTCATCTTATATAAACACGGCCAGGAGACTACCATGAATAAGCCAACAGCGGACCACTGCCAGGTCTTGGTCATAGGGGGCGGCAACGCGGCCCTGTGCGCGGCTATCAGCGCCCGCGAGAACGGCGCGGACGTGCTTGTGCTGGAGTGCGCCCCGAAAAAATCCAGGGGCGGCAACAGCCGGCACACGCGCAACATGCGCATGATGCACGAGTCAGTGTACGAGCCCTACACAGGTGCGTACCCGGAAGAGGAATACTGGAACGACTACATCAAGGCCACGGGCGGCGTGGCTGAAGAGGAACTGGCGCGCAAAACCATCCACGAGTCCGAGGAATGTGTTCACTGGATGATGGAGCGGGGGGTCCGCTTTCAGGGCGCGCTGACCGGCGTACTGCACACGGCCCGCACCAACGGCTGGTTCCTTGGAGGTGGCAAGGCCATGCTCAACGCCCTGTACGCCTTTGCCGAGAAGCTGGGCGTGCGCTTCAGGTACGAGGCCGAGGTAACGGACATGGATCTGAAGAACGGCGAGTTCAAGTCAGCCACCGTGACCAACCCCGACGGCAGCACCATGCAGGTCACGGCCGATACGGTCATCGTGGCCGCCGGCGGCTTCCAGTCCAACCTGGAGCTGCTCAAGGAGTCCTGGGGCGAGGCGGTGGGAAATTTCCTGATCCGTGGCACTCCCTACGCCCAGGGCACGGTGTTCAAGATGCTCATAGATGCGGGCGCCGAAACCGTTGGAGATCCATCCCAGGGCCATATGGTACCCATCGACGCGCGTTCGCCCAAGTTCGACGGCGGCATCGTGACCCGCGTGGACTGCGTGCCCCTGAGCGTCATGGTCAACAAGGAGGGCGAGCGCTTCTACGACGAGGGCGAGGATTTCTGGCCCATGCGCTACGCCATCTGGGGCAGGCTGGTTGCCCAGCAGACCGACCAGATCGCCTACTCCCTCATCGACTCAAAATGCTACGACAAGTTCATGCCCACGGTGTTCCCGGCGGTGACCGGCGACACCCTGGAAGAAGTGATCCGGCAGTTGGAATTGCCTGTGGCCAAAACACTGAAAACAGTGGAGAATTTTAACAAGGCCGTGCGGCCTGGCACCTTTGACCATACCAAGCTGGACGATTGCGTCACCGAAGGCTTGACCCCCCCAAAGACGCACTGGGCACAACGCCTGGATACCCCCCCCTTCTACGGCTACCCGCTCAAGCCCGGCCTGACCTTCACCTACTACGGCGTGAAGGTGGACAAGCGGAGCCAAGTGGTCATGAAGAACGGCTCGCTCGCCAAGAACGTATTCGCCGCGGGCGAGATCATGACGGGCAACATCCTGCCCAAGGGTTACGTGGGAGGCATTGGTCTGGTCATCGGCAACATCTTCGGCCGCGCCGCCGGAAAGGCCGCCGCGGAAATGCTCTCAAGGAGGTCCTGAGATATGCTGGATCAAAAACTGGTTCGCGAAGGCGAACAGATGATGAGGATATGCAATTCCTGCCGCTACTGTGAAGGCTACTGCGCGGTGTGGCCCGCCATGGAATTCCGGCGAATTTTCGACGAAAAGGAACTGGTGTACCTGGCCAACCTGTGTCACGACTGCGGCGACTGCTACTATGCCTGTCAGTACGCACCGCCCCACGAGTTCGACATCAACCCGCCCCTGACCTTCTCAAAGATCCGCAGCAGCTCCTATGAGAAGTACGCATGGCCCAACGTCCTGGCCTCGGCCTTTCGGGCCAACGGTCTGGTGGTCTCGCTGCTGGCGCTCATGGTTCTCTTCGCGTTCGCTTATGGCGCCGTTGTCATCAAGGGCACCGAGGTCCTGACCACGGCCCATCCGGGTGGAGATTTCTATCAGATAGTCTCGCACAACTTCATGGTCGGCGCCTTTGGTCTCGCAGGCCTGCTCGTTGCCCTGTCCATGGCCGTGGGCTTGGTACGTTACTGGCGGGACATGGGAGAGAAAGTTTCCGACCTGTTCAATCCCGTTGCCCTTGGCGTGGCCGTCAAGGAAATTCTCAAGCTCAAGTATCTGGACGGCAACGGCTGGGGCTGCATGTATCCCGCGGAAGAGGGATCACAGTCCCGTCGCCTGTTCCACCACTTCACGTTCTACGGATTCCTCCTCTGCTTGGCGGCCACGACCATAGGTTGCATCTTTCACTACGTATTCGGCTGGCATGGCCCCTACAGCTACTACAGCCTTCCCGTGATTCTGGGCACCCTGGGCGGCATCGGGCTGCTGGTGGGACCCGTGGGGCTGCTGCAACTCAAACTACGCCGCAACCGCGAGATCAGCGACAACTCCAAAATCGGCATGGACATGGTCTTCCTGGTGCTCCTGTTCCTGGTCAGCCTCTCGGGCCTGCTTCTGCTGTTCCTGCGCGGAACAAGCGCCCTGGGCACCATGACCATCCTGCACCTGGGTCTGGTCATGGCCCTGTTCCTGACCATGCCCTTCGGCAAGTTCGTACACAGCCTTCTTAGAGCCGCGGCCATCATCAAATACGCGCACGAACGCAATCGCAAGAAGATCATCGGCGCATAGAACGCGAAAGCCGCGGCATTATACACTGTAAAGGAGTCATATCCATGAAGAAGTTAGGATTCATTGGATTCGGAGAGGCCGCCTACAACATGGCGGTGGGCCTCAAAGAGGAGGGCCTGGAAGGCATCCTCGCATACGACAAGTACTGGAACGAAAATCCCAATTCCGAACTCATCACCAAACGCGCCGCCGAGGCCGGAGTGGAGTTGATTTCGAGCATGGAGGAACTCGTGACCAGGACCGACTTCATCTGCTCGGCCGTCAGCGCCAACATGTCCATCCCCCTGGCCCAGGAGGCCAAGCCTTTCCTGACCAAGGACAAGGTGTACGTGGACATGAACGCCACCTCGCCCATGACCAAGGAAGAGGTCGACAAGCTGCTCTCTTCAGTCTGCACAGTGGTGGACTGCGCCATCATGGGGCCGGTGCCCAACTACAGGCACAAAGTGCCCATGTCCGTGTCCGGTGACGGCGCCAAGCTCTTTGCCGAGACCATGGCCCCCTACAACATGAACATCACCCTCATGAACGCCCCGGCCGGCGGCGCCTCGGGCTCCAAGATGTTCCGCAGCATCTACATGAAGGGCTTTGTCATGCTGGTTTTGGAGATGTTGGTGGCGGCCCACAAGTACCAGGTCGAGGACGACGTTATGGAGTCAGTGAACAAGACCATGACCTCGGGCCCCATTCTGGACGTGATCAACGGCCTGGTGACCCGCGGCGTCATCCATTCCGAGCGCCGCGAGCACGAGATGGAGGAGGTCCTGGCCACTCTGGAAGCCATCAACGCCGATTCCATCATGTCCAAGTCAACCAAGGACAAGCTGCACTGGTGCACCGGCCTCGGCCTGAAGAAGCACTTCGACGGAGTCCCGCCCAAGGACTACCACGCCGTGCTCGAGGCCATGGATCAATTGGGAAAGTAACCTAAAAAAAACGGAGCAGAGGTTGGTCATGGGCAGGAACATCGTAGAAAAGTTGATCAGCGGTCATCTCGCGTCGGGCGCGATGGAACCTGGTGGAGAAATCAGCATCCGCATCGACCAGACGCTGACCCAGGATGCTCTAGGCACCATGGCCTACCTCCAGTTCGAGGCCATGGAAGTGCCCAGAGTCAGAACCAGGCTGTCCGTGTCCTACGTGGACCATCTGACCCTGCAGCAGGGGTTCGAGAATGCCGACGACCACGCCTACTTGCGCACCGTGGCGGACAAATACGGCATCCTCTTCTCCAAGCCGGGCAACGGAATCTGCCACCAGCTCCATCTTGAAAGGCTGGCCCGGCCGGGCATGACCCTGCTGGGCAGCGACAGCCACACGCCCACGGCCGGGGCCCTGGGCGCGTTGGCCATCGGTGCCGGTGGCCTGGACGTGGCCGTGGCCATGGCGGGGGGGCCCTTCCACCTCACCTGCCCCCGCGTGGTCCGGGTGAACTTGATGGGCAGCCTGCGCCCCTGGGTAACGGCCAAGGATGTGATCCTGGAGTTGCTGCGCATCCTGACCACCAAGGGCAACGTGGACACGGTCATCGAGTACGGCGGTCCGGCCCTGGACAGCCTGACCATCCCGGAGCGGGCCACCATCACCAACATGGGCGCCGAACTTGGCGTGACCACGTCGGTGTTCCCCAGCGACCAGACGACCCTGGCGTTCATGAAGGCCCAGGGGCGGGCCGATCACTGGATGGAACTGCTGCCCGACCCGGACGCGTCCTACGACCGGATCATCGACCTGGACCTGGGTTCCTTGGAACCGAACATGGCCCTGCCCCACTCCCCGGACAACGTGAAACGGATCCGCGAGGTGCAGGGAACGACGGTGAACCAGGTGCTGGTAGGCAGTTGCACCAATTCCTCGGTCAAGGACCTGATGATAGTGGCCGCCATGCTCAAGGGCCGGAAGGCCCATCCCGACGTCAGCTTCGGCGTGGCCCCGGGCACGCGCCAAGTGATGCAGATGATCGCGGACAACGGCGCGCTGGGCACCATGGTGGAAGCCGGAGCGCGCATCCTCGAGCCCGCCTGCGGCTTCTGCGCCGGATATGGCCAATCCCCCCATAGTGGCGCGGTGTCCGTGCGCACCAACAACAGAAATTTCTTCGGCCGGAGCGGCACCAAGGACGCCCGGGTCTATCTGGCCAGTCCCGAGAGCGCCGTGGCGGCGGCCCTGACAGGTCAAATCACCGACCCCCGCGACTTGGGCATGGAACACCCGGTACCGGAGCTGCCCTCCAGCTACGTGCTGGATGACAGCCTCTTCGTGAAACCCACGTATACGGCCGAGGTGTTCCGCGGCCCCAACATCGGGAAACCGCCCTCCAACACCCCCCTGCCAGTGAAACTCAGGGCGGCGGTGGCCATCAAGCTGGGCGACAAGATCACCACCGACGACATCATCCCGGCCGGATCGGCCAGCCGGTACCGTTCCAACATCGCCAAGTCCGGCCAGTTCGTGTTCAGCAACATCGCGCCGAAGTTCCCGTTCACCTGCAGGGACCTGGAAACCAGAGGTCTGGCCTCGGTCATCGTGGCCGGCCAGAGCTACGGCCAGGGGTCCTCCCGTGAGCACGCGGCGATCTGCCCCATGCATTTGGGCGTACGCGCGGTCATGGCCCTGAGCATCGAGCGCATCCACAAGGCCAACCTGATCAACGCGGGCATCATGCCCCTGATCTTCGCCGATACGGCGGACTTTGATGCCATCCGCCCCGGAGACGAGTTGGAAATCGACGACACGGCCGGGCAGTTGCCCAGTGGCGAACTGGTCGTGTTCAACAGGACGCAACAGACCAAATTCCTGGCCAAACACGATTTGACTCCAAGGCAGGTAGCCATCGTTCTGACCGGCGGCCTGCTCAACCTCACAAGCCAGTCAGAGGAGACCCATGTTGCCTAAGCACGCAGTGTCAACTATGTCCTTCATATCCTTGGCTGATATGGAAGACCCCTTAACCAACGCCACTGCAATGTTGAAACAACAGGAGAGATGAGACATGGAACCAACTTTGCCCATTTATCATCAGATTCGCCGGGCCATAAAAAATGACATCCTTGAAAAGGCCTACAAGCCCGGCGACCGCATCCCACCGGAACAGGAGCTGTCCACCCTGTTCAACGTCAACCGCATCACCATCCGCCAGGCCTTGTCTTCCCTGGTTGACGAAGGGCTGCTCATCCGTAAGCGGGGCGAAGGCACGTTCGTGACCGATCGGGAGGACCTGATCAATCAGATGACCTTCAAGCATATCGGCATGACCAACGAGCTGCTGTTGCCGCTCAAGAACTCCAAGACCTTCTCCGTGACCATCGAGGAGGTGGAGCCCATGCCCATCATCCGGGAAAAGCTCGAGCTGAACCAGGACGTCAACCTGGTCACCCGGCTCAAACGCGACAGGCTGACCCCGGAAGGCTTTCGCATCTACACCATCAATCACCTGCCTGTGGAAATCGGCAGGCAATTGACCGAAGAGGCACTGCTCAACAAACCGCTGCTCAACGTGCTGGAAGAGGATCTCGGGATCGACTTCATCGAGGTCTACCAGACGATCGAAGCCTCGTTTGCGGATGAGGAAACCGCGGAAAGCCTCGGCATCAAGCCTGGAAATCCGACCTTGGTGTCCGAACGCATCATGTATGGCGAGCACGGCAAGCCGGTCGAGGTGGTGAATTCCATATACCAGGCCAACTTATACAAGTGCAGCCTACGGCTGAAAAAGGTCAAGAGCGAATCCTCGTACGACTGGATCTGCCAGATCGTCACATGATCCGCGACCGGAACGGGCTGCCCGCATGCCAGTAGTGGAGGGGGATGCTGAAAGGAGGCAACAGGCTATGAACTGAAGTGCTTCACCGATTGGTTTTGGGACGGGCCAAGGATTATATTTGAAACAGCGCAAAGGGAGAAGCGGAACATGAAACAGTTCTTCGTGGTTATTGCGACACTGGTGTTCATTGGCGTTCTCACGATGGGTTCATTTGCCGTGGCGGCGGATAGTTTTCCTGTCAAACCTGTCACCTTCATCGTTCCCTGGAAAGCGGGCGGCGGTACCGACATCGGGTTCCGCGTTCTCAACAAGTACATCGAAAAATACCTGGGCGAGCCCCTGATCATGAAAAACATTCCCGGCGGCGGCAGCGAGGTGGGAGTGTCACAGATGGTCAGGTCCAACCCGAACGGGTACACAATTTGTGCCTACAGCTCCGCGTCCGTGTCCCTCACGGTTCTGCGCGATGCCTCCTATGACGCGGTCAAGGACGTGACCCCCATCTGCCTGGTGGTTTCGGACCCCCGGCTTTTCGCGGTCCGGGCCGATGACGAGAGATTCAAGAGCCCCCTGGATTTTCTCACATACGCCAAGGACAACCCGGGTGCGCTGACCATCGGCACGTCTGGCGCCGGCACCTCCGGCCACATCTCCATCATGGTCATGAACAAGGCCGCTGGCATCGAGACCAAGCCGGTCCACTTCAAGGGCGCCGGTGCTTCCAAGGCCGCCTTCCTGGGCGGGCACATCGACGCCATAGCCCAGACCCTGGGCGAGGTCATGGAGATGAAGAAGTCCGGCGATGTCCGTGTGATTGCCATCGCCATGGACGAACGCCACAAGGACCTTCCAGACGTGCCCACCTTCAAGGAACTGGGCATCGACCTGGTCATCTCCTCCAACCGCGGCGTGGCCGCTCCCAAGGGCATCCCCGAGGAAGCCAAGAACAAGCTCGTGGAGGCCTTCAGGAAAGTGGTCACCGAGGATCAGGGCTTCATCGCGGACATGGCCAAGATCGGCCTGCCCCTCAAGTTCATGGGTCCCAAGGAATTCGGCGAGCTGATCGTGCAAGAACGCGATATCTTTTCCGGAATCGCGGCTGACCTGAAAAACTAGATGAAACTCGCCGGGCTGGACGAAGTGCGTCCGGCCCGGCGCAGTGTGGAGGATTTCATGTTGGCGCTTGACAGAAAAATCGCATCCGCCATTTTCGTGGCAACATGCCTGATATACTGGCATACCTACTCTTATCCCTCCGAAATCGTGGCCTTTCCAAGGTTCATCCTGGTGGTGATGGGCCTGCTTTCCCTGCTCCTGTTCTTCTTTCCGCGGCAGCAGCAGGGCATGTGCCTGGGCGAGATATTTTCCAGGGAACGCGTGGCAACAATGGCGCTGGTCATCGCGTATGCGGTGGTGTTTCCCTATCTGGGGTACTTCGTCACCACCTTTGTGTTCGCCGTCCTGTATCTGTGGCTTTTCGAACGCAGGGGGCTTGGCCGTTATGTGCTGTATTCAGCCATATTTTGCCTGATCATGTACGCGGTGTTCCAGAAGTTCCTCTTCATCTGGTTTCCCGAAGGCATTCTTATTTAGCTTCCAAGGAGCAAGGCCATGGCTCTCAGTGTCCTCGATATCGCCTCCAATATATTTCAACTGCAAAACCTGCTGATTGCCGGAGCCGGGACCTTGTCCGGCATCGTGTTCGGCAGTCTGCCGGGATTCACGGCATCCATGGGTGTGGCGATCCTGCTGCCCCTCACCTTTGGCATGAATCCGGCCACCGGGCTGATCCTGATGGGCTCCCTGTTCGCAGGGGCCATGTACGGAGGGTCGGTGGCGGCCATCCTCATCAACACCCCGGGAACGCCCTCGGCCGCGGCAACCGTACTCGACGGCCACCCCATGTGCCAGAAGGGCAAGGCGGGGGAAGCCCTCAGGGAGGCTGTTTTCGCCTCGTTCCTGGGAGGCATCTTCGGCGTCACTGTTCTTTTGCTGTTTGCCCCCCCCCTGGCAAAAATTTCGCTCATGTTCGGCCCGGCGGAGTATTTCCTGCTTGCCATCTTCGGTCTGACCATCATCGCCACCATCAGTGAAAAGGCCCTGTTCAAGGGACTGATCGCCGGAGCCTTGGGCCTGTTCATCAGCACCATCGGCATGGACCCTCTGCTGGGAACCCCGCGCTTCACCATGGGGGTGGTCAATCTGCTGGACGGCGTTCAGCTGATTCCGGCAATGATCGGGTTGTTCTCCATCCCGGAAGTCTTGAGCATGATCCGGAACTATGTCCTGCAAAAGGACACGCCTCCTGAGCCTACCTCCATAAACCTCAGAAGCATCCAGGTGGGCTTCCCCAAGCTGCGGCAAATAATCAAGTTTCTGCCCATCTACATCCGGTCGTCCATCATCGGCACGGGCGTGGGTATGCTCCCCGGCGCCGGCGGCAGCATCGCGAGCTTCATGGCCTACAACGAGACCAAGAGGGTCTCCAAGACCCCCGAGAAATTCGGGACCGGCATCTCCGAGGGCGTTGCCGCGGCCGAGTCCGCCAACAACGCCATGGCCTCGGGCGCCATGATCCCCATGCTCACCCTGGGCGTGCCGGGAGACTCGGTGGCCGCCATCATGATGGGCGGGCTCATGGTCCACGGCCTGCAGCCCGGAGCCGACCTGTTCTCTCACAACGGCCACATCGTCTACACCTTCATCCTGTCCCTGTATCTGGCCAATGTGTTCATGCTCCTGTACGGGATGTACCTGGCCCCGTACTTCACATTGGCCACCAGGACGCCGCTCCACTACCTGGCAATTTCCGTGATCCTGCTGACCGTCATGGGATCCTACGCCCTCAGGGCGAGCATGTTCGACGTCTATGTCATGCTGACCTTCGGCATCCTGGGCTATCTGATGAAATCATACGGATTCAGCGTGGTGCCCACGGTGCTGGGCATAATACTTGGGCCAGTGGCGGAATCGGGCCTCAACAACATGATGGCCATCGCCGAGGGGCAGAACCTCATGATGTACCTCATCCGCCGCCCCATCTCGGTGGTCCTGCTCATCCTGATTCTGATTTCCACGGCCCTGCCAATCTATCGCCGGATAAAGGATTCGCGTCGTACAAGCGGATCCGTCTGACATCCATCAGCTTAATCGCAACACTCGAATTCAGGAGAACATCATGCTGGAAATATTGGATTGCACACTGAGAGACGGCGGCCATGCCATCAAAGGCAGCTTCAGCGCCGAGGCCACGGTCTCCATCATCGAGGGCCTGCTCAATGCCGGCGTCAAGGTGATCGAGTTCGGCAGGGCGTCCGGCATTGGATCGCCCAAGGGCGACGTCACTGACGAGGAATACTTCAAGGCGACCAGACACCTCTTCGGCAAGGCCGAACTGGGCATGTTCTGCCGTCCGGACTTCTTCGGGGATGAACAGTTCCGTCAGGTCTCGGAATACCGCCCCGATTTCCTGCGGGTCGGCACCAACGCCTCCAAGGTGGAGCCGTCGGAAAAGACCATCTCCAGGATCCGCGAAACCGGCGCCAAAGTGCGCTACAGCCTGATCCAGGCCCACGCCGTGACCCCCAAGGTCCTGGCCGATAATGCCAAGAAGGTGGAGGGCTACGGAGCCCAGACCATCACCATTATGGATTCCACCGGCAACATGATGCCATCGAGGGTCAAGGAATACGTGTCCGCCCTGGTGGACGCCCTGTCCGTGCCCGTGGGTTTCCATTGCCACGACAACCTGGGCCTTTCCATCGCCAATGCCCTGGCCGCCGTCGAGGCGGGCGCCACTTCCCTGGACGGCGCCATCTGCGGCCTGGCCCGCAGCGCGGGCAACGCGGCAACCGAGGTCCTCTGCGCGGTGCTGGAAAAGCGGGGCATGGAGACCGGTGTCGACTTCTACAAACTACTGCAGTACATAGATGACAAGATGTTCAAGCTGGTTCCGGACCTCAAGTGCGTGCCGCCGGTGGACATCGTGTTCGGGTACGCGGGCTTCCACTCCAGAAACCTGGGCATGGCCAAAGACTTTGCCGCATCCCAGGGTGTGGACCTCTACCGGCTCATCGTCAAGGTCATGGAGTATGGCGAGGCCAATCCGGACGAGGTTTTGTTCCAGAAGGCCGCGGACGCTCTGAAAAACTAAGGTTATGCCCTTCGGCCTCCTGCCTGAACCCGCGGGTCAGGC
Organism: Desulfovibrionaceae bacterium; assembly: GCA_963674665.2. Taxonomy (GTDB): domain Bacteria; phylum Desulfobacterota; class Desulfovibrionia; order Desulfovibrionales; family Desulfovibrionaceae. The sequence continues at coordinate 581,982 of CAXXPL010000009.1, read as the reverse complement.
AGGAATGGCCGAAACAGGCATACGTCACAAGATCTCGTGGGGCCGAGCCCCTCGAGATCTTACACCATGCCCTAACCCCCCAGTGCACCCTTGATCCCCGCCCGACTCCAGGCAGGTAATCCAGACATGGCTTCACGGATAATCCGCATACAGAACCCAAGATGCGTCCAAGGGGTTGATTGGCGAAACAATGTCCGGGCTCACCCAAAGACCAGAACCCGACGGGAGGCTGGCGCATGATCGAACAAGGATTGACTCTGATGGCCGTGGGTATGGTCGTGGTGTTCCTGTTCCTGGGAACGCTGGTGGCCAGCATGTATGGGTCCGCGGTTTTTTTCAAACGCTTCGGGCATCTGTTCTCCGAAGATGACAACAATCTGCATCCGGCCACGGACGAGGACGCCCTCATCGCCGCAGCCATAGCCGCCGCATACGACATGCGGGCCAAACTCCAAGACAAGGACTAGTCACATGGGCAAGAAACAGGTGAGCTTCATGTGCACCGCGTTCCGCGACGGATTCCAGTCCGCGTACGGAGCCCGGGTACTGACCAAAGACTTTCTCCCGGCTGTGGAAGCGGCCCGGGACGCCGGCATAACACGGTTCGAGGCAGGCGGCGGGGCGCGCTTCCAGGCCCTGTACTTCTACTGCAACGAGGACGCCTTTGACATGATGGACGCCTTCAGGGCCACGGTGGGGCCGGAAGCGAACCTCCAGACCCTGTCCAGGGGCGTCAACGTTGTGGGTCTCGAGTCCCAATCCAGCGACGTGATCAAGGCGCACGCCGATCTGTTCGCCAAGCACGGCATCACCACCATCCGCAACTTCGACGCCCTCAACGACATGGACAACCTGGACTATTCGGGGCGGTGCATCACTGACGCGGGAATGAAGCACCAGGTGTCCGTGACCATGATGGAGCTGCCTCCGGGCTGCGAGGGCTCCCACGACCCGGAATACTACGAATCCGTGCTCAGGCGCATCCTGGACGCGGAAATCCCTTTTGACTCGGTCTGCTTCAAGGACGCATCCGGCACCTCCACCCCGGCCAAGGTTCACGAGACCATCAAACGGGCGCGCCGGATGCTACCCGGCGACACCCACATCCACTTCCATTCCCACGAAACCTCCGGGACCGGCGTGCTCTGCTACAAGGCGGCCCTGGAGGCCGGCGCCAACGGCGTGGACCTGTCCCTGGCTCCGGCCTCGGGTGGCACCTGTCAACCCGACGTGGTGGTCATGTGGCACGCCCTGCGCGGCACGGACTACTATTTGGACGTGGACATCGACAAGGTGCTCAAGGCCGAGGGAGTGTTCAAAGACTGCATGAAGGACTACTTCCTGCCGCCCGAGGCCATGGCCGTGGAACCCACGCTGCCCTGGAGTCCCATGCCCGGGGGCGCGCTCACGGCCAATACCCAGATGCTCCGGGACAACAACATCATGGACCGTTATCCCGAGATCATCGCGGCCATGGGGGACGCCGTTCGCAAAGGCGGCTTCGGCACATCGGTGACGCCCGTGTCCCAGTTCTACTTCCAGCAGGCCTTCAACAACGTGATTTTCGGACCCTGGAAAAAAATCGCGGACGGATACGGCAAGATGGTGCTGGGGTATTTCGGACGCACCCCCGTGGAGCCCGACCCCGAGGTGGTGGCCATCGCGGCCGAGCAGCTCGGGCTGGAGCCCACCACCGAGACGCCCCGCTCCCTCAATGACAAGGATCCGGCCAAGGGGCTGGGTCCGGCCGCGGAGCGCCTCAGGCAGGAGGGACTGCCCGTGACCGACGAGAATACATTCATCGCGGCCACGTGCAGGGACAAGGGCATCGCGTTCCTCAAGGGCGAGGCCAAACTGGGTATCCGCTACGCTGAAAAGACTGCCGACCAAAACTCGGCCCAGAGCCAGAGTCCGGTCTCCTACAACGTGTCCGTGGGCAAGCGCACATACTCCGTGACCATGGAGGGCAACCAGGCCGTGGTCAACGGCAAGGCTTATCCCGTGGAGGTGCGCGAAAGCACGACCGGGGCACAGTCTTCTGGCCAAGCCTCCCCTTCCGGAAACGGAGAGCCTGTTCCCGCGCCCATACCGGGCATCGTGATGAGCATGGCGGTCACTCCCGGCGACCATGTGCGCTCCGGCGACACCCTGCTGGTGCTGGAGGCCATGAAGATGGAGGTGGAGGTCAATTCGCCCGTGAACGGCGTGGTCTGCTCCGTGGACGTGTCCGTGGGTGACCAGGTGGCCGCTGAACAGCCCCTGGTCTACGTGGAGAAGGGAGGCGCCGATGAATAGCCTCCGCATGCCGATCCGGCCGCTGCTGCTGGTCCTGGCCGCCTGCCTGATCCTGCTGGTTGCGTCCCCGGCCCATGCGGTCCAGGCCCCTGACCCGCGGGCGGCTGCCCCTGATCATTCGACCCCGGCCCTGGAATCCCCTGTCGAAAAGATGGTGGAATCCACCGGCATCTACCACTTCTTCGACAGCGGCGACAGCGCCGCCGACGACCACAAGTCACAGGCCGCCCCGCTCCTGCCCGACGGTCTGGGCAAGCTGGTGATGATTCTGGTGGGGCTGGTACTCATCTATCTAGCCATCGTCAAGAAATTCGAACCGTTGCTGCTGCTGCCCATAGGCTTTGGCGGCATCCTGGCCAACATTCCCCTGGCCGGCATTGCCGAGGTCGTGAACGGGGAAGTGGGTTTCCTGCGCGCCATCTACGAGTTCGGCGTGGCCCCTCCCGGCCTGTTCCCCCTGCTAATCTTCATGGGTGTGGGTGCGCTCACCGACTTCGGCCCCCTCATCGCCAACCCGCGCACCGCGCTTTTGGGAGCGGCCGCGCAGTTCGGTATCTTCCTGACCCTGTTCGGGGCCCTGGTCATATCCAAGTACGTGCCGGGCATTGACTTCAGCCTCAAGGACGCGGCCGCCATCGGCATCATCGGCGGCGCGGACGGGCCCACGGCGATCTTCCTGGCCGGGCGTCTGGCACCGGACCTGCTTGGGGCCATTGCCGTGGCCGCGTACTCCTACATGGCCCTGGTGCCCATCATCCAGCCGCCGATCATGCGGCTGTTCACCTCGGCCAAGGACCGGCGCATCGAGATGCGCCAGCTCCGCCAGGTGTCCAAGGCCGAGAAGATCGCGTTCCCGCTCCTGGTGCTGGGGCTTTGCATCCTGCTGTTGCCCACGGCCACGCCCCTCATCGGTATGCTCATGTTCGGGAACCTGATCAAGGAGTCGGGCGTGGTGGAGCGGCTGTCGCGCACCGCAGGCAACGAGCTCATGAACATCGTGACCATCCTGCTGGGCCTCACCGTAGGCTCCAAGCTGTCGGCCACGGCCTTCCTGAGCCTGGAGACTCTTGGCATTCTGAGTCTGGGTCTGCTGGCGTTTTCCGTGGGCACGGCCTCGGGCGTGCTCCTGGCCAGACTCATGAACCTGGTGTGCAGGGAAAAGATCAACCCGCTCATCGGCGCGGCAGGCGTGAGTGCCGTGCCCATGGCCGCGCGGGTGGCCAGCAAGGTGGGGCAGGAGGCCAACCCCAACAACTACCTGCTCATGCACGCCATGGGGCCCAACGTGTCCGGCGTCATCGGCTCGGCAGCAGCGGCCGGCGTACTCTTGGCCATGCTGGGCTAATACCGCACCTTGATTATTGTCTTGATTTACCTATCAGACGTTACTCCCGGGGCGGTCGCAAGACCGCCCCGCCGCCATTGACAGGATCAACTTACGCAAGGGGCACACGTGTCCGCCCCTGATCGTGTACTTGAACAATCGCCCTGTCTTTCATTCGTTATCCTTCAATCTGAAAGCCGCTCCCGCCGCCTCTTATGAAAGCTGACAAGCTTTTCAGCAAGTTGCTCGCCCCGCAGCCTCATGGAGCACGCTTCTGTTTCCCGACAACACCGGAGTACCAGAAGAACATGGATGAGTGGAATTCAACCGCGCTGTGCAGGGTCTGGCAGTGTCCCGCATTCCGTGGTTTTGCGCCGTTCAACTCGTCAATCCTCCACGGGCTTGTTTGACTGCCACCAAGGGCTTTGCTATCAGCAATACATCGTCAATCTAATCAGTAATTATCAAAGAATGTTAAGGTGACAAAGTGCGAAACATCCTCACAGAACGAGTTCTCTGGTTTGCGTGCTGCATTGCGGTGCTCACATCCCTGGCTTTCGCACTGCATACACCGGACAACTTCCACCCGGATGAGGTCTATCATGCCGACGCCTTCAGATATTACGAAGGGCGGTTCTGGCCCCCGGACCTCAACTCAGACGGTATAATCTACAGCGTTTACGGCACGAGCTACATTTATACCGGGGAAATATCATACCTTGTCCTGGGGAACCTGGGCTTTCTCGTGAAGAAGCTGATCCCCAAGACCCCCACCTACACCCTCTACCGCTGCCTGAACGTGGCCTTGCTGCTGGGAACTCTGATATTCGTCTTCACACGCCGCCCCCTGCTCTTCGACAATATCCTGTTCTGCCTCTTCGCACTGGGATTTCCCCAGTTCCTGTATATCTATTCCTACTGTAACGGTGACGCATTTTCTTTGTCCTGCGCATTGATCCTCTTTTTTCAGGGCATATTCCTTTACGAGCATCCCTTTGCCGCCTGGCGCTGGCGCGATGTCGTTCTGCTGGGTCTGCTCACGGGCCTGGTGCTCACCGTCAAGCAGAACTACTGCATTGCCGGAATTCCGCCTCTGACACTTCTCTGTTACAAGGCCCTGCGCGAGCGTGGCGACTTGCTTCCGGAGTCCGGGCGGCTCATGGTCAAGGGGGGGGTGGCCGTTATCATCATTCTGGCCGTGGCTGCGCCGCTGAAAATCTTCTACCCCATGTCGCAAGACAACTACCTCGAGCAAAGAGCCCAAATGTTGGAGCAGCGGGCAGCCCCGACCCATCGCCCCTCCACCATCAAGCCCGATGCCAAGCCAGGCGAGATCCGGAATTTCATGCGACTGGCGCAGCGCGGCTACGGCGTATCGGACATAATCAACTGGCGTCTATTCGAGGGGCGGACCTACATGGTGACTCTCGCCGAGAGCGCATGGGGCGTTTTCGGCTGGATGAATGTCTATGCACCCACGGGAATCTATCTTCTCGTACTTGCCATTCTGTTGTTCATGGCTCTGCTGAATGCAAGAAGCCTCTTGATCCAGCGGGCGGCGACAGCCGGCGTTGTGCGAGTCTTCTACCTCTCCTGCCTGCTGACCCTGATCCTCGGAGTCGCGGCCACCCTGTGGTTTTCCCTGTATTATGACCTTCAGGCCCAGGGACGGTATCTCTATCCGGCATTCGCGGCGTTGCTGTTCGCGGTCTGCGGTTGCCTGCCCCACGAAGAGGGGCGCGCAGGCGTGGCGGCCCAGTATGCGGGCTTGGCCCTTTTCTGCCTGGCGCAGTTCACGTTGTGGAGAGGGTGCTTTCAGCTCATCCGATCATAACGCATTTTACGGCAAGGATTTGCAGGCAAATCCATGCAGAGCATTAGAACCTTTTCAACGTTTGAAGGCCCTGAAATCGGGTTTCGTAAAAAGATCTTTCCCGTGGTACGAGGAAAAGGGCGATCTGCAAGTCACCCGAACCGCCTTGGCGTGAGAAATGAATAGTTCATGCGAAAGAATAAGACAGCAATGTAATGGAACAGTTATAACCAATCGCTGTTGACGCTTTGGCCAAGATGGTCAACGATGAAGTTTCGGCCCTCCACACAACAGGAATCAAGCAAAAGGAGAACAAATGAGAGTAAAACTATTCACAATTCTATTCACCATGTTGACAGTCATGACGTTCACACCGGCGGCTCATGCCTGCACCGGCATATGCCTGAGTGCAAAGGATGGAAGCGTCGTTCGTGGGCGCACTGGTGAATTCGGCACACCACTTGATATTCGACTTGTCATAATCCCCAAGGGGATTTCGATGGACGGCGGCGCTGTTAAGGGTGCCAAGGCAAAGACTTGGACTTCCAAGTACGGCATGGTGGGCGTGAATGCACACGGCAATCCAGCCGCGCTCGACGGTCTCAACGATGCGGGCCTGTCCGTAGGCGCGTTCTACTTTCCCGATTATGCCGACTATCCGGAGGTCACGAGCGCGGATGACGGGAATGTCGTCAATCCCCTCAATTTTGTGAATTACCTGCTCACTCGGTTCGCTACCGTGGATGAAGTGCGCAAGGCAGCGGGCAGCATTATAGTCTCAGGTGCGAAGCTGAAGGAGTGGGGAGGCATCGTGCCCCCGTTTCATTGGATAGTCACAGACCCCTCCGGCGTCTCGATCGTCATTGAACCTGTCGGAGGCAAGCTCGTGATTCATGAGAATCCTCTGGGCGTGATAACCAACTCCCCGACCTTTGACTGGCATATGACAAATCTCCGGAATTTCATCTACCTGAACCCGCTCAACGTGCCGCCTGTAAAACTGAACAACATCGAATTCAGCCAGCTTGGCGAAGGAACGGGTCTTGGAGGCATGCCCGGAGACTTTACGCCACCTTCCCGCTTTGTCCGCGCCGTGGTCTTTTCTCAATCGCTGTTCCCTGTGCAAACCGGCAGGGAAGCTGTGCTGGAAGCCTTCCACGTCCTGAACCAGTTTGACATTCCCCAGGGCGCAGCCGTCGGAATGGTCGAAAGTAACCGGGAAGCGGACATAACACAGGCGACTGTCGTTGGTGATCTGAAAAATCTGAAATTCTATGTTCACAACTACTACAGCCGCCGAATCAAGATGATTGACCTGAATCGCGTCGACTTTGATGGACATGAAATCATCCAGGTCGATCTTCCAAGGGAAGAAACCATCGATGATCTGACACCAACGAAGTAGCAAATGTTGAACAATGGACTGCACCGGACCGGGGCTTCACTGCGCTGTATGCGTCCGGGCAGTCCATTTTATCCGGCGGGTTTTCATCACGTGGGCGGCGGAGCATCTTGGCTTTGGGTCCTATCCAGAAAGCAGTGCTTCCGGCGATAACGGACTGGCAAACATGGCCATGGCCCGTCCAGACCGAAGCAATCACAGCATACTCGTGGACATGGCGGTCTCCCCTCCTGGAATGTATTGGCCTGAAAACCGGTTGCCCGCAGTGTCCTTTCATTTAGAGCATTTAACGCTTGGGCCGGGTGAGCCTTATTCTTGAGGCTGGTTAACATCAATTCCCATGACCACGGTCCGCGAGGCGGCGATGAACTCGTACTCCTTTTGCTCCCCCAGGTTATCCGTGACCAGCAAAAGCTCACCGTTTGTGTTCAGGACCATGTCCTGGGCATATTGCCTGGGTTGCAGCCACAAATCCTTGATGGTTCTGCCCTGACTGTCCACAACCCACAGCAGCCCACGATGCCTGTACCCGTTTGAATCGAACTCCATGCAGAGCACGACGATACGTCCATCATCAAGGGCCAGCGACTTTATGGCGTGTTGGTTCCCAGGGACCTGCAGGGTATTATCCCAAAGCGGTTGCCCCTGTGAGTCGACGCGCACGATGTATGGATCCTGCGTGCCTTCGGATTTGATCCCGGAATAGCCGCTGAGCAAAAAGCCCTCGCCAAGAGAAAGGACATGGGTGGCCTGTTCCGCTCCGGAACCGCCATAGGTGTTCGACCATAGCTCCCCACCCTGACTGTCAACGGCCATCAGCAGCATATCCAGGTGCCCCGGCCCCTTGTGGTCCTGGGTCCCTGCAAGGACCAGCCCCTGGTCTGTAGAAACAACGCTAGCGATTCCGGAGTTTTTCAGATTCAAGGGAGGGACTTTTTCATCCAGAACCTTGCCGTTCTCACCCAGGGTCACCAGACGCATGCCGGTTTCAATGCCCGGTTCCGGGAACATGCTCTTTTTACTGTCAACCAGAATGGATATGTTGCCTCCACGCTTGAACAGGGCAACGGGTTCGTCATGCGCCCCCTTCTGGTCCTTGGAATACCGCCAAATTTCATCGCCCTGATCATCGAGCCCCAGGAGTATGGTTCCGGTGCTGGAGCGGTTTTTGAGTCTGGTTTCATACAGGACCGCGCATCCCCCGTCATCAAGGGCAACGATTCCATTAGCGTATTCCAGGCCGTAGTCCGCAGGTTTGCCCATCACCTCGATCAGGTAGTTGCCGATGAACGACCTGCTCCAGGCGAGTATTTTTTGAGCCGAGAGTTTTGCCACGAAGATGTCGTAGGTGTCCTGCACTGGATCGTCATGGGTCCCAAGGACCAGGATCGAGCCGTCAACCCCCACGGCCAGGGAATTGGCAAAGGCATGGGTCGTGCCGTCATTCACACTGGCGCTCCAAAGAATTTCCGGGGCGGGTTTGTTGTACCGGGGCACGGTCTTTTCAGGGGCTTTGACCGTGTCGTCAGGCTTTGCATCCGTAACACTCCTGTCCGAACCAGCCTGCTTTGCTACCGAATCAGCTCCCGGAGTGACCGGGTGGGAAGCCATGGTGAGCAGCGCAATGACGGCGCAGATGAGAAACGTTCCCAGGACCGAGGCCGTGAGCTTGAGCATGGGCCTGCCAACGGCCCCGCCCCCTGCCTCCTTTCCGAATCCGCTCATGGGAGCCATTCCCGTGACCTTCCGGATTTCATCATCGAGCGGAATGCCTGACTTATCCACCAGGGGCTCCAGAGCCTCCAATCCACGCATCATGGGGCGCCCGGTCTGGTTGGTGAACCACAGGGTGAATCTCCGGCCGTCCCTCAAGTTGAATATCAACCCCCGATAGACGGCGGAGCCCATGAGCATGGCCTGCCCCGCCATCCGTGCCGAGTCCGCGCCCGAACCGGCCATGGACCCGATCCAGAGCATGGCGGTAAGCCATTTCGGTGGCTTCATCTCCACCCGGGTAATGGATTTGACCCGGGACAGCTGTATGGTGTCATCGCCTTCGAGGTTGGTGACTTCAATGGCTTTGGGTTTGAGCAGCAGGGAAAACACGGTGTAATAGGCCGCGTGCTTCATTCCCCAGACACCGAGCATGGCCATGGGCCAGAGCACCAGTGGTATGCCCCACCAGGATGTGAAGGTCTGCACCGGGCCGCCCAGGACCGGGGCCAGACCGAAAAGCGGTAGAAATATCAGGATAGTCAGGGAAAGGTCCGTAAGTATCAGGGTCCAGCGGGGGTAGTAGACATGGTCCCCGGTGCGTTTTGGCCAGGCCATGAAAACATATACCAACAGGCCGATCAGAGCCGGTATCCATGAGTAATACAGGTAGGGATATATGAAATGAAGGGGCATGTGCGGGCCGGAGTACCCGTTGAAAGGCCTGAAATCCTCCGGCTCCGGCTTGGCGTAGTTCGCTTCCAGCCATTTCGCGTCCTTGCCCTGACCGAGGCTCATGAACAGTACCGGGGCGGCTTCCCTTGCCATGGCCGCGATCTCTTGCGCAGGTTGTTCATCGGCCTTGAACCAGAATGCCCTGCCATGGCCGTATTTGCCCCAGCGATTGTCCCAGTCCGGTACTGAGTCGGGGTTATCGAAATATCTTTCAGCCATGGCAAAGAATTCTTCCCATTGCGGCCCCTTGGCCTGGTACAAGCGCCCCTTGGTCAGCCGCTTCTCATATGCGTCCGGACCCTGGGACTTGAGCATGGCCATGGTGTCGTGGTCCAGGATGTGAAAACTGTCGCCCTGGGCAAAGGCCTCGGCCATGTCCACGGCCTCGAACTCCACAGCCGGATCCATGGGCGCCCATCGGGCCATGCAAAGGGACAGGACCACCGAGGCCAACAGGATCATTCGGCGCAGTATTTCCTTCATGGGATTTCCCTTGGGTTGCCTGGGTTGATAAATTTCCTGTTTATCCGACAAAATCCAGGTTGGGTCAATGAGGTTTGGGATGATTGCAGGGTTGCTCCGGTCGCATAAGGTCTGCTGTTCGGCATGGATTGCCGCCATGTGGGAGCGAAGGAACTGTAGAGGTTGCCTTGGGCGAGGTGTTTGTTCGGCCATGCCCGAGTGGGTAAAAAGCTGAAATCCGAAAAACGCTCCCTGAAGGTGCTTCTAGAACGAGAAAGGCGGCCAGAGTTTGACTCTAACCGCCTGAAATATCCTGGTGTCTCCAAGGGAATTTCCCCTTGTCGCCGGCGTGAAACAATCCAATCTTCTTTAATAATTTCAAGTGATTTATGATGTTACCAGAATCACTTCGCGCATCTGGCTCACTAGAGTATTTAAACTTTGAAAAAGTTCAAATGCTCTGCAAGGATTTACCTGTAAATCATTGCCGCGAAATGCTTATAGGCTGGCTTTGCCAGCCGCTTCACTTTGGCTGGAATCGATACGTATATCCATTGTCAGTCGTCGACAGAGAAGAGAGTCTTCAACGCATTGCATGGCGGATTAGATGTGAGGATCACAGCGCTGCTTCTCTCAATACCCTCTCCAATTGCTCCAACTGGCTCAACGAACCAGTGGTTTCGGGAATGCATGCAGCCAGCTCTTCCTTCGAAACATCCTTGAGCAGTTCAAGCAACAAATTCATTCGCAGTTCAGGCGCTTCAGAACCTTGGATTCTGTTGAGAGTAGCGATGAACAGCTTTGATTCAAGATCATCTATTTCCCAGACATCACATTTAGCCGTAGAGGCTCCTAGTTCAAGAAGCACCTCTAGCCTGGCGTTTCCATTGAGAACCTCGAAGTATCCATTTCTGACGGGATGTGGCCTCACCGTTAAGGTCTCATATTGGCCGATGCGCTCGATGTCATGGCCAAGCTTTTTCGAGAACATTCTTGAGATGCGATTTGGAGTCTTCGTATTGCGAATAAGTAGATCAAGAGGAATTTCTCTGTACATGAGGCATCCTTGTGCTAACCGAAAAGCGTTGTCTGCCGTGGTGAGTGACTATTGCTGCGAGGTAGCGGGTGGCAACAGTCCGTTGTCACATCAGGATTCTTGCATCTGCAAAATCTCATGTTTATTCCATGGGAAGATGCGATGTCCTTCAAAAGTGAGAAGCGTTTCTGTCTGTATGCAGGATCCGCGATGCGGATTTCACTATTGCCACAGTAATTCTTTATACGGCTCGTATAGACAGTGTGCAACACCTCTTGAAAAGACCAATTCTCATATGTGAGGTTCATGGACTGCAAGTTGCCCCTACGTAAAAAGAGAAAAGAAGCTGCGGCATCCCTGGCGCCGCATTGTGAAACTGCGTGACAGAGTTTAGCAAATGTATTGGGCGTGTCCGTAAGCTGCGGAATGAGAGGATCACACCGCACTTCCACTGGAACTGTCTTGTCAACGCAACGGCGAACCGCTAACAATCGTTCTTCCACGCTGGCCGCATGGGGCTCGAACAGCCGACGGATGGCGTCATTTACCGTGGTTAGCCCGACCTGGATACATACCTGAGTTGGGTAACGAGTGAAAAGGTCGAGAAATCGTTCTGGAGGGTTCGATTTTGTCGATATCAGCAGCGAAGCGCCGTGCTCCAAGAGGAGCGCCATTATTCCGTACATTGACTCCAGCACTTCCGGAAAGGGTGAGAATGGCTCGCAGGCTGTACTCATGTATACCAGCTGGGGTTTCTTGCGTTTATTAGGCAGCTTTTGTCGAAGTAGTTCGAGAGTGTTCGCGTAAAAGTGAACTTTTCCGGAACCCGGATTGGATCGAAAGCTTCGCGCGTAGCAATATCGACATTCGTAAGGGCAGCCAGCGGTCAAATTGAGTGTATGGTGCTGCGAAAGACAAGCCAGTGTTGGACGTGTGAGCGGATCGGATTTTCTATCAACCTTGATCAATTGGGCCATATATTCGCTCCAGGCCATGGTGAATTCATTTTGGACGGGCCAATCCAATACACATGATTCACTGAAAGCCGCAGTTTTTGGGAGAGGTCATACACCGCAAGGTGTCGCAGGTCGTACCGGGCCATGTGCGTTGTAAGTGTTGCAGCTGTGAGGTCGCTGTCCTCAATGACTACTCCCCTCGCCAACTCGCTCAAGCACCCTATGGCGCTCCGGCCATCTACGGTTGTCAGGCAAGCATCATTGAAAAGTCGCAGTGGGACATATGGGCCCTTATTGCTGTCGTTCGTATCCATTACTTCAGGAAAGAGTACGCCAATGGACTGAAAGTAGTTTGATAGAAAATCGACACGAGGGTACCTGCCTGAAATCTTCTGGCCAGTCCACTTTATCGGAATCCTTCCAATCTTAAACCTGCTCATATTGTGAAGAATGCGAAAAAGAAAGACAAAATCATACTGCGGCCCCTGCTTCCCCTTGGTTTCGCTGAGCCATTGTCGATAGTCCCCCGACACATATTCTACTCTTAATGACCTGGACGATGTGGCATACGATTGAAGCCGTTTACTGGGGGACAGTTTGTTTACATCCATAAGAGTCAGCTCGACATCGCGTGTGGAGCTATGATGTGTCGACAGCATCCTGTTGACTACTGTGCTGGTGAACTGACCTGACCCTGAACCGATGTCAAGTATTCGCAACGAGTCGTTTGAGACGAGATGCGCGCCGCTATCAGAGCTTCGGTGCAGGAGTGGCGCCAGCACTTTATCCACGAGCATCTTGGATCGTTGTTGCACACGTGAATCCCAGTCGAAAGCTAGGTGTTTTTCTAAAGTGTTGTAGCAATGAAAGCTTGATGGGCGATCATTCAACTCTGCGGCAGGGAAAAACAGAAGGCTATCATCGTTATTTTTGATGACTCGCTGTTTCCTGTAGTGGTAGAATAGTGATGGACTTCTTCCAGTATTTGCTACAATTAGTGGTAGCAGGCTTGGATCATTCCGGTTATTCTTGCGATATCCCCGAAGTTGTAAACACAGAAAAATTGGATTTCGGAAACTGGCTGTAGCGCCTATCAAGGATACTGGCTTGTTTGGAACTTCTAGTATAAAATTTTCAAACCCTAAAACGCTGCTAAGTAGTCGCTGTGCTCCTTCAATTGACTTTCTCGAGTGCTGAACCGATTTATGAAGTAGTTCGAGATATGCATCGCAATATGTGATTGCTAGCTGAAGAGAAAAATCGCTTTGAATGTATGTCCGCCAAGTGTTTTCCAGCTTGTCGACGCTTTGTTGCATATCCTTTTGACACATCACTCCAATATTCGTCCCACGATGTTTCAGTCATATGGATGACTTTATCGTGAATTTCAAGTTTGGAAAGAAGAACTTCTTTTCGAAGTTGAGAGTGCAGTTTCATACGCCAAAAGACCTTTAACATTAATGGTGAAATTTCAGCGTGTGAGCCTGCTTGGTTTTTTGCGAGACGCTGCATTGTATCCCTTGTGCAAAATGATTATAGACCTCCAACAGCTGTGTCGCAAATCATAAGGGAGCTTGATCGTGCTGCCAGGGTGAAGGCTTTCCCCCAAATGAATGCCCTGGACATGTTCGTTGTGGAGCAAACGAACGAGTAAGGAAACGCTGAGGTCCAAGTCGGATGGTGACGAAGCAAAGGGGTGTTCGAAGGGGCGTTCCCTTTTGTTTCATCCCTGACCGTGATTACAACTCTGCGAATTCTACCGGAATACCGTCCCATATGCGTCTTCTTCGCGTCCCCTCCTTCCTGCATCAAGGTTGTCGAACTCTCGTGAATACCCGGGAGCGAGACACCGACCACTCCCGTCATCAGAACCACTCGGCTTCAGAACCGTCCGGGTTTCTTTCCCATATAAAATGAGGTATAATAGTTTTGATCAGACACCTACGAGCCACGTGTTGGGGCGCCTCCGGCCTGTTCGTGTAATTTCGTGCCATGGCCGGCAATGATTTTCCCAATCATCCGGAATGTCCAGGGAGCGCAACATGTCACGCAACAAAAAGCGTTTCACCAAGGGCAAGACATCCGACGATACGCCCTCTTCCCCTGCGCCGTCTGGCAGTCCCGAGTCATTCCACCCTGACCGGGGAGCAACATTCCCCATTCTCTCACTGCTCAACGCCCTACCCTGCGCTGTGCTCGTGCTGGACCGCGAACTGCGCATCCTGCAAGCCAACAACGCAGCACAAACCATGTTACTGGAGCTATCCGGAACCGGTCCGGTGGACCAGAACGCCGGAACCCGCCTCCCAAAAGCGGTCATAAATCAATTCCTTTGCTCCATATTGTTCGCCCCTTTGCATGAGTGCTGCACGGCCGCACTTGCAAGCCAAACCCCGGTCCCATTCAACCAAGTCGCCGCTGTCACGCCGCTTCGAGGGCGCCTCTATATCTCAGGGTGCGCCACCCCGCTTTCCGACCCGGGGGGGCTGGACGGTCTGCTCCTCACCGCTTGGGACGTCACCAACAGCGTCCTCGACCAGGAGCACGGGCGCGTGCTCTCCCGCTTCACCGACGAGGCGCCCCAGGCCATCATCATTGTCAGCGCCGACGGCCGCGTGGTGCATGCCAACAAGGCCAGCGCCGCGCTCCTTGGTGAAATGGGTTGCAGAGTGGGCGAGCTTCTGCCCGAATCATTCCGCGAATGGGTAGGAGGCTCCTTTGCCACGGGGCAGTCCTGCAAGATGGAACTGACGGAAAAGGAGACCGTGTACAACGTCACCCTGGTCCCCTTGCACGACTGCGGCTACGCCATCCTCTACGGCCTTGACGTGAGCTGGTGCACGCACAGCGCGGAGCTGCTCAAGGTCAAGAACCGCATCCTGAACACGTCCCAGAACGCCATTGCCATGGCCGATGCCGACGGTATCGTCACCTACGTAAACCCCGCGTTTCTGCGGATGTGGGGATGCGCCGCCCGGGAGGAGGTCCTCGGCTGCCCCATGCAGGAATTCTGGCAGAGCTCCCAGACAATCAGAAGCGTGGTGCGGTCGCTGCTCAAGGACGGTGAGTGGAGCGGGGAGCTCGTGGCCAGACGCAAGGACGGAACAGCCTTCCGGGTCCAGGTCATGGCCAGCAGAATGCTGGACCAGCGGACCGGAACCGTCTCCCTGGTGGGCACCTTTGTGGACATTACCGAGCAGGAGGCTGCCCTGGAGGCCCTGCGGGGGAGCGAATACCGCTACCATAACCTGATGGAGGTCACCAGCGACTGGATCTGGGAGATAAACTCCCGCGGGGTATACATCCACGTGAACCCGCAGGTGGAGAACGTCCTTGGTTACGAGCCAGGGGAGGTGCTGGAGCGCACCCCCTGGGATCTGGCGCCCCCGGAGGAGGCCGAGGGCATTGCCCAGTTCTTCAAGCATCACCTGGGCTTCCGCATCCCCTTCCGGCTCCGGGAGTTCGTGTTCCAACACAAGGCGGGGCACCGTGTCATCGTCGAAAGCAGCGCCGTGCCGGTGGTGAACCCCATGGGGCAGTACTGTGGGCTCATGGGCATAGACCGGGACATCACCCGGAGAAAACTTGCCCAGAACGCCCTGAAGCGGGAGCATGCCCTGCTGGAGTCCAAGGTTTCGCAACGCACCAGGGAACTGCTCGACGCCTACGAGCTGCTGGAAAAAAGCGAGGCCTACCACCGCGCCGTCCTGGAGGAGCAGACCGAACTCATCTGCCGCTTCCGCCCCGACGGTACCCTGACCTATGTGAACGAGTCCTATTGCCGCTACTTCGGCAAAACCCGCACAGAACTGGTGGGCAGCTACTTCAAGCCCAGCATACCGGACCAGGACCGCATGGCCTGCGAACTGCATTTCGTCTCCCTGACGCCGGAAAGCCCGGTAGGCACCCTGGAACACCGCATCATCCTGCCGGACGGCAAAGTCCGCTGGCAACAGTGGGTGGACCGGGCCATCTTTAACGAACACAACGAGCTCGTGGAGTGCCAGTCCGTGGGGCGGGACATCACCGACAGGGTGCTCGCGGAGCAGGCCTTTCGCCAGGCCAGCGAGGAGCGCGAGGCTTTGCGCAGAAACCTGGAGGCTGTATTTCAGAGCATCTCCGACGCCATATTAACCGTGGACAGGGACATGCGTATCATCAGATGCAACAGCGCCCTGTTTTCCCTCTGCACCAGAGCCGAGGATATGATCCAGGGGGTGCGGCTTGACGCCCTGTTCCAGGAAGGGGCCAAGCCTCCATGCATCCAGTCCCTGTGCCAGGTGCTGGAAAGCGGCGAGCCGGTACGCGGCCTCATCGCCGAGTGCACCTGCGGAGTCAGGAAGCGGCAGGTGACCACCCTCACCGCCACGCCGCTCTTTGATCACGAGGGCGACTTCTCCGGCGCCGTGCTGGTGATAAGGGACGTCACCCGGCTGGACCAGCTCGAACGACGCTTGGAAGGGCGGAGCCAATACCGCAACATGATCGGCAAGAGTCGGAAGATGCGCGAGATCTTCGCCATCCTGGAACAACTCTCGGACCTCAAGACCACCATCCTGGTCACCGGGGAATCCGGCACCGGCAAGGAGCTCATCGTGGAGGCCCTGCACTACTCCAGCTCCAGCATCACCGGCCCCCTGGTCAAGGTGAACTGCGCCGCCTTGGCCGAGAACCTGCTGGAGAGCGAACTGTTCGGCCACGTCAAGGGCGCCTTTACCGGCGCTGTGCAGGACAAGATCGGCCGTTTCGCCGCGGCCGAGGGCGGTACCATCTTCCTGGATGAAATCGGCGACATTTCCCCGAGCATCCAGTTGAAACTCCTAAGATTCCTGGAAAGCAAGGAGTTCGAGCGGGTGGGCGAGTCCGTGACCCACAAGGCCGATGTCCGCGTGGTGGCCGCCACCAACGTGGACCTGGCCGACAAGCTGCGGCAAGGGGTGTTTCGCGAAGACCTCTACTACCGGCTCAGGGTCATGGTCATCCACGCCCCACCGTTGCGAGAACGCACCGAGGACATTCCCCTGCTGGCCAACCACTTCGTGCGCCACTTTGCAGAAACCTTCGGCAAGAGCATCCATGCCCTCACCAACGAAGTCATGGAAATTTTCCTGCGCTACCCCTGGCACGGCAACGTCAGGGAGCTCAAGCACGCCATCGAACACGCCAGCATCCTCTGCCCCGGCGGACACATCGCCCTGCAGCACCTGCCCATGGAGTTGCAGGAGTTCGTGCCCCCTGTGTCCGCGCCCTCGGCACAGCCTCTCCCTGGAGACATCACTGAGCGGGAGCTGCTGCTCAAGGTGCTGGAGCGGGCCCGCTGGAACAAAACCCGGGCAGCGCATTTGCTTGGAATCTCCCGCACCACCCTTTACCGCAAGCTGGAGGAGCAGGGCATCATCCTGTGAATGATCCTTCCCATCTTCACAGATACGCATATCAAATGGAACAAAGTGTCAATTTACACTTTGTTCCATTTGACAGACCCATCACCCCCCTCTTTTGACCCTGCCCCGCCAAATCAGTCTCAATTCACTTTAATAACAGGACTTTTTAGTTTCCCCAGAAGTGGTTCCATTATTGCTATCCATGGAGACAGGCGGGTCCGGCACTCCCTGCCCGGGCAATGCCTGAGGGTTATTTTCAAGACAGACCATGGAGGCAGCGGTATGATCGGTTATTTGCACCAGGTGGCCATGACAGCCTTGCTGCTCTGTCTGACGACCCCCGGTCTCGCGGCCGCGGCCGGGAACCAATGCGTTTCCTGCCACAGCGATCCGGCGCGGTTGATACCCGCCATACGGGAAATGCTCGACAGCACCATGCATATGCCCGGGAGCTCATCCCTCTCAGAGGGCGAAGGCTGAGGCGGCGAGGTGGAGCAGTTGGCTCCGCACGAAAAGGTCTTTGTGGATCCGGAGTTCCTTGAATCCGACGTTCATGGCGACATCGGCTGCCACGAATGTCACGGGGGTGACCCCTCGGCTGCGGACTGGCTGGAGGCACACAAAGGGGTTGAACGAGATCCCAGCTTTCCGGACCCGGCCCGGGCATGCGGCGACTGTCACCCCGACATCGTCGAGGCGGGCCTCACCAGCCTGCACACAACCCTGGCCCCCTTTTCCCGTGTGATCGACGCGCGCCTCGGCGGGAACAACAAGGCCGCGCCGGATGTTCATGACGCCCGGGAGCACCATTGCAGCGCATGCCACGCCAGTTGCGGCCAGTGCCATGTCAGCCGTCCATCCTATGTGGAAGGCGGCCTTCTGGACGGACACCGCTTCCAGGGCACGCCGCCCATGCGCGAGGTCTGCACCGCGTGCCATGGCAGCCGTATTGAGAAGGAATACCTGGGCAAGAACGAGTCAAAACCCCCGGACGTTCACTGGCGCAAACGGTTCTTCCGTTGCAAGGCATGCCACACCGAAGACGAGATGCACGCCCCGGCCGAGGGGGTGGAGAACAGATTCGACGCGCCCCATGCTCCGCGCTGCCAGGATTGTCACGAGGAGATATACGCCACGGGGACCGACAATCAGGAACAACACCTCCGGCACAGGGACAGGGTTAGCTGCCAGGTCTGCCACTCCGTGGCCTACAAAACCTGTTACAACTGCCACTTCGCTCTGGACCGGTACGGGCAGAAATACTTCAAGAGCGGACACACGGAGCTGGATTTCAAGATCGGCCGCAATCACAGGCAGTCGCCAAGACATCCGGAGGCCTTTGTCACCCTGCGTCACGTGCCGGTGGATCAGCACAGCTTCGACTTTTACGCCTCCACGCCCCTGAAGGATTTCGCTTCCACGCCCACCTGGAAACTGGCCACTCCGCACAACATCCAGCGGAAAACGCCCCAGAACATCAGCTGCAACGCCTGCCACGGCAACAAGGCCCTGTTCCTGACAGACGAGGACCTGCGCCCCGAATACCGCGACGCCAACAAATCCGTGGTTATACCCCTGGACCAGATCCCCCCTCGTATCAACGGACAGCCCCAGGCTCCGCGCAGTCAATGAGATGAAGCAAGGAGTGAGAACGATGCACGCCAAAAACCCTTTCCTGTTGTTCATGGCCACGATCATGCTCCTCTTCATGAGCATCGCCGTCTCCGGCGCGCAGGTGCTGACCAAGAAGGACCTCGTGCGCCAAGCCAAGGAGAGTGTGGAGCAGGTGGCTGTCGAAGACGCCAAGGTCATGCTGGAAAAAGGGTGGACCTACTTCATCGACTGCCGCGAGGAAAAGGAATTCAAACGCGGGCACATCCCCGGGGCGCTGCATATCCCCAGGGGCTGGCTGGAGTTCAGGATCGAGGAACTGGTGCCGGACAGGTCAGCCGCCATAGTCCTCTACTGCCGTAGCGGGGATCGCAGCTGTCTGGGCGTCCAGTCCCTGAACGCCATGGGGTACGTGAATGCCCGCAAACCTGAAAGGCGGATGGCTGGCCTGGGATCAGGCGCGCTATCCAGTGGAGTAGCACTGCAAGCAACTGCGAGGAGACCATGAACAGAACAATTGTTTGCTTCATCGCCTTGGCGGCCCTACTCACCCTGGCGGCGCTCCATGCGGGAGGCGGAGTGCGGCCCGCGCCCCCTGACGGAGAGGCCGTGACCATGGCCATGGAATTCGGGCTGCAGCGAAACCGGATAGCGAGTTTCGACAGTCACCTCAGCGACAGGCTCGTGCGCTTCGGTAAGGTGGCCCAGGCCAGAGGACACCATCGGGAGGCCAAGCGATACTTCTGGCAGGCCCATCATGGTCGCCCCCACCAACAAACTGGCCTGGATGTACTACGATCAGGCAGTGCTCTTCACCTTGGCGGGCAATGTGGAACGCATGCCGGCGCTGGTGGGGTTGCCCGGTCTCTCGGACCAGGAAGGCAATGAACCAGTGAAACCCAAGAAAGAACCCGAGGAAGGTTGCTGAGCCAGGGGGCCGCCATGAACGATAATACCAAGGTGTTCATCGACTTGATCAAGAGGGGGTATGCCAGGCTGTTCATCAGGGAATGGGACACCATCACCGGCGGTGTGCTCATCGGCATACTGAGCATGTTCTGCTTTGCCTGGTCCAGGCCGTGGGGAGTGGTGGGAGGTCTGCGGGTTTGGGCCGACTGGCTGTTCCACGGCATCGGGCTCTACGGGTCAAACGCCTCCCCCGGCCTGGACAGACAGCAACTCCCTGATCACCCTGGGTCTGATCTGGGGTGCTCTGGCCGCCTCGCTCATCGCGGGACAGTTCTCCATCAGGAAGCCGCCAAAGCTGGAACTGGCCAAGGGGTTCGTCGGAGGAGTTCTGCTCGGCATTGGCGCGGGCCTTGCCGGAGGGTGCAATGTCGGAGGCTTCTACTCCTCTGTCAGCGCCCTCTCCGGCAGCGGCCTCGTGATGCTGATCGGCCTGCTGGCCGGTGCGCACGTCGGACTGAAGTACCTCTACTGGGAGATGGAGCATTTATCGGGCTCCACCGTGGGAGCCGCTCCTCCAGACAGCACCCGCCTTCCGGCCTGGGTCAAGCCCGTGGCGGGCTGGGTGCTTCTGCTGGCGGGTATCGCAACGGTCTACGGCGTGTACAGGCCCCAGGGGCGAATCATCCAGGGCGGCGTACTGCTCTGCGGCCTCGGGTTCGGCGTGATCCTGGTGCGCAGCCGCTTCTGCTTTGCCCGCGCCTTTCGCGAACCATTCATGACCGGGGAGGCCAAGGTCACCCAGGCAGTGATTCTCAGCCTGGCCATCAGCGTCATCGGCTTCTCCCTGCTCAAATGGGGGGGCGTGCGCATGGAGGGTTCGTACATAGCTCCGAACTTCGGCCTCGGCGCCCTGGTCGGCGGCTTCATCTTCGGTTTCGGCATGCTCATCACAGGAGGCTGCGGCAGCGGCACGGCCTGGCGGGCGGCCGAAGGCCAGGTCAAGCTGATGGTGGCCCTGGTGGTCTTCGCCCTCAGCAATTCCCCTCACCAAGGCGCTGCTTGAGGTATCGTCGGCCTTGTCCAGGCTGGTGGGTGTGCGCCTGTTCCTGCCCGATCATCTGGGCGGATACATCTGGAGCGTGCTCTGCGTTCTGTTGATCATGGGGGTCTGGTACGTCCTGGCGAGCTGGAACGAGGAGACCGACAAATTTGTGGTGGAAAATGTGAACCCCGAAAAGACAACCCATTGCACCGGTTGCCCAGGTGCATGCATGAACGGAGGGAAACGCCATGAACGTCAACGCCGAGGAGACCCTGGATTGTCGAGGCCTGAGTTGCCCCATGCCCATGCTCAAGCTGAAGAAGGCCCTGAGCAAAATGCAACCCGGACAAATGCTGGTGATGCTGGGCACCGACCCAGGCACCAAGAACGACATCACCAAGGGCGCGCAAAAGGGTGGCGCCGAGCTCATGGGTATGGACGAGGAAGGCGGCTACACCCGGTATTACATCAAAAAGGTCTGACCCGACGGCCGGGCCTTGCAACAGGAGGGAATCACCGTGGGCAAGCGACTTGGAATCTACGTTACGTCCAACCAGCACCTCGAACAGCTCGTCAAGATCTGCGAGGCTGCCAAAACGCCAGGATGTCGACGTGGACATCTTCTTCAGCCACCTGGGTTGCAGCATGATGCAGGATCCCATGTTCGAACGGCTGGCAGACGCCACGGACAGGATGTCCCTGTGCCTGGTCTGCTTCAAGGAGCACGAAGGTGAAAAACGACCGCTGCCGGGTTTCAAGGAAAACGACTTCGCCACCCAGGAGCGCCACCTGGAGCTCATCGAAGACTGCGACCGCTACCTGAACTTCTGAGCGGGTCGCGCATCCGGCAGTCAAGGAGAACACTTATGGAGAACATCAAACACGTAGGGATCGTCGTGCACAGGATGGACGACCTCTGGCAGGCCACGCGCACGGCCCTGGGCCTGGCCCTGGGCAACTACTACTCATACCTCTTCCTGCTGGACGCGCCCGTGGAGATGGGGGAAAAACTCAAGGAAAACCTGGAGCTGATGGAAGAGATGGAATGTGAGTACTACACCAACCGGCCGGACAACGAGGCGCACTCCTTCAAGTACCTTTCCACCGACAACATCGCCAAAAAGCTCAAGGCAATGGACATCGTCATCCCCTTTGGCAACAGGATCGCGGCACCCCCCGGGCAGCTGCCGATCCTCTGGATGCTGGCGAGCGATGCCTGAGCAAGGGCCCTTAACAGGTAACAGGGAGGATTCGTCATGGGTGACACGGAACACGCCGATATCGGATGCCGGGGAACGCGGATACGCAAAAAAATGCTGCACATCCTCAACTCCGACCCCGACGCGACGCAGCGCAAGCTCATAAACAACCTGTCCAAGGGGTACCACACCTTCGAGTTCCCACTGTACGAGGAAAACACGAACGCGGACTACGACGAACTCGTCCACCTCATCTTCGAATACAATGAAATCATCACCTGGTGGTAGGCATGCGCTTCGCGCCCGTCATAATCGCCGCGCTTCTGCTGCTCGTTTCCGGCGGTGCGCGGCAGGACCCGCTCACTCCGGCGGCACCGGAACTGCGGCGCTGCACGGCCTGCCACCAGGGCATTGCGGTGGCGGAACCTGTTCGCGAGGGACCACGCTTCAGGAACTGCGGGGAATTTGGCTGCTCCGGCTGCCACCTGAACGATTCTCTCCGGGGCGTCATCCCGGCTGACGCCCCGGACGGCCATCCGCGCATCCAGTCCACCCCCTCGCCCCTGCACACCGCCAAGAACTGCCGGAACTGCCACCCCGCCCAGGCCATGGCAGTGGCCAACTCGCGCCATTCCACCCTGAGCGGCGTCATCAATCAGACCCGATATCTCTGGGGGGCACAGCGTTCTCCCGCTAATGGGCCCTACGTGGCCGGCGGCTCCGGACGCCCCCTCCCGCCCTCCGGTCAAAGGCCGAGGACCACGGCCATGCTGGTGAACGATTTTCTGCACGCCAACTGCCTGCGCTGTCACCTGGACCAGCCCGACACCGCGACGACTCCTCCGCGCCCGGCGGGATGCGCGGCCTGCCATGGCAATCACGGGTCCAATCCACCCGACACTCGCCAGACCGGACTATCGGTACCGCACCCCCCATTCGGCCCTGTTTCAGAAGAACGCTGCCTGGCCTGCCACAACGGGGACCATACCGGGGGCGACTATGCCGGGCTCTTTCCCCGGGACTCCCACCCCATGTTTCAGGACGCCACCACATGGGGGCGCCCCGTGCCTCATGCATACGGCGGCGCCCAACACCTACTTGCCCGCGATGTTCACGCGGGGCAGGGCCTGGAGTGCCCGGACTGCCACCAGGGGCGCCAGGTAATGGGCCTGCCCCGCGCAACAGTCCGTTCCTGCGAGGCCTGTCATGGTCACAGGAATGGCCGCGCCCCGGACACGAACGTCCCCGGCGTCATGCTGAAACAGGGCAAGTACCTGTTCAGGACCAGGAATGGCGGGACTCTGTGCCTGCCTCAGCTGCAGCCAGGCACACCTGGGCATGATCCCGCCCTGCACGGCCGTGTCGGTTGCAGTGCCTGCCACTCCCAGTGGACCTTCGGCGCCTTCGGTCTGAGTGTCTCGAGACTGGACAACCCCTCGCCAACCACGGACAGGCGGCCTGGACAGTGGGTTCTGGCCTGGCGTTTCCGGCGTTGGGAGCACCTGATCCTGGGGGTGGACAGCCAGGACCGAATCACGGCGCTCAGGCCCAGGCACCAATACCTGGTATCCTACGGCGACAGGCTGGGCAGTACAGTGCTGGACAGCGTGGTGCCGCAACGAGGGGATGGTTCCGCCCCGGGCTGGGCCTTTGAGCCATACACCCCGCATACCGTGGGAGCCAGGGGGCGCCTCTGCGGCGACTGTCACGAGAACGCCCTGGCCGTGGGATCGGGTCCGGAGTGGGCCGTGGCAACGGATTTTCAGCTCCTCAGGGCCGCTCCCCCCACAGTGCCGGGCGCCAGGCTGCTCAACCCTGATGAAAGAAACCGGCTCCTCACGCCGGGGCGCAACTACCAGACCCTGCGCGCCCAATTTCTGAACCGCCTCCTTGCGGCGCAGGAAGGAGGCGGCTGATGCAACGACGATCTTTTCTGCAACGGGTCCGAGGCCTGCTGTATCTCCTGGGCATAGGCCTGCTCGTTCGGCCTGTCCTGTCCTTTGTGACCTGGCGCAGGCAAACCATGCGCACAGTGGTGTTCGAGCCCGAGGAACAGACCCCCTACCGGCTCAAGGACGGTGTCTATCTGGTTCCTGTGAACGGAGAGCTTCACGCCCTGTCAGCTCGGTGCACCCACCTGTGCTGCACGGTTCTCTACGACCCGGGGCGCAACGTATTCCACTGCCCCTGCCATGGCAGCGAGTTCGACTCCATGGGCGTCAGGATGCGTGGGCGGGCCCGGACCGACCTGAAGCGCCTCCCCGTGTCCAGGCGCGACAACGACATCCTGGCCGTGGAGGCGCCCATATAGGGAGCGCATCATGGAAAGGCAAGCGCGGCAACAAGGCATCACCGAGCTCCTCCAAAGGGTCCTGCCCCGGGCCTTTCTCGCCTGTCTGGCCGTTTGCCTGGGTTCAGGGATTCTGCTGCTGTTCCAGTACCGCCCCTTTGGTGATGTGTTCGCCAATGTCGAGGAGATATCAAGCCTCGCGCCCTTCGGCTTCTTCTTCCGCCGCCTGCATTATTTCAGCGGCCAGGGCTGCACCGCGCTGGCCCTGCTCCACATGCTGGAGCACTGTCTGCGCGGAAGCTACCATCGCATGAGTGTTCCGGCCTGGATCCGACTCGGCGCATCGCTAGTGGTTTGCTTCGGACTCCTGTTCACCGGCTTCATTCTCAAGGCTGACCAGGAGGCGCTACAGGCCGCCTCCATCCTGGAGAGCCTAGCGGGCTCCGTGCCCCTGGCTGGAGGTGCGCTGTCCAGGCTGGTATCCGCGCCCGATCCCTGGCGATTCATGCCGGCATACATTCTTCATTGTATTGTCCTGCCCCCGCTCCTGGCCCTGTTTCTGCGCAAGCACGCGAAGCGTCCACTCCCCGGTGCGGAGGTGACCGCCTGGACGGTTCTCGTCCTCTGCGCCCTGGCCCTGCTGGCGCCCCTTCCGCTCTCCGTACCTCCCGCGGCGCTGGAGGCCGAGGTACACGGCCCCTGGTTTTTCCATGTGCTGCAAAAGGCCCTGCGCTGGGCCCCTCCTCTTGTGGTGAGCGCGCTCCTGCTTGTGATACCGGCGGGCCTGTTCTGCGTCCTGCCCCGGTTGTCCGGCTCCCTTGGCCGCATTGTGCGGACCTTTTTGGCCGTGATGTTCGGCCTCTACGCCGGACTCACAATCCTGCTGACCACAGTTGGGGGTGGATAATGAGCTCCCTGCGCTCCCCGCTGCTTTGCCTGGCCTGCGCCCTGCTCCTTGGGCTGTGGCTGCTGCACGAGGAGCGTGCGCGCTCGCTGTTGCGGAACCCTGGGGGCGAGGCCTGCCTGGCCTGTCACGCCGAGGTCACGGCCCCTGGTCCGGGGCATCCTGTCAAGGTCATGGGATGCAGCCCATGTCACCTGGGAAACCCCCAGGCCCTGGACAAAAAACGCGCCCACTCCGGCCTGGTGAACAACCCCGGCGAGCTGCGTTTTGCCGCCCAAACCTGCGGAGCAGCGTCATGTCATCCGGACATACCCGGTCGGGTGGTAAACTCGGTAATGGCCACAAACCGGGGGATGCTCAAGGCAATGGACAGACTCTGGTCCGGCGCTGGAGCCGATTCGGTGACCACGCTCCACAGTTCCGGGCAAGTCCCCGGAACGCCGGGACGCGATTGCTTTGCCAAGCTATGCGGCTCGTGCCACCTCTGGAAGCCGCGCCAGGACGGGGAGTCCGAAGCCGCGAGACGCGGCGGGGGGTGCGGCGCCTGCCACGTGACCCAGGAGGCCCGCGATGTTTCCGAAGACCGCTCCAGGCTCGTCCATGCGGCGCTCTCCACCCGCATTCCCCTGGAAAACTGCGTACGCTGCCACAACCGCTCGGCCAGGGTGGGTCTCACCTATCAGGGCAAGCTGGAGGACGATGGCTACGGCACCCCCTTCTCCTCGGGCCTGCCAGGACCGCGAATTCTCTCCGGGGGGCGGCACTACCTCAACATCCCGCCCGACGTGCACTTCAGGGCGGGCATGGTCTGCATAGACTGTCACACCGGCGCCGAGGTCATGGGGGACGGCATTGCACACGAATCCCTCAAGGGACAATTGGAGATCACCTGCAACGACTGCCATGTCCCGGTGTTCCGCAGGGAGCCCACAGCGCCTGAGGACGCGGCGCGGCTCGCACGCTGCAACGGTCTGGTCCCGGAAGTGACGCCGGAAGCGGTGGCCCGTGCGCGCAAGGGTTCACCGCTCTACACTTTGCGCCCCTCTCCTGGACAGGGCGGAACAGTTCTCCACCGCAAACTGGACGGCAAGACCTTGTTCATCGCCCCGTCTCCGCGGCCAGCCGCACATCACTCCATGCCAGGCCACGAACGCCTGTCTTGCCAGGCCTGCCACTCCTGGTTCATGCCCCAGTGTTATGGCTGTCACTTGACCCTGCACAAGGGGGAGCGGCAATCCGACCACATCCTGGGGCGGGAAACGCTTGGACGGTGGACCGAGGCGCGATCATTCATGCGCTTCACGCGTCCGCCCTTGGCCCTGGTCAATGCTCAGGACAGGAAACTCGCCATCGCACCCCTTTCTCCATGCCAAATCCAGGTCTCGGTCTTTGACCACCAAGACCGGTATCTTGCCGAAGAGTCCCTGGCCAGGAGTCTGTGGACCTCATTCGACCCCCACTCGACGCAAAAGGGTTCGCGTAGCTGCGAGGATTGCCACCTGCGCCCCGAGTCCATGGGGTTGGGTGCGGGAAGTTGGGACAGGGGGCGTGGCCGAACAGTAATCCCTGTCTACGACTCCCCGGCCTCGAGATTCGTTTCCGCACTACCGCCGGGGCGGGTGATCTTTCCCCGTCCCGACGCCGCTCTCCACGGCAAAGAACGCGCGTTCCTGCCCCGTGAAATTCAAGGGATCCTTTCCGTGGCACCGTGT
Organism: Desulfovibrionaceae bacterium; assembly: GCA_963674665.2. Classification (GTDB taxonomy): domain Bacteria; phylum Desulfobacterota; class Desulfovibrionia; order Desulfovibrionales; family Desulfovibrionaceae. Next base: position 555,195 of record CAXXPL010000009.1, on the reverse strand, counting down.
CTCCCCTGCCATGATACCTATCACGATCCGATTTATGGCGATGGCTTCCGGAAGAGCCTGAAGATTCTAACCAAGGGCCTTGCCCCGCGCTGTGACATGCCCATTGGAGCTGCGGCACCGTCGCAATTCAGGCCATGTGACACTTTGTCACTTTACAATATGTCATATTGTACGATTCAGGATCATTGAAACATTTTGGAGTTGGCAAATAGGAAATATAATAGCTTGATATGTACCGTCTTTACTTTCTGCTTTATTTGCGCATCTTGGTATACTTTATGCTCTTTACAATATGATCATGAACCAGTTCTCAACACGGATAAGCATACCTGAATTGGGCACAACGCCATGAAGATAAGCGAATGCACTGCATGGGACAGCTGGGTGCAGTTTGAAAAAGAACTCAACGAACGCACCGGGCTCAACAGCTGCGTGATCGACGAAGATGGCGTGCGTGTCACGGCGTACAGGAAATGGGCAAACCCTCTGTGCCCTGCCATACGAAGAGATCCAAGGGGCCAGTCCATGATTTGCGGCAGGTTGCAATCGCTTTACGACAATGCCCCGGAAACGAAAAACGCGCTTTTGGTCTCCACCTGCCGGGCGGGTTTTCTCATCCTCTGCATACCTGTCTGGAACAATGACGTCTTTCTAGGACTGGTGGGCGGCTGCGGGCTGCTGCATCAAAAAGGACAGATCGATGCCATGACGGTACAGAGCGCCACTGGGCTGGGCATTTCGCAGATTCGCGAACTGTCCGGGGATATAGGCAGGCTGCTGCCACAGGAGATCGAAAACCTCGGCCAATACCTGAAACAACGGTTCATGGGAATATGCTGAAAACACTTACTGTGCAAAGTGTGCAAGGAGGTGCGTCATGAATATGCAACATGTTGACAACGCTTTGTCTCCCCACGGCGGGACCCTGGTGGACAGGTGTGTCGCGGACAAGGAAAAGGCGGTGCAGATGGTGGACGACTGTGCCGCGGTGTTGCGCATCAGGGGTACCTGCGCCAGGAACCTGATCAACATCGCCTACGGCTTCTACTCTCCCCTCGAGGGATTCATGAACCGCAAGGAAGTGGAGAGCGTCTGCAACAACATGACCCTGAGCAGCGGGCATCTCTGGTCCCTGCCCATTGTCTGCGACATCACCCCGGAGACCGAGAAGCAGCTTGGCATCAAGGAAGGCGACTACGTCCTCATGGAGTACCACAACATTCCCTTTGCCGTGCTCCAGGTCGACGAGATCTTCTCCTTTGACAAGGACGCCATGATCCGCAGCATCTACGGGATGAACAACGTGGACCACCCGGGCGTCAAGGCGGTGCACGCCCTGAGTGACCGCTTCCTCAGCGGCCCTGTATGGCTGATCAACCCGCCCGTGTTTCACGATCCCTACGATCAGTTCTTCTTCACCCCAAAGACCCTGCGGGAGAAATTCCGCCGCCGTCATTGGAACCGCGTCCTGGCCTTCCACACCACCAGCGTTCCACATCTCGGACATGAGTGGCTCATGAAGGCGTCCTGGTTCCTGCACCAGGCCAAGGGCATGCTCGTCAGCTGCGCGGTCGGCGAAAAGCGCCTCGGCGACTGCATCGACGAGTGCGTGCTGCTCTGCCACAAGGAGCTCGTCAATGCGGGTTACTTTCGCGACAACACCCACGTGGTCAGCATGATGCTCTGGGACCGTTGGTACGCCGGCCCAAGGGAGGCTGTGATGCACGCCATCATGCGCAAGAACCTGGGCTGCACCGGACATGTGTTCGGCAAGAACCACGCCCAGCCCGAAGGGACCGCCGACTCCTGGGCCGCCCACTATGCCTTCCGGGATCTCCCGGACCTGGGCATCTCCTCGGTGCTGAGCAAGGAGTGGTTCTACTGTGAGCAATGCGGCGGCATGACCTATTCCGACTTCTGCGGCCACAACAACCGCACCCAGAAGATCGAGTCCCAGAGCGTGTGCAGCCTGCTCTCCACCGGAGTCAGGCCCCCAATGCACCTGCTGCGCTCCGAGGTCTTCGACACCACCATCGGCGCCGCTGACAAGTACGGATTCGGGGACGGCTACGTGACCCAGGAGTATCTCGTGAAGCGTAATCCCATCTTCACGCTGAACAAGTTTTAAGGTCGCGTGGAGCGTTTCAAGAACACAAAAGGAGGACCTCCATGGATCTGACGGACCTGTTATCCTTGGAAAAATGGCTGGAGTTCGACATGGACTTCTATGAGCGCTCGGGCATGAACGCCTATGCCTTCGGATCCGGCGGTGAGCGCATCACCAAGCAGAAAAAATGGGCCAACCCCCTCTGCTCCGTCATCAAGGGCAACCCGCGAAAGGCCGCGAACATCTGCGGGCTCTCCCACCAGGCCATGTCCTCTATTGCCAGACGGGAGCAGCGCATCGTCATCGGCGAATGCGAGGCGGGGCTGCTCAAGATGTGCGTGCCGGTGTTCGTGGACGGCGAGTTCCTGGGCATCATCGGCGGCTGCGGCCTTCTGACCGAGAACGGCGAGGTCGACCTCGACGTCGTGGAGACCGTCACGGGCATGAGCCATGAACTCGTGACCCAGTTCGCCCGAAGCATCCGGCGTATATCAAAGGACGAAATAGTCTCCCAGGCCCGCTATCTCGAAGCCCGGGTCAAGGAGTTCGTCGACCGCAAGCAGGCCGAGAATCATCGACCCGTCCTCAAGACCTTCAGGGATCTCATGGAGGAAGTGCACCGCCCCGGCCTCTGCCATCAGTGTGGTGGCTGCGTCACCTTCTGCTCGGCCATGAACTACGGCGCCCTGGAATTTTCCGAAAGAGGACGGCCGCGTTTTCGCGATCCTGAAAAGTGCATCGAATGCGGCGTGTGCTACATGATCTGCCCCGCCATCGGGCTCCTGGACGATCAGGTGAAACGGCGCATCGCCTGGCACCCGCCCATGGGCAAGATAGCCAGGCTCTCGGTGGTCCGGGCGCGGGACCCTGAAATCCGCAAACGCGCCACGGACGGGGGCGCGGTCACCGCCATCCTCACCCACCTCTTTGACAAGGACGAGATCGACGGCGCTGCCGTGACGCGTCAGATCAGGCCATTCCAGAGAATACCCTGGCTGGCAATGGACCGCGAGGAGGTCCTGGAGTCCGCGGGCAGCAGCTATGACCACTCGGGAAGCGCTGTTTCACTCTACACCCGGGACTACACCTCCTACGCGCCGCAGGTCGGCGCCCTGGGCAGCATCGCGGAAAGGGGGCTGCAGCGCGTGGCCCTTGTGGGCACCCCGTGTCAGATCAACACGGTGTGCAAGATGCAGACCCTGGGTGTGGTGCCCTCGGACTCCATCTACTGCACCCTGGGGCTGTTCTGCTCCGGAAACTATGTGTTTGGAGACAGGCGGCGGCAGAAGGTCGAGGCCATCGGTGATTTCAAGTGGGACGACGTGGTCAAGGTGAACATCAAAAAGGACCTCATCCTCAAACTCGCCAACGGAGAGGAGCGCCATATCCCGTTGGATGAACTGAGCTTTATAAAACGCAAGGCCTGCGCTTATTGCGACGACTACACTGCGGAGACGGCGGACATCTCCTTTGGAGGCATCGGCGCGGAGGACGGCTGGACAACGGTGATCGCCCGCACCGACCTGGGGCTGTGGATTCTCGACGAGAGCCTGCAGACCGTGCTCGAGGAGCACGACGCCTGCGAAGACCACCAGGCCATGGAAGATCTGCTGGACACACTGGAGCATCACTCGCACCTCAAGAAGGAGCATGCGGAACAGATGCAAAAGCACCTGTCCAAGGCGTCATGAGCGCCAGGGGCAGAAAAAGGCCGGAGACGGCACCTTGCACAGTAAATTGGATACGAAACATCAGGGGCGGCCCAAAAGCCGCCCTTGTTTCATTGGACCGGTAGTAGAGCCCATGCCCTGAAACCGCTTCCCGGGATACTTCCAGAGCAAGAAAGGCGGCCAGAGTTTGACTCTAACCGCCTGAAATTTCTTGGCGTCCCCAAGGGGATTTGAACCCCTGTCGCCGGCGTGAAAGGACACAAAAATCAACGATTTCACCCCGCTACATACCATTTCAAGCCGTTTCGCGCTCCTTCATGCAGCCTCCCACCATTGTGAGCCACAAAAAAGGCCTATCCGACCCAGGACAGGCCCTCCATGTCACCATGCTTGTTCATTACACCTTGCCAACTTCAGGGCCAGAGCTATCACTGCCTGTTGACGCAGTGAAGCCTACCCCCTCCCCCTATCCCTAATCACCGAATTCATCATATTGCACCTAAAAGGCCTTTGTATACACCGCATTGGTGCTTTCAGGCGCAAAGCACGTTCTGGAGCCAACAGCTTGGCCACGGTGGACATCGTCAACGCCTCTTTCGAGACCAGTGACGGCGACCCGAGCGGAAAGCGCAATCAGACCTAGATTCCCTTTGCCTACACCTATGGTGGCCGTAGTCGTTCGGAGGTCGCCACCGCCAAGATCGAGGACCTGGCTGTAGTCGAGGACGGCTACATCTACCGCCTGCCGCGATCGAAAACCGATCAGGCTGGTAAAGGCCGCGAAGTGCCCGTTCTGGGCCGCGCCGCAAAAGCGTTGTGCGCATGGCTCAAGGCCGGACGCATCACGCATGGGTACATATTCCGCGCAATCCACGTTGGCGGAAAAAATAGGTGAAGTTCGCCGCGAACAGTCTCGTATCGTGCAACGCAGTGCCAAAATGCCAAGCGTTGCCCAATAGCAATTCGGAGCCCACAGCCTGCGCTTCCGATTTGTCACCGACACTGGTCTTCAAGGCGTTTCGCGCAACGAAGCCATGGCTCTGACAGGCCACAAAAGCACCAGCGTGTTCGACGCGTATTACCAAGCCGGTTCGGTTCTGAAGAACAAGGCCGCTCTTTTAGCCGATGAATAATGCGCATCTCTCCTGCGAAGGCGTTCAATTTTGCGTCTTTGCAGGAGAAGCCCTTGTCAGAGTGCGCATGTGGCTGATAACTAATTTCAGCCATACATTGTGTTCGCCTTGTCTATCCGCTTCGGCAAGTGCATGCCGCAACTCACTGAATTTTCGGAGGGGATATATATCCCTTTTCGAGTATGATTGACAACTGACCGACAAAAGAGACCGCAATATGTCGCCCGAAACACATTCCCAGCTCGCCAACTTCATCTGGTCCATCTGCAACCTGCTGCGCGGTCCGTACAAGCGCAACGAGTACCGTAAGGTCATCCTGCCCCTGACCGTGCTCAGACGTTTTGACTGCGTGCTCGCCCCCACCAAGGAGCAGGCCCTGGCCGAATACGGCAAGCTGGAAGGCAAGTCCGAAAATATCGTCCAGGCCAAGCTTTGCGAGGTCACGGACGAGGATTTCTATAATGTCTCCAGGCTCGATTTCACCAAGCTCCTGGACGACCCCAACAATATCGCCCCCAATCTGAACAGCTACATCAGCGCCTTCTCGGCCAATGTCCGCCACATCATGGAGCGTTTCGATTTCGGTACGCAGATCGAGCGCATGAACGACAAGAACCTGCTCTACGAGGTGGTCAAGGCCTTCAATAACACCGACCTGAGCCCGCAGCGCGTGGACAACATGCAGATGGGCTACGTGTTCGAGGAACTGATCAGAATCGGCGCCGAGCAATCCAACGAAGAAGCCGGGGAGCACTTCACCCCGCGCGAGGTCATCAAGCTCATGGTCAACCTTCTGCTCATGGAGGAAGAGGACATCGCCAAGAGCCACATCGTCAAGACCATCTACGACCCAGCCTGCGGCACCGGCGGCATGCTCTCCACCGCCGAGGCCTACATCCACGAACTCAACAGCGAGGCATCGCCCCACCTGTTCGGTCAGGACTGGAACGACGAGTCCTACGCCGTCTGCAAGTCGGACATGCTCATCAAGGGCGAGAACTCGGACAACATCAAGCAGGGCGACACCTTCAGCCAGGACCACTTCCAGGAGGAGACCTTCGACTACATGCTGGCCAACCCGCCCTTTGGCGTCTCCTGGAAGCAGCAGGAGCGGTTCATCCGTGCCGAGTACGAGAACCAGGGCTACGAGGGGCGCTTTGGGGCCGGACTGCCGCGCATCAATGACGGCGCCCTGCTCTTTCTGCAACACATGATTTCCAAGATGCGCGCCCCTAAGGACGGCGGCTCGCGCATCGGCATCGTGTTCAACGGCTCGCCCCTGTTCACGGGCGACGCCGGGAGCGGAGAATCCGAGATCAGACGCTGGATCATTGAGAACGACTGGCTGGAAGCCATTGTGGCTCTGCCGGACCAGCTCTTCTATAACACGGGCATCTTCACCTATGTCTGGGTGCTCACCAACCGCAAGGCCCCCCGCCGCAAGGGCAAGGTCCAGCTCCTCGACGCTCGCGAGCACTTCGTGAAGATGCGCAAGAGCCTGGGCAACAAACGCAACGAAATCAGCGAGGGGAACGGCAACAATGGGGGGAATGGCAGCCGCCCCGACCAGATCGGTGACATCTGCCGTATCTACGGCGACTTCACCAACGGTGTGAAGTCCAAGGTCTTTGACAACGAGGACTTCGGCTACCACAAGATCACTGTGGAGCGCCCCCTGAAACTCAACTTCCAGGCCGCGCCCGAGCGCATTGCCCTGCTGGAGCAGGAGACCGCCTTTCGCAACCTGGCCGCAAGCAAGAAAAAGGCCCCTGTGGCAAAAGAGCGCGAGATACGGGCCGGTCAGGCGCGGCAACAGGAAATCTTGGACCTTCTGGCGGCACTTGCTCCTGGCAAGCTCTACAAGGACCGAAAGACCTTCCTGAAGGACCTTAAAGCCACGGCCAAGGCAACAGATGTCCGCCTGGCCGCGACCGAAGTGAAGGCCATTCTCGCGGCCTTGGGAGAGCGTGACGAGACCGCCGCCATCTGCACGGACGCCAGGGGCAACCCCGAGCCGGACAGCTCCCTGCGCGATACCGAGATCGTGCCCCTCAAGGAGAGCATTCAGGACTACTTCCAACGCGAGGTCCTGCCCCACGTTCCCGACGCCTGGATCGACGACAGCAAGACCAAGGTGGGCTACGAGATTCCGCTCACGCGCCACTTTTACACCTACATGCCGCCGCGCCCCCTGGCCGAGATCGAGGCCGAAATCAAGGAGCTTGAGCGCGAGATCGTGGCCATGATCGGGGAGGTGGCCGAATGAGCACTGAATCCAAAAACCTGACGGACTCCAGCATCGAGCGCCAGAATGTCCTGAACAACCCCTTTGCCATGCAGAAATTGCAGGAGCACTTGGGCTTCGAAGGCATCACCTGGAAGGGGGAGCCGGTCTTCATCAAGCAGCAGGTGGCCGCCCTTCTGGACGTGGATGCGCGGACCATCGAACGCTACCTGGCAAGCCATGAAGAGGAACTGACGCGCAACGGCTATGTCGTGCTTCGCGGAAAGAACCTTCGCGATTTCAAGTTATTAGTGGAGCTGAACGACATGAATGTCGCTCAGTTCACGCAAGCACTTGGGATTTTTAGCTTTCGCACAGTGCTCAACTTGGCCATGCTGCTGACGGAGAGCGAACGTGCGCGCGCCATCAGGAGCAGGATTCTAGATATCGTCATCGACACCATCGCCGCCAAGGCTGGTGGAGCGACCAAGTATATCAATCAACGCGACGAGGACTACCTTCCCGCCGCCTTTCAGGAAGAAAATTACCGGAAGCAGTTCACAGACGCCGTGGCCAAGCACATTGCAGTGTCCGGCAATTGGAAATATGGCAAGTACACCAATCTCGTCTATGAAAGCATCTTCCGGGAAAATGCCAAGGAGTACCGAAAGATTCTCAACCTTGCCGCCAAGGACAAGGTTCGTGAAACGCTGTACTCGGAGGTCCTGGACCTGGTGGCGAGTTTCGAGGCCGGACTGGCGTATGAACTGCAACAGAAGGCAGAGGAACTGGGCAGGCCTCTGAACGTCGAAGAGGCGGACCTGCTGTTCCAAAAATACGCGGGGCACCCCAGTAATACGCCGCTGATCAATCAGGCGCGTACCAAGATGGCCAGCCGGGACTTGTGCTTTCGCGACGCGCTCCACCACAAGCTCGAAGCCTATATCCAGAGCGTTCCCGAAGCCGACTTCGAGCGTTTCCTCGGAGAAAAAAGCAAGGACTTGCAGGAACGTATCGAAGAGAACCTCGAAGTCTTCAAGCGCTTGAAGGACAAATAGGCCATGAAGACTCTTTACTTCGACCTGCAACAGGCCATCGAGGTGCAAAACGCCATCATCGAGAAATCCGGCGGCGTCAACGGCGTCAAGGATCGCGGGCAACTGGAGAGCGTCCTGCAGCATATTCAGAACGACGATTATTACCCCGATTTTCTGGACAAGCTCACCCACCTCTGCTTCGCGGTCAACAAGTTCCACGCCTTCACCGACGGCAACAAGCGGACATGCCTGGCGCTGAGCGCGTTCTTCCTGCTCATCAACGGCTATGACTACTGTGTGGGGCAGTTCTTTCGGGAAATGGAAAATGTCGTGGTCTGGGTGGCCGATAATATCATCGACAAAGACCTGCTGCGGGAAATCATCCAGGACATCATTATGCAGGAAGAGCGCGAGGAAGTGCGCCTGGCCATCATCCAGGCCACGCAAAACCATCACCCGAGTAATGACGCCGATGAAGTCGAGCCCCTGCCCCAAGGCGTGGAACAGGACGCCAAAGGGGGCCGGTCATGAACAGCGCGGGCAGTCACAAGCCCTACCCCGCGTACAAGGACTCGGGCGTGCAGTGGCTGGGGGACGTGCCCGAGGGGTGGGAGGTCTCCAAGCTCGGGTTTCATGCGAGTGTGAAGGCAAGGCTCGGCTGGAAGGGGTTGAAGGCCGAGGAGTACGTTGACGAGGGGTATATTTTCCTTGCGACTCCCAACATCAAAGGGAGAATCATCGACTTTGAAAACGTCAACTATATCAGCGAAGAAAGATACTTGGAATCTCCAGAAATCATGCTTGAAGTCGGAGACGTGCTTATTGCCAAAGACGGTTCGACCCTTGGGATTACAAATGTCGTACGTGACCTACCGGCTCCCTCTACCGTCAACAGCTCCATTGCCGTATTGCGCCCCCATCAAAAGATAAACAGCAACTTTTTGTACTGGCTGATGGTTTCAAATTTCACTCAAAGCGTCATTCAAAAAATGAAGGATGGACAAGGAGTTCCGCACCTCTTTCAGTCCGACCTTCGGAAATTTTGGATTTGGACTCCCCCCCTCCCTGAACAAACCGCCATCGCCGCCTTCCTGGACCGCGAGACGGCGCGCATTGACGCGCTCATCGCCAAGAAAAAGCGGCTCATCGAACTGCTCGCGGAAAAGCGCGCCGCCGTCATCAGCCATGCCGTGACCAAGGGCCTCGACCCCGACGCCCCCATGAAGGACTCGGGCGTGGAGTGGCTGGGGGAGGCGCCGGCTCATTGGGAGGTGAAGAGGTTTAGCAGGATTGCTTTTTATCAAGAAGGGCCAGGATTGCGGAATTGGCAATTCACATCATCAGGAATTAGGGTAATTTGCGTAACAAATATTACAGATCAAGGCATTGATTTCACTAACTATGAAAAGTTTATATCTAATGAAGAATACAAAGCATGTTATACTCATTTCACTGTGCAACATGGTGATTTACTTCTTTCTAGCTCTGGAAATTCCTGGGGAAAAGTTGCTGAATACGTCGACATAGAACCTGTAATTCTGAATACGAGCACAATTAGAATTAACGAACACCCTAGCTGTGTAGTGGATAAGAGTTATATTGCTCTCTTCTTGAAGTCGACTCCATGCCGAGAACAACTTGGACTCGCAATGACGGGTTCATGTCAGCCGAACTTTGGACCCTCGCATTTGAGCAAAGTCTACATTGCTTATCCTCCGAAGGACGAGCAGCTAGAGATCTTTCAATCGATAAACTCCAGGCTTTATAAAATCAACAAACTGCTTGACAAAAACCAAGCCGCCATCGCCAAGCTCCAGGAATACCGCACCGCGCTGATCACGGCGGCGGTGACGGGGAAGATTGATGTGCGGGGGGAAACCGGAGGAGATGCATGACACTGTTTGAAGTCACAGACGAGGCTCTGTCGCCGGTAGCCAAGACAGACTATTCCGCCGAAAAAATCACCGAGCGTTATGATTTGCAGCGGCTCTTGCTGCGGGACCTCAGCATAATCGAAACCGGCCTGCTCCCCATCTGCGAAGAATTCAGCCCTTGGCAGGACAGTGATCGCCGCATTGACATCTTCGCCCTGGACAAAAGGGCCAATCTGGTGGTTATCGAACTCAAACGGACCAAGGACGGGGGGCACATGGACCTTCAGGCCCTCCGTTATGCGGCCATGGTTTCCACCCTGTCTTTCGAGGACGTGGTGACGGCGCATGCCGCGTTCCTGGGAGACGAGAACAACAAGAATCAGGCTCGTAATGCTATCCTGAAATTCCTCGGACTCGACACGCCGAATGAGGCTGATTTCGGTGCGGACGTGCGCATCTATCTTGTCTCTGCGGATTTCTCCAAAGAAGTAACGACAACAGTGCTCTGGCTGAATCAACGTGGGCTCGACATCCGCTGCATCCGCCTGAAACCATACAAGTATGACGGCAAAATCCTGATTGATGTGCAGCCCATAATTCCACTTCCGGAAGCCGAAGAGTACCAGGTACGGGTAAAGGAAAAGGAGCAACAACGCCGCAGGGCCATCAGCAGGCGAAAGAGCATGCAAGAAATCAGGGAGCTCATCGCGGCCATGCCAGAGAGACATCGGCGCACTGTAAATCTGGTCGAAAAGGAGCTTGCCAGCCTTGGGTATGTGCCTTTCGCCACAGCCGATGGTCTTGCCTGGAACTTGCGTACCAATGAGCAGAAACATTTCTTTTTGAAATTCATTCCAAAAGACCCTGATAGACCTGCGCTGAAGGACCACAAAATTTCACTGTGGTTTAAAGTCCTTACTATCCAGCCGCCGTTTGATTCTCCACAGGCTCAAGAGGAGCTGTACCGACTTTTCTGCATGATACCAAAGCTTGCTCTTACCCGGGATAAATTGGCCTCGTATCCTGACTATTCAATGGACGTCATTGAATCGGACGAGGATATTCAAGCACTTCTCACCGCACTCAGGTGGGTCGTAAATATGTTCAACAAACACCAAGGCAATGCAGAATGAGCGACATCAAACTGTTCCGCCTCGACAATGACGGCGTCTGCGAGCTGGAGGGCCGCTCCCTGGCCCTGGAGAAGTCCCTGCAGACCCTCATGGAGCGCAACCTGGAAACACTGCTTGGCGTGCGTTTCCTGGCCTCGGAGTACTCAACCGGACCAAAGCACAAGGGCCGTATCGACACCCTGGGCATCGACGAGAACGGTTGTCCGGTCATCATCGAGTACAAGCGCGCCACCAACGAGAATGTCATCAACCAGGGGCTGTTCTACCTGGACTGGCTCATGGATCATCAAGGCGAATTCGAGCTTCTGGTGCTCAGGTGCTGCGACAAGGAAACCGCCGACAACATCGAATGGCCCAGCCCGCGTCTGCTCTGCATTGCCGGTGACTTCACACGCTATGACGAACACGCGGTGCAGCAGATCAACCGCAACATCGAACTGATCCGCTACCGCCATTTCCCTGACGGCTTTCTCATCCTGGAGATGGTCAACGCCGTCAGCGCAGCTCTTGCACAACACCCGGCCCCGGAACAAACACTGCCTGCATCAACCTCGGATGATCCATTGGCAAACGGGAACCGTACCGCCAGCCGCCCCGTGAAAACCGTCTCCGAGTACCTGGAACAAGCACCGGATGATGTACGCGACCTTTATCATGCGTTGGAAGACCATCTCACGGCGTTTGGCGATGATGTCACCATAAAAGTGCTGAAGCATTATTTCGCCTTCAAGCGGCTTAAAAATTTTGCTTGCGTGGAGGTCAAGCCGCAATTCGTGAGGGGGCTCACCGTATTGGTCAAATGCCCGGTAACGCCCGACAACATCATTGAAGGGTTTTCCCGCGACGTCTCGGCCATCGGCCATCTTGGTACAGGCAATATGGAGCTCACCATACGCAGCATGGAAGATTTGGAGCGGGCCAAGCCCTTTCTGGAACAAAGCTATCAGTCCAGTTGAGAGAGACCCTATGTCCACCCAGACCAAGGAAGCCCACTTCGAAGCATACGTCGAAAAGACCCTGCTTGCCCACGGCTGGGGCACCCTGGACGTCTCGGCCTATGACCAGGAGCGGGCACTGTTTCCGGCAGAGGCCCTGCGCTTCATCCAGGCCACACAGGAGTCTCTCTGGAAGCAGATGCAGGTCCTGCACGGCGAACAGCTCGGGGACAAGCTCATCGCCGCCCTGTGCAGGGAGCTGGACCTCAAGGGCACGCTCACGGTGCTGCGCCACGGCTTCAAGTTCCACGGCAAAACCTTCCGCATGGCCTATTTCAAGCCCGCCCACGGCATGAACCCCGAGGTCATGGAACTGTACGCCAGGAACACCCTGAGCGTCTCCAGGCAGATTCCCTGCCACCCCGGAGCCCACGACACCATTGACCTGCTCTTGAGTTGCAACGGCCTGCCCGTGGCCACCTGCGAGCTGAAGAACCCCATGACCGGGCAGACCTGGCGCAACGCCGTGCATCAGTACAAAAACGACCGGGACCCACGCGCCCCCTTGTTTGCTTTTAAAAAGCGCGCCCTGGTGCATTTTGCCGTGGATCCGGAAGAGGCCTGGATGACCACCCGCCTGAGCGGCGACAAGACCTGTTTCCTGCCCTTCAACAGGGGCGACAAGCCCGGCGAAATCGCCTGCGGCGCGGGCAACCCGCCCCACCCCAGCGGCCACCGCACAGGCTACCTGTTCGAGGACGTGCTGGCACGCGACAGCTTCCTGGACATCCTGGGCAACTTCATGTTCCAGGAAAAGGACGAGATGCGAATAAACGACGGTGAAGGCGGCAGGAAGACGATCACCGTGGAGAAGCTCATCTTCCCGCGCTTCCATCAGCTCGACGCCGTACGCAAGCTCATTGCCGGCGCTCGCGCAGACGGTGCGGGCAACAACTACCTTGTGCAACACTCCGCCGGGAGCGGCAAGACCAACTCCATCTCCTGGCTCTCGCACCGGCTGGCCAGCCTGCACGACACGAGCGACGCCAAGGTCTTTGACTGCGTGCTGGTCATCACGGACCGCCGCGTGCTGGACCAACAGCTTCAGGACGCCATCTACCAGATCGAACACAAGCAGGGCGTGGTGCAACCCATTGACCAGAACTCTCAGCAGCTGGCCTCGGCCCTTGTGGACGGCACGGCCATTGTCATCACCACCTTGCAAAAATTTCCCTTTGTGCTGCGGGGTCTGCTGCATCAGGCCGGAGCCGAGAATCTGGAGAACCCGGACGAGGACGCCAAGGCCCAGGCCAAGGAATGGCGGGAAAAGATCGCCAAGCGACGCTATGCCATCATCATTGACGAGGCCCACAGCTCCCAGACCGGGGAGGACGCCAGGGAGCTGAAGGCCATCCTCGGCGCGGGGATGAAAAACGCGCTTCCCAAGGATGAGGGCGAGGAAAACGGGAGCGATTTCCAGGACGCCTTGAACGACATCATGGAGTCGCGCGGACGTCAAAAGAACCTCAGCTTTTTCGCCTTCACGGCCACGCCCAAAGGCAAGACCATCGAGCTGTTCGGCACAAAGGGCGCGTCAGGTATGCCCGAGGCCTTCCACACCTACTCCATGCGTCAGGCCATCCAGGAGGGCTTTATCCTGGACGTGCTGCGGCACTACACAACGTACAAGACCTATTTCAAGCTGGTGAAGGCCATCGAGGATGACCCGAAATACCCAAAGAAAAAAGCCGCCCGTGCCCTGGCCAAGTTCATGAGCCTGCACCCGCACAACATCGAGCAGAAGACCGAGGTCATGGTGGAACACTTCCGACGGCACGTCCAGCACCGCATCGGGGGGCGCGCCAAGGCCATGGTGGTCTCCTCCTCACGGCTCCATGCCGTGCGCTACATGCGGGCCTTTCAACGCTACATCGCGGCGAACGGGTATACCGACATCCGCCCCCTGGTGGCGTTCAGCGGCACGGTCAAGGACCCGGACACCGGAGAGGAGTTCACCGAGCCGGGCATGAACATCGATGTGGTCACGGGCAAAAACATCGGGGAGAAGCAGCTTCCCGAAAAGTTCGACTCGGACGACTACCAGATCCTGCTTGTGGCGAACAAGTACCAGACCGGCTTTGACCAACCCATGCTGCACACCATGTACGTGGACAAACGCCTCTCAGGCGTGCAGGCGGTGCAGACCCTGTCCCGCCTGAACAGGCGCGCCGGGGGCAAGGACTTGCCGTTTGTACTCGACTTCGTGAACGACACGGACGAGATATACCACTCCTTCAAACCTTACTACGACACCACGAGCCTGTTCGAGGAATCCGACCCGGAGCAACTGGAATCCCTGAAATACGAGCTCGATCAGGAACAGGTCTACCACTGGTCCGAGGTGGAGGCCTTTGCCAAAGTCTTTTACAAACCCCGGGAAAAGCAGAACGCTTCTGATCATGCGCACATGCATCTTCACCTCGCCCCGGCTGTGGACCGCTTCAAGACCATGGAGAAGGACCCTCAGGGGCTCTTTCGGGATAAGCTCACCGGGTATGTGCGTCTGTATGCCTTCCTGAGCCAGATCATGCCCTTTGTCGATCCCGACCTGGAGATGCTGTACAGTTTTGGCCGCCTGCTGCTGCCACTGCTCCCCTCGGATAATGGCATTCAGATCGTGAAGCCCGAGGACAAGGTGGACCTGGAATACTACCGCTTGCAGCGCATCTATTCCGGCGCCATCAACCTGGGTGATGACGACCAGACGGGAGTGAAGAGCCCGACGGATGTGGGCACGGGCAAGGCCACGGACGAGGAGAAGGCTCTGTCCAACATCATCGAGGTGCTGAACGACCGCTTTCATACGGAATTCACCGAGGAGGACAGGCTGTTTTTCGAGCAGATCAAGGTGGCTGCGATCAGGGACAATGCCGTCATCCAGACCGCATCGGCGAATCCACTGGACAAATTTCAGCTCGGAGTAAAGAAGCTGATCGAATCCATCATGATCAAACGCATGGCCGACAATGACAAGATCGTGTCGCGTTACATGGATGACCCCGAATTCCAGCAATTGGCCTTCGAGAAGCTGTCCGAGGACATCTTCAAGGAGATCAACGCGCCGGTGTAGGGGCGTTAATGCCCTATTATCGGTCTTTTATAGCGACACTCCCTGCGCTCCGAACCATTAAAGACGTTGGCTAATATTTGTCCCTTTTGTGGGGGATAATGTGGGGGACGCCGTCCCCCACACAGAAAAAGGCGGTCAGATCTTTCCATCTAACCGACTGATTTTATTATGACTGGCAATACAGGATCCGAACCTACGGCCTTTGGCTCCGGAGGCCATTAACGCCCTTTACCGACATCTACCGATAGACCGCAATATACCGTAATATTTAATATTAATTCCCCGCCAACTTACGGGTTAATACCGAAAATTACGCGACGTGTGTTGCGCTCATGTTGCGCTTTTTTTGGGGTGCGAAACTGTTGGCCCAGAAAAATTAGCTCAGGTGAGAACCTCAGGCTAAAACACAACTACCTGCTCTCCTCCTGCGTATACCCTTTCATACGATATACCCGTTACTTTCACTGGTCGGGGCGACTGGATTCGAACCAGCGACCCCCTGCTCCCAAGGCAGGGGGTATATAGTTAACATGATGATTTAAATGATAATAAAATCCTACGTACTACATTTTCAGGGCATTTTAAGGGCATTTGTAGTACGTGGTTGTGGTACGTTCATTCACTCCCGGCCTTTGAATCCACCTTGGAAAAAAAGATACCTCGCTCCCGCCAAGCCATACGAGCATTGCAACAATTCTACCTTCAAACGTCATGAAACCGCTACTCAGGCCAAGCATGTCAACCCAATTCACAGGATCATTCAGGCAATACCCATACAGGTCACTGTCGCCACCACCAAACCCAATGGGATCTTTTGCCGTCCACCGCCCCACCTCCGCCTGATAATCACGATACCCAAACCTTACCAAGCCGGTATCAGCTTCATACAGTCCACCGGCAAAGCCAAAGGGCACCGCAAGCGCTTCGTTGCTGTCCTCCAGCACATTGCCGAAGGAGTCATAGGTCAGGGTTTTGACCACGGTTCCGCTGGCATCGATCACAGCGCGCAGGGAGCCGACCTGGTCGTAAGCAAAGTAGTAGTGTGTGCCGTCAATGGTTCCGGAGACGGGGAGGCGGCTGTCCGCGTATTCGAAGCGGGATTTCAAAGAGCCGTCGGCATTGTCGCATTGTCGCCTTGAAGCAAGGCTCACTGCTGGAATAATGTCTCATTATTCCAGCAAATGCATAAGAGCATCTCAAGCTTTTCAAGCTTGAGATGCTCTAAACACGGCCAGGAGCTGCGTACGCCCCTGCCATAGGTACTTTTCTGTTACCACGCCATTTACATATAACGCGGAGCGCATAAAAGATAAAGACGCGCTCCGGCGGCTGCGCCGCTGTGCCCCGCCTTTGGCGTGGCTGTTCTTACCCCTTCGATCATCAAAATGTTACACATTTTGGATCTCAATTGTTTTTGGCAACGCGTCGGCCAAGGGCGTCGTTTTCATAGGCAATGGTGCTGCCGTCCGGGAGGCCAACGGCAAGCAGCTCGCCTGTGGAGGCGTAGGTGTAGGTGGTGGTCTCGCTGTCAACGGTCTTGCTGGTCAGGAAGCCGTCGGCGTTATACTCAAACGTAATGTCCCCGGCCTGGAGCAAGTGGTGGTCCGCGCCATAGGAGTAAGAGCGCTCCTCAATACCGCGCCAGGCGTTTGTCTCCTGGGAGCGCGCGCCATTGGCGCCATATGCGTACTCCTCCTTGATCTCGCCATTGGCCGTGACCTCTGTGAGGCGGCCAAGGGAGTCGTAGGCGTACTCGTAGAGCGTGGAGGTGCCGTTCAGGGTCTCGGTCTTGCTGGTTATGCGGCCCGCGTTGTCGCGCTCCACTTCCCAGGCATAGAGTTCGCTGCCGTTGACGGTGAGCGTACTGCCAGCCTGCTCCCCGAATTGCGTGAACTCACGGCTCAGGGCAAGGGCGCCGCCGTTGTCCACATCGCTCACGATCCTTATTAGTATGACATACGATAGTATACTGAGATTATCGATAGCAAGATTCAAAAACAGAAGAGATTTTAAAAAATATATAAGTAATTATCAAAGCACTTGTTACTTTTGTGCATATTTCTTTCTAATAAAAAGGTAAATAATTTATCAATATAAATAAACAATGCAACAAATATTAGTGTATACCCGAAAAATATAAATTTACCAGCCATACCAATTCTTTTAAAAGTTATATAATCAGCTAATATTGCTGTTCCTTGAGTAATATTAATGGCAATTGCACCAATTCCAAATAATAATAGCCCCAAAACTAGGACTGGACCAGCTCGTTGTTTTAAATTTTTATCTTTAACCTAATCTGAGCGATCCATCAGTCTGACACAACATCAACTCTGGCACATCATCTCGTTTTTACTTATAATTTCATCCAGCTAAACGACAAAATCATTTCACCCATATGGTGGAGGGCTGGATGTCCAAGCACAAATCCAACAGAGCAAGATTCATTGATGATGTCCAAGTCACAAGCGAATGCCTGACGGGACGCGCCGGGCTCAATCTCTTCTCCCGCTACCTGCGCGGCATTGACCTTTTTCCGCACATCGACCGCCTTTTCGGCTCCATGCGCAAGCACCCCAAGGGAGCGCCCATTGACGAGCTGTTCAAGCAGGTCCTTTGCTTCCTCTTTGACGGCACAAGCCGCCATCTCGCGCATTTCGACGTCCTGTCCAAAGACCCCGGCTACGCCGCCGCCATCGAAACGGACTTGCAAGACATGGCCTCTTCGCACACCATCAAGCGGTTCTACCGAGCTTTTTCCCCGCAACGGACCTATCTATTTCGACGGCTACTTTTGCAACTTTTCCTTTGGCGGCTCACGATCACTCCTCCCAAAGTGATCGAGCTGAACATCGACACCATGGTCATGGACAACGACCACGCCATAAAGCGCCACGGCGTCAAGCCCACCTATAAAAAGGTCAAGGGCTTCCAGCCTCTCCAGATGACATGGGGGCGGTACATCATCGACGCTGTTTTTCGGGGCGGCGACAAGCACTCCAACAACGGCGACACTGTCCAAAAGATGATCCGCCATGTGGTACGCATGATCCGTACCCGGTACAGCGAGACAGTTCCCATCGTCATCCGCATGGACTCCGGCTTTTTCGACCAAGACCTCTTCGCCGAGATAGAGAAACTCGACATCGGCTTCATCTGCGGCGGCAAATTCTACGGCGACATCAAGACCATGGTCGAGGCGCTTCCCGAAGCAGCCTATGATCATCACTTCGGCAAGACCGACGAGGATGTCTGGCAGTGCTTCGAGTTTGGTGACCGTCGCAAATCCTGGAACCGATTCCGTAGAGCCATCTTCTGGCGCCCCCTGCTGGAGGAAAAGCAGTTCCTCCTTCCCGGAACACGGCCCGGCACAGTCGCCTATACCAACCTCGGCATGGGCGGCGTCATTGATCAGCAGTTACGTAATGCAGGGCTTGCATTCATGCTCGAAACCAACGCCGTCATCCACTCCTACCATCAGCGCGGGGCGGACGAGCTGGTGCACAGGGCCTTCAAGGACTTTGGCTCCGAAGAGCTGCCGTTTACGCATTTCATTCACAACTCCGCCTTCTACTACACCATGCTCCTCGGCTTCTTCCTGTTTGAAGCATTCAAGGAGGATGTCAGCGAGCCGGTAGTCCCGGTCAAGGCTTTCCCAACCACACTGCGCCGTCGGCTGGTGGACGTGGCAGCTAAAGTCGTTACCCACGCAGGCAAGACCGTGCTCAAGGTCACGGCTGTCGCCATGGAATCCTTGCGTTTCAAAGAGCTGTGGGAGCGATGTCTCTGCGCCCCCCGTTTCGCCTGGGCATGAACCGGGCGCTGTCCGGTGAATACTAGGGAAAGGTGCGCCCAGTGGCCAATGAAAAGCTCAGACTGGCCACAACCAAGCTGTTTATAATTCCTCTGCCGTCAAACCCTTGCTCGAATCGGCGCCTTTTCGTGCTGCAGTACCCTGAGTTGTCGGAGGAATGCTTTCACAGCATCCGGAACGCACGATTTAGGTTTAAACTTCATAACAATAAAAATAATAACCGCAGAAACAATATAATAAAGAAATTCATATGCAGGAGGCATTGTTTTTTCACCTATTTTTCTTTGCAGTCCACGACACAGTGAGCCATTTGTCTAGCAGTGACAAGAATATCCGCATAAGTGTAAACTGGGACAGCCCTTTTTAAGGCTGCAAATGCTACTGTTTTGGCTCCACTTCTTAATGTCTGCCGAAGGACTGCCTCAGTGGCCGCTGAAGGCAAAGCTACCTCTATCGTGCATTTTATAACACACTGTAGACAATTATTATAGAGATAAACAGTTTCTGTAATAATTTGATTGGGTAGTCCCTCGATAGCCGACTCAAAAATCCTTCTCTCTTTATTAATTGACCAATGGTCAGGCAAAAAGAAATTCCTAGGAAATTTGCCATCAATATCGACCCAATTCACCGGCTTCCCACCACAATACCCATACAAATCACTATCCCCTCCACCAAATCCGATGGGATCCTTGGCGGTCCATCGCCCCACCTCCGCGTCGTAATCCCTGAAACCAAATCTTACCAATCCAGCATCAGCTTCATACAGTCCACCGGCAAAGCCGAAGGGCACGGTAAGACTCTCGTTGCTGTCCTCCAACACGTTGCCGAATGCGTCGTAGGTCACGGTTTTGACCACGGTGCCGCTGGCATCAGCAACAGCGCGCAGGGAGCCGACCTGGTCGCAGACCAGGTAGTATGTCTGGCCGTCGGCTTCCATTGTCACGGGCATGCGGGCGTCGGCATACAGGAAGCGGGATTTCAAAGAGCCATCGGCATTGTCGCATTTTCGCCTTGAAGCAAGGCTCACTGCTGGAATAATGTCTCATTATTCCAGCAAATGCATAAGAGCATCTAGAGCTTTTCAAGCTTGAGATGCTCTAAACACGGCCAGGAGTTGCGTGCGCCCTGCCATAGATATTTCTCTGTTACCACGCCATTTGTCTATAACGCGGAGCGCATAAAATTGAAAGGCGCGCTCCGGCGGCTGCGCCGCTGTGCCCCGCCTTTGGCGTGGCTGTTCTTACCCCTTCGATCATCAAAATGTTACACATTTTGGATCTCAGTTGTACTTGGCAACGCGTCGGCCAAGGGCGTCGTTCTTGTAGCCTATGGTGCTGCCGTCAGGGAGGCCCACGGCAAGCAGCTCGCCTGTGGAGGCGTAGGTGTAGGTGGTGGTTTCAGCGTCAACTGTCTTGCTGGTCAGGAAGCCATCGGCGTCGTATTCGTATTACTCAGAGCAGAAAATGAAATTTTCGTGCTCTGAGTTATGCAAATCGCCACGCCAAAGGCGTGGCAGGGCGGCGAAAGCCGCCTGAGCGCGACGTTACGCCGTATGCGCTCTGATTGGTATTGGTATCCCCGGCCTGGAGCAAGCGGTGGTCCGCGGCATATTACTGAGAGCCAAAATGTGTAACATTTTGCAGCTCGAAGGCATAAGGACGGGACCGCCAAAGGCGGGACCCAGCGGCAAAGCCGCCGGAGCGCGGTGTTTTTGCGCTCCGAGTAATAGGAGTAGGAGCGATCCTCGATGCCGCGCCAGGCGTTTGTCTCCAGGGAGCGCGCGCCATTGGCGCCATATGCGTACTCCTCCTTGATCTCGCCATTGGCCGTGACCTCGGTGAGGCGGCCAAGGGAGTCGTAGGCGTACTCGTAGAGCGTGGACGTGCCGCTCAGGGTCTCGGCCTTGCTGGTTATGCGGCCCGCGTTGTCGCGCTCCACTTCCCAGGCAAAGAGCTCGGTGCCATTGACGGTCACTGAACTGCCGGACTGCTCCCCGAATTGCGTGAACTCACGGCTCAGGGCAAGGGCGCCGCCGTTGTCCACATCGCTCACGGACAGGGGCAGGCCATTGTCCGCGTCGCGCTCGATGGTGAAATCACCAGCGACGGTGAGCAGGCCGAGAGCGTGTCCACGATCCTGTCGTATGCGTCGTCATCGTCATCGTTTACGTACTCGCGCAACTGCTCCATGACGCGGCTCAGGCCGCTCTCCGTGGTGGTGACGCCGGTGGCCAGGTAGGGGGTGGTGTACTCGGGGTCGAGGTCAAAGTAGAAGTCCAGGGAGGTGCCGCAGGAGAGCTCCTTGCTCACGTAGCCGTTATTAGAATTATATTTCTGTTGAAGAATTACATAATGCCTTAAAATGGCGAGACATTCTGGAAAATTCTTTATAACCAGAGAAATCGAAAGGTATGATAAAAAAAAGCATTACAACCTGCTTTTTATTGTATTCGAAACAAACTTTACCCATGAATAGCATTGAAGGTCTTCGCAAAATAAGTTTACTTATGTTTGCGATTTCATAATCAATTGATCGCCCAAAGTAATGCGTGGTTATAACTTTATCATCAATTTCAACTTTCTGTGTTATTTTTCTGAGAAAATCAGCAATAATGAAAAATAATAAACAATTTATTGCTAACATGCATACTGTTTGTGAAGTTGTTGTTCCGCAATTTATTATCGAGAAAATAGAGAAGCAGAATGCAAAAAAATAGAAAACAATAAATATAAAGATCAGTATTGACTTGAAATTATAAGTCATGGTTTACCAGCAGTACATATATGAAAGTTCGAGGCCAATGCTAGCACCGAATCCAATACCAGGCCCACCAGACGCATGGCCACCAAATGCAGTGTCTAAATTAGCTTGGCCACCCACACCCACTGTTGCCGCAACAAAACCTGAAACCCCTAAGGACATAGATGATCCAAGAGAGGGAAGAACTGGAAGTCTATTGGGACCACCACCGTACTTACCTTTTTCGGAGAGTGTTAACATTACCCCAAACCCAGGACCAGCAGAAACAGAAACACTGACGCATTGAATCACTTTACCGCAAGGTAAATAAAATTCTGTGTAACTTACTCCTCCTCCAATTGCCCCGCCGCCTACATTAAGCCCAATAGTATTACTATCTATGGTTGTGGCTGGAATTTTGATTGTAAAATCATAGAGACCAAACTCGTCAAAGTGTCCTAGGGGATCATCTACACAATACCCATATAAATCACTATTTCCGCCTCTAAACCCAATGGGATCTTTCGCCGTCCATCTCCCGACCTCAGCGTCATAATCCCTGAACCCAAACCGCACCAGCCCGGTATCAGCATCATACAGCCCACCGGCAAAGCCGAAGGGCAGCGCAAGCGCTTCATTGCTATCTTCCAGCACATTGCCGAAGGAGTCGTAGGTCACGGACTTGACCACGGTTCCGTTGGCATCGGCAACAGCGCGCAGGGAGCCGACCTGGTCGCAGGCCAGGTAGTAGGTCTGACCGCCTGTCTCCATGGCCACGGGCATGCGGGCGTCGGCATACAGGAAGCGGGATTTCAAAGAGCCGTCGGCATCATAAACGGCCAGGAGCTGTGTGCGCCCCTGCCATAGGTATTTCTCTGTTACCACGCCATTCGTGTATTTGGCAACGCGTCGGCCAAGGGCGTCGTTCTTGTAGGCAATGGTTGTGCCGTCAGGGAGGCCCACGACAAGCAGCTCGCCTGTGGAGGCGTAGGTGTAAGTGGTGGTTTCGCCGTCAACTGTCTTGCTGGTCAGGAAGCCATCGGCGTCGTATTCGTAGGTAGTATCCCCGGCCTGGAGCAGGCGGTGGTCCGCGCCATAGGAGTA
Source organism: Desulfovibrionaceae bacterium (assembly GCA_963674665.2). Taxonomy (GTDB): domain Bacteria; phylum Desulfobacterota; class Desulfovibrionia; order Desulfovibrionales; family Desulfovibrionaceae. The sequence goes on along the minus strand of CAXXPL010000009.1, from coordinate 532,292 downwards.
GGAGCGCTCCTCAATACCGCGCCAGGCGTTTGTCTCCAGGGAGCGCGCGCCATTGGCGCCGTATGCGTACTCTTCCTTAATCTCGCCATTGGCCGTGACCTCTGTGAGGCGGCCAAGGGAGTCGTAGGCGTACTCGTAGAGCGTGGACGTGCCGCTCAGGGTCTCGGTCTTGCTGGTTATGCGGCCCGCGTTGTCGCGCTCCACTTCCCAGGCATAGAGCTCGGTGCCATTGACTGTGAGCGTACTGCCGGACTGCTCCCCGAACTGCGTGAACTCGCGGCTCAGGGCCAGGGCGCCGCCGCTGTCCACATCGCTCACCGCGAGGGGCAGGCCATTGTCCGCGTCGCGCTCGATGGTGAAATCACCAGCGGCGGTGAGCAGGCCATCGTTGTCATAGGAGTACAGGACAGCGCCCCCGGCATAGGTGAGGGAGGTTATATTGAAATCACTATTATAGGCGAACTCCAGGGTGGCGTTCAGTTCGCCGGTCTGGCTGAGGGACGTGAGCAGGGAGCCGTCGTAGGTGAAGGCCATGGCCTCGTCGCCCCGGGTGATGGACTGCACTTTTGAGCCGCAGAAGTAGGTGAAGGTGGTCTCGCCCTCCGGGGTCTGGATGGATTGGAGCTTGCCGTCGCCATAGGTGTTCACGATCTCGTTGCCCGAGGGCATGACCGTGCGCACCAGGCGGCGGTCGTTGTCATAATAGTAGTGGTAGATGTTTTCCGAGAGCCCGGAGTCCGCGGGCACATCGTACTGGCTGTTGCGGTTGACCTCGGTGTAGCCGAAGGTGTGCTCCGAGGCGTTGGGCACGGTGAGGCTGGTGAGGTTGCCGTTGTTGTCGTAGCTGAAGTCTATGGTGGAGCTGTCCGGGCGCACGATGCCGGTGCGGCGGCCATTGGCGTCGTAGGTGAAGCTGGTGACGCGCTGCAGGGGGTCGGTGACCGTGGCCAGGTTGCCGTTGTCGTCATAGGTGAAGCTCACGGTGCGCTGGTCCGTGTCATCCCCTCTGGCCGCGGATGTGAGACGGCCACGGGAGTCGTAGGCATAGGTGGTTGGGTAGAGCCCGGTAATGCCCTTTTCCTGGGTCAGCAGGGTTTCGGTGTCGTAAGTCTCTGTAGAAACGCGCCCCTCCGGGGAGGTGGCGGTGATCACGCCGGTGCCGAGGTTTTCCTCCAGGGTATAGGTCCTGCCATTGAGCGTGCGCGTGTCCACGATCCTGTCGTAGGACCCGTCCTCGTCGTCGTCCAGGTATTCCCGCAGCTGCCCCATGACGCGGCTCAAGCCGCTCTCCGTGGAGGTGACGCCGGTGGCCAGGTACGGGGTCTTGTACTCGGGATCGAGATCAAAATAGAAGTCCAGGGAGGTGCCGCAGGAGAGCTCCTTGCTCACGTAGAGTTCGTCCTCGCTGCGGTAATACTCGGAGACGCTGCCGTCAGGGGCGGTGATTGTGGATTTAAGCGCGCCCCCTTCATTGCCGTCCTGATAGGTGGTGAGCTGCCCCTCTGCGGAGAGCACGGTGGTGGTGACGCCCTGGTCCGTGGTATATTGATCGTATTGCCAATGCCCCCCTGCGGGGTCCTCGGCGTCGATGACATGTCCGTAGTCGTTGTAGAGATAGGTGTAGGCGTTGTCTCTGGGGTCGGTGTAGGTGGTGAGCAGACCGCCCGTGTCATAGACAAAGGTGTGGGTCTCGCCCCCGGGCCAGGTCAGGGCGGTGAGCTCGCCGTCTTCATCATGGGTCAGGGCGGTGCGCAGGCTGTCCGGGGAGACAATGGCCGTGGCGATTCCTTCGGCGTCACGCTCGATGGTGACGCGGTCGCCGAAGCGGTCCTTCTGAGCCACGAGGATGCCGTTGTCATCGTATTCAAAGGTGAGCAGGGTCTTGCCGGTGGCCAGGTCAATGGTGCGCTCGTGGCGGCCATCCTCGGTCATGACGTAGCCCTGGCCGTTCTCGTCCGGGAACAGAACCTCACCGGCATTGAGCAGGCGCCTGACGCTCTGGCTCTGGACAACCCGGCCCATAACGGTACGGCAGTAGGTTGCGGTATCCCAAGAGCTGGCAAAGGCCAGAGAACCATCAGGGGCAAGGGCGATATCGGTCAAGCCGCCGTCACATTGGATAGAAAGGGTTGCGGCGGAACCATCGCTGAAGGCTTCGCAATCACTCCCCGGGGGGCATCCGATTACCGTGCGGAGGAGTCCATCCGGCCCCACTTTCCGTACACGGCAAGTCCCCTTGAACTCGACAATATAGAGGTTTCCCTGGTCGTCGACGTCAATATCCTTTGGATAATTCAAGGACGATTCCGTGGCCAGGCCGCCATCCAGGGAGTCGCCTTTGCTCCAGTTTCCGGCGACAGTGGTGATTATACCGTCAGGGGAGATTTTCCTTACCACATGGTTATGAAAAATACTGATATAAACATTTCCATCATGATCAACCGCGAGACCATAGGGATAAAAAATATACGCATCCAGGGCCGGGCCACCATCTCCGGTTACTCCTGCGACTCCTGGTCCAGCGATGGTATTGATGATGCCATCCGGGGTGATCATTCGAACTATTTTGTTGTATTGATCCGCAAAGTACACGTTTTGGTTGTCATCCACAGCGATATGGAGATGTTGGCCGATGGATGCCTCGGTGGCGGGGCCGCCGTCACCGTCATACCCCGAGGTGCCGTTGCCGGCCACATGGCGCAGGATACCGTCATTGTCGATTTTAAAGAGGTAATATCCCTGGTTATTGAGCCCAGATGTGTTGAAATAGATCTCGCCATTGGGCGCAACATGGATGTCGATCACATAGGGGATGGTGGCATCCTTTGCCGGTCCGTCCACACCGCTGAGCTCGGAAGTCCCGGGTTCGCCGCAGATGACTTCGGGTGCTTCTCCACTGTCCGGATCAAAGCTGTAAATCGCGTAATATATACCATACAAGTACTTTCCATCGGCCGTGACATCGAAACTGGAGCCCGGTTCCGATGTTCCCACCTCGTCCGCATAGAACAGGTCAAAGGTGGCGGTGGTGTTTTCCAGAGTGGTGCCGTCGCCCTTGTACAGGCGCACGGGGTTCACCGGGTCGAGGCGGTGGTGGGTGGAGAGGGTCCAGCCCTGGCCAAGCTCGTCCCTGGAGATGGCCGTGGTGGTCATCTCGTGGGTGTAGGTGGTCCACATGGTGTACGGGGAGCGCACATTCACGGTGGTGCCCCCTGTGCCGGGGAGGCCAAAGGCCTTGGCCGTGGCAGCGGGGATGGCAAAGGTGGCCTGATAGGTGTAGCCGATCCTGATGGTCATCTTGGCGTCAGGAGCGGGATCGCCATTGTAGTCAAGACCGTCCCACTCGATGGTGTCCGTGAGGTTGGCCTGTGGCCCATACTCCCTGGTGATGCTTTTTCCAGCCACGTCGACCTTGAGCTTGATGCCGATGCAGGGTTCGGGAAGGGTGTCACCGCTCAGGGGAATGTCCACCACCTGGATATATCCAGGGGCGCGGTCGCTGGCATACACGGCCCGCACATCCGTCCCGGGGATGGCCAGGTCCTTGTGGTAGACCTGATCGCGGTGGGAGACATGAGAGCCGGTGTCGTTCTTGCACTTCTCGCACTCCGGGGGCGCCGGGATAGCGTCGGGGGTAACCGCCCCTGGAGGCAGAGCAACTGGATAGTTGCAATCCCAGGGGGAGAAGTGGGTGAGCTTGGCCAGCATGCAGGTATCGCCGGGGGTGGCGTCCTCACGCCCCTTGACCTCGTCGGTCAGGACGCCGTCGTTGTCCAGGTCGTCGGCCACGCCGTCGCCGTCGGCATCCAGGGCGTCCACGAGGCCGTCGTTGTCCGTGTCCAACAGCTGGACGATAAGGCCGTTTTCCGCGGGAACCCAGGCAGCCTCCTTGCGGTCGTAATACCCCACAGGGACGGTCAGCCCCACGTCAAAGCCGAGGAAGTTGTCCAACCACATGGAAACCGGCGAGTCGAACTGGACCTCGTCCGCGCCGTCCACGGTGAACTCGCCGCACCAGGTGAACATGGACATGGCCGGCAGCTCCGCGGGCATGGATTCGGGAGTGGGGAACTCGGTGACGCGCACGGTATACTGCGTCATCTCGGTTTCGTTTCCATCCTCATCCACGCTGTAGGCCTTGATATCGCCCGGGAAGACCACGGTCACGGACCTGGAGCCATATTCGTCGGATATCTCGGTGCTCTTGTGCACGGAAACGCTGGAGGGATCGCCATCCGGTGCGATGGTGGTGGCGGCTGAGTCAAAGGCCACAAGGGTGACGGCATCCACGGCCACGACACCGTTCCAGGGCACCTGGATGTTCCGCTGCGCCTGGATGTAGCCATCCTTGGCGTACTGCACAGTGACACTCCCCCCACCTTCCACCGGGATGGAAAAACGGCCCTCGGCATCGGTGCGGGCGGTGCCGTAGAGTTCCTCGGATCCATGCACGGTGACTTCCACGTCCGACAGGGGTTGGGCGGCCACGTCCCGGACAAGGCCGGTGACAACGGAAAATCGCGCGGGGTCAAAGGCCTCGATTGTGGCATTGGGCGGAACAAGGTCCTCGTAGGACTGGCCAAAGGATTGGTCGGGCTGGGGATCCACAGCGGCGCGCACATCGATGGAGACGGTGGCGCTGACCTCTCCGCCGGGGCCTGTGGCGGTCAATGTGTAGACGGTATCTTCCTCGGGCGTCACGGTGGCGCTGCCGGATGCGTCCACCGCCCCGAGGCCGGGTTCGATGGTCACGGTTTCGGCATTCTCCGTGGTCCAGGTCAATTCCACGGCTTCGCCGTAGGTGACGGTATCAGCGGAGGCGGAGAACGATGCGGTGGGTATGGGTATCTCATCCTGGGTGACGACATCGATGCGTATGGAGGCGTTCTTGGAACCCCGCATATACAGCAGGATGATGTTTCGCTTGCTGCTCCTGAGCGTCACTTCCTGCTCGAGGACCTCGTCGTCGCCGCACAGAAATTCACGAAAGCCGGAGACCCAACCGTCATTGAAGTACAGGTACCCGCTCTTGAAATCCTTGTCCGGAGTGAGCCGGGTAATGCGGAGAATCGCTTTTTCGTCGGTATCGCTTTGGAATGAATCATATTTGAGCAGGATCCTGAGCCAGCCGATCTTGTAATCCTCGCTGAATACAACTGTTTCCTCGGAAACAATCTGTGCCTGTGGAGAGGTCAGGAGCAAGCTTCCAACTATCAGCAGGGCGAACAGGGAAAGAAACAGAGCGATACGATAGCGCACAGCAGCCTCCGATGGAAAAGCGATAATTGAGTGGCAGTATGAACAGTCCGCTAGTGGCTAGCTTCTTTATTTAATGCTTGCAAGTACTATTTCCCTCTTCATATTCCGTCAGATCAAGTTTACAATGATAGCTCCTTTATATCAGATATTTATACCACCTCAATACACCATGACCTGAAAAGAAGATATGTATGAATTTATTAAATCATTATATTACAACATATTATATAAAATCAAACACCTGAAAAACCAACAATAAGTGCGGAACAGCACACTAATCAACAAGTATTGTATCAAGTGTGTACATAAATGTATTCATGTCAGAGGTGAGCATCGATATCGCAATATCTGATAAATATTCGTGCGAAATCGATCAATAAACCGCTAACAGCGGACGTGGGAGCCATGCCCTAGCCACATTGGACAGGGCCAGCCTCGAGGCTGAAGGAAAAATCAATGAAATAAGATGAATTCAGGGGAGTTACAGCCTGAGAGTGCTAGTCGCGAGAGGATTGCGGATCGTCGGTACCCGGGCGCAGCTCCACCCGATACCGCCTACCCGCATGAAGAATGATCACGTGATCGGAGTACACGGCGTTCAAGACCACATCCCCAACACGCTCCCCCTCCTGCATGAGCAGAGGAATGGTTTGCCCACTTTTCCCTCGTGACCGGCCACGGCGTGGAGAAGAACGCGGCGCACGATTGCCGTGAGGCGCATTGGCGACACGGCGGGATTCAGGGCCAGCATCCGGAGTGTCCGGAACAAGGTGGGGCTGCAGTAAAAGGAGAGCCAAACGACGCTCCCCGTGGATGCTGACGCCTTTGAGAAGAATGGCGTCATCCCCCATTTCCTCGGCTTTTTCCCGCACCGGTTCTTCGTGCTCCCGGAGACTCTCCGGCCTCCGCTCCGGGGAAAATAGATTGTCGCGCACAATGATCGGGTCCGCCGCAAGAAGAGGTGCGGCCAGAACAAGCCACGTCACCCCCATCAACAGAAATGCAAGGCCTGTCCGCATTATCCTCAATTCCAGCTTTCGATGTCCCTGTTCTCGCCATCTCCACCGGATTGCTTATCCGCACCATAGGTGAAGAGGTCGAAATCGCCATGTTCGCCCGGGCACCGGTATCTGTACCGCTCGCCCCAGGGATCCGCGGGTATGGAAGACTTTTTCAGATATGGCCCGGTCCAGTCCGGCGCATCACCTTGCGGTTGCTCGATGAGAACGAGCAGGCCTTCGCTTGTGGAGGGATAACTCCCCATATCGAGACGATAGGAATCGAGAGCCGCGGCAAGCATCTCAATCTGCGCCCTTGCCGCAGTACTCTTGGCCTTTCCCAGACGTCCGAACAGCTCCGGCCCGACCAGACCGGCAAGAAGCCCGACAATAATCACAACAATAAGAATCTCGATCAACGTAAAGCCAGATTCACGAAACAACATTCGCTTGCTTTTCATGATTTCCCGCAATCTGTTATGTATTTGACAGCACAAGTCTATGCCCATATAGTTTGAAACCTCTTGCAATGCAAACTCTTTTACTCGCTACACGAACAATGGCACATCCTCCCTCTCCTCCTCACACTCCCGGCGCCCTGAATCCTGGTGAATCATTCACCACCAGATATTTTCGCCATTGCCTGCCATTATCCGAGGCGTTATCGCCACTGAATGAAGCCGATGAGGAGCGCACTCTCGCCTGGATATCCCAGTCTTGCGGCCTGCCCATACTCCGCCGAACAGATTATCCGCCCACCGGCTATCCAATGGAGGGTCTCTCGGTCGAGTTCTTGAAAAAGCATTTTGTCCTCGTTGGGCTGGACAAGTCAGGTCCCGTTATCGTGGTCAATGATCCCTTTGATCTCGCGACACTGCAATCCGTCCTGCGGCTTCTCGATGGAGCCGAGGCAAAGGATCACGGCTTCTCGGGTGTTCCCACAATCGTTCTGGGGTTGCGCGAGGAGATCGCAATGACCCTGGAGCACTTCTACCCTTCCGAAGAAAGCGACGGCGAAGAGAAGCCGTTGCACGACGATGTCTCCCTGGATGGGGACGATCTCGAGCGGCTCAAGGATCTGGCCAAGGAAGCGGGAATTGTCCGCAAGGTCGACTACCTCATCAATACCGCTTTGGATTCACGGGCATCGGACATTCACTTCGAGCCATTGGAAGACATCCTGCTGGTACGCTACCGCATCGACGGCATGCTCCAGGTGCTGGACAGGATCGCGAAGCCGCAACAGCCAGCCGTTTTGAGCCGTCTCAAGCTCATGGCGGGATTGGACATCGCCGAACGCCGTCTGCCCCAGGATGGATCGATGGCCTGGAAATCCCTGGGGAGAAAGGTCGATATTCGCGTGGCCACCTCGCCGACGCTTTTCGGCGAAAGCATAGTCCTCCGCCTGCTCGAGAAGGAGCGTGGCTCCTACGATATGAAAGCCCTGGGATTGACGCGGGAGCAGCGCACAATCCTGGACACAGCGCTGACCAAATCCAACGGCATGATCTTTGTCACTGGCCCCACTGGCTCGGGCAAGACCACGACATTGTACGCCTCCCTGCTCGCCCTTCGAAACGAGAGCCGGAAGATTATTACGGTAGAGGATCCCGTGGAATATCAACTGAACGGGATCAATCAGCTGCAGGTCAACCCGCGTATCGGACTGACCTTCTCCCAGGCACTGCGATCCTTTTTGCGACATGATCCAGACGTCCTGCTCGTGGGCGAGGTCCGCGACCAGGAGACCGCGAAAATCGCCATTGAATCCTCGCTGACCGGCCACCTGGTCCTCTCGACTCTGCACACCAAGGACGCCCCCACAGCTGTGACCAGGTTGCGTGATTTGGGCGTGGAACCGTTCCTTCTCGCGGATTCATTGCTTCTTGTCATGGCGCAACGGCTTGTGCGCTTGCTGTGCCCGTCATGCAAGAGAGCCGCTCCGGTAACCTCCGCCCACAAGCGGGTGCTGCAGTCGAACCTGACCGACACTGAACTCCCTGAAACACTGTGTGAGCCTTCTCCTTCTGGTTGTAAGTCATGCGGCTTCACCGGCTGGTCCGGCAGGGAGGGAATCTTCGAACTGATTCCAGTTTCCGATGCTGTCCGCAGCGCAGTCACCGGCGGCACCGATGCCCGATCCATCGCGTATATTGCCCTGCAAGAGGGGTATGAACCCATGCGAATACATGGCTTGCGCAAGGTCCTCCAGGGAGTGACGACCTTGGCTGAAGTAATGCGCGTAACGAGCCTAGAGTAAGGCCATGCCGCGCTTCACATACAAAGCCCTCGCCCTGGACGGATCGCATGTGGCCGGAGAACTTGAGGCGGGTACCGAAATGGAGGCCGTCCGTGCACTGAAGTCAAAACGACTCCATCCTTTATCCGTACGCCAATGCCGCGCAGGGCAAGGACGAGTTCCCAAGCCCAGGCACTGCGTGCAATTCATAGAAGATCTCGCCAAGCTGGTAGGATCGGGCATTGCCCTGGACAAGGCTGTGCATCTTGCAGCGGCGCACGTGGAGGATGCCCGCCTCTCCGAGGCCGGGAAAGACATGGCCAGCAGCGTGCACAAGGGCAAATCCCTGGCGCTTGCCCTGGAACCCTACTCGGATTTTTTCGGCCCAGCGGCGGCACCGCTAATCCGGGCAGGGGAAGCCAGCGGTCGTGTCGAGGACACGTTGAACAATCTCGCGACCGGCTGGCGCAATGAATTGGAATTTCGCAGGGCCTTTCTCGCAAGCCTCGTGTATCCCGCCATGCTCTGCGTAATGAGCTTTGTGACTCTGAGCGTCCTGGTATTCTATGTCATGCCCAATTTCGCCCTGGTTTTTGATGCCGTTGGAGCGGACCCTCCATGGGGAGTGCGTCTGCTGCTCTCTCTGGGGGATATCGCAAAATCATGGTGGTGGGTGCCCTTATCTGTATTGCTTTGCGCATTGCTCACAATACGCTTTGGCAATTTTCGCCATTTGGCCAAAATACAATGGGACGGTTTCCTTCTTCGTATTCCGCTGATCTCCAAAATAGTGCTTTCGCGCGGATTGGCACGCTACTTCACAACCCTGGGAAGACTTCTCGATGGCGGTGTCGCAGTTATTCCCTCACTCTCACTCGCAAGCCGTGTTACAGGAAACAATGCCCTACAACAGCATTTGTACCCCGCCGCCAGTGAAGTCAAAATAGGGCGCCCACTCTCATCGGTTTTTTCAAAAAACACCCTCTTTCCAAAACGAGTGGGAAGCCTTCTGCGCATTGCCGAGGAACAAGGCACATTGCACAGTGGCTGCCTTGCCCTGGGGCAAGGATTTGAGGAGGAAACCAAGATTCTGCTCACAAGGCTCACTTCCTGGATCGAACCCATCGTCATACTCGTTACCGGACTCATTATCGGAATAGTGGTCATCGGCATGTTCACGACCATTATCTCGGTTACCAACGTGGATTTTTGACAGGCAGTTCCATGGAATCCCACAAACCGCTTCCGCAAGGATTCACATTACTGGAGATCCTTCTCGTTTTGCTGTTGCTCGCCACTACAGCGAGTTTCGTTACGGTACGGCTGACAAGTCAGGCGGACACCCTGTTTTTGCGAAAATTCCTCCTGACGCTGCAGCGTGCCAGGCTGGAGGCTCTGTCTTCCAACACCACAAAACGGATATTCCTTCTGGATTACGACACAAGATATGAGCAAGGGGATTACCCTGGTGAGGATCCGGCAATTTTGCTTGAAATACCCGAGGAAGTGACCCTTCAACTACCCGAGGGGGCCGGTGTTGACCGTACATCGGACCGGAATCCAACGCTCCAATTCTACAGTGATGGTTCCGTGCTCATTTCCGGAACAGACTCAAAGGAAAGCATAACAAGCCTGGATATTCTGTTCGACGAAGCTCGAACCTATCGCTTTTCCTTCCATCCCTTTTCCGGGATCCACTGTCAAAGGATATTCGCCAGTGTGGAGACAGAGTCGTGACCAGGAAAATGCCGGTGGCTTGTGCCACGATACAGGCGCAGGAAGGTTTCTCACTGCTGGAAGCGTTGGTGAGCCTGATCATTGCCTCGCTTGTTGTGGGAGGAGTGAGTGCGGTTTACAGCGCCCATGCGGATTCCAAGAAACGCTTGCAGATCAAGGAACAAGAATTTGCCGTACTCGAATCCGCCATGCAGGGGCTCATTTCGGGGACAATCCCCCTGAAGCAGGGAAATCTGAACGTCGAGGCCCTGAGGGGAGCCCCGATGGTGTCTGTGGCTTATACCACTGTGCGTTCCTCGGATAAACTGGCTCTGGCAAAAGTGACATTGCGATACGGTGGCAGTGCGCTTCAAACCAGCCTTTTGATTCCAGATACGCAATGATTGTCTCGCTCATGCACCCCACTCGAGGTGGAGAGAATTCCGAGGGTTTCACATTGATCGAAGCCCTTCTGGGCATACTGCTGGGAGCGCTGGTTCTCGGTATCCTCGGCACCTCCTTCCGGTTTTCCATCAGGGAGTGGGAGCGCGAGCAGGCGCGAAATGACGGCGGCATGAGGGCGGTTATGCGGTTATTGGCCCGCCAACTAGCATCTTATGACCCTGTCGCCCAGGGAGGAGAAAACGCACGGGTCCTGAGCATGCGTGGAACTTCGAGTGAAATATCATTCCCAACGCTCATATCCTTGTCTGCATGGCATGGTGGCGCACCGGTCCTGGTCCGGTACGTCTTCTTCACTTCCCCTGATGGGGGCGAACTTGTTTATTCGGAAAAGGCAGTTGATGAGACGGATCTCGATTCCGTTGTCAGTTTTCTGGAGTGGCAACCCAGCGAGGGCATACCGTCAAAGGACCTTCATGTACTCATTACTCCAGCAAAGTCCTTTTCCCTTTCCTATGACCGGACACGGGATCGCGGGCGATCAGACACATGGGAGCATATCGCGGAACTTCCCCAAGCCGTTATCTGTAGATTCCAGGATTCCAGCGAGTCAAAGGAAAACGAAGTGGCGTTGTACCCCAAGGCCTTTGACTTCGATGGAGCCAGGCAATGACCGGTAAAACCGTGTCCAATCGCGGGATGATTCTGATTCCCGTGCTGATACTCACTGTGACCATCGCCGGGATAGCCGGATTAGCCGCTCTGTCCCGCCATGGATCCCTTGCCGAGGGGCGTATTCATCTTGAAAAAACCAGAGCCCAGTACTTTGCTCATGGTGGTGCAGCCGATGCTCTGGCGCGAGTGTCAGGGCTGATAAAGGATGCGATACAACCAGATGGCAAACCGAATGTCACCAACTATGACTACGGAGAAGCAGCTTATTTCATTCTCGACACAGCAGGAATGCTCGATGTGAACCAAGCGTCTGAGGAAGATCTCCGCGAACTATTCAGAGATGCCGAGTTGCATTCTCCCGGGGAACTGTCAACCGCGATTGTGGAAGCACGTTCAACAAATGCTGGCCCAGTACATTGGCCTCTGAGAACCTTGGGGGAAATGCTCAGGATTCCAGGCATCACACAGGATGTTTTTTGGGGAAGCTTGGAGCAGCATTGCCTATACGATCGCACTGACACGTCTAGAAAATACGTTCACAAAGCAGCAATGATGAATCTGATTACTGTATACGATGGTTCTCGTACACTTAATGAAGCAAAAAAAAGACGTCTCACATCATCATACACGCAAGGACACACTTACCGCATTCTTTCTTTAGGACGAAGTGGTGGTTCTTCCGCCCTACTGTGGATAACCGTTCGAAAGGTATCGAGTAACGTCTGCGGATATATCGTTCTCCATCGGAGATGGCTATGAAACTGCGTCTTGCAATACATAAACTTCTCAGCAGAAGACGCACTCTTCTAGCAGTTCATTACGGCATCTCGAAAGTGACATGTGTTCAAGCGGATTATTCTCAAGGTTCATGGAGCATTGGGAAATCTTTTTCAACAAACATTGATTCATCCCAACAGTTTGAGTTGCCATCCAGCATTCTGGAAAGATCCGAATCCAAGCGATACGAGGTATTGCTGATTCTCGAACCTGCCCATTATGAAACCAGACTCGTGCATTATCCTCGAAACATCGGTGTAAAGCGACTCACGAAAGTTCTTCAGTATGATATCCAAGAGCATTCATTAGACAAACAGGAAAATATACTATTCTATTATGGTGCTCCACAGGACAATGAAACATCTCTTACAATCCCCTTTTACTCGATAAAACGTTCAGTCCACGAATTTATCACCAGACCATTCAAGGACCTGGGAACAAGTGTGCACACAATCCCAGACGCTGTACTTGTGCCTTGTTTTTGGAAACAGCTTTTTCCTGGAACATCTAATGGCATCCTGGCAAAAACTGATGACTCCTGCACGATTGGATATGCCATTACTGCTGAAGCGGTGACAGAATCCCTTGTTCTCGAACAGAATTCTCCATTGACTCAGCTGTGGTCATCAAAGACAGAGTATCGACGTCCTTTTGCGCAGGCATTGCATATTGCTGACCGATCAGTAAAGGGCACAAACCACAAGGAACGAAAATCACCCAATAACAATGCTTGCTGCATCTCCCCATGGTGTATTGAAATGACACAATGTGCCATTTCAAAACCAACACTTGCGACATTTGACGGACCAGTACGTGTAACGCCACAAAACCCATCTGTTGCCATACTGACTGCAATAGCAATTCTCTTGGTCCACCTCGTGATTTTTACAGCAGCAATCAGCTACCGAAATGTCCAGATGGACGTCATGGAAACAACCCAAAAGGATCTACAGGAACTCTATGGCACATGGGAACCGTTGAAAAAGCAATGGCAATTGATGCAGGATATGCAGATTTTTGAATCACGCCTCGCAGCATTGAAAACAGAATCAATTCCTCTCGAGCCTCTGCTAACAAATCTTACACATCATACGCCAAAAAATACCTGGCTACGTGAAATCTCCTTGACAGGAAATCGACTAACCTTGAGAGGCGAAGCACCGGAAGCCTTGGTTTATCGCAACATTCTCGCGTCGCAAGTAATGTTCAACCACGTAGAATTCGTCGGCAGCATTACGAAAAATCCTGACAAGGGCAATGAGCAGTTTTCCATCACACTTATTGTCGATAGCAGTTCCTTGGCCAATTCCCATGATGCGAAAAAGGCGAACCCATGAAAAATCTTTTTCGCAACCTAGGATTGATACGGCAAGGCTCACGGATAACTGCCTCCATCCCTGTGAAAAGAAAGAATGCAGGGTTTGTTTGGGCATGTGCAATTCTATCCATCCTTGTCTTGGTTGACATGCTCTTCATCGTTCCGCTCTTCCAGGAAATCCACGAAGTTGAAAATGCAATTCGAGCAAAACAAGAACTTGCTGGTCGACTGGAAACAAAAGTCATGGAGACAGAAAGTGCTCTGAATGGGCTTCAAAACAAGGTGCAACAAGCTCAAAGCATTTCATTATTCATTTCCGAGGCCAATGTTGAATCGCTGGCCACAAATCTCGACATGTCTCTTTCAAGAATTGCTCCGGGGAAGCTTCAAAAAATACGCTATACCCCACGTCAAAATGAGCAGGTTGGAGATGTGACCCTAGCCATTTTTGAATATGAAATGGCAGCTGATATTTATGGCATTGCAGCCCTTGTGGATGGGCTCCGTGACTTTGAAACGCCTCTTCTGATTCGTGAACTACGTATAAAATCCTCACCCAACCGCGCACTCCCCTTGAATGTCCAAATGCAACTTGGTGCTATCATTCGCCTGCAAAAAAAGAATCCCTGATGAGAACTATTATATGACTATTCACAATTCCATTTCAAAACTTTCATATCTCCCTCTCCTTCTCATTGCCATGTTGATTCCTTCATGCAGTTCTCATGATGCATCAAATGTCACAACACTCGCTCCTCAGAGTGAAAAACCTTCACCCTCCGAATTGCGTCCAGACAACAGCACCCCCCTGCCATATCCTTCTCGGCAGTCTGTTCATGGAAAAGCGCTGCCGCGAAAATACCCAAGCCTCAAAGCTGGCGTACTGGGAACCAAGCAAGTACCTGCAAAGGATTCTTCGCTCTCTCCAGGATCACATCCCCAGGCGTCACGAGTACTCGCATTTGACCATGCCCCTATCGCTGAGGTCGTGGAAGCTGTCCTGGGAAGAGAACTTGGGCTTGAGTATGCCATTTCTCAGGAGGTCTCCGGGGACATCAACTTGCATATTGAAGGGGATTACAATGGTGACGAGTTGTTGGCACTGCTTGCCGAGGCTCTTGCCGTAAATGGATGGGACCTTGTGGAACAAAGAGGGCTTTATGTCGTACGCCCCATGGCATCATCCGATGGTCTGGACGTTGTAGGGCCGGCAAACGCCGGAACTGGAGACTCTCCACAAGTTGTGGCCTACAGGCTTCGATACCTCGAGGCTGATCAGGCGCAAAAAGCAATTAAGGGCTTTTTGGGAAAAGATCGCCCCCTTGCAGTCTACCCTGGAACAAATACCATTGTATTTGCGGAACGCCCCCTGGCTGCCCGGCGAGTCATCCAGATCCTGCGAGCATTGGACATGAATGTCTTTGGCGAAGTGGGATTCGAAATAGTCCCCCTGGCTTCTGTTGCACCGCAAGAGGCGGTTGCGAGATTGCGGGAAATCATTTCCGGAATGGGACAGCTCAAGAAAAGCCCTGTGGGTGAATCAACTGTATTCATCCCCTTGGAGCGCCTTCCAGGTGTTCTGGTTGTGTCCCCCTATCCCGAAGCCCTGCATACCGTCAGGGGATGGCTGACCGCACTCGACGTTCATACTGATGCGGCCGGAGAGCAGGTAATGGTGTATCACCTGGAAAATGGCCTGGCCACGAAGATAGCGCCGATACTTCAGGAACTGTTTACAAGGACAGCAGGTTCAGGTTCCAAATCCCGATTGAAGTCCAGCCAGTCACCCTCCACTGAACCCTCCTCTGCGCCTGCAAACAAGGGAGCAGATGGAGCAGGTGACTCAGGATTGGTTGCCGAGTTGTCCGGAAAGGCTCTTATCCTTGCTGATGAGGAAAACAACGCCATCGTCGTCCGAGCCAATGCCACCGACTTGGCCAGGATTCGCGAGGTGATCCAAACCTTGGACATCATGCCTCGAGCGGTCCTCATCAAGGTGGTCATTGCCGAAGTGGATCTCTCCGATGAACTGCAATATGGTGTGGAGTGGTTCTTTCGCACCCGGAACTCAAGCACATATGCCGGTTCGAGCCTCGACACGGGAACCGGTTTTACACGCGAATTCGAGCTGGGTGACTCGGGAGACGGGTTGATTCCCAGTGGGCTTTCACTCTTTGCCGGATCCATCGGGGGGTGGGATGAATTCGCCGCCCTCGTAAATCTTCTGGATGCCAAAAACAAGGTACACATCCTTTCCACCCCGACCCTTCTAGCCATGGACAACACCCCGGCCTCATTCACCGTAGGTGGCCGCGAACCAACCATCTCACGCGTGTCCAAAGATTCGTCTACAGATACCTCAATAGTCAACGATATCAGTTATCAGGACACAGGCATAATCCTCACTGTCACTCCACATATAAATTCCAGTGGGCTCGTCCGGTTGGAAGTTGACCAAAGGATCACCAGCGTAAATTCGGAAGCAATCCCTGGGGTGGACCTGAACACCCCCCGCTTTACCGAACGCCAGCTCCAAACCTCGCTCATTGCCGAAAGTGGAGATACCATGGTTATCGGCGGCATCATTCAGCAACGAGCGGTGAACAACCGCTCCGGAGTGCCCATACTATCTGACTTACCGGTGTTGAGTTTTTTCACATCCACCAAGACTATCGAGAACGAACGCACTGAACTCCTCATCGCCGTCACACCCTATGTGGTGTCCCACAATTCCGACCCAGTATCCCGGGAGCTCATTCAACAACTCGAGAACATGAAACGCAAACTGACTGAGTAGATTTCGAGCGAATCGCTTTGACGATGACCCGGTTGATGACCTTGCTCAATGTGTCCACGTTGCTTGGTATCGGCTTGGACGGCGTCAAGGGCATCTTCAAGCGTCATCTACGACGCCATTGGATCGCCCCGCCTGGAGCGCCTTAAATACATTGCCATCTACGAGATCAGTGTCAACAATGGCCACAAACACATTATGCTGGTCATGGACCTGAATAGTGGAGCCGTGATGTTTGTAGGGGTGTCCGCCTAGGCGTTAGAGGTGGACGTGCTCACGAACATGCGCGGCCTACATCGTCGTGGTACTGAAAACTTGCCGGGTGTACTCCTGGTGTTTGACCCCTTCCATGTGGTCAAACTCATGAATGGCCGGCTTGGCGATCCCCTGCCTGAACTTGATTTAAATCCTACCGACTACATCCACAGGGGGTATTCCCCCACACATGAATCCTGGCCGTTCTCATGGTCTTTGTGCAATCCAACTGCGACTTTGGTGCGTACACAATTTCGATGCTGAAAGGGGGGACAAGATCTCCGGGTGTGGCACCATAGTGCCTGTCGCTTCTCCAGCGCCGGATAGCACCCGCTGTTTTCGCGGATACCATGCGGCGACGTTCAATAGTATATTTTTCATTGCTACTAAGGGACAAAGATACAACGCGAGCCCCATTTGAATGGAAGGTGCCTTTACATTTTTCTATCACTACTCATTGTAATGTACATAACAGAGCAACCATATGGCCACAGTCTCTACGTTGACCATAGCTTTGAACGTCACAACCACGCAAATTGTTGTGTACAGCCATTTTCAACAGGGGTTGCGATTCAATTTCGCCATGCTACTATAGTGACATATCGTTAGGAACTACATCACGATAAGGAGTTCAGGACATGGATTTTCGCAATCTTCCGCAGGATAAAATCTTTTTCCGATCAGAATGGGAGTGTTACGACCTACCCTATACCAGGGACTACCTAAGGCTGCTTGATGGCCTCGGTCTTGGTCCGCCTCGGGTCTACGTCGGAAAGCGTGTAGGATATCGCGGCGAAGATTTGAAACGCTGGCTTCAAAATCGCATCTCGCGCCAACAATGA
This sequence comes from Desulfovibrionaceae bacterium, assembly GCA_963674665.2. Classification (GTDB taxonomy): domain Bacteria; phylum Desulfobacterota; class Desulfovibrionia; order Desulfovibrionales; family Desulfovibrionaceae. The sequence continues at coordinate 515,017 of CAXXPL010000009.1, read as the reverse complement.
AAATCCCGACCATGCAGGGTCGGGGTAAAAAGAGAAAAGCATCAATGGAAAACATCGAACAGAATAACAACAAAATACGCATTGATCCATGTGATGTCAATGACATCACAAAGGAAGCCTTGCAACAGCGCATTGAAGCATTAGAGCTTCGGTGCAACCGACAGGCTGAGACATTGTATAAAATTAAACAAAAAGTTGAAGTGTATAAAGTCGTCACCAAAATGCAGGAAGGTCGCATCTTAAATTTAGAGGTTGCTATTGTGGATTCCGAAGACCTCGAAGACGCGATTGAACAAGCCCTAGAAAACGCGGAAGAAATCGCCGGTTTCGAAACGAGCACCCTGCGGGATGATGTACAAAGAATCATGAAATCCGTTGACGCCGCGATTGACCAAGCATTTGACAACGGCGACGAGGCCAATGAACTAGCACGCCTCGCAATAGCGCGTAATTTTTGGACAAACAAACTGGCCCGTCAGGCAAAGGGAATTGCCAAAGGCAGCGCCAATGATGCGTTTGGCGCCGAAGCTTTGGCCGGCGATGCACATGGGCTTGCAAGAAACGCCATTAAGTTGGGTTCTCGGGGGATTGAATATGCAACACGGATTGGCTTGGCGCACCTGGCCCTTTCCGCAAAACTATCTGAATTTGTAGAATTTAGAAATGAAATCATGGAGCAGGCCAAGGAACGTCGCGCCTTGAATGCCGCTCGCAACGCCTTGTGCAACATCAATTCCGAAACCGAAAACACACACGGCGATCCCCATGCCGTGGCACGTGGCTAGCCCCACCAGAGCAACAGGCGCAGTGGCCCTTCAGGAGCCACCCTCCGCGCCTCACCAAATAATCCCTGGTATGGAAATCGTCAGCGTAGACATCAAGCAGTTCCTTGAGGTTCTGTGGGGTGATGATCACCTTCAACACTTTTTGTGCATCTGGACCCCTGCCGGAAAAATAAGCAACTATTTTAATGATATAGAACTTGCAGCCAAGCATTGCCAGCATCTCGCGGCCAACAACCAGGACGCCTACATGGGCGTATCCCTGGCCCCGGAGCAGTACGGGCCGAACCGTCGCCTCCAGGCGCAGTACGCCGCAGGAATCCCCGGCCTCTGGCTCGACATAGACTATCAGGACGAAGCCCACAGCAAGGCAAACCTCCCGGAAAACCAAGAGGCGGCGCTTGAACTCCTGAAAGAGTTGCCCGTGGAGCCGAGCATCATCATCCACAGTGGGCATGGCCTCCAGGCCTGGTGGCTATTCCAGGAGCCCTGGATCTTCGACACGGACGCCGAACGCCAGCAGGCCGCAGACCTGGCCAAAGCCTGGAATTCCACGGCGCAATACCTCGCCGCAAAGCATATGTGGACTGTGGATTCCACACACGACCTGGCCCGCGTCATGCGCGTGGCCGGCACCAAAAATTGCAAGAACCCCGACGACATCAAGCCGGTGCGGATCCTTGGGATATCGGAACGGCGCTATGACCCCGACCACCTGGAAAGCCTCTGTATCGCCGGGAACCACAGCGTACAGCTGGACCCCCAGGCCGGTATGCTCGAAGTAACCTTGCGTGCCGACGCAAGCCCCGACGCCGTGAAGCTGAACCAATTCGGAGAGGAATTCCCAACATTTAAGAAAACCTGGAATCGCAAGCGCCGGTTCAAAGACGACAGCCTCAGCTCCTACGACATGGCTTTGGTCAATTACGGCGTCCAGTTCCAGTGGACCGACCAGGAGATTGCCGACCTGTTGATCGCATTCCGGCGCAAGCATGACCGTGGGACCGGCCAGGATGCCGCCAAGGCCCTGCGTGCATCGTACATTACACAAACCATCACCAAGGCCCGGAAAGACTCACGGAAGTTCCAGGGTAATGGCCAGGGGCAGGGCGGCATTCATGGCCAGGATGCGCCGGGGCAGCGCTCCCAGGACACCGGACCAGAGGAAAATCCGCCATTCATGACGACCAAGGTCGACCTGCTGGCGCGTGCCAAAACCGCAGGCGAAGACGATATCCAGCAGATTTTACGGGATATTATCTCTCTTGGCCTCAGCGCTTCTGAGTCGGACGCAATTGTAAAGGCCCTAAAGACTGCAACAGGCACATCCATCACTGCAATACGTGCCGACCTCAAATCAGCTCAGCGCAATATCGCCGATACAGAACTGCAAGAGCAGCACTTTGCAGCAGCACAGCAGGTAGTCACCCTCATTGGAAAGGAAAACATCATTTTCCACAACGACAGCTTTTGGCTGTGGACGGGTAGTTACTGGAAAATGGTTGATGACCGGGTCATCCGGCTACACGTACATTCTGTTCTTCAAGAAAAGCTCATCACTGACAACACCATTAAAAGCATTGTGGCCCTTGTGAAGGACATGACGTTCTTACAAGATCATGCATTTGATGTTGATACAAGCTTTATAAATGCCAAGAATGGAGAACTACGCTTTAATGGTGACGTGTTTGAGTTGCGCCCACATGTTCGTGAACATTATCGGACATCTGTTCTTGCCACAGAATATGACCCCAATGCAATAGCGCCACGGTTTGAGCGGTTTCTTAACGAAGTATTTGCTGGCGACTTCGACGCAAAAGACAAGAAACAGCTTGTTCTTGAGGCGATTGGCTACACATGCTGTATTGATACAACGCTTGAAAAATTCTTTGTGTTGTACGGTGAGCATGGTGCCAATGGAAAAACGCGCCTGATGAATGCACTAAGTAGTCTACTTGGAGAAGAAAATAGATGCTCTGTATCTCTGCAACAGTTTGACAATAAATTCCAGATGGCCAGCCTGCATGGAAAGCTGGCAAACCTGCTCATAGAAACAGAACAAAGCGAGAAATTTCCTTCAGCAAAGATCAAGACAATAGTGTCAGGCGAGCCTATGACAGCAGAACATAAGTTCAAAGCGCCTTTTACTTTCCGGCCAACATGCACCTTATGGTTTGCAACGAATCATTTACCGAAGAATGGTGACTCAACTAATGCATTCAAACGTCGTGCAACAGTGATAGAGTTCAACAACAACTTTGATAATGACGGTGAACCGGCAAGAATGCTGGATGCATCGCTAGCATCCGAAAGCGCAGGCATTCTCAATATGGCTCTTACTGCATTTAGTGATGTACTGAATAACAATCGTTTTACGCAGCCTGCCAGCTGCCAGGCAGCGCTACAAAGGTGGTGCGGTGGTGAACCTGACCACGTACAGCAGTTCCTCGAAGAGATGTGCGTATCCACACCGGACGGATGGGTAAGTTCTGCGGATATGTACGATGCATACCAGCACTGGGCGAGTGTGGCGGAAGCTAAATCCATGCTCTCTCAATACGGGCTCAGCATGCGGTTGAAGAGCTTGGGATTCACACCCTCCCGTCAGGGCGCGTCAGGGACACGGGGGGTTCGAGGGCTCCGGCTCATGGAGGCTCCACAGGTGGTAAAACCTAGGAACGACGCTGGTTTTCCAGACACGTCGCACTACGTAAAGTCCATTCATTGACACCTTCCACTGACGGGACTGACAGGTCTGACGGGGTATTTTCATTAATTATTAGGTCGTGAAAAAAAATAATTTTCTGGAGTGAGTTGAAATATTTTTTTTCACATAAGGAAAATTAGTCGAAAATCCCCGTCAGTCGCGTCAGTAAGACCATGAGCGCCAGCGTAACCTACTGTGGAAACTGCATTTTGCCAAGAAAAATAACCGACAGGCTAGGCTTTCATCCCCGTCAGTGCCCGTCAGTAGGGCGACAGCCACCTGTGGGACACACGTAACCAGCTAACATGTAGAACAATTTAAGCATGCTGCTAATAAGCGTGCGGGAGGTTTACAAAAATGTCTCAGAAAGATGAACTTAAAGGCTCATCCGGTTAGAGAGTACTTCGCCTCATGAATGCCCATGATTCTGAGCTTGAAGAACTCCATATCACGATATCCATATGCTTGGCGTTTCATGGTCTTGATTTTGTTGTTTGTTCCATCCATGGGACCTGTCGAGATGGGATGATCGTACCAGGCAAGGATACCGGTGCGATACGCCGCCAGAGTTGCGCTCATGCGCATCAGCGGCTCCACGTTGGACACATTGGCGTGGGCGATCCAATCATCGAGCACTTGAGACGCCGAAGCCCTGTTCGGCTGGCTCCAGATCTGACGAAGATCCTCCTTTAGAGAATACGCCATAGCCAATGGTTCATTGAGTCTAAACGCTTCCTCCAGCCGTTCACGTTCGTCTCGTTCGTTGATGAGGTTCTCTGGATTCTTCAGCAGCACCCAGCACGAGCCCTTCAGCGTCTTCTTTTGCAAGGGCCCCTTGAGTTCATGGTACAGCCTGCGACGCAACTACGAAAGTTTGTAGTTCATCAGCTTCACCACGTGAAAATGGTCGAGCACCAACGCCGCACCTGGCAGGTTTTCGGCCACCGCCCCAATATACGCCGCACTCATGTCAGTGGCCACAGCGGCGATCTTGGCGTGAGTGCGCCGTAACCGCTCCCAGAAAGGCATGAGTGCCTCGGCCCCCTTACCTTCGCCCACGAAGACAACGGCGCCGGTTCGCAGATCCATGACCAGCGTCAGATACTTGTGGCCCTTGCGCACGGTTACTTCGTCAATGGCGATGTATTTGAGCCGCCCGAGCTTGGGAGTAGCGTAGCGCCGGGCCAAGTGGCGTTTAAAGATGCCTTTGACGCAATCCCATCCCATCTCGAGCGGGCAGGCAACATCGAGGAGCGTCATCAGCTTGCACAGCGCCAGGAAGTATCACTCAAAAATCTTTGTATGCCAGCGCCTTGTGTCTGCGATGGGATGGCTGATCTGGCGCAGACAACCGCAGCGACGACACTCGACTCGCGGTGTCTCCACACAAAGCCAGACAGGCTTGTCGCCGATGGGAGCGGTTCGCAGCCAACGTTCCTTGCTGCCTTTCCTGATGATACGGCGGTGTTTACACTCAGGGCAGCGGATCAGCTTGGCTTTGGGCTTTATCCAGAAAACGACGCTCCCTGCGATAAAAGACTGGCGGATATAGTCATAGCCCTCCAGTCCGAAGGCGTGGTGGAGCAAGCTCGTGGACATGGCGGATACTCCTTTCGATTCTCTGTGGTAGAAAAATCGATTGGACGCCATGTCCTTTCATTTTGTCAAAAGTACGCTTGGGCCGGATGAACCAACTTAAAGCCAGTACCAACTCTGCGCAGCCTGCCAAAGCTGGCGACGATCAGGCCCATGTGCCTGCCGAAGATCCTACACCGGCACCTACCAGGGACAAACAAGGTCGCTTTCTCCCCGGCGCATCGGGCAATCCGAAGGGACGTACCCAAGGCTCACGCTGCCGTGCCGCAATTCTTGGCCAAGCCCTCCTTGATGAGAAAGCGGAGGTGATCGTCAAGCAGTGCATCGACCTCGCCATGGAGGGCGATTCAAAAATGTTAAAGATCGTCCTGGAGCGCTTGATTCCTGTGCGACGCGATGCGCCCGTACAGATTGACCTCCCGCCAGTTAAGGAGGCCAAGGACATTCCCATGGCATCGGGCGCAATCCTCAAAGCCGCAACCGACGGCCTGCTCACCCCGAGCGAGGCCACGGCGCTTGCCGCCCTGGTCCAGGCTCATGGCAAAGCCGTGGAGCTGGCCGACATCGACGAGCGTGTGAGTGCGCTTGAGGGCCTGTTGCGGGAAGATAAGGCCAAGAGAGGAGCCAGCCATGAGTAGTGCTCTGAAGGCCCGACTTCGCAGAGTCGAGGGCAAAACGATGGTACGCACCCCCCCGGCGGGTGGAGAAATTCTGTTTCTGGCCGCGAAAATTATCACGGATGACATCGAAAACCCGCTTCAACGTAGAGGACGGCGACGCCCCATGAGCAAGCATCCCTGGTGGCCCCAGGAGCTGCCCCCGGCAGAACGCACTGCGGCCATTTCTCAAGTCCTTGGAAAAATTATTGAAAATGTTTCAAACCCTGAAGACAACGGTCCCGAGCCGGACTGGGAGGACTAAAAATGTGTAAAATTCAACGTTTACAGGAAGAACAAGAGGCCGAACGCATCAAGTTCATTGATGAATTGACCCCCGTCACGAAACGCCTTTCAGAGATCGACAAGGAGCGCCGCTCCATCGACGCTCTGACGCCCGAGGGCCGCGAGGCCATGCGAGCCCTGGACCAGGAGCGCGAAATTCTGAATTCCAAGGCAAACCAACTGCGCCTCGCGCTCCAGGATTTACCGCATCGCTATGTGGTCACAATCAATAATCTGCGGCAGCGTGACGCTAAGTTCACGCAACTGATTGATTTGATTCATCGCCAACTGCGAGGGAAAGAAACCGGGCACCGTGTCGCCGACCTTCTTTCCATATTGGAGCGCGATGCCGGGCTGCTTGAGCGCCAGGGCGAGCTAGACGCCCTTCGGAACGAGATCCCCGAAAATCTGCTTGCCCCAGCTCCCAGGCCCGCGATGCCCCGGCCCGCATCAGCGAGAACAACCTGCTTCTGATCTACTAGCGGAACCAAACCGCGGCGCCCCCGGCATCTTGCCGCGGGCGCTTTTTTCATAGGCAGCACTTCACAAAATATTCATAATTTCATAATGTTACACATGTATCGCCATCCAGACGCCCCAGGTGCCCCTCATGGCAGCGCCGCATCTTAGATGACCTAGAGATAGGCAGCGGCGCTTTCCGTCTCTCCCTGGCTCGGTACGACGGTCATCTTTCGCCTGGACGCCTTGCCTCTCTTGGTGGACTTCATCAATTGCAGATCCATGAAAATTTCATGGTGATACATTTTCGAGATCATGGAATGCCACCCGGTGGGTATGATTTTCAGATCTTGGAATGCCACCCTGGTAAATAACAAATCACCTCCAACATATGCCGGTCAAATCGCCCAATCTAGAGGGAATGGGGCAACTATCCCATTTTATTTCAAGGTGTTTTCAAAAATGCCTTACGGCAAAAGGCGACTTGACAAATTCCATTATCATTTATAAAAAATTGCCTAACGAAGGAATAGCTATTTTTTAATATGCCGAGGTGGTTCATGGAAGGAAAATTTGTTTCATATCTTCGAGTGTCTACGGTGCGCCAAGGACAAAGCGGCCTGGGATTGGATGCGCAACGACAGGCAGTGGAAACATTCTTGAACGGCGGTTCCTGGGTTCTGCTGAAGGAATTTGTGGAGATTGAGAGCGGAACTAAAAGTGATAGGCCAGAGTTGGCGAGAGCGCTCCATTATTGCAAGGTTACAGGGGCGAAACTTCTCATTGCACGGTTGGACAGGCTGAGCAGGAACGCATCATTCCTGCTGTCTTTGCAGGATGCAGGTGTGGACTTCCAAGCGGTAGATGTCCCTAGCGTGGACAGGCTGACAGTTGGTGTGCTGGCACTGGTTGCAGAAAGGGAAAGGCAACTTATCTCGGAACGCACGCGGGCCGCGTTGCAAGCCGCCAAGGCACGTGGTGTTCGCCTAGGCAATCCGCATGGAGCCAAATTTCTGCATGCGGCTGGCCAGGGCAACCGTGCTGCCGTTGAGGAAATTAAGTATCGGGCAGATACACACGCAAAAGACCTTGATCCCATCATTCAGGAACTAAAAAAGGAGGGCCACAGATCCTTAACCGCCATTGCCCGCCAACTCAATGAGCGCAGCATTTGCAGCCCACGCGGTGGGCGGTGGTATGCGCAGAGCGTAAAAAATCTCATGGGTCGGTTGAAGTAGTCCCAGGATATGCCCGGAGCAATCCCAGGATATACCTGGGGCAATGATCACTTCGAGGCAGCGCTATCCCAGGCATTCACCCCGTATGCATTGTACATTACGCACCGACGCACGTGCGCTTCGCGTTTCTCCCGTGTGCACATCCGACATCACCTTGATCGTGGCCATGCCCAATCTGACATTGGCCGCCCTGGTCCCCGGCCTGTAATGTACAAAACATTACAGCCATGAAGGTCATGCCCCTTGATGGAGGGCTAGTCTCCCAGCCCTGCCGTTGCCGTGCTCACTAGGAAGTCGCACCGTTATCATCCTGCCCACCTGCCCGCACCTCCGTCCATATGCCCTACTCCAGTCTGGCCGCATCGCGCAACGTCCTGGTCGACGATGAAGTTCTTGGGCGACGCTTCCTTGGATTTTTCCGAATGATCCTTTCCGGCGGCGGTCCGCCACGGGTCCCCCTTTTGGCGATCGACCGGGGGGGGGTGTTTCTAGCGAAAGGGAGGTATAAGTCCTAGGTCTATTCCAACACCCCAAAATTATTTTTATTTTTTTGATTGTTATAGAACAAAATTTGGCCAACGGCCTGCATTACTACTAAACACGCATATCTAATCAGAGTAAATAGGCCGTCGGTTTGCTCAACTGACTATCGCCCCTGTACCTAATCGGAAGCCAAGATCACCTGACCTGCGCCCACTATGGCCATCAGTGATGGCCTATATATTGAATTCAACCACACTGACTTACTACAAACGACCAGAAATCTGATGGAACGTTCATGTAGAGCCATTGAAAGGCGGTTTCAGGATCATGAACAGGATATCGGAAATCAGGGCATGGATCCGAAGACGGACAACGATTTATTTTTATTACAGGCTTGACAGAGTAATAATGATAGTAGTAGTAATACCTATCTCAGTTGGTAACACCGGAGGTTGATTTATGGTCAAACGATTTTCAGTTTCAGTCCCAGATGAGCTTGGTGAGAGGTTCGAGCTTTTTAAGGACAAAATGTCACCATCAACGATTTTTCAAAAAGCACTTGAAATCGCCGTCGCTCGCGAGGAGCGTATGGCACAAACTATTACGGAGGGTATTGATATGGCAGAAATTATTGAAAGGCTGAAAACAGAGAAAGCTGAAGTTGTACAGGAAATGTATAACAAAGGCCGTAAGGATGGGGCGGAATGGGCAAAGAATTCTCATTATTTAGATCTTTCCGAAGCAATTAAGTTTGAGATTCCAGTGGATGGATACGGAAATTTGATGGATTTCTCTGATCACCGTGATGACGAACACACTTTGCCTTATCTGCTTAGTGAATTCTACAATGATCACCCAAACCTCGCCCCAAATGATGAAGGACTTTTGAGCAATGAAGCAGAGCAGTATATCAATGGACTTTTCGTCAGCATTAATGATTTTTGGGATCAAGTGAAAGACCAGCTTTAGTTGAAATTAATCCTTTAAGGATGGCAACACCTTGCTATGAGCTGAGGATTCTGCTTGTGCATACTGCCACAGTTTCGTTCTGGTAAGCATTACAAATATGACATAAGGCGTAATAGCCCGGTTATTTTAAACCGGGCTTTTTTCTGTTTCCCCCAATGATAACAGCATACCCATCATAGGGATAAATAGCTCCGGGTCGCTACATACAGCCTCACCTCAAAGAAAAGTTCTTAATCTCAATAATTTTGACCGGGGTTGTCATTATCCGCCTTCATGTTACTCAGCGTGGATAGACCACACGCATATGCACTCAAACGGCAGGGGATGGTTTCGTAATGAAGTTTGGAGATTTGGGACGTAAGATGTCTCTTCAGGAAGTCGCAGGGCTTTTTGAGGTTGAAGAGCGAACGATAATGCGACAATATCTCAAATACGGCGGGGTGAAATTCGGTCGCCGTGTCCTGTTCTTTGAGCAGCCGATAGCGGGTATTTTAAGGAGCGCATATGCCGCACAAGGTTATGAACCACGGCAAGACGGTTTGGCGTGGGCAGGTCAAACAGGACGGCAGAAAGATCACCAGACAGTTCAAGACGAAAACCGAGGCACTGAACTGGGAAGCCCAGATGCGCCAGGGCGCAGCAGCAACGCCACATACAAACCCAACACCGGAAGTACCAGCACCGGAAGTATCATCCCCGGTGCGGACGACGACCCCTTTGAACTCCTCGCCGACGATCCTGGGGTGGTTAACTGAATATCTCCTTTTTGCCCGGAGATATTCACCCAAGGTGTTCTCCGAGAAAAAAAGCGAGGCCCAACGGTTCCTAAAGAGCCTGGATGATCCCCGCATGCCTGTGGATAGCATCACTCCAGAAATGACGTTGAGGTACCTGAACAAGCAGTTCACAGAGCGCAGCGGCAACGCTGCCAATAAGATCCGCAAGAACTTCGTGGCCGCCTGGAACTGGGGCGTGAAGTTCCTAGATGGATTTCCGCAGATAAAGCCCAACCCCTTCCGCGTCGTGGATAGATTCCCAACTGAAGAGGAAGGGCATTATGTTCCACCTGAAGACGACTTTTGGAGGGTTTACGACATCGCAGAAGGCCAGGACAAGGTTCTCTTGACCGCCCTGCTCTGCACCGCCGCCAGGAAAGGCGAGCTATTCAGGTGGAAGTGGTCAAAGGACATCGACTTCATCAACCGGAAGGTGCGTCTAGGCAGTAAGAAGAACCGCACGAGCACCATGGTATACGAGTGGCTACCCATGCTCGATGATCTTCATGAGGCGCTTGTGGAACATCGGCAATATGCGATCAACGACCTTGTCTTTCCACAAATTGTTGGAAATTACATCGGCAATCAGTATGGCTTGCACAGAGGGTTTCCCCAAAAGCTGTGCGAGAAAGCTGGGGTAGAACCCTTCGGTTGTCATGGTATCAGGGGACTGGCGGCAACTATACTCGCCAGGAAGGGCGTCCCTTCCACGGTGATACAGACGGTCTTGCGGCACAAGAAGTTGTCCACAACGGACAGATATATTCGGAAGATGGTGGGAGAGGACGTCAGGCCGCACCTGGAACTTCTAATGGGAGGAAAGGCCCGAAAACCTATCGAGCCTATCAAACCTAGTCTCGGCCTATCCAAGGCCTATCAATAGACCACAAACAAGTTAAGGGCCAAGGTGGCACCCTTGACCCTTCAACTTAAACCCCCGTAAGGGCTATCAAATTCGTTGGCGTCCCCAAGGGGATTTGAACCCCTGTCGCCGGCGTGAAAGGCCGGTGTCCTGGACCAGGCTAGACGATGGGGACGCACTGGATATTGGCTGGGGGACAAGGATTCGAACCTTGGTTAACGGGGCCAGAACCCGTCGTCCTGCCGCTAGACGATCCCCCAGCAATATGGAAGAAGTCTCTTTACGTGATGCGGCAGTCCCTGTCAACAAAAAAAACTTGTTAGACAGAAGCCGCCAGTCTGCGCGTACGCTTTTTCAGCTTGTTGATCTTGCGGCGCAGGATGCAGCGATCCTTGCGGGTCTCTGTACCGGCCTTGTCAACACGAAGAGACTTGATCTCTTTCTTCAATTCGGTGATGTGCGCCTTGTAGGGGGAGACCTTCGTGCCTTCCTCGTCGGTCATGCCGAAGGCTTCCTTGATGGCCGTGATGATCTCGTCCTTGCCCATACCGGAGGCGCCGGTGATCATGGGCAGCTTTTCGATGACCAGTTCACGCAGCTCCTTGGCCGTCATCTTGTCCAGAGGCTTTTTCAGCCCCAGCTCATCAAAGCTAATTTCCTTGACTTCTTCACTCATTTTCCTGCTCTCCCTGCTCGTGATTGCCCGAAACCGGCTGTTTTCCAAAGACCTTCAGATAGGCTTGATAACAGCGTCCCACCGGGCTGTCCGACGGCAACGCCGCGTTCGGTCCGCCCAGATTCTCAGGCGGCCTTAAAACCCTGGTTTCAGCCACAGCCTTGTGGCGTTCATCCAGAGGGGTCCTGCCCATTAGCAGCTCACACTGCACTTTGTCAAAACAAACTTCGCCCAGATAGGCGTTCACGTCGTCGAGAATCTGCGGCGCGTAAAATCTCGTCTCCAGCAACGCCGCGCCGTCCTCCACGCCCAGGAGCAGCGTCTTGTTCCGCGTGCCCAGGGGGCGCGCAAGAGCCGCCACATCCTCGCCCACAACTCCGCCCCACTCCTTCCACAGGCGCAATTGCCGGAAGCGCTTGCCCCCTTGAAAAGTGGAACCCAGGTACTCGCGCAAGGCTGAGCGTAGCAGGCGCATTAATTTCTCAACTCCGAACTAAAAATTATACGCGTCTTGACCAGGAAGGTCAAGCCCCTGGATCAGTCAAAGCCAACCGCGCGCCGACATAGGTGAACAGGCCACCGGTCAGCACATCCATGGGGCGCCGGAAGGTCTCGTAGACCGCGCGAGGGCCGGGATGGGAGAGAAAGCAGGCCACTGTCCCGTACCACAGGCTGGAAATCGCCAGAATCAGACCAAGCGCCGCGAGATACACCCAGGCCGGGGCATGGGGGGGGAGCATGGTACCGAACATGCTGCCGAAAAACGCCGCGGTCTTGGGGTTGGAAAAACTGGTCAAGAGTCCCTGACGGAAGGGACCCATGGCCCTCGGCATGGCGCCGGGACAGGAGTTCGTCTCCACAGGACCGCGAAACCCCATGTACAGAGCTCGCACCCCCAGATAGACAAGGTAGGCTCCGCCCACCCAGCGCAAACCCGTATAGAGCCAGGGCGCGATGGTGAAAAGGGTTCGCAGCCCGAGCATGGCCGCTGTAGCCCAACCCACCGCCCCCACTGAGACACCCAGGGCAGAGGCCAGGGCCGCGGGGCGGGAGTCCCCCAGAGCCCGGCGCGTGACAAGTACGAAGTTGGGTCCGGGAACCATGGCGGCCACGAGCCAGATGGCGGCCAGACTTGAAAGTTGATGCAGATACTCCATGATATTTCTCCACCGATTGGCGTTGCAATGTCCCCTCCCCCCCCGGGGCATACGGCAGGCCACAGCCAAGCCGGCATTCAAAGTCTCCTGGTCCGCACACCGGTTTACATTCTGCCAGGGGGCAACGCAATGGGCAAGGATACATGAAACGCGCTCCCCCTGCCCTTTTGACTCTCCACTCGGATACGCCCCCCGTGCCGGGTGACGATGTGCTTGCATATGGGCAGGCCAAGACCCGAGCCCCGTGGTTTTCCGGTCATGGTGTCGCCCACCTGCTTGAACTTGTCGAATATGTTGTCCAGATCATCCAGAGGTATTCCCGGGCCGGTGTCCCGCACCGTGATCACAACCTCATCCCCCTCGCGCCTAGCCGAGCATGTGACGCGCCCTTGGTCGGTGAACTTTGCGGCATTGCCCATCAGGTTGATGAGTACCTGCACCATACGGTCCTTGTCGCACACGACGTTCGGCAGGTCAGGCTCCACAGTGCTCACCATCTCCAGGCTCTTTTCCTTGAACAGCGGCATGGTGGAGTCCATGGACGCCTCCAGGAGCCCAGCTACCGAGTTTTCCCTCATCCCCCACTCCACCTCGCCGCTTTCAAGCTTGGAGAAATCGAGGATGTCGTTGATCATCCCGGTGAGCCGCTCCCCTTCCGAGGTGATGATACGCAGGTGGGTGTCGATCTTTTCCAGGTTTTTCACCCCACCGCTGTCGTCCTTCGGGATTCTGGGGAGGATCCCGTTGGCCAGACGTTCCCTGATGATGGACGCGAACCCCACGATTGAGGTCAGGGGCGTGCGCAGCTCGTGGGACACGCTGGCCAGGAAATCGGACTTGAGCTGATCCATTTCCATGAGCTTCTCATTGGCCAGGGTCAGTTCCCGGGTGCGCCCCTCCACGGTCTTTTCCAAATTGCGGTTGTACTCCACGAGCTTGTCGTTGAGTTCGTCCGCGGTCCTCAGGGCCTGAATGGCGCGCTCCTGGGCCTGGCGCTTCTCCTCGCGCTCCACGTTGATGCGGTCGGCCAGGGCCAGGGACAAAAGCACGACCTCCAGAGCCGAACCTATCTGGCCGCAGTACAGGATAACAAAGGTGCTGGGAAAAAGCCCGTAGCCCCTGTTCAACGCGCTGACGACCTGTGCGACCAGGAACACCGACCAGGCCACGAGATAGAAACGCGCTGGCTTGTATTTGCGCAGCCAGCTCAGCACCCCTGTGGCCAGCATGGTGATCAGCGAGACAATGGCCAGGGGAACTCCCAGGCGCATGACCGCTCCATAGGAAACGAAAAACGACAGGAGCATCATCAGCAACGACGCGGTGAGCAATCCCTGGAACAGCCTGTTGATCCGCGGATACCGCCCCCGCACTCCCAGAAAGACCATGGAGAACAGCAGAGCCCCCGCAAGGCTGGCGAACAGGGACACATGCTGCATCTTGCCGTTGAGCCAGGGGCATTGCGGCCAGAGGAATTCGTAGCTCAGGCCGTTCAATCCGGCCTGAAAGAGCAGAAAGCAGAAGATGTACAGAACATAGCACAGATAGGCGCGATCCCTGAGGGACAGGAAGATGAAGAGGTTGTACAGTATCATCACCAGGATCACGCCGTAATAGAGCCCCAGGGCCAGTTGGTCCAGGTGCTCGTGGCGCAGGAACCCCCGCACAGTCCAGAGAGTGAGGGGGACGATGGCCGCGGACTCCGTGCGTACCCGGAGGTAGAAGGTCTCTGTCTCACCTCTGACCAGGGGCAGGTTGAAAACGAAATTTCTGTGCCGATATTCCCGAATCCGGAAGGGCAGACTGTCACCGGAGCGCTTGACCAGAAACCCGTCGGAACTGTTTCCCTTTTCCGGGAGATACAGCTCCACCTGGTCCAGGAGGGGGTATCCGACCTCCAGCAGCCAGCCTCCCGTGCGATCCTGCCTGTTCAGGTCGGTGAGGGTGAACCGCAGCCAGATGCAACTGTTGTCGAGACCGAAGTTGGGTGTATTCCCGGAACCACGGATAAAACGGTCCGCGAGTGCTGGGCCCGATACTTCGGCGATACCCAGGGAGCAGGACTCGTCCCTGAGGGTCATGACCCGCCCCCCCAGATCGTATCCCTGGCACCGCGACGTCAGGTACATGTTTTCCGTGAAGGGGGCGTTATCATGCACCGGGGTGCCCGTCGCGCCCAAGGGGAAGGAAAAGGCCAGGAGCCCCCCCAGAAAGACGGAAAACAGGAGCGCGTGCGGACCGCGCCTATATGTCTCCGTTATTGAGGACTTCGTTGACGAGTTCCCTGAAATCTCCAACAACCTTGTCTCCACCGGCATATTCATAGATCGTCATGCCATAGCCGGGCGCCTCGGCGATCCTGGGGCTATAGCGAATGGGCTGACAAAGGTATTTGCCGTAGAGCTTTTCGAATCCTTCGAGAATCTCGGCGGAGTTTCTGTTGTTGCGGTTCAGGAAGGTGGGAAGGATATAGCGAAGCTGCACGTTCTTGTTGTACTTCTTGATGGCCGCGAAGCTCTTGAGAAACTCGGAAAGCCCCTGCACGGACATGACCTCCAGGGACACGGGCACCAGCAGCTCCTTGACATAGAAGAGCACATTCACGGCCAGGGGATCCCATCCGGGGGCGGAATCCACGATGATGAAGTCGTAGTTGACTTCCAGAGGCGTGAGGATTTCGGATAGGGTGTTTTCCCCGCCAAAATCCTTGCGATCGATAATGCGCTTCACCTCGGTGAGGGACTTTCCTCCATGCAGGAGCCAAAGCCCGTCCCTGGCCTTGGTGACGGCGTCCCGGGCCTCCATGTCCCCGCGCACGAGTTCGGTAAGCCCGGCGGTGGGCTTCACGCCGAGCATGTACGAGCATTGCCCCTGGGTATCGGTGTCCACGAGGAGCACGCGATAGTCCCTGAGAGCGAGGCCATGTGCCAAGCCCACGGACGAGGTGGTCTTTCCCACGCCGCCCTTGCTGATCATGACACCTATGGAGCGCGCCCGCCGCAGGGGAAAGCGGTGGTCGCAGGCTTTGCAATGTACGATGGCGCGCTTGCTGGGTATCCTGCTGTCGTCAATTGTGCGCTTGAAATTGCATTTCGGGCAAACTATTTCCATCACGTCTCCAGATCAAATGCAGCGCATGGCTTCGTAACACGCCCTGAAATCCTACCCTGACTATTTGTTCAGCTTCTTCACTATCTGCTTGAGCAGGATGCTCTTTTCGCCCTTCACGTCGAACTCGTGCAGCACAATGATCAGGGCGTTGTTGATGATGCTGGACATGGAGATCTTGTTCGACAGCTCCGGCTCCACCATCTTGCGCATCCGGTACTTGGCGGACTTGAGCATCAAGTGAATTTTCTTGGAAAAGTATATCGTGGTCTTTTTCTTGTTCATGGGGGTGAGCTGGAAAGACTGGTGCACGAGGTCGTCGTCCTTTTCCGGCTCGATGAGGCGCCTCAATTCCGTGCCGATGGTCGGTGTTCGGACATCGGTGAGCCTGAAGGCGCGGTGCACCACCCGCTGCAGTTCCTTGGGATCCCTGTAGATGATCTTGTCCAGGTCTTCCGTATGCAGTGTAGGGACTTCGGAGGGGGTGTTGAGGACGTCGGCCAAAATATCCGGCCTGTTTTGTTCGTTTTCCATGCCAAGACTCCTTGATGAGCACCACGCCACCGGAATGGCAGTTGTGAGTGCAATGCTCGCAGCGTTATCAGCAATACCCATTGCTGGCTGAAAAATAATGAACAGTTCTGGGCAGTACGTTTTCCAGCGTGTACAAACCCGGCATCCACCTCATCCGCCCCATTCGCCATCCAATACATGCTCCGAAACCGTTGTTTTCCGGAAAACCAGACTCCGGAAAACACGCAAGCTGACATCAACTTTATAACAATCTCAAGGAAAATGCCAGCATATCTTCACATGCACGGCCACTCATCCACATTCCACTATCCCATGACGCCGGATAAAGCGTCCAGCCCGTGACCAAATCATTTTCCCGATACCCGGCCGCCTACATTAAAAGATTGTCATTTGCCTGCCGGGAGCACCTCAAACCAGGGGCGGCAAGCACCAGAAACCGCGATTTCCAGCCTACCTCCGTCCACCCGAGGCACTCCACGGACCATACCATGGGGCGGGGACTCCATGAGTTTTTGCCAGAGGCATGTCACGCCACCTTAACATAAACATGGCAACGTGGGGAACGAATGATTTTTTCCGAATCCATCCCTGCCCTCTTCCGCCCCCTTCCACCGTCAGGGAGATCATGCATCGGAAATCGAAGGAGAACTGAACATGGAACTGAATCGCAAACAGAAGGACTTTCTCAGCGCTGTCCGCCTGTTCGAGAAGACCGGCCGCTACAACGGCATGATGCCCAGATGGGTCGTGGATTCGTACAACGAGCAGGATGTGCGTGACGCCTTCGTATCGGGGTGTGTCGCGTATAGTGCATTTTCACACCTTGGCACTTCGGCAATGGAGGGACTGATCCTCACGGACAAGGGTATCGCTCTGCTGCGGGAGCACTAGAGCATTGTAACTTTGGAAAAGCTCGAATGCTCTGCAAGGATTTGTCTGCAAACCCTTGCCGCGAGATGCTCCATTACCCGGAGCGCAAAAGAATTAACACCGCGCTCCGGCGGCTTCGCCGCCAGGACCCGCCATTGGCGGGCCTGTCCTTACGCCTTCGACCTACAAAATGTTAATCATTTTGAGCTCTCCTATATGGCCCCACCCCGGAATTCGTGTGCGGTATTTTTGCGGAGCGGCTCACATAGCTCTGTTTCCTGGCAGGATACCAGCGCCCCCTTTCAGTCCACGTCCAGAACCAGATCAAGCACGGCCGCACCGCAGGCGCAAACCGGCTGCACCCCGGAAAGCCCCAGGGAGCGGCTCAACAGTTGCGTCGGATCAAGGGGGTTGTCCGAGGCATAGTGCGCCACGCTCAGCGGACACTCCGGCAAACGCGGCAGACAGAGCACCTCCCCACTCTCCGGAGGCCGAATCCCGGCCACATGTTCGGCGTAGCATGTCAGATACGCGCCCGCCTCCATCTCGATGGAGTTGAACCCGGAAGCCCGGAACTCCAGCATGGTGGGGTAGTCCACCAGCACCGGCCCCCAGGCGGTGAGGGCGCCCTGCTCCCCGAGCACCGCGTTGTGCCGCAACCGGGAGGCCAAGCACTCCGCAGTCAACGCGTTTTCGAACGTGAACCCGGCACCCATGTGCTGGTCATAGACCCTGTCCGGCAGCATCACGTCCCCCACCTGCCCTCGCAGGGTGGCGGCCTTGCCCAGCACATGAATGCCCCTGGGCTTGCCAAGCACCGCGATCAGTTCCTTGAGGACGTGATAGGCCAGGAATCCCAGGGGGTAGTCGATGTTCAGGAGCACTCCCCTGCCATTTTTCCGGGGCGCGCGGGGGTCGAAATTTTCAGGGCGCAGCCTGGAGAGCTGAAACACCTGAGCCCCCAGATGCAGGGGCGAGATGTCCGGCAACTCCCGGACGCCCTGCTCCAGCCGCGACCGGCTGCGCAGTTCCCGCATGTCCGGATTGCGGGTAAGAAATTCCGGCAAAGCGAAGTAGCGGATGTCCCGCAAAAGGACCTGGTCATTATGCTTCTCGGCAAGATGCAGCATGATCCGGATTTCCTCGGGCAGCCCCTCCATTACGTAGGCGTCCAGCTCCCCGCCAATGGCGCCGGTGAAACCGCTGGTCATGTTGGCGAGGGTGTACAGGTTGCTGGAGCAGAAGATCCAGCCATCCTCGTTGGCGAGCAGCTCCGGGGCCTGGTCCAGCAGCTCCTCGACCCAGGCGCGGACCCCGCGGTCATACCCCCTGAGGCCGCACCCCGCTATCCGCACCGTGACATCGAGCTCCCCAGCACCACAGGGGCGTAAAAAATCGTCCAAAGGATCACGAAACATTCCAGCCACCCTTGCCGCCGCATCCTCATCCAACCCCAGGCGCTGAAACACCCCGTTCATGGAGCCGTTCCGGACCAGGATTTCAGACGCCCCTCGCAGCAGGCGGTGGGCCTTGTTCCACTCCACCTGCCAGGCCACGAGCGCGGGAAAGATGTCGTCCATGTCGGATATGCTGTTCAGCATCAGGGCAAGACAGGACTCTCCGTCATAAAAGGCGTTTCGCCTCCTGGAACGGGCCTTGACCGGCCGCCATGCGCCGGGGCGCACATCCTCCAGGACATGTTCGTCCGCGCATGGCAGCAGCAGGACCTCCCGTACCAGGGGCAGGCAGTCCGGGAGACGCGGGACCACATAGCAAAGCACGTCGCCGTCCAACCGCGATTCCCGGGATTTGAGATGCAGGTTGGAATCCATGGCGAGATACAGGGGCTCCGCCTCCGACAATCTCATTCCCCTCGCGCTGCTCGCACTTTCCAGACAGGCCTGGCGGAAGGCGGCGGGATAGGCGCAGCTCTCCCGCAACTTGAACATGTCCCACTGTTTCATGACCCGGCGGACTCCTTTTTGCGGAATTCCATGATGTAGACGCGGTGATACATGGAGCCGCCACGGTCGATGATACCCTCCTCGCGCAGCAGGTGGTCGATGTGCCCGTCATCCAGGTTTATCTCCAGAAGATCGAAGGGAACCATGCGCTCCAGATGGGTGCGCACCGGGGTGAACCACCCGTGCCTGTTGAGCAGGGATTCCACCTGGAACCTGCTCACCGAGCTGATCACGAGCAGCAGCGAACCCTGGGGGTGCATGACCCGCGCGCCCTCCTTCCCCAGGAGCAGATCATAGACATCCAATCCCGATATGGCGCCGTTCTTGAAGTCTCCTGGTATGTACGGGGGGTTGCACACCAGGAGTTCGATGGAGCCGTCGGCCACGGTGTGCAGGCAGTTCGGCCCCACGGCGAACAGCACACGGTCCCAGTTCACGTCACACCCCACGGGACGCATGTTTCTGCGGGCCACGTCCACGATCTCGGGCAACAGGTCGGCGACAGTGAGGTGTTCGAAGGATTCGGCATGCGCCAGGACGGATTTGGACACGAAACCGCTGCCCGTGCCCAGCTCGAGCACCCTGCCCAGTTTTCCGCCCCTGGATTTGATGATCTCGATCATGCCGGCGTTGAGCAGCAGAGTATCGATGGTGGGGCCGAACACATTCTCGTCGTAGAACTTGTTCACATAGGTGAGCACCGGCCCCATGCTCACCAGACGGTGCCCGTTCTTGATGGTGTCGAAAATTATGGTCCGCAACCGCCTGTCACTGATGGAGGAAAACATGTCCATGGAAAAAATGGCATGCGGGTTCGGTATCTGGCACAAGGGGAGGATGGCGACGTCGTCGAGATGCAGACCGTGGATCAGATAGACCCGCTCAAGGCTCACCTTTTCGTCGAAATCGAACAACATGGCCGCCCGCTTGCGCGACTCCAGGGGGATGAGGCCGAACAACTCCCTGCTGAAACGGTCCCAGTACTCGGGCCTGGCCGAGGCGTGCAGGCTCCGGACCGCCTCCACGGGCGGCTCCTTGCTGGAGTACTTGGCAAAGGCCCTGTCGGTAACGGGGTACTTCCGCCTGTTGCTCTCGAGCTTGGAGCGCATGGCTTCCATCAGGTCCAGCCCCTGATGTCGTGAAATCCCGGCGAGGAGACTGAAGAGAAGCACGATGTCCTTGCCCGGAATTCTCTTGGTGAAATCCTCGGCCCCTGGCTTCAGGGCCGGGTTTTCCCACTGATAGGACTCCGCTATCCTGGCGGCGCGTTCCAGGACTTCGTCCGCCAAATTCGCGGCACTCCGCCCCTCCGGGACATCGCCATAGGAAATCATGGCATCTATGACATCCGGATGAAGGCCGCCATAGTAGCACAGCAGGATGAAGTAGCTGGCCACATCCGCTGTCTCTTCCACGATTTCCGAATCCAGATTCCGCGAGAGAGCCAATTGCAGTTCCGATGCTTCCACAAGCAAAGCGGTGCTGATATTCTTTACATTGTGATAAATTGACCAATTCCTGTCATTGGTGAAGGAAAGCAGCTCATGGACGATGCTGGTCATGAATTTTTACTCCAGTTCTCCCAAGCGATTTTCACCTCGCATGGCATATATCTTTCGTTGAAACAACAAATAAAACCAATATTCAATATATTTTAGAATTCAATTTTACATTACTTGCCACTTTAATAATATAATCCTCAGGCTCGAAGCAGGCCTTGAGAATACAATCAAACCATCGATACTTGCAAGAGTACGTTGCAATACATGCAATACCCCGAGAATATTCCACAAGGGCGATCCGTGCCTCAAATATTCATGAAGTCATGTTCCGCCAATGGAATACTACCTGGAAAACCATAACGAATTACAGGTGAAGAACAAGAGTCTCCCCCATCATGACAAAAAACACAGTACATTGCAGATTTAATAGAAAAAGAGGCCGGCATAGGAAACAAAATGCGGGGCGTGGGCTACCACCCGCCCATGAAACGGCGCAGCAGCAACTCCAGGTACTCCTCGGAATCGAACATGCGGTTTCTCCGGCCCATGTCCGACACGTGCAGGAAAAGGTGCAGATCTCCGGGAGTGCTGCCCCCGGGATCACCCTGCCCTTCCACCACCAGGCGGTCGCCGTTGCGCACCCCCGGAGGAATGCGTATCCCGACGCGGCGCATGTCCTCGAAAGAGCCCCGCCCACCACATTCAGGGCAGATCTCCCGGCTCACGTAGCCATGCCCGCCGCAGTCCGGGCAGGAGGTTCTGACCCTGAAACTCCCCTGGATGTAGATGATCTCGCCCCGCCCGTGGCACTTGCCGCAGACCCGCACGTGCCCCAGGTCGATGGCTCCGGCGCCCCGGCAATACCTGCAGTCCCGGCGCACCGGGATCTCGAGTTCCAGGTCCAGCCCGCGTCTGGCCTCGTCACGGGTGAGAAGCAGATCCAGGCGCATGTCCGCGCCACGGGGCATCCAGCCATGCGCCGCGTGGTGGAGGTTCCACCCCCCTCCGCCAAAGGGAGCGCCTCCGGCGTATCCGCTGCCGGAGCGCTTGTAGTCGTAGCTGGCTCGGGAGCGGGGGTCGCACAGGATCTCATAGGCCTCGTTGACCTCCCTGAACCGCGCCTCGGCGTCCATGTCCCCAGGGTTGCGGTCGGGATGGTGCTCCATGGCCTGCCTTCGATAGGCGCGCTTGATGGCTTCCTGGTCCGCGTCTTCGGTTATGTGGAGTATCGCGTAGTAATCTCTGAACATTTTTGTATCCAACGTGACGATCGAGGCGAAGGACCCTTTTGCCTTATGTTTCAATGTACCCGCACCCGTTTTTTGCCGCAAGCATGTTTTTCCCCCGAAAATTCAGGCCAGACGCCGTTTCCTGCGGGATTGCCCCCTTCATTACCTGCTTGACAAATTTGCGACACTGAATTAATTCAACCACTGCTTGTATGATGGATGTACTGTCCGGTAGCCTCTGGAATGGAAAAGTTCTAAAAATTCGCTAGATTATTTCAATCAGCGATCCGTTCCACCGGGCGATTTCACCCTTTTAACAGGCAACCCCAAACTCGTTTTTTTCACGAGGCCCCATGTTATTAAAAAAATACCACATCGTTGTTTTCAAGGATAATGAGGGCGTTTGCAAGAAAATCCACGTTCGTGGCTGGCTCGCCTTCGCATTTCTCGGTCTGGTCATCTCCCTCGTCGCGGGGAACATTCACTTCTGGAGTTATTTCGCCGATTACAGGCATGTTCAAAGCCGTCTCGGTCAGTCCGAGAAGACGGTCGAGGAACAGAAAAGCCAGCTCATAAGCCTGGCCTCCAAGCTCAAAACCCTTGAGAAAGACCTCACCCGCATACGGGATTTCGACTCCAAACTCCGCGTCATGATCAATCTGGACACCCAGATCGAGACCACCTCCTCCATGGGGGGCAATGACAAGAACTCCTTTGCCAAGAACTACCTCCCCATCCACAGGCAGGAGCTCCTGGCCCGCAAGATGCACACCTTTCTGCACCAGCTGAACACCGACGTGAAGCTCGAGGAGATGCGCCAGCAGTCCCTGATGCAGGCCGTGAACGGCAACCAGGACATGCTCGCCTCCACGCCCTCCATCTGGCCCACCGAGGGATGGGTGACATCCCCCTTCGGACGCCGCATCTCCCCCTTTACCGGACAGTCCGAGATGCACACCGGCATCGACATCTCCGGCAAGATCGGCACACCCATCAAGGCTCCCGCCAGCGGTGTGGTCACCTTCACCGGCGTGGACGGCGGCTACGGCAACACCATCATGCTCAAGCACGGCGCCGGTGTGGATACCAGATACGCCCACCTGAACAAGATCGCGGTCAAGGAAGGCGACCCTGTCAAGCGCGGCGACATCATCGGCTACCTGGGCAACTCCGGCCGCAGCACCGGCCCCCACTTGCATTACGAAGTACGCCTCAACGGGGTCAGCGTGAACCCCATGCGCTATATTCTGAACTAGCATATCGTACTGAAAACATTTTGCAGGGGGAAACCAGTTGAAACTGGTTTCCCCCTCGCTTTTTTCCATATGAAGCAATCGCACTCGCGGACATGCCACCCTAGTGCACGGATGAAACACTTCCATAAACAGTTTTAGGAGGGGTGTCCGGGGGGAAGCCCTTTTAACGAGCATGAAGCTGGATTGCAGCACCCCAGAAGATGAAAGATACTAGAAGTGAGACGGCGGTTTGAGGTCGATCTTTTATATGGAGGTTTTAACCCCGTGTTTTAACGTGACCCGCGTTTCCCTGTCGTACCCCGGAATGCCTCTTTAAGAGCGCACAGTAAAAAGAGCTAAGATGTTTTCATCTTAAGCTGGTAGGGCAAACGCAACCGCCGCCTCTCTACACTAATCTCTTTTATCGAGGGGCGCCATGGAACTCAAGCCAATTTATCATTGTGTTGCCGCTATCGATGTCCACCAAGCTAAGCTAACAGTTTGTATTCTTAGCGAGGACAAGCAAAGAAGACCTGTTAAAGAAATTCGGGAGTTTAACGGATTCAAACGGGACCGAAACGCAATGGCTGAGTGGATTGCCTCTTGTGAACCAGAAGAGGTCGTTATGGAGAGTACCGGCATCTATTGGAAAAGCCCTTATGCGGCTCTGGAAAAAGTTGGTATTCACGCATCGGTGGTCAATGCCCGGCATGTCAAACAGGTACCTGGTCGCAAGACTGATATCTGTGATGCCCAGTGGTTGGCTACTCTAGCACGAAGCGGGTTGCTGCGTGGTGGATTTGTGCCCAAAGATATCTTCCGAGGATTACGCCTGATTTCGCGCCAAATGCAAAAGATGACACGCATACTTGCTGATGAGAAAAATCGAATGCACAAGGTGTTGACTGATGGGGGAATTCGTCTGGACGTTGTCGTCAGTGACATCCATGGCATGTCGGCACGCCAGATGCTCAAGGGTATCCTCAATGGCGAAGATCCAGAGCAGGTACTGCGGTACGCACACAAAAGGTTGAAGGCGACACATGAAGAGTTGCTGGATGCTCTTTCGGGAGAATTGACAGAACACCATATCTTCGTGGTGGGGGAAACTCTCGATCACATTGAGGACTTGGAAAGACGTATCGAATTATTTCGTCAACAACTGATTGAAGGGTTGCAGCCTTACCGCCAAATATTGCAAGCCCTGGAGACAATTCCCGGCATTGACGAAAAAGGTGCCGCTATGATGTTGGTGGAAATTGGAGATGATATGCAGGCTTTTGGTAGTGCGGAAAAATTGGCTTCCTGGGCAGGTGTCTGTCCAGGCAATCACGAGTCTGCGGGGAAACGAGTCTCGGGAAAAAAGCGTAAAGGTAACCCGTATGTTCGTCGTATCTTGTGTGAAGCTGCCAACGCAATCAGCCGTACACGATGTGGGTTGAGCAAGAAGTTTAAATCCTTACTTGTGCGCCGAGGGAGAAAACGGGCAATCTTCGCACTGGCGCACAAAATATTGAAAATCATTTTCGTAATAATATCACGTGGCGATTATTACCGGGATGCCACGATTGATTACGAAGCGCTGACGGTGAAGAAAAATGCACCGCGCTGGATGAAGATGCTTAAAAAATACGGCTATCTCCCTGCGTAGGCAGCATTTTCAAAATTTGGAGTTAATATCGTTGGCCTGGCAAAGGTCGGGGGATGTTCTGTGCCGTACGCAGGGGTTCTTTCACAGTAACAAAAGGGTTCCCCCCGACAAACATACTACTCCTGCTACTCCACTCTACGCTCCGCAGCGAACCATGACAGCGTCGGCGTGATGGTGGTCCAGTTCCAGTTCCTTTCCGTCATCCAGGCGTACGGCCCAGGTGTGGCCGTCATGACGGCGTTCCAGCATGGTCAGGGATTGCCCCATTGCCATGCCGGTGTCCACAGCCTCCGGCAGTCGGCAGACGTCGCAGCGTTGCCCCGTACGCAGAAGGCTAAGGGGGATTTCCACATCACCCCTGACGACTTCAGGGGATTGGGGAATGGGTTCGCCGTGAGGGTCCACCTCGGGGTGTCCCAGCAAATCGTCCAGGTATTCGTAGGCCGCAGCATCCTGAAGGTGCTCCAGCTCGTGGGCCTTGGCGTGCAGCTCCTCGCCGGGTTCGCCCACATGGGCCAGGTAGGTCTCCCAGAGCCTATGGGCACGGCGCAGTTTCAAGGCCTCGTCCCGCCCCGCCGGAGTAAGGGAGAGGGAGCCGTTGCCGGCGGCCAACAGCCCCTGCAGACTCATGTTCCTCACCGCCCGCGCCACCTGTGCCAGGGTGTGGGACTCCTCTTCCAGCCCCTTTTGCAAGGCGTCAAGTGACATGTGCTCGTCCTGGGCGCGCAGAATGGCACCAAGAATGTCCTCCTGCAGCTGCTGCGGCACCATGCGCCGTAGCCTCAGTTTGCGGGCCAGGAGCCCGTACCTGGGAGCCAGGACCAGCACCACCAGGAACTGGAAGGTGCAATACAGCATGATGGCGCCCCCACCCGAGGAGTCCAGCCAGACGCAGAGATACAGACCGCCCAGCACGCTGGTGAGGCCGAACAGGGCCGAAAGCAACATCATCCTGTCCAGGCGGTCGCTGAGCAGATAGGCGGTGGCGGCCGGTGTGATGAGAAGCCCAACCACGAGAATCACGCCCACCATGCTCACGGCGCTCACCACCACCAGGGAGACGCAGGTGGTGAGCAGGTAGTCCAGGATGAGTACTGGCATGCCGATGCTGGCCGCCATCACCGGATCAAAGCTGATGAGCTGGAAATGGCGGAAGAACAGAACCACGATGGACAGCACAAGAGCCGAGCTCAGGGCCGAGGCCCAGAGGTCGGCGTTGCCCACGGCCAGCACGTCGCCCATGATGAAGTGCATGAGGTCGATGTGGATGTAGTTGCGGAATACCGAGACCAGTACCACGCCCCCGGCGAAGATGCCGGTGTACATTATACCGATGGCCGTGTCGTCCTTGACCCGGGAGACGCGCGAAACGAAGCCGATACACATCACGGTGATCACCGCGGCCAGCAGTGACCCCAGTAGCATGCCCGGGGCGTGGGCCTCGAGCCCGAAGAACACCTTCATGACCAGGTAGCCGCCGGCAACGCCCGCGATCATGGCGTGGGAGAGCGCGTCCCCCAGAAAGGCCATGCGCCGGAGCACCACCAGACAGCCCACCACGCCGCTGACAACGGCGACCACGCCCGCTCCCAGGAGGGACTTCACAAAATAGGGTTCCAGCAGAGGGGCAATGAACAGCTCGTGCAACACGCTCATTTCGCTCCCTCCTTGTGTCTGGACATGGCGATGTCGGCAAAGGCCCGCAACCGCCCCTCGTAGACCTCGCTCAGCAGCTCCTCCTGGAGCACCGCATGAGGGGGGCCAAAGGCATAGAGCCGCTGCTTGATCAGCACCAGGCTGTCGAAATACTCCGCGGCAGTGGCCAGATCGTGGTGCACAACCACCAGGGTTCTGCCGGACTTCTTGGCCCGCTCGAGCACGTCCAGGATGGCACGCTCTGTGGCCGCGTCGACACCCGCAAAGGGTTCGTCCAGGAGCAGGATGCTGGAGCCCTGGGCCAGGGCCCGGGCCATGAACACGCGCTGTTGCTGCCCTCCGGAGAGCTGCCCGATCTGACGGTGCCGGAAGTCGCCCATGCGCACCATGTCCAGGGCCTCCTCCACCACGCGCCGGTCCTCGGACGAGGCGTCGCGGTACCATGGAATATGGCCGTAGCGCCCCATCATGGCCACCTGCTCCACGGTTATGGGAAAGTCCCAGTCCACGCTGCCCCGTTGCGGTACGTAGGCCACCAGGCCCTTGGCCTGTTCGGTGGGGCGTCCCATGATGCGCACATCGCCCACATCCCGCTTCACGAAGCCCAGAATGGCCTTGATAAAGGTGGATTTCCCCCCTCCGTTGGGGCCGATGACCCCCACAAGGGAGCCGGGCTCGATGTTCAGGGACACGTCCAGCAGCGCGGGCTTGGGGCCGTAGCTCACGGTGAGGTGTTGGACCTCGATGACAGGATGTTTCGACGCGCTCATGAGGGGTCCTCCACCGTGACGTGAAGCGCGCCGGCTATGGCTGCGCCGTCGTCTGACCAGAAAGTCTTTTCCGCCAGAACCGCCCCGCCGCGTAGAAAACGAAGGCGCAGGGCGTGGCTTTGCCCGGTGTCGTCCACAGGCGGGGAGGCCTGCACGAAAAACTCGTTGCCCCCCTTCACCACCCCTTTCAGGGGGGAGATGATCAGGGTTTCGCCCGAAGGCAGGCTTTCCGCGGAGAACAGCTCCTTGCCGGACAGGGTGACCACCAGTGGGTCCGTGTTCTCCACCCCCGCGGTGAGGGCGAAGGGATCCCGGGCCAGGGCAAAGGATGTGGTTATCTCCAGGGAAAAGTTTCCCCCAGCCTCCCGTACATCAGGCTCATGCATGGCCGCGCTGGGAGCGGCCGGAGTGTCCATCCGCAGAAACATGCCGGTTCCGCCGAAGATAACCACCCATATGACCGCCACCAGGACGAGACGCGACGACATCACTCACCTCCCTTTTCAGGGGCCAGGGCATGCACGATGCTCAGGACATTCTCCCGCATCATGCCAATGTAAGTCTCACCGGCGGAATTTTCCTCGCCCATGGAGTCGGAGTACAGCATGCCGCCGATGGCCACTCCGGCGTCATGCGCGATCTGGCGGATGAGCTTGGGGTTCACGCTGGTCTCCACGAACACGGCCCTGGCGCCCGAGGAGCGGATGGACTCAACCACCTGCTCGCGGCGCTTCGGGGTCATACCCGCGCCAACCTCGCTGCCCGTGCTCCAACCCACCGGAGCCAGGCTCATGTAGTTGTTGCCAGGGTTGAACCTGAATTCCTGGCAGAAATAGTTGAAGGCGTCGTGGCTGGTCACCAGGATGCGCCTGAACGGATGGATGAGGCTCACCTGCTTCCTTATCCAGGAGTCCAGGGTGCGCAACTGTCGCAGGTACAGCTCGCCCCTGGCCTTGAATCTCTCGGCTTTTTCCGGCGCCAGCCTCATGAAGGCGCTGATGATGTTGTTCACATAGATGGCCGCGTTGCGGGGCGAAAACCAGGCATGGGGGTCTTTCACCCGCTTGCCGTCATAGACCA
The DNA here is from genome assembly GCA_963674665.2 of Desulfovibrionaceae bacterium. GTDB lineage: Bacteria > Desulfobacterota > Desulfovibrionia > Desulfovibrionales > Desulfovibrionaceae. Next base: position 486,772 of record CAXXPL010000009.1, on the reverse strand, counting down.
TGTTCAGGGGCTGCACGCCCTCCGCGCAGCTGACCACAGGCTTTCCAGCGTCCTGGGCCAACTTGCCCATCCAGTTGTTGCCCTCCAGGTGCAGCCCGTTCTCCAGGCACAGGGCCGAACTCACCACGAGCTGCGAGTCTTTGGGAGTGGGCATGTAGGTGTGGGGATCGGCACCGGGAGCCAGGATGCAGCGCACGTCCAGGTCGTCCCCGGCCACCTGGCGGGCGAAGTCCGCCACCTGAGTGGTGGAGCAGACCACCATGATCCGCTTGCCGGAATCATCCGCCGCGCTAAAGGCACGGGCAGCGCCCCCCCAGATGGAGGCTAGGATCAGAACTGCGCATAGCGCGATAACAATTCTCATAAATAACGCTCCGTTGCTGTCAATCATCGCCCCCCTGAACGTCCAAACAGTTAGCACAATACTGTTTTCAATGTAAACGTCATAAAAATACGGAAGAATGATTCTCAATTGACAGCATACTGTCAAATTGACTGTATGCTGTCATGAATAATATGGACTCCCTCACCAGAACCAGCAGAGGCGACGCTTTCACCGAGCTGCTCCTGGAAACCTTCCGCTTCAATGGCCAGCTCATCGCCGCGGGGAACAGCCTCACCGCGGATCTCGGCATTACCAGCGCCCTGTGGCAGGTCATGGGCGCTCTGAAGGTCGGACCGCTTCCAATGGCCAGGATCGCCCGGAGCATGGGCCTGACCCGCCAGAGCGTGCGCCGCTCCGTGAACCTGTTGCAAAACAAAGGCCTCGTAGGGTTCAGGGACAACCCGGAGCACAAGCGGGCCATGCTCGTGGAGCTTACGGAGCAAGGCGCGGCCATCCTGCACGAGGTGTCCAGGCGCCAGGTGGAATGGGCAAATGCCGTTGCCAAGGGCATGGATGAAGAACAAATGATCATGGCCGCAAAGGTCATGCGACTTTTGGGGAACAAACTGTAACCAGCCACCATCGAGGAGAAAACGTATGGACCCGACCATAACGAAAGGCCTGCCCGCGTTTCTGGAGCTTCTTGGCCTGGACGAAGCGCCCATGGGAATCTTTCATGCCGACACTCCGCCGGACCAGGGGCTGCATCCCAAGACCATACCCCTGCCCACCCGGGAGGCGGAACAGAACAACGCCGTGGACTGGGGTGCGGTCTTCGGCAATTTCTCCTGCGCCATGGGGCATGTCTGGCGCGCCAGAAAAAAGCGTGTCCCGGCGTGGTTCTCCGCCGACAACTTCGGATGCCCGGGCGCCGCATACTGGATGGGATTTCTCAAGCCCCAGACCGAGACCATCATTCACTACGTTTCCAGCGGCATACCTGGTCATATGGAGGGAGAGTTCTACTGCGAGGGGCCGAACACGCTGCGGAGGATCTTCGCGGAGATCGATCCTGTGCCCGCGCCAAAGAGGTACCTGGTGGTCCAGCCCTTGGAAACCTTCCACCCGGAGTTCGATCCCGAACTCGTAACCTTCTTCTCCAGGCCCGAGAGCCTTTGCGGCCTGCACCAGTTGGCCTTTTTCGTCACCAACGACCCCGAAGTGGTTGTCTCGCCCTGGAGCGCGGGCTGCGGGGGCATGGTGGCCTGGCCATTCCGCTACCTGGCGCACGGAAAAACCCGCGCCGTCATAGGCGGCTGGGACCCTTCGGCCAGAAAATTCCACAAGAACGACGAGCTCACCTTCACCATACCATATGCAATGTTCGCACAGATGATGGCACGTTTCGAGGGATCCTTTCTGGGAACCAAGACCTGGTCCGTTGTTCGTCAGAAGATTTCCCGTGGAAAGAAGGTGTGGGGCGAGAAGCCCGACTCCTGATCAATTCCCTCCCCTTTCATGGGAATGCATGCCCATGGAAGGGGATAGCCATTTATTATCTCGTTAATTTAAGATGTTAATCTTCAATATTTGTCCCCAACCCCTCCCTGAAGTGTATCTTTCGACAAGCATCTTACCGAAGCACCCTTCCTTTTTCCAATTTCCTTGTTGCAACCATGGGAATACTAGGCCATTATGTGGTAAATACCCAGTTTTCACCCTTTGACCGACGTGCGCATGCAGACACTGAAGAAAACGAACAGACGGGTCTACATACTCGTTACACTCGGCATCCTGCTGATCAACGCCGCCCTGGCCTGGTACGGCTCAGTCCTGGACTGGCAAAAGCTGCGACAGACTCAGGAGGAGCGTGTCCAGGATATCGACATCGCCTTTGAGATCGCCCTGGAAACCGTTGCCAACGACATGGAGCAGATAGCCATGTTCCTGGCCAACAGCGACATGATCCAGGGGTTGTTTCTGCTTGGAAAGAAGAATGTCGAGCTCGAAGGAGGCGGCAAGGGGGGAGTCAAGGCCGACAACACCAGGAAAATACTTCTTCGCTCCCTGCGTGAACCCTGGGAAGTGCTCACCCAGCGGTACAAGGTCCGGCAACTCCACTTTCATCTCGCTCCGGGCGACTTGTCATTTTTGCGAGTGCACGAGCCGGACATGTTCGGCGACCGGCTCGACACCTTCCGGCCCATGATAGTGGATGCGAACAAGGCAAGACTCCCCCTCATGGGTGTGGAACTCGGCAAGTTCTACCCCGGCATACGAGGTGTGGTGCCCGTGTTCGCCATGGATTACGAGGTCGGCAGCCGTGTCCATGTGGGGGCGGTGGAGGCCGGGACATCTTTCACCACCATTCTGAGAAGGCTGAACAAGACCTTTGACTCGTTTTTCGCCATTCTTATCCGCCCCTCTAAATACGGAGGAGAACTCGAAGGCTGGACCAACCTTGACGAGCGCTCCTCGTGGATAATAGAGGAGGATACCGCACCCCAGGGCAGGGCGCTGCTTCTGCTCCCCCCTGTCCTCGAACTGCTCGAATCCCACGCGCGAACGTATACACTATTGCTGAATCATGATCCTCCTCTGGCGGTCATGTCCCTCCCCATTCCTCTGTACGGCTTGGACAACAACAATCCGGACGCTCCCCAGGCCCGGCTGCTTGCCTGGTGTGACATAACCCCTGATATCACCGTGTACAAACGGGCTGTTATATTGAACGCCTCCCTGGCGTTGCTGGGCACTGCCCTGGTTCTCGGCATCTTTCTCCTGTCCTGGCACTATCTCAAGAAACACCTCGCCACCCTGGTCAAGGAGCGGACCCTCAAGCTGCAATCAACCAAGCAGAAACTCGAAGGGGAAGTGGCCGAACGCAAACAGGTCGAGGAGACGTTGCGAAAGCGCGAGGCCCAATACCGCTCATTCTTCGAGGACAACGCCTGCGCCATGCTGTTCCTCGATCCGATAGACTGTACCATTCTCGACGCCAACAATTCCGCGAGCCGATTCTACGGGTACAGCCTGCCGGCACTCAGGGAGATGGACATCCACCACATCAACCCCATGAACCAGGACGACCTGAAGGACATGATGGTGCGGACGCTGGACGGCAGCGGCAGGTATGAGTTCAAGCACAGGCTCGCCTCCGGGGAGCTGCGGGACGTGGAGGTCTATTCCGGGCCCTTTGATTTTCACGGCAAACGCGCCCTGTTCTCCATCATCCACGATATCACGGAACGCGAAAAGGCCAGGACGCAACTCACCCAGACCTTGGAGGAGATGGAGGCCATCTTCGAGAACAGTCAGGTGTCCGTGATCCTGCTGAGCCAGGAGAGAATCTTTCAGCGGGTCAATCAACGCTTTGTGGACGTGTTCGGCTACAGGCGCGAGGAGGCCATTGGAAAGAGCGTCTCGCTGATCCATGCTTCCCGGGAATCCTTCGCCCTATTCGGAAAGACTTACTATCACGAGTTCCAGGACGGCGCTCTGCACCAGCTGGAATACCCGCTACGTACCAAGGACGGCCGCACCCTGCATTGCCTGCTGTCCGGCAAGACCATCTCTCCAAAGGGACTCGGCAGAGGAACCCTGTGGGTCATAGACGACATCAGCGCCTTGAAGGAGGCCGAACGGCTACGCCAGGACGTGGAGCGCATCATGCGCCACGACCTCAAGACCCCCCTCAATGGGCTAATGGGCCTGCCCCAGGTCCTTCTGTTGGACGACAACCTCACCGAGGAGCAACGCGACACCCTGAGGGATATGTCCAAGACGGCGGAGCACATGCTCTACATGGTCAACCTCTCCCTGGACCTCTACAAGATGGAGACCGGCGCCTACACCCCGACGCTCACAGCCTTCAACCTGCTGGGCGAACTGCGCCGCGCTCTGAACGACCTGGGCCTGGTCCTGCGAAGCAAAAAATTGAGCGTCCGCCTGCAACGCCACGGCAAGGAAATCACCTTGACCGAAAATCACAGCGTTTATGCCGAGCCCCCGCTCTGCTACACCGTCCTGGCCAACATCCTGAAAAACGCCTGCGAAGCCGCGCCCGATGAAAGTGCCATCACCATCACCCTGGGCATGGTGGAAGGGTTCGCCCGCACCTCCATCCACAACCTGGGCGCCGTGCCCGTGGAGATGCGCAACAGGTTCTTCCAGAAATACGCCTCGGTTGGCAAAAAAGGGGGCACGGGCCTGGGAACCTATTCAGCCCGCCTGGCGGTGGAAGTCATGGGAGGGCGTCTGTTCATGCACACTGATGACGATGCGGGCACCACGCTGCATATCGACCTGCCCCAGCCGGCCCAAATCTGAAAGGCCTGGACGTGCGAATATCATGTCAGGGGTTGACATGAGGGCATAGGCCGGGTAGGTTGCGCAAAGACTGAATCAATATATCTTGATATAGTGATCATAAACAGCGACAACCTCAACCACCTGGGGATGCAGCATGAAAATCATCGATAGAATCCAGCCCGGGCGCCGCTTTATCTCCCTGGAGTTCTTCCCGCCCAAGCAGAGCGAGGAGTGGCCCAAGTTCTTCAACGTGGTCGGGCAGCTCAAGGCCCTCGACCCCCTGTTCGCCTCAGTGACCTACGGAGCCGGGGGCGGCACCCAGGACAACACCCTGGAGATCGCCGGAAAAATCAAGCAGGACATCGGGCTCGAACCCATGGCCCACCTCACTTGCGTCGGCGCGGACGAACAGCGCATCCTAAACTATCTCAAGGCCCTGGAGCAGCGAGGTGTGGACAACGTCCTGGCACTGCGCGGTGATCCGCCAAGGGGCGTGGAGAATTTCGAGCCGGAAAACGAGGCCTTTCAGCACGCCTCGGACCTGGCCATCTTCATACGCGAGAACATGCCCAACTTCGGCGTGGCCGTGGCCGCGTATCCGGAGATCCACCCGGAATCCAGGACCGTGTCCGACGACCTGCGCTGGATGCAATTCAAGATGGAGCACGCGGACCTGGCCGTGACGCAACTGTTCTTCGACAACAGGGCCTATGTGGATTTCGTGGAGCGGTTGAAGAAACGGGGCGTGGAAAAGCCTGTGATCCCGGGTGTCATGCCCCTGCTGTCCATGTCCTCCATCCGCAGGATCCTCTCCATGTGCAGCGCCAATATTCCTGGCAAATTATTCCTGCAGCTGGACGAGGCCAATGAAAAGGGCGGAAACGAAGCCGTGCGGGAGCTCGGCATCGCCTTTGCCATCCGCCAGGCGCGGGAGCTCCTGGAGATGGGCGCCCCGGGCATCCACCTGTACACGCTGAACAAGTCCGCGGCCTGCCTGGAAATCGCGGAGGGCTTCAAGGACTTGCTGTAACGGGACAACTAGAAAAAGAAGTGTTGTGGATAAGCCCGGGGGAAAGCCCATTCGCAATAATGGTTTCCCCCGGGAAGATTGTCATATGGAGCATTTGAACTTTTTAAAGCTTGCATGCCCTGGCCGTCTCACTTGGCCGTGCAGAACAGCATCAGCTCGCGCAGTGCGGTGGAGACCTTTTCGATGGCTTCCACGTCGCCACTCTTCAGCTTCAGGGAGAGCACATCCTCGGAGCGTTTGGAAACGCTCTTGCCCTTGGTGAACTGCTCGATGCTCACCTTGTTCAGGTTGCCCTTGGTCTTGACCACTATGTAGAGGTTGGCGCCGTGCCTCTCCTCGGTTGCCAGGGAGTAGGGATCGAGTTCGGCGAGCTTGGCTACTGTGCGGAATTCAAAACCGCTCAACTGCTCAGTGTTGACCACCGAGCAGCCATCCATGCGCACGTGGACAAGCCCCTCCTCCACCACTCCGCGCAGGCCGGTGCTCTGCTTCTTGGTGACCTCGCGGATGGGCTGGGTCTGCATGAGCTTCTCACGCGCCTTGAGCGCACGCTCTCCTGCGAATACCGTGCGCACGATATCCCGCTCCGGTATCTCCTGCCCCGAGGAGAACGCCGCCACGATATCGCCCAGCTCGTACTCGACCACCATGCCGTTGTAGTGCTGACGGATCTCCATGAGCCGCTCCTGGGCCTGCTCCCTGGTGGAGTAGTGCCCGGTGAGGGCAACGAAGTACTGCCCCCTGTGAATGACATAGACGCTGGTGTCCAGGACCCGCGAGGCCTTTGCGGCGAAATACTTCGTGCCTTTGAGCTGCTTGGCGGAACCGATCTGGACCTGGTACCGGGTTTCGCCCTCCTGGGCCGGCGCCATTGTCGCGCCGCAGAGAACGAACAGGCACAATGTCATGAAAATTGCCGAAATTCGTCGCATACGTGGCACCATGCTTGTCACCTTTGTAGAGTTATGCGCAACATGCTGAACGGTTATCGTTCCCGGTACTCTATAGCCGGGGGGCTCCGGCTTGGCAAGCCGCCCGGCGTTGGTGTATCCTGAAAACACGGTGGCGCACCCTGGGCATTCAGGGTCGCCGCCATACCATCCAATCGCCTCTCATCCGCATTATCGTGCAAGGAAACATCATGCGTTTTGCCGCGCCCGCCCTCTTGTTGCTGACCCTCTCACTCCTGCTGTCGCCATGCTCCGCCGCGGCCGCGGACAAGGGAGGGGCCTCCGATCCCCACCAGTTCAAGGCCAAGAGCGCCATGGTGATGAACATGTTCGACGGCTCGGTGCTTTTCGAGCAGTCCCCGGACACGCCGGTGGCCCCCGCCTCACTGACCAAGATAATGAGCCTGTACGTGGCCTTCGACGCCATAGGAAAGGGGTGCCTCACCCTGGCGGACAGCGTACCTGTCAGCGCCCGTGCCGACAAAACCGGCGGATCGAGCATGGGTATCGTCACGGGGCGCAGCTACCCCCTCTGGCAGATCCTCAAGGGCATGGCCGTGGCCTCGGGCAACGACGCCTGCGTGGCCATGGCCGAGTACTACCCCGGGGGGTACGACGCCTTTGTGGCCCGAATGAACGAGATGGCCCGGGAGCTCGGCATGGAGAACTCCAGCTTTGTCAACCCCCACGGCCTGAACGTCGCTACCCAGACGGTCACGGCGCGGGACATGCTGCGCCTGGCCGGCGACTACCTGCGACGTTTTCCGCAGGCCCTGCGACTCCACTCCATGCCCTTTGCCTGGTACGGGGGGGCGAAGCTGCGGAACCACAACAAGCTGCTGGGCCAGTGCCCCGGCGTGGATGGCCTGAAAACAGGCTACGTCAACGCCTCGGGATACAACCTCGTGGCCACGGCCAAACGCGACGGCATCCGCATCATCGCGGTGCTGCTGGGCGCCCCTTCCCCGAAGGTGCGTACCCTGGAGGCACGCAAGCTCATCGAGACCGGCTTTGATCTGGCGCAGGCCAAAGATCCCCGACGACATATGCAAACCGCGGTGCAATAGGGCATTTTACCTTTGAAAAGGTTCAAATGCCCTGGTCACTGTAATATGATTCAAAACCGCCGGAGAAATCCATGGGAATCCTGAACTGGGACGGAACCCTCGCAACAGGGGTCGAAAGCGTGGACGTGCAGCACGAGGAGCTGTTTCGCGTCATCAACAGCATGTACGACAAGGCGGCCGACGGCTGGGAAAAGAACGCTCTTGTGGAAGGACTGGACAGCCTGCGCAGCTATGCCCGCTACCACTTCAAGACCGAAGAGAATCTGCTGAACAAACATGGCTACCCCGGCCTCGACGCGCACAAGATGGAACACCAGATATTTATCGATCACATCGAGGAGATGGCGCTACGCCCCCTGGACGTGATGCAAGATACCCTCGAGGAACTGCAGAGCTTTCTCCTGACCTGGCTGATCCGCCACATCCAGCGCACCGACTTGCGCTTTGCCGCGTTTCTTAAGGAACACGGCGCCAAGTGACGGGGAGAGGAAAGAGAAAGAAAATTTAACCAGGGGCATTCCCCACCCCCTTATCCCGCCTCATTGCCCCATGTCCTCACCGTAGGCGCTGTAGGCCATGGTCAGGCCTATGGCGAAGATCACTGCGAAGAGCCCTATGCCTACGTCATAGTAACGGGGCGCCGCCAGAGCCAGCCGTATCAACAGTGTTGCCACGGCGTACCCCGAATTTCTGAAAATGGCGTGAAAGGACGGCTGGTGCCGCTGTGCGATGAGCACCAACAGGATGTCGCTGAAGATCAGGATGGTGTAGACGACCTCGAAGAAGTCAACGCGCTCTCCGAGCACGAAGAATGAGTGGGCCACCAGCCATCCGGAGATGAGGAACAGCAGCAGGAGCAGCAGCGCCACGGCCTTTTTCGCGGCCACGAACTTGTAGAGCTCCCCGGCTTTCTTGTCTCCCCGCTGGGCTTTTTGCACCTTGTAGTAGATGCCCAACCCCACGAAGATGAGCACCGCGCCCATGCTGTCCGAGATGATGGGCAGGATCTGTTGCACGGGGTGAAGAATCTGCACCGGTTCCTGGAAGTAGATCAACTCCTTGAAGGCGTTGCGCAGCAGGATCAGGGAGAGGATCTCGAATTGCTTGCCAACGGCCTTGGACACCGAGCAGGGGATCACGAAGACCAAGTCCACAACCTCGATGAGCAGCACCAGAGTGAAGGCCAACTTGATGGCGTAAAAGTGTTTGTGCGGCGTATATCTGGCCAGCCAATCGGGCAGCAGGCCGTGACGGTTCAGTTCGATGCTCACGATTCCAAGTATGAAGGCCAGCAACAGCATTCCCGCCAGTTTGCGTTTGGTGCCGTGGCGTTCCCAGAAGTCGTGCAGGGGATCGAAGACATAGGTGGCGAGTTCGAAAAAATTGGGCATGTTTCCTCCGGTACGCCCCTTACCATGCATGGAGAGGCCATGGCAACGCATGTGCCAAATATTACATGGAACGCAAAAGAATTATGGAAGCGCTGCTAAATTACATTTTTCAGAAGTGCTGTCGAATTGTGCGCTGGCGAGGAGCAAAAAAGCCAATGTCGACGCGTAGTTATAATACACGAGGATTTGCCTTTTCCACGGCAACAAAGCCAGCGGGCAATTATGCAGTGGTTCCTTAACACCGCGCTCCGGCGGTTTCGCCTTCAGCTGGTCCATCCTTATGCCTTTGAGCTACAAAATGCTGAACACTTTGTGCCCGCAGTAACATCACGCTTCCCTTTACCTTTTTCGCAGCATGCCCTGGGCCAGGAGAGTCCCTGCCAGAAGCATGACCAGAGACAGGGTCACGTAGGCGCTCCAACCCGCAGCGCGGTACAGGAACCCGGGTAGCCACGAGCCCAGTCCCCCCCCCAGGTAATAGAAGGAGATGTAGCAGCCGTTCACCAGGCCCGTGTTGCCCGAGGCCAGGCTGTTGATATAGCCGGGCATTAGGGCGTGCACCAGGAAGAAGCCGCTGGGGAAGAGCAGCATGGCCGCCTGGGTGATCAGGATGTCCGAGGAGTACAGGCAGCAGGTCACCAGAATGCAGAACAACAGGCCGGTGAGCACCGCCCTGGCCTCGCCCCGAAAAAAACGTATGCATTGCAGGGACCATACGCAGATGGCGGTACCCATGAGATAGCCAGAGTACATCAGGCCGATGCGGAACTCCGAGATTTCGCCCCCCAACTCCGCCATCCTGAAGGGAATGAAGTTCAGCAGCGAGGCAAACACGAAAAAGAGGCAGAACATCACCCCGTACATGCGCATGAACCCGGGCTGGCGCAGAACCTCGGGCAGCGCCGCGAGCCTGGGGCGCGAGAACCCGCCGGGCTCGCCGGGCAAACGCCAGAGGAGCGCGGAACTGAACGTATGGGCAAGCGCCACCAGGGCAAAGGCCCAGCGCCACCCCCACTCCGTGGCCACGTACCCGGACACCAGCCGCCCCACGAATGCGCCCATGATGGTGCTGGCCACGTACAGGGCCATGCTTCGCTGCACGTCCCTGCCGGTCTTCGAGGCCCCGAGGTGCGTCATGAGCGAGGTGAGCACCGCCGGCACCAGCAGTCCCTGCAGGCAACGCAGCAGCAGCACCCCCCAATAGGGCTGGGTCACGGCCAGCACAGCCTGGGACAAGCTCAGGCCGGTCATGGCCCAGGTGAGCAGGCGGCGCGGCGAAACGGACTCCAGCAGGAACCCGTAGGCCAGGGGCGCAACCGCGAGCGGCAGCAGCACCACGGTGACCAGCAGGGCGATGCCGGTCTTGCCCACCATGAGATCCGCGGCCATGCTGTTGTAGAGCGGCTGCGGCGCATACATCAACGCCAGAGTGAAGAACGAAGCCATGTACAGCCGAGCCTGCCCCACGAAACACCTCTTCTCTGCGGGCGCACCCGCAGATTCCGCCCGTAGTTTTCATTTTCAAGAATTTCGGCAAAATCATTTTACTTTATTGAAGGATACGTCCGAAGCATGCCCAAGGCAATAGCAGTCTCGGCCAAAGGATGGGGCGCTTGGTTTACAGCATCGCTTCCGCCATGCATCCCTTCCGTCCCTTGAAAATCGGCGCATTTCTGGTCTTTAGGGCAGACAAAGGGATGATCCTCTTAATATTCTTTACCCATTACAATTGTTTTGGTATCATTATCTTTATGCCAACATAGCTTCCGGGAGGGCTTATGCAACTCCGATGCAAATACTGCGGAGTCAAGGGCAATGTGCCTGAATCCGCCATCGACAAGTCGGTGCGCTGCCCCAAATGCGGCAACCAGTTCAAGGTCACCATGGATCTTATCGATCAGGGCAACGAACGTCGCAGGTCGGAACGCGTTCCAGTGGCGAAAGTGGACATCGACTTCGGCCTTCTCATGGGGGCCTCGCAATTGTTCGATCTCAGTACTACCGGTGCCGGCTTTACACCCACGGATACTGACTACGACTTTGTTGTGGGGCAGGAAGTGCAGTTCGATCTGCTGGAAGACAACACGCCGGTTGTGAAGAGCGTGCCAGCGCGCGTCACCAGGAGCGGACAGGACGTCTCCGGGCTGGAATTCAGAGGGCTCAGCGCCATCCAGAAGCACGAGCTCGGGCATTTCATCTCGCGCAAAAAATTCGAGGCAGCGCAAAAGGAGGCCGAAAGCATCCGGGATGCCGCCGATCTCAAGATGGATGACTTCGACCTGCCGAAAAAATAACCCGAAAGACATCCAGACAAACAGTCCGAAAGCAACCGGAAGCATTCTCCCGGGACGTCATCCGTCACCGGAAGCTCCCGAGGTTTCCCGCATCAGCAGCATGCTGCCCTCGTCCCGATACTCCACCCCCCAGCCGGGCTCATGGAGCATCAACCGCCCGATTTCGGAATAGGGCTTCAGTATCATCAGATCCGTGTGATAGCGTTCCAGAAACTCGTGCCAACCCTCACGGGCCAGCATGAAGTCCATGAACTTCTCCCGCGCCTCCATTGTGAACACCGACTCGTTGCGTCCGTCGAATGCCACCCGGCAATCAGGATAGGCCGCCCAGACCATCAACCCGCCCCACGCCAGGTGAGTGGCAAGGTTGCCCTTCAGACCCGCCTTGCGCAGATGCATGAGCGATTCAACAGGGTAGTATGGCATGCCTTTGGGCACCTGCGTCTTGACCAGGGGAGCCAGATACAGGAAGCGGAGGGGATGGGGCAGCACATAGCTGTATAGGAACTGCGGAACGCCCATGAAGCAGTAGAACAGGTATCCGGCCACCAGGAACGCCCCAAGGTTGGGAACGATGCGCCGGACCAGGGGCGTCTTTTCAAGGGCTCGAAACCCGTGGTCCACCAGTTCGGGTACGAAGACAGTGAAGGCAAGGCCAAAGAACACGATATGCCGGTTGTGCTGCATTGACAGCGCCGCGGTGACAAACAGCACAAGGGCGCCGGTGAAATCGATGCGCCGACGCCACAGCGCCAGCACCCCTGTCAGGAGCGCGAGCCCCACAAAGAGACGGCTGATGGCCACGCGGTCCCCCCTGAAAAGGGTCACCCACACCGGCATCCATTCCGTGATATCGGAATTCGGCGCGGCGCTGACCAGTACGGCCTCCCGCCAGTAGTCCAGACCGTAGGGATTGAGCAGTGTCAGGGCGCATCCGGCCGCCGCCACCAGGGCCAGCTGTCCCGCATGTCTTGGAGAGCGCCACTGCCCCGCCGCATAGAGGGCCATGATACCGCATCCGGCCAGGAACCCCGGGTGCAGGTTGGCCCACAGCCAGAGGAGGGGCGCCAGCAGCCAGGCATACCGCCACCTGCCGGTACGGCGGATCCACTCAAGGATGCAGATAAACAGGACAAAGAGGAAATAGGTGGATTCCTGGGCCCGAATAACCGGGAACCCGAAGCTGAAAACCTGTCGCGTAAGCAGCAGGCATAGAAGCGCGGACAGTGCCGAGGCTCCACGTTGCCTGGTGGTCAGGAAACAGAGCACCGCGGTGCCCAGCACCATGAGCCAGCGCAACACCTGCAGCCCGGCTCCTCCAAAATGGAGGTTGGTGAAATAGAGGGCGAGGTTGGTCAGCCAGCCGTGCTGTATCCACGGCTCCAGTGTGGGGAGGTAGGAGAATGAATCCCTGAGGGGCAGCTTCCCGGATTCATGGAGCAGTTTACCCGTGGCCAGGCGCCACCACAGGTCAAAATCCGCCTGATTGTCGGCCAGAGTCTTGAAGAACACCAGCAGCGTCAAGGCCGCCAGCAGGATCAATCCGATCCGGCGAAGCCGGACCGCGCCGTCAGTCTCCATCTCTCCTTACTCCTCGTGCATTCTTCCACGATGTGGGGGTGAAACCGCATTCAGACCTCATTGAAGAACATCGGCTGTTGACATTGTCAACCCGGTTCAGGAGTTTTGCGTCTGAACTGACATGCTTTATCTGGACATATTCGTATTTTGTGTTTAGTTTATTTTTTATAAAATTAACAAAATCTTAACGTAGCAACGAGTACCCAGGAGGAAAGCATGACGAGAAGAGTCCTCATAGTATTCCTGGTTCTAGGCTTCGTTGCCTCCAGCGTTATGGTGGCCTATGCGTACGGCTACGCGCCCCATATCGTCAGGGAAGCGCAACTCCGTCTGAACCGGATGGGGTATGGGGCGGGGCCTCCGGATGGTCAGTTCGGACCTCGGACACGGAACGCGCTCAGACGCTATCAGTGGGACAACGGGCTTCCGGCCGACGGCCAGCTCAACCCGCCCACACTCAGAAGTCTTGGCATGCCCCCGCCACCCCGGCCAGGTTATGGGCCAGGTCCCCGGCCCGGCTATCCGCCACCACCGCCTGTGTGGTAGAATTTCCGCTACAATATGGACGCAACAAAGGCCATCCTTGGATGGCCTTTGTCCATTCTCGAGTGCAAACGCCCTTCCCGCCTCAATGCGTGGCGCAGGCGATGCATGGGTCAAAGGCCCGCACCACTCGCCCAACCGCCTTGTCCAGCTCCAGGTTGATGTTGTCCCTGGTGGTGTAACGCCTGGCCACCACCATCAGAGCCTTTTCAATGGCCATGGTGTTGTGCACCGTGGGGATGATGAACTCGGCCTTTTCGATGAGCCCGTCCTTGATCTTGAAATAGGGCATTTTAACTTTCAAATTATCTAAAAATATTCTAGACTGACTTGCATGAAAACAGCAAACAAGGAAGTACGGGCTATAGCTATACGGGCTTACGAGGCAGGACTCCCACGGCGGCAAATCGCCGAGATTGTGGGGTATCATCTAAATAGCGTGAGTCGGTGGATCCGGGAATTTGAACGAGACGGACGAATGGAAGCCCGACAGCGCGGTCACAGAACGTCAATGTTCTCTGAAGATGAGCGTCGAGAACTGACAGCTCTTCTCCTCGAAAATGTGGACCTCACCCTGGAGGAGATTCGGCAGCACTTCAGAAAGCAGTGCTCACTTGTTGCAATTCATAAAATTCTTAAATCTCTTGGATTTGCTTTCAAAAAAAACTCTGCGAGCAAGCGAGCAGGATCGGGAGGATATAGTCAAGTCTAGGCTTGAATGGGAGGAATTCCAACGGACTGTGGATGTGAACTCCTTGATTTTTCTTGATGAATCAGGCGTAAAAACAAATATGACACGACTGTAGGGACGCTCTATCCATGGGGAGCGTTGTCATGATTCTGCCCCGTGCGGCCGTTGGGAAACCTTAACCGTACTTTCTTCGGTGCGCCTTGATGGCTTAACAGTCTGTCGAACTTAACTCAGCATCAGCGTGCCGTGAATGGGGGCTGATGCTGAGTTTACATTCAAGAAAAATCTTCTTAGATTTGTTTTTGAACCTGCAAAGCGTATTTTGAGCCCCAAAACCCCTCAGGTGTCGTTTTTTAGGCGCATTTCAACTTAAATAGCCGCTTCATATTGTAAGCCAAGCACACAAGCTTCCATTCCCCAGACACTTTTTCTAGACCTCGAAGGAGAAATTGGCGAAAGCCCAAAGTATGTTTAATGATCCCAAAAACCGGCTCAACACTTTGCTTACGCAATGAGTACAGTTGTCTTCCTTTCTCGCCGTCGAGTTTTTCACGCATCTTTCGCAAGTATGGATCCGTAACGGATTTTTCGGTTTTCTTTTTTTCTGGCCGATAGTCATATTTCAGTTGGCTCATCCGGCATGGCGGAACAAACGGATCTACGCACAATTCCTCTACTTTTTTACAGGCTTCAATGTTGCAATATCCCGTGTCCGCCAGCACCGCCACAGGCTGGCCCACGTCGTCCATAACGCCAACGACCGCAGGCAAGAGCTCATTCCTGTCTGAGCCGTTGTTCGTCACATAGCTGTGCAGAACCAGTTGTGAACCATCGGCATCTACTGCGGCTTGGCAATTGTACGACTGTGTGTAGTCGCTCTTATTGGTCTTGCGCATGATTCGCGAGTCTTCATCAGTCATGTTTATCGACTCCGAATCCTTGGGATCATCCTGGGGCGGCTTGGGAGCGCGGCCTCTGTGCTGCCCCGTTCGTTGCTCCCGAGCCCTACGCTTGCGTTCGAACTCAGCGTTTTCGGATTCGGTGCGTTTGCGTAAACGCTCTTCCAACTTTTTTTGGGCCGCTTGCATTTTGCCCAGCAACTTCTCACGCCGAGCGAGTTCTTGTGGGATCCGCTGTCCATCGTCATCAGACGAGGAGTCGGCGTGCTCTGCCTGGGCCATTAGTTCGGCGATGTCGTGCGTCAGCTTCTGCTCAAGCTCACATGCCCTTTTATGCTTAATGTTTTTATATTTTGAAGCGTTGGCTTTGATGTGCGTCCCATCGACGCTGATATTTCCTACTTTGAGTAGCTTTAGTTCACCGGCGAGCTTGAGTATTTCCAAAAAAGCGGCGCTGACCGCTTCAAAGTTCTTGCGGCGGAAGGAGCAAATCGTGTCGTGATCTGGGTGCGTGTTGCCCGTTAAATAGTCAGCCCTGAAAAAGCCCTTTTAGCTTTGTTCAGATCTTAGCCAGCTTGCGCTGCCATCCAAACCCGAAAGAGAGCCACAGGGCCAGAAGAGCAAAAAAAAGTTTCACCCCTCGCATCCATTTCTTGAAGTTGAACGCCGCGCACGCCATGAACAGATTGATTGCGTCACCGACGACACCTTTGAGGAAATTGCGCACCATGCGATGGTCATGCTTCACATGTCCGATCACCGGCTCGATTCCAGCCCGGCGGCGGAAGCGTCCTCTGGCTTTTCTGCGTTGATAGGGTGTGTCGCTCTTCTTAGGGCTACCTGGCGTCAGGATGCTCGTGTCGCCCACCTTTTTTCGTCCCCGATAGCCTCGGTCGCAGATGGCCACCGACGGACAGACTTCTGTGATTTGCCAGACCTGCTCCAGGACGTCCGGGAGCGTATGACCATCAAAGACGTTTTCCGTGAAAGACATGGCCCCCACAATGACACCTGTGGTTTTGGTGACGGCAAGAGAAGCCTTGCGCCCGAATTCATACTTTTTGTGTTCTTTGCCTTTGCCGATGCACAGCACGTCAGGCTCGTGCAGGCTGTAAATCTTGTTTTTGTCGGTCCGTTTTTGTCCATGGACTCGGCGAAAAAGGCTCAAGGATTCAGCGTAGCGGGCAAGCGCTTCCTTGGACAACTTGCGCTCCAACTCGCGGATGAGCACGCCGGCCATGGTCCGTATTCGTTTGATGGTTTTTCGGCTTTTGAACCGTTGGCGCAGCAGGCTTGGCAGTTTACGGCGAAAACTACGGCGAAGCCTGACGCCTTCATCTGTAGCGATTTTCCTGCATTTTTTGATGACTTTCGTCAGCAGTTTCACATCTGTAGGGAAGGTGATGTTCTTTTCCTGTACTGTGGTGTCCACGGTGATCTCGCGCTCTTTGGCGTCTTCGCCGTGCAGATCCACCGAGACTTCGAAGATCAGGCGCGCGCCGTCCTCACCGATGCGTTTGCGGAAATAGACGAAATCCGTCGAATCACAGGGGAATTTCCACTGAAAGTGCTTCTCGCCGCAAAAGGCTTGGAAGTAGGGATTTTGGACCCAGGCTTCAACAACACGCTCGTCGCTGAGGTCCTCAAGTTGTTTGAGAATCATGAGTCCGACCATGCGGCGAATGGGCTTTGCCGGTCGTCCGTGCCCGCTGTAGAGTGGGGAGAACTCCCGCTCAAAGCGCTCCCATGGTATGCGCCCAGCCAGTTGGAGCAGCGGATGCTTGGGGTTGAGTTGGTCAATGAGGTCTTTGTAGAGGAAATTAGCCTGATCGTTTTTGGCTTGCTTGGCCTTCATCATCACTCCCGACTCGGCGACAGCGCGACCGGTTTTCTGCAGAATTACTGTAGTTCCTGGTCGAGAATGATACATTGAATTGGTCGTTTTGTTAAGTCTTTTCAGTAAATTGAACGTTTTTCAGGGCTGACTAAATAACGAACGGCAACATCCCGATAGGTGGCCCGCTCAATTTTACGCGAAGAGAAAACGCCATTTGCGTAACAATAAATTAATAAAGCCAGCATCATACGCGGCGGATACTGCTTCGAGCCGGTTCCACGCGCGTTTACTTGAAAACTATCGGTCGGAGCAAGCTTCACAGCCTCCAACACAAAATGGACCATGTCGTCGTCGGGGACCCAGTCTCGCATGTCCGGGGACAGTAACAAGGGCCTATCTCTATCGATGTCTCTAAATCGTGTGCTCATAAAAATAACATAACAGATTGATATTAAAAAGTAAAACTTAAGTCCGACAGTCTGTTAACTGAGAGTATAGTCTTTCCTGGGGCGGTAGATCGAAAGATGTTCGATGCTTACATCAAATAGGTGCTTGCACCTTCTCTACGCCCTGGCGATATCGTCATCATGGACAATCTCTCAGCCCACAAATCCCAGGATGCTTACGCTGCCATTGAAGCCAAGCAGGCTTCTTATCGGTTTCTACCGGCTTATAGCCCAGATCTAAATCCTATTGAAAAGATGTGGAGCAAAGTAAAGGAACTGCTGAAAGGAATGAAAGCCAGGACACATGAAGAGCTTTTTGACGCTGTTGGAAAAGCCCTGAGCTTCGTTCTCGCAAAAGATGCTCAGGGCTGGTTTAAATCTTGTGGGTATATACAAAATGAAAGTTAAAATGCTCTAGTTCCGGCAAGGGGAGCCCGAGGGGAAAATCTCTTCTTCAAGAGGTTTCCCCCTCGACAATCATTTGTTGAATGGTTTCTTTACAGCACAGCCTCTATGAGACGGGGGCCTTTCTCGCGCATAGCCGCGCTGAAGGCATCGCTGAAGGCCTGGGTGGTCTCGACGCGCACCGCCTGCACGCCCATGCCCTCGGCCATCTTGACCCAGTCCAGGGTGGGGTTGTGCAAATCCAGCAGGGACAGGGCACGCTCCCCCTTGGATGCGGCCTTCATCAGCCGCAGTTCCTGGTTCAACACCGCATAGGAGCGGTTGGCGTAGATCACCGTCACCACGTCGAGCCGCTCCCGCGCCTGGGTCCACAAGGCCTGGAGGGTGTACATGGCGCTGCCGTCCCCCTCCAGGCTGACCACCTTGCGCTCCGGCGCGGCTATGGCCGCCCCGGTGCTCAGAGGCAGGATGTTGCCGATGGAGCCTCCCGACACGGGCAGGAAATCATGGGGCGCGGCGTTGTCCAGCATGGAGAGGTACGGCAGGGTGCAGGTGATGCCCTCGTCCGTGACAATCGCGTTCTCCGGCAACAACGCGGCGATGATGTTCAGCACGTCCCTGGGAGTGAGGGGGCCATAAGGAGGCAAGGCCGGAGGATCATAAGCCGCGACCTTTGCCTCGCGGGAGGCGTCCAGAGCCTCGGCCAAAGCGGACAGGGCGTCATTGCCGTCCTCATGGGGGTGGGAAAGGGTCAGTATCGCGCACTCGGGCGGGGTGAGCCAGCTCTCCTGGTCGGGATAGGCGAAAAAGGACACCGGCGGCTCGGCGCCCACCAGCAACAACTGCTCGAACTCGCCCAGGACCTTCAGGATGTCCGGGCCACGATAGGGCAGCCGCTCCACCTGGGGTGCTCCCGCGCCCGCACGCTGGCGGGGTACGAAGGTGTCGCAGAACAATTTGCACCCGGTCTTGGCCGCAACGCGCCCCGCCGCCATAAGCCCCTCCCCGTAGAGCAGGGAGCCGCGCAGGAGCACGGCTGTCCGCTTGCCGCCGCTCAGGGCCTTGGCAGCGTCATCCACCGCCCCCTGCGCCACCTTGGCAGGAGAGGGAACCTCGAGCCGAGGTGCCGGGCGCTCCGCGGGCAGCCAAGCCGTGTCGCCGGGGAGGATCAGGGTCGCGATCTGCCCGGGCGCCTGCCGCGCGGCCTGCACCGCGCGGGCGGCGTCCGCGGCCACGGTGCGGGCGCTCTTGGATCTGTACATCCAATGGGAGATGGCTTCGGCAAAGCCCGTGACGTTGGAGGTCAGGGGCGCGTCCAGGCGTTCGTGGTAGGTGGCATGATCACCCACGATGTTGACCATGGGCGACTGCGCCTTGCGGGCGTTGTGGATGTTGGCCATACCGTTGGCAAAGCCCGGGCCGAGGTGGAGCAAGGTGCAGGCCGGTTTGCCGGTCATGCGGGCATAACCGTCCGCCGCACCCGTCGCCACACCCTCGAACAGGCACAGCACGGGGCGCATGCCTGAAATGCGGTCCAGGGCACTTACAAACTGCATCTCCGAGGTGCCGGGGTTGGCAAAGCACACGTCCACTTCGCTCTCCACCAGGGTGGCAACCAGGGACTCGGCTCCGTTATATGATTCAAGGGGTTCGGTTTTCAAGACAGTCTCTTTTTCGCGAGGCATTACGTACTCCTTTCCGCCATATCTGGACTGATGATTTGCATTTGTGGTTTCCGGAAATAATCTTTCCAGTGTCGCATGAATAACGCAAGCTGAAATCACCTACCCTCAAGCCAGTCTACCCTTTTCACGTTTCTTTCACGCTCTTTTGACGTTCTTTTCAGCACATCCCTCATAGAGTGTGTTCCATCGGCACGCCACAGACCATTGTGCCTCGACGGATGGGACATGCAACACACTGTGATCACGACCACGAATTCCACACGGAGGAAACTCGTTCTTGCCCTGAGCGCCGCGCTCCTGATCGCCGGCGCTCTGGGGCTGACGGCCATGATGCTCAACCGCGAGGAGATCGAGGAAACCGCGCCGGAACAGCCCTTGCTGCCGGTCTCCGTAATCAGCGTGCAAAAAAGCTGATTACCCCCGTGACCGCTGCAAGGCCTACGGCCTGGTCAAAGTCGTGAATGAAGTAGTTGTCTCCGCCGATCTGAACGGCGCGCTGACCTATGTCAGCCCCAAGCTGGAACCTGGAGAAATTTTTGAAAAAGATGAACTGCTGTTGCGCGTGGAGACCTGCAGATTTGAAAGCGCGAAAAAAGAATTGGAGGCCAAGGCTAGGCGCGTCCAGGAGGCCATGGCGAAAAAATTGAAGCAACACAGCCTGGACCAGCGGCGGCACGAAATCGCCCATCGAAATCTGGAGCTGGCTATGGGGGGAATTCCAGCGTACCAGGCGGCTGTTCGCCGAGCATCGCGTAACCACGAAATCCGAACTGGACAAGGCTGAAGCAACGCTCAATGCCGCCAAGGAGCACATGCTTCAGTTGGAGGAGGCAATCAAGATCCATCCTCATATTCTCGCTGAATTTAACTATGAGCATGCCGAAATCACGGCGGAATTGGAAGCAGTGCTGCGGGACGTGGCCAAATGCGAAATCCGTTCGCCCATTTCCGGCAGAGTGAAGGAGGCCAAGGTTGAAGTGGGCAAATATGTCGAAGCCGGACAAACCCTGGCGGTTCTCGCGGACGATACGGTGCTGGAAGTGGAAGTGGCGCTTGGCGGCCAGGACATCCGCCAGTGGCTGCCCTTCGAGGAGCGGACGGAGCAAATGGCAGGTGGCTGGTTTTCAGGGCTGCGCAAGGTGGACTGCAAGATGCGCTGGGTGGAGGATCCACATGTGTACTGGAGCGGGCAGTTGCACAGGGCCGTCCGCTACGACCCAAAAACCCTGACTCTTGTTCTGGCGGTCCGCATAGACACCGCTGAAGACGCCCATATCAGCGGCATTTCGACTCCTCTTGCCGAGGGCATGTTCTGCAGGGTGGATATTCCCGGCAAGACACTCCGCAATGTCATCCGGTTGCCAAGACTGGCGGTAAACTCGGATCAAACCGTCTGTATCGCGCGCGACAACCATCTTAGAACCATTCCTGTGCAGATCCTGTGGGAGCGGGGCAACCACGTCTATATCGGCAAAGGACTGAACAACGGCGATCGGGTCATTGTCAGCAGGCTGGTCAATCCCATCGAGCATACAAAACTGGAGATCATTTCCACCAACAAGGGAGCAGGAACATGCGGGCAACACAATTTCTTTGCATTGCGGCCATGATTCTGATTTTTCTTCCTTCCCACGGTTGGGGGGGCAATCCCGGCGAAGTTCCCACCGGATTCATGGGAGATATCTACATTGGCGGCGGCTGGGAGTTCTCGAACAACAACCTGGAACCAGGCGATGACAACAAGAATCTGAGCAGCCTGAACAAGCGCGGCAAGGACCAGGACGAACCTCTGTTTATCGCGGCTCTGGACCTGGCCTACGCCTTTGATAACGGCTTGACCCTGTTTGGCGGCATGCTCCGGGCAAAGGAGTCCCGCCCAACGTTTGGCGTCCGTTATGATCTGGATAAATTCGGAGAAATCGAGTTATCAGGTTTCTATGACCTCCCCAGAGATGTCTGGAAGGACCCCTACCTCGTGGGTCAAGACCGCGATAAGACCTTTGAATCGTCATACGGCGGCGCCATGGCCTATGAAATCAGCGGCTGCAGCCTCAGTTATGAACTGAAATTCCTGGATGTCGACAAGGACTTGATCGGCAAGCGATTCAGCAGTCTCAAACGAGACGGCGCGGTTCACCTCATCGAAACCGGGTATGAAATTGAAATCGGGTATGGTCTGGAACTCTCCCCGGGACTCGAACTCACCATCGCGGACATTGACGGTAGCAGCAACGCTTACACCGGTTTCGGAGGTGGGCTGGAGATAATGAAGCGATGGTCCGATGTAGGGTTCAGCCTTTCTTTCTCAGTCGTGAACAACAACTACAATGCAGAACATCCTGTCTTCCACAAAAAGCGCAACGAGAGATGGTGTATGAGGCCATGGCGCTTATATCCTGGAACGACCCTCTGGGAATGGAGAACTATTCAATCAACCTCGGCTGCAGGTTTGAGCACAACGACGCCAACATCAAATACTTCGACTTTGCCGAATATGTACCGTTCCTACTCATAGGCTACCATTTTGGCGGAAGCGACTGAGTGCGCCGCCCCATCCTTGAAAAGCACGACGCGGCGGGGCGTGGCACATGAACAGGCAATTCCTAGTCATCATCTCGAACCCGGTGCTCTCCACCCTGATCCTCATCCTCACGATGGCGGCGGGCACCATGGCGCTCGCTTTCATGCATCGGGAACTGTTTCCCGACTTCTCCATGGACGAGATCCTTGTGGAGATGGAGTATCCAGGCGCGTCACCATCCGAAATCCAGGATGGAATAATCCGAAAAATCGAAGATGCGCTGGAGGGAATGGAGGGGGTGGGCGAATATGTCACCAGTTCCGAGGACAATCGCGCCAGCGCCGAGATCATGGTGCGCCACGGCTATGATGCCACCACGCTGTCAAACAGGATACGCAGCCGGGTGGATGCGATCTCCACCTTCCCTGCCAGCGCTGAAAGGCCGGTTATCAACGTGGAACAACACCGCACCGAGGTGATGCGGCTCTATGTCGCAGCGGACCTACCCGAGCGCCAGCGCAAGGAACTGGCCAGATCGATAGGGGACGAATTGCGCGGACTGCCCGCGGTATCCCAGGTGAAGCTGCTTGGAGTGCGGGATTACGAAATAGGTGTTGAGCTCTCCGAGGAAAGACTGCGCGGCTTGGGTCTGGGCCTCCAGGACGTGTCCCACCGGATCGCCAGCCAAAACCTCGAACGTTTTGGGGGGTACGTTCGCACCGATGACAGGAATATACGCATACGAACCCTGGGCAGGAAATTAACGGCGCGGGACATGTCCACAATACCAATACTCGCCAGCGAAAGCGGATCCCTGGTCACACTGGGCTATGTGGCCGAAATCAGGGACGAGTTTACCGAAGACTCGGTGCAGGTGGCGGTAAACGGGCGGCCTGCGATCGTTTTTGTCATCAACAAAACCCGCGCGGAAGATGCCCTGAGGATTTCCAGGTCTGTGCGGGAGTATATGCACAAAAAGCAAAGCCAACTGCCGGAGCACATAGACTTCAATATCTTGTACGACATGACTGAGGACTTGCGCTCCCGGATGATTCTCCTGGTCAGGAACGGAATTGCCGGGCTTTGCCTGGTCACGTTTCTGCTCTGGCTGTTCCTTGACCCGCGACTGAGTTTTCGGATCGTCATGGGCATACTGTTTTCAATCTTCGGCACTCTGGCCGCCGTCTGGTGCATGGGCGGCACCATCAACATGCTCTCGCTCTTCGGGTTGATAATGGTGTTGGGCATCGTGGCGGACGACGCCATTGTTGTCGGCGAAAATATCCACATGCACCTGGTGCGAGGAGTCTCCCCACCGGAGGCCGCGCTCAAGGGCATACGCGAAGTGGGAGGGCCTGTTTTCGCGGCTGTTTTGACAACCGTGCTGGCCTTCATACCTCTGGTCTTCATCGGCGACACCATTGGGAAATTTCTTCGAATTCTGCCATTGGTGGTAATCCCCTGCCTGTGCATCTCTCTGCTGGAATCACTTCTGCTGTTGCCCGTCCACCTTGTCCACAATCAAAGGCCCAGGAAAAAGAATGACAGGGAATCCACCGAAATCCCGCTCATCCTCAAACCATTGTGGCGGCTTTATGATCGGACAAAACGCATGCCGGACCTCTTCGCGACCAGGCTCTATCCACTGTTTTTGGAGAACGTACTCCCACTGCGGTATGTATGGCTGAGCGGAGGGTTGTGCGCGCTCATGCTTTGCGCCGGACTGTATTTGTCAGGGCATATCAAAATCGAGACACTGCCCGATACGGGCGGCAGACTGTTCACCGCATCCGTCGCCATGAACAACGGTACCTCCGAACGGATGACCCGGCAAGCCGTCTCCCGGATCGAGCAAGGCCTATTGCGAGTGCTCGCGGCTATGGGGGGCGATGGATACCAATACGGGATCAATCGAATGAGCATAGTGGGCTCCTCCTTGTCCGAAGAGCCCGAAAATGGGAGCCATTTGGGGGGAGTTCAAGTAATCCTGGGCTTGGGCGAGAACGGTGTCGTGCCGAATGACAAGCTCCTGGACCTTTGGGAGCGGGCCATCGGCACAGTGGATGGAGTCGAGTCCATAATATTCGAGAGTATTGTCGAAGGCCCCCCTGGAGAACCCGTGGTAGTTTGGATCCGCGGACAGGATACAGAGGCATTGACGAACGCCACACGCGATGTCACCGCAAGGTTGCGCACCATCCCCGGCATACGGCGGATACGCTCCGACCTTTCCACACGCGTTGATGAGCTGCGTTGCACTCTCAAGCCAGAGGCCGCGCATCTCGGAATCACCCTGGAGGGGCTCGCCGGACAGGTGCGGGCGGCATTTTACGGTGTGGAACCTGTCCGTCTGCAGCGGGGGCGGGACGAAGTACGGATCAAGGTTCGCTATACCGGCAAGGAGCGTACCAGCATTGGCTCACTGGACAGTTTGAGAATTCGCGCTCCCAACGGCGTCAATGTCCCTCTACGGTCCGTTGCCGATGTCTCCCTTGCCAAAGGCGAAAGCATCATCAGGCGCGTGAATGGAATGCGCTGCATGACCGTCACTGCGGATGTGGACAATTCCATAATCACCACGGACGAAATTCTCGCTTATCTTGAAAGGAATCTGACCAAGGACCTGGAGGCGGAATCCCCTGGGCTGGACATCTCTTTCGAGGGCGAGGAGAGGCACATGGAGGAGTCGCTGCATGACCTGGCCATCGGCTACCCGCTTGCCTTGCTGGGCATTTTCTTCGTCATCGCCACCATGTTCCGCTCCTATGCCCAACCCATGCTCATCCTCCTCACAATTCCCTTTGGAATCGCAGGCGCCGTGGCAGGGCATTTCATCGCGGACTGCAACATCTCGCTGATGAGCCTCTTCGGCATTGTGGCGCTTTCCGGCATTGGCGTGAATGACACCATTGTATTCATCGAACGCATCAACAAGAATCTTATAGCCGGCATGGAATTCTTCCAGGCCATCAAGAATGCCGGGCAGCACCGCTTCAGGGCCATTCTTCTCACCACGGTGAGCACTCTGGGAGGACTTGCGCCACTGCTGCTCGAACCCCAACTCTCGGCCCGGATTCTCAAGCCCATGGCCCTGGCCATATCCTCCGGACTGCTGATGTCCACTGTGGCGACCCTGGTGTTTATCCCCTGCATGTTCGCGGCCTTGAGTGATCTCCGCATGCTCCTTCACCGCATCCGCACGGGGCGATGGGCCCGTAGAGAAGAACTGGAGCCCTCTCCGGCGCGGTACGATATACTCCTGGAGCATCGACCATGAAGTCTGCTATACCGCATCAAACACTCGATAGTAGTGGACGCGTTTATTTTATGGCTATCAGGGCTCAAGCCACGTGGCTCCGCGGCCCACCAGCGGAAGCATGTCGGAAGACACTTGCCGCGCGAACCGAACCAAGCGTTGGCGGAATTCGTACAATGGACACTCCAACGAACAAGGAATTATAAGCAATGGGAACCTTACGTCCGGGAAAGCCCCTGCGCATCCTCCTCGTTGAAGACAACGCGGATATCGCGGACAACATCGCGGAATTTTTCGAGGCCCGGGGACATGTACTGGATTTCGCCATGAACGGCGTCCAGGGCCTGCATCTCGCGCTGACACAGGAGTATGACGTCATCATCCTGGACATCATGCTCCCGGGCATGGACGGGGTGACCCTTTGCGACAAGTACCGGGGCTCCTCATCCAGACAGATCCCGGTACTCATGCTCACCGCGCGGGACACCCTTCAGGACAAGATCGTGGGGTTCGAGGCGGGCGCGGACGACTACCTGGTGAAACCCTTTGAACTGAAGGAGCTCGAAGTCCGCACCTATGCCCTGGCAAAACGTGGAGTCCGGACATTGACAAACGTGCTCAATGTCGGCGACCTGGAACTGAATCTGGACACCATGACTGTCACAAGGGGCGGCAGGCATATCGAACTGAACAGGACCTGTGTCAAGATCCTGGAACTGTTGATGCGGGCTTCTCCAAAGATGGTTTCACGCACGTCACTGGAGCATGCCCTGTGGGGGGACATGCCGCCGGACACCGACGCCCTGCGCAGCCATATGTACCTGCTGCGAAAAAAGATAGACAAACCCTTTTCCTCATCATTGCTGCGCACCATGCGTGGAATCGGCTATTCACTGAAGGCTGACCATGAAGTACACTCATAGCCTCCGCAACCGTATTCTGTTCACCTTCTGCATCTTCTCCTTCACACTCTCCATGACCTATTGGCTTTTACTGGATGTCTCCATGAACATCGTGGAGGATATGATTTTCGAGAATCGCCTGCGTAACGAGATAGCCGGGTTCATGAATCGGTATGAAACCGACCCTGAAACGCCACTGCCGCACAGCGTGTATATTCGCAGCTACATCGGCCTGGGCGGGATGCCGAAGGCGGATGCCAGCATTGTGCGGGGGCTTCCGGAAGGACTGTACGAGACCGAAGGATTGGGAGCCATAGCGGGTCCCGTGGATTATCACATCGCCATTGCGGCTCTCCCTGGCGGTAGGGACCTTTTGTACCTTTTCTACAACGTTGGCGCGTTGCGGGTAAAGGAACAATACGAGATTGTGATACGGTCACTGCTCCTGGTCATCGCGTTGACAGTGACCGGGCTCGGAGGGTTGTTCGGCGCGTTGATCGCCAAAAGGGTCATCGCCCCGGTAACGGAACTGGCCGAATGCGTGGCTCAAAGCGAACCCGACAGTCTGCCCATGAATCTGTCCATGCGTTTTGCCGATGATGAGATCGGCCTGCTGGCGAGAAAACTGGAGCAAAGCATGCGGCGGACGCACGCCTTTATCCAACGCGAGCAGGAGTTCACACGGTACGTCAGCCATGAGTTGCGGACCCCGGTGACCGTGATCAAGGGAGCCGTCGAACTTCTTGCAGCCGCGCCTTCGTCGCGAGCTCCCCACGAAAAGCAGATACAGCGGATAGCGCGCGCTCTCCGGACCATTGAGCTGACCATGGAAACATTTCTGTGGTTCGCACGCGGCGACTCCTCGAATGTCTCGGAAGAGTCATGTGATATCGCCGCAGTGGCGCGGGAAGCTTTTAAGGAGCATGTCCTATTGAACAGGAACAAGTCCATTCGGGCCGTCATGCACGCGGAAAAGGCGCCAGTGGTGAACGCTCCACCCGCCGCTTTCCGCATTGTGCTGGACAATTTGTTGCGAAACGCGTTCAGCTACACATCGCAGGGCACGGTGCAACTCCACGTGAACCAGTACCGGCTCGAGGTCCTCAACACCGCCTGTTCCCCCTTTCTGGAGGACATCAAGACGGGACTGACCGATGCGGTACAGGTCAGGCACCAGCACAAGACACAGGGGCACGGGTTGGGTCTGGAAATCGTGCAGAAACTCTGCGCCCGTTTTCACTGGAAGATTGAAATCTCCTCGAGGCGGGACAAAGGCACGAGAATCACGCTGTGGTTCCAGGAATCAGCGCCACAAATTCCCCCTTCACCGAAGTGAGACGAGTTCACCCGGTCCGCCACAACTCCTCGAGCCTGCCCCTGTTGTCGCGGAGCAGCTCCATGTAGTCCAGTTCCAGACCGATCATGTCCCTGTCGCCGTGACGCAGCCACTCCGAAAGCCAGGCGAAGCGCAGGGCCAGAACCATGTCCGGCAGAAATCGTCGCTCCGCCCCGTCGAGGAGTGAATCACGGAGCCGGTCCAACAGGGCAATGGCGAACTCCCCCCCAAGAGCGCGGGGATCCTCTATGCCCACACAGCCCAGGCAGTTGGCCAGGTCGTACTGCCGAAAGCGCGAAGCGCAAAACTCCCAGTCGATGAGGGCCAGGACCCCCTCCCCCTGCCAAAGCACGTTCAGGGGGTGGCAATCGCCGTGGCAAAAGGCTCGGGGCAATTCCGGCAGAATATTCCAGAGTCCCTGAAGGCGCTTCTCCACCCCACGGGCCCTGCGTGCGACCTCGGGCTCCCGGTTCGCGACCTTCTCCAGCAGGGCGCGCACATACTCCTCCAGGTCCAGCTCACGGGCCGGCGTTTCTCCGGCTAGCTCATCCGGAAGACTTTCGGAGGCGCGTGCAAACTCCACCATGCAGCGCCCCAGCGCATCTCCGCGGGGAGCGCTACGCAAATATTCCGGGCGCGGCAGGGGATCGTTACCCAGGTACGGGGAGAGTTGCCAGCCCTCCCCTCCTTCGAGGGCGACGTGGGCGCCCCGCCAGGTCATCCGGTAGGGAGCGAGCTGTGTAAATTCGCGGGACAGAAAGGCCAGCACCCGGCCAATGCGCTCCCTGCCCTCCCATTGCTCGGAGGCAATGCGCTCCAGAACCCAGACACGGCCTGTGGCGTCCTCCACGGCCCAGCGCGCCAGGCAGCGCTCCGGGCTGCCGCAGAGCGGCACGTCATGGCGCAGGCGCCCCGGCTCCAGTGCCCAGGCCTCGAGCAGGGACAGTGATGGCGCCTGCCTCATGCCACGGTCTCATCGATCATGGCATCAACTGAAACGTTGCCCGAACAATCGGATTTGGCACCGGGCATCTCCTGTTTCTTCAAAACATCCGCGTTCAGTTCCTCGTATCCGCGCCCCCATTGGCAGAGCTGGCGAAGCACCGGCATGACGCTTTTTCCCAGCTCGGTCATGGAGTACTCCACCTTTGGGGGCACCTGGGCATACACCTCGCGCAACACCAGGCCGTCGGCCTCCAGCTCCCGCAACTGCTGTGTAAGCATCTTCTGCGTGATGGTGGGCATGATGCGCTTGAGTTGACTGAACCGCAGAGTGCCGTCGGTTCCGAGATGCCAGAGGATTATGGGTTTCCACTTGCCGCCGATTATTTGCAGCGCCAGTTCCACCTGGCAGGAGTAGACCCTGTTTCCCAGGGTCTTTAGGGCGCAGGCCTTGATCATTCAACCTCCAATTCGGTCACAGTATCTTTTTGGTAACCTGGATACATTCAAGTACGTACTTGATTTTCAGAGTCATAGTTTTATTGTGAAACAGTGTAAAGGACGAACACGGAGCGATCTTTCGTGATACTATGTTTGTCGGGAAGACCTCCCTGAAATGAGCTTCCCCTTAGCGCAACATCGTTCCATAAATTCCGCCAACCAAAGGAGGAGCGCGATGGAACTGATCCAAGGCATCCACACACGCCGCAGCATCAGGAAATTCGATCCCGGCCGCGACGTGAGCGACGAGCAGATAAAGACCATTCTTTCAGCGGCCATGGCAGCGCCAAGCGCCGGCAACGCCCAGCCCTGGCACTTCGTGGTGGTGCGGGACGCGGCCCTTCGCCAGCGCATTTCCAAGTCCCACCCCTATGTGGGCATGGCCGCCCAGTCGCCCGTGGTCATAGTGGTCTGTGCCGAACTCGCCCTGGAAAAATACCCGGGATTCTGGGTCCAGGACTGCTCCGCCGCCATCCAGAACCTGCTGCTTGCGGCCCGTGGCCTTGAACTCGGCACCGTGTGGACCGGACTCCACCCCGTGGAGGAGCGGTCCAAGGCGGTGGCCGAGATCCTCGGACTGCCCGACGGCGTCATCGCCCTGGCCGCCATCCCCCTGGGGCACCCGGCACAGGAATTCAAACACCAGGACCGCTACAAGGAAGAACGCGTCCACTCGGACACATGGTAACAATATAATTTTATTGCGGTTATCTGAGGAAAGCCTTCTCTGTGAAAAGTGCTTGCCTCCATGCGAATCATTCTCCAACACCTTGATACAAAAGGAGACGACATGCGCACATCATTCGGCGCCAAGCCCCTTGCCTTTCCCACCCCTGTATGGTGCGTGGGCAGCTACGATTCCCAGGACAAACCCAACGTCATGACCATCGCCTGGGGGGGCATCTGCAACTCCAAGCCCGCCAGCCTGACCATATCCCTGCGCAAGGCCACCTACACATACGGTAATATCATGGAGCGCAAGGCCTACACCGTGAGCATTCCCTCGACCAAATACGTCAAGGAGGCCGACTACTTCGGCATGATTTCAGGGCGTGACGCGGACAAGTTCGCGGTCACGGGCCTGACCCCGGAAAAGGCCAAGTTCGTGGACGCCCCCTTTGTGGCCGAGTTCCCCATGGTCATCGAATGTGCGGTAACGAACACGTACGAGTTGGGCTTGCACACCCAATTCATTGGTGAAATCAAGGATATACACATTGACGAAGCCGCGGTGCAGGGCGACAAGCCGGTGATGGCGCTGGTGGCTCCCATCCTGTTCGCTCCTGAGGAACGGAAGTATTACGGCGTGGGTGAAGAATTGGGCCAGGGATTTTCCATTGGCGGAAGCTTCAGGAAGTAACAAAGCTCCATCTTCTAGACTTTGTCTTATATTAAAACGGGGAGCGCCGTAGCCCGGCAGCTCCCCGTTCCAGTATCCGCTTCAACGCAACATTACTCCCTACACTTGCCTCCCTCATTCTGCGTCACTGTGCAAAGCCGCACCAAGGATGTTGAATTCCAACATGGCTTGGCAATCCTTTTTTACGACATCATATAAGTGATTTACAATTACGGCATATTCGCCTGTCGCCAAAATCGCAATCGCAACGTACTGTAATTATACAAATTTTGACTGCAGACAATGAGAGTTGATTCAAGTTGCTCTCAGTCGTTTACTGTTGATTAATGTTGACACGAGTTGATTAACGGTGGTAGAGGCCGATTATTGAATGGGGTGGCAGGTTGAAGCCGCGCCATGGTCTCAATCAATGTGCGGCTTCATTTATCCGCTCGTAGTACGAGGGCCGAACAGAGAACGCATGACCGAACCCGTGACTTTTACGCTCGTGGAAGCGGCCGAATTGCTCAATTGCCACAAGGAAACCCTGCGGCGCGAGATCAAGGCGGGCAATTTACGAGCGGCCAAGATCGGCAAGGAATATCGCGTTTCCAAGACCGAACTCGAGAACTACTGGGCGGAGCGTGGCGGAGGAGCCCTTTTCGAGGACTCCCCAAGACGTCCGGCGGGTCCCAGGAAGGATGAAAAAAAGGTTCCTGGACAAGAACAATTGAAACTCCCCACGTAACGGCGTAGAAGAATCAAGAGCAGCAAGCAAGGAGGAAGGGCACGATGGCGACAACTGAAGACAATGGCGCGGAAAAAAACATGGAAAAAATCGTCCTCGAAAACGACACTGGCAGCAGCATCAGCTTCACCGGCCAAATTTTTGCCGAACATTCCTTTTATGACGAGGACAGTGGCGTCCTGATGCAGCAGAAGCTGTACGTCACCGACTCCGGTGACCAGGCCTACGCTGTCGTTTCCAGCGACGGAAAGACCAAGGAAAAACGCGCGTATCTCATCAAGCGTCAGGGCCACCTGTGCAAGATCAACAACGGCCTCTTCGACGTGACGGTGAATGCCCAGGACCTGCTGGCCGTAGTTCGCGGCCTGTGCGGTCTCACCGACCAGATGGAATCCGAGGATTTCTTCAAGAAGGTCACGGATCCCGAAGAAAAGGCTGTCAACGAGTAGCCTTTAGCTCTTTTCGCGACCGCGCGCCCACGGTCGTTCCTCAGTGCTGTGCCAGGCGCCCCGGTTCCGGGGCGTCGTTGGAAAGGTATCATGCCCCCTTTTTACAGGGGGCTTTTCTTTTGTGGCACATTTCGGATGTCACGAAAATATGGAATTACGAAAAAATCAGGTCAGCCTATTGACAGCAAGACCACACGATGTTCTAGAGTTATGGCGTGTGTGTGGGCATAATCCGCTTGGAAACTCGATCACGACAGTATATGAGGGTTGATATGGCTTTGACAAAAAAATATCTCAAAAGCAAACCGGTATGCAAAGTCTACTTCAAACTTCCCAAAGAGGCCGTGGACAACGCCAAATCCGTTCATCTGGTCGGAGACTTCAACAACTGGGATATCGGCTTTTGTCCCATGAAGCGCAACAAGGATGGCTCCTTCAGCGTGCAGGTGGACCTGGATGTGGGCAAGGATTATCAGTTCCGCTATGTCGTTGACGACAACATCTGGATCAACGACTGGGAAGCCGACCGCTACGAGTTCAACACCGTGGGAAACTGCGAAAACTCGGTGGTCGTCCTCAGCTGACAGGTTCCTCGAAATAATTGACCGGGTCCGGTGCGAGGCCGGCCCGGTCAGTGCCACGTTCTCCGGCCCTGCGTATTGGACTGAATACGCAGCCACCGCTCCGCATCGCGGGGCATGACCCGCCACACCCCATCCATCTTGAATGCGGGAAACTCCTTTTCCCGGATCCATTTGTACAAGGTTTTCTTCGAACAACCCAACTCCTCGGCAATATTCTCCAATCCGCTGATGACCAGCTTGCTCATCGCTTCTCCCTATTCGTTGCGCAGCAACCCCGCTTGTTCAGGATTCTGGTTGCAAGCACCCACCCCGGCCGTGCTTCGTCGATATCTTCCACAGATTCGATTCACTTCCCTGGCATACGCATCATCGATACCACCATGCTCTTGCCGCGCATGCATCCTTCCCGCTCCCACTCCCGGGGATGACCCGCCCATGGCCTTTGCGGGAGGAAACGTGTACGAGTACGGCATTGAGGAACCACTCGCCAGAGAGGTGAAGAATTGCTGAACAGCCAACACATCCTTCGGAAGCCCCCCCCGGACACCTCGTTCGAGGCCGTGCTCAACCGCATGATGCTGGGCGCCGGGGTGCACACCCAGACAGAACTGGCCCAGGTGCTGGAGATCGGCAAGGCCGCAATCTCCGACGCCAAGCGGAGGCGTATCATTCCAGCTGAATGGTATCTCAAGCTGTGCCGCCCTCCTCGCCGTATCAATCCCATCTGGCTGGAGTGCGGACAGGAGCCCCGGTACATACCGGATTCCGCGCCTGTTTCGGCAAAACCGATGCATGAAGACAATACCTCCTCCACTCCTCCCTCGCCTCGGGAAGCTCACACTCCGAAAGATCTCCCGTCCGCCCCCGGCGAGTACCCTGAAGCCCCCTGCCCGAATTCAAAATTCGAGCCCTCTGAAGAGCGAAGTTGCGAATACCACACCCCGTTCCTGGCACGGCCCGGTCTTTCCAGCCCCAACCACCTGGAGGACCTGGGACCCGGTCCTTTCAGCTTCTCCAGTTCCTGGCTGCACCTGAAGGCCGCGCCCGAAAAGCTCCACCTCCTGCGCATAACCGGCCGGGCCATGGACCCCGTGCTTTGCGAAGGCGACCTCGTGCTCCTGGACGCGTCCCAGCGGGATATAATGGAAGGCGGCATCTACCTCCTGCGCATGGACGCCGAGTTCGCGGTCAAGCGCGTGGCCAAGAAACCGGGGTGTCTCGTGCTCCTCAATGATAACGACAACTT
This sequence comes from Desulfovibrionaceae bacterium, assembly GCA_963674665.2. Lineage (GTDB taxonomy): Bacteria > Desulfobacterota > Desulfovibrionia > Desulfovibrionales > Desulfovibrionaceae. The sequence continues at coordinate 453,493 of CAXXPL010000009.1, read as the reverse complement.
TTCCGAGCCCTTGGAAGTGCCCTATCCCACTGAGCAGGTCCGCGTCATCGGGCGCATTGTATGGCTTTCCCGGGAACTTTGACCAAGACGACGGGCTTCACCCTTGACACTCGCATCGAGCCGGGGCATGGCACAGGCATGAGACTTTTTCCGGTTTTTACCGCGAAAAACGCCCTTCGCGTGTTTTTCTGCATCCTGTTGTTGCCAGCCGCCGTGACGGCGGCGTTCGCGGCGCAGTACTCGCTCTACGGCTTCGAGGACGAATACGGCGTGGTGCACCTGCACGACACCAGGCTGGATGACCGGTATGTGCTCATCTACGAGAGCGACGAGCGGCCAAAACTGGGATTCGACAAGATACGCAAGATGCTTCACAAGAAAGGGGGGCGGTCCAAGGAAGTCCAGACGCAATGGATCAAGGACAACGTCACCAAATGGATTCCCAGGAGCACCGCCATACTGCACGCCAAGCCGCCCACCAAGGAGATGCGCCGGGCCATCACCACCTACAGCGCCAGATACGGCCTGGATGCCAACCTAGTGTACGCTGTCATCGAACAGGAATCCGGGTTCCACCCCAACGCGATATCACCCAAAGGCGCCCAGGGGCTCATGCAGATCATGCCGGAAACGCAAAGGGTCTTTGGCCTGCGCGAGCCCTTCGACCCTGTGAGCAACATCGCCACCGGCACCCGCTACCTGCGTCAACTGATCAGGAAATTCTCCAACACACAGCTGGCCCTGGCAGCCTACAACGCCGGGCCCGGGGCGGTGGAACGCCACGGCGGCATTCCCCCTTACACGGAGACCAAAAATTACGTGCAGAGGGTGATGGCCCGGTACCGGACCCTGTCCGCCGGGCAGCAGAGCGGCATGGAATAACTTGACGAGGTGATGAACAGGCAGTGACAGCGCTCCGCGCGCCAGACCCTTTTACCCTTGCCATGAAATGGCAAAAGGCATAAGTACAATTGCTTCTTTCAGTGCGAGAGGCTTGCACGCAGGTAGAATATTTCAACAAATTCAAGGCCTCATACCAGGTACGCACTCGAGTCCGACATACCCGCGAGCCGACAGTGCCGAGGCCTTCAAGGGGTTCACCAATGTACGACGCCGGTAAATTGAACAAATACACATCGATGCTGTTTTCCTTTGGAAAGCTTTTCTCCTTCCTCATGGTCTTTGTCTGCATCATCGCCTTCATCGTGGGCATCATCATGTATCTGGGCGCCGCGCCAGACAGGCTCCAGGAACCCGAGTTCGAGGACTTCATGCCATACCTCGGGCTGCCCGGCGAACGCGTGGTGGACCAGGACTTCTCCGACATCGACACCAAGCGCGCCATCGAGAACAAGTACGACGGCATAATGAAGAACATCGTCAAGGACTTCAATTTCGAGACCCAGTTCTACAACCAGCTGGTGACCTGGCTGGCCCAGGTGCCCGAAAACAGACGCAGTAGATTCATCGGGGGGCTCTACAGCTTTTTGGACAACTTCACCGAGTGGATGAAGGAGAACAAGGACACTCTGAACCTCGGCTCAGAGGACTCCACTGTACTCTACCGAAACATGGCCAACAAGTACGAAAAGATCTTCGCCGAACTCCTGCGCAAGGAGGAGGTCCGCTGGGCCGCATCATACCAGGAGCGGACCAACCTGTTGCTGTTCATCATCAGCACACTGACCTTCCTGATCCTGTTCCTCATGCTGCCCATCATCCTGCGCATCGAGGAGAACACACGGTTCTTCAAGTAACCGCTCTGTCCTGCCCGCAATCTTCGGGGGGCCTGTCACAGGGTCCCCCTTTTTTGTTATTGCCCGTCATTGCCGTCGAGCCAGCGCCGCACCTCGTTTTCCATCAGCCGTTCCTCTTCCCTGTTCCGTCCCCTTGGGTCGAACCGCCCCTTGTAGTAGAGCCGCAAGGCCCCCTGAAGGGATCCGGCACCGGCGCGTTTCAGGAAGGCGGTCCAGGACTCCGAGGGCTCCCGCTTCCAGCCCTGGCTGCGCAGACGTTTCTCAACCAGGCCAAATGGGCCTTCCCGCATCCGCTCCCGCGCCTGCCCTCCGGAGCGGCGGATCGAGTGCCGCCGCACCAGACGAATGCCCAGAAACAGCAGCAGCGGCAGGATGGCCCAAAGCATGATCCTCTTGCTCCGGGTATCCCCCTCGAGCCAGCGCCACTGACTGAACTGGAACGCCAGATACTGGCGCAGATCGGCCAGGCTTTTCATCCAGCCATCCTTTGGAGTGCCCATGGCGACCCAGACCGGAGGCGTCGCGTCCACGTTCATCCAGCGTCCGTTGATCCAGCCCAGAGCCCAGGCATGACCGTGCGTGCCCCGCGCCACGTACATCTCCTCCATCTCGCTGTACTCCTGCACCATATAGCCCACGGCGTAGCGCGATGGTATCCCGGCCATGCGCAGGGTGAACACCGCGGCCAGGCCGAAATATTCGCAATGCCCCTTGTGGCTGTGGGCCAGAAACTCGTCCAGGGCGCTCATTTCAGGGTGATTGCGCTCCAGGTGCAGGGTGTAGGTGAAGTTGTTACGATAATAATCCCGAATGCGCCGCGCCTTCTCCAGGTTGTCCAGCCCCTCGAGGTTCAGGCTGTCCACCACCCCCCGCAACAAATCGCGGCTCTTGGGTGTGATCTTGTCCACCACTGTTGGGGGCGAATCCAGGCCCCCGCCGGGCACACTCCGCACCTTGTAGGAAACCAGCCCTGCCGCACTGTACGCCAGCACCGCGCCCAGGGGGCTCATTTCGAGCTCCTTTGCGGCCAGCTCCCGCAGCTCCACCGCGCCCAGGGGCAACGCCAGCAGACGTCGGCGCCTGGGAATGTACTGGTAGATCTCCAACCCGTTCCGCCCCGCGGCGTGGTTGCCGGCCAACGGCCAATTTCTGGGGGCGCTCCCACTGTTATCCACCTCGCCCTTGCCCTGCACCACGGGCAAGGGGACGACCGCGTCGAAGGTGGAGTTCGTGGCGTACCAAGTGCTCTCGGCGAAATAGTTGTAGGTGGCCTCCCGCAGCAGCAGGGGGCCTGTCAGCGACTTTTCCGCGCGCACCCGCAGCACGATGCGGTCGGAGAGTTCCACGTTCCCAGATTGCCCCATGGTGATGCTCCTGCGCATGGGGTCGTAGCGCACCCAGCCGCGTACCGCCTCCTGAATGGCATTGACGCTCCATTGCCCAGCAAATCCGACCACCAGGCAAAAGAGCGCCAGCGCGAGCCATACCGACCTCCCATGCCGCGAGGGGCGCGCACCATAGAGCCCCCAGGCAACGAACGCGGCCATGACAGGATAGAACAAGGGATCGCGGGTATTGGCAGCACCGGCCGCGAACAGACACACCAGGCTGTAGGGCACGGATATCTTCACGGAGACTGGGCTTTTGCCCTTGAGCCCGCTTTTCCGGCGCACGGTGTACAATATTCCGGAGAACTTCGCCCGCCCCTCTTCACTCAGGACCTCGGCCAGAATCAAGGGGAACAGGGGCATGGGCAGCCAGCGGGCGAGCACCAGCAGCATGTTGTCTTCCATGGGCGTCAGGTACAGGTACAGGGCCAGACCCAGCACCAGTACCATGCACAGGTCCAGGAGACGGCTGAAATCCTTGGGCTGGATGCGCAGTCTGGCACGGGTCAGCCGGAATACCTCCAGGATCACTCCCATGAACAGCGCCTGGGGCCACAAGCCGGTCTGCCACCCCCAGAAGAGCAGGGCAGCTCCCAGAAACAACGGCAATGTCCGCATGCGTCAGCTCCAAACAGCTCGAGGCGGGATAAACGCGTTATGCCAGGGGAAGCGCGGTTGCGCACAATCCCCTATTCACCAAACGTTCAGGCAGAGGCCGTCGTGGAAGGTCCTTTTCCCGGAAGAATTCCCCCAACGATCCTCAGCCCACTACAAAGTCCGTACAATATCCTCCACGTCGGACGGACGCATGACCCGCATCCTGAATCCCGGTCCATCCTCACCGTGCAGGGGCGGATGCTCACCTGTGACCAGGACCAGACACAGCACCTCCACCCGATTTTCCAGCAGGGAGCGCACCAGTGCCCGGCGCTCCTCGTCATATCCAAGAAAGATGCAGATGCAGCCGCTGACCCGCGACGCATGACCGGCCACCACTGCGGCCAGTTCGGAAAAGGATCTGTCCAGACAGGGGGCCGCACCTGCAAGAATCTCCAACATGTGCCCCGTGTCGCCGAGCCCCCGCCCCGAGGTCACGCAGTGGGCCTGGGCGCCCACGAAGAGCAGATCGAGCAGGGAATCGCGGGAGCGCTCCATGGCCGCAAAGGACGAGGCCATGGAAACGGCCTCCTCGAAGCAACGGATGTCCTCGGGAAGGGGCATCCTGTCCTGTCTGGGGAATGTGTCCAGGATAAGGGCGTGGCGAGTGAAAAACTCCTCCTGGAACTCCATGACAATGGGTTTACCGTGCCGCGCCCAACTGCGCCAATGGATATGCCGCAGGGGGTCCCCCCGGCGGTACTCCCGCAGGGACGTGAACTCACCGCGTTCTCCCACCTGACTGGCCAGGCGGATGCCGCCGGGCTGACGCCTGCGCCCCCCGGGAAGTTCCAGCGCCGGGAGCTCGTAACGGCGGGGCAGGACCAGGACCTTTTCCCCGCTGCGCAGGGGCAGCATGCCTCTGAACAGCCCGAGGGGGTCCGGCACAGCCAGTGCGCTCTCCTTGAAATGCAGCACTCCCCTGCGAGGGGCCTCCAGGCTGATGCGAACCCTGGCCTCGCCGTGTGCGGGGATGTCCGGCACCCCCACCTCCTTGACCACGGTGGAAAAACCGCCCCATTGCCTGGCCTCCAACACGGCCCATGCGCGCTGCACCCGCGTGAGCCCTCTCCGCAAACGCATGGGGTCCCAATCCCTGGCCAGGGCGTGCTCCGGCTCCAGGCTCTCCAGTAATGCCAGGCTGCGCTGTTCCTTGTCCCCATTGTTGCGCAGCACCAGGGTATAGCTCAGGGGCTCGGCGGCCGTGACCACCTGGGGCACCTCCCTGCGCACTGTGAACGCGGTGGACGGGGTGCGGCGTATCCGGCTGATGCAGAAGGAGACAATGAGGAGGGTGAGCAGCAGGCTGAACAGCTGGTAGTTCATGGTGAGGCGGGTATCCACCACGAACAGGAGGGTCGCCACGTAGGCCCAGAGCATATACCGCCCCGTGGGGGTGAACAGCTGCATGGAGCGCCGCCCCACATGCGCGAATCCCTGGTACACCACGAGGATGCGGCGCACCAGCCTTGCGGGCATGGAGTCGGCGCCCCCAAGACGGACCAGCAGTGCCGTGACGTTCAACATGGGTTCACCTGCTCAAACGTGGCGGACCGAAAATCAGGCCGGCACGGGCATGGACTCGAGGATACCCTCGATCACGTTGCCCGCGCTGGCGCCGGAGTACTCCGCCTGCCGCTCCATGCCCAGCCTGTGGGTCAGTACTGGAGCGGCGGCCTCCTGCACCGATTCCGGGGTGACGAACTCGTACCCGTCGAAAAGGCTCAGGGCCTGGGCGCTGCGCATCAGCGCCAGGGAAGCGCGGGGGCTGGCGCCGAGCCGCACTCCCGGGGCATGTCTGGTGGCGTGCACGATGTCCACCACATAGCGCTTCACCTCCTCTGAGATGCGCACCTCACGCACCGCGGCCTGCAATAGCAGTCCGGCCTGGAGATCGCAGCAGGACTCAAGGGATTCCAGGGGGTGGACATGCACCTGGGCCGATAGCATGGCCACCTCCTCGCCGGGTTGCAGGTAGCCCATGGAAAACCGCATGGCGAACCTGTCCATCTGGGACTCGGGCAAGGGATAAGTGCCGTGAAAATCCGAAGGGTTCTGCGTGGCCACCACGAAAAAAGGCATGTTCAGGGTGTATAACTGGCCGTCGATGCTCACCTGCCCCTCGGCCATGGCTTCCAGCAAGGCGGACTGGGTTCTGGGCGAGGCCCTGTTGATCTCGTCACCAAGGAGGATGTGCGTGAAGATGGGACCTTCGTGAAAACGGAACACCTGGTCCCGCTGGTCAAAAATGGACACGCCGAGGATGTCCGTGGGCATGAGGTCCGGGGTGAACTGCACCCTGCTGAACCGCGCCTCCATGGACCTGGCAAAGGCCTTGGCCAGCGTGGTCTTTCCCGTGCCCGGGACATCCTCCATCAGGGCGTGCCCCCCGCCCGCGAAGCAGGCCAGGAGTTTGCGCACGGCGTGACGCTGACCGTGGATCACGGTCTCGATATTTTCATGCAGGGAATCCGCAAGGGCCTTGCCCCGGGATAGCAGCTCGTCTCGATCAGGGGCCTGCATCCATCCTCCAGTTTCGAACGTTGCGGTTGTCAGCGCACAATTTATCGTAGGGGAGCGCCGGATTCGCCCTCCTGCGGGAAGCGGACTCCCGGCCGCGTTCCATGGCGCGCACCACCTTCCCGATTATTATCAAATCCTTCAAAATAATACCATACTAACATCATGAACGTATCTTTGATTTTCATGCACCCGGCAAGACAAGGGCGCGAACGCACATGTTGTAGCCCAGCATCCCGGCGGATATGTCCGCAAATCCAAGGTCTCCATGGTTGGAAACCGCTTTTTCCCCGAATTCACGCCTGATTTACATCCCATCGGCACTACAGGCTCGCGTGCAAGGGCATATCACGCGCGTAAACATTATTTACACGTATTTCCTTAATCATTGTAATGGGTGGCGATTTCTTAACGAAACCTAAAGACACGCCGAAGCCGTCCGATAGATAGGTACCCGCACGGTAAAGGAACGAACATCGCAATGGGGCGGTGGATCCATGGCCGTGCCCCAAGATTCCCATGGCAAGAAACGGCAAGAAAAGGGTTTCCAGCCAAACCCCCTCCCTGGAGCACTCAGCCGCGCGGCAACGCAAGATCCACGACATCAAGCGCGCCGTAAGCTCCGGGAGCTACGTCATCCATACCGAGGACATCGTGCTCAACGTGCTGCGCGAAGTGCTCGAACCCTCCGCCTGATCTTTCGAACTCTGCGGTCTTCCCGGCCTCCGGGCGTTTCCCCACTTCTTGAACACGCTGCGCAAATCGGCTATTGATGCATCACCATTCAGTTCATTCGGCGGGCCGGACGTATCACGACTCCCGCGCCAAGGCCCGGAGCCCCACATGCCAGAATCCAACGATACAGCGCCGCACACCGACTACAACCAGGAACTCGTGAAACAGATCGCGGGTATCTGCCTGGCCCTGCGCAAACACGCCGACTTTTTCCAGAACACGGAGCCGGAAAACCTCTCCAACGAAGACTTCGATCGCATCGCCGAGGAGCTCGAACTCCTGGCGCGCTCAGTGGACGACCTCCTGGACGCCGCAAGCAACGGCGAAGAGAACCACGACTGACGCCGCTCCCGGGAATTACCGCGTCACCGCCTCACCTTTCCCCGCCCCGCACCGGGCCGAAGGACGCCAACCAGCCCAGCATGCCCCAGGTCAGATTGACCACAGGCGCCTTTATCCGTGTCTGCAGTTGCTTCGCAGCTATGGGGGAGCGGTGGCCGCTCATGCAGATCATCACCACGGTACTGCCTGGCCGTGGCTCCCTAACCTCAGGGGGCAGTTCCCCGCCCTCGAGCACTTCGGGGACGAGCTTTGCCCCGGGGATGTGAAACAGCCCATACTCCACGGGCGTGCGCACATCCACCAGCACCAGGTTCTCCGGATGCTCCCGTAGCATTGTCTTCAACTGCCACGGGAAAAGAGGCCTCACCCCGGCGAACATCCAGCCGATGTCCCAGACCACGAAAAAAAGAACAAGGACAACGATCAACCCTTTCATGAACTATCCTTTTTGAAATCTTCTGATGGAAATCTATAGGTGGGGGAATCGGGGAGGAATCCTTTTACAAACGCTCTGTTCCCGTTACATGTTGAAGCTACCCCAACGCCAAGTATCGGTAGATTGGCAATGTGGGCATATGGTAATGCGTCTAGCGCGATCATTGGCCACATCAAGGACTTCATCAGAATCATTTTCTTTTTGAAGGGCCTCAATAGCTGCTCGACGCTGACTTATGCTTAATTCGTCAAAGGAAGCAATGAGGGATTGAAACTCTTTGGCATTCATGGCTAGCTCCTTTGAAGAATAATACCGCGAAGATCGAATTCAACACAAGCAGGGAACAGAGCGTTTACAAAAGGGGTTCCCCCCCGGGAAAAGTCATACTTATTACTTACCTCCCTGCTCAAGCCCGCCAGACGCCCAGCACCGTGATGTCGTCGGACTGCCCCTGGTCCGGGGACCACTGTTCCAGGGCCGCGAACAGGGCGTCGCACCAGCCGTCGCCCTTGTTCTCCACGATGTCCAACATGCGCTGCAGCCCGAACATCCTGCCCCTTGCGTCAAAAGCCTCGGTGACGCCGTCGGAGTAGAGCAGCAGCATGCCGCCGTGGGGGAGCGTGGCGGTGTGGCTGGTGAACACGATCTCCTCGGAGGTTCCCAGGGGCAGGCCATGAAACCGGGGCAGATCGCGAAAACCGGCGCCGTCGAAAAGCACCGGGGGGTTGTGTCCCGCGCTGGCAACCTCGAAAACGCCGCTGTCCGGCCAATAGCGCACGATGATCGTGGTGGCGAAATAGAACTCGCCGGAGAGAAAGTCGTAGGTGGCGGTGTTGACGGAGCGCAGCAGCCCAGCCACGGAGAGGCTCTTGCGGGCCTCGCTCCTGAAGGAGGACCAGAGCGCGGCCATGATGAAGCCCGCGGGCAGCCCCTTGCCCGAGACATCCGACACGTAGAACAGATAGCTGCCATCCTCCAGGGGGATGACGTCGTACAAATCCCCGCCCACCTCCTTGGCTGGCAGGGTGCGCCCCCAAAGCCTTCCCTTGTCGCCGAGGTCAGGGAGCCGGGGCCAGCAACAGCGCTGGATCTTGGCCGCCATGTCAACCTGGGCCTGCAGCTCCCGTTGTCTGAGCTGTTCCTCCATGTGCCTGGCCCGGACAATAGCCACCGCGGCCAGGCTGGCGAAAATCTCCAGGGCCTGGATGTCCATGGAACTGAATGAGAACTTGTTCTTGGGGTTGAGCACCTGGATCACGCCCAGGGGTGTGCCGAGGTGCAGCACCGGCACACAGAGAATACTCCTGGTGCGGTAGCCTGTGCGGCTGTCCACCCGGGGGGAGAAGTCAGTGGTGGAGTAGACGTCGTCCACCAGCAGGGACTTGCGTTCCTCCAGGGCCCGCCCGGCAATGCCCTCGCCGCTCTTGAGCGTCATCCGGCTGGCCATCTCGCTGGTCACGGAGTCGTGCATGGCCTGGTTCCTGACCACGCTGAAGCACAGCTCCCCGGAGTCGGCGTCGTAGCGCAGGAACGACGAGGCCTCCGCATCCGTGGTGCGCTCCGCGACATCGAGAAGCATGGGCAGCAGCTCATCCAGGGAGTCGACCTTGACCAGGGCCTGGTTGGCCGTAGCTATGTAGTTGATCTTTTCGACATATCCTTCGAGGGAAGAACTCTCGTGCATTGAAACGCCCCGTGCCGCGTGAGATGTTCAGATGAAGTTCCGATCCGTTTCCGCTGGCTCCACCGAGGAGTTCACAGCGCAATCCAGCATGAACGATTGGATTCTACCGTATACTCCGGGCAAGCCAAAGACAAATATGTCCTTATACGCGGCAGGATCCCCCAGGAAAGCCTTTGTGCGTGTGTTCCTCCCAAAATGCCCCCACGCCAGGGGCTAAGGGCAGCTCTCCGCTGCGCCGATGTCGGGTGCCTTGCCGCAGGATCGCACCCCGTTTACCGGTGCCCCCTTGTCCTTCATTCCCGAGTTCGGAGCGAGCCTGAAATCCCCTGCCTCGGCGTTCACAAAACCCGGTTCCTGGCTGATGTTCCCCGACGGCAGCGCACCCGAGGCGATATCCGCCCCGGTAAAGGTCTTGCCCGAATTCCCCTGCATCTCGATACCCGCGACCCTGCCTCCATGTGACGAACCGAAGTTGTTGTTGCGAAGCTCCAACTGCCATTGGGCGCGGGAGACATGGATGCCGTACATCTCCTGCCACTGGGCCTGGCCGTTGTCCCAGGCGATGTTGTTGACAAAACTGAGCATGGTGCCCGCGGGCTTCCTGTCATGGACCCCGGCCTTGTCGTCCACCTGGAATCCGGCCAGGCTGTTGCCCACCGAGGTGTTGTTGATCCACGAGCAGTTCCTGCACCCCTCGTAGCACCAGAACCCTGGTGCGAACTCCGGATAGGCCCAGCGAGCGCCGTTCTTCCAGGCCACGTTGCGCAAATACAGCACGTCCGAGGAGTCGGAATTCACCGCGAATCCAGCCTTGCCGTTGTCCCAGGCGCGGTTGCCCGTAAACTTGATGCTGCTGCTCAGGGCGCCGCCCTTGGGCCAGTCCGAGACGTCGAAGCCGTGCACTCGGTTGTGTGTCGCCTCGCACTTATCCACGACGATGCCGCTGCCCTGGTTGATGGCCAGGCCGTGCCCTTCCGGCCCCACATGGCCGTTGCAGCGGGTGTGGCGCACGACGCCGTCCCTGGATGATATACCGCCGTCCTTGGAGCCTATGATACTCACCCCGTAATACCCGTTGTTTTCGCTGACCACGTCCTCCACCACAAAACCATGCACCGCGGCCAGCTCCAGGCCCGACAGCCTGTTCCCGCGCAAAGTGCAGCGCCGCACCGTGATGTCCCTGTACGGCGCCTTTGCGCGGTCATCAGTGGCAATGCCGTTGCTGGGCATGTTTTCCACCGTCAGCCCGTCCAGGACGATATGGCTCTTCCCCCCCTCGATGTAGATGCCGTCAGTTCCTTCCGGTGCGCGGGAACCGTCGATGATCGTCGCACCAGGTTTGACCGCGACCACGGTCACCGGTTTGCCGGGCTGTCCAGTCTCCCCGAAGGCGAGATCCGCCTCAAAATACCGGCCCTCCCCCACATGGAGGATGTCCCCGGGCGAAAGGTTGTCCATGGCATGCCCCAGAGTCTTCCAGGGCCCCTTGCCTGCGGAGCCGCAGGCCGCGCTCGAGCCGTCGTTCCCGTCGTCAGCGCATGCCTGGGCGGAAACGTGGAAATCCCGAGCCATGCCCGGGACGCAGGACAATAAAAGGATCAAGGCGGTTGCGGCGAAAAGTGCGATTCTCATGCGCGTCCTCCGTTTCACGTTCCGTTTCCGGGAGTACTCCCCGCAGACAGCTCGAACTCCTCGATCTTGAGTACCACGAGGGTCAGGTCATCCTGATGGGGCAAGCTCTCTCCGCCCCTCCCCGCATGCCGCCGCACTGACTCCACCACGGCACGCAGGATTTCGTCAGCGGTCCTGCCCGCGTTCTCCGCAATGGTACGCTGCAGCCGCTCCTTGCCGTACATCTCCCCGCTGTGGTCCTCTGTCTCCCATACACCGTCCGTGGCTATGACCACAACCTGACCGGGGCGGACATCCATGGATCGCTCCTCGAAATCCGCGTCCTCCAGCACCCCCAGGGGCAGACCTCCGCCTTCCAGCTGGCTGAACTCCCCTGTCTCCGGATCATAGACCAGGGCGGGATCGTGCCCCGCCCGTACCCAGCGCATTTTCAGGCCAGGACGATAGACGTCCAGCAGGAACAGGGTGGCGAAACGACCGCTCAGGCTCACGTCCCTAGCGATCTGGCTGTTCACGTCCCGAACCACGTTGGCCTGGAGATCCATCAGTGTACTTCGCTGGCGCAAAAAGGCCCGCAGCGAGGTCATGAGCAGGGCAGCCGGCACGCCATGGCCTGTGACATCTCCGACCACAATCCCCACGCCTCTGCCCTCGGGCCAGCAGGTGTCCAGGTAATCGAAATAATCCCCCCCTGTCTCCTCGCAGTAGATGCAACGCCCCGCGATATCCAGACCGGGACACCGCGGGGGGTGTTGCGGCAGCAGGTTGGCTTGCACCTCGTGGGCGATGTCCAGGGCCTGAAGCATCCGCACCCGTTCTTCCAGGGCAGGCAGCATACGCTGGAAGGCTTCGGACAGGATGCGGGCTTCGTCGCCCTCCAGTCCCTTTTCCGCAGGGTCCAGGTGCCCGGAAACGATCCGTTGGGCCATGTCCGCCGCGGCCATGATGGGCAGGGCGATCCTGCGGGAGAGAAACAGGGAGGCGCCGAGCAGGGCCAGAATCAACCCCCCGCCCACCGCAAACGCCGTCCAGGCGAGCCTGCGCGCGGGAGCCAGGGCTTCCTCCACCGGAATCTCGGCCACCAGGGTCCAGGGTGGGGAGCTCAGGCGTTGCGTCGCTCCAATGACCCTGCTCCCCGTGAAATTCACATAGGCCCCCTCCCCGGTGCTGCCGCTACGAAGGATTGAGGCGAACTTCTCCGGCTCGCCATATGCGGCCACGTCTCCCGGGTGCTGGCGGCTGCCGCACAACAGGCCCCCGGAGTCGAGCAGGTAGAGTTCTCCGCTCTCTCCCACGCCCGTGTGCTTGCTCACGATGGTTTCCACCCCGGTGTACCCGATTCTGCAAAGCAGAGCGCCCAGCCTGATCCCTTCACCCGAGACCATTGGCGCGGCCAGCAGAATCATGGGGCGTTCCCCCCGTTTTTCCGTCCTCGGCGGCAGGAACACCGTCCCTCCAGACTCAAGCGCCTTCTCCACCTTCGCGGAGGAGGCTATGTCCTCCCACTGCCGCGGCGACATTCCCTCCCAGGTCAGCACACGCCCATGAACATCGGCAAGAGCTGCCGCCAGCCAGTCCGGCCGGCTCCGCACCTGGGAGCGCAACATGTCGGTGATCAGAGCCAAGGGAAGGGGCGCATGTCTCATACCTCCGGGAGCCAGGTTGGGAGGAGTTCCGTTGGAGAGAAGATCATCCACCGCGTAGACCTGCACCCTACCCGTCCAGGTGGGAATGCAGACACATTTTCCGTCAAGGGACGCGCCCAACCCTGCCCCTCCTACGTCCTCAGTCCGGAACTCATGCCTTTGGGGGCGTTCTTTGTCATCGAGCCGGTCCAGCTCCCACACCACCGCGTCCACGTCCTCCAGGGCGGTCACCAGACGCACCGCTCCGTGATCCGAGGGAGTGAAAACGAATCCGTCCACCTGCTCCAGCTCCAGGACCTTTTCCCAGACCGCGCGCCCCTCCACCTGCTGGAGCCTGGCGAGGTCGAAATGCGCGGTGCCGTCATACCGTGACCCCAGCCACCGGCTGTCCGGGCTGAAGGCCATTTCCCGTTCATCCCCGGCGGGAATGGCCAGGGTGGACGCCAAGCGAGGTTGTTCCCGCGCCCCGCGCAGGTCGTAGACGAACAGTTCGCCATCCTTGCCCGCCGCGGCCAGCCAGGATCCATCCGGACTGAACCCGAGCCCCACCTCGCCCCCTTTCAACTGGAAAACCTCGGAGGCGACAGCCTCCGCACCCATATCCAGGCGGTACAACCTGGACATGGACTTCCCGTCCGACACCGCCAGCAGACGGCCATCCGGGGAAAGCGCCACCCAGGACGCACTACCCGGCATTTCCACCAAGGCGGGGGGCGTGCTACCACGCGCCGCTACCAGGTCGGCGATCCTCCAGACCAGGACCTTGCGGTTCCAGGTGCTCAGGACCAGAAGCCCGCTCCCGCTGATGTCCAGGATATGCGCAAGGGGCACGGCGGACAAAACACGCCCTGATTCCAGATCCCATATCCGCATAATATTCTCGTAATCTCGGGTGAGCAGGAATTGGGGTTCGAGGAACCGGATCAGGTTCACCGTGTTCTGGTGCGGCAGCACCCGCTCCTCCCGGCCGGAGTCCAGGTCCCACACGTGAACCCTCTGCTCCACCCCCCCTGTGGCCAGTTTCCCGCCATCAGGGGAAAAAGCCGAGCTCCAAATGGTGCTGTGGGGCTTGTCCAGTTCTTCCCGCAGCTTGTCCAGATTCACGCGCATGGCGTCCAGCCGGGCGAACGATTCCACATTGCCCCGAGAGGTGTGGACCCAGTTCTCCAACTCCACGAGCTTCAGATCGGCCGTGGCGGTCAGACGTTCCACGATCATGGAGCGCAGGACAGTGCTGGACCGGGAATAGATGACGAAGCCCACAAGCCCCACAGCGGCCAGGCTGAGCAGGAATATGACGCCAACCAGCTTGCCGGCGAGATTTGGTCGCCACCAGACCATATCCGCTACCACCTACATCATTAGTATATTCGACCTGTATTTATACAACAACCGATGCGCACCCTGAGAAGGTATCCCGGACATCAGGCCCCCCCACGTCCATGCCACCCTTTTTCTCCGGTTCACCGCTCAGTCCCCGACAAAAGGATATTGCTTCATCACTATGCCACACAGGAAAAAAGGGTCAAGGCGGCTGAGAAAATCACCTTACGGATCAAAACCATTGATTTTTCCGTCCACTACCCGTATGCATTCCTTTTGTTCCACCAACCCACCACGACCTTATGTCTAGCAACATCCCAAAGTACCTGGACATTCTCCACCTGAGCTTCCTCTACGTGCTGCGCCGCAAAAAGCGCAACCTGGGCATATTTCTGTCCGTGGGGTTTGGCGTGGCCTGCCTCATTTTCCTCGTCACCATGGGGCGGGACGTGAAGAACACCCTGAACCAGGACCTGGAGTTGCTCGGCGGCGCAACCGTCATCAGGGTCTATTACGAGCGGGGCCTGTCCGCGGACGAACGCCTCCACGCCCCCCTGGAGTTGAACGACGACACGGCCGAGGCCATGCGCTCCATCCCCGGGGTGGAGGCGGTCAGCCTGATAAAATCCTCGGCGGGGCACACCACCTGGAACGAGCAGGAGATCTCCAACTACCTCCTGGTGGGCACGGACCAATACTACTGGAATGTCTCCACTGTGGAACTCCTTGCGGGACGTTTCTACGGCAAGGAAGAGGTGAAAAATCGGGAGCTGGTCTGTGTACTGGGAAATGTCCTGGCGGAACAGATCTTCGGCACCCTCGACGTGGTGGGCTCCCACGTGCCCATCTTCGGCACGTTGTACAAGATCGTGGGCATCCTCGGCGGCGGCAGCGCGGGCGGCCGCCTGGAGTACGCCTTCATCCCGGTCACCACCATCCAGGACCGCCTCGTGAAGACCGAACCCGCGCGCATCTACGTGCGCTGCAAGACCTGGGACGACGTGGAGAGCGTGGCCCAGGCCATTCCCAAGGCCGTGGCCAGCGTGCAGTCCACTGACGGCTTGGGGTTGGAGGTCGCCTGGGGCCCCCTCAAGCAGGTCAAACGCATCGTGTTCTGGGTCCTGCTGTTCATCTACTTTTCCGTGGGCTCCACCCTGCTCATCGGGGGCTTCGGCATCTGGAGCGGGCTCATGAACTCGGTCAAGGCCAGAACCAGGGAAATCGGCCTGAAAAAGGCCATGGGCGCCACGGACTTCGACATCCTGCTGCAGATATTCGCCGAGGCCCTGTCCCTCACCATCATGGCCTGCGTCACCGGCATCCTGCTGGGGCGCGGCGCAGTCGAAATCCTGTGCTGGATGCTGCACACCAGGCCGGATGAAGGCACCTTTGTCATCGCCTCCCTTGCCAGCCTCGGCTTCACAGTGTTCCTCGGGCTGGTGGCAGGGTACTACCCCGCTGTTCGCGCCAGCCGCATGGACGTGGTCACCGCCATTCGCTACGAGTAGAAAGAAACAGTTACTGCGATGGGGCTCCCTTTTTGAAATGGGTTCTCCCTCTCGCGCTCCTCCTTCCCGAGCTTTACCAATAAAAATTTTCAATGTCGACGTGTAGTTAGAAATACACGAGGATTTGCCTTTCCCGCAGTAGCAAAGCCCGCGGGCAATTATGCAGCGCTTCCTTAAATATTCTCCAGCCACTCGGGCTCGCAGGCAGCGAGGAAGTCGGGCATGCGCAGCTCCGCGTGATGCAGGTGGAGCATGTCATAGCCAGGTTTTTCCGGGCCATAGAGGGAGTCGCCCACGATGGGGTGGCCTATGCCGGCCAGGTGGGCGCGGATCTGGTGCCGCGCGCCCTTTCGGATACACGCCTCCACAAGGGTTTGCTCTCCGTCCGCCCCTGCGACCTGACGCAAGGGGCGCGCCCTGGTCCAGCGCAGCTCGGGCGCTGTTTCATCGAGAACCCGCGTCACCTTGCGTTGCGCCGTGTCCAGAGCCTTGTCCACGGTCACTGGCGATGCGAAACGCCCCCACACCAATGCATAGTAGCGCTTGTCCACCAGCCCCCGCTCCTCCAATGAGCGGAAACGGTCCACGGCATCCGGGCCAAAACCCACCAGCAGAATACCCGAGGTGGGGCGGTCCAAACGGTTGCACAGCCGGGCATCCTCATGGGGGAACAGCTTGTCCAACAGCCGCTCCACACTCCTGGCGTTGTCCGCCCCCGCGATGGAGGCCGAGTCCAGACCTTGAGGCTTGAGCAAGGCCGCATAGTCAGTGGTTCGATGGATGACGGGAACGTCGTCGATGCATGCGCCATGCCCCATCTCTTTGGGGCGCAGTGAAAGCACCTGCCCCTGATGTACCAGATACCCCTTGGAACGGGGCACGCCATCCACGAGAACACGGTTCTCCCGTAGCAGGCGTACCCGTGCCCTGCGGCCAAGATCCGGAGTGAGCGGCTCCATGGCCATGTCCAGACGCCGGCCATGGGCGTCCGCGTCCACAATAATCTCGCGGTTTGAGTTGCCCACGACTTTGGGGGCGGTTTCATCGTAATGAGGGCACATGTGATTCGAGTGCCCGTATCCGGCGGGATGTGTCAAGAAAATGTCCCGCGCCCGGATCGAACCAAGTTCGATCCGGGCGCGGGACAAATAATCGTGTCAGGTGCGCGAAGCGTCTTCAACCGCGTTTGTGCAGCCTGCTCTGGATCATGGGGGTGTAACGGCTGGCCTTGCCATAGCCGTTGAATCTCACGGTCTCCTTGTGGGTACGCTGCAGCTCTCCGCGAATGGAGTTGTGCAATTCCCTGGCCTCGCTGGTAAGCCGTCCCTGAAGTGCCATGAGCTGTTTGATCTTGTCCAGAAACGTGTGCACAGCCTCCTTGGAGGAGTTTTCAAGGGCCTCGTTGATCAGCCGCCCCCTGCGCTGTGCCGCCTCGCCGGCCTTTTCCACCTCGCCCTGGCCAAGCAGCTTCAGTTCCAGATCGCCCAGAATAAGGGCTTCGTCCAGCAGAGCCTGAGTATCGCTCATGATCGTTACCTCTCAGACTGTTCGCGAATATCCTCACGAATCTGGTCGATGACCATCTTCCATCTGTTCACCGCGGGGTTGAACTCGTACTCGAGGATGTCGGCCAGGAGAATCCAGTCCTCGTTCTCCATGACTTCACTCATTTCGGTGAAAAGATTGGTGATCTCTTCCGCGCTCTCGTTGAATTTATCGTTGTTGCCCATGTTGAACTCGCTGCGCAACACGCCGATCATGGTCAGAAAATCGCGGGTCACGTCCAGCAGGTCCTGCAACATCTCCAGGGCTTCACCGTCGTCGGCCTGGCGGAACAGCTGGGCAATGCCCCTGCCGCCACCTTCCATCATCCGCACAACCTTGTAGAGTTCCTCGGTGATATTCACGGCCATCTCGCTGACGGACACGGTGACTATTTCCACGCTCTGGAACTCATCGGTGCTGATATCCTCGGCCTGGTGCGGGTATATCTCGCTGAAGTGCTCCTCATCCACGAGCACGTCGGTGACGATCCTGTCCTCCAGGTTCCCGTCTTCCATGACTTTCACGAGCAGTTCTTCCAGGTTTTGGAAGTTGTTGACCTGCAACCCGCTTTTCATACCGTCTATGACAATCATCTCCTGCTCCCCTTGTTTTCAGGTGCATTCAGTACGGAAAATTGTTCCTTCCAGTGTACACGGGAATTCAAATACAAAATATGTGCCAACACCAGATAACAACCGAATTTACCTGCCGGAATCAGCCCGGGACCACACAACGCCGACAAATCATTGGCGCGTATATGTCTCTCTCGATGTTTCCTTCAATAAACGTGCCCGGATGTCACCGCGCGCGGGCTGACCACAAACCGAATTCAGCCAAGCGGTCACCCGCCGAATTCATCGGTTATGACTTCAGCGGACAGCAACCTAGGAGAGGTTCCGCAACCAATAATCGGTCAACTCCTGATATTGCTTTAGGAATTTTCCAAGGGCAGGGAGATCGTGCCCGGCTTCCTGGGAGTCCAGGGCATATATGTGGGAAAGGACATTGAAGTGGGAACTCTGGGAAAGGAGCGCCTGAACGCGCTGCCAGGTGGCGAGGAACTTCTGTTTCATCATATCATGGGGGGCGACGCTCAGGGCCCGTACCTGCCCCTCCATGAGGGTGAGCAACTGGCGCATCACGCCGAGAACCTGACGGGCCTGCTCCTGGAAATCCGCGCCGAGCACCACCCTGGGCTCCACCACCCGGGCCTTCGACAGGTCCGCGCCATTGAAGAACGACCTGTACACATGGCGCTGCAGACGCACCCACTGGGTGCGATTCCGAAGCTCATGGCCGGAGCATCCTGCCAGGTCCATGTATCCCTGGTCGTCCAACCGTGTCCTCCAGACCCGTGCGCCGGTGAGGCTGGCACCCTCCAACTCCTTACCGGCCAACGCCGCGACGACCTCGAGCACGGTCTCCGGCGGGATGGTCAGGCGGCAGCGCAAATCATGGGGGCATTCGGTGCCGAACTGACAAGGGTGACAGTCCAGGTCCGGCTCCAGGCAGTAGTTTCCCACCGCATAGGGGCCGGTATCCCACGGTTGGGCAGTGGCCAGGAAAATGGCGGCCAGGGGCACTCCCAACCCGGCGGCCAGGTGCATGGTGCCGGTGTCGTTACTCACCAGCAGCTCACTTTGCCGCAGCACAGCGGCCAGTTCCGGCAGGCTGGTCTTTCCGATGCGGTTGACCGCCGGAGCCCCTGCCTGAAGATAGCGCTCCCCCAGCTGTGCCTCGCCTTTGCTACCCAGGAGCACGGGCATGAGCCGCAGCTCTTTGGCCAGCATGCCGCCAAGGGCCGCGAAACGCTCCACCGGCCACCGGCGACGGTCCGCGCTTGCTCCGAGTTGCAGGGCAACGAAGCCCCTCATGCCCTTGGGCAAGGCCCCCAGCAATTCCAGGGCCGCACCCATGGCACCGCTGTCAGGCTCTTGCAGGGAAAAGGCCCAGGGCCCCTTGTCCAGGCCCACCGACTTGCAGAAGAGGTCCACCAGGTTGAAGGGACTGCACCCTCTGTTCCCGGAAGAGGCCTGCAGGAACACTGTCCAGGGGTTGGAGCTGCTGCCGAAGCCGAAGGGGTCCAGCCCGAAGCCGTGCAGCTCGGGCTCGGGCAGGCCCAGAGTGTCCGAGGCCTGCACAAACAACCTGGAGAGCATCCTGGAGCTGAGCATGGGAGTGAGGTTGACGATGACCTCGGGCCTGTGTTCGTGGATCACTCCCCGCGCCCACTCCAGGCACACGGACAAGGACTGGCCCCAGCTCTTGTCCAGCGACGCCAAAAATCTGGCGCCGGGCATGGCGTGGGCCTGCCGCACGTGACGCAACAGGGCCGCCGCACCCGCGAAGTTGTCCAGGCAGACCAGGCCCACCTCGCCCCCTTTGTTGGTGATGCCGGTGATGGCCGGCTGGGTCTGCAGCAGGTCGCCGAATCTGGTAAGATTTATGAACAAGGTTCTCATGATACCTCGGCTGGAGCAATTACCCTGAGCGCGGGAACAGGGCTTCATGGTTCCCGGAGGATTCCTTTTTCGAGAAACAGGGTTCCGCCGCGCGCACTACTTTTCCTGAAACACCCCCTGGTTATCACTCCTCCCGAAGATACGGCAAGAGCGAATGCGCCGCCGAGGGGCGTATACGCGGAATCAGCCCGGAAAAAGACTCCCCTTTTTTTGGCAATCATCTTGCATCTCTTGTTCCTGAACAAACAAAAAACGGAAAAAGGAGCCGCCTCATGCTCATTGCCATGATCGATCCCACAACCCGCGACACCGATCCTTTCAACAAGATGGAGAGCCTGGTGCAGCGCGCCAAGACCCAGGTGCAGAATGCCTCCACCGGCCAGGGTCCCCAGGCTGGTGCCCAGAACCTGAACTTCGACGATCCCTCGGTACGAGAATCCTTTATCTCCGGATTGCAGAATCCCGGTGCCTTTGCACAGGAAGCTCTGCAGCACCACGCCCTGGACCCCGAAAAGGTCGCCGCGCTTCTGGAACTGGAATAAAACGGATTGGAGGGGGTGGGGAAATCCCATTCCCCTGGATCACCCCGAGATTATTTTGATGCGGGAGGATGCGCCTTACCCGCAGCGGAGGCCTGTTGCGCCTTCTTTGCCTGCTTTTGCAGGTCCGTGCGCAGTTTGCGCGCCGCCTGCAGCGCCGGGTCCATCTGCAGGGCGCGCCCAGCGTTTGTGTAGGCGGGCTTGAGCCTGCCCTGCGAAGCCTGCACCCTGGCCAGTTCCAGGAACAACTCAGGATCCATCTGCTCCTTCAGGGACTTCACCAGCAGCCCCTCGGCCTTGGCCGGCTCATCCACCAAGGCGTAGGCCTTAGCCGCGGCCAGGGAAGGCATGGTGGGCTCCGGGTCCTTTTCCAGCCCCTGGCTCAGATACTTCAACGCCAGCCTTGGATACCCCGCCTCCAGCAGCTTGCTGCCTATGACGTAGAACAGTTTGTGCTCGTCCACGTACAAAGACACCGCCTCCTGATAGGCCTCCTCGGCATCGTCCAGATGCCTGTGGTCCACTGCCTTGTGCCCCCGCAACAACAGGTTGTCCATCTGCAGCTTTCTGGCCCTGGTCTGCTCCAGGCTCTCCTTCTTCTGCTCCTCTCGGATGGTCCTGATCACGAACAATAAGGACTTGAACAGGCTCTTGAGGTCGCCCCGCGCAAGGACGAGCCCCTCCTCACCGGAGCAGTAATCCCTTACCTCGCTGGTACGGTTGAGCAACTGCACCACCTCGAGGACAGCGTTCTCGACCAGGCTCTTCTCCCGGCCGAACACCTTCACTTCCAGTGCCTGCTTCAGCGCCGTGGCGAGACTCACCATGCAGCGCATGACATCATGCCTGTGATAGTGGTTTCTGGCCCTGGCCAGTTCTTCCATGATGATTTTTGTCTGCTGCATGATACCGTTGTTTGAATGAAGGATCCGGCAAGAACGCCCCTCTTCCCCACTCTCGTTCCGGTGTTCCGCCGACGCCCGTCAAAGAAGCACCGGCCTCGCGGTCGAGTTCCATTGTACATGCTTCCTGGACTGAATCCAGAAATACATGCCCCGAAAGTATCCGCCATTGGACTGTCTTTCTCTTAGCCCGCCCTTCGAGCCGGCGTCAAGCAACGGAAAAGTCTGGTCATCCGGCGTGTATTTCCGAATACACTCGCTCCCGGAATGAGCGGTGCCGCCCTCGCCCGGAGCGGTTCAGGAACTCGATGGCATTCCAACCCGCAGGAGTAATGCGGTGTCATGAACACGTACGGCATGAGTCGAACCACACAAGGACCTGTCCATGCAGGTCCGTCCCCTTCCTCGACTATAAGACATGTGGACACTCTTTATCCCACTTTGTCATTGCTTTTTCACATTCCATTCCCCAGGTATTACTTGATCGAATGGCATCAATGAGGTTATAATCATATAATATACAAAGATCATTTTGCGAAACTGCGAAACCAGCCACGTCGCGTTCATTTCCAAACCTCCGGCTTATATTACTTGGAGCGCGAAAGAAATAACGCCGCGCTCCGGCGGCTCCGCCGCTGGCCCCGCCCTTGGCGGGGCCGTTCTCATGCCTTTGAGCAACGAAATGTTAAACATTTTGTGCTCGCAGTAATAAGTACCTGAAGCCATGATCCGCGATGGGATACTACAACATGATTAACTGGTCAGCCAAACAGCACCTGCGGGCCCACAGGAAAAATGAAGTCTTCTGCCGGGCTGCTTGATCTGGAGAAGTTGTCTTCAGCCATTGTCAACGGCTTGGGGCGCCTCGGGAAGAACATCCATCTCCAGGCAATCCAACGCGGTCTGCTGATCTCCCTGCCCCTGGTCTTCATTGGGGCCATGTCGCTTTGCATCCTCAATTTCCCTTCACAACTGCTGAACAGCCTCTTCGAGTCCGTTTTCGGACCAGACTGGCGCGCGATTTTCGAAGGCATTGTCCAGGGGTCCTTCGGCATCGCTTCCCTGGCTGTCGTGTGCGGTGTGTCCTTCAACCTCGCACTCCTTTCCAACGAGAGGAACAGGAGATACTATGTGAGCCCCTCCATGGCTACCATGGTGGCGCTCTCCTGTTTTATTGTCCTGTCAGGCCACCCCGATACCTGGGAGAACCTGTTCTCGTTGAACAGCGGGCTGATCTTCGCGGTGACCACCGCCATTGGAGCGAGTGTCGTCCTCAAGCTCCTGGCCTCGTGCAGGTTCATCCGGATACAGTTCTCCATCATCGGGCACGACCCTTTCACGTCACAGATCCTGAGCCTGCTGCCCGCCGGCATCCTGACCATCTTTCTCTGCGCCATGGCCCGACTGGCGTTCCTTCGGATCTTCCCCGAGGGCATGGACGTACCCTCGCTACTCATGGGCCTGTTCTTCGAGGACAAGCCCGGCGGCTTCGGGCTCGGCGTGCTATACCTCGGCGTGTCGCAGCTGCTCTGGTTTCTGGGAATCCATGGTCCCAACGTGCTGTTTTCCCTTGAGCAAAGCACGCTGAATGTAGCCATGCTGGAGAACATCCGGGCGTTCCTGGCCGGTGCCCCGCCTCCGCATATTCTGACCAAGGGCTTTCTGGACGCTTTCGCATACATGGGGGGGTCCGGCGCGACCTTGAGCCTGATCCTGGCGGTTCTCGTCAAGAGCAAGGATCCCGGCAACCGGCGGTTATGCATCTTCGCCCTACTGCCCGCCATGTGCAACGTCAACGAACCATTGCTTTTCGGTATTCCCATAGTTTTCAACCCGCTCTACCTGATTCCCTTCCTGCTAGCGCCCCTGCTGAACATGTTCATCGCTTACGCCGCCACAGTCCTGGAGCTTGTCCCGCGGACAATCGCCAGCGTGCACTGGACCACCCCCGCCCTTGTCAGCGGCTATTTCACCACAGGCTCTTTGGCCGGGGCACTCCTGCAGATTGTGAACCTGATCATGGGCACCCTGGTCTATGCTCCCTTTGTTCTGCTGTCCGAACGAATACTCAACCGAAAGCTCCAGGAATCCCTCGATACCCTGACCAACCACGCCTGCGACGCGGTTCCGGGTCCCGGAGGGCACAAGTGCCTCAGCCGCCCCGGACTCGAGGGCCTGCTGGCCAAATCGCTGACCGACAACCTGGTGCAGG
This sequence comes from Desulfovibrionaceae bacterium, assembly GCA_963674665.2. Classification (GTDB taxonomy): domain Bacteria; phylum Desulfobacterota; class Desulfovibrionia; order Desulfovibrionales; family Desulfovibrionaceae. The sequence continues at coordinate 430,205 of CAXXPL010000009.1, read as the reverse complement.
CACTCAAGAGGGGCGATCAACTTTTCCTTGTCTATCAACCTCAGATAAACACCAGAACAAACCGCGTGGAGGGCGTCGAATGCCTGCTGCGTTGGAAACACCCCACCTATGGCCTCATCCCCCCAACCGTGGCCGTGGCGCTGGCCGAGGACTGCGGTGTGATCGACGACCTGGGTGTCTTTGTGCTGCAACAGGCCTGCACCTCGCTGTTGCAGTGGAAAACGGCAATTGACGATGATTTCCTGATTTCCGTGAACCTCTCGGCCAGGCAACTGGAGAATCCCAAGCTGGTGGACTACTTTCTGGAAACCCTCCACACCACCGGCCTCCCTGCTCACCACCTGGAAGTTGAAATCACCGAGTCCGTGGCCGCCACTCCCAACGGCGCGACCTACGAGACGCTGTTCAAATTCAGGGAACTCGGCCTGAAAGTGGCCATCGACGACTTTGGTATGGGGCACACGTCGCTCCGGTATCTCAAGGAATTTCCCATTGACACCATAAAGCTGGACAAATCCCTCACCGAGGAGACCAACAACGGAGTCAACGACCACATCGTCAAGAGCATCCTGAGCCTGAGCCAGGGCATGAACCTGCGCACCATAGTGGAGGGCGTGGAAACCCTTGTGCAATGCGAAAAATTCAATAACCTGGGCTTCCACATCTTCCAGGGGTACTACTTCAGCAAGCCGCTGGCACGGGGAAAATGCTACGACTTCATCCGCTCCTATGGGAGGCAGGACGCCGTGCTCGGCTACTAGAGAACTCTACGCTTGAAATGCTTGTTCAACGGCTGGCAAAGCAACACGTCATCAGGCCGCGCGCCTGCCTCCGGTCATCCGCTGTTCACATCGCCCCCATGAAGTGTATGCTGCACCAACGCACCGCGCCTTGATCCACTCCGCAAGGCCATTCTGATTGTGTAAATCCGGATTTGTTCGGAAAACAAGCTCATGAACACGGAACGCTCCCCTTCCGGGCGGCTCGCCGCCGACACCGCCCTGATCTCCGGGCTCACCCTGGCCAGCCGTGTGCTGGGCTATGTGCGGGATCTCTGCTTCGCCACCCTGCTCGGGGCGGGGCCATGGGCGGACGCCTTTTTCGTGGCCTTCCGTACTCCCAACCTTGTGCGGCGCCTGTTTTCCGAAGGTACCATGAACCTGGCACTGGTGCCCCGTCTGGCACACCTGCGGGAGCGCCACGACGAGCAACGCGCCGCCGCCCTGATCAGGAGCACCTCGGCCTGGGCCTTCTGCCTGCTCGGCGGCGCCTGTCTGCTGGTGCTGCTCTTTCCGGGATTATTCGTGAAGCTCCTGGCCCCGGGATTCCGGCAGGAACCGGAGCAATGGGCCGCCACCGTGAAACTGGTCCGCATCTGTACGCCCTATGCCCTGTTCGTGCTGCTGGCGTCCATCTGTATGGCCATGCTCAACAGCACCAGGCGATTCCTGGCGCCCGCCCTGGCTCCGGTGATCCTGAACCTCACTCTCATCGCCGTGGCTCTGGCCGCCTGGTGGTTCGCCCCCATGACCGGACGCGCCCCCCTCGTGGCACTGGCTCTGGCCTGGGGCGTGACCCTGGCCGGAGGGCTGCAGTTGCTCTCCCAACTGCCCTTCCTGCACGGTTCGGGCTTTCGCTGGCACGGGAACTGGCGCTGGCGAGATCCCGAGATCAGGCGCCTTGGGCTCGCCATCGCGCCCACCATCTTTGGCGCGTCCCTGTTCCAGATCACCATCCTGGCCGCCACCCTGGCCGCCACTTGGCTCGCGCCAGGCAGTGTGTCCTGGCTCTATTTCTCGGACCGGCTTGTCCAGTTTCCCCTGGGCGTGTTCGCCGTGGCCGTGAGTACCGCCGCGCTCCCCGAACTGGCAAGGCACAGCGCCGAAGCCCACAGGGAGCGCTTCGACCGGCTTTTCAACGATGCCCTGGGCCTGACTTTGGTGCTGAGCCTACCCGCTGCCGCCGGACTCGCCGCCCTGGCTCCGGCCATCGTAAAGCTGCTTTTCGGGCACGGCGCATATACCGCCGAGGACGTGCGCGCCACCGCCGACGCATTGCGCGCCTTCAGCCTTGGGCTGCCGGCCTTTGCCCTGCTCAAGCCCCTGATGGCAGCGGCACACGCCCGGAACGCCTCAAAATCAACCGTGTGGAGCGCCGCCCTGGGGCTGCTGCTGTTCCTTGGCTGCGCACCCTGGCTGATGCATAGCATGGGGCACGCGGGCCTGGCCCTGGACGTGTCCCTGGCCTGCGGCGTCAACGCACTGTGCCTGCTTGCCGCGTTCCGGAAACACCTGCCCCCTGTGCGTAAGAATCGCCTGCACTGTCTTCTTGCACCACCTCTACTGAGCCTGCTGATCTACCTGCTGGCCCTCCACCTGCCGCAAGCCTTTCCCGATCACCGGACCACACTCTCCCTGGCCCTCATCCCTGTATTGGCCGCGGGCTATCTGCTCTGCTGCCACAGCCTGGGACTTCTTCGCCTCGGGGAAAAATAACTACGCGTTCTGCATGGTGATCTTCCTACACATTTTCATTCAACTACTCGGAATTTCATTCGAAAATACCATGTCTTCATATCATTTGCGGCTACCCGGCGAAGCCCTTGCAGACCACTCCAATTCATAAAATACTGGCTTCTTGCGGCATAAGTTCTTCATTGAAAGCCACATTGCCAAAGGATGACAAGCTGCATAAAAGGTATGCCCATGACCGATTGCCATTGCACAAACACCAACACGCAAGAGCGCTTATGATGTTCGACATCCAGCTGACACCTGGAGGACGTCTGGCTCTGATCTCCGACTCAGCGAGAACGTCGAAACAGGGGCGGATATTCGCGCCTTTTGAATCGGCCTGGGAATCGGACTGGCGCGAGGGGCTCTTTTCACTGGCCACCCAGAATGGTGCCACAGCCCATTCTTCGACCATGCGTTTCTGGGGCCGGCTTACCGCCGAATACCTGACCCGTCTCTGCCACATCCCCACAGACTCGCAACCCGATCCGGCACTCCCCCCCCCGGAACCTCAAATATTGCAACAATGGACTGAGAGCGCGCCCCCCATGGCTGGGGGCGAATACCTTTCCTCTCAAGTCATTATCAGAATCTGGACCGATCTGGGGCAATGGATCAAAACCACGACACAGGCTGACGGCGGTCTGGAGCAATTCCTGCGCAAACGGGCGTCACGATGGAACCAGGTGGGGCGCGTTACCTTCCACCTGGCGGAAAACAAGGCCGACCCACAGCGGCCCTTTGCCTTCATGGCCAGCTTCAGCACAAGTATGGGCGCTGAAGGGCAGGTAAAACACCTGCCCATGCGGCAGGCCCTGGAACTTTATGCCGGCACCAAAAACAAGCAGGCGCTCTTGAAGCTGCTGTTGCCGGTGCAGGAGGCGGCCAAGCGCTGCCCATGGGTGCAACGGCTTGTTGAAAATGGCGATATCTACCGCCCCATGGCCTGGGACGTTCCCCACGCATATGAATTCTTGCGCTCAGCGCAGCTCCTTGAAGAAAGCGGCCTGGCCGTACGGCTTCCTGACTGGTGGAAAAAACGCCCCAGGCCGAAGGTACAGGCTGTCATCGGCAGCACACGGAACGGGCTTGGCGTGGAGGCCATGTTGGATTTCCAGGTACAGGCGGCCTTGGGCGACACTCCGCTGACCAGGGAGGAACTGCAGTCCCTGTTGTCGGCTCAGGAAGGTCTGGTTCTCTTCAAGGGGCAGTGGGTCGAAGTGGACTCCGAACGCCTGCAACAGGCCTTGGAGCACTGGGAAAGCCTGGAGCAACAATTCGTGGATGACGAACTGTCCTTCATCCAGGGCATGCGGTTGTTGGCTGGCACTACCCAGGATTTGCAGGAAGGGGCAGAGAAGGAAGAACTGAGGCAATGGGCGCAGGTCACCGCGGGGCCGGCGCTACGGGAGCTGCTGGCACGGCTGCGGAACCCCGGCGCTTTGCCCTTGCCCGATACCCCCCTGGTCGGCTGCTTGCGCCCCTATCAACGTGAGGGCGCGGCCTGGCTGCAATTTCTGACGTCACTGGGCCTGGGTGCCTGTCTGGCCGACGACATGGGCCTGGGGAAAACCCTGCAAGTGCTGGCTCTGTTGCAGCATCTCAAGGCCACCGGGCAGGGTCCAGCATTGCTGGTGCTTCCTGCCTCTCTCATGGGCAACTGGCGGGCCGAAGTGGATCGTTTTGCCCCGGAGCTGCGGCTCTTTTTCATCCACCCCTCGGAAACACCCCGCCAGGAGTTGGAAGCCCTGGCCACCAAGCCGGAGGGCCTGCGAAAATCCTGTGATGTGGCGGTGACCACCTATGCCATGCTGGCGCGGCAGGAGTGGCTGGCCGAACAGAACTGGCCGCTGGTTATTCTTGACGAGGCCCAGGCCATCAAGAACCACACCACGGCTCAAAGCAAGGCGGCAAAAAAGCTCACGGCGCAGGCCAGGGTGGCGCTCACGGGAACTCCGGTGGAAAACCGTCTGGGGGATCTCTGGTCTCTTTTCGATTTCCTCAATCCTGGACTCCTGGGCGCTGCATCCAAATTCAAGCGTTTCGTCAAGGACCTGGAAGCGCGCACCAACGACCCCTATGCGCCCCTTCGCCGCCTGGTGGCGCCGTACATTTTGCGGCGGCTCAAGACCGACAAAAGCATCATCACGGACCTGCCGGACAAGACCGAGTCTCTGCGTTATTGCTTTCTCACCAAACCGCAAGCCAAGCTCTACCAGAAGGTGGTCAACAATCTGGAACAAGCCCTGAAAACAACGGAAGACACCATGGCCCGGCGAGGATTGGTACTGCAAACCCTGCTGCGGCTCAAACAGATCTGCAACCACCCCGGCCAGTTCACCGGTGACGGGGATTATGCTCCGAAAAAGGGGGGCAAGTTCATCCAGCTCGCAGATCTTTGTGAGGAGTTGGCCTCCCGGCAGGAACGGGTCCTGGTCTTCACCCAATTCCGCGAAATCATAGCACCCCTTGCGGACTACCTGGAAACGCTTTTCGGCAGGCCGGGTCTCGTTTTACACGGCGGCACGCCTGTGGGGCGACGGCAGGACATGGTGCAAGAATTCCAGCGGGAGGATGGCCCGCCATTCTTTGTGCTTTCCCTCAAGGCAGGGGGCACGGGGCTGAATCTCACTGCCGCGTCCCATGTCATCCACTTCGACCGCTGGTGGAATCCCGCGGTGGAGAACCAGGCCACGGACAGGGCCTTCCGCATAGGACAAAGCCGCAACGTGCTGGTCCATAAGTTCGTGACCCGAGGTACCATCGAAGAGCGTATCGACGAACTGATCAATGATAAAAGGGAGCTGGCCGAAGGGCTGCTTTCAGGCGCGGGCGAGGTGAAGCTCACGGAGCTGCCCGATGCCGAGCTGATGCGGCTGGTAAGACTGGATCTGACAACCGCTTTGCCGGATTGAGCAGGCGTAAGAGGGAAAAGCATGAGTCAATGGAACTGGCAGCCGTATGTATCGGTGGCGCAACGACAGGCCAGGGCGCAAAAGGAAATGGACAAGCTCCGAAAAAAGGGAGTGGACATTCAACCCGTAGCCACGCAGGGGCGCTGCATCGCCAAGAGCTTTTGGGGCAAGGGCTGGTGCGACCACCTGGAGTCCTTTTCCGATTACTCCAACCGTCTGCCACGGGGGCGTTCCTACGTGCGAAACGGTTCCGTCTGCCACATGGATATCAACCCCGGCCGCATCGAGGCCATGGTCAGCGGCACCGAGCTCTACCGCGTGGTTGTGGACATCGCCAGGCTGACCAACAGCAACTGGGAGAGCATAAAAGAGCGTTGCCAGGGCCAAATCGGCTCGGTTATCGAACTTCTGCAAGGACGCCTTTCCAACGAGGTCATGGCCGTGGTCACGGCCCGCAAAGAGGGGTTATTTCCCCTTCCCGGGGAGATCAGCCTCAGTTGCAGCTGCCCGGACTGGGCCACTATGTGCAAACATGTGGCCGCCGTACTCTATGGAGTGGGCTGCCGCCTGGACAGCGATCCGGCCCTGCTCTTTCTTTTACGCCAGGTGGACCCGCAGGAACTCATCACCACTGCTGTATCCCTTCCTGAGCCCCCGGAACAACGGGAAGATTCCCTGGAAGATGCCGCCCTGGGCGACATTTTCGGCATTGAGTTCGAGACGGCGCCCCTCTCCGATGCCCTCCGAAAAAAAGACATAACACACAAGGTCAAGACAGAGCCCACGTCCAAAACCAGGGAAAACCACCGCGGCACGGCTGCCACCAACAAGAAAACAAAAGCTCCCCGCAAAGGCAGACCCTTTGTGCCCACCGGCCGGAACATCATGGCCTTGCGTACCCGCTTGGGGCTAACCGTGGCGGAGTTCGCCGGCGTGCTGGGCGTAACCCCTGCCAGCGTTTACCGCTGGGAGCAAATTCCCGGCAAACTCAACCTGCAAAGCCGCAGTCTGGAAGAGCTGGAAAAACTTTACCGAGACGCGCATTCCGGCTGATAGCACCTGCTGGAAATCAAGCCGGGTACCTTTTAGAGCACTTTACGCTTGAAATGCTTGTTCAACGGCTGGCAAAGCCAGCCTACAAGCATTCCGCGGCAAGGATTTGCAGGCAGATCCTTGCAGAGTATGTGAACTTTTTCAAAGTTGAAATGCTCTAGCATACATCATTTGAAAACCTTCCCGGGATTCAGGATCTCGTTGGGGTCGAAGAGATTTTTGATGGAGCGTTGCAGGCGCACGCTGTGTGGGGCGATTTCCATGGGCAGGAAGCGTTTCTTTGCCAGCCCGATGCCATGCTCTCCGGAGATGGTGCCACCAAGGCTCATGACCAGGTCCAGGCACTCCTGCACTGCCCGCTCCACATGGGGGGCGGCGGCCGGATCGTCGGCGGTGAGGTTGAGATGAATGTTCCCGTCCCCGGCGTGGCCAAAGGCGTAGATGTTCATGTTGTGGACGCGCTCGATACCGGGCAACTGCTCCACCAGGGCGGCGATACGGCCGATGGGCACCACCACGTCCTCGGGCACGTAGACCGCGTACCGCTCGTGGATGCGCACAGAAACCTGGCGCCGCACGTGCCAGAGCTGTTGCCTTTGTTCCTCGTCCTTGGCCGGCAGCAGGGCCAGTGCGCCGAGCTCCCTGCATATCACCCCCATGGCCTGGATGTCGGCCTGGATCTGGGACTCGGGGCCGTCGGCCTCGATGAGCAGCATGGCTCCAGCCTCCCCCCCCACGTCAAAGGGCAGCAGATCGCCCACCAGCTCCAGACAGGAGCGGTCCAGGAATTCGATGGCCGAGGGCAGATGCCCCCTGACCAGAACCTGGGTCACGCAGCGCATGGCCTGGTGCATGTCCGTGAACACGGCGGCCATGGTGGCCACCGCCGGGGGGAGCGGAACGAGCTTGAGCAGAAGCTTGGTGATGACCCCCAGGGTGCCTTCGGACCCCACGAGCAGATGCGTGAGGTCGTACCCCACTACACCCTTGCGGGTGCGCACTCCGGCCTGGAGGAGCTCGCCGCTGGGCAGCACGGCCTCCAGTCCGAGCACGTAGTCGCGGGTGGTGCCGTACTTTACGCAGGCCGGGCCACCGGCGTTGGTGGCCGCGTTGCCGCCGATGCTGCTGGTGTCCAGGCTGGCCGGGTCCGGGGGGTAGAACAGCCCCCTGGTGGCCGCGGCGTCGCGGAGCTGCCTGGTGAGCACGCCGGGTTCGACCTCAGCGTACATATTGTCCGTGTCGATGCGCAGGATGCGGTTCATGCGCTCCATGCAGAGCACCACACCGCCGTGCTCGGGGCAGGCGCCCCCGGCAAGGCCCGTTCCGGTGCCTCGGGGGGTGACCGGGAACCCCAGATGGTTGGCCAGGACCAGGAGCTGCTGGATCTGTTGGGCCGAGGTGGCGAACACGGCGGCCTCGGGCAGGCGCACGTGCCCGCCCTCGTCCCGCCCCAGGTGATCGATGTCCCGGGTCAGGACGTTGTCAGCGCCGAAAATTTCGCGCAGGTCGGCGAGGATGGATTCCGTGATGGAAGTATAGGACATGGACGCCCCTGTTTTGAGGCCCGCCCCAGAGGACGAGCTCAGCTGCGTTTGCTTTCAAAGCCCGGAATGCTTAGCCGCTTCTCCACATAGTGGAGGAGCAGGGTGGCGATGGTGACCAGGGCCAGGTAGTAGAGCCCCACCACGGAGTAGACCTCGGTATTCTTCCAGGTGGCTTTGGCGATGGAGCGCCCCACGCCGGTGAGCTCGTTGACCGTGATGATGGAGGCCAGGGAGGAGTACTTGATGAGGTAGATGATCTCATTGCCGCAGCCGGGCAGCGCACGCCGGAAGGCCTGGGGCAGGATCACGTTGCGCACGGCGGTGAAGGGCGACATGCCCAGGGCCTGGGCGGCCTTGAGCTGCCCCACCTTGATGGAGCGCAGCCCCCCGCGGATGTACTCGGACTGGTAGGCGGCGCTGCACAGAGTGAAGCCCACGATGGCCGAGGTCATGGGACCCATGACGATGCGGAATCCGAAGATGGAGGCATAGGGGAGCGCGAAGTACCAGAAAAACAGCTGCACCACCAGGGGGGTGCCTCGGAACACGGCCACATAGGCTTCCGTGATGCGCACCACCCAACGCGGCGCATACACGCGCACGGCTCCCACGATGATACCCAGGGTCATCCCGAAGAGGGCGGAGGGAACGATCAGCTGGACCGAGGTCCAGAGCCCGTGATTGAGCCCCGGCATCACATGCTGGGTGATGAACTCGACCATTTCGCTCATGCCGCGCCCTCTCCGGCCAGCTCGCTAATCTTGGAGCAGAAGGCCTGGGTCCGGCTTCCGGCGTCCTTGCAGAGCAGGTCCGCGGGGGTGCCCCGCTCCACGATGCGCCCCGCTTCCATGAACAGGAACTCGTCCGCCAGGGCGGAGGAGAAGCTGATCTGGTGCGTGGCCATGACCATGGTCATGCCGGCTGTGGCCAGGTCGCGGATGACGGTGAGCACCTCGCCGATGAGTTCGGGATCCAGGGCGCTGGTGGGTTCGTCCAAAAGCATGATTTTGGGATCCATGGCCAGGGCGCGGGCAACGGACACACGCTGCTTCTGCCCCCCGGAGAGTTGCGCCGGGTAGTTCCCGGCCTTGTCGGCCAGGCCCACGCGGGAAAGTTCGGCCATGGCGCGCTCGGTGGCGTCCCTCTTGGACATCTTCTTCACCTTGACCAGGGCGATGCGCACGTTATCCAGGGCGTCGAGATGGTCGAACAGGTTGAAGTCCTGGAATATCATGCCCACCTGCTGACGAAACAGGTAGAGGTCCCTCTTGCTCTTGGGGCGCACCTCGTCGCCTTCGAGCCAGACGCGGCCGCTGTCCGGCAAAAGCAGGAAATTGATGCACTGCAGGAAGGTGCTCTTGCCCCCGCCCGAGGGGCCGATGAGGACTTTGAGGTCACCCTTTTTCAGGGACATGGTGGCGCCTTTGAGGACTTCCTGTCCCCCGAGGCTCTTGTGGATGTCCTCCACGTGCAGGATGGCGGAATTCTGCGGCATGTGGCGAGGCCTTTACTGGGAGTAGCCCGGGATGCGGACCTTACCCTCGAGTGTTTTGAGTCCCTTGACGCCCAGCCAGGTGAGAACGAAGAAGATCACACCGGCGAACAGGGCCAGGGGCAGGGGTTGATGGGTGGTGGCTGCCACTGAGCGGGTCCTGGACATGATCTCCAGCACACCGATGACATAGGCCAGGGCCGAGTCCTTGAGCAGGATGGAGTATTCGTTGGACCAGGCAGGAATGGAGAGTCTCAGAGCCTGGGGCAGGACGATGGTGGTGATGGCCGTGAAGTCGCTCATTCCCAGGGCTCTGGCCGCCTTGAGCTGTCCGGCGGGCAGGGACTGGATGGCGCCGCGAAAGATCTGCGACTGATAGGCCGCGCTGGTGAGCCCCAGCACGAGCACGGCGGCGGCAAAGGCACTGTCGATGTGAATGGCCGCGAAAATTTTGAACTTCCCGAGATACGCCAGGATGCCGAAGTAAAACAGGTAGAGTTGCACCAGAATGGGCACGCCCCTGAATATCCATACATAGGTGCCGGCGGCATGGCGCAGGGGTCTTGCGCCGTAGACCTGCCCCACTGCCAGGGGGATGCCCAGGAGCAACCCGAGGCCCATGGCGCCGATGATGAGGGCCGCAGTGTACCAGATGCCGCTCATCATGTAGGGCATGGCGTCTATGATGGCCGTCAAGGCCTTTTCCACGTTCTTTCTCCGTTGATGCGGGGATGGGCAGAGCGCCGGATGCTCCGGTCTCTTGTCCGGTTTTGCGGCCCCCGGACAGGGGCTCAAAACACCCGGAAGGTTCCGGCCGCGCCAGGCGTCCAGGAACCTTCCGGGAATCACGGGTCTCTAATCGATGGTCACATTCCGCTTAGGGAATGTCGTACTTGGCCTTCAGCTCCTTCCAATGAGGATCGGCCATGAGCAGCTCCAGGCCCTTGTTCAGGGTCTCGAGCAGTTCCTTGTCCTCCTTGCGCACGGCGTAGGAGTAGTCCTCGGGCGGAGCCTGGAAGGTGCCGGCGATCTTGAAGGGCTTGTCCTTCATGACTTCATAGGCAATGGAGCTGTCCATGCCGGAACCGTCGATACGGCCGATGGGCAGGTCCTGCAGGGACAGGTCGGTGGAATCGTAGAGCACGATCTCGAAATTGTATTCGGGATGCTCGGCCTTCAGGGTCTCCAGCAGCTTGTTGGTCACGGTGCCGCGTTGCACGCCGATCTTTTTGCCACCCTTGAGCATATCCTCGATGTTGATCTCGACGCCTTCATTCACCACCATGACCTGGGTCACCTGATAGTAGGGGATGGTGAAGTTGACGATCTTGGCGCGCTCGGCGGTGGCACTCATGCCGGAGGCGATGAGATCGATCTTGCCGGAGGTCAGGGCGGGGATGATGCCGTCCCAGTCCATGGGCTGATGCTTGATCTTGAAGCCCATCTTCGCGGCGATCCAGTTCATGGACTCGACATCGAAGCCGGCTGGCTTGCCGTCCTTGTCCACAAAGCCGAAGGGGGGGAATCCGAAGTCGATGCCATTGGTGTAGACCTTCTCCTGGGCCAGGGCGGAGCCGCAGACAAGGACCGTCACAAGGGCGATACCAAGTAGAACGCCTGCAATCTTCTTGACCATGTTCACTCTACTCCCTCATTAGTAGTTGATGTATTGAAAGCGCCTCATGTATGCGGACGCCGACAAACGTCCCGAGCCGCCTATCGACCTCGGCCCGACCCTCAGGAACTACCAGATGTCAACAGCTTGATCAAGGCATGGCGCCCCGCGCATTCCCGGCGATCAGCCACTTTCCGGAGGATATTCGCAAAGGCGTGTTGTTCTCGGCATACCGAGTTTCACGAACAAAAGAATACGGCGGTACCGGGTCGCCCGGGCGTAATGGAACCGATCTTCCCCCGCTCTGCTTTCGCTCTGGCAATATGCTATTTTCTTTCACCCATCATTCTGATAAGATATTCGGTGAACCTTACTATTATGGGGGAATGGAGAACTCTCTTCAGCAATCAAAGATGACAAGACGACCAATTCCATTCATTGCCCGGCTCTGCGCCGGCTTGATGCTCGTCGCGCTCCTCATCCTCACGATCACCAACCAACCAGGTCTGTCCGCCAGCCGGGGCGGGCCCATAATCATCGCCTGCGACAAAAGCTATCCGCCCTTTGAATTCCTGAACTCGGACGGCGTTCCGGACGGTATTTTCATCGATTATTGGCGCAAGTGGTCCAAGACCACGGGCATTGAGGTCAAGTTCCAGTGCAAGGATTGGAACGAGGCCCTTGACGATGTGCGGCAGGGCCGAGCAGACATGGTGGGAGCACTGTTCGCCACCCCTTCCCGGGAACAGGATTTCGCCTTTACCACGGACTTCTTCGAGCTGCCCACCCACGTCTTTTTTCACAAGAGCCTGAAGCCGCTGCGCACAGTCAACGACATCAGGGAATACACCATCGGAGTGCAACGCGGGGACGCGGCCGAAAGCTTTCTGCGCAACGCCCTGCCCGAAGCTCGCCTGCGCTTGTACGACTCCTACCACCAGATGATCCACTCGGCCTTGAAGGGTGAGATACGGGTCTTTGTGGCCGACACGCCGGTGGCCTCCTTCTTCCTGGCCAGGGAGGACGCCGGGCATGTTTTCAGCCATTCGGACACACCGTTGTACACCTCGTCAATCCGGGCGGCCGTTCACAAAGACAACGCGGCCCTACTGGCTACCTTGAATCAGGGCATGTCCCGGATCCCCAGGGATCACATCTCGAACATACTCGTTGCATGGACCGATGTGCTCCTGGAGCACAAGTTTCCTTGGATCCCCGCCATCTCCGCGGCGCTGTTAGCCCTGCTCCCCCTCGTCCTGACGAGCCTCTGGAACTACCAGCTCCGGCGCCGCGTGGGACGGGCGGTGGATGAACTCATGGAGAGCGAGAACAAATTCCAAGCCGTGTTCGACAACACCTTCCAGTTTTCCGCAATTCTCGACACCAGCGGCACCATCCAGGAAGTGAACCGGGCGGCGCTGGACAAAAGCGGCCAGAACCCGCAGGAACTCCGGGGCAAACCGCTCTGGAACGTCTCCTGGTGGTCGCGCAACGAGTCCGCCATTAATCGAGTCAAGGGCGCGGTGGACATGGCCGCGCAGGGCGAGTTCATCCGATACGAGGTCCAGCATGTGAACGACAGCGGGGAGTTTCTGGCCGTGGACTTCTCCCTCAAGCCCATGCGCAATCCCGGCGGCGTCATCACCCACCTCATCGCCGAGGCCCGGGACATCACGGAACGGACAGTGGCGGAACTCAAGCTGCAGTCCTACCGGGACAACCTCGAGCGCCTGGTGGAGGACCGCACCAGGGAACTCTCCCTGACCAACGCCGCCCTGCAGCGGGAAAACGAGGAGCGCTCCAAGGTCGAAAAGGCCCTGCGCGAGAGCGAGGAGAAACACCGCCTGCTGCTGGAGAACGCGGCCGAGGGCATTGTCGTGCTCCAGGGCAACTCCCTGCGCTATCACAACCCGGCCATGATGCGGCTGTCCGGCATCATGCCCGAGGAGGTGGCGAACCGCCCCTTCATCGACTTCGTGCACCCGGAGGACCGCGCCAGGGTCGCGGAGTATTACATGAAACGCATCCGCGGGGAGGAGGCGCCCTCGCGGTATTCCTTCAGACTGTGCAACAGCATGGGAGAGATCATCTGGGTGGACAACGCCGCGGTGACCATCACCTGGGAAGGCGAGCTCGCCTCGCTCTCCATGCTCACCGACATCACGCAGCGCAAGCAGGTGGAGGAGACGCTGCTCAAGGCCAAACGCATGGCCGAGGACGCCAGCCGGATCATGAGCGACTTCGTCTCCGTGGTCTCCCACGAACTGCGCACCCCCATGACCTCGGTGCTCGGCTTCACCAAGCTCATTGGCAAGGACTTCAACAAGCTCCTCAAGGCCAGACAGGGAACGCCCCCCGACCTGCAACGCCGGGGGGAGCGCATCTCCCGGAATCTCGAGATCATAACCCTGGAAAGCGAACGCCTTATCCAGCTGATCAGCGACGTGCTGGACCTCGCCAAGCTCGAGGCCAGGAAATACAGTTTCACCATGGAGTCCTGCTCCCTGGAACCGCTGATCCGCCAGACCGCCAACGTGACCTCGACCTTTTTCATGGAGGGGCCGGTGCGCCTCGAACTGGATATCCAGAAGGATCTGCCCGAGGTGCGCTGCGACAAGAAGAGCGTGATCCAGGTACTGGTGAACCTCATCGCCAACGCCCGCAAGTTCACTGACAGTGGCGAGGTCCGCGTCATGGCCCGGACCAGCGACGAGGAGCCCGGCATCATTCGGATCAGCGTGCAGGACACCGGCAGCGGCATAGCCCCGGAGGATCTGGAGGCCATCTTCGAGAAGTACCGGCAGACACGGGAAACCCTGACGGACAAACCAAAGGGTACCGGCCTGGGCCTGGCCATCTGCCGTGAAATCGTCACACAGCATGGCGGGACAATTCACGCCGAGAGCGCCCCCGGCATGGGAAGCACATTCACATTCACTTTACAGACCGGCGAAGTGTGATACTTTTTTCCGGGCTCTTGCCTTCATCCGACGCCGCGCACATTCACCATCTCCACTCCCCGGACATACTCATTGGACGCCACTCAACGGCTTGCGGTTTTTCGGATTCATACTGGACATACAGGGCCTTCCGATTGTATGAAATGTAAAGGTTGTGCCCATGAACCTTGTATCAACCCGTTTTTTGCGGAACAACCGCAACCGTACGAACGCACCTCGAGAAAGGAGTATCCGCAATGGCGACACCAAGCGGCGTGGAGATTGCGAAACCGTTCATCAAGGCGACTATCAGTGTACTCTCCACCATGGCCATGATCGAACCAAAACCCGGCAAGCCTTTCATCAAAAGGGACAATACAGCCAGTGGTGACGTGTCTGCCGTCATCGGCATAACCGGCGACAAGAATGGCAGCATTTCCGTGTCCTTCACCAAGAAATGCGCCATCGCCCTGGTCAAATCAATGCTCGGCGACGATGTCCAGGATATTGTCCAGGACGTGAAGGACGCTGTCGGCGAAATCACCAACATGATCTCCGGCCAGGCCCGCGCGGGGTTGTCGGAATTGGGCATGCACTTCGCCGGTTCCACGCCATCCGTGATCATGGGCGACAACCATACCATCACGCACGTTACCAAGGAGCCGGTCATCGCCATCCCATTTTCAACAGAACATGGTGATTTTTTTGTTGAATTCGCTTTTGAATAGCACCTGCCCCCAGGGCTGGAAAACACCCAGGACAACTCAATGAGCGGCTTGGACGGTTTTCGAGACAAATCTTTCATGGAGCAGATAGCTGCGCTTAGCGAGCTTGAACGTTCCAAGGACGCGAGCGCCATCCCGGACCTGCTTGCCTTGTACAGGGAACCGGTGGGGGATGCCGCTGTCGACGCCATGCTTCGCAATACTCTGCGCGCGCTGCTGGCCAACAACGAAAACGCCCTGCTTCAGGCGCTGGATTCGGCTGACCGCCATGTGGCCCAGTATGCCACAGGAATCGCCGGCGACACCCGACTGAAAAAAGCCGTACCCTCCCTGATGCGGCTGGCCGACGAGTGGACCGACGACCCCGAGACCTTGTACGAGGTACTCTTCGCGCTGGGGCGCATAGGCGACGACGCGGCTGTGCAGCTCTTCCGCAAGCATGTCACCGCCGGGGACGACTTCATCGCGGCCCTGTGCATCGAATACCTTGGGCTGCTCAAGGACATGGGCTCACAAGAAATTTTCCAGGGCTTCATCGACTCCAATGAGGAGCCCGATCGTTTCGAGCAGTGCGACGTGACCACCTGGCGCGCCATCGACGCCATGGCCGCCCTGGGCGACGACAAGGCCCTGGAGTACCTGGCCTCCAAGCTGCATCATCTGAATCCCACAGCCCGCCGCATCATCCATCACGCCCTGGTGGAGATAGGCGCGCGCTCCGTCTCGCACCTCTGCACGGCCCTGAAGCGGGCCCAGGACGCGGACCAGCGTATCATGGCCTCCAACGTGCTGGGGTTCATCGGCGGCAAGGAGGCGGGAGACTGCCTGGTACAGGCTCTTGACGACAACCTGCTGCAAGACGTCAACGAACGCTTCGCCGCCTACGAGGCCCTGGGCAACTGCAAGAGCATCAAGAGCCTGGTGTTTCTCAAGGACGCGGTGTTCATCGAGCAGGACGCCCTGCTCGTCTCGGCCATCATCAACGGCCTGGAAACCCAGGCCGCCGACACCGCGCTCAAGGCACTGGCCGAGGAGTTCCTGGAGACCGCGGACAAGGGCGGCGAGCACATCCGGCAGGTGGAACTGATCCTCGAGACCCTGCTCATGGCCCGCGCCGTGAAGGTGTTCGTGGCATTGCTCCAGAAGGCGCGCGAGGAAAACTACCAAGGCACCATGCGAGGCAAGCTGCAATCCACCCTGGAGGCACTCGAGACCCAGGCAGCAGGCGATACCGCCATGCTCCAGGCCTTTGCGAACGCCCTGCGCGAGAAGGGCTTCGAGGAAGAGGCCGCCCGCCTGGAGGACGCCCAGGGCAACCGTGTCTCCACCACCGGCATCCGCATTCTTGCCGTGGATGACTCCACCGCCATGCGAAATTTCTACATCCAGGCCTGTTCATCCATGGGGCACGAGGTAGTGACCGCGGAAAACGGACGCGAGGCGCTGGATCTTCTGGAACAAGGGGAGCATTTCGACCTCTACGTGGTGGACATGAACATGCCCGTCATGGACGGCATAGAGTTCACCACCAAGGCCCGCGCCCTGGAGGCCCAGGACGGGCTCAGGACGCCAATTGTCATGGCCAGCACCGAGGCTGCGAAATCACAGGCTCAGCTCGCAAAAAAGGCCGGAGTCAACAATTTTATCATCAAACCATTTACAAAAGAAGTTTTTCAACTCAAAATCAGGAAAATTCTCCAATAGGTAAGGAAAGAGGGGACACATTATCATGGCTTTCGACACCAATATGCGCCTTCTTGTCGTGGACGATTTCTCAACCATGCGCAGGATCATCAAAAACATCCTCCGTCAGCTGGGCTTCAACAACATCGAGGAGGCCGACGACGGCACGACCGCGTGGGAAGTGATCAACAAGGGTGGCATCGATTTCGTCATCTCCGACTGGAACATGCCGCAGATGACCGGTATCGATCTGCTGCGCAAGGTGCGCGCAAGCGAGGAGTTCGCCGACATGCCCTTCCTGATGGTCACCGCTGAAGCCCAACAGGAGAATATCATCGAAGCCGTGCAAGCCAAGGTTTCGAACTATATCGTCAAGCCGTTCACCGCGGATACGCTGAAGCAGAAAATCGACAAGATCTTCGACTGATACGCGCCCGCAGGTGCCCACACCCTACGCGGACCACACAACACGCGACATCCAGGGCGCCGCAGGCCAACCGAAAACGGCTTTGTTCCGTGCACAATCCTCCGCTGAATTCATGTACATGAATTCAGCGGATCCCATTATAGAACGATCCACACTTGGCGGACGCCCGACTTTCCAGGTTCGGCTTCACATGAGCTCCCGCCGCAGTTTGATGTTTATCACCGCCTGCATTCGCATCCTTGTACACGTTGCCCGAATTCTGGCTCCGGAGGTTCCTCTCCGCGAACAATCCACGCACGGCCCAGCTCACTGCTCAGTCTCAGTTGTTTCCACGGGCAGGCTTCCCAGCCCCTCGGCATGAACCTCCAATGCCTCCATGAGTGATTCCGCTCCGGAGAGCATGCTCTCGAGCTCAACCCGGTCCATGGGTTTGGCAAAATGAAACCCCTGTGCCAATTCGCACCCCAGATCCTGCAACCGCCACCGCTGAAACGAGGTCTCCACCCCCTCGGCCACCACTTGCATCTCCAGGCTGCCGGCCATGGCCACTATCGCCTCCACTATTCGGGAGTGTTTCCCGTCCTGCTCGTTGATGCGGCTCACAAAACTGCGATCCACCTTCAGCAGGTCAAAGGGAAACTGGTAGAGATAGCTAAGGGAGGAGTACCCGGTGCCGAAGTCGTCAATGGCCAGGCTCACCCCGATATCCTTGAGCTCGCGCAGAATCGCCCTGGCCTCGGCCGGGTTGTCCATGACCATGCTCTCCGTGAGTTCCAGGTGCAGGTAGCGCGGCTCAAGGCCGCTGCGCGAAAGCGCCGCGCGGATGGTCTCGGCCAACACTCCCTGTTGCAGTTGCCGGGCCGAAATGTTCACGCTCATCTGCAGCCCATGCCCGTGCCGCGCTGCATGGAACGCCACCAGGTTATGGCAGGCCTGCTCCAGGGCCCAGGCACCCAGTGGCAGAATCATGCCGGTCTCCTCGGCCAAGGGGATGAATCGGGAAGGAGGAACGACGCCCTTTTCCGGGTGACTCCAGCGCAACAACGCCTCCACACCCACGATGCGCCCCTGCGAAAGGGAGATGATGGGCTGGTAATTGAGAAAGAAGCCGCTGTCCGCGCTATGGCCGCCGCCATTGCCATGGATCTTGGGCAACCGGTCCACAGCCTTGCGCATCTCGGCCTCCATCTTCAGGAAATCGCTGGAGCTCTCGTGCATCTCGTTGTGAAAGACCTTGCAGCCGCCCTGGCATTTCGCGCGAGCCCGCTGCATGGCGGCGTGGGCATCCCGCACCAGTTCCTCGGCCTCCACATAGTGGGGGGCGCTGTAGGCGATGCCCATGCTGGCGGTGGTATACACCTCGCTGTTGGCCACACTGAAGGGCCTGGTGAGGGTCTCGCGGATACGTTCGGCCACGCGCATGGCCTCGTGCCTGTCCTCCACCTCGTCCAGCAGCAGCACGAACTCGTCGCCCACAAAGCGCGAGACCGTGTCCACCTTGCGCAGGCAGCCCTCGATGCGCTTGCCCATGGCCTTGATGACCGCGTCTCCCACTGAATGACCGAGGCTCTCGTTGATGATCTTGAAGCGGTCCAGGTTCACGTAGAGCACCGCGAACTGGTGCCCGTCCCTGCGGTTGGCGCGCGCCATGGCCCGCTGCAGCCGGTCCATGAACAGGGCTCTGTTGGGCAGGCCGGTCATGGTGTCGAGAAAGACGCGGCGCGACAGCTCCTGCTCGTAGCGTTTGCGCTTGGTGACATCCCTGGCCACCAGAAGCAGGCTCGTGTCCGTGAGCGGGGAGATGGTGGAAAGATAGGTAACCTGCTCGCCCATATCCAGGTCGAATTCGATCTCTTCGCAACTCCTGCGCTCCACCACGTATTCGACGTAGCGCTCGAAGAGTTCCGCGGAGGGGCGGTGCAGCACCAGCGAAAACATCCGCCCCACCAGGGCCTGGGGATCCAACCGCTCCACTTCGAAGCGGGTCGGGATATGGCGAAGCACCCTGCCTGTGTTGTCCAGTTCCAGCACAAGGCTGGAGAGGGAGGAAAGAATGGTCTCGAGCTCGCCTTCCGAGCGAATGCGCCTGCCACATTCCATATCCAGGTCCAGGCACACCGCGTCCATGCGCCGACGCAATCTCCACATCCAGACCAAAACAGCCGGAACACAGGCCAGCAAGGCCCCCCAGCAAATGTACAGCGCTAGTGAACTCATTGTCATGTCTTCATGGTCGCTTCGGCTTTCCAACTGCGAGCCTGCACATGAAATCCGCAGACCAGCTTATGTTTTCCGTACACCCCCGATACGAAACACCTGCCTGTCGAACCTGTCATCGCGTACAGCCTTCAGCCGGTTGGCGACATCATCCCTTTTTTACTCTATACATTGAGAAACTCTGCGTTAGTATTAAATGGTGGTGACAAACTCGTGTCACAAATGTGCCATGCCGGATACAAGACCTGTTCGCCCGCACCCCGGAGTACTGTCGGCCCTTCTCCGGCACGGACCACCCCGCATAACACGAAGTTGATGCGGCTCCACATCCACCGGTTCGCGTTTGTAAATGCGCTCCATGAACACCACAAGGTGCTCCCATGTCCGACACGACCCGTGCGTTGACCCTGGCCTCCTTTGCCGCCGACTCCCTGTCCCTTGGCGTGCATTGGATTTACGACCCCAAAAGAATCATGGCCGACCACGGCACCGTGAAGACCCTGCTGGCTCCCGATCCAGGCTCCTACCACCAGGGAAAGCAAGCCGGAGACTTCACCCATTACGGGGATCAGACCCTGGTGCTGCTGGAATCCGTCGCCGCCAACAAGGGCTTCGAGCTTCAGGACTTTGCCCGACGCTGGAAGGAAATGTTCCAGGATTACAAGGGGTATCGCGACATGGCCAGTAAGAAAACCCTTCAGAACTTCGAAGCGGGACGCTCCCCTGAAAATGCTGGTTCCAACTCCCGCGACCTGGCCGGGGCCTCGCGCATCGCACCCCTGGTTCTGGCCCACTGGCGCGAGCCAGAGGTCCTCGAGGAGGCTGCCCGACAGCAGACCGCCCTCACCCATGCCGACGCAGACGTGATGGACGCGGCCGTGTTCTTTGCCCGGGCCGCGGTCAAGGCCCTGGAAGGCGAAAAGCCCCGCAAGGCCCTGGAGTCCGCCGCGGCCATGCCCTATCGCCGGGACAGCGTGCCCTACTGGGTGGAACAGGGGCTGGCCAGCACCGATCAGGACACCGTGGCCGCCATCCAAAAGCTCGGCCCCACCTGCCATGTGAACGAGGCCCTGCCGGGCGCGGTGCACTGCATCGCGAAATACGAATCCGACCTCAGGAGCGGTATCGTGCAGTGCGTCATGGCAGGGGGCGATTCAGCGGCGCGGGCCATGCTTGTGGGCATGATCCTTGCCGCGTGGCCCGGAAACAACGGCATCGCGGTAATCCCGGAGTCATGGGTCACCGGCCTGCGACGGCACCAGGACATTCAGAACCTGATCGCTGTTATTCCCTGAACCCATCATTGCCCCCCGAACGATAAACGGCTATACCACCCTCCGGGAAAGGCTAGGGCCTCCCCCGTTTTGTTTCGCGCACCATGGATTTCGACCCGTGTGAACCCGAGGGGTTGCGGTCGCGTTACAAGAAGCCGTTGCAACAAAACGCTGATGAACCCACTTCAGGACTTGCACCCGATGCGGCCGCAGGCGCCCTGACATTCTTTCCAAACCAGCGGTTGCGCCCCTGCGGGGAGCGTCAACCGACTCGCGGATGATTCTGTCATGCACTCCTCTCTCAACATGTCCCCGGTCGTCATAGATATCGCTTCACAGGAAGAGCTGCGGCGTCAGGCCAGACTCTTTGACGTGGAGGTTTTGCACGAGCTCCTGAACGCCACCATCGAGGGCCTGCTTGTGCTGAACAAACTGCGCCAGGTGGTGTACGCCAACTACAAGATGTTGGAAATGGCAGGGCAGCGGGAGCAGAGCGGCCTGCTCGGAAAACGCCCCGGTGATGTACTGAGCTGCAGCTTCGCCATGTCCTCACCAGAGGGATGCGGCAGCACTGACGCCTGCAAGCAGTGCGGCGCGCTGCATGCAGTGGTGCTCGGCCTGCAAGGGCTGCAGACCGTGGACGAATGCCGGATCATCCACGGCACGGGCGATACCGATATCGAGGCCTTGGACCTCCGGGTCCGCGCCACCCCCATCCAGGTGTCCGGGGAGCGGTTCGTGATCCTCGCTTTTCAGGACATCCGCCACGAAAAACGACGCCGGGTGCTCGAGCGTATTTTCTTTCACGACATCCTCAACACGGCCGGTGGATTGCGGGGATTCGTCGAGATGCTCCACACCGAGGTACCGGAACACCTGCAAAAGGATACCCACCTTCTACAGCATTTTCTCGGCATCCTGCTGGACGAGATCAACACGCACAAGATCCTGCTGGCGGCCGAAACCGGAGAGCTGACCACGGATTTCTCCATGCTCTACTCCAGAGAATTCCTGGTCATGCTCCGTGATTTCTATGAATCCCACGACGTGGCCCGTGACAAGAGCATCGAGATCGTAAACTCCGGTGACCAGAGCCTGCAGTTCGAGAGCGACCTTACACTGTTGCGGCGCGTCATGGCGAACCTCTTGAAAAACGCGCTGGAGGCCACGGCCCATGGTGGCACGGTCACCATGGGCAGCGAACCCATACCTTTCGGCAAGGGGCAAGGCGTCCGGCTGTGGGTGCGCAACACCGAGGTGATGGACCAGAGAGCCCAGAGGGACATCTTCAACAGAACCTTCTCCACCAAGGGAGAGGGGCGCGGCGTCGGCACCTACAGCGTGAAACTCATCACCGAACGCTATTTGCATGGCAAGGCGAGCTTTATCAGTTCCAACGCTTCCGGTACGTTATTCATGATCGACCTGCCCGAATCCCCCTCCGTCAGTGAGGATGAGGGAGGGCTGCACTAGTGCCGCGTCCGTTTGTTGACTGCATGTTTGGATCGCACATCAGACGCGACCCCCAGAGCGGTCGCAGGACCGCCCCACCTCCATCCGCGGTGCCACCGAGCCCAACAACCCGGGCCACCGTGAACTGTTCGGCCACGCACTAATACCTGGGGAAGGAATCCCCGGCACTCCTCCCTTCAAGGTTCCCCTGGAAACTTCCACCGCCTCGCAATCGACGCCACAGTCGGTAATCTCGGGCTGTGGGCATATCCTCGGACCGAAGCGGAAATGGCGAAAAACAACGCCCTCTTGCCACACGCGGCCGATGCCTGCTATTATATCTAATCCTTATCATCTCGACACGGGCATAGGTGCCATGGAGCGGATCATCTGGAATCCTGCCACTGATCCCGACACTGGGGGGGATGGCGAAAATCGCCTGCACATCGGACAGGCGCTGGTTGATGCGGGCCTTGTGACAAAGGAGCAGGTCGACGCCGCACTCGAAAGGCAACGCCGGCAGCCCTACTTCATCCTTGGCCAGTTCATCAGCTTCCTGTACCGCATTCCCTCCAAGACCATCGACACCGTGTACCTCCGCAGCATGGTGTTTCCGGTTCTCGCGCCCGAGGTCATGCGTCGCCTGGAGCAGGTGGTCCAGCGGGACCGTTTCGCTCGCCAAATGGTCCCTCGAAGCTTCATCAGGCAGGTGGAGATCATTCCCCAGAGTTACGAGGTCATGCTCATTGAGTCACGCGACTACGGCCCTCCGACGGAAAGCCCCGAGTCACCGGTGGAGGAGCGCGGTGTCAAGCGTTACGTTCTCTCCCAGGGGCACGTGGAAGTGCATCTGCATCTGAACACCCACTCCGACGATGGCTCTCCTCTCATGGTCAAGGGAATCGTACAGTTCCGTCACGACAGCGTATCCCGCACACTGATCGTCGCCGAGGACGAGGACCAGTTAAAAACCGCGCTGTATTACGAGCTCCGCAACATCTTCAACAAGCTCGGCGGTTAGCTCTCCCCCGCTATACGACAGCAACCGTGATCGGCTCCCCTGGAGACGCCTCCTGGGCGTTGATAATCCTCGACCAGCGGCAGATTTTCTTAAATTCTTCTAGACATTCTCCTATATTCAGCGTAGCTCTAATGGATATCAATCCCTCGCATCAGAAGCAGGAAGGGGGTTTCATGCACTACTACATTGTGCTTCTGACCTTGTTATTGTTGACTCCGGGTTGTCAAAGAAAAGCCACAATAGACCCGCACCGATACGCCAGGCCTCAACAGGAGCAGCCGGCAGGACCGGTGACGCAGCCTCCTCCGGCCAACGAGGAGGTTGCCGAAGCCCCTCTGCCCGAAAAGCCGCTCGAGCCGGCAAAGCCCGCACCGGCTCCCGAGCCCGCTCCTGCTCCGGCACCCACGCATGTGCGTGAGGAGGTGACCTATCAGGTGGGGTCTTTTGCGCATCCCGGCAACGCCGAGAACGTGAAGCGCCGCACCGAGGCCCTCGGTTTCATCAGCCGGGTGGAGGTGGACGAGTCCGGCGCCACGCCGCAGCACCGGGTCATTGCCACCTACAGGGGCTCGGACACCCAGGCCCGCGAGTTGCTCGCCACCATCCACATCATGGATGCCATATTGTTGGGCGGCAAGGCCGACCCCACGTATGAGGACACCACACCGCCCCCTCCTCCTCCGCCACCGGCCCAGCAGTCGGGCAGGGCTCTGAGCTATCAGGTCGGCGCATTCAGCCAGGAGGAAAACGCCCGGCATCTGCAAGAGGCGCTGGAGCGTGACGGATTCACCGTGGTGAGCGAACCTGTGACCAATGCCCAGGGCGCCACCAGCTACCGGGTCATTGCCACCTGGTATGGCACGGACGAAGAGGCCCGGGCCAAGCTGCTGGAGCACGACATCAACAAGCCCCTGCTCGTACGCGGAGGAGCGCCCGCACAGACTCCCCCCCCGGCACCGGCACCTGTTGCCGGACCAGCCCCGGCGCCTGCCCCGCCCCCGGCGGCTGAACCGGCCGCCCCCACTGACAACTACCGCTTCCAGGTGGGCGCGTTCAGCGACGTGGAAAACGCAGAAGCCTTGCAGCAGCGCCTCAAGGCTGGCGGCTTTTCCGCCGAGATCGAGCTGTACGAGGAGTCCGGCGCTCCCAAATACCGCGTCATCGCCAGAAAACGCGGCACCGTGCAGGGCCTACGCGACGCACTGGCCCGCATGGGGGTGATGAACCCCATCCTTGTCGGCAACTGAGTCTTCACACTCGTTGAAACACAACAATCCTGAATGATATTCCGAGGGGAAGACCTTATGTAAGAGGTTCTTTCCCTCGGACTCCCCTTTCCTGAATCTCTAATGTGATGTCCGCTATATTCTTCTACAATGAATTTAGCGGAGGATCGCTTCGCCGAAAACGCTGTTTTCGGCTTGCTCGCGGCGGGGTGGTCTCACGACCGCCCGTAGTGTCGCTTTGAGCGCAGCTCGAAGGTGTGGAACTCAACGGTCGCGACACCAGGATCACAGCTGCTGATAGCCCCCGATCGACATCCCCGCCTTTCATATTGCCTTGAGCTGAAAATATTCCTACATTCCGTTTCCATTGAAGCGGGCAGCTCCGGCCACGGCATCCTCATCTCGAAACACTCCGGTCAATCGCCCGCACAGGAGCGACCATGCGTATTCACATCCTCAGACACGTGCCATTTGAAAACGAGGCCGCCATCGGCGACTGGGCCCGCGAGCAGGGGCACGAGATCAAGGCCACGGACCTGTTCTCCCATGCCACACCACCCCCTGACGATACCTTTGACTGGCTCGTGGTCATGGGCGGCCCCATGGGCGTTCACGATCACGACCGCCACCCCTGGCTGCAAGCCGAAATCCAGACCATCCGCGAAGCCATCCACAAGGGGCGCATCGTCCTTGGCATATGCCTGGGCGCGCAGCTCATCGCCACTGCCCTGGACGCCCCTGTCACCAGGAACTCCCTGCCCGAGATAGGCTGGTTCCCCGTGAACCTGGACCCGGATGCCCGCAACCACCATCTGTTCGAGGAGTTGCCGGAGTCATTTACCGCCTTTCATTGGCACGGGGACACCTTCGCGCTTCCGAAGGGCGCCACCCCCCTGGGGAGCAGCCAGGCCTGCGCCTGCCAGGGGTTCGCCTTTGGCGACCGCGTCCTGGGGCTGCAGTTCCACCTGGAATCCACGCCCGCATCCGTGGAGGCGCTGTTGCACCACTGCGCCCATGAGATTGTCCCCGGCCCCTTTGTCCAGACAGCGGACACCATGCGCGAGGGGCTGAAGAACATACAGACCATGCGCCCTGTTCTGGCCACACTGCTTGGGGCGTTGGCAAATACCTTTCAGGAGTAGAATTCATGCGGAACACAAAAAAGGAGATCACTGAAAAGGCCGCCATCGAGGCTGTGCTGCGGGACGCGCAGGTGCTGCACCTGGGCATGTGCGATCCGGACGGCCAGGATCCCTTTCCCTACGTGCTGCCCCTGAACTTTGGATACAAGGACGGGGTCGTCTACGTCCACTCGGCCCGCAAGGGGCTGAAGATCGAGACCCTGCGCCGCTGCCCCCGCGTCTGTTTCAGCGTGGTGACCGATGCGGAACTGCGCCCCCCGAAACGTCCGGAGGACGTGGCCGAGGATGCCAAGGGCGAGGAATCGGCCTCGGGCTGCGGCTTTGGCATGCGTTTTCGCAGCGTGGTGGGCTTTGGCCGTGCCGAGATCGTGGAAGACATCCAGGAAGTGGACAAAGGGCTGCGGGTGGTCATGCAACACTACACGGACATGGAGCTCCCCTTCCTGGAGTCCGTGCTGCGCAAGACCGCCATCATCCGCATCACTGTGGAGTCCATGACCGGAAAGCAGGACCTCCGCGTCTGGTAATTTTTTTTCAAAAATTGATCTGAAACTTTCCTTTCGCTGCTGTTCAGGCTGTAATCCGTACATCCAACAAGGGGGGAGACCAAGTTGTCTCCCCCCTTTTTTCTCTGTTTTTCCAGCCAATAATCCCTCTTTCCACCAAATCACCCCCTTGCAAAAGACCATGGAGTTTGCATAGAGGATGTGAAAAATTAATTAGGAGAATACCATGTCCACCGAAGCGGGACAAAAACCAACCGACTATTCGAATTATTTTTTCGATTTGGACGGGACCCTGGTAAACAGCGCGCCGGAAATCCTAGATCTGCTCACAACCGTACTGAAAGAATTTGATCAGCCGGTACCGGTCATGGACAATACCCTTGTCGGGCCGGTGTTGAAAAACATAGTCACAAGCGTATGCCCCCGGGCTTCTGAGGCACTTCGCGCCAGCATCGTGGTCAGGT
Source organism: Desulfovibrionaceae bacterium (assembly GCA_963674665.2). Classification (GTDB taxonomy): domain Bacteria; phylum Desulfobacterota; class Desulfovibrionia; order Desulfovibrionales; family Desulfovibrionaceae. The sequence continues at coordinate 403,997 of CAXXPL010000009.1, read as the reverse complement.
ACAGACAGCTATACAGGGAGGGAGCATACAAGAAGAGCCGGCTGTTTCCCGGCGTTGTTTCATTGCTGCGAAAACTTCACGCAGAGGGACGGACGCTTTTTGTTGCCACCAACAAGCCCGAGGATGTCACAAGGCTTTTACTCGACAACATGAACATCCTCCCCCTGTTCGCGGATATCGCCTGTAGCGACTCCATTCCTGGAACGGTGCTCTCCAAAGGGGAAATGCTCAACACCCTTTTGAAACGTCACGGAGTCGATCCCGACCAGTCGCTGATGACCGGTGACTCGGTATACGACCTTCTGGGCGCCAAGGAGGCGGGCATGTCGGCCATGGCGGCCCTGTACGGTTACGGCCGCCGCGAGATACTGCTGGAGATCGGACCCGATTTCATTGCCGATGACCCGGCCTGGAGGAGGGTCACCCGCTACCAGAAGAAGTAACCGCGGGCATTTGTTTCATCGCCTGTCCATGTCCGTCCATGTCTCACACCCTGTCCCGTCAACCCCCAAAACAAGGATGCATTGATGAAACCGGATAAACGACACCAGGCAATCCTTTACGCAGTGATGCGCCACGGTTATGTCTCCATCGATTCCCTGGCCGAAGAGTTGGGCGTGTCGTCCCAGACCATCCGGCGCGACATCACGGAGCTTGACCGCACGGGCATGCTCGAGCGCAGGCCCGGTGGAGCCAGTTCCCGCACCACCATCCTGAACAGTGCCTACAACGAGCGCCAGGTCGAGGACTTCAAGGAAAAGGAGCGCATCGGCAGAACCATTGCCGAATACATCCCCAATAATAGCTCGATATTCCTGACCCTGGGCACAACTGTGGAAATCATCGCATATGGGCTTCTGGAACGATCGGGCCTCATGATAATCACCAATAATGTTGTTGCGGCACTCACGCTGAACAAGAAGACCGACTTCGAGGTGGTGCTGGCCTCCGGGTACATGCGTAAGAGCAGCAACGGCCTGGTGGGCGAGAGCACCATCGAGTTCGTAAACGGCTTCCAGTGCGACTATGTCATCACCAGTACGGGGGGCATCAGTGAAACCGACGGCTACCTCCTCGACTATCACACCGCGGACGTGAGCGTGGCGCAATGTATGATGCGCAACGCCCACAAGGTGCTGCTAGCCGCAAGCCAATCCAAGTTTGGCCGCAAGGCGGTGGTAAAGTATGCGCCATTGAAGTCCGTGGATGTGCTGTTTTGCGGCGCTCCCGTCCCTGCCTGGCTGGAATCCCAGGCCAGATCCGACCGAGTGGAGTGCATTCCCTGCTGATGTTCACTTTCTCACATTTAACTGATTAGCAGTTATTTTCATCCACCTCCCTATAAATTCTTATCGCACTGAATTTTAGTAAAAAAATTTGGCACACTTTTTTTCTCATAAAAAAGTGTGTCTATTTTTTTACATTTTTTGAAAACTTGTTGACACCCTCCCACATGCCTGATGGGATGGATAAACAATAAACGAGTTCCTTTCACTCGTTTTCCGGCTGGGGTCTCAATACGTTCAATGGCGCCATCTCCCTGCATGGCTGGTTGGATGGCGAAGATAATAAAACACAAGGAGTACGGCATGCGTAAGGAATTGATCGCTTTAACGTTTCTACTTTGCTTTGGACTACTGGCCTGCTTCCCTGCTCTCTCCAGCGCGGATGACAAGATCATTGTCCGCTTCAGCCACAGCAACACTCCAACGGACATGGACCCCTACCAGGCACTTGCACTGAAAATACAAAACAAGATCGAATCGGCCGTTGGAAAGGATCGTATCGAGGTCCAGATCTATCCTGCGGGGCAGTTGGGCAGCGAGGAGCGCAGCTTCCAGGATGTACAGCAGGGCGTGTTACAGATGACGGTGTTGGCCGTGAACAACGCCTCCATCTTCGCCCCATCATTAGGCGCCTTTGACCTCCCCTATATATTCAAAAATGTCGGTGAGTTCGACAAGTGCGTGGATGAAAACTGGGACATCATCAACAGCAATATGGAAAAAGAAAGTGGAACCATCGCCATTGCCTGGCACTCCCAAGGGTTCCGTTTCATCACCAACAGCAAGCAACCCATCACCACCCTGGCAGACCTGGCCAATGTGAAGATCCGCACCCCAAATAATCCCATCATGATCGGCGTGTACCGCGCCTGGGGAACCCCTCCCGTTCCCATCGCATGGGACGAGACTTTCAATGCCGTGCAGCAGAAGGTCGTGGACGGACAGGACAATCCCCTGGTGTCCATCGCCACCAACCGCTTCTACGAAATCCAGAAGTACATCACCGAGCCCCACTACAAGTTGTGGACCGGCCCGGTCGTCGTGAGTGTGGACTGGCTTCGCTCCCTGCCCGAGGATGTGCAAAAGGCCATCATCAAGGCAGGTCATGAGACCACGCAGGAGATGCGCGACATGCTTGCCAAGCAGGAGGCCGACGCCCGCGCCTTTCTGAAGGAAAAGGGCATGGTCTTCTGCGGCGTGCCCAAGGACGAAGACGTATGGATGGAACGCGCCATGAGCATCTGGCCCGAGTTTTACCCCCAGATAAAAAACCTCGAGATCGTCAAGGCGTTCATGAAGACCCTGGGACGTGAGCTCCCACAATAAGGGCTTTCAAATCGTTGTTCACCCGCGCGAGGGCAATCCCCTCGCGCGGTGCCCATACGCCGCCAGAATGCGCCACGGACACCGACGCCTCTGTGACCACACCACGGAGACCATTGTGCACGGGCGACCCTATGGGCTTATCAAACCGCGTCGTTGCGGAGAGTTATGATGAAAAAGGTCTTGTTTTGGATAGATAGAAATTTCGAGGACGCGCTCTGTGGCTTTCTCCTGGTCTTCATCATGACCATGCTCATGGCTCAGGTGCTGGTGCGCTTCCTTTTTGGTCAGGGACTCACCATTTCGGAAGAGTTGTGCCGTTTCTCGTTCCTCTACCTCATATATTTCGGCGCCAGCCTCGTGGCATACAAGGGCGCACACATACGCGTCACCGCCCACTTGAAGCTCATGCCCAAAAAAATGCAGATCCTTCTGCTCACCCTGGCGGATCTGCTCTGGATCATGTTCAACGCCACCGTTGTCTACGAAGGTTTTCACCTGCTCCAGAGCATGGCCACCAGACCCATGGTTTCCGGAGGTCTGCTCGTGGATCTGCGCTACGTGTTCGTTGCCGTTCCCATAGCCTTCACACTGCAAAGCCTTCGCATCGTGCAGCACTGGGTGAGGTACTACAGGCGCGGTTCCGAACTGTTTCAGAACTGACGCCAACACAAGTAAGCAATTTATTAATTTTATTAGTGTTTATACGGAAGGATCGTTTCGCGGGAAACGCGGTTCCCGCTTCACTCATGCCGCTCATCGCGTCGCTCCACCTGCGGCGGGCTGGTGTCGCCAAAAACCATATTGTTATTAAATGCGACATCGGCACCTATCAGGAGGTATCTCATGTCGGCCGGCACAGTTCTTTGGATCGGAATGGTCGTATGCCTCACCCTCGGCTGCCCGATCTTTGTTTCCCTTGGCGTGGCATCCATCGCCGCGCTCTTCTTCACAAGCATTCCCATGCACATAGTGGCCCTGGACTTGCTCAAGGTCATGGACATGTTTCCCCTGCTTGCGGTGGTCGGCTTCATCTTCGCCGGATCACTCATGGAAAAAGGAGGGATGGCAAAACAAATAGTGGACATGGCCTCACTCTTTGTTGGGCATATACGGGGCGGTCTGGGCATCACCACCATCATCGGCTGTCTGTTCTTCGCCTCCATGATCGGCTCCGGTCCAGGAACCGTGGCCGCCATGGGCAGCATCATGATCCCCACCATGATCCGCAGGGGCTATTCCCCTGAATACGCCGCCGGCGTCAGCGCCACGGGCGGCACATTGGGCATCATGATCCCGCCAAGCAACCCTATGATCATATATGGCATCATAGCCAGCACCTCCATCTCCGCCCTCTTCACCGCCGGGTTCCTGCCGGGATTCATACTGGGTTTCATGATGCTCACCCTGGCATACATCCTGGCTCGCCGGGCCGGTTTCACCGGTACTGTGGAGGGAGATGGAAAACTGGGTTTCTTCCCCTTGTTCCGAAAGACCTTTTTCTCCCTTATGTCGCCGGTCATCATCCTCGGCAGCATATACGCGGGAATATGCACGCCGGTGGAGGCCTCGGTGGTGGCGGTCTTCTATTCCCTGTTCGTGGGAGTGTTCATCACGCGCCAGCTCAAACTCGCCCAGTTCTGGGAGTCAATCAAGCTGACCAACGTATCCGCGGGAAGCATCGTCATCGTCCTGGGTGTTTCGACCCTTTTCGGCCGCATCCTGACGCTGGAGCGCATCCCTCATCATCTGGCAGAGAGCATGATCAATCTGACCAGCAACCCATACATTATCCTCATGCTCATCGGCCTGTTGCTGCTCTTCCTGGGCATGTTCATGGAGACACTGGCCACCATCGTCATCCTTGCGCCCATTTTCCTGCCCCTTGTCACCAGTGTGGGAATCGACCCGGTCTTTTTCGGAATCTTCTGGGTCATAACCAACGAGGTCGCCATGCTCTCACCGCCATTGGGAGTGAACCTGTTCATCGCTCAAAATATTGCGAACATCAGTTTCGAACGTGTGGCCAAGGGAGCCTTTCCGTACTCCATACTCATCATTTCCTTTGTTCTGATAATGATCTTCATGCAGGACCTGCCCTTGTGGCTGCCACGACTGCTTGGACAATACTGACCACATGCAACCGAACAAATAACAAACTCCTTTCGACTCTATGCGGAGACTCACCATGTCTGAAAAAGAATTCGACCTCATATGCATTGGCCGCTCATGCGTTGACCTTTACAGCGGCGAATCCGGCGTTCCAGTGCAGCGCGCCATGACCTTTGACAAATCCCTGGGCGGCAGCCCCATGAACATCGCCATCGGGACCTCGCGCCTGGGCTTGAAGGTGGGCGCCATCACAGCTGTGGGTGAAGAGGACAATGGCCGTTTTCTCAAGTGGCAACTGGCCTGTGAAGGCGTGGACGTCAGCAACATCAAGACCGACCCCAAACGGCTCACCGCCATGGTGCTGTTGAGCATCCGGGGTGACAACGAGTTCCAGCTGATTCAATATCGTGAGAATTGCTCGGACATGGGCCTCTCACCGGATGATATCGATCCGGAGTACCTGGCCAGAGCAAAGGCGGTGCTCGTCACCGGAGTGCACCTCTCAGGGGAGGTGGTACGCGCCACCACCCACAAGATTCTGCGCCTTGCCAGAGAGCTGGGGCTCACATGCATTTTCGACATCGACTATCGCCCCAACCTTTGGGGACTGCAAGGGCACGACAGCGGTTCCAGCCGCTGGGCCGAGGCCTCTGAACGCATCACCAAAACATATCAAGAAGTTCTGCCCTACGTGGATCTAATCGTGGGGACCGAGGAGGAGTACTTCATTCTGGGGGGAAAAACCGCCCCCATGGAGGCATTGCGCGAGGTTCGCGCCAGGAGCGCAGCCACCCTCGTGTTCAAACTCGGGGACCAGGGCTGCGCCGTTTTCCCAGACGCCATCCCCGACTCCTTCAAAAACAGCGTGATCTACCATGGGTTTCCAGTGAAAGTCTTCAATTCCGTTGGTGCGGGGGACGGCTTCATGTCCGGATTTCTACGTGGCTGGTTGCGGGGCGAGGATTACGAGACCTCCTGCCGTTACGCCAACGCGGCTGGCGCCTTTGCCGTCTCCCGCCTGGGCTGTTCCTCTTCCTATCCCAGTTGGGAAGAGCTCAGCTACTTCCTGGAGCATGGAAGCCCTCACAAATGGCTCCGTGAGGACGTCACCCTGGAGCAGATCCATTGGGCCACAAATAGGCGCAGGACCTGGAAGAACCTCGCCATCCTGGCCATGGATCACCGCGAAATTCTGGAACAGCTCGCCCGAGACACCGGCAAATCCCCGGATGACATCAGGGCGTTCAAGAAACTGGTGTTCCAAGCGCTTCGGGAGGCTATCCCCCAACTGGAAAACGGCATCGACCCCGGCATCCTGTTGGACGACACCTACGGCCGCGAGTTGCTGTTCGAGACCAACAACCTCCCTGTCTGGGTGGGACGCGCCGTGGAAAAGACCGGGTGCAGCCCCCTGCGCTTCGAAGGTTGGCACGATGTGGGCATAACCTTGAAATCCTGGCCCGAGAATCACACCGTGAAATGCCTGTTCCAGCCTGGCCTGCACGATGCGCCCGATGTGGTGGAGGAAAACGAGCGGCAGCTCTGCCGTCTTGTTTCCGGAGCCAGGGGCACGGGCCACGATCTGCTCATGGAACTCATCCCGGATCAGCATCAGCCCCCCCGGGACCAGGATGCGTCGCTCCTGTACTGGATCCGCCGTTGCTACGAGCTGGGAGTCTATCCGGACTATTGGAAGATACTCCCGCCTTCCGAGCCTGAAACCTGGCAGGCCCTCGAAAGCATAATCCAGACCAACGATCCCTACTGCAGAGGGATCCTCGTACTTGGCTTCAATGTAGCCGAGGACGAGCTCGTAAAGAGCTTCAACTCTATTCCCCGCTCCAGCCGCGCCCTGGGCTTCGCCATCGGGCGCAGCATCTTCCTGAAACCCGCGGAACAATGGTTCGCGGAGTCGATCACGGACGAGGAGGCCACCGCAAGCATCCGCGACTGTTTCCTGCGTCTGACCAGGGCTTGGAACGCCCGGGGAAATGAATAACGACATTACTCTACGGGAGAACCAGCCCATGCACCCGTCTCAAGCATACGAACTCATACAAGCACTCCTCCTCTGGGAAGGTTCTCCCGATTTCCCTCTCCTATTCAATGCGGGCTTCACACTTCCCGATGTTGCCGTCTCTGAAAGCCCCTTCATAGAGGATACACAATGAATACATGTGTGTTGCATGGTCCCAAGGATCTTAGGATAGAGGAACGCCCCATTCCGGAACCCGAAGCCGGACACGTCCGTCTGAAAATGGGTGGCGTGGGCATCTGCGGCAGCGATCTGCACTATTACCACCTGGGGCGGGTGGGCAACGCCGTGATCACCGAGCCCATGGTCCTGGGGCACGAACTGAGCGGAGTGGTGGACAAGGTGGGGGCGGACGTCGTCGGCATCGAACCCGGCCAAAAAGTCATCGTAAACCCCACGGATGAATGCGGCGTATGCGACTACTGCCGCTCCGGACGGCAGAACCTGTGCCCCGAGCTGCGCTATTACGGCTCCGCTGCTCGCACCCCTCATGTCCAAGGCGTCATGATGGAGTACCCAATTGTCCAGGCGCGACAATGCGTCGTGGTCAAGGACTCCACCCCCCTTGATCTGGCCGCCTGCATCGAACCCCTGGCCATTGCCCTGCACGCGGCGGATCGAGCCGGCAACTTGCTTGGCAAACGTGTCCTTGTCTGCGGCGCCGGCCCTGTGGGCAGCCTCATCGCCGCGGTGGCGCGGTTCAACGGAGGCCTCCGAGGTAATCATCAGCGACATGGAGGACTTTCCCTTGTCCGTTGCCTCCAGGTTGGGCGCACACACCACGCTCCTCGCCACGGACAAGGAGGCCTTCTATGATCTGCGTAACTCCTGCCAGGTCTGCTTCGAAGCCTCTGGCGCTCCGGGCGGCATGAACTCCTGCCTCTCCTGCGTGACCCCTGGCGGTGTGCTTGTTCACGTGGGTTTTCTCTCCGAGGAGCAGGTCTCCTACCCTATCAACACCATGGTCATCCGCAAGGAGGCCACGGTGCGCGGATCGTTGCGCGCCTATCAGGAGTTTCCTCTTGCCGCCAGGCTCGTGGAGTCGGGGCTTTTGGACATAAGGCCTCTGGTCACCGGATCCTACGCCCTGAAGCAGGCCGAGGAAGCCATCCTCACTGCCAGCGACAAAACCCGCTCCATGAAGGTCGTGCTCACAGGGCCTGCCGCCTGAAATCTGAGGCAGGTATCATACCTGCGCGGATTGTACTTCAACCATCCGAATCACGGCGATTTCGGTTGTATCGACATGATTCGGTCTACAATACAAGGGGTAGTACCATGCGGATCAGCATCTCGATTTCCACCACACCTACGAACATGCCCCAGATCATGTTTGCCGGGAACCTGGACGAGCATTGCGCCTATGTGGCGGAGCTGGGATACAAAGGTGTGGATTTGTTTTTTCCAGACCCCGGTTCCATCAACATCAAAGAAGTGAAGGCCGTCCTGGATTCCCACGGGCTGCAAACCACCATGCTCGCCGCGGCAGGGGATCTTATGGCCGACGGCTTGTTTCTGAATACCCAGGGCAGGCTGACGGAGTTGCTAGAACGCTCCCGCAAGCACATTGAGTGGTGCGCTGTGCTTGACGCCATGCCCAACCTGGGGTTCATCAGGGGCGCCCACGGCGATCACCCGGGGGAGAGCCTGAAGCTCATGGCGGAGGGCACGGCCGCCTACTGTGATCTGGCTGGCTCCATGGGCGTCCAGGTGCTGTTGGAGCCCATCTGTCGCTACGAGCTCAATTCCGTGAACACCACTGAGCAAGCCCTGGAACTGTGGAGCCTGGCCGGAGCTCCGAAAAATCTCTTCCTGCTCATGGATCTTTTCCACATGAATATCGAAGAACCCTCCCTCACCTCTGCCATTTTCCAGGCCGACAAGCGTATCGGACATGTGCATTTCGTGGAAAATACCCGCGCAGTTCCCGGCTTGGGCTGCCTTCCCCTGCAGGAAATCGTCGGTGACCTGCGTGGAGTCGGCTACAAAGGATATTTAGGCATCGAGGCCATCCCCGGCAATGATCCCCGGGACGAGGCGCGCAAGGGCATAGAATTCACCCGCAGCCTGCTCGAATAATACAATACGCCTCACCCGTGACGAAGCTCACATCATAGAGCCTTATCCAAGGAGGAATCACATGTTTTCTTTGAAAGGCAAGACCGCTCTCATCACCGGATCGGGCCGGGGCATCGGCCTGGCCATTGCCCACGCCCTGGCGCATCAGGGCGCCGATATTTATCTCTCCGACGTCAACGAGGAACTGCTTCAAAAAGCCTCCAGAAAGCTCGCCGCCCAATACCCGGACGTGACCATCGACTCCCTTGTGTTCGACGTCACCGACCAGGCAGGAGTGGACGCGGCCATGGATCGCCTGCAAGAAAAAAACGGGCTGCAGATACTGGTCAACAACGCCGCCATCAACCTGCGCGAGCCTGTCCACGGCATGAGTGACGACTTGTGGCAGCGCATGCTCGACGTGAACGTCACAGGTGTGTTCCGGGTCTCCCGCGCCGCCTTCCCCCTGCTCAAGGAGAAGGGCGGCAAGGTGGTCAACCTCTGCTCCCTGATGTCCGAGATCGCCCGTCCCACGGTTTCTCCCTATGCCACCACCAAGGGCGCGGTGCGTCAGTTCACCCGGGCTCTTGCCACGGAATGGGCCGAGAACAATATCCAGGTCAACGGCATCGCCCCGGGCTTTATCCTCACTGAGATGAACACGCCCCTGCTGGAGGACAAGGAACTCAACGACTACATCATGCGCCACTCTCCAGCCAAGCGCTGGGGCAAACCCTCGGAGGTCGCCTCTGTGGCCGCCTTTCTCGCTTCTCCGGCGGCCGATTTCGTTACAGGCCAAGTGATCTTCGTGGATGGCGGGTTCATCGTTTCACTGTAGCACCGGAGTGTTTACAATGTGGATCTATGATACGCCCTTGTCGGCCAGGGAAGTTGCGGCCCGCATAGACCACACGGTCCTTGCTCCCAACGCCACCCGCGCGGACATTGAAAATGCAAGCGCACTGGCCCGCTCTTACGGTTTCAAGGCGCTTTTCACAAATCCCTACTGGACTCCCCTGGTCGCCGAACTGCTGGAGGACAGCGGAGTGGCGGCCGGCATCTCCGCGGCCTTTCCCCTGGGCTCTCTCTCCACCAGGGGCAAGGTCGCCGAGATAATGGAAGTTGTGGAGGAGCTCGACGGTAAACCTTGCGCAGTGGACATGGTCACAAACATCGCACTGTTGAAGGATGGAAACCTAAGCGCCTACACCGCTGACATCAAAGCAGTAGTGCGGGCACTGGAGGGGCGCGGCATCATCGTAAAAGCAATCATCGAGACGTCCCTGCTCGCGCCCGGGGAGATCGAAACCGCCAGCCTCTGCGCAGCGGAGGCCGGCGTTGACTATGTGAAAACCTCCACCGGACGCGCCGGAGCGCCTGAACTGTCGCATATCGGTATCATGCGTCGGGCGCTGCCCCCTTCGGTGGGTGTGAAATTCTCGGGCTTCGGCGTTCTCAATGCTCCGGAACTGGCCTGCTGGGCCTTTCTTCTGGGAGCCGACGTGCTTGGAACCCCGGTGGGGCCGTCCATAGTGGACGCCCTGTCCGGGCCATACGCAACCCTGCGCATGAGCTATGATGTACCGAAATCTTGAAGTCTTATGAGAATTATTCGAGGGGGGAACCCTTTTGAAACAGGGCTCCCCCTTCTGAAAACTATCATATTAATCAAAATTACGGGACCATCCTGTTACATTTCAGGGGCAGGTGGTCAGCGGATTGGGGCATTGGTTTTCAGGCGCCAGCCAACCTGCGCCCTCTTTTTCCGTACCCTTGCCAAACCCCAGCTTGAGCCACTCTCCACTGCAATCCAGGTACTCGACGTCATCGCTCGGGAACCGCTCCCCGGTGGCGGCGTGTTTTGAAGGAGCGCTGTACATGGGGGGGAACACCTCGGTATCCGGGCGAAAATCGGTTCCAATGATGCTCCCATGTATCCACATGGGAGACCCGGGTTCCAGTCTGGTGAATGGAATTGATTCGCCTTTGCCGACTGAAATCACCTCTTCACGTTCGTCAATGCTCTTCACCGTGAAGGCCAATTTGGCCGTGACCCGCCGGTTATCGTCATCGGCATAGAGTTTTCCTATGTGGCCCGATGTCAAGCTGAGAGTATATATGACCTTTTCCTATTCGCGCCGTTTGCGCCAAGTACCGATTCGGTACACTTTGGAACCCCGCCATTTTGGAGACGTCGCTTGTTCGACAAAAACTTTATCGCGGCTTGTTCCAAATTTGGTGTCGCCTGCTCTCAGTTCTTACTTTAACATCTTCATATGTTGCTACTTATGTTCTCCAACTGGCAGCCGGCGAGCGAGAATGGGCCCCCCAGAGCACGTCGGAGCGAGCCGGTCTCGGTCCCGAAGCCATCACCTACGCAACCCTCGCTTCATAGGCGCGATTCTCAAGACAAAGCCGCCAGAGCATCACCGCAAGCTTTCGCGCCACAGCTACGATCGCCTTTTGCTTCACGTTGTGTCGGGCCATAAGTTTGTTATACAGGGCTCGTGCTCTCGGGTCCTTGCGTTTGAACACCCATGCGGCTTCAACAAGCAACGCGCGCAGCATCCTCTGGCCCACCGGCCGCAGCCGATTCGAGCCACTGCTCTCGCCGCTCTGCCAGGCCATGGGCGCCAGCCCCAGGTAGCTTGCTACCTGCTCCGTGTTGAGGAAACGCTCGGGCGAAAAGAGTTCCAGCCTGAACGCCATCGCCACCAGCGGCCCCACGCCCGGCACGGTCTGCAAATTTGCCACGACATCCTTATGGATGTCCTTCTCTCCCGCCTTTTTAATAAGTTGCATCACGGCATCGCGCTCGACGATCCAAAAGCGCAGCTCATTGAGCAGGCTATCGAGGGTGAGCCGCGCCTCGTCAGGGAGTGGAGCCTTCTCAAGCGCGCGGATGGCCCGCTTGCTCCAATTATTGAGGCCCGTCGGTTCGGCGACGCCAAACTCAAGCAACAGCGAGCGGATGCGTTGCTTGCATGCGCGCAGTCCTTTACCGATTTGGTCGCGGCGACGGACCAGGGTACGTTCGGCCTCCTGTCCCTCGCTAGGTACAGCGATAGGCTTGAGCAGGTCTTTTGCGGCGTAGATGGCCAGCTTGCGGCAGTCGAGACTATCGGTCTTGGCGCCGGGTGTGGGTTGGCGAGGGATACGGCAGGACGCCGCGACGATGGTGCGATGCCCCGCTGAATGCAAAATACGAGCGAGCGCGAATCCCGTGGGCCCGCTCTCGTAAGCCACCGCACCAATGGGTGCTCCGAGATCGTCAATGAGCTTAAGTACGTGGTTGGGGTCAGCGGGAGCGACGACAGTCGCCAAGTCTCCATCAGCACATAATATTGCAATATGATACGATTTTTTATGCACATCCAGACCGATGTAAATGGGCTGATGAGGATAATGATCCACAAACGCTTTCATTTCTGCTAACTTTTTTTCAGCCATGTTGGTCTCCTTTGGCTAGAATTGAGTGTAGTGACCAACTCTTAGCTCATTCGAGGCCAACATGGTATTTTGTATCTGAAACCACCCGTTGTCCTCCCGGCATACATTAACGGCATAATACAACCCCCCATTCTCCTGATAGGGGAGCGTCAGGACGATGGGCCCGTGGGGGCTGGAGCGGATATCGGTGCCATTGGGATCGATATCCGCAACATACATGAGCACGGAGCAGGGGCACGGGGACTCGGCCCGCACGGCCGGCGCATACAACAGGAAGCACAGGATACAGCACAGGAACATTCTCATCTGGTCAATCCTCGGAGGTTTTACTTCATGCAACAGGCTTTGAGCTCCTCCACAATACCGGCGTCGGCCTCCAGGAACCCAAGATCTCCGCCCCCCTCCGGCGTGACCCAGGCCAGCTCGTGCCCCTCTCGGGAGCGCGGCTCGCCATCCATCTCACGAACATGAAAGAAATGCAGCCGCACCAGCAGGTGCGGATAGGCATGCTCCACGCTTTGCCAAAAGGCGCACTCCTGCACCCGGATGCCCAACTCCTCGTCCAGCTCGCGCACCAGTGCCTGTTCCAGAGTCTCTCCAGGTTCCACCTTGCCGCCGGGAAATTCCCAGAACCCGGCCATGGGTTTGCCAGGGGGGCGCCGCACCGCAAGGTACTCCCCGCCCCGCCAGATGATCCCGGCCACCACGTCTATGCCATTGTGCATGCGTTCACAGCTCCCGGTACGGAGTGAATTAACCCCGCAGCAAGCTTCGAGGAATCTACCCGCAGTGATTGAAAACAAGGAAATCGGGGAGAACCTTTTTAAGAAAGATTCTCCCTCGCAAAAATATTTTCCGCCCCTACACTCTTTGCCAGGCCGTGGTGTCGGACATGAGCATGGTGACCATGTCCTGGTTCAGTCGGTGCGCGGAGCGGAAGACGGTTATCTTGCCCACAAGGGGGGCGCCGGCCAGCATGATGTCGCCCACAACGTCCAGCACCCTGTGGCGGGGCATCTCATTGGGCATGCGCAGCCCGCCCGGGTTGAGTACCTTGCCGAAGCTGTGCACGATGACGTTGCCCAGGCTCAGGCCCCTGCCCGCGTGCGCCCCGGTCAGGCTCCAGAGCTTGCCGAACAGCGCATGGCTGAGGGGCGCGAAAGTCCTGGCGCTAGCGATCTCCGAGCGGAAGGTGTCCGGATCCAAGCTGCCGCTCCAGCCGATGCGGCCGAAGCGCTTCAAGGTCAAAGCCAGCTCAATGCTCAGACCATCCGCGGGTTCGATGCGCACGAAACGCTCCCCGTCGCGGCTTTCCACAGGCTTGAGCACCTTGATGCAGCGGCGCGGCGCATCCTGCTCAACAGCCCCGGCCGAATCCACGAATTCAATCAAAGGGGCGGCGCTGCCGTCGAAAATGGGCACCTCGTCCCCGTCCAACTCCACCAGCACGTTGTCCACGCGGCAGGCGTACAACGCGGCAAGCAGATGTTCGCAGGTACGCACCACGTTGCCTTCTTCGTCACCGAGGCCGGAACAGCGCAGCATCTTTTTCGCGTGCCGCCAGTCCGCCGGGAAGGTGACCGGAGCTCCCGCCGCAGTCTTGATATCCGTGCGCTGAAATATCACCCCGACATCCCGGGACGCGGGGTGCAGGGTCATGCGGACGCGCCGCCCAGTGTGCAGTCCCCTGCCCGAGATGGAGACCGGGGTGACCACGGTCCGCTGCCGTTGATTCTGTGGGGAGTCAGGAGCCATGGGCGCTGTCCTGGTTTCCTCGAAAGAGGATTGAGGTGAAAAAAGGGCCAAACCCTGTTATGGTCTGGCCCTCTTCTTTTTCGTGGTGCCGAAGGGGAGAGTCGAACTCCCACGCGGAAACCCGCACTAGACCCTGAACCTAGCGTGTCTACCAATTCCACCACTTCGGCTCGGCATCGAAGAAATGTCATCTACGCAAATTTTTTTACATTGGCAAGTAAAAAATGCATCCGGATATGTTTTTTTCCTTCACCATACTCCCAAACCCCTGAAACACGGACCCCGGGTTTCAGCCAAGGGTGTTGACCACGCCACCGCTGGAGGCCTCCACTACGGGGTGCACGTCCACGGACGCGGGCAGGACGTCCGGCGTGAAATTCTGCTGCTGGGTGGTCACTTCCACAAAATTACGAAGGGACTGTGAGGCGACGCTGTCGCTGATCGTGGATGAATCACTGACAAATTGCAGCCAGTTGAGCTGGCCTTCGACAACCTTCATCTGCCGCTCCTTGGCAAAGGGTAATTATCATTATTTCCCAAGATATTAAGCCCGCCCCTTGCGGGTGTCAACGTCTCGCGGCGCGGTCAACCGCCGGGCGCATGCGTCCTAGAGCATTTTGCGCTTGAGCTTTCCGCTTGACGCAGGGCAAAGCCCGACTACGGAAACCTCCCGGGCGCTGTTCCGCTTCGCTTCACACCGCCAGAGCATTTTTCAGGATAGATATTTTCAATGACCAAATGCTCTAAAAAGACGACTCCATGTTTTGCCCACGATTGCCTCATGCACCAAGGTCGGGTACACATGCCCCGTATTCGAGCTTTGCGCCGCAACCAGCAAAACTGCCATGGAGGAGCCGGACGCATGACATTTCACAAGGGGGGCATGGACATCTCGCGGGCCGGATTTCTCGGCTATTGCGCCGAGGAATTCGACAGCAGAAGGCACGTCCCGACCCTGAGGTGCATCTTCGCCATGGCTCTGGCCATCCGGTTGATCTACATCTCCCAGCCCATGCGCACCGACGAGTGCTGGACCTACATGGACTTCGTGATCCGGGGTCTCGACGCAGTGGTCACCCGCTACACCAGCACCAACAACCACATCCTCAACTCCGTATTCATCTGGCTGAGCACCAGCCTGTTCGGCGACTCGCCCGAGGCCATCCGTCTGCCGGCCCTGTTCTTCGGGCTCTGCAACGTGGTGCTGGCCTATGTGCTGGGGAGCAAGATGTACAACAGGAGCGCCGGGCTCATGGCCGCCGCCCTTTTGGCCTCCTCCAGCATCATGATCGAATACTCCACAAACGGCAGGGGCTACACCTGCATCGACACCGCGTTCCTCATGCTGCTGCTCCTGGGCATGTTTCTCAGGGAGCACGACTCCCTGCCCGCATGGCTCGGATTCAGCGTGGTGGCGGCCCTGGGCTGCTACACCATCCCCATCATGCTCTACCCCCTGGGCGGGGTGCTGCTCTGGCTTGCGCTCTCCGGCCTGTTGGAGCTCCCAAGGGCGCGGCGCAAGCGGTTCCTCTTCCGACTGGCGCTTTCCTGCGCCCTGGGCGGAGGACTCACGCTGCTGCTCTACACCCCGGTGCTGCTGTACTCCCCCACCCTGGCACTCAAGTCCGTGAACCCGGACGTGCTGCCAAAGTCCTTTGACTATTTCCTGGGGCGCACCGTGGGCATCTTTGATTCGGCCTTTTATCAATGGTTCCGGGATATCCCGCCCATTCTCACCGTGCTGCTGGTCTGCTTTCTGGCCGGAGGGGTGTTCCTGCACAAGCGAGTGGCCACGTTCAAGGTACCCATGCTCCTTCCAGTGGCGGCATGGCTGGTGGGGCTTCTGCTGCTGCAGCGGGTGGTGCCCTATCAGCGGGTGCTGCTGTACCTGCTGCCCCTGGTTCTTATCACCGCCTCGGGCATGGCCGGGTACTACCTGGAGAAACATGTCCGCAAGCGGACTCCCCACCTGTTCGTCCCCTTGATCCTCTGTGTGCTATGCTGCACGCTGTGCGTGGGTGTGTATCTGCGTGGCTCGGTCATGGACTCCCCGCAGACAGGAGTGCTCCCCGACGGAAAGGAGATCGTCCGGTTCCTGGGCGAGAACGCGAAACCCGGAGAGCCTGTGGCTTCCATCTCCGGCAAATGGATCATGGACTACTATTTTCATCGGCTGGGGTTGGAGCGGCTCAACATCCCACCAGAAAAGGGCACTGAACATCAACATCCCGTGTGGGTGGTCTGCAACCAGAACCGCCACTATTTCGAGACGTGGGAGCAGGTGCTGGAAATGCACCTGCAGGGGATGGTGGAGCCCTCCCGGTTCAAGGCCGAGCTGGTGCGTGAATTCCCCCAGACAAAGGTTTTCCGCGTGACGCCGAGGGATTGAGCCACGGCCCGGCCTATGGAACGAAAAAACGGGATCCAGGCGGACAACATCGGGATCAGGGGGAAACCGCAGTGGATTGTTTGGCCCAAGGCTTCCCTTTTCCAGCGGAACCATGTACCATTACTGGTATTGTGTGGTGTGCATGCTTGGCAACTTTCACCCCTTCCATGGAGGTCGGGATGCGAAAAATACTCTGGCGCGCGTTCATGCTCATGGCCTGCCTGCTTCTCGCGGCACCCTATCCCGCTGCCGCCATGGGCGGATACAAGGATCTGCTGTGGATCGACATTCATGGAACAGTCCTGCACCGGCTTGAGGACGGCACCTTCACGCTGAACAGCTTTGCGCGGTACCGTGAGGTCCGATACGAGGACAGCACACGGAAGCCCGGGCACTTTGTGTGCTTTCACGAGGGCATTGCCAAGGAAATTCCTGTACGCGACATCAAGAGCATCAAGCTGCGCCTGAGTGCGGAGCAGTATGCGAAATCCCCCCGCGCTGACAGGCTCAAACTGCTTGTGCTGACCATGAAGGACGGGCAGTCTATAAATGTCGAAGTCCAGGAGAACATGGGGTACTCCCTTGCCAACGACACTGCTATCCAGTTCAAGTACTACGATCCGATCCAAAAAAAGTTCACTTTCGGCTCCCTGTACAGCGCCGATCTGCGTGAACTTCGCTTCGAATAACCCGAACCCGGAGCCGGATGCGGGATCCCCGCGTGCCTGGTCTGTGCGCGGGCGTCTTGTTTTTTTTCCCGGCATGGAGCCATCATGTCCGCACAAAAACTCAGCGACAAGGAAATCAAGGAACTCGTGCACAAGCATGTTCACGAGCTTGTGGATCTGGAATTCATCGAAGACAAGGAGTTCGCGGTCCGCGCCTTTGTTCGCGCGTTCCACTCCATCCTGCGTAACCAGAAGTACGATATGTTCATGGACGACCTGCTGAATTACGTTGAAAGCAAGGACGAACAGAAGTACGTCTACTGATCCGCCCCACGACGTCGTAGCATCGTATCATCCAACCCCGCCTGCGCTCATGCCGCACGCGGGGTTTTCCTTTTCAACAGGGGCTCCGGCTAAAGCATGTAAACTCTGAACAGATTCTAACGCTCTGACGACACGCCTCAGCGAGCCCGTGGCGCCAACTCCAAAAGCCTGTCGGCCACCGCATGGCGCAGGGAATCCCGAAGCAGGGAGGGGCTCTGCTTATTGCCCCGCGCTTCCCACCACGCCCATCGCCTGGCGAGTTCTTCGGGATCACGGCTCGCGCCGAGATTCTTCAACGCCCTGCCCATGATGCCGCCACCGACTGTCACGCCCTGATGCCAGCGGAGCAGCCTGTGGCCATGTTCGGCACAAGGACTTGGCATCCGGCCATGCTCATCCGAAAGGCCCATGAAAACCCCGGTGACATCCTTGCTCACCTGCATCGACCGCCCTTCTGGCAGCATCCGCGCCACTGTCAGGAATTCATGGAGAATGTCCCTTCGTTGCTCCGGGCAGGGAATCCCCTCCGCTCCATCCCGCCAACTCCCATGAGGGGCGTTCACGCGCAGGGTCGAGATTACGTGGCACGGGGCCTCGCGCAGTGCCAGCAGCATGTCCTCATGAGCCTCTCCGGGCGCGGCCCAGGGCTGTCGCATGCCCAGGGACCTGTTCTCGGCCACCATGTCCAGCACGCCTCCTGGTCCATTCCAAGGGCGGGAGAGGCAGTCCACAACCAGCACGTCGTAGCCGCGCTCTCCTGCTTCTCGCACGCCGCGAGCCAGACATTCAGGCGCATAGGGGGGCGTTATCCGCGCTAGGTCGAAGCCGAAATCAGCGGCATAGAGCGCCGCCCCCAGCGGCTCGGTGTCCAGCACCGCGATCCTTTTCCCCATGCCCGAGGCCAGGGCAAGGGCTCCACGGGTTTTTCCGCTCCCCGAGGGACCGCACAGGGCGAGACGAAGGAAGGGACGCAATTGGGACGCGGGAGAGAACATGATCATCCTCCTTCGGTTTTCCAGTAATCAGGAAACGGGGCGCGGAACGCGGTGCGCCCCTTCCCTGGAAATATGCGATCACGGCTTCCGCTAGTGTGATGCCCGCCCTCAGGAGGAGCGGACTCCCTGCGTTGACGAACCCGGTTGCGGTTGCATGGGAAAGGGCCAGGAGGCAGGACCGGCCAGTCAAGGCCGATGGAATGCCACAACTCTGAGAACGTATTTTACGTATTTTTTTCGAATTGTCAAGACAATAAACGTACTATACGTCTCTATACCCGGTCAACGAACCGGAATAGGCGACAAACTACGCCAATACACTGGAAGTACGAAAGAAAGTACTACTGGAAGGAGGTGGTTTGTTGGTCAATACTCTCTGGCCGACCACACTACCCGACCTATGATGCGGACATTGGCGTTCTCGTGCAGAGGTATTTCGAACTTGCCGTATTCCGGGTTTTCGCTCTTGAGGATCATGGTACCAGGTTCGATCTCGATACGCTTGACCACCACGGTGTCATCGATGCCAACGGCATATATGTGGCCGGAAATGATATCGTTCTGGGACTGGTCCACCATGACGGCGTCCCCGCTGTCCAACACGGGGCTCATGCTGTTGCCCGCGACCTGAAACAGCACCATGGAACCGGGGCTGCCCTTGCGCAACAGAAAATCGCTGCGAAAGGCGTAGTATCCCACAACTTCGCCCCCGGTCTCAAAAGAGCCGCTCCCACCGCTGAGCCTTGCCCTGACCATGGGAACGGTCATGAACTCCGTGTCTTGACAGGTGATCCTGGCAGGATTCGAGCTCTGCTGGAGAATTGCGGATCCACGGGCCAGCATGTCGTCGTACTCGATCCCCAACACTCCCGCCACTTTGCGGCGGATGTCCAGAGAGCCTTTGGCACGGCCCCTGAGGATGTCATTTATATAGGATGGCGACCGTTTCACACCGGCGGCGATTTCCTTCTGCACGCCATGACCGCGCTCACCCACGATGGCCCCCAGGGCCGCCCGGAAAAGTTCGTAATCTTGGTATTCGCTTTCCATGCACATAGTCTAGAATATTTTTGGAAATATGCCAACATAAAAGACAGTTCATTATCTTATCTTCACTTTTCGTGACCTTTACAGGCCTTGACAATTCACAAAATATACGTAAAATTACGCCGTAGTTTAAGCGAAATTTTCTACATTCCAGCCCCCGAAACTCTGACAGGGGGGAATTCCGAAAAATGCGCGAGCATCCACAGCGTCTCACGATCATCCCTTAAAATCCGGGGGACGCTCTGCCCCGGAACCTCAACCGGAGAGCCCGTCATGTCTGAAAAAACCGCATCTTCCAACTCGTACGCGCAACTCGACTGGACAAAGCTGCCCGTGGGCTTGACGCGCATCAGGGACGTAGCCGGACCGGAAGCAGCCCTTGCCCTCTGCTCCACATACGGGGGCGGAAGCGTCTACATCCCACGCCGCCTCGCACCCGGGCACCCGTTGCTACGGCTGCTGGGTGCGGAAAGCGCAGCCAGGCTGGCCCGTTACTACGGCGGAGACAAGCTCGATGTGCCCAAGGCGGACGCAGTGCATCGCCAGCACCGCGCCGTGGAGATCATGCGTCAGCGGTCAGCGGGCGCCAGCATCTCCGGACTGGCCGCACTCCATGGCCTGTCGCGCCGCCGCATCCTGCAAATCCTGGCTGAAAACCAAGGAGACCCATCATGACCGCACAGCGAAAGCCCCTGCATTCCGAAGCGGTTCTCAGCGCCGAGGACACTTACGCGCCCCCTTTGCGCGTACCGGGCTGGAGTCCCAACCTGGGGCGTCGTCCCTTTGATCTGGCCATTTCCGGCACCTTTCAGGGAACTCTGGCCTTGCAGCTCTCCTACGACGAGGGCGCAACCTGGCTGGACACCGGCGACTCCTACACAACCGCCGGAGTCCATGTTTGCGAAGTGGGTACCCCCTGCCTGATCCGTTGCGGATTCAAATCCGACGCCTACTCATCGGGCAGCGCAAACGTGAGGCTGGCACTATGAGCATCGAAATTCGCAGGAATTCCGACGCATCACGTGCCATGGACGATGCCGAGTTCAGCACCATTCTGCACCGCGTGGACGGGACCGGCTCCGGACTGGATGCCGACCTCCTGGATGGTGTCCAGGTCGACGAACTGGCCCTGCCCCCAGGCACCGTGCTGTGGTTTGCCGCAACATCGCCGCCCGCAGGTTACCTGGAGTGTGACGGGGCCAGCATCTCCAGGACCGCATACGCAGCCCTCTTTTCCGCCATCGATACAACGTTTGGCCAGGGCGACGGAGAAAGCACCTTCGCCATCCCGGACCTGCGCGGCGAATTCATACGTGGGGTCGACAACGGACGCGGCGCTGACAGCGGCAGGACCTTTGGGGCTGCGCAGGGGTTCGCCCTGGAGAACATCACCGGCACCATGACAATGCGCCAACTCTCGGCAACGGGCCGGATCGTCTACCAATCCTCCGGCGTCTTTGAGAACGCCTACACCACCGAGACCCTCACCGCGGTGGGCTACGGAAGCTCCGAATACCCCATGACCGAGGTGAGCTTCGATGCCTCCAACGTCGCATCCACCGCTGACGAGACTCGCCCCCGCAACGTGGCCCTGCTCCCTTGCATAAAATACTGACGAGGTAGGAATGACAACCATTCACCACTATGACGGCGCCACCGGAGAGTACCTGGCCAGCAGCCAGGCCCGTATAGATCCGCTGCAGGGCGGACCGCTCATCCCAGCCAATGCCACTACCACCGCCCCTCCGAATGCCGCGCAAGGCTGTGCGGTTTGTTTCGTGAACAACGTCTGGCAGCAGATCGAGAATCACCGGTGCGAACTGCTCTATTCCATTGAGACAGGCCTCCCCGTCACATGGAGCGCCCTGGGCGCCATTCCGCAGGGGCACACCGCATCGAGACCCGGAGCCAACCAGGTCTGGGACCATACCACCCAGGCCTGGACGGATGATCCCGAAACCATGAGCTCAGCCCGGGTTATGGAGATCCACGCGGAGTTCCGGGATCTCGACTTGGCCAGCATTCGACCTTTGCGGGCCATGCAGGCCGGGCAAGGCACGAGCGAGGACGGCACCGTGCTGGCGGATATCGAGACCCAGGTGCAGATCTTGAGGACCGAACTCGCCACCCTCACCACAACGGAGGAATGACATGCCCGAGCTGAATCCCCTGTCCAGAAAACGCCTGAACACCTGCGACAAGCGCTTGCAGGACATGGTCCGTGCCGTGGCACCAGAACTACCCTTCAACCTGCTGGTGGTCTGCGGCCATCGCGGCGAGGCGGAGCAGAACGCCGCGTACGAGCGGGGCGCATCCACCCTGCGCTTCCCACAGAGCCGCCACAACAAGCTTCCCTCGCTGGCCGTGGACCTCGCGCCCCTGTCCGATGACGGCGGGAGCATTCTCTGGAGCGATCTGGACAGGTTTGACCGGATAGCCGCGGCCATGAAGGCCAAAGCCCGGGAGCTGAAGATTCCCCTCACATGGGGGGGCGACTGGAAACGCTTCGTGGACCGCCCCCATTTCCAGATGGAAGCAACAGGCTAGTTTATTGGAATAATCTTGTAATGGAAAACCTCTACTCAACAAGGAGAACCGCATGAGCAAACTCAAATCCCGCAAGTTCTGGATGGCCGTGGTTTCCGGTCTGCTGGTGGTGACCAATCAGGGTCTGGGCCTGGAACTCCCGGACGACACCATCCTGGCCTTTGCCGGCATCGTCTTGGGATACATGGTCTCCCAGGGCTGGGTGGACGGGCTGGAGATCAAGGCCCAGGCAGGGCAGACCAATATCGGCGGCACTGACACTTCGCTCCGGGGACAGTAGGCCGCATGAACAGGCTCATCGCAACCGCCGCCCTGATTCTGCTGCTGGTCATTGCCGCGTGCCAGGGCACCTACACCCTGGACTCGCAGGGGCAGGACAACCTCACTGTACAGGCCTCTGCCATCGCCGAGGACGTTGTGACCATCGTGGAGTGCCTGCAACCGATATGGGAGCGGAGCGACGGCGCGCACTGAAGGAGCGGGCATGGACGAACTCAAGGAGGACATCCGCGAACTGTGGCGGGCCGTGAACAGCCTGCGCTCAGGGCAGAAGAATCAGACTGCCCTGCTGGCCGAGATCAAGGCCATGCTTTCGGAGCGTTGCAGCGCCCGGACGCAGCGCATCGACACCCTGGACCGCGAGATGCGCGAACTGCGCCAACGCGTCTGGACCTTCTCGGGCATGGCCGCTGTCCTCGCCTTTCTAGCACAGCGCCTCTGGAACAGGATCTGGCCCTGACCCCCACCCATCCCTAAACCGACACTGGAGCCACGCATGGACGAACTGCGCGACATGGTCTTCCCGGAAGACCCCCACATTACCCTGGACTACGAACTGATCTCGGATCTCGAGGACGAACTCATGGGCCGTGAGCTCCCCTGCCCCACATACCGGGGGCAGCTGCCGCCGGACCCCGCGGACATTGACTCCCTCCCCGAAGAGGCTGAGTAGATCATGTCCAGCCAGGACCTCCACATCCAATGGCGCGACCCGCGCGAGCTGCGCGCCGCCCCAAGCCGTGCCAAGGCCCACCCCCCGGAGCAGGTGGAACGCATCGCCGCCAGTATCCGCGCCTTTTCCTTTGATCAGCCCATCGTGGTGGACGAACAGGGCGTGATCATCAAGGGGCACGGGCGGCACGCGGCCGCGCTCCGCCTGGGCCTGGCGCAGTTGCCGGTGCTGGTGCGCGGCAACCTCACCGAGAAGCGGAAAATCGCGGCCGGTCTTGCGGACAACAAGAGCGCCGAAAGTCACTGGCTCCCCCTGGCCCTGGCGCCCCTGCTGGATACTTTGAAACAGGAGCTTAACCTCCTCTGCACGGGGTTCAACCATGAGGAGATACAGGGGCTGCTGCAGAACCGCCCTCTTCCGACAGCGGCATACAAGGCCCTGGACCCAGGGGCGAAACGGCGAAACCTGGGGCAATGCCCCCACTGTGGAGCACGCCTTGCCCGGTGACTACCTCGGACTGTTACGGCGTCTCTGGAGCCGCCACAGCGTCTCGAGACCCGAATCCGCCCCTCTCGCGGTATCACTCTTCAGCGGCGCCGGCGGCTCCATGCTGGGGCAGTCCATGGCCGGATTCCGCCACGTTCTCGCCGTGGAACAGGGGGAGCATGCCGTGGCCTGTCTGCGGGCCAATTTCCCGGACACGCCCCTGTTCCACGGGGATATCCGCCACCTGGACGCAAAGCGGGCGCTGGAGCTCGCGGACGTGCCTCCCGAGGGAATAGACCTGCTGGACGCCTCCCCCCCGTGCCAGGGCTTCAGCATTGGAGGCAGGCGCCTCCCGGCTCCTCTGGATGATCCGCGCAACCACCTGCCATGGGAGGTGCCCCGCTTCGTACGCACCTTCCGCCCAAGGGCCTTTGTCGTGGAAAACGTCCCGGGCATGGCACAGGGGCGCATGCGTCCCCATTTCATGAACCTGCTCCAGGCCCTCAGCCACTTGGGCTACCAAGTCCGAGCCTGGAGTCTAAACAGTGTCCATTTTCTGGTGCCGCAGAACCGCTCCCGTTCCATCATCATGGGGATTCGCGAGGATTTGGACATCGAGCCCTCGCCCCCCGATCCACAAGGATGGCCCATGCCCCTGTCCATGGCGATTGCCGACCTCCCCCGGGAGCCGTTGCCCGAATTCGGGCATGTCTGGATGGATGAATCGCCCGAGGGGCGCGATACAAGGACCTGGCGCCTGGCCGCGGCCACGCCCCAAGGAGGCAACTACGCCGGATACCAATTCCGCCTGCGCTGGGATCTGCCCGCACCCACCCTCACGACCAGCGCCATACAGGGACGGGACCGCCCCCCGTATTTACGACGCGTGCACTGCCACCCTTTGTATACGCGCACCCTCTCCCCCAGGGAGTACGCGAGGCTGGCCTCGTTCCCGGACCGGTTCAGCTTTCCCGGGCCGTGGTTCGCCGGACTCAGCCGCGTGGGCGAGGCGGTTCCCCCCCTGTTCATGTACGCCATCGCCGCGCATCTGCGCGGCCTCATATCCCGGAGATCATCACATGTCCGAACCTCCCAAGGAAACCAGCGCGCCCGGTAAACTCACCCCCCAGTTGCAGCAGACCCTGTGCGAGTACCTGGCCAGGGGGAACTGCATCAGCGCCGCCTCGGCCATGGCCGGCATCAGCACCGCCAGCTTCTACCTCTGGATGCGCAGGGGGCGGCGCGAGCTGGACCGGCTGGAGACCGACAAGGACGCGCGCCCCCGTCATGACGAGGCAAGATACGTGCGCTTCTGGCTGGCCGTGGACCAAGCCATGGCCCGGGCCGAGGTCCGGAACATCCAGGTGCTGGACCAGGCCGCGCAAGGGGGCGCGGAGCTGCTGGAAACCGTGGTGGTGCTCGACGAGGACGGCAACCAGCTGAAAAAGACCTCCAAGAGCAGCCGAATACGCCCCCAATGGCAGGCCGCAGCCTGGTGGCTCAAGAACTGGTCGCCGTTGAAGCGCGAGGGCAAGTCCCTCAGGCTCACCGGCCTCACCGGCGAGGAGGTGTCCTTTTCCTCGGAAATCGACCTCAACCGCCTGAGCATTGACGAACTTACGCAACTGGAGGCCCTGCTTGAGAAATGCGCCGTGCATCGAAACCCTGACAAGGGTCCGGACCCTCAGGGCTGAACGCTCCCTGCTGGAGTTCTGTCGCCAGGCGTGGCACGTGCTCGAGCCCGCAGTAACGTTCGTCCCGGGATGGCACATCCAGGCCGTGTGCGAGCATCTGGAGGCGGTCACCGCCGGACACATCACCCGCCTGCTCATCAACATGCCCCCCAGACATATGAAGAGTCTGGCCGTGAGCGTGTTCTGGCCCGCCTGGGTCTGGTGCCGCCACCCACAGCGCCGATTCCTCTACGCCTCCTACGCAAGGGGGCTCAGCGTGCGCGACAGCCTCAAATGCCGCCGCCTGCTGCGCTCCCCCTGGTATGAACAACACTGGGGGGAGCGATTCCGCATGGCCGGTGACCAGAACGCCAAGGACCGCTTCGAAAATGACCGCACCGGGTTCCGCCTGGCAACCTCCGTCACCGGGCAGGCCACGGGAGAGGGTGGGGACTATGTCATTGCCGACGATCCGCACAACGCCCGCGAGGCAATGAGCGACAAAAGACGCGCCGCCGTGCTCCAGTGGTGGGACCAGACCATGAGCACCCGCTGCAACGACCCTAGAACCGGCGCCCTGGTCATCGTCATGCAGCGGCTGCACGAGTCCGACCTCAGCGGTCACGTGCTGGAAAAGGGGGGGTACGTGCATCTCAGGCTCCCGGCCCTGTACGAAGGGGAGCGCGTCTTCTCCACCGCCCCCCCAAGCCTTGGGCTCCAGGTCACGGACCCGCGCCAGGAGTCGGACGCGCCCCTTTGGCCCGAACGCTTCGACGCCCGAGCGCTGCAAGGCCTCAAGACCGCCATGGGCTCCTATGCCGCTGCCGGGCAACTGCAGCAGCGCCCCGCACCCGCCACTGGCGGCATCTTCAAGCGCTCCTGGTGGCGGTTCTTCGATACGCCCCCTGAAAAAGGAATCACCCTGCAGTCCTGGGACACTGCCTTCAAGACCGGGGAGCAGAACGCCTGGTCAGTGGGGCAGACCTGGCTCCAGGCCGAGGATGGTTTCTACCTCCTGGACCAGTTCCGCAAACGCCTGGAGTACCCGGAGCTCAAGCGCGCGCTGATCCAGGAGTACGAGAAATGGCGCCCCGAAATGGTGCTGGTGGAGGACAAGGCCAGCGGCCAGAGCCTGGTGCAGGAGCTCAAGCGAGGCACCCGCCTGCCCCTCGTCCCGCTCAAGGTGCCCAAGGGGGACAAGATCCTGCGCGCCCACGCGGTCTCCCCGCTGATAGAGGCGGGCAAGGTGCTGCTGCAACGCAACGCGCCCTGGCTCGATACCTTTCTGGACGAAACCTGCCGCTTCCCCAAAAGCGCCTTTGCCGACCAAACCGACAGCATGACCCAGGCACTGCACTACTGCACCGCCAAAAACCGCTACCGCCCCTCAGGGCAAAGGCATTGGAACTAGGGGCAGGAAGACTTTGAACGGCGTTGTGCGTGGGGGCAACCTCTTTGGCAAAAGGTTCTCCCCCTAGCGCTCCCCCTTCCAAAACTTCAATTGTGCATTTCAATAGAGTCTCATGAAACGAAGCCAATACCCCGAAGCTGAATGGCCGCTCTCAAATTTGCCAAAAGTCTTGGGAAAGGGGGTCCGAGGGAAGACCTTTCTACAGAAAGGTTTTCACCCGGAAAATCCTCTCTCTTTCTCTTCCCCCACAGGAGCTTTCCATGGACAACATGCATCCGTTGCACGACCAGTTCGAGGCGCACTGGCGCTTTCTACGCGCCGCGTACCAGGGCGTGGACTCGCTCGTACGCGAGGGGTATCTGCTGCGTCACGAGCGCGAGAGCGAGCGCAACTTCCGCCGCCGCATGCGCGAACTCTTCACCTTCAACTACAGCAGGGGCGTGGTGGACCTGTTCACCCACTACCTGTTCCGCAAACCCGCGCGCCGCGACCTGGGCACCTTGGGCAACGACCCCCTGTGGCTGCAGTTCGCGGACGACTGCGACCTCTGGGGTTCCAATTTCGAGGTCTTTCTCCTGGAGCAGCAGCGCGTGGCCGCCATCATGGGGCACGCCGGGATACTGGTTGACAAGCACGCCCCGGGCTCTCTGCCCCCTGACATGACAAGGGCTCAGGAAATCGAGCAGGGGTTGTACCCCTATGTCTGCGCCTACACCCCTCTGGACATCCTGGACTGGGAGCATGACCGCGACACCACGGGGCGCCCCTTTCTGCGATATCTCAGGCTGCGGGAGCCCCACGGCCTGTGCCGGATCTGGCGCCCCGACTCCTGGGAGCTGTGGGAGGAGGTGTCCAAGGAATCCACGGAGCGCTCCAGGCTGGTGGAGCGCGGCGACAACCCCCTGGGCGAGATCCCCTTTGTCTGGCTCTACAACCTTCGCTCCCTGGAGCATCGAGGCGTGGGGCAGTCGGATCTGGCGGACATCGCGGCCATCGACCTGTCCATCCTGCGCAACCTCTCCCAGTGCGAGGAGGTCATCGGCCTGGCTGGATTTCCCATGATGCGCAAGCCCATGCGCGAGCCGGGCGAAGCGGCGCCGGATATCACCGGCCCCTCGGCGGTGCTGGAGTTCAACCCCGAACACGGCGAGTCGGGCAAGCCGGACTGGCTCAAGGCCGATGTGGCCGCCACGGTCTCTGCCATCCAGCAGTGGATATCTTTCAAGGTGGGGGAGATATATCGGGCTGCCAACACCGGGGGGCAGGCCATGACCGAGGTATCCACCCAGGCCCAGAGCGGCGTGGCCCTGAAGACCAGATTCCAGTTGCTCAACTCCAAGCTCGCCGCCAAGGCCGTGAACCTGGCCGAGGCCGAACGCGGCATCCTCTGGTACTGGCTGCGCTGGCAAAACCAGGAGCGGCTGTACAAGGAGCTCCTGGTGGAGCGCGCCACAGACTACGAGGTGGAGGACCTGAACGCGGACCTGCGCTCCATGATGGAGGCCGCCGGATTCGTGCAGACACCGGCCTTTGCGAGGGAAATGCGCAAACGCGCCGCCCGCCCATTGCTGGCGCACCTGGATCAGGGCCGCCAGGCCCGCGTGCTGCGGGAAATCGAGGAAGAGGCAGGGAGAGAAGAAAAAAAATAGAAAGGAAATAAGGATTATTGCTAGGGGGAGCCCCTTCGGGAAAAGGGTTCTCCCCCTAGCGCTCCCCCTTCCTAACCCTTAATAATGACTATATAAGGGAAACAAAAGGGGGGAGTTTATTCTCATGCGCTTGCGCTCACGGGGTTCCCTCCGGCAAACAACTAAGGAAACGTTGATTAATCACATTTTTCGGAAGTGCGGTAGAATTGTTCGCTGGCGAGGCGCAAGGAAAAGGCAAGGTCGATGTGTATTTAGAGATACACGAGGATTTGCCTTTTTCGCAGCAACAAAGTCAGCGGGCAATTATGCAGTGCTTCCTTAAAATACCCTTTTCAACGGTCCGCTACGCCTTCACGATGACGCCGGTGCCATGCAAATCCGGAAGGGGTACGATGGACACGTCCCGCTCCGTGCAGAATTTCCGCACCGCCTCTTTGGCGCCGGAGAACCGCGAGTTGTTGTAGTCGTGGATAATGATGTACCCCCCTTTTGAAAGCAGGGGGTGGAAGAACACCAGCCCCTCATACAAGGGGGCGTACAGGTCCGCGTCCAGGCTCACCACTGCGAAGGGCTCATGGACCCCTGTCCCGCTCTCCGGAAAGAATCCGGGCTTGAACACCGCCCGCTCCGGATGGGGCATGCGCTGGCGAACCATGTCCACGCTGGTGTCCTGGAAGTTTCCGATCTGGGCGCGGGAATAGCCCTGGATCTCCTCCTTGGACACGTCGCGCTGGTCAAAGCCCGTGAAGGTGTCGAACAAAAATATGTTGCGCTCCGGAAACAGGCGGTTCATCTCCGAGGCAAAGGCCCCCTGGTAGACCCCGAGTTCGGCGACAGCGCCGGGGATGTCCCGCTCGTGCACCTCCCGGGCGATCATCTTCAGCACCGCCAGGCGCAGATCATAGGTCTCCCGCAGCTCCACGGCGGTGATCAACCGTGCCATTATCTCCATCTTCCCCAACAACTCCTTCACGCTCGCGCAGGCATCCTTGTTGAGCATGGAGATGAACACCGTGTCGAACTCCAAAAGGGAGAGTTCGTCCGGGGAAACGATGGGCACGCCGTCCAGTTCGGTGCCCCACTTGTCCTCGTTGATGTCGCAATAGGCCGCGATGACGATATCCCCGTGCAGGAGGTTGGCGACCATGCGCCCCCCTTGCCCCGCACCCCAGATGACAACACGTTTCATGGCATTCCTTTTTCTATGTTCAAGAGGTGATTGCTGTAATGCGGACGTCACACTAGAGCCGGAGGCGATGTTTGACAACCGAAAGGACGCATGCCACGCCCTTGAACAGAAAAGGCAAGTCGTTTATCGTGACGAAAGTCGACCCATGCCCCTGTCGGAGCCAGGGGCGCCACCATATCAACGAAACAGGACCATCATGAAAAAGAATCTCTTGCTTCTCGTCGTCTTTTCGCTGCTGTTGAGCGCCCCCGCCCATGGAATGGAAATAACCGAGGGCTTTCTTGGACTGCCCTGGGGTTCCGACGTGTCCCAGCACAAGGGGTTCGTGCAACAATACAAGTCCGGCATTGTGGAGTACTATGTCGACCAGGACACCAACTACACCATCTCGGACGTGGACTCTGCCTATGTGATCTTCGGCGTCGTGCAGAAGCAGTTGTACGCTGCCTTTGTGGGCCTGGACACCGAGGCCGGCTACCAGCGCGCCAAGGACTATCTGCTGGCCAAGTTCGGCAACGCCAAGGTCAAGGACCAGGGCGACGTGCAGGAACTCTCCTGGTTCAAGGACAAGACAGTACGGGTCAAACTCAAGAAGGACAAGAAAACCGGTGAGATGAAGATGGCTTTTTACTACCTGCCCCTGGTGCGGCGGGACGTCCCCTCCCTGCCCGAAGGAATGGAAGGCTTCCCCTCCATCAAGTGGAAGTCCAATCCCGGCCTGCCCCAGGCCATCCCGGTGCTGTCGTTCTAAAAACAATTATGAGCAGGGGGGGGAATTTCGTAAGAACCTCCCCCTGGCTCATTTTCATACGATAACATCACCGACAATGCATTGCGTGTTTACTTAGTAATTCCATTGAGCCAACGGCTGTCAGTACACTCCTAACCTGCTAAAACATGCTCGATTTGACACAACTCCTTCAATCAACTCTCTGCTTGATATTTAACAAAATACCTCTAGATTAGCGCCATGAACAAAAAAGCAAATAAAGCATATCATGAGACATTGAACGATTCCATTGTCATTGATCAGGAGCTTGGGGCTGACGGAAAAGAGGCTGGCGTCGAAGCCGAGCCCGAGATAGATATTGCCTTGGAGCCCTTCGACCCGAGGTCAATCTCCATTGATGCGAAAGTAATCGCAATGGATACAGTGATCAGGCGCATACTTCAAGGTACCATCCGCTTGGCACCCGCCTTTCAGCGCCAGGTTGTCTGGGATGAAACCCGTCAAAGCCAGTTGATTGAATCGTTGATGCTGCGAATTCCCTTGCCCATGTTTTATGTGGCGGCGGATGAGAATGGAAACTGGGATGTTGTTGATGGGCTGCAACGTCTTACAACATTGAAGCGGTTCATACTTGGCGACGAGTATCTGGAAAAGAAAAACGATAAGTTGAGGGGTGTAGGTCTACGCCTGAAAAATCTCGAGTTCTGGGGGGAACAATATAACACTGCGACCTTCAGTCAATTGCCGCCTGCAATAGCCAACAACATCATGGAAGCTGAGCTAAGGTTCACCATCATCAACCCCGGAACTCCGGATGAAGTTAAATTTACCATTTTCAAGCGCATAAACACCGGCGGACTTCCCCTCTCCGCACAAGAAATTCGCCATGCGCTATATCAAGGCCCAGCGACATTACTACTGGAACAGCTGGTCAATACCAGTGAATACAAGAAAGCGACTGACGGTTCCGTAAATGATAGCCGCATGGCTGGTAGAGAGATCTGCCTCCGCTTTCTGGCTTTTACGCTACGTAAGCCAACCGACTATAAAAAATCTGACATGGACCAATTTCTCAACGAAACCATGCGAATTTTAAATTATCTACCTAATAAAGATACATCTTGCTTGGGTAAAGCATTCAATAATTCAAATCTCCCAAAACTTCAAACTTCTTCCATCAATGAGCTTGAAGCCCGTTTTAAGAGAGCAATGACACGTTCTCATAAACTATTTAAAACCCATGCATTTCGAAAAGCTGTTCCGCCATATAAGCGCCCCCCCATTAATAAAACCCTATTTGAGACTTGGGGAAACATATTGGCCGATTTACCGGATGCTGAATATGAAGTTCTCCTTCGCAGGAAAAAACTTCTCCTGACTAAATATGGCAACCTGATCGAAAACACATTATTTACCAACCTTTTGGCACGAGACAGTTGGAAAGTTTCCGCTGTTCAAGATAGATATAGAATTCTCAACGAATTGATCCATTCCATAATAACAGGGGAAAACTAGTCATGTTATCCAGTCTTGAATTGACAAATTTTAAGTGTTTCAAAAAATTGAACATTCCCATTGCGCCATTGACTCTGCTAACTGGCCTGAATAACACGGGGAAAAGTACAATCCTACAATCTCTCAGAATGTTGCATCAATATGAAAAAACAAATGACCCCAACTTGCCTGGATATGGTCCCATAGACGAAGCACGCAACAGAAATGCCGATCTGTCTGAAGATATCGATATAAGAGTAAACGACATAGAACAAAAATCATTCATGATGGTCATTCATGTTTCAATTGCTGCCAAACATGGAAACAATGACCTTTCCCTTCCCTTGATGAGTTACCTCTCTGCGGACAGATGGGGACCGCGTGTTTTTCTTCCCCTGTACACAAAAAGTGACGAGCTTTCCGACGTGGGTCCGCATGGGGAATATGTCTTGGACTTTTTTGAACGGCATAGTCAGGATATCCTGCCCAAAGAGCTACGGCATGCGGCATCCGAGGGAAATACCCTTGAATACAATGTCCGGGGTTGGCTGCACGAAATATCTCCTGAAGTCAGGTTCTCGCCACAAATATACAAGGAGGTGGATTCGGCACGTGCTTCGTTCAATGGGTACCGACCGTTAAATGTCGGTTTCGGCCTGAGTTACACTTTGCCTGTCCTTGTCCTGTTGCTTGGCATGACTTCAAACTGGCTGGACACTCTTGATGTCAATGGCTCTACAGCTAACCGCAAGGAAAAACATGGCGCACTTGTCATGATCGAAAACCCTGAAGCTCATCTTCACCCTAGTGGACAGGCTGCCATGGGACGACTCATTGCCCTTGTTGCCGCATGTGGTGTCCAGGTTATTGTGGAAACCCACAGCGACCATCTTATGGATGGGATCCGCATTGCCGTCAAAGATGGCGTGTTGCCACCCAATGATGCAGCCTTTCATTATTTTGCAATGCAGGAGCATGGCCAGCCCACTGTTGATTCGCCAAAATTGCATGCAAACGGGAAACTCGACCATTGGCCCGAGGGCTTTTTTGACCAGGCAATAAGGAGCATGGCCAGATTGGCGAAAAAGGATTGACCCCATGGCAACGCATGATCTTTGCTTCAACCATTTCAGTATCGATCCCATGACACCTCCCGACAAGGCCTATGAACTCATGTTCGATGCTTTCCAGGGAGCCCTTGCTCTTAACACGATCAATGACGCCTACACACTATATTCTGACTATGAAGATTTTGGATGTTGCCAGATTGGGAGCGAGTATTCATACGACGCATTTAAAAACGACCTTATGAAAAATGGCGAAAGGGACCTCTTCTTTTTTGCCTCCGCCATGGAAGATCATTCCCCTTTTATTGATTATCTGCACGAAGAGGCTTTCAACGAACTTAGCAACTGGACAGCATTTTTTCCTGATCGTGCCTTGGAAGCACAAGCCGACATACTTACCCTTGCATGGCAACTTCAAGGCGTGCTCCTCTCCCTGAATACCGATCCTTACTGGGATACACCCAGGCTTAGAATCGCTTTTTCCCAGGATTATGCAGTACCAACCACCTTCGACGATCTGAGGAACATTTCCCGCAAAGAACACGGAGATAAACACCGAATTCCCGAACTACTCGATTGGACAGAAATCTGCCCGGATGTACATTTGACCTCCGACTTCCTGAATTGGGAGATGGCAAGACCGCACCAGGAGAAGGCTCTGATACGAGACAAGATTGCCCTTGCTTACGGCAACAACTTCGATTTTCACAGGCCGCTTGTTGATGTGCTTCACAACTCCAGGCATACCAATCTTAAAGAATTACGAATTGGTGGACAAATTCGTATCCTTTTTGCCCGCTTGCCAGAGAGAAATACCGCAATTCTCTGTGGATTGTTCAAGCAAGGGAGAGACAAAGATTATATCGAAGTCATTCGAAAAGCTGAAAAGCTGCTCGATGAGATTCTTTCAACAGTGCAATAACAAGTTCCCATTTCACCCCCACCGGATTTACCATGAGCAAACGCCCTGCCAATTCCAAGGTCAGCTTCCTGCGCGATCCCGACATTCCCGGGGTGGAGGTGCGTTCTTCCAGCTACACCGAGGAGATTTTCCGCCCTCATACGCATGCCGCCTGGAGCATCAGCCTGGTGGAGACCGGCGGCACCACCTTTCTGCTCGGCTCCGAGCGCCACGTCATGGGTGCGGGGCAGATCGCCCTGATCCCGGCGAACGCGGTCCATGCCTGCAACCCCGGGCCGGACTCGGAGATGACCTACCGGCTGTTCTACGTGGACACCCCCTTGCTGGAGGAGGCCGCGGGCGAGGTGTTCGGCGAACCCGGGGTCCCTGAATTCCGCCATCCCGTGGTGGATGATCCGCCGCTGTTCAAGGAGTGGCGCGGCCTGCACCTGGACATCATCGCCGGCGCGGGCAAGCTGGAAAAGCAGTCCCGGCTCTTCCACTGTCTCACAGAGCTCATCTCCAGGCATGCGGCCAAGGGCAGCCCCTGCGAGGCCGAGAACCTGCCCCAGGCCATTGCCTTGGTGTGCGAACACCTTCGAAACAACCTGTCCAGGAGCGTCACCCTGGATCAGCTCTCCGAGCTCACGGGCCTGAGCCGCTGCCATCTGCTGCGATCCTTTCAGCGCGAGACCGGCCTGCCCCCGCATGCCTTCCAGAACCAGCTCCGCGTTGACAGGGGCAAGGCCCAGTTGGCCCAGGGCGCGCCCCTCGGCCAATTGGCCGCCGAACTGGGTTTCGCTGACCAGAGCCACTTCACCCGCGTGTTCAAGCGTTACACCGGCGCCACCCCCCCGCCAGTATCAGAAGGGAATCGCTGGTTAGGGAAGCGCTGCATGATTGCCCGCTGGCTTTGTTGCCGCGGGAAAGGCAAAACCTAATGTATTTCTAACTACACGTCAGCCTTGCCTTTTCCTTGCGCCTTGCCAGCGAACAATTCTACAGCACTTCCGGGAGATGTGATTGATCAGGGCTTCCTTAGGCAACACAGCCGGGAAAGCAATCCCGTACCATACGCCCCTGCCCCCCATATGCTAGGCATAACCCTCCAACCCAAGGAGGTGACCATGCCCTTATGGCAGAAATCCATGATCGCCCTTGCGCGGTCCCATTCGTTGACCAGTTTCATGCACAAATCCAGGCTCACACGCTCCCTGTCGCGGCAATTCGTGGGGGGAGACGACCCGGAATCCGCCATTGCCAGGGGCGTTGCCCTGCGCGGACAAGGCATCACGGCCTCGATGTTCTTTCTCGGGGAGTACGTGGAAGATGAACAGGAGATCCAACGTACGCTCAACGAGCTGCTTACGGTCATGGCCGGGCTCCCAAAGGCCGGGCTGGACCTGCACGTATCCGTGGACCCCACACAGGTGGGAAGCATGATATCCTGGGACACATGCCGCGAGAACGTGACCATCCTTGCAAGGGATGTTGCCGAGCACTCCACCCTCGAGGGGCGCAACGTGCTCATGCTGGACATGGAGGACTCCTCCGTGACCCAGCACACCCTGGAGCTGTACCACGCCTTGCGGGAACAGGATCTTCCCGCCGCCGTGACCCTGCAGGCCTACCTGCACCGCTCCGAGCAGGATTTGGAGCGCCTCGTTCAGCGGGGCGCCATGGTCAGGCTGGTGAAGGGGGCGTTCGCAGAGCCCGCCGCCATCGCCCATACCACCCCAAAAGATAGGGACAAGGCCTACCGCGCCGCCATCCGGCGACTGCTCTCCCCGGAGGCCAGGGAGCGCGGCGTGTACCCGGTGTTCGGCACCCACGACCACCGCATGGTGGAGCATGCCCGGGAAACCGCCCTGGCCAACGGCTGGGCCCCCGGCACCTGGGAGGTGGAGATGCTCCTGGGCGTGCGCCCCGATTATCAGCATCAGCTCGTGGCCCAGGGCGTATCCCTGCGCCTGTATCTGCCCTTTGGCCGCAGCTGGTGGCCCTACTCCATCCGCCGCGTCGGTGAAAACCCCAAGAATCTCTGGTTCGTGCTGCGCTCCATGCTGGGGCGCTAAACTCTGGTGGTGAAACTTTTTAAAAAAATCATCGCTCCCGTCTTGACCTTTTCCGCCCTCCTGTTCACTTGTAGGTACAATTAACAGCGTCGCCGTCTGTCACGATGCGGCGCAACCGCCGTCCATCAACGGCATCGAAGAGGGAAAGGTCATGAAGAACATCGGCACCCAGGCCTTCATCTCCCCCATGGTGCAGACCATCCTTGGCACCACCTATCAGGGGAAGCCCAACTTCATGGCCCTTGGCTGGGCCATGCGCGTCAACTACACCCCCTGTCTTGTGGGGGCCTGCGTTAACCAGTCCCACGCCTCCCACACCGCCATCCGCGAGACTGGGCAGTTCAGCGTCTGCTACCCCAGCGCGGATATGGTGGCGGTCACCGACTACGTGGGGCTGGTCTCAGCGGCAAAGACCGACAAGTCCCAGCTGTTCGACGTGTTCCAAGGCGAGCTGGAGCACGCGCCCATGATCCGCGAATGCACGCTCTGCTTTGAATGCCAGTTGCACACCGCCGTGGACATGCCCACCAACACCTTCTTCATCGGCGAAGTCAAGGCGGTATGGACCGAGGAGCGCTTCCTCACCGACGGCAAACCAGACCCTGAAAAAATGAATCCCTTTTTCCTCTCCATGCCGGACAACCGCTTCTGGTCCCTGGGCAAGCCCATTGGCAGAGCCTGGCACGACGGAAAGACCATGAAACACGGTGAGAATATTCCATGAATATGACTTTTTCCAATGGGAACTGATTTTCGCGATATCACGCCCCGCTATACATAAGTTTAGGAAGGGGGAGCGCGAGGGGGAGAACCATTTACAAATGGTTTCCCCCTCGCAAATCCTTTGCCTTTTCTCCACTTCTCCAATTCCTTCTAAAGGCCTGTCATGCAGGATTATCTCGTTGGGGGGGCGGTGCGGGACCGCTTCCTCGGACTCACACCCCAGGACATGGACCACGTGGTCCTGGGCATGAACCAGGAGGAATTTCTCCAGCGCTTTCCCATGGCCAAGACCATCAGCGGCAAGGGCTTTCCTGTGTTTCTGCTGCATGGCGCGCAGTACACCCTGTCCCCGGCGCCCCGCATCGAGCAGGACCTGGAGGTCCGTGACCTGACCATCAACGCCATGGCACGCCGCGTGGACGTGCCGGATTCGCCCATTGTCGCGCACCCCCTGGCCTTGCACGACCTGCGTTACAGGCTGCTGCGCCCCGTGCGGCATGAGAACTTCGCCCAGGACCCCTGCAGGGGCATCCGCGCCGCCCGATTCGCGGCCTGCCTGCCCGGTTTCGCCTCCGGCCCGGGGCTGTTCACCGCCATGCGCGTGGCCGGTTCCCAAGGGTTGGGGCGCATAGCGGGGGAGCGCGTGGCCCAGGAACTGCGCAAGGCCTGCGCCGGAGCCGCGCCCGCGAGGTTCCTGGCCTTTCTGGCCCGCGCCGGAATTCTCTCCCCGTGGTTCGCGCCTTTTGCCGGTAAGCCCGCGCTTCGGCAGCGCACCTGCCTGCTCATGCAGCGGGTGGCGGGGGGGGACCCCCTCGCCGTGTGGATGGCCATGTGCCACGCCCTGGCACCGGAACTCGCCCTGGACATGGGGCAGCGCCTCTGCCTGCCCCGGCGCTGGATCCGCGCGGGCGTGGACGCCACGGTCCTGCTCCCGGACCTTTACAACTATCAGGCCCTGCCCGCTGACGGCAAGGTGGGGCTGCTTATGCACCTGCACCTGCAAAAGCTGTCACACCAGTTATGTTCTTTGGTAAATGCCTTGTACAATATGGACATGACAGGCATTGTGCGTCAGGATACGGACAGGATACTGGCGGTGAAGCTCCCCTTGGAGAAGCGGGGCAAAGGCAAGGCCTCAGGAACGGCCCTCTTCCGTCTGCGGGTCAAGGCTCTTGATAAAAAAGAATAACCACAACATCACCGGGACAGCGCAATGATCACGAACAAATTATTTCTCGCCTGCAGTCTGACCATCACGGACGCTGAAACCAACTCCATCAGCTACGTGGAGCTGCTGGAAACAATGACCGCCGGGAAGTTGCCCTCCCCATTTCCGGATTTCCACCTGTGCAGCATCTTTGAAAAGGATGCCCAGGGCGAGGCAGCGGCGCAGGTCCGCATCATCCTGCAACGCCCGGACGGCGAGGAGGAGGCCATAGTGCCCCCGAAAGATCTCGCCTTTTCCTCCTTCCGCTACCGGTTCAACTTCAAGATCAGCGGCATGGTCATCCATAAACCCGGGCTGCACTGGCTGCGCCTGGACATTCGGGACTCCCCCCAACACCCCTGGCGCCACGCCGGAGACTGGCCCCTGTACATTGCCGCGGCACAGGAAGCCGCCGCAGCGCAGGATGCAGCGCCGCAGGAGTAGCTGAAAGGAAATGAATGATTGAGCAAGGGGGATCCGGGGGGAAGGACTTTTTTAGCGACAGCCGTATGGCGCGGTAGTTTCGCGCCTTACCGATGGCGACAGCGGAGATAATGGTTTTCCCCCCGAAAAATCTTTGCCGTTCCTATCTCTTCTCCCGCTACTCCTTCACCATCCGCCCCAGTTTCCAGAGCAGGGACAGGCCCACCACAAAGAACAGGATCAGGGAGAGCAGCGCGCCCCGCGAGCTGCCCGTGGTCTGTGTGATCACCGCGAACACGAAGGGGCCGACGATGCTGGAGAACTTGGAGACCACGGAGAAGTAGCCGAAGTATTCAGCGCTGGCGTCCTTGGGAATCATGCGGGAGTACAGGGAGCGGGAAAGCGCCTGGGATCCGCCCAGCACCAGTCCCACGGCCCCGCCGAGAACGAAGTACTGCCAGGCCTCTTTCAGGAGCACGCCGTACAGGGCGATGCAGCACCAGATCACCAGGGCGATCATAAGTGTCCGGCGCGTGCCGATCCTCTCGGACAGGCGGCTCATGCCCGTGGCGCCGAAGATGGCAAGGAACTGGATAAGCAGCAGGGTCAGCATCAGGGTGGTGGTGGAGAGCTTGAGTTCCTCCTTGCCGTAGATGGTGGCCATGCTGATCACGGTCTGGATACCGTCGTTGTAGAACAGAAAGGCCACCAGGAATAGCAGCAGCGGTTTTTGCGCGCGCAGGTGCCCGGTGTGCCCCTTTACCCGCGCCGCGCCCATGCGCAGATACGCCAGGGGGCGTACCATGCCCTTCAAGGCCTCGGGCAGGGGCTGGGCCTCGGCGCCCTCCCGCAGCCGCGCAAAGGTCAGCAGGGCGAATCCGCCCCACCAGATCCCGGCAAAGGCCATGGCCAGGCGCGCCGCGAACCCGTAGTCCAGGCCCAGCTGCTTGTGCCCCGCGATGAGCCCCAGGGAGAGCGCGAACTGCAGCCCTCCGCCGCAGTAGCCAAAGGCGAAGCCCTTGCCGGACACGCGGTCCCGCAGGTGCGGTGGTGCGACATGGGGCAGGAACGCGTCATAAAACACATTACCCCCTGTAAAACCAATCTGCGCCAGGATGAACAACCCCAGGGTGAGCAGTACCAGGCCCGGGCCGGAGAACAGCAGCGCCATGGTGGCCAGGCTGCCCAGGCCGCAGAACATGGCCAGCATCTTCCGCTTGGTGGCCGAGAAGTCGGCCATGGCTCCCAGGAAAGGCGCGAGCACGAACACCAGCAGCGAGGAAAAGCTCACAGCATACCCCCACAAGGAGGTGGCGGCCAGGCGCTGGCCAAGGATCTCGTACCCGCCTTCCGGTACCACGGCGGCCGCGAAATACGCGGGCAGCACAGCCACCGCCACGGTGGTCACATAGGCCGAGTTGGCCCAGTCGTACATGGCCCAGCCGAATACCTGGCGCTTGTCCTCGGCCGTAAGCCCGGCCTCGCTCTGTTCAGGCATGTTGTTGTCCTTGAAATGTTTATGGAAGAGGTCACCCATAGCCCTCCCCCTTCCCAAACCTTAGTGGTTTCACATCGCTATTAAAAGACCCTGTTATGAAATGAGCTAAAATTTACGATAATAATTCCTTTGAAAAATTCCCCCACAGACCACATCCCGTGGTCACAAGCATGTTGCCCACCCCTCCCCCCCCTTTTGGGGGGAAACGCTGCACCATGGTTTCACAACGCCCTCACACGTATTCTTCGCGCAACACATGACGGCGCTCCGATTTCATCCTGCGGGACTCGATAGCTCGGGAGCGTGCCGCGAACGTCCGCCTCTCCCCTCCTGGCCGGACACAACCATTGCACGAGGTTTGTTTCATGAGTGACGAACTGACCCTCCCTGAAAACTGGCAACAGCACCCCGATGTGCTCGGCTTGGTGGAAAAGGCGATGCAGGAGGCGAATACGCGCCTGCAAACCGAGCAGGACGTGCGCAAGCGGCTCCAGGAAGAGCGTGACGCCCTGAAAAGGGAGCTCCTGGCCCTGAAGCAGGAGCTCGCGGCCAACGCCACTTCCGACATGGACCACTCCCCCTCTTCGCCCCGCACGCAACAGCTGCTGGAGCGCGTCCAGGCCCTGGAGACCGAACTGCGCGACAAGACCGCCAGGCTCAACCAGGAGGTGGTGGAGCGCGGCATTCGCGAGGCCGTTGCCCTTGTGGGCGAGGTGCACAAGGACGCCTGGCCCGACGTCATTGCCAGGGGCAAGGCCATGTTCTCCATCAACGAGCAGGGCGCGGTGCAGGCGCGGGATGTCCAGGGTACGGCCATCTTTGCCAAGGACGGCGTCACGCCCCTGGACTTCAAGGAGTGGGCGCGCAACCTGCAAGCCGAGGCACCACACCTGTTCAAGGCCAGCACCGGCTCCGGCGGAAGCGGGGGCGCAGGCACCTCTGCCGACACCAAGGGGCGCCCCGTAATCATCAGCAAGGAACAGGCCCGCAACCCCCTGCTCTACCGCCGCGCCAAGGAACGCGCGACCAAACTGGGCAGCGAACTGCTCATCCAGTAGCGAGGTACCCACATGTCCAATCTCCTCACCGCCTATCAGCCCACCTTCTATGCCCAGGAGGCCCTGCTGCACCTGGAAAAGGCCCTGGGCATGGCCGTCCGTGTCCACAGGGGGTACGACGCCGAGCGCCAAAGCGCCAGTCTCGGCCAGTCCATCACCATCCGCCGCCCCGGCTCCTTCACCACCCAGAACGGCGGCTCCGGGGCCACCCCGGACCTGGCCACCGACACCGTGACCATGACCCTGGGCAACTGGCGCGAGGTCAAGTTCGCGGTCACCGACAAGGAGCTGGCCTACGGCGGGGAACGCCTGGTGGACGAACACATCGCGCCCGCGGCCTATGCCCTGGCCAGCTACGTGGATGCCCAGCTCACCGGCCTGTACAGGCAGATCCCCTGGCGGATGGATTGCGCGGCCGCCCCCACCGAGGCCGACGTGCTCTCCACCCGCAAGGTGCTGCGAGACAACGCCGGAGCGCTCATGGACATGGGCAACGTTCACTTTGCCATCGACTCCGAACTCGAGGCCGCCTTCCTGTCCCGCGACGTGTTCCACTCCGCGGCCGTTGCCGGAAGCGCCTCCACCGCCGCCCTGCTCCAGGGCTCCCTTGGTGCGCGCTTCGGTGTGGAGCACTTCGTGAACCAGAACCTCCCGGTCCACACCTCGGGCACAGTTGTCTCCGCGGGCACTGACTGCGCCGGGATCCTGGACGGCGATCACCACAAGGGCGCCGGCATCGTCTCCCTGGACGGTCTGTCCGAGTCCGAGACCCTCAAGGCAGGCGACAGCTTTGTCATCGCCGGAAACTCCCAACGCTACGTGGTGCTCGAGGACGCCACCCTGACCTCCGGCGCCAACGCCCAGGTGAACGTGTTCCCCCATCTTGTCCAGGACTACGACGACGCCAGCGTGGTCACATTCGACAATGGCGCGGCCTCGGGCGTGCACGCGGACCAGTACCACGCCAACATCATGTTCCACCGCAACGCGTTCGCCCTGGCCTTCGCGCCCTTGCCGGAGATCGGCGACGGCGCGGGCGCAAACATGGCAGTGGTCACGGACCCCCAGACCGGCATCTCTTTGCGCTCGCGTCTGGCCTACATCGACGCCACAGCCACCGTGAACGTCACCCTGGACGTGCTCTTTGGCGTGGCCTGCCTGGACCCCAACCTCGCCGTGGTGTTGCGTCGGGATTATTAAATGTTTTTTTGGAGTGAGTGGGCGAGGGGGAAACCTCTTTTGACCGAGAGTCAAAATGCCCCGTCATTTTGCTGCTCGAAGCCATGATACAGACCACGCCAAAGGCGGGGCCAGGTGGCGAAGCCACTGGAGCGCGCTGTTATCCGTATGCGTTCCATGTAATTACAAAGGGGTTCTCCCCCTCGCGCTCCCCCTTCCCAAACTTCACTATACCAAGGTGTTGGGAGGGGGGGCCCCTCGCAACAAACAACTCCAAAACATTTCCCACCCCACATCCCTCCATCCGGCGGACAGCCAGGGGTATCATCCCGCCTTGCCCCTGGCTGTCCGCCCCTCATAAGGAGCGTGACCATGGCATTTGCAACGGATCAGGATTTGGAGCGCAGGCGCGCGGGCATTCTTTCCCTCTTGCCGGACGGTGCGGACGAACTCCGCGCCCTGGCCGAGGAGGAACTGCTGGACGACCTCGAACGCCAGTGGTACCGCGCCGCGGCCGCGTCCATGGGCCTGGACTGGCGCGTGGCGCCCATGGAGCCGGCCCGTCTCGAAGCAGGGGCGTTGAAGCGGCTCTCGGTACTCAAGACCCTGGCAGTGATCCACGAGCACCTCATGAAGTACAACGGAGCCGAGGTCGACGGGTTCGAGCGGCACCGCAGGCTGTACCAGCAGGAGTACGAGGCCTCCCTGGACCGCCTGGTGCGCGCCGGGCTGCGCTATGACTGGGACAATTCGGGAGCGGCGTCCGACACCGAGATCACGGCCGCGCCCCGCCGCCTGGAGAGGTTTTGACCATGGCCGTCTCCGTCACCACGCTCCTCGGCCTGCTGGCCGGTGATTCTGATTCGCTGCGGGCTCTGACCATGTTTCTGCGCCGCCATCCCAAGGGCCGCGCCCCTGTCTTTGGCCGCGTTTCCTCCTCCATCGCCCCGCCGCTCCCACAAACCAGGGGGCCGCACCCCCTGTTTTCCACAGTCACTACCCATCTCCAGCGGGTCAGGGAGCGGCGGGGTCCTTCAAAAGACAAGGGGTTGCTGTTCCCGGGCAGGGACGCTGTGTTCAGCCAGGCCCGCGACATGCTGATCAACCACCTGGAGGGGCGCCATGGCCGCTGACAGCAAGAGGGAGCGCATCATCCTGGCCCTGATCGCCCGGCTCCACGGCCTGGGGTGGGTGCGTACCGTGGCCAGACGCCCCTATGCCTATGCCGAGGAGCTGGACAGCTTTGCCCAGACCCAGTTCCCGGTGGTGTCCCTGCTGGCGCAACTGCCCAAGCCCGAACAGGAGCGCCGGGCAGGTGCGGGCAAGGAGTTCGTCTCCACCTTGGACGTGGACCTCTATGTGTTCGCCCTGGAGGCCTCCACGCCGGACGCCGCGCTCTCCAGCATGCTGGACGACCTCTGGCGCGCCCTGTTCCAGGACCGCCGCCTCGGGGGGCTGGCCCTGGACCTCACGGTGCTGCCCGAGACCGAGGCCGCGCACCGCCCTCCATATGTGGGGGCGTGGCTACGCGCCCGCGTGACCTATGTTCATGACCACCTGGGAATGTAATTGATTTCAACAAAGGAGAACCTTCATGCCTACCGGACTCGCGTCAGACAAGGGCTTCATCGGCACCGGCGACCTCCTGGTCCGCAATCTGGCCGACGACAGCGCCCGGTTCCGCCCCGTCGGTAATGCCAGCCTGTTCCAGCTC
This sequence comes from Desulfovibrionaceae bacterium, assembly GCA_963674665.2. GTDB lineage: Bacteria > Desulfobacterota > Desulfovibrionia > Desulfovibrionales > Desulfovibrionaceae. The sequence goes on along the minus strand of CAXXPL010000009.1, from coordinate 360,579 downwards.
ACTCCCAAAATCCAGCAGGTGGAGCGCAAGAGCTTTCAGCGCGCCACCAGGGGGCAGACCCTGGAGACCATCAAGCGCATGGACGGCGTGGACGTGCGCATCGAGATCGACACCTTTGGCCGGGACAACCTGGCTCTGGCACTGGCCGGCAGCGCTTCGGACCTTACCCAAGCCGCGCTCACGGACCAGCGCGTGACCCTGAACCTCCCCCATGGGCAGTGGGTGGAGCTGGGCGCCTACAATGTTTCCTCGGTGAGCATCACGGACATGACAGAGAACGAGGATTTTCTGCTCAAGCCCGAGCCCGGAATGATCATGGCTCTGGCCGACGGCTCCATCACCGATGGCGCCGAAATCGAAGTAACCTTCAGCGCCTCTGCCATTTCCAGCGGCGCGTACTCCATTGACGGGGGCGCGGAGGCCGACACCCTGCTGCAGCTCCGGTTGGACGGCCACGACGAGTCAAGCGGCAAGAGCGTGATCACCGATGTCTGGCGGGTGCGCGTGAGCCCCCAGGAGGCGGTGAGCTTCCTGACCAGCGACTTCAACAAGCTGGTGCTCACAGGCGCTGCCGAGACTCCTGAGGGCCATAACGCGCCCTTCCGCACCCGTGTGCTCCCGGCCATGAGCTGAGGCCGCCATGCTGCGCAACGAGAAAACCGTCGAACTCCAAGTCAATGGTCACTCCCGACGCATTGTGGTGCGGGAGATCACCCCTCTGCTGGCCGAAAAGCTCCACGCCGTTGTCCTCAGCGGTGTGGAGCAGGGGCGGGAGGCCCTCACGGCCAAAGGCCTGGCCGACATCATGGTGGGAGACGCCCGAGGCAAACTCGATCTGCTGCGCCACTGCAGCGACCTGGGCGAGGAGGTGCACGAACTCGGGGGGCACGCCTTCATGCTGCTATGGAGCGCCTTCGAGGAGGTGAACACCCCTTTTTTGGAGCTCCTGGCCAGAACCATGGCCCGGGGGCTGGAGCGCGCCACCTCCCTGGAAACCGATTCCCGGGACACGGGCTCTGCCGCGCCTGCTGCGCCCTCCTCGGACTAGGGCACACCCGGGTCTATGACTACGGCTGGCACTGGTTCACCCAATGTCTGCAGACCCTGCCCCGGCAGGATGAGATGGAATAGAAAGACGGACAATAAAGTCAGCCGGGGGGAAAACTTTTTAAAAAACGTTTTCCCCTCGCAATAAGCCTTTGCCGTATTCTTTGTTTTTTGCCTTCAACCCAGGTGGCTTTCATGCACAGCAAGCACATGAGCATAGTGGTGGACATCCGGCAGAGTTCGGCCCGGGCCCTGGAGCGCCTGGCGGAGCGCGCCGAGGCACTGGACAGGGGCAGCAAGAGCGTTGCCCGCCGTCTTTCCGGCCTGGGGAGGGAGCTGCACGGCAAGGACGGCGGCCTGGAGCGCGCCATGGGCACCATGGAGCGACTGCATCGCGCCTTTGCCGACCTGGGCAACTCCGGCGCACCCGCGGGTGCCGGTCTGGAGCGCATGCGCTCCCTGTTTTCCAGTATCGGAAGCGTTGAGGGCGCGTCCGGACTCCCTGTTCAGGCCTTTGCCATGGGCGGCGGGGTGCTTTTCCCCAGGCTCACGGCTCCATACATTCACACCGGTTCGGGCACCCGTGACGATGTCCCGGCTCTGCTCATGCGCGGGGAGTATGTGCTGCGCCGCTCCGCTGTGCAACGATACGGCATCCGGCTGCTGGAAGCCCTGAACCAGGAGCGCCTGCCCCTGGAGTTGATCCCCGCGTTCAGGGATGGCGGGCCGGTGCTGCCCCCGCAATTCGTGGACATCGTGCCGCGCTTTTCGGACGGAGGCACTGTGGGGTACCTGCGCGGCGCCACACAAGGAGGAGGCGGTACATACTCCCAGGACCAGTTCCTCGGCTACTTCTCGGCCCTGGCCAACCAGGACCCGGAAGCTCTCGTCGCCAAATACGGCGGCCTGGGCAAATCCGAGATCGTCTCGGACATCGAGCAGCGCGTGGCCGACCTCGCGGCCAGGGTCAAGTTCTCGCAGTTGCAAAACAGCCCGGAAAAGTATCTGAGCGCGGCCATCGGCACTGTGACCGGCACCCTCGAGGTGTTCCAGTCCATGAAGCTCACCGACCCGGAAAGCCTCGGCGGCATCCTGAACGGCGCCACAGCCGACCTGGCCTCCCAGGCCGCGGCCCTGAACCGGGAGTACAAGGCGCGCATCGCCCTTGCCAAAAGCGAGGGCGACGAGCAATTGGCCATGCTCCTGGAGCTGGAGCGTCTGGAGCTGGAGGCCGTGGTGGAGGAACTGCGCGCCGCACTGGAGGATCTGCTCCAAAACTACATGGTGACCGTGGAAAGCCTGGCTGAAAAGACCGTGGCTGAGGCCGAGAGCATGGGCGAGGACTATGCGGGGCAGGCCGAGGGCATCAGCGAGAAGCTCGCGGCCCTCGGTTCCCTGGGTTCGGTCACCGGCAACAGAATCCTGAACAACACCCGCACGCGGCTGCAACGCCAACTATCCAGGCTCGAAACCAGGGCAATGCTCGAAGCCAGGCGCTTGGAACGGAATTTCGAACGCTCCATGAACAAGGAGAAACGCTCCTATGCGCGGCTGGCGGACAGCGCCGAGCGCGAGCACACCCTGGAAGGCGTGAACGCCGAGACCACCGCGCGCCTGGATATCCGCAAGACCTTCAACGACTACAAACGCTCCATCCAGGATCTCGAGATCGAGTGGAAAAGGGGGCTGCAGGAGCTCATGACCTCCATGTCCGGCCTGAACGTCAGCGGCTTCTCCCACTGGCTCTCCCAAGGAGGGGTGGTGGGCGCGCCCCTCGCCTTTGCCAAAGGTGGCGTGGTGCCCGACATTGCCAACGCCCCTTCGTCTTCCGACACAGTGCCCGCCATGCTCACCCCGGGGGAGTTCGTACTCCGCCGCGACGCTGTTCGGGCCATCGGTCTGGCCGAGCTCACCCGGCTCAACTCCCTGGACGCCTCCATCATCGGCTCCCTGCGGCAGGTGCTGGCCTTTGCCGACGGCGGCCTGGTGCCCGGCGCGACCACCCGCTCGCAGGAGCTCCCCAACCTTGGCGCCATCACCCTGGACATCGGGGGGCGCTCCTTTGAGGCGCGCATGACCCAGGGCGTGGCCCGCTCCCTGCGCCGGGAGCTCTCGCGCAGGCAAAAGGCGCGGGTTGGATGAGAATAAAAAAGAGAAGCGGAATGGAATGGATGTGCGAGGGGGAAACCTCTTGAAAGAGGTTCTCCCCCTCGCGCTCCCCCTTCCAGAACTTTTATGGGGCAAACAACATGGATGATTTCACTACACTGCGCGATCTTCTGGGGAGCAGGGACACGAACAGCATCAAGCGCCTGGCAGAGGTGCACCTGGTGCTGGACACCTCCCGCGTGGTTGTCCGCTTCTCCTCCGGCGCCCTGCGCAAGGTGCATTGCACCGGCATCACGCCCCCAAACCTTGGAGCAACCGTGCTGATCCAGGGGGAGCGTCTCCTGGCCAAGGTCGACACCCCGCGCAAAAAAACACTGTATGTGACTTAAAGTATTCAATTTTGAGCTAAAAGGCACCTTCAGCGGCCAAAGTTACCATCCGCGCGGGTCCAGGATCCAGGGGGGCGTTCCCCATCCAAGGCTCTTAAGTCGCCCTGAGCTCGAAGACTCGCTGAGAGCGACTAAGCCTGGCGGGGTTTGGGGCCCTTCAGCCGTTAGGCGAGGTCGTATTGCGCCTTACGGATGATGAGAGTGTAACGGAGCCCCAAAGTAAACTTTCAAATAGTCTTTTACCTAGGGAAACTCTGTAGAATTGTTCGCTGACAAGGCGCAAGAAAAAGGCAAGGCCGATGTGTATTTATAATACACGAGGATTTGCCTTTTCCGCATCAACAAAGCCAGCGGACAATTATGCAGTGCATCCCCAAAAAGGATTCCGCATGGCCATTACATTGGATGATCTCACACTGCCCCCTGACTTGTTGTGGCAGGACGAGTTGGAGCACTGCCGCGCCGTGGCCAGCAGGGGACGCACCCTGCAGGGGCGTCTGGTGGTGCATACTGCCGCCGCGCCCGGGAATTCGGGCAGGGCCATCACCCTGGGCAACGAGCATGCCTGGCTCAGCCGGGGGGATTTGCTGACCCTGCAGGAGTGGTCCCATGATCCTAAGCGGCGGCTCACGTTGACCTTGCACGATGGCCAGAGCTTCACCGTGGCCTTCAGGCATTGGGACGCGCCGGTCATCGAGGCCGAGGCCGTCACCCCCATGGCCGTGCCCGAGGATAACGACATGTACAGGCTGCTCTCCCTGAAGCTGGCGTGCCCATGAGTACGGTAACGACCCTGGTGCTGGATTTCAGCGGGCAGCAAAGCGAGGAGGAGTGCCCCCTGCTGTACCTGGAAGTGCCCCAGGACGAGGTGACGCCCGGTGACGAGCTGGAGCTGCGGCTCTGGGGTGCTGTGTCCTCCCTCGGGGGGTGGAGCCTGATGTGCTGTCACGAGCCCCTTGGCCCGGGCATCATGGGGCGTTTGTCCGAACCCGAATACACACAACAGCTGGACTTTGCCGCTTCCACACATGCGCGGCTGGACTACCCCTTCATGTCGATCGGCAGGGTGGAAACCCTGACGCCCCTGGTCCGGATCGACGCTGCCGCGCCCTGCCCCCCGAAGTTGTGGGCCGGGAAGGGACGCGACATCACGTCCCACGTCAGCCGCAAGGGGTACTCCTGCCTGCGCCTGGGAGCCGACACCCCCCTGTATGGATCGGTGCTCGCCACTGTGATCCGGGTGGCCACCTTTCGCTCCTGGTTCTGGACCGTACCTGAGAACACGTATGGCGACATCTGGTTCTTTCTTTACAGCGACACCGCCCGCGCCCCTTACCGGTCGTTCTCCCTGGCCCTGCCCGAGCTGGCCGCCACTGCCGTGGGAGAACGCAACCTGACCATCCGCACCGTGGATTTCGCCTCCGAGGCAACCATCTCCAACGCATCCGTATACCTGGACGGACACTACAAGGGGCTCACCAACGACAACGGGCGGCTCGACATCTCGGGTGTGACCACAGGCACCCACTCCTTCAGGGCTGTGAAGGACGGCTATCTGGACACGGACCTGGACGGGCTGTCCAACGACAGCATCGTGGTGGAGTGACCGGCCATGGCTATCATTACCAAGGATTTACAGCGCATCGCGCTCTCCAGCCGCCCCCCTCTGAATGTGCGAATGCAGGGCGCCTACCTAGGCGAGGGCGCCGAATCCGGCCAGGGCATGGGAATCGGCCTGGCCTACACCAAGCCCGGGGACGTTGTGCTGCGCGGCCCCTATGAGACCGGTTGCGTCGAGGGGCGGCTCTGCTACGACGCGCCCCTGCAAGATTTCCGCGCTCACAGGATCGTCACCGTATACATGCAGGAGGAGTACGTCGCCCCGGTCAACCTGGCCCAGGTGGCGGTGGGGAGCGGCGCCATATACGGCCTGCTCACCGATGGCACCGTGGTCATGTGCGGCTCCGGCCTCGGTATGGGCGAGAGTGACTGCGAACTCTGGTCCGATATCGTGCATCTGGGCGCGGACTACGGGTACGTGGTGGGCGTCAAGTCCGACGGCACGGTGCAGGTGGCCGGATATCCGTTCAACGGCTACACCGGGGGGTTTGCGAACTGGGAAGACGTGGTGGCCGTCTCTGTGGGGCAGCGCTACTGCCTGGGGCTGACCGGTGCCGGCACAGTGCTCTCGGCGACCTATGACCTCGCCTACTTCGAGGACCATATCGCCCCAACAGGCCAATGGACGAATGTCACCGACATCTCGGCCAAAGGGTATCATGTGGCCGCCTGCCACGCCGACGGCACGGTATCCGTGACCGGCCCACTCCAATACTCGAACCTGGACCTGGTGGACGACTGGATCGACGTCATTGCCGTGGAGACCTTGTCCAAGACCACCATCGGTCTGAAGTCCGACGGGACATGCCTGGCAACCGGCGAGACCAGCAACAACTACAGCCTGGTGCAGAACGTGGGCGCGTGGATCGGCGTTACCTCGATTTCCGGCCACGGCTACGCCGCCTTCGGGCTGACAACTGAAGGAACCGTCATACACGCGGGGCAGGTATCCTCGCTCTACGGCACCCCTGTCACGCAATGGGCCGATATCCTGCAGCTCGCCAACTATGCCGGTACCTGCGTGGGGCGGCGATCCTGCGACGCCCTTGCCTATGGCGGCGACAGCGCCGCCATTTCACAGATCAGCATGCTCGACCATTGTATGTAGTATTCTCCATATTTTCTAACATAATACGCCAACAACCTGTCACAATTTAAAATATTAAAAAGTTTTGGGAGGGGGTCCGGGGGAGGGACTTTTTCAAAAGTCCCTCCCCCGGCAAGCCTCTTCAAAAATTTCCAGGAGGCGACAATGGCTATCCAGGCAAACGAGATCCTGTTCTACAAATCCGCCCTGGTCACGGACACCTCTGCCAACGGCGGCCGCATGGGCGCCCGCGACAGCGCCCTCATCGCCGACGCGGTAAAGAACAACCTGTTCCCGGACCCCACCCAGGCCCAGCGGCTGGCCGGGATCACCCGGCTGCGCAAGGTGTTCTGCGCCGTGGAGAACGCCGACAACCTCTCGCTGCTCACCGCCCGCGCCCACCTTGTGCGCACCACCGGCGCGGACGACCGCGTCACCCTGTTTCACGCCGGGCAGCGCGAGACTCAGGCGGACGTGGACACGCCCCGTGAATATGGCGCGGCAGCCCTGGCCTCGGCCGTGGCCGCCGGAGACTCGAGCCTGAACATCACCCTGGAGGATCCCTCCCAGGACCTGTTTCAGAGCGGTGACTCAATCTGGATTGGCGACAGCGTGAACAACGAGTACTTCGACAATGTCACGGTGTCGGGCAACGCCCCGAACCTGGTCGTCACCCTGCCCTCCGGCGACCAGTTCGCCAATGCCTATGCCACAGATGCCGCCTATGTGGCCTCGGTGTTGCCGCATCCGGATACGGATCTGACCGCCGGTGTCAGCGACTGGAGCGTGATCAGCGACGCCGGGACCTATGACAGCACCACCCACCCCCTTTCACTGACCAATATCGGTGCCGTGGAGGACGACTGGACCATCACCTTCACGAGCGCCACGGAGTACAGCGTCCAGGGCGTCTACTCCGGGGAGCTGCCCGGTGGCGGCATCAGCGCGGACTACGCGCCTTTGAACAGCGAGGGCGGCACCTACTTCGCCCTTCCGGCCGGGGGCTTTGGCGGCACCTGGGAGGCTGGTGATACCATCACCTTCAGCACCCACCCCGCTACCTGGGGCCTGTGGCTTCGCCAGATCGTTCCCGCGGGCGCGGCCGCCACCAGCACCTCGGGCACAGGCTTGCGCGTGCTCGGCGAGAGCGCCTAGCAGGCCTTTGAAAAAGGGGAATCCGCTTTGTTGCTACGAAAAACTCAAACTCTTACGTATTATAACTACGCTTCGATCTTGAGTTTTTCTTGCGTCTCACATCTCCCCCTTTTTGAAAGGCCTGAATACTTGCAGGATCCCCGGGAAACAAAATACTAATAAATACATCCCCTTGTCGGAGAGTGCGCATGAGTGTGACCACCATCCTGAACCTGTCCTGGAGCATGTCCGCTTTCCACTTCTCTTCATCCCTGATCTGGAGCATGGCGCACACATGTGGGGAGGTTGACTGCCCCTGGAGCATGAATGCCCCTGTGACGGCTGAACGCGCCCTGCCCTATGCCCTGACGAGTCATGCGCGGCGCGGGTTGGAAGTGCCATATGTCCTGGCGGGCGGCACGCCGGTGCGCGCGGAACTGCTCTGCGCCTGGGGCGGCAACATACCGAGCGGGGTGGTGTCCCAGGGCGTTCTCGCCACTCTTGGGGGGCGCGCCGTTGAGCTTGCTTCCGTGGAGCTGAGCGCCAGTCAGGACTCCTATTGTCTGGCCGGAGTGGTCGAGCTTGCCCACGTGGCTGACTGGAGCCGCGCCGAGACCGGCATGGAACTGCTCCTCCAGGTTGGGGGCGACAAAGTCAGGCTGCTGGTGGACGACAAGAGCAGGACCCAGGAGTTCGGGTCCGACTCCCTGGAGTTGGATTGCCGCAGCCCGACCAGCCGCCTGGACGAGCCCTATGCGGCAGTCATCACCGGCTCCTGGGAGAACGTGAGCGCCCGCGCCATAGTGCAGGAGTTGTGCGATGCCTCGGGCGTCGGCCTGGTCTGGGAGATTTGTGACTGGACAGTACGCCTGTTTTCCGTGGAGCGAACGCCCCCCATTGATGCGATCCAGGCGGTCATCACCGAGGCGGCCGTGGCGCTTTCGGCCTGCGATGGCTCCCTGGTGGTGCGCTATCGCCACCCCGTGAGCCCCGGAGTCTATGGCGCCACCCCGCCGGAACTGATCATCGACGACAGCGAACACATCCTGCGCCTGTGGCAGGAGACCGACTTTCGCCCCGGATACAATGCCGTGGACATCCTCTCCGACACCTCGGACAGCGGCGAGGGGATCTGGCTGGAAGACTGGAGCGCCCTCCCAACAGGTGAGGACCTCCAGCTCGCGGACTGGCAGCGCATGGTGGCGGTGTTCTCCCATCCCTGGAGCGCTCCCTCGGTTGTTGCGACCACCCCGGACGCGGCCCTGTTCCCCCAGGGGGAGCACGTTCTGGAGTACGAGGAGACCATCGAGATCGTCGAAGGGCGCGGAAGCGTCAGCTACCCCGCGCAGGAGCTCCTGGAGACCGAATATCCGGGTGCAAACCTGGGGAGTGTCGTCTGCTCAGGCAAGAACGTGACCACCGCCATCGCCGGATACTCCATGCTGCGGTTGCGCTATTCCGCCCGATACAAGCGCTTTCTGGTGGAAAGCGGCCTTGGGGAGAAGGTCCAGCTCGTGGCCACTGCTGGCGACGCAGCAGCCGCAGCATCGGGGCGTGACTCGCTGCTTGCCCGGGTGGTGCGCGCCCCAGGCGATGTTACGGCCCCTGAGCTGATCATGGACCCCCTGTGCACCGACATCACCATCGCCAGGCAAAGAGGGCGGAACTTTCTCGACGAACAGGGCTATGACAAGCTGTGCTACGAGGCCCGTACGCCCATCCTGCCGCTGGTGTTGCCCGGAGCAGTGGCCTCGGTGGGACTCACCGGGTTCTCCGAACACTTTCGGGCAAAGGTTACGGGCTGGAGCCTCACCGCCGCCCAGGGGCGGCTTCCGCACGTGGCCTGGGATCTGGAGCGCAGCCGTGCGAAGAATTGGGAGTAGGAAGCGTTTTCGTTCAGGGTCTGCAAGGAGGAACCTTTGTAACTGATAGCCAAAATGGTCTTCCATTGTGTTGCTCAAAGCTATGAGAAAAGTCACGCCAAAGGCGGAAGCAGGCGGAGCAGTCGCCGGAGCGTGCCGCGGAGCCTTATGCGCTCCGGGTTATTGAATAGGATTCTCCCCTCTCGCGTGCTCCTTTATAAACTTTACCATGCTGATATTATTAGCATAAGCTCGATTTGTTTTTCGCTTCATCCGTAATTCGCAGACATCTCGCGCTGCACGGAACGTCAGAACAACGATTTGTTCTCCCCTGTCGATCCTTACCATGGTAAAAAGACAAACAAGCGTAACAAAAAGCCTGGGCGCACGCATTGCATTGATTTCTCAAACCCGTTACACATCGGGAAAAATCCCTGTAAAAAAGCCACAGTGTCATGATCGACAAGCTATTGGAATTCTACAAGGCCCTCTTCGAGGAGCGGGATCCGGAAAAACTGGCGCCCCTCTTCCTCCAGGCCCTGGTCACCATCCAGAACGTCGAGCGCGGATCCTTGTGGGTCCGGCGCAACGGCAAATACGTTTGCGTGCAGGCCACCGGCCCCCAGAGCGACCACATCGTGGGTCTGGAGATCCCGGCGGGGCGAACCAGCATCGTGGGCTGGGTCATTGAGAATGGCGAAATGACCATTGCCGAGGCCGGCAAGGACAGCCGCCATTTCTCCGCCGTGGAGGACAAGGTCGAGAAAAAGTCCACCCTGCTGCTCTGCTTCCCGCTGATCCTGCGCAGTGGAGACGTATACGGGGCGGTGGAGATCATAGACACCTCGGCCTCCGGCGACAGGCTGAACCTGGACAAGGACTATCTCAAGCTCCTGGAGGCGCAGGTGGCCATCGGCGCCATCGCGCTCTCCAACTCCCTGGAATACTCCCTGCAGCACGAGGAGAACCTCAAGCTCAAGCAGACCCTGGACGACCTTCGGGGGCAGGGGGCCATCATCGGCAAGAGCCCTGTCATCGAGCAGGCCATGCGCATGGTGCACGATTACGCGCGCACCGACTTCCCCGTGCTCATCACCGGCGAGTCCGGCACCGGCAAGGAGCTCTTTGCCCGCGCCATTCACCAGCAGTCCCGGCGCAAGGAGATGCCCTTCCTGGTGCAGAACTGCAGCGCCATCCCCGAGAGCCTTCTGGAAAGCGAACTCTTCGGCTACAAGAAGGGCGCCTTCACCGGCGCAACCTCGGACAAGATGGGGCTGTTCGAAGCCGCGGACGGCGGCACGGTGTTCCTGGACGAGATCGGCGACATGCCCCTGAACCTCCAGGCCCGCATCCTGCGCGTGCTGCAGAACAATGAGATCAAGCCCCTGGGCGGGGCCAAGACCAAGACCGTGGACGTGCGCATTCTCTCGGCCACAAACAAGAACCTGCGCCAGGCCATCACCACCCAGGAGTTTCGCGAGGACCTCTTCTACAGGCTGAATGTCCTGCCCCTGCATTTGCCCCCTTTACGTGAGCGCGATCAGGACATCTCGCTGCTGCTCCGCTATTTTTTCGACCGCGAGGCCACGCTGCTGGGCATGAAGCCCCCCAATCTCACCGCAGCGGCCCGCGAGCGCATGCTGCGGCACCCCTGGCCCGGCAACATCCGGGAGATGGAAAACTTCGTCAAATACCTGCTCACCACCACCCAGAGAGAGCAGATCGACGCCCGTGACCTGCCCGAGCACCTTCTCGTGGGCGAGGCCCCCTCTCGCGCCGTGGACCCCGCGGCCCACACCGAAGCGCCCCCTTTGGATAAGGACACGTCCCTGGGCTCCCTGGCGGATTTCACCTGGGAATCCCTGGAGCGCGCCTATGTCCTGGAGCTCATGGAGCACACCCGCTGGAACATCAGCAAGGCAGCCAGCATCGCCAAGCTGAACCGCTCCACCTTTGATTCCCGCATGCGCAAGCTGGGCATCAGCAAGTCCTAACAACAGACTGAACATACTTTTCAAGGAGTTATGCGAGGGGGAACCCTTTTTTTCAAAAGGTTCTCCCCCTCGCGCTCCCCTTTCCAAAATTTTACTATAATTTAGAGCATTTTGACTTCGAAAAAGTTCAAATGCTCTATACTTGAAACATTTTGGTGAGGAATTATTTCATAATACAGAAAAGTTTTTGGGGCGGGGGTTCGGGGGAGGGACTTTTTTCAAAAAGTCCCTCCCCCGGAATACTCTTCTCAAAATCCCTTCTACTCTTCCAATGCCCAGCGCACGGCCTCGGCGGCATGGATGGCGGTGGTATCATAGAGGGGCACCGGAGTCTGCTCCTGGCTCACCAGCATGGCGATCTCGGTGCAGCCCAGAATCACGGCCTCGGCGCCCTGCCCCTGAAGTTGCCTGATGATCTCCAGGTAGCGGGTTCTGGAGTCGTCATTGAGCACGCCCTTGCAGAGTTCGCCGAAGATGACGTTGTCCACGTCGGCCCGGGCGGATGCCTCAGGCACCAGCACCTCGATGCCGAATTTTTCCGTGAGCCGCCCCTTGTAGAATTCCTGCTCCATGGTCACGGCGGTGCCCAGCAGGCCCACGCGCCCGATCCCGTCGTCCAGCAACTGAGCGGCGGTGGCGTCCGCGATGTGCAGAAGGGGAATGTTCACCGCGCTCTCGATCTCGATGAACAGCTTATGCATGGTGTTGGTGCAAATCATGAGGAAGTCCGCGCCCCCTGCCTCGATGGCCCGGGCCGCGTCGCCCAGCCGCGCGGCGATGTCCTCCCAGCGCTGGTCGCGCATGAGCGGCTCGATCTCGCCGAAGTCCACGCTGTACATGCTGATCTTGGCCGAATGCAGCCCCCCGAGCTCCTGCTTCACGCCCTGGTTGATGGCGCGGTAATAGTTCACCGTGGATTCCCAGCTCATGCCCCCGAGCATGCCGATGGTCTTCATGGATAACTCCTTTTCAGAATGGGAGCTCCGAGAGGGAGTGCGGCTCCCTCCCGGATCCTTTCTTTAATGTATATAATGAAATAGATATGCTGTTGTGCATGGTAGCCGAAACTCGAGGCAAGGGGAAGCCGGGAAAGGTGGTAAAATCTCTGGAAGGTGGTCCGGGGAACCTTCCTTCAGACTGGTTCCCCCGGAAAGAATTATCTGCCGGACTAGGCTTCCAGCACCTTGATATCGGCGGCCAGGATGCCCTTGATGGTGTGGTTTTCCATGATGGGGGTGGAAATGGTCAGGCAGTAGTCGCCCGACGCCGAGGACTTGTAGATGGCGGAGATATGAGTGTCGCCGGACTCCTTGGCGCCCTTGAACCAGGAGCGGTCCTTCCAGTTCGCTCCCTTGACAGTGCCGTTGGAGCCACCCTTGAAGTGTGCCGAGGCGATGTTTTCCGTGACCTGGATCCCGTCCCGGTCCGTGGCGTAGAGCAGTTCGAGAAAGCCGTGCTGATTCACTGCGCCGCGCATCATGTTTTCCATGACCGAGGGCTTCATGGCTGCCATTTCCGGATGCGTGCCCAGGGTCTCGACCACCTCCTGGGCCTGCCCCTCGCCAATGATGCGCAGCAGCCCGGTGAGCTTGGCCAGCTCCTCTATCTCGTCGCCCATGCGCTCAACGGTCTGCAGGGAGCGGCGCATGCCCTGGGCTGTGTGCATGGAGATGTCGCGCACGCCGTCCATGTCCCGCTTTATCTCCCTGCCGATGCGGGCCTGCTCCAGGGAGGAGTGGGCAATGCCCCCCACTTGGTGGGAGTTGTCCTCCACCAGGCGCAGGATCTCGTTCAGGGCCTTGCCGGACTCGTCCACCAGTTCAGTGGCCATATCCACGGCCTCACCCGCCTCGTCCACGTTGCGCAGGTTGTTCTCCGTGCCCTGCTGGATGGAGGTGATGACGTCCCCCACGTCCTTGGTGGCGGTCATGGTCTTTTCCGCGAGCTTGCGCACCTCATCGGCCACCACGGCGAAGCCGCGCCCCGCGTCTCCGGCGCGGGCAGCCTCGATGGCCGCGTTCAAGGCCAGAAGATTGGTCTGGTCAGCGATGTCCGAGATCATGTTCATGACCTGGCCGATGGAGGCCACCTGCTCCCCGAGTTCGCTCATCTGTACCTTGAGCCTGGAGGCGCGATCCCGCGCCTTGGCAATGGCCTTGATGGACTCGCCGACCACCTCGTGCCCCCGCCTGACCATGCCCTGGGCGTTGTCCGCCGCTTCCGACGCCAGGGAGGAGCTTGCCGCCACTTCCTGCATGGCGGCCATGACCTGGTCGATGGAGTTCGCCATGCTGGTGGTGCGGTCCTTTTGCTTCTCCGCCTCCTGGTCCACATTCACGGCCTCGTGCTCCAGGTCCTGGGAGGCCTTCTGGATGGCGCTGATGATATGCTCCAGGGATGTGGCAGCGGACACAAGCCCCTTGCGCCGAACCTCGTCCCTGGCCTGGGCGCGATGGGCCTGCACAAGCGCCTCATGGGCCTGGTCGGCCCTGCGCAGGGCCTCTTGCCCCTTTTTCTGGGCGGACCGTATCTCCCGCTTCATGGTCCGGATCATGGTGTCAACGGACTGCCGGAGCAGCCCCAGCCTGCCGGGAAACGAACCGTCCAGCGAGGCGTCCAGCTCCCCGCCCGCCACTCTGGCGGCGTAATCCGACAACCGATCCAGGGGCGTGAGCACGTTGGCGCGGATCACAATGGCATTCACCCCGGCGAGGAGAATAACACAACCCAGGTTCCAATAGATCAAGGCGGCCGGAACGGAACCCGGAGCGCCACCAACGAATATATTCACCAAAGCGAGGACGATCAGCCCCCGATGGAGGCTGCCACCAGGCGCAGATGCAATGACCCTTTCATTGTGATGAACTCCTTAATGGTGTGAGGCCCGCCTTGTTTCTGTCCATGCGGGCGCGGCACGATGCGTGGTGAATACTTCTGTCAATTCACGCATTGCAGTGTCCATGCCATAGGGAAAACATCAATAATCATAAAGAATAGTGATGCAAATGTGTTTCCTTCTCGTTTTTTGCGGCGGAAAGTTAACAATAATGTTCCATTTTTGAGCATCTAATTACATTTTTGCCACTTTTTCTCGACCCGATGCAACCAGGCTCTTGTCAAGATGTATACGAGCGCAATATGTTTTTTTACTACAGTCTGTTGGAGAATCAGCAACTGCAGACACACGTAATGCAGAATAGACATACGCTACTTATGGATATCTCAAATCCTGAGTACACATTATCCAGTTCAAACCACATTTTACATGAGATACAAAACAATGTATCGATTGATTTTCATTAATCTGCAGCTCCCGCGTTAGAACATTATCTTTTCAGATCAGATAATGAAAATCCCGCCCGGACGATACATTGTCGGGGCGGGTCCTGTATATTTCAATTCCGGACGCCGTTATTCCAGGGGCACGTAGATGTCCACCAGGATTTCATCCGGAGGCGTCTTGTCCGGATCATTAAGGTAGACCTCCACTGACGGCGCGGCCTTGATCTCCCGGCCGCTCTTCGGCGCCCATTGGCCGCATATCCAGGCATAGCTGTCCTTGAGACGGTCCAAGGGCCCCTTGTGGGTGGCGATGGCGAACTCCCCCCCGAATATGTCTTGCACGCCGATGCCCCCTTCGGGCTGGATCTCGCGCTCCAGGCTGACGCAGGCGTCGTAGCGGATATTTTCCGGGGCCGTCACCTCGGGATCGTCGTGGCATACCCCCAGAAACTGCGTGCCCTGGTTCATAAGGCCATTGCGCCCCGCCCAGGTACAGATTTTCTCCCATGCCGCGTGGCACTCCTCATAGGGGCCGGTGTGGCGCGCAAAGGCCACGCGCCGTGTCGGCAGATTCTCGATGCGTACGTCCATGATGTTTCCTCCTGTTGGGGTGTGTGTCCTTGTCTTTGCCCTGATCACGGAACCTGGAGCCCGACCATGCCACTCCTCGCGGAATTGTGAGGGACTCGCCTCGAACACCCCCTTGAATGCTCGGCTGAAGGCCTCGTGGGACTCGTACCCCGCCTCCAGGGCGATGCGTGTCACCGGCTGGGAGGAGTATGCCAACCGGTTTGCCGCGTGCTCCAGGCGCAGGCGCCGCACATAGGCTTTCACCGACTCTCCGAGCATGCCGCTGAAGATCCGGTGAAAATGATAGGAGGACATGTTCGCCTCCCGGGCCAACACCCTCCAGGGGCAGGTCCTCGTCCAGATGCCCCTCGATGTACAACCGCACCCGGAGCAGCCGCTCCTCGTAATCCCGCAACGTCGTTTCACGCATGTTCAGGCTCCATGCACACACCCTAGACCAACAGGCGAGGCCAAACTTGATATTTCTTGCGCAGTTCGAGACCGCTCCCCTTACCGCCGAGCTTTGACAAAGCCCGCGCCATGGGCCATATTCCCATAAGCTGTACCACATTACCAATACAACACGCTGGAGATAACAACCATGAGCAAGGACACCATCCCCCTGGTGGGCGAACAGGCCCCGGACTTCCAACTCCCAGCCGCGGACGGCCGGGAAATCCGCCTCGCTGGCCTGCGCGGCAAATGGGTGGTGCTCTACTTCTACCCCAAGGACAATACCTCGGGCTGCACCACCGAGGCCCTGGAGTTCACCGCCCTGCTGCCCGAGTTCAAGGCCCTGGGCGCAGAGGTGCTGGGCGTGAGCAAGGACAGCCTGGCCTCGCACCAGAAATTCATCGCCAAACACGACCTCGGCGTGCCCCTCCTTGCCGACCCTGAACGCATTGTGCTGGAATCCTACGGCGCATGGCAACTGAAAAAGATGTGCGGCAAGGAGAGCATGGGCACGGTGCGCGGCACGGTGATCATCGACCCCGAGGGCATTGTGCGCCATGCCTGGCCCAAGGTGGCCAAGGCCGCTGGGCACGCGCAAAAAGTCCTGGACACCCTGCGCGAGCTGGCTGGGTAGGAGAAGGGAAAGAAAGGGAAGAGATGATTGCGGAAGGAGTTCAACGACAATCAGGAAATACCCATGGACTTGATCGACTCGCTCATGAAGCACCTACATTCGGTTCGCATGGACCGGGAAACCGGCTTGACCAGTAAAACAATCCGCAACAGGGCTTTTGACTTCCGCGAGGAGAACGGCAAATTGTATTTCGATATGGAGCGGCACCGGGGCGCTTTCGGCTCCATGAGCAAACCTGGCGCCCCTCTTGCCGCATGTGCGGCCAGAATGGAGACATACCGTTTCGATCCCGACACCAATGTCATCGAGGTGGTCTTCCGCTCCTCCGAGAGCCTGGACATTGATGACATAGACTACGGCCAGCTTGTGGAGGACCATTTTTTTAACCTTTCCTTCGAGGTGGAGCAAAATCCCGGCAATTCCTATACCGTCACTGAAACCTGCTCCAACGTGGCCTGGCAGGTATCCTCCTTTGAAGAGGCTGTACAATATCTGCGCACCGACATAGCGGAATCGGCTGCGGAAATCTTCACACCTGAACCCAACCTTGAAATAGACGAAGCCGACATCGAGGAGGTACGATCCCTATTCAGAGAAACCGCCGAGGAACACCTTTTGGAATTGCTGGAACTCGCCTGGAAGGAAGCGGATTGAACTCCCTTGAAACCGCTGACAGGCATGGTTCTATTAATCCATACACTTCTCACCAATTCCCTACTCTTCTTCCTCACCCCTCCCAGCGGGGCTCCCGCTCCAAACCCAGCCAATGAAATACATGGTATCCCGCGCGTCTGACATTGTTCACCAAAGCGGGGCGGAAGCAGGCGATGCAGGTGCCCCCATGGTGCCGCACGCTGGGGTACACGACTCCTGCCGAGCCGGAATCCAGCAGGGATGCGGCCAGACGTTGCGAGGCCGCGTAGCTGTCCGGGGCCAGGACGTCCGAAAAGCCCCTTCCACGGCAATCATGAAATAAAACGCTGAAGTCCGCCAAAACATCCTGATAGCGCGTCTCCTCGGGCTCGTTCCAGCTGACCTCCAGGTACTGCCGCGTCTTGTGATACCCGACTTCCACGCGCGAGGTATCGAGTTCATAGCCCGCGTACCAGGCGCCCCTGTCAGACGCGTTGAAGCGCCCCCCGTCCGGGGCGGCGTGGGTAAAGGTGGCATTGATCACGGTGTAATTGGGTATGTGAAAGACAAGCTCGTCACGGCCAATGCCCGGCAGCATGTCCTCCTGGGCCAGCAGGCGGTCGTTGGTGGCATTGTCCAGGGCGAACAAGGCGTCCAGATGGACGTTGTCCTCCGCTATGCGTTGGAGCACCGTGGGCTCTTCCAGGTGCCTGGCCGGAATCAGGCGGTGGGTGTCTTGTCGCCGGATATCCGAGAGTGGAGGTTCCAGGAGCATCACGCCAATCCGCCCCTGCGCGCGTCCAGCAGGCGGCGAACAGTGAGCATGGCGGGCACGCCGCCGCGTATCATGAATTCCAGGGGTGTGGCCCCCCCGAAAATGCGGTTTGCGTTGGGCAGAGACACCCAGGCGTCGGCCAGTTTTGGTTCGTGCAGGATGTTCAGGGCCTTGAATATCCCCACCAGCAGGCTCACTCGCATGAGCGCGTCCTGCCCCAGAATCTTGTCCGGATTCTTGCGCAGTTCGTAGTAGCGGCCGTTGGACACGCCGCCGAGGAGATGACGGGCGTCGAGCGCCGGAATCTGCCAGGCATCCATGATGTTCATGAAGCCCTTGATGGCGTGTGGGCTCAGTTCCCGGCGCACGGCCAGGGAGGAGAGATCCGGCACCCTGGGGGCGACTTCGGTTCGGGACACGGGGGCGCGTTGTGCTTTCATGATATTCTCCATTTATGAAGAATATAATCTCCAAAAATGGACATGTAAAGATACAATAATTTGCGGAGGGGGAACGCGAGGGGGAAAACCCTTTCTAATAATGCGGAGCGCATAAGGTTCTACGGCGCGCTCCGACGGCTACGCCGCCTAGTCCCGCCCCCGGCATGACCATACTCACAAATTCGAGCAACAAAATGGAACACCCTTTCGACTCTCAGTCAAAAGGACTTCTACCCTGTTACCCATAGAACCATATGATATAATGAAGTTTAGGAAGGGGGAGCGCGAGGGGGAAACCCTTTCTCAAAAGGGTTTCCCCCTCGCAAAAATCCGCTTCTTCCCCCTCTTCCTCTATGCCATCCGCGTCAGATACTGGGCCACATCCCGGAACGCGGACTTGCCGCCAAGGAGTGCGCCGCCGTAGCCTCCGCCGGGGTTGCCCCAGGCGCTGGCCAGAAACAGGCCCGGGATGCCGGTCTTGTTGGGCAGGCGGCTCATGAAGGAGTTGTCCACGGTCTGGTTGTAGCCGTAGATTTGGCGCCTGAAGTGTTCAGGGTGAAGCGCACATTTGTGAGGGGCGTGGCGCTGTCCTGCATGACGATCATCTTGGACAGGCCAGGAATGGCCAGTTCCTCGGCCCGCTTGATGAGCAGGTCTGTGAGGCGCTTTTTCTCCTTGTGGTACTCGCCCTTGCGCCCCGCAAGATAGTCGGCCTCGAATGGTTTCCAGTGGGCGTAGTCGTTGAGGGTCACCAGCGCAACGGTGGTGCAGCCCTCGGGGGAGAAGCCAGGCACCAGGTTGTCGTAGATCATGGTGGAGACGCCGGAGTGCGCGTAGTCGCAGGATGTTGCGGCCTTGAACCCCGCTTCCATGTCCAGGGTCGCGAAGTAGCTGGTTTCAGGCGAGGGGTGGTCCTTGGTGATGTCCTTGTCCAGCCCCAGCCAGACAATGAAGCTGCCCAGGCTGTTGGAGTAGGTGGCCACCTTTTCCCGCCGCTCTTTTGGAAGCGCGTCCTTGGGAAGCAGGGACTCGAACAGCTGAGGCGCGCTGGCGTTGCAGACCACGGCGCCGGCCTTGTGCTCCTTGCCGTCCCTGGTCCGCACGCCGCTGACCTGGCCGTCCCGCATGAGGATGGAGGTGACGCGCTGGTCGTAGCGGATCGCGCCCCCCGAGGCAATGATGGACTCGGCCAGGGCCTCGGACAGGACGCGGGAGGTGCCCTTGATGTAGGCGCCGCCATGCTCCAGGTACCCCCCGGTGGGCACGAGGTAATAGAAGGCCGCCAAACGGGACGGGGGCAGGCCGTAGTAGCCGCAGCTCTGGGTGAGCACGGCCTTGGCCTTGGGATCCTTGATGTGGGCGTCCACCACCTGCCCCATGGTCTTGTCGTGGATGTACCAGAGGTTGGGAAACACCTGCGGGAACTTGGACATGTCCATGCCCGGGAGGTCCTTGTCCAGGCGCCCCATCTCCTCCATCACACCCATCCAGATGGCGAAATAGTCTGTCAGCCCCTTGTTTTCCTGGGGAAAGAGTTCGTGCATCTGGCGCTCGAAGCCCTCCACTCCGCACCTGGAGGGGATGTCCACGGAAAAGTCCGGGAACCGCGAGGACCAGGCATGGGGGTGCGGCGCCAGAGAGAGCTTGTCCCACACGTCCAGCTCGGTGAGCATGTGGCGCATGTCCGGGGTATCCAGGGAGGAGGAGTGCAGGGAGATCTCGCAGGAGAACTCCCGCCCCTCTGCGAGACGCTTGAACGAGGTGGCGTAGCCCCCTGGCTCGGCATACTGCTCCAGCAGCAGGGTCTTGAACCCGTTCCTGGCCAGATGCGCGGCGCAGCTGAGCCCGCCAAGGCCAGCGCCCACAACTATAACATCATGGGGGCCGTTGTGGTTGACGGCCCTGGCATTGCCGGTGAACCTCCAGCCCACCAGGCCGGTGGCAGCCGCAATGGCGGACAGCTGCAGGAAAAATCTTCTATTCATGGTCAATCTCCCGCTTTGGGGGGTGATGGTACATTTGTGAAATCCGGGGAAGCACTTCCACTTCTTTCGGATGTCCGCGTCGGCGGAAAAGTTCCCCTTCCGCCAGACGTCCTTTGTTACGCAAAGCTCTGATCCTGCTATAGCCCCGGCTTTTCCGCCTGTCAAAACACCTTTCGCGACTTTTCCCCACTTTGATGGCTTGTTTTCCTGAGGCTGGTTGACGAAGCTTTAATACGTTCGTATTATACAACTGTATTGACCAAGATTACAGGGAAAACCTTTGGAACAAGGGGCTTTCCCGCGTACAACCGCAAACAGATACCGGGAGGACACGCCATGCTCGAAGTCACGAGATTGCGGGGCAGCTACGAGGAGATCGGACAAGGCTGGGGCGCTGTTTTCAAAAACGATTTCCAGCGCGTGGTGGAGATGGAACTGGGAATTGTAGCCGCCTTTCAGGGGAGGGACATCGGCGCGGTCATCAGCCAGGGCATGCGGCACCTGCCCGCCACCGAGGAGTTCGACCCGGACTTCATCCGGGTGCTGCGCGGTTTTGCCCAAGGCGCGGGAGTGGAATTCGAAAAGGTGTTTTCCCTCCGGGCGTTGTTGGAAACGCTGTTCTATGGCGCCCCCCAAGGGGGAGGGGCGCAGGGTATGTGCACATCCTTTGCCCTGACCGCTCCGGCCACGAAATCCGGCGAAACCATCCTCGGGCAAAATATCGACTGGCACCCCGGACTGCCCATGGCCATGCTGCACATCACCTGGCCCACCGGTGTACAACAACTCTCACTATCCCTGGGGGGGATCTGGGAGTACTCCCTGAGCGGTCACCCCGACTCCACCCCCTACGGCGTGGCCGCCACCCTCACGGCCTCGCACAAAACGAATTTCGAGAAATTCGCAGCGCCCATCAGCATTGTCATGAACAAAGCCTCGCGCCAGAAGCGCATGGAAGGAGCGCTGGGAACGTTCATGAACGCGGGGCAGGACCTGGCCGCCTTTCTGCTGGCCAATGGCGACGTAGACATGCTGGCTGTGGAGCTTGCCGCCGGCGCCTGCGACGTTGCCTATTCCCATCGAGGGGTGCTGCTGCACAGCAACCATTACCTGTCGGAGCGCTTCAAACCGGTCGACAGCTTCGCGGGTTTCGTGCCAGACTCGCACCTCAGGTACGCACGGCTCAAACAGCTTGTGGAACATGACCACGGGTACATCACCCGCGAACATCTGATGCGATATATGGCGGACCATCACAACCACCCCAAGGGGATTTGCTCGCACGTGGACCCGGAATCGCCCCTGCCCCCTTCCGCCACAGTGGCCTCGGTGATCATGCCCCCCCTCGAGGGGTGCATGTACGTGGCAATGGGCAACCCCTGCGAGACGAAGTACGTGCGTTACGAACTGGGATGACGGCTTAGAACGATTCAGCTTTGGAATAGTTCAAATGCTCTGCAAGGATTTGCCTGCAAATCATTGCAGCGAAATGCTTGTAGATTGGATTTGCCAGCCGTTGAACAAGTATTTCAAGCGTAAAATGCTCAAGGTAGCCCCTTGAACAATCACAAGACCAGGGACATGGACACCAAAGCACGAATACTGCGGGCCGCTGTAACCGAATTCGCGGAACAGGGATACAGGGGCGCAACGGTGCGGGGAATCGTCACACGTGCGGGCGCCTCCAACCTCAACTCCGTGGTCTACTATTTCGGCGGTAAAGAGGGGCTGTACAAGGCCGTACTGGAGTTCATGTTCCTGGAGGCTGACAATTTCAGGGACTCGGAAGAGGAGCGGGTCTCGTCCTGCGGCACCCCGGAGGAGCGGCTCGCCGGGATGATCCGCTTCCTGTGCAGGGCCATCTACTCCATCCGAAACGATGTGGACCGCGCCCTGTACGCCATCTTCGTCAAGGAGGTGGGCGCCCCCACCCCCATGTTCAACGAGATGGTGGAGCGCTACCTGCGCCCCAGCAAGGAAAAGATGTGCTCCCTGCTCAGGGAATTTCTGGGGGCGGATGTGCCCCGCTCCACCATTGAAGCCTGCGAATACAGCATCTCGGCCCAGATTCTCCATGGCGCCCTGGGCTGGTCCATCATCAGCAGAACATTCCCGGAGCAGGCGCCCTTTGAAACGCGCGTGGACGAGCTGGCCGAGCATGTGGTGCGCTTCTCCCTCGGAGGGCTGGAGCGCTTCAGAAAATGAGGCCGAGCATATGGGCCATCAGGTGTTGAGTTCCTGTTCACGCAACAGCGCCGCCAGGCCCTCCTTGTCGTGTCGAAGCGCGTAGGCCCTCGACCGCAGCGTTCGAATCTCATCGTCGAAAAACCGGGCCATCCTGTTGTATCCGCATTTCTCCAGCCTGGCCGCAAGCTGCACCTGGAGCTTGTAGGCGCTGTCCAGAAGGCACTTCTCCTGCGACTCCTCCTGAAAAGCCATGACAATGTTTTTGCGAATTTCAAGATAAAGCCGCTTTTCAAGGGAATTGTCGGACCTGGAAGATACCGGCTCGAGCTTTGGCTCCCCGCCGGTCTCGCCTTTGTTCCGCCGCTCCTGTCTGTCCTTTTCCCATTGCCGTATCTTGGCCTCGGCCAATATATCGAAAGCATGCATTGATTTACCTCTTGAGTGCGTAAACGAAAAAGATTGAGTGAACAACGCCGCATCAAGCGGCTCTATACGCTCCCCTTGCCTCGGGCCCATGCGATGAACGCGTTGATTCCGGCGAACTGGTAGGTGGTGCAGGCGGCAAAAGCCTGGCTGATGCTCTCCTCGGTGTCATAGTTTTCAAGAATCGAAACAATGCCTCTGATGGAGTCCGCAAGAATCTTGTCCACCATGAAGCGGAAAAGTCCGGTAATCTCGAGGTCAGGGTATTGCTCGCGGGCCTGCGCAATGGTCTGGTCAAGCATGCCCTTCCTGTATTCAAGGGCAAAGGATTCGTATTTCGTACCTTCGGAGCGGGAGAGGACGATGACTACCTTCAATCGGTTGCGTATCCAAAAGCGAAGCAGTTCCCCGGCCTCGCCTTGCAGGAGGGGCAAATGGGGCGTCAACCCGTTGGGCCGGGCGAACGCCGCCACCCTGTTCCGCGTCAATTGTTTGAATTCGTCGACAAAATTATCAGTGACAATGGCGGCGAACAGGGCTTCCTTTCCTGGAAAGTACTTGTACAGATTACCGGTGGCCACACCGGCTTCGCGGGCCACCCCCCCCATGGTGGTCTTGCCGACCCCGTCTTTTGCGAACAGTTTCTCTGCGGCGCAAAGAATCCGCTCCTTGATGTGCTCTTTCAGGACCTGCACCATCCTTCGGCTCCTTTTGTCTTAAAAATGAATATTACGTTCACTTTTAAAAGTGAACATATAATTCATTTTTAGACCTGTCAATGCCGAAAGATGGGATGAGATGCTCGGTTAGTCGCCCTGTCGGAGGGGGAGTTCCGAGTGTGCGACGGCCCTGATGGACACGCCGAAGCTCTTGATGTTCGGCAAGGTCCTGTTGTGGTGCTCCCGGATGGTCGACGCCAGCATATGCGCCTTGTCGTGGGTGGTGTGGGCGTCGCTGACCAGGATGACGTCGTAGCCTTTTCCCGCCGCGCTGCGCACCGTGGTGTCCACGCAAAACTCCGTGGCGTAGCCGCAGATCACCAACGTTCCAACGCCTAGGGAGTCCAGGGTCTGCTTCAGGCCGGTGAGCAGGAACGAGTCAGGCGTGGTCTTGCCGATCATCAAATCTCCTTGCACGACTTCCAGCCCCTGATGCAGCTGCCAGCCGTCGCTTCCACGGACAAGAGCGCCCTCCCGGGTCTCGTGCCGCACGAAGATCACAGGTATTCCCGTGGAGCGGGCGCGGGCGATCAGGCTGTTTATCCGCGCCACCACCTCATGGGCCTCGAAAGGTTCGGGATCGGTCCCGAACAGCCCTCTCTGCACGTCTATGACCACAAGCGCGTAACACATAGTCGCTCCGTAAGTGAAAAAATGGGAAAAGCGCAAAGGCGAGTGAGGAGGAGAGCTACCTCCATCATGATTAAATTTCAGCCCGTTTTCTTTATCACAAAAATCCATAGTAAAATTTTTGGCTGTTTTTTTTACTATGGATCTCCATAATTAAATTTTTGGCTGTTTTTTTTATTATGACTATCCACACTCCTGATTTCCCTAAACGGAAATCAGGAAATATCTTCATCCTCAATGAAAAGCTTAAAATAATCGTAAAAAAAGTATTGCCGGTTACGGTTGTATCCAGTGGTCTCATACAAAATTCCCAACTTGACAAATTCATTGATAAGAGTGTTCGCTGTTGGCTGCGAAATATCAAGGTAATTTGCAACTTGAGGCCCACTGACATATGGTTTCATGTAGAGCTCCTCTAAAAGTCTTGCCCCATTGTGCATACGTACGCCAAGGTTTTGCAGACGTGTCTGCATGTCCTCGCGCAAGGCCATGATGCTCTGGAAGGTTGCTATGCCTTTTTGGGCCGTATCCCTCACCGCCACCAGGAAGAACCTGACCCATTGCCCCATGTCGTTGGACTCGCGAACCGCTGTGAGGGAATCGTAGTACTGCCCCTTATGCCTAGCCAAATGGGCGGAAAGATAGAGGGACGGTTTTGTCAGCATTTCCTTGTCGAGTAGGTAAAGCGTGACGAGAAGCCTGCCAATTCTTCCGTTGCCATCAAGAAAAGGGTGTATGGTCTCGAACTGATAGTGACTGATTGCAATGCGGATCAGATGGGGCACGTTTATGCTTTCATTGTGCCAGAACTTTTCCAAATCGCTTAAAAGCTCTGGTAATTCATCCTTGTGCGGTGGGATGAATACGGCGTCGGAGAGCGAAGTCCCGCCTATCCAGTTCTGGGAGCGGCGGAATTCTCCCGGCGTTTTCCGCTCCCCGCGTACTCCCTTGAGCAGACGCTCATGGGTCTTGCACAGCAGCCGATTGGAAAGCGGCAATGTGTCAAGCTCACGGATGGCCTGATTGATCGCCGCAATATAGTTCTGGACCTCGTGCCAATCGTCGCGTCTTTCATATGGAATATACTCCTCGCCGACCACCGCCTCGTTCAACTCGGTCCGAGTCCCTTCGATACGGCTTGAAGTATTGGCTTCCTTGACCACGTGCATGTAAATAAAACGGTCCACATCCGGCACAAAACTCGAAAAAGCGGCCAGTCTCGACAGCGAGGCGGTGGCCTCTTCCAGAAGGCTGTTGATTCGGGCGTCTTCCCATGTCCATTCATGATTGATCAAGGCCGGGCTGAAACTCTTGTACTGATACTGTTGCTTGTAGGTTCCAGCTTCAAACTCTTCGAACTTCATCCCGCCTCCCGGGGAGCCATTCTCCCACTGATCAATGCCTCAAACCACTCTAACACCATGATTACTATACGTGTGCCACAACATAACAATCAAGGACGAAAACACTCACATAATAATAGCTATTTACTGGAATTTTTTAGGCGGGGGGTTCGGGGGGAAGCCCTTTTTTAAAAAAGGGTTCCCCCCGAAAACATCTTGCATCCCAACAAAACCTCTACCCTCTCAGGAAAAAGGCCTTGTTCTTGGTCACCGCGATGCCGGGCACCGCGACCACCGGATGGCCGTCCACGTTGCACTCCACGCCCAGGGGCAGCTCGAAGCCGGGCGCCATGCCCTGGTAATATGGCAGGGTGTAGGGCTTGAGCACGAAGGAAGTGGCCTTGTCCGTGGAAGCCGACGGGATGGCCGTAAGATTGAAATCCGCGTCGCCCATGGCGGTGCGCACCACATAGAGGGGCAGTTCCCGGCCGCTCTCGTGCCTGCGCAGGTGTGTGGCGATGTGGATGATGTCCGTCGCCTCCACAGGGGTGTCGCTGTTCAGGGCCACCTGCACGGGCAGCCCTGCGGCGTACAGATGATACAACTCGATGCCGATCTGGCGGCACTTGTAGCACATTCGCTTCATCTCCTCGGGGTTGTCGTTGACCCTGGAGATCACCACGATGTTGTTGTACACGGTGACGCCCTTCTTGAGAAACTCGGTGATGATGCCGGTGTGCACGTCCTTGAACTCGCTGGAATGCATGAACTGGGCCTCGATCTCCAGGCGCAGGGGGTTCACCACCCGCAGGGTGTTCATGGCCGTAATCCTGTCCACGGTCTCCCGGGTGAGGCGTTCGGGCTGATAGGTGAACTCCTGGCAGCGCAGGCGCAGGGAATTCACGTGGCTGATCTTGTGCAGCTTATCAGCCAGGGCCTCCACCGCGTCCAGCCTGTCCAGCAGGCCGTTCTTGGCCGAGGCCACCACGTCGGTGATGCGCGTGTCCGAGGCGATGTAGGCGGCCTGCTTGTCAAGGTCCTCGGGTGCGCCCAGGTCGACCTCCACGCGCGTCAGGTGGATGCGCTGCAGGGAGGGGACGCCGGTCTCCACGATGCTCTGGAACACGCGCTGATCCGCCATGGCGAATTCCTGGGCCTTGGCCAGCCGCTCCGGATCAAGCACGTTGCCGGGCTCTTCGCCGTCCTCCAACTGCCCCAGGAACAGACTCTTGTCCCCGATCTCGGCCATGAAGGGGATGTCCAGGGTGCCGTGCTCGTTGGGTCTGGCGCTCATGAGGGTGAAGTTGGGCGCGAACTTCTTGTAGTAGTCCTCGCTGTAGGGTGTCCGGATCCAGATGTCGTGGGGGTTGTCCTCGCTGGGGGCCACGGCCCAGCCGCTGGCGTTCCAGTCGATCTTGCCGATGGACGTGGCCGTGCAAATGATGGGCATGGCCCTGTCAGAGCCCTCCGCGCGTAACACGCCGGCGGCCCTGTGCCCCTGGACGATCTCGGTCCAATAGACGTTGTTGCCCTGGATGGGGCTGCAGGGGATGTAGATGTAGTGCATCTCCGAACCCGCGCCCCTGAGCTGTCTGTAGAGGTCGGCCAACTCGTGCCCCGAGTCGTTGCAGTCCTTGAGGAACGGGGTCTGGGTGTACACGGGCACGCCGTTGCTCACCAGGTGTGAGATGATGTCCAGGCTGTAGTGGGACACCTCGTCCGGGTGGATGAAGTGGGTGGCCACCTCGATGCGCTTGCCCCTGTCCACCAGCTCCCTGTTCTTCTCCACCAGGTAGCGGAGCCAGAAGGAGTCCTCCTTGTAGAACATGTTGGGGAAGTAGGAGATGCAGCGCGAGGCCACGCGGATGGTCTGGATGTGCTCCATCTCGCCCAGGCCCTCCACGGCGCAGATCAGCGTGTCCTTGTTCATCAGGGGCTCGCCGCCGGTGAGCACGATCTCCTTGAGGTCCTTGGTGGCCTCGATGTACTGCAGGGCCTTGCCCACGTCCTCGGTGGTGGGGGTGGGCAGGTTGCGGCAGTCCTTGTGCTTGCGAAAACAGAAGCGGCAATACACCGGGCAGCTCATGTGCAGCACGAAGATGGGGCGATTCTGGTACATCTGCTCCAGCAAGCCCTGGTGGAACTGGCCTATCCAGGTGTTCTTGTGGCCGCTCTCGTCCAGCTCCTGCAGGAAGGGCATGAACTGGTAGGCCACCTGGGTGGAGAGCCTGGACTGGCGGATCACGTGTTTGGAGAGGCGCACGGGGTACTTGTCGATGACCGCCTGCAGGTTCTCACGGTCCGCCGCCGCCACAGAGGTGTTGGTCAGCATCTCGTACTGCGACACGTCCTTGACCGACACGAAGCCGCTCCCCGGGATGATGACCTCCAGCATGGAGAGCATGAAATTCTTGGGCAGGGTCAACCCGTTGCAGACTATGCTTTTTTCCTCGAGGTGGTTGGCGTTCTCCAGCTGTTTCATGACGCTGGAGAAGAACCCCTGCTCGTCAACGGCGCAATGATTCAGGAGCCTGGCGAACTTTTCCTCGCCGGTCCCCTGGCCTATGACGTCACCGAACTCCTTTCCGAGAAAGGATTCCGCGCCGTAGCGTTCCAGAAACTGGACCACGGATTGGCGCAGTTCCCCACAACCGACCTGTACGGTTTCGCCGGAGTGGACGAAACGCATCTCCAAAGAGCTTTCGCTGTTCATGTACACGGACTTGCCCTCATGCGCTTGTAGTGTTGAAACTCTGTTCCATCGGGATTCGAAGCGGTCTCCATACGGCATGCCCCTTGCCGTGAATATCCCTCTCGCGTCCTCTGCCTTCTCTTCCGGTCCCTGCACGTGGTTCCGGAGGTTTTTCATGGGCGCAACGAAAAGCATCGGGGAAAGAGCACCATCCAATTGCATGACGCTGGATTCATACTGTCCGATGCGCGTGAAATTTATGATCAACACGTCCTGGTGCGCATCAATGTGAAAAGGAGGCCCGCATTGAACTCCTTCGCGGCGAGCCCCCTTCGGCACTATTCGACTATGGATGAAAAACTCCTGCTGTGAGCTTTTCAGGAGGCGTGCGGAAGCGCATGGCTCCCGCACGCCTTTTGGTACGGATGAGGGAAGAGGCCTATTTCGCGTTGGGATCGTTGGGATCCAGCGGCGGCTTCTTCTTTTTGCCCTTGGGCGGGGGCGGAGGCGCCTTCTTGCCTCCCTGAGGCGGCTGTTTGGGTGGTTTCTGGGCCTTTGGCGGAGCGCCCTTGGGCGGCTTCCTGGGCGAGGGAGCCTTGCCCGCCTTGGGCGGAGGCGGTGCAACCTTGCCTCCCTTTGGCGGCGCGCCCTTGGGCGGCTTCTTGGGAGCCTTGCCCGGCTTTGGCGGAGGCGGAGCGGCCTTCCCACCCTTTGGCGGTTTCTGCCCCTTTGGCGGTGGCGGCGGTGCGGGCTTGCGACCCTTGGGAGGCTTCTTTTTGGGCGGCTTCTTGGCCTTGGGCGGTGGTGGTGGCGGCGGTTTGTGATGCCTCTGCCCCGGTGCCCACGCTCCCGGAGGTGGCGGGGGCGCATGCGGTCCAGGAGGCGGAGGAATACAACCGCTGGCGACCAACATTACGGATACGACGAGGATGCATAGCAGACTCAACCGCGAAGCGGTTTTCGACATGACAACCTCCAAGCCAGGTTACATTGGTTAACGTTCCGTTCAGGAAAACACCTGTTTCACCTCACACAGATAGCCATAACTTTCACGCCATTACGGCACCTGTTTCTTAAGATTATAACAGAACTCGAGAATCGGCCAGAGGTTTGCACCACACGTTCATGGACTCCAACGCTCCGGAAATATTGGTGTTCCGCATCAATGTTCCGGCATAGGAGTAGCCGCGCCGGGCAAAGGTAATGTTCATGCCGTAGGATACCGCCCGGGCAATGGTGTAGGCCGTGCGAAATCCGGCCTCGGTCATGCGGCGGTCCATGTGCGCCAGGAGATGGTAGGCGATGCCGGCGCCCCGCGCCTCCCGGTCCGTGGCAAAGTCGGTCATCTCCACCAGTCCCGTGTGTTCATCGGTCTCGCAGGATGCCAGGGCCATCAGTTCCCCCTGCTGCCGCAGCCCGAAATAGATGACGTGGGACTCCATGGTCTCGCGAATGTACGCGGGGTCGTGGATCGGAAAGGGGTAGGTGGCGAACACACGGCTGTAGAGCTTCGCCATGTCCCCGGCCTCCTCGGGCTTCAGGCGTTCGAAGGTCCACCCTTTCGGGGGGCGTTTCGGCCCGCCTTCCCGCCCCTTCACCGTGGCGGTGCGCAGCACGTCCAGCACCAGGCCGGGATTCTCCTCTCGCTGGCGCCAGCTCTCGAAGAACCGGGCCATGAAATAGCCGCTCTCCCGCCCCTTGCCGTCCGCGGTGGGAAAAAAAACCGGGGCCAGGGCCTCGGTGACAAACCCGGCCTTGGCAAAGGCCTGGGTCAGGGAGGCGGGAACCTTGGCGAATATCTTGCTGTAGTGCGACACCTTGGCCAGCTTCACCAGCTCTCCCACGATGCCGGGATAGTCCGAGGGGTCGAGGTGCATCAGATAGACCCGGTCGGAATTCGGCCCGTGTTGAACACGCGAGCGGCCAAGGGTTATTATGACGTCATTGTTGCTCATGCGATGCGTTCCATCAGTGTTGCGACGCCCTGCCCCCCGCCGATGCAGGCGGCGGCGCAGCCCAGGCGTCCGTTTTCGGTTTCCAGGATGCGCGAGAGCGTGCCCGCGATCCTTATTCCGGTGGCGCCCATGGCGTGACCTATGGCCAACGCGCCCCCCTTGACGTTGACCCGCTCCGGGTCCAGGCCCATGGTCCCGATCATGTGCAGCACCACCACGGCAAAGGCCTCGTTGATCTCCCAAAAATCCACGCCTTTGGCCTGGACTCCGGCCTTTTCCAGGGCCATTTGCGCGGCCGGGACCGGCGCGGTTCCCATGAGGGTGGGATCCACCCCCGCGAACCCGATGGAGCGCAGCCTGGTGCGGGCGGCGATGCCGTACTTTTCCGCAGCCTCGCGGCTCATGAGAAGCATGCAGCTGGCTCCGGCGTTCAGGGGCGAAGCGTTGCCCGCTGTTATCACGCCGTCCTCGCTGAAGGCGGGCTTGAGCCCCCCGAGTGACTCCATGCTCGCGTCGGGGCGGACGCACTGGTCCTGCTCCACGGTGAGTACCTGGCCGTCGGCCTGCTCCGCTGTCACTGGCAGGATCTCATCCTTGAAAAAGCCCTGTTCCCGTGCCCGGGCCGCCAGCTTGTGGGAGCGCACGGCCAGGGCGTCCAGATCCTCGCGGGTCAGGGAGGTTTGCTTGAACAGCTTCTCCGCCGTCATTCCCATGTTCATGGTGGTGTTCATGTCCCAGTGAGCGAATTCGGGGGCCTCGAACAGTCGCTTGTCCACGTCGGCCCAACCAGAGGCATACAGGCTGGGGCCGATAGGCACGCGGGTCATGTGCTCCATGCCCGCCACCAGCACCACGTCCGCGAACCCGGCCGCGATCTCGAGATACCCGGTGTGCAGGGCCGCCATGCTGGAGCCGCACTGCTGGTCCATGAACTTGGCGGGTGTCTTTTCCGAAAGATTCGCCAAAAACAGGGGCGTGCGCCCTCCGTAGGTCCACTGCTCGTTCACGCCCAGGGCCGAGCCCACGATGAAATCCTGCACCGCATCGGCCTTGACACCGGCGCGCTTCAGAACCTCGGGCAGGATCATGGCCAACAGCTCGTCGGCCCGCAGCTTGTGAAACCAGTCCACCTCGGGCTTGGCGGGCTTGGACCGGGAAAACGGCGTGCGCAGATATCCGGCTATGACAACGTCTCTCATGTAGATCTCCACCAATATTTGGAGTTTTCTGGGGGAACCCTTTTGGAAAAAGGGCTTCCCCCAGGCCCCCCTCCTAAAACTTGTACAATACTCTCATCCAACCCACCTTGCGCACAGGAAGTGCGTATCGCGTGGCGTAAGCGGAGGCGAAACCACGCTTTCGCCGGAGCGGTAGCCGATCACGCCACAGGACGTGGCGTGGCGGCGTCATAGGTAAAGCAAGGGGGAGCGTGAGGGGGGGAACCTTTATTAAAGGTTTCCCCCTCGCAAAACGCCTTTTCCTTTACAATACCTTTCCGCTTTCACGCCTTTCTACTCCGCCAGGCCGCACCATCTTGCCAGGTACAGGGCGTAGGCCTTGGCGGTGTGAATGACGCTGTCGATATTCACGCATTCGTTGGCAGCGTGGATGTTCCTGGCCACAGGGCCGTAGCAGGTGCCGCTGCCCTTGCCAAAGGACGTGAAGGCCCTAAGGTCCGTGGTGCAGGTGCAATGGTATTCCCTGGGCGCCTCGCCGGTGAGTTCGGTATGGATTTGTCCCAGGTTCTGCAGCGCGGGGTTGCCCATGTCCAGGATATGCCCCTTGGAACGGAAGCCGTAAAAGGTGACCTTGGGCTGGTTCACTGCCAGCCAGGGGTCCTTGGCCGCGGTCTCGCGGATGCGCTTCACGATGCGCTCGCAGGCGCTCTCGTAGCTCTCGTTGGGGTAGAAGGACATCCTGCAGTGGAGCTCGGCGAATGCCGGCACAGTGGAGG
Source organism: Desulfovibrionaceae bacterium (assembly GCA_963674665.2). Taxonomy (GTDB): domain Bacteria; phylum Desulfobacterota; class Desulfovibrionia; order Desulfovibrionales; family Desulfovibrionaceae. Next base: position 328,662 of record CAXXPL010000009.1, on the reverse strand, counting down.
GCCAGTCTCCGCCCTTGATGATGCCCGCATTGAAGTTCAGGGGGTGCGGGGTGTCGGGGAAGCCCAGGGTGTAGGGCTCCTCGTTCATCTCTTGCTCCAGACCGCGCAGCCCCTCGATGAGGGGGAAAATCTTCTCAATGGCGTTGGCGCCGATCTGGGCCTGCAGCACATGGCTTGGCGCGCCGCCGACATCCACCTTGAACCAGAGCACCCCGACCTCCTGGGTCAGGATGGTGGGGCCGAAGGGCTCGGGGATGAGCACGGCGTCCGCGTCATACCCCGCGTCCAGGCATGCCAGGGCGCCGTTGCCGCTGCACTCCTCCTCGATGACCGTCTCCAGGGTGAGATCGCCCTGCAGCGCGAAGCCCGCGGATTCCACGGCCTTGGCCGCGTAGACCATGGCCGCCACGCCTCCCTTCATGTCTCCGGACCCTCTGCCGTAAAGCCATCCGTCCTTCACGAACGGGGAAAAGGGGTTCTCGTTCCAATACTGCAGGGGCTCCGGGCTGACCACGTCGATGTGGCCGTTGAACATGGCGCTCCTGGCCTCGCTGTTCTGCCCCTTCACCACTGCCACAAGGTTGTTCCTGCCCTGATCCTGGGGATAGTCCCAAAGTGCGTTGGCAAACCCCGGATGCGTGTCCAACCGATGCGGATCGATGGGCACACGGACAGGATCAAAGCCGAGACGCAGAAACGCCTCCTCCATCACGTTGACAACCGAGGCCTCGTTCCCCAGCGTGCTTGGTTCGGCCACCAGTTTGTGCAACAGATCGATGACGTCGTCGGAAAGCGCCTCCACAGCCTTGATGATCGCCTGTTCTCGCGTATCCATTCTCTTTGTTCCTTATTGCCGCTCGCTACTCAAAAGCGGGGGAGGCCTCCATCTGGGACCGTGAACGCGGCTTCTGTTCTGTCCCGGACTTCCTCCACTGTGACGCCATGGGCCAGCTCTCGCAGCACCAGGCCGCCACCGGTCACATCCATGACCGCAAGTTCCGTAATTATTCTGTCCACGCACGCCTTTGCCGTGAGCGGCAGAGTGCACTGCCTCAGTATCTTGGGTTCGCCCTTGCGGGTGCAATGGGTGGTCATCACCACCAGACGGCGCGCTTTCTGGGCAAGCTCCATGCCCCCGCCAATGCCGGGAGCGTACTTTCCGGGGATGATCCAGTTGGCCAGGTCGCCGTTCCCCGCCACCTCCAGGGTACCCAGGAAGGCCACGTCCAGCCGTCCTCCGCGGATGACGGCAAAGGACAGGGCGCTGTCGAAGAACGAAGCGCCCGGGACCGTGGTCACGTAGCCGCCCCCGGCGTCTATGAGCATGGGGTCGATGTCCTTCTTGGCCACATGGGAGCCCATGCCCAGGATGCCGTTCTCCGAGTGCACCAGCACCGGCATGTCCGGCTCCAGGTGCCGCAGCACAAGGGCGGGCAGGCCGATTCCCACGTTGATGATCATGCCGGGGGCCACTTCCCGGGCGGCCCGGGCCGCGATTTTATCCTTGGCAGACATGGTGCTCCATCACTTTGTATGCGGCGGTGGGAACACCGCCCAGATCCACAACGCGGTCCACGAACGCGCAGGGCGTGTGAACCTGGCCGGGCTCGATGTCCCCGACCTCGACCACGTTCAGGGCCTCGGCGATGACCAGGTCCGCTGCCTGGGCCATGAGCGGATTGAAGTTGCGCGCCGCCCCGGCATAGACCAGGTTGCCCAGCCGGTCGGCCTTCACGGCATGGATCAGGGCCACGTCGGCCCGCAGCGAGGGTTCGATGAACACCTCGCGCCCCTGGAACTCGATGACCTGCCGGTTCTCCCGAATGATGGTGTCCACGCCGATGTCGGTGAGAAAGCCGGGCAGCCCTGCGCCGCCACAGCGGATCTTCTCGGCGAAAATGCCCTGGGGGTGGAACTCCACCTCCACCTCCCCCCTGTTCATCATGTCGATGACCACGGAGTTGAGGCCCAGGTGCGTGAGCACCACCCTGGACACAAGACCGGCCTCGATGAGCAGGGACACGCCCATGCCCGGCTCGTTGGCCTCGTTCTTGATGATGGTGAGATTCCTGGGCCCCAGACGCAGCAGCTCGTCCAGCAGCGCCGCGGGGGTCCCGGGCATGCCGAAGCCGCCCACCATGATGGCTGCGCCGTCCTCGATGCCGGCAAGGGCTTCGGCCATGGAAACTGTCTTATCCAGCATGTGGCACTCCCGGAGCCTTGAAATGAGGTTAATCTTCACTATTCATAAGTTCTGAAAAGGGGAGCCCGAGGGGAAGAACCTCTTGCAAGAGGTTTTCCCCTCGGAAATCCTTTCCAAATCTTCTTCCAACCGTACGTAGCTATTGATACTGGGCCAGTTTTTCCTCCAGGCGGGTGATGCTTGCCTCGAGCTTCTCCAACAGCTCGCCCACCTGCTCCTCGGTGATAATCAGCGGTGGAGCGATGAGTACATGGTCACCCCGCGCGCCATTGAGGGAGCGGCGGGGGTACACTATGAGCCCCTCCTCAGAGGCCTCGGCCTTGAGCAGCCCGCCCACGGTCCAATCCGCGGGGAACGGGGTCTTGGTGGCCCTGTCCGCCACGAACTCCACGGCCCAGAGCAGCCCGGTGCCGCGCACGTCGCCGATGCACTCGTGCTTGTCCGCCAACTGGCGCAGTCCCTCGCCCAGGACGTCGCCCATGGCGGCGGCGTTTTCCACCAGGTTGTCCTTGACGATGATGTCCAACACGCGCTCGCCCACGGCGCACGCCATAGGGGCGCCCGCGCTGGTGTGACCGTGCTGGAATCCGCCGTCGGCCATGACCGTATCCACTATCTCCCGGCGCGCGATGGTGCCGGCCAGGGGAAAGTAGCCGGAGCCCATGCCCTTGGACAGGCAGATTATGTCGGCCTGGATGTTCCAGTGCTCGTAGGCGAAGAGCTTGCCGGTACGGCCGTAGCCGGTCATGACCTCGTCCAGGATCAGGAGGATGTCGAACTTGCGGCAGATCTCCTGGATCACGTCGAAGTACTCCGGCGGTGGCACGATGGCACCGCCGCTGGCCCCGGTGATGGGCTCGGCGATGAAGGCGCCCACGTTGCGCTCCCCGTAGTCGTGGATGCACTGCTCCAGCGCCCAGGCGCAGCGCAAACCGCAGCTGGGGTAGGTCTCGTTGTACTGGCAACGGTAGCAATATGGCGCCGGAATGCGCGGATGCGCGTGCATGAGCTGCCTGAAAGGGTTCTCCAGCATGGCGCTGGCAGTGAGGGAGAGCGCCCCCAGAGTTGCGCCGTGATAGCTCGGGGAGCGGGAGATGATCATGTTCCGCGAATCCCCGCGGGCATAGTAGTATTGCTGGCAGAGCTTCAGGGCCGACTCCACGGCCTCGGAACCGCTGGACACGAAGAACACGCGGTTCAGGTGCGGCGCGGAGTAGTCAACGAGTTTTTTGGCCAAGCGATGCGCGGCTTCGTTCTCGAACTGCGTGCGATAGCAGAAGAAGGTCTGCTTGGCCTGCTCGTTGATGGCCTCCAGTATCCGTTTGTCGCCGTGACCGATGTTGCAGATGATGGCCCCGGAGCATGCGTCCAGATACTGTTTTCCGTTGTGGTCCCAGAGATACACGCCCTCGCCTCTGGCCACGAAGGGATTGGCCATGGAGGTCTGGTAGTAAAGATACGGTGAATAAAAAGGCTGCCCCATTGTCAGTTCCTGTTTTCCATGGTTGCAGGTTCGGGAGGAAGGCCGTTTTCATCCCAGCCGCGCAGGCGGTAATAGTCGGCGAGCATGTAGGCGAGATCGTCCTTGCTCAGGGACTGCCCGGTGGGCAGCACCTCCTCGAGCAAGCGGCGGGGCAGCCTGTCCGTTTCCGGACCCAGGCCCTCGCGGATGTTGAATCGCCGGGGGATGTTTCGAACGCGGCCGGCGAGCCGCGCCAGTTCCTCCTTGGTATAGTCCAGCCCGCAGGTGAGCCGGACCACCTTTGCCAGTTCGTCCCAGGTGTAGATGTCGCGGAAAAAGCGGCACAGGATAAAGGTGTCGAAGAGGGTCAACCTGTCCTCGAAGTCGATGAGCAACTCGGCCTTCCCCTCCACCGTGTCCCTGGGAATCATTCCCGATAGCTCGGCCTTGTAGAAGGTGGTACGCAGATGGCAAGCGCCCCGGTCCGTGATGGCGTAGGTCAGCCCCATGCCCTTGAGCACACGGGGGTCGTATCCCGGGGGCTCCATGCCCTTCACGTGAACGGCCAGATCCTCCAGGCCCAGCTCCTTGGACGCGGTCCTGATGCCCCTGGCCAGCAGATCGCCCAGGCCGCGCCGGGTCGAGATGTCCAGCAACAGGTCGGCCACGCCGTCCGCGTCCCCGTAGGAGATGGAGTACTCCGCCTTGCCCCTGGCCACCGCCTCCATGGCGAATGCGCAGAGGTTCCCGGCGGAGATGGTGTCCATGCCAAGCCTGTCGCACAGGTCGTTGCAATAGACTATGTCGCCCATGTCCTCGAGCATGCACAGGCCGCCAAAGGCATAGATTGTCTCGTACTCCGGCCCCTCGATGGTCAGGCCCTTGTGACGCCCCGACGTGAGGGTGGCCTTGCGGCCGCAGGCCATGAGGCACTTGGGGCAGGCCTTGGGCTGCACCTGGTGCTGCTCGTGGAAGGTGTCGCCGGAGATCTTTTCCCAGTGCTCACAGTCGCTCTGGCTCCAGTACCTGGCCGGAAAGGCCTGGGCGGTGTTCATCATGGCCACCATCATGGTGGTGCCCCGGGCCTTGTAGGCCCGCACCCCGGCGTTTTCCCTGTGCTGCTTGGAAAAGGCCCTGGAGTATTCCCTCACGCCCTCGGGATCGGCCAATTCGCGCTTCCTGTCACCGGTGAAGGCGACGCCCTTGATCAGCTTGGAGCCGAACACCGCACCGGCGCCCCCGCGTCCCGCGGAGCGCCAGTAGTCGTTCTCCAGCACCGCGAAGCACACCAATTTCTCACCCGCGGGGCCGATGACCACGGCGGCGTGTCTGGGGTTGTCCGGAAAACGCTCCTTGGCCAGGGCCACAAGCGCGTCCTCGGTGCGGTAGGTCTCCTCGCCCCACAGGGACTTGGCACTGTGGAACTCGCAGCCCTCCGGGTGGATCAGCAGGGACACGGGCTCCTCGGCCTTGCCGAAGAGCACCACGGCGTCGAAGCCCGCCGCGTCCACAGCTTCGGGTGTGCGCCCCCCGGAGTAGGACTCCAGGTAGCCGCCGGTCTGCGGCGACTTGGTGTACACGCCGTAGCGGCTGGAGCCCCAGAGCGCGCTCTGGGTCACAGGGCCGGTGGCGAAGATCAGCCGGTTTTCCGGGCTCAGGGGATCACAGCCCGCCGGATTCATGTCCAGCAGCAGCTGCGACCCCAGGCCCTTGCCCCCCAGTCCGTACAGCAGCAACTCGTCGGACAGGGACCTTATCTCGAACTCGCGGTTGCCGCAGTCAACGAGCAGCATGCGTCCATAAAATCCAAACATCTTTTCTACCTAACGTTCCTTGTCGATGGTCTGGAAGCTCTGCTCCATGATGTCCAGGCCCTTTGCCAGGGTGGCTTCGTCAACGGTGAGGGGCGCCAGCACGCGGATGACATTGCCGAAGTTGCCGCAGGAGATGAGGATCAACCCCTTCTCCTGGCTCAGCTGCACGAACTTCTTGGCGAACTCTGGCGCGGGCTTTCTGGTCTCCTTGTCGTGCACCAGTTCCAGGGCCAGCATGGGGCCCATGCCGCGCACATCGCCGATGAAGTCGAACTGCCCGGTCCACTTGTCGAAGCGGGCGCGCATGGTCTCGCCAAGGGCCTTGGCCTGATCCAGGACCTTCTCCTCCTTGAAGATGTCCAGGACCGCCAACGCGGCGGCGCAACTCACCGGGTTGCCCCCGTAAGTGCCTCCGAGCCCCCCCACCTGGGGGTGATCCATGAGTTCAGCGCGTCCGGCCACAGCGGAGATGGGCATGCCGCCGCCCATGCCCTTGGCCATGACCACCAGGTCGGGCTCCACGCCCCAGTCTTCCATGGCGAACATGTTGCCGGTGCGGCCAAAGCCGGACTGCACCTCGTCCGCGATGAACACGATGCCGAACTCCTCGCAGATGGCCTTGAGCTTGGGGAAGTATTCCTTGGGAGGTGTGATGAAGCCGCCCTCCCCGGCCACGGGCTCCACCAGCAGGCAGGCGATGCTCTCGGCGGCAACGTTGTTGATGAAGAAGTCGCGCAGCTTGTCCGCGCAGGCCACGCCGCAGTCCGGGTATTTCTTGCCCAGGGGGCAGCGGTAGCAGTAGGCGTAGGGCATGCGGTAGATTTCCGGCGCAAAGGGCCCGAACCCGTACTTGTAGGGTTTGACCTTGCTGGTGAGGCTCATGGTCATGAGTGTGCGGCCGTGGAAGGCGCAGTCAAAGGCGATAATGCCCGGGCGGCCGGTGGCGTGGCGGGCGATCTTCACCGCGTTTTCCACCGCCTCGGCGCCGCTGTTGAACAGGGCGGCCATCTTGTCGAAGGAGCCGGGCGTGATCTGGCACAACTTTTCGCACAGCTCCACGTACTGTTCGTACATCACGATGTGCATGCAGCTGTGGATGAGCCTCTCGGCCTGCTCCTTGATGGCCGTCACCATCTTGGGGTGGCAGTGTCCCACGCTGACAACGCCTATGCCCGCGGCGAAGTCGATGAGCTCGTTCCCTTCCACATCCGTGATGACGGCGTTCTCCGCCTTTTGCGCGAAAAAGGGCGAAACGTTGAAGACACCCTTGGGCACGGCCTTGTTCCGACGCTCCAACAATTCCTTGTTCGTAACGCTCATATCAGTGCTCTCTTGCAACGTGTTCCCGGGCCCCGGCTACTCGCCGTAGACCACGCGGCCGTCGAACACGGTCATGGCCACCTTGGTCCTGTTGATCTCAAGGGGGTCGATTTCATAGATGTTACGCTCCAACACCACTACGTCAGCCCGTTTCCCCGGGCTAATGGATCCTGTGACGTCCTCCTGGCCGTAAGCCTTGGCCGGTGTGGACGTGTATGCCCGCACCGCCTGCTCCACCGAGACCCGCAGCTCCGGATGCCAGCCGCCCTCCGGCGTGGCGTCGTCGCGCTGCCGGGTCACCGCCGCCTGGATGTTCACCAGGGGGCTGGGGTCGCAAACCGGGCAATCCGAACTGAACATGACCTGGATGCCAGCCTCCAGCATGGGGCGGAAGGGATAGGCGCAGCCGGTCACCGTACCGGCGCACTGGCTGATCATGTTGATGTCCAGGACCATGTTGGCCGGCATCATGGACACGGGAATGTCCAGCCTGGCCAGCCTGGCCACATCCTCGGGGCGGATGACCTGGGCGTGCTCGATGCGGTGGCGCAGGGCCGGGGCACCGGGCATGGCCCGCCGCTCCGGCGTGAGCAGCCGCTCGTAGAGGGTCACCAGTTCCCTTGAGGCGCGGTCGCCGATGGCGTGCACCATAACGGCCAACCCGGCCTCATGGGCCTCGCACATCTCCTGGAACAACTCCTCGGGGGGGTGCACGCACAGGCCGCACTCACCCGTGTCGTCATAGGGGTCGACCATCCAGGCGGTGCGGGCGCCCATGCCGCCGTCAAAAAAGTATTTCAAGTGCCCGATGCGCAGGTAGTCGTCGCCGATGCCGCTGCGTAGCCCCAGCTCCTGGGCCTGCTTGCGCCCCTCTCCGGGTAGGCAGGTCCACATGCGCAGGTCCAGCTTGCCCATCTCCCTGAGTCGCTGCCAGACCCGCAGGGTGAGCGCGGCCTCGCGCTCCACACCGGCCAGGCGTACGTCGTGCAGACTGGTGAAACCCATGGCGTGGGCCGAGGCCTGCCCCCGGTACATGATGTCCGTAAGCTGCTCCAGACTGGGCAGGGGAATGTGATCGCGCACCAGACAGATCGAACCCTCGCGCAGCACTCCTGTGAGCCTGCCCGAGGCGTCGTGGTCTATGGCGCCATCGGCCGGAGCCTCCGTGGTGTCGGTGACGCCTCCCCGCCTCAGGGCCTCGGAGTTGGCCACGGCCAGGTGCAGGTCGCAGCGCCAGATGATCACGGGATGGTCAGGCGCTGCCTTGTCCAGGTCATCGCGCAGGGGGATGCGGTTCTCGGGCCAGTCCGACTCGTTGAAGCCCTGGCCAAGAATCCATTCGCCCTTGGGGGTCTTGGCCGCGTGCTCCTGTAGCAGGCGCATGGCGTGACCGAAGTCCCTGGCCTTGTCCAGGCCGAGCTGGGTCAGGCCCATGGCCCACTGGTAGTAGTGGAAATGGGAGTCCATGAATCCCGGCAGGCAGAGCCGCCCCTCCAGGTCGATCCTCCTGGTTTCCGCATCGCCAAGGGCGGCCATGTCCTTGACCGAGCCCACGGCAAGGATGCGGCCGTTGCGCATGGCCACGGCCTCGGCGCGCGGCATGAGGGGGTCCTGGGTGCGGACATCCGCGTTCTCCAGGATCAACGTGGCGCGGCCAGCGCCGCTTGCGAGGGGGAAACCCTTTGCAAAGGGTTCTCCCCCTCGCGCTCCCCCTTCCGAAACTCTCTTGTCAGCCATATCTAGTCCGCCTTGATTATTATAAACGTCTTTGGAAGGGGGGCCCGGGGGGAAAACCTTTCTACAGAAAGGTTTCCCCCCGGAAAATCCGTTCCAAACATGTCACTCTCAGATCAGAAACCCTCCGGGAAACGGGTCGGCCTCATCCAGCACAAAGGAGTGGAACCCCGTGATGGTGGCGCTGCCGCACACCTCCACGCGCACTGCCGGGAGGTCCCCCACCGTGGTTTCCTCCACGATCTCGGCGGTGAAGGTGGTACCCAGGGGGCCGGCGTTGACATACTGTTCGCCCGGCGCGAGCCGCCCCTTGCTGTGCAGTAGCGCGGCCTTGGCCGTGGTGCCGGTACCGCAGGGGCAGCGGTCCATATGCGACTCGCCGTAGATCACCACGCTCTCCCCTTTTCCGGATTCCGGCTCACGGTAGAACTCCACCACGTCGATGGTATTCACCTCGGGGCGTTCGGGATGGCGCACGGTAAGTTGCCTGTTGGCCTCCTCGATGACACGCATGCCCAGGGGGATGAGGGCGCTCCTGTTGGCCGGGGAAAAATCCAGCCCTGCCTTGTCCGCGTCGATCATGACGAAATACCCCCCAACACAGACAGTATCCGCGGTCACGGTGCCGAGGCCCGGGACGTTCAGGGACTCGCCCTTGCCGTAGACAAAGGTGGGCACGGAGCGCATGGCCACGGCAGCCACCCTGTCGCCCTTCATGAACACGCGGGTGGGCATGGGTCCGGAGGGGGTGTCCACCACTATCTCTTCTGCTGCGGAAATGAGCCCGAGCTCCACCAGGGTGGTCACGGCGCCGATGGTGGCGTGACCACAAAGAAAGGGGTAGCGGCGAGCGTCCATGTAAATGAGTCCGAAGTGCGCGCCCGGTGTGGTGGGAGGGGTGACGGCGGCGGCCAGCAGATCCCGATGGCCGCGCGGCTCGCAGGTGAGGAGCCTGCGCACATGGTCGAGGTTACCCTGAAAATACTCGCGCTTTTCGCGCATGGTGGCGCCGGGAATCTCGCCGCATCCATGAAGGATGAGCCGGGTGGCCTCCCCCAGGGTGTGGGAGTCCACCGTGATCCACTGCGTGGCATAGCGTTGCCCGAAGCAATCGCGTAAGGTGGCTTGGTTCATTGTCTTTTTGCAAAATCCCACGCTTGGTTTCGGTTCTGGAACGGACTCCGGGGAGAAACCCCGCATATGCTCAGGTCTCCCCCCGGTCTCCTCCGTCGTCTCGAAACGACGGTAACTACCCTTACTTATGACAAAAAAATCTTACGTTCAGTTCTCTGGGCACTAAATTCGAAATGCACTCTTTATTCCAAATGCAATAAACCACATCTACGGGGCGCCAGCTCCACGAGCACGTCCATGCCTATGCGCAGCGCCTGGATCTTGACCTGGGTGATGGCGTGGATCTCCACCCCACTCTCCAACTTGATGAAATAGCTGACCTCGCCGCCCATGTAGCTGCGATCCACGATCCTGCCCTTGAACACGTTGGGGCTGTCGATTTGCTCCTTTTCGTCCTCGGTGTAAATACCCACCTTCTGGGCGCGGATGACCATCTCGCACTTCTCGCCCTGGGGCCACTCGCCGGGGTGCTCCACCAGCAGTTTCTCGCCGCTGTCCAGTTGGACCCTGATCCAGTCGTTGTCCTTGCCCAGTACCGTGCAGTCGTAAAAGTTGGAGGTGCCTAGGAAGTCGGCCACAAAATGGTTCACGGGCGTATTGTATACGGATTCGGGCCCGCCCTGCTGCAGGATTTTCCCGTCGCGCATGACCACGATCTTGTCGGACATGCTCAAGGCCTCGCGCTGGTCATGGGTCACGAAGATGGTGGTGACGCCCAGCATCTGCTGCAGGTTGTCGATCTCGCGACGCATGTCCTCACGCAGGTTCTCGTCCAGTGCGGAAAGCGGTTCGTCCATGAGCAGCACGTCCGGCTCTATGACGATTGCCCGGGCCAGGGCGATGCGCTGCTGCTGCCCCCCGGAGAGTTGCGCGGGATATCGCTTCTCCACCCCGGGGAGGCGCACCACCTCAAGGGCTCTGGTGACCTTGTCCTTGATCTCGTTCTTGGGCACGTCACGGTATTTGAGTCCAAAGGCCACGTTGTCGTAGATGGTTTTGTGCGGGAACAGGGCGTAGTTCTGGAATATCATTCCCAGGTTGCGCTTGTGGATGGGGATGTCGTTGACGCGCTTGCCCTTGATGAGGATGTCCCCGCCCGAGGGAGTTTCCAGCCCCGCCACCATGCGCAGGATGGTGGTCTTTCCACAGCCCGAGGGCCCCAGCAGGGTCACCAGGGCGCCATCCTCGATGTCCAGATCCGTTGCCTTGACCGCCTCGACCTTGCCGAAGCGTTTGCACACGCCTTTGAGTTGTACCGCCGGGGGGGGCGTTATACTGTCCACGAATTCTCTCTCTTTTCCAGGTTCTTGCGATGCGCTCCGCTCCACGCGCCACTTGATTTGCATGTCCTGCACCCGCTCCGATTCCTTGCACCTTGATTGATGGAGGAATGGGAGGGTGCCGGGGGGAGCCATTTTCAGAAGCTCTCCCCGGAAACACTTCAATTCAACCGATCAGGGCCTAGCCACCGGCCTTGATGCGGTCCCACTTCTCGGCCCATTCCACCTGGTTGGTGTTCCAGTAGTTGGGATCGGCGAAGAGGTATCCTTCCAGCTTGCCGGTGGGATCGAAAGCCGGCAGCTTGGAGACGGACTCGGGCATCTTGACCTTGGTGGGATCGAGGCTCGGCGGATACTGCTGGCCCTCGGCCACGGCGATGGAGGCATCGGGAGCGAGCATGTAGTCGAGCAACTGCGCGGCCACATCCATGTCCGAACCCTTGAGCACGAAGATGCACTCCTGCCAGGAATAGCAGCCCTTGGGTGCCAGGAAGCCTATGGGATGGCCTTCGTTCTGCAGGTGCGCCACACGACCGGACCAGGCCACTGTGGCGAAGATTTCCTCGTTGGCCAGCAGGCTCATGAGTTCGGCGCCGGATCCCCAGTTACTTCTTGATCATGGGGACCTGCTTGCGCAGGGCGTCCCACATGGCGTCCATGTCGGTGATGTTGTTGGGGCTCTGGCCGGTGTGCAGGGCCGCGTACCAGATATTGGTGCGCCAGTCGCCCCAGCTGCCCAGCTTACCGTCCAGGTCCTTGTCCCAGAGCAGGGAAGCGCCGAGCTTCTCGGCTTTCTCCTTGGAGATCTTATTGGTGTTGTAAGCGATGCCGGTCTGCCCCAGATCGTAGGGAACCGCGGAGAGCTTGCCGTTGGTGATCTTGCGGTAGGGCTCGATCATGGCGGTCATGACATTGGCCAGGTTGGGGATCTTGCTCTCGTCCAGCTCGGAACCGAAGCCCAGGCCGACGTAACGGGCGTAGTCGAAGACACCGCTCAGGTGAGCCAGGTTGAACTCGCCACCCGGAGGATAGGACGCCTTGACGCGGGTCAGGTAGGAGTCCATGTCGCCGAATTCGCCGTCCACCACGTCCACGCCAGTGGCTTTGGTGAAGGGGTCAAAGGCGTACTTGCGGAAGGCCTCGGAGGTGGTGCCGCCCCAGCCGTCAAAGCGGATGGACTTCGCGGCCATGGCCTTGCGCACCCCCCATAAAGGGGCCACCGGCAAGACCCGGGCCACGGCGCCGGCCACGGCAAGGTATTTCATAAAGTCGCGGCGGGATAGTTCACCGCTTTCATACTTCTCGTTCACCGCTTCCAGTTGCTTCTTCATGGATGCATCCTCCTCGGAGTTATGGGTAAAGGGTTTCGCGCGATTAACCCCTGGCAAACTTTCGAGCCAAAAACCCGGCCAACAGCGGCAGGGACACGGTCAATACGATCATCACCGCGCCCAGGGCATTGATTTCCGGGCTGATGGAATTACGCAGCATTCCGAAGATCTTCACGGGAACCGTCTGGTTCTGCGCTGTGGCCCAGAACAGGGTGGCCGTGATGTCATCAAAGGAGATGGTGAATGAAAACAGCATGCCGGCCATGAGGGCGGGCATGAGCAGAGGCAGGGTGACCTCCCTGAAGGTCTGAAAGGAGTTGGCGCCCAGGGACAGGGCGGCCTCCTCGTAGACACGCTTGATGCCCACCAGCCGCGCCTGCACGATAAGCAGGACATAGGGCAGAGTGAGCACCACGTGCCCCATGAGCAGCAGGATGAAGCTCTTGGGCTGCTGCAGCCAGCGGATGAACAGCAGCAGCGCCACGCCCAGCACCCACCTCCGGGATCATGATCGGGGAGAGCAGCAAGGTGTTCAGGGTGTTCTTGCCCGGGAACTCGTACCGCACAAAGGCCATGGCCGCCATGACCCCGATGGCGGTGGTGATCACCGCGGTGCAGGAACCCAGGATCATGGAATTCTCGAACGCCCGCAGGATGGTCTCGTTGCTCAACAATTTCCCGTACCACTTCAGGCTGAAGCCTTCCATGGGGAAGCAGCCGAACTGCTGCGGATTGAAGGAGAGTACGACCACCACCACTATGGGGGCGAACATGAAAACATAGACCAGAAACGTGTAGATCTTGATGAGGGACCAGCCGCCTATCTTGAACATGATTTACGCCCCCTTGAATGCCTTGAACAAGGTGTTGATGCCGAGATAGCGGTTGTAGGTCCAGACGATGGCGCCCAGCAGGAAGAGCAGGATCACGCTGATGGACGAACCAAAGGGCCAGTCCAGGGTGCCGATGACCCGCTTGAAGATCAGGTTGGCGATCATCTCGTCGCGGGGGCCACCCAGAATCATGGGGGGCAGATACGTGCCGGCCGTGAGCACGAAGACCAGCAGGCAGCCGGCGCTTACGCCGGGCAGGCTCAGAGGCAGGGTCACCTCCCGGAAGGCCTGCCATTCGCTGCAGCCCATGCTGCGCGCGGCCTCGGTCAGGTGCCTGTCTATACCCTCGAGGCTCACATAGATGTTCAGGATCATGAAGGGCAGCAGGTACTGGATCAGGCCCATGAGCACGGACCCCTCGTTGTACAGCAGTTGGAGGGGGCTCGGAGATGATGCCCATGGACATGAGCATGTGGTTGAGCAGACCGGTGTCGCCGAGGATGTTAACCCAGCTCATGGTGCGGATGATGAAGCTGATCCAGAAGGGCAGCATGAGCAACAGCATGAGCAGCGGCTTGAACTTGCTGGTGGTGCGGTAGAAGAAATAGGCCGGGATGTAGCCCATGACCAGGCACAGGAGCACGCATTCGAGGGCTATGCGGATGGTGCGGATCAGGATCGAGGGATAGAAAAAATCAGCGAAGAATTTCGCATAGTTTCCCATCTGAAAAGCGGCGATGTCCGCGCCCGAGGGGGCCCGGAGCCAAAAGCTGTAAACCACCACGAAACACACCGGCACGACCAGCAGCAGGAAGACCGCTGTCAGAGCCGGAGAGAGGAGCGCCCATGGTTGCCAACCTGTGTTCTTCATGAGGATGCGTGTCCCTTTGCTGTTTGTTCGAAACGACTTTGGAAGCAAATTTCCGGCCTGTTTTGAGTTATTTTATTATTTCAAACTGTTATTGGTTCACCCCTTACATGATCTCTGTTTTTTGATGCTAATCCGCATCAGACGCTCGGAGAACACCGGCCATTCATGCGCTTTTAGTTTGATGCAGTTCGACATCAAAAACCCTGTTCGCAGTTCCGGAGTCACAAGCATGATGGCACTATTCAGTTTACACTTTGAATTAACGAACTAAATTTAATTTACCTCAATTGATTCATGGCTCCGCTCCAAGAAAAAATGATGCACCGGCGCATCGACTAGGCCGTGGACTCGCTCAGACCGTATTTGGCCAACTTGCGCACCACCGTTGACTGGTTCACCCCGAGATACTCCGCCATCTGCCTTGTGTTGGCGTGCATGGTCCTGGCCCGGGAGAGCAGCTCGCGCTCCAGAGCCGCCACAGCCTCGGGCAAGGTGGAGGGGAGCCGCGCTCCCACGCCCACTAGCGGGGCGTCCGACTTATCCAGACTGCCGCGCAGATACGGGGTCAGGTCATTGTCCTCGCTCATGACCACGGCCTTGCGGATAAGGGAGCGGAGTTCGCGGACATTGCCCGGAAAGGTGTGCTCGTGGAGCAGGTCCAGGGCCTCCTGGCTGAGAAAACGGTCGGTCTTGAACTCCTCGTTGCACTGATTCAGAAAGTTGCGCGCCAGCTCGAAGACGTCCTCCACCCGCTCCCGCAAAGGGGGGATGTTCAGGCTGAAGGCTGTGAGCCGGTAGTAGAGGTCCTGGCGAAAGCGCTTGCGCTCCACCAGTTGCTCCAGGTTCTTGTTGGTGGCGAACACAAGGGAGCAGTTGACCTTCTCCGGCCTGGTACCGCCTATGGGCAGAAACTCGTTCTGATCCAGGCAGGTGAGCAGCTTGGCCTGCTGGGAGAGCGGAAGCTCGCCGATCTCGTCCAGGAACAGGGTACCGTCCCTGGCCAGACTGATGAGCCCGAGGCGACCCTCCTCCCGCGCGCCGGTGAAAGCGCCCCCCTGATAGCCGAAGAGCTCGGCCTCGAACAGGCTCTCGGGCAGTGCCGCGCAGTTGATGCTCAAAAAGGGCTTTTCCTTGCGCGGACTGTTGTTGTGCAGGAACTTGGCCAGCATGCCCTTGCCCACGCCGGACTCGCCGGTGAGCAGGATGTTGGAGACGTTGAGCTGGGCCAGCTTCAGGGCCCCGGCCAGGACCTTGCGCATGCCCCTGCTCTCGGCCACGATGCCGCTTCCCGCCAGCTCCAGGAGCAGCAGACTCCGCAGCTCGTTGCTCACGGTCTCCTGGCGCTGTTTGGCGATGGCCAGGTCGCGGCGCAGGTTGTTCAGGTCCGTGAGGTCGCGCTCGTTCACCACCACCAGGGCAAGCTTGCCCGCGTCGTCGAATACCGGGGTGCCGGTGGCCAGAATCTGCCGGTTGGTGCTCTTGATGTGCTGTATCAGGCTGATCTGGCGCCTGTGCTTCATGACCTCGAGACTCACGGCCTGGTCCACGCCGCCCCGCGCCACGATGGTTCTCACGTTCTTGCCGATGAGGTCCTCGCTTGCCAGCCCGTTGAGCTCCAGGGAGGCCCTGTTCACATTTGTTATGATGCCCTCGCCGTCCGTGACCCAGATTCCGTCGCTGGAGGACTCGAAGATGGCGTGGAGCTGCTTGAACAGGGACTGGTAGATATCCAGGCGGCTGGCCACCTCCTCGAAGCGCTCGGGGCGCTGCAGGCTGATGGCCGCGCCTTGCAGGCGTCCGTCCAGCATAAGGGGCGTGATCTCGAAAAAGAGCTCCTTGCCCTTGTCCACGATGCGCCCCCGCCCTTTGGCAAAGTCTTCCGAAACCATGGCCTTGCGGGCCAGTGGCGCGGCAATGGGCAGAATGTTCTCGGCAGGCCCCCCGAGGCAGGAGGCGTAGTCCCTGCCTCTGTTCTTGAAGAACTCGGCCGCGGGCTCATTGATGAAGGTGACGCGGGCTTCCGTGTCTATGGCCACCACGGCGTAGCTGACAGCGTCCAGGAGTGCCGCGAGAAGGTCGGTGTGTTTGGGCATAATCTGAATGCGGCGTGCTTTGGGGCGAAGGTCTCCGCCCTGTTATTCCTTGTAAGTGTCATATCAAGGGTCCGTCATCAGGTCCAGGAAGTATTACACTCACGCATCCATACAACTCGTACTCACTCCCCTTGCAGGGCATACTCGAGCCGGATTCTCTCCTGACCGGAAAAAGCGGTGCAGGCCAGGGCCGTGCCGATCAGGGGGCGCGCCCGTGCCTTGCCCTCCCCTTCATCGGCCAGCTCCAGCAGCAACAGGTAGGTGTCCGCGTGCTTTGGCCACAGCTTGACGGATTTCTCCAGGATGGCGCGCGCCTTGTTGATGCGTCCCGCCTTCATAAAACCTGTTGTATCTCGCCCTGCCCCTCAAGGACCGCTATGACATAAGGTGACCACTCACAGAGGCATTCGTGGAGGAGTGCGAGCCGTACCACGATGCGATGGACCCTGTTCGGTCAGTGCCATTTTCCAATACATAAACACCGGACTTGTTTGAAACCGGTTGCGTGGGAAAGCCTTTGCACGGGCAGTCCGCCCAGCTCTGCTCACCGTCAGGTGAAATTTACCCCACATCCATATTGACATCGATTCTCAATTTCAATAAGCCTGCTCAAAACACTGCAGGAGATTCGCATGAAACCGTCAGCTATTGTCGCAGCACTGGAAACTCTTTTACAGGTGCGGCAGCCCGTATTCATATGGGGCGCTCCCGGTGTGGGAAAAAGCCAGGTGGTGGCCCAGGTGGCCGCGCGCCACGAACTCACCCTTATCGACATCCGGGCCGTGCTGCTGGATCCCGTGGACCTGCGGGGTCTGCCCCGCATAGACGAGACCGGCCTCGCGGTCTGGTCCCCGCCCTCCTTCCTTCCGCGAGAGGGAAAAGGCATCCTGTTTCTGGACGAACTGAACACCGCGCCCCCCCTGGTGCAGGCCGCCTGCTACCAGCTCATCCTGGACCGCAAACTCGGTGAATACGAACTGCCCGAGGGGTGGACGGTCATTGCCGCGGGAAACCGCGAGTCCGACCGCTCCGTGACCCACCGCATGCCCACGGCCCTGGCCAACCGCATGGTGCACCTGGACTTCGAGACCGACCTGGACGACTGGCTGCGCTGGGCCTCGGACAGCGGCGTGGACCCGAGAATCCGCGCCTTTTTGCGCTTTCGCCCCAAGCTGCTGCACGACTTCGAGCCCACGCGCAACGAAAAGGCCTTCCCCTCCCCCCGTTCCTGGGAGTTCGCCTCGCGCATCGTGCAGACCTGCGAGGACCGGGAGAACCTGCATTTTCTTCTGCAAGGCACCGTGGGGAGTGGCGCGGCAGCCGAGTGCATAGGTTTTTTGAATATCTGCGATTCCCTGCCCGACGCGGATACGGTGCTCGCAAATCCAGGAGGCGTGGAGATTCCGGACGATCCGGCCGTGATCTACGCCATTTGCGAGTCTGTTGCCCGCAAGGCCTCGGAAACCACCATGCCCGGTATGGCAGTGCTTGCCTCCCGCCTGCCGGTGGAGTTCAGCGTGTTGTTGATGCGCGACGCCGCCGCCGTGGAACCCTCCATCGTGGAGACCGAGGCCTTCAAGGGCTGGGCCTGCTCCAACAGCGATGTGCTGGTGTGAGCATGAACCCGGAAGCCCGGGCAAAGATGGTCAAGGCCAGAAGCGAACTGGTGCTGGACCACCCATTTTTCGCCCACCTGGCCTTGCGCCTTGACATGCGCGAGGACAACACCTGCGGCACCGCGTGGACCGACGGCAGGGTGCTGGCCTACAATCCGGCCTATATGGCCTCCCTGCCCCTGGCAAAGATCAAGGGGATCCAATGCCACGAGGTTCTGCACCTAGCCTGTTGCCATCACACCCGCAGGAAGGGGCGCGACAAGAAGCTCTGGAACACGGCCTGCGACTACGCCATCAACCATGTGTTGCTGGACGCGGGGCTGGAACTCCCGGATGGCTACCTGGACGACCCGCAACACCACGGAAAGAGCGCCGACAGCATCTATGCCAGACTCCTGGACAATGACCAGGAGATCAAGGGAGGGGCGGACAGCGGCCCCCAACAGGAGGTGGAAGCGGCCGAGGATGGTCAGGGAGGCAAGAGCGATGCCCCGCCACAGGAGAACGTCGACAAGGTCTCGTCCAGCGAATCCACGGGCGAGGACGCCGATGAGGGGCGAGACGACGCGGCTGGAGGGATAGGAGATGATTCCGGCGCCCTCTCCACCCCCAGCGAGGACCCGGGCATGACCGGCGAGGTCAGGGACGCGGACTTCAGCGACGGCGACAGCTCCTCTGACCTGGAACTCGAGGAGGACAACTGGCGCGTGGCCACTTCCCAGGCCCTGCAGAAATCCCGCGAATCCGGCGACCTGCCCGGAGCGCTGGAGCGGTTGCTCTGCTCCATGCTCGCTCCGGCCCTGAGCTGGCGGGAGCTGTTGCGACGTTTTCTGGAGAACGCGGCCCGTAACGATTTCACCTGGATGCGCCCCAATCGTCGTCATCTGCACACTGGGCTGTACCTCCCGGGACTGGAGAACCAAGAACTCGCGGAGATCGCCATCGCGGTGGACGTGTCCGGCAGCATCACCCAGAACGAGCTGGACAGCTTCGGCAGGGAGCTCTCCGCCGTGCTCGAGGAATTCGACACCTCCCTCACGGTGTTCACCTGCGACGCGGCGCTCACGGCCCGGGAACGGCTCTGCCGTTGGGACCTGCCCCTGGATTTCGCGATCACCGGAGGCGGGGGCACCGACTTTCGCCCCCCCTTCTCGCAGTTGGAGAGGGACGGCAACGCACCGGCCTGCCTGATCTATTTCACCGACCTGGAGTCCAGCCATTTCCCCGAGGAACCCGGCTATCCGGTGATGTGGGTCACCCCGAACAAGGGGCACACGCCACCACCTTTCGGCGAAGTGGTCATCATGGAGTAGAGGCAATGCACATCGAATGGAGCATTACGAAAAAGCGGGGAAATTTCCGCCCGGTCCTGAATTTCACCATCACCCTCAGCGACTTTGAGAACGGCCTGGCCATGCCCGCGGTGCGCGTGCAAAGCACCATCCCAAAACCACCGGAAACCGGCTGGACCCACTGCTGGCCTGGGCAGTTCGAGCGCGGGGACCGGGTTCCCGAGGAGTGCTACCTGCTCATGACGCCCTCGCACAAATCGCGGAAATCCACCGAGAGCCTGCGGCTCCCCTGGCGCGAGGACAACGAGTACCCAGAGGTGGAGGAATCCTTCGCATTGCTGCGCCAGGCCTTTGAGGCTGCCCTGGCAAAAAGTTCGCAAAGCGCGCCCATGAGCGCCAAGGGCAGCCTGGAGACCACGGCCGCCACGAAAAAAACCATTGCCCCGGCCTTTGCCGCGGAGAGAATCCTGCAGGCGGTCAAAGGGTGACATAACGCACCGATTCACTGGGAGGTAAACATGGACGCCAAGCTCACCGGGATATCCGAAACCCTGCTCATCCCTCTCTGGGCCAGAGCGACCGAGACCGGCAACAACAGCCCCATCGTCCAGGACGCCAAGGCTGTGGAGATGATCTCGCGCATCGACTACGACTTCTCCAAATTCTCCGGGGCAAGGCTTTCCCAGGTGGGAGTCTCCATCCGCACCATGTTGCTGGACAGATGCGTGGAGACCTTTTTGCGCCGAAACCACGACGCCGTGGTGGTGAACCTGGGCGCGGGGCTGGATACGCGACACCAGCGCCTGTGCCCCCGCAATACTCTGTGGTACGATCTGGATCTGCCCGAAGCCATCAACCTGCGCCGCCGTTTCTTCTCCGAGAGCGACAACTACCGCTTCCTTGAACAATCCATCTTCGACTTCACCTGGATGGACACGGTAAACAGCCCGGAGAACAAGGGGCGCCCTCTGCTGGTGTTGGCCGAGGGGCTGCTCATGTACTTCGACGAGAACGAGGTGCGCGAGCTGTTTCACGCCATGGCCAGGAGCCTGCCCGGCGCCGAGCTGCTGGTGGAGTTGCTGGCGCCTTTCCTCAAGGGCAAGAGCAAGCGACACGAATCGGTGAAAAAAACCGCCGAGGTCCCGGAGTTCAAGTGGGCCATACGCAGGGCGAGGGAGTTGCAGACTTGGCACCCCAACATCTATCTGATAGACGAATGGAATTATTTTGACTTTTATAAAGACCGTTGGGGTTGGATCGGCAAGATATCCAGGCTTCCCGTGATCCGCAACGCCATGGCGCAACGCATTGCGCATCTCGGCATAGAGGAATCCCCGACATGGAGGGCGGTGAACTGAACACGCGCCTCCCCCGTTCCCCCTGGCGGCATATGGAGACGCATGAGCCATTCAGACCACGAGCATCACGAACACGACCACCATCACGGGCACAGTCATCACGGGCACCATCACCATGGTTCCCGCCCTCCGAAACCGGGAATCCTGCTGGCCGCCTTTGGCGTGGCCATAGACGACGCACGCTCGGGCTACGACTCCTTCATGGAGCGTGTGGCCGCGCACTACCCCGGTGTGGAACTCGCCCTTGCCTACACCGCGCACAAGGTGCGCCGGAAGATGCGTAAAAAGGGGCTTGAGTGCGACTCCATGGCCGAGGCTCTGTGCCGCCTGCACGACGCCGGCGTCACCCACCTAGCCGTGCAATCCCTGCACACCAGCCCCGGTGTGGAGTATAACTGGACCCTGAACCAGGCCATGGCCTACCTGCACCCGCGCAAGGGGTTCGAGCAGGTCACTGTGGGGGGGCCCCTGCTCATGACCAACGAGGACGTGTTCCTGGCCAGGGACGCGCTGGCCGGCTACATCCCGCAAGAGCGTACCCCGGATCAGGCTGTGGTCCTTGTGGGGCACGGCACCTACCACGCGGGGCAGCAGCGCTATCTGGACTTCCAGGAAACCGCCAGGCACCGCGATCCCAAGCTGTTCGTGGGCACCCTCATGGGCGAGCCAGGCCTTGACGAGACCCTGCGGGCTTTGCGGGCCGAGGAGATCGGGGAGCTTTGGCTGCTGCCTTTCATGTGCGTGCCCGGCCACCACGTCCGGGTGGACGTGTTCGGGGAGGGGCACTCATGGCTGCGGGAGCTCCGGAAACAGGGCTTCGCCGTGCATACACACTCCACCGGCACCCTGGAGCACCCCCCCTTTCAGGACATCTGGTTCCGACACCTGGAGGAGACCTGCGCAGAGGCATTTCCCAAAGAGCACACCCTGGCCTGAGGCAAGTTGTGGCACCGCATGGGCAGGGGGCAACTGGTCTTTCCTATCCCGCTGTCTGCCCTCTTTGCATCTCGCAACGCAAGGCCTTGCGCAGCGCATCGAGACCGTTGCGCACCGCGCCGCAGAGTTGTTCCATGTCCTCGACGGTGAGCATCCGCTCCATGTCGGTCACACCCGTGGCCTTGCGCCTCTTGGACTGCAGGTTCTCGTAGACCTGCAGCAAACGGTCGCCGGGCATCTGCTCCATGCGCTCCCAGACCTTTTCCAGCAACTCCAGAGCAAAAACCCGCACCCGCATGTCCAGGAAAAACCCGGCATAGTAGATGGGCGAATCCTCGGACTCCTCGCCCATGCGGTAGTCCTTGGCCAGTTCCAAAGCCTCCTCGGTCTTCTCCTGGATATACTCGCCCCCCGCGCCGAACAGCACGGGCAAGGCCTGAAAGGGGTCGATGCCCTCCACCGAACCTCGGACACTCACCAGGAACAGACGCATCAGGGGGCGGGGTATCACCCCCTGCACGAACTCCATGCACGCCCGCTCGTTGTCCGCGTGCGAATCCTCGTACACCAACCTGCCTCCAGGTGCGGATTCGAAGAGGAAATAGAACAGTATGCGCCCCAGAATATCTCCTCCCTGCTCCTGGGAGTTCAGGAAATTCTCCAGCGCCTCCTCCACCAGGTGCATGCACTCCTCGTTGATGGCGTGGCACTCCTGACCGAACTCCTCGATGGTCTGGCGAATGGCCTCCAGAGAGAGGTCCCGGTCGAGCCCCTTGGCATCCAGGTTTTTTCGCAATCTGTTTGCAAATGAAAACAGAAGTTTACGAAATTCAGGATAGGAAATCTTGGTCAAGGTATGGGTTATGGCCGGAGTCCGGAATGAAAACGCGTCTCGGCTCATGGGCTCTCCATTTGGCTTGCAGAACGTTCATCCACTTTGCGCCACCAGCGCGGGGGGCGCAACTTTTCGATAATTCTCGCTATTATGATAACCGCAATACGCTGAGCAGGGCAAGCCATACCGGTCCCCGGCATTGGTCCTGGCCCCCGGCCGTCTGCCTGCCCAGGATCATGAAAATATGCCAACCTTCCGGAAGGTTGACGGACCCGTAAAACAACCGGGGGTTTCTTGTATTGCTCACGCCCGGATGCTATACATGGCATTTCCATCCGCAGGACGACGAACCGTGTTCGGGATAAATCGGCCGACGTTGCCCCTCTTGGGGGATCCTCGGGCCGGACAGAGCCATCTTTGCCAGTCCGCGCGTCTGGCATGATTCATGGGATGATGGATTCAAGGGGTGGGGCAAGGTGAAAACAGTCAATATAATGGACCTCAGCGCCGGCATGGTGCTTTCCAAGGACGTGCACAGCGCCAACGGCAGGTTGCTGCTCGAACAGGGAACCACCCTGGATGACAACCATCTGCGCGTGCTGAACATGTGGGGAGTGAGCGAGGTCGAGGTGCTGGACGACTCCGAGGTCGCGACCGAATCCGAAACCTGGCGGGAATTCATCCCCGAGGCCGAAGGCATCGCGGACCGGCGCTTCGCAGCCATCGACCTCGGCCATCTGCCTTTTGCGGAGCTTCGAAAGCAGTGTGTCTTCGACCATGCCCGACGCCTGGAGCAGGGCTGGCGCCCTGCGTCTCCTCCCGAGACGCCCCCCGAGGATTGCCCCCCAACCGGGGAAATCCCCTGTCTGGAGGCCATGACCTCCTCTGACAGCGGGCTCGTGTCCCTGCCGGACATCTATTTCCATATCAGCAAGGCCCTGGAGGACCCGGCCTGCACCGCCGCCCGGCTGGCGGACATCATCTCCAAGGATGCGGGGATGAGCGCCAGACTGCTGCGCCTGGTGAACAGCCCTGCCATGAGCAGGGGGCGCAAGATCGACACCCTGTCCCGCAGCGTGGTCATCCTCGGGATCAGAGAGATAAGCCAACTTGCCCTGGGCATTTCCGTCATGTCCATGTTCAGAGATATTTCCGCCGAGATCCTCCCGGCCACGGACTTCTGGAAACACTCCCTGGCCTGCGGCGTCATGGCCCAGTTGCTGGCCAATCGCATGGGCAAACGCGACCTGGAGCGTTTTTTCGTGGCCGGGATGCTACACGACCTCGGCCGCCTGGTCATGCTCAGGCTGGCGCCCCAGACCCTGTGCCTGAGCATCCGCAAGGCCTATGCCCAGAAAATCTGCCTGCGCCAGGCCGAGCGCCTGACCTTCGGGTTCGACCATTGCGAGGTGGCGGAGAAACTCATGCTGCGCTGGCAACTGCCGTCCACCCTTTCGGATGTCATCACCTGGCACCATGCCCCGGCCCAGTCGAACCAGCCCCAGGAGGCCGCCATCGTCAACGTGGCGGACGCCGTGGTCATCGCCCTGCAATACGGACACAGCGGCCAGTTCCTCTGCACCGGCATGGCGCCCGGAGCGTGGGAGCTCCTCGGGCTTTCCCCCAGTGTCCTCTCGGTGGTCATCTCCCAGGCCCAACGCCAACTCAACGACATCTACGCCGCTTTTCTGGATTGAACATGGACAAGGACAAGCAGATTCTGTTCCTGGAAAAACAGGTCGAGGCCCTGGAGCGTGAAAAGGCCGCCGCCCTGGAGGCCCTCGATCTCGCCGCTCCTCTCGGCAGCTTCGAGTCCTCATACTCGCAGCAGGCGGACATCACCCCTCTTTTACAGGAGCTCTGCAGACGCGTACGCGGCATGATCGAATTCAAGTGCGCCTCGGTCTATCCCATCGACGAGACCACCCATGACCTCGGCACACCCTATCACGACACACCGGAGCTTGCCGGAATCATCGACAGGGAACTCAACGACCTGATAATGGACCAGTCCTTTTCCTACGCCCTGCAGGCCGAACGCCCCTGCTTTTTCCTGGCCGGTGACAGGCGGAGCACTCTGCTGCTGCACGCGCTGGCCACGCCCAAGCGCACGCGGGCCATGTTCGTGGGGCTGCTGGACCAGGACAAAAACACCATCATGGACACCACCTTGAGCCTGATCACCGTGGTCATGCTCGCCGGCGCGCACACCCTGGAAAGCTACGAATTCAACAAGCTGTTCCAGAACCACCGCCGGGAACTGGAGCGGCTGGTACAGGCCCGGACCCTGGAGTTGCACGAGCGGAACTCCCAGATGCGGGCAATCCTGGACAACATCCACGCCGGAGTGCTCCTTGTGGACGAGGAAACCCACATCATAGTGGACATGAACCCCGCGGGGCTGCGGATGATAAACGCCACGGAGGAGCAGGTCATCGGCAAGAGGTGCTTCAAATACCTGTGCCCCGCCGTCGAAGGGGCCTGCCCCATCACGGATAAGAACCAGGTGGTGGACAACGCGGAGCGGACCCTGCTGACCGTCTCCGGCCAGAAGATCCCCATCATGAAGACCGTCTCCAAGACCATGATCAACGGGCGCCCCCATCTCATCGAGACCTTCATGGACATCTCGGAGCAGAAGAAGCTGGCCCAGCTCAAGGAGGACATCGAGCGCATCACCCGCCACGACCTGAAGGCGCCGCTGAATGGCATCATCGGCGTCCCGGACCTGCTCCTCGCCACGGTCCCCCTCACCGACGAGGAGGCCTCCCTGGTCCGCCTCATCAAGGAGGCCGGCCTGAAGATGCTGCGGCTCATCAACATGTCCCTGGACCTGTACAAGATGGAGATCGGCACCTACGCCTACACCCCGGTGCCCGTGGACCTGGCCCCCATTCTGCGGTCCGTCATGGAGGACCTGAGCGCCCTGCGAAAAGGCAAAAGCATCACCGTGGAGACCTTTGTGAACGGTGATCCGGACAAGGGGAATGCGCCCGTGACAGTGGAGGGCGAGGAACTGCTGTTCTACTCCCTGTTCGCTAACCTGCTGAAGAACGCCCTGGAGGCCTCGCCCGACAACGAAACCGTCACGGTGTCCATCGGCACCGAGGGAGCGGTGAATACCATCATCATCCAGAACAAGGGCACCGTACCCGACGACATCAGGGAGCGCTTCTTCGACAAGTATGTCACCTCGGGCAAGTCGGACGGCACAGGGCTGGGTACCTATTCCGCCATGCTCATCGCCCGCACTATGGGGGGCGACATCATCATGGACTCCGACGCCGCGAACGTCCGCGTCATCGTCACGCTCTGAGCCCTACCCCTTTCTCACGGCAAATGGAGAACAGGCGAGGCAAGGCTTCGCCTGTTCTCCGTCTACGGCAAGCAATGTGCGTACTTCTGATGCAAGACCACACGGCAAGAGATTGAAACCAACCTCCCTGATTCTTTGCCCGATTCAGCTCCCGGACACCTGTTCTACAGCCCGGGCACCTCGGGTTTTGCGAACACGGGTAACTCACCGGTCAAAGACCTCATGAATTCCACAACATCGTCCAGTTCCTCATCGGTGAGTTCGCGCTTCACCTTGTATTCAGGATCAAGATTGCTGTTGGGAATGCCTGTGAGGCAAATTTTGGCGGCTTCCTTGAGCGAAAACGTGGAGCCGTCATGAAAATAGGGCGCGGTCTGTACCACATTGCGCAGGGTCGGAGTCTTCTGCCGCCCCATGTCCTCTTTCTTGCCGGTCACGCCGAACCGGCCGACATCAGGCTTTTCCTTGTCCATGCCCACGCCAACGTTGTGGAACATATTGTCGGAAAAATAGCCATCGGTCTTGGTGTAGGTGTGGCATTTCTTGCAGTTGCCCTTTTCCGGATTGTCGAATATTTCCTTGCCCCTTTTGGCGGCGTCGGAAATGGCATCCATCTTTCCGTCGTAATAGAATTTATCAAACGGGGAATTGCCCGCCAGAAGGGTGCGCTCAAACGCGGCAATGGCCTTGGTGATGTTCTTGAAGCTCAGATACTCGCCAAAAGCGCGGAACGACAATTCCCGGTATTCCGGAACCTTGTTCAGATTCTGCACGATTTCATCAGGAATACCGGCCATTTCCACGCTTGCAGTCATGGGACCGCTGGCCTGACCTTCAAGATGAGCGGCCCGGCCATCCCAGAATTGAAACTCGGAAAAAGCGGCATTCAGCACCGTGGGCGAGTTGGCCCCGCCGACAGCATGGTTCACGCCGACAGCCTTGGGCGCTGCATTGGAATACCCCAGGCTGGGATCGTGACAGGTGGCGCAGGAAATGGTGCCATCCGCGGAAAGTCTGGGATCAAAATACAACATCTTGCCCAGCTCAACCTTTTCCACAGTCATGGGATTGTCCTCGGGAACTGGCAGATCAGGCAACCCCAAAGGCACCTCGATAAACAACTCCCGGCCCATGATTTCGTCCTCCGCCTGCGCGAACAGGCACACACCGAGCATCATGAATACGACCAGTGAAACGGCGACAACGTTTTTCATTCCATGAACTCCTTTGTTGAATCATTCAATTCCACATATCCCACAACTCAATGAATTCCTTCCAAAACACCTCCTGGCTACATCGTGTTCCCAACACAGCGTCAAAGCGACAACTATCAATTCCCTTCCTTGGCCTTGGCCTCGGCCTCCGCCTTTGCGGCCGCCGCGGCTTCGGGATCGAACTGGCAATTACAGACCTTGCGTAAATAAGCGCGCAACAATTCCACTTCCTCGTCACTCAGGATCTCCCTCCAGGAGGGCATGATGAACGACAGCTGCTCCGCCGGGCCACCCTTGACAATGGTTTTGATAATCTGTTCATCGGTGAACACAGGCAGATTCTTGGGACTGGTGAAATCCTTGGGTGCAGTGGGAAGGTCCTCGGTGGCGTTGATGCCCTTGCCGTCCCCCTGTACACCATGACACTGGGCACAATAGTATTGGTACACTTCCTCGCCACTGCCTGCGGGGGCTGTCATGGCGCTTTGGGGCATCACCACGAGAACAAACAGCACGGACATTGTGTAAAACAGCAATGCTTCGCTATTAATCCTTTTCATGACATTTCTCCTTTTCAAGCCTTTCCACTGACCATGCATAATGGGGGACAATGGCGCTGTTCATCTTTCTCCCATGTTGACGATGTATCCGGCCAGGGTGCCCTTGTCCTCGTCGGTGAACGTGTTCACGGCCTCGCCCCCAGGAATGGGACATTTACTATTGGGGTAGTATTTCTTGGGATCGATAAGAAAGGTGTAGACCCAGTCCGGCTGTAACCGATCCTTGGCAGTAACCAGCGTGGGTGCCGAGAAGCCTCCCAGCTCGGTGTTGCGCTTGTTCAGATAGCGGTGACACGCGTAACACCCCTGGTGCTTTTCAAAGAGATTTCTGGCATCTGTGAGAAACCCTCTTTTTTGGGAACGTTTTTTCGGGAATTCCGCGGCCTTGCCACAAATTATGGTCTCGTCCTTGGCGGTCATAAGATAGGCGGTCACCTCAACGGCCTCCTGCGGTGAAACAGCCGGGTGCTCGTATGCGCCCTTTTCCGCTGTGTTCCACTTCACCTGCAGCAGGGGGGTGGGCTTGGCCAACCATTCCGCCAACCAGGCCTCCTTGAATTTACTCCCCGCAAACCATAGGGGAGTACCTTTCACCTGTTGCCGCTCCTTAATGGCCAGTTTCTCCCCCGGCTCCATGGCGTGACAGGAAGCGCATTTCTCCTCAAACAGCGACTTGCCTTGATCCGAGCAAATGCCCATAGCCGGCCGCAACGCCAGAAAGAGTGCCAGGACTGCGAATACAACGAACATGAGACGCGGCGTGTTATGATTCATATTCCCTCCTTTTCCGGAACATGTGACTTTACCGCCGGGGGCCCGGCTTATCTTTGCACTGATAAACGGTAATTCTTGTAGGGATTCATGAGAAACCGGGACATCATGCCGACCTTCTCCTCCTGCGTGAGGTCGGTAATGCCTGTCTCGTCCGGATCGATCTCCTCAAACCTGGCGTCCACATCAAAGTCGTAGAAAAAATTCTTCATCTGCGTACCGGGAATGATCAAATCCGGGTATTTCACCCACTGCCTGATATATTCTGGGCGGATGCGGCGCTTGACCTCGGCCAGATTCGGCCCCTTCAGGTCCTTGAAGCCTTTTTTGTCCTGCAGGCGCTCCTGGTCGAAATAATGACACTGCAGGCAGATCTTGAAGACCTCTTCCGCCTTTTCCGCCTCCCCGGGCTTCAGTTCCTCCACAGGAAAGTAGGGGTGCTCCAGACCTTCCTTGTCCACGAAAAAGACCACCAGTTCGTCGATCTGTTCTCCGGTCAGGTTAAAGGTGGGCATGGTGGCCTTGGTCAGGGGGCGAACAGGGTAGGGATTGTCCAGAAACTCAT
Source organism: Desulfovibrionaceae bacterium (assembly GCA_963674665.2). Lineage (GTDB taxonomy): Bacteria > Desulfobacterota > Desulfovibrionia > Desulfovibrionales > Desulfovibrionaceae. The sequence goes on along the minus strand of CAXXPL010000009.1, from coordinate 300,124 downwards.
ACAACCAGTTGGGCTGAACCTTGGCGCCCTCATAGTGCAGGATCGGGGGGGCGAAATTCAGATCCTTGTAATTACCCATGATATCACCCTCGTTCATGCCCAGAACCTTGATCTTGGCGAGTTCCATGTCCATGAGATATCCGGCGTTGTCGTAATCCACGAACCAGCGCCGTCTGAAGAGCAGGTTGTCCAGCTCCGGATCGATATTGAGCAGCGCGGCAACTTGCTCCTTGTTCAACTCACTCCCTTTGGCATAGAGGACCTCGCCCTCAACCTCGATGTCCTCGATGGCGTAGGTTGTCGAAGCCCAGAAATATCCCTCCGGAAAATCGTCGTTCAGTTCCATCTCGCGCTCCATCAGCCCGAACTTGTGGCAGCCGGTGCAGTTGAACTTCTCCACCACGCGCATGCCCTTGAGGAACGGGGACTCACTGTCCTGCAACTCCAGTAGATACTCCTCGGGCGCCTCGTGCTCGGCCAAACTGAGCATCCAGACACGCAGGTCGCGGATTTCCTCTGGTTTCAGCCCCACATCGGGCATGACCAGCTTGATGGTCTCGGTGGAAAAGACCTTGGGTTCCTCGAGCTTTTTCTTGGTCCAGGCGGCTTTTGTGCGGGGAATGTCCGTGACGTGTCCGAAATCGAACATATCCATGCCCTTGTCCGCGTATCCGGTGTGCTCCGGAGAACGGGGAAAGCCGTAAACCATGCCCTCGATTTTATGACAGCCGGTACAACCCAGCGTGCCGAACAGTTGTTTCCCCTGCGGCAGCAATTCGGCATCAAAGGACACGTTCCCGGGGCGCTCCTGTTTTTTCAAGGTCATGAGATACGCGGCGATATCCTGTATCTGCTCCTCGTCAAGACGAAAATCAGGCATCTCGGTCTCCCGGTCATAAGCCACAGGGTCTTCCACCCAGTTCAACAGCCAGGTGTCCTCCTTGACCTTCTCGGCCACTCGGCTGAGATCCGGCCCAAAGAGCCCACCACTGTCGTTCACGGTATGGCATGCCAGGCACCCCACTTCCTGAAACAGCTCCCCGCCCTTTTGGGCATTACCCTTGATTTTCAACTTTTCAGACTCTTTATTGGAAACCGAGGACAAAGAGTCGAGAAATGCGCCCAGTTGCTCAACCTCCTCATCTTTGAGGTCGAAAAAAGGCATGATGGTCAGTGGCAGATAGTCATTGGGTTTGGTGATCCACTGCTTCATCCAGCCGGCGTTCACCTTTTCAATCACCCTTGTCAGCATGGGGGCGATGCGCTGCGGGACTTCAAACCCTTTGAGCACGTGGCACCCCATACACCCCTTTTCCAAGTACAATCGCTTGCCGTTGGTCAGATGGGGCGCATCCGGAAATGCAATATGTCGGGGAACCGTGTCGTCATAGGCGTGGCAACGGCGACAGGACGCTTCGGCCAATTCGTTACGCAGCACGGGCTTGAGCCAGATGTCGGTCAGTGCGTGTGCCTCGTCCTTGGTCAGGGCCACACCCTGGCCGTCGTGGCAAACCACGCAGCCGAACTTATGCACGGGGTGGCGATCAGCGGCCAAATGCCTACCAGGGTGCGTGGTGAAAGGCTGCTCAACATCCTTGAAGCGCGGGGATTCCACACCCTGGTGGCAGCTCATGCAGCGGTCGGTAACACCCAGGCCGGTGAGCCAAAACTGCTTCACCGCGACCGTGCGGCACTCGATACCTTCCGCGCGCCTGTCCAGCAGGGTCAAGCGTTCCTTTTTGCCCTCCCCTTCATCTGAACGGGCCTCAAGAGCCTCCCGTTCCTTTCTGGTGATTTCCATGTCCAGGGCGTTGAACGCGCGCTGATATCTTTTCCAGGGCCGGGAGCTTTCCAGCTCTACATAACAGACCGCTCCGGCGGATAGCAGCAACAGGACGGTGAGCACGGCAAGAACAACGGTGCTTTTCCCGGATAGCTTCATCGTCGGCATGTTCGCTCTCTCCTTAAATATTGAACCAGGGAGTGACGAGCACATACCTGACGTTGAACACCTGACGCAGAATGATCTTGATGGGCACGAGATACAGCAGAGCCATCAATGACATCAGCGTCATATATCGAATAAAGGACCGCCCCTTGTACAAACGCATCCTGAAGATGACGGGGACACCGAAAAAGAGCGCGAAATACACAATGATGCTGCCAAGCCCAACAGCTGTTGAAAAATTACGCAACTCCACTGCAACGGGATGGTAATTCGGATCCCAGGGCTCCCAAGGCCAAAAGAAGAACCAAGAAGGGCCGCGCATGAACTCTCCCACCACAATGGCGCCCATCCAGAGCAGGTAACCGAACAGGAAGTTGAATACCGCGAACTTTCGGACTGAAAAATTGTATTCACCCACGCCCTTGGGGTTCACATCCAGGTACGGGATCGCCATCAGGCCAACAATGATGATTGTTGGCAGGACGACTCCCGCGTACCAGGGATCGAAATAGACCAATATCTCTTGCAATCCCACGAAATACCATGGCGCCTTTGCCGGGTTCTCGGTACGCGAGGGAGTGGCGATCTCCCCCAAGGGGGCGTCGAGCCAGATAGACCATACTATCAATACAATGGTGATCACCACCATGCACATCAATTCCATGAACGGCAGATCTGGCCAGACATGTGGATTTTTGACTTTTTTTCCGGGAGCGTGCTGTTCTGTGCGGGTTGCCGCGTTCTGTTCCGACATGATTTCCCCGAATTTCGATTGTTGATTTACGTCCGGGAGGATCGCCCGTACTCCGGTATCCAGAAACCCTTCCACTCTTCCTGTGTCACAGGGGCCTGGAAATGCCCCCGTCTTTTCTGATCCGCCAGAAATGCACGGCCATGAACAAGCAGACCGCAGCGGGCACGGCTATGACATGCAGCACATAGAAACGAAGCAGGGCATTGGCGCCGACCGTCGTGCCCCCCAACAGAACAAAGCGGACATCATTGAACTTGGTTGCCATGGAGAATGGGCCTTCGGCTCCCAGCACGGGTGTGGCTGCGCCCATGTTTGTCCCCACGGTGATGGCCCAATAGGCCAATTGGTCCCAGGGCAGGAGATAGCCGGTGAAGGACATCAGCAAGGTCAGGGACAGGAGCGCCACACCAACCACCCAGTTGAACTCCCGTGGCGGCTTGTAGGAGCCGGTGAGAAACACGCGCAGCATGTGCAGCATCACGGCCAACACCATGAGATGCGCACCCCAGCGATGGATGTTGCGCAATACCTGTCCAAAGGGCACGTCGAATTGTAAATATTTCATGTCCATGTAGGCCATGTCCACGGTGGGGTGGTAATAGAACATCAACAGGACTCCGGTGACGCACTCCACAAGGAAAGCGAACAGGGCAATGCCCCCCATGCACCAAGTAAATCGAAGCTTCATGGCGTGTTTGGGCACGCGGATGGGGTGCAGGTGCAGGAACACGTTGCTGCGAATGACCTTGCCCCGGTTGACCTCGGTATCCTCAAAATCGTGGCGCATGATCGAGCGCCAGATCTGCGTGGAGGTCAGCCTCAGCCAGAGTCCCTTCTTTTCCTCGCTCACAAAGCCCTCCTCAGACCTTCAGAAAGCTGCCAGGATCATCGAAATCCGCCACGGTGAAGAGCGCGCTCTTGTCCACCTGGAGTCTTCCGTCCTCCAGCTTTTTAATCCCATACCGGTCCATTGGCCGGGGCGCCGGGCCGGCGAAATTCTCGCCATTGGAATAATAGTTCGATCCATGACAAGGGCATTTGTACTGGTGCTCGTCCGGGTACCATTTGGGTGTGCATCCCAGATGCGTACATTTGCCGAAAATGGCGTATACTCTGTCCACTTCCCTGACTATCCAAACTCGTTGCGACTCCATGTATTGCTCACTGACGCTGACCACTCCGTGTGCATCCGGCTCTCCACCGGGGTAGTCATCCATGGTTCCGATCAAAAAAGTAGGCGGCGGTTCAAACAGCACTCGGGGGAAAAAGAACCGTAGGGCCGCCGCCAAGGATAGAATCACCGTCGTGAACAACGCTCCCCAACCTAAATTGCAGATAAATTTCCGCCTTGATTCAGACGATCCCCCTGCCTGGCAGAAGCAGGGGCAGTTGGCGTCTTCGTTTTTCACATTTGTGATGTTACTCATGTCAATTTCTCCTGCTTCAACAACATTGTGTAATTAAAGAGTAATTCCATAAATACTTTTTTTGTTGTCTTGAATTTCGGGCGCAATACTCCTGTGCGCCTGATCGTAAGGCGTTCGTATGCGTTTTCGGATATCAGGTTTTAGAATAGAATTCGCTCAGGTCCACCAAGCCGGAGCCGTTGCCGTGGCACACGGCGCATCCTGGTTTTCCTTTATGCGGAAGCGAGGAAATAAGAGCGAAATTGTTCTTGCAGACGGACCAGCTGACAACATGAAAGCCTTCGGCGTTGCTGAAATTGACCCGGCGCCCTCCCACAAAACTGTAGTTGCTGGTCTCGATGTCGGTTTCAGGTGTTTTTTCCGCAATCACAAGGGTAACCGGCACGCTGTGCACCTTGTAACGCAGAAGCCCGACGTCCTGCCCTTTGTAGTGTCCCATACGCGCTCCAAGGAGCACGATCTCCGGATCCTGGAATTCAGGAAATCCCGCCTCGATACCCACCTTGTTCTTGAGCCATTGAGCGACCACCTTGGAATTGGCACTCACAACATCCAACGGCAAGCCTCCCTGAAGAAACGCCTGATGTCTGTTCACCGCGCTCAGTAGAAAATTCTGTGACGCGCCGTCGTTGAGCTCCAGGACAGTGAAAGTCAGTAACAAGACACTCGCGGCAATGGCTAATCCCACGAATTTCCTATAGCGGGTGAAGCTCTTCAGAGGCAGACAAAATCCCTTTTCCGGAGCCAGAGAGCGGGCGATTAGCTGTTTCAATGCCTCGGGCCCCTTGTCCCGCAATCCCGGATTGTCCATCATCGCCAGGAAACGCTTTTGCTCCTGGAGGATATCGCTGCAATCCTGGCACTGCAGCAGATGTTCCTCGATTTCCACGTTCTCCCGCGCCGTCAGCTCCCCATCAAGATAGGGATAGATAAGAGCTCGTATTTTTTTACATGCATTCATTTTTTTAGCATCACAAGGTTGTTTTTCGTCCTCATCTGACGCCCTCCGGTAATGAGGGCGAATAATTCCCTTCTGCCCCTATATAGCCTCGACATCACGGTTCCTCTTGGAAAACTCAAAATGTCGGCGATCTCCTGATAACTGAACCCCTCCACATCCCGCAGCACCACAATCACACGGTACTTTTCCGGAAGCCGGTCCAGCGCGTTTTTCAAGTCTATGGTGTTGACTAGATGTGTTGGCGACGCGCTCAGGGAAAACATCTCATCTTCATAGGGTTCGTTGTTCCCCGCGCACAGGGCGTCCTTTTTTCTCAAATTATCGATTGCCAGATTTCGTAAGATTTTGAACATCCAGGCCTTTATATTCGTTCCATAGTCGAACTTGTCAAAATTCTTGCACGCTCTGAAATACGTTTCCTGGACAAGATCTTCCGCATCTTCCTTGGTCGTGGCAATTGTCCGAGCGAAATTATAGAGCGCATTGAAGTGTGGGAGGGCGATTTCCTTGAATTTCATTGTCATAATCTATCGAATGAGATTGATTGCCTTTCGACTGCCCCGTTCTTAAACTGTTCAACGAACTCGCGAGAGGATTTATTCCATCTTTCAACTCCTTTTTTTTGTCCAAATCTCACGTATAACGCGAACCCCTTCGTCTCAAGAAGAAATCTTCTGAAATTTCTCTTTCGCGCGTCAGAATAGTTTAGCTACTTGACCTTTTGGTTTAGTTGCTATACCTTTTTCGCCATGAGAAACTTCGAAGACATGCACGACCAGTTGCGCACCCTCTGCCGGGTGCTTGAAAAGTACACCCGCGTCAGTAGGATGCCCATGGATTTCGGCGTGGATGAGCCGCTCTTCCCCTCGGAGGTGCACATGATCTCGGCTGTCCACGAACTCGGCGAGGCCAGCGTGTCCGAGCTGGGCAAACAGTTCGGCACCACAAAGGGAGCAGCCTCGCAGATGGTGGACAAGCTCGTGGCCAAGGGCCTCCTCACCAAGGAGCGCGACCCGGAAAAACGCTCCCGCCTGATCATCCGCACCACCGAGAGGGGCGATACTGCCCACTTCAACCACACCGCACACCACAACGATAACGACAGGGAATTCTTCCAATTCATCGAAGAGCTTCCGGAAGACGAATACCGGACCTTCGACAAGCTGCTCACAGAAATGAACCGCTGGATGGACTCGTACCTGGGCAACAACGATAACGAATAACACTGCAGCCTTTCCTCAATCGAGGCGGAGCGGACAATGCAAAGACCAATCCACGACTTCAGCATGATCGAGGCATTCATGCACACCGGCATCATGACACAGGCGATCCTGCAATCGATCCGGACCGGAATCTTCGAGACCATGAGCCAGGCGCCCCTCACCGCACCCCAGCTCGCAGAGAAACACGGCTTCGCCCCCCTCCAGACAGAGGCGCTGCTGGATCTGCTGGTGGCCCACGATCTTCTGGAAAAACGGGAAGATCAGTACAGCAACAGTGGCCTGGCCGCCGAGTTTCTGGTCAGTTCCTCGCCCTTTTGCCAGGACAAGGCCATGGAGCTGAACAACGGCTTCAACGATTACATTGCCAAGGATTTCCTCGCCCTGCTCAAGGGGGAGGCAAAGTCGAGGGACGACACCGACGACAAGTGGTGCTCCCCGGACGTGATGGAGGGGCACGGCGCAGCATTCGCGCAGGGGCGCCATGCAGGACACCGTGGACTTCGCCGCCGCGCTCCCGAACTTCCAGGAGCTCAGCCGGATGTGCGACATCGGCGGCAACCACGGCGAATTCTCCATGCACCTGCTGGACAGGAACCCCGGCCTGAGCGGCGTCATCGTGGACCTGCCCCACGTGGTGGAGCGGACCCTGGAGCGCATCGATGCCAAGGGGTATTCACAAAGGCTCTCGGCCCGGGGTCTGAACCTGCGGGAATCCGACCTGCCAGTCGGGGCCTACGACCTGATCCTGGCCTCCCACGTGCTCTACGCCTTTCTGGACAATCTGGAGGAATTCCTGGCCATGATCCACAGGTCCCTCACCCCCCGGGGGTGGTTCGTGGCCCAGCACCTGGCCCCTGACAGCCGGATGCCCGCCAGCTACACCACTTGCGTGGAGTTCCTCACCCGCATGGCCGGATACCGCTCCCACTTCATTCCCAGGGAACGGCTGGAGCAGGCCCTGACAAAGGCCGGGTTCGTGAACCTGCGGTTCGCATACTCAGGTCCGCGCCAGACCGGGCTCATAGCCGCGGGACAGAAGACCTAAGGAGCTCTTGATGAAAGAAGTTTTGCCTGAGATGATTACAAAATTGCCCGAGATCGTCATGCCGAACGACTCGATCAAGGGGTACCTGATTCAAGGTGAATCAAACCAATCAATCTTCTTCATCGTCAAAGCCGGAGCATACTTGCCAGAACACTCCCACGCGGCTCAATGGGGGGTTGTTCTTGAGGGTGAATTTGAAATCGCTTTTGGTGGTGACAAAAAAGTATTCAAAAAGGGGGATACCTATTTTGTACCCGAGGGAGTACTTCATTCCGGAAAGTATATAACCGATGTAATCTCCTTTGATGTTTTTGACGATAAAAACAAATTCAAGACAAAATCAAACTCTTGACTAGCCGAAATTTGCGGGAAATCCAAAGGCCACACGTTGAAATACATTGCAACACTTCAATCCACACAGCTTGCAACTCATCAATGTGCGCGACGCCACAGTTACCGCATCAGGCTTGGAGCATGAAAACGCGAGGGGGAACCACACCAAACGGTTCCCCCCCCGCTAAACACTTTCAATTCACTCCGTTACTGTCTTCTAGGCCTTCTCGTTCATTTCCCTGATCAGATTGCCGAGGATGCCGGACTGGTCCGCCAGCCGGATCACGGCCTCTGCCGAGTCGCCCATGGCGCCCGCGGTTTCAGAGGAGATTCGGTTCACCTCCTCGATGCTGCCGTTGATCTCTTCGCTGGTGTTGGACTGCTGCTCTGATGCCGTGGCAATGGAGCGCACCTGGTCGGTGGTGGCCTCCACCAGACTGAGGATCTCCTTGAGCGCGGAGCCGGACTCCTCGGCCAGTCGTGTGGCCTCCTCGATGCTTCTGGCCGTGCGTTCCACGTTTTCGGCGTTCTTTTTCGCCCCTTCCTGTATTCCCTGAATGGCTGCGCCCACCTCACGGGTGGCGGCCATGGTCTTTTCCGCGAGCTTCCTCACCTCGTCGGCCACCACGGCGAACCCCCGCCCCGGCCTCTCCGGCGCGCGCAGCCTCGATGGCCGCGTTGAGCGCCAGCAGGTTGGTCTGGTCCGCGATGTCGGAGATGACGTCCATGATCTGGCCGATACCCGGGGCCTGGCCTTCCAGCACCCCCATATCGGCCTTCATCTCATTGGATTGCGTCCTCACTTCCTGAATCTCGAGCACCACCTTGTGGACGATGCCCTCGCCCTCCTCGGCCTTTGTACGCGCCCGCTCGGCGGCTTCCGCGGCGTGGGAGGCGTTGGTGGCCACTTCCAGCACCGTGGAGTTCATCTCCTCCATGGCCGTGGCGATCATCTCCACGCGCTGGGCCTGTTCCACAGCGCCACCGCTGGCCTGATTCACACGGACGGAAAGCTCCTGGGAGGCGGTGGAGACGATCTCCACCACTTTTTCCAGCCGAGACGCGGCGCTGCGTATTTCATCGGCCTTTTCCCTGGCCGCGATGGTGGCCTCCTCCGCCTGCATTCCGGCCTTTTTGGCGGCATCCGCTTCGCGCGCGGCCTGCTCGCCCTTGTCGCGCAGGGAGGCCACGTTCTCCCGCAAGGCTCCGGCCATGCGCATGATGGCGTTGCGCAGCCTGCCCTCCTCACCCTTGTCGTTGGTTTCGAGCTGAAGGTTGAAGTCACCGGACGCTATCCTGTCAGCCGCCCGGGTAATGGAGCCCAGTGTTCGCACCACATCCCTGAAGGTGAACGCGCTCATGGGCAGCAGGATCAGCATGAACATCACCGCGAACACGACACCGTCGACGAGCAAGGTCTTGTCCGCCTGTCTTCCGAGCTCACCCGCGATGGTGGCGGCCAGATCTTCCACATCGTCCAGATATACGCCCGTGCCGATCCAGTATTTGGTGCCCGGGATCATGGTGGCATACCCCAGCTTCGGGACATCTCCCTTGCCGGGTTTGGGCCAGGTGAATCTGAGGAATCCGCCACCGCCCCGCACCGTGTTCCAGAGCTCGCGCACCGAATACACACCATCCGACCCTTTGACCTTGCCGAGGTCCTTGCCCTGCAACTCCGGCTTCATGGGGTGCGCCACGTTGGTGGTGCCGGTGTACACGTAAAAATATCCGGAGCGGTCCTGTTCAAAGACCGCGTCCTTGATGACCCGGCGCATGTATTCGACCTTGTCCTGCTCCCCGGAGATGCCTTCCAGGGCCTTTGCAAGCACCATGGCCAATGAATCCGTCGCCGCCTTGATCTTGGCCTTTTCCCCTTCCAGCATCACCTCCTGGGCTACGCTCACCCCGGAATCCGCAAGTTTGAACGAGGACTGGACGCCCACCACGAAGATGACCGCGGCGGACACTATGGAAATGGCAACCAATATCAATAGTTTTCGTGTTATCGTAAGATAAGCCAAGGCTGTTTCTCCCCTTCAGGCCGAGTATCCGGAGCCATGCCCGGAAGAACCCGTTCGAATGTTTTGAATAGCGTCACCAACGCATGTCCCAGATGCTCACCAGCACTTCGGTCCCCCCCGGTGGAGTGATGATGGCATGCCCGTCGCGTTGGTACGGCATCACAGGGCGGGCGCCGCACCAAGTGCGGTTGCCGAAATGAGGCACTGTTGGTGCATTCACCTGTAGCGATCAATAATTGTGATCGTGTATCAATTTCCCGAAATTACAACACAAATGAAACACCCCTCCACAGCCGAGGCGATGCCTATGGCATCCCCGCTGCCGGGAAGGGGCCGCGCCAAAAGCGCGGGACCTCTACAGCCCCCCGTCGCCCGACGGGATCATCCGGCCGGACGTTCACAAATCATTTCCGCGCAAAACGGATTATATGTTGAATATAGTAATCAACTGAAATGATGTCTACTTTACGTACTATACGACTTTTTTCACAGCATTCCTTCCCGCGGCCTTGGCCAGGTACAAAGCCCTGTCAGCCTTTTTCAGGAACTCCTCCAGCTCCACTTCCCGCTCCATCAGTTCCTGGCCGTGAACCCCGAAGCTCGCGGTCACCGCGACCCTGCTGCCGTCATAGTCCACGAAATGCTTCTCCATGGCCACACGGAGCCGCTCCGCAATGACCATGGCCACATCCGGGGGCGTTTCCGGCAGGATCACCGCGAACTCCTCGCCGCCATACCGCCCTACCATGTCACAGGAGCGAATCTCCTTGAGGAACATCTTGGCCGCGCTACGCAGGATGGCGTCGCCCGCCAGGTGGCCGTGCCTGTCGTTGACCTTCTTGAAGTCGTCGAGGTCCATGAGGATCAGGGACAGGGAGTGCTTGTAGCGGGCTGCCCGCTTGATCTCCTCGCGGCACATCTCCATGAAGTGGCGGTGGTTGAACACCCCTGTGAGGCCGTCGGTCACGGCGAGCTCGCGCAGTCGGTTCAACAGCTGCTTCTGCCCCGTGATATCGTGGAACATCAGCAGCCGTCCGGTCCTGTTGCCGCCATCCCGCTCGATGGAGATGGAGGAGAGGTCGTACACCCTGGTCTGGGTGCCCAGATCGATGGAAATCTCCCTGGGGTCCGCGATGTCACGGGACAGGATCTCGCCCAGGTCGCCGTACGCATCCAGAACGAATGAGATGTCATGCCCCAGATCCTCAATCCGCAGCCCGGGGAATATATCCTGCGCGCTCTTGTTGAAGTCGGCCAGACGATTCCTCGGATCCAGCACCAGGACAGGTTCGAGCATGACATCGAAGACCATGTCCCTGGCAATGGGGGCCAGGTCCAGCATCTTGAAACGGAAGAGCGCCACCGCGAGCAGAGGGCCAACAATGGTGAAACCGAAAGGCGCCATATCGATGCCGTAGGGGCTGAGCCTCGCCTGGTACAGCAGATCGCCGAACCACGGCACCAGGGAAGCGCCGAACATGATCGCCGCCTGTTTGCGGAAAGGCCCCACCGAGCGGATCATGAGCATGAAGAACAGGAAGTTGCCGGCCAGAAAACATGCATATGCGTAATACAGATGTATATGGTACAGCGGCCCCCGGGTGATGCACGCAATGGGGAAGGGACCGTCCAGGTTGAGCTCCAGGGCGGCGTAGAAGAGATGGTGGCTGTTGTTGGTAAAGTTGAAAAAGACCACCAGCAAGGGGATCACATACAGCAGGACAAGGGCGCGCCGCCTTGTCTTCAGGCAATACCCGGTATAACGCATGGCCAGGATCACCCAGAAGACGGAAATGAACGGTAGGCCGAGATACTCGATGTGCAGCGCGAACCTGACGCTCTCCAGGGTGTTGCCGCTCAGCTCCAGTGCATACCCCGCCGAATAGAGGGTTGTGCTGGCCATGAGGCCGAGAAAGGCCTTGGCGCCCGGAGTCCGCAGCCTCCGCAGGCAATAGAGGGCAAGCATCAGCGTCATGCACGCGGAAGTCAGCAATGCCCCGATTATCAGGATTCGAGCTTCCATCAACGCCTCTCTTTCCATTCAGCGCAAGGCGGACAGGCAGGCGCACCGCCCACTTGCCCCTCGAAGCGGCCATCCTGAGGTGTTTCGTGGTCGATACCGGTTCCAAGCATCAAAAGCACATCGCGGTCAGTACCGGAAAATCTCAGGCAATGCCACGCCCTTCTATCTATCCATTGAAAATCCACTAAAAAAAGGCTACCCTGACATAAAGTTGTTGAACATAAGCGAACATATGGCTCCTTGCATTTCAATAAGGTGGCAGATACAGAAAATCCTTGAGCCAGCGGTAATCCATTTTTCCCGCTATGTTACAGAATAGCATATATCGTTGGCTAATCAAGCTTATTCGGGAAGCAAGCGCCCGTATGACGGCCGTTAGTAGTAGCAAACCATGCCATGCGTCAAACCTCGGTTCCCATCACTTTCATGGCAGGCCTATGAAACTTTTCAATTGTTCAACCCATCGAATTTCCGGTCCACCGGCCATTGACCTCCTTACGGCCATCCCATCTTTTTATTAACCCCTTTGGCACAATGATTTTCACCAGCAAGGCTCCGCACCCTTTCATAGCACATACCCGGGAATTCATCCTTGCCTTGGTGGGTAGTTTCGCGCGCATTTTCTCGCGTCCGTTGCTTGCAGCCGTTTTCACCCTGCCGTTCCTTCTGGGATCGCCCGCGCCCCCATGCCTGGAAACCGCCCTGGCTACTTCCACCAACTCCACATCGCTGGCCAAGCCCCTTGCCAACGACATCCCTGAAAACATGGACAAGAAGTCCTCTGAAACCAATGTCCCCCTGTGCAACGGCAAGGTCATCCCCATAACCCTGGAGGAGTGCGTGGCCCTGGTCATGCGGCGGAATGTCAACATCCGGGTCGCCTATCTGGAGCGCGTGCTGGACAAGTTCAATCTGGTCACCGACACGGCCTACGAGTTCGCCCCCAACGTGAGCATCACCGGTACCTTGAAAAGATCAAAGACCGACTCCCTCACGGACACCCACACCAACAACAACGACACCAACACCGCCTCATACAGCCAGGACCACTCCACCACCCTGACGGACTCATTCTCCGTGAGCCCGACCATTTCCGGGCTCATCCCCACAGGGGCGCGTTACTCCATGTCCTGGGGCCTTGACGACTCACGCGTATACTCCAGGACCAAGACCATCCAGAGCGGCGTACTGGCCACGGGCTGGGACCCCACAAACAGAAGGGGGCTGGAGAACACGCTCAATTTTTCCATTTCCCAGCCCCTGCTCAAGGGAGCCGGTCTGGACTACAACCTCGTGCCCGTGCAACAGGCCATCATGACCGAGCGCGTCAACGTCCTGCAACTGAAGCGCAACATCATCGGCGAACTCACCTCGGCCATCGGCGCCTACCGCTCGTTGCTGAGCGCCAAATGGAGCGTGGGCATCAGCGCCAACGCCCTGGAGCGCTCCCGCGAAAACCTGGAAATGGCCAAGGTGAAGATCGACCTCGGCAAGATGGCGGCCCTGGACATCGTGCAATACGAGTCCGACGAGGCCAACCGGGAGCTCTCCCTGGAGCAGGCCCTGGACTCGTACAACTCCGCCCGGCTGAACCTGCTCATGATCCTGAACATGGACCGGGACACCTGTTTGGAACCCTCCGAGGACCTCGACTTCTCGCCTCTGAAGATTGACGGGGAGGAGCTGCGCAGGACAATCCGGGACACCCGCCCCGAATATCTGACCAGGGAGCTCAACCTTCGCAGCAGCGAGCTGGATCTGCTCCAGGCCAAACGGGATCAGCTCTGGGACCTCTCCCTGGTGGCGGACGGCTCCCTGAACAACCCCAGCGGCAGTACCGACGCCAGATGGATCGACACCAGAACATCAGGTCAGGCTTTTGACTGGAGCATCGGCCTGGAACTGAGCTTTCCCATCTTCGGATCAGAGGAGCGCAGCCTGCGGCGGCAGCTGCTGCAGGCCCAATCCACCCTTCATGTCAACCGCATCGAGTTCAAAAAGGCCGAGGAGGACATGTTCACGGAGCTGGAGCAGATGCTCAGCAACATCCATCTGCTGGAGCGCCAGGTCGAGCTTTCCCACCGTGCGCGGCTCCTTGCCGACAAGAAGGTCGAGGTGGAGCGCATCAAGCTCCAGAAAGGGCGCTCCTCCACCTTTCAGCTCGTCTCGTTCCAGGACGACCAGTTCTCGGCCAGGGAGAGCGAACTCTCCTCCCGCATAAGCTACCTCGACGCCCTGGCCTCCCTGGACAGCTATCTCGGCACCACCATGGAAACCTGGGGCATCGAATTCAAGAACTACCGCAAGGAGGCCGAGGAGGAGATCGGCAGCGTGAAGTGGGGAGTCGATCCGGACGACCTGGCCCCCGCCCTCGAGCCTTCAATTACGGGAGCCACACCATGAAGCACCCGGGCGACACCTATCAGCACATTCTCGAGACCATGAACGACGGCGTCATGGTGCTCTCCGACTCCGGCGAGATAACCATGTTCAACAAGGCCGCCTCGTCCATCCTGGGCCTGCGCGTCGAGGACGTCCTGGGCAAAAGGCTCATGGAGGTCTTCTTCTCCGACGACCAGGCCAACGACGAGTTCACCGAGGCCATCCTCAACGCGGTGTACGACAAGGAATCGTCCATCCACGTCTCCGCCCCTTTCACGAGAAGCGACGGCAAGCAGCTGTTCCTCGAGATCTCCTCCAGCTACCTTGGGGAGGGGAGCGGCGCACCCTCAGGCGTGGTCATGGTGTTCAAGGACAATACCGAGTTGCGTACCCTGTACGACGAGGAGAAACAGCTCACCGCCCGCCTGAGCAACGCCTACCTGGAGCTGGAGCAGAACACCGCAGGGCTTAAGGACACTGCGCGGCGCAAGCGCGCCACCCGCAGGCTCGTCATGCTCTTCCTGCTGCTCCTGGTTCTGGGGGCCGCGGGCTTTTTCCTTCGCCATCATCTCCCCCTCTCCATCCCGGAGGAGGGCGAGGCCCGCCCCGCCGGGAACACCGGCACGTTCGTGGCTGTGCGCCCCATGGATATTTCCATGCGCGTATCCCTCACTGGCAACTTCGAACCACTGGAGATCGTGCACATCGTCTCACCCTTCAGCGGCAGGATCCTGAAAAAGCACGCCTCCTACGGCCAACAGGTAAAAAAGGGCGCCCCCTTGCTGGAGCTGGACACTTCGGAGCTGCAGGTGAAGCTGCGCGAGGCCGAGACCGCGCTCATCAAGGCCCAGCAGGAGTACACCAAGGTTGCCAACTGGGAGAAGAACGACGAGGTCTCGGACGCCCGCCGCAACTTCGTGAAGGCCAAGAAATCCCTGGACACCGAGCGCACCAAGCTGGCCGCCGCAAAGGACCTGCTCGAAAGGGGCATCATCCCGGCGGAGGAGTACGAATCCCAGCAGCTCTCCACGGAAAACCAGGAGCTGGATTTCAAGAGCGCGGACGAGAAGATGCAGTCAGTGCTTGAAAAGGGATCCGAGGAAAACGTGCGCATAGCGAACATGGCCCTCGAAAATGCCAAGTTCAAGTTCGATGTCCTTCGGAACCAGATCGAGCGGCACGTGATCCGCGCCACCGTGGATGGGCTGGTCCTGGCTTCCAAGCGGACTGACTCGGGTGAAAACAAGTCCATGGAGGTGGGCACCTCCTTCAACGAGGGGGAGATCATCCTCTCCCTGGGCAACATGGAGGGGTTCACGGTACGTACCAAGGCCGACGAAGTGGACATGATCAAACTCAAGGTGGGCCAGCCCGTGGATATCACGGGCGACGGATTCCCGGACACCGTTCTCAAGGGGAGGATCGCCAGCATCTCCTCCCAGGCGTCCAGTGATTCGGGCACTGACAGCGTCACCTTCGACGTGGTGGTCCTGGTGGGCGATCTCACCGAGACCCAACGTCGGCGCATCCGGTTGGGCATGATGGCCACCATGGAGGTCACCATCTACGAAAACCCCGAGGCCCTGGTGGCGCCCATCGACGCGGTACGCAACGGAGACAAGGGATATTACGTCATGCTGCGCACCCCCACAGGGGTGGAATCCCGCGAGGTCACCATCGGCATGACCACCATGGACGGCGTGGAGATCAAATCCGGTCTGGCCACCGGGGACCAGGTCCAAGCAGGCGGCTCCTGATGCTCCGCATCGAGAACATTCGCAAGAGCTTCGCCCTGGGGCCGGTGATGGTGGACGTGCTCAAGGGCGTGAACCTGGAAGTGGGCGACGGCGAGCTGCTGTCCATCGTGGGCAGTTCGGGCTGCGGCAAATCCACCCTCATGAACATCCTGGGCTTTCTCGACGTGCCGAGCTCCGGCAAGTACATCCTGGACAACCGCGACACCTCGGGCCTGAGCGACAACGAGCTCTCGGACATCCGCAACAGAAAGATCGGCTTCGTGTTTCAGCAGTTCAACCTGCTCCCCAAGCTCACGGCCCTGCAGAACGTCTGCCTCCCCCTGGTGTATCGGGGGGTGCCGGAACACAAGCGCATGGAGCAGGCCCGAATGGTCCTGGACCAGGTGGGCATGGGCGACCGCATGGGGCACAAACCCACGGAACTCTCAGGGGGGCAGCAACAGCGCGTGGCCATCGCCCGGGCCATTGTCGGCAAACCCGGGCTGCTGCTGGCCGACGAACCCACGGGCGCACTCGACAGCCAGACCAGTGACGAGGTCACCCGGCTGTTCTTCCGCCTCAACGAGGAGCACGGGCTCACAACCGTCATCATTACCCACGACCCCGCCCTGGCCAGGAAATGCGCCCGCATGGTGCGCATGCGCGACGGCGTTGTCGTGAAGAACTAGAACATGCCGAGTTTTCAATTTTTCGATGACTTCCAGGGGGAAACCTTATCGCTGCTGTCGCTATCCGTAAGCCATAAAAAACCGCGCCTTACGGCTGCCGCTCTGGAGAAAGGTTCCCCCCCCCGCCCACCCTTCCAAAGTCTTGAAAATGCCATTGCGCCAGGTTTTATAAAGTTCTGGAAAGGGGAGCCCAAGGGAAAGAACCTCTTTCAAGAGGTTTTCCCCTTGAAAACTCTTTGCCTCTCCCTGCATTATTCGGAGTATCTTCCATGATCATCAAGGAGACCCTGCGCGAGGCGCTGCGCAGCCTGTGGAGCACCAAGCAACGCACCATACTGGCCTTGCTCGGCATCATCATCGGCATCGGCTCGGTCATTGCCATGGTTTCCGTCGGCATGGTGGTGAAGAACGAGTCCCTGAAGCAGTTCCAGGAGATGGGCACGGACATCATCACCATCTCCAAGTCGGGCGGCGAGGGACGGGACAAGGCGAAGATCAAGCTCGCGGACGCCCTGAACCTTCCCGCCTATTGCCCCGAGATAATTAGCGTGGCGCCCTACACCAACGCGTACAGCCAGATCAAGATCAAGGGAAAGGGCGAGTTCTCGGCCTGCAACGGCGTCACCGCCTCGTTCTTCGAGCTCAACAAGCTGAAGCTCTCCAGGGGGCGGGTCATCTCCGACCTGGACATCATGATGTTCTACTGCGTCATCGGCGAGGAGCTGTGCGAAAAGCTCCAGGCATCCGGCGTGCGGGAGGTTCTGGGGCACAAGCTGTTCTTCAACAACAAGCTCTTCACCGTGGTGGGCGTCCTGGAGCACGTGGCCCCAAGCATGATGCGCCCTTCGGACCTCAACGAGGGGCTCCTGATCCCCATATCCACCTCCCTGCGTATGCGCGACGGAGGGCAAATCGACAACATCCTGGCCAGGCTCGCTCCCTCCCAGGACTGGCAATTGGCCGAACGCCAGGCCACCAGGTACTTCCGCACCAACACCAAGGTCCGGGACATCAGGGTCCGCAGCTCCGAACAACTCATCCAGCAGATCCAGGAGCAGATGCGCCTGTTCACCCTGCTTCTGGGCGCTGTTGGGAGCATCTCGCTCATCGTCGGGGGGGTGGGCGTCATGAACGTCATGCTGGTCTCGGTATCGGAGCGCAAGCGGGAGATCGGCATCCGCCGCGCCCTGGGCGCGCGGCGCACGGACATCCAGTTCCAGTTCCTGGTGGAGTCCATCCTGCTCTGTCTGCTTGGGGGGGTGCTGGGCATCGGCCTGGGGATCGGCGTCTGCTACCTGGTCTCCATGATGAACGACTGGGAGTTTCTCATATCCTCATCCGCGGCCGCCCTGGGGGTGGGGGTGTCCTGCCTGGTGGGGCTGTTCTTCGGCTTCTACCCCGCGCGCCAGGCCTCGCGTCTGAAACCCATCGAAGCCCTGCGGGACGCCTGATCAGACATATCCGAAGAGCATCGCGGAGGTCCGTCACACTGATGACGGATCGTGCTGCTTCACCATGTACACACGGTCAGAAATGGCCAAATCGGGGACCAGGGACGTCAAGGCGTCGCCAATGTCCGCCACCCGCGCCCGGAACAGGTCCCTGGCCAGGTTGTATATCTCGTAGTCATAGACGTTGAGCACCATGATCTTCTTGGCCAAGGCGCGGGGCAGTTCGTCCCTTCCCGGGTATTTCCTGTTCACGTTCCACTTGGTGATGACGCTGGGCGTGAACCCCAGAGTCCAGGCCAGCATGACGTGGCTGACGTTGAACTCCTCCACCAAACCCACGAAATCCAGGGCCTCGAGGTTCCGCGCGGCCAGGGCCAGGTCCTTCGCCTTTGCCGGGCGGGTGTAGTCCCGCTCCCCCCCGAGGGAGGCCAGGGCCTTGGTCATCATGTTTCCGGACAGCCTGGGGTCGCCGCTGTCCAGGGCGGCCTCCAGATCGGCGGTGAACGCCCCCACATGGGTCTGCACATAGTGGCTGCGGGAAATGAAATAGAAGCAGGAGAGGAAGCGGTCCACCGGGTGGCGCAGGTAGGTCATGGTGATGCGCGCGCCGGTACGCTGTTTGGCCAGGTCCCAGAGATCGAAAAAATGATCCGGATGCCCGGAAACGATCAAGGGCTCGGGCCGAGCCACCTTGGCCCGAAACTTCGCGGTGTCCCCGCCTTCATGATTGGGAAGGGGGCAGTAGGAGCTTGCCCCGTAGACCTGCTCGAGGAGCCGGACCACGGTGGTCCCCGCGGTCTTCATCACATGGTAGAAAAATACGTCCTTGGTCAGTTTGAGCATTGTCAGCCGTCTTTGTTCCGCCCCCCGCATGTGTTTCCGGGGCGTTCCTCCGTACCTGCCGATTCCCCTTGCATAGCGATAGCAATTTCCCCAGTGAATGGCCAGTGTGCGGAAACGGTTTTCCTTCGCGCCATCTATTCTTCTACTCTTCGCGCCCCCCGCTCATGTGCCGCTCCAGCAGTTCGTAATACCCCGGAAGCAAGGCGTGCAGGCGTTGTTTGCCCTCCCTGGTGAGGGAGAAACGGCGGGAACGGGCGTCGCTCTCATGAGGGGCGATGGCCAGCAGCCCCTCCTTGACCATGGACTTCACGGTGGTGGAGACCACTGGCATGGACACGTCCATCCGTTGCCCCAGGTCCGTGACCGTAAGCCCATTGCCGGATTCGCGGTCAATGAGCACGAGGATCAGGAACCGCGTCTGCGAAAGGCCGTGCTTGGCGAAATAGGCCTCCAGCCGCCGCAACAGCACGCTGGCCGAGCGCAGCATGGCCAGGGCGTCCGCCACGCTGCCCACATCCAAGCGGGGAAACCGCTTGCAATACCCTTCGAGAATCTGCCGCGTGGGCAACTCCTTCAAAAAGAACAAGCTATCCTCCCAAAGCCTCCACCAGTCCGGCAGTGCCGATCAACTCGCCGAAATGATGCACGATATGCTTCTCGAAATAGGTCCGCTGCTCCGGCTCGAAGACCCCGCAGGCGTCCGTGGGCACTATACCGTTGTAGCCCAGGTCATGGGCGTCCCGAAGGCTGGACTCCACGCACACGTGCAGGGCGAAGCCCAGCAGAACCAGGGTGTCCACACCTGCGTTGCGCAAATAGGGGTCCAGGGTGGAGTTCTTGAGCACGCTGGCTCCGGACCTGCCCTGGGGAACATACTCCCCGGGGCGTGGGTCGAATGGAGGGGCGAATTGGGCAAAGGCCCCTGTCCAGGTACCGGCGCGCGGAATGGCGCCGCGCAAGCCGCTCACCCCTTGCCCCCGGTTGAAGAGCAGATAGTCCCTATCCTGGCGCAGGTCCAGTCCGGCGTGCACCACCCGCCAGCCGTGGTAGCGCGCAACCCCCAGCAACAGCTCCGCATTGGCCACCGCGGCGAGGAAATCCGCGTCGTCCTTCACCAGCTTTCGGCGAAGGATACCCTCGGGCTCCAGCCACTCCCGCTGGAACTCGATGAACACAAAGGCGGTCTTGTCCTTGATCAATCGCATGGCATCTCCTGAAGATGGAAGGTGTCGTGATTCCGGTTGCTCCTTACAACATTTGCGCTTTTTCAAAGTACAAATGCTCCAAAGGCAAGAGTCCTTTTGCGTCGTGTTCGATTGCGCGTGGGGGAATTATTAGCATGCTAAACATTTTTGTCAAACACGCTCCTGCCACTCTTCCCTGTCATCTTGCACCCTTATCCCCTTCCCTTTGCCCCGGCCATCCCGAACAAGGGGCGCAGAAAGCCAACGCGACGGATCACACCTTCATAGAGCAGCATGATGATGGCGAATGCCTGGACCGCCAGCAACGAGTATTTTTGCCACACCGGGATGTCACAGGATCTCAGGTAGAACCCAAGGATCACGATGACGGTCTGGTGCAGGATGTAGAAGGGCAGCACCGCCTGCCGCGCGTAGTCGAGCACGACGTTGCTCCTGTCAAGGTACCTGGCCCCGTACCCCAGAAAGGCCATGAGCCAGGCCCAGGAATTGAGGGAGCGCAGGAGCATGAGCCCGGCATAGCCAAAGGTCCCCTTGGGCGCGAACATGTACAGCAGGACGATGCCCAGCCCCAGAAGCAGGGACACGTGGCGGGTCTTCTTTGCGCCTTCCCTGAACCCCTCCTCCGCCATCACGAACCCCAGACAGAACACCACCAGATAGGAGAGCGGGCTCCACCCCCCGAAGGCCCGCATGCCCAGGCCCTGGGGCCACTGGTTCACCAGCAGCTCGGAGGCCAGCAGCGGCGCGAACAGCAGCAACACCGCTCCCGGGCGTTTGAACCTTGCTCCCCCGAACCTGGGAGCGCTCCCGATCCGGGCAAAGAAGGGCAGAGTGATCAGGGTGAACAGGAACAACATCTCCAGGTACCAGAGATGCAGCCCCATCCAGGCGAAGTTTCCGCCAAAGGCGTACCAGCCGTTGAAATAATGGGGGTAGAACTCCGGGAACGAGCCCTGGAACCGACCGTGGCTCACCCGCTCGATCCACACCTGCAGCGGAATCTGCACCACCAGGCTGGCGAAGATCAACGGCACCATGAGCCTGCGCCAGCGGTTGCCCAGGTACGCGGTCCAGGAGCGCCCCTGCAGGGAAAACCGGGAGCTCATGCCCGAGAGCAGGAAGAACATGGGCATGATCCACTGGGACATAAACATCACGAAAACCGTTGCGCCCTCGGACGTGACGTTGTTCTTGACATGCCAGTCCTCATCATTGAAGAATCTGGCGCAATGGAAAAAGAAGACCATCACCATGGCCAGGACGGTGAGCCAGTCGTTGTCATAATGCCGTACCGGTTTTTTCATGGCCTGTGCATGCATGGCAGCGCTTCCGTCTCTTTCGCCGTCAGGATGTCCGGCGATACAAGGGAGTTGTGATGGCCCACGCCTATCCCCGCCGTACAGGTATGTCAATCTTATTCACCTCGTGTCTATTTGAAACTGAACAATAAGGAGACGACGTCATGCCCATGAACGTGAAGGACGCCATCGACGCGCGGCACAGCGTACGCGCGTTTTCCAAAGACCCCCTGCCCCGGGAAGACCTCCTGGAGCTGTTGGAGGCGGCGCGCAACGCGCCCTCCAGCCTGAACTCGCAGCCCTGGCGCTTCAAGCCGGTCACCGCGCCGGAAGACCTGGCCTGGTTCGGCACCAGCGAGGCCACGCGCAAACAGGCCTGGATGGCCGGAGCCGGCGCCATTGTGGTCTGCTGCGTGGATCTGGAGGGGTATGTGAAGGATTCTCAATCAATGGCCTTTTTCATGAAGGAAAACAAATTCATCGAAGGCGAGCCCATGGATGGCATCGAGGACTACGTGAGCCGCCAGCAGGAGCTCGAGGCCAGCGCCAAGTTCGGCGCCTGCGCCATGAACATGGGCATCGCGGTGTCCTTCATGATGCTGCGGGCCGTGGAGATGGGCCTGGGCACATGCTGGGTGGGCATGTTCAACGAGGCCAACGTGAAGCAACGCCTGAACATCCCCGAAGGGTTTCGGGTGGTGAACCTGCTGGCCATAGGCAGGCCGGACGAAAAATTCACGCCCCCCAGACACAGAAAGCCCATGGACGAGATTGTCTTTTAGGCTGGGAACGAACGTTAAATACTCAGCGAGGGGGAATCCTGCCCAGGAATCTCCCCCTCGCGCTCCCTGCTCCCTATGGTTCCCGTGAAACCAGGAACTCGATCCAAGCACCCTGAATTCGATGCCTTTTCCGAGTTCTCGATTTTTTACCAATTTCCCGCTTGACATTTTTCCATGATGCGAGCAAAAGAATTCCTCGTCGCGGGGCTGTAGCTCAGTTGGGAGAGCGCTTGAATGGCATTCAAGAGGTCGTGGGTTCGATTCCCTCCAGCTCCACCAGGCATTTCCAAAGAATTAGACTTGGTTATCCATCAGGGTAGCCAAGTCTTTTTCTTTTCGGTGACCCTGCCGGTGAACCGGGTGTGAACATTAGCTGGAGCATATGCTCTATCCCTGCATGGTTTTTATAAGGTGAGCACAAAATGCTTTCTGCGATTCGATGGATACAGCACCTGGAAGTGAATTGCAGTAGTTGACCTGAGATAGGATAGCACAAGCCAGGTATGTCCACATTGGGTCATCCTCAGCAACAGATACCCCATCTAGTAGTGAAGAAATCCTTTCTAAAATTGCCGGATGGCTTCTTGGCACATTCCAGTTCTCGAAAGGAGTTAATACGAGCATCATGAAAAGGGCTAGACAGATACTCATTCCACGTTTTGTTTTTAGCTTTGACACGTCGTAGCCAGTCTCTCGAGAGTACCTATTTATTTTTTGGAACATCATATCTACTGCATATACATCGCATTCTCTTTCTTCATCAAGTCTTTCCAAGCATGCATTGTTTTGCGATAACATTACGTGTTTTATCTCATGTAAGAAAATAAATACACCGGCCATGCATATAAGGTCATAGACAGCTTTTTCTTCTTCACTACCCTCAGGCCGCCCATTTCGCGGGTGGGGCATGTCTTGAGGCCATGTGAAATCATCAATGTTTTCAAGTGCTAGCAACTCCTGGGCACGCTCTATCGCATCTCTGTATTCTGCTTCAGCCTGCCTTTGGCCATGAAAGGACCTAATAATACTTGGGTCGTAAAAGCCTTCGGCCAAAAACATTGAGTATGAATGAAAAGCTTTCCATGAAGCAAATCCAATAATCCAAATCACTTCCATTGATCTTGTTGTGAATTGTATTATGTCAAATGCTCCTCCCTCAATACAAAATAAACCCCGCCTATCTCGTGCTACTTGAATGCTTGGTGAATATAGCTCCCAGATATCTTCGAGTTCTTTCTCCCGTTCTGGGATAGCCCCTGTGATCATTCCCCTGACGACGGAATCAATATTTTGGTATTCTCTCATTCATTTCATCCTTATTTTCAAAACGATGTAGCTTTTTTTGAGGGATTAATAAACGGGGACGCCATTTCTGACGCCCCCAACTCGTTAAACTCTCTCGCGTTCCTACTCAATCACCGGCAGCAGCTCGATAGTTCTGTCCTCGTCACCCGGCATGACATCACCGTACCGATCCAAGGTCATCTTCGTACTGGCGTGCCCCATGAGGCGGGATACTGCGTTCGGCGACGCCCTCTGTGAAAGCATGGTGGTGCAGAAAAGATGGCGAATATCGTAGCTGATGACGTCGTCACTTATTCCGGCGCGGCGGCAGGCGTTTCTGAATGCTTTGCGAAAGCTCTTGATCGACCGTCCATTGTGCTCCACAAGGAAGCTGGTCTTTGCCTTGGTCTTCTTTCCACGGAGCTTTTCCAGGAACTCAGGTCGGATCGGAATGCTGCGCCAGGTCCCGCCTTTGGCGGGTCAGTCCTTATGCCTTCGATCTACAAAATGCTAAACATTTTGTGCTCTTAGCAACAAAGGCCGCCATTTTGACCTGTGCATGAATTGTTTTTACCCTCTGTAAAAGGAGTCATGCCATGCCTGATATACATGCCCTAACCAACGAGGCACTGAAGCTTGCTCCGGTGCAGCGTGCCGAGCTCATAGAGTCGCTGCTTGCCAGTTTTTGCTACCCAACGAGCTGAAATTGATAAAATGTGGGCTGATGAAGCGGAGCGCAGGGTTGACGCCTATGACCAGGGCAAGCTGCAAGCGGCTTCCGCCGATGAGGTCTTCAAAACAAATTGAACAACAAAAATGATTGTTCAATTTCTATCCTGCGCGGAACAGGAGTTCGCGGAGGCTGTTGCTTGGTATAATGAGCAAAGTCCGGGACTGGGGTTTGACTTTGCAGCGGAAGTGAAGCGTACTATTTCACGTATGGAGCAGCACCCTGAATAGAGCTGCAATTATCTTCCTGTTTTCAAAATGGGTCTGCCGTCAAGAGAATCAAGGATTTCCACAAAACGGCGTTTGCGTTTGTGCTCTGTACGAAGCGCGGCCAGGTATTTGCCCCATATCTTCTGCTGGCCCTGTTCATTCATGACCTTTGCGGCCTTTCTCAAATAAATGGCCGCCTCTTCGTAGGCCCCGACATTGACTTGCGCGATGAGTTGTTCAGCCAAAATCTGCCACAACCGCACAGCTCGCTCAGGAGCATAATCCCGCACAGCCTGCGCAATCTCGTTCTCACGCCTGTGAACCAAGAAACCGGATTGCTTGGGGCGGTTGTCATAGAGCGCCAATACCCGTTCGGGATCATTTTCATGAATGGCCAGTTCAATGAGTATGTCGTTCCGGCGGCCGGTGTCGATTCGGCGGCTATCTGTGGAACTGAGTGATCGATTTTCAAAAGGCCAAGCCTGCATGACCCACGGAAGAGTCGCCTTTTCCAGGGACTCGAGAAGGCAAAGGCGAGTCTGAGCCCACAGGCCGAGATGATCACACGCGGTCTTGCATGCCTCATATGTCTGGACAGAGGGGGAACCTGAAAAGTTTTCCACCCGCATGGCGATTACTGCCTCCCAATCCTCCTGCATGGTGCGGATGTGAACAAGCTTTTCACGTAGCCTGGACGCAATTCCAGGGGAGTCCTGTTTTGTGGCCTGTATTCCGTCATGAATCCATTTTTCAGCTTCCCCAATCATGCCTTCGTGCATAAGGGAGTCAACAAGTCGCTCGTAATCCTGGGAAATGGGAGCCTCTGACGCGTACAGAGGAATAAGCTCCTTATCACGCCCGGCGCGCTTCAAGGCGTAGACCGCCATTTCAACCAGGTGTCTTCGTTTGTATTTGCTCCCCGGCGTTGGGCTTTCGCCTTTCCTCAGGCGGGCAAGAAGTGCATCGGCAACCCTGTCCCATGCCTCAACAGGGTGTGATTCTTGGAGACAACGTTGAAAAACATTGCATATCCCGAGGTCGTCGTCAGACATTGCGTTGAAGGCCCAAAGCAGCTTGTCTTCGGGAGACAGGGAGGACCGCTCCAACGCTTTGGCGATGATTTCAAGGCTTGAAGCCACTTCGTCGTATGTTTCTCCTTCGTCATTGCTTTCTTCCACATGACGAACTCCGAATTTCAACAAGTCCTCGCCGGCTGTGAGCACTACGTCGGCGTGACCGTTGTCCAAAAGGGTTCGGAGGGTTCTCCGAATGCCCGAGTAGTCGGGAGTATACCTGTCATCGCTCCAGTAATTGCCCCACCCGGGTTCTTGGCTGATCCCCCGAATTTCCTTGCGCACCCGTTTGAGCAAATAGGCTACGTCTCCAGTAGCGATTCGATATGATTCCAGAAGCTCCGCCATCACGGCAGGATGGTTGAGAGCCGTGTTACGCAGCAGGTCTGCAAGTTGCGACCTGGTTTTCTTTTCAAGAAATGTGTCGAGCAAGGCAAGGGAGGATGTGTCAGGATCATCCGGGCTGTCAATCTCGTCATCTTCATTCGACTCCTCGACCAGATAAAGCCGCTCGTCATCTTCATCCGCTGTGGGAATCTTTCGGCCATCCTCGACATGAAAGAGATATTCGAGGATCGTCGCCACAGCGTGTTTGCAACGTGAACCGTAGGGACAAGAACAGACAGACCCGAGTTGGCCATTTTCTGAGAAAAAGACATGCGTTGCGTACGTCCTGGTGCCGTCCACCCAGGAAAGAAGTCCGCCATCCGAAGTAATGGAAAGATCGTCCACCCGTCCCTGCTTCTGGTAACCTCGCCCCCTGGAAACAATCTTACTTCCGGCCCACTCCGTCAGGTCGTCATAAGACAATTTTCGAAATTGCTTGAAAGAGTTTGTCATGATCGTATGTTGGCAAATGGTTTTGAAGTCCTCTATTTCAAGAGAGGGCTTCCGTGGTTGTGTGGATTCTCCAACCTTGAACATCTGGCGCATCATACCGCACGCGAAGTATGGCCATATTTATCATAAGAAGCAACGTCCCTCCTGCCCGATGGATGTACACCAGTGCAGAGAGGGAGCAGCGAGCATGTATTTGTTCCGCATCTCCGGGGACCCGTCGGTGAACCTGAAAATGGCGTTGCCAATAGGCGCATGCCTCATATATAGCGCATGCTTTGTGCGGCGGTTTCCGCGACGCCGCCCAACAAACGACGCGAGGCGTGGAGGTGTAGAATGAAGTATGGGGGATCGTGTCTGTGCGGCAAGGTCACTTTCGAGGTCAAAGGCGAATTCGAGAGTTTCTATTTGTGTCATTGCGAACGGTGCCGCAAGGATACCGGATCGGCACACGCGGCCAACCTGTTTTCGTCAACCGCGACCCTTCGCTGGCGGTCGGGGGAAAACTTGGTAAAAACTTTCAACTTCAACAATACAGGCCACATAAAGAGCTTTTGTGCCGAATGCGGCTCTGCCTTGCCGAACATCCAAATGAACGGCACGCTGCTGGTGCTCCCCGCGGGCAGTCTGGACTGCGACGCGCCAATTCAGCCCACGGCGCATATCTTCGTTTCTCGAAAAGCAGATTGGGACAATGGGCTGGAAATACTCCCCACCTTTGAGGAATTGCCTGAGTAACCGATTTCGTCCTTCCTACATCCTGGAGTGGTACCCTGGCTGTCCAGGTGGTTCGTTGAACCATGAGCCACCGGCTAACCTTCGGTGAACCTGGATTCGGCAATATTCCTGCACGATCCCAAGCCCTTTTCTGTGCTCTTGAATCTTGCTCAAGAGATCATGCGCACAAGACAGCTACTGGGCATTTCGGCCAAGCCACTCCAGAGCCCCGGGTGTCGCCTCCCAACCAGGGCGGCAATCCTGGGCATAGAAAATCGCTTCACTTTCTTGACCTGGACTGTAGTACTGCGGCAAAGGGTTGGGGAAGGACTTTCGGCTCAGCAGGTAGTCGGGAACAAAGCCATTCTCCTCCAGGGCGAGCTTCAGAGACTCCGCCGCCTCTTTCGATTCACCGTTTTTTCTGAAGTCGAGCAGCGCCCGCGAATAAACCCACCAAGCCATACCATCGTCAATATAATCTGTGTACAACGCTTCCGCGTCACCGTCACGATCCAGTTCGATGAGACACAGCAGCAGGATGTATCGAATCCCCTGATTGTCACCGGGGTTGAGACGCAGCATGTCCTGATAGTGCTCCACCGCCTCGTCTTTTCTTTCCAACTCCCAAAGCGTGCCGGCAAGACCAAGCCGGGCGCGCATGTAGGGTCGTGATTCGATGATCCCCCAGAAGTATCCGACTTCGTCTTTGAAGAATTGCTTGCCCAGCGCACGCTCACCGGCTTCGACTCCCTTCCGGTAGAGTTCAAGGGCCTCCTCATCTGTCTCGGCTTCTTGATCGGCGAGGAAGCTGTACGCGTCGGCGCAGTCTGCGGAAATGGTCAACGCCTTCTTGGCGAGGGCGATGGCCCTTTTGCGTGTGGGCGCCTCCCAGGCCTCAAACATGAGGTCTTGGGCTCGGTGCAAGGGATCGTCATGAAAACCGCTCAAGCTGTCGAAAAGGCCGCCTGTGTCCTTGCGCGAAGTGTCGCCCTGTTTGGAGGTCTGGATTTTGCCGGAAAAGGCTGCGAGGACTCCCTCCTTGGCCTGCTTCTTCCACTGAGATACCTGACTGGCATGAACGCCATACTTGCTGGCAAGCTCAGCGAGAGTATACTCGCCGGACAGGGCGTCCAGCGCGACTGTGGCTTTGAATTCTACTGAATAAGTGTTTCTCTTCTTGGTCATGCGCTTCCTCCTCCTAAAGTGTAAATCCACTGGGGGTGAGCGGTCCAGTTTTTTGAGGCCATGTCTCACGTCCTGGGTGGAAAAAGATGAGGTTTCCATCTTTTCACCTCAATGCAGTGAATATATCGCATGGATGACTTATATTATGACTTGCTAGACTAGAGCATTTGAACTTTTTCAAAATTTACATGCTCTAGACAGTGTAGTCACGAAATTTTTACCTATGGAAATATACAACGATTCTGAATAGCTATAAGGAATATCGCCGAATTCTTTGCATATCTCGTTACTATACCTCGCCATTGCTTGAGATGGAGAAACGCATTCTCCACCAAATGACGAACTCCATAGAGGAACTCATCATATTCCCGCAGTGAAGCTCTGTTTTTTTAAGTGGAATTACTGCTTCCATCCCTTGCATTATTGTGTAGTTGAGGGCGGGCGCATGCCGAGCTGGAGGAGACCTGGGAGCGTATCGACACGGCTATGGCTGTTGGCGGTGATATCGAATACGTTACGCTAGAGCATTTTAACTTTGAAAAAGGTTAAATGCTCTGCAAGGGTTTGCCTGCAAATCCTTGCCGCGAAATGCTTGTAGGCTGGCTTGGCCGGCCGTTGAGCAAGCATTTCAAGCGTAAATTGCTCTAGCTGGTACATCTGTCAGGCCCTGGCAGGAGTGAAGGAAGCGGATGAGGCGCTCAAGCTGCTTATGCAATGCTACCGGGATATGTGTGACTATCGTTCGACCATGGGCCCCATCCCTGATAAACTCCAATGGCTATGGGAAAAACTGGAAGCGGAATTTGAGGCTGAAGAATCCTGACAAAAAATCGAACTCCAATAATTTGAACTCCCTTGGAGCTTTCATGATGACGTCACCAATTCGTTCACCTCTCCCGCTTTCCCACTCGCACCAAGGCAGTCCCAGCCTTGAGCTTGCATCCATCGAATGCTAGGGAAGATTTGGCACAGGCAATCTCCATCCTTGTACTCCACCATGTTTTTCCTGGAGATTTCGGGAGGTTATCGCAGCCGAAAACCTTGAAATCCACATAACACATAGAAGAGCCAAACGTTCATGAGCACCCCTCCAGCAGCCATTCTTATCAATCCCATACCCTCCGGAGACAGGCTGCTTGGCAGGCATGCGGCCCGTGATTCACGGTATTGGTACTTTGCGGACAACAATATCCTGCACCGCATCCCCAGAACAGAACTGCTCCGCCCCGAGGCGCATCTTGCCGATGCCGTCCCCATACCCACTCCTCCCGGCGAATTGCAGGGGTTCCTGTGCCACAAGAACACCCTGCTCGCGGCTTTTGGGGAGCGGGAAACAGGCAGTGCCTCCCTGTATGTTTCATCAGACGGTCAAGAATGGACAGTGGCCGGCGAGATAATGGGCCGCATCGGCCCCTGGTGCACCAGCGGCGATGGAGCCGTGGCCTTCATGGCCGAGGATCCCTGGGACAAGCACAGGACCGAACCGCGAGGATTGTTCGCATCCGAGGATGGCCGCGTCTGGGAGCGGATAGAGGATATCGCCCTGTCCGAGGCCGAGCACATCCACTGCATCTGCTGCCTGGATTCCCGGCTCGTGGTTCTGGTGGGCGACGCCCATTTTCGTCACTTCACCATCAAGGTCCTGGACGAGACCGGCTGCCTGCTCAAAGACCGGGCGGAGCGCACGCGAACACCTGTCGGGCTGAACACCCTGAGCCTGTACCGAGTGCTGCCCCATCCTTCGGGCAGCGTGCTCTTTGCCCTTGACGGCGCCACCAAGCTCTTTACAGCAAAGGGGGAGCTCTTCCTGGAAGATGTGACCACGGCCCAGAGCGGATTCCAGGTGGCGGCCCACGCCTCCCTGCACTCCGCGCCGGGGCTCCTCTTCTTCGGAACCTGGCGGCGCAACCAGCGCCACCCCTACCCCTGCCTATATGTCCTTTCTGGCCAGGGGCTGCTCAAGCATCAGGAAAAGAGCACGAACTTTTCGGATGACCTCGCCTGGACAGGGTATCAGGATATGGACGCCAGCTTCCATTCCTCTCCGGGCAACGGGCCGGACGAACGGTTCTGGCCATGCTGCCGGGGGATCAGTGTCTGCATCGCCCCCCTGGACAGGGAGGGGGCGGAGCTGTGGCGCTCGCGGGGTGTCCAGTCCATTTCCGCCTCTTTTCGCGGGATTTTGGAGATGACCCCACCTCTGCTCATCCTTCTTTAGAGCACTTTACGCTTGAAGTGCTCCAGCATCCTGGATGCGCTTGGCCACCTTGAGCCTGGTGTAATACTGGATGACCTCGTCCTGGGTAACAAGGGTACCTAACTCGTTCTCCGCGGGATCGGCATAGGGCGCCGGGGTGTCTTCAGGATAGCGGAAGGGCTTGTGCTCCACAAAGCAGAGGAGTTCATCAATGGCCTCCGCGGCGCGCCTGCTCCCATGGCCGTCATAGGTCCCGTAGAATCCTTGCTTGACGAAATCCATCGCCCCCGGAAGCAGGTTTGACTCACCGAACTTCAAATTCTGGAAAATGATTTTGAATTGTTCATACTCATTGGCGTATTCTGTTATTTTATACAAGGGGTGATCACATTCTGTGTCAATCCAGTAGGCGATCGTGGGAACACCGAGACAATGCGCTTCCAGGGAGGTGGTGGAGCCGGCGTGGACCAGCAGGTCCGTATGCGGTAGTATCTCACGCATGTACCCGCCACGAATAGCCTTTATCGGCAGATTTTTTTCCTTGATAAGATCCAGGTACACCTCGATCCTTTCACCGGGATGCACCTTTATCAGAACGTTCCACTCCGCCGCATAATCCCTGCAGAACGACTCGATAAGCACCGTCCATTCCCTGCGCCCGGTTCTGGAAGCCTCCACCGTCCTTGCCGCTATGTCATGGCCCTTGTTTCCCAATGATTTCGCTTCCGGAATCGCGGTCTTTGGATCCCTGTCGGCATAGGACCAGGCTGTGGCCAGGACCACAAGCTTCTTTTTCGGATCAAGCCCCAGCTCCTGGAACAGGCTTTCCCTGTCCCGCACGACATTGGCCATGGCAGGTTCCAGATAGCTGTCGAACTGCCCCCCTCCTATGGCAAAACAACGGCTGGCCGGGATGTGCCCCTCCTGGGAAACGACCTCCCTGAAGGTGGAGTTGCTGCCCAGCTCGAGTTCCACAAAGGGGGAGTAATCAGTTCCCCCCAAGGTTAGCGATTTGAGATCCTTGCTTCTTTCGTCCCACAGTTTCCTGTAGATCACCCCTTCTTCCCTGCGGACGATCGAGATGATGCCCCTATCCTTGGCGAACCGTGCCAGCATGACCTGATGCGGTGTGGTCTTGGCCCCCCAGATTATGGCATCCGGAACCAGCTCCACGATACTGGCCTTGATCTGATGGCCGAGGGGGCGCATGACAACCTCATAGCCCAATCGCTCCAGATGATATCGCAACAGAAGATCCAGGAAGAAATCCCGTTGCTTGTACACGACAACCAGAAGAATCCGCTTGACGCCCTGCTCTGATCGTGGCGGGAACACATGCTGTTTCAGCGCCTTGAGCTGAGAATGCAAAGGCGTCCCTTCCTGGGTATGTTTCAGAAGGGAAATCTCATGCAACCAGGAGAACCTGTCCGCACGGGAAGCAAGCATCTGCACCTTCTGGTGTGCCGCGTCCGGCTGCCTCCCCTGCAGCAGTCCCAGCCTGAGAAGGGCCGGGTAGCATAGAGGATCCACCTTCAGCAGCTCGCCCGCCTGTCTGCCCGCCTGCCTGTCTCCTCCGGGCGCTGCAAGAATCTGTGGCATCAGTCCGGAGGGAGGATGTTCCAACCAGGTTTTTCCCAAAAGCGAGGCAAAGAGCCAGGCGATATCCGTCGCCACCATCCGGGGCAGAAATGAAAACCGCAGGTAGTCGCCAGTCATCAGGACGGCGAGGCGGGAAGATGCCGTGAAAAAGCGTTGCTGCAGCGTGTCGCGGACCACGCAGGCGACAGCCTTATCCAGTACCGGCTCCCAGCAGGACTGCTCCCGAGGCAGGTCGTGGGCAAGGGGCAACCTTGCGCCATCCACCACAAGGGGGAGGGCTGTCCTCTCCAGCATCAATGCCGAAAGGCGGGGCAAGGGCTTGGAGGGATCGAACACGGCATAGGCCAGGTCAAAGGTTTGTTCCGCCTCATCGGGATCCGTCACGACCGTGTCAAAAATGCCTGAAGGAGGCACGGTCCCGGGAGTGGCGAACAGGCCCAGGGTATTGCCCATGGACCGCAGGTCACGGGCCAGCGCAGCGCAGTGTTCGTCCGGATCGACCGCGAAAAACAGAATCTTCATGCCTGACCCCCGGTGTCCGTTTCCTTACGGGAATGCTCCACTCCCTTGGCGTGCCCCAGAATTTCCCAGCCCAGTTCATACGAGTAGACAACAGTGCTCTGCTTGTCGCTCCTCTTCCAGCACCTCCACCCCCGGGGGGATTCGTACCGCCACTCGGGCCTGTCGCACAGGCTCATCCCCTTGGTGATCATTCCAGTGAATTCCTGTGAACATGCGGTGTTGATATCCCAGGCGGACAGGAGCATCATGCCCTTCTGGTGGACGGAGTACACCGTGGTGTCCGACCATCTTGATTTGTTGGTGTCGAAAAAGAAAAAGAATCCACCATCCTCCAGCTGGACTCGTCTCCACCAGGCAAGCGAATTCCGCGCGGCTTCCACATACTCGTCCCGGGGCGCGAACCTATTGAGCTCCATCAGAGCCCAGGTCCCATAGCAGTGCCAGGAAAACGCGGTTGACTTATGGAAGTCCGTGAACATGCCCCTGGCCTCTCCCTCTTTGAACCTGCAGCTGTCCAACAGGAAGCGCGCCTCCCGAACCGCCGCATCCAGCAGGGAGATATCCCTGGTCTGTTCATATACGGACAATAGAGAGAGGATATGGTGATTGCTCGCCTGGACACAGATCTCTTGCCCAGGGGGGTAATGCTCGCGGTATCTGTCCAGACATTTCATGGCCATATCCAGCAGCGCCTCCCGCCCCAGCAGCTCATAGCCCGCGCACAGGGCCGCGGGCACCAGGGCGAAGGAATACATGTCCTGCCTGGAGCGCAGTTCAAGGGTATCGTACCCCAGAACCCCCCGCCTTTTCACCAGCCAGTAGAGCCAACCTGTCGCGGCCGCAAGCTGCTCCCGATATTCTTCGAGTTCCGGGATGGCGCGCATGGCCCGCACAATGCCGTAGAGATTGCAGAGGTCATAGTAATGGTGGTCGGACCGCTCCACCTCATCCGTCCCCAGTTCAAGGCAACGGAACCATTTTCCAGAGGCCCTGTCCCATATGGGAGAGGCAAAGGCTGTATTGGCTATGTCCAGGGCCGCCTCTTTCAATTCTTGGGAAGTTTTCATAAAGAAACACGCTTGGTTGCTGTGGTGAGATAGTACTCCCGGTTCATCCTGGCCGAATACCGCATGTCCCAACCGGTTTCCATCAGGCCCAGGATCGAACCCGGATCAAAGGTCCATTGCTCGGAAACCGTTTTGACCGCTCCCAGGGTATATGGCTTGCCGTCCCATCTCGCCCCGTTGCCATTGAAGCCGCCCGAGGTCATGCCGCCGGGTTTGAGCACGCGATACGCCTCGGACATGAAGGCCGCCGGGTCGTTCATCACGTAGGGAGTTCCAAAAAAGGCCACGCCGTCGATGGAACCGTCAGCGAACATTTCCAGCTTCTCGCCTATGGTCACCACATCCGGCTTGTTTGCCGGATCCGGATCGATATGCAGCAGCTCCTCGCACTGGAAGAATTCCCTGTTGTAGTACTGCTGGCAAATACTGTTCGATCCGATGAACAGGACCCTGCCATGCCAGGGCAGGGAACGGGCATGGCGATTCCACATCTCGCGGTAAAGGGTGACGGGCGCGCCGGTCACCTCGGTCCACCCCTTGTAGCCGTCCATCCTTTCCGCATGCCAGACAGGGTTCAGCACGTCCCTGCGGCACTCCAGCCACAGATCCGGGGCTTCGCTCCTGGTGGAAACCTGGGCGAAATGCCGCAACACCTGCGTATGCCACCAGTTCGAGGAGCAGAATATGCCCTTGTATTCAGCCTCCTGCGTTGTGCGGGGAACTTCCGCCGTGGCCACGAAAAGAAGGGGGCTCCTCTCGCTCGCCTCCCGCAGGGTCATGGAGACCTGCCTTTCATTCATCAGCTGCATGGCGTCCACTGAATAGACGAGGTCCGCGGGACAGGGCAGTTCCCAATAGACCCCCTTGTGCAGCCTCACGCCCGTGGCGGCGAGCCTGTCCACAACATCCACACCCAGGACCATGAGCCCGTGCTCTTCCTGAAGATGCCGCGCCCGCCAGCCCTGGCCGCATCCAAGTTCAACGGCATCTTTGACGTCGGTTGATCCTGCCAGACGGCCCAGCTCCGCAACCAGACCGGCTGGACTTTCCTGCGCCTCGCCTCCCTGTGCGAGGGAGAGCCTCCTTCTGGTACGGAGCGAGTACAGCTCCCAATCCGGTTCCTCTTCCGGATCCCTCTCCCTTCCCTCGCAGGAAAGCATCTGGCTGGTGATGCTTTTTCCCGTATACACGTGCGGTCCGCTGTCTCCGCTCTCCTTGGAGCCGGAAAGGGCATCCATGCACACCGACGCCAGGGGATCCACCAGCGGATCCAGCAACCTGGCGAAATTTCGCACTTCATATTGGCGCCCCGCTTCCAGACAGTCATTCACGGCTGTCGCCATATCCCGGCCGGACTGGAGGGTTCCCGCGGGTGACGTTTCCATGTTCCCGGTGAAGGGAGCATCTCCCGGAACAAGCAGCGGCAGATTGGCGGCCAGCAATATGCCCGCGTCATGCGAGAACAGGCCATCGGACTGCTGGCTGAAATGCTTCACTCCGTCGATGGGAATGCCGAAATCATTCCCGGATAGTTCCTGTGTCAGCTTCCGGATGGACATGGGCCTGTGCAAGATGACGTTGGGAAACCGTGTGAACAGCTCCTCGTATTCCTTCCTGTGGTTCCAGGAATAGATATTGACTTGCATGCCCAGGGCAGTCAGCGCCGGGAGCAACTTGATGAACCTCCTCCCACCGCCCGAACCAAAGGATCCGAGTATCGCCGCGCGCAGCACTCCGTCGGATTTGGAACTCCTCTTGGTCAGCCTCTCCGGCAGGTGCCAGCGAAGCAGGCCATGGGGGACCTCCAGACCTGCGGCAAGCCCCCGTGCCTGGCCATAGGCTTCCCGGGTCTCCCCGCAGTCGAAGATTCGCGCCCCTGCTCCCAGATTTGCCTGCAACTCGAGCAGACCTGGGGCTTCCACGCCGGCAACGCGTACCGCATCCTGGACATAGGGCGTTCCTGATGCCAAGGCAAAGGCTCCCAGAGGGCCGGAGGGACTCCGCAGCATCAACAGGTCGTATTGCCTTGCCAAGTCCCACACCGCCCGGGGGGAATCAAGGCGGATGGACCTGGAAAAAACGTCCGCAAGCCAGGGGGCATCCTCCCCTTCCAGATATGCCAGCTCCGCATGGTGTCCTTTCCTCTTGAGCATGGAAGCGAGAACCGTTGCCCGGATATCGGGACTTTCCTGAACGAATAACACACGCAGCCGAGATCCATATTGCATGTCAACTCTCTCTTCAGAGCTTGGTTTGTTTCCGACCACATCCCTGCCATATGGGAGGAATCGGGACACATCCGAGACTTATGGAAACGCTGATTAATCACATTTTTCGGTAGTGCTGTGGAATTGTTCGCTGGCGAGGCGCAAGAAAAAGGCAAGGCCGACGTGTATCTAGAAATACACGAGGATTTGCCTTTTCCGCGGCAACAAAGCCAGCGGGCAATTATTCAGTGCTTTCTTATGGGCATCCGTTTTCCACATCTTGCGCCAATGATCTGCGGTATCCCTCGTTGCGTTCTATTTCCCTGTTGATCTCAAGGAGATCGGGATTACGTTTCAACAGTTCCAGCACATCGGCCATCCGGGCCGTATCCGGATCCAACATGGAGTACAGCTCGCGGACAAAAACGAGATCCCGCGATTCATCGACTGTCCAGCGCAGATGGGAGAAATCCTGGGGGCTGTGTACCGACCCCAGCCGAAACCGCTCGGGCCTGTTCCATATGAACGAGGTAACGTGCTCCCGTTCGGATGGTTTGTCCGCCTCCCTCCAGGCCAGCTCCAGCACCTTTGCCGACATCACTTCGGTGTCCAGTCCGTCGGGAAATGTCGCCTTCGGATAGGCATTGCTCACATAGTCATAGTTCCCTGTTCGAAACATCCCTATACAACGGTCTATCTGCTCCGGATCCACCAGGGGGCAGTCCCCGGTCAAGCGGACCACCACATCCGCACTTGTAGCCACAGCAGTCTTGTGAAAACGATCAAGGACATCCTCCAGGCTTCCACGAACAACCTGAAAGCCCATGCTCTCAACAGCCTTGGCCAGGGCGTCATCCTCCTTATGGGTGGAGGTGGCCAGAACGATGGCGTCCGCCATGCTCTGACTCGCCCGGAACAGGACATGCCGGATCATCGGATGCCCGCCGATCGTGGCGAGCACCTTGCCCGGCAACCGGGAGGATCCCATCCGGGCCTGAACCACCGCAACGATCCTCATACCGCGGCCTCCCCGCCCCGGGCGGTCTGCTCCACGGCTTGCAGGATGGTGCGCCCGTTCCTTATCCAGTCCGCCCGCAGCCTGGCAACGGAAAGGGCTCTTTCTCCCATTCTTTCACGTTCCTTGGCCGGCATCTCCGCCAGGCGCTGTATCGCGGCCGAGGTGGCGCCAACATCATCCACCGGGGCAAAAAAACCCGACACCCCGTGCTCCACCCACTCCCGGTTGCCGGGAATGTCGCTCACCACGCAAGGCGTTGAGGAGGCCATGGCCTGCAGCAGGGAGATGGAACTCCCGTCCGAGGACGAACAACTCAGATAGAGGTCCGCGGCCGAATAGCCGGCAGCCATCTCCTCCTGGGACAACCACCCCGGAAAGCGCACCCTGTCCATGATATCCAGCTCCTCGGCCAGTGCCCTGATTTCAGCGGCCATATCCCCCTGCCCCGCCATATACAGATACAACCCGGGCTGTTTTGCCAGGGCTTCGGCAAAGGCATGCAACACCACCATGGGCCTGTACAATGGAGACCAGGCCCGGTTGGTGAAGACCAGGAGATCATTCTTCCCCAGTCCAAGCGCATCCCTGAGGGCCTTGCCCCGGTTTTGCAGGCCGCACCCATCGTGCCGGCCCAGCTCCACCCCCCAAGGGGCAACGGTTATTCTGCCCCGGTCGATCCCCCCCACCTCCATTGCCGTTTCGGCAACAACCTGGGCATCGGCCAAGACCCTTTCCGCTCGGCACAGCGTCCAGGCGGCCGCCCATCTGAGCTCCGGGTCCCGGGCGGCATGGAGCAGGAGATCCGATCCCCAGGACACGGCCACCACAGGTCCCGCATCCAGATGCGCCGCCGCAAAGGCGGCGGTATACACGGGCCCGGCCACGAGCACCCGGGGCCCGAAGCTGTCAAGCTCATGTTGCAGCCACGGCATGCGGGATATCACGTCCATCGGGCCGGGATTACCCGTGGCGCAGCCCTGGGGAGCCCACCGATTCTCGGCTCGATCCGGGGAATCACTTTTACAGGGTTTCCCGAACAGTGCCAGATGAACGGTTTCATGCCCCGCGTGCTCGAACAGGTCCAGAAAACGCCGGTCATGTATCGTGCAGCCTTCGCTCAGGTATGCGATTTTCATGATTCCGCCCGGATCAGGCCCCGGTTTCCCTATCTCCCAGGACACACCATCTCAGGTGTTCGCCCTGGGAAATCGAGGCTGTGGAACGCATGCCCACCACCCGATCCACATCCCAGGGGCAGATTCCATCCCGGGGGGCGGGGCGCAACACCTTGAGATCCTCACGCCGCAGCACCTCGCCAGGGGCGATATCCCTGGCCGCCCGCACGCAACGCCGCTGGACGACCACAGTCTCGCCTTCGTTGCCCTCGATCCTCTTCTGGGCGTGTCCCATGGCTCGTTCCAGCTCGCGAACCCGGTCCACCATCTCCCGCCAGGCGTCCGGAGACATGGAGAAACCATGATCAGGACCTTCGCGGGAGTTGTCGTCTGTAAAATGTTTCTCCACCACCGCCGCTCCCAATGCCACGGCGCCCATCACCGTCGCATGGCCGGGAGTGTGGTCCGACAGGCCGAGCACGACATCCGGAAACATGACCCCGTAACTCTTGAGCACGTTGAGATGGATATGCTGGAAATTGTCGATGCTGCCGGTATAATTGGTGTTGCACTGCATGAGCACGAGCTCGGGGTTATGTTCGAGAATGCGGTTCACCGCGCGGGTGACCTCGCCGATATCCGAGGCTCCGGTGGCCAGAAGCACAGGCTTTCCCTTGCGTGCGATATAGGCCAGCATCTCCCCCCAGGTGATGTCGCCGGAACCGATCTTGAACGCCGGTACATGAGGGTCCAACAAGTCAACGGCCTGGAAATCATAGGGCGTTGAAAGATATTCGATGCCCACCTCATCGCATGCCTTTCTCAGATCCCGCGTCCAACTGCCTGGAATGGATGCATCCTGGTACACCTCGAACACGGACTTCTTCCAGCCCGCCTGATGCGAAACCTGTCCCCCGAGGTTGTCGAATCCATAGCGGGAAACGATCTTTGGCGCGGAAAAATTCTGGAATTTCGCAGCGTCCGCCCCTGCCTCCTTGGCCAGCCGGATCAGCTTGACGACCCGATCAAAGTCACCGTCATGGTTGGCGGCGATGTCCGCTATGAAATAGGTGGGATGCCCCGGCCCGACCTGGCGGCCACCTATATTGATCACGCTCATGCTCCACTCCCTATAGTTTATTACGGCTTAATGCCCCCCGCAGCCTTGAGTTCCCTGTCCCGTCCGCTGTCATGGAGCTTGTGAAGCTCTTCCAAGGCCTGCTCCATTCCCAGGGAATGCTCTTCCGGCAGTGCGGCCCTCAACCGGCTCCCGTCCAGAAAGGAATTGAGGGGGCGTTTGGCCCGAAAGGCCACATCCGACACACTGCCGGCCTGGGCAAGGTTCATGTCCAGTCCGAAACGGCGCAACAGTCCGCGGGCGAATTCGTACTTGCTCAGTGCCGGCTCTCCCGCCGCATGCCATATGCCGGTCCGCCCCTGCTCCAGCAAGGCCAGGGCAATACGCCCCAACGCATTGACCAGCACCGGGGCGAACACCGAGTCGGTGAAGCCGGTAAACGGGCTGCCTTGCCTGGCCTTGGAGAGCATCCACTCAGCCAAGCCATGCCCTTCCCTCAGTCCCAGACCAAAAATGTTCGTGCGCAGGACCAGGGTCCGCTCCCAGGATTCCAGGGCCAGGCGCTCACCAACAAGCTTGCTGTGCCCATATGCATTGGCCGGTTCAGGTTCGTCCGCCTCGGTGTATCCTCCTGTTCGGCCGGAAAACACCGCGTCAGTGGAAATATAGACCAGCCTGGCGCCGATGACCCGGCAGGCCCGGGCCATGCGTTCCGTGGCCCGGGCATTGACCTCCATGGCCCTGTCGGGATTCTCCTCACAGAAATCGACATTGGTCAGAGCCGCACAGTGGATCACCGTTTCGGGCCTGAACCTCTGAAGGATGCGTTCCGCTTCCCCCGGAATGGCCAAGTCCATGGGATGCACGTCCACGCCCTCGAGGCGGACGGGCCGGGAATGGTAGACTCCCACCACCTTCCGTGTCTCCCGAAGGTCCAGTGCAAGGTTGGCGCCCAACATGCCTGACACCCCGGTTATCAAAAGGTCGTTTCCCTGCATGGCTCATCCACTCCCTGACCGTGTCCATTTCTTTCCATGTTCATCTGGGACTAGAGCATTTCAAGCGTTAAATGCTCTAAGGAAATGCTGATCAATCACATTCTCCGGAAGTATTATAGAATTGTTCGCTGGCGAGGAGCAAGGAAAAGGCAAGGCCGACGTGTAGTTAGACATACACGAGGATTTGCCTTTTCCGCAGCGACAAAGCCAGCGGATAATTATGTTGTGCTTCCCTAAACAAGGGCCGCGCCTATGCCAGCCTGGCGAAAGTCGCCGCCGCGGGCTTGCCCGCAAGCTCCTTTTCCAAAGTTCCCTTCTCCATGGCCTTGGCGATCCTGCCGAAACTCCTGTCCGTGGCCCGGGCATAACGCTCCACATGGTCCCGGGTGTGGGCCGCTGTGGCGTAGAACAGGTTGGAAGCCAGAATGCCCTGCCCCAGCATCTCTTGCACAAACAGGGCCTTTGCCGCCGGATGTTCCCTGTCAAAGGTAAAATGGCACATGGGATCAATGCCGGCGGTGTGGATTTCCACACCATGCTCGGCGGCACCATGCTCCCAGCTCTCCCGAACCAGTGATCCGAGCTCGGCCATCCTTGCGAAGGGTCTGATCCGGTCAAGCTCTTCAATGGTGGCCAACGCCGCCACAGGGCCGACCCGTTCCGTCCAGTTGGTGCTGCTGATGAATGTCTTCTGGGCTCCACCCATCACCTCGTCCTTTCCCGCCACAGCCGCAATGGCGTAACCATTGCCAAGGGCTTTGGCGAACGCGGCCATATCCGGCCGCACATCGGACAGCTCCAGGTGCGCACCTCCGAGCGTCATCCGGAACCCCACCGAGATCTCGTCAAAAATCAAAACAGCTCCGGCCCGATCCGTCAACTCCCTAACAGCCTGCAAAAAATAAGGTTCAGGAGCCTGATTTCGAATGGGCTCCATGACCACGGCGGCAAGCTCATGACCGTATGCATCCACGATGCATTCCAGCTCCTTCGGATGGTTGTAGCGGAAGGGAAGCGCGGTGCCCTCCAGTCCCGGGCACACACCGGCCGGATCCAAGCCGGTCAGAAGGTGGCCGTTCAGGTGATCTCCCCCGAGATTGGCGGCCAGATACCAGTCATGCCAACCGTGGTAACCGCAGAAGGCCACCTTATGTCTGCCCGTTGCGGCCCGGGCAATCCGCACGGCCACGGCCATGGCCTCCCCTCCGGACCTGGCGAGCCGGACCTTGTCCGCCCAGGGGTGGAGCTCGCACAGCCGTTCGGCCAAGATCACCTCTTCAGGGCAGTTCAGGCTGCAGGCAACGCCGTCCCGGATCGCGCGGCAGACCGCTCCGTCAACAGTCGGGTCCGCGTATCCCAGAATGGTCGCGCCGATGCCGCCGATGCTCATGTCCAGATACTCGTTTCCATCCAGATCCCAGATGGTCGCACCCGCGGCCTTGCTGTAATATCCCGGCCAGACTCCCATGGAGAACTGGTCAGGCCGTTTGGACAGAAGATGCGTCATACCGGGGATACGTTTCCGTGCCCTCTCCTGCATCAGCATGCTTTCTTGCCGGTCTGAGTCCATGTTCGACATCCTTGCTTACGCCCCTTTCAATCGTTTGGGCCGTGTTCCTTCCGTCTCATGACCAGACTCCGGCAGAGAGCAAAAAATCGGAACAGTCCGGAACAGATGGTATAGCCGATCAGATGCGGTTTGCCGCGAAAGACGAGGACCAGGCTGCGACGCACCGGGTAGCGGAACAGCAGGTGAGCCAGCACGTTCCATCGTTTCTCAGGAAACCTCCGGAGGAGTTGGGCGTCGCCCGCTCCGTATTTCTTCCAGGCGGCATGGTTCTCGGCAAATGTGGCGGGATGTTTGCGATAGTTTATTCCGCTTCCCACTCCCTGCACGTACCCCGCCTGTTCCATCCGGATGGCCAGGGCCGCATCCTCGTTGCCCTTTCCGTCAAAACTCGTATCCATCCCCACCTCGCGCAGGGCCGAAGTCCTGTACAAGGCGGGGCGCCCGACCATATTGCCCGGGCCGGGAACGCAGAGACAATACCGAAGGAGTGCGTCCATCCCCTTCTGCCAGTATGTGCCGGGCTCCAGGACCCTGGTGCGGGCCTGCAGGGCGTCGTAACCGTCCCGTTCCATCTCTTGCAAAAGCGTTGCCACACACCCCTCGTCCAGTCGGTCATCCGCATCCACGAACAGGATATATCCGGCAGCGCAGTTATCCACGGCAAGCTGACGCTGGCTGGCCAGTCCCTTTGGCGAGACGAGCACCCTGGCGCCCGCCTGTTCGGCAAGTCGAACAGTCCTGTCATCCGAACCACCGTCCACCACGGTGATAGACCTGACTCCACCCCGGGCAATGGCCGCTATGCATGCATCGATGTTGCACTCCTCGTTGAAGGTGCAGATGCAGGCCTCCACATCGTCCAGGCCACGACTCATCCTTTCCACTTCGTCATCCCCTGGAAACGATGTTCGCCACCACGTAGTCTTCGTCGTACCGGTAGCCCAGCTCCTCAAGCCGGGCCACCGATGGCCGGATGTATTCATTGGCCACAACAACGTATGGTTTGTCCTCTCGTTCCAGATCTTCCGGGGAGACCAGCTGTTCGTTGTGGATATCCGGATCCACGGATGAGAGGGCGTCCTTGATGTAGCGTATCCGGTCCCGGTTCTTCAGCGGCAGCCGTTCGCACAGCTC
Organism: Desulfovibrionaceae bacterium; assembly: GCA_963674665.2. Taxonomy (GTDB): domain Bacteria; phylum Desulfobacterota; class Desulfovibrionia; order Desulfovibrionales; family Desulfovibrionaceae. The sequence continues at coordinate 257,460 of CAXXPL010000009.1, read as the reverse complement.
CCTGGCCATCCTGCCGGCTCCCCAGAGCCATATCTCACGCTCCCCGGGCATGCGCGGAAAGGAGATATCCATCTCATCCAGAAAGGTCGGATACCCTCTGTTTTCGATCAGATAGGGAATCTCCAGCTCCATGCACCTGGTGCACACCTGCTGCGACCTTTTGAGGGTATCGATATCTTCCGGCGCTATGTCGAAGAGATTGCCGATGACGAAATCGTCCATCTCCTTGGTGACCATGCAGCAGGTGACAATGTTGGCATGCTCGTCCAGGATCAGCGCATTGTAATAGGGGCATTCATAATCCTCAGGCATGCTTCCCGCATGCCTGGCGAGCTGATTCAGGAACAGATCCCTGGCCGCATGCCCAAGCTCTTCCACATCCATTTCATTTCCCAGGTAGCGCATGAACAATTTCAAGTCGGCAAAGCTGGCATAGGTCGGCTGAACGCCTATGTCATGCTCCCTGGCAAAGGCCAAGAGCTGTTGCAACTCATCCACGTTGAACTGGTAGACATGGGACTTGATCTGCACCTTGCCCGTGAATCCGCAGGCCCGATAATTCTCCAGCATCTCCTTGATATTGTTCTTGATAAGCTCAAAGGAGAAGCCGTGAATCCGGTTATAGGAATCCTGACTGAAGCCGGGCATGGAGATGACCACCGCCCGAAGCTTGTGCAGGGCATTTCCCTCGAACGGCACCCAGCGGGAGAGGTTCGAGCTGATCACGAACTCATGCCCTTTGCTGGTCAAGATTTTGACGATGTCCTTGAAACGGGGATGCAGAAAGGGTTCGCCCCAGTTGTACAGGAAGATGACCGCATCCTCGGACATTATCCCGGTGTCGCGCATGTGATCGATGGACCTGGCCAGCATATCCGGTTCCATGAACACGCCGGGCAGGGGATCTTTGACCCTGTTTCTGCGGCCCGTAACACACCACTTGCATCTGGCGTTGCACTTTCCAGAAATTTCGATGACTACGTGATCATACATGGGACAATTCCCTCTCCAGGAAAATGAAAATCGTTAGTCGCAGGAAAATGGATTTTCCAACTGAAAAGGAGCATCCATATCCATCCTGAGTACGGTTATCTGTGAACAGTCATTACGACTTTTCTTGAATGTGTAGTCATCTTTGGTGCAAGAACACTGTTTGATTTTAAACATGGTGATGTCCGATCCATTCCGTTTCATCAACGTCATGGTGCTTTCTCTTGGTTGCCTTGGCGTCATTATTCAAACTTGCCATGTCCCCTTGGTCGCGGATTATGTCGTCATTGCTATCCTGAATTTCAGGGGTGGCTTCCAGAATAGCCAACACATCATTCATCCGTACTCCAACCGGATTGTTTCGAGAAAAATACTGATGTATGAATTCCCTGTCACGAGGCTCGTCCACGGTCCAGCACAAATGATATATATCTGTTGGCTAAATAATGGATTCAAGACGTTCATTGTTGCGGACTTGCGCCTTTTCGACAGCTTGCGCCGAAGCTCGCGGACATGTTGCTGCTGACCACAAATGGGTTGTCGCGTTGGGCAAGAACTTGGGCGATGGATTCAAATTGTGGATGCAGGAACGGCTCGCCCCAATTGTGGAGAAGGAGGAGGGCTTCGGGAGAAAAGATTCTATTTCCATGCATGTAGTCAAGGGCTTTATTCAGAACCGCTGGCGACATGAAGTTCCCCCTGGTCTTGCCTGCGACATTGGACCTGTCTGTCGTGCACCATCTTCAATGGACATTGCATAGTCTCGATATTTCTATGACAAGATGTTCAAATACATTACTCCCTAGCTTCTTTTCCAGGGGCTTGTGCAAATCCCTGGTCGCTATCTTTGCGGAAAACAGTAATCTGCGTGCAGTCATGCCGTGGAAGTTCAAATGTGTGGTCGGAGTCCAGATAATATGTCTGGTGCACAATGTAGTAATGTGGATGCCAATCAAACATTTTAAAATGAGGCATCTTGTAAGTGTATAGACCTGCCTGATGATGGTACGCTCTTTTATGAGGGTAGGCCATGTCGAAGTCTATGATATAAAGAACGCCTTTGTCTTTCAGTACTGAATCAATCGCCGCAGCTGCATTGAACAAGCTCTGTCTGTCCACCCAATAGAGGAAATTGCCCAGTACAACGCAATCAAACGGTTCGGCGAATTGCGGCAACTGAGTCACGACTCCAACATAGAGCTGAATATCCGGATATAGTTTTTGCCCTTGCTTGATGGCTTTGCCGGACGGATCGACGCCATGGGCCTCTGCCCCGAACTTGCGACGAAAGAGTTCGCATCGAAAACCCGTCAGACAGCCGATTTCAAGCATTCGTTTCGGCGAAGCCAGGGGCAGGGACTCATGAAGACGGACTATCTTGTCCTCCTTAAGCTTTTCCCGTTCGTTTTCAAGCGAATAGTTCCTCTCGAAATATTCGTCAGCGGCCTTGGAGAGAAATGCCCGCTCCTGCATGCCGAAGTCGTGTTCGTTGAGACGATGTGTCGTCATGAATCGTTCTCGTTTTTTAATCGGCTATTGGCTTTCTGGCGCAATACAGCCAGATGTCCTGCCCGCCGTGGCCCTGCCATTCTTCTTGCATGCGTCCACGTGAGACCTCTTCAAAGCCTGGAAGCATGGCCTGTACTTCGTCAAGGGACTGTATGCCACGGAATATTTGTCCCGCCAAAGCTCCCCGGGGGGTTTGATATATCCCGTCGCCCAAGGGAATAGCTTCGATGCACGTGGGGTGTTTCGGTGCCATGAGAGAAAGAAGGAGCATCCCCCCCGGGGCCAGACACCGGAAAAGTTCGGCAGTGACATGAGCCCATGCTTCCGGGGTGTAGTAGTAGTAAAGAACGTGATTGGCGATGGCGAGATTGAAAAAATTTTCCTCATAAGGGAGTTGTTCCCATGTTTCATCAATAGTCACGAATGGAGCCGCCAGTTCTTCAGGCAGGCCATGCCAGCGAAGGTTCTCGATCAGGAGTTTGTGCGCGCTGGAGGCCACTTCCACTCCATGGGTTTCGTACCCCTGCTGCATCAGAAAAATGGAATTCGAGCCGCTGCCATAGGCAAAGTCCAATGCTCGTCCAGTGGAAACCGAAGGGGCGGCATGCGAGTCCCGGGCGATAAAGGAGTAGAACCCTTTGACAATGAATTCATTGGGATACTTGAAGAAGCTTGCAGAGCTTCCATAGTACTTTTCGTATAATGTTCCGGCGGTGGTGTCTGACATATTGTTTTTCTTATTGTTAGCGAAAGAGGTTGTTGAAGCGCCATTTCACTGGGACCTTCGGCATGCTACGGTATCCAGGATAGTCACATTGGGAGCACAGAGAATTGCATTTTCGATTGCCATTGTTGAGGTCCTGACGCAGTTGACGCATTTCCGGTCCGTACCATATGTCCATGAGTTCTTTGTCGTTGACGTTGCCGACAATCACTTTGTCATGAAAATCGTTGATGCACGGGTGCACAGAGCCTGAAGGCTTTATATAGCAGAGATTGTAGACAATATCGCAAGGTGCGTTGATAAACCCTTTGTAATATGCGGCTATATTCCCTGCGCGGGATTCCCAATCATCCTGATAGGTCCGGTTCATGTGGTGCGTCATTGCCTGGTGCTCAGGTCTGAGTGAACTAATATATTCCAGATTTCTTGCAACGGCCTCTTTGTCGTAGGAGTTAAGGTAGAGAATGTTCAGTCCGTTTTCAAACAGCTCTTCCACCAATTCCTTTTTGAAAAGATCACCATTGGAAGCGAGGTAGAGCCAGCATCTGGGGAGTCTCTTGCGGGCGAAGGCATGGAACTCCACAATTCTTTTTTCCGAGAACGGCTCGTTGATTTCGAATATGCCGACACTGCCTGTGTAGTTGATGCGAGCCAATGAATCCACAATGGATTTGAAAACCTCCGTGGGCATTGTTTGCGGTATGGGCTTAGGCGTCTGTCCGTAATGGCAAAAGTGGCATTTCCGAGTGCAGGTGTAGTTGGTCTGGATTTTGATTTGCTTGAAAATATCCCGATCAGCCAGGCCGTGCCGTCTTCGAAACACTTGCACCGGGTTTGTCACGTAACGCAGCCAATTGTCCCTGAAGGCTATTTTCATGCGCACTTTAAGTGGAAGGTTTCGTTTCCATTCTACTGACACACTCTCACCCTGTGTTCATCTATAGGTTATGCGCAAAACCGCCATGCCCACGCTCTTGGAGTGACTCGGGTGAACCGCGTCCAATTCCACACGGTTGCGCATCCGTTGATGCGGAGTCAATCATGTCCGGTTAGCGTGATTTAACAACGTCCAGATTCTCCAGGATTTGTGTCATGAAGATCGTGCCTAATAGATTTACACAAAAGGAGAACTTGGAAGTGACCCACCATAATACAATCCTTTCCAGTCGCTATGCCCGATTCCGGGACATGCTTTTACGCAAGTCGAATGCGAGCATACGACTGAACAACAAACCCGTGTTTTCACTCAATGGAATCAGTTTGTCTGTCTCTCGTTCATTCATCCGGCGGCCCGTCATTCCATGCGCGACGGTCCCCGCAACCTGGCTGGAAACACCCGGAAGCTTTTCCATCTGGATGTGAAGTCCGTGGCCCGTTCCACTTTTGCCGACGCCAACAGCAACAAGCCAGCGGAATTTTTTCAGATCCTGTTCTGCGCAATGTTCAGGCGATACCAAGGCGTTTCGCCCGTTCACGGATTCCGTTTCAAGAACAAGTTCTTCAGCCTCTACGCCTCGACTATCAAGCTCGGCCTTGAACAGTTCCCATGGGCTCCATTCCGTAAGGAGCGTGGCGAAATCAAGCTTCACGCACTGTTGGACCACGATGGGCACTTCCCGTCCTGCCTGGAAATTACCGACGCAAGAAAGCACGAATCCAAAATCGCCCAGGCTCAGGCCAGTCGTAAAAAAACTGGGCACCACCTCGGACCAGATCATTCAGGTCGTGAGTGATGGCAAGCCGTTCAAACTCCGGCGCATGGGTTACCGGGACGTCAAGACTGGCGAGCATTACGTCTATCAGACTAACCATTTCACGCTCTCTGCAAGAATCGACGCGGAAATCTACAAGGAACGCTGGTAAATAGAGATATTACCTGGAGCGCAAAATAATGAACACCGCGCTCCGGCGGCTTCGCCGCCTGTTCCCGCCTTTGTCGGGCCCGTCCTTATGCCTTCGAGCTACAAAATGTTAAACATTTTGTGCTCCCAGTAATACTCTTCCGGTTGATCAAACAGAACCTGAAGATCATGCGTTTCGTGGGCACCACGAGAAACTCAATATTATCAAAGAGCTATACATAATGATCATGTACCTGCTGGCCGCGTTTTTGAAGTTCACTTCAAGGATCGGCTGGTCAATCCAGGAGATGATGCGGCGGCTGCAACTGAACGTATTCAAGCGTACGAATCTTGAGGCCATCTTTAATCCGCCAGATATAATGTCAAAGATCAAAATGAGTTACATGTTGTTGGCATTGGTGAATTAACCGGACAGGATTGAAGCGCAGCGTATGAATCGAAGGAATGAAAGCTGCGTCTTTCGCCGGGCAGGGTTCGCACGAACTCGGGTAATACCCCCATCCCGCGGGGCGTGTTAGCCGGGTCGTAGGGAGTCTCCGTGTTGCGAGGGCTTGGCGATCCCGCGCTGATCATCAATGTGCCATGATTCATGCCGATAGGTTGGCAAAGGGTATTGATGCACGTTTGAACAACCGCTTCATTAAACATCGAGGAGAATATCCCGAAGGGGCGGATATCCGCTTTAAGCAGCACAGCTTGGCCATGGCTGACGCCGTGCGTTTTGCATGCTGAAGGGATGCCATTGCATGAATATCGCATCAAAACTTTGCCTATTTAATTAGATATGCAGTTTCCACCTTGTGGAGCGCGCAGGCCAGCAGGGACATATCCTCATCACTCCAATTCTCATGAAAACCAATGCGAAAATGATCATGCTCCGCTTTGACGGTTTTCGGAATAGGGTACTCCGGCGCTTCAGGTCCATTGTATTCCGCCGAGGTCCAGGGGAACCCGGAAGAACCGAGTGTGGTTCTTGTTGTATACCATGTCTGCATGGATGGCATCATTGGAAGATGTGGCGAGGCCCTGTAGCCTTCTGCCGTCAGAGCCTTGCAAAAATGCTCTTTGCCGCCCCCCAGTCGCCCGGTATCAATTCGAAGGCGCAGGAACCATGGCGAAGAAAGGGCCTTGGCAGGCTCCCATCCCAACCGGACACTTTTAAGGTCTGCGATCTCTTGTTTGAGTTGCTCCTTGAGATCCTGTCTTCTTTGCACCTTTTCTTTGAGATTGCGCAATTGCGATAACCCCAAGGTTGCTGCCAGTTCATCCATGTTGGCGTTTATTCCCGCGAGGATTCGATCATCCTGTAATTCAGCCGAAACATCGAAGGGTTTGCCGCGATTGGCAAACATTTTTGCACGCTCATACACTGCGCGATCTTTTGTATAAAGCACCCCCCCCTGGCCTCCTGTGCATAACTGCTTGGTGAACATGGTGGAAAAAAAGGCTGCTTTGCCGAAAGTGCCTACGGGTTTCCCATCGTATGTTGCTCCATGGGCTTGCGAGCAATCTTCAACAACAGGAATTTGCTCCGCATCGGCAAGCTGCATTATTTTTTCCATTTCAGCGGGCTCACCGGGAATATGGGCGACCATGATGGCTCGGGTTCTTTTGGTCAACCGCTCGGCTATGCCTTCGGCAGTAACATTAAAGCTTCTGGTTTCGCCGTCAGCGGGGATCGGAACGCATCCTAAAAAAATGCACGCCATAACAGGGCCGGCATCTGTCATGGGGGGGACAATGATGTCGCCAAAAGGCTCCACGCCAACGCCGACAAGGGCGGCCATGCCCGCCATGGAACCGGAACTGACGCCGTCAACGAACCCTCCTCCCATCATCGTGGCAAAGGCTTGGCAGAATTCCACTTCCTTCGCCCCGCCATATCCGGGCATGCACTGAGCTTTTAAGGATTCTTGCAAAAGTGCGGTCACGTCTCTGACATCTTCTTTTGACAGAGTACCGCGTTCGGGGAGAGGGGTTACGCGGATCGGTTTCCCCCCATGTAATGCTAGTTTCATGTGCCTATCAGTCCGTTGATTTTTACCGACTTCCCTGGACAATTCCGAACACCACGGCTCCACCGATGATTTCTCCTGCGACATCTTGAACAATTATCATCAAAGCCAGCCGGTAGCGGCCATTTTGGTGTTAGGTCCCCCAAAAAGCACAAAATTCCTGTCCGGAGTTATTGCAAATTTTGTTCCAATTAACCCGTGAACTTCTGCCGGCTCGCAGCTCACATGGCCAGGCAGTTAGTCTATCATGGTAGTATCTCGGGTTTTTATAATCATGGGTGTAGTAAACTTCAAAATCACTCTTGGGCCGCATGAGCCAAGTATTCCCCGGCACAGTGGGCAACTGAAGGGGGAAGCCCCACTGCGGAAGAGGGCCAGCCCTGGGGCGTATGTATTCTCAGATCTTCTTGAGCATCGCCATGCCCACACCCCGGGAATGACTCAGTGAAACGCAGTCCAGCTCGGACAGGTCACCCGGATCCTTCGCCATGCGCCAGATGAGATCCTCGCCGACGAAATAAAACCGCTCCTCAACGAGTGAAAAATTATCCGCATTAACAAGAGATTCCCAGCGTTCCGGGGAATATTCCCACTGGGCGCAGTAATAGCCCAGGCTGTCCCGGAGGAGGACCGGCCCGCCCCTGCCCATGGGCGCCGAAAGAACCAACACCCCTCCCTCCGCAAGGAGTCCGTGGATCACGCCCATGACCTCGTGGTCTATCTCCTGGCTGCGTTCGAGAGCAACCTCCTGGACGGTTGTCGGCCGCTCAAAGGCGCTCTTGGGGTTGTCATGCGAGGCCTTGTCAAACCCGATGTGCTCTATCACAGAGATACAGGTCACCATGTCAAAAGGTTCCCCGGACACATCCAATTCGCGGACATCCCCCACCCGAACAGGAAGGGAGAGAATCTTGTCTCTCCACTCTTCAGGATAACGGCTTGCAACCCGTTGCGGCGAGATGATGTCCACGCCATCCAGGGTCCTTCCGGGGAGGCCCTCGAATTCGAGCAGCACACCGAGGTAGTCCAGGCTGGCCAGGCTCAGGCCGATATCGAACAGCCTCGAGGGCTGATGCCTCCCGATGACGGATGCCGCCCAGGGCACCTCCACCACTCTTGAGGACGTGCTGGGCCAGGGAGCTGTTTCCAGGTCAAAAGGTTTCTCACCCATTAACAAGGGCAGGGAACTCTTGAGTATGGCTTTGGTGGTCTCGTCCATTACATTCTCATGTTTTCTCAGGCATTGGGCCAGAGGCGGGGGTCCACTATCGACTCATGAACTTCGGCAAAGGCGTCCTTGAAGCTGTCAAGGAAGCCCGGAGGCGTTTCCAGTTTGAAATCCCGGGTATTGGTTCGCAGTTGCTCCGCGGTGTCCACCCCGATGAGTATGGACGCATCTGGATAACTTTGCCTTGCGTACGCCAAGGCTGCCGCAGACCAGGGCAAGCCCGCCTCGTCGGCCATGCTCTGGAATCTGGAGACCAAGGGCTTGGCATGCTCCATCCGCCGCGGCAACCTGTGGGCCGGTATCAGCAGCAATCCCTGAAGGAAGACCGAACGGATCGTGACCCGCACCCGGAGCTCTCGCGCCCTCTCCAGTACCCCACGATCCAGGAACCTCCTGTCCAGCACGTTTCCGGGAATCTGCAGGCTTGTGATGCCGGGTGTTTCCAAAGCCTGAAACGCCCTTTCCGGGGAGTAAACGGAAACGCCTGCCGAGCTTGCCAGTCCCCTGGAGAGAACCGCTTCAAACCCCTCGCCGACCCCATGATTCCAACTGTCCAGATATCTTGCATCATGGAGATACAGGGTCCGCAATGGACACCCCAGATTCGTCACAGACCGTCTGACCGCGGTAAGAACCGCACTCCCGTCCCTTGCATCCAGTTGGGGAGAAAGCTTGCTGTCCACCAGGGCCTGCCCCGCCCTGCCAAGTGCCGAGAAAATGCCTCCAAGCAGGGCCTCACTGTTTCCGTAATGCTGTGAGGTGTCAAAACGGTTGATGCCGGCGTCAAACGCCTGCTCCACAATTGCATGTGCCTGTTCCCGGCTTGGTCGGCCCGAGACATTGGCGATCCCGTACTCCATGCCCAGTTGAGCTGTCCCCAGAACGAGCCTGGCTAATTGTCTCAGCACTGCTTTTCCTGTTGTACACCCTACTGGTCTTTCATTTTGGCGATCAATTGCGTCAACTCATCGCTTGTCAACAGCCACTCCTTGCTGTTGGACACATATTCGAAGTTATCAGCCACCTTTTTTCCTCCCATCTCCAGATAGGTGGAAAGCATGCTGTCCATGCGCAAGGAATTGATGATGAAATAATCGTCAAACTCCACGGTGTTTCGGGCTTCGTCCTTTGGGATCAGTATCTCGTGCAATTTCTCGCCGGGCCGGATGCCGCTTTCTTGTATCTCGCATCCCGGACAAATGACCTTGGCCAGGGTGCCAAGATTCATGGTGGGCTGTTTGAGGACGAAAATCTCGCCGCCCTTCATTTCCTTGAGAGCCCGGATCACGAGATCCACTCCCTGCTCAAGGGATATCCAGAAACGCGTCATGCGGGCATCGGTCACAGTGAGCCTGCCGTTTTCACGCTGTTTGAGGAACAGGGGAATGACGCTGCCCCTGCTGCCGAGAACATTTCCGTACCTGACGATGCTGAATCTGGTTTCGTTCTTGCCCACATAGGAATTGCCGGCAATGAACAGCTTGTCCGCGCAGAGCTTGGTGGCGCCATAGAGGTTGATGGGATTCACAGCCTTATCCGTACTAAGGGCCACCACCCGCTTCACACCAAGATCTATTGCCACATTGATGAGGTTCTCCGCGCCGATGACATTGGTCTGGATGAACTCGAAAGGATTGTATTCAGCAGCGGGGACCTGTTTGAGTGCCGCGGCATGGATGACATAATCAATGTTGCGCAATGCCATGCGGAGCCTTCGTTCGTCTCGCACATCGCCCAGAAAATACCGCATGGCAGGATATTTTGAACTCGGATACATATTCTGCATGTTGTATTGCTTCAACTCGTCCCTGCTGAATACAACCAACCTCTCCGGCTCATACTTCCTGAGAACCATATCCACAAAGGCATGGCCGAAAGAACCAGTACCACCAGTGATAAGAATCTTCTTTCCGTTTAACACGGTTGCACCTCTCCTGTTGATCGCATCGCCATTATGGCGCTATAACCAGGAGCTTTCCGATGCGGTCCATGGCATCAGAAAACCGACCTCAGCCATCCTCAGCGCTTTGGCAAGCGTATCGCAATCTGTTCAACTGGAAGTAATCTCAATAATTATATGACGTTATTCCTAAAAATATTGGTATCGGATCTGTTTCATACGAATCGCTCCCCATAGACCTATCATGTCTTCCGGGCAGGCTTGCCCGGATCAACAGGATGCTTTCACTCCTTTACGCTCGTATCAATCTCAATGCTCTTGCTCATGGGGTTTCGAATGGAAATCTCCTGTTCCTCAGCCTTTCCGGATCAGGCTCCACCACCTCGACCAGCCCGTGCTGCATATATTTCCCGGCCATGGCCAGGACTTCCAGACACGGAGCCTCTATGATATCCGACAACTCCACAAGATCGAAATCACCGTCCGCGTAAGCGAAAAAATCCAGCATCGTGCCTACACTATCACCACTGTTGATATCACCAATCTGCGGATACAGCCCTCGCTTTCCCAACTGAGGCACGCAGGTCATGGTCCCTTTGTAATGAACGTTGTTCTCCAGCGCGGTCACGATCCGCCGCATCATGGTCAAGGTATCCCCAAGCCCTTTCGGGGTGACATACTCCAGATTGTCCAGGGAGGTGTGATACTCTTTGTTCCTGCCGTAAAGGGTGCGCTGGATGGAAACATAGGGCAGATCCACGCCAGGGCTATTGAACTGGTGCTCGTCGCTGGCCCTGTCCAGGAAGGGGTATACTTGGTATTCGTCGGCATGCCACCGAAGCATATGGCGCCCCACCCTGTCGGCAAGCGTGTCACCGAACCGGGACTGAACCATGCTGAAGGGGCCCTCGTCTCCGCAGCTTGTAAGCAGGAAACCCGCGACGCACCGTTTCTTCAGCAGCTCCAGATTCCTGCTCAGGTAGCAGATGGCCCCCAGGGTTTCCGGACCGAGGTAGAAGCGGTAGGTATAGCGGCGGTGTTTCATCTGGCCCAGCCAAGCGGCCAGGCCCATGGCCGTGACCGGACCTGACAGCTCATTGTTGCACAGGGACGGATGGCAAACATAGGAGGAGATGAGCACCTCCTGCTCGCTTTCCCCTGGCAGCACCAGCTCCGCGTAATTAAGGACACCGGGTTCCAGGGTGCTGTTGATCACCACGCGGTAGTCACCAGGCTTCAACGTCTTGCGCTGCGTGTGGGGCAGACAGAACCCCCAGTAGCGATTGTAATACGAGGTCACGTAGGGAATGACATCCGGCATGTCCTCCCTGGAGTGCAGGTGTTTGTCCAGCTCCTCCAAGGGCAACACCGTATCCACAGGCTCCGAATAGTTGACCACATGAAGATTGTGCTTTTGAAAGTCCACGATCTTCTCGCCGTCCGGACCTTGGATATAAGCGTCTTGTATGTTCCATTCATCGGGCACGGTCCAGTCAAAGCAGCTTTCGCCGCTTGCAACCTCATGAATAACAAGTTCAGGCGCAATATCCTGAAAATAACGCAGAGTCTCGCGGACGCCCTCACCGGTCAGGGACCTGCATATGGGATACAGGTCGCGCATCCATCCATGGATCACATCGCCGTCTATATTCACTCATCCTCCCGATCATCCGAACCGCATGCCCGATTCATATGGCAGCGCTGATTAATCACATTTTCCGGAAGTGCTGTAGAATTGTTCGCTGGCGAGGCGCAAGGAAAAGACAAGGCCGACGTGTATTTAGAAATACACGAGGATTTGCCTTTGCCGCAGCAACAAAGCCAGCGGGCAATTATGCAGTGCTTCCTTATGAAAATCTATCGAAGTAGAAATATTTATGATTGCTCCATTGATAGAACTCCGCAGCCGCCTCCAGCTGCTCCGTTTCAGCAAAGGCGCATTCATAGCCAAAGACTTCCATCACATCCTTGAAGAAGAACTCCACGATGCAGGCCTCCAGGTCGGTGATGCGTTCCCGCCATCTGCCCACATTGGCAGAGCTCACGCTTCGCATGTCCTGCTTCTCGTAGGTGTTGCTCTGTACTTCCCTGCCCAGTTCGCTCGGCTGGAGCATGCTCGTGGAGAAATCCACTCCCAGAAAATCCGAAATTCCCTGCATCTGGGTCCTGGTGGCGGTCACCACATCCTCATGCCGGACCATATGATAGCGGCCCGCACCGAATCGTTTCTGATTCACCAGACAGGCCTTCGCTCCCATGCCATATCTATGGATCATGCTCATCAGAACCGTGTTGTCCGTATCTCCGAACCCTGAGTAGTACTTTCCGACTCCGGCCTTCAGGGCCGCATAATTATCCCGAGGATCGCGGATCACCTGGATGAACCTGCTGCCCGGAAACCCTTGCAAAAGCATTCCCGCATTGATTTCGATGCTTGTTTCCTTGACCACGTTCCACCGCGCCCCTTGCTTGCCGAATGCCTGCTCAAAGGACGCAATCTGGGCGTTCAACACCTTAACGATATCCTTGAGGTCCTCATCGACCAGCAACCCTCTCAAACGGGACCGCATCGCGCGCAGATCGTCCATCCTGTCCGGATACTTGGACGCGAAGTATGCCCTCAGGTCCCTGAACGCGACATCTTCCAATCTCGTCCACAGCTGTTCCGCAGTCCGTTCTTCCCGTATATACTGGGGGAAATAGGCATACAAGGTGATGAGGTCGCCTGGGTAGACGTTCAGGGCCGGATGGTCATCCAAAAGCCGCACCAAAAGCGTGGTGCCTCCCTTGCGGTGCCCTCCAATGAACAGTACGTCCTTGTTTCCCGACACGATACACACCCCTCTCTAGGAATTAATGAACTGACACGATACCCGATACAGATGTGACCATCATGCACTCATCTTGATCGTCAGGTTGTCAACATTCCCCCGTTTCCGCCCGGCTGAGCTCAAAGAAAAAGCCTCCAAAAGCAGCTCGATTTTTGTTATGAAGTTGGTGCTCAACTCACACATAACAAAGGAAAATTTGACGACATTCATAATAGCACAATCATCTCCCAACTGCTACACCTGATACAGATATGTGTCTTTGAGTTTTTCAACGCGAGCATCCGACCGGTCGGCGAAGTCTTGCTTTCCCGCGCTGGAATCGGTTTGGCGGTCTCGTATTCATCCATCTTTCGGCGAGCAGTACCACCTGCGATGGAATTCGCAATATGGTCGCCAACGCCCGCCTCCTTCATCATTTCGGGGCGAACCGGTTTCCCGATCCACCGTTTCCGACAGCAACAACAGGCGCCGCAGCCGAAGTGTTTTTCACGACCAGACCAGAAAGCAACGCAAAAGACAAAACCCTCATGCGTTACTCCAGGGGCGGAAGAGCCGGCGCTACCTGGAACCAGGTTATCCAGAGCGCAACAGATGTCGGCGAGTTCAGTCTTTGTCGGGCTGGATAGTCTTGCTCCGAGACACACAAACAGTGCGAATTCCTATCGAACCGCATAGAACTGCCCGCCGGAACCATTGCGGATATCTACAAAAACGTTGGCGGATCAGCCGGACAGCCATGGCTTTTTCCTGGGGCCAAGCCGTGCCACTTCTCTTTGCAAATGCCTCCGATACATGCCTACCACACTGATCTCACCTGTAAAATAGCATTTCCTTACGGTGCGGACACTGACGCAAGGACCTGATTATAAAAGGCCACCACCCGATGAATCTCGCTTTCAAAGGTGTATACCTGCTTTGAAAAATCGACCTCCCTGATCATGCGCTTGAGGTCCGGCAACTTGTCGAAAAGCTCCGAAACCGTCCGGAAGGTGACCCCAACCGAATTGTTGGCAAAATACTCCTCATACGATTGAACGGCGCTGGCGGCAACGGGCAGCCCCGCCGCCAAATACTCGAACAGCTTGTTGGCCATGGTCGAATCCAGAAACCGCTTGTTCCCGCTCACCAGGTTCCAGGGAATGATCCCTATGTCGTAACGGGTCATCTCCTCCATGATCTGCTTGGGGGAAACGGGGGCGTAATAGTGAATCCTGGGGTTGGGCTTGAAGAATGCGGCCAGATCTTCATCCCTTTTGATGGGATAGATATGGAGGTGGGCGCCGCGGGCTGCGATTTCCACAAAGGTTTCCTTGAAATCCCTGTGCCTTGTCATAGAGATCCCGCCCTCGTAGACAAAATGCAGCTCACCGTCCTGTTCCGACAGCTTTGGATGATACGTGGCAGGCAGATCCTGGGCGGATGCGTAATTGTGGAACACCAGGGAGGGTCCTTGTATGTCGTAAAGGATTTGGGCCTCCCGCTTCTGGTAGGGCGTGGTATATATGCGCCCCCGGGCGCCACGGTTGGCCACGCCCTCGAAAAATCCAACCAGTTCGTTATCCGGGTTCCTGAGAGATACAAGGTCATGGGTATCGTGGATGACCGGCGTGTCACCAGCCAGCGCGGCCACCGTGGGCTTGTCCGGCTCGTTGTGACAATGAATAAGGTCATAGTCGCCACCAGCCTCCCACAGGTCCTGGAGCCTGTTCAGCCTGATGCACGAATGATACACGTCGTCGCTCAGTCCGGGGTACTGTTCGCTGAGTTTCTTGTTGATGTAGGCCAGGGTCACCTTGTGCCCAAGGCCGCCCAGTGCCTGGGCCATCTTGTAGTTGCGGATACACGGCGTCTGCTGGAAAAAGAGAATATGCAGCACCCGCTTGCCCTCAGGAGACACATGTCCGGCTTGCGCACTTCGCCCTTTATTCTTTTCTTGAATTTTGGACACCCTCTTCAGGATGGCGTCCGCCCCCTTGCTGTTCCCTCCGTCCTGGACAGCCCTGGCCAAACGTTTCAGGGCGGGAACATATTCCGGGTTGGCGGTCAGGATGCTCCGCAAAATGGATTCAGCTCTGTCCGGTTTTCCTGCACCCAGATACCCGTCAACCTGCTTGAGTAGGTCCTGAACATCCATGCTTGCCTCCCGGCGGTTTACTTTATCACCCGTCCGCAAGGGTGGGGATGATTCTCGACGCGGCCTCTCCGCTCCACAAAGGACGGTTGCCACCCTGCATTAGCTCACTCAGTCTGAAAAGTTCGAAGTAGCCCTGCAGAGCATTGCCGTCTCCATGTAGCAGTGTATGCGGGAAGTATGGCCATTTTTGTCCTTGGAAGCAACGCACCTCTACCCCGCAGTGTAAAAACAAAATCAAAAAGGGAGCAGCGAACAAAAAATGGCGTTTCACCCCCGACAAACCTCAGGTGACCTGGATTCCACAATATTCCCCTGGGATTCCGACAAGATTGTTTACGGGAATCCCAAAAAACATCAATCCTCCTTGGGCGCGCATCAGGCATGGCATTCATGAACTCGGCAAGGAGGATTGCAGGATAGCCCTCTGGCACATTGCAATGTGTTCAAGATGCCATGTTGCCTCAGAGCCCCTCCCCTTACGCCAAATTTCCTTCAACACCCAGTTAAGGCTGACGGAGTGTCAGACTGGTGAATCGCTCAGGGCAGGAAAAACATCTTGCAGTCCCGAACCTGATTTTGGTAGCACTAGTCACGAAGTTGTATCATTGACTTTTTTTAGGGGTGTACTCACTTAAATATTCTTCAAATTTTATCCAGCTATTTGTCAATCGTTCACTTTTGGTAATACGGAATGGAATTTCATATTCATTTTTCCACACAAGATGCTGTGGACCCTGCCTCCCCACAACTGAGATGACCAATCTTTAGCAATAATTTAAAATGGATAGACTGAAAGCCAAAATCGAAGGATACTGGAATTTACGGAGTTCAAGCTACAGTTTGGACTCTGATAAATCACCGGAAACGGAAAAGGCATGGGACACGACAATCAGAGCACTGGCGAAAAATGATCAGGAACAAAAAGCATTGGATATCGGTACCGGTCCAGGGCAACTCGCCTTTTATCTTGCGGGGGCCGGTTTCAACGTAACCGGGTTGGATATATCCCCCGGAATGATCAGTATCGCCCGAAAAAGTGCGAGGGAAATGCAACTGACCATTGATTTCCGCACAGGGGACGCAGAGAATCTTGATTTTGCGGACAGCAGTTTCGACGTCGTTGTTTCCAGGAACCTTGTCTGGACATTGCCAAACCCTGATCTGGCGCTGAAAGAGTGGCACAGGGTATTGAAGCCCGGAGGACGAATCATCGTTTCTGATGGTTTCTGGCGCAACCAGACCTGGAGACGGCTTTATGAATTGCCAGTGAATCTGGTGAAAAGTGTCTTTCAAACCCACAGCAGAATTTCACTGCGCTTTTTTCTTCATTATGCCAGCATGATAAATCATCTACCACACTATGAGGGCGTAAGGAGAGCAGAAGTACAGCAGTTATTGCAACATGTCGGATTTAATAAAATTTCATCATTGGATATTGGGCAATATTTCGGGGAAAACCCCTATGCATATGCAAAGAAAACAAGGCCACCGTTCTTCATCGTTTATGCAGACAAGTAGCCGACCTGGAATTTTGCAAGCTATGCTGATGTCGTTACAATTTTCTTGAACACGGTGCAGTACTCGACACAAGCTATTCATTGGTCTGACGAAAACTATTTTTTTAAGGAGATTGCAAGATGCTTTTCAAAAGGGACACGGGTGTTTCCACCAAGTGCTTAATCGTTTTGTTCCTGCTGCTTTCCGCTCTGATCTGCTCACCGCGTATCTCATCGGCTGCACAGCCCAAGGTTGTCCGTATCGGAGACCTGTTCGCCAACACCTACACCAGTCTGGACCCCCAAAAAGGATCTTTCGGCTGGTTCACCTCTACGCTGGGCCTTTCCGAGACCCTGTTCCGCATTGACGACAACTACTCGGTTGTCCCCTGGCTTGCCGAATCCGCTTCAGTAGATGGCACGGCCTGGACGATAACCCTCAGGGACGACGTGGTCTTTTCCGACGGCAGCAAGCTTACCGCCGGTACAGCTGTTCAATGCATCAAGCGTGCACTCGAGGTGAACGAGAAGGCGCAAATGCTCAAGGACGCGACATTCGCCGTGGTGGATGACAAAACCTTTACCATCACCACCCCCGAATTCCTGCCCACCGTTCTCAACGAACTCTGTAACGTCTATATGGCTATGGTCAACCTAGACGCCTCGAAAGACATTGACAACGCCCCCATCTGTACCGGTCCCTTCAAGGCGGACACTTTTGACCCCGGCGTATCGGCCAAGCTCGTGCGCAACGACAACTACTGGGGAGGGAAAGTGAACCTTGACGGAGTGGAAGGACTGTACGTTGCCGACGCCGACACCCTCTCCCTGGCATTTCAGAATGGCGAGATAGATGCCTACATCGGCCCCACGACCAACGATCTCGAGATATTCTCAGCTTCTCCCGACAAATACACTGTTGTCGCCACTCCGGCCTCGCGCCTGTATTACTATTATTTGAACATGGAACGGCTTCCGGCCAAAGAGCTTCGCGCCGCAATCAACATGGCCATCGATCCGAGCGCCGTGTGCACCCTTCTTGCCGGCCTGGCCAGCCCCACTATCGGCGCATATGGCCCCGAAACAGCCTACGGCAAGATTACTAAACACGGTTACGACCCCGCAAAGGCGAAGACGCTCATCGAGAGTCTCGGCTACACCCTCGACGCCAATGGCTACTATGCCAAGGACGGCAAGGAACTCGCGGTGGACATTGCCTACTACGCGGCCCGTTCAATCGATAAGATCGTTCTCCTCATGCAGGAGCAGCTGAAAGCCGTAGGTATCAAGGCCACGCTGAGTGTCTCCGAAGATCCGGACGGAACCTATATGAGCACCGGGAACTTCGATATCGGCGCCTACTGCATGATCGCAAACCCCTCGGCCGACCCGTACTACTTCATGGAACGTATTGTCGGAGGCGGCAAGTATACCTCCGGCAGATACGATAGTGCCAGGGCCAAAGAACTTCTGGGGCAGCTTTTCTCGGAACCGGATGCAGCGAAACGCGCACAACTGGCCGTGGACATCCAGCAACAGATCATCGACGACGAGGCCATGGGTTTCTTGGCAATACTTAACAAGACTACTGTCATGCGTGCCAAGGTCATCAACTGCAGAGAAAAGAACCCGATCAGCTTCTATTTCCTGAATGCGGAGACCGACATTACTGACTGATGCAAACAGTCGATGTTTATACAACGGCGTGTGGAATCGCCTTCCACACGCCTTTTTTATGTTATGCAGGCTCACGATGCTGAAATACATTCAAAATCGCCTGATACGGCTCATCCCCCTGCTTCTGGTGATAACTTTCATCACCTTTTCCCTCATGTATCTGGCCTCCGGCGACCCGGCACAGAAAAAGTTGGTGGCTCAGGGAATCGCACCGACAGAGGAAACGCTGGAGGCTACCCGGGAGAACATGGGCCTGAATGATCCCTTCCTGGTGCGTTATGGCAGCTGGTTGTGGTCTTTCCTGCGCGGAGACCTCGGAGAGTCATACGCAAAAGGGCTACCGGTATCCCGGCTCATGTGGAAGGCAATGGGCAAAACAGCGATGGTGGCGGTCTCCGCCCTGGCACTCTCCCTGATCGTGTCCATCCCCTTTGGCATCTGGACAGCTATCAAACGAAACACGGCCGCGGATTATATTGTGCGGTTCCTTACCTTCCTGGCCAATGCCATACCCTCTTTTCTGGCCGCTCTGCTACTGATTTATCTTTTCTGCGTGCATCTGCAATGGCTTCCAGTGCTGGCGAAAAACAGTTTTCAGGGCCTTGTCCTGCCAACCGTTGCCCTGGCTTTGCCCACTGCGGGCAAGTTCATCAAGCAGATACGGGCAGAGGTGCTGGGCGAGTTGGGAGAGAGTTATGTAACCGGGGCTCAGTCAAGAGGCGTACGGTCCAGTACCATTCTCGTGAAAGACGTACTGCACAACGCCATGCTCTCCATACTGACGGTCATAGGCTTTGCCGTGGGCAACCTCTTTGCCGGCAGCGTGATTATCGAGGCGATCTTCCAGTGGCCCGGGGTGGGGAAGCTGGTAATGGATGCCATTACCGCCAGAGACTACCCGGTAATACAGGGATTCGTCGTCTACATAGCAATCATCTATGTCCTCATCAATCTACTGACCGATCTGGCCTATCGCTACTTTGACCCACGGGTCACGGAATATTGAGACCGCAGCCATGAATAGAACACGGAAAGATTTCTGGTTGAAGGTCTTCCTCGTCATAGCACTTCTGCTCATAGCAGGGAGCTTGTTTGCGGAGAGCTTTGCGCCGAATGATCCCTATGCCACGCATGTCGCTCGTACGCGGGAGGCGCCGGGAGCGGAATTCCCCATGGGAACGGACGCCATGGGCCGCTGTGTCCTCTCGCGGCTGCTGTATGGCGCAAGGACAAGTGTCTTCGCCGCCCTGATCCTGGTCGTCGTTACTGCATCCATCGGAGCGTTCGTCGGCATCATCTGCGGCTATTACAGCGGTGCGGCCGACAGGGTCGTCATGCGCTGTATCGACGGCATCATGGCTTTCCCACAGATGGTCCTGGCTATTTCCGTGGCCGGCATCCTCGGGGGAGGGATGGGCAACGCCATGCTGGCCCTGGGATTCGCCAGTTGGACACCATACGCCCGCCTGGCGCGAAGCCGGGTCATTTCGCTGAAAAACGAAGAGTTCATTCAGGCTGCCAGGCTCTCGGGCTGCAGCGACGGCGTTATCATGGCCAAATACATTCTGCCGAACATCTTCAATTCGCTGCTCACCTTTGCATCATCCCAGATCGGTACGGTCATGCTGGGCCTGGCCGGGCTTTCCTTCCTCGGGCTCGGCATACAGCTGCCCCAGGCGGAATGGGGCAGCATGATCAGCGAGTCCAGGGGAATGCTGCGCACCGCCCCATGGACGGTCATGTATCCGGCCCTGGCCCTTGTCGTTACGGTTATGGTGTTCAACTACCTGGGAGACGCCTTGCGCGACCGTATCGACGTCAAGGACATCGACAGGGACCATGTATGAACAATACCTTGTTGAAAGTGCGGAACCTCAGTGCCGGGTACAATGGGGAGAACGTCATACGTGACATCTCCTTCGCGATGGGCGCGGGAGAGATATTCGCGCTTGTCGGGGAATCCGGTTCGGGAAAATCCACAGTCCTCAAAGCCATAACTGGACTTCCCTCAAGTGGAGTATGGATTTCCAACGGGTCCATAACCTTCAACGGCCAGAACATGGCTGAACACTCCGCCGAGGAGCGCCGAAGACTGCTGGGTGAAAAGTTGTGCACGGTGTTCCAAAGTCCCGCGGCTTCCATGAATCCCATCCGCAAGATTCGCAGCCAGTTTCTGGATACCATGCGCAGCCATAAGCGGGTCGATACCGAGCAGGCCCTGGCTGCAATACGTGCCGTGTTCATCAAATTGGGGTTGGGCGATGTCGATCGGGTGCTGGACTGCTGTCCCTATGAACTTTCCGGGGGAATGTGCCAGCGTGTCGCACTGGCCTTGGCCATGGTCATGGAACCTGTCCTCATCCTGGCCGACGAACCGACCAGCGCCCTTGACGTGATGAGCCAGCGGCAGGTTGTCGACGAGTTCCGCATTCTGCGCGAAGAGTGCGGGGCATCGATCATCCTGGTGACCCACAATATTGCCCTTGCGTCGCATCTCGCCGACAGAACGGCCATTATGAACCAGGGGAACATTGTCGAATGCGGAACCACCAGACAGGTGCTCTCTTCACCCCGGCATGAATATACTAAAAAACTGATCTCAGACGTTCCGTGCACCCGGAAGGTCTATCCGGTCCATGGCTTCGTTTCCAAGCTCCTCGAGGTGAGCAGCGTATCGAAACGGTACAGCATCGCCGACCGAACAATCGAGGCGGTTCGAGACGTCGGATTCACTCTCGCCCGTGGCGAGGTATTGGGAATCGTGGGAGAATCCGGCTCGGGCAAGAGCACGCTTTCCAGACAACTCTTGCAATTGGAAAAAACTGATGAGGGGAGCATCAGATATGAGGGGCAAGAAATTACGGCCATGAACAGGCGTGGCCTGCGCACATTGTATCGCCGGGTGCAGATGGTGTTCCAGATTCCGCTCACCTCTTTCGATCAGAGCAAGAGAATTCGTGCAACCATGCGGGATGCCGTACGCAACCTTACCGACCGGAAAACCAGGCGTTCCGCGGATGCGCATATCAACGAGCTGATGCACAAGGTGGGGCTTGCCCCTGAACTGGCGGATCGCTATCCTTGGGAGCTCTCCGGGGGGCAGTGTCAACGCGCCGCCATAGCCCGCGCCCTGGCTGCCAAACCTGAACTTCTCATTTGCGACGAGGCCACAAGTGCGCTCGATGTCTCTTCCCAGGCACAGATCGTGGAACTCCTGCGTCTTTTGGTCCATGAGAGCGACATGAGCATGATTTTCATCTCCCACGATATTGCTCTTGTGAGCGGCCTCTGCAATACAATGCTGGTGATGAGAAACGGACGGTGCGTGGAATACGGCCCGACAGAAAGAGTCATTACAACTCCCAAGAGCGATTATACAAAGGAACTGCTGAAAGCATCTTCATTTTATGAAAATGTATCTCCCGCCTGAATTGTGCCGTGCAAGAGACTTCATTCAGAACATCTTTCGCATAACCCTTGCGGACAGTACGCGAAGCAACATCCGATGGCATTCAAAAGACCCTAGATTCGATTCCCTTGAGCTCCTTCAAGTAATCAGGGCTTGGAATATTGTTTCAAGCCCTGATTCTTTTCGGTGAACCATGCGTTCAACAATGGAAGATGCATCCCAAAGTCAGGGAAGCGTTCCAGTGCCATCTTTGTGTGGCGTCTCATGAATACGCACCTGCCCCGGCTACTACCATCTGAACATGCAGGCCTTTTTGTCCAGTATGGGCAGTTGGAAGACCTCCGGGCTTGGCCGCCCCGCCGCCCCTACGCAGACGTGCAACGGCATGAGATGCTCCTCCCTGGGGTGGCAGTACCGGGCATGGGGCGCCTTTTCCCAGCCAACAAGGCGCTCCCTGCGTTCGGCGTCCGAGAACGACGAGCTTGAGCAGGTCTCCACCAGCCAGGAGTCAAAGGCCTGGTTCCAGGCGCCGGTCTCCTCGGTATCAGGCGTGAAAAAGGCCCGCATGTTGTGGAAGGAGAAGCCGGAGCCGATGATGAGCAGGTTCTCGTGCTCCACTTCGGAAAGAGCCTCGCCCAGGGCAATATGGAACGCGGGGTCGAGCCCCTGAATGAGCGACAGCTCCACGCAGGGGATATCCGCCTCGGGGTACATGAGCATGAGGGGTATGAACAGCGCATGGTCGAACCCACGTCCGAAATCGGTGCCGGACCGCATCCCGCCCCTGCCGAGTGCCGAGCAGACCTTGTCGGCCAGCGCATCCTGCCCCGGAGCCGGATACTCCAGCTCATAGGACTCCCGGGAGAAGCCGTAATAGTCATAATACAGCGGTGGGCGTTCCCCCATTGTGACCGTTGGAACCGCCTCCTCCCAATGCGCGCTGACCACGAGGATCGCCGACGGCCTGGGCATGGTTGCGGCAATGTGGCGCAGACTGTCCACCATTTGCGCGTGCCCCGCGTCCCCAAGAACGGGCAGCGGCCCGCCACCGTGCGAGATGTAGAGTATCCTGGTTTCGTTCATCATGTTTCATCCTCTCCCTTGGCTGGTGCGTGTGTCCTGCCCGATCCAGGCCGCCTGTAGGGCAGACCTGCAAGCCGGGACTATACCGCATCGCCCCGCTCCAGGCCATGGTGATGTCACCCCGAAAACCATGGTCCCGATTGCGTGCACCCGCCGCCCGCTCTTTGCCTCAATCCTGCGTTCGGTTCTTGACCGGCGGCTCTTTTATGGTAACAAGCTACCTAGTATAGCACCTTCCTCAACAATTTCGTCTTTTCTACCTACCCGGCAGCTATACCTGTATTAATTCCCGCATTGCATGCCGCATTGGCAAGGCCACATCAAAAAGGGGGTCACTCATGGGCATCGAGAAGAGCCTTAAAGAGATCGATTGGAACGCCCTCATCGAGGGGCGCACCTTCCATCCCTCTCCAGGGTCGTGGGATGACGAGGTGTTGTACTTTCTTTTTGTGGACCGCTTTTCCGATTGCAGGGAATACGGCGGCTTTCGCGATACGCAAGGCGCTCCTGTCAATACGCCGGGGGATGGGCGCACAACTCCGCTGTTCGACTTGGACGGAGATTCGGAGTCGGCCGACAGGAATACATGGTTCGCGGCCGGTAAAACATGGTGCGGGGGCACTCTCGCCGGAGTCAGGGACAAGCTGGGCTATCTCGAGCGCCTCGGCGTCACGGTCATCTGGCTCAGCCCCGTCTTCAAGCAGGTCACGGAGAGCGACGACTACCATGGATATGGCATCCAGAACTTCCTGGACGTGGATCCCCATTTCGGTACGCGCGAAGAACTCAGAGAGCTCGTGGCCAAGGCCCACAGCCTCGGCATTCGGGTCATCCTCGACATCATCTTCAACCACGCCGGGGATGTATTCACCTACCAGGGCAACCACCCCTACTATTATTATCAGGGCCGGCAATTCCCGGTGCAGGGGTTCCGGGCGGGCAAGAACGACCCCGGCTCCCTGCCCTTCCAAACCGGAGCGGGCGGCGCGCAATCGGCCTGGCCCAACGGCGCGGTCTGGCCCGAGGAGCTGCAGGCCCCGGTGGCCTGGACCCGGCAGGGGCGGATCACTCGCTGGGATGACTTCCCGGAGTACATTGACGGCGACTTCTGCAGCCTGAAGGACTTCAACCATGGGCAGTCCATCAAGGATCCCGACTCTTCCTGGGACCTCTGGAAACGTATCGAGGGTTTCTCCCTGGCCCCGCCCCTAGTTCACCTTGCCGAGGTGTACAAGTTCTGGATCGCCTACGCGGATATCGACGGCTACCGGGTGGACACGGTGAAGCACATGGAGCCCGGCGCCATGCGCTTTTTCGCCAACGTGATCCACGAATTCGCCCAGGGGTTGGGCAAGGAGAGATTCTACCTCATCGGCGAGGTGACCGGCGGCAGAAAAAAGGCGGTGGAAATCGTCAATACCACAGGCCTGGACGCGGCCCTCGGCATCAACGACATCCCGGACAAGCTCGAATACCTGGCCAAGGGGTGGCGAAACCCTGGCAACCCGGACACCTCCGACCAGGAAGGCTACTTCGACCTGTTCCGGAACAGCCTGACCCAGAGCAAGCCGACCCATCAGTGGTTTTCCAGGCATGTCGTCACCATGTTCGACGACCACGACCAGGTCGGGGTGGACCACAAGTTCCGTTTCTGCGGGCAGCACAATGACAGCCACAAGTACCTGAGGGGCGCCATCGCCCTGAACCTGGCCACCGCGGGCATCCCCTGCCTGTACTATGGCACGGAGCAGGCCTTCAACGGCGCGGACCACCGCTCCGGCGATCAGGACAAGGATTACAGCGACGCCTTTTTGCGCGAGTGCATGTTCGGGGGGGCCTTTGGCTCACTCCAGAGCAAGGACAGGCACTTCTTCAACGAGGACAACGAGTTCTACGTCTTCACCCGGGAGGTCTGCACACTACGCCGGGAGCACATGGCCCTGCGCAGGGGGCGGCAGTACCTGCGGCAGGTTTCCCAAGACGGCACATCCTTCCACTATCCGACAATGGTAGACAACGAGCTGCGCTGGGTGGTCGCCTGGTCGAGAATCTTCAACAACCGGGAGCTGCTCTGCGCCATAAGCACGGACGCGGACAGGGAGATAACGGTGTGGGCCACGGTGGACTCCTCCATTTACGCACCGGGTGACACGATGACCTGCCTCTTTTCCACTGACCAGGCACAGCCAGGGCAGCAGGTTCAGGTCGACGAACGCAACGGCTCCTCCATCCGGATCACGGTGCCGCCCGCCGGTTTCGTGGTCTTTGGCAAGACATGACAAGGGGCATTCGGCAAAGAGAAAATGGACACGACCGGGAGAGCCGGGGGTATTGGATCGAAACGTAATATTCCCTTGAAAAGAACTTTTTTCGTTCATAGGACGCCCCCTTCAACTCTTTGAGATAGTTCATCGGGCTGAAACGCACTTTTTGTTTCATCTATGCCCATGATGCCGAGCTTGAAGGTCTCAGTGCTCCGATGGACGTAAATTTGCCCCTCATGTCTGTGTCGACAACCAGCGGTGAGTAGTCTATGGTCGAAATCAATCAATTGGCCGACATTTTATAATACATACACAAGGAGACTGCATGTTCTGCCACATACTATTGCTCATCCTGACTTTGACACTTTGCGCCGCACCGGCAATGGCCTGCACTGACTTTGTGGTAAAAGCCACGGACGGTACAGTGGTCAACGGTCGATCCATGGACTTCGCCATCGAAGACCAAGCACGGGTGACCGTATATCCCCGGGGCAAACTGTGGACCTCGGCAGCCCCGGACAAAAAGGAGGGGCTCAAGTGGAAACAACGCTACGGTTTTGTGGGCTTCTCTGTGCTAGGACTGGAAAAGTCCACGGACGGCATGAATGAAAAGGGCCTTTCGGCCAAATTCCTGTGGCTCCCTTCAGTCGGCTACCAGACAGTACCCAAAGGCAAGGAGGCCAAAGCTCTGGATGTGACCCTTGTGCCCGATTGGATACTGGGCAATTTCAGCACCGTAGCCGAGGTCAAGGAGGCTCTGCCCTCGGTTTTTGTCTGGGGCAACGAGCTTCCCGTCCTGAACAGCGTCCCGGTGCTGCACGTCGCCGTGCACGACGCCAAAGGCAACAGCCTGGTGGCCGAGTGGATCGACGGCAAGCTGCATCTCTATGACAATCCCCTGGGCATCATGACCAATGAACCACCTCTGCCCAAGCAGTGGGCCAACCTGCGTAATTACGTCAATCTCTCGCCCATGATGCAAAAGGAGCTCAAGCTTGACGGCATGACCGTTTCCGGCACGGGCAATGGTTCCGGAATGCTTGGCCTGCCCGGTGACTGCACCCCGCCCTCCCGCTTCGTACGCATCGCCATCCTCAGACAGTTCGCCTACCAGCCCAAGAATGACGCCGAGGCCGTCACCTTTACCCGCCATCTGTTGGAACAAGTATATGTCATGAAGGGTGTCAGCAGGAATAAGACGCCCCAGGGAGAGGAGGCGGACTACACCCAGTGGACGGCCATCGAGGACCTGACCAACCGAGTGCTCTATTTCTCGAATTATGACGATCAGACCCTGCGGGCCATAAACCTCAAGGAGCTTGATTTCACCCGCGCCGATTACAAACCCATCCCCGTGGCCAAGCCCTCCGGCAATGCTATCATGGACGTGACGCCCCGCTAGATGACCTTAAGCGTGGTAAATCAAACCCGTGAACATGGCGTTTGCCCTTCCGGTGAGTGGTGTTCATCGTCTGGACGTCATGTCCCTCCAGCTCCATAAGAAATCTCTGGCTTGGAACATTGTTCCAAGCCAGAGAACCTGCCGGTGAACCAGGGGGAGAACTCTGGCTGGAGCTTGTGAAAGCGATTCCGCAACCGCCCCCTCGCCAAGCTGCGTTACTGTTGCTCGCCGTACTCCCGGATCTCGGACCGGCCGGACAGGGCGTTGATAGCGCCCTGGGCCATGGCCCGCATCTCGGCCTCGTCCGGGATGACCACAATGGGGGCGAGCCATCCCACCAGAGAGGACAGGCGCCCCATGAGCCAGTTGCTACGGGCCATGCCGCCGGTGAGCACCACGGCGTCGGCCAGGCCCGCCCCTTCCGCGTGTCCCGCGCCTTCCAGGCGCAGGGCCGGGGCAAGGGAGGTGATGGAGCGGGCGATGGAATAGGCCAGGGCCTCCACCACCAGCATGACCGATTCATCCTCGCGCGCCAGCTCCAGGGCCTTGCGCAGGTCGTTGGTGCCCAGGTGGGAGAACAGCCCCCCCTGGCGCAGCACTGTCCGCTTCAGCTCCAGGGGGTCGGCGTCTCCGGCCGCGATGCGCTCCAGCAAAGGGACCACGGGGAGCAATCCGGTCCGCTCCGCGCTCATGGGACCTTCGCCGTCCAGGGCATTGATCACGTCCACCACCCTGCCCCAGCAGTGCGCGCCGATGGAGATACCGCCCCCAAGATGCGCCACGATAAAGGCCGCGTGTTCGTACTCCAGGCCGAGCCGCCTGGCCGCCTCACGCGCCGCGCCGCGCTGGGACAGGGCATGGAACACGCTGCGCCGTGAAAGCCCCTTGAGCCCTGTGAGCCGCACCACCGGAAGCATCTCGTCCGTGACCACCGGGTCCACCACCAGGCGCGGTAGCGGTTCGGCTGAATCCGCTGCCAGCCTGTTCGCGAACTCCTCGGCCAGGAACGCGCCCAGGTTGCACGGGTGATCCCCGTGGCTCGCCGCGCGCAGCTCCTCGAGCATGGTCTGGTTCACCGCGAACGCCCCCCCAGGGACAGGGCGCAGCAGGCCGCCGCGACCCACCACGGCGTCGACGTCGCCCTCCTGGAGGTCGGCCAACAGCCCTTGCAGGGCCGAGAGCCTGAAATCGAGCTGGGAAATGGCGTCGGGAAACGCGGCCACCTCCTCCTTGCGATGGGAAACCCCCCGCACAAAGACCTGGTTTTCGCCCTCGAAGAGCGCCGCCTTGGTGGAGGTGGAACCTGGATTTATACAAAGAACACGAGTCATTACGCCTCCTGTGAGAACGCCGGAGCGCACGCGTCACCCCGCGCAACCCGGGAGCGGGGCTAGAGCCCTTCCTGTGTCAGTTGCGCCAGATACGCGGCCAGGGCCAGGGAATAGAACTTGGACTTGTCCGAATCGGAGCGCGACGGGACCACGATGGGCGCGCGGCTGCCCGTCACCACACCGGCCAGGTGCACCTTCACGAAGGTGGACAGGGACTTGTAGAGCACATTGCCGCTCTCGATGGCGGGCATGATCAGCACGTCGGCGCCCCCTGCCACCGGGTGCTCCACACCTTTGCACGCGGCGGCCTCGGGGCTCGCGGCGATATCCAGGGACAGGGGGCCGGCCATGTCGCACTCGCCGAACTCGCCCTGCTCGGCCAGTTTGCTCAGCAGGCTCGCGTCCAGGGTGGCGGGCATGGCGGGGTAGTTGACCTTTTCCGTGGCCGCGATGATGGCAACCTTGGGCCGCGCCATGCCCAGCGCCCGGGCCACGGCCAGGGCGTTCCGGATGATCTGGGCCTTGCGCTCCATGGTGGGCTTAATGTTCACACCAGCGTCGCTCATGAGCATCAGACGGTTTTGCCCAGGCGGCTGAAATACGGCCACATGGCTCAGGATACCGTCTGGCGGGACGCCCTCCTCCTTGTCCAGCATGGCGCGCATGAGCGAGGAGGTGTCGATGCGGCCTTTCATTATCAGCTGCGCGCCGCCGGACTTGAACAGGCGCAGGGCCTGGCGCATGGCCTGTTTGTCATCCGGGGCGTGGATGACGGCGAGGCCAGAGATATCCAGCCCCAAGGCCTTGGCTTTGGCCCGGGTCAGGTCCTCCTCACCGATGAACACCGGCTCGGCCACGCCCCGCTCGTAGGCGTGCACCCCGGCCTCGAGCACGTGGTCGTCCGCCGATCGGGCCACAGCCACGCGGGGCATTCGCCCGGAACCGGAGCAGTCCCGGCAGCCGCGCTTTACCGCGTCCACCAGGTCGTCCAGAGACGTCATGAGGGGGCGTGGGAAGACGCCCCTGGGCTTCGCAACGGACGGCGGCCCGAGTCCATGGGTCGGGGTGTCGTCCATGGGCTACTCGTCTCCGCGCTTGAGGGCGATGGCGCCGGTGCGGCACAGGGACTTGATCCCAAAAGGCTTGAGCAGCTTGATCAGCCCCTCCACCCGCTCCTGGTCACCGGCCATCTCGATGGTCATGGAGGTTTCGCCCATGCCCACCACGGTGGCGCGGAAGACCTCCAGCACCTGCATCAACCTGCTGGTGCTCTCGTGCTCCAGGGCCACCTTGACCAGGATGAGCTCCCGATCCACGAACTCCCGCCTGGCCAGGTCGTCCACCTGGATGACCGCCTCCATGGACTCCATCTTTTCCAGGATCCGGTCCAGATCCCCGTCCTCGGTCTCCACCTGGATGACCATGCGCGAGACATCCGGATTCTCGGTTTCACCGCAGGAGATGGACTTGATGTTCACCCCGAACGAGCTGAAAGATTCGGCCATGTCCGCCAACACCCCGGGCCTGTTGGCAACCAGGGCGGAAATGGTGTGTTTCATGTGTTCGCCTCCCGAGCGATGCGGATTCGACAAGATATACCGCGCGGCGCATTGAAGTTGCCGACCTAGAGCACTTTGCGCTTGAAATGCTTGTTCAAAGTTGAAATGCTCTAGCTCCATAAATCAAGGACGCATAGCAGATAACCCGTCACATCGCCAGTGGCGGGGTGCCCAAGGAGCGCCCCCCCTTACCCTATTTGTTCACGTACTCAATGCGAAGCCGGGAGCGGTAGCTCCGCGCCTCCAGCAGCTTCTCGCGGCACAGCTCGCGGTTTTCCCCACGGGCCGCGTTTTCCAGGCCCAGGAAAATGTCGAAGAGCCCCATCATTTCGTAGTTTCCGGCCGCCCCCTTGTATCCATGGGCCAGGAGGCGCAGCTTTTCGAAGTCGCCACTGTCCAGGGCAACGTCCATGTTCTCCAGCTCCTCGTCCAAATCCTCCAGGAACTCCGGGATCAGGTCCTTCAGTTCCACATCCACACGCACCTCCATGGGGGCGTCGAGGTCGGCACTTCCGGTCATGTCGGTTTCCGCTCCTGTCTGGTTTTCCGGCTCCTTGTTGGAGCCGATGGTCATTCTGACGATGGTTTGCAGCAGCTCCCGCTTCTTCACCGGCTTGGCCAGGAAGTCGTCGCACCCCACCGCCAGGCACTCCTCCTTGTGCTTTCCGAAGGCATGGGCGGTCAATGCCACGATGGGAGTGCGCCGCAGCCCCCCCTCCTCTTCGAGGCGGCGGATCTCGGCGGTGGCGGTCATACCATCCATGACGGGCATCTCGCGGTCCATGAGCACGAGGTCGAACCCGCCCCCAGCGTTCATGGACTCCTGGTAGAGGTCCACCGCGATGCGACCGTTTTCCGCATCCACGATCTCCACCTGCGACTTTTTCAGGTATTGATGCACCACCTTGCGGTTGGCCGGGATGTCCTCCACCAACAGCACCTTGAGAGGGGGGAGGTTCTCCAGCGCAGGAGCAGGGGCGTCCCTGTCCCTGCCGGCCATGTCCTTGCCAAGAACCTTGGACAGCAGGTGACTGAGGTCGGCCCGTTTCACGGGCTTGGGCAGGAAGCCGTCCAGCTCCAGGTCCTGGGCCAGACTGCGATCCTCGTACACGTCGCGGGAGGTGTTGATGACGATATGCGGCGGAGGCTCGGGCCACTTTTGCTTGATGACCCCGGCCGCCTCCAGGCCGCTCATGCCAGGCATAAGCATGTCCATGAAGATGATGTGATAGGTTGTCTTCTCCACCTCGGACAAGGCGGCCTCGCCGTTCTCCGCGAGATCCACCACCGCGCCCCAGCGGGTGAGGTGGTCGTAGAGCAGAAGGCGGTTGGTGGAGTTGTCGTCCACCACCAGGACGCGGACACCGCCGAGCTTGTTGGTCACCCCCTCTTCGGAGAACGCGCTTGACGCGGGGGGGCGGTCGGAAGGCGCCAGCCGGGTGGTGAACAGGAAGGTCGTCCCCTGCCCGGCCTCGGATTCGATCCAGATCCTCCCGTCCATCAACTCCACCAGGCGCTTGCTGATGGCCAGCCCCAGGCCGGTGCCGCCGAACTTTCGGGTGGTGGAGGTGTCGGCCTGGGTGAAGTGCTCGAAAACGCTCTCCTGCTTGTCCCTGGAGATGCCGATGCCGGTGTCGCGCACCGTGACCTGTAAGATCTCGAGGTCGTCCGGGAGTGGCCCAGGATCGATGGAAAAGGTCACCTCTCCCGTGTCCGTGAACTTGATGGCGTTGCCCACCAGGTTGATGAGGACCTGCTTGAGCCGGGTGACGTCGCCGAGCACGTAGCGCCGGACCTCGGGCGCGACCCGGTAGGCAAGCTCCAGGCCCTTTTCCCTGGCCCGCACGCCCAGGATACGCCCCACCCCTTCCACCAGGTCGATGAGGTCGAAAGGCTCGGACTCCAGCTCCACCTGACCGGCCTCGATCTTGGAGAAGTCCAGGATGTCGTTGATGATGGAGAGCAGGATCTCGCTGGAGGACTGCAGGGTTTGCACATAATCCAGCTGGTCGTAGTTGAGTTCTGTCTCGGCCAGCAGCTCGCTCATGCCCAGGATGGCGTTCATGGGGGTGCGTATCTCGTGGCTCATGCGGGCCAGAAACTCGGTCTTGGCGCGGGTGGCCTCCTCGGCCCGCTCCTTTTCCCGGATCAGCGCGTCGTGCATGGTCTTGCGCTCGGTGATATCCACCATATGCCCGTCGATGATAGCCGCGCCGCTGTCCGCGTCATGGTG
The DNA here is from genome assembly GCA_963674665.2 of Desulfovibrionaceae bacterium. GTDB lineage: Bacteria > Desulfobacterota > Desulfovibrionia > Desulfovibrionales > Desulfovibrionaceae. Next base: position 225,813 of record CAXXPL010000009.1, on the reverse strand, counting down.
AAGGCGGCAATGCAGGGAGACCCAGAACGGTGTGCCGTCCCTCCTCTTGAACAGGAGCTCCTGCCCGCTCACCACCCCCTCCCGGTGGAGCGTGTCGACCAGTTGCACCCTATCCTCGGCGTGGAAATAGATCTGGCTCGCGATGTCACGGACATTGTCAATAAGTTCCCTGGAGGACTCGTAGCCGAACATCTGGGCAATGGCCGGGTTGGCCCGGAGGAAGTAGCCGTCGGTGTGCGCCTGGTAGATGCCTATGGGCAGATTCTCGAAAAAGATGTTGAGCTGATTGCGGGCCTTTACCAAAGCCTCGTGCATCTCCTTGCGCTCTGTCACGTCCACCACGAAACCGTCCACGGCGTATGCCTTGCCGGCTTTGTCGTAGTGGAACCTGGCGCTCAGGGATCCCCAGAACAGGCTATCGTCGCGCCGTCTGGCCAGCATTTCGTGTCCATCCACCGACCCGTTCTCCCGCAGGGTGTTGATGAAATACTCGCGATCCACTGGATCATAATACAACTGCCCGGCCGCGTCGGTGACCTCGCGCATGAAGTGCTCGGGCGAGTCGTAGCCGAAGAGGCTGGCCATCTTGGGGTTGGCACTCAACGGATAGCCGTCGATGTGGCTCTGAAAGACACCCACTGGCAGGTTCTCGAAAAAGGTGCGCAGTTCCTCCCGGGCCTTCACCAGGGCTTCGTGCATCTCCTTGCGCTCGGTGATATCCACCGCAAAGCCGTCGATGGCGCTCACCTCGCCCGCGTCGTTGTAGTGGAGGCGGGCGCTCAACTCGCACCAGAACGCGCTGCCGTCACGGCGTTTGGCCGGCAGCTCGAACCCGTCCACGTAACCTTGCTCCTTGAGGGAGTTGACGAAACAGTCGCGGTCCTCGGAGCGTTGGTAGAGTTGGTTTGCCACATCCGTCACCTCGCTGAGGAATTGCGCGGGCGATTCGAAACCGAACAGGCTGGCCATCCTGGGGTTGGCGCTCAGGAAATAGCCGTCCAGATGACTCTGGAAAATGCCCAGGGGCAGGTTCTCGAACAGCGTGCGCAGCTCCTCCCGGGCCGTGGCCAACGCCTCTTCCACCCGCTTCCGGTTGATGACCGCGGCCACGCTGTCCGACACCGCCACCATGAAGTCCACGTCCTTTTCGGTGAAACGGTCCTCATTGTGATAGTCCTGGACCGCCATGACGCCGATGATGTCCCGGTCGATCCTCAAGGGGACGCCTAGCCAGACCTGGCAGTCGGTCCCGCCGCGCTTGGTCACGGACAGGATGTCCCCGCCGCGCAGGAGCAGGGGCGCTCCGCCGGCAAGAACCCGGGCCGTGAAGTTGGGTGGATCCGTCAGGTCCACGTTCCTGTCAACGCTGTTTTCATAGGTGTCGAACTCGTCCCGGTGGTAGTAGTAGTTGATGGCGCGTTTTTCCTCGTCCCAGAGGGCGATGAAGAAGTTGGGCACGCCCAGCCGCTCGTCCAGGGCATGGTGTACAGCGGTGAGCACGGAGTACAGGTCGCCGGTCTGGGTGATGGTGGAGGAAATGGCGTACAGCGTGCTCGTGAGGGCCTGGCTGGAGCGCAGGCTCTCCTCCATGCGCTTGCGCTGGATCACGGCGGCCACGCTTTCGGACAGGGCCACAAAGAGGTCGGCGTCCTTTTCCGAAAGCCTATCCGGGGCCTCGTACTGCTGCTTCAGCAGGTTCACGCTCTCCGACATGTTGGAAAACGGGTTGACGCTCCCTGTCCCTGACTTGCCCGGGGCGTCGTACTCCTGCACCACCATGAGCCCGATGACCTCGCCCTCCACCATGAGGGGCGCCCCGAGCCAGACACGGGAGAGGGTGTAATCCGATTCCCGGATCGCCATGTCCGACGGACGCAGGAATTGCGGCTTCTTCTGCGCGATGACCCGGCACGAGAGGATGCGGGGATTGTCCAGATCCAGGTTTTCGAAGGTGTGCCCCTCCAACTGGTCGTACTGGTCCCTGTAGATGGGAAAATACAGGGAGCGCTTCTCCGCGTCCCACAACCCCACGAAGAAGTTGGGCACATGCATGTGCTCCATCAGGATGTCATGAATGGCCGCCAGGGTGGCGTAGAGGTCCCCAGACCGGGTGAGCGTCGAGGCGACCTCATAGAGGATGTTGGCTGCTGTCTGGGATTCCCTGAGCTCCTGCTCGGTCCGGCGCCGCTTGTTGATTTCCCTGCTCATCCTGCGGTTCCAGAGCAGGATGAGACCGAACACCAGGATGACGCCCAGGCCCACACGCAGCGCCCAGGTTCGGACGAAACGTATGGCCATGCCGCTCTCGACGTTGATGTTGATCCACTTGTTGTCGATGCGCCGCCGCTCTTCGTCGGAGATGGAGGCCAGGGCCTTTTCCAGGACGGACAGCAGCAACGGGTCGTCGTTGCGCACGCCGATGCCCAGGTCCCAGGTGCTCTTGAGTCTGCCGGAGATCTTCAGATCCGAGATGTGCTCCTTGCGCATGTAGTACCCGATGGTGGGCACGGAATCGATGTATGCGTCCAGCTCCCCCTTTTGCAGGCTGGTCAGCCCGTCCACGATGCTGTCCACGTCCACGAACCTGATACCCGGATGCCCGGCCTTGAAACTGGCGACAAAGGAGTAACCCTTGACCATGCCGACCTTTTTCCCGGCCAGGGCGTCGATGGACTCCACGAAGAACTCGTCCTGACGGGTGGCGATGACGATGGGGTTTTCCAGATATGGCTTGGTGAAGTTGAGGTATTCCAAACGTTTGGGATTGGACGCGGCCACGGTGAGGATGTCGCACTCGCGGCTTTGCGCCTTGTCCAGGGCCTCGGTCCAGTTTGTGGTACGCACCAGGGAGAAGGGCACGCCGATGCGCTCGGACAGGAGCTGAATGTAGTCCGAGGACATGCCCGTGATCTTCCCTTTCCCGGTGACCCCCTCGAAGGGCATGAACTCCGGGTCCGCGCAGTACCGTATGAGCCCGCGCCTCCGCAGATAGGCCTCCTCCTCGGGCGTCAGCCGCAGGCGTATGGCGGACGCCGACGATTCCAGCCACCTGTGCTTGATGGAGGCCAGTTCCTCGGGCCCCATGGCGGCCAGGGCCTTGGACAGGATGGTCTCCAGCTCGGGCCAGTCCTTGCGCACGCCGAAAGCGAGCCTGGCTGACTCGAAGACCGGATTGTTCACAATGACCACCGTGGTCAGGCCGGTGATGAAGCGCTCCCGGATGAGGTGATCCATGGTGGGGGCGGCGCCGATGACCGCGTTGGCCCTGCCTTCGGCCACCGCGAGCAGGCACTCCTCGGAGCTGTCCAGCTCCAGCAGCTTGATGTCCGGATAATGCTCCCGCAGCAGGCCCACTTGGAAAAAACCGCGCTCCACTGCGATGGTCCGGCCTTTGAGATCGTCAAAGTTCGTATACCCCTCGTCACCCCGTTTGACGGCCAGCCCCTGGTACATGTGAATGTACGGGTCGGTAAACAGGATGTATTCCTTGCGCGACTCGGTGGGCACGATATTGCCCAAGACATCCAGCCTCTTTTCGCGGAGCATGGTCTCCAGTTCGTCCCAGGTGTAGCCGTGGACATACTCCACCGTGAACCCGGAGATCTCGGCCAGGCGGTTCATGATATCGATGGTCAGGCCGCGTGGCTGGCCGTCCACATTGTAATTGAGCGGAGGCCAGTCCATCTCGTTGTGCACCCGGATCACGGGGTGCTTGGCCAGAAAGGCCCGTTCCTCGGATGTCAGGGCGAGCTGGGAGGGAAATCTTTCCTTGGGCGCGGTGAACCAGCGGCGCTTGAGATCCAATATGGTGGTGTTCTCGAGTTTCTTGTGCGCCTTGTCGAATAGATCGCGCAACGGCGCCAGGTCCTTGCGAACGGCCAGATGGTTGAGATCGGCGACATACTTGCCTTCCCTGTCGATGCGCGCGCTGACCTCGATATTGATCAGGCCTTGATCCCAGATATACCAGTTCAGCACCGGCATGAGTTCCGAGACCACATCCGCCTTGCCTACCGCCACCGCTTTCAGGGCATCGGCAATGTCCTTGACCTTGACATGGGTGAACTCGATGCCCTGTTCCCTCAGCTCCTCCAGAATCAGGAACGACTCGGGCGACGCGACGCGTTTGCCCGCCAACTGCTCGTAGCTGGTGTACGGCCCCTCCCCGGCACGGTGCGCGAAGGCGTCCACGGATTTCAGGTAGGGCTCCGTGAATACGGCGTACTTGCTCCGCTCCTCGGATTTGGAGACAGTGGTCAGCACATCGATTTCGCCGTCCTCGAATTGTTTGGACAGCTCGTCCCAGTCCGCGGTCACGAACTCGACCCGGATGCCGAGTGCCTCGGCCAGGGCCTCCACATACTCGTTGGAAAAGCCCTTGGCCTGACCGTCCTCGTTGAAGTCAAAGGGCCTGTAGTTGTAGTCGTTGGCAACCTTGATGACCGGATGCGCTGCCAGAAACTCGGCTTCCTCACTGGTCAACTCGATCCGCGCCCCTTGTGGGAGATCCGACTCCTCGCCGAACCATTTGCGCCTGAGCTCCATGACCCGGTCCTGGGGAAGCGCCTCCATGGCCTTGTCCAGGATGGATTTCAGGACAGGGCGTTCGGGCTGCACCCCCCAGAAGACTTCCTCGTCCTTGGCCGTGGAGATCACCACAAAGCCGGTGGGGACGACATTGGTGAGCATCTCCGAGGTTATGAGGTGGTTGAACACCGGAAGGCAGCCGATTGTGGCGTCCACCTCTCCAAAGGCCACGGCCTTGAGCATGGCCGTCATGTTGGGGTAGGTTTTGACTTTGATCTTCGGATGGTGTCTTCTGATGTCCTCGGTGTCCCTCCAGCCTTCGCCCAGGGCCACGGTCAGCCCATCGAGCTGCTCCAGGGTGCGCAGCCGGCTGTTCTCCCTGCGGGTGAATATACATGACTTGAGCCGCATCAGGGGCTTTTCGCCAAACAGGACAAAGGCCTCGCGCTCCCTGGTCCTGCAAATGGGGTGCAGGATGTCCAGCTCCTTTCCCTTGAACAGCTCCAGCAGCTCGACCCAGGCCCTGTCACCCACGAACTCCAGCTCCACGCCGATAACACCGGCCATCAGCCGCAGGTAGTCCACCGAATACCCCATTGCCCGGCCGTCCTCCCGGAAATCGAAGGGGGGCCAGTCCATCTCGTTGGACACGCGCAACGTGGGATGCGCCTGAAGAAAGGCTCTCTCCTCGGGCGTCAGCTGGAGCCGCTTCTCCTCTCCCGCGGCATGGTTCAAGGGAGCGACAAACAGGAACACCAACAGACCCATGAAAGCGTAGCGGAGAATGACCATGGCCGCCCCGTGGTTTTTCCGCCGCCCCTGTTGCGACTTTCGATGGAGACGACATTGTTAGCGGGATTTTTTTCTGCTATGTTTGTATAGCATAGCTTCTGTTCATTGTCGTTATTGTTCATGGGAGCGGACATCATGACCAGCGACAAAGCCACCATCATGATCGTGGATGACGTTAAGGCCAATATCCGGCTCTGGGAGAAGCATCTCTCAGGGGAGTACGCCTGCCGCAGCGCCAGGAGCGGCGAGGAGGCCATCGAGACGATCCTCGACTGCCACCCCGACCTCGTGCTCCTGGACATCCTGATGCCCGGCATGGACGGCTTCGAGGTCTGCCGCCGTCTGAAGGCGGACGAGCGCACCATGCACACCCCCGTCATCTTCATCACCAGCCTCACCGAGGACGAGGACGAGACTAAGGGTCTGGAGCTGGGGGCGGTGGATTACGTGACCAAGCCCTTTCGCATGCCCATCGCCCTGGCCCGCATCAGGAACCACCTGGAGCTGAAACGCATGCGCGACCTGCTGGAAAAGCAGGCCTGCATCGACGGCCTCACCGGCATCCCCAACCGCCGCCGTTTTGACGAGGTCCTGGAGCGGGAGTGGTCCCGGGCCGCGCGAAACAGGACGACCCTGTCCCTCGTTCTGATGGACATCGATTTCTTCAAGAAATTCAACGATAACTACGGTCACAAGCAGGGAGACGACTGCTTGCGCAAGGTGGGGCGCTGCCTTTCAGGCGCCTTGCGCCGGGGCTCTGATTTCGTTGCCAGATACGGGGGTGAGGAGTTCGCGGCCATACTGCCGGCGACCGACTCCGGAGAAGCCCTGGACACCGCCGCCATGATCCGCATGTGCCTTGCCGGGCTGGCCATCCCCCACGAATACTCCGAGGCGGGGCCACACGTCTCCCTGAGCCAGGGCGTGGCGTGCTTTATCCCGCGCCAGGAGCAGCACTCCGGGGATATTGTCCAGGCCGCGGACGAGGCGCTGTACATGGCCAAGGGCAACGGCCGAAACCGCGCCGAGCTGTTCGCCCCTCTGGGTGCGTGAACGCGCGGCATCACTTTTCTATCAGCCATGTCCCTCGGATAATCGTGGAACAGTTTTCCCCATTCCGTCACGTTACCCCTTGATCCCTTGAAATAGGTGGCTCCCTGAAAAGGGGTACATAACCCGTAACGCACGCTCAGTGGCTCCAAAAGACTCCTGGAGCGTGTTCGCCAACCATTACGCAGACAAGGCCTATCGCCGCGACCCGCTGATATCGCCACTGTTCGGCGACCCCAGAGGCTTTCCGCCGCTTTTGATCAACGCGGCCATGGACGACGAACTCTATGACGACGGGGAGCGGTTCGCCCAACTGGCGCACAAGGCCGGCGTGGAGGTCTTGTTCCGTGCGGGGCAGGGCATGATCCACTGCTACCCCCTGCTCACCCCCATGTTTAAGGAAGCCAGCGAGGCCATGGACGAGATCTCGGACTTCGTGGCCAGGCATCTGGGGCGATAAGAAGAAACCTCATCGAGCCAGGGTCGATTACCCAGGCACCATTCCCGTTATCCTGAAAGCCCGGTCAGCTAAACCAATGGCCGGGCAGTTTCTTTGAAGTTCAGCTTTCCGCTGCCCCCTAAGATGTCCGTCATCCCTCCTTCAATTTGATCAATTCCCCTGCCTTGTTTGCGCATGAACATGTCAAAAGTATTTTCTGTGAACATTTGAAATGATGGGAACAGCTTTTTTGTTGCGATATTGTGTCGCATATTATTTCAATTTTTTCAGTGTATTAAATCATCTTCTCAACACATGCGACATTTCGGTGACATCGCTCCGATTCTCTTGACTTTTGTCCGAATAAAAAAAATATGTTTAGGCGATTGCTATACGGAATTTCAACTCGAGGAGTTCATCTTGGAGACAAAACGCCCCTTGATCTGGGCGCATCGGGGCGCCAGGTCCGTGGCGCCGGAAAACACCCTGGCGGCGGGGCGCGTGGCTGCGGAGCAGAAAGCCCACGGCTGGGAAATCGACATCCGCATGACCTCGGACGGGCAGTTCGTGGTGCTCCACGACATGGCCCTGGACCGCACCACGGACGCGGGGAGAATCTTCGGAAGCGCGGGGCCGCACAACGTGTCCAGCTACACCTTTGACCAGCTCAAACGCCTGAGCTTTGGCTCCTGGTTCTGGCAGCACGACCCCTTCCAGCAAATCTCCAGCGGCACGGTTAGCTCCGAACTTGCAGCGTCATACTGCGGCGAGGCGGTGACCACCCTGGCTCAGGCCATGGACCTGGCCAGGAAGCTCGGCCTCATGCTCAACATCGAGATAAAGGACATGGAGGGGCATCTGGGCGACAGCATCGTGGACAGCGCCGCCGAGGCCATCGCCAAAGCCGGGCTGCTCCCTGGCTCCATGATGTCCTGCTTCCGTTTCGACTACCTTGTACGCTTCCGCGAACTGCTCCCTGATTTCCCGGTGGGGTATCTGGTGGCGGACATCACAGAGGAGGTGTTGGAGCAGGCATCCCACATCCGGGCCGAGGCCATCCACCCCGACCACACAAAGCTGAAGCACGACATGGCGCGCCAGGCCATGGACGCGGGCTTCGACCTGAACGTCTGGACAGTGAACGAGGGCGAGGCAATCGGCCGCCTGCACCAGTGGGGCGTCACAGGCCTGATCTCCGACTTCCCCGGCCGCGCCAAGGATATGGTGTACGGCCGACATTGATGAACAACGCCCCTGATTTTGGGGCGTTTTCTTTTACATGCACGCAAACAACACAAGTATCCGGAGGGTTCGACAATGAAAAAGTTAGGTATGGTTCTGATGCTGGCCGCCCTGGTCATGGTCTTGAGCGTGGCGGCCGCTTCCGCCGCCACGGAGATCTCCTTCTGGCACGCCATGGGCGGCAAGCTGGGGGAAAAGGTCGACGAGATCGCCAACAAGTTCAACGAGTCCCAAAGCGAGTTCGTGGTAAAGCCCGTGTACAAGGGCAACTACACCGAGACCATGACCGCTGCCATCGCAGCTTTCCGCGCCGGCGACCACCCCCACCTGGTGCAGGTGTTCGAGGTCGGCACCGCTTCCATGATGGCGGCCAAGGGCGCGGTGTACCCCGTGTACCAGCTCATGGCGGACATGGGTATGGATTTCGACACCAGCACGTTCCTGGACGGCGTGGCCGCGTACTACACCACCACGGACGGCAAGATGCTGTCCATGCCGTTCAACAGTTCCACTCCGGTGATGTACTACAACAAGGACGCCATGAAAAAGGCCGGTCTGGATCCCAACAATCCCCCCCGCACCTGGCCCGAACTGGCCGAAGCCGGCAAGAAGATGGTCGAGGCCGGTGCCGTGAAGTTCGGCTTCACCACCGGCTGGCAGTCCTGGGTGCAGATCGAGAACTTCTCGGCCTGGCACAACCTGCCTCTTGGCACCCTGGAGAACGGCTTCGGCGGCCTGGGCACCGAGTTCACCTTCAACGGCGAGGCCCAGGTGAAGCACATCGCCCAGTTGGCCGAATGGCAGAAGGACAACATATTCAAGTACGGCGGCCGCCGCTCCGACTCCAACGTCATGTTCATCAACGGCGAGACCGCCTTCCAAATGAACTCCTCCGCCTCCCTGGCCGGTATCAAGGACGGCGCCAAGTTCGAGCTGGGCATCACCATGCTCCCCTACTGGCCCGACGTCGCTAAGGAGCCCCAGAACTCCATCATCGGCGGCGCCACCCTATGGGTCCTGGCCAAGCACGACAAGGCCGAATACAAAGGCGTGGCAGAATTCCTGAAGTTCCTCTCCTCTCCCGAGATCCAGGCCGACTGGCACCAGTTCACCGGCTACCTGCCCATCACCTACGCCGCCTACGAACTGAGCAAGAAGCAGGGCTACTACGACAAGATGCCTGACGCCGAGGTGGCCATCAAGCAGATGACCCTGCACGCCCCCACCCCGAACTCCAAAGGACTGCGTTTCGGCAACTATGTGCAGACCCGCGACATCATCAACGAGGAGCTGGAGAACGTGTGGTCCGGCAGCAAGTCCGCCAAGGACGCCCTGGACAGTGCGGTGGAGCGCGGCAACGCGCTACTGCGCAAGTTCGAAAAGGCCAACAACTAGATACACTCGATAGATTGTGAGCACATCCGGAGGGGGCTCCGCTGATCAAGGGCTCCCTCCGCCCCCCTCATAAAAACTTTGGGGACTTGTGCCGTAACCAGACTTTGGATGTGGAAGGACCATTGTGAAATGGTTTCTCCTGGCGCAATGCCATTACTAATCCTAACCTCCTCTACCGCCATGCAAGATAAGCGCGTTTCGTTCAGGAACAGATGGCCGGCCTATGTGTTCATCGCACCGCAGTTGGTCGTGATCCTGATATTCTTCTTTTGGCCCGCGTTCCAGGCCATCAAGCAGTCCGTGTATCTGGAGGACCCCTTTGGCCTGGAGAGCCAGTTCGTGTGGCTGGACAACTTCCGGACCCTGTTCCAGGATCCGCTGTATTACGAGTCCTTCAAGGTCACCATGGTGTTCAGCCTGGCCACCATCGTGCTCAGCCTGACCACGGCGCTGCTTCTGGCCGTGCTGGCCGACCACGCCATCAAGGGCGCCAAGACCTACAAAACCTTTACCATCCTGCCCTATGCCGTTGCGCCCCCGTTGGCCGGTATTCTGTGGCTGTTCATCTTCCACCCCACAGGCGGCATAATTGCCTATCTGCTTCAGGGCACGGGCATTGTCTGGGACTACCACGTCAATGGCGCCCAGGCCATGATGCTGGTGGTGATCGCCGCTGCCTGGAAACAGATCTCCTACAATTTTCACTTCTTCCTCGCCGGGCTGCAGGCCATTCCCAAGTCCCTCATGGAGTCTGCGGCCATTGACGGCGCAGGCCCCATCACCCGCTTTTTCACCGTGGTGTTTCCGCTGCTGTCCCCCACGACTTTCTTCCTGTTGGTGGTCAACGTAATCTACGCCTTTTTCGAGACCTTCGGCATCATCCACGCCGTGACCCAGGGCGGCCCGGGCACTGCCACCGCCACCCTGATCTTCAAGGTGTTCAACGACGGCTTCATCGGCCTGGACCTTGGCGGCAGTGCGGCGCAATCCGTGATCCTCATGGCCATCGTCATGGTGCTCACCATTGTCCAGTTCCGGTTCATCGAGCGCCGGGTGCAATACTGAGGAGGGTGTGATGGTACGCAAGACAACCTGGCGCACGATCCTGATGCACGCCATCCTGATCATGGGGACGCTGCTGGTGGCGTTTCCCATCTACCTGGCGCTGATGGCCTCCACGCACACGGCCCGGGAGGTGCTCACCAGCATCCCCCCTGTGGTTCGGCTCCGAGGCCTGGAAAAACTACGTCGCACTACTCACGGGGGGCGGGTCCACATTCGGCATCCCGGCCATGGGCCCCATGCTGGTGAACAGCGTGATCATGGCCCTGGGCATCACCGTGGGCAAGCTCGCGGTGTCGCTCATCGCGGCCTATGCCGTGGTGTTCTTCCGCTTCCCCCTTCAGGCAGCTGTTCTTCTGGATGATCTTCATCACCCTGATGCTGCCGGTCGAGGTGCGCATCCTGCCCACCTTCGAGATCGTCTCCAGGCTGAACATGCTGAACACCTACACGGGGCTGATCCTGCCCCTTACGGCCTCGGCCACGGCCACGTTCTTGTTCCGGCAGTTCTACCTGACCATCCCGGACGAATTGTTCGAGGCTGCGCGCATCGACGGGGCCGGCCCCTTCCGCTTCTTCTGGGATCACATCCTGCCGCTGTCGCGCACCAACATGGCGGCCATGTTCGTCATCCTGTTCATCTACGGCTGGAACCAGTACCTGTGGCCCCTGATCATCACCAACGACGAGTCGATGTACACCATGGTCATGGGCCTGCAGCGAGCCGTGAGCGTGCCCGACGCCATCCCCCAGTGGAACCTGATCATGGGCGCGGCCATCATGGGCCTGCTGCCCCCCGTACTGGTGGTGGTGTTCATGCAGCGGCTGTTCGTCAAGGGTCTGGTTGAGACCGAGAAATAACTTCCTGACGCAAGGGAGCCCGCAAAATGGCTGAAATACGACTGAAAGGCATACGCAAATCCTACGCCACCACCGAAGTGGTGCACGGCGTGGACCTGGACATCCGGGACGGCGAGTTCCTTGTGCTGGTGGGGCCCTCGGGCTGCGGCAAATCCACCATCCTGCGCATGATCGCCGGACTGGAGCGGATCACGGCCGGAGACATCGCCATCGACGGCAAGGTGGTGAACGGCCTGGAGCCAAAGGACCGCGACATCGCCATGGTGTTCCAGAACTACGCCCTGTACCCCCACATGAGCGTGTACAGGAACATGGCCTACGGCCTGAAGGTTCGCCGGACCCCCAGGGCGGAGATCGACGAGCGGGTACGCAAGGCAGCGGAGATTCTGGGCCTGGAGGAATACCTGGAGCGCAAGCCCCGCGCCCTGTCCGGGGGGCAGCGGCAGCGCGTGGCCATGGGGCGCGCTATCGTGCGCAATCCCAAGGTATTCCTGTTCGACGAACCCCTCTCCAATCTGGACGCCAAGCTCAGAGGGCAGATGCGCGTGGAACTGAAGCAACTGCACGCCCGGCTGGGCAATACATTCGTCTACGTCACCCACGACCAGGTGGAGGCCATGACCCTGGGGCAGCGCATCATGGCCCTGCGCGACGGCAAAGTGGAGCAGATCGGCACGCCCCACGAGATCTACAACAGGCCACAGTCCTCGTTCGTGGCCGGGTTCATCGGCTCCCCGGGCATGAATCTGCTGCGGGGGCGGGCCGAAGGCCGTCACGTGAAGGTTGACGGCCTGACCCTCACCGCTGACAGGGACCCGCCCCAAGAGCTCACTATAGGCATCCGCCCCAGAAAGGTAAGCGTGTCCAACGGCCAGGAACCCGGTAGTACAAGCGGCACGGTGGAGCTTGTGGAACCCCTTGGAGGGCACACCGTTGTGCATTGCCGCATGCGCTCTGGCGACATGCTCCTGCTGCAGGTGGAGCCGGAAATGGCCATCCGAGAGGGCGACGACCTTCCCCTTTGCCTGCCTCTGGAAGCCCTGCACGTATTTGACGCAACAACCGGCAAACGGATAGATGTGGATTTCACACTCTGACCGTAACGCCTCTTGTTGCGTTGCCGCCTGGGAACGACCTGAAATCAACCCCGGATGCGAGGGATATCGTGTATTCAGAAGACGAATTGAGCGCACGGGTGGCCTGGGCCTATTACCAGGAAGAGCTCACTCAGGCAGAGATAGCCGAGCGCATGCAGCTGACGCGCGCCCGCGTGAACCGTATCCTACAGCAGTGCAAGCAGTCCGGCATCGTTCGCATTTCCATAGACGTGGGCGCGGCCTGCGCCCGCCTGGAGCACGCCCTGGAGAACAGATGGGGGCTCACCCGGGCCGTGGTGGTTCCCACCCCGGCCAAGGAGCGCAAGGTCAACCAGGTCATCGGCAAACAGGCCGGGGAATACCTCTCCACCATCCTGCGCAGCAATCAGACAGTTGGCCTGGGATGGGGCACAACCATGCGCTGGGCATGGCGCGGCGTCAGCCCCGTGGAACTGGAAGGCCTGACCCTGATCTCCCTGTTCGGCGGCCTGCCCAACAGTTCCACCACCACACCCTACGACGTGGCCGCCACCATGGCGCGCAAGCTCTCCTCCAGCGCCTGCTACTACATCGCCGCCCCCATGTACGTAACAAGCGAGGAGGTACGCGAGACGCTTATGACCCAGCCCATGTTCGCCGACATCTTTGCCCGGGCCGGGGACGTGGACGTGGCCCTCATCGGCACCGGTGACCTGTCCACCAAGTCCACCAATCTGAAGTTGGGAGCGGTGAGCCAGGAGGAGTGGATGGATCTGCGGGAGCACGGCGCTGTGGGCGAGCTATTCGGTTATTTTCTGGACGCCGAAGGCCGCCCCGTGGACCATTCCCTTAACCGGCGCTTCATGGGCGCCAAGCTGGAAAAGCTCAAGACCATCCCCACGAAGATCGTGGCCGCCGGAGGACAGCACAAGCTGCCAATCCTCAAGGCCGCGCTTGGGGGCGGTTACACCGACGTCCTGGTTACCGACGAACAAACCGCCGCCGGGCTCGTGACCGGCGGGCAGGCGGGATAGAATGTCCGAAAGAAAAGCATGCGCTGTGTTCTGGGACATGGACGGAACGCTCATCGACACCGAGGAACTGCACTACATCGTCATCCGGGACTGGTGCGCGGAGCATGGCCTGCGCCTGACACCCGAGGACAATGTACGGCTCATGGGCAAGACCATGCCCGAAAAGTGGCGCATCCTCGCGCCCTTGCTGAACCAGGGGGCCACGGAAGCCAACTTCCGCTCCATCTGCGAGGCGCGCTACATCAAGCGCCTCACCCCGGACATGGGGATGGAGCGCGCCCTGCGCATCGTCCGTCGCCTGGCCCTGTATGAAGTGCCCCAGGCCTGCGTGTCCAACGGCGAAAAGGCGGTGCTGCGGGCCAACGTCGCGATCCTGGGCCTGACCAACACCTTCGCCTTCCTGGTATCGGGCGAGGACATCCGGAACGGCAAGCCCGACCCCGAGCCCTACCGCCTGTCCGCGCAGTTGGCCAACCTGCCTCCGGAGGAATGCCTGGTGGTGGAGGATTCCCTGGTGGGCGTTCGATCGGCCCGGGCCGCGGGCTGCATCGTGTGCGGCTGGCCCCATGCCCTGGAAGCCGCCCTGGACCCGGACTACGACGTGGACCATCTCCTGATTACAGGCGACGAGTTTCCTTTTGAATTATTCATATAACGGCGGGCAGCAAAGGCGATAAGCGTGAGGGGAAGCCGTTTGCTCACGGCTCCCCCTTCAATGGTTTCGAATGCGGTCAGGTATCGAATGCCGGTCAGAACCGCTCCACCCAGCGGATGAACGCGGCCGCGTAGTTATCGAGGAACGTCCTCGTGTCCTCGTTGGCCACCTGCCCGCTCTCGTCCAGCAAGGCTGTCACATGCCCCACATAGGCCTCGGGCTGCTGCATGGTGTACACGTCCAGGAAGGACAGCACCTGGCGCAGGTGATGATTCGCGCCGAACCCGCCGATATTCCCGGGGCTGACGCTGATCACACCGCCGGGCTTGCCGCCCCACACGTTCTTGCCGTAGGGCCTGGAGCCCACATCCAGGGCGTTCTTCAAGCCGCCGGGGATGGAGCGGTTGTACTCGGGAGTGACGAACAGCAGCGCGTCCGTGCCCCGGACCGTGTCCCGCAGCTCCACCCACGAACGGGGCGGATCGCTCTCCAGATCCTCGTTGTAGAGATCCACCTTGCCGAAGTTGATGAACGTGGTGCCGTACCCCTTGGGGAAAAGGGAGGCGACGTGTTCCGCGATGCTCCTGTTGAAGGAGCCCTTCCGCAAACTGCCGATGATGATGCCGATATTTTTCATGTTGTTTCCTCCGTAATCTTGAAATCGCACTGCGTGGAATCATCCACCCATTATTATACCACACCTTGTCAAGGATGATTCCGCTTTTCTCTGGGAAAGCTCGCAGCCGGGTCTTTGAAGCACGCATGCCCCCTTCTAGGGCAGGGGTGCGCAATCACCGGTTTCTCGGGAGTCGAGAGGAGATTGGCCTGCTCAGCCCCAATGGCAAAGAGGCTGAGCAGGCCGAATGATGCGGGGGGGGTGCTACGAGTTTTTGAAGCCCTTTTCTATGCGGTCGCCGATTTCCTTGTCGATGTTGCGCCAGTACTCAAACACGCGCTGCAGCACTGGCTCGGAGACACCAGACAGGCTTCCGATGACGTTGCTTACCAACTGATCGCGCTGGGAGTCGTTCATGACATTTCGCACCAGGGAGCCTGACTGGCCGAAGTCGTCATCATCCTTGCGCAGGGTGTAGGCCGCGCGGATAAAATCACCGCTGGCGTCCCAGACGGCGTTCTCCGGATACTTGTCCGCATCAGGCCTGGGACCACCCTTGGAGTTTGGCGCGTAGACCGGGTCCGAAACCTTGTCCATGCGCATGGCCCCGCCCTTGCTGTAGTTGTTGACCGGCACTATGGGGCGGTTCACCGGAATCTGCTTGTAGTTCACGCCGAGCCTGGCCCGGTGGGCGTCGGCATAGGAAATCAACCTGGCCAGCAGCATCTTGTCCGGGCTCGGGCCGATGCCCGGAACCAGGTTGTTGGGCTCGAAAGCCGCCTGCTCGATCTCGGCCTGAAAATCCGTGGGATTCCTGTCCAGGGTCAGCTTGCCCACCTCGTGCAGGGGGTAGTCCTTGTGAGGCCAGACCTTGGTCAGATCAAAAGGATTGAAACGGTAGGTCCTGGCCTCCTCAAAGGGCATGATCTGGACCTTCAGGGTCCAGCTTGGGAAATCGCCCCCCTGAATGGCGTTGAACAGGTCCCGCCGGTGGTAGTCCGCGTCCGTGCCGGCGATGCGGTCAGCCTCCTCCTGGGTGAGGTTTTGGATGCCCTGGTCGGTCTTGAAGTGGTATTTCACCCAGAACCTCTCACCCGCGGCGTTGACCCACATGTAGGTATGACTGGTGTAGCCGTTCATGTGCCGGTAGCTCTTGGGCACGCCCCTGTCGCTCATGAGGATGGTCACCTGGTGGGCGGATTCCGGGGAAAGGGTCCAGAAGTCCCACTGCATGTCGGCGTCCCGGAGACCGCTGTCCGCGCGCCGCTTTTGCGAATGAATGAAGTGATGGAACTTCATGGGATCGCGGAGAAAGAACACCGGGGTGTTGTTTCCCACCATGTCGTAGTTGCCCTCTGTGGTGTAGAACTTGAGGGCGAATCCCCGCACGTCGCGCCAGGTGTCCGGGCTGCCGCTCTCACCGGCCACGGTGGAGAACCTGGCAAGGACCTCGGTCTTCACTCCGTGCTGAAACAGTGCGGCCTTGGTGTAGGCGCTGACGTCATGGGTCACCTCGAACCTGCCGAAGGCCCCGGAGCCCTTGGCATGGGGCTGGCGGTCCGGGATCATCTCCCGGTTGAAGTTGGCCATCTGCTCCATGAGATAGTGGTCATGCAGCACAATGGGGCCATCCGCCCCAACACTGAGGGAAAACTCGTCGCTGGAGACGGGAATGCCGGCATCGTTTGTCGTCATTTTGGATTCGTCTTTACTCATCTTCACTGTCCTCACTTGTCGGTTTTTAGATAATTATAAATTTATAAATATCATATCACAAATGTGTCCGACTCGAGGCAACACAGTTCCGATACTAGCAAAGATAATTATTTATGACAACGTCGCTAGTAATTCGGACTACCTTGCTACAGTGTTGTAATCCTCCCAGGCCCTATCAAAGGCTCCAGGAGCCCTCAGAAAACCTCCCACTTTCACCATGGCGAAGGAATTCACCCACTTCTTTAGTTTGATTCTCAAACTTCTTGACTTCCAAATTTCTTGGGAATAGAACTTTTCAAACTACTTTGAAAGTCAAGCTTAACGGAGTGTGCAATGATAGGACGTCACAGCGAGCTGCAGGTCTACCGCGAGCTCTTCAGATCAAGGGATTTCTTCAAGGCCCTGGGAGGGGCGCTGCTCATCCCCCTGGCCTTTCTGAGCGGGAGCGTTACCCAGGACATCCTCCCGTCCCTGTCCAACAGCGAGCTCCTGTTGCTGGCCTCCATGGCCGTGAACGGCCTGCCCATCGTCATCGAGGCGATCAAGGGCCTGCTGGCCAGGGAGATCAACGTGGACGAACTGGTGAGCATCGCCATCCTGGCATGCATCTTCAACGGCTACTACCTGGAGGGCGCCATTGTCAGCGCCATCATGGTCTTTGGCGCGCTGGTGGAGGAGGCGGTCAGCGAGAGCGCCCGGAACTCCATCCGCGCGCTGGTGGAGGTGACCCCGGAGACCGCCATTGTGGAAAAGGACGGCAAGGAACGGACCGTCAACGTCAAGGACGTGAAAAGGGGCGACATCCTGGTCATCCGGGCCGGGGACACCATCCCGGTGGACGGCGTCATCATCCAGGGCGCCACCTCGGTGGACGAATCCACCATCACGGGCGAATCCATCCCCGTGGCCAAGGAGCCGCACGACGAGGCCTTTGCCGGAACAATCTGCGTGGACGGCTTCATCAAGATTGAGGCCAGACGCGTGGGCGAGGACTCCACCATTGGCCGCATCATCCGCATGGTGGAAGCGGCGGAGCACCAGAAGACCGATAGCGGCAAGATCGTGGACCGCTACGCCTTCTGGTTCACCCCCACCATCCTGGCCATCGCGGCCATCACCTATCTCACCACCCGGGACGTCACACGGGCCATCACGGTGCTCATCGTGGGGTGCCCCTGCGCCTTCCTGCTGGCCAGCCCGGTGTCCACGGTGGCCGCCATCGGCAGGGCGGCCAAGTCAGGCATTCTGGTCAAGGGGGGCAGATACCTGGAGAACGTGGCGGTCTCCACGGGCTTTTTCTTCGACAAGACCGGCACCATCACCAGGGGGGAGCCCGAAGTGGTGGAGATCAGACCGACCGAAGGACTATCCAAGGAAGAGCTCCTGGCCATGGCCGCGGCCATTGAAAAAGGCGGCATGCACCCCCTGGGAGTGGCCATGGTGAACAGAGCCCAGGCCCTGGGCCTCGAGCTGCCCCAGGCAACCGACATCCACACCCAGGCCGGGAGCGGCATCTCCGGAATCATCGACGGCCACGAGGTGCGCATCACCACCAGCCGGATCTCGGATCAGAGGGGGTACACCAACGTGGACATCCTGGTGGCTGGAGAACTCGCCGGCACCGTCAGCTTCCTGGACAGTCCAAGGGACACGGCGCGCTCCACAGTGGATGCGCTTCGCGCCCAAGGCATAGGCGACATCGTCATGATCTCGGGCGACCAACTGCCCTCTGTGCGCAAAGTGGCGGAAGTCGTGGGCATCGAGCAGTATCACGCGGCCCAAAAACCGGACGAAAAGCTCGCCGCCATACGCTCCTACACGAAGGGCATGTCAGTGTACGTGGGGGACGGCATCAACGATGCCCCAGCCCTGAAAATGGCCTCCACGGGCATCGCCATGGGCCTGCGCGGCGCGGACGTGGCCCTGGAAACCGCGGACATCGTGCTCATGAACGACCGGCTGGACGAGCTGCCGTTCCTTGTCCGCCTGGGGCGCAGGATGTCCCGGATCATCAAAATCAACATCATGCTCAGCTTCGGCATCAACCTGCTGTCCCTGGTGGCCAGTTATTTCGGGCTGCTCACGCCGATACTGGGCGCAGTGACCCACAACGTGGGCTCCATCCTGGTGGTCTGCCTGGCCTCGTCCATACGATTCACCAGGGACGGGTAGCGCTTGGGGGAGCAGGAAGAATATTGCGAGGGGAAAACCATTTATAAATGGTTCTCCCACTCGCGCTCCCCCTTCCAAAATTCTAGTCTATTGAAAACTCCAGAAGCTTTCCCCCCGGAAACCCTTACAGGCCATTCTCTTGTCCACCTCACGCCCACTGCCCCGCCACGTAGCCCGAGGACCAGGCCCACTGCAGATTGTAGCCGCCGAGCTTGCCCGTGACGTCCAACAGTTCGCCCACACAGTGGAGTCCGGGCACCTGCCTGGCCTCCATGGTCTTGGAGGAGAACCGGTCCGTGTCCAGGCCGCCAAGGGTGACCTCAGCCTTGGCGAACCCGGCTGTGGCTCTGGGCGTGAAGGCGAAGCCGTGCAGTGTGGCCTCCATGGCGGCCAACCTCTTCTTGGAGAGGTTGGCCACCTGCCCTTCCCAACCCCCCTTGTCGCAGAGCCACGCGGCGAGGCGCTTGGGCAGCAGCGCGGAAAGGGCGTTCTTCACGGTCATGTTTGGAGATTGTTCCAGGGCCCGGGGAACGTCCACTCCGGGCAGGAGGTCGAGTGAAAGGGGGCGCCCCTGCTTCCAGAACAGGGAGGCGTTGAGTATGGCCGGTCCCGAAACCCCACGGTGAGTGAACAGCATCGAGCCTTCCACTTCATACGGAGGGGCGATGCGCACAGGCAGAGAGACTCCGGACAGCTCCCGGCACAGGGAGGCTAGATCCGCCCCCGCCAGGAGAGGCACCAGCCCGGGGCTCGTCTTGAGACAACGCAGGCCGAATTGTTTTGCCAGCCGGTAGCCCAGGTCCGTGGCCCCCACCTGGGGCCAGGATGGCCCACCAAGTGCGAGCACAAGGGATGAGCCGAACCAGGCGCCCCTGTCCGTGTCCACCCGAAAGGCATCCCCTTCCCTTTTGGCGGCTTTGATGGCGGTATTGAAAGCGAACGCCGCGCCCATGACCTCGGCGTCGCGGTGCAGGGCCTCGGCAACATCCCTTGCACTGTGGCTGAAGAGCATGCCCCACCCCATGTCGTGTACCGGCAGTCCCTGGCGTCGCATCCACTCCAGAAAATCGTGTGGAGTGTACTGCGAGAGCGCGGACTTCACAAAATGCGGGTTGGCACAGACATAGTCCCGGGCCGAGGCAGTGGTGTTGGTGAAGTTGCACTTGCCCCCGCCTGAGATGCGGATCTTGTTGCCAGGGGCGTCGGCGTGGTCCAGAACCAGCACGCGCCGCCCCCGCGCCGCGCACTCCCGAGCGCACACCAGCCCGGACGCTCCCGCGCCGAGAATCAATACGTCGTATCCGTTGTCCGCTTTCCTGGCCGCCATATTCCGCTTCATTCGCTGTAGGTGATGAGATTCAGGCTCACGCCCTGGGGGTCCTTGATAACGCAGAAACGCCCCGCATTGGGAATGTCCGTGGGCGGGAGCACCACCTCCCCTCCCAGCGCCGCGACCCGCTCCGCGGACGCATCAACGTCGTCCACAGTGACATAGGGGTCCCAGCAGGGGGGCACGTCTTCGACCACATTTCCGCTCTTGAGCATCATGCCCGCCGCGACCTTACCATCATTGAGCGCCACCAGGTAGGGGTTGCCGTAAATAGTGCTCGTCTCGGTGAAGGTCCAACCGAACAGCGCGCCGTAGAACTCCTTGGCCGCTGTCAGATCGGTGGTTATCAGCTCGTTCCAGCTGAACATTCCGTGCCTGCGCGATTGCCCCTGCATTCCGTGCCTCCATGTTGAATGTGTTACCCATGTATCCGGTTCAGATCATTTTCATTATACTGGAAAAATAGGACATCTTCTCCCTGAAGTCCTACCACCGACTCCCTCATCGACAGGACCGGCCATTCTCTCGAACAACCAAATCATGAACTCTTTTCGCCCGCAATGCCTCTTGTACCCAACCCACACAATAACGAAGTGACGCGAAGCTTGCTCAACATACAGCTTCCAGTTGAAAAATGAACCACCAGAAAAGCACCCCCACGTACATAGACAAAATTTCCCTTCCCCATGATCGCCCCATAGGACCGGACAGCTCGCATGTCTTCTCATCTGGAAATACATGGACTGCAGGTTGGACGCGCATATCGAGATCTGCTTCAGCCTCAATACCGACGGATGCATCACCATGGAGATGGTGGACATCGGCCCCCCATCCATAGGGAAAAAATCCCGGCCTTTGACATCAACAACGAGTCCTCCCGGGGTGAATCTGTTTTCCGGAGCAGAGCGGATTGCATCCCTGTTTCAGGGAACGTTTTATTCCAAGCGGATATACAAATCCATATAGCCATGGTATGGTGTGCCAGAATTCTCCCTGTTATGGGGGACCCAGGATTCCCGGCATATCCTGTCATCATTCGGAGGAGCATGATTGCGGAAGCGACGCCCATGGGCAGAACCATCACCCGGGTCATCCAGAAAAAAAGGACCGTGGCCTCCGTATGACAATCTCATTGGACGCCTATACCCTCCTGGTGGTCGGTGCTTTCACCGGCTTTGTTTTGAGTTTTCTCATGCAGTTGTTTTCCAACTATTTCAAAACATACGAGGGATTCAACCATCTCAGTCTGTCCTTTTTCCTGCTGGCTCTTGCACTCCTGTTGCAAGCCGCGGGGCGTCACTGGCCCATCCATCTGTCACTCATAACATCGGCCGCCGGACTGGGCATCTCCTGCATGTACTGGGGCATTCACCGGTTCAGACAAATCCGCATTCAATATCTTCCCTTGATGATGTGCTTTGTCGCGGTGCTGGCTGTCTCACCCCTGACATTTCAACACATGGACCACGGCTCGGCCTACAGGGCGCTGATGACCGGAGCCGCGACCATGGCCGCAGTCGCCCTCTGCGCCTGGGCGGTGTACAGACCCGGCCCGTACCGCGTTCTGAGGTACCAACGGCTCGCACTCTCCGGGTTCGTGTATCTCGAGTTATGCTTTGTGGGGCGCCTGATCGGCATTGTGGAAGTATTTGAAACCGCTCCCCTCCACCCGGCCAATTTGTTGCAGGCCATGGTGGTTTTCAGCATCCCCGTCATATTCATCGTTCTCTCCACCTCGTTCATGTGGGGGTGCCTGGAGATAAACGCCTTCGAGATTCGGGAGCAAGCCAAGCGACTCGAGGAAAACCAAACATTTCTCAACGTCATGCTGGACACCATACCCATACCTGTCTTTTACAAAGGCACGGACGGTGTATATCTCTCTGTGAACAAGTCCTTTTGCAAGGCAACAGCCATGAAAGAGGACGAAATTATCGGGAAAACAGCGGTAGATGTCTTCCACCATGGCGAAACGAGCAAATCTCGCGAAACGGACAACATCGTCATCGACACCAAGAACCCCCTCAAGTATACTGCAAAGCTCCTCTATGGTGACGGATTACGGCACGAGGTTCTCGTGAACAAGAACTTGTACATTAATCCTGACATGAAACCCATCGGGATAGTTGGAACCCTCACGGACATAACGGAAGGGAAGATCCATGAGGCGAAAATCAGCTACATGGCCCTGCATGACCTACTGACCACCCTGCCAAACCGGAACCTGTTCTTCGAGTTGCTGGAAAAGGCGCTGGCCTCGGCCAAACGGTCCGGTTCCGTGGTCGCCCTGTTGTATCTCGACCTCGATGGCTTCAAGCAGATCAACGACAACAACGGGCACGACGCGGGCGATTACGTGCTGCAGGTCATTGCCAGGCGGCTGCAGGACAGTGTCCGCAAATCTGACTCCGTGGGGCGCCTTGGCGGGGACGAATTCGGCATTGTTGTCAACGATATGAAATCTAAAGAAGATATTGCCGATTTCGCGCAAAAAATCATCAAGGCCTTGTCCGCCCCGATCCATCACGAAGAGCAGGAATACACCGTGGGCGTGAGCATCGGCATTGCATGCGCTCCAACGGATTGCACCGGGCTGAACCAGCTCGTCAAATGCGCCGACACGGCCATGTATCACTCCAAGCAGCGCGGCAAGAACACTTTCACCTTTTGCAACCAGTTGTAATCCACATGCAGTGGAACAAGGCCCGGACAATGAGCCCCGACCCCACCACATACGTCAACGGCTACTTCGCCCATCAGCCCATATTCGACCGGAGCGCCAAGGTCTGGGGGTATGAACTTTTCTTCAGACATGACGCCCAGGCCGAGGCGGCCCTGTTCACCGACGAGGGCCTCGCCACCATGGAGGTCTTGGCAAACCTCGCGGTTAACCCTGACGATTCCCTCAACTCATCGAAACTTATTCTCAATTTTTCAAAGGACGCGATCATTGCCGGAATACCCCAAGTGCTTCAACCGGACCAAACCGTGGTGGAGTTTCAGGACCCGGAAGAGGTGGAAGAGGATCTCCTGCAGCGTATACGCGCATTGAAAGACGACGGATACTCGATTTCAGTGCGGGGGTACCAGGCACGGCAGAACAACTCCACCCTGTACGACCTCGCCGACTTCCTCACAGTTGATATAGGCGCCATGCCCCTTGACAGGATCGAGGAACTGGTCACTCGGGAAAAGCAAAACAGAAAAGCCTTTCTGGCAGAGAGAGTGGAGACCTACGAACAATTCGAGTGGGCGAAAGAGGTGGGTTTTTCCCTTTTCCAGGGCTACTTTTTCAGGCGCCCAAAACCAATGTCGTACGCAAGATCACCTCGTCCGAGGTCCTGCGGTTCAAGCTGCTGGAGCAACTGGGCAACCCCAACGAGGACTTCAACTCCCTGAGCGGCACCATCAAGCAGGACGTATCCCTGAGCCTCAGATTGCTCAAGCTGTTGAATTCCCCGGCCTACGGGCTTGCCACCAACGTGACGTCCATCAAGCAGGCGGCGGTATATCTCGGCCTCACCCAACTGAAGCACTGGCTGCGTGTGCTCATTCTGACCGACCTCAAGCAGCCGGGCCTGCCTCTGGAGTTGACCAGGGCAGCCTTGCAACGCGCCAAATTCCTGGAACTGCTCAGCGAGTCGATGGGGCTGCATCAGGAGTCCGAACCCCTTTTCCTTCTGGGGCTGTTCTCCCACTTGGATGCGATGCTGGACATGCCAATGAGCGACATCGTCGACATGCTGCCCTCCCTGGACAACTCAATTCGCGTCACCCTTGCCGGTGAGGACACGAGGTACCTGCATTGGCTGCAGCTCGTGGAGAGCGTCGAGGAATCGGACTGGATAGTCACGGGGCAGAAAACAGCGGTATTGCACATAGATACGGCTAATATCATGCACTGCTACACTGAAGCCAGGAAATGGTCCAACACCGTGCTCTCCAACATCTGACAAGCGATTGCACCCTGCCCCGGATCAGAGCCGCTTGCCCATGCTGATCCTGTCCTCCACCGAGAAACCATTGTCCTCGTAGAATTTCCTGACCTCATCGTTGGTGGCCACAATCTGCAGGTTGACCTTGATGCAGCCGCGCAGCACCAGTTCCCGCTGCGCCCTCTCCAGCAGAGCCCTGCCCACGCCCCGGCACCTATGCCCGGGCAGCACGGCAAGGGAGTAGATCCAGCCCCGGTGGCCGTCGTATCCGGCCATGATGGTGCCAATGACCCTGCCATTGTCCATGGCCGCGAAGAACAGCCCGTCCCCCACCGCGAGCTTCTTGTCGATGACCAACTCCGGCGCGTTGTGCGCGGCCTCGTAGCCGAACACCCGTTCCCAGAGTTCCTTCACCTGGCTCCGATGCGCCTCGTCGTCATATGTGGCTATCAGCATTGAGTTCACCTGCGGTCTTCGATGGGTTGGCGTTGTAGGCCCATGCATAGTCAAGCATTGCAGCAAATTGCAAGCACATGATCACCGAAAGAATTCGTGTCTCCGGCGGATTCGCCGCCAGTACCCGCCTTTGGCGGGCCTGTCCTTATGCCTTCGAGCTACAAAATGTAGAACATTTTGTGTTCTCAATAATACCCTGATATTGCACGAGGCCGTATTGTTTCACAACAGCTTCGACATTCGCCCTGAGGCGGATACCGCCGTAAAAATACACTTGAAAACAGTGTTCAAATTTCTGTACCATGTCCATCACACACAGCAACGTAGGGAACAGTGGTGAAATATGAAATTCATTGACATATTGCGCGTTATGGAACCGGACATCGAACCGGAAACATGCAAGCTTCATTTCGCCAGTTCCAATGGCGTGGACGATCCCCTGGACATATTTTTCGCGGGAGAGTTCGAAAAATGGCAGACACGGCAATCCAAGAGAAATTTTGAAAGGGACTATGTCCTGCATTGATAGACCTGCACCAAAGAAGCAGGTGGCTTTTTGCAGGGCTTTTCAAGGTGCTGGGTTGTACGAGCAGAAAGAAAAAAGGATATTTTTTTTACAACACATTTGAAATCGAATCACTCAACAAGTATGTGGGGCGCATCGTCGTGGGTTTTCGGAAGGGCTTCCGACAATCGTACCCTTACTTTGAAACAGCGGTGGACGACATGGAAGTTGTCGAGATGAAACCGGAAAAAATGGCCGCAGCGGTCTTCCCCGGATTCAACAACGTGGCGGTCTCTCACCGGGTCCTCAAATCCATCGTCGGCATGGACATTGTGTCCTGGCGATCGATACTCTCCAATGTGAAAGGGGTTTACGCCATAGTGGACAGGTCGAGCGGCAAGGTCTACGTGGGCAGCGCCACGGGCGAGGAGATGATCTGGAAACGCTGGTCCAACTATGCGCGCACAGGACACGGGGGCAACAAGGGATTGATCGAGCTGCTGGATGAGAACGGCCCTGAACATGCCATGAACTTCCAATACGCCATACTGGAAATCGCCGATTCCCATGCCAGTGACGATGATATCCTCAAACGGGAGTCCCACTGGAAAAATGTCTTGTGCTCGCGAGAACATGGGCTCAACGAAAACTGAACCCAAAAACTTCAGTACGAAATAAGCGTCAAAACTGTTATTAACTTCATAATTAAAAGTATTTATACTTTTAATTATCACCAATCGCCGGATTTGTCAATAGTCAATTTCTTCTATAATATTCAGATATGGACGACCAACTCGATTTTGAAGCCATAAAAATCAAGACTGTTTGCGCAATCTTCTCAGATGATTTTTTGATGAACCGCTTTGTTTTAAAAGGAGGCAATGCAATGAGTCTTGTCTATAAAATGGCGAATCGCTCTTCACTTGATTTTGACTTCTCAATCGAAAATGATTTTTCCGAAAAAGAGCTGCCAATAGTATCCGAAAAACTCCATGCCGCACTTGAATCGGAATTTTTGGAGAATGATCTTGCCGTGTTTGATTACGATTTTCACAATAAACCGGAAAACATAAAACCATGCAATACCGGATTTTGGGGAGGATATGTTGCATCATTCAAACTAGCGAGTATCAAGAACAAGCAACGGTATGGCGAAAGACTTGAAGTGCTACGTAAAAAAGCTCTGCGCATCGATCGTGGAGGCAAGCAAAAAATCGATATAGAAATTAGCAAATTTGAGTATTGCGAAAGGCGAGAAGAGGAACTCGACGATCGGATAATCTATGTTTATCCACCGGAATTATTGGCTTTGGAGAAAATACGTGCGATCTGTCAACAAACTGGTGAATTTATGCTGATTGTGCCCAAGCCTGGCATAAAAGGACGAGCCAAAGATTTCTTCGATATATATTGCCTGTGCCAAACATTCAATCTCAATCTACTTTCTACAGAAAGCATAAATAAGTTGAAAGAAGTTTTTATGGCAAAGAATGTTCCTCTAGGCACTCTATTCAAGATTGAAGAATACAAAAATATCCATGAGATTACCTTCGCCTCCGTAATAAATACTGTCAGTACCAACACAACACTTAAGGATTTTTCTTTTTATTTTGATTTTGTAATCAATGTAACGAGAACGTTAGCTAAACGACTTGGGATAGAATAATCTCCACTTCTCAGAATAATCAACACCGCTCATGCCTTTGGTTAAATAAAACTTGTAGGGCATTGGCATTTCCGCAAGGTGCTTAATAATTACTGAATCAAAACCAGCAAGTTCAAGATAAAAACCCAACACCTGATGAAACGGGTATGCATAGTTCAATTTTTTCAGGAACGCATACATCTTGTTTGAAGATGCCTTGCCTTTGGCCAGCCTAAAGGCTTTCACTACCTCATAGACGCCACCCGCGTATTCTGGTTTCACCGCGCAATCAATGAGGGTTCTTTCAAGATTTGTCATTCTGATGATTTTTCCTTCCCATTGCTCCTTCACAATACCGAGCCCCCCGGTATTTTTACTGTTGAGCATTAGAAGCCGATCCCCTCTGTATTGTGCGTACTTATGGGATACTCTAGGATCCTTGGAGTAGGATTCATCAATACTTTCTTGAGTCAAAGTGTTAGGCAGTTGATTCTTTGGCGATAATTCCCTGTTGACATAAAAGATCTTCGGTATTTGCTCCGTTAGTTGATGATAACCCATGGCTGTATAATGGCTAAAATAGGCATTTGCAGCCAACGAAAGATACAATTCCACCTTACTGTACCGCTCTCTCAGTCCATACTTGATTATTTGCGTATCATCCGAAAATTTTAACACTATCTTTTGTAGAATCCTCTTGTCACATAGGTACGTGATAAAACCAGACCTGCCTGTGGACTTTGCAAGCCTCCATTCCTCATAATTTGCTCTGAATATTTCACCCAGGTCTTTTACGGAAAAAACAGACCGCTCATCATTCTCCAGAAGTGTGAGAATCTCTTTTCTGGCTAGATCCAGTCGTGTCTTCGCCAAACCGACTACCCCTTGACAATAACCTTTTTTATATAACTATGTTAAGTATTAATACATAACATAGTTATATTCTTTTTTTACCTCAAGCTTTTGCAAATATATAAAGTATTTATACTTTATATATTACTTCTTTGACAATGTCAACACAATAATGCTGACCTTAGAGCATTTCAAGCGCTAAATGCTCTAAATACCAAAGTTTAGGAAGGGGGAGCGCGAGGGGGAGAACCATTTACAAATGGTTTCCCCCTCGCAAAATGCCTTTACTTCTTTTTCCCGCCTTTTCCCCCCTATTCGCCCTTGCGGGTGAAGTAGAGGTTCACCAGCGCCAGCACCGAGGTGCCCAGGATGAGCATGAGGGACACCGCGTTGATGATGGGCGTGCTGCCGTCGCGCACCTGCAGGTACAGGTTGATGGGCAGGGTGGGTTCCGAGCCCACCAGGAACAGCGTGGTGTTGAAATTCTCGAAGCTCATGAGAAAGGCCACGGCGGCCGAGCCGATAATGGCGGGGCGCAGGTACTTGAGCGTCACGTGCCAGATCACTCCGAAATGCGTGGCACCCAGGTTCAGAGCCGCCTCCTCCAGGGAGGGATCGAACTTGCGCAGCCGCGCCGACACCACCAGGGTCACGAAGGTGGTGATGAAGGAGAACTGCCCCATGACCACCAGCCAGAAGCTGGGGCGAAACAGGGAGAAATCCAGCCCATAATTGTCGTCCAGGTACAGGCCCACGGTGTTGGCGCCCAGCAGCAGGGAGATGCCCAGGATCACTCCGGGAATCACCAAGGGGGCGAGCATCAGGAAATACAGGGCGCCCTTGAACCGGAAGTTCTCCTTTTCGAACAGGAAGCTGGCGCAGGTACCCACCACAACACAGAGGATGGACACGAAGAACGCTGTCTCGAAGCTGGTCACGATGGCCCGGAGGTTCTGATCGTCGTAAAACAGGCCCACGCGCTCCGGCCCCTTGGAAAAGAACCAGTCCAGGGAGAAACCCTGCCAGGGGAGCGCCGGAAAGTCCGAGTTGTTGAAGGCCAGCACGCAGGTGACCACCAGCGGCGCGAACAGGAAGGTGAAATACAGCAGGATGAACAGGTTGAAGGACCAGTTGTAGGCACCGCTACGCGGCAGGGAGCGGATCATGTGGCCACCTCCCCGAGCTTTTGACGCGAGACCTTGAGCCCCACCCAGATGATCAGGGAGCTGAGCACCAGCAGCAGGAAGCCGAAGGCCGCGCCCTGGTTCCAGTTGAAGCTGGCGATGAACTGGTTGTAGATCTGCTCCGTGAACCACAGGGAGTTCTTCCCGCCCATGAGGTTGGGCGTGAGGTAGTTGCCCAGGGTGAGCATGAAGACCACGATGGCCCCAGAGGTGATACCTGGCTTGCAGTGCGGGATGATGATGGTGCGCCAGATGGTGAATTTCCCCGCGCCCAAGTCATGGGCCGCCTCGATGAGACTGTCGTCCAGACTCTCCATCACCGAGATGAGGGGCACCACCATGAACAGCATGGAGGTGTACACCAGCCCCATGATCATGGTGGCGTCGTTGTAGAGCATCTCCACCGGCTTGTTCACGAGCCCCAGCTTGAGCATGAAGAAGTTCAGCACCCCGGACTCGCGCAGCAGGATCATCCAGCCGTAGACCCGCACCAGCTCGCTGACCCAGAAGGGGAGCAGCAGCATGATCATGAGCGCCCCCTGCACCTTCCTGCGAGCCAGCTTGGAGATGTAGAAGGCCACGGGCATGGCGATGACAAAGGTGATGCCCGTAGTGATGATGGCGTAGATCGCGGTGCGCACGAAGGTCAGCCAGTAGACTGGCTCGGTGAAGAAATTCATGTAGTTGGTCAGGGTCCAGGTCATGTCGCCGTAGTCGTTCTCCCCGCGAAAGCTCATGATGAGCAGGTCGATGTGCGGGAGCACGATCAGCAGCACCAGCCACAACAGCACCGGCGCCATGAAGACCCACAGTGTAAGCTTGGTCCCCTTCATGTTACGCCCCTGCCGGGAACGTGACCCCGGAGTCCGGGTGCCAGCCAAGGATTATGGCATCATTGGGGCGGATGTGATCGAACCTGCGATTCTGCGGCAGGGCCACCAGGAGCTCGCGCCCCTGTTCGGTGACCGTGAGCAGGCGGCTGTTGGCGCCGTCGAACAGGATGTTCTTCACCACCACCCTGAAGATGTTCAGCCCCTCCTGGTCCCGGGGTTCGATGCTCATGGCCTCGGGGCGGAGGAACAGGGTCACCCGCGAACCGTCCCTGCAGGCGTCGTTGGCCCGGACATCGAAGGTGAAGCCCTCGTTGGTGGCCATGCGCATGCGGTTCTCGCCCGAGCTGGTCAGGGTGCCCTCCCAGGTGTTGTTGTCCCCCACGAACCCGGCCACGAATCGCGATGCCGGGGCGTGGTACAGTTCCTGGGGCTCGCCCACCTGCTCGAAGCGCCCCTTGTTCATAACCGCCACCCTGTCCGACATGACCAGGGCCTCGGATTGGTCATGGGTGATGTAGACAAAGGTTGTCCCCACCTCGCCCTGCAGCTTTTTGAGCTCCACCTTCATCTGCTCCCGCAGCTTCAGGTCCAGGGCGCCCAGGGGTTCGTCCAGCAGCAGCACCGAGGGCTCCAGCACCAGACAGCGGGCAATGGCGATGCGCTGCTTCTGCCCCCCCGAGAGCTGGTTGATCCGCTTGCCGCCGTATTCGGGGAGGCCCACGCGCTCAAGCATGGCGGCCACGCGCTTGCGGCACTCCTTCTTGTCCACGCCGCGCCGCTTGAGGCCGAAAGCGATGTTCTCCTCCACATTCATCATGGGGAACAGCGCCAAGTGCTGGAACACGAGGTTCACGGGGCGGCGGTTCGGGGGCACGCCGAGCATGCCCTTGCCGCGGATCTCGATGCGGCCGGAGGTGGGCGAGTCGAAGCCCGCGATCATGCGCAGGAGCGTTGTCTTGCCGCACCCCGAGGGGCCGAGGATGGAAAAGAACGAGCCTTCGGGCACGTCAAAGGATACCCTGTCCACGGCTATGAACTCGCCGAATTTCTTGGTGACGTCGATGACGGACAGATCGTTGGGCATGATGGTTCAGGGGTAAAAATTTGAAAAAGACGCTGAAAAATGGATTTCCGAGGGAAAACCTATTAGAAAGAGGTTCTTCCCCTCGGGCTCCCCTTTCCAGAATTTTTATTAGGCACT
This sequence comes from Desulfovibrionaceae bacterium, assembly GCA_963674665.2. Lineage (GTDB taxonomy): Bacteria > Desulfobacterota > Desulfovibrionia > Desulfovibrionales > Desulfovibrionaceae. The sequence goes on along the minus strand of CAXXPL010000009.1, from coordinate 195,235 downwards.
CTACCTCAATCACTAAACTTTGTAGGTGGGGAGCTCCAAGAGAAACCCTTTTGAAACAGAGGGCTATCTCCTTTGGGGCGCAATCCTTATAACATCAACCCACCTAGTTTTTATACAAAAAGTCTTTGGAAGGGGGGTCCGGGGGGAAATCTTTCTACAGAAAGGTTTCCCCCCGGCACATTTTTCTTTCTCTTGCTTGTCCTCAGGCCCTAGTTGGCGGCCTTGATCTTGTCCAGCACCTTGCCTTCCATGCTCTCCAACTGGGCGGGCACGGGCGGGTACCACTTGATGTTGTCAATGGCTTCGGGCGGGAAGGAGCGCTTGAAGTTCTCGGCAACAGCGGGGTCGGTGTGATCCATTGCACCCTGGGAGGCGGTGGCGCACTTCTCCTGGGTGGTGAAGTAGCCGGCGTTCTCGGGCTTCATGATAAAGTTGATCCACTTGTAGGCGGCGTCGGTGTTCTCGGCCTTGGCCGGGATGGCGAAGGTGTCGATCCAGCCCAGTGCGCCCTCCTTGGGGGCCTTGAAGTCGATGGCCTTGTTGTCTGCGTGCAGCTTCCAGCCGCCGTTGTCCCAGGCCATGGCCACGAAGACCTCGCCGGAGCGCATGGACTCGAGCAGGGAGTCACCGTTGGCCCAGTAGTTCTTTACGATGGGCTTGGCCTCGATGAGCTTGGCCTCGATCTTGTCCAGCATCTCGCCGTAGGCCTTGGCGTCGCTGTACAGGGCAAAGGGGTCGAACCCGAGGGCGAAACCCATGGCAATCAGGGTGGGGCGTTTCAGGCGGTAGCTCACGCGGCCCGAGAACTTGGGATCCAGCAGCGCGGTGTAGGAATCCACGCCCGCGGCCTTGTCACTGTTCACGATGAGGCCGGAAGTGCCCCAGCAGAAGGGCACGGCGTAGGACTTGCCCCCAACCAGTGTGTTCTTCTTCACGGCGTCGAGCATGGAGGGAATGAACAGCTTGGCGTCGATTTTGGAGTAGTCGAATTCCTTATAGATGTCGTACTTTTCCTGAACCGAGGAGATCCGGTCCTGGGAGGGCTGGGCAAGATCGAAGCCGGCGCCGCGGGTGGCGCGCAGCTTGGCGATCATCTCCTCGTTGTTGGAGTAGGTGACCTCAACCTTGATGCCGGTTGCCTTCTCGAAGTCCTGGACCAGCTTTTCCGGGGCATAGCCCTTCCAGGTCAAGAGTTTCAGGGTCTCCGCCTGCGCGGCGCCGGTCATGGCGAACACTGCCAGCAAGGCTATCACGAAAATCTTTTTCATTTTGTCGCACTCCGGTTGATTGTGTTTTGTGAAACTCCAACCATCTTGTATATCCGCCCTATACGACTAGTGCACGCTTAAAGTGTTACGAAACCGTTACAGCCCTTTGCCAGGAAATGCTCAGCTGGTGCGGATTCCGCCAGAGCCCCGGATAACATTGGGTTGAACCTATCATGAAAAATTTATCTACGAAAGACTGTCCCATTGTAAGGCGGGACGCCTTTTTGAGGGAATTTTCCTGAAGGGACTTGCCGATTCGAACCATGCCCTAAAATGTATTTCCAAGTACCAAAAATATATACCTAATCTGAGCGATCGACCAGCCTGACACTGCGTCAGCATTGGCATATCATCGCGTTTTTGTTTACAATCACATCCAGCCAGAGGCCATGATCGTTTCACCCATATGGTGGAGGGCCGGATGTCCACGCACAAAATCACCAAAGCAAGCTCCATCGACGATGTCCAGGTCACCAACGACTGTCTGACCTGCCGTGCCGGGCTCAATCCCTTCGTTCGCTACCTGCGTGGCATCGACCTGTTCCCGCATCTCGACCGGCTCTTCGGTTCCATGCGCAAACACCCGAAGGGTGCGCCCATTGATGAGCTGTTCAAGCAGGTACTCTGCTTCCTTTTCGACGGCACAAGCAGGCATCTGGCCTACTTCGACACCCTGGCCAAGGACCCCGGCTACGCCGCTGTCATTGAAGCCGCCCCTGAGGACATGGCCTCCTCGCACACCATCAAGCGGTTCTACCGGGCCTTCTCCCCGGTGCGGACATACAAGTTCCGCCACCTGCTGCAGCAGCTCTTCCTTTGGCGGCTCGTGATCACCAAGCCGAAAGTCATCGAACTGAACATCGACACCATGGTCATGGACAACGACCAAGCGCCAAAACGCCACGGCGTCAAGCCCACCTACAAGAAGGTCCTGGGCTTCCAGCCTCTCCAGATGACCTGGGGCCGCTTCATCATCGACGCCGTTTTCCGTGGAGGCGACAAGCACTCCAACAACGGCGACTCCGCAAAGCAGATGATCCGCCACGTCGTGCGCATGATCCGCACCCGCTACAGCCAGACCGTGCCCATCATCATCCGCATGGACTCCGGCTTCTTCGATCAGGACCTGTTTGCCGAGATGGAGAAGCTCGACATCGGCTTCATCTGCGGCGGCAGGTTCTACGGCGACATCAAAACCATAATCGAAGCGCTTCCCGAGGCCGCGTTTGACCACCACTTCGGCAAGGCCGACGAGGACGTCTGGCAGTGCTTCGAGTTCGGCGACCGTCGCCAATCCTGGAACCGCTTCTACAGGGCCATCTTCTGGCGTCCCCTGCTGGAGGAGAAGCAGTACCTTCTGCCTGGCAGCCGACCGGGGACGCTCGCCTACACCAACCTCGGCATGGGTGGGGCCATCGACCAGCAGCTGCGGGAAGCAGGCATCGGCTGCCTGACCGAGAGCCACGCTGTTATCCACTCCTACCACCAGCGCGGGGCGGACGAGCTGGTGCACAGGGCCTTCAAGGACTTCGGCTTCGAGGAGTTGCCGTTCCAGCGCTTCATCCCCAACGCCGCCTTCTACTACACCATGCTTCTCGGTTTCTTCCTGTTCGAGGCTTTCAAGAAGGACGTCAGCGAGCCAGCGGTTTCGGTCCAGGCCCTCCCGACCACGCTTCGCCGCAAGCTGGTGGACGTCGCAGCCAAGGTCGTCACCCACGCGGGCAGGACCGTGCTCAAGGTCATGGCTGTCACCATGGAATCCTTACGTTTCAAAGAGCTGTGGGAGCGATGTCTCAGCGCTCCACGGTTCGTCTGGGCATAAACCGGGCGCTGTCCCGTGAACATTGGCGGGAGAGGTGCGTCCTGTGACCGGGAAAAGGGGCCCATTTTGTCAGGTCCTGGATGCTCACAGCTCAACCACCGTCAATTCCTCTCCCGAATCGGCGGTATGTCGTGCTGCAGTCCCAAGTTTTGTCGCTGGAGCGTTTTCGCATCGCCCGGATCGCTCGATTTAGGATATAATATTATGCTTATCAATATATTGCACTCGTGATACCTGAAAGATTCAAAAGCAAATCTTTTGGAGGCACAGTGAAAAAGACCACGACATGCATCGCCCTCGCCCTGCTCGCCATCCTATTGAACGGCTGCGTCCATATCTTTACTGTGAAAGAACCCCTGCGTACGGCACAGAACATCCCCCGACCTTTGCCAGGCCAACGATATTAACTCCAAATTTTGAAAATGCTGCCTACGCAGGGAGATAGCCGTATTTTTTAAGCATCTTCATCCAGCGCGGTGCATTTTTCTTCACCGTCAGCGCTTCGTAATCAATCGTGGCATCCCGGTAATAATCGCCACGTGATATTATTACGAAAATGATTTTCAATATTTTGTGCGCCAGTGCGAAGATTGCCCGTTTTCTCCCTCGGCGCACAAGTAAGGATTTAAACTTCTTGCTCAACCCACATCGTGTACGGCTGATTGCGTTGGCAGCTTCACACAAGATACGACGAACATACGGGTTACCTTTACGCTTTTTTCCCGAGACTCGTTTCCCCGCAGACTCGTGATTGCCTGGACAGACACCTGCCCAGGAAGCCAATTTTTCCGCACTACCAAAAGCCTGCATATCATCTCCAATTTCCACCAACATCATAGCGGCACCTTTTTCGTCAATGCCGGGAATTGTCTCCAGGGCTTGCAATATTTGGCGGTAAGGCTGCAACCCTTCAATCAGTTGTTGACGAAATAATTCGGGCTCATCCGGTTAGAGAGTACTTCGCCTCATGAATGCCCATGATTCTGAGCTTGAAGAACTCCATATCACGATATCCATATGCTTGGCGTTTCATGGTCTTGATTTTGTTGTTTGTTCCATCCATGGGACCTGTCGAGATGGGATGATTGTACCAGGCAAGGATACCGGTGCGATACGCCGCCAGAGTTGCGCTCATGCGCATCAGCGGCTCCACGTTGGACACATTGGCGTGGGCGATCCAATCATCGAGCACTTGAGACGCCGAAGCCCTGTTCGGCTGGCTCCAGATCTGACGAAGATCCTCCTTTAGATAATACGCCATAGCCAATGGTTCATTGAGTCTAAACGCTTCCTCCAGCCGTTCACGTTCGTCTCGTTCGTTGATGAGGTTCTCTGGATTCTTCAGCAGCACCCAGCACGAGCCCTTCAGCGTCTTCTTTTGCAAGGGCCCCTTGAGTTCATGGTACAGCCTGCGACGCAACTACGAAAGTTTGTCGTTCATCAGCTTCACCACGTGAAAATGGTCGAGCACCAACGCCGCACCTGGCAGATTTTCGGCCACCGCCCCAATATACGCCGCACTCATGTCAGTGGCCACAGCGGCGATCTTGGCGTGAGTGCGCCGTAACCGCTCCCAGAAAGGCATGAGTGCCTCGGCCCCCTTACCTTCGCCCACGAAGACAACGGCGCCGGTTCGCAGATCCATGACCAGCGTCAGATACTTGTGGCCCTTGCGCACGGTTACTTCGTCAATGGCGATGTATTTGAGCCGCCCGAGCTTGGGAGTAGCGTAGCGCCGGGCCAAGTGGCGTTTAAAGATGCCTTTGACGCAATCCCATCCCATCTCGAGCGGGCAGGCAACATCGAGGAGCGTCATCAGCTTGCACAGCGCCAGGAAGTATCACTCAAAAATCTTTGTATGCCAGCGCCTTGTGTCTGCGATGGGATGGCTGATCTGGCGCAGACAACCGCAGCGACGACACTCGACTCGCGGTGTCTCCACACAAAGCCAGACAGGCTTGTCGCCGATGGGAGCGGTTCGCAGCCAACGTTCCTTGCTGCCTTTCCTGATGATACGGCGGTGTTTACACTCAGGGCAGCGGATCAGCTTGGCTTTGGGCTTTATCCAGAAAACGACGCTCCCTGCGATAAAAGACTGGCGGATATAGTCATAGCCCTCCAGTCCGAAGGCGTGGTGGAGCAAGCTCGGGGACATGGCGGTATCTCCTTCTGGAATTCATTGGCGTGAAAACCAGTTGGTCGCCATGTCCTTTCATTTTGTCAAAAGTACGCTTGGGCCGGATGAACCATAATTCGATACGTCTTTCCAAGTCCTCAATGTGATCGAGAGTTTCCCCCACCACGAAGATATGGTGTTCTGTCAATTCTCCCGAAAGAGCATCCAGCAACTCTTCATGTGTCGCCTTCAACCTTTTGTGTGCGTACCGCAGTACCTGCTCTGGATCTTCGCCATTGAGGATACCCTTGAGCATCTGGCGTGCCGACATGCCATGGATGTCACTGACGACAACGTCCAGACGAATTCCCCCATCAGTCAACACCTTGTGCATTCGATTTTTCTCATCAGCAAGTATGCGTGTCATCTTTTGCATTTGGCGCGAAATCAGGCGTAATCCTCGGAAGATATCTTTGGGCACAAATCCACCACGCAGCAACCCGCTTCGTGCTAGAGTAGCCAACCACTGGGCATCACAGATATCAGTCTTGCGACCAGGTACCTGTTTGACATGCCGGGCATTGACCACCGATGCGTGAATACCAACTTTTTCCAGAGCCGCATAAGGGCTTTTCCAATAGATGCCGGTACTCTCCATAACGACCTCTTCTGGTTCACAAGAGGCAATCCACTCAGCCATTGCGTTTCGGTCCCGTTTGAATCCGTTAAACTCCCGAATTTCTTTAACAGGTCTTCTTTGCTTGTCCTCGCTAAGAATACAAACTGTTAGCTTAGCTTGGTGGACATCGATAGCGGCAACACAATGATAAATTGGCTTGAGTTCCATGGCGCCCCTCGATAAAAGAGATTAGTGTAGAGAGGCGGCGGTTGCGTTTGCCCTACCAGCTTAACAGACTGTCGGACTTAAGTTTTACTTTTTAATATCAATCTGTTATGTTATTTTTATGAGCACACGATTTAGAGACATCGATAGAGATAGGCCCTTGTTACTGTCCCCGGACATGCGAGACTGGGTCCCCGACGACGACATGGTCCATTTTGTGTTGGAGGCTGTGAAGCTTGCTCCGACCGATAGTTTTCAAGTAAACGCGCGTGGAACCGGCTCGAAGCAGTATCCGCCGCGTATGATGCTGGCTTTATTAATTTATTGTTACGCAAATGGCGTTTTCTCTTCGCGTAAAATTGAGCGGGCCACCTATCGGGATGTTGCCGTTCGTTATTTAACGGGCAACACACACCCAGATCACGACACGATTTGCTCCTTCCGCCGCAAGAACTTTGAAGCGGTCAGCGCCGCTTTTTTTGGAAATACTCAAGCTCGCCGGTGAACTAAAGCTACTCAAAGTAGGAAATATCAGCGTCGATGGGACGCACATCAAAGCCAACGCTTCAAAATATAAAAACATTAAGCATAAAAGGGCATGTGAGCTTGAGCAGAAGCTGACGCACGACATCGCCGAACTAATGGCCCAGGCAGAGCACGCCGACTCCTCGTCTGATGACGATGGACAGCGGATCCCACAAGAACTCGCTCGGCGTGAGAAGTTGCTGGGCAAAATGCAAGCGGCCCAAAAAAAGTTGGAAGAGCGTTTACGCAAACGCGCCGAATCCGAAAACGCCGAGTTCGAACGCAAGCGTAAGGCTCGGGAGCAACGAACGGGGCAGCACAGAGGCCGCGCTCCCAAGCCGCCCCAGGATGATCCCAAGGATTCGGAGTCGATAAACATGACTGATGAAGACTCGCGAATCATGCGCAAGACCAATAAGAGCGACTACACACAGTCGTACAATTGCCAAGCCGCAGTAGATGCCGATGGTTCACAACTGGTTCTGCACAGCTATGTGACGAACAACGGCTCAGACAGGAATGAGCTCTTGCCTGCGGTCGTTGGCGTTATGGACGACGTGGGCCAGCCTGTGGCGGTGCTGGCGGACACGGGATATTGCAACATTGAAGCCTGTAAAAAAGTAGAGGAATTGTGCGTAGATCCGTTTGTTCCGCCATGCCGGATGAGCCAACTGAAATATGACTATCGGCCAGAAAAAAAGAAAACCGAAAAATCCGTTACGGATCCATACTTGCGAAAGATGCGTGAAAAACTCGACGGCGAGAAAGGAAGACAACTGTACTCATTGCGTAAGCAAAGTGTTGAGCCGGTTTTTGGGATCATTAAACATACTTTGGGCTTTCGCCAATTTCTCCTTCGAGGTCTAGAAAAAGTGTCTGGGGAATGGAAGCTTGTGTGCTTGGCTTACAATATGAAGCGGCTATTTAAGTTGAAATGCGCCTAAAAAACGACACCTGAGGGGTTTTGGGGCTCAAAATACGCTTTGCAGGTTCAAAAACAAATCTAAGAAGATTTTTCTTGAATGTAAACTCAGCATCAGCCCCCATTCACGGCACGCTGATGCTGAGTTAAGTTCGACAGACTGTTAAGATGAAAACATCTTAGCTCTTTTTACTGTGCGCTCTTAAAGAGGCATTCCGGGGTACGACAGGGAAACGCGGGTCACGTTAAAACACGGGGTTAAAACCTCCATATAAAAGATCGACCTCAAACCGCCGTCTCACTTCTAGTATCTTTCATCTTCTGGGGTGCTGCAATCCAGCTTCATGCTCGTTAAAAGGTTCCCCCCTCGCAGTTCTCTATTTTCCTAACTTTCCTTGTTCCCTACTCTTCCCGCGGCCAGGAGGCCTCGTCCAGCAGGACCAGCAGGTTCTTGTAGGGCAGCCCCCCATGCAGGGAAAGCCCTATCTCGCAGGTACGGGACGTGGAGTACCCCACGTCGCAGTGGTCCACCTGGCCACGCAGGTTGTGCAGCGCCGAGGTGTTGAGCTCCGGGTGGTTGAAGCCCCTGTCTCCGGCGAACCCGCAGCAGTACACGTCCTTGGGCACCACGACCTCACGGGCGCAGGTGCGGACCAGGTGCTCCATCTTCTCGGCCAGGCCCATTTTCCTGGAGCTGCAGGTGACGTGCAGGGCCACACGCCTGTTCACGGGGATGAACTCCAGGTGTTCGAACAGGTAGCGCCGGGTGAACTCCACGGGCTCGTGCAGCACCAGGCTGGTGATGTGCGTCTTCATGCGCATCAGGCAGGGGCTGGTGTCGCACAGGATGGGGTATTTGCCGTCCTCGCTGGACTGGCGAAGGGCGTACTCCAGCTCCCGGAGCTTGGCGTCGGCCTGCTTCATGAAGCCCTTGGACTCCCAGGGCTGGCCGCAGCACAGGCGGTCCATGCGCTGGGGGAAGATGACCTCGTAACCGGCCTTGGCCAGCAGGCTCAGCACGTGGTCCTGCAGGGTGGACTTGTCCGGGTCGCGCTTGTCCGCGCCCATGTGCCGGGACACGCAGCTGGGGAAGTAGACCACCTTGCGGTCGCTGGCGGGGGTGTCATGGCGCTTGGATCTCCCCACTGTGCGGGGCATGGCCACGTTCCAGCGGGGCACCGCCCTGCCGGAGTACTTGTGCAGCCCCCCGCAGACAGCGTCCATGACCGTGTCGCCCAGGGTGTCGTGGGCCAGGCCCGCGGTCTTCAGGGCCAGGTCGATGGCCCCCCCGGTGAGGGTGAAGGCCGAGGCCGCGGTGGATGCCACGGCCTTGGTCACCCAGCCACGATGCTGGGAGCGGTAGTGCTTGATGAACTTTCCGGTGTCTATATCCACGGGACAGCGCATGGCGCAGAGTCCGTCGGCCGCGCAGGTGGCCTCGCCGTCGTAGTCGTAGATCTTTTTCACGGACTTGAGCAGGTCCTTGTCCCCGCCCTCCTGGCGCAGGCGCGAAATCTCCCTGAAGGCCACGATACGCTGGCGGGGTGTGAGGGTGAGATCCTTGGAGGGGCAGGTCTCCTCGCAGTAGCCGCACTCGATGCACATGTCGATGAGGTCGTCGGCCACGGGCAGGGGCTTGAGGTTCTTGAGGTGTGCCTGGCTATCCTCGTTGAGCAGCACGCCGGGGTTGAGCAGTCCCATGGGGTCGAACAGGTTTTTGATCTCCCGCATGAGCTGGTAGGCTTCGCGCCCCCATTCCATTTCCACGAACGGGGCCATGTTGCGGCCGGTGCCGTGTTCGGCCTTGAGGGAGCCTTGGAAACGCCCGGCCACCATGTCGCTGACATCGTTCATCATGGCGGCGTAGCGGTCGATCTCGGACTGCTCGGAAAAGCCCTGGGTGAACACGAAGTGCAGGTTGCCCTCCAGGGCGTGGCCAAAGAGGATGGCCTTGTCGTACCCGTGCTTGCGCAGGATCCCCTGGAGCTCCAGAGCACCCTCGGCCAGCTTGTCGATGGGGAAGCAGACGTCCTCGATGATCACGGTGGTGCCGGCCTGACGCACCGCGCCCACTGCCGGGAACAGCCCCTTGCGCACGTTCCACATGGACTTGTACTCGTCCGGGTCGTGGGTGAACTTGTGTGGGGAGACGCAGGGGATGTGGGCGATGGCCTCCAGGGCCTCGTCGATGGCGCTGTCCAGCGTCTCACGGTCGGGGCCGCGCAGTTCCACCAGCAGTGCCGCGGCCTCGGGGCCGAGCTGGGCCAGGCCCTCGGGCATGCCCTCCTGGTGTTCCACCGAGGCGATGGCCGCGCGGTCCATGAGCTCGGCGGCGGACACGCCATGGGCCTTGAGGGTGGTGGCGGACAGGCAGGCTGACTTGATGTCCGGGAAGCGCATCAGGGCCGTGGCCTTGTGCGGGTGCTCCACCACGGTGCGGTAAACCACCCGGGAGATGAAGGCCAGGGTGCCTTCGGAGCCCACGAGCAGATGCTGCAGGATGTCGAAGGGGTCCTCGAAATCCACCAGGGCGTTGAGGCTGTAGCCCATGGTGTTCTTGATCTTGAATTTTCGGCGGATACGGTCGGCGAGATCCTGGTTCTCGAGCACGCGCCCGCGCAGGTCGGCCAGGCTTTCGAGCATGTTCCCATGGGTCTTGCGAAAGGCCTCGCGGCTGGCCTGGTCACCGGTGTCCAGCACCGTGCCGTCCACCAGCACCAGGCGCAGGGAGTCCAGGGTCTTGTAGCTGTTTTCGGCCACGCCGCAGCACATGCCCGAGGCGTTGTTGGCCACGATGCCGCCGATCTTGCAGGCGTCGATGCTGGCGGGGTCGGGACCTATCTTTTTCCCGAAGGGGGCGAGGATGCGGTTGGCATGACTGCCGATGATGCCCGGCTCCAGGGCGATGCGGCCGCCCTTGTCCAGGATGCTGTGGTTTCTCCACCCCCTGCCCAGACGCACAAGCACGGAATCGCTCACGGACTGGCCAGAGAGGCTGGTTCCCGCGGCGCGAAAGGTGACAGGGGCGTGGTACCTGGCCACCACGCCCAGGATCTTCCGCACCTCGTCCTCGGACTCGGTGTCCACCACGATCTTGGGCACCAGGCGGTAGAAGCTGGCGTCCGTGCCGTAGGCAAGGTTCTCCAAGGGGCTGATGTGGATACGCTCCTTGGGCAGAAAGCCCAGGAATTCATCATGAATTTGGTCATAAGGCGAGGGAAGCATTGTCTCTCCTGAAAATGGGATCAGCGACAGGGGCGGGTCCGTCATGCGGTATGCGCAAATCACGGCCGAGGGTCTCCCTCCGCTTGAATATTGGCTGCATCTTCATAGCGTTGCCAACGCACTCATTGCGGCGCCGGCAGGGAAATCCTTTTCAATATACCAAATTTTACCGCACCGCGTCGAGACTTACTCGTTTCGCGGAGCGGTCGGGATGTTGTTCCTGGAAGAGAAATTTGTCAAAGCCGGAGTTGCGGGTGAACGACTTGTAACCAAGGGAGCCGGGAGAGGGGCACGATCTCCGGGGAAAACCCTTTTCGGGATGAAGCTCCCCCCGGAGCAACCTGGAAATTTCGTCTCCTTACCTACTAAAAACGGGCGTAGGCGTCCGAAACCTCCCTGGCGGTCTGTTGCACATGCTCTATCATTTGGCGGGAGCTTTCATTGTAGAGGTTCAGCCCGGAAAAGGAGATGGCCGCGATTAACTTGTCACGGAAGGTGATCGGCGCGGCCACGCACTGAAGCAGGTAGTGGTATTCGCGGTTGTCCAGGGCGTATCCGCACTGCCGGACCCGGTCGAGCTCGGCCAACAGTTTGTCTTTGGAGTCGATGGTCCGGTCCGTGAACCTGTGAAAGGTGATGGAGTCGATGAGGGCCTGCCGCCGCTCCTCGTCAAGGGTGGACAGGAGCACCTTGCCCGAGGCGGACGCGTGCAGGATGTTGTAGGGGCTGGACTGTCTGGCCACCATGACGGCGTCCTTGGGGTGATACTGGCAAATGTACTCCAGGTTGTCTCCCAGCAGCCTGACCAGGGAGGTGAAGGTGCTGTAACGCTCCGATGCGGCGCGGAGAAGCGGCTCGGCCACGTCGCAGAGGTCCTGGAGCTCTCCGTAGCGCTCCCCGGCCTCCTTGGCCTTGATGCCTATGAAAAAACGCCTGTCGTGCTCCCGCAAAAAGTTCATGGCCGTGAGGGTGCTCACGATGTCGAAGAGGCTGGACTTGGGCACGTCCAGGGCCTCCACCAGCTCGCTCAGCCTCATGCCTCTGGGCGCGTTGGCCACCAGATCCAACACTTGGTGGGCGCGTTGCACGGTCCGGTTGATTTTCATACCGCATGCCACCGTGGTTACTGTGTGCGAAAGCGTGCCCCCCTTTTATGGGAGGGCACGCACGGGTTCCGGTTTCTTGAGGCATCACCGCCCTTTCCCGAAGTAGCAGTGATGGTTCGGGGGCGCAACCGGTTTGCCCCTCAACGCTCACATGGCAAATGAGCTTAGGAATTATGCGGCCTCGGCCACCGCGTCGTACCCCTTCCTGGCGTTCCTTTTGTAGACCGCGAAGGACATTACTGCGCCCACTGCGGCCACTATGGTCAGGAAGATGAATATCATGGCGTAGCCCTTTTCATTGCCGTAGCTGTCCAGCCAACTGCCGAACATGGCCGAGAAGAAGAAGTCCGGGGTGTAGCCGATGATGGAGGCGATACCGATGGCCGTGCCCGCGTAGTAGATGCCGTAGAGCCGGGCCTGCTCCTCGCTGTCACCGGCCATGCCGATGGCCTTCATCAGGGAGGTCCAAAACACGAATGCGGTTGTCAGGGCGAACAGGAACCAGATGACCAGGGAGATGGTGTAGGAGAAGGTGACCCCGTACAGGAACCCCAGGATCGCGGTGCCGAACAGGGACCAGGCGATGGCCTTGCGGGGAGAAATCTTGTCCGTGATCAGGCCGCCGGGAATATAGGACACTATGCAACCGATGGCGTACATGCTGAGCAGAAAGCCCGACTGGGTGTTGGTTATGCCCATGACCTCCATCTGAGTGTCGTAGAACACGTACTTGATGTAGGGGAGCGTGTATATGGAACCGCCTGCCAAGGACAATGCGAATATCGTCAGATACTTGCGAAGGGTGGGATTCATGGGAGTCTCCTGTGTAAAGCATGCCTGAAGTGGATCACTATAACACTCCGCCCGGTGTCCCTTGGCGCCGGACGGTGCAGCACCAAAAAGCCGCCGCCTGGAGCATTTCAAGTGCAAAATGCTCCAGGCGGCAGTTCATTCACTGGACAGTGGGCATGTCCGGAGCCCCCGATTTACCCGGTGCGAACAGCTCGTGCGCCACCCGGCGTTGCGTCTTGCCGGTCTTTTTGGCTTCCTCGAACACGCGGCGGGTCTGCCTGCGCACCATCTCCATGGTATCTTCGGCAATGGCCTTGGGATCCTTACCAACCAGCCCGAAGATCACCACTTCGTAGATCCGGATACCGCCCATGTTGGTGATGAAGTCCACGCAGACGTCCACGCCCTTTTCCTCGAGCACCTTGTCGGCCTCGGGGGTCACGGGGATGTTGGCCGCTTCCACGATGAGGGAGGCCTTGACCCTGCCCACGTTATCCTTGTTGATCACGTCCTCCAGGGCGGCGGGAATGAGGATGTCGCAGTCCACGTCCAGCCACTCGGAGTTGGGGCGCACAAGGTAGTTGTCCGCAAAGGCCTCGGGGTCCATCTCTCCCTTGGGCTTGCGCGTGGCGATGAGCTTCTTCACGTCCAGGCCGTCCTCGCAGGTCACCAGGCAGTTGGCGTCCGCGATGCCGACCAGCTTGTAGCCCCAGTTGTCAAGGCAGTTGGCCAGGCTTGCGCCGGCGCACCCGAAGCCTTGCAGCACCACGCGGGCGCCTTCCTTCCCCCCTTTGAACTTCCAGGCCTCGTCCAGGCCGGCGGCACAGCCGTAGCCGGTTATCATGTCGTACATGAGGAAACCGTCGTAGGTCATCTTGCATACGTCGTCGTGATCCTTGATGTACTGCTGCTGTTGGGCGCTAGTGCGCATGGCCTGGGTCTGGGGCAGGCCGACGCCTATCTCGTCCAGGATCTCCAGCACGTCCCCGTAATCCACGCCAAGATCGCCTCCAATGGAGACGCCGCAGCGCAGATACGGCGAAACCGCGATGAGAAAGCGGCGCAGTACGTCCTTGGCGTCCGGAGCCTTGTAGTCATAGGCGATGCCAGCCTTGCAGCCACCGGTGGTCCCGGATTCGCAGGCCTTGTACTTGTAGCCCATGGCCGTGGCCAGACGCACGACCTCTTCGGCGGTCACCGTGGGATGCATGCGCGTCCCGCCTCCGCAATAGTTGTTCACAAAGTTGTAGACGCAAAGCCAGCCCTTGGCCTCAGTCTCGGTATCGTTCCATTCCACCAGAATATATGGCTTATTCTTGGCCATCCGGCATCTCCTTGGATCGTGCGTGTTGCGACGAGCGCGTCTAGAAAATTCCAAGTCCAATTTCCCGAGAACACGGGAACTCCCGGGATATATGCCCCGTGTCCCTCAGGAACGGCTCGGTTTTAGTCCCAGGCGGAAAATTCATAAATTTTTTTCTCACAACAGTGTAAAATCCGCATATACGAACTTTCCAAAAAACCTCGGACCTTCGTTGACCGATTGTCTTCAAAACGACTAAATCCTCTGCACCACGGACACACTGTGAGTGGAACATCCTGAAAATAGACGTATTTCATATGATCTTGTTTTTATAAATGTCCATGTCGGAGGTCAGAATGCCCCAAATGAAACTGAAAAAAGTCGTTCAACATACGGAGCGATGCAAGGGATGCCTCTACTGTACAATGGCATGTCCCGCCGCTGCCATCAGCATATCCAGGGAAGTCAATGCGAAAGGATACAATACGACGTTGATCGATGTGGACAAGTGCACGACATGCGGCACCTGCTACATTGTTTGTCCTGATTATGTTTATGAAATCATTGAGGTGAACAACGATGCCGCATAAGCTCATGAAGGGTAACCACGCCCTGGCCGAAGCCGCCATACGGGCCGGAATGACCTTTTTCAGCGGCTATCCCATCACGCCGCAAAGCGAAATTCCCGAGTATCTCTCCGAGCACCTTCCCGCCTCGGGAGGTGTTTTCATCCAGGCCGAATCCGAGCTGGCCGGGGTCAACATGGTTTACGGCGCTGCGGCCGCCGGGCACCGTGCCATGACAAGCTCCTCCGGCCCGGGCTTCAGCCTGTTGCAGGAAGGGATCTCGTACATCGTCTCGGCCGAACTGCCCGCCCTGTTCGTGGACGTGCAGCGCTACGGCACCGGCCTCGGCGACATCTTCCAGGCCCAGTGCGACTACTACGTGGCCACCCGCGGGGGGGGGCACGGGGACTACCGCATGCCCGCCTTTGCCCCGTCCTCGGTGCAGGAGACCGTGGACCTGGTCGGCCTCGCATTCGACAAGGCCGAGGAGTACCGCACACCCTGCATGCTCCTCTCCGACGCCTCCATCGCGTCCATGATGGAGCCTGTGGAGCTGCCCGAAAAACGGGTCTGCGACCCGGACCATGACTGGGCCGTACGCGGCAAGCGCGGCGGGACCTTCAAGCGCGTGACTTCCACCATGTACTACATCGAGGACTACGACAGCTACATCCGGCGGAAATTCGACACCATCAGGGAGAGGGAGCAGCGCTGGGAGTCGGTACGGGTGGATGATGCCGACGTGGTCCTGGTGGCCTACGGCATCAGCTCCCGCATCTGCAAGGAGGCTGTGGAGATCGGCCGGGGGCAGGGGTTGAAGCTCGGTCTACTGCGCCCCGTCACGGTGTGGCCTTTTCCGGAAAAGGGCTTTGCCCAAGTCAATCCCGCTGTGAAGGCGTACCTCACCGTGGAGCTGTGTGCCATGCCCAAGCTCCGGGATGACGTGGAGCTGGCCACCGGCATGAAGGCGCCAGTGCGCCACTTTCTCGGGGGCGCGCACATCCCCTCCTCCCGGGCAATCGTGGACGCCGCCGCAGAGATATTACAAGGGTAAGGAGCTCATTCAATGGCTGAAAAGAGAATTCCCGGCCTGTTGGTCGAGGACAACAAATTCTGCCCCGGTTGCGGACACGGCATCATCAACCGGCTGTTGGCCGAGGTATTGGAAGAGATGGAGCTGGCCGACATGGCCATCGGCAGCCTTGCCGTGGGCTGCGCCTGCCTGATGATCGACACATTTGGCGTGGACTGGGTGCAGGCGCCTCACGGCCGCGCGGCGGCAGTGGCCACCGGCATCAAGCGCGTACGCCCGGAAAACCTCGTGTTCACCTATCAGGGGGACGGCGACGCCCTGTCCATCGGGTTTTCCGAGACCATGTACGCGGCCATCCGCAACGAGAACGTCACGGCCATCATCGTGAACAACGGAATCTTCGGCATGACAGGGGGGCAGATGGCGCCAACCACCCTGCCCGAGCAACGGACCACCACCTCTCCCAGAGGCAGGGACGCGGCCCTCACCGGGCAGCCCCTGAACATCGTCAACCAGATGAAGGACCTGCCCATCGCCTACCTGGCCCGGGGCTGCACCGCCTCGGCCAAGGAGATCGTAAGGCTGAAAAAATACATCAGGACCGCCATGGAGACGCAGATAGGCAACCAGGGGTACTCCCTGGTGGAGATTCTGTCGCCATGTCCCACGAACTGGAAGATGCCCCTGCGCAACTCTTTGGAGCACATCCGGGACAACGTGAAGTCCTTCTACCCCACGGGCGAGTTCATCAAAGCAGGAGAGAGAGTCGATGCTTAGCGTCATTTGCGCCGGATTCGGCGGACAGGGAGTGCTCACAGCGGGGCTGGTGCTCGCGGCCGTCTGCATGAACAAGGGCAAGAAGGTCACCTGGGTCCCCTCCTACGGCTCCGAAATGCGCGGCGGCACCGCCAGCTGCAGGCTGCGCATCAGCGACTCGGAGATCCTCAACCCGTTCTTCGACCAGGCCGACGTGCTCATGGCCATGAACCAGGACTCGGTGGACACCATGCAGCAATCCGTGGCCAATCCCGGCTTTGTCATCGCCAATTCCACCATGATCTCGGGCGCGACCCTGCGCCGGGACCTGATCCGCGTGGAGGTCCCGGCCACCAGACTGGCCAAGGAGCTGCAGAATCCCCGGGGCGCCAACATCGCCATGCTCGGAGCCCTCATCGCGGCCACCAGCCTGTTCCACGTGGAGGAGTTCGCCGACGGTATCGACGCCTATTTCGAGGCCAAGGGCCGCAACAATCCCCTCAACCGCGCCTGCTTTCTGCAGGGCGCCGAGGCGGCACGCGGGTGACGCCATGGACCTGAGAAAACTTCTCGCCCCTGAAAGAATGGCCATTGTCGGGGCCAGTGAAAAAGAGGGGTTCGGTGGCGATACATGCCGCAACGTGCTCGAATACGGCGACCCGGAGCGGGTGTACTTCATCAACCCCAAGCGGGACGAGGTGTTCGGCAGAAAGTGCCTGCCCTCGCTCCAGGACATCCCGGATGACATCGACCTGGTGGTGATCTGCACCCCCCAAAAGACAGTTGAGACGTTGTTGCGCCAGGCAGCGGAAAAGGGCGTAAATGCCGCCGTGGTCTTCGCCAGCGGCTACTCCGAGGTTGGTACCGAAGAGGGGCGCAAGGCCGAGGAGAACCTCAAGGCCCTGTGCCGGGAGCTGGACATTGCGCTCATGGGGCCAAACTGCGCCGGGTTCATGAACTACATCGACGGGGTGTGCGCCTTTGCGTTTATCTCGGAGAAACGAGACCGCACGGGTTCGGTGGGTATCGTGTCCCAAAGCGGCCAGCTGTGCCTGTCTCTCATGGACAGCCCCAACATGCGCTTCTCCTACTCCATCTCCTCGGGCAACAGCAGCGTGGTGGGGATGGAAGACTATCTCGACTACCTGGTGGACGACCCCGGTACAAAGGTCGTGGGGCTCTACCTGGAAGGCGTCAACCGCCCCGGAGATTTCATCGCCTGCCTGAAGAAGGCGGCCCTGGCCCGCAAGCCCGTGGTAGTCCTCAAGGCGGGGCGCAGTGAAAAGGGCAGCAGGGTGGCCGCTTAGCACACCGGTAGCCTGTCCGGCGCGGACCGGGTCTATGACGCCATCTTCGAAAAATTCGGCGTGGTCCGGGTCAACGACCTGGAGGAACTGCTGGCCACCACAGTGCTGTTCTCCACCCTGACGAAGCTTCCGCACAATACCGGTTTAGCCTCCATCAACCTCTCCGGGGGGGAGACCGGCATCTGCGCGGACATGGGCGACGCCCACGGCATCCCCTATCCAGATTTCGGCGAAACCACCCTGGCCAGGCTGCGGGAACTGCTCCCCGACTATGCCAGCCCGGCCAACCCCCTGGATTCCACCGCCACCATCTCCTACGACACGGACACATACGCCGCCGTGCTGCGCGCGGTCATGGACGATCCCGGGGTGGGAATGGTGATCCTTGGCTACACCCTGCTGCTGGACATCGCGGACCCTGCCATCCGCTACATGGCCCAGGGTATCGAAAAGGTGGTGCGGGAAGGGGGCGCCAAGCCCATGGCAATGCTCCCCTTTGTGGAAAACACCCGCAACCCCGAATATCTGGAAAAGCTGACCCGGCTCGGCGTGCCGGTGCTGCCACCGCCCGCATACGCTTTCAGCGTCCTGAATCATCTCAAGCGGTTCATCGAGTACGACCCTTCGGCCCACACCCTGAAGGTCGGCGTGCCGTCCAGACAGCCCGCCAAGGGCCGCCACACCCTGTCCGAGTTCCAGAGCATGCAACTGCTCTCTGAGTATGGAATTCCCGTTCCCAAGGGAGGCGTGGCCTCCACCCACGACGAGGCGGTCGCCCAGGCGGATTCATGCGGTTATCCCGTGGCGCTGAAGATCGCCTCCGCCGACATCGGTCACAAGTCGGACATGGGCGGCGTCAAGCTAGGGCTCGAGGATTCCGTGGCCGTGCGCGTGGCCTTTGATGATAACATGCACAACGCCCGGACCAACGCTCCCGATGCCAGGCTGGACGGCGTGTTCGTACAGAGCATGCTCGAACCGGGGCGTGAGATGATCATCGGCGTGTTCAGGGACCCCCAGTTCGGTCCCTGCATTCTGTGCGGCCTTGGCGGCGTGTTCGTCGAGGTGTTCAATGAGGACATTCATGGTTCCGTCCAGTTTCGCCCAAATATAAGGAGTCCACGATGCAACCTGTGGATTATTGCGTTCTGGTAGCGTATTTCTGCGCCCTGCTCTTCATCGGATACCACGCCAACAAGAAGCACAAGAACGCCGAAGACTACTACGTCGGGGGGCGCAAACTAGGCAGCATCTCGCTCATGGCGCTGTGGCTCTCCTCCTGGGTGGGGGGCGCATCCATAATGGGGAGCGCGAAAAAATCCTTCAGCATGGGCATCTCGTTCATGTGGTACCCTTTGAGCATGTTCTTCGGCTGCGTGATCTTCGGCCTCACCTTTGCCGCGCCCGTGAAGAGACTGGGAGACAGGTACAACCACATCACCTACCCCGACCTCATAGAACAGCGTTACGACAGCCGCACCCGCATCGTCTGCACAATTACCACCATCTTTGCCTACATCGGCTACACGGCCAGCCAACTGCTCGGCGCGGCGAGCATCATCACAGCCATCACCGGTATGAGCCTGGGCATGTCCTTTGTGGTGGCCACCAGCATCACCATTGTCTACACCTCCATGGGCGGCTTCTTTGCCGTGGAGAAGACAGACTGGTTCCAGGCACTGCTCATGATGTTGGGCGTATCCATCATCGCGGTGCCCCTGACCTTTTTTTCCATGGGGGGTGTTTCCCGACTCACCACCGAACTCCCGACCTCATACTTCTATCTGGGCTCCTGGGGTTGGGGCACCATCGCAGCAATGTTCATGAGCATGGTACTGACCTTCTTCACCTCCATGGACGGCTACACTCGCTGCTATGCGGCCAAATCCGAGCGAAGCGCGCGCAACGGCACCCTCCTGGCCGCTGTCCTGATATTGGTCATCTGCACCTCCATCTGCTTCCTGGGCATGAGCGCCAAGGTCTTGTATCCCGATGCCACGGGGGGTACCGCCGCCATCGTGGACCTGATTATCAGAATCTTCCCCACCGGCCTGAAGGGGCTCATGCTCGTGGCTCTACTCTCGGCCATCATGTCCACGGCAGACACCTGCATCCTCTGCGCCTCGGCCAACCTGACCCGCGACATCTACCAGCGCTTCATCAACCCCCATGCGCCGCAAAGGACCGTGCTGCGCCTGAGCATTCTCAGCTCCTTCGCGGTGGGACTCTCCGGCGCGCTCATTGCCTGGTACTCCAAAGACATCATGTCCCTGCTCCTGATGACCTTCACCATCAATTCCGAGGGCATGTTCATTCCAACCATCGGCGTATTCCTGTGGAAACGCGCCCTGCCCGGAGCCGCGTTCTGGAGCATGACCCTCTCCCTGGTCACCGTGGTGGGCTGGTACATCGGGCAGGCCTTCTGGTCCGACAATTCCCTGCTGGCCATCGACCCGGTGTGGCCGGGGCTTCTGGTCTCCATGGGCATCTTCTTTCCTTTGTCCCTCAAGGAACGGCGAACCACAACCGCCAACGCCGCGACGCTTGTCTGATACCTGATGCATTGCCAGGAGGGGAAACCCCTTTGAGAAAAGGTTCCTCCTCCATGACTCCCACCGCCCCCAAATAATCCACACAAAGGGACAGGGTTCTACCTGTGTTCATCATTCAACGTCCTTGCGCCCCCCCTCCCACTTGCCCATACCTGGCTAAATTCTTTCCAATAGCCTCTGATTTCTCTCATCTCCGTGCCAAAATCCCCAAGAATCCAATTTCATACCTAAAGAGCTAGCAAATCTTCAGTTGACCAACCTTGCGACCAACCAAAGGGGGGGTTCATGCGCCGCATAAGCGTCCGCATACCCATCATTCTGCTGATCGCGTTGGCAATCGCGTTCATACTCGGAGTCGGTGGAGCGTTTTACAACGAGCTGACCAATATCCGCCAACTCGCTGTACAAACGACACAGGAAGTCATGCTGGAGGGGCAGGAAGAAAAACTCAAGGTCGCTGTCCACTCCATGGCCCTTGCCATTGGTCAAGCCATCAGGGACGTACCCGAACTCGAACGCAAGGTGTAACTGATCCGCGCCATGGTCGACCCCATTTTGTTCGAGGAGGACCAGTCGGGCTATTTCTTTGTCTACAACGGGACCACCAGCGTTTCCCTGCCCCCGGAATAAGAGCTCCAGGGCAAGGATCTCAAGGACCCCAACGGGGTTCGCCTCGTTGTGGAGCCCTACAACACCGCCAAGATGGGGGGTGGTTTCCTCCGTTACATCTGGCCCAAACCCGGGGCCGGGGACCAGCCCAAACTCTCCTACTCGGAGATGATCCCAGGCACGGAGATGTGGATCGGCACCGGCGTCTACATAGATAATGTGGACGCCCGCAGGGCCACTATCCACGACACCATCTCCCGCTCAGTGGACAAGACCCTCGCCCTTGTCTTCGGCATCGTCATTGCCGCCCTGGTGCTGGTGGTGCTGCCGCTCTCGACCATGATATTCCTGTCCATTGTGCGCCCCTTGCGCGAAACCACCAAGGCGGCCCAGGACGTGGCCCGGAACAGGCTCGACGTCATCGTCACGCCGGTGGGTAAGGATAAGATCACCCTGTTGGAGCATGCGCTGAAAATCATGATCACGACCCTGCGCGACAACATCCAGGAGATCGAGGGGAGCCGAAGCGAAGCGCAGCACAAGGCCAAGCTGGCGGAGGAGGCGGCGGCGCAGGCCGCGGACGAGGCGCGGCAAAAGGCCGAGGCGGCACGTTGCGAAGGAATGCTGGACGCGGCCAACAGACTGGAAGAAATCGTGCATGGCCTCACCGCCTCCTCCGAGGAGCTCAGCAGTCAGGCGGAGCAGATCAACCGTGGCTATGACTACCATCGGGAGCGCATCGCCGAAACGGCCACTGCCATCGAAGAGATGAACTCCACGGTATCGAAGGTGGCGAGAAACGCCTCATATGCCTCACAATGCGCCGACTCCTCCCGGGCAAAAGCCCTGGAGGGCAGGACAATCGTGTCCAACTCCCCGGAAGCCATGCACAAACTCAGCGACCTTTCCTCCGAGTTGCGGGACAACATGGGGCTGCTCGGAGAAAAAGCCTACAATATCGGCCAGGTCATGGGCGTGATCAACGACATCGCGGATCAGACAAACTTGCTGGCACTGAACGCGGCCATAGAAGCGGCCCGGGTAGGTGAGGCGGGGCGCGGTTTCGCCGTGATGGCGGACGAGGTGCGCAAGCTGGCGGAAAAAACCATGGCAGCCACCAACGAGGTGCGGGAGGCAATCACTGGAATCCAGGACGTGTCCAAGGGGGCGCAGACCTTTGCGGAACAGGCTGCGGATGCCATTGTCAGAGCCTCGGACCTGGCCAGCAGATCCGATGAGAAACTCAGTGAAATCGTCTCCCTTTCCGACGAAACAGCCTCGCAGGTGACATCCATTGCCACGGCGACCGAGGAAATCAGCAGCTCTGTGGGGGACGTCAACCGCATCGCTTCGGAAAACGCCGAGGCCATGCATCAGGCCACCCAGGCCACAAGAAACATGGCGCGGCAGGCCGACATGCTGCTTCAACTGGTGGAGGAACTCAAAAAGGAAGGGGGGAACACCTGCGGATGGCGCAATGACTCCGCGTCACCATGGCTGCCACCTCCATCCATAATCATTGATTCGTCCGCGCAGTACGGCTCGCTCAGACAAAAGCTTCCGTCCGCGCTAACGTTCACAATGCCCTCAACGCGCACTTCTCGTGCGCGGAATACGGGCAAATACGACAAGTTGTACTTGTTGGTGAAAAATCCGGGGAAGGATCTTTTTGCTAAAAGTCCCTCCTCCGGAAGACGTTTGATTGCTTCATTACGCCGAGTTCATGCTTCTGATGACCTCGGAGCTATGCATGGAGATGCCGTTCACCTCTTCGATGACCTTTGTTGCTCTCCTCGCTGGCGAAGGACTGCTCCTCGGCCGCCGTAGCGATGGAGCGGACCTGATCCGCCAAGAACTCCACCAGACCCACGATATCCATGAACACCTGGCCGATGTCTTCGATCTATCCGCCCAGGTTCCGCACGGCCAGAGACCCTGCAAGGTTCTGCACGTCACTGACACACCGCTCCATGTTGATGGAGATGCTCTCCGCCATCCACCCCATGGCCTGCATCTGACTTTCGAGTACAGACTGATAGCTGCTCCTGTTGACATAGGTCACACTCAGAACCTGCGCCGAAGCGATACTGAAAACAGGAGTGAACGTAATGACACTGTCGATTCGTTTTGACCTGAGATTAATGACTCCTACTCTTCATGATGATCCTTTGATCAAGACTCTCTGTTCAAAAATATCAGCGACACATCAACCACACTCCTCTTCCATCCAGCATCTATCGCAATTATGTATCTGCAAAAATGTACTTCATTTTTATTGGTAAGAGTTCTTCACCTCACTTGAGCACATACCATGCTTTCAAATTATGGCAGAATGCAGACATTCCATTTCCAATCTACAGACTCATACACCGAATGATCATACTGATCGCATTCATGGCCGATGCGCCTGACATCAGGCCGGCACAAACGTGCAGCAGCAGCGTGTGTGCATTCACCTGTCAGAAAAAGCCTGGTTTATCTTTGAGCAAATTCTACCACTATTTTATGACATTTCCCCATGGATACTCGGCAACGTAGGGCTCGGCTCAACACACTGATTACTCAGACAAAATTATATATTGTTCTATGATTTTGAAAATTGTTTGACAAAAATTACTTTTGTCGGATAAAATCTTCCCACAAATCATCAAGGAGTGTGCCATGACAGAGAGCAGGTTGGAAATCAAAGGGATTCCGGTTTGGTTCTTCGCGGCCTTTTTGGCCATCAGTGTGGTGGCCGCGTATCTGGGCAAACTTCCAGGGGGCATGGTCGGCGGTTTCGCAATCACCATGGCTCTTGGGTTTTTGTTCGAATACGCGGGCGACAGGATCCCGATTCTAAACAATTATCTGGGCGGTGGACCCATCTTGTGCATTTTTCTAAGTGCCGCGTTGGTCTACTGGGGCGTGATGCCCGAAAAAACCAAGGGTGTGATCGATGGGTTCATGAAAGGCGGGGGCTTCCTGAGCTTTTACATCGCATCCTTGATCACCGGCAGCATCCTGGGCATCGACTCGAAGCAGCTGGTGCGCGCCGGAGCACGTTTCGCTGTGCCTCTGGTTCTGGGGCTGATCGCGGCCTCTTTGCTCACGGGCTTTGTGGCCCTGATCATCGGTTTCGGCTGGAAGCACGGCATCGCCTATGTCACCTACCCCATTATGGGTGGTGGTCTTGGCGCCGGTGTTCTGCCCATTTCCGAAATTTTCGCCAAGGCGTCCAATCTTCCAACCGAGGAGATCCTTCCTCTGCTTATCCCGCCCATGGCTCTGGGTAATGTCCTGGCCATCATCTTCGGCGGACTTCTCGACCGCCTGGGCAAGGCCAGACCCGAACTCTCGGGCAATGGCCAGCTCATGAAGCGCGACCATATCGAAGCGGGAGGCGAGAAGGAACGCACTCTGAGCTTCAAGGCCCTGGGCATCGGCCTCTTTGTGGCCTGCGTGATGATGCTTCTCGGCCGCATCGAGAGCAAATTCATCCCGGGCATCCACTACTACGCGCTGATGATCATCTCCGTGGCGCTGATCAAGATCTTCCATGTGCTGCCCGAGGAGATCGAGGACTACTGCGCCGTGTGGTTCAAGTTCGTGGCCAAGTACCTCACCGCTCCACTGCTGGTGGGCGTTGGCGTGACCTATACCGACCTGGGCATGGTCGTGGACGCCCTGACCTTCCAGAACCTTCTGCTGGTCCTGTGCGTTGTCGTGGGTTCCATCATCGGCGCCGGCTTCGGCGGCAAGCTGGTGGGCTTCTACTTCATCGAGTCCGCGCTGTCCGCCGGCCTGTGCATGGCGAACATGGGCGGCACCGGCGACGTTGCGGTTCTTTCAGCGGCCAAACGCATGGAGCTCATGCCCTTTGCCCAGATATCCTCACGGCTGGGCGGCGCCCTCATCCTGATCATCGTCGGCTTGACTATTCCGATTCTGACATGATCATGAGGCGGATGTCCGCGCCCCTGACTTTCTCCCCTGTGGCGCCTTGGCGCCACAGGGGGTGATCAAAACCTAGTCGCAGCTTTATCACAACACGATCAAACAACTGGGCATACCATGTTCACGACACGAGACCTGCTGACGGACGAGGAACTCAGGTCCGCCCGGGAGCTGCTGGAATCTGCGGGCCTGGAAATGCCCGAGGCCCGGGACTATGGAGTCGGATTCTACGACTCCGGAAAACTCGCGGCCGTGGGGTTCCGCAGGGGAACCGTGATCCTGGGTGTTTGCGTGGCCCTCGAATACCGTGGCGGGGAACTTGCAGCCAAGCTGATGACGCATCTCCTCACCCAGGCCACAGCCGAGGGCATGCAGCACATTTTTCTCTTCACCAAACCGGACAAGGTTGAATCCTTTGAGCGGCTTGGTTTCAAAACAGTGGCAACGGCACCGGACCATGCCGGGCTGCTTGAATTCGGCTGGCCGAACTTCGACTCATGGATGGCGGGGCTCAAGAAAAGCATCACGCCCCTGCCCGAGGGGAGCACCATCGGCGCCATTGTCATGAACGCCAACCCCTACACCCTGGGGCATCACTACCTGGTGGAAACCGCATCCGCGAAGTGCGACCGCCTGTACGTCTTTGTTGTCCAGGAGGACGCATCGGTCTTTCCCTACAATATCCGCTTCGAGCTGGTCACCAAGGGCGCCGCGCCAATTTCGAACTGCATGGTTCTGCCCGGCGGCCCCTATATGGTCACCCGCTCCACCTTCCCCTCCTATTTCACCGGCAGGGACAAGAGCGCCGAGGCTCACGCCGCGCTGGACGCCACAGTCTTTGCCACGCGTATCGCCCCGGAACTGGGAATCGCCCGACGCTTCGTGGGCACCGAGCCCCACAGTCCAGTGACCCTGCTTTACAACAACGCCTTGCAGTCAATTCTCCCGACCCATGGCATTGACCTCGAAATAATCGAGCGCAAGACCGCGCACAGCGCTCCCATCAGCGCATCACGCGTTCGCGCCCTGCTTGCGCGGGGCGATGCGCAAGCCACCCGCGATTTGGTGCCGCCGTCCACGTTCTCCTGGCTCACCTGCAATGCCGCCAAGCCAGTCTTGGCTTCCCTGGCCAATTCCCACACCACTCCCGAGGGGGCCTAGGCATGCTGTTGTTTCAGGAATCGAAAGCGCCCCGCCTCCTTACTCATAATCGCCATGCCTGGCGCATAGGCGGCACCATGGCGCGGGGCGCTCTGCACGAGGTGGGATGCCACGGAAAACCCGGCCTTGTGTGCCCGGACACACCCGGTGCGCATTCGGACATGGATATCCTTACCTATCTCAAGGCCATTCCCGTGCTGGTCCAGCCTTTTGTGAGCTCCGCCGCCATGGGCGGGATCCTGTGGAACCGCCCCCAGGCTTTGTTCAAAAAGCTACGAGAGCAGGGGCGGAACTGGGAGGCCACTCTCATGGCCGCCACAAAGGGCGTGAACACCCACCGCGGCCTGCTCTTCGTGGGCAGCCTGGTATGTGCGGCCGCCGGCGCGGAAGCCATGGTATCCCCAGTGCTGGAGGCAGATCCCATCTGCCGCCGGGTGGCGGACATGACCAAAGGCCTGTGCAAGGCAGAGCTGGGGCGGACCACACTCAAATTTCGCACACGACCCCTCACCGCGGGCGAGCGGCTGTATCGGGAGCACGGTCTCACCGGCATAAGGGGCGAGGCGGAGGCTGGACTGCCGAGCGTCGTCGACCACGGCCTGCCAGCATTGCGCCAGGGCCTCGACCGGGGCGCTCCCCTGGAACACTGTCTCTTGCAGGCACTGCTGGCCCTTATGGCCCATACCCAGGACACCACCGTGGTGAACAGGGCCGGTGTGGAGGGCTTGCGCTGGCTCAGGGAGACCGCCCTGGAAATACTCTCCCTCGGAGGTGCGCTGACACCCCGGGGGCGCGAAAAACTCTTGACCTGCCGGGAAGACTGTCTGACGCGGAGAATAAGTCCTGGTGGAGCGGCCGATCTCCTGGCCGTTACCATCGCGCTGCATCTCCTCCGCCATGACGACTGGCCCGCCCAGTTTTTTAGAGCGTCTCAACCTTGAAAAGGTTTAGAGTTTTTATGCATTTACTTGAAATACTGGTACGTTATTTCAAGATTACGTCTTGATTCATGACGAAAATGCGCTAACGGCTCAACATGAGGAGAAACCCATGACCATCACCAAAACGGCCCTTGCCGGCTCGCTTGAATCCAATGATTGCCTGGTGACCCTTTACCCCTCCGAGGAGGAAGGGCTGCAGGTCGTGGTGGAAAGCATTGTCTACGCCCAATTCGGGGAGCAGATAGAATCACTGGCCCGGCAGACCCTCTTGTCGCTCGACATCACCGCTTGCCGACTCCAGATACAGGACAAGGGCGCCCTGGCCTGCACCCTCGAGGCGCGCATCAAGGCCGCCGTGTCCCGGGCAAAAGGAGGCAACAATGGCTAATCGCAAAAGCATGCTCTTCGTGCCCGGCAACAACCCGGGCATGGTTCAAAGCGCCCCTGTGCTTGGCGCGGACGCAGTGATATTCGACCTGGAGGACGCTGTGGCCCAGACTGAAAAGGACGCTGCCCGCTTTCTGGTAGCCAGCGCCCTATCCAACCTGGACAACGGCGGTGTGGAGACAGTGGTACGCATCAACGCCCTGGACACCCCCCACTGGGAGGAGGACATCCGGGCCATGGTGCGTGCCGGGGCCGAAACCCTGCTTCTGCCCAAATGCGACAGGGCCTATGACGCTCTCCAGGCCATCGACGCCATCATCGAGGCCGAAGAATCCCTGGAAACCAAACAAAAGCCCGTTGGTCTGATGCTTATCCTTGAAAGCGCCCTGGGCGTGGAAAACGCCTTCTCCATCGCCACGGCCCACGAGCGTGTCAACGGCATGCTCCTCGGTGCCGAGGACTTCTCCGCGGACATAGGCGCCACCCGCACCCTGTCCGGCGAGGAGATCGCGTACGCCCGTGGCCGCACCGTGGTTGCGGCCAAGGCCGGCCGCGTGGACGCCATCGACACCCCCTTCACCGCCGTGGACGATCTGGAGAACCTCGAACGCGACGCCGCCCTGGCCCGGCAAATGGGCTTTGACGGCAAGGCCTCCATCTCGCCCCAGCATCTGCGGATCATCAACCGGGTCTTCCGCCCCACCGAGGCGCAAATAGCCTGGGCCGAACGTATCGTGGCGGCCATGGCCCAGGCGGCCATCGACGGCAAAGGCGCGGTATCGGTGGACGGAATGATGGTTGACGGCCCCATCCTCATCCGCGCGCGCAACATCCTGCGCGCGGCCGGTAAACTGCAAGAGGAGCAAGCATCATGAGAGACAAATGCGTGAAAGACCTGCGCCAAGCCATAGAGGCCGCCGAACTCGCCGACGGCATGACCATCTCGTTCCACCACCATTTTCGCAACGGCGATTTCGTGCTGGACATGGTCATGCGCGAGATCGCCGCCATGGACATAAAGGACCTGAGGGTGGCGGTCAGCTCGATCTTCCCGGCCCACGCCTGCCTCGTGGAGATGGCGGAACAAGGCGTGGTGTCCCGTCTGGACACCAACTACATGAGCGGCCCCGTGGCCGAGGCCGTGAGCAGGGGCGCCTTTTCCCAGCCAGTCCGATTCCGCACCCATGGAGGGCGTCCCCGTGCCATAGATGCCGGGGAGTTGCACGTGGACGTCGCCTTTATAGGCGCCCCCACAGTGGACCACATGGGCAACATCAGCGGCTTGGAAGGCCCCTCGGCCTGCGGCTCCCTCGGTTATCCCCAGACCGACGCGCGCAACGCAGATACCGTCATCGCGGTAACGGACAACTACGTTGACCGCCTGCTGGATCATGTGTCCATCAACCACAGCTTCGTGGACCACGTGGTCAATGTGGAGCGCATCGGCGACCCCGCGGGTATAGTCTCCGGCACCACCCGCGTCACCCGCGACCCCATCGGCCTGGTCATCGCGGAGTACGCGGCCCGCGCCATCGACGCCTCGGGTCTGCTCAAGGACGGCTTCAACTTTCAGACCGGGGCCGGGGGCGCCTCCCTGGCCGGCGCAATGTTCGTGCGCGAGCGCATGCGCGAGCTGGGCGTGAAGGGGGGGTACCTCCTCGGCGGCGTGACCAGCTACTTTGTGGATATGCTCGAAGAAGAGCTGTTCCAGGCCATTTTCGACGTCCAGTGCTTCGACCTGCCCGCGGTCCGCTCCATCGCCAGAAACCCGAACCATCACGAGGTCTCGGCCTCGGCCTATGCCAGCGTGGGGCGCAAGAGCAACTATGTGGACGACCTCCACGCCGTGCTTCTCGGCGCCACTGAGATCGACCTGGATTTCAACGTCAACGTCCACACCGACTCCAACAACCGAATCATCGGCGGTTCCGGCGGGCACAGTGACGCGGCCGCGGGCGCTGCCCTGACCATCATAGTGGCTCCGCTGGTTCGTGCGCGGCTGCCCATCGTGGTGGACAAGGTCGGGGTTGTCAGCACGCCCGGAAGCACTGTGGACGTGCTGGCCACCGAGTACGGCCTGGCCGTGAACCCGTCCCGCCCCGACCTTGCCGAACGCTTCCGCGACGCGGGCCTGCCTGTACACGACATCCACGATCTGCGCGCCAGGGCACTGTCCATGACCGGCACACCGGCCAAGACCACCCGGGGAACACGGGAAGTGGCGATCGTCGAATATCGCGACGGCTCCACCATAGGCAGGATCATGATTTAAGGTGATTCGAGGAAGTAGATAAAACAGTTCTGGAAAGGGCCTGCGAAGGGGAAACCATTAACGTTGCTGTCGTCAACCGACCGCGTCTAACGTCAACGGCTGGCAGATGGCTCTCTCCCTCGCACCCCCACTTCCAAAACTCCACCAGGCAACACTGATATCATTTTGTGAGAGGAGGCCCGGGGGAGCTCTTTATGCAAAATGGGCTCCCCCGGTACCTTTTCGCAACCAAAAACGATACGTTCACAATATGGCCGCGACACTCGAAGACATTCTCCTTGCCCGCGAGGCGCGCTGGAAGGCGCGCCTGGACCTGGCGAGCCGCACCCGGGCCACGGTGGTGAGCTGCACCCTGGTCATTCCCGGGGCAAACAAGAATCCCGCCTGGGCCGGAGGCGTGTTCGAGCGCCTCTCCCGAAAGTTGGTGCAGGCGCTGGACAACGCAGGTATGCCTATAAAGGTGTGCGAAAATCTGCACGGCGATGATGGACGCTGCCTGCTCCTCGCTGTGGACACACCGGCCAAAGATGTGAAAAAGCTATGTGTTAGCCTCGAAGATGGGACCAACTTAGGTCGCCTTGCGGATTTCGATGTCTTGTGCCATTATAATGGGATAATGGGGCGAGCGGAGTTGAATTTACCTTCCAGGCAGTGCCTGCTGTGCACCGCGCCCGCCGCCGAGTGCATCCGAGCGCGGCGTCACTCGCAGGCCGAGCTTGAGCACACCATCCGAATCATCATCGAAAACCCCTCCGCGAAACGCTGCCCCGGCGCGAGCCGGGCAGACCTCCCATGAATCGGGATCTGGAGTGAAACCCACCAAACGAACCTCTTCCCTTGTATCGAACGCGGTTTTCGAACTGGAGCGTTTGATTTTCAACGGCAAATTCGCCTCGGGCACTCATATCAAGGAATTGGAAATCGCGAGCATGCTCGGCATTAGCCGCAGCGTGGTGCGCGAGGCCTTCATGTTTCTGACCCAGTCCGGGCTGGTGGAGATTTTTCCCCACAGGGGCGTCTTTGTGCGGTCCTTCACCCTCAAAGAGACCCTGGACATGTTCGACCTGCGCGCGCACATGGCTCTTCTCGCCGTCCGCGAGGCTTCGCAGAACCTCACGCCACGCAAGGCCACGGAGCTGGCTTCCCTGCTGGACCAGATCGACGAGGCCCACAAGGCCGCTGACCCGACCCTGGCCATGGAGCTGAACTGGCGTTTTCACCAGGAGCTCTACGACCTGTGCGACAACAAACTACTGCGCCAGCTGGCCGACGACATCCGGCGCAAGCAATTCCTGAGCTGCCGCCACACCTTCAGGGTGCACACCACGGGCAAGGCCTCCAACGCCGAGCACCGCGATGTCTTGGATAAGCTCACCCAGGGCGACGGCGAGGGCGCGGCCCAATCCATGTACGACCATGTCATGGCAGGCAAGCGGCGCTTTCTCGAATCCGTGATCCCGGACCACCGCGAGGCCGTGGCCAACGAGCCCGAAAAAGTCATGTAGACCTTCTAGTCACATCAAGGGGGGCGGCATCTGACGCCATCTCGCCACTTCTTCTGGTGAGAGCGGCCACCTTTCCGGCAAAAACGCGGTTTTGCCTGCGTTACGCTCGCGATGCGCGCGGACGCTTTTTCCTGGAGCGCTTTCCCCCTCCCAACCTGTTGTTCTCGCCCCGGGGTGTCGATATGACGCCTCACCAAGCTCTGTGCGTGGAGCCCGCTCCATTCCCACCAAACAGTCCGGCAAGGGGCTCTTCCCTGTCGATCCTCTCCATCCTTCATTCCATAACCCGAATTCCAGCGCCGCGCCTGGATGGGCGGTCTATCGTAACGGACCTCTGTGGCACCGCGCGGGCCTCCCGGTAAATGGAAAAAAAGGAAGAGATTTTACAGCGTCACGGAGGGGAAAAAGCTCTGCAAAAAGCGCAGCAATGTCTTTTTATCAAAAGGACGCTTGATGGTATGCGTGAATCCGGAACGTTCCAAACGATTTTTATCCAGTGCCTGGAAAGGTGCCGCTATTGCGATGAGAAACCTGTTTTCGAGCCCGTGGCGTCTTTCCCACTGCCGAATCGTGCTGGCCAGCGTGTATCCATCCAACTGGGGCATTTCCAAGTCCAGCATAACCGCCTGGTGTGACTTTTTGATCAAGAAGGACAATGCCTCAAGCGCGTTGCCCGCAACATCCACCTCAAAGGGAGAATCCTCCACATAATAGCTCACCAGCATGCGATTGTTCACTGAATCGTCCACCACAAGCACCCGCCGCGCCCCAGAAGGAGGCTCCTCCTTTGGATGGGCTCCCATGAGCCGCATGAGCCGGTTGCTGACGCGGTCCTCCTTGTGCAGGATGAACTCGGTGTCCAAAGGTATGTCGATCTGGTCCCTGCTGAGCTCCTGCTGGGCGTATGCGCTGATGAGGCCCGACTCCACAAGCAGGTCATGCACGTCCGGGTCGATGTGCCCATTGTCCTTGTGCTCACGGAGCAGATCAATGGCCGTGGAGAGGGGGGCGGCATCCTTGTAGGGGCGATCGCTGGCGGTGAGCGCCTCGAAGATGTCGGCGACAGCCATGATCCGCGCCTGAAGCGACAGCATTGGGGACGTGAGGCCAAAAGGGTATCCCGAGCCGTCGAGCCTCTCGTGGTGCTGGGCGGCAAAGTCCGGCACCCGTTTCAGATCCTTGGGGAACGGCAGGGAGGAGAGCATCTTGTAGGTCACGGTGGCGTGATTGCGCATGATGTTCCGCTCCTCGGGAGTGAGGGTGCCTCTGGGTACACGGAGGTTGTTCAACTCTTCCTCGGAGAGGTAGGGGCGGACCTCGCCGTCGTGCATGTAGGTCTTTTTCCCTATCGCCTCGAGCCGCTTTTCGTGCACCTGGGTGAATTCAAAGGTGGGCATGTTGCAGGCTCGCAGGAACAGGCGGTCGTTTTCAAGGGACTCGTATTTTTCCTTCCAGGCCTTGTCCAGGTCCGTGAAATCCGTTTCGCCCCGCTCCATGCGCGCGAATTTTTCCCTCAGGTACTCGAACTCCAGGCTCTTTTCGATGTACATCATGCGCAGATCCACTTCCGCGCCACGGTCATAGATAGTTTCCAGCTTTGTGGACTTGTCCGCGATGTACTCCGGAGTGATGATCTTCCCGATGTCGTGGAGCCATGCGGCCAGACGAATCTCCTCCAGCTCCTGATCCGTGAAGTTCACGTCCTTGAGCCTGCCGTGGTCCGTGCGGTTGATCTGCTCCGCGATCATCGTGGCCAATTTGCTGACGCGGGCGATATGCCCCCCGGTGTATCTGGATTTTTCCTCGATGGCCGCGGCGATGCTGCGGATGAAGGCGTAGAACAGTTCCTTGAGGTTGTTGATGAGCTTGGTCTTGGTGAGGGTCACCGCGGCCTGGGAAGCCAGAGACGCGATAAGGGGGGCGTACTCGTCGTTGAACTCCAAGTGCTCACCGGTGACGTCGTCCATGGCGTTGAGCAGTTGGAGCACCCCGATGACGTCGTTCTCATGGTTGCGCAGAGGTATGACGAGCATGGATTTGGAGCGGTAACCGGTGCTCTTGTCATAGCCCCTGGTGCCGGTGAAGTCGAAGGCGTCGCTCTCGTAGACGTCCGGGATGTTGACGATGTCACCGGTCAGGGCCACATGGGAGGACACGTGCCCGTGATTTTCCCTCCCGTCCACATACAGTGGCACCGGTGGAAGCGAGATGTCGTCCGCGGCGTGCCCCCCAAGGAAGGTCCCCATGGTGGCGTTCTGCATGATCACGAAATCGAGGTGCGTACCCTCGTCATTGATCATGTAGATGGTTCCGGCGTCGGCGTTGGTGATCTCCCTGGCCTCGTGGACGATCATTTCCAGCAGCCTGGCCGTGTCCTCCTCACCCGAGAGCGCCATGCCGATCTCGGCGTAGCGGCTCAGATGATAGCGCTGGAATTCGGCGCTATGCAGGAGCTTCTCGCGGACAGCTTTCTGGATCTTATCGTACTTCTTTTCTCCGGCCATGGTCTTTCCCCGGCAGGGAACTCAGACTCTCCCGTAGAGCCTTGCTAGTTCGTGATACTTCCTGGCGCGCTCGATATCCAGCTCTTCGGGCAAGAGCCGCCACTCCCAGTTACCCTGGCTGGTGGAGGGGGTGTTCATGCGCGCCTCCTGGCCCAGGCCGAGGATGTCCTGCATGGGAGTGATGGCGGTGTTGGCCACGCTGCGCAGAGCCATGCGCACGCAGGTCATGTGCGGGTCGCCCGGGTTGTCGGGGCACCCCGCGTATTCCAGGAACCGCTGCCGCTCCTCCTGTGACGCCTCGTTATGGAACCAGCCGTTGAAGGTGTTGTTGTCGTGGGTCCCGGTATACACCACCACATTGTGGTCATGATTGTGGGGGGCGTAGGGGTTCTCCGCGATACCCGCGCCAAAACAGAACTGCAGGATAGCCATGCCCGGAAACTCGAAG
The DNA here is from genome assembly GCA_963674665.2 of Desulfovibrionaceae bacterium. Taxonomy (GTDB): domain Bacteria; phylum Desulfobacterota; class Desulfovibrionia; order Desulfovibrionales; family Desulfovibrionaceae. The sequence continues at coordinate 161,335 of CAXXPL010000009.1, read as the reverse complement.
GTGTTCTTGAGTTCCCGGACGTCGGCGTCAATCTGTCCCAGATCTTCGGCAATGATGTTCAGATTGGGGTAGCGGCGCATCAGCATGCCGAAGAACTCCGCCCCGGGGCCATTGGCCCAGCTCCCGTTGATGGCCGTGTCCTCTTCGGCAGGGACCTCCCAGTAGGCGGAAAAACCACGGAAATGATCCAGACGCAGGACATCGTACAGGCGCATGGAGTTGCCGATGCGCTTGATCCACCAGGAGTAATTCTGCCTGCGCAATACGTCCCAGTCGTACACGGGGTTGCCCCAACGCTGCCCGGTCTCGCTGAAGTAGTCCGGCGGAACCCCTGCGACCACCTCGGGCCTGTGCCCGGGGCCGAGCCTGAAAATATCCTTGTTGGCCCAAACATCCGCGCTGTCGAAATTCACGTAGATGGGCATGTCGCCCACAATGCTCACGCCCAGGGAGTTGCACCTGGTCTTGAGCCTTTGCCACTGCCTGAAAAAGACGAACTGGGCAAAGGTCTCGAAGAGCAGATCATCCGCGGCCTCGTCCCTAAACCGCTCCAGCACCTCGGGTCCGCGCTCGCGAAATTTCTCAGGCCAGTCGGTCCAGACCGCGCCGTTGAACCTGCGCTTGAGGACGATGAACATGACATAGTCCTCGAGCCATTCGCTGTGTCTGGAAATGAAGCGGCAATACTCGTCATTGTCGTGAAGGGTTCCCTTCACCCTAGCGAACACCCGCTCCAGGAGAAAGCGCCTGTAGTTCCACGCATCCCCGTAACCCGAACGCCTGAGGTCGCGCTGGTAGAACCCCACCTTCTCCGAGGGCTCCAGCATCCCGTCCTCCACCAGAAAGTCCGGACTTATGAATACCGGGTTGCCCGCAAAGGCGCTGGGGCTTGAATACGGGGAGTTGCCCAGGGCCGGATCGGTCGGGGTGAGAGGGAGGATTTGCCAGTAGACCTGCCCCAATTCCGCCAGATACTCGGCAAATCGGTGTGCCCAGGGCCCCACGTCCCCGATTCCATACTCAGAGGGCAGCGAACTGATGTGCAGAAGTATTCCGCACGCACGCACTTTCATACTTGCTCCAAAATGATGAGAAGTTACATATCATACGCGCCGTATCCCGTTCTGGTCAAGTTACCCTCTTTTACCTCCCCGTGATTCATCAACGGGAGGACTGAACAACGTACGGGACTTCAGTACCCGCATCAATGGGGCGGCAATTAAATACAATGCATTCTCTGAATCCAAATTTTCTCTTCTGGAAACCACATGTGGTTCTATTACCGAAGAGTTGGCAATGCATTTTCCAGCTGCCCAATCGAAAGAGACACGTTTTTCTATATCCCATTTCGACAAGCTGAAAGAACTCCCCCCTGCACCGCAACATGTTCATGGAAAGACCGTCGGAAAAAGGTGCTGAACCCACCATGCCCTATTTGTGTTACAATAGGGACCGCAATCCCCATTTTCGCATGGTAGCACAGCATCGGGGCATTGAGAACCACACGACTGAAACTCTTGCGCTCCTCGGCTCAGCGGCCCCAATCCCCGCTCCGATCATCAACGGCCCCCGCGTTGCATGCCAGAAAAGGGCAGAAGCGCAACGCCTCGGCGGTACAGCTCCTCTCCGCACCCTCCCCCTGATACAGGATCAGGGGGGATTCCAAAGTCAACCCCGGACGCCCCTGTTTGCAGGCCTCAAGGAGCAGAAGCCTGGCGTCCTGTCCCATGGAGCCGTACACCGGCCTCAGCCGTTTGGGCTCCAGCCCGTGTGAGACGAGGCAGGAGATGGCCTCGGCCATACGCTCCGCCAGGTAGACCAGGTAGAGGCGACCCTTGTTCTTGAGGCAAAAGGCCGCCGCTGCGCAGAACTCGGCCAGGCCGGCCCGGATCTCGAAGCGGGCGGAGGCGCGTGCCGCACCCTGACTGACGCGGCCGTGCCCTGTGGCGCGATAGGGGGGGTTGGCGAGCACGATGTCCACGCTTTGGGTGCCCAGTGCCTCGCGCAGCGCGGTTCGGTCGGTAACGTCTACCCCCCGCACTGTCATGCGGTCCTGGAAACCCAGCAGTTTCGCGTTGCCCGCAGCGCACTCCAGCATCTCCGGGAGCATGTCCACGGCCGTTACCCACTTGTCCTCACCGTGCCGCAGCAGCAGGCCCAGGGCCACCGCGCCGCATCCGGTTCCCAGGTCCAGAGCCCGTTTCCATTTTCCCGGAGGCACGTACGATGCAAGCAACAGCGCGTCCACGGAAAAGCGAAACCCCTTGTCCGGCTGACGCAATCCTCTGGGAAAGAGCTCTCTGGCTGCCTGTGTCGTTGTCATGCCGGGTCAGATGATGGCGGCGCCACTGAGCAACGTGATGAATCGCTTGAAAACCTCGATGTCCAGGGCTTCCCCCATTCCCTCACGCATGATGCTCAGGGCCTGATAGGGAGTGGCCGCCTTGCTGTAGGGGCGGTTGGAGGTCAGGGCGTCATAGACATCGGCGATGGCGATGACACGGACGCTCAACGGCAGGGATTCGCCGGTGAGGCCGCTGGGATAGCCCGAACCGTTCAGGCGCTCGTGATGAAACAGGATACAGTTGATGACCTCGCTGCTCACGGGAATCTGCGTGCACATGGAGACACCCATGACCGGATGGGTTTCAATGATGCGGCGCTCAGAGCCACTGAGTCTGCCGGGCTTGTAGAGTATACTCCTGGGGACGCGCGCCTTGCCCAGGTCGTGCATCATGGCGCCAAGGCAGCTCTGGACCAAATCCTCATTGTCAAGACCGTAGGTTGCCAGCATGGTTGCGGCGTACACCATGACCTGCACACAGTGCGTATAGGCCTTGTAGTCGTGGTTGATGAACATGGCCACGGTCTTCAAGGCGTTGTCCTTGGCGAGAAACGTCACCGCCTCCCGCACCACGGTTGCGATTCTGCTAAACTGCTTGCGCTCCAGGGTCTCGGGAAGGCGTTGATCGAACACCTCCCTCATCACATCCACACCTGCGGTGTAGAGTACGGAGGCCCGCTCCTGCCTGTCTATGGACGAGTCCTGCAGTACATTGCCCAGGTTCTCCTCGATATAGTTTTCGTAGCGGTCGCGCTCCTCTTCAAGAATGAATATTTCCGACACGCCGCTGTCCACGAGCGTGTGCCTGTGTTTGAAGGTGAAACTTTCGTTCTCTTTGGTGTACAGGACATACTCCCCGGCCTGCTTGAGGAAGATGCTGAATTTTCCCTTTGTGCCGGGGAAAAGCATCAAGGGTGATACCTGCAGGTACCCATTCTCATCATCTTTTACAGCTTGTTCCATCGTATCCGATCCCAGGGACATGCGGATGTCCCACGAAAAATGCCATCGATTTTCAGTTCATGATACCGCAAAGTTCTCAACGAATTTTATCAACGCTCAACACGGGCTGCGCGAATAGTGGATTCCCGCCAGCGCCGGCGTGAGCGATTAATGGGAGCGGGTCGTCAAAAGGCCTGCTCTCATTAATATGTTCACATAAAACAGCTCCTGCCGCAATGTATGGCAACCACCTAAATAATCGCACAGTCATTATTTTCCTGCGCAGGACTTTCATGTACAATAATATCTGACTGGCTCTACAAGCACCAATTACTCGCTGTTAATCCGGTATATTACGAAAAAACGGCAGGACACCACACCCAGCGCCCCGGGATGACTCGAAAACGACCTGGAGTAAATGCGGACGGCGTGGGCGCCCCTGCCAAGCATGGCCCGGTTGCCAAAAACTTACGCAGGGAGTTTTTCAGTACTAACTACAGGTTGCTTCTTTGTGGCAAGAGTATGTATGATTTCTTTTGCCCATGCTCCCGCAATGGAGCGCTCACCCCAAAGACAAGCAGCCCAGGGGAACAGTTTGGACCACGAATCCCGCATACAGCGCCTCGAGGAGGAGGCCGCCTATCTTCGCAGGGAAAAGAGGCTCGCAGTGAGCGCCTTGCAGATGGCCGTGGATCTCGGGCACTTCAGCGCAAGCCTGAGCAAGCTCAACAACCCCCTTCCACTGCTGAAGGACTCCGCCGGGAAGGTCCGAGCCCTGATTCAACTCAAGAGCGTCGGCATTTTCCTGGTCAACGAGGAAGACGCCGACTTTTACCTGGCCTATTGCGATTCTCCAGAGGACAAGGCCGCCCTGCAGCGGGAGACAAACCTGCTCATAGAGAACAAGACATTCGCCCTGGCTCTGCAGCAGGACAATGCCATGTGCGTCACGGCCAGTGACGGCAGGAGCGAACTACTCCTGCACCGCATCAGCACCCCCTCGCGGACGCGGGGCATGCTGGTGGCGGTCCTTGACCAGGAGAAGAAGGACATCCTGGACATCGCCCTGGCCCTGTTGTCCTTTCTCCTGTTGGCCTGCGCCAACAACCTGGAGAGCTTCGAACTGTACAAGTACATCAACGGCATCAACGCCCAGCTCAAGGAGCACGTGACCCGGCTGGCCAGGTCCGAAAAAGAGCTCCTGCGCCACCGCCACCGCCTGGAAGAGGAAGTGGCCGAACGCACCAAGGACCTCACACGGGAGCGCGACTTCATCGCCGCGGTGCTCGAGACCGCGGGAGCCCTTGTGGTGGTCCTGGACGTGGACGGCAACCTCGTACGAATCAACAACGCATGCGAGGAGACCTTCGGGTACACGTCCCAGGAGACCATGGGGCGCAGCCCCTTTGAATTGATCATGCCCCCGGAGGAGCGCGACGGCGCCTTAACGGCCTTCCACAGCCTCCTGGCCGGCGACTACCCCAATGCCTACGAGTGCTACTGCGTGGGGCGCCACGGCGGAAGACGCTATATTTCCTGGACCAACACCGTGCTGTTGGACAACCACGGCAACGTGGAGTTCGTTGTGGCCACAGGCATCGACAATACCGAGCAGAAGAGCGCGGAGGCGGCCTTGCGCGACAGCGAGGCCAGATTCCGGGCCGTGTTCATGATGGCGGGCATCGGCATTGTGCTGCACGACAGCTCCGGCACCATGCTGGACTGCAACCCGATGTTCCTGAAGATGCTGGAGTATTCCAGATCCGAGATCTTCGGCAAGAGCTACGGCGACATCCTGCACCCTGAAGATATGACCCAACGCGACCTGGTGCGGGGGCAACTGGCCGAGGGCACCCACATCACCCTGACCCTGGAGAAGCGGTTCATCCGTAAGGACGGCACCCAGCGCCTGGGCAAGACCACCATGACCATGGTCCGCAACCACGAACGGCGCCCCCAGTATTTCATCGACATGGTGGAGGACATCACCGAGTCGAGAAAAATGCAGGATGCCCTGCGCCAAGCCGAACGCACCTACCGGAACATCTTTGAAAACGCGGTGGAAGGCATCTTCATCGCCGACGCCAAGGCCAACTTCATCAAGGCCAACCCCGCTCTTGCCCGGATTCTGGGGCACGCAACGCCGCAGGACATGTCCAGCACCGCCAACGACTTGTCCAGGCTGCGTTTCTGCGACCACCACGTGGAGGAGCGCTTCATGAACATGCTCATGGAGCGCGGCTCGGCCACCAATTTCGAAGTCCAGATCCAGCGCAAGGACCACCGAAGAATCTGGGCTTCGGTGAGCGCCTGGACCGCCACGACCTCGAACGGCGAGATCGAACGCATCGAGGGGCTGGTCGAGGACATCACCGACCGCAAACTCTCGGAGCTGAGCCTGCAGTTGCGCGCCACCACCGACGACCTCACCGGCGTGGCCAACAGGTATTTGTTCATGGAGCGCCTGGAACAGATGATCACCCACGCGGAGCGAGGCAAGAAGAAATTCGCCCTGCTTTACATGGACCTCGACGAATTCAAGGCAGTGAACGACCAGTTCGGGCACCACATCGGCGACCTGCTGCTCATGGAGGCCGCCACCCGCCTACGCGGCAGGGTCAGGCAGTCGGATGTGCCGGCCCGCATAGGCGGCGACGAGTTCACCCTGCTCCTGTCGAACATCCATTCCACTGACAATGTGGCCCTGGTTGCCGGAGATATCGTGGAGAGCATGCGCAGGCCGTTCAACCTCGAAGACCACGAATGCGGTGTGGGGGTCAGCGTGGGCATAAGCATCTACCCGGATCACGGCGCGTCCTCGGAGGAACTGCTGCAGAGTGCTGACAGGGCCATGTATCTGGCCAAGGAATCCGGCGGCAACACATACAGGTTTGCCGAGCCCAGGGCCTGATCCGCCACCTTGCGCCACACCTAGTCACAAGGTTTGCATCCCGAAATCGACAAAAGCCGGAGAGGAGATCGAACCCTCCTCTCCGGCTTCTCTTGTCAGCCAGGTTCACCGCTACGCGGTTTCAGGACATGCGGAGCTACCTGTCCACGCCCCCCGGCCCATCATCCGCGGGGGAAAAGGCGAAGTTGCGGCCGCGCTGTCGAGTATTGGAGCCAGGCATTCCGGCAAAGGCCTCCTCCCAATCCACCTTGCCGGAGATCTGCATCACCACGAACAAGGTCACGATGGAGAGCACGGTGATGGAAAGCCCTGTGTAGCCTTCGAAAAAGAAGGTATAGGAAAAAATCACCAGGTAGATGAACTGCGAAATCCCAATTTCCAGAAAGGCGAAACGCCCTCCCACAACCAGCCGCATGTAGGAAACCACCAGGAAAATGGACACGGCCGCCGCGATCCAGAAGGCCAAGTGTACGGATATGTGGTCAACCAGATAGGCCATGAGCAGGTGAAAGGAGAAAAAGGCACCAGCCACAAAGAAATAGTTCATGGGATGAATCTTGATCTTGCGCACCGTGGTGAACACCACCATGGTAAACAGAAAGAAGAACAGCGAGATCGGGGCGAAATACGTAATGTCGCGCACCCATGGGCCGGGATTGAGCTTGTGGGGCATCTCCAGGGCGATGCTCACCCCGGTGATCAGGTTGTTGAACTTCCAGACCAGGTTCCACCCCGCATCGGTCTTGGTCATTTCCGAAGGCGAGATGCCTTCGTCGGGAAAATCGATGTCCGCGAAGTCCGTGTTCATGGTCAGGGAGAAATCACGGATCTGCCCCACACTGTCCCCGAAGCTGTAGCGCCAGGAGTCCATGCCACGAGACAGGTAGCCCACAGAGGCAAAAGCCCTGCCCTTGGCCGGGACGACCATGGTCTGCGAGACCTCCCCGCCGGCAACGTCAAGGTCCTTGATCTCGCGCTCCCCGTCGCTGTCCGTCACCTGCAGGGCGAAGTCATCGTAAATGGCCTGCTTCGTGGGGAACGGAAACTCGAAATAGACAGTGATCGGGGCGTCGGTGGGATTGTCCACCGCATACCGAGCCTTGAACCCCACCGCGTAGGTCGAATACCACAGCAACCCCTTGCGCCGGTGGTCCAGGTGCAGGTCCACGTTGATGTCACTCCCAACCAGGGGCAGAAAGTGGGAGACCTTGACCATCTTGGTCACTTCCACTTCCTTGCCGTCCTTCATCTGGGTCGTGACCTGCTCCTCCTCGGTGAAATAGTATGCCCTGGGGGCCTTCTGCACCTGGGCTTCCCCCCAGAGCGTGCCGACTTCGTTCCTGAGTTTGTTGTCGATGGAGTCCGTGCGTACGGAAATGGTAGTGCCCAGAATCATCCAGGCGATGCTGACCCCCATGAAGATGAAGCAGATACCTAAGATGCGCCATATCATTGGTCGCCTCCATAAAAATTAGGAAAAATCCCACCTGCTGGAATCAGGATAAACAAGGACCGGGAAACCCGGCCACAACTTAGGGCTTCCCGGTTTCATGCCGTATGACCCTATTTGCAACGCACCGTGAGGACGGGCACCGGAGAGGTGTGCACCACCTTTTCCGCCACGCTGCCGTATGCGAAGCGCTTCAGCCCCCCGTAGCCGTGGGTACCCATGACCACGAGATCTATCTTGTCGTTGGCGATGCAGTTGATGATCTCCTGCGCCGCGTCTCCCACCAGCACACGTCTTTCGAACAGGGAGCACTTCTGCCCCAGCATGTCGCAGACCTTGGCGAACACCTGCTTCGTGTTGGCCATGATCCGGTCGCTCAAGCGTTTGGCGTCGTCCACGCTCAGCGCGTCGGCCAGGTGTTCAAAGCGCGAAATCTCCTCCTGGACATGCAGGACCACAACCTCAGCGCCATATTTTTCGGCAAGGGAAGTCACATAGGGCAGAGCCTGCGCCGCCTGCTCCGACAAATCCGTGGGCCAGAGGATCCGTTTGATCTCCATCGCGCCACCTCCAGGGATAAAGGTTCGTATTCCGAACAGGGGTGAAATTTTCCTTCATAATTATATAGGCACCCCCCCATGCCCCTGTCCAGCAACCACCATGGCGTTTCACGATTGAAACCCTTGCGCAAAGGGCTCTCCCCCATGCTCCCCTTCCCCGAAGCCGGTTGGAACGATGGTAGGGAGAGGGGTCCGGGGGAAGCATCTTTCAAAAAGCGCTCCCCCCGGATGCCGTGAAACCCCACTAGCGGATTGCATCCTATCCTCCCTGGAAAAAAAGAAAAGACTGGGCCAGGTGTTTTTACAATACGTTTACCTGCCCTCCTGCATTTGGGCGGAGGCGTCGAAGGCCCGGACGCGCCGTGCGACACCGGACTTCAGGTTCTCATGGAACAGGGAGTAGTCATAGGCATGGTACACGCCCTCGGGAAACACCTTGGACGGAGAGACCAGGAGGGCCGGATCCACGGGGACAACCTCCAGCCCCCCCTCCTTGCCCCGTGCCGAGGCGAACCCCTTGTAGGTCGCAGGCTGCCCGGAGCTGTCGAAGAACACAGCCCCGAGATTCATGGACGCGGGCGCAAGCTCGCTGTCCGTGCGCCAGGACAGGGGATTCACCACAACCGCGCCCGGGAGGATGGTCGGCGCCACGGACTGGCGGCCCGGAGCCACGGAGTTGTAGGTGATTATACAGCCGGTGTCGTCTTCGCGTTGACAGATCTTCAGGGCGGGGTTGGCCCGCAGATCCTTGTCCGTGACGCTCCAGCCGATGAGATATGCGGCCACAAGCCTGTTCTCCACGCCCATGGCGCCCCACTTCTCGCGCATCAGGTCGGTGAGCAGGTTCGAGCCTTGGCTGTGCCCGGCCAGAATGAACGGCCGCCCCTGATTGTAGTGCTCCAGGTAGTACCGCAGGGCGTTCCATACGTCCTCGGCCCCGAAGCCAAGGAGTACGGCCTCTTGTTTTTCAGGCAGGGAGAGTCCGGCGATGTTCATCTGCCGGTACAGAGGGGCGTAAAGGTTTGCCTGCTCCGTAAAAACACCGGCCTGATACTTGATAGTCCGTTGCGCCGCCTGAAGCAGCCCCTGGTCCTGAATGTCCTGGAGCCAACCGGTGGGTTCCATGTACACTGTGGGGTAGACCCAGAACACGTCCACGGGGTGGACGTCCTCCCCGTCCGGCAGGGCAAGCCAGCTCGATTCTTTGGAGTAGTCAACCGCGGGGGGCGCGGAGGCCGGGTCAAAGGCCTGCATGTCGGCGCACCAGGCGCCGGTGCTCGAGAGTGATATAAGCAGCAGCGTGAACAAGGTGGGAATAATATTGCGCATGGTATTTCCTGTAAGACGAAGGTTGAGGCGACGCACGGTCGCCGTGTCGATCACCGCCACGCGGATTGTGGCCGAAAAGGAGACACTATGGTCTCGTGAAGGTTTTGTCGATTTTTACCAGGCCATATCCGCGCACTCCGTCAATTCGAGACTATTGTGTAGCAACACGCCGTTTTCACCGGAAAACGCTCTTGGGCTCACAGGAGCGCAAGCCCCGAAAATGCTTGCTCCGAGCCCTTTGGCACTCGACTTTGCGCCTTGCTCATGGCATATACCGGCGATCGTGAAATTGACCACATCATCCTCATCAATCCAAGAACCATTACATCACCACAAAGGGGGCTTCATGCCGACCATTGCAAATCTTTTGTCCGAATCCTTTCCCGCCATCATTCTCGGTGTCGCCCTGGCAGGGATGATCTTTATGAGCCCTTCCAACGCAAACGCCGACGATACAAAGCACTCCAAGGTCCTGCTCAAGACCTCCAAGGGTGACATCACCCTCGAGCTGTACGACGACAAGGCTCCCGAGACCGTGAAGAACTTCCTCACCTATGTGGGCGAAGGTTTTTACAACGGCACCATCTTCCACCGCGTGATCAACGGATTCATGATCCAGGGCGGCGGGATGGACGCGGACATGGTGGACAAGCCCACCCACGACCCTGTGCAGAACGAGGCTGACAACGGCGTGAAGAACGAGGCTTACACCATCGCCATGGCTCGCACCATGGACCCCGACTCCGCAACCGCCCAGTTTTTCATTAATGTGAAGGACAATGAGTTCCTTAACCACCGCGCCAAGACCATCCAGGGCTGGGGCTATTGCGCTTTCGGCAAGGTGGTGGCCGGTCAGGATGTTGTCGACGCCATCAAGGAAGTGCCCACGACCAACAAGGGCATGTACGAGGACGTACCGGCGGATCCCGTTGTTATCGAATCCGCCACTATTGTGGAGTAAGTTTTTTCAATTTTGTAAATTCATCCTTCTTAAGAGTTTACTTTTACGTGTGTGTTGCGTAAAAGTCTTCGATCAACCTTTGATCATCAACCTATGTAAGGAGGAATTCGCGATGAAAAAACTGATTCTGGGCATAGTGGCGCTATTGCTGCTCGCCTCCCCGGCCTTTGCCGCCGACACCATCAAGATTGGCTTTGACATCCCGCTCACCGGCGACATCCCCGATGTCGGCGAATCCTCCAAGAACGCGGCGGAGATGCTCAAGGCCAAGATCAACGGCGCCGGCGGCATCGATGTCGGCGGCAAGAAGTATACTCTCGAATTCATATACGAAGACAACGAATCCAAGGCCGAATCCGCAGTCAAGGCAGCCACCAAGCTGATCACCGAGGACGAGGTCCTGGCCATCATCGGACCCCAATCCTCCAAGCAGGCCGTGCCCGCCGGCGGCGTTGCCGATCAGTACAAAACTCCCCTGATCAGCCCCTGGTCCACCAACCCCAACACCACCCTGGACCGTCCCTACGTGTTCCGCGGCTGCTTCCTCGACCCCTTCCAAGGTCCTGTCGCCGCCAAGTTCGCACAGGCCGAGTTCGGCGCCAAGAAAGCCGCCGTACTGTATGACATCGCCAGCGACTATCCCAAGGGTCTGGCCGAATACTTCAAGAAAGCCTTCGAGGAGATCAACGGCGAAGGTTCCGTAGTCGCCTTCGAGAGCTTTACCACCAAGGACGTGGACTTCAGCGCCCAGTTGACCAACATCGTGAAGTCCGGCGCCGACATGCTGTTCGTACCCCAGTACTACAACGAAGTTCCGCAGATCGTGGAGCAGGCCAAGTCCCTGGGCTGGAACAAGCCCATCATGGGTTCCGATTCCTGGGGCAGCGGTGACCTCATGGGCCTGTGCGGCGACATGTGCAAGGGCTACTTCTTCAGCACCCACTACGCCGCCGCAGGCGCCCAGGGCGATACCAAGAAGTTCATCGACGCCTACAAGGCCAAGTACGAAAAGACTCCTGACGACGTTGCGGCCCTTACCTGGGATTCCATCAACCTGATGCTCCAGGCCATCAAGGACGCCGGCAGCCTGAGCGGCGACCTGGCCAAGGACCGCGCCGCGGTCAAGGACGCCCTGGCCGCTGTCAAGGACTTCCCCGGCATCACCGGTGGCATGACCTTCACTCCCGAAGGCGATCCCATCAAGTGCGCCGTCGTGGTCAAGATCAGCGAAAAGGGCGAGTACGAGTTCTACAAGTCCGTATGCCCGTAAGCTGACCGCGTTTCAGATATCAACCAACACGGGAGCCCGGTCCGCCGGGCTTCCGCGCCAGAAACGAAGGCCCGGGGCACATGTCCGGGCCTTCACCATAAAGCAGGAGCGAACACCATGTCGTTCACCTTTTTCATGCAAAACGTGATCAACGCGCTCCAATGGGGGAGCTTCTACGCCCTCATCGCACTGGGGTACTCCATGGTGTACTCCATTCTCATGCTCTTCAACTTCGCCCACGGCGACATCTTCATGGTCGGCACCTACATCGGCTTCGGCATCGCCACCCTGCTGATCTCCATCAGCGGCGCCCTGTCCCTGGCCCTGCCCAACTGGGTCATCCTCGGACTCACGGTTGTCGCCTCCATGCTGCTGACCTCGCTTCTGGGCGTCATTGTCGAGCGCGTCGGTTACCGCCCCCTGCGTGGAGCGCCCCGCGCCTCCGCCGCCATCACCGGTCTTGCCATCGGCATCATCCTCGAGACCGGCGTCCTCGCCATCATGGGCGGGCAGCGCGTACGCTTTCCCACACTTTTCCCCACCATGACCTTCGACGTCGGCGGTGTGTTCATCACCAGCAAGAAGATCATGATCGTGGTGGTTTCCCTGGCCCTGATGCTGGGCATGCACTTTTTCGTCAAGCGTACCAAATGGGGCATGGCCATGCGCGCCATGGCCTATGATTTCGTCGTGGTGCCGCTCATGGGCGTACCGCTGAACACCATCGCCGCCTTGACCTTTGCCATCGGCTCGGGCCTCGCCGCGGCGGCGGGTATCATGTTCGGCATCGCCTACCCGGTGCTCGACCCCTACATGGGCATCGCCTTTGGCTGGAAGGCCTTCGTGGCCGCCATCCTGGGAGGACGCGGCTCCATCATGGGCGCGACCCTGGCCGGTTTCATGCTCGGGTTCATCGAGATCTTCGTGGCCATGATTTTTCCGTCCACCTTGCGAGACTTGATCGCCTACTCCATCATTCTCGTGATTCTAGTGTTCAGGCCCCATGGTTTCTTTGGCGAGCCCTACAGCGCGCGTCTCAGGCTCTAAGGTCCCTGCAACCCGCTACGCATGAAGGATTCTGACATGCCAGCTCAAGATAGTTCCCCGCAACAGTCTCCCGGCGTCTTCAGCCGGTTACTGGCCTTTTTCGCTCCGGTCCCGCTCATGGGCTGGTTCATTGGCATGCTTGTGGCCGTACTACTGGAACATTTCATAGGATTGTCCCTGGCCCATGCCGTGGGGCTGCCAAAAGTCCCGGTGCTCTTCGGCTTCATGCTCATGCTCAAGGAACCGATTCAAATACCCGGCGCCCTGGCCTACGTGCTGCTGATCTTCATCCTGCCCATCGGCCTGGTGGCGCGGCTCACCGCCGCCCCGGTGAACGCGCTGGTGAAGGGGCTGTACAAGATGCCCATCTGGGTTTCGGCCATAGTGCACCTGCTGGTGCTCTACGCCATCTTCCACATCTGGACCGACATCAGCGACTACCGGCTGATAACCCTCAAGCTCATGCTCATCGCCATCCTGCTGACCCTGAGCCTGAACCTGATCAACGGCTACATGGGTGAGTTCTCGTGCTCCCACCCCGGTTTCATGGCCCTGGGCGCATACGGCGCTTCCGTCTTCACTGTGGGGCTGTTCTCCAACGATCAAGTCCTGGGGCAAGCCATCTTCACTGGCTTCTGGACCCCGGCCGCCTTCCCCATCGGCCTGTTCATCGGAGGTGCGGTGGCCGCAGCAGGTGCCCTGATCATCGCCATCCCGTCTTTCAAGACCCGCGGCGACTACCTGGCCATCATCTCCCTGGCATTCCTATTCATCGTCAAAAGCCTCATCGAAAACCTGGAGTTCGCCGGGGGACCTCGCGGCCTGGGCAATCAGCCCGACTGGGCCACCCTGCCCATGGTCTTTTCCGTGGTGGTCATGGGAGTCTGGATCATGAACAACTTCGTGACCTCAATCCTGGGCAAGGCGCTCAATGCGGTACGTGACGACGAGAGCGCGGCCGAGGCCATGACCGTGAACACCCGCAAGACCAAGATGACGGCCTTCCTGTTCGCGGCCTTCTGGGCCGGTGTGGCCGGCGGCCTGTTCGCCCACGTGCTGCGCTACGTGAACCCGGCCACCTTCGGTGTCCAGAAACTGGCCGAGGTCCTGGCCATGGTCTATTTCGGCGGCCTGAACTCGGTATACGGCTCCATCGTGGGTGCGGTCAGCATCAGCATGCTCGGCGAAATGCTCAGACCCCTTGAGATCTTCAAGTGGATCTGCATCCCCCTGCTGCTGATTCTGATCATGATCTACCGCCCCACCGGGCTGGTGGCGTTCAAGGAATTCAACCTGCGCAACGTTCTCAAACCGCGGTAAGGTGTACGCTATGGCGCTTCTCGAAGTAACCGACATGGGCATCAATTTCGGCGGCTTGCGCGCGGTCAACATGTTCAACCTGCGCATCGAGCCCGGCGAGATCGTCGGCCTCATCGGCCCCAACGGTGCGGGCAAGACCACCATCTTCAACCTGATCACCGGCGTGTACAAGCCCACCGACGGCAGCGTGATCTTCGACGGCACGCCCCTGGTGGGCAAACGCCCCAATGAAATCGCCTCCCTGGGCATCGCCCGGACGTTCCAGGAGATGCGGCTCTGGCGGCACATGAGTGTGCTCGATCACGTGCGTATGGCACGCTACTCCAAGATCACCTATGGTCTGCTCGGCGCGTTCTTCGACACCTCCAAGCGGCAGCGCGAGGAGGCGGCGATCGACAAGCTGGCCATGCGCTATCTGGAGATGATGGGCGTGGCCCAGTTCGCGGACCAGTGGGTCAGCAACCTGCCCTACGGCGCCGCCCGGCGCGTGGAAATGGCCCGCGCCCTGGTCACCGAGCCCAAGCTGCTGTTCCTGGACGAGCCCACCGTGGGCATGACGCCCGAGGAAATGCAGGACATGATCAAGGTCATCCGCGCAATACACAAGGAGCTCGGCCTGGCCATATTCCTCATCGAACACCGCCTGCGCGTGGTCACGGAACTCTGCGACCGCGTCCAGAGCCTGTTTTTCGGCGAGGTGCTGGCCGAAGGCCTTCCCAAGGAAGTTCTCAACAACCCCGAGGTCATCAAGGCCTACCTGGGCGAAGAAAGGGTTGAATGATGCTTTTGTCAGTCGAGAATCTGCACGTCTCCTATGGCCGCATCAAGGCCCTGCAAGGCCTGGATTTTCATATCGAGGAAAACGAGATCGTGACCATCATCGGCGCCAACGGCGCCGGAAAGAGCTCCACCCTGCGGGCCATCTCGCGCGTGGTTCCGGTGGAGCCCGGCACGAAGATGACCTTCAACGGCCATGACCTGCTTAAGTACCAGGCCGACAAGGTGGTCAGCGTGCTCGGCATTTCCCATGTTCCGGAAGGTCGACGACTTTTCGGCAATTTGACGGTGCTGGAGAACATGCAGCTCGCCGCCTTTGCCCGCAAGGACAAGAAACAGGTGGAGGCTGACATCGAGCGCATGTTCAACATCTTCCCCAGACTGGAGGAGCGCAAGGATCAGAAGTCCGGCACCATGTCCGGCGGTGAACAGCAGATGCTGGCAGTTGCGCGCGCCTTCATCAGCGCCAGAAAACTCATGATCCTGGACGAACCCTCCATGGGGCTCTCCCCGCTGCTCATGCAGCGCGTGTTCGAATCCCTCAAGGAGATCAACCAGGAAGGCACCACCATTCTCCTGGTGGAGCAGAACGCCCGCATGGCGCTCAAGTTCGCCAACAGGGCCTATGTGCTGGAGGCCGGCACGATTGTCGCCCAGGGCGACAGCAAGGAGCTGATGGACAATCCGGAAGTGCAGAAGGCCTATCTGGGCGGATGACGCGACAAAGCCGCGGCTCGTGGCGCCAGCCATGATGCCGCGGTTATGCCATCCCCGAACCTAACACAGCGCCAACCTGTAGATCAGACGTTCGTACAGTGACGTGACCCTGTGCGCGGTGGCAACGCTCATACCCATGTCCCGCAGCCTGCAATAGACGTGCAGCGGGTTGAGCTTGTGCTGTAATCTGCTTCTCATGCCGCCCATGGTCTTGACCTCGTCCCTTTCCCCTATTATCGACATTTCTTTCGAAACGCTTTACGGTTCTTGGCAATCACAAGCAAACTCCATGCCATCGGCGGCCCTGCGCTTTTTTCCCGCATGCAGTGACAAAGCCCGGTGGCTCATGGTAAATTTGAGCATTGTATGTTTCGGGGGCGGATGTTCAACTCATCTCGTTGAAATTCCCTGATATTACCGAAAATACACTAGTGAGCCGCGCCTCGTTTTCCGGGTGGGCCCATACGGCGGCGCCGCATCCATAACCGGGCGGCAATGCCCCAACACCCTGTCGTCAACGCAATAAAGCCCAGTACCATGAGCAACCGGAACCACACCATGCCCTACATCAGACATTTGACAGCACCGCTGCTTCTTCTCCTCCTCTTCTCCATGCTGCTCGGTGGCTGCAGCAGCAAATACAAGCCCATGGATCCGGCCTCCTCCCCCGCACCCAAACCCGGCGCGTTCATCCTTGGCCCCGGGGACAGCATCAAGATCACGGTCTGGCGCGAGGACGATCTCACCGCCGAGTACGTCCTCGACCCTACAGGCCGCATAACCCTGCCTATTGGCGGAGAAATCCACGCAGCGGGCAAGACCGTCAACGAACTGAACAAGGATGTGACGAAAAAACTCGCTGAATTCTACAACAACCCCCAGGTGGCCATAAATGTTCAGGCCGTGGGCAGTCGCAGAATCCACGTGCTCGGGTTTGTTTCCAACCCCGGTACCCAGGAGTTCAACAGGGACGTGAACCTGTGGGACGCCCTGGCCGCAGCCGGAGGGTTCAACGAGCAGGCCGAGGAGAGGTACGTTCTCGTTATGCGCAACGTGGACGGCAAGGTACAGGTCCGCAAGGTGGACACCGTCATTCCCGAGGAGGACACTTCCGGAGCGAACGTCGGCTATGTCTGGCTGCAGCCCAACGACGTTGTCTACGCCCTGCCTTCGGACGCCTACAAGCTTGAAGAGATCGTCAACGTCATCAACAACATCGTCTCCCCCCTTCTGTCCATCAGCCAGGGCATCATCCTGTACCCGGACGTGCTCAACATCCTCAAGGATGGCAAGCGGATGGATGACGGCGGAGGCGGTGGATCCATCGTCATTGCGCCCTAGAACCGTTCTGCGTGGACACCAATCACCCATACCTAGCCACAGGAGCGAAATCACATGAAGGTCCTGGCGCTCAACGCGCCGTATTTTGACAAATTCTCGCGCCCCCAGCGCAGCCCGGCCGTAACCAAGAGCGGCACTCTCTATTTCCCCATCTGGATGTCCTTTTGCGTGGGCGTTTTGGAGCAGGACGGCTGCGAGGTGGATTTCGTGGACGCACCGGCTTGGGGGCTCAAGCTGGACGACGTGCTGGAGAGGGCCCGCGCCTTCGCCCCTGACCTGATCGTCATGGATACCACCACCCCCAGCGTGGACAATGACATTCTCGTCGCCTCGAAGCTGAAGATGCTCCTGCCCTCCTGCGTGATCATGTTCGTGGGCACCCACGTGTCCGCCCTGCCCGAGCAGACCCTGGAGCAGGCCGCCAAGATCGGCGATTCAGTTGACCTCACCGCCTTCCGTGAATACGAATACACCGTGCGGGACGTGGCCCGCGCCGTGCGCGACGCCGGTGGCATGCCCCCGGTTGATGTCCTGCGCTCCATCCCCGGCCTCGCCCTGACTCATGATGGTATTGCCGAACGCACCATGGACCGCACTTTCATAGAGAACCTGGACGAGCTGCCCTGGGTCAGCAAGGTGTACAAGAAGCACCTGAACATCCGGCACTATTTCAACCCCAACGCCCGCTACCCCATGGTCACCCTGATCACCAGCCGGGGGTGCCCCTTCCGCTGCAGCTTTTGCGTCTACCCCCAGACCCTCAGCGGCCGCCGTTACAGATTCCGCTCCGTGAACGACGTGGTGGAGGAGATGGCCTGGGTTCACGACCATTTTCCGGAAGCAAGGTCCGTGTTCTTCGAGGACGACACCCTCACCGCTGACAAGAAACGCTGCCAGGAATTCAGCAGGGCAATCATCGACCGGGGCCTGCGCATGGACTGGACCGCCAACTCCCGCATCGACCTGGACTACGAGACCATGGTGCTCATGCGCAAGGCCGGGTGCCGTCACCTCTGCGTGGGCTTCGAAAGCGGCGACCCAGAGGCCCTGAAGTCCATGCACAAGGGTATCAAGCGGGAGCGCATGCTCGAGTTCATGGCCGACGCCCGCAGGGCCGGCATCCTCATCCACGGCTGCTTCATCTTCGGCTTTCCCGGCGACACCCGCGAGAGCATCCAGCGCACCATCGACTTCGCCATCGAATTGGGACCGGACACGGTCCAGTTCTATCCTGTCATGGTCTACCCGGGCACCGAGGCCTACGAGGACTACAAGCAGCGGGGCTGGATCACGGTGGGCGACTTCAGCCGCTGGCTCACACCCGACGGTCTGCACAACTGCGTCGTGCGCAACGAGAACCTCTCCGGCGAGGAACTCGTGCGCCTCTGCGACCTGGCCCGCCGCCGCTTCTACCTGCGGCCGAGGTATTTAATCTACAAGCTGCGCCAGGTGCTGCTGCACCCCAAGGACTGGGGGCGCACCACAAAGGCGGCCAGGACCTTCTTCAAGCACCTGCTGCTGGGCTCACGGGTCTAGCCCATGTCTGATTCAACGCCGCGCTGCTCCGTGGTGGTGCCCGCGTACAACGCGGGCAAGACCCTGGACGACTGCCTCAGGGCCCTCACCACCCAGACCTGCCCCTCTGACTACTACGAGGTCATCGTGGTGGACGACGGCTCCACGGACAACACTCCGGACATCGCCACCCGCCACGACGTTCGTCTGATCCGGCAGAAAAACCAGGGGCCGGCCGCGGCGCGCAACAACGGTGCAGCCCAGGCGCGGGGCGACATCGTCCTGTTCACGGACTCCGACTGCCTGCCCGGGCCGGACTGGGTCGAGCTGATGCTTGCGCCCTTCAAGGATCCGGAAGTTACCGGGGTGCAGGGCGCGTACCTCACCAGACAGACCCAGATCACCTCCAGATTCGCCCAGGTGGAGTTCGAGGACCGATACGAACTCATGGCCACCTTTCCGGACATCGACTTGGTGGCCACCTACGCCGCTGGGTACAGGCGGAAGATCTTTCAGGACATGGGAGGGTTCGACACTTCGTTCCCGGTGGCCAACAACGAGGATACGGAGTTCTCCTACCGCCTGTGCGACGCGGGGCACAAGCTGGTCTTCGTACCCGAGGCCCTTGTCCATCACCGCCACCCGGACAGCCCGAAGCGCTATCTGCGCATCAAGTACTGGCGAGCCTTCTGGCGCATCATCGTGTATCGGAAATTTCCGGAAAAGGCTGTGAAGGACCGCTACACCTCCAAGCCGGTGAAGTTCCAGACCCTGTTCATGCTGGCCAGCTTCCCCCTGCTCCCTGTGGCCCTGTTCTGGAGCCCGGCCCTGGTGCCGCTCCTCCTCCTGCAGGCCGCCATCCCGGCCACGGGCGCATCCCTCATCCATCGGGCATGGCGCAAGGACAGAATCCTGGGCCTGAGCGCGCCGTTGTTCATTCATCTGCGTGCGGCGGTGCTGGCCGCGGGTTCTCTGCACGGCCTCCTGGCATGTTTGCTGGGGAAAAAGTGATATCACCAGGTGATGTCGCCGAGGGGGCAACAACAATTTCCAGACCAATAACAGATTCGAATAAGCGCGTTCCCTCTTGGTAGACCCTGTTCCACCCCCTTGCCGCCCCTTTGAAACACCTCTTTCAACAATCTGTAATATCTTGTGACTTATGAACTTATTAAACTTTTCGTGTCCCCGTCTTGACCTGCCATCCCTCTTTCTTTAATTTCATTTGTCACGCATTGTTGCGTATACCAGCGGCCTACACCGCGTTTTATCACGCCCAAGATTGTACTGCGAGGGAAGCATGGTCCAGAAGTCTGAATTCATTTGGTTTAACGGCGAGCTTATCCCCTGGGATCAAGCCAATGTCCACGTCCTTACGCACACTCTGCACTACGGGGTCTCCGCTTTCGAGGGAATCCGCGCCTACGAGTGCACGGACGGCACTTCCGCTGTCTTCCGCCTCAAGGAGCACGTGCATCGACTTTTCGATACCGCTCACATTGTGCGCATGGAGATTCCCTACACCGAGGAGCAGATCCTGGAAGCCTGCGTAAAGACTCTTCAGGCCAACAACCTCTCCGCCGGGTACATCCGCCCCATCAGCTTCATAGGCTCGGGCGCCATGGGCGTTCACCCCGGCGGCAACCCCGTTGACACCGCCATCGCCACCTGGCCCTGGGGCGCCTACCTGGGCGAAGAGGCCCTGGAAAAGGGCATCCGGGTCAAGACCTCGACCTTCAACCGCCATCATGTCAACGTCATGATGACCAAGGGCAAGATCTCGGGCAACTACGTGAATTCCGTTCTGGCCAAGATGGAGGCCGTGTCCGACGGCTATGACGAGGCCCTGATGCTCGACGTCAACGGATACGTATCCGAGGCCACTGGCGAAAACATCTTCATTGTGCGCGGCGGCATCATCAAGACAACTCCGCTCACCTCCATCCTCGAGGGCATCACCAGGCACAGCCTGATCACGGTGGCCAAGGACCTGGGCTACGAGGTGGTGGAGCAGCAGTTCACCCGTGACGAACTCTACTGCGCGGACGAGGCCTTTTTCTGCGGAACCGCCGCCGAGTTGACCCCCATCCGCGAGGTGGACCGCCGCCAGATCGGCGCCGGGCATGCCGGCCCCATCACCAAGGCTTTGCAAAAGGACTTCTTCAAGGTGGTCAAGGGCGAGAACTCCAAGTACAAGCATTGGCTGCATACCTACACCCTCTGATCCTCGGCTTGATTCCCAGCTCCGACTATGGGAATATGGGGTGGTGGTTTCAGTAGACGCACGCAAACGGTCGACTGAAGCAACGGCGTTAAAAAGCCAGATTGCACTTTCCCGGGGAAGCGGCGCACAGACGGCGCTTCCCCGGTCAACGAGCAACCCCGATATCCCCAATGAACCGCGCTCCCCTCACTGCGGCATACAGGCCGCAACGTTTCAGCGAACTCGCAGGTCAGGCGACCCTCAAGGGTATTCTTTCGCGCGCCGCGGCCGAAGACCGCATCGCCACGGCCTACCTCTTCAGTGGCACCCGTGGCGTGGGCAAGACCACCGTGGCCCGCATCCTGGCCAAGGCCGTGAACTGCGTGAACGCGCCCACGGCCGAACCGTGCAACGAATGCAACCACTGCCGGCAGATCACCCAGGGATCGGCCGTGGACGTCATCGAGATCGACGCTGCCTCCAACAGGGGCATTGACGACGCCCGCCGCATCCGCGAGGATATCGGCTACGCCCCCATGGAGTGCAGGTACAAGGTCTTTATCATCGACGAGGCGCACATGCTCACTGTGCATGCGGCCAACGCCCTGCTCAAGACCCTGGAGGAGCCTCCGAAGAACGTCACCTTCATCCTGGCCACCACCGAACCGCACAAGATCCTTCCCACCATCATCAGCCGTTGCCAGCACTACAGCTTCAAGCGCCTGACCCAGCCCGAGCTTGTGGCGCACCTGGAAAAGGTGCTCACAGCGGAAAAGGCGGCCTACGATCCCCGCGCCTTGCAGTTTCTGGCCAAACGCGCCGCGGGCAGCGTGCGCGATTCCATGTCCCTGCTGGGGCAGGCCCTGGCCCTGGGCGGAGAGCGGCTGGAGGTGGAGGCGGTACGCCAGGTGCTGGGGCTGGCCGGGCAGGAGATATTTTTCCAAGTACTGGAGGCGATCCACGCCCAGGACCCCCTGGCCATCAATACCCAGCTCCGTGAGCTGCTGGACCAGGGGCTGGACCTCGGGTTCTTTCTGCGTGAACTGACCCAGGTCTGGCGCAACCTGTTCCTGCTCAAACAGGTGGGCGACAAGGCCGCACCGATGCTCGAACTCACCGAGGAGGAAGTCGGGGAGTGGCTCAAATGGGCCCAGGCCTTCACCCTCCCCCACATCCACGCCTGCTGGCAGCTTACCATCGAAGGGCAGCGCCGCGTGCTCACCAGTCTGGAGCCCGCCATGGCCCTGGAACTTTTACTCCTGAACCTGGCCTTCCTGCCCAGCCTCATCAACCTGGAGCGCGTACCCCAGGGCGGCAGTGGTCCCGCATCCCCGCCTCCCGGCCGTGGCGGCGCCCCCGGCCCTGCCATGCGCGGCGGAGGACAAGCGGCTGGACCTGCATCCGGTGGAACGCCCCCGAACAGACAGGGCATGGCCGGGCAGGAGACACCCTCATCTTCACAGAATTTTCAAGCACCCCACCCCCCCCCGGGGGGGCAACCAGCCCGGGCGCCTTCCCCCTGCGAGGCAGCGCCCGAACCTCCGCCCGCCTCCCAGAACTGTCAGCCCTGCTCCAATGACGTGCCCTGGGATGACTCACCCCCAGTGGGGGAGCCGGCACCGGCAATCGCTCCCGCCCGCGAAGCTCGTCCCCGCCCCTCCGGCCCTTTGAGCTGGACAGGCTTCCTGGAGTATGCAAAGCAGGCGGGGCAACGGGACCAGCAACCGGTCAAACGCCTTCTGCAGGCCAGCGGCGAATACATGGAAGGGCGTCTGTTCCTCCCCTGCAAGAGCGAAGTGCAGCGCCGCATGCTGCTGGAAGGTGCCTTTGGCGGCTGGGTCCGCCGTGTGGCCTGTGAATATTTCGGCGAGGACGTGGAACTGCAGTCCAGCGCGCCCAAGCTCAACCTGATCAACGGGGACGACTGCAAGCAGGCGCTGCAGGAACATCCCGTGGTGCAGACCCTGCAGCAGGAGCTTGGAGCCAGGATCATCGACTGGCGCCCCATTGCCCAGGCTTGAGCCCTGTCGATCACTACCACTCATCGGCCGCTGGAGTTACATTTTCCGGCCCAGATAACATAACCAGGCCGCGAAGCTTTCGCGGCGCAACCTGTTCCGCTCCCCACGGGAGCAAGGGGATGAGACATGCGTGGAATGAATGATCTGCTGCGTCAGGCGCAGGTTATGCAGAAGAAGATAGCCAAGGCTCAGGAAGATCTGGCCACAAAGACCGTGGAGGCCACCAGCGGCGGCGGCATGGTCACCGTGGTTGTCACCGGCAACCAGGAACTCCAGAGCATCAAGATCGATCCCGCGGCCGTGGACCCCAACGACGTGTCCATGCTCGAGGATCTGGTCCTGGCTGGCGTGAACGAAGCCATCAAGAAATCCAAGGAAATGGTGGAGGTCGAG
The DNA here is from genome assembly GCA_963674665.2 of Desulfovibrionaceae bacterium. GTDB lineage: Bacteria > Desulfobacterota > Desulfovibrionia > Desulfovibrionales > Desulfovibrionaceae. Next base: position 138,234 of record CAXXPL010000009.1, on the reverse strand, counting down.
ATGGGCGGTCTTACCGGGGGTATGAAGATCCCCGGCCTGTTCTAGGGGTGGGAAGTGCGCGATCTGCCTGAACCGCTGCAGGCCCTGGTTCTGGAGCTCTCCGGGCTCCCCGGCCTGGGGCCGAAATCCGCCCTGCGCATGGCCCTGGCCATCCTCAAGTGGCCCGAAGCGAAAGCCCGTTCCCTGGGGCAGAGCATCCTCAAGCTCCGCGAGGAGCTGAAAATCTGCCATCTGTGCAACGGCCTGTCCGATTCCGACCCCTGCAAGCTGTGCACCGACCCTGGCCGGGATCACGAGACCCTGTGCCTGATCTCCGAGTGGGACAGCCTGCTGGCCTTGGAAAACGGCGGCTTTTTCAAGGGGCTGTACATGATCCTCGGCGGTCTGGTCGCACCCCTTGACGGACTGCAGCCGCAGTCCCTGGAGCTTACCGGCCTGCGCAGACGTCTGACCGAGGGACGGATCAGGGAACTGATCCTGGCCCTGGGCACCACCCTGGAAGCGGAAAACACCGCATCCTACATCTCCAACATGGTGCGCAACGAGTTCCCCAACGTCAAGCTCACACGCCTGGCCCAGGGAATCCCCCTTGGCGCCGAAGTGCGCTACATCGACAAGGAGACCCTCAAGCAGTCCCTTGTCCACCGCCAACCCCTATAGGGAAGCTGCGGCAAGTTTAAAGATTTTCCAGGGGGAGAACCTTTCATGGATAGGTTCTCTCCCCGGACCCCCTTCCAAAGATTACCATCAAAGTCCGGGGGGCTCCCCCGCACTTCAATTTCTCAAGCTTTATTACACAATTCATTTGCGTTATAGCTTCATTCATGCGCACCTGCATTTTCATTCCCCCCATGCGGAAGCACACCGGCGGCGTTGCCGTGCTGCTGCAGATAGCCGCCTACCTGCACGACGCGGGGCATGACGTGCGGCTGGTGCCGCGCGAGGGCAACGCCCCTTTCCCTGCTCCGGCACAGGATGTGCCTGTGCTCCCCTGGGACAACCTCGATTTGACCGCTCACGATGCCTGGCTGGTGCCAGAGGGGTGGGTCAACGCCCTTGCCCCGGGACTGCGCGCGGGCGCCCGCACCCTGCTCTACTGCCAGAACTGGTCGTATCTGTTCTCCGCACTCCCGCCGAATATCCATTGGGGGGCGTTGCAGGTCACCATCATCGCGGTTTCCCAGCCTGTATCCTGGTTCGTTGCAGAGACAACGGGGCAGCGTGCCGACATCCTCAGGCCCGGCATCGACCTGGGCATGTTCCACCCCCCGCGGCGCAGGATGCCGATTTCCGGGAGCGTCCGCGTTGCCTTCATGCCGCGCAAGAACAAGGCCCTGGTGGAGCGGGTACGCGAGATTACCTTCTCGCGCCGTGCCTCTGGCCTGTGCGACGTGGATCTCGAGTGGGTGGAGATCAGCGGCCTGCCACAGGAGCAGGTGGCCGAGCGGTTGCGTTCCTGCCGTGTATTTCTTGCCTCCGGCTTTCCCGAGGGCTGCCCCCTCCCCCCGTTGGAGGCGATGGCCAGCGGCTGTGTCCCGGTGGGGTTTGCCGGATTCGGCGGCTGGGACTACATGCGCCACGCCGCGCCCGAGTTGCCCGGCGCTGCGCGCCCCTGGTGGCCGGAGCGCGCTACGGACGACGCCCCTTGGGGGGGTAACGGCCTGTGGAGCGCTGACGCCGACGTGCTCGCCGCCGCCCTGGCCCTGGAGCACGCCGCGCGCTGGTGGCGGGACGACACCCCCGAACTTGCGAAAACCCTGGAAAACTGTCAATTAACCGCCCGTCACTACGGTACAGAACAACAACGCGACAATGTGCTCGCACTCTGGGAGCGCTTGGCCTGAGAATTTCTTCCTTGGCCCTCGCCTTCCGCAACTCCTTTCCCTGCCATGTCAAAAAAAAAGAAAACGCCCCCCCCTTTGCCGGAAAGCCTCGGCCTGCCATGCGTCGGCGTGGAGAGCCACTGCCACCTCGATCTCGAACACTTCGAAGGTGAGGTGGAGCAACTGCTGGAGCGCGCCCGCATTGCCGGCGTGCGTGAACTGGGCCAGGTTTTCCTCGGCCCCGCGCCCTACGAAAAGGGGCGCTCCCTGTTCCTGGGGCATGATCAGGTATTCTTTCTCATGGGCATCCACCCCCACGATGCCGTGACCTGCGACCAGGACGCCCTGCAGGCCATGGACCGCATATTTTCCCAGGATTCCAGGATCAGGGCCATGGGCGAGATCGGACTGGACTACTATTACATGCACTCCCCCAAGGAGATCCAGCACAAGGCCTTCCGGGAGCAGCTGACCCTGGCAAGGGAGCGCGACCTGCCCGTGGCGGTGCACTCCAGGGATTCTGACGAGGACACCGTGGACATCCTGCTGGATATGGGGTTTGCCCACCGCCCCGTGCTGTGGCACTGCTTCGGCCGCGACGCCGAGTTCGCCCAACACCTCCTGGCCAAGGGATGGCACATATCCATTCCCGGCCCGGTGACATTCCCAAAGAACACACCCCTTCGCGAGGCGGTCACCGTGATCCCGGCCGACAGTCTGATGCTGGAGACCGACTGCCCCTATCTGACGCCCGTCCCCTACCGGGGCAAGCGCAACGAGCCTGCCTACATCGTGTTCACGGCCCAGGCCGTGGCCGAGCTGCGCGACCAGCCCACCGAGGAGCTATGGCAAAGCTGCGGCAACACTGCCCGGAGCTTTTTCCGGGTATAGAAAGCAAAGAAATCAGGAGAACTTTTTTCCGAGGGGGAAACCTCTCAAAAGAGGTTCTTCCCCTCGGGCTCTCCTTTCCAGAACGTTTGTTACGGGTTCGAATGCGTTCACGCCCCACGGACACCACTGCCAGTGGTTGCGTATCCGCTTCTATCGCACTGGAATCTTAGGAGGGGGTACGGGGGGAAGCCCTTTGTCAAAAAAGGTTCCCTCCGGAAACTTCTTCCCTTTACCACTCCAATAATCCGATGGCGTACAAGCCGATGCACAGGGCTTCGGCAGCGTCGTGTGTGAGAGATGCCGGAGTGGGGGTGTCGGAGGAAGCCAGGATTTGCCTGGCAAGCTCCGTGGCCTTCATCTTGGCCAGCCTCCCGGTTTCCTGTTGCCGTTGCAGCAGCAGTTCCCCGCGCCATTGCTCGGCGCATACGCGGATGACCTGGAGGCCGTTGCGCGCGGCCTCGCGCTCCCATGGCCCGGACACGTGTCCCCCGCCTTCCAGCACCAGCACCTCCAGGTTTGGCAGGCCGCGCAGCAGCAACCGGATCCAGCGCTTGAGCACGGTCATGTTGGGCAGGTTCCTGGAACGCGCCCACAAGGGGCGACCCTGGGCGTCAAAGCCTGCCACTCCGGTCTTCAGGCCCACATCCACGGCCAGGAGTGCGCAGCGTTCGGATGTCATGGCCGGGGCGGGGTCAGTCCTGGCGCCAGATGGTCATGGCGGTGGTCAGTTCGCTGCCGTCGGGCTCCTTGCTCAGGACATGGTGCAACATGCGCCCTCCGTCCGGCAGGTCGCGGGGCGACGAGCACTTGGACATTGCGCTCTCCCCGAATCTGAGCTCCGCGCGGTAGCGGACACGCACCTCCCGCAGTCGCCATGGAGCAGGCACAAGGGGCTGTGCCCCTTCCACCAGCCACTGGCTGAGGACCGCGTTGTTCACGTGCCCATTGTAGTCCAGGTCCATATGGCGCACGGGGTAGAGCACCTCGTTGACAGGCTCCTCGATGTCCGAGACCTTGTCAGGCTCCAGTCCGAGTTCTTCCGGTGCGTCCTCCGGCGGTTCCATGTCCCGCACCTGGTCTGACATGCGCACGGCGGTGCGGGTGGTCAGATCCACGATGGGCCAGGCGCTGGCGCCCCTGGCAAGCAGTTCGTCCCCGGCCTCCACGCGGTACTGGCGGAACCCATAGAGCTTGTTGCCGCCCTGGGGCCAGGTATAGACGGTGATGGTCTCGCCGAAGCGCGGCATGCGGTGAAGCACCAGGCGCAACCGTGCCAGGACCCAGGCCTTGTTGTCCTCCAGCAGCTTGGCATAGCCGAAATCCAAGGCATTGGCGTTGGCGTCGGCCGCATCCTGCAGGTAGTTGCAAAGGTGCTGCAGATGCACTGAACCGTCCGGCCCCGCCTCATACCCCCGAACATGTATGGTTTGTTTGTGTAGGTAGCTTTTCATGGGGCGGGACTATAGGACTCTCCAGGAGCGAGGGCAAGCTTGTAGCATTTCTATTTTCATGTACGCGCTAAATGTCATACGAATCAATAATATGTCTGATGTCATTTTTGTGCCATATTTCGCAGGGTTGCCACATCAACAGTTTGATGGAACCTACCGATCTCGTTGACAATATACACCTGTTTCAGTATTATTTTTTATTTACTTTGCCTAATAGCCTGTCGGACTTGAACTACAACCAACTTTTTAAATCATGATACCAGTATGTTAGAATTGTAATCATGAGTGCTAATTTTAAAGACGTTTACAGAGACCGGCCCCTGCTGCTTTCACCCGACATACGAGATTGGGTTCCGGATGACGACATGGTGCATTTCGTCCTCGAGGCGGTGAATCTTGTGTCTATGGACACGTTTAAGGTCAATCATCGCGGAACTGGCTCTAAGCAATACCCGCCCCGCATGATGCTGGCATTACTGATTTACTGCTACGCAAACGGCGTCTTTTCTTCGCGGCGCATAGAGCGCGCCACGTATCGCGACGTCGTGGTGCGGTACCTGACCGGCAACACGCATCCTGATCACGACACGATCAGCGCATTTCGGTGCAAGAACTTGGAAGCGTTCAGCGCCGCCTTTTTGGAGGTGCTCAAGCTTGCCAGCGAACTCAAGCTGCTTAAGGTCGGTAACATCAGCGTCGACGGGACTCAGATCAAGGCTAACGCCTCTAAATATAGGAGTATTCAATATGTAAGGGCGTGTGAGCTTGAGCAGAAGCTGACGGATGACATTGCCGAACTTATGCGACAGGCGGAGCGCGCCGACAATGAATCAAACGAGGATGGGCAGAGGATTCCCGAAGAGATCGCCAAGCGCGAGAAACTGCAGCGGCAAATGCGCCAAGCCAAAGAAAAACTTGAGGCGCAGGCCCGCAAGCGCTGAGGCCGAGCAGACGGAGAACAAGCGCAAGTGTGCGGTTCGCGAGGCGCGGTCGGAAAAGCGAGGCCGAAAGCCCAAGCCACCCGCTACTGGCCCCAAGGAGTCCGACTTGGTGAACATGACTGACGAGGATTCGCGGATCATGCGCAAAAGTAAACGCAGTCTTATAACGCCCAAGCCGCAGTCGACGCCGATGGCTCGCAGCTTGTGCTCCACAGTCACGTGACAAACTGCGCTTCGGACGGCAACGAGCTTTTGCCCGCAGTGGTCGGCGTGATCGACAAAGTGGGACACCCATCGGCGGTGCTGGCGGATGCGGGATATGTAAATCGCGATTGTTGTGAAAAAGTTGAAGAATTGTGTGTGGAACCATTTGTTGCACCGCGACGGCAAGAACGACGGGAGTATGATTTTCGCTCTTTGAAAGAGAAGGTTGAAAAGCCCATTAACGATCCATATTTTTTGGCAATGCGGGAGAAGCTAGACAGCGAAGAAGGTCGGCGCCTGTATGCCCTGAGAAAACAAACGGTGGAGCCTGTATTTGGGACCATCAAACAGGCGCTCGAATTTCGCCAGTTCCTTCTTCGCGGGCTGCAAAAGGTCTCGGCAGAATGGGAACTGGTGTGCCTGGCGTATAACGTGAAGCGGCTTTTTACGCTGAAGTGCGCTTTATAAACAACGTGCGAAAGGCTCGAAGGCCCAATCTACTATACTGAAAACTCGGAACCGAAACCGCAAGCCTTGCTCGATGACTCAGCCCTACTCCAGCAGAGAACTACTTGTTGATAAGGCAGGGGAAAGTCCGACAGGCTGCTAAGATGTCATATTTTCAATCGATTGTCTGACCACCGGGGGGGGCGAGTCGTCGTTTTCAATGATGTATTGACCGAGGATCGAAAAGCGGTCCCTGGCTTGTATCAATGTTGAAATAGCTGCCCGGACGGGATTGATAAATATCCACCACAACAGGCCCTGACCATTGTGGCACGGCCCAAACCACCTTGACCGAATCCGCCGGCTCCGCGCATGCCCTTTCTGGCGCCAATGCCGGTTTCGTTTTCGCTTTTTCACCGGTTTCTCGTCCTGCGGCAGCATGGAGAGCAAACCAACATGAAGCTGAAGATCCTCTTTGTCACGCCCTATGGTATTTTGACCAAGTTCGCCCAGGAGCGAATCGCCTCCTTCAGCAAGGAGGACATCTACCTGGAAGTTGTGGAGGCCGTGGGCGAAGATGAAGTCTACTCCCTGCCTCTGGATTGCGACGCCGTCATCAGCAGAGGCGCGACCTACGTCGCCCTGTGCGAACGGGTACGCGGCAAGATCCCGTTGATAGAGCTCCAAGTGAGCGGTTACGACGTCATCAACGCCGTGCACCGCTGCAAGCAGATCTACAACCCAAAAACCATCGCCGTCATCGGCTCCCGCAACATGGTTGACGGCGTTCAGGGAGTGGCCGACGCCCTGGGCGTCCGGCTCCTGTGCAAGTTCATCACCCGGGAAAAGGACGCCGACCGCAACCTGCAGGAGAGTATCCGCAGGGGAGTGGACGTGATCATCGGCGGCGCCATGGTTTTTGCCAAGGCCACACGTCAGGGCGTGGCCGCAGTACTCATCGAGTCGGGCGAAGAGGCCGCCATGTACGCGCTGGAGGAGGCCATCAACACTGCGCGCATCACCAAAAACGAACGCGCCGCGGCGGAGCGCATGCGCGTGATCATGGACTCCATCTACGAGGGCATCGTCAGCATCGATGAAAACGGCATCATCACCACCTGCAACAGGGCCGCGGCCAAGGCGCTGAAGAAAAACCCATCCCTGGGCTCGGCACTCATCGGCAAGCCGGTGGAGGAGGTCCTGCCCAAATCCGAGATCCACAAGGTCCTGACCAGCGGCAGGCACAGGCTGGGCTCCCTGCACAAGATGGGCAGGAACATCTACGTGGAGAACCTCCAGCCCATCACCATCGACGGACGTCCCGTGGGTGCGGTGTCCACCTTTCAGAAAGCCAGCAGCCTGCAGGAGATGGAAGGCAGGCTGCGCACCAGCATGCATCAGAAGGGGCACGTGGCCCGCTATACCTTCAACGACCTGCTGGGCGACAGCACGGCCCTGCGCCGCCTCACCGAACAGGCCAAGAAATTCAGCATGGCGGACGCCAACGTGCTCATCTTCGGCGAGACGGGCACGGGCAAGGAGGTGCTCTCCCAGAGCCTGCACAACGCCAGCCAGCGCCGCCACGGCCCCTTCGTTGCGGTCAACTGCGCGGCCCTGCCCGAAAATCTGCTGGAGAGCGAGCTGTTCGGCTATGTGGCCGGAGCCTTCACTGGCGCCTCCAAGGGTGGCAAGGTGGGGCTCTTCGAACTGGCCCATAACGGCACCATCTTTCTGGACGAGGTCTCGGAGATTCCCCTCACCTTGCAGGGGCGGCTGCTGCGTGTGCTGCAGGAGCAGGAGGTCATGCGTTTGGGCGACGACAGGGTCATCCCGGTGAACGTGCGTGTCATCGCGGCCACCAACAAGCACCTCAAGAACATGGCCCAGCAGGGCCTCTTCCGTGAAGACCTGCTCTACCGCCTGGACGTCCTCGAACTGAACATCCCCCCCTTGCGTATGCGCTCCAGCGACATCTGCATGCTGGCCAACCACTTTTTGCAGGAATGCGGGGAGCGGCTGCGTGGCCACGCCGTGTACCTCACCCCTGAGTCGGAGGAGGTGCTGGCATCATACTCCTGGCCGGGAAATGTCCGCGAGCTGCGCAACGTGTGCGAACGGGTCAGCGTGCTCACCCTGGGGCAATACGCCCAGGCCGAGGACATCTATTACGCCCTGGAGCGTTACGACAGTTCCGCCTCGTTGTGCCAGACAACGGATGTGGATCGTCGGGAGCATACCAACAACATGCACAACGCCACGGTAAACGCCATAATTGCGGCCCTTGACGAATCCGGGGGGAACAAGACGCGGGCCGCAAGGATTCTTGGCATCAGCCGTACCACCTTGTGGCGCAAGCTGCAGGATCTCGACACTGCCGACAGATCGTTTCGATGAAACAAGACAACACATCGAAATTCTTTGACAAATGACGATCACAAGGATGGCCGGCTTCGAATTTCGGAGCCGGCTTTTTGTCTTATTGTGAATTGCGAAAGGATATACGCGGGGCTGTTCCATAACCGTTACATTTTGGAACAATCGTTACGAGACTGAACTGCAGTGAAACACTTTGTGATATTGTGAACTAGCTATTTTTTACACAACACATCGATTTTACACAGAAAAACAAAACCGACACATTGGTGGCACACGCCTTGCTCATTCAAGACAACCGCATGAAGGCATCTTCAGCAACAAAATGCAGACCGCATGCGGCAGTTGGGTTGTGTTGTTCGCAAGTGGCGGATCGTATGTGTGCCGTTGGGAGACCGCAGCTATTGAGGAATAGCCGCGAAGTGTTTGATCCGCCCGTTCAAAAAGGCAGCATTGATCGCCTTTTCCCGGCATTTTTCACTCATGGATACATGGCGTCCGGGTTTTCCACATGCCAATCTTGCGAGGAACACTCTGATGAATGCATGACGGGAACGTCTGCCTTGAAGCACCAAAGCAGGCACCTCATGCCACACATGGGTATCGTTTGTCCAGTGCATGACTCCCATGCCGGGGCGAGGAACCCTGGATGGTTCATGAAGCCTTTGCACGGCATCTCACCACCAGGGCCCGGCCATCTTCCAAAATACGCCGCATAGGAGGTCGGCATTCGAGCTGGAACGACAGCGTGGCGTCCAGCCCTTTCATCTCAAGCACGGAGCATGCCAGGTACCCTTCCATAGGGAGCCTACATCTCTCACATGACTTAAGGAGGAGAACAATGAGGCAGTTGAAGAGGTTGTATTGCTGCATGGCAGTTACCCTGATCACCCTGGGCATGGCGGCCGGAGTCTGGGCCGCGGAATACCCCGACGGCAATATCGAAGTTGTTGTCGGTTGGGGTGCCGGTGGGGGCACTGATCTGTTTTCCCGTTCCATTTCCGCACCCTTGGCCAAGGTCATGGGTACCAACGTGGTGGTTATGAACATGCCCGGCGCCTCCGGCGCGGTGGCGGGAGACTATGTTCTCCAGCAACCGGCCGACGGTCTGACCATCTGGGCCATGACCTCCAACTATCCGGTCAATGTGGCCGCGGGCAAGACGCCCCATGGCCTTGACCAATACGACACCGTGGTTCGCATGCAGCACGACACCGCATCGCTGTATGTCTCCAAGAACTCTCCCTTCAAGACCATCGACGAGCTCGTGGCCTATGCCAAGGAAAAACCCGGCAAGCTCACAGTCGGGGGCACGGGTTCCGCAAGCTTTGACGAGGTCATGGTGACCCTGGCCATGGAGGCCATGGGAATCGAAGTGCAATATGTCCCTTACGAAAGCGCCGGCAAGATGCACGCCGCAATGCTGGGTGGACACCTGGACTGCCTGTTCGACGAGTTCGGCCCCACTGCCGGATATCGCAAGGATGGCAGCATGCGCCCCCTGGTTGTGCTGGCCGACGAACGCGTCAATGGCTTTCCCGACCTCCCCTGCACCAAGGAAAAAGGCTGGAATGTAAACATCGGCATCTGGCGCGGTATTCTGGTCAAGAAGGGCACCGACCCCAGGATCATCCAGGCCCTGGCCAAGGCCTTTGCCGAGGCCGCCAAGGACCCCGCGTACCAGAAGATCGTGAAGGATTCTTTTCTGGACCTGCGTCCCGGCTATCTCGCTCCTGAGGAATTCAACTCATTCCTTGGAAATGAAATCAAGATGTTCTCCGACACAATGAAGAAGCTCGGCTTCTAAGGTGCCTTGAGCGGGGCCGGGCCGGATCCGGCCTCGCTTACCCCTGACAATGGCGGCAACATCTGCGCGCCGTCAAAGGCCACACCCTCTTCATCTCGACGCTGTAACCATTGTGGAGGAAAACATGTTGAGGAAATACAAGGAGCCCATTCTCCTGCTGGGGATCATGGCCTTGGCGATCTTCATGCTGCTCGAGGCCAACTCGATTCACATCGGCCGAGGACGCACCCCTGTGGGCCCTGCCGTGTGGCCTCGAGTCATGCTCGGCGGCATGCTGCTCTTCTCAGTCATCCTGTTCGTCATGGATCTGCTGAAAATCCGCAAGGGCAACGTCCTGGAAGTCAGGCAGGACGACGGCGAATCAGCCGACACCGCTGACCTGGCCGAAAACAGGAGCGAGTACCCCTTACGCGGCCTGTTCACCCTGGTGTTTCTCACCGCGTATCTGATCCTGCTGCCCGTAACCGGCTTCATCGCGACCACAGCGGTTCTGTTGTTCATCTACCTGCTATCCCTGCGGATCAAGGTGTCGCATTCCTTTCTCATCTCAGCGGCAACGACCGTCGTGCTGACCTATCTGTTTCCACATGTGCTCTCCGTACCTCTGCCCAGAGGGGTGGGCGTGTTCCTGTCCTTGACCAAGGTCTTCTACTGACCACGGGGCCGACAGGCTTCATGACCAAAATATCATAAGGATTCGGAGGAAATATGTTGGAAATAATACAAGGTTTGTCCGTAGTCGTAGCCCCTTTCAACTTCCTGATCATGTCCCTCGGCGTGCTGTTCGGACTGGTGTGCGGCGCACTGCCCGGAGTCAGCGGGACCATGGCGGTGGTACTGCTCATCCCGTTGACCTACTCCATGGATTCCAACGGGGCCTTCATCCTGCTGGTGGCCACTTACATCGGCGCCGTGTTCTCCGGTTCCATCAGCGCCATCCTGTTCAGGGTCCCGGGGGCGCCCGAGGCTGTTACCACCACCCTGGACGGCTACCCCATGGCGCAAAAGGGGCAGGCAAGCAGAGCCCTGGGATGGGCAATCTCCGCCTCCGCACTGGGTGGGGTGTTCGGCACCGTCTTCCTGATCACCATAACCCCGCAACTTGCCCAGGTGGCCCTGAAGTTCGGCTCTGCGGAATACTTTGCCCTGGCCATAGCGGGCATCAGCGTCATCTCCGTGATGAACAGGGGCAGGGAGCTCAAGGGCCTGGTCTGCGCCTGCCTCGGCATGTTCCTGGCCACCGTGGGCATCGACCCCATAGTGGGCAGCCCCCGCTTCACCTTTGGCCAGGCCGGGCTCATGAGCGGCCTGCACTTCATCCCCGTGGTCACCGGCATGTTCGCCATCTCCGAAGTGATGCGCAAGATACAGACCGAGGCCTCCATGGGCGACGCCACGGTGACCACCTCCAAGAGCGCCCGTTCCAACCTGCCGCCACTGCGCGAATGGAAGGGACGTATCGGCCTGTTCCTGCGCTCGTCCTGCATCGGCACCGCCATCGGCATCCTGCCCGGATGCGGCGCCACCACCGCAGCCGTGCTTTCGTACAGCGAAGGCATGCGCTGGGCCAAGGAAAAGGACAAGGACAAATGGGGCACCGGCATTCCCGAAGGCATCATCGCGCCTGAATCCGCAAACAACGCGGCGGCCAACGGCGCCCTGGTCCCCCTGCTCGCCCTGGGCATTCCCGGCAGCGCCACAACCGCTGTCATGCTCGGCGCCTTCATCATACACGGCATCAAACCAGGCCCCACGCTGTTCTCGGATTCCATGCCCGTTGTCTACGCCATCTTCGGCGCGTCACTGGTTTCCAACCTGTTGATTCTGGCCTACGCGCCTCCGTTCATTCGCGCCTTTTCGCACCTCATCCGCATCCCCTACAAGATCCTCGGCCCCCTGATCCTGATCCTCAGCGTGGTGGGATGTTATGCGGTGCGCAACAGCATTGTGGACATCTGGACGATGCTGGCCTGCGGCGTGGCCGGATACGTACTGGAGCGTTTCAACTTCCCCATCGTGTCCATTCTGCTGGGCGTGGTGTTGGGCCCGTTGGCCGAGACCGAGTTCCGCAGGGCACTGGTGTTGAGCGGCGGTGACTACATGACCTTCTTCAACCGCCCCATCTCCGCCACCCTGCTGGGCATCACATTTGCCGCCCTGCTGCTGCCTTATGTGTTCAAGCTTATACGCAGGCGCGGCCATCCCAAGGACAACAACTTTTCCGGCGCCTACACCGAGGCCGGAGAACAGGATACGGCAACACTTTAAGAAAAGGAGAATACCAACATGCGTATCTTGGATTCATGTGTCGGATGCGGTCTGTGCGTACCCTATTGCCCCATGGACGCCCTCAGCGTCGTGGACAAGATGGCCATCGTCGACCTGGACGAGTGCGTTGAATGCGGCACCTGCGTAAAGGCGGAAGTCTGCCCCACCGGGTCTCTGGAACGCGAGGAGGACATGTCTCCGCAACGCCAGTTGCGCATGAGATTCAGCGATCCCTGGATTTCCCACCCCTCCACCAATGTACCCGGCCGTGGCACCGAAGAGATGAAGACCAACGAGGTCACCGGACGCTTCAAGCATGGCTGTTGCGGCATCGCCGCCGAGTTGGGCCGCCCCGGTATTGGAACCCGGTTCCACGACGTGCAGAAGGTGGCCATGGCCTGCGCGGAACTGGGTGTGGAGTTCGAGCCCCTGAACCCCGTGACCGCCATCATGACCGATCCCGCGAAGGGCACCATTCAGGAAGAGTTTCTCAACGAAAAGGCCCTTTCCGCCATCGTAGAGTTCATCTGCCCCAACGAGAATGTCACGACTGTGCTCAAACGGCTGAAAGAGGTGGCCGCCACCCTGGACACCGTATTCAGCCTGGACATCTGCTGCCGCGCCAACGACGACAAGACCTTTGCCATGGACCAGTTCATCCGCGACGCGGGCATCACCCCCTCGCTCAACGGCAAGACCAACATCGGACTCGGTCGCCCGAGAGCGGACATCTGACCTCACCCATCATATGAAAAGGAGCACAAGTAAATGACTCACACCTTGCACCGCAGAGGCACGGAAGATTCCTTGAAATCCGACTTCATCGTCTTCGCCATCCTGGCGCAGTCGGTGAACGCCAAGGGGCAGGCGCCCGTGTTCTCGAAGTTCTTCGAGATCGTGAAGAAGTACAACCCGGACAACATGGGCGACATGCGCCAGGGCAGCACACTGAGCGTGGATTACAGCGCCCTGGTGGACAACGTTCAGGACAACACCATCGCCCACGCCGTGTTCAACGACCCGGACACCGTGCGCCAGGTGGTCAAGGAGCTGAAGGCCGCGGATACAGGAGCCTCCATCGTCATCTCCGGCCTGCGCTCCGAGACCGAGAAGATCGCCAGGGAAACCGGCGTAGAGATGCACACCCTGGAGCTTTCCCTGGGCATTCACGGTAAACTGGAGAAGCTGCCCTCCGAGGACGTGCTCTGCGTGACCACCATGTGCGGCCACGGCATGATCGCCTCCAACCTGGTGAAAACACTTGCCGAAAAGGTGAAAAAGGGAAAGATCACCGCGGAAAAGGCGGCCCAGGAAGTTGCCAAGCAGTGCACCTGCGGTGTCGGCAACATCAAGAGAACGGAAGCGCTGATCCGCGAACTGGCTGCCCAATAGCTCACTCCCCATTGCAGCTTCCCGCTGCCTGACTCTTCTTGGTCTGTTCGGGAAGCACCGGCCTCGTGCCGGAACGAAGGGGTCCTCCATTCCATCATGGAGAGACCCGCACCCGTCCTCTGCCCAATTTTGGTGCATGGCGGGTGTTCGTTTGGCAAGGCGTGCCGAAAACAACCTATAATCACACACTTTTTTATGTACACAAGTATTAAGGATATCACCGAGAGCAAAACATGCTCCACCCCATTGGTGGACGTGGAGAACGTCCGAGTCACCTTTCAGGAGCGACCCGCCCTCCATGATCTCGACCTGCGCATCCACGTCGGAGAACACATCTGGCTCAATGGGCGCAACGGCTCGGGCAAGTCCACGCTGCTGCGGCTGTTGCGCGGGGAGGTCTACCCGGACCAGGGAACACGAGGGCATGTGACCTGGCACACTCCTTTGGGTCCGGATTCATCGCCCATCAGCGGCAGGGAGATGGTGTACCTGGCCTCGCCAGCCATTCTCGAACTGTATGTACGCCAGGGCTGGAACCTTTCCGGCGAGGACCTGATCCTCAGCGGGCTCTCCGACGGCCCCCTGCTCTATTCCGACCCTGGAGAGGATATGCGCGGCAAGGCCAGGGCATTGGCCCGCGACATGGGCGTGGAGCACCTTCTCGAACGCAGTGTGCCCAGCATGTCGCAGGGGCAGTTGTGTCTCATGTTCCTGGCCAGGGCCAGCCTTGGCCGCCCCCCATTGTTGTTGCTGGACGAGTTCAGCAACGGCCTGGACAGTGCCTCCATGAACAATGTGCAGGGAATGCTTGAGAACCTGGCCCGGGTCTCCACTATCGTCATCGCCACCCACCGTCCGGACAGCCTTCCCTCCTGCCTGTGCCGGGAAATACTTCTGGATAAGGGGCGCATCCTCCAGGACAAGGAATATGAACCGCCCCGTAAGAGGCATCACCGTCCGGCCATGCTCCCCACGGATTTTTCCGCCCTGGCACTTTCGAATAGCTCATACCCGGATGCATTGCCTGACTTGGACAACGCGCCCCCTTTGATACGGATCCACGACGCAACGGTGTACGTGGAGCGCGAGCCTGTGCTGCATGATATTTTCTGGGAACTGCGCCCCGGAGAACAGTGGATCGTGTCGGGGAGCAACGGCGCGGGGAAATCCACGTTTCTGCGCCTCCTGTCCGGTGACCTGCATCCCGCGGCAGGGGGCTCCATCGCATATAACCTGCCCGAGCATGGGGGGCACATATCCGGGAAACTGAACCTGGGGCGTGCCGTACGCCTGGTCTCGGACCGCTCCCAGGCCGCTTACCGCTACAACATCGACTGCGAAAGGCTTGTGCTCTCCGGGTTCGAGGAGAGCATCGGCCTGTACCGCCCCCCTCTTGAGGAGGAAAAGGTCGAGGCTCACAAATGGATGGAGCGGCTTGGCGTGGCTTCCCTGGCCCGGATGCCTCTTCGCGGCGTCTCCACGGGGCAATTGCGCGCCCTGTTCCTGGCCAGAGCCCTGGTGGGCGAGCCGGCGATCCTGCTTCTGGACGAGCCCTTCTCCGGACTGGATATTCCGGCCAGGGAGGGCATGGTGGAGATTCTCGACAGGCTCATTGCGTCGGGTATGCATCTCGTGCTGGTGACGCACCATGACGATGACATTCTTCCGGCCATGACCCACATGACCCGTATGGACATGGGGCGCATTGTCCATACCGCCCCCCGAGGAGGGCACATCGGGTAGGAGGGGGGCTCGCGCCCCCCGTCCTCCCACACCACCGGGCATACGGCTCCGTACCACGGCGGTTCCTGTCTATTCGGCTCGTTGTCCTGAATGTCTACCGTCCTATAAGCGCCCAGCCCTGCCTCATGGATTCCGTCCATTACTCCCAGCTTTAAGGCCCCTTTCGGGCATCTGCTCAATCCAAGCAGAAGACAGTGTTCATGCCTCGCTTGGCAGGTTTGGCCCTTCGTCGAGTGGTTAGGTCGACTACTATGGCCTCGGCTGACTTCTGTTCGCCCATCTCGACACGTTACCGTGCCTATAGCGCATGGCTGGCGAACAGACCTCCCCGGGTAATGCGCGCGATCTTCCTGCTTATACCCGCCGCATATACGTCCATGCTTTCCGTACAAGTATCGGGCTTTGAAGATAGTGGCCCCCTCACCCAGCATGACCGCCTCGTATGCGATTTCTGTTCGTCGGGTCAGCATTTTGCCTGCGGCTTCCTTCAGATTCCATCTCGCGATGGACACCCTTGCCGTCCGGCTAGCAGTTCCCCTTGTCGGGCCTGCGGAGGACTTTCACCTAGTCACCAGGCACACCACACCTGCCCGGATGGTGCTCACGCACCACGCGCCCTGCCGGGCGCACCAAACGCGAGAAAAGCCGGGCCACATGGCCCGGCTTTTTGTTGACCGGTTTTTCAGAACGTGTGCTAGCCGCCGAGGAGCTGCATGGCCATCCTGGGCAGGGAGTTGGCCTGTGCCAACATGGCGACGGCGGACTGGGTGAGGATCTGCTGCCGCACGAACTCCGTCATCTCGAGGGACACGTCCACGTCGGAGATTCGGGATTCCGCAGCCTGCAGGTTCTCGGCCTGGATTTCCAGGTTGGTGATGGTGTTTTCCAGGCGGTTCTGGAGCGAACCGAGGTTGGCGCGGATCTTGTCCTTGGACACGATGGCCTGCTGCAGGGCCACCAGGGCCTTCTGGGCCTGCTCCTGGGTGGAAATGGAGTAGCCCGCGGAGGCAGCTGTCGTGCTGTTGTCGGAAGCGTTGCCCACACCCAGGGCCGAAGCGGTGGCGATGCCGATCTGGATGTAGTAATAGTCTTCCGCGCTGTCGTTGGCGGTACCGAAGTGCACCTTCATGGGGCCGGTGGAGACCAGTCCGCTTCCGGAGTGGGTGGAAGCGGCGCCGGACAGGTTGCCGTTCAACAGATAAATACCGTTGAAGTCCGTGGCGTTGGCGATACGGGTGATTTCCGAGGCCATGGCCTGGTATTCCGAGTCGATGATCAGGCGCTGATCCGAGGTATAGGTACCGGTGGCGGCCTGAGTGGCCAGTTCCTTCATGCGGATCAGCTTTTCATCGATGACGCCCAGGGCGCCGTCAGCCGTCTGAATGAGGGAGATAGCATCGTTGGCGTTGCGCACGCCTTGGTTCAAACCCGCGATGTCCGCGCGCATGAGCTCGCGAACGGCCAGGCCGGCGGCATCGTCAGCCGCGGTGTTGATCCGCAAACCCGAGGAAAGCCGGGCAACGGAGGTTCCGAGATCGCCGTACGCGGACCGCAGGTTGCGGGACGCCGTCATTGCCATCAAATTGTGATTAATAACCAGAGACATTGTTTTTCCTCCTTGAATTCATAACCAGAGCTTCCTTGCCTGGCCGATTGAAACATCCAAACCTGAAAAGAACTAAACCGATCCTCCTTTAAATATTTTCCATGCATGTGCATGCTCACTCACTAGATCGACTGTTGGCCATGGAACTTTATGGGTTTGAAAAGAAAAATTTACACAGTCTTTACCTTGAAGTACACGAGCCACATCGAACATGCAGAGCACAAACAACCAGTATTCGGTGGGTTGGCTCCCATTTCGTAACTTTTGCTTTAGTATTTATTTACATTTTGCGGGTATTACAGTGGCGGGACATTAAAAAGATGGCTTGTCTTATTTTTCGGCAAAAATCTCCGAGTCTTTAGGTTTCCTTACATAAAAAAATCCTCCTTGGTGCGACTCCAGATACTCGAAAGATACCTTGCTTCCCGCGTCGGAGATAATTCCCCGAATCAATTCCCGTGTTTCGCCAATCCCATGCTTGACAAAGTCCGGACAAGGTGCGTATTGATCTTGTTTCCACAGCATTGCTTTGATTTACCAAAACAATGCTCACATACGGAGAGGTGTCCGAGTCGGCCGAAGGAGCTCGCCTGCTAAGCGAGTATAGGGGGTAGACCTCTATCGAGAGTTCAAATCTCTCCCTCTCCGCCAGAAAAACAAAGGGTTACGTCACACAAACGTAGCCCTTTTCTGTTTGTGAAGCTCGCCAAGCAGCGATTTCCCGCATGCCGCTTGAGGAACCCCGCCATGACTGCCCGCCTTTTTCAGAAATTCGAGCACATCGTTGTATTCACTCGGGCACTCCTCATGAAATTCCGGGATGTTTCAGCAGGCGATTTGGAATTATGAGGGAACCAATGTCAATGCTTGCTCATGGGACTCAACAGGCGGTCGATGTGAGGGAACGGGTCGATGCCACGCAGGAGCGAGCGAAGAAGTTGCCCCCGCTTGACCTGTCCGGCAGTCGTTCGCGACCTGGACATCGTCGATGAAATTTGCTCTTTTACTTTTGCGCTTGGACATCCAGCCACCTACCATCAACGTGACACGATCATGGGATCTCTGTGGATGTTATTATATGCAAAAACGGCGAGATATGCCAGGTTAGCTTGGTGTCAGGCCGGGGAGTCATCCAGATGTGGCTTGTTGTTGCCGGGCTAATGACGTGAGGTAGCGATGTACATTTGTTATGGAAATTGCCAGGCGCGAAATGTGAGTGAAGAGTTGGAGCGTCGTGGCGAATGCACTATATATAGGCACATTCGCTCAACTTTCGCAACATTGAATACCAATTGTTCAATTGACAATGTATTTCAGTCAATAGTTACCAACGATGAACTGAGCAGCCATTTTGGTGATGACGCACCTGAATTAATCAATGTATTGGCTCCTCAAGACAATCTTTCTTCTGAAGACGTAATTTTTATTAATACATTTCATGAACCACACAATTGGCGAGTTTATCGTCATGTGGATAATAACTATATCATGACGGCACAGCGCACCTGCCTGGAAGCGTCACCAGATCTGGCCCGTCATGTGGCACATAAGTATGAACCTGTCGTGAGTAAGCAGACATATGTATATCGTTTTATAAAATTCGTTGAAGACGTCATTCAAAAATCCCCTGCCGCGAATGTTGTTATATTCGTACGTGCTGCTCCGGCCCAGGCTTACAATCCAGCGCCTTTTTCCTATCTTATGCATCATGACATCAGATGGAAGACAATGGAGAGGCTGTTGCTGAGATTGCAACAAAAACATGCAAGATTACGACTTCTTCACATTGATGCCATGGCGACAGCGTATCTGTTGTTGAATAAATCAAAAACTGTTGATAATATCTTCAATAGATTTCGGATTGAAAACAAGAAAGAACTTGTCCTCCGGCGGGACATTGAACATTTCAGCAAAGAATTTCTATCTTTTTGTGTCGAGAACATGTTCAACGACACACTACCTTCAAATTCCAATTTTTTATCATCTCCATATCAACATCCGCCACTAGACGACAAAAATATACAGAAGAATCTCAGCTCTGAAGAATATTTTTCCATGGGCCTTTTTTTATGTTTTCTTTCCTCCAGCGACAAGAGCAACTTGGTGATTCAACATGCAGAGACAAGCCCCATTTGTCCGCACACATTGCACCTGCTTAAGTGGTACGCTTTGATGCGTCCCAATCCTCGATGGCGCATGATCGCGGCAAATCAGTACGAAAAGCTTCTGCGGTTGGGTAAGGGGCGAAGTGGATTTGTCTCAATCTATAAACAGAAGCTTAACGAATTTGTGCAGAGTACTGCCAAATAGACTTAGGGCTTCGACTTTCTGGATCGAGCATCACCCTTCAATCCACTTTGTTCTTGGGCAATACTGCCTGCTAATGCCAAAAAACAGAATGCCCGTTGCCGCGCATCAAACACAATCGCTTGCGCATGCTCCTCACGCTACCTGCATTTTTCCCGCAAATGCTCTAGCATCCGTTTCAAAATACGTTGCAGAGCCTTCACGTATTCCAGGTTTCGCGCCCCTTCGCAGCATGCACGGAAGAGCTGGCCAAGCGTACGCTGATCTTCTGTATGCGCTCACGGAGCTACGCCGTAGCAGTCTGAATCCAAGTGAAATCAGGAAGCTTGCCAGAGAAAAGCGTTTCCATTGCATTGACCAGCACAGGGCGGGTTCGCCCCCCTTGAAGCCGGCCTGCTTGGCGTGAAACGCGGCAGGTACACGGCATGGTTGTGCATCGGCTCAACGGCCTGCTCCTCAAGGAACAGCGACAAGTTCGCCATCCCTCGCCAATTATTATAACGACCGGCTCTCCCGCATCCAGTTCTGAGCACTTTACCGAGACTGAACTCCTCGAAGAGGCGCAAAGGTTCAGGGGTTTGCGATGAAACCATTGGCCCTTTTTCTGTTTCTGGCGCCCCTGACAGCGTGATTCATGGAAAGGATCTGCCACTGCAGGTGTCTGGAGCATTCATACCGCTCCTCGGGCGAATCCTTATTGTATTACCCTAGGTGGGTATGCTGGTCAGGGGGGCTATTCTGTCTCCCCGGGCGTCCGATTCTTCCCTTTCTTGGGCAACAACACCGTAAAGTGAGCGCCCTCGCCGTTCTGTTGGATGTCCAACAGTCCTTCAACATTCTTGAGCAGCCGGTAGCTCACTGCCAGATTCACTCCTTCCTCGTCCATCTCGAAGGGCATGAACATCTGCTCCCTGCCACGCAGAGCCTGCTTCATGGGGGAGAGTCTGAAGACAACGCCGACGTGCTGCGGCGTTTCATAGGTGGAGACATGGATGGTGCCACCCCTGTGCACCGCGTTCATGCCGTTGGTGATGAGATTCATGAACACTTGCGAGAGCACGTCCGGGTCTGAGTGAATCACGGAAATGCCCTCTTCCACGTCCATGACCAAGTTGACCATCCGCTTTGACAAGTTGCCGGAGAGGATGTCCACGCTGAAGTTGAGGAGAATGTTCACTTCGCAGGGCCTGGTTTCGACAGCCACAGGCTCGAGGTATTTTCGGATGCGGTCCAGAAGCTTCTCCAGCCGCAGGGCTTCCTCGAGGATCACCCCGGCCTCCATCAACTCGGGATGCCGTTTTTTCAAACGCCTGGCATATCCGCCCAGGGCGAACAACGGATTGCGTATTTCGTGTGCCAGTTCGTCCGACATCGCACCCAGGGTGTTCAACTTCTCGCGCTGCACCAGCATCTTGTCCAGGAAAGTACGCTCGGTCACATCCATGATGATGCCTTCCACCCGGTCGAAGACTCCCGAGGAGGGGCGTCTGTCGGCCGGGATGGGCCTGGCCAAAAGATTCACGAGATACCCCTTGCGGTGGTGGAAACGAAATTCCACGGCCAACGCCTTTTCCTGGTCGTGCAAGGGATACGAAAACATGACCTCGCGTACCTGCTGCCGGTCTTCCGGGTGCACTCCCTGGAAAAACCAGTCAGGAGTCGAAAGCGCCTCTTCAGGGGAATACCCCATTATCGTCGTGCTCGTATCGTTGATGAAGTCGAGCTGAAAATCGTAATCCAAAGCGAAGATGATGATGGGCATGTTCTGGATCAGATTGAAATAGCGCTTTTCCGCCTGGCGCAGGCTGGTCACGTCGCTGCCCACAGCCTGATATTCCACCAGTCGACCCTTGGCGTCGTGGATGGCGCGAATGTTCCAGCGCAGCCAGCATTCGGGGGAGCCCTCGGGTTTGACCCTAAACTCCAGAGTTCGGGAAGCCTGCGTTGGAGATATTTGGTCGAATACGTCCTCGATGATCCAGCGGTCCTCCTCGATCACGCCGGGAAGGAACCTGGCGCCAATGAGTCCGCTCCTCGCACAACCGAAGAACCTGCAAAAAGCGCCGTTCACAAAATAGATGGCGCGATCCGTGGCAAAGCGGCAAATGAGCTCAGTCTGATCCTCCACTACGGCGCGAAAGCGGTCCTCGGACGCCTTCAATTCAGCCGTCCGCTCCTGCACACGGCACTCCAGTTCGTCGTGGGATTGCCGCAGGACCATTTCGGCCTGTTTCCGGGCTGTGATATCGACCCCATGGATGATGACCTTCAACGACCCGTCCTCATCGGTCATGGGATGGGTATAAAGCTGGTAATAACGCCCCTTCTCGCCCCGCCACTCCCATTCCATGGACTGCTGCCCCAAAATGTCCTCATAAGACGGGGCGCTGGGGGATGTTTTTGAACGTTCGCAAAATGCCTCCCAATGGAAGTCCTTGCCGAACAGCTTGCGATATCGACGATTGCTGTAATGGATCTGCTTGTCGCCCCCCACGAGGACCAGAAAGCCGGGCAATGCCTCCATGAGGAAGATGTGCCGCTGCCGTTCGCGGCGCAGACTTTCGTCGGTTCTGCGCAGTTCGGTTACCTCCTTGAATACCACGAACATGGCGGCACCGTCGCTGGACTCCTTCACCAGGGGAATCGCCTGGCACTCAAATACCTTGTCGCTGTCTCCAAGCTCGAAGGTGACAGAGGCTCTTTTTTCCAGGCTCGCTTGAATGTCGTCACATTGCTGTCCGCCGAGCTCCTGCCGCAGAAGAGAGACGAAATGGACGCCCTTTGCCGCGGCCTGTCGCCCCCCAAGGGCTGTGGCGGCCAACTCGTCGGCGTTGATGATCCTCATATCGGAACCCAACAGCACGACAGCGAGACTCAACTCCTTGATGACGTGCTGCAAGGTGTCCAGACAAGCCGAGGATAGAATCGATGGCGATTTGCTCAAACCTCCCCCCCTGCGAAAAGGTGCGTTGTGCGTAGCGTTACGGCATCCTTATCCATACCAGATGACAACCGTGAATGCCAACCTGGTTTGCCTGTTCGTAGAGTTCGGCGCAGACGCCCCCATATGGCTATACAACTCCAGACGGGCCGACCGGACCGGGCACCAGGAGCAATAGCATATGTTTTTCAAAGCTGGCATCAAGCCCCATGCACAGACAGGGGATTTCTCATTGGGTAATCAGGAAACCTGGTTGCGATGTGATTCTCCGGAAACATATTGAAAAAAATCAATGTATTTCCGGATGACTCGCTAATTCGGATGCACGGTCTGCGGCTCGTTCACGCCGCCTCAGGCAAAGGGTGCGGTGTCCCGTTCTACACTCTTGTTTGAGGTGCGCGCCCCTATTGGAAGTGACAAGCCACTTCGGCACCGTTCTCCCGGGCCGAAAGCAGGGGTTCGATTTCCCTGCAAACAGGCTGGGCCATGGGGCACCGGGTGTGAAACCTGCAACCATGAGGCGGATTCACCGGGCTGGGAATCTCCCCCTGCAACAGGATGCGCTTGCTTTTCCGCTCCGGATCGGGAATGGGCAATGCCGAAAGCAGGGCCTGCGTGTATGGATGTCGCGGAGTGGCATACAGCTCACTTTTCGGGGCAATCTCCACGATCTTTCCGAGGTACATGACGCCCACCCTGTCACTGATGTGTTTCACCACAGCCAGATCGTGGGCAATGAACAGGAGTGTCAGATCTAGATGCTCCCTCAATTTCGCCAGCAAGTTGATGATCTGGGCCTGGATGGAGACATCCAGGGCCGAAACCGGCTCGTCGCAGACCACCACCTTGGGGTTGATGATCAGCGAACGCGCGATGCCTATGCGCTGCCGCTGCCCCCCGCTGAATTCGTGCGGAAACTTGATCATATCCGAACGCTGGAGCCCCACCTTGTCCAGATAGTAGTGGATGAGGTCCCGGGCCCCGTTGCGGGAATCCGCCAGGCGATACACCTTGATGATCTCGTTGAACATCTGTTCGACCGTCTTGCGCGGGTTCAGGGAGCCGTAGGGGTTCTGGAAGATGATCTGCACATGCTTGCGCATGGTTCGGCACTCCCTGGGGCCCAATGCAGCGAGATCAACCTGGTTGGCCTCGCCGGACGAGGGATCGGCAAGATTCAGAACCACATTTCCGGACGTGGGCCGCACAAGATTGATCATGGCCTTGCCCGTGGTTGTCTTGCCGCATCCGGACTCCCCCACCAGCCCGAGGATCTCTCCCGGGAACAGGTCGAACGACACGTCATCCACTGCCTTGACCCAACCCACCCGGCGGTGGAAAATTCCCGCGGTGATAGGATAGTATTTTTTGAGATGATTTACGCTGATTATGGGTTCGAGCATGGTCATTCCAGGGGTTGGCCGTGGTGTTCTTGATTGAAAAGCCCTTCGTTCCAACGGTGGCAGGCGACCTTGTGCCCCGGCTCCACCTCCTCCAACTCCGGGAGTTCATTCCGGCACCGCTCCTGCGCAAAGGAGCAGCGGGTGTTGAACTTGCATCCACTGGTCAATTCGAGAGGACTTGGGACTATCCCCTTGATGGTGTACAGTTCGTCCTCCTCGGTATCCACGCTGGGCAGACAACGCAGCAGCCCCCAGGAATAGGGATGGAGGGGGCGCTTGAAAAAGGTGCGCACGTCAGCCGATTCCACAACCTTCCCGCCGTACATGACAATGACGTCGTCGGCCAATTCCGCTATCACGCCAAGGTCATGGGTGATGAAGATGATGGTGGTGCCGAACTCTTGCTGCAGCTCCACCAGCAATTCCAGGATCTGCGCCTGAATGGTCACGTCCAGGGCCGTGGTCGGCTCATCGGCGATGAGCAGCTCAGGCTTGCACAGCAGGGCCATGGCGATCATGCAGCGTTGCTGGATGCCGCCGGACAGGTTGTGGACGTACTGGGAAATTCTTTTTTCCGGCTCGGTGATACCCACCCTGCCCAGCATGTCGATCACCAGCCTCATGGCCTCTTTCCTGCTCATCTTCTGGTGAGCGAAGAGCACCTCGCTCAACTGGTCGCCGATGGTCAGCACCGGATTGAGGGCGGTCATGGGGTCCTGGAAGATCACGGAGATCTCATTGCCGCGCATGGCGCGAAGCTCCTTGTCGCTCATGTCCAGGATGGACTTGCCCTTGAACAGGATCTCGCCGCCCACTATCTTGCCCGGATGGTCCAACAGCCGAAGCACGGACAGGGTGGTGATGGACTTGCCGCAGCCTGATTCCCCGACAACGCCAAGGGTTTTGCCCTTTTTGACGTCAAAGGAAACCTTATCCACGGCCTTGATCTCACCCTCGTCCGTAAAGAAGTGGGTCTGGAGGTCTTTTATGGATAACAGTATTTCTTCCATGACTATGCCCTGATTTTTGGGTCGAAAACATCACGCAGGGCGTCTCCGATCAGGTTCCAGGAGAGCACGAACAGCACCATGAACAAGGCCGGGAAGAATACGGCGTACCAGTACTCCAGTCCCTGCCAATTGCGGGAATAACTTATGATCTGCCCCCAGTCGGCATAGTCCTGCGGAGCTCCCAATCCCAGAAAGCTGAGCGCCGCGGCCGTCACCACCAGGGTGCCTATACGCATGCTCGCCTGAATGACCACCGGAAATATGGTGTTGGGCAGCAGGTGGGAGCAGATGATGCGCATATTGCCGAAACCCAGGGCGTGCGCGGCCTGAATGTACTCCTCTTCCCGGGCCTGAAGGATGTTGCTGCGGGTGAGCCAGGCCGTGTCCATCCAATCAAAGGCGATCAGCGCGATCATAACCTTGTCCAGCCCCTTGCCCAACAAAGTGGTCAGCACCATGACCGCGATGAGAAAGGGAACAGACAGGAAGATGTCGGTGACGCGCATGATGATCTCGTCCACTTTGCCCCGAAAATATCCGGCCATGGCGCCGAGGGTGATTCCGATCAAGGTGGTGGTGAGCACCACCACGAACCCGATGGTGAACGCTGTCCTGGTTCCCCAGACGCAGGCGTAAAAGATGTCGTACTGCCCTTCGGTGGTGCCGAAGATCAGCTCTGCCGTGGGGGGCTTGGGATTGGTCAAGAAGCCGTGGCGCGGGATGATGTAGGGATTGACGCCCTCGGTTGGCGGGGCCAGCCACGGTGCGAAAACAGCCACGAAGATGAAGAACAGCAGCAAGCCCAGCCCGATGATTGCCGTAGGGTTCTTGAGTAGCTTCCTGATCTTGCGTTTGGTTTCTCGGTCAAGTCTCATGATACTTGTCACTCGCTTATTTCAACTGGATGCGTGGGTCGTAGAAGGCGTAGAGCACGTCGATGATCAGGTTGCCGACCACCAGCAAGAGGGCGAAAAAGAGCGTGCCCCCGAGAATGCCGGAATAGTCCAGTTGCTGGGCCGCGTGAGCGATGAATTTGCCCATGCCCGGTCGATTGAAGATGGTCTCCACGATGACTGTCTGGGCCAGCATGTAGATGACCAGCCGGCCCGCCACGGTCACCACGGGGATCATGGCATTGCGCGCGGCGTGCTTGTTGATGACCTGCTTTTCCGGCAACCCCTTTGCCCGGGCCGTACGGATGTAGTCCTTGTGCAGCACATCCAGCATGCCGGAGCGGGTGATGCGGATCAGAAACGCGGACCACAGATAGGTCATTACGATAATCGGTCCGCACAGGTGGCGAAGTCCGTCAAGAAATACGTCCAGGCGGCCATTGAGGAGTGCGTCAAACGTCACCAGCCCCGTGTAGGAGACATAGTCGGGCGCGTTGGTCACCTGCTCGGCCCAGTTGCTCATGATCCCTGGCGGGAACCAGCCCAGGGCGCTGTAAAAGACGATGATGACGATCAATCCGAACACGAAGTCCGGAAACGACCACCCTGTGATGACAAATATTCGTGTTGCGTGGTCGAAGAAGGAGTTGTGTTTGACCGCTGTCTTCTTGCCGACCCAGATGCCCCCCAGAATTATTGGGAAGAAGGCGTACAGGGCCAACTCCAGGGTCAGGGGAAATTTCTTTTTGATGGCTTCGGCCACGGGCATGGAAGCCGACTCCGCCCAGCCCAGATCGCCCTGAATCACGTTTCCGGCCCAGCGTGCATACTTGACCGGCAGGGGCTGATCCAACCCGTATTTCACGATGAGCCGCTCGGCGTTGTCCCCTTTCAACTCCGCGGGGGAGTCAACATATGCGCTCAACAATTGATAGGGGTTCAGCAGCTGCATCATGGCGAAAATGAAGACCGACACCCCGAAAAGGGTCAGGGGAATGAGCAGCAGCCTTCGTATGATGTAAGTTAGCATGATCTCGCGTCCGGTGTGAGTTACCCAAGGGAGAGTTGAAATTACATCCTGGCGGGAGGCCCGAGGCCGCCCCGCTGAAATGATCCCCGGTGCAGTCGAACCGCACCGGGAACCAGTAGTCTTCGATTATTTGCTCAACAGGTAGAAATGACGGCCATGACTTTCGTTAATGGCGTTGTTGAACCACCCCTTGACCCATTCGCGCTCCACATGAATGCGGGTGGGCTGGTACAGGAACAGAATCACGGCGTCATCCTCGGCCTTTTTGCAGATTTCCTTGTACAGGGCCTCACGCTTGGCCGGATCGAACTCGATCACGCCCTGGTCCAGCATGGGCTCGACATTTTTGCCCGCCCATTCCTTGTATGGAGTACCCAAAGCGGAGCCGTAGAATCCAGTGTGGTGCAAAATGGGGTAGGCCATGTTGTGCGGATCCGGGTAGTCGGCGTTCCATTCCAAAGCCCACATGGGGTAGAAGCCCTGGAGGTAGTCGGCCAGCAGCGTATTCCAGGCAAAGCTCTGAGACTCGATCTGGAACTTGGGATTGATGCTGCGCGCGTTGTAGGTCAGCATGTCGATGACGGCTTTGGTATCCGTCCGGCCGGTGGCATAGGCGATGGTGAACTTGAAGCCTTTTTCCCAAACCTGGCCGCCCCACGCGAGCTTGAACTCCTCTTTGGCCTTGTTCATGTTGTAACGGGCGCTGGCCGCGCCTTCGGCGTCGTAACCGATAAGAGGCTTGACCACCGGACCGTAGGCTTGTTGCGCATTGCCACCCATGACATCGGAGATGATGGTCTGGGCGTCGTACATGTACTTGAAGGCGCGCCGGATATGGACATCGGAGAAGAAGTCGGCGGGAACGCCCTCACCGTCGAGCTTGCCGGAACCGATGTATCGGTTGCCGCCTTTGACAGTAATTTCCTGGTTGAAGAAGAGCATGTATATGGAGAGCTGGTCCAGGCCCTTGAACACGCGGATGCCTTCCTCACCCTCGATCTGCGACACGTACTGCGCATCCACATCGGCGATATCCACGTCTCCTGCCAGCAACGCTGCCTTCCGGGTGGACCATTCGGGCATGGTCAGGATCTTAACATTCTTCACAGCGGGCTTGGGGCCCCAGTACCCATCGTAGCGGGTCAGGGTCAGGCTGACGCCGTTGTTCCACTCCACCAGCTTGTAGGGGCCGGTACCGTTCATCTTGTCATACAAAGGATCCTTCTCGGCCTTGGGATCGTGGTATTCCCACCAGTTGTCGGCCTTGCCGTCCCAGGCTCCCACTTCGGCGCACCACTCCTTATCCAGAATGGAGCACCAACCGGCGCCCTGGGGCAGCTCCGAAAGGAAGGGAGCATAGGGAGCGGCCAGACTGATGACCACGTCGTCGCCGTCCACACTCACCGTGGGATCGATGTACTTCTCGAAAACCTCGGTCAGAACGGTCTTGTACTCGGGCAGGATCTTGCCGTCGGCGTCGAACATTTTGGAGTAGGCTGTGCCGGTTTTGTCCTCGACCAGGCTTTCGATGGAGGAGTAGCCGGTAAGGGGCTCCAGCAGCATCCAGGACGGACCACCGGCACGGTCGAAAATCATGGCCCGCTCAAAGGTGTACTCCACGTCCTCAGGAGTGAAGGGATTGCCGTTGTGAAAGGTCACGTCTTTGCGGATGGGGAACCGGTAGACCTTTCCGTCCTTGCTGATCAGTCCATTTTCAACGGAAGGGACCTCGGTGGCGAGATGGGGCAGCAGCTTGGTCACGCTCTCCCCGTCCCAGGCAAGCAGGTTTTCATAAACATTTTTCACCGGTTCGTTGGATGAGATGTCATACTGGAAATACGGATCCAGGGACTGCTGATTCGCAGTGACCGCCTCGATCAGTGTATCCGGATTCTTGACGGCCCATGCGGAACCGCACATCAGCAGCATGCACAGAATTCCAAGGCTTATTCTCTTCATAGCTCTCCTCCGCAAATATTACAGGTTGTACATATTCCGCGTGGTAAACGAGGAACAACTACCGGACAAATCACCGTGAACCCACAACGGTGTGTCACAATGCCAGAGCCCGCGCGATGCATTCGGCGGCCTCCGCTGTTTTCGCTATATGATCGGGATTTACCTTGTCATAGGTGTCGGAGTCCTGGTGGTAATAGTCATATGGCCACATCAGCAGCATGACGGATGGAATGCCTTCGAGATGAAACGGGAAGTGGTCGCTGACTTGAAACTGGCGGTCCCCCCATTGAATATTGAACTCGCCTGAAAGGGTTTGGGAAAAAGCCGCTTCCACCTGCTGCTGAAAACTTGTGGGCGTCACCGTGGTCATCAGGCTTTCGCCCTGCCCCACCATGTCCAGGTTGATGACGTTCTTGACCCGCGCCAGTTTTCCGCTCTCCTTGAGAGTGGAAACATAGTAGTTGGAACCATAGGACACGCACTCCTCGGCGCCAAAGGCGATGAAGCGGACGGTCTTCTTTACCCCCGCCTTGCGCAGTTTCTCAGCCACGCGCAGCATGGCGTCCACGCCGCTGGCATTGTCGCAGGCACCGGGGGAACCCGGGCTTGTGTCGTAATGGGCGCAAACAACGATTTCCTCATTGGGCATCGCGCTGCCTTCAAGGGTACCGATGACGTTCCGGGAAACGCTTCCAGGCGCGATGTGGCCGGCGATGTCCACGGTGACCGTGATGATCTTTCCATCGGCCAGGAACTTCTGGAAGGTCTCGTGATCCTCCTTGGCCAGGACCACGTAAGGGGCGCATCCGTAATTGTGCCCAAGATCATAAAGGACAAAGTTGTTCGCAGGGCCGTCCACGTGGGCGACGATATAGGCCAGATGCTTTCCGTCATCGCCCACCACGGCGTATTTGGGCCACTCGAAAAATCCGGCGGCCAGGTACATGGTTCCCACATATTCGACACGTCCACTGACGCCGCCCTCGGGCGTGGAGTCGCTGTACATGAACATGCCCACGTTCAGTGTCCTGGCTTCAGGCGAGTTCAGGGTCAGAGTGGGGCGCCGGTCCACTTCCCACCCCAGGAACTTGAACTCCTGCGTCTCCACCTCGAGCCCCAGCTCCCGCATCTGACCGGCAATGTAGTCCGCGGCGGCCTTTTCATTTTCAGAACCCGCATATCGGGGACCGATCACCTCGGAGAGATACTGGGTAGCGTTTTCAGCATCGGCCATGGTCATACTCCTTGAATATTTAGATGAATCGCACCTTCGAACAATTCAGCTGCCTGTCCCTCGCAGCCGGCCACTCCAAGACACGGCGGTGACATTTGCTCACGTTAAAGGCGGGGAAAAGCGATTTTGTAATAATTCCGCTTCAAACAACAAACCGAAAGAACCTGCCAGAAGTCGCTACTGGCGAGGCTTCTTGGTTGAACATCCGCCCTTCCGGACTGCCATCCGGTTTTCTTCAGCAAAATTGAGGCCAAAAATGGGGAGATCGGAGAGAGGAAGTAACCATCTCGTGTTAATTGATTAATGTCGACTAGAGGCTTGAAAACCGAGCACGGACTTGACATATATGTCACGGACGATACATTTTCGTTACATTTTTGAAAAGCTCCCGCGCAAAAGCGCTTCAACGCTTGGTCCGAAGCTAAGTTTGGATGATCGGCATGCAGGAATCCGGCCGCAAGGTCATCCGGCCAAATCATGCAGATGCTTTCCGGCCAGCCGGTGGAGGGCTTTCATGGACGCATTTCGATACGGTAAGCTTGTGAAGTGAATCCCGGGTTCCCTCTTCCCCCACTTCAGGGCCGGCCCACCGCTTTCAGCGAAGCGATCCACCGCTAAATATAGAGTAGATGAATTGAGCGGACATCACACTAAACAAGCACTTCACCATGAATCCAGGTTTTCGGGCCTGGTCCTCACAGTTCATGAGATCGCCGGCAAGGTGAAGGAAAACGTACTCCCCTTACCTGGAGCGGATTTAACCCAGATTATCCCACCGTAGTGTTTCACGATCTCCCGACAAATGGCCAGGCCGAGCCCTGTGCCTTTGTCCGTGGCCTCAATTGTGTCTTTTGTGTTTGTCGTATGAAATTTTTCAAAGATATGAGGCTGGTCTGCTGTGGAAATTCCTATTCCAGTGTCGGCTACCGACACGGTAAGTGTACCACCAGCGGATGGGGCGGATATCGTGACCGTAACGGTACCTTGCGAAGTAAATTTGTAGGCGTTGTTAAGGAGGTTAATGACCACCTGCATTATCTTATCCGGATCAGCGTTGATGAGCGGTACTGTGTCCGGAAAGCAGGTTTTTAGTGCAACGCTCGTCTTCGTATCAAATGCTCCTCTCAAGGTTTTGACCGCTTCGTGTATGACTTCGCAGGGATTGATAGGCAAATCGTTCCAAATGGCTTTACCGGATTCGATGCGGTTGATGTCCAGAAAGTCATTGATAAGTCGCGTCAATCGTTGACCTTCGCTTTCGATAATATTGAGGTTGCTAAGAATTTGTTCCCCCTTCTCGAGGAGTGCCACTTCTTCAGCCATGGGGAGGAAAAGACGCTTAAAATCCTTGCGCGTAAGTTTCGCAAAGCCGCGAATGGATGTCAGCGGGGTTCTCAATTCATGGGAAATGGACGAAATAAGAGCTGACTTAATGGAATCCAACTCAGTGAGCCGAACGTTGGCTTGCTCCAACTCTTTGGCCTTGTCCAGCAACTCGGCTGTCCGTTGCTTCACTTTGGATTCCAACTCTTCAGTAAGCTGGTTCAATGCCTCTTCATTACTCTTGCGCTCAATGGCCAAAGCCACCTGTTCCGATACAGCCTCCATGAAGGAAACGTCGTATCTGGTATAGTGCTGTTGGTTTGAATAATGCTGAACGGCCATGGCACCGATAATAGTATCCTTTACTTTCAATGGAACACCCAGCCATACGGCAGGAAAAGTGCCGACACAGCCAATGCTTTGAATGGCCTTGGGAGTGGAGAGTTCATCCTTGGTGATCAGCAGCGGCTTACCTTTTCTGATGACATAAATGGTGAGGCTTTTTGTTTCGGGGTCACTGATATTTTGAATATCCAGGTAACCGTCCTGTTCATCGGCGAAATAAGGAAAAGCAAGTCGATCGCTTTCTATATCCAACAAACTGATGAAGAAATTTGTGGCATCCACAAATTCTCCAAGTATCGAGTGTATGGTTTTATACAGGTGTTGAAGGTCGTTTGTAGTACTGATGGCTTTGGAGATACCGTACATGGCATGTACAGACCGTTCGTTGAGCTTCCTGCTTGTTATGTCTGTTTGCGTTCCCGCCAACCTGAAAACAGCTCCGTCATCATCCTTGACGCTGGCTCCCCTGCAAAGAATCCAACGTAATGAACCGTCCTTGTGACGCATTCTGTATTCGACCTCAAAATGGTCCACCTCGCCTTCGGTACACCTTTTGATGGCTGCCCATGTATAGTCAAAATCGTCCTGATAAACATTGCTTATCCATGAATCACTCTCTTTAGGAAATTCCTCCTCAGTGTATCCGAGAATCTCCATGTAGCGGGGGGAGTAGTACACGGTGCCGCCCTTCAAGTCCCAGTCCCAAAAGCCATCATAGGCTCCTCGGACCACCAGGCCATAGCGCTCTTCACTTCTCCTCAACGCCTCCACGGCTTCTATGCGTTCAGTAATGTCGGCTAAAGAGCACACCCTGTCCTCTGTGCCGGGTATGACCTCAATGACGATATGGACATGTTTCCGCATGCCGCCCCGGGCAAGAAAAAGGAAATCATACTCTCGTGGTGCGTCATGTTCCTTGCGAGCTCTTCTGGCCTGGTAGCGCCGCATGCGTTCCAGGTCCACGTTGTCAACGAAGTCCGACCACATCATTTTGTCTTCGACTTCCTCGCGGGAGTAGCCGGATAGCGATACGAACTGGGAATTGCATGTCCTTATGATGGAATCGTTGCTGATCGTAACCAGGGCCGTACCCGTGGTTTCGAACAACGTACGATAGAAGATTTCACTTTTCTTGAGGGCCTCCTCTGTGCGTCGGGTTTCGGATATATCTAAAATCGTCCCTCGAATACCTACAGGGATTGCATCCTCAAATACACCTTGCGAAAATACCTTGATGGGGAATGTTGAACCGTCGCTGCGAACGGCAAGATATTCGACACCGGACAATCCTTGCCCCTGCATAACAAGCCCCATGTTTGTCACCGCACGATCAATGTCGGCGGAATGAACAAATTGGGCAACGTTCAAGCCCCGTTTAAGGGTGTCGGTGTCGTAGCCGAATGTTTCTAGCGCACATGAGTTGGCATAGGTGAGAGTTCCTTCATGGTCTATCTCATATACCATCTGCGGGAGACCATCGAGCATTTGCTTGAAGTGACCATCACTGGCCGAAGAGGTGCCTGAGGCCCCAATTTCCGGGTGCAGTTTCTCAATCCCTGCACCAAGTTCACAATTTGGTTCCATGTGACCTACCCCCATCACTCCCCCTTTGACCCGACTACACAACAACGTATTGTTTTATTGTGAAAATATTCGAAAAAGCACTTGAATCCATCAATGTCCATGATCGTGAGCCTGAAGAATTCATTATCCCTGCAGCCGTATATCTGCGACTCAACATCTTGATTTTGTGGTCAAGATCTTCAGAATGTTCAATGGTGTTGTACTGATTATACCATGTCAGGCAGCACCTTGGAAGCAATCCCGTATGCCCCGGCTGTCCGAAAAGCCCCCAAACGCATAATAACAGTGTGATTTAACAAAAATACACTGTTACTTTCGCATCCATATACAAGGCGCATCCTCAGCCCAACCTTCCGCCTCATATCAGGGCATCCCACGATCGTATATTATGGCGCCACTCCATCGCACCTGGACGCAGGATATGGGGCGTGGCGTATCTACATCGTGGGTTCTAGCTCTTCCTTTTCACCAGAAAAACAAAGGCCCGCGATGAAAACCGCGAGCCTGTTTTCTGCTTCCGAGGTCTGTTCAAGAGGAGAACCAAGGGACGGGGCACACAGTCGGACATCACTGCCCTCATGTCGGGGCCGGAAGCGCATGCCCCCGTTGTCCAGCGATCATGCCCGGGACAGCGCCGACTTGCGCGCGGGATCGCCCCCTCCAGGGCTGATGGAATACACCGGCCCTCTGTTTACGAGTAGGCACAACCTCAGGGTAATCAACATCTCGGACTAACGATCTGCCCCTCCTGGCGGACCGAGGTCAAAACAACAAAGCCAAGACGACCGGGGTGCGTTGTGCTCCCGAACGTCTTGGCTCATCGAATGCTGAGGCAGGCGCCCCGCGCAGCAGAAAACGTGGCGTGCCGGTAACAATACCGGCGGTTATTCGATACCCACGACGCGCTTGGCGGCCTTGAGGTAGTTCATGTTCTCCAACTCGTCGATTTCGAGGTCGGCGATAACACTCTTCATCTTGGCGTAGTCCTCGCTCTCCACACAGGCGGTCTCAACCATGGCGCCGTTGAACAGAATTTTGCCGTACTCGCAGATAATGCCGTCCACGGTAAAGCCGAAACGGTACTTGTAGACGTCCACGAGGACGACATCGGGGTGGGCCTTGCAAAGCGAGACGAACGCGTCATAGGTGTACTCTTCCGCTTCCAGGCTCACTTCCACCTTCAAGTTGTCGAAAATCTTGGCCAGGTCGCTCTTTGCGGCGGGGAACTGGAACTTGCCGCGGGGCTGGAAGATTTCGTAGCCGTCCTCCGTCTCGCCAACTTTGGTTTTGATGTCGAGCAGCTCGGAGCGGACCTTCACGTTGGCCTCGTTGGTATGCCTTGAGAGGATATAGGTCTCGCCGCTTTCGCGTTTCTTGAAAAGTTGGGCCTTGGCCTTCCACATGGAATTGGTGACGATGTCCAGGATACCTTGCCCAAACACCCGGAATTCGGCGCGGGGAACGATCTTTTCCGCATCCTCGGCCGAAGTGGCCACATACTCGGTAAGTTTTTCACTCATCTGTGACGCTCCTGTGATTGCTGTTGTCGACGGCTGCCAATCCGTCATTGATACAGGGGCGCGCACAACACCTCTTGTCGGCGCGCACAGAAACCGGTTCAGTTCCAGTCTATGCGTGCATTGAGGTATAAAGTAAAATTATATTGATTTATTCTTCAGATCACCATTCCTTATCATCCTGACCAGGACTCATGAAATGCTCAGGATCGGGAAATTGTCCCGCAGGTTTTGATGATGGGAAAACATGCTGCTGGTGGCCAGCTCGCGCAGAAAGGTCTCCGTGGCCAGGCTGAATATACCACCGCTCATGAAGTACAGGTGGTAGTTGATGTTCACCCCCGCGCCATCGAAGTGCAAACGCTTGAGCTGCCCGGATTCCAATTCGTAGCGCACGGCGATCTCGGGCAGCATGGAGTAGCCGTAGCCTTCGATGAGCATGCGCTTTGTGGCCTCGATGTTTTCCAGCTCCACAACGTGGCGCGGGTGGCTCATACCCATGTTCTCCTCGAACCAGGTCTGGATCTTGAAGCGGATCTTGGTACCCATTTCGCGCCAGATGAATGGCTCCTTGTTCATGTTCTCCTGGTCCAGGCAAGGTATCCTGGCAAGGGCCGAATCAGGCGCGCAGACAAGGATGAGCGGCTCCCGGTGCAGATGGATGTGCTTGAGTCTTGGTGGCGACTTGAGGTTGGAGCCCAATCCCACCTCCACCTCGCCGTTGAGCACCAGATTGTGGATGAAATAGGAGTTGCCCATGCGCAGGTCGATCTCCACCGCGGGGTACTGCTTGTTGAACCTGCCGATGATCTTCGGAAGGAAATAGGTTCCCATAACGCCTGTGGCGCCGATGGAGATCTTCCCCCCCTCCAGCCCTTTGAGCCGGTCCGAGAGACGCTGGATCTCCTCATACACCTGAAACAACTTGGTGGTGTGTTCGAGCAGGATCTCGCCCTCACTGGTAAGCCGCACGGTCTTTCCGCTTCTATTGAAGAGCGAGACACCGAACTCGTCTTCCAGGATTTGGATCTGCTGACTTACCGCCGGTTGGGTGAGGAAAAGTGCCCGCGCGGCCTTGGTGAAACTGCCGGCAAGCGCCACGTAGTGGAAAGACCTGAGCTGGGCGATTTTCATAACGTGACCTTATTATAGTTATTAAATCATATAATTTGATCTTATCTAAAATTCCATGAATAAGTAAACCATGAAGAACCTCGAACAGGACCTCGGCAACGTCAACAGGCTGGCGTCACAGAGAAAAGAGGATCAATAAGGAGAAGGAGTATGGGCAAAGAGATTGAGCGCAAGTTCTTGCTTACAGGTGACGGCTGGCGGGAGTTGGCCGAGGGAACCCATTATCGGCAAGGGTATTTGAACAGCACCAAGGAACGTGTGGTACGCGTGCGCACCATAGACCAAGCCGGGTTCATAACCGTCAAGGGCATCACCGTCGGGGCCGAACGTCTGGAATACGAATACGAAATACCCCTTGCCGACGCCAATGAGATGTTGGACGAGTTGTGCGAAAAACCTTTGGTTGAGAAGAGCCGCTACAAGGTTCACCACAACGGGCTCGTTTGGGAAATCGACGAGTTTTTCGGGGTCAATGCGGGGCTCATCGTCGCCGAGGTCGAACTGGAGAGCGCGGATCAGGCCTTTGACAAACCCGAGTGGGTCGGTGAAGAGGTGACCGGAGATCCCAAGTATTTCAACTCTAACCTAATCGCACATCCTTATACGACGTGGTAGTTTGCGGCTGTGGCCTTGTGTTGATTTAGAAGTCGTAACCAAGACGGACGAACCAACTTAAGGAGCTGACATGAAACGACATCTCGCCATCCTGTGTAGTCTGGTCACCCTGATCGCCGTAAGTGCTTCCGTAGCATATGCCAAGTTTCCGGAACGCCCCATCAACTTGATCGTCTACACCAAGCCAGGTGGCGCCATTGACGTGTTCAGCCGCAAGTTCGCCGCCATAGCGAGCAAGTACACCGACGCCGAATTCGTGGTTCTGAACAAGGACGGCGCCGGCGGCATGGTGGCCATCAAGCACATCATTTCCGGCAAGGCCGACGGCTACCAGCTGGCCGCGGTAACACGCTCGAACATTGGCAAAATGGTCTCCACGGGCAACGAGGCTGACATCGACAAATTGACCTGGTTGGCCATGCTTGTCTCCGACCCCGAGGCGATCATCACCCTCAAGGGCTCGAAGGTCGAAACCTGGGAACAGATCATCGCCGACGCCAAGGCCAAAAACGGTGAACAGCTGTGGGTGGGCCCCGCCGCGGGCGGCAATGACCATATCATGGCCATGCGGACATGGAAGGCCGCGGGAATCTCGGCAAAGTGGGTTCCTTTCAAGAGTGGCGGCAAGGCCATGGCCGCGCTCATGGGCGAGCACGGTGCGGTATACGTTGGCAACCCCCAGGACGTCATCGGCAAGCCTGACTTGATGGTGGCGGTCATTGCCAGTGAGAAACGCCTGGATGGCGAGTTTGCCAACGTGCCCACGTTCAACGAGCTGGGCATCAAGGGTCTGGACGACGAGATCATGTGGCGCGGCTTCATGCTGAAAAAGGGTGTGCCGCAGGAGGCATACGACTTTTACATGGACCTGCTGAACAAGGTCAACGCCGACCCCGAGTGGCAGGCTTACATCAGCCGAGGCGGAGCCAACCCGGTATTATACGATGAAAAGCAATTCACGGACATCGTCAAGAAGGACGTCGAGACCTTCTCTGAGCATCTTCGTCAGTTGGGAGTCCTGAAATGACATCCGTTGTCGGGTATTTCAGCGAGGGGGCTGGCCTGTATGTATTCATGGCCGGCCTCCTGGCTGTCCTTACCGGAGTGGGCATAGCTGTTCGCATGAGTAAAATGCGATGCTACTTTGGCGAAATCCTGCTTCCCTGTACTCTCATCGCGCTCGCACTCCTGTTTTACGTCATGACGTTCAGTTTTCCAGTGGAGGACGTCGGCCCCGCAAGCATTCCGCGCCTGTGGATATTCTGGATCATAGTCTTCTGTTGCGCCATTCTCTGGCAGTTGTTTTTACACAAGAATGGAAAGAAGGAATCCAAGAATACTCGCTTAGCATTCATGCTGACCATCATGTTCATAGTCATAGCATATTTTTTCGCTATGCAGTTGATTGGCTACTTCATAAGCTCTTTCGTATTCCTGATGGTGCTCATGTACATCATGTCCTACCGTAAATATTTTGTAATGCTGTCCGTTTCTACGGGATGGATGCTTTTTTCGTATTTCATCATCTACAAATTGTTATACATTCAATTGCCCATGGGGTTCTGGGAGAACTACATGTAATTCCGAGGCAGGATCAGCAACAGGGGGTATTGGCAAGGTGACAGACTTGGTGGAAGCGATAGACTGCAAGACCGGGAAGATACCATAATACAGGTGCGACATGGAAATTTACGACAGCTTGATGATGGGCTTTTCCACACTGTTAGGTTGGAAGCCACTGCTTGTGATCACTGTTGGCGTCATTCTTGGGATCCTTGCCGGAGCCATGCCCGGTCTCTCACCCTCCACGGCCGTGGCACTCCTCGTGCCGTTCAGCTACTCCATGGAGCCCACCGCGGCCCTCATCCTGCTTTCGTCCATCTACATCGCCTCCAATTACGGAGGGTCCATAACCGCGGTGCTCATCAACACGCCGGGGACGCCCTCTGCCGCTGTGACCGCCCTCGACGGATACCCGCTCACGCAGCAGGGCAAGGCCGGCAAGGGTCTGGGCACGGCGCTCATCGCCTCGACCATAGGCGGGGCGTTCGGCATCGTGATCCTCATCCTTTTTGCCGTGCCCCTGGCTCACATCGCCCTCAAGTTCAGCCCGGCCGACTACTTCGCCCTGGCGCTTTTCGGCCTGGCCACGGTGGCTTCCATGGGCCGAGGCAACATCCTCAAGGCCATGGTCGCCATCCTGTTCGGCCTGCTTGTCAAGACCATCGGCATGGATCCCATTTCCGGTGTCTCGCGGTTCACCTTCGGCAATGACAGGCTTTACGATGGATTCACACTCATTCCGGCGCTGATCGGCCTGTTCGCGGTCAGCGTGGTCTTTGCCAAGGCCGAGACCTGGACAGGTGTGGATCGGGCGTTGGCCAAGGTGGACAGCCGCCTGCCATCCATGGTCGAGTTCATGAGGATCAAGATGACCATCGTGCGCTCCTCGATCATCGGCACCATCATCGGCATCTTCCCCGGCGCGGGTGCGACCATTGCCGCGTTCATCAGCTATGACGTGGCCAAGCGCGCCAGCAAGGAGTCGGAGATGTTCGGCAAGGGCTCTCTGGATGGAGTAGCCTCGGCCGAGGCGGCCAACTCAAGCTCGGTGGGCGGCGCGCTGGTGCCCCTGCTCGCCTTGGGCATACCGGGCAGCGCCACGGACGCGGTACTTCTTGGGGCGTTCATGCTGCACGACCTGGTGCCTGGACCGCTGCTCTTCCGCGACAACCCCGAAATCGTCTACGGCATTTTCGCCGCGCTCATAGTGGCCAACTGCATCATGCTTCTGCTGGGGCTATACGGCAACAGACTGTTCATCAAGGTCGTTTCGGTACCCGACGCCATCCTGTATCCCTGCATACTGGCAGTCGCCTTCATCGGCAGCTTTGCGGTGAGCAACTCGCTGTTCGACGTGGCCGCCTGCATCGGGTTCGGTGTGGTGGGCTGGCTCTTCAAGCGCTACGGCTACCCAGTGGCGCCGGTGGTGCTGGGCATTGTGCTCGGCGACATGATCGAGGAAAACTTCCGGCGAGCGCTTATCATGGGCGGCTACAAGGTCTTCTTCACGGACAAGCTCGCCTTTATCGTGCTCTTGCTTGCGATTTCGTCCTTCCTCTACCCCCTGATCAAACAGTGGAGGCAGCGCAAGGCCGTGCGACAATAACACGCCCCATTCGACACATCCGATACGCGGTGGCGGTTTTTCCGCTTCCCCGGCATATCGACTCCGCCGCTGTAACCAGCCGGCGCAAGGCTGTACGCTTTTCTCGAGAATATTATTGACTACTCAGGTATAGTACATAGTGAATTCCATGGACAAAGAAACACCAAGATTGGCAAGCAGGTTGCTTTTCGACCCCCAAGATTACGAGATGCTGCGCATCGTCAACGACGTGTTGTCGCGCGGGCGCTACACAGGACTCAAACGCATTCTCGCGCCCTACCTGCACCCCAATGGAATCAAACAGATGGCTGCCACGCGGGGGCTACGCATCGCCTACGCGGTGGTCCACCTGCTGGGTTCTCTGGAGCGCGGCAAGGCGCCTGACCGCATCGACGCCCTGCGCTCACTCAAATCCGAGGTGCTCATGGCCTCGGAAAGCACGCTTTCCATCAACACCGCCCGTGTGCTGATGCAGATCATGAAGGAGCTGGTCCGCTCCAAGGACGCCCCACTCCGGCAGCTCGAGTTGGCGCACGACTTCCGCCGCGCCATCGTGGGCAAACCCCGGATCATCCGTAGCGAACTCCGCAAGTATCACCTGATCGAGGTGCCCGAGGACTGGTCGCAGCTGTCCTTTGACGACCACGTGCACGACGCGAACACCAAGGGCCGCAAGTCGCCCACGCACCTGATCATGGACGCCTGGATCAAGGGAATTCGCAAGCTGACGGTCATCTACTACAGCACCATCGAGCCAGACGTTGCGGCGGAGCTGATTGAAGCTGCGGAGATCATGGGCCTTTCGGCACGTATCTGCATCGAGCTCCGCGTGCGCTACCAGGACCGCTTCGTGAAATTGCTCTGGAGACCACGCAATCTGTCCAATCAAAAGGACTGCCACGACTTTTTGCATGAACCGGGCATGGTGGAGTTTCGGCAAAAGGGCCGCGACGTACTGGACTATCAGCGCAAATACGTCCAGGCCGTGCTCGACAAATACAACCAGACGCTCAGGAGAAAGATCGGCGCCAGCTTCGGCATCCAACTGAAGGAGATCTCCTGGCAGGAGTTTCTCGCCTTTGTAGGTGTGGGGCAGCCGTCGCTTTTTCACCTGGGCAACATGATCAGCACCATGGCCAACCTGGCGTTGACCGAATCAAGCGGCGAACCGGCCGGGCCTGTCGAAACCAAAGACATCGACGCGGAGCACATCATCGACACATGGCTGGCGCCAAGGCACAATCCCGAAATCATGGACCCGTTCGTGCCGCACAACGGCCCGGATGTACCCGAATTGCTGACCTATTCCACCAGCCAGATGGTGGAGCTGATCAGTTCGTTGCACAACAAGAACTGGATCACCCTTGAGCTGGACGGACTCGACGCCGAAGACGTGCTCATTCTGCTGCACCACTGCGGTGGGGGCATCACCCACCTGGAGATATTCAACCTGCTCCACTACGAACAGGGCAGGCCGGCGGATTACGCCTCGATCCTGGAGGTCCAATCCGTGGTCAATTCAGCCAACCTGGTGCTGCTCAAGAAATACGTGCGCCGCATCATGGAGCGCATCGAGGCCGAGGAGGCCCCCTTTCGGCAGGAAAAGCTGAACGAACTGCAAGACCTTCTGGAGAACCTGTCCTCGTTCCACGAGCTGTACAAGGATCAACCGCTTCGTTCGTGCATCGGCTCGGACTCCACTGGCCAATCCCAGCGCCGCCACGGCATGGGCCTGATAGTCGCCGAGACGCTTCCCCCAAGGGCGCAGCACATGCTCAAGCGCTCCAAGGGCGAGTCATACCTGCCCCTGCCAGTGGCCATGGATATCATTGGCAAGGTGGAACTTACCTATCGCCCACCTTCCGGATTGAGCCTGCCCTTTGCCAAGCTGATGCGCATGGCTTCGGGCTTTTTTACCCATGGCGACAAGCTGATGACCAAGTGGAAGCGGGTGGGCTATCGTCTGGCCAGGAGGAAAAAGGCCAACATCTACACCTTGGGGGGCATCCAGACCCCCACGGCAGGGGCGATGCCCACGGCGCCTACGACGCGAAAGCGCAAGGTAAATCCTTGGGCGAACATGAACAGCCATTTGAAGAACTTTCTGAAAATCCTGATCGGCT
This sequence comes from Desulfovibrionaceae bacterium, assembly GCA_963674665.2. Classification (GTDB taxonomy): domain Bacteria; phylum Desulfobacterota; class Desulfovibrionia; order Desulfovibrionales; family Desulfovibrionaceae. Next base: position 96,701 of record CAXXPL010000009.1, on the reverse strand, counting down.
TCGTTCCCGCGTCGCTTTCGTTCTATCTGACCAAGGACTGGTGGCTGCTGGCCTATTTCGGCCCCGTGATCTGGTTCGGCATCACAGGGGTACGAAACATCATCCAGTCGGTACTGGCCTGCGGCGGGCTACACCGCACCTCGCTCATCAAATGGAACGATTTCGTTAGCTGGGAGCGGCTCTCGGATTCGCTCCTGTACACCGGGTTTTCAGTGCCTCTGCTCGACTATCTGGTCAAAACCGTGCTGCTCGACCATGGCCTGGGCATCACCACCCAGACCAACGCCATTGCGCTCTACACGATCATGGCGCTGGTGAACGGGGCGTACATCTCCACCCACAATATTCTCCGGGGCCTGCCCAGACGCGCCGTGGTGGGCAACTTCTTCCGTAGCGTGCTGTCCATTCCCCTGGCCGTGCTCTACAACATCATACTGAGTTCGCTGCTGGGCGCATACGGCGTTCCCAACGTGGACTCGGTGCTGCAGAAGTGGGCGGCCATCATTTCCAAGTTCGCGTCCGATTGCGTCGCAGGGGTCATCGAGGGCATGGCGGACCGCGCCACCTACATCCGCCTGCGTACCCGCGACCTGAAGTCCAAAATGGAGCAGATCCTCAAGACGTACGCCAGATTGGAGGTGCTTTTTCCCCAGGATGACGTGCTGGAGCTCCTGCAGTCTCCCAAGGCGTTCATCGAGACCATCTCCACCGAACAGACCGATCTGGAAAAGGTCGTCATCGTCAACGCCCTGGACATTATGTACTTCTGGCTCCACCAGCCGCAAGCGCGCACGGTCCTGCGGCGCATGCTCCGCGGCATGGACCAGGATGAGCGCAAGGCATTTTTGATGTCCCAATACGTGCTGCAGCGCGAAAAGGAGATCAGCCTGCTGCTGCTCAACGGCTTGTTAGGGCGCAAGTTCAACAGTCCACTGGCGTTCTACCTGGACAACTTCGAGAACTACCTGATCCAGATCCAGCACACCGCCTCTCGCCCCTGACGATTGCTGTGTTCTTTCCCGGCGTTCCGCTTACGCCAACAACCTGAGTCACCGATTAATGCCGGGACATCCCCCTTGTGGATGCCCCGGCATCATTTTATTCCAATCTCATTTCAACGTACTGTAATAACCCCAAAAAGGGAGGTCATTATGCTCGCCCACCGAAAGGCGACAAACTACTTGATCAAGCCAAGCGTGACTTGGCGAAAGTCCACTCCGCTGATGAACTTCGCCAGTTTCAAGCCCTTATTTTTCCATTGGAAATCGAGTTGTCACTTGCTCAATCCGCTCATCTCATTGGTCGCTCTATTCGAAGGACTACAAAGACAAGAACTGACTACATTCAGGCTGGCGAATTAACTGTTGGCAAGAAATCAGGAAAAGGCGGGAGACGTAGACATAATCTTACTCTGGAGGCTGAGAAGACATTTCTAGAATCTTCTTTTGCTAAGGCAATGGGAGGAGGCATCCTCGTTGTTGCAGAAATCCATCAATCTCTAGGAAATAGACTAGGACGTAAAATCCCTTTATCGTCGACATATAACCTTCTTCATCGTCATGGATGGAGGAAATTGGCGCCAGACAGACGACACGTTGCCGCTGATGTAGAATCTCAGAAAACCGGGGAAAAGGACATGGAGAGCTCATAAAAGCAATCACGTGCGGATGGAACGATGAATTGCCGTTCAGATTAATGTTTCAGGTTCAAGCGCGTTTTGGTCTGGTTTCCGAGACAATGCGTTGCTGGTGTCTAAAACCAGTAAGACCAGTTTGTGGAACTATGGTTTCACAAAAGTATACGTATGCATATACGGCTGTTTGTGTTCCGGATAATCACATGGATAGCCTTATGCTTCCATATGTAAATTCCGCTTGCATGCAGATATTCCTCAATGAAGTGAGCTCACGTTATCCACGTGAACGAATCGACATGATTGCAGATGCTACAGGATGGCATAAGAGCCATTCACTTAACATTCCTGATAATATGAAATTTATTAACCAGCCTTCGTACTCCCCAGAGCTGAATCCGGTGGAGCATATCTGGGACGAGGTTAAGGAAAAGTACGTTTATATTGTGATATTAAACGAATTATCCAGCCTTGAAGAAGACTTGGCCAACTCTCTCGCAATCATTGAAGCTGACCACGAAAGGGTCAAATCAATTGTCGCATGGCCTTGGATAATTAGTCAGCCCTGAAAAAGCCCTTTTAGCTTTGTTCAGATCTTAGCCAGCTTGCGCTGCCATCCAAACTCGAAAGAGAGCCACAGGGCCAGAAGAGCAAAAAAGTTTCACCCCTCGCATCCATTTCTTGAAGTTGAACGCCGCGCACGCCATGAACAGATTGATTGCGTCACCGACGACACCTTTGAGGAAATTGCGCACCATGCGATGGTCATGCTTCACATGTCCGATCACCGGCTCGATTCCAGCCCGGCGGCGGAAGCGTCCTCTGGCTTTTCTGCGTTGATAGGGTGTGTCGCTCTTCTTAGGGCTACCTGGCGTCAGGATGCTCGTGTCGCCCACCTTTTTCCGTCCCCGATAGCCTCGGTCGCAGATGGCCACCGACGGACAGACTTCTGTGATTTGCCAGACCTGCTCCAGGACGTCCGGGAGCGTATGACCATCAAAGACGTTTTCCGTGAAAGACATGGCCCCCACAATGACACCTGTGGTTTTGGTGACGGCAAGAGAAGCCTTGCGCCCGAATTCATACTTTTTGTGTTCTTTGCCTTTGCCGATGCACAGCACGTCAGGCTCGTGCAGGCTGTAAATCTTGTTTTTGTCGGTCCGTTTTTGTCCATGGACTCGGCGAAAAAGGCTCAAGGATTCAGCGTAGCGGGCAAGCGCTTCCTTGGACAACTTGCGCTCCAACTCGCGGATGAGCACGCCGGCCATGGTCCGTATTCGTTTGATGGTTTTTCGGCTTTTGAACCGTTGGCGCAGCAGGCTTGGCAGTTCACGGCGAAAACTACGGCGAAGCCTGACGCCTTCATCTGTAGCGATTTTCCTGCATTTTTTGATGACTTTCGTCAGCAGTTTCACATCTGTAGGGAAGGTGATGTTCTTTTCCTGTACTGTGGTGTCCACGGTGATCTCGCGCTCTTTGGCGTCTTCGCCGTGCAGATCCACCGAGACTTCGAAGATCAGGCGCGCGCCGTCCTCACCGATGCGTTTGCGGAAATAGACGAAATCCGTCGAATCACAGGGGAATTTCCACTGAAAGTGCTTCTCGCCGCAAAAGGCTTGGAAGTAGGGATTTTGGACCCAGGCTTCAACAACACGCTCGTCGCTGAGGTCCTCAAGTTGTTTGAGAATCATGAGTCCGACCATGCGGCGAATGGGCTTTGCCGGTCGTCCGTGCCCGCTGTAGAGTGGGGAGAACTCCCGCTCAAAGCGCTCCCATGGTATGCGCCCAGCCAGTTGGAGCAGCGGATGCTTGGGGTTGAGTTGGTCAATGAGGTCTTTGTAGAGGAAATTAGCCTGATCGTTTTTGGCTTGCTTGGCCTTCATCATCACTCCCGACTCGGCGACAGCGCGACCGGTTTTCTGCAGAATTACTGTAGTTCCTGGTCGAGAATGATACATTGAATTGGTCGTTTTGTTAAGTCTTTTCAGTAAATTGAACGTTTTTCAGGGCTGACTAATTAACGCAATTCAGAATTAGAGATGAAATAAGGATCTTTGGCCCTTGAACAGGACTTTTGAATACATCAACCATTGTGATGGTCATTTCCAGCCCCGGCTGGTCAGACTGTTTCTTTCCATACGCGGGTTGGTGCAGGACATCTTGGAATTCTGAAAAAAGGGAAACTCTTATGACAGCATCAGGTTCTAACAGGCTGAAATCCTCAGGGTGGGCGTCTGCGGTCCAGTGTTCCACGGCTGCTCAGCCGGACATTGTTTAGTATACTCGAAAGCCCCGGTCGAAAACGACCAAGCCCGTGGGATGGAGTCCAAAGTTATCTTGTTCCCAGGTATGACAACCACTGGCAGTAACAATCGCAAGTTGCATTTCCACTTGAAACGATCACGCTCAGCAATGGCATGCAGGCATGACATATCCTTTGTGCGCATTCGAAATACAACACAATAGCCATGTATGCTATTTCCTATTTTTCCTGGAGTATTCAACGCTGGAATAGAAAACTGTCGAGAAGAGTTTGACGAACAGAATCAGCTGGAGTTATCCTGAATGCTGTCAGGGAAGGCAAACATTCCCCAATACCACCAAACAACCCTTTGCTCTGATTTTGCCATCATCGCACGTGTTTGCATACCGCCAGGCAAAATCTGGCAAACACCTTCAGCATACTCCCTTGAAATTATGCATACTATCTCGCAAACCAGCAATTTACTGTCTTCCATTTCCCTGCGTGTTCGGATGTTTGCAGGCAAGCTTCGCCGTCAGTTTCTCATATTCTTCCTGCCTGGTTACGTAAGAAAGCAGCTTCAGCGCAGACACGGCACGTGCCTTCAATGCGCCACATGCTGCAAATTCTCATACAGGTGCCCTTTTCTGACCAGGGATATGATCTGCAGCATATACACGAAGCGCCGCCCCCGCGCCTGTTCACTGTTCCCCATCACACAGGCCGACATCGACGATGTCAAGGCCAGTGGCGGCAATTGCGGCTATTGGTTCGAATGAGTCATGCATCAAACTCGACGCCTATACCTGCATTCGAGCCCATAGAGCCGAAACGCCTGGGGAAATGGCACCACCGCCCGGCCCCCTGTTTTCCCTGGAACCGGCGCCCGATGACGTAGGGGAACGCGAGCGCGAGGTTGCTCACGGGCGTTCACAAAAGGTGGTGTTCGACCCTGGATTACAAAAAACCGGGAGCCGAAGCCCCCGGTAATGTTCGCCGCGCATGGCGGCCTTTCCCGGTATACTTGCGCCATGGAGGTCACTCCCCCATCATGATCCGGATGATCTCCCTGTCTGTTTCTCGCATCCCTTCCCGCCCCAGTCGGCCTACATTGACGATGGTGTTTTCCACGCCCTTTTTGACGATTCCCTCACCGTCATAGAACTGCTGCCCCTTGCGGTACATCTCGAACCCGAGGATGCCCGCCTCCACGGCGGAAACGATCTTTGCCGCGCAGGAGGGCTTGGCCCCATCGCAGACAATGCCCGAGACAATGGCCAGGGAGTTGACGATGGTGTGGGCGATCTCCTCGAAACGCCCCCCATGGAGCCAGGTGATACCGGCCCCGGCGCCGGCTCCGGCGCTCACCGCCCCGCAATAGGCGGACAACGTGCCGATGCCGGTCTTCAGGTGGACGGTCACCAGGTTTGACACCACCAGGGCCCGGTACAGGGCCTCCTGGTCGACGTCCAGGGCTCTTGCGTATTCGATCACCGGCAGGGAGGCGGTGAGCCCCTGGTTGCCGCTGCCCGCCACGATTACCACCGGGAGATCGCACCCGCTCATGCGGGCGTCCGAGCCTGCCGCGGCTCTGGCCTTGGCCACGGTCTTGACGTCCGTGCCGCAGGTATCGAGCAGCACCGAGCCGATGTTCGCGCCCCAGTTCCCGCGCAACCCTTCATCGGAAATGGCTGAGTTGTAGTCTATCTGCCGCTGCAGCACATCGCGCACATCCTCGACGTGGACAGATTCCGCGAATTCGAGAATGTCCTTCACATTAAGCAGGGCGTGATTGCCGAGGCCCGTTGGGTTCTCCACCCCACAGCTGTCCTGGTGATACAGGACGGCGTCGTCCCTGGTGATGCACACGATGTGGGTGTGGTAGTCCGAGATGCGCACAGAGGCGCTGGAGTCCCCGTGAAACACGCTCACGCGCAGGTCGAATATCTGCCCGCTTTCCATATGGCGGGTCTTCACCTCCCTGTGCGCCAGGAAGTCGGTGATGTCTTTCCGATGGCCCTCGGTGACCGAGGCGATGACTTCCAGCGCCCTGTCGGCGTCTCCGGCCACGATCCCGGCAACAGCCGCGGCCTCCAGTCCCTTGAGATTCCCGGTATTGGGGACCACCACGCTCTTGACGTTCTTGATGATGTTATCACTCGCTTCTATCAGCACGCGGTCGGGCAATTCTCCCAGGACATTTCTTGCGCACGCGGCGGCATAGGCGACAGCGATGGGCTCTGTGCAGCCCATGGCCGGGACCAGCTCCTTGTTCAGGATATCGAGGTAGGCCTTGTATAGTATATCGTCAGGAATCATGGATCTTTCCTTGCGTGGTTTCAACCTTGCTGCAAGCTTTTGCGCCGCACAGCAAGATGAACATATTGAAAACAATACAATTTTTGGGTGGATCCGGAGGAGGGGCATTTTTCCAAAAGGCCCCTCACCTGGAAATATCATTCCAACAGCATCAAACGCTCGGGCCAAGGTAGTACACATCCAGCGGATCGGAAAAGGCCACCGTCTCCGCCCGGGTGTAAGCGCCTGAGGCGGTCCTGCAAGCCAGGTCCAGCAGCGCAACTCCCGCCTCTTCCAGGGTCATGGTGCCGTCCAACACCCCGGCGCTGGAAAAGTCGATGTCCTTGTGTGCCTTGCGGGCCGTGGACGGGTTGCCGGTGATGGTGTGCATGGGGATGACCACCCCGGGGTTTATGGCCGAGAGGGGCGGATCGATCTCCGGCAGTTCCTGCCCCCCGAGTTGGTAAAAGGCCATCTGGCAGCCCGCGGCCGCAAAGCTGGCGATGAGCGAATAGGAGGACATCCAGGCGTCCATGAAGAACAAGCCGGGGCGGCTTGGTTTCTCGCAATACTCGAGCACTTCCTCGATGGGCACGCTGCCGGCCTTGCAGATCGCGCCCAGGGACTTCTCCTCCAGGGTGGAGATTCCTGCGGCGATGTTCTCAGGGATGGGGTTCACCGTGCGGATGTCGTCCCCCACTCTGGCGGCCAGTTCCTCAGCCTCACGCACCACGGACAGGAGCCTTTCCGCAACCTCCCTGGACCTGCAGCGCTCGGCAAGGAGCTGCTCCGCACCGATGATCTCCACGGTCTCCGAGAAGATCACCGTGCCCCCCCGCTTGACCAGCATGTCGGTCATGCGGCCAAAGGCCGGGTTCCCGGAGATGCCGGAGGTGGCGTCCGAGTCGCCGCACTTCACCCCCACGCTGAGCAGGGACACGGGCAATGGCTTGCGCACCAGCTGGGAGGTCTCGTACACCAGCCGCCGCGCTTCCACGATCCCCTTCTCGATGGCCAGATGCATGCCGCCGGACGCGGCCGCCTCCACAACTGCCAGCGGTTTGCCCGGGGCGCCCTTTTCAATGGCCGCGGCCACGCGGTCCAGCTGGAACTCGGCATAGCCGTAGCCTTCCTCCACTCCCAGGAGCACCACCCCGGCAACATTGGGATTGCAGGCGATGCCGGTGATAAAGGTGAACAGCCGCTCCCGGTCCGCGATGGTGCGGCCGTACTCTCCGGTGGTGATGAGGGCCTTGGTGTTGGCTACCGCGTCCTCGATGCGCTGGGCCATGAGGTTGCACACCCGGGTCGCGGGCAGGATCAGCACCCGGTTGCGAATCCCGGCGCTGCCATCGGTGCGTTCAAAACCTAGAAATTCCTTCATTGCTCGCCCTCCCTGGGGGCGCTCCCCATGAGCCCGGCGATGTTGTGCACATGCACGTGGGCGCCCTTGGCGATATCCGCAACGGTCCTGCCCATGGGGCTGCCGTACTTCATGACCACCTGCCCCTTTTCCATGGCGCAACGGGCCAGCTTGTGCCCGAAGATCACGGTTTCCAGTGCCACCAGTTCATCGCCGTCGGGCTTGATCAGCACCGTGTCACCGGCCTGCACAGGCTCCAGCACCACCACGACGTTGTCCTCCGGGTGCAGCAGTATGCCTTTCTTCCGCATGTGCTCTCCTCTCGTGCGGCCTCCTTTGCGGAGCACCAGCAGTATTTTTCCAGGGAAGTGCCGATTAATCGCAATATCCAGAAATGCTGTAGAATTGTTCGCTGGCGAGGCGCAAGGAAAAGGCAAGGCCGGCGTGTAGTTAGACATACACGTGGATTTGTCTTTTTCGCAGCAACAAAGCCAGCGGGCGATTATGCAGTGTTTCCCTAGCTTTTCTCGATTCAGAGGGGGCCATGTCCCCCGCCGCGCACCCGCGCCATGAACGATTCGGAAAAATCAGCCGGCCTGAGCCGGGCGGGCATCCTGGGAACAGGCGCACCGTCCTTGACCACGGTGCGGATATTGTCAGGAGCCAACAACAACTCGAGGTCCTCCAGCGGATTGCCCTCCAGGACGATAAAATCGGCCCGCCAGCCCTTGCGCAGCAGCCCCACCTCGCTTTCCAGCCCCAGGGCGCGGGCGTTCACGCTGGTGGCCGAGGCCAGGATATCGGCGGGATCACGCCCCGTTTCGCTCCGATGCAGGACCAATTCCAGGGCGTTTTTCCCCTGGGGACAGAGCGCACCTCCCAGAAAGTCGGAACCACAACCCAGGCTCACCCCTGCCTGAATGACCTTTTGCAGGCACTCCCGCTTTCGACTACGGATGTGCAGCGCTTTCTGCCGATAACGGTCCGAGAGCCCCAACTCGCGCCCCTGGTGCATCAGGCTGAACCCCAGGCCCAGGGTGGGCATCATGACCACCTCCTGATCCAGCATCATGCGGATGGCCTCGTCGTCCGCCAGTGAGCCATGCTCGATGGTGTCCATTCCGGCCCGCAGTGCGGCCTTTATTCCGGCGGTGGAGTGGGCATGGGCGGCCGCCTTCCTGCCGAACCGGTGGGCCTCCTCAACAAGGGCGTCCACCTCGCGTTGGGTATACTGCGAGAGCATGGGCGCGTCCCGGTCCGAGAGCACTCCGCCGGAGGTGCAGAGCTTGATGAAGTCGGCCCCTTCACGGATCATGCGTCGGGCCGCCCGGCGGCACTCGTCCTCGCCGTCGGCCATGACTGTGAGCCTGCGTTGGTTCACCCACTCCTCGGGAAACTCGTGGGCCGGATCACCATGCCCGGCAGTCTGGGTGATCATGGCCCCGCAGGCCACGATCCTGGGACCGATCACCGTGCCCTGCTCCACGGCCTGTTTGAGAAAAAAAGCGTTGTACTCGCCGCAATCACGGACCGTGGTATACCCGGCATCCAGCAGCGCCCACAGATCACGGGTCGCCTGCAGGAGACGCATTTCAGGGGGGCGGTTGATCAATTCCTCTGGCGCCAGAGTATCTGTTCCCTGGATGTGGATATGCCCCTCGATCAATCCGGGCATGATCCAGCAGCCGGTGCAGTCCACTGCCGGAACATCCGAAGGCAGCGCCACCGTCTGGCGTGCCCCCGCGTCCAGCACCCGGCCGTCCTCCACCAGCAGCACCGCGTCCGCAACTGGAGGCGTTCCGCTTCCGTCTATCAGGGTTGCTCCGGTATATGCTTCCATGGTCCTTCTCCTAGAGCGTATTACGCATGAAATGCTTGTTCAACAGTTGGCAGAGCCAACTTACAAGCATTTCGCGGCAATGATTTGCAGGCAAATCCTTGCAGAGCATTTGAACTATTCATAAGTCTAAATGCTCTAAATTAAATGACAGGCCGCGAAATGCCCCACCCCTATCTCGCGCCACTGCGGCACCTGCTGTGAGCACACCGCCTCGGCCTTGGGGCAGCGCGTATGAAAGGCGCAGCCGCTTGGCGGATTCAACGGCGAGGGTATCTCGCCCTGAATGGGGGCGTATTCGATATCCCGCACATCCAGACGCGGCACCTCGTTCAAGAGGGCTCTGGTATAGGGGTGCTGGGGGTGCTCGAAGAGCTCGCGGCAGTCAGCCTGTTCCACGAAATTTCCAAGGTACATCACCACCACAGTGTCGCACAGATATTCGACCACCGCGATGTCGTGGCTGATGAACAGGTAGGTCAGCTCCTCCCTCTCCTTGAGCTCGCGGAACAGGTTGATGATCTGGGCCTGGATGGACACGTCCAGGGCGGCCACGGCCTCGTCGCAGACAATGAGCTCGGGCTTCACGGCCAGAGCCCGTGCGATCCCCAGACGCTGCCGCTGCCCCCCGGAAAACTGGTGGGGATAGCGGTACTTCACCGCCGGATCCAGCCCGCAACGCAGCATGGCTGCCTCAGCGTATTCCACGTACTCGTCCCTCCGGATCAGTCCATGGGCGAGGGGCGCCTCACCCACCACGTCCAGGGCGCGCATGCGCGGATTCAGCGCGGACAGGGGATCCTGAAAGATCATCTGCAGGGAGAGGGAAGCCTTCCTGAACTCCGCATGGCTCATGTAGGCCACGGCCCGCCCCTTGTACAGGAGCTCCCCGGACGTGGGGTGGTCCAACAGGGCCACAATCCTGCCCAGGGTGCTCTTGCCGCATCCGGATTCGCCCACTAGCCCGACGACCCGCCCCTTGTCGATGCTCAGGTCCACCCCGTTGAGGGCGTTCACCCGCTCCTCCCTGACATCGCCCCCGGCCAGCTTGACCAGCTTGGCGGCCAGGTCCAGGTTCTTCACAAAGACCTTGCGCAGGTTGTCTCCGTTAATCAGGGGAGTGTTCATCTCAGATCTCCCCTCCCGCGCCCGCGGGGTGATGACATCTCACCCAGTGGCCGGGCTCTTTTTCGTGCATAGGAGGCTGCTGTTCGCAACCGGCATCCGCCTTGAAGCAGCGATCCTTGAACGCGCACCCCTGCCCCAGGCCGATAAGCGATGGGGTCATGCCGGGAATCTGCCGCAGCGCCTCCCTCTTCCTGTCCCGGCTGGGCACCGAGCCGATCAGGCCTATGGTGTAGGGATGCAGGGGGGTGTCCAGCACAGCTCCCACGGTTCCGAGTTCCACCACCCTGCCCGCGTACATGACGCACACCCGGTGCGCCAGTCCGGCCACGACGGTGAGGTCGTGGGTGATCCAGATGAGGGAGGTATCCTCCTGGCGGCAAAGCTTTTTCATCTCGTAGAGGATCTGGGCCTGGATGGTGACATCCAGCGCTGTTGTCGGCTCGTCCGCGATGATCAGGTCCGGCCGGTTGAGCAGGGCGATGGCTATGGCCACGCGCTGGCGCATGCCGCCGGACAGTTGATGCGGATAGCCCTTCAGGCGCCGCTCCGGCGAGGGGATGCCCACCTTTTCCAGAGCTTGGAGGCACTCGGACAGGGCCTGTTGTCTGCCCACCTGCCGGTGGGCCCTGATGGCTTCCACCATCTGGGTGTCGATGCGCAGCACCGGGTTCAGGGTCATGAGCGGGTTCTGGAAGACCATGGCGATGTCGCTGCCACGCAGCTTCCTGCGCTCGAGCCTGGGGATGTTGATGATGTCCCGCCCCTTGTACAATACGGAGCCCGACACCACGCGACCGGGCGGGTCCACCAACCCCATGATGGAGAAGGCGGTCACCGACTTGCCCGAACCGGATTCGCCCACCACGCCCAGGATCTCCCCCCGCTTAAGGGAGTAGCTCACGCCGTCCACCGCCCGGATCACACCGCGTTTGGTGAAGAAATGGGTCTTGAGGTTACGCACCTCGATGATGTTCCGTGTGTCGTTCATTCCTGGGACCTCGGATTGAGAGCCTCGCGCAGTTGGTCCGCCACCAGGTTGATGCTCACGATGGTGAGCAGCAGGGCAATGCCGGGGTAGAAGCTGATCCACTGCATGTCCGAGAGCATGTACTGGTAGCCGTTGGCGATGAGCAGTCCGAGGGACGGCTTGGTCACCGGGAGCCCCACGCCGAGGAAGGACAGCGTGGCTTCCAGGGCGATGGCGTTGCCCACCTGCACGGTGCACACCACAATGAGAGGAGGCAGGCAGTTGGGCAGCAAATGCCGGAACAGCACCCTGGGCGTGGACAGGGCTAGGCATCTGGCCGCGGCGACATACTCCATCTTGCTGTTGGCGATACCCGCGCCGCGCGCAGCCCGGGCGAAATAAACCCACTGGGACGCCACCAGGGCGATGACCACCTTATCCACCCCGCGCCCCACAACCGCCAGCAGCACCAGGGCGATGAGGATGGCGGGAAAACCCAGTTGGATGTCCACGATGCGCATGACCAGCATGTCGAAACGCCCCCCGAAATAGGCGGCGCTGATACCCACCACCAGCCCCAGGGAGAAGGCCACAAGTCCGCTGGCCAGTCCTATGCCCAGGCTGATGCGCAGGCCGTAGAAGATGGCCGAGAGCATGTCGCGCCCCTGCCCGTCCGTGCCCAGGATATAGGTGGTTCCGTCCATTCCCGTGCTGCCCGGAGGCAGTTCTGCGTCCAGCAGATTGAGCTGCGCCGGGTCATAGGGGTTCTGGGGCGAGATCACCGGCGCGAACAGGGCGATGAGGCAGAAAATGACCAGAGCCACCAGCCCGATCATGGCAAGTTTGCTCTCCGCAAAATCCGACACCAGTCTCCTGAAGGGCGTCTCCACGGGGTGCGCCTTCACTGCCCGGGCGCCGGATGCTGACAATCGCTCCTGGGCCATGGCTCACTCCTCCTTGCTGTCCAGGCGGATGCGCGGGTCCAGCACCGCGTAGAGCAGGTCGACGCAGAGGTTGATGATGATGAAGATGAAGACGATGGTCATGATGTAGGCCACAATGACCGGCCGATCCAGGAGCTTCAGGGAATCGATGATCAGCTTGCCCATTCCGGGCCAGGCGAAGATGGACTCCGTGACCACGGCAAAGGCCAGGATGGTGCCGAACTCCAGCCCCAGGATGGTGACGATGGGGATCAGGATGTTCTTGAGCACGTGCACCAGCACCACCCGATGAAAGGACAGCCCCTTGGCCCGCGCGAACTTCACGTAGTCCAGGGACCAGGTCTCCTGCACTCCGGCGCGGGTCAGGCGAATGACCAGGGAGAGGGAGAACAGGCCCAGGTTGAAAGCGGGCAGGATCAGGTGCCTGAGCCCGTCCAGCGTGAACATGCTGAAGCCCACGCCAAACACCTGCACGGTCTCCCCGCGCCCCATGGTGGGCAGCCACCCCAGGCGGATGCTGAAAAACATCACCAGCAGGATGCCCACCCAGAACGAGGGCAGGCTGAAGCCGAGGATGGAGCCCGACAGGATCAGCCTCCCTGCCCAGGACTCCGGCCTGAGCCCCGCCCACATGCCCAACGGAATCCCCAGGACCACGGTTATCAGGATGGCGCAGAAAGCCAGCTCGAAGGTGGCCGGGAAGCGGTCCATGATCAGCTTCAAGGCGGGGATGTTGTGGATGAAGGACTTGCCGAAGTCGCCCCTGATGGCCGAGGACACGAAATGGAAATATTGTTCATACAAAGGGCGGTCCAGTCCCAGATTCTCGCGCACCGTGGCGATCTCCTCGCTGGTCGCCCGGGGGTCGATCAACAGCTTGACCGGGTCGCCGATGGCGAAGACACCTGTGAAGACCAGCAGTGATACCACGAACAGCACCACCACCGCCTGCAGCAATCTTCGGAGAAAAAAGACCGTCATGTCACCAGCTTGTTTAAAATATTGGTGTGTGGTTGTCGGGGGGCCCCCTTTTGAAAAGGCTTCCCTCCGGACCCCCCTCCTGAAACCTGTTACAATGTATAGTTCAGCAAGGGGGGGCGAGGGGGAAAATCTCCCCCTCGCACAACTCATCATTCTTGCTGTTATTGCGCCTTGACGTTCATGGCCAGGGTGCCTTCGTCGGCACGGGGGGTGTAGGTCAGCCCGGCGCGGCCGGCGGAGATGCTGTACTGGGTATGCAGCGGAATCAGGGCCACGTCTTCCATGGCCAGGGCGCTGGCCTGCCGCACCAGCTTTTCGCGGGCGGCCATGTCCACTGTCCGGGCGGCCTTCTCGATGAGGGCGTCAACCTCGGGGTTGGCGTAGCCACCGGCGTTGTACTGCCCCATTCCCACCTTCTCCGAATTGCTGTGGATCAGGCCTTCCATGCCGTCGGTGGAGACCGGGGTGTTGCCCCAGCCCAGGAGGCCGAAGGTGAACTCATTGTTCGGGGGGCCGGTCTTGGTGAAGAACACGGACTTGGGCATGGTATCCACCTTCACCTTCAGACCGGCCTGGGACATCATCTGGCCAACGGCCTGACAGATCTGGCTGTCGTTCACATATCTGTCGTTGGGGCCGTACACCGTGATGCCGAAGCCGTCCGGATAGCCTGCCTCCGCCAGCAGGGCCTTGGCCTTGGCGGGATCGTAGGCCGGATTCTTGATGTCCGGGTTGTAGCCGTACCAGCCCTTGGGGATGGTCTGGGTCTCGGCCTGAGCCAGCCCCTTCATGACCTTGTCCACGATGACCTGACGGTTGATGGACATGGCGATGGCCTTACGCACCTTCTTGTCGCGCAGAGGGTTCTTGCCCAGCTCCTTGCCAGCCGCATCGGTGAATGCGGGCAGGGAATCGGCCTCCACGTTGACAAAGAGGTAGATGATGCGGTCGGAGGCGCGGGCAAATACCTCGACACCATCGCGCTTCTTGAGCATCTCGGCCTGGGTGGGGGGCACGTAGTCGATGAAATCCACGTCCTTACCCATGAGAGCGGCCACGCGGGCTGCGTCGTCGCTGATAACCTTGAAGGTGACCTTGTCCCAGGCGGGTTTCGTGCCCCAGTAGCCGTCGAAACGCTCCAGCATCACCTTGTCGCCGGGCAGGAACTCGACGAACTTGTAGGGACCTGCACCGATGGCGGCCTTGCCTGAATTGAAGTCACTGGTCTCGGCGCCATCAGCGGTGCGCTTCACCACCATGGGGACTTCGGTCAAATGCATGGGCAGGTTGGGGTTGGGAGACTTGGTGATGAGCTTCACGGTCTTGGGATCCACGATCTCCACGCTGGCAATCGACTTTACCGTGCCGGTGAGGGGCGTGGGGCTGTTTTTGACGTTGGGAATACGTTCGATGGAGAACTTCACGTCCTCCGCGGTAAAGGGCTTGCCGTCGTGGCACTTCGCGTCACGCAGCTTGAATTCCCAGGTGTTCTGATCCAGGGGTTTCCAGGACTCGGCCAGGCCCGGGACTGGGTTGCCGTTTTCATCGGATTCCACCAACATGCCGAAAATGTGCTTGGAGAAGTTGAGGTTGGAGGTGGTGTACATGAAATGGGGGTCGATGCTGGGTTCGGTTCTGGTGCCGATGGTCAGCTCCGCTGCGGCTGCGCATGTTATCCACGTTAACGACATGATCATGACGATCGCAAACAATACCTTCCGCATGGTTTCCTCCTGAATGAAATGTGCATTCTCCGCGTCACTATGGACAGCCTTGGACCTTCCGGAAATACCTCACTGAATTGTGCGCCTAATACTGCATGTAGACTGTTCTGGTTTTGAGGAACTGGGATACGCCATGCCGGCCGTCGTCACCGCCAAGGCCGGACTGCTTCCAACCGGCGTGATAGCCCTGAAAGGCCTCACCCTGTTTGCGGTTGATATACAATTCACCGGCTTCGACATTGTTGGCGAAGCGCAGCGCGGTGCCGTAGTTCGTGGTGTAGAGGGTGGCCGTGAGCCCGTACTTGCAGTCATTGGCCAGGGCCAGTGCCTCTTCCTCGGTCTCAAAGGTCATGATGGGCATCACGGGTCCGAAGATCTCCTCCCGCATGATTTCCATGTCTTGGCGGCAGCCCGTGAGCACAGTGGGCTCGTAGAAATACCCGGCGGGAAATTTCGTGGACCGCTGACCGCCACAGGCGATGGCCGCACCTTGTTCAACCGCCCTGAGCACCATGGCGTGCACGTTCTCCAGGGCTGCCTCGCTGACGAGGGGGCCCATCTCCGGCCCTTCCAGACCCGGCCCGAGTTTCACCTCGCCCATTGCCTGGCACATCTTCTCCACAAAGGCCTCCGCGACGGACTGGTGCACATAGACCCGCTCCACGCAGTTGCACACCTGCCCGGCGTTGCCGATCCGCCCCCCTTTGATGCACTTCACCGCCAGCTCCAGGTCAGCATCGGCCATGACCACTGCCGGGGCCTTGCCGCCAAGTTCGAGGGAGACCTTGGTGAGGGACCCGGCGCAGGCCGTCATGACCTGCTTGCCAGCCTCGGTGCTGCCAGTGAGGGTCACCATGTCCACCCGGGGGTCCCCTGTCAGGGCTTTTCCAAGCACAGATCCCTTGCCGCTGATCACGTTCACCACGCCCGGAGGCAGCCCGGCCTCGTCAACCAGCCTGGCAAAGGCCAGGGCCGAACACGGGGTCTCGGAGCTCGGCTTCAGGATCACGGTGTTGCCCGTGATCAAGGCGGGAGCCAGCTTGCGCGCCAGCACGAACATGGGGAAATTCCAGGGCAGGATGCAGGCCACCACGCCCACAGGCTCCTTGTAGATGAAGATGTTCTCGCCCCGGTCGTCGCTGGGCATGATTTCGCCCTCGATACGGCGGGCCCACCCGGCGTGATATTCCATGATCTCGGCGGCTCCCAGGGTCTCACCGGTGGAGTGCCAGATCGGTTTGCCCTGCTCGGTGCAGATGATGGAGCCCAGTTCGTCGGCCTTGGCCCTGAGCAAGGCGGCAAGCTTCAGCAGATATTCAGCCCTTTCGCAGGCAGGCACCCGGGCCCAGTCCTTCTGGGCCGCACGGGCTGCGCCCACAGCCAGGGCAGCCTCCTGCACACCGCACTGGGGAACACGGGCGCAGACCTCCCCGGTGGCCGGGTCGACGACATCCATGAGAGGCAAGGATTCCAGGGGTACGAACGATCCGTTGATATAGCACTCGTAGGTATTCATTTTCTCACCAAATGCGCTTGCGCCCCCAATGGGGGGGGCGGGTGAAACGGATATTTTCCATAGTCATCAGAGCATGTGCCGGAGCATTGCCACCAGCGCCGCGATATCCATCCTTCTGGGGTGCATGGACAGGCAGCCCGCCATGTATCCGGCGGCGTCCGCCGCTATGGCTTCCAGATCATCGCTGGTGACGCCGTAGTCGGACAGCTTCCGCGAATAGCCGCAGTCGGCGTAGAGAGTCCTGATGCCGTCCACACTCTTACGCGCCGCCTGGTAGTCGCTCTCCCAGGGGGCGGCCACGCCAAGGGCGCGGGCAATGGCTGCGAATTTTTCAGGGTTGCACATCCAGGAGGCCTGCATCATTTCAGGCAGAACCATGGCGATGGCGTCGCCATGGGGAATGTTGAAACGCCCCCCAAGGGGGTGGGCCAGGGCATGGGGCAGGGTCACCTCGCCGTTGCCGATGGCCAGCCCCGCCAATGTGGCGGCATAGGCCAGGTTTTCCCGGGCCTCGAGGTTGCCGCCGTCATTGACCGCGACGGTCAGGTGGCCGCCGATGCGGCCGATGGCCTCCAGCGCGAGCATGGAAACAAAGGCCCGGTTCTCCACGCTGATGAGCGCCTCGATGGCGTGGGACAGTGCGTCGATGCCGGTGCTGAAGGTCAAGCCGGGGGGCACCGTGACGGTCAACTCCGGGTCGATCAGGGCATGTCGGGGGTAGATGTTCTCGTTGTACAGCGCCCGCTTCACATGTGTCTCGGTGTTGACCAGTACCGCCATGGGGGTGGACTCGGCGCCGGTTCCCGCGGTGGTGGGGATGGCGATGACGGGCAGTGTCTTGTCGGTGATGGCCTTTACCGGACGGTTGGGCTCGTTGACATAGTCCCAGATGTCCCCGTCGTGGGACAGGCCCACGGCCAAAGCCTTGGCGGTGTCGATGGCGCTGCCGCCGCCGAGACCCACCACAACGTCGATGCCCTTGCCCCGCAGGGAAACCACGGCGTTGTCCACGGACTGGGCAGTGGGGTTTGGCAGGACATCCGTGAACAGGTGCCAGGTCAGCCCGGCACCATCCAGGGCGTCCTTGGCCACCTTGGCCACCCCGTGCTCCTCCAGGAAACGGTCAACAACAAGAAGGACGGTGCTCTCCGGAGAACCGCACAGCTCACCCAGGGAGGAGATCCTTCCTTTTCCAAAAACGATACGCGTGGGCTGGACATAGTCGAATGGCAACATTTGGCACCCTTGTTCCATTGTTTTCGTCAGTTAGGTTACATTGCCGATCCCTGCTGCGCGGCATGCAACCTGGCGCAGCGGTCACCCACGTTACGCAGGTGCTTCACGAGCTCGCTGGTGGCCAGCCCGGAGTCGTCCGCGAGAATGGCGTTGATGATTGCCTGGTGCTCGCTGATGGTGGCGCCGGCCAGCTCCTTCAGGAAGCTGGTGTCCTGCAACCGCATGTAGCGCAGGTTGGTGTCGAGCACGCGGTAGGTCTCGATGATCTTCTGATTGCCCGTGGACTCGACAAGAAAGGTGTGAAAGTCCGCGTCCACCTCGAGATACTCAAAGGCGGAGCCTGTTGCGCGCAGGCTCCTGAAGGTGTCCGCGAACCGGGCAAGGAACGTCGCCAGAGTTTCGCGGTCGTAGGAGGCGAAATACCGCTCCAGACAGTAGAGCTCCAAGGCCTCGCGCAGCTCCAGCACATCCATGAGTTCCTTGAAATCCAGGCGCTTGACGAAAAACCCTTGACGATGGGCGTAATCAACGAGGCCGTCCTTGCACAAGGCGCTCAAGGCCTCGCGGATTGGGGTCTTGCTGACCCCCCATTCCTGGCTCAACTGATCGATGTTGAGCCGGTGGCCGATGTCGTAATCCCCTCTGTAGATGGCGTCCCGCAGCCATTCGTACACCTGGACGATGAGAGGGGTGTCATGGAACCGGGGTTTTTGTTTCAAGTCAGCGTGCATGGAGCTCCCATTTCTGTTTTTCAGATATCGGATCCGATCTCCGATTTTCGAAATGAGGTTTATCCCTAATTGTCAAACTAGTCAACATCCCTTTGGTAACTTTTTGTAAAAATGGTCACGCTCGAGCGGTTGAAGATCGTTAATCGTATAAATAGACCCATTCTCCGACCGCTCGAGCACCCATCTCTCGGGACGGGACAGCTGGACAGCCATCCTCCAGCATGCCGTGTTCCCCTCTCATAAGCACTTTTCCGTTACATTCTCGTGGAGCACGACAACGCACAGGCTTGACACACAAGGGAAAGGGCCAGTAACTGTAGCGAGTCCAGTCCATCCACACCAAAATACAGTGAGAATCCCCATGAGTGCACTTCTTTCCAGCAAGCGGCTGCGGACCTTCCTGGCCATCCTGGCCCTCTGCCTGACCCTGCCCATGGCGGCCAACGCCGAGACCCGCGTCACCTACAAGTCGGCCAAGTCCACCTCCTCCTACTACCAGATGGCCGTGCAGATCGCCGAGGCCATGAAAAAGGGCTCGGCCGGCGAGATAATCGTCACCGTGGAGGAGAGCCAGGGCTCTGTGCAGAACGTCAAGGAAGTGGCCAACCGCACGGGCAACTACGTGTTCACCACTCCTCCCGGGCTGGTGAAGCTGGCCCTGGCCGGCAAGAAGATGTTCGCCGACGCAAGCCCCAAGTATCAGGAGATTCGCGGCCTGTTCCCCATCCCCTCGCTGACCATGCACTTCGTGGTGCGCAAGGACGCGGGTATCAAGAGTTTCGAGGACCTGGCCGGCAAGAAGTTCGTCATCGGCAAGGGCAGCTTTGGAGCCAGTGAGGCTGACAAATATCTGGAGCTGTTCGGCATCAAGGACAAGGTCGATCTGGTGGGCGTTGAACTCAACGCCGCTGTGCCCGCCTTGCAGAACGGCCAGGTGGACGGCTTCGCCACCTCGGGCTCCTACCCCGCGCCCAACGTCATCGAGGCAGCCGCCGCCGTGGATATCGACATCCTCAGCCTGAGCGACGAGCAGATCGAAAAAACCAAGCGCACCAAGATCGTCATCCCCGCCGACACTTACTCCGGAGTGGGCCACCCCATTGCCACCACGTCCCTCACCGTGGCCGCCTACTGCACCACGGAAATGGACGACGAAACCGCGTACCAGCTCACCAAGGCCTTCTGGGAGCAGAAGGCGGCCATGACCAGCAACAACCCCTGGTGGAAGGCCGTCACCCTGGAGACCGTCCCGTCAGTCGGCGCCAAGCTGCACCCCGGCGCCCTGCGCTACTACAAGGAAGCGGGCGCGGTAATTCCACAAGACATGCAGTAATCCATAGTTTCCCGCCATGTCACAAAACATCAAGCACAGCGCCGTGGTCGCATTCGCGGCGCTGTGCGTTTATTTCCACATCCATCTGATCTTCACCGGCCTGGTGCCCAACCTGCTCAGCCGTCCTGTGCATCTGGCCCTGGCCCTGCCCTGGGTATTCGTGATCAACAGCAAAGGCGGGGGGCTGAAGCGCTGGACAGGCTTCGCCATCTGCGTCTTCGGCATCTGGGCCTGCTCCTATGTGGTGCTGTACCGCGAGATGCTTTCTGACCAGTACGGCTTCCTTACCGGCCCGCTGCAGTATGTCATGGGGGTGGGGTTGCTCCTGGTGGTGCTGGAGATGGCGCGCCGGGCCGTCAAGTGGGCCCTGCCCCTTGTGGCTGTGGCGGCACTGGCCTACGGACTTTTCGGACAGCATTTGCCCGGCGAGTTCGGCCACGCGGGCATCCCCACGGGCAGCCTGCTGGGCACCCTGACCATTGCCGAGGGCGGGCTCTGGGGGCCGCTCACGGGCGTATCCGTGAACGTCGTGGCGGTCTTCGTGATCCTGGGCGCGCTCATCGGCTCGGGTGAGGGCGGCACCGCGTTCATGGCCCTGGCCACCAAGCTGGCGGGCCGCTTTTCCGCGGGCGCGGCCAAGGTCTCGGTTGTCTCCTCGGCCTTTTTCGGCTCCATCTCGGGCTCGGCATCGGCCAATGTGGCATCCACCGGCGCCATCACCCTGCCCACCATGAAGCGCCTGGGTTACCCGGCCAGCTTCGCCGCCGCCGTGGAAGCCGTGGCTTCCAGCGGGGGGCAGATCATGCCGCCCCTCATGGGCGCGGGCGCCTTCGTGATGGTGGAGCTGCTCAGTCTGCCCTACACCGAGATCATGTTCGCGGCCATGCTCCCGGCCATCCTGTTCTTCACCACCACCTGGATTGGAGTGGACCTGTTCGCCCGGCGATACGGACTACGCGGCATGTCTCCCGAAGAGATCCCGGCCACGCCCCTGGTTATTCGGCTGGCGCCGTTTTTCCTGATCCCCTTCACCATTCTGCTGGTGGTGATGCTGGGCACCAGCCGCACTCCACAGTACGCCGCGGGCATAGCCATCTTCGCCTCCGCGGCCCTGCTGATTACCAACGAGCACCGGCAGTTCTCGCTACGCCACTTCGTCTCCAGGCTCTCCGACGCCCTGGTGAACGCGGCCGGGCAGATCGCCATGATAGCCTCCATCATCATCTGCGCCGGTATCGTCATCGGCGTGCTGAACATGACCGGCCTGGGCGTGAAGATCACCTCGGTGATCCTCGGCCTGGCCGGGGGCAACCTGTGGGTGGCGCTGTTCCTGACCGCCCTGGCCTGCCTTATCCTGGGAATGGAGGTGCCCACCACAGCGGCCTATGTCATCTGTGTGTCCGTTGCCGGACCGGCCTTGGAGAAGCTGGGGGTTCCGGCCTTGCACGCCCACCTGTTCGTGTTCTGGTACGCGCTGCTCTCCACCATCACGCCGCCGGTGTGCGGCACGGTGTTCATCGCTGCGGGCATGGCGGGCTGTCAGTGGATCCCGGTCGCAGGTCAGGCCATGCGCCTGGGGCTGGGGCTGTACGTCATCCCCCTGGCTCTGGTGGCCAACCCCGCGCTGCTGGGCCTGCACACAGCCCCCTGGCTGGCAACCGCGGCGGCGGTCAAGATCGGCCTGGGCCTGTGGCTTCTCAGCAAGAGCCTCATAAGCGGCGCGCCATCCTGGCGCAGAGTGCTCTTCTGCGCCACGGGCATCGTGGCCATTTTCGCCTTCGGCATTGGCGGCGACATCGCTGCAATACAATAGGGAATTTTACTTTGAGGAAGTTCAAATTCGATGCAAGGATTTACGGATAAATCCCTGCCCACCGTTGAACGAGCGTTTCAGGCGTAAAACACTCCAAGACGAAAACTGTTTCCAGGGGAGAGTCCTCATGTTCAAGATCTCTTCCCTCACGAAACGCCATTCATCAGGGTAACCGCATGAATCCCATCAAAATCACCATCTATTCCGACTATGTCTGCCCGTTCTGCTATCTTGGAAAGGGGATCATGGGTATCCTCAAGGGGGAATTCGCCCTCGAGGAGGAATGGCTGCCCTTTGAGCTGCACCCGAAGACCCCTCCCGAGGGCATCAGGTGGAACGACCTGTACTATGGCATGAACCACGAGAGTTTTTTCAAGAACATGGACTCAAAGGGCGAGCACCTGGACATCCACTTCAATCCGCAACCCATCATGTACAACTCCAACCTGGCGCTGCAGGCCGGGGAATACGCCAAGGAGTTCGGCCGCCACGATGCGTTTCACCAGGCCATGTTCACGGGCAACTTCGTGGATTGCAGGAACATCGGGAGCATCGCGGTCATCGCGGACATCGCGGCCCGGGTGGATCTTGATCCAAGGGACCTGGAAGAGGCGCTTCGGGAGAACAGATACGCGGCGAGAATAATCGAAGTGGCGGAGTCCGCCAAGGAGTCGGGCATCAACTCGGCGCCCACCTTTGAAATCCAGGGAGGTGGAAGAATCATTGGTCCGAAGCCGCTGGAAGTCTTTCAGGCAGCCCTGCGCGAAGCCATGGAAAGCTAGTCCCCTTAAAGGGGAAGCAGAAAGACAAAGGTACTGCCCTTGCCCGGGGCGGACTCCAGGTAGATCCGCCCGTGGTGCTGCTCCACGATCTCCTTGCAGATGGCCAGGCCCAGGCCCGTACCTTGGGGGCGGTCCGTGAGCGTGTCCCCGAGCTGCTTGAACTTGCTGAAAATATCCTTTTGATCTTCCAATGGAATGCCTGGCCCGGTGTCCTGGATACTGACGCGGATGTGGGCCTCATCACGCCACAGTATGCAGGTCACGCCACCTGATTCCGTGAACTTCACGGCGTTGGCCAACAGATTGATGAAGACCTGCACGATGCGGTCCTCGTCCGCCTTGACAAGAGGCAGTTCCGAGTCCTCCCGCTTTGAGAAGGATAGATTCTTTTCCGCCAGCAACGGACCCACCGTGGCCACCGCCGTATCCAGGGCCTGGGAGAGGTTCACCTGCGTCCTGTTCAAGGTCATGTTGCCGGACTCCATTCGGGACAGGTCGAGAACGTCGCTGATCAGCTGGGAGAGCCGTCTGCCCTCGTGCACGATGACCGCGAGGTTGTCAGTGACCTGCTTCACCGCTCTGCTCACGGCCGGGTCCTCGGAGGGGAGCCTGGGGATGATCGCGGATTGGAACTTCTTGCTGATCATCTGCGCAAAGCCCAACACCGACGTCATGGGCGTACGCAGCTCGTGCGTCACCATGGAGATGAAGTCCGACTTCAACCGGCTGGCCTGCTCCGCGGCCTCTTTTGCCCGGCGCATGGCGTTCTCCGCCTCCTTGCGCTCAGTGATATCAGTTCCCATGCCCTCGATGAGTTCGAGTTCACCCTTGGAATTCAAGATCGGCCGCAAGTTGAAGGACACCCATATCACGCTGCGGTCCTTGCG
Source organism: Desulfovibrionaceae bacterium (assembly GCA_963674665.2). Taxonomy (GTDB): domain Bacteria; phylum Desulfobacterota; class Desulfovibrionia; order Desulfovibrionales; family Desulfovibrionaceae. The sequence goes on along the minus strand of CAXXPL010000009.1, from coordinate 73,286 downwards.
ATGGATCCGGACTTCAAAGCCGGTGACATTCTGGCCTTTTCGCATTTGCTCCAGGGAACGGACCCTGTCCTCGGCGGTAACGTAGATGTCGCGGGAAATATCCACGATGCAGTCAATCATGTCCTCGGGGCTGTCATACAGCAGCATCCTGGCCATGGACGGATTCACATCCACGAAACGCCCCTCTGGTGTGGCCCGGAATATGCCTTCCACAGCGTTCTGAAAGATACCGCGGTATTTCTCCTCGGCCTGTTCCCGCGCTGTGCGGTGTTCGCCCAGACGTCCCAGCATTGCGTTGAATGCGTCCTGCAGTGTCCGCAACTCGCTGATGCCCCTGGAGCGTATGTGGACTCGTCCGGAATCCAGGGTCTCCATGGAGATTCTGGTGACTGCGCGAGTCAACTCCTCGATGGGGCGCGAGACCATCCACCTGCTGATAAGCAGGATGACCAGGCAGACCACCAGGAGCTTGATGGCCGACGCCCAAAGAATGGAAAAGATGCCGGTTCGCATCTTACCGAAGACGATGTCCGGGCTGGACAACAAGGTGAGCCTGCCCACGTTGACCATGCTGCCGTCGAGCTGCTTGTAGGGCAAGGACACGGTGAACAAAAAGTCCTTGTCCCGGGAGAAGGAATTGTCATCCGTTTCCTTGAAATCCGGCGAGGAGCTGAGAGTGATATCAGGGAGAAACTGGCGCTGAACGCGCAGGGCGAGGATGGAGGAGCTGGCCACGACGCCGGAGAGGATGGCGTTCACCTGTTCGTCGTCCACGTTGTAGAGGGCGGCGGCCAGGCCATTGCTTACGGCCCTGCCCATGTTCTCGAGCTCCTCGAGCACGGAGTTCTTCGTGCCGTGAAATTCGGCCGTCATCTGCAGCACCGTGAGCACCACCGTTATGATCACGTACACCGCGAGGAGTACCATCACGAGTCGGCCGGCGATGCTGTGGCGGAAAAGAGTGCGTGCCATATTCTCCTTGTCCGGAAAGCCTGACTGAAAGGGCCTCAATAGTCTTCGTACCGAGGGTAGGGGTGCCCCCATTTTCTGAAGATGGGCTCCAGCTCTCCTGTTTCATGCAACCTTCTCATGCCGGCCTCGTACAGTTCCATGATCTTGGCGCCGCGCTCGGTGTCCGCGAAGACCGGGAAATAAGCCCTGTGCCCCGCCACCTGGATGTCATAGTCTACACGGTTGAAAGACATGGAGGTCTCCTTGATGGAGCTTTCGATGAGCGTCAAATCGTCGACATAGAAATCCATACGCCCAAGCAACACCATGCCCAGCGCCGAAGTGCCGGTCTGTACCTGATGCAGGAGCACGGGCACCTCAAAGTTTTTCTCCGTGTAGTAGCCAATGCGGCACACGATCATCCGGCCCTCAAGGCTTGCGTTGCCATGCCAGGGGCCGATACGGCGCTTGTCGAAAAACACGAAAAAGGCATTTTCATACATGGGCACGCGGGCCATTACGAAAGGAGGATCGATCTTGTCATAGCACGTGTGAAAATCCGCCTCTCCTTTGGCAATGAGCTGCAGCCCCCATTCGGACGGGACGTATTCACGCTTCACCGTAATGCCATAGAGGCCGAACACCTTGTTCAGGATTTCGTGGTACAGCCCAGTGCCATCCAGATTGGTGAAGCTGTCCCAGGAAGGCCCCACCGCCGTGACGTTCTTGATATCTCCAGGATTCGGCAGTGGGGGCATTTGTCGGGCAATGGAAGACTGCCCCACAAAGAGCTGCTGGATGAAGAACAGGACAAAAATGACGGCCACCCTCATGGAGACCTCCCCCATATTGAAATGCCACGCCCTGACCGCATTGATACAAGGCAAGCGCAACAAGATGTCGCCCCAGGCTGTCACGGAACAACATCTTTGCATACTGTCGAAGCAATAGAATGCAACCTTGATATCTCTTGTGCTGTTCAAATTCAAGGAACAAAACGACCGAAGATTACATCTCCTTTTTGCAAGAGGATCGTACTACATCCCGCTATGCGGCAGTCAGCCTTCATTGGCACCCCAGCACCAGGCATTGTGACGGACCAACTCCTGTCATGAGCGCCGTGCGACTATCCCCTCCCACTTCTCCGTTCACCAATACTCAATATTACGACTAGTTCGACAATTGCACACTAGGGACGGTTTAGCTCGGGTTGAAATCAATTGATCAATCGTTTGAAGTGATATATCAATTTCCACCATTACAAGGAACAAGCCGCCAACCACCCGTTATCGAATTCATGCTACCAGAATTCACGCTACCCTTTGGGGATGGCCGGCTCGTGCCAACGCCCTTCGCAGCTTCCCGAGACGCCGCCGTCTTCATTGCGCAAGGCGAGCTTTTCATTCTTGCTTCTCACCACTTCAACAAGCTACCGGCCAGGATACGTTCACCATACCCGCCTGCCATGTTCCGTACTCGGACAACGATAACCGCCTTGCCGCCGGCAACGGGAACGCCGATCATATAGCCCTCGAGGAAATCCATGAACAGAAGACATTTTCTACAGCAAGCCGGATGCGGGTTGGCCATATCGCTTCTGCCTGCATCCATGTCCTCCCCCTTTTCATTTGGAGTCCAGGACATAAACCTGGCGGACAAGAGTTCATGCGAGCGCCGCGTATTAAGACTCATGGCCGCAGGCGACATCATGACCCACAGCATGATCGTGCGGCACGCGCAGCAGCGGGACGGGTCCTACGACTTCAACCCATATTTCGCCGATGTGGCCCCGCTTTTCAGCCAGGCGGACTTCGTGCTTGGCAACCTGGAGACCCGGATGGCCGGAAAGGAGCGAGGCTGGCACTTCTACCCCACCTTCAATGCCCCCGACTCACTGGCGCCCGCCATTGCCAAGGCTGGGTTCACGCTGCTCTCCACGGCCAACAACCATTGCATGGACATGGGGGCCAAGGGCCTGATCCGAACCAACCAGCTCCTTGCGCAGAACGGACTGCTGCAGACCGGCACCAACGCCTCGGCCGAGGAGGCCGAACGGATTCAGATCCTGGAAAAGAACGGCGTGCGTCTGGCGGTCCTGGCCTACACCGAACACACCAACGGCATCCCCGTGCCCAAGGCCAAGCCCTGGATGGTGAACAGGCTCAACCTCGAGGTCATGCGTCGTGATATCGACAGGGCCAGACAACAGGGCGCCGACTTCGTGGCCATGTTCTTGCACTTCGGCGTGGAGTATTCGCGACGCCCCAGCGAGGCGCAAAAAAAGCTGGTGATGGAACTCTTCGAGCACGGCGCGGACCTGGTCCTGGGCAGTCATCCCCATGTGGCCCAGCCCGCGCAGACCTTGAGGATGAACGGCCAGGACAAGGCTGTCATCTACTCCATGGGGAATTTCCTCGCCAACCAGCTCAAAAAATACACATACCTGGGCGCGGTTCTCAGCGTGAACCTGTGCGTGGAGCCGGACGGTACCAAGCGGCTCCTCGACGTGGAGGCCATTCCCACAAAGACCGTGAAGGTTGTGCTAGACGGGCATCTGAGCTTCAGAATTCTGCCTATCCAGCAAGTGCTGGCCCAAGGGGAAGGCTCGCGTCTGTCCAAGAATGAACTGCTGCAAATGGAGCGCGATTTGAAGGAGATGAACGAGTTTTTCACCTCCATGTAGCAAATGTTGAGACTCGGGGCGCGGGATCACCCCGCACCCCACCCGGAGCCATACCGGCGAGGACTTTCCTCCTGCTCCGCCTCGTCCGGCTCCATGACATCACTTCCGAGCCCATGAGTATGGACCCTACCATCCTCCAGGTGGGGAATTTCGAGATATCATGGTTCGGACAATACCTTACACACATGGTTCCTTGACAACGATTTACCGACCAGTCATACAATAATGATCATTATTCCGTGCTGCCTCAGCAGCCGCTTTATGACTTCATCTCGGTAATCCGACAGGCAATGTCTATGCGACAGTTTATTCCGCATTCTCTGGCCGGCCGCTTCACGCTTCTTGCCAGCTTTTCGACCCTGGTCATGTTTCTAGGGGCAACAACCATGTTGCTCGCCTTGTTTCTTCATCGTGTCGATTCTCATATGGACAGACACCTGAGTTCGTGGATTTCCTTCATGACCGACTCCCTGGCCATACCGCTGCGGGACAGGGACATGAACGACATACAGGGCATCGGCCTGGCGATCATGCAGGACCACCTCGTGGAGTCGGTGGAAATCCTCGATAACCAGGGAAAAACACTCTTTCAACAAGGCAAGGGAGACGGCGCACTGATCGAGGCAAGCCGGGAGGTGTTCGTTCGTGGCAGCAAGGTCGGCACCATTGCCCTTGCTCTGAACGATACCGAAAGACAGACTACCATTCGCATAGTGCTCGTGTCCGGCGTCTGCCTAGCCACCTTCGTGTTCCTTCTTCATTTCCTGTTTCACAAAATCTTGCTCAAGCCCTTGCTGCGCAAACCCTTTTCCGAACTGGACCAGATGGTCTCCACTCTGGCTTCAGGCAACTTCTCCCCACCTCCACCAGAACACCCCTTAACCGAGTTCAAGCCGTTGATTAAACTGCTGGGCGACATGGGCACGACCATCAACCGGCAAATGCGGGATCTGGAGACAAGCGAAGAGCGCCTGTCCCTGGCAATGGACGCCGCCAACGACGGGATCTGGGACTGGGACGTACAGTCCGGCAAAACCTTTTTCAGCTCCCGTTACTACACAATGCTCGGGTACGATCCCGGGGAGTTCGAGGCCAGTTATGAATCATGGCGCAGCCTGGTTCATCCCCAGGATATCGGTCGCGTAAAGCGGGAACTCGACTCTCATTTGAATGCCACGTCGCCCTACCTGATAGAATTCAGGATGCGGACAAAATCCGGGGAATGGCGCTGGATACTTTCACGGGGAAGGGTGATTGAACGCGACAAGGCCGGTTCCCCCAAACGCATGGCCGGCACCCATTCGGACATCACGGAACACAAACTGGCCCTGGAAGCGATATTGGAGAGCGAACGCCGCTTCAGGACCATCTTCGAGAACGCCCCTTACCCCATAACCATTGCCCGCCAATCCGACCAAATCTTTTTAGACGTCAACAAGGCCTTCATGAGAACCTACGGCGTCACCAAAGAGGAGTGCCTGGGCAAGACGCTCGATGAGGTTCCCGCCTTGAGGCCTATCCGCAGCAAAGATATTGTGGATAGCACCACCATTCCGGGAAAGGTGTTCTCAAGGGAATTGCAGCTGAAACGTCCGGACGGCTCCCCCCTGTATCTCTTCTTCTCCGCCGTACCCATCTCCATGGGTGGAGAGGAATGCACCCTGTCCATTGCCGTGGACGAGACGGAACGCAGGCTGGCTGTCCTGGCCATGCAAAAAAGTGAGGAGAGGTACAGGACAATCTTCAACAACACGCCTGTTGGAATCTACCGCTCCACCTTTCAGGGACGACTCTTGGACGTCAACCCGGCCATGGCGCGCATGTTCGGCTATGACAACAAGGAGGAAATGCTGACCGCAATCACCAACCTGGCCCATGATCTTTATCTCAAGCCGGAGGAAAGACTGGCGCTCCTTGACGCTCTGCTGGAGTCGCCGGACAACTGCACCAGGGGCATGGACTTCAGACGCAAGGACGGCAGCATTATTCACACCGTGGTCAATGTCTCTCTCCAGTTCGATGAACAGGGAGATCCCGCATACCTGGACGGTACCATCGAGGACGTGACGAAACGCCGCGAAGCCGAGTTGGCTCAGCGCCAAAGTGAGCAACGCTACCGCCTGCTCATCGAGAACTCTCCCATCGCCTTCGAGATGTACGAGCTTCGCGGACACGACCTGATCATCACCACCGCCAACCAGGCCGCACACAATCTGTTCAACTTGACTCCCGAGGAAATGCTTGAGCGATCTATGGAGGATGTCCATCCGGTCTTGAAGGGAACCATCTACCCCATGCGCTACAAGGAGATAGCGCGGGGAGCCGAACCATGGTCCTTCGAGTACCTGCGCGAGGAGGGCACCGAAATCGTCTTCGCCCTGAGCATCAATGCCTTCAATTTCTCTCCCGGCAGCCTGGCCCTTTTCTTCATTGACATCAAAGCCCAGAAGCAGACCCTTCGCAGATTGCGTCAGTCAGAGGAGATGTTCTCCACCCTGTTCCGCCTCTCGCCGGACAGGATCATGCTCCTGGATCGGAAAACCAAGAAAATCGTGGAAGTCAACGAAACCTTTTCACGCCTCTCGGGGTACTCCCGGGAAGAGGTTCTGGGAATGACGCCGGGCGAACTGGGGCTGTTCGCGGACGCGGACCAGAGAAGGCAGGTCGTTCATATTATCGACAACGACGGCAGCGTGGACAGCCTCGAACTCGACTTCATGAACAAGTCCGGCAGCATCGGAACATACTCCTTTTCCGCCAGAACCATCCCCATTGGCGGCAAGTCCTATCTGCTCACCATGTCCCGCGACATCACCGAACTCAAAAAAATGCAGGAGATGATGGTTCAGACCGAGAAGATGATTTCTGTTGGGGGCATTGCTGCCGGCATCGCCCATGAAATCAACAATCCCCTGGGCATCGTGCTCCAGGCGGCCCAGAATCTCGTCCAACGCACCCGGGTCGATTTTCCGAAGAACCTGGAAGTGGCCGCGGAGGTCGGCTTGGAGATCGAGCCCCTGGACAGATACATACGGGCGCGAAAGCTCGATGTCTTCATAGACGATATCCGCACCGCGGCACTGCGGGCATCGAACATCATCCGTCATCTACTGGACTTCAGCCGTCGCAGCGAATCCAAACGCGCCACCTGCGACCTGCCCGCTATAGTGAACAAGGCCCTCGCCCTTGCCCAAAGCGACTATGACCTGAAAAAGAGGTTCGACTTCAAGCGCATCCACGTGACCCTGGATATCAGCGATGATTTACCCTTGATCCTCTGTACGGAAACAGAGGTGGAGCAGGTGCTGTTGAACCTGCTGCGCAACGCGGCCCAGGCAATGGCCGAGGCCAATCCGCAGGTGGAGGACCCGAGGATTGCCATACGGGTTTCCCCGATGCCTCAGGGCGTGCGCCTGGAGGTGGAAGACAACGGCCCGGGCATGCCCCCGGAAGTACGGCGCAGGATATTCGAGCCCTTCTATACCACCAAGCCTCCGGGAGTGGGCACCGGGCTGGGTCTTTCCGTCTCCTACTTCATCATCACCAAGGGGCACGACGGCAAAATGAGCGTGGAATCCACCCCCGGTATGGGTACAAAGTTCATCATCGAGCTGCACACCGAGTAGTTCAGGGAGTGAGACACACCGGATTCGGATTCAAAGAATCCGAGCTCCGGCCCAAAGAGGGCACCCCGCAACCTGCTTCGCCGGCCCGCCCCTGCATGCGGCATCGACCTGATGCATGACGATCAGTCAGCATTTCCCACGCAATCCAGCGGCTCACAGCCAAGCCCCTTGCATGCCCGGGTTGAAGTTGGCAGGATACCCCGCATCATGAAAATGCCAGCCAGCGTCAAACAGAAATTGTCCATGCCCACATGGCGGGTGTGTCTCAAGGTAGGGCTCCAGCAGTGCTGGATCGCTCTGGGAGCCACCGTGGCCGCCTTTGCCTACGTTCTTTTCCAGATGCCTTACAACCTGGCCGCAGGCGGTGTCTCCGGACTTGGCCTCATCGTGCACCACTATACAGGGTTTTCACCGGGTCTGTTTTTTCTCGTGGCCAACATCCCCTTGTTCGTGCTTGGATTCTTCACCCTGGGGCGCTGGCGTTTTCTCGCGTCATCGGTGTTTGCGGTCATCGTGTTCTCATTCGCAACGGAGTATTTCACAAATTTCATGCCCGGTTTGCTGGACTCCTACCCGGTCACCCAGAACAAGCTGCTGGCCTCGATCTTCGCGGGCCTGATCTATGGAGTTGGTACCGGTCTCATATACCGCTACGGCGGCACCATCGGCGGGACATCCATACCCGCTCGCATCATTTACAACAAGACCGGTTTCCCCCTGTCACAGTCGTATCTTTTCACCGATGTGACCATCGTGATCCTGGCCGGAGCGGTATTTGACTGGGAAACCTGCCTGCTGGCCTTCCTTACCCTGCTCCTGTGCGGCATGGCATCGGATTACGTGCTCGAAGGCACGAGTCAGGTGCGGACCCTCATGATCGTTACCGACAAACCGGATCCCGTCCGCTACGCCATGATCCATGAAATGCGGCGTGGCGTGACCATGTGGCGGGTCCAAGGGGGGTACTCCGGTACGGAGCGCTCCCTGCTGTACTGCACGGTGCTGCGTTCGCGCGTTTATGATGTGAAACACATCCTCAGCCGCGTGGATCCCGACGCATTCATGGTGGTGGGAGTATCCCAGCAGACATGGGGCGGATACAACGCCCCACGCATTGATAAACGCTAGCGTATTTGAACTTTGAAAAGATTCAAACAGATTGCAAGGGTTTGCCTGCAAGTCCCTGCCGCGAAATGCTTGTAGACAGGCTTTGCCAACCGTTGAATAAGCATTTCAAGCGTAAATTGCTCTAGGGTCGGTCCGCCCCCATCGAATGGGTATGCCCGTACCCCGGCCGAGAGGCTGGAGTACCCGCTTCTCAGCCGAGTTTTTCCAGGTAGGCCGCCACGTTTACCTCGTCCATCTGAGACACGTGAAGATATTTTTTCGCGTACTCCAGGTATACGCCGCTCTCCAGAAACACCCTGAAGAGATCCGCGTCCAGGTGCTGATCCTTGACCATGAAACTGAGGATGCGCACCGCCTCGTTGAGGGTCTTGGCTTTCTTGTAGGGGCGGTCCGAGGCGGTGAGCGCCTCGAACACGTCTGCCACGGCCATGATCCTGGCCGGAATGGTCAGGTCCTCGGCCTTGAGCCCCCGGGGGTAGCCCGTGCCAATGAGGGTCTCGTGATGCGCTCCCGCATATTCCGGTATCCTGGTCATGTTTTCCGGATAGGGCAGGGTCTCGAGCATGCGTATGGTGGTGACGATGTGCTCGTTGATCTTGCAGCGGTCCTCGTCCGTGAGCGTGCCTCTCGAAATGCAGAGGTTGTATATCTCACCAAGATTGTAGAGGTTGTCCGGCATCTTCATTGTGAAACCGCCTCCGGAATGCCCAAGGGCCTCCCTTTCGGGGCGCTGGATAATGTGCTCGGGCCTGTCGGACAGCAGCGGCTCCTCGCAGGGCAGGTTCGGCACCCCTTCGGGATAGCGCTGCAGTTCCAGGTGCCCCAGGCCGAGTCGGTCATCCAGGTACCGCACCCAGGTTCTTTTGGCGATCTCGTGCATCCGGGCGGCCTTGTCCTCGCTCATGAACTCGCCCCCGATATTGCATTCCGCGATGAAGGCGAAGTCGTCCTTCAGCTCCCGGCGTCTGGCCTCCAGGCGCAGCTCCAGGGATTCGATTTGACCTCCCTGGGCAAGGCCGCGCCAATAGTCGATCTCGGCATCGCGCAGCAGCACCTCGAAGCGCATGCGCACCTCGTGGATACGGTTGTAGATGGTCTCCAGCTTGGTGGCCTTGTCCACTATGTGCTCCGGTGTGGTAACCTTGCCACAATCGTGTAACCAGGCCGCCGTACGGAACTCCCGCCACTCCTCCTCGGTCTCCAGGAAGAACTCCGCCAAAGATCCCCTGGTACTGTCGCTTGCCGCCTTGGCCAGCATCATGGCGATCTCCGGAACACGGGCGCAATGCCCCCCTGTGTATGGTGATTTGTGGTCAATGGCCGTGGCGATGAGTCTGATGAACGAATCCATGAGGCTGCGCAGGGACTCCTCATGGGCTTTGATGAAACCGGCCATGGACACCATTGAGCGGGACAGGGTGAGAATCTCCGTAATTTTTGTATTTACCACCCCCACATCGTCGTAACGCCGCTGCTTGACCTTCTCGTTTTCATGCACCAGTGCGTTGATGGGACTGACAATTATGGTGGCACAGTACATGACCACAGGAATCAACAGCAGCAACAGCCCACATGTCACCAGGAGGGCGAACCGTATCTTTTCCATATAGGGGCGGATGGTCACACTCATGGGCACGATCAACCCCAGATACTCGTCCGTGCCGTATATCGACTTCATTGGCGCGACAAACCCCAGGTGCTCCTCCCCATGGATGTGCATGACTCGAAGACCGCCCTCGCCCCCCACGGTCTTGGCAAGCTCCAGCAGTTCGCGGTGGGGCACCGTTCCTCCCAGCCCGTTGTCCGAGGTATCGTCGGTGATGTCGCCAAACCATGAATCGAACAGATGTTTCCGCTCTTCCGCAGTCACCGAGATCAAGGCCTTGTCCAGTATCCCAGCCAAAGCAGCCTTGTCAGGGCGCACCAGGAAATGGAGTCTCTGATTTGCGACCTTCTTCAACTCCAGGGGATGTCCCCCGATCTGCAAATCGTCCAGGTAATACGACTTGGCAAGGTAAAGCAGAACAGGTTCGCTATCCACAGTGGCATCGGCCTTGCCTGCGGATACCGCGCGCATGGCGTCCAGTGTTGAGGGGACGTGCAGGCGTTTGATTCCAGGATAATTCTCCTCCAGATACTGATCAGTGGCCCAGCCCTTGGGAATGGCAACGATTTTGCCCTCCAGCTGGGAAAAGGATTCAGGCAGGGGCACTCCTCGCCTGACCACGAAGCGCTGGGGCATGGGCATATAGGATTTCGTGAACACACCCATTTTTTCGCGTTCAGGTGTCTTCAGCAGGGAATGAAGCAGATCAAGGTCCCCCTTTTTAAAGAGTTCCACGAGCCCCTCCCAGGAATACCCGTTGACATATTCCACGTGAAACCCGGCCTTTTCCGCCAGCAAATCGAGCATGTCGATTGAGTATCCCCTGGGTTTGCCGCTAAGTGCAAAATCGAACGGCGGCCAATCGATCTCGTTGGAGGCCCTGATGACCTGATTCTTTTTAATGAAGCCCCTCTCCTCCTCTGTAAGATCTATTCCCGTGGCCTTGTCGTGGTGGGTATGTGCCTCTTTTTCCAATGCCCGGGCAATGATGCTCCCCTCCGCATCGAACAGGAAAGCTTCGCTTTGGGGCAGGAACCGCTGTTTCTGGAGAAAGTTGGACATTCCTGTCAGGGAAATGTCCACGGCCAGCACCCGTTGTCCTTGGTCCATGCTCTTCGCGTATGTCACCCCGGGCGCCTTGAGCAGGGAAAAGAAGTAGGGGGCAGTCTTGATTATCCCGGGTGTCCTCACCGCCTCAGTGAACCAGGGACGCTTACTGGGGTCATACCTGGTGGTTCCCATTCTGCGAGTACGGACGTCGAAATTCTGCTGCAGATAAACGATATTCTCCCTCCGCTCCCCTCCTCTCTCCTTGATCCTTATGATCAGCCATCTGTCGTGCGGTGCAGCACCATAGGCCGCTCTGACGTTCTCACTGCTCTCCAGGTTGATAATCTCGAAAAAGTCCCCGCTCTCGTACCCCACGTAGAATGAATAGAGGCTGGGATTTTGTTCCATGGCACCTGCCACAAGCGACAGGACCCGACGTTCGGCGTCCGCGACTGGATAGGAAGTAAGCTCAGGGAAAAAACTCAACACACCTACAAGGTTGGCGCTCTGGGTGTCCAGGGTATGCATGCGCTCACTGATCTTCTCCGCCGTGGCGCGAAAGGAGCTTTCAGCCGCGGTCTTGGCCAGACCGCGGCTGAAATGGTACTGGAGCCCCAAAGATAACCCCGCAGTCAACATGGCCACAAAAAGACAAACGCTCAACACAGTGAAGCGTAAGGAAAACATATTCAGCTTTTTCATTGCGCTCGCCTTTGCCCTGAAAAATCGTCAGCTGCCTCGGGGTTTCCGATTCATGGGCTCCCTTTAGACATGAGGAACCCTGGAAAAAATACTGGTTATCGTTACCTATATCCCCTATACAATGATTTTTGTCCATCAGAAATAGCCTTAGTACATATTTGTACCCATTGTTATCCCATCCTCCTCAGAAACTGTGGCATGTTCAACTTGCTGCTCCAAACTGCTAGCTTCTAGTTAGCATAACTCATTGAAAACTCTTTCATCTGCCATCGACAACAATGAACCTAGAGCACTTAACGCTTGAAATGTTCCATTACCCGGAGCGCATAGGAATTTTCACCGCGCTCCGGCGGCTTCGTACTTATGCCTTCGATCTATAAGGTATTTAACATTTTGTGCTTTCAGTATTAATGAAAAAAGCCCGTAGCGAGACTACGGGCCCTGTCAGAATCGATTTACTATTACTTGGAATGCGAAATAATGGACACCGCACCCCGGCGACTTCGCCGCTGGCCCCGCCTTCCGCGGGTCCGTACCTATTTCTTTGAGCTACAAGACTTTTCCTAATATGGTTATCGCCTTAGCTCAGCAAGATTTACCAGGGGAAACCTTATCGCTGCTGTCGCCATCCGTAAGGCACGAAACGACCGCGCCTAACGGCTACCGCTCTGAAGAAAGGTTCTCCCCTCGGAAAGCTGTTTGTTCGATTCTTTCCATGTTACGGAACAAAGGCAATAGCCACGTTTCCTAAAACATTTTGTGATCGCAGTAATATCTGAATCTGTTCCGCTACCGGTTCGACCGCGCCTCCCGGGCAAGCCGCACGGCTTCGGCCGCCAGTTCGGCCACGCGGTCATAGTCCTTGTCGGCCAGCAGGCTTTTCTTGACCATCCAACTGCCTCCCACGGTCATGACTGGCTCCCAGGCCAGCCAGGAGGCCATGTTTTCCTGGGATACCCCGCCTGTGACCATGAACTCCATGGGCGGGAAGGGAGCGGCCAGTGATTTCAGGGTCGACACCCCCCCCATGGACTGGGCCGGGAAAAACTTCACTGCCGGCAGCTCCCTGAGCACGGCCTGGGTGAGTTCACTGGCTGTGCATACGCCCGGGATCACCGGCACGTTCCGCCCCAAGCAGTAGTCCACCAGCACCGGGTCGAAGCCCGGGGCCACGATGAACTCCGCGCCAGCCTCCAGGGCAGCGTCGGCCTGTTGCGTGGTGAGCACTGTTCCGGCTCCCACCAGCATGTCGGGCTGGGCCTTCCTGATGCGGCCAATGGACTCGGCAGCGGCATCGGTGCGAAAGGTGACCTCGGCCACGGGCAGTCCCCCGCGCATGAGCGCCTCGGCCATGGGCTCGGCGTGCTCCACCTCGGGCAATGCCGCCACGGGAGTCACGCCCACCGCTCTCAGACGGCTCAAAATGTCCTTCATGATCAGCCTCACTCCATCCCGAGGGCGCCCGAGGAGTTGGAGTTCCAGCGGTACCCCATGCGCCGCGAAATCTCCTGGGTTGCCTCCACTGCGAGGGCGGCAATTCGCTTGATCTCGGGGTTGACCATGACCTCGGTCTCCCAGGCCACGCTCACGGCCGCCACCACCATATTACGGTAGTCATAGATGGGGGCGCCCACGCACATGGTGCCGATCTCGTTCTCACGATTGTCATGAGCCCAGCCGCGCCGCCGGGTGAGTTCGACCTCCTTGAGCAGGTCATGGATGTTGTCGATGGTGTACTCAGTGAGCTTCTCGAACTCGCCGTTGCCATAAAGCCGCTCGATCTGGGCATCGGTAAGCCCGGTGAGCAGCGCCTTGCCCAGGGACGTACAGTGCAGGGGGCGGCGCTGGCCGATGATCTTGTATCGCCTCAGGCTGTTGAAGGCCTCCACTTTGTCGATGTAGACAACATCGGTGTCCTGCATGATGGCCATGAACACGGTCTGCCCTGTCTGGCGAGAGAGCTGCAAAAGAATGGGCTCGGCCTCGGTCTTCAGCTCGAGGCTGTTAAGATACGCACTGGAAAGCTCGATGAACTGGAGCCCCAGGCGGTATATCTTGCCCTCCTCGTGCTTCTCCACATAGCCCCGGTCCTGCAGCGAGGCCAGAATCCGGTGGGTGGTGCTCTTGTTCAACCCCACCTTCGTGGCGATGACCGTGAGGTTCAGCCCCTGCGGCTCTCTGGAGAGCAGTTCCACGATATCGAAAGCGCGGTCGAGAGTTTGAACTGACATGCTGATTCTTGTTCCTGTCGGCACTCTTGTTATCCGGTTGCCGGGGAAATTCCCTTCCATAACTCCCTTTATGGTAAAGTTTAGGAAGGGGGAGCGCGAGGGGGAGAACCCTTTTCAAAGGGTTGCCCCCTCGCAAAGTGTCTTTGCAAATATTACCTATTCCAGCTAGTTACCTTGCCAGCCAGCCACCGTCAACAGCCACTGTGTAGCCGGTCACGTAATCCGACGCCTTGGACGCGAGGAACACGGCGCACCCTTTGAGATCTGCGGGATCGCCCCAACGCCCCGCGGGTATGCGCTCCAGTATCTGCCGGTTGCGGTCCTTGTCCGCCCGCAGGGCCTCGGTGTTGTCCGTGGCCATGTATCCGGGCGCGATGGCGTTGACCTGGATCCCCTTGGGCGCCAGCTCGTTGGCCAGCAGCCTGGTCAGGCCCATGACCCCGCTCTTGGACGCGGTGTAGGAGCTGACGCGGATGCCCCCCTGAAATGAAAGCAGGGACGCCACGTTGATGATCTTGCCACCCTGGTCCTGTTTCACCATCTGCCGGGCAGCGGCCTGGCTGAGGAAGAACAGGCTCTTCAGGTTGATGTTCATGACCTGGTCCCAGTCCGCCTCGGTGAAGTCCAGAGCCTCGTTGCGGCGGATGATTCCGGCGTTGTTCACCAGGATGTCCACGCGCCCCAGCTCGGCAACGGCCTTCTCCACAATGCCCTCCACGGTGGAGGGATCGGTAAGGTCGGCCTGTACGCCCACAAACCTGCGCCCCAGTGCCTGGATCTCCTCGGCCACGCCTTTGGACGTGGAGTTGTAAACGCCCGCGACGTCAGCCCCGGCCTCGGCCATCCCCAGGGCAATGGCCTTGCCCAGCCCCCGGTTGCAGCCGGTGACTATGGCCACCTTACCATCTAATTTAAATTCATCGAGAATCATGACACCCCCCTACTTCAAATCGGCCATGGCAATGTGATCCATGTCCGTGAAGGTCTGATTTTCGCCGGCCATGCCCCAGATGAAGGTGTAGGACCCAACTCCGGCTCCCGCATGGATGGACCAGCTGGGTGAGAGCACGGCCTGCCCTTCCCGCACCACCAGATGCCTGGTTTCATCCTTTTCACCCATGAAATGAAACACCAGGCCGTCAGGGGCCATGTCGAAATAGATATAGGCCTCCATGCGCCTGCGATGAGAGTGCGGGGGCATGGTGTTCCACACGCTGCCGGTCTCAAGGGTGGTCATACCCATGACCAGTTGGCAGGTGGGCACCCCGGCCGGGTGGAAATACTTGCGGATGGTACGGCGGTTGCTGTTCTCGGCTTCCCCCAGGGTCACGGGTTCGGCCTCGGCAAAGCTCGCCTTGGTTGTGGGGTACACTGAGTGGGCCGGCGCGCTGAGGATGTAGAAAAGCGACGGTTTGTCCGCATCGTCGCTGGTGAACACGATGTCCTTGGAGCCCTTGCCGATGTACAGACCATCGCGGGGGGCCATAGCGTAGTCGGTGCCGTCCACGGTGATGGCGCCAGGCCCGCCGATGTTGATGACGCCCATCTCGCGCCGCTCCAGCAGGTAGTCCGCGCCGATAATGCTCGGGTCGGCGGTGAGCCGGAGGGGCGAGACGGGTTTGGCGCCCCCCACGATGAGGCGGTCATAAAAGCTGTAGACAAGTTTGGCTCCAGCGCCGGTGAACAGGTCCTCGATAAGGAAATGCTTGCGCAGCGATGCCGTGTCCATGGCGGCCGCATGTTCGGGATGTACTGCGTGACGTACTTCCATGTTGTTGCTCCTTCATGGGTTTCGGGCGGCTTCTCCTGACAGGAGGGCCGCTCACCCGCACGTGGCGTGCGCGTCTGTCGCGAATCTTTCGTAGTTCCAATAACCGTTTTTCAAGGATTGTCTTCTCGAATGCCCTACCTGTTGCAATCGAAATTTGACTGTGTCCGCTTCGTCCGCTTCCAGCACCCCGTCAATAGAACAGGGACGGCAGCCACAAGGTGAGCTGCGGGAAAAAGGTGATGGCAATCAGGACGATGAGGTTCGCCAGCAGGAACGGAGCGGCCGCAAGAAATATGGTCCCTATTCCCAGCTTGCTGATGGCCGAGGCCACGTTGAGGCACATGCCCACCGGCGGCGTCACCAGCCCCACCGCCAGGCCGGAGATCAGGATAGCGCCGAACTGGATGCCGTCCACGCCTACGGCCTTTGCCGCCGGAAGAAACACTGGCGTGAGCAGCAGAATGGCCGGACTCACGTCAACGAAGGTTCCGGTGACAATGATGATGAGGTCCAGCACCAAGAGCATGGCCACCGGCGCCATATCCAGGCCCGAGACGAAGGCGGCCACGCCCTGGGGCACCCGCTCAAGGGCCAGGATCCAGATGTACAGCTGCGAAAGGGCGATGATGATCATGACGTTGGCGCTGGTGGAGATGGAGCTCTTCAGCAACGCGGGGATCTCCTTGAGCTTCAGCTCGCGGATGATGCACAGGCCCACCACCAGTGCGTACAAGGCCCCCACCCCGGCGGATTCCGTGGCCGTGGCAACGCCGAAAACCACCGCGCCCACCACGAACACCGGCATGATGATGGCCAGGATGGACTTCTTGACCCGGTCGAACTTCTGGGAGGTGGTCAGCGTCACCTCCTCCTTGGGGTAGCGCTTGAGATGGGAGTAGATGAGCGTGATGGCGAGCATGAGCGCGCCGATCATGACGCCCGGGATGAGGCTGCCCATGAACAACTGCCCCACGGATTCCTCGGAAACCAAAGCGTAAATAATCATGGGCACGCTGGGAGGGATAATCATGCCCATGGTGGAGGAGGCCACGGTAATGCCGCTGGAAAACTGAGGAGTATACCCCTTCTTGACCATCTCCGGAATGAGGACCGCGCCCACAGAGGCCGTGTCAGATACCGAGGACCCGGAGATGCCGCCGAAGATCATGCTTGCCAGCACGTTCACCGCGCCCAGCCCCCCGCGGAAACGACCCACAAAGAGCATGCTGAAATCGATGAGTCGGCTGGTGACCCCGCCTGAGTTCATCAACAGCCCCATAAGGATGAACAGGGGCAGGGCGATCATGGCATAGGAGTCCATGCCCGCGAACAAGCGCTGCGGCAGCACGGTCAGCAATTCGGGATGCACGACCAGGAAATACAGGAAGCTGGACAGACCCAGGGAGTAGGCGATGGGCACGCCCAGCAGCAAACACACGGCAAGGCTCGAGAGCAGTATCAGCATGCCTCGCCCCCCTTGTCCTCGCCAACGGCGATGATACGCACAATGTGCATCACGCAGTAGAGACATGCCAGGCCGCAGCCCAAGGGCACCACGATCTGCACCGTCCACATGGGGATCCGCATGACCGGGGACTCGAAGGAACCGGCGGACGCGATCCAGGGAAGGCTGAACCACCCGAGCACAGCGTTGATTCCGCCGATGAGGGCGTAGTTTACGATGCTGATGAAACTGTGCATCCGCCCTTTGGCGAGATCCTTGAAACAGCTGATCTTGATGTGCGTGTTCTTGCCCACGGCCACGGCGGCGCCCAGGGCCGTGGTGTAGATGAACATGTAGTTCATGGCCTCGCTGCCCCAGATGATGGACGAATTGAACCCGTAGCGCATGATCACGAGGAGTCCGGTGAGGATGAATATGAACAGGAAGAAGACGGTGATCAGACTCTCAAGAATCCAGTTGAGCCCGCCCTCGAACAGATCGAACCAACGCATGGTCGCTCCGGATGGTTTCACCGCGCGCGGGAGGCTACCGCGCGCGGTTGTTCGCTCCAATCGTCAGTTCTTGGCGATTTCCAGGGCGCGGTTGATGTCGTCCCAGGTAAAGGCGCCATCATCCACATAGTACTGCCACACGGGCTTCACGGCTTCCACGAAACCGGCGCGCGCAGCGTCGTCGATCTCGTTGATGGCGAGCTTGTCTTCCAGTTGGGCGCGGTATCCGTCCTCGGAGGCCAGCCAGATCTTGTTGCTGTACAGCATGGTATCAACAGCAACCTCGTCAAAGACCTTCTTCAGGTCGTCGGGAAGAGCCTTGTACCAGTCGGGGTTCACATAGAAGGGATCGGGGTGCACCTGCCAGTTGAGCACGGAGAGATACTTCTGCACTTCGTAGAACTTCATGTCCACGCAGTTGGAGAAGGGGTTCTCCTGGCCGTCGACCACGCCGGTCTTCAGGGCCATATAGGTCTCGGTGTAGGGCACCTGCTGCGGGTTGGCGCCCAGCTGCTTGAAGGTGCGGATGGTCACGTCGATGGGCGGGGTGCGCAACTTCAGGCCCTTGATGTCCTCCACGTTCTTGATGGGGCGGACCTTGTTGGTGGGCTGGCGCATGCCACCGGCGACGCCCGTGGCCGGGATGTAGAACCCGTTGGCCATGGCGCCCTTGTTGATCTCCTGGCCCAGGTCGCTGTTCATGACCTTGACCACCTGCTCGGCGTTGGCGAACATGAAGGGCAGCGTATACATCAGGTACTTCTTGTTGGCGCGCTCGAACAGACCGCCGCGGCAGCCCTGCAGATTGCCGAGCTTGACCATCTCGAGCACTTCGGCCTCCTTGCCCAGGGTTCCGGACAGGTACAGTTCGACCTTGATCTTGCCCCCGGATTTTTTCTCCAGCTGCTCCTTGAAATACACCATGGATTTGCTGCGGGGGTGATTCTCCGACTGGGTGTTGGCATACTTGAAGACAAACTCACCGGCGGCCTGGGCCATGGACACCAGCCCACCGAGAAGTAATGCCAGAGCGAACATGGCCACGATGATGCGCTTGTACATAATTCCCTCCAATTCACTGATAAACGGTGCCACCACATGCCTCGTCGGCATGAGGCGTGAACCCCCGCGAGCCCTGCGCCCACGATGGTCCGTTCATTGAATTGTTAAATATGACTGAACTATTCCCCTGAACAAACCTCCGATCCGTTTTGCATGTGAGACAGTATTTCCTCGCGGCGCGGTATGGGCCCCACGCAACCAAGCCCCTTGGTGCTCAGGCCCGCCGCCGCCACCGCGAAACGTCCGCACCAGTCGAGAGAGCGTCCCTCGAGAAATGCCGTGGCAAAAGCCCCGGCGAATGTGTCCCCGGCGCCCGAGGTATCCACGGCCTCCACCTCGATACCCGGTATGCTCAACATGCGCTCTCTGTTGGCTATGAGCGCCCCCCCTTTTCCAAGCTTCAACGCAACGGTTCCGGCGCCCAATTCCAGATAGCGGTTCACGATCCGCACCGGATCGCTCAACCCCAGCATCATCTCGGCCTCCTCCACACTGGGCAGCGCAATGTCCGCCATGGCGATGGAAGCGTGGATGATTGCCCTGGCCCGGGCCAAGGGCCACAGGTTGGGGCGGTAATTGAGGTCGTAGGAGACCAGAACTCCGGCTTCCCTGGCGGCCTCCATAGCCGCGAAGGCCGCGTCGCAGGCGCTGGTCGAGATGCCCTGGGTGACTCCCGTGACGTGCAGCAGTCCGGCGCCCCGGATCACCTCGTAGGATAATGTACGAGGCGAAAGGGCCGAGGCCGCCGAGCCGGCCCGGTAGTATGTGAAGTCGTGACGGCCGGGATTTCTGGCAATGAGGTACAGGCCGGTGGGCGCGGTCTCGTCGCGCTCCACCAGGGAAGTGTCGATGCCCTCCTCTTCCCACAGGGTCATGAAGGCCTGGCCGAACTGATCATCCCCCAGCCGGGTCATGATACCCACGGAAGCGCCGCAACGGCGGGCCGCCACCGCGAAGTTCGCCGCATCGCCCCCGTAGCCCGCAAGAAAGTGGCTCACGGTGTCCAGGCCGCCTCGTTCCAGGGCGGAAAGCTCCATCAGGGGTTCGCCCAGGGCGACTATGTCGGTGCGTTCAAAGGAATTGACCATGGCGTGTCCGCATTGTCCTGGTTTTGATCGACCGCGGCACCGAAGCATGAACCGGCATGTCCATATTAATGAGTGTATTTCTAGTCCGGCACCGGGTCCCAGTCAAAATAATTTCAACATATAAATCTAAATTTCATATTATGGAACTTTTGTTGGTTGCGTTTTAGTCCGCCAAAACGACATTTCCGGCTCAAAAGGGTTTCACCCTTGAGCTGAACGCCTCACCCTTCCGAAGGCCCTCACCTCCCGCAGCACATTGCGCACCGAGTAGCCCACCATGATCAAACCGGAAATGGGCATGCAGACGTACAGACAGCGCCGCGGCATGTTGAATACCGGAGTCCAGTCCCTTGCCAGCACTGTCAGGCAAAGGGCCTCGTAGAAGAATATGGCGACGAAGAGCAGCGAGAGCACTTCCACAAAGGCGGCCACCAGATGCCCGGGCCGGGTTCCCTTGATCTTGTCGTTGATCCACTCCAGGCGAAAATGCTCGTCCCTGGCCCAGAGAGCGGCCGCCCCGAAAAAGACCATCCAGGCGAAAAGCCACTCCACGATCTCGTCGAACCAGAAGAACGCCACCACCGGGAAGAACCGCACGAACACATTTCCCGCCAGGATCAGGAGCAGCAGGGCGAAACAGGTCACACAAACGCACCGCAGAACGAACACCAGAGCCCGATCCCAGACCGCCAATCTCGTCGTCGCGCCCTTTCCATCGGAAGGTTCGGGGGGCGTACAGGGTGAAAAACACTCGTTAACCATGTCTATTGCCCCATCAAGAGGTTGGGCAGCCAAAGGGTCACCTGGGGAATGAAGGCCACCACCAGCAGGACAAGGAAAATCCCCAGCAGATAAGGCCACATCTCCTTGGTAAGCTCGCCGATGCACAGGTTCGTTATGCTCGACACCGCATAGAGACACATACCCACCGGGGGCGTCAGCAGACCGATCATGGACGCCAGGGTCATGACCACGCCGAACTGCACCGGGTCGATGGAGTAATGAATGATGAGCTTGTGGAAGATGGGGATGGTGATGAGCAGCACGGCAATGCCTTCGAGAAAGCACCCGAACACCAGCAGGATGAATATGATGATCAGCATGACCACCGAGGCGTTGTCGCTGAGCGCGGCCAGGCTGTTGATCACCTGCACCGGAATCCTGTGCAGGATCAGCAGCCAGCCGAAGAACCCGGCCGAGGCGATGATGAACATTATCCTTATGGTGTGGGTCAGGGTGTTCCAGAAGATGGAGGGCAGGTCCCTGAAGCGTATGCTCCTGTACACCGCCAGACCAAGAACCAGGGCGTACACGCAGGCAACCACCGATGCCTCGGTGGGCGTGAACTGCCCGCTGAGAATGCCCCCCACGATGATGACCGGCGTAAGCAGGGGCAGCGCCGCCTTCCTGCCGCTATCCCAAATCTCCCTGATTGGCGCGCGCTTATCCCGAGGATAGTTCCTGTGCCGTGAAACAAAGTAAACCGCGATCATCAGAGCCAGGCCCATGAGCGCGCCAGGGATAACGCCCGCAAGAAACAGGCGCCCCACTGAGATCTCGGTGAGAAACCCGTAGATGACCAGGGGAATGCTGGGCGGGATGACCGGCCCTATGGTGGAGGACGCGGCGGTGATGGCCGCGGAAAAGCGCCAGTCGTAGCCGTTGTCCTTCATGGCCTTCATCTCGATCATGCCCAGACCGGCCGCATCCGCAACCGCTGCGCCGGACATGCCCGAAAAAATGATGCTGGCGATGACGTTCACCTGCCCGAGTCCGCCCCAGATATGCCCGACCAGGGCCCGGGCGAACCGGAAGATGCGCTCGGTGATGCCACCGGTGTTCATGATGTTTCCGGCCAGGATGAAGAACGGTATGGCCAGGAGCGTGAAGGACGTGGTGGAGGCGTACATGCGCTGCGCCACCATGGTGAGGATGTCAACCTGCCCCATTGCCAGAAAGGCTCCGATGGCCGTGAGCCCCATGGCCACCGCCACAGGGACCCCGAGCATTATGAGGGCGATAAGCGTGCAGAAAATTGCCAGCGTGGTCATTCGGCATTCTCCCGGGCAGCAGATCCGGCGGGGGCGCCCATCCGCCCCGGCATGAAGCGAATGGGCGCTGCCGGATCAAACCCTTCGAGGAGCTATCGAGTCTATTCCGGGATGCCCTCGGCAAGGGCCTCCCGGCTTCAACTATTTGGTTTCTTCAAGAATCTTCAAAAAGTAGGCCAGATTTTCTTCACCCACGGAAGCCTTCATACGCTCATAGGCCGGAGCCATCTTGGCTTTGAACAGGGAGACGTCCGGGAAGGTCACTTCCATGCCCAGCTCCTCCAGCTTCTTGATCTGGTCCGACTCGGCGTCACGCAGTGTCTTGCGCATGAAGTCGCCGGCCTTCTTGCTCTCCTCGCGCACGATGGCCTGCTGCTCCGGGGTGAGCTTGTCCCAGGATTTTTTGCTCATGACATGGACCATGGAGTTGTAGGTATGGCCGGTCATGGCGAGATACTTCTGTGTTTCATAGATCTTGAAGGAGTAGATGACGCTGACCGGGTTTTCCTGGCCGTCTACCACACCCTGCTTCAGGGCCATGGGCAGCTCGGAGAACTGGATGGTCTGCACCGTGGCGCCCAGGGCTTCCATGGCTGATTGGTTGGAGAGCTCGGGGGGTGTGCGGATCTTCAGGCCCTTGACATCGTCGGGGGTATTCACGGGGCGCACGCTGTTGGTAAGGTTGCGGAACCCCCACTCCCAGTTGGCCAGGAACACGAGCCCCGCGTTTTCCAGGTCCTTGCCGGCCCATTCGATGAAGGGGCCGTCCAGCACCTTGTACGCTTGGTCATATCCGCTGTAGGCGAACGGCAGCATGACGCATCCGAACTTCTTGGAGTACTTGGCAAGCTGTCCCTGGGTGGGGAGGCTCATGTCGATGACGCCCAGAACGTTCTGTTCCAGCACTTCGGGCGGGTTTCCGAGCTCATTGTTGGGATAGAGCTCCACTGAGATTTCGCCGTTGGTGCGCTTCTCCACGCCTTCGGCGAACATCTGCGCGGCCTTGTTTCCCGCGTGCTCAGCGTTCGCGTAATGGCCCAATTTCATGGCCATTTTCGCCTCGCACACGGCCCCCAGGCCTACCACTACACTAAGCATCAAGACGCACAATAGAACCTTTCTCATGGGAATCCTCCAAACCCTATTGACGTTACGGGCCCTCTCACTCGGCGGATACCAGGGTTTGGGCCCGGAATTGACACGTGCCGTCCATCGCACCCCGAATGAACATTCGCCATCAAGTCTCTTTCGGGACGGGGAGATGCACGGGTTTGGCCGTTCGGCGGAATGTCCGACGGCTTGATCGGGTTCATGAGTTGGTAAGGATGCCGCTTGTCCTCGTGGTCTGATGGAACATGACCCTTGCAGCGGGTTCAAAATATGAATCACCTGCCAAGGCGTCAACAAAATCTCATATTACAAGATGAGTTTTCATATTATGAAACAATATAATATTCATAACCCCCTGTTTCAAGTTCCAAGACATGGACTACCTTCACCTAGTTTCATCCAGGGCTATCAAAGACCGGCGAACAGGTATTATACCTGGAAAACATGAAACTTCTTGAGTTATTCAAGCTTAATACTTGATAAAGTATGTGTCCGGACAGGGAGTTGGCCACCAAAGGAGGGGGATGTAGCGGGCGGTAATGTCTAACACTGGAGGAGGCGACTTCTGTCGCCCCCTCCAGTGCCGGAGTTCAGAACGGTTATGCCGATGTCAGGCAATCAAAAACCGGAAATGGGAACTTCAACGGCCCAGCGAAGCCGGATACCTGGTATCTCAACCGGATTAACGTCTGAACTCAACAAGATTATTGCTTCTCCTCGACCACCCAGCCCGCGGCCTGCAACCTCTTTCTGGCCACGGGGCTCAGGGAGCCTGTGAGGCGAATGCGTTTCTTCTTGAATCCCAGCTCCTTCACACGCGCATCGTATGAGCGCATGACCGCCTCGGTGGAGGAGGACCAGATGGCATAGTCCAGGGGGAAGCAGACAAGCAGTTCGCCGGCAGCCGTTTTTGCGGCCACGAACTTGTCCACGGTAATGAATCCGGCGAGCTTGCCGTGCTTCAGATGAAAGTCCATGTACATGATGGCCATGTTCTGACGAAACAGGGCAACGTCCTGATTATGGGTGGCCACGGCAAAGGTCACGAACGCCTGGCGGTTGTCCACCCCCTGGCACTTGTCCAGGGCCGACACCAGGTAGGACTGCTGCGAAGGGGAAAACACGGTGTTGTTGATGAACAGCTTGGCCACGTCCTCGGTCACGCCCATGCGAATGAGCTTTTCCCTGTTCGCCTTGCGCATGTCCGCGGGCGCCACTGTGAGGTCCACGTCCTTGAGTGTCTCGGCGCCCCGCACCACGGAAAAGGCCATGGCCGCCGTGCCCGGCAGCACGAAACTCACCGCGCCGAAGCCCACGCCCCCGGAATATCCGGCCCAGGAGATCTTGTCCAAACGCTCCTGCATGGCGTCATTGGTGGAATACGGGTCCACCTTGAACTTGGCCGCATAGTCCCGCTTGGTCTTTGAAAACCCGATGAGTCTCTGCGCGCCGCTGTCCTCCTGGTCGCTGGCGCTGCTCTCCATCAGGCTTTCCTCGGCGCGGCCAAAGGCCTTGGCCACACCCGAGGAAGCCTTCTCCAGGGAGCCCAGGGGGTCGCGGAACAGGCTCCCCACCCCCTTTACAAAGCGCTTTCCGCCATCCACCACGGAATTGCCGAATTCCTCGCCCAGATTCACCTTGTCCATGGCATCCATGGCATAGATCTCGTGGATCCGGGTGTGGAGCAGCGGCGTCCCAACGGCCTTGAACGTGCCAAGGGGCGAGGTGATGGTATAGGTGTTCAGGTAGCCGTCGTTCTGCACGTTCTCCTCGACAGTGTGCAGCTTCCCCTTGAGTACATCCTTGGAAAGCAACTTGGAGGCCTGCAACATCGGTGGTTTTTCATAATCTTCGACCGCTCCGGCTGACATGGCCGTAATCGCAAGTCCGAGGACAAGGCAGACAAGACATGTGATCGCGCATCTTCTTTTCATGGTAAGACCTGTTCCTTTTCCCCCGGCTGATTCGAGGGCATTGTTCACAGAACCGCCCGCGGCGGCGTTCTTCCCGAAAAAGACAAAAGCCCCCTCATGGCTGATCATCGCCACTTTCAAGGGGAAAAGACCATTTTCCTGGCCATTATCAGACATCGCTGCCCCGGCACAAGGAATCGGATATGATAAATTTCCCGGGAATCGCCACCGGATGCTTGAAAAGATCATGACCCGGTCCGGGCATTGGAATTCAGTAAGGGAGCGAGAGGGGCGTAATTATTCAAACGCCCCCCCCGCTGGCAATGTATATTTACCGCACCTAATCGCAGATTACGAGGCGCACGCCTTCGGCAGTGAATAGGTCCTTGAGGCGGGTTTCGGGCGCCGCCTCCGAGAAAATCACCCCAGCCGAGGAGAGCGGCGCTACCCGCGTGGTGGCCTTGCGCGAGAACTTGCTGGAGTCCACGGCCACGAATACGGACTCGGAGTGTTCGATCACCGCCCGCTTGAGCGCCACCTTTTCCATGTCAAAATCCAGCAGCGCACCGTCCGTGTCGAAGCCAGAGAGGCCAAGTACGCCGAAGTCCACCTTGAACTGGCTGAGGGCGCGCAGGGCCACATCTCCCACCAGGGAGCCGTCCGCGGAGCGCGACACGCCCCCCGTGACAAAGAGGTCGATGTTGCCGCGCCCCGCCAAGTGCATGGCCGCGGGCATGCTGTAGGTGATCACGCGCAGACGCTCCTTGGAGGCCAGGGCGCTTGCCACCGCCTCCACCGTGGTGCCCATGTCCAGGAACACGGAGGAGCCGTCCGGAATTGCGGCGGCAATGGCCCGGCCGATGCGCTGCTTGCTCTCCAGGTTGTTCACGGACTTTTTGGCATACCCCAGGCGCACGGTTCTGCCGACCCTGCCCGCGCCCCCCCGAAATCGTTGAACGATCTGCATCTCGGAGAGCATGGTGATATCACGGCGGATTGTTTGCGTGGAAACCGAATACTGCCTGGCGAGGTCATCCACCGTGGCAAAGCCCTTGGACATGATGAGCCCCACTATGTCCCGCTGCCGCGCATTGAGAGCTTCCAGCCCGGCTCCGGCCTGGTTTCCCAGGCGCTGATCCGTGTTTTTCACGTCTGATGTCCAGGGGGTAGAGAGCTTCATTGGTGGTCCTTTTATTTCTTGTCGTCAAAAAATGTATTCATGCCGGGATCCTGCACTTCGATCCTTGAATCCGGTCCAATGTCTATAAACAGACATTATGTCCGATTTAAGACATTTATTCGACATTTCCGTCATGATCGCAATATCCTCTTATAATTTCATGCAATTCACAAAATCATACCACGATTGACCATGCCTGCGGACAATGAAAATCTCAAAAACCGGATCATCCAACCCTACAAATATCTTTTATCATAACAATGTATTACCTTAAAATTCAACATTCCCCTCCAAAAGTACACGTCTTTGTCACAAAACGAACACGCAACAGCAACCCTGGCGCAATAGTCAACATGCATGTTGCCTTTGAGACATGACCAGCTCTGGCGATTCCATCTGCCGATCGCCAGACGCATCATCAATAGCATGAGAGGAGCATGCCGTGCGCCTTGTGTACTTTATCTATCTCGCCTACCTCGCGCTGCCCATGGTCCTGCTGGTGGTAGGGTCCTTCGGGGAGGCGTGGACCAACTCACTGCTGCCCTCGGGCTTCACCGGGCGCTGGTACATGGAGGTGGGCACAGATCCCAGCTTCCGGCGGGCGTTTCTCACCAGTCTGCGGGTGGTGCTGGCTGTCTGCGTGGCGGACGTGCTTATTTGCCTGCCCCTTGCCTATGCCATATACGCCACCGCGAACAAGGGCGTCAGCGCCGCCGCTCGAGTCATCACCCTGCTGCCCATCGCCGTGCCCGAGCTGGTGCTGGCCTTCGGCTTCATCCTGGTGTTCTCCAGCGACACCCTCCCCTGGCTCGGGAGCCAGTGGTTGCTCATCGCCGCACACATAGTGCTGACCCTCCCCTATCTGCTGCACACCCTGGTGGCGGACATGAACAATCTGGGTCTGGCCGAGGTGGAGCTGGCCGCGGAGAGCATGGGCGCGGGGTTTGCCCGGCGCTTCTGCGACATCGTGGTCCCTTCCCTGCGCCACAGCCTGCTCTCCGGCCTGATAATGGTCTCGGCAATTTCAATCGGCGAATTCCAGCTCTCCAACCTGGTGAGCGGCTTTCTCACCCGCACATACCCTGTGGTTCTGCTGCAAGCCTTTTACGGCGCCACCGGATTCGCCTGCGCCGCCACGGTGATCCTGCTGCTCCTGGCAATCGCCGCGGCAACGGGCGGCGCGCTCACCGCGCGCTCAACACACATGAGCCGGGAGCCCCAGTCATGAGCATCAGATTCGACAACGTCGGTTTCACCTACCCCGGCAGCACCGCCGGAATCTTCGACATCTCCCTGGAGATCGGCCAGGGAGAGCTGGTTGCGGTCATCGGCGCCAGCGGTTCCGGCAAGACCACCCTGCTCAAGCTGCTGGCCGGTTTTCTCACCCCAAGCAAGGGGCGCATCTTCATCAACGATCAGGACGTCACCCAGACCCCTCCGCGCAAACGCGACCTGGGACTGGTGTTCCAGTCCTACGCCCTGTTCCAGCACATGAACGTGTGGAAGAACGTGGCCTACCCTCTGAAGGTGCGCGGTCTGAAGCCCGAACTACGCAAGCAGCGGGCTTTCCAGGCACTGTCCATGGTCAACCTCCAGGGGCTGGAGGAGCGCATGCCCTGCACTCTCTCCGGGGGGCAGCAGCAGCGCGTTGCGCTGGCCAGGGCCCTGGTGTTCGAACCACGGGGACTGCTGCTGGACGAGCCCCTCTCCGCCCTGGACGCCTCCCTGCGCGCCAACATGCGCGACGAGATCACCCGCGTACAGAAACAGGCGGACATCGCAGCCCTCCATGTGACCCACGATCAGGAGGAGGCCCTGTCCATGGCCTCCCGCGTGGCGGTGATGGAAAACGGCCGCCTGGTGCAGATCGCCACGCCGCGCGAGCTGTACGACGCGCCCTCAACCTGCAGCGTCGCCAGCTTTGTGGGGCAGGCCAACATCTGGAGGGGGCGCATCACGGAGAGGGACACGGTGCGCTGCGACATAGGCGACCTGCAATGCGACACCGGGGACCAAGCCCTTGGCCAGGAGGTGCACGTGCTGGTCAGGCCGGAGCGGGTACGCCCCTTGAGCGGGGTGGAGGCGCGCACGGCCGAGAACGTGAAGTTCGGCCCCCTTATCCGGGACAGGTTTCTTGGAGCGGTCCGCCGCTACGACATCCAGGTGGACGGAACCAAGAGCGTGATCCAGGGCGAAACGAATTTTCGAGGCGATATCGGTTTCGTCTCGATTCCATCAGAGGCAATAAGGCTGCTACCCAAATCATAACCCCGTTATTTCACTCGCATGGAGGTGTGTCATGTTCAAGAAGTCGTTACGCGCACTGCTCGCCGCCGCTCTCGTGCTCACCGTGGCCAACATGGCCATGGCCTTTGAGGGCCCTGAACTGTACGAGGGCGAGAAGGCCCTGTACGAAGCCGCCACAAAGGAGGGCCTGGTGGTCTCCTTTGACACCGGCCCCACCTGGGCCAACTGGAAGGCCCAGTTCAAGAACTTCAAGACCCGCTACCCCGAAGTGGAGATGGTCTACAATGACCTGGGCTCCGCCGCCACAGTGGTGACCCTGGACAAGTCCAAGAACCGGCCCCAGGCCGATACCGCATACTACTTCGCGGCCTCCGCTCTGGATGCCTCGGCCAAGGGGCTGGTGGAGGGCTTCAAGCCCGTGAACTTCGAAAAACTGCCAGACGCCTTCAAGCACCCAGAGGGCGAATGGTTCACCATCCACACCCTGAACATCGCCTTCCTGGTGAACACCAAGCTGGTGAAGAACATACCCACCAAGTGGAGCGACCTGCTCAAGGAAGAATACAAGAACTCCGTCGTGTACCTGGACCCCCGCTCCACCGGACAGGGGCAGGTGCTGACCTTTGCCGCCGCGTTCGCCAATGGCGGCGACATGGACAACGTGCAACCCGGCATCGAGTATCTGGGCAAGCTCTCCAAGTCCGGCAACGTGCTGCGTACCGTGGGCACCACCCCCTACGCCCAGTTCCTCAAGGGCGAGATCCCCATCTGGATCGGCTATGAGAACGACGGGCTCAAGGCCAAGTACAAGGACGGCATGGGCGACGACATCGCCGTGGTCATCCCGGAGGAGGCCTCGGCCGCCGCGCCCTACGCCATCAGCAAGGTCAAGAACGGCCCCAACCCCAACGCCGCCAAGCTGTGGCTCAACTACATCATGACCGAGACCGGCCAGGCCACCTTTGCCGAAGGCTTTGTGCGCCCCTCCGTGCCCGGTGTGAAACTGCCCCGGGACGTGGCCGACAAGATGCCCGCCGCGCCCCAGCTCAAACCACTGGATGTGGCCAAGGCGCAGCGGCACAAAGCCGAGATCGACAAGGGCTGGGCCAAGGCCGTGCTTGGTGAGTAAATACTAAAGAACATGAAAGGATCTCCGAGGGGAAAACCTCTTGAAAAACTGCGAGCCAAAATGCTTTGCATTTTGCTGTTCAAAGCTATGAGTACGGTCGCGCCGCAGGTTCATGCGCTCCATGTAATTGAGAGGTTCTTCCCCCCGGACTCCCCTTTCCAGAACAATTTCACCCGGAAGTTTTAGGAAGGGGGAGCGCGAGGGGGAGAACCATTTTACAAAATGGTTTCCCCCTCGCACTATCCTTGCATTGTTCTCCCAAAGGAGAGGCGGCTTGAAACGAGGTCATTTGCTTGTGTGCCTGGCCCTGCCTGGAGCGCTGTTCCTTGTGCTGTTCTTTTTCGCGCCGCTTTCCGTGCTGGTGAAGGAGTCCTTCACCGGGGGCGGTTCCGCATTCGGCCGCGTGTTCGCGGACCCGGTGTTCTGGAAAAGCCTGCGGGGCAGCCTCGTATTGGGAGTGGCGGCCCCCGGCCTGTCGCTGGTGGTGGGTTTCTGCATCGCGCTGTACCTGGCCCGCCTCGATCAACGCCAGAGGACCATGCTGCTGTTCCTCATTTCCCTGCCTCTCACCTTTTCCGGCCTGATCATCGCCTACGGCTTCATCCTGGCCTTTGGCAGGGCCGGATTCGTCACCCTGCTCCTGGCGAAACTCGGAGCGGACCCCGCAGTGGTGGGCGGATTCATCTTCACGCCCATGGGCCTGGGATTCGCCTACTCCTATTATCTGATCCCCCGGGTGGTCATGGTGCTGCTCCCCGTGATCCTGAACTTCGACAAGTCACAGCTCCTGGCAGCGGAAAGCATGGGAGCGGGAGGCTTCCGCGCGCACATGGACATCCTGGTGCCCCAGGTCATGCCCACGGCGGTGGCTGCCTTCTGCCTTGCCTCGGCCGTGGCCATCGGCGCATACGGCACCGCCCTGGCCCTGGTGGGCACCCAGGTCTCCATCCTGCCTTTGATCCTGTACAGCAAGATATCTGAGACAGGCTCCGATTTCCCGGCCGCCGCTGCCCTGTCCCTGATCCTCATGGTCATGACCTCAATGATCATGGTACTGGCCGAAGGTGTACAAGGCGTGCGAAACAGACGCTCGGTAAGAGCCACGTAGTAACTGCTTTCATTTCCCTTGCATGCCCCTCGAAAACGAATTCCGGCTTCATTGACTTCGCCTTTGCAGGCAGATACCTTATAATCGCTCTCTAATAATTACCATTCGGGGTATTTGCCAAGCCATGTTCAAGAACTCCACTTTTCTTGTCTCCATCGCCCTGACAGCGGTGGTCATGATCTGGGGCGCCGCCGACATCACGGGTATGACCTCCTTTGCCCAGAACGCCGTTGAACTGCTCTTCCGCAGCCGGGGCTGGTTCGTCATGCTCACCGTAACCGTACTGCTGCTCTGTTGCGTGGGCCTGGCCCTCTCCCCCACCGGCAAGATACGCCTTGGGCGGGATGACGACCAACCGGAGTTTTCCACCTTCAGTTGGATGACCATGATGTTCGCGGCGGGTATGGGGGTGGGACTGCTGTTCTACGGAGTCTCCGAGCCCATCATCCACTTCCTGTTTCTTGAAAAGCACATGCAACCCCAGGCAGCGGCGTCCAAGTCACTGATCCTGACGGTCTTCCACTGGGGGTTTCATGCCTGGGCAATATATGGATTGGTGGGACTGGTCATAGCCTATTTCGCTTTTCGGCACGGCGAACCGCAGATGCTGAGTGCGCCCATAGTGCGGGTATTCGGCAAGTCTTCCTGGGCCAGGCCCGTGGGCTGGCTGGTGGACGTGATGACCATCTACGCCATCGCCATCGGGCTGGCAGGCTCCTTTGCCATGGGCGTGTTCCAGGCCCAGAGCGGTATTGTCCGATTGCTGGACATCCAGGATCCGGGACTCGTGCTGACCTTGCCGATCTTTGTGGCTGTCTGCGCGGCCTACATGTATCTCCTGGCACGCGACCTCAGCTCGGGCATGGCCGTGCTCTCCAACACCGCCATAATCATCACGGCCTGCCTGCTGGTGTACATCCTCTTGATCGGCCCCACGCACTTCCTCATGGGCACCCTGATCCAGACCCTGGGAGAATATCTTGTGAACGTGCTCAGTCAGGGCTTCCAGACCTATACATTCTGGGAAGGGGAAACCCAGAAATGGTTCTCTGACTGGACCCTGAACTACATGGCCTGGTGGCTGGCCTGGTCCCCATTCGTGGGTGTGTTCATAGCCCGCATATCCAAGGGACGAACCATCCGCCAGTTCATCGTCGGGGTCCTGCTGGCGCCCACGGGCTTCTCCCTGTGCTGGTTCGGTATCCTCGGCGCCATGGGATTTTTTCAGGCCTACAATGGAACCTATGACGCATCCATCGCCCAGACCGACATAAACGCCACCACCTTCGCCATGCTGGAGACGCTTCCCGGCGCGGGCATCACGTCGCTGCTGACCCTGGTTTCCGCTCTGTTGTTCATCATCACCAGCGTTGTCAGCGCCGCCTATGTCCTGGCCATGTTTTCGGAAAAAGGCAGCCAGAACCCCAGGACCAGGATCAAGCTCATCTGGGGGGCGATTCTCGGAGCCCTGGGCCTGGTCATGGTGCTCACGGACAGCATCGTGGCTGTGAAAGCCGTCATCGCCCTGAGCGCCAACCCCTTCGTGTTCATCGTCCTGCTGCTCATGGTCTGCCTGCTGAAATCCCTGAAGAACGAATCCCGGAACAAGGCCGAACAAGGAGACTAGGCATGGGACTGCTCGACACTGTTCTGAACGTGATGATCTTCGCCTTCATCGGCTTTTTGCTGTTCATTTTCCTTAAAAAGGAAAAGGACTGACCACCCCCGCCTGACCATGAAAAAGGCCGCGCCAAATCGACGCGGCCAGACGACCAATACGGAAACAACCGGCTGGAATGAAGGGGGTGCCCCTTTACACCGGTTTTTCCTCCGCGATTTCCTTCTTGCCCGAAGCGACCATGGATTTTACCTCTTCCTTGGCCTTCACGCACTTCTCCTTGGCCCAGTCCTGAGCCTTGAGACCGGCCTTGATGGTGGCCCTGGTGGCCTTCTTGACCGTGCCGGACTTGATGGCCGCGTAGCCGATCACGCCGCCCACCACCGCTCCTGCCGCGAAAACAGCGATTCTTCCATAACTCATGACTTCTCTCCCACCTCGAGGCCGGGCTTGCACCCGATCTGTTTGGGTTTGGGCTTGTAACCGAACTGTTTGTCCCAGAGATATTTCGCACCCGAGGCAACGCCCACTAT
This sequence comes from Desulfovibrionaceae bacterium, assembly GCA_963674665.2. Taxonomy (GTDB): domain Bacteria; phylum Desulfobacterota; class Desulfovibrionia; order Desulfovibrionales; family Desulfovibrionaceae. Next base: position 40,543 of record CAXXPL010000009.1, on the reverse strand, counting down.
GCCCACCAGCCCGAGCAGGCCGCCGATGCCCAGGGCGCCTACAACGGCAACCCCGGTTGCCGCGGAAAGGCCCGTGCCAACAGCCTCCTTGCCCACATCGGCCACTGCCTCGGCTCTTGTCATATCTCCATCTTTCACGCGCTTCACATCGCGCGCGGTCGCCACCACGGCGCCCACCACTGTTCCGGCCGTGGCGGTTGCGCCTACGGCCGTACCCAGCAGGACACGGGATGTAGCAGTCTGAACAGCCATGGATAATCCTCCTTGATTAGATCACCTCACTGCCCCTGCTTGCAATGTAGCACAGATAAATGTGTTGTAAATATACGAAAATGAGATCTGTTTTCAGTATCATGCGTTGTCATCATATCACGGAAACAGGAAAAACCGCTTCAACAATACGCATGCGATCAATGCGCCACAGTTGTATATACAGCCCTTGACATGGCTTGTGCATTTGAAATTTACAAAAAAACAGGGGAGCTTTCTTTTAAAAAAGCTCCCCGTATGAATTGCATCAAGAATTGAGCGTGAAATACGAAATGGGATCAGAGCGCCATATTCACGTTGCTACGCCCCTTGAAATGAATCACAGCCAGCAGAATCACGGTGCCCGCCAAGGCCAGGGCGGTGTACGTCAGGGCCAGAGGCCAGGCAATGCACAGTCCAAGGGGGACAAGCAGCAAGGCTCCGGCCATCGGAAGCTTGCCCACGCCCATCATGTAACGCCCCAGACCCGAGGCGATCAGGAACACGCCAATGATGGCGGTGAGGATGTGATAAAAGCACTGCCCGGCCGAGCCCTGAAACATCAAGGATGGTTCGAGCACAAAAATGAAGGGAACCAAATAAATGGCGAATCCGAAATACACGGCGGATTTACCGACCTTCATGTAGGGCGCTTCGGCCAAGTTGGCTGCCGGGAAGCAGGCCATGGCCACCGGGGGCGTGATATTGGAAATCATGGCCCAGTACAAGATGAACAGGTGCACGGCCAAGGCGTTGAAGCCCTGGGAAACCAGGCCGGGGGCCAGGACAATGGCCAGGAAGATGTAGCACGCCGAGGTCGTCATGCCCATGCCCAGGATAAAGCTCGTAACCGCGCCCAACAGGAGCATGAGGTAGACGTTGCCACCGGCCAGAGCCACCAGTTCCCCGGAGATGGACGCACCCACCCCGGTCAGGCTCATGGAGCCGATGACAAACCCCACCGCGCCGATTGTCACGGTGAGCTCGCCCACGTTCTCGCCGATCTTTGCCAGGAGGTTCCAGAAATCACCCGGCCGTAAACGGGTGGATTTGCGGATCAGGAGGCAGATCATCATGAAGAGAATGGCATAGAACGGCGCCTGTGCTTCCACACGCTGGTACAGGAAATAGATCAGCACCATGAACACTGCTAGGTAGGGCCACCCATTGATCAGTACCTTGCCAAAGCGCGGGATTTCCGACGGGGCGAGGCCCTTGATGCCAAGCGTGGCGGCAATGGCATCCAGCTGGATGATCAGGCCCAGGTAATACAGGAAAGAAGGAACAATGGCCGCCACAACCACCTCCAGGTAGGGCACCCCGAGGAACTGGGCCATGAGGAATGCCGCCGCGCCCATAATTGGGGGCATGAGCACACCGCCGGTGGAGGAGCAGGCCTCGATGGCTCCGGCATACGCGGCGGGAAAGCCGGATTTCTTCATGGCGGGAATGGTGATGGCGCCTGTGGTGATGACATTGGAGATGGCGCTCCCGCTCATGCTGCCGAACAGGGCGCTGGCGACCACCGCCACCTTTCCGGCACCCCCCCTGAACCTGCCGAAGAGGCTGATCGCGAAATCCAGGAAAAACTGCCCCCCTCCGGTGTTGTTCAGCACAATGCCGAAGATGATGTAGCCGATCAGCAGGGTGCAGACCACACGGATGGGTATGCCCACTAGGCTCTGGGGACTGAGCACGTGGAAGGTGAGGGTGGAGGAAATCGGCAGGCTCTGCCCTTCCAGGAACGACGGCATGATATCGGCAAAAGTGGGGTAGAACAGGAAGAACAGGCAGACGAAGAACAACGCGATTCCCGCGGACCGGCGCAAGGCTTCCAGCACCAGAAGGCAGAGCACCAGAGCGCAGGCCACCACCCCGTTGTTCGGAGGAGCGAACATCCACCCTTCGCTGGTGATCGCCATGCCGTTCCAGGCGAAATACAGGCAGATCCCAAGGGACGCCGTGCCCATGAGCAGGTCATACCAGGGCACCTTGTCACCGGCCTTGGCAATGGGCTTGGTAATGATGAACACCTGGGCAAGCGCCACGCCAAGCAGGATGTAGAAATAGCTGTTTTCCTGGAGAGTGAAGCCAGTGGGCGCCAGCAGAAATATCTGATAAACGGCCACGAGCAGGATGGTCAGGCCAAATACGGCGCTCACGTTCCTCCATGGCCGAGAAAGTCGTCTTTTCATGTTACGGCTCGCAATGTTAGCTTGCGGCTCCCGGCGGCACTCTCCGGAGGCCTTGTGTCTGGTTAGGGACGTAGGTTGAAGACATGTTGAAAGGGGGAATCCGGGAAAACATGTCCGGAATCCGGGCCGCAAGCTCCTGGTCAGGGCGTTGGAAGGGGAAACCTCTCCGTGGAGCCGCTCCCCCCCCCCGCACCGGATGTATCTAGTAGGCAGACATGTTTTCAGCGGTCAGGGCCTTGATCCGCTGTTCGTCCCAAAATGCCTTGAACTCCTTTGACTTCTTGCCCGCGGCAAGAAAGTCGTCATTGGCCTTTTCAAATGCGGCGGCCAGGACCTGCTGGCGCTTGACCAGGTACTGCTGGCGTTTTTCCAGCTCGTCGGTCCATTTGCCCACTTCCTTGAAGTACTTCACGGCGCCGTCGTGGAACGGGACAGCCAGCCTGGCCTGGAGGCACTCGTCGATGTTCCAGTAGGGACCTGAGTCGATGTTGCCCTTGAACTGCTCCCAGGACTCGGCGATCATTTTGGTCATCCAGTAGACGATATTCGCATCCTGCTTGTCGTAGGCCACAACCACCGGGCAGGGATAGGTGCCGGCTTCCAGGGATTCCCCCTTGGCGATGCCCGCACCGGAGGTCACGACAACAGGAGCCACGAACGAGGCCTTGTCCTGGATCTTGGCCCAACCGTCCTTGTTGTCATGGGGAAAGGGAATCCACTGCAGGCCCACGGGCGAACTTTCGATCTCGTAGCTGCCGGTGGAGCTGCATGCGGCCATGACCACATCGGCCTTGCCACTGATCAGTCCGCGCAGGCTGGCGGTGTAGCCGGGGAACTCGACAAGCTCCACATCGTCCCTGGTCAGGCCGCCATAGGCCAGGTAGGCCTCGGTCTGCATGTTGATGGCCGGGTTTCCAACGATCCAGCCCACGCGCTTGCCCTTGACGTCCGCCACGGTCTTGATGCCGCTCTTTTTCGAGGTGGCCAGGGAGAAGTTGGCCTTGCGGTTGGACATGAACACCACCCGCAGGGGCTGCGGCCCCCACTGCAGGGAGGCGAAATCGTCCAGGCCCTCGGCGCAGGGGTAGTATGCGGAGCAGCTCTGCCACAGCATGGTCGTACCGGAACGTGTGGCAATGGCCCGGGCCACGCTGTTACCAATGGGCATGTTGCGGATCTTGACCTGAAAATTCTTGAATATGGCGTCATTGATGGCCGACATCTCGGCATAACCCGAGGCGCCTATGTCAAAGGTGGCCACGGTGACGAGCTTGGGCTTGCCCTCCTGGGCGAAAGCGGTCCCCACCAGACAAACCGTCAGCAATATGACGAGTACGTAAGCCAATGAAATTTGCAGTGTTCCCTTCTCCATTTTTCTTACTCCTGTTGTTAGGTCTGATTAAGGTTCATCAGCCTTGAAAAGGCCTGGAGGGTCTTTGCACTTCCCGCTGGACAGCGAAACACCCCAATAACGGGCGTTTCCCCTTGAAGCCGTTCACGCGCCGGATGCGACGCCTTGCCACTCCAGCCCCAGAAAGGCTGCCCTGTCTCCCGTGTGAACCACCGGGTTGGTGCGCGACATTATGACGTAGGCATCCTGCTCCGCCTCGAGCCGCTCCAGCTCCTCGAACAAGTCGATTGTTCGACCGATAAGCCCGCCTTTGGGTACAATGGCTCCGGGTTTCGTATCCATGACCAGGAATCCGCCCCTGTTGCAGTACAGAAAGGCGCGCTTGGTGATGAGGAGTTGCTCCTTGGGGCGCTCCGGCTCTCCTTCCAGCATTCCCAGATGGCGCATGACATTGACCAGCCCGGCCTCGGCAGTGGCGATATTTTCAGCCTCGAACTTACCTCCGGAGCCGACCTCGGCCATGATGGCGGGGATGCCGTTCAGTGAGCAGCTCACGTCGATGGCTCCGGCAACACCGCCCGGGATTTCCCCGGTGGCCGTATCCAGGTTCACGCGGCAATTGGCGCGCACGCCAAAGGCCAGGGCCATGCCCTTCACTGTCTCGGCCACACTTGCGCCCATGGAGGAGGATGTCTTGAAAACCGTATACGGCTCCGCGGTGAAGGAAGTTGCCACCGTATGGAAGCTTATCAGATAATTGGCTTTTTCACGGATCTCGGAGAACAGGACATGGGCCGTGCGCTGTGAGTACTGGCCCGCCGCATTTCCAGGAAACTGCTGGTCCAGGTCCAGGAAATCATATGGGTTGATCTTGTTCCGCCACTGAACCGCCAGCGGATTGCTGAGGGGCGTGGCCACCAGGGTACCCTTCAGGATATTGGGGTCCAGGCGCGCGGCGAGGTTTCGTACGGCCATGAATCCGTTGATCTCGTCGCCATGCACCGCTCCGTTGATCCACAGGGTCGGGCCGTCCTCGCTCCCCCTGACTATTAGTACCGGGATGAGTATTTCCGAGCCCAGGGCAAGCTCCCCCACCTTGAGGTGTCCATGCCCCACATTTCCCTTTTCCGCCTGCGCGGTACCTATTCGCAACATGACGCCTCCTTGCGCTGGTCCGCTTCATTGTTGAAGTGGATTATTTTACCGGCCTATCGATGTTCATTGCCGGACAGAATGCCAGAGACTCTATCAACTGACTACAATTAGGCAACATTATTACCCGTTTAGCTGCTAACCTCTTTTTTTAGTTTTATCTTTTCTAAAATTAGCAAAATATGAAATCACGGTCAACAAAATTTGTTAAATTCAACAAAATTTGAATTTCCTCCATTTGCTGTTGCTTTGGAACCCAACTTGAATTCCACCTTTCCATGTACCACCTCGCGTATGCATGTTCAAATCAGTCTATTCTCTCATAGGGTGCTGTGGAGGTTGTTTTCACAGTGCCAGAAACCCAAACCGCAGGCTCTCCCCTCACAGGCCCTGTGCCCGGCTTTCTCGAAACACCGAGAACCGACCGTTGCCTGGATGCTGATAAAACCACCGCACAGTATGGTGACCACCGCAAGGGGCGCATATTGAAACACCCCCAGGAATCCTAGGTCATCTGCCGCAACGTGGCATGAATCCTGATGAATCAGATTCAGGCTGTGTCTGGTTTTGTTTCACCATCTTGACTTGATGTTTTCACAGTGTCACACTAAGAACAACAATGTTCACGATGTGAACAACAATATTGGGAGCTGACTATGGCTGAATACAAAGTCAAAGTCTTACAGAAGCTTTTCAGCGTACTCGACCTTTTCTTTGCCGAGAGCGTCGAACTCACCGCGGGGGAGATCGCCAAGACTCTGGACATGAACCGCACGTCGGTGTTCAGGATCATCTCCAATCTCGAAGAACAGGGATACCTGGAGCTCGATCCCGCCACGTCCCGGTACCGACTGGGACTCAAGCTCCTGGTCCTTTCGAGCTTTTCCAACCCCTTTCTGCACCTCAAGAGTGTTGCCAGACCCTTTCTGGAAGACCTGAACGTCAAGTCGGGTGAAACCGTGCACCTGGCCGTGCTGCGCGGGGGAAAAACATTTTATCTCGACAAGATCGAGGGGCAGCAGACCATCCGGGTCGTGATCTCGCAGGTGGGGCGCGATCTTCCGGCCCACTGTTGCGGGGTTGGCAAGCTGCTGCTCGCATTTCTCCCTGAAAAGGAGGCGAAACAAATCGTTACTGAAAGGGGGATGCAGAAATTCACGGAGAACACCCTGGGCACTTGGGAGCAATTGGAGCCGGAACTGCGGAAAATCCGCAAGCAAGGCATTGCAAGGGATCTCGAAGAGGTCGAGATCGGTCTGTCCTGCCTCGCCGCCCCCATTTTTTCCGACGATACGGTGGTCGCCGCTGTCAGCGTGTCCATGCCCATCACCCGCATGAACCTGGAAAACGGCAGGATCATGGCCCTGGTTCGCCAGGCTGCGGCGGATATCAGCGGCCAGTTGCAGGGCGTTTTTTCGCAAAACAAACCCAAGACATAGGACAGGAAGATTCGACCCCGGAGGGCGTTACTGTTTCGCGGCCTCGAGAAATCACACTATCCGCTTCACAGTCAGTCCACATAAACCATTTCACTGTTTTTGATGGAGAAAATGCAATGGCTAGAATCAAAGTACCTTACGATTCAGTTGAGAATATGGGCGTCTTTCTGGAACTCGACGTTCCGGACAAGAATCTGGTGGCATCCTTCATCCCTGACGAGCCGTGTGCGCTTCCCGATCTCGGGGCGGCGGCCGACTATGCCGTGGAGCACCCCGTGGCCAGCAAACCCCTATCTCGGATGATCCGCAAGGGGGACAAGGTCGTCATCCTCACCGAGAACCAGTTCCGCGCCGCGCCTGTCACCGAGGTCATCGCCTTGCTCAAGAAAAAGATCGACGCCGCGGGCGCCGAGATGAGCATTGCCATCGGCAACGGCAAGGTCCCGGCCCTGAATCCGGAGGAGATCGAGGAGAAGATCGGTAAGGAAATCGTGGCGGCAGGGATCCCCGTAGTCTGCAACGATGTCAGCCAACAGGACAGGTACGTGTTCAAGGGGATCACCACCCGCGGTGTGCCGGTATTCGTGCTCAAGGAGGTCGCCGAGGCGGACGTCATCATCGCCATCGCCACCACCCAGGCCACCCTGTGGGGATACGGCGGGTCCGGCATGATCATTCCGGCAGTATCCGGCAATGAAACCATCGAGATGAACCACCAGTTCTCCCTGACCTCGGATTGCAAACCCGGCAACAATGCCTGCCACATGCAGGAGGACAAGTACGAGGCCGCCCAAATGGTCGGCATCGACATGGGCATCCAGATGATCGTGAACAACAACTTCGAGGTCACCTATCTGCAGGCGGGCGACTATGTGGAGTCCCACAAGGCAACGATCAAGGCCTATGACAAGGTCTACCGCTTCGATGCCACCGAGTTTGCCGGAGCGCCCGCGGACATCGTGATCACCGGCACCTCCGCACCCACCGACCACCTGTACTTCCACACAGGCTGGGCCTCAGTGAACGTGGATCCCATCTGCAAGGACGGCGGCACCATCATCCACGCCAGCCCTTGCCCGGGGTACGGCGACTGGCCCGGCTTCGCCCTCATGGACCTGATGTCCGCCTACCTGCCCCCGTCTCCGGACAAGATCGTCATGGCCATGCGGGCCTTCTATGCCAAGGACAGGGAGCTGTGGGCCGGATGCATCTGGTGGAAGATGTACGAGGTGATGACCAGGAAGAGCCTGAAGGTCGTGACCATGGCCGAGAACATCGAGTCCGCCACTGGCGCTGGCTTCGACGCCACCGCCTCTCTGGAGGAAGCCTTCATGGAAGCCATGAAAAAGCACGGCCCGAACGCCCGCGTGGCCTTCGTACCCTATGGCCGTTACAGCGTCCTGGACGTTTAATCATATCTCCCGGAAAGCGTTGATTTGATTTCGATGTATTTACGGAAGGCACGTTGCGGAAATCTTATATTCGCAAGAAACGGCCGACAAAAGTCGGCCGTTTCGTCTTTCCAATTCCTCTTTATGGCCTGGACGGCACCCCGCTACAGGTCGCTCATCACCGACTTGGCCCAGGCCTGGACCTCGCTGTCGTCAGGATCCCCGTCGATCTTCAGCGGGTAGCCGATGAGCGTGGCGCCGAGTTCCTTGGCCTTCTCCTCGATGGCATCCACGGCGCCGCAAAAATGGGTGTAGGAGGAGTCGCCGCAACCGTACACCGCGACCATCTTTCCGTTTATTCCCGTCTTGTCCAGGTCCTCGTACAAGGGGACGAAATCCTCCTGCAGCTCCACCTCGTCATCCCCCCAGGTGGAGCATCCGAACAGAACCACGTCGTAGCCGTCGGCCAGGTTCCCTGCACCCACGTCCGCAGCGTTCTTGATGTCCACGGTCACGCCTCCGCCCTCCAACACCTTGGCTATGGTCTCACTCACCCCTTCGGTGTTGCCGGTGGTGGAACCGAAGACGATCAATGCCTTGCTCATCGTGCACCTCGCAGAATTCATGGTTTCCGTTATAGGCGAGGGGCGCACAGTCCCTCCCCGCCTCGATATGATGTCCGGGCCCGAAGGATCCGGGCTCCGGTTGGCGAACTCAAAAAATCGTGGGCATTGCCTACAGCATGAACTCCGGCTTCATGCTTTCCCACTGCTCCACCAGCTCGTTCCAGCGCCTCTTGCCTCCGAGCTTGTGTGCCTGCCCCGGGATGATCTCCCCTCTAGGCGAAAGTTGAATACGACGCATGATCTGCCGGTTGATTTGGACTTCCTTGCCCATGTAGTTCACTGTCTTTGGGACATCCCACTTGCACACCAGTTGATTGAAAAAACTTCTGAATTCGATGGTCATATATTTGTACCTCCAGTCATGGGAAATTGTTTTGGCACCAGTGAGCCATTCGTGTTTCTCCCTTATTTGAAATTGAGAATCACTGTCAATATCAAATAACAACAATTTTCAAAAATGCGCGCTGAAATGGCTTGCATCAGCAACAATAGTCAAACCGACCTGTGGGTCAAATAATTCTCTCAAGTCGCTTCAGACCTCGCCTCAGCCCGATTCACTTTGCACTTGAAATACTGCCGGTTCTCACGCTAGCTTGTTGCATGCCAAACGTGAAAAATTCTTCCTATTGCCCCCGCTTTCCCTTCACCATGGGGCACGTCAACACCATGTACGCGTCCAAGCTCAGGAAATACCCCTTCCTGGACTACACCCGGGAGCGCATCCGCACGCCTGACAACGATTTTTTGGACATCGACTGGAGCCGCGTGGGTTCCTCCCGCGTGGCCGTCATCTCCCACGGCCTTGAGGGCAACTCCAGGCGACGCTACACCACGGGCGCCGCCCTGGCCCTGAACAAGGCCGGGTGGGACACCGTGAACCTGAACTTCCGCTACTGTTCAGGCGTGCCCAACCTGCGCCCCAGGTTCTATCACTCCGGCACCACCGACGACCTGCACACCGTGCTCACCCACGCCCTCTCCACGGGGTTGTACAAGCAGGCCGGTCTTGTGGGTTTCAGCATGGGGGGGAACCAGACCCTGAAATACCTAGGCGAGGACACCTCGCTGGTGCCCCGGGAGGTGACCTGCGCCGCCGTGTTCTCGGTGCCTTGCGAGCTGGAGTCCTCCTCCAAGGTCATGTCCGGCCTGAGCAACAGAATCTACATGAAATATTTCATGCGCACCCTGCTCCCGAAAGTGCGTGAGAAAGCCCAGCGCTTCCCCGAACTGGGGCTGGATCTGGAGGGAATCGAAAAGGTCGTGACCTTCCCGGAGTTCGACGACCGCTACACCTCCATCCTGCATGGCTTTTCCGACGCCCGGGACTACTACCGGCGCTGCTCCAGCCTGCAGTTCCTGTGCAATATCCAGGTGCCCACACTGCTGGTCAACGCCCAGGACGATCCATTTCTGTCCGATGACTGCTACCCGCGCGAGGCGGCAGCCGACAACCCGAACCTGTTCCTGGAAACTCCCCGGCATGGGGGGCATGTGGGGTTCGTACCCCGCCACGGTCAGGAGTACTGGTCCGAAACCAGGCTGCGGGATTTTTTCAGCCAGAACGGTTAGAGCATTTTTCCATTAAAAAAGTACAATCATTTCAATGGTAAATAGCTAAGGAATTTTGGAGGATACCCTTTTCATCACCTTCCACCGATGACTCCTACTACCCAAGGAAGCACTGCATAATTGCCCGCAGGCCTTGTTCTTCCGAAAGAGGCAAATCCTCGGGTATGCTTAACAACACGTTGGCCTTGCCTTTCCCTTGCGCTTCGCCAGCGAACAATTCTACAGCGCTTCCAGAAATCTAAAAATTCAGCGCTGCCCAAAGTATTGACAAGGGGACTCGGGGGGGGTGGTATCTTTTCATAAGCCCCTCCCGAGGTTATCTCCTTCAACTCTTACTACTTGCCCCCGGATACACAGCGCACAAAGAACTTCTGCGCCTTGTTCTTTTCCAGGGCTGTCTTCTTGCCGCCAAAGTCCACTGTCCAGGCAATGATGCTGGCCAGGGACTTGGTGTCCGAAGTCCAGTACAGACCGGTCTGGCCCGAGAACTCGCCGGGCAGCCCGCCATCTTTCAGCAATGTGAGCAGCTGTTTTTTTTCCGGAAGACTCCAGTCCGTGCGCCCCGCAAGGTCCAGCTCCCCGCAGTAGTCCTTCCCCTCGTGCCAGGTGCGTAGTGCCCCGTCGTCCGCCTTCTGCCAGATCAGGCCGGAACGCTGATGTGTGACTGAGCCGTCCTTGTTGTCCGTGTACTCGCTTTTTTCCGCCGGTTGTTCCGCTACCTTCTCTTCGATTGCCTTGGGGACCTCGGGCTCAGGTGATTCCACCACCGGGGCGTTCTCCTTGGCTGGTTCCTGAGCCTTTGTCTCTACCATCTTCGGTGTGTCCGGCAGCTTGGCGAACTCCTTGGCGAGTTCCGCGTCCGGGGTCAGGGTCAGGGTGACCATGCTGCCCTCGCCCTGCTCGTCCTTGCTGGACATGATCCCCACAGCCAGCACCGCCTTGCCCTTGACCAGGTGCATGGCCGAAAGCATGGCGGCGTTCATCTCGGAGTCCACGGCCCAGCCTTTCGGCAGCAGCACCTTCTTGTAGAAATCGAAGATGATCTTGGGATCCGACACATTTCTGACCGCGAGTATGACGCTGATGTCCTCGTTGTCCCGCGCGGTCATCTTTGCCGAGGACCCTGGATATTGCTCCACAATGGTCAAAATTTCCTGTGGATAGTCTACATCGGCCTGTGCTGCGGCAATGGAAAGCAGTACCAGGGACATCACCAAGCAAACAATGCGGCTCGTCTCTCTCATGCGTACCCCCAAAGGATTTTGTGTAGTTAGCTTTACATCTCCTTAACAGATATTCAAACCCACATAAACATCCCCAGGGGACTCAGGAATCCGAATCAAGCCTATCGGACCATCGTACAACGTCGCCATCATTCCGGTATTACAGCCAGAATTTCGGCTTATTGCGGATTTGGAAATGAAAGCGCGAAGGGACCTGTCTGAAAGGCCTCCTCCGAAGAGAAATTGCAACTACTTCTTTATCGGACGTGAACCGGCTCCACCACAGTCCGTCCAGGAAGAGACGCCCCGAGGGGCGCTCCGCCAAAGGCCAATCAGGCACAGGTGGCAAGAGCGTCCTTGAACCCCGAGGTACATGGAGACCGGGGCGAAAAGCATGCTCTCCCCCATGATGCGGCAGCCAAACTTGTCCGAGAGGCTCCCGGCCATCATTGTCCCGGCCACGCCGCTGAGTTCATAGAGAGCCCGGTCCGCGCCCCTTTCCAGAGGCTCTTTCCCGCTGCCACTAAATTAGGTGGGCAGATAGCGCATGATAACCAGGGCCACCAGGGCCCGGGCAAAGAGCAGGACGCAGGCAATGCCGAAATTCGAGGACACGGCCATGAGGCACAGGGTGGTGGCGGTGATTGCCGGGGTGCAGACAAGCCAGAGCCGCAGATCCAGCTGATCGGCCAGGGCACCGAGTACCGGATTCAGGATGGAGGTGAGTCGGAAGACCATGGACAGGTCCCGGCCATGGTCATGCTCAGATAAGAAGGGGCAGGAACGGTGAGAGGAAGCTGCTGAACACATCATGGACCAGGTGCCCCACAGTGCGATGGTGTAGACGATGTCGGTTCTTTCTTAATCCTGTACGCGAGGCATCGTGTCACCCTCTTTAGGGCAATGCCTTGGCGGACAGATCCGGCACCATGCCGGCATGAGACCCCAGCAAATTGCCAAATGCATTTTCACTGTAACATTGCTAATTTTTTGATAATTTTGGACACCCTTCTACTTAATAAGTCAAATTTGAATTTCAGATTTCATAATGCGATTCATATCAGTCGACCAAATGATAATCACCTGGGTTCATGGAACTATATAAACATAGTTTATAATACTTTGCGTAATACTCTTTTCCGATCGGGCCGGCATGGTTCCCCAGTTTGCTTACAACATGATCATTGATCTATAAATCAGCATAAATGAAACATGTTGCAACCGTTTTCCACAAATGCCCAGTTTACGCTGTCCCAACTCTCAGACAATTCGCGGCGGAAGCACCTTCAACCAACCGAAATTACATGCATAACCTCGGACAAGCCTTCATGTGTCATTGGCTCATTTTCAATTTTTACTAATTTTCATAATAAAATTTTCCATTCAAAAGTTTTTTTCCTGAAATTTTAACGGAATAAGAAAATTGCAGGAAAATAAGCTAATTTTTTACAGACCCGCCTTGACAACCAGCCTGGGCGAGAATACTATTTCTCATGTGAAAAATTTCACATGACTTATTAGATTCGAGGGACCAAAAACTATGGATGCACTGCGCCCCTCAAAGGAGAAAAATGAAATGTGGGATACTACTATTGATATCAATAGTGTTAAGGAAATCAGACTTCGGTCTACAGTCTATCTTGGTGTTGGCGCCATCGAAAAGATCAACACCATTGCCGAAGAACTGAGTAATAGAGGTATTACCAAGATTCTTGCAGTAACTGGAGGCCGCTCCTACAAGCTGACCGGCGCATGGGACCATGTCACTGCCGCTTGCGAGGCCAACGGAATTGACATCACCCTCTATGACAAGGTGACTCCCAACCCAACCACCGATTCCGTGGACGAAGCCGCCGCACTGGGCCGCGAGGCCGGCGTGCAGGCCGTTATCGCCATCGGCGGGGGCAGTCCCATCGACGCCGGCAAGAGCGCGGCCATCCTGCTCGCCAACCCAGGTCATACTGCCGCCGAGCTGTACAGCTACGAGTACACCCCGGAAAAGGCGGTGCCCATCGTGGTGATCAACCTGACCCACGGCACGGGCAGCGAGGTCAACAGATTCGCGGTGGCCACCATCACGGAGCTGAACCACAAGCCCGCCATCGCCTACGATTGCATCTACCCGACCTTCTCCATCGACGACCCGGCGCTCATGACCAAGCTCTCGGCCAAGCAGACGCGCTACGTGTCCATCGACGCCGTGAACCACGTCATCGAGGGCGCCACCTCCATAGTGGCCAACCCCGTGTCCGTGCTGCTCGGCGAGGAAACCGTGCGCCTGGTGGCCGAGTACCTGCCCCGCGCCGTGGCCGACCCCGAGGATCTGAAGGCGCGCTATGCCCTCGCCTTTGCCGCCATGATCGCGGGCTCGTCCTTTGACAACGGCATGCTGCACCTGACCCACGCCCTGGAGCACCCGCTCTCCGCCGTGAAGCCGGAGCTGGCCCACGGCCTGGGCCTGACCATGCTGCTCCCAGCGGTTGTGTTCGAATGTTACGAGACGTGCGGCAAGCAGCTGGCACAGCTGCTGCGCCCCCTGGTACCCGGACTCAAGGGCGCCCCTGATGAGGCCGAAACAGCGGCCCGTGGCGTGGAAATGTGGCTGAAGTCCGTGGGCGTGCCCGAAAAGCTCGAGGACGAAGGCTTCACTGAAGACGATATCGATACCCTGTGCGACCTCGCGGAAAAGACCCCGTCCCTGGGCCTGTTGCTGTCACTGGCCCCGGTCTCCGCCACCCGCGAACGCATTGCCAGGATATACCGCAGCTCTCTTCGGCATATGGCATAACCCCTCACACCCACACTCACTTAAGGGTTGCATAAGCAAAGAGGAGGCGCCGAAAGGCGCCTCCTCGCTTTTGTGGAAGAGGAAAAGGCGTTGCGCGAAAAATACCTTTGAAACGGTTTCCTCGCGCAACGCCTTTTTCAGCATATCGCACAATTTTCAGGAGGGGGGCCGGTGGGAACCCCTCATGGAATAGGGTTCCCACCGGAGGAGCATCCCAATACTCGCCCCCATTCTTCAGGCCTTGTACGGATGGTACAGGGGGAGGTTGCCCTGACCGTCAAAGGCCATCTCCAAAGGCTCACTGAGGATTTCAATACCGGGGCGCTCGCGCAGCTCCTCCAGCATGCATTCCGAGGCCCAGAGATATTCCAGGTTCAGGGTGTTGGGGATGCGGAGCATCCGTATTGCCCCGGGCGCTTGGGATTCGCAAGTCTTGATGGCGGTCTGCACCACGGTGCGGTCGTTGGGCATGGATATGGGCAAGGCCCCCGCCGAGAGGATACAGGAGGTCAGGCAGTTGGTGTACACGGTCTCGCGGTTGAACTTGTCGGCCAGGCGGTCCGCGATTACATCGGCCCGGGCAATGCCCGTGGCGTTGCCCTCGCTCTTGTCCGTGACGTCCAGCACCGCGATGCGCGACACGGACGGCCCGCCGCTGATGGCTGTGGTGGAGGGGCGCCCCGTGATGTTCGGGTCCATGCCGCTGCCGGAAAACTCCTTGCCTATGGCGTCCACCAGCAGCACGTCCAGATGCCCGGTGGCCAGGGGTTGGTCCAAGGGACCCAAAGGAAGGCGGGGCATGTTGCGCATGGCCACCTTGAGCCACTCCCGCTCCTGCTCGATCAAATCGTCCGGGGGCAGCACCACCACCTTTGCCAGCTTGTCATAGGCGTTCTCGATGGTGCCCACGCCGAACAGAATCTTGCAGGTGGCCAGCTTCACCTGGGCCATCTCGGCGATGAAACGCCCCATGTAGTGAAAGCCCCAGGCGTGGCAGTTGTCCGCGCCCGAACGCTTGCCCAGGCCGATGGACAGCATCTTGGCGAGCCCGCTCTCGTTGGGGGCGCGGAAGGCGCTGTGCGGCTTGATGCGGTTGAACAGCACGATGCCATCGGCCTCATGGGCCAGCTTGTCGATGTGCACCTCCATGCCGTTGTCCAGTACGCCGACCTTCACGGTCTCCATGGAGGAGCGGATGGTGCAATCCACACTCTGTTCGGTGATGCCCAAATGGGCCAGCATGGCCAGTTGCCCCTCGGCCGTGCCCCCGCCATGACTGCCCATGGCCGGGACGATGAAGGGGTGCGCGCCCCTGGCGCGGATTTCCCGCACCAGGGAGCGCACGAGATCGGGCAGGCTTGCCAATCCCCTACTGCCAACTGTGAGAGCTATGTTCATGCCGGGCTTGATGGCGCTGTCCACCACCGGGGCTTGGGCCAGGGCCTGGGGAACGGCCTGGTCCGCCTTTACCGACTCCAGGGTCTGAAAGGTCTGGCGGATCAGGGCCATCCTGGGAATGGCCACGTGCTCCACCAGCTTGATATAGGGCGGCATAGCCGCCACTTCAGGGCTCATGTCGGTCGTTATCCATATATTTCAGGGTTCAACACTCGCGGAGAGCGCTCTCCGGCCAGGATCAGGTCGATGTCGCCGATGTTTGTAAGCCCCACGCGCTCCACGGACTCTTTTGTGTCCGCTCCGGAGTGGGGGGTGAACACCACGCGGGGGTGCTTGAAGATGGGGTGCTCCCGGTCCGGGGGCTCCTGTTCGTAGGCGTCGATGGCCGCACCCAGCAGGCGCTCCCGCTCCAGGGCCTCGGCCAGGGCGTCCAGGTCCACGATCTCCCCTCGTGCGTAGTTCAGCAGATAGGCAGTGGGCTTCATCAGAGCCAGCTGCTCCGCACCGATGAGCTTGTTGTTGCCCACGCCGCCGAACACGTGCAGGGAGACGTAGTCGGACACCGCGAGCAGTTCGTCCAGGGGCATGAGCTCGATGCCCTGCTCTTGCACGAACTCCATGTCCGGCTTGAGGTCCGAGGCCACGACGCTCATGCCCAGGGCTTTGGCCTTTCTGGCCAGAATCCTGCCGATGTTGCCAAGCCCCACGATGCCCAGGACCTTGCCCTCGATCTCCGTGCCCACGTGGCGCTGCCACCCCCCGGAGAGAAGGATGTTGTGCACCATGGGGATGCGCCGCGCCAGAGAGATCATGCTGCCTATGACCAGCTCGGCCACAGCGTTGGCGTTGGTGCCAGGCGCGTTTATCACGGGCAGGCCCTTGGCCGTGGCGGCCGGGATGTCGATGTTGTCCACGCCCACGCCGTGCTTGAGCACGGCGCGCAACTTGGGCGCCTTGTCCAGAATCTCGGCGGTTGCGCCGATGAGCCCTATCACCAGGAAATCCATGTCCCCGGCGTACTCCAGCACGCCGCCGTGGGGCTTCCCGGTGTCTGTGCAGCGGATCAGGTTCCAGCCCCGCGCCGCGATTTCATCCGGGACGCGTCCAATGGTGCCGAAGCCTGGGGAAGTGGTGACGATGGTGGTCATGTTCCGCCCCCTGGATCAGGATTGAATGTTGAACTTGTCCAGGATGGCCTGGATCTTGGCATCGAGTTCCGGGGTGGGCACGAGGGCGGGCTGCCTGCTGGCGCCCACGCTGCTGTCCATGAGGAACAGGGAGCGTTTGACCATGGCCGGTGGGTATCCCAGGGCGTAGAGATCGGTACGCAGCCGGGTGAACAGTTCCTGCTGTTTTTCGGACTCCGCCACGTCCCCCTGCTCGTAGCACTTGCAGATGGCGTTGACGGTATTGGGCATGACGTTGCCCAAACCGGAGATGCACCCACCCCCACCCTTGGTAAGGGTGTAGTGGATCAGGGAATCCGGGCCGCAGAACACGTCGAAGTCGTCCCGCCCGTTGGCGATCTCCAGGTAGGCGTCCAGGGACTCCTTTTTCCCGCCGCTGTCCTTGATGCCATGGATGTTGGGGTGATCGGCCAATCTGGCCGCTGTCCCGGGCTCGATGTGGTTCTGGGTCCGAGCCGGGATGTCATACAGGTACACGGGCTTGTCCACGCTGTCCGCCACGCGGCTGAAGTGGGTGTACAGCCCGTCCTGGGTGCAGCCGATGAAGTAGGGCGTGATCACGGCCAGGGCGTCCACGCCCAGCGCCGCGAACTCCTTGGCCAGGAGAATCGTCTCGTAGGTGGAGGGGGTACCCGCGTTGGCAAAGACCTTGACCTTGCCGCCGGCCTCTTCCACCACCTCTGCGCACACGCGCACCTTTTCCGGGAAAGTCAGGCTGGTAAAGTCGCCATTGGTGCCGCAGGCCAGGATGTTGTTTCCGGCAGCCACCTGGCGCCGCACCTGCTTGCGTACCGCGCCGTAATCAATGGCCTCTTGATCGTCGAAACAGGTAACCATGGCTACAAAGGGAAGGAGCTCTTTCATGATCGTATCCGCTTTGGTTTAGAGGATGCTCGTATAGATGGCCCGCACATCGTCCGCTGTGACGGGCTTGGGGTTGTTGTTCAACAGCCGCTTCACCTGCAAGGCCGCTTCCACAATCTCCTCCAGGTCCTTGACCGGAACCCCCAGCTCGCTCAACCTGGCAGGGATGCCCAGGTCGCGGCTGAGTTCCTCCAGGGAGCGCACCAGCACGTCAGCCTTTTCCCCATCGTTAAGTCCGCTCACGTCCTTGCCGGTCAGGTGGGCGATGGAGGCCAGCTTGGGCACGCAGGCGTCCTTGTTGAAGGCGAACACAGGAGCCAGCAGCGCGGCGTTGGAAACGCCGTGGGCAATGCGGTAACGCCCCCCAAGGGGGTATGAAAGCGCGTGCACCGCGTTGGTGCCGGAGGAGGCGATGCAGATTCCGGCGTAGAACGATGCCAGCAGCATCTCGGCGCGCGCCTCAATGTCATTGCCGTCCACAAAGCTCTTTTTCAGGCTCTTGAAGATCAGGCGGGTGGCCTCCACAGCCAGCACGTCACTGAGCAGGTTGGCCTTGTTGGAAATGAAGCACTCAAGGGCGTGGCACAGCGCGTCCATGCCTGTGGACGCGGTTATGGCCGTGGGCAGTCCGGTAATCAGCTCGGGATCCAGGATGACCCTGTCAGCCAGGAACAGGTCGCAGACAATGCCCACCTTGAGTTGCTGTCCGGGGCGGTAGACAATGGCGTTGGGCGTGGCCTCGGCCCCTGTGCCAGCGGTGGTGGGGATCATGACCAGGCGCACGTTCCTGGTCTTTGGCAGCCTGCCCTCGAACAGGTCCTCCATGGAAGGGCCGCCTCCGAGCATGACGCCCACCAGCTTGGCCATGTCCATGACACTGCCCCCCCCGACCGCAACGATGCTATGCACGTTCAGGGAGGCGAGCCTGGCCACCACCTCGGTGACCTGATCCTCGGAAGGTTCCGGGGGCACATCGTAGAACTCGTGCACAACCTCGGCTCCGGCCCCGCATTGCTCCTTGACCCGGGCCGGAATGCCGCTTTTCGCAACGCCCTGGTCGCTGAGCAGCAGCACGGTTTCGCCCTTGACCATCTCGCCGAGCCCGGCAATGGTCCCGGCGCCGAATGCCACGTTTGAGGGAAGAAGACATTTGAAATTATTCATATTTTACACCTTGTTTGTACGGAAATGCCTCCGGCGGCTCAGGAACCTTTTTACAAATGGTTCCTGAGAATCTCCAAAAACATTCAATAGTTCACTGTGTTAAAAAATTTTGGAAGGGGGAATTCGAGGGGAAGAACCTCTTGCGAGCGACAGCCGTAAAGCGCGGTCTTATCGCGCTATACGGATGACGACAGCAGAGCTAGAGATTGTATTCTCGAAAATCCTTTTTCCATTTTCTCTTTTATTCCTTTCGCCCTTTCGCCAGCATGGCGGCGTATTCAATGGCGTTTCTCATGCTCATGTGCCCGGCCACATTCTTGCCCGCGTTCTCAAAGGCAGTGCCGTGGTCCACCGAGGATCTGATGATAGGCAGCCCCAGAGTCACGTTGACCCCAGTGAGCCCTGACCATGCACCGGTTACGTCATCGTAGCGAAAGCTCAGTAATTTCAATGGGATGTGTCCCTGGTCGTGGTACATGGCCACCACTAGGTCGAAACCTCTGCCCAGAGCCTTGCAGAACACGGTGTCCGGCGGAAACGGTCCGGTGGCGTCAATGCCCTCGGCCTTGGCCTGTTCGATGGCCGGGGCGATGATCTCTTGCTCCTCGTCGCCGAACAGCCCGTTCTCCCCAGCGTGGGGGTTGAGCCCGGCAACGCCGATGCGTGGCTTCCCGATCCCCAGCTGCAGCAGGGCCTCGTGCCCAAGGCGGATGACCTCCAGGATGCGCTCGACGGTCAGGGCGGAGCTCACCCTTGCCAGGGGGAGGTGCGTGGTCACGTGGGCCACGCGCAGGTGCCCGTCCGCCAGCATCATGGAATAGCGCCTGGTACCTGTGAGCTTTGCGTAGATCTCGGTGTGCCCGTCATAGTGGTGCCCTGCCAGATTCATGGCCTCCTTGTTCAAAGGGGCGGTGACCGTGCCGTCGATTTCCCGGGCCATGGCCAGCTGGATGGCCTTTTCCACGGAGCGGAACGCGGCGTTGCCGCAGCGGGCATCCACCCGCCCCATGACCATGTCGTCCAACTCCAGCCCCTCGAGGGGCAGCACGTTCATGGTGCCGAGTCCGGCCTTGGCCTGAGCGGGTGACTCGACGACGTTCACGGCCATGTCAGCCTTCACGATGTCGGTCACAGCGCGGCGCATGACGCCGGGGTCCGCGATGACCAGCGGCACGCAGATCTCGTGGATGTGATCCTCGGCCAGTGCCTTGACTATGATCTCCGGGCCCACCCCTGCGGGGTCGCCCATGGTGATTCCCAGAACGGGGAGTGTGCGCATCTATGCTTCCTTTGTATTGCCATGCCGGGAGAAACGTTCGGCAAGGTCCAACAACAGGGTCTTGCCGCCGAATCCTCCAGCCTTGGTGATGAACCAGCGCGGTCCTATGCCCGGAATGTCGCAGGAGCCCAGGACCACGCCCGGCATCAGCTCCTCCCGCAGGGTCACGGCCTTGATGCCCATGGCCTTGGCCACGGCCATGGCGGTGTTGCCCCCGGTGGAAAAGATGATGTCGCAGGGAATTTCCCGAAAAATCGATTTTACCGCCGCGCCGAGATAGCCGGCCACCCGCTCCCCTTCGGCGCCGGACTTCACGCTCCGGCCATCCGGGGCCAAGGTGCGCAGCAGGAGATGTCCGCTGGTGCCGCTCGTCTCTTGCACCAGGCGCCGGCACTCCGTATCCAGGTCCGAGGCAGCGGCCTCAGGAGCCAAGTCCAGGGGGGTGAACCGCCCCTCCGCGCAGGCCATGTCGGCCTGTGCCCTGGATATTCCGGCCAAACTTCCCACGATGGCCAGAATCCTGCCCGAGAGCACCTGGCAGGCGTCCTGGACCATGTTGGCATGGGAAAGGGCCTTGGCCACCGCCGAAGCCAACCCGGCCGCCCCAACCGGCAGGAGCTGGGGCGTGTCCGCGAGAAGCTCTCCCAGGGCCTGCAGATCCTCGTTTTCCAGGGCGTCGGCGATGATCAGCCTGCACCCGTTGTCGAGCAGGTCCCTGACCCTGGCGGCGAGTCCGTTTCCCTGTCCTCGCACGTCGGCAAGGGAAAGGCTCCCGAACGGGAGATCGCACTGCCTGGCCAGAAGCTCCGAGACAACGGACGTGGACAAGGGATGAAATGGGTCCTTGCCGAAATGCGTCGTATGCAGCGGGGTGTTGTCCAACAGAATGACCCCGTCCATGCAGGTACGCCCCGCGTTGGGCATGGCGGTGCAGACCAGGGCCGCCCGGCTGCCCGTGGCCTCCAGCACGGCGGCGATCTCGCTTCCCGGATTGCCCCGCATGGTGGAGTCCACCTTCTTGAAAAAACGGCTTATCCCCGCTTTCCTGCACAGCTCGATAGTCCCCCTGACCACACTGGCCGCGGCTCCGCCGTCCAGGAACCTGGACTCTGTCGACAGGGCGACGGCGTCCAGTTCCCGTAGCTTCTGGTCCAACCCCGCGGTATCCAAAAGCAGGGAGATCTTCCCTCCCACCCTGGCAAAGTGGATACCCGAGTCGGCCGCGCCGGTGTGGTCATCGGCTATGATTGCTAATGTCTTCATATTTCTACTGTTGTTCAGAAACATTTACAGTACCGTTGATCAGGCTTTTGCACTTTCTTCTGCGGCGGAATTCGCACATGAGGGGCCAGAGGATGGGAGACCACGGACAGGACAAGGAACCCCGCGGTGATGGGGCTGGCGCAGAAGGCGACCACGTCGCCGTCCGTGCGCATGAGCCCGAGCCGCAGGTTGGACTCGGCCAGGGGGCCGAGAATCATGGCGATGCACAGCGCTGCCTGGGAGAAGTTGAACTTCTGCATGAAGTAGCCGAGCACGCCGAAACCCAGCATGGTGTACAGATCAAAGGTGTTCATGTTGATGGAGTAGGAGCCTATGAAGCAGAACACCGCGATGGCCACCGTGAGAATCCGCTTGGGCACTTCCAGGATCTTGGAGAAGAACTTGATCCCGATCATGCCGAAGATGAACATGAAGATGTTGGCTATGAACGAGCCGGTGAATATGCCGACCACGATGTCCGGACGCTCCTGAAAGAGCATGGGCCCCGGCGCCAGCCCCTGGATCATCAGGCCGCCCATGAGCACGGCTGTGACAACGTCACCCGGGATGCCCAGGGCCAGCAGGGGCACGAGAGCGCCGCCGCAGACCGCGTTGTTGGCGCTCTCCGTGGCCGCCACACCCTCGATGATGCCGGTGCCGAACTTCTCCGGAGTCTTGGAGGCGCGGCGGGTCTCGTTGTAGCTGATCCAGGCCGCGGTTCCCGAGCCGGTCCCCGGGATGATGCCCACGAAGGTGCCTATGAGCGACCCCCTGATCAGAGTGGGTGCGCACCTCTTGAGCTCCTGCCTGGTTGGCCAGACGCCCGGAAATTTTGATCTTCTTGATGCGGTCGTCCAGAATGTTCTCCAACTGGACAAAGACCTCGGAGATGGCGAAAAGCCCGATAAGCGCGGGAATGAATGCGAATCCCGAGGAAAAGCCGGTGAGCCCGAAAGTGAAGCGCAGCCCCCCCGCTTATGGGGTCGGCCCCGAAGCAGGCCAGAAACATGCCCAGGAACCCGGCGATGATGCCCTTGAAGATATCACCGGACAGGCTGGCGATGATGGTGAGCCCGAAGAGCGCCATGGCGAAGTATTCCGAGGGGCCGAACTTGAGCGCCACGCTGGCCAGCTGCGGCGCCAGAAACGTCAGGATGATGGTGCTGAGGATACCGCCGACGAACGAGGCGATTGTGGCCATGCCCAGGGCCTTGCCCGCCTGCCCCTTCTGGGCGAGGGGGTTAGCCGTCCAGCACAGTGGCGGCCGCCGCCGGAGTGCCCGGTGTCTTCACCAGGATGGAGGATACACAGCCGCCATATATCCCGCCGATGTAGATGCCCAGGAGCATGTTCAGGCCTTCGATGGGGGGCATGCCAAAGGTCAGGGGAATAAGCAGGGCGACGCCCATGGTGGCGGTGAGCCCGGGCATGGCGCCGATAAGGATGCCGCCGAAGGTGCCCAGGGCCATGGCCCCGAGAGCGTGAGGTTGCAGAACGGGCAGGATGGCTTGCATGTAATCCATGGCGATTCCTCGGATATCCTCTGGGGTCGGTGATTCTCCCTCCGGCCCGGGACGGGCCGGAGGGAGTTCGACTATTCAGTGATCACTACTTTTTGGCGTTCATTCCATACATGCCGAGGTCACGGATGACCTTCTCGGCAACCACGGAGTCCTTTTCCACCAGCTTCTTGTAGTCCTCGCCCTTGCGATAATCCACGAACTCACCGAGATCCTTCATCTTCTTCAGGTAGTCAGCGTCGTTGTAGCACTTGTCCAGGGCTTCCACCAAAACGGCCTTCACGTCCGCGGGCAGGCCCTTGGGAGCGATGACGCCCTTCCAGGCGGACCATTCGAAATCCACGCCGGCTTCATGGGCGGTGGGAACATCCGGGAACATCTCCAGGCGCTTGGGCTCCATCACCAGAAGGATCTTGATGTTGCCGGCCTTGGCCTGGTTCTGCAGCTCGCCGGGGTGGGCCACCACGGCGTCGATATGCCCCCCGACACAGGCGGTAACGGCGGGAGCGCTGCCGTTGAAGGGCATGCACTTCACCTTGACGCCGGCGGCCGAGGCGAAGCCCTCGGTGGCGATGCGGCTGGCGCCGCCCGCACCGGACACGCCGATGGTCAGCTTGCCCGGGTTGGCCTTGGCGTACTCGAGCAGAGCCTTGGCATCCTGGAAGGGAACCTTGGAGCTGACGGCCAGCAGCATGAGGTTGCGGCCCATAAGAGCGAGGTATTCAAAGGAGTCCTTGTCGTACTCGATGCCGCCATAGCTGGGCAGCATGCACAGGGGGCCCTGGGCGCCCATGCCGAGGGTGTAGCCGTCGGGATTGGAATGGGCCACGTTTCCGGTGCCGATGGCGCCGCTGCCCCCGGGTTGATCCACCACGACCATGGGTTTGGGCAGGTACTTCTTCATCACGTCCGCCATGACGCGGGCCGAGAGGTCGGTACCGCCGCCGGCGGAGTAGGGAACAATGACCTGGACCGGGCGTTCAGGGAAGTCCCCCGCCATGGCGGCAGTGGTGAACGAGATGAGGAGACAGAGGCAACAAACCGCATAGATGAGCCGTTTCATAGTGTTCTCCTTCGAGGAAGTTAATAATGTACCTATTGAAACAAGTGACCGCGCCCCGCGCGATCCTTGTCGAAACGCGAAATCCTGGGTGCTACGGGATGTAGACATTCATAACTTTCGTGAACACGAGGTACACCCCCACGGTGATGCATACGGGGACCACGAGGAAATGGAGTGGACGACGTTCACCCAACGTCAGCATGGCCAGCACGAAAAAGATGCCCGTGCTGATGAGATAGCCGACCTGAACATAGAACGCGGCGTAGAGCGCCATGTAGAGGAGAAACAACCCAAGCTTGCAGAGCAGGATCCAGTTGGCCCTGCCCGCGCCCTCGCCTTCGGCCGCGTTGCGCCTCCAGAGGGAGCGCACCAGCAGCAGCATGGCGAAAAAGGCAATGCCGACGACCATGAGCCAGGGGAAAAAGGCCGGTCCCAACTCGGTTTCTATTCCACCGGCGGAAAGGTTGTGCGTGAGATATCCGGCTATGCAGCAGAGCGCCAGAATGAACAATGCCTGCCAGAAGTCAGTGGAGATTCGCATTCTCGCATCACTTCCTTGAAATAAACGGTTCCGAGAATTCCTCGGGTCTCGCAAACCAACCGAGCCGCGGATCCCAACTCCCGCAGCGTTGTATTTTTATAGCAACAGGCGTGCCATGCGACTAATTCGTCGGAAACATTTCACTTATTTGACATTTTCTCTTGTGCTTTTCTTCTTTTCAGGAATTTTGCATTATCATCCGATGCGATTTGCACCATCAGGTCATATTCTGCTACAGGTAATGCTGTCTGGATCTTCCTGAAATCCTTTATACATTCCATAACGAGGCTGAATTAATGGACATCGCCTTCATTGCACCCTACGAGGACATCCGCATCAAGGCCCAGAGCATCATCGAGACCAACGACTACCCCGCCCGTACCTACGTGGGAGATCTGTACTCGGGGGTGGAGGCGGCGCGGCAGGCCATGGCCGATGGGGCCAAGGTCATCATCAGCCGCGGCGGAACCGCCAGGCTGATCAAGGAGTCCCTGGGCATAGAAGTCATCGAGGTGGGGGGCTCCATCTACAGGGTACTGGCCTACATCCACGAAAACACCACTTCCGACACCAGGATCGCGGTGGTGGGCTTCCGCCAGTTCATCAGCCTGGTGCAACCTGTCTGCGACATCCTCAGCCGCAACCACAAGACCTTCATCATCAGCGGCAACCAGCCCATGGAAAAGGTCATCGACGAGGTGGAGGACTGGAAGCCCGAGGTGGTCATCGGCGACGCGGTCTCCGTGCGCATGGCCCAGAGCAGGAACCTCAACTTCCATCTCATCGAATCCAGCATGGAGACCATTGTCCACGCCTTTGAGCAGGCCATGATCGTGCTCAACAACCTGCACAAGCACATCGTCAATGCGGAAAAGCTCGCCGCGGTGCTCAACTGCACTCAGGAAGGCGCCATGCTGCTGAACCACGAGGGGCATGTCGAGGAGATCAACAGGCAGGGCTGCAGCCTGCTCCGCACTTCCCCCCAGGACATAATCGGGCGCTCCTACCAGGACGTGTTCAAGGCCGAGGAACTGGAGGACGCCAGGGAAGCCATGCGTACCGCACGAAACATCATCGTCTCCTTCCGGCACCAGCGCTTCGCCGTGGAGCACGTGGTCATCAAGCCCGAGGACGAAACCTCGTCCGCGGTGCTGCTCTTCCAGAAAGTGGAGCACATCCAGGAGGCGGGCAACGCCATCCGCAAGAAGCTCATGGAAAAGGGGTTCTACGCCAAGTACACCTTTGACCACATCATGCACCAGAGCACGGTGATGCGGGACCTGCTTCAGGTCGCCCGGCAATACTCCGGGACCGACTGCAACATCATAATCCAGGGAGAGACCGGAACAGGAAAGGAGCTCTTCGCCCAGAGCATCCACAACGCCAGCGAACTGGCGGAGGGGCCCTTTGTGCCGGTGAACTGCGCCGCGCTCTCCGGAGCGCTGCTCGAAAGCGAACTGTTCGGCTACGCCCCGGGTGCGTTCACTGGTGCGTTGCGCACGGGCAAAACAGGTCTGTTCGAGCTGGCCAACGGCGGCACCCTGTTCCTGGACGAAATCACGGAGATGGACATTTACCTGCAGTCCAAACTCCTTCGCGCCCTGCAATCCCAGGAGATCATGCGCGTTGGTGACAACAAGGTCATTCCGGTCAGCGTCCGCGTGATCTCCGCCTCAAACAGGGATCCAAGAGAGGAAGTGCGCAAAGGAAATCTGCGTTCAGACCTGTTCTTCAGGCTCAATGTGCTGGACCTGCACATCCCCCCCCTTGCGTGAGCGGAAAGGGGACGCCTCATTCCTGTTCCAGCTTTGTATCGCAGGTCACCCCGGGGGCTCCGGCTCCATGAAAAAACCATCCAGAATGTTTCTCGACGAACTGGATGCGTACTCCTGGCCGGGCAATGTGCGCGAACTGCAGAACCTTGCCGAGAAGTTCGTGGCCCTGCGAGGCCTCCCGGGGGCTAACATATTTCGCATCATACCCTCTCCCTTTGTGCAGGAATCCCCCCCAAAAAACTCCGAACCGCGCACTCTCAATCAGGTCATAAGCGACCACGTGCTGCATACGTTGTCCCAGGAGGAGGGCAACATCGCCCGGACAGCCACACGGCTCGGCATTGATCGGAACACGGTGAAGCGCTGGCTGGCCAAGGCCAGGATCTGATGCGAAACGCAAGCAGCTCCTTCAAGAATGGCACTCTAAGATTTTAACTTGTTCTTTAGATGGGAATTGAAGTAGGATGTTAATTGTCAGACTTTTTATGTCGCTCAAATCATGGCGGCACGCACGGTTTTATTCCACAGGCCTGGAATGAACACCTCCTCGGCCGCCTGGAGCGAAAGTTTCACCGGATGCCGTGATGCGAAAACTGTCCTTTACCAACCGCTACCTGCTCGAACTTACGGTTCTGGCAGCTTTCGTGCTGCTGGGCTACTTCCTGCTTCTTAACCTGGACGCCTACGATGCGTTCTACCAGTTCACCAGGACGTACGAGAGCTGGGAACTCGATGAGGCACTGCTGAGCCTCCCCCTGATACTGGTCGCCCTGGTGGCGTTCAATATTCTACGGGTTCGTGACGCCCGGCTCGAGTTGCACGAACGCAGGATCGCGGAGAGCCGCGCCCTGGCTGCCGAGGCGCGGGTCATGGACCTGATGAAGGCTAAGGAGCAGTTCATGGCAGTCATGAGCCATGAGCTGAAAACTCCCCTGAATGGCATGATCGGCGTCCTCTCGCTCATGGTCACCGAGAACCTCACGCCCGAGCA
Organism: Desulfovibrionaceae bacterium; assembly: GCA_963674665.2. Classification (GTDB taxonomy): domain Bacteria; phylum Desulfobacterota; class Desulfovibrionia; order Desulfovibrionales; family Desulfovibrionaceae. Next base: position 13,515 of record CAXXPL010000009.1, on the reverse strand, counting down.
GATGGAACTGGCGCAGATCGGCCTGAAAAAAGGTCACGACCTCAACAGGATAATCAGCGATGTCCTGAACTTCATCCAACTGGACCAGCGCCACAACGGAGAGATCGTCACAACATTCTCCCCGTCCGCTGTGACTCGAGAGGTGCATCAGATTCTCGTGCCCAAGGCCAGGCAGAAGAATCTGGACATGCCCCCTCCAGAACTCGATAATCTGCCCGAGCTGTTGCTGGGTTACGAGGCCGCCACGCGGCATATCCTGATGAACATCGTGGGAAACGCCATCAAGTTCACGGATCGGGGAAGCATCCGCATCGTGCTCAGTCATCAGGAAAAGGAGCATGACGAGGGGCTGCTGGTCATCGCGGTCACCGACACCGGATCCGGCATCTCCCCGCAGGACGTGGAGAAGATCTTCGAACCCTACAGTCAGCTCCAAGACGCTCTGGTCCGGCGCTCGGAAGGCATCGGCCTGGGCCTGAGCCTGGTCAAGCGGCTGGTGAGCATCCTGCACGGCGACATCAGCGTGCAAAGCGTACCCGGAGAAGGTTCCACCTTCATCGTGACCATACCGGTTTTCAACACCCATTGTACCCTGCCGCTGCCGGACGGGGAGGATCCGCATTAGGGAAGCACTGCATAATTGCCCGCTGGCGTTGTTGCTGTGGAAAAGGCAAATCCTCGTGTATTATAAATACACATCGGCCTTGCCTTTTCCTTGCGCCTTGTCAGCGAACAATTCTACAGCACTTCAGATAAATGTAATTAATCAACGCTTCCTTGGGTCCATACGCCAAACAGGATATCCCTCCTCCTCTCATTCTTCCCTTCAACAACAATTGTGCGTTCTTTTCTGGTCGTTTTCCCAATATCTTGCTACAGGGGGTAGTAATTCCCGCTCCGCCCCAACTTTATCCGCTTCAGCGGCAGTGGTTTCCACTGCCACAGAGGAGAGCGCCCATGGACCAGATCGGCTACCTGCGCATACAAATAAGCGAGATAGCAAAACTTATTTCTTGTGAACTCGAGCGCATCAAAGATACTCTTACCTGCCTTGGGTGCCATACTCTGGAGTTATTGGACATGACCCCGCGCGATGAGGCCGTCATAGACTCCTGGCTTGAGAGGGAGGGGTTCGAAGTGGGCGAGGACGGTTTTTTCCTGAGCCAGCCGAGACTCAGGGCGTTCCGACATGGCAATCCGGAGCCAAGAGCCATCAGCTATTCATGGCCCCCCGACCGGCGAGATGACCAGGACGCCCGCTTCCGCATGTATTGCCATCGAAACATGGGGCGCATGCTCATGGCCCTACACGAACGTTTCAGCGGCGTCGCCTGGATATACTATCAGGACGTCACCAACACCGCGCTCCAATACCCATACATCGATCAGATAAGTGCCATAACTCCGGATTTTCAATGGTCCGAATACCACACCTCCGTATCGGTAAACCCGAAGAACAACCCTGAGCGCGACATCCGCTGGACCCCCCCCACAGTGGACTACGCGGGGCAGGGACTCATCGTCTCGGCCTCCATTCCGGTCTATATGGACGATACCTTCATTGGGCTGTGGAGCCTGGACGTGACCGTGGACAGTCTGGTGCGCCCCTCCATCTTTGCGCCTGCCTGGAAATCCCAACTGACCTGCGTGGTGGAGCGCAACGGCAACATCGTCTCCTGCAGCAGGGACGTTGCGCCCTGCGACCTGAAAAAGGGCGATGTCTCCCTGGTAACCTTCAAAGGGGTGCATGACGCATTCCTGCAGGTAGATCTTGAAAGCCTTTTCTCGACTTCCAAGGGAACCCTGGACATCGCCATCGAGGACAACGACTATCTGGTACTATGGGAAACCGTGAAGTCAATGGACTGGATCTGCGTCACCGTGCTGGCCCACACCGACCTTCTCTCCACGGCCAGAGAGCGCTTCTGCGAGGCCTTCAGCAGCCTGAGCATGGGGGACGGGAACGCCTTCATCGACCTGGAGACGCTGCCCAACGAATTGGTGAGCCTGGGCGAGGCGTACAACCTCATGGTGGGGGATCTGGAGCGGGCACGGACCCGGCTGCTGGATCAACAGGCCGAGCTCTCCCGGGCAAAGTTCCAGGCCGAATCCGCAAATCTTGCCAAGTCCGAGTTTCTGGCCAACATGAGTCACGAGATACGCACGCCGCTCAACGGTCTGCTTGGGATGCTCCAGCTCATCCAGACCACTCCCCTGGATCTGGAGCAGAGAGAATATACCCACCAGGCCCTGCAATCGGGGCGCAGGCTGACGCGCCTGCTCAGCGACATTCTTGACCTCTCGAGGGTGGAAGCGGGCAGGCTGCAGATCGCCCAGGATCCTTTCGAACTCAAGGATGCCATGGAAACCATCGCGCAGCTTTTCACCCCTGTGGCCATTGAAAAGGGGCTCGATTTACGGGTGCAATACAACTCCGTGTTTCCTGAAACACTGCTCGGAGATGTCACGCGGCTGCAGCAGATTCTCAGCAATCTGGTCAGCAACGCCATCAAGTTCACTGAGACCGGGGGCGTGCTCATCGAGGCCAGCATGCTCACATCGCTTCAGCCTGACGAGTGTCGGGTGCTGTTCTCGGTTTCAGACACGGGCATCGGTATCAAAACCGAGGAGATGAACATGCTTTTCTCCCCTTTCACCCAGGTGGAGACGAGCTATACTCGAAAATTTCAGGGCGCCGGGCTCGGACTGGCCATTTCCAAACAACTCGTGACACTCATGGGCGGGACAGTGTCCGTGGACAGCCAGGCCAAAGCGGGCACCACCATATACTTCTCACTCCCATTCAAGCTCTCCCGAGCGGTAACTGACAAGCAGCAATCCGCCGCGAATTCGAACACTCAACTGCCCCCGAGGCTGCAAATTCTGCTGGTGGAGGACGACCAAGTCAGCAGTGCCGCGGCAACGGCCATGCTCGAAAAGGGGCTGTGCACGACCACTGTGGCGGAAAACGGGAAACAGGCCCTCGAAATGCTCAGGGAGCGCTCCTTCGACCTCATTCTCATGGATGTCCAACTGCCGGTGATGGACGGCATGACCGCAACCCGTGCCATCAGAAAAGGCGAAGCCGGGCTGGAAAGGGCCAGCATCCCCATCATCGCCATGACCGCCTATGCCATGGTCGGCGACAAGGAAAAATGCCTGGAGGCCGGCATGGACGGATACATCAGCAAACCGCTGGAAATGGAGGAGCTACTCGAGGTGGTACAGCGCGTTGTGGAGAAAAAATAATATCGGAAAAAAGTCAGACAGTACTCCCGTGGAAACACATTTTACTCAGTAAAGGAAGAACTCCATCAATAGGGTTTCCCCCTCGCACTTTGTAATCCTTCTTCTCTTCTAAGCTTCCCCTGGCATGATCCAGCCGTCGCGCACCACCACGCGCACGGGTTCGTTCACCCGGGGAGGGACGCCCTGGTGCTGTACGCGCAGGATCAGGTCCGGGGCGTCCTCGGGGTGCAGATGCACCACTCCGCCCCCACCATGATACACGTAGTTGGTGACCTTTGCCGTGAATCCGTCTCCGTTGTCCGAGAGGCGCAAGTTTTCCGGCCGCAGGCAGGCCGTGGTCCGGGCGCCCTGTTCGGCTCTTCCGCGCATGGTGGCGGAGTGGCCGAAGAGCTCCACCCTGGAGCACTCTCCATTGACCGGGGCGTCGATACGCACCGGCACAAGCATGCCCTTGCCCACGAACTGAGCCACAATGGGGCAGACAGGCTCCTGGTACAAGGTCCTGGGCGGGGAGGCCTGGAGGATATGCCCCTTGTCCATGACCATGATGCGGTCGGCAAGGGTCATGGCCTCGGCCTGGTCGTGGGTCACATAGACCATTGTACTCCCTGTCTGACTGTGAAAACGGCGGAATTCCTCCTGCATGGACTCGCGCAGGTTCACGTCCAGATTTGCCAGAGGTTCGTCCAGCAGCACCAGTCGGGGGTTCATGGCCAGGCAGCGGGCCAAGGCCACGCGCTGCCGCTGCCCCCCTGAGAGGTCCGAGGGCTTGCGTTCGGCCAGCTCGAGCATGCCCACCGCGGCCAGGGCGTCGTCCACCGTGGAGCGACGTTTCGACTTGGTCTCGTGGCGGATCTTCAGGGAAAATTCCACGTTCTGCCGCACGGTCATGTGCGGCCACAGGGCATAGGCCTGGAACACCATTCCCACGCGGCGGCGCTCCGGAGGCATGTGCCGCCCTTCTCCGGAGACAACCTCGCCGTCGATGGCGATGCTGCCCTGGTCCACGGATTCGAACCCGGCCAGCAGGCGCAGCAGTGTCGTTTTTCCGCAGCCCGAGGCCCCGAGCAGGGCGATGAACTCGCCGTCCTCCACCTGCATGCTGATGTTGTCAACGGCTTTGGTCCGGCCGAATATCTTGCTCACATTGTCGAGCGTCACTCTTGCCATGGCAGCACTCCCCTTGGCAGCTTTCGCGTGAGAATCGAGGCGGCTCCGGCAATGGCCAGGGTGGCGACGACTGTGAGAACCGCCACGGCCGAGGCGCCGGTGGAATTGCCCTCGTCATAGAGATTGAATATGACCACGCCCAGGGTCTCGTTGCCCGAGGACCACAGCAGCGCGGACACCGTGAGTTCGTTGAACGCGCCCATGAACACCAGGATGCCTCCGGCCATGGCCGAGGGCGCGGCCATGGGCAGGATGATCTTGCGCAGGCGTGTGAAGGCGCGCGCCCCCACCACCTGGGCGGCCTCCTCCAGGGTGGTGTCGATCTGCATCATGCCTGCCAGGGTGGGGCGCAGGCCGAAGGCCAGAAATCGCGCCAGATACGCCGCCAGGATGATCCAGATGGTGTTGTACAATGAGAACCCCAATATCGGAAGGGGGCGCAGAAAGGCCATGATGAAGGCGATGGAGAGTACGATGCCGGGCAGGGCGAATGGCGCGTCCGCAATGGCGGTGAGGATGGCTGCCAGGCGATTGCGCCGGATCACCACCAGATAGGCAAAGGGCACGCAAATGCAGATCACCAGGAAGGATGCGGCCAGGCCCAGCAACGTGCTGTTCACAAAGGCCCGGCGCGAGCCCCCGTGCTCGAACACGAACTGAAAATTGTTCAGGGTGGCGGTGGCGGCTGACAACTTCACACCCAGAGCCGGAATGAACGAGGTGCCCAGCAGCGCGAACAGGGGAAGCACGGAGATGAGCAGCAGCACCGCCCAGACCAGGATTTCGGTGGCGGTCTTCCAGCGCCCCAGGCTGAAGGGCGCATCCAGACGCCCCCCTTCCACAAGGCGCACCTTACCCCGGCTGGACACATACTGAATCACCAAGCCCACGGCTGCCAGGACGGCAAGGATCATGGACAGCCCCCCCACCTCACTGAGCACCGAGGGGCCGAAGGAGGAAAGCCGCTGATAGATGAGAGTGCTCAGCACCAGATAACGCCCCGGAATGCCCAGCAGCGCCGGGATGCCAAAGTTCCCGATGGAGGCCACAAAGGCCAGGGCCGCGCCCGCCATGAGAGAAGGGCGCAACAGCGGCAGGATCACGGTGAGGCTGATGCGCAAGGGTCCGGCTCCGGCGCTTCGCGCCGCCTCCACGAGGTCGCGCGGGATGGAGCGCAGTCCCGCCCGGACAGCCAGAAAGACCATGGATGCGTGCTCCACGGCTAAAAGCAGGACCACGCCCTCCCGGGAGTAAAGTGGGTTGCGCATACCCGAGGGGAGGGAATAGCCGAAGGGCACAAGGATGGGGCTGGAGGGGCCGACCATCTCCAACCAGGATACAGCGGTGATCTGCGCCGGGATGAGCATGGGCATGAGGAGCATGAACACCAGCAGAGTCTTGCAGCGGATGTCGGTCAGGCCGATGATCAGGGCCATGGTGGCGCCGAGTCCGAGGGACAGGACCGTGGAAAGCAGCCCGGCCTCCACCGTGTTGTACACGGCCCTGCGCACGGAGCGGCTCTCCAGAAGCCCGGAGAGCACGTCCAGGAATCCACTCTGCGATGGAAAAAGGGTCTCGAAGAACAACCGCCCCAAGGGGGCGACGCAGAGCAGCAGGACATAGAGCGCGACGATGGCGAGCATCCAGCGCTCGCCACCGTCGCGTGGGATCAGGTTTTTCACGTTGCGGCTATATGTTGTTTAGCTGAGTGTTGAAGCATCCTATTATCCAGGCCGTTCAAAAGGGGTGAGATGCGAGGCGCAAGAAAAACTCAAGATCGACACGTATATACAATACGCAAGAGTTTGAGTTTTTCGCAGCAACGAAGCAGATCGCCCTCTTTCAACGGTCTATTAGAGCATTTAACGCTTGAAATGCTTGTTCCACGCCTGGCAAAAGCAGCCTACAAGCATTTTGCGACAAGGATTGGCAGGCAAATCCTTATAGAGCATTTGAACTTTTTCACAGTTTAAATGCTCTAGGCGCCACCGAACAGATCGGCAAATTTGCGCTTGTTCTCCTCTGTCTTTTTCTCGATCACTTCGGGATCCGCGGTCATGACCTTCATGTTGCTCAGGTCGCCATAGTCGGCCGGAGGATTCACGCCCTTGAGCAGGGGAATGTAGTTCTGTCGCACGGACTGCTCCTGGGCGGCCTTGGAGAGCTGGAAGTCGATGAATTTCCTGGCGGCATCCACGTGCTTGGAGCCCTTGAGGATGCCGGCGGGCTGATTGATGCTGGTCACGCCTTCCTCCGGGAACACGAAGTCCACTGGTGAGCCCTTGGCCTTGGCTCCAAAGGCCATGTAGTCGATGATTACACCGTAGGCCTTTTCGCCGCGAGCCACGGCCTCGCGCACCGAACCGTTGCCCTTGCCGGCCACGGCCTCGTTGTCCGCCAGTTTCTCATAGTACTCCCAACCAAGGCCGGGCTGCTCGGTGAGGGTACCCACGTGGATCACGGCGGCCCCGGAATACAGGGGGCTGGGCATGATCACCTGGTTCTTGGCCTCGGGCTTGAGCAGGTCCTTCCAGGACTTGGGGGCGGGCACACCGGCCTGGGTGTTGTAGATGATGCCGGTGGTGATGAGCTTGGTGCCGAAGAAGTACTTGTCAGGATCGTACTGGGCGGGGTCGAAGCCGCTGACGTCGGCATCGGCATAGGGCTGGAGCACGTCCTGCTTCTTCAGGGCGTTCATGGCCACGGAGTCGGCGATGAGCAGGATGTCGGCCTTGGGATCACCGGCAGCGATCTCGGCCTGCAGCTTGTTCAGCACCTTGGTGGTGCCGTCTCGGTACAGCTCCACCTCGATGTCGGGGTATTGCTTGTTGAACAGTTCGATAACCTCCACCATCTGCCCCTGGGGCTGGGAGGTGTAAATCACCAGGTCCGCGGCCTGGGCCGAGGCAGCGAACAGAAACAGGCCCACAATCAGAAAAAGTACGACTTTGCGCATGATGTCAGCTCCTTGAGTGATTTCAGTCGATGATCTTCTCTCTCGCAATCGCTATTGTGCAGGGCTCGGCAACAATCCGAAATGCTAACCATGACTCATCCGCATACATCATTCCCCGCCGGGAAGATGAAACAATCTCATGTATCTTGTGTTACGATCCCGTTACCGTTGACCCGAGCATTCGTGCTTCCGGCGGACAGATGTAACATTCACGCACCGTAACTGGTATTATTTCCAGGCAATAAATCGCTTTTTGATAGGGGAATTATGGCGTTATGGAAAGTCCCTTGAGATAATTCATGTTTTCCAGGATAACTTCCCCGCCCCTTCCGGGAACATACCCCTCCACCATGATCATGCCCTGGTAGCCCCCGGGCAGGGCGGCCAGGGTTCCGGCAATGTCCACCCGCCCCTTGCCTAAAAGCATGTGGGTGGCCCCCGGGCCCGAGTCGCTCAGGTGCACGTGGCGAATCCAGTCCGGGTTGATCCGCTTCATGACCCCGGCCTCGCCCTCAGGCGCATCCAGGGTGTAGAGGTGGGCGATGTCCACGGTGACCCCAAGCCCGGGAACATCCAGCGCCATGAGCCTGTCCGCATCCTCCGGCGTCTGAAAGAACTCCTTGCCGCGCCTCTCCATGAGTTCCACGCAGGCCGTGACACCCAGCTCATGGGCTCGTCGTCCCAAATCTCCGGCAAACTCCAACAGCTTGGGAAAGTACATGTCGGCAGTCTCCCAGCTGGCGCTCATATGCCCCGGATGGATCACGGCGACTTCGGTCTCCAGCTCGGCTGCCAACTCCAGGGAAGCCAGCAATTGCGCCCGAGATTCCCGGCGTATGGCGGGGTTGGAGGACAAGGGGTTGAGATCGTAATGCGGCGCATGCATGGTGAGACACAGCCCCAACTCCGCGGCGCGCCGCCGTATGGCTCCGGGATCTTCCCCGAACACCCGCATGTGATCCACCCAGACCTCCACACCGGCATATCCGGCCGAGGCGATGCTCCCCATGCCCCCCAACAGGGGGTGTTCACGCAAAAAAATACTGGCCACGCCTATTTTCATGCAATGCTCCAGATATATTTCAAGATGCCACATCCAAACCGAATGAGACAGGGATCATAACACCTCGTGGGGCTGATACCTCGTGCGGCAATGCCGGTCAAACAATCAGCGGCCCGCACTTTTCGGCGAAATCAATTGACAGGGGATGGCTTCAGGGCATCCAGGCACCCTGTGTGCCGCTACTCTCATTGATATGTGATCCGAAGCCGGAAAAATAGGAATGTAAATATTCAACCATACAATTACTTGTCGCAATTTCCGAAGCAACAATAAACTTTGACGGTCTTCTTTAGACACAAGCACCCAACCAATCAAAATGTCGCACATTCGTTTGACAGGCTACAACCTTCATATATCATGTTATCGATAGATTCCCCGCTTTACTGGACAGCGAGACTCATTCCGGAGTATGGTTGCTTGGAGTTACTCTCAGCAAATCACTTGTAGCCATGAGGTGAACCTACGGAACTAGTACAGTCTCCGACAGATTTTCCATACGACCATTGGATTCAGTACACTACGGCCCGCATATTCGACCACACACCCGTTACCCGGCCTCACCCGACGCATCCTGTCACAACCGGGAGGAGTGATGTCTGAAATCAGCACAATACTGGAACTCAGAAAATTCGCCATCCCCGAAGTGGTCTTCGGCAGCGGCTCCAGAACCCTTGCGGGCCGGTACGCCCGCAACCTGGGGGTGCGAAAGGTTCTCGTGGTCACGGACCCCGGCATTTTCAACGCCGGTTGGGCTCAGAAAGTGATTTCCAGCATTATCGAACATGACCTGAAGCATGTCCTGTTTGCGGACGTGTCGCCCAATCCCCGAAACACCGAGGTCATGGACGGAGCCGAGATATATCTCAAGGAAGGGTGCGACGCCATCGTCGCCGTGGGTGGAGGCAGCCCCATGGACTGCGCCAAGGGTATCGGCATCGTGGCCACCAACATGCGCGACATCCTTGACTTCGAGGGGGTGGACAACGTTGAAAAGCCCGGGCCGCCGTTGATCTGCCTGCCCACCACAGCGGGTTCCTCCGCGGATGTCTCGCAGTTCGCCATCATCAACGATACCCAGCGCAAGGTCAAGATCGCCATTGTATCCAAGACCATGATTCCGGACACGGCCCTGCTCGATCCGGTCATGACCGCCAGCATGAGCCCGGAGCTCACCGCCAACACCGGCCTGGACGCCCTGACCCATGCCTTCGAGGCCTATTGCTCCAACGTCAACTCCCCCATAACCGATCTTCACGCCCTGGAAGCGATCAGGCTGGTGCGTGAGAACCTCCCCCTGGCCGTGGAGAGGCCCGACGACCTGAACGTGCGGGCCAAGATGATGCTTGGCAGCATGTATGCGGGTTTCGCCTTTTCCAACGCCATCCTGGGCGCTGTGCACGCCCTGGCGCACAGCCTCGGAGGGCTCATGGACCTGCCTCACGGGCTGTGCAACGCCATCCTCCTGGATCATGTGGTCAGTTATAATTTCTGCTCCGCTCCCACCCGTTATGCGGCGGTGGGACGCGCTCTGGGCGCCGGCATCTCTGACCACATGCCTGTGGAAACGGCCGAGCCCATTCTCAATGAGACATTGCGCGGTTTCAAGCAGCGTGTGGGTGTCACCGCCACCCTCGGTGATCTCGGCATGAGGGAGGAGGACATCGACAAACTCGCGGAGTACGCCATGCAGGACGCCTGCATGATCACCAACCCCAGGGAAGCCACCATCGCGGACATGAAGAACATCCTGCGCCGGGCACTGTAATCCATGGCAGACAACTGCGACTCCATCAGAAAACTGCTCATCGGGCTTGGGGACAAGTCCATGAGCAAGAGTTATTACCCCGAGCTCAAGCAAAGGCTCGAAGAGCTCGAACGCTTCCGCTTCCTTCTCGACCGGTCGAGCGATGTCGTGTTTCTCGTGGATTGCGAATCCGGACGGATCCTGGACGTCACTGGTTCGGCTCAGCGGCTGATCCATCGCTCCCGCCACGAAATGGTGGGGCGTCCTTTGAAGGAGATCTTCAAGTGGGACCTTCAGCTCCTTATCTCCGACCTTTCCAGTCAGGGCACCGGCACCCTCATTGTTGAATCCGAGTTGATGACTAGCAGCGAATCTCCTTTACCCGTGGAGATCGCGGCCAGCGCGGTGAGCCTGGACGAGGTCAATTACGCGGTGATCACTGCCAGGGACATTACCGAACGCAAGGTGGCGGAAAGCGCCTTGATCCAGGCCAAGGAGGCAGCGGAGCGCGCCAACATGGCCAAAAGTTCATTTCTGGCCAACATGAGCCACGAGATCCGTACTCCCCTCAACGGCATCATGGGCATGCTCCAACTCCTCAAGGGACATATCCACGATCAACAACAGACAAGCTACGTGGAAGACGCGCTGCAATCCACCAAGCGGCTGACCAACCTGCTCTCCGACATCCTGGATCTGTCCATGGTGGAGGCAGGAAAGCTGGGCGTGAAAAACGAACTCTTCGACGTCATCGCCACCCTGCACCATGTCCAAGACCTGTTCCACCCCACCTCCAGCCAGGCCGGCGTGGAGCTCAAATGCTCCATCACCCCGGGACTGCGGCGCTGGATCATCGGCGACAGCACCCGGCTGCAACAAGTGCTCACGAATTTCGTGGGTAACGCCTTCAAATTCACTGACTCCGGCTCGGTGACCATCTCCGCGTCGCCCCTCACCTCTCCGGGGGAGGGAAAGGTGCGGATCCTCTTCTCGATCAGCGATACCGGCATAGGCGTGCCGGACGATATGCTGGCAAACGTGTTCGAGCCGTTTATCCAGGTAAGCAGCGGCTCCAACCGCCTCTACCAGGGCGCTGGTCTGGGTCTGGCCATAAGCCGCAACCTCATCGAACTAATGGGCGGAACCCTTGCGGTGGAGAGTCATGCGGACCAGGGGACAACCGTCTATTTCTCCCTTCCTTTCGAACGGGGCGTACCCCCCAACTCTTTCCAAGAGGAACCGGCCCACGTTTCAAAGCCTTTTGCCGTGGCCCTGCGCATTCTCCTTGCCGAGGACGACTCGGTGAACAGCTTTGCCATGCAAAAGCTGCTCACCCAGTCCGGGTTCAAGGTCACCGTGGTGAGCAACGGCCAGGAGGTCCTTGACATCCTGAGGTCTCAGGAGTTCGATCTGATCCTCATGGACATCCAGATGCCGGTGATGGACGGTGTAAGAGCCACCAGGGCCATCCGCGCCGGAGACGTGGGCGCCAAGGTCAAGGACATTCCCATCATCGCGCTCACGGCCTACGCCATGGTCGGCGACAAGGAAAAGTTCATGAAATTCGGCATGAACAACTACCTGAGCAAACCCGTGGAACTGGACACCCTGCTGGCATCCCTGAAAAACGTGATGCGGATGTAAACCATATTTATCAAAGGCATTTTCAACGGGTTGTCATCTTTGATGGAAGAGTACCCCACCTGCGGCCCTTTTCATCCCAATCTAATCAAATATATACCCGGCCTTTACCGGCAGATGGTCGGACGCGTGACGAGCCGGTGCCTGCCTGTGTGTGTCGGATGACATAAGCTTCAGGCCCCGCACCATGACGCGGTCAAAGGCCAGAAGGGGAAGACGGGAGGGGAAGCTACGCAAGGCGGCGATATCAGAAAACATGCGCTCAAGCCTGCGCAAGGAAGGGGCGAAAGGCCGCCATTCGTTGAAATCACCCAACAGCACCGTGGGTATGTCCGAATCAGCCTCGGGCGCATTATCCAGCAGCCGCATCAACGCATTCATCTGCTGGACCCGCTCCCGCATTGCCAACCCCAGATGCGTGGCCAGAATACGAACCCTGGTGCCGCGTACCGAGAGTTCCGCATCGATGACGCCACGCGGCTCTCTGCCCGGGGTGCTTATATCGTGCCTCGAGGTCGAGATCACCGGGAACCGGGAGAGAAGCAGGTTTCCGTAGTGCGCGTCCCGGCGCAGCATGGTACCCCCCCCTGACCAGTTCCATGCCGAGCTCGCGGGCCAACTCCTCCACCGTGAAACGCTCCGTGCCGGGGCAGGGGGGACTCGACTTCCTGCAGGGCCACGATGTCGGCGTCCAGGTTTTTGAGCACTTGCACAGTCTGGTCAGGGGCACAACGCCCCCTTACGTCCATCCAGGCGTGAATGTTGTAGGTAGCCACGGAAAACGAGGTGGCGCTTTCTGAGGGGATGTGAGCGCTCATTCCTCTGGCGGGGTTTTCGCTCCGTTCAATCTGCGACGGAGCCAGACCGCTCCCACAAGTATGAGCACTCCCGCCACCGCGAGAACGACCAAATTGCCCACGCCCGGGTTGCGCACCGTTTCCAGCAGACGGTCCGTGAACAGGGTGACCGCAAAGATTCCAGGCGCCATTCCCAGAAACGTTCCCGTGAGAAAGTCGCGCAAGCTTATATGCGACGCACCCGCAACCACGTTGATCAAACTGAAGGGCGCCACCGGGATGATCCGGACGATCATCATGCTGAACACCCCGTGCTTGGCGAGACGCTTGCTTATGCGGTTGAGGCGCTTGCCGGCCAACCGTCGCACCCAGCGCCTGCCAAGAAGCGCGCCAGCGCCATAGGTGACAGCGGCGCTGCACAGACTCCCAGCCAGCGCTCCCATAAAGGCCTCCACCGGGGGGAGCAACAGGGCTGTGGCCGCAACCAGGGCGGTGACAGGGAACGTGACCAGCCCTCCAAGGACAAAGGTCGCCAGCAAGGCCGCGTAGAGCGCTCCACTGCTCAAGCCCTGGATTTGCCGCGCCAGGAGTTCCTTGTCCAGAAAGTCGCCCAGGGGCGACCAGCGCCAGAGCGCGGCCAGAGCCAGCGCCACCGCCACACCGGACAGAAGCAGAATCCAGCGGACAGCCCCGGAGCCATCGGTTTCGGTTTCCCGGTCCACAAAGGCGTCAATTATCCTGTCCGCCTCGATGGGGCGCTCAGGGTCGAGCATATCCGCGCTCTCCAATATCGGGAGCCCGTTTTCCATTATTTCCAGGGGACGCAGATCTCGTGCATCACTGCCAAGAATATCCACGGCCCGCACAATGGAACCGGTGGAAGAAACGATCTTTT
>CAXXPL010000008.1:0-174001 GCA_963674665.2 Desulfovibrionaceae bacterium | reverse complement strand
CTACAAGGAGTTCCTCTCAAAGAGGGTCGGCCGCGCCTATCGCAGACAGACTAAAAGATTGAACGAGCTCGGGGATTATCACTGCGAATTCTTTCGCGATCGCGAAGCCCTGGAGCATTTCGACGATTTCGTCGCCATCGAGGACAGTGGCTGGAAGGGAAAACAGGGATCATCCCTGGCCAAGGCACCTGCATATCATGAATTTTGCAAAACCCTCTGCGGTTCATACTGCGACTGCAGGAGCCTGCTCATGTCCTTCAGCTCGGTTAACTACAAGCGCATCGCGGCGACACTCTGCTCCCTGGAGGGGAACGTCTGCCACGTGCTGCGCACAGGCTACCTGGAGGACTACTCCACCTACTCCCCCTCCAATGTGCTGCTCATGGAAACCATCCGGCACCTCTGCGAACACTACCCCAATATCACTCTTGTGAACACCCATCCGTACTCATATGGATACAAACAAAACTACTGCCACACCGAGGAGTCGTGCTTGACCTACCAGATAGTCAACAAGACCCTCAAGGCTTCCATGTACAACCAGCTGTATACCCTCAAAAACAACATAAAGGCGAGCGTGGAACGGATTCGGGGGCGGACACGGCAACCGGCCATTAGCCACTGATCACAGCCTTTTTTTCTCGATAATACAAACACGAGAGGGGAGAGCTGTCATGGCCCTCCCCTCTCGGGTTGTTGTCCTTGTGCCTGGTGGACCTAGTGTCCGCCGGAGCCCAGAAGACCGGAAGCGGCAACCGCCAGGACCACCACTTCGGTGATGGCGATGAACAGGTAGGTGTAGTCTTTGCGCTTCAAATACCCCGGCATGAGTGTGAAGTAGCAGAGGATGGTCAGCAGGGCCAACCATGCGATGGGGATGAAGTTGAGGAAGTCCCCCTTGCCCAGAAGTCCGGCCCAGTCCCACCCGGTGGGAGAATTGGTGGCGGGCAGGTAGTCGTGAATGCCGGTGTGCCAGTTGGTGATGACCTTTTGCAGGGGCACGTGAACGTCCAGGATGCCCGTGATATACACCAGGTAGGTGATCATCATCATGAATATGCCGAGCCAGGCGCCGTAGAACAGGATGTTCGCGTACTTGACCTGTTCCGGGCTGGCCTTTGTGCTCAGATGCGGTTGTTGTTCAGCCATTATGCACCTCGTATATCTTTATCGTTCCCGACCGGGAGGTCAGCCGATGATGTTCCAGCCCAGGGCCTTGTCCAGGGCCTTGAAGCCAGCGAAGAACAGCACGCCGATAACAATGTAGCGGATGACCTTGGGTTTGGCCACGGCCAGAAGGCGCACACCCACGAAGGAACCCAGCATCAGGCCGATGATGGAGGGAATGGCCATCAGGGGGATGACGCAGCCCTGATTCAGGTAGATCCAGGCGGCGGAGGTGTCGGTGATGGAGAGCAGGAACTTGGACGTGGCCACCGAGACCTTCAGGGGCACGCCCATGAGCAGGTTCAACACCGGCACGTTGGCCCAGCCAGCGCCCAGACCGAACATACCGGCCATCAGGCCGATGACGATGAACATCAGCAGACCGAGCAGGGTGCGGTGGGTGAACCAGTGAATGTCCTCACCCGAACCCGGATCATGATACAGGCCCTCGATGCCCAGCGCCAGGCCGATGGCGTCGCGTTTTTTCACAACGGGGCGTTCCGTGTTCTTGGAAACCAGCAGCAACACGGCGATGCCTACGATGGTGGCGCCAAGACAGGCCTGCACGATGTTGGGATTGAGCTTGGAGAGATACAGACCGAGCATGGCGCCCACAATGGAGCATGTGGACGCTATCAGGGCCACAGGTAGCGCGAGCCGCAGGCTCGCCATGTTACGCTTCAACAACCCGGGCCCGGCGGCCAGGGCTCCCGCAAGGGCCACCATCAGGCCCGCGCCTCTGACAAAGTCGATATGGAACGGAAAAAAACCGCTCACCAATGGCACATACAGCACGCCGCCGCCAACGCCCGCGAGCACGGCAACAACGCCAAGAACAAAGCAGAATACCAAAAGCACCAGTGGCCAGAACCACCAGGGTTTGGTGTCTACGGCACCCATGGTGACACCGGTGGCCTCTGCCGTCGCCCAGACCGGAGAGGTGAAGAAAACCACCCCCAGCATCAGCCATAGGCCGAACACACGACTGTAAATGTTTCGCAGCATAGTCCCCTCACATGACTAAGTATTTTGCACACCGCGAGAAGAATGATCTTCCCTGCCATTGCGGTAGCCTGATCGGCGGCACACCCACCTCAGGCATTTAACGTGCAGTTTGGCTAAGTGAATGTGAAAAAAATGTCAACCATGCGTATAACATATCGCAAGAATTCATCTTGTTTGAACATTTCTCACCCACCCGCAACACCCGTTCGCGAGGGCTCGCAACGGTTTGCGCGCCATTCGCCGCGCAACGCAATATCCGAAGCCCATTGCCCTTGCGAGTCCTTATTACAGAAAATTTCGCATTTGATAATCCAAAAATGCACATGGATTTCAGAACATGACGGTATGGTTTTGCACAACTCATATCCCGGGAATGGCTGTATAGCTTTGCCGTCTTCATTCGCGCGGCGTGAAAAAGGATTTGCGCAATACGCGCAAGCGCATTCCACCCTTTTCCCAGGCAGGGATGCTCCACAAGTATTAATGAATCGAGATCCGGGAAGGGAATATGCAAGGGGGAGAAACCATTTTCATATGGATTCTCCCCCTTGCAAAACGCTTCAACAAGCTGATGTGGTATTGATGGTCAGATCCAACGGGACATGAAGCCCCTGGCATCGCCGCCGGAGCGGATATGCGTGATCAGGGCGCTGCCGAAAACCACGGCGTCAAGGTTGTCGCCAAAAGGCGCCAACTGCTCAGGAGACTTGATGCCGAAGCCCAGAGCCAGAGGCAGGTCAAAGGCTTGCCGCGCCTCCCCGAGCTTGGCCGCGATGGCCTTGGGCAGGTTGTCGCGCTCGCCGGTAATACCCAGCACCGAGACCATGTACACGAAACCGCCCTCGGTGCCGACCTGCTCGGCATAGGCCCGCATCCTGTTCACGCCCGTGTTCAGCCCCACAAGGGGAATCAGGGCCAGACCCTTTCCGGCCAGGGCGTCGTGAAACGGCTTGGACTCGTCCAGGGGCATGTCCGGCACGATGACGCCGTTCACCTGCGCGTCCGCCGCGTCCGCGGCAAAGCGCTCCAGCCCGTACTGCAGGAAGGGGTTGTAGTAGCCCATGAGCACCAGACCGGCGTTGATGGTCCCCTTGCGGGCGCGCAGCCCCTCGATGATCCAGGACAGGGTCACGCCGCGCTCCAGGCATTCCAGGGAAGCCTCCTCCACCACGGGGCCGTCGGCCACCGGGTCGGAAAAGGGCACGCCGATCTCGATGACGTCGGCGCCCGACTTGTCCAGGGCGTCCAGCTCGTTCCAGAAGCGGTCCTTGTCCGGAAAACCCGCGGGCAGGAAGGGGATCAGGGCCTTGCACCCCGCCTGGTTGGCCGCCTTGATGCGTTCGGTGATCTTGTTCATTTGGCGCCTCCCAGGTCCAGCGGCTTGATGGCTTCCATGCCGTACTCTTCAACAATGCCCATGTCCTTGTCCCCGCGGCCGGAGAGGTTGACCACCACCGTGGAGCCCTGGGGAATGGAGGCGCGGTTCTCCAACACCCAGGCCAGGGCGTGGGAACTCTCCAGGGCCGGGATGATGCCCTCGTAGCGGGTCAGGGTGCCGAAAGCCCGCAGGGCCTGTGCGTCGTTCATGGTGTCGTATTGAGCCCGGCCGCTTTCAGCCAGGTGGGAGTGCTCCGGCCCCACGCCGGGGTAGTCCAGGCCCGCGGCAACAGAATGCGAAGGCAGGATCTGCCCGTCATCGGTCTGTAGCAGCATGGTCCTGCTGCCGTGCAGCACCCCCGGGGTACCCAGGTTGATGGGCGCGGAGTTGAAACATCCGGGTTCGCCCGTGCCCGCGGCTTCCACACCGATGAGCTTGACCCCGGTATCGGGCACGAACTCGTGGAAAATACCTATGGCGTTGGAACCGCCCCCCACGCAGGCGACCACGTAGTCAGGCAGCTTGCCCACCTGTTGCAGGCACTGTTGCTTTGCCTCGCGCCCCACAATGGCCTGCAGGTCGCGCACCAGGGTGGGGAACGGATAGGGCCCCCCAACGGAGCCTAGGCAGTAGTGCGTGGTCTCCTGCTCCGCGATCCAGTAGCGCAGGGCAGCGTTCATTGCGTCCTTGAGGGTCTTGGTGCCGGACTCCACAGGGCGTACTTCCGCGCCCAACAACTCCATGCGGCGCACGTTATGTGACTGGCGCTTCACGTCCACAGCGCCCATGTACACGATGCAGTCCAGCCCGAGCATGGCGGCGGCCGTTGCGGTGGCCACACCGTGCTGCCCGGCCCCGGTCTCGGCCATGATAACGCTCTTGCCCATGTACCTGGTCAGGAGCCCCTGGCCGATGGTGTTGTTGATCTTGTGCGCGCCCGAGTGGTTCAGGTCCTCACGCTTGAGATAGAGCTCGAAGCCCAGCATCTTCGAAAGGTTGGGGCAACGGAACAAGGGGCTGGGGCGTCCCACGAAGTCACGCAGGATCAACCCGAGTTCCTCCTGGAACTCCTTGCCGGGCAATATCTCCAGCATGGCGCGTTCCAGCTCCTCCAAGGGGGGGATCAGCAATTCCGGGACAAACATGCCCCCGAATTCTCCAAAATAACCTTTTTGCATTGAATCTCCTGAATATTTCGACAGGATGCGCCCGGTTGAAGGGCGTATCCCGCGCTTTCGAGTTTCGCGGCGCTACTGCCTCTTGCAGAGCAGTTGCAGCACGGCCTTGATCTTCTCATGGTCTTTGATGCCCGGGGCGCTCTCCACCCCGGAGTTGAGGTCCACACCGCAGGGGTTGCAGGTGGCCATGGCCTCCAGCACGTTGTCCGGGCCGAGCCCTCCGGCCAGAAACCAGGCCTTGGGGCTGTCCAGGTCTTTGAGATGTTCCCAGTCCAGTGACTTGCCGTGCCCCCCGAGGCTCTTCCCGGCATCCATGAGAAAAAACCGGCAAAAGGGTGCGTAACGCATCAGATCGGACCGCAGTGCCTCTTTGGTGGCGTAACGTTCGGGCCAGAACACGCGCATGACATTGGTCTTTCCCAGGGACTCGCAGAACTCCGGGCCCTGGTCGCCGTGCAACTGCGCCAGGTGCAGTCCGGCCTTCTTCATGATGCGCTGGATCTCGGGCACGCTCTGCTCCACGAACACACCCACGCGCATGGCCGGGCCGGTGTTTATGGCCGCGGCCTGCTCCGGCGTAACGGTCCGGGGACTGGCGGAGTGAAAGACGAACCCGGCCAGGGATGTTTCCAGCATCGAAAAGACAGCGGCGTCTTCCTGGCGGGTCAACCCACAGATTTTGATCATGGTCACGTTCTGGCAGCATGGCCTCATGGGAGCGCTCCTCGCAAGAGTTCGGCCAGGGCGTTGCCCGGCTGGTTGGTCTCCATCAAAAAGGTACCTACAAGCGCGGCGTCATAGCCCAGTCCACGCATCCTGCGCAGATCCTCGGGTCGGGAGATGCCGCTGGCGCTGATCCAGATTTCATCGTCCCTCCTGCTCCGGATCAACTCTTCGGAAACCGCGAGATCCGTACGCAGGGTGTCCAGATCGCGGTTGTTCACCTGTATGATGCGAGGACCCTCCACGTCCAGTTCCTGAGCGCGGCGCAAGTCAGTCTCGTCGAACACCTCCACCACCGCGTCCATACCGGCGCGGTGCGTGGCCAGTAGCAGCTCCTGCAGCAGTCCGGCATCGAGCATCCGCACGATGAGCAGCAGTGCCGAGGCGGGCGTCGCCGCGGTCTGTACCACCTGCAGGGGGTGCAGAGTGAAGTCCTTGCGCAGTAGGGGCAGCCCCTTGCCGGTCATGCGCTGGAGAAAGCCGAGATCGCCCTGAAAGTGTTCCTCTTCGGTGAGCACGGAGAGCGCCGAGGCGCCTGCACCGGCATAGGCCTCTGCCACGTCCTCGGGAGTCAGGTTCTTGTTGATCTCCCCCTTTGAGGGGGAGGCCCGCTTGTACTCGGCGATGACGGATATCCCTTCGCCCAGCAGGGCCTTGGCGAATGACGGCCGCGCCCCCGCGTGGGGTTCGGGCGGATTCCCACGGGATTCGAGCTCGATAAGGCTTTGGATCTCCGCCTGCTTGGCCCGCCGAAAACTCTCCAGCATCCTGTTCGCCCCAGCCATGTCGACCTACCCGTACACCTTGGCGCCAGCGCCGGAAGTCAGACCGCTCCGGGCGCGCTCCACGCATTCGCTCATGGACAGCCCGTCCTCCATCAGATTCAGGGCCACAGCCACATTCAGCGCCAGCATCTCGCGCATGGTCTCCGGCCCTTTGCCCTCCAGAAGCTCCCGCAGGATGGCATGGGCGTGGTCCTTGTCGCGCACCGCCACGTCCTCGGGATAGCCCCCCTTGAATCCGAGTTCCTCGGGGTCCAGCTCCGTGGTGACGATGCTGCCGTCACCGATCCAGACCACCTTGTTGGGACCGAAGGGGGTGAGTTCGTCGAATCCGCCCGCGCCGTACACCACGGCGGCACGCTTCACGCCGGCCAGCAGCAGGGCCTGGGCGATGGTCTCCATGATCTCGGGCCGCGCCACCCCCAACAACATATGTGTGGGGCGGGCGGGATTCAGCAGGGGACCCAGGATGTTGAACACCGTGCGCACGCCCAGTTCCTTGCGCACGGGCATAATATACTTGAAGGCGGGGTGGTAGAAGGGAGCGAAGAGGAAGGCGAAATTTCTCTTCGCCAGCTCCTGCCTCACCAGCTCGGGATCGTCATGCATGGGCAGCCCCAAGGCCTCCACCGCGTCCGCGCTGCCGCTGGAGCTCGAGACGGCGCGGTTGCCGTGCTTGATCACCTGGTATCCCATGCCCGCCATGGTCAGTGCCGCGCCGGTGGAGCAGTTGAAACTGTGCCGGTTGTCGCCGCCCGTACCAACGATGTCGATGCTCTTGTTCTCGATGCCTTTGATCAGTTTGGCTCTGCCCAGGGCGGCCTTCACTGCCGCGCCGATTTCTTGGGCTGTCTCGCCCTTGACCCGCAGCCCCAGGAGCAGCGCTCCGGCCAGGGAGGGACTCAACTCGCCGTCCATGAGCATGGAAAAAGCCTGTTCGGCAAGATCCGGGGCAAGGTCCCGACCTGAGCCAACTTCCTCCAGTACTGTTTTCATGACTGTCATGACTTTGTTCCTTATCTCAATTTGTCCGGGAAGTTGTCCAGGAGATCCAGGCCATTGGGCGTAAGCACGGATTCGGGGTGAAACTGCACCCCGGCCCATGGCCTGTCCTTGTATTGGATGCCCATGACCTCGTCCTTGTCGGCCAGGGCCGTGACCTCCAGCTTGTCCGGAGCCTCTTCCGCGCGCACCAGCAGGGAGTGGTAGCGCCCTATGAGCAGGGGGTTGGGCAGCCCGCTGAACAGGCCCTTGCCATTGTGGGAGATCTCCGAGGTCTTGCCGTGCATGATGCGCTTGCCCACGTCCACGGTGGCACCCGCGAAATGCCCCAGCACCTGGTGCCCCAGACAGACGCCCAGAACCGGGATTTCGGGGGGCAGCTTGGCCAGGAACTCCAGACACAGGCCCGCGTTGCGCGGATGGCTGGGCCCCGGGGAGATGCAAACCATCTCTAGCTTGGGGTCGGTGGCCTTTGCCAGCACCTCGGGGTTGTCGTTGCGCAGCACCTCGGGCACGCGGCCGAGTTTGTAAAATGCCTGCACCAAGTTGAAGGTGAAGGAATCGTAGTTGTCAATCAGCAAAAACATCGCCACCTCCTTTCGCCGCCAGCACTTCCGCGAGTACCTGGGCCTTGTTCCGGCACTCCTGCCATTCCTTTTCCGGGTCCGAGTCGTAAACGATACCGGCTCCGGCCTGCCAATGAATGGTGTTGTCGCGGATCCAGAGACTGCGGATGGTGATGCCGGTGTCCAGATCCACCCTGCTTGGATCCAGGCCGATCCAACCGATGGCGCCAGCATAGGGCCCCCGGCTCAGGCCCTCGAGTTCGGCGATGATCTCCATGGCCCTGACCTTGGGCGCACCGCTCAGGGTCCCGGCCGGGAAGCAGGAGCTGAGCACGTCCAAGGCGTCCATGCCCTCGGCCAGCTTGGCCTTCACATAGCTGGTTATGTGCATGACGTGGGAAAAGCGCTCCACCTGCATGTACTTCTCCACCTCCACGCTGCCCGCCTCGGCGATGCGGCCCAGGTCGTTTCGCCCCAGGTCCACCAGCATGACGTGCTCGGCACGCTCCTTGGGGTCGTCCAGGAGCTCCAGGGCCAGGCGCTCGTCCTCGTTGGGGTCCTTGCCCCTGGGCCTGGTTCCCGCGATGGGGCAGGTGGTAAGGTCGCCGTCCGTGCAGCGGACCAGCAGTTCGGGCGAGGAGCCCATGAGGGTCATCTTGGGCAGCCTGAGGAAGAACATGTAGGGCGAGGGGTTGACTCTGCGCAACCTGCGGTAGAGCGTGAAGGCGTCGCCGGTGAACGAGGCCTGAAAGCGGGTGGAGAGAACGATCTGGATGGCCTCTCCCTGGCGGATCATCTCCTTGGCGCGCTCAACGCCCTTCTTGTAACCCACTTCCTCGGGCATGTTCATGATGGGGCCGGCCGTGGGGGGCTCCACCGGGCGGTTCAGGGCCGAGAAGTCCATCTCCGCCTTGACGCCGTCCACCAGCGAGAGCAGGCACAGCCTGTGGAACACGTGGTCGAACAGGGCCACCTGGCCGGGAAGCACCAGGCAGGATTCGGCCTGCTCCGGAGGGAGCAGCGGCGCAAGCTTGGGTTCGAACATGCCAGCCACGCCGTAGCCGAAATACCCGCACAGGCCTCGGGTGATGGGCGGGAGATCCTCCATGCCTTCGGGGGCGGTGATGTGCAGGTGGTTCATCACTTCGCGCAGGCCATCCACATACTCCAGGCCGTTGAACTCCTTGAGCGCGTCCAGGCGTTCATCGCGGGAGGCCACTTCGAGCTTGCCCCCCTTGCAGGAGAGCCGGAGCCGATAGCTCCAGGCGATGATGCTGTATCGACCAAGACGGCCGTCAACCTCGGCGCTCTCCAGAAGAATGCCCTGCTTGACCCCCACCAGCCCCAGAAAAAGACTTATGGGCGTCTGGATGTCAGCGGGCAGCCATTTACCTTGTTGTTGCAATACGATCGGATCCATTCAGGAGCTCCTTTGCTCACTAACGTTGGATACAAGCCAGGATTCCCATCCCTGCCGGGAATTCTCTCCATTTACAGTGGCATGGGGCAAGGCCATGCCGTTCTCAGGTTTCGTTCTCTCGCCACCACCAGCCGGCGCCCTGGACCAGGAGGTCCATGTCACCGCCCGCGGCTACGTGAAGAAAGTTGCGAAACCGGCGCACAGCATCCTGGCTGTAGGGATTGGCATCGAACAAGGCAGTGAAGAGCTCCGCGTCCTGGGTTACCAGTTTTTGAGCCGCTTCCAGCCGCCGCTTGAAGGAAGGGGTGAGGAACTTCAGGATCTCGTCCTGTCTGGCCAGTGAGGCCAGATAGGCCACCGTGGTCACGAAATTCAACCCCTGGATCTTGGCCATGGCGCTGTCATGCTCCTCGGCCGTTGTAATGAACACCTCGAAGCCCATGGCCTCGAACCATTGCCGCACGGAGTCGCAGGCCTCGGGCACCCCCGGCCCCATGCACGGACGCCCCGGCGTGATCGCCACGCGGGCATTCTCCGGTGGCTCGCTTCCGAACAGGGGATGTGTGCCCACAACCGGACCGTCGTAGTTCTCGAGCATGGAAGCCAGGGGACGAATCTTCACCGAGGCAACGTCCGCCAGAATTTGAGGCGGCTCGAGCAGCGCCCCCACCTGCGCGATGACTTCCTCCACGCAGGTCAGAGGCACTGCCAGCAACGCCAGGTCGACCCCTTCGAGCCCCCGGCGCAGCACGTCATGGGTGAGCGGCTGATCCCGGGTATCCAGACAGCGGACCTCGAGCCCCGCCTCCCGGCTGCGATGGACGAACAATCCGCCCATCTGACCTCGGCCGCCCACAACGGCCAGCGTTTTGATATTCATGACCCTACTTCAGATCCTCGACAATATTGTCCTTGAAGGAGACGCGGCGTACGGTGCCCTGCTCAAAGACCTTGGCCTCGCCTTCCATGGTGTCAAAGATGGTCCATACGGGCTGCCCTTTCACGTTCTTGTCCATGTGCAGCTCATAGCGTCCCACCTCGCTTTCGGAGGTCGACTCCACAGGGGTGCTCTTGCGCGCCCCCATGCTGAAGAGCAGCACCACCGCCAGAAGCATGCCCATGACCAGCGCTTTCCAATCCATGTCCTGTCTCCTTCCAGAGTGTGTTTGCATTTTTTGGGTTACCGGAGAGAATCCTTTCCAGTGAGATGTTTTCCCCGGCCCCCCTTCCAAATATCCCTGTAAATATACGCCATCGTGGTCCGGGAAGGGGGAACGCGAGGGGGAGATCCTCTTCAAAAGGTGGTCCCCCTCGCTAAAAGCCTGTTCTACCTACTCTCGGATCTTTTTCCACTCGTCCCAGAACCCGGGGAAGGACTTGGCCACGCATGCAGTGTTGTCCAGGCGCACCTCCCGGCCGCTACGCAGTCCCAGCAATGACAGGCTCATGGGCATGCGGTGGTCGTCGTAGCTCTTGAACACCGGCTCGAGGTTCGGCCCGCTTTCGAACGGGTGGACCACCAAGCCGTCCTCCAGGACCTCGATCCTGGCACCGGCACGGGTGAGTTCGTCAGCCACGCCCTGCAGCCGGTCACTCTCCTTGATGCGCAAGTGAGCCACGTTGCTGATGCGTGTGGGGCCGTTGGCAAAGGCAGCCACAGTGGCCACAGTGGGCACCAGGTCCGGACTCGCGCCCATGTCCACGTCCACGCCGTGCAGAGGTGTGGGGGTAACCTTCACGCCGTCGGACTCCCACTCGATGTCGGCGCCCATGGAAAGAAGAATTCCCAGAATGGCGCGGTCCCCCTGCAGGGAGTCCACCCGCAGGTTGGCGACCTTCACGGCCCTGGATCCCAGGGCTCCAGCCGCGAGAAGGTAGGAGGCGTTGCTCCAGTCGCCCTCCACCTGGGTCACGCGCCCCATGTACATTCCATAGGGGGTGCGGAAACGCATCCTGCCGGGCACCGCCTGCTCCAGCTTGCGCCAGTCAACTTCGGCCCACTCCCCGCTCTGGCTGTCCACCATCTCCACGCGCACCTGGGCGCCGAAGTCCGTCATGGTCTGCAGGGTGAGCCCCACATAGGGCCAGGACACGGCCTTGTCACCCACGAGATTCACTGTGAGGGGGCGGCGCGCAAGGGGCGCGGCAAGCAGAAGCCCGGAGAGATACTGGCTGCTTTCCTGAAGGGAGATGTCGCACTCGCCGCCCAGAAGCCCGGCGGAGCGCATCAGTATCGGGGGGCAGCCCTCGGTACCCTCGTAGGTGACCTCCACGCCTTTGCCCCGCAGCACCTCCACCAGCTCGGCGATGGGGCGAGCGTGCATGCGCCCCTTGCCGAAGACGCGAAAATCACCATTGCCCACGGCAAGAACCGCGGTGAGCAGGCGGCAGGTGGTGCCGGACTCGCCCACGTCTATCTGCACGGGCTCGTCCGTGCCCCCGGCCGGGGTGCCGTTGGTGCCCTGCACCTTGTAGGCTCCGGGGCCCTGGCGTTCGATGACCGCCCCGGCCGCCCTCATGCAGCCCATGGTGCGCTCGAGGTCGTCGCTCTCCAACACGCCGGTGAGGCTGGACTCGCCAACGGCCAGCGAGGCGCAGATCACCGCCCGGTGCGACATGGACTTGGACGACGGGGCGTTCAGATTTACAATATCACTCATTACCATCCTCCTTGAGGACCGCGAGAGATTCCAACTGCGGTCCGGCGGGGTAGCTGCCCAGGACCCTCAGGGTCTGGCAACGCATCCGCATCTCACGCATGACCTGGCTGTAGCACTCGTTTCCCAGGTCGCACTCCACGTCCACGAAAAAGACATACTGCCATTTTTCGCCGCGCAAAGGCCGTGATTCCAGTTTTTTCATGTTGATGCCCGCCCCGGCCAGGAGTTCCAGCACTTCCACCAGGCTGCCGGGCTTGTCCGGCAGGGTGAACAACATACTGGTCTTGTCCTTGGCGCCCTGCTCCTTGGGCAGGGCCGGGGTGGGGCCGATGACCACGAAGCGCGTCCAGTTGTCTGGCAGGTCCTCGATGCCCTGGGCCAGGGTGTTCAATCCCATCAAGCCGGCCAGACCAGCATGGCCGATGGCCGCGGCGCCGGGTTCCCCGTTCTCGGCAACCCTGCGTGCGGCGGCAGCGGTGCTCTCGATGGGGATGATCTTGGCGCTCGGCAGATTCGCGCGCAACCACCCTCCGCATTGCGCCAGAGGCTGCGGGTGGGAGTATACGGCGCGGATCTCGGCCAGGCTCCCGGTGTGGGACAGCAGGTTGTGGCTGATACGGTAGAATATCTCTGACTGGATGAACACCTCGTACTTGAGGAAGTGGTCCAGCCCTTCGCCCACGGTTCCCTGCAGGGAGTTTTCCAGGGGAATGACCCCGAGCTCCACCTGCCGCGAATGCACTGCCTGAAACACGGCGTGCAATCCGGGCATGGGGATGAATTCAACGCTGCGTCCAAGAAACTCCACGCCGGCGAAATAGGAAAACGTGCCTTCCGGTCCCAGATAGCCCACTTTCTGGGGGCGTTGCAAACTCCGGGACGAGGAAAAAATCTCCCTGTAAATGGCGCGCAGATGCTTCTCGGGCAGCGATCCGTCGCTCTTGGCCAGTAATGATTCCATCACTTCCTTTTCCCTGAAGGGCTTGAAAATCAGATCCTTGGCTCCCGCCTTGATGCGCCCCACCTCGAGGCTGAGGCTTGCGCGCCGGTTCAGAAGTTGCAGGATGTCGCCATCCACCTCGTCGATCTCGTCACGCACCCTTGCCAGCAATTCCTGGGGGGTGGTGTTTTCATTCCGTGCCCCCATGTCAGCCTTCCTTTATCTCTTCGCAAATGCGCATGCCGAAGTGCCTTCCAGCCTTGTCCGTGCGCACCAGCACCTTGTCGCCCACGCCCACGGTGACCACGCTCACGGGTTCGCCCTTGTCCGACACGAGCCGTATGGTCTCGGCGTTCTGCAAAAAGATGGCGCCTTCCTCCCCGGTCTCCTCCACCTTGGCCTTGATCAGCAGCATGGGGCGGATTTCGATCTTGTTGCGCCCCACAGTGGCCAGGGTTGTTTCGCCATCCGCGCCCACCACGAGCACCTCGCGCCCCGCGCTCAATTCTTCCAGATAGCAGGTCTTGTCATTGGGCAACGATGCATAGGCGTGCACGGCGCCGGCATTCACCCGAAAGGGGCGTGCGGCCACATAGGGGTTGGACTCGGTCTCGGCATGCACCAGGAAGGTGAAGCTGGAGGAGTTGCCCACCAGCATGCCCTGCCCCTTGCGGAGAATGGACAGGGTGTCCACGCAGACGCGATGCCCCATGCCCGCATGCTCGATGGAGGTGATTGTGGCTGGGGCGAGTTCCAGGCGCCCCTGGCTGAGCTTCACCTCGCGGACCATGTCCTTGAGCTGGGGCGCAGACTCGGGCATGGCCACCACGGTGTCCACGCCGCACTCGAGGATTCCGGCGGCCAGGCGCGCCTGGTCCAGGCTTGCGGCCTCCACGGCCAGTCCCCTGGCCTGGGCCAGGATGTTCTCCACCGGAATGATCTCCCAACCAAGGCCCAACAGGACCCTCTCACCAGTCTTGAGCTTGTCCACCGCCAGTTCCTCGTCCTGTTTCTCCTTGAGTTCGATGCGCACGAATTCCTCGGGAGCCGCGACCCGGGCTCGCCCCAGGCTCGTGATCATCCCGTGGTGCTTCTTCTCCGCGATGATGCCGTCCACCCCGGATTCCAGGGCGAGCGTCACCAGTACCTTGTCAAAGGGTACGGCCATGAACCAAAGTTCTTTCATTGTCTCCTCCAACGATTGAGGCATCTACTTGTGTTAGGAATTGAGCACTTCTTCAGCCTGATCCACGCTCATCCCATCGTGTACGATGCCATGAATCGCCGTGAGCAGCTTCGCAGTGTTCGCGTGTTGAAAAACGTTGCGCCCAACAGAGAGACCGGACCCGCCGGCCTGAATGGAGTCGTAGACCATGGTCAACAGCGCGCTGTCGGAATCCAGCTTGGGACCGCCAGCTATGACCACTGGCACACAGACTCCGTCCACGGCCTTGCGGAAGGTCTCGGGGTCGCCCGTGTAGTTGACCTTGACCACGTCCGCGCCGAGTTCCTCGCCGACGCGGGCGCAATGAGCCACGATCTCGGGATCGTATTCGTCCTTCACCTTGGGTCCCCGGGCGTATACCATGGCCAGCATGGGGATGCCCCAGTCCGCGGCCTGTTCGGCGCAGGCTCCGGTTTCCTTGAGCATCTCGCGCTCGCTCTCGTCGCCCAGGTTGATGTGCACGGAGATGCCGTCCGCCCCGTGCTTGAGAGCCTCCTCCACGCTGGAGACCAGGGTCTTGGCGTTGGGATATGGAGATATCGACGTGCTGCCCGAGAGGTGCAGGATCAATCCGATGTCCCGCCCCCGGGTCCTGTGGCCGCAACGTACCAGCCCCTTGTGCATGAGCACGGCGTTGGCGCCGCCCTCAGCGATCTGGTTGACCGTCTCCTTGAGGTCCACGAGGCCCAGAATGGGCCCCACGGTAAACCCGTGATCCAAGGGGACGATGATGGCCCTTTTGGTGTTCCGGTCGAAAATCCGCTCCCGCCGAATCTCTTTACCAACGCGCATGGCTCTCTCCTCTTGTATGGCTTACTAAGCCCGGGTTTCCAGGTGCTCAAGGCCCTGTTCCACGTCCCAATCCTCGTGCACGATACCGTGTAGCGCCTCCACCAGTTTAGTCGGGTTCTCGTTCTGAAAAACATTGCGCCCCACGGAGAGACCGGCTCCACCAGCCTGGATGGAATCGTGCACCATACGCAGGATGTCTTCGGCGTTCTCCATTTTCTCGCCTCCGGCGATGACCACGGGCACGCAACAGGCGTCAACCACCTCGGAGAAGGACTTGATATCACCGGTGTAATTCACCTTGATGACATCCGCGCCAAGTTCCTGTCCAACGCGGGCACAGTGCTGCACGATCTCGGGGTCGTACTCGTTCTTCACCTTGGGGCCGCGGGCGTACATCATGGCCAGCACGGGCATGCCCCAGTGGGAGGCCTCGGAGGTAATCCTGCCGAGATCGTCGAGCATGCGGCCCTCGGTCTCGTCACCGAGGTTCACGTGCAGGGACACGCCGTCAGCACCGAGGCGGATGGCATCCTCCACCGTGGCAACGAGTGATTTGGCATTTGGAAAAGGCGACAATTTTGTAGAAGCGGAAAGATGGAGAATAAGGCCGATGTCACGACCGTACCCGCGATGGGTGCAGCGGGGAAGCCCCTTGTGCATGAGTACGGCGTTGGCGCCGCCGTCGGCGACTTTGTTGACCGTGCCCTTGAAGTCAACGAGTCCATAGATGGGGCCTACCGTGACCCCGTGATCCATGGGCACGATGATGGTTCTTCTGGTGTTTCTGTTGAAGATTCTTTCGAGCCTGACTTCTTTTCCCAGCAACATGACGCCCTCCGATTTTGTTTCGTCTCACACGGTTGAGGGCGAGCTTGCCCGGCACCCCTTGTCCTGAAACGAAAAAAAGGGCCGCCGGCTTTATGCCCGCGGCCCTTAGAGGAGACTATTGTTATGGAACTTCTACAATGTGCAGCTCTCCCTATGACCACGGGCGTGACTAAACCAATAAAACCAAAAATAAAAAGAGTTGGCGAAAGCCGAGGTGTGGTAAAGGGAGAACTTGTGCATGTGCAGGCTAATACGTTCACGGTTTGAGGTTTGTCAAGGTATTTTTTCCCAAAAGACCTTTCAACTATAAAATAGCGTCAACCGCCGTAAAATTCGATGTCTTTACAAATTTGAAAAGTCTATTTCCCCGCAGTGAGCATCAGTTTTTACAATTCGTGTCGATGGACATTCATAACAATGTTCAATTTTGTTAATTATTGACTCAAATTTGTCGCCCCCTTTTTGTAATCGTATTATAAATCATTTTAAATCAGTGTGTTACAATTTTGGCCCTGTTCTTGCTCATGGCACATAGCGCGGCGCGGCACAAACAATTTGCAAACCAAATCGTAAGGAGGTCTTATATGGTTTCGAAATCTTTTTTCCGCAAGGGCTTGGTGCCCTTGGCCCTGGGGGCCCTGGTGGCGATCTTTTTTACGCTGGCACCGGGTAAGGCCATGGCCGAAGAGGTTGAGGTCCTTACCCAGGCCAACGCCAACATTCTCTGGACACTGGTAGCCGCCATCCTCGTCATGTTCATGCAGGCCGGCTTCGCCTGCGTCGAGTGCGGCTTCACCCGCGCCAAGAGTGCCGGCAATATCATGATGAAGAACTTCATCGATTTCGCAGCCGGCGGCGTGATCTTTTTTCTGTTCGGTTTCGCCCTGATGTTCGGCAATGACATCATGGGCTTCATCGGCTCCAGCGGCTTCGCCCTCGGAGGTGCCACCGGCGCAGACGCCGACGGACAGTGGACACTGACCTTCTGGTTCTTCCAGTCCGTGTTCGCCGCAACCGCCGCCACCATCGTTTCCGGTGCCATTGCCGAGCGCACCAAGTTCAGCGCCTACCTCATCGTGACCATGCTGGTCACCGGCCTCATCTACCCCATCTCCGGCCACTGGGCCTGGGGCAGCCTGTGGCAGGGTGACGCGGGCGCCGGTTGGCTGGAAGGCCTCGGCTTCGCCGACTTCGCCGGTTCCACCGTGGTTCACTCCGTTGGCGCCTGGGTTGGTCTCGCCGGTGCCATGGTCCTCGGCCCCCGTATCGGCAAGTACTCCGCTGACGGTACCCCTCGCGCCATTCCCGGCCACAATATCCCCCTGGCCGGACTGGGCGTTCTGATCCTATGGTTCGGCTGGTTCGGTTTCAACCCCGGCTCCACCACCACCGCTGACGGCACCATCGGCTACATCGCCGTCAATACCACCCTGGCTGCTTGCACCGGTACTCTGGGCGCCATGATTCTGGCCTGGATCCGCTACGGCAAGCCTGACGTCTCCATGACCATGAACGGCGCCCTGGCCGGTCTGGTCGCCATCACCGCCGGTTGTTACGACGTATCCCCGGTTGGAGCTTTAGTCATCGGTTTTACCGCCGGTATCATCTGCGTGTTCTCCGTTGAATTCCTGGACAAGGTTCTGAAGATCGACGACCCCGTTGGCGCTGTCTCCGTCCACGGTGCCTGTGGCGCCTGGGGCACCATATGTGTTGGCCTGTTCGGCGCCCCCGGCTATGGTGGCGTCACCGGCCTGTTCTACGGCGGCGGCATCAGCCAGCTGCTCATCCAGATCCTGGGTGTGGCCGTTGTGTTCGCCTGGGCCTTTGGTGTTGGCTTCATCGTCTTCAAGGCCGTCGACCTGATCATGGGCATTCGAGTGACCCCGGAAGAAGAGGCCAAGGGTCTCGATCTCTCCGAGCACGGCAACGAAGCTTACAGCGGTTTCCAGATCTTCACCGTGGAGTAAGACTAAAAGAGTCATCAGGAGGACTTATGAAACTCATTATCGCTTATGTCCGGCCCGAGCGTCTGACTCCCGTAAAGCAGGCGCTGTACGCAAAGCAGATCTACAGCATGTCGGTGACCAACATCCTTGGCTCCGGAAGGCAGAAAGGATTCACCGAAACTTACCGCGGCGTTGTCATCGAAGTGAACCTGCTCAAAAAGGTGCGCGTCGAAGTCGGAGTTCCCGACAACAAGGTCGATACCGCCATTGAAACCATCCAGGCCGCGGCCAAGACCGGTAAGGAAGGCGACGGCGTTGTTCTCGTGGTCGATGTGGAACGCTCCCTGCGAGTAAGAACTGGCGAGGAACTGTAAACAGCTGATCAAATTCGGCATAGAAGGGACCGATCGTTCGCACACGGTCGGTCCCTTTTTCTTGTCAAAATTTCGAACAAACGTCCTATAGTTGACAACAGACAGTCACCGACCTAGAACCCGGGAACCCGCCACGTGGACATGCTCGATACAGCCACCAAGGCCGGGATTTCGATAGCGACCCTGGATATGTTGATGAACGCGGCAACCATGACAACCCTCCTCGAAACCAGAAGTGTGGTCACGCACTTTCAGCCTCTGGTCTCGGTTAAAAAGCGCTCCATCCTCGGATTCGAGGCCCTCTCGAGAGGGAAGCTCAATGGCAGCGGCCAGCTGTTGCACCCGGGTGCGCTGTTCGCTCTGGCACATTCCCAGGAGCAGCGCCTGAACCTTGATCGACTATGCAGGGACAAGGCATTCGAGAATTTTACCTACGTCCACAACAACTTCAAGGACCTGATCCTTTCAATCAACCTCGACGTCTCCCTCCTGGACACACCCGCCGCCGGCTCCCAATACCTGGTCAACCAGACCGAGCGCTGGGGAATAAACCCCAACAACGTGGTCATCGAGATCATCGAGGCCAACGTCCACAACAACGACGCGCTCATCGACTTTATATACCGGTACAGGGACAACGGTTTTCTCATCGCCCTGGATGACATCGGCTCGGGCCACTCCAACATGGAGCGCATCGCCATGATCAAACCCGATGTGCTCAAGATAGACCGCTCGCTCATCAGCGGCATCGACAGGGAGTTCTACAAGCTCGAAGTGACCAAGTCCCTGGTCAGCCTGGGGCAGCGCATCGGCGCCATGGTCGTGGCCGAGGGAGTGGAACGCGAGGCCGAGGTCATCGCCCTGCTGCAGTTGGGGGTGGACGTGTTTCAGGGATTCTTTTTCGCCCGACCCTCACCACTTGGGTCCAAGGCCTGGGAGTCGCTCACACGGGTGGAGTCCGTTGCCCAGACCTTCAAGAGCAGGATGCTGCAGAACATCAACGAGAAGAAGCGCCTGTATTCCATGTACGACGCCATCCTGGGCAAGATCCTCGAGGCCCTGGAGAAGGCGCGGGAGCAGGAGTTCGACCGCGTGCTGGCCGGGTTCCTCTGCATCCACCCCGATCTGGAGTGTCTGTACCTGCTCAACGAGCATGGACGTCAGATCACCGAATCCATCTGCAATCCGCTGAAGATCGTCGAGGCCAAGCGCTTCATCTATCAGCCCGCGGAAAAGGGCGCCGACCACTCACTGAAGGACTACTTCCTGCCCATAGACGCGGGGTTGCCGAAATACACCACCGAGTCATACATCTCCCTGGCTTCCGGCAACCTCTGCACAACCATCTCCGCCGCTTTCACCAGCGCCGACGGCCAGCGGCGCATCATCTGCATCGACATCAGCAGGGAAATGAATTCCTGTTAGTGATTCCATTCTCAAGCCCGCCCCTTGTGGAGCAGCAATTACCGCCGGCCCGGACAGGCAAGAGGCGGCAATGGATATTGCTCTTCCGA
Organism: Desulfovibrionaceae bacterium; assembly: GCA_963674665.2. Lineage (GTDB taxonomy): Bacteria > Desulfobacterota > Desulfovibrionia > Desulfovibrionales > Desulfovibrionaceae. The sequence goes on along the minus strand of CAXXPL010000008.1, from coordinate 154,501 downwards.
CGAGCGCGTGCAAACAATCAACGCTCCACAGTTACTGAAGTTCTCGAATAAACGATTCAGGGGAGGCACTTTAGTCAAAAAGCCCCTCCCCCGAAACACGTCCTTGATTACTTCAATAATAATAGGAAATAAGAGATGCCCTACCGTCGCAGCGCGCTCCAGATGCCCGCGCCCACGCAAAGAGCCCCCGCCCCACGCCGTATGGGCCGCAGGAAGGCCACCGTGGCCATGGTGCGGGCCTGCCCCGAGACCAGGGCGTAGGCCGTGGCATTGGCGATAGCCAGCACCAGGAAGGTGGCTCCCAGAAGCAGCATCTGAGGCAGCATCGGCGCATCGGGTTTGAGAAAATGCGGGAAAAAAGCCACGAAAAAGGTAATCCCCTTGGGGTTCAGGGCCGTGACGATCCATGCCCTGCGGAACATTCCCATCCTGGTGGAGGCCACGGATTCGGGATGCTCTTCCTGCACAGGAAAGAACAGGAACCTGCACCCCAGATAGATGAGATAGCAGGCACCGGCCAGCTTCACCAGGGTGAACAGGGCGGACGATGCCGCCAGGATTGCACCCAGCCCGGCAAGGGACAGTGACATACAGGTGAGGTCACCCATGGCCACTCCGGCGACGGTTGCCAGGGCCGCGCCCCTTCCTGCGGCAAGGCCATGGCTGATCACAAGCAATACGGTGGGGCCCGGAGTCACCAGCAGGACCACCACCGTGGCCACAAAAGCGAGATACAGTTCCCAGGTCATATATCACCTCAAGGAAGGAAGAAGTTTCAAGCAAATGGATTTTTCGAGGGATAACCCTTTAGAAATCCGAAGGTTCAATGGACATGGCGCCGCTCTTCATTGCGGGATTCGTGGATTGGGGCGTGGCCCCCTGATTCTCCTTCTCGGCGTTGGAAGCGCCCCCGCATGCGGCTGCGGCCTTTATCAGTCCTTCCTTGGCCCGTGAACTGCCTGAATCAAGCTCGACCGCGCGCTGAAAAGCGTCCAGGGCATCCGGGCAGAGCGTGTCGGCCAAGTAGATTTCACCCAGCGCGGCATAGACCTCCGGGTTCCCGCTATCAAGGGAGCGGGCGGCCTCCAGCTCCAGTTTGGCGCCCGAGGGATCGTCATGGGACAACAGCGACAGCCCCAGAAACTCCCGCGCAGAAAGATAGCCGGGATTGACCGCCGCGGCTTGCCTCGCCGCGTCCTCGGCCTCCAGCGCCATATCCTGCTCATCCAGGGCCAGCGCAAGATGATACCAGGCTTCCACGTGGTTGGGATTCCGGGACGCGGCCTCCTGAAAATTCCGCGCAGCCTGAGGCCAGCGGCGCTGGCGAAAGTCCTCCATGCCCTTGTCAAAAAATTCCTTTTGCGCGGCCACGGCTGCGTCTTCCGGTGTCGGATACTCCTGCGACGCGACGCAACCGCCTACCAGACACATCACCCCGATCATGAGCAACAGCGGAACCAACCTCTTGACCATCATCCACTCCCCGGCACCTTGCTTCCTGAGTTTGATCACTCTCAACAACTCCGAATGGTGTTGCCGCCCCCCTCATAATTACCCGGAGCGCAAAATGTTAAACATTTTGTGCTATCAGTAAGAATGCAGTGTTCTCGAAATATCAGTCGCAACCTTCCTGTGGCGCATGCTGGAACCAGACCATGACCTTGTCCTCATTGGGACGTTTTGCAAATATATTCTGAAAGTCCCGGGCCAACAATTCCCTGGTGCGTGGGGATGGGTGCGAGACGCCCGGAACCAAGTGCCGCGACACTATCTCCCTCCGCTTCCCCTGGCAACATACGCGGTGAGGTAATCCGGGAAAATCTATCACCATGGATTACCCGTTGCGCCTGGTACCACGGAAATCCCGCATATCTCCGGCGCCACTCGCCCGGGACGAGTTTTCCCGCTCCCGCGGGCTCTCGTTCTTGTCAAGTCCGCTCAGGCTGGTATACTCTACAGGACTGCGCGCAAGCGACACAATCAAGGAGACCCTCATGCCCTACAAGGACCTGCAAGCATTCGTCAAAGAGCTGGAGAAGAAAAATCAGCTCAAGCGCCTGGATACACTGTTGGACGTGAACCTGGAGATCGCCGAAGTGACTGACCGGGTGAGCAAAAAGCAGGGGCCGGCCCTGTTGTTCACCAATGTGCAAAACTCCAAGGGGCAGAAAAGCCAGTTCCCCGTGCTCACCAACGCCTTCGGCTCCTTCGAGCGCATGAACGCGGCTCTGGAAGTGGAGAGCCTGGATGCCATCGCGGACAGCGTGCACGAATTCCTTGAGATCGAAAAACCCGACAGCATGGTCAAGAAATTGAAGCTCATCCCCAAGCTGAACCGCATGGCCAACATCTTCCCCAAAGAGGTGCAAAAGGCGCCCTGCCAGGAAAAAGTCCTCACAGGCGACGCCGTGGACCTCTCCATCTTGCCGGTGCTCACCACCTGGCCCGGGGACGCCGGGCCGTTCATCACCCTGCCCCTGGTCATCACCAAGAATCCCGACACAGGGATGCGCAACGTGGGCATGTACCGCATGCAGGTTTTCGACAAGCGCACCACGGGCATGCACTGGCACCGCCACAAAGGGGGGGCGTACCACTATCACCTGGCCGAGAAGAAGGGGCAGCGGCTGGAAGTGGCGGTGGCCCTTGGCCCCGACCCCGTGGTCACATACTCCGCCACCGCCCCCATTCCGGACGAGGTGGACGAATTTCTTTTCGCGGGTTTTCTTCGCAAGTCCTCGGTGGAACTGGTCAAGTGCAAGACCGTCGATCTCGAGGTCCCGGCCAACAGCCAGTTCGTGCTCGAAGGCTATGTGGACCCCGGCGAACGCCGCCGTGAGGGCCCCTTTGGCGACCACACCGGCTACTACTCCCTGGCCGACGACTATCCCGTATTCCACGTCACGGCCATCACCCACCGCGTGGATGCCATCTACCCCGCCACCTTGGTGGGTCCCCCTCCCATGGAGGACTGCTTCATGGGCAAGGCTACCGAGCGGATCTTCCTGCCCATCATCAAGAAACAGCTCCCCGAGGTGGTGGACATGAATCTCCCCCTTGAAGGAGTGTTCCACAACTTCTGCTTCGTGAGCGTGGACAAGCGCTATCCCGGGCAGACGCGCAAGGTCATGTACGCGCTCTGGGGCATGGGACAGATGATGTTCACCAAGATCATCGTTGTGGTGGACAAGGACGTGAACGTGCAGAACGTCTCCGAGGTGCTCTGGCGCATGGGCAACAACGTGGATCCCCGCCGCGACGTGGTGATCCTGGAAGGACCTCTGGACGCTCTGGACCACGCCTCGCCCCAGGCCTTCTACGGAGGCAAGATGGGCATCGACGCCACCAAAAAGGGTCCCGAGGAGGGGCATTTCCGCGAATGGCCGGACAGTCTGGTCATGGACTCCGAGACCAAGGCCCGCATCGACACCCTGTGGCCCAAACTGGGGCTCGGCTGATGTCCCGGAGAATCGTCATAGCGGTCACCGGGGGCAGCGGGATGCCCTATGCCCAGAGGCTGCTCGCCGTCCTGCGCGACAAGGAGATGGAAACCCACGTGATAATCTCCGACGCGGCCAGACTCGTCCTCTCCCACGAGATGGAGCGCGGCGAGGGATTCTTCGACAACCTGGCCTATGCCCTCTACTCCCAGCGGGACCTTGCCGCCCCCCCGGCGAGCGGTTCGTGGCGGCACATGGGGATGGTGGTATGCCCCTGCTCCATGGCGAGCCTGGCGGCCATCTCCTCGGGACTGGGAAACAACCTGATCCACCGGGCGGCGGACGTTGCCCTCAAGGAGCGGCGCAAGCTCGTACTGGTACCCCGCGAGACGCCGCTCTCCACCATACACCTGGAGAACATGCTCAGGGCTTCCCGGGCCGGAGCGGTGATTCTCCCCGCCTGCCCGGGCTTCTATCATCGCCCCCAAAGCGTGCAAGACCTCGTTGACCAAGTGGTGGGGCGCATCCTGGATCACCTCGACCTGGAGCACAGCCTGGCCCCACGCTGGGGGGAGTGATTCCAATGGTTGATCACGCACCGCGCCCCTGAAAGACGATCGGCAAAGGACGCTGAGAACTCCCCTTGTTGCTCACCCGGTTCCCGTTCGCATCGCTCCGGATGCGCAGGTTCGTTGCGCGACGGGCATCGAATCGCTTCCATCGTGTTTTCGTCACTTTGCCTGTTGCGTTTAGATCAGGTGCTTGTACTTCCTGGTCAGATAGGCACGATGAGCGATAAGGCTCTCACCCAGGGCCAAATCGGCCAGGAAGAACGGCAAGCGCGTTGGCTTACGCCGGATAACATTGCACAGGGCCTTCCAGAAAACACGCCGACTGTTGCGGACCACGCCATAGCGCAAACAAAGTTGTAATACTATCAGCATGTTTTTCACCCTGGAGTCGGATCTCTTGGGGCGGGGGACAGCTGGCGGCTTTCCCATTCTCTTCCTCTTTTCCTGGAGGCGCCTGAATTTAGGTTGTGTTTCCAGACAATTGCGATACATTCGCAGCACAATGACCGTGGGGTCCGCCAGACGCTGCCAAATACGCAAAATATCCTGTCTCACCTCCTCGAGAGGCCTGGTGAGGGTGGTGTTGGTCCGCATCATGCCGTCGCAAGAAATGTCGGGCAGCAGTCGTCCCTCTCGTTCCATTCGATTCCACAAGTTGGTACCACGGGGGGCGCTCAACAGGTTGACCATTACCAAGGGAATATTCTGATTCTCGACAAATTCGCATATCCGCTCGTGAATACCGGGTTCTTCATCATCCAGCCCCACGATAAAGCTCCCCATCACCGTCATCCCGCTCCGCGTCAAGGTGCGCAGGCAGTCATCCAACGCGATGGTCGTGTTCTGAATCTTGTTGGCTTTCTTGAGGGCCTTGATGCTCGGCGTCTCGATTCCCACAAACACCATTTCGAACCGCGCCATGAGCATCAAATCGAGCAGTTCCGGATCATCGCCCAGACTCGCCGTCACCTGGGTGTAAAATTCATTGTAGTGACCGGTTCTGTCGAGCCAATCGACCATGTGATCAAGCAAAACCCTGGCTCTGCTCTTGTTGCCGATGAAGTTGTCGTCGGCAATGAAGATTCCCTTTTTCCAGCCCAAGGCGTGAAGGCGGTCCAACTCCCTGACCACCTGCCCAGGAGATTTGAAGCGTTGCTTGCGCCCGAAAAGTTTGACCACGTCGCAAAATTCGCAATCATGCGGGCAGCCCCGCGAGGTCTGCACGGAAATGCATTCGTAGGCGTCAATATCGATCAAGTCGTAGCGCGGGATGACCGTATTGGTGATGTCGGGGCGTTCGCCGGCTCCGAAGGTCATGGGCGGTGCGGCATTCTCCACAGCCTTCACAAGGTCACCAATGATGTTCTCGACCTCCCCCACCACCATATATGTACAACCGGCCTCAATGACTGCCTCGGGGTAGCAGGAAGTCAGGGGACCTCCAACCACGGTAGGCTTGCCCAAGGCCTTGGCTTTGGGGACCAGCTCACGCAGGGAATCGAGCTGGTTGAACATGCATGAGAAAAGGACCACATCGGCCCAGCGCCAGTCGCTTTCAGCGATTTCCTCCACACTCAGATCCTTTACGCGCAGAGTCCATGTTTCGGGCAAAAGGGAGGCCACGGTAATCAAGCCAAGGGGCGGTAAAAGCGCCTTGGACCCATGCAGGTTGCAAGTGTTTTTCATGAACCAGAACGAGTAATCGAATCGGGGAGCAATGAGCAGTGCCTTGAGCGTCATACAGGAAGAGGAACTGGGCTCTGGCATGATACCTCCATTATCGAAGTGAATTGCCAATCCATTACATACCTCTGGCCAGGCACCACCATATTCTCATATCACCAATATTAGTGAAAGTATAAAATGTTTAATATTTTGTAGCTCGAAGGCATAGGAAAAGTCCCACCAAAGGTGGGTCCTGGCGGCGAAGTCGCCTGAGCGTGGTGCTAATACTATTGCGCTCCGGGTAATAGAATGAATGATAATCAGAAATATAGTACTGCTTCGGAATGAGCTGTTTTTTGTCTGCTACACCAAAGCAGTCGCCCATGCAAATGGTGTTCATCATTTTCTGCTATTGGCGCTAATTCACGACCTGCCCCACAAGATACTCCTACATAGAGCGAAGAAGTGGAAATAGATCATTGACAGCTAGAGGCGCTCTTGCCACTGCGCTCCTGACCCTGTCTTCGGCCGAATCGCATTCATGCTTTCGTACAGCAATGTACACATATTTGTCATATCGGACCACACTATATTTTATTGCGCCTTCCTGCTCGAGATGTTCAAATGAGGCCACAGGCGAACCGGTGATGCAAAGCGTACAAATCCGGCCACATTTGCCTGCGTTGTCCTTCCGAAATCTCCTGGAGTTGCCCCGGAACAAGTATTGCGACAGCACCCCTAAATGAGGCTTACTTGCGATCGCCACAACAATTATCTGCAACCAACCGATTAAGCGAATCAAAAGTATTCACCCATGCGATTTATCGGTCGCATTGCAGCGTTTTACCCTGGATAACCGTCACAAAAATAAATATACTGGAAATGATTGGTTCCATGGACCAGAAAAGCAACCACCATGGCACAACAAGGAGGACTCAATGCGTCATACCCTGACCTGGCACGGTCATTCCAATTTTCAAATTGCCAGCGCCAACGTCAACATTCTCATCGACCCGTTCTTCGAGGGGAATTCCGTTTGCAGCGCTGATTCCTGTACCATCGCCCAACCCGATGTGGTGCTGGTGACGCACGATCACGGAGACCACGTGGGACAGGCGGTTGAAATCTGCCAGAAGACCGGCGCCCAACTGGGCGCGGTAGTCGGCACCGCCCAGAAACTCATGGAAGCCGGAGTGCCGCAGGAGCAGGTGCTCAACGGCATCGGCTTCAACATCGGCGGCTCGCTGAAGGTCAAGGGGGCCACCATAACCATGACTCAGGCCTACCACTCCTCTGAATCCGGAGTGCCCACCGGATACATCATCACCCTGGAAGACGGATACACCCTCTACCATGCCGGGGACACGGGCATCTTCTCGGGTATGGAACTGTGGGGCAAGCTCTACTCCATCGACCTTGCCGTACTACCCATCGGCGGCGTGTTCACCATGGATTCCCGCCAGGCCGCCATGGCATGCGAACTGCTCAGGTGCGACGCCGTTACTCCCATGCACTGGGGCACGTTCCCGGTGCTGGAAAAGAACACAGAGGCCTTTGCGCGCTATCTCAAGGAATACGCTCCCGGTACCAGACTGCTGGAACTCGCGCCCGGAGAAAGCCAGGTTCTGGAGCGCGATGTCGATACCTGCGGTTGCGACTGAGATTGCCTGATCCGACATTCCATCCTCGGGGAGAGCCTGGAACCGGCTCTTCCCGGGGGTCTCCAATGACCATGGAAAACGCGGCAAAACAGTTGTTACCTTTTATCACTGCTCACGGGCTTTATTGACACCAAGATTGAAGTGGCCTAGTATAAAAATCTTGCATTACAGAATTTTATAATACACTTATCCATACTCGTAACATTTTTTCCAGCCACGGCAGTGATGCCGTTATTGAAGAGTTGCAGCTGATGCCTGGCAATTGCTACAAGAATGCACATGAAATGCATTTCCTGGTCATTGATGATTCAACCAGCATGCGGAGAATCATCATGAGGACCATCAAGGATCTCGGCTGCAAGGACATACACGAGGCTGCGAGCGCCAACGCCGCCCTGCCTCTTCTGGAAGAATACGAAATCGACTTCATTGTCTGCGACTGGAACATGCCGGGTATGAAAGGAATCGATCTGCTGCGAAAGATTCGCGCATCTGACAAAATGAAAAACATTCCTTTCCTGATGGTATCGGCCGAGTCGAATACCGACATGATGATCGAGGCCATCCAATGCGGTGTCAGCAACTATCTTCCCAAACCCTTCAAACCAGAAATACTGCGAAAAAAAATCGAAGTCATAATCGACGCGCAAAAAGACTACTGCGCCAACAGTATGTCGAACACTTGACCAAACTCCTCACTGGTGCGGGATGCTCAAACAGAATGCCACCTCGGTTCCTGCCGACGAGACCCTGGCGCCTTTCCGTGAGCACGCCTTGCACCTCTTCGTGCGCGACAAGGTCCTGCGCGAACAGCTGAGCGTCATCCTCGCCCTGCTCGGATTCATCAACCTGAAGGTGCACAACACGGAAGGCGGCTATCTGGACAATGTCCGGCGACTGGCAGCCCTTCTGGTCCAGCACGAAGGCGTGTTCCTGCTCTCCCCTCCCCTGGTCGTGTACGGGCAGGGAGGCATGGCCCGGGTCAAGAAGGAGTTCACGGACTTTTTCGACGACCTCTCCCTCGTGCTTTCCAAGTCCAGGAAGGAATCCGTCAAAAACATCTCCAAGTGCGTCCCCGTGTTCGCCGACATTCAGCTCACGCAGAAGCGCGAGATGATCATTGCCGGAATGGTCCGGTACGGTGTCACGGGCTGTTTCATCCTCAAGCCTCAGGAACCCCTCAGAGGACTGAATCCCAACTTCTACCGCGTGCGCATGAAGGAGCAGATCATGGAGCGCGTGGAGGAGATACGCGCCTACCTGGCCGAGTATCTGCCCCATCAAGAAGGCGCTCTCGAGGAGTTGATGCAGAAGCGCGAGGAGCTCGAACTCTCCGAGCGCAAGTCCGAGGCCGACGCATGGATGGGTAAAGGAAACAAGGCCAAGTCGCAGGGAAACTTCGACCAAGCCATCGAGTGCTTCAAGAAGGCCATCGATCTCTTCCCCCAGGACCCGGAAGCCTACCTGGAGAGCGGCCGCGTCTACGTGCACGTGAAGCAATACCCCAAAGCCCTGCTGCGGTTCTCCCAGGCCGAGGAGCTGGCAGAAAACATCCCCGAGCCCAACAAAGAGATCGCCATGGTCAAGGTACTCCAGGCCAGGGATCGCATCGCCAAGGGGGAGTCTCCCACCAGCCCCGGGATCATGGAGCTGCTCGCGGAGGCCCTGGAGCACTTCCAGACCGCACTGACAAAGGCCGAGAACGTCCAGGCCCGACGAGACGAGAACGGCGCCCTTGGAGGCTCCGAAACCGTGTCCAGGATCGCTAGCGAAATCGTCAAGCTGGACCTCAAGACAGTGCTCGGCAAGAACCACCCCATGGTCAAGCGCATGGGCGACCTGGCCAGAGAATCCTTCAAGAAAATCGCCAGCCTGCAACCCGATTGCCCTGCAACCACGGCAGATCCTCTTTCTGGGTGTCGCGGCCATGGACGACCGGAATTTCTCAGAGGCCGAGGAGCATTTCTTCAAGGCGGTGGAATTCCCGGACGTGTTCAACGAGGCCTGCAACGAGATTACCCACATGGGTATCATTGTCCGCAAGCTTCAGGGCGCATCCCAAGCCGTGACAATATACAAACGGTTGCTCGAACACGCCCCCCCCTAATCAGGCCGCGGTTTTCTACAATCTGGCGGTCTGCCACAGCGTGGAAAAGAACTTCCTGGAATCCACCGGGGCCATTGTCCAGGCCTTGTACCTGGACCCCAGCCTGGCGCGCAACGCCATGTTCTACAACAACCCCCACCTCAACCAGGTCATGTTCAAGATCTCCAAGGTCTCGGACCGGGTGGCCCTGCGCCTGAACTCCATACGCGTCCCCCTGCTGGTGACCAAGGCGGTGCAACTGCAGGACAAGCTGGAGCGGCTCATCAGCAAGAAGGACAAACGCGCCTTCCGCCTGCTGCAGCACGTGGTGGAGGTCATGCCGGACTTCTTCATGCGCGAGCACGTGGCCGCCAGCAAGATCATCCTCAATTACATGCGCGCCAAACGCGAGCAATGCAGATCCGGAAAACTTCACGAAACCAAGGAGTTCGGGAACTACCTGGAGGAACTTGTCACGGAAATGCGAGGCGTGCCCTATCCCAAGCGACTCATTGCCTACAACAAGTTCAAGCTGCAAAGCCTGCGCATCAGGGACATGCACGGCGACGAGTCCGAGACCGCCAATTTCTTCGCCAAGGCGGCGGTCTGCCATCCCGAGTACATCGACAAGCCGGAGTTCTTCGCAAGCCCGCAGTTGGCCGACATGGCCAGAGAACTGTGCAACACCATCAACCTCATCGACAAGAGCCGCCTCAAGTTCTGACCTCCCCCCACTCTCCCCGTTTTTTTCCCTTTTCCCTGGAACCCCTTGCATTGACTTCAAAGAGTCCCTAAGATGATTACCAAATTCAGACGCAATGTTCGTCTTTTGGGAGGATTTCAATGCAACCCCGGTTGCTGCACATTTTTCGAAACACGCCTTTTGGTCGCGAGATTTTGTTGCAATCCCTGTATTTCTGCAAAACCATACGCGCCATACCCCACATCTATATCCCGGAGACAACCAAGTTTCTGCTCTATTTCGAACACGACGCGATCCAGGTGGATCTGGACGGCTCCTATCTGCGTTTTCCGGAAAGCGCCTCGGTCAACCTCGACGCCATCACCGACGGGTTCGGCCAGATCTGGAAACGTGAATACCCCTTGTCAAAGACAGCCTCCACGCTTCCGGACATCTCCACGGATTTCGAATATATCTGCTGCCCCCGTGTGATATCCAAGGAGTTCACAAAGATCGGACTGGGGCATATCGGCCCCAAGGTGCGACGCATCGTGTGCGTGTCCCATTTTCCCGTGCTCATTCCCGGACAGGTGTACAAACCCTGGAACAGCCTGTTCGTGTTGTTCGGAGGGTCGGAGAACGCGGCCAGGGCGTTGCGTCTGGGGCTGCGGCTTTCCAAGGTCTCCGGCCTGCCATTGGACATCTTCACCCAGGCAAAGGACGGAGGCAGACCCCATTACGAGGCAATCCTCCAGGAGCACGGGCTGCTCGACGACGTGAAGGCCGGTGTTCGTACCTGGCACTTCTTCGAGTCAGGCGATGTTGCCGACAACCTCATGATCACGCCCCACGACGCCCTGGTACTGCTTGGCGCCTACGGCCACGGGCTGATCCATGAGCTGATGTTCGGAAGCACCATGGAACTGGCCCAGTCCACCCTGCCCAACAACCTCCTCGTTACCGGCCCGCGTTTCAAACCCCTGACCGGCACCGCGAACTTTCCATAAACCAAAGCGCGAAAAACAATGAGCAGCAAGGACGAAATAGACGCGTCTGGGACCCAGAATCTTCCCATCGAACCCGCGATATCCAGTGTTAAAGGTGCGCAGAAGGGCATGACAGAAAAAATGTTCGGCGAAAGTGTCCAACACGCCGGGAAACGTCTGCTCATCTTCGTGGTCATCGGCTGTATCGCCGGTCTGGGAGCCGTGCTCTTCCACTGGCTCTGCGAACTCGGGGTACACTACTTTCTCGATTCCATGGCCGGGTACCGCCCCGTGACCCCGGCCGGGGAGCACCCCCTGCTGCCGCACACTGACACACCCTTCAACCGCTGGATTCTTTTGATCCTCCCCTCCCTCGGCGGCATCGTCTCAGGCTTCATCGTCTACACCTTCGCACCCGAGGCTGAAGGTCACGGCACGGACGCGGCCATTGCCGCCTACCACAACAAGGGCGGCATCATTCGTGGCAGGGTTCCCATCATCAAGACAATCGCCTCGGCCATTACATTGACCACCGGCGGTTCCGGAGGGCGGGAAGGCCCCATCGCCCAGATCGGCGCCGGCTTCGGCTCCTTCCTGGCCACCCGGCTCAAGCTCTCCGAACGGGAGCGCCGCATCATGCTCGCCGCGGGCATGGGCGCGGGTGTGGGCTCCATCTTCCGCGCACCCCTGGCTGGTGCCCTGTTCGCCGCCGAAGTGCTCTACAGCGAGTCGGAATTCGAGTCCGATGTGCTCATTCCCGCGGGCATCTCCTCGGTGGTGGCCTACTGCATCTTCTGCCTGTTCTTCGGCTGGGGGGCTCTGTTCAAAGCCCCGGATTTCCACTTCGCCAACCCCTTGCAGCTCGGCCCCTATATGATCCTGGCCGCAGTGCTCGTCGGCGTGGGTTTCATCTACGTCAAGATATTCTATGGCGTTCACGGCCTATTCAAGCGCTGGAAAATCCCGAATCACATAAAACCCGCCATCGGCGGGCTCTGTACAGGCATCATCGGCTTCTTCCTGCCGCAGACCCTGGCCTTCGGCTATGGCGTTGTCCAGCAGTCCATGTACTCCCAGCTTCCCTGGCTTCTATTGCTCGGGGTAGCCTTTGGCAAAATCCTGACAACCTCCTTTACCATCAGTTCCGGTGGGTCGGGGGGCGTTTTCGGCCCCTCAGTCGTAATCGGCGGCTGCCTAGGCGGCGCCGTGGGGCTACTGTTCAACCAGTTCATGCCTGGCATTATCGACGAGCCCGGCGCGTTCGTCATCGTAGGCATGGCCGGGTTCTTCACCTCGGTCTCCAGCACCCCGGTCTCCACCATCATCATGGTCTCGGAGATGACCAACTCCTATCACCTGCTGCTCCCCAGCCTGCTGGTCTGCTTCCTCTGCCACCTCTTTTCCCAGCGATTCAGCATCTACGTGGAGCAGGTACCCAACAAATACGAATCCAAGGCCCACGCCGGGGACTTTTTTCAGGACATCCTCCAGGCCTACAAGGTCAGCGACCTGGAGGACCGGCTGCGCGTGGTCGCCGTTGTGCCCGAGGACATGAACTTCAAACGCTTCAAGGAACTCTTCTGCTGCACCAATCAGCACTATTTCCCGGTGGTTAACGACGAGCACAGGCTGAGCGGGATTTTCTCCAGCAACGACTTCCGGGAGTTCCTGTTCACTCCGGAGATCGAGGAACTGGTGCTGGTCAAGGACATCGCGCTCAAGGACATCATCGTCACCACGCCTGAAGAGGATCTGAACACGGTGCTCAACAAGTTCACCCTCAAGAACATCGAACGCATCCCGGTGGTCAGGCCCGATGATCCTGGATTCTTCCTGGGCATGCTGGGGCGACGCGAGGTCATCGCCTTTTACAACGAACGCGTTCGCGAGATGAAGGAACAACGCGCCCAGGCCAAGGCGGCATAGTCAACGGATATGGAAATACATCCGGGGGGAACCTTTTCAAATGGGCTCCCCCCGACAACTCTTTCCAAGCCAACGGCATAACCTTATTTCCTACAAGGGTTCCCCCTCGTACCATTCTTTCCGCCTTTCACTATCTTCCAGGAGCTGTCCATGAAATCCCTGCGGCCGTTTTCCCTTGAGGTGTATTTTTCCAAATGGGAGTTCACCGCCCGATACAATGTGGGGGGGTCGGACATGCAGTCCATGCCCTTGAGCGAGTTGTTGGCCGTGGCCACGGACGAGCAGCGCGAGGCCTGGGACAGGCTCTACCTGGGGTACACCGAGACCTGGGGCGCGCCCGCCCTGCGTCAGGCCATCTCCGACACTTACGAGACCCTGGAGCCCGACAACATCCTCTGCTTTGCCGGCGCCGAGGAAGGAATCTTCTGCGCCATGCATGCCCTGCTGCAGACAGGAGATCACGCGGTGATCTGCCACCCCAACTATCAGTCCAGCGAAAGTGTGCCGCTAGCGCTCTGTGATGTCAGCGGCCTGCCGCTACGGCCGGAGAACGGTTGGGAGCCGGATCTGGACGAGCTCGAGGCCCTGATGCGCCCCACCACGAAACTCGTGGCCATCAACTTTCCCAATAACCCCACAGGGGCGTTGCTGTCCCACGATACCTTCGACGGATTGGTGGAGTTGTGCCGCCGCCACGGTGCGCACCTGTTCTCGGACGAGGTGTATCGGGGGCTGGAGCACGACCCCGCCGCACGCCTGCCCCAGGCGGCGGATCGCTATGAACGTGCTCTGTCCCTCAACGTCATGTCCAAGGCATACGGCCTCGCGGGACTGCGCATCGGCTGGATCGCCAGCCAGGACAAGCCCACGCTGCAGGCGATGGAACGCCACAAGCACTACCTGTCCATCTGCAACAGCGCCCCAAGCGAACTGCTTGCCCGCATTGCCCTGGGAGCCGCCGACACCATTCTGAAGCGCAACCACGCCCTGTTGACCCGCAACCTGGAACTGTTGCGGGGGTTCATGCGCCGACACGAGGACATCTTCTCCTGGTACGAGCCCAAGGCGGGATGCATCGCCTTTCCCCGCTACCTGGGCCCGGAAGGGGCGGAGGCCTGGTGCGTCAAACTGGTCCGGGAGCGCGGCGTGCTGATGATCCCCGGAACCAAGTTCCAATCCAGAGTCGGGCAGGTGGATCCTGACCGCTTCCGCGTGGGATTTGGCCGCGACTTCTTTCCAGAGGCGCTGCACATCTGGGAAAACGGCATGGACTGAGATGCGCACACCCGGGGTGGGGCATCAAATTCTCAGTTTTGGTGGAGAATCACAGAAAGATCCTTGACGAACGCCACTCTCCGGCTCCCAACCTCCAGCCCCAGCTCTTGCAGGCAGCCCGTTGAGACATGGGCGCAGAGTTCCTGACCGCAATCCAGGGCCACCACCTCTGAGACAGCCGGGACGGAGCGCACCATTCCCACGCGCCCCTCTCAGTGATTTCCCGCGCTGGTGACTGGCAGTGTCCCGGCCCTTGCGAGATTTATCAGCTACGCCTTGATGCTGGTCGTGACCATCAAATGCTCATGAATATCCAGCGACTCCAGACTGCATCCCGCATTTATAGGTCATTCGTTTGTTATTTCCTGAATATGGTTATTGCCTTAGCTCCGCAAGAGTTGCTGGGGGGAAACCTTTCTGAAGAATGGTTCTCCCCCCGGAAAGCCTTTTTGTCGATTGTTTTCCATGTTGCGGAGCAAAGGCAAAAGTCACGTTCCTTAATGTCAGTCGATTCCCGGCAATTGATGACAGTTGCGTGCAATTATCCCGTTACCAACGATTAATGAAATACATATTCGTTGCCACCGCCATGGAGTTTTCATATTTGTCATTATCCATTCATCTTAACAATTTCTCATCTTTATTATGATTTTGCTGTTGCGAGCCCTGCATACATAACGTATGCAGGGCCTATCTTTTTTTAATTGTTCGCTTCTTGTTTACTCGATACTTATGTCCGGAGATGCGCAATGAAACGCTTTCCCCTGGTTACTGGTGTTGTGGTGTACCCCATTACCATGCTTTTCCTTCTCATATTCTTTATCCACCATGCTAATGCAGTCATCTTGATCAACGGCTCCGAGGATACCGTCTTTGGTGACTGGACTGGTACAAGCGGAGACGACGTCTACATCAATCAAGGCAACGTTACCGGCAATATCGACATGACTCAGGGCGGCACCGATGAAGTGTACAACTCCGGGACAGTGGAGGGGGGCATTATCATGGGCACCGGCGGTGGTAACATCGTGGAGAACTCTGGCGACGTTTCCACCACCTCGGTCGTACTGGGCATCATCGGCAGCGACAACGCCGCCAGTGAGGACGCCGGTGGGGCGAACACCATCGAAAATTACGGTATTGTCTATTACGACATAATCGGCAGCTATAACCTGGGGTACAAGTCCAGCGGCGGATACAACAAGATCATCAACCATGCCGTCGGCATGGCCATGGAAGATATCATCGGCAGCTACAACTCCGGGGATTTCACCGTGGGCGGTAACAACAACATCCACAATGACGGCTATGCCTACGGCGACATTTACGGCAGCAAGAACTTCGGTGCGGGATCCACAGGCGACGGCAACTACATCGAAAACAACAGTTACATGTTGTACTCCATCTATGGCAGCAGCAACACCGGCATCAGTTCCTCAGGCTCCAACAACCACATCGTGAACACCGGGACTATCGGCTCCCCCAGCATCCCCGGCTATCTCTACGGCAGCTACAACACAGGATATTCAAGCTCCGGCGGCAGCAACGTCATTGAAAACACCGGCTACGTGACCTACATCATCGGTAGCCAGAACGGCAGCACCATGGACTCGGGCACAGGCGCATCCAGTATCGGCGGATCCAACGGGATAACCAACGACACGACCGGCGATGTCAAAACCATCATCGGAAGCTTCAACAACGGGCGGAACTCTTCGGGCGGATTCAATACGATCACCAACCACGGCGATGTTTCCGACACCATCATCGGCAGCCACAACAGCGGAGACGGCAGCAGTGGCGGCTCCAACGCCATCAAGAACACCAGCAGCGACACCGTGGGCGGCAGTATCATCGGCAGCTACAACATCGTGGACTCCTCGGAAGGCGGCGAAAACACCCTCGACAATTCCGGCACCGTGGGAGACTCCATGGTGGGGTCATACAACTATGGGGCCCATTCCTCGGGCGGTGACAACACCATCACCAACAGCGGACTGATCACCACCATTCTGAACGGCAGCTTCAATTCCGGTGACTCCAGCTCAGGCGGCTCCAACGCCATCACCAATTCCGGGACAGTGAAGATCCACATCACCGGCAGTCATAACGGCGGCACCGGCAGCAGCGGCGGCTCCAACACCATCATCAACAGCGGCACGGTGTACGACGAAGTGGACGGAAGCGCCAATGAGGGCGCCAACAGTTCCGGCGGCTCCAATACCATCACCAACACCGGCAGCCTGAAAAGCAACCTGGCCGGCAGCTACAACGCGGGCACCGGCTCCTCAGGCTCCATCAACACCATCACCAACAAGGGCGTGGTGGCGGACGACGCGGCCGGCACATACAACCTGGGGAGCAACTCCTCGGGCGGCGGCAACGAAATCATCAACTACGGCACCTTCGAGAAATCCCTCTACGGCACGCTGAACGAAGGCAGCGGCACAAGCGGCGGCGGCAACACCATCTATCTCATGTCCGGCAGCACCGTGGGCTATGACGTGTACGGCACATACGGCGGCACTGACACAGGAATCGACACCCTGTATTTCTTCGGCGGCAGCTCGGTGGGGCGTAACGTTGGCGGATTCGACATGTTCAACAAGATGGGTTCCGGGGTCGTGACCATTGGCGGCAACCTGGACCTGAACGGCGCCGACGTCTACGTGGAAATGTATAGCTTCGAGACACAGGTGCTCGTGGACGGCGATGTAACAGGAGCCACCGGCTCCCTCACCGTTGCGGTGCTTGGCGGCGAGTTCACCCATGGCCAGACCGTGGACGTCTTCAGCGTGGGCCCCATCGATACCTGGAGCTCCGAATACATCGGCAACGACTTGGCGGACTGGGAGTTCGTCCTGCTGAACGGCCAGGTCACGGCTCTACTCGCCGGGTACGAGGACGAGAACAACGCCAACACGCCCAGCGGCGCGGTGACGTCCAAGGATACCCTGCCCCGCCAGTTCAATGCTTACAGGACTCTTCTGAACCAGCGGTTCGCCAACCTGTTCGCTCCCCGTCCTCCGCGTGATCAGGAGAATGGCGAGGGAGGCAACAACCTGAGCTATCGCCTGGAGCAGGGTTCCTCCGGGCTTGCAGCGGGCGATGCGGCCCAGGCGGCGCGCTGGGGCCTGTGGGCCAACGGCCAGGTCTCGGTGCAGCGCAACACCAGCAGCTCCTCGCGTTACAACGGCATCGTCTTCACCACCCTTGCCGGGGTGGATTACATCATCGCCGACGGCCTGTTGGCCGGTCTTGGATTGGGACATGACCAGACCTGGCTGGACACCAAATTCAACGACGGCAGCTTCACCTCCAGCGGCTTCACACTTACCCCCTACCTGGCATGGGCCATCATGGACGGGCTGGTGTGGGACCTGTCCGGCGCGGTGGGTGTGGTGGTGAACAACCAGGAGCGCAACAAGAGCACATTCGACTACGACAGCGAATACGAGTCCTACCGGACCATGATCGGCACAAACATCAACTACTATCACTTGTGGAACGATTGGAGCTTCAACGTGGGCGCGGGCTTCATGTACGCCAACGAATACGCCGAGTCCTACACTGAAAAAGGCGTGCTGGGGCTCAGAAGCTCGGAGCACGACGCCGACGTCTACGTTGGCGAGTTCAATTTCACCGGCGGTGTGAAATACTATTTCGACTACGTGGCGCCCTACCTCAATGTGACCTACCTCTGGTCGCCCTGGATCTCGGAGAGCGACTACTCGAACGACCGCGACGAGGTGGAGGTGGCCTTCGGTATTGATCTGCAGCCCACCGACGACGTCGTCATCTCCCTGGAAGTGTCCAAGAGCCTCATGCGGAACTTTGTGGAGACCACCAACGCCATGTGCTCCTTCAGGGTGGCATTCTGAGGCGTCACACGCGCATATTTTGGAAAAGGCGGGCTAGGCCGCCTTTTTTACATGCATCAGCATCTCCCTCCGACCCGGGCTCCTGCGTTCTGCTCTTTTTTCTCACATTGGCTACTTGTCTATAATATCTTGATATTTAACATTTCTTACTCCGACCAATCAACGCTGTCCATACCCTGTTGGTCATTTCGAGTGAACGCACATCAAAAATGTTTAATTGTTTCACAATACCCATATTTTTCTGATGCATAATTGACTTCCCCCACCCTTTCCCCTAACGATTCATATAATTCTTGCACTTGTTTCGATCTCATGAACATGCAAGCCAAAGGGCCCGCCATGAAACGTCATGCCTCGCTTCATTTGTCGCTTATTGCCGTCATCATTGCCCTCGCCTTTCACAGTCCAGCCTTTGCAGTTGACGCCACAAATCCTGTGAGCCCTCCACTCAGCACGGACTGGACCGGTACGGCAAATGACGACAACTACCTCAACCTCGGCACCATCAATGCCAACATCGACATGACCCAGGGCGGCTCCGACATCGTCACCAACAATGGTACCGTGGATTACAGCATCTTCATGAGCTACGAGGGCGGCAACACGGTGGACAACACCAACATCGTGTATGCCAATAACACGGGAGTCAATGGTATCTTCGGGACTTACAACGGCCTGGTGAACAACCTGGCGAACCTTAACGACGTAACCAACAGCGGAATAGTCTACGGCTCCATCTACGGATCATACAACACCGCGGACGGAGCAGGCAGCTCCTACAACGTCATCGAGAACAACGTAAACGGAACCGTGGGCGGTGACATCTTCGGCAGCTACAATATCAGTACCGGAACCAGCGGTGGCAACAATGTCATCAGCAACAACGACAGCGCCACGGTCCAAGGGGACATATTCGGATCAGACAATCTGGGCGACAACTCTGTGGGCAGCGATAACAGCATCACCAACCAGTCCACTGTGAACGGCTCCATCTTCGGCAGCGCCAACCAGGGTGACAACTGCGAGGGCGGCAACAACGTCATCGCCAACACCGGCACCACGGGCGGAACCATCTTCGGCAGCTACAACATCGGCGAGGCCTCGACCGGCGGGGCCAACACCATCACCAACACCGGAACCGCTGAAGGCGGCATCTTCGGCAGCGCCAACTACGGCTACAACACCTCGGGCGGCGGCAACACCATCATGAACTCCGGAACCACGGCCGACATCATCGGCAGCGGTAACAGCGTCGGTAGTTACAGCAGTTATGGGGGTGGCAGTTCCGGAGGGGAAAACACCATCATCAATTCCGGCACAGCCGTCAACATTTACGGCACCAACAACGGTGGTGAAGGCTCCACAGGCGGAGACAACAACATCTCCAACTCCGGAACCGTTACTGGTTCAATTTACGGAACATACAACGGACATAAGGGTGCGTCCGGAGGCGGCAATACAATCCTCAACATCAGCTCCAACTCCGTGGACGACAGTATTTTTGGCAGCTTCAACCTGGAAGACAACACCTCCGGGGGTGAAAACTCCATCAGCAACACAGGTACCGTATCCAGTTACATCAAGGGTAGCGAAAACCTCGGGCAGAACAGCTCCGGCGGCTCAAACAACGTCTCCAACTCCGGCGACGCCGGAGTGATCTTCGGCAGCTTCAATCAGGGGGGCAACTCCGAAGGCGGCGACAACGCCGTCAGCAACAGCGGAACCGTCAACGGCGACGTTGCGGGGAGTTACAACTCCGGCCAGAACAGCAGCGGCGGGAGCAACCTTGTCAACAACTCCGGGGCCATAACGGGGGGGCTGAACGGCAGCGCCAACGATGGTGACGGCAGCTCCGGCGGCTCCAACAACATCGAAAACTCCGGCACCATAGTCAACGAACTGGCCGGCAGCTACAACGAAGGTATCGGCTCCTCCGGCGGCTCGAACAGCATTTCGAACAGCGGCGTGGTTTCGGACGATTCCGCGGGCAGTTTCAATCTGGGAACCAATTCCTCGGGTGGCTCCAACACAATAGTCAATGAAGGCACCTTCGAACGCTCCCTGTATGGATCCATCAACCAGGGCACCGGTTCAAGCGGTGGCGGCAACACTATCTGCCTCAAGCCCGGCAGCTCTGTGGGCTATGACGTGTACGGAACACACGGCGGCACGGACACGGGTATCGATACCCTTAATTTTTACGGCGGCGCCCAGGTGGGGCGTAACGTGGGCGGCTTCGATGTGTTCAACAAGCTGGGCGCCGGGGTTGCGACCATCGGCGGCAATCTGGCCCTGAACGGAGCGGACGTGTTCATCGAGATGTACACCTGGGAAACCCAGGTGGAGGTGGGCGGCGATGTCACGGGCGCTACGGGCGCGCTGTCCGTGGAAATGCTGGGGGGTGATTTCATTCATGGCCAGACCGTGGACATCTTCAGCGTTGGCGCCATAGACACCTGGAGCTCCGAGACCATCACCGACGAACTGGCGGACTGGGAGTTCGTCCTGCTGGACGGCCAGGTCACGGCCATGCTGGTGGGGCACGCGGACGACAACAACTCCAACACGCCAAGTGGCGCGGTGACCGCAGGTGACCTGCTCCCCCGTCAGTTCAACGCCTACCGCTCTCTTTTGGGGCAGCGTCTGTCCAATCTATTCGCACCCCGCCCCCTAGGTGATGACGATAACGGCGGTCAGGGGGGCAACGACATCAGCTATCGCCTGAACAAATCCGACACCACGGGACTGGCAGCCGGCGAGGCGGCCCAGGCGGCACGCTGGGGGCTGTGGGCCAACGGCATGGTATCGGTGCAGCGCAACACCAGCGGCTCCTCGCGCTACAAAGGCATTGTCCTCACCACCCTGGCCGGTGTGGACTACATAATCGCCGACGGCCTGGTGGCCGGTCTGGGTCTGGGGCACGACCAGTCCTGGCTGGACACCAGGTTCAACGACGGCAGCTTCACATCCAGCGGTTTCAGCCTCACCCCCTATGTGGCATGGGCCATCCTGGACAACCTGATTTGGGACGTTTCCGGCGCGGTGGGTGTGGTGGTGAACAACCAGGAACGCAACAAGAGCACATTCGACTACGACAGCGAGTACGAGTCCTACCGGACCATGATCGGCACCAATATCAACTACTATCACCTGTGGAACGATTGGAGCTTCAACCTGGGCGCGGGCTTCATGTACGCCAACGAGTACATGGACTCATACACCGAGAAGGGCGTGCAGGGGCTCAGAGCCAAAGTTGACGACGACAACGTCTACGTGGGTGAGTTCAATTTCTCCGGCGGGGTGAAGTACTACTTCGAATACGTTGCGCCCTACCTCAACGCGACCTACCGCTGGTCACCATGGATGACCGAGGGAGACTACTCGAACGACAGTGACGAGGTGGAGGTGGCCTTCGGCATTGACCTGCAGCCCACCGACGACGTTGTCATCTCCCTGGAAGTGTCCAAGAGTCTCATGCGCAATTTCGTGGAGACCACCAACGCCATGTGTTCCTTCAGGGTGGCGTTCTAGCCGTTCCAATATGATATTCGGGGGAGGGACCTGTCATGGTTCCCTCCCCCTTGTTCCATTCAAAGACTTCTCAATCCAAGTGTAACGCAGCGCGCGAGGTCGGCGTTCCCTACCCTCTGAAACCGTCAGGCGCTTTTCAGTTCCGCGATGACTGCGTTGAGCTTGTCCGAAAGCCTGGACAGCTCTTCCATGATTCTGGAAGATTCTTCCATGCCCTGCGCGGTCCTGTCCGCTATGTTGTTGATCTCCGTGGTGCCCCGGTTGATCTCCTCCGAGGCCGCACTCTGCTCTTCAGCGGCCGAGGCGATGGAACGCACCTGGTCGGCTACCGAATCCACCAGGTTCAGGATATTTCTCAAGGCCGCGCCAGCCTCGTCGGTCAGCCCCGTCGTCTCCTGCACCACGCGGGCGGTTTGCTCCATGGAAGTGATGGAGGCCTTTGAGGAATCCTGGATGGAGAGGATCGCTCCTTCCACCTCCTTTGTGGCGCTCATGGTTTTTTCCGCGAGTTTGCGCACCTCGTCGGCCACCACCGCGAAGCCCCGTCCCGCCTCACCGGCCCGCGCCGCCTCGATGGCCGCGTTCAGGGCCAAAAGATTGGTCTGGTCGGCGATGTCCGTGATCACGTTGAGCACGTTGCCAATGGACACCGCCTGATTCCCGAGTTCCTGCATCTCGGTGCCCAGCTTGTCGGCCTCCACTTTCAAATGGTTCACAGAATCGACCACCCGCTCCACGATCTTCGAACCAGCCTGGGCCTCTTTGGTGGCCTGTTCCGCATTTTCAGCGCTGTCCGAGGCGTTCTTCGCCACCTCGAACACCGTGGCGCTCATCTGTTCCATGGCGGTGGCGTTTTCCCCGGCCCTGGACCGCTGCTCCTCTGATCCCTTCAGTGAGGAATTGATTTGCTCCGAAAGCCTGGTTGAGGCGAACGTGATCTGCTCCACCACGTCCTCCAATTCCTCGGCCGCGTGCGTCATACCCTCGCGCTTGGCCGACTCGGCCTGGTGTTTTGCCTCCTCGGCCTGAGCAAGGGCCGATTTGGCCTGTTGAGCCTGATCCTCGGCCTCCCTTGTCTTTTCATCTGCAAATGAGATGGTTTTGACCAGTTCGCCAACCATGGATTTCATATCCAGATACAGAAGCCGCAGCTCCGATGTGAATCTGGATTCGTCCGGAAGTTCGTCATATTTACCGACCGCGATACTCCTTGTCATGCAGACCAGCAGTTTAATGGGGCGGACTATGCCGACCGTGGCGAAAAGCCCCCCAAGAACGCCAAACACCAGTATGACGGCCACGCCCATCAGCACGATATTGCGAATGGTATCCTTGGCCGCGTTCCGGATTTCGCTCTCGTTGATCAGGGCCACGAGCTTCCAGCCCGTTTTCTCAGAGGTATAAATGGTTGCCACGAAAGTATCTTTGCCTATCTCCAGATTCTCCAGGATCCCGCTCTCCGCCTTTGCGAGTTCCTGATATGCCTTTTCCTTCAGTTCGCCGAGCTTTTTGAAATTGTTGCCCTCATGCCTGGGATCGGAGAGTACGGTGCCGTCCCCCTGGATCAGCATAACATACCCTGTCTCGCCTATCCTGATATCCTGGATGAGTTTTGTGAGCCCCCCAAGGCTGATGTCCACTGCTGAAACACCCGCGAACTTGCCCGCATTGTCCTCCACCTTGGTAATCACCGCGATGTTCGGAACCCCCATGGTGGTTATATATGCGGGAAGCACGGTTGTCTTGGCCTCGGCCTGTTTTCCCTTCACATACCAGGGGCGTTTCCTGGGATCGTAGTCATTGTTGATAACTTCAACGCCGTTCTGGGTAGACCCGCCGTCCTCAAATCCGAAGTACACGTAGGCGAACGCCGGATGGGATTTTACCAGGTCATTGCAGATCCTGTACATCAGGATTTCCTCGGGTTCCGTGGCCATGGCCGCCGGCTTTGAGGGTTTGTCCAGCTCGAAGTAGCGGGTGAACTTGCCTTGGCCGTCTTTCACTTCCTGCATGTTGGCCACGAAATCGCTGGTAAATCGCGCCTGATTGATTATTTCTTCAACATATTGACTTATTTGCGTCAAGCTCTCTCCAGCCGATCTCAACGTCATGGTTCTGGCTGTCTCTTTCATCTCAACTGACACCGCAACCGACACTATGGCCACCGCGATGGCTATCGGTGCCAGAACAATCAAAATCATTTTCCAACGGATACTCATTTTGCCCAATCCCGCTTTACTAGCTTGTCCCCAGAGGCACAAAGATTGCCAATACCAATTCCATATCTGCGATATACCGCCGTCCACTCATTCATGTTACATCGTCACCTTTTTGTGAATGATTTTTCAATTTCCGGGAGAAGTTTTCCTCATCCCCGGCCTGATGAATCTTCCATGCCATCGTTTCCGGTACGTTCGATTACAGGCCTTAATCATCACATACCTCATTTAACGGATGTGGTGCAAGATACCGGGTTGTTTCTTATTACATTTTTTCCTGGTGAATGCCATGCCAGCCTGCTACCATCTGTTTATACCCTGCCCCCACTACCTGATGCTCTTTTCTGAAATCCCGGCCTGACCGATATTGCGCCTCATTTTTCACATCAAGATCAATGCGGGGTATTGCACCGAATACCCCCATGGGGTATAGAGGAAGCAAACTATTTCACACCAAAGGAGTATCACAATGAGCGATGAAAAAGAAAAGGCAGCCTTTATCTGCGTCAAGGACACTCTTGACGGCGCTTATCCCTCCCTGGTGCTGGGCATCAACGCCGCTCGCATGGGCATGGAGGCGAAAATCTTCTACTCGTTCATGGGGTTGAACATGGTTATGAAAGGCGGGGCGGCTCGGGCCAAATTCCATCCCGAGGGCGTGATGGGCGCCATACCCGGCATGAGCAACCTGGCCACCTCCATGATGAAGAGGAAGATCGACAAGGCCAACATCCCCAGCCTTGCTGAGCTTCAGGAAGTGGCACAGATCGAGGGGGTGGAACTCATAGCCTGCCACATGACCGTGGAAATGATGGAACTCAATCCGGAAAAACTCATCGGGGGTGTGCGCATCTGGACCGCCGAGGATTTCATGCGTTACGCGAAGGAGTGCAAAGTCTGCCTGTTTACATAGGGAATGTGAAAAAGGCGTTATACAAAGGGGAATCCCCAGTACACCGGGGGTTCCCCTGGAAAGCATTTTTACTGCAACTTCCTAGGGAAACGCTGATTAGTCTCATTTTCGGAAGTGCTGTGGAATTATTCGCTGGCAAGGCGCAAGGAGAAGGCAGGGCCGACGTGTATTTGGAAATACACGAGGATTTGCCTTTTCCGCAGCAACTAAGCCAGCGGGCAATTATGCAGTGCTTCCCTAGAAACACTGCCGGTCCGAGATCCTGGCGGCATCCAACTGGCGGACAGCGAGGTCCACTCCCGCCTTTGTGCCGTGTTCAAGGAGAAAGGCCTCGGCTTCCGCCCTGCTGGAGAAGGTGGCGACTTCGACCACGTTCCAGGTCTGGAACTCCTGGTCCTGCACCGTGGCGATGCAGGGTACGTATCCCTTTTCCAGCAGCGGCGCTGCCGCGTTTCTGGCGTTCTGGGGATTGCGGAAGGCCCCGGCCTGGACCACGAAGATGGGCTTGGCGAACGTCTCCTCGGGAGTGGCCGCTTGCGGCTGCGACGGCGCGCCCGAGGTCTGCTGCGCGCCATGGGGCACGGCGCCCGCGGTGGTCGCCCCCTGATTCCCGCCAATGGCGACGATCACCGCTTCCACACCCTGCCGCTGGTTGAAGGCAAGTGCTGCCGTGGCGGCGTCCTCACGGGTGGCGTAATGCCCCACCCGGACGAAATGCCACAACCGCCCCTCCTTGTCCCGCTCGTCCGCCACCCAGGAGTCGTAGCCCTGGGTCTGCAGGTTGGCGGCCAGCTCCTGGGCATTGGTCTGTACCAGAAAGGCCCCCACCTGGAAGGAGAAGCCAACGGAGTTCTGTGACGGGAATGCGGGCTGTTCACGCTGGGGCGGGGATTGGTTCTCCTGCCCCTGGTGTGTCTGGGCACGAAGGTCTGCCAGGGCGGCTTCACGAATCTGCTGGGCGTCCTGCTCAGTTATCTCAGATTCCGGTTCCGGAGCGGGAGCCGGGGTGACTTCTTCCGGCTGGGTCTGCGCAACGGTCTGTTCCTCGGCCGGGGCGGTTCCATTCTTCTGTTCCAGGATGCCTGTGGCTTGAGCCATGGACTCCTCGGCCGCCTTGTGCTCGGGCACGTGTGGCTTCCTGTTCAGGATGCTGGCCGTACGGGAGGGTTGCGCCGGTTCCCGGCGGACTATGGTCTCCGTAGGAGCGGTGCGGTCACTGTAAAACTGGCCGGAAAGAAACCCGGCGCCGAACATGAAGAGCCCGAAGGCCGTCACCGCGGGCACCAGGAGCAACAGGGCTATTCGGCCCAGATAGATGCCATGCATAGCTTACCTCATATACTCTGGAGCAAAAAGTTCCCACTTTTCGCACTCACGCCCCTCGCAAGGGCGGTTTGCATGGGTTGTACGCAGCAGCGGCTTCCCTGGCAAGCCTGGAAAAGCGGATATGCCCCGGAAACTGGAAAAGCTATGTAAAATCTTTCTTTTTCCCTTCCGTAAAATATCAAGGGGCGCCCCTTTTGAAAAGAGCGCCCCCAATTAATGCAGTATGGATGGTAAGGATCAGTAAGCTTCTTCGTATGCCAGATCCTCGTCCGTGATCTTGAAGCTGAAGGTCTTGTAGACCCAAGCCTGGTAGATGATCACCACCGGCACCAGCACCAGCGCAACACCCAGCATGATCTGCAGGGTCAGGGTGCTGGATGCGGAGTTATGGATGGTCATGCTGAATGCGGGATCCAGGCTGGACGGCAGCAGGGCCGGGAAGATGCCGATGACTCCGAAGAGCGTAACCCCGATGATGAAGAGCGAACTCATGAACCACGCGGCCCACAGACTCCTGGATCCCAGGAAGATGCGGGTGAGACCCAACCCGACGAGGGGCAGGAAGATGAAGACCATGAGCACGGGGTTCTGCACATAGTTGTCATACAGGTTTGTGGCGATAGCCGAGTACCCCAGGAACAGCACAGCCACTCCCAGCAGGTAGGGCCACAGGGCCTTGGCTGTGCGCCAGGCCCGCTCCTCCATGGGATCATTGCTCTTGATGGCCAGCCACAATGCGCCGTGATAGCAGAACATCAGCACGAAGAACACGCCTCCGGCCAGGCCATAGGGGTTGAGCAGACCAAACAGGTTGCTCTGGTTGATGCCCTCGGCGTTGAGAGGAATCCCCTTGAAGATGTTCGCAAAGGCCACGCCCAACAACAGGGCGGGCAAGAAGCTGCCCAGAAAATGACACACGTCCCAGATCTTGCGCCAGGCAGCGCTCTCCACCTTGCCGCGGAATTCAAAGGATACCCCCCGGATGATCAGGGCGAACAACAGCAGCAACAATGCGGAGTACATGCTGCTGAACATCACCGCGTAGGTTCCGGGGAAGGCGGCGAAGGTGACACCGCCCGCAGTGATCAGCCAGACCTCGTTGCCGTCCCAGAAGGGTCCTGCGGCATTGTAGATGGTCCGGCGCTCTGTTTCGTTTTTGCTGAGAAAGGGCATGAGGGTGCCCATTCCGAAGTCGAAGCCGTCAAGCATGAAGTATACGGCCCACAACACTCCCCAAAGGAGAAACCAGGTAGTCTCAAGCATATTGTTGACCTCTCGATACTGGGTGTTTCCCGTTCATGTTACCACCACCTACGGGCGCGGTCCCTTCTCGGCGTACTTGCGGAGCAGGTAGATGTCCGCTGCGCCAAGCAGGGTATAGACCACGATGAATGCCACCAGGGACACGGCCACCTGCTCCGTGGCGATGGGTGAAACCGCGTCGCTGGTCTTCATCAGGCCATAGACGATCCAGGGCTGTCGACCAACTTCGGCCACTATCCAGCCCAGTTGCAGCGCTATGTAGGGCAGAGGGATCACCCAGATCAGCACTTTGAGCAGCCACCTCCTGTCCTGGAGACTTCCACGCCAGAACCAGGCCAGGGCGGCAAGTACGATGAACAGGGTCCCGAGCCCCACCATACCGCGAAAGGCCAGGAAGGTGAGAAACACCGGTGGGCGTTCGGATTCGGGCCAATCGTTGAGGCCCTTCACCTCGGCGCTGAAGTCGTTGTAGGCCAGGAAACTCAACACACCCGGAATGGGGATGGCCTCGATCATGTTGCCTTCGGAAAACATGTTCGGAATCTGCAGCAGATACAAGGGCGCGCCCTTCTGGGTCTCCCAGTGCGACTCCATGGCCGCCAGCTTGGTGGGCTGGGTCGCAGCCACCTCATTGCCGTGGAAGTGCCCCTGCCCCGCCACTACGAGCGAGAACACCAGGGCAAAGACAGCGCCGATGCGGAAGGACTTGTTGAAGAAATTTTCCTCGTTGCGCCGCAGCAAATGGTAGGCGGAGATACCCATGACAAAGAAACCCGCCAGCATCCAGGAACCGGACACGGTGTGCACGAACTCCTGCCAGCCGAAGCTGTTGGTCACCACATCGAAGAAATTGGAGAGCTCGGCCCGGCCATTCCGGATCTCGAAGCCCACCGGATGCTGCATCCAGCCGTTCGCCAGCAGAATCCACAGTGCGGAGATATTGCTGGCGCCAGCCACCAACCAGATGGTTACACAGTGAAATTTCGCGGAAAGCCGCTCCCAACCGAATACCCACACAGCAAGGAATGTTGATTCCAGAAAAAAGGCCAGTGTGGCCTCGATGGCCAGCAGCGAGCCGAAGATATCGCCCACGTAGGCAGAATATCTCGACCAGTTTGTTCCGAACTGAAACTCCAGGGTGATACCGGTTACTACGCCCAGTGCGAAGTTGATCAGAAAGAGTTTACCCCAGAACTTGGCCATGCGTTTGTAGGTCTCATCCTTGGTCCGCACATATTTGGTCTCCATGACCGCAATGATCACGGAGAGCCCCAAAGTCACAGGCACAAAGATGAAGTGGAACATGGTGGCCGCGGCGAATTGCAACCGCGACAGCATTACGACGACATCCATATCCATATACGTCCCCCTTTTCCTGAAGGCGGCGCGTCTCCACGCCAGCTGTAAGCAGAACGCCGACTGTCTTCTCTGTTCCAGCCCCCTGCGACAATGCTCTTCCGCAACAGGACAACCGCCGGCCAATCCCAAAATGAAACTTTCTTTGCCTATAACATCATTTTCCACTTGTTGGCCAGAAATATACAAAATTGTGGCTCTTACTAGGAATCAAGTGGAAGTACTATTAATTCCTATTCCCTTCGGATTGTTTTGGCAAGAAGAAATTGCAGATTCCATTTCTTTTTCCTCCACACCGTAAAAAGCCTTGTAAATGGCGACTTCAGCAACGCAGTATTATGTAGCTCAAAACAGCATGAAACAAAGAGAAAGGATGCTCTTCCGAATGCCCATTACGTGGGCATGCAGTCCTGGTAGGGAGGTGTGTCGACGATTTACGGCCGCACCATGTGATTTCTCATGGCGAAAACCGCCAACGGGTGGACATCGGAGCCAGGCGCCGGAAGATCGGCCAGGGGGATTCCAAGGGGAGGGAAGAGACTACTCTGCCTTGCCTCTTTCGGGCTTCTCCCCACCCATCTGTCCAAGACCGGGCGTGAGGTACCTGCGCCGCCTGCGCGGCATGATCAGGTAGGTGTAGATGGGGCCGGAGAGCATGTACAGCAGCAGAACCACGAATCCCAGGAGCCTGGGCTGCGAGGCCACGAGCACGAACAGCAGAATGGCCGTAACCATTGAACTGAAGGGATGGGCCTTGACCATGCCGTACTCCTTGAACGAGGCGTAACGGACGCGGCTGACCATGAGGAACGAGAGGCTGTAGGCCAGGATGAGCGCACCCAGGGCCAGGGGGTGGCCCTTGATGGGATCAGGAAGATAGGGGGTCGCCAGCACCAGGGTGGCGATGATGCATCCCGCAGCCGGGATTGGCAGGCCGATGAAAAATTTTTTCGAGGTGATGGAACTCTGGACGTTGAAGCGCGCAAGCCTGAGCGCGCCGCAGGCCAAAAACAGGAAACAGGCCATGAGACCGAGCCTGCCGTATATATGCAACGCCCACTGATGCAGCAGCAAGGCGGGAGTGACGCCAAAGGCCACGAGGTCGCACAGGGAGTCGTACTGGACCCCGAACTCGCTCGTTGTTCCCGTGAGTCTGGCGATCTTCCCGTCCAACCCGTCGAACAGGGTGCTCACCAGGATGGCCAGGGCACAGGCCTCGAAACGCCCCTGCAAGGCCCACAGAATCCCCATGAACCCGGAGAACAGACTCGCCGTGGTCAGGAGGTTGGGAAGGATGTACACACCTTTTCGAAAGGAAATAGAACTATCCATTGCATATCCCTCGGACCTGCCCCGCCACGAGCCTGAATGAGGGGAGGAACGATTCCAGGAACGTTTTTCCATGCACCCCTACTTTTTTGCCACGGTTTTCCGTCGCGCCACGATGCTCTGCCCGGCCAGGACCTTGTCACCTGTTTGTAACGTTATAAGGTAGTCGTCAGGCAGGTAGAGGTCAACCCTCGAGCCGAACTTGATCACGCCGAAGCGTTCGCCTCGCCCAAGCTCGTCTCCGGGTTCGGTCCTGCAGACTATCCTGCGCGCCACAAGCCCGGCGATCTGAACCATTGTCCAGTTGTTCTTGTCCTTGTCCTCGAGATGCAGCACGCAACGCTCGTTGTGCTCCGAGGCCTTGTCCAGGCTGGCGTTGATGTAGCGCCCCGGGTAATAGACGATGTCCTTGATCTTCCCGGACACGGGAGTGCGGTTAACGTGCACGTTGAACACGTTCATGAACACGCTGACACAG
The DNA here is from genome assembly GCA_963674665.2 of Desulfovibrionaceae bacterium. GTDB lineage: Bacteria > Desulfobacterota > Desulfovibrionia > Desulfovibrionales > Desulfovibrionaceae. The sequence goes on along the minus strand of CAXXPL010000008.1, from coordinate 123,912 downwards.
ATACGCATCTCGCCCGTGTAGGGGTCCAGAGCCGGGCCGATGCGCACTATTTTGCCGTCCGCCGGACTTACCGCCAAGCCCTCGGCCATGGGGACCACGCGCTCGGGATCGCGGAAAAAATGCAGACAAAATGCGGTGAATAGGAAGGCGGGCACAGTGACCCAGGCCCAGCCCAAAAGGGCCGCCGTGGTGGTCGCGAAAGCGGCCAGACCGATGATAGAGGCGCCTTCAGGCGCAAGACCCGTGGAAGCTCGTCGCATGGATGTTCTCTCTGTTCTTGTTCGTATCGAACCCTGCGCCCTTTTACAGGGTGCTCCAGGGCTCAGGTGAGCACACTTGCCAATGCAGGAAAATATGCCAGTAATTCCTGCTCGAACAGTTCCTGTCCGTCATAATGAATGGCGTAAAGCCCCAACCCGCGTGCCATGTCCACGTTCCGCTTGGCGTCGTCGATGAACAGGGCGTTCTCCGGCGCAACCTCCATACACCTCAGGGCATTCCGAAAGGATGCGGGATCCCGCTTGTGCAGGTGGGTGTGATACGAATTGAAGACCTTTTCGAAATTCAGGGAAAAACGGTACCGCTCCTCCAACTCGTCGAGCCAGTTGGTCTGGTCGCTGAGCACTGCCAGGCGAAGCCCCTGGGCCTTGAGGCCGTCAACAATGGCGAACATTCTGCCCTTGAGCAGGAAGCGGGACAGGAGCTCATTGCGCAAGGAGTCGTCACTACCAGAGATTCCGGCATGGGTGCGCAGGTCTTCCCACCAGACGTGCTCCGAAGCGGCACCCACGAGAAACCCCGTGGCGAAAAGCCGCTCCACGGCAAGGTGAAAGAAGTCCACGGGATCAAGTCCATGCTTCTCCGCTATTGCCTTGAGTCCCTTCAGGAACCCCTCTTCGGCCAGGACGCCGCCAAAATCAAAGAACACCACATCAATTTTCGGTTGAATGTCAGCCACTGATATCTCCGTATCATCCGCCGCCTGTGAAGGAGTTCCCACCCCTCGCCGCCATGCCGCCGGCATCGTGCATACACGCCTGATCCCGCAAGGCGTTCGGCCCCGGCACGGGGACAAAAAACTCGAGGTTCACATTTATAAGGACAAAGAAAAAACGCCCCTGCCACAGGCCGCCCATAGCATACTGGCGATAACTGTTTTCAATTAGTGGAACAACAAACGTGCGGCATTCTCGGGACAATCCTGTGGGTGCCCCACTTACAGTGAAGGAGGCCGGAAAACTATTGTTTTTCCCCACTCAGGGCCTTGTCCAGGGCATTGAGAAAACCGCTGACTCCTTTCTTCACGATGCTGGACGCCTTCCAGGCCAGGTAGTCGTCATAGCTGGAGAACCCGAGAAACAGCATGTTTTCGGGCTTTTCCGCAGCCTGGCCGCCATCGGCCTGGTCAGCTGACGCCAACACACACGCCAGGCTGACATGGCCATTTCCGGAATCCAGATAAAACACCGTGAGTTTGTTGAGCTTCTCGGCCGCCTTGCTCTGCATGCAGAGCGTAAGCACCGGCCTGCTCCCCTGCTCCCGTGAAACGTCCTTTACCTGCCCGATGACTTCCCCGTCCAGGGTCACTGCCATGGGAGGCACCGGCCTCGCATCGCCCTGCAGCATTACCGTTACCTTGGTGGAATCCAGCGGGTTGCAAAAATCACCGCATCCGGAAGCAAACAGCACGCAGCACAACATCGCGCCCACAATCCCGGTTTCAAGCCAGCCTCTAAGCATATGTCCCATACTCCTCATTTGACGTCATCTTTCCTTATTTACAACATTTTCCAGACCTTTACCAGTACGCGACAGGGAGTGACAACATTTCCTTGCCAGAACATGCGTTGCTATTTATAACAGTATTTATGCGGAAAATTTTCATACAACTATTCTTACATCTTCTCCATGATTGGCAAACATATGTAAAACGATAGACTTTAAGGGGCTGGACAGGGTCATCAATTTAGGGCAGCTGACCTCATCGCGGCGGACACCTTTCAGGATCCGCCGCAAAGAGGGAAAACCATGGAGAACACATGTCCAAGGCCGATATTCTCCTCGAAACCGGCACCAACGAGCTCGAAATAATTGAGTTCTACATAGACGAGGTGCAGGCGGAAGGCGCCTCTCCCTCTCGCGGCTATTATGGTGTCAATGTCGCCAAGGTACTCGAGGTCATAGAGAGCCCCAAGCTCACACCGCATGAAACCGACGTGAACCCGTGCTTCCTGGGCACCATTCCACTGCGGGACATCATCCTCCCGGTCCTTGATCTCAGTACTTGGCTCAATATCGAAAAAGCCCCCAACGCTTACGAAGTGATCCTGGTTACAGAATTCAACAAGACCATCAGCGGATTCCTCGTTTCCGGCGTGACCCAGATTCACAGGGTGAGTTGGACGGATGTCAAACCACCCAGCCACTACCTGGCAAATATGAAGAACAACTGCATCACCTCCATGGTTGAACTGGAGGATCACTTCGTCCTGTTGCTGGATCTTGAAAAAATCCTGCTCGATCTGGATCCCGCCATGAGCGATCAGGCAAAACAAAGTACTTCGGTTTCGCAGGCGAACCTTAAAGCCCTCATAGTTGATGACTCCACGGCCCTTCGCCACATCATCAAGGACAAGCTGGAGGAGGCCAATTTCCAGGTGGATACCCTCAATGACGGGGAGCAGGCCTGGCAGTTCCTCCTGGAGCTCAAACACAAGGCGCTACAGCAGGGACTCAAAATCGTTGACTTTTTGGATATCATCATCTCTGACATCGAAATGCCACGCATGGACGGGTATGCTCTCACCAAGCAGATAAAGAACGATCCCATGATCAAGGAACTCCCGGTAATGCTCTTTTCATCCATGATAACGAACGATCTGCGCCACAAAGGTGACAGCGTCGGGGCGGACGACCAGGTTTCCAAACCCGAGTTCGCAACCCTGGCAGAACGTTCCATGGAACTTATACAACGAAACAGGCCTCAACCCGAGGCCGGGGCAGTGGAGAGTTCCGCGTATCCTCCCAGACCCTGAGCAACAGACAAAATCTTCATATGCTCAACAACAACTACAACCAGAATAGCGAATTCACCAATATACCCTCCTTGTGTTCCGAGCTGCCGCAAGTGCACTTGGCCATGGGCAAATGCATCGTATTGCAGGGAGGAGCCATGATCCACACCGTGCTTGGCTCCTGCGTGGCCGTAACCTTCCGGCACCACCCCTCCGGTCACTGCGCCATGTTCCACGCCATACTCCCGAGCAACCCTGACGGCCCGTCCTGCACCACCGATATTTTCAGATATGTGGACAGCTCGATATTCCGCGTCCTGTCGAGTTACTCCGCCCGGGGAATACGCCCCCATCAAATTGACGTGAAGCTGTTCGGCGGCGCGTACAGTCTGGAAAGAAACGACACCCCGTCCGGCATCTGCGATGCCATTGATGTGGGCGCGCGCAACGTGGAGTTGGCCAAAAAGATTCTTCTGGGAAAGGGTATGCGTATCCGCAAGCAGGACACCCGGGGCAGCAAGGGGCGCAAGATCCTGTTCAACAGCCTCTCCGGCGAGGTCTGGCTGAAACGCCTCGCGCCCGTATCGCCCCAGGTTCGTTCGCAGGGCGAGATTCTGTTTCAGGAGATTGGCTGAGCATCCAGCCCGTGGTATTCGGGGCTTATCGGGTAGGAGGGTTCGCGCCCTCCGTCCTCCCACACCACCGGGCATACGGTTCCGTACCACGGCGGTTCCTGCCTGCTTAGCGTCTTTTCTCTGAATGCCTGTCCGACTATAAGCACCCAGCCCCACCTTACGGATTCCGTCCGTTACTTCCGGCTTTAAGACACCTTACGGGCATCCGCTCAATCCAAACAGAAGACAGTGTTCATGCCTCGTTTGGCAGGTTTGGCCCTTCATCGACTGGTTAGAGCATTTCTACTTTGAAAAAGTCCAAATGCTCTAGCAGTTCCCCTTGTCGGGCCTGCGGAGGACTTTCACCTTCAAGTCACCAGGCAGGCACCACACCTGCCCGGATGGTGCTCACGCACCACGCGCCCTGCCGGGCGCACCAAAACGAAAAAGTGAAACTTCTATGAGGTTTCCCTATATATTTCTTGGATGCGGCAACCGGCCAATAGTGACGAAGCGGCCTACTCTGCCTTGAAGCGCTCCACGAGCTCCGAGAGATGCATGGCCATCTCTGAAACCTCATGAATGGCCTCATTGGCCTCCTGTACGTTTTTCGAGGCACTCTGGGCGAGCTGATTGATGTGGGAGACGCCCCGGTTGACCTCGTCGCTGGTGGCTGACTGCTCTTCCGAGGCTGCCGCTATGCCCTGGACCATCTGGGCGATGGAACCGAACTCCCTCATGATCTCTCCAAGAGTTGCTCCGGCGTCCACAGCGCGCTCCGAGGTCTGATCCACCCTGACCCTGGTCTTCTCCATCTCCTGTACCGCGTCTCTGGTGCTGGTCTGGATCTGCCCAACCGCGTCCTCAACCTCCTTGGTGGCGCCCATGGTCTTTTCAGCCAGCTTGCGCACCTCGTCGGCGACAACGGCAAAACCTCGTCCGGCTTCCCCGGCCCGGGCCGCCTCGATGGCCGCGTTCAAGGCCAGGAGGTTGGTCTGATCCGCGATATCGTTGATAACCGACATGATCCTGCCAATGTTCTCCGCCTTGATCGAAAGGTCGTTGAGTGATGCGGCCAGCTTGCCGGCGCGCTCGGACACATCGCGTGTCTCCTCCACGGTGGCCTGCACCTGCTGCCCACCGGTCTGGGCCACGTTGTTGGCCTGCTCCGAGGCCCTGGCCACCTGGCTGGCGTTGTTGGCCACTTCCAGCACCGTGGCGTTCATCTGCTCCATGGCGGTTGCAAGGGAGTGAGTCTGCGAAGCGGCGTCATCCATGCTCTGAGTGACATCAGCCATCTGCCCGGCCAGATGCTCGGCCGCCCGGGCCATCTTCAAGGCCACTTGGGTGACCTCCTCGCCAACCAGCTGCAGGTTCTCGCCATGCGCCCTGATCCTGGCCTTGTCCTTCTCCTCCTGGGTCAGGTCGATCATCACCCCAATGGCGCCGGTGACCTTGCCGTCGGAATCCCTTAGGGGCGAAACCTCGAAATGCAGGGGAAACGCCACGCCGTCGTTGCGTACGAAGCGGAGTATACCGCTGCTGCTGCGCCCCTTCTCACGTACCTTGACAGTTATGCCCTCGCCGCTTTCGCTCTTGAAGAATTCGGACACGTTCCGGCCTTCCACCTCATCCACTTCACGGCCGAGGATGTTCCGCATGGGGGCGTTGATGAAATCGATGACCCCGTTTATGTCAGCCACGAACAGCGGCACGATGATGCCTTGCAGCACGCCCCTGTTATACTCGAGCTGGTCACGGATGGTACCCACCATGGCGGCAAGCCCGTTGCCGAGCACGGCGATCTCGTCCTTCCCCGTGACTTCGAAGCTCACCGAGTAGTCGCCCTTTTCAATGGACTTGCTGGCAGTCGCGATGGACCGCACGCGGTTGACCACCCGGTACTTGATGAATCCGAGCAGGAGGACCAGGAGAGCCACGAAACCGCCCAGTGAAAGCAGCAGCCCATTGAGCTGGATGCGGCCCAGCTTGGCCATGTCCACGCTGATGTCGTGCAACATGATCATGCTGCCCAGAATCGGCCGGGATTTGCCGTGGCAATGGTGGCAGGCGGGTTCGTTATTGATGGTCGAGACCTCGACAAAATAGGGAACACCGTGCAACTTCTGGAGCTGGCCAATCTTGGTGACCTGGTCCAGACTGCTCTGGACCAGTTTGTCGAACTCGTCCTCGTCGTAGAGGTCGGCAAGCTCCTTGCGCAAGGCGTCCTTTTGCGTGGAATAGGTGATGCTGCCCTTGAAGTTGGTCAAATATACCGTGATGTTATCGTAATGTTTCGCAATAACTTCAAATTGCTCTGCCGTTCCTTCGTTATCCCCGATACGCATGGGCTGGGCGATGCCGGAGAACAGGATATCGGAGGATTCCTTGGAAGTTTTTTCGATAAGTTCCAAGGTACTGCCACGTTGCCAGAAGGAGTTCGCCAGGAAGAGAATGGCGAAGATGGCCACCAGCATCAGCGAAACGTAAAACCCGATCTTCGCCCCCAGCGAGGTGCGCAGCAAGTTCATACATCCCCCTTTTTTCCTAGTGCGCACCGCCATGCAACAACGGTTTGAAATTGAAAGAACTTACACGCTCCTCGTTGTGGCAGGTCTCGCAGTCTTTCAAGGACAAATCACGCTTGATGAGTTCAGGGTCGCCCCCTGAGTCCACATGGTCGCTCCCCGGCCCGTGACACACCTCGCACCCGGCATGTCCCAGCTCCGGAGTCTTCTCGAAACTGACGAAGCCACCGGGCTTTCCATAGCCTGTGGTGTGGCAGTAGTAGCACTCATTGAGCTCGTCCTCGGTCAGGTCCGAGGCCATGATCTGAATGCTGTGGGCGGATTTGGCTTTCTTGGCGTAGGCCGTGAAGTTCTCGTACTGCTCGGTATGGCACTCGCTGCAGGTTTTGGAGCCCACATAAGTCCCGGATTGCGAAACAGCCGAGCCGGCCCATAAAAAGACACAGGCTGCCCATAGGGCAGCCGGCCAAAAGAGAAGAGTGCGTCGCAACATGGCATTTCCTCAGCAGGTATGCCAAATACCGTGGGAGCGGTCGATTCCGGAACGAAGCATCGGCATCTCCCCCCAGGTGCTGGCGTGTTACGAAAAGGCACTATTTGGCGAAGGACAACTCGATGAAATTGTGGAATAGTTCTAAGTGCTTCCCAATCTCCTAATTTATTATAAACTAGCCTGTCCCCTACATTTCGTCAAGCTCTTATGAAAAAAGGAACAATTGTAGTAACCCTATAAGGTTTATTACCAATCCAAAGTCTTCTTCCAGGCTTGGGCCAGATTTTCCACCGTCGTGGAGCAAATCTCAGACCCATCGTTCCACACCCGCAGTTGCGTTTCATCGGTCACCACGCCGAGCCGCGCGCAACTCTGCCCCTTGAACAGGGATTCGAACGTCCCGGCCTTGTCCTCGGGCACGGTGACCAGCAAACGGCTGGCCGACTCGCTGTAGAGCAGGGAGACGACTCCAGGGCCCGGTATGGGCGCGGGCACGGGGGCGAGGTCCACCGTGGCGCCCAGACGCCCCCCAATGGCCATCTCGGCCAGAGCAAGGGCAAGTCCGCCGTCGGAAAGATCGTGACACGCGCTCACCACCCCCTGCTTCACCGCGGAGGTGAAGGTGCGATAGCGATGCCTGGCCGCCACGACGTCCACCTGCGGCACGTCCCGGCTCCACAGACCAAGCTCGTCGAACAGTTCGCTGCCGCCCAATTCGTCATATGTCATGCCCAGGATGTAGATCACATCACCGGGGCGCTTGAAGTCGGAGCTCACGGCCTTGGAGGCGTCGCGCATCACGCCCATGGCGGTGAACAGCACTGTGGGGGGAATGGAGATCTTGCGCCCCCCGCCGGTGTAGTCGTTCTTCATGGAATCCTTGCCGGACACGCAGGGGACACCGAACCCCTGACAGAAGTGCGCAAGCGCCCGATTGGCCCGGACCAGCTGCGCCAGCTTGTACCGTCCGTCCGGCGTCTTCTCGGACTCGACCGGATCGCACCAGCAGAAGTTGTCCACACCCGCCATGTGATCCAGGTCAGCGCCAACAGCCACGGCATTGCGAATTGCCTCGTCAACGGCGTTGGCCATCATCCAGTAGGTGTCCAGGTCACTGAACTTGGGACAGATGCCGTGGGACACCACCAGGCCCTCGGGCCTATCCAGCAAGGGGCGGAGCACGCCCGCATCGCCGGGGCCGTCGCGCAGTGCGCCCAGCAGGGGTTTGATCACGCTCCCGGCCTTAACCTCGTGGTCGTACTGCCGAATGATGTATTCCTTGCTGCAAATGTTCAGCCTGCCGAGCATCCTGTACAGCAACGCGGCATGGTCCTCCACAGCCACGTCGTCACCGACGGTGACGACCGCTCCCTCGGGAGGCTGCGGCCTCTTCCACTCCGCCTCCAGGCGCATCTGGGGCACGCCCTTGTGCAGAAATTCCATGTCCAGCCTGGCCACCGGCTTGCCGCCATGCCGGATGTTGAAAAAGCCGCTGTCCGTGAAAGTGCCCAGAACCGTGGCCTCCACCTGCATCTCAGCGGCCAGGGAGAGGAACTCGTCCAACTTGTCCTGGGGCACCGCCAGGGACATGCGCTCCTGGGCCTCGGAAAGCAGGATCTCCCAGGGTCTGAGGCCGTCATACTTCAGGGGCGCCAGGCTCAGATCCAGGTCCGCGCCGCCGCTGTCCTCGGCCATCTCGCCGACGGACGAGGAGAGGCCACCCGCGCCGTTGTCAGTGATTGCGTTGTACAAGCCCATGTCCCGGGCCCGCATGAGAAAATCGTACATCTTGCGCTGGGTGATGGGGTCGCCGATCTGCACGGCGGTGGCCGGAGAGCCCTCGTGCAGTTCCTCGGAGGAAAAGGTGGCTCCGTGTATACCGTCCTTTCCGATGCGCCCCCCCACCATGACCACCGCGTCACCGGGCAGCACTTGCTTTTCATGGCTGGGGCGCCCCGCCACCGTGCTGGGCATCATGCCAACAGTGCCGCAGAACACCAGGGGCTTGCCCAGGTAGCGCTCGTCGAACACCAGGCTGCCGTTGACCGTGGGGATGCCGGACTTGTTGCCGCCGTGCTCCACGCCCTCGCGCACGCCTTCCAGCACGCGCCTGGGATGCAGCAGTCTTGGGGGCAGCTCCCCCTCCCAGAACGGGGAGGCGAAGCAGAATACGTCGGTGTTGCAGACCATCTGCGCGCCCATGCCCGTGCCCATGGGATCGCGGTTCACGCCCACGATGCCGGTGAGCGCTCCGCCGTATGGATCCAGGGCCGAGGGGCTGTTGTGGGTCTCCACCTTGATGCATACGCTGTGATCGTCGGTGAACTTGATGACACCGGCGTTGTCCTTGAACACGGAGAGGCAGAAATCGTCATCGCCCTTTTGCTCGCGAATGCGCTTGGTGGGCGAGGAGATGCAGGTGTCGAAGAGGCTGTCCACGGTCTCGGAGCGGCCGGTCTCGGCGTCGCGGTACTCGATCCTGGCATTGAAGATTTTGTGTTTGCAGTGCTCGGACCAGGTCTGGGCCAGGCACTCGATCTCCGCGTCCGTGGGCTCGGCCGGGAACCCGGCGGCCAGGCGCTCGGCCTTGATCCCGGAGTCCGCGTAGTGCGCCTTGATGCGCAGCATCTCTTCCAGAGACAGGGCCAGGGTATTCTCCCTGCTGAACTTCACCAGTGTCTCGTCGTCCATCTCCAGCAGCGGGATAAGGGCAACCTCGTCCAGGGCCTGCCCCGACACCCTTGCCGGAGTGGCAGCAAAGCCCGGGGACTCGCGCCATTCATCGGCGCTCTTCAGGGAGTGACGCTGAATCAGTGTGTTGGCCAGCAGGCCGGTGGCGATGCGCTCCACCTGGGAGCGGTCCAGGTCGCCCGAAAGCAGGAACTGGGTGGCGGTGTACACGGCGATTTTCTTGCGCCGCTCCGCGTCCAGCCCCAGCACCAGGGCCACGGCCTCGGAGGCGGTACGCCCCTCGTTGTCCGTCACACCGGGGCGGAATCCCACTTCCAGGGCCCAGTCAAAGGGCTCGCCGTAGCTGTTGGCCAGAGGCTCCAGGGTGGCGGTGTGCAGCACGGGGTCGTGCAGCACTCCCGCTTCGAGAAGACGCTCAACTTCCGCGTTCTCCAGGCCTTCCAGGGTGAAGACCTTGATGCAGCGGATGCCGGCCACGTCCAGATCCAGAAAATTCTTTACGGCTCCCGCCGTCTTCCTTCCCAGCACATCGGGCAGGCCCTGCCTGGCACCGACTTCCACACGCCGAATCATCGGGTTCTCCCTTTTCTGAACATGTCAGGCCCGATGCAACCGTGACTCACTTGCGCGGATGATCGAGCCATGTTCAATGACATCAAACACCAATATCGTTGCGCGACATGACATCGCGCAGTGCTACTTGTCCCTGGAGAGCACATACTCCAGGACCTGGCGCAGCAACCCCTTTTCCCGAGTTTCAGGAAATTTGTTCAGGGCCTCGGAGGCGCTGTCGAGATACGAGGACGCGGCGTTCCTTGCCCGGACGTCGCACCCGGCCTCCTGAATCGCGGCAATGAGCTCGTCCATGTCGGCCTCGGTGAAGGCCCCCATGCCCAGCCGCTCGAAAAACCACGCCCTCCTGGCGTCGTCCACGTCCCGCAGGTAGAAGAGCATGGGCAACGTCAACTTGCCCTCGAGCAGATCCCTGCCCACGGGTTTGCCCACCTGTTCCCTGCTCCCCATGTAGTCCAGGGCGTCGTCCACAAGCTGGAAGGCGATGCCCATGTTCAACCCGAAGCTCCCGGCCGCCTTGACGAGTTCATCGCCGCCCCCCCCGACAATGGCGCCCACTGTGCAGGCGGACTGGATCAGAAAGGCGGTCTTGCCCGTGATGATCTCGAGATATTTCTCCTCGCTCAGGTTCGCGTCGCGAATATGGGCGATTTCGGCGATCTCTCCGGCAGCGGTGTTGATGATGGCGTCGGAGATGCACTCCGTGAGGCGTGGGTCCCTGGCGGTGGCGATGAGCTTGTTGCCCAGGGCCAGCAGCGCGTCTCCCGCGAGAATGGTCCGGGTGACGCCGAACACCAGGTGCGCCGCCGCCTGCCCCCGCCGCAACTCGGAGCCGTCCAGAATGTCGTCGTGCAACAAGGTGGCGGAGTGCAGAAACTCGAGAGAGCAGGCCAGGGGGTAGATGTTCTCCGGCGTATGCCCCACGGCCCGGGCCAGAAGCAACACCAGCAGAGGGCGCAGGCGCTTGCCCCCGCCCTGCAACACATGCTGCGCCACCGGCCGCACCAGGGGGTGCAGTTTCTCGGTTTCCTTGAACAGACACGTGTTGATGAGGGGCTGTTCGCTCTCTATGTACTTGTATAGTTCATGCATGAATGGCTCATACCTGTTTACACCGGCAAGAGAAAGCTTTGCCTGATTCACTTCTCATCTTTTCTCCACCAGCAGCCTGCTCCGGGCGGGGCGGAGAGGCTCCTCGGCGATGACAAGGGCGTTGCGCACCCGAAGGATGATCTCGATCTTCTCCCGCTGCTCGCTGGAGATGTCGAGTTCCATCCGCTCCCCTCTGGATGCCTCCTTGAGGCGCGAACTCGCCTCAAGAAATCCCCGTCAGCAGTCACTCCAACAATTAATGCGCGGTATTCCCTTGGCCATCCCTCACCCCAGGCGCCGGGCCATGGATTCTGTCGGAACAGTGCGTTTCATTCCTTCCTGCTACCCGAAAACGGCTATAAACGCCAATATTCCATGCCGGCCCCGCGAATTGCCTCGGGATCCAGCGATCCCTTCACGTCCAGTAGAATAGGTGTGTTACCACCGTTGTTTCTCGTGAACCAAGTGAGCATGTCGTTCACGGACAGGCTCTTGTAGGACTCGTGAGGCACGGCCATGATCAGGGCGCTCAGACCCTTGAAGTCGTCCAGTGAGGCCAGGTCCAGCCCATACTCGCGCTTCGCCTCCTCGGGATCGGCCGAGGGGTCGTGCACGAGCACCTCCACCTTGTACTCCTCCAGTTCCTGGATGACGTCGATGACCTTGGTGTTGCGCAAGTCCGGGACGTTCTCCTTGAACGTGAGGCCGAGGATGCCCACCTTGGCCCCGCAGATGCGGCAGCCGCTGTTGTTCATCAGCTTGATGGCCTTCTCGGCCACGTACTTGCCCATGGAGTCGTTGATCCGCCTGCCCGCCAGGATCACCTGGGGGTGGAAGCCCATGGCCTCGGCCTTGAAGGTCAGGTAATAGGGGTCCACGCCGATGCAGTGCCCCCCGACAAGTCCGGGGGAAAACCGCAGAAAGTTCCATTTGGTGCCCGCGGCCTCGAGCACCTCCCTGGTGTCGATCCCCATGCGGCTGAATATCAGGGAGAGTTCATTCATCAGCGCGATGTTCAGGTCACGCTGCGTGTTCTCGATGACCTTGGCCGCCTCGGCGACCTTGATGCTGGAGGCCTTGTGCACTCCGGCCCTCACCACCGCGCCGTACATGGAGGCCAGGAGCTCTTGCCCCGCCTCGTCCTGCCCGGCAACAACCTTCACGATGGTCTCCAGGGTGTGTTCCTTGTCCCCGGGGTTGATGCGCTCCGGAGAATACCCCACCTGGAAGTCATTGCCGCAGACCATACCCGAACACTTTTCCAGGATGGGCACACAGATCTCCTCGGTGAGTCCGGGGTACACCGTGGACTCGTAGACCACCATGCAGCCCTTGCGCATGTTCTCGCCCACGGTGGCGGACGCTCCGGCTACGCAGGCCAGGTCGGGCCTGCGGTTCTGATCGATGGGGGTGGGCACTGCCACGATGATCACACCGGCGCGACCCAGGTCCTCGGGGCGGTCCGTGAATTCCAGCTCAGCCCCTTGCAGGGCGGCGTCGTCCAACTCCCCGGTGTTGTCCCTGCCGCCGCACAATTCCTCGATCCGGCGGCTGGAGACATCAAACCCGATCACCTCGAATTTGCGGCTCAGCGCCACGGCAAGGGGCAATCCCACATATCCGAGCCCCACCACCGCGATGGCCAGCTCTCTGTTCTCTATCTGTTCAAAGGTAATCATTTTTTTCGCTCCGAATATCATTCCTGCCAGCGGACGCCTGGGGAAAGCCTCTGGACATGCGCCCTGTCTCAGGCTACCTACGGTTCATGGAAATCAATTGGAATTTATTTCTTTTGGCTATCGGCCTGGCGTTGGTGCTGGAAGGCCTTCCATATTTTCTGTTTGCCGAGCGTCTCCCCAAGATGCTGCGTCAACTCTCTGAGCAGCCCCCGGGGTTCATCCGTTTTCTCGGGATGGGGGCGATTCTCATGGGACTAGTGGTCATCGCGCTCGTCAGAATGATCGCCACCTGATCCGGTTTCCCTCTCCGGATCCCGCCGGCGCCTTCCCTTTCCGGGAACCAAGGCCTTAGCCTAAAGCTCGCCCGGCAACAAGTGCAAAAACCCCCTTTTTCCCGCCGATCATTTCCTCGCGGCGTGCAGATACACTATTCCGGACAACATGGGTCGGAAATAGACCTCGCTGAATCCGGCGTCGAGCAGTTCCTGACCCAGCACTTCAGCCGGGGGAAACGCCTTGATGGTCTCCGCCAGATAGACATAGGCCCCGGAATCACCGGAGATGAGGCCGCCGATTCTGGGCAGCAGGCTCGAAAGATAGAAATTGTACACCCCGCGCCAGATGCGGCGGTGTCCTGTGCCGAACTCTAGGATGCAGAACCGCCCCCCGGGGCGCAGCACCCGCAGGGCTTCGGCGCAGGCATCCGCCCGGGGCAGGATGTTTCGGATGCCGAAGGCGATGGTTACGCAGTCCACGCATGCATCCGGCAATGGCAGCCTGCGGCCGTCTGCCAGAGCCAGAAAAATGCGGTGACTGTCCCTGTCCGGGATCTTGTCACGCCCCCGTAAAAGCATGGGGCCGGAGAAATCCATGGACAAGACCCTGAGCTTCGGGTGCCGCCGTAGAAATTCCAGGCTGACGTCCAGGGTCCCGGAGGCGAGATCGAGCACCACACCTTCCGAGTCCTTGGGCAGCCGGGCCATGCGCACGAGCTGATGCCGCCAGTAGATGTCCTGCCCCAGGCTGAGTACGTGGTTGAGCAGGTCATACCACCTGGCGATACGGCCAAACATGCTCGAGACTTCACGGCCGTGCCTGTCCTCGGCGTTCATGACCGGCTCCGTGGTTCCGCCCTCGGTCGCGGTGTTCGTATGGCGCATCGTGCTCAGGTGTCCGCCTTGGAACCGGCGTTTTTCTCGGGCTGCGGGCGGGGAGCGTCCTTGTCTATGGCCATGAGGATCTGATCGTAGATGGCCGGGAAAATTTCATTGAAATTGGTGGGGGACACTCGTCCGACCTCGATGAACTTGACCACGATCTCCTTGGCCGTCTGTAGAGCCAATTTTTCCAATTTTTCCATACCGTACTGTCTCGGGTTTTTCCGTAGCCTTTTTCAGGCCGTGGACTGTATGATGCGTGGAACCGTTTGCCGTAAAAAAACCCGCCCGGTGGGAAATGGCCTTGACCGCTGTGTCAGGCTCCGGGACGGGAAAAAAGAAAAAACCTTGGTAGGCCCTCTCCTTTTTGCTCCTCATATCATCCGGTGCCCCGTGAGTCGAGTGTTTGCGGTGGGTGCAAAAGAAAACGGGGAGGGTTTTCCCCAGAAACCCCTCCCCGCTCGTAACAGTGTCCGTATCTTCCCGAAGTATCAGCTGTCTTCCTTGCCCATGGGCAGTACCAGGTTCAGGAACACGCCGATGACTGCGGCCAGGCCGATGCCGCCGAGTTTGAACTCACCCACGCTGAAGGTCATGCCGCCCACGCCCATGACCACGATGAGCGAGACGATGCACAGGTTGCGGGGGTGCATCAGGTCCTTGCCCGCACGCACCAGGCTGTTGATGCCCACCACCATGATGGCGCCGAAGAGCAGCAGCATGATGCCACCCATGACCGGCACCGGGATGGTCTGCAGGAACGCGCCCAGCTTGCCTATGAAGGCCAGCAGGATGGCGGTGATGGAGGCCCAGGTCATTATGCCGGGGTTGAATCCCCGGGTCAGTGCGACGGCGCCGGTGACCTCGGAGTAGGTGGTGTTCGGGGGGCCGCCCACCATCGCGGCCAGGGAAGTGGCGATACCGTCACCGAGCATGGTCCGGTTCACGCCCGGGTCCTTGATGAAGTCCTTGTTGGTGATGGTGCCGATGGCCAGAATGTCGCCGAAGTGTTCGATGGCCGGGGCGATGGCCACAGGCACTATGAACAGGATGGCGTCGAGGTTGAACGTGGGAAAAGTGAAGGGCGGTACCGTTACCCAGGCAGCAGAGGCCACCTTGCCGAAATCCACCAGCCCGAAGATCAGGCAGAGGACATAGCCCACGGCTATGCCGCACAGGATGGGCACCAGGCGCAGCAGGCCCTTGCCCAGCAGGGAGGCCAGGATGGTGGCCAGGAGCGCGGCCATGGAGATGATCAGGGCGGTGTTCTCGGGAATGAGCTGGGCGCTGCCGTCACCGGTTTTGCCCAGGGCCATGTTCACGGCCACCGGGGCCAGAATCAGGCCGATGACCATGATGACCGGGCCGGTGACGATGGGCGGAAGCAGCCTGGAGAGGAAGCCCGGCCCCCTGAGGGTGATGAACAGGCTCAGCACCATGTAGAGCACACCGGCGGCGGCCAGGCCGCACATGGTTCCGGACATGCCCCAGGTCTGTGCGCCATAGATGATGGGCGCGATGAAGGCGAAGGAGGAAGCCAGGAACACCGGCACCTTGCCTTTTGTGATGAACTGGAACACCAGGGTGCCCACACCAGCGGTGAACAGGGCCACGTTCGGATCCAGCCCAGTGAGCAACGGCACCAGCACAAGGGAGCCGAAGGCCACGAACAGCATTTGCGCCCCGAGAAGGGCATCCTTGGCACGGAACTGATAGTCGGTGGAAGAAGGGGTCGTCATTCTCGCTCCGGGGGGGTTTGCCGGCCAACCCTGGCCGTGTTGCTGTTATTTGGTGCCGAATATCTTGTCGCCCGCGTCACCGAGGCCGGGCAGGATATAACCTTGTTCATTGAGCCGCTCATCCACGGCCGCCACGATGATTTCCACGTCAGGGTGCGCCTTCTGAACCTTTTCCAGACCTTCCGGAGCTGCGACCAGGAAAATACCCTTGATCTTTTCGCACTTCGATTCCTTGAGCAAATTGATGGTGGCGATGAGCGTGCCCCCGGTTGCCAACATCGGGTCAAGAATCAAGGCGGAGCGCTGGGGCATGTATTTGGGCAATTTGACGTAGTAACTGACAGGTTCCAGGGTTTCCTCGTTCCGGTACATGCCCACGACCCCCACCTTGGCACCCGGAATCATGTCCAGTACGCCGTCGAGCATGCCTAGGCCGGCCCTGAGTATGGGCACCACGGTGATCTTCTTTCCCCGGATGCGCTCCACTTCCACCGGCCCGGCCCAACCCTTGATGGTCACTTTCTCGGTTTCCAGGTCCTTGGCCGCCTCATAGGTCAGCAGTCGGGCGATCTCGTTGGCAACCGCCCGAAAAGATTTTGTGCTGAGGTCGTGCTTCCTCAATTGCCCCAGCTTGTGTCGCACAAGGGGGTGATCAACGACGGTAACAGACATTCCCGCGCTCCTTATTAATTGTATGATTCTGAGATGTGCGATGATGAACTAAAGAGCCTTGGCATTGTTACCAGGAATATGATTTTTCGCAACATGGGCGCCTGGCACAGGTTATCCAACACACATCGACTAAACTGTATTTTATTCACATGATTTCAAAGTGTTATTCTTCCTCAAAACAGATTCGGAATTCTGCCGAATATCCTCATCCGTTCATAAAAGTCCCCTCTTTTTCATACCAACCCTGCGCAAGTCATGACCTCCAGGCTCAAATGTCTTGAACAATGAGCGATCCCAACCCGACTTTTTTAAAAAACACCCCAAAATCCGGAGTACCTTGCCCATATCCGATTCGTCATTCCAGATGACGCTCATAGCTGTTCCAACCTTGCGGCAAACCGCCGCAAACCGGCCAGGAAGGGGCACCAATGGCCATTGTTGACTGGAACACCGCCAAGAGCTTAAAAAAGGATACTCACATCTGTATGGAGGAAAGCCGTGAGTAAATATGAATGTGAAGTTTACGGGCTGGTCAACTATGGGCCGGACCTCTCCTATCATGAACTGTACGAGCTGGAAGAGCAGCTCATGTGCGAGCTGCAGGGGGTTTTCGACGGGCTGGAGGCCGCCCACGTCAACTTCTGGGGCGCTGGGGACATGCTCCAGTTCCAGTGCGCCTTTTCCGAACTCGAGGCGCTGAAGGTGAGGGACCTGTGCGACGAGATAATCCCCTTGTTGCGCAACGACCTTACGGGCCGCGTACTCTGCATGGACAAACATCTCACCGCGGTACACGTTTTCCATCTCAATCCAGGCGGCTGGAAGGAGCGTTCCATGGACATCACCAGTCTGAACAACTGCGACTGATCCCGCCACAAACACGACATGATATCCGACGATACCCGTGTGCGCGTGCTGCATATCGCCCCTGGACTGGGAATGGGCGGCACCGAGAAAACCATGCAGCTTTTCGTGGCGAATCTCGACCGATCCCGGTTCCTGCCACTGGTGTACGCACCCTTGGGAGGACCACGGGAAGCGCTCATAACCGCGTCCGGTGTGCGTGTGATGGTGGGGGGCGACCTGTTCAGGATCATTGGACGTTTCCGCCCCCATATCGTCCATATCCACCGTGCCGGTTGGCCGCAACGCTCCATGATGCGCCCGCTGTTTCTTCATCGCGGTGCGGGCGCCTTTCCCAGAATTGTTGAAACCAACGTGTTTGGCCGTCACGATCCGACGCCGGACGGCCATCTCATAGACCTCCGGCTGTTTGTTTCGCGCTTCTGTCTGGAGCGGTATCTCAGGCATTTTCCCCAAGGAGAGACGGGGTGCAGGCTCGATTATCTGTACAACCCCGTGGACACGGACTTCTTTGCCACTCACTGCCCTGAACGCAAGGACATGCCCATGACAGCGGGGCGGATCTCCCGGGCCGACAAAGGCAAATGGTCGCCTCTTGGCTGGAGATTCCTGCCACTCGTGGTACGCGAGGAACCAAAATTCCTGTACAGGATCATCGGTGCGATCGATGCGGCCAAGTCATTTTTTCGGGATTCGGGCCTGGAGGGGCAAGTGGAGTATTTGCCCGAGGTGGCGGACGAGGGGCATCTGGCAGACTTCTTCAAAAGCGTCGGGTTGTTGGCCCACGCCAATGACACCGGAGAGAGCTTCGGCATGGTCATTGCCGAAGCCATGGCCGCCGGGCTTCCGGTCATCACCCACCCCTGCCCCGGTGAACGCGACAATGCGCAACTGGAGTTGGTGGATCACGAGGTCACCGGGCTTGTGGCCACGGATCCCCGGTCATATGCCCGAGCAGTGCTCAGGCTCCTGCGCTCTCCGGACGAGGCTCGGGCCATGGGGCGCGCCGGAAGGGCAAAGGCGTCAAGGCTGTTTGCCGCCCCGGTGGTGACCAGGCGGCTGGAGGCTTTTTACCAGGAGTTGCTGAACCCGGCCCGACCGAGTGGACGCCCATGAAGCGTCACATGTATTCGATGTACTCAACCGGCTGAAATTTCTGTTTTTTCAGCGGCATCTTCGCCCTGGCGACTTCGCGGATCATTCTGAACTGCCTGAGGAACTCTTCCAGGGTATCATACTCCGTATCATGCAGAAGCTCACCGTCGGCGTCATAATGCCCGACCCATACTGGATTTGCTAAAGATTGCAGAGCACTACCCTCCACAGGAAAGATTGCCAGACTTTTTCCCGATTGCTCTCCTTCCGCCTCGTAGGTGTATCCTTTCACGTTGCTTCTTGTGATCACAACAGAAAACCCTAAACCGGATAGATACTTGTCCATATACAACATATGCCCCCCTGCATGAATTCATTTATTCTTCGCTTCCTCGACCTCCGGTGACTTTATGTACAAGCATAACTGGTATCTCCCCTGTTTTTGTCACGCCACTGAAACTCTTTTCCCTTTTATAAACGCCTTGTCGATGATTATATGCTTTCTTCATGTACCCTCACATTACCGTTTGGCCGTGCTTGAGCAATGCACACTATATTTTTCCACGATAAACATTCTCCCCCGTTTTAGTATATTTGTCAAATACCTTTTGCATTTTTTCCTGCCCGCCTAAGCGCCGAAGTCCAATTCGCCTTCGGAGTTCTTGAGCACCTTCACTCAACACACCGATTTTATTTTATTTTCGATATTGCTGTTTATCTATTTCATCTTGACTTTTTTTTACACTCCAGTTTAAACGCTTGCTTCCAACAACTGTTTCAATTTGGATTCG
Source organism: Desulfovibrionaceae bacterium (assembly GCA_963674665.2). Taxonomy (GTDB): domain Bacteria; phylum Desulfobacterota; class Desulfovibrionia; order Desulfovibrionales; family Desulfovibrionaceae. The sequence goes on along the minus strand of CAXXPL010000008.1, from coordinate 104,910 downwards.
CCATGCCTCAGCCCGACATGGAACTCGAGACCCGAGCCCGGCTCCTGCTGGTGGCCGCCGAGCTATTCGCGGCCAAAGGTTTTCGAGCCACCACCATTCGTGAGATCTGCAGCTCCGCGGGTGTGAACGTCGCTTCGGTAAACTATCATTTCGGCGGCAAGAAGCACCTCTACGAGGAGGTGCTCGCCTATGCCAACAGGATCGCCAGAAGCAATGACATGGCCATTCCCGACAATCCCGGAGCTTCCCTGGAGGAACGCCTCCATACCTTCATCCGTCAATCCATCTCTTTTTCGTTCAACAAGGGAAACCAGTCGTGGTACATCCGCCTCATCAACAGGGAGATGGCCGAACCCACGCCCATGTTCGAAAACTACATCAAGCGCGTCATCGCCCCCCGGCATGATGTGCTGCGCAAGCTGCTCGGCGAAATGATGGGCCTCCCCAAAGAGTCCAAAGAGGTACGGCTCTGCGCCCACAGCATCATATTCCAGTGTCGCAGTTTCTTCCTTTCTCGCAGGGTATTCCTGCATCTCAACCCCGACATCAGTCTGGACAAGGACGGTCTCGACCTGATCTCCGATCATATCTACGCCTTTTCCCTGGCCGCAGTTCGTCATTACGCCACCATCGGACACCCTTTTCACGATGCAGGGAGCACCTCTTGAATACTGTCCCATTTTCAATAATCCGGGCTCTGCTTGGCTCCATCCTGTTGTTCATACTCCTGATTCCGGTGACGGGCTGCCAGGACAAGGCCGCCACCCCGATAAAAAAGGGCAGGCAGGCTGTTCCTGTCACCATTGTGGAGGCCACGCGCAAGACCGTTCCATACAAACTGCAGGCGGTGGGCAACGTGGAGCCCATGGCCTCGGTTGACGTGCAGTCACAAGTGGGGGGGCAGATAATCGAGCAGAAAATCTCGGACGGCCAATACGTGAAAGAGGGGGACGTGCTGTTCCGGCTCGACCCCAGGCCCTTTGAGATGGTCATCCTGGAGTCCCGGGCCAAACTGGACCGCGACCGCGCCATGTACAACAAGGCCAAGGAAGATCTCCGACGGTACTCCACCCTGAAGCAAAAGGACGTGGTGGCCCAGGAGCAGTACGACGATACCTACTCCCAGCTGAAGTCACTGGAGGGAACCATCGCCTTGAACCAGGCGACCCTGGAACGCTCCCAGCTGGATCTCGAATTCGCCACCATCCGCGCCTCCATCTCCGGCCGGGTGGGCAACGTGCTGCTGCACAAGGGCAATGTCATCAAGGCCAACGACGATCGCATCCTTTGCGTCATCAATCAGATACAGCCCATTTACGTGTCCTTTGCCCTGCCCGAGCGCTATCTCGCCGAGGTCATCACCCGGCAAAAGGCGAGCCCCCTGCCGGTTGAAGTGCAGTTTGGGGGAAATGGCGAGTCACCCCCGCGCATCCTGAGGGGGCGGTTGGCGGCCATTGACAACGCGGTTGACACAACCACCGGAACTATCCGCCTGCGCGCCCTGTTTGCGAACACCCAGAGCCTGTTGTGGCCCGGACTGTTCCTCCGTACCTCCCTGGTGCTCCGCACCTTGGAGAATGCCCTTTTCGTGCCCTCCGCGGCGGTGCTCGATGGCCTCAACGGCCCCTACGTGTATGTCGTGGGGCAGGGCAACAAGGTGCAGCCGCGCAACGTGAAGACCGGTCTGCTCATTGACGGGTTCACCGTCATCGACGAAGGCCTGGAAACGGGTGAAAAGGTGGTTCTCGACGGACACTTGCGCCTGGCACCGGGCATAGAAGTGTCAATCAAATCCCTGGACGTCCCTGGAGAACCGGATCAAAAGTCCGACACAGCGGGCGTCAAGGGTGAACAACAGTGAATATCTCCGCGCTCTTCATCCGCCGTCCGGTCATGACCACGCTGGTCATGGCCGCCCTGCTCATCTTCGGCACCATGGCGTATCTCAAGCTGCCGGTGAGTGACCTTCCCAACGTTGACTTCCCCACCATCGAGGTGTCCGCCAAGCTCGACGGCGCCAACGCCGAGACAATGGCCTCCTCGGTGGCCACGCCCCTGGAAAAGCAGTTTTCCACCATCTCGGGCCTGGACTCCATGACCTCTGTCAACACCCAGGGAAGCACCCGCATCACCTTGCAGTTCAATCTGAAGCGCAACATCGACAACGCGGCCCTGGACGTTCAGTCCGCCATCACCACGGCCATGCGCAGGCTGCCCGACGACATGGACACGCCTCCGAGCTTTCGCAAGGTCAACCCGGCGGACTCTCCGATCCTCTACCTGGCCATCTACTCCCCCACCATGAGGCTCTCCGACGTCAACGAGTACGGTGAGAACCTCATGGCCCAGCGCATCTCCATGGTCAACGGCGTGGCCCAGGTGTCGGTGTACGGCTCAAAGAAATACGCGGTACGCATCGAACTCGACCCCGCGTCCCTCGCCTCCAAGCAGATCGGCGTGGACGAGGTCGCCGTCGCGGTCAAACAAGGCAACGTGAACCTGCCCGTGGGCACCGTGGCCGGTACAGTAAGGGAGTATACGGTGCGCTCCAGCGGCCAGCTCATGGACGCGGAAGCCTACCGCCCCCTGGTTGTTGCCTGGCGCAACGGCTCTCCTGTCCGGCTGGAGGAGGTCGCAAAGGTCTCGGACAGCGTGGAGAACACCAGACGCTTGAACTGGTTCAACGGCATCCCCGGCCAGGTGCTCGCCATCCAACGGCAGCCCGGCACCAACACAGTGGAGGTGGTGAACGCGGTTCGCGACCTGCTACCCCAGTTCCGCGCACAGCTTCCCGCGGCCGTGCATCTCGACGTGCTCTACGACCGCTCCGAATCCATCAAGGAGTCCGTGGCCGACGTGAAGTTCACCCTCATGCTCACCGCATGCTTGGTGATCATGGTCATCTTCACATTTCTGCGCAATATCCAGGCCACAATCATACCCAGCCTGGCCCTGCCCCTCTCCATCGTAGGCACCTTCGCGCTCATGCACTTCATGGGCTTCAGCTTGAACAACATCTCCCTCATGGCCTTGACGCTCTCGGTGGGATTCGTGGTGGACGACGCCATTGTCATGCTCGAAAACATCGTCCGGCATCTTGAAATGGGCAAGACACCGTTTCAGGCCGCCATGGAGGGGTCCAAGGAGATCAGCTTCACCATCATCTCCATGACCATTTCCCTGGCCGCGGTGTTCATCCCCGTGCTGTTCATGGAAGGCGTGGTCGGGCGATTGTTCCACGAATTCGCGGTGACCATCACGGCGTCCATCCTCATCTCCGGCTTCGTCTCCCTGACTCTCACCCCAATGCTTTGCAACCTGATTCTCAAGCAGAAGAGGGAGAAGGAGGAGAGGCACAACTTCTTGTTCAATCTCTCAGAGAAGATCTTCAACGGGATGCGGAACGTGTACAGCAAGACCTTGGATTGGTCACTCAAGGGGCACGCGCTGGTCATGCTCGTCTCCCTGGCGTTACTATTCCTCACGGTCTGGCAGTTCATGATCATCCCCAAGGGGTTCCTGCCCCGCGAGGATACCGGCCGGCTGATGGCCAGCGTGGAGGCCGAACAGGGCGTGGGTTTCCAGACCATGGTCAAACGGCAGCAGGTCCTGATGGATATGCTGAAGAACGATGAGGACGTTCAAGCCTACATGTCCGTGGTGGGTTCCGGCGGCCCCAACTCGGGCGGCAACTCCGGCCGTCTCATGCTGACCCTCAAGCCCCATGAGGAGCGCAAGGACAGTGCGGACGTGATTCTCCAGCGCCTTCGCAAAAAGCTCTCACAAATTCCCGGAATAAAGGTATATCTCCAGAACCCTCCCTCTGTGCGCATCGGCGGCCGCAGCAGCAAGGGGCAGTATCAGTTCACCCTGCAGAGCCTGAACCTCTCCGAACTTTTCGAAGGCGCGGCCAAACTGGAGAAAGCCTTGCAGACAATCCCGGAACTTCAGGACGTGAGCTCTGACCTGGAGATCGAGAATCCCGAAGTGGCCATCGGCATCAACCGCGACAAGGCATCGGCCCTCGGCATCTCCGCCTATCAGATCGAGGACGCCCTGGCCACGTCCTATGGCAACCGCTCCATCAGTTCCATATATGCATCCACGGACATCTACAGCGTGATCATGGAGGTCGCCCAGGAGTACCAGCGCAACCCCGAGGCCCTCTCCATGCTCTATGTCCGCTCTTCGCGCGGAAAGCTCGTGCCCCTGGATACGCTGGTCAAACGCAACCTCAGCGTGGGCCCCTTGTCCGTGAACCACTCCGGCCAGCTCACCTCCGCTACCATTTCCTTCAACCTGGCTCCCGGAGTTTCCCTGGGCACGGCCGTGGAAAAGGTGCAGCAGGTGGCCCTGAACGAGCTCCCCTCCTCCATCACCACGAACTTCCAGGGCGAGGCCCAGGCCTTCCAGGACTCCCTCAAGGGCTTGTGGGTGTTGCTGGTGCTCTCCATCCTGGTCATCTACATCGTGCTCGGCATCCTGTACGAGAGTTTCATCCACCCCCTGACCATCCTCTCCGGTCTGCCCTCCGCAGGGGTGGGCGCGTTGGCCATCCTGATGTATTTCAAGGTTGACCTGAACATCTACGGATTCGTGGGCATCATCATGCTCATCGGCATCGTTAAGAAGAACGCCATCATGATGATCGACTTTGCCCTGGAGGCGCAACGCACTCGCGGGCTCTCTGCCCGCAAGGCCATATACGAGGGCGCCATCGTCAGATTCCGCCCCATCATGATGACCACCTTTGCGGCCATCATGGGCACCATGCCCATCGCCCTCGGCTATGGAGCGGGCGGCGAAGCGCGGCAGCCCCTGGGCCTTACCGTGGTGGGGGGGCTGGTGGTCTCGCAAATGTTGACCCTCTACTTCACGCCTGTCTACTACATCTATCTGGATGCCATTCAGCGTGGCGTGCAGCGGGTGTTCGGGATAGGCAGGAAGCACCAGGACGAGGCAACGGATAGCGTGGCTACGTCTTCGGGAAAGACCGGCGAGAACAAAGCGGCGTAGATTCTAGGGCATTTATACTTTGAAAAAGTTCAGATGCTCTGCAAGGATTTGCTGGCAAATCCTTGCCACGAAATGCTTGTAGGCTGGCTTTACCAGCCGTTGAATAGGCATTTCAAGAGTTAAATGAGCTAGCTGTCCGGGGTTCCCTTCTCGGCGAGGGCTCCTCTCCTATTGATTTACATCATTCCCTTCAGCAGCTCTCCATCAGCTCGTCCGGGTTGAAGTCCCGCGTCACGTTCTGCACGTTGTGTACCATTGCCGCAAGGTTCATTGCTGTGGGAATGAATTTGGGGCGCGTGAACAGGGTGTGCAGGAACAGCTTCCAGAAGGGAAGGCGCCCCTGGCGCAGCACTCCGAGGTGCCAGAACAGAGCCAGCAAAGCCTTGGCCTCGCGCGGCGTAGGTTTACGTGAGGGGTACCACTCGGGGATACGGTAGTGATCGAGCATTTTCATGACCCTGCCGTAGGAACTCTTGGGGCTGTAGAGATCGACCATGAGCTCCCTGTACTTGGTCAGCAGCGTGGTGCGGTCCATGGATGGGACGAAGTTCAAGGCGTAGATGTCCAGGGCCGAGTTGCCCGACGGAGGCCCCAGCAAGCGCCCCTCCCGCTCCAACCTGGCCCAGAGCGGCGTCTCGGGAGCGGCTGACAGCAGATTGACCATGGCCAGGGGAATGGCGGACTCCTCTATGAAGCGCTTCTGGGTCTCGAAGATCTCCTCGGTGTCCGAGTCGAAACCCACGATGAACCCGGCCATCACGTCCATGCCGTTGGCCTGGATCCTGTGCACCGAGGCGACCAGATCGCGCCCCTGATTCTGCTTCTTGGCGCACTCCTTGAGCGCCTCGGCCGAAGGCGTCTCAATGCCCAGGAACACCTGCATGAACATGGCCTCACCCATGAGCCGCATCATCTCGTCGTCGTCCGACAGGTTGATGGAGGCCTGGGTATAGAAGAAGAACGGGAAGCCGTGCTCCCGCTGCCACTTCCCGATCCCGATCAGCAGGTCGCGGGCGAGCTTCTTGTTGCCGATGAAGTTGTCGTCCACGAACATGATGCCACCGCGCCAGCCGGTCTTGTGGATATTGTCCAGCTCGGCCAGGCACTGCTCAACGGTCTTGTACCTGGGTTTTCTGCCAAAGAGCGCAATGACGTCGCAGAATTCGCAGTTAAACGGGCAGCCTCGCGAAATCTGGATACCCATATTGTAGTAGTCACTGAGGTCCACCAGATCCAGGCGAGGAGGAGGCGACTTGGTGATGTCCGGGAACTCCGTGGCGATGTAGGCGGGCTTGGGGGTGCCCTTGCGCATATCCTCCACGAACTCCGGGATGAGATCCTCGGCCTCGCTTACGAAGTAATGGTCCACGCCGCATGCGTCATTGTTCGGTTTGGCGTAGAGTTTGTAGAAGTGCATGTAGTGAGGGCCGCCGGCCACCACGCGCACTCCCGCCTCGTTGCAGCGCCGCACAACCTCGTCGGCCGATTCGCGCTGAATGGTCATGGCGCTGATCATCATCATGTCGGCCCAGGCAAGGTGTTCGTCCTCGAGATCCATCACGTTCAGATCCACCACCTTCAGATTCCATTCCCTGGGGAGCATGGCCGCCACGGTCAGAAGCCCCAATGGCGGAAGCACCACTTTCGCTTTCAGAAACGGAAGAATACTGCTCATGCTCCAGAATGTGTCTCTGAACTTGGGATATATCAACAATGCATTCATGTCGGGCTATTCACCACTCTTTACGCAAGGGTTCGCAATGTGAGCGCCACACCGCATTATAATCAAGCAACGCAGCATTCAACTGGTAGCATCATCTTCATTATCAAAATATATGGAGCGTCATCAAGCAACAATGCCGATACAGGATGTATATGCCCGCATATTCCATCTCATTCGGACATATGCCCCAACCTATTTATTCAATCTTTCCTTGCATTCACCCTACCTTCAATCTTCACGTCCGTCCAGGCATATATGAAATAACTCCATATTTCAACACAATACAGTCCTTTGGGCGCACCTGAGGCACCCCGGTGGGAAATACCGGGAACAACTCATGGATAATCTCACGGCGATCAAAAGCGCCGTGGAAACCGGAGACAGCGGCTGGGGACTTGAAATCAGCGCCCGCGGATTCCCGGACGCCTGGCCGTGGTGAAACAGCTCGGGTACACCGACGAAAGGGGCTCGATGACCACCCGGCCACGACGGCTGGTGGCATGGGCGATCTGGTTCTTTCCCACGACGATGCCCACGTGGTCGATATGATCGTTCTGTACCGAAAAAAAGACCAGGTCCCCCACCTGCAGGGAATTGCGGGGCACGCTCACGCCGACTCTGGCCTGCTCACGGCTCGTACGCGGCAGGTTCACGCCCAGTTTGCGGTACACCATCTGCGTGAATCCCGAGCAATCCAGCCCCCGTTGGGTGACGCCGCCCCACTTGTAAGGGATGCCCACCAGAGGGCGGATGACATCCGCCAATGCGCCTGGCGACATGAGCGAGCCGATGCCAAGTTCCAGCTCAGCGAACAGGTCGATGTACACCTGCTCCGTGCTCAGCGCCTCGACAAGCATCTCCTCGCGGTCTCGCTTGGCCCTTGCCCGGATCTTGGCGGGATTCGGCCTGACCTTGGGCGTGCAGACATACCGGGCGATGTCCGTGCCCTGTGAACCGTGCTTCAGCGGAACGCAGCCCGCGGAAAAAAGAAAAAGGACGCAAAGCGTCCAAGACAATGCCCTGAGGGGCGGAAAAGAGGATACACGGAGGGAAGGCATCCCCCTCGTGGAAAAGAAGGGAACTGTCGCACAGAGGCGGGGCGAAACAACGAGGTTTCGCCCCGCAAGCATTGCGCGGAAAATGAAACTACCAGACCAGCCTGAATTCACAACGCCTGTTGTTGGCCCAGGCAGCCTCGCTGTGACCGGGGTCGGCGGGGCGCTCTTCACCATAGCTGATGGTTTCCAGTTGGCTGGCGCTCACGCCGAGAGCGGTGAGGAACTTGTAGGCGGACTGGGCACGGCGTTCACCCAGAGCGAGGTTGTACTCCTCGGTGCCGCGTTCGTCACAATGCCCCTCGATGAGCACCTTCAGGGAAGTCTGTTGCCGCAGTACGTCGGCCTTGCGATTCAAAATCTCCCTGGCCTGTGGGGAGAGATCATAGCTATTGAATGCGAAATAGACTTTTTCGCTCATGATCACACGTTTGGCCTGCTCCAGGTTCCTGGCGGCAAGCTCGCTGTCGTTGACGCCTCCGGCGGACTGCTGGGATTCGTCACCGGTGGGCACGGAGCCCACGTTCTTCTTGGCGCAACCCATGCCAAGCGCCATAGCCATCATCAATGTCACTACCAGAACCAACCTGAGTTTCATGGTCAGCCTCCTTGCGAATTACACGCAGACGTCTCTGATTGTTTCCCCCGGGAAGCGGGAAGGACTCCCCGAGGAAGGATGCGGTTCTATGCTTGAGCCGCCTGCACTTGTCAAGCATAGTCTCCTGCACATTTTACACTGCAACTTCAACTAGTTGGTATACCCCCAAGCGGGAAAGCTGCCTTCGCCGCCAGTGGGCATTTTGACAGGATCCGCCCCATGGCGGGTTGTCAGATAGATTTGTTTTCCCCCGCCGCGTGTCGATGTGAAGGCAACGAAATAGCCGTCCGGAGCGAACGCAGGCTGCTCGTCGTTCCCCGGTCCGAAGGTTATCTGTTGTTCGGTGCCGGATTTGAGGTCGAGTACGAAAATCCGGTACCCATCAGGAGTCTGCCGTGTGAACGCCACCTTGTCGCCCTCCGGACTTATGGATGGGTCGGTGTTGTATGCGCCCTCGAAAGTCACCCTGTTGGCTCCCCCCCCGGCGCTGATGAAAATCTGCGGCCCGCCGAAACGGTCCGAGACAAAGGCCATTATGGATCCGCTCCTGTCATAGCTGGGTGACACGTCGATGCTGCCGCTCTGCACCAGCTTGCGCTCAACCTTGAGCGCGTTGTTCAACAGGACGATGTCGGAGTTGGGCCCGTCCGACATGCTCACCGCGATCTTGTTGCCCGCGGTGAAGGAGGGGCTGATCACCGAACTTCCCTTGTAGGAGCGGGTGGTCACCTTGCCGGAACTCAGGTCCAGCACTCCAAGGGAGTGTTTGCGTTCATCAATGTAGGTGAACGCGACGTACCGGCCATCCGAGGACCAGGCCGGAGACAGGCAATAGCCCTCGAGCTGTGTGACCTGACGCAGATCACGCCCTGTGGAGCCCATGACAAAAATATTTTTGCTCTTGCCGGTCTTTTTCACAAAGGCCAGGGAGGAGCGGAAGAACTCGCCGTGTCCGGTGAGAGCCTCCATGAACGCTTCACAGAATTTGTCCGCCACCTGGGGCAGCTTGTCCGCAGTGATGTCGGTGTAGCTCTTGCCCACCAGCAGCTTCTGCGTGAACACCTGCAAGACGCGGAGTTCCACCGTGCCGCTGTCGGTCCAGCCCGTGGTGAGCAGAAGGTCGGCGCCCACCAGTTGGAACCGCCGAAAGTCGACCATATCGTCCGTGTAGCCGTCCAGCCTGTCACCACCCACAATGGCATGGGGCGGCACGAGCTTCAGAAAGGGAAGCAGAGCCAGGTTGTCATGGATCAAGGACTGCAGCTTGTCGCCAAAGGGAGGGGCCGGCGTGGAGCCGGCGCCCAGGGGTTGGGCCAAAGCCATGGCCATGCTGCCCTGTCCGGGGCCGTAAATATCTATGGTAACCGCCTGCCCCCACGCTTGTGAGGCGAGCAGGACGATTATTCCGAAAATGAGGAGATTCGTACGCATGAATCTGATCATGAAACTGCCTCGCTTACCGTAGTTCCTGAGAATTGAAGTTGATGCGGATGACAGGCATGCTCTTGGGCGGTGCCGGCAAGAGCCTGAACTGCTGCGCCTCGGTGACCGCCTTGAGGGTCGAGGCATCGAAGTCCGCGCGGCCCGAGGGCATTACCAATTGATAATCAATAATTTCACCGTTTCTGTCCACTCGAATTTCGACCTGTGCCCGCAATACCTGCTTGTTGTCCAGCAGGGGAAATGTCCAACGCTCCTTGATGATCTGCCCAACCGCCCGCAGGTACGCGGCCTCCGGTCCGCCGGCGCCGCCCTGACCGCCCTGGCCGCCACCGGTGCCTGTGCCGCCTCCGAAGCCCTGGGACACCACTGAATCACGCAGCTCGGCCAGTTCCCTGGCCAGCGCGTCGCGTTTCTGTTTCTCCTGCTTGGCAACGTCCTTGCGTGCGCCCTGAAGGGCCTGGGCAAGAATCTGCTGCTTGGTGCTGCGAGGTGGTTTCTTCGGCTCCTGCTTTTTGGCCTGAGGAGGATTCTTGGGCTTCTCGGGCTTTTTTTCCGGTTTCTTCTCTGGCTTGGGCTTCTTCTCCGCGACCTTCTTTTCAGGCTTTTCCTCAGCCCTTTTAGGCTCGGGCTTCTTTTCCTGATCCGTCTTCTGTGTGCTGATGTCCTTGCCCTTCACAGGCGATTTCTCCACCTTGGGCTCCGGCTCGGCCTTCGGCTTTATGGGCTTGGGCTCGGCCGGTTTGGGAGGCTCCGACTCCGCGGCCTTGGGGGGGGCAGGCTCAGGCGGTTTGGCTGCCTCGGGTTCCTTGGCCGGAGCGGGCTGAACCTCGGGCGGCTTCTCGGCCGGACCTGGCTCGCCCTTGGGGCCGGGATCTCCCGGCGCCCCAGGCAACGTGACGAGTTGGACCTCGTACACCGGTACGTTCAGATCCACAAGCTCCGTCTGCAATGGCATGAACATGGCCATGTACAGCACGCCGGCGTGGAGGGCGAATGAGAGTATGTATGCTAGGATGCGCACCATGGGGGCGTTTGCTCCCACCGCGGCTGGAGCCGAAATCAGCTTCCGGCGCCCTGCGGTGTCGAGGTCTTGGTATCTTTAGGACTGTCCGCTTTACCGGAAGGAGTACCCGTTTTTGCCGGACCTGTCGCCGGGGCGGACAACTCCATATCCTTCTCGGCAACAACACCGAGCTTGTCCACACCGGCTTCTCGCAACTCGCCCATGACCCGCACCACGATGCCGTAGGGCACCTCCTTGTCGGCACGCAGGAAAAGCTGCTTGTTCTGGGAGGTCACCAGGCGCTGGACATGCCCTTGCAGCTCATCGAAGGGCACCGCGTACTCGTCCAGGAACAGGGCGCCATCCTTGCCCACTGTGAGGACAAGGTGATCGCTGTCCGAAGGCAGGGAGTCCACTGTTCTGGTGGTGGGCAGGTTGACTTCGAGCCCCTGCTCCAACATGGGGGCCGTGACCATGAATATGATCAGCAGCACCAGCATGACGTCCACAAAGGGAGTAACGTTGATTTCGGCCAAAAGGCCGCCGCCGTTGCGAAGATTTACAGCCATAACCGCTCCAACTCGCTTGCAGGTTGTCTCACTGGTTACAGCCGGGGGCCACCGAGCTGGGAACGCGACTGCGAATCGTCAAGATGCGGCAGCTCGCGCTGCACGCGGTTCAGGAACGCACCGGCGAAGTTGACCAGTTCGCTCTCGATGGAGTTCAGACGCCCGAGGAAAAAGTTGTAGGCCATGGTGGCTGGGATGGCTACAGCAAGACCGATGGCGGTGGCCACCAGGGCCTCGGAGATGCCCGGGGCGACGGCCGCCAGGGCCGCGGTCTTCATCTGCCCGATGGAGTGGAACGAGTGCATGATGCCCCAGACAGTTCCAAAAAGGCCGATGAACGGCGCCGCGTTGGCACAGGTGGCCAGAAAGGACAGCGAGGACGACAGACGCTGCAGCTGAACGCTGACCCCCTGGCGCAGGGAGCGGCGAAGGTTGTCCATGATCAGGTTCATGTTGGACTCTTCGTACTCCTCCATCCTGTTCAGCTCGTTGACGCCCTCCACCACGACCTTGTAGGCCGGGGAGCGCAGGTCACGCCCCATGAGCTTGATGGCGGAGCGCAGGCCTTCGGCTTCCTGGAAGGCGAACAGGTTGCTGCTGATCTTTCGCTTGGCGCTGGCCAGGGTGAAAAGTTTCGTGAAAATTATGCCCCAACTTACCAAGGACATGAACAACAGGATGCCGAGCACAATCTTGACCACCGTGGTCGCGTGACTGAGCAGCTCGAAAATCTGCAACTCAAGCATGGGCACACTCCATCAGCTTATGTTTGGGGCCATTTATCATGGACGTCTAAAGAAAGTCTACACCAAACGGGGAATTCTTCGCAAAAAAAAGGTAAAAAAACATATCACCCCAACAGCATATCCCTTACGTAAGGCAATGCCTCCTCCGCCGGTGCAAAGACGCTTACGTCGGGTTCCCTGCCATACAGGGAGGGTTGTAGATTGAACTCCAGCACCTTGCCGCCGCGCCGTTTGACCTGCATGGGAAGTGCATTGGCCGGAGCCACCTCCCCCGAAGTGCCCACGATGACCACCAGGTCCGCGTTGAGGGCCAGGTCCGAGCTTTCCCGCATGGCGCGCGAGGGAATCTGCTCGCCGAAAAATACGAAATCCGGGCGGACAATCCTGCCGCATGCGGCGCAGTGCCAGGGCAGGTCCTCGCGCCGCAGGGCGTTGACCTCCTGGGGGTCGTACTCGAGCTTGCACCCCATGCAGTAGTACCGTCTGGAGGATCCGTGAAATTCTATGACGCTGGTACTTCCGGCCAGCTGATGCAATCCGTCGATGTTCTGAGTGACCACCGCCTCCAGCCTGCCCGCCTTCTCCAACTCGGCGAGGGCCTTGTGCCCCGCATTGGGCTTGGCGGCTCCGAACATTTTGTTGGCCTCGAAGAGGAACTCCCAGACCTTCTCGGGTCTGGAGCGCAGTGCCTGCAGCGTGGCCACGTCCTCTGGCCTGTAGCGCTCCCACAGTCCTCCGGGGGAACGGAAGTCCGGGATGCCGCTTGGTACGGAAATCCCCGCACCTGTAAGGGCGAAAACTCTCTTGGATTCCCGCCATACTTCAGCGGCCAACGCCGCCTGCTCCCGCCAGTCCCGCATTAAAGCAACTCCCGATCCAGTTGGTACCGCCGCGCTCAATCAAGGTGTAACGCTGCCCATCGCCCTTTTCGCCGAATGCAACCTACTCTTATTGCCTCGTCTTGCCAAGGAAGGCAAATCCCGTAACGGCGCAGGGTTCCAAATTCTTTTCAAACTGTAATCTTGGCACTCAAGAGGTGGAAATCTACCAGCGCAGGAAAGTTCCCGGGAGCTCGCACCCGACTCGCCGGGTCAACCGAGGCCGTCGGTGTCGCCACTGTCGTAATGTCCCAGCCCCTTGCCCTGAATCACTTCCGAGAGCGGCTTCTCCTCCTCCATGGCCTCGGCCAGGGCGCCGATCAGGAACGAGTTGGGCAGCACATCCACCGATGCCTGAAAGTTGTGTTTGTGAAGTCCCAGCTTTTTGAGATCCTTGATCTTCTTCATATCGTCCGGGAACACGCCCAGGTCCATGAAATTCTCGCAATCAAAGGGCAGCTTGGACTTGTTGAAGCTCATGGCGCTGTAACTGGCGTCGTGCAGCATGAACACAGGGAGGTCTTTTTTCCTTGCGAGCAGGGATTTGGCAGCGGGGATCAGAAATGCCGGATATCCTTCCAGGCTCAGGACCAGGGTCCGTTCCTGGGCGTGAAATCCGTTGAGTATCAGCAGGTCCGCCAGTTGTGGCCGCTCCAAGACGAGGATTCTCCGCACGCTGATGCGGAACATGGCCTTCACAGCGTCGCTGGGAGGGTTATCCTCGAATGCGTTCTTGAGGAGCAGGCGTTCCAGCTTCCCCTTGCTCACGATCCACTCGCTGAGAGCGGTGTTGAGCACATCCTCGGTGCCCTTTTCCCTGCGCAATGAGTTGAGCACCAGGAGCGCCATGCCCCCCGCCACCCCGAACATTATCAGGTGCACATTCTCGGGCAGGGCCTCGCCATAGGCTGTGGCCGCGCCACCCAGGGCCAGGAAAAGCACCGTGAGCACTATCCAGATCAGGGGGTTGCTCTTGCCCTGGTTCAGAGTGCGCATATACGCCGCAAACAGCTGATTTCGCGTGAAATAATTGGTATTGCCGGCGCTCACCTTGTCCAGCAGGTATCTGAGCCTGCCATCGGTGAGCTTGTCCCTGGTGGGATCGAACACGTACGCGTAGCCGCATTCGCAGGTGTAGCCGTAGGATTTTTTGTATTTCGCTCCACATTCCGGGCAGTAGTGCATAGCTCCTCCGTCGACTTGGCAGCCTCTCCCAATGCTTGTGCGGCCTTATACATCATATTATCCCGGATTAAAACTTCCAAAATTCACGCAATTACCCATTTTCCGGAAATATGGCCGCACGGTTCCCTGATCCCCTTCCACAAAAACAAGAGCCCCGCCGCATGGAATCTCCACATGGCGGGGCTTCAATATTTTCCGTTCAATCGCAATCAGTGCTTATGCGAATGGGGATGTTCGTGATCATGCAGATGATCGTGGTCATGGTCATGATGATGATGGTGGTGATGATCGTCATGGGCATGGTGATGATGATCGTGGGCATGCACATGGTCGTGATCGTGGCTGTGCTCGTGCCCGTCATGAGAGTGACTGTGCGAATGGGTATGCGAGTGCTCGTGGGAGTGCCCCGCCTCCTGTTCATCACGATCCTTGAGGAATTTCTCGAACTTGGTCTCTTTTTTGGGGCCACAACCGCAACTGTTGCACATGGCATCCTCCTTGGAGTTCATCCGTGATGTTCGCAATTATCTTCAGGGCAGTTCAAGTCCGCTTATGATGCGCACATGCCGTGCACGGCGGACACTTGATTTTCCACTGTTGAAAAGCCCCATCCCCCTGAAACAATACGCGGGGAGAGTTCCATGACGCCTCGCCGAAAACAGCGGTAACACGAATATATATATTATGCCTCAGCCCATGGTTTGTCCATAGCGGTCATCCGGATTTCCCGCCTTTTTTCGCGGATGCTTCGCCCTCCTCGCTTTCAGCTCCCACCTGGCTGTCCAGGACGAGCATTCGAAACATGGTCTGGGAGAGGCGCCCCGCCATTGTGAAAACAAAGGTGAGCGCCGCTCCTCCAACGGCCACGAACTCGGGCACGGCTCGCCAGGCCCCCATTGACATGGCCAGCACCAGTCCGAGGAAACCACCGCTGAACCCCCCCAAAGCGGCTGCCCCAACATAGTCCACGCCCTCATCCGGGGTGTTGCCGCTCTTCCGTATTCTTGCGATCACGTATCGGAGGGCAACCCCGGCTCCGCAGGCGAAAAGACCGCCCAGCACCACTTCCAGGATTCCCAGCAGCAGGCTCAGGAGGGGATTCAGCTCCCTGGCGCCGGCATAATACGCCACCAGCCCGGCAACAGCCCCGATACACCAGGCAGCCACGGAGAGCCGCGCCTGCAGCCTCTCCATGGCATAGTGCTCGCTCGGTGCGCTCCCCTGTCTGGCACGGCGCTGAAAAAAATGTTGCCTTCCCATACTTATCTTGTATTATTGCAGCACGAACTTTTTGTCATTAACCATGGAAATTATGAAATGACAACATGTTAATTACTATTCCTTTTCCCTCGCATTTGAGGTAGATGTATCTTGATTCACTCTTCTCTGTGAATCAATAGAGAGTCCGCCCCACCAGGAGGAATTCATGAAGGTCCTGATCGTTGAGGATGATTTTACCAGCAGAAAGCTCATGCAGACCATTCTCTCCCCTCACGGTTATTGCGACATCGCGGTCAACGGCAAGGAGGCCGTGGCGGCATTCGAGGCGGCGCTTGAAGCGGAAACTCCCTATGACCTGATCTGCATGGACATCATGATGCCGGAAATGGACGGTCAGGAAGCCCTCAAGCATATCCGCACCATTGAAAAGGAAAAGGGGCTGCGTGGAGCCAACGAGGTCAAGGTGGTGATGACCACCGCCCTGGACGATCCGAAAAACGTTGTCGAAGCCTATTACAAGGGTGGCGCGACCTCCTACATACCCAAACCCATTGATCGGCAGCTCTTCATACACCTGCTGCGCAATCTCGGTTTGATCAACTAGCCATCTCCATTATGAAATTATTCCCCATCTTTGCAATCCTCTTTTGCGTCCTGTGTTTTTCCGCCCCTCTTCATGCCAAGTCCCAAGCGCCGCAGCAAGGGGAAACTCCGTGGCAACGTATGCAGAATCAGCGTGCCCAGGAGGAACAGTACGACCCCAAACTCGACGGGGAAGGCGGCGGGTTCATCGACTCCCTTGTCTCGGACAAGCGGTTCACCGGACTCACGACCATGGACTACGCCGTACTGGGCGCACTGCTGGGAGTGGTCTTCTATCTGCTGCACCGCTCCACCAGACCCAGGAACCAGGATCCCGGCGCTCCCGATGCAAGCACCCGGGATCCCTATGATATGAACAGGACCGATGACGATGTCCGAGGTCCCGGCCGCGACAGCGCTTCCTATCGAAGAGGGGAGCAGATGTGGCAACACCTCAGTTCCAAACCCAGGCCCCAATCCCCGATGCCGCCGCCACCGTCGGACGGCTTCCAGCCCTCGGGCATAGGCGCTCCGAAGGATGCACCGGTCAATGAAGCGTCTCCTTCCCATGGGTTCACCTCGGTCACGTCGGACCAGGCCGGATTCGATGTCAACGAGCTGCTGCGCGGAGCCAAGATCGTGTACAGCAGGATTCACGACTCCCTGGCCACCGAGGACTGGGAGGATGTCCGCCTGTTCACCACCCCGGAGTTCTACGACCGGCTGCGTCACCAGGCCCGTGAAAAACAGCCCCAGCCTCCGCAGATCCTCTATCTGGAGGCCGGTGTGCTCAAGGCCGACACCAGGAACGGGGTGTCCCGCGCCCTGGTGGCCTACAAGTCCCTGATGCAGCGCGGCGGCAAGAAGCAGTCCGAGGACGTGGTGGAGACCTGGGAGTTCGTCAAGGACGCGGCCCCGGACGCCACATGGCGCATCAACGACATGCGCTGATCCTTCCCGTACTTGTAGCGTTTTTCAAAAGAAAAATTCCGGGTGAGGGACTTGTGTAAAAGCTCCTCACCCGGAAAATTTGATTCAACCCCGCGTTACGCGGCCGTTATTTCTGACGGTGCTGTTTCCAGACATCCTGCCGGGTCGCGGCTTCGTCAAAGCGGCGCTTGTCGGTCTCCGTCTCCAGCCGTATGGACGGGATGGGGCAGGGTTTGCCGTTCCCGTCCAGGGCCACGAAGGTGAGGTAGGCCGAGGCTGTGTGCCTGCGCTCGCCGGTGAACAGGTTCTCGCCCTCCACCCGCACTCCCACCACCATGGAGGAGCGTCCCACCCAGTTCAGGCAGGCCTTGAAGTGCGCCAGCTCCCCCACGTACACCGGCATGATGAAGTCCACCCTGTCGATGGACGCCGTCACCGCGTTGCCGTGGGCATGGCGCATGGCCACCATGGCCGCCGCGGTGTCGATGTACTTGAGAATCACTCCACCGTGGATGTGGCCGGCCGGATTTGTATCCTGGGGCAGCATGAACTGCGACATCACCACCCGTGTCTCAGCCGGGGACTTTGCTAAGAGGGATTCGCTCATTGCACCGTCTTGGTTGAACATTGGGTCATGCGGGAGACATCATCTTCCACGCGTTTCATCTGGCTCTGCACCTTGTCGGAACTCTTCCACTCGCCAAAAAGCTTGCGCCAGGTTTCGAACTCCATGGGCGCCTGCTCCAACTGCTCCTCGTGCACCTGGGTCCAGATGTGGAACAGCTTCATCTCGCGCTGAAACTCGGGGCTGTCGAACACGTTGCCCACCACGCCGCTGGAGTACCTGTTTCCGTCCAGGCTGGTGACCACGAACTGGCAGACCGTGTTCACGGAGTTCTCGTAGGTCATCTCGCAATCGTTCATTGTCTCCAGAAGGGGAGCCAGGTGCTCGTAGTTTTCCTTGATTTTTTCCACTGCCTGCTCAGGAACCCGGAGCATCAGGGCGTCGCCTTCCTCCTGGATGAAGTAGAAGCGAAGCCAGCTCTCGAACTGCATGATCTCAGCCGCGTCCATGAGGGCGTTGTCGAAATTCTTGGGCATCTGTATCTCCTTTTCACTATGCTCTTCAAGGGAAGGCATGATTTCAAGAATGGGCACTATCAGGGAGGGCGTCAAGGCCCGGGATACGGCTCAGGCACCGCCGTGCAGAAAACAGGCCGCGAAATGACCGGGCGCGGCCTCGATCCACTGAGGATCCCGCTCACGGCACACGGCCATGACCTCGGGACAGCGGGGAGCGAAAGGACACATGCTCTCGGGCACGCTGGTTCCCATTGGAGCGGGAACATCCCCCTCCAGCCCGCGTGCCTTGCGCCTCTTCGCGGCCACCGGGTCCGCAACCGGAACCGCGGCGAGCAGAGCCCGCGTATAGGGGTGCAGGGGGGAGCGGTAGAGTTCGTCGCTGTCCGCCAACTCCACCAAGCGCCCCAGGTACATGACGGCCACACGGTCGGCCATGTGGCTCACCACGGAAAGATCGTGCGAAATAAAAAAATAGGTCAGCCCCAGCCTCTGCTGCAGGGACACCAGGAGGTTGAGCACCTGGGCCTGAATTGAGACATCCAGTGCGGAAACAGCTTCGTCGCAGACAACAAGCTCGGGGTTCAGGGCCAGAGCCCGGGCAATGGCGATGCGCTGCCGCTGCCCCCCGGAAAATTCGTGGGGATAACGGTCCGCGTGCTCCTCCCCAAGGCCCACGTTGGCCAGCAGCTCCCTCACCCGCTCCCTGCGCGCCTTGCGCCCCGGAGGGATGTTGTGGATTGCCAGCCCCTCGCCTATGGCATTCCCCACCTTCTGCCTGGGGTTCAGGGAAGAAAAGGGGTCCTGGAAGATCATCTGCATCCGCCTGGGCAGCTCCTTACGCGCTCCCGAGGACCAGACATCGCGCCCTTCGAACAGTATTTCGCCCGCGGATGGGCGCAGCAGACGCACGATCATCCGCGCCAGGGTGCTCTTGCCGCAGCCACTCTCGCCCACCATGCCCAGGGTCTCGCCCTTGCGCACGCTCAGGCTCACCCGGTCCACGGCGCGGAGCACGCGCGGGGCCTCGGTGTCCAGGGTCTTGCCGCGAACGGCGAAGTACTTGCTTACGTCGCGAATATCCAGAAAAGCGTCTATACCGGCTCCCTCCTGCTGCTTGTGGACGCCTTGCAACCGTCGCTCATCGGTCTTGTAGCCAACCCGGCACCGCCTGTCGAGTCCGAAGCGGGGACACAAGGTCTTGACTTTGCATCGGGGCGGTCCAATAATCGTCAAATGGATTTTGCACACTTGATCACAAAATACATTCACGCGTTGCCCGTTGCACTCCGGTTCCCCTTGAAGGCGACGATCCGCCATGCTATTGATGAAGCTGGCGGCGACCTCTCCGCCGCGCCCCCCATCAGGGGCATCGGGGCTGTCCGATGACATTTCATATTTATGTCTTTGGCTGCCAGATGAACGTCAACGAAGCCGAGTGGCTGGAGCGGGCGCTCCTGGCCCGGGGCTTTGAAAAGGCGCCTGAGGATCAGGCGCGGGTGCTCATTGTCATGACCTGCAGCGTGCGCGACAAGCCGGAACAAAAGGTTTACAGCCTTCTGGGCCGCTGGGCCCGGCATCATCGGCGCGATCCCAAGGTGTTCGTCGCCGTTGGGGGCTGTGTCGCGCAGCAGATAGGCATGGGTTTTTTCGAGCGATTCCCCTTTGTCCGTCTCGTCTTCGGCACGGACGGACTGGCCATGACGCCCCAGGCCATCGAGCAGCTCGTGAACAAGCCGGGCTTCAGGACCAGCCTGCTTGATTTCTGCCAGGACCCGGTGGAAAAGCCCCTGCACTCCGAGCAGGCGCAAGACGTCAACGGCACCGCCTTTGTCAGCATCATGCAGGGGTGTGACAACTTCTGCGCCTACTGTATCGTGCCCCACGTCCGCGGCAGGCAGAAGTCCCGCGCACCCCGGGCCGTGCTGGACGAATGCCGCGCCCTGGTGGACTTGGGGGTCCGCGAGATCACCCTGCTGGGGCAGAACGTCAACAGCTACGGACTGGACAAGGATTCGCAGGGGCGAGGCCGCACTGACGGAACAAACTTCGCCGCTCTGCTCAGGCAGGTGGCAGCGATTCCCGGGGTGGAGCGGCTGCGCTTCACCACCTCCCACCCCAAGGATATCGCCCCCGAGGTCATCCAGGCCTTTGGGGAGTTGGACAACCTCTGCCCCCATCTGCATCTGCCGCTGCAGTCCGGCTCGGACAAGATCCTCCACGCCATGGGGCGGAAATACGACCTGAAACGCTACCTGGGCATCGTGGATGCCCTGCGAAAGGCGCGCCCGGACATTGCCCTGACAACGGACCTCATCGTGGGCTTTCCCGGGGAAACCGAGGAGGACTTCCAGGCCACCCTGGACATCGTGCAGCAGGTGGGGTTCATGTCCGCGTTCTGCTTCATCTACTCGGACAGGCCCGGCGTGCGCAGCGTGAAGATGCACCCCAAAGTCGACCCCGAGGTCAAGTCCCAACGGCTGGACCGGCTCCTGGACGTCCAGAAGGGGCTGCTCCGGACAAATCTGAAGCAGGCTGTGGGCTCCACCCAGGTCATTCTCATGGAGGGGCGGAGCAAGCCGACACGCCCCACCGCGCGAGAAAGCTGGCGGGGCCACGACGCCTTCGGCCGCACCGTGAACGTGGGCTGGCCCGGAGACGTCGGCATGCCACAGGCGGGGCTGCAAGGAAAAATGATCAAGGCCTCCATCTTGGAAGCCAAGAAACATTCCCTTTTCGGGGAAGCCATAGGTGAGCCATGGTAGAGATGAAAGTATACGGACTGGCCCTGGATGAGGAATCGCAGGTACCGGTTTTGGTTCTCAAGGACAAGGACGAAAAAACCGTTCTGCCCATCTGGATCGGCGCCATGGAGGCCATGGCCATCTCCCTGGCCCTCAACGGCGTTAAACTGCCCAGACCAATGACCCACGACCTGCTGCTCTCGGCCATCACCGCGCTGGATGCCAAGGTGCTCTCGGTGAATGTGGTCTCAATCAAGGACGGCACATACTACGCCGAGGTGGAAGTGGACCAGAAGGGGCAACGAAAACGCATCGACTGCCGCCCCTCTGACGGCATAGCCCTTGCTCTGCGGGCAGAGGCGCCCATCAACGTTGACGACGGCGTGCTCATCGCCGCGGACGCGGACCGCAAGCCCGCGCCCAAGGCCGTTCTGCAGACCGACGACGCCCAGCAGTGGAACGATCTGCTGGAAAAACTCAACGTTGACGGCAAATACAAGATGTGATGCCTGCTTTAATTTTTGAAAGAGTTTTCCGCGGGAGGTACTTTTTTATTAAAAGTCCTTCCCACGGACCCCCTCTTCAAAACCTTCTAATAGAACTCGTTCATTACCTTGCACGATCCTTCACACCTCAACAAGGAATGCCCGGTGCTATCCGGAGCGCAAAAGTAGAGACATGATCGACCTGCACACCCACACCACGTTCAGCGACGGGGCCCTGATCCCCGCGGAGACCGCCCGTCGGGCCCGCGTGGCAGGCTACAAGGCCATCTGCTTCACCGACCACGCCGACCACAGCAACCTTGAGTTCATTCTGGAAAACGTGGGCCGCATGGTGCGCGCCTGCGCCCCCCATGCGGGCTTAGAGCTTTTCCACGGCGTGGAGATCACCCATGTGCCCCCGGCTCTGATCCCGGACCTCATCGCCCGGGCCAGAGTCAAGGGCGCCCAGCTGGTGGTGGTCCACGGCGAGACGCTGGTGGAACCCGTGGAGGAAGGAACAAACCTGGCCGCCATCACAGGGGGCGCGGACATCCTGGCCCACCCCGGCCTGCTGCGCGAAGAGGACGCCGCCCTGGCCGCTGAGAAAGGCGTGCATCTGGAGATCACCACCCGCAAGGGGCATAGCTTGAGCAACGGGCATGTGGCCGCCCTGGCCCGCAAACACGGGGCCAAACTGGTCATCGACAACGACGCCCACGCCCCCGGCGACTTCGTGGGGCGCGAGCTGAGGCGCAACGTGGCCCTGGGCGCGGGACTGAGCCAGGAAGAATACCAAAAGGCCGAATGGAACTCCCAGCAACTGGTCCAGGCCATGTTGGGAAGGCTGTGAGGTTGCCCTCACAGCCCAGGTCTTAACATTGAAAACCGTCAACTTTATTTTAGGACGGATCACGGGTCATAGCTGACAAGAGCAAGTGGCTAGAGTTTAGCAAATGACGGCAGTCGCTATAATATTTGCTTTCCACTAATTCTTAATATTTTATGT
Organism: Desulfovibrionaceae bacterium; assembly: GCA_963674665.2. Classification (GTDB taxonomy): domain Bacteria; phylum Desulfobacterota; class Desulfovibrionia; order Desulfovibrionales; family Desulfovibrionaceae. The sequence continues at coordinate 82,646 of CAXXPL010000008.1, read as the reverse complement.
GTGCATATATTTACACTTCAGCAAATATAGATTATAGTTTTTCTATATGGAATTAATAGCTAAATGGATTACCACTTCAATTGACCTAGCATTTCTGCTTCCTCCCATAAATCAAATCCGAGCTTTGGGTGTTTCACCTATTCATTTGAACATGTTTTTCTTTACATGCCTAACCTTGCTGTTAATCGCAGTGGTTAATTTGAGTTGCATTGGTTTCTTTTCTAACAATACAATTGTCTGTCTGGTGATTGGCTTATGTGTGATTACCCTCGGCTTGATTGGTTTGGGCAAAGATCATCAGCAGGCTAGGATGGCACAAGCCCTCATAAAGACTTCTTGGTTTCCCCTCGTTGTAACTGTTCGATTCATCGAGGGCGCTTCGATAGGCAGCCTATTTCGTAAACGCCTAGGTCTTTATCTGCCTGTTGCAGTGATTATTCCTGCTGCTGGTTCAGCATTCTTTGTACTTGATAATTCACCTATAGTTCCCGTCTTTTTTTTAAAATCGGGTTTGATTGTATTAGGGGCTGCACTAGCCGCACTGTCTGTGACAAAAGCATTCAAAATACCTGATAATTCAAGCAAATTAAGTACAAGTTTCGTCAAATTTTCGATGTTTATTACGTTTTGTTCCGCCTCGTTCTACATATACACCGATACCACAACGCTGACCCTTTACACTTACCTCTTTCCTACAGGATTCTTCGTGGGATTGTTGACGGGAAACAAAACCATAAGAGAGACCCACTAAGACAAATCGCAACTTATGATAACTATTTTAGCTACTACCCGAGGGCAAAATAATTAACACCGCGCTCCGGCGGCTTTGTCGCCAGGGCTCGCCCTGATGCCTTCGAGCTGCAAAATGTTAAACATTGTGCTCTCAGTAGTGGTATAATTCCGCAAGGGGGCGCGCGAGGGGGAGAACCCTTTGCAAAGGGTTCCCCCTCCGCAAGAGTCCTTTGCTCTTTACCCCTCTACCCCCTGCGCACCAGGCGGTGCAGGGTCACGGCCAGCCAGTCCAGGGTCAGAGCAGGGGCCACACCGTAGTCCAGGGCCGAGAGCCCCTCTGACAGGGCCTCGTCGAGCTGGCGTTTTCCGGCGTCGCTCAGCCGTTGGGTGAGGATGGTGCCCAGGGGGGATTGCCCACTGCCCAGAAAGGCGCGCAACAGCTCGCGCTGGCAGCCCAGGTAGATGCCCTGGGCCAGGGTCTTGTCCGCCGCGCCCTTGGCCGAGGTCCGGGCCATCCAGCCCTTGCCGTCGTGGGCCATGCCTGCCAGGGCGTCCAGCCACTCCTTGACACCGTCGTCTTCGGAACGTTGCAGGGGATCGCCCCAGGACAGGGTCAACACCCAACCGCGAGAGACAAGGGTGGGGAGCAGGCGCTCCCGTTGGGGGGCGGAGAGAACGAATCTGGTGTGCTCCCTGGGTTCCTCCAGGGACTTGAGCAGGGCATTGGCCGCCTCGATGCCCAAGGATTGGGCTTCGTGCAGGATGATCAAACGGAAACGCGCCTCCCTGGGGGGTTCGCCCAGGATGCGACGGAGCTCGCGCACCTCGTCGATCTTGATGCTGTCGCCGCTGCCATCCAGCAGGAAGAAGTCACGGTGCGCCTGGCTGAAGATCTGACGGCAGGGTTGGCACTGGCCGCAAGCACCGGGCATGCCGGACTTGCAGTTAAGCACCGCGCCCCAGTAATAGGCGATCTCCAGCCGTGATGCGGCGTCCCCTCCCTCGAGCAGCAGCACCTGGGGCGGCTCGCGATCCGGGTTCCGGGCAAGCCGCTCGAGGATGCCGCGCACCCGCTCCTCCCCCGGGTGTGGGGGCGAATTCTGCGCGCTCAAAAGAGGGGTAGTGTCCATTTCTATTCCCGAAAGAGGTTCTGCTCCCTGTCGGGTCCCACCGAGACCACTCCCACGGGCACACCTGTGAGCACCTCGATGCGCTCGATGTAACGCTGTGCGGCCTCGGGCAGGTCATCCCATTCGCGGACGCCGGAGATGTCCTCCTTCCACCCGGGCATGGATTCGAACACCGGCACAACCTTGGCCAGGGCGTTCTCCTCCTGCGGAGGGAACTCCACGTGTTCGCCGTGGTAGTCGTAGCCCACGCAGATCTTGATGGTGTCCAGTCCGCTGAGCACATCCAATTTGGTCAGGGCGATCTCCGTGGGGGTGTTCAGGCGCATGGCCTCGCGCAGCAATACGGCATCCAGCCAGCCGCAACGGCGCTTGCGGCCGGTGGTGGCGCCGAATTCGGCGCCCGTTGCCTGCAGATGCCCCCCGACCTCGTCGAAGAGCTCCGTGGGGAAGGGGCCGCTGCCCACGCGGGTGGTGTAGGCCTTGATCACTGCCACGATCCTGTCCAGGTCCCTGGGACCGCAGCCACCGCCGGCGGCCGCGTTGCCCGACACGGTGTTGGACGAGGTCACATAGGGGTAGGTGCCGTGGTCGATATCCAGCAGAGTGCCCTGGGCGCCTTCAAAGAGCACGGTCTTGTCCTGTTCGTTGGCATTCAGGATCACCTGGGATACGTCCCCGAGATAGGGCACGATCTTTTCTGCCAGGGCGATGACGCTTTCGTACACCTCCTGAGCATCCAGGGGGGGGCTGTTGTAGAGCCCCTGCAGGAGGGTGTTCTTCTCCCGCAGGGCGCGTTCGATCTTTTCACGCAACAGGGTGGGATTGACAAGGTCACCGGCGCGCACGCCCACGCGGGCCATCTTGTCCTCGTAGCAGGGGCCTATGCCACGGCCGGTGGTACCGATCTTCTTGTCCTTGCTCATGGAGCACTCGCGCGCCGCGTCGAGCTCCTTATGGTAGGGCATGATCATGTGCGTCTTCTTGCTGATCATCAGACGCTTGGGACTGGAGTCGAATCCCTGGGACTCCAATCCTTCGATCTCCCTGCAAAAAACAAAGGGGTCCAGGACCACGCCATTGCCGATAAGACAAAATTTATCCTTATGCAAAATACCCGAAGGTATCAGGTGTAGAATAATCTTGTTGCCTTCCACTACCAGGGTGTGCCCGGCGTTGTTTCCGCCCTGAAATCTGACCACCACGTCGGCCTGGGCAGTGAGCAGATCCACGATCTTGCCCTTGCCCTCGTCACCCCATTGTGCACCCATGACAACAATATTTGACATCATACTCTCCTTCTGCGAAGGTTATCTTCGCCTAGTTGCCCACAGCGACTCCTGCACGGCAAAAGGCAGTGTGTCGTAAGTTATTGAACCCCACTAAGTCAATAGCGATGTCAATGCCCGGCACATGCTGCCTGACCGGACCGTGTTTTTTTGTTTGCGGCTCCGGAATGCAAGGCCTTGGCCATTTCCCGGCTGGTCTGCCCATGATCCAGCCGTTCCACGAGCACGGACACGGACTTATGAGAGCCTATCGCCGCGACCCTAGAGAACTTGTTTTCCTCATTCTGCTTTTGGGCATTTTTGCGGGCGGCCAATATCTACTCTCGCTTCACAAGCAGACTAATCTTTCAGACGTACCGGACAGCTCACAGCATCAGGACGTGATCCGGGTGCTGGCCCCGGGCATGGATCCCGTCATCGGCAGCCTGTCACCCTATGGCCCGGGGATAGAGCGCGAACTGCTCGAGGATTTCGCCAGGAGCGCCGGTTTCACCATTCAGTGGCTGCCCCCGTGCGGACACGCCGCCGCCTGGAAGGCCCTGGAACATGGGCGGGCCGACCTGGTCATCGGCCAGGGAACCTCACGCAACCCCAGGCGCAAGGACATCGTGTCAGGGCCGATATACGCCCACATGCGCCCCCTGCTGGTGCAGGCCCAGCTCATGGAGAACGGCCGCAGAGCAACCACGAAACACGTGCTGCTCCCCTCCAACCCGTTGATGCAGAACGCCCTCTCCAATCTCATGTCCGAAATCCCCGCCTCGGCGATCACCCGGGTCCCCCACAAACTGGGGTACGCGTCCATGCTCAAGAGCCTGGATTCCAACACAGCGCCCCTGGCGGTATTCCCGGACCTCAGGTTCCAGTTGGTCAACCCCTTTTTCCTGGACCTCACTCCGGTTCAGATCCTGGACGGCGACATCCCCTGCCGGTGGTTCTGGCGCACCACCAACAAGCGCATGGCCAACGCCCTGGATGTATTCTGGAAAGCGGACACCACCCCCAAGCTCATCTCCGAACTCCGGGAGCGCTATCTCGGCTTTTTCCCGAACAAGACGCCCTACTATGAGCTGCGGTCCTTTTACAGCGTTCTGGAGACCGAGCTTCCCAAGTTTTCCCATCTCATCGTCGATCAGACAACGAAACAGAGCATCGATCCCCTGTTCTTCAGCGCGCTCATCTACCAGGAGTCACGGTTCAACCCTGACGCCAGGAGCCGAACCGGCGCCAAAGGCCTGCTGCAGTTCACCTCCGTGGCGGCGGAGCACTTCAACCTCGAGGATCCGTACGATCCCAGCGAGAGCATCCGCGCGGGCTGCGACTACCTCAATGCCTCGTACAAGCGGCTGGAGCCCCTCGGCCTGGACACCTGGGACAGGCTGTTCTTCACTCTGGCGGCATACAACCAGGGGCACGGACATCTTCAGGACGCCATCGAACTGGCGCGGCACTTCGGCATGGAAGGACGGACATGGCGGGAGATCAGGCAGGTCTTCCCCCTGCTCGAACAGAAGCGGTACGGAAAGATGGTCACCTACGGCACATGTCGGGGGGGCGAGGCGGTCCGGTTCGTGGACCGGGTACGCTACTATTACTACGTGCTATACGGGCTCGTCCGTCTCTCTCGGCCGGAAGCGCAGCACCTTGGCCCGTTGTTTGACTCCCTCAGCGGCGGGTCGCTCGCCATTGGCGGTGCCACTCCCGCTGTCAGACCTGTCTCCTGAGAAGTTCAGGATATCCTCGTCCAGGAACCCCTGGGGGGGGGCGATACGCGGCTTGTGCTCGCTGGGGCGGGCGGATTCCGCCCAGTTGTAGTTGAACAGCTGATTCTTCAGGCGTAGCGACTGGATCAGACCAAAGACCAGCACCGCCTCTTCCCAGCGTTTGGTGGGCTCGAAGTGCTGCACCTGTTGGGCGTACTTCTCCCACAGGGACATCAACGACGCCTCGTCAAACGCATTGAGCTGGCGCGCCAGCTTTTGCAAAACCTTCTCCATTGCGATACGCCTCCTCAAGGGCCGCCCGCACCTCGGACAGGGCGGGGAAACGCCCCCTTCCACTCTTGAAAAAAGGACGAAACGGGCCTACTCTGATTTTTTGCGGCCGCATGCTCGCGGCACGCCCCTTCACGGAGTCAAGCATGAGCGATTTGAAGAAAATTTACAAGACCCTGCAAAAGGATCCCTTTCCCGAGGACATGCGCATCATCCTCGGGGACCAGGAAATGCGCTTCTCCAAGCGCACCTGGACCATCGACAACGAACTCAAGGGATTGCGGTACGGTGAAAATCCGGACCAGCCCGCTGCGTTATACACCCTGGTGGATGGAAACGTTGAGATCGACGGCGTTTGCCTCCGCCCCCCGAACAAGGGACTGACCTCGGCCATGACCGAGGCGCAGATGCTTCAGGCCGGAAAGCACCCTGGCAAGATCAACCTCACGGACGTGGACAACGGCGCCAACATCCTGCAGTACCTGTCGGCCAAGCCCGCCTGCGCCATCTTGAAGCACAACAACCCCTGCGGCGCGGCCTGGGACGACACCCTGGCCAAGGCCATCGACAAGGCCTTCTGGGGCGACCGCATCGCCGCATTCGGCGGCGCCGTTGTGGTGAACCGCACATTGGACGCCGCGTCAGCCGAGCTGCTCACCAAGGCCTACTTCGAGGTCGTGGCCGCGCCGGACTTCGAGCCCGAGGCCCTGGAAATGCTCGAAAAGAAGAGCAAGAACCTGCGCATCCTGCAGCTGCCCGGTCTCGGTCGTCTTCATGAGCTGGTGGACGAGCCCTTCCTGGAACTCAAGTCCCTGCTGGACGGCGGCATCGTGGTGCAGTTCTCCTTCCGGAACCGCATTCTCAAGACCGAGGACTTCCTTCCCGCAAGCGCGGAAAAGGACGGGGTCACGGTTTCGGCCCGCACCCCCACTCCCAGCGAGGCCGAGGACCTGCTCTTCGCCTGGGCTGTGGAGGCGGGGGTCACCTCCAACTCGGTGATCTTTGCCAAGGACGGCGCCACAGTGAGCATCGGCACCGGCGAGCAGGACCGCGTCGGCTGCGTGGAGATCGCGGTACACAAGGCCTACACCAAATACGCCGACAAGCTGGCCTTCACGGAAAAGGGCATGTCCATCTACGACCTCCAGGCCAAGGCGGCCCAGGACCCCGAGCTGAAGAGCTACCTTGACGACGTGCTGGCCAGGGCCGCGGAAGCCAAGGGCGGACTGCAAGGCACGGTGCTCGTGTCCGACGGGTTCTTCCCCTTCCGCGACGGCGTGGATGCGGCCATGGCCCAGGGAGTGACCGCCATTGCCCAGCCCGGCGGCTCCATACGCGACCACGAGGTCATCCAGGCCGTGAATCAGGCCTCGCCTCAGGTTGCCATGGTCTTCACCGGACAGCGTTCCTTCAGACACTGAGCCACGAATGCCCATTACACCTGACAGCAATCTGCCCGCGTCCATCATTCCCGGCTGCGTGGTGGAATTCATGCAGGGCGACAAGCCCCAACTGGCCTGGGTAATGGAGGAGCAGAGCGGACGCCTGCGCCTGCTGACCATCACCAAGCGAGAGATAAAGCTCCCGTCTGCGCGCATCCTGTCCTGGGCAGGTCCGTACTACCGGGGGCAGGCCTCCCGCGAGGAGATCCTGGATGCTTTGAACCGACATCAGGCCCGGCGCCTGGAGCTGGAGCAGAGCATCGACCCCATGGAAATCTGGGAGCTGGCCCAGGGGGAGCTCGATAAGGCCAACCTCCGCTGGTTCGCGGAGCTCCTCTGGGACAAGGAGGAGGCGGCGAACATCGAACACCTCGCCGCCATGGGCCGGGCAATGCTCGAATGCAAGACCCACTTCAAGTTCCAGCCACCGGAGTTCCTCATCCACCCCAAAGAGAAGGTCGAGCAGCGGTTGCGGGAGCAACAGGCAATGCTCGAACGGGAGCGCCTCAGCAGCCTGGGGCGCCAGTTTTTTGAGAGCCTCTGGCAGGCCCGGACCACCGGCGCGCTGCCTCCCAGGCTCGACGACCCAGAACTGGCCGCCAGGCTCGAACATCTGCTGCGCACCCGCATCGCCTTTCCGGACGACCAGGAGAGCGAGCAGGTTTGGAAACTCGTGCGCAAGGGCTTGCCCGAGATCCCACATCTCGAGCTGCTGCTCGCCCAGATATGGGGCATCCTCCCTCCGCATTACAACTTTCTATACGACCAGGCCGACTACGCCCCCGGCGATGCATGGAGCGCCGAGTTCCCGGACGACATCAAGGCCCTTGCCCATAACCTGGAGCAGACCCGCCAGGAGCCTGACCCCACACCCTTCATCTCCATTGATTCCGAGACCACAAGGGACGTGGACGACGCTTTCCACCTCCAGCCCCTCGACCATGGCGGCTGGCTGCTGCGGCTGGCCCTGGCGCGCCCCACCCATGGGTGGGACATGGACACGCCCCTTGCCAAGGCCGTGGCCGCGAGATGCACCAGTATCTACCTGCCCGAGGGCGACAGCCACATGTTGCCGGAGGAACTGGGCCTCGGCCTGTTCAGCCTTCTGGAGCAGCAGGACCGGCCCGCGCTGGTGCTCGAGATCGAACTGGCCGAGGACGAGGACGGTGTCATGGTCCAGCAATGCTGCGACCTGCGCCTGGCCTGGGCCCGCATCGCCGAAAACCGCAGCTACACCCAGGCCGAAGCCGACATCCAGGACTTTCTGGAGCACAAGCAGAGCACCTGGGGGGAGATGACCGCCCGGGCCTGGCACCTTGCCGAGAAGCTGCGGGATGCGCGCCTCAGGCGCGGCGCCATCATCATCGACCGTCAGGAACCCGAAGTCACGCTCAACGGCTTGGGCAAGGACCTGCGCGTCGACATTCGGCTCAAGACCGACACGCCCCGCTCCCAGTTGCTGGTCAGCGAATTCATGATCCTGGCCAACAGCGCCATAGCTCTCTGGGCCAAGGACCGGGGACTGGCATTGCTGCACCGCACCCAGGACATCGCCCTGCCCAAGGGACAGCGCCGGAATATGGAGCGCGCCCCACGAGGTGCACCAGATGGTCAAGAGCCTGACCAGCGCGCTGTTGGAGCCCATGCCGCGCCCTCATTCGAGTCTCGGCGTACCGGCCTACAGCCCCACCTCGTCGCCTTTGCGACGCTATCCCGACTTCCTGAACATGCTGCAGATTCAGCGTTATCTGCAGGGTGAGGAGCCACTTTACGACCAGCAGGGCTTCGAGTCCCTGCTGCCCTTCCTCTCCTCGCGTCTGGAGATGGCCGGACGGGTGCAGCGCTTCCGCCCCCGTTATTGGAAGCTGCTGTACTTCAAACAGCGGGGCAAGGAGGCGCGCTACGACGCCGTGGTGGTGGACGAAGGCCCCTATTTTGTGGTTTTCTCATTGCCGTTGGAACAGCTGTACGTGCGCGGTCCCCGCAACCTTTTCGGCGACAAGGTAATACCCGGACAGCGATTCTCCATCCGGCTGGGCAAGGTGGATCCGCTGAACAACGAGGTCCACGTCATCGACGCCGAGGAGGACGAGTCCTCCCTGGCGGACCTGGCCGGCCCGGAGTCCGAAGCGGAACTGGCCGCACACGCCGACAGCGAAACGACGAGCCACGGAGGTGCCTAGATGACCGTGATGCTGATCATCTTAGCCTATCTTTTGGGAGCCGTTCCCTTTGGACTCATCGTCGCCAAGGTGCTCACAGGCAGGGACCCCCGCACCTCGGGCAGCGGCAACGTGGGCGCCACCAACGTTGGGCGCGAGTGCGGCATGTCCATCGGCGTGCTCGCCCTGGCACTGGACCTGCTCAAGGGACTGGTTCCCGTTACCCTGGCCCTGGAATACGGCGCCGATCCCACCCAGGTCAGCCTCATCGGCTTTGCCGCAGTGTTTGGCCACTGCTACCCCGTGTACCTCAAATTCAAGGGCGGAAAGGCCGTGGCCACCACCATCGGCGTGTTCCTGCCCATCGCCTGGTTCCACCTCCTGCTGGCCCTGCTCATCCACCTCGGCCTGATGCTGGGCACCGGCTTCATGTCCGTGGCTTCCATGGGCATGGTCACCGGCCTGTTCCTGCTGTTGCTCCTGGGCGGCAAGACCGCCTACGCCCCCCTGGGGCTGGCCGTCATGGTCCTTGTGTTCTGGCGCCACAGGCAGAACATCCTGCGTCTCGCACGTGGGGAGGAGCGCCACTGGCGCAGCAAAAAGGACAAATAAGGACTACTTCCGAGTCATGCTCACCTATCCGCGCATCGATCCCGTGCTTCTGGACCTGGGCTTCGCAAAAGTCCGCTGGTACGGAGTCATGTATCTCTTCGGCTTTCTCACAGGCTGGTTGCTGGGGCGTTGGCGAGCCGGCCGCTCCCACCTTTCTGGAGCACCCTACCCCGGCTGGACCAAGGAACAGGTGGACGACATCATCACCTTCTGCGTAGTGGGTCTCATTCTGGGGGCACGCATCGGCTATGTGCTGTTCTACAACTTCGACTACTTCATCACCCACCCGCTCTCCATCTTCCTGATCAATGAAGGCGGCATGTCTTTTCATGGCGGCCTTATCGGTCTGGTGGGTTCGGCCTGGTGGTTCATGCGCAAGCACGGCAAGAGCGTCGGCGAGGTGGCGGATTTTGTCGCCCCCCTGGCTCCTCCGGGGCTGTTCTTCGGCCGCCTGGGCAACTTCATAAATGGTGAACTCTGGGGGCGCGTGACCGACAGCCCCTTGGGCATGGTCTTCTCTGCCCCAGAAGCCGGTCCCTTGCCCCGTCATCCTTCGCAACTCTACGAAGCCTGCCTCGAGGGGCTTGTGCTGTTCACCGTGCTCTGGATATTCTCTTCCAAGCCGCGCCCCCGCCTGGCTGTCATCGGCCTGTTCCTGCTGCTCTACGGAGTGTTCCGCTCCATAGTGGAGTTTTTTCCGCCAGCCCGACGCGCAGCTCGGCTTTCTGGCCTTTGACTGGCTCACCATGGGGCAGATCCTCAGCATCCCCATGATCATCGTGGGCGGCGCCTTCCTTGTCCGCGCCTACACTCGCAAGACAGCGTAATTACTTACTGTGAAAGAACCCCTGCGTACGGCACAGAACATCCCCCGACCTTTGCCAGGCCAACGATATTAACTCCAAATTTTGAAAATGCTGCCTACGCAGGGAGATAGCCGTATTTTTTAAGCATCTTCATCCAGCGCGGTGCATTTTTCTTCACCGTCAGCGCTTCGTAATCAATCGTGGCATCCCGGTAATAATCGCCACGTGATATTATTACGAAAATGATTTTCAATATTTTGTGCGCCAGTGCGAAGATTGCCCGTTTTCTCCCTCGGCGCACAAGTAAGGATTTAAACTTCTTGCTCAACCCACATCGTGTACGGCTGATTGCGTTGGCAGCTTCACACAAGATACGACGAACATACGGGTTACCTTTACGCTTTTTTCCCGAGACTCGTTTCCCCGCAGACTCGTGATTGCCTGGACAGACACCTGCCCAGGAAGCCAATTTTTCCGCACTACCAAAAGCCTGCATATCATCTCCAATTTCCACCAACATCATAGCGGCACCTTTTTCGTCAATGCCGGGAATTGTCTCCAGGGCTTGCAATATTTGGCGGTAAGGCTGCAACCCTTCAATCAGTTGTTGACGAAATAATTCGATACGTCTTTCCAAGTCCTCAATGTGATCGAGAGTTTCCCCCACCACGAAGATATGGTGTTCTGTCAATTCTCCCGAAAGAGCATCCAGCAACTCTTCATGTGTCGCCTTCAACCTTTTGTGTGCGTACCGCAGTACCTGCTCTGGATCTTCGCCATTGAGGATACCCTTGAGCATCTGGCGTGCCGACATGCCATGGATGTCACTGACGACAACGTCCAGACGAATTCCCCCATCAGTCAACACCTTGTGCATTCGATTTTTCTCATCAGCAAGTATGCGTGTCATCTTTTGCATTTGGCGCGAAATCAGGCGTAATCCTCGGAAGATATCTTTGGGCACAAATCCACCACGCAGCAACCCGCTTCGTGCTAGAGTAGCCAACCACTGGGCATCACAGATATCAGTCTTGCGACCAGGTACCTGTTTGACATGCCGGGCATTGACCACCGATGCGTGAATACCAACTTTTTCCAGAGCCGCATAAGGGCTTTTCCAATAGATGCCGGTACTCTCCATAACGACCTCTTCTGGTTCACAAGAGGCAATCCACTCAGCCATTGCGTTTCGGTCCCGTTTGAATCCGTTAAACTCCCGAATTTCTTTAACAGGTCTTCTTTGCTTGTCCTCGCTCAGAATACAAACTGTTAGCTTAGCTTGGTGGACATCGATAGCGGCAACACAATGATAAATTGGCTTGAGTTCCATGGCGCCCCTCGATAAAAGAGATTAGTGTAGAGAGGCGGCGGTTGCGTTTGCCCTACCAGCTTAAGATGAAAACATCTTAGCTCTTTTTACTGTGCGCTCTTAAAGAGGCATTCCGGGGTACGACAGGGAAACGCGGGTCACGTTAAAACACGGGGTTAAAACCTCCATATAAAAGATCGACCTCAAACCGCCGTCTCACTTCTAGTATCTTTCATCTTCTGGGGTGCTGCAATCCAGCTTCATGCTCGTTAATGGATTATGACCGGGGAGGAGCCCTTCTGATGAAAGGTTTCTCCCCGGACACTTCTTCCCGCGACTATCAATAGTCGTGGTGGATATTGCTCCCCGAACAAGCGGGAACGGCTCTAGTATTCGTCTGCCCGCCCCTTCAGGCTCCTGCCCCGGCATTCCTCCTTCCGGTTCTGACGAGATAGGATGCGATTGAAAGAAAAATCACCGCACCTCCGATCATGGTATTCAGAGGGGGGCGCTCAGCAAAGAACAGATACGCCCACGCTGGCGCCAGGACCGCGCTTATCAGCGTGATGGTGGCCATCTCGGCCGCGGGAATGTAACGGGACGAGAGGGCGTTCAACACACGACCCAGGGGCGCTGAAAGCACACCCATACACCCCATGATCAGCCAGGTGTGCGGGGAGAGGCTCGCCGGAGAGGCGGGAATGAACATGACCATCGCCGTGAAAAGGCCTCCCAGGCCGACAACCGCGAATCTGCTCATATCCCTGTACCGTCTCCACAGTGTTCCGTTGAGCCCAAGGCAGAGTACCGTCACGATGGCCAGGCCGTCACCAAGCGGATTGCCCCCCTCCAGCGAGCCGTTGACCACAATGAAGATGCCCAGCATCACGCCCGCGATGGCCCACCAGAGCGACCTGCTCGTTTGTTCCCGCAGGAGGATCCAGGATACCAAGGCCGTGATCACAGGTCTCGCGCTCATGATGAACACCGTGTTGGCCACAGAGGTGTGCTTGATGCTCAACACGAATGTGGAAGCGCTCCCGACTATGAGCAGCCCCGAAGCCACCAGGGGCCACCCTCCTTCCAGCAACGTGCCCCTGATCCCTCGCGGGTCGGTGACGTGGATGATCAAAAACATGGAAATCGCCGAGAACACTCCGAACAAAAACGCGGTATCAATGCCACCTGTTCCAGACAACCTGATGAACACGGAATCAAAACTGAGCAGCACTCCCCCCGTGAGGGCGGCAAGTCTCCCCTTGTCCCGAGAATTGACAGAACCTATTGCCGATACTAACGATGTGGTCATAATTCGCTCCTTGCAAAGAATCATACTTGTCGGTATGATCTTTAGGAACGACGGATCATCTTGTCAAGAAAATCATACCTACCAGTATGATCTTTTTTAACTCTCGGAGATCCCATGAAAAAAGTCGAGCAGAAAAAGGGAGAAAAGCGAAGAGCCATTCTCAATGCCGCTCAGGAGGTCTTCCGCACCGACGGTTACACCGGCGCGAGCATGGACACCATCGCGCAGCATGCCGGGGTCACCAAGCAGACTGTCTACAGGTATTTCAATTCAAAGGAGGCGCTTTTCAGGGCGTCTCTTGAGAACCAACGGGAAGGGGGCACGGCCACATTTCTGCTGGAGCTGGAGCGCACGGACACGCACGAGGCGCTGAGCCGTTTTGCCCTGGAATTTCTCAAAATACACATGTCCGAGGCCCATCTTGCCGGGATCCGCCTCCTGCTGTCCGAGGGGCCGGAGTCACCGGAGATGACCCGTGCCTACTTCGCCTTGGGGCCGGAAAAAACCGAGGCACGCCTGGAGGATTTCGTCCGCGAACGCTTTCAGACCGACGATCCGGAGTATGCGGTCACATTTCTGATCAGTACACTGCTCTCCAAGCGCATGCGTGTGCTCATAGGGCTGCACGCGGCACCGACCCCTGAGGAACTGGCGAACCACGCCGAGCGGACAGTGGCTTTCTTCATGAAACTGATGACCCCATCCCGTGATCCGTCACGAAATTGAAACATCAGCTTTGACGCCCTTCCCCGAGTGCGCTACACAATGCAACTCATGATGGTGTGTTCCATTGCTCCGCTTCAACCGGCGCGGATTCCATGCGTACAACCCAAGGGGGGCGCCATGCCGCGCCCGAGGCAAAGGAGACCATACATGAGCCGCATCATCGGCACCCTCGTTCTCGTCCTCGTCTGCTGGACGTTGCCGCTCCTTCCACACACAGCGCAGGCCAAAGTCCACACCTGGACGGACAACTCCGGAGTCCTGCACTTTTCAGACAAGAGGCGGAGCAAGTCTCCGGCAAAATCTTCCAAACCCGGTAAACCGCGCCTCGAAACGCCGCGGCAGCCACAGGCGAGCGGCCCGAAAGGCAAAGGTCCAATTTTTATGTGGAAAGTAGTCTCCAAGACAAACACCGTGTTCATGCTCGGCTCCATGCACATCGCCAAGAAGGAGATCTACCCCCTGGATGGCCGCATCGAAGAGGCCTTTGACCAGTGCGACGCCCTGGCCGTGGAGTCGGACGTGGAAGGCAACGCCGCGCGATTGCAATCCCTGGTGGCGAGGCTTGGCATGTACCCGGTGGGGGACTCTCTGGAAAAACATATCTCGGAGCGCACCATGGAGATGCTCGGCAAGTTCGCCGGCCCCTCCAACATGATGTTCATGCAGATGCGCCCCTGGCTGGTGGCCACCCAGTTGCAGAGCATGAAGCTGCAGCAGATGGGCTATGACCAGAGCCAGGGGATTGACCGCCACTTCCTGAACAGGGCGCGCATCACCGGCAAAAAGGTGTTGGAGCTCGAGGACATGGCAAAGACCCTGCAGATCCTCGCCGACGCCTCGGACAAGGACCCGGACCAGTTCCTCTACTACACGCTGCTGGAACTCGAACGTCAGAACGACGTGGTGGGGGAGCTCAGCGCCAACTGGGCACGGGGCGACGCCTCGGGCATGTACAACGTGATATTCCGGGAACTGAACAAACACCCCGAGTTCGAGGAGTTCGGAAAACGGCTCTTCGATGACCGCAACAAGTCCATGTCCGAGCGCATCTCACAATATCTCGACGACTCCAGCCCCGTGTTCGTGGTGGTCGGCGCCGGACACCTCGTGGGCCCCAAGGGCATCCCCACCCTGCTGGAGCGCAAGGGCTACACCGTACGGCAGGTGGGAAAGTGACGAACTGACAAGACAGCTTTCAAGAAACGTCGCGAGGGGGAAAACTTTGAAAAGTTTTCCCCCTCGCGCTCCCCCTTTTATCTATTCTATCTTGCCCTTTTATTAACAAAATGCATTCCAGCTTATGGCAACCTAATGTATGTCTCTTTAATATTGTAATTTAGAAGGCACTGTCTTATTCTAATTCTAATTCAAATATGCCATAATGACCTTCAACAAGGAGGTCATTATGGCACGCCCACCGAAAGGTACCGAACTACTTGATCAAGCCAAGCGTGACTTGGCAAAAGTCCGCTCCGCTGATGAGCTTCGCCAGCTTCAAGCCCTTATTTTTCCATTAGAAATTGAGTTATCGATAGAGCAAACCGCTCATCTCATTGGTCGTTCTGTTCGATGGACTACAAAAGCAAGGACTGATTACATTCAGGCTGGCAAGCTGACGGCTCATGAAAAGCCAGGAAAAGGTGGAAGACATCGACAAAACCTTACTCCCGAGGCTGAGAAAGTTTTTCTAGAACCTTTTCTGGCGAAGGCGACAGAGGGAGGCATCCTCGTAGTTGCAGAGATTCATCAGGCCCTGGAGGCTGAACTCGGCCGTAAAGTCGCTTTGTCTTCGGCTTATAATCTACTGCATCGTCATGGCTGGAGAAAGTTGGCGTCAGACAAACGACATGTTGCCGCTGATGTCGAAGCGCAGGAGGCTTGGAAAAAAAACTTGGAGAGCTGATCGCGACAACAACTTGTGGGTGGAAAGATGAATTGCCACTCAGGGTAATGTTTCAGGACGAAGCGCGTTTTGGACTGATCTCAGAGACAAGACGTTGTTGGTGCCCAAAGCCTGAGAGGCTGGTATGTGGGACTATGGTTTCGCAACAGTATACGTATGCCTACGCAGCTGTCAGCGTTCAAGACGGGAGTATGGATAGTCTCATGCTTCCCTATGTCAATACGGCTTGTATGCAAATATTCATTGACGAGGTAAGTTCACGCGAACCAAACGAACGAATTCTCATAATTGCTGATGGTGCAGGATGGCATAAAAGCCATTCACTAAAGATCCCTGAAAACATCAAACTTGTCATCCAGCCTTCATACTCGCCAGAGCTGAACCCTGTTGAGCATATTTGGGATGAGGTTAAAGAGAAATACTTTCACAACAGGGTATTTGATGGGCTCGACAGCCTTGATGAGCACCTGGCCAATTCACTCGCAATCATTGAAGCTGATCACGAACGGGTCAGGTCAATTGTCGCATGGCCATGGATAATTAACGCAATTTCGAAATGAAATTAGAATTACATACTGAGAAAGTTATTGCTTCTCTGGACTGGAATTTAAAAAAGGTAGCAAAACTGTTGCCAGTATTGTCCCTAAACATCCCGTTATCACCCATAAACATAATTATTCGCAAATACGTTCCTAACCCAATACATAACTATTCCCATAGGTATTTCCCCGCTTCTTTCCAAGAACCTCACTACATTCAATACTTATAACATAAAATGTACTCTCCCACTCAATACGCCAATCTGCCCAGGGATTTCATGATCAGGGTACAGCCCATGGCGAACATGCCTGCCAGGCCCATGCCGCAGGAGAACCCTGCCAGGAGCACGGGCGCGTATTGCCGCCACATCTTGCCGTAGCGTTTGTGGAAATAGAAGCGTCCCAGCAATGCTCCCAGCACTTCCAGGATCATGCCGTGGGGTGTGCTCTGCCCCAGACCTCGCACCACGCCGTAGATCAGCAGCACCGGGAGCCCGAACACAGCCAGCACCGCGTAGGTGATCAAGCCGAAGAACATGCCCGCGCCCACATAGGTGCCGTTGAGTGCCTGGTAGAACAGGGAGTTGCCCTCCAGGGTCGATGTCTGCATGAGCAGGGTGTTCAGGGCCTGCAGGTGCCAGAGCTTCTGGGCATAGGGGTAGGCGGACGAGGGTATGGGCGCCAGCCGCCAGAGGAACTGGGAGAACAGCAGCGAGGCGATGACCACCACCGGAAAGACCACTATCTCGGCCTTGATGATGCCGCGAAGGCTCGTGCCGGTGAGCTCGATCTGCCGGAACTGCACCGTGGCCTCGCCGTAGTTGTGAATGGGGATGGGCGCGTACCAGATCTCGATGCCGCTGTAGCCGAAGTACTTGGCCCCTGCGATGAAGCTGGCCTCCCGGACCAACGGCAGGCTGACGAACTGGCCGGCCACGCCCTCCATACGTGCCGAGATGTAGGAAATGAGCGGCGTGTACACGAAGCCGTAAATGGCGAAGAATATCCAGGGGAAGTTGGGCACCAGCAACAGGCAGAGCAGGATGTAGCCGATGGTGGCGGCCACGTAGATGCCTATGGAGACCCAGAAGTTGATGTCCCCGCGCCCCTTGGGTGGGTTGAACAGCAGGCTGAAGTCCAAGTGCCCCCCTCCGGCCTTGCGGAAGGAACGCACCACCTGCCAGATGCCGATGACCGCGATGGAGAGCCCCAGGCCGATGCCGAAGCTCATGTAGAAGTCGAAGTTGTTGGCGAATACCGTCTCCACGGTCTCCATGCCCTGGTGCCAGCGGTGCAGGATGCCGTGCTCGTAGAGGATGGGGTTTGCGCCAAAGGTGATGAGCAGTCCCACCAGCCCGCCGATGACCGCCCAGAATGGCAGGACCATGCCGATGAACACCAGCCCCAGGTCCAGCTGGATACCCGTGGCCACGGCCGGGAGGATGTTCTCGGTGTGCCGGGTGAGTTCGATCCAGGGGATGGGGATGAGCCGTATGGGCTCGGTGAGCAACAGTCCGGAGAGCGCCGGCACGACCACGTAGAGCCCCCCGAAGAGCAGGCCTATGACCCCGCCGATGGAGAACACCCGCCATTTCCAGCCGGTCTTTTTGTCCTCGGTACTCTCGGCCAGGGCCATGGTGCCCAGGGCGCCCACAGGGGCCATGGGAAAGGGCAGTTTTTCCACGTCCGAGGTCAGGCGGTAGAGCGCGTACCCCAGTCCGAAGTGGTCCACGCGCTGAATGAGCTGCGCCCCGAAGATCAGGAGCAGTGGTATGAGCCAGTCACGGTGCAGGAAGGTGCGCTCCAGCATGGATTCGGTCCCGGCCGCGGGCGCCACCCAGTAGGGGATGTACTCGGCCAGGCCTAGCATCTTGGCAGCGTCCGACTGCACCAGGTACTGGTTCCATAGCAGGCCCTGGAACGGCGACGCCAGCGCCGCCCCGGCCATGTAGTAGAGCAGGAAGATCTCCTGCTGCTTCAGCTCGGTGTAGGAGCGTTTGGCTATCTCGGCGAACAGGATGATGGTGACCCAGCGCGCGGCCGGGCCGATGCCCTGGCCGATGACCAACTGCAGGTACATGCTGCCGGGCATCATCAGGAAGCCGATGAATATGGCGCCGACAATGGTCTTCCAGTCAAACCCCTCCTCGAACCGCTCCGGCGGCTTGAGGAGATTTCTATATTCGTTCAGTTCCTTGTCGTCGTACATGCTGGCCCACGCGCTGCGCTTGAATACTGGTTAAAATGGAAAGACCTGGTAACTGGAGCCGGTGAACAATCCCACAACGGCCCATACTCCGCCCATGAGGAAATCCCCCATGATCAGGCCGATGAACAGGAGCCGCATGCGCCGGAACAGCGCCGTACCGCCGTAGTGCAGGCAGAGGTGGTTGCAAAGCCACCCCACCAGGAAGCTGAACCAGAGGATCCGCATGCCGAAGCCGTAGGCGGCGAGATAGCCGATGGGGTGGATTGGCCACCAGCTGAAGCGGTAATAGAGGAATACCAACACCAGCATGATCACCGCGCCGAGACCCGCGAATCCGAGCATCCAGGTGTTGGGGCCGGTGGGCGCGTCCAGCAGCCGCTGCGCGCTCTCGTACACGGCAAGGGTGGATTGCGTGGCCCAGTCCATCTTGAATTGCCGCAACCCATACTTGTGGCCGTAGAACAGCAGGCCGAGGAACGCCGCGGCCAGGGCCGTCACAAGGATGAGTGCGATGGCCAGGAGCAGCATGCGCTGGTTGCGGGCGCGCTCGCCGAGCTTGGCTCCATGGAACAGGGACGGCATGATGGACTCGCGCACGTCCACGAACAGCACCTTCTGCATCACCACGGCGGCCAGAAGCCCGGCCTGCCCCAGGAACCGCGATCCGAACATGCCGGTCATTCCATCGGTGGGGGCGGCGGTGATGGTGAAATAGGGCAAACCGCCCTGGCACACGATGCGGCTGGCCACCAGCATCACCATGAAGAACAGGATGGGCAGCATCAGCGCGCCGAGCAGCGGAACACCCAGGTGGTGGAACAGGCCGCTCAGCACGGCCAGGCCCACAGCGGTGCCCCAGAAGGACCAGGAGGCGGGCATCCACTCGGCCTTGCCCTCCTCTCCATCCAGGGGGGCGGGCCCCCCCTTCATCCCAAAGGCGCCGCGTACGGCCGAGGTGAGATGAAACCTGGCCAGCCAGAGCATGAACAGGAAAAAGACCAGATACGCTCCGATTCCCTGGGCCTCCTCTGGCCGCGCCAGCAGGGGGCCGAAGGTCACGCCCATGGCCGCCTCAGGATACTGCAGGCCGAACACCGCCAGGATGCCGAAGAACAGCAGCGCAAGGATGTGGAAGAACCAGAAGCTGAAGGATATCTGCCGGGTGGCCAGGAAGGCGAAGCCGATGAAGGCGGGCACGATGTAGATGTTCAGGTGGTAGAACCCGGAAAAGAGCCCGAACTTGGGGAAATAGGTCCCGGCCAGGATCTGCGTGGGAATCTGCGGTACCGAGGGGTAGTGGAAGTTCAGGCCGTTGACCGCCTGCAGGGCCATGGCCATGAACATGCCGATGAGCAGGAACTTGTCGCTCATGAGTTTGCCCAGTTCCCCGGCCTCCAGGCTTTCGCCCAGCAGGTTGGGCACCTGCAACAGGGGGAAGTTCACGCGCTCGTTCACCACCCACTGCCTGCCGAACAGGTTCACCAGGCAGATCATCACGGCGTAGCACAGCAGGATGAATCCGGCCCACAGGAACAGGGGCGGCAGCCACACACCCCAGGAGATACGCGAGAGGATCTCGCCGCAGCTCAGGGCCTTCCCCCCCTCGATGCCCGAATACAGGGCCTCCACAGCCGCGGCGTCCCGGGGGTACCAGGCTTCCGGAAGCAGCGGCTTAAGGTTCTGCGTCCACTCGTAGGCGTCCTTAGCAAAATACTGGGGCGCGGTGATGTTGATGAAAAAAGTCTCCACCAAACCGCTCCAGCCGATGGCCGTGCCCAGCACCATCATCAGCCAGACAACCAGGATCTCGAGGCCGTTGAGGATGGGTTTGCCGCGCAGCAGCCGGGCAGTGAAGGCCGAGAGCACGAACAGCCAGGCGGTGATGAAAAACGGCGCCAGGGGGAAGTGCCCCCCACCCAGGGGCGTATTGTGCAGGTAGGCGTTGTTGATCGGGCTGGCGACACAGAGCACCAGCCCGAGCACCAGCCCGGTGATGATGGCGCGAAAACGGATTCTCGTGGTCATCGTTCCCCACCCTCCTGGGTGAACTCCTTTGGCGCGCCGATGAACATGTTCATGAACTCCTGTTCGTAGCGCTCCCGGGCTTCGGCATCCAGGGAACGCCAGGCCAGAAGCTGCTTGCGCAGATCATTGATAAAGGTGCGGTTGAGATTGTGCCAGACCGTGCGCTCCCCCGCCTCCCTGTGCAGCCGCAGCTTGATCTGCCGGAACCCGCCATACAGGTCCGAGGGGCAGAAGATCAGTTCCACCCGCTGCCGCACGCCAAAGTCAAAGGGCGCCAGCCAGACCCGCAGGGCCATGGTCAGGCAGCTGTCCACGTTGTAGTCCACGTTCAGGGAGTGCGCCTGTGGTGGCGTCTCGGCCGCGGCCTCGTGCTCCTGCAGATAGCCGCAGGAGAGCGTATCCGTGGAGAACAGGCCATGGGACACGTCCCGGTGGGACTCGTAATAGTCCGAGAGGAATCCCGCGGCGCAAGCCTGCTCCGATACCTTGATCAGAAACGGCAGGGTGGTGTCGATGAGGTCGCCCTTGGCCGCCGGCATGGTCCAGGAGCGGTTCACGTCCGGGATGGCGATGTTGGCCGCCACCCTGGATGGATAGATGGCCGAGAGCAGGGTCACGCCGAGCACAAGCACCATGGCGCCCACACCGGCCAGCGAGGAGTAGTTGGCGGTCATTCCCGCCCACAGGGGCGTACCGGCCAGAAGCACCGCCGCGGCCTGGGCAAGGAGATAGCCCACCACCACGCTGAGCACGCCGAAGGCCAGGGTCTCGGCCACGAAAAGGAAGGACACGTGGGACGGCGCAAGTCCCACAGAGGTGTACACCGCGATCTCGCCCTTGCGCTCGTAAACGCTGCCGATCATGGTGTTGAGCACTATGAGCGCGGAGAGCAGCAGCGGAATGACGATGTTTGCCATGCCGCTGTACTTGAAGGAGTCCGCCGAGTAGTACACGCTGGTGCCGTTGTCGCCGCCGCGATACAGCAGCAGCCCGAAACGCGCGCCCAGTTCCTCCTGGCTAAGGGTCCGCTCCTCCTTGGGGGCAAGCTTCATGGCCATGCCCTTGAGCCTGCCGCCTCCGGCCGACCAACCGCCGCTCCCGCCCAGGGCCATGAGGGTCCTGGCCGGAATGATCACGGTCTGTTTGGCGGGCAGATGCTGATAGCGGCTCTGGTAGGCGACCACGTCCTCGCCCTCGGCGATGGCTTCGGCCTCCACGTCGCTGAGGGAGGTGTCGGCCTCTGAGGGGTAGATGATGGGAGTCATGGCCTCGCCGTCCAGGTCCGGCCGCTCTTCCAGGGCGTTGTCATCGATGATGCCCACGACGGTGAGATGCCGCCCCCAGATCAGAACCTTGTCCCCGGGGTGCACGCCCAGATCGTTGGCCATGCCCTCGGGCAGGATGATCTCCCTCCGGGCGCGGGGGGTGAACCATCTCCCGGCCTTCAGGGCCTTGTCCAGGCCGGTGACCAGAGGCTCCTTGGAACTCAGGCCGAGGACGCCGCGAGCCTGCTTCTCGACTCCCTTGAATTCAACCGGCACCACAGGCGAACGCGTCTTGTCCTTGATCTCGAACCACACACGTGGCGCCACCACGCCCTGCTCGCCCACCATGGTGCTGACCACCTGCATGGCTTCCGGGGGCAGGTCCTTCCAGTTGAAGGCCTTCATGAACATGCCGTGGTAGCTGGCCTTGTCGCTGAAAGTGCTCCAGCCGCTCTGGCGCACGCTCTTCACGGCCGTGAAGTTCATGATGGTGAAGGTCAGGATGATCAGGGTGACACAGGTCAGGGCGGTGCGCACGGGCCTGCGGCGCAGGTTGCTCACGCCCAGCAGGAAGGCCGCGCCAAAGGCCGCCGCCTTGCTCATGGCCGTGAGGTTCAGATGCCTGGACCGCTGCTGCAGAGCCTTCATCTCCCGCTCGAATCGCAGAAATATTATCAACGCCACAAGGACCGAAAGCCCCAATATGAAAAACGCGAGTATCACCACAAGCGGGCTGTATGTCAGCTCAAAGGCGGGGTGCACAACGTAGATGATGGCGATGATCAGGAGCAGGAAGGAGGAGAACGCGATGATGCGTTTGTGGATGTTGGCGAAGGAGAAGATCAGCCGCTCCAGGCAGTAGGCAAAGGGCACGAACAGGGCCACGTAGAAGAGCACGCCGCTGAGCACGTCCTTCTGGGTCTTTTCGACCTCGTTGTAGACCTGTCCGGCAATTGCCAGGGATTCCCGGGATTTCTCCGCGAATCCGGCCCAGTTGAGGTTCTCGCGGTCTCGCTCCGCCTGGGCCAGGGCCTCCTCGCCGCTGCGGGCCAGGTCCCACAGCCTCTTGTTCACGATGCCGCGCAGTTCCAGCGTCTTGATGCGTGGGTGCAGCAGGTGCCACATGTCGGCGGCGGCCTGATGCTCGGTGGCCGGAATCACGGGCCAGTCCTTGATCATGAAGCCCTTGCCCTGGGGCTGCTTCTCAGTGGAGTTGAGCAGGAGCAGCTTGCGCTCCAGCAGGGTGTCGGAGAGTGTCAGCTTCATGGGAACACCCGGCTCCATGAACACGGAAAACAGGGTCGAAGACCAGGTATCCAGGCGGCTGTACCAGTAACGGCGGGGCGAGGATTCGGTGCGCCCGTCGATGAGGTTCGGATAGATCAGGTACTTGAACGTCCTTGGCTCGATGGCGTTGAACAGGGTGCTCTGCACGCAGGGGAACAGGACCAGGTCGGTTTCCATGTCCGCGCGCCGCATTTTCACCCGGTAGTTGTCCTTGCCGGTTTCCTGCTTGTCCACTGCCCAGAACGCCCGGCCGTGGTTCTCATCGAAACGGAAGGCCTCGATAATGGCCTTGTGAACCGTGGATTTCCGGTGCATCAGCCCCTTGACCCGGAAGGTACCGACCGTGTCCACCATGGAGTAGAAACGCGACGCCCCTTGATAGGTCAGGGCCACGGTCCCGGTGGCGGGCTTGTCAGGGAAGAGTTCGCCGTGGCGCAGCAGGTTGGCCCGGCCGGTGAGGGTGCAGAAAAAATTCTTGCCGCGCTTGCCAACGTCGGGGAGGACGCGGTCCGCCAGGGCTTGAACCAGGTGCTCCACAAGGGCATATTCCTTGTTCAACCTGTCGAAATGCACGCGTCCGGGCACGTCCTCCGGGGTTCCCCAATAGGCCCGGGAGTCCTGCACCGTGACCAGGGAGAATCCCGGCATACCGGCCAGGGCCGCCGGCTCCGCCCCCAGCTCGGGCCGGTCGGGCAAATAGCTCTGCCAGTTGCGCAATTTGCTGGGGCGCAGGGTGTCTTTTAGATGCAGGGCGATGTCGGCGGGCAGTTCCCCCGCCGCCTTCCGCAGGAGTTCATCCAAGGGGGAAAAGAACCGGGTGCGGTTGAGATCGCTGTCCAGATCGTAGAGCCAGCCCTTTTCAAAGGGCCCCACCCCGGCGCCATGGCTGGAGAGATGCAGGCTGACCACCGCGGCCAGAGGCTTTTCTCCGATGAGGTCACGCAACTCCAGGCCGGTGGCCAGGGAGTCGGCCTGCTCTCCGGCGTCTTGCGCCACGCTCCGTTGCTCCTCCAGGACCAGGGGGAGCAGCGAATCCAGGATCTCTTTTTCCTGGGGCAGGAGAGCCTCGTCCTGGCGGCTGGAATGCACCCAGGCGAGTCTGCGCAGGGACTGTCTGCGGTCCGCGAGCTCCCGGATCCTGTCCTTGTCCGGCACGGCCTGCAGCCGCAGCCGGATGAGCATGGTGTTGACCTCCTCCAACTGCCCCTTGATCACTGAGTCGAATGCCTGGCGCACGAGTTTGATGTCATCGGCGCCAAGCTCGCGGACATTGGCCAGAGGGTCATCGGATTTCAATATCTTCAGGGTCTGTTCGGCCTCGACTTTCCTGGCGCCCTGCCTCTTCAGCAGCTTTTCCAGGTCCTCGCGCTCCATGGTGAGGACCCAGACAAACTCGCGCATGCCCGCCACGGCCTGGGCGTGACCGCTGGTTCCCAGAAGCAGAACCGTGCGCTTGGGGGGATTGAGAGCGAAATTCTCCGCGATCTCCAGCAAGGAGGAGATGGAGCTCGACTCGTCAGCCCCCGGCGACCTGCCCGCCACAAAGGGCGTGCTGTCGTAAAAGGCCTCCAGAACCACGAGTTCCCCGGCCAGCTTCTCGTCGCTGCCCGGAATGAGGCAGTAGACGTTTTCCGTGACAACGTCCCGCCAGTCTATCTCGCTGGTTACTGTGGCGTGGGGAGCGTTCCCGCCCCTGGCAATGGACCTCGGGTCTCCGAAGAGCTCTTCCGCATCGGCCCGGGCCATCCAGAACCTGGGGAAATCTATGGGTGTGAGTTCGAGCTTCTCCTCGAACATGCCCCGGGTGGCCTCGTTCCTGTTGCCTATGTCGTCGAGAAATATGACCGCTTTCGCCCCAAGCAGGGGAGCGTTCTGCCAATGCTTGCCCGAGTCCATGTCCATGAGCACGATGGCGCCCTTGACGTCATGGCCGTTGAAATCCGCAAGCTTGCCCTCGCCGACGTAGATGACCCGCCCCTCGACTCCGGGGTTGTTGGCCGCTCCGGAGGAAAGGGCGTTGAGCAGTATGGGTGCGAGGGAGGCCTTCTTGCCGCTGCCTTGGAGCACGATCCCGCTTCCGCCGTGCTTGTAGACCGGCACCCGGAAACTGTGCCGCCCCAGGATCAGGCCGTCCACTCCCGAGAGGGCGTCCTTGAAGCCCTGCTCCACCATGCTCGCGGCCTTGGCGTTGCCCGGTGTTCCCGTGGAGCGGTCCTCCAGGGCTGCAAAGGCCCTTACCCGCTCCTCAAGTTGGATGGACGGGGTGTCCGCCCAGGCGCGCAACGGCAGGAGGGCGGCAAGGAGAACCAGTAACAGCGACAGACGCGGTGCCGATGGGTGCATGGTCTAGGCCGCTCCCTCTGGCTGGGGGGTGTCCCCCTTTTTCTCGGAAATGCCGCCGATGGAAATGTCCAGCTCGTGCCGGTGCTCCACCTTGTGTACGCGGCCGTCCCGGATCCAGATGACGCGGTCCGAGACGTTGAGCATCTTGTGGTCGTGAGTGGCGGAGATGATGGTCACGCCCCGCTCCTGGGAGAGGTTGCGCAACAGGTCGATGATCTCCTCGCCGGTGCTCAGGTCGAGGTTTCCCGTGGGTTCGTCGGCCAGGATAATGGCTGGATCGTTGGCCAGGGAGCGGGCCACGGCCACGCGCTGCTGCTGGCCTCCGGAGAGCTCCAGGGGTTTGTGCTGAAAGCGCTCCCCAAGGCCCACCAGCTTGAGCAACTCGATGCCCTTCTCTGTGGCGTCCTCCGCGTTCATGCCCGCGAAGGTCATGGGCAGGGTCACGTTTTCCAGGGCCGTCATCACAGGGATGAGGTTGAAGGTCTGGAAGATGTAGCCGATCTTGCGGTTGCGCAGCCAGGCGAGCTCGTAGGCGTCGAGCTGGGAGATGTCCACCTCGTCGATGAACACCTTGCCGTCTGTGGGCTTGTCCAGCCCGCCGATCATGTTGAACAGGGTGCTCTTGCCCGAACCCGAAGGCCCCATGATGGAAATGTATTCCCCGGCATAGATCTCCAGGTCCACGCCCTTGAGCGCCTGGACATCGACCTTGCCCAACTTGAAACTCTTTGTGACGCCTATGACGCGCACTATAGTGTGCCGCTGTTCATTGCCGTTGTCAGCCTGCTGGGCCATGCCGGTATTCTCCTTGGAAGATGGCGTCGGACTCGACTCTCTTTATTACAGGCGCGCCTTACGCGGAATGGACTCCCATGCGGTCGCATAGGCCCGCATCGAAATCCTCTTCCAGTCCCGGTAAAGGTGATGCGCCTGCATCGCATCTATCATAAGGCCTGTTCCATACTGGTTACGGCGGACACTACCTTTTCCGATCTCTGGATTCAACGGTCAGATGACCGCAATTCAAAAAAAGTTTCAACAAAAACAGAGAGAGGGACAAATCTCCGGCTGACCGGATTGATCAATATTCGGAACGAAGAGCCATGACTGGCCGCATCCTGGCGGCCAGTATGGCCGGATACAGCACTCCCGCAAGACTGAGCAGGAATCCCGCCAGAACGGCCAGGGCAATGGAAACCAGCACCTCCCCCATGGCGATGTGCCCCAGGGACTCGAACCCGAACCTGAGCACTCCCAGGACGAGGCCCACCAAGGCTCCGAAAATGGCGCCAAGGGATGCGCCGGCCACCCCCTGCATGCACGCTTCCAGGAAGAACAGCCGCAGCACGAAGCGGTCCAGGGCGCCCAGGCACTTCATCACACCGATCTCTCGAAAGCGTTCGGTGACGGCCATGAGTTGGGCGTTGACGATGCCCACGGCGCATACCAGCAGGGAGAGCACCACGATCCAGCGCTCCTTGGCGCTGCTGCCCACGCTGTTGGAGACCGGGTCCACGTCAAAGCCCGCCTTGGTGATCATCTCCACGGCGGCGCTCCCGCCGTCGCGCAGCAGGCCATTGGCGATATCCGTGTTCACCAGCACGAAAGAAAGGAAGGCCACGGCCAGGATCAGGCTGCTCACCGTGATCATGGAGCGAAAAAAACGTATCTTCAAGCTGTTGAAGCTGATCTCCAGGGACTTGGAAAAGGGAAGCACGATCTGCTTGGAGATGGTCTTCCTGGAACGGGGCTCTTGCATCTGGTTCATAGTCTCAATCCCATGGCAAGTGGTTGGGCGTTGTGGCCGCGAGCAGACTCGGGTCGGGTATCAATTCTGACGATTGCTCTTCATCATCAGGTCCATGGACTTGCGCGCCGATTTGCGTCTGGTTCCAGGATAATTCGAAGGCAGGGGGGCCTTGTCGTCCAGCTCTATCCTGGCGAGCCATCTGCGCAACAGGTCCGAGGCGTTGCCCACCACGGGCGGCTTGCCCGATTCCTGGTACACGGACTGGGGATAGTACACGCACACCCCCTCGTGGGCGTTCCCGATGATCCAGGGGTCGCCCTTTCCTCTCGAAAGGACCACAAGCTCCTGACCGAACTTCATGGACTGCCCCACCACATCCAGGAGCACGGGCACCACCTCGAAGTTGGGAAGTTGCTCCAGGAGCACGTCATAATCGTTTTCGCGAGCGGCCCAGATGGACACGCCCACTTCGCCGCCGGTTCCCCGAAGTTCTCCGTTGGGAGTGACCAGGGACACCCTGTTGGCGGACACGGCATTCGTGGTGCGGAGTCTGAATATGCCGGGCCCCAGGAACAGCTGCGTCGTGGCGGTTCCGTTCTCGAGCCGCACCTTGCCGACCGTCATGAAGCTGGAAGCCCCCATGCTCACCATCAGACCGTTGGCCAACACGCACTGCAGCTTGGAAAAAGCGCCGGTGACCAGTGTGCTGTCCTCGAAAATATTCTCGCCCGGTTCGAGGTCATGGGGAAACGCACCGAGATAGGCCATGCATTCCCCGCTCTGCTTTTGCACCTGCCCCACCGGAGTTTGCGCCCGGGCAGGTTGGGCAACGCAGAGCAGGAACAGGACGGCGGCGACGAGCGACAGGTGTTGTACACGCATGGCTATCTCCCGAATATCCGGATGGCTGAATTGTCATACTCCCCCGAAAGCTGAGCCGTCCGGCGGAATCGACTCACTGGGCCAAGGAGTAAGCCTCCTGGCAGTAGTTCGTGCATTCCGACGAGGCGAACACTTCCGGCGTCTGAGCGCAAAAACGTTTGCACTGTTCCAGATCCTCACCGAGCTTGGACTTGTCCATGCGCCTCTCCCGCCGCACGCATTGGGCGTACTCCGCGGGATAGCGCGGCAAATTCGGGCTGGTCAGCTTGATGTGCCAACAAAACGACCCCTGAACCCTGGAAATGGCGTCGCGGCGAGCCTGGTCGTCGAACAGGTAGAAATCGAAATAGCGGTTCGTGAAGCCGTACTGCCCGCCATCCTCCATCCTGAACACTGTACGCAGGCTCTGCTCCTTGGGAAATCGGTGGGTGCTGAAGTTCCCGGTCGGATATTTCTTTTTCAGGGAGACGAACTCATCGAGATACTGCAGATCCTTGCGCAGTCCGATGAGTTTGTCGTCGTGGAAGTACAGGGCGTCGTACCCATAGGTGGCCAGCAGCATTATGTCGGTGTCCCTGGTGAACACGGGCAGGCCGTCGTAGAAGTCAAGCCCCAGGGGGATGGAGCAGTTGATCTCCACCGGCACCACCTTCTTGTCCTGCTTTTCGATGAGCCGCTTCACCTCTTTCATGCTCATGCCGAAGCGAAGGCCGCGAATCTCCCTGGCCTGCGGCGAAGTGGCCGCCTGACAGATCACGAGGCAAACCAGGAGGCAGAGCAAAAGGACTTTACGCATGGTGAATCCCTATTGATTGCGCATCTTGAGGTAGGGGAAGTACACGTGCGCCTGTTCGAGGTCGGCCTCCCCTCCCTTGATGTCGCCCAAGTTCAGTTTGGCCAGACCCCGGACGTGAAAGGCGCGCCTGTAGTTCGGATTGATCATCAGGCACTGGGTGAAATCCTCCAGTGCCTTCTGGTTCTCGCCGAGGTGCAGATGCAGCCGCCCCCGGTTGAAAAATATCTGGTAGTCCTTCTTGTGCCCGAGCGCCCAGTTGAAGTCCTGCATGGCCTCGTCGTAGCGCTTCATGCGCACCAGCAGGAGTGCCCGGTTGTTGTGCAGGTAGGACAGAAGGTTGTCGCCTTCGGGCAGCTCTCCGGAATCGATGGCCCGGGTGTACAGCTCCAGCGCCTCCAGCACCTGCCCCTGCTCGTGGGCTCGCACCGCGGCGTTGGCGTCGTCCATGACATCGGCGAAACACGGAACGGCCATGAGCAGCAGAATGGCGCTGAGCAGAACCTCCCGAATCCGGCAGCTCCGGAAAAAAACTCTCAAAAACTTGCGCATGATATCATCCCCCAGGAGAACAAACATACTAACCTGAAGTCACCGGGCAAAGCAAGTGCGGCGCAAATCCCTCATCTTCGAAACGCCTTGTAGAGCACGCTGGGCCCCAGCAGCATGGAGGCGTGGTAGCACACGTCGAAGATGATGGAATCGCTGAATCCCAGCTCCCGTAAAGCGTCGACATCAGCCTCCGTGATGCTCTCCGGATCCTTGACCACGCGCAGAGCGAACAGGAACAGGGACTTCTGAGGCTCCTCCAGGGGCACGTTCTCCGGGTTCTCACGAATGTCCCGCAGTTCCTCCCGGCTCAGGCCGCCGGCCTTTTCCAGGATCACGCTGTTGAGCCCCACACAGTAGTCGTAGCCATAGAGATCGGCCACCACCAACCGCAACAGGGCGAAGAACCCGAAGTCCAGTTCCAGGGTGCCGAAGTAGCGGATCAGGTTGCCGTGGACCCTTGCGAGCTCCGGGCTGACGCTGAACAGCTGCAGGGGCTCCGGTACCGGGACGTTTTTCGGGATCACGCCGTAGGCCTCGGCCACCGCGCCCTCTGCCTCCTCGGGAGGCACGTGTTTGAGCAGAAACATATCGTCGTACCCTTGTATATTGGAGGGGTTTCCCCTCGAACGACCCATATTCGAATCTCATTTCACCGACAAATCAAAGGCCTTCTCCGGCACGGGTTCGTTGAGCCGGGTGTTCTCGAAGCTCAGGATGGTGGCGTCGCCATCGGGTTCGAACAGCTCCACCATTGTAACCGAGCGCATATTCGCCGCAAAGTGGATGCGCAGTTCCTTCAGGTAGGCGCTCATCCTCCCGTCCCTGGCCTTGAGCGCGAGAATCGGCGGGTTCGCCTGGACCACGCTGATGTCGAAGCGTTTCCCGAGTCGCGCCAGGTCCATGCCCGCCCACGCCAGCAACTGCTGGGACACGGCCTTGGACATGGGGTCGTCATCCAGGGCAAAGGGCTCGGCCTTGGGATCGAACTCGTTCCAACGCAGGGCCACGTCACCGTTCACCGCGAATCCGGATTTGCCGGGCACCAGGTATTCCCAGCGCAGCTTGTCCGGCTTTTCCAAATACATGCGCCCGGTGGAGCGCATGGTGGAGGCAAACGCCTTGAGGCGCTTCTCCTGCGTGAAGTCGCTCTGCACGGTGCGCACGTCCTGTGACGCGGCCCGGAGGGCTTCAATGACCTCGGACACACCCCCCTCCATGGCCAGGCATGGGGCGGGCATCAACAATAAAAGCAACGGCACGAAATGGAAACGTGCCGGGTACGCGCGTATCACTCCTCGTCCTCCGACTGATACAACTTGAGCTCCGCGGTGAGCAACAACTCGCCCTCCTGCAGGACCTGTCCCTCGATAACGGTGAACCCGGCGTAATGGCCGAGCGCCGCGACCCTGGCCACGAGAGGGGCGCCGCCCCTCCCCTTGCCCGAGGGTGTGGCCTTGCGGATGGCGGTGAGCAGCCCCGGACGATCCGGGGGCGCCTGACGCTTCACGGCCCTGCAATATCCTTCGACCGCGGCAAAGGTCTGGGCCAGAAATTCCACCAGCGCCTCGGGAACCACATGCCCCTTGGCGTCGAGCATAACGCTTCCCTGCCCGAAGAATGCCTCGCCCACGCCGCTCTCGGCGTCCACGTCGACATCCAGCAGTTTGGAAAGCAGCAACATCGGGGGGCGGTGAGGGACCAGCTTCAGCAGGTCCGCTTCCTCCAGGGGCAACTCGATATCCTGGCAAGCGAGAGACGCGTTCATGAATGTCATCCTTTTATTGACGAGTTCATACCATGTCGCCAGCACAAGGGGTCGGGAGCCAGATAATCCCCAGTGGCCTGAAAGGCCATACCCCGGCAGCCATAACACTCCGCCGCCAGGTCGCAGGTGGCGCAGACCCCCTTGACCGTCTAGCGGATGTTCCGCAGATCCCGGATCACCGGGCTCCGCCGCAAGATATAGCGCAGGGGCGCCTGCCGGATATTCCCCACCGGGATGTTGACTCCCGGGCAGGGAAGCACGTCGCCTTGCACGGTCACCGTGCAGGTGTACTCGTGGCGGCGGCAGCTGAGACCGGCTATGGGAGGATGTGGCAACCAGCGCATTCCATAACGCTCGGAATCGATGCGCGCAAGCTCCTCGAAATGGCTGCGCAGCTCCTGGTCCCGCACCAACAGATCCTCGCGCTCCCGCGCCCGACCCTGAAGGGTCAGCATCTCGAAGTACGGGGTCATGCCCCGCTCCCTGATCCAGACCCACAGTCCGGGCAATTCCTCCAGATTGTGGCGGCAGACCACTGTCTGCACGCCGAGAGGCATCCCGGGGGACGGATACCCCGCCTCCACCAGGTGCCCCAGCCCGGCCTCGATGGCCTCGAAGGTGCCCTGGCGGCCGGCCAGGGAGTCCTGCACCGCCGGGTTTCGGCTGTTCATCTTGATCACAGGATGCACGCCGAGGTCATAAAGTTCCCGGGCCAGATCCGCGGACAGCAGAGTCCCGTTTGTGAACAGGTCGATGCCCAGGCTCCGCTGGTGAATGGAGCGCAGCAGCTCACGGATGCGCCCCCATGCCAGGGGCTCTCCGCCCCCGAGCACGATGATGCGCCTGGCGCCGAGCTCTCTGGCCTGGTCCAGCACGGACTGGATCTCGTCCCAGGCCAGTTCCTCGGGCAACGGGACACCGGCCGAGGAGTAGCAGTAGACGCAGCGCAGATTGCAGATCCGGCTGCACTCCAACTCCAGGGTCAGCAAACCGCCCCCGGCCTTGCAGGCCGCGATTTCCTCCGGGGTGAAATCGTTGCCCCACAAGGGTTTGAAGTCGTCCTTGCTCACACCTTTTTCCCGCTCCGGAACTTCCCACGGAAATCAAAAAAATAAACGGGCTTGCGCTTGTCAGGTTGTTGAATGACACGGGCCACCCGTTCCGCGTCGGCCAGCTCCACCCTGGGCTTCACCCGCACCTTTGCGGCGATGCGTTCGGCCACGGCCTCGGATGACACAGGGGGGGCGTTCACGTCCTCCACCCCCACCACCAGGCGGATATCGTCCGAGAGTTCGTATTCGTCGCGCACCTCCAGATAATACCCCCGAATGCCTTTCATCTCCTGCAGCACCGTGAAAATTGCGTTGGGGAACACCGTGGTGCCCCGGTACTTGAGCACCTGGTTCTTGCGCCCCAGCAAAGGACCCAGGCGGGGAGTGGTGCGCCCGCAGGCGCAGGGTTCGTTGTGCAGCACGGCCATGTCGCCGGTACGGAAGCGTACCAGGGGCATGCCCGTCACCCCCATGGGGGTGACCACAACCTCGCCGGGCCGGCCGGGAGGCTGGGCACGCCCCTGCTCGTCCAATACCTCTATGACCGCCAGCTCCGGGTTCAAATGCCCCCCGCAACCGTGCTCGCACTCGGTGAAGGCCGTGGCCATCTCGGTGCTGGCATAGGTGCCGTGCACCCGTGCACCCCAGAGCTCGTGGATGTTCTGCCCCAGAGGAGACAGGGAAAAATCCTGGGACCGGATGGGTTCGCCGATGCAGATGAGGGACCTCACGCCCATGGACGCGGGGTCGTCCCCCTCCTCCCTCAGACGCTCCGCAATGGTCTTGATCAGCGTGGGCACCCCCACGATGGCCGTTGGCCTCTGCCCCCGCACCAATTCGAGGGCAACGGGCAGGCTGCTGGAGCCCGCGCGGATCACGGTCGCGCCAATGCGCACCAGCCCCATGAAATAGGCCAGTCCGGCCATGAAGCAGCGGTCTATGGCCGCGCAGACCATGACCCTGTCCTCTTCGGTAATCCCGGCGGTCCGGAATCCGGCCTCTTCGTTGCATTCGAGCCGCAGCAGGTCCTCCCGGGTCTGGAGCAGGGAAACCGGGCGCGCCGTGGTGCCGGAGGTCAGGCACACGTCCACCACCCGGCTGAGCGAAGTGCACAGAAACTCCTGGTTCCGGGCGTCGAGCTCCTGCTTTGTGGTCACGGGCAGCCTGTCCAGGTCCTCCAGCCCCTGAAAGTCCTCCACCCGAAATCCTGCCCCAAGGAATTTCTCGCGGTAGAACCCGGAGTTCTCCGCGACATAGCGCAGATGGGCGCGCAGCAACCCGGCCTGCAACGCGGCCATGGCTTCCGGGGCGGCGGTCTCGCACTCTCTCATTTTCTCGTCCAATGTCGTTTTGTTGGGCTCTATTCAGAAAGGCGCTTTGCGAGGGGGAAACCTTTTAAAAAGGGTTTCCCCCTCGCGCTCCCCCTTCCTAAACGTTGTTGGGCATATTTTCTTGATATTCTTCCAATTCCTCGGCCATCATGGCCTTCACGTGCTTGCGTAGCGCCACGTGCCCCAATTCTCCTTCGAATTCCTTCGGGTCCACCGGGCGCAGCGCGGTGACCCGGATCATTGCGGGGCGCATGAGACAGGCGCCCCTGGGAAGCAGCCTGTCGGTTCCGGACAGGCACACCGGCAGCACGGGCACTCCGAACTCCACGGCATACTTGAAAGCGCCGGAGCGAAACCGCTGCAACCGGCCATTCCTGCTGCGGTGCCCTTCTGGAAAAAAGATCACCACGCCCCCCTTCTCCAGGCTCTCCCGAATCTCCACATGCACACGCTCCGGAGGCGTGGACTCGATGTCCAGGTACCCGGCCATGCGCATGAATGGAGCATACCAGAACAACCGAAAAGGCCAGGAGCGCACCACCACCATGATGTCGCTCGTTGGCAGGGCGCTCATGAAAAAGACGTCCAGCATGGAGAGGTGGTTGCTTACCACGATGCAGGGAGAAGGGAAATCATCGGCCCCGGGCATGCGAATCTTTTCACCCGTCAAGGGTCGGATGCACAGGACGCAGGAGCGCCCGTACAGCCAGATGAGATGGCGTGCCGCGGCCCTGTGGGACATCCGCCGGGCCATGCGGCACCAGGCGTGGTGCAGGGGAAACAATGGCAGAAATACCAGTGTGACCAGCAGCAGGCAGCCCAGGCTGTAAAGTGTGGCCAGACAGTGTACTAGCTTTTCACCCACGTGCATCAGCTCCAAAGCCTCGCGCGTGGAGCCCGAGACGGGTTGCCCCGTATCCGTGCGGACAGCGGCCGTAGCGGGTCCCACCAGGGACCGTTACACCGGCCACGGCACGAAATCAGGACGCGGCCGGGGACTCCCCGGACCGGCCTTGAATGTAGCCGTAGAGATCATCCAGAGTGCGTATATCGCGAAGCGCCTTGTCCTCGCGAAACCGCATGCCAAAGGCATTTTCCAGAACAATGACCATGTCCACCGCATCCAGGCTGTCCAGCCCGAGCTCGTCGAAAAGCGTGGCCTCGGGTTTCATGTCTTCCGGATTCAGTTCGAACTCTTCGACCATGGCCATGTTGACGTTTTGAATAATCGTTTCTCGATCCATTATGTTGAAAACTCCACACGGCCCGGCGAGGCCATGACCAGAGATGTGTTCGCGCCGCCAAGTGCGAAACTGTTCTTGAGAGCCACGGAGATATCATGCTCCACGGCCGAGGTTACATGTCTAATGTTCCCGCAACGCGGGTCGATTATATCAAGATTCAAGGTTGCAGTCACCCGCCCGTGAGCCATCATCTGCACAAGGGCCGCGCACTCCAACCCACCGCTGGCGGCCAGGCAGTGCCCCAGATTCCCCTTGCAACCACTCACCAAGGGGCGGTTGCCGAACACGCGTTCCACAGCCAGGCCCTCGGCCATGTCCCCGAGTTCCGTTCCCGTGGCGTGGGCGTTGACATAGTCCACGTCCCCGGGGCGGATTCCCGCGTCATCCAGGGCCTGACGCATACAGGCCTCTATGCTCTCGCTGCTCGGGCTGGAGATGTTGGATGCGTCCGTGAGCATGGATACGCCCAGGATCTCCGCCAGGGGGGGTGCGCCGCGCGCCCGGGCCGAGTCCAGGCTCTCCAGGACCAGAACCCCGCACCCCTCTCCGCAGACAGTGCCGTCGCGGTTCTGGTCAAAGGGCCTTGGCGAAGCATGGGGGCGGTCGTTGTATCCGCGGGATGCGGCGTTGATGATGTCGAAGGCGCCCGTGGTGAGTGGATGCAGCTCCTCCGCTCCGCCGCAGATCATGATGTCCTGCCGCCCCATGGCAATGGCCTCGTAGCCGAGTCCCATGGCCTGCCCCGCGCTGGCGCAGGCGGCGGACGGCGCCAGGACCCTGCCCGCGATGCCCAGGGCCAGGGCCGCATTGGACGCGCAACTGTGCCCCATGACCTTGAAAAAAATCTGCGATTTCACCGACTCCAGGGAGTACTCCCGCAGGTAGTCGGTAAAGAACTCCTGAAACGTCTCCGGACTGCCCACGGTCGCGCCCACGGCCAGCCCCACCCGCCCCGACCCCAGAAGCCCGGAGTCAACCCGGGCTTGCTCCAGTGCCTCACGGCAGGCCAGCACCGTGAACTGGGACATCCGCGACATGGAGCGCCTGTGCTTGCGAGGGATGGCCCCGGGATCCGGATCCGGCGCAAAGGCACCGATGCGGCACCCCAGTCCCTTCACCCGGGCGAACTCCGGCGCTGCCCGCACGCCGCTCTCACCTGCAAGAAGGGCCTGGAAGAGTGCGTTCACGCCCAGGCCAAAGGGCGAGACCGCCCCCATCCCGGTGATTACCACCCGCTTCAAACGCATTTGCGCACCCCCTCAAGGAGCCTGTCCCGCCCCAATATTCTGCCGCAGGTGGCAAAAGCCGACACAGTGGCGCCGAGCACCCCTGGCCCGGCAATGGCCTGGCCGGAGAGATACAGCCCCTGCAACCGGGTCTGGGGCAGAATCCTCGGATCGTCGTGGCAGTGCTGCACACCATACAGACTGCCCCGTGGACTGCCTGAATAATGCTTGAAGGTCAGGGGGCCGGCCATTTCCAGCTTACGCCAACGCCCCTCGAGTTCAGGGACCTCGGCATGGAGCCGGGCCGCAATCAGCTCGGCCACCCTCTCCTTGAGCTCCACATACTCCTCGGGCCTGTGTCCGGGAGCGCCGCTGTCCCAGGCTTTCACCTCGTCGAAGGCCGCCGGAAGGATCACGCCGAAGATCCGCGCCCCTTCCCGGGATTTGGGTGCCGCGCTTCCCGCCACGGCCGCGAACATCTGCCGCTCCTCCCTGGGGCCTTGCCAGTACGCCGTTTTGGGGAAGCCCAGGCCGGTGGCGAGGTGCAACCCTCCCCGCTCCAAAAGGTGTATGCGCTCCGTGGTGACGCCGAACAGCATCCAGGCCGAGGGAGTTTCCCTAAGCGCGGCGATCCGTGCCACGTATGAGGGCCTGAACGTCCCTTTGGGTGCGATGTCCAGGGCGATCCTGGGGTGTGCGGTCACAACGCAGCCCTTGCAGGGAACTGTCTCGCCGTCCTCCAGCCCCGCCCCTTCGAGGATACCGGCCGCGGATGTCTCCAGGCTCGTGCACTTCCGCCCCGTGAGGATGTCCACTCCCAGACGGTCCAGGGCCTTTTCACAGGCCCGTATCAAGGCCGCGCCTCCGCCCCTGATGCGGCGTGTGCCCTGGTAGAAGGCACCGGAATAACGCGCGTGATCGCTGAAGAGGACGCGCTCCGGCGTCATGCCATAGTAGAAATGCGGCAGGGCGAGGATTCGGCGCAAGCCCTGGTCCCTGACCAATTCTTTCAGGACCCGGGCAAGGGTGGCGTCCTGAAATCGGGAGCGCTCCCCTTGGCCCGAAGACTGAAGATTCAGGAAGGGGGTACTGCCGAACTCCCTGCGCAACGCATCGAAATACTCGGAAATTCCTTGTTTCTCTTGCGGAAACAGCTCCATGAGCCGGGCCGGGAGTCTCATATCGCATGGGATCGCCCACTCCATGGAGGGGGCCTCTCCGGGCGGGGTGATACGCAGGGTGTCCTGGACGTTCTTCGGATCGACCTCCAGGTCCCGCTCCACCCCGAGGTAGCGGAAATAGACGCTCAGAATGCCCTCGGGCCCCAGGCCTCCGGCATAGTGAAAGCCGCTGTCCAGGTGATGTCCCTGACGCTTGAAGCCTCGCAGCATCGGAGCGAGGCGTTGCGCCCTCTCCACGAGAGCCACCCGCATGCCGCTCCCGGCCAGGACCAGGGCCGTGACAATGCCGGACGCGCCGGCACCTATGACTGCGAAATCGTACTTCATATGTCTGCTATTATGACATCCTGGGAAGAGGGGCAGTAAGTCCTTTCCAGCCTCCACCAAGAGGAGGAACGTGACTCGGGGCCTCAGGCTGTGAAGCGCAGAACGAGGCAGGAGTTCGTGCCTCCGAATCCGGCCGCGTTGCACAGCATCACCCTGGGAGCCCGGTGCACCACTTCGGTGGGGATGCGAAGCCCCTCAGCCTCGGCATCCAGGGTACGAAGATTCGGATGCGGGGCGAGAAACCCCTCCCTGGCCATTATGATCCCATAGACCACCTGGGACGCGCCCGCCATCCACAACTCATGGCCGGTGAGGGCCTTGAGGCAGAGCACGTCCGGCATGCACCCCCGGAAAACCGTCCTTATCTGCTGCGCCTCCACCACGTCCCCCGCAGGGGTGGAGGTGGCATGGGCGCTGAGGCAGTCCACATCCTCGGGTCGCAACTCCGCCAGGTGCAAGGCCTCCCGCATGGCTCTGGCCAGCCCGTCGCCGCCGGGCACGGAGAGGTGCTCCCCGTCCGAGGAAAAGGCATAACCAATGACTTCGCCAAGAATGTCCGCCCCACGCTTCACGGCCAAGTCCCAGCGCTCGAGGAGCACCGCGGCCGCACCGCCGCTTGGGATCAGGCCGTCACGGTTCGCGTCGAAGGGCCTGCTGGCCTCATGAGGGGCGTCCATCCTTGTGGAAAAGGCGCCCAGGCCGTCGAAGCTGCACAGGGATTGCCAGGTTATCTCCTGAGTTCCACCGCACAGGATGCGGTCCTGCCTGCCCAGGGCGATGAGGTCCGCTGCCAGGCCAATGGCGTGCCCTCCGCTGCTGCAGGCGGAGGAAAGAGTCCAGCAGGCGCCCTGGGTGCCGAAGAGCGTGCCCAGGTTCATGGTCACGGTGGAGTTCATGGCTCTGAAGATCAGG
The DNA here is from genome assembly GCA_963674665.2 of Desulfovibrionaceae bacterium. GTDB lineage: Bacteria > Desulfobacterota > Desulfovibrionia > Desulfovibrionales > Desulfovibrionaceae. Next base: position 44,552 of record CAXXPL010000008.1, on the reverse strand, counting down.
CCCGAGCCGATGCGGCCGGTGTCACCCTGATTCCTCAGGACATCGGTCTGCTCCACTGCCGCCAGACAGGAGGAGTCGCAGCCGAAGATCAGGCCGCAACGCGGAGAACGCAGCTCGCTCCTGTCCAGGCGGGCCATGCCCAGGGCCTCCAGGCACGCGGCATAGGTCCAGACGCCGAAATCCGTCATGGTCTTCCGGCTCTTTTTGGGCAACAGGGCCTGCGCATCGAAGTCACGGATCACCCCGGTCAGGGAACTGCGGAACCCCAGCTTCTCGCGCTCCTCGTCCCTGACGATACCGCTGCGCCCCTTGCGCAGGGATTCAGCGATGGCGTCCGCGCCATTTCCCAGGCATGTGATGCCGCCCACTCCGGTTATCGCTACTTTATGCATGGTTGTTCGCGGTTTTCTCGAAAGAACAGGACGTGCTTCCGACCTTGTGGTTAGAGCCGCTAAGGACTACGCGCAAGCCCCCCTTGGCGTCAAGCCGCCCGGGTCCGGACGGGGGCCAATTCCGGTTTCCCAGGGAACACCCGGGAGTAGCCCAAGAACAAGGGGTGGTTGCATGCTTCCGCAACCACCCCCGCGTCTGGATTCCCTCTGGCTTGCATCGATAATACTCGCCGCTGTCCTGCCCGCCCTCTTTGGCGGAAATGCTCCCCACCCCCTCTTCCGGGCCAATCAAAAATCCGTAAGACCGATGTTTATGGCGTAGCGCATGATTTCGGCGTTGTTGGTTATGTTCAACTTTTTCATTATCCTGGACTTGTAGGTACTCACGGTCTTGGGGTGCACGCCAAGCTTCTCGGCGATGGTGGTCAGCCTGTCTCCCTTGGCCAGCATGCGCAGTACGTGCCATTCGCGCTCCGAGAGCAGTTCGTGGGGTTGTTTCTCGTTGCGCATGAAGCCTCTGCCCTTGGCCAGTTCCAGGGTCACCTTCTCGCTGGCGAAGGTGCGCCCCTCCAGGATACTGTTGATGGCTCCCACCAGTTCCGCCGGTACCGAGGCCTTGTTCAGATAACCGTTGGCCCCGGCCTTAATGGCACGCAGGGCGTACCCCTCTTCCGGATGCATACTCAGGATGAGCACCGGCAGATCGGGCTGGTTTTTACGGATGCGCTGCATCAGGTCGATGCCGCTCTCATCCGGCAACGAAATATCGAGCACGGCCATGTCGAACGCATTCTGCTCCACCAGTTCCATGGCCTCCTTTCCACATGAAGCCTCGGAAAAACGCGCATTTGGAACGGACATGGAGACGATGTCCCGAATTCCGGAACGCACAACGGCATGGTCGTCAATGAGTAGAAAATGCATGGCCAACCCCTTGCCATTCTTATAGGCTGTTGTCGAATCAGGCGCAAATTTGTAGCCAAATTCCTACATTTGCTGCGGGAAACACCATCCCGCCTTCAAGAAAGCATGGGAATGTGTGCCTTGACCACCGTCCCCTTGCGGGGTGTGGGCGAAATGTCCAGTACTCCGCCCAAAGCATGCACGCGCTCCCGCATGCCCATTATCCCGAAGGAGTCCACTGTTTCCAGTGTATGCAGATCAATGCCGTTACCGTTGTCACTCACCTGTACTTCAAGCATTTCGTTCTTCACGACCAGGCTCACCTCCACCTTGCTCGCTTCGGCGTGCCTGGCGACATTTGTCAGAGCCTCCTGCACCAGGCGATAGACGGCGATGCTCTGATCGGAGCCGGTTCTGGGATCTTCGGGCTCTATATACAAGTGGACGCGGATGCCGGTGAATTTTTGGTACTCCTTGACATGCCAATGAAGTGCGGCGGCCAGGCCGAGGTCGTCCAGATGTGTGGGGCGCAGTTGCTGGGTGATACGTTGCACCGTGGAGAGCATTCGCTGCGCGCTCTCCTTGAGGCGCTCCACCCGTCCCAGAGCCTCTTCGGACAAACCCAGCCGGTCGAGCATGGAGAGGCCGATGTTCAGCGCGGTGAGATTTTGGCCGAACTCGTCGTGAATTTCCCGGGCAATGTGCTTGCGCTCCATTTCCAGGACCTCGTCCTGCCTTGCGGCCAGCCTGCGCAATTGCTCGCTGGCGGCGTGGAGTTCGCGTGTGCGCTCCCGGACCCGCAGCTCGAGTTCGTCATGGGCCTGCAACAGGGCCCGCTCAGCCCGCTTCCTTGCCGTGATGTCAGTGACCACGCAGGTCAGGGAGACCACCCGCCCCGCGTCGTCCCGGTTGTAGTTCCAGTCCACCTGGGTATCCACGAAATGCCCGCGGATATGACGGACCTGAGTGAAATACGGGGTGGGCTCGGGTTCCTCCCGCTCGATCCACTGCAGGAACTCCCGGAGTCTCCTCCCTTCCTGAGGGGAGCGCATCAGCTCCATTCCCGAGCGCCCTATCAGATCGTCCGGACGCACACCGTGTCTCGAGGCCACGGGATCGGTGCAGAACAGGATGGTGCCCTTGAGGTCCATTTCAATGATGCCGTGGGGAATGGTTTCGATAAGGTTCCTGTACCTGGCCTCACCAAGCCTCACCGCCTCCTGGGCCCTGATTCTGCCGATGGTTCCCCCGATCTGCGAGGCGATGGCCTCTATGGCCAACCGCTCCTGCTCCGGAATGCCATGGTGAGTCCTGGACCCGATCCAAACCGCTCCCAGAATATGGTCCTTGTCCTTCAGGGGTACCATGCCCATGGACAACAAGTCGTCACTCAACTTGCAACCCAGCCTCGCTTCCATACCGGTCCGGTCCCTGTAGACCGGCTCTCCGGCCATGACGCTTTGATACTGCATGGTTTCAGGACCCAGGTTGCTGACCTTGTTCAGAATCTCCTCGGAAAGACCTCGGTGGCATTGTATGTGCAAAAAACCGGTGCGCTGGTTGATGACGTAGAGCACCCCGCTTTCCACTCCCTCGCGGCGCATCAGATATTCAAGGGTCAACTCCGAGGCCCTGTTCAGAGTGTCGGCCGAACCAAGGGCGATGCCCAGGTCGCGTTGCTGCCGCATGAGTTCGAGGGCCTGGGTTTGGGCCGTGATGTCCATGGACACGCCCACGACCCGCTCGGGGCGCCCTTTGAAATCCCTGGCCACCACTCTGGCCAAGGCGCGGACAGTACGCCAGGAGGCGTTCTTCTTCAGGAACCGGAAGGTGATGTCCACCTCGTCGGATGCTCCCTGGTACAGGCCGGAATTAAGGAGGCTGGCACGATCGTCGGGATGCACCTGTTCCATCATGGCCGTGTGGTCGGCGTACATGGCCTCTAGCTCCTCAGCGGAGAACCCGCTCAGCTCGCTCATGCTTTTTCCGCAAATCACCCCCCCTTCCATTGGCAGGGTTTCGAATTCCGCGGCTCCGCTGATTTCCATAGCCAGGGAGAGGCGTTCCTTGTTCTGGCGTAGGGACTTTTCCACCTCCAAGCGCTCGTCGATGACGCGGCGGAGTTGGGCGTTGGCATAGGTCAACTGGGCGGTACGCTCGGCCACAAGTTCCTCGAGCCTGGTTCTGTAGCGGGCGTTCTCCTCTTCCAGGCGCCGTTTCCCGTCGATCAACTCCTTGTATTCAAGGGCCTTGTTCACAACCCGGAGCAGGGGATCCTTTTTCACCGGCTTGACGAGGAAATCAAAGGCCCCATGGCGCAGGGCCTCTGTTGCGTTTTCTATGGTCGGTTGTCCGGTGATCATCACCACGGGGCACTGCAGTTGCAGCCTTTTCACCACGACCAGGAGATCGAGTCCCACGTCCCCGGGGAGAACGATGTCCGCCACCATCGCATCCACGGGATGCCTCTCGAGGATGTCCCTGGCCTGTTCCACGTTCTCAGCCAGATACACCTCGTGCCCGGCGCGTTCCAAAAAAATGGAAAAGGTTTCGCGGATTCCGCGTTCATCATCCACAACGAGAATTCGTTTCATTCCATATCGTCCCACGGCTAACTTTGGTAATGAGCGCAGCAAATAGTCAACATTGTCGCACCCATTAAACCCGCCAGCACGACAAGCGGGATTTCACTTCCCGCGCAGTCAGGCTGACCGCGTAGCGGAAAACCGGTGTAAGAATTTTCCGCACCTGATTCCCATGTCACAAGAGCATTCCTCGTGGTTCACCAAAGCCCCCTTGCATGCCGCAGGCAGCCGGAAGCCACGTCACTTAATGGACCACAACATCCTCAGTACGCCCAAAATGAACAATGCCACGGCGAGTTCCCGATGCCAGGGAAATTCCAGCCCCAGCAGGAAAAAACCGCACACCACGAGCAGCCCCCCCCGCAGGGCCGGACGTGCCGCTTTCAGGATTCGCTCCGCCAGCAGATCCAAAGTCTCGGGTGCAAGTTTTACATGCAGATTCTGTTCGCTCAAGTCAGTTATTATGTTCCTGACCCTGCGCATGCTCAGGGGCAGTTCCCTCACCTGGTCCAGCAGCGTGGGGAAAAGCCCTGCCTCGGCTCCCAGGGCGCGGGGCAGGTTGCGCTTGAGTATGGGGAGAATATCCTTGATCCCGTTGAAGTTCTCTATGAAATTCGTGCCCAGCCCCTCTATCAGCGCAGAGGCACGCATCACGTAGACCACCTCCTGAGGCAGCTTGAACGGAAAATCCTTCATGGAATCCAGAACCTGGAAGGCCAAAGCCTGCATGCTCGCGGAACTCAGGCTCTCATTGTCGAAAATGGAGAACATCCGCTCCGCCAGTTCCTGCAGCCGCCCCTCCGGCGCGCTGGCCGCGATGACTCCCAACCGTTTGCAGGCCAGGATGTACAGCTCGAAATCCTTGTCATTGGCCGACTTCACCAGCTCGATCATTGCCACCCGCGTCCGCTTGGGCAGCCGCTTGACCATGCCGAAATCCAGCAATACGAGCCGCCCCTCCCCGGTAACCATCAGATTTCCCGGATGCGGGTCGCAATGAAAATACCCATGGATCAGCATCTGCTCGGTATAGAACACCACCAGGCGTTCCATGAGCGCGGAGAAGTCCACGCCAAGCTTGCCAAGGGCATCGAGGTCGTCGAAGCGCACTCCGGATTCGAAACTCATGACCAGGGCATCCTCCGAGCAATACTCCGGATAGGGGCGAGGAAAGATGACACCACTCTCCGCATAGGTGGCGCTGAAGGTCTTGAGGTTCTCGAGCTCGATGGACAGGTCCACCTCCTTGAGGATCATGGAACTGAACTCGTTGATCACCGCGTCCAGGGAATTTTTGGTCTGGCGGGAGAAGAGGGGCTGGAACACGGCCAGCAGCAGGCGCACGATGTTGATGTCCTTCCTGACCCTGGGCGTGATGCCCAGCCTCCTGATCTTCACGGCCGCGAGCTCGCCTCCGGGCAGCCGGGCCTCGTGCACCTGGCCGATGGAGGCGCTGGCCAGGGGGCGCCTCTCAAATGCCGTGAACGGAGAGTCCGTACCGAATGCCCGCAGGAACATGATGTCCAGTTCGGCCTCGGGCATGGCCTCCACCTCGTCGTGGATGGTCCTGAGTTCGGCCAGATATTCGGTGCTGAAGAAGTCGGCCCTGGTGGCCAGCACTTGAGCAAGCTTGATGAAGCTGACGCCCAGGTCGATGATGCAGTCCCTCAGTTCGCGAGGAGGCAGGGGGCGCAGCAGCAGAAAACGCTCCCGCTTGCGCAGGGTGCAGAACACGGTGTGGAGAAACCGAAATGTACGCCACAGTCTCAGCGGCTCGTAACTGGATAGCATGGGCGGAGTTGGTGTGATGTCCGCGGATTCATGTGAAGTCCACGGAGAATCGCAATCCGTAAAAACGTGGTTTCAGTTCGCTCGATAGCCCGCTTCGGATCGCTCCTTCGGCAGGCATTCATGACGCGCCGTACCATTTCCCAAATGCGCGGATGCTGCCCGGACGCAACTCGGAACTAAACTGGCGCAGCCGGGGATATCGCCCCCGCCAACAACCGTCGCGTATGTCAAAGCGCGATGTGCTCCGGTGCCACCGATTCCTTGCGCCTCTTCACCGGCATGGAGGAGTCGAAGGCGAGTACAAGCACAGGCAGGGCCAGGAGGGCGCACATCAACCCCCACAACACCATGTTCTTGTCCAGCCTTTCGGCGATCTTCCCCCAAATGAGGACCGCCACGAACAAGTTGATTATCGGAAAGAACAGGAACACCATGAACCACGGCGTCAACTCCGCGCATCTGCACAGCAGCACCACGTTGTAAAACGGTATCAGGTAACCCCAGAATTTGCCAACGCCGAATTTACTCCCGACCCTGTAGAGGACATATCCCCCCAGGACATATAACAGCAGAGCCGCGAACGCGGGGATGGCTATCCCGAAGGTTCCAGCCAGGAACCAGGACCGCGCCACGTCTCCGGCCCCTCCCTCCAGACCGCCGGGACGCCCCAGGGTGTCCATCCCCTGCTCCACCGGAGCGGACTGCCGGTCATCGGGCACCTGCTCAGTGTCACGCCCGGGAAGCGCGCTCCCATCCTGCACCGGTTCCCCCAACACCTTTTTTTCCAAATATTCCTTGCGATGCTCCATACGGCTCTGCTCCGGAGTCAAATGCTCCGGCTTGGTGTCCTGCATATGCAGCACACCTTGTTCATCTCTCCAGGTGTAAATCTTCTCTGTATCTTTCTTGTTCTCTTTCTGCTGCTCCTGGGCAAGACATGCCTGTGACAGGACGAGAACAAACAACACTTGAAAAATGAACATCGAGTTTTTCAACAATTTCATATTGCCGCCCCTCGAGGAACAATCCTTGATTCCCCGAAACACATGGCTGTTATGTGGACCATTACGGCCTGACAACGGTTCCGTCATTCGCCTCAGGCATCGAGAACCCGATCCGACATGGAAGTTTCCGGTCACGGTCAGTCACTGGGCCGGATATTCGCCTTTTATACTCAGTACTATCTATTAGTTGTTTTCACGACCGAAAACAAGTGTTCGAAAAAGCATGCCCGCAACTTGCGCGAGCCAAGGCTTCCCTGTACACAATACAAGTCGTATTGTTTCCGGACGTATGCCGGTCCCAGCCACGAGCTTTCCCGCCGAGCCCGCTTCGGGGGTCTTCAAGATGAAACATTCGTGGTGCATCATGGACAAACCGGTTTCGACAACAACGATCACCCCAACGCTCACGTGAGCGCCGGAGCGGACATGAATGTGAGCGACTGGCCGGACCGCCGGGAATACCCCTTCGAATCACACTATTTTCAGGTAGCCGCGGGGAACATGCATTATGTCGACAAAGGGAGCGGCGCCCCAGTCGTGATGTTGCACGGAAACCCGACTTGGTCATTTCTGTACCGCAAGCTCATCCAGCGGTTGAGCCCCGCATACAGGTGCATCGCCCCGGACTTTCTCGGATTCGGCCTCTCGGACAAGCCCCGGGATTGGAGCTATCTCCCCGAGGAGCATGCAGGAACTCTCACCGACCTCATCCATGAGCTGGAGTTGAAGAACATCACCCTGGTGGTCCAGGACTGGGGCGGCCCCATCGGCATGGCATACGCCACGGCCCATCCGGACAACATCGCCCGGGTCGTGGTTATGAACACCTGGGCCTGGCCCGTGAACCGTGATCCGCATTATCTGGTCTTCAGCCTGTTCATGGGTGGCCCCATAGGCCGGATGCTCATACGCAAGAGGAACTTCTTCGCCAATAACGTCATGCGCGGAGCCTTTGGCGACAAATCCAGGCTCATCCACGAGATTCACGAGCAGTACCTTCGCGCTCTGCCCTTTGAAGATGACAGGAAGGGGTGTTCCGTGTTCCCCGGACAGATCATCGGCTCCACTCCCTGGTTGCGGACGATCCGGCAAGGGCTCCCGGCCCTGCGCCACAAGCCCGCCCTGCTGGTTTGGGGCATGAAGGACATCGCCTTCAGGGAAAAGGAGCTGCGGCGCTGGCAACAGGTCTTTCCCGGGGCCGAGACAATTCGCCTGCAAAGCGTGGGGCATTTTGTCCAGGAAGAGGCGCCCGAGGAGCTGGCGGACGCGGTGGAGACGTTTCTGCGAGGTACGGCGCAGGTCGATATTTCTTGGGATTGAAACTTTTCCTGAAGTTCCGGCATCATAGGTAAGTAGTACGCTATTTGAGCAACAACACGCAAACCGGCGATTCCAACCCGCACAAGAATGGAAGACACTAAACTCAAAAAACTCTTGACTTTTTCTTGGATGTTGGCACTACTGAAAATCACGTTGAACAAGGTATCTGGCCGCGGGGGGCGGCATTGGAGCAATAACATGCGCAGCTGGGTTCGTAATCCGGGCAAGCGCCGCAAATCCCCGTGGAGCGCTTGGGCTTGCCTGGGTTTTCTCATTTTTCCGCTGGGACTCTTCGCGGGATTCAACGGAGGGTGTTCCTCCACACCGGACCCCAAGAAGGCCAACCCTCAGTGGACCTATTCTCCCGGTTCCCTTGAGCTGCGCTTCAGGGCTGACAAGGATCTCAACCTGTACGACGCCCAGGGGCACACCCTGGTGTTGTGCGTTTACCAACTGAGCGACCCCAACGGTTTCAACAACCAGGCCAAGACCGGGAAAGGTCTCAAGAAACTGCTGGAATGCAAGGACTTCGACAAGACCGCGGTCTATTTCCAGCAGCTCATAGTGCAACCCGGCGAGGACAGGGTACTTGCCCTGGACAGGGCCGAGAAGGCCACCTTTGTTGCCGTGGCCGCCGGCTATTACGAACTGTCGCCGGAGCGCAGCACCCGGCTGTTCCAGATACCGGTACTGGAGCGCGACGAGGGCATTTTCACCGAGGACATCGTGCGTACGCCGGGTAAACTTTTGGTGAACCTCTTTCTGGGGCCCTCGGGCATCCAGTCCGTCGGGAGCGAGTAACGGTGCAGCCGCAATCCCCCATCTTCTGGCATCAGGGCCTGTTTCTGCAGCCCCAACATTTCCAGCTTACCGAAGTCTACCACCGCTTCTGTTTCGAACCCTTCACCCGTTACGGATTCCAATATCTCTGGGGCGTGGGAGCGTTGCAAGTGAACGAACCCGGCTTCGGCAACAAACTTTTCGAGGTCCTGCAAGGGGAGTTCCTGTTCCCGGACGGCGCCCACGCGGTCTTTCCAGGCAACTGCATCCTGCAGTCCCGGTCCTTTGACGAGGCCTGGGTGGAGAGCGAAAAACCCTTCAACGTATTTGTTGGCCTCCACAAGGCCGATCCGGGGGGCGGAAACGTTACCAAGGTCCAGGATCTGAACACCCCCCAGACCATTGTCACCAGGTTTGTGGTTTCAGAACAGCCGGAGGAAATCCCGGACACCATGGCGGACGGTCCCCCGGCCATGGTCAGCCGCATGCGCCACGTGCTGCGCATCTTCTGGGAGAATGAGATCGATGAGCTCGAGAACTACCATCTCATGCCCCTCGCACAGTTGGAACGCGATGGCGAGAACATCAGACTGACCCAGTCATTCATCCCTCCGAGCCTGAGCATCCGCTCCTCCAGCCGTCTGTACTCCCTGATCAAGGAGATTCGAGACATGGTGGGCTCGCGCTGCCGCCAGTTGGAAGACTACAAGAGCCCCCGCGATCTGCAGGGCGCTGAGCTGGAAATCCGCTACCTGATCTTTCTCCTGGCCTTGCGCTCCCTCAACCGCTTCGTCCCTCTGCTCCAGCACCAGACCGAGGCCCCGAACCTGCATCCCTGGCAGGTATACGGCGTCTTGCGCCAGCTCGTGGGCGAACTCTCAACGTTTTCCGAGCGGGTCAACGCCTTTGGCGAATCCCGTGACGGCAGTATCATGCTCCCCACCTATGACCACGAGAACCTCTGGGGCTGTTTCTCCACGGCCAGGGAGCTCATCAACAGGCTTTTGCAAGGCATCATGCTCGGCCCCGAGTTCCTCATCAGGCTCGAGTTCGACGGCGAGTACTACTCCGCGGAGCTGCCCGAGACGTTCTTCACCACCGGCAACGCCTACTGGCTGGTGCTGCGGACCACCGAGAACCTGGAACAGATACAGGATTCCCTCAAGCACGTGGTCAAGCTCAGCTCGGTGCAGAACCTCACCACCCTCATTGCCCGCGCCGTGCCCGGCATACCCCTGGAGTACTCCCCGGAGGCTCCATCGAGCCTGCCTCGCGGCGCCAACGCATACTATTTCAAGATCGACAACGACAGTGGCCTTTGGCGGGACGTCGAAGAGAGCCGCCACATCGCCATGTACTGGGATACCGCGCCCAAGGATCTGTTCGCCGAAATCGTGGTGCTGAGGAGTTGAATACGTGCGCCTGATCGACTGCCACCTTGAAGCGTTCGCCTACACCCTCTACATGATACGGGAAGGGGATCAGGCGGCCCGCAGCCTCGAGAAGGCCCGCGCGGACATCCTGGAACTGCTCACCCAGGCCGAGTCCTGCGGCCGCGCGCTGGGGTTCAAGACCGAGGACCTGCTGGAGGCCAAGTTCGCGGTCTGCGCCTGGATCGACGAGACCATCCTCACATCATCCTGGCCCGGCACGGCGGAATGGCGCAAGGCGCAACTGCAGCGGGAGTTCTTCAATACCACGAACGCTGGTGTAGAATTTTTCGAACATCTCGAGACCCTCGGTCCCAAGAACCAACCCATCCGGGAAGTGTACAGCCTGTGTCTGGCTCTGGGTTTCAGGGGGCGGTTCTTCCCCGAGGATCAGCGAAAGGCCCTGGAGGCCCTGAAGGACGAGAATCTGTTCGGCGTCCTCGGCGAACTGGCGCGGGAGAACGACCTCTCCGGCGTCAAACTCTTTCCCGACGCCTACTGGAGCAAGGACAAGGCGAAGCGGAAAGGAAAGTTCCGCCCCTTTGACTGGTACGCGCTGCTCATTCCGCTGATATCTGTTATTATCGCCGCGCAGCTGTACATGTTCTTCAAAAACGACCTGAACATACAACTACTCGAATTTTTTGGTTCGTTGCACTAACACACAACCTCCGGAAACTGATAACAGCCCAAAATGAAGAGCATTCTCGCCGCAGCCTTCAAGATTTTCCTCGTCATCCTGCTCGTACTCCTGGCAGTGGCGGCGGGCTATTACATGGTCCATTCCCAGGGCTGGCCCTGGTGGCTGGCGGCCGCAATACTTGGGGGCCTTTTCGGAATCGTCCTCTCGGCCCTGTTTCTCAAGCGTTGGTACCTGAGGCGGCGCGAGCGCCAGTTCGTCAAGCGCGTCATAGACCAGGACCGCGAACGCATCGACGCTGAACGCGCCCAGAGCGCGCGCAACACCGAAGAGCTGCACGAACGGTGGCGTGAGGCCATCCGCGTGCTCAAGCAGTCCAGCCTGAGCCGCTTCGGCAACCCCCTGTACGCCCTGCCCTGGTACCTGATGATCGGCGCCCCCGGCACGGGCAAGACCACCTCCATCCGCAGCGCCCGGCTGCAGTCACCCATCACGGATGTCACGCCGGCGGACGAGGTCACGGCTACGCGGAACTGCGACTGGTGGTTCCTGGACGACGCCGTGATCATGGACACCACGGGGCGGTACGCCGCCAGCCAGGACCAGTCCCTGGACCGCGACGAGTGGCGCGAATTCCTCACCCTGCTGGCGAGGTACAGGAAAAAGGAGCCCATCAGCGGCCTGGTCATAACCATTGACGTGAGCTCCCTGCTCAACGACGACGCCGACGCCCTGGTGCGCTCCGCGCGCTCCGTGCGCCGCAGGGTGGACGAGCTCATGCGCACGCTGGGAGCCACCTTCCCGGTCTATGTGCTGGTCACCAAGCTGGACCGGCTCATGGGCATGAAGAGCTTCAGCGCCCTGCTGCACAAGGGCGACCTGCACCAGGCCATGGGCTGGATGAACTCCGCCATGCTCGCCCCGGACCTCGCGGCCGAGCACGCTGTGGACGGCGTCGCCGAGAGGCTCAAGGATCTGCGCCTCTGGCTGTCCACCAAATTTCCAGAGGCCGACCCGGCCCTGGTTATATTCCCGGACGAGATCAGCTCCCTGAAGCCGGGGCTGCGCCGCTTCGTGGGAGCGCTCTTCGAGCGCAACCTGTTCCAGGAGACACCGCTGCTGCGCGGAATCTACTTCGGCAGCGGCAGGCAGGAGGGAGACACCCTGCCCCACATGCCCACGGTGCTCGAGGACTTCAAGCTCCAGGCTCCCAAGCGTCCCGACACCCACAAGGGGCTGTTCCTGCACGACTTCTTCTCGAACATCCTGCCAGGAGACAGGCGCCTCTACTCGCCGCTGCTGGAGTTCGTGCGCTGGCGCAAGCTGACTCACAACATGGGCATCATCGCGGTGATGGCCATAATCCTCTGCTTCTGCGCGCTCATATCCTTTTCCTACATCAAGAACAACCAAGCCCTGGAAGAGTTCATCGAGGACTTCGACACCGTGCCCGTGGTTTCCAACGATCTGCGCAAGGACCTCATCGTCATGGACAGATTCCGCGAGGAGCTCTTCCGCATGCAGATCCTGAACCAGGACTGGATCCTCCCCCGCATGGGGCTACATCAAAGCCTCATCGCCCAGGAACGCCTGCAGGACATCTACTGCACGCTGTTCCGCAAGGGGCTCATGGCCAGGCTGGACAGAGCCCTGCGGACAAACATCGCCGCCCTGGACGCGAACAGCCCCGAACAGGAGATGACGCGCTATATCGCCCACCTTGTGGGGCGCATCAATCTGCTCGACGCGGAACTCAAGGGCGCGAGCCCGGCCCAGCTCCAGAAGAGCCCCATGCCGGACGAGCGGGTATTCTCCCTGGTGGACGACCAGATAATCCCAGAGGTGGCCGAGTACTTCGACCGCCTGTATCTGGCCTATCTCGAGCTGAACAAGAGTCAGGAAGCCCTCACGGACGAACGCGGCTACATGATGGGGCTGCTGCGTGACGTGCTCAAGGCCCGCAGGACCGAGCTCAACTGGCTCGTGGACTGGGCCAGCGATCTGCCAGAACTCAGCGACATCACAATGCAGGACTTCTGGGGGCTCACTGCCCAGTCGCCCCAACAAAGCGCCAGCGTGTCCGCGGCCTACACTGTGGAAGGGCGCCAGCGCATCTTCGAATTTCTCAAACAGGTTGAATCCGCGCTGCAGAACGAGGAGCTCATCGACGAGCGCGTGCAGAGCTTCAAGGTCTGGTACAACAATCAATACGCCAAGACGTGGCGGGATTTCGCCACCCAGTTCCCGGACGGCGAGAACTGGGAGCGCAGCTATATCGAGTGGAAATCCCTTGCCGCGTCCATGTCGTCGGACACCAACCCCTATTTCAAGATGTTCAAGGCCATGGCCAGGGAACTCAAACCCATCGGCGATCTTCCCGACGCCCCTGCCTGGGTGAAGACCGTGATAGATATCGACACGGTGACCACCATGCAGGACCAGCATGAGGTCAACAAGACCAAACAGGCCCTGCTCAGTGACATTGACACGGGCAAGGCATTGCTGAAGTCTCTGACCCAGGGGAACTCCAATTCCACGTCCAAGGAGCAGAACAATGCCGCGGCACCGGTCACTCGCGATACCCTGCTCAAGGCCGTGGACCCCTACGACAAGTATGAACAGGCCCTGGAGGATCTGCTCCCCGCCACCATGAGCGGCGACAAGGCCCTGATCATGGCCCAGGGCATCTACAAGTCCGGACCGGACAGCAGCCAGGGCGACTCGCCCTTCCAGACAGCCTACACCAGCTACACCCAATTGCAGCACCTGCTCAGCACCAAGCCGGAGGAGGACTTCTTCATCTGGGACATCGTGGGCGGTCCCATGCGCTTCCTCATGGACTTCACCGTCATCCAGGCCGCCAGGGAACTCCAGAACCAGTGGGATTCCATCGTGCTCGCGGCCATCTCCGACGCGCCCGAGAGCAAGCTCCCGGCCCTGCTCTTCGACAAGCAGACCGGCGCCGCCTGGAAATTCACGGACGGTCCGGCAAAGGCCTTCCTCGGACGCAATCAGGCCGGCTATTTCGCCAACTCGGCCTTTGGAAAGCGCTTCCCCCTGGACACCGAACTGTTCCGCTTCCTGGAGCAGGGCGGTGCCGAGGTGCAGATCATCCAGCCCGAATACCAGGTCAACATCCAGGCCCTGCCCACGGACGTCAACGACGACTCCATCCAGGATCCCTACGCCACCATCCTCACTCTGGACTGCGCCAAAGGCGGACAATCCCTGGAAAACTTCAACTATCCCCAGGAGCAGACCTTCACCTGGAAACCCGACGAGTGCGGCGACACCCTGTTCCGCATCAAGTTTGAGACCTTCAACCTGAGCAGGCGCTATGCCGGGGGCATGGGCTTTCCCAAGTTCCTGGAAGATTTCCGCTACGGCACCAGGATATTCTCCCCGGACGACTTCCCGGAGAGCAAGGAGGATCTCGAGCTCCTGGGTATCAAGGAGATCATCGTCAATTACGCCATCGACGGCCTGAATCCGGTGGTGCAGTTGCTCCATCGCCGCCACATCGACGTGCCCAAAGTCGTTGTGGAGCCCTGGGTATTCTGACAACCCCGTCATGGCGCCAGGAGCCGATATGAAAGTACGCGAACTGGGTCAGAATCCCATCAGCCCGGACAAACCGGCCGGGGATGATGCGCATTACGAACCCGAATTCGAGGAACTGCAGCAGGAGATCGACAAGCTGTCCATTGCCAGCGCCTCCGGTGAGAGCACGGACTGGAAAAAGGTCGCGTCGTTATGCGTGACAATCCTCAGTGACAAGTCCAAGGACCTGCTGGTGGCTGTCTATCTTGCCACGGCCCTGACAAAGTTGCACGGATTCGAGGGATTCAGCGTCGCGCTGGTCTTCATCAAGGATATGACCGAGAACTTCTGGGAGACCATGTTCCCCCCCAAGCGCCGCATGCGTGGCCGCATGAACGCCATTACCTGGTGGCAGGAGCGCACTGAGACATTTCTCAAGGAACAGCACGACGCTCCGCCCCTGCCTTCGGATCAGGTGGAGACAGCCAAGAAGAACCTCGACGCCCTGGACAAGGCCCTGGCGGATAAATACGAGGACGCGCCGAGCATGCGCGGGCTCATGACCTATCTGAACATGGTTCCGCAGCAGGAAGCGACGCCAGAACCCGCACCGGAGCCGACGCCCCCACCTGAAACCGCTTCACAGGACACCCAGTCGCAGCCTGAAACCGCGCCTCAACCAAAACCTTCCACTCCGGCCCAGGCTCCCGCGCAACCCGCACCTCAGCCCGCGCCACAACCTGTTGCCGGGACCAAGGACAAACAGTCAGCTGACAGTACCCTCTCCACTCTTCTTAACCAGCTGTTGAGTGTGGCGGATTTCTATTTGCAGAACGCCCCCACGAACCCTCTTTCATACCGCCTCAGACGCATGTGGGCCTGGATGCCCCTCGCGGCACCGCCACCTGCTGACAATGGCAAGACCCGGATCCCCCCGCCCGAGTCCATAGTCAAACCCTCCCTTGAGCAGCTCGTCAACGCCGGGAACCTGGACGCGGCCCTGCGCTCCGCGGAATCACGGGTCACTGAGCACCGCTTCTGGCTGGATATATCCAGAATCACGGCCACGGCCCTGGACTCGTTGGGGGCGGCTTATAGAAACGCCTATGACGCGGTGTGCGCCGAGACCCTGCTGTTGACACAGCGGCTGCAGGGTATCGAGAACCTGGCTTTTTCCGATGGCACCCCCTTTGCTGACACCGAGACCCGCGCCTGGCTGCAGTCACTGAGCCTTGGCGGCGCCGATGGTCCGCAATCGGGAGACGGCGACGCGGAGAGCGCGGCGGTGAGCCAGGCATTTTCCGATGCCAGGGCTCTGCTCAAGGACAAACGTCACCTGGATGCCGTGGAGCTCATGCAAAAAGGACTCGAATCTGCCGCCTCGGGCCAGGGGCGCCTGCTCTGGCGCATGGCCCTGGCCCGTGTGCTGCTGCTGGCGGGCAAGCCTGAACTCGCCGCGCCGCTCAATGAACAGAACCTTTCCGACGTGACAATCCATGGCCTGGAAATTTTTTCACCCGGCCTGGCCCTGGATGTATTGACGCTAACCCACGAATGTTGCAAACTTTTTGACGATGAAAAAAACAAGTCCCAGGCACAGGAGATTCTGGCCCGCATCGTGCGTCTGCAACCTGCCCAGGCCATGAAGATACTTGGCGCAAGATAATGACAAGAACCGGTATATATTGTAATAGAACCAGCTTATAAGGAATAATTCCCAGGGTGAACCTGAGCACGAGGAGGACTTTATGGCCAAGGAAGGATCCGTAGCGCCTAAGGAACGCGTCAATATCACCTACAAGCCCGCCACCGGCGACGCCAAGGAAGAAGTGGAACTGCCGCTGAAGCTCTTGGTCATGGGGGACTTCACACAACAGACCGATGAACGCATGGTCGAGGACCGCTCTCCCATCAACATAGACAAGGACAACTTTGACGATGTGCTCAAAGCGCACAACCTCGAGTTGAACATCGCGGTTCCCAACAAGCTGACCAAACCCGCGGAGGGTGAGGACGAGGCCCAGATGGCCGTGAAGCTGAAATTCGACAGCCTCAAGGATTTCTCCCCGGACGCCCTTGCCCAGCAGGTACCGGAACTCAAGAAACTTATGGAGCTGCGCGAGGCGCTCAAGGCCATCAAGGGGCCTTTGGGCAATGTCCCTGACTTCCGCAAGAAAGTGCAGGAACTGGTCAAGGACCCGGGCGCCCGTGAGCGCCTGCTCAAGGAACTCGGGATAGAAGAGTAGAGGAGGAAGGCACCATGGCCGACGAACAACTTCAAGAACAACAAGCCGCACAGGCTCAAGCCGCTGAAGGCAACCTACTGGACGATATCGTTCAGGCCACCAAACTCAAACCCAACGACGAATACTACGAAACCACCAAGGCCGGACTGCAGGCCTTTTTGCAGGAGATGGTCAAGCCCGAACGCGAAGGCGCAAAGATCTCCGGCAACCTCGTGGACGAGATGATCGCGCAGATCGACGAGAAGCTGTCCACCCAGATCGACGCCATCCTGCACAACGAGGAATTCAAAACCCTGGAGGCCTCCTGGCGCTCCCTCAAGTTCCTGGTGGACCGCACCGATTTCCGCGAGAACATCAAGATCGAGGTGATGAACGCCAGCAAGCAGGACCTGCTGGACGACTTCGAGGACGCCCCGGAAGTGCCCAAATCCGGTCTTTACCGCCGGGTGTACACGGCTGAATACGGCCAGTTCGGCGGCCAGCCCTACGGGGCCATGATCGCCAACTACGAGTTCGGCCCCGGCCCCCAGGACATCAAGCTGCTGCAGTACACCGCCAGCGTCGCGGCCATGGCGCACGCCCCCTTCATCGCCGCCGCGGGACGCCAGTTCTTCGGCATCGATTCATGGGATCAACTGCCCAACCTGAAGGACCTGCACGCCATCTTCGAGATGCCGCAGTACACCAAGTGGCAGTCCTTCCGGCAGTCCGAGGACGCGCGCAACGTGGGCCTGACCCTGCCGCGTTTTCTGTTGCGCCTGCCCTACGGCCCCAACACCCAGCCCGCCAAGTCGTTCACCTACAAGGAGGATGTCTCGGGCTCCAACGAGGACTTCTGCTGGGGCAACACGGCCTTCGCGTTCGCCAGCCGCCTCACCGACAGCTTCGCCAAGTACCGCTGGTGCGCCAACATCATCGGTCCCCAGGGCGGCGGCGCTGTTGAGGACCTGCCCCTGTACCAGTTCGAGGCCATGGGCGCCATCCAGACCAAGATTCCCACGGAAGTGCTCATTTCCGAACGCCGTGAGTTCGAGCTTGCGGAAGAGGGTTTCATAGCCCTGACCATGCGCAAGGGCAGCGACAACGCGGCCTTTTTCTCGGCCAATTCCTGCCAGAAGTCCAAGTTCTTCGGCACCTCCAAGGAGGGCAAGGAGGCCGAGCTCAACTACAAGCTGTCCACCCAGCTCCCCTACATGATGATTGTGGACCGTCTGGCCCACTACATCAAGGTGATCCAACGCGAGAACATCGGCACCTGGAAGGAACGTCAGGACCTGGACAACGAGCTGAACAAGTGGGTGAGCCAGTACGTCACCGAGATGGACAACCCCGCCCCCGAGGTGCGCTCCAGGCGCCCTCTGCGGATGTGTCAGATCGAGGTGAACGATGTCGAGGGCGATCCCGGCTGGTACAGCGTGTCCATGAAGATGCGCCCCCACTTCAAGTATATGGGCGCGTCCTTCACATTGTCCCTGGTGGGCAAGCTGGACAAACAGTAAACGAGCTTTTGCCTTTGCGCGCTTTCAGCCGTCGCGAGATTACAAAGCTGACACAATGCGTGCGGCAGGATGGAAATGCGCTCACCGTGGAAACTTTTTCATGGTGAAAACGCTCTTATATGGTGTATACAACGTGGAAAACCGGCAATGCCGTCGGAGCGGTCTTGATCGGACACAGTCGGCTATCCACTTCCAGGGCAACGAATTAACAAGGAGTTCGTGAAATGGCGCTTACTTCCTACATGAAGGTCAAAGGCAAAAGCCAAGGCGACATCAAGGGCGACTGCACCCAGGGTGGCGACAAGAAAGACACCATTCTGGTCTACGAAGTCGACCACAATGTCGAGGTTCCCAAGGACACCCACACCGGGCTGCCCACTGGCCAGCGCATCCACCATCCCTTCTGCGTGGCCAAGCATGTGGACCAGTCCTCTCCCAAGCTGTACCAGGCCTGCACCAAGGGTGAGCAGTGCGAGGTGACCATCGACCATTACCGCATCAAGGACACAGGTGAAGAGGAGAAGTACTTCACCATCAAGATGGAAGAGGCCATCATCGTCAACCTGAAGCACTTCAAGCCCATGACCTTCCTGGAGGACAACAAGTCCTACCATGACATGGAGCAGGTGTGTTTCACATATTCCAAGATCACCTGGACCTACAACGACGGCAACGTCGAATATACGGACTCCTGGAAAGACAGTTAATCGGGTTGACGGGCGCCAGCCCCCTCCCGGGGGGATGGCGCCCGTCCTCATATTCCTATGCGCGAATTCAGGCTTCTCGAACGAGTGCGCTACATAGCCCAGCATCCGGACCGCAGGGGCAGCGCCGATCCCAACGCCATGCTCAACTCGGTGCTGCATCACGTCCAGCTCATCCTCAACACCAAGCAGGGCGCCGTGCCCATCGCCTCGGACTACGGCGTGCCGGATTTCACCGACATCGCCGGCTCCTATGCCTCGGACGCTGTCCAGGATATGGAGCGCGAACTCTCAGCGGTCATCGCCAAGTACGAGACCCGGCTGCATGGTGCGCGCATCGAGTTCGAATCCCAGCAGGAGGACGTGCTTTCCCTCAAGTTCCGCATCCTCGGAAAGATGGTGCTGGACGACCGGGAATTGCCCGTTGTCTTCGAGAGCGTGGTGCAGTCGGACGGTAAAATCACAGTGAGCAGCTGAGCATCATGATCAATACATACTATCAGCAGGAGCTCTCCCATCTCAAGGAACTGGCGGTGGAGTTCTCCAAGGCCCACCCGGCCCTGGCTCCCATGCTCAGCGGTCCCACCTCCGACCCCGATGTGGAGCGTCTTCTGGAAGGCACCGCTTTTCTTTCCGGGCTGATCCGCGAGAAGCTGGACGACCAGTTTCCAGAGATCCTGCACAGCCTGCTCCAGCTCATCCTCCCCCACTACCTGCAACCCCTGCCCTCGGCCACTATCATGCAGTTCTCCCCCAAGCCCGGGCTCATGGAGATCATGCACGTGCCCGCGGGTTCGGCCGTGGCCTCCATCCCGGTGGACGGCACCAGTTGCACCTACAACACCAGCTTCGACGTGGACGTGCACCCCCTGGACCTCTACGACACGCGATTGGACAAGAAACCCGACGGTCAGATGCTGCTCAGGCTCATGTTCCGCATCACCGGCCCCACACTGCAGGACTGGAAACCGGAAAAGCTCAGGCTGCTCATCGGCGGCAGCTACGAGAACGCTGCGGACAGCTACCACCTGATCATGCACAACACCCGGGCCCTGCGCATCGTGCCCGGCTCCGGCGGAGCCACGGTGAACCTGCGCAAGGAACACCTCAAGCCCGTGGGTTTTAACGAGAGCGAGGCCCTGCTCCCCTATCCTTCGCAGTCCTTCCCCGGGTACAGGCTGCTGCAGGAGTATTTCATCCTGCCCCACAAATTTCTGTTCTTCGACATCACCGGCTGGGAACTCTGGACCGAGCGCGGCACCGGCAACACCTTCGAGATACAGCTGGACATGACCCCCTCCCCCCATGAGCCGCCGCAGATGAAGAAGCAGCACTTCATCCTGGGTGCCTCCCCTGCCATAAACGTATTCAAGCACTCGGCCGAACCCATCATCCTGGACCACCGCCACTCCGAGTACCGCGTGCAGCCCGCGGACCTGCAGGGGCGGAACTACCAGATCTTCAACATCCAGAGGGTCATCGGCTTCATCAAGGGTACAGTGCGCCAGCGCGAATACCTGCCCTTCGAGATGCTCGGCGCGCAGCAGGAGGACAAGGCCATCTACTACATAGATCGCCGCATTTCCCCCATCGGCGAGCATGTGGAGATATACCTTTCCGTGGCCTACCCCAACGGCGCCGAGACACCGCAGATCGAGACACTGTCCCTGGACCTGCTGTGCACCAATGCCCACCTGCCCGAGAGCCTGCAGTTAGGGGACATCTCCCAGCCCACCGAGACCTCCCCCAGCCTCCTGAGCTTCAAGAATATCCACCCGCCCACCGCGGCGGTGCAGCCCCCCATCGGCAGGGAGTTGCTCTGGCGTCTGCTCTCGCACCTGTCGCTGAACTATCTTTCCATGAGCAACGCGGAAAACCTCAAGGCATTGCTGCGCCTCTACATCTTCACAGGCACGCGCAACCGCGCCTCCGTGGTGGCCAACAACAAACGCGTGGACGGACTCTCCGGCGTGACGTCCAGCACCACGGACCGTCTCGTGCGGGGGCAGGTCATGCGCGGCAGGGAGTTGACCATCAAGGCCAACGGAGCCAACTTCGCCAGCCACGGCGATCTCTATCTTTTTGGCACGGTGCTGGACCGTTTTCTGGCCTCCTACTCCAGCATCAACAGTTTCACCATTTGCTCCCTAGAAGACCAGTATACAGGAGAGATATTCAAATGGCCGATGCGCGTGGGCGATCGCTTGCTCCTGTGAGCGCCAATCCTCTGCGCCAGGATCTCCTGGACAATCCCCAACGCTATGGCTTCTTTCAGGCCATTCGTCTGTTGCGCTTGTTCGCCTGCCGGGAGGGGGGCTGCGACGACGCACGCTTCCTGAACGACAACCTGCGTATCCGCCCCGACTTGTCCCTGGCTTTTCCCGGCACGGACATGACAGACCTGTCCGAGGAGCGGGACGATGACCAGGACGAGGCGCCGCGTTATCACATCACTGCCACCTTTCTCGAGTTGTACGGGTCGGCATCGCCCTTGCCCACCTTCTACACCGAGGAATTGCTGGACGACGCCAGCGACGACAACACCGTGGTCCGCGACTTCGTGGACATCGTCAACTCGCCGCTCTACCCTCTGATCATCCGTGCCTGGTCCAAGTATCGCCTGCCCATAAAAGTTCTGGACGAGGAGGCCGAGGAATACCTGGAGCGCCTCTTTTGTCTGGCCGGCCTGGGTCTGCCCGAACTTCGCAAGAAGCTGCCCAATCCACTGAAGTTGTTGCGCTACATCGGGCTTTTCTCCCAGTGGCCACGCTCCCCCATGGGGCTGAGGACCCTGCTCGCCGACGCCGTGGGCCTGGAAAACTCGGACCCCCTGGACGGCCCGGTGCCGGTGGAGGTCACCCCCTGCGTGAGGCGTTGCGTGGCCATTCCCATGGAGCAGCGCTGCTCGCTTGGAGTCCAGAACAACGAACTCGGAGAGGACGCCATCTGCGGAGAAAAGGTCCAGGACAGGCTGGGCAAGATCACCGTGCATATCGGCCCCTTGAACGAGGAACTCTATCACGCCTGCCTGCCCGGATCGCCCATTTTCCATTGGATCTCGGTACTCATCCGGCTCTATCTGCTACAGCCCCTGGACTGTGACCTGGAACTCAAGGTCGAACCCACGGAAGCGCGTACCGCACGGCTGGGCACCGGAAAGTGGTCGGCCCTGGGCATGGACACCTGGATATTTTCTTCGCAGCAACCTGAGGAAGCCAGCGCCTGGTTCCCGGTCAAAGATTACACACTCTAGCCAGTTAGGAGCGAAGTCATGGTCAACGTGGACATCAAATCACTGCTCGGCAAACTCAACGGCTTCTGCACCACGGCCCTGCACAATGCCGCGGGACTTTGCGTATCCCGAACCAACTACGAGGTGCTCACTGAACATTTCCTGCTCAAATGCCTGGAAGTCCAGGAGAGCGACATTCCCCTGATCCTTCGCCGTTTCGAGCTCGATCCCAGCCGCATTCTGGGCACCCTCACCGACGCCCTTGAGGACGCCCGCACCGGCAACGCGGGCAAGCCCGCCTTCTCCCCCATCCTGCTGGAGCTGTTCGAGTCCGCCTGGCTCGTCTCCTCCGTGGACCTTGGCGAGACACGCGTCCGCTCCGGTGCGCTGCTGCTGGCCTTCCTGGCGAAGCCCGGCTTCTACGGCATGGGCGGCTACGTGGACCAGCTCAAGGCCATCAACAGGGAGACCCTGGTCAAGGAATTCTACAGCATCGTCAAGGGCTCCAGCGAACAGGCCCAGGCCAAGGCGGCCGCCGGTGCCGAGGGTCCCGCGCCATCCGGTGACGGCAGTTTCCTGGCGCGCTTCTGCCAGGACTTCACGGCCCGCGCCCGGGAAGGCAAGATCGACCCAGTGTTCGGCAGGGACGAGGAAACCCGCCAGATGGTGGACGTGCTGGCCCGCCGCCGCAAGAACAACCCCATCCTGGTGGGCGAGCCCGGCGTGGGCAAGACTGCCGCCATCGAGGGACTGGCGCTGCGCATCACCCAGGGCGACGTGCCGGAGATGCTCCAGGACGTCACCCTGCTGGGACTGGACATGGGCGCGCTGGAAGCCGGAGCGGGCATGAAGGGCGAGTTCGAGAACCGACTCAAGGGTGTGATCAACGAGATCAAGGCCTCTGAAAAGCCCATCATCCTGTTCATCGACGAGGCCCACACCCTGGTGGGTGCCGGTGGCTCGGCCGGAGGCGGCGACGCAGCAAACCTGCTCAAACCCGCCCTGGCGCGCGGTGAACTCAGGACCTGCGCCGCCACGACATGGAGCGAATACAAGAAATACTTTGAAAAGGATCCGGCACTGGCCCGCCGCTTCCAGCTCATCAAGCTGGACGAGCCCAGCGTGGACACGGCCGTGCTCATCCTCCAGGGCCTCAAGGAGGCCTTTGAGAAGAGCCACAAGGTCATAGTGCGCAACGACGCGGTGGAAACAGCCGCGGAGTACTCTGCCCGCTACATCACGGGGCGTTTCCTCCCTGACAAGGCCATCGACCTGCTGGACACCAGTTGCGCCCGGGTCAAGATAAACCTGACCACCAAGCCCCCCTCCCTGGAAGACACCGAACGCGCCATCCAAGCCAAGGAGCGCGTGAAAAGAGCCCTGGAGCGCGACCGGGAGAACAACATCGCCATCGATGAGGAGCACTACCAGGAGACCCTGGACGCCATGGAGGCCTTCACCGCCAAGGCCAAGGAGATCAAGGAGGAGTGGGAGAAGCAGAAGGAGGCCGCGGAAATGGTCATGGACCTGCGCAGGCAGATCATGGACCTGGCCGACGACCAGCAGGAGCAGAAGCAGGAGCTCCGGAACCAGCTCTCCGAGGCCGACACCACGCTCAAGGAGATGCAGGGCGACGCCCCCCTGATCCGCATCGAGGTATCCCCTGACGTCATCGCCCAGGTGGTCTCGGACTGGACCGGCGTACCCCTTGGCAAGCTGCAGCGTGACGAGTCCGAAACCGTGCTTCACCTCGAGGATCTGCTCCTGGAACGCATCAAGGGGCAGGATCAGGCCCTGGAAGGCCTGGCAAAGGTCATCAAGGCGGCCAAGTCCGGCATCAAGAGCCCCGAGCAGCCCCTGGGCGTGTTCCTGCTCGTGGGACCCAGTGGCGTGGGCAAGACCGAGACCGGCATCAGCATCGCGGAACTGCTCTTTGGCGGGGAGCGCAACATGGTCACCATCAACATGAGCGAGTTCCAGGAGAGTCACACCGTATCCCGGCTCATCGGCTCCCCTCCGGGGTATGTGGGCTACGGCGAAGGCGGCATGCTCACCGAGGCAGTGCGCCAGCACCCCTACTCCGTTGTCTTGCTGGACGAGGTGGAAAAAGCCCACATCAATGTCATGGAGTTGTTCTACCAGGTGTTCGACAAGGGCATGCTTACGGACGGGGAGGGCAAGGAGATCAACTTCAAGAACACCATCCTGATCCTCACCAGCAACCTGGCCACCGACGTGATCCAGGAAATGACCGCCCAGGACACGAACAATGAAATCCCCCTGGATGCCATCCTTGGAGCGGTGCGCCCCATCCTGTCCCAGCACTTCAAGCCCGCGCTGTTGGCGCGCATGAACGTGCTGCCCTACCGCAGCCTGAACTCCGAGGCAATGCACGGGATCGTGGTGCTGAAACTGAACAAGCTCAAGAAGACACTGCACGAAAACAACAAAATGCAGCTCTCCTGGAGCGACAAGGTGGTGGACGAGATCACGCAACGCTGCACCGAGGTTGAGACCGGGGCGCGCAACATCGACTTCATCATCAACGGCAACGTCATGCCCCAGCTCTCCCAGACCATTCTGGAGCGCCTGAGCACCGGTGAAATGCCGCACTCCGTGGCCCTGGACATCGCCGAAGACGGCAGCTTCAGCATGGAGTTCGGAGACTAGGAGAGAAGAAAAGAAGGTAAGGAAAATAGAGTGTTGCGAGGGGGACACCCTTTGGAAAGGGTTCTCCCCCCCGAACTCCCCCTTCCCAAACTTCAGTTTACAATTGTTGTTGCGGAGGGGATTCCCTGGAAATCCTCTCAAACAGGAGTTCCCATGAGCAAGAAGAGCATCTGGATCACGGCGCTGGACAACGACGAGGCCAAGGCCAAGCAGTTGTTCGACACGGCGCACAAGTACGGCCTGGATACAGGCGGGCACTTCTGGATAGACGACCTCAAGAACATGGCCTGGGCCGGGGCCACGCCCGAGCTGCTCAAACCCGAGGCAGCTCTCTGGATCATCGGAGGGCCTGTGGAGCTGTTGCGCTCCAGAAGCCACCGCTTCGGCCTGTCCATGTTGGCCATCATGGCCCAGACCCGCAAGGGGCACGGCTTCCCGATCCTCATCGTGCCCTACGACGGAGACATCACCACGGACGAACTCCCCACCCCCCTGAAGGATGCGGAGGTGGTCAAGATGGCCATGCTCGGCGCCAAGGTGGCCGCCAAGGCCAACATCCCCATGAAGAAGGTTGCTCCCGAGTACCGTCTGGGCATCTACCCCCTCCCTGGCCTGGGTCTGTGGTTCGAAGCGGGACCCGCTCCCGGCGGTTCATGGAGCGGAGCAATGTTCGGTATTTCCCCGAGCAACGAAGACAACGTCATCGACGCCCACGGAGCCGGTCCCGCAGGCAAGCTGCCCGAACGGGCTGTGCTGGAATACCCCATGCAGGGGCTCACCCTGCAGGCAGGGGAAGCTGAATACGGCGCCTGGGGGGTTAAAAACACTTTTACCGGAAACGAATCATACTACGTACGGGTCAAGGGCACACCCGACTCCCTGCTGTTCGGCGAGCTGCCCGAGGGCGACGACGCGGACGTGTTCGTGGTCTCCCTGACCTGATCCCCCTTCCAGTCTTGCTTCCATGGCCCCGGCAGGCCTGTCGGGGTCAAGAACCCATTGGAATTATTATGTTTTTACGGGATATTTATGATCTTCGGGTGATTCAGGAATGACTTGAACCACC
Organism: Desulfovibrionaceae bacterium; assembly: GCA_963674665.2. Classification (GTDB taxonomy): domain Bacteria; phylum Desulfobacterota; class Desulfovibrionia; order Desulfovibrionales; family Desulfovibrionaceae. The sequence continues at coordinate 18,750 of CAXXPL010000008.1, read as the reverse complement.
GAGGGTTTTCATGCATACAAGTAGGGTATTCCTCTCTTTCAAGTATGGCATTTCATATCTTGGTGATGTTTTTTTTTTTTTGCTGTAACTCGACGGGGAGGCGCTTCCGAATGAAACTTTTTCATTGTGTAAAGGTAATTTTCATGTTCACCCGCTGGTGGTTGCGAAACGACAGAAACAGACTTCTGCTCGCCTTGACGGTCATTCTCATGGCATCCTTCGTGGGCGTCAGCCTCTTCAACTATCTTGTCACCAGGGACTCCATCCACTCGGAGATCCTGCACAGCGCCCTCCCACTTACGCGCGACAACATCTATTCCGAGCTCAGCAACGCTCTGATGCGCCCCATCATGGTATCCTCCAGCATGGCCAACGACACGTTCCTCAAGGATTGGGCCATGGACGGGGAAACGGATCCCACCAAGATGCAGAGATACCTGGAGAAAATTCACGAAAAATATGATTTCTTCTCTTCGTTCTTCGTCTCCAACATCACACATAGGTACTACCACTACAAAGGCGTACAAAAGATCATCAGCGAGAAGGACGACCACGATGTCTGGTTCTACAAGTTCGTGCAATCCGGCGCCGAGTACGCCCTGGACGTGGACACCAACGAGGCTGGGAACAACATCCTGACCATTTTCATGAACTTCCGCGTCATGTCCCCAAAGGGAGAACTTCTGGGAGTGACCGGCGTGGGCCTGAAGATGGGTTCAGTGGCCAGGTTGATCAAGTCCTATCAGCAAAAATACGACCGCTACATCTATCTTGTCGACGCCAACGGCGTGATCCAGGTGCACCCGGACGTGGGGAAGATCTCCAGCGTGTTGACCAGGATTCTGGGTGCCAAGGCGCCACCGTTGGATGACCTGCTGAAGGTCTCCGCGGAACCGGCCAACTTTCAATTCGAGCGGGACGACCGCGACATTCTGCTCACTGTGCGCTATGTGCCTGAGTTGAAGTGGTTCATCTTCGTGGAGCAGGACGAGACCAAGTCCCTGGCCATGGCCAGGAACAATTTCCTGCGCACGGTGCTCATCGGCCTCATCGCTTCGGTCTGCATCCTCAGCCTCACCCTTGTGGCCATCACCCGTTATCAACGCAGGATGGAGCGCATGGCCGTGAGCGACGAACTCACCGGTGCGCTGAACCGCCGCGGCCTGGAGGCGGAGTTCAGCCGAGCCTCCTATGTGGGGCGCAGGTATGAACGCCCCTTCAGCCTGATCATCATGGATCTCGACAGATTCAAGCAGGTCAACGATGAACTCGGACACATCGCCGGAGACAAGGTGCTCATCCAGGTGGCGGAGAGTATCCGTAAAACCATCCGCAACTCCGACATCCTGGCCAGGTGGGGAGGTGACGAGTTCGTGGTGCTCACGGAAAATACCCTGAACAAGGCCATGCTTCTGGCGGAGCGGTTGCGTCTGGCCGTGCTCGACTCCATTCCGGGTGATGCGAATTCCGAAACCGATCCGAGAAACAATGTTTCTTTGAGTTGCGGGGTGACGCAATGTCAGGAGGAGGACGACCTGGACCGGGCGATCTGGCGCGCGGACAAGGCATTGTACGAGTCCAAGGGTCAGGGAGGAGACAAGGTAAGTTCATCGAAATAATAAATCATTCCCAATTAAATCAACATAATGCTCCGTAGGAAATATCTTACAGACGATCACTTGGACATCCGACACCACAAACCGGCTTTCGCTGATAGATCAGATCCCCTTTGCGACATAAATGGGGGATAATGACTAACTTCCCCCTGAGGATGAGACGAATCTCCCCAGGCGGGCCAACCAGCGAGGAGCTTATGTCCGCCACGAAATATCCTTTTTTGAGGACTCGCGCGTCCCTCGGCCTGGATTACGGAAAGAACGAGGAGGAGGGCTCATGGTATATCACCCAACCCTTCGTGATTAGATACGGCTGCAACGGCCAGCTGACCTATGCCAACCCAGCCTATTGCGCCTATTTGCAGCTGTCTCCGGAGAACCTTCTCGGAACGAACTTCATCCATCGCGTTCCCCTGGATGAAATGCCCCGCATCAGCCGCGAACTGACCACTCTTTCCTACATGAGGCCCCAGATCATCCTGCAACATCACATGCTCATGGCCGACGGCGCGAAACGCCTCCAGCTCTGGCTGCATCGGCTGCTGCAGGGGCGGGACCGCAACCCGGAATACCTCGCCATCGGAAGGGACATAACCGGCATGGATCACGACTGCGAAACACTGGACTCCATCACCTTATCCCTGCAACGCATGCAGGCCAGCCTGACCGGGACGTATCCGCCGCCAGTGGTGCAACAAGGCGCCGTGTCACATATTTAGCCTGACGTCGAATTTAGCATGCTTCATGTGAGATCCGGTTCAAACGCCCGCCCTTCTTGCTCAAGGTGCGGGCGCTTTTTTTAGGGCATTTTAACTTTCAAATTATCTAAAAATATTCTAGACTGACTTGCATGAAAACAGCAAACAAGGAAGTACGGGCTATAGCTATACGGGCTTACGAGGCAGGACTCCCACGGCGGCAAATCGCCGAGATTGTGGGGTATCATCTAAATAGCGTGAGTCGGTGGATCCGGGAATTTGAACGAGACGGACGAATGGAAGCCCGACAGCGCGGTCACAGAACGTCAATGTTCTCTGAAGATGAGCGTCGAGAACTGACAGCTCTTCTCCTCGAAAATGTGGACCTCACCTTGGAGGAGATTCGGCAGCACTTCAGAAAGCAGTGCTCACTTGTTGCAATTCATAAAATTCTTAAATCTCTTGGATTTGCTTTCAAAAAAAACTCTGCGAGCAAGCGAGCAGGATCGGGAGGATATAGTCAAGTCTAGGCTTGAATGGGAGGAATTCCAACGGACTGTGGATGTGAACTCCTTGATTTTTCTTGATGAATCAGGCGTAAAAACAAATATGACACGACTGTATGGACGCTCTATCCATGGGGAGCGTTGTCATGATTCTGCCCCGTGCGGCCGTTGGGAAACCTTAACCGTACTTTCTTCGGTGCGCCTTGATGGCTCAACTGAGAGTATTGTCTTTCCTGGGGCGGTAGATCGAAAGATGTTCGATGCTTACATCAAAGAGGTGCTTGCACCTTCTCTACGCCCTGGCGATATCGTCATCATGGACAATCTCTCAGCCCATAAATCCCAGGATGCTTACGCTGCCATTGAAGCCAAGCAGGCTTCTTATCGGTTTCTACCAGCTTATAGCCCAGATCTAAATCCTATTGAAAAGATGTGGAGCAAAGTAAAGGAACTGCTGAAAGGAATGAAAGCCAGGACACATGAAGAGCTCTTTGACGCTGTTGGAAAAGCCCTGAGCTTCGTTCTCGCAAAAGATGCTCAGGGCTGGTTTAGATCTTGTGGGTATATACAAAATGAAAGTTAAAATGCTCTAGGGCCCCCCCCACCGAGCGTGACGTATACACGGGAACATCCTGTAAAAAAGCCCACTATATATGCTAGATATCAAACGGCATACCTTGAAGGAGCGGGGGTCTTCCAACTCCATTGCTCCAGCATGATGCACACCGCAGCATCTCTTCCGTGACTGATGTAATATAAAAAATACTTGCAATTGTTCTCTTATTCTGCAAATGACAGTTTCATGTACAAGAATAATCAGTCCATGACCGCACTGCTTGTTTCAGGACATGACGAAAGCGGATGCATCTTGTCCAATTCCGGTCACTGGATCGATGTGAATGGCTGACGTGACGCAAAATATCCAACAGGTGGATGTCGACACCTTTTCCATCCCTATCGGTTCCGCTGTCATCATAGAACCGAGTGGCCTGAAGGATAAAATCAAGACCTATTTCATCGGAATGGAGCGCAAGAGCTATTTCATCGTCTCACTCGCGCCGGTCATCGGAGTGGAAAAACAAATCTATGACTTCCTTTACAAGGGAAACAGAACCAAGATCTTCTACACCAGCGACGGGGTCATCAACGGCTTCATCGCCAAGGTGCTGCTCTATACGACATCCCCCTTCCGGCACATCTATTTCACCTATCCCACGGATGCGGAAATATGCAACCTGCGTAAGGCCCCCCGCACCGAATGCCATCTGCCGGGGCGAGTCAGCCTGGGCAACTCACACTTCGCGTGCATGATCGCCAACATCAGCTCCACTGGCTGCGGCGCATGCATTCACGGTATCCACCCCGAGCTTGCGGAGGATTTCAAAAAGGGAAGTACGGTCCGGATACGTTTTTATCTCGTGAAGTCCATGAAGGAGTTCACCACCCAATGCAAGGTAATGAACGTCCGCTCCCAGGGGAACAAGCTGATCCTCGGCATGAGCTATCTTGAACTGGACGAAAGCCTGCAGCAGCGCGTCAACTCGTTCATCAACTGGGTGCTCTCCTACAAGGTCTGACAGACGCTCCCATCCAATTATACAAGATTTCTCCCCGGAAAACCCTTTCCCATAAAAGATCGACTCAGGAGCGTTGCAGCACGGCCACAAGGCAATCCACCGGCTTGAGCGCCTCGCACCGTGTGGATACTTCCTCCAGGGAGAGCACCTCAAACCCATGCATTGCGGCGAGTTGCTCAAGGTAGAGGCTACTGTGGGTGTACCGGCTCGCATCACCCAGTTCGAATCCCACCCCCTCGTGCCGCTCAACGGTGAAGGAAAATCCGCCTCCCGACCGCAACAGGCGCTTCACCGAGGCGAACACGGGCGAGAGGTCCCCAACGTACACGAACACGTCTCCCGCCACCACGAGATCATACCCCTGGTCGCAACCATCCATGTAGGCCACGAGTTCCTCCTGGCGAAGCAGGTCGTAAACCTCGCGCCGGGCAGCTTTTGCCAACATTCGCCCCGAGAGATCCACGCCGTCCAGGCGTCGGGAAAAGGGGCGCAGCACCACTCCGCACAGACCGGTGCCACAGCCCAGGTCAAGCACGTCCAGGTCGCCGGACTCCCGGCCATGCAGCCAAGGAGCCAGAGCTCCCATGATTATCTGCGGGCCCCGGTACTCCAGCTTGTTCACGAGATGATCGTCGAAATGCCCCGCATAGGAGTCGAACAGATGACGGACATGGGCATCCGGCGACCGCTTGGGGGTCTCCCGCACTCCCAGGGCCGCAAGATGAAGAACAATGCCCAGGCTGTCCTCGGGGTCCACTTTCAAACAGCGCTTGTAGATGTTCACCGACTCGTCGGAGCGCCCCTGCTTTTGCAGTATGTAGGCCAGCCTCACCAGGGCGCGCAGCCCCCCGCCGTAGTCCACGGCTGTGCAGGCCGCCTTCTCCGCCTCCTCCAGCTTTCCATCCTTTTCCAATATGTTCGCCATATTGCTCCATGCATCCGCAGACTCCCGGTCACACTCCAGGGCTCGCTGGAACCATTCCCTGGCCTTGTCCAATCGCCCCTCGTTGAGGGCAAGGACACCCAGGTTGTTGCTCGCCACGGCGCTGTTCGGTTCGCACTCCAGGGCTTTGTCATAGCACTCCCCCGCCTCGTCCACCTCCCCTATGCACTGCAAAATGAATCCCAGCCGAAACCAGGCGTTCTCATCCGGCGAGAGCTCCAGGGCCTTGCGGGCATGCACCTCGGCCGCCTCAAGCTCGTTCCGGCGCTGCAGAGCCTTGGCCAACCCCAGATGGGCCTGGGGCATGTCCGGATCCAGACTCAGGGCCTGCTCAAAGGCCTCTGACGCTTCCCTGTCCCTTCGCAACTCCAACAGCGCGGCGCCAAGGTTGTTGAACGCCAGACAATTGTCCGGCCTCTCATTGACGATGCGCTGGTACAGGGGAATCGCCTGTTCGTGGTTACCCAGTTCCGAGAGAACGTTTGCGCGGTTGTTCAGCACGGGCAAGTCGTCCGGAACCAGTTCGAGCACCTTTGCGTAGGCCTGTGAAGCCCGTTCGTATTTCCCGATACGCGCCAGACTGTTGCCGGCGCCTCTCCAGGCCGACACCAGAGCCGGAGCGATGGAGGCGGCCCCGAGGTATTGCCCGGCGGCCTCCTCCAGCTCTCCAAGGGCGGCCAGGGCCGTGGCGTGGTTAACCAGGGCTTCGGCATCATTCGGAGTCGAGTCCAGGTAAAGGGCGAGATGGCTGGCCGCCTCCTCGTATCTTCCCACCTGGAGCAGGGCTATGCCCAGCATATGCCGCGCCGCTCTTGCCTCCGGCTCCGCCTCGAGAACGCTCATATACAACTCGATGGCCTTGTCCGGGCGTCCCTCCCGCTGCAACTCCAGAGCCTGGCCATAGAGCGACTCCCAGGACCTGTGCCGAGGCATGGAACGTTTGCTTTTCCCGGGCTTGCGACTCTTCTGCCTGCTTCTGGAGGACATGGCGAAACTCCCTGCTCTGCGTGAAATGGTAACTCTTTGCTTCTCCCAGTGATAACGACACATCCGAGTGATTTCTCATGATTCCCGATTCCCATGCCGGAAGCAAGCTGTCCCCTTCATCTTTCCCTGCCCTGTCGAATCCAGTCCCGGACATGCTTCCTCGAAACCTTCGAATGTTATAATTAATATCGGGGAGTTACATACATACTACTCCAGAATAGTTCCGTTTTATATTGCGTTAACCCATGATCATGTGTCATTATCGCAATAATGCTTCAAACATGGAGGGGGATTTTCATCTATGCGCATGAAACTGATGTACAAACTATTCCTTCCACTCGTTTGTAGTGGAATTCTGTTTGGTTTTATCGGCTATTACATCATGCACGGCAAGCTCTTTGAGCTCAAGGATGCGTTCATCATGGACATGTCCGACAGTACCCGCAAGGAGGTGGACTCCGAGATTGAACTTCTTTCCATGCAGGCTTTGGAAAAAGCGGCAATGTTTACGCAACTACCTCAGGTCATAGAAGCATACGAGATCGCACATCAGGGTGACATAAATGATGCCGAATCTCCCCAGTCACAAAAAGCGCGAGAATTGCTCCGCTCCAGCCTCGCCACCACTCTCCTGGGGTTTCAAAAGCAATCCGGTCAGAAGTTGCGACTGCACTTCCACCTTCCCAACGGCCGCAGCCTCGCGCGCATGTGGCGTGAGAAGCAAAGCAAGAAGGATGGCGTCTGGGTGGACATCTCCGACGACATCTCCAGTTTCCGTAAGACAGTCATGGAGGTCAACACGAAGGGCATAGCCCTGCAGGGCATCGAATTGGGGCGCGGCGGCTTCGTCATCCGCGGTCTGGCCCCGGTAAAGAGTTCTGAAGGCAAGCAGCTCGGATCCGTGGAAGTTCTCATCGGCTTCAATCCCATTCTCACCTCCATCAGCAAGAGCGAAGACGAGGACGTGGCCCTGTATATGAACGCATCGTTCCTGCCCATAACAACCATGCTGCGGGATCCGAAGAAAAATCCCCCGTTGGGCAGTGACTTCATCACCATCGCTTCTCCACGCAACGAAAAGATCGGCGAGCACATTACTCCGCCATTCCTGCATAAGAGCCTGAAGGATCTGACCGTGACATACTCCGGGAACTATGTGCTGGCGGGTTTCCCGGTCAACGATTACCAGGGCGAACCCATTGGCGTCATTGTTCATGCCAAGAACATCGAGGCCGAAAACAGCCTCATCTCGGGCCTGAACATGATCGTGGCCTGGGTCCTGCTGATCGTGTTGGGGCTGTCCCTGGCCATAGGCCTGATCATGCTGGTGATCAACGTCACCCGCCCCACACGGAAGATCCTCGACACTATCAACGACATCGCGGAGGACCGCGCGAATCTCAACGAGTCGCTGCCGGTGAACAGCAGCGACGAGATCGGAGAGCTGTGCCAAGGTTTCAACCGCCTTATGGACAAGCTCAGGACCATAATCTGCAACACCGAAACGTACATGAACATGGTCAATGCCGTTCCGGAAGCCATTTTCGCCGTGGATATGGACATGAACATCATCGCGGCCAACGACCAAGCATTGCGGATGTTCGCCACCACACGCGAAAAAATCATGGGCACGCAATGCAGCACGCTTTTCAATACACCATATTGCGGAACGGATGACTGCCCTGTGGCCTGCAGCAAGAAAACGGGGATGAAGCATGAATCACCGGTGTTGGAATTCAACATCAGGGGCGAAACCCGTTATCTGCGTCCATACAGTGATGCACTCATGGATTGCAACGGCAACAGGGTGGGCTTCTTCGAGCTGGCCCAGGACGTGACCGACGTCGTGGTCAACGAAAAGACCATGCAAAGCAACATGGAGCACATGAACAAGGTCTCGGAGAATATCATGGCGGCGGCCAATCAGATCGCCCAGGCGTCGGAGTCCGCTGCCTCGCAGGTGATCATGGCCAGAGAGGGGGCGGACCGCCAGAGCGAACGCGCGGCATCCACCGCCACGGCCATGGAGGAGATGAACGTCACCATCATGGAAGTGGCCCGCAACGCGGCCTCCTCGGCTGAACAGGGCGACGCGGCCATGAAGCGCGCCCACCAGGGACTCGAGGTGGTGGAGCGCTCCGTCCAGGCCATAGGGGAGGTAGAATCCCTGAGCGTGCGGCTGAAGGACGACATTTCCGACCTCGGAACGCGCGTGGAAGCCATCGGCAGGATCATGGACGTGATCCAGGACATCGCGGACCAGACCAACCTCCTGGCGCTCAACGCCGCCATCGAGGCGGCGCGCGCAGGGGAGGCCGGGAGGGGCTTCGCAGTGGTGGCCGACGAGGTCCGCAAGCTCGCGGAAAAAACCATGGGCGCCACAAAGGAGGTCGGCCAGGCCATATTGGCCATCCAGGAGGGCGCGTCCAGAAACATCCAGGGCATGGACGAGGCGGCCCTGGCCGTGCAGAACACCACGGCCCTGGCAAGGGAGTCCGGTGAGACTCTACGCGAGATCGTCGGGATGGTGGAGAGCACCGTGGAGCAGATTCAGTCCATTGCCACGGCGGCGGAGCAGCAGTCAGCCACCAGTGAGGAAATCAACCGCTCCGTGGAGGAGGTCAGCAGCATCTCCTCGGAGACCGCCCAGGCCATGGGGGAACTCTCCCAATCACTCGAAGAGTTGGAAGATCTGGCAACCAGGTTGAGAAGCCTGGCCTGATACAATATTGGCGGGGGGGGGATTGCCTGGAGGATCCACAGCGTCCTCCAGGCTTTTTCCGCTTGAGGGGCGGCGCTATACCAGATCACGCCCCGTGGTGGTGAGGGTGAGCTTTCCGTGCTTCACCCCCTTGGTGGAAATGAGCAGCTGCCCGAGATTGCGGACCTGCTCCCCGGGACCGCGCAGCACCAGGACCTCCAGGCAATTGTGGTGATCCAGGTGAACGGTGCAGCGAGGAGAGAATCACCTCGTGGGAGTCGTGTTGCATCTCGGTGAGGCGCTGCGCCAGGTCGCTCTTGTGATGGTCATAGACCAGGGTCAGGGTCCCGGCGATCTCCTTGTCCGTGTCCTCCCACTCCTTCTGCACCAAAGTGTTGCGGATTAGGTCTCGAATGGCCTCGGAGCGGGTCTGGTAACAACGCTCCCTCGCAGAGCGTGTCGAACTTTTCCAAGAGATCCGAATCCAGTGAGACACCGAAGCGTATGGTCTGGCCCATTACTCCTCCGATTTTGTACCGTTTTTTCCGGAACCCGCCTATGCCTCGAGTTCCCAGAGATTCACACCAGTTTCCGGTCCTTTCACCGTGACATGGGGCAGGCGCTTTTCGCACATCTTCTCGCACCTCCATCCCATTTCGCGCATATGTTCCGCAAATGACCTGAAGGTCTCGCGCTGCGGTTCGGCTATCCACACCCTGCCGCCCGGAGCCAGGCAATGCCGCAGGAAGTCCGCCACAGGGGGCACGAAGCGCTTTTCATACATCACGTCAGCTCCCCAAATGTACGGCACCGATCCTTGGCGAATCCCCGGAGCCCGCCAGTCCATCTGCGCGGGAAGCACCGAGGCCTCGAGTTTGTCAGTGTTCAACGCCCTGTTCCTGGCCGTGAAGCGCACCGCGGGCCACTCATAGTCAAGGGCCAGCACGTTGGCGCCGAAATGGGCGCCAAGCAGGGCCGTGAGCCCAAGGCCGCAGCCCATGTCCAGGCATGTGCGCCCCTGTATGCGACCGCGTTCATTCTCCAGCCACAGGCCGAGCATCACGCTTGAGGGCCACAGTTCGGTCCAGTAGGGAAGACGCTCGTCCTCCTCGAAAGTGGAGCTGGAATCGTCGTCCTGGCCCATGGCCTCCCACAGACTTTCCAAGTCTCCGTGTCGCTCGATGATCCAGGCTTGCCCGAGGAGCTCGACTTCGAGGCGTTCCCTGGGGCCGTTGAACAAGTCTTCCTGCAGCATCATTGCAGACACGACCGGATTTTTTCACACATATTGTCTACATCCATTTTCCTTCGTGTTACAAATTATGCTACAGAATTCATCCGGGGCAAGACCTGTTTCCGGAAAATGACTATCTAGAGAGAAAACCTTTGGACAACGGGCTATCCCCGCCATCTTCATATTTCCCGCACACCGGCGTTTCAATCTGTTGGTAACCATGGTCGAACAGGGTACATGGAAGAAAATTTCTTGACTCATACCATATAAGGTAATAGCAGATTCTCTCCCCACTACCTCTCCTCACGTATTAGTTCTCTGGACAACTGGAGCATATCATGTTGAATCGTTGGAGCGCGCCATCCGGATACCGGGAGGTGCTGCGCGTCAGCCTGCCCCTGGTGGTGAGCTTCGGCTCCATCACACTGATGCAGTTCACGGACCGCCTTTTCCTCGGCAACTATTCCCTGGAGGCCATTGCCGCAAGTACCCCCGCGGGCGCCCTGTCCTTCCTGTTCCTGAGCTTTTTCATGGGAACCGGTGAATATACAGGCGTGTTCATCGCCCAGTACACGGGCATGGGTAAATCCGAACGTGTGGGCGCCGCCTTGTGGCAGGGGATTCACTTCGCGCTTTTTTCCGCCGTGATCCTGGCTTGTGGGACGTTTCTGGGCCGAACCTATTTTTACCTCCTCGCCGGGCACCCCCCGGCGGTGCGGGCCAACGAGATCACCTATTTCCGCATCCTGATGCTGGGTAACGGGCTGGTTGTCATCGAAGCCGTGGCTTTCCAGCTTTTTATTCGGGTCGGGGGCTCACGCGCATCGTCATGTTAGTGAATTTGATGGCCGCAATGGTGAACATCCCTCTGGAACTACGCCATGATAAACCGGTCTGCGTATGTTCGGGGTCACCGTGTTTCCAGAGATGGGCATTGCCGGAGCCGCGATTGCCACAGTCATATCATGGATAGTGATCACCGTGACCTTCATTGTCTTGGTCTTCACCCGGAAGAACGAGGAGGAGTTCAAGGTGCTCAGCGCCTGGCGCCCGGATCGCGAGCTCTTCGGCAGACTCATGCACTTCGGCCTGCCCAGCGGTGTGCACATGTTTTTAGATATCCTGGCCGTGACCTTCTTCATCTTCATGGTTGGCAGGCTGGGCACGGTGGAGCTGGCGGCCACGAACATCGTCTTCGCCCTGAACACCGTGGCCTTCCTGCCCATGATCGGCTTCTCCGTGGGCGTCAGCGTGCTGGTGGGACAGGCTCTGGGGCGCGAGAACGTACCCGAGGCCAGCTACGCCACCTGGAGCACCCTGCACATGACCCTGCTCTACATGTGGATCATCGGGGTAGTATTTGTGCTGGTCCCGACCCCTTTACTGGACATGTTTCAGCCCAGGGGCATGAGCGACGCCGAGTACGCGCCCCATTCTGAACATGGGGGTGATCCTGCTGCGGCTGGTGGCCCTGTACTGCCTGTTCGACGCCATGGTCCATGATCTTTTTCGGCGCGCTCAAAGGGCGCGGGTGACAGCCGCTTCGTGATGTTCGCCATGGGGGGGCTGTCCCTGTGCGTGGTGGGAATCCCCGTGTACCTGGTCGTGGAGGTGTTCCACGGGGGACTGCTCATTCTGTGGATCATCTTCACCCTTTACATTCGCCAGCCTGGCCACCACTCTGGGCTTGCGCTACCGCTCCGGAGTATGGAAGAATCTTCGGGTCGTGGGAGACTGGGAGCGGGTCGTCACCACCGACGGCGCGCCCCCTTCCCTGGAAACCGGGACCTCCCGGTAGTAAACGTGTATACTGTTCCCTCCATGGGCCCCTCCCGGCGCCAGGAGGGAAGGCGCCGAAACAACGCCAACAGACAGGAGTATGAGAATGCCGTCTTTTGATATCGTAAGCCGCGTGGAGTTGCAGGAAGTGGACAACGCGGTGAACAACGTGACCAAGGAACTGCAAACCCGCTACGACTTCCGCAACGTGACCACGGAGATCAACCTGAACCGCAAGGACAACCAGATCACCGTGACCACCGGCGACGAGATGAAATACAGAGCCATCCGCGAGCTGCTCATCACTCACTGCGTCCGCCGCAAGGTGGATCCCAAGGGCCCCTGGACTTCGGCGAACCCGAACCCGCGGCAAAGGGACAGGTGCGCGGCGTGGTGCGCATCAAGGAAGGCATAGAGAAGGAAGTGGCCCAGCGCATCGTCAAGATGGTCAAGGACCTCAAGATCAAGGTGCAGACCCAGATTCAGGACGAGCAGGTGCGCATCACGGGCAAGAAGATCGACGATCTTCAGGCCGTGATCAAGCTCGTGGACAACGCGGATCTGGGCATCCCCTTTGCAGTACGTGAACATGAAGAGCTGAGTACGACTTCCAGAAAGGATCACCGGGGGGGGACTTGTCGCCGCTGTCGCCATCAACAACGGCGCGTAGTCACCGCGCCTGAAGGCTGCCGCATTCGAAAAGCCCCTCCCCCAAATAAATGTTTATCCTTTCTCTTTCCCGCTTGCTCCCTTCCTTCAGCGCACCACGAAGTTGAAGGCAAAACCTTCGCAATGCATATCACCCCCGGCGTTGGGGCGGTTTTCCAGGCGCTTGCGCACACAGGCCACAACATCGTCGCGGAACACCACCCATACACGGCCGTACTTGTAGCCCACATAGTTACGCCTGGGGTTGTACTTCACCGCGCCGGGCGAGCCCAGCACCTGCTCCACCTCGCTCCGGCTCATGCCTTTTTCGATGAGCTCCATGGCCAGACTCGTGTCCCGCTGCGAAGCCTCGGCTATCTTCTTCTTTTCCGCGTAGGGGTCGCGCGGGCTGAGCGGCCTTTCTCCTCCGCCCGCGGCTCCTGATGTACGGTTTCGGGAGTATCGGCGATCTGCCGCCGCATCTCGGGGGCCAGGAGCGTAGTTCAGGCATTGGAACCTTTTCCGGCCCTGTGGCTTGGTGCAGCAGGCTGCCCTCTTCTTCCCGGGGCGCAAGGCGTTTCTCGGCCCAACTCGTCCAGCCGCTTCTTCACCTCCTCGGGGTCCACGGTGCCGGTGACCGTCAATGTCACGGCCATGTTCCGGCCGTCCATGGCAACCTCCTCCTTGTCGATCTCCACCCGTATCAGGGCGGCGGTGAAGGAGAGCACTTCGTCCTGGGCGAGCTGGAAGTTCTCGGCCCTTGCTCAACACCTCCACATAGGTGCCAGCCTGCTCCGCGATCTTGCGCTTGGCCTCGTTCAGGCATGCGACGCGGGCCCCATTCTTGGATTCGCTGTCGCCCATGACATAGGTGTGGGTCACGGTGATGCGCCTCCGGCCCCTGGGCCGGGACCGGACTCGCCACAAGAACGAACAATGCCAAAGAGATGACACAGAATGGGATTCGCAGCATGTTCACACACCTTTTTCCAGGGAAGAATGCACGAATCGTTCCAGGGAAAGCCCGGTATCGGGCATGTACATGGCCGGGGAGCTACACGAGAAAGTCCATGTCCTGCCCCACCGGCAAAACACTCCATCTTCGAATTCTGTTTCTCGATGATCTGGTGGCAGTCCTCCACGATGTGGTTCAGCGCCACATCGTGCCGGTCCTGATTGTGGTGAAACAGACCGAAGGCGCTTGACTCCGGCGTCGCGGGCCAGCCTCAGCGCGTCCTTGTAAGTGGAGTGCCCCCATCCACGGGTGACCATGTAGTCAGCCTCGGTGTATTCGGCATCATGGATGAGCAACTCGGCTCCGGCGCAGAACTCCACGTACTCCTTGTAGGAGCGCCCCCCCCGGTGGTCGAAACCCAGCTCGTTGTCCCGTGAGAAAGATGAAATCCCGGCCCTTAGTCCGTGAACTTGTAGCCCTGCCCAAGATTGGGGTGGCTCAGGGGGATGGTCCGGACCCTCCAGGCCGTACAACTCCGTGGGGCGATCCGCGGTGCATACCGGGTTGTAGTCGACCTTGGCCAGGATCCGGTCATAGGGCACGGGAAAATACGGGGGCGCCATGGTCTTGGCCAACAGGGTCTCCATGTTGCCCTGCTCCATGGGGCAGCCGAACACTGAAATCTCGGCCCCAGTCTGGGTGCACCGGCTTGAAAAAGGGGAAACCCCAGGATGTGGGTCCCAGTGGGCATGGGTGAAAAGCATGGTGCAGGAGAGCCTGCCTTCGGCCATGAGCCTTGTTGCCCAGGCGCCGAAGCCCCGTACCCGCATTCGATGACAATGATGTCATCGTTCCCGGTACGTATCTCCAATGCACGTGGTGTCGCCCCCGTAGGTGGACGTACTGCCTTTCCGGAAACCGCTATGGATCCCCTGGCCCCCCAACAGCGTATCTGCATGACACCTCAGCTTTTGGCTGTTTTCCAAAGCACGAGGCGTGGCCGCTCCCCTTGACTCCGCAGGGCATGAAACCGAAAGGATCCGTGCACACGCGCAATGCGGCCGCGCCACGCAAAACGTGTTACCCATCTCGCATTGCAACTATTATGATACCACGATTATTTCATTTCCGCCATGCCAGGGCAAGAACTCGATTTGCCAAAGAGCCCCTCAATGCCTACTTTTCAAGAAATATGACCCTGCGTGCGAAATCATCCATGCATGCCATGATCCGGTCTTTTGATAAATGCGCCTGCCCAAAAAGGGGGCGGAATACAACACAAGACGGCATGGTGCGGAAATGAACACTTGCCGCAGGATACGCACGAAGCGGTTTCACCTCGAAATACAACCAGGATTCGCAGATGGAAAATCCTCTGTCCGTATGGGAATACCCCTCGTACATAATGGAAAAATACGCCGCAGTGCTGTTCTGGTCACTAGGAAAGGCCAGGAAAAAACCCCTGAAGAAGAGCGACTTCATCCAGGTACGTTTCGATCTCCCGGCCCTTCCCCTGGCCGAGGAGATTGTGGGACTGCTGCATGAAAATGGCATGGTGCCCCTTCCCGTCGCCGAGCCCACGGCAAAGATGCAGCACGACAGGCTCGAGTATGCCAACAACAAACGCTTGACCATCGAGATCCCGGGCAAGCGGGAGCTGTACGGCTCCCTTGCCGGTACCCATCCGCCTCATCGCGCCCCCAGTCCCCTGACCCACCTCATGGACGTGGATCCGGAGGCAGAGCGACATTTCCCGCCGGGGAGCCCAACCCCTGGAGAACATCCTGCACCACCGCGAACAGCTCGGGAGGAATACGGCTGGACCGTTGGCGTCTACCCCTCACCAGACGGCTGCGGACGCCTCGGGACTATCCCTGGAAGACTACGCCCAGCAGATCAAACTCGCCTGCATGCTCGAACGGGGGCGATCCGGTCATGGACTGGAAGTTCACCCAGCGCAAGCTCCAGGCCCTCACCGACACCCTCAACGCCCTGCCTGTGAGCGGATTGCGGATCCGCTCGGAAAACACGGATCTGCTGCTCGGCATCGGGGAGCACCGCCGTTGGATAAGCTTTTCGGGGGCCGCAACATGCCCAGCTACGAGATCTACACATCACCGGACTGGCGTAGCGCAGAGGGGCACTACCACGCCGATCTGCCCAGCTTTTCGCCACGGGCACCGCATATCGGGCCTCACTCTCAACTTCCGTAACGGCGAGTGCGTGAACCCTGCAGGCCAGAGAGGGGGGACATGCTGGTCAGGGACATTCTGCGCCTTGGACTCCGGCGCCAACAAGGTGGGGGAATTCTCCCTGGTGGGGACAAACGTTTCTCTCCCATCAACGCATACATGGCCAACACCCTTTTCGACGAAAACCACGGCGGCGGGCACGGCAGCTGCCACATCGCACTGGGGGCAGGCCTACGCCAACACATACACCGGAGAGGGCCCCGCTCACAGTGGAGACGGCCCGCAAACTGGGCTACAACCACTTCTGCCCTGCACTGGGACCTGGTCAATACCGAACAAAAAGAGGTCTATGCCCTGCTCAAGGGCGGCGGCAAGGAGCTCATCTATGAAAAAGGCGAATTCACCCTTTCATGACACTGCATTTAAGAGAGATAACAGTCCTGAGTGGCGTGCTGCGAGGGAGCTAGCATTCAAGAAAGGGTTCTCCCCCTTGGATTCTCTTTTCAAGAGACTAACATTCTGAGATTATGTGACATATATTTCAAACCTGGGATTGATGCGATAGTCTGGGTTTGCCATGCCCACAATATCGACCCGGGATCGCAATCCAAATTTAAACTTTTTTTAAAAAAACTTTGTAAAAGGCATTGACTTTGTGTCATAACATTGACAGTCACAAATAAAAAACATTGCCACATGCCGTTGGAGAGCTGATGCACCTGAATCCCGGCCAGATCATCGGCCGAGAGCGAAGTACTCCAGGAGTGCTTCAAGATTCTCAAGAAGGTGGGCGCCCACCGACAGCACTGTGCTGGTTACCGGAGAATCCGGGCACCGGCAAGGAGCTCATGGTGCGCGCGCTGCACTCGAATAGTGCCCCGCCGTGACAAGCCCTTTATCCCTATCAACTGCGGCGCCATCCCCAGGGAGCTGCTGGAATCCGAACTGTTTCGGCCATGAAAAGGGCGCGTTCACGCACGCCATCCGCTCCCGTGCGGGGCGTTTCGAGCTTGCGGACGGCGGCACAGTGTTCCTGGACGAAATCGGAGAAATGGACCTCAACTTGCAGGTAAAAATCCTGCGGGTGATCCAGAGAGAAGGAATTCGAACGCGTGGGCGGCGGCGCCCCCAAAAAAGATTGACGTCCGCATCGTGGCCGCCACCAACCGCGACCTGGAGATCGAAGTATCCAAGGGGCGCTTTCGCGAGGACCTCTACTACAGGCTCAACGTCATCCCGATCCTCCTGCCGCCCCTGCGGGAACGCGGCAACGACGTGATGCTGCTGGCCAATCACTTTCTCAGGCGATTCTGCGAAAAGAGCGGCGGCCTCAATCTCAAGCTCAGCGACGATGCCTCCGCGCTGCTCACGGCATACTCCTGGCCCGGCAATGTCCGAGAGCTGGAAAATTTCATCGAGCGCATGAGTATCCTCTGCGAGGGGAACAGCATCATGCCCGAGGACCTGCCTCCCAAGATTCTCAAGGAGGCCGGGATCGAGCCGACCCAAGAGGGTGCCTCCTCCATCTCAGGGCTTTGTCTGGCCCTGTATCGAGGACCTCAACAAGCACAACCTCGGCCTCAAGGACTTTCTCGACCAGATCGAAGACAGGCTGTTGCGCGAGGCCCTGCAACTGGCCAGCGGTGTCAAGAACCAGGCCGCCGAGATTCTGGGGATCAAGCGCACAACGCTGATTGAAAAGCTCAAGAAGAAGAACCTGGACTAACCGGGAGAGGATGCGCCATGCGGGTCCCGCAGATGCTGTCCAAGCTTTGCATGGATCTTGCTAACCGTCATATCATGAGGATTCCATCCCGCGCCAGCCTGCTCTGGTCCCTTGCCCTGCTCATCCTGCCGCTGCTCCCGCCGCAGCAGGCTTTAGGGCTTTCCCACTACTGGGGCAAACACCCGGACAAGGAACGCCTTGTCATCGTCTTCCCTGACAAAATTCCGCCATATACCGTCAAACGATCGGACAACGAGACCATCACTCTGACACTTCCGGAAGGGTACTGGCAAAGTGATTTCAAACCCGACGCGGGCAACTACCACAAGGCCTCGCTGCTGAAAAACGTGCGTACCACGCCCGGTGGCCTGCGCATAGACCTCAAGACCAACGAATTCGGCTATATCCAGTTCCCCCTGGATGACAGGGGCAAACTCGTCATCGACATCTTTCCAGATCCCATAGGCGCGAAATGGAAGCCCGGAGATCAGGTCGCAGAAACTCCGAAAACCCCTTCCAACGCCACGGCGGACAGACCCGAAGAGGAGGGCGTCAAGGAAGGCTCGGCCCTGGAAAAGCTGTTACAGCAGCGCGAGGAGAAGCAGCAACAGCCCAAACCGGCAGCCACGCCGATCCCTGACGTGGCTGAAAAGCCCGCACAACAGCCCCCTGCGCCGAAAGAGCCCGAGCCACAGCCCCAGGCAAGACCCGAGGCGGCTCCCGCGCCTCTGCCCAAACCCGCGGCAGCCGAAAGCGCTCCGGCATCCGGAACCAGTCCCGCCCCCTCCATCCCGGTGGCCAAACCCGAGCCCAAGGCACCTGCACCGGCGGCCCAAAAGGCTCCGGCCCAAGGACAGGGAGAGGCCAAGGCACCGGAACCTGCCGAGCACGGCAACGCGCAGAGGCAGAACAGATTCTTCTCGGTCCCCTACTCCTACCGTGCGCCCATCTCCCGACAGGGGCCGGAGGAGCAGCAGCCCAGCCAGAACCAGCCGCTGCCGCAACCTGACATGAATTCACCGAAGACTCCCGCGCCCCCGGTGCTGCCTCAGGACTCGGACAACTCCGAGACAATGAGCCAGGACGCTTCGCCTCTTGCCGCCAATGCCCTGGAATCCAAGTCCCTGCGTGAAGCTTCGGGCCTGCTGGCCGGAACGCCCTTTGGTATTGCCGTGGCCCACGCCGAGG
>CAXXPL010000007.1:0-35378 GCA_963674665.2 Desulfovibrionaceae bacterium | reverse complement strand
GCTTGCGCGTGGGGCACAGGTGCCGGATGGTCAGGCGCACGCCCTTGTCCGTGATGCTGGTGTAGACCGTGGGGAGAGGTTGCCCGCAAGGACGTAATGCTGGTTCATGCGATGCATTATTTCGTGGTGATTCAGGTTCTCCTTGGCCTCGTGCGCCCGCACCACCTCCTGGGCGATGCTCTTGGCCGCCTTCCAGTTGCTTTCGGCGCTGACCACGAAGGAGAACTCGTTCCACACATGTCCCGAGGCCTTGGTCGCGTTGATGACGGGTGTCTGCAACACGATGCTGTTGGGCACCTTCACCAGCCGCCCGGTGCTCTGTCCCTTCATTTCCCATGACCTGGTCTCCATGAGCGTGAAATAGAAAAGTCCGAGATGCAGTACGTCGCCATAGTGCTCGCCGACCTGGACCCGGTCGCCGATGGTGAACAGACCGCGCCACAGCACCACCAGGCAGGCCAGGAAATTGAGGATGAACTCCTTGGAGATGATGGTCAGGCCCACGGCCACGAGGCCAAGCACTGTGACCAGGGGCGCGAACCCCTCCAGCCAGATGAACACGATGGCCAGGATCATGGCCAGGTACAGGCCGATGGAGAGCGCATTCTGGAAGGCGAACAGGGCCTGCTTGTCATTGGTGCCGGCCTGCAGGGCCTTGTTGCCGATACGCTTGAACATCAGCGTCAGCAGCAAGACCGCCAGACTCAGGCCGATCTTGAAAAGATAATGGGGCATTCCCTGCCAGAGATGGTTCAATTCGGGTAGCATATCAGTTTCAACAAGTACTACAGGAGAAAACCACGCACAAGCCCTGCCCGTTTTTCACGATTTTCAGGAGCTAAACTGAGAAGTTAAGGAGGCGCTGCATTGTTGCCCGCAGGCTTTGTTGCTTCGGAAAAGGCAAATCCTTGTAGGCCATTTGAACTTTTTAAGGTTAAAACTCTCCAGGTTGCGCCAGGACAGGGAAAAGGGATCTCGGGGGAAGGCTTTCATTTGAGAGGCCTTCCCCCGGTGAGATATTTCCTCGATCTTTCTACCCGATGCCGTATTTCTTGAGCTTCTTGTGCAGCGTGACGCGGGAGATGTGCAGCAGCTTGGCGGCCTCGCTCTTGTTGCCACCGGTTTTGTCCAGGGTGGCCAGGATGGCGTCCTTTTCCACATCCTCCAGGGGGCGCCCCGCGCTTGCAACAGGGGCGGCTGCTTCGGATTCAACGGGCTCCTCGCCATGCACCACCAGGGGGAGGTCGTTTTCACCTATATATTCTCCCATGGCCAGGATGACCGAGCGCTCCACCGCGTTTTCGAGCTCCCGCACGTTGCCCGGCCAGTCGTGCTTGAGCAGGAAGTCCATGGCCTGGGGCGTGAATCCCTTGATGTTCTTGCGGTTCTTTTCGCTGAAGCGCTGCAGGAAGTGCTGTGCCAGCAGGGGAATGTCCTCCTTGCGCTCCCGCAGGGCCGGAACCCTGAGGGTTACCACGTTGAGCCGGTAGAAGAGGTCCTCGCGGAATTCGTTCCTGGCCACGGCCTGCCCCAGATTCCGGTTTGTGGCCGCGATGATGCGCACATCCACCTGAATGGGCTTGTCGCTGCCCACGCGCTGGACCTCGCGCTCCTGCAGCACGCGCAGGAGCTTGGCCTGCATGGTCAGAGGGATCTCACCGATCTCGTCCAGGAAGATCACGCCCTTGTCCGCCTGCACAAAGCGCCCTTCCCGGCGGCGGTCCGCGCCCGTGAACGCACCTTTTTCATGGCCGAACAGTTCGGATTCCAGCAGGGTCTCGGTAAGCGCGGCGCAGTTGACCGTCACCAGGGGGGCGCTCTTTCTCGGGCTGTTGCCGTGGATTGCCTTGGCCACCAGCTCCTTGCCAGTGCCGGATTCGCCGGTGATCAGCACCGTGGCCTCTGTGGGCGCCACCATGGCGATCATGTCCAGCAGTGATTTCATGGGCGAGCTCTTGCCGATGATGGAGCTGAGCAGGAAGCTCTGGGGCAGCTGTTGCTTCAGGGCGCGGTTCTCCACCGCGAGGCGGGTGTGGTCCAGGGCGCGCTCCAGGGTGAGCTTGAGCTCCTCGAAATCCAGGGGCTTGGTGAGGTAGTCGTAGGCGCCGGATTTCAGCGCCTCCACCGCCGTATCCACCGAGGAGAAGGCCGTCATGATCAGCACCGGCACAGCGGGGTTGTATTCCTTGATCCTCTTAAGGGCCTCGATGCCGTCCATCTCGGCCATGCGCACATCCATGAGCACTGCGTCGAAAGGACCCCTTTTGATGCCCTCCACGGCCAGGGCGCCGTTGTCCGCTGTGGTGACCTGGTACCCCCAGCCTTTGATGAGGATGGAGAGGGTGCTCTGATGGCCGGGGTCGTCATCCACGATGAGAATGGCTGGCTTGCTTATCATTTGTTGTTTTCCTGTCACTGTTGCGTATTCTGTCGAGTCGCGCTCCCCTTGTAAAACGCTCTGTGCAAGGGTCCCCCCCGGGAGCTGTCGAAAAACTACTGGAGCGGAAGCAGCACGGTGAAGATCGCTCCCTGCCCCTGAGTGCTCTGCACCCGCACCTCGCCCTTGTGGCTCTCCACGATCTTCTGCACGATTGCCAGGCCCAGTCCGGTGCCCCTGGCCTTTGTGGTGAAGTAGGGATCAAAGACCCTTTCCACGTCCTCGATTGGCAGTCCCGGCCCAGTGTCCTTGACCGTGATGCGCGCCATAGGGCGGCGGTTCACGGTGGTGGATTCCAGCCGGACAGTGAGCCGTCCTCCGGATTTCATGGCCTGGATGGCGTTGATGCACAGGTTGAGCAGGACCTGGGTGATGCGGTCCGGGTCCATGTTCACGATCTCCGGCGCATCCCTGGCTTCCAGCACAACCTCCACCTCATGGGCCTTGGCGTCGCGCTTGATCAGATCCAGGGAGCGCTGGGCAAGGGGCGCCAGAGGCGTGGGGCGCGGTGTGATGTCCGAGGGTCTGGCGTACTCCAGAAGCTGGGTCACGGCGCGGTTGAGCCGATCCACCTCCTGCACCATGATCCCGGCCATGCGCTTGGAGTCGCTGCCCTCCTGGAACTGGGCGCCGAAGAACGTGGCCGAGGCCTTGATCGAACTCAGGGGGTTGCGGATCTCATGGGCAACTCCCGCGGCCAGGTTGCCCACTGCGGCGAGCTTTTCGGCCCGGCGCACCGCATTCTCCAGGCTGCGTACCTCACGCAGGTCCCGGAACAGCAGCATGGTGCCCACATACTCGGTCTCGCCCTCTCCGGAAGGTTCGGTGGAGAGGCGCACACCGCTCACGTTAAGTGGCAGGACGGTTTCCTCGTCGTCAGACCCCGGCTCGGTGTCCAGGCGGCATTCCACCAGATTCTCGACCATCTCCTCACCCTCGAGCAAGCGCTTCAGGGGTTCGATCAATGGCCCGGGAATGTTCCCCTCCTGGTCGTATGGCTCCCCTTCCTTGAGTCTGCTCCGGGAACCCAACAGCACTTCGGCCGTCCGGTTGACCATGGTGATCCTGCCTTGCATGTCCGTGGTGACGCAGCCGATGGGCATGTGCGTGACAACCTCGGAGGCGAACGCCCGGGTGTCTCGCAACAGCTTGCGGGAGGCGCGCAGCCTCTGCGCCCAGTAGAGCGCCACCACTCCGCCAAGACCCAGGGCAAGGAGCGTGGCGGCCAGCAACAGGGTGACGCGCACGTCCTGGCGGCGGGCATCCTCAAAGGCGGTTGCATCCAGACCAATGAAAATAGTCAGCTTCTCGGGGTTGATATCCTTGTCTTTCTTGTCGAGCAGGCTCTTGCGCCACTGTCGCCAGGCCTCGGCCATCATGGCCTGTCGGCGCTTCAGCCGCTCTTTCTGGCTTTCGTTTCGACGGCCGCGCATGCCCATGCCCATGCCGTGCATATGCTGTCCGCGCATTTCATGAGGGAGGAAGGGAGGCGGCGGGGGGCAGTTCTTGTCGGTTGAGCCGGGAGAACATCCGGGCGGGGGTGGTGGGGGCGGGAAGTCAAAATGTGGACCGGCTTCCTCGGGCGACGGCACAAAGGGGTTGAACGCACGGTAAACAATGAAAATTTGCTCATCGTTGTCCATTACAACGCCCCACTTGAGGGAGGAGTCCGAAGGTTTCTTTTCCAGCTCCATGGCTCCTGCGAATTCCTGGTCCAATCGCTGGGAATCGCTGTGGGCCAACACCTTGCCCGAACCATCCACCAGTGCGATATAGCGCACACCAGGCATCACCGCGATCTGTTCGGCCAGGTTCTGCATCTCGGTCTGGAGGCTGAATCTGCGGATCATTCCGACGCGGGTTCCCGCCTCGAACGCGCGGATCAGCAAAACGCCCTTCTCCACCAGCATCCTGGAGGTGAACTTGGCCTCCCTGTTCACATTGTAGACCGCCAGCACGGCTACCACGATGATCAGGATCACGGCCGCGCCAACCACCATGAGGGGCGAAGCATAGGTTTCCAACCTGCTTGGGGTCATTTTGCGCCAGAACATGAACAGTGTTTCCTTGAATGGTTTACAGGGTGTAAATTAAGTGAACAGTGTTTACAGCAGTAGTGTACATTTAGTTTACAGCGCCAACAAGCAAAGCATGGTCAGTATCGGGGAAAAAGCACGTATTTTTGTCATAATAGTTTGTTTTTGATTGACTTAACATTGAGTAATATTGTTTGGCACATGGCTTGCGTATACTATCCCGAATGCAAATGAGGCACCAAATCATATGAAACATTTTCACAGGAGAAGGAATCATGAAGAAGATCAATATGATCGCTGTTTTAGTTCTCGTAATGGGCTTGTTCGCGAGCCAGGCACTGGCCTGGGGACCATGCGGTCCCTGTGGCGGCCCTGGCAACGGTCCTGGGGGCAGAGGCTCTGGTTTCGCGCCTCAACCTCCTTCCCAGGAGCAGATCGCGGCCATGAACAATTTATTTGATGCCACCAAGGTTCAGCGTATCAAACTTTTTGCCGACAATGCCGAGATGCGCGCCCTGATGCGTCAGGACAATCCTGATCCCAAGCAGGTTCGCGCCCTGGCAGAGAGCATCGCCACCACCCAGGAAGAGATCCGGACCAAGGCCAAGGAACTGGGCGTGCCTGTTCCGCCCATGGGCTTTGGATTCAACGGTTTCGGCCCTGGTGGTCCCGGCAAGCGCGGCCTAGGCGGTCCCGGCAAGCGTGGCCCTGGTGCCCCTGATTGCCCCCGCTGGTAATCACGGCAGATAAATTCCCACCCACACTCTCCCCCTAAAATACACCCTCCCCGGAAACAGGTGGTGGACCCCCGTCCACCACCTGTTTCTCGTGTTTGGTGCGCCCGGCAGGGCGCGTGAGCACCATCCGCCTGGTGACTTGGAGGTGAAAGTCCTCCGCAGGCCCGACAAGGGGAACTGCTAGCCGGACGGCAAGGGTGTCCATCGCGAGATGGAATCCGAAGAAAGCCGCGGGCAAAATGCTGATCCGGCGAACAGAAATCGCATACGAGGCGGTCATGCCGGGTGAGAAGGCCACTATCTTCAAAGCCCGATACTTGTACGGAAAGCATGGACGTATATGCGGCGGGTATAAGCAGGAAGGTCGCGCGCATTACCCGGGGAGATCTGTTCGCCCGCCATGTGCCATCGGCACGGTAACGTGTCGAGATGGGCGAACAGAAGTCAGCCGAGCCCATAGTAGTCGACCCAGCCACTCGACGAAGGGCCAAACCTGCCAAGCGAGGCATGAACACTGTCTTCTGTTTGGATTGAGCGGATGCCCGTAAGGGGCCTTAAAGCTGGAAGTAACGGACGGAATCCGTGAGGTAGGGCTGGGTGCTTATAGTCCGGCAGGCATTCAGAGAAATGACGCCAAGCAGGCAGGAACCGCCGTGGTACGGAACCGTATGCCCTGTGGTGTGGGAGCGCGAGCCCCCTCCTACCCGATGCACCGCCCCGGCGAAAACGCGGTCTTGCCTGTGCCTACGTTGGGGCGCACTACTTATGCGGCAGGATCAGCCACCACAGCGCTTACAGTGGTATCAGCTGCATCGCCGCTGTGGTCATGTAACGCTCGAAGCAGCCGCGCATCCTGCGTGTCAGCAGATGCCGCAAAGCCTCAACAGGTTGGCAGGATTCGATAAAAGAATTTTTATGGGCAGGGAGTCCGGGGATGGGAACAGTGTTTCAAAAGTCCTTTCCCGGATATGGTTATTTCCTTAGCTCAGCAAGATTTGCCGGGGGGAAACCTTTTTGAAGAAAGGTTCTCCCCTCGGAAAGCCGTTTGTTCGATTCTTTTCATGTTGCGGAGCAAAGGCAATAGCCACGTTCCCGGAAGACCATTCAATCGGCAGAAAATCCTCCCCAAATATCAGCCAGGAATGACCCAGGTGGGGAGGAGGTGCCAGGAGTGGTCCAGTCGTTTTTCCAGCTCCATGGCCTGGGGAGTGATGCTTTGCAGCAGGCACCAGTAATCCTTGGAGTGGTTCAGGTGCTTGATATGGCAGAGTTCGTGCAAAAACACGTGTCGCACCAGTTCAGGCGGTAAAAAGAGAAGCGCCGCGTTCAGGCTGATGGTGCCCCGCCCGGAGCAGCTGCCCCACCTGGTGCGTTGCAGTCGGAGTTGTATTCCGTTGCATGGGATTCCCTGCTCCTTTGAGACCCGGCGCAGCCAGGGCACGAGCCAGTGCCGGCCACGCTTCTTCAGCCAGGAGCGCAGCAGGGTAAAGTGCTGCTCACGGCTGACGGCCTTGCCCATGAATTGCAGGGCTCCGGCATTTTCCGTGAGGCTGAGGGGGGAGCTGGAGCTGGAGCTGGCGTCGCGGGAGGTGCCGTAATGGACCTCGAAGCGCGCGTCCACGGCGGGCAGGGCGATCTCGTCCGGGAGCTGCCGCATGGCCGGGGGCGTATCCTCGATGCGCAGGCGGCGCATCCAATCCCGGATCCAGCGTCTTTTGCTGCGCACCAGTTCAGGCGCCAGGCGGCTGTCCACCCCCTCAGGCAACACAACCTCGACCCCGCGCCCCGGCTGGATGCGGATGGTGGCGCGTCTGGCCCTGCGGCTGTGCCGCACGGTATATGGCGGGAGGTTGTTGTCCTGGTCCATGGACAGATCCTTTCAGCGTTTCCAAGGCATGCTAACCCTACTTGCCGTGGTTCACAAGGGCGGCCGCACGGACATTTCCTCGAAGGACTTGACCAGTTGGCTCGCACGGGTCACAAAGGCAAAGCGTTTTTGAGACGTTACGAGCAACGGAAGTTCACTCTCAATAGAGGATAGCCTCATGAGGCACAGGCGCGCCTTTGCCATCATGCCGATTCGCTACAAGCTTCTCCTGGCCTACACCACGCTGTTGTGCCTGGTGGTTCTTATCGGCTATTTCCTCGTCCATTTTCAAGTCAAACGATCACTTGTCGATTCTGTCCAGAGCCAGTTGGACAACACCACCGGCATCATCATGAATACGGTTCATGCGGCCGCCAGGATTTCCGTGCGCAACCATCTGCGCAACCAGGCTGAAAAAAACCTGGAGCGGGTCCTGGAGATGGAGGAGGCCGTCCAAAAGGGGCACATGACCAGGGACGAGGTGGTGGAGTCCATCAACGCCCTGTTGTTGAATCAGAAGGTGGGGAGCTCGGGATATGTCTTTGTGGTGGACAAGTACGGCAGGGTTTGCATGCACCCCAACCCCGAGATGATCGGGCGCGTGGTCATGGAGTACGACTTCATCCGGCGGCTGATGCACGAACACAGAGGATATTTCGAGTACGACTGGAAGAATCCCGGGGAACAGGTGCTGCGGCCCAAGGCATTCTATGCCGTGGATTTCGAGCCTTGGGGTTGGTACATCTGCGTCTCCTGCTACAGGAACGAGTTCTATGAGTTGATCAGCCCCCAGGATTTCAGCGAGGCGATCGGGACCCTGAGGCTCGGGAAGAGCGGTACCATCTATGTATTCGACAAGTCCGGGAAGCCGTTCATCGCCCCTCGGGAGTCCGAATTCGCCGAACCGAGGGACCAGGGGACCCGGGAGGCGCTTGCGAAAATGTTTGCCGAGGACAGCGGCAAGTTCGTGCACTCCTGGCGTGAGCAGGGTGAGGTTGATCCCCAGGAGCGGCTCGTGGCCTTCAACAAGATTCCGGAGATGCAGTGGACAGTGGCCGCCGCCATTTCCGTAAACGATTACCGCAGGCCGGTGCAGACCCTGGAGGTGGTGGCGGCTGTAAGCCTTTTGCTGTGTTTTCTGTTGAACATCCCCCTCAGCTTCTGGATCGGGCGCCATCTCACACGCCCCTTGCAGGGGTTGATCTCCTCATTTGAAAAGGGAGCGCACGGCGACCTCTCGGTCCGCGCCACATCGGAGTCCGGCGACGAGATGGGGCGGCTGGCCGTGTATTTCAACGAGTTCATGTCGCGGCTGGAGGCGTACAGCCGCGCCCTGCGCGAGTCTGAAGAACGGTACCGCTCCGCCATGGAATCCACCCCGGATCCCATAGTCGTGTACGATATGCAGGAGCGGGTGACCTATGTGAACCCGGCTTTCACCCGGGTTTACGGCTGGGATATCGGTGAGCTGCTGGGCAAGGCCACGGACTTCACACCGGAGGAGATGAGCTCCGACTCCAGGCAACTGTTTCGGCAGATGCGTGACGGGTTGAGCGTGCACGGGTATGAAACCTTGCGGCTGGACAAGAAGGGCGAGCTGCGTAACGTGATCGTCAGCGGCGGCATGTTCAGCGGCAGGGCGGGCGTGCCCATGGGCATGGTCGTAAGCATCAAGGACGTCACCGAACAGAGGGAGGCCGAAGAGGCCCTGAAGAGGGCCGAGGAGGAGCACAGGGAGCGCCTGGAGCAACAGGTGAGGGAGCGTACCGCGGACCTGCGCTCCACCAACGAGGCTCTTGCAAAGGCCAAGGAGGCCGCGGAAAAGGCCACGGCCGCCAAGAGCGAGTTCCTGGCCAACGTGAGCCACGAGATACGCACTCCTCTCAACGGCATAATCGGCGCCACCGAGCTGGCCCTGGGCGAGGCGATGAGCCCCAGGATGCAGCGCTATCTGGAGATTGTAAACACCTCGGCGGATTCCCTGCTGGACATCATCGAGGACATCCTGGACTATTCGAAGATCGAGGCCGGCCGCCTGGAACTCGAACCCCACAGCTTCACCCTCTCCACTTTGCTGCAGGAACTCAAGCACATATTCTCCACCCGGGCGGCGCAAAAGCGGGTGGAACTCCTTTTCGACATAGATCCGTCCATCCCCTCGGTGCTGGTGGGCGACTCGCTACGGCTGAAGCAGGTGTTCAACAATCTGGTGAGCAACGCCCTCAAATTCACGGAATCTGAGGGCAGCGTGGTGTTGTCCGGTAAAATGCGCAACTCCTCGGGCAATTCCACGGAGTTGGAGTTCTCGGTAACGGACACGGGCATCGGCATTGCCGGAAATATGCTGGACATGCTCTTCCAGCCCTTTACCCAGGCGGATGCGTCCACCACAAGGAAATATGGCGGTACGGGCCTGGGGCTTTCCATCTGCAAGCGGCTGGTGGAACTCATGCAGGGGAGCATCTGGGTGGAGAGCGAGCCGGGCAGGGGCAGTCGCTTCACCTTTACCGCCAGGTTCGGGATCTCCAAAAAGTCCAGGCAGCACGACAACATCGATCTTTTTGCCGGAAAAAGGGTTCTTGTGGTGGACGACAGCCCCCAGAGCCGTTCGGTGGCGATGACCATGCTCGCTTCCCTGGGCATGGAGGCCACCCTGGCCGTATCAGCGGAGGAAGGTCTGTCGATTCTCAAGGGCGACCCCGGCCTCGACCTCGTGATGGTTGACTGGCGGCTGCCGGACATGGACGGGCTCGCCTTTGTCCGCCACATGCGGGACGAACTGGGGCTGGAGACCCCGGCGCTGCTGGTTACGGCCTACGTGGAGGAAACCGGAGTAAAGGACGCGGACAAGGACATAGTGGCGGTCATCGCCAAGCCATATCTGCGCGGGAGTCTGCTTCTCGCGTTGCGTAGGGTGTTTCCGGTGAGGGAACAGGGCGATCTGCCTTCTTTGCCCACCATGCTCACGGAGCTTACCGAGGAGGAGGCTGTCATCTACTCCCAGGGGGACGGCGCGGGCAAGGGGAGGAGCCTCCATGGCCTGCGCGTTCTCGTGGTGGAGGATAACGTCACCAACCGCGAGCTGTTCGCCGCCATACTGCGGGACGCGGGGGTGCGCCCACTGCTTGCGGAGAATGGAAAAAAAGGCATCGAGATGCTGAACGACATCGGCCCCGGCATGGTGGACGCCGTGCTCATGGACCTGCAGATGCCGGAGATGGATGGCTTCGAAGCCGCGAAGATCATCCGTGGAAACGACAGTTTTCTAGATTTGCCCCTCATCGCGGTGACTGCCCACGCCAGGAGGAAAACCGAGCTGGCCTGCCTGGATGCGGGCATGAACAGCGTGCTGACCAAGCCGTTTTCCCGGGAATCCCTGCTCACGATATTGCGGGAAAACATCAATGTTCGATATTCCCCCCCGACCGGCGAGCTTGTGACGGACAGCGACTTCCTGAATGAGGATCTTCCGGACTACCCCGGCATAAATATTCATGGCGCCCTGTCCAGGCTTGGGATTTCATTGGAGCGTTTTGAGCGGATTCTCTCCAATTTTCGAAAGAACAACACCGCTCTCATGGAATCCATGCGCCAGTTGCTGGAAGACGGAAACTGCGGGGAACTCATGGAGATGGCCCACAGTCTCAAGGGCGGGGCGGGGAGTATTGGCGCAGTCAATTTATCCGAAGTTTCCAGGCGGTTGGAAGAGTATTTGCGCTTTCTCGAAGGGAGCGTCCCGGATCCGGAGATCGTGTCGAGCCTCATGGAGGCGTTGGAGTTGGAACTCGATAAGGTCCTCGACGGCCTGGAGGGGCTGGAAGAATCCGCTCCCGGCCCCGATCGGGCGCACCTGAAACGGGATGTCCCGGAATCGGCCGGACAGATCATTGCCGGGCTGCGCAACGCTCTGGCCTCGGCCCAGCCGGTGGATGTGGCAAAGGGGCTGACCGAACTGCGCAAGTTCTATCAGGGATCGGGAATACGCACCCTCGAGGCGCAGGCCGAGGACTATGAGTACGACGACGCCATAAAGACCCTGGGTCAGATCGCCGCGCAGCTGGACCTGGATTGAAGCTGAAGTCCTGAGAAAAGAGTGAAGTTTCAGGGCGCCTGGGTTTCGGGCTCTTCCTGGTAGGGGGGGAGTTCGAAGCTGAGGACGCTGCCTTTGCCAAGCATGGATTCCGCCCAGATCCTGCCGCCGTAATGCTCAACGATCTGTTTGCATATGGGCAGGCCCAGGCCGGTTCCCTTTGCGTGGTTGGGGAGCAGCGTATCGTCCGTGATGACTTGGTGGAACTTGTTGAAGATTTTCTTCAGCTCCACTTTGGGTATCCCGATGCCCGTGTCCCGGACGCTCAGGCGGACCATGCCGCTTTTCACGACCTCGGCCTTCAGCAGGATGCTCCCCTGCCTGGTGAACTTGACCGCGTTGTGCAGCAGGTTGATGAGAACCTGCTGGATACGGTCCCTGTCAGCGCACAACCTTGGCAGATCATCGTCCATCTCCACTTTCAGATCCACTGCCGGATTGCCTGTCAGGAGGGATGAGACGGCTTGTGTGGCGAGCCTGATCATGGGCTCCACGGTGAACGGCTGGTTACTCCATTCGATGCGGCCTGACTCGATTTTGGTGAGGTCCAGCACATCGTTGATCATTCTGCTGAGGCGCTGCCCCTCGGAGTTGATCACCGTAAGGTTGTCCTGGATGCGCAGGGCTTTTTCTTCCAGCGCCTTGTCCGACTTTGTCAGCTTCCCGAAGTGTTTTTGAAAGTCCTTGCGGACCAGGATGGCGAATCCGAGTATCGAGGTGAGCGGCGTGCGCAGCTCGTGGGCCACGGAAGAAAGGAAGGAGGACTTTATGTCGTCCAACTCCCGCAAACGCTTGTTGCTGGCCTCGAGTTCCTCTGTCTGCCTCTCCAGATTCTGTTTGGCCCTGAGCAGGTTGAGATGGGTGCTCACCCTGGCCCTGACCTCCGGCGGGTCTATTGGCTTGGTGATATAGTCCACGGCTCCGGATTCGAGTCCCTTGACCACGGCCTGGGACTCGGCCAGGGCGGTGATGAATATCACCGGCACGTCACGGGTCTCCGGATTCTCCTTGAGCTTCCGGCAGACTTCGAAGCCGTCCATTCCCGGCATCATGACATCCAGCAGAACCAGGTCCGGGACATATAGTTTGGCTTGTTGCAACGCGCGCTGACCCGAAGTCGCCACGGACAACACATAGTCATCCTTGAGGGTGTCCACCAGGATGTCGAGATTGACCTTGGTGTCGTCGACGACAAGAATGCGGTTGCTAGACACAGGCTGGTGCATGCGGGGAGCTAAGGGGGAGGAGGTTAATGAGAATATCTGGAATTGGGCATTGCATGGGGAGCTTTTTGAACCAGGTCAGCTGGTTTGTCAACCAATGTGTCAACTCTCGGCGATACGTCCTTTTTATGGCCAATGCCATGTAACCAACCAGGATCGTAAGGTGATGGATTTTTTTGACCCATAGGTACTCATTTGCGTGATCCGAGACCAAATAGAATCGATAACAGGTTGTAATTACGTCTCACATATCCTGTTCTTAACAAATCTTTACGTTCTCTTCTAGAGAACGTTTCCCACAAGAGGCGCCCTGAAAACGCCCATAATGTCGCTGGCACTGCCGGCTTGAATGGAGCCGGTTGACCAGCAATGTGCGATCGGTAATACTGTGCCAAGGTTAGAATAACAAGACTACTCCTTGTCCCTACCGGGTCAAGGTCAAAATCGTCGAAAAACCGCAATATGACAACCAAGGCTCGCATGTCCAGTCCACATCCCCTGCCAGAGGTCTCCATTGTCATTCCTGTCTTCAACAAGTGGGAACTGACCGCCGCGTGTCTGCGCAGCCTGCGCGAGGCGAACCGCCTGCCAGGCGTTGAGGTCATCGTGGTGGACAACGGCTCCACCGATGAAACAGCATTGCGGTGTGCGGAATTGGGCGCTTCGCTGTTCCAACAGGGCTTTCACTATCTGCGCAATGAGGAAAACCAGGATTTTGCAAGGGCCTGTAACCGCGGAGCGCAGGCGGCCAGGAGCGGGGCGGTCTTTTTCCTGAACAACGATACTCTTTGGTGCGCGGATATCCTGCCTCTACTGCTCAGGGAGCTGGACCGCCCAAATGTGGGGGGTTGCGGCCCCCTGCTGCTGTATCCTGGGAGCGAAACCGTGCAGCACCTGGGCATCGCCTTTCTGCACAGTTCCAAGGTGGCCCACGCCTTTCACCACTATCCCAGGGGGCACCGTGTGGCCCGCACCCGCATCCCCTTGCAGGCCATCACCGCCGCGGCCCTGCTCATGCGCAGGGAACTGTTCCTGGAACTCGGTGGCTTTTACGCGGAATACCGCAACGGGTACGAGGACCTGGACCTTTGCCACAGGGTGAACCAGCGGGGGCTCAGGCTCACCGTGGCCCTGGACGCCCCCTTGTACCATCTGGAGGGGCAAAGTCAGGGGCGCATGGACCGCGAGGCACACAATTATTCCATCTATCAGCAGCGAGTGGGTAAGGCCTTTGACACGGACGTGGACGTATTCGCCCAGGGCAATGCCATGGAGCTGCGGCTCAACGACTGGTTCGAGCCCTACTATGTGCCCGATCAGGATCTGCACCTGGAGTACATGGCCCGCGTGGAGCGCAAGGGGCTGACCGAGGCCATGGACATCCTTGAGGAGGAGCCGGGTTGGGAGCAGGGGTATCTGCTGCTCGTGGACAGGCTCGTCAAAGGGGGCATGAAGAGCGAGGCACTGGTGTTGGCTCAGGATCTTTTCAGCTACTGCCCCGGCATGCGGGCCCTGGACCTGGTTTGTCAACTTTCAAAGGCCGTTGGGCAGACCGATGTCCTGGCCAGTCATCTGGAGCTCAGGCACAGGGTGCAAACCATCACCCAGGGTGCGGCACATACGGCCAAGGCCCTTGAAATGCTCCGCATGGCACGTGAACAGGGCAGGGAGCTTCTCGCAACAGCCCTCAAGCAATGGATGGTAAACCATGCAACCGGATAAGTTCACGTTGCGGGACTGGCCCGCCACGCACCGCCTTCTGGACAAGGGGGTTCTGAGTTCCCTGCTGCTGGGCGTTACCAACAAGATGCACTTGGTGCACATTGCCAACGAGTGCGCCGCAAAGGCTTCCAGAAGCGAACCCCTCCCCGCCCTGCTCCATCTCAGGGTGGCCACGGATTGCCTGCTCCTCGCCCTGGAGCAGGACATGCTCGACCCCGTGGTGATCCAGGGAGTTCTGGCCCTGGATCAGCATAGCAAGCTTTTGACACCGGAGCGGCGGGCCATACTCAAGGCCCAGGCCACCCTTCTGGAAAACAGCGGGGAACTGCTGGCCACGGCCAGGGAAGTCCTGGCCGCACACGGCCTTGGATTCGGCGCTGGGGGGCAGTCCCCCCCCTTGCACGAAATTTTTCAGCAGTTGCTCAACGGTCAGGCCCTTACCGCCGCGGGCGCCCTGCTGGACCATCTGGACAGCACCGGCCTGCTGGAGCGCTCCGGCCCATTGCGCGCCGTGGCCATGAAGCTGGCCGGAGATGTGCACCTTCTGGAGCGGGACTATGCCAGGGCAGGCGAATGTTATGCCCTGGCGCGGGAGGACTTTCCCGAAATAGTGCTCGAGCGCGGCGCCCATGCCCTGCTGCTCCTCGGCGAGAGGGCGCGGGCCTGCCAGGCTTTTGTGGACATCGTGCGCCAGCGCCCCTGGCGGACAAACGCCCTGCTCAGGTGCTTCGACCTGCTGGAGGAGCGGGATCTCGGCTCGGCCAAGATCCAGGAAACCTCCGTGCTGCTGTACACCTTCAATCACGACGAGGACCTGGACAAGACGTTGGAGTCCCTTGCCGCGAGCGGCGCGGCCTCCTGCGATGTGTTCGTGCTGGTCAACGGCTGCTCCGACGATACCGGCCAGGTGGTGGAGAAATGGGCTGGCAGCGGCGCATTTCCCCAGTTCGAGCCAGTGATGCTGCCCATCAACATCGGTGCGCCCGCGGCCCGTGACTGGCTGCTGAGCATGGAGCGGGTCATGGCCAATCCCTGTATCGCCTACCTGGACGATGATATCGTCCTCCCCGGGGATTGGCTCCAGCGACTCTTTCTGGGGCGGGAACTCTATCCGGACGCCGGGGTATGGGGCGCCAAGGTCCGGGAGTTCGGCACCTCCCACACCCTGCAGCAGGTGGACCTGAATCTCTACTACCCCCCGCGCAAGGACGAGTTCATCGGCTTTTCCGACCTGCAGAGCCTCTCTCCGGATGCGGGGCAGTTCGACTACATGCGCCCGGCCGCGTCCGTGACCGGCTGCTGCCACCTGTTCAAGCGCGAGGTGTTCGAAACCGTGGGAAATTTCGACATCCGCTTCTCCCCCAGCCAGTACGACGACTTCGACCACAGCCTGCGCATCGTTCAGGCGGGCATGTATTCGGTGTACACCGGCCACGCGTCCATCGAGCACCGAAGGGTCAGTGGCAAGGCCGCGGCCATGAATCAGGCATCCTTCTGCAATGTCATGGGCAACCTGAAGAAACTGGAAGGCAAGTACGACGATGCGGCGCGGCGGGATATCGTGACCCGCATGGACGCCACCCTGCTGGAAGACTACCTGCGCAAGCTTTACTCCCTGAGGAAAATGCTCAAGGATTGAGCTAAGCATGGCAAGATAAGAATGCCGGGAGGGGAAGCCTTTCTTGTAGAAAGGTTTCCCCCTCGCACCGCATTTTTTCCAAAAAGGACAACCATGGACAGCAGAACCATTTGCCGCAACTGCCACGGGGGGTGCGCGGCCGAGTGCCTGATCGAGGACGGGCGGCTTGTGGGGGTGAAACCCTGGGCCGGTTCGCCATTCAACAGGGGGCGGATGTGCGTCAAGGGCCTGGCCACTCCTGAGATGATATATCACCCCAAGCGACTGACCAAACCGTTGCAACGGGACGGGGAGCGCGGCTCCAACCGCTGGAAAGAGGTGGACTGGGACACTGCCCTGGCGGGCATCGCCACGGGCATGCGGCGCATCATGGAGACCCACGGCCCCGAAGCGCTGGCCCTTGGACAAGGCACGGGGCGGCACTACTACCTGCACGTGGTGCGCTTCGCAAACCAGCTGGGCACCCCCAACTGGTACGAGCCCGGCTTGGCCAATTGTTTCATCCCGCGCATCACCGTGAGCCACCTCACCTATGGCGGCTTTGTCTGCGCCGACTACTACGGCGACACCCCTCCCAGGACCATTCTCTTCTGGGGGCACAATCCCCTGGTGTCCGGCGCCGACGGTGAGCTGTCCTTTCCGGTGAGCGACGCCCTGCGCAAGGGGTGTCAGGGCATTGCCGTGGACCCCCGGCGCACAGAGACGGCCAAACAGTGCGGCCTGTGGCTGCCCCTGCGCCCCGGCACTGACGCGGCTCTGGCCCTGGCAATGATCCATGTCATCATTTTTGACAAGCTCTATGACAGGGAGTTCGTGGAGAACTGGACCTCGGGCTTTGGCGGCCTCAAGGAGCATGTGCGCAACTGCACCCCGGCCTGGGCCCGGGACATAACCGGAGTGCCGGCCACGGACATCGTCGAGGCTGCCCGGCGCTATGCCCTGGACAAGCCGTCCGTGCTGGAGTGGGGTGTGGCCATCGAGCAGACCCCCAACAGCCTGCAGACCGTACGCGCCCTTGCCCTGTTGCGGGGGCTCACAGGAAATCTGGACGTGCCTGGCGCGGATATCCTGGGCATGAACATTACCAAGCCCTACCCCGTGCTCAAAAAGAGCCTGCCCCAGGGCATGATCGGCAAGCGCATCGGCGGCAAGGAGTTCAAGCTCCTGGGAGGGTTCCACGCCTTCATGCCCTCTGCTCACATTCCCGGGGTGTTCGACGCCATGCTCACAGGGGAGCCCTACTCTGTGCGCGGACTGCTGCTCTTCGGCAACAATCCGCTGGTCACCGTGGCCAACCCGCGCAAGGTGCGTCAGGCCATGCTGGGGCTTGACCTTCTGGTGGCCACGGATCTGTTCATGACACCCTCCGCCGCCCTGGCGGACTGGGTATTGCCGGGGGCGATGTGGCCGGAGATCGAGCAGATCATCGAGATGCCCTTTGTGGCGGAGAATGCGGTTTTCGCGAACCGCAAGCTGCTCCAGGTGGGGGAGTGCAGGCAGTGCGAGGAGATCATGATCGACCTTGCCCGAAGGCTCGACTTGCCAGGGGCTGACGCCGATTTGCGGGATCTGTTGGACGAGCAGCTCATTCCCTTGGGTGTGAGCTACGAGGAGCTGTGCGAACGCTTCATGATCAACCCTCCTCATGAGTATCGCAAGTTCGCAAAACGCGGCTTTCGCACCTTGTCACGCAAGGTGGAGCTCTACGGTAAGGCTCTGGAGCGCATGGGGTACGCTCCCTACCCTTCGTATGTGGAGCCACCCGAAAGCCCGGTCTCCAGGCCGGACCTGCTGCAAGAGTTCCC
This sequence comes from Desulfovibrionaceae bacterium, assembly GCA_963674665.2. GTDB lineage: Bacteria > Desulfobacterota > Desulfovibrionia > Desulfovibrionales > Desulfovibrionaceae. The sequence continues at coordinate 17,822 of CAXXPL010000007.1, read as the reverse complement.
CTGGGTGCTGATCACCGGCAACCGGCGCAGGGAATTCTTTTGTAGTGAACACAGGCAGATAGAATCTCTGAGAAGGCGCAGGCCAGACCCCCTGGCCGAGATGCATCCCGATGTGGCGGGTCCCGCGTGCATAGAGGACGGCGACTGGGTAAAGGTGGTTTCGCCCAGAGGGAGCGCGCGCTTCAAGGCCCGGGTCACCGAGGACATCACCCCCGCGGTTGTGAGCGTGGACCACGGCTGGTGGTTCCCGGAGTCAGAGGGGCCGGATTACGGGGTCTTCGACTCCAACGCCAATGTGCTGACCAACGATGCGCCCCCGTATGACCCGGCCTTTGGTTCCTACCAACTGCGCGGGCTCCTGTGCCGCGTGGAAAAGGAATGAGCCGGGGCGATATGTGGCGTCCGGAACCGAAATGGGGCGCTATCTGGTGGCCAGAAGCAGGAGTTGCACCGCCCCTGCCAGGAGATTGAGACTCACGCCCAGGAGCGAGAGCTTCCGCCATTCGGTCTTTTTCAGGGACACCCAGCCCAGCAACAGCCCCAACAGCCAGACAAAGGGCAGGAAAAAGAGCAGGCCCAGGACCACGGACGTCATTGCGCGCCATGTGCTTGTGGGCGGGACCACAGCCCCCCGCAGGAGACGGTAGACCTCCAGCATCAGTCCGGCTATGCCCGCGCCTATGATTACCTGCCATTCAGGATTCATGGTTGCATGGTACCATGAGACGCTTCAAAAGGGGGGCTCAGGAAAGGAATTGTTCAGGGGCAGCGGTGTAGGGCCGTGAAGTATCACCCCAGGCTGATTCTGGCCTTGTGCTTGTCCGCTGTTGTAGGGCCAGTCGAGTTTTACAGTAACTTTAAATTTCAACACCTACTGGGACGCCAATCTGTATGGCAACCGGAGTGTAGATATCCACTGATTCATCAGGAGTATGCAGCGAAACAATGAGTGAGTACCGGGTTTTTCGATTCCAGCGGTTGAGCCAGCTTCTTTCCCTCCACCAGCCTATGACAGGCGACACGGCGATGGTATGGCACGTAGCGATATCCACTGCAGGGCCTGTCCAGATGTCCGAGTGGATCGAGCCAGCGTTCCGACCCTCTGATCCAATGGTCCATCGATGAGAACCGCTGGTGGTTTCAGGCTGATATTCTTCATCACGAGCTTTAAAATTGATTCTTTTGACAAATCGCTCTTTATCTTCACCAACATTGATCAGGTTAAACCGCAAAGCATGTGACGCATAGCGGTAACGGTCCTTCCATCCGACCTGCATTGGACCAGGCTCGATGAAATACGAAAGTGTCACTCGCATGGTTATGTGTGTTTCGGCTAAATCCATCAGCACTTCCTTGGGCCATGGCAATTCATACAGATGCATGTCCTTGGTACAAAAGCCAGAGTTTTTCTCTTTTCTGTCAAATGGCTGCAGTTCTCTCTCCATGACCAGGGTCAGACTGTTTGACGCGCAGTGCAAAGCTCTCCGCAAGTTCGGTACGCCATATCCACAGATTCGGATCATCCGCGCATAATTCGTTTTGCCGCCCCCATTTTGAAATTGTTTTTTGAGCGCGGGCGGCCATTCAGCCGAGTGCACCATTAAGGCGCGTACAGTCTCGGGCCAAGCGTCGGGGTACTCGGCCTGAATTTGCGCCGCCATGTGAGCCGCTTGTGCTGCGGCCGCGCTTGTCGCGTTGAACCAGGAGAACTGTCGCTTGGTGTGTTCGTGGCTTGTGGTGAGCAGGGAAAGATCCTTATGCGCTGTGCAAAATCCATCGGGTCCACTGGCGATATTGCCGCCTTCAAAAACAACCTCTGGTTTGACTGGCCACTTATTACCATCCCTAAGCCAGGTCAGTGAGCTTGAGCTGAAGGGAGACAGCCCCCCAGCTGGAGCAATGGCTTTGTACTCCGTCATATCCGGATCCGTGATCCGAGTCTTCGTCGTATATGCCCCAATAGTGAGGGCGTTCCATGACTGGCCCGGGTCGTGAACGGAATTTGTTATGTTGCTGTCTGGATATCTTGACCATTCATCCCAGCCATCCACGTTACCCGCTGAAACAATAATCAAACGCTTTTCCGTGTCATCGTCCCCTGAAGCGAGAGAATCCAGTTCCGCAGACCAGGACGTTGGCCTGCCCTCGTCTCTTGTGTCTTCAGCCGTAACCGCCATGCATATGATTCGTCTTCTTTCTGGAGCTTCCGTCGCGGCCAGAGCGATTGCACGCGCTGTGAGTACGCCGTGGAGCTTTTTGGGGTTGCGCCCTCTTTTGGGAAGAATTTTGACCGATTCAAGCCGATGCCGGACCGAGACCCTATCAAAGTCTTCCAAGACCCGCTGCAAATCGCCATACCCCGCAAGACCGCACATCATGGTTCCATGCCCCTCGCGGTGATGATCGTCCACGCCGTCTGTGTTTACCGAATGTCTGTCCTCATCGGCCAGCAGAGGTGCAAGCAGGGGATGGCCGTTGTTGGCGCCAGTGTCTAACACGCAAATAGCGACTTGGGAGTCCTCATCGATCTCCAAGCGCTCCTGCAAATCTTCGATCCACTCCACCTGGTCCTTGTTTTCCTGATCAAGCCAGAAGCTGGCTGTTTCTTTGGCGCGACGGAATTCAGCAATATGGTCGCTTACCTCAATGAGTTCGCTTAGTTGATTCAGATCAGCAAAGACAAGCAGCACCAGACGCTCCGGGAAAATGAGCGATCCATCTCCCACCGCAACACCCTGAGCTTCCGCTTCCACCCGAAACTCGGCTTCCACTTTCGTGTGCTGATCATCACCCTGGTACATCAACCAAACTTCACACCATTGAGCTTGTTTTTCCGGCATCAGATCTGGGCTATCCTGCCAAAAGGACTCAAGCAAAGCCAAACGTATGTTCTCTATTCCTTCTATGAGGGGAGCGTTTTTTGGTTTGCCTTTATTAGTCACTTCATTTTGGTACTGGTTCACCTTCCCAAGGAATATTTTTTCTTTTCCCGGAGGGATGTAAACGGTGGCTTGAATGATGGGTTCCGCTTCAAGGTGGGGGGTGTACGTTTGGACGTTGAGCAGACGGATGCCTTGCTTGCGTTGTTCAAGGCTTTTGAGTTGAAGGCCAAATCCAGGAGCGCTTTGAAATTCCAGACACGTTCCGTTTCGCGTTGGGATTGATACTGCGGTGCGCTGTATTCTATTTTGTCTTGCCGTTTCCCATGCCTCGTTCAGGAGTCGGCGTATATGCCGGGCATGTCTCTGAGGATCTCGGGGCTTAAACTTAGGCGTTGAGCCACCTTTTGCAGTGCTTGTGTAAGGAATGTCGTCGGGGGGTGTGGTCAGGAAGATGTGCGGTAGGCGCGGCATGCGCGATTAGCTCCTGGCGTTGTCGTAGGCCGCTCGCCGCTCCTTGATCATGGTCCGCAGCAGCTCGGCGTCTACGTGCGTTTTGTCTGAGAGAATTGTTTCTTTGATGGCGTTATCGCAAGCCTGGGTCACCTCGGAGTGACTCAATGACGCTGCTTCCTTTAAGGCTCGCTTTAACCCCAAATCTGTCTTCTTGAATTGTCCGAGGCGATTATTGATAAGCCTCTCCATGTCTCCTTCAGAGGGAAGACTATAGTAAAGGACATCATCAAAGCGCCTGAAAAGGGCTTGGTCGAGGATCGTAGGACTGTTGGTCGCAGCCACGATGACGCTATCCGAATCATCTTGTTCAAGGAGTTGGAGAAAGGCGTTAAGCACTCGTCGCATCTCACCAACGTCGTTGTCCCGTGTGCGCTCAGCCCCTATGGCGTCGAATTCGTCAAAGAGAAAAACTCCCCGCCTTTCCTGGATGATGCTAAATATTTGCCTTAGCTTGGCGCTTGTCTCTCCCATGAATTTTGTCACCAACTTGTCCATGAGGATGGTGAACAGCGGCAGGTGGAGTTCGCAAGCAAGCACAGACGCCGTCATGGTCTTTCCTGTGCCAGGAGGCCCAGCCAGGAGGATCTTCCTTCTATGCTCAAGGCCGTGTTTTTTAAGCTTATCTTGTTGTTTGTACTCTTTGACAATGCGCTGGATGCGCTCCCTCAGGGCGTGTGGGAGGATCAGGTCGGCGAAACGCACCTTGGGCAGTGACTCCAGCACCAAGTCGCTCAGTTCCTTTTGAAAAGGCGAGGCTTTTGCCGGTGCGAATTTTTTCTTATCAACCAGAGCCCGAATCTCATGGGCGATGGACGAATGGCCAAGCTTGGCTTCGTGCGCGGCCATTTGCAGGGCTATCGTAGCAAAACGTTCCGCGTCCTTGTCAAAATGGGACCGGATCAATGCCTTGATTTGTTCAGCTGTGGCCATGGTTGTTACCCTTTCATCAAAGTCCAGACAGCGTATGGGCTTTCGCTGTTCATCGCCTGATTTGGTCCTAAAATCAACCATAGTTGATCAGCTGGTCAGATAATGTCAGGTATTCAAGAAAAAGTCTATAGTTTTTCTTGTTGACGGCGTGATTGCTATCGTGAAGTGATATTGTGCCACCTTTGCAGCTGATATTTAGATAATAAGACGTAGAAGGCTGGTTGTCTGTTTAGCAACGAGTCACCTTCAGTATCAGCGTCTGACGGTGGAGTATGACAAATCACCCCAGGCTGATTCTGGCCTTGTGCTTGTCCGCGGTTTTTCCGCTGCTGTACGGCCAGCCCAGTTTTTCGGCGAGTTGCCTGATGAGCTGCAGGCCCAGGCCGAAGCCCAGGTCCTGTGGGGAGTCGGCTTCATCCGTGAAATCGTTGGTGATTTCCACCATGTCATCTTTCTGAACGATGTGGATGCTTCCTTGCGCAGCTGTCGGTCCGTCTCGTAGGCGTCCCTTTCCAGCAGCCGCAGGGCCGCGTGGGTCTGGCCGTAGCTGGTATCGATGCGCATGGTCAGGTTGGCCCTGACCGTATCGCCCACCACGTCCGGGTGCTGTGTCACGGTCTCCTTCATCGGGGCCGGACGGTTGCGCTGGGCCTCGATTCTCTGGCCGATGTAGAGCACCATGCCCACCAGAATCGCTATCGCCAGCATCAGGATGAACCATTGTGAGAGGCGTCGAATCATTTTTAGCTCCAAGTCCCAGCGCCAACCCGAGATCGATGCGGTTGGCGAGGATATCGTGAAAGAGAGTGTTGCTTTGATTTTCGAGGTCGTAGGTTTGCGTCTGTATTTCCAGAAGGTCCAGAATATCCACGAGTCCGGACCTGTAGTTGCTCTCGTACTGCTCGAGGTTGGCCTGGGAGCTCTTCAGAGCCGAGGACACGTGCTCGAGCTGCTTGTTCAGGGAGTGTTCCTTGCCAATGGCGTCCTCCACCTCCTGCACCGCGTCGATGAGGGTCTCGCGGTAGGCCTGATAGCTCTGGGCGGTTTCCAGTTCCGCGATGTCGGCCGCAGCCTTGAGCTTGCCTCCTTGGAACAGGGGCGCGGTGAGCTGCCCCAAGAGGGACCAGACCGGATCGGTCAACAGGGAGTGGCCAGGGGATGTGGCGATATCTTCAAGCATCACTTGAAGGTTTATGGTGGGCAGCATGTCCTTGTAGGCCACGCTGGTCTCCAACCGCGCGGCCTCGATGGCCAGATAGGCGGCCTTCAGGTCGGGGCGTCGGCGCAGGGTCTGCTCCGGCAGCTCGGTCATGGGCAGGGCCACGGGCATGTAGTCGTCGGGTACGGCGACGTCCTCCCCGCCGATACTCCCCAGCAGGGTGCGCAGGGCGCGCTGCTCCTGAGCCAGGGCTTCCCTGTACTCCTCCAGAGTGGCCTTGGAGCTCTCAGTGGATGTCCTGGAGCTGTTCAGGTCGGCCAGGGTGCCGAGGCCCGACTGATAACGCTGCTCGTTGAACTTCTCGATGCGCTCCAGAGTCTGGAGGTGGCGCTCCTGGATGGCGATGTTCTTCTTGACCTCGATGAGGTTGAGCCAGGACTGCATCACTTCGGCGGCCAGGGTGTCGCGCGCCTCCTGATACAGTGCCCGCTGCTCGGCCACGGTTTTTTCCGCCGCGTGGACGCTGTCGTTGATCTTGCCCCACAGGTCCACTTCCCAGCTGATGGAGAGTGAACCGCTGTAGGAGCGTCTGCTGCCCTCCTCCTTGCTCACGGAGTAACCGGCTTCGGCCTGGGGCCAGCGGTTGCCGCTGGTCTGGCGCAGCTCGGCCTGGCTGATGCGCAGGGTCAGGAGCGTCTGCTGCAGGCTGGGGTTGGCATCCAGGGCCTCGTCCACCAGGCCTTCGAGCTTCCTGGAGCGGATCAGGTCGCCCAGGATGGTGACGTTTTCCCCTCCGTTCAGGCGCGACCACTCCTGCAAAACCTTCTGATCGGCACCGGCGAGGTCTGTATACTCGTGCTGGCGCATGAGGCCGCAGGCTCCAAGGAAGACAGTGCAACAGAGAAGCAGGTATTTTATCCAGGTGATGGGATGCATGGAACGCTTTCTCCCTATTTATCCCAAAAGAACCACATTGCGTTTTTCGAACATGGACCGCTTTCGGTCTTGCGAGCCATTGTCCATTGTCTATCAACCCTCCGGTTAATGAGGGGTAACGTTGTTTTACATTTATCAGGCAGCGTTTTGCCTTCTTTTGGTTCAGCATAATAAACTTTGATTCAGAATATTGACTCAAACGCATCTCAGACTATGCTCACACCAACTCGAAGAAGGAATACGCGCTTCCACACGTTCCGCGCGTTCAACAGCTCAAGGAGACAGATTGAAATGTTTCGTCCCACGGGTGTTTATCCGGCCCTGCTGACCCCGTTCGACGCAGAGCGCCGCGTGAATGAACCCGAACTTCGCAAATTTGTGTCTTTTTGCCTGGAAAAGGGTGTGCACGGCATCTTCCCGGTCAGTTCCGTGGGTGAGGGCCTGCACATGGATTATGAGGAAAAATGCCGCTGTATCGATATCGTGGTCGATGAGGTGCGGGGGCGGATTCCTGTGACCTCCGGCGTGGTCGGCCCGAACCCCTACGAGTGCGCCAGGCTGGCCCGCCATGCGGCCAAAAGGGGCTGCGAGGCCGTGGTGGTCACGCCCCCCTATTATTTCAAATCCAGCCCCACCATGGTTGAGCGTTTTTTCGCAGTGGTTGGAGAGGAAGGCGGCCTGCCGCTGATTCTCTACAACATCCCCCTGTTCACCCAGCCCCTGGACTATGCCTCCGTGGGTCGCCTGAGCACCAGGGACTACGTGGTGGCCATGAAGGATTCCAGCGGCAGCATGGTTGATTTCATGCACTTCCAGGACTCCATCGGACTGGCGGGGGGCGACGTTGCCATGCTTACGGGGCGGGAGGAGAGCCTGGTGCCGAGCATGCTCATGGGCGCCACAGGCTGCATCACAGCATCGTCCGGGATCTTCCCCGAGATCATGGTGGGTGCCTACGACGCCTGGCAGAGGGGCGACGTGGCCGCGGCCGGGACACTCAGGCCCCTGATGCGGGACGCGTTGTCCCGATCGGAGTGGACATTCACTAGGGCATTTCGCGGCAAGGAATTGCATGCAAATCCTTGCAGAGCATCCGACCTTTCCCAAAGGTACGATGCTCCGGAACCTCAACACGCAGGATACCGAGATGGCTGAAAACAAATACCAGGTCCCCGCGCTGATCCGGGCCCAAAGTATTCTGAACCTATTGAGCAGGCATGAGGCGGACATGACCGAGATCATGTCCGAGCTGGGGCTGCCCAAGAGCACCACCTACTCTCTGCTGCTCACCCTCGAGGAGATCGGCTTCGTGCGCCGTCTCCCCTGCGGTCAGAAGTTCACCCTGGGCTTTCGCCTTTTCGAGCTGGGCACCCTGGCCATCTCAAAGGTCTCCATCCGCGACCAGGCCATGTCCCATCTGCAACGGCTCTCGCTGGAGGAAAAGGTGACCTGCCATCTCGGCGCACTGGACGGAAACGAGGCGGTCTACCTGCTCAAGGTGGATCCCCACGACGACATCCTGATCAACTCCTGGGAGGGCAAGCGCCTGACACTGAACCGCTCGGCCATGGGCAAGACCCTGCTGGCCTGGCTCCCGAGGGAGCGGCAGGACCAGCTCATCGAGGCCCAGGAGTTCAAGGCTGTCACGCCGAAGTCCATCCTGGACAAGGACGATTTCCGGAATCACCTGGCCAATGTCAAACGCCAGCAGTGGGCCGTGGACGATGAGGAGGACATCCTCGGCATCCGCTGCCTGGCGGCTCCGATTTTCACCCCTGACGGACTTGTTCGTTATTCGCTCAGCGTTTCCGGCGTGATCCAGAAGATCACCGAGGAGAGGGTTCCTGTTTTGCTGAAACGTGTTCTGGAAACAGCGAGGAACATCTCCAGGGAGCTTGGAACGCCCATGGAGGTCTGGAACCCCTAGGTCCCTTTGTAAACTTCATTATCATTCATTTTTGAGGAGTTATGAGCATTCGTAAGTCGGTAGGGATTTGTCTGCTGTCCATGACGCTGATCTGCATGAACATGACCGGCCTGGCCATGGCCAAGACCGTGGTGAAGCTGGCATATGAGCACAACCCCGGAGACCCCATTGATCTGGTGGCGCACCGTTGGGCCGAGCTGCTTGAGGAGCGCAGCAAGGGCGAAGTGGTCTTGGAGCTGTACCCCAGCTCCCAGCTTGGAAGCAAAAAGGACGTGCTGGAGATGGCGCAGATGGGAGTGAACGTCGTCACCATCACCGACGCAGGTTTCCTGGCCGACTATGTGCCTGATTTCGGTGTCCTGGTGGGTCCCTACCTGGCAATGAACAAGGACCAGATTTTCAAGCTGTTCAAGACCGACTGGTTCAAGGATCTGGACAAACAGCTGCAGGCCAAGGGGCTGCACATAGTCACCCCCAACCGAATGTTCGGCGTGCGCCACCTGATCACCACCAAGCCCGCGAACACGCCTTAGGGCATGAAGGGCATGAATATCCGCGTGTCCAACAACAGGCTGCAGATCGCCACCCGCAAGGCCATGGGCGCCACCCCCACCCCCATGCCCTTCAGCGAGGTATACCCGAGCCTGACCCAGGGCGTCATCGACAGCGCCGAGAACACCCTTGCCGTGCTCTATGGCAGCAGGCTCTTCGAGCCCGCCCCCAACCTGTCACTTGTGGGTTAGTATGGTTATGACCTGCCAGTGGGTGGTCAGAGCTTTTTCGACACCCCGCTCCCGGAAGTGGTCACCATGCTGCAGGATACCGGCGACGAGGCCGGCCTGTACAGCCGGGAGCTGCTGTCCTCCACCTGAACCGTGGACAGCGAGCTGATGAAGAGGATGAAGGACGAGGACGTAAACATCATCGAGGTGCTGGAGCGCATGTCCCGCTCCGACCAGTACCACTACTGCCCCCTGCTGTATGGCTACAGCAACCACAGCCGGAAGGACGCGCCCAACAAGCGCATCGCCTTCAAGGAAATTCCGACGTTGGGTAACGCCGGACCATGCGGCTCCATGATCGGGGGCACTGGGCTGGCCGTTTCCTCTCATTGCGAGCACCAGGACTCGGTTCTTGAGTTCGCGTTCTGGGGAATGAGCGGTGAAAGCCAGAAAGGCTTCTATTTCGACGCCGGGGGTCAGCCCGGGCACCTGGATGCCTGGGAGGACGACCGGGTCAACGCCGAGAGTCTGGACTTTTTCCGCAACACGCGGAAGACCCTGGACACCTGCTGACTCCGCCCCCGATATGATGGTTTCCTCGGTTTCATCGACCAGGGCGGCAGGCTGGTGAACGCCTGTCTGCGCGGTCGGGGGCTGGTGGACGACACCCTGACGCAGCTTGAGGAGCTTTACGACAGGAGCCTGGGCGAGCGCCTGGACCGCGAGTACGACTAGCGCGAGGCAGTGCCTGGGGGAGCCTCATAGGCGATTACTTTCTGAAAAATTCTAACAGTTTATCTCCACATCCCTTCTGATACCGGTGGCGACTTGCCGGTGCTCTCTTGCCCTGGATGGTCCTTCACAGGGCAAGGGGGCTTTTTGCTTATATAACCTCGTACGAACATCCCTTTTTCGAATATTAGCGTCTTGCCGGTATTCCGGAGCCTAGATCGCTCGACCGAGCATATTGCGCGTCTAAAACGGAAATTCGCAAAAGCAACCGTGTATTTTTGCTCAATTTGTAAGAAGCGCCACTTTAAACATATGATGTCTGCTGGCATACATATTGACATCGGATAAATTTTCTCATACTCTTTCTTCCAACACAATGACGGTCGGCGTGCGCGATTCCTCGCGCTTCAGGTTGTCGGATTTGGCTTTAACAGGTTGACTTGCCGCGAATTTCACAAATCTCAGTCGGAGGAAAAGTCTCATGCGGAAAACCATTATCGCTCTCATGACGATGGCTGTCCTGGCTCTTGGCCTGTGCGCCAATGCCGTGGCTCAGGAAGACTATGTCCTTAAGCTTGGACATACAGGCGCACCCACACACCACTATCAGGCCATCTGCACCCAGTTTGCGGATGAAGTGGCCAAGAAGACCGACGGCCACGTGAAAATCCAGGTCTTCCCCGCCGACCAGCTGGGCAAGCAGCTGGAAGCCGTTGAAGGCTGCATGCTTGGCACTCATGACATGGTCCTGACCTCCGACACCGTGCTTTCCAACTGGGTGCCGGATTTCGGTATCCTGAATCTGCCCTTTCTGTTCAGCGACAACTGGGAAGTCCGCAAGATCCTGGACGGCCCGGTGGGCGATGAGCTTTCCAAGGAGCTGGAGCCCCACGGCGCCGTGGTCATCGGCTGGTGGGACAACGGCATGCGCCACATCACCAACAACGTACGCCCCATCAAGACCCCCGAAGACCTCAAAGGCCTGAAGATCCGTGTTCCCGAAGGCGAAGTGTTCGTTGACACCTTCAAGGCACTGGGTGCCGGTCCCACAGTCATCTCCTTTGGCGAGCTCTACTCCGCCCTGCAGCTCGGCACCGTGGACGGCCAGGAGAACCCCCCGGCGCACATCCTGACCCAGAAGTTCTATGAAGTGCAGAAGTACGTCTCCCGGACTGGCCACATCCACCTGTCCTCCCCCCTGATCATGAACAAGGCCCTGCTGGACAGCATGCCCGAGAAGTACCAGAAGGCCATCCTGGAGACCGCCAAGGAGCTGGGCAAGGTGCATACCCAGATGGTGGAGGACCTGGAGAAGACCCAGTGGAAGGAAGTCGCGGAGCACGGTATGGAAATTCTGGATCCGGACAAGGCGCCTTTCCGCGAGCTGGTCAAGCCCGTCATCGAGAAGTTCAAGAAGAAACTCAACGCCGACATGATCGACTCCATCCAGAAGACTCTGGGTCACTAGTCGCGAAGATATGCCTTGAAACGGGGTGCAAGGGGGCGCGGGAGGATTCCGCGCCCCGCCCCCGCTTCGGCGGGTTTGCCGGAGCAGGAGGCCAAACCTTCCCTAAAGAGTGTGGCCAGGGCAGACATTCCGCCCTGAAAATTTCTCAGGCAGTTGTACGGCTTCGGTAGAAACAGGGAATCGGGGGCGCCAGGTCCGGAGGAACGGGCAGCCAGCGCTCCCACGCAAGAAACACGAGGGACGCCATGAAGATTCTCGAAAAAATCAATCAACTCATCAGAAACCTGTCCGCCCTCTCTCTGGGCTTCATGACGGTCCTGGTCATTGTGCAGGTCTTCTACCGTTACGTGCTCAACAGCCCCCTCTCGGAGACCCAGGAACTGTCAATCTACGCCATGGTCTACGTGGTCATGCTGGGGTGCACCATCGCGGTGCGCAACAAGACACACATCGCCGTGGACCTCATCGGCAACCTGCTGCCGCCCCGCCTCGGCTGGGTCCTGCGTCAGTTGAGCTACTGCGTGATGCTGTTCTTCTTCTACGTGCTTCTCACCAACGGCTGGAAGCTCACGGTGCGCTCCATGCTGCAGATGTCGCCTTCCACCGGCATTCCGCTGGGGTACGTGATCTTCTCCATTCCCCTGTGCGCGGGCATCTCCATTCTCTATGTCCTCGAGCACATGCTCCGGGACAGCTGGAAAAAGAACTCCTGATCAACGCGGCAAGCTCCATTAGAGGTATATTCCATGGTTTCCATCCTCTTCATCTCATTTTTCGTTCTTCTGCTCATCGGGGTGCCCATTGCCATCTCCCTGGGCGTTGCCTCTCTCTTCGCCATCTCCCTGGGCAGCCACATGTCCTTTCTCATTCTGCCCCAGAAGGTTTTCAACGGTGTGAACAGCTTTCCCTTCATGGCCATCCCGCTGTTCCTGCTGGCCGGCAACATCATGGCCGAGGCCAGGATCTCGGACAAGCTCGTTGCCCTGGCCTCGGTCATCGTGGGACGCTTCCCCGGGGGGCTGGCGCACATCACCACCGGCGCCTCGGCGTTTTTCGGCGCCATCTCAGGATCCGCCCCCGCCACCACGGCGGCCATCGGCTCCATCATGATCCCCTCCATGGTCATGCGCGGTTACAGCCGCCCCTTCTCCGCATCCGTGGTGGCGGCGTCCGGCGCCCTGGGATTGATCATCCCGCCCAGCCTGACCATGGTGATCTTCGGCGTCATCGCGGGCGTGTCCATCGGCAACATGTTTCTCTGCGGTATCCTGCCCGGCGTAATGATCGCCCTGGCCCTGCTGGCGGTGAACTACGTCATTGCCAAGAAAAAGGGGTTTGCACGCGAGGAGACCATTACCAGGGGTGACATCGGGCGCATCGTCAAGGACAGCACCCTGGCCCTGCTCATGCCCCTGATCATCCTGGGCGGCATCTACTCGGGCATGTTCACGGCCACGGAGTCCGCCGCAGTGGCCTGCCTCTACGGCGTGCTGGTGGGACTATTCATCTATCGCACCCTGTCCCTCAAGGCCCTGTACTCCATCCTCAAGAGCACTGCCGAGAACGCGGCCCTGATCATGTTCCTCATGGGCACGGCCAACCTGTTCGGCTACATCATCACCGCTGAGCGCGTGCCCCAGCAGTTGGCCGAGATGCTCATGGGCTTCACGAACAACCCCTACGTGATCATGCTCATCATCCTGGGCGTGCTCCTGGTCATCGGCACCTTCCTGGACAACGTGGCGGCCCTGGTCCTGTTCGTGCCCACCATCATAGGTGTGGTGAACGCCGTGAACATCGACCCCATCTACTTCGGCGTGTTCACCATCATCGCCCTGTCCGTGGGGCAGTTCACCCCTCCCGTGGGATTGAACCTGTTTATCGCCTGCAACATCGCGGACGAGAAGCTGGAGTTGGTGGTTAAGGACATCATTCCCTATTTCCTGGTCTACCTGTTCATGCTCATCCTCTTTGTCTTCGTTCCCAAGCTGCTGACGATGTTCGTGTAAAAAAATAATTCCGGAGGAATATTAATGGATAAGGTCGTAATTCTCACCACTGGCGGCACCATTGCCAGCGTGCAAAACAAGAATACCGGGCTGTACTCGTCCGGGGCCATGCCCGGCGAGGAGCTTGTGGATAGAGAACGCCTCGGCCTGGATATTACAGTGAACGTTGAATCGGTTTTTCAAGTCCCCAGCAATGCCATGGATTTCGACAAACTCCTGGAGCTGCGCGACAGGATCGTGGAAAAGCTCGAAAACCCGGAAGTCCTGGGCGTGGTGGTGACGCACGGCACCGACACCCTGGAGGAATCAGCGTATTTCATGGACCTGGTTCTGTCCCAGGACAAGCCCGTGGTGTTCACCGGCGCACAGCGCACTCCCAACGAGGAGGGCACCGATGCCCTGACCAACATACGTGACTCCATCATCGCCGCTGCCTGCCCCGAATGCGTGGGCCTGGGCGTGGTGGTGGTCTTCAACGAGGGTGTCTACGAGGCCAGGTCGGTGCGCAAGATGCACGCCTATAACATGCATGCCTTCACATCCCCGGGCTTTGGCCAGCTGGGCTATGTGGACAAGGGCAGGTGCTGGATCCGGCAGCGCCCCGCCCGGCGTGAGAACTACGCCCTGAACAGCTCCCTCCCCCGCGTGGAGATCGCCAAGACCAACCTGGGCGTGGACGGAAGCGTGATCCGCTTTCTGGCGGACGAGGGCGTGCAGGGCTTGGTGCTGGAAGGACTGGGCAGGGGGCATGTCCCCCCGGCCTGTGTGGATGCCATCCAGTACGCCGTGGACAAGGGAGTCCGCACCGTCATTACAACCACCTGCGGAGAGGGGCGCGTGCACCAGGTGTACGATTTCTCCGGAGGGGTCAACGACCTGGTGTCGCGCGGCGTGATCATGGGGCACGACTACCCCCCGCAAAAGGCGCGCCTCAAACTCATGGTGCTGCTAGCCTCGGGCATCGACGATCCCCAGGCTCTAGGCACGGCGTTTTCCCGGTAGCGCATAAAGGCATTATTACGAACTTCACGGGGGGAACTCTTTCAAAAATTTGGTTATTGCCTTAGCTCCGCAAGAGTTGCCGGGGGGAGAACCTTTCTTCAGAAAGGTTTCCCCCCGGAAAGCCGTTTTATCGATTGTTTTCCATGTTGCGGAGCAAAGGCAATAGTCACGTTTTAAAAAAGGTTCCCCCTTGCCCCCTCTTTTTCGAATCTCACCATGGAACTGGAAATCGGATTCGGCGTAGAGCCTCAGAAGCTGGTTATTCCCGACGCCAACGTGCTTGGCGTTCTCGAGCCCAATACCGTGGAGGTCCGGCATCACGGTCAGGAGGCGGTGAGGTACGCCCTGGCCGCCCCAATCGGTACGCCCCCGCTTGGCAAGATAGTCAACCCGGGCGAGAGGATAGTCATCGTCACCAGCGACATCACCCGCCCCATGCCCTCGGCCGAGGTCCTGCCCCCGGTCCTCGAGGAGTTGTACCTCTACGGCGTGCGGCCCGAGGGCATCACCATCGTCTTCGCTCTCGGCAGTCACAGGCGACACACCCCGGAGGAGATGAGAAATCTCGTGGGGGAGCGGATCTACGACGAAGTGAGCTGCATTGACAGCTCGGAACATGATTTCGTGCTCATGGGTGAGACCAGCCAGGGCACCCCGGTGGAGATCTGCCGGGGGGTGGCCGAGGCGGACCGCCGCATCTGCCTTGGGAACATCGAATACCATTATTTCGCTGGTTACAGCGGCGGTGCCAAGGCAATCATGCCTGGTGTCTCCACCCGTGCGGCCATCCAGGCCAACCACCGCTTCATGATCAGGCCCGAGGCCATTGCGGGGCGCAATGACGGCAATCCCGTGCGCAACGACCTGGAGGAGGCCATCGGGATCTGCCCCATTGATTTCATCGTCAACGTGGTGCTGGACGGGCACAAGCGCATCGTGGAGGCTGTGGCCGGTCACTTCATTCATGCCCACCGGGAGGGGTGCCGGTTCCTGGATACGATCTACGGCAAGAGCATCGGGCAGCGTGCGGACATCGTTGTGGTTTCACAAGGGGGCGCGCCAAAGGACATGAACCTCTACCAGACGCAGAAGGCCCTGGACAACGCCAAGCACGCGGTAAAGAACGGCGGCATCATCATTCTGGCCGGCTCCTGCAGGGAAGGACTCGGCGAGCGGGTCTTCGAGGAGTGGATCACCGCCGCCGACACTCCGGAATCCCTGGTTCGGCGCATCGAGCGGGATTTTCAGCTCGGGGGGCACAAAGCCGCGGCCATCGCCCTTGTACTGGAGCGCGCGGACATATACCTGGTCTCCGAATTGCCGGAGGTACTTGTCCGCTCCATTTTCATGAAGCCGTTCTCCACTGTGCAAAGCGCCTTTGACGCGGCATTTACAGAAAAAGGGGCGGATGCCACTGTACTGGTCATGCCCTACGGCGGCTCCACCCTGCCTCTGCTGCGGTAAGGTGCTGGATCACTGAACTATTGAAACGCTTCTCTCCATGTTCGGGCAAGACCCGGAAGTGTCTGCGCAGCGCCATAAGATAATTGACAATACTGAATAATTTGGGATAGAAGCCTAGATTCAGTATTTTGTCTCAGATAATTGGCAATAGAGAATTCCCTTGCGGGTTTTCAGGTGACCGTGCGGGCGCCGCAAGCCCTTGAAGGCCGCATGCGGCACGCGTCGATCAGGACTAAAAGCAGAACCGTTTTTCAGGATTCAGACCGTATGGCACTTCCACGTAAAACCGCTCCCTTTGACAGCGACTCCCTGACCACCCCGCTGCAGCAGGGGTCGGTGGTACTGCTGGTGATCGAGCGCATCAAGCAGGCCCTTATCAATGACGAACTCGCTCCAGGCGATTACCTGCCCTCCGAGACAGAGTTGACCCGCAACCTGGGAGTGGGCAAGTCCAGCGTACGCGAGGCCATCAAGATGCTGCAGGCCATGGGCATCCTCGAAGTACGTCGGGGGCAGGGCACCAAGGTGCGGGAGCATCCCAGCGAGGATGCGCTCAACTCCATGGTTTTTCAGATGATCCTGGCCAAGGGCGTGACCAAGGACATGCTCGACCTGCGCAAGATGTTCGAACCCGCCTACACGGTCATGGCCATGGAGCGGGCGACTCCCCAGGACCTGGACCGCATCAGGGCATCGGTGCGGGACCTGGAAAAGGCGCTGGAGAGTAAGGTGCAGGATTCGCGATACGACCTCGCCTTTCACATGGCAGTGCTGCACTCCACGCACAATCCGCTGGTCATCCGCATTGGCGAGACCATGATGGAGCTGTTCGACGCCTCCATCGAGACCTCCATGCGCACCCTCCCCGAAGTGGCCCTCAAGGATCACAAGGCCATTCTCAAGGCCATCGAGGAGAAGGACGAAGCCGCGGTGCGGGAGGCCATCCGCGTCAGTTCCAAGAGCTGGGAAACCAACCTGACCTACAGATAGACGAGGCACGGCCACGGTTTTCGGGCATCCCGGCCTCCAGGGGCCTGGGTGCGCTCGTGTATTTGCGCGGGGCGGCTCGGGATTGATTCCTGCAGGGGCCTTGCTTGAAGCGAAAACGAGCTATCGGGCGGTGCGCAGCACCTTTCCCAGCACCTCGTTCAGCTCGGTGAGCTCGACGGGCTTTGCCAGATATTCGTTCATGCCCGCCTCGAGAAATTTTTCCCTGTCCCCTGTCATGGCATAGGCCGTGAGCGCCACAATGGGGATTTCCGCCTTGTTCCGGAACTCCTCCCGGCTGCGGATGCATCTGGTGACCTCCACGCCGTCAAGGAGGGGCAGCTGGATGTCCATGAACACGACGTCGATTTCCTGTTCGCGCAGGATGTCCAGGGCCTGCTCGCCGTCCTCCGCGCTGACGACCCGCAGTCCAAGCTTTTCCAGCAGCTTGGTCAGGCTGATGCGGTTCACCACGTCATCCTCCACCACCAGGGCTCTCGCCGAGAGCACGGTGTCCCGGGTTGCCCGCAAGGGAGCTGGGGCGGTGTCCTCCTGCCCCCTGGTGGCCTTGAACGGCAAGGCGAAGTAGAACTCCGTGCCCACCCCCTCCTCGCTGTTCACCGAGAGTACGCCCCCCATGAGGTCGAGCAGTTTCTTGGTGATGGACAGGCCGAGCCCGGCGCCCTGGAATTGCCGTTTGAACCGTGTCTCCGCCTGGGCAAAGGGCTCGAACACGTGCTTCAGGCTCTCCTCGCTCATGCCGATGCCCGTGTCGCGCACGCGGAACAGTATCCTGACGGTTTCCGCACCATTGTCGTGTGCGGGCAGTTGCCAGCTTTCAAGGTTGATCGTCCCATGGTGCGTGAACTTCACCGCATTGCCCACGAGGTTGAAGAGGATCTGCCGCAGACGTTGCGCATCGCCCACCATGCTGGCCGGAATGGCGTTGTCCAGGAAAATTTCCAGTGTGCTCTGCGCCTGGTTTGCGGGAGGGGTGAACAGGTCCCTGACCTCTTCGAAGACCCGGGCCAGGGAAAAAAGCTCAGGCTTGAGGGGCATCATCCCGGCCTCGATCCGCGACAGGTCCAGGA
>CAXXPL010000006.1:0-56644 GCA_963674665.2 Desulfovibrionaceae bacterium | reverse complement strand
CTGAACCGACTTGACACACGGGTAGACTCTTTACCTGGCCATGCCAAATAGGCTACAACCCGAACAGCTATTCATGGGAGGAAGCTATGGCTGCAGGGATCTACATCGGCTCCACAGCGGGCTATTCCGGCAAGAACATGATCGTCATGGGGCTTGGCCTGCGCTTTTTGCGGGATGGCCTCAAGGTGGGATACATGAAGCCCGTGGGCGCGATGCCCAAGGAGCTTGACGGCAAGATCGGCGACGAGGACGCATTCTTCGTCCAGAACGTGCTCGGGCTTCAGAACGAACCCTCCGACGTCACTCCTGTAGTGGTGACGCAGGATTTCATGGTCAAGGCGTTCAGCGGCCAGTGCGACAATTACATGCCCAACATCAAGGATAGCTACGCAAAGCTGAGCGCGGACAAGGACCTCATGATCGTGGCCGGTTCCGGCAGCATGTATTCGGGGCGCTACTGCCGCCTCGACGGCATCACCGTGGTCCGCGAGCTAGGTCTCAAGGCCGTTGTCATCGAGCGCCTGCACAAGGCAAACCCTGGACTACGACTTCCTCGTGGTGCTCAAGGACACCCTTGGCGACGACCTGGCAGGCGTCATCCTCAACGACATCCCGGCGAATTTCATGAACGAGGTGGAGACCCTGATCAAGCCCTTCCTGGAAAGCCAGGGCGTCAAGGTCATCGGCGTGATTCCCAAGGACCCCCTCATGGGGGCGATCAAGGTATCGGACTTGGCCGAGCGCCTCGGCGGCAAGGTCATCAGCGCCCACAACAAGGCGGACAAGGTGGTGGAGAATTTTCTCATCGGTACCATGCAGGTGGAAAACTTCATGACCCACTTCCGCAAGCACAAGAACTCCGCGGTCATCGTGGGCGGCGATCGCTCAGACGTCCAGCTCGTGGCCCTGGAGGGCAACTGCCCGTGCCTGGTGCTCACCGGCAACCTCTACCCCAACGACATCATCCTCACGCGCTCGGAAGTGCTCTCCATCCCCATCGTGGTGGTGCGCGACGACACCTTCACCGTGGCCCACAAGATGGAGGCCATCCTCTCCAGCCACAAACTGCGCGACGTGATCAAGATCAAGCAGGGCGCGCAGCTTGTCAGCTCCTCCCTGGACTTCGACTACATCCGGGAGCAGATCGGGCTCTGATCTTCTGATATAAATACCATTTCCAAGGGGAAAGGCTCTACTCCAAGAGACTTTCCCCTTGTTTTTTTATCCCCGGACACCTGCTTTGGATTTGGATATCCCATTGGAGCATTCAACGCTTGAAATGCTTGTTCAACGGCTGGTAAAGCAGCCTACACGCATTTCGCGGCAAGGATCTGCAGGCAAATCCTTGCAGGGCATTTGAACTTTTTCTAAGTTGAATGCTCTATTTTGCTGGTCTTCATGACGTGTTTTCCGGCTCCACGTCACACAGGCAATCCTTTTGAAATGGAATTGGATCGGAATTTCACCCCTGGCAAACTGGGGCATTGGTAGGGAGGTCCGGGAGAAAACCCTGGTGCAGATTGTTCCCAACGGCTGATGTGTCATGGGAAAAGAGAAGGAAGCTGTCGGGGGCGGGCAACATGCCCGCCCCGACAACGTCTTGTGGAGGGGGTGGAGGATACGGTTATTGGTCGTGGAGACTATCGGCAACCATCCATACGCTCACCGCGTTCTGGGCAAATCAGTCCGCTTGCTTGCGAATGAAGGATGGTATCTCGAACTCCTCTTCATCAAAAATGAACTCGTCTTCCCCCGGGGTTGTGCCCCTTGTTCTGGGAACCGCCATCATCCTGGCTTCTTTTATAGCGCAGGTAGGCGGGAATATTCCAATCTTCCTCGCTGCTCACGGAAGCAGAGCGTTTCATGCCGCCATTGTTGCTGGCCTGGGGCTGGACATCCTGTTGGGGGCGCTGCTGCATCTGGGGGCGGCTCTTGCGCAAGGGGGTCACCTTGCCCTGGGAACGGTCACCTACGGGCTGCACACCCGGACGGGCATCGATGCCCGTGGCAATGACAGTAATGCGCATCTCGTCGCCCACTTCCTGATCGAACACTGTACCGAAGTAGATCTTGGCATCCTCGTGCGCGGCTTCCTGGATGGTGCTGGCGGCTTCGCTCACCTCGTCGATGGTGAGGTCCGGGCCGCAGGTGATGTTCATCAGCACGCCCAGGGCGCCGTCGATGGAGACGTCTTCCAGCAGCGGGCTGGTGATGGCTTTCATGGCGGCTTCCTTGGCCCGGGATTCGCCTCTTGCGATACCCGTGCCCATCATGGCCATGCCCATTTCGCTCATCACGGCCTTGACGTCGGCAAGTCGAGGTTGATGAGGCCGGGAACCATGATCAGGTCGGAGATGCCCTTCACCGCGTAGTACAGGACCTCGTCCGCCTTCTTGAGCATGTCGATGAAGCTGGACTTTTTCGAGGCAGGGCCAGGAGCCTGTCGTTGGGAATGCAGATCAGGCTGTCCACGTACTGCCTGAATTCCTCGATGCCCTGCTCCGCCACTTCGCGGCGCTTCTTTCCCTCGAAGTAGAAGGGCTTGGTCACAACGCCACTGTCAGGGCTCCAGCTTCCTTGGCGGCCTGCGCGATGACAGGCGCGGAACCGGTCCCGGTGCCGCCGCCCATGCCGGCGGTCACGAAGACCATATCGCATCCGTTGACATGTTCCTTGACCTGGTCGATGCTTTCGTAAGTGGCCTCACGACCGATTTCGGGATTGGCACCGGCACCAAGGCCTCGGGTCAGCTTGTCGCCGAGCTGCAGCTTGTACTCCGCCTTGGAGCGGTTCAAGGCCTGCAGGTCCGTGTTTGCCGCCACGAACTTGACGCCCCTGAGAGCCGAACTGATCATGTTGTTTCACCGCATTTCCGCCGCCACCACCCACACCGAACACTTTTATGTTCGCGTTGGCTTCGCCTTCGAGTTCCAAAAATTCCATGGCTTCCTCCTTTTCCCCACCCGTTTCTAGTCCGTAGGCCAGCGGGATGGCCTAGGAAATATCCGCATACCACTTGCGCATCCTGGAGAGGATGCGGTTGAATACATTGCTGTCGCGAATGCGCAGCTTCTGCTCCACGCCGTGCTTTTCCGCTCCATAGAGCAGGAGCCCCACCGCAGTGGCGAAGATCGGGCTGTTCACCACATCCCGAAGTCCGCCGATGTTTCTGGGATAGCCGATGCGCGTCGGCAAGTTGAAAATTTGTTCACCGAGGTCCTCAATGCCCTGGATCAGGGATGTGCCGCCTGTGAGCACCACTCCCGCGCCAATGAGGTTCTTGCAGTTGGAGCGGATGAGTTCGTGATCCACCAGCGTGAGGATCTCCTCCACTCGAGGCTCGCAGATCTCTGCCAGCACCTGGCGGGAAAGCAGGCGCGGCTCGCGCCCCCCTACGCTGGGCACCTCTATGGTCTCGTCGCTGTGTACCAGGTCGGACAACGCGCATCCGTACTTGATCTTGATCTTCTCGGCCGAGGCCATTGGCGTACGCAAACCAAAGGCAATGTCGTTGGTCAGGTTCGACCCTGCCAGGGGCAGTACGCTGGTGCACTTGATGGAGTCGTTGGAAAAGATGGCCATGTCGGAAGTGCCGCCGCCAAGATCCACCAGGGCCACGCCGATCTCGCGCTCCTCCTCGGTGAGGACCGCCTTGGCCGAGGCCAGGGCCTCCAGCACGATATCGTCCACGTCCAGGCCGGAACGGTGGCAGGAGCGCACGATGTTCTGGGCCGAGGTCACGGCACCCGTCACGATGTGCACCTTGACCTCCAGCCTCACGCCGGCCATGCCGAGGGGATCGGCAATGCCCCGCTGATCGTCCACGATGTATTCCTGGGGAAGGATGTGGATAACCTCGCGGTCCATGGGGATGGCAACCGCCTTGGCGGCGTCGATGACCCGCTCGATGTCCTTGGGGCCGACCTCGCCGCCCTTCACGGCAATGACTCCGTGGCTGTTGAAGCCCTTGATGTGGCTCCCGGCAATACCGGCGTACACCGAACGAATCTCGCAGCCAGCCATGAGTTCGGCGTCTTCCAGGGCCTTTTTGATGGACTGCACGGTCTGTTCGATGTTTACCACGACGCCCTTGCGCAGCCCGGTGGACGGACTGGTGCCGATACCAACGATATCGACTCCGGTATCGGTTATTTCGCCCACCACGGCGCAGATCTTCGTGGTTCCCACGTCCAGCCCCACAATCAGCTCTGGCTTGGCCATGTTCGCTTCTCCCTTGTCCCTCTTAGACCCGTTTCGACATCAGGCCTTTTTTCCTTGCTTCCTGGCTACCCAGACCTTGGCGCCATGCGCCGTCATACTGAGCACGTCGCCATGCTCCCCCCGCCGAACCAGATCCGTCCAGGAGCGACGCAGGCAGTCCAGATTCCTCTCCCAATCCTTTGAGTCGAGTACCACCAACATCTCCCTGGAGTCGAAAAACATCTCGATGCTCATGTCCGAGCGCAGCTTGACCCAGGCGGCCCGCTCCATATCGAAAGGCAGCCCCATGCTCCGGGCCCTGGCGCGCATGGACAGGTAGACAGGCAGCAGATCCTCGGCGCCCTCCTCCATCTCGAGCATGGGCAGGCCCTTGAAGGACTCCGCTTTGAGTGGGGCGATGATCTGCCCGGCCGTGTCGGCGAAAAACAAATCATCGCCCTGCCGCCGCCAGAAGCAGGGTTGCCGCTCCTGAAGACTTATGCTGATCTTGTGGGGCAACTCGCGCTTCACCGTGGCGGCCATGACCCAGGGATTGTTTTGCAGGCCCTGCTCCACGTCGCGCATCTTGACGCCGAGGGCGTTGAGCCCCACGTGCAGCCCCGAGGCCTCCAGCACATCGTTGTAGCTCATGTAACGGGAACCACGTACTTCGATCTCCTCGAGCTTGAACATGTCCGCGCTGGTCATCCAGCGGTACCCGGCGAAGAGCCCCATGCTCACCACTGTGAAAAAGGCGAAGCTGCAAAGGATAAGGATGGAGTACTTGACTATGGAGCCAAGCCCCCTGAGGGACACGTTCACCCCGCGCCTGGGCGCCTTGGGCCTGGAATAGCGGTTTCCGCCGGTCCTGCCGCTCAAACGGCTGCCTCTTGGTAAACTCGATATGGTCACGGACATAGTTTCACTTCCAGTTCCAGTTGGTGCCCCGATTGCTCCAATACCTTATTCCTGGCCATTTCAATGAGTTCCAGCGCTGCATCACTGCAGCCGGTGCCCATGTTCACCAAAAAATTCGCATGCATGGAGGAAAAAGCCATGCCTCTGTGTTCCCTCCCCCGAAATCCGGCGCGCTCCAGCAGCATCCCCGCGGGTGCGTCCGGCGCCGGATTCATGAAAGCGCATCCCGCGCTCCAGGCGGTCACCGGCTGGCTGGCCCGCTTTCTGCCCATGTTCTCCCGCATGGCCACCGTGATGGCCTTGGGCTCTCCACTCGGCAGCAACAACCGCGTACCTGCGATCAGATAAAAACCCACATGCCCCTTCAGGCTGAAATGCCTGTACCCGGTTTCGAATCCCTGCGCCGCGATCCATCCCGCGCCCGTGTCCGTCAGGGCCAGCACCGCCACTAAGCGCTCCCCGAAGACGGAGCCGAAGGAACCGGCATTCATGGCCACCGCGCCCCCAACAGTACCGGGAATTCCGGCCAGACCCTCCAGCCCGGAGAGACCCCTGGCTGCCAGCCACTGCAGGAACCGGGGCAAGGACATGCCCGCCGGCGCCAGGACCTCGGTACCCCGCTCCGTGACCGATTCCACTGTTGGGAGCGGCTTTTGGCGCAGACGCACCGTAACCAAGTCCAGATCGCCGTCCCGCACCAGGAGATTGCTGCCACGCCCCAGCGCGAGAGGCGTCCCCCCCAGGGAGCGCAGGCGTTCCGGCAAGCGCTCCAGGCAGGAGGTTTCGTCCATCTCGCAGGAGACGACGATCTCCGCCTGTGCGCGGCCTCCGAGGCGCAGCGTGGTTCGCTCGCGCATGCTCGGGCCTGGAAGGACTTCCAGTGTCATTCACTTGGTCTCCAAAAATTTCTGCCCCACCTGCCAGACACTGCCGGCGCCCAGAGTCAGGAACAGGTCACCGGGCTGCAGGATGTCGGGAAGGGCCTTGCTCACCGCGTCGAAGTCCTCGAAATAGGTCACGTCGGTGTCAGTCACCTGGGTGATGCCCTTGGCCAGGCTCTGCCCGCTCACGCCTGGAATGGGCGCCTCGGAGGCCGGATAGATCTCTGTGAGCAGCAGCTTGTCCACATTGCCGAAGGCCTTGCAGAAATCTCCGAACAGGGCCTGGGTGCGCGTGAACCTGTGGGGCTGGAACATCACCACCAGCCTGCGCTCCGGGTAGCAGCTCCGCGCGGTCTCCAGTGTGGCCTTGATCTCCGCGGGGTGGTGCCCATAGTCGTCCACCACCATCACGTCGTCGCGTTCGCCCTTGTGTTCGAAGCGCCTGCCAACGCCGTTGAAATTTTCCAGGCCTCGAATTCCGTCTTCGGCCGAGATGCCGGACATCATGGCCACGCCCAGGGCTCCCAGAGCGTTGAGCACATTGTGGCGGCCGGGTTGGGCCAGACGGACCTCCCCCAGCTCACGCCCCTCGAACAGGACCCTGAACCGGCTCACCGCCGCGCATTCGATGATCTCGCCCCGCAGGGAGTTCTGCAAGCCGAACCCGTAGGTCAGCACCGGGCGCTTCACCCGAGGGAGGAGCCGCTGCAGGCCCGGATCGTCGCCGCACACAACATTGGTGCCGTAGAACGGGATCTTGTTCATGAACTGGACAAAGGCGTCCTCGATATCCTCCATGCTGTCGTAGAAGTCCAGGTGATCCGCATCCACGTTGGTGACCACGGTCATGATGGGCACCAGGCAGAGAAAGGAGCCGTCGGACTCGTCGGCCTCGGCGATGAGGTACTCGCCCGCGCCAAGCCGGGCATTTGAGCCGTATGCGTTGAGACGCCCCCCGATGATAACTGTGGGATCCAGATTCGCGGTGTCGAAGATCGAGGCCAGCAGCGAGGTGGTGGTGGTCTTGCCGTGGGTCCCGGCAACAGCCACGCCGGTACGCAGGCGCATCAACTCGGCGAGCATTTCGGCCCTGGGGATGATTGGGATGTTGCGCTCAATGGCCACCCGCAGTTCGGGGTTGTCCTCGGAGATAGCCGTGGATTTCACAACAACCTGGGCGTCGGGCACGTTGTCCGCGCTGTGACCGATGGCTATCTCGGCGCCAAGGCCGCGCAGGTGCTTGACCACCGGGGAATCGGCCATATCCGAGCCAGTGACCGCGTACTTCAGGTTGAGCAGAACCTCGGCGATTCCGCTCATGCCCGAGCCGCCTATTCCCACCATATGGATTTTCTTGATACGTCCTTTCATGTCGGATACCACTTTCAACTCCAGATCATGCGGCCCTTGCCGCGCTATCACCAGCCAATTCCTCCAGACAGTCAACCACCGAGGCGGCGGCCATGGGCCTGCCCTGCGCCCTAGCCCTTGCGGCCATGTTCCGCAGCCTGTCCTCGTCCTCCAGCAGCTGGATCAACAGCCCCGGCAAGTCCTGTTCCGGAAGGTCCCTCTGCTCGATACACAGAGCGGCGCCGGCCTCTTCGAGAAAATTCGCGTTCACGCTTTGGTGGTTGTGCGTGGCATAGGGGAACGGGATCAACACGCTGGGCACTCCGGCCACGGCCAGTTCCGCAACGGTGGTCGCCCCTGCCCGGCACAGGGCCAGATCCGCCCACTCGTAGGCCGTGTCCATGTCAGTGATGAAGGCCTCCACCAGACACTCCTGCGCACCGGCGTCGACATATGCCTGCCTGACCCGTTCGAAATCCCTCTCCCCGGTCTGGTGATGAATCTTCACCCCTGCATGCAGCAACCTGGGCAGGGCTTCCAGTACCGCGTCGTTCACAGCCACCGCGCCCTGGCTTCCGCCCAGCACCAGCATGTTCCTGGTGTTCGAGTGCGCCTCCCCCCCTTTTGGATCGGCCAGAGCCATGATGCTCTTGCGCACCGGGTTGCCGGTCCGCACCACCTTGTCCTGGGGGAAGCGTCCGCTCCTGTCCGGAAAGGACACCAAAATCTTTCTCACAACCTTGCCCAGCAGGCGGTTGGTCATGCCCGGCACGCTGTTCTGCTCGTGAATGGCCGTGGGCGTTCCACGCAGGGCCGCGGCAAGCACCGACGCGAAAGCGGCGTAGCCGCCGAGTCCCAGCACCACCTGGGGCTTGAACCGTCCGTGCAGGGACAGGGCCTTGCCCATTCCCAGTGCGAGGTACCAGCCGGCGGCCAGAGCCCGCATGCCGCGCCCAATGATGGGGCGCACCGGCAGGGCCTCGAACTCCAGTCCGGCTTCCTGAGCCAGCCTGGCCTCGGGACCGCGAACACCGCCCACGAACAGCACCCTCGCTTCGGGGTGCCTCGCCTTGAGCTCCTCGGCAACGGCAAGGGCCGGGAAAATATGGCCCCCAGTGCCGCCGGTAGTCACGATCACGCGCTTCATGCCTCGACCTCGTTACCCGGCCGCGTGGACTTTGGCCGGGACAGGTTCAACAAAACTCCGATACACAAAAACGAGCATATCAGGCTGCTGCCGCCATAGCTCATGAAGGGCATGGGCACCCCTTTCGGGGGGGCGGTTCCCAGCACAACGGCCATGTTCAACACTGCGCCCAGAGTCAGGATCAGGGCCATGCCGAAGCCCAGCAGCCTGTCCTGCAGGTCCTTCTGGGACAGGGCCACTTGGAAGGCCCGCAGCAGGAGCACGCCAACCAGCAAAAAAATGAAGGACACTCCCACGAACCCGAGTTCCTCGCCCACCACCGCCATGATGAAGTCGTTGTGCGCTTCGGGCAGGAAGAACAGCTTCTGTTTGCCAGCACCCAACCCCAGCCCCAGGGCACCGCCGGAACCAAAGGCGTACAGGGACTGGACCAGCTGGTACCCCGCGTCCATGGCGTCCTTGAACGGATCCAGGAAGGCCAGCAGCCTGCGGCTGCGGTACGGGGACTGCACGATGAGCAGCCATCCCGCGCCGATGGCCATGGCCAGTGCAAAGAACAGATAGGTCAACCGCGTTCCGCCGACCAGGCACATCATGAACAGCAACATGCACAGGAATACCGCGCCGCCGAAATCGGGTTGCGCCAGGATGAGCAGACTGAGCAGGCCGCTCACTGCAAAGGGCGGGATCACGCCCACGGTGAAGGTCCGCACGAGGTCCTGCTTCTGGCTCAGGAACCAGGCCAGGTAAACCACCAGGGCAAACTTGGCGAACTCCATGGGCTGCAGGGTAAGTCCACCGATGTGCAGCCAGCGCCTTGCACCGTTGGTCACGGTGCCCAGGGGCGAAAACAGCGTGAGTAGCAGCAGCGCGAACACCCCGCCGAGCAGCCAGTACTTCAGCTCATAGATCCGTTTCAAAGGCATCATGGCAACACCGGCCATAAACCCGATGCCAAGGATCATGAACAGGGCCTGCTTGCGGAAAAAGTAGTACTTGTCGTCAAAGTACTTCTCGGCCATGACGCCGCTGGCGCTGAGGACCATGACCAACCCCATGCCCGCCACGAGCAGAGTCACGGCCAAAAGCCAGAAATCCAGCTTCAACACGGCTTCGCCGTCCTTGGTATGGATCCAGACCAGACTCATCAGCGTCCCCCGGTTCTTTCCTGCACCAGCCGCTCGAAATGCAGCCCGCGCTCCTCGTAGTTCTTGAACTGGTCAAAGCTGGAAGTTGCCGGAGAGAGCAGCACCACGCCTTTATCGCCCACCCTGCCGTCCAGCCAGGCAAAGGCATCGTCCATGGTCTCGTCCCAGTGTACTTCCGTGACGTCCTTCCAGGCGTTGGTGAACACCTCGCGGCTCGCGCCGTACAGCGCCACCGCCGCCACCCGTTCGCGCACCAGGGGGATCAGAGACTCCAGGTCCCCGCCCTTGAACTTGCCCCCTGCCATGAGAAAGATGGGGGCGTCGAAACTCTTCAACGCCGCCCGCAGGGCCTCCACCGTGGTGGCCTTGGAGTCGTTCACATAGGCCACGCCATTGAGCTCACCCACACGCGCGAGGCGATGCGGCGGGGGGCGGAAGTCGGCCATGGCCCGTTGCGCCTCGTTCTCGGTCACTCCGAAAATTCTCGTCGCCTGGTACGAGGCCTCCATGTTGGCCTGGTTGTGCTCCCCGGGCAGGTACTTGGAGTAGAACCTGTCCTTGGGGGCGTACCAGATCACCCGCGCCTTGCCGTCGAACCTCGGCTCCAACTCATTGCGCTGGGCCGCGGGCAGGATGGCGTTGTCATCCTCGGTCTGTCTGCTGAAGAGGGAGAGCTTCGCGCTCAGGTACTCTTCCATGTCCGCGTGGTAGTCCAGGTGGTTGGGCGAGAAATTGAGCAGCATCCCAACCCAGGGCTTGAATCTCGCGCAGGTTTGCAGTTGAAAGCTCGAGACCTCCAGGACCACGATGTCGGCAACGCTGTCGTCCAGCACGTAACCGGCCAAAGGTGCGCCGATGTTGCCGCCGCAAAAGACCCTGCGCCCCACGTATTCCAGCATGCGCGCGGCCAGCGAGGTGGTGGTGGTCTTGCCGCTGGTGCCGGTCACAGCGAGCACGGGCTTGCAGATGTACCGGCTGGCCAACTCCAGCTCGCCCACGACCTCCACCCGGGGATCCAACAGGGGGCGGATGGACTTCACCGGAATGCCCGGGCTCATGACAACCATGTTCACGCCGTGGAAGTCCTCGGGCTTGTGCTCGCCCGTAAGGCACAGAATATCGCTGTTTTCGGCCTGGTCCAGGAACTCTTTGTCCAGGCTCGAGGCGTTCTTTTCCAATACACGCACATCGGCACCCAGGGCCCGCGCCATGAACGCGGCGGCGCGGCCGGAACGACCGGCGCCCACCACGGCCACGCTACGTCCTTTCAGTGCCTGCTTCTCGCGTGCTTCAAACTTGCCCACCGCTTTTCTCCTCAACGCAACTTAAGCGTGGAAAGCGCCGCCAGACCGAGCAGAATGGACAGGATCCAGAACCGGATGATGATCTTGGATTCCGGAATGCCCTTGAGCTCGAAATGGTGGTGAATGGGAGCCATGCGGAACATCCGCTTGCCTCCGCTGACCTTGAAATATCCGACCTGGAGGATCACCGAGAGGGTTTCGATGACAAACAACCCGCCCACGATGAGCAGCACCAGTTCCTGTTTCGCCAACACAGCGATGAAGCCCATAACCGCGCCCAGGCTCAGGGAGCCCACATCGCCCATGAACACCTGGGCCGGGTAGGCGTTGAACCACAAAAACCCGAGCCCGGCGCCGATGAGCGCGCCGCAGAACACGGTGACCTCGCCCACTCCGGCAAGGGGGGCGAGTTGCAGATAACGGGCCATCTGCGCGTGCCCCGCCACGTATACGAACACTGCCAGACAGGCCCCGGCCACGATGGTCGGGCCGATGGCCAGGCCGTCCAGGCCGTCCGTGAGGTTCACACCATTGGAGGAGCCCACGATGACGGTCACGGCAAAGGGGACGTACATCCAGCTCAGGCTGGGTTGGAACCCCTTGAAGAACGGAAAGATCAGCTTGGTGGAATAGGCGGGCTCCTGAATAAGCAGGAACATAGCCAGAATGGCCACCAGCACCTGGGCCAGGAACTTGGTCCTGGCGGTGAATCCCTTGTTGGTCTTCTTGCGGATCTTGGAAAAGTCGTCGAAAAAGCCGATGATCGCGAATCCGCAGTACACGAACATGGTCAACCATATATAATGGTTGGTCAGATCGGCCCAGAGCAGCACGCTGGTGACCAGCCCCGCGGCGATGAGCAGACCGCCCATGGTGGGGGTGCCGGCCTTCTGCTTGTGGGCTTCCACTCCGTCCTCCTGAATGTACTGGCCGAACTTGATCTTGCGCAGCCACTCGATAAAACGGGGACCCACCAGCACGGTGATCAGCATGGCCGTGAGCAGTGCCCACACCGAACGGAAGGTGATGTAGCGGAAGACGTTGAGCATTCCGAATTCGGAGCTCAAAGGATACAAAAAGTTGTAGATCATACCTGCAGCTCCTCGCGCAGCGCATCGCAAAACTCTTCCATGCGCAGACCCCGCGACCCCTTGAAGAGTATGACGCCCCGTGCGATCTCGCTTTGGCGCATCTGCTCCAGAAATTCCTCGGTGTGCTCAACCTCCACGAACTCGCCAGTATGGCCTCCGGCTTCCAGCCCGTCGTGCACGGCCCGGCCGAATCCTCCGCGCCAGAACACCGTTCCCACGCCCAGGCGCGCGATGTTGCGTCCCAGTTCTTCGTGCAGCATCACGGACTCGTCCCCCAATTCCAGCATCTCGCCCAGGACCGCTGTGACGGGCGCGCCGTCAGCCATCTCCACCGCGCTTTCCAGAGCCTGGGTCATGGACAGGAGATTGGCGTTATAGGTGTCGTCAACGATGATCAGGTCGTCCGCCTCGTAGCGCTGGAACCGCCCCTTGGTGGGCGCGGCTTGGGAAAATCCCTCGGCGATGACCGCGGGAGCGAGCCCCAGCCTGTGGGCCGCGGCGGCCGCCGCGATGCAGTTCTCGGCCATAAAGGTACCCCGCCAGGGAAGGCTCACTTCGATGATCTCTCCGGCCAGGTTCAGGCGGTATCTGCCCTTGCCATCGGCCTCGGGGCCGAGATAGGCGCCCTTGTAGGGAGCTTCGGCCTCCTCACTGGTGGAGAAGAGGATCCGAGGCGGTTCATGGGCCATGGCGGCATCCAGCAGCTCCGGATAGTCCGCGCTGAGAACAACCTCGCCCCCTTCCTTGCAATGCGCCATGAGCCTGGCCTTGTGCGCGGCCACTCCGGCAATGCCTCCCAGCCCCTGGGTGTGAGCGGGGCCCACGTTAACGATCAGGGCCAGGTCAGGGGCAAGAATCTCTCCAAGCTCATCCATATCGCGGGGTAGGCTGATGCCCACCTCCATGACCCAGAATGATTCGCCACCATCCGCCTCAAGCATGGAGAGTGGGAGACCTATCTGGTTGTTGTGGTTGAGGGGATTCTTTGCGGTACGTCCCTGCTTTGCGAGCAGTCCGGCCAGGAGCTCTTTCACCGTTGTCTTGCCCGCGGAACCGGTGACGCCGACCACGGAGGCTCCGGCCGTGTCCCTGTGCCTCCTGGCCAGGGCACCCAGCGCATTGACTGTGTTGCGCACCATGATCACGGGGCGCCCCGTGGCCTTTGCGGCCTCGCTCAGTTCCAGGGGGCGATGGGCCACCACGGCCAGGGCTCCGGCTTCCAGAGCCTGGGACGCATAGTCGTGTCCGTCGAAACGTTCACCCTTGATGCAGAAAAACAGATCACCCTCGCCCACGGCCCGGGAATCGGTCCGCACAGCGGAGGGGCGCGCGTCAGCATACCGGTTCAAGGCCGGATCGTGCTCCATGGCATCCATGACCATGGCTATTTCGGGCAGAGTCATGTTCACGAAACCAACTCCCTAATGATCGCCTGATCACTGTAGGGGCGCTTTTCATCGCCGATCTGCTGGTAGGACTCGTGGCCCTTGCCGGCCACCACCAGCACGTCAGTGGTGCGCATCTCCTCGATGGCCATGCTGATGGCCATGCGCCGGTCCGGAGTCTCCAGAACCATGGGGCAGCAGGTAAGTCCGGGGCGCACATCGTTCATGATGTCCAGAGGGTTCTCGTGCCTCGGGTTGTCCGAGGTGAGCACCGCCACGTCGCTGTACTTGCACACGGCCTCACCCATGAGGGGGCGTTTGGCCCGATCCCTGTTACCGCCGCAACCGAACACGGTGAACAGACGCTGGAACGGCAGCTCCTTCATGGCGGAGAGCACATTCTCCAGGGCGTCCGGGGTATGGGCGTAATCCACGAAAATGTTCAGGCCACGTTCGTTGGGAATGCGCTCCAGCCTTCCGGGAACACCCATGAAACTCGCCAGCCCCTGCAACTGCTCGGGCTCGAGCCCCATGGCCAGTCCCACGGCTTGCGCGGCCAGCAGGTTGGAGGCGTTGAACCGCCCCACAAGGGGGGGAATTCAGGCGCCAGGTTTTACCCTGCCAGCGCATTTCCATTTCCAAACCCTGCACTGTGCTGGCCAGCAATGCTCCCTTCAACCCGCCCCCAGCGCAATCCTTGGGGGACTCGGAAAGCCCGAAGCCCATGGCCTTGGGTACGGCGGCCAACAACTTGCGGCCGTAGGCGTCATCCCAGTTGATCACGGCCTTCTTCTCCAGGCTGGGCACCCGGGTGAAGAGCCGGGCCTTGGCCTGGAAGTAGGATTCCATATCCTTGTGGTAGTCCAGATGATCCTGGGTCACATTACTCAAAACGACGCAGTCGAAATTCATTCCGGCAACCCTGTTCTGATCCAGGGCGTGGGAGGAGACCTCCATCACAGCCACTTCAACGCCGCTGTCCGCCATGGCGGCCAGGTACTCGTGAACCTTCCAGCAGTCAGGCGTGGTCATGGGTGCCTCGATGAAGCTTCCGGGCCAGCGGTAGCTGACCGTGCCAAGAGCGCCGACGCTCTTGCCGGCCTGGGCGAACAGATGCTCCACCAGATAGGTCGCGGTGGTCTTGCCATTGGTGCCGGTGATGCCCACCAGCCTGGGTGCTTTCCTGTCGGTCTTGAAATATGCCGCGGCCAGTTCACCAAGCGCCTGACGCGGATCCGGATGGGGCACAACTGTGACACCCCTCGATGCCGTCGACAACGGCTTCGGGCAGAGCCACCACATAGGTGGCGCCGCGCTTCACCGCGTCGGGAATGAATCTGGCTCCGTCCACAGCCGTACCGGGCTGAGCCACAAAAACCTCGCCGGGTTGCACCTGACCCGAATGGGTCCGGACCATCAGCCCTTCACCAACCTTGGCCTTGAGCGCCTCGAAAGCGGGCCCGCCCTGGGCCTCTAACTCATGATCTTTCCGCATTGTCCTGTAACCATAAAATGTATTGTTTTGCCGCCGCAGGCCAGGGCTCTCCAGGGGCCGGGGTCTGTTTGGCCACAACCTGGCCGGAACCACGAAGGCTCGGCACGACTCCCTTTCCGGCAAACACTTCCATGGCCTTCCGGATTGTGTATCCGCGCACATCCGGGACCTTGTCCGCAGCCACGATGCAATCCTTGCTCACCTTGGCGCGGAGTTCCGCCCTGGAGCAGTAACGAGGCTTGGCTTTGGAAGTGTCCGCAGCCACCGCAACCGGATTCTCGGGCAGGCGCCCCAGATAGGACATGGTCCTCAGGGCCACCTCCTTGAAAGCGGGTGCGGCGACAACGCCGCCGTAATGCTGTGGCTCGGGTTCGTCAACCGATACGAGAATCAAGTATTCAGGCCGATCTCCGGGCACGAATCCGACAAAGGAGGCCACAACCTTCTTGCCATATCCTCCCGCGGGAGAAGCCTTCTGAGCGGTGCTGGTCTTGCCGGCCACCACAAGTCCCGGAATACCGCCTCTTTTCCCGGTCCCCTCCTGCACGACCTGGCGCAGCATTTCCATGACGCTCCGGGTCACGGAGGGTTCGAACACCTGCATCTCGGGCAGGTCGACATCGTAGGGATCCATCACCAGGTGCAGGGGCTTCAGCACACCGTCGTTGGCCAGGCACAGGTAGGCTCTTGCCAGCTGCGGCAAGGTAACGGAGAAGCCCTGGCCGAATCCGGCCGTGGCGAGTTCGAACTTGTCCCAGGTGTCGGGACTCCTGAGTATTCCGCTACGCTCCCCCGCGAGAGGCAGCCCTGTCCTGGAGCCAAAACCCAAACGGGAAAGATAGGAGTAGTATTTGCGCGCACCCAGCGTTATGGCGATCTTGGCCACGCCGATGTTGCTTGAATGCTGGATAATACGGTTCACGGGCAGCCAGTCGTGCTTGGAGGTGTCCTTGATGACCTTCCTGTCCACCTTCCAGCGTCCCTTTTCACAATAAAAAATCGTGTCCGGCTCAATCTTGCCTTCCTGCAACGCCGCGGCCACCAGCAGGGGCTTGATGGAGGAACCCGGCTCGATGGGCACCATGACCATGCGGTTGAGCCACTGGGTCGGCTTGTAGTTGCGGTATGCGTTGGGATTGAAGGCTGGGTACTCGGCCCAGGCCATGATGTGGCCGTCCTCGACCCTGACCACCATGCATCCGCCCCATTTGCCCTTGTGTTCCTTCACTGCCTTGGCCAGGGCCTCCTCGGCCATGAACTGCATGTTGGAGTCCAGGGTCAGGCGCAGGTCCTTGCCCCGAATTTCCACTTCCTTGCCAAAGGCGTCGAAATACATCTTGCGGCCGGCAGCGTCGCGCTCCACACTGAAATTCGCCTTCTTGCCGGCCAGAAGTTCGTCAAAGGCCGCTTCCAGGCCTTCCAGGCCCTGATCGTCCAGGCCCACGAATCCGAGCAGGCGTCCGGCAAGCTGCTTGTTGGGATATTGACGTGCATACTCCCTGGTGATGTATACCCCCTGAAGCTTCAGGTCCGCGACCTTGGCTCCCTTGGCGTCGTCGATCTGCCTGGCAATCCAGACATGGGCGCCCTTCTCGCTCAGCAGCTTCTTCCACCGCGCCGGGTTTGAGATCGAGAACCGAGGCCAGGGCCCTGGCCGTGACGGCCTTGTCCCCGATCTTTCGGGGATCGGCGAACACCGGACTTCACGGCCACGCTCCTTGGCCAGAAGGCGTCCGTTGCAATCGACAATCTGCCCCCGCTCTCCCACCACATACTCGGTGGTGCTGTGCTGGCGGCTGGCCAGGGCTCCGAGCTCGGGGCCGTTCACCAGTTGCACGAAACCGGCCCTGGTCCAGAGGCAGAGCCAGAGCAGGGCAAAGAACACGACCACCGCCTTCAGACGCACAGCGCCCCAATCCCTGGCGGAAACATGAACGGAAGTCTTCAGGCCGGGATTCAAACGCTGGCGTTTGACCATGTTCTTTGTCCGCGGCAGCGCGTACTTGCGATCAGCGGTCTTCGACCCCTTGGTCGTTGACCGTGCTGCAAGTCTGGCCGGAAGGCTGTCCACAGCCCGCTGCTTGGAGCGTATTGTTCCCTTATTCCTGCTCATTGTCCGGTTCCATCACCCTCATTTGTCCTGTCCCTGCTTCCTCCAAGCCGTAGTCCTTGGCCAGCTTGCGCAACCTGTAGGGTGAAAGCAGGTTGTCGCGTTCAACCGTAAGCTTGGCCTCATGCGCTTCCAGCTTCGTGACCTCGGCCTGTAACTTCTTGAGTTCATAGGCCATGTTAACCCGTTCGATGTTCAGCCAAACCAGGGTCAGACCCAGCACGATGGTGCAGGGCGCCGGAAACAGCCGTGAGCAATACCCAGCGCTTGCTGACCATGCGCATCAGGCCGCCTCCGTCCGCTCCCGCCACTCGCAGCTTGGCGCTACGGGACCGGATGTTCGAAGCGGGCCTCCCCGGCTGTCGGAGCCACGGGCTTCTTGGTCAAAACCTTCAAGCGGGGTCCGCCGCAGGTGCAGATCATCTGCTCGCGGGGGCACCGGCACTCCCTGGCCTCTTCACGAAAAGCGCGTTTCACGAGCCTGTCCTCCAGGGAGTGAAACGAAATAATGGCCACACGCGCCCCGGGTGCCAGGTAATCCGGGATCTGTCGCAAAAAACGTTCGAGTTCGCCCAGTTCGTCATTCACGGCGATGCGCAGGGCCTGAAAAGTTCTCGTGGCCGGATGGTTGCGCGCCTTGGCTCGCCACGCGGCCGGGTAGGCACGTTCCACTATCTCGGCCAGACGCTTCGTAGTCTCGATGGGGCTCTTGGCGCGCGTCTCGACAATGGCGCGGGCTATGCGCCCTCCCATGGGTTCTTCTCCATAGGTGCCGATTATGCGCTTCAACTCTTCAATCCCCGCCTTGTTCACCAGCCTGCTGGCCGGCGGCATGGGCCCTCCCGGACTCATGCGCATGTCCAACGGCCCATCGGCCAAAAAACTGAACCCCCGCTCCGGGGCATCCAGCTGTAACGACGAAACGCCCACATCGAGCAGGGCTCCGTCGAGCTTGTCCCAATCGAGCTCCCGCAAATGCGTCGGAAACTCACTGTAGTCGGAGCGCCTGATTTGCACGGCATCCCCGAACCTGGAAAGTCTTTGGGCTGCGATTTCCATGGCCTGTGGATCACGATCCAGGCCAAGAATGCGCGCGTTGCCGGCAACATGCTCCAAGATGGCCTCGGTGTGCCCACCGAGCCCAAGGGTGCCGTCCAGGTATTTTCCACCCGGCCGAGGGTCGAGCCACTCAAGCACCTCTTGCAGTAGTACAGATACATGTTGCACGGATCCTCCCGCGCACCGCTCCGTTGTCCGCTCCGGCGGTCCGACGACCGCCACCGGCGCGCTGCCTGTCAAAACGGCAACTCCACTCCGCTATCCTGGGCCTCCTGGGCCACCGCGTCATAGTTCTGCACCGCGATGGAGTCGCGGTACATGGTGGGGTTCCATATCTCGAACTTCTGTAACTGCCCCACCAGCAATACATCCTTGTCCAGTCCGGCGTATGCCCTGTGGTCCTGGGAGAGCAGCACGCGCCCCTGTTTGTCCAGGGAAAGATCCTCGGCGCTTCCGACAATGAAGCGGCGAAAATCGCGAAGCATGCGTGAAGGATTCTTGATCATCATCAATTTGCTCTCAAACTCTTCCCACTCGGGCATCGGGAAACCTACCAGGCAGCCGTCGTAACAGGTCAAGATAAAGCGCCCCCCCTCGCTACGCGAAAAGAGGATCTCCCTGAACTCGACAGGCACCATGAGTCTGCCCTTTGCGTCCAGATTGCGCAGTATCTTGCCTCGAAACAGCACGTCGGCTCACCCCGTGTTTCAACTTCCCACTTTTTACCACTTTCTACCACCCATTCTCTCATTCCCATGATTATGTCAAGCTCCAGAGAATATTTTCCGGCAAAGTAAACGTAGGCCAAGCCTTTGTTCCCGGCCATTCCGAGCGGTGTCATCCCAAGTTTTTCCAAGGTGATTCCACATGCACTCCATGCCGAAAACCCAAAACCGGTGTAGTCCTCAACAAATGGCGCACTATTTCAAAGATTTACCACATCCACCAACCACAGTGACAAGGAAAATACTGTTCGGTTACAACCACTTTCGAAATCTACTTTGTGATAAACTCTAGACAAGTTCTAAAATTATCTTTCAGACTCTTATTGCATTGTCAAGGGAAAGATGCATAACAATTGTTACTACCTCCCCTGCAAACGCGCTCCCAACCGACATTGCCGGATTTCCCCGGACATTCTCAAGGCTGGAAATACTTGAATTACAGCCTGTTCAGCATTCCCTGTCGGTGGCTTGCAACCAAGGTGGGAAGATGGTTATAGTGAATTCAGAGATATTTGGATCAACCTGGATTTTGCATCCGAATCTCATCGCCTCATCTTGCAACGGCCTTTATTATGGATATCGGACGATGTTCAGGTTGAGAGAGGGAACAGCGAACAGGTCTCCGGGTTTGACGAAACACGTGTTGAATTTCTCTGACCTGATCACTTTGGCATGTTGACAACCGCACTTTGCCGGGATGGAAAACGTGCACTACTGGTGACAAGCAGTTGCGCGACAGCCACCCCTCGCTTCAAATCCGATACATGATCAAAGCAAGGACGTATTCTCCAGCAACCATTCTGAAACTGCGGTTCGAGACCGCCCCACGGTGCTACAGTGTGCGCAGTAAAGACCACCATTCCTGACAATATCGCCGAGGAATACTACCAGATCAATCCCGAGATCCTTGGCAGTTTTCCCAAATATCGTCCTCCTCTCAATCTCTACAGATTTCAGGAGGACGTGGCGCAGCTGATGCCGTACGCCCGTAAGGGGCAACGTCTGTCCAACGAGCAGGTGGACAGGGTCAACGAGCTGTGCAAGGAGAACCTCCTGTTCGTCTCCCGTTCGGATCACCCGGTATACTCACAGCACATCTGCAAACAGCTCGACCTCGTCCTGGTCGACAAGAACCTGCGCGAGGGCGAAATCGCAAGCATCTTCGTCCAAGCCCTGCAGCTTCGCCTAGAGGCGTTTTACGACCAGCCCGTGCAAATGGTCTTCAACGCGCTCTACCAGGACATCATGGTTCTCACCGAGTACCTCTCCCAGGACAGCTACCGCATCAAGGCCCTTACAAAGCGCCTGCTCAGCGAACACAACCTGGTGAACCACTCGGTGAACACTGGCATCATGGGAATATGGCTGTATCTGCGCATCCGCGGCGGGCATTTCGAACGTCGGGAACTGGACCGCACCACCCTGGCATTCTTTCTTCACGACCTGGGCATGTGCAAGATCCCCCAGTTCATCCGCAGCAAGACGGTTCCCCTCACCCAGGACGAGCGTGCGAAAATCAATATGCATCCCCTGGCGGGCATGAAAATCGCGCAAAAGCTCGGCCTGACCTTCAAGGAAATGCAGTCGTGCATTTTCGAACATCACGAGCGACTCGACGGGTCGGGCTACCCACGTAAGATCTCCGGTGAAGACATCTCCAAGCTCGGGAGACTTTGTGCGGTCATCGACTCCTTTTGCGCAATGATCACGGAACGCCCCCATGCCAAGGCCATGCAGCCCCAGGAAGCGACCCGTCAACTCATGAAAGAGGAAAAACGCTACGACAATAAGCTCGCCACCCTGCTGCACACCACATACACCATTGGGGATTTCTCCTGGTAACAACACTTCCCCGGTATTTCAGAGGAAGCGCTGATTCATCACATTTTCCAGAAGTGCTGAAGAAGCGTTCGCTGGCAAGGCGCGAGTAAATAGCAAGACCGAAGTGTAGTTGGTAATACACGAGAATTTGCCTCTTCCACAGCAACAAAGCCAGTGGGCAATTACGCAGTGCCTCCCTAAACGCAAACGGCCCGACCACGTCCGCTTCGCGAACATGATCGGGTCTTTCTCCTTTCATTGAGTGAAAGCGCTGGCTAAGGGGTATCGCGAAACAACCCCTTGATGCGCGAAGTCAGGGACGCACTCTGCGGGGGGCGCAGTCTGGCCTGGTGATAGCGGTACAAATCCTCACACTTGGTGCGAGAAGGGGAATCCGGAGATGAACCGCCCGCTCGCCGGTCGAGCTCCGGCTCGTGGTCCAGGGCGACGCTGTAAAGCCTGTTGAAAATAACGCTCATGACATTCACATATCAGTGCTTATTCGTTTCGCAAGGTACCCGGCTCCTGACACGCTGTGACGCGAGTCGAAGAAGCCAATAACAACCTCTGGCGACTCCCGACTCCAGAAAGATCAAATTCCTCGTGCAAAATCAATATAATAAGATATGGTAGAGATTCTATAGAAAGGCTTTAGGTCTCTGCCAAATTAAATATAGCAAAGTTCTAGATTTTTTGCAAACCAAAGAAACCGTTCTTTGGAGCGGTTTTATCCAAACACTGTCAGAGCAGTTTATAAAATTCCTTTAGACAATGTTTTGAAGCCTGTCCCATGGGAAGCACTTTCACAAGAAAAAGTGTTTCCCGTGGGGCATGCTACAGACCCTGACCAGCAGGCTCTCGCCCGGCTAAATGAACATCGACAAGGGAAATTAGGGTGCTGAAGAGAAGTGTTTGACCATTTCCATGGTTCTGTTGAGTTGTCTGCCAAGGGGGGTTTCCAGGGAGAGTTCCCGCTCCACGTTGCTGATTCCTTTGAGTACGGTCGAGTGTTTTCGGTTGAAGCGATCGCCAATGTCCTTGAGGGAGAGTTCGGTGTGTATGCGCGCCATGTAGAAGGCCATATTCCGAGCCAGCACGATCTGCCGTTGTCTGCTCTTGGATTTGAGCTTTTGGGGAGACAACTCGAAACTGTCGCACACGAAATCAATGATGCGCTCCATGGACAGAACCGGCGTATCCAGTGCGAAGTCACCCAGGATCTGCCAGGCGAGCTCCGAGGTTATGGCCCTGTTGAGCAGACGCGCCTTCATCACGAGGCTCTTCAGGCAGCTTTCAAGCTGGCGCACGTCATCCTTGACCCGCTCGGCCAACAAATCATTGACATCATTCGGAATCTGCACCTGAAAAATCTGAGCCTTTTGGGAAAGAATGCGGCGCCTGGTTTCGAAATCCGGCCGCTCGATACGGGCCAGGAGACCGGAGCAGAACCTCGAGGCAAGCTGGGAATCGAGGTCTCGCAACTCTCTGGGCAACAGGGAACTGGAGAAGACGATCTTGGCGCCGTTGGTCTTCAGAGATTTGAGCGTGGCCAGCAATTCATCCTGAATGCGCTCCTTGCCCTGAAAGAAATGTACGTCCTCAAGCAGCAACAGGTCGACATGATCCCGGAACTTGGCCTTGAATCGCTCGATTTCACGGGCTTTCAGTGCGTATACCATCTGCCTGGCGAAGTCCTCGCCAGTGAGGTATGCAACTCGCACACTGCGCTTGTTGGACTGCCTGGCGACCTCCGCTCCCACAGCGTGAAGCAAGTGTGTCTTGCCAAGACCGGGATGCGCGCTGATGAACAGCTGGTCGGTCTCCATGCCCGGTGAACCTTCGGCACACAGACTCTTGCTGGCTGCGTAGGCCAGCTCGTTGCTGGGGCCGACCACGAAGTCATTGAAGGAATAAAGCCAGTTCTGTTGAAAAAGGTTCTTGTCGTGCGCATGGATGGGCAGACCCATCTGTTCGGCCTGGGCGGGACGCGGCGAGGGTACGGTCTCGGTCCTGCCCTGGATAGCGGGCAAGGGCTCGGCTTTCCCACTTTTTTTCGCCGTGGCCACTTTGACTTTCAATTCGGGACGCTGTCCCAATACCACTTCAGCCGCTTCGAGAATCTCATCGGACAACTTGTTTGCAACCCAATTGGCCACAAAACTGCTGGGCGCGCATACCGTCAGCACGCCCTCGGCGTACTCGCCCGCCAGGGGCTTCAGCCACACGCCAAACAGTCCGGGGGTAACAGTGTTGCGAAGGACTTCTTGAATTGAGAGCCAAATCGTTTTCATGCTTGCTGAGATACTTTCACCCCCGATTTCCAGCAAGGCTCGTCAGCAATATCTGAGCATGGGGAGGGGCGCTTTTTTCCCAAGCGCCCTCAAAACATAACCTCTTAATATAACAAGGCTTTCAAAACACCTTGAAAGATACGACATGCCTTGGAAAGTGGCTTCGTTCCTGGCCCCTGGGGAGGTCCACATATTATTTTTCCACATATGCCAAAAATGTTTTCCACAGGTGCACTTTTCTTTTCCACGAAATTTCGCAGAATAATTCCCTGTAATTCTTTTTTAAACATTATTGTAACATTGAAAACCGCACGAAATACGTAGAAAAATAATGGGTCATTGTGCTCATAAGCTTTTTCCTACAAATGTGGGCATCGGGTAAAACCCACAAAAACAGGATATTACAAGGACAGATCAGAGAACCTGTTTATGCATGCCTCATTACCGGCCATAAATGATTTTTTGACCTTATATCGGATAATAGGTGCGAAAACAGCGATTTCTGGCTGTTTCAAGGCAACGGCATGGATTTGAAGAGAAAGATGGGTAAAAAAGACTTGACGAATAGAACGGGCGCATCCGCCCGAAACGGAGTTTAGCCGGCTGAACCGTCCTTGCCCTCCCGCAATGGGTATCGGCCGCAGGTGAAACGCTCCCCTTCGGGGCAATAGCCCAGACGCTCGCACTTGGCGCCCGCACTGGAAAACACAACGGGCAAAATCTCGCGGCAGATCTCAAGCATTCTCAAGGCCAT
The DNA here is from genome assembly GCA_963674665.2 of Desulfovibrionaceae bacterium. Taxonomy (GTDB): domain Bacteria; phylum Desulfobacterota; class Desulfovibrionia; order Desulfovibrionales; family Desulfovibrionaceae. Next base: position 32,965 of record CAXXPL010000006.1, on the reverse strand, counting down.
GTCACGAATCTCCCACTGAGCGCGCTTACAGCACCGCAGTTCGAAAAAGTGCAAAAGCGCACGGCAGTTCATGGTGGTCACGATCTTGCTCTCCGCTGCCTGGGGGAGCACGAAGCGGGCATCCTCGTTGGCCTTGGGACCCTTGCGCCCCGCCGCTTCCAGAATGGCCTTCAGGTCTCGGTAGGCCTCGCCCACCTCATTGATGAAGGACTCGAACCGCTCCTTGGCCTCGGGAATGCGCTCGATGGCCGGGGGAATGATGTAGTCGAAATTACTGCCATCCACGTAGCGCTGGCTCTGCTGGGAGTAGGAAGCCAGTCGATGCCGCACGAGCTGGTGGGTGCAGGCCCGGGAAATGCCCTCAATGGCGAAAGTGAAGCTGACATGCTCGATGGGGCTCTCATGCCCCGACTCCATGATCCGGGAGACAAAGTCAGCCTGCTTTTCCTTGTCCGCATCCGGTGCAAGGAGCTCTTCCCAAAGCTCACCCACATAGCCGGGGTGATAGCACTGACGAAAGGATGCGTAGATAAGGGGCAGGGCGTCCGGAGTATGGGCGAGAAGTCTCACCACACAAGGCTTTTTGGGCATGCTGCAAATCCTGGAGTTAAAGTTGGCGCTTGATATGCTCGTAGGCTTTGGCCGTGGCCACTCTACCGCGGGGGGTGCGCTGCAGGAATCCGCACTGCATCAGGTAGGGCTCGTAGATCTCCTCGATGGTCCGGACCTCCTCGGAACAGGCGGCCGCCAGGGTCTTCACCCCCACCGGCCCGCCTCCGTAGTGGTCTATGAGTACACTGAGAATTACCCGGTCCATCTGGTCCAGGCCCGAGGCGTCCACGTCCATGCGCTCCAGGGCCTGATGGGCCAGTTCCTCATCCACCGCCTCCAGGCTCTCCACCATGGCGAAATCGCACACGCGCCTGAGCAGTCTGTTGGCGATGCGGGGTGTGCCGCGAGAGCGCCTGCCAATCTCCAAGGCTCCTTTCTCCGTGATCCGGATTCCCAGGATACCGGCAGCGCGGGTCACTATCCGGGCCAATTCCGCAGGGTTGTAGAACTCCAGCCGGAAGACCACGCCGAACCGGTCCCGAAGGGGCGACGTGAGCAGTCCGATGCGGGTGGTGGCGCCCACCAGTGTGAATGGCTCGAGGTCGATCTTCACGGTACGCGCCCCCGGTCCCTGGCCGATGACCAGGTCCAGCTTGAAGTCTTCCATTGCCGGGTAGAGGATCTCCTCCACCGCGGGGGGCATGCGGTGAATCTCGTCCACAAAGAGGATGTCCCGCTCTTGCAGATTGGTCAGAATGGCGGCGAGATCACCGCTGCGTTCCAGCACGGGACCGGAGGTGGAGACCAGATTCACGCCGAGTTCCGCGGCAATGATCTGGGCCAGGGTCGTCTTGCCCAGCCCGGGGTTGCCGTAGAACAGGGTGTGGTCCATAGCCTGGCCGCGCTCCATGGCGGCCTGAAGATAGACCCGCATGTTCGCCCGCATGTCGTCCTGACCGATGAAATGGTTCAAGGAGCGTGGGCGGATGTGCTCGTCCTGAGGGCATAAATCCTGAGGCATCAGCGATTCGCCGCCATTTTCTTCAGGGCCAGGCGCAGGGCGCCGGCCACGTCGATATCAGGTTCCTCTTTGAACAATTCTTCCAAAACAGGCCGCACCTCCTCCTCGGCATAGCCGAGGTTGGTCAGGCCGTTCAAGGTGTCGCGGAACGCGGAGACAGCTCCGGCATTGCCCACGGGCAGCCCGGCCTCCCTGGCCTTGAGTTTGTACTTGAGCTCCAGAAAGATGTGTTGTGCGGTCTTCTTGCCGATGCCTGGCACCCTGGTCAGTGAACCGGGATCGTCCCCCACCGCCACGAGCCGCAGGTCGTCGGGCGTGAACACCGAAAGCATGGCCAGGGCGGTCTTGGGGCCGAGCTTGGAAATACCTATCAGGGTCTCGAAGGTCTCGCGCTCGTCCCAGGATACGAACCCGTACAACAGCAGTGCGTCTTCGCGCACAATGGTGCTGGTGAACAGTTGCAGTTCCTCTCCCTTTTCGGGAAGCCTGGAGAGCAAAGGAGCGGATACGAACACCTCGTACCCGACCCCGCCAGGAGTGAGCAGCACGCAAAAGTCCTCCCCCCTGTGCAGGAGACGTCCTTCGAGATAGGCGATCATGCTTTCATCTTCCTCTGCCCCACGTGATCGGAGCGCTATTCCGAGGCATACCCCTTGGAGCGCATGCAGCTGTCAACCATCTCCTTGATGCGATCATCGCGGAGGCGGCTGTCTTCGAGATTGCCCGTGGCTTTTTGGACCTCGAACAGGCATTCATTATAGTCCTGGTCGGTCTGCTTCGCACCGTATTTTTTCATGCGTGCAGACCGTCTTTTCCCACAGGACTGCAACAGGAGAACAAACAGACAAAGCAACAATATCGGAAGGTTGTCCCACAGTCCCCTGTTCCGGTTCGTGAAGGCCTTCATGCTTTACCCCATTTGCGCAAGCCTCGCCAGCCGCCTGTGGTTGAGATGGCATACGGCCACGGCCAGGGCGTCGCTGGCGTCCGCGCCCCAATCCGGCTTGCAGTTCAGGATGCGCCCCACCATGAAGGCCACTTGGCTCTTCTCGGCGCGGCCAGCTCCCACGAGGTTTTTCTTGATCTTGGTCGGATCGTACCCGGTGACGGGCAGGCCGTTGATCGCGCAGCAGGCCATGATGGCTCCCCGCGCTTGCCCGAGCTTCAGCGCCGAGGAGGGATTCTTGTTGGTGAAGACCTCCTCGATGGCCGCCTCCACCGGTGCATGCTCCCGTATCAAACTGTTCAGCCTGGAGAATATCTCCCCCAGGCGCTCGCTCATGGGCGCGGTGGGCTTGGGGCGCAACGTGCCCACTGCCACGAGGGAGCACTTGCCCGAGACCTCGCTCACCAGGCCGTAGCCCGTGCAACGCGTTCCCGGATCCACTCCCAGGACGATCAATCCCTCGCCTTGCCCGGCCATGACCAGAGATCAGCTGTCCATTGCGGCCAGAACGTCGTCCGGGATATCGAAATTGGCGTGGACGTTCTGCACGTCCTCGTTGTCTTCCAGGGCGTCCACCAGTCTCATGAGTTTCTGCGCGGTCTCCAGGTCCACCTCGATGCTGTTCTGGGGCACCATGGTCAGCTCGCAGGTCTGGGCCTCGATCCCGGCCTCCTCGAAAGCCTTCTGGGCACCTTCGAAATCCTCGAGGCTGGTGTAGACTTCCCAGGTGTCGCCCGAGTCGCTCACGTCCTCGACGCCGGCCTCCAGCCCCACTTCCATGAGTGTGTCCTCGTCGTACTTCTCCTTGTCGAAGACCAACATGCCCTTGCGGTCGAACATCCAGGCCACGCAACCGGCCTCGCCCATGGACCCGCCATTCTTGGACAGAATGTGGCGCACCTCGGCCACGGTGCGGTTCTTGTTGTCCGTGGCCGCCTCCACATAGATAGCTACTCCGCCGGGGCCGTACCCCTCATAGGACAGCTCGAAGATGTCGCCGCCTGCCAGCTCGCCGGTGCCCTTCTTGATGGCGGTATCGATTTTGTCCTTGGGCAGGTTCACTGTCTTGGCCGCTGCAATGGCTTGGCGCAGGCGCGAGTTCATGGTGGGATCGCCCCCGCCCTTGGCGGCGATGATGATTTCCTTGGCCGCCTTGGTGAAGGCCTTGCCCCTCTTGGCGTCCTGGCGCCCCTTGCGGTGTTGGATATTATGCCATTTGCTATGTCCAGCCATGTGTCCTCCTCGGTAAAACCGGCAAAGGGCCGGCGAGATCTTGGAATATCACCCTGAAAGGGTTCGTGTTCAGTAAGAGTTCCACAGGGGGAATCCGTCCGATGCGCCCCCGTTATCCCCTTCCATGACACAGCATATTGAAATCCGGGAAGGGGCCGGGGAAGCCTTTTTCCATACGGCTTCCCCGAATAAACATGAAAAATAGTTCTACTCCCGGGCAGCGCCCCCCTGCTTCCCCTTGTACTTCAGCCCCACGTAGAATGTCTCCTTGCTCTCGCTACGAGAGCTCATGGGCTTGAAATTCTTCACCGTGTCGAAAACTTTGCGCAATCGCTGCACATACTCTCCCACGTCCGGCCCCATGAAGATCTTGACCACGAATACTCCCCCGGGAACGAGCCAGCGTTGCGCCACCTCAAAGGCCATCTCCGCGAGCTCCAGGGAGCGCGCCTGGTCCGTGAACTTCACCCCCGTGGTCCTGGGAGCCATGTCGCTGACCACAGCGTCAAAAGGGCCGTGAACCCCCAAGGTTTGGAGGAGCGGTCCCTCGGTGTCCAGCACATCGGCCTGCAGCAGGGTCACGTTGTCCGGGAACGGCGCGGTGCGCTCCCCCTGGGATGCCAGGATGTCCTGGATATCCACGGCAAGCACCCGGCCCTTGCCCCCCACGCGCTTTGCGGCGTACAAGGTCCAGGAACCGGGAGCGGCGCCCAGATCCAACACCCTGTTTCCTGCGCCGAGAAGGGAGAAACGCTTGTCTATCTCCTGCAGCTTGTAAATGGAGCGTGCCGGAAGGCCTTCCTGCTTGGCCCGATTGAAATAATGATCGCGATATTTTTTCATGTCGCTGTAGGCGGGTTGTAGCCTAAATTTCAAAGACAGCCAATGTCATATTAATAGACAAAATCTAGAAGGTCCAGCATGGCGTATCGACCACGGCGTCCGCGAATACTCAACGAGCTGGGGCTTGGCCAGACCCTCCCCGGCGGCGTGGACCAGTTCCAATATCTGGCGCGCCACTCGGGTTCCATTTTCCTTTTTCTCGGTTTGGGAGTGGATCCGGAACTCGCCGCCCACCTCCCCCCGGAAGGGAGCGCGGTCTTCTACCTTGAAGCCCCCGCCTTTGTCGAGCAGATGTCCGAGGCCTGGAGCCAGGCCATTCCAGATACATGGACCAGGATCGAAACAACGAGCCTGGAGTTCGAACGTATCCTGAACCTTGCCCTGAAGCACGGCAACATACTGTTCTTCCACCCCAACGCACGGCTCTTTCCCGGTTTCTGGGCTCCATTGCTGGGACGGATCGCCTGGCAGACAGCCAGACCAACCGCTCCGGAGGCAGTCACGCGCTCCGCCCTCCTGGCCCTGCAGCCCGGCGGCCTACTCGGCCTGGAGCTACGCCAGGGGCTCGCCGCACATGGATACAAAGTGCGGACTATGGAGGCCACCCCAGGGAGGAACATCGACCTGCCTCGGCTCCTGGCCGAGCACCGTCCCGAGCTGTTTCTCAGCCTGAACTTCCACGGACTGGACCCCTACGGGGAGCGCTTCCACCTGTTGCGCGCAGCGGGAAGCCGGGTGGCGGTCTGGTGCGTTGACAACCCCTGGCATCTGCTTACCGGTTGCAAGTCCAACTATTGGAAGGAAGTGGAGCTGTTCGTCACCGACGCGTCCTTTATCCCGGCACTGCAACAGGCAGGCGCCGCCCGGGCGTATCACCTCCCTTTGGGGGCGAACCCGGAGCTGTTTGAAAAAGGCCCGCTGCTTCCCGCACCCGTGAAGGGGCTTGACACTTCCCTCACCTTTGTGGGGCGCTCCAGCTTTCCGGACAAGAAATCCTTTTTCGCTGGCTGCACTCTGCCGCAGGAACAATGGTCCCGGGCGCAAGCAATGATCCCTGCCGGGAAGCGGCCGGACTTCGGCTGGTGGAACCGGCAGTTCGGCACCCCAGACCTGTGGCCGGGAAAAGAAGTCCGACAGGTGGGCTATTGCGCGGAGCAGAGTTCCATGCTCCTGAGGATCCACGCCCTGCAACAGGCCTCCGGCGTCCTGCCCATCCAGGTATTCGGAGACGAGGAATGGCCCGGACATCTTGCTGGCATGGAGTCCGCAACCTGCCACCCCCCGGTGGATTACTACGGCTCCCTGCCAGCCTTGTACGCCCACAGCCGCTATGTCCTGAACGTCACCAGCCTGTTGCTTCCGGCCGGACTGACCCAGCGGCACTTCGACGTGTTCTGCGCAGGGGGGAGCCTGCTCAGCGACGCCACCCCGGGCCTGGACATCTTCCCCAAAGACCTCACCATGCCCTGCACCCTGGACGGCACGTGCTCGCGCGGTACTTTGGAACGAATCATCAATGGATTGGAAGGCGCTCCCGGGCTACGCCGCGATCTGGTCAGCCAATGGCAGACCCTGCTGCGCCAGGAACATAGCTACGTCGAACGAACCCTGCGTATCATTGAGGGGCGGTAGGATCGATTTCACGGATAATGCCCCGGAATATCGCATCAGAATCCGTCATTCCCGCCCGCATGCGCGAGGATGACACCCGGTAGGTGTTCAGCGCAAGAGGATGTGCCATGGGCCTTTTCGTGACACCATCTATTGCGTCTTGCAAATAAGGTCGACAGGGCCGTAAATTATCACTTCGGAATGTCTTTTAATCCAGTTGGTTTCCCACTTAACGGAGTTAGTGGAATATACGCATGTAAACAAATATCCTCTGCAAACAGCTTCCATCAATACGCATCCACCGCCGGCATTGGCAGTGCAACTTTGGGTTGCCATCGGGGCGGACTTGAGCATAATAGGCCCACAGGCGTTGCATGCCCACAACACAAACATCATGGACCCGACTTATGAATCTATTGAAGAAAGCACTGTCCCAGGCCGGATGGCTCATTGTTTCCGCCTTGATCCTGGGCTTCACCATCAACGCGGTCCGCTCCGACGGATTGCCCGTTCTGTCGGCCTGGGCCGGCACACCTTCGGAAGTGCAGCTCGAGAAGGGCACTGGCGAAATCGAGCTCAAGGACGCGGTCATGCTCTTTCTCTCCAAGCGGGCCTTGTTCGTGGATGCCCGCTCCAGGCAGGAATACGAGGAGGGGCACATCCAAGGCGCGCTGTCCCTGCCCGTGGACACCTTTGGCCTGGATATCGACGCCCTGAAGCCCGAACTAGCCAAGGCCGGGACAATCATAACCTATTGCGACGGAGAGCTCTGCGAGCTGGGGCACGAGCTGGCCAACATCCTGTCCCAGGAAGGCTTTCCAAAAGTCTATTACCTCAAGAACGGTTTGAGCCGCTGGAAAAATGAAAAACTCCCCATTGCCCAAAAAGGATGACAATCTGCTGTACCGGCTTGTGGAATCCGGACAGCTGACACGATCCCTGGACATGATTCTGCGCCTGGCCCTGGCCTTCGTCTTTTTCTGGGCCTGTCAGGACAAGCTCGCCAATCCCAAGGCCTTTGCCGACATCATCGCGGCCTACCGTGTCCTTCCCGACGCACTGGTGCCAATGGCTGCCGTGGCTCTTCCCTGGATCGAGCTGTTCATCGCCGTGTCCCTGGTAACCAAGGTCTGGCGCTCCGGCGCCCTGCTCCTGGCCAACGTGCTCATGGTCACCTTTTTCTCGGCCCTTGTGTTCAACGCCTTGCGTGGCCTGGACGTGAACTGCGGCTGTTTCACCACCTCCCCGGAGCACACCGGATCCATGAAGTGGTACCTGCTGCGGGACGGCATGCTCCTGACCCTGAGCCTAGCCGCGGGGTGGTTCCACATCAAGGCGGAGCGGGAGAGGGAGTCCGGCTTTCGATAGGTCATTCGGCCATCGGGTCCTCACGACGTGGAGGACCTTCCCCCCTCCCTACTGAAATTTCACGGATAGTATCCGCTTTTTTCCCTGGCTGACACCAGTACGTCACACTCGGTCCGTATAGAATTGCAAACTTCTCATAGAAAGGAGTGTGCAATGACCGTTTCACAACTTGACGAAATTCGGGAACATCTTCAGGCCCAACTGGCCTCTCTCGATGACTACAGTTTTGCGATGGACGCTCCCATGTGCGCCGATGCCAATGAATTCGCCTCCCTGGTGTCCGATGCCCAACTCAAGGTGGCGATGCACGCGCGGACATCCCTGAAAATCCGCGACATTCAATCCGCTCTGGAGAAACTGGAATACGCCGGCTACGGGGTGTGCGAGGAGTGCGGCGAACCCATAGGTTTATCGAGGCTCAAGGCACAGCCCACGGCCACACTCTGTGTGGACTGCCAGGCAGCGCGCGAAGAATAGACAAAGCGGAACGCCTCGCCGGATTCTCCGGCGAGGCGTTCCGCTTTGCGCTGCTTTCAGCCGTTCATCACTACGGCTTCTCAAAGTGCATATAATCGGGGCGCCCCTTTTGCGCCCAGTCTCCGCCCCATCGCCATTCCCTGGCCTTGAAGGCCTTGACCACGGGGTGCTCCGGCGTAAGCGTGGCCGGATTATCCGGGTCGTAGCTCGAGCGGGGGGGAAGCTGCAGCTCTCCTCGAATATAGGGGTTCTGCCTGGGGTTGAGGTCGATGGCCCGGCCCACGGCGTGCATGGAGAGCTTCTTCCCTTTGACCATCTTCCGGAACACGTAGCCCGAGGTATTGTCCGTGTCCGGACTCAACCCGTAAGGTGCCTTCTTCTGTATCTCGGGATGCGCTATGGGGAGCACGGAATACACGGGGTAGCGTATCTTCAGCATCAGACTGAAAATCTCTCCCGTGTCCCTCACCAGATCCTTGTGCACAACGATCTGCCCCTTGTGTACCTTGCCGTCGAACCCCCAGTACAACACATCCAGCAGTTCGAGATCCAGCTGCACACTCACCGGCGTCCCTGGTGGCTGGTTTTCATATATGGCCTGATGCACTGACAGGTCACTATCCACTATGGGGTCGTTCATGGTTCCCTCAGTTTCTGCTCGCGCATACAGACAAGCCATATTCATCAACGAAATCAGCATCACGGTGAAAACGACAATACAAAGTATCTTTCCTCTACAGAAAAACATCAAAAAGTCCTTTGTTCATTATTCGGATATAATTATCCAAAGAACAGCAATGCAAGGCAGAAGCGAAATCAGTAGCAGGCGTCACATGCCGCCCATCGGGCGTCCCTGGCCCTGGAGAAGAATCTCCTGGGGCTGATGCCACCAGTAGTGCAGCGCACGTAGTACCCGTTGAATTGATAGGAAAAATGTACCGTCCCAACCTCCTGATCGAACCGGATCACGGTGACCTTGAGCAACCGATTGTAGACGCTGTATTCCGGTTTGGCGTACACGCACTGGGCGTCCGCCGGATTCACCGCAAGAATGAATGCGAAGAGCACGAGCACCACCACAGCGAGACCAAGCGCCCCGACAGTAAACCCCTGACGCGGTGATTCGTCTGGTCGGGTCACACGAATTTTCCCTATTTCTTCAATTTTCATCAAAAACCACAACATCTCCTGTGGAAAACTTTTCCACAGATTTTTTTCTTCGATGTCCGGGCACCTTACCTCCGCCTGAAGGGCAGGTATTCAGGCCCTTCTCGCCCTTCGAACACGGCATTTAATCATTTCAGAGTATTAGCATATTGAAACTTCCGGCACAAAAAATGTGATTTCAAGCCATACCGAAAGTGCCCATTTGATAAAAATCTGTATCATGTATCGTACAGTAGGGGGTTTGGCTGCGCAAGACTTCCAGACGCCATTTGACGCCACTTGGCGCTATTTCGCACAACGCGGCCTCCAAGTATCAGATCAGCATCTTTAGGCAGCAGCAGACATGGAAATCGTCATCGGCATACCAGTCATCTTTGTCGCCGCGATGTTTGTCGGGCGCTTGTTTACAAGGGAAAAGTGCGGTTCGAGGCTTGCCAAATTCGACTTCAACGCGGCCAAGTCACGTGAAGGCGAACACGGCGGGCTCCTCTCCTGACACCTTGGAACGCACAGGTACGTCTATTGTTACATCCGCTTGCAGCGCCTCACAACTCGATGGCCGTACCCGCCCCCAGGGGGGCGACCACCTCGGGCAATGCCACGGACAGATAGCCGCGCGCACTGTCTCCCGTGCAGTGACCAGCGAAAATCCGCCGAACACGCCACTCCCGCAACGTCTCAATGGTCTCCTCCACGGCCCACGGGGCCGATTCGAACAGGTGCAGTCCGCCAACAATGGTGTCCACCCTGCCCAGGCCCGTGCGTGCGCCAAGCGTGGCAAGGCTGTTGCCCAGTCCGGAGTGGCAGCACCCCAAAATGACCGCCTTACCCTGCTCCCCATCCACGAGCAGAAAAGAGTCGTCCTGCACGATATCCGGAGCGGAGCACTCCTCGTCGAAAAAGAAGTTGTCCACCGCCTGAAAAGCGCCGGGCCTCCGCACGATATCCGTGTGCATCACCATTCCGGGGCGCAATTCACGGCTTTCGCTCACCCCGATGACCTCCACGTCGCCCCCTCGCCAGCCGATCTCCCTGAGCATGCGGCCGTCCCGGCACCTGTAACGCCTGCGCGTCACATCGGGGTGGCCATAGATAGGAGCGGAAAAACCCCGGTCCCGCAACGCGGGCAGACCACCGGTGTGATCATGGTGCCCGTGGCTCAGTGCGAGGCCAGTGGCATCTTCGGGCCGCCTGCCCATGCTAGTGGCATTGTCCAGCCAGGCACCGCTCTTTCCCGTGTCCCAGAGCCAGAATTCACCATCCTCGAACTCCAGGCCCACTGCCAGGCCGTGTTCACAGGCATATCCGGAAACCGCCGCGTCGTTGTCCATGAAAATGTGCGCTTTGGGCATGATCATCCTTGTAGCAGAGCTGATTATTCGCCCTGCATTGGCATAATAGGCGAAAAACTCGCCTCATATACCCCCCTTCAACTTCGACAATATATCTATCCCACTGGTTTCACTTACAGCGGAGCTTGGCCCCATTCCTGCTTTGCAAATCCCGTGGCACCAGACACAAATGGAGCGGTCTTCCGCCGCATCCATCGGTGACAAGATAATGGCAAATAACTATGGAGGATTCAAGATGCCTAACTTTGATGGATCCGGATCGGGCAGTGGCGGCCGAGGCGGCCGGTGCGGCCAGGGACGAGGCGGCGGCCGTGGTTGTGGCGGCGGTGGCCAAAGTATGGGGCGTGGAATGGGCCAGGGCGGTGGTCAAGGCTCGGGACAAGGCCGAGGCATGGGACGTGGAATGGGTCAGGGCGCCGGACAGGGTACGGGCATGGGCGGTCAGATCGACCAGGATGCGGCTCCCGCGCAGGAGGTGGACGTCACGCCAGTTCCCCAGGAAGATGACCTCGCGGACCTGAGGGAGCGTCTGGCCTGGCACGAGGCCGAGCTCGCGCGCATCAAGGCGCGACTGGACGAAAAAACGCAAAAAGACTAGAAATGGGGCGCCGACAGGCGCCCGCATACTGAGCAGACCATGGAGAGGAACACAGTGAAACACAAAATCCTGATCATCGGTTGCAAGAATGCCATGGACGACGTCTGCATCGGCTGTTCCCGCTGTCTGGTGGGGCTGAACCGCCGCGAGGGCGCTTTTGCACGCTACCTGGACGAAGAAGCCGAGGTGATGGGCCTGTTGAGCTGCGGGGGCTGCCCCGGTCCGGCCATTGTCACACGTCTGGCCCAGGTCAAGCTTTGGAACGCCCCCATGAGCGAGGCCCCCACGGTCATCCATCTGGGTCCATGCCTGACCGATCACTGCCCCTACAAGGATACCATTATCCCCAAGATCAAGGCAAAGGCCGGCATCCCCGTCATCGAGGGAACGCATCCCTATATTCCGGCGGATATATTTGCCTGACCCCTCTTGCCCAAGGAGCGATTCATGCCGATATTCGAATACCGTTGCGATGGTTGCGGTGAAATCTTCGAGGCCATCCAGTTCGGAGCCGCCAGCGCCCCCCAATGCCCATTTTGCGGCGCGACGGAAACGCAAAGGGTGCTTTCCGCCAGTTCCAGCTACAGCGGGGGATCACGCCAGGGCATTCCCGGCCCAAAGGATACCGGATGCTGCGGACAGGCACCCGGCGCGTCGGGATGCGTACCCGGCTCCTGTTGCGGCAGGGCCTAACCATCACTCAAGGAGTTCTCCATGGAAATGACCGACCTGTTACAGAAGGAGGCATGGGCTGATTTCGAGAAAGCTCTGAACGAACGCTCTCGAATGAACCCCTGCGTCTACGATACCAAGGGCTTCACCTTCACCGGATTCAAGAAGTTCGCCAATCAGCTCTGCCCCGCCATCAAGAGCACGCCCGACGGGATCCGCAACATCTGCTCCGTGGCGCACCAGAACATGTCTATCCAGGCCCAGACCACCCGCAAGCCAGTGGTGGCCGAATGCGACGCAGGACTCACCAAGATCTGCGTCCCCGTGTTCGTGAACGACACCTTTGTGGGTATCGTCGGAGGGTGCGGCAGGGTGCAGCCGGACAGCGAAATAGACACCTTCCTTATCAACAAGGCCACCGGCATGAGCGAGGAGGATATCGCCTCCTACGCGGCCAGCGTGGAGCCCATCACCGAGGCCGAGGCCGAGGGAATCGCCAGTGACCTGGAGCAGCGCGTCCAGACCATCATCGCGGCCATGAACAAGGGGTAGGGTCATGAACTCCGGTTTCAAGCTCACCGTCCTCGTGGACAACAACACGGCCATCGACCATTATCTGCTGGCCGAACCCGGGCTGAGCTTCCTGCTGGAGCACGATGGAAAGCGCATTCTGTTCGACGCCGGATACAGCGACGTCTTCATCCGTAACGCCCAGAAGCTGGGGCAGGACTTGGTCCAGCTCGACCGGGTGGTGCTTTCCCACGGGCATATGGACCACACCTGGGGGCTGCCCAGCCTCATCGCCCTGCGCACCGAGGCCGCCATGGCGGGGCGCAGGGTGCCGGAAACCGAGCTGGTGGCGCACCCACACGCGTTGCGCGGCAAATCCCTGGACAATGTGCCTGAAATCGGCAGTTTGCTGGGATCACGAAGCCTGGGCATCCATTTTTCCCTGCGCCTGAGCAAGGAGCCCATGAACCTCGGCGAGCGCCTGCTCTTCCTGGGCGAGATCCCCCGCAGATTCGAGTTCGAGGACTCCCCTCCCCTCGGGGAGCAGAACATGGAGACCCACAGCCGCCCCGACCATATTCTGGACGACACCGCCCTGGCCTTTGACACAGGCAGGGGACTGGTGCTTGTATGCGGATGTTCCCACGCCGGAATATGCAACACCGTTGCCCGGGCCATGGAGCTCACGGGCGAAAAGCGCATTCTGGACATCATCGGGGGGCTGCATCTGCTCGACACCCCCACGGAACGGCTGGAGCACACCGCGAAGTACCTCTCCAACACGGGGTTGCTGTCCCTGCACGCCTGCCACTGCACCGACCTGGCCGCGAAACTCGCGCTGGGGCGCACCCTTCCCTTGAGGGAGGTCAGCTCCGGACTGATCATTTCATGGTGACCCTTCTACAACGGGTACACAACTCCGGGGGGTCCGCCCCCCGGTTTTTTTTTCATACGCAAAACATGGAGATACGCCGAATGACTTGTGAATTTCCCTTGCAAAACGCTCCGGACGAAGAAATCCAAGAACTGCTGCGCGCCGCAAAGACCATCGCGGTGGTGGGGCTCTCGCCAAAGGTCGACAGGGACTCGAACAAGGTTGCCAAATACCTCATGGAGCAGGGGTACACGGTCATCCCCGTGAATCCCGGACAAAAGGAGATCCTCGGCCACCCCTGCCACAAGGACCTGCTGAGCATTCAGGAGCACGTGGACATCGTGGATATCTTCCGCGCCCCTGAATATATTCCCGCGGTTGTGGATCAGGCCATCGCAATCAAGGCCGGAGCGGTCTGGATGCAGCTTGGACTGGCGCACAACGAGGCGGCGGACAAGGCCCGGGCCGAGGGCCTGGGTGTGGTCATGAACAAGTGCACCAAGATCGAGCACATGCGCATGATTGCGGAGTGAAGAAAAGAGAAAACCAAAAAAGATAGAAAAAGTGCGAGGGGGAAGCCTTTTAAAAAGGTTCTCCCCCTCGCGCTCCCCCCTTCAAAAATATTACTCGCAAAGTTTTTGAGGTGGGTCCCCAGGGGAGGGACTTTCTCGCGGCAACCGTTAGGCGCGGTCGTTTCGCGCCTTACGGATGGCGACAGCGGAGATAAAGAGTCCCTTCCCCTGGTAAACTCCTTCTACCATCCAATAGCATATTCTTCCTCCCCCTACCCCTTTTTCCGCTTCCAGTAGGGGTTGGCGATGTCTTCGAAAGTGGAGAGCGCGGCGGTGGAGCCTTCGCCAATGGCCGTGACGATCTGCTGCACCCCTCCTGTGACGTCCCCGGCAGCGTAAATGCGCGGGATGCTGGTGCGCATGTTCCTGTCCACCTTGATATACCCCTTTTCATCCAGGCTCAGGCCGATCTGGGTGGCCAGCTCCACGTTGGGGTCCAGACCGATGGCCACGAACAGGCCGTCCAGTTCGAACTCCTCTTTCTCACCGGACTTGGTGTTCTTGAGTCGCGCGGCGCGCACCTTGTTGTCCTCGTTGCCCAGGATCTCCTCCACCTCCCTGTTCCAGAGCACAGGGACTTCGGATTTCTCGACCGCCTCCTGGAGATGCTGCTCCGCGCGAAAGCTGTCGCGGCGATGGATGATGGTCACGTCCACGCCCAGGTTTTTCAGGTGCAGGGCGTCGGTGAGCGCGGTATTGCCACCTCCGACGATACCCACCTTGCGCCCCTTGTAGAGATAGCCGTCGCAGGAGGCGCAGTAGTTCACGCCAAAACCGAAGTACTGGTCCTCGCCCGGTACGCCCAGCTTGCGCCAGGTGGCGCCGGTCGCGATGATCAGGGCCTTGGCCACAAAGACCGTGCGGTTGGTGTGGACCTCGATGTCGCGCCCCACCTTGATTTCCTGGACCTCCTCCCCCTCGAGGATGTTGGCGTACTCCCTGGCGTGCTCGCTCATGATATCCATGAGCTTCTTGCCCGCGACATTGGCGAAGCCGGGGTAGTTCTCCACCACCGGGGTCAGGGACACCTGCCCTCCGATGGCGCCCTTTTCCAGGATCACGCTGGAGAGGCCGCTGCGCTCCGCGTAGATGCCCGCGGTGAGCCCGGCCGGGCCGGCGCCCACAATGACCAGGTCGACCTCCTCCAGGTTGTGATGCTCGTGATGGTGCTCCCCATGTTCGCCCATGAGCTCTTCAGCGTCCTTCATGGTGACCAGCTCGGCCACGAAACGCTCCTCCGGCTCGAGCCCAAGGGTGGAGAGCGCGTCGTTGATCACGGTGTGGGGCACGGAACCCACATTGTATTGCATGGCCAGCTCCGGATTCTCGCCGGTTTCCACGCACTCGGCCTTGACCAGGTCCGGTTTCTCGATGGCGCATTTGAAGGCGTTGATCACCTGCCCGGGGCAATAGGGGCATGTGGGGCTGACAAACACCTGGACGTGACGCTCCTCGTCGAGCTTTTCCAGAATGTCCTTGGAGGTGTCCGAGAGCGCGCTGTCACCTGTGGAGACCATGAGCATGGCCTGGACAAAGGAACGACCCTCTTCGCCAAGGGGCGCGCCCAGAAAGCGGATGTGGTAGGTGTCCGGGTTCAGCAGCAGGGTCGGGGAAGTCTCAACGCCGAATTTCTTGGCCTCCTCGCTTTCCAGGTCGTATTCCTTCACGGTGATGAGGTCGGACAGGCGGTCGAGGTCGTGTACGAACTTGACCATATACTCATTATAGGCGTCGTTGGTGCCGTCCTCGGTGAAAACCACCAACTCCACAGGGTCCTTGAAGAGCTTGAAGTATTTATCGAGTTGCTTGCGGCCATCCTCGGGGATGAACCACTCCTGTTCATTGTCTTTCTTATCTTTCTTGAACAAAGGGCTCATATGCACTCCTTTCCGGTTGCGGTGGTGAGTTGTTTTGACAAGTCCCGATCGAGGTCGAACGGCGCCCCCCAAGGGGGGAGCATGGTGTGACACTGGCCGGAAAATTCCAATCGCAGGCAGTGTAACAGCAATCCCTGTTCGTAAAAACCCCCGCCGTATTTTTTATCTCCAATGATGGGGTGCCCACGCTCCGCCAGTTGTACACGCAGTTGGTGGGTGCGGCCTGTCTCCAGCCGCAGCAGGAGCAGGCTGTGGTTTTGACGCACGCACAGTGGCAGTACCGTTGCCCGTGCGCGCTTGCCCCCGTTTCCGGCGGTGACTCTTTGTTGGCCGGGGCGGCCGGTCTTGGCCAGGGTGTCCTCCATGATGAATGGCTCCCCCCCCACCCAGGTTCCGACGATCCAGGCCAGGTATTCCTTGCCCACCTGCCGGTTCTTGAAGAGCTCCTGCAGCTCCCTGAGTTTCCCGTAGGACAGGGCCACCAGCAGCAGCCCGGAGGTATCCTTATCCAGTCGATGCACGGGTGTGGGTGCAAAGGGTGCGTCAGGGAACATGCCCAGCAGACGCTCCCTGACGCTGTCCTCGTGGCCGCTGCCGCCGTGCACGGGCAGCCCCGCGGGCTTGGCCAGGACCAGGTACTCGCCCCCCTGGTGCAGCACGTCCAGTGGCTTGGCAGTACCGCCACGGGAGGAGGGTTCCTCAACATCCAGATGGTATGCCTGGGGCGGGAGACGGATCTCCTCCCCCTCCTGAAGACGCTGGAAGGGCTTGGCTCGCTTTCCATCCACACGCACCTGGCCGGTGCGGATCCAGCGCATAACCATGCTCCGGGGCACGTCCCACCCCACGCGGCGCGCGATGAAGCTGGTCAGCTTCTGCCCGGACTCCTCCGGGGTGACTGAGACAGGAAGCCGTGGCATCAGTGGATGGTGAAGGAGTCTGCGATGGGCTTGATCAAGGCATCGAACTCCTGTCGCCGCTCCTCGGGGTAGAGCAGGTCAAAGGTGAAATAGGTATCCCGCTTGAGCACGGTCTTTTGATAGAAGATGCGCCCCCCTTCGTAGCCGGAGACCACGAACCTATCTTTTTTCAGCACCTTGTAGGTGACTTTCCGATGCATATCCGAAAGTGCGCTGGCATACTCCTCCGCAAGGGGCGTTTCAAGAACATTGAACCCGGCAAAGACCAGCAGACGGCTCTGCCCGTCTTCCGAGAAAAAGCCCTGGCCATCGCCGTTGTCCGACTCCCCACCGGGAACAAGAAAAAGGGGGTAGGCGATGCTGTACCCGAAGCGCGCGTTGCTGTAGACGCCGAACTCCCCGGACAGGGCCGGAGAGGCGGCAAGGACCGCGCAAAGGACGATGACCGCGATCCACCACGAACTCGATTTCGGGAATCGGGACATTGAATGTCTCATGGCTGTTTCCTGGTGCCTGGTTGCAGTAGTTGTTGCCTGTCGCAATTCATGTCCCTTGTACCGCGAGTACATACGCGCCGCAAGGTTCGCTTTCATTTATTCCCTTGCTGTGACATACTTGCGGAATAACGCAACCAGTGATTGTAAATCCCGAGATTGTCAGCCCCTACGCGGAGCTGACAAGCTTCATCAAAGGAGCGCTCATGAATACCGACAAGCAAAACACTCCAACCCCTCCCAAAAAAAAGAAGATAACCCCCGAGTGGGTCAAGCGGGTCCTTCCGCCGTTCAACATCTTCACCGCCCTCTTCATCCTGCTCATGATAGGCCCGGTCTGCCTGGGCGTGTACTATCTGGGGTACTCGGTTTACCGAAACATAGACCCCACCCGATTCGAGGGAATTTCCGGCCCCCTGGCCCAAGAGCTCAGTGCCATCAACCAGGACTCCAGCGAGAAGCAGAAAGGCGCGGTGCTCATGCACTCGGTCTATGCCAGGCTGCAGGAGGAGCTGGACTCCCCATTTGGCTGGAGCGTCAACGACCTGTACATCTCCCCCACCAGCTGGCTGGACGACCGCGACAACCGGCAGCGGGGCGTGGTGTTCGCCACGCGCATGCTGATGAACTTCTACAGCACCCACATCGCCAAGCTCGGCACTGCCGATCCGGAGAACCCCAAACTCAAGGAGGTGCGGGAGAAGCATCTGGTCTACGGTGCGGATGTCTGGGGCTTTTTCAGGCCCTCGGCAGAGAACGAGTACGAGAAATCCATAAAGCTCATGCGCGAGTACCAGAGCGAACTCCTTGCGGGCAAGGCCGTGTACAATATGCGCAGCGACGACATCTACAACGTGCTGAAATTCATAACCGGCGAGGAGTTCCTTGGACAGGCCCTGGGCCTGCTGGTGCAGTCCAACGAGGAGGTGGGGATCTTCGACCTGGACAACCGGATCTACTACACCCAGGGCGTGATGCTGGTGGTGCGGGACTTTTTCTCCACCCTGGTGAAGCTCTACCCGTCAATCACGGAAAAGGGCGGAACCGATAACGTAAAGGTTGCCCTGCGCGACATGGAGCGCATCTGCTCCTTTGACCCCATCATCGTACTGCACGGGGACCGCGACTCCATGCTCGCGGACCACAGGGGCAAGATGGCCCGCTACCTGATCACAGTGATCAAGCGCATCGAAGACGTCCAGGAATCCATGCGCAGATAGAGCATTTCAAGCGTGGAATGCTCTAACTCCCCTGAAACCATCTCCTGCCAACCGAAGTGAAAAGGGGAATTCTTTGCAAGCAAAGGATTCCCCTTTTCCATTCATATGACACCGCCACGCCACGTCCTGTGCGCGGGATACGCTGTTTTTCGTCTTGGAAATCCTGGAAAAAGAAGACTGGGGGAAACCATTACACCAATGGTTCCCCCCGGAGAACGTTTACATATGCAACCAGGCTCAGGCGCGTTCGACCTTGTCCAGGCCCTTTTCCACCAGGTCGCTGAAGTAGGCGATGGTTTTTCTCAGCCCCTCCTCCAGCTTCACTTTGGGTTCCCAGCCCAGCTCCTTCTTGGCCAGGGTGATGTCCGGCTTGCGTTGCACCGGGTCGTCCGAAGGCAGGGGCTTGAAGTCTATCTTCGAGCTGGAGCCGGTCATCTCGACGACCCTTTCCGCCAACTCCAGGATGGTGAACTCGCCGGGGTTCCCCAGGTTCACAGGGCCGGTGAAGTCCTTTGGCGTGGCCATGAACCGCACAAAAGCCTCGATGAGATCGTCCACATAGCAAAAGGAGCGGGTCTGGCTACCCTTTCCATACACTGTGAGGGACTCGCCGCGCAGGGCCTGGAGGATGAAGTTGGAGACCACGCGGCCATCGTTGGGATGCATGCGGGGGCCGTAAGTGTTGAATATCCGTGCCACCTTGATGGGCAGTTTGTGCTGCCTGTGGTAGTCGAAGCACAGGGTCTCGGCGCAGCGCTTGCCCTCGTCGTAACAGGAGCGCGACCCGATGGGGTTCACGTTGCCCCAGTAGCTCTCGGGCTGAGGGTGGATCTTGGGGTCGCCATAGACCTCGGAGGTGGACGCCTGCATGATGGTGGCCCTGGTGCGCTTGGCCAGCCCCAGCATGTTGATGGCGCCGTGCACCGACGTTTTGGTGGTCTGCACCGGGTCCAGCTGGTAATGGATGGGAGAGGCGGGGCAGGCGAGATTGTAGATCTCGTCCACTTCCACGTACAATGGAAAGGTCACATCATGGCGCAACAGTTCAAAATTGCGATATTCCAGAAGATGCCCCACGTTGGAGCGACTGCTGGTGAAAAAATTGTCCACACAGAGCACTTCGTTGCCATCCGTCAGCAGCCGCTCGCACAAATGCGACCCCAGAAAACCCGCACCACCAGTGACCAACACCCGTTTGTTCAAGTGCATCGCGACCCTCCCGCTATGATCATACTATGAAACCTTCCGAGCGAAACCGCTCCGTCCGGTTTCGTCAACATGGCGCAAAAAAAGAAATCTGCGCTAAAAAATCAAAAAAAACAATCCCGCTTTGCAGACATTGTCATCTCTGGTCCCTATTACCTCAATACCGGCAATGCTTTTCCGGTGTTTTCCACCCCCGTGGCCGCCTTGGAAAGTGATGGTGAAAGACGGCCAAGCGCCCCTCGATACCTTCATATTATAACCTGTTTTTCCTTTTGGCGCTTGAAAAAAGTCTCCCGGTTACGTACACAGCTTTTAGATTTACCACTTCACGTTGCGAAATCAGACGTTTTTTTTATGCCGGGGGGCTGGCGTCCGCTGTCGTTCCTTGCTGACACTGTTTCGTAACTTGTTATTTTATTTACGATATTTATAGAAATTGTACAACAATATTCCGGGATAAAGAGAGCAAGGCACTCCTTTGTTCCAGTAGATAAAGTTTAGCCCGGGCTTTCTTACCTTTGATTGGGGATACCATGGTATTCAGACGACTGATGCGCTTTTTCGGCAAAAACATGGCCATGGATCTGGGCACGGCCAACACGCTCATCCATGTCTCAAAACGCGGCATCGTGCTCAACGAGCCCTCCGTGGTCGCTCTAGACGAACGCTCCCACAAGGTGCTGGCCGTCGGCGCCGAAGCCAAGACATACATGGGGCGCGAGCCCCAGGGCATAAAAATCATCCGTCCCCTCAAGGATGGGGTCATCGCGGACTTCGAGGTCACCAACAGGATGATCTCCTACTTCATCCGCAAGGTGACCACCGGGCTCCGCCTGGCGTCGCCTCGCATGGTCATCGGCATCCCCCCCTACATTACCAACGTGGAGAAACGCGCTGTCATCGATTCAGCGCACGAGGTGGGAGTGCAGGACGTCCAACTGGTGGACGAAGCCATGGCCTCGGCCATCGGCGCCAACCTGCCCGTTGACAAGGCCGTGTGCAACTTTGTGGTGGATATCGGCGGCGGTACCTGCGATGTTGCGGTAATCAGCCTCTCGGGGCACGTCTGCGGCGAGTCCCTGCGCGTGGCCGGCGACGAGATGAACGAATCCATTCAGCAGTATCTCAAGGACAAGTTCCGCATCCTCATCGGCGAAAGCACCGCGGAGCGTATCAAGATGCAGATCGGCTCAGCCGCCCCCCTGGAGGAGCCGCTCACCATGCACGTCTCGGGAAGGGGGCTCACCTCTGGTATCCCCACCACCGTGACCATCACGGACAGCGACATACGCGAGGCCATCACTCCCACGGTGCGGGCCATTCTCCAGGCAGTGCGCCGCACCCTGGAAAAAACCCCGCCCAGCCTCATCGAGGACAGTACCGCCAGCGGCATCCTGCTGGTCGGAGGGGGGGCGCTGATTCGCGGCATGGACAGGGCGCTGCACGACGAAACCACCCTGCCCATCATCACGGACCCGGATCCCCTGACCACTTGCGTGCGGGGCGCCGGAAAGATCATCGACAACCGCTCCCGCTACGAGCAGGTCCTGATCACCTAGTGTCGCGACCGTTAAGTTCATATGCCTTTGAACCGCGTGTATGCGACACTGAAGGCTTTCGGGAGACCGCCCCGCCGCTTTCACGAGATGAGTGATTCACACATGCGGTAATCAAGCGGAGGTTCCCCTACCCTCGCATCCGCTTACACATCGAACATATCCTGAAGATCAACCGGGAGCCGTTCCCAATTGATCTTTCCTTTTCCCTTGTTCTTGCGCAGCAGCACGTACAGCGCGCCCGCGCCGCCGTGCTTGGGCAGCGCCGTGCAAAAGGCCAGCACTACACGCTTCAGGGGATCGCGGGTTAGCCAGGACTGCACCTTCTCGCGCAGCACACCGAACCCCTCGGGCGAATTCTTGCCCCGTCCGGGGATGAGCAGCAGGCATCGCCGCCCCTGAAGATAGTTTTCCCTGATGAACTCCACCAGCCCGAAAAAGGCTTGCTCGGTGTTCATTCCATGCATGTCGAAATGCCGCTCCGGGCTGTAATACCCGGACTTGAGCCGGACAATGGTCTTGGTATCCAGGCCTGTGACATGCCCCTGAATATATTCATCCGTGAGGTCCAGGGAAAACTCAACCTTGCCTGAGACCAAATCCGCGAGCTGGGCCGTCACCTCGCTCTCTTCGCGTTTTTTGCGCTCCTTGCGGGCCTCCTCGGGCTCCGGAGGCCCCGCAGCCACCTGCCGCCCCTGTTGCCGCTTGCCCTGGTTGGCCTCCAAGGGAAGCACTCCCTGCATGGCACGACTGAACAGCTCCTCGGGCATGGATTCGGCTTTGCTCTGCTCCACGGCCTCCTCCACATGTGGGGGGGGAATTCTGGCTTCCCTTCCGCGTTTCTTGGGAAAGTTCTTTTTATCAAGTTTTTTGAATGGGTTATCCCCGTCAATTGTCATCATACTCTCCGAAATGAAATCCGCCGGGAGTCGGTCAGCCGCCCCCTTATTGAGGCAGGCTAGCAGACAAGGCGGTATTTTGTCCAAGCCTTGTGTTCACAGGCTTGTCCAGGCAGCGCTGTATACTGCGTAATGGTTGCCCGGACAAAATCCTTTCCTGAAACATCAGGCAATGATAAAGATGCGGTCCATGAAAACCAGATCCCGCATTATTCCCATGCTGTCCCGGCTGCTGATGGCGGCGCTTCTGCTCTGCGGTGCCTGTCAGCCCAGAATAAACCTGTTCCCGGACCCTGGCGAGGCCCTCAAGGAGTACACCGTGGAGGGCGAGGGCAGTGACAAGATCCTGCTCGTACACATCCGAGGCATGCTCTCCACTTCCCCCAACTCCGGGTTGATCAGCGAGGCCCCGAGCCAGGTGCAGGAAGTCGTCTCCCGCCTCGCGCTTGCCGCCGAGGAGAAGGACATCAAGGCCATCGTCCTGGTCATACACACGCCCGGCGGTACGGTGACGGCCAGCGACATCCTGCATCAGCAAATCCTTCGCCACAAACAGCGCACGGAGCAAAAGGTCGTGGCCCTGCTCATGGGGCTGGCCACCTCCGGGGGGTATTACATCGCAACGGCCGCGGACCGCATCGTGGCCCACCCCACCACCATCACCGGCTCGGTGGGCACGGTGTTCATCCGCCCGGACCTCACCGGTCTGATGGACAAACTGGGCGTACAAGCCGAGATCACCAAGTCCGGCAAGTACAAGGACATCTTCTCCATGTTCCGGCACAGCACAGAAGAGGAGCGCGGCATGATGCAGAACATGATCGACGAGCTCAACACCCGCTTCCTGGACGCTGTCCGGCAGGGACGCCATCTGGACGAGGAGAAACTGCGGAAAGCCGCGGGCGCAAGCGTTCTCACCGCGAGTCAGGCAAAGGACCTGGGGCTTGTGGACAGCATCGGCTACTCCCAGGAGGCCATGGCTGCGGCAAAGGAGCTGGCCGGACTGGACAAGGCCAAAGTAGTGGTCTACCGGCGCTCCAAGTTCAAGGACGACACCGTCTACAACTCACTGACCAATGCGTCGTCCATGCACGCCCCCGCCTTGGTGGATGTGGGCGTCTCGGGCATCATGCAGTCACTGGAACCCGGCTTCCACTACATCTGGCTACCCGCCCTTGGCGGGGAGTAGCATAGAGAAAAAATAATCCGGGGGAGGAACTTTTTTGAAAAAGCACCTCCCCCGGACCCCCAACTCAAAACTTCCACTCGAAAAATATTACAAGGGTGAGTGCGAGTGGGAATCCCTTGCAAAGGTTTCCCACTCGCACAACGCCTTTCATAGCATTTCTCTGCGCTAGCCGAGTTCCTTGCTGCGCTTGCACGCGGCCTTGGCCGCTTCCACGATGGTGCCGCGCACCGTTCCCATATCCAGGACATTGGTGCCGGCGATAGTGGTTCCACCCGGGGAGGTAACCATTTCCCTCAGGATGGAAAGGTGCTTGTCCGATTCCACGGCCATTTTGGACGTGCCGCTGAACAGGCCCTTGACCATGGGAGTGGCAAGATCGCGGTGGATGCCCATGGTCACGCCAGCCTCAACCAGCGCTTCCATGAAGTACAACACATAGGCCGGACCGCTGCCGACGAGTCCGGTGAAGGCGTCGAAGCTGCTTTCCTGCAGCACGTGCGCCTGCCCCAGCAGGGAGAACATCTCGATGATGGCCTGCTTGTGCTGTTCCCTGAGCATGGGGTCGTCGAAACAGATGGCGAAGACCCCCTCCTGCACCATTGCCGGGGTATTGGGCATGATGCGGACCACGGGGCAAGCGCCTGACGAATATGTTTTCAGCTTTTCCAGGGTGACACCGGCCGCGATGGAGAGAAGCACCTGCTTGGTCTGCAGCCTGGGAGCAAGTTCCTCAAGCATGCCGCGCACCTGGTTGGGTTTCACCGCCAGGAGGATGAAGTCTGAGTGCTCCACCAACTCCCGCGCGCCATGCCCGGGAACAACCAGGCCGATTTCCTCGGTCAGGGTCTCGAGTTTGCCTTGGTCGGAATCCACGCCCATGAGCGTGACGCCTTCCCTGCCGGCCAGGCCGCGCAGGATGGCCGATCCCATGTTGCCGCACCCAATGCAGCCGAATGTCAAATCCATTAGCCTACTATCTCCATTTGGTTGAAGAAAAAGGGAATTTCCTGGGCAGCGGTCTCGGGGGCGTCGGAGCCATGCACCGAATTCCGCTCCACGTCTTCGCCGTAGACCTTGCGGATTGTGTTGTCCTCGGCGTTGGCCGGGTTGGTGGCGCCCATGAGCTCGCGGTACCGGACGATGGCGTTGTCGCCTTCGAGCACGCTCACCACCACAGGACCGGATGTCATGAAGCTGGTCAGGCTATCGAAGAAGGGGCGCTCCTTGTGCACGGCGTAGAACGCCTCGGCCTGTTCCCTGGTCAGCTGCAACATCTTCAACGCCTTGATCTCCAGGCCCGCGTCCTGGATCATCTTGAGAATGCCACCCGTGTAATTACGGGCCACCGCGTTGGGCTTGATAATGGAAAGTGTGCGCTCTGCCATCGTTCCTCCAAAAAGGTATATTTTTACGTCTTCTCCAGCAGCCTCTACCGGGATTTTTTTCCCTTCGCAAGCGCATCCGCCCCGTTGTCCAACAGGGCGCTTGCGCGGACCACCGCAAGGCTTGGAGAGCGCTCCGCACTCCAGCGCCGGAGCCCCTCCAGTGTCTCCTCAAAGGGGTGACCTATGGCCACGGCGCGCCCCTTGCGGAGGGCGATGCTTTCGGCCTTGCGCAGCTGGTGTTGCACCGCGTCGGCGCTACGCACGACATCCAGAAAAACATCGCGCCGCAAGACCGGGATTTCCTGCTCGGCCGCGAGCTTTGCCAAGACAGAGCGGGGATGGGTGAGGCTGTCGAGCACGAACAATCCCCGCCCCCGCAATTCCTCCAACATGGCATAAACACCCCGGTAATCCTGGGTGAATCTGGATCCCATGTGATTGTTCAGGCCCCGCGCGCCGGGAACCCGCACGAGATTGTCCCTGACCACGGCCCGCAACTGCTTCCCGGTCATGCTCCCGAACAGGGCTCCCTCTCCGGGAGAGGTCTCGGGATAGGCCATGGGCTCCATGGGTTGGTGCAGCATCAACTCCCTGCCCTTTTCATTGGCCAGGGCGACCACATCTGCGCTGTGGCGCAGCCTGGGGAGCACGGAAAAGGTGATATCCAGCGGCAATTCGGCCAGCTCTCTTGCGAACCGCAGGCTCAGGCCGAGATCGTCGATCACTATTACCAGCAGTCCCTTGGCCTTGGAAAGGTCCGGTCCGAGCTCCTGCCCTGTTGTCTCGAAGGTCAATTCATGGGTAACCCGCCCCTGCAGGGAAATCCTCCAGGTGCCGGGTGCGCCCTTTTCCAGAAAGGCGGGCATGCCGAGAATACTCAATTCAATCCGCAACGCCTGCAGCATCGGCTCCGCCGGTACCTCGGGCGGGATCAGGATGTGCTGAAAGAGGTAGGCGCCCAGACGCTCGAAATCCTTTTCAGGGCTCCGGACAGCCACCTCCTTGAAGCGCAGATCGCCGGATCCCTTGCCCCACCGCTGCACACCCTCCACCAGGACATGGTCCACCTTCTTGATGGCTTCTTCCAAGGGGCTGCCCAAGGCCTCCTCATAGGCCTGCTCAGCCTGGGTCTGTCCAGCTTCCAGGGGGTTGGCGCCGCCGGGCTCCGGGGATCCGGACGAGGCGTTCTCACTGGCCACCTGATGATTCACGGTCAGCCGCACGGTGATGGAATCTGAAGAATTCCCGGAGGACAGGCTCGAAGCATCCTTGCCCCCGGTCGGGATAGACGCAAGCGGTGGAGCTTCGGACACGGATCTGCGGTAGATGCCATAGCCCAGGCAACCCACCGCAACGATGATGCCGATGAGCAGTAACAGGCGCAGTGTCTTCCACCTGGCGGCTATGAATTCCGTGAACCTGAACGGCATAGGCGGCAAAAGGGAATGGGGCCGCGTCAAGGCCCCTGGTTCATGATATGAACGGGCCGGTTTCATGAGCTCGCGGCGTCATGAAACCAGCCCGTTGGTTACGCTTGTACCAGCCGGTCGGCTAGAAGGACGCCGCAGGTTGCTCTTTCACGAGCTTGAGACCGATGCGCAGCTGGTTGTCCTTCTCCAGCATGTTCTTGACGCGCTCGTCGGCATCGTCCTTGTCCTTCTTTTTCTTGGCGTCCTTGTGATTTTCGATATGCTTGCTCAGATCGCGTTCACGCACCGTGAAGGCGTCCTTGGTGGAAGCCAGGGGAATGTGCAGGTCCGGCTGGATGCCTTCGGCCTGGATGGAACGGCCGCTGGGCGTATAGTACAGCGCGGTGGTGAGCTTCATGCCGCCGCCGTCGGACAGCGGGATGATGGTCTGCACCGAGCCCTTTCCAAAGGTGGGCTCGCCGATGAGCATGGCGCGTTTGCGGTCCTGCATGGCGCCGGCAACGATCTCGGAGGCGGAAGCGGAACCGGCGTTGATGAGCACCACCATGGGCGCGCTCACGTCATTGGAGCTTTTTTTGGCCAGGTAGTCCTTGCGGGAGCTCTCCTGTTTGCCCTGGATGTACACGATCTTACCATCGTCCAGGAAAGTGTCGGCAACGCTCACGGCCTGATCCAGTAGACCGCCAGGGTTGTTGCGCAGGTCCATCACCAGGCCCTTGATGGGGCCCTTCTTGGAGATGGTATCCAGTGCGTCGCGCAGCTCGTCGGTGGTGTGTTCGTTGAACCTGGTAACACGCAGATAGCCGTAGCCGGGCTCCAGGATCTCGGACTTGACGCTGATGATGGGGATGGTGTCACGGATGATGGTGACAGTGTCCGGGGTCTTGGTGTCCTTGTGCAGCACGGTGAGCTGCACGCTGGTACCCTTTTCGCCACGGATCATGCGAACGGCGTCCAGGAGGCTGATGCCTTCGGTGGGCTCGTCATCGATTTCGATGATGATGTCGCCGCTCTTCAAACCGGCGGCATAGGCCGGGGTATCCTCGATGGGAGAGACAACCACGAGTTGTCCGTTGCGCATGCTGATCTCGATGCCGATGCCCGAGAACTCGCCGGAGGTGCTGACCTGCATCTCCTCGAACTCCTCCTTGTCCATGTAGGAGGAATGGGGATCCAGTTCCTGCAGCATGCCCCGCACGGCGCCTTCAACCAGCTCCTTGCGGGTCACATCCCGGACATAGTAGCGCTCGACCATGTCCAGCACCTGGCTGAAGCGCTTCAAGGGCTCATACTTGTCTTCAGCCTGTTTCGCCGCGGCCGGACCAGTCGAACCGAGGAGAATTACTGCCAAAAGCAGTGAACACAGAACAACTTGCACTCGCATACTAGCCTCCGGATCATGCCTCTACGATATAGATCTTCGAGCACCTCTAACGTGTCGATCCAACTCTTCGAAAGGCAAACATTTCTGTTGTTGCGGTAAACAGGTCAGCTGAATGACTCTGTATTACCGACAGATAATTAATTTTGAGCGCTGAGCCACTGCCGTGGGTTAATAGGTTTTTGACGAAAACGCAATTCAAAATAAAGACCAGGACCTTTTGCAAGGGGATAATACCCGGCCCGGCCAAGCGCTTGTCCACGAGTCACCTCGTCCCCCTTGGACACATCGCTGGAGGAGAGGAAAGCATACAGACTGTAATATTCCTTGCCGTGCATGACAATAATAACTCTGCCAAAACCTCGTAAAACATCATTGTGCACCACACGCCCCCAGGAGATCGCGTACACCTCGTTCTCGCCGGAGAGCTGTATACCCAAACCACGTCTCGGGGGCGAAGCTTTGAGCTTGAAACTGGATATGACCTTTCCGGTCACCGGCCAGGGCAGCTTCCCCTTGAGTTTGTTGAAGTCCTGGGGCTTGATATCCTTCTTCGTCGGCTCCTGGCGAAGCTTGTAATCAAGGTCGTCGATGGCGGACAGCAGTTCCTGGAGTTCCTCCTCCTGCCCCACCTTGCTCTTACGCACCTCGGCGAGGTTCTTCTTGAAGCTCATGCGGCGCCCGAGGAGGGCGTCCTTGTCGTTGTTGATCGCCGCCAGTGCGTCACGCGCCTTTGCGGCCACAGCCCGATTTTCCTCCAGAGCCGCCTGGATGGCTCGCTCCTCCTGGCGCACCTGATCCAGGGAGTTCTCCACCTTTCCGTAGAGCGCGGACATCCATACAAACCCCCTGTCAGCCTCTTCCCAGGCCGGAAGATCCCGCCCCTGGAGCACTTCCCGCCTGACATGCACCGGCCAGAGCCCTTTCACCACCCTATCCAGCTCCCGCAGGGAGCGTTTTTTCCGCTCCTTGAGCTCCGTGAGCCTGTCCTGGGTCCGCTTCTCCTCCTTCTCCACCACATGGAGCTTGTCCTCGGCCTTCTGGATACGCGTCTTCATCGCCAGGATCTCGTCCTCGGCCTGGGCAAGGTTCTTGTGCAGGCGGCGCTCCTCTTCGCTCAGTTCCTTCAGCGCCTGTTTGGCGTCCTCGGCCATGCGCCGCTGCTCCTCCAGACGCTGTGCATCCCCCTGCTTGGCCCCGAACACCATGTTCGTGGAGGAAGCAATGAAGCACAGCATCGCGCACAGGACGAGCAATGCGCCGCCCCTCAAGTTGCGAGACATCACTGGAGAAAGCAATGAAGCGGACAATCGTCGCATGCCGGCGCCTTCTTCTTGCACCAGCCCTGAGCGGTTCTCACCAGCAGGGCATGGAATTCCTTGTAGAAATGTACATCCTCGGGGAGTACGTCCATAAAATACTCCCTGAGTTCGTCATAGCTCACGTCCTCGGGCAGCAGGCCGTGGCGGTTGCATATCCTCCTGGTGTACACGTCCACCACAAAGCTCGGCAGATTCAGGGCATAGAGCAGGATGGAGTCTGCGGTCTCCGGTCCGATGCCCTTCACGCACAGGAGCTTTTCCCGAAGCACCCCGGTATTCGCTTCCGCCAGGGCATCAATATCGTATCTGTACTCTTTTCTGAGAAAACCAAGGAGGTTTTTCAGCCTTGCCGCCTTGAGCCGGAAATACCCGGCGGGTCGAACGAGTTCGGCGAGTCTGGCCTCCGGGATCGCATCCAGGCCGGCGGGGGTCAGAAGGTCTTCGTCCCGCAGGTTGTCCACCGCCCTTGTCACGTTGCCCCAGTTGGTGTTCTGGGTGAGCACCGCCCCCACCATGACCTCGAACGCGGAGGCCCCGGGCCACCAGTAGCTGGGTCCGAGTTTCGCGAGCATGGCGTCATACATGTTGAGCAGAAGATTTTCCCTTGAACGCATGAAGGATCAGGCTTTCCCAACTGTTTGCAGTGCGCTTTGCTCGTTGTCGAAGACATCGAAGATGGCGTTCACCGTGACCACGGTGAGCACCTTTCTTACAAAGGGATGCAGGTTGCAAAGGCCCATTTTGGCGCCGGATTCGGCCAGGGTCTTGCGCAGGGAAACCAGAGCGCCGATGGACATGCTGTCGATGAACGCCACGTCAGCGAGGTTGAGGACAAGGTACTTGTGCCCTCCCTCGTGCATGAGTCCGCTCATTTCGGATTTGAATTTACCGCAGACCGTGAAATCCAGTTTCTCCATTTTCGGCTGGATGATCAGGGCAACGCCTTCGACCTTCGCGTCGTAGTCCATCTCGTTCACCTCAATATCTTGGCGGCAGCGCGACAGCCTTCGGCTTCCGCACCCGGAACACACCGCCCCTTGCGTTGCGCGTGGAGAAATATCACGCTTGCTCCAAGCCCCACCATGAGTTGGCGCTGCTCGTCTATAGCGCATTGTTCCATATGTGGAAAGTCTCAGGACTTCCGCGCCAAGAAGACAAGGGCCGCCCACTCGCCGCGAACGAGTTCCTCCGGAGCCGACATGCCGCAGCTCTCATAGGCCGCGATCACACTCCCCCCGCTGAATCTCCAACAGGCCCGAGAGCACCAGCAGGCCTCCGGGATTGAGCCTGTCCACAAGCCGTGGGGCCAGGTCAATGAGCGGCTCCGCCAGGATGTTCGCCAGGATGAGGTCGAAACGCTCATCCTCGGCCGCATCCAGGCTGCCCTCGGCAACCGGGAAGGCTTCGTCCACGCCGTTGACAACCTTGTTTTCCATGGCGTTTTCTATTGCCAGGGGGTCAATGTCCAGGCCCATGCCGGTCATTCCGAGCTTGCAGCATCCAATGCCCAGGATTCCTGACCCCGTCCCAAGATCAAGGAACCTGGTTCCGGGCTTGATCCTGCCCTCGCGGTTCAGACGGGAGATCACCTCCAGGCACAGGGCCGTGGTGGGATGGTGCCCGGTGCCGAAGGCCATCTTGGGCTCGATGACTATGGGAATCCGCCCCTGCCGGGGGGCGTCGTGGCGAAGCTCCTCCATCCAGGGGGCGACGACAATGAAGTCCTCGCCGCAGGGCACGGCGGTGAAAAATTCCCGCCAGGCCAATGACCAGTCCCTGTTGGGAACCGAGCTGCGTTCCAGCCGGACCTGGGGCCAGCGCGCCCCTATCTCCTGTTCCAACGACTGGCAATGCTCGGGTTTTTCGAGGTGAACGCGGAACAGCAGCGCCCCGCCATCCATCTCAACCTCCTCCCAGCCGTAAGGCACGCTGTCAAACAAGAAGGCCGTGACCAGGGGCTCGATTTCCCCTGGCACGACCATATCCAACCGGATCAGATCTGCCACGTAATTCTCCAGTTCATTCAGTGTAATAATGATTCATAAAACATTTTTCCAGAGACAATGGCAGGAGGCGCCTCGCTCCCGCCTGGCTCAGGGCCAGATTTCCATCTCCCACGCAAGGGGGGTGTAGTACTTGCTCTCCGGCCCGAACCACTTTTCGTATATCTTTGCGTAGGCGCCGCCGTTCCACATGTCGGACAAAGTCTTGTTGATGAAGTCGCGAAAATCTGAATCGTTCTCCGGCAGGGCCACGGCATAGGGCTCGCGGGAAATGGGCTCGTCCAGAATGGTCCAGGCGTCCGGGTTTTCGTCCACCAATCTGAGCCCCTGCAACGTGGTGGCCTCCGAGATGATACCGTCCACCTCCCCCCTTTTCATGGCCAGGAAGGCCTGGGGAAAGGTTTCGTAGGTGAACACCGTGACCTCGGGCTGCTGGACCTTAATGTTCTTTTCAGCGCTGGAGCCCTTGGCCGTGCCCAGATTTTTCCCGACCAGGTCCTGGCTGGACTTGATCAGGGAGTCCCTTGGCACCATCAGCCGTTGCCCGTCCATGAAGTAGGTTATGGAAAAGTCCACCACTTCGTCGCGCTCGTACTTGTGCGTCATGGTGGCCACCACCATGTCCACGTTCCCCTGCAGCAACATGGGAATCCTGTCAGCCCCTGTCACGGGCACCAACTCGAGCCGCGCGTCGAGCTTCTCAGCGATATACCTGCAGATGTCCACCTCGAACCCCACGATCTGATTCGTGGCTTCGTCCAGATAGCCGAAGGGCGCCACGGAATCCCGGACACCGGCCATGAGCACACCGCGAGACTTGATGTCCTGCAGCTTGCCCGCCACCAGCGGCTGGGGTGCGCAGGCCAACAACAACGAAACGAACAACAACACACGAATACCCACTGGTATCCTCCATGTATCACATGTCTTCATGCTATTCAGATCCCTCCCCGAACCATGCGCGCAAGTGCAAGCTCCCGATCATCCGCGCGCGTGAAAGTTCCACGTCATATGCACCCGCCCGGGGCCCGGTACGCAATGCGCGGTCGGCATCTTCCGATGCGATGCGCATGCCAGGGCACTCAGGCGAAAATGTCGGTGATTCCCCCCGTGGGGTTGTAGACAGCGGACAATACGCTCTTGCTGAAATCGTATGTCGAGGACATGGACGACTGTCCGATTCCGGGGGCGTTCAAAGTATCGAAAGTGGCGCTGACCACCGAGGCTCCGAAGGTTTCCTTGTCATTGACAAGGCTCGCTTCATCACCGGACATCGAGCCCCCGCCCAGGCCCAGAAGCCGCCCCAATGCCCCGAGTCCCGCGCCTGATCCCAAAGATGCCAGAGACGTTCCGCCTATGGTCAAATCCGCCATGATCATCCTCCAATTGGGGGTGTGGCAAGGCAACTGTAAAGCAAAAACGCCATAATGTACGTATCCCAGGGCACTTTGGCAGTCAAGCGACCCGCGTTCGCCCCACCTCCCCTTGCCTGGAACAGGGATTCGAATTATTACAGGGAAGCGGTGATTAATTACAATTTTCAGAAGTGCTGTAGAATTGTTCGCTGGCGAGGCGCAAGAAAAAGGCAAGGCCGACGTGTATTTATAATACACTAGGATTTGCCTTTTCCACAGCAACAAAGCCAGCGGGCAATTATGCAGTATTTCCACAGATTTCCAAAACCAAAGTGTTGCGTTCCCTTCCATGCTCAGTTCATACAACTCGAAGTGATGCGGCACGAAAAACAAGTCTATCTCAGGGCGACGGGGGGGCGGTCCGCACGCTTTCTCCTACCCGTGACATTTTGATGCGACAAGGATTCGCCATGTTGACAACCGCTCGTCTTCCCATCGCGCTCGGCCTGCTCGTGTGCATGCTTTTTTCCGCTCCCGCCCTTGCCCAGCAGACCAACAAGCCAACACCAACAACTCCGGCCGATACCTCGGGCTATTTCTCCTTTCTGGAGGTCAAACCCGACGATACCATTGACTACACCAGAAAACGCGAGTTCGAGGACTACACCCTGAACCAGGAGCGCTACTGCATCGGCTGCTGGTGCAACAACGCCTATTGGGAAGCCATCAACGAATCGTTCAACGACCTTGTTGGAAAATCCGAAGTGTTCAAGGATCTCTGGGAACTCATCAGCGACTGCATCACCCCGCCGCTGAACTCCACTCCCCAGATCCGGACCCTTCCGCTGCTCCCAAAATATGACGACCTCACCTATGGTAAAATGACGTTCTATTACTCGGAATTCGCGGACAAGCTTCTCGTCGCCAAGATC
>CAXXPL010000005.1:220000-671735 GCA_963674665.2 Desulfovibrionaceae bacterium | reverse complement strand
GCTTCAGGTCGCTGACGATGCGCTTTGCAGCCTGGATGTCCTGAATGGGGTAGGCGAGGTTCCTTCCACGATGGGCGAATCCCACCATGGCCACGCGCTGCCCCTTGATCTGCAGGTGCCCCACCGCTTCCCCACCCACAGGCTCGATGTCGTGCTTGCGCAGGGTATCCATGGTGCTCATCTGCCCCTGCTGGCCGAAGTCGTGCGCATGGTTGTTGGCAATGGACATGGCATTGAAACCGGCGCGGGTGAGGTGCTTCACGTAACGAGTGGGCATACGGAATTCATAGCAGTTGGAGGAGCCCTTGCCGCATTTGCAGGGCCTTCCGCCGTCGATCATGGGGCCTTCCAGATTGCCGAAGACCACGTCGCCCCCTCTGAAAAAGTTCTGCACCTGGGAGAAAAGTTGGTTGCCATCTTCCGGGGGTAGGTAGTTGTGCGGGTATGTGGATCCCATCATGATGTCGCCCACGGCCACGACCTCGATGGTCCTGGATTTGGGCGTGAGAGACTGCACCACTTCGGGTTGCTCCCGTATGGTCCTGCGTTCGCCGTATCTTCCCTGGATGCGGGAGGTTCCGGCCGCGGTTTTACGTGCCGGTTCAGGGGGTGAGACGGGGGAAACGTCGGCCACCGGCGTGTAGGTCACTTCCGAGTGCGCCAAAGCCGGATGCTGTTGCGCCGGGGAGGGCGTAGCGGCCACCGGTTTGTTGGACACACTCGCAATGGCAGGTTCCTTTACCGCTCTTTGGCCGGCGGATTGATCAGAGGCTTGCGCAACCTCCTGCATTGTCTCGCGCGCGGAGCTCTCGGATTGTTCCGGCTCCTGGGCGGGATGCCTGTGAGCCAGTTGAATTGTGGTCGGATGGTTCAGGTCCATCTTGGAGTATGGCTTGGGAACGCTCGCGCCCTGCAGCAGTGAGGTGATGGCCGGTCCCTTGGGCAGGGTGGAGAGGCTGACGTCCACAGTAGGTTCCTCGGTCAGCGGGGCCTCCTTTTTGTCCGCCTGCTTTGGGACATGGGGCGGAACACCTTGGAAATAGGCCGCAATCTGGTTCATCCCCAGATTGTGTCCCCCGATGCGGGGGATGTGGGTGAGATTCTGGGCCGCCATGCCGGTTTCGATGGTGCGCCCCTCCACTGAGAAAAGGTATTTGAAGCCCGCCTCCTCGAGCGCGGCCACATAGTCCAGGTTCCAATGGCCAAAGGGGAAGGCGAAATATTCCGTGTCCTTGCCGATGAGCTCCTTGAACCTTTGCTTGCTCTTGGCAATGTCCTTTTTGATGTAGTTGATATAGTACTGCCCATTGTGGGAGTAACCGGCGATGAGCCGCTTGGAGTG
This sequence comes from Desulfovibrionaceae bacterium, assembly GCA_963674665.2. Classification (GTDB taxonomy): domain Bacteria; phylum Desulfobacterota; class Desulfovibrionia; order Desulfovibrionales; family Desulfovibrionaceae. The sequence goes on along the minus strand of CAXXPL010000005.1, from coordinate 670,393 downwards.
CGCATGGGAGTGGTTCGCGAAGCTCACCAGCGGGTAGGTCTTGAGTTCCTCGATGTTGTCCTGGCTCAGGCACAGCCCTGTGGGATGCCCCATGTAGAGGGTGGAGAGGAACAGGGTGAAGGGGAGATTGTGTTCCTTCAGGATGCTGTAAGCCTTCATGGTGGATTTCCATCCGTCGTCAAAGGTCACCAGCACATTGCGCCCCTGAAAGGGAATGTTCTCGATCATGTGGCGGCCGAACTCCTCCAGGGTGAGGAAATTGTATCCGTCCTTGAGCAGGTCGTCGATCCTACGCTGGAAGGCCTCCGAGGAGATGCTCAGGGAGGACTTCATGTCCACGCCATGGAAGCAGAGCACAAGACAGCGCCCCAGGGGCTCGGAGATTCCCTGTTTTTTACCGTCCGAGGCGGCCTGCATCTTTTCCGCACCTTGAAGAGGCGTCTCAGAACGGACCAGGATTTCAACGCGTCTGTTTTGGGCCCTGCCATGTGATGTGGAGTTGTCATACTGGGGGCGTGCCTGACCCAAACCGCGGGTCCGCAGCCGTTGGGGGGAGACACCGTGCTCGCTCATGAGCATGTTGCGGACAGCCTCGGCGCGGCGCAGTGAAATCCGCAGATTGGTCCCGCTGGAGCCGCTGGAATCCGTGTGCCCCTCTATCTCCGCGAGTGCCGTGGGGTTGAGCCGCATAAGCTCCGCCACCTGTTGGAGAGCCTGCATGTCGGGCTTGTCCAGCCTTGACTGGCCGTTGGAAAAATTCACCTGAAAATGGGCCTGGGTGCTGCCTTCAGGCATGGTGCCGCTGTCGGCATCAACCAACTCCAGGACAGGTCCCTTGTCCAGGTCCTTCATCTCTTCCGGATCAGGTCGCAGCGTGGGAGCGGGATACGAGAGTGTTGCCGGGGATGTCTTTTTATCAGACGCATCGGCCAACCGTATGTCCGTGATGGCTCCAAGGATGTGAAACTGCAGCAGGCGTTTGCCGGCATCATCGGAGCTGGAGGCGGATATGCTGCAACGGCCGGGGGATATGTTGTAACGAAGGATCAGCAGGCGCTTGGCGTGTTCGGCAAGGCGCGTGGCGCGTTTGATTCCGTCTTCCGGCTGCACCAGGTGGTAGGCCGTGGCGGTGATGCGCAGATCGGCCTCGGGGTTGTCACGCAGCACCTTGGCGGCGTTTTCCAGCATCCGGTTTAATTCTCCGGAATCGCCCCCGATATCTGAAAGAGGAAGAGAGCACAGGAGTCTGGCAGGTGTGTCCTGTTTCTTTATCTGTGTCAGACGTGACTGTTTTTGAACTGGATTTTCGAGGGTTGCAATGTGTCTGGAACCGCAACCGGTCACAAGCACAACGGCAAAGAGCACGACAATAAGACGCTTGACCATCACGACACACCCCACGGAATAGCCCGACATTACACAAGCGCCAAAAAGCAGGCCGCTTATCCAGTGCCTACGGGATAACATGTGGCTGCATTGGCATGGCATGGTTTAAACTGTGACGGCGTCCTTTGAGTCCCCACCGCCGTGCACGGTCCTGCACAAAATGCAAGTTTGATTATATTACATTATCGCAATGGAAAGGCAACAGTATATTGCAGAGTGCGTTCTGTAGAATATATATAGCTATTTTCTAGAAAATTACGGAAGAGGCTAGGGCGAGGAACGTTACGGTTGGTCGCTACAGTGGAAAATCGACGAGAGGAAAGAGTCGGCAGTGGCCGCCATGGTTGTGCAATGCGCCACTGCTTTGGTGTCCTCCAAGTTCATGGTATGCTTATAGAGGAGGACCGCTTCGCCAGATAAGACACTAGATCTCGACGGCCTTTTTCAGGGCCGCGATTTCCCGGGCAGTCAGTGTGCGCCACTGCCCTTTGGGCAGATTATCCAGGCGCACCGGCCCCTGGGCCACCCGGCGCAGGAAACGTATCCCAAGGTCCATATCCCTGCACATCCTGCGTATCTGTCTATTCACCCCCTGGATCAGGATCATTTCCAGCAACGCCCCCCTGATGGATTCCTCCAGCACCCGGACCTCCACAGGCGCGAGCTGGTCGCCCTCCTTCAGGCGCATGCCCCTGCGCATGGTGGAGAGCATGGCCTTGTCCGGAGTGCGGGTCACGGACACATGATAGACCTTGGGCAGATGATGGCGGGGGTGGGTGAGCCTGTGCGTCAGGTCGCCGTCGTTGGTCAGGAGCAGCAGCCCCTCGGACATGAAATCCAGCCTGCCCACGGGCACCAGCCGCAACGTGGCGGCGCTCTCTGGCAGTAGGTCCAGGATGGTCCTCCGCCCCTGAGGATCTGAGAGGGTGGTCATGACCTTGGGCGGCTTGTGCAGCATGAGGTAGGAGAACGTGGAAGGCGCGGAAGCGGAGATGTCCCTGCCCTGCACCGTGATGCGGTCGGTGTCCGGGTTCACGCGCACCCCGGGGGAGTCAACGCGTTCACCATTGACCTGCACCTGCCCCTGCTGGATGAGTTCGTCGGCCTTGCGCCTGGAACAGATCCCTGCCTGGGCGATGGCCTTGTTCAGTCTGATGAGGTTATCGGATTCAGTGTTGTTCATTGCGGCTGAACCATGCCAGAGCAAAGCCCCCCGGGCAAGAGGCTGGTGCTCGGCCGCCCGGTGTCGCGCGATGTGCAATGGCTTTCAGCTTGGTGAATTTTATGGACACGGCACCAACAGCCAAGAAAACAAGGCTGTGGAGGCGGGACTTTTCATTTTGGGATTTTTGGATTTGATAGTACCTTGCTCCACCAAGGGGCGCATGGATACGTCATAGGCCGGTAGAGGTTGCACATTCATCATTTGCGGAGAAGCGGGGCATATGAAGGACGAACACGAGGGCACCAAACTCCTGAGCAGACTGCTGGTGGAGTTTTTCGAGAAGTTCTCCTCTTGGGAGCACGGGGTGGTGCGCGACAGCGGCTTGACTCTTCCCCAGACCCATACCCTGGAGATTCTCGGAACGCATGGCCCCATGCGGATGAAGGAGCTGGCCGGGCACATGGGTCTGACCACCGGCACCCTGACCGTGGCCGTGGACAGGCTGGAACAGGGGGGGCTGGTGCGCCGCCGCCCTAACGAACAGGACCGCCGGTCCATCCTGGTGGAGCTCACGGAAGAGGGGGAGCGGCACTTTCAGGTCCACGACACCCTGCATGCCAACCTGACCCGAGACATGATCAGTGAACTGGACAACGACGAGCGCGCCACCCTGCACCGTTGCCTGGAAAAGATGCTTCAATCACTGTAGATTGAGCTGATTCTTGAAGAGTTTTCCGAGGGGAAAACCTATATTTCAAAAGGTGTTCCCCCTCGCAGAATTTATATGCAATCTTTCTTTTACAGCTTTTCGATGGTCTTGAGGAGCAACTGGGTGACTTTTTCCGCGTTCTGGGTGAAGATGCGCAGAATCTCCTCCCAAGTCACGGGTTCCTCGTCCACCTTCCAGCAGTCGTAGTCCGTGGACATGGCCACCGCGGCGTAGGGAACGCCTGCCTCGTTGGCCAGCACGCATTCCGGGGCGATGCTCATGTTGATGACATCCGCGCCCCAGATTCTGAACATGTTGGATTCCGCCCTGGTGGAGAACCTGGGGCCTTCGATGGTGACCACCGTGCCCTTGGGGTGGTGGTCATACCCGAGTTCTGCGCATACGCCGCACATTATATTGCGCAGCTCCGCGTCAAAGGGCTCGGCCATGGGGGTGTGCACTGCCTGGTGCGGTTCGAAGTGCTCGTGAAAGGTCACGATACGGTGGCGGGTGAAATCGATGAACTGGTCCAGGACCACCAGGTGCCCCCGGTCGATTTCCTCGCGCAGGGAGCCCACGGCCGTGGTGGCCAGGATGCATTCGCAGCCCAGCTCCTTGAGGGCATGGATATTGCCCCTGAAGTTCACCTGGGTGGGGGGGACGGTGTGCTCCCGGCCGTGACGGGCCAGCAGGCAGACCTCCTTGCCTCCGATTGTCCCGATGCGGATTGGGGAGGTGGGAGGGCCGTAGGGAGTGACAAGCTCCTTGTCCTCCGCGTTCCGCATGATGTCGGGATTGTCCAGGCCACTGCCGCCTATGATGCCGATTCTTTTCATGATCTGTTCCCGATTCCTTGGGCTTACAGCTTGATCAGGCAGACGTGATCGAGGCCGTTGAGGCGCTGCACTCCGTCGAGAAAACCGAGCTCGATGAGGAAGCCCACACCGGCCACAACACCCTGGGCCATTTCCACCAGCTTGATCACGCCCCCCACAGTACCGCCTGTGGCGATGACGTCATCGATCATGATGACCCGCTCGCCGGGCTTGACCGCATCCTCGTGCATGCAAAGGGTGTCGGTGCCGTATTCCAGCTCATAGGTGGCGCAGATGCTCTTGTAGGGAAGCTTGCCAGGCTTGCGCACCGGCACGAAACCCATGCCCAGCTTGTAGGCCAGAGGCGCGCCGAAGATGAAACCACGGGCTTCGGCAGCGATGATTTTGTCCGCCTTCAGGTCCTGGAAAGGTTCGGCCATGGCGTCGATGGCGTAGGAAAAGGCCTTGCCGTTGGCCAGCAAGGGGGTGATGTCAAAAAAGATGATCCCTTCCTTGGGAAAATCCTTCACGTCTCTGATGAAGGTGCGCAAGTCCATGTGTTGTCCTCCGGTACGATATGTGCCAAAAGGCGTGCCAATAGCTTCCTCACATTCACAAGCCGTTGTGAAATGCGAGTAGGTTGTAGTGTCTTCAACCCTGTTTGTCAAAACGCGTTATGCGACAAAGGCAGCAAAGGACCAGCCCCATGCGCACACCCTGTGATTTTCTCCTGACCGGCGAACTCGTCCTCACACAGAACAACGACCGGAGCATTCTCGAATCCGGCGCCGTGGCCGTCACCGATACGCGGATCATGGACGTGGGCAGCGCCGCCGAACTGACCGGTAAATATGCCCCTGAAAAGATCCTGAATCTCGGCTCCTCACTGATAATGCCGGGCCTCATCAATGCCCATACCCACGCGGCCATGACCCTGCTCAGGGGCGCGGCCGACGACCTCCCCCTCATGGAGTGGTTGAGTACCGCCATCTGGCCACTTGAAGCCCGCATGGACAAGGACCTGATCCGGCTTGGCTCGCAGCTGGCCTGCGCCGAGATGCTGCGCACCGGAACCACCTGCTTTCTGGACATGTACATACATCAGTCCGTCACTGCGGAGGTGGTGGAGCAGTGCGGCATACGGGCCGTTCTGGCCGAAGGCATCCTGGACTTCCCCACCTTGTCCTACAAGAACACGGAAGAGGCTTTCGCCCTCATCGAGGGGCAGCTGCAACAATACGCCGGGCACGAGCTTGTGGACTTCGCCCTGGCGCCGCACACGGTGTACACCACCTGTGAGGAGCAGTTGACCCGTAGCTTTGCCCTGGCCGAGAAGTACGACACCTTCTGGTTCACCCACTGTGCCGAGACTCCCCGGGAGACCGAGGACTGTCTGGAGAAGCACGGCCAGCGGCCCGTGCCTTTTCTCGACAGGTTGGGCCTGCTCTCGCCCCGCACGGTGCTGATCCATACGGTTGATCTCACGGACCAAGAGATAGGACTCATTGCGGAGTCCGGTTCCAAAGTGGTGCTGGTGCCCAAGAGCAATATGAAGCTAGCCTCGGGCATCGCCAAGGCCGGTCCCATGCTGCGTGCCGGTCTGCTCCCGGGACTGGGCACGGACGGCGCTGCCAGCAACAACACCTTGAACATGTTTTTGGAGATGAGCGCCTGCGCCTTGCTGCACAAGGTTGGGGCCATGGACCCGACCCTGCTCCACGCGCCTCAAGTCCTGGACATGGCGACCCTGCACAACGCGGCGTGCCTGGGTAAACCCGAGTCGGGGAGGCTGGCTCCAGGCGCTCCCGCGGACATCATCGCTCTGGACATGAGCGCGCCCAACATGGTGCCCATGCACAGCCCCCTGTCGCAGGTGGTATACGCCGCTTCGGGCAACGAGGTCGTCCTGACCATGGTCAATGGCAAGATCTGTTACCAGGAGGGATGCTTCACGACTCTGGATTACCCGGTTCTGTTGCAAGAGATGAAAAAGGTGCGGGAGTGGGCAAGGAAACGTTCCTGACCTGTATTTCAAGGATACGCTTGGCGGGATGGACCTTCCTTGCGGGAGTTTGCGGCAGGTATACCAACTGTTTGATGAAACGTTTGCATTGAGTGCATGGCTTGTGTATTTGAATACCATGCATGAATCTCCAACAGACTTGTCAGGACATGCGACTCGGGAAATGGCCGGTGATCTGATCTCATTTCAACAATCCCTGAGAAAGGAGTGGCTATGAAAAGTTACCTCAATGACTTGAAGGAAAAAGTGTCGACCTGGGACGCGCAAATCAAGGAGCTGGAACTTGCCGCCATTCACGCCACCGATCCCAAGGAGGTGGAGGAGGACAAGAGGCAGGTGGCCGAACTCAGGGCCAGGCGCGACGAGTTGGACGACAGAATCAGGGAGATCGAGAAGGTCAGCGGTGAGTCATGGAACGACGGCATCATGGCGCCGTTGCAGGATCTGGTGAAGGGTATCGAGAGCAAGTTGGATCATCTGTTCCGGAAGAAAAAGACCGCTTAGCAGACAGTTACGTGACCCTTGTGCAGGGAGGAAAAGCCTCTGTACAAGATTTTTTATTGAAAGTTTTGGAAGGGGAAGCGCGAGGGGGAAACCCTTTAAAGGGTTTCCCCCTCGCAAAACTCTTTCTCTAGCTATCCTTTGACGCATATCAGGGGGGTCAGGGCGGCCACGGGTTTTGCCAGGCCGGCCTCATGCGCGGATTGGATGACCAGGTTCACGTCCTTGTATGCAGCGGGCGCCTCCTCAGCCACACCGCGCAGGCTGGCGGCGCGGAGCAGTATCCCCCGGCTTTCCAGTTCATGGAGTATCTCGCGTCCTTGGAATTGTTTCTTTGCCTGCCCCCTGCTCATGCAGCGCCCAGCGCCGTGGTTGGCCGAGGCGAACGCCCTGGACGCGCTGTCTTCCGTAACCTGACCTGCGAGGATGTAGGAGTGCGTACCCATGCTGCCCCCGACCAGTACGGGCTGTCCGGTGTTCCTGAATTCAGGGGGCAGTTCCGGGTGTCCTGGGCCAAACGCCCGGGTGGCACCTTTCCGGTGCACGTGGAGCCTGCGTTTTTTGCCATCCACCACGTGGGATTCCACTTTGCAGGTATTGTGGGAGACGTCGTAGAGCAGGGATAGGTGAGTCTGGGGAAACACGGAGGCAAAGGCCAGCCGGGCGAGATGTGTCAGTATCTGACGGTTTGCCAGGGCGCAGTTGACTCCGGCCCGCATCGCCCCGAGGTATTCCCGCCCAAGATTTGAATCGATGGGAGCGCAGGCCAGTTCCCTGTCCGGAAGTTCCAGGCCATGTCTGGTGGCTTCATTCAGCATGCGGGCCAGATAGTCTGTGCCGATCTGGTGGCCCAGGCCTCGGGAGCCGCAGTGGATGCTGACCACCGCGTCGCCCATGCGCAGGCCAAAAGCCTGTGCCGCCTTTGGATCGAAAACCCGCACCACCTCTTGCACCTCAAGGTAGTGGTTGCCTGATCCCAGTGTGCCCATCTCATCCCGCTGGCGCTTTTTGGCCAGATCCGAAACCACGTTCGGGTCGGCTCCGGACATGGTGCCGGACTCCTCGCAGCGCTCCAGGTCCCGGGATTCCCCATACCCCATGGAGATTGCCCAACGCGCCCCTTGGTGGAGCATGGAGTCCAGCTCCTTGAGGGACAGACGCAGGTTGCCCGTGACGCCGAGTCCGGCCGGAGTATTGCTGAACAGGGCGTCGGCCAGATCTTTTTGCCGTTCTCGAATTTCGTCGGCATGGATGTAGGTGAGCAGGGTACGCACACCGCAGGCGATGTCGAATCCCACCCCACCTGCGGAGACAACACCTCCTTGTTGCGGGTCAAAGGCCGCCACGCCTCCGATGGGGAAACCATAGCCGGAGTGGGCATCGGGCATGGCCCAGGTCGCACTGACAATACCAGGAAGCGAGGCGACATTGGCAAGTTGTCTGAACACCGTGTCTTCCATTGCGCGCAGAAGCTTTCCGTTGGCGGCTATATAGGCAGGAACCCGCATGAATCCTTGTTTCTTAAGTTTCCAGACGCAAGATTTTTGTTGTGAGACTTCAAAGGTCTGCTGGGTGGATGTTCTTTTCTTTTTCTTGGCCATTGTGTGCGGTTCTTTGAGTATTGAGTGGGGTGATATTAAATGATAAAGTTTTACATTATGTTTGTCTGATGGTCTAAAATATATCTAGAAATTATCTAATACATAGCAAATTCTTGCACCGTATGTTGCATTTCATGTGATATGGGGTATAATTGTTATTCAAAGTGTTCTCTTGTCAGTGAGTGTGGGAGTGAAGTGCTGTTCGAATCTTTGATTACGGAGTGGGGTGCTTCGTCATTGTTCGCCATGATAGCACGCAAGAGTTTAGCTGGGGAGGGGGGAATGACCCGGTTATATTTGAGTCTCATCATTTCGGCTCTGGTGTTGGGTGCTTGCTCCGCAAGGCATGCTTCCGTCGATGCAACCGAACTTGCCCGTTATCATGTCCCGGCGGTCACCAAGACGGCGAAACCTTCCCGCAGCGCGTACAAAGAGACGGAAACAGCACCACGGTTGCGTACCTCCATCCGCGTCCCTTCAAGCTATGAACCCGATCCGCAACAAGAGGGGCAAGTCTCCAGCAGCGATTTCGATACCAAGGAACTCTATTTCATCTATTCCGGAGCCAGAGGACTTGCCCGGCTGCGCATGCCGCTTCCTTCGGCTGGAGAACAAGGGGCGCGTGAAGCTTTGGGGCGTCATCTCGACGCTCTTTACCTGGTTTTCAAGTCAGATCCCAAGGCAGTTGCCCGTATCGAGGCCCGCGCCAGCAACCCGGAGCTGGCCAAGTGTAGCGCAGAGAGCATGAGCGAGCTGCTGCAATCCGCCTGTGTACTTGAGCCGGAACGTTTGCTGACCAGGGGCGCCGCCGCCAACCCGGACAACCCCGAAGGCCTCACAATCACCCTGATTAATCCACATCTCAACGCCATGTCCGACCTGCTCGGCCAGGCTGACGCCCCAGCACGGCCAGCACTAGGCGCGTCATTGACCAACGGCTCCCAGGCCTCGTCTTCGAACATAGTCACCGCCGGTACCGGTACTCCCCTTGATGTGCCGCTGCCTGTCGAAGGGGGCAGGACCCTTTACTTCGATACCGGCAGTTCGGACGTGGAGAAGCAGTTCCGTGAGGACATCCGGCAGATCGCAGAGCGTATGCTGGGCAACCCCAACCTGGTTGTAACCCTCGAGGGGCACAGCGACAACGTGGGCAACGCCGATGACAACAAGCGACTCTCCTATCACCGGGCCATGTCCATCCAGATCGCGTTGCTGGACAAGTACGGCATCGTGGCTTCCCGCATAAAGGTTTCGGGATACGGCGAGGAGCGTCCGGCCGCTTCCAATTCCAGCAGGGAAGGGCGGAGGTTGAACCGACGTGTGGAGGTGAACTACACCAGGACACAGGTACCGGTCCTTGCCGCGCCCAATCTTCCCGCACGTGAGATCCCTGTGGATCGGAGAACCACTCCCTTGGCTCCGGCTCCGGCTGAAGAAAAAACCGTGGTGCGGGAAATCGTTGCTCCGCAGGCTCCGCAACAAGCGGCCGCGCCGGAATTCAGGAACGAGGTCGCCACGGTCCCACTGGCCGAGCAGGTGAGCTACGCGCGTTTACCCCATGCCCAGCCGGAAAAATACCGTATCGAGATCAGCGTGAGCAAGTGCACCCTGTGGTTGTACGCCATATATTCGGACGGCAGCACAAGGCTTGTCCGCCCCTACAAGGTGGCCACAGCGAAGAAGGGTGTGCCCTATCCAACTGGTCTCGGCCATGTCACGGGCATCGATTTCGACCCCTGGTGGTACCCCACGCAGAACATGAAGCGCCGCGCCAAGCAGATAGGCAAGCGCCTCGTTCCCGTGCGCCCCGGCTCCAGGGCCAACCCCATGGGGGCGTTCAAGATCATCCTGTCCCACGGCAACAACGGCGGAGCGTTCAGGATTCACGGCACAAACAAGCCCTGGCAAATTGGTAAGCGCGTTTCTTTGGGGTGTATCCGCATGCAGAATGAAGAGGGGCTTGAACTGGCCAAAACCATCGACGTGGGCACCGAGGTCGTAGTGAGCTACTAGTTTTTGAGGCATGTTGCGAAAGGATCCCTTTGAAAAAGAGGACTCTCTCATACACCTCTTTCTCAAGGCATTTATCATGCGTGTAAACGAAAAGCGCGAGAGGGAACCGGGTTCCGTCTCGCGCTTCATTGTATGTAATGCTTTAACTAGATGGTGTAGATGTCCTTTCCGGGCACGATGGGGATGTTGTTTTTCTGCAGGATTTCGATGGCCTGGTCCGTGCGGTCGAAGCGGAAGATAAGGATGGCGTTTTCACCGCTCTGCTGCACAAAGGCGTACATGTATTCCACGTTCACGCCCTGGTTGCTGAGCACGTCCAGGATGGAGAAGAGTCCGCCTGGTTTGTCCGGAACCTTTACCGCCACAACAGTGGTGCGCCCCACGGTGAAACCGTTGGCCTTGAGCACTTCCTTGGCCTTTTCGTGATCCGTCACGATGAGGCGCAGGATGCCGAAGTCGGAGGTGTCGGCCAGGGAAAGGGCCCTGATGTTGATGTCGTTTTCCGACAGCACGCGGGTCACCTCTGAGAGGCGACCGGCCTTGTTTTCCAGAAATATCGAGATCTGTTCAACTTTCATGGTATTCTCCGGATTGTTGCAGATTCACTTTAAGAACGGCTACATGCTACGGTTGTCTATCACACGTTTCGCCTTTCCGATAGAACGCTCGATGCTGTGTGGTTCCACCAGTTTGACACTGGCGGTGACACCGAGAAATTCCTTGATGGACTTCTGAATCTGTTTTTCCAGCCGCTGCAATCCCTTGATTTCATCGGAGAAAATGGATTCTCCGACCTCGACCTGCACTTCCATGGTATCCAGGTTGCCTTCACGGTTGACCAGGATCTGGTAGTGGGGAGTGAGACCCTTGGTCTCCAGCAGCAGGCTTTCGATCTGCGAGGGGAAGACATTGACCCCGCGGATGATCAGCATGTCGTCGCTGCGCCCCATGATGCGTCCCATGCGGACATGGGTACGGCCGCACTTGCAGGGGGTGTAGTTCAGGGTGGTGATGTCCCGGGTGCGGTAGCGGATGAGCGGGATTCCTTCCTTTGTCAGGGTGGTGAACACCAGTTCGCCTTCCTCGCCATGAGGCAGCTGTTCGCCGGTTTCCGGATCGATTATCTCGGGCAGGAAGTGGTCCTCGAAGATGTGCATGCCGCTCTGGGCCTCTATGCACTCCATGGCCACACCAGGACCCATGACTTCGGAGAGCCCATAGATGTTGGTGGCCTTGATGTCGCAGGCTTTTTCGATTTCCCGGCGCATTTCCTCGGTCCAGGGCTCGGCGCCGAAGATACCAATGCGCAGGGGTAGCTCCTTGAAATTGATGCCCTGTTGCTCGGCGGTTTCCGCCAGGAAGAGCATGTAGGAGGGGGTGCAGCAGATGACCGTGGAGCCGAAATCCTTGAGCAGTGAGACTTGGCGCTTGGTGGCGCCACCGGACATGGGCACCACCGTGGCGCCGAGACGCTCAGCGCCATAGTGAGCTCCCAGACCGCCGGTGAACAGGCCGTATCCGTAGGCGTTGTGCACCACGTCGCGGGAGCTGCCGCCGGCGCAGACAAAGGAGCGAGCCATGCACTCGGCCCATATCTCCAGGTCGCGCTTGGTGTAGCCCACGACCGTGGCCTTGCCCGTGGTACCGCTGGAGGCATGAACACGGACGATGTTGTCTCTGGGAACGGCAAACAGGCCGTAGGGGTAGTGGTCGCGCAGATCCTGCTTCTGGGTAAAGGGCAGCAGTTTCAAGTCATTGAGGCTGCGGATGTCGCTGGGAACGAGATCGCGCTCCTCAAACTGCTTGCGGTAGAAAGGGACGTTGGCGTAAACGCGCGCAACCTGTGCCTGCAAGCGTCTGAGTTGGAGTGCTTCCATCTCTTCACGTGGCAGGGTCTCCATTTCAAGGTTGTAGATCATGGCGAACTCTCTCTTCTAGGTTTTCAATACAGGATTTGCATCCACTCATGAAAAAAGGGAACAATACATTAATATACGTAATGCCATGGGCATTCCGGGCGGATTCGAGAGGGGCGCTTGGGACTTGCAAGGATGCGGCTTGTCCCGCAACCATCATTCTTTTCTCCCCATAATCCTCTAATTCGTGCCTCAAAGCGGATTGAGGGTCAAGTCATTCCTGACCCACCAGTTCCGCAAGCTGTTTGCATTCCTTATCAAGGGCTTGGGCAATGTTCTGCCTGCGCTCCATGAGTTCCTGCAATACTTTGCCGCGCTCCTCGATGTTTGCAAAGTAGGGGGCGAACACCTGGCTCAAATCCTCGAAAATCGCCGCGGTCCGTGTGGGAAGAAGTTCGGCGAGTTGTTCCTCGAAGCGCTCTCTGCCTTGCTTGAAGCCCTTCTTGAAGGTTTTCACCAGGGAGTTGCGTTTGAAAGCCAGGGTGTTTATTGCCAGCAAGGCTCCCAGGGTGGCGAACACTCCACCTGTAACATCGAAGACCACCAGGTGGGTGGCGCCAGCAATGACCGCTCCCACAGCGGTGAGGAAGCCGCCCATCACGGCCCGGTCGCCAAGACTTCGCAGAACCTGTGGAGCCAGCTTCCTGCCGAGGTCGTCGTCCTGCAGCAGGAGGTCCAGCCTGGCGATGACCTCGTCCATGACCTCGAGCCTGCGTCCCGCTATGGCCGGGACGTTCAGGGAATGTTCGCTGAAGCTGGCCGTAGCGCGCCCCCCGCGCATGTCGTCCAGAAGAGAGCGCATGGATTCCGCGATGGTGGCTGTGACTCCTCTTGCGCCTTCGCGTGCCAGGGATTCGGCCTTGAGGGCCAACTGTTCTGCAAAGCGCTTGTTGATCCCTTCAACCCAGTCCTTGAAGGCGTTCTTGCGTCGCAGGAAGCCGGTAAAGGAGTTTTTCAGCAGGTTGGGCACGGAGAGGCCTTCCTCGAACTCCAGAATGGCGGTCTCCGCCTCCTTGTCATAGGCCTGCAAAAGCCTGGCCTGCAGGGCCTTCATTTCGCGGTCCGCGCTGCCACGGGTGCGCTCCAGGCGCTCGGCGATGCGGGTTTGCTCGGCCTGGTCGCGTTTCAGGGCCAACTCCTGCTCATGGAGCTCCAGTTTGGCGTTATCCAGGATGGTTCGGGCCGTGCCCAGGAGTGATTCCATTTTCAGGGCGTAGTGGCGTCCCCCGGTGACTGTGGCCCGGATGTGCTCCCAGAGGGGCTCCATGCCGCTTTCGCCCTTGCCCACCAGGGCGAGCTTGGCAGACACGGGAAAGATCAGAGGGGTCTCCACCCCGCGCTCCTGGGCGTACTCACGCACACGCCTCAGGTTGACCTCGAGTTCCTCGCTACTGGCGCGGTCAGCTTGCTGCAGCACGAAGATGATCTTCTTGTGCCAGGTGGCGTGGACCAGGGAAAAGAAGTTCCAGGCTGATTTCACATAGGGGTTGAGGGCGGGAAACACGAAGATGACGAGATCGCTCTCCGGAATGAACCGCTCCGTTATCTCCTGGTGCCGTTCGATGATGCTGTTGGTTCCGGGCGTGTCCACTATGGCCAGCTCGCGCAACGCCTCCACGGGCAGCCCCACCTCGCGCAGGTATTCGGAGACCCGGCGTTCCTCTCGTTTTTCGCTGTAGGTGATCTTTTGAATGACGTCGGTGCAGGGATCCGGAGCCACGGCGCAGATGTCCTCGCCCACCAGGGCGTTGATGAAGCTGCTTTTACCGGATTTGACCTCGCCCACCACAACGAAGAGAAAGGGCTGGTTGATGTTGGCAATGAGCCGCGCCGCCGCGGTGCGGTATTCGGTGTCGCCGAGTTGGACGGCCAGCTCGTGCAGGTCGGTGAAGAGCAGGGCGACATCGTTCTTGAAGCGGGCAAAGGCCTGTTGCATGATATTTTGTTGCATTATGGAACCGCTCCACTGAATTGGTGTGCAAGGTCCATAGCATGTCCCGGGCGGCTTCGCAAAACAAACCGCGCCCCGCGTGTTTTTTCCCCCTGCGGAGCACGGTGCGTTGCCATGTGAAACTCTTTGCTTTATTAGGAAGAGATGGAGGAACGAAACAATGACTGTAATGCATGATTTGGTTATGCGGACGCGTAGCGTTCGCCGTTTCAAGGAAGCCTCGGCTATTTCCATGGACACCCTGGAATATTTGGTAAATTTGGCACGTTGCACAGCTTCCGGCGGCAACAAGCAACCCTTGAAATACGCCCTGTGCTGTGACAAGGAGCAGAACGCCGTTGTTTTCAGCCGTCTGGCCTGGGCCGGATATTTCAAGGATTGGCCTGGTCCTGTGGAGGGCGAACGCCCCGCGGCCTATATCGTCATCTGCACGGATAAAAACATCAGTGAGCAGGTGGATTGCGATCACGGCATCGCGGCGCAGACCATCGCCCTGGCCGCCATGGAAAAGGGCATCGGCTGCTGCATCCTGGCATCTGTGCAGCGTGAAAAGCTCATGCGCGACTTCAACCTCGGGGACGATCTGCGCATCCTGCTGGTGCTGGCTCTTGGGGAGCCGGTGGAGGAGTGTGTCCTGGAGCCCCTGGCAGAAGACGGTTCCATCAAGTACTACCGTGATGAGGCCGGTGTGCATCACGTTCCCAAACGCAGTCTGGAGGAGATCGTTGTCTCCCGGCACGGTTGATTCCCGAAGCAATACCTCGACGAAGCGGTTATGACAGAAAAAGAAAAGAAATTCAGTGAAGTAGCGTCTCAGGAAAAGGCCACCACCGTTGCCGAATGGCTTCGGGAAAAGCAGGGCGCGGACATCATCGGCTTTGACCTGCGGGGACAGACCCCGGCCACGGATTACATGATCCTGGTAAGTGCCAAGAATACACGGCATGCCCAGGCCCTGGCCGACTCCCTGCTCAAGAACTGCGGCGAGCACAAACTCGAGACGCTCGGTATGGAAGGATACAAGAACGGGCAATGGGTCCTCGTGGACCTCAACGACGTCATCGTTCATGTGTTCCATCGGGATGTCCGGGGTTTTTACAATCTCGAGGGGTTGTGGGCGCAAGCACCTGTGGCCTTTTCCTTTTCCGGGGAAGAGGGGGGAGATGACGACTCCAGGTACGTCAGCCAGCCTATAGACCATCGCCTTGACGATGACCAAGATGAGGACGACTCATGAAGCCTTTGCCTACCCTGCTGTTGATTCTCGACGGCTGGGGAATCGCGTCCGATGGACCCGGAAACGCGGTGTCCCTGGCCTCAACCCCCACCCTCGATTCCCTGCTCCAACGCTACCCCTGGACTTCATTGGCCTGCTCGGGCCGCGCTGTCGGCCTCCCCGGCGGTTTCATGGGCAACTCCGAAGTGGGGCACATGAACATCGGCGCCGGTCGTGTGGTCTATCAGGATATGACGCGCATCGATATCGCCATCGAGGACGGCTCCCTGGAAAAGAACCAGATCTTGCTGGACCTCATGGAGCAGGTGCGCACCGCTGGAGGGCGGCTCCATTTCATGGGCCTGATATCCGATGGCGGAGTGCACAGCCATGTGAATCATTTGCACGCGCTGTTGCGTATGACCAAGACCCATGATGTGCAGGCTGTTGTTCATGCCTTTCTCGACGGGCGAGACACCCCTCCCACCAGCGGGTTGGGCTATGTCAAGGACCTCGAGCAATACATGAAGGATTTGGGGCACGGAGCCATCGCCACGGTCATGGGGCGCTACTACGCGATGGATCGCGACAAGCGCTGGGACCGCAACGCCCTGGCATACCAGGCAATGGTTCTGGGGCTGGGCGAGCCCGTGTCTTCCGCCCCCGAAGGGGTGCAGAGTGGCTATGACGCTGGCGAGAACGACGAGTTCGTCAAGCCCCGGGTAGTAACCGACGCCGCCGGGCATCCCCTGGCCGTGGTTCAGGACGGGGACGGGGTCTTTTTTTTCAATTTCCGCGCCGATCGCGCACGGCAGATCTGCACCAGCTTTTTCAAGAA
This sequence comes from Desulfovibrionaceae bacterium, assembly GCA_963674665.2. Classification (GTDB taxonomy): domain Bacteria; phylum Desulfobacterota; class Desulfovibrionia; order Desulfovibrionales; family Desulfovibrionaceae. The sequence continues at coordinate 654,259 of CAXXPL010000005.1, read as the reverse complement.
GGATTTCACGGAATTCGAGCGTAAAGCCTTCCGCAATCTGTCGGGCTTCGCCACCATGACCATGTACGAATCCTCATTCCCCATGCCTGTGGCCTTTCCACCGGTTTCCATGGCCGGAACCATCGGCGAGACCGTTTCCGGCCTCGGGTGGGAGCAACTGCGGATTGCGGAGACTGAAAAATACGCCCACGTCACCTACTTTCTCAATTGCGGGCGAGAAGAACCGTTTCCCGGTGAGGAACGCGTGCTTGTGCCTTCCCCCCGGGAGGTGGCCACCTACGACCTCAAGCCGCAGATGAGCGCCGAGGAGGTTACGGACAAGTTCGTGGAGCAGTGGCAGAGCGGCCGATACTCCCTGGTGGTCTGCAACCTGGCCAACCTGGACATGGTGGGGCATACGGGCATCATTCCCGCGGCCATCAAGGCCTGTGAGACCGTGGACGCCTGCGTGGCGCGTATTGTGGAGACCGTGCTGGCCGATGGCGGGCGCGTGCTGCTCACTGCGGACCATGGCAACGCCGAGGAAATGATCGATAAGAACGGGGAACCCCAGACCGCCCACAGCCTCAATCCCGTGCGTCTCGTACTTATCGGGGCGGAATACGAGGGGCGACTCTCTGATGTGTTCAGGCAGGAGGGCGGAAAGCTCGGCGACTTGGCTCCCACCATCCTGGATCTCTGGAGTGTGGAAAAGCCCGCCGCCATGACCGGGGAAAGCCTGTTGACGAAAAAGAAAGCCGGAGAGTGACATGCGGGATGAAAAGAACAAGCCGTTGATGCCGGTGAAGCCTACGGGCATCGAAATGATCTACCTGTATGTCTGTCCGTTCTGCGAGCGCCAAGTGCCGGTGATCAGCCCCACCAGACCCTCCATGGCCCAGTGTGAGGCCTGCAAGGGGCATTTTCCCATCGTGCCCGTGGACGAGAGAACAGTGCAGTATGTCAAGATAATGCTGGCCAACGGAAAGGCCGGCATAGACCCGGATTTCATTTAGCTCACTCGAAATACTATTGATTTGTCACCGTGGGGGCCTTTGACAAAGGGCCCCTCCGGATTTCCCCCCGAAAACTTCCGGTATGGCCGAGTTCTCAAAAGGGGCGAGGATGCCATCTCTCTTGTCCAAACCCTCTCTGACCATTGTGCAACACACCGTGCTTGAAATCGGCGGCGGCGCGTCTCGCATCGCCCAGGTATTGCACAGGGCAGTTCAGGAGCACGGAGGAGTGGGGCGCTACAGCTTCGAGGTACCGGAAACCCTGTCAGGGCGTGAGGCCCTGGCCCGCCGCCCCTGGCTGGAGACTCTGCTGGATGTGCTCCGCGCCAGGCGTTGTGCCCATCTGCATGCCTCCTTGGATTGGCTGGCGCTGTTGCGGAGTGTTCCCGACGAAGCGCATCGGTTGGTCATCACCTTGCACGACTGCCGCCTCATCACCGGAGGCTGCCCCTATCCCCTGGAGTGTGAGCATTTCCTGACTCGTTGCGTTGACCCGTGCCCAAGGGGTTTTCCCCAGGCCCACAAACGCCAGGCCGCGCAGCTGGATGCTTTGCGGCGGCTGCGCCCCTTGTTGGTGTGCCCGTCGCGCTGGATGCGGGGGCTTGTCACCAAGGTCCTGCCGGAGTCTGACTCCCGTTGTCTGCCCAATGGCGTGCCTTGGCCGGACATCCTTCCGCCACGCCGTGAGGCTCGCGCCTCCCTAGGGCTGACGCCTCAGGCCAGAGTGGCCCTGTTCATTGCCCACGGCGGGGAGGGCGCGGCTTACAAGGGGGGAGCCCATTGGCGCGGGATATGGCTGGGAATAAAGTCGCAATGCCCCCAGACCGTGGGATTCTTCATTGGCGGGGAAGAGCAGGGAAGGGAGGATGATCTGGTGTTGCTCCCCTATCTGGGGGAGGATCGGCTTTCGCAACTGCTCAGGGCCGCTGATGTTTTTGTCTATCCCACCCTGGCGGACAATCACCCCCTGATCGTGTTGGAAGCCATGGCCATGGGTTGTCCAGTGGTGTCATGGAATGCGGGGGGGGTGCCCGAGCAGATCGAACACGGGCGAACAGGATTGCTCGTTCCGGAAGGGGATGTTCTGGCCCTGGTCAGTGCTGTCGCCACATTGCTCAACACCCCTGCGCGGAGCGCCTCCCTGGGGCGGGAGGCCCATGTCCTTGGGCGGAAGCGCTTTGACACCGAGCGAATGATATCGTCTTACCTCAAGCTTTACTTGAACATAGCATCAAAGGTGGGGTCGTCCGGAGAGTGATGCTTTGGAAAAGGGAACACGAGGGGAAAACTTATGCAGCACTTTTTCCCCTCGCACTTTTTTATTTTGATACCTCTACACTATGATATGGCGCCGGATGTAGGCCACAACGTCTTCCGGCGTGTCCAGGATGGTCCACATCTCCAATTCGCTCTCCTTGACGAATCCCTTCTCAGTCATGGTGGTGCGGATCCAGTCCAGCAGCCCGGACCAGTAGGAGCTGCCGTAGAGTACTATTGGGAAAGGCTTGATGCGTTTTGTCTGTGCCAGTACCGAGGCCTCGAAGAATTCGTCCAGGGTTCCCAGCCCCCCGGGCATGACGATGTAGGCGTAGGCATACTTCACGAACATGACCTTGCGCACGAAAAAGTAATGGAATTCTATCGGAATAGTTTGATACTTGTTGGCCGCCTGCTCCATGGGGAGCTGGATGTTCAGTCCCACGGAAGTGCCCTGGGCCTCGTAGGCGCCCTTGTTGGCCGCTTCCATGACTCCTGGCCCGCCGCCGCTGATCACTGCGAACCCGGCTTCCACCAGCAGCTGTGCTATTTTTTCAGCGTCCTTGTATACCTGTTCATCGGGTTTGCACCTGGCAGTTCCGAAAATGCTCACCGCCGGTCCTATCTCGCTCAGGGCATCGAAACCGTCCACTATTTCGGCCATTATTTTGAACAATCGCCATGACTCATGCATGGAAAGGTCATCGATCAGATACTGCTTGTTGCGCATGTCCGCTCCTTTGCCTGATGAATTTTTCCATCGAGCCCGCATGGTGAATCAAGCGAGCAAGCGGTATTGTAGGTCCTGGGGCGATAATGCGCAACAATTTCGCGTTTCGACAGCGTGTCCGTGCACGGAGTTCGGATGATTGAGAGAGGGATTTCCCTGAAAAGGGGATTTTGGGTCGCAAGGTGTACCCAAATGGTGTACACCTTTGTGCCGCGCCGGTTCCGCTCCGTGAGGGGAAGAAATGCCTTGAAAAGCCTTGCCGACGCAGGATAGAACCAGTGAAAATCTCGTTAGGGAGGAAATTATGAAAATCACGTTTTTGGGCGCCGCGCAGACCGTCACCGGTTCCTGCTACATGATCCAGGCCGGAGACGTTCGTTTTGCCGTTGATTGCGGCATGCATCAAGGCAACAGCGAGATCGAGAAACGGAATTTCCAATCCGACAGATACGCGCCCGAATCTATGGATTTCATTTTGATAACCCATGCCCATATCGACCATTCCGGACTGCTCCCGCGTATGGTGCAGCAGGGCTTCCAGGGAGACATCTACTGCACGGCTCCCACCCGTGATCTTCTGGAGATCATGCTTCTGGACAGCGCGCACATCCAGGAGATGGAAGCCGAATGGGAGAACAAAAAACGCAAACGCCACGGCAACGAGCAGATACTCCCCCTGTATACCCGGGAGGATGCCACGAAAACGCAGCCCCTGTTCAAGGCCGTGAACTATAACGAACCCTTCGAACCCACGCCTGGGCTCAAGGTCACCTACAAGGACGCGGGGCACATTCTGGGCTCCGCCTTTATCGAACTTTTCGTGGAGGAGTCCGAAGAAACTTACCGGCTGTTGTTTTCCGGGGATTTGGGGCGACCCGACCAGCTCCTGCTTCGCGACCCCAGCGAGGGCGGCGCCACGGACTACGTGTTTCTGGAATCCACTTACGGAGACCGCAACCACAAGGACGAGAACTCCAGCCGCGACGAGCTGGCCGAGGCTATTGCCTACAGCTACAAGAACAAGCAGAAGGTCATCATTCCTGCCTTTGCCGTGGAGCGGACCCAGGAGATCATCTATTCCCTTTTTCTTCTCTCCAAGCAGGGTAAGCTTCCGGCCGACATGCCCGTGTACCTGGACAGCCCCCTGGCCATCAGAGCCACGGAGATTTTTCGCAAATATACGAAGTTCTTTGACTCAGAAACCCAGAACTTGCTGGCAAATGGCGAAGACCCCCTACAACTGCCGAACCTCAAGTTTACCTTGCACACGGATGAATCCATAGCCATCAACAATACCGGCGGCGCGGCCATCGTCATCTCTGCCAGCGGCATGTGCAACGCGGGGCGCATCAAGCACCATTTGCGCCACAACATCTGGCGCCCCGGCGCCAGTGTGGTGTTCGTGGGCTATCAGGCCAACGGCACCCCTGGCCGCCGCATCGTGGATGGCGCCAAAAAGATCCGTATCCTGGGCGAAGAAGTGGCGGTAAAGGCCAAAATCTTCACCATCGGAGGGTTCTCGGCCCATGCGGGGCAGAGCCAGATTCTGGACTGGCTCGGAGACCTGCACACCCAGGCCGGGGACAAGCTGGAGGTGTTTCTGGTCCACGGTGAACGCAAGGCCCAGGAAACCCTGGCCGGACTCATCCGGGAGCAGTACAAGCTCACCGTGCACATCCCCACCTATCTGGAAACCTGCGAGCTCGAGCCCGGAATGGCAATGGAAGTCCGCACCGAGCCCCAGTTGGCCCAGCCGCGCATCGACTGGGACTACATCCTGGCCGAGAGCGAGGCCAAAATGGCCGAGTTGCGTGCCCGGGTGGAGCGGGTGCGGCAACGCCCCTGGGTGGAGCAGGTGGACGTGCGTGACAGGGTGTTGGAAATCAACGGAGACCTTTCAAGCCTGATTTCGGAGCTTTAATTTGTCCCCATTGCTGCGCATTACCGCCGGCGCCTTCAAGGGGCGCGGCATCAAGACGTGCGAAGGCGACAGGATCGCTGGTTACCGTCCCGCAACGGGAAAGGTACGGGAAGCTCTGTTCTCAATGCTCCAGTCTTATGGCCTTGAGTGGGAGAGCGTTTCCATCCTCGATCTTTTTGCGGGCAGCGGCAGCCTCGGTTTCGAGGCCCTCTCCAGGGGAGCGGCGCAAGTCTGGTTTCTGGAGCAGGACACCAGGGCGGCCAAGACCATAGCCGGCAACCTGGAAGCTCTGGACGTCTCCAGGACGCGCACGAGAATTTTGGCCAAGGACCTCTTCAGCATCCTTGGCCAGCGCCAGAAACTCGATCCACCCCTGTTCGATCTGGCGTTTGTCGACCCCCCATATGGCAAGAACCTTTTGCCCCGCGCTTTGCGCTCCCTTGTGGAGCATGGCTGGATGGCGCCTGGGGCGCTCATCGCGGCTGAGGTGGAAGCAAGTGCCCCGGCCGGGAAACTTGCCGATTTCAGCAACCTCGAACTTCTCAAGGATCGTACCTACGGACAGACAAGGATCGTTTTATGGAAAATAACCACTTAGCTATTTATCCCGGAACATTTGACCCATTGACCTTCGGCCACATCAGCCTGGTCAAGCGCGGATTGGATATCTTTGACAAGATTGTGGTCGCCGTGGCCAAGGATAGTCCCAAAAGCCCTCTCTTCACCCTGGAAGAGCGGGTGGAGATGGCCAGCGAGTACTTTGAGAACGAGCCTCGAGTCTCGGTGGAGCCATTTTCGGGCCTGCTGGTCCGCTATGTGGAGCAGCACGGCGCAAAGGCGGTGCTCAGGGGACTGCGCGCGGTTTCGGATTTCGAGTACGAGTTCCAGATGGCGCTCATGAACCGCAAGCTCTCCCGCCAGGTCCAGACCGTGTTTCTCATGACGGATTATCGCTGGCTGTACATCAGCTCCACCATCATCAAGGAGGCCGCCAAGCACGGCGGCGATGTCAGAGGCCTGGTGCCCGACCCCATCTTTCAACGCATGCAGGAAAGGTATGGCCTGAGTTGACATCCGTTTCACGCGTCATAGTGCTCGCGGGTCTCACAGGCGCTGGAAAGACAGCGCTGGCGGTGGAATTGGCGAAACGATACCCCTGTACGGTGATCAACGCCGATTCGCGGCAGGTGTACGCGGACTTTCCCATCATCACTGCGCAACCCAGCCTCGAGGAACGCGCCGTCTGCCCCCATGAGTTGTATGGCTTTCTCGCCTGCCGTGAGAAGATCACGGCAGGCGTTTTCATGCGCCTGTGCCAGGAGAGGGTGGACAACGCCCTTGAACAAGGGCGTCTTCCCCTCATCGTTGGGGGCACGGGATTGTATCTGCGCTCCCTGTTGGAGGGGCTGGCACCCATTCCGGACATTCCGGAGCAGGTGCGGAACGACCTCAGGGAAAAACTTAAAGAGCAAGGACTGGCAAGCCTCCGTATGGTTCTTGAGAAGGTGGATCCGGAGTATGCGGCGGCGATCCACCCCAATGACCCGCAGCGCACCCTTCGTGCCCTGGAAGTTCACACTGCCACGGGCAAATCCCTTACATGGTGGCACGCCAGGCCTGTGGTCAAACCGCGCTATACCGCCCTGAAGCTGGGGATTCGCATGGAACTTGCGGCCCTTGAACCGCTGCTGGCACGCAGAATCGACCTCATGCTCCTGGCAGGGGCGTTGGAAGAGGCTGAAACTGCCTGGAAATCGTGTCCGGATCACGATGCCCCCGGCTGGAGTTCCATCGGCTGCGTCGAGCTGCTGGGGTATCTGCGGGGAGAGTATGGCCTCGAACGCGCCAGGGAACTCTGGTTCCGGAACACCCGCGCCTATGCCAAGCGCCAACTCACCTGGTTCCGCAAGGATGAGGACATGCACTGGATCCCTCCGGGCGAGGTCGAGCCGGCTCTGTCCCTGGTCCGATCCTTTTGGGAGCAAGGGGCCGAGGGATGAACTCCGCGGGGCGCCTGGCATGGTTGATAGGGTTGCTTGTGCTGCTCCTGCTCACCCCCCGCCTGTGCTGCGCCCTGGATTCCAACAGCGAGGCCCAACTTCGCCGGGCTGAAGATCTTATGCTCGAGGGCGATTTCCAGGGGAGCATCGCCCTTTACAAGAAACTCTTCAATACCACCGACAATCCCGACCTCAAGGCCCTGTGTCTTATCCGGCAGGCCGATCTTCTCATCCTCGACGCTAAGCCCCCTCAGACCGTTCTCGGCCTCTACGAGGAGCTCATACGCTCGTATCCGCACAGCTCCCACCTGAACAGGGCATTGTTCAACAGCGGCATGCTGTACTTCGAGCAGGGGCGGACCGACCTGGCGCGGGAAAGGTTCCAGGCCTATGTGGAGAATTTTCCGGATGGAGGGCGAGCGGAAACAGCGCTGTTCATGCTGGAAAAACTCAGGAAGGAGCGAAAGAAACCCGAAAACAGGCCCGAACCGGTGGTCAGGGTCATGCTGGAGGAGGTATCGGTGGTCGAGCTGCGACTTCCCAAAGGTGGACATCTGCTTTTTCAGGAAGGGGGGTATGAATCCACTTCCGCCACAACCCTGGAATTCGGCGTGACCAAAGGCGGCATAACCTGGAAAGGGCGTTCCTTTGGAGGCGCGCTCACCGTGCTCCCGGAAGGGGGCGGATTCACCTGGGAAGGGCAGTATTATCCGGGCGAGGCCGCTCTTGTGCTGCGCGGCGGCAAGATCCTCTGCGTCAACAGGCTGCCCATGGAAATCTACCTTCGCGGAGTGGTGCCCGCGGAGATGCCCCAATCCTTTGCCCTGGAGGCACTCAAGGCCCAGGCCGTGGCCTCCAGAACATACGCCTTCGCCATGCTTGAACTGTCCCGCAAAAAAACTTACGACCTCAAGGCCAGCAAGCTCTCCCAGGTCTTCAAGGGGGTGCGGGCCAAGAACGAAAAGATCCGCCAGGCGGTGGAGGGCACCGAAGGCCTGGTACTGACTTACGAGGGCGAGGCCATACTGAGCTACTTTCATGCCCACAGTGGTGGCGCGGTGGAGGACGACAAGGACGTCTGGGGAACCAACGCCGCGTATTATCTGGCCAGTACGGATGAAATTTCCCAGGAATACAAGACTATTGAATGGAGACTTCTGGTGGATGGAGAGAACCTGGGGAAGGTGCTGCGCTCCCATGGCAAACGCGTGGGCACTGTGCGAGACATTGAAATTCTGGATTGGACGAAATCCGGCAGGGCCAAAAACATCCTCTTGACCGGGGAGGCGGGAAGCATCAAGGTGAAGGCCACGTTCTTGCGTGAAGCTCTGGATCCGGGAAAACTGAAAAGCACCTTCTTCACCGTAAAGAAAGACAAAAAAGGCTTTGTTTTCCTGGGCAAAGGCTTTGGACACGGGGTGGGCATGAGCCAGTGGGGCGCCCAGGGAATGGCAAATAAGGGGCTGGACTTCCGCGCCATTCTGACTCGCTACTACCCTGGAGTGACGTTGGAGAAATGGTATTGAGCCGCCGGGCCGTGCCGTTTCGTAATAAAGCAGTCAAGGAGCGCATCATATGCGTCTGATCTGGTCCCATGGCAAGGATTCCTCGCCCTGGTCAGTGAAAAGCACTCAATTCAAGGAAATCGCAGCCCAGGAGGGCGTGGAGATGGAGGCCCCGGACTACCAGGGTGTCATGGATCCCGACGCCCGGGTGCGGATGCTCGTCAAACATCTCCGCAATTCGTTCGACCCCATTCTCCTGGTGGGCTCGAGTATGGGGGGGTATGTCTCCATGGTGGCCACGCGGGAAGTCGAGGTCAAGGGCCTGTTCCTTCTGGCCCCGGCCATCTATCTGCCCGGCTATCACTGGTGCGATTATCCCTGGCTGCACACCCCCGCGGTCATCACCCACGGCTGGCGGGATGAGATCGTCCCCGTGGAAAATGTCATCCGTTTCAGCTGTATACACAGAACAACCTTGCACCTGCTCGATGACGACCACCTGTTGCATCAGAGCATGGACCAGCTCAAGGACCTGTTCAGGCTGTTCCTGCGCCACCACCTGAGCCAGGACTAGGCGCGGGCTTCCCGAATATTCAGATCAGAGTAATTCCCGAGGGAAGACCTCTTTGCAACAGGACCTTCCCTCCGGAGTTCCTTATCTTTGATTTCATAATGTTCACCCGCCCAGGCGGAGTTCAATGTCCTGCTCCGAGCGCAGGCCAAGGTGCTCCAGCATCACGGGCACCTGGTAGAAGTCGCGGATTGGGGCGACGCTGAAATAGGGGTTGGGTTCGGTTTCCCTGCGGAATATGCGCTCTCCGATCCAGTCGCTGATGCTCCCTTCGAGATCCAGGACCAGGGTGGGCATTTTCCTTTTCCAGGATTCCTCGTACAGGGCCAGGAGCTCCAACCCCTCCATGATCTGTTTTCCAATGTATATGACCGGCGCCTTCCGGGACCTTCGCAGCTCCAGGATGTCCAGGATCATCCTGTCCTTGCGCAGCTCGAAACGCCCCTTGCTCAGATCGATGTACGGACCTGAGTAGCTGAACGCGGTACGCGTGGTCCCGTCTTCGGAAGTCCTTGTTTTTCCGGGGAGTGCGGACACCTGTGGCGTGAGCAGTCCCTCCACCATGTCGATGTAGCGCAGCCCCACGTGGGGGTGCAGTTGCCGCTCCAAGGCGCCTCGAGCTTCCTGGGGTGAAACCCCGGTGGCCACGAAGAACGATCCCAGGATCTTGAAGCAGTAGCATAGGAAATCGAAGAACCCGGCCCGCAGTTCCATGTTGACGGACAGGGCGGTGAGCGCCTCCTCGTCCCGGGTGAGGGAGCATGTAGATGACCTGTTCATCGGGCGCGATGAACCGCTCCATGTTTTTCACGCCTTCCTCGCCCAGGAGCAGCTCCTTGGAATCCTGCCCCACGGAGGAGGGCTGGGTGATGGTGCTGGTGAAGTCGCTGATGAAGAACAGCCCCTCGTCGCTGTGCTGCATGGCCTGCCGCAGAATCTCGAAATTTTCCGGAGCTATTGTGCGCAGGAGGCGGTTCTTCTGTTGTCGTCTGTACACCGAGTAGAAGTCGAGGTTGGTGTTCTGCAGGCGATAGAGCTTTTTGTCCCTTCGGATGGCCTTGCCGTCGCAGACGATGATCTCGTCCACAACAAAGTCGTTGAGCACCCTTGCGGCCTTGAACACCTGCCTGAAGAGGAGTTGGCTGAGCAGGTAGTATGTCTCGTTGCGGTCTGTGACCTCCCTGAACCCGGATTGTTCAAGCAAAGCATTAAGGGTCTCCTGCTCCAGGTCGGTGGTGCAGATCACGTCCTCACCGTGACTGGCCACGAACTCGGCGTAGCGCCCGAAGGTCGTCCCCAGGGGGGGGAAGCCGCGCTCAAGCGGGGAAACCGCGATATAGGAGAGCTTTCGCAGGGAGTATTGATCGTAATAGGGGGACATGGCGTGGACGAATACGCCGCAGAGTTGCCCCTGCTCGTGATACAGGATGACCTCTCGTTGGCAGCTGCCCAGCATGCGGGCGTAGACCTCGGGCGAGGTGTCGGTCTTCATGGGAGAGGTGTTTCTGGGATTATGCTGCCAACGGGTGTAGGCCATGGAAAGCAGCTCCGCGGCCCCGGCCAGCTCCTCGGCGGACAGATGGCTGCCGAGCTTGTGAATGAAATGAAAACTGTCAGCCATGGCTACCCCTCCGGCCTTGTTATTCGCCTGTCATCCTTCGGCGATGTACCCGAGCTGCCCCGGCGTGAGATAGTAGAGCAGCGTCCCGGCGGGGCGCTGAAAGTCCAGGATGTCCACCCGGCACAGCCCGCCGTTTTCGATATTCACGTCCGCGCGGGAGTCGTTGGTTATGAGCAGTGAGATGATCTCACCGATACTCGGCATGTGCCCGGCGATCAGGACCCGTTGCGCGTCCCGCTCCACCAGGAGTGTGTTCAGGAACTCCAGAGTGCCCCAGGCCGGTGTCATGGCCTTGACAGCGTCGGTCACGAGTATCTTTTTTTCCGGATATCCAAGATGTTGCGCAAGGATTGCGGCAGTCTGTCTGGAGCGCTTCTTGAAACTGGCCACCACGACGTCGGGGGAAATGCCCAGCAGCCGGGCAGCCCGCCCGCTCTTGTCGATCTGTTCCCTGCCCATGGGGCTCAGGGATTGTTCGGGGTCCAGCTCCTCGGACAGGGCCATGCCGTGTTGTACGAGATACAGTTCCATGACGGTTCTCCAGATACCTTCTCAGGAAGTCGAAACATGTGAAAAAACATGAAGGAGTCAAATTCCAGGCGTTATGTCTTGTAACAGATCGGTCATTATTGGGCAACGCGTTGTGCTTGTTGAGCTGATGAAAAAGTGGAAGGAAATTTGCATGCCGCGAGTATGCCAAACCACCACATACACCCCACATACCTTCAGAACAGGCGCCAGGCCCTGCGGACCCTCCTTACAGGGGCGGCGGGGCTCGCCTTGGCGCCGGCAACGGTTCTGGCCGCATCTTCGCAGAGCGCCTTTGACCTGGCCTTGCAGGCTCAGGGCATGCTGTCTCCGGACAAGGCGGGGCAGGCGGTGAAGCTCCTGGAGCAGGCCCTGGAAGTGGAGCCAGGTCTGTTGTGGGCGCGTGGATTGCTGGCACGGGCTTTTTATCTGAACAACCAGCACCCCCAGGCTCTGGAGCAAGTGCGCGAGGTGCTGGCGCACACTCCGAACGATCCCATGGCCAGGATGCTCCTCGAGCTGCTCACGGCTGAACAGAAATCTCCCGTTCCTCAGGTTTCGGAGGTGGCGGAAGCCCCTCATTACAAACACCTAGTGGTCATCGACCCCGGACACGGCGGCTTGGACCCGGGCGCCATGGGCCCCTCCGGGCTTCTGGAAAAGGACGTGACCATGGACATCGCCATGCGCACCGTGCAACTGGCCAAAGAGCTGGTGCCGGACGTGCGAGTGGTCCTCACCCGCACCGGGGACTATCATGTCCCGTTACAGGCACGGGCTGTGCTGGCCAACTATCACGAGGCAGACCTGTTCATTTCCCTGCACGTAAACGCCTACTCCTCGGAAAACGCCCGGGGCCTGGAGACCTTCCGCTGCGCTGACAAACCCAGCAGCCCCATGGCCGCGCGTGTCGCGGCAATGGAAAATGATGTTCCCCAAGGGGAGGGGAGCGGTTCCATTCGCAGCGGATTCATTGACATCGAGGACATCCTGTTCCGGTTCGAGCGCACCGGGTATTGGACCAAGGGACAGGCCGCGGCCAAGGCGGTACAGAAGCATCTGGCCACGGAGCTGGATATGCAGGACCGTGGCGTGCACGCGGCGAATTTCGCGGTCCTCCGCCATGCCCGCATGCCCGCCTTGCTGATCGAGGCAGGATTCATCACCAACCCCCACGAGGAGGCCATGCTGGCCTCGGTTGCCGGGCGCGAGGTCATTGCCCGTGGCCTGTGCACCAGTCTCGCCAGGTGTGACGAGGAGATTCTGGTATGAAAAATATGGGAATCATCCTTTTTCTCTGCATACTCATGATTCCCGCCAAAGGCGCGGCAACGCAGGCTGGGCAATCACTGGACGCCCTGGTCAGGGGGGCGCAGTTGCAGGATGCGGGACAGCCCAAGGCTGCGGAAGGGTATTTTCGCCAGGCCCTGGAACAGGACCCTGAGAACGTGTACGCCATGAATCAACTTGGTCTGGCACTGCTCAAGCAGGGGGAGCGACAGGCCGCCGGGCTCTGGCTGCAACGCGCGGCCCTGGCATCCGATGACAACCGCTTCGCCCGGGTCTGGCTGGGTGTGTTGTCCCTGCAGGACGAAAAGGTGGAAGAGGCGGAGCGCGCGTTTCAGGAGGTCCTGGACATGGACGAGGAGAACCCAGACGCACACTATTTTCTCGGCGTGATCCGGATGAATCAGGGGCAGGTCGCCGACGCGGTGGAACATTTCCACAAGGCGGGAGCGGGGGCTGTCAAGGATGCCTCCCTGCAGTACCGCCTGGCCCGCGCCTATGTGAAGCTGGATATGACGGAAGAAGCCATGAATGCCTACGAAAGGGCTCTGGAAATCACGCCGAATCTCGGCCAGGCCTTGCTCGGCCTCGGCTGGCTGCGTTACAATCAGGGAGACAGGAACGCGGCCTGGGATCTCTGGCAAAAGGCCCTTGAGGTCGACGCGGTGAGTTCCCAGGCTAGCGCGAGCCTTGCGGCCACGGCCAATGAGCAGGCAATGGCCGCGTGCGCGCAGGGCGACAGGGATGGCGCCGTGAACAACTGGAAGATGGCTCTGCGATTCGCCCCCAATGACAGGGCCGCCCGTTATCACTTGCAACACCCCTCCGGCGGCGGGGTCTGCAGAGAGCAGGGAGGATTGCTCCCGTGAAATCAAATGCCATGAAACCATACGGTAAATTTATCCTGCGCCCGCTCCTCCTGGGTGTGCCTGCGTTTTGTCTCGTCTTGCTCCCGGCCATTGCCCTGGCCGTGGACACCCTTGGGGAAGGCTATGTGCAGCAGACGGAAAAGGGCAAGATAGACTGGCTCAATGGCAAGGCGTCCTCCGTGGGCATAGGCGCGCCCCCTCCAAACGCGTCCAACGCGGCCCAGGCCAGGGCCATGGCCAACCGCGCAGCCGTGGTTGTCGCCAGGCGCAATCTCCTGGAACTGCTCAAGGGCGTGCAGGTGGATTCCACATCCACGGTGCAGAATTTCATGGTGGCGGACGACACCGTGGTATCCAAGGTGCAGGGGCATCTGCAGCAGGCCGTCATCGAGGATACGGCCTATATGTCCGACGGCTCGGTGGAGGTGATCGTGGCGGTAAGTCTGCGCGGCCCCCTGGCCAAGACGTTGATCCCGCCTGACAGATTGCAGGGTGCGGTCATGTCGTCGACGCCCCCCACAAAGCAGGCCCCTCCCAAGCGCGTGAAGGAGGAGTCCGCTCCTCCGAAAAAGCCCTCCCGTCCGGCGGTCCCGGGTGAAAGAGACAGGACTCGCATCAACGGGGGGCAGGAGGAGGACTCCTTCAACTTCGGCGTTGCCAACGGCACCTCGGGACTGATCGTGGACGCTCGTGGGCTGGGAGCTCGGCCGGCCATGAGCCCGCGCATCCTGGATGAAGACGGACGCGAGGTCTACGGCTCGTCCATGGTGGGGCGTGAGTACGCCATTCAACAGGGCATGGCCGGTTACGCCAAGGACCTGGAAAAGGCCAAGGCCAACGACCGGGTGGCGGGCGATCCCCTGGTGGTCAAGGCCAAGGACATCACCGGACAGTCCGGGTCGGACATCGTGGTCAGCAACGAGGACGCGGACCGCATCCGCCAGGTGGCCGCGGGGAGCGAATTCCTGAAGCAATGCCGCGTCATGATTGTGCTTGATTAGAGCATTATGATATTACGGAGAGTACAAAATGCTTAGCATTTTGTAGCTCGAAGGCATAAGGACGGGCCCGCCAAAGGCGGGACCTTGCGGCGAAGCCGCCGGAGCGCGGTGTTCTTTTTTTTACGCTTCGAGTAACAGAAGGGCGGCGGTATTGTGCGAGGGAGATAATCCATCTTCGGAAAGGTGACTCCCCGGATAACCATGTTCACAAGTTGTGCATGTAAGAGAGGCGGACATGAACAAGTTTTTTTTGCGTGTTTCGGGAGCGGTTCTCCTGGCACTTCTGCTCACGGCCATGGGTTGTGGGAGCAAGGCGCCGCGCACTCCCTCCGGCGTCATGGACACTCCCGAGCACCACTACCGGGTGGGCATGCGTTTTCTGGACAACAAGGAACCCACCCGCGCGGTACAGTCCTTCAACAAGGCCCTGGAGTTGGATCCGGATTACGGTCCGGCCCTGGCGGGCAAAGGTCTGGCCAAGACCATGCTCGGGGACAGGGAGGGGCTGGAGCGCATTGAAGACGGCCAGGACGAGGCCACCACTCCCGAACAGGAGCTTCGCACTCTCATCGCGCGCATACGCGCATACTCCAGCATCACCTCGCAAAAGAAGATGTCCGCTGAGGACATGGTGGATGAGAGCGAGGACGCCTACGAGGATGCCCTGGACATCATCGAGGACAACCCACGCCTGGATACTCCGGAACTCTACTACTACCAGGGGGAGGTATATCTCCTGGCCCTGCAGTTGGACCAAGCCGAGGAGATATTCGACAAGGTGCTCAAGCTGCGGCAGGGCATGGAGGCCCAGGCCAAGAAGCGCTGGGAGACCGTGCAGAAGGTCCGCAGGGCCGCTCCCCAGACTCATGTGGGGCTGCGTATCGCCCTGGTGGACAGCCTGACACGGGCCGACATGGCCGGACTGCTGGTGGAGGAGTTGGGCTTTGAGCGTTTCCTGAAAAAGGAAAAGAGATCGGACGCCTTTCAGGCGCCCCAGGATCCAGCGCAGCAATGGCGCACCAATGAGGGCAGGACCAGGATGGTGGACGTGGCCGGGCATCCCCTGGCAGCGGACATCGAGGTCGTGAGTTCCTACGGGATCCGGGGACTGCAACCCTATTCCGACAACACCTTCCGTCCGGACAAGCCTTTGGCCAAGGTCGAGGTTGCCATGATCCTTGAGGATATCCTGGTGCGTGCCACCAACGACCCATCCCTGGCCACGCGCCACATCGGACAGAACAGCCCCTTTTCCGATCTCCGGGCCGATCATCCGGCCTTCAACGCAGTGATGCTCACCACCACCCGTGGGCTCCTGCAGGGGGACCTGCGTTCCGGCGGGTTCGCGCCCACGGATCCGATCTCGGGCGTGGACGCGCTTCTGGCCCTCAAGAAGTTGCGCGAGGAACTCAGGGTATTCTAGCCGCAGAATAAAAGCATTGTGCGAGGGGGAAGCCTTTGAAGAGGTTCTCCCCCTCGCTTTTTTTATATTCCGGAGCCGTCATGGCGCATCCAGATTTTCCATCATTTTACACAAGGTTTACTTTTCCAGGGTGCCTCCCAGGTGTCCTCGCCTAGGCAGGCGTGGTTGTTTATGGCAATATGTCGGTCTGGAGGCGCGGGAAAACGCGCCACCGCCCGCATGGAAGGCCTGACGCCCTGCCGGTCTTTCTCCATGGGGGCCACGTGTTTTTTGTCGAAGATCTGGAAAGACAGGCTAGTCCTTTTCATAACTTTTCAATATCGCATAACGTTTGTTGGCACCAACCTATAAAGGATATTTCTCATGCCCCGCATTCTCGTTTTCCTATTCCTCGCTCTGCTTGTGGCGGCGCCCTCGTTTGTCCAAGCGCGTGATACGGAGATCACTTTTCAACTTCAGGCCGACGAGTCCCTGGACCAGGCGAAGAAGCGCGCAATCCGCGAGGCGCTGGCGCAGGTCGCCCTGCAGAGGGCGCTGGAGTTGATTCCCGGTACATTGAGCCCCGAACGCCAGGAGCTTTTACGGCAGTCCCTGGCGTCGCACACCATCGGACTGGCCTCCAAACAGGAGGAGATCGGTTTGAGCGAGGGGCTGGACGGCCTGAAACTGCGCGTTGACCTGGAAGTGCGCGAGGATGTGCTGCGTCGCCTTATTGAGCGCATGGGCGTGTTCTACACCGCGGGAGTGCAACTGCCCTATCAGTTGAATTTGACCGCCCCCGGGGAGAACCCCCAGGAGCTGGTGAAGAATCTCGAATTGCTCACCGGTGTGTACGCCTCCCCAGAAGCTTGGCCGCATCTCAACCTGAGTTACGCGAACAAGACCTGGAACGGCGGCATCGAGGCTCCGGACGGCCGCTACGACGCCAGCGGTTCGGACCTCCCCACGTTGTGGTTCACCCTGTGGGGGTGGTATTTCACTGTGCATGGTCCCTTGCCGCCTCCGAACATGGGTCCTGAGCACGGTGGGGTGGAGCTCATGATCAGCGGCTGGCCCGCTCCGGACGGAGTCTACAACTTCGAGCACATGCTGCGCGGCTTCCAGCCCGCGGTGGCCGCAGCCACCTTGAAGAGCGTCACCATGCAGCCCACGGGCATCGCGGCTACCTGGGAACTTTCGGTGCGCGATTTGGAGTCCCTGCGGCAGCGGATGGACAATTTCTGCCAGTCCCGTGGCCTGGTCTACGAGATAACCGGAGGTGAGGCGCCGGTCATGGAGGTTCCGGACGGCAACTCCACGGTCCCTCAACTCTCCCCCCCGTCAAGCCTGGCGGCTCCGGAGCCTTCGGCCAATGCCACCGGCCCGATCAATGCGGTGACTCGTCCCAAGATGCTGCAGACGCCCCCTTCTTCTCAGGAGATAGCACCTGCTCCAGAGGAAAACCCAGAATGAGGTGACCGGCGATGAAATTCCTGCTCTGGCTCCCTATCCTGTTTGTATTGACACTGTGCTCTCCGAGGACTCCCCTTGGCGCGACCTTTCATTACGGAGCGTCGGTGTCCGTGGGGTATGTCCATGGGAGGGCGGGAGTGCTCCAGCCCGGGAATGACGCCGAGATGCGTATGTTGCAGGAGGGGGACAACATGACCCCTCCCTTTGTTCTCAAGGTGGAGCAGGGGGCCAGGCTGGAACTGCTCCTCACCGATGGCAGCGCCATACGCCTTGTGGGTCCCTCCATGTGCGGTATAGACAACGCGGATACCGAGGAGAACCAGCGCCATCTGTACATGAAGTTGAGCCAGGGGGACTGCTGGCTCGGCCTGCGCATGTTGCAGGGAGCGGGAAACGTGGTGCGCATCACGCTGCCCACGGCAGTGCTGGGCACCGTCGGGGGGCAGGCCCGCATTCGTGTCCGTCCGGATCATCGCGCCATTGTGGAGGTGTTCATGGGGGAGGTGCGGATCGAGGACTCCACGGATGAGGAGTCCAAGGCGCAGAAGCAGGAGAATGCGAGGCTTGAACGTTTGATCATGGAAAAACCGGGGAATCTTGGAGATGCTCCCGCCGCTCCCCTGGAGAGTGGCGAACATAAGGTAGTGGACGCCGGAAAGATGGGACGGATCGGCTTCAATGGGACCATAGGGCGTCTCGACGAGATCCACAGCCTGCAGAGAAAGGACGACCCCTGGGTCATGTGGAATCTTTTTCGCGACAAGGAACAGAAAATCCATTGATCCCTTTCTCGTATTGAAGCCTCATGTCTGAGTTCGATACCATCCGATACATCGGCACCCACGCTTCCGCGGCAGGGGGACTGTCCTGTGCGGTGGAGCGCGTCCGTAAGCTTGGAGGCACGGCTCTGCAGCTGTTCACCAGGAACCAGCGGCAGTGGAATCGCCCCCAACTGGATGACTCCGCCGTGAAAAGCTTCAAGCTGACCTTGAAGGAATGGGGAGACTATCCTGTCGCTTCCCATGACTCCTACCTCATCAACCTCGCCTCTCCGGACCGGGAGCAGCGCGACAAGTCCATCCAGGGCTTTGCCGACGAACTGATCCAGTGCGCCCGCCTGGGCATCAGGTTCCTGGTCACCCACCCCGGCGCACATAAGGGACAGGGGCAGGAAAAGGGGCTTGCGACCTACGCCGATGCCCTGGATTCGGCCCTGGACCTGGCAGGAGATGACGGTGTCACGGTGCTGCTGGAGACAACTGCGGGGCAGGGCACCAGCCTTGGGGGGCGCTTCGAGGACCTGGGCGCCATCATCTCACTGTCACGTCATTCGCAACAACTCGGGGTATGCTTCGATACATGCCACGTTTTTGCCGCTGGATACGATCTGCGCTCGGAACAGGAGTACATGGCCACCTTTGCGGCCCTGGACAAGGCCGTGGGCCTGGAGCGGCTCATGTTCTTTCATCTCAATGACAGCAAGGGGATTCTGGGGAGCGGAGTGGACCGGCACGAGCACATCGGCAAGGGAGAGCTGGGCCTCGAAGCCTTTCGCCTTCTGCTATGGGATCAGCGCTTCAGGTCCGTGCCCATGGTGCTTGAAACTCCCAAGGACAAGGCCGGAGAGTATGACAGGAGAAACCTGCGGATCTTGCGAAAGCTCGCGGGAAAGGATTGAAAATGAGATTGTCGGGGGAGGGATTTTTTGAAAAATAGTCCCTCCCCCTCGCACGTCCTCTCCATTGTATTGCAGCAGAGCACCTTAACCTTGAAAAGGTTTAGATGCTCTACTGCATTTGTTTGAAACAATTAAACTTGTTTCGTACACACGTCTTTCCTCAAAACGAAAATGCGCTAATGAACCTCGGGCTCCAATTCGCCCTTGGCGTATCGGGTAGCCATGTCTTCCAAACCGATGGCCTTGATGCTCGATGCGCGGCCCGCGGTGCCGAAGGCCTCGTAGCGCGCCACGCAGATGCCCTTCATGGCCATGGTGGCCTCCTTGAGATACTTGCGCGGGTCGAAGACCTTGGGGTTGTCGCTGAGGTAGCGACGGATGGCGCCGGTGGAGGCCATGCGCAGGTCCGTGTCGATGTTCACCTTGCGCACGCCGTGTTTGATGCCCTCCCGGATCTCCTCAACGGGCACGCCGTAGGTTTCTCCCAGGGCGCCGCCGTATTCGTTGATGATCTTCAGCCAGTCCTGGGGCACGGAGGAGGAGCCGTGCATGACCAGGTGCGTGTTGGGGATGCGCTCGTGGATCTCCTTGATGCGGGAGATGGCCAACACCTCGCCCGTGGGGGGGCGGGTGAATTTGTAGGCTCCGTGGCTGGTGCCGATGGCGATGGCCAGGGCGTCCACCTTGGTTTTTTTCACAAAGTCAGCGGCCTGCTCCGGGTCGGTGAGCAACTGGTCGCGGGAGAGTTTGCCCTCGGCTCCCACTCCATCCTCCTTGCCGGCGATGCCGGTCTCCAGGGAGCCGAGCACGCCCAGTTCGCCTTCCACCGATACGCCGCAGGCATGAGCCATTTCAGAGACCTTGGCCGTTACTTCCGCGTTGTATTCATACGTGGAGGGCGTCTTGGCGTCGGGCATGAGGGAACCATCCATCATCACCGAAGAGAAGCCGGACTGGATGGACTGCACGCATACCGAGGGCGATGCGCCGTGATCCTGGTGCAGGCACAGGGGGATGTCCGGCCATTGCTCCATTGCCGCGACGATGAGGTGGCGGATGAAGGACGCACCCGCGTATTTACGCGCACCGGCCGAGCTCTGCAGGATAACGGGGCTGTCCGTTTCCGCGGCCGCCAGCATGATGGCGTGAACCTGCTCCATGTTGTTGACGTTGAACGCCGGAACGCCGTAACCGTTCTCCGCGGCGTGATCCAAGAGCTGTCTGAGGGAAATCAAGGGCATCTGTCACCTCCTGCTGGCAAAGCGGTTTGCTGGTGAATGACGCATCTGCGGGATGCGCTAGGCCAAGTGTTTCTCGGACCAGCCTTTCGGGTTGTCGTAGTAGTAGGACAAGTCGTTGAGCAGGACGTATTGCCCCCGAATTTCCTGGACCATGCGTTTGATGAACTGTTCCTCCGCGGGATCCTGCACATCGCAGAGCATTTTTTCATAAAAGGTGAGAATACCGGTAATCATTTCCACGGCTGAGGAGAGGGCCTCGCGCTTGGTGGCGCCGGCACTGTCCGCCGGATATTTGGTGGCCAGGTTCTTGAAGATGGTTTCAAGGGTGCCCATGCTGTTGGGCAGGGTGGTTGCGGCCTGGGACCAGTTCGCTCCCTTGCCAATGGAGGCGTGAATACTCCGAATGCGCTCGTTATGCCGCGCAAGGTTGCTTCGTACCACTTCAAAGACATCCTTGCCCAGGCACTCAGGACAGCCGGCTATTGCGGCGTCGCAGAAATCCAGGGCTTTCCGGTTCATATCCAAGGCCTGCTGCAGCAGTTCAGGCGATAGTGCGGTCATGGTATCATTCTCCTGTTACGGTTGCGGGTAGAAGTCCAGTTTCGGTTTGACATGTTGCATTACCCGTTTGAACGCGGCCGCCGCCTGTGGTGTCTGAAGCTCCTTCACAGAGTCGCGGTCCACGAAAATGATGGCCTCACAGGGACACATCTCCACGCAGGCAGGCACAAGCCCCTTGTCCCTGCGTGAGGCACACATGTCACACTTTATTACAGGATTTCTTTCGCCGGTGCAAAAGATGGAGCCAAAAGGACAGGCAACCAGGCACTCCTTGCTCTCGCATCGGGTGCAGGGCTCGGGATCGTGCAACACCACGCCTTCGGCGTCCTTGTGTATGGCCTCATGGGGGCAGACCTTCATGCACATGGGGTTGTCGCAGTGCTGACAATACAGCGGCATCATGATGCCCTCACGGCTGCGGGTCATGTGGATGCGGGGCTGGCCGTGAGTGAATTTACAAATCATTTCACATGTTTCACACCCGATGCATTTGCTATAGTCAATGAAGAGGCGCTTGGGCATAGGTTTCTCGCTTTAGTGGTATAGTCCACATCCGTACAATGCCACAAAATTTAAAACATGGGCAGTATTGTGATTTTTAGTGCTAGCGAATTTGGGTGAAATGGAGAAATATGCTAAGATCAGTCACATATTTCGCGATCTTGGGGGTATTTACCGTTTCCTCGGGTCATGCTATTGGCAGCATGTTCAAGTGACCTTATAAAAAGGAAGAACTCACTGCATCCAGGAGGAATGATGAGCAGGCCTGACCTCGCCAAAATCCAGGACGTTGGCGCCGCCCTGCGCAAACGCGCGATATTTTTCTGGGACAATGATCCCAGTGATTTGAGCAAGGATGATTTCAATACCATCGCCAGTTATCTGCAGAATCTCGCGGACAGCATCGACGAGGCGGTGAAGGGCAATCGAGGGAAGTCCCTGGTGCGCGGTTTTACCGCCTTTGTCCTCTATGTCCTGCTTTTCGGCGTGCTGTGTTATCTGTTCTACACCTACAGTCCCTACGAGGACAAGTATTACGCCAAACTGGCCCGGGAAATTTTCTCCAACCCGGATACCCAGATGTATGTTTTTTATTTTCGGGGAGGCGTAGCGTTATTCCTCTCCCTGTTCGTGTTCTTCATCTCGGTGTTTTTCTCCATAATCGTGTGCGCCTTTGCCAAGCTTGCCGCCCCCAGATTTGTCAACGCCGTGGTCGAGGCCTTTGTGACGGTTCTTCTCGCCGGAGGAGCATACTACGCCTATCATGAATACGTGTTCACCCAGGGGCTGGCCAAGACTCTGCTTTGATCCGGGGCGGGAGGGACGCATATGCTTAAATATATTTTGGCCACCGCATTGCTGATTCTGGCCGGGATCGTGTTCTACCAGCATTCGAGCCTGCGCGAGACACGCCTCCAACTGGACGCTGCCCTGGAGCAGGCGCAGCGCCTGGAGCTCTCCTCTGCCGGGGCCAGGGGCACTCTTGCGGGTTTGTACCTTGTCACCAGCAAGGACAGAAACAGATTGTTCAAGCTGCAGCGCCTGGTGTCCATGAAGGATCACCTCATTACCAGCCTGCAGAGGGGGCATTTGCTCACCATTACGGCCTACAACGCCGATCCGTCGCAGACCGATGACACGCCGTTCATCACCGCGAGCAATAGCAGGGTGCGCCCCGGCATTGTGGCGGTTTCCCAGGATTTGTTCCGTAATGGCTGGGTGTTCGGCCGCAAGGTCTACATCGTGGGCTACGGAGTCTTCACCATCGAGGACCTGTTGGCCAAGCGCAAGCGCAA
Source organism: Desulfovibrionaceae bacterium (assembly GCA_963674665.2). Classification (GTDB taxonomy): domain Bacteria; phylum Desulfobacterota; class Desulfovibrionia; order Desulfovibrionales; family Desulfovibrionaceae. The sequence continues at coordinate 631,823 of CAXXPL010000005.1, read as the reverse complement.
GCAGCTCGACATCTTCATGACCAGCTCCAAGAGCGCCATTGAATTCGGCAGGAGAAAATTGCGTGTGTATCTCCTGGGGGCCTGAGGTCTTGACCCCGGGCTTGTGATGATGGCAGAGATTGAAATATATGTGTTTATCCGAAGGGGCCATGCGAAGCGCGGCATGTCCATGACATCAACTCCAGTGAGGCTGGCATGAAGAATATCCCGATGATTTTCTGTCTTGGAATACTGTTGATTCTGGTGGGATGTGCCGTGAAGTACGAACATCCGGACAAGCCCGAGTCGATGTGGGACACCGACTATCACATGTGCGAGGTGGAGGTGGATTATGCCACTGACTTTCACCAATACACCACCACGGCTTCCCGCCCCCATACCACGAGGCTGGTCCACTACAGCCCGAGGTACAAGGAGCTCCTGCGCGAATGCATGGAACGGAAGGGTTACACCTACGAGGACGACCTCAAGAAAATCCTTTTTGATTAAGCCGGAATGGGGCGGCAGAAAGATCCTCTTTCTTGATAATCGAGTAGGGGGATTCCTCGCGGTTTCCCCCTCTCACACCACCGGGCATACCTGCTCGGTACCACGGCGGTTTCTTTTGACTTGTAACACTTGGTATCTTCCTATCAGGCTGACGAGTCCTTGATTTCTGAACCATTCATTGTTCATTGCCTGATGCGCTGTCTGGGTTCTGGACATTCTCCACCACCCTTTTCCCGACAGAGCCTGCATCCATGCGCCGAACTCTTTCACACCGAGACTTATGAAGAATTCAGCCAAAGTCTTAACCCGCTTGCATTGCTTCAGGCGTGCGCAACGTAGTTTCCGTCGTATCCACCCTTCCATCTCCTGGAGGAAGCTTTTGCACTTCGCAAGCTGGAAATACCCCAGCCATCCGATACAGTACGAGTTGAGACGACGTATTCTTTCTTCGAAAGACATCGGCCTGTTACGTTTCAATATCCAACGTATTTGATTCTTGAACCTGACCAGACTCTGGGGTGCTAGGACCAGTCATCCACTTCCCAGAAGACGGTACCCCAGAAACTTACGGTTACTCACATGATCCACGGCACTTTTCTCTTGATTGACCTTTAGCTTAAGTCGTTTCTCCAGAAAACGCGTAACCGATTCCATCACTCTTTCACCGGCCTTGATGCTCTGCACATAAATGTTGCAGTCATCAGCATACCGACAGAAACAGTGACCGCGACGTTCGAGTTCCTTGTCCAGGTCATCAAGAAGCAGATTAGCAAGCAACGGGGACAGAGGACCACCTTGCGGAGTCCCTTCCTCACGCGCTACGCACACTCCGTCTTGCATCATGCCCGAGTTTAAAAAGGCTCGGGTGATCCACAGGACACGTTTGTCTTTGACGTGACGGGCCAGCCGTGCCATCAAAATATCGTGGTTTACACGGTCGAAGAACTTCTCCAAATCCATGTCCACCACTATGGTACGGCCGTCCTCAACGAATCGTTGTGCCTGAACAAGAGCGTCATGAGCGCCCCGACTTGGACGGAACCCAAAACTCGATTCCGAGAACAACGGATCGAGAATGGGTGTGAGCACCTGCAAGAAGGCCTGTTGCACCAAACGATCCCGCACCGTTGGAATGCCCAGCTGTCGCACTCCACCTCCCGGTTTCGGGATTCGCACTCCCTTAACTGGAAGCGGTCGGTAGGTACCTTCAAGCAGACTCGCAATCAACTCGTCTTTGTTGGTTGAAAGCCATTCGTACAGATCATCAACGGTCATACCGTCGATTCCTGGCGCGCCCTTGTTGGCTCTCACCCGTTTAAAGGCCTGATTGAGATTTGCCTGTTGGCAAACCAACTCCATGAGATACTGCGTCAAGGCTTGTCCTCCTTCCAACGCCGCGAGCGCTCGCGTACCTCGATGTGCCCAGTTCCGGTTCCGCCTTTACCGGGTGTGTCGAGGCGTGACCTCCCACCTTTCCTGGCGTCCCACGCTCGTCGAGTCGTCAGCGACTACTCCTTGGTCAAAAGATTCGGCCCTTTGCCCGCCAAGGAAACGGACTACTATGGCCTCTGCTGACTTCTCATGGCCCATCCCCGGACATCGCCGTCCAGGTAGTCGGGATCGTCCCGACAGGCAATGAGATCTCCCAGGGTAAGACGCGACTCTTTCCGTCGGGCCTCGCCGGATTTACCTGTACAACTTCCGAATGGTTATGGGGCGTCTTCGTCCAATGCCGAATTACCCAGTTGTACCGGCCTTATATCCGATTTCTGTTCGTCGAGTCCGACTTTTGCCTCCAGCTTCCTCCCCACCCCGCCTCGCGACGACGCAGTTGCCTTCGGCTACCAGTTCCCACCATCAGGGCCTGGAGAGGACTTCCACCTCCTAGATCCGCGCCATGCCTGGCACACAAAAGCGGCCGCCATCGGGAACTCCGATGGCGGCCGTATGTTTTTTTCGGGCAACTGTGGCTTAAAACATCTTCATTTTGAAAAAGTTCAAATGTTCTGCAAGGATTTGTCCGCACATCCTTGCCGCGAAATGCTTGTAGGCTGGCTTTGCCAGCCTACAAGCATTTCAAACGTAAAGAGCTCTAGTGGAGGCCGTTTTTGTTCAGAAAGCCGCTGTAGAGCTTGTCGGTTCGCTTGATGTGATTGACCACCCAGTTCTTCAGGAAGTTGATGATGTCCGTGCTGATGGTGGCTTTGCCCATGCTCACCTGCTTGGAGAAGTCGGCCACCTGCGCCTTGAGCTTTTCGTGTTCGCGCTTGTGTTTCTCCAGGTCTGGGTAGCCGTATTGTTTCAGGTATCGCTCCTCGTTGTCGAAGTGGTAGATGGTGTATTGCACCAGTTCGTCGAGCAGCTTCTTGAGAACGCTGGAGCCCTTGCCGGCCTTCATGGAGGAGTAGAGTTGGTTGAGCAGTTCCACGAGCTTTTTGTGCTGCGAGTCGATCTCGCGGACATTGACGCTCAGGCTCGAGCTCCAGGAGACCAGTGTATTGCCGTTGTTGGACTTCATATCCTGGATCAGGTCACTCAGGCGCATGGCCATGTCGGTGAGCCCTTCGATGGCTCGGGACGAATCGTGGATGCCGTCGGCAATGTTCACCGCAATTTCGCGTACTTCGGTGACCGAGCGGGTGATCTCGGTGCTGGATGAGGACTGTTCCTCGGCCGCAGCGGCTATGTCCGCAATCTGCGCTGCGTTGTCCTCAGCGTTGTTAAGAATCATGCGGGAGGAGCCACCCGACTGGTCGGCGAGGCTGGAGGCCTCTTTGGCCGCGGCTTCGACCTCGTCCATGCCGCTGACGTTCTTTTTCACCGATTCCTGGATGGCCAGGATGGTGGTGCCCACCTCCTTGGTGGCCGCCATGGTTTTTTCAGCGAGCTTGCGGACTTCATCGGCCACAACGGCGAACCCTTTGCCCGCTTCGCCAGCGCGCGCCGCCTCAATGGCAGCGTTCAGAGCAAGGAGGTTGGTCTGGTCCGCGATGTCCGTGATCATGTTGATGACCTTGTCGATGGAACCGGCGCGTTCCCCCAGTTCGGTCATGTCGGCCTTGAGCCTGACCGCCACGTCGTTGACCTTGTTGATGGCGTCGCGTGAGCGGGTCACCACGTTCATGCCCTCCTGGATATGTTCCTTGGCGATTACCACGCTGGTGGCGGATTCGGTCGCGCCTCTTGATACTTCCGCAATGGCGCTGTTCATTTCGTCCATGGCAATGGCGGTTTCATGCATGCGGCGTTTCTGGTTGTCCGCCCCCGCAATGACCTGGTCCGTGAGGCCCGCGAGCCGGTCCGTGGCCTGGGTGATATGTCCGACCATGTCTTCCAGCCGTTCCGCGGCTTCACGCATGCCTTCCTCTTTGGACTGCTCCGCCATGTCGAACGCCACCTTGGCCTGTTCGATGGCTTCTTCCGACAGCCGCATCTTTTCCTTCATGGTCGACTCGAGTTTGTCGATCTCGGCGCGCAGGCTCTCGGTTTCCATTTGGGAGCGGGCAAAGGCTTCGGCAAGCTCGAAAAAAGAGGCAGAGCGGTTCCGCTTTTCGCCAACCAGAAGCATGGTTGAGCGAATGGGCTTGAAGACCCTGGTTTGCAGATAGATTGCCAGGCATAGGGAGGCTCCGGCGGTTAAAGTCGCAATTGCGGCAAGGGTTGGTGAATCCAGGGCGACTATGCCGATGGCGGCCGAGATCACCGTGAGGAGGATTACCCAGGAAATGATCAATATATTCTGAGGCATAAATAATCCTTGAATTGCTGGTTAGTTATCAAAAATGCTTATCAAAAAGAAACCTAAACCGACCCGTTGTCCTTTGCAAGCTTCGATTTTGCTGTGTAATTTTTCAATGTTATACGTTATGATAGACCTTGAAAATGCGCCGGACCGCACTACCGGCTCAACATTCATTTGGTCCATCCGCAATTATTCAGATCATTAGTGCATAACTTTGTCATTTGACACTGAAATTGAATGGCGGAGTGCTGTTGTGGCAAAAAGATGCTTGCAGGGTTTTCTCAGGTATGAAAAAATAATTATTGAATACGTCACGTTGCGCTTGTACTATTATTTATATGTCATTGGATACGTTTATGACTGTCAATAGTGCTGGGAATTGGATTTTTATGGACATTTGAACGGATAGGTGAATGTTCCCGCCCCAGCACCTGTCCATTCAATGGTTTTCAATGGATTGGAGAGCACGATTCAGCCACCGGGCGTTGAATGTCGCACCTTCTCTCCGTTTAAAGGAGTTGGATAAATGGAGCGCAACATATACGAGCAGTTGCAATTATTCCTGAATCGAACCGATGACGAGAACCTTGTCCGCGCAGTCGGGATGTTTCTGGATGTGATGCGCAAGGAAGTATCTCTGGATTCAGCTCGATTGTCCTGGCGCTATGAAATGAGCATCTCCAAAGGGGACTTGGAGATCCTCCTCCATATCATAGAGAACACACCGGAGGAGCAAAGCACGGAGCGCTATGCACTGGCTGAATGCGCCTATGGCCTTGCGGTCAACAACGCCGACCTGGACATGCGCAACCAGCTTGGGCTGACGCTGGGCAACGCCGCGGTTGCTTTGGGGCTTGTGGAGCGGTTCAGGTTCGCCTATTCAGAACTCGTCTCCGGATTGCGTGTACGCAAGGAGTTCTTTCAGTCCGATGGTGACAAGGTACAAGAACTTATTGACAGTTTCATGGAGAAATGGAGGGATGTGGCCTCCAGGCTCCGTTTGAAGGAGGGGCTTTACGTCCCGCTCCATGAAAGGCCTCTTTCGCTCACCGTGTTGGAGTCTCTGCTGTGGAATCTGGACAAGGGCGAATCCAAGGGGTTGACCACGCTCATTGATACGGAGATCCGCCTCGGCCATATGCTGCAGGAACTCATGCCCCGGGGAGATGATGCTCCCCAGCTCGTTGGCGAGATCCTGGACCTGATCGCCGGGATGGCTGCTGAAGAGGGTGATGACTGGCACGGGCTCAAGTGTTGCCTATGTCTTGGCGGCGCCTTGATGCGAGTCGGATCTTTTTCCGAGGCCTCCGTATGTTTCGAGCGGGCCATGGCCAGCGATTCCCTGTCCGAGAAAGAACCCCTCTGGCTCAATGCCCTGGCCAGGTGGACATTTTGTGCTACGCTTCTAGACGAGTTGGAGCTTGCCCGGAATATCGCCGCAAACCTGGACGAGGAGAACGCCCGCAATTCGTCCGGGTTGATCATTGCCTATGCCGCGGAGTATGGCAGGTTCCTGGTTGCACGGAAGCTGCTGCTCATACTCGAGGGCGTGCAGGTGGACGAGAAGGAATATGACGAGACCATTACCGGCTACCTGACCCAGGCCACCATGATGGTGGATCAGGAAGTTGGTGACAAAACGAGTTATTTGCGAAGTTTATATTTCAGCGCTTTGATGCGTGAGGTCAACTGGATGCACGCGACTGTCAGAGCCCGATTGGATGAAGAGGGTTTTTCATGAAGCATGAAATTCCGTTTTTCCGCACATTGCGTGTGATGCGCGCTGCCCTGATCGTTTTGGTCTGTCTCTTGACCTGCTGCAGCTTCTCCCAGGGGGATGAGGAGCTCGAAGAGTTGGCCGTGCAGGTGAACGACATTTTCCGAAACACCCGCGAGAATGGGCAGGAACTGGCGCTGGCAGCGGCAGAGGTCCTTGGCAATCCCGAAAAATACAAAGGCGGCATCTATCCCGACAGAAGGTACCAGTACTACCAAAACTCCGTGTACTATACCCCGGAGGATGACGGGGGGTGCGCTGTCTGGGCCTCGGGCATCATTCCTGTGGACGAGGCATTGCGAGCCAAGATCAAAACCATGGAGCACCTGGACAAGGATATCAAGAAGTGCGCGTCAGGCAATCAATTCATATCCCAGTCCTATGTCCTGACGAATGAAAGCCTGGGCGTGGTGTTTCCGTTTTACGACACCGTGGCCTACATGCCGCCGCTTCTGAATTTCCACGAGTCCATCCTGCCGTTCTATTCGGCTAAGCCGGATGCTAATCCCTCCCGAGGGCCTGTGTGGATAGAGCCGTACATCGACGCCACGGGAAAGGGATATACCGTCTCGGTCACGTGTCCGGTATACGTGAAGGACAGCTTTGAAGGAGTAGCGGGGAGCGATGTGCCCCTGCTGCCGGTGCGCAAGGCTCTCCTGGACTCCAGGGAGGCGGGGTACATGATTCTGACCCAGGGCATGGTCCTGGCCGCCATAAACGAGCAATGCGAGGAGTTGACGTCCCTCAAGGGGCTGGAAGAGTTCTACTACCTCGAGGATGTCAAGGAGGACGTGCATGCCTCAGAGGATTTCAAGCTCTCCAACAACTCGGATCAGGAAATACTCGCCCTTTCCAAAATGCTGGAAGTGATAAAGGACAAAGGATCCTTTGATATGACCATCAAGGGGAAGTTATTGCATTTTTCAGCCCATCGGCTCGAGGAGACTGGCTGGCTTCTTGTTCGAGTCATCTCCGATTAGCAATCGAGTTCGCGTGCGATGCAGCTTAGAGAACGTTTCCTGCTGAGCTTCGGCGCCGTGGTGCTGGTGCTGATTCTCATCGGCCTCACCAGTGGGCTTATTCTATTTCAGACCCGAAGCGCCTTGGAATCCATCGAGTCGCAACGCTTTTTCAAGGAACACAAGATCAACCGCGCCAGATTGCTGGTTCTCACCATACATGGAGAGATACTGCATGAGGTGATGTTCTACAGGCGTAGCATCGAAGATGCGGAAAAGCATCTTGATTCGCAGGCGAGGGACTTCTACCGCCTGTTGCGGGAGCTGAGCAACGCCTTTCCCGAGAAGCGGGATGACATCGAGGAGATACACGCCTCTTTTCAATCCTTCTACATCTTTGCCAAGCGTGTCCTCAAACTCTCCATGGTGACGCATCCGGCCCCCAAAGGGGATGTCCTGAAGTTGTTCAAGGACCGGGAGGAAGAGTTGCTGAAAATCATCGATGAGGATTTTTCCTCATATGAAAAGGAGCTTGACCAGACCTTCCTTGCCCTCAACAGGCACCTGACGAAAATTCTTCAAAGCATGTTTGCCCTGGTTTTTATCGGCATCGTTTTTTCCCTGGGGCTCTCCTTTGTCCTGGCCAGGGCTCTCTCCAGTCCCATCCGCGATCTGATTCGAAACATCCGCCAGGTTGAGCGCGACGGAGTAGCGTTGGCGGCGCCATCCTTCAAGCAGTTCCGCAGTGATGAGCTCGGTGAGTTGGCCGAGGCCTTCGACAGAATGGTCAACACCGTGAAACAGAAACAGGATTCCCTGGCCAGGGCCGAGCGGCGTTACAGGGAAATTTTCGAAAACGCGGCGGAAGGCATTGTACAGACCACCCCCGAGGGGCGGTTGTTGAGCGTCAACCCGGCCGTGCTCAAACTGTTCGGTTATGAATCCTCTGAAGAATTATTCGGGTCTGTCACCAACGTGCGGACCCAAATATATATCCGCCCAGAGGATCGGGATTCGTTTATGGAAATAATGTATAGTGGCGAAATTGTACATAATTTTGAAACAGAAATGCTTTGCAGGGATGGCAGCACCAAGTGGGTACGCATGCATGCCCGCCCAGTGTTCGATGAGCAGGGGCTGCTCACCCGAATCGACACCATTTTGGATGATATATCGGAAGCGAAGCTCGCCAGGGAGGAGTTGCGAAAATATCACAACCATTTGGAATCTCTGGTTCTTCGGCGCACCAATGATCTGGACCAGCGCAACGGGGAGCTTGCCAGCGCGGTCCGTGCCCTGGAGTCCAGCAACCAATGGTTGCAAGGGCTCATGGACAACTCTCCCAGCAGTGTCTTTCTCAAGGATTTGGACAAGGCCTTCATCCTGGCCAACAACAGGTTCATGGAAACCTTCACCCCTTTGGGAGCGGTGGAGGGCAGGGAGAACCAGGTTCTGTTCAAGGACACATTGCTGGATTTTTTTGACGACCTCGATGAGATTCTGCTCAAGGAATCAGATCCCTGGCTCGAGGAGAAGACCCTGGATCTGGGAGGGCAGCACAGGGTGTTCAGTGTCATGCTCTTTCCCATCCTGGACCATTCCCAAAAGCTTCGGGGGTATGGCTGCATGTTGACTGACATCACCCATGACAAGATGCTGCAGAGCGAAAGCATTCACGCCGCGCAGCTGGTCTCCATCGGAGAAATGGCGGCCGGAGTCGCCCATGAGATCAACAATCCCATAAACGGGATCATCAATTACGCCCAGTTGATCATTGACACCGAGAATCAGGAATTCGTCCCCTGGGCTGAGGATATCATGAACGAGGCCGAACGGGTGGCAAACATTGTGCGTTCGCTCTTGTCCTTTGCACGCAAGCAAACCACCACCAAGACCCTGGCATCGGCGGAGGATATTCTACAGGAATGCCTGAAGCTAACGGGAAACGACCTGCGTATCCATGATGTGGAGACCATCGTGAAAGTTCAGGGCAATTTGCCGAAAATACTTGTCAACTTTACGGAAATGCAACAGGTGTTCATCAACCTCATCTTCAATGCTCGTCAGGCCATGGTGGATAAGAAGTCGAACCAGCTCAGATCCTTGATCATTCGTGCCTCATCAGTGCTGTCCGAGATTGGCCCCAGGGTGCGGGTGAGCTTCGAGGACAACGGTAGCGGCATGCCCGAGCATGTGGCCAGGCGTGTGTTCGAGCCCTTTTACACCACCCGTGGCGCCACCACCGGCGTGGGCCTGGGCCTGTTCCTGTGCCACAAGATCGTCACAGACCACGGGGGGCGTATCGAGATCCAGAGCCTGGAGGGCGTGTACACGCGAATGACCGTGGATCTTCCCACTGGCGAGTAGAATAACAATTCAGAGGAGTGGCCGCCCGCTCCCATGATTAGTTTTCTGCTGCCAAAAGCTTTATTATTTAGCCTTGTTTACTCGCCACCACTCTCACGTTGAGGTCTGGGGCCGATCAGTCCTTGGTGCCGTTGCGGGCCTAACCCATGCAAATTTCCATCAGATTTTCGCCAAAGATCAGTTTGCCGGAAAAACCCTTTTTGGGCGTCCGTGCAATGTTGTCGTGTCTGTCGGGTATTTCGATGAAAGCGTATGGGTGTTATTTCCCTCAACATGTGGCGAGAAATGACGACAGAAGCTTGATAATCAAGAAGGCATTCAGGTTCGAAAGAATTCATGGAGGGTAACCTGAATAGGGCGAGACAACCGAATGTTATCAATGGATTCCACGCGATTTACCAAACGCCTTGAAAGAATCGCGAGTAACTCTTTGTAAACCTTGTTTCAAGAATCATTTCAAGCAACACTTGAGGGCAGGGCGTTGACATGATTGTTAGGTATCCTTACAAAGGCTTCATGGTTTCCGAGAGAGAACAATTCGAACACATGCTCGATGTCCTGATGCAATTCGTGGACGCCGTAAACGAGGAGCACGCCCAGGGCGTGTGTTTTGGTGAAAAGCACCGACTCTTTCCAGCGGAAATTCATACCATTGTGGCCATAGAGCTGAACGAGGGCATCGGTCTGACGCAACTGGCTGAAAAATTGGATATTTCAAAGCCCACCTTGTCCGAGCGCATCCGGAAACTCGTCACTAAGGGGTATGTCACAAAAAGGAAGAATCCCGCGGATCAAAAAGCCGTACAACTTCATCTCACATCCGATGGAAAGGACGCGGCATATCATCACGAACTCCACCATCAAAAAATGTACGAGACGTTCAGCACATACTTTGGCGATGAATCATCTCACAAAATCGAAATGTTTACTAAAACATTCACCGAATTATCAAGGTTCGAGCAACTGGCCGTGGATAAGTCCTGATTGCAGCATATATTTTTTGAACTGATTGTTAGTAATGCTAACAAAAGAGGTGCATACCATGAACATTGCGCTTGTGTATTTCTCCGCCACCAATAACACGCGACATATGGCCCGGGTGATCAAGAAGGAGTTCGAGGCCATGGATGCCTCAGTGGATTTGCACGATGTCACCACGTTGGACAGCCGAAACAGGGAAATCCCTCTGGCTGATTACGATGCCGTGGTGTTCGGATTTCCCATCCATTCGTTACGCGCCCCAAGAGTGATGCGGGGCTGGCTGAAAACTCTCAGAGGAGGGGGTATGAAGTGCGCCATGTTCTTCACCTTCGGCGGCTTCATGGTGCACCCGGCACACCATTCCACGGCCCGGATTCTCGAGGAACAAGGCTTCGTGGTTGTGTCTTCGGCCGATTTTCCTGGAAAGCACACCTACAACCTCGGGGGGTGGAAAGCCTTTCCACAGCGCCCCGACAGCCGGGAATTCACCCTGGCTCGGGAATACACGGCCGCAACCTATGATCGGTTCAGCGGCTGGGACAGGAACACCATATCGGAACTCGAGAAAGGAGCCTTCACCGATGAGCAGTTGGACGCATTCGAACAGTACAGATTCAAGGTGGTGACGGAACTGCCCCATCGTGGGGCGGAAACCTGTTCCATGTGCGGTCTTTGCGAGGAATCATGCCCCACCAAGGCAATGGACCATGTCAAAGGGCTGGCCGATCCGGCTCTGTGCATCGCCTGTCTGCGCTGCGTGGACATCTGCCCGGAAGAGGTGATCCGGATTAACAGCACGGAGCAATCCTGGAATTTCAAGCTTTCCATGGGCAAAACAACGGAACGGGAAGTGAACAGCCAGGTCGGGAGGATGTATTTGTAGAATGGAAGGATCATGACTTTACGAGGGAACCCATTGGAATAAAGAATTTTTCTCCGTGCGTTTCCTCCTTGTCCGTTTTGGGAAGTATTCTGGATATCCCGGGACTTCACCTATGATTCTAGGGAATTGCAACCGCTCCCTCTGCGTTGTTCCGGCTTGTTCATTTGTATGGTTGACAAGTTCGTCCACATATTAGAAAATGTATTATAATGTGTAATCCGTTGAGATAATTAGACAACTTGTTAACGATTTTTTCTAAGGGGGAGAACTATGCAAGATGTGCATTTCAGAAGTCTTCATATTGTTTTCCTGATCGCCCTGATCTGTATTATCGCGTCCAGCGGCGTGGTGATGGCCGCCGGGGCCGTGGGCTGGGTCCAGGAATCACGAGGTCAGGTGAACATCATGAGGGGCGGGGCCGCGCAACCCGCCAAGGTGGGAATGGTGGTGAACGACAAGGACAGGATAGCCACCGGGCCTGCTTCCCGCGTGCAGATCATGTTCAAGGACAAAACGATTCTGACCCTGGCCGCTGACAGCAACTGCGACCTTGCCGACGTGTTCATGGAACGGAACCAAAAGCCCGTCTTTTTTGTACGGCTTATCAAGGGCACCCTGGGTCTGCTTACGGGAGCCATCAAGAAACTGAACTCCTCGGGATTCAAGGTGGAAACTCCGCAACTCACCTTGGGGATTCGTGGCACCGAGTTCGCTTCCGCCGTGGATTCAGGGCACGAGGTGCATGGGTTGTATGCGGACGGGCCGTTGATCGTCTCTGCTTCCGGCCAACCCGCGCAGCAGGCTGCACCGGCACTTACGCCCGCCAAGAAGCGGGAGCTCTGCGAGCAGATCGAGGAAACAGTGAGACGGCTGGACCTGGCCTTTATGGAAAAACGGGGAGTGGGGCAACATGCGGAAGCCAAGCAATTGCAAGCCCAGGCCAGGGAGTATGAAAAGCTCCTGGGTACATACCAGTGTCAATAAGGAGCGAGACAATGAAAATCAAGAATTGCATCGCATACCTCGTTGTTGCTCTCCTGACGCTGGGTCTGACGTTTTCCTCCATAGGGGCGGAAGGCAGCAGTTGTGGAGGAGACGGGGGCAAAGGAAAAAATGATGCCGGCCCCGCCAAGGCGGAGAAGGCCAAAAAGCGGGCCAAGGACGAAGTGAACAAGCTCGAGGGCATGCTGGCGGCTCTCAAGGGTGGGGCAACGGCCAAGAATCAGGTGGAGCTGAGCGTGCCCGGGACCGTTACGGACATCTCCGGGAAAGGTTTGAGCGCCCCCAGACCTTGGACGCCGCAGGAAAAGACCCGCTTTGACCAGGCGCGGGTGAATCAGAGGCTGCCAGTGCCAAAGGGCGTGTGGTAGCTCCGGCTTTCAGCGTACGAAATGCGAGGCAGTGCGAGCCCGCAACCGCCCCTGCCAGGGAAACTGCCGGGCAGAGGGCAGGGAACGGACAAGGGTGTGACAGAATTGCATCTGTCGGTGGGGTCGCACTGCCTGGCCGGGAATTATAAGGAAAATGCTCTGGTACTTGGGATGATGAATGCATGGCAAGCGAGTTCGCGGCCATGAAGGTTTTGAATACTCTTTTTCGCCCCTGGTGTGATGCCCGCTGAATGTATCTGCTATATTTCCAGCATAGGATTGCTTCGCCAAAACGCGGTTTTCGGCTTGCTCACGCCACGGCAGGCGGCGGGGCGGTCTTCCGAACGCCTCTAGGGCATTTTAACTTTCAAATTATCTAAAAATATTCTAGACTGACTTGCATGAAAACAGCAAACAAGGATGTACGGGCTATAGCTATACGGGCTTACGAGGCAGGACTCCCACGGCGGCAAATCGCCGAGATTGTGGGGTATCATCTAAATAGCGTGAGTCGGTGGATCCGGGAATTTGAACGAGACGGACGAATGGAAGCCCGACAGCGCGGTCACAGAACGTCAATGTTCTCTGAAGATGAGCGTCGAGAACTGACAGCTCTTCTCCTCGAAAATGTGGACCTCACCCTGGAGGAGATTCGGCAGCACTTCAGAAAGCAGTGCTCACTTGTTGCAATTCATAAAATTCTTAAATCTCTTGGTTTTGCTTTCAAAAAAAACTCTGCGAGCAAGCGAGCAGGATCGGGAGGATATAGTCAAGTCTAGGCTTGAATGGGTGGAATTCCAACGGACTGTGGATGTGAACTCCTTGATTTTTCTTGATGAATCAGGCGTAAAAACAAATATGACACGACTGTATGGACGCTCTATCCATGGGGAGCGTTGTCATGATTCTGCCCCGTGCGGCCGTTGGGAAACCTTAACCGTACTTTCTTCGGTGCGCCTTGATGGCTCAACTGAGAGTATTGTCTTTCCTGGGGCGGTAGATCGAAAGATGTTCGATGCTTACATCAAAGATGTGCTTGCACCTTCTCTACGCCCTGGCGATATCGTCATCATGGACAATCTCTCAGCCCACAAATCCCAGGATGCTTACGCTGCCATTGAAGCCAAGCAGGCTTCTTATCGGTTTCTACCGGCTTATAGCCCAGATCTAAATCCTATTGAAAAGATGTGGAGCAAAGTAAAGGAACTGCTGAAAGGAATGAAAGCCAGGACACATGAAGAGCTCTTTGACGCTGTTGGAAAAGCCCTGAGCTTCGTTCTCGCAAAAGATGCTCAGGGCTGGTTTAGATCTTGTGGGTATATACAAAATGAAAGTTAAAATGCTCTAGTGTCGTATACACGCAGCTCTAAGGTATATACATGACGGACGCGACACGAGTTTCGGGTCCGACAAAAGGCCACTGGCGGGCATCACACCTGGCAATGCCTGACTTTACTCCTGCCCCTCTTCCCCTGCGTGGGGGGCTCTCGAAAAAGTACACAATCCATTGCTGCCCGCTGCCAGACAGTCCGGGGCCGCCAGTGCGGCCTGAAAGGGCGCTGCTCCCTGGTTGTTCTACCTCTTCAACCGGATGGCGAGCACAGGCGCGTTGGAGTGCTGCATGACCTTGTTGGCCACGCTGCCATAGGCAAAGCGCTTGATGCCCCCGTAGCCGTGGGTCGCCATGACCACGAGATCGATCTTCTCCTTGTCCACGGTCTCCAAAATCTTCACGGCCGCGTCGCCGGTCTCCACACGCTTTTCATAGTCGGCGCACTTTTCCCCGAGCTTGTCGCAGAGCTTCTGGAACAGGGTCTTCGTGCTCCCGATGAACCGTTCGCGGAGTTTCTCAACGTCATCGAGGCTGAGGCTTTCGGAGAAATGCGAGAGCCGGTCGAGATTCTCCTGCACGTGCAGCACGATGACCTTTGCTCCATACTTCTCGGCAAGGGAGGCCACGTAGGGCAGGGCCTCGGCTGCTTCATCCGACATGTCCGTGGGCCAGAGAATGCGTTTGATCTCCATGGAACACCTCCGGAGCAGGGCGTTGCGCCCTGAAAAAGGTTTAATTCCATGATATTACAATAGGTATTTTTAAGGAGATGTCCAGAGGAGAGACAGGAAAACGCGGGGGATGGAGGAAGGAAAACGCCTGATTTCCAATGGCCGGAAGAATCGAAGCCACCTTTTCAAGGTTGTTTCCAGTCCATTATTCCTCTGGTTCAGCGGGCGCGGTCAAGCGCTGGAAAAGCCTTTGCGAGGCCTCGCGGGCTTCGGGCTCGATGGCCGCGAGTTTGTCCGCATTGCCCTTGATGGCCGCGTCCAGGGCATAGAGAAGCGGGGCCGCGATTTTTTCAAACCCAAGGTCGCGCATGATCTCCAGCAATTGCGCACCATTGCCAGCCAGCAGCGCAACGCGGACAATGTCCTCCACAAACTCGTCTCGCACCAGCCACTCCTGAAAGTCCCGCCCATCGCTTGTCAGTTCCGCCAAAGCCTCGCGTGCGGTTGTCCAGTCAGCGTTGGCCACAGCGTCTTTGCAAGGGGCAAGCAGCCGTTGCCATTGAAGTTGAGAGAGTCTAAAGCGCGCACCGAAATTAGTGGGGTCGAGTTTAATGGCTTGGCGATAGGCGTCTTCAGCCTCGTCGCGGCTGGCAGGATCCTTGGCCAGTAGGATACCCAGGTTGTACCACGGGAGGGCATAGGTCGGATCGAGCTCCATGGCTTTGCGATAGGCGACTTCTACTTCGTCGCGACGAGTGGTATCATTGAACAATAGATTGCCCAACATAATCCACGGGGAGGCATAGGTCGGATCGAGCTCCATGGCCTTGCGATAGGCGGCTTCCGCCTCGTCATGGCGTGTTGGGTCGTCGGCCAGCAGAATGCCCAAGTTGTTCCACGGGGAGGCAAACGTCGGATCAAGCTCAATGGCCTTGTGATAGGCTGCCTCGGCCTCTTCGATACGGGCAGGGACTCCTGCCAGCAGAATGCCTAGGTTGTTCCATGCGACGGCAAACGTCGGATCGAATTCTAGGGACCGGCGATAGACGGCTTCGGCTTCCTCGTGGCGGGCGGGATCATCGGACAGCAGATTGCCCAAATTGTTCCACGGGGCGGCATAGGTCGGATCGAGTTCAATGGCCTTGCGATAGGCGGCTTCGGCTTCGTCGTGGCGGGCGGGATCATCGGCCAGCAAATAACCCAAGTTGTTCCAATAGTCGGCATCGGTCGGATCGAGCTCCATGGCCTTGCGATAGGCCGCTTCGGCCTCGTCGTAGCGGGCAGGATCATCGGACAGCAGAATGCCCAAACCATTCCACGACCAGGCATCGCTTGGGTCAAGCTCCATGGCTTGGCGATAAGCCGTCTCGGCCTCTTCGTACCGGGCAGGATCATCGTATATCAATGCTCCTCTTTCGTACCAGGCCCTGGCGCAATCACCCCTGGAAAAAGCTATGTTTAGAGCCTCCTCAGCCAAAGCAAACCACTTGGCCCGGCGCATACTCCTGGTTATTGCAGCCCACTGGGAGCAGGGCGCCTCTGGCCAACGGGCCTTGCCCCAGTCCAGCCAGGCCCGGGCAATGTCCTCTGTGGGCAGAGGAATGCGGCAGGCGCCTAAAAGTTTCCAGACCAGCAAGAGCAGAGGGGATTCAGGATCTTTGTCCACCTTGAGTTCCAAGGCCTCGGGTTCGATGTGCTCCAAGGACAGCCTGCCTTGGCTCCGTAACTCATAGAAAAGATCAACATCCTCGTCAGTCAGGCCTTCGCGCAGCAGATTTCGGCGTTCGGCTTCCAGCAAGGGAAGCACACGCTCGAGTTCGTCCCTGGCCGTGGTTCTATCAGCCAGGCGTTCCACACTGGCCTGCTTTTCTGCCATGGGTAGGCAGAGCGCGCCCAGCAATGCCTGCACCAGGGCTGGAGCGTCGGGCCGCAAACGCCGCAAGCGGGGCAGGCAGCCGGCAAGGGCCTTTTTGCACTCAAAAAGCGCATGCACGTCCGGGGACAGATCGCCCCGGGCAAAGGACTCGTCAAAGGATGGACCGCCATGGCGCCCTCCGCGTAGGACCTCGGAAGCGGCGCAGGATTGGACAAAACGATTGTCCCCGGGGCGGGACAGGGAATCCCGGACCATCATGTACAGCATGGCCCGGCCATGGTGGCTGCCTGGCCTGGCATTGGCCAGCTCTGCCTGGAGTATGGCCTCGATCTCCTCTTGGTCGTACAGGGCCTCCAGGAACTCGGCCAGGCCCACCACCTGCTGGCGCACGCGGCGGGTGCTGCGCATTTGCAGCCACAAACGGAACAGCTGCTCCGCCACCCGGTATTGGACGCGCCCCTTTTCTGCCGTGCTTTTCTCCACCACGCCCTGATCCACCAAAAGCTCGAGCTGGGCCGAGACCTTGCGGGTGTCCAGGCCTGTTTGCGCGGCGATTTCTGCCGCGGTATGGCCGAATCCGTGCTCCGTGTAGTTCCGTTTGGCAAGGGCCAGGGCGTGCATGACCACCTGGGCCTGGTCGGCCAGGTCGTCGAACCGCGCCTTATAGTAGGGCGTGGTCAAGTCCATGAGCCGTTCGAAGTCATCCACTGCCCGGCTGCCTGGCCCCTGGCGCAACAGCTCGAAGATCAGATTCAGGGCTCGGGGATTGCCGCCGGTCATGTCGTAGAGCGCCCGCACCCGGCCGGGCTGCTTCCGAATCCGCTCTTTCACTCCGCTGTCGCCATGAACCTCGGCCAGATGGTCGAAGATTAGTTGCACATCCTCGAGGGACAGTTTGCCCAGGCGGTGCGGCACAAAAAAGTCGTAAAACGCCTTGTCATGATCCGTGAACGGCTCGGAGAGCCGCACCGAACCGCCAATAAGTACAGGGGCGTCCTCAATGGACAGGGCCTCCCGCAAGGCCCAGTAGGCCGGGGGGTTGGCAACGTTGGTCTTGCGCCCCTCCTTGGCAATACGCCGGAGCACCAGGTCCAGGTTGTCCACAAGCAGCACTGGCCGCCGCTCCAGGCGGGAGCAAAAGGCCTTGAGCAGCCGCAGCCAGGTGTCGTCATGAAGGTTGTCAAAGCCTTTGCTTGTGGCTGTTTCCAGCTGTTCCGCCAAATCATCGGCGTCCTTGTACTGCCCGCTCTGGTCCAGGGCCTCCTCCAGAGCGTGGCAGGAAGCCAGCCAGAAATCGGCCAGGTCTTTCACCTCGTAGAGCTCTTCGGGGTAGGACAGGGCGATGAGGTGGTCTCCGAGGTCGTCCTCCTCGCGGATGGCCACTGCCAGGCGCTTGAGAAGGCTGGTTTTGCCCGAGCCCCGGACTCCCACCAGCAGATAATGCTGCGCTGTTCCCTGCAGAGGGGTGCGGCGCAGATCGTCGCGCAGCTGATCAAAAAGAGCGCCCCTGGCCACAAAGCCGGCCTTCAGGTCCTCGTCGCTGAGCCAATCCGGGTTGTAAAACCGTACCGTGTGCATATTCGGTGATGTCATACTCTACCTTTTCGAACCCACCAGCGGCGCAACAGCTCGAGACGGAAACGGTACCGGCGCACGTTGTCCCGCTCCTCCTCCCACCAGTAGGCGTCGCGAATCAAAATATCCCGCAACGAGCTGAACAGCTCTCGTTGCGTGTCCTCGTCGTCATCAGGCATGCGCTCCTGCAGTGTGGTAAACAAAAGCTCGGGGCGTTCCCCCTCCGGAATCCGGGCCGCCCGGTATAGCAGGGCAGAGGCATGGCCACCGTTCCTGCGCCCCAGCTGCAGAAACAAACGATCGCGCCAGTGATGCAAATCATTATCCTGCCCGGGGCGCAGGGCCTCTTCAATGGCCGCCTCGATGAGCTCGGCCGCAGGCAAGCCTTTGCTGCGCCTCAATGTACGCAGGTGATTGAACACCAATTGCAAATAATAGGGCTGCGGCCATTGAACCGCTTCCACAAGTGCTTGGGCATTTTGTTCGTTCATGCCGACTTCAGAATAGGTTGCGGCCAGTTTTTGCAGCATGGCCACGGCCTCGGCCTTGCTGAAAGGCTGGAGGGTTTCGTGCTTGATGCCCTGTATCATGTCGGAAATTTTGTTTTGCTGGGCCAGGGTGTCCAGGCCCACGGATCCGGTAATGAGCCAACGCTGGGCCGCACTTGCGCCCAGGGCTTCATACCGGAGCCATGCAAGAAAATTGCGTACCTTGTCGACGGCTTCAGAAGCCTTGCAGCCATCCGTACCATCTTTTCCAAGTATGTTGTACAGCATGATGGGCAGTTCATCGATGTACAGCAGCCAGCGTTCTTGGGTTTTTCCAAGTTCACGCAAGGCCTCCAGGGCGACCGTCAGAGGTTCCTTTTCCGCCCCTTGGCGCAATCCTAGCTTTGCTCCTCCGCCCCCTGGAACTGTTCCGCCTATTGCTTCTATACGGTTGAGAAAGCCAGTGACATTTTGACGTAAGGCGTCCCACTGCCTGCCAGGCCAGGAACGGGTTACGTCTTTGATGGCGCGGATCAGTTTCCCGGTAAAATCCTTTTCACTGGAGCATTTGCCGACATTGCACTCGATGACCCGCCAGCCTTGGTCTTGCAATCTGCGCATGACAGCCCGGGCAAAGGAGGTTTTGCCAATGCGCCTGGGCCCCAACAACAGAACATTCTGGTCCTGCAGAGTTTCCAGCATAATCTCTATCTCGGCCTCACGACCGAAGAAATTCTCCCCTTCCACAGGCGGTCCGGCGATGTTGCGCATGGGATCCTCCAATTTTTGGGACAACGGATCATTTTGCAAAAATTCTTTTGTACAAAATTCTTTTAGCACAAAAAATATTTTGTGCAATGGATTGTTTGTGCCCTCGTAACAGGCCGCAATAATGCTAAACTAAATATCTGTTTGGGGAAGCAATACTTGAAGGCGGACCTCCCGAGCCTAGGCTGAAGCTCGGAAGGAACCGAAAGGCGGAAATAGAGGATTTGGTTTTGTCTGACAAGATAGGAAGGAGACCTGCCGATGCCCATGGTTCTGACCTCATTTTGTACCATCACTTTGTACCAAATGGGTCTACAGTTCGGACCTGGGTGATATACACCCAATAAAATCAGCAGGTTGTCTCTGAATGGTGGAGGCGGGGGGAATCGAACCCCCGTCCGAGAATGCTCCGCGCAAAGCGTCTACAGGCTTAGGACAGGTATTAATCTCGCGTATGCGACTCGCCCCTGCCCGGGCATCGCACAGCAAGCCTATCTGAAGTCTCGATCACAGCGCGACAGGCGGACGCTGATCACCAGCCTGATGAAGTGTGCCGTACGGGCTTATCAGGCGTCGACCCGTACGACTAGGCCGCTTTAAGCAGCCAGAGCGTAGTCGTAATCGTTGTTGGCGATTATTTATGTTGCCGCTTTTAACGAGGCCAGCGGCGCCTCGGCCTGCGACTTTGGTTTCATCATCCCCGTCGAAACCAGTGCGCCCCCATTTCAAAGAACAAAAGGCGAGGGCTTTCCCCGCCTTGAAAGATACAAATAAACCTTCCTTTGCCCTTAGGCAAGGGGGGTGGGTATAAATTTTTAAACTTTCCTTCAAACCTGCATCAGTCCATGGGCTTGAACGGCCTGAAGGCCGGAATGTCATCGGGGCGGTAGGGTCCCTCCTTTACCTGGGGGAGCGGGGAGTAGGTGCCGTATTTCGGCGTGTTGTACTCCGGAAGCGTGACATCCGGGGGTGACATGTCCCCGTAGCTGTCATCGTACTCCCTGAATTCCGGATCCAGTGGCGCGAACTTCCCCTGTTTCGCGTCCGGGAAGGTGGTGAAATCCTGGTCCTGAAATTTTGGCAAGCTCCTGAAGGGGCGCAGCTCCACCGGCGGATACGTTTTGAACTCCCTGAACGTCTTGAACTCCGCACCGGAGGCGCCATGCGGAAAGAGCACCGCGAAAGCGGTGAAGATTGTTAAAAAAATAATACCATAGTGGTAAAAAATAGGGTATTGTTTTCCAAACATTATCAGGCCAATCTAGTCATTCGTATTTGCATCTGCAAGCCGCCTTCATGGGTCCTTGCTTCCGTCAACGAACCATGAGGCCTCTGTCTTCGCAAACACTACGGAGGGGGTATGTTGCGAGCGAAGAATTCCTGCCGGTTGTTTCTCTTTTGTTTTTCGCTATGCCTGACCTGTTCCTTTGCCTCTCCAGTATGGGGCATCAATGCAAACGACATTCTCATGCCGTTGAACGATGAGTTGCAGACTTGCAAGAACGCCATGCAGGAACTGGACCGACAGGCCAAGTTGCAGCTCGCACATCTGGAGGACAACAAAAAGCTCCTTGAAAACAGATTGCAGGACCTGGCAGCCGCGGAGGAGCGGCTCAAACAGGAGTTCGCGAACAGGTCCGAACTCATGGACCGCACCGTGCTCACCGGATGGCAGCTCATCCAGGAAATGAACGACATGATCCATGTCCCGCGTCAAGGATTTGTCACCATGGATCTGTTGCTCGATCGCCGGGAGGCTGCCAGGGCCCAGTCCAAGGCGGAGCTGGAAGCCCTGGAGGGCGGAAAGCACGAGTTCCCCATCGCCGGTGTTGGCATGATCTCGCGAAACGCCCTGCAGGAGCGGATTCAGGCGCAGGACAAGGCCATACTCGAGCTCAAGGAAAGAATGGAGCAGGGGGCTTTCGTCATTCATCATCCCACCTACGGACTGGTGGACAGGGCGCGGCTGCAGAAGAACGCGGAACTGCTTCAGGAACGCATCGACAAGACCAGGGCCGAGATCAAGGCCGGGGACTATGTCGTGGTGCTGCCCCACCTGGGGCCTACGAGCCGCAACAAGCTCAAGGGCGACATGGAGCGGTTCAAAACCGAGGCCGCGGAGTTAAAGAAGAACTTCAAGGCTGGTCTGGTGGCCATAATGCGCTCCGATCTCAACCTGGGAGACGGTGCGGCAAGCCAGGAGTGGGCCGATGAAAAGGCTGTCCAGGAGCACCTGGACAATCTGCGGAAACTGCTTGCGGATGTGAAGGGGCAGCTCAAGAGCGGAACCTACGAGTTCGTTCTTCCCTTGGGCAAGGTCTCCAAGGCCGGGCTCAGGGAACAGGTCTCGGCGCTCAACGTGGAGATCGAGGGCATCGAGAAGCAGCTCAACGACAAGAGCTTCCAGGTGGCATTGCCCGACGGAACCTGGGCCAATGAGCGCGAGCTGGACAAGGCCCTGGTGAACGCCCTCCTCGCGCCGGACATCCGGAAGGGGCTCGAAAAGGGGCGCAAGTCCATCACGGTCTCGGCAAAGGCGGAGATGCTGCTGCGCTCCATGGAAAAAGCCAAACTCGAGCAGTGGATGAAGGATTTCGACAGCTACGT
The DNA here is from genome assembly GCA_963674665.2 of Desulfovibrionaceae bacterium. Taxonomy (GTDB): domain Bacteria; phylum Desulfobacterota; class Desulfovibrionia; order Desulfovibrionales; family Desulfovibrionaceae. Next base: position 609,937 of record CAXXPL010000005.1, on the reverse strand, counting down.
GAAGCCTCATCTCGATCTGCTGACCACGGAGATCGAGTGGAAGAAAAAGATGTTGCGTGAATTTGCGACAGAACAGAAGAATGCCCTGGATGTTATCTCGGGCAAGTTGCGTTGGATGGAACGATATTTGAAAGAAATCCCCTAGGAGAAGGACGCCTCCGAACAGAGGCATTAGGGAGTCACGCCCCACCTCTTAAGCATTTATTGGGCACGCCGATAAGGAAGCTGCCCGGAGGCGGCCGATGCGCAGGAAAAAGCTCGGGGGCGATGCCGGAAGCGGGCATTCATGATTGTTGTATTTTCCCGCCAGGCATTGCCACTCCAGGCCTTTTCCTGTAATGATTCAATCGCGTCGTCCCTGGTCTGAGCCCCTCAGACCATCCGGGGGGAGGTCTTCAATGGCGCAGCACAACGATAAAAAAGAGGAGCGTATTCTGGTCCGTTCAGGAGATGGGCCAAGTTTACGCATTGTGCCTATACCTAAGTCCAAAACGCCGGCTGCCATGAAATATTTCTATTTTGTCAATGTGTTGCTTGCCATGTTCTTTTCCGTGCTGATGGCCGTGGCAATAGGACTTGTCGGGCTCTATGTCTACGCCTCACGCGAGCTTCCCAATATCACGCAGATCAAGGACTACAACCCCAGCCTCGTCACCACGGTGTATGCCAACGACGGGCAGGTGCTGGGCTATCTGTACCGCGAAAAGCGTTTCCTGGTGAAGCTGGAGGACATGCCCCCCTATCTGAGCAAGGCGTTCCTGGCCTCTGAGGACAGCTCCTTTTACCAGCACGAGGGGCTGGATCTCACCGCCATCTGCCGCGCGTTCATCATGAACATCAAGAGCGGCGAGATCGTGCAGGGCGGCAGCACCATCACTCAGCAGATCATCAAACAGTTGCTGCTGACCACGGAAAAGAAGTACGAACGCAAGCTCAAGGAAGCGATCCTCTCCTATCAGCTGGAAAACTTCCTGACCAAGGACGAAATCCTCACCATCTACCTGAACCAGGTGTTTTTCGGCGCCGGTGCCTACGGGGTCGAGGCGGCCGCCAGAACCTATTTCGGGAAGCATATCGATGATATAACCCTTGCCGAAGCCGCCATTCTCGCCGGGTTGCCCAAGGCGCCCAGCACCTTCAACCCCTTTCACCATCCGGAGATGGCCAGGAACCGGCAGCATTACGTGCTGGGGCGCATGCTCGAGCTGGGGTGGATCACCCAGCAGGAGTACGACGACGCCAGCGCGCAGGAAATGGTCTACAAGACCATGCCCGAACCAACGTGGAAGCTCGGCGCGTACTACCTGGAAGAGGTACGCCGCTGGCTCATCGACTATCTGTCCGAGGAGAATATGCGGCGCCAGGGCATTGTCCTGGACCGTTACGGCGAGGACGCGGTGTACGAATCCGGCCTGCATGTCTATACGGCCGTGAATCTCGAGCACCAGGAGGCCGGTGAGAAGGCCCTTCGCGAGGGGCTCCTGGCATCCACCAAGCGCCGTGGCTGGAGAGGCGCGGACACGTCCTTGAATCCCTCGGAGTTTGCGGATTTCCTCGCCGCATCCGCTCCGGAAGCGCCCACCCTGCCTCCGGGCGAGTGGGTCCAGGCCCTGGTTTTGGATGTGAACAAGGATGGCGCCCTGGCCATGGTGGGTGACCGCGAGGCGATAATCACCGCCGGCAGCATGAGTTGGACCCGCCACGGCTCCCCCACCAATGTGGTCAAGACCGGAGACGTGGTTTGGACCAAGGTGGAAAAGGACCCCTTGCGCCAGAAAAACGCCCCTCCGAAGTCCAATGCCGAGAAACGCCTGGTGCTGAACCTGGAGCAATGGCCAAAGGTTCAGGGCGCGCTGGTATCCATGGATCCGCGCAATGGCAAGGTCATGGCCCTGGCCGGCGGATTCGATTTCAAGGCCAGCCAGTTCAACCGGGCCACCCAGGCCAGGCGTCAGCCCGGCTCCTCCTTCAAGCCCATTGTCTATTCCCTGGCTCTGGACAGCGGTTACACCCCCTCGTCCATTGTCTATGACAGCCCGATTTCCTTCGGCAACTGGGCGCCCAAGAACTACGGCAGCAAGTACAGCGGCCCCATGACCCTGGAGAACGCGCTGGTGCGCTCCAAGAACGTGGTGACTGTCCGCATCTCCGCCCATATGGGCATCAAGAACGTCATCAAGCGAGCCAGGGATCTCGGCCTGGAAGGGGAGTTTCCCCCGTATCTGCCCATTTGCCTGGGCGCCCAGGTTCTGCGGCCCATAAATCTGATCCAGGCCTACTCGGCGTTTGCAAGGGATGGCTCCTACATCAAGCCGCGTTTCATTCTTTCCATCAAGCGCGCGTGGGGCGAGGAGATATTCCGTTCCGCCCCCGAACCAGTACCCGCCATTTCCTCGGCCACGGCCTTCAAGATGGCCAGGATTCTGCAACAGGTGGTGCAGCGCGGCACCGGCGTCCGCGCCCGGGTGCTGCAGCGCCCTGTGGGTGGAAAGACCGGCACCACGAACGACGAGATCGACGCATGGTTCATCGGCTTCGCCCCCTATCTTCTCACCGGCGTGTACGTTGGCTTTGACCAACTGACCCCCATGGGGCACTACGAGGCCGGTTCCCACGCGGCTCTGCCCATATGGCTCTCCTACCGGTTGGACGTGGAGCCGAACTATCCGGTGGAGGACTTCACGCCCCCGCCCGAGCTCAAGCTCGCCAAGAACGGCTCGAATTACTGGACTGGAGACTCCGATTACAATGTTTTCGGGGATGCGACTGCCAGAAACGCGCCCGACGATGGCAGTGGCGATGCATCGGCAGCGGTCAGTGTCTCCCGAAACGTGAGCAGAGGCGCCGCCACCAACGACGAGTTGCTCAAAAATCTGTACTGACGGCTCCTGATCATTTCAAGGTACAACGCCCCCGCCTTTTGTTCAAAAGGCGGGGGCGTTGTTGTTTAGAGCATTTCAAGCGTTAAATGCTCTAAAGACTTGAAAAGGCGTTGCGGACGGGGTTGGTCATCCTGCTTGGTGCACATCGAGGAATAAAAAACGGAGGGAACCTTTCGAAAGGGTCCCCCCGGAGAAGATACTCTGCGTTTATGGATGGTTAGTACTGCAGGCGCGCTTTCACCGCCTGGCGGCGCTGGCGCATGTCCTGCATGTCCGCGGGGCGCATGCCGCCATTGCTGGGGGTGAACAGGAACATGTCCTGTTTCGCGATGCCCGTGTCGCTCCAGGAAATGGGAGCCATGCTCCATTCCAGATTCTGAGCGGAGCGGATGTGCTGGTTCACCTGCTCCGGGGTCCAGGCCGCTGGCAGTGAGTTCATGCGGGTGGCGAACCGGACAAAGTCAAACCCCAGCACTTCCCAGAAGTTGGGCTCCTCGTTGGGGTAGGCCTTGCGAAGCTCGCGCGCCGCCATGGTGTTGCCCTCGCTCCACCAGGTGGCCGGAAAGATGGAAAGCCTGAAGTTGTGGATGTCCACGTTGCGTTCCTTGGTCAGGGTCTGCCCCCATAAGGTGGAGCCCATGATGATCAGGTCCTCGCGCTGGTGATAGAAGATGTAGGGCACGAGCATTTCCGCCTTGGACCAGACATCGGGTAGGAACACGGCATCGATGGGGGCTTCCTTGTTGGAGTAGAGCAGGGCCGCCACGATTTCGCTCCAGCGCAACGGATCCTCAGGGGGGTAGGACTGCATGGCGGACACGTTGATGCCCTCTTTCTTGGCCTCCTCAAGGAACAACTGGACGATGCGCTTTCCAAAGGGCTCCTCAGGGTAGAGCACGCCCACGTTGTAGATGGAGAACTCTTTGCGCGCCATCTGCAGCAGGGTGCGCATCTGGTCATAGGGGCTGCTGAAAAACCGCCAGGCGTCCCGGCCTTCGGCCGCATTGCCCAGGTCCTGGAGAAATGTGAAAAAGGCCAGCTTCTTGTTGAGCCCGCTCTGAACAACGTTGGCAAAGCGGTCCGGCCGCAAGGGGCCGCCCACGATTTTCACGCTGTCCGGCAGTTGCTGCAGCTGCTGCAGCCAGTCCGGCTTGTCGGTATCGATGATGTGCAGGTTAACCACCTGCCCCCTTTGTTGCAAGGTATTGCGTCCGGCTTCGCCGCCCTGGCTGATCTTCGAGGCGATGACGCCATAAGGACCGCTCAGGGGAAGAGCCAGGGCCACCTCGACTGGAGCCGCGGGTTCCGGAGTAGGTGGGGGGGGAGCGGATTCCACGGGTTGCGAAGCAGCGACTTCGGGAGCGGGAGCTGGCTGTTGAGCTTGGTGCATGGCGGCGCAACCGACAACGGCAAGGGCGAAAAGAGTGATCAGCGCGAGTCTGAGGATATTGGGCAAGTGCATGAGTGATTTCATGATCGCACACTCCTTGTGCTCTTTTGAATATGTGTACGGCTTACTCACAACAACCCCCCGAAAACAACTTGGCTTTGAACGCCATGGTATCAATGGTCCGTTGTCGGACGATATTAGTAATCACGATTGCTGCCTCGTCCGGGAGATGTTCCATGGAGCAGGGCGCCTTTGAACAAGGGTAGGCGTTGCCCGAATCCACCGGAATCCCCCAGAGGCCGGTGACTCCAATTCCAATCGATACTTCCCCACTGCCCGGGATAATGACCCAGGCCCACCACTATTTCAACAAGTAATATGACGCCTGAGAGAGTAAACTGATTCGCAGTCTTCTGGCAAGAGGCGCAAGAGCTTATGAAAGAGTGAAACGCTTAAAGTGATTGTTGAACTGTTCACTCCGATGCAACAAGTGACCTATGGAATGCAAAAATAAGAATAGGGGGTATTAGTTGCTGGAAGCGACAGCAAACAGCCCTGGAGATGCATGTAAAAATCACTTTTATATAATTCTAGATTTTGTTTAGTATTTATTTAACACTAAAATTCTTGGAATTATATATTGCAAAAATATAATACTGTAGTATAGTATAATTAAACATGGATTTGAGAACTGAATTATTCTTTGAAATCAATAGTTTTTGTTCCCTGTCCATTTCTCTGCGGGAATGGATCGAGTTCTGAAGCGCCTGTTTCATGACTGGGGGGCGGACCTTGGATAAGTCCGCTGCTCATGAGACAGGCATCTTTGCGACGATTCTCCATTTTCCTGTTCAATGGCTGGGAGTGCCGCCAATCAGGCGACAAGTTCACGAATGAGGCCAGGACGGCCTTTCGATAAGCCCTAAGGTCCGCGTCCAAGGGGACCTGCAACAACTGTGGCTGTGGATAGTCCAGGGGACGGCTGGACATTTTTGAGGAATTGGTTGGCAAATGGTGCAGAGTCTTGTGGGGTGCTGCAATGAAAAAGCTTTGGATTCTCTTGGTTCTCGCTGTCTCTTTGACTGGTTGTTCTCACTTCACTCCCGCGTCTTTTTCCGGAATTCCAGAGACTTCACCGGCGTTGAGTGCCAAGGCATCGAACAGCGGCACTGTGCAGGTCCAGAATGCCCAGGTGCGCGTTCCTGACTCCGCGGTGCAGCGTTTGGGCGTTTCCCAGAATGTTGACAGCGACAAGGATGGCGTTTTCGACATCTGTGACGACTGCCCCAGCACTCCCCGGGGTGTGGCCACCGACGCCATGGGGTGCCCCATCCCCCTTTACATGAAGACCAATCTGACCTTTGCCAGCAACGAGGTCGCCATCGACCCCTATACCCAGGACAAGGTCCTGCGCATCGGTCGCCTGCTGCAGAACAACCCCCAGTCCATGGCCATTGTCGAAGGCCACACCGACGACGTGGGGGACGAAACCGCCAACACGCAGCTTTCTCAAATGCGGGCCGACACGATCAAGCAGCTGATCATCATGCAGTTCAACATTTCTCCGGACCGTATCAAATCCATGGGCTATGGAGAGTCGCGTCCTCTGGTCTCCAATGCCACTGAAAGCGGCCGCAGCCGCAACCGGCGCGTGGAGCTCACCCTTACCGGGTACTACCGCAGCGACACTTCCCACATTGCCATGTACCGCCCCTACAATATTCAATACGAACCTTATCAAATTGATATTTCAGGGAAATTCAAGGAAAGGGTCGACGACCTCGGGGCCTATCTCAACGAACACCCCGGAACAAGGGCTGTTATCGACGGTTTCACAGACAATTCCGGGGAAACCCACAACAATCTCGTTCTCTCCCAAAAGCGAGCTAACGCGATAAAGGATTACCTGGTGGAGAAATTCGCCATCACGGCCGAGCGCCTCACAGCCATCGGCCATGGAGAGAATTCGCCCATTGCCAGCAATGACACGGAGAATGGGCGAAACATCAACCGCCGCGTGACCATCACCGTAAGCCGTGATCAGGTCCCCACCCCCATTGCGGCCGGTGCTCCGGCCAGATTTTCCGGTCGTTTGGCGGGGCAGGGCAGGATCGACACCGTCTCCTACACCCCTATCACCCGTCACGTGAACATCAGGTTCAAGGCCGACAACACGGACATCGACCGAAGCGAACTGGGCACCATCAACGAAATAGGCCTGTATCTCCAGAAGCGCCCGGAAATGCGCGTGACCATCGAGGGTTACACCAATATCCAAGGACCTCAGGGGCGTGACGTGCTTTTGTCCAGGGAGCGCGCCGAAAATATCAAGCGCTATCTGCAGACCAACTACGACATTTCCGCAGAACGCCTGCGCGCCATAGGTTATGGCGCCGACATCCCTCTTGCAGACGCAGGGAGTACGGAGGACAGCGTTCAGATAAAAATCGAACGCTTCTAAGGTCGGATCGCGATTGTCCTACCCGAAATGAAAGGGCAGGACTGCAGGGATGATGCCCCCTTGCGGTCTTGCCCTTTTTTGGGGCTCGATTCATTCGAAGAGTTCTCCCCTGTATGGAGAATGTGAAGATTACTTCTTTCAATCCTTCCAGTTGTTCAGCTCCACGAAGTTTCCTTCCGGATCCGCCATATATTGGACAGTGAGGGTTGTACCATCCGGGAATGCCTGGGTCACCAACTCACCCACAGCGCTGCCGCCGCACTCCACAAATAATCCGGACGCCCGGGCCACATCGTGCACCTGAAATGCCAGGTGAGTGATTCCGGGGGTGTTTAGCTCTATTCTGGGGCGTTTTGGCATGGTGTCGTAGTGGAAGAATTCCAGAATAGGGGGGTCATCTCCGTAGCCGGGAAGATGCAAGTGCACACATAGTATGCGAGCTCCCTCCATCCCAGTCATGGCATCAACCCAAGCTCCTGTCAGCTCGCGCTCGGGCTGCGCAAGCGTACAACCAAGAGCATCCTGGTAGAATGTTGTCAACCCATGAAGATCATGTGCAATAATGTTGGTATGGACGTATTTCATGAGACACTCCGGAACAATATGCAGGTTTATGGTTTGATCATCTGAATCTGAAAGGTCGCTTCGAGTTTTCGTGCGGCACGAGTAAACCGCTCGAGCATCGGCACCTGGAACAGGGGGTTAATCCCGGGCACAAATATTCAAATATAATCGTTGATGTGTAATAGCTCTTGTTTTGGAGGACGTCCAGACTTGTGTCCATCCAGGAGGTCGACAGTCGGAAAAGGCGTGGCTTTGACAAGGCGGAACCGCATCAGCCGGAGTCAAAAATCGTCAGAAGGTCAACGCAGTTGAAAAAAGAAGCATGGGACGGAGACAAGGATCCATATCCAAGTTACCGCAGGAGTCATATCAACGTGCTTATTTTGAAATGGTCGTAAGCCGAAAACACTCGATAATTGAAGCGAGAAGAGGGGATTCACACGCCGCCAACAGTGCACAAGACAAGGGAGGGGAAATCCCTTGTCTCACGCACTGCAGCCGTCAATCAGAATCAATAAAAAAGCGGAAAGGGGGAGAGGATCAATCCTTCCAGGTCTGTAGCTCCACAATGTTTCCCTCGGGATCCGCCATGTAGCAGACCACGATGGTCTTGCCGCTGGCATAGGTCTGGCTCACGATTTTCCCAACAGCGCTGCCACCGCACTCGATGAACCGTTGCGCGGTCTCGTCCACGTCGTCCACGAGAAATGCCAGATGCGTGAGGCCGGGTGTGTTGAGCAAGATTTCAGGGCGTTCGGGCATGGAGTCGTAATGAAAAATCTCAAGGGTAGGGCCGTCATCGCCATATCCGGGAAGCCGCAAATGCTCTCCGGTTATATGGGCGCCCTTCATGCCGGTCAGGGTGTCGATCCACTCCCCGGACAAGTCGCGCTCAGGTGGCGCAGGAATACATCCGAGAGCATTCTGGTAGAATTTTGAAATTCTTCTCCAGTCTTTGGCGATGATGTTGGTGTGCACATATTTCATGAGTAACTCCATGGGATCAAAATGCATAGTACGTATTAAGCGTACCAAAAATAATAAGTCAAGCAGGGCTTGTCACGGCAAAGTAAAGGATATCCCTGGAAATGTCGGGCGTCCATAGCGGACCGTATCCATGTCAGGCATGCTCGAAAAGATGGGTAATCGGTGGCCAATGTACAGGTTCGGCCTGGGCATGACTAGAGAAAACCGAACATATCAGGAGGCACGCGATGATGAATAGCTAATGGATAAACACTCTCAATCATATTCGGCAGAAACATGTTTTTTGTCCGGTATCCAAAGTTGGTGTGCGATTCAGGGAAAAATTGGCTTCGAAGTCAAGAGCGTATGCCAGCGTTTGGAGGGATAGATCGGTACCTGAGAATTGTGGGCCGGAAACCAATGGCTATCCTCGGAGACCGAGCGGTCATGGGCTTTAGAAGGTAACTCGGTTTGTAAGTGTGTGTTCGAAAATGCGTTCATAGTCTCCAGGGGAGTGGTCCATTTTTTGAGTTTTAAAAGTTAACATAATATACATTATGAGACAAAACAATGGAGAAGCGAAATAGGACAAGCCGGACATATTCCCAAACGGTCTGCCGGATGATCATTGTCTAAGTTCCACGACTGGTGATATCAATCCGTATCCTTTGACCAGGATTGCCTTGAGTCGTCAGGAACATACGTCTCGATTCTGTTTGGTCCAGTCAGAAGCTTGTACTGCGTGGCTTTAATTGAGAAAACAGCTACATCCGGATCGGTCAGCGTATCCACCAAGGCGGAATGCCTGGATGAAAGCGTTTGAATCGCTTCCCGTCCGGACTCTCCGGTCAGTTCCTCAGCTGCTCCGGTCACGGTGATGGCCTGAACATTCTGTAGAACCTTGTCTGTAGGCTTCTCACAGCTGAACCGCAATCTCGTATCAACAAGAAGGCTGACCCGCCCATCCTTGCTGAGATTTTTGTATTTCAGGGTATCTTTCGACGTAACGATAAGGAAGGAGTTATTCGCTTCATCAAATACATGGAACATCAAGGATGCGTGTGGGCCATTCGCTCCTTGTGTGGCCAGTACCAACATGTAACTCGAAGTCAGAATTTCCTTGCACCGTTCAAGCATGCCCCACCCCCTCGGCATTTGTTGAGCTTTACTAAACCGCAATGCGCTTGGTTGAAGTTTCCACCTTGGTATCTAGCGGTTCAGGGTTACTTGACACAAATTACCGGACATTGAAAACGATCACTGCTCGATTATCAGGCAAAACAAAGCGCGCGGCAAGGGTGTTGTTTCCTGACGCGCGCTTTGGCGGCATCCCGTATAATACGATGCCGTATTTTGTCGAACTTTACCTCCCGCAATTTACACCGCTACGGAAAGTGCATGCCCTACTCCTTGTCGTTTCCGGATTCCTCGAGCTGCTTGAGGTACTTGTCCCTGCATTCATAGCTGCAGAAGCGGTGGACAACTTCACCGGTGCGCACGCGAATGTCGCTGTTGACGCTGACATAAGCTCCACACTGCGGATCCTGTACCAGCTCACCTGTGGCCTTGAGGCGTTCGGTTTCCTTCTGGCTGGACTTGGTCTTGCGCTTTTTCTCGGTGGTGAACATCTTGTACAACACAAATCCCGCGACAATGAGGACAATGAATTTCCACATGGCAATTTCCTGTTTTTATTGGGTTACTGCCGGATCTCGTTCGACGTGACATCGAACCGCAGTTTTTCAATGGCCAGGGACAGAGGTTCACCATCGGGAAACACCAAGTCAGGCGCTATTTCCCGGAGCGGCACCAGCACGAAGGCCCGTTCGCGCATCTTCGGGTGCGGCAGGGTCAGGACTTCGCTCTCGAGGATGTGCTCCCCGAAAAGCAGGAGATCGAGGTCCATGTGACGCGGACCGTATCGTGGGCCTGTACGCACGCGCCCCAGTCGCTGCTCGATGGACAGCAGAGCTTTCAGGAATTCCAGGGGCTCCCATTGGGAGCCGCAAAGCATCCGTGCCACCTGGTTGTGGAACCACGGCTGCTCTTTGAGGTCCTGCGGTTCGGTGCGGTAAATCGTGGAAACCGCATCCAGCCGCACATCCGGCAATGCCGCAAGAGCCTCGCAGGCAAGGGAAAGGGCGCCTTCGGCATCGCCGATGTTGGCGCCCATTCCCACATAGGCGATTACAGGTTGGCGATGCGTGATACCGCCTCCTCGAGTCGCGGCGTGTCCACGGTGAGGGAGATGCGGAAGTACCCTTCGCCCGGGGCGCCGAAGCCATTCCCCGGGGTCACGACAACGCCGGTTTCCTGCAGCAATTTGGTCACGAAGGACGCGGAGCTGTCATAGCCCTTGGGTACATGCGCCCAAATGTAAAAGCTTGCCTGGGGCACGCGGAACTGGATACCGATCTTCTGCAGGGCTTCCACAACCACGTCGCGGCGCTTCTTGTAGATGGTGCGGAGCTCCTCGCAAAAGGCGTCGCCCTGGTCAAGTGCTACTATACCTGCTTCCTGGACAGCCTGGAAAATACCGGAATCCACGTTTTCCTTGATCTTGCCCAACCCCAGCACGAGTTCGGGATTGCCCACGGCCATGGCAACACGCCAGCCGGTCATGTTGTAGGTTTTGGACAAGGAGTGGAACTCGATGGCCACGTCCTTTGCGCCATCGATCTCCAAGATGCTGAGCGGCTTGTTCCGGGGATCGTAGTACACCTCGGTGTAGGCAGCGTCATGCATGAGGATGACGTTGTGCTCCCTTGCTTTGGCCACGCACTTCTCGAAGAACTCCCGGGTAGCCATGGCCGAGGTGGGGTTGCCCGGAAAGTTGAGGAAGAGCATCTTGGCCTGTTTCCAGGAATCCTCGGAGATGGAGTCCAGGTCCGGGAGGAAGTTGTTCTCGTCCACCAGAGGCAGGTACTCCACCCGTCCCCCGGCAAAGGCAGTGGCGATGGGGTACACCGGGTAGCACGGCGTGGGCACCAGGACCAGGTCTCCGGGATTCACGAAGGCCAGGGGGAAGTGGGCGATGCCCTCCTTGGAGCCGATGAGGGAAACAACCTCTTTGGCCGGATCCAGGGTGACGCCGAAACGGCGCTGGTACCAGTCGGCCACGCTTTTGCGAAAGGACAGAAGCCCGACATATGAGGGATATTGATGATTTTCGGCTTTCTCGACAGCCTCTTTCATGGCCTTGATGATGAAATCCGGGGTCGGCATGTCGGGATCGCCGATGCCCAGGCTGATGATGTCCACACCACGGGCCTTCACTTCATTCTTGACGCGGTCGATTTCCGCGAACAGGTAAGGCGGCACCGCGGCCAGTCGATCTGCAAGTTGAAACTGTGGCATAAGCTGCGTATCCTCGTCTTGTTCATAATTTGTGGATGAAGATTTTTGTCTAAAGGTCAGAACACCCGCTGTCAAACTCTTTCAACACGAACGAGAAGTGATGCCCCCGCATTCCGATGAGCCACTGGAGTTGTCCCCGGCACACGAGGCCCTGCTGGACTCCTACCAGACCCATCTTCTGGTGGAGAAGGGGCTCTCCGAGAACACGTTGCAGGCCTACGCCACGGATCTTGGGAGCTTTCTGCGCAGCCTCGACGAACTGGGACGCTCCGCGCTCCAGGTTTCCGAAGAGGACGTGTTTCATTATCAGTCTTTTCTCTATGGCAGGGGGCTGAGCAAGCGCAGTCTGGCGCGTCAGATGTCCAGCCTGCGTGGATTCTTTGCCTGGGCCGTGGAAGCCGGAAAGCTGTCCCATGACCCCGCGGCCTTTCTGGAGAGTCCCAAGCTGCCCAAGTCCCTTCCCGAGGTGCTGGAGCGCGACGAGATACTCGCCCTGCTCCAGCAGCCCAACTGCAACGAAAAGCTCGGATTTCGGGACCGCACCATGCTTGAGCTGCTCTACGGCGGGGGCATGCGCGTGTCCGAATGCGTGGGCATGAGCCCTCTTGATTATGACGCCCAGACCGGCCTGGTGCTGGTGTACGGCAAGGGCTCCAAGGAGCGGTTCGTGCCTCTGCATCCCGTGGCTCAGGAATTTCTACAGACATATCTCAAGCATTGGCGCCCCGCCTTTCATCCGGTGGATGAAAAGACATTCCTGAACCGCTCCGGAAAGGGGCTCTCCCGCCAGGCTGTCTGGAAATGCATCAAGCGCTACGCCCTGCAGGCCGGGATCCGCAAACCGATCTCGCCGCACACTCTGCGGCATTCGTTCGCCACGCACCTTCTGGAAGGCGGGGCGGACCTCCGCACCGTACAAATGCTTCTAGGACATGTGGACGTGAGCACCACTGAGATATACACCCATGTGCAAAGCGGCAGGCTCATGGAAATTCACAGAAACTATCACCCGCGCTCGGGAAAGTGACCCCCCCGGCAGAGACCAGCAATGCCAGAAAAACGAAAAGCAGATGTGGTGATAACGGCACACAACAATGCCGATTTCGACGCCCTGGCCGCCATGATCGCGGCGAGCAAGCTCTACCCCGACGCGGCCCTGGTCTTTCCGGGGAGCCAGGAAAAGACCCTGCGCAATTTCTACATCGAGAGCGCCACCTACCTCTTCAACTTCATCAACGCCAAGGACGTGGAAGTGGATGCGGTGAAAACCCTGGTGCTGGTGGATACCCGCCAGCGCTCGCGCCTCGCCCACATCCAGAACATCCTGGACAAGCCGGACCTCGTGGTGCACGCCTTTGACCACCATCCGGATTCCGAGGACGACGTGCCCCACTCCGTGGGCACCATAGAGGCCTGGGGGGCGACAACCTCCATCCTCTCCCTGATGTTACGGGACAAAGGGCTCGAGCTCACGGAAGACGAGGCCACCATCCTGGGCTGTGGCATCTTCGAGGATACCGGCTCCTTCACCTTTGCCTCCACCACGGAGCACGATTTCGAGGCCGCCGCCTGGCTCAAAATCCAGGGTATGGACCTGAACGTGATCTCCGATTTGCTGCACCGGGACCTTACGGCGGAGCAGATCACCATCCTCAACGATTTGCTGGAATCCGCACAGGCACACGACATAAACAGTGTGCGGGTGATCATCGCCGAGGTTTCCCTGGAGCGCTATGTCGGCGATTTCGCACTGCTTGTGCATAAGATGTTGGATATCCAGAATATCCGAACCCTTTTCGCCCTCGGGCGCATGCAGGACCGCATTGTGCTGGTGGCCAGGAGCCGCACACCGGACGTGGATGTGGGGCAGATATGCTCCTCCCTCGGAGGTGGCGGCCACTCCTTTGCCGCATCCGCCACCATAAAGGATCGCACCCTCTCCCAGGTGCGTGACGAGCTGTTCGCCCTGCTCTATTCGCACATCAACCCGCATTTCCTGGTCAAGGACATCATGTCCACTCCGGCCATGAGTGTGGCCAACGACGCCTCCATGGAGAGCGCCGTGGAGACCATGAACCATTACGGGTTCAAGGCTCTGCCCATCGTGGAAAGAGGGACCAAGCGCTGTACCGGGGTCCTGGACCTGGCCATCGCCGTGCGTGCCGTGGCCCACGATCTCGGGCACATCGCGGTGGAGGAATACATGCAGCGCGATTGCTCCATCGTGCACCCCCACTCGGACCTCTATCCCGTCATCGAGATCATCATCGGCCAACGCCAGCGCCTGGCCCCGGTGGTGGAAAACGGCGAAATCGTGGGCGTCATAACCCGCACCGACCTCATCAACACCCTCATCGAGGAGCCCGCGCGCATCCCCGAAACCCTGATCCCGGAAAAGAACCGTGAGCGGAGCATCCGCACCCTGCTCAAGGAGCGCCTCCCGGCCAAGCACTATTCGTTTCTGGAAAAGGCCGGGCAACTGGGGCACGAGCTTGACACACCAGTGTATGTGGTGGGCGGATTCGTGCGGGACATCCTGCTCAGACGACAAAACCTGGACATCGACCTGGTGGTGGAGGGCGACGGCATCGCTTTTGCCAAGGTGTTGGCCAAACGATTGGGAGGGCGGGTACGCCCCCATTACAAGTTCAAGACCGCCGTGGTTATCGTGAGCAACGGCAACGGCGAGGAGGAGCAACACGTGGACGTGGCCACGGCGCGGCTGGAGTATTACGAGTACCCCGCGGCCCTGCCCACTGTGGAGCTCTCCTCCATCAAGATGGACCTGTTCCGCCGTGACTTCACCATCAACGCCCTTGCCGTGCAGCTCAATCCGGGGCACTTCGGCAAGCTGGTGGATTTTTTCGGCTCCCAGAGGGACATCAAGGACAGGGTACTGCGCGTGCTCCACTCGCTGAGCTTTGTGGAGGATCCCACCCGCATGCTGCGTGCCGTGCGGTTCGAACAGCGTTTCGACTTTCAGATAGGGGGGCAGACCCTTCGGCTTATCAAGAACGCCATCCAGCTGGAGCTGCTCAAGCGGCTCTCCGGCACGAGACTTTTCAACGAGTTCAGACTGATCCTCGAGGAGGGGCATCCGCTGGCCTGCCTGCGCTCCATGAGCCGGCTCGACCTGTTGCAGGCGGTGCACCAGAAGTTGAAGCTCACGCCCAGCCTGGAGACCTTGCTGGAAGAGGTGGAGCGGGTGCTCAGCTGGTACCGTCTGCTGTATATGGAGCCGCCACCTCAGAACTGGATTTTGTACCTGCTGGCCCTGTGTTCCACCTGGAGCACCGAAGAGGTGGATGAACTGGCCGTGCGTTTCAATTTCTCCAAGCGACTGGAAAAGGATTTCGTGAATCTCAGGGTGTTGACCGCCGAAATATACGAGAAGGTCCTGCAATGGAACGCCACAAAGGGGCCGCTGAGCAGGTTGTGCTCCCTTCTGGAGCCTTTGGGCCTGGAAGGGTGCCTGTACCTCATGGCCCGCTGCCGCAACGACGGGATCAAGCGCAGCATCTCCAACTACATAGCCAACCTGCAGTTCATCAAACTGGACATTTCCGGCCAGGACGTCCTGGCCATGGGCATGGAGCCCGGTCCCATGGTGGGTGAGGTGTTGCGTGATGTCCTTGCCTCCAAAATCGACGGCAAGGCCCCGAGTCTGCTCTCCCAACTGGCCATGGCTGAGCACATCATGCGGGAAAAAGGCCTGCTGCCGAAATGAGCCTTTTCCTTGCCCTCCCGGGCGGGCGCGTGTACTTTGCTGAATACTTGATTTGAATCCACTTTGATTATTTTATCCGGATATCGCGAAAAGGACTTTCGATGCCTCATACGCCTCATCCTTCCGAATTCGTCAACGCCCGCAGAGTCTCGGTCATTGGTGCGGGAGCATGTGACGAAAGCGTCCATGCCCTGGCCCGGGAACTGGGTGAACGGCTTGCCAGGGAGGGGTTCATCGTTGTCTGCGGCGGCCTTGACGGTGTCATGCGGGGAGTGTGCGAGGGCGCGGATGCGGCCGGAGGACTGACCATAGGCATTCTTCCGGGAGATGACCGTGGCGCGGCCAACCCCCATGTACATATTCCCATGGCCACCAGTCTTTCACACATGCGCAACTACCTGGTCATTCTCAATGGCGATGTGGTCATCGCAGTGGAAGGGGGCGCGGGAACCCTTTCAGAATTGGCTTTGGCTCAAAAAACAGGTAAGACCGTAATCGCTCTGGGGCGCTATGCGGACATACCTGGAGTGCAATATGCCAGGGATGCGAAACATGCGGTGGAGCTCGCAGTACGCTTCGCTCCGCACAAGGACGGCGATTCCCGACATCCCGATGAATGATTCAAGGAAATAGTTCGGAAATGCAAAACTTGTGGGCGCCTTGGCGCATCGATTACATACTTGGCCCGAAGCCCGACGAATGTGTGTTCTGTCTCCCGGAGCACACGGACGAGGACAGGGAACGCCTCATCCTGTATCGCGGTAAGCACTGCTTCGTGATAATGAACAAGTACCCCTACAACAATGGGCATCTCATGGTGACGCCGTACCGCCATATCATGAATCTTGTGGAGTGCGGCGCTGAAGAGATGCAGGAGATGATGTGTCTGTTGCAGGAGTGCGTGCGCATAGTACAGAAGCTATTCAATCCCCAGGGAATGAATCTAGGATTGAACCTTGGCGAGGCCGCCGGCGCCGGCATCCGTGAACATTTGCACTTCCACGTGGTGCCGCGTTGGAACGGCGATTCCTCGTTCATGGCGGTTTTTTCGGAAACACGGGTAATACCGGAGCATCTTCTGGCATCTTACGACAAGCTCAAGCCTCACTTCGACAATCTTTCACTCAACGGATAAAAGGAGGAGTCCATGCGCTTCATCAAGGTTCTTTTTCTGATCCTGCTTTTTTTCATCTCCATGATGTTCTTTATTCAGAACACGGAGATTCTCTCCCAAGAGATGTCGCTCCAGCTTTCGTTTTTCACCGAGTCACTGACCATCAAGTCAGTCCCCCTGCCCTTCTACTTTCTGCTCCTGATCGGTTTTGTGCTGGGCGGCGCCCTGGTCCTGTTTTATTTCGTGCTGGACAAGATTCGTCTCTCCAAGGAGCTGAAGCAGAACAGGAGCCGCATCTCCAAGCTTGAGAAAGAGGTTAACTCCTTGAGGAACCTGCCTCTGGACAACTCCTTGGCCACCAGTCCTTCAACTCCTGACACCACAACTTCGGAAACCGGCGACAGCACTGAAGAACCCTACAACTAGAAGGGGAATGCGGTGTCCATTTTCAAATCCATAGTTCGCGGCAAGTCCAAGAAAGGCAACGATTTTCTCGATGCTTCCTGGGCCGGGAACAGTGATTGCCATCCTCCGGCTTCCCAGGACACCCTCGCTGCCATCAACGAGCTGAGTCAGCTCGTAAAAAACAATCCCGATCTTGTTGAAATCTATCTTGCCCTGGGCAACCTGTACCGCGCGCAGGGCGAGATAGAGCGGGCCGTACAGATCCGCACCAGCCTCATCCTGCGCCCCGGCCTGAACAAGCGTTTCAAGGCCAGGGCCATGTTCGAGCTCGGCAGGGACTACAAACGCGGCGGTCTTGTGGACCGCGCCCTGCGCTCCTTCGAGGAGGCCTCGGCCATGGTGGGCGAGGACCAGGCCATCCTTCGTGAAATGGCCAGACTCGCGGCAGAGAGCAACGACTTCGAGCGTGCGGCCAAGTACTACGGCCAGTTGAAGAACCCCATTGCCCAGGCCCATTACATGGTCTGTCTGGGGCAGAAGTATTTTTCCGGCGGCGAAGAACAGGCCGCCAAGAAGGCCCTGAACAAGGCCCTGAAGATCAACCCCGGATGCGTGGAAGCATGGCTGGAAAAGATCATCCGCGCCTTTGAGGATGGAAATTCCAAAAAGGCGGCCTTCATTTTTCAGCAGGCCTTTCATGCCGTTCCCACTGAAATGCGTTTCGTGCTTTTGGACGGCGTGCTCAACAGGGCCGTGAAGCGGAACGCTTCTCCGGAAACCTCCCTCGCCCCTTATGAAAAAAGGGCCGAGATGCTCCAGGTGCAGCCCATCTGCGATGTCCTGCTGCCTCTGCTCGAAGAGGGTCCCCAGGAACTTCTGCTCAGCTACTACGGCGCCTTGATGCTGCTGTCCTGCGGGGACGAGGACAAGGCCCAAAGCTGGATCGAGAAGACCCTGATGCTGGCCGAGGACTTCTGGCCCGCCCGTCTGGAACTGCTGGGCATGGAACTTCGCGAGCAGGAGCTCACCCCGGTGTTTCAGGTGCAGATCGAGTATTTCATCAAGCAGGCCCGTCAGCTGGAGCGTTTTGTCTGCCGCCGTTGCGGCCTGAAACGGGAAATCGTCTTCTATGTCTGCCCCCGTTGTCAGAGTTGGTATTCCATTGGTTTTCGTACCGCCTTGCACCAGTAGCCGGACACGTCACCCATGAAATGGTTGCCCGGACACTTCCCGGTTCCTGAAATCTTTCACCCCTGCGCCCCCCGCTGTGACGATATCCCATGGCTGAACTGAAACTCACCCCAATGTTCGAGCAGTACTTGAGCATCAAAGAGGAGCACCCCGACGCTCTGCTTTTTTTCCGCATGGGCGATTTCTACGAATTGTTTTTCGAGGATGCTGAAACCACTGCCCGAGAGCTGCAAATAGCCCTGACTAGCCGCAATCCCAAGTCCGACTCCAAGGTGCCCATGTGCGGCGTGCCGCACCACGCGGTGGATGGCTACCTGAGTCAGCTGCTGGAAAAGGGGTACAAGGTCGCCATCTGCGACCAGATCGAGGACCCCAAGCAGGCCAAAGGCCTGGTGAAACGCGCCGTGACCAGGATCCTCACCCCGGGAACCGTGCTCGAGGACGCCAATCTCAGCGCCAAAACCAGCAATTTCCTGGCCGCACTGTATTGGAGCAAGAGCAACAATGCCGGTGGGTTGGCCTGGGTTGATTTTTCCACCGGACAATGGACTGGCCTACAAAGCAAGAAGGAGGCCGAACTCTGGCAATGGGCCGAAAAGATTGCGGCCCGCGAGCTGCTTCTGTCAGAGGAGCAGGAGGCTCCTAAGAACAGCGACGGGGAGCGCGGCTTTCTCAACCGAGTCCCCACCCGCGCCTATTTCGAGTATTCCGGAGCGGTCAAACGTCTGCTCAAGGCCCAGGCCGTTGCCGGCCTGGAAGTCCTGGACCTCCAGGACAAGCGTGAGCTGACCCAGGCCTGCGGCGCCATCGTGGCCTACCTGTTGCAGACCCAGAAGCAGGACCTGGCCCATCTCGGTCAATTCCGCCCGATGAATCTGGGCAAGTACCTGCTCATCGACGATGTCACGGAGCGTAACCTGGAGATTTTCCGCAGGCTGGACGGAAAGACCGGCCGGGGCACCCTGTGGCAGGTCATGGATCAGACCCTCACCCCCATGGGAGGGCGTTTGCTGCAGGAACGCTTGCGTCAACCTTGGCGGGAACTCCCCCCCATCGAACAGACCCAGGACACGGTCTCCTATTTCTTCGAACACAACCAACTGCGTTCCCGCCTCCGAGAAAACCTCAAGAACGTCTACGATCTGGAGCGTCTTTCCACACGTATTTTTCTTGGCCGTGCCACACCCAAGGACTTCGTCTCACTACGGGAGAGTCTGGGCGCACTCCCCCTGCTCCACTCCCTGCTGGAAGCCCGGGCGGACGATGAGTTCTCCGCCAGGGCGTCGGAAGACGAGAGCACCGCGACACAACCCAAGCTGTTGCGCGATCTGCTCCAGCAGTGGGACGACCTCTCGGATTACCGGGAGCTGCTCTCAAGGGCCCTTGTGGATTCCCCGCCGCATTTGATAACCGAGGGCGGACTCTTTCGACAGGGCTACTCCTCTCAGCTGGACGAGTTCATAATGCTTGCCGAACATGGCGAGTCCCTTCTTCAGGAGATGCTCACCCGGGAGCAGGAGTCTTCCGGACTTGCAAAGTTAAAGTTGGGCTTTAACAAAGTTTTTGGATACTATCTCGAGGTGCCCTCCTCCCAATCCGACAAGGTGCCCGACCATTTTTCACGGCGTCAGACCCTGGCCAACTGTGAACGCTACACTACCCCCCAGCTCAAGGAGCTGGAGGAAAAAATCGTCTCCGCAGTGGAGCAACGTAAAAACCTGGAATACTCCATGTTCCAGGAACTGCGGGACGAGGTGGCCAAGGCCAGACCCCGTTTTCTGTTCATGGCCCAACTCCTCGCCGCTCTGGACTACTGGCAGGGGCTGGGCGAGGCTGCCCGACGCAACGACTGGACCCGCCCGGCACTGAATACCGAGCGATCCCTGGTCATCACGGCCGGCCGTCACCCTGTGGTGGAGGCGGTGCAAGGTGCGGCAGACTTCGTGCCCAACGACCTCCGGCTTGAGGATGACCGGAGGCTGCTGCTGATCACCGGCCCGAATATGGCCGGTAAGTCCACTGTGCTCCGCCAGACCGCCCTGCTCTGCATCATGGCCCAGATAGGATCCTTCGTCCCCGCGCGTCAGGCTGTCATAGGACTGGTGGACCGCGTATTCTCCCGGGTGGGGGCCTCGGACAATCTAGCCCAGGGGCAAAGCACCTTCATGGTGGAGATGACCGAGACGGCGCGCATCCTGCGCCAGGCCACCAGGCGCAGCCTGGTGATTCTGGACGAGATCGGTCGTGGCACAAGCACCTTCGACGGCCTTGCCCTGGCCTGGGCCGTGGTGGAAGACCTTGCGGGGCGTAGCGGCGGCATCCGCACCCTCTTCGCCACTCACTACCACGAGCTCACCGCCCTGGAGACCACATTGGAGGGTGTGTGCAACCTGAACATCGCGGTCAAGGAATGGGGCGGGGACATCGTGTTTTTGCGCAAGCTCGTGCCCGGACCCGCGGATCGCAGCTACGGAATCGAGGTTGCCAGACTGGCGGGTGTGCCCCGCGGTGTGGTACAGAGGGCACGTGAGCTGCTGCGGGAGCTCGAGCAGAAGGCTCGCGACGCCAACGAGCGGGTGCAGCGTGTGGCCAGCATGCAGACCCTGCTGCCCGGGATGCCCACGGTCACCGGACCTCCTCCCGATGCGGGAGCGGAAGACGAGCAATGTCATCCTGTCCTTGACGCATTGCTTAAGGTGGAGATAGAGCGGTTAACACCGCTTGAGGCACTAAACCTGTTGCACGAATGGAAAGGGAAATGGGGGTAGGCACATGCTGTCCTTGCATCGACCCGGAATAACGAATGTTGTGTCCACAAGAATATTGTTGGTCCTTATCCTTGCCCTGGCCTGCGTGTTGAGCACGGGCTGTGGCCGCAAGCAATGGCCGGAACCCAAGGCCGAAGGTCAGCGCTTTGAAATCAAGGATGCCTCCGGCATTCTGCAGGACGGCTGCCTCACCATACGCGGCAGTATCAGCGGCGAGTCTGACAACTTGGCCAGAATGGTCCTGGAGTTGGCGGAAACCGGTGAAGACGCATCCTGCCCCACCTGTCCCTTCCATGCCGAAACCCGTATTGAATCCGTGGTGGATGAGAGCGCCCCGGAAGCGAACTTCCGCCGTGAAGGCGCCCGGTTCATTTTCAGGCACTGTGGCTTGAAGTCGGATATCATCTATAGGTGGCGGCTCGTGGGCTACAATTCCTATCCGGGTATAGCGCCGGAAGTCTCCCGCCCCTATTTGAGTGATCCCGAATAGTAATGTATTTTTGAAAGGAGTTCCGAGGAGAGGAAGCTCTTGAGAAAGAGGTTCCTCTCCTCGGGCTCCTCTTTCCAGAACGTATGAAATAACCGTCGCGGCCAGTACACTTATCAAACAAGAAATCCAGGGAAGAAACTCAGTTTCTCCCCCGGATTGTATTTCTCTGTGTATCTTTCTTTCCGTCTTTAGAACATTGTACGCTTGAAATGCTTGTTCAACGGCTGGCAAAACCGGCCTGGAAGCATTTCGCGGCAAGGATTTGCAAGGCATTTGAACTATTTCAAAGCTCAAATGCTCTATCTACTGCACGCCGAATTGCACGGTGTTGTCCATGACCTCGGTGCCCGGAGGAGGGGTGAACTCGAACAGGTCCAGGGGCATGTCCGGGTTGGTGCGCATGTCCTCGAAGGTCACCTCGTTTTCGTTGCCGTAGAAATCCTGCAGCAGGATCTTGTGTGCGAGAGCGGTCTTTGGGTCCACCCACACATAGGCCTGGACAAGCTGTGGTTCAGGGGACTTGGGCACGAGATTGAGCTTTTTCATGCCGTTCTCCTCCCCTTCCTTGGTGAGCCAGAAGTCCTCGTCGAGCCGTGCCTGTCCGGATATGAAACGGATCATGGTCTTGGAGTCCAGCACGTTTTCCGTGGCGTATTTGTAGGCCATGCCCTCGTCCGCGAAATAGTCCCAGACTATGCTCTTGCCGACGATGAGCAGTTCGTTCTCAGGTTGGGTGGTCTCCCAGCGCACCAGATTGGGCTTTTTGAAGAACAGCATGCCGGAGCGTTCCTGCTCTTCACCGCTGGACGTGTTGCGGAGAACCTGGGTGAATTTCGCGTCAAAGGCCTTGAGGCCTTCATATGTCTGTTGCATCCGGGCCGTGATGTTTTCCTCGGCATACGCCCCGGGAACCATGGCGATGAGCAGGGCCAGGACACATAGGCCCAGGCCGGCAAGGCGCATACGTTTCATGGGAGTCTCCTTGATGTCCGATCCTGAAACCGGACGGAGTGTTATTGTTGATCCAACCCCTTGAGGACGGGGCGGGGTTTGCTGCCATCAGCGGGTCCGACGATCCCGTCCATTTCCATCTGCTCGATGTAGCGGGCCGAACGGTTGAAGCCGATGCGGAACCGGCGCTGCAGAAGCGAAATAGAGGCCTTGCCCTGGTTGGTGACAAAGGCCACGGCCTCCTTGTATATGGGATCACCGGAAAGATCCTCTCCTCCTCCCAAGGCGCCTCCACCGTTCCCATTGCTGTTATCCGCCATCTCGGCGAAGTCCAGCTTGTAATCGGGGCGCTGCACTGAGCGCCAGTACTCGGTGATGGCGGCCACGGCGTCGTCGCTGATAAAGGCGCCATGCATGCGTTGCAAACGCCCCCCGCTGGGTTTGAAGAGCATGTCGCCCTTGCCCAGAAGGTATTCCGCGCCCACTTGGTCGAGGATGGTGCGCGAGTCGTGCTTGGACGTGACCTGGAAGGAAATGCGGCAGGGAAAATTGGCTTTGATCAGGCCGGTGACGACATCCACGCTGGGGCGCTGGGTGGCCAGGATCATGTGGATTCCTGCGGCGCGGGCAAGCTGGGCAAGACGCACCACGCTGACCTCCACCTCCTTGGCGGCGGTGAGCATGAGGTCGGCGAGCTCGTCGATGATAATCACCAGGAACGGCATGGTCTCCAGCCCGGCGAGTTGGTCCGGGATCTCCTCGCCCGATTCCTCGTACTCCGCCTTGAGCTTGTCCAGCTTCTGGTTATACCCCTCGATGTTGCGCGAGCCGATGCGGGCCATGGCCTCGTAGCGAACGTCCATCTCCTGCACGGCCCAGTCCAGGGCGTTTTTGGCCAGGTGCATCTCCGTGACAACGGGGTGCACCAGGTGCGGCAGATCCTGATACACGGAAAGTTCGATGCGTTTCGGGTCGATGAGCAGGAGCTTCAACTCCTCGGGCTTGGCCTTGTAGAGGAAGGAGACCAGGATGGAGTTCAGGCACACGCTCTTGCCCGCTCCGGTGGCGCCGGCCACCAACAGGTGGGGCATGCGTGCCAGATCGGCCACCTGGGGGCGTCCGGAGATATCCTTGCCCAGGGCCATGGTCAGCAGGGACTTGGAGCCGGAGAAGGCCTTGTTGGTCAAAATCTCTTTGAGCTGAACGGTCTGGCGGAATTTGCTAGGGATCTCGATGCCCACGGTGTCCCTGCCCGGGATGGGAGCCTCGATGCGCACGGCCAGGGCCTTCATGGCCAGGGCCAGGTCGTTGGACAGGCCCGCGATACGGCTGACTTTCACGCCGGGCGCGGGCTTGTACTCAAACATGGTCACGACAGGGCCGGGACTGATATTCTGCACCTCGCCCTGAACGTTGAAGTCCGCGAGGCAGACGGTCAGCTTGTCGGCCAGCTCCTGCAGCTCCTCGTTGGAAAGCTGCTCCTGCTTTTCCACCAGTTCGGGGATCAGGTCCATGGGAGGGAACCCGCCCGGACCGGCCTTGAGCTTTTTGGACAGGAATCCCTTTTTTCTCGGCTTGAGAAACAGGGGATCGCTGGATTGCTGCTCCTGGGCCTCCACAGGGCGTATGGGAATCTGGGACTCCCGAGTCTCGAAGGATCTTGGGGGCACCGGATCCACTGATTCCTGCGCCGGAGGCTCGATGTGCTCCATCTCCTCTCTTTGCGGGGGCGGTGGAACCCGCCTTTCAACGCGCTGTCTGGGTTGGCGTTGGCCGCGCCTCTCCAGGATGCCTTGGAGCCAGTTTCTGCCCCGCTGCCAGAGTTCGGCCCAGGGGGTGTTGCTCATCAACTGCAGGGAGCAGATGAACACGAAAACCCAGAGGAGAATGCCCCCCACGGGGTGGAGATAGTAGCTGCCCAGGTGATACAGGGCTCTGCCCACATACCCCCCCCCACCGACGTTGCCGATGAGCAGGGAGTTGTCCGGACCGTTGGAAGCGGAGAAAGCCGAGAGGCAGAGGCAGAAAAGGACAAAGCCCAACCAGCGCCACCAGACAAAGGAACCGGGGCGGATGAAACCGCGAATTCCGGCCGCGGCAAAAGCCACTGGAAAAGCGAAGCCGACCAGGCCGAAGACGTCGACCAACAGGCCGGCCAGGTAGGCTCCCACCAGGCCGGCGCCGTTCTTGACCGTGTACCCCTTGCTCACCACCTGATTCAGGGTGGGATCCCCGGGATCATAGGTGATGAGGCTCAAGAGCAGCAGCAAGGCCCAAAAGATAAGCAGCAGCCCGAAGAGCTCCCGGTGCAACTTTGTGGATTCCGTAACCATCTCCATGATTTTTGACCGAACAAACGCCCGGGCGTTTTTTCACTGTCAGTTCTTCACCCACGTTGAGTTTCACCCAGCGAGACCCAAGGCGGGCCTGTGTCTACTCGCGGCTGATGTACTCGCCAGTGCGTGTGTCCACCTTGATGGATTCTCCAGTGTTGATGAACAGCGGAACATTGACGGTGATGCCGGTTTCCATGATCGCGGGCTTGGTCACGTTGCTCACGGTGTCGCCCTTGGCTCCGGGTTCGGTCTCGGTGACCTGCAGCACCACGGAGGCCGGGATGTCGATATCCAGGGGATTGCCATTGTACAGCAACACCTTGGCCTCCTGGCCGTCCTTGAGGTAACCGCCCTTTCCGCCCGTCTGATCAGCGCCCACGTGCATCTGTTCGTAGGTGGTCATGTCCATGAAGACAAAGTCCTCACCTTCCTTGTACAGATACTGCATGGTCCTGGTTTCCATGTCGGGCTTGCCCACCTTTTCACCGGAGCGGAAGGTCTGGTCCACCACTCGGCCGGTGAGAACGTTGCGGAGCTTGGTGCGTACAAAGGCGCCACCTTTGCCCGGTTTCACGTGCTGGAATTCCAGAATTTCAAAGGGGATACCGTCAATCTCGATTTTCAGGCCGCGTTTGAAGTCTGTTGTTGAAAACATGGCTTCCTCGTCTATTGGATTGTTAAAGCAAAACATTAAGTTTCAGTCAAGAGGGAAATCCCCAAACTCCATTACAATGATCTCATATTCCAAAACGCGGCTCACGGCAAAGCCGTGAATCACGACTGTTTTGAGCGATTCTCCAGGCGCTGCCAGAGCGCCTGCACCGCGAGGGCATAGCTCATCAGGCCGAATCCGGCAATGACGCCTATGGCATTGTGACCCAGGAGGCTCTGCTGGCGGATGGGCTCCCGGGACCAGATGTTGCTGAGATGGACTTCCACGCAGGGGATGCCTATCCAGGCCAGGCAGTCGGCCAGGGCCAGGCTTGTATGCGTGTACGCCCCGGCATTGAAGGCCACGCCATGTACCCCATCCCGTCTGGCCTGCTCGAGCCTGTCTACGAGCGCGCCTTCGCTGTTGGACTGAAAAAACTCGAGTTTCACGTCCCGGGCATTTTCTCCCATAAGGGTGGGCACAAGCTCTTGCAGAGAATCCATGCCTTGCGTACCGTATATTTCCGGCTGACGTTCGCCAAGGGATCCCAGGTTGGGGCCGTTCAACACGAGAATTGTGTATGGCATTTTCAGCTCCTTGTGTAATCTTCCGCCGCCCGCTCAATGTGACGCATGCGGGTGCTTTGTCAAGGCATAGTGTGCAAAATGAATGAAAAGGAATTCAAGGCCCCTGCACTGACCATCGAGGCCACCGCCTTCACCAAGGCCCAGGTCCTGAGCGACCTCGAGGTGTCCCAGGTCGTTCTGGCGGGACGCTCCAACGTTGGCAAGTCCTCCCTGGTGAACTGCATGGCGGGGCGTAAAAAAGGTCTGGCCAAGGTCAGCGCCACTCCGGGGAAAACCAGAAGCCTGAATTATTACAAGGTCGGCGAGGGGAACCTTTACCTCGTGGACCTTCCAGGCTACGGCTACGCCAAGTACTCCAAGAAGGAGCGCGAGCATTGGGCACAGCTCATAGAGTATTTTTTCACGGTTGCCAAACCCCGCATCCACGTGGTGGCCGTGCTGGTTGACTGCAGGCACGAGCCCCAGCGCATCGACCAGGAGATGGCCGTCTATCTCACGCAGTTGGGTCTGGACATTCTTCCGGTGCTGACCAAGGCGGACAAGTGCAACCAAACCGAGCGCAACGCCCGCATCAGCGACTGGTCTGCCCTGGTAGCGGGGGCCAAGCCCATCCTTTTTTCCAGCAAGACCGGCATGGGCCGGGACAAGCTCTGGAAACGTCTGCTCCAGGCCGTGGAATAACCCGCTGCAAGGTTCAAGCTGCACTTCAAGTATACGCCCTGGTCCCATTTTCCTCCCCTCCAGCCGTGCGATAAAATCGGGGCAGGAAGGGCGAACACGAAAAGGGCTTTCGTTTCCTCGTTCAACCTTTTGGAAATTGTTGCAGGATCAGCCTCAGGCTTCGATGCCTGTGGCGGCGCGCCGCCTGCCGTGCCAAAGCAATTGTAGCATGGCCAGGAAACAGAAGACAGCGTTACCTGTCCAGGCCGCCACGAACGGGGGAATGAACCCCTTCTGCCCCGCGGAGACAAAAACGATGGTCAGCCCATAGTAGGAGAAGGTCAGGACCAGCCCCGCCATGACATTGAAGTAGATGTTTCTCTGCATCGTTGAGAGGGAGAGCGCCAGAAGCCCCATGACGAGCAGGGAAAAGGCGTAGGAGATCTTCCAGTGGAACACTGTGCGCAGGCTCTCCACGTTTGAGCCGGAGACCCGAAGGTCCTGGATGACCTGCCCCAACTGCCAGAGAGGCAATTGGGTGGGATCCCGGTGTGGATCCATGGCCACGAAAGCCTTCAGGTCCAGGTGCAGGGGCAGCTCGAGGTTGTCCTTTTTTTCCACCACGAATCCGGACGGATCGAGTATCTCCACGTTCTCCAGGTTCCAGCCGTCCGTGCTCCCCTGAAAGGTCTGAGCGCGGATGATGCGCTCCCAGGCCATACGCTGCTCGGCAAGAAGGTACACGGTGATGCCTTCGCCATTCTGGCGTGAGGGGGTGGTCTTATCCAGTTTGACCACGTAACGCCCCTCTTTGAGCCAGACGTTCTCCAGGATCCGGCGGTCCATCTGCCGCTTTCGCACGTCCTCTTTCCAGATGCGCCCGGCCTCCCGCTCTCCATACACCCCGACCATCTGGGAGAAAGCCAGTTGCACCAGTGACATGACCAGGGAATAGAGCACAAAAAACATCACCAGCCTGCCAAAGGCGATGCCACCGGCCTGCAGGGCGAGCATCTCCCTGCTGCGGACCATGAGCCCCAGTTGCAGCAACACGGCCAGGAGGAACACAGCGGGCAGAATCTGGGAAATGATCAGGGGGATCTTGACCAGGAAATAGGTGCCAATGGTGTTGATGCCCAGTCCGGCCTCGATAAAGTCGTCCAGCCTGTCGAAAAGGTCGGCCAGGATATAGGTCCCCAACCCGATTCCCAGGCAGGCCAGCAACAGGATCATGTTCTGCTTGAGCAGATAGCGGTGCAGCAGCTTCACGCCCCTTGCCTCCGCCATATTCGCCAGTGTTTGATCCACTCCACAATATTCAGGCTGCTTTCCTGCGCTGCGAGTCGAAGTCCGAGCACGCTCATCAGCAGGAACGCGATGTTCGGCAGCCAGAGCCCCAGCCAGGGGGGCAGCACCCCGCTCTCCCCGAGGCTCAAGCCCAAAGATATCATGGAGTAGTAAACCAGGAAGAAGCCCAGGGCCAGGAAGAAGCCGTACTGCCGGTTAAGGCCTTCGAAGGTGCAGGCCAGGGGGAGCGCGAAGAGGCCGAGCACGATGCAGGCCACCGGAAAAACCCAGCGCTTGTGCAGCTCCAGCCGCACCTTGCGGAAAAAGTTGTCGCCCTGCTGCTCCCGGACATCCGGGGAGTGGCTTAGATTCTTCAACTGTTTCCAGGACATCTCCTTGGGCTTCTGCTGCTCGATGTCGTAGTCCTTGAGCAGGTTGGTGAGGTCGAGGCGCACCTGGTAGTTGTCGAAGCTCAACACGCTTATGTTGTCATCCTGCTGCTGATAAATCATGCCGTTGTTCAGGGCGATGACCATCTGCCCCTTTTCCGGAACCGTCTGCACCATGCCCAAGGGGGCGAGAATGGTGACAGTGTGGGAATCTCTTCTGTCCTCGACGATGATGTTGTCGAGAACCCCCTGGCTCATGTCCACATTCTGGGCGTAGATGGTCAGGCCGGGAAAATTCTTGTTGAAGACCCCAGGCTGGATCACCAGGCGGGTCTTGGTCCTGGCATATTCTATCAAGGTGTTGCGGAAGTGGGTCATTCCCCAGGACAGGCCGTACAGGGACGTGAACAGGGTGATCAGGAAGCAGACCACACAGAATACCAGCGTTGGGGGAGCGAGCCTGTACAGGCTGATGCCCCCGGACTTGAGCGCCAGCAGTTCGTTGTCCGAACTCATGCGTAGAAACGTCAGGAACACCGCTATCATGCAGGCCACAGGCAGGATCAGGAGCATGAAAAACGGGCTGAGGTACAAAAACAGCAACAGGATGTCCCAGAGGCTGAGCCCAAGGGTCATGATCAGTTCGCGCAACTGGAGAACCCGCCCAAGAATGACCAGGGAGAGCAGGGACAGGAGGCAGATGCAGAACAGGGTTGTCAGCTCCGCATACAGTCTGCGATGCAGTAGTTTCACGCCGTTTATTGTTTCTCTTGATCTTTCTGGTTGGAAAACAAGGAGTTCAGGTATTCGCAGGAGGCCGGTCCGAGATTGAAGCGCATGGCGGCCTCGTCCAGAATCTTGGCAAGGGGCTTGTCTCCGTCCTTGAGCAGTTCATCGATGTAGCACACGGCTTTGCGCAGCAGTTCGTCGTCCGGCATGACTGTCGGCATGGGAAACTCCTTTTTGTTTTTGGGGCTGTACACCAGAATGCCCCGGACTTGCAACGCGGGATTCCCCAGGCAACCAGGCTTAAAAGCAGCCTCCGGCCCACATTTTTAGTTGCGCGGAAGCCGATGAGGGGAGTATCCATTCCAACGTCGGTGTTGATTGTTTCGCCCCCATCCAATGACTCACACTCTACTCCAAGGCACACCATCATGCACGAACTCTTTGCCGCCCTCATTCTGGGCATTGTGGAAGGACTCACCGAGTTTCTCCCTGTTTCGTCCACCGGGCACCTAATCATCGCGGGGCATGCCCTGGGCGAGACCGGCGCCCGGGCCGCGACCTTCGAGGTGGTGATCCAGCTGGGCGCGATCCTGGCCGTGGTGGTCATCTATTGGCAACGCTTCATGCTCCTCGTCAGACCCACCCTCGAGTACAAGTTCTCGGGCATACGCGGCCTGTTCCTGTTGTTTCTTACGTCCCTGCCCGCCAGTGTTGTGGGGCTCCTGGCCCACGACGCCATCAAGGAGCGGCTCTTTGCGCCTGTTCCGGTGGCCTGGGCCCTTGGCGTGGGCGCGGTGCTCATCTTCGTGGTGGAGGCCCTGCCCCGCAAGGAACGCTACAAGGGGCTGGACTCCATCACCCCTGCCCTGGCCCTTGGGGTGGGGTTCTTCCAGTGCCTGGCGCTGTGGCCCGGATTTTCCCGCTCCGCCGCCACAATCATGGGGGGCATGCTCCTGGGTGCCAACAGAATGCTCGCTGCCGAGTATTCGTTCATCGCGGCGGTGCCCATCATGTTCGCGGCAACCGGCTACGACCTGCTCAAGAGCATGAGTTTCCTCAGCGCAGCGGACATCCCCTTTTTCACCGTGGGGTTCGTGGTATCCTTCTTCGCGGCCTGGCTGGCTGTGAAGGGGTTCATCCATCTTTTGGGGAGAATGACCCTGCGCCCTTTCGCGGTATACAGGATCGTGGTGGCCGCGGTAGTGCTGTTTGTCTGGAATGTTTAGGAAAAGATTCTTGAAAGGCCAGTAAAAACGCTCGCCAGGGGTGAACCCTTTAAAAAGTTTTTTTAAGAAAAAATGCTTGCCAATCTCCAGGCGTTTGAGTAAAGAGTCTGTTTCCGGCGGTCACGACTGCCGAAAGATGTGGCGAGGTAGCTCAGTCGGTCAGAGCATGCGGCTCATATCCGCAGTGTCGGGGGTTCAATTCCCTCCCTCGCTACCACGAAAGCACAAGGGTTCCAGCGCAATGTTGGGACCCTTTTCTCGTTTGGTGCGCCCGGCAGGGCGCGTGGTGCGTGAGCACCATCCGGGCAGGTGTGGTGCCTGCCTGGTGACTTGGAGGTGAAAGTCCTCCGCAGGCCCGACAAGGGGAACTGCTAGCCGGACGGCAAGGGTGTCCATCGCGAGATGGAATCTGAAGGAAGCCGCGGGCAAAATGCTGACCCGACGAACAGAAATCGCATACGAGGCGGTCATGCCGGGTGAGGAGGCCAATATCTTCAAAGCCCGATACTTGTAAGGAAAGCATGGACGTATCTGCGGCGGGTATAAGCAGGAAGGTCGCGCGCATTACCCGGGGAGATCTGTCTTCCTGCCACGTGCTACCGGCGCGGCAACGCGCCGGGAGGGGAAGACAGAAGTCAGCAGACGGCATAGTAGGTCCGCCGACCGGACTGAAGGCCCGAACATGTAACACGGGGCGCGAGCCCGGAGAATCGCATGGCAAGCGGAGACGCAGAAGGGCGGGCTGGGATGCCCGCCGCCACTCCCGAGGGTAGGGGACGGAATCCCCGAGAGTACGGACGTGGTGCGCCAAGTGCCTCGAAATCAACGGTAAACTCCCGCCCGGAGCGGCTGTGGTTGATGGAAGAAGTGGTCGGACACGACAACATGCTCGCGGCTTTCAAGCGTGTACGCGCCAACAAGGGCGCTCCCGGAGTGGACGGCATGCGTGCCAAGGACGTCTGGGGATATTACACGCTCAACGAGACGCGGATCAAAGAAGAACTGCTGGAAGGGCGCTACGAGCCGCAAGCCGTGCTCGGTGTGGAAATTCCCAAGCCCGGCGGCGGGGTGCGTCAATTGGGCATCCCGACGGCCTTGGACCGGCTCATCCAGCAGGCGCTGCATCAGGTTTTAACCCCCATTTTCAATCCCGGTTTCTCGGAGTCCAGCTACGGCTTCCGCCCCGGCCGAAGTGCGCATCAGGCCGTGCTCAAAGCACGGGAGCATGTCGCCGCCGGCAAGCGGTGGGTCGTGGATATGGACTTGGAGAAGTTCTTCGATCGCGTGAATCACGACGTGCTCATGGCGCGGGTGAAACGCAAGGTCAAGGACTGGCGGGTGCTGCGGCTGATTCGCCGCTACCTGCGGGTGGGGCTGATGCACGGGGGCGTCGCATCGCAACGAGTGATGGGCACGCCGCAAGGCGGCCCCCTCTCGCCGCTGCTGTCCAACATCCTGCTGGATGACCTGGACAAGGAGCTTGAACGCAGAGGCCACGCGTTCTGCCGCTACGCCGACGACTGCAATATCCACGTGCGGACACGACGCTCCGGCGAACGAGTTATGGCTTCGGTTTCCCGGTTTCTGACGGAACGGTTGAAGTTGCGGGTCAACGAGGCGAAAAGTGCGGTTGGCCGCCCCTGGGAGCGGACATTCCTTGGCTATTCCATGACGTTCCACATGAAGCCCCTGCTGAAGGTGGCGCTGTCATCGGTCAAACGGCTGAAGGCGGCCCTGCGCGAGGAATTCCGCAAAGGGCGCGGTCGTTCGCTACGAACCGTCATCACCACCCTCACGCCGAAGCTGCGAGGCTGGGTGAACTACTTCAAGCTGGCGGAAGTAAAGAACGTTTTCGAGGAGTTGGACGAGTGGCTGCGGCACAAGCTGCGAAACATCATCTGGCGACAATGGAAACGCGTCTTCACTCGAGCGAAGAACCTGATGCGGCGGGGATTGACGAAGGATCGGTCCCTGAAGTCCGCGATAAATGGACGAGGTCCCTGGTGGAACTCCGGGGCCTCGCATATGAATCAGGCCTTTCGCAAGAAATTCTTTGATAACATGGGACTTGTGTCACTTCTTGCGGAACACCGCAGACATCAAAGTGTTACGTGAACCGCCGTGGTACGGAACCGTATGCCCGGTGGTGCGGGAGGACGGGGGAGGGACTTTTTCAATAGTACCTCCCCCGGCAACTCTACTCTATCAAATAGGCACGCGGGCGTATGTGTTCAGCCGATCCGCTGTTTCCAGGACCACGGTGGCGGCGTAGCGCATCTCCGTGACAAAGGCGTGGGCGCGCATGACTTCGCTGAGGTCGTAGTCCGCGCTCTTTTTTTCCCTGCGGATGGTCAGCAGTTTCTCGTTGAGATCGGCCATGGCTTCGGCGAGCAACGTCAAGGGTGGGGGCGTGACCCTATCGCGGAGACACATGGCTACGAGTTCGATGCCCTCGAGGGTCTGCTCCGCCAGGACCTGGAGCTCCTGCTTGATGCTCAGGTGAAACCCCTCGGCATAGTTGATCAGTTCGCAGGCGTGCTCCATGCTGCGGATATGCTCCTCGAGCCGTTGCTGATGGCGGCTGATGGTGGCGAGCATGGTGGTGCGCAGCCTGGAGCGGGGCTCCTTCACCGCCAAGTCCAGGAGCCGGGCGTTGTTGTCACGCAGTTTGTGCAGGCTTTGCGAGGCCTTGTCCATGGCTTCCAGGTCCACCTTGCCTGTGATCAGCCCGGTGAATACCAAGTCATAGTATTTATGACACTCCTCCATGGCCTTGGCCAGCCCCTGCCGCAGGCTCACCGTGGCCCTGCACGGGAACACGAGGAGGGAAATGGCAAGAGCCACGCTGATACCCAGAGCGGTTTCCACGAATCTCATGGAACCTATATAATAGATGCTCAAGCCGGGTTCATGAAGCATCAGCACCACGGCGGCGGTGAGGCCGGACAGGCGGACGCTCTCCCGGAGCTTGGGGATGAACATACAGACGAGCACGGTGCAGAATACCGCGGTGGGCATGGCGATGAGCAGGTCCGAGATCAGGGTGCCAAAGAGCACGGCGAAGCACGCGCCCACAAAGGTACCGGTGAGGCGCATCCACCCCACTTTCAGGGAGCCGCCGATATCGGCCTGCATCACGATGATGGAGGAAACCACCGCCCAGAGCGGTTCGTCCAGGCCGAGCAGTTTGCAGACCAGGACGGAGAGGAGCGCGGCCAGGGAGGTCTTGGCCGCGTGAAGAACATAATTTGCGAAGTTCGGGGAGCAGCAGAATCCCAACATAATTTGCTTGCCCTGGCCCCCGACGCTTGAAACACCCATACGAACTCCTTGCCAGCGTGAGATGTGCGCTTGTGATAATGCTCTTTGAGACGATAATCAATCAAATGCCATAGGTACAAACAATCTGACAATGAAAAAGAGGCGTGGAGACCATCCGGGGACTGCAGCCTCCCACGCCGCCGGATCTGACTCTGGGGATCCCCGTGGTGTAAAAATCAGAATTCATACGATAGCACATGGATTTCATTGAATAAAAGAAAGTTAAACCAAAATTTCAACCATAACCAAAAAGATGGTTCGATAGGCCGACAAAAAGAAAAAAGGTCTTGCCACGGTATGGTGGCATTTGGCATGAATCCAACATCCGTTACATCACATGCCGCCGTATGACACGGCTCTTTCATACACAAGGACCGCCATGATTCCCTTCAACAAACCCTATGTTGCCGGCAAGGAACTGTATTATATATCCCAGGCGATCATTTCCAATGATCACATCTCCGGAGACGGC
Organism: Desulfovibrionaceae bacterium; assembly: GCA_963674665.2. Lineage (GTDB taxonomy): Bacteria > Desulfobacterota > Desulfovibrionia > Desulfovibrionales > Desulfovibrionaceae. Next base: position 576,012 of record CAXXPL010000005.1, on the reverse strand, counting down.
ACCTTTACCCGCCGCTGCCAGAAGTGGCTGGAACAGACGCTGAAGGTGGGCAAGGCCCTGCTCACCCACTCCTGCACCGCGGCTCTGGAGATGTCCGCCATACTCTGCGACATCGGACCGGGCGACGAGGTCATTATGCCCTCCTTCACCTTCGTGTCCACAGCCAACGCCTACGCACTGCGCGGGGGCGTACCGGTTTTCGTGGACATTCGCGAAGACACGCTGAACATGGACGAAAATCTGGTGGCCGAGGCCATGACGCCCCGCACCAAGGCTATCGCCACTGTTCACTACGCTGGCTCGGCCTGCGAGATGGATACCATCAACTCCCTGGCAAAGGCCAAAGGGGTGCGCGTCATCGAGGATGCGGCCCAGGGGCTGCTGTCCACATACAAGGGAAAGAGCCTGGGTTCCATCGGCGATCTGGCATGCCTGAGCTTCCACGAAACCAAGAATATCATCAGTGGTGAAGGCGGCGCATTGTTGATCAATGATCCTGAGTTGATAGAACGTGCCGAGATCATCTGGGAGAAGGGCACGAACCGCAAGAAATTTTTCAGGGGGCAGGTGGACAAATACTCCTGGGTGGACATCGGCTCCTCCTTCCTGCCCAGCGACATCATTGCGGCCTTTCTCTTTGCCCAGCTGGAAATGGCGGAAAAGATCATAGCCACACGATGCAAGCTGCTGGAGCGCTATACCGAGGCGTTGCGCCCCCTGGAGGAAAAAGGGCTGATCCGCCTCCCCGCGCCCGAGTCCCAGGGCACCTGCAACGGCCACATCATGTTCATCGTCACCGGCTCCCTGGACGAACGGACCCGGCTGATATCCTTTCTCCGGGAAAGAGAGATCGCGGCTGTGTTCCACTACGTGCCCCTGCACTCCTCCAGCATGGGGCAAAAGGTCTGTCGCACCCACGGAGACATGAAGGCGACCAACGACATCAGCGACAGGCTGTTGCGTCTGCCCATGTTCTACGAAATGCGGGAACAGGAAGTGGACACGGTGGTCCAGGCCCTTTGGGATTTCTATTCGGGCAAATGACTTCCGCCCCTCATCAATCCGACAACTTCGGGAGACACCATTCCCATGTCCAATGAATCTTCACGGCAAAAGGAAATATTGGGTCACGTGGACCGCTACTACTCGGCCCGTATCCAGGAGCACGGCGCCACGCCAAGGGGCGTGGACTGGAACGGCGAGGAGTCCCAGTTCATACGTTTTGCACAGTTGAGCAAGGTGTTCGAGGGGGAAGAGGACTTTTCGGTCAATGACCTGGGCTGCGGCTACGGAGCCTACCTGGAATTTCTTCAAAGCCGGGGGCTGGCACCTCGCTATACCGGCTACGACATTTCCGAGGACATGGTGGAAGCGGCCAGAGCGCGCTGGAACAAAGAGGGTGACGGCCCTGAGCCGGAGTTCCTGCATGATTCGACCATGCGTCAGGCGGATTACACCGTGGCCAGCGGTATTTTCAACGTGAAGCAGGATGTTCCGGAGTCCGAGTGGCTCGGGTATGTCCTGGACACCCTCGGCCAGATGGACAAGGCCAGCCGCAAGGGCTTTTCCTTCAACATGCTCACCGCCTACTCGGACCCGCCATTCATGCGCGGTCATCTCTGGTATCCCGCGCCGGGTTTCATCTTCGACTACTGCATGCAGCGTTTTTCGCGAAAAGTGGCCTTGTCGCACGATTACCAGCTTTACGAGTTTACAATTCTCGTGCGCAAGAACCCCCGAACGTAACATGTAATTGCGTAAGCAACAGCGTACGCGAACATGAATCGCTGACCACCCGATGCTGCTGGGTGAAAAACATATAACTATTGTTTCAGGTTACACGGATGAAACCGTGTGGTTTGCATCCGTTCCAAAGCCTCTCCCCCTTGCATTTTTCCATTCTAAGCGCTACAGCCTTAGCTAACGAAATTTCACAAAAAATAATGAAAGTTTGCCGATTGGAGCGTAACGGCACCTCGTGCTTGCTTCTTTGATTCCAATCAATTGAGGAACATGCTGGTCATCGGGCTTCTCTCATCCAAGAGGGGGGGGGACGCCCGTTTTGCTGTTTTTTTGTTTTCGATGGCTATGATAGTCTTGTTAGTACCTTAAACAACCATGCATCTTGATCGATATCAAGGCCAACCATCACGAATGATGACGTTTTCCGCCACGCACATTTGTTCGAACAATCATCCGCCTACAAATGCACTCCTCAATCCAAAATAACGATAATCGCCAGATCCTCCTTCTGTCCCTGCTTCTTTCCGCAGGCAGCGTAGTTGCCCTGTTTCTCTGGCAGGGGCACAAGGGCTATGATTTCACGGACGAGGGGTTTCTCTGGTACGGCGTACAGCGGGTCATGATGGGAGAGGTCCCGATTCGGGATTTCATGGCCTACGATCCGGGGCGCTATTACTGGTCCGCCGCCCTCATGAGCCTGTTTTCGGACAACGGCATCCTCGCGTTGCGGATATCCATCGCCCTGTTCCAGTTCATCGGCCTTGGCACCGCCATGTTCCTCTTTCTGCGGTACGCCAGGAAACCGGGCGTTTTCGCCACCCTGGCCGCCCTGCTGATATTTCAGGTTTGGTCCTTCCCAAACCACAACATCTTTGACATCTGCCTCTCCATCATCCCGGTAGGGGTGCTCACATATCTGATCGAGGCGCCCTCCTCCCGCCGCTATTTTCTCACCGGCGCCATGGTTGGGGTCATGGCGTTCTTTGGCCGGAACCACGGCGTATACGCCGTAATGGGCAGTTGCGGCATTATGGTTTGGCTGGAGCTGGACAGATACGCCCCCCGCGTCGGACCGGGCCTGCTCAAAGGATTTGTCACCTGGTGCCTGGGGGTGGTGGTCGGATATCTGCCCATGCTGCTCATGGTGGTGCTGATCCCCAGATTTTCCCAGGCCTTCTGGAACTCCATCCTGTTTCTGTTCCAGATCAAGGGCACCAACCTCAATTTGCCTGTACCCTGGCCCTGGACCATTCCCTTTGCGGATTACTCCCTGGAAGAGGGCGTGCGCCGCGCCCTTGTTGGCATCTTCTTCATTCTGATGCTTCTGGTACCCATGGCCGGAATACTTTGGTCATGCCTGCATCGGTTCAAGGGGCGTGTCACCTCCCCAGCAGTGACCGCAGCCATGTTCATGTCCCTGCCCTATGCGCACCGCGCCTTTTCCAGGGCCGATCTGTGGCATCTTTCCCAAAGTATGTTTCCTTTTTTCATCGGGTTGCTTATCATGATCGCCAAAAGGCACTCCTGGAAAGGCAACCTGCTCATGGGTGTCCTCGCAGTCATGAGTCTGTTCGTAATACTGCCGGAGCATCCAGGATGGGATTGTCTCGGGGGGCGTTGCGAGGAAGTGAAGGCAGGTGACGATACGATCATGGTGCGTACAAGAATAGCGAAACAGATCAAAACCTTGGACCATGTAGTGAATCTATATGCCAAGGGCGGCGCGCCTTTTCTTGCCGTGCCCTACTGGCCCGGGGCCTACCCCCTGTTCCTGAGCCGCTCCCCGAACTGGGAGCTGTGTGCCTTGTGGCCCAGGAACGCGGCCTTTGAAAAGGCGGAACTCAAGCGGATCAAGGCGGACGGACCGGCTTTTGTCCTGGTGAACGAATTCGCCACGGATGGCCGAGAAGACCTGCTCTACAGCCATACGCACCCCCGCATTACCGCCTATATCCATGAAAATTTCACACCACGGCCCGACCTTTCAGAGGATTCGAACCTCGTATTCCATATCAAAACCCAAGAAGAGCAATGAAGTCAGTCGCAATAGTGCAATCCAACTACATTCCCTGGAAGGGGTATTTCGATCTCATCAACGCGGTGGACGAGTTCGTTCTCTATGACGACTGCCAGTACACCCGCCGTGACTGGCGTAACCGCAACAAGATCAAGACGCCCCAAGGCCCGCAGTGGCTGACCATTCCGGTGAAGGTGAAGAACAAGTACGACCAGCTGATCCATGACACCGAAGTGGACGGCTCGGACTGGACGCGCAAACACCTGGCCGCCATCAGGCACAATTACTCCAAGGCACCCTTTTTCGACAGCGTGTTCCCAAAGCTGCAGGCCATCTACGAGGAGTGCTCTGAGAAGACGCACCTCAGCCGCATCAACCAGTGTTTCATCACGGGCATCAACGCCATGCTCGACATCGAGACCCCGATCACCTGGTCAATGGATTACGGAGTGAAGGCCGAAGACCCCACGGAGCGGCTGCTGGCTCTTTGTCAGGCGTCCGGAGCCACGCTCTATGTCTCCGGTCCCTCAGCCAAATGCTATTTCAATCTGGAACTCTTTGCCGAACACGGAGTATCGGTGGCCTGGATGCGTTACGAATACCCCGAGTATGAGCAGGTGCACCCCCCGTTCGAACACGGAGTCAGCGTCGTCGACACCCTGCTCTGCCTGGGAAAGGACAAGGCCCGCACGTGCATCTTTCACGAAACCCCCTGGGACCTCGCGGTCCTGGAGAACGGACAGTGCGCATGAAAACCATTCTGACAGCCACGGGCCGCTATCTGCCGGAGCGCGAAGTCACCAACCAGGAGTTGGTGCAGTTTCCGGCCGAAGCGCGTCCCTTGATAGAACAGAAGACAGGAGTGCAGGCCCGGCGGTACGCGGCCGACGACCAGACCACCTCGGACCTTGGCCTGGGCGCTGCCCGCGATTGTCTGCAGCGGGCGGATTTTCCGGCCGAAAACCTGGACGCCATCATCCTGGCAACTTCCTCGCCGGACAGGATCCACCCGCCCTCCGCAACCGCCATACAGCGGGAGCTCGGTGCTTTCCAGGCATTTGCCTTTGATCTCAACGCGGTATGCAGCGGCGCGCTCTTTGCCATGGACATGGCCGATGGGCTCATCCGTAGCGGCAAGTGCGCCAGTGTCCTCGTGGTGGGGGCGGAGATCTATTCCAGATTTCTCAACCCGGACGACTTCTCCACCGCTCCCTATTTTGGTGACGGTGCCGGGGCAGTGCTTCTGCAGGCCGCTCCGGACAATGAGGAGCGTGGCATCCAATGCGGCATTCTGCGTTCCGACGGCAGAGGTTCGGAGCTTATCCGGGTTCAGGCCGGAGGAGCCATGCTCCCCGCGGACAAGGCCAAGCCTAGAGACTTTTTTTTCCGCATGAACGGCAAGGAGATCTTCAAGTTCGCCGTCTCCAAGGGTGTGGAGGTCTGTTTGGAGTGCCTGGAGCGCGTGGGCATGGATAAAACCGAGGTGTCCCTTGTGGTGGGGCATCAGGCAAACATCAACATACTCAAAGCCATAGCTGACAATACCGGAATCCCGTTCGAAAGATTCGCGGTCAATCTCGAAAGGCTGGGCAACACCGCGGGCGCTTCGGTCCTCATCGCCCTGGATAATGCCCTGCGGAACAATGCCGCACAGCCAGGGGACAACATTCTTTTGGCAACCTATGGAGGTGGACTCTCGTGGGCAGCGATGCTAATAAAGCTTTAGACCCTGATTTCATAGAAAAAGTTTGCGAGGTTGTTGAACTCTTCAGCGACACCATGGATCCAGGCATCCTCACCCCCGACTTCACCCTGGGGCAGATCCCGGAGTGGGACTCCATGAACCGCATCAACTTCAACATGGGGCTGGAAAAGGCCTATGGCCTGGAGGCCGGTGACCTGGAATTCACCGACGAGGACTCCCTCGCCACTGTGGCCGAGGTGATCGCGGAAAAGACAAAATGAAGATAGTCACGGTGACAAGCCTGTACCGCTCCGCTCCCTATATCGAGGAGTTCCACGAGCGAATCATGGCCAGCGCCGCGAACCTTGGCGCCGAGTCCGAGATCGTTTTCGTCAACGACGGCTCTCCGGACAATGCCCTGGAGGTGGCCCTGAACTTGGCGCGGAGGGATTCCCGCGTCACGGTGGTGGACCTCTCCCGCAACTTCGGACACCACAAGGCCATGATGACAGGTATCCGCTTGGCCGCGGAGGGCGATGCGGACTACACCTTCATCATCGACGTTGACCTGGAGGAGCGCCCCGAGCTGCTGACCGAGTTCATGGCGGTGCTGCGCAACAACCCGGATGCGGATTCGGTCTACGGTGTGCAGGAAAACAGGAGCGGCGGCATGCTCCGCAGCCTGCCAGGGGAGCTGTTCTACAAGGTGTTCAACTGGTTGTCCGGTGTCACCATCCCCCAGAACCTCTGCATGGCCCGGCTCATGACCAGGCGCTACACCCGGGCACTGGCCGCCCACGCCGAGCGCAACGTGTTCCTGGCCGGACTCTTCGAACTCTCCGGATTCAAACAGATTTCGCGCACCATCGAGAAGCCGTACAAGGGGAGTACCACCTATACCCTGAAACGGCGCATCTCCTCTGCCGTGGAGGGGCTGACCTCCTTCAGCAGCCGCCCCTTGAAGCTGATCGCCATGCTGGGATTGCTGGTGACACTGTCGTCCCTCGTGTTCGCCGGCTACTTCCTGGTGCGCAAGCTATTCTTCGGCATCACGGTGAGCGGCTGGACCAGCCTCATCGTCAGCATCTGGATCCTTGGGGGGCTCACCCTTCTCTCCCTGGGGGTGATCAGCGTCTACATCTCCAAGATGTATCTCGAGATAAAGGACCGGCCCTTCACCGTTATCCGCGCCACGCACAATTTCCCTGACGCGCCTCGGGGCGGCACGGGCAAGGAGGCGAAGCAATGAAAGATATCGTCATCATCGGAACCGAAGACCTGGCCCAGGTTGCGGACTACTACTTCACCGAGGCCGGCAGGAACGTGACCGCGTTCACCGTTGATGCGGCCTATCTGAAGGAACCGCAGTTTTTCGGCCGCCCCGTGCTTCCTCTGGAGGAACTGGAGCGAACCTCCCCCCCTGATACACACGAGGTGTTCGTGGCAATCGGCAGCTCCCGGCTGAACCGCTCCAGGACCGAAAAATTCCAGGAAATGCGGGGGCGCGGATACACCATGGCCAGCTATATCCACCCCACCGCCCAGACCTGGAGCGGATTCCGGCTCAAGGAGAACTGTTTCATCCTGGAGAACGTGATCCTTCAGCCCTTTTGCTCGGTTGGAGAGAACGTTGTCATCTGGAGCGGTACCCATGTGGGGCACCACAGCAGCATCGCGAACAACTGTTTCATCACCTCTCACTGCGTCATCTCCGGCAATGTGCACATCGGCGCATACAGCTTCGTGGGAGTGAACGCCACCATGCGCAATGACATCACCATCGGGGAGCGCTGCATCATCGGCGCCGGAGTCCTGTTGCTGGAGAACGCGGCCGACGGCAGCGTCTACGGTGGCAAGGGCGTGAAGCCCGCGCTGTTCGACAGCTCCCGGATCAAGGACATCTAGGTCTCCGATGCACTGGGCCAAGCTGGGACAGATTTTCGCACCGGAAAGGGAATTCCTCTGGATGCGGAGCCATGCGGCGGTGCCCTTTACCCATCACCTAGGGGGCGAACTTTACAGGATCTATTTTTCCTGCCGCGACGAACGCAACCGCTCCCATGTGGGGGGCGTTGTCCTGGATTTTTCCTCGGTGCGCCCGAAAATTCTGGACCTGGATTCCTCTCCCGCCCTCGCGCCCGGAGGCTGTGGCAGCTTTGACGAAGACGGTGCCATGGCCTGCAATATCGTTGAGTTCCGGGATGAACTGAGGATGTACTACATCGGATGGAATCTGGGACGCACCGTGCCCTTCCGCAATTCCATCGGTCTGGCCGTCAGCCGCGACAACGGCGCCACATTCGAGAAACTTGCCGGTCCGGTGCTGGACCGCTCCCTCTACCATCCCTTTTTCGTCGCCTCGCCATTCGCCCGCTACGATCAGGGGCAATGGCGGCTCTGGTTCCTCTCCTGTACCCGCTGGGAGCGAAAGGGTGAAACCTTCATCCATCACTATAACCTGCACCAGACCACGTCAGAAAACGGTATCGACTGGCGCCCCCAAAGCAGGGTGTGCATAGATTTCCTCGATGAGCACGAATACGCCATCTCCCGCCCCTGTGTGCTGCGTGACGCGGACTGCTGGCGCATGTGGTATTCGCATCGGGCCAGCGCCACCGCCCCTACATATCGGATCGGCTACGCCACCTCGGATGACGGGGAGAACTGGACACGCCGGGACAACGAGGCGGGCATCGATGTGGGCGATATAGGATGGGACGCGGACATGGTCTGCTATCCCTACGTGTTCGACCACCAGGACAGGCGCTATCTGCTCTACAATGGTAACGGTTATGGTCTGACGGGTTTTGGCTTGGCGGTGCTGGAGTAGTTTTTTCAAGAGTTCTTTCCTTGAGCCTGCCTCCGCCCCCCTATGGAATCGAGACCATCTAGGGCACGCTGTGCACAGGATGTGCGCAACGTGCCCTTTTATAAAAGAAAAACGCGCCCCGAAGAGCGCGTTTTTCAAATATATGGTGCCGAAGGGGGGACTCGAACCCCCACGGGCGTTGGCCCACTACCCCCTCAAGATAGCGTGTCTACCAGTTCCACCACTTCGGCTTTCCATCGATTGTTACTCGGCCGTCTTGTTTGCAGCGCCATCGGCCGGGGCGCTTTCAGGAGCGGATTCGGACTTGATACCGCCGCCCGCATCGCTGGACTTCTTCTGCTCGTCAACCACGATACCCTCGGGCTTGGGAGCTTCCTGCGGCTTGTCCAGTTGCTTCTCTACGGCGGAGTCCATGACGCTGTGTTCGGCAACATGCGTTTCACGAGTCATATAGGTATAGGTCAGTGACGTGACCAGGAACAGAGTCGCGACCACGGCTGTTACCTTGGTGAGCAGACCGCCGGCGCCGGAGCTGCCGAACAGGGAACTGCTTCCCCCGCCGAATATGACGCCCATGCCTTCCTTGCCGGATTGCAACAGGACAATCACGACCAGGACTATGCAGATGACGACGTGCAGTGCGAGAACAAAGGCTTGCAATGCCTACTCCTTGAAATCCATAAATGTTGAAGGCTAGGCCAGGACAATCCGGCTGAAGCTTTCCGCCTCCAAAGAGGCACCTCCTACCAAGACTCCCTCGACATTGTCAAGAGAAATTATTTCAGAGCAATTGTCCGGCTTCACAGAACCACCGTAAAGTATACGTATTTCCTGGCCTGAGGCCGGTAAAATTTTTTTAAGCATTTTTCTGGTAAAGGCGTGGGCGTCCAAAATTTCAGGTGGCCCAGCGACTTTTCCGGTGCCGATGGCCCAGACAGGTTCGTAGGCGATTGCCAGATTCTGTTCAGTAGCGACATCCGCGACACCGGCCAGGCCGACACGCAGTTGCTCCTCCAGGATTTTTTCCACTTCCCCGGCCTCGCGTTGTTCGATGGTCTCGCCGATACACAGCACCACGTTGAGTCCGTCCTTGAGGGCATAGGCGGTTTTTTGCCCCACAAACTCGTCGCTCTCACCCAGCACGTGACGGCGCTCGGAATGGCCGGTCAGGGCAAAGGAGCAGCCCAGGTCCTGAAGCATGCCCAGGGCGATCTCACCGGTAAAGGCACCCTTCTCCGCGGGGTAGAAATTCTGCCCCCCCACATGAAAGCCAGCCTTGCCGGCAAAGGCGTCGGATACTCCGGCGATGCCGGTGAACGGCGGGAACACGAGAACCTCCCTGTCATCGGGCAGCTCGCCCACGAGACGGGCCAGGGCGTCGGCAGTGGCTCGCGCTTCAGCCAGGGTTTTGTGCATCTTCCAGTTGGCGGCCATGAGCTTTTTCATCGATCGATTTCCTCCGAAAAAAGGTTGGGCTGATATTTCAAGGTTCCCGTGGAGCCGCTTTCCTTCCCCAGGTGTTGCGACGCGATGACGGCGTCATGCGCCATCCAGGCCTATTTGTAGCGAATTTCACCGCAGAAGCAAGATGTCTGGGCTCATTTGTTCAAAGAATTATTCTCCGGCAGATCCGCCCCCAGCACCAGGGCGTCCTCGCCATTGTCCGGATAGTATTTCGAACGGACGCCGAGCTGTTTGAACCCGAACTTGGCGTACAGGTTCCGGGCCGGAGTGTTGCTCTCGCGGACCTCCAGGAACACCTGGGCAATTCCCATGTTGCGCCCTATCTTCATGACCAGACCCAGGAGCCGTTCACCCAGCCCCTGCCTTCGTCTTTCCGGGGCCACGGCAAGGTTGAGGATTTCCATCTCCTCACCCGTGTGGTAGAGCGAGAGGTAGGCCAGCAGCCGTCGCTGCTCACGAAGCCCAAAGATATTGAAGAGTTGCTGATCAAATGCCAAATTGAACTGCTTTTCGCTCCATGGGCAGGAAAAACATTGTTTTTCCAGGGTCAGCACCTGGCGAATATCCGCCTTGCCGAGCCTAAAGAATTCCACGCCATCATCGGGTTTTCCCTTCAAGGTAACCTCATGGGGCGTTGAAGCATATTGTGGAGAATTATCCATGAAAAAAAAGCCTTTGTCAGAGCAGGAGCAGATTGTTCCGGAACTTGTGGAAGTGGTGGACGCCCATGATCACCCCCTGGGCGTGATGCCCCTTGTGGACGTGCACAAGCAGTTTCTCAGGCACCGCTCGGTGGTGGTGCTCATATATGATAGCGGCAACAGAATATACCTGCAACGCCGCAGCCAGCGCAAGAAAATCTACCCCGGATTCTGGGACCTTTCGGCCACCGGGCATGTCAAGGCCGGGGAGGCCAGGGAGGACGCCGCCCTGCGAGAACTGCGCGAGGAACTTGGACTGGTGGCGCCCAGGCTCATGCGCTTGCACGAGGTCCCAGCCAGCGATGAGACCGGCAACGAGTTCGTGACCTTTTACAATGCGGGGCGGTTAAGCGCTCCTCCGGTGCCGAATCCCGACGAGGTGGACGAAGGAGCCTTCCTGGACCCGGACGAACTCACTTTTCTCGTGGAAAATTTCGAGGAGCTGCTCACTCCTGCCCTGCTCCACGCCTTTCACAACGGGTTGGTGTTTTCCCTGGTATTCTGAGACCGCTGCCTTTGGTGTGTTTTCCGCGTCCAGGAAAACACGCTCTTCCTTAACTTTGATACCCTTCCAAATGATGTGCGCTACTCCAGAGCTGTGCATGCCTATTGCATCTGTTGTTCTATATTGAATTCCTCAAAACTAATCTAAATGAAGTTTATTTAAGTTGTCCAAGACTGCTTTCCCCGAGTATATCGCATGGTAGATAGTTAGAGATTTCTCAACATTCTGAGCTGACAATACACCTTATCAAGGGAGGGCGGCAATGGACAACGATATCAAGAACAAACTCAATGAAGCGTTGGCCACATGTGCCGATATCGTCAAGGATGTCGTTACATTGAAAGTTGGAACCTTTTGCTACTCCAACGAGGCGATCGATCCGGAAACCAAGTTAAAGGATTTGTTTAAAGGCACTCAGGCCGCAAAAAATTTCAAGGGATTCGTGACGATCATCGATATCGACGGAGACATCACGAATTATCTGCCCGAGGATCATCTCGACCCTGAAAGCGCTCTGTACAAATATCACATTTCCATGCTCCAGGAGGCACGGCAACTCTATTCCGAACGGGCCAAGACGCTTTTCGAGCTGATGGCCACACTCAAGGGGTTGCTGCATGGGAAAAATACTTAGGGATCTCGTCAATATCGAGATAAACACCATCGTCACGGAGGTCATCTCCGGCATCAAGATTCCTGAATTGGAGTTTGCCGTATACGACATTGCCAAGTGCTATCTTATCATCCTGAATAGCCTGGACAGGAAAACCACCGATGCCATGGAAGATGTCCGAATAGACAGCGCGGCCTTCGAGGATTTTCACAAGCGCGCCTCCAGGCTGATGGAAGAGAACGATGAACTGAGCCCAGAGGATATTTTGAGCCTGAAGCGAGTCCGCTTCATGAGCGGCCAACTGGGGCCAACCTTGAAAAGCGCGGAGGACAAGGGGTATAAAATCACGACAGTTGGGGAGTTGAAGAATCAAGGCAATTCAGCCTCCTCCCCAAAGCTGGATATTGAAAACAGGGACAGGTTGCTGATCCGAAAGGCCTGGGAACTGACCAGGGACCCCATAGCCATCCAGACCGTGGTCCAGTTGGACGGTGATGTCATTACCCGTATTCTGCCGGAGTATTGTGACAAGGATTACGAGATTCTGCACAGGATTCACCAGCAGGGGGTCAACTGCGCTGTAGGCTTCTGGAAGGGCCTTGGCGAGTTGTTTGCTTCCATTATCAGTTTCGGGAAATCGAAATGACTGGAAGACGGCTCTGGAATCGCCTGCTGCAGGCTGCCTCCTTGAGAGGGGGCAGGGATTGCCTGCGGTTGATTCAGGGATCGTCGGCAAACATCGAGACATGGTCGGAAGACAGAGGCGCCATGAACCTGTTCCTGAGGACGAGCATTCACCCGGGAGGCGACGTCACGACATACATGGACGCCAGGCTGTTAATCCTTCCGCAGGAAAAGATCGCTAAAATATTGGAGGGGCATCAGGACAAACTGGACGGGAGCACACTTCTGTTCAAGATTCTGGCACAAGTGTTGAAATTCATTCATTACATATACTGGGTTGTATCTCTGGGTTTGCTGTTACGTTTTTCCAGAATGCAACAATTGAACACTAGGATGCTGCTCTATCTCATTGTCTTAGCCGGGGTGATCCCGTTGCTCTCCTATTTAGCAAGATACACATTGAAATTATTGATAAAAAGATATTTGGACGATATTCAGCAGGCGATCTGATTCGTGTGAAGCCAGTTGTCCAGCATGGCGGGGGATCGCGCCATTGATTATGATGATGCGATCCCCCGCTCTATTGTCATCTACTTGCAGCGGCCCTGCGCGACGCCTCTTCCAGGCCCGTTTTACTCAGCAGTGCGCCGATCACCTCATGCACCTTGCCGTTGGTGGCCAGAATGTTGTTGCACTCCAGGCTGTAGGGGCGCGAGGGCGACAGGCTTGTCACGCGCCCCCCGGCCTCTTCCACCAGCAGCCAACCAGCGGAAGTGTCCCAGGGGTGGAGGAAACCTTCAAAGAACACGTCGAAACGCCCCCACGCGGTATAGGCCAGGTCCAGGGCCGCGGCGCCGAAGCGGCGTACCGCCTGACTGTGGGTCAGAGCTTCGCGCATGGCGGTCAGCACCGGCTCCACGTTGTTTTCGATGTCATAGGGAAAACCCGAAGCGGTGACGCAGTGCTTCAAGTCGTCGGCCTCGCTCACGTGCATGAGCTCCCCGTTGCAGAAAGCGCCTTTACCGCGCTCCGCGTAGAACAATTCGTCCATGATCGGGTTGTAGACCACACCCAGCCGCATCTCCCCCTTGTGGTACAGGCCGATGGAGGTGGCCACAAAGGGCAGCTTGTGGGCGAAGTTGGTTGTGCCATCCACAGGGTCCACCACCCAGCACGTTTCCGGAAAGCCGCTCTCGATGGCAGCGGTTTCCTCACCCACAAAGGCGGCCTGGGGCAGAATCTCGCCCAGGGTCGCGCGCATATGTTTTTCCACGGCCACGTCGGTCTCGGTGACCAGGTCGATGCGGCCCTTGTACTTGATATTGCGCGGTTTCACCCAATGATTGCGTATAATGTCGCCGGCTTCCCGTACGGCACCGATGGTCTGTTCCAGAAGGGCGCTCCAGTCCGTGGAGTCGCCGATGGAAGAAGGCATGTTCACATCCTTTGTTGTCTTATAATTAAAGTGATACATTAAGATCCAGCAAAGAGGTTAGCAGCGTACTGAAGCGACCGCAAGCTCCCTTGTTTTTGAGAGGGGACAAGTTTGGACCACCTGGAAATTTCAGGAACTCTCAGTTTGAGCAAAGAGAAGCGCGAGGAGGGTACCCTATTACCAAAGGGGGCCTCCTCGCAGGACAGTCTGAAATTCTATTCTGTTGTCTTCTGACGGAGCTTGCTCTTGAGGTGTAAATTTTCCAGGAAGAGCTCGAGGTTCACGGCGGCCATTTCGCTGAAGGTCTTGATGTGGTCGCTGATTTCGATGTCATCCTCGTGGGCAAAGCCCAGTACACCCCGCGTGGCCCGGGAAAATTGAAGAGGCAGACACATCAGGCTGCGGAACGCCGGGGTATGCACGTTCTTGCCGAACAGCGGAGATGTGGCGCCTGAGCGCTCCTCTCCTCCGAGATAGACGGCGCTGCCGTTCTTGAATACCCAGCCCACAAGCCCGGCGCCAAGTGGGAAGTTGAGGTCCTGATTGCGGCCGGAAAAAAAGGGGCGGCTCGAGCCCTCGAGAAAAAAGGACTTTCCCTTGTCGTCGCGCACGGCCAGAAAGCAGTAGTCGAACCCCGTGCTCTCGGAGAGCAGCATCAGGAAGTTCTCCAGAAAGGCGTTCCAGCGGGTCAGGCGTTTCCGGAGCCCCTGGATGAGCTGCAGGCTGTGGTAGTAGGTGGATTCCACCTCGTGCTTGCAGGCTGCCACGAGCCTGAGCCGATAGTCGTATATCAGGTCCGCGAACAGGTGCAGCAGCTTCTGGTCCTTTTCGCTGAACGAGAAGGTCCGCTTGCTGTCCAGGCACAGGACGCCGATGTCATCCCGTAAAGGACAGCCCATGAAGGCCTTGATGTGCTGCTCCATGTCCTGGGGATAGTACTCCAGCCGTCCCTTGGAACTGTTGAAGTTGTTAATCAACATGGGTTGTCGAGAAGAAACGATGGCGCCGATGAGCCCCTTGCCCGAGGTCACCTCGCTGGCAGGATTCACATTGTCCCCGAGGCTGAACCACGCTTCGGGGCGGTAGACGTGCTCCCCCCTTCGCAGCAGCAGTACCGCGGAATAGGCATCGAACACGCTGCAAACAAGAGCCAGGACGCGCTGTAAATATTGTTCGTTTTCCATAGATATATCCCAACCCCCTCTCTATCACATCACTACGTAACAATCATGTGACATGTCAATAGCCTGGCATTATTGATCTTCGGAAAAGCAGTACTTCCCGCTCCCTGCGCATGGCCGGGTGAATTCGCCCCCACGAATTCATTGAGCACAACGCAAAAATGAGATAACATCACTTCTCTTAAGGTAAAGACAACGCGTGGCCGTGCCGATAGTATCGGGCACGCGGGATATGGGGGGCATAGAGCAGGGTCATGACCGCATCGTTCAACTGGGAAAACACCTTCTGCGAGGGGAAGAATTATGGTTGCGGAAAGGAGAACGGCTTCTCCACCTCTTCCACCATCACTTCCATCCAAGGGCTCAAAGAGTACCTTGACCTTGTTCACGTCAAGTTTTGTCTGGTCAAACCGTATTTTGAACAGAAGAACTATCCTCTCGTTGAATCCAGGGAGTTGTTGCCGTCCTTTGAAAGCGACGTGTTCGAGTACAACAACCTCCCGGGCTTCAGCATGGTGGCCCTGAACAGACCTGTTAACTATTTCCAGGAGATCTTCCAGTTCGACATCATCCACAACCTGATGGAGGACCGGGAAGTCACGGGTGGTGCAACATGCCCCCTGGAACAGACCGTGTTCTCCCAGAATCTGCAGACCATGCTCAACCGGCTTGCCCGGATCGAGCAGGAGAATTTCGCCAAACAATTCAAAAGCAAGGATATTTCCGACCTGGAGTTGTACCCCCAACTGCTCAGATATCTGTATCTCCTGGACCGGGCTCACGTATTGAGCACTGACAGCTTCGGCAACTTCACCCTCGCGGGCGTGTATGCCTCCTTCCCTTCGGACCTGGACGCCGAGATCAAACGCTTCGGCCTCAGGCTCGGCAAGTTCCGGGTCGGGGACAACCAGCTCTACGAACGCAATCGCCTCTTCGTATATCAATATCTCATGGAGCTCTACGGCTTCCCCATCTCCTCGGAGCGCAGGACCTCCGCCGCCCTGTTCGCCAGAAGGCTGCACAGGCTCAGCGAAGACTTCATGGTCCGGGTGCTCAGCCAGTCTGACCGCACCATCACGTCCATTTTTTCCACCAAGATGGCCAGAAGCTACCCCTTTGTGGAGAAGATAGCCCTGGTACGGGTGGAAAAGGAGCAGAAGGAGATAATCACCAAACTCAAGAAGGGCGGTTTTTTTCTCGATCCCAAGAAAAACGTCGTCATCCTGCGCGTGAAATACCGGCAGCACAAGTACAACCCCTACAACGTGCGCCAGGACCGCGCCCTGTCCGTGGAAAGCCAGGAGGTGATACACCCGCTCACCGGCGAGGTCATGGGCAACCTCAACATCATCAAGGACACCTACAACATGTTCCTGCGCCTCAACGACATCGTACGCGGCGAATACAGGGGCAACATAGTATACAAGCGTCACGAGGTGGTGGAGAACACGGACACCGACGAGAAGCGGCTGAAATTCCTCTACTCGTGGCTCTCCAAGCACCAGCGGCGGATCATCAGCTATTCTGACGAATTTTATTCGAAGATCTCAATGGTGTTGGACAACTATCTGCTGAACACCAAGAACTACGACGCGTTCCAGGAGATCAACGAGCTGTTCCAGGAAGTCTGGTCCAAGTACAGCTATATCCAACAGGCGCGCATGGTCCGCACCATCGAGGATCTCGTGCAGGGGCGTTTCAAGGGCAAACGCCTCTCCAGGCTCGAGAGTCTGAAACAGGTCTGCACCCTGATGCAGGAACTCAAATTCGAGATAGTGAGATATTTCGACGAGCTTGTCGTCCATATCCTCCACCTAGGCGAACGCCTTCTGTCGGACAGTTACCTGCGGCTGACCTATGTGGAGAGGAAGGACACCGAACTGACGGCATATGGCCTGGAGATCAAACGCCAGTACGGCAAGCTCGTCTCCCTGGTGGACGCCTTCAAGGACATCCGCAAGACCAAACAGGACCGGGACCCCTCGCATCTGCGAAAAACAGCCTAGCGGCTTCCGGTCGACACCTTTTCATACCGCGCTCGAATAGTGCAAGGAGTCATTGTGAGCGATCTGAAAACCACCCCCCTGCATGCATGGCACGTCGAACACGGCGCCAAGATGGCCCCTTTCGCCGGGTGGGACATGCCCATTCAATACAAGGGCATCCTCGTGGAACACCAACAGACCCGTGAAAAAACAGGTGTTTTCGACATCTGCCACATGGGGGAGTTCCATATTCAAGGCACTGACGCCAAGTCCTTTCTGGAAAAGGCTCTGGCCCACAATCTGGAGACTCTGGCGCCGGGGCGCTGCCGCTACGGCTTTCTACTCAATGAAAACGGCGGCGTCATCGACGACTGCATTGTCTACTGCCTGGACAAGGACGACTACATGGTGGTTGTCAACGGCGCGCGAACGGAGATCGACTTCGCCACCCTGCGGCAGCGTCTCCCAGAGAGTATCGAACTCACGGACATTTCGAACCAAACCGCCAAGATAGATCTCCAGGGACCCGCCTCCATGGATGTACTTCAAGGGATACTTGAAGGACCATTGGCCAGCCTGCGCTACTTCGGCTTTTTCAGGACCACCTACCAGGGCGCTCCCCTGTTGGTGAGCCGCACCGGCTACACCGGGGAGCTCGGCTACGAGCTCTATGTGGACGTGTCCAGAGCCCTCCCCCTTTGGGAGGCCTGCCTTGCTGACGAGCGGGTGCAGCCCGTGGGCCTGGGCGCCCGGGACACCCTGCGCCTGGAAATGGGGCTCCCCTTGTACGGGCAGGACCTGGACGAGGAGCACACCCCGGCCGAGGCCGGGTACGGCATGATGCTCACCTCCCAGGCCGATTACGTGGGCAGGGAAAAGGCCGGTCAGGTGCGGGAACGAATCGTTCCCCTTGCCCTGGAGGGTCGCCGCAGCGCTCGTCACCACGACCTGGTCCTGGATACCTCGGGCAATCAGGTGGGGCATGTCACCAGTGGCTCCTTCGCCCCTTCGCTGGGATACGCCGTGGCCCTGGCCTACGTGAAGGCCGAGGCCGCGGAGACGGACGGCTTCCTGGTAAAGGCCGCGCGGGCCGAAATCCCGGCTTCCAAGGCGGCACTGCCCTTCTACACCAAGGGCACCGCCCGCATGAAAGTGGAGTAGAAGAGAGATTTGTTTGAGTTGCCGGGTGAAAACCATTTTGTGGAAAAGGTTTTCGCCCGGTCTCCTTTCCTAAGAATTGTATGATGAGCTCCAACTGATAGATGTCCACAGAATTCAAGGCTCCCACAGGGAGCGCCTTTTACCTCGAACCCGAAAACTGGCCGGATGCGCAGGCGGATCAACCGCTCCGGGTCACCCTCGGGGGGCAGGAAGCGCAGCACATGCTCAAGGTCGTGCGCCACAAGCCCGGAGACCGGGTCGTTCTTTTTGATGGGCAAGGCAGGCGCGGCATCTTTGTCATGGAAAGCGCCGACAAGCACAAGGTCCTGCTGCTGGCCGAGAATGTCGAACTGCTGCCGCCATCGAAGAGGCGTTGCGTCCTGGCCCAGGGCTGGAGTAAATCCCTGCGTCGGGGGTGGCTCATGGAAAAAGCCGTGGAATTCGAGGCCGGGGGGCTCTGGCTCTGGCAGGCGCGGCACAGCCAAGGGCGCGTGCCCGAGGAGGGCAAGGATTCATGGATGCAGCAATGCGTGGCCGGAGCAAAGCAATGCAAGAACCCCTGGCTGCCTGAAATCGCCACCCAACCCCGTGGGGCACAGCAGCTCGCGGAAGCCCTGCCCGGATTTCAACGCGGTTTTCTGCTCTGGGAGCGGCCGGACACACGCAACATCCTCACCCTGGACGACCTGAGGTCCTGCGACAGCGCCCTGTTCATCGTGGGGCCTGAGGGCGGATTTCACGACCAGGAAGTGGACACCCTTCTCAAGGCAGGGGCCGAGCCCGTCAGCCTTGGGCAGCGCGTGCTGCGCTGGGAGACAGCCGCACTGCTCTGCCTCGGACTCTACTGGTGGGCGGGGCAATAGGCATGCAGAGCCTTATTCAGGGAGCGTTTATGCCTCAAGAACAACCTCTGGCGGACAAGATACGCCCTGACAATCTCGACAATTTCGTGGGACAACCGCACATCCGGCGCAAACTGGAGTATTTTCTCAACGCCAAGCGATTGCCCAGCCTGCTTTTTTTCGGTCCTCCGGGCTGCGGCAAATCCACCCTCGCCCTGCTTCTGGCTAAAAGCACGGGCGCGCCCTGGATCCGGGTCAGCGCTCCGGAGGCAGGTCTGCAGCAGCTGCGCAAGCTGCTCTCCGGACACCAGATCCTGGTGCTGGACGAACTGCACCGTTTTTCCAAGGCGCAGCAGGACTTTTTTCTCCCCTTGTTGGAGAGCGGTGAGATCATTCTGTTGGCCAGCACAACGGAAAATCCCTCCTTCAGCGTCACCAGACAGCTTCTGTCCAGGCTGCACGTGCTCAAGCTCGAGCCTTTGGGCCTGGGTGATCTCACTGATCTCGCGGCTCGCGGAGCCAAGGCCATGGGCTTCGAACTAGAGCTTCCGGCTTTGCAGGTGCTGGCCACCATTTCCGGGGGCGACGCCAGGACAATGCTCAACCTCGTGGAATACGTGGCCGCGCTCCCCGAGGAAAAGCGCACCAGCGAAGAGCTGCGGGAAGTGCTGCCGGAATTGCTGCTGCGTCACGACAAGGGCGGGGACAGCCACTACGAGCTGGCTTCGGCCATGATCAAGTCCATCCGGGGTTCCGACCCGGACGCTGCCCTCTACTATCTGGCCTGTCTCCTGGAAAGCGGTGAGGATCCGCGCTTTGTCTGCCGCAGGCTGATCCTTTCGGCCAGCGAGGATATCGGCCTCGCCGACCCGTACGCCCTGCCCCTGGCCGTTGCCTGCCAGCAAGCCGTGGAGTTCGTGGGCATGCCCGAGGGCTTCATTCCCCTGGCCGAGACCTGCGTGTACCTGGCCGTGGCAGCCAAGAGCAACAGCACATACGCCGCCTACCGGGCCACGCAACAGGAAATCAAGCGCGCCGGAAAGCTGTCAGTACCGTTGCATCTGCGCAATCCAGCCACAAAGCTGCAAAAGGAATGGGGATTCGGGGAAGGGTACAAGTACCCCCACAATTTTCCCGGAGCCTGGGTGCGGCAGCAGTACCTGCCAGAGGGGCTGCGCAACACCAAGTTCTATCAGCCCAAGGACGAGGGCGCTGAGCCCAGGATCACGGCCTGGTGGCGAAGGCTTCGCAAACCTTCCGGAAAATCTTCTTCAGGGGGAACGGCCGGAGGGCGCAAGGGGCAGGATACGGACAAGAAATCCTGAGCCCGCTCAGTCACCCACACACTGATGTCGCGTCCGTTAAGCTCGAATATATTCAAAACATTGCATGTCACGCGACACTTGGAGGGCCGGGAAACCATCCCACCCTTTTCAGCGGTGTAAGCGACCCCCAGCTACATTCATGGTCGATGAATGTAGCTGACATCTCATCATGAACATTCCCGCCACTGCACCCACGGCAACAGGCGGTTTTGCTCCAGCAGTAGTTCCAGACTGGTGGCGGCCAGGGACAAGGGCTTGTCGAACAGCAGTCCGGCGGTGCCACCTTCCACCCAGAGCAGCTTGAGCCTCCGCTCCCGCAACGGATCCGCCAGGACCTCGTCGCAGCCCTTCACCTGAAAACGCTCGCCGACCGGAAGAGAGGCGAAGCACTCTCCGCAATACAGCCCCACCTTCAGTCCGTAAACGCTGATATTCTCGATGGTGCAAAGATATTCGAGCCCGTTGCCGGTGCACAGGTTCAGCAGCACCATGGGCTCCAGATCGTGCCTGAGAATCTTGCGCCGTTCAGGAAAAGGGATGGGAATTCGCCAATGTTCGAGGGAAAGTTCTTTCATATATGACCCCATTTTTTTAGGGGAAAACGTCAATATCCAATAAGGAGTTGATGGTGGTCACTGGGGGGGATATTTTCCAGCGATCCACTTCCCGGTATACTTTTTTCTAAAAACTCTTTTCTGTCGCGTCGGGATGGTTACATTTGGGGCGCAATCTCACTCGCTGATCGAATACGGAATTGGGGCGTTCGGCCCTTCCACCGTAAAAGAGATTGCGTCCTGCCGCCCATGGGAGTCCATGAGCACCAGCCTGTGCTCTCCGGCTTCCATGGGCAGGAAGAGCTTCTCGTCAGGGCTGCCCGCGGCCACAAGTTCACCGTCCTGGTACCAATAGAGCGTGGAGTTGTCCGCAGGCACCTGGGCCACCAGGGCGATGCGCTGAAACTTGCGTGGCGCGTCGGGCCTGATGCGGTAGGGAGTTTTGCCCGAGGGCGAGACGATCACCGGCTTTTCCTCCGCGGGTACGTCCTCGCACAGCGGTGACATGGGGGGCATGGTTTCCACGGCCATCCCCTTGCTGCGCTGCCAGGCCACCAGTTCGGGCGGGTATTCCTTGACGATCCTGGTCACATAGGGGCGTTTGGACAGGCAGGAGCCCTGCAACCGCTCCCCGGTGACCGCATCCACGAAGATTCTGCGGTGCATGGTGTCTCTGGGGATCTTGCTTCGCTCGGGAATGGCCTCGATGCGCATACGCTTGTCGCACAGGGATGTGGCCAGATGACGGCTGTCAGCGCATACCTCCACCTGCTCGATGTTCAGGAGTTCCGGTTCCGGCAGTTTGGAGCCCTCGGGCTCCAGAGCCCGGAATAGTTCGAAGAGTAGCGGCCCCGCATGACGAGCCCCGGAGATGCCCTTTTCGGGCGTGCCGTCCAGGTTTCCCACCCATACGCCGATGGCGTAGTGGGAGGAAAATCCCAAGGCCCAGGCGTCGCGGTGCCCGTAGGAGGTACCTGTCTTCCAGGCCACTGTGGGTACGTCCCTGGCCAGGCGCCAGGCCTGGGGCATGTCGGTGCGTTTCACGCTGGAAAGGATCAAACCCACCAGATAGCAGGCCTCGTTGGAGAGCAGTTTGCGGCCGTAAGCCGACTTCCTGTCCTCCCCTAAGCCTGATTTTTCCTCCATCAGCTTGTAGTCGTTGTTGACTTCGAGGACATCACGCAGCTCCCGCTGCTCACCGCTCTGGGCAAGGGTGGCGTAGGCGTTCACCAGGTCCAGCAGGCGGACCTCGGCCGCCCCCAGCACCAGGGGAAGTCCGTAGTGCGTGGCCGGCTTGTCTATGGTGCGCAGCCCAAGGTCCAGCAACAGGGTATGAAAATCCTGCAACCCTGTTTCGGAAAGCAGACGCACTGCCGGTGCATTCAGGGAATGCTCCAGGGCCTCCTCCACGGTGACGCGCCCCCTGTAACGATTGTCGTAGTTCTGGGCAATATAGCCCGAGAAATCCGTGGGGACGTCCAGAAGGATGCTCTGGGGCACCACAAGCCCCTTGTCCATGGCCAGGGCATAGAGAAACGGCTTGAGCGCCGAGCCCGGGGAGCGCCGGATCATCGTGCCGTTGATCTGGCCGTGGTGCGCGTCGTCGAGAAAGTTCGCCGAACCCACCATGGCCAGCACTTCCCTGGTGCGTATGTCCAGGATCACAGTGGCGGCGTTTTCAAGACCCTGGGTTCTGAGCCAGTCCACCCTTTCCCTGACTTTATCCGAGGCGATGCGCTGTATACGGATATCCAGTGTGCTGCGGATGGCCATGGTTCTCGGGTTGGCCGGGGTGGCGTGCCCGTCGTAGAGCATCTGGCAGAACTGGGGCGCATGCAGAGGCGGTTTGCGCATTCTGCGCGGCAACTCCTGGGCCTTGGCGGCGTCCGCCTCGGTCCGGGAGATGTCTCCGCGTTTCGCCAGCTGGTCCAGCAGCCTGTCGCGGACCTCCCTGGCCTTGTCCGGATGGTCGAAGGGGTCGTACCCCCTTGGGGAGCGTGGAAGTATGGCCAGCAGCGCGGCCTCGCCAAGGGACAGCTGCGAGGGGTGCTTGCCGAAATAGAAGTACGCGGCCGCACCCACGCCCACGATGTTGCCCCCAAAAGGCGCCATGTTCAGGTACCAGGCCAGCAGGCGGTCGCGCTTGTAGTGCATGCCCAACTGCAGGGCGCGCAGGGCCTCCAGGACCTTGGCCCCCATGGTGCGCTCCCTTGGATGGGACAGCCGGGCCAGCTGCATGGCGATTGTGGAGCCGCCGCAGATCACCTTGCCGGCCCGGTAGTTGATCCAGGCTGCGCGGAGAATGGCCAGGGGGTTCACCCCCGGGTGGCTGCGGAAGTAGCGGTCCTCGGAGGCCACCACCGTGTCTATGAGCACCGGCGACACATCCTCCAGCCGAACGGGGAACCGCCAGCGGTCGTCCTTGGGCAGGAAGAAACGCAGGGCCTCGCCGTTGCGGTCCGTGACGATGGTGGCTCCCGGAGGAGCAAAGGCCTCCTCCGGAAACGGGTACCATTGATCCAACAAAACCAGTACCGCGCAAAGAAGCAGGGCCAGGCCCCAAAGCCCGGCCCCACCCCAGATGAGCAGTTTTCGTATCCGTTTATTTCGCGTCAGCCTTGGCCTCGGCATTCTTGTTTTCTCCAGTTTCCGGCGGCGCGATGGTCGTCTGTTTTTCCAAATTCCCGGAGTCTTTGTTGGAGTTGTCCGTGTTTTTCACCTCGGGCGCAACCGTGACTGGTTGCTCCGCAGGGGACGCGGCAGCCGGTTCCTCGGTCTTTACCGATTTCGCCACGGCATCCGGGCTGTCGGGATTCACTACCAGGCGCCCAGTGGGCCCGGAGGCGATGCACGCCGGATCGTACATGGCTTCAGCCTGCACGGGGGGCAGCGCAAAGTCGCCGGGGGCCACGGCACGGAGCAGCGAGTAGTAGGTTTGCTCACTATAGTGATCCTTGCCGTTTTTGACCTTCTTTTCGGGCAGGTTCAGGAACAGGAGCACGCGGTCGTCGCGCAGGTCCTGATAGTCTGGTTTGACGCCCTTGCGATCGGCCCAGGGAAGGCGCTCCGTGGTCTCGAGCCTGGGGTTCTCCACCTCCAGTCCCGCGGGGAGCAGGCTCTGCATGACCACATTTCTGATGGCCGGGCCGACGCTCTTGATCTTTGTCTCGAGCACCACCAGGGCGCCCTGCTTCAGACCGGTTGCGGGAATGGGCTTGCCCGAGCTGTCGAGCAGGCGGCTGGTGACGGTGATCCCCTCGCTCACGGCCGCATACGCGTCATCCTTGGGAGTGCCCCGGGTCAACACGCTGAAAAACACCGAACCCTTGGCAAAGCCGGAGTCCACCTCGATACGCAGAGGCGCGTCGCCTTTGATGCGTATCTTGTGCAGGGTATTCTCGCTGGAGAAGTCGCCGAGCTTTGTGTCACCGAGGTAGACCGAGCCGGTGAAGGGAGCCTTTTTCTGCTGCATTGCGAAAAAGCGCCCCAATGCCACGAAGGACAGGCCGTTTTCCTGGGTGCTGCGGTAAGGCGTCGCCTCCATGAGGGTGGTCAACTCCTGCACGAGCTTGGGAGCCTCCAGGGAGTCGGGAGCGGTTTCCAGGATCACGGCAAGGCGCAGCGCCGCGTTGCGGATTGGCGACGCCAGGTTGCCGCCGGTCTCCCGCCCCTTGGTCCTGGGCAGGTATTTGGCCGCCAAGAGTTCGGACATGAACCTGCGCTCTCCGACCAGACCGTATGCCGCGCCGAGCAGGGCACCGCCTTCCGGAGTCAGCGCCCCCTGATATTGGCGGCGCAGATAATCCATGCCGCCGCGATCGGGCTTGCCGGCCTTGGCCAGCACATAGAGGGCGTAGGCGTTGAGCTCCAGCTCGCTGCGCTGGGGCTCCTTTTTGTAACGCATCAAGGATTTCATATAGTTGAGAGCAAGGTTGAGGGCCGTGTCAGGCACCTGGAACCCGGCCTGCCGGGCTTCCACCAGGAAGTGTGTGGCGTAGACGCTGCCCCATTTCCAGGGGGATTCGCCACCGATCCACATGGAGAAACCGCCCGTGTGCAACTGCATGGCCAACAGGCGTTGAATGCCCTGCTGGACCATGGCGCCGGGCTGTCTGTCGCTGAGTTCCTCCTTGTCCAGAGCCTGGGCCAGGGCATCGAAGTACAGCAGCGGGAACACTTGGGAAGTGGTCTGCTCTAGGCAACCATAGGGGTAGCCGAGCAGGTTTTTGAGCCCCTGGGTGAAGCGCATCAGGGGGCTCGCGCCAATGTGCAGCTCGCGCTCCAGGCCTTCGGGCCTGAAGCCCTCGGCGTTCTCCAGGGAGATGGTGGTGGAGGCGGATTCCAGCGCGCCGGAGTTCACCAGGGTGCGCGCGGGCAGCGCGGGCCTGATGCCCAGGTCCACATTGGATTCCACTGTTTCATTGTTGCCGCTAGCCGTGAACTTGAAGTGAACATTTCCGCTCTCTTCACCCGCCTTGACCTTGAAGTACACGAGTTCCTCGCGTCCCACCGGTACATCGAGGGTGGTTTCGCCGTTTTCCACAGTGGCAGGGCCCGAGAGTTCAAGTGTTACTATGAAGCTGCCCTGGTATTCGGTGTCGTTGCGCACCGTCACGGGAACGTACACCTCGTCGCCAGGAGCCAGGAATCTGGGCAGGGTCGGAGTGAGCACCACCGGGCCGCGCACTCGCGTCACCCTCTCCTCCTTGCCGAAGCGCTTACCGTCGTTGACAACGGCCATCAGGCGCAGCGCACCCTGGAACTCGGGCACGTCGAAGCTGATCGAGGCCTCGCCGTTGTCGTCCATGATGATGGGACCGGACCAGAAGGCCACCGGCTTGACCCGGCGCAGGCCCTCGCTGCGCACGAACTGGCGCATGCGGTCCATGTCGTCGCCGCCGCCCGCCGGAGAGATCCCGATGGTGGGTTTGATATCCGGAAACAGCATGGAGTAGATGTCAAAGGAGTCCGTCTGCAGGGAGCGCTTCGCGTAGAAGCGGGGGAACGGATCCGGAGTCTTCTGGCTGATGAGCTGCAGGATGCCCTCGTCCACCGCGGCCAGGGTGACGCAGGCGCCGGGAAGGGACTTGAGCTCGACCTTAAGGGATGTCTCGGGCCTGATCTGTTCGGGCGCGGTGATGGCCACCTTGGCGATGTTGGCGCTACGGTCCACATTCAGGGACGTCACGCCGAAGGCCCTGGCCGGGGAGCCGGACTCCAGCCCTGTGGAGCTGCGAACCAGCACGGCGGCGACATAGACGTTGGGAGAATAATTGGCGCGCATGGGCAGGCGCACCTCGGCGGTGTTCTCCCCTTCGGCCAGTTCCAGCACCTGTACATCCTGCACCTCTTCGTTTTCCACGGTCACGAGCATCTTGCCCGCAAAGGGGGTCCGGATCTGCAGGGTCGCGGTCTCGCCGGGAGCGTACTCCTCCTTGTCGGGTTCGAGTTCCAGTGTGGCCGGGTTCTCGATGGCCCAGGGCGAGTAGCCCCATCCGCCGGCGTAGAAGCTCACTTGGCTGGTGGCGCCGCCGTCCCGGTCGGAGAGGCGTATGCGGTAGCTGCCGTATTTCGGGGGAGTCACTTTGACCTTCCCCTCTGCCTTGGCGTTCTTCAAGGTCTCCGAGGAAACGAGCTCGGAATCACGCACCGACTCGTAGCGGTAGCCCCCCGAAGCGGTGTGGCGCAGCACTGTCTGCCAGCGGTCGCGGTAAACTTCCAGCAGCAGATTGGCGCCGTCCTGCTTGGTTCCGTCCGGAGTGACCACCACATAGTCCACGTTCACGGCCTCTCGCGGAGACACGCCGTGGTCCTCGAGGCTTCTGAGCCCAGGATAGCGGGGGTAGGCGTGCACGCGGACAGCCTGCATCGCGGCCACGCCGCGCCCCCCGCGCTCGCTGACGCGGGCGAAGAGCATGGCGTCCAGCGCCGCGGGCGGGGTCAGGTTCCTGGGCAGCTCCACGCTGAAGGCATGTCTGCCCTCCTCGTCCAGATAATCCTCCGGGGATCCCACTGCCAGGTTTTGCTCCTCGAACTCACGCTCGGGATCGCCAAACCTGAAGGCCTCAAAGCCCTCGGGATTGAAGGATGCGGCCATGAGCCGCACCTTGGACTCCACAGGCAGGCCGGACGCCGGGGGACCAAAGAAATAGCGGCTGTCCACATCGAATTTCAAGGTTTCGCCAGGAGCAAAAGACTCCTTGCCAGGAGCGATCTCCACCTTGATGCGGTCCGGAACGAACTCCTCGACCTTGTAGCGGTAGCTGCCGATGACCTTCTCCGCCACGACCACATCCAGGGTGTAATCGCCGGTGAGGGCGAAGCCGGGAATGTCGTAGGCGAACTCGGCAATGCCGCGCTCGTCCGTGTTCAGGACCCGCTTGGACAGAACTTTGCCCTGGGGGCCCTTCTGAACCACCTGCAAGGGCATGGTGGGGGGCGTTTTCAGATCGGCCTGCCGGATGATGGCCAAGCCCTGCATTTTTTCGCCAGGCCTATAAAGATCACGCTCCCCGTAAAGGTAGGCCAGGTACCCCTTCTTGGCCACTGTCTCGCCGCCCACATCCTGGCCCGTGGTGTCGATCTTGAACTGGTCGAAGAGCAGGAAGCTCATGTCCTCGCCCTTCTCCACCAGGACCATGTACGGAGTGTTGTCCTTGAAAACCTTGGCCAGGTCCCTGGCGTGCCAGAGCCCGTTCTCATCCGTTGTGCCCGAGGCGATGAGCTGGTTCTGGTCGCTGATCAAGGATATATTGGCCTGCCCCACGGGATCCATGGTCTTGAAGGAGTTGACCCAGACCATGACGTCGTCCTGCCCCTTCTTGGCCACGATTCCCAGGTCGGTGAGAAGCACCCATCGCTGGGAGCTGTCCCACTCGTCCGGTGCGGTGAGGAAGATGCGGTAGAACCCCGGACGCTGATCCTTGATATAGCTCTCGATGTCCAGGGTGGAGGTTATTACCTTGTTCTCCTTCATTGGCAGGAGCACGTCCTTGTCCACCACGCGGTCGCCCAGATAATGCCGCAACGTGCCGTTGTACCCCGAGGTGTTGAGCACGTAGCTGGAGGAGTAGTCCTGCAGCATCATGAAGATGTTGTTGATGTAAACCCTGTCGATCTGGAGCTTGGCCTTTGGCAGATTCACGCTCTCCACGGCCAGGTTCTTGTAGCCGCCCACAGGCAGGAATATGCCGGGGTCCTTGAAAGCCACGTTCGGCTGGGCGTTGGGAACGAACAGACTCGTCTCGAAGGAGGCCTGCAGAACGGAAGTGTCCGCGGCCACAAGCCCCTTGTCCACAACAAGGGTGTAATTGTTGCCGGGTTCGAAATCGCCCGAGAGCACGAGCTCGCGGCCGCTGGAGGATAATGAATGCTTGGTTTCCGGCATTATGTGCACGTAGCGGTCGGCGGTCTCCGGAACCACGGGCGCGGAAAAGGTCACGCGCATGCTGGCGGTTGCGCCCTCTGACTGGACCTCGGCCTTGAGGACCTTGAGGTCGGGATCCAGCTGCATGGTGTATTCCTGATAAAATGTCTTGGCCAGATGCATTTTCCCGGACGCGCTGGGAAGCCCTGCCTCCACCTGACAATGCAAGGTGCTGGGGGTGAGATCCTTCTCCAGGGGGGCGGTGCGGAAGTCAAACCATCGTGTACGGTAGGAGGTGGTCAGCTCTACCATCACCGGTTCCTGGTCCTGCTTCTTGATTCGGTAGCAGGCGAGCTTGCCTATCAGGGCCTTGGGGTCGACCTCATAGGTGAATTCCACCTGCCCCTTGAAATAGACCGAACCTTTCTTTTCACTGGAAAAATCCTCTTCCAGCGACAGGGTGTTCACTGTGAAGTCGTATGTACGGATCGAAAAATCGGTGTCTCCAGTCAACTCGTAGGCTTCGCTATTCAACTTGTCCGCGTCCACGGTAAGGGAATAGTCCTTGCCGGTGCCCAGGGGCTCCTCGAAATCCATCCGAAGGGTGTATGGGCTTATCCAGGACCAGACGCCACGCAATTCGGGATAGATGGAGAAAGGAGGGGTATCCAGAATCTTGCCGACCTGTTCCAGGCCCACAGGCTTGTCAAAGGCCATCAGCAGGAACCTGCGCTGCTCTGACTCCAGGGTGACGCCAGAGATTGTCACCTTTTGCGGTCCTGTTTCGGGTTCTGGTTCAGGAGCCACTTGCGGTTCCGTGGGTTTTTCGGCTATCGTGGCATTGGCTTCATCGCCGGAACCAGCCGCAAGGGTGGCGTTCTTCGAATCCCCTCCCTCGGCCAAAGTGGCATTCACAGCAGGCTCGGACTTCTTGACCGTAAGATCCGGATCCGGCCCCCGCCTGAACAACAAAAAACCCTGGACCAACGAGACAATCACAAGAAGCACTATTACGATATTTCTACCGTCTGCTAACCAGGGTTTCTCGTTTTTTTCCTGTTTGCCACTCATGGCTCCCTCCCGAAACAGTAGTATTATGTTCGAAACAGCACTGGATACGCGAACCCATCAGGCTTTACAACATTGCAGATCTATCGCGCATTGACATTTCAAGTATTAACGTCTTTACCATTGATGTGTGTTTGGCTAATATATTTAGCAGTGAAAGAACCTCTCAACTACAACTTAAAGACTGATCATGCATAGAACCGTTAACACTGTTTTTATTGATATCGCCACCGGGGAAGAGATCAAAGATCTTCCTACTGTCTTCGATTTCGCGGCCTTGCGCGAGAATCTGATCCTCTCCACCCACAAGGGGTGGGACAACAGGTGGAGGCACTACAAGGTCGTCAAGGTCGAGGAACAGGCCGGCGACACCGTGGTGGTCCAGGTGAAATACTCCAAACGTTATTACCATCGCGGCTATATTGCCCTCGTTGCCTTTATATCTCTCCTTTTGCTCGCATGCCTCGGGGTGGGTTTCTATTTCTGGGATTTCTTCTTCAAATAAATCCCATGGGCGTCCAGAAGGCAAACCTCCTCAAGTTCCCTGTGAACTCGCCCGGATACTATCACAGATTCCTTGAAGACGTATGCAAAAGAATAGTAAAAGCGACCACCCTCGGCTTGTAAAGCACCCTCCGGCCATGTAGGCAGGGAAAACATGGATTCCGCCGTTCTTGCACAGGGCCGTGAAAAAAGATATTTTTCCGGCTTCCCGGCAACCTGCGGATTCCGTACATATCTTCATTTTATCACAAAGACATGGCACAAGGAAGAACAATGCGACAACCGAATTTTCCGGCACCTCGAGTCAGGTTGCACACCGCCCTCCTGCTCACGCTGGCGTTCTGCTTTCCAGCCCTCCTCTCTCCCGTCAATGCCACAGCCCAGGACAAGGGCAAGCTTTATGTCGATACCGACGTCAGCACGCCCATAATCAGAATTCTCAACAATTCCATCACTTTTTATCAGGGCATGAAATTGCCTCCAGGAAATTACGTGATCCAGGTGGGCGCCGAGGGATATTCCAGCATAACCAAGAGCGTCACCGTCATTGCCGGAAAAGATACCCGGCTCAACGTCTCCTTCAAGAAAAAGGACAAGAAAGAGGAAGAGGCCAAGGAGGAGGAATCCGAAAAAACCGGGGATGCCCCCAAGGATTCCGGGAAAGAGAAACTTTTCGTGGAGGTCACCCCCAAGGACGCCAGGGTGCGTGTTCTGAACATCGCCCCAAAATTCGAGCAGGGACTTGGACTGGGCCCCGGCGAATACATCGTCGAGGTGAGCAAGGACGGGCTGGAGAAGCAGGTTCGCACTGTCCGCATCGTGAAGGGAAAGGATCTCAAGGTGTCCTTTGATCTGACCAAGAAAGCTCCGGAAACTGCGGACAAAAAAGCCGAAGAAACCCCCAAGGAAAAGCCCCAGGACATGGCCGGGACGGAGAAGGATAAAAAAGCCGGGGATAAGCCCTTGGACAAACCTTCGGACCAACCCACGGACGGCCCCGGACGGCTCTACGTAAAGGCCTCCCCTACAAAGGCCATCGTCAAGCTTCAGGATGTGGACCTTCCTTTCAAACAGGGCATGTCCCTCACCCCGGGTAAATACGTCATCAAGGTTTCATTCGATGGCTATGAGGCCACTGAATTGACCGCCGAGGTGTTTGCGGGAAAGGACACCCGAGTTTCCATCAACCTGGAACCGGAGCGAAAAGAGCCGGTGGAGGAAAAGAAGGAGCCCCCGACGGAGGTTGTGGAGAAAGGCAAGGAGCGAATTTATGTGGAGACCATTCCCGAGGACGCATCCGTCCGCATCCTGAACATCGCTCCCAAATTCGAACAGGGAATGCCCCTTGGCCCGGGTGTCTATGAGGTCGAGGTCAAGAAAAAAGGCTATGACACCCAGGTCCGCAACGTGGAGATCAAAGAGGGGAGGCACATGAAGGTAACCTTCGATCTGCGCCCCCCGGAGGAGCGCAAGGAGGACAAGCCTGAAAAGCCTGTGCTCGAGGATCCCACCAAGGGCAAACTCTTTGTCACCGTGGACGTGCCCGACGCGGTGATCAAGCTCATGGACCTGCCCATACAGTTCGAACAGGGAATGGAATTGCCCTCTGGATCGTACCGTATCGAGATCGCCAAGGAGGGTGTGGGCAGAAAGGAGCTCACCGCCGCCGTGACCTCCGGAAACGTGATCCGGGTCCGGGTGAAGCTGGGTGCCCAGCTTGAAAAGGCCCAGACCAAGGCCCAGCAGGAAGCCCTTGAGCAGAGGATGCAGACCCTGTTCCAGCAGATCCAGGAGGCTGAGCTGGCCAAGGACACAGGCAAAGCCCTAAGCTTGGCGGAAGAGGCCGTGAACGCCGCCCCCCATGAGGCCCAGACCTACCTGGTGCGCGGCAACCTGCTCTTCGAATCCCAGAAGGTGGATCAGGCCTTGAAGGATTTCGACCAGTCCATAGAGCTCGATCCGGACAATGCCGCTCCCTACCTCTCCAGGGGCAAGGCCTACGTTCTCAAGGAGGACAGGGAATCCGCCTGCTACGACTTCTGGCAAGCCTGCGCCCTGGGGCATTGCGAAGCCATCTCCACTGCCCAGAAGGAGGGCTTCTGCCGCTGATCCGACGAAGCGACATTCTTCCATATTAGGAATTGCTCAGGGGAAGCCAGTTTATAATGGCTTCCCCTGTGCGTCTCTTCATTCTCGAAATATTGGATCGGAGTCTTTGGAGAAGGGAGGGGCAAGCCCAGCCCTGGAAGAGGTCCCTCGAGGACTTTTCTCCCAAACTATTTTGTATTGTTTTCTATCCGCACTTCACCTGCAGCAGATCACCGCAGCGCTCATACAGAAACATGGTCTCGGGCGCGCTTTCTCCCTGGTGCACGAAGTCCACGAATTCATTCAGCCATTCGGTCTTGCCGAACACATGCATGGGTACGAATACCGGCGGAGCCACTGTCCGGGCGAACTCCAGCCCCCCTGCCCAGTTGCTCAGCCGCTTGTCCACGTTGGAAAAGGCTATCCGGATGTCACGCTCGCGCAAGGTCCTGAGGGTTGCGTCGAAATGGGCCTGACTTGCGGCACGGGCGCGTGGGGTCAGCTTGTCCCAGGTCCAGGCCGCCACATCGCCCCCGAAATATACCCCGCACCCCGGAAAGGAGAACAGGTACCCCACTCCCAGGTCAGTACTCTCGAAGGCCTCGATGCGCACTCCCAGCACTTCGGCCGGTTCGTCCGGGTCCAGCACCGTCACGTCCAGTCCGGCGTCGTATTCGAACTCCGGGTACATGTCGGGAACATCGTAGGACACGATGTAACGACAACGCGAAGCCATGCCAGCAAAGGAGACTATCTCCTGGCTGAAGTGGTCGGGGTGGCTGTGGGAGATCACCACCCACAGATCCGCTCCCTCAACCTTGCGCTCAACCAGTGCACGGGCCTCCGGGGTACGGTACTTTTCCGAGGGATAGTCGAAGAGCAGGGTCTTACCCTGCAGCTCCAGGAAAAAACAGTTGTGATGCACATAGGTGATGATGGCCGACATCCGCCCCACTCCTTGATTCTCACCCCGCGGGGGTGAACTCCTCGAGCAAATCGATGATTGCTTGGTAGTTCCTGTCCGGATCGAACATCCGCAGCACCCGCTTCCGCCCCGCCTCGGCCATGGCAATGGCTCCTTCCCTGTCCTCGAGCATAGCCTGGATGGCGTCGGCCAGAGCCAGGGCATCACGCTGGGGCACCAGAGCCCCGGTCACGCCGTGTTCGATGACTTCGGCAATGCCCGAGACGTCCGTGGCCACCACGGGAAGCCGGTGCGCAAGGGCCTCCATGATCACGTTGGGGATGCCGTCGCGGTCCCCGGAAGTATCTATGACGCTGGGCATCACGAACAGGTCCGAAATCGCATAGAGCCGGGCCACCTCGTCATGGGGTACGAACCCTGGAAAACGCACGGCGTCGCCAAGTCCCAGTCCAACTGTCAGGCGTTTCAGGGATGTGCCTTTTGGTCCCGCCCCCGCCAGTGTCAACTCCAGGTCCAGACCGCGCTCCCGCAGGATGTGGCAGGCCCGGATCAGGTATTCGAACCCCTTCTTGCCCACGAAGCGTCCCAACGCCATGAGTTTATACGGGGGGCGCATGCTCACAGGCGCATCCTTTTTGGCGGACAGGGAGATTCCGTTGTAAGCCAGGCGGATCTTTTCATCGTCGGGTGACAGAGCTGCCAGCTCGCGCAGGTAGCCCACATTGGTTCTGGTGTTGCAACGCACAAAGGCCGCATCGCGGATCTTGTCCTCCAGCGCGCCGTCCGGGGGGTGGATATCCCAGGCCCTGCCGGTGAAGCTGAAGGGAATCCCCAGGAGACCAGCCGCGCACCACGCGGCTGTGGCCGGACCACTGGCCCAGGGGGCGTGCACGTGCCGGATGCCGTTTTTCTGGAACAACCGCGCCAGGCGAAAGGAGTACAGGAAGGCGATGAGGTTCTCTCCGCCCTTTTCCAGTCCTTTCCAGCGGCGAAAGACAATTTTTTTCCATAAGTTGGCGCATGCGCTCGGCGCGCGAAACCACCAGAATAGGTTGTCCAGCAGGACACCTGGCAGAGCCCGGATGCCCAGTCTGTGAATCGGGCGCTCCAGTGCGCGCATCTCCGGCGTGAGTCGTTCGCCGCGCAAGGGGCCGTATATGGTGTACACGTCCAGGTCGAGTCCAAGGCGCCACAGCCCGAGGACCTCGCGAAACAGAAAGGTTTCCGTGGGTTCCGGAAACCAGAGAAGTACATATGCGGTCTTGGGTGCTTTCATTGTCCAGGTGAGGGTTAGATTCATTCCCGGGAGGCGGCTTTCACCGCCTCACTAAAGTCCGCGAAATGGAACAGTCCGGGATTGCGTTCGTAATTCAAGATTCCCGCATGCGGGGGAGCGAGGTAGTCCCTGCCCATGGGCATGAGGCGATGCGGTTCACCTTTTTCAAGAAATTTTCTCGCCGGCATGAGCAGCCTGAAGGGAAGCAGATCCGCCCACTGGCTGCGGTACGCGCGCATCATGGCGAACTTGCACTCCAACTGCCCCAGGGTGCAACGCGTATGTCGCACATCGTCGGCGTCGGGAGGAAAGTCGTTCACACGCCATCCACGCAGGAACCTGGGCCCGGTGCGGTTATACAGAGGGAATTCCTGGCACACGGCTTCGGGAGCGGCGTTGGTCCAGGCCTTGTGCACGGCCCAGTTCACGGCGTCGTGGTCGATAT
The DNA here is from genome assembly GCA_963674665.2 of Desulfovibrionaceae bacterium. Classification (GTDB taxonomy): domain Bacteria; phylum Desulfobacterota; class Desulfovibrionia; order Desulfovibrionales; family Desulfovibrionaceae. Next base: position 541,676 of record CAXXPL010000005.1, on the reverse strand, counting down.
GCCCCCCTTCGTAGGCGGTGGTGAACACCTCGTCGGGGGCGAGCCGGAGGAACAATTCACCGAGCCACTCGGCCATGTTTTGGAGTCTGGGGAGCAGGCCCCGGTTGGGAAACCTTGCGAGATGAACCGCTCCGGGTTCGAGTCCCAGAATGGAAACGGCCCTGGCGAGCTCCGCTTCCCGTCTGGCGGCGCCTCCGCTGGCCTCGCCCGAGGTCATCCAGACGCAGTGGACTTCATCCCCCCGCTCCAAGATGCAGCGCAACGTACCGGCGATGAAGACCTCGTCGTCAGGATGGGCGAGCACCGCCACGCAGACGGTGTCGGAGTTCCTGGAAGGAGAACCGGTCCCTGATGCCTGTCCTGTCAAATCCCCAGCACCTCGCGGGCTTTCTGTTTAACGGCCACGGGGTTGAAGGGCTTGGTCAAGTATGCGTCGGCCCCGCAATCAAGTCCGCGAATCTTGTCGAACTCCTGCCCCTTGGCCGTCAGCATGATGATGTGGATCCCTGGCAGTTCCAGCTCCTTCTTCACCTTGTTGCAGACATCGTATCCGCTCACTTCAGGGAGCATGATGTCGAGAAATACCAGCTCGGGCTTTTCCTTTTCTATGATTTCGAGCGCCTGTGCGCCATTGACGGCGAACAACAGCTGGACACCCAATTCCGCGAGCTCCTCAAGGGCTTCTTCCAACAACAACCGGATATGCGGCTCGTCGTCCACCAGCAATATCTTGGGCATCCATTTCCTCCCGGTCAAATTCCGATTTTCTGGGCGTGAAAGACCTTGAAAAAAGCCGTCACGATGGCCCCGTCAAACTGTGTGTCCCTGTTGCCGTCGAGTTCGTTCAGCGCCTGTTGCAATGTCAGTGCCTTACGATAGGGGCGATCGATTATCATGGCGTCAAAGGCGTCCGCCACCGAAATGATTCTGGCGAGAAAGGGGATCTCCTCGTTTTTCAGACCATCGGGGTAGCCAAGGCCATCATAGCGCTCATGGTGATGACGCACAATGGGAACAAGGTGACGCAGCCCTTTTACATGAGTCAGGATTTCAGCGCCATACTCCGGATGCCTTTTTATCTCGGCGAACTCCTCCCCGGTCAATGCCCCTGGCTTGCGCAATATGTCGTCATCTATGCCTATCTTGCCGATATCATGGAGGCTGGCGGCCAAGGTAAGGGTTGCGAGATCTTCCGGAGTGAGCTCCAACTCCTGACCGATGGCCTGGGAGAACATTCGTACCCTGCGGGTGTGCCCACCGGTGTATCGGTCCCGCATTTCGATCGTCTCGGCCAGGACGTTCACAGTACTGAAAAATGTCTCCTGAAGTTCGCCATAGAGTTTGGCGTTCTCGATGAGGGCGGCCGCCTGCCCCGCGACGCTGGAAAGGAGCTTCAGATCTTCGGCAGTGTAGGTGTGGCGCTCCAGAGTGCTGACGTTGATGACTCCGATGCACTTGTCGTGAATCTTCAAAGGCGCGCACATCAGGGAACGGATGGGCATATTGCCGGCCAAAAAGCGGCAGTCCTGATGCACGTCGTTGACGATCTCGGCCTTGCCGCTTTTCAGGATGGTGCCGGAGATGCCCAATCCGGCGATGGTGCCCCGTTTTCCGGTTTTGCTCCACGAGCCCGCGCCCGCCAGGATCTCCAGGGCGCCGCTCGAGTCAACGAGCATGACCGAGGCGTTGTCCGCCTTTATGAGACGCAAGGTCTCGTTCAGGACGATCCGCCCCACAAGGGAGGAGTCCATCTGGCTGGCCAACTTGTCCGCCAGGCCGTAGAAAAGCCGCAACTCCTTGTAGCGTTCCAGTGTTTCTCGGGCCAGGGAGCGCTTCTCGGATTCCACATCCGCCATGCTCTGCAAGGCCGCGGCAACTATCTTGGAATTGGGGTCGCCCAGGACGTGCCCCACAAGTTTTCCGTCAAGGTAAAAGGGAAAAGAGCATGTCCAGTTTCCTGACGTGCCGAACAGGGGCTTTTCCTCGGTATCGACAACAAGGAACCCCTCAGGGATCATCTCCCTGAAATCCATGAGAAGCGATCGAACGCCCTGTTTATTGATAAACCGTTTGATTTTCATCTATCCGACTTGACCATTCCTCAGGCGGTGACACTGTGCAGAACCTGGGTTCAGGGTGCTGAATGCCTGAATTTCATACATGTTGTGCACACTCCCCGCAAGAGTGGACAGTGTAACGTGTGGATTAAGAATATTTATGGCAGACGGTTCGATATCGACACAAGGGCTCGGGAGAGAAACGCCATGCGCTGGCGGAACAATCGTAGGCGTCGCTATTTAGCGCCCTGGTTCTTCCAGGAGCACACCAGCTTTTCAAGTCCGTTGACGCCCTCGTAAAGGAGCACACCGAGCAGGCTCATGCCCAGGATGCCGGTAAACATGGCGTCGTAGTCCATGCGCCCCCAGGCATCCATGATCAGATATCCCAGCCCGTATTGCGTGGCGAAAGACTCCACGAAAAACAACACCGCCACGCTCACTCCCGCGTTCAGGCGCAGGGCCGTGAAGCCGTGAGGCAGCGAGGCGGGGATGAGCACCTCGGTGAACGTGCGCATTTTTCCGGCTCCCAGGGAGCGGATGGCGTCCAGGTGTTTTGGGTGGACATTGCGTGCTCCGTCCCGTGCGGCCACCAGGACCTGATACCCCAGTATCAGGCTGATCATGACCACCTTGGCGGTATCGCCCAGGCCCAGAAAGAGGAAGACCAGGGGGAGGAGCACGATTTTCGGGATCGGATAGGTGAGGAACACGAAGGGTGAGAGCACCAAGTCGGCTCGTTTGCTGCCTCCGAGCAGAACCCCCAGTGGAAAGCCCAGGCCGAATGCCAGGGCCATGGCGGAGAGGGAGCGCATGGCGCTGGCGCAGAAATGCTTCCAGAAGGCGGTATCCCCCAAGGCCAGGACAAAGGCCTTGGTGGCCAGTTCCGGAGGCGGAAGCACAGCGGCGTCAGCGACCAGGGAAAGGAGTTTCCATAGGCCGAGGATCACGACAATGGTGACGCTGTACCGCACCAAAGTGCTCTTTCCTCTTCCGGTCTTGCCGTTTTTCACCAGTGCTCCTCCATGCTCTTACGAACGTCACGCACAAGATGGAAGAACTCCGCCCTGTCCCTGATATCGGGCGCGCCGAAGCAGGGGTTGTCGAAAGCGGCGCGAACCGTGGCCGGGCTGCCGGCCAGAAGCAGAATCTTGGAGCCCAGGACAACCGCCTCCTCCACGCTGTGAGTCACCAGGACGTAGGGAGTGCGGCGCGTTCTCCATGATTCGCACAGCGTATCCTGAAGGTGTTCGCGGGTAATGGCGTCCAGTGAGGAAAAAGGCTCGTCCATGAGCAGAAGCTTGGGAGCCATGGCATAGGCCCGGGCAATTGCCACCCGCTGCTGCTCACCTCCGCTGAGGCAGGACGGGTAGTCCTTTTCGCGGCCGGCGAGGCCCAGGGCTTCAAGATGCCGCCCCGCCTCTTCCCTTCGCCTGTTTCGGGGCACGCCGCGCAGCTTAAGACCCAGGGCCACGTTGTCCTCCACGCTCTTCCAGGGGAAGAGCCCATAATCCTGGAGGATGATGGCGATGTCCTGGCTCGCGCGGGAGACGCGCTCCCCGTGCAGCAGCACCTCTCCTTTGTCAGGGGCGGCCAGGCCGCATATGCAGTACAGCAACGTGGTCTTTCCGCACCCGGACGGCCCCACGATGCTCAGGGTCTCGCCCGGGGCCAGGTGAAAGCTGACATTGGCCAGGATGGAGCGGCCGTCACCGTACCCCTTGTTGATGTCGCGAATTTCAAGCATGGAAGAATCAGTAAAAAGCCGAACCCGGGTCAGGGCACTATCCGGTCGTAGGGTAACATTGCGTTGAGAAGCCCACGGGTGAGCATCCACTGCTGTACGGGCCAGACGTCCTGCTCCGCGGGTAGTTTGGGTTCGGGAAAACGGTACACGGGAAAGGTCTTGGCAAGAGGCTTGGGCACGCGGCAGGTCTCCACCATCAGCTCGCGAAAGGTCTCAGGGTTCGCGTTGATGCTCTCCACAGCCTCGGTATAGGCCTTCAGAAAGGCCTCAACGTCGTTCTTCCGCTCCTCATGCAGACACAGCACCGTAAGGGGCATTTTCAGCTCCTCGTCCGTGGCCAGGATAGCAGCGCCTTTGGATTCGGCCAGGGAGGCCAGGGGTTCGGGCAGGAGTGCAGTTCCCAGCTGTCCGGCGAGCAACATCTGCAGTCGAATGGAGATCTGCTTGACCTCGAGGACCTCCAACTCGGGCAACTTGCCCGCGTTGGCGGAGCTCATGCGGTCCAATAAATACTCTATGATGGAGGATTTGGAAATTCCCACCTGGAATTTGGTCTCCGAGGCATCCGATTTGGGGCTGCGCACCAGGGCGAACATGCGCTGTCCCGGAGCGGTTGCGTACGAAACGGTGACGATGCGCATGGGCACTTTGTTTTGGATCAGCAGCAAAGTGTTGAGGATGTCGCCGAAATATCCGTCCAGGGCCCCGCTCTGCATGGCGGTATCACGCTCCAGGGCGCTGGCGAAAGGTACGAGTTCCACGTTCAGCCCCTGCTTCTGGAAAAATCCCTGTCGCACGGCCACCTGAAGGGGGAGCGTATCCAGCACGGGAAGGATTCCCATTTTGAGGGAGCGGGACTGGGCACTCGCGGCCACGCCCACGGCCAGACCGCATAGAACCAATAAACCGGCGATGATGATACGTTTCAACATGCGCGACTCCTTAGGGAAGCACCGCATAATTGCCCGCTGGCTTTGTTGCTATGGAAAAGGCAAATCCTCGTGTATCATAAATACACGTCGGCCTTGCCTTTGCCTTGCGCCTCGCCAGCGAACAATTCTACAGCACTTCTGAAAAATGTAATCAATCAGCGCTTCCTTAGGATTTGATCGACGGGACACCATCGCGGCTGCAGCGGCGCCGAACTCGGTCAACCCCCGGAGATTGTTATCCCCTTCGGCTCTGGAGCGCAAGGTTCCGCTTATCATCCCTGTTCCATAACGGATTTTCCCGCCTCTGAGGAAAATCCGTAATCTTTGATGCAAGGGGGTTTTGGCTTTCAAATACATGCGCTATGAGGAGGCTGAAATGAACTTGCTCTCGTGGTGCAACGGAGTGAAGACAAGAACGACGATCCCGCATAGACGCCAAAAAAACTCTATGAAATCGTGGAGAAACAATGATGACCGGTGACGAGACCATGGAAGGCGGCACTGTAGAGATCGGCGAAACGAATGTGGAAACCGCGCAGGATATCAGCTCCGAGACGTTGTTTCAAAAAGAGAGCCCCCCCCTGTTGGAGGTGATCGAAGGGCCGTCCAAAGGCAAGAGCGTGATCATCGTCCGTCGGGTACTGGTGGGCAGGCACGCTGATTGCGATCTCAGGCTCGATGACAAGGCCACCTCCAAGCACCATCTGCGTATCGAACGCAAAGGCGGGAAATTCGTCGCCACGGCCCTGAACAAGAACAACCCCGTTCTCCTGGGAAGCAAGCCCGTCAAGAGCTCTCCCCTGAAGAGCGGCGACGTGTTGCGTCTGGGAGAGAGCGCCCTGCGTGTCGTCACCGGCGATGGCCAGCCCTTGGAAAAGAAACACAGGCGGGGCAAGGCGAGCAAGGTCTTCTACGTGCTGCTCCTTCTCCTTGTCCTGGGCGTAGGTGCCGTAGCCCTCAAGTATTATCCTCTTTTGGAAAATGCCTCTGAACCTGTCCCTGTGTACCAACAACCTGACACAGCCGACGTAAAGGCGGCCGAGGAGAGTAAACAACAGGCCTGGGAAATCCGCGAAAAATTGAGTCCCCTGTTCACCGAGGCCAACGTGCTTTACGCCACCAAGGATTACGCAAAGGCCAAGGAGGTACTGCTCAAGGCCCGGGAACTGGCACCAGACAACGAGGACGTGAACAGGCTCATGGCCGACATCGGTGCCGCACTGGTGGAGCAACAGGAGGTGGAGGAGAAGCAGGCCGTGGCGCGGGAAAAGGCCATGGACAAGATGAAACACTCCTATGCCAAGGCCATGCTATACAGAGACGAGAACCAGCCATACCGCGCTCTGCGGGAGTTTCAATACCTGCTCTCCCTGAATGTGGCCAGCGAGGAGACCACCGCTGCGGAGCGAATTGCCGAGGAGCTCGAAAAGATGTTGCTGGAGAAGACCCGCCCGGATTTCGAAAAGGGGGAAAAGCTCCTGGACCGGGGAAAGCCCCGGCAGGCCCTGGAGGCCTGGAACTCGGCGCTGGAAGTCTTTCCGGATCACAAGGAGATCAAGGCCAAAATCGAGAAGCTCATGCCAGCCATAGCCCAGCAGGGCAAGGAACTGTACCAGGAAGGCCTGGTTTACGAGGACCTGGGTAGGAAGGACCAGGCCGTGAAGAAGTGGAAGGAGGCGGTGGACATCCTCTCCATCGTGCCTGAAAGCGAGTATCTGGAAAAGGCCAAAACCAAGCTGGCCGCCTCCCCTTCATCCTGACCCTGGGCAAGGCCCGCCAGTGAGCCAAGGCTCGGACAGAGACATTGACAGCCCGCGCGTCCTGGGTGAATAAGGCTGCTTCCCGGGGAGAGGGGGACTGGAATTCTCACTCCTCGGATTTTCGTTTCATTCCTCCGATCAATCACACCGAGGAATCATGTTCCCGAGACGCGTGCTTTTTCGCGTTTTCCGTTTTTTTGTTTCAACCCGCAACAACGAGAGAGCCTTCATGACCAATGAACTCCTCTGGGCCGGATTCGCCTTCATAGACCTGACCATGGTGCTTGTGATCTTCAGGTTTTTCGGCGGGATCGGCCTGTATGGCCTGATCGTCTTCAACCTCATTCTCTGCAACATCCAGGTGCTCAAGACAGTTGAGCTGTTCGGCCTGACCACCACCCTGGGCAACCTGCTCTATGCCAGTGTGTTTCTGGCCACGGATCTGCTCAGCGAGTATTTCGGCAAGGAGCAGGCACGCAAGGGGGTGCTGCTTGGCTTCGTGGCCCTTGTCCTGGCCACAGTGTACATGCAGCTCGCCCTGTTGTTCGTTCCGGCAGGGGACGATTTCGCCAGTCCGCATTTGCAGGCCATTTTCGGATTCCTTCCCCGCCTTGCCGTGGCCAGCATGGCCGCCTACCTCGTCTCCCAGTTGCACGACGTCTGGTCCTTCCACTACTGGCGGGAGCGCACTCAGGGACGTCATCTCTGGCTGCGCAACAACGCCAGCACCCTGGTTTCCCAGCTGTTGGACAGCGCGATCTTCTGCTCCATCGCCTTCATCGGCGTGTTTCCCTGGAGCGTATGGTGGGAAATTCTTCTCACCACCTACCTGATGAAGACCATCGTGGCCATCCTGGACACCCCGTTCATCTACCTGGCCAAGCGATTCATCCCCGCATCCTCCCAGTCCCTGGAGCAGGATTGATCCTACCGGCCGCGTGGAAAGGATTTTTCGGGGAGGGGTTTGAAAAAGCCCTTCCCCTGCTCCTTCCGAATAATTCATAAATAACTATTCGAATCGCGAGAGACGTCCCAGGCGGGAATCCCTGAACCAATTTTTCGGTATTGTGGAGAAAAGGTCAGAACAGCATCACGGTGGCAAGGCCGAGGAAGAACAGAAAACCGGCCGAGTCCGTGATGGTGGTGAGGAATATGCTCGACGCCTGAGCCGGGTCGCGCCCCAGTTCCTTGAGAATCATGGGAATGGACGCGCCGGCCACCGCCCCGAGGAACATGTTGATTCCCAGGGCCAGGGCCATGACCTGGGCCAGAATCATTTTCTGGGTCAGGCCGTACACCAGCAGCAGCACCAGCGTGCCTATGATCAGCCCGTTGACCAGGCCGACCTTGGCCTCACGGAGCACTGCGAACCAGATGCGTTTGCGGTCGAAACGCTCCATGGCCATCTGGCGGATGATAACAGCAAGGGACTGCTGCCCCGTGTTACCTGCCTGATTCGCCACAATGGGCATGAGCGCTGCGAGGATGGCCATCTGGGAGATGGTGCCCTCGAACATATGCACAACATAGGCAGAAAAGCCGGAATTGATCATGTTGATGCACAGCCAGGGCAATCTTTTGAGCACGGAGGAGCGCCAGGGCGTGTCAACGGTCTCGTCCTGTCCGGCGCCCACCATACCGAGCATGTCCTCACTGGCCTCTTCGTGGATGATATCCATGACGTCGTCGTGGGTGACGACGCCCAGGAATTTGCCTTCGTAGTCGATGACCGGCAGGGCCAGGAAGTTGTAGTGCCGCATCTGGTGCGCCACCTCTTCCTTGTCCACGTCGAACTGCACGGCGATGAGGCTTTTTCCCTTCACCAGGTCCTTGAGCAGGACTCCGGGCTTGCTCAGCAGGATGTCCCGCAGTGAGGGCACCCCCACAAGCCTGTCGTTCTCGTCCACCAGGTAGGTGTAGTAGGGAATTTCCTTGTCCTTGATCTCCTTGCGGATAAAGGCGATGGCCTGATCGGAGGACAATCGGTGGTCCAGCACCAGACATTCCGTGGTCATGACGCCACCGGCAGAATCCGGGTCAAAGCGCATCAGGCGCCTGAGCAGCGCGGCGTCCTCCTTCTTCAGCCGCCGCAGCAGAGCCGCCCGGTGCTCCTCGTCAAGCTCGTCCAAGGCGTCGGCCGCGTCGTCCGGAGACATTTCGGACATGATCCGCGCGGCCAGGTTGGTCTCCAACTTCTCCAGAAGAAGAGCCCGCTGGTGTTCCTCCATTTCCTCCAGGGCTTCGGCCGCTGTAACTGCGGGTAATTGCCCAACCCAGGAGACCTGCTCATCGAGGTCGAGCTTTTCCAAATGATCGGCGGCATCCGCAGGGTGAATGGATTCCAGATCCTCGGCGCTACGCACGTCCTCATGCTCGGCGCTGGTCACGGAATGATCCTGAACGCGATCAATTTCCTCCACGGCTCCCCCCTGATTGGTGGCGCCGAAATCGGGATTTTCTGGTGTTTGCTTTTTTTCGTGCATCACAATAGACTGTTAGGCTTTGATGAACTATCGGGCCGGGCCGGGCATGAAGCGCCCCACCGGCGCCGCAAAAGACGCTCTATCATAGATGCCATGGAACTGAAAACACGATGCAACCAGATATTTTTTCGAAATTTTTTTCGGGCCAAGCCCGACGGTACCTGCTCAATGCCATTGATCTCGCCCTGGCCGAGGATGGTGAGGACCTGACATCCATTGGGCTTTTCTCCCCGGCGGAACACCTCGAAGCCGAAATCGTGGCCAAGGAGGAAATGGTCGTAGCCGGACTCCCCCTCATTCCGATCATTCTGGAGCGCTCCGCCGCCGCTTTCGCTCCCCACGCTCCACACACAGTGATGCTGGAATTCACCGAAGGCGGTATTGCCTCCAAGGGCGACCTCCTCGCCCGCATTGAGGGGCAGGCGCGGTTGTTGCTCAAGACCGAACGGGTCATTCTCAACTTTCTCTCCCACCTCTCCGGCATCGCCACCCTGACGCGTGAGTATGCCCGCGCCCTGGGGAACGGCAAGACCAGGCTGCTCGATACGCGCAAAACCCTGCCCTGCCTGCGATACCCGGACAAGTACGCCGTACTTCTTGGCGGGGGGCGCAACCACCGCAAGGACCTCGAAGAGATGCTCATGCTCAAGGACAATCACATCGACCAGGCCGGCTCCATCCAAAAGGCCGTGTCCAGGGTGCGTGAGGTTCTTTCGCCCTGCCCCCCTGTCGAGGTGGAGTGCCGGGACATGGACGATGTGGACGCTGCGGTGGAGGCCAAGGTGGACCGCATCATGCTCGACAACATGAATCACGCCCAGATGGCGGCATGCTTGAAACGGATTCCAGCGGAAATCGAGACAGAAATAAGCGGCGGCGTGGATCTGGAAAGCCTTCCGTCGCTGGCCGGCCTGGGCGCGGATTTTGTCTCCGTTGGTCGCATCACACACTCCGCACGCTCCACCGACATCAGCATGCGTGTCAAAAAAATCAACAAAACCCAAACCTACTCATAATGCAAGGATGCCTCATGACTTCCGATTCTTTGCCCAGCATACAGAACAACCATGACGATCCCGTGATCATGGCCCACCACTATGAGACCGACACAGTGGTCCGGCGCGCCCATCACGTTGGCGACTCCCTGGAGCTGGCCAGGCTGATTCCGGACATATCCAACAGGGACATCATCTTCTGCGGCGTGTACTTCATGGCGGAATCCGCCGCCTTACTCGCTTCTGAAAACCAGCGGGTATTCATTCCGGCGCCGGACGCCAAATGCGTGATGTCGGAAATGGCTCAGCCGGAGCGCGTCGACACGGTCCTGACCCGCTTGCGGAGCAAGGGCGCCCGGATAGTCCCTCTCACTTACGTCAACTCCTCCGCCGCGGTGAAGGCCATTTGCGGTAAACATGGCGGTACGGTGTGCACTTCGGCCAACGCCGACAAGATGATGACCTGGGCTCTGGAACAGGGAGACGCTGTCCTGTTCCTGCCGGACAAGAACCTGGGCATGAACACCGCGGACAATCTAGGCATTCCCCAGAAACAGCGCATGATCCTGGATATCCGGAAACATGGCGACATGGTCTCCCCCGACTCCGCCAAGGGGCGCAAGCTGCTCCTGTGGCCCGGCTGCTGCGCCATTCACTACGGCTTCAGGACCGCTCAGATCGACGCCGCCAGGAAACGTCACCCCGATGCCAAAGTGGTGGTGCATCCGGAGTGCTCCCCGGAAGTGGTCAAGGCCGCTGACAGCAGCGGCTCCACGTCGCACATCATAAAGTATGTGGCGGCCGCGCCCGAGGGAGCCGTCATCTATGTCGGAACAGAGGCCAATCTGGTTCACCGATTGGCCGCGCAATATGCCGGTAACAAAACCATCTTTCCCCTGGCCGATCTGTACTGTTCGAACATGGCCAAAGTGACGCAGGAGAACCTGGACAGTCTGCTGTCCGGTCTCAAACACGACACCCCCCCTGTTCCCCAGGCAACGGTTCCAGAGGAGACAGCGAATCCAGCGCGAGAGGCTCTTGAGCGCATGCTCGCCGTAAGCGCATAACATAAACAAGAAGAAACACCGATGGAACACAGACTGCGCACCAACGTTCTGGTCATTGGCTCGGGCATTGCTGGCTGCACGGCCGCCCTGATGCTCGCCGACGAGGGCATCGAGACCACCCTCGTCACCTCCGGTAAAACACTGGATACCGGCAATACCGCCCTGGCCCAGGGCGGTATCGTTTATCAGGCCCTGGAGAACGATCCCGGGCAATTGGAAGCGGACATAATGGCGGGGGGGCGGCAATACGGATTTCTGCGAGCCATCCGCTACCTCAGCCGCAAAGGCCCTCAGGCGGTAAAGGAAATCCTCGTCGACAAGCTGGATATCCCCTTTGTCAGAGGCGACAATTGCGAATTCGACCTGCGTCTCGAAGGGGGGCATGCGGCGAGGCGCATCCTCTATTGCGGAGACTACACGGGCAGAGCCATCATGGACGGACTCATGGAGGCCGTAAAGAAGCAGCCCAACATCCGCATCATGTACGACCACACGGCGGTGGACCTGATCACCAGCCATCACCACTCCACCAGCCTGGATTTCAAGTATCAGATCCTGAATCAGTGCGTGGGCGCCTATGTGCTCAACAACGAGACCAAAGATGTCTCCGCCCTGTTGGCCGATTTCACGGTCCTGGCCACTGGTGGTGTGGGACAGGTGTTTCTGCATTCGACCAATGCCCCTTGTGCCATCGGCTCGGCCCTGAGCATGGCCTACCGGGCGGGCGCGCGGACCTTGAACAGCGAATTCGTGCAGTTTCACCCAACCGCGCTGTATCACAGAGCCAGCCGCCGTTTTTTGATCACCGAGGCGCTCCGGGGCGAAGGCGCGAGGCTCATCAACTCGGATGAAAAACCCTTCATGCACCGCTACGATGAACGGGGCGACCTTGCGCCGCGCGACGTGGTATCCCGCGCCATCATGGACGAACTGCTGCATACCGGCGAAGACTGCGTCTACCTTGACGTGGCGCACTTCGTTGAGCAGGACATCATCACCAAGTTCCCCACCATCTTTGAAAAATGTCTGCAGATTGGTATAGATATACGCAGAGATCCCATTCCTGTGGTTCCGGCGGCGCACTATTTCTGCGGCGGCGTTCTTACGGATACCCGTGCACGCACAACCCTCGAGCGCCTCTATTGCGCCGGGGAGTGCAGTTGCACCGGAGTTCACGGCGCCAACCGACTCGCAAGCACCTCGCTTCTGGAGGGAGTGCTGTGGGGCGCCACTGCGGCAAGGGACGTGGGGAAACGGTTAAGTGCGAAAAACGGTGCCAGAAACAAGCTCTTCGACTCCATTCCTGACTGGGAACGCCCCGGCGATGATCACAACGAGGACCCCGCACTCATTGCCCAGGACTGGACCACGCTGCGCAACACCATGTGGAATTATGTAGGTATTGTCCGCACCGGAGCTCGCCTGCAACGTGCTGTTGACGATTTACGAAACCTTTACAAGCACTTGCTTGATTTCTATAAACGTACGCAGTTGTCAAAGAACATTGTGGACCTGTTTCATGGTGCGCAGGCATCCTACAACATCACCCTGGCCGCCCAGCGCAACAAGAAAAGCATAGGATGTCATTATCGGGTGGATTGATGTCCTGACGGAAGTAGGCTAGTACGTATAGTCATTGCTACTCATACAAGGAGACAATCGCTTCTTGCAGGTCGACAATCACTATACATGCCGGGCCTCATGCAATAAAAGTCACACTTTCCAAGTGGCTCTACTCGGCCACGTCCTGACCTTGCTCCTGCTATTGGGGCTGCCAAGTCAGGGCGTGGCTGATTTCGCTTCTTCCTCCAAAAAAGATGCATTTGTCCTGGGCATGTCCGCAGCCTTCACAGGTCCGAGCCGAGGTCTGGGCATCGAACTCTACAGAGGATCCATGGCCTATTTCCTGGAACTCAACAGCAGAGGGGGGATTCGAGGGCGAAAAGTGGAAATCCTCCCCCTGGACGATGGCTACAACCCCACTCCGGCCATTGAGAACACACTACTATTTTTTCAGAATCCAAATATAACCGCCCTGTTCAACTATGTGGGAACCCCCACCGTGACCAGGGTCCTCCCCCTACTCAAGCTCTACTCCGCAAAGGAAAAATTTCTGTTCTTCCCGTTCACCGGCGCCCAGCCACAACGCCAGGAGCCATACGACGCCTATGTCTTCAATCTCCGGGCCTCCTATCAAGAGGAGACCGAAGGTTTGGTGAACCATTTCATCGACATGGGGCGGAAGCGAATCGCGGTCTTCTACCAAGCTGACAGCTATGGCCGTAGCGGCTGGGCAGGGGTGCGCCGCATACTCAAGATGCACGGGTTGCACATGGTGGGTGAGGCTACCTATGCCCGGGGAGTCGTTTTTTCCGACGACATGAGCCACCAGGTGGCCATCATCAAGCAGAGTTCCCCGGACGCGGTCATCTCGGTGGGCGCATACGCGGCGTGCGCGGCGTTCATCAGGGACGCCCGCGACGCGGGGCTGAACGTGCCAATCGCCAACCTGTCCTTCGTGGGCAGCGAAAATCTTCTCAAACTGCTCATTGATCAGGGAAACATCTCCTCCAGGGATTATACCCGTGACCTGATAAACTCCCAGGTGGTGCCCAGCTACGAGGACATGCGTCTGCCTGCGGTGCGTGAATACCGCGAACTTATGGACCGCCACGCACCGCTCCCTCCGGATCGTTACCGAACAAACGACTACATTCCGCTCCCGTACAGTTTTGTAAGCTTTGAGGGGTTCTTCAACGCCAAGGTCATGGCCCATATCCTGGATGGATGCAATGAAGGCTATCCATCCAGGGAGATCAACCTGGTCACCGAGTCCATCCACAATCTCGACATCGGCATCCGGGCACGCGTTCGGTTTTCAGCCGTCAATCATCAGGGGCTGGACACCATCTACTATACCACGGTGAAAGACGGAAAATTCGTGCCGATCACGGACTGGAAGGTCTGGGAGAAATGAGGCGTTCCAAACTTTTTCGCCGCACCCTGGTGATGATGATCGTTCTTTTCGGTATTATCTCCATCGCCTCCACGGTGCTTTCGGCTCTCACGCTCTATCGCCACATGGTCAGCGAATACATCAGCAAAGGCAGGGCCATTGCGAGAAGCATCGCCAGCTCCAGCGCCGAGGTGCTCATCAACCGGGACCTCTCCACGGTCCAGGCCATGATCGACCAGTTTCTCGAGATCGAAGGCGCGGCATACGTCTTTGTTGAAGACCCTGACGGAGAAATCATTTCACACACCTTTGTGCCCCAGATCCCAGCCGAGGTGACGCACATCCCGGGCGATCCTCACGGTCTGATGGTGCGCAGGCTGAAGATACCCAGCATAGGTGACGTGTTGGACATTTCGAAGCCTATCCTTGCCGGAGTGGCGGGTTATGTCCATGTGGGTATGGACATGGGGGTGATCAACAAAACGGTCCGCAAGACGATTCTCAAGATGCAGGCCCTGATGCTGGTGATATTTCTCTGCAGTACCGGACTGCTGTACCTGGTGGTGAACCGCTTCTCACGCCCCCTCAACATGCTCACGGAGTACGCCACGCGGTTGCAGCAGCACGACTTCAGCACAAGGGTCGAGATCGACACCAGGGACGAAATCGGAATCCTGGCCAACACCATGAACACCATGGCCAGTGAACTCTCGATCCTTATCACGGACCTGGAGAAGGAGGTGGAGAAGGCGACCCACGACCTCTCCGAAAGTCTCGCCCACCAGCGCGCCATAATCGAAAACATGGCGGACGGCCTGCTTGTGGTGGACAAACAAGGGTGCATATCACTCCATAACCCCGCCCTGCTCCAGCTTTTCGGGTTCCACGGCACGGAACTGCGGGGCAAGGAGGTGAACCTGTTGTTCACCGAGGAGATAACCAGTCTCCCGGAACAGGCCCTGGCCAATGTCGACAAGGTGTTTCACGCCGAGGTATCCCTCATGGCCGGGCATATCGGAAAGGCCTCGGCAACCGCCATCTGCCCGGCCCACGGGAGCGACGATACCCGTGCAAAAACGGGGGAGAACGGAGTCAATGGCTGTCTTGGCACGGCCATCCTCATCCGGGACATCACGGCCGAAAAGGAGGTGGACATGATGAAGACGGATTTCATCACCACCGTGTCCCATGAACTCAGGACCCCCCTCACCTCTGTTTTGGGATTTGCCAAGATTATCAAGAAAAAGCTGGATTCGAGCATATTCAAGGCCCTGGACCCCAAGGGCAGAAAAATACACCGGGATGTGGAGCAGATTTCGGAAAACCTGGACATCATCATCACCGAGGGCAAGCGCCTTACTGAACTCATAAACGATGTCCTGGACATATCCAAGATGGAGTCAGGGAAGATCGAATGGCGGCTGCAATCCGTTTCCCTGGAAAAAAGTCCTGCACCATGCCGCGGCCAGCACCCGCTCCCTGTACGAGTTGAAAGGGCTTAAGATGACCCTGGACATCCAGAACGACCTGCCCTGCATAAAGGGGGACTTCGACCGTCTCATCCAGGTGCTGGTGAACCTCATCTCCAACGCCGTGAAATTCACAATACAGGGGGGCATCACCTGCTCGGCCAGATCGGAGCAAGGTAATCTGGTCATAAGCGTCAAGGATACCGGCATGGGCATTCCCAAGGCCGATCAGGAGAGCATCTTCGAGCGCTTCAAGCAGGCCGGCAACACCATGACCGGCAAACCCAAGGGAACGGGGCTGGGCCTGCCCATCTGCAGGGAAATCGTCGAGCATCACGGCGGAACCATCTGGGTGGAGAGTGCTCCCGACCAGGGGAGTGAATTCGTATTCACCCTTCCCCTGGATGCGCAACCCGCCGCCACCAAGGAGTATCACCTGCCCCTTCCCGCGCCCGTAAAGGAGCACCGCCGCCAGGAGATACCTCCACAACTCATCCTGGTGGTGGACGACGATCCGGCCATCTGCATGTTTTTACGGCAAATACTGGAGGCCGAGGACTTTTCGGTGATCACCGCGTCCCAACGGCGGCGGAGGCCATAGAGATGGCCTGGAAATACCTCCCCAGCCTCATCACCATGGACATGCTCATGCCGGAGATGGACGGGGAGGCCGCAATCACCAAATTGCGCCAGAACCCCGTGACCAAGGACATTCCGATCATAATCATCTCCGCGGTGCTCGATTCGCACACCCTGCAGGGCGACGCATCTCTGCGAAAACCTTTGGACGAGGAGTCCCTGCTGCGCTCCATTCAGGGGCTTTTACGGGAGGGGCGACCCACGGCAAAGCAATGCCTGGTGATCAATGGACAGTCCCCCTCACCGGACAAGGACGCATGTCTGCGCCTTTATTCAGGAAACCAGGGCACCTGCAGGCCCGAGGAACTGTGGAGCATTCTGGAGAAAGGATTCACCGGCTCGGTGATAGTTCCTTCCGCAGTAGGAGACAGGCTGGATCTGGGGCGTTTAACAGCCTACAAGGACATCATTGTCATTGTGATGCCGGATTGATCGCTATTGGGGAATTGTTTGGCATTGCGCCCCCTTGGGGAAGGAAGCGAGGAGACGACAACCAGGCGAAACAGAGAGCGCAACACCAAATTCCGTCGAACGGCTTTTGCAAGGGGAAGCCCTATTGCGACAGGACTGCCCGGCTTAATACCGCTTGTACAATCTCTTTATTTCCAAGTCTTGCTTACGGCCTTCCACATGACTGAGTGGTCCAGGTGCCCCATCTTTTGCGCCGAGGCCATGCGGTTCAGGTAGTCCACCGCTGCGCCCAGAATGATGGGAGCGTTGTACTCCTTGGCCATTTCCAGGCACAGGTGCACATCCTTTTTCAACATATCCACGGTAAAGGTGGGAGAATCATAGCGCTCTTCCACGCTGCGGTTGGCGACTTCCTCGTAGCAGCTGCTCAAGGTACGGGCCTTTCCGGCCACAGCCACATCGATGAGAGCCTTCCGGGAGAGCCCCATGTGCTCGGCCAGGGCCAATATCTCCGCGGCACAGGCATTGATGGCGCCCAGCATCATATTATTGAGGAGTTTCAGCTTATTGCCGTTGCCAAGCTGCCCAAGGTAGAAGAGCTTCTCCTCGGAACCCGCAAGGGGCAGCAGGATGGGGGTGAGGGACGCAACCACCTCCTTGTCACCACCCAGGGCAAATCCCCAGGAACCGACCCCGGAAGGGCTTCCCAGCACAGGGGCGTCCACAACCTTGATCCCCTTGTCAGCCAGCTCATCACCGACATAAACGTTGACGCCCGGATCCACGGTGCTCATGTTCACGATGATGGCGCCCGGTTTCAAAGACTGGGCCAAGCCCTCAGGCCCGAGCACCACGGATTTGACCTCGGCTGGACCGGGCAGGAACAGGATCACCACGTCGCAGTCGCAACCAAGCGTTTGCAATGACTCCCGCGTGTCCATACCCGCGCAGGAGCATCTCTGGAGCGCAGAGGACGAGCAATCGAAGCCGCATACGGGAATTCCCGCCTGATGCAGCTTTTCAGCGCAATTGTAGCCCATGACACCGAGGCCGATGATACCGACCTTTTTCATGACATTACTCCCTTTGCGCGGCGTTGACGCAGAAGCGTCCGACCGCGCGGCGTGCAATGTTGGATCAACAACTCCCACAACCGTGGGTTATGCCAGTTTCGACTTGCGGACGACGACCTTGCGCACGGCGGCGACAATATCGCCCGGCCTGATGCCAAAAGCCTGCATCAAGTAGTCGGCGCAACCGACTTCGCCGAAATGATCCTTGATTCCCACGCGCTCCATGGGCGTGGGCAACTTCTCGGCCAACACCTCCGCCACTGCGCTTCCGAGTCCGTTGATAACGCTGTGGTTCTCGGCCGTGACAACGGCGCGGGTATCCCTCGCGGCTTCGATGATTGCCTCCTCGTCAAGGGGCTTGACCGTGTGCACGTTGATCACCCGGGCGTCAATGCCCTCCCTTGCAAGGGTGGACGCGGCCTCCAGGGCATTTGTGACACACATGCCCGTGGCGAAGATAACCACATCCTTTCCGGGGCGCAGCGGATCCGCCTTGCCAAACCGAAATTCATAGTCCTCGGAAAACACGTTCTCCGCCTTTTTACGGTACAAGCGGATATACACGGGCGAGGGGTGATCCACCAGCGCAGGTAAAGCCTTGCGCAGCTGCACCGAGTCCGTGGGTTCGAAAATGGCCATACAGGGGAGCGTACGCATGATGCCCACGTCTTCCAGGGCCATGTGCGTGCCGCCGTTGAGTTCCGCGCTGACACCGGGGTCCGAGCCGATGACCTTGACGTTGAGCCCCGCGTAGCACACGGAAATGGCCAACTGGTCGAAGCAACGCCGCGAGGAAAACGTGGCAAAGGAGTGCACGAAGGGGATATAGCCGCAAGTGGCAAGCCCGGAGGCCACTCCCACCATGTTGGCCTCGGCCACGCCCACGTCAAAGGACCTTTCGGGGAAACGGTCCTGAAATGGCTTCATGGCATGGGCCGGGGTGAGATCGGCCTGAATGTTCAGGATGCGCTCATCCTTTTCCGCCAGGGACATGAGCGTCTCACAATAGACGCGCCGCATTTCTTTTTCTTCAATCATGATGCACTCCCTCACTGCAGTTCATTCAGCGCGACTTCCACATCCTCGGGAGTCAGCGGCATGTTGTGGGATCCCACCTTGCCTTCGGCCACGGAAACGCCCTTGCCCTTCACGGTGGACATGATAATGGCCACGGGCCTCTTTTTCACCTTGCGGGCGGAATCAAAGGCATATTCCAGGTCCTGGAAGTCGTGGCCATTGACACAGAAGGTCTCCCAGCCAAAGCTTCCGAGCCTCTTGTCAAAGGGGCGGGCTGAGTTCACATCGTCGGTGTAACCGTCGATCTGCATGCCGTTGTCATCAACGAGCAGGACAAGGTTGTCCAGGTTCTGACTGCCGGCGTACATGGCCGCTTCCCAGACCTGCCCCTCTTGGGACTCGCCGTCGCCGATGATGCAATAGACACGGTAGTCCTTGCTGCTCACCCGTGCCCCAAGGGCGATCCCCACGGCGGCGGAGAACCCCTGGCCCAGGGAGCCGGCGGTCATGTCCACGCCCGGAGTGCGCAGCCTGTCGCAATGGCTCGGCAGCAGAGTCCTGGGCTGGTTGAGAGTGTCCAGCATGGATTTTTCGAAATACCCGCGCATGGCCAGAATGGCGTACAGGGAAGGTCCGGCATGCCCCTTGGAGAGAACGAATCTGTCCCGATCCGCCCAGGCGGGATCTTCCGGTTTGATACGCATCTCTTTGTAGTAGAGGTACACAAGGGCCTCGATGATGGACATGCAGCCTCCCACATGTCCCACACCAACTTTCCCGATCATTTTCACGACTTCGCGTCTGGCTTCCTTGCCCAGGTCAATGAGTTGCCGCAGTGAATCATCGTTCATTACGTCCTGCCCCTATGGTTTATATGTTATTACAATTATTAGGGTCCAATTTCTTTGTAAAGCCGTCATTTTCCGGGCCGAACCGCTCATACGGTCAGGTCCTGGCCGGTGGACTCCACCACGGAGCGCCACAGGGCCGAGTCGAAGCTCATTGTGCGGCGTTTGTGGGCCACCAGGTTCAAAGGCAGATGCACGTATCTGTCCATGATGCGCGCCACCACCATGCCAGTCTTGCCGTTCATGGCCGCGTGCACGGCGTGCTGCCCCAGAAATCCGCAATAGATGCTGTCGTTGGCGTTGGCCGGTACCGCACGGATTGTGTAGCTTGGGTCGATATATTTGATATAGTGAGGGATTCCGCGCTCTCCGAAATAGGCCTTGATCTCGTTGACCAGCATTCCCGAAAAATCGCCAAGGATTCTGTTGCCGGATACGTCCCTTGTTTCGGGGGAATCCTGCAACAGGTGCTGCCCCGCGCCTTCCGCAATAGCGAGAAGCGCATGGCGATATTTTGCAAGATGGCGTTCCAGCGCCGGCAGCAGACCTTTCTCCCCGTGCAGTGAGAAAGGGGCCTCGGGCACCAGCACGAAGGACACCTCACGCAGGGCCAGGGAAGAGCTGGCGGCGATGAAACCCGATTCCCGGCCCATGAGTTTGACCACGCCGATGCCGTTGTCCACACTGGAGGCCTCCACATGTGCGCAGCGCAGCGCGTCCACGGCCTTGTCCACGGCGGTTTCAAATCCGAAGGAATGGGGAATGAAGTAGATGTCGTTGTCGATCGTCTTGGGTATGCCCACCACGGAAATTCTGTCGCCCCTCTTCTGAATTTCCTCATAGATGGCTGCGGCCGCCTTCATGGTACCGTCACCGCCGATGACGAACAGAACGTTGATGTTCAGGCGCTCCATGGCGTCGACAATTTCCTCCGGAGGCTGCAGCCCCCGGGATGTGCCGAGGATGGTGCCGCCGAACTCGTGTATTCCGGCCACACGCTCCGGCGATAGCTCCACCATGGGATAGCCGAAGCTGGGCATGAAGCCCTTGAGCCCGTACATGACCCCCACAATGGAAGGCACGCTGTAGGTGTTGCAGGCTGTCATGACAATGGACCTGATGACATTGTTGATCCCGGGACACAGACCGCCGCATGTGACCACAGCGCACTTGGTCTTGCTGGGATCGAAATACAGCCTGGAGCGTGGTCCGGCGAGTTCGAACGGAATATTGAAGGGTTCGCTGAGGCCGTCCACCATCTCCTCATCGAGGGGCAGGGAAATTGTCCGGTTGTCCGTAGTGGCCACCACGGACAACGGGGAAAGAATTTCGGCTTTCCCAAGCGAGGGAATGGTCATGGAACTGGCGGCCGCCATGTCATTTTCGAATCCATTCAAGGACATATTATATCCTGTCATTACAATTTATTAAGCTACATTTATGAAAGTTCTTTTCACAGTTCCCTGGCATACAAAATATCGTTCTCATAAAATTTATTAAATAATTTCAGTATATTTACTTATTATAAGTCCGATTCTCTGAATTCGTTTTCAGTAGTTATCCCGGTTGAATTTTCCTGTCAATCGGTTCAAGGGCCTCAATCCAACAAATTTAACGGAAGTGACCATTCCTGGCATTTCTTTCATTCATGAGCTATGTTTTATCTTATTTAAAATCAACGAATTAGCATTTTGATCCTGGATCAGGATTTTATTTATTTCCATTCTCGATGCGAACAGGGATTGACACGATTGTTTTAAAGCGAATAGAATAATAACGTTCTCAGTGAAAAAGAAAGAGGCATTCTTAACATCTTAGTTTTAAATATTATATTTTTTAGAAACGATCATCATATTATTCAACAGTTTGAAACCACTTGAGACCGGAAGTCATGAAACTCAGTCATCACAAAATGAAAGTCTTGAATTCTGAGATATTACTCAAGAATACCTTTGATCAGCCGGCATCCTGGCTCCTGATCACACTGGCTGTTGAAACAAGCTTGAGACGTTCAGGGCACTTGTTTGACTAAATTTGATTAAAGCATCACAAGAGAGGACAACCCTGACTAATTTGAATTTCATAGAGTTTCAGCGAGTTAAGACTTTCAACCAGGAATTTGGTCTGGTGGAACAACACTGAAAACGCTCCAGATTCAATCGGTCGGGGTCTTTATTGGGAGTTGCACTTGATAACCGCAGTAGACTGAAAGGAGAGGACTATGCGTTCTGACAAGATGAAATTGATGGGCATCATCTGTTTAGTGCTTGGTTTGATCGTTGCCACCGCTGGCATCGGCCTGGCCGGAGACAAGGTCATCATGCGCTACAGCCACAGCTCCGCGGCAATGGTAATGGAACCCCACCACGCCGCGGCCCTGGACTTCAAAAAGTATGTCGAGGAAGCCACCAAGGGAAAGGTCGATGTGCAGATCTACCCCGCCAGCCAGCTTGGCGGAGAGCAGCGCAGCTTTCAGGACATTCAGAACGGCGTTGTTCAGATCGCCTCCCTGGCGGTGAACAATGTCACCGTGTTCAGCCCCTCCATGGGTGTCTTCGACCTCCCCTACATGTATTCCAGCTATGATGAGTGCTACAAGGTCATCGACGACAACTGGGACGCCATCAACGAAAGAATGATCAAGGAAAGCGGCAACATGGCCGTGGGCTGGCTGGTACAGGGCTTCCGCGTCCTGAGCAACAGCAAGCACCCCGTCCACACCATCGGGGATCTCAAGGGTCTCAAGATTCGCGTGCCCAACAACCCCATCATGGTCGCCACCTTCCGCGCCTGGGGCTGCGAACCCACCCCCATGGCCTGGGACGAGACCTTCAACGCCCTGCAGCAGAACGTTGTTGACGGACAGGAAAACCCCTACCCCGTGTTCGCTTCCAACAAGTTCGAGGAAGTGCAGAAGTATATCACCGAGATCCACTACAAGCCCTGGATCGGCCCCATCGTGATCAACCACTCCTGGTTCGAAAAGCAGACCCCGGAAGTGCAGAAGGCCATCCTGGAAGGCGGCCGCATCGCCACCAAGCACAACCGCGAAATCATCGCCCAGATGAAGGAAGAACTGAAGAAGCAGATCAAGGCTGCCGGTGTCGAGATTCTGGACCAGCCTGATGACGAGCCTGTCTGGATCGAAAAGGCCCAGGCCATCTGGCCCGAGTTCTACGACAAGATCGGTGACATCACCCTGCTGGACAGCATGATGAAGACTCTGGGTCGGACTCGTCCGCAATAAGAACGTTGCCACTCGAGCGGAAATAATGGAAGGTGCGGAGTGCATTCGCACCTTCCACTGAACATGCATTCAAAACTGTCGGGAGCGTGGAATGGTGCCCCAATCCGTTATCCAGGGTATTTGCCCTTGGCAAACGCCCCTCGGCACCCAATCCTTATCGAGGTTCTCATGCGAGAAAAACTGATTCATCTATGGGACAACCTGGAAGAATACCTGTGCTGCGGACTGCTCGCCACAGTCATGACATTGCTCATGGTCCAGGTGCTTTTCAGGTATGTGGGCGGAAAATCCCTGTCATGGTCCGAGGAGTTGTCACGTTTCGTGTTCCTCTATCTTGTCTATCTGGCCGCAAGTCTGGCCACCTCCAAAAACGTGCATATCCGGGTAACAGCGCACATAAAATACCTGCCGCGCTGGTTTCAGGTCGGACTGCTGCTGCTCGTGGACGCAATCTGTCTCACGTTTTGCGCCATTGTTGTCTATGTGGGAGTGGAATTCATCATCGGCATGCAGAAAAGGCCCATGATGTCCGGCGCCATGATGCTTGACATGCGCTACGTGTTCGTCGGGGTTCCCATAGCATTCACGTTGCAATCCATCCGTCTGCTGGAGCGCTGGTGGCGCATAGCCACCGGACGCAGCAAGGTCGTGGTGCCTTCCGAGGAGGTGTTCTGATGGAACTCGAAATCCTCATATGGGTGGCCATGGGCGTACTCCTGGCCATGGGCGCGCCGATCTTCGTCTCGCTGGGTATGGCCTCGGTCATCGTCCTGCTGTTCAGCGACATCCCCCTGAGTCTGGTGATGATCGACCTGCTCAAGGTCTCGGACATGTTCCCGCTCCTCGCGGTGGTGGGCTTCATATTTGCCGGTGCGCTCATGGACCGGGGAGGTATGGCGGCACAAATCGTCGAGGTGGCGTCCATGCTGGTGGGGCACATCAGAGGCGGACTGGGCATGGTGACCATCCTGGGATCCATGTTCTTCGCGGCCATGATCGGCTCCGGCCCCGGTACGGTGGCAGCCATGGGCAGCCTCATGATCCCGTCCATGATACGCAAGGGGTATTCACCTGAATACGCCTCGGGAATTTCAGCCACAGGGGGCACGCTGGGCATTCTCATCCCCCCCAGCAACCCCATGCTGGTCTACGGCATCATCGCAAACGTTTCGATCTCCGCACTGTTCACCGCGGGGTTCGTGCCCGGCATCCTGGTGGGCACCGCCCTCATGCTTACGGCCTACACCATCGCCAGACGCTCCGGATTTCAGGGCACCATGCACAGCCATACCTGGAAGGACATCCTCCGGGCCATGCTACGCAACATCTGGTCCCTGATGACCCCGGTCATCATCCTCGGCGGCATCTACACCGGCGCCTGCACCCCTGTGGAGGCATCGGTGGTTGCGGTGTGGTACGCCCTGTTCGTGGGCTTCTTCATCACCAAGAAACTCAACTTCAAGGAAGTGTTCGAGGCCATGAAGCTGGCGAACATCTCCACGGGAACCATCCTCATCGTGGTAGGTGTTTCAACCATATTCGGCCGTTTCCTCACCATGTACCAAATCCCGCAGCACCTTGCGGAGCAGATGATGCAGATCACCACCAATCCCATCTGCATTCTGTTGCTCATCGGCCTGCTGCTGCTCTTCCTGGGCATGTTCATGGAAACCCTGGCCACCATTGTGGTCCTGGCGCCCGTATTTCTGCCCATCGTCACCAAGGTCGGCGTGGATCCGGTGTTCTTCGGCGTGTTCTGGGTTTTGACCAATGAGATCGCCCTGCTCACACCACCATTGGGAGTCAACCTATTCATTTCCATGAATATCTCCAACCTGCCATTGGAGCGGGTGGCAAAAGGTGCGTTCCCCTATGTGGTCGTGCTGATCGCCATTTCGGTTATGAGTGTGTTCTTTCCCAGCATTGTCACTTTCCTGCCCAAAATGCTCGGCATGTATTAGGGCGGCAAACAGCAACAACCGGCACTGTGATGAGGGTTGCAAGTCATCACAGTGCAGCACGGTTCAGATACGAGGTCACCCATGATGTTCGCACACAACACCGTGAAAAGGATAGTTCATGGATTCGGCACGATTCAGCAAGCTGCCGAGGAAGTGAAAAAGCTTGGAGGAACCAGGGCGATCGTGGTCACAGATCCGGGCGTCGCCAAAGCCGGCGTTCACAAGCCCCTGGAAGAGTCTCTGACCAAAGGGGGCGTGGCCTGGACGCTCTACGACAAGGCCGAGCTGGAGCCCAGCATGGACTCCATCCAGCACTGCACCAACGCGGCCAAGGAGTTCGGGGCGGACGCGATCATAGGCATCGGCGGAGGCAGCGCCCTGGATACGGCCAAGGCCGCTTCCGTGCTGCTCTCCAACGAAGGCCCCATCGACAAGTACTTTGGCATAGACCTGGTACCCTCCCCCTGTCTACCTTCCCTGCTGATCCCCACCACTGCGGGGACCGGCAGCGAGATGACCAACATCTCAGTGCTGGCCGACACGAAAAACGGCGGTAAAAAGGGCGTGGTGTCCCAATACATGTACGCGGACACAGTGATACTGGACCCGGAACTCACCATGGGGCTGCCGCAGCGCGTCACCGCCATCACCGGCGTGGATGCCTTTGTCCATGCCATGGAGTCCTTTTGCGGGCTTGCCGCGACGCCGCTGACCGACGCCCTGAATCTGCAGGCCATGAAGCTCATCGCGGGCAACATCCGCAAGGCCTATGCAAACGGCGCCAACCGTGACGCCCGCGCCGCCATGCTCTACGGGTCGGCCCTGGCTGGCATGGGCTTCGGCAACACGCAGAACGGCATCATCCACGCCATCGGCACCACCCTGCCCACCGAGTACCACATCCCCCATGGGCTGGCCATGTCCTTTGTGGCGCCCATGTGCATAGCCTTCAATCACATAGCCGCACCCGAAAAATACTCGGTGGTGGGCGACATCCTGCGCGGTGAAGACAGGTCCGCCAAGATGAGCATTATGGAGCGCTCTTCGGATTGTGAGAGTGCTTTCATCGAAATGCTCGAGGACCTGGACATTGCGGTGGGCTTGTGTGAATACGGCATCAAACGCGAGGACCTCGCCGCCTCGGCGGAGAGGGCCTTTGCCGCGAAACGCCTCCTGAACAACAATCCGCGCAGCGCAACCAAGGACCAGATCCTCGCACTCATGGAGGCCAACTACAGTTAAACAAAAGGGACTGCGGACGGAAACCCACCGGAACTCCTTCCGCAGCCCTTTTCCCCCGCAACTCACGTATCGCACCCGCTTTCACATCGCTATAAACAGGGGGGACTGTAGCAGGGGCGCAATCAACGCCCCATCTCCAACGTATCGGTATCGGCATCATCGAAGCGCATGATGTCTTTCCGTTATAATGCATTGGGAAACAAACGCATTGACACTTGCGACGTCTATCGATATTCACATAACCATGGCTAGAGCCTAGCCTGCTGCATAAGACACAACTAACCAGAAACACGGTCATAACCCGATATGGATTCGAAAAAAACCAAAACAGCCGCTCGCGTAACCATAAAAGACGTGGCCATGGCCGCCAACGTGTCGTTGTCGACAGTCTCAAGGGCCTTGCGGGAGCCGGACCGCACTCCTCCTGAAACCGTCTACAAGGTTCGGGCAGCGGCAAAGGCGTTGAACTATGTCTACAATGCGACCGCGGGCTCCCTTTCCAGCTCGCGCTCCGACACCATCGGCGTAATCATTCCATCTCCCGTGTATGCGGCCTTCGGCATCAACCTCACGGCCATCCAGGAAGTCTGCGGCGAAAGAAACATCTCCTGCCGCGTGGCCCTGTCGCAGTTCTCGCCGGAGCAGGAACGCCTAGCCCTGCGCAGAATGCATGAACAGCGCACCGGCGGGCTCATCCTCGTGGGATTGGACAAGACAAACGTTGACGCCGTGCTGGAGTTGGAAAAGTCCGGCATACCGTCCATCGTGCTCTGGGATGTGGTGGACGAGCGCCTCAACTACATCGCAGTGGACAACTACACTTCAGCCTATGCGGGCATCAAGTTCCTCATCGATCTGGGGCATACCCGCATCGGCCTGATGCTCGGCCCCTTCACCTGCGCCCAGCGCAACTACGACCGCCTCGAGGGGTACAAGAAGGCCATGGATGAGCACGGCGTCCCCTACGACGAGAACCTGGTGCACAGTCAGCCCCCCACCCTGCTTCACGGCAAGGAATCCATGCGCGAGTACCTGCGCCTCGATAATCCCCCCACCGCAATCCTGTGCGTGAACGACTATCTGGCCATCGGAGCCATACGTACCATCCACGAGGCCGGGTTGAAGGTTCCGGAGGACATCTCGGTCTGCGGGTTCGACGACATCGATATTTCAGCCTACTTCACCCCGCCCCTCACTTCCATCCGCACGCCCTGCTACGAGCTGGGGCAGATGTCCGCGGAAATCCTCATCGACTCCATCACCCAGCAAAAGCCATTGAATGTCCACTACCTGCTGGATACCGAGATCATTTCGCGAAAGACCTGCAGCAGATTCAACGGCTGATTCACTCCACACGATTATCTCCGGGGGAAGACCTCTTGATGAAGAGGTAATTCCCTCGGTCTCCCCATTTCAGTGGAATTTATCGGGTAGGAGGGGGGCTCGCGCCCCCCGTCCTCCCTCACCACCGGGCATGCGGTTCCGTACTACGGCGGTTCCTGTCTATTCGGCTCGTTGTCCGGAATGTCTACCGTCCTATAAGCGCCCAGCCTTAGCTCATGGATTCCGTCCATTACTTCCAGCTTTAAGGCCCCTTTCGGGCATCTGCTAAAATCGGTAAGAAAACAGTTCTTGCTTCACATGAAAGATTCAGCCCTTCGTCGATTGGTTAGGTCGACTACTATGGCCTCGGCTGACTTCTGTTCGCCCATCCCGGCGCGTTGCCGCGCCGGTAGCACGTGGCAGGAAGACAGATCTCCCCGGGTAATGCGCGCGACCTTCCTGCTTATACCCGCCGCATATACGTCCAGGCTTTCCGTACAAGTATCGGGCTTTGAAGATAGTGGCCTTCTCACCCAGCATGACCGCCTCGTAAACGATTTCTATTCGTTGGTTCAGCATTTTGCCTGCGGCTTCCTTCAGATTCCATCTTGCGATGGAGACACCCTTGCCGTCCGGCTAGGGCATTTTAACTTTCAAATTATCTAAAAATATTCTAGACTGACTTGCATGAAAACAGCAAACAAGGAAGTACGGGCTATAGCTATACGGGCTTACGAGGCAGGACTCCCACGGCGGCAAATCGCCGAGATTGTGGGGTATCATCTAAATAGCGTGAGTCGGTGGATCCGGGAATTTGAACGAGACGGACGAATGGAAGCCCGACAGCGCGGTCACAGAACGTCAATGTTCTCTGAAGATGAGCGTCGAGAACTGACAGCTCTTCTCCTCGAAAATGTGGACCTCACCTTGGAGGAGATTCGGCAGCACTTCAGAAAGCAGTGCTCACTTGTTGCAATTCATAAAATTCTTAAATCTCTTGGATTTGCTTTCAAAAAAAACTCTGCGAGCAAGCGAGCAGGATCGGGAGGATATAGTCAAGTCTAGGCTTGAATGGGAGGAATTCCAACGGACTGTGGATGTGAACTCCTTGATTTTTCTTGATGAATCAGGCGTAAAAACAAATATGACACGACTGTATGGACGCTCTATCCATGGGGAGCGTTGTCATGATTCTGCCCCGTGCGGCCGTTGGGAAACCTTAACCGTACTTTCTTCGGTGCGCCTTGATGGCTCAACTGAGAGTATTGTCTTTCCTGGGGCGGTAGATCGAAAGATGTTCGATGCTTACATCAAAGAGGTGCTTGCACCTTCTCTACGCCCTGGCGATATCGTCATCATGGACAATCTCTCAGCCCATAAATCCCAGGATGCTTACGCTGCCATTGAAGCCAAGCAGGCTTCTTATCGGTTTCTACCAGCTTATAGCCCAGATCTAAATCCTATTGAAAAGATGTGGAGCAAAGTAAAGGAACTGCTGAAAGGAATGAAAGCCAGGACACATGAAGAGCTCTTTGACGCTGTTGGAAAAGCCCTGAGCTTCGTTCTCGCAAAAGATGCTCAGGGCTGGTTTAGATCTTGTGGGTATATACAAAATGAAAGTTAAAATGCTCTAGCAGTTCCCCTTGTCGGGCCTACAGAGGATTTTCACCTCCAAGTCACCAGGCAGGCACCACACCTGCCAGGATGGTGTTCACGCACCACGCGTCCTGCCGGGCGCACCACATCAAAAAAGCGGCCCCTCCGAAGAGAGGCCGCTTCATGTGATCGTATTGGAACTCCCCGCTTAGGAGGCATCCTCCGCTTCCTCCCTGGGCTGAAACGCCAGGAGGATAGGGCTGGCCACGAAGATGGAGGAATAGGTACCCACAAAAATGCCGATGAGCATGGCAAAGGCGAAGTCGTGGATCACGCCGCCACCGAGGAAGTAAAGGCAGAGCACCGCGATGAGGGTGGTGCCGGAGGTCAGCAGTGTACGGCTCAAGGTCTGGTTGATGCTCTGGTTGATGGTCACGGAGAGCAGATTGGAGACCTTGGCGCGAAGGTTCTCGCGTATGCGGTCGAACACGATGATGGTGTCGTTGAGCGAGTAACCGATGATGGTCAACAGCGCCGCCACGATGGTGAGGTCGAACTCCTTGTTCATCAGGGAGAAGACGCCCACGGTGATGATCACGTCGTGAATCAGGGCCACCACCGCGCCCAGCGCATAATTGAGTTTCAGCTTCCAACAGAGCGCAAGGGTGACCACCATTGCGGCCAGGGTGAGGTAGCCGGTGGTGATGTCCAGCAGCCCCAACAGGTACATGGCCGTGGCCAATGCCGCAGCCATGAAACCGGCTGCCCACCAACGCTGCTCGAAACGCCCGGAGATGTAGATGGCGATGAGCAACACCGCATAGAACAGGGCATTCATGGCCTTGGAACGAAGGTCCTTGCCCACCTTGGGGCCGACCATTTCCAGGCGCTGGATCTGCCAGCCGCTGTCGTTGAGTTTTTCGGTAAATGCCTTTTCCACCGCGGTGCGGACGTCGCCGGGCTTCAGGTCGGCGGCGGAAATCCTGATCAGGAACTCGTTCTCGCCCTCCATGCCGAAGCGCTGGACAACAAGGTCGGGAATCTCGGCACCCTTCAGGCTGTCCTTGATGCTCTCCAGCGGGGTGTCCTTCTCAAAGGACACCTGAACCATGATGCCGCCGGCAAAATCAATGCCGTACCGGGGACCGCCCTTGAACAGCAGGGAGCCGAGTCCCAGCAGGATCAGGAACCCGGAGATCGCGAAGGCGATCTTGCGCACCCCGATGAAATTGATGTTGATGTCGTTTCGTATCAGCCTCAGTCCCATGGATTTTCACTCCTGTGTTGACGCACAGTGTACGTCATATGCTCAGCTTTGCGGCTTTCTTGCGCTGCAGCCAGAGGTCGAAGAAAATGCGCGACACGAAAATGGCCGTGAACATGGATGCGAGGATACCCAGGATCAGTGTCACAGCGAAGCCGCGGATGGGGCCTGTGCCGAACTGGTAAAGAATCACTGCCGCGATGATCGTGGTCACGTTGGCATCCAGGATGGTCAGGGTGGCGCGGCCGTAGCCTTCGTCAACGGCGGCGCGGGGGGTGAGCCCCTTGTCCAGTTCCTCCCGGATGCGCTCGAAGATGAGCACGTTTGCGTCCACGGCCATACCGATTGTCAGAATGATACCCGCGATGCCGGGCAGGGTCAGGGTGGCGCCGAAGCCGGCCAGCCCCGCCATGATCAACAGGATGTTCAGGCCCAGCACGATGTCGGCCACCACTCCGCCGAAGCCGTAGTACACAAGCATGAACAGCAGGACCAGGCAGCCGCCGATGAGGGCGGAGTTGATGCCCGCGTCAATGGACTCCTGACCAAGAGAGGGACCGACGCTACGTTCTTCCAGCACCTTGACCGGGGCGGGCAAGGCACCCGCACGCAGCACAATGGCCAGGTCGCGGGCTTCGTCCACCGTGAAGCGGCCAGAGATGCTGGCGCGCCCCCCCATGATCTTTTCCTGGATCACGGGAGCTGAATAGACCTTGCCGTCCAACACGATGGCCAGACGCTTCTTGACGTTCTCGCCGGTGATACGCTCGAACAGACGCGATCCGGTGTTGTTGAAGTTCAAGAGGACGTAAGGCTGGTTGTAGGAGTCGAAATTGGTGTTGGCGTCCGTGATGTGTTCGCCCGTCATCAGGGCGTCCTTTTTCAGGACAATGGGCGAATCGGTATAGGTGCCGTCCGGATTGTGGCGGCGCAAGGTGTTGAGTTCGTCCCCGGGGGGGATGATGCCCTGCTTGGCCTTTTCGAGATCGGCGTCCTCGTCCACCAGCTTGAATTCCAGATGCGCGGTCTTGCCCAGAATGTCGATGGCGCGCTGAGGATCATCCAGACCGGGCAGCTGGACCTGAATACGGTAGTCCTGCTGCTTGCGGATGTCGGGCTCGGTAACACCGAACTGGTCGATACGGTTCCTGATGGTCTTCACGGCCTGATCAAGAGCCATGGTCTCGATGTAGTCGGTGTATTCATTGCTGAAGCCCATCTGGTACTTGATCTTTCCATCGTCCAGGGGCGTCTTGTTCCGGAGCTGCAGGATGCTGTAACTTTTCTTGAGCAACGCATCGAGTTGCTCCTGCTGCTCGCTCTTGAGCAACACGAACTCCAGCTGCATCTCGGGAGTCACGGAAGGACGCAAGACGATGATGTCGTCTTCACGGGAAAGAGCGCGCAGATCCTGTCCGGTTTGTGCAAGGGCGTTCTCGACGGCCTTGTCCACTTCCACGCCCAAGGTCAAGTGAATGCCCCCCATGAGATCAAGCCCGAGATTGATGGTATCCTTGGGCAGAAAAGACCGCAGGGGGGAATTTTCCGGGGTAACGGATGGCAGCGCATAGATCACGGCCAGCAGCGTAACCACAAGTGTCAGCGCGATGCGCCAACGCAAACTCCCTTTCATTGTTTCACCTCGTCCAAGATGATCACCGCGGAAAAAAAAGCGCGAACGGCCTGTTGCCGATGTCGAAACGGATTACGACATGAAAAATGCAGGCACACGCCCTGGAGCCAACCCAAAGGGGGCGCAAGCCTGCCAAGGCGACATGACAAGGCCGCGACAACGCTAATTTTTGCCGCTTTCGTTCGATTCTTCTTTTTTCTCAGTCTTGTTCTTCTTGTCGGCCTTGGTCTTTCCGGGGTTCTCGGCAAGACCGGCGATGAAGCTGCGCCCGACCTTCACTTCAACGTCGTTGCCGAGGTCAATCGTGAGAATGTCCCCGGAAACAGCGGTGATACGGCCATACAGACCACCACTGGTCAGTATGTAGTCCCCGCGCTTCAGGTCGTTTAAAAGTTCTTTGTGTTGTTTCGCCTTTTTCTGCTGCGGGCGGATGAGCAGAAAGTAAAAAATAGCGAACATGATGATCAGCGGGGCAAAGGCCGCTATGGGATTCCCCTGTCCTTGTGCGCCACCAGACGCCTGACCCATGGCGTAAGCCACATTGGCAAAAAGCATAATGCCTCCTTGAGCGTTCTGCGAAAAGAGTTTTACTAATACACTTTCGTATCCGCTGCAACGAATTCCTCATTTCAGGATTGACCAGCAGCAACCATTTTGAATCATTGAAAATCGGAACGTGGCGGAATCTTTCTTCTTCTCATTTCCCTGACTTGTGCCAGGGGAAAGGAAAAAAACTATTTTCACCCACCAGCGGGGGATCGGGTAGGAGGGGGGCTCGCGCCTCCCGTCCTCCCACACCACCGGGCATACGGTTCCGCACCACGGCGGTTCCTGCCTGCTTGGCGTCAGTTCTCTGAATGCCTGTCGGACTATAAGCACCCAGCCCTGCCTCACGGATTCCGTCCGTTACTTCCAGCTTTAAGGCTCCTTACGGGCATCTGCTCAATCCAAACAGAAAACAGTGTTCATGCCTCGCTTGGCAGGCTTGGCCCTTCGTCGAGTGGTTAGGTCGACTACTATGCCGTCTGCTGACTTCTGTCTTCCCATCCCGGCGCGTTGCCGCGCCGGTAGCACGTGGCAGGAAGACGGATCTCCCCGGGTAATGCGCGCGACCTTCCTGCTTATACCCGCCGCATATACGTCCATGCCTTCCGTACGACGAGTATCGGGCTTTGAAGATAGTGGCCTCCTCACCCAGCATGACCGCCTCGCATGCGATCTCTGTTCGTCGGGTCAGCATTTTGCCTGCGGCTTCCTTCGGATTCCATCTCGCGATGGACACCCTTGCCGTCCGGCTAGCAATTCCCCTTGCGGGCCTGCGGAGGACTTTCACCTCCAAGTCACCAGGCAGGCACCACACCTGCCCGGATGGTGCTCACGCACCACGCGCCCTGCCGGGCGCACCAAGAAAAAAGGGGGCCCCGCCGTAGCGCCCCCTGTGTGTGGTATTAATATCAACATTGTCGAAAATACAAGTGAATTCTGCACTCCGTACCGGACCATTTTGAGATTCCCGAAGCAGGAAAGTCCCTGGCAAAGCATTTATCGGGGAACCACTGGGGTGAGAAGCATTTCAAATGGTTTCCCCGGTGCACTGCCCACTTCACAAGAACATCCTAATTCGTCCCGATATACATATTGCCATAGGGGCGATGGGATACAGGAGTGATGCGGTTGAAGGCACCGGACAGAATCTCCCCGGCGTCGCAGCCCAACTCTCCTGCAAACTGCTCCACCTGCTCCCGGACAAAGGACATGTCGGCCGCCTCGGCGGCTTCCACCCTCAGGTTGGGTGCGAGCAGGTGTTCCGGCACATCACCACGCACGTAGATCACTCCCCCGTGCATGCCGGTACCCAGGCTGCGCCCCGCAATGGGGGCGTCCGGCTTGTCGCTGAACATGCCCAACAGGATGAGGGCGCCCCCGGCCATGTACTCCCCGAGGAAATCCCCGGCCTTGCCCCCGATCACGATGACCGGGGACTTGTCCATGTAGGATTTCATATGGATGCCCACGCGGTAGCCCACGTCGCCACGCACGAAAACCTTGCCCCCGCGCATGCCGTAGCCCAGCACGTCGCCGCACAGACCGTCAATGACAACCAGCCCGTCGTCCATGGTGTTGGCCACCCCGTCCTGGGCATTGCCTTGCACACGGATGCGGGGGCCGCACATGAAGGCGGCCAGATCCTGCCCTGGCACACCTTTGATCAGAAACTCCACACTCCCCACCATGGAGTTGGCGATGTAGCGGTGGCCGTTGATGTTGTCGAGCTCAAGCCACTTGGCGCCGTTGCGCACGGCTTCACGGATCCACTCGTTGAGTTGCTTGTAATACACGCCCTTGGCATCGAGGCGAATGATATTGGTATTCTCGCTCATGGCAGCTCTTGTACTATGTTCGGTAAAGAGTTTGATCGGTAATGCGAGGGGGTTCTCCCCTCGCGCTCCCCCTTCCTAAACCCTAAATTTAAAAATTTTTTGGAGGGGGGTCCGGGGGGAAGCCCTTTTCTCAAAAAGGGTTCCCCCCGGAAAATTCATGCAGCCTATTCAATCACATTCCTCAGTTCTCAAGTTCCACGATGACAGGTTCACCGGCCTTGGGAGCCCAGACCCTGTCCAGGTCGGGGCTGACTTCCCGCACCGCGCTCTCCTCGCTGGACATGAAGACCATGTCCCCTTTCTCAGCCACCACCAGGGGGCGGAGTTTGACCCTGTCATTGAGCCCCAGCATGCCGGTGGAATCGGTCACCAGGATGGCGAAGGGGCCGTTGAGCATGGCAGATCCGTAAACCATGCGCAGGGCCGTGTATGCCTGGCGTTCGTCCTCGTCCATCCGGTCCACGTCGTTCCAGAACGGGGGGGCGAACACGCGGCTGGCCATGCGTTTGGACAATCCGTGCTTGCGGATCAGCAGGTCCAGCAGATAGGCCACCACCTCGGTGTCGGTCATCAGCGTGCACTCGTAGTTGTGCTCGCACAGATAGCGGCGGTTGATGCCGTAGGAAGAGATCTCCCCGTTGTGCACAATGGCCCAGTCCAGCAGGGTGAAGGGGTGCGCGCCCCCCCACCATCCGGGCGTGTTGGTGGGAAAACGGTTGTGCCCGGTCCACATGTAGGCCTTGTACTCGTCCAGACGGTAGAACTCGGCCATGTCCTCGGGAAAGCCCACGCCCTTGAAAGCGCCCATGTTCTTGCCGCTGGAGAACACGAAGGCGCCGTGGATACGGGTGTTGATCTCCATGACCACGTTCACCAGGTAGTCGGCCTCGCCCACGGACTGCCACTTGGGGCGAACCTCCTTGGGTGTGACAAAGTACCGCCAGACAATGGGCGGATTCTTCACGTGAGGAGTCTGCCTGGTGGGGATGGGATGCGCCTCGTGCACGTCCATATAGTGCCGGATGGCGTCCTCTGCCCTGTCCATTGCCACGTTGTCGTCGTACATCAACTGAAAGGCGTAATGATCCGCGAATTCGGGATAGATGCCGTAGGCCGCGAACCCGCCCCCAAGGCCGTTGCCCCGATCGTGCATGGTGCACATGGCGTTGATGGGCATGGCTCCGGGAAGCAGCTCCCGCTTGCGGTGAATCACCCCGAAAATGCCGCATCCGGAGATGTCTTTCTGAAAATTCCAAAAATCATATGCCGACCGCATAAGGTCTTTCTCCTCGCGCGTATCGCCCCTGCATTGGATATTCCAAGGGGCGTTTCATTCCATTGTTACCTGCCGGCGTGCTTCACGCCCAGGATGTCCAGTTCCGTCTGATTCAGGCCCACGGCCCTGAGCTTGTCGCGGTTCCCGCGCACGCTCTCGATGGAATTCAGGCCCATGCCGCCGAGCATCTCCTGGATCTCATGGCTCCAGGCGTTGATCAGGTTCACTAGGCGCTGCCTAGCCACGTCCGGATTCTGGCGCTTCTTCAATTTCTCGTTGTTGGTGGCGATGCCCCAGGGGCATTTACCGGTGTAGCACCGGCCACACATGGTGCAACCTACGGCTATGAGTGTGGCGGTGCCGATGTAGACCGCGTCGGCACCCAGAGCGATGGCCTTGAGCACGTCCGCGCTGCAGCGGATACCACCCGCCACCACCACTGACGCGCGGTTGCGGATGCCCTCCTGTCTGAGGCGCTCGTCCACCGCGGCCAGGGCCAACTCCAGGGGAATGCCCACGTTGTCGCGGATCATGGTAGGCGCGGCGCCCGTGCCCCCGCGATAGCCGTCTATGGTGATGATGTCGGCGCCGGCCCGGACAATGCCCGAGGCAATGGCAGGGGCGTTGTGCACAGCCGCTATCTTCACGGCCACGGGCACCCTGTATTCGGTGGCCTCCTTCAAGGCGTAGATGAGCTGCAGCAGATCCTCGATGGAATAGATGTCATGATGGGGGGCGGGTGAAATGGCATCCGACCCGAGGGGGATCATGCGTGTCTTGGAAACCTCCTCGTCGATCTTCTCGCCGGGAAGGTGCCCGCCGATGCCGGGCTTGGCGCCCTGCCCTATCTTGATCTCGATGCCCGCGCCCGCGTTGAGGTATTCGGCGTGCACGCCGAAACGCCCCGACGCCACCTGCACTATGGTGTTCGCCCCGTACTGGTACAGGGATTCGTGCAACCCCCCTTCACCGGTGTTGTAGATGGTCCCGGTCTCAGTGGCGGCCTGGGCCATGGCCACATGAAGGTTGAAGTTGATGGCCCCGAAGCTCATGGCCGCGAACATGAGGGGCGTTTCCAGCCTGATCTGCGGCGCCAAGCACGTCTTCAACCGCACCTTCCCGTCCACCTTCTCGAACTCAAGCTCGTCTGGCTTGCGCCCCAGAAAGGTTCGCAGTTCCATGGGTTCGCGCAGGGGATCGATGGAAGGGTTGGTCACCTGGCTGGCGTCGAGCTGCAGGTGGTCCCAATAGATGGGGCGCTCCAGGGGGCTGCCCATGCCGGAGAGCAGAATGCCCCCGCTGTCCGCCTGTTTATAGATGTGGCGTATATAGGTGGGCGTCCAGTAGGCGTTCTCCCGGAACTGCGAGGGCGTGCGCCGGATGGTCAGGGCATTGGCGGGGCACATGGCCTCGCAGCGGTGGCACCCGATGCATTTGGCATTCTCGTGATCCACGAGTTCACGTTTCTCGTCCCAGAAATGAACCTCGTAGGAGCATTGTTTGATGCACAACTTGCAGTTGACGCAACGCTCCTTGTCGCGTTCGACAACGAAGTCATTGAACTTGTTGCTGATGGATTTGACCTGCAAAACACACTCCTCTGTTGGGTATGTAATATTGTCTTCCTGCATTCCATTCCCATGTTTATCCGGGAACAGGTGGGACAGTTATCTAGGGGCCTGCCTGTGAGCGGCATTGTCCAGACCGGACACAGGGGCGAAAGACATGATCGTTGTATTGCCCTGAGCGCAGAATGAAGCGTATAACATGATGTTCTTTCAAGGAATAATGCCAAGAAGGAAAGGTTGTGGCACGTCCTGAAGACTCTACGCGCAGTTTAGTGCTTATGCATGAAAGTGGAATAAAAGGGAAGAAAAAGGACAATTATGTTATTTTTTTCCCAAGGAAAAAATAGGTATTTGCAGAAATGTCTATAAAACTTGCCTGGTTGCTATATAATTCACAAGCGTGGAACCAGAAACATGTCGCAACACTCCCTTCTGGAGGATTTCATCTTTGAAAAAGTTAAAATGCGCTGCAAGGATTTGCCTTCTCCATAGCAACGAAGCTGGCGGCCGACCATGCGGTGCTTTCCTATGTCTCCCGATCCGGAAGACCGCATGCCCTGCCCTTGTAGTTGAAGAAGAACTTCAGCCCTCTGCGTACGGTATCCGAGAAAATTTTCTCCCCCACAATATTACCGGCCACGCGCTTGTTGATCTCCGCCAGGGTGGGATAGGGGTGCACCGTCCCGGCAAGCGTGGTCATGCCGATCTTGCCCGAGCAGACCGCGGCCCACTCTCCGAGCAGGTCACCGGCCCGTGGCCCAAGGATCTGCACGCCAAGGGGCTTGCCGTC
Source organism: Desulfovibrionaceae bacterium (assembly GCA_963674665.2). Classification (GTDB taxonomy): domain Bacteria; phylum Desulfobacterota; class Desulfovibrionia; order Desulfovibrionales; family Desulfovibrionaceae. Next base: position 503,941 of record CAXXPL010000005.1, on the reverse strand, counting down.
CTTGCTCTGCAGCAGCTTCACCTTGCCAATGGCCTCGCCTTCGGCCAAAGCGCGGTCGTTATCCTGGAACTCCTCCTCCCATGGGGTGTACTCCAGGCCCTGCTCGGTGGCCTCCCACTCCGTGAGGCCGAGGCAGGCAAATTCGGGGGCTGAGTAAACGCAGCGGGGCATGAAGGTGTAATCCGCCTTGCGCGGCAAGCGGAACACCACGTTGGAGACCACGATGCCCCCTTCGTATCCGGCCGCGTGGGTGAATTGATGCAGCCCGGTGACATCGCCGCAGGCAAAGATGTGTGCCTGCTCTGTGCGCATACGGTTGTCCACACCCAGACCCTTTTCGCCCGGAGTTATGCCCGCGTTCTCCAGCTTCAGCCCCTCGATGTTCGGGGTGCGGCCAAGGGCCAATAGAATCTCCTGTGCGCGGAGCTCCTGCGTGGAGCCGTCGGACAGGGTGAACACCACCTCGCGCTCGGCTCCGAGATCACGCATCTCGGACACCGTTGCTCCCAGATGGAATTCCACTCCCTCCCCCATGAGGCATTTGCGGACCAGGGCGGCCATGTCCCGGTCCTCGCGGCTGAGAATCTCCGCGCTCCTCTGCACCACAATGACCCTGGTTCCGAGTCGGCAAAAGGCCTGGGCCATCTCCACGGCAATGGCCCCCCCGCCGAGGATGATCATTGAATCCGGCAGCCGCTCCAATGAGAACAGCTCCCTGTTGGTCAAGCAGGGGGTGGTGTCGAGTCCCTTGATTTTGGGGGCGGCGCTACGGGAACCTGTGGCAATGACCCATTTCCTGGCACTCAGCCACTTTCCGTTCAGGTTCACGCACTGCTCGTCCACGAAAAAGGGGGCTCCATAGAGCACACGCACTCCCAGAGCGCAGAACCGCTCCTCGGAGTCGTGCTTCTGGATGGTTCCAATGACGTCCCGGATCCGCTCGGCAACCTGCCCGAAATCCACAGCAGGGGGCTGAACCTTGGGCAGGCCAAAGCTCTGCGCGTTCCGCATAAGATGGTATACCCCGGCGGAACGGATAAGGGTCTTGCTGGGAACACAGCCGTGATGCAGGCAGTCTCCTCCAAGGGCCGGTTCCTTTTCGATGAGCAGGGTCTTCACACCCAGCTGGGCGCTCCCCGCCGCAACGGTCAAGCCCGCCGCGCCCCCCCCGATGATGCCGAGGTCATAGTCGTATGTGGCCATGCCCGCTCCAACAGGATGGAAAGATTAAAAAAAGATTTTGCGAGGGGGAAACCATTTGGAAAGTGGTTCTCCCCCTCGCGCTCCCCCTTCCTAAACTTCTGGAAACGCTGATTAATCTCATTTTCCAGAAGTGCTGTCGAATTGTTCGCTGGCAAGGCGCAAGGAAAAGGGAAGACCGACGTGTATTTATAATACATGAGGATTTACCTTTTCCACAGCAACAAAGCCAGCGGGCAATTACGCAGTGCTTCCTATTATTTCAATTTCATCGCAATCCTGGCCACATGGGCGCCCTGGTACCTGGCGCCCGCCAGTTCGTTCTCACTGGGCTGCCTGGAGCCGTCTCCGGCTGCCAGGGTGGTGGCGCCGTACGGGGAGCCGCCCGTGATCTCGTCCATGGTCATCTGTCCGGCAAAGCTGTAGGGCAGCCCCACCACCACCATGCCGTGGTGCAGCAGGGTGACGTGCATGCCCAGGATGGTGGCTTCCTGCCCCCCGTGCTGGGTTGCGGTGCTGGCGAACACGCTCCCGACTTTGCCCACCAGGGCGCCGGAGGCCCAGAGTTGGCCGGTGGCGTCCAGGAACTGGCGCATCTGGCCGCAGGCGCTGCCGAAGCGCGTGGGAGTTCCGAAGATGATGGCGTCGGCCTCGGGCAGTTCGTCCACGGTGCAGACCGGAATGTCCGCAATGGCCTTTTGCGCCTCCACGGCGTGCATTTTCTCCAACACGTCCTGGGGCAGGGTCTCGGGCACGCGGCGCAGTTCGACCACCGCACCGGGCACTTCAGCGGCCCCCTGGGCCACGGCCTTGGCCATCTGGTAGATATGTCCGTACATGGAATAGAATGGAATAAGTACTTTCACGATTTTCACCTTGTTTCCAGGTTCAGATGCAAAAAGAAAAAAACACAATTGTCCATTAAATACCCACGGTGGGACATCTGGTCAAGCCTGACAGATTGTAAAGTATGGCGATTAAATTCCCGCAACAGTGAAGACTATTTTCAACTTGAAACTGAAATACATCTCCAGGGAAAGAGAAATTTGCAATGAAATGAATGGAGGTGGGAACCACATATTGCTTGGAGCGCGAAATAATCAACACCGCGCTCCAGTGGCTTCACCGCTGGCCCCGTTTCCAGCGGATCCGTCCGCATGCCTTTGAGCCACAAAATGATAAACATTTTGTGCTCACAGTAATAATGAGCGAAGGGGGCCGGGGCCTCTTCGCTGTATGATCACGAGTCGGATTTCCGGCTACCCCGCCCTGCCCATGTAGACATCCAGGATATTCTCGAACTCGCCGGTGTCCACCAGCTCCTTCAAGATTCTGCCGAACTCATGGGCTCGCTTGGCAAGGGGGGATTTCTTGGAGATGGCCATATACACCGGATCCAGCTGGTCGAGCTCAAAGGGTGCGGGAGCCACAGCCTCCTCCAGGGCGAGGGACTTGATCCAGAAGCCGCCCTCGTTGGCACTGGCCAATACCGCATCGATCCTCCCCTCCCGGAGCATTTGGAACAGCTGTTCCATGCCGGACGCCGAGACCTTGGTCAGGGAGTCGTCGGTGTCGAACATCTGGGCATAGGCCACCCCCTCCTTCACCCCTATGCGCAGCCCGCTCAGCTTGTCATAGGAGATCACCTCGGCCTCCTCGCCCTTGCGCATGTAGAAGCGCTTGGCCTCCCGGTTGCGGTAGCGCGGCTGCACGTAGATGAGAAAGGCGTCGCGGTCCCCTCTGCGCAGCAGGCTGGTGATGAAGTCGGCCTCTCCTTTCCGCAGCATGTCCATGCACTCGGCAAAGGTGCCCTGCTTGATTTCCAGCTCCAGCCCCATGCGTTCGGCGATCAACCTGGACAGGTCGACGTCCACACCCATGTATACACCGTCGTGGACTATCTTGAACGGAGGGAACTCACTGAAGGCCATGACCATCTTGTCCTTGGCCAGGGCCGGGGAGCAGAGCAGAACCACCAGAATCAACGTCGAGAGAAGAGAGAGGAACCAGCGCATGACAAGCCTCCTGTCGGAAAATCGGCAGAAAAAGGTTTCGCGATATTGTATAGATACAAATGCATGCCCTGGATGTCAATGCGCACGCCAGAAGGGAGAGGGGCAGGGAGTGACCCTGAACAAGATGCTTTCAGGTCAAGCAGATTCCATTTCAATTCAAGAACCATCCCGCTGGGACAGACAAGAGAAGCAATCGATGGTTTGTGAACAGTGAAAAACAGTGACGGAGCAGGTACTACAACATATCGGGATCATGAAATTTTTGAGGAGAGTTTTCCGGGGGAGGGACATTTTGCAAAATGTCCCTCCCCCGGAAAACTCTTTTATACCTTCAATACAAATAGCAACTGCTATTACTTTATGCGCACGATTTCCGTGCCAATGCCACCCTGGGTGAAGAGCTCCAGAAGCAGCGAGTTCTCGATCCTGCCGTCGATGATGTGGGCCTTCTCCACTCCCGCATCCAGGGCCTCGAGGCAGCACTTGATCTTGGGGATCATGCCCCCCTGAATGGTGCCGTCGCCAATGGCCAAGGCCGCGGCGGGCATGGACATGGAGGAGACGAGTTCGCCCTGCTTGTCCAGGACACCGGGCACGTCCGTGAGCAGCACCAGGCGCTTGGCGCGCAGGGCCGCGGCCACGGCTCCGGCCACCGAGTCCGCGTTGATGTTGTAGGTGCCCCCTTCGGGGTCCACACCCACAGGGGCGATGACAGGGATGAAGTCCTCGTTCTCCAGGGAGCGCAGCAAGGAGGTCTGCACGTGGGTGACCTCGCCCACGCGCCCCAGGTCGATGATCTCCGGCGGCGCGTTGGTCTTGCTGGTCATGACCTCGAGCTTGCGGGCCTCGATGAGCCAGCCGTCCTTGCCCGAGAGCCCCACGGCCTTGCCGCCGTGCAGGTTCAGCAGGTTCACGATCTCCTTGTTCACGCGCCCCGCCAGGACCATCTCCACCACGTCCATGGTGGCCTGGTCGGTGACGCGCATGCCGTCGTGAAAATGGCTGCTGATGCCGAGCTGGTCGAGCATCTTGCCGATCTGCGGCCCTCCGCCGTGGACCAGCACCGGGTTCACGCCGATGTACTTGAGCATGACCACGTTCTTGGCAAAGGCCTTTTTCAGTTCCTCGTCCTTCATGGCGTGGCCGCCGTACTTGATGACAACGCTCTGGCCGTGGAAGCTCCTGATATACGGCAGGGCCTCCATGAGCAGCCGGGCTATGCGCTTGCCCTTCTCCTTGTTGCTATCCTTGCTTACCATGTGTTCACCTTCCCAAGGAAACGCTGCATAATTACCCGCCGGCCTTGTTGCCGCGGAAAAGGCAAATCCTCGTATATTATGAATACACGTCGGCCTTGCCTTTTCCTTGCGCCTCGCCGGCGAACAATTCCACAGCACTTCCGAAAAAAGTATTTACTCAGCGCTTCCCTAGATCATGACATACTAAAAATTTTAGGAGGGGGGTCCGGGGGGAACCCTTTTTCTTAACAAGGTTCTCCCCGGCAAGCATATTCTTCCCTCTCCCCCTACAAAATATATCTGCCCAAGTCACGGTCCTCCATGACGTCGCTGATCCTGAAGCGCACGTAGTCGCGATCGATGGTCACCACCTCTCCGGGGCGTTCCGGCGCCTCGAAGGACAGGTCGGTGAGGATCTTCTCCATGATGGTGTAGAGCCGCCGCGCGCCGATGTTCTCGGTCTCCTGGTTGATGCGCTCGGCAAAGGCCGCGATCTCCTCCAGGGCGTCGTGCCGGAACTCGATGTGCACGTCCTCGGTGGCCAGCAGCGCGTGGTACTGCCTGGTGAGGGCGTTTTTCGGCTCGGTGAGGATGCGCAGGAACTCGTCCTTGCCCAGGCTCTCCAGCTCCACGCGCAGGGGGAAGCGTCCCTGCAGCTCCGGAGCCAGGTCAGAGGGCTTGGCCATGTGAAAGGCTCCGGCCGCGATAAACAGGATATGGTCCGACTTGACCATGCCGTACTTGGTATTCACGCTGCAGCCCTCAACAATGGGGAGCAGGTCGCGCTGCACGCCCTCGCGGGACACGTCCACACCCTTGGCGCCCTCGCCACGGCTCACGATCTTGTCGATCTCGTCCAGAAAGATCACGCCGCTCTGCTCCACCCGCTCCTTGGCCATGTCAGTGACCTTGTCCATATCGATGAGCTTGTCGCACTGCTCCTGGATGAGGTACTCCCGGGCCTCGGACACGCGCATGCTGCGGCGCTTCTTGCGCGAGGGGAAGACCTTGCTGAACATGTCGCGGAACTGCATCTCCATGTCCTCCATGCCGGGCATGGCCATGATTTCCACCTGGGGGCTCTGGGCCGTCACCTCCACCTCCACAACGCGGTCGTCAAGCTTGCCGTCGCGCAGCAGGCGGCGCATCTTGTCGCGGGTGGAATCGCCCCCGGAATTCGAAGGGGCGGAAGCGCTCACGGTGGAAGAGCTGCCCGACGTGGTGCCGTACACGCCGTAATCACTGGGGGACGGGTTTTCGGGCAGATTGGTGGAACCGCTGCCGGGCAGAAGCAGGTCCAGCAGACGCTCCTCTGCAAGGCCTTCGGCGCGCACGCGCACCTTGGCCATTTCCTCCTGCTTGACCATGTTCACGCCGATCTCCATGAGATCGCGCACCATGGACTCCACATCGCGCCCCACATAGCCCACCTCGGTGAACTTGGAGGCCTCGACCTTGAAGAAGGGGGAGCCGGAGAGCTTCGACAAACGGCGGGCGATTTCGGTCTTGCCCACGCCTGTGGGGCCGATCATGATGATATTCTTGGGAGCGACCTCGTCGCGCAGCTCGGGGTCGAGCTGTTGGCGGCGCCAGCGGTTGCGCATGGCGATGGCCACCATACGCTTGGCCTGCTCCTGTCCTATGATGAACTTGTCCAGTTCGGAAACGATTTCGCGTGGGGTCAGCACCTTCACGGAATCCAACATCGTAGTGCCTCGTCTTGTTCTATTGTCCATGTCATTGGGGCGACAGTGAAAAGAGATGTCGGGAGGAGGCCGCTTTGGCCCCCTCCCGAATGTTCGTATCGGTTTCCCGCCAGGGTCATTCCAGCGGAAGCGTGCGGAAGAGGTTCTGCTTGCGGCGTTTTATGAGCAGCATGACCACGCCCTTGTCCCTGGACGCGTTCTTCAGGATATCGTCCAGCTCGTCCACCGTGTTCACGGGCTCCTGATTGGCCTCGAGGATCACGTCCCCGGCGCGGAGTTCACCCTCCGCGGCCACCGAGCCGTCCTCGATTTCCGTTATCAGCAGACCTTGGGTCTTGAGCAGGCCCAGCTCTCCGGCCTCCTTGTCCTGCACGGGGCGCAGTGTCATGCCCAAGGCCTTTCCCTTGGCGGGGGCGGCCCCCTGGTCGGAACCAGACTCTGTGTCGCGTTCGGCAAGGGACTCGATATTCCGCTCCCCGAGCTTCACGGTGATGATCCTGCGACGCCCCTTGCGCCAGACAACGAGCTTGGCCTTGTCCCCGGGCTTGAGTGCCGCGATCTTGTGCAGCAGGTCGCTGGAGCTGTCCACCTCGTTGCCGTTGATCTCCAGGATCACGTCGCTGGTCCTGATCCCGGCCTTGTCCGCGGGGTGCCCTTCCAGCACCGAGGAGACCAGGGCGCCGTAGGCCTTGTCCAGGCCCAGGGCCTTGGCCGTGTTCTCGTCCACGTCCTGGATGGTGACGCCGATCCACCCCCGCGAGACCTTCTTGTTCTCGCGCAGCTGCTGGACCACGCGCTTGACCATGTTGCTGGGGATGGCGAAGCCGATGCCCTGCCCCGAGGCCACGATGGCGGTGTTGATGCCCACCACCTCGCCGTCGAGATTGATCAGGGGGCCGCCGCTGTTGCCCGGGTTGATGCTGGCGTCGGTCTGAATGTAGTCGTCGAACGCGCCCTGGCCGATGACGCGGCTCTTGGCGCTGATGATTCCGGCCGTGACCGTGTGCTCCAGGCCGAAGGGGTTGCCGATGGCCATGACCCAGTCGCCCACGCGCATGTCGTCGGAGTCACCGAACTCCAGCACCGGGAGCTTCTTCCTGGTCTCGATCTTCAGCAGGGCCAGGTCGGTCTCCTTGTCCTGCCCCACGATCCTGGCCTCGAAGGACTCGCTCTCCTTCAGATGCCCCTGCAGGTTCACCTTGATCACGTCCGCGTCCACCACATGGCTGTTGGTGACGATGTATCCGTCCTCGGAGATGATGAACCCGGAGCCCAGGGAGCGTTCCTTGTGCCTGGGATGATTTTTGGGGCGCCCCTGGTCCGGATCCTTGAAAAACTTCTCGAACTTGTCGAAAAACTCATCAAAGGGGGAGCCGGGCTTGCGGAACTGGAACATGTCGCCCAGGTCCCCCATGCCGCCGCCGTCGTCCACCTCGGACTCGGTGCTGATGTTCACCACGGCCGGTCCGGCCATCTCTGCCAGGTCCGCGAACTGGGGCAAATCCTGGGCCGTGCAGTCCAGGGGAAGCAGCAGAAAGAGAAAGACAAGGACCCCGCTCAGGGGTGTGCGCTGAACCATGAAACGCTCCTCATGTGAAATGTGCGGCTCGAAAATATGGGAACAGCCACGCGCGGAGCGCGCTGCCGAAAGCTTTGCGTTCCGTCGTAATATATGTCTTGTACAGCGGATGTAAACACCCTTTTGGGAAAAGGGACGGTCTGAGGTGGGGCGCATGTGCCTCGACTTTTTCTTGACTATGGAAAGGGGTTGGGGCTAAAAGAATTGTTTCCGGCCCCGTAGCTCAGTAGGATAGAGCACCAGATTCCTAATCTGGGTGTCGCAGGTTCGAATCCTGCCGGGGTCACCATAAAGATATGAATAGGGTCGGTCCGTTTTGGGCTGACCCTTTTTTATGGTGCGGGGTGGGGATGTCGGATTTGGAAGTTGGGATTGGCTTATGGGGAGGAAAATATGTGTCTAATTGCAAGCAGAATACCAACATACCGGTATTGCATGTTTCTCCATTTACTTTGTATGGCTCTTGTGCGAAAATGACGCTCACTACAATTTATCATCCAATGGCCATCGAATCGCGTAAAACAGATTTCGGCTTCATTCAAGATCTCTCTGATGAAGGCGGGAATCGTCAAGTCCTTCAGGCTCTATGATCTCAGGCATACGTACGCTGCTACATGCTGAACAGCGGTGATGGCCTAGCTGCTGTCAGTGCGATGTCGGGACATAGCGATGTTTCACTGACTGCGCACACCTACTACCAGGTGATGCCCAAGGAGAAGCAGCGGCCCGCCAAACTTCTGCCGAAACTCAACGAAAATATTGAAGGGATGAAAAATTCCAGGCCCGCAGATTGGATAGGACTCTGGATGCTCAAGCAAAGAATTAGAAAAAAAGCGCTCAGTCACAGACATGGGCTATAAGGTAACGAATTCATGAAAGATGAACTAATGGCTACGCTTGATACTCCTCTGGACGATCAGGAGTTGGAAGATCTGTCCAATTTTCTTGAGTCGATTCCAGATGCCATGAGCATCGAAATGGTGGATGGTTTTTTTGCCGCTCTGGTCTGTTCTCCCGACCTGATCATGCCAAGCAGCTACTTCAAGTATATTTGGGGTGATGACCATGAGTTTGAAACAGTCGAAGAGGCTGAGAAGTACGCCAGCTTGGTTCTCAGGCATTGGAACTCAATTTCCCAACAACTCAGGAATAACGAGGTGTTTGAGCCTGTTCTGATTGAGACGGAAGGGCAATCTCACGGCAACGAATGGGCTGTTGGGTTCATGACCGGGTTCCAGCTTGGGGGAGAAGAATGGAAGGACTACCTCGAAGATGAGGAAAATGCCGGGGTTTTCATTCCTATCCTCATGCTTGCCCATGAAAACGATCCAGACCCGAAAATGAGACCAGGGCCTATCGATGATGAGAAGAGAGAAACACTCCTGGCCGGCATAGCTGTCGGCGTGCCCATGATGTACAAGTATATGGCACCGTTCCGAGAGTCATTTTTCCCAAAATATGAGCCAATCGAAACCTTTAAAAGAACCACTCGGAAGATCGGCAGGAATGAACCATGCCCGTGTGGCAGTGGCATAAAGTATAAACGATGCTGCGGAAAAAACTAGTTTTTTCTATTCATTCCACACTAAAGAAATATGAGAAATGCATAATGCCAAAGAGAAAGAACAAAATTGTTCAACTTCCTTTGATTGATATTCAAAACAAGAAAGGCAACACCGATGATGTTGATCAACCGCAAAATGGAACGGCTAATTGCCACACAATCACCATCAGAGTCAAATTGCTGCACAATAAAAGAGTTAATAGGGACATTTTGATCGGATCAAGACATACCTTGGATGATCTTCATAATGCTGTATTTGCATCATTTGATAGAGATGAAGAACATTTATACACTTTTTTCTTCCCACAGAAAGCAACAAAAAACAAGCAAGTGATAAAATCTTCGCCAGAGATAGGATGTAAAGAATTGTACGATGAGCCTTTTCAGATAAAAACAATTGGGAACGCCAAGAAAGTGCAGATGTCGGAGTTGGATCTATTTCCTAAACAGAAATTTTTCTATCTATTCGATTTTGGTGACGAATGGTGGCATGAAATTGAAGTAATTTCAATTGATGCGAGTGAGCCATCTCCACGATCACCAATCGTCATTAGAACAGCTGGCAAGTCACCATCTCAGTATTCTTAAAGGGACAAATCCAACCAGGAAAAAGATATGGTTCATCCGGCTCAAGCGTCCTTTTGACAAAAGGAAGGGACATGGCGTCCAATAGATTTTCCTACCACAGAGAATCGAAAGGAGTATCCGCCATGTCCACGAGTTTCATTTACCACGCTTTCGGCCTGCAAGGCTATGACTATGTCCGCCAGTCCTTCGTTGCCGGAAGCGTGATCCTCTGGATTCGGCCCAAAGCGAAGTTGATCCGCTGTCCCAGGTGCAAGAGCTTCAAGGTGATCAGGCGAGGCAGCGCAGAGCGCTGGCTGCGCACTGTGCCCATCGGTTTCAAACCGGTCTGGTTGGCTGTTGATGTCCCTCGAGTACAGTGCCGGGATTGCGGTTGCACCCGCCGCATCGACATCAACATAGCTGGGCCCAGGCGTTGGTATACAAGGGCTTTTGAGCGTTTTGTCCTGACACTGACGAAGATGATGACCATGCTTGACGTGGCGAATATGCTGGGGATTGGTTGGGACTGTGTGAAGGACATCTTCAAGCGACACCTGCGGCGGCGGTTTGCAAGGCCGCGCCTGTCCGGGCTCAAGTACATCGCCATTGACGAGATCAGTGTTCGCAAGGGGCACAAGTATGTGACCCTGGTCATGGACATCAAGAGTGGAGCCGTCGTGTTTGTGGGGGACGGCAAAGGCGCGGATGCGCTCGTTCCCTTCTGGAAACGGCTGAAGCGCAGCAAGGCCAAAATCCAAGCCGTGGCGACCGACCTGAGCAATGCATATATCTCTGCCGTACTTGAAAATCTGCCGGGTGTACCTCTGGTCTTTGACCACTTCCATGTGGTGAAGCTGATGAACGACAAGCTCACGCAAATCCGACGCAAGCTCTACCACGAACTCAAGGACACTCTGGAGCGGGACGTGCTGAAGGGAAGCCGCTGGATTCTGTTGAAGAATCCAGACAACCTGGACGCGGACAAAGACGAGCCAGACCGGCTCCAGCAAGCTCTGCAAATGAACGAGCCTCTGGCCAAGGCCTACTACCTCAAGGAAGATTTGCGCCAGATATGGAGCCAGGGGGACAAGGAAGAAGCTGAAAAGTTCCTGGATGGCTGGATCAAACGTGCAGACAGTTCGGGCGTGCCGCAGCTGAAAACGATGGCCCAGACCATGGCCGGAAGCCGCTTCGGCATCCTCGCCTGGTACGATCACTCAATCTCCTCAGGACCAATGGAAGGAACAAACAACAAAATCAAGACAATGAAGCGACAGGCATACGGCTACCGAGATCACGAGTTCTTCAAGCTCAGAATCATGGGCATTCATGAAGCGAAGTACGCTCTAGCCGGATGAGCCATAAAAAAATAGTTGATTATTTCGGAATATTATTAGCAACATCCAGAATTCCTAATCTGGGTGTCGCAGGTTTGAATCCTGCCAGTGCCAGTATTCTTCAACTATAACAAATTGTTAGACTTTATTTGATGCTAGCCCTTTCTTTTTTCCCATGCCAACCGGATATGTCAACCTCGAGATGGGGGGCTGGTTTTGGATGGGGTGTTTTTGTATTGGACAGCATAGTTTTCGCCGAAAACTCTGTAAAAATAATTGGGGAGTATTTACTGACGCAAAAAGTTATAGTTAAAAAGAAAAATGATGCACAAATTCTTAGTCATTTATCAACTTAAGTTACTATAGCAGGGAAGTCTCCTTGTTTTTGATGATTAAGGACTTAAAAATAAAACTAAGAAAATTTTTTAACGTTCGACAAAAGACAAGTATATCACTTGATGTAGTAATAGAATCAGAATTGTGAACATATCTATTCAGGTCAAGCCTTTCGTAATAGTCAGTCAAGTCTTTCTTATTTCTTTTAAGTTTACTTCCGTATTCTTCTAGGAGCTTTTTATTAAGTCGGTGGTCTTCCTTACCTATAAGTGAGAAAATTTTATTAATTTTATGGAGAGTTACAATTTTATCATCTGGATCTTCACCAAGCACATCCTCAATGAAGTGCCTAATAGTGATTTCAATCAAAGATCTAAGTGCAATCCCACACACAACAGGGGAATTAATGTAACCGATCGATATTTGATGGACAACATCATTTAATTTGTAGTAACCATCAATCTCTTCATAGTCAGGAAAGAGTTTTTCGATTTGCTTTGCATCATTTTCATATAGTGGATAAACTACAAGATCGAGAACTCTGGATATTTCAGGATGCCCATCAGATTGGTAACTATACTTAATTTGATAATTACCTGGGCGATTTGTCTTTTTCAAAGAGTATTTGTCAATGTCAGCATTATCACTTTCAATTGTGATTTTATTTAGTACAACATTTTTACATGAATTCTTCAGAACAAATTCAAATAAATTTTGAGTAGTTCCTTCTCGAATGCGTGGAATTTTGTGAACTAATTCGAAATTAGGTTCAGGATCTTCGCCTGTTATGTAAAATATTTCAGTTGTTATTCCATTGGAAATTTTGAGTACATGTTCACCAACTGAATTAACAGAAATGAGTCCTTTGTCTTGATCAATTTCAATATTGTCATCATGCTCGAATATTAATTGCTGATTTGGTAGGTCAGTTCTAACCAACTCTCGAATGTCGATAAACTTATCAACATTGACTTTGCGATTTTTTTGTAGTTGAATAAAGGCTAGCCCATTTCCTTTGGTTTCTCGAAGAGTGATATCAATTGAAGTAAAAATCCCTGTAACAAAGTCACACATAATGTTGTAAAATTTTTTGTGTGATAAGTTTCCAATAAAATCGTTTCGTTCCTTCGATATTTTTAAGCTAGAAGTATCCTCATTGAAATTTTTAAATTTAACATAACCATATGTGTTTTTAAACGTGTAGTTTGTCCATTTTACATTCTGCGATGTCAGTGAAAACTGTGTCCAATCATTATCTTGTCCAAGATAGCTATAAAGGCCATAGTTGTTTACATATATCCTGATGCCAAAAGGATATGTCATGTCTGCGGATTTCCGTTGCCTCCAAACATAAAAAACACCTTCGAAGTCATCAAGAGAAATCTCCGGATCATATGAATCAAATTTTGTTTTTAGGTCTTTGAACATGATATTATGGCGTGATAGAAAACTACGAATAGAATTTATATTGCAAAGATTAATATCTTCATTATTGATGTTACAAACGTTGAAGATATTGTCTTCATAAGAAATAGTAAGCACATTATCACTATATCTAAACAAAGCCTTTGCTATGAAATAGCCCTCGTGTTTGGATTTAGATTTAGGCCTGTTGTATTTTTTATAAAGATCGTCTATTAAGATTGGCTGAAAAAATGACTGCTCCATACCATTAATATAAAGCTTTATCCTTGGAAGAGTATTACTAAAGGTATAGTATGTAATTGATGATAAAAATAATTTCTCCCTCTCATCTTTACGTGTTAATAATTTTATATTATCTTTGCTAACTCCTTCCATCTTCAATCTTGTACCTACATGATGAGAGTCGTATTCTCTATAAAAAATCCTTTTTGTACCCTTTATCCATTGAATGAGATATGCCTTATTGTCTTCTTTTGAGTGTGTAATTATCTCTAGATTTTGACATAGATTAAAGGCAGTTAAAATACCTAGCCCTTTACTACCAGCATATGGCTCGCCAATTGCCGACAATATATTCCCGTCCCTCATCTTCTTTGATTGACCGACCGAGGCGAGTTCAATGATATCTTTTTCAGACAGTCCAACTCCGTTATCTGTAACAATGATTGTTTTGTATTCCTCGTCAACTTCAATTTTTATAGTATCATTCGTTCTATCGCATGCGTCAGATGCATTTTTGATCAATTCTGACAAAGTAACTGTTGGTGAGTATGCAGTTGCTAAAACATCCTCAAACTGACCATCTAATATTCCGACACTAAGCACTTTATCCATTCCAATAGCCCCGCTTATCTCTTGCGAATTACAACAATGCGTTCTTTTGACATTGTACTCGCAAGATTATTTTTTAATGCCATGCGCTTGGTAGGGATTGTCCGTATAATTGTATGGACGTGTTCAGCGCCATGGTTTGCTAGTAGTTCAATCAATATATTATCGAATGGAACTTCGTTTCCACCAACCATACGATTTCCAAGAACCCAAATCATAAGCCCACCACCATGTAATGAGCCCATTATCTTAGGCAATCCAGTATTCACATCTCTTATAAAAGATGCAACCCGACTAATTCTATCTCTCGGTTTTGAGCGGATGCTGTCGCGATATTTGGCAAAAGAACATGATAAGTTGCTGAGTTCTTGAATTTCAGAATTTGCGATCTTCTTGCTGCCACCCAAGCTTGCTGAATCTATCGCATGTGTACTGGCTAACGGGTCGTAATTGATATTACCACTGATATCTTCGATATCTATCCATTGAAGAGGTAAAAAAGAATATTGCCCATAAGGTACCGTTGTGGCATTATCACCGTATGGTGGTGATGTTACTATTAAATCACATTTATTTTCAGTTGTCATGTTTCTGATATCGCCAAGCGTTAAACTGACATCATGCTTATAAACATCATTATTTAATAAATTGAGATTTCTTAGCAAAGTTGCTTGTTTGGCATATAGTTTGCAATTTCTGTTTAATATCTCAATAAAGGTATCCTGAACATTATTCTCTCGAGTGTATATATCATTTTTTGTTCTAATGTGAAGTTTGAAAGTTGAAGTTCTCGAATTGCTTGTAAGTCGTACAGTGTCAGCAAGTGCAACCCATAAAAATTTTCTTGTCCACAAATCGTTCTCTTTTCTAATGCACTTTTTAATTATTGATAATTTCTTTCTTACATCAGGCCGAAACCACTTATCAATATTCGTAAAATACGTCTCCACTTCAACAACGTCAGTAGAAGCAATTTCTTTTATAATTCGCGAAATTTTTTTCTCTAATTCGTTTATATGAAACGGTCCTTTCTTTACTTCACAAAGAAGTATTGCTAATGGATTTATATCTACTCCGTAAAAACTTTTTCCTAGCATCATACATTCAGTGAGAACTGTTCCAGATCCTGCAAATGGATCGCCAATCGTCTTAATTCCTTTATGAATATTACATATTTCATGTAGTATCACTCGCACCAATTGTGGAACCATCATCGCTGGATATTGAAACAATCCATGACAATACTCACGATTAGAATCTTTTCTGAATGACCAGTACTCATCATCGTTAACAGATAACGATTTTAATCGCATTTTAATGACACTATTATTGTCCATCGTATTATACATTATCTCTCTTAAATCATGACTATTAGTTTCAATAGTTTCATTTTAATTATTATAGAAAAGTACCAATTAATATCCACCATTACACTCAATAGTGGCTAACAACAACCGATCATAGGCCTGTGAACGCGGTCATCACAACCAGCCTTCATGTTTAAGTAGTTCAATAAATGCTGATTTAGTCTACGAATATAAGAATGCATACCACACATCTTAAAACCTCTCAATACCATCTCTTGACTCGCCCCCCTAACCCTTCCGCTTCCTCCCCGGCGGAAACATTTCCACAGGACAAACCCCGCTTCCACGTGCTACCCCACGAACCAGACGTTGCACATTCACCAACCACCTTCAACCACATGGAAGCCATCATGGAAGCCCTGGACACGCCGCTTACAGCGGATGAAATGCAAGACCTGTGCGATTATCTGGAATCCCTGCCCGATGCCATGAGTTTCGAGATGATGGACGGCTTTTTCGCCGCCCTGATCTGCTCCCCGGAGCCTGCCGAGCCGGGCGACTGTCTTTCGGACGTATGGGGCGATGACCATGTGTTCGAGTCCGAGGAGCAGGCCACAACGTACAGCTCCCTGGCCATCAGGCACTGGAACGGCATCGATGCGCAGCTCCGGGCGGACGAGGGCTTTGTGCCCATTTTCCTGGACACCGGAGAGGGGTATCGCGGCAATGAATGGGCCATCGGCTTCATGATGGGAATCCAGAACAACGAGGAGAGCTGGGAGGACTTCATCGACCAGGCCGGGTCCGAGACCCTGGGGCCGGTATTCTTTCTGGCCTATGAAACCGCTCCTGACGAGCAACTGCGCTCCGGCCCCTTTACCCATGAACAGAGGCAGGAGCTTCTGGACGACATCGCCATATGCGTGCCCGTGGCCTACAACTTTCACCACGGAGCCGGTGCGGCGGGCTCCCCGGCTCCAGCTCCAAAGGAGCACCCCCGCCGTACGAGGAACAAAATCGGGCGAAACGCCCCCTGCCCTTGCGGCAGTGGAAAGAAGTACAAGAAATGCTGCGGGGGGCAGTGATGCATGACGTCCTTAAACAGGACAACAATCCATAGTGATTGGAAAAACTCCATTTGGAAGCAGTAGTCCGCACCGCAGGGCATCGAGCCCCTCACCTCCCCCATCGAACTCCCTTTCGCCTCCTTCTGTTTCGTTCTCATGACACTACACCCCCAACAAACCGGACCCACTTCTCCCTCACAGCCCGGGTAATAACATCGAAAACCGTCAACGGATTTTAGGGCGGGTCATTCAGTATCAAATTCTCAACAGGGAAATCTTCCAGGGAACACATCCTTGAATTCCTCAGTTGAAAAAAGCCTCAACAATAGCCCAGACGCCGAACAGCGATATGACCACTCCCGAGGCCTTTTTCAAAGCCCGCATGCGGTGCGTGATCCTGTCTCGAAGGTGGTTGCCGCCGAGGGCGATGAGCACCCACCAGACCATGGAACCTGTGAACACGCCCCCCACCACGGCAAGGCCGTGGGGAGTGCTCTTGTCCGCCGCTCCCAGGCCGAAGCCCGCGAAAATGGCCAGAAAGGCCACAACCGTCATGGGGTTGGTCAGGGCCAGGGCAAAAATGGAGGCCAGGGCGCCGGCCAGCTTGTGGTAGGAGGCCTGGACAGGCTTGGGCGCGCTGGTGTCCAGATACATCTTCACCCCCATGATCAGAAGGAATATCCCGCCCACGGTCTGCAGGATGAAATGATGGCTGGTGAGGTAGTTGGAGAGGAACCGCACCCCAAAAGCCGCCATGCCCCCGTAAAATGCGTCCGCCAAAGCGGCGCCCACGCCGCTCAAGAGCCCCACGAGCACACCCCCGTATATGGAGCGCTGCAGGCACAGCAAACCCACCGGCCCGAACGGCAGGGCGATGATCACCCCCATGATCAAACCCTTGAGAAAAAGCATGGTCATGAATCCCTCAAAAAAGTTACGAGACCAGTAACCGCATGGGAAAAAGCGTCTATCAATACTTCATTGAGGCAATTGTCATAGTCAAATCTCAGGAGGGAGGTCCGAGGGGAAGCCCTTTTCATGAGCAAGAGGGTTCCCCTCGGCAATCGTCTTTCTTGAACAAATTATGTGTGAAATCAGCTGTGCAGTACGTCGGCCATGGAATAGAGTCTGCCCACGGGTTTCCCGTTCAGCCACTTGGCAGCGCGCAAGGCGCCCTGGGCAAAGGTCTCGCGGGAGTGGGCGTGATGGGTGATCTCGATGCGCTCCCCAGGACCCATGCAGAAGATGGTATGCACGCCGGCCACGTCCCCGCCGCGAATGGTCTGAATGCCGATCTCCTTTTTGGGGCGGGCGCCGATAATGCCTTCGCGGCAGAAATTGGCGGTTTCCTTGAGGTTCCAGTCCCGGGCCTCGGCAAGGCACTGGGCGAGCTTAAGGGCGGTGCCGCTGGGCGCGTCCTTTTTCTGGTTGTGGTGCAGCTCCACCATCTCAAGGTCATAGTTCTCGCCCAGCATCTGCACCAGTTGAGGCAGAACCTGGAGCAGCACGTTCACGCCCACGCTCATGTTGGGCGCCCACAGGATGGGCGCGCTCTTGGCGGCCTCGCGCACCTGTTCCTGCTGCTCGTCATTGAGCCCAGTGGTTCCGGCGACCATGGGGTTGCCGTGGCGGGCAGCGGCCTTTGCGGCCTCCACCGTGGCTTGGGGAGCGGTGAAGTCGATGATCACCGCGCCGGGGGCCTGGGGCAGCACCTCATCCAGGCTGGCCCCCTGGGTGCAGACAAACCCTTCAAGAGCCGACATGCAGGTGGGGCGCTCCACCACTCCTGCCAGGGTGACTTCCGGGTCCTTGGCGGCCAGTCCCGTGATCATGGTACCCATGCGGCCCGAAGCACCTGTGACGACAATGGAAACACTCATAGTTCACTCCCCTTTGGGGTTTGTCCCGGCCACCATGTCCAACAGGCTGAGCTGTTCGGCCTGCGGCCGGTCCTGCAACAATTGCATGAAGTTATCAGATGTCATGGTGGGGATGCCGAGGTCTCTGGCCTTGTCCAGTTTGCTGCCCCCGGGTTTTTCTCCCACGACCATGAAGTCCAGCTTTTTGGATACGGAATTTGCGGGCACACCGCCGGCCTGCAGAATACGTTGTTTGATGTCGTCCCGGGAGAGTCCGGGAATGCTCCCGGTTACCAGGACCTGTTTACCGGCAAGAGGGCCGGCTTTCGCGGCTCCGGCCTCAGCTGCCTCCATACGCGGCCACAATGACAACTCCTTGAGCTGCAGCAACAGCTCCTGGTTTTCCTCTGCATGGAAAAAGGCCTTGATGGCGGCGGCCACCTCGGGTCCCACATCGGGCACGGACAACAGCTCGTCCTGGGAAGCCGCGCCAAGGGCGTCCAGATCGTGGAACCGTTCGGCCAGAGCGCGTGCGGTCTGCTCCCCCACGTGGCGAATCCCAAGGGCGCGCAGCAGCATGGGCAGGGTGGCTCGCTCCCTGGCCTGGCGGATGCCCTTGATGATGTTTTCCGCCAGCTTGGGACCCATGCGGTCGAATTCCAGGATGTCCTCCTCCTGTAACGTGAAGAGGTCCGGAGGAGAAGTCACAAGTTCACTGTCCACGAACTGCTCCACCCATTTGCGGCCCAGCCCTTCAATATCCAGCCCGGCCTTGGAGGCGAAATGGATGATGCGCTGACGCCGCATTGCGGGGCAGGAGACGTTCTGGCATCGCCGAATGGCCTCGCCTGGAAGTCTGGGCGCTTCGGAGCCGCATACCGGGCAGTGGTCCGGGAACACGAACTCCCTTTCCTCGCCGGTTCTCTTCTCGGCAAGCGCCTCCACCACTTCCGGAATAACGTCCCCGGCTCGCTGGATGACCACGGTGTCCCCGATCTTCAAGTCTTTTTTGGCGATTTCGTCCTCGTTGTGCAGGGTGGCGCGGGAAATGGTCGTTCCGGCCAGGAGCACGGGCTTGAGATGGGCCACGGGCGTCAGCGCCCCTGTCCTCCCAACCTGGATTTCAATGTTCTCCAGGATGGTCTCGGCCTTGTGAGCCTGGAACTTGAAGGCCATGGCCCAGCGCGGAAACCGGGCCGTGAAGCCCAGGGCGTTCTGCACCTCGATGTCGTTGAGCTTGGCCACCACCCCGTCGATCTCGAAAGGCAGGTCCGAGCGTCTGGCGTCGAGGTCGTGGAAATACTCCAGCACTTCCCGGGAAGTGGCGCACAACCTGGCTTCCGGCGGAATGACGAACCCCAGCCTCCCGAGGTCGCGCATGACCTCTTCCTGGGTGGTCCAGCTCTTTCCCGGCCACTCCACCACGCCCACGCCATAAGCCATGAATCTCAAGGGGCGCTGCGCCGTAATGGTCGAGTCCAGTTGCCGCACTGAACCCGCCGCCGCATTGCGGGGGTTGGCGAAAACCTTTCCGCCCCGCTCTTCCTGGCGCTCGTTGAGCTCCTGAAAGTCCTTCTTATGCATGACCACTTCGCCGCGCACTTCCAGTCTCGTGGGCACGCTTCCGTCCACCGGGCGCAAATTCAGGGGAAGGGTGCGCACCGTGCGCATGTTCCGACTGATTTCCTCCCCCACTTCACCGTCGCCCCTGGTAATACCGGCCACAAAGGCGCCGTTCTCGTAGATGCACTCCACTGCCAGGCCGTCGAGCTTGGGGTCCACCCAGAAGGCCAGATCCTCGGGCTGAAGTTCAGGAGCGGCCCGGCGGATACGCTGCACAAAGGCCTGAAAGTCCTCGTCGGAAAAGGCGTTGTCCAGACTGTACATCCGCAGGGAGTGGGCCCGCTGCGCAAAGCCATCCGCTGGGGGCGCACCCACGCGCTGTGTGGGCGAGTTGGGGTCGGCGAGGCCGGGATTTTCGAGCTCCAGCTGCCGTAATTCCAAAAACAAAACATCATACTCGGCATCGGAGATCTCGGGATCGTCCAGCACATAGTAGGCGCGGTTGTGATGCTCGAGCCGCGCCGCCAGGTCGGACATCCGTTCCCTGATCTCATTTTCCGTTGCATTCACCATGGATATTCATTCATTGTTAATGGTTAAGGACTCGTGGTCCCGGTAGTCGGCCTGCAGGGCCTTCAAGCGTTCGCGCCAGTCCGCGCCCATGCGCGCGGCGAGGTAGTCCTGCTGCGCTTCCCCTGCCTGCTCCAGGAAGCCCTCCACCCGTTTGGCGGTACTGTGGTAGCTGTGCCGCAGGGCCACCTGGTGATCCAGCACAAGCCCCCCGGCCATGGAGGCCAGGCGCAGGGAGAGCCAGATGTCAACGCCGTATCCCCTGGGGTTGTCCGCGCTGTCCAGGCCTCCGGCCCGGGCCACCGAGTCGACATGAACAAGAGGCGCGATACCGTCCATGACCCAGAGTTTGCGCCACTGTCGCCGCTCGTCCCGCACCATCTGCGGGTGGTAGGGGTTGGCCTGCACGGATGGGGAGTACATGGCTATGGTCCCCAGGCTCTGCTCCAGCTTTGTGATGCGTTGCCAGGCACGCTCCAGATGCGGGGGCGCGCTGGCGAAAATGATGTCGTTGTTCAGGAACCAGAGCCGCTCGTGCCCGAGCTCCCCCATGCGCTCCAACGCCCAGTGGAACGCTCCCCCCCAGTACAGATTTTCCTCCAGGCGGTGCCAGGCATCCTTATAGGGCAGGGGCGCGGCATTATCCAGAACCAGGATGTTGTCACGCCACGAGGGATCGCTGCCAAGCAACTGGCGGTGCAACCGCTCAGTGAGTTCGGGGGCGCCATAGTGCAATATGACAACCAGGGGGCGCGTGCGCGCATCTGTAAGGGGTGACTCAACCACTGCCGCTCGTTGCAATAAAACCTTGAATTCCGTAGAACAAAGCACCGCACGCTCCCAATAACGGGGGTGGATGCCAATGACCATTTCCTCAACAGCCTGAAATCTTCACCAGCGAGTCAGCCATGCGCCAGTTCTGGAATTCCCTGCCACAAGAGCTTCAGGAACCGTTGTGTATCGGCGCCACAGGCAATCTGCACCTGTTCTCCATTGCCAGAATCATTCTGGAGGGGCAGCCCCGCCGAAGCGGCAAGCTCCTGCCCCTTGCCGGGGACGTCATGCTCGCGGCCTGGGAGAACGCCCCCTTTGACAGGGCGTGCGCGCGCAACGCCTTGGACTTCAACCAGTCCTTAAATTTCCTTCCCAAGGATGTTTCCAGCTGCCTCAACGCGGTGGCCGTTCCTGACAGGGGCGATGCGGCGCTTGTCCGGCACCTGCGCAACAGGCTGGCCCATGAGGACTTCGACCGAATCAAGACCCTGCTGCGGGACGATCCCAAGGCGGACGGGTTCTCCCCGGACCTCTGCCACATCCTGTACGAACTGGCTTGGCGAGGCAACGAGGCTCCATGGGTGCTGGAGCGCCTGCCCCACATCGAGCCGTTATTCCCGCAAGGGCTGTCCGCCCTGTTCAGGGGGGACCTGCTTCACCTCGCAGGGGCGCATGCCGAGGCTGCCCAGGCTTACGAACAGAGCCTGGAAAGCCTGCCCCTGCCCCACGTGGCGGCAAGGCTGGCCTCGTGTCTGCTCGAACTCGGTGAGCGCGTCCGGGCGGCCGCCATCCTGCGTCGCGTGGTCCGCATCCGGCCATGGCTCACTTCAGCCATACTGACATTATACGATCTCGAACACAATATTTCCGTTGCGTCCCCTTGCCCTGAAGGCGCGGGAGCCCTGGTGTTCTATACCTGGAACAAGGCCGAGTCCCTGGATGAGACCCTGGCCTGCCTGGCCGGTTCAAACCTTGGGAACGCGCGCGTGGTGCTCCTGGACAATGGCAGCCAGGACCGGACGCCGGACGTGCTGCGCAAGTGGGCGCAGCATTTCGGGGAGCGTTGCGAGACAATCACTCTGCCCGTAAACATCGGTGCACCCGCTGCGCGCAACTGGCTGCTTGCAGCGGATGGCGTACGCAACAGCGACTGGGTGGCGTATCTGGACGACGACATATCCCTGCCCAGACACTGGCTAAGGGCATTCGCACAGGCCATGGGCCAATATCCCGACGCCTCGGTGTACGGCTGCGCTGTGAAAGACCTTGGAGGGGCGCGCCTGCAGAGCGCGGACCTGCACTACCGGCCGACCTATGCCAGCTCCCAGGAACAGACGGCCGCTCCCGAAGCCTCGGACATTCATCTGCAGACACCGGACCTGGGGCAGTTCAGCTACATGCGCCCCTGCCTTTCTGTGACCGGATGTTGCCACGTGTTCCGGACCCGGATGCTGCTCGAGGCCAAAGGCTTTGATATCCGCTTTTCGCCCTCGCAGTTCGACGACTTCGACTGCGACCTTCGGCTCACCCTAGCCGGGGGGTACGCAATCTATCAGGGACACTGTGTGGTGGAGCATCAGCGACGCACCGGCAAGGGGCTGAAGCGCAACGCCGCGGCCTCGGCCAATGCCAAGGCCAACAAGGACAAGCTGGACGCCAAGTACTCCCCAAGGGAGCGCGCGCTTTTGCGCGCGACCTCGCTGGAACGGACCAGACAGGATCTATTGGAAAAAATACAAGAAATCGGCGACACGGCTGGAGAAGAGTCTCCGCTGGAGTTGGTGTCGGCCGTGGCCATCAAGAACAACTGACAGGGTAGTACGAGGAAGAGCTCCCTTTACAATGCTCTCGGAAAAACACTCTCATTTGCCCAGAAACACCTCGCCCAGGTCGGCCAGCCTGCGCAAATTGGGCCACAGCTCATTACGCGGCACTTCGAGGATCATTGTGAGGCCCGGAGACTCGCTCTTCTCCCTGTCCAGAAACAAACAAAAGGAATCCGGGGCGAATTCGGCCAGAAAGGCCCGGGCATCAGGGGTGAGCAGCCTGGCAACGAACTCGGGGGCCGCTGCTTCGAGCAGAAAGCGCTGATCAAGGACCGGATCGTGCAATGCCGCGGGGTGCATGCCCTGCTCCCGCTCGATGATCCTGCGGGTTTCCGTGTCCCGCTCCTTGAGTTCCTCCAGTTCCTCGACCGAGGCGCCGGCATAGGGCCTGAGAAAATGCTCTCCAGCGTCCACTGGGCAGAGCCGGAAGCGTTGGGCATCGTCATTGGGGCCGTCCAGAGCCTCCCACACCAGGCGGTAGAATGCTGGATCGTCAATGAGCCCGTACCAGATGCGCCAGGCTCCATGCCCCTGTCCGCCACTCACGGTGAAATACTGCTCACCGTCCTCGATGCCGTGGGGGTTGTCCGTGGAGAACTTCCAGCCCTGGGCGGCGGCAAAAGCCGCGTGGCGGCGGATCCGCTGCCTCCGTTTCCAGATCATGTAGGCGATGAACGCGGCGACTGCCAGAACCACGAGAAGCGCGATGGAATTCACGTGCGGACCTTCCTTTTTTTGCCCCGGCAATATCAAAGCACTGTTACGTTCCTGTAACGCGAGACAGAAAACCCCGCTCCAGTCAAGGACAAGCTACAGTATTTTCTGGAGCTTTGTCAGGTTGTCCTGCTTGCCGATGGCCAACAAGGTGTCGTTGAGCTCGATAATGCTCTGAGGGGAGGGGTTGAAGATCATTTTGCCATCCGCCTTCTTGATGGCCACGATGATCAAATCGAACCTGGGGCGGATTTTTGACTCTATGAGGTCCTTGCCCACAAGTTCGGACTTCTCGGTTACCAGCATTTCCTCCATCTGCAGATCGATGCCGCCGCGCACGGCGAGCTCAAGAAAGGATATCACCGTGGGGCGCAGCACGCTCTGGGCCATGCGCACGCCCCCAATGGTGTGGGGAAGCACCACGCGGTTGGCGCCGGCCAGTTCAAGGCGGTGGATATGGTGTTCGTTGTCCGCGCGAGAGATGATAAACAGGTTGGGGTTCATCTGTCTGGCCGTGAGCACCACGTAAACATTGGCGGATTCCGAAGTCAGGGCGGTGATAAGGGATTTTGCGCGCTTCAGCCCGGCGTTGATCAGGACCTCGTCCTCGGTGGCGTCCCCGGACACATAGAGCATGTTGTCCTCTTCCATTTTCTGCACAATGTCGGGGTTGTTCTCGATGATCACCACGGGCAGCCCTTCGCGCCTGATTTCCCTGGCCACTATGGAGCCTATGCGGCCGTAGCCGCAAATGATGAAGTGATCCTTCAACTTGTCGATGAGTTTTTGCATTCTGTGTCTCCCCAACATTTCGTGCAGCTGACCCTCCACCAGCAATTGCGCGATGGAGCCCGCAATGAACATGAAGCTGCCCACGCCGACGAAGATCAACGCGCTGGTGAATATACGTCCCCCAGGGGACATCTCGTGCACTTCCTGAAAGCCGACCGTGGAAAGGGTGATGATCGCCATGTAGAAGCTGTCGAAAAAATCCCAGCCCTCCAACTGCATGTAGGCAAAGACCGAAGCTCCCAAAATCAGTATGAAACCAAGTATGCCGCTGATGAGCGGCAGGAACGAGCCGTAGCGACGTTTCAGTTTGATTAATTTGGGCATATGGCTCCGCTGTGGTGCGTCAGGAAACGGTCAACAGTTGCTCCCGCATCCGGGATATCCTGTCCCGCAACGTGGCCGCGCGCTCGAACTCCAACTCCTTGGCGGCATCACGCATCTGACGCTCGAGTTTCTTGATTTCCCTGGCCAGAACCTTGGGATCCTGGCCATAGGCGGAGGCATCCTCGGCAACCGCGGCCGCCCTCCCCTCACTCGCCTTGGCCTGGGAATAAATGGTCTCCAGGATATTGTCCATCTTCTTGCGGATGGAGCGCGGGGTGATGCCGTGCTCCTCGTTGTAGGTCATCTGGATGACCCGGCGCCGAGAGGTCTCGTCCATGGCCTCTCGCATGGAACGGGTGACCCCGTCGGCATACATGATCACCCTGCCCTCGGTGTTTCGGGCCGCCCGGCCAAAGGTCTGGATAAGAGAGCGGGCCGAACGCAGAAACCCCTCCTTGTCAGCATCCAAAATAGCCACCAGGGAGACTTCAGGGATGTCCAGCCCCTCCCGCAGGAGGTTGATACCCACAAGGGTCACGAACTCCCGCGCGCGCAGGGAATGGATGATGGCCACGCGTTCCAGAGTGTCGATGTCCGAATGCAGGTAGCGGGCAGCATGCCCCATGTTGGTGCAGTACTCGGTGAGATCCTCGGCCATGCGCTTGGTCAAGGTGGTGACGAGGACCCGTTCGTCCCGGGCTTCCCTGAGCTTGCACTCGGCCAGCAGATCCTCCACCTGCCCCTTGGTGGGGCGAACCTCAATCTCCGGGTCCACCAGCCCGGTGGGGCGGATTATCTGCTCCACCACCAGCCCCTGGGCGCGGTCAAGCTCCCAGGGTCCGGGGGTCGCGGACACGTAGATGCTCTGGTTGACACGCCCCAGGAACTCGTTGAAGCTCAATGGGCGGTTGTCCAGGGCCGAAGGCATGCGGAAACCGAACTCCACAAGGGTGCTCTTGCGGGAGATGTCGCCGTTGTACATGCCGTTCACCTGGGGAATGGTGATGTGGGACTCGTCAACAAACAGCAGAAAATCCTTGGGAAAGTAGTCCAGCAGACAGGAAGGGGGACTGCCAGGGGCGCGGTCGTCCAGGTGTCGCGAATAGTTCTCGATGCCGTTGCAATAGCCCATCTCCTCGATCATCTCGAGATCGAGCATGGTGCGCTGCTCCAGACGCTGCGCCTCCACCAGCTTGTTCTTCGCGCGCAGATAGCGCAGCCGCTCCCCGAGTTCGTCGCGGATGTCGACCATGGCCCGCTTGAGGTTGTCCTGGTCGGAAACATAGTGGCTGGCCGGATAGACCACGGTCTTGTTCACCGCTCCCAGCAGTTCGCCGGTGAGGGGATCCACCTCATGGATGCCCTCGAGTTCGTCGCCGAAAAACTCCAGGCGCAGGGCGCGCTCGTGATGGTACGCCGGGATGATCTCCAGCACATCGCCCCGCACGCGAAAGGTTCCCCGGTGGAAATCATAGTCGTTGCGCTCGTACTGCACCTCGATGAGGCGCTGGATGAGCTTTTCCATGGACAGTTGCTGCCCCACCTCGATGGGAATGACCATCTTGGCGTAGTACTCCGGCGAACCCAGGCCGTAGATGCAGGAGACGGATGCCACGATGACCACATCGCGCCTGGTGAGCAGCGCGTGGGTGGCCGCGTGGCGCAGCTTGTCGATGTTGTCGTTGATGGAAGAGTCCTTCTCGATATAGGTGTCGGACTGCGGGATATAGGCTTCAGGTTGGTAGTAGTCGTAATAGCTGACGAAATATTCCACAGCATTGTTGGGGAGAAGGTCCCGGAACTCGTTGTACAGCTGGGCGGCCAGGGTCTTGTTCGGCGCCAGGATCAGGGCCGGGCGCTGACAGGCCGCAATGGTGTGGGCCATGGTAAAGGTCTTGCCCGAACCCGTGACTCCGAGCAGGACCTGGTCCTTTACATTGGCATCGATGTTGGCGCTCAGTTGGGCAATGGCCTCGGGCTGGTCGCCGGTGGGGCTGTATTCACTGACAATCTGAAAAGGCTGACTCATGATTCAAGACTCCTCGTACCGCGTTGCGGGCAAGTTAGCACGATGAGCCTGAAAAACAAATCAGGACCGTTGAAGTGGAAACACCTCCCGTTATTGGGAAGAATTTCCCTGTACTCGGGGGGAAAGAAGCCTGGCGTGGAGCAGCCTGGCGACACGCTTTCTGCAGCTGGGAAACAGCAGGGCGATGCCAAGGGCGTCGGACACGGGATCGGGAAGGAGCAACAGCAGACCGGCCAGGATGGCAAGGCCATGTTCCACGGAGACGAGCGGGACCTCGTTGCCTAGCAGAAAGGCTTCGAACAGCAGACCAAAGCGGGTGTACGCACCGCGTCTACGTGTCAATAATATGAGCAGGCCCAAGAGAGCGCTGCACCCCAGAGTGGTGAGGGCCAGTTCAGGCCCGGCCAGGGCCACGAACATGGTTATCCCCGCCAATGGGGTGAACACCCCGGCCGCAAGCATCCCGATGCAGGCCAGACGAGAGTTGTCGAATCTACGGCACAATCTGGTCAACACCCCGAAACGAGTCCCGAAGTCCGCCTTTTTATCCTTGCCCCAGGACAACTGCGGCAGCATGTCATCGCCGACATCGCCGTACTCCTCTCCGTATCCTTCCGGAGGGCGCAGACAGATCTCAGCCATGTCCTTGAGCAACAGATCGATTTCTTCAGGAGTCAATTGTGTGTTCATGTTTGATCTCTGTTTCATCTTCTGGACCGGCTTTGGACGTGATTATCTTCCGGCAAAAAATGCCTTCAAGGTCACCTACGTCTATATTGCAAGAAACATGCTAGTATCTTGTCACATCGAGGCAACTTTTTTGCAAGGTATGATACTTCCATCACTTGTTGCATTCGTTGTATTACGCTAAGATGCTTGGAAAGATGCATCCATAGGTTCCGGTTGTCACGAGATATCGATAAAAGGATGGAATATGAGCAAACCCATGAGCAATCTCTCTCGGCGTCAGCTGCTCTTCGGCCTCGGCACCACCTGGAAGGAGCGCAGGTGGAAGGATGAGGAGACCCCTCCCTCTGAAGAGGAGAAAAAGGCTGCCGAGGAGGTATCCGAAGCGCTCACCAGAACCCTGGAAAATGCCCGGGCCGCGTGGCGGAATGACGACCCGTCCGCCGCGGTGCCTCTTTACCGGGAGTATCTGCGGGTAAAGGCTGAGGACATTGGCGTGCATGCTGAGTTGGGAGTCTGCCTGTACTACCTCGAGCAGTACATTCAGGCGCGGGTCGAGTTCGAGCGTGTCCTGCGCTCCAGGAAGACCGATGACCAGACCGCCCTGCTCCTTGGCCTCTCACTGCTGCAAAAAGGCAAGCTGGACAAGGCGCGGAAGGCCTTTGACGCCTATACCGCCCTTGACGGCGTCAAGGCCGTGATAGATGCCCATCTGCCCAACCTGGAGCAAGGGGGGGACCTGTCGGATTCCATCGCCGCCATCGAGGCTGTCTTGGACAGGGAAAGTCTGAACTTCAGGAAAACCGGACAAGAGACCACAGCCTCGGGCTAGAGCGGACCGGAAGCATCATGCAGAATGTTCCCGAACACGTCCTCGCCGCAGTAGACAGGATCCCGGCCTTTCCCAAGAGCGTGCAGCAGGTTCTTGCCCATGCGGCAGAGCCCAACTGCTCCCCGAAGGATCTTGTGGACGTGCTCAAGAACGACCCCATCTTCACCCTCAAGATTCTCAAGGTGGTGAACTCGCCCTTCATCGGCCTTGCGAGGCAGATAACCTCAGTCCACCAGGCCTGCGTGTACCTGGGTGTGAACACCCTGAAGAACCTGGCCATGAATCTGGCCAGCGTGGGCGTGCTGCCCAGCAGCAACAAGGCCGGCTTCGACATGAACGATTTCTGGCTGCACTCCCTGGCTGTGGCCCTGATCTCCACCAAGCTGGGTATCATGCTCAACGTACCCTCCCGTGAGGGCTCGGACTTTTTCTCGGCCGGAATGCTGCACGATGTCGGCAAGGTTGTGCTGGCCCTGACTGTTCCCGAGGAGTATAAACGTGCCCTGGAGCAGTCCAAAGAACAGAAACGCCCCTTGTATGAAATGGAAAGCGAAGAGCTCGAAGTGAATCATGCGGATGTGGGCGCCCTGCTCGCTCAGCATTGGGGCTTTCCCAAGTCTCTGATCACCGGCATCGCCCTGCACCACACCCCTGACTCCGAAGAGGCGGACGATCTGGTCATGTGCATCTTTGCCGCCGACCAGGTATGCAAGAGCCTGAGCTATGGCCACAGTGGCGAGGACCTGATCCAGGAGCTGCCCGAACGGGTGCAAAACCGCTTTTCAAGAAATCTGGACGAGCTGATTCGCTCTCTTCCCGACATGGAAGAGGATCTGCAAAAGGCGCGGATTTTCATCAACGCCTGATCCCAATATAGCGGAGAACTACGCCGATGCACTGCACATTCTGGGGAGTGAGGGGGTCCATCCCGACTCCCGGCGCCGAAACCGTACGCTACGGCGGCAATACCACCTGCCTGGAGGTTCGCACCAATGACGGGGACCTCATCATCCTGGACGGGGGCTCCGGCATTCGCGGCCTGGGGCTGGAGCTCGCCAAGAACATGCCCGTCACCTGCTCCATATTCCTCACCCACACTCACTGGGACCACATCCAGGGCCTGCCTTTTTTCGTGCCCCTGTTCATCCCGGGCAACAAGATCACCATGTACGGCATGCGCGACCCCGTGACCATGGGGGATGTCAGCGACGCGCTCAGGGTCCAGATGGAGTACCGCTACTTCCCGGTGCGCGAGGCGGAACTCAAGTCCGATGTCAGCCATGTCACCATATCGGAAGGGCAGCGGGTCGTCATCGGCTCATCCAGCATAACCCCCATCCTGATGAATCATCCGGTGCTGACCTTTGGCTACAAGATCGAGGCCGACGGCAAGTCCCTGTTCTTCACCGGCGATCACGAATCCCCGGCCAACATCTACTCACCCGAGGAGCCGGATTACGCAACCTATGCCAAACACGTACAGGAAAAACGCGACGCAATCCTGAACTTCATCCGCGGAGTGGACGTGCTCATTGCCGACGCCCAGTACACTGAAGAGGAATACGCTGATAAAATCGGCTGGGGGCATTCATCGTACGAACACAGCGTGTCCCTGGCACAAGAGGCTGAAGCCAAAGCCCTCTACCTCACCCACCACGAACCTACACGCCCGGATGACGCTCTGGACGCCATCCTCCGATCCCTGCGCGCGCAGCACCAGTCCCCCCCGGAAATCCACATGGCCCGCGAAGGCCTGCGCATCGATGTCTAGGATCTTCTGAAAAGATTATTAAGAGGCTGCCGGGGGGAACCCTTTTCAAAGGGTTTCCCCCTCGCGACTCTCTTTTCTAAAAAGCTGAAATGGTAGCTAGGGCCGGATGATTTTGGTGGCCAGTTGCAGGCCGGTGACCACGTCGAGCATGTTGGTTGTCTGCCCCACTTCCTTTTCTTCGAGGAGTTTGAAGAAGTCGAGGCAGGTACCGCAGACCAGGATAACCACGCCGGACGCCTCGATCTTTTTCAGGGTATCGAGCACCGGGCTGCCCTTGGTGGCCAGCTTCACGCCCTCGTTGACCATGATGATGCGCCAGAGTTCGTCTCCCAGTTCAGGAAGGGTGTTCACGAAATTTTCCATGAGCTTGGCGCCCAGGGTATCGTCACCGCTCCCCATGTTTTTGGAGGTGATGAACACGCAGATCTGCTCTTTCTGGTTTGCCAGGGCGGCAAGCTGTTCCGGGCTCATGACCTCGCAGCCGCATCTCGCGTCCTGTGCGCCCTCTTTGGGAGCGGGAGCCTCACCGCTCCTGGAGATGGTCAGCTTCCAGACGCCGCCACCGATATCCTCGGCCCGGGCCGCATAGCCCTGGGAGCCCACGAACCTGGAGACGTTTTCCTTGGCAGCGTCGTTGTCCACAAGAACCTCAAATACCTGGGGCGCCGAATCCTCGATGCAGCGCTTGGATTCCAAAACGGGTTGGGGGCACGGGAGCCCCTTGCAGTCGAGCAGGATGTCCGCCATTATCATTCCTCCTGATTTGAGCATGGTTGTATAATACTCCGCTCCTTGGGTCAGGAACGTCAAATGGAAAAGACTGATAAATCACAATAATAAGCATAGACAATTTTGATACATTGCCGTAGGACACACCCTCGCGTATAGTGCCCCGAAACTTAAACAAATGTTTGTAATCAAAAGTTATTATTGATGAAACTTCTGCTCGAACCCCGCACCACCACCAGCTGGCCCCTCATGAAGCGCTGTCTGCGCTGCTTCATCCCCTATTGGAGGCAGGTTCTGGTGGGCGCTTTCTCCATGATGGTGGTGGCGACCTGCACCGCAGGGCTGGCCTACCTGGTGCAGCCAGCCCTGGACGACATCTTTTTCCGCAAGGATGTCGACTCACTGCTGCTCATCCCCTTTGCCTACATCGGAGTCTTCGTGGTCAAGGGAATCTTCCAGTACCTGCAGAACTACCTGCTCAAGGCCAGCGGCCTGAAGGTGCTGGAGGACCTGCGCAACCAGCTCTATGACAAGATCATTTTCCTGCCCCTGAAGTTTTTCGAGGAAAATCAGGTGGGCATGCTCATGAGCAGGGTCATCAACGACGTGCTGCTCATTCGCATGAGCCTCCCCTCAACTGTTATGGTGATACGCGAAAGCCTGACCATGGTCGGCCTCATCGGCGTGGTCTTCTACCGTGACTGGCGCCTGGCCATATGGGCCATGCTGGTGCTGCCCCTGGCAATTTTCCCGTTCTTTTTCTTTGCCAGGAAGCTCAGGAAGTACGGCCGCCGCAACCAGAGCAAGCTTGCGGACATCTCCACGGTGCTGCAGGAAATCTTCAGCGGCGTACGCGTGGTCAAGGCCTTCGCCACGGAGCGCCCCGAAGCGCAACGTTTTTCCAAGGAAAACCACAGGCTGGTGAAGATCGCCCTCAAGGAGGTGGTCTACAGCGAACTCTCCTCACGCATCATGGAGCTGGTGGGCGCGGTGGGCGTGGGTCTGGTCATCTGGTACGGGGGGTACAAGGTCATCAATGGTGAATCCACCCCCGGCACCTTCTTCTCGTTCATCGCGGCCCTGATCATGCTCTACGAGCCGGTGAAAAAGCTCTCCAACGCCAACGCGGACATCCAGCAAGCCCTGGCAGGGGCGGAGCGCGTGTTCGAGGTTTTGGACTCCCCGCTCCTGAATATCGAAAAGGACGGCACCCTGGAGTTCAAGCAGAACTTCACGGAATTGCGCTTCACCAACGTCACGTTCAATTATGAGGACTGCCCCTCTCCGGCCCTGGACAACGTGAACCTCACGGTGAGCGTCGGCGAACGCGTGGCCATCGTGGGTCCCAGCGGCTCGGGCAAAACCACCCTGGTGAATCTCATTCCCCGCTTTTACGAGGCCCAGCAGGGCGAAATAACCCTGAACGGCCGCCCCCTGAGTGATTATACGCTGGCCAGCCTGCGCAGGAACATCGGCCTGGTGTCCCAGGACGCCTTCCTGTTCAATCTCAGCGTGCGGAACAACGTGGCCTACGGACTCGACAACGTGGACGACCAGGCCGTTATCCGGGCCTGCGAGAGCGCCTATGCCCGGGAGTTCGTTGAGCAGCTTCCCATGAGTTACGACACGGTGCTCGGGGAGCGGGGAGTGAAACTCTCGGGGGGACAGAAGCAGCGTCTCACCATTGCCCGCGCCCTGCTCAAGAACCCGCCCATACTGGTTCTGGACGAGGCCACCAGCGCCCTGGACACCGAGTCCGAGCGCATCGTGCAGATGGCCCTGGACAACCTCATGCAGGGGCGCACCAGTATCGTCATCGCCCACAGACTCTCCACGGTGCTGGGCGCGGACAGGATCGTGGTCATGGAGAACGGCCGCATCCTGGACCAGGGACCGCACGCCCGGCTGCTGGAGACCTGCCCTCTGTACGCAAAGCTGTACGCCATGCAGTTCGAACCGAAAACCCTGCTGGAATCGCAGACCACCATTTGCGGGAGCTGAGCCGTGCGCCTGAACATTCAACCAAAGCATTACGCTCCGGCCATGGTGGGCCTCTACAAGCTCTGGGAAGCCAGCATGCGCCACAACGTGAACAACTGGGAGGCAGTGGCCCGGGCAAAGGAACAGGGGCGGAATGTGGTCTTTGCCCACTTCCATGACGAGACCTTCTGCCTGCCCTATTTACGGCTCATGGGCCCCTACAGGTTCGTGGCCATCGTGAGCCAGAGCAGCGACGGAGAGATCATGGCCCGACTGCTACAGGGGCTCGGCCTGGTCACGGCGCGGGGCTCAAAGTCAAGGGGCGGGGTCAAGGCCCTGATCCTGGCCCGCAAGATGATGCTCAAGGAGAACATGATCGGCGTGGTCACAGTGGACGGCCCCCGAGGCCCCAGACACCAGGTCAAGGAGGGGGTGGTGTACCTGGCCTACAAGACCGACGCCCTGATCACACCAATCCGCATCCACCTCTCCAGGAAAAAGATCTTTGAAAAGGCCTGGGACAAATTCCAGCTGCCCTACCCCCTGAGCCACTGTCGCATAGAGATGGGCGCCCCTTATGACCTGGGCGAAGGCGAACTGACTCCGGAGCGCATGCAGCAGGAGCAGCAACGTCTGCAAACCATGATGCTGGAACTCAAATAACCGACCGGCAACCCACATGCTCGACTTCATATATCAAGGCGCGGCCCTGGCCGCTGAAGGACTGAATTTCGATTCCGCGGCAAGGGTCGGAACCATGGCAGGCAACCTGCTGTGGCACACTCTTCCGGGGCGGAGACGTGTGGCCGTCACCCAGGTGTCCGAGCGTCTCGGTCTGCCCCTGGATGAGGCCCGGACTATTGCCAAGGCCAGCTTTCAACACACCGGACGCAGCTTTTTCGAAGTGTTCCTGACCAAAAAGGTGGACTGGCGTTTCCTGCGGGAGCGGGTGTCCTATGCCCAACCCGAGCTCTTCGAGGCAATGCTGGCCGACCCCGCGCCGGTGGTGCTCTCGGTGGCGCATCTCGGCGCCTGGGAGCTGCTTGCCGGTCTCATGAACCTGCGGGGGCGCCCCCGCGCCATGGCCGTGGTGGTCCGCGAAGGCAAGGACAAGGCCATGAACTGGATGCTCAAACGCCAGAGGCAGCGCTCCGGCGGCGTGGTCATCGGCCACCGCAACGCGGCCATGCCAGTGCTCAGGGTCCTGCGCAAGGGCGGCTTCTGCGGCTTCCTGGTGGATCACAACACCATGCGCCGAGAGGCGGTGTTCCTGCCATTCCTGGGCAAGACCGCGGCGGTGAACGCCGGTCCGGCCCTGCTGGCCCTGCGCGCAGGAGCCGCTGTCTGGCCCATGTTCATGTTGCGCGCCCCTGGAAACAACTATGTCATGGAGATGCTTCCTCCCCTGCGCACCAGCGATCTCCAAGGGGAGCAGGAGCAGAAGATCCGGGACATCGCATCTTTTTATACAGGCGCGGTGGAGAGCATGGTGCGCCGCTACCCCGAGCAGTGGCTGTGGATGCACAAGCGCTGGAAGACCCGGCCAGAGGAAGAAATGCGCCCCTGACAACAGTGCCTGTTGCTTTTTGATTGCCTAGGTATTTGTTTTCAGGCTATATTATTGGGCAATCATGAAACGAACATCCAACAGCACTTCCGGTTTCGCTTCACATCCGCTCGCGAAGCTTGCTTCCCTTCTCTCCCGGATCGGGAGGGGGCGTCTTGTGCTGCTGGTCGCCGGTATCAGCCTTTCCCTCATCATCTGCAGTCTTTACCTGTTGCAGCCCATCTTCTTCGTGTACCTGGAGAACAAGCTCTACGACTCCACCATGCGCCGCATCCACAATCCCCACACCTCGGGGCGGGTGGCCATTGTGGATATCGACGACAAGAGCCTCAGCGAACTGGGGCAGTTTCCCTGGCCCCGTTACAGAGTCGCGAAACTGCTGGAAAAGACCAAGATGCTGGGAGCCTCGTCCGTGGCCCTGGATATCGTGTTCTCCGAGGAGGACAGGACATCACTGGACGTGATCAAGAAGGACATGCTCGCTAACTACAACATCAACATCTCCTTCAAGGGGCTGCCGACGACGCTCCGGGACAACGACCAGGTCTTTGCCGAGACCCTTGCCAACGGCCCCTTTGTCCTGGGCTACCATTTCAATTTCGAGGCCAACCCCCTGGACATGAGGGACTCCCAGTGCCATCTGATATCGTTGAACCTGCCGGTGTTCAGCGTAGAAGATGCGCTTCCCCCAGAATCTATCATTCGCAACGCTCCTGGCGTGATCTGCAACATTCCCATACTCAGCCAGGCGGTGAAACGTTCGGGTTTTTTCAATGCCCTGCCCGATGACGACGGCATAGTTCGACGATACCCAGTGGTCATATCTTATGAGGGACAATATTACCCCAGCCTGTCCATCGCGGCCCTGTTGCAGGACCAGCCTGACACGAATGTGTCTCTGTATATCGGGGCCACAATAGACCAAGAGCAAGGCCCGGTATATCTTCGTTTTGGGGGCATCGACATCCCTCTCGACAAAACAGGGCAGATGCAGATTAATTACAGGGGAGCGCGCAGCACATTCCCGTATTATTCCGCCGTGGACGTGCTCATGGACCGCCTGCCCAAGGATTGTCTCGAGAACAAGATCGTGTTCGTGGGCACCTCGGCGGCCGGACTCAAGGACCTCCGGGCAACACCTCTGGACCAGATCTTCCCCGGAGTGGAAGTGCACGCCACGGTTGTGGACAACATCCTGCAGCAGGATTTCATCAGGCGACCGGAAGACACCGAAGGCCTGCAGCTAACCCTCATTTTCGGGCTGGGTCTGCTTTCCACAGTGCTGCTCACCTGGGCCAAGGCCACCTGGAGCCTGCTCCCCCTTGGAGGGTGCGCGGTCGGAGTGTGGTACATCACGGAGTGGACCTTCCGTAACAAGGGTATCTACATTTCCCCGCTCATGCCCGTGGTTAACCTGGGGGCCAACTTCACCCTGCTGACATTGATCAAGTACTGGCGCGAGGAAACCCAGAAGCGGTTCTTCCACAACGCCTTTTCACGTTACGTGTCCAAGGCCGTGGTGGATCAGATGGTCAAGTCCCCGGAAAAACTCTCCCTCAGCGGAGAGGAACGGGAGGTGAGCATCCTGTTCTCGGACATCAGGAGCTTCACCAGCATGAGCGAACGGCTCTCCCCAAACCAGGTGAGCCAGCTGCTGCAGGACTACTTCACGCCCATGACCTCGGAGATCATTCAGAGCTCCGGAACCCTGGACAAGTTCATCGGCGACGCCATCATGGCCTTCTGGAACGCCCCCCTGAATACACCGCACCACCAGGAGCAGGCTGTACGCGCCGCCCTGGGCATGCACGAACAATTGAACAAGCTCAACCCGCACTTCAAGGAACACTATGACCTGGAGCTGCAGATCGGTGTGGGCCTGCACGCCGGCATGGTCCGCGTGGGCAACATGGGTTCCAAGGACCTCTTCGACTACACCATCATCGGCGACAGCGTGAACCTGGCCTCGCGCCTGGAGGGGCTGACCAAATACTACGGCCTGGGCGTGGTGGTCAGCGAGAGCATCCGCAACGCCTGCGCTCCTGGCAATTTTGTGTTCCAGGAGGTGGACCGGGTGCGGGTCAAGGGAAAGGCCCTGCCCATAGCCATATTCACGCCCTACACCATGGATGACGCAAAGATTTACGCCGAAGAGCTGGAGCTTTACGAAAAGGCCATGGAACTCTACAAGAAGCAGTCCTTCAAAGAGGCGAACCGGCTGTTCTCGGTTCTCCGCAGCCAATACCGCGACCTCAAACTATACGCCACCTACCAGGAGCGTTGCGCTACCCTGGAGACGACGCCCCCCGGTCCTGACTGGGACCTCGTATTCACCCACGAATCAAAATAACCGTGCCATTCGGAGGCGCGTGACGAGAGCGTATCAGATACTACCTGCCCCGTTGTGACATTTTCCAACGCAGCATGAGCCAGAGGCCTATGCCCATCAGCCCCACCATCACGATCTGCGTGGGGCTCAGTCCCAGTACCACGGGGCTGTGATCCGCACGGAACAGGTCGATGACCAGACGGTACATCCCGAAGCAACAGAGGAACATGCCCGCCAGCTGTCCGGGGCGGGGCAGCCTGTTTTTGGCCCAGAGCAGGAGCGACAATGTCAGCAGGGCCGCAAGCAGGTAATATATCTGAGTGGGATGAAGCGGCATCCCCCGCAAGGGATGGAAAGGCGCGTCAAAGGTTATGGCCCAGGGTAAATAACAAGGCCTGCCATAACAGCAGCCCGCAGACAGGCACCCCACTCGCAACACGGCAATTCCCAAGGCCGCTCCTGGGGCGGCCGCGTCCGCCCACGCCAGCAAGGATTGACGCTTGTACGCTAGGAACATCCCGCCCCCCAACACGGCGCCGCATCCGGCCGCGACCGAACTCCTTGTCTGCCACATCCTGAAAAACAGTTGCCCAGCACTTTCCTCCTGACCTTGGAGCAGAACCACGGCAGCGTTGCCCAGCAGGGCGCTTGCGAGGATGACACACGGGAGTCCGGGCAGAAGCAGGGTATGGTCCAACCCTCGCCTCCTCGCCTCGAACCATGTCCAAACAAGCAGACAGAGTATGGCCGCCACCTGAGCGAGACCATATGTCGGGATACGCAACATCTCGGTTTCATACATAAATGGTATCATAAATATAACCATATAGACAACAATTAACCAATCAATGCATTATATTTACTTCCTGATTGTACACTTTTAATTCAAACTTACAGCAATGTTGAAACGGACTTGAACAAACATTACTTGACCAATTCATCTATCTTTGTAAATTACAATATGTAATTTGCTGGATCCTCGAAGTTGACTGTGGATTTCTCATGGAGCCAGCAGCTCCTTGATGGGGGCACCGATTAGGTAAATGACGGTGATGAAGGTTTTCACCTTTCGATACCCCCTTGCTCGTGATCTAGCCGCCTGGAAGAGGCTGTTGAGCCCCTCGAGGCGCGCATTCGACAGAAGTGACTCCCACCTTCGCAGGATTCGCGGCAAGTGCTCATGGAAGGTATTCAGCGCCTTGAGCATCGGCTTGAGCAGGTCGGATTCACCAGCCAGCTCCTCGGCGAAAGTGAAAAATCTGGTGGCTCTCCACT
Organism: Desulfovibrionaceae bacterium; assembly: GCA_963674665.2. Classification (GTDB taxonomy): domain Bacteria; phylum Desulfobacterota; class Desulfovibrionia; order Desulfovibrionales; family Desulfovibrionaceae. The sequence goes on along the minus strand of CAXXPL010000005.1, from coordinate 466,148 downwards.
TGGCCGCCTGCCTTGTTTCGGCCTGCCGTACGCAGCGCAGCAACTCCTTCACCCGAAACGCCGTAGCCGTGGCCAGCCCCCGTTCCTCCAACTCTTTCAATGCGGCTTCCTGCTCTTCGGTCCGGCTTGTCTCCAACGTCTTGAGAATCGTCCAGCGCGCTCCCTTCGGCAGCTTGAACTCTTTGGCCTCAAGCCGACGGACCTCGTCCAGCGCTTTGGTGAAAAGCTGGACGACATGGAACCAATCCACAGTGACGGCCGCATTTTTGAAGGTCTTTCCGGCTCCGGACTGGAAGGCCGGCGACATGTCGCGGACTACCTCAATCGCGTTGTCCGGATTGCCATGTCGGTTCTTGAGGAACTTTGCGAAAGCCTGAAGACAGGCCTTTCCTTTGCCAGGCGTGGCGAAGATCACGGGTCGAGTCTTCCGGTCCATATCCATAAATATGGTGACGTAATGATGCCCGCGCTTGGTCGCTGTCTCATCCAGGCCGACGCCGAACAGTCCGCTGAGGTCAAGCTTGCGCATGGCCTCGAAGACGTAGTGCCTGACCACGCGCCAGATGCGCTGATCGGTGACGCCGACATACCGGGCGACGGTCTTTACGGGCATCTCGCGGGCCAGGGGCATGACCGCCTGCTCGAAAAGTAGTGTAAAGCCGCTTCCTTCGCGCGCCCAAGGCACATTCACTCGGTGGACGCCGTGTTCGGGGCATTTGACACGTGGAACCCGGGCTTTGATCAGGCAATAATGCTGGAAAAAGTTCAAATGTCGCCAAGTGAACTCCTGAAAGTCATGAGTCTTACATAGCTTTTTACACTCGGGGCAAGGGTAGAGGGCGCCTCGGTCGGCCTCGACATCAAGACGCAGCCCGGAAGGATTACTTTCGGTGTCCAGTTCCTGTCCCACGACCTTCCAGGGCTCCGTCAGTCCAAGGCCTAGAGTTAAGAGTTCATTCGCATTCACAGGCGGTTATCTCCAGATGGAGGTTTTGGAATAACTTGCAGTCAATTATACAGTCAAGGAGGTCCAATTCCACATCAAACGTCGCGGAACCATAAATATACGGTGACATTCTTATGATCCTGAAAATGACAGGGAGAATATAGCGCCATTTTTGTTGACATATTATCATTTTTTTGGTGTTAATACTTTGCAAGTTTTTTCCACAGCGAGCTGAACTCCAATTTATACTCCTTTTTCGCGATACTACAATTGCGCTCCGTCTCCAATCCCACTCCGCATTCAACATCATGTAACAGTGTCACACTCGCATTCGAGGATATCCAGAACCTCGCATTGCGAACAGTTATGTTGACGGGAATCATCCTATGAACTTTCAAGCAAAGGAGATGGAGATGAGCAAACTTCTCTTGTGGACAATCACCTTGCTGCTTTTGATTGCTTTTGGGGGGGGAATCGGATGCGGAGTTGGAGTTGGCATGAATGAAAATACCATGGATACGCCTGAGCGCGATACAAACAAGCAAGAAAAACCCAAATCCACCAGGGCTCTCGATATGATGCAAGGGAGCGGCGGTAGCGACAGCGGTGGCGGCGGTGGTGGTGGCGGAGGGGGGCACTGCTTCCTCTCAGGCACCCGGGTGCTCATGGCCGACGGCGGTTTCAAGGACATCGCAAAGCTTGCCAAGGGCGACCAAGTCCAGAGCCGCGACGTGGACACAGGGCAGCTCAAGGCCGCGGCCGTGGAAAAGATCTATCAGGCGAACCAGCCGGAATACTTCCTGATCAACGGCGTGCTCAAGGTCACGGCCGGGCACCCCTTCCTCATGCAGGACGGCTCCGAGGTCAAGGCGTCTGAACTGCGCCCCGGCATCATGGTGCAGGGTAAGGACGGCCCGCTGGTCATCCAGAGCGTCGAGAAGATCGGCAGCGAGAGCGAGGTGTACAACCTCACTGTCACGGACACCCACACTTTCTACGTGTCCGGCGACGGCAAGGACATGTTCTGGGTGCACAACAAATAGGGCATGCAACGCCTGAAGGGCGCTCCCATGGCGTCCTTCGGGTAAGCCACTAGGAAAACGCCATGCGCAGACGCGACGTCCTCAAGGCAGTGCCTTTCCTTGCGGGGGCGGGACTGCTCTCGTCACCCATTTTCCCTGAACAGGCAAAAGCCGCCGACAACGCCCCACTCCCTCTCCACTACAACGAGAATCCCCGTGGCCCTGGTCCCATGGCGCGGCAGGCCATCCAGGAGAGCATTTCGAGCGGGGGGCGCTATCCCGCCCCCCTCTACCGGTCCTTGGTACGTCTCATCTCCCTGCGGGAGCGTGTGCCCGAGGATCACATCGTGCTCGGCGCCGGATCCATGGAAATTCTGCACGCCGCGGCCCTGGCAGCGGGGATCGCAGGCAAGAACATTCTCGTTCCAGATCCCACATATGAAACCGTGTCCCGCCACGCGGCCCTGGCAGGGGCAAAAACAACGAGCGTCCCACTGGCAAGGGACTTCGGGCTGGACCTGGAGGCCATGGACCGTCGACTCGACGAGTCCATCGGTCTGGTCTTCGTGTGCAACCCAAACAACCCTACCGGCGTGCTCATGCCAGGGCCCTATCTGCGGGGGTATGTGGCCATGTGGTCGTGGCACTGCCCTGTTTTGGTGGATGAGGCCTACCTGGATTATGCGGATTCCCCGGCAAAGAACACCTTGGTGGAGCTTGTCCGCGAGGAGCGGGACGTCATCGTGACCAGAACATTTTCCAAGCTCCATGGCCTTGCCGGTCTGCGTGTGGGGTATGGCGTGGCGCGGCCGGACCTGGCCCAACGACTCCGGGCTTTTTGCGACTGGAGCTCGGTAAACATCCTTGGTCTGGCCGCCGCGCAAGCCGCTCTGCTGGACCACGTCTTCCAGGAGAAATGCATCGCGGAAAACAGGGAGGCGCGTGAATACGTGATCCGCTCCCTCGAAGCCATGAGGCTGGAGGTGTTGCCCTCGGCCGCGAACTTCGTGTTTTTTCGCACCGGCCTCCACATCGAACAATTCAGCGAAACAATGCGCCGTCAGGGAATCCTCGTAGCGAGGCCGTTTCCACCCTGCCTGGACTGGTGCCGCGCCACCCTGGGCACCATGGAATCGTCGCGGCGTTTCATCCGCACCGTTAGAAACGCCCTTGGCAGGGCGTGAAACCCATATTTTCCTCGAACTAGCCAATATTCCTAAGAGAAATACCCTGGCAAAGACGGAGGATTTCTCATTGGATTAAAATGCTCGCCGCGCATAGGATAAGCGCATCTGAAACGAAGCGAAATTATAGTGCCATAAGGAGACATTTCATGAGCGTTATTGTCGAGTTGTCCATATTTCCCATGGGCAAGGGCGAAAGCCTGGCCCCCGAAGTCAGCAGGGCTGTCAGGCTGATCAAGGACTCGGGCCTGCCTTACAAGTTCGGCCCAATGAGCACCTGCGTGGAAGGCGAATGGGACGAGGTCATGGACCTGGTATCCCGCTGCCACGCGGAGCTGCGCAAGGACTCCAGCAGGGTTCTGCTCTACCTCAGGGCGGACTCGCGGGATGGAGAAAACCGCATGCACTCCAAGGTGGAGTCGGTACAGAGCCTTTTTGACGAACCCTTGAAGTCATAGTTGAAGTAGCGCTCCGGGGGAGGACCCCTCACACGGAACTCCTCCCCCGGATCACTGCAAGATTCTTAAGAAACTCTTCCCCTCTCCAGTTGGAGCGGAAACGGGGCGTGGCAATTGCCGCGTCCCGTTTTTTTAGTGCGTCCGGCAGGGCGCGTGGTGCGTGAGCACCATCCGGGCAGGTGTGGCGCCTGCCTGGTGACTTGGAGGTGAAAGTCCTCCGCAGGTCCGACAAGGGGAACTACTAGCCGGACGGCAAGGGTGTCCATCGCGAGATGGAATCTGAAGGAAGCCTGACCCGACGAACAGAAATCGCATACGAGGCGGTCATGCTGGGTGAGGAGGCCACTATCTTCAAAGCCGATACTTGTACGGAAAGCATGGACGTATATGCGGCGGGTATAAGCAGGAAGGTCGCGCGCATTACCCGGGGAGGTCTGCTCGCCTGCCATGTGCTACCGGCGCGGCAACGCGCCGGGATGGGAAGACAGAAGTCAGCCGAGGCCATAGTAGTCGACCTAACCACTCGACGAAGGGCCAAACCTGCCAAGCGAGGCATGAACACTGTCTTCTGTTTGGATTGAGCGGATGCCCGTAAGGGGCCTTAAAATTGGAAGTAACGGACGGAATCCGTGAGGTAAGGCTGGATGCTTATAGCCCGACAGGCATTCAGAGAAATGACGCCAAGCAGGCAGGAACCGCCGTGGTACGGAACCGTATGCCCGATGGTGTGGGAGGACGGGGGGCGCGAGCCCCCCTCCCACCCGATACAGCCGTCTCGTCCCGAAATAGGTTGACAACAAAAGGACCTATTTCATGGGTGTAAAAAGAAAACAGAGGGTAAAACGAACTCAGCGAGACTACACGATGGGCTTTAAATTGGCCGTCGCAACCCAGATTGTTAAAGGGGAAATGACTTACAGACAAATGCAGGACATGTATGGCAGTGAACTACCCCGCAGCAAGCTGCGTGGTAGTTCACTCAGCGATTCCTTAAGGCTAAATAGACAATCCCCTAAGGTTCGCCCCCCTGCCGGACGATAAGGTATTCATCTCAATATTTCCTGCTCTGGAGCCCTGCTATGGAAGGCATCACCGAACTTATGGACACACTACCGCCCTCTTCCCCGGGTGCGGGTTACGCGGAGCCTGCCCCCCTCTCCCCTTCGCCCGCTTCGTCCGTTCCGCCTGCCGAGTCCTCCGTACCTGGCACACCCGGGGGCGACACGGTCGCCATATCCGATGCGGGACGGGAAATGCTGGCCTCCACACAGACCGCGGCAAAGGCGCTCGAGCCATCGCTTGAGGACTATCACTTCTCGAACAACGATCCCATTGCCGTTGACGCCGACCAGGAGTTCGACCTCGGGGACTCCATCGCCGAGATGCTCACCCAGTCGGGGCGGCGCGTGAGCATCAGCAGCATCATCGAGGCGGAGGAAGTCGCGGAGGGCGATGAAGGGGCGCAACCAGCCAGGTACATGCTCTCCATATCAGGGGGCGATGGCGAGGCCGAGCAGCGCTATCTCGTGTCGAGCAGCGTCATTGTCAACGAGAGTGAATCCGGGGAGCTGCACATCGGGCACTTCGGCGCGAACGGCGCCACGTCCGGTGATGATTTCATCGTCCTGCTGGGCCACCTGAACACGGTGGACAGCGGCGACGGCAACGACGTGGTGGTGAGCCTGGGATACAGCTCGACAATGGATATCGACACGGGCGCGGGCAACGACACGGTTATCCTGAACAACATGTTCAGCGGCACCATTGACACGGGCAGCGGCGACGACCGCATCCAGGCCACTACCATCAGGGACGGCGCGATCCGGACCGGTGACGGCAACGACGTCATCGTGGCGCAAAACATGGGCAACGGCCTTGACGGTGATATATCCCTGAAGATCGACACAGGCTCGGGAAACGACAGAATAAAGACAGGGAACCTCGGCACGACGCTGGGGGGCAACTCGGTGGTGGACGTCTCTCTTGGCGATGGAAACGACTCCATCTCCGCAGGCTCCATGGGCAGCTTTTCCAGCGGAAACGCACTGTTCCGCCTGGATACGGGGGCGGGGGACGACCGTATCTCCAGCTCCAACCTTGGCATGAGCAACACCGGGAACGTGCTGGTGGAGGTCTCCACCGGCGCGGGCAGGGACTCCTTGAGCACCAGCTCCATCGGCAACCTGTCCGACGGGAACTCCCGTGTGAATCTGAGCATGGGCAGGGGAAACGACTCCCTGTCCGTCTCATGGATCGGCGCCTTGTCCACGGACAACTCCAGCGTGGACATCGACACGGGCGACGGCAACGACAGGGTGAACAGCAGCTGGATAGGCGCATTGACCAGCGGAAACGCGGAAGTGAACCTGAGCATGGGCAAGGGCGACGACTCCCTGGACAGCTCCTGGATCGGCTGCGGCATGTCCGGCAATTCCAGCGTCAACATCTCCACCGGGGACGGTAACGATGTCGTGCGGGTCAGTTGGCTGGGCACGCAGATGTCAGGCAATGCCCAGGTGAATCTGGACACGGGGGCGGGGGACGACTCCATCTACGCCGACTGGATAGGCACGTTCCTGACGGGCAACGCCCGGATCAACATACACACGGGTGACGGCAACGACTCCCTGTCCGCGAGCTGGGTGGCCACGGACATCATCAGCGGATCGGTGAACATCGACATGGGTGGAGGTGACGACTGGGTGTCCATCGACTCGCTCGGCAAGGGCGCATCCATAGACAACACGGACTCCGGTTCCACGCCGTTTCCGCGAATGTACACAAGAACCGGCTCGTCCGTTGGCGAGGAAAAACCGCGAAGCCGTGGAATGGACACCTTTGCTTAGGCCTTGCGGCCAGTATCTCCGGCACGATCACTATCCCCCGCTCCGGGCCACTGATACGCCCCGGACGGGGGATTTCATTTCAGGTGCACTCGGCCCCTCACCTCTCCCACAGCACCACGCCGACGCGCTGAATGTGCTCGCGCAACGAGTCCTGGGTGATCTGACTGAATACCGTGATATCCATGGAATAGGGAAGATCGAGGTCATCGACTTCCAGAAGAATGCGGTCCCGATCCAATGACGAAACATGGTCACCCTGAAGGCACAGGTCGATGTCCGAGCCCGGCTTGTGGCAGCCCTTGGCGCGGGAACCATAGATGAGCGCCCTTTCCACAGCGGGGTGAGCTGAGAGAATCCCGCGAATCCTCTCCAGGATCCGCTCGTCGAGTCCGAAGCGCATCACTCGTCTCCGGATTCCTTGAGAATCATGCTGAACCGTCTGTCCATCCTTTGAAACTCGACAAAGTAGCTAGAGAGAATCCGCCCCACTATTTCCTCGGCAATTTCCAGGTTGTACGTATGCGAGGAGCGGTTCCTGTCCAGGATCATGGTCATCCAGGCATCACCAGTGTCTATCAAGCCGTTCCTGAAAGCCGAACGAATCGCGTCCTTGGACCCGATAAGATTCATGATTCCCTGATGCTCGAGATAATCCTTGAGAACGTTCCACGCCAATTCATGGGTAAATTCGAACCCCTGGATCAATCCCTGTTTTTCAAGGTCGGTCAATTCACGCTCAGCGGCAAGTTCCACCGCTTCAGCAAGCCGTTGGAGCGCCCTCTTGTAGTTCTCGAAACGCTGCTTCCAGCGGATGTCTTCGGGCATGATCTTCACTCCCCGTGCTTCTGTCATACAAGCGCCCTTCAGAATAATGATTCACAATAAGTCCTGAAGCAAAGATGTCATATTACCCGGAGTGCAAAATATTCAACACCGCGCTCCGGCGGCTTCGCCGCCAGGACCCATCTTTGGAGGGCCTGTCCTTATGCCTTCGAGCTACAAAATAGTAAACATTTTATGCTCTCAATAATACTGGCACTTGGCAAATAATCATTCAATGACAAGTTACTGTCAATATCGAGGCTCAGCAGCAACTTCACCCTTTCTACGCATTCTTACCGCCTTTCGTCATCCAAACTCGACCTCTTCCCCCTTTCCTCTTCCAGCGGGTTACAATTTACAATCAAATACAGATACGTGGCTATTGCCTTTGCTCCGCAACATGAAAAGAATCGAACAAACGGCTTTCCGAGGGGAAAACCTCTTTCAAGAGGTTTTCCCCTCGGGCTCCCCTTTCCAGAATTTTTTGATATATAATATTTTTTATTAGTAAGTCTTTGGAAGGGGGGTCCGGGGGGAGAACCTTTCTTCTGAAAGGTTCTCCCCCCGGCAAATCTTGCTGAGCTAAGGAAATAACCATATACAGATAACTAAAATTGGATGACGATCAATATATAACTGTTGAATCAGATTGTGATTTAACGTATCAAAACAAATAATTGGGACCAGAAATAGGCTTTATGATTGTCCGACTATTTCAACAGAGGTTGAATCATGTTAAAATCAGCTTTACCCATATTCCTTTTTGCAGTCCTCATATGCACCACACCGTTTTCCAGCCTTTCGGCGGAGACCGGAAAAACCGTTGCATGGATCAACTCGTACAACGACGGCTATGCTTGGTCGGACGGTATCGGCAGGGGCATCCGCAACGCCCTTCGCGACAGCGGCGCACAGCTCATCGCCTTTCACATGGACACCAAACTGCACAACCGGACCGAGCAGGAAAAACAGAAGGCCGGAGTGGACGCCTTCGCCTTTATCCAGGAGCACGAGCCCGACGTCGTCATCACCTCGGACGACAACGCCCAGCAGTATCTCGTGGTGCCCTTTCTGCGCGACACGGACATCCCGGTTGTATTTTGCGGGGTGAACGCCCCTCCGGAGGAATACGGTTTCCCTGCAAAAAACGTCACTGGAATGCTCGAGGTTGAACCGGTACAGACCCTGCATTGGCACCTGCACCGTTTCAGCAAGGGGGAACGCATCGGCTACATCAGCGGAAACGTGGCCACGGATGAAAAGGTGGTGGAGAAGTACAACCACGACTTTTTCGAGGGCCGCCTGAAATCATTCCTGGCCAACGACTTCGAGGATTTCAAGGAGCAGTACCTGCGAGCCCAGCAGGAAGTGGACATGCTCATGTTCATGAACAACGGCGGTATCGACAACTGGGACGACGAGGCCGCTGCCAGGTTCATCCTGGAGTCCACCAGCATTCCCACGGGAACTGTGGCCAACTACCTTGCTGATTTCGCCATCGTTACCCTGGGCAAGGACCCCGAGGAGCAGGGAGAATACGCGGGCAGGACCGCGTTGGGGATCATGAAGGGCACGGCCCCCGGCTCCATCCCCCTGGCTCGCAACGAAAAAGTGCTGATGACCATCAACCTTGACATTGCCCAGGCTGCGAACATCGTCCTGCCCATCAGCACGCTCAAAGCCGCGGAAAAGATCATCGGCGGAAACGACTGATGCGCCTCTACTTCAAGATCAACGCCCTTGCAGTGACCATCATCGTCCTGGTGGCGCTGGTCATCGCGCGCGCCGCGGTGGTCTACATGGATGATCTTGTGGAATCCCTGAACCAAGGGTGCATGCGCTCCAGCCTGCACACCCTTGTGCAGCGCGCACGCGACAACCACCAGACCCTGTTCGAAAAAGGGCTTGCCGAGTCCACCACATACACCAACCTGGCCAAAAGGGAGGTGCTCCAGTTCTTCTCGCACCACACGGACACCTACGGCTCCAGCATCGCGGTATACCACCTTGACGGCGTCCCGATCCCCTATGAGAACGAATCCGTGGCCATCGGCATGGAGCACCGGGATCTGGAGACCATCCTGGAGAATCCGGACCAGATGATCAGGTTGCTGAGGAACGGCAAGGAATACTTCGTGATCTCGGATACCTTCCCGGAATGGGGGTGGCTGATCACCCTGTCCACGGAAAGCGGAAAGTTGTTCTCCTGGCGTAATAAATTCCTCGTCCGTTCCCTGCTCATCCTGCTCATTTGCATCGTACTCGGCTCCCTCATTTTTCTGGTGTTCTCCAAACGCATGGTCCGCCCGTTGCAACAACTGGCCAACAACGCCAAAATAATCGACACCACGGGCTGGCAAAACAACATCGTCCACATCACGAGCAACGACGAAATAGGAGCGCTCAGCAGAGCCTTTTCGAACATGGTGGAGAACAGACTCGCGGTGGAAGAAAAGCTGCGGGAAAACGAGCTGAAATACAGATTGCTCGCAAACAATGTCCACGACGTCATCTGGACCATGGACACGTCCCTCAGGTTCACCTACTTCAGTCCCTCTGTCACCGCACTCCTGGGCTACTCCCCGGAGGAGGTCCTGCGGCTACCCATGGAAACCTGCGTTCCCTCGGAATACATCACCATTTTCAAGGAGAGCGTTCTCAAGCTGCGGAAACTATGGAAACAGGGGCGTCACGACGTCATCCAAGTCCTGGAAATTCCCTGCAACGCCAAGGACGACTCCCTCGTCTGGGTCGAAATGACCTGCTCCCCCCTTGTGGAAGAGGATGGCGGCGTACGCGGCATCGTGGGCGTGGCCAGAGACATTACACAGCGCAAGCTGCTGGAGTTCCACAAGAACAACGTGGACAGGCTCATCCGCCACGATCTGAAACAGCCCCTGGCCGGGGTCATCGCTCTTCCCGAGGTCGTGATCATGTCCGGCGAGGTATCGGAAAGAAACAGGAACATCCTGCTCATGATCCAGAAGGCAGGAAACAAGATGCTCTACATGATCGACGCCAGCATCGGTATGTACAAGCTCGAGGCCGGGAGCTACGTGTACAACCCGCAGACCATCGATCTTCTCGACGACATCAAGGCCATCGAGGCGGAGCTGAGCGTCTATTCCGAACCCCGGGACGTATCCATACATCTCGTTGTGGACGGCGCTCCCTACGAGCAGGGGCACAAGCTGGAAATCATGGCCGACAAGGCCCTGTTCCCCTTCATGGTCTCGAACCTGCTCAAAAACGCCATCGAAGCCTCCCCGGCCCGGGAAACCGTGACCGTGAGCATCGACTCCAACGGCCCGTTGCGCATCGTTTTCCACAACATGGGAGTTGTCCCCGCCGGTGTGCGCGAACACTTTTTCGACAAGTACGTCACCTTTGGCAAGAGGGAAGGCACAGGCCTGGGAACCTACTCGGCCCTGATCATTGCCAAGGCACATGGGGGCGACGTGTCCATGGAAACGTCCGAGGAAAAGGGCACCCTGGTGACCGTGGTCATCCCCCTTGACCTCCCCTCGTAGGGGCACAAGCCCCCAGGATGGAAACGCATCCCACCGAGCCAAGAACCACCACACCTCCGAAGCACTCCCATCGTCTCGGCATTCATGGGAATCAATGCGAGCAGACCAAGATCATGCTTCCGCCTGTTGACAACACCGGTCAGAGGTTTTATTGATATGTCAATATTTTGACAAAGTAAAAAACCCTGTTTCAGAAAGGGATAGCGAAATTCGAGCAGGAATCCCCAATCCGCAAGCTCTCCATCCAGCACCGGCTGAACACGAACAATCTGTCCGGTCCGCTGGCGAAAATCGATATTGCCAGAGGCACCTTCCTCTTTTTGATGGAGGTGTTCTGCCGCGAGGAAGCCATACGGGAAAATATCACTCAGTCCCTGTCCATAGACAGGGCAGACCGCCCGCGCACTGCAACACATGGAAAGGGAAGGATTCGTGGTCCGCAGAGACGCTCCGACGGATAAACGCAAGAAGTACTTCCACACCACAGAAATGACAAACGACTTGCAAGGGCGGATCATGGACATTCTGCAACACACAAGGAAATACTGTTTTCAGGGTTTGACGCTGATGAGCAATCCCTGTTTCTCGAAATGCTGGACAGAATGATCAAGAACATGCGCGAAGAATAAAGGATCGAGATAATCCGGTCGAGACAACTCCTCCCTGGTCAATCATTCATTTTCTTCACACGGTACATCCATCCCGGCAAACAGGCGTTTTGGAGAACATTCGATATGCGCAGGCATATCGCCAAGCATTCATTTTTGAACAAAATACAAGGCATCATCATGGCAACGCATCGCAAACTCATAAGCTACACCCAGCTTCTGGTGGGCCTGTTCATCCTGGCCCTTGGAGTCTCCCTGTCCGTACGGGCCAATCTCGGCGTGACTCCGATCTCCTGCGTCCCCTACATCTACAGCCTGAACACCCCGTTCACCCTGGGGGAGTTGACCATCTTCATGAATTCCTTCTTCATCTTCATGCAAGTCATCATTTTGCGAAGAAAATACAAGTTGGTACAGCTGATACAGTTGCCCGCAGTAATAGCCCTGGGCTACTTCATCGACTTCACATTGCTTCTCGTCTCCGACATATCGCCTTCAACTTATCCGGGGCAGTTCGCCTGGTTTCTGCTCAGCTGCGCATCCATCGCGTTCGGTGTCTTTCTCCTGGTAAAGGCGAATCTGACCTACATCCCCGGAGACGGGCTGATAGTCGTCATATCTTTTGTATTGAAAAGGAATTTCGGGAAAATCAAGATTTGTTTCGACAGTTCCATGGTCATTATTGGAACAGTCAGCTCACTTATCCTGATGCACAAGCTGGTGGGGATACGTGAGGGGACATTTATTGCCGCAATTCTGGTCGGATTTCTCATACAACTCTACGGAAAAGCGCTGACCAAGGCATCGGGGTGGTTCGCCAGGATATCCGGCAAGGCGGCAACGCAATAGCTTCATATATTCCGCGCAACGAAAAGAGAGGAGGAAAGCATCTCCCCCTCTTGAAAACAAAACCTATGAATCCACTTGATTTCGGCTAATGTCGCCTCCGTTAAGTTAAGAAAGCGCTGATTAATTACATTTTTCAGAAGTGCCGTAGAATTGTTCGCTGGCAAGGCGCAAGAAAAAGGCAAGGCCGACGTGTATATAATACACGAAGATTTGCCTTTTCCACAGCAACAAAGCCAGCGGGCAATTATGCAGTGCTTCCTATATTTCCCTGAGCTGCGTTTATGCGACATTAAAAACGGTCGGGAAACCGCCCCGCCGCTTTCAGTGGCGTGAGCAAGCCGAAGATCCCCAACTATTTTTATAGTGGATGCATTAAACTGACATAACACTAGTCGTTGCTGTCCGTGTCAAAGGTACCGATCTGATTGCCCAGGCGGACCTGAATGGCGTCGGAGCCGTACTTTCCTGGCTCGAACACCAGGATGACCAGCGACCCGCCGTACAGGAAGTGCCCCAGTTCGTCGCCCCGCTTCACCGGAACAGGCTTGTCCACGTTCAGATACTTGTCCACGAACACCACCGAGCCCACGGTGCTCAGCCCCACCGGCACCACCGCCACCAGACCGTACCTGCCGGTGTCGATGATGAAGTACCCGCGCTTGTAATTCTCGAAGGCGCCGAAATCCGCGCCATAATACCCCACGTTGCCGTTCGTTGGCACGAACCGGGGAAAGTCCTCCATGCCCAGCAAGGCGCCGTCCAGGATTCGGGATTCGATGACTCGCCCCCCAACAGGGGCGTGATACCTGTGGTAGGTGTTGGGCATCAGGATGCAGGAGAGCGCGGTGCCCCCAACGAACTTCCCGGCATGGGAGGAACCGCCCAGCAGCTCCGCGATGTTCAGGCTCTGGGTGCCCTTGGTGTGGATTCTGGTGTCCTTGTCCACGATCTTCATGGGGATGGAGTTCATCAACGCGTCGGTGGGCGCGGCGATTATGTAGTCACGCTCCGGCATGGTCTGGGGGCGCGTGACCGTCTGCTCCCGCAACCCCCTGGAGAAGAACTCGTTGTATGACTTGAACCCGCCGTCCGGAGCCTTGGGATCAGGGATCACGTAATCCTGCCTCTCGATCCTGGGATCGGCGAGCCACTCGGCCACCATTTTCGTGGAATCCGGGCTGTCCAGGAATGCGCCACGCTCCTGACAGAACTGCCCGAAGATCTCCCGGCCTGGTGAATCCTGGAACACGGCCCTGCCAAAGGGGTTGTTGTAAGCAAAGAAATCCATCCGCTCGATGTAGGTGAGTCCGTCATCCCCACTGCCCTTGGCTGTGGGGAGGAATACGCACCACTCCCTGAAAAAGGGCGGCAAATCCTGGAAGCTCTTGCCTATCCATGGATTTCCGCCCTTGTAATAGCCTTCCGGCAGCTGACTCATGTTGGCGAAGGCCTTGTCCATGAGCAGGCGGAAGCCCTGATCATCGGCATAGGCCTTTTCGAGCCGGGTGATTGACTCCTGGCAGGGATACGCGCCGTCATCAGCCGCAAACACTGTGGATTGGAAAATTACCAAACACAACAGAACCGACAAACCGACATGCAGCGCGCTTTTCATGGTACTCCCCCGGGTTTATGGATGGTTCGATCAGGTCTGATGACTCCGATGAACGTTATCCGATTTCCAGGGGCGTTGTCCACGAAACCAGGGATGAATCACCAAAGTCATTGCACCATGACGCCGTTGGCCACGTAATACTCCAGGGCATCCAGGCACTTGCCTACCCGCTTCTCCGCCTCCCCGCACATGTCCACCATGCGGTTGCCCTCCTCTGTCAACGCTGACAGGTTCAGGTCCCACACCACCCTGATGATTCCGCCATCTCCACCGGCAAGGGTGATTTCCAGCTTCATCAGGTAGTCGCGTGACGCGCGGACGTAATGGATGCACCTTCCCGGCTCAAAGCGCGTACAAATCCACGTCTCGGGCTGCCCGAGGAAATTGCTGCTGAAAATGACGTTGTGCTCAGCATATCCGCTTTCGGAATGCAGAAGGGTGCATTTCCAGTCCGGCAGCCAGTCATACTCCGTTGTGGGGCACAGCAGCCTGAACAACACCTGCCGGTCGCAGGCAATCTCCCGCTGGAGCACGATGCTCGCCCTGTGCAGCGGATTTTCCCTCTCTCGCCATTTCTCCACAAATTCATCCGAATACCTCGTGTCCATAATGATTCTCCTGTTTTTGAATTTAGATACTAAACACTGAAGTCATAAAAAAATTACTCGATGTGGTCGAAGAACCGCTCCACCTCTGCGAGAAAGCGCTGGATGGTCTCCTTCTCGGCCTCGGAAAAGGAGTCAATATAGCGGGCGTGCAACTCTCGGAAAGAGTTCACCCGCTCGCGATAGTGGTCGAATACTAGCCGCCCGAAGTCCGTGAGTTCGATGGTCAGTTCGTTCTTGTTGTACGGATCCCGCCACTTGGTCAGCACACCTTTTTTCTCCAGACGCGAAATGGTTTGCGAAACAGCTCCTTTTGTGACGCCCAAGAGTTGGGCCATGCGTGTAGCGTTAGTGGCGTCCGCTCCCCCCATTGTCAGCATGAGATGCACCTCCGAGGGGTAGAAGGTCTCGTCCTGGAACTGGAACATGCTCTTCTTCTTAAGAAAAAGGATCTTGTTCACCACCCGCTGGAGCTGTTCGTGCACGTTTAGCGTGGACTGTTTCATATGTAGTGTTTAATATCTAAACTCGACAAGATCAAGCCCCCTCTCCCATCTTTTACCTCACAGAGGGAATGACTTAACAACACGTTAAGTTCCGGCTAATCTGAAAACCAGTGAAAACAATTCCCGGAGGAAAACCAATGGAAGTTTGTCCCTGCGGCTCCGGCCTGGAATACCAGGCCTGTTGCGGCCCATATCACGCGGGCGAGGCCGACGCGCCCACCGCCGAGGCGCTGATGCGCTCGCGCTACTGCGCCTTTGTATGCAAAGACATGAATTACCTGCGCCGCACCCTTGAGGAGAGTAAACGCCCCGGCTTTGATATAAAGGAGGTGGAGCGTTGGAACAGCGGGGTCACCTGGAAGGGGCTGGAGATCGTCTCCACAAATCTTGGAGGCGAGGAAGACTCCACCGGTACGGTGCAGTTCCAGGCCAGCTTCGAGCAGCAGGGCCAGGAATACGACATCGTGGAGAAGAGCCGATTCCGCAAGGTGGACGGCAAGTGGTATTATATCGAGGGCAAGGCCAACCGAAGCCCAAGGAAGACCCACTCCCCGGTGGTGCGGGAGTCACCCAAGGTGGGACGCAATGACCCCTGCCCCTGCGGAAGTGGAAAGAAATTCAAGAAATGTTGTGGATAGGCGGATCTGATTGAAAGCATGCCGCCCAGTCGAATTCGCTTCGGGGGGAAGTCCTTTTGAAAAGGCTTCCCCCCGAAGAATATGTTGAATCGATTCGAGCGGGCCTAGCCGAAAATGGCCACGGCGCCGGCGCCCAGGGCCATGGCGAACACGATCATCATGAGCACGTACACCACCCACTGTATGACCCAGAGCAGCAGGGAGTGCCCCCATCCGATCTTGTAGATGGACTTGAGCACGAAGAGGGTGAGGATCAGGCTCAACAGCACGGCGATGATGGTGCCGGCCACAGGCAACAGGGCGAGAACTCCATTGAGTACGGCGGAGAGGATCATGTTCGCCAGAAAGGCAAAGATGGCCTTGCCAAAGGTTGCATCGGGCACGCTGGCGACTTTCGCCGATACGTGCAAGAGCAGGGAGCCGACCAGAACACCGACCACGGCGATCATGAGAGCGACAAAAAGCGCACCTGTAGCCATTTCCACATTCCTCCTGGAATATTGACTTTATGAAATTGTCATCAAATACACTCAAAACTCTCTCGACTATCTCTAACCAGTAAGACAGAAATCGAGACTATCTTATACCTTTTTCTAAAGATTTGTAAGCCTCATTTTTCATCCTGCTCCGTATTTATTGACGGTACATGCGTAAGGGCAATCCACAGAACGCCCAAGGCCCCTGTCAACAGACAGAACCAGAGCATCTCGCTGTGGTCCATCACTCCCAGCAAAGGGTTGCCCTTTACCAAAGGCCAGAGCAAATCCATCTCCATATACAGGGCGGCGTCCATGAGCACGTGCAAAATTCCCCCAAGAATGCCAGAGAACAGGGCAACCCCGTATGTGACGGGGCTCCAGGGCCACAGCCGGGGAACAAGGGAGCGCGTCCGGCAGGTCAGCCATGGCGTGGCAAGGCCGCAGCAAAGGCCAATAAAAAGCCCCCCTGTCAGGGTGTGCAGCGTCCTGTGCAGGGGGGAATTGTTACCGAGTATCAGGACCAGGGGTTCGAGATCGATGCAAAACTGCGCCCCGGCAAAGGTGAACAGGGAAAAGCGCCTGCGCATCGCCGCCTTGAGCAACAACCCCGGGCCGAGGTGCAGAGGGGTGAAGGGCATGATCTCACCAGATCATGCGCATGGGCACCCCTTTGTTGGAGATGTGGTCCTTGATCTCCTTGACGGTGTACTCGCCGTAGTGGACGATGGAGGCGATGAGCGCGGCCGAGGCCTTGCCCTCTGCAAAGGCCTGATACATGTGCTCAGGGTTGCCCGCCCCGCCCGAGGCGATGACCGGAATGCTCACGGCGTCGCTGATCATCCTGGTGAGGGTCAGTTCATAGCCGTCCTTTGTGCCGTCCGCGTCGATGGAGTTCAGGCAGATCTCTCCGGCGCCCAGGGCTTCCACTGTCTTGGCCCATTCCAGGGCGTCCAGGCCCATGGCCTTGCGCCCCCCATGGATCACGATCTCGTAGCCCGAGGGGATGTTCTCGCTGGTCTCCACCTTTTTCACGTCCATGCCCACCACCACGCACTGCGCGCCGAAAGCGGCCGCGCCTTCGCTGATGATGTCGGGGTTCTTCACCGCGGCGGAGTTCACCGAGACCTTTTCGGCACCGGCAAGAAGCACCCGGCGCATGTCGCTCACAGAGGAAATGCCTCCCCCCACGGAAAAGGGGATGAAGATGGTCTCGGCCACGCGCTCCACCACGTCCAGGAAGATGCCCCGGTCCTCGTGGGAGGCGGTGATGTCGTAGAACACGATCTCGTCGGCCCCGGCCTCGTAATAGGCGCGGGCGGACTCCACGGGATCGCCGATATCGATGTTGTCCACGAACTTCACGCCCTTGGTGAGCCTGCCGTCGCGCACATCGAGACAGGGAATGATTCGCTTGGAGAGCATTAGCTGGCCTCCTGGCAGTAGGTGTAGAAATTCTTCAGCAGCTGCAAGCCGGGGCGTCCGCTCTTCTCGGGGTGAAACTGCACTGCCCACAATCCGGGGGCGCCATGCACGGAGCAGAAATTCTGGCCATAGGTGGTGACGCCGATGATATAGTCGGGCTTGGGATTGGGGTAGTAGCTGTGCACGAAGTAGAACTCCGAGCGCGGATCGATGCCCGTGAACAGCGCGCAATCCTTTTTCAGCTGCACGCGGTTCCAGCCCATGTGGGGAACGCGGATGGGCGTGCCGTCCTCCTCCTCCCAGGCCGGGTTGAACAGGGCGCACTCCCCGGGGATGATGCCCAGGGCCTTGGTGTCGTTCTCCTGGCTATACTCGAGAAGGATCTGGCAGCCCACGCAGATGCCCAGGAGCGGTTTGTCAGCCTGAACCTGCTCCTTGATCACGGCGTCGAGGCCGGTGGTCTCGAGTTCGTCCATGGCCTGCCCGGCTGCTCCGACTCCAGGGAAGATTATTCCCTTGGAGCGGGCGATGGTCGCAGGATCCGAGGTAATTGTGTTTGGAATTTCAAGGTAATCCAGGGCGCGTCTTACGCTGGTCTGGTTGCCGGCCTTGTATTCGAGTATTGCAAGCATGCACTTACTCCTCGTTGAAATAGCTGGGTAGTGGCGTTGTGTGCCGTACCAACGCGCGGCGCGAAGCGCAACTGTTTTTCACGATTTTTTTCAATTTCCGTTGTGAAAACTTTGCTCCGGTCTCCGCATTTATGTCAAAATGGCCAAAGTCGCCTCGAAAAGAGGCTGAACAGGAATCCCCCCCGACGAGCCCTCACCTCATATTCATCTTTCCCGGCAATCAACTTTACCGTACACTTTTCCCATGTGCGGCATAGCGGGATTTTGGGGAGCAACGGCTCCGGCTTCTGACCTCGATCATATACTCGGCGGCATGGCCTCGGCCATGGCGCATCGCGGCCCGGACGGCCAGGGAACATGGAGCGCTCCAGAATCCGGAGTGGGGCTCGCCCACGCCCGTCTGGCGGTCATGGACCTGTCATCCACGGGCAATCAGCCCATGTCTTCAGGTTCTGCCCGATTCTTCCTCACATATAATGGCGAAATTTACAATTACAAGTTGTTGCGCAGGGAACTGGAAAACTCCGGGCACACGCCGCCACACGGCTGGAGGGGGCATTCCGACACCGAGGTGCTCCTTGAGGCATTGGCCGCATGGGGGGTGGAGCGCACCCTGACGCGCTGCGTGGGCATGTTCGCCTTTGCGCTCTGGGATGACCGGGACAAAAGGCTCTGGCTCGCCCGCGATCGCATGGGTGAAAAGCCCCTCTACCTGGGGTATTGCGGCAACACCCTCGTCTTTGGGTCGGAACTCAAGGCCCTGCTCCGCCACCCCGGACTGGAACCTCGCATCTCCCTCAACGACCTGGCCGCATTTCTGGGGCATGGCTACATACCGGCGCCGGGCTGCATCCTCCAAGGCATCCATAAACTCCCGCCAGGGGCGTTGCTTTGCTTCGAGGCACAGCACATCCGCCACAGGGTCATCCCAACCCCGATATTCTACTGGAAGCTCTCCGACGCCATCCTGAAGGGTGTGAGCGCCCCCTTGAACGGATCCGAAGAGGAACTGGCCGACCTGCTGGAAAAGGCCATCATCGACGCCGTGGACCTGCGGCGCGACTCTGACGCCCCCATGGGGGCGTTTCTTTCCGGCGGCATCGACTCCTCCACAGTGGTAACCTTCATGCAGCAGTCGAACTCCAGGCCGGTGCGCACTTTCTGCATCGGGTCCCAATCCAGGGAGTTCAACGAGGCCCACTGGGCCAGGGCCATGGCCAAGCGGCTGGGAACCGAGCATGTGGACCTGCTGGTGACTCCCAAACAGGTCATGGACGTGATCCCGGAACTCCCCGGAATCTACGACGAGCCCTTTGCCGACTTCTCGCAGGTGCCCACGGTGCTGGTGTCCAGACTGGCGCGTCACGAGGTCACGGTGTGCGTCTCCGGAGACGGGGGGGATGAACTATTCGGGGGGTACAACCGGCATTTTCATGCCCAGCCCTTGTGGCAACGTATTCAGGGGCAGCCGGTGACCCTACGCCGCCTGATGTCCAAGCTCCTGCGCGGGCCGGGCGAGGCCTGCCTGACAAAGGGGTATGCCCTGTTCACCCCCAGAAGACGCAGGGCCCTGCACCTGCGCGACAAGGCGCGCCGAATTCTGGACGCACTCCCTGCCACGGACCGCGAGACCTTTTACCAGGCCCTGACAAATGTCTGGCCCGACCCCGCCGCCCTGCTCGCCGCTCCCCTGCTCCCCCTATCCGGACATGCGCCTCTGAGCCCTCCTTCCATTCCAGGGGGCCTGGATCTGGTATCCTGGATAATGGCCAGGGACCAGTCCGGATATCTGCCCGACGATATCCTCACCAAACTGGACCGGGCAAGCATGTCCGTGGGGCTGGAGACGCGGGTGCCCCTGCTGGACCACCGCATGGTGGAGCTGGCCTGGCGCCTCCCCTTGTGGTGCAAGATCCGCAACGCCAAGGAACAGGGGCAGGGAAAACGCATCCTCCGCCGGGTACTCTCCCGGCATTTGCCCAAGGAACTTCTGGAGCGCCCCAAGCAGGGCTTTGGCCTCCCCCTTGGAGACTGGCTGCGCGGCCCCCTGCGTGATTGGGCCGAGTCTCTGCTAGCGCCCACAAATCTGGAGACGGGCGGCCTGCGACCCGCTCCTGTGAGAAAGGCCTGGAAGGCGCACCAGTCCGGCGATCACCTGCCCTGGCGCCTCTGGGCCGTGCTCATGTACCTGGCCTGGCGCGAGGAGTGTGGGATTTCATTGTAAAGACAATTTCGGAGCGTCTTTTAGGAGAAAACTCAACTTTCGGGGTTGATAGTACAGTTTAACCAAGATTCAGCACGCTGAAATAATTTATCATCTTGACCAGACGTTCCGGGGGAACATCCAGCTTCATCGCTCTCAGCACGCTTTCATAGACATCCCGGGCCTCTTCTGGAGTAAGCGTTTTGAAGGCAGGGAATCCATCCGATGGATTATCCCTTTCAAAATACTCAATTATGATTTTTCCATAACCAGCACTCGGACCTGTTTTCTGACAGAATTATTCTCAAATCCACTATTGCTTGTCTATATACTACGCTTTATACTTAAACGCAATATGCAACAGCCCCACATCCTTGTTTTGGTAAAATTGGTCAGGCCACTTGACCATCTGGCCGATTTGTGCGAGATCAATCGCAACACACTTCCTCTCCTCACACTGCACCAACCTTTCGAGGAAACGCCTCATGCCTTTACAAGCAGTTGCGAGCAAACGCCTCTACCAGCAGGTGGCCGACCAAATCGCATCACTCATCCGCGAGGGGCACTGGAGCGCGGGCGACCGACTGCCATCGGAGCGCGACATGTCCCAGCAGCTGGGTGTGAGCCGCCCCACAGTGCGCGAGGCCATTCTGGCCCTCGAGATCGCCGGGCTGGTGGAGGTGCGCACCGGCGCGGGCATCTATGTGCTGGATGAAAGCCAGGGCAGGGGCGTGACCATTGTCGAA
The DNA here is from genome assembly GCA_963674665.2 of Desulfovibrionaceae bacterium. Taxonomy (GTDB): domain Bacteria; phylum Desulfobacterota; class Desulfovibrionia; order Desulfovibrionales; family Desulfovibrionaceae. The sequence goes on along the minus strand of CAXXPL010000005.1, from coordinate 445,037 downwards.
GACTCGGGCCCAAGCCCCTCCAACCTGATGCACGCGCGCATACTCATCGAAAGCGAGATTGCCGCGACCGCATCGCAGACCATTTCCGACGAGCAACTCCAAGAGCTTGAAGAGGCCGTGAACAAGATGGAGGACGACGTGGCCCACGAGCGCCAGAGCGTGTCCAACGAGGACGACGGCGACCTTCTCTTCCACAGCCGCCTTGCCAGCGCCACGGGCAACATGGTGCTGGTGTCCATTGTGGACCAGCTATGGGAGGGCATGCGGCGCCCCTTGTTCAAGACCATCTGCGAGCGGGTAAAACTGCCGACCAACGCGCTACGGGCCGCTGCCGACCACCGGGTCATTTTGGAGCGTTTGCGCGCCCGCGATTCCGAGGGCTCACGCAATGCCATGCGCCTTCACCTGGAGCAGGTGAACGCCATGCTCTTTGAAAACGGCGAAGACGCCAGGACCGACGAAGGAAAACCACATGGCTAAGAGCATAACCATGCACGAGGACAGACTCTTCCCGGTCGATCCCGGCCAACGGGCAGTGGCCCGCAGGCTCTATGAACAGGTCAAGGACCTGCCGATCCTCAGCCCCCACGGTCACACTGACCCGCGCTGGTACGCTGACGATATAAATTTCCCCAATCCTTCCGCATTATTCATCACCCCTGACCACTACCTCTTCCGCATGCTCTACAGCCGGGGCGTGCCCATGGAGGCCCAGGGCGTGCCCAGGATCGACGGTGGCCCGGTGGAGACCGACCCCCGCGCCTGCTGGCGGCTTTTTGCCGAGAACTTTCACGTTTTCCGGGGCACCCCCACGCGCTTCTGGTTCGAGGACGTGCTCACCCGCGTATTCGGCATCCACACTCAATTGTCCGCCGACACGGCCGACGAGATCCACGACCTTATCGCCGCCATGCTGGCCCAGCCGGAATTCTCGGTTCGCTCGCTATACAAGCGCTTCAACATCGAGGCTATCTCCACCACCGACGCCCCCCTGGATGACCTCGCCGCGCACCAGGCCATAAGGGACAGCGGATGGAGCGGCCGCGTGCTGCCCGCCTTCCGCCCTGACAGTGTGGTGGATCCCGAGTTCGAGGACTTTGCCGACAACGTGGCGGCCCTGGGCAGGCTCACCAACGAGGACACCTCCTCGTGGCCGGGCTATCTGAGCGCCCTGGCCCAGAGGCGGCAGTTCTTCAAGACCATGGGCTGCACCTCCACGGACCACGGCCACCCCACGGCGCTCACCGCGAACCTGCACACTGCGACGTGCCAGCAGTTGCTGGACAAGGCCCTGGCCGGGAGCATCTCGCCGGAGCAGGCGGAACTATTCCGGGGGCAGATGCTCACGGAGATGGCCCGCATGAGCATGGACGACGGGCTCGTGATGCAGATCCACCCCGGTTCGTTCCGCAACCACAACGCCCGGGTGTTCGCGCAATTCGGCCGGGACAAGGGCGCGGACATCCCCATGGCCACGGAGTACGTCAAGGCGCTCAAACCCCTGCTGGATGTCGTGGGCAACGAACCGGACCTTACCGTCATCCTGTTCACCCTGGACGAGACCACCTACAGCCGCGAGCTGGCAACCTTGGCCGGGCACTACCCCTGCCTGCGTCTGGGCCCCCCGTGGTGGTTCCACGACAGCCCCGAGGGCATGCTGCGCTTCCGGCGCATGGTCACGGAAACCGCCGGGTTCTACAACACCGTGGGCTTCAACGACGACACCCGCGCGTTTCTCTCCATTCCGGCCCGGCACGACGTTGCCCGGCGCATCGACTGCCGGTTTCTTTCCGAGCTTGTCAGCGACCACCGCCTCGACGAGGACGAGGCCACCGAGGTGGCCGTGGATCTGGCATACAACCTGGCCAAAAAGGCCTACAAAATGTAGCTTCCCGCCGGATTTTTCCGGCGGCGTTGGCGATGCGAGGTGTGAACCATTCCTTAAGAGGAGATGTATAAACCAATTACACATGAGGGAGTGTAGCAATGCGCAAGTCTATCCTGATCCTGGCTCTGGCTCTGGCCATGGCGCTGGGCATGGCTCTGTCCGCCCAGGCCGGAAACGTCACCTTCAAGAGCGCCGACACCCACAGCGACGGTTATCCTACGGTGGAGGCGGTGAAGTACATGGGCAAGCTGCTCAGCGAATGGACCAACGGCCGCTTGTCCATAAAGACCTACCCCGGCCGCCAGCTGGGTGAGGAAAAGGACACCATCGAACAGACCATTGCCGGCGCCATCGACCTCAACCGCGTGAACCTGGCGCCCCTGAACAGCATCATCCCTGAAACCGCCATCCCCGCCCTGCCCTACATCTTCCGCTCCATCGAGCACATGTACAAAGTGATGGACGGAGAGATCGGCCAGGAAATTCTGGCCACCTTTGAAAAGCATGGCATGGTGGGCCTGTGCTACTACGACTCCGGCGCGCGCTCGTTCTACAACTCCAAGAAGCCCATCAAGTCCCCCGCCGACATGACGGGAATGAAGATCCGCGTACAGAACTCCGACCTGTTCGTGGCCACCATGGAAGCCCTGGGCGCAGACGCCACCCCCATGGAATTCGGCCAGGTGTACGAGGCCCTGAAGACCGGCGTCATCGACGGCGCCGAGAACAACTGGCCCTCCTACGAGTCCACCCGTCACTTCGAAGTCGCCAAGTACTACACCCTTGACCAGCATTCCATGTCACCCGAGGTGCTGGTGATGTCCAAAAAGAGCTGGGACAAGCTGTCCGACGCGGACAAGGCGCTGGTGAAGAAGGCCGCGTGGATGAGCGTGCCCGTCATGCGCAAGCTCTGGAACGACCGCGTGGAAAAGTCCAAGAAGATCGTCATGGACGCGGGTAACGAGATCATCGAGGACTGCGACAAGCAGCCCTTCATCGACGCCATGGCCCCGGTATACAAGAAATTCGCCGGAACACCCGAACTGAGCGACCTGGTCAAGCGCATCCAGGCCGTACAATAAGCACGTACGAAAATCGTTGCGGGAAGGGGGCTAGGCCTTCTTCCCGCGCCATTTTTTACAAGGAGCAGGAGGATGCCCGCAGCGCTACAGAGGAGAGTCGTGAGTGTGAACAAATGGTTCGCCACCATTTGCCTATGGATCAGCGGCTTCGGGCTCACGCTCATGACCGCCGTCATCGGATACCAGGTCTTTTGCCGCTACGTGCTGAACGACTCTCCCAACTGGTCGGAAAAGTTCTGCCTGCTTCTGATGATCTACTACATCATGCTTGCCGCCGCCGCAGGGGTACGGGACAAGGCCCACATCGGCCTCACGATCATCAACTCCGTTTCCCCCCCCTGGCTACAGCGGATCTTCGAGGCGTTTTCCGCCTGTTCGCTCATCCTGTTCGGCATCGGCATGCTGTGGTACGGCTCGCAAATGGTGGGCTCCACCTGGGAGCACGTCATTCCCACCCTGGGACTTTCCACCGGCATCAGCTACCTGCCCTTTCCCTTGGCAGGAGCCTTGTTCATCCTCTTTGCCATTGAACTGCTCATGAACGCCGCCCTCGGCAAGGAGGGGGATTGATGGAACTCACCATACTGTTCGGCAGCTTTGTCCTGCTTCTGCTCACGGGCGTGCCCATCGCCATCTGCCTGGCCGGCTCGTCAATGGTCACCATCCTGTACATGGACCTGCCCCCAATGATCGTGTTCCAGCGCATGGCCGCGGGCATGAACGTGTTCGCGCTCATGGCCATCCCCTTTTTCATCTACGCGGGCGAACTCATGTTCCATGGCGGCATCTCCGACCGGCTGGTGCGGCTGGCCAACGCCTGCATCGGTAGCGTGCGGGGCGGACTGGGGCTGGTGAACGTATTCGCCAGCATGCTCTTCGGCGGCATCTCCGGCTCGGCCGTGGCCGACACCTCGGCCCTTGGCGCCACGCTCATCCCCATGATGAAGCAGAAAGGCTACGACACGGACTACGCCGTGAACGTCACCATCACCTCGTCCACCATCGGCCTCACCGTTCCGCCCAGCCACAACATGATCATCTACTCCATCGCGGCGGGGGGCACTGTGTCCGTGGCGTCGCTGTTCATGGCCGGATTCATTCCCGGCGTGCTCACCGGTTTGTGCCTCATGGTGGCGGCCTACGTGGTTGCAGCAAAGCGCGGTTACCCCAAGGACAAATTCCCGGGCTTCAAGGCGCTGTTTCTGTCCTTCATGGCAGCACTTCCGGGCTTGCTCACCGCGGTCATCATCGTGGGCGGGGTGCTCTCGGGGGTGTTCACCGCCACTGAAAGCTCGGCCATCGCGGTCATCTACGCCCTGGCCGTCACGGTATTCTTCTACCGCTCCCTCTCCAGAAAGGATTTCATCACGGCCACGCTCAACGCGGTGAAAACCACGGCCATGGTGCTGCTCATCATCGGCACGGCCGCGTCCTTCGCCTGGCTGCTGGCCCTGAACGAGGTTCCGGCCAAGCTGTTCCACCTGCTGCAGAGCATCTCGGACAACCCCTATGTCATCATGCTGCTGGTGAACGTCATTCTGCTCTTCCTGGGCACGTTCATGGACATGTCGCCGCTCATCATCATCTGCACGCCCATATTTCTGCCCGTGATGAAGCAGCTGGGCATGGACCCGGTGCAGTTCGGCATCGTGATGATGATCAACCTGGGCATCGGCTTGGTGACCCCTCCCGTGGGCACAGTGCTGTTCGTGGGCTGCGCCGTGGCCAAGATACGAATCGAAGAGGTGATCAAAACCATCTGGCCGTTCTATCTGGCGCTTTTGGCCGCCCTCATACTGGTGACCTACGTGCCGGCCTTCAGCATGTTTTTACCCAACCTGTTTTTCAAATAACCCCGAGGTGATGAACCATGTCATCTGAAAACAGCGGCGCATACCTGCAGGGTCTCTTCGGCCTGACCAACAAAACCGTGATTGTGGTGGGTGGCACGGGCGTGCTGTGCGGCGCCATGGCCGAAGCATTCTGGAAGGCCGGAGCCAACATCGTACTGGTGGGGCGTAGCGAGGAAAAGGCCGAGGCGCACCGCAACGAATGGAAAGCGCCGGACACGGAGGTGAAATTCGCCTCAGCCGACGCGGTGAAGCGCGAGGACCTGGAGCGTGTCGTGGCCCAGACCATCGAATGGTTCGGCGGCATCGACGTGTGGGTGAACGGCGCTGGCGTCAACTCGGCCACTCCCTACCTGGACATAACAGAGGACGAGTTCGACCGCATCGTGGAAACCAACCTGAAGGCCACCCACCTGGGCTGCCAGGTGATCGGCGCGCACTGGCTTGCGCAAAAACGCGGCGGAAGCATCATCAACCTGTCGTCCATGTCCGCCATACGCCCCTTGAGCCGTGTGTTCACCTACAGTCTGACCAAGGCCGCGGTGTGGAACCTGACCCAGAACCTGGCCAGGGAATGGGCCGGGGCGGGCATCCGCGTGAACGCGCTGTGCCCGGGTTTCTTCCCCGCAGAGCAGAACCGCAAGATACTGGATCCCGGCCGCGTGGAGTCCATCCTGAACGCCACGCCCATGCGCCGCTTCGGCGAAAAGGAGGAACTGGCCGCGGTCTCCCTGCTGCTGGCCTCGGATGCAGGGGGCAGTTTCATCACAGGCGCGAACTTTGTTGTGGATGGCGGCTTTGCCGCCGCATCGATATAGGAGAAGTCAATGGACGCACTCAAGAAGCTGTTTTCCCAACCCGCGGGGAGCACCGACCCACAGGCGGCCCAGCAGCTTGGCGAATGCATCGGGAAAATGCCCCCTGTTACCGACTCACTGCGCAGTCTCGGAGGGGGCGCGGCCATGCTGGCCGATAAGGGCCGCGAGCAATTCATCGTCATCGCATGTGGGCGAGACGCAGTCCCGGACTGGCTGAACAGCTTTACCGGTGAAACCGTGGAGGCCAACGGCCTGCGCCTGCTCCTGGCAACACCTCTCGGTGCGAACGTCCGGGCCCTGGCGGCTCTGCTTCCCAACGCCCTACCCCGCCCCTTGGGCACGGCCGCATCCTTCGGGTTCGGCGACAGGCTGGGCCTTGCCACCCCCGGCCACGTCCAGGCGCTGAAGCCCTACGCCGACGACATCCTGCCCATATTCTGCCAGCAGTCCATCCGCGAGATGGTCCGCACCGAGCGCACTGCCGCGCAGGTGATGGACGACGCCCTTTTGGGCGCGTTCCGCGCGGGTTGGGACGGCCCGGTGAGTGCCGACGCCGACCACCTGAAGACATTCGACGACGTGGACGTGACAGCAGCGGAAGGATATGTGTTTTTTACCATCGACCCATCCGACCACGTGGACCAGCAGGCCGACGACTACTCCCCCGGCCAGCTCGATGAGCGCTTCCAGGGCCTGCTGAACGACAAGGTGGAGAGCGCCGCCGAGTTCCTCACGCTGTACAAGGGCAAGAGCTTCACCCTCGAAACAGTGGAAGGCGTGGAAAACGCGACCCTGGACGAAATCTCCATCAAGCGCGCGGCGGTGAAATATGGACGAGCCCTTGCGCACATCCGCTCCATGACGGAGCACATCGACTCGGCCATGGCGGGCAAACCATGGGAAATCGAAATTTCAGTGGACGAAACCGAGCAGCCAACCAGCGTGCAGGAGCACCTGTTCATCGCCCTGGAGCTGCAACGCCGCCACGTGCCGGTGGTCAGCCTGGCCCCGCGCTTTGTGGGCCGCTTCGAGAAAGGAATCGACTTCCGGGGCGACGCGGACGAACTGCGCCGCACCATGGCTCTGCACGCGGCCATTGCCCGACAATACGGCCCCTACAAACTCTCCCTGCACTCGGGCAGCGACAAGCTTTCGGTCTACCCTCACCTGAGCAGGCTCACCAATGGCCAGTTTCATATAAAGACCGCGGGCACCAGCTACCTGGAGGCCCTGCGCGTAGCCGCGCGGGTGGAACCGGACATGTTCAGGGAAATAGTCGCGTTCTGCCGGGACAGGTACGAAAACGACCGCGCCACCTACCACGTGTCCGCCAGACTGGACACGGTGCCCTGGAGCGATGCGCTCTCCACCCAAGAGCTGGAGCAACACTACCTGAGCCAGGACGATGGTCGACAGATACTGCACGTGACCTTCGGCTCAGTGCTCACGACTCGCGGCTCGGATGGCGTGCCGCTGTTCAAGGACCGGCTCATGGATTTGTTGGAAACAAACCGCTCCGTATATGATACGGTGATCCGCAGCCACTTTACCAACCACCTTCGTCCCTTGAAGGAGGGTGCGTAACAGGCTGGAGTGCTTAGCTCCTTGAATAGGAAGCCCCTAAGTTACCCCTCGGTATTTGATTTGGCATGCCTACCTACCATGTAGATCAAATGTAAAAACTTTAAATTATATAAGTAGTTGGCAGGGGGGGCCGGGGGGAAACCTTTCTACAGAGCGGCGGCCGTCAGGCGCGGTCGTTTCGCTCCTTGCGGATGGCGACAGCAACGATAAGGTTTCCTCCCGGAAAAAAAAGTCAAGATACAGCATAATCAAAGGTACAATGTCCTATGACCGCGCAAGAATGCATACTGGCCCTGGACGTGGGCAGCTCATCCGTACGGGCGCTGGCGTTCGATTGCCAGGGCCGCGTCCTGGACGTGGAGCCCGCGCGGCGGCCGTTGCGCATGGCGCACAGTCCGGACGGGGGGGCGCACATGGACGCCCTGCAGCTTCTGGACAACATCTGGGCATGCATCGACGACTACCTGGCGCGTCTCCCCAACGACATCAAAGGGGTCGCCACGTGCACCTTTGTGCATTCACTCATGGGCCTGGATGACAATGATGAACCGCTCACACAGCTGAGCACCTATGCCGACACCTCCTCCGCGCCCGAGGCTGAGGAGTTGAAACACCTGCTCGACGAACGCCAGACCCACGACCGCGTGGGAGCGCGCTTCCACCCCGGCTACATGCCGCCGAAACTGCTGCGCTTCTCGCGGGTGGAGCCGGAACTCTTCGCCCGCGTGCGGCGCTGGCTTTCCATCGGCGAGTTCATGTCCCTGCAGTTGTTCGGCCAGGCCCGGGTCAGCCACAGCGTGGCTTCATGGTCCGGAGCGTTGGACAGGCGCAAGCTGTGCTGGGACGACCCGCTGTTGCAAACTGTTGGGACCGATCAAGGACTGCTGTCTCCCATCGCCGAACAAACGGGCGCCGACCTGCCTTCACAACAGGGGCTGGTGCCGCGGTTTGCCTCCCGCTGGCCGAGATTGGCCGAGATTCCCTGGTTCGTGCCCCTGGGTGACGGAGCGGCGGCGAATATCGGCTGCGGCGCAGTGGACAACACCAGCGCGGCCGTGACCATCGGCACCTCGGCAGCGGTTCGTGCCGTGACGCCTTCCATGAATTGCCTGACCACCTCCCTGCCCTTTGGCCTGTTCTGCTACCGTGTCGACCGCGACCGGCTTCTCCCCGGAGGGGCGCTGAGCGAAGGCGGCAATGTGTTCGCCTGGCTCAAGGACTTGCTGGGGCTGACCCATGCCAACGATCTGGACTCGGCTTTGGCCGCCACAGTGCCAGACGGCCATGGCCTGACCATCCTGCCCCTTGCCGCGGGCGAGCGCAGTCCGGGCTGGCGAGGCGATGCCCGGGCCACCATCCAGGGACTCTCCCTGGCCACTGGCAAGCTCGACATCCTGCGCGCCGGGCTCGAGGCCGTCACTCTGCGCATAGCCCGGGTGTACCAGGATCTGAAACCTTTTCTCGCTCCCAACCACAAGGTGCTTGCCGGAGGGGGGGCGTTGCGGGGATCGACCTTGTGGCCGCAGCTGTTGGCCGACGTGCTGGGAGTGGAGGTGACAATTCCGGACATGAACGAGAATTCGGCCCGGGGCGCCGCCCTGCTCGCCTGGGAAAGTCTGGGGGAAATCGACCTGGCCGAAACCGCTCCCCTGTCTGGAGCGACGTATACGCCCACCTCCGAGCACCACGAGGTATACCGCGACGCCGGTCAACGGCAGCAGGCCTTGTACGACACATTGCTGGGACACCCGGACAAAGCATGAGGAGCCACTAGAATGCAAAACAATATCGCATTGATAGGCTTGGCCGTAATGGGCCAGAACCTGGCGTTGAACATGGCCCGCAACGGGTTCAGGGTGGCGGTGTACAACCGTACGGACACGGTGACCAGGGAATTCATGGCCGGACCTGCCCGAAAGATGGGCCTGGACAGCAACCTCGCGCCTTGTTTCTCGACTCCGGAGCTTGTGGAATCCCTGGCCGGGCCGCGTACCGTCTTCCTCATGGTCAAGGCCGGACCGGCCGTTGATACTGTGATCAAGGACCTGCTGCCCCTGCTCGACCCTGGTGACATCATCATCGACGGAGGCAACTCCCTGTACCGCGACTCCAACCGCCGCGAGGCGGAGTGCGCGGAGCATGGAATTCGTTTCATGGGCGTTGGGGTATCCGGGGGGGAAGAAGGCGCGCTGAACGGCCCCAGCATCATGCCCGGCGGGCCGCGCGACTCCTACGACACGGTGGCGCGCATCCTCAAGGCCATCGCGGCCAGGGCCGACGATGGCACCCCTTGCGTGGACTACATCGGTCCGGGCGGAGCCGGTCACTTTGTGAAGATGGTGCACAACGGCATAGAATACGGCGACATGCAGCTCATTGCCGAGACCTACGACATTTTGGCGCGAGTTGGGGGACTTTCGCCCCAGCAACTGGCCGACACCTTTGCCGCCTGGAACGAATCCGAACTTTCCTCCTATCTCATCGAGATCACGTCAAAGATATTCACGGTCATGGACAAGGAAACCGGCGCCCCCCTGGTGGATGTCATTCTTGACACCGCCGGGCAGAAAGGCACGGGCCGCTGGACCACGCAAAGCGCCCTTGACCTGGGAGCGGCCACACACACCATCAACGCAGCGGTGGAGGCCCGCATTCTCTCATCCTTCAAGGCCGAACGCGTGACGGCGCAGGACAGGCTGTCCGGACCCGCACCGGACGGTGACGCGCCCCCCGATCTGAATGACCTGGTGGAAACACTCCGCAAGGCTTTGTACACCGCCAAGATATGCTCCTATGCCCAGGGCTTTGCCATGATGCGCGCCGCCAGCCAGGAGTACGGCTGGAACCTGGCCATGGACTCCATCGCCAGGATCTGGCGCGCCGGGTGCATCATCCGGGCGCGCTTCCTGGACGACGTGGCCACGGCATTCGCCACCGAGCCCGACCTGCCAAATCTCCTGATCGCTGAGCACTTTGCCCAGTCCCTTGCCACGGGGCAGCAGGCCCTGCGGGAGACGGTGGCACTGGCCGCCCACAGCGGCATCTCCATTCCCGCGCTCTCCGCCTCCCTGGCCTATTATGACGGATACCGCTCCGCCCGGTTGCCGGCAAATCTGCTGCAGGCCCAACGGGACTTTTTCGGCGCGCATACCTATCAGCGCACAGACAGGGACGGCATTTTCCACACCCAGTGGGAGGCCTAGCGCGCCCATGAATCGCGACAAGGAAAACGGGATTTGCCTGAAGTCACCTTAACCCAGGGAGTACGCCATGCACGCAGGCGCGGGATCGTTGCACACCGCCTTGGATGAAAACCAGGCGCGGGAAATATTGCGGCAGGGCATACCTGCCGACACCGTGCGGGGCAAACGCGTGCTGGTGCTCACGCCCGACTCCACACGCACCTCGCCCCTGCCCATGATGGTCAGGCTGATGCACCAGGAAGTGGGAGCATACGCGGCCCGACTGGATTTCATGGTGGCCCTGGGCACGCACCAGCCCATGAGCGACAAGGAAATCCTCGATCTGTACGGAATAACCGCCAGGGAACGCGAGGAAATCTACGGTAATGTGCGGCTGTTGAACCACCGCTGGGACCTGGACGGCACACTGGTCAAAATCGGCCGCATCAGCGGAGGCGAAATCTCCGGCCTGACAAACGGCCTCTTTGACCAGGGCGTGGACGTGGTCATCAACAAGGCGGTGCTGGAGTACGACCTCATCATTGTGCTGGGTCCGGTCTTCCCCCACGAGGTGGCCGGTTTTTCAGGCGGAAATAAGTACCTCTTCCCCGGGGTCTCGGGCGGAGACTTCCTGCACTACACCCACTGGCTGGGAGCGGTGGTCACCTGCTGGGACACCATAGGGGTGAAGGATACGCCCACGCGCCGGGCCATAGACCGCGCCGCCACCATGGTGGACACGCCCTGCCTGCTGGCGGCCATGGTGGTACGCTCCGACGGTACGCCCCACGGCTCCCTGGCCGGATTCTATTGCGGACAGGTGGACGAGGCCTGGAACGCGGCAGCCGATCTTTCCCGCGAGGTGCACATCCGATATGTGGAAAAACCATTCCACACCGTGCTGGGCACAGCCTCGAGCATGTACGACGAGCTGTGGGTGGCGGGCAAGGTGATGTACAAGCTCGAGCCCGTGGTGGCCGACGGCGGGCGGCTGATCATCCACGGCAAACACATCACAGAGGTGTCGCGCACCTGGGGCAGGGACATCCTGAAAGTGGGGTACCACGTCCGCGACTACTTTCTGGGGCGCATGGAACGGTTCGCCGACATCCCCAAGGGCGTGCTGGCCCACTCCACCCACGTGCGGGGGGTCGGCACATATGAACACGGCCAGGAGCGCCCCCGCATCGAGGTCATCCTGGCGACATCCATCCCCGAGAATGTGTGCAAGACGATCAACCTCGGGTACATGGACCCGGATTCCATAGACCTGGACGCGTACGCGGACCGCGAGGACCAAGGGATCCTTTTCGTGCGAAAAGCCGGAGAGATCCTGTACCGCTTGCGCGACGACAAACGCGATTGAATTCGAATACCTGAACGGAGGTGGACATGTTTCCGGTGAATTGGGACGAGCTGGCGTGGGACAATGTGAGCGAGGGGCTGCAACGCAAGGTTGTGCACGGCGAAGCGCTGACCATGGTGCTGGTGCGCTTTGCGCCGGGATTGACCACGCCCGGGCACACGCACTCCAACGAGCAGCTTACGCATATCGTGTCCGGCACGGCCTTTTTCACCGTGGAAAACGCCAAGCACGAACTGCGCGCCGGTGACATGCTGCACTTCCCTCCAAACGTGCGGCACGGCGCCACCGCGGGAAAAGAGGGGCTCGAATTGCTGGATATCTTTACACCAAGGCGCGACGAGTTCCCGGCATCCGCAAAGATCGAGAAGTAACCGCCAGTGCTTGTAACTTATTGAACGTCTTTGGAAGGGGGGTCCGGGGGGAGAACCTTTCTTCAGAAAGGTTTCCCCCCGGAAAACCAAGTCCCAAAGTCGTATGTTGAGAAATCATACTGCGCTACAGCATGCCGGCGCTGGTGTAGCACTCCTGGATCACCTTCAGTGCCCGGCGGCCTTCGCGGCCGTCAGCCGCCAGGGTATCCTTGCCGCGCAGGGTCCGCATGAAGTTGGCAATGAGTTTGGCATGCCCTGACGCGCCAACGCCCCTTGGATCGCCCCCTGCTCCGGCTGCCTGCTGGACAGCGCTGTGCCAGGGTGGCACCTTGGTGCTTTCCGGAGCGGCCAACTCCCACCGCGACACGTTTTCGCCATCCACCTGAACGCCCCCCTTGGTGCCGTACACCTCCACGCGGTGCGGAAAGCCGGGCTCGGCTGTGCTGGTGGCCGCTATGGTGGCCAGTGCTCCGTTTGGAAACCTGAGTGTGGCGGCCAGGGTGTCTTCCACCTCGATGTCGCGGGCCAGGGTGGCGGCCCGGGCAGAGACGTCCACAGGCTCCCCCATGAACCAGACCAGCAGATCCACCAGGTGATAGCCCTGGTTCATGAGCACGCCGCCGCCGTCCTGGATCCAAGTGCCCCGCCAGTCCGCGAGGTTGTAATAGCTCATGCCGCGAAAGTACGGGATGGTGACGATGCCCAGCGTCGGTTCGCCCAGATCGCCCTCGTGTATGGCCTGGGCAATGCGCTGGAACATGGGCTCGGCCCGCCGCTGCAGGGCAACGCCGAGGAGCAGGCCGCTTTCCTCAAACGCGTCTATCATGACGTCGGCATCCCCAAGGCTCAGGGCCATGGGCTTCTCGACAAGCAGATGCTTGCCGGCCCGCGCCACCTGCAGGGCCTGGCCGGCGTGCATCCCGCTGGGCGTGCACAGGCACACCACGCGCACCTCGGGGTTGGCCAGCAGCTCCTCAAAGGACACGCAGGGCGCTCCAAATTTCTGCGCCCGCTCCAGGGCCGCGCCCGGGGCGCGCGAGGCCATGGCGACCAGGCGCGCGCCCTGCTCCGCATTGGCTGCTATGCCCTGCGCATGCAGTTCGGCGGCCATGCCCAGGCCGACGATGCCGAAGCCGATAGAATCCGACATGGGGCGGTCTCCTTGGTCAATGGATTCGAACGGGGTGCAATCTCAAAGCCTCTGTCGCCTGAAACGGAAAAGTCCTAATTATTGGGTAGTGCGTAAGCTAACTGGAAATCACGCTTATGCGTTCATGATTCATCTCGATGAATTATGAGGACAACACGCTACTGGCCTGATCAAGATCTGTAAAAACTCACTGTGAGAAACACAATTGTGAACCCTACAAGTAGCCCAGCACAAAAAAACTATTGCTCATCCGTATCATTATCTGGACCGTGAGATCCAATCACATAGCCTTTTATAATGGATGCAGCCAATACAACACCCAATATTGTGAAAACATGAAAAACAACTTCAAGATCTTTTGTATATAAAAACACTATCACCAGGATAACGGCAAGGACAATTACACTACCAATAATAACCTTTTTCATCGGCAACTCCCGCAATGCTCTTTTTACGGAATCATCTCTACGGAACATGGCCATGAAATAAACTATTACAGGCGCCACACCCGGCACTCAATACCCAAGCAGACGTGACAGCTCCTCTTTGGCCGGGCTGTCCTCACACTGCGACAGCAAACGCCCCAGCCAGTGTTTCTGGGCCTCTGTGCCTTGCGTGGCCAGGGCTTTCAGGCGCTGGAGGTTGTGTTCCAGGAAGCCGTCCGCTGCGTCGTTGAACAGCCCATTCACCTGCTCTTCTGTCATTTGGGAGCGGGACGCGTCCACATCGAACCAGGCCTTTGCCACGTCATACACGTAGCGCACTGGCGCCTCAAAGGCGAGGAGCGGTTTCTGGTTCTCAACGTCGGTATAGGCCGCTGAAAACATCACATCGATCACATAGTTGTCCTCTTTCCAGCTATTGAACACTGTCTTGGAACCGAACTCTCGGTCAAAGGGCAGTCCCCAGCCCGCAACATACCCCTCTGTGGGGTAGTCCAGGATGCGGTCAACGCCCCACTTGTCCCAGCGCAGCCAGGTCACGCCGAGCAGCAAGACCCCGGTGCCGCTGCCCTGCTTGGAACCCACAGCAAAAATGATTTTCCCGTCACTCATGGCAATGGGCGCCTGCACCATGGTGCTGGGGCTGCCGAAGCCGTCATGCCCCACAATGCGACTTTGCCCGTCCGTGGCGTCCGACGCCCCCGTGTTTGTCAGATACAGCCACAGGTCCCTGCCCAGGTCTCTGTGCAGGATGAGGATGGACAGCTGCTTGTTCGCGGAAATCAGCTCAACCTCTGATAGAGGCAAAGACTCCTGACCTGAAACCGGGCCAAGAACATGGTCAAGCTCCTCCGGGGGCGCACCGGCCTTTTCGAGCAAGGTTCTCAAGTGCTCCGCGTCCCTGCTCTCCACTGCCTGGGCGAGCTCTCGGGTGGAGATGGAGCCCTCGGCCGCGGAAGCCGTGGACGAAACCGGCAAGAGGCACAAGGCACAGGCAAAGAGAGCGAACAGGACAAAAAGACGTTGGCGAATCATATATGTTCCTTGAAGGTTGATGATCATTGACGTTGCAACCAATCGGGCTTGGCCCCATTAAACCTTGCCCCGCCCTTGTCATGGAGCCAGGTGCGTTACCCGTCTACGACATTGAACAGTACGGAGCAACACACATGGCTGCCGAGTGCCGTGCTTGTAATTGTAAAAATCTGTTTATCAAAATCTTAGCGAATCACTTCCATGACCATGTTATAGTGTTTTCCGTCATCAGCAATATTGTAATATTTACATTGATTTTACTTCTACAATCAGGAGTTCAGAAAACAATACAAAAAGGCAAACAAGAATCAATCCAACCCACCATGCATTATTCTGACTCACTCACATCTCCATGAACTCCACATACTTTTTCAATATGGTTACACATTCTCGGAAACTCCCTGTAGCCAATAGCATTGAAAGGCATAACAATAAACAACAGTATGACTGGATTTCCATTATATTAAAAACAAGCCTTGCCCAAAAATAACAATGACGGGCAACGAAAGCTCAACTCAGACATCCTATCAACTTCATACCCAATCGATCTCCACATGTATTTTACAGAAACAAAATTCTTGTCGATCGCAACCTCCTTTGCATGTTTCCCAATAGTATTGAACATAGCGAAAAACAACAAACCAGTTATTGTAACCATGAGCACTATCTGTGGAATTGACCTATCCATTCCGAGCAGACCAAAAACAAAAACACAAAACACGAATACATAAAAAACAATGAATACATACAATATTCTCGAGCCAAATTTATACGTCATCTTACACCAACAGGAATGGACTGAAGATACGATGTATTTCTCGACTCATCAAATAACTATCTCCCCGAAATGCGTTTGAATCAGCATGATCATCCACATCCGCAATTGAAGCAACCAACCCGCCCCAAAGACGAAGAGCCACTGTAACACGACAAAGAATGTAGCAATAGGTCAGCCACAAACTCACGGGGACGAGTTTGCGCCCAAGTATAGAATACTAGATCACAATCAAGGAAAACGCAACAATATCAAGTTAAGATGCGATATCGCACTGAGTGCAGGCAGAAGCACCGGGGAGATGGATTGGAAAACAGGACGAGAATGGGCAGGGAGTACCCGGCGTCTACGCCAGCCAGGACAGGGCGCCGTGCTCCCACAGGATTTTCAGGCCGATGCCGATCAGCACCGCCCCTCCGAGCAGCTCGGCGTACTTGCCGATGCTTTTGGCCCGCACGACTGTCTTGCCCAGGTGCAGCCCCGTCATGGTGAAGAGCAGGGCCACGACCCCTATGACCAGAGCGGGCCACCACACCGAGATCCCCAGCATGGAGAGGCTGAGGCCCACGGCAAGGGCGTCGATGCTCGTGGCCACGGAGAGGATGATCAGCCGCATGCCCTTTGTGGGGTCGCCCTTGGCCTCGTCCTCGTGGTCAAAGGCTTCGCGGATCATCTTGTAGCCGATGTATGCGAGCAGAACAAAGGCGATCCAATGGTCATAGGCCTCGATATAGGAGCGCACCGTGCCCCCCATGAGCCAGCCGAGAATGGGCATAAGGGCCTGGAACAGGCCGAAATGCCAGGACAGACGGAACGTCTGCCTCGGGTTGACCGATTTGAGGGATACACCTGTGGCGATGGACACGGCAAAGGCATCCATGGCAAGGGCGACGGCTATGGTGACGAGTTCAAGAGTACCCATGTGTCCTTCCAACCAAGGAGGCTTAGCCAGTTTTCCGGCCGATAACAAGCCCCGGTTTGGAGCGGTTCCGGACCAAAGGGGAAGGGAGGCGGGATCTACCTGTCACGGAACAAGCTACAGGGAGCGAAAGGCCAGGTACACATGGTGCCAGGCCATATCCGCGGCAACGGCGATGAGCATCAGCCCCAGGGCCACGTTGATATACCTGAGAAATTTCGTGTTGCGGAGACGCCGGGACACGGAGGCCCCCAATCCGGCGTAGATAAAGGCGGCCAACAGGCCGAGCCCGCTGAGAAGCAGGGACCAGAGAGCCACCCCGGCGCCGTCTATGCCGGCGGCGGGAAACTGGACCGTGGCCACGGGAAGCACCACGAGCATGACCTTGGGATTGAGCAGCTGCATCAGTACCCCGTCCTTGAAGGTCAAAACGGCCGTCCTGCTCCCCTCCACATCCTTGATGGTGGAGGTCAGTATCCTGTAGGCGAGGTGCAGGATGAAGCAAACGCCCCCAATGGCGATGAAGGGGAGCACCCTGTCGTTCACCACCATTCGCCCCGCATAGCCGATGAGCAGAAAATAGAAGCACAGGACGCTCCATATCCCGATCAAAAAGGGGATATGGGCCTTGAACCGCCCCTGCGCGCCGATGTTCAAACTGATGATGTTCACCGGGCCGGGGGTATACATCACGCCGATGGCGTACAAAAGAATGCCGAGCATACAGGGAGCCTTGTCTGATCCGTGATTCAGGGTGCGTTTGCGGGTCCCCCTCCAAACCTGCGATCCATCCCCCCCCTTTTCCTCTGACCGCTGTTCGTCCATGACCAGTGGCCGTAACACATCTCACCATCCGACCCGCCCTGTCCAGCAGAGTTTTCATGGGCGAAAAACAGGCTTCCCATTTTCTCTTCCCGCCAGCTGTATTGACAGGTGCACCTGTTTCTGGCAGAGGGGCGGCACATCTACATCACAGGAGTCTGGATGTTCAGCCGGTCTTTGGAGCTTGTGCCACGCGTTGCCGAAACAAAGGGCGATCGTCGGGCCTGAACCGCTCCCCCCGCGCTCCGGTGCGGGACTTCATTTGGCCGTTTTGGCCTGTCCGATTGGTGTTTCGCCTGAAACCCATCTTTTCGCGCACCCTTTTGTTTCCGCAACGCCTTCACCATGCAATGGCAGCCCATCGCCCATGATCCCGCGTCATTGGACGATGCCCGTGAATCACGCCTCCAAATTCAATGGGGGCATTCAGAAATGGTGAAAGATCATGACCAACAAGACCGAATCATCCGGCACATCCCAATACACCACCCTCCTCCACCAACTGGGGTGGAGCGAACACTTTGAGCAACAACTGGCAGCCATGGACGCGCCCCAGGGGCGTGCCGCCCGCGTGATCAGCGCGCAACGGGGCCTGTTCCTGGTGGCTGACGGGCAACGGGAGTGGCTGTGCTCCCCTGCCGGAAGACTGCTGCATTCCGACGGCAAGGACTACCCTGTCACCGGCGACTGGGTGCTGGTGCAGGACACCATGATCACCCACGTCTTCCCCCGCAGGAATATGCTCTCGCGAGGGGAGGCGGGCTCCCGGGGCAACCGCTCCGGGGGCGCCGTGCGCGGGCAGGCTTTGGCCGCCAACCTCGACACCGTGTTCATCGTCTGCGGCCTGGACCGCGACTTCAACCTCAGGCGGCTGGAGCGGTACCTCACCCTGGTCTACACCTGCGGCATGAACCCCGTGGTGGTGCTGACCAAGGCGGACCTGCACGACCAACCAGAGCGGTTCCAGGAAGAGGTGGAGGCCATAGCCTTTGGCGTGCCCGTGGTGTTGACCTCCACGCTGGAGCGCAGGGGCCTGGACGAACTGGAGAGTCTCCTGATTCCAGGCGGCACCATCGCCATGCTCGGGTCCTCGGGCGCGGGCAAGTCCACCCTGGCCAACATGCTCCACGGCACCGACATCAAGGCCACTGGCGCTGTGAGCAACAGCGTCGGCAAGGGGCGTCACACCACCACGACCCGGGAACTCATCCGCATGCCCCAGGGAGGGCTGCTCATGGACAACCCGGGTATCCGTGAAATCGCGTTCCACGAGTCTGGCCAGGGTGTGGAGAGCGTCTTTGCGGACATCCTGAAGCTGGCCGAGATGTGTCGCTTCGCTGACTGCTCACACCAGCACGAACCCGGCTGCGCCGTACGGCGCGCCGTGGAAACCGGCGAACTCCCGCCAAAACGGCTGGAAAGCTATCACAAGATGAAGCGCGAGATGGACTATCTCGAGGAGCGCCGCACAAAGAGCGCCAACCGGGTGGAAAAGGACCGCTGGCAGTTCGTGGCCAAGCTGAGAAAAGACATCAACAGCAGGAGATGATTCGCAGGAACCTTGAATGGAAAGAGGCCTGGGAGCATGCGCTTCCAGGCCTCTTTCCATTCAAGGCGGGGTACTCGGCAGGTTCACTCCGCCCTGTGCTCCTCTCTCGAAACTGGAGCGACTTCCTGCCATCCAGTCAAAGTATGCGCGGCGTTCCACAGATCCACCTTCTGCTGCAAATTCAGCCAGACCTCGGGGGAGGTACCAAGAGCTCTGGAGAGACGCAGGGCCATATCCGGAGTAACAGCCCCGCGCTCGTTCAGCAATTTGGAGAGGGTCTTTCGGCTGACCCCTAGCCGCGCGGCGAAATCGCTGATGCTGATTCCCAGGATATCCAGATGTTGCCTGCGCAGCACACCTCCCGGATGTGTGGGCTTTCTATCGGTCATGTTCATCTAAAAACCTCAATGATAGTCTTCGTAGTTCACCACATAGGCGTCACCATTCTCGAATCGAAAGGTCACACGCCAGTTCCCGGAAACAGTCACCGCCCATGTTCCCTTACGATCGCCTACCAGGGGGTGTAGTCGAAAACCCGGCAGGTCCATATCCCCAACATCGACTGCGGCATCAATAAAATCCAAGATGTCGCCCAATTTTCCGGCATGGTTGGTCTGTATGCCCTTTGTCGATCCTGTTTCGAAGAATAGTTTGAGCCCCTTATGTTTGAATGATTTTATCATCACTTCCATTTGTAACCTCAAGAGTTACACTTGGTCAATGCAAACCAGAGAGGGGTTTGACGAATTCCCTTTATTGGCGTCAAATATCGAAAATATTAACGAGCCTGCCTGCAAACCACAGGAATACTGGCTCAGGCTCAGTTACACAAACATGGCACCCCTGTGCGACAATCAGCCACCTCAAACCATACTGCCAGTTGGCGGGGCGTATTTGGGAGAACCTCCTGCCGAAGCGCTTTCCCCTCGCCCCTCCTCAATACAGGAGCATGCATATGAAGATCGGATTCATCGGACTGGGAATAATGGGCCGCCCCATGAGCAAAAACCTGCTCAAGGCGGGGTACGAACTCGTGATCATCGACCGGCACGCCGAGGTGACCGAGGAGTACAGGGCACTTGGCGTCGAGGTTGTGGATTGCCCCAGGGCGGTTGCGGAACAGGCCGACATCGTCATCACCATGCTGCCCAACTCGCCCCAGGTGAAGGATGTGGTATTGGGCGCGAACGGTCTCATCGAAGGCGTACGCCCCGGCTCGGTGCTCATCGACATGAGTTCAATCGCCCCTTTGGTGAGCAAGGAGCTGGCCATGGCGCTGGCGGAAAAGGGCGCGGACATGCTGGACGCCCCTGTGAGCGGGAGGCAGGCCAAGGCCATTGACGGCACCCTGGCCGTCATGGTCGGGGGCAAACAGGAGGTTTTTGACCGCTGCGCCGAGCTCATCGGCGCCATGGCCGGTTCAGTGGTTCGCACCGGGGATGTGGGCGCGGGCAACGGTACCAAGCTGGCCAATCAGATCATTGTGGCCCTGAACACGGCCGCCATGTCCGAAGCCCTGGTGCTGGCCGCCAAGATGGGGGTGGAGCCGGAACTGGTGTATCAGGCCATTCGAGGCGGTTCGGCAGGGAGCAACGTGCTCGACGCCAAGGCACCGCGCATCCTGGACCGCAAATTCGAGCCCGGATTCCGCATCGACCTGCACATCAAGGACCTGGCCAATGTGTTGGAGACTGCCCATGCAGTGGCCGCCCCCCTGCCCCTGACCGCCCAGGTCATGGAGATCATGCAGGCCCTGAAGGCCGACAACATGGGAGGGCAGGACAACAACAGCATCGTGCGCTACTATGAAAAGCTGGCCAAGGTGGAAGTGAAACGCTGATCTGAAAGGGTATCAAGGGAAAGGATACGGAGTATTCGGGGGGAGAACCTCTTGAAAGAGGTTTTTCCCCGGCAACTCATTAAATCATCTTCAGCAAAATTCCCAGCGGCCCCTGACCCGAAACCATTGATGCGGCGCCCAGGGTCATCAGCAAAGCGCCCACCACTGTCCAAATGACGCTGATCCCCTTCTCGAGCATGGCGTTCACGGCCTGCAGAAACCCAGCAACGCCCTTTTCCCGGGCATGCCCCACGTTGCAGAGCGCCTGGCCGAACACCACCCCCACGAACTGGAAAAACAGCCACGCCCCCACAAGCAGGACAGGAATTCCGGGATAGTCCCGAAACAGGAAGCCTTTCACGCTGTCCCCCCCAAAGAGCAGCCAAGCTCCTGCCACCAGAAGAATCGAGAGCCCGAGAATCAGGTAGGACAGGCCCGAAGCAAGAGCCTGAACCCCCTTGATATACCCTCCGAGGCCATAATCCCCGGAGTTGTTGATGAACTCCTCCCGGCGGATGATGGTCTCCATGGCAAAACAGATGGACGCCACCAGCAGGGCGAAGAAGCCGCACATCAGGTAGACCGGGCTTGCCGTCCATTTCCAGAGCAAAAGGCCCAGGAGGCCGACAATGCCGGTAAAAAGCCCTGCCTTGGACAACAGGCTGTTGAAGAAATCAGGCAT
This sequence comes from Desulfovibrionaceae bacterium, assembly GCA_963674665.2. Lineage (GTDB taxonomy): Bacteria > Desulfobacterota > Desulfovibrionia > Desulfovibrionales > Desulfovibrionaceae. The sequence goes on along the minus strand of CAXXPL010000005.1, from coordinate 423,681 downwards.
GATCACTCCGTTGGATTGGGGAACTCGTGCGCCCCTGCCATGGCACCACCAATAACCGTTTTCAGGCGCTTATTTCCACATGCCACACAGTTTATCAACCATTGCATCAATCTTCACAGGTTTTTCATCTGCCCGTCACATTTGTGAATCCAGAACCATCCGAAAAGCAAGACTCGGAACAACCATATAATACCATCATGATTATGATGCGTTGTACAAATCATGATCCACCAGGTCATGCTGCGACAACAGCGTCGCCAAGTGTATTGACCATATTTCATCATGAATTTTTTGATATATCATCATCTACACCGGAACAACCGCTCCTTATCCTGGAGATGCAACAATTAACTTGCACAATCAGCAGGTTATCCCCTTGGCTCGGTTCCTGCTATTTGCGGGCGCAGTTGCGACGCAATGACAGGTTGAACCATCTCCAACAAGAACATCCACGAGGTACGACATGACTGCGCTTCGTTTCATCTTTACCTTGATTCTGGCATTGGTCCTGGCCACCCCTTTCATCTCCCGGGCGGATGACACGGGAAAACCGGATATCCTGGGAAACATAGTCATAATTCTGGACGCCTCGGGCAGCATGTGGGGGCACGTGGAGGGGCAGAGCAAGATCAGCATTGCCAAGGACACCCTCACCGAACTCATTGAAAAGCTTCCCGACACCGTGGCGGCCGGACTCGTGGCCTATGGTCACCGCAAGAAGGGCGACTGCGGGGATGTGGAGGAACTCGTGCCACTGGCCCCCATGGACCGCGCGCGCCTCAAAAAGGCAGTCAAGGCCCTCTCCCCCAAGGGCAAGACACCCATCACCGAGTCCATCCGCAGGACCGCCGAAGGCCTGCGCAGCGTGGAGCAGGAGACCACCATCATGCTGGTCAGCGACGGCAAGGAGACCTGCGACGACGACCCCTGCGCCCTGGTCAAGGAACTCAAGGACTCCGGCCTCAAGCTGGTGGTGGATGTCATCGGCTTCGACGTCACGGACGAGGAGCGCCAGCAGCTGGAATGCATTGCCGAAAATTCCGGGGGCACATACTACTCGGCCAAGAACGCGGACCAGTTCCGCAAGGCCGTGGTCCAGACCTCCAAAAAGGAATCACTGTCCGCCGGCAAGCTGCACGTTGTCACCACCCGCAACGGCAAGGAGATCCCGGCCAAGGTGGAGATCCTTAGCAAGGGAAGCGGCGAAGTGGTGTTCTTTCACTGGACAGTGAAAGGCCTGGGCCTGACCAGAAATCTCAAGCCCGGCGACTACGTCCTCAAGATCACGGACGACAAGGCGGCAAACGAGCCTGTCCAGGAAGTGCCCATCACCATCGAGTCCGGGGCCACCCTGGAGCAGACCGTGGACTTCAGCTCCGGCGTGATCAACATGCCCACCACCATCGATGGAACCCCCTTTGAATGCTTTATCACCGTCTTCCGCACGGGGCATGACGATCCGGGCAACCGCATGCTGCAGACCTTCAGCGACAACAGCAAGCACGTGGCCAAGCTGGTGCTGCCGGCGGGCGAGTACGACATCCATGTGAAACACAGAAAGACCGCCGACGCCCCCACAAGGATAATCAAGGCAGTCGGCGTCGCCTCCGGAGAGGAGCGGGAACTGCCCGTGACCTTCGAATCCGGCGGGTTGGAAGTGATCGCCACGCGCGACGGGCAGGAGATCAAGGCCGAGGCCAAGGTGTTGAACAACGAGACCCGGAGCACCATCTGGTTCGAAAAATGCCAACCGGGCAAGCCCGCCGTGTTCAAACTCACACCCGGGGTGTATACGGTCAAGGTGAACGGCACAGACGAAAACGACCAGCGTTTTTCCGCACTGGTCAAGGACGTCACGATCACTGCGCAACAAACCAACAAGCTCAGCGTGGAAGTCTCGGCTGAATAGGAGAACCGCAATGCCCCGCACCAGAACATGCCTGGCCGCTGCCCTGATGACACTGCTGCTACTCTCCATGAGCGCACACTCCATGGCCGGAAACGGTGCCAGAGGATGCGATGTGCGCGCAAGCCTCGGCTTTTGCTACGACTACATTGGCAGCGACTGGACCTCGCAAAAGGCCTCGACCGATTGCGGGACCGCGCCCGACGGCAAGTTCATCGAATCCGGCTGCCCCACAGAACCGGTGGTGGGCACCTGCGACTACAACCTGCAGGACAAGGAAGGCCTGAAAATCAAATACTACTTCTACAAGGACGCCTTCTCCCTGAAAGCCGCGCAGATGAGCTGTCCCGGCACGTTCAGCGCCAAATAAACCGATTATTGGATAGAATTCCCGGGGGAGAAACTTTATTAAAAATGTCTCCCCCGCCCCCCCTTTTCAAAAACTTCTAAACTATGAACCAATAGCCACAAGTTCTGGAAAGGGGAGCCCGAGGGGAAGAACCTCTGCCAAGAGGTTTTCCCCTCGGATATCTTTTCCTCAACATTTTTCCGCATCAGCGCTTGACAGGTACAAAATTTTGTACTACTCGATGTGCGCTTCTGTTTCATAGTATTCGACTGTGTCCCCCGCCTGTCAGACTCATACGCTGATGGTGCATGGCTTCAACCCTGAATCACAAACGGAGGGTCTCCGCCATGAAATACAATCGTATCCATACTCTTGCCAATATCCGGCCATTTGGCCTGATGTAGGCACCCCCCTACTCCTTTTTTATTTCTTGATCCGCTTCGCCATTTGGCTCAAGCGGTGATGGGTTGGTGCGTCCTGCTCTCAGGAATGCGCCTGCATACGAACGTCCTCAACGCATGGAGGTAGTGTCATGCTTTTTCAATTTTATTGCATTTACAAACATGATTCCGTCTAAGGACCTGAACCAGGGAAAGGAACAATGAAGACAATATACACCAATGGAATAATTATCCGGAGAGATACATGGAAATTCTTGAGAGTTACAACATGGAGCCATATTTTGAGCCGGGAAAAGAGCGCAGAAAAAAACGCACCAGGCTGAAGAGCAAAAAAACCCGCATGGGCTCCGACCAGGTAAAGGAAATCACCACATTCCTGAGGGAAAAGTACAGTGGAAACAGGAACTATCACTACTTCAAGGACAGGTACGCCCTCATGCTGTTGTCCTGGTACGTGGGCGCCGGAAAATCTGTCAGGGAAATCAAGCAGAGCCCCTATGGCAAGCTGCTCAACAAGCCGGTGGTGAAGTACGTATTGGCTCGTAGCGGCTCCACCATGCTCACCAGCGACGACCTGGACAGCGTCTGGCCGCCCCTGCCCGAGTGCTTCACCGTGGGTATAGGCGACTGGGGGCAGAGCAAGGGGGCCAGAGACTCCTATTACCAGACCTCCCGCCCAGGCAAGAATCTGTTGCTGGTGCTGAACTTCAGCAACATGCACGATAACGTGTTCAAGAAACTCGTGCCCGAACGCTTTGTCCCCTACTTCAGATACCTGGGGCACCCGCACGCCAAGGGCAGGTACACCCTGGCCTGGGCGCGCATCGATATCGCCGAGGACATGAGCGAGGCACTGGTGGAGGAAATCCAGAACGACTGGCTTCGGGAGGCGCGTTTCTACCTGGCGCAGTCGGAGCGCGGCTGCAAGCCGAAGAACGCGAACCCCAAGCAGCACAGGGAGATGATGCGCTACGCCGGGGCGGTGCTGGAGCGCTACCTCCCCATCTGGAGCGAGGCCCTGCTGGCCTTTGTCATCAAGATGCTGAAGGAGGATCTGCTCATCGACGAGATCTTCTATCACAGCTTCGAGAGCGGCAACCTGCTCAAGGGATTCGACGAGAGTGACCACCCCCCGCGCTCTTTATATACGCAGCTGCCCAGGCAGTTCTGTTTCCAGCCCACCGAGCCCCCCCCACGAATGCTGGAACACGAGATGGAGCGGCTGCACAACAAGAGGAAACTGAAGAGCGTACCGCTGTTCAACAAGCTGCAGTGGTAGAGGAACAGCCACGGAAACGGAATGCGAGGGGGCACCCTTTTATCAGGGGCGCCCCCGGCATCTCTTTCCAGATAAAAAATCACGAGGCGCCCTGTTTTACCAGGAACACCCCCATTTCCTTGTCCGTGTCAACGATGTGCGTGACCAGCCAGTCGCTGAGGAAGTTCAACACCTCCATGGACAGCGCCACCTTGCCGGACTTGTAGTCCCTCTCCAGCTGCACCACCTTGGCCACGAAATCCTCGTGCTCGCTCTTGTGAAAATCATACTCCGGATATTCATACCGCCGCATGTAGTCTTCCTCGGTGCCGAAGTGCACCACGGTGTACTCACGCATGTCTTCCACGATCTCCAGCAGAACCTCGGTGGCGGCATCCTCCTTCATGGAGTCATGAAGTTTGTTCACCATACCCACCAGTCCCTGGTGCTGTGTGTCCACCTCGGGAATGCCTATGGACAACCCGTCATTCCATTCCAGCATCGGCATCTGCCCCCTCCCGGCTCGTGAAGATTACCGAAATGCCCTGTTTCCGGGGGAAAAGGCCTATCCGGCGTCCAAAAACTTCTCCACGTCCTGGACGTCGTTCTGCTCCGGCTTCAGGTACATTTTCGCATACTCCCGGAATACACCTTTTTTCAGAAAAATGTCGAAAAGATCTCCGTCAATGTGCTGATCCTTGCGCATAAAGTTCATGATGCGCAGAGCCTCTGACAGCTTCTTGGCCTTCTTGTAGGGGCGGTCCGAGGCGGTCAAGGCCTCGAAAATGTCCGCTATGGCCAGGATTCTGGACTCGATCGAGAGCTGGTGTTTCCTCTTTTTCAGGGGGTATCCCGTGCCGATGAGGGTTTCGTGGTGCGCTGTGGCGATCTCGGTCACCTTGGACAGATTCTCTGGAAAGGGGATCTTGGCCAGCATCTCCATGCCGCTGATGGCATGCTCGTTGATCTTGAAGCGCTCTTCCGGAGTCAATGTGCCCCTCTCGATGCACAGGTTGTAGATCTCCCCCCTGTTGAAGTCGTTCTCAGGGACCATCACCGGATTGCCCATGACATCCTTGAGTTCATCATAGTGCTTCCTGCGAGGCGAAACATGCTCCGCCTTGTCCGCGAGCAGAGGTTCCGGAACAGGCAATTCGGGCTCCTGCTCCGCGCTCTTGGCCCTGGCCTCCATGTCCGAGATTCCCAGCCTGTCGCTGAAATGCCGCATCCATGTCCGGCCGGCGATCGCCCTGATCCGCTCCTTGGCTTCGCCGGTCATGAACTCGCCTCCAACGTTGCACTTGGCCACGAACGCGAAATCCTCCTCCAGCTCACGGTACGCGTCCTCCAGCTCCTTGCGCAGGGCCTCGGCATTTTCCCCTCCCCGCAAAAGGCGGTGAAGGTGCTCGATCTCCGCATCCCGGCGCAGCACCTCGAAACGCATGCGTACCTCGTGAATGCGGTTGTAGATGGTCTCCAGCTTGGTGGCCTTGTCCACCACATACTCCGGCGTGGTGACCTTGCCGCAGTCGTGGAGCCAGGCCGCGATCCAGAGCTGACGCCACTCCTCGTCGGTCTCTATGCGAAAACCGCCCAGCGGCCCCTCATCGGTCTCGTGCACCGCCCTGGCCAGCATCTCGGTCAGGATGGGTACCCGGGTGCAGTGCCCCCCGGTATAGGGGGATTTGGCGTCAATGGACGTGGCCACCATCTGGATCATGGCGTCGAACAGATCGCGCAAGGAACGTATCAGATTTCGGTTGTCCAGGGTCACGGCCACCTGGGCGGCAAGAGAGCCCACGAAATCCATGACAAGCCTGGTCTCGTCCACCCCGATCTCCGCCTTGTCCTCGAAAACGGGATTGAACAGCTGGATTACGCCCAATGCCTCGCCGTGCCTCGTCAAAATGGGGGCGCAGATCAGCGAGTCGATGGGGAAATCCTTGGGCTCCTCGGGCAGCCCGGTGGGAAAAAGGGTGAAGGCCCCGTTCTGGACAATGACCATCTCCCCGCTGTTGAATGCCTCGCACGCGGGGCGCAGTACCGAGTCCTTGCTGAGAAAGGACATGATGCGCGGCTGGACCATGACCCTGGGGGCCGGATTCTCTGACAGTCCGCCAAGCACCACGCTCTCCGCCCCCAATGAGAGAAGTTCCACCTCCAGTTGGTCGTTTTCCAACAGATAGAGCACGCCGCCGTCCGCGTTGGAGAGTTCCTGTGCGGTGTGAAAGGTCAGGGAGACGAGCTTCTTCAGATCTTTTTCCGCTGCCAGGGCCAGGCCCTCCTGCACCAGGGACTCGAGCTTGGCCCGCGTATCCGTCAGGTGCTCGGTCCTGGCCTGGATGGTGGACTTCATGACATCGCAGGCAATGGCCAGCTTTTGGACCTCCTTGATTGATGTATTGATGGGGGGGGAGTCGGAAAAATCGAAGTTCTTGATCTTCTCGCTCTTGAGAACCAGCAGCTCCAACGAGTGGGACGCGCGGCGCGCGATGAGAATCCCCACCGGCACGATGAGCAGCAGAAGCCCGGCGGCGATGAGCACGGCCCTGTACATCATCCGGTTGATATACCCGGTGATGTCATCCAGGGGCGCGGCAATGACCACATGCATGCCCAGGTCCCCGGGCATGGGGTCCACCTGCACCAGATGCATGGTTCCGTCGGCATCAAGAAAAAACGGCGCCTCGAAAGATTCCGCACCGCTTTCCAGCCTGCTGGTCACGGCCCGCACCAGGGAGTTGTCCGCAGTGTCCCCCCGGGGGAGCTGGAGGTCGTCATCCAGCACGTTCTCCCACTCCAGGCCCGGATAGGCCACCAGACGGTGCTCCCTGTCCTGGATCCAGATCACACCGTGCTCCGTCACTTCCTGGTCGGCCAGGGCGCGTCCCAGCTGGTCCAGGGTGAAATCCACGCCAAAGACCCCCTGCTTGTCCTTCAGGACACGGGCGCAGGTCAGTCCCGGCAGCCTGGAGCTGTGAAACACGTAGGGCGCGGTAAACACGCTGTGATCGGCCTTGATGGCCTTGACATACCAGGGCCTGACCCTGGGATCGTACCCCACCTGCCCGTCCCTGCGCACCTCCAGCACCGCGTCCCCGGCGCCGAAAAAACGCCAGGTCTCCTCTCGCCCGCCCCCTTTGGCCGGAAGGATGGTCCTGTCGATGAACTCGGTTCCCCGGGGCGCCATGTACCGCTCCAATATGCGGGGGTCGCCCCGCGTGGCGATAAGTTGGTGGAATCCGCCGTCCTCATACCCCATGTACACCGACATCAGCAGCCCGTTGTCCCGGAGCATGGCCTGGAACGCGGGCACATCGCTGGAAAAATCCTCCAGGCTGGCCAAATACTCGTTGTCCGCGAATCCGATGGCCACGGTATCCGACAGCGTGACAATGGAGCGCAGCACCACCTCGATCCGGCTCATGGTCTTGTCGGAAATCTCCTGAAACAGCTTGCCCGCGGAGTGCAGGGCAGTGGAGCGGCTCTCGAACACAATGAGGGTCATGAGCGTGACCACCAGCACAAAGGCCGTGGTCAGCACTATCCAGGATATCAGGGAGGAGAAGGAGAATCTCGGTTGTTTTCCCACAGGCATCGTATCACCGCCGAAATGTTGTGATGTGGTGAATGGAATCGATACAGCTTTAATCAGCTTTACCTGAAAAGGCACTATTTTTCGAGCAGAATATCTTTTAATTCACACTCATCCTTGACCTATACGTAATTTTTGTTTTGAATACAAGGGGTTGGTTTCTCCAGCTTTCTCTTCCAAAAATCTTATTACATGGTTATAGGTTGTTATTGCTGAGAGCACAAAATGTTTACCATTTTGTAGCTCAAAGGCATAAGGACGGGCTCGCCAAAGGCGGGACCTGGCGGCGAAGCCGGCGGAGCGCGGTGTTCATTATCCTGCGCTCCGGGTAATATACGTATTGCATTGAAACAATTATCGGGCCACGCCCGGAAAAACCACGAAACCATCATGAGCACACGCCCCTTTGCCTTGAGATACTTCCCTCACATCCTGGCCCTGGTCTTTGTGGCCTTTTTCGCCGTCATGGCGGTGAACCCGGTGTCCCGCGAGGTCTGGTGGGCCGAGAACATCCCGGTCATGGCCGTGTTCCTGATCCTGGCCCTCACCTTCCGGAACTTCCGCTTCTCCAACACGGCATACGTGCTCATGGCGGTCTGGCTCTTCTGGCACACCATCGGGGGGCATTACACATTCGCCAACGTGCCCTTTGACTGGGTCACCAAGGCCTTTGGCTTCGAGCGCAACAACTTCGACCGCATCGGCCACTTCTCCGTGGGTTTCTACGCCTTTGCCTTTGCCGAACTGCTGCAGCGCAAGGGCTGGGCCACCCGTTGGGTGTGCTACGCCTTCGGCCTGCTGGCCATCATGTCCGTGGCCGCGGGTTACGAGATCATCGAATGGTGGTACGCGGCGCTGGAAGGGGGCGACGCGGGCGTGGAGTTTTTGGGCAGCCAGGGCGATATCTGGGACGCCCAGAAGGACATGCTGGCCGACACTCTGGGCGCGGTGTTTGCCCTGGTGCTGTACCGCTTCAACGAGAAGCGCTTGCGCGGCCGCTGAGACAACGGGACACGTATCTGATTTCCCTTATGCAGGGGGTATGGCTTTGTGGCTTGCACAAGAACCGATTGTGGAAAAGGTTTGTTGAAAAGAATGGCTATGCTGATTCACTGTCCTCGTCGTCTTCAAGAAAGATGACTTTGTCGAGGTTTAGTGCGCCTTTCGTGTTTGCCTTGGCAAGGGCGGCCCTGTTGGTGAATCGTGCCCTTTCGAGATGCGCCCCAAAGAGATTCGCCCCTTCGAGATGCGCCCTCACGAGATACGCCCCTTCGAGATTCGCCCCTTCGAGATGCGCCCCTTCGAGATACGCCCCTTCGAGATGCGCCGCTTCGGGATGCGCCCTCACGAGATACGCCCATTCGAGATGCGCCCCTTCGAGATGCGCCCCTTCGAGATGCGCCCCTTCGAGATGCGCCCCTTCGAGATGCGCCCCTTCGAGATGCGCCCCTTCGAGATGCGCCCCTTTGAGATGCGCCCCTTCGAGATGCGCCCCTTCGAGATGCGCCCCTTTGAGATGCACACTAATAAGAATCGCGTATTCGAGTTGCGCATTGTCAAGATTCGCCTCTGCCAAGTATGCTCCCTTCAAATCAAACGTATACTTATCCTTAAGCTGCAACTCACAACATTTTTTGTCCAACAAATTCATGGCAATCTGTATGTCATCTCTAACGATAGGCAGCGGTGTCGACTCTTTCTCCTCATCTTCTTTCTTTTCGCCATCTTTGCTAGGTTCTGGGAGTTCACAGTCCTTCCCGGAAGCACGCACAAAGGCGCACAACACATCCAGCACCGCAATCTTGTCACTCTGTTCCGGCGAATCAACGGCAATACGCCACAAGCTGTAGATGGCGCCGATGCGTACGCTCTCCTTGTCGCTCCCAAGTTGCTCCGTGGCCTTGATGAAGCGGTCCGTGATCAGCCCCTGCTCGGCCACGCGGGTCTGTTTGCCCAAACACCAGGAGCGCCACCAGGCAAAGCCAACACCAAGAATAGCCGCCACCCCCAAGGCAAGATTGCGCAGAATAACCTGGTTGGAGAATTCTGCCTTGTCCTTGGGAGCGTCCCCGGTTTCCCGCATGAAGGTGGTGAATGCTTCCCATTCCATACTCAAGGTGACAACAACACCCGCCACCAACAACAAAACGAGCAGCCACGACCAAAAGGCGGCCCGAGCGCGCACCTTCCCTCCAATAAAAGAAGCCACACGACCGAATGGGTTCCAGACCTTGGAAACAAAGCCCCGGAAACCTTTCCACAACTCTCGTGTGGCATCGCGCTCCATAATCCAGCGTTCTTTGAACCACTCCCCAACTTTCCCCATATCTCCCTTCCTGTGCTGAACGTGCCTGCACTGGAAGCATAGCAGATACTCTTCGAGATTTGAATATTTACGTGGGCATCCACCTCGCCACGCCCTTATCCGGGGAGTGCTCCCATTCCGCGCTTGTCGAGAGATTCAGGCACACCCTTTGCTTCTCATACCGGTCAACAGGTTGGGCCGAGACTCTGAAACGCGACTTTTTCTCCACTATTGCGGCATGTTGAACACCCACACCAGCCAGTTGCCCAATCTATTATATTTTAACAAAATTGACACATTCTCTGTCTAGTATGGACAAAAATTGTATATCAACAATGTAAAGGGAGTCTCATGGAAGCCCTGGAAGCGCAGCAAATACTGGAACAAGCCCGTGTCTTGCATGAACAGACCACGCAGATGATCCAGCAGACCCAGCTGAACGAAGATTTCGTCTGGGTGCTGGTCAGCGCCGCCCTGGTCTTTAGCATGCAATTCGGGTTCATGTACCTGGAGTCCGGCCTGGCCCAGGCCAAGCACAGCATCAACGTGGCCATCAAGAATCTCACCGACTTCGTGGTCTCGGTCATCGTGTTCTGGGTTCTGGGATTCGGCCTGATGTTCGGGGATTCCATCGGGGGGCTGTTCGGCGGCTCCGACTTCCTCATCACCATCCAGGACCACTGGGAAGCGGCCTTTTTCGTGTTCCAGGCCGTGTTCGTGGGCACCGCCGCCACCATCGACTCCGGCGCCGTGGCCGGGCGCACCAGGTTCAGCTCCTACCTGATCCTCTCCGGCATGATCTCCGCGGTCATCTACCCCGTGTTCGGGCACTGGGCCTGGGGCGGGGCCTTTCACACGGAGCAGGCGGGATGGCTCGCTGCCATGGGCTTCAAGGACTTTGCCGGCTCAACGGTGGTGCATTCGGTGGGGGGGTGGGTTGCCCTGGCCGGCATCGCGGTCATGGGCCCCAGGCTGGGAAAATTCAACGAAAACGGGGAACCACGCCACATCCCGCCCTACAGTCTGCCCGACGCGGTCCTCGGCACCCTGATCCTGTTCTTCGGCTGGTTCGGCTTCAACTGCGGCAGCACCCTGGAGGCGTCCCCGGCCATCGCGCCCATCGCCATGACCACGGCCCTGTCCGCCTGCTTTGCTTCGGCCTCCAGCACCGCCCTGTCCTGGATATTCTCCGAGCACAAACGCCCCGAAATCGAGGCCATCTGCAACGGTCTGCTCGGGGGGCTGGTGGGCATCACGGCCGGATGCGCCTATGTGGACGCGGTGAGCTCCATGTGGATCGGCCTGATCTCCGGCGCGGTGGTCTTTTTCGGCTGCCGGTTCATCGAGCGCACCCTCAAACTGGACGACGTGGTGGGCGCCGTGGCCGTGCATGGGCTGTGCGGCGCATGGGGCACCCTGGCTGTGGGGCTATTTGACATGGAGACCGGTCTGTTCACCACCGGCGGGGGCGAACAGCTGGGAGTCCAGGCCCTGGGCGTGGTCACATGTTTTATCTGGACATTCAGCGTGGCCTGGCTCTGCATCAAGATCATCGACAAATTCCTCGGCGGCATGCGCGTCTCCAGGGAAGACGAGGAGCGCGGCCTGAACATCGCGGAGCACGGCGCCAAAATGAGCTGGTACGACACCATTTCCACCATGAAACACATCGTGGAGACCGGCGACCTGAGCCAGCGCGTGGAGGTGGAGTACGGCACCGAGGCCGGAGAGGTGGCCGCCGCCTGCAATCATCTGCTGTTGGACATGGAGCAGACAGCGGACGTGGCCATGCGTGTGGCCAAGGGCGACTATTCGGACTCCCCCCCGCCAAAAGGGGAGCGCGACGTGCTCGGCCAGGCCATCGCCACCATGGTGGAGTCCCTGAGTCGCCGGCGGCGGGAGCAGCAAAAGACCATCCACAGCCTGGGGGAGATCGTGCGGACCGGCGACCTTACCCGCGAGCTGTCCGTGCCGGCGGGGTCCGACATGGCCAGCGTGGCCGAAGGCTTCAACGAACTGCTGCACAGCGTGCACCAGGCCGCCAAGGTGGCGGAGCAGGTATCCCGGGGGAACCTGGAGCAGGAGGTGGTGCCCAAGAGCGAGCACGATATCCTGAACACCGCTGTGGGGAAGATGCTCGAGAGCCTGCGCAAGGCCAAGCATTCGCGCCGGGAGACCGTGAGGATCATCAACGGCATTGTGGAGACGGGCGACCTCTCCCGACGGGTGGAGGTGCGGGACGATCCGGAAATGGCCCGTGTGGCCCGGGGCTTCAACACCCTGCTGGACGAGATCCACACGTCGGCCACCATCCTCAACCAGGTGGCCGAGGGCGACCTGCGCCACACCATCACGCCCAAGAGCGACAAGGACATCCTGTCCCTGGCCACGGCCAAGTCTGTATCAGGGCTGCGCACGCTTCTGGCCGAAGTCGACGACGTGTCCCAGGCAATATCCATGACCATTCGCGATCTGAACCAGGCCAGCGGGGGGCTGAAGCGCACCAACGGCGAGCTGGTGCAAAGCATCGAGCGCGTGACCCGGCACGTGAGCGACAGCATAGACGCGGTCCGGACCATGCACGAGCAGGCCCAGGCGGGCTCCCAGGCCAGCGAGCACACCCTGGAGCAGATGCGCGACATTGCTGAATCCATAAACAAACTGGCCGAGGCGTTGCGTCACTTCGACATCGCCACGGCCGACATCTCGTCCTTCACAGGCGCCATCCAGAAGATCGCGGCCCAGACCAACCTGCTGGCCCTCAACGCCACCATCGAAGCCGCCGGAGCTGGGCATCACGGCAAGGGGTTCGCCGTGGTGGCCGGAGAGATCAAGAACCTCGCCCTGGAGAGCGCCAAAGCGTCGGAAGACATCGGGGACGTGGTGGAAGGCATCAAGAACGAGACCCGCAAGGCCCTGCAGCTGGCAAGATCAAACGAGACCAACGTGCTGCGCACATCCGACGACGTGGGCAAGGTCCTGGCCCGGGCCTCGCACGGCATGACCGACGCTGTGGAGGCGGTCACGGCCAAGATCACCACAATTTCAACCGCGTCAAAGGAGCAGGATGGGGTCGTGGAGCAGAACGCCCGGGCGGTGGACGCCATTTCCCACATATCGCGGCTGCTGCAGGACAAGTCCCAGAGCCTGGCCCAGGCCCTGAGCTATTTCAAGCTGAACGGACAAAAGGCGACGTAAAATAATCAAGGGAAAAACCTCTTTCATCTCATAAACTCAATGGAATGTAATTCATTAGTAAGAATCGATAGTGCAAACTCATCACACCAAGTTTCTTCTTTCTGAGTAGTCTTTAATTCAAAATGTACGTTATGATTAATTGCATACGAAACATGGCCTACTTCATGAAAAAAAAGAAAAGCAGCATACTGTTTAGCTAATTTTGTTTCCCAAGTTATTGTACGTTGTTTCCAATCAAAAACACCTCCGAACCGATTTATAATACTAGTATAAGTTCTCGAATCACTCAAAATTGGTGTTTTATTTTCTCGAAGACAAAAATTAATCCTAATATGAAATCTTTTACCATCCTGAACAATCCTAGCCTCCTGAGTAGTTTTTGTATTGCAACCAAATCTTATACGAACAATAGAACTTGATATACTCGTAGGAATAAGTGAACATAACATTTTAATTTATCCCTTAGCTAAGGGATAAACATACTCAGAAGAAACACTATCATAGCTAATTTGCATTGTATATTTATCTCACTTTTCTGTTACCACCTTTGGCAACTCGACTATACTCCTCGCCATCAGAATGCCCAACATTCCTTTCTCTTTCGCCAGTTGGCTGTCATTCTTCCGCACCCTTACGTCTATTAGGATTAGGTGTTTTTTTGTACTTTTTCCTATTCAGCAAAGGACATGGTTTATCATCTCTAAATGGTCTATAAAGAGCATTTGCCAAAGGGCGAGGATCAAAAAATTTCAGTAATTCAAGGGCACTTTGGGTGAAATCTTTATTAGCTTCTGAGCCAGGCTCAAATACTGATCCTGGTGGAATAAAAAGCGGAATCCCTCCTGCTGATACGACTGCACCCTGAAGGCCTTCCAACTCAATCCAACTAATAGGATCGTCCACGCAGTACCCATACAGATCACTTACGCCCCCACCAAACCCTATAGGATCTTTAGCGGTCCAACGCCCCACCTCCGCATCATAATCCCTGAAACCAAACCGCACCAAGCCTGCATCAGCGTCATACAGCCCACCGGCAAAGCCGAAGGGCACGGTAAAGTTCTCGTTGCTGTCATTCAGCATATTGCCGAATGAGTCGTAGGTCACGGTCTTGACCACGGTTCCGTTGGCATCGATCACAGCGCGCAGGGAGCCGACCTGGTCGTGGGCCAGGTAGTATGTCTGCCCGCCTGTTTCCATGGCCACGGGCATGCGGGCATCGGCATACAGGAAGCGGGACTTCAAAGAGCCGTCGGCATTGTATACGGCCAGGAGCTGCGTGCGCCCCTGCCATAGGTATTTCTCTGTTACCACACCGTCCACATATAACGCGGAGCGCATAAAAGATAAAGACGCGCTCCGGCGGCTGCGCCGCTATGCCCCGCCTTTGGCGTGGCTGTTCTTACCCCTTCGATCATCAAAATGTTACACATTTTGGATCTCAGTTGTACTTGGCAACGCGCCGCCCCATGGGATCGTGGCTGTAGGTCACAATCCTGCCGTCGGGCAGGTCCACCTGTTGCAGCTCCCCACGGCTGGAGTATTGGTAGGTGGTGGTCTCCAAGGTGGCGGCATCGGTTACGGACGTGAGATAGCTGTCGATATCGTGGCTGAAGTTCAGGTCCCCGGCAGTAAGCAGATGATCCTCGGCGTCATAGGCATAGGAGCGGTCCGTGATGTCGCGCCGGGTATTTGTCTCCAGGGAGCGTGCGCCATTTGCGCCATAGGTATAAGACTCGACCACCGCGCTGTTAAGCCGGACTTCGGTGAGCCGCCCCAGAGAGTCGTAGTCGTAGCGACAGTTCAAGGCGATGGGGAGAGATGGCCAGATTCAGTCCTTATTTATTATCAAAAATTTTCTTTGGTTAGTATAACCTTGGCATGTGAAACTCTAATTAGGGCATCACGACCAATTATCGAGTTTTCAATCTTCGAATTAACAATTTTAACTCGATAAAACTCAAAGTCTCGAATTCCCAATAAATTATAATCATAGTGTCCGATATAACGCATGTCAACATCTTCAGGCTTTACGTCCGCAATTGGATAGTCCCAATATCCAGAAGCTGGTAAATCTCTATTGATGTGAGTAGGCACTCCATGCTCAATCGATGGAACAATATGTATGTTTAGGATGGGCTGTGTTGTGTTAGCCAATACCTAAATCGAGCGATCCGGGCGATGCGAAAACGCTCCAGCGACAAAACTTGGGACTGCAGCACGACATACCGCCGATTCGGGAGAGGAATTGACGGTGGTTGGGCTGTGAGCATCCAGGACCTGACAAAATGGGCCCCTTTTCCCGGTCACAGGGCGCACCTCTCCCGCCAATGTTCACGGGACAGCGCCCGGTTTATGCCCAGACGAACCGTGGAGCGCTGAGACATCGCTCCCACAGCTCTTTGAAACGTAAGGATTCCATGGTGACAGCCATGACCTTGAGCACGGTCCTGCCCGCGTGGGTGACGACCTTGGCTGCGACGTCCACCAGCTTGCGGCGAAGCGTGGTCGGGAGGGCCTGGACCGAAACCGCCGGCTCGCTGACGTCCTTCTTGAAGGCCTCGAACAGGAAGAAACCGAGAAGCATGGTGTAGTAGAAGGCGGCGTTGGGGATGAAGCGCTGGAACGGCAACTCCTCGAAGCCGAAGTCCTTGAAGGCCCTGTGCACCAGCTCGTCCGCCCCGCGCTGGTGGTAGGAGTGGATAACAGCGTGGCTCTCGGTCAGGCAGCCGATGCCTGCTTCCCGCAGCTGCTGGTCGATGGCCCCACCCATGCCGAGGTTGGTGTAGGCGAGCGTCCCCGGTCGGCTGCCAGGCAGAAGGTACTGCTTCTCCTCCAGCAGGGGACGCCAGAAGATGGCCCTGTAGAAGCGGTTCCAGGATTGGCGACGGTCGCCGAACTCGAAGCACTGCCAGACGTCCTCGTCGGCCTTGCCGAAGTGGTGGTCAAACGCGGCCTCGGGAAGCGCTTCGATTATGGTTTTGATGTCGCCGTAGAACCTGCCGCCGCAGATGAAGCCGATGTCGAGCTTCTCCATCTCGGCAAACAGGTCCTGATCGAAGAAGCCGGAGTCCATGCGGATGATGATGGGCACGGTCTGGCTGTAGCGGGTGCGGATCATGCGCACGACGTGGCGGATCATCTGCTTTGCGGAGTCGCCGTTGTTGGAGTGCTTGTCGCCTCCACGGAAAACGGCGTCGATGATGAAGCGGCCCCAGGTCATCTGGAGAGGCTGGAAGCCCAGGACCTTCTTGTAGGTGGGCTTGACGCCGTGGCGTTTTGGCGCTTGGTCGTTGTCCATGACCATGGTGTCGATGTTCAGTTCGATGACTTTCGGCTTGGTGATCACGAGCCGCCAAAGGAAGAGCTGCTGCAGCAGGTGGCGGAACTTGTATGTCCGCACCGGGGAGAAGGCCTGGTAGAACCGCTTGATGGTGTGCGAGGAGGCCATGTCCTCAGGGGCGGCTTCAATGACAGCGGCGTAGCCGGGGTCCTTGGCCAGGGTGTCGAAGTAGGCCAGATGCCTGCTTGTGCCGTCGAAAAGGAAGCAGAGTACCTGCTTGAACAGCTCATCAATGGGCGCACCCTTCGGGTGTTTGCGCATGGAACCGAAGAGCCGGTCGAGATGCGGGAACAGGTCGATGCCACGCAGGTAGCGAACGAAGGGATTGAGCCCGGCACGGCTGGTCAGACAGTCGTTGGTGACCTGGACATCGTCGATGGAGCTTGCTTTGGTGATTTTGTGCGTGGACATCCGGCCCTCCACCATATGGGTGAAACGATCATGGCCTCTGGCTGGATGTGATTGTAAACAAAAACGCGATGATATGCCAATGCTGACGCAGTGTCAGGCTGGTCGATCGCTCAGATTAGGTATATACTTGTTGCGACACGATTGGCGGACGCAGTTCGCCCCGCCGCCATCGGTGGCGTAAGCACGCTGAAAACCGCGTTTTTCAGCGTGCGATCTTCCGCACAATTCGTGTCTATGAATTATGCGGACATCCTGTCATGTCCCGCAGAAGTAGGTGAAGGTGGTCTCGCCCTCCGGGGCCTGGATGGACTGGAGCTTGCCGTTGCCATAGGAGTTCACGATCTCGTTGCCCGAGGGCATGACCGTGCGCACCAGGCGGCGGTCGTTGTCATAGTAGTAATGGTAGATGTTTTCCGAGAGCCTGGAGTCCGCGGGCACGTCGTACTGGCTGTTACGGTTGACCTCTGTATAGCCGAAGGTGTGCTCCGAGGCGTTGGGCACGGTGAGGCTGGTGAAGTTGCCGTTGTTGTCGTAGTCAAAGTCTATGGTGGAGCTGTCCGGGCGCACGATACCGGTGCGGCGGCCATTGGCGTCGTAGGTGAAGCTGGTGACGCGCTCCAGGGGGTCGGTGACCGTGTCCAGGTTGCCGGCGTCGTCATAGGTGAAGCTCACGGTGCGCTGGTCCGTGTCGCCCCCTCTGGCGGCGGCAGTGAGCCGACCACGTGAGTCGTAGGCATAGGTTGTGGGGTAGAGCCCGGCTATGCCTTTTTCCCGGGTCAGCAGGGTTTCGGTGTCATAGGTCTCGGTGGAGACGCGCCCCTCCGGGGAGGTGGCGGTGATCACGCCGGCGCCGATGTTCTCCTCCAGGGTGTAGGTCCTGCCATTAAGCGTGCGCGTGTCCACGATCCTGTCGTAGGCGCCGTCCTCGTCGTCGTCCAGGTATTCCCGCAACTGCCCCATGACGCGGCTCAGGCCGCTCTCCGTGGAGGTGACGCCGGTGGCCAGGTACGGGGTCTTGTACTCGGGATCGAGATCAAAATAGAAGTCCAGGGAGGTGCCACAGGAGAGCTCCTTGCTCACATACAGCTCGTCCTCGCTGCGGTAGTACTCGGAGACGCTGCCATCAGGGGCGGTGATTGTGGATTTGAGCGCGCCCCCTTCATTGCCGTCCTGATAGGTAGTGAGCTGCCCCTCAGCGGAGAGCACGGTGGTGGTGACGCCCTGGTCCGTGGTATATTGATCGTACTGCCAATGCCCCCCTGCGGGGTCCTCGGCGTCGATGACATGTCCGTAGTCGTTGTAGAGATAGGTGTAGGCGTTGTCCCTGGGGTCGGTGTAGGTGGTGAGCAGACCGCCCGTGTCATAGACAAAGGTGTGATGTTTTCTGCTGTTTATAATTGGGATGTGAACGCATTTTCTTAGCAATTGTTGACCATTTCAGATAAATATACTACCAAATCTTCGACCGTATTTAGCCTTTTTATAACCATTTCTTGATTTATTTCTTTGGCGGTGATTGCTAATTCTCTCTGTAAATCAATAACTAAGTCATCAAGATCATCATCAAAACCCCAGACTTTCCGTAAATCATCACATGGTCGCACAGGCATCACTTTTGCCATTGTACTTCTAGATAGATTATCATATACAACGGTTAAAACCTTATTATGAATCTTCCGACTTTTAAAATGCTCTAAAAAAGTTAAAAAGTTATCACTGGCTCTTTCTTTCAAATTCTTCTTCACTTGATTATGGAGATGCAATCTGTGTAAGCCAATTACTGTAGCACCCAATGCTACCGCGATGATTGCTACCAAAAGAGATGACTGCATAACTCACCTCAAGTAATCTATTGAGAACACTCAATTACACACATTATACCAGCACCAGCAAGATACCCAAAACCAAATGCTGATACTCCTGCAGCTATCGTTCCACCCCATCCAAGGTATTTAACATTCCTAATAGATCCCCTCACTACTTCTGCTCCACCTGCAAGTCGACCCTTTGACCCCAATCTTCTTGATAATGACGTGAAAGGTGAACCAACACCTTTCCATTCAATTCCAGGTATTTTCAAATTACCTAAGGTTCCAAGTGTTGCCAGCGAAATAGCTGTACCTACTCCAGGGTAATTCTTCATACATTTTAACCAACAATCCCAGCCAGCCTTACCACAGGGTTTTTCTTTTAAGCCATAGGGATCGATCAAATCAACAGGATCTCCGCCACAATACCCATACAGATCAATGTCGCCACCACCAAACCCAATGGGATCTTTTGCCGTCCATCTCCCTACCTCCGCGTCATAGTCACGGTACCCAAAGCGCACCAAGCCGGTATCAGCATCATACAGACCACCGGCAAAGCCGAATGGGACCGCAAGTGTTTCATTGCTGTCCTCCAGCATATTGCCGAAGGAGTCGTAGGTTATGGTTTTGACCACTGTGCCGCTGGTATTGGCAACGGCGCGCAGGGAGCCGACCTGGTCGCAGGCCAGGTAGTATGTCTGCCCGCCTGTTTCCATGGCCACGGGCATGCGGGCATCGGCATACAGGAAGCGGGATTTCAAAGAACCGGAGCCGTCGTACACGGCCAGGAGCTGTGTGCGCCCCTGCCATAGGTATTTCTCTGTTACCACCCCATCCACATATAACGCGGAGCGCATAAAAGATAAAGACGCGCTCCGGCGGCTGCGCCGCTGTGCCCCGCCTTTGGCGTGGCCGTTCTTACCCCTTCGATCATCAAAATGTTACACATTTTGGATCTCAGTTGTACTTGGCAACGCGTCGGCCAAGGGCGTCGTTTTCGTAGGCAATGGTGCTGCCGTCCGGGAGGCCCACGGCAAGCAGCTCGCCTGTGGAGGCGTAGGTGTAGGTGGTGGTCTCGCCGTCAACTGTCTTGCTGGTCAGGAAGCCGTCGGCGTCGTATTCGTATTACTCAGAGCAGAAAATGAAATTTTCGTGCTCTGAGTTATGCAAATCGCCACGCCAAAGGCGTGGCAGGGCGGCGAAAGCCGCCTGAGCGCGACGTTACGCTGTATGCGCTCTGATTGGTATTGGTATCTCCGGCCTGAAGCAAGCGGTGGTCCGCGCCATAGGAGTAAGAGCGCTCCTCAATACCGCGCCAGGCGTTTGTCTCCAGGGAGCGCGCGCCATTGGCGCCGTATGCATGTTCTTCCTTGATTTCGCCATTGGCCGTGACTTCTGTGAGACGGCCAAGGGAGTCGTAGGCGTACTCGTAGAGCGTGGAGGAGCCGCTCAGGGTCTCTGTCTTGCTGGTTATGCGGCCCGCGTTGTCGCGCTCCACTTCCCAGGCAAAGAGTTCGCTGCCATTGACAGTAAGCGAATTGCCGGACTGCTCCCCGAATTGCGTGAATTCACGGCTCAGGGCAAGGGCCTGGCTCTCGATCATCGGATCATCACCGCGTGCGCAGGAATGATCCCGGCCGAGGCTACAGAAGACGGAATAAGTTGGTGACACGAATATTTTGATCCCAGGTAAGCCCAAGAAAAGCGGCAAGCCCCATCAATGACGAAAAGCCTGGTGGAGTTCCCGTCGCTAGGCTGGAACCGAGTCGGTGATTGTGCCTGTGAAGCATGACCCAGCATGGCGCGAAATTTCGTCAAAGGTATTCTCGGTGCCCCATCAATTTATTCTTGGCGTGCTCGGCGTTCAACTTCGCGAAATGGAGGCCGAAAACTGAGGTATTTTTATGCTTCTGGCCCTGTGGCTCTCTTTCGAGTTTGGAAGACAACGCAAACTTACTGTGATCTAAGCAATGCTAAACAAGCTTGTATCGGGCTGACTATTTACTCCCGATCTCGTTCACGCGCTTTCTGCTTTAGTAAGTTAAAAGTCGTTAACAGAAAGCAAAAGAGTATAATAATGTATAACTCTCCTCCTTGTAAGGATAAGTCACTATTGAGATACTGGTACAATTTCAGCGAGGCTCCTAAAATTCCAACTGTTAAGAAAATGAGCCAAAAAAAAATAATACTTTGCTTTTTCTGTTTAAGATTAATGAAACAGCAAAAAACACCCGATAATCCAAGACATAAATTTATCCAGAAATCAAAAACACTAATGCTTTGTAAGAACCATACAATACTGATAGCATTTCCCAAGCCTGTAATCAAAAGGATGACCCGAGCAATATACTGAAAAATACTATTAATCAGGTTTAGGACAACCATATTTTTCTTTTGCTGCATCATATGCGTCTTTACCACCAAAGTATGTTGCAGTGCCGTATATAATAGAATCCCACATGAGTTTATAATCACATCGTTGCTTACAAGAGTAATCTTCACACGCTTTAGCACATTCATCATAACACTTATCATGTTTTTCACATGCATCAGGAATCGAATCTGGAATCCAAGTAGCTAGATTTGATCCTTCGGGACCACACTTGGGTCCAAAAGGACCTTTTGGTGGTGACCAAGGCTGAGGCGGTTGGTAGTAAGGATCATAATAATTAATACCTCTTGGACCTACTTCACCTACAAAAGGCACAACATAAAGTCCTAAATCATCGATTTTATCTAGCGGATCACTTTGGACGTACCCATAAAGATCGCTATCCCCTCCAGCAAAACCTATGCGATCCTTGGCAGTCCATCTCGCCACCTCTGCGTCATAATCCCTGAACCCAAACCGCACCAAGCCGGTATCAGCATCATACAGACCACCAGCGAATCCGAATGGAACCGCAAGCGCTTCATTGCTATCCTCCAGTACATTGCCGAATGAGTCGTAGGTCACGGTCTTGACCACAGTGCCGTTGCCATCGATCATAGCGCGCAGGGAGCCGACCTGGTCGTAGGCAAAGTAGTAGCGCATGCCGCCAATAGTTCCGGATATGGGAAGACGATCGTCCGCGTATTCGAATCTGGATTTCAAAGAACCGTCGGCATTGTATACGGCCAGGAGCTGCGTGCGCCCCTGCCATAGGTATTTCTCTGTTACCACGCCGTTTACGTATAACGCGGAGCGCATAAAAGATAAAGACGCGCTCCGGCGGCTGCGCCGCTGTGCCCCGCCTTTGGCGTGGCTGTTCTTACCCCTTCGATCATCAAAATGTTACACATTTTGGATCTCAGTTGTACTTGGCAACGCGTCGGCCAAGGGCGTCGTTTTCGTAGGCGATGGTGCTACCGTCCGGGAGGCTTACGGCAAGCAGCTCGCCTGTGGAGGCGTAGGTGTAGGTGGTGGTCTCGCCGTCAACTGTCTTGCTGGTCAGGAAGCCGTCGGCGTTATACTCAAACGTAATGTCCCCGGCCTGGAGCAGGCGGTGGTCCGCGCCATAGGAGTAGGAGCGATCCTCGATGCCGCGCCAGGCGTTTGTCTCCAGGGAGCGCGCGCCATTGGCGCCGTATGTGTACGCCTCCTTGATTGCGCCATTGGCTGTGACCTCTGTGAGGCGGCCAAGGGAGTCGTAGGCATACTCATAGAGTGTTGAGGTGCCGTTCAGGGTCTCGGTCTTGCTGGTTATGCGGCCCGCGTTGTCGCGCTCCACTTCCCAGGCAAAGAGTTCGGTGCCATTGACGGTCACTGAACTGCCGGCCTGCTCCCCGAACTGCGTGAACTCGCGGCTAAGGGCCAGGGCGCCGCCGCTGTCCTCATCGCTCACCGCGAGGGGCAGGCCATTGTTCGCGTCGCGTTCGATGGTGAAGTCTCCGGCGCCGGTGAGCAGGCCGTCGTTGTCATAGGAGTACAGGACAGCGCCCCCGGCATAGGTGAGGGAGGTTATGTCGAAATCACTATTATACGCGAACTCCAGGGTGGCGTTCAATTCGCCGGTCTGGCTGAGGGACGTGAGCAGGGAGCCATCGTAAGTAAAGGCCATGGCCTCGTCGCCCCGGGTGATGGACTGCACTTTTGAGCCGCAGAAGTAGGTGAAGGTGGTCTCGCCTTCCGGGGTCTGGATGGACTGGAGCTTGCCGGTGCCATAGGAGTTCACGATCTCGTTGCCCGAGGGCATGACCGTGCGCGACCGTGTAGACTGGGGCGGCGGTCGTTGTCACAGTAGTAATGGTAGATGTTTTCCGAGAGCCCGGAGTCCGCGGGCACGTCGTACTGGCTGTTGCGGTTGACCTCGGTTTATTACTCGGAGCGCAAAAGAATTAGCATCGCGCTCCGGCGGCTGCGCCGCTGGGTCCCACCTTCGGCGGTCCCGTTCTTATGCCTTCGAGCTACAAAATGCTTCACATTTTGTGCTCTCAGTAATAGCCGAAAGTGTGCTCCGAGGCGTTGGGCACGGTGAGGCTGGTGAGGTTGCCGTTGTTGTCGTAGCCAAAGTCTATGGTGGAGCTGTCCGGGCGCACGATGCCGGTGCGGCGGCCATTGGCGTCGTAGGTGAAGCTGGTGACGCGCTCCAGGGGGTCGGTGACCGTGGCCAGGTTGCCGTCATCGTCATAGGTGAAGCTCACGGTGCGCTGGTCCGTGTCGCCCCCTCTGGCCGCTGATGTGATACGGCCACGGGAGTCGTAGGCATAGGTGGTTGGGTAGAGCCCGGTAATGCCCTTTTCCCGGGTCAGCAGGGTTTCGGTGTCAAGGTCTCGGTGGAGACGCGCCCCTCCGGGGAGGTGGCGGTGATCACGCCGGCGCCGATATTCTCCTCCAGGGTGTAGGTCCTGCCATTGAGCGTGCGCGTGTCCACGATCCTGTCATAGGCGCCGTCCTCGTCGTCATCCAGGTATTCCCGCAGCTGCCCCATGACGCGGCTCAGGCCGCTCTCCGTGGAGGTGACGCCGGTGGCCAGGTACGGGGTCTTGTACTCGGGATCGAGGTCAAAATAGAAGTCCAGGGAGGTGCCGCAGGAGAGCTCCTTGCTCACATACAGCTCGTCCTCGCTGCGGTAGTACTCGGAGACGCTGCCGTCAGGGGCGGTGATTGTGGATTTGAGCGCGCCCCCTTCATTGCCGTCCTCATAGGTGGTGAGCTGCCCCTCCGCGGAGAGCACGGTGGTGGTGACACCCTGGTCAGTGGTATATTGATCGTACTGCCAATGCCCCCCTGCGGGGTCCTCGGCGTCGATGACATGTCCGTAGTCGTTGTAGAGATAGGTGTAGGCGTTGTCCCTGGGGTCGGTGTAGGTGGTGAGCAGACCGCCCGTGTCATAGACAAAGGTGTGGGTCTCGCCCCCGGGCCAGGCCAGGGCGGTATTTAAGGTATTAAAGTGTAATTAAGAATTACGGCTAAGGTATTTTAAAAATTTAAGAGAAATATAATATAAAACAGGGAGTAATAAAATAACTACACCAGTTGTTTTGCGCGAAATGCCAATAGAATCAAGTGGAATGGTTCCTATGATGACAAACAGAAGACAGAAAATAATTATTGCCATTAATGACGCCACATTTGAAAGCACTTTGACTGATTTTTGCTTAAATAACAGTATTCCTATACAAAGTGATGATGCTATAGAAATAAGTATTAATGCAATTGCAACAACGAACAAATCCTCAGTAATCTCAAAGAAAAAGCAAAAGTAGACGGCTAAAAGAACAAAGATAAGATTTAACGTCATAACAATGGCAATTAATCGTTTTGTGACAACCATATAAAACCTACCTTGTTGTACCAGAGTCACCTTGAGCATTTAAAAAAATGCAGGTGATTATGCAAACAGTCAGAGTTGTTCTTGATGAAGTCCAAAATAATCCATTATACATATTACCAAGAGATTCTAAACCAAACGCTGCAACATTCATAGCATTTGTATGTTCATTATGAACATCTTGAGGAATCCGATTTCTCATATCCTTTGCATATTCATCAAACCATGATTGTACTAAATCTCCAAAGTCATCAATGGAATTTTGCACATCAAAACATTTATCGATGCATTTAGCACCAGTGCATTCTTCTTCATTTAGTCCAGAAAAGTCTTCCAATGTAATCGGGTTATATAGGCAATATTGATAAATGTCGTGACTACCCCCACCAAATCCTATAGGATCTTTGGCCGTCCATCTCCCTACCTCCGCGTCATAGTCACGGTACCCAAACCGCACCAAGCCGGTATCAGCATCATACAGACCACCAGCAAAACCGAAAGGCACGGCAAGGCTCCCGTTACTGTCTTCCAGCACATTGCCGAAGGAGTCATAGGCCACGGTTTTGACCACGGTGCCGCTGGCATCGGCCACGGCACGCAGGGAGCCGACCTGGTCGTAGGCCAGGTAGTATGTCTGGCCGTCGGCTTCCATTGCCACGGGCATGCGGGCGTCGGCATACAGGAAGCGGGATTTCAAAGAACCGGAGCCGTCGTACACGGCCAGGAGCTGTGTGCGCCCCTGTCATAGATATTTCTCTGTTACCACCCCATCCACATATAACGCGGAGCGCATAAAAGATAAAGACGCGCTCCGGCGGCTACGCCGCTTTGCCCCGCCTTTGGCGTGGCCGTTCTTACCCCTTCGATCATCAAAATGTTACACATTTTGGATCTCAGTTGTATTTGGCAACGCGTCGGCCAAGGGCGTCGTTCTTGTAGGCAATGGTGCTGCCGTCCGGAAGGCCAACGGCGAGCAGCTCGCCTGTGGAGGCGTAGGTGTAGGTGGTGGTCTCCCCGTCAACTGTCTTGCTGGTCAGATAACCATCGGCGTCGTATTCGTAGGTAGTATCCCCGGCCTGGAGCAGGCGGTGGTCCGCGCCATAGGAGTAGGAGCGATCCTCGATGCCGCGCCAGGCGTTTGTCTCCAGGGAGCGCGCGCCATTGGCGCCGTAGGTGTACTCTTCCTTGATTTCGCCATTGGCCGTGACCTCTGTGAGGCGGCCAAGGGAGTCGTAGGCATACTCGTAGAGTGTGGAGGAGCCGTTAAGGGTCTCGGTCTTGCTGGTTATGCGGCCCGCGTTGTCGCGCTCCACTTCCCAGGCAAAGAGCTCGCTGCCATTGACAGTCACTGAACTGCCGGACTGCTCCCCGAATTGCGTGAACGCGCGGCTCAGGGCCAGGGCGCCGCCGCTGTCCACATCGCTCACGGACAAGTGTGCAGTGCGTCGTCCACCGTAAGAAACTGGCCATTGTTCGTGAGCTATTGTCGACAGTTAGAAAAAATTAGAACTCGATTGTATGGGTATAGGCTAAAACATAACTGAAGTTAATATTTATGTAGCTGCAATTTACCATATGGGTAATTGAGATAATGCTTCTGCTTCAACAAACTGTATGCTGTTGCAAATGCATAAGTATTTTACCCAGTTAACAAATGACTCACTGTTTTTTGTAAAAACTAAAGGTTCCATATCTGTAATATTCCAAATTATTATGTGCTCGAATAGCGACAATAAGTTAGGTAAACAAGAATAAATTTCCTCTCGTTTTTGAATAGAAATTTTAGATAATTCAGAATGTAACAAGTTCATATTACCGATGTTTTGAATGGGATAGTGATAAGTAATAAAAGTAGTTGTGGTTGGATAATCAGCTAAAACTAAAAGAGACATGAGAAAAAGATATGGATTTTGATTTGGGAATTCAGAGAAAGAACAAAGCCTATTTTTCGCAGGGCACCACGCCATAGCATTTTGTATAAAATTCATCCATAGCCTTCCTGCGATACTATCAACTTCGAAACCAACATTTCCACTCTTTGATCTATACACAAATCTCAAACAAGATAACTCATTATTCTGATTAATTTCTGCAATATTAGATATAACATCTACATCAAAGTAGAAAAACAACTGCTGGCTGAAAACTGATTTATTCATAACAACCGCATCGTTAAGGTAAGTACTGTGGTTACTGGATTTCAAGTTTTTACTAATTTGCTATTCAAATTAAATTGTGAAATGCTACTTATCGCCAATATCACCATTGAGGAAGTTGAAACTCGGAATACACTTGTGTAAGTTGTAGACTGTTTTTGACACACTCCATCTCTATCCATTCAAGAAAAACATCGCATTTATTAGTAAAAACAAGTGGTTCCATGTTCCCTATTTTCCAAATTACAATGTATTCACATGCGGGAAGCAGTTTTGGTATTCGTGAGTAAACCAATTCTCTGTCAAAAGAGGGCAGCAGCGAAATTTCATGATACATCCAGGATGTTGTATCAAAAAATTCCTCGCAAGGGTTATGGTAAGTTATACGTGTTGTCGCAGCAGGAAGCGCAGTATGTCTATATAATGATGCTATGAAAGCCTCCGGGTTTTGGTCATGATTTTCGGAAAAACTACGCAACCTGTTCTCGTATGGATACCACCCAACAGCCTTTTGTAAAATATTTCCCAAAAGCTGCAACGAGAGACCATCCACATTAAATCCTACCTCACCATTAAGAGCTCGATAAGAAAGGATAAAACATGCTAGCTCACTAATATCCTTCCTAGTTTGAATAAACTGAGAAACATAGTCGATGTCGTTATAAAAATAGATTCCCTGCATGGCTCTCCAGTACTACTGGCTATAGCATTATCTTACATCACACCGAAAGCAACAAAAAAATACTGTTATTGCGTATCTCAATACTATGTTCCTGGCATATATTTAAAAATTCTTTTCTCGCCATTCGGACTAACCGCGTGAAAATGCGGACAAAGATGATGTTCTTCATCCGGAAGCAGAGGATGTCCGTCTGGGTGATTCTGCCACCGAGCTTTGGAGTTTGTATCTTTTGCTCCAAAATCACCTAAGTCCTTAACATGCCAATAATTTTAATTATGTTCTTGGTCTTTCCTTCCAGTATAATCTGTCCAGGGTTCAATCTCTCCAGAACCATCTCCCATTAAAGCCCAAGCCAAAGCCTTTGCGTAGGCTTCTGGTCTTGTATCCGGCCCACATGGACGCTTGCTACAATCTTCGCTGGGCTTATCAGAAGAAGCAGATCCAGAATTATTACTTATTATTTCTAATAAATAGTGTGTCGCACCACCTAATAGAAGTATCGTTCCATAGATAATAATAACATCATCTGCAACGGCTATTATTCCTGTAGGATCATTACGTTGTATGGTGTCGTATCCGCAATAATTGTATAGATCATTATTTCCACCACCAAACCCGATTCGTTCTTAGGAGGTCCACCTTCCCACCTCCGCCTGATAATCACGGTACCCAAAGCGCACCAGCCCTGTATCAGCGTCATACAGTCCACCGGCAAAGCCGAAGGGCACCGCAAGTGTTTCATTGCTGTCTTCCAGCACATTGCCGAAGGAGTCGTAGGTCACGGTCTTGACCACTGTGCCGCTGGCATTGGCAACGGCGCGCAGGGAGCCGACCTGGTCGCAGGCCAGGTAATAGGTCTGGCCGTCGGCTTCCATTGCCACGGGCATGCGGGCGTCGGCATACAGGAAGCGGGATTTCAAAGAGCCGTCGGCGTTGTAAATGGCCAGGAGTTGCGTGCGCCCCTGCCATAGGTATTTCTCTGTTAGCACGCCATTTTCGTATAACGCGGAGCGCATAAAATTGAAAGGCGCGCTCCGGCGGCTGCGCCGCTGTGCCCCGCCTTTGGCGTGGCTGTTCTTACCCCTTCGATCATAAAAATGTTACACATTTTGGATCTCAGTTGTACTTGGCAACGCGTCGGCCAAGGGCGTCGTTCTTGTAGGCAATGGTGCTGCCGTCCGGGAGGCCCACGGCGAGCAGCTCGCCTGTGGAGGCGTAGGTGTAGGTGGTGGTCTCGCCGTCAACGGTCTTGCTGGTCAGGAAGCCGTCGGCGTTATACTCAAACGTAATGTCCCCGGCCTGGAGCAGGTGGTGGTCCGCGCCATAGGAGTAAGAGCGCTCCTCAATACCGCGCCAGGCGTTTGTCTCCTGGGAGCGCGCGCCATTGGCGCCGTTTGCATACTCCTCCTTGATCTCGCCATTGGCCGTGACCTCTGTGAGGCGGCCCAGGGAGTCGTAGGCGTATTCGTAGAGCGTGGAGGAGCCGTTCAGGGTCTCGGTCTTGCTGGTTATGCGGCCCGCGTTGTCGCGCTCCACTTCCCAGGTGTCGAACTCGGTGCCGTTGACAGTATTTTATCGGGTCTCGCTGCCAGGACTGCTGCGAAAGCGTTATATTATAACATATAAAACGTCATAATTTTGCAATCATGTCAGTTAAGCAGGAACTATTGCAGATATTATACATTTTAAAAATGTTTAAGCTTATTTAGATGGCATAATTACTAATGGAGCATAGAAATTCAATAGTTCACATAAAGTCATGTTAAAATAATGATCGATTCTTTCTGTTTCATCTTTGGGCTGAAAATTAATAGCTTCATACGCCTTTCTCAATCTCTTTACGCAAGTATATTTCATCAAAAAATTATCAACATCATCCCAAAAAACTTCAAGAGAATCTTGGTATCCCTGTTTATCCCATATTTGTTGATAATATTCCGTGAAATCTGTCCTGTATACCGCCAGTAGCTCTTCAAATTTGTCATCAGGTCTGAATTTATTAGAAGACTGCCCCAAAATAGCCCCCAGTTGAAGAAGAAGAAAGCTTGCCTCTTGGTAGAGATGGTTTGGCAAGGCACAGGTAGCGAGGACTTCCATTATTGGAAGTTCTGGTCTTCTCGATAGTTTTGACACAATAATGTCACCAGCCACTTTATACAATATTGTGCTTGGCCTATTTATTTTCTCCATGCAAATGAAAAAAGCAATTAATATGACAGCAGTAATCACATAGTCAGAGAACATACTACGACTCGTTTGGGCATGGAGTTTTTACGCAACGCGCATAACAATGTATTATGCGTACTATCATATAAGCAGTGCCAATAAAACTGGCCACAGTTGAAGCAGCGCCTAATCGGCCGACAGGTTTTCCCCGTTTTATCTTGCCCGCTTCCCTTTTCCATCCACCTCCTGGATTAGCACCCGGAAAATTAGGCCAATTTTTATCGATACTTGTCCAAATTGAACCCTTTTTCCCTGAACGTGATAATGCTTTAATAATTTCTTCCATTGATTTTAAATTGAGTAATCCTAAAGGTGACAATGCAAAGGCGCGTTTAAACAATTTGTCTTCAAATAGGCATTTGATAAAGCAATCTGAATCAAAATAGCTAGGTGGGGCAGGATGTCCGAGATCCGTAGTTAATCCCAAGGGCGCAATAAAGAGCCCTTCAGGATCCATCCAATTAATCGGATCCCCTTCACAATACCCATACAGATCACTATCGCCCCCACCAAATCCTAAAGGATCCTTGGCTGTCCACCTGCCCACCTCAGCATCATAATCCCTGAAACCAAACCTTACCAATCCAGTGTCAGCGTCATACAGGCCACCGGCAAAGCCGAAAGGTACCTCAAACGCTTCGTTGGTATCCTCCAGCACATTGCCGAAAGAGTCATAGGTCACAGTTTTGACCACGGTGCCGCTGGCATCGGCCACGGCACGCAGGGAGCCGACCTGGTCGTAGGCAAAGTAGTAGCGCGTACCGTCAATGGTTCCGGAGACGGGGAGGCGGCTGTCCGCGTATTCGAAGCGGGATTTCAAAGAGCCGTCGGCGTTGTCGCATTTTCGCCTTGAAGCAAGGCTCACTGCTGGAATAATGTCTCATTATTCCAGCAAATGCATAAGAGCATCTAGAGCTTTTCAAGCTTGAGATGCTCTAAACAGGGCCAGGAGCTGCGTACGCCCCTGCCATAGGTACTTTTCTGTTACCACGCCATTTGTGTATAACGCGGAGCGCATAAAATTGAAAGGCGCGCTCCGGCGGCTGCGCCGCTGTGCCCCGCCTTTGGCGTGGCCGTTCTTACCCCTTCGATCATCAAAATGTTATACATTTTGGATCTCAGTTGTACTTGGCAACGCGTCGGCCAAGGGCGTCGTTTTCATAGGCAATGGTGGTGCCGTCCGGAAGGCCAACGGCAAGCAACTCGCCCGTGGAGGCGTAGGTATAGGTGGTGGTCTCGCCGTCAACGGTCTTGCTGGTCAGGAAGCCATCGGCGTCGTATTCGTCTTACTCAGAGCAGAAAATGAAATTTTCGTGCTCTGAGTTATGCAAATCGCCACGCCAAAGGCGTGGCAGTGCTGCGAAAACAGCCTGAGCGCGCCGTTACGCCGTATGCGCTCTGATTGGTATTGGTATCCCCGGCCTGGAGCAGGCGGTGGTCCGAGGCATAGGAGTAGGAGCGGTCAGTAATCCCGCGCCAGGCGTTTGTCTCCAGGGAGCGCGCGCCATTGGCGCCGTATGCGTACTCCTCCTTGATCTAGCCATTGGCCGTGACCTCTGTGAGGCGGCCCAGGGAGTCGTAGGCGTATTCGTAGAGCGTGGAGGAGCCGCAGGAGAGCTCCTTGCTCACTTAGCCGTTTTTAGAACAATACTTCTATTGAAAGAATTACATAATTCCTTAAAATGGCAAGACATTCTGGAGAATTCTTTATAGCCTGAGAAATCGAAAGGTATGATAAAAAAAGCATTACAACCTGTCTTTATCCCACCCCTGATCAGGCCACGTCCTCGTGGCCGCACTCCATGTTGGAGGACATCTCCGAGGCCCAGAGGATGGCCATGTTGTGGGAAATGGCCACATCCGCCATGTTCATGCCGTACTTGGCGAGCTCCGGCATGAGGGTATCCCAGTTGCCCTCCTCCATGTCCTCGATGAGGCGCAGCAGATGCCCCATGGCATTGTCCGCTCCGCAAAGAGCCTGGGCTATCTCCTCCCTGAGTCCCATCTGCTGGATGATGGTGGCCATGTCGTTGCAGAGCAGGGCGTCGAGCATGGAGAACAGGCCGAGCATGAACAGGCTGTCCTCGTTGCCCTTGAGCTTCGAGGATCTCTCCGCCAGCAGCTCCATCAGCCGCGCCCTTTTGAGGGAGATGAAATAGATCTCCTGGGTTCTCTGGTCCGAACAGACGTCGGACAACACCGCGGCCATGACCCAATGGCGCAGGCGCTGCTGCCCCAGCAGGGAAATGGCGTGGGAGATGGAGGCGATTTCCTGCTTAAGTCCGAAATAGGGGGAGTTGATGAAACGCAGTAGACGGTAGCTCAGCCCCACGTCGGAAGAGATCATCTGCGCCAGCTTCTGGACATCGAAATCATCATCCGCCAGTTCCCCGAGGATCCTGATCTTGGCCATGCCCGTCATGTTGGGCTTTTGCCCGGGGAAGATCACGGGCTTGCTGAACAGATACCCCTGAAAGAGGTCGAAACCCAGCTCCCTCAACCGCATGAAGGTCGTTTTGGTCTCGATGCGCTGGGCCAGCAGCCGCGCCTTAAGCGATTTGAGCTGCTTTGCGGCCTTGTTGAAGTCCACGTTCTTGTACCTCTGGACATCGAACCTGATGATGTCCGCCATCCGCAGAAGCTCGCCCTTGGCCGGCACCTGGACAGCCACGAGATATCCGTCATCCTTGAGCTTGCGGCAGGCGTTCAGGTAGCTCGGATCGTTGAACTGCGACGGGATGTCGGCAACGCAACGCTCCGGAGGCAGGGAGTCGTAAAGCCCATCCAGGAGCATCTTGCGGGTGAAGTTGATGGCCAGACGGCGGTTGTTCTTAAGCCCGGCCAGGGCCAGGGGAAAGCCGTCAATGATGACCGAGGCGGTCGCAAGGTCCGGATCTTCGAGTTCCACCGCCTCTTCCTGGGAGCTGTTGCGGAAGAACAGCTCATACCCCCAAATCTTGAGATTGCTGTCATAGATGGGCTGCCTGGCCACGAACATGTTGATCATGCATGAATCAGGGATACCGCCGGTGTTGGTTATCTTCATGGAGTCTCTTTTTCGTTTTCACGTCCCAAAATCACGGGAGCTGAGGCAAACACCATGACCGCTCCGGGGCTCGAAGGGAGAGCCCGGACAAATCGCCTTGCCTACAGTGCCACGGAAACAAACTCTTCGAAAGTGGTGAGCCCCTGCAGGACCTTTTTCGCGGCATCGCTTTGCAGGGTATGCAGGCTGCCGGACTTGATGGCCGCCTGCCGGATCTCGAACGCCGACGCGCGCTTGATGATCATCTGCTGCACGGATTCGTCCACGTCCAAGACCTCGAACACCCCGACACGCCCCTTGTAGCCGCTGTTTCCGCAATAGGAGCACCCCTTTCCCCTGAACAGGTGCAACACGACCTTCTGCTCCTGCTCCATGCCCATTATCCGCAGTTGCTTCCTCTTTGCCGGATAGGGCTCGATACAGTGGGGGCATATCCTGCGCAAGAGACGCTGGGCCGCCACCACGAGCACGGTGTTGGAGATGAGGAAGGGCTCTATCCCCATCTCGATGAAACGGGTCACCGCGCCGGTGGAGTCGTTGGTATGCAGGGTGGAGAGCACCTTGTGCCCTGTCATGCTGGACTCGATGGCGATCTTCGCCGTTTCCATATCCCGAATCTCGCCCACCATTATCACGTCCGGGTCCTGACGCAAAATCGAGCGCAGCCCGCCGGCAAATGTCATGCCCGCCTTGGTGTTGAGCTGTATCTGGGTCATGTAGTCCACCCGCGTCTCGATGGGGTCCTCCAGGGTCATGATGTTGATGCCCGGCTCATGGATCATGTCCATGAGGGTGTAGAGCAGCGTCGTCTTTCCGCTGCCCGTGGGGCCGGTGGTCAAAATCATGCCGTAGGGCTTGACCATGGCGCGTCTGAGCAGGAGTTGCTCACGCTCCCCGATGCCCAGGTCGTCCAGGGAAAAATGCCGCTTGCCCTGGGCGTGCAGACGCAGCACGATTTTTTCGTCATAGAGCGTCGGGATGGTGGAGGTTCTCACACTGACCTCCTGCTCACCGGCGCGGAAGGAGAACCGCCCGTCCTGAGGCACCCGGGTCACGGAGATGTCCAACTTGGACAGGAGCTTGACGCGAGAAACCACTGGCTGAAAATAATGCTTCGGGAATGCGTTGAAATCCTTGAGTTTGCCATCGATGCGCATCTGCAGTTGTACATTGTTGCGCACAGCCCGGATGTGGACGTCGCTGGCGCCCTCTTTCACGGCCCGCAGAAGAATGTTGTTCACGAGCTTGATGACCGGAGCGCCCTCCGCAAGATTCTGCAGCGAGGTGAGGTTCATGGCCTCTTCCTCAAGCTCCCGGGTCTCCACCTCCTGCTCGGCCTCGATGTAGGACTCCAGGTCCAGCAGTTTGTCCTCGTTAGGGGCGAACGAGACGGTATACAGGGTCTCGAAAATCTGACGAAACTCCTCGCGGGTGCAGATGACGTTCTCGATCTCCAGGCGGGTCTCCTGCTGCAGCTCGTCCGTGGCGGAAATGTCCGTGGGGTCCATTGTGGCCACCAACAGCAGCGAACCCTTGCGGAGCAAGGGCACCGCATTGGTTCTCACGGCAAGATCGTGGGGTAATATGGCGGTCAGCTCCGGCCGCGCCTTGTATTTTTCAATGTTCAGGCGGCGTACCCGAAGATGTTTTGCCAAAAAATCAGCTATCTGACGCTCACTGATCACACCGTGCTCAATGAGCAGGTCTCCAATTTTTTTTTTTGCTGCTTTGTTGCTCCAGGAGGGCGTCGTCCAGATTTTGTCGCGTTATCACATTGGCATCGACAAGCAGATCACCAAAACGCTTCCTGACGGTTCGATTCGCGACGAGCTTCAACATTTCACCACCTCTTGACCCACTGCAATTACGGCTTGATTTTCCAACAATGACAACAAATATCGGCCTATAAAATAATACATCAATTAAACACGGCAAGGCAACCAAAAATATACAAAATTGTTACACAAAATGATTTTTTGACCAATATTCGCAGCTGAAAAAATCCTGCACACACTCCTTGGACCACTATGCGCAGCAAGTGGGCAGACCCTGGCATGGTTCTTCATAACATCCTGTTTTCATATTCTTTTTATGAACACCGATGCTCCCCGCTCAAACGGCATGCTCTGCGCGCAGTTGCCGTATGCCCATGTCCGGATGTTCCATGTTCTCACAGTGATGATCTCCCGTGCCATGTACATGAGATAAGAGCGATTTGACATCCAGCATGGAATTATGGAGCATCTCTCCCACATTTCATTGTGTCAATGGTAAAATTTCTCTATCTTGGACTCCAATCCGGATCGAATCATGACAGACATAAATGGCTCCCGGACAGCCACAATTCTAATGGTGGACGATGATCCTCTTGTCTGTCGTCAGTTTGAGCTAATTATCGATAAATTCGGTTATTCCTGCGATTTTGCCAACTGCCTCGCCACTGGCCTGAAAAAGGCGATGCTGCATGAGTACGACGTTGTCTTTCTGGATGTGAACCTTCCTGACTCGAGCGGTTCGAATAGTCTCCACGAATTCCCGGAGAGCAAAGGGATTCCCGGGGTAATCATCATCACGGGCGAGGACACTCCGGACGCCGCTGAATTGGCTGTAGGCAACGGTGCGTGGTATTTTCTCCAAAAACCATTGAACGCCAATACAATTCGCCTCATTCTGCAACGAGTGTTGCAATTTCGTGAGCACACCGTAAAAAATCCGGACCTGATTCTGCTTAAACGTGAAGGTCTGGTCGGGAACGATTCCAAATTCCTGTCCTGCCTCATGCAGGTGGCGCAAGCGGCAACGCGCAACGGGAACATACTCATCAGGGGCGAAACAGGGACCGGCAAGAAGCTCATCGCCAAGGCGCTCCACAGCAACAGCCGACAGCACGCGGCTCCCTTTGTGGTGGCGGACTGCGCCAACATTCCCGATTCCCTGACGGATAGCATTCTTTTCGGCCATGAACGCGGTGCCTTTACCGAAGCCACGGACAAGAACGGGGGGCTCATCTCCTTGGCGGACACGGGCGTTCTTTTCTTCGACGAAGTCGGAGACCTGCCCCCTTCAACCCAGAGTTCCCTGCTGCGCGTTTTCCAGGAAAAGAGATACCGCCCCCTTTCCGCAAGAATCGGATTGGGACATGGTGTTTCTGCATCTGCCGCAGCTCTCCGCAGCGGACAACACGGCAAAGGATGTCATCGCCCTGTTTCACCCCAGGCCTCGTATGGTGGTTGTCTTGGCGGACGGAGCCACCGGAGGTGTCGGAAGCGCACTCATAGAAGCCGGTACCGGTGTGGTGCTGGACAGGCCCCCAACCCTGTCCGACATACGATCACTTTGCTCCGTTACGTTTCACCAGGGGGACTCGGCACTTCTGGATACCCGGACCGCCCTCTCCATCATGGGAAACGACAGGAAAGTTTTCGAGAAGTGTTGTCCATATTCATGGAGCAACACCCCCTGTTTCTCCAAGCTTTGCGTACTTCACTGGAAACCGGTGCGTTGGAGGAGGGGCGGCAGGCCGCCCACACCTTGAAGAACCAGCTTCGCACCATTGGCACTTCTTCTTGCGGGGATACTATCGAGACCATGGAGCGCACCCTGAAAACATTGGACACATCGCCCGCAACCGGGGCGCAGGGCTGTTTCGACCATGAATACGCCAAGTTGCTCCCCTTGCTGAAGTCCGCGTAAACTCTGAAACGCCGAACCAAGGGCTTCCTCCTCAGCCGGAAGCTCGACCGCAAGGCCGGAGCGATTGCGTCCCGGACTCACATGGTATAGTCAAGCCCTCCTGCAGTATGTAATATCATCACATTTTCAACACAAAGGTGATCTCATGCGTTCTTTTGCATCAGACAACAACGCTCCCATCCACCCAAGAATTCTTCAGGCCATCCAGGAAGCCAACGAAGGGCATGCCGTGGCCTATGGCAACGACCCATGGACCGAAAAGGCCGAAAAACTGTTGCGCCAAGAGTTCGGCGAGGATTGCGAGCCTTTTTTCGTGCTCACGGGCACCGGCGCCAACGTACTCTCGCTCAAGGCCCTGACCAGTTCGTTCAACAGCGTCCTTTGCGCGGTGAGTGCACACATAAACGTTGACGAATGCGGTGCTCCCGAGTTGCTCACCGGGTGCAAGCTCGTGCCTCTTCTGGCTGAAAACGGCAAGATAACCCCCGAGGCGATCCGCCCCCAGCTGCATGTAAAAGGCTTCCAACACAGCAGCCAGCCCCGCGTGGTATCCATCACCCAGTGCACGGAGTACGGCACCCTGTACACTCCGGAGGAAATTCGAAAGCTCGCTGACTTTGCCCACGCCAACGACCTGCTTCTGCATATGGATGGCGCCCGCATCGCAAATGCAGCGGCCGCCCTCGGAACCGGCCTTCGGGAGGCCTCTCGTGACCTGGGCGTGGATGTCCTCAGCCTTGGCGGAGCGAAAAACGGGCTGCTGTGCGGCGAGGCAGTGATCTTTTTCCATGCCGAACACGCCGCTGTGTTCAAATACCTGCGCAAACAGAGCATGCAGCTCATCTCGAAAATGCGTTACGTGAGCGCGCAGTTCAGCGCCCTGCTCGAAAACGGGTTGTGGCGAGGAAACGCGGCCCACGCAAACGCCATGGCCGCCAAGCTGGCCGAGGGGCTCTCCGCCCTTCCGGGTGTATCCCTGACCAGACCAGTGGAGACGAACCACATTTTCGCCATTCTGCCCACCGCCATCATCGAGGAATTGCAGAGGCAATGGTTCTTCTATGTCTGGAATCACGATACCAGCGAATGCCGGTTCGTCACCTCCTATGACACCACCGAGGACGACGTTGCCTCTTTCCTGTCGACCTTGTCCGGCTTGTTGGGCTGAGGAGAGAGCGACACGCGACGTTGTTCCAAATTTCACATAATTATGTAGATAAATTCAAGTATGTTAGACTTTATTCAAAAGATTTTCCCTTGACAGGGTCTACTTCTATTGTTACATTTCAGTGACAATCTGGCGGCGTTTTTGCTACGAGCCGCTTCTTTCTCGCCGTATCGCCTTGAGCACTGGAGGTGTGGCATGGTTTATCTGCTTATCTTTGGAATCGTCGGATTGGAACTTTTCTGGGTAATTCGCGATACGTTCAAGTTGTTCCGCATGTACAAGAGTGTAGGATACGACATCCGCGACCCCAGAACCGCTCTTCCGACACGGCTTCCCCTGCGGGTACGCCCCATGGTCATGTGGCCCTCCCCCTTGTACAGGGTTTGCGCCGCCTGATCCGGGCCGCCTTTCCAACCTACCGTACGAAAAAAAGCGGGGGAATTTTCCCCCGCTTTTTTATTCCAAATGGCCATCAGCGGTCCCGGGAAACATCCCTGGAAGGTCCCTGCACCGATTCAACCTCAATAGGACGCGTTTATCTTGTCCATGGCCGGAGAGCCGTCCGCGGCCTTCACTCCCTTCAGCCAAGTGGCCACCGTGGCCTTGTTCGCGGCAATCCATTCCGAAGCCACGTCCTTTGCCGGAATTTCCTTTTTCCCGTATTTCATGATCCATTCACTCTGAGTGACGGACTCCATGGTAAGCTGTTTGAGGAATCGATACACCTGGGGGCGGTCCTTTTTCAGGCCACTGCGGACAATGGTCTCGACCCGGGATTTGCTGGCAAACTTCTCGGTGCCCGGCACACCCTCGAGATAGGACATGTCCAGCAGCAGATTCATCCAATGCGGCTTCCAGCACCCAAAGGCCACCCATTCCTTGCTGTTGAACTTGCTCTGTACTTCCTTGAGCATGATGGGAGTGGTGACGTTGGTCTGCTCCCAGTCTCCCAGGCCGACAACATCGTCCTCGATGATTTCCTCCATGGAAATCTGCATGGAGGAACCCATTTCAATGTTATAGATGTGATGCTTGAATTTGTCGGCATGCTTGTCCAAATCGGCGAATGTCTTGACTCCAGCTTTTGCTGCGTAATCCGGAACGCACAAGCTGATGACCGCGTCGTCCAGGTTGGTCTGCGCAACTTCCACTTTTCCCTTCTTCAGCAAGGGCTCCAGCATGGGATTCTGCTGTGGAACCCAGGCCCCGAGAAAAGCATCCACTTCGTTGTTGGCCATGCCGTTGTAGGCTATGGGGGGGCCGATCTCCAGTTGCTCGCAGGGATAGCCCAATGTCTGCAAAATTTGCGCGGCCACTTCGGTCTTCACCGTAACACCGGGCCAGGGAGGGACGCCGAATTTAACGGCGTCAGCGGCGAGGGAGTTGGAACAGAACAGGAACAACACCAGAAACGTCATCAGAATGTGTTTCGGTAACTTCATAGATCCTCCTGGGTTACAATTAACGATACGGAGCGCCGTGCCCCGACCCAACCAGGTTGCCACGCAGCCACCATTTGTGACAGGGACAACAATCGCTCCCAAGCCGTGTCGAAGGAAAAGCGCCAGCCCTCGAATAGAAGACTGTGTTCTCCACGCTCGTCCTGAAGGCGAAATTTCGGACAATCTCCCATGCGTACGGAATTATAGTCGCAACTCCGACATGCTGATGAGATCCGCTGTTTTTGTTATACAAAATCCTTGTATATCTTGGAACTACGAATATAACATAAATATTCATCATAGATATTTCCGAGAAGTGATGCCCCAAAAACATGGAAGTCGCATGAAAAGACATCGCCGTTGTATTCCATCACAAGGTATTTATCACAGCTCTCGCACAGACAACAATCATTTTGAACATCCAATGCAAGACAGCCTATAATGCTGTCGCAGTTCCTTACAGAGACACGCCAGTCCTCAATGCTGTACAACAGCTCGAACATTTCCAACAATAAAGGCTCCCGCTGTTCCGCTGAAGTGCTGCTGGGCAGGACTCTCCCTGTTCCTTGAACTCCACGCAGGAGATGAACCGCATGTTGCGGAATCCCATTTTCAACAAATGAATAAATACCCGCCGGATGCTCCACGTTGGCGGTTGAGACCAGGGTCACGGCGTTCACCGGGACACGGTGACGCCTCAGGGTCTCCAGACCACGAAGCACCAGTGTGAGGCTGGGCGTCCGGACACCGTACGCCGGTATCTGTCGTTCAGGTCCGGTGGGCCGTCGATGCTGCAACCGGCCACGAAACGGTATCATTCCTGGTGTGCGGCCAGGGAATCGCCCACGCGCGTGGCGTTGGTCTGGATGCTTTGGCCATTCTGCCACCCTTGGGAGCCAGCTGTTTCTGCAGTTCAGTGACGCTCTTGAAAAACCCGGTGCCCATGAGACTGGGCCCTCCTCCTTGCCAGATCATGGAGTACACGGGCTGTGGGGTATCGAAATACACCCTCGGAGTTGCGCGCAGGATTTCATCGCTCATTCGGTGTGTGTGCCAATCCGGGTACAGAGCCTTTTCTTTGAGGCAAAAACAATAATAACAGCGCAGGTCGCCGTCGGCGGCAGCGGGTTTTATCAACAGGGAAAACGCTCTCATGACCCCCCTTGCCGACGCGCCCTACCCGGGCAAACGCGCTTCAGCCTCCACATTGTTGAGGTCGAGATGGTTGCGCATGTACTGGTTCGCGGCATTACACGGAGGATGATAGTCCCAGGAGGTGTGACGCCCCTTCATGTGCGCCTTGAAAACGAGCTTTCGCCGCTCCTGGCTGGCCCTGACCCTTGTGTCCAGGTCCTTCAAATCCACGTGCCGTATTACAGCTTGCTGAAACTGCTTCAATAGTTCCGCATGAGCCGGAGTTTCAGCCAGATTGCGCAGTTCCTGGGGATCGTCCTCCAGATCATAGAGCAGGGGCGGGTCCACAGGGCAATGGATGTACTTGAACCGTTGGTCTCTGATCATGATCATGGGAGCGATGGCCCCCTCGCCCATATATTCGGCAATGACCGCCCCCCTGCCCGGGTCTTCCCCATACCTGGCAAGAGGCATAAGACTTCTGCCATCCAGGGGCCCGACAGGGGTCTCCTGTTCCGGAGCGCAGGCCAACTCCAGGAGTGTGGGCAGGAGATCCACCAGGGATACCGGTGGGTTCACCCGTTTTCCGGAAAACAACTGTGGAGCGTTGATGATCAAGGGCACACGCGCGGCCCCCTCGAGCAGAGACATCTTGTACCACAAACCACGCTCCCCGAGCATGTCTCCATGATCGGCTGTGAGCATGATCACGGTGTTCCCACGCATTCCAGTGACATCAAGGGCCAGCAGAATCCTGCCGATCTTGTCGTCGAGGTAGCTGATCTGACCGTAGTAGGCGTGCCGGGCGTTGCGGATGTGCTCCGGAGCCATCCCCCCCCGGTTCATCTTGCAAGCCCTGCGCAGCCGCTTGCTGTGCGGATCGCACTGGTCAAAGGGAATATGTCCGACTCCGGGCATGTCTATCAGGTCGTGATCATAGCGGTCCCAGTACTCTCTGGGGCAGGTGTAGGGGTCATGCGGGTCGGTGAAGGAAACGGCAAGGCAAAAGGGGCGCTGATCCCGGCTCCTGGCCAGGTCGTAGATATGTCGCTCGGCCCTGAACCCCACCTCGTCGTCATAGTCAATCTGGTTGGCGCGCTCGTTGGGACCGGCTCCGGTGACACTGTCCATGTTGTGGTACCACCAGTCGAATCGCCCCTCGGGATCGGACCAGTCCGGGGTCCAGCCATAGTCCGCGGGATAGATGTCGGTGGTGAGGCGCTCCTCGAACCCGTGGAGCTGATCCGCCCCCACAAAGTGCATCTTGCCGCACAACGTTGTCCGGTAGTCGTTTGCGCGTAGGTAGTGGGCGAAAGTGGGGATGTCCGCCGGGAACTCCGCGCCGTTGTCAAAAGCCCCGATATTCGAACAATGGCGACCGGACATCATGGAAAAACGGGACGGCGCGCATAAAGGACTGTTGCAGTATGCACTGGCGAACACCACCCCGTCCTCGGAAAGTGAATCCATGTTCGGACATTGGGCCACTTGGTTGCCGTAACACGGGAGAGCCGACGCTGCGAGTTGGTCGCATTGAATTATCAGAATGTTCGGCCGAATTTGAGACATCCGAGGAACTCCTTTGCATCTTGTTTATGATGTTCCGAAATGGACACCGCGCTGATAGCAACATTGAAAAGACTAGGAGTTCATCTCCTCTTCGATCCGCTCCTTGGCCTCGCGCAGAGCTGACATTATCACATCGCCGGAATCATCCTCTTCGAGCCTGGCCAGGAGCACGCCGACTCCAAGGACCATCGTCACGCTGCCCTGCTCGCGTAGCGGCACGGCAAAGCGGCATACTCCGGGATAGAACAGGCCACGATCCATTTGAATGGACTCCCGCCTGGCGCTGTCGATCATTTCCCGCACATCCACGAGCTTCAATCGTGGCCTGTGGTTGTCGCATGCGGCCTGAAGAAAGACATCGTCGTCAAGCTGCTCATTTCTGAAAAAAAAGATCGACCCTATCACCGGCAGCTGCAGAGACAACCCTTTTCCCGCGGGCCATAGTGCCGGTGATTGGGGCGACATGATGCTTTCCAGACAAAACATGTGGTCTTCGAAGCAGGTAAACAGATTCACTGAGGCCTGAAACATTCGGTGCAATCGGGTCATTTGTCCCCGGATTTCCCGTATGGGGCCGCCACGGGCCGCCACGGTCTTGCCCCAGAAATAGGTCTTCATGCCGATGACGTAGCGCCCTTCCCGGGTCTTGCTCAGCACATCGGCCTGGGTGAGTTCCCGCAGAATCTTGCTGACCGTGGAGGGGCTCGGTC
This sequence comes from Desulfovibrionaceae bacterium, assembly GCA_963674665.2. Taxonomy (GTDB): domain Bacteria; phylum Desulfobacterota; class Desulfovibrionia; order Desulfovibrionales; family Desulfovibrionaceae. The sequence continues at coordinate 381,525 of CAXXPL010000005.1, read as the reverse complement.
TGCCCAGGATATCTTCAATATCCGAAAAGCGCAGGCCTTCCGGTTTCTTGCTCACCTCGTCGATGACGCGGATAGATCGTGTCAGAATGGAATCACTCATTTGCTACACATATATATAGTTAAGTATTATTTAAAATAGTGATATCCAGAAGAGGGAAATTTGTCAAATCTCTTGACAAGGTGAGACTTTGAGGCTTGACTTCAGTGCATGCTGCTCGCCCTTGCCTGCCCGGCACTCCCCGGCGCAGCACGTAGCGGGGTCAACTGATCCCGCGTCCTTCCCATTCGCCAGAAAACGCTGTTATGGAAACAATGTGATTACTTGCAAGCATGAACTCTCTCTGAAAAAAGCCGTGCTCATCTGCACAGCCTGGCTCAGCCTCCTTGCCGCCCTCTTTCCCGGGGCGGTTCTGGCTGAGGAGAGCCCAGAGCCCAAGAAGATCCTGGTGATCCACTCCTATCATCAGGGCTGCATCTGGACTGACAACATCATGGCCGGAATCCGCCATGTCATCCAGAAAGAGGCTCCCAATGCCGAGTTGTATGTGGAGTATCTGGACACCCTGCGCTATGCCCCAAGGGTGGTGTTCACCCCTCTCGAGGAGCTCTACAGATCGAAATACGAGGACCTTGACCTGGACGCCATAATCGCGGTGGACGAGGTGGCCCTCAACTTCCTCCTGGCCAGGCGCCACAGGCTCTTCTCCAAAGTCCCGGTAATCTTCTGCGGCATCAACGAATTCAACCCTTCCCAAATCAGGGAGTTCGTTAACGTCACCGGCGTCATCGCCTATTACGACCTCGAGGGGACCATCAGCCTGGCCCTCAAGCTGCACCCCAGGACCAGGCTCGTGGTGGCGGTGACCGACTACTCCAGCCTTGCCAACGCCACTTCCAAGCGCTTCTGGGAAATATTCCCGAAATACGAGAACCGCGTGCACTTCCAGAGGCTGGCCTGCCACAATGCCGAGGAGATGCGTGAGGCACTTGCCCGAGTTCCCAGGAACGCCGTGCTCATCAACATGGCCTTCAACTATGACAAGATCGGGGGCATCATGTCGGCCCGCGAGGTGTTCAAGATGGTGCGGGAAAACACCGACGCCCCTTTGTATACCCTGTGGGACGACTCCATCGGCATTGGAGCGGTGGGGGGCATGGTGACCAGCGGCGTGCAGCAGGGCGAGGAAGCCGCACAGTTGGCTGTGGGCATACTCTCGGGAACGCCGGCAAGCGACATCCCCCTGGTGACCAAGGTCTCCATCCTGCCCATGTTCGATTACACCGAATTGCGACGCTTCAAGATCAGGGAAAAATCACTGCCCCCCGACTCCATCATCATTAACAAGCCGCGCAGTTTTTATCTCAAATACAAGAAGGCCATCCTGATCATCTCCGCCATGGTGTTGCCCCTTGGTGTCATGGTGGTGTTCCTCGCCATAACCAACCTCTCCCGACAGAAGGCATTGGTGGCGCTGGAGCAGAGCGAATCACGCTATCGAGCCATCGTGGAGGACCAGACAGATTTTGTTCTCCGTTTCACCCCGCATAAGACCATAACCTTCGCCAACAGGGCCATGCTCAGCCTGCTGGGCCTGCCATTGAGCGACGTGGTGGGAAAGCCCCTGGACAGGATCATGTCCAAGGGGCGCCTCAAGGTCGCGAAACAACGCTGCTCCATGTTGACCAAACTCTCGCCTTTTTTCGAGGAGGAGGAGCTGTTTACTCCGCCGGAGGAAAAACAGCGCATCATCATGTGGAAATGCCTAGCCATCTTCACCGAACAGGGAAAACTCAAGGAATACCAGGCCGTGGGTAATGACATCACCGCCCAGAAGCTGGCCCAGAGGGCATTTCGCCACTCCCAGGAGCAGTTCCGCCTGCTCGCCATGTACCAGCAGGAGATGCTGGAAGAGGAGCGCGCCACCATCTCCAGAGAGATCCACGACGAACTGGGGCAGAATCTCACCGCCCTCAAGATGGGGATCAACGTCCTCGGCCATCTCCTCAAGGACCTCCCGACCAATGCCCGCAGCAAGCTGAAATCCCTCACCTCCATGGTTCAGGAGACCATCGGATTTGTCAAACACCTGTCACAGAATCTCCGCCCCGCGGAGCTGGATAACCTGGGGCTGGAGGCGGCCATGCACTGGCACTCCCAGGATTTTCTCGAACACACGGGCATAAAGGTGGAATACGAGTACAACTGCGACCTGGAGCTGCGTATCGAGCAGACCATCGCCCTGTACAGGGTGTATCAGGAGGCACTGACCAATGTCGCTCGGCACTCCCAAGCGGATACTGTCCGTATCCACTTGACATGCAATGATTCTTTCGTTCTACTTGAAGTATGGGACAATGGGCGGGGCATTTCCCGCGAAGCGGCAGCTTCCAGCAACTCCTTCGGTCTCATCGGCATGCGTGAGCGCATGCGCCACCTGGGCGGAGACGTGAACATCAGCGCCGCGGAGGAAGGCGGAACCATGGTCACCGCCAGCATCCCCGTGAAGTACGAACCAAGGAAAACCCCATGCGCATCATTATTGTAGATGACCACGCCGTGGTCCGAAAAGGGGTCATGGACATCCTGTCCCTGTCCTTTGAGGATCCCGCCTTTGCCGAAGCCTCCACTTCCGCCGAAACCATGGAGCTGCTCGACTCCGGTCCTGTGGATTTGTTGATCCTCGATATCAGCCTTCCGGACGTGGACGGTCTTAAGACCCTGGAACAGATCCGCAAACGCTTTCCAGAGCAGCCTGTTCTGATACTCAGCATGCACAGCGGCGCGCGTTACGCGGCCCAGGCGCTGAGGCTGGGCGCCACCGGATACCTGACCAAGGAGAGCGTCCCTGAGGAGTTGATCAACGCGGTGAGCCAGGTTCTTGCGGGAAACCGCTATTATCCTCCGGAACTGGCCAAGGACCTGGTCTCCGAGCTGCTGCCAAAGGAAAAGCCCAAACGTCTCGAGGAAATCCTTTCGGAGCGCGAGTTCGAGGTTTTTGTTCGCCTGGCGCGCGGGGAGCGGGTCATGGACATAGCCACGGTCATGAACCTCAGCGACAAGACCGTCTCAACCTACCGCGCCCGGGCCATGCAGAAACTCAACCTGAAGAGCCACACCCAGCTCGTCAGGTTCGCAATGCAGATGGGACTGGTGGACAATTGATCCGCTCTCGGTTAAATCTCCTCCTGCGCGACGGGCAAAGGGGGGCACGTCAAGGTCGCTACTCTTCTCCTTCTCCCGTTTACCCAATACGCTGATATTCAGAAGCTATTTTCTGAAATCCCTGTACCTGCGGTTCTTTCGCGCCTCCATCCTATTTCTTCTAAATCCACTCCTTTTCCATTGGGATTTGTAGTCCCCGCCTTACATGCGTCGTGGTCGCCTGACTTTTTTGTAGGGTGCTCCATTTAAGCATAGAGTGTCAAAAAATAGGAGGAGGATGAGATGAAAAAACTAGTCGCACTTCTTACCATGGTCATTGCCCTGGTTGTCGCTTTCGCCGGCATGGCGCAAGCCGAGGATCAATTTCCCACCAAACCCCTTCAACTCGTTGTGCCGTTCAAGCCCGGAGGCGGTAGCGACGTTTCGGCCAGAGTTTTCTCCAAGTACGCCTCGCGCTACCTGCCCGAAAAGATCATTGTCCAAAACATCGCCGGCGCTCGCGGCCGTACCGCCGAACTGGATGTGAAGCGCTCCGATCCCGACGGCTACAAACTGCTCTGGCAGCACCAGAACCTGCACATGGCCTACGCCACCGGCCGCTCCGACTACCAGTACGACGTGTTTGATCCCGTCGCCGCCTGCGTAGGCAGCAGCGTCGCCATCATCGTCGGCAAGGACAGCCCCTACAAAAACATCAAGGAGCTCGTGGACGCGGCCAAGGCCCAGCCCGGCACCATCTCCTGGGGCGCTGCCATCAACGGTTTCAGCCACTTTGCCCTGCTTACCCTGTTGGACGCCTCCAGCCTCGATGAAAGCAGCTTCCACATCATCGGCATGTCCGGCGACAAGAACCGCGTGGTCGCCATCATGCAAGGCAACCTGGAGGCCACTGCCGTGGCCGTCAGTGCCGTGCGCCCCTACATCGATTCCGGCGACGTGAAGATCCTGGGCATCATGGACGAGCAGCGCCACAAGTCCTACCCCAAGATTCCCACTCTCAAAGAGCAGGGCGTCGACGCCATCTTTGAATTCATCTACGCAACCTACGCTCCCAAGGGTACCCCGGCCGATGTTATCAAGGTCATCAACGACGCCTACATGAAGGCTGCGGATGATCCCGAGTGCCAGAAAGAACTGTACGACGGCTGGATGACCCCCATGAAGCTCGACACTGCCAAGCTCAATGAAAAACTTGCCAAGGATTCCAAGTATTTCTACGACCTGGCCCAGAAGTTTCATCTCGCCAAGGAGTAACTGCCTCCTGCATTAGTAGTACTGGTTGGTTGTCGTGCGGGCGGGAACCTCCCCGCCCGCACAAACACAAGGCGGTTTGCAACATGATCCGCAACAATCGAATGCGTCTCTATGCCGCGTTGCTCAGGACACTCGAAGCTCACAGGCACCTTGAAAGTGAACCAAAAAAATTTTCAAGGCCATATCGAAACCTTGTCAGAAAGGGGCGCCGGCCACGGTACGGAAACCTTGCCGTGGGTTGATCCTGGCTTTTTGAGAGAAATATTTCACGGTACTACACCTTACGGACAACCATGTCCTTTGAAAGGTAATACGGCATCAACCCAGCTATCTTTCCCGAACTGCTGTTAATATCTCAATTCTCATACTGAATTTCTGTGGAGGACGATGCCCTGGCAATGAATTTTGCTCGCATTTGGATGTTGTGACGCACGTTATAGTCAATTAGATACATGTAAACTTTTACAATGTTATACCAAGATTTGCTGACATAAGAGAGGGAGTGTCTATGAACACCGCGAATCGAATAACTGCTGTCATCACGGGCGTGTTTGGGCTGCTCATGATGTACGAAGCCACCAAGATGAAAAGTCTGCAGTATCAGCTCATGAGCGAATCCCTGTTTCCGAACATCGTATTCGGAATGATCGTAATCCTGAGCGCCACACTGTTCATTTCCACCTTTATCACGAAAGACAAGAAGACCCTTGCCAAAGAGTACTGGATCAAGTTCATCAGCACCAAGCGCTTGATTCTGCTCACACTGTTCGTGGCCTATCTGCTGATTATGCCCTATATCGGCTTCCTGATCGCCACGGGCGCGTTCATTCTCCTCACTGTTGTGGTATACAGCCGCAACCTGAAACGGGATATTCCCATTGCCCTGGGAATCTCCGGCGGCATGATCCTTTTCATCTATCTTCTCTTCGTGCAGTGGCTCGAAGTGTTTCTGCCCTAGGTTCAGGTGATCGTCATGTTAGAGAATTACATAGCGGCTTTCCATCTCATCGCACACTGGAACATTATCATCAGCATCGCCCTGGGCGTGTTCGGCGGCATGTTCGTCGGCGCGATTCCCGGACTGACCAGCACCATGGCCATCGCCCTGCTGGTACCCGTAACCTTCGGCATGGAGCCGGTGCACGGCCTGGCCCTGCTCATGGGCGTGTACTGCGGCTCCATCTCCAGCGGTCTCGTGGGTTCCTGCCTGTTGAACATCCCCGGCACCCCGGCCTCCGCCTGCACATGCCTGGACGGTTTCCCCATGGCACGAAAGGGAAACGCCACAAGGGCCCTTGGCCTGGGTGTGTACAGCTCGTTTCTGGGCGGCGCCATGAGTGGCCTGGCCCTGATCCTGGTTGCGCCGTTCCTGGCAAGGTTCGCGCTGAAGTTCGGCCCCTGGGAGTACTTCGCCCTGGTGGTGTTCACCTTCAGTTGCATCAGCTCCCTTTCCGCGGGTTCGGCCACCAAGGCCTTTCTGGCCGCGGGAATCGGTCTGGCGCTCTCCCTCGTGGGAACGGACCCTGTTCAGGGGGTGGTGCGCTTCACCTTCGGCATCGAGTCCATGGAGTCCGGATTTTCCGTTCTGCCGGTGCTCATAGGAATGTTCGCCATTCCGCAGTTGCTCTCGGATATCGATGACGTCGGCTCCTCAGCCACCATCGTCAGGGTTGATTTCAAGATCAAGGAGTTCATGAAGACGTTCATCGAGATCCTCGACAACAAGATCACACTGCTGCGCTCCACGATCATCGGCGTGGTCATAGGCATCCTCCCCGGCGTGGGTCCCGGCCTCTCCAACGTGGTGGCATACGCCCAGGCCCGCAGCTTCTCCAAGCATCCGGAGAAATACGGCGAGGGCGAACTGGGCGAGGCGGTTATCGCTCCGGAGGCGGCCAACAACGCATCCATGGGTGGCGCGCTCATCCCCCTGCTGACTCTGGGCATTCCGGGCGATGCCTCCACCCTGATGATGCTGGGCTGTTTCATGCTGCACAACATCCAGCCCGGCCCCCTTCTGTTCAGGGACAACGGCCCCCTGGTCTACTCTATCTTCCTGGCCTACTTCCTGGCCTTCCTGTTCCTGATCATCTTCTTCCACTTCGTGATCAAGTGGATCATCAAGGTCCTGGCCATTCCCCGCCAGTATCTGATCCCCGTCCTGCTCGTGCTCTGCTCCATCGGTTCCTACGCCCTGAACAACCGCCTGTTCGACGTTTACTGCTTCCTCGGCTTCGGCCTGCTGGGATACGTCCTCAAAGCGGTGAAGATTCCGGTGCTGCCGGTGGTTCTGGGCCTCATCCTCGGACACATGGCCGAGGAACAGCTCAAGCTGGCCATCACCATGGGCAAGGGCAGCCTGATTCCGTTCTTCTCTCGCCCCATCTCGGGCGTACTGATAGCCCTTTCGGTCATTTCCCTGGTCCTGCCCTACTTCCTGGGCAAGATCCAATCCAAGCGCGCAGCCAATAGCAACACCTGCGCAGCCGAGAACTCATAACCCAATCGCAGCATAGGGAGTACATCATGTCTGTCCATTTTACGGATTCAATGGTCTTTGGAGATTCCGTCGGAACCCCCGCAATGCGGGAGATCTTCGAAGAGACCTCCATGTTTCAAAGCTGGCTGGACGTCGAAGCCGCCCTGGCCGAAGCCATGGCCGAGCTCGATCTCATCCCGGCCAGTGCTGCCGAACGCATCAGAAAACACGCCAAGGTGGAACTCATTGATCTCGAGGGCGTCAAGAAACGCGGCAAAGTCACCGGACACAGTCTCCTCGGCCTGCTCGGTGAATTCCGCGACGTCATAGACCACGAAGAGGCCAAATACGTGCACTGGGGCGCCACCACCCAGGACATCATCGACACCGGCAACATGCTCATGGTCAAAAAGGGCTACACCGTGGTCAAGAGCATGCTCCGCGAGCTGATGCAGTTCATGCTCCCCCTGCTCACCGATCACGCCGACACCGTCATGGTGGGCCGCACCCACGGCGGACACGCTCTGCCCATCACCTTCGGGTACAAGGCCGCCACTTGGCTGTCCGAGCTGTCCCGCCATTACGAACGCCTGGAGCAGGCCACCCCGCGCATCCTGGTGGGCAACATCACCGGCGCCGTCGGCACCTTCGCCTCCTGGGGCGACATGGGGCGCAAAATCCAGGAAAAGGCCATGGCCATCCTGGACCTCGGCGTGGCCGACACCTGCTGGCACTCCTCCCGCGACCGCACGGCCGAGTTCATGAATCTGTATGCCCAGCTGGCCGGCACCTGCGCCCGCATCTCCAGGGAAGTCTACACCTTGTCCAAGACCGAGTTTCAGGAGTTGGAAGAGCCCTTCCCCAAAGGACAGGTGGGCAGTTCCACCATGCCTCACAAGCGCAACCCCATCCACACCGAGTGGACCATCGTGCTGTCCCGCGTGCTGCGCACCAACGCCGCCCTGGCCACCGAGGTCATGGTGCAGGAGAACGAACGCGACGCCACCAACTGGAAGACCGAGTGGATCATCATCCCCGAGAGCCACGTCATGATGTCCGGCGTGCTGCAGCACATGATCAAGACCATGGACGGCCTGCAGGTGAAGACCGACAACATGCTGGAGAACACCAACATGCTGCGCGGCCTGCTGCTGTCCGAGTCCGCAATGTTCGTTGTCGCCAAGATTATGCCTCTTCCCGACGCGCACGAGTTGGTCTATCAAGCGTCGATGCGTGCTTTTGAGAACAAATCCACTTTGTTGGATGAGCTGTGGGCCGATGACAGGGTCTCCGCCAAGTGCGACCGCGACGAGCTCGCCAATGCCCTCGACGCACGCAGCTATGTCGGTCTGGCTCCCGAAGTCGCCAAGGACGTGCATGACAAGGTTGCCCGCCAGCTGGCCGACATCAAGAACTGATCAAGTGGAAACGCGGCTCTGCCGCGAACACATTCAGGAGGAACAATGAAACGCGATGCCATTATGTTGCGGGCCGAGGACAACGTGGCCACGGCGCTCCGCCCCCTGTTGGAAGGGGACAAGGCTATAGTGGGCGTCATGGAAGACACTCTGGAAGTGACCATGGCCCAGGACGTGGACTACGGTCACAAGTTCGCCGTGCGGAACATCTCCAACGGTGAGGACATCCTCAAGTACGGCGAGGTGATCGGAAGAGCTACCGAGGACATCCCCTCGGGAAGGCACGCGCATGTCCAGAACATCGAAAGCCTGCGCGGTCGTGGCGATAAATAGGATCCGGAACAAGGCATGCCAGTGACGCGTCACGGTACGTTGCCCTCTCAGGGAGCGGAGCGCTCCGGCCACACGCCGCGGACATGCAAAGCGAATATGACGATCTCGCGGGATTTGCGCACCATCACGCGGGCATGGACGCCCCCTTCGGGGAGCGTCCGTGAATCGTCACAAGGAGAATCATCATGGAATTCATGGGATACAGACGCAGTGACGGAAGCGTCGGCACGAGGAACTATGTGGGCGTGCTGGCCACCGTCGTGTGCGCCAATGAAACCGCGGCGACCATCGCCAGAAACGTGGACGGCGCCGTGGCGTTCACCCACCAGCAGGGGTGCTGCCAGACCCCCATGGACGTTGAGCGGGTGACCAACACTCTTATCGGCCTGGGACGCAACCCCAACCTGGCCGCAGTGCTGCTGGTCAGCCTGGGCTGCGAGAGCACCGCCGTGGACCGCGTGGCCGAGGAGATCAAGGCAGCGGGCAAGCGCGTTGAGCGGGTGACCATCCAGGAGTTGGGCGGCTACTTCAAGACCGTCTCCGCCGGTTCCCTCCTGGCGCAGGACATGGTTGCCGAGGCCTCGGTCATGGAGCGCTCCCTCTGCACCAGCGAGGACATCGTCCTCGGCCTCAAGTGCGGCAGCTCTGACACCACTTCCGGCCTGGGTCCCAACCCGTCCCTGGGCATTGCGACGGACCTGATGGTCAAGAACGGCGGGACCGTGGTCATGGGTGAGGTGACCGAGTTCATCGGCGCCGAGCACATCATGGCCAAGCACGCCAAGGACGAGGCCACCGGACAGAAGCTGCTGGACATGGTGCTGCGTATGGAAAACAGGGCCAAATCCGTGGGTTGCGACATTCGTGGTGGACAACCCACTGGTGGTAATATTAAAGGTGGTCTGACCACCATCGAGGAAAAATCCTTGGGCGCCATTGCCAAGGGCGGAACCGCTCCCATCCAGGACGTGTATGAATACGGCGAGCGCCCCCGAACCAAGGGCCTGGTGGTCATGGATTCTCCCGGCCGCGAACCCGAAATTCTGACCGGTCTTGCCGCCGCCGGCTGCAACGTCATCACGTTCACAACCGGCCTGGGCGCGCCTCAGGGCTTCCCCTTCGTGCCAGTCATCAAGATCACCGGAAACGAGCGTACCTGGGAGCGCCTGCGCGACCACATGGACCTTTCGGTTTCCGGGGTCATCGACGGTTCCGAAACCCTGCCCGAGGCAGGAGGGCGCATCTTCGAGGAAATCCACAAGGTGGCCAGCGGAAAGCAGACCAAGGCCGAGCTGTCCGGCTACACCCAGGCCATGGACATCTTTGTCTGGGGTCCGGTCATCTAGAGCATTTCGGCACAAGGATTTGCAGGCAAATCCTTGTGGGACGTTTGGACTTTTTCAAAGTTAGAATGCTCCAGCCGCCCTGCGGGCCCGACAACGAAAACATGCCGCGCAGCCGCGTGAGACGATGTGACAATCCCTTGCGCGGCGCGGCATTTGATCATTTTAAGCTTTTTATGAGCAAAATGACCAAAGCGCACAGGATGTGCGTTTTTGAAGTAAGAGTGAAGGGACTCATGCGGAAAACAGCGTTTCCCGATGATCCAGGTTTCCCGCACAGGAGGTGTGGAAAACGCTTATGACACGAATGACCATGCGCAACCCTGTCGCGCTCCGTACTCTGCATTTCCGGGGGCGGGCCTGAACGTGACGAGCTGCCGGATCACAAAGATTTTATCAGGTTGGAGGAAAACGCTTTATGTTGTTGCCAAAAATCGTCCGCATCAGACAAAAACTGGATACAGAACAGTTGATTAACCCCGCCCAGACAACCGCCGAGGAACTGAAAATGTTCCTCGAACGCAAGCCCATCAAGCAGGGCGCCACAGTGGCGCTAACCGCGGGCAGCCGGGGTATCACCGATATCGTACCGGTTCTCAAGGCTGTGGCCGACACCCTGAAAGAGTTCGGCGCAAATCCCTGCATCATTCCGGCCATGGGCTCCCACGGCGGCGCGCACGCCCAGGGTCAGACCGACGTCCTGCATCACTGGGGCATCACCGAGGAGACCATCGGCGCGCCCATCCGCTCCAGCATGGACACCACCGTGGTGGGCACCACCGGGGACGGCCTGCCTGTAAATGTGGACAGCATTGCCCTGTCCTGCGACCACATCATCGCCATCAACCGCATCAAACCTCACACCGAGTTCTCCGGCCGCATCGAGAGCGGACTCACCAAGATGCTGGTCATTGGTTTGGGCAAGCACGCAGGAGCCCTGGATGCGCACAACTACGCCGTGCGCCTCGGCTACGAGCGGGCTCTCATGACTGCCGGCGCCATCATCCTGGACAAGGCCCCTGTGCTGTGCGGCATCGGCATCATCGAGAACGGCGTGGGCAAAACCGCCCAGGTGTCCCTGGTGGAGCCCGAGGCCTGGTTCGAGCAGGAGGAGAAGCTCCTGGAGATCGCCCACCACAAATGCCCCAAGCTGCCTTTCGATCCCCTGGACGTGCTGGTCATCGACGAGAGCGGCAAGCAGATCAGCGGCACGGGCATGGACACCAAGGTCATCGGCAGAATCATGAACATCTACGAGAAGCCCCTGACCAACCCCAAGATCACCCGCATCGTGCTGCGCGACCTGGCCCAGCCCAACGACGGCAACACCCTGGGCATGGGACTCGTGGACTTCATCACCCGCAAGGTGTCCGAGCAGATCAACAGGGAATACACCTACGTGAATTGCGTCACCGCCGTTACTCCTGAAAAGGGGCGCATGCCCATTGTGGCGGAAAACGACAACCAGGCCCTTGAGTTCGCGCTGGCCACCGCCGGCCCCATCACTCCGGAGGATCTTCGTTTCGCCTGGATCAAGAACACCTCCACCCTCGAAGAACTCTGGATTTCCACGGCCCTGGCCGAGGAATCCAAAAACAACCCGATGATTGAAATCCTTGGAGAGCCTCGAGAGATGCGCTTCACGGAGAACGGCGAGCTGAATATGGCCTGATCCCGCCACCACACCTGCGGATCACGCCTTATACAAGGAAGATATGATGCACAACAACGGGGGTAGAGTCGTCTGGAGTTCATGCAACGTCAACTGCGGTTGCCGTTGCCCCTTGCGGGTCCACGTCAAGGATGGCCGGGTCGTTCGTATCTCCGGCCTGACCCCTGACGATGTTCCCCCCGACTTCCCTGCGATTCGGGCCTGTTTACGGGGGCGCTCCATGCGGCGGTGGATATCCGCCCCGGAGCGCCTCCAATATCCCATGAAGCGCGTGGGCAAACGAGGCGAAGGGCGCTTCGAACGCATCTCCTGGGACGCCGCCCTGGACACCGTGGCCCACGAGCTCAAACGCATAATCGACACCTACGGCAACGAGGCCGTGTTCCGGCACTACGCCACCGGCATCCTCGGCGGATGCCTGTCCAGGCGCGAGACCTTCCACAGGCTCGTGAACCTCATGGGGGGGAGTCTGGACTATTACGGCACCTACTCCACGGCGCAGATTTCCGCCGCCCTGCCATATACCTATGGCAAGCAGGCCGGGAACCCCCTTTCGGACATGGTCAACTCCAGACTGGCCCTGTTCTTCGGCAGCAATCCCATGGAAACCGGCATGGGAGGCGGAGGGCCGGCGCGTTTGATACTCGACGCCAAGCAGCGCGGGAACACCCGGGTGGTAATTGTGGACCCCCTGTACAGCGACACCGTGGCCACAGTGGCGGATCAGTGGATCCCCATCCGCCCCGGCACCGATGCGGCCATGGCCGCAGGCATGGCCCATGTACTCATCAGCGAGGACCTCGTTGATCACGCATTTCTGAACCGCTGCTGTGTGGGGTATGACGATGCCACCATGCCGGCGGACATCCCTTCGGGCAACAGCTACAAGGACTACATTCTGGGTACAGGGGTGGACGGCGTTGCTAAAACCCCGGGCTGGGCCGAAGCCATCTGCGGCGTGTCCCAGGAGATCATGGTCTCCCTGGCCAGGGAGATCGCCGCCACCAAGCCCGCTTACATTTCCCAAGGCTGGGGCCCACAACGGCATGCGGGGGGCGAACAAGCAGCCCGCAGCATCTGCATGCTCCCCATCCTTACCGGTAACGTGGGAGTTTCAGGCGGCAACACAGGAGACCGGGAAGGCACCTATCATGCGCACCTGCCGCTTTTTCCCACCGGCGATAACCCGGTAAGGACCAGTATCCCAATCTTCCTCTGGACCCAGGCAATCGACGATCCCACGGTCATGACCGCGAAAACCCACGGCGTACGCGGCAAGGACCGCCTCACCACCCCCATCAAGTTCATCTGGAACTACGCGGGGAACACCCTGGTCAACCAGCACTCGGACATCAACGCCACTTCCAGAATCCTTGCGGATGAGAGCAAGTGCGAAATGATCGTGGTCATCGACACCTTCATGACGCCCAGCGCGGCGTTCGCCGACATCGTGCTGCCGGCCTGCAGCAGCCTGGAGGAGGAGGATATCGTCCCTCCGGGAAGTCACATGGAATCCGGCTACATCATCGTCACGGAAAAGGCCGTTGAGCCCATGTACGAATGCCGCTCCGGCTATGATATCGTGGCCGGACTGGCCAAACGCCTGGGACTGGAGCGGGAGTTCACCGAGGGCAGGACCAGGAGACAGTGGCTGGAGCACATGTACGGGCAATGGCGCCAACGCATCCCCCAACTGCCCGAGACCTATGCGCAGGCCCGGGAAAAAGGGATCTGCACCTGGCAGGTGGACCTTGCACCTGCTTTCGAGAATTTCCGCAAAGACCCTGAAAATGCCCCCTTGAGTACACCCTCGGGCAAGATCGAAATTTTCTCCCGCAGATTGTGGGACATGGGGCGCTCCTGGATTCTTCCTGAAGGGGACATGATCACAGCCCTGCCTGAATACCACGACACCTGGGAGGGCGCCCTCGATCCCATGCGGGATCGTTTTCCTCTGCAGCTCATCGGCCATCACGCCAAACAGCGCACCCACTCCAGCTACGACAACGTGGATTGGCTGCGCGACGTGGCCCCCCAGCAACTCTGGATGCATCCGGATGACGCGGCGGAGAGGGGCATATCCTCGGGTGACAAGGTCCGTGTATTCAACGACAGGGGCGAGACCATGATCGCGGTAAATGTAACACCCCGCATCATGCGGGGTGTGGTGACCCTTCCCCAGGGCGCGTGGTTCACGCCGGACAAGCACGGCAGGGACAGCAACGGCGCAATCAACATCCTGACCTCGCACCGCCCCTCCCCCTTGGCCAAGGGAAACCCGCAGCACACCAACCTGGTGCAGGTTCAAAGGGCCGAGGAGGTGGAAAAATGAAACGCCGTCCCACCTTTCTGCTGGACGTCTCCCACTGCACCGGCTGCAAGACCTGCGTCATAGCCTGTATGGACCGTCACGACCTGCCTCCCGGAGCGCGCATGCGTCGGGTGGAGGAGCATGTCCGGATGTCCGAAGCGGACGGTGGTCGGCTGGAGGTCTTCTATCTCAGCCTGTCCTGCCACCACTGCGAAGTGCCACTTTGCGCCGAAAAGTGCCCCTCCGGCGCAATAAGCAAGGGTGTGGACGGTATTGTTCGGGTGGACGCGAAGACGTGCATTCTCTGCGGCGGTTGCGCCCGCGCCTGCCCCTACGGGGCGCCGGACTACGACAAGGTTGCCAAAACCCTGTTCAAGTGCGACTGCTGCGAGGAGGATCTGTCCCAAGGTCTCGAACCCGCATGCGTGGCCGCATGTCCGACCCTTGCGCTACGGTTTGGATTTCAGGAGGATCTGCTGACGGTTTACGGCCTTGGAGACACTGTGGATGCCCTTCCTGACCCCATGCTCACCAGGCCGAACCTGATCATTTCCATGAAAAAACGGTTTACGAGGGAGCAACCCTGATAAAAGGCCTCACCAGATAAACTCCAACATACATCGAGGAGCACGATGACGTACTCACAACAACTGGCGGCATTCTTTCACGGGCTGCAGTTCGAGAATCTCCCAGAGGCTACACGGGAAAAGACCTCCCTGTGTCTCATCGACTACCTGGCCGCCGCCTGGAATGCCCAGGGTCAGCCTCTCACCGAAATCTATGTGGACCTGGCCCGAAACCTGGCCGGTAAGGCCGAATACGTGGAGGGAGGCACGGTCATCGGCACCGGCGCCATCCTGCCCCCAGCCTGGGCGGCCTTTGCCAATGCGGCCCAGGGCCATGTCACGGAAGTGGATGACGGGCACCGCACATCCACAATGCACATCGGTACCGTGGTCATTCCCGTGGTTCTCGCCCTGGCCGAGGACCGGAACCTGGACGGCAAGACCATGGTGGAAGCAATCGTCTGCGGATACGACGCGGCCATCAGAGTGGGCTCCTGTCTCGGGCCGGAGCACTACACCATCTTTCACACCACTGCCACGGCCGGAACCTTTGGTGCGGCGGCAGCGGCCGCCAAGGCCATGGGGCTGTCCGAGGAGGCAACCGCCTGGGCCTTGGGGCATGCCGGAACACAAGCCGCGGGCGTCTGGCAGTTCCTTCCCGATGGCGCAGTGCGGGCCAAGGCCTTCCATCCGGCCAAGGCCGCCCAGAACGGGCTCATGGCCGCCGCCCTGGCCGAAGCCGGGGTGGAGGGAGCCTCCCACATCTTCGAGGGGGAGAGAGCCTTCCTGGCCTTTGCCTCCCCAAAGGCGGATACCGGCTGGCTGACCCGGGACCTGGGCACAAAATTCATGATCGACCAAGCCAACTTTAAATGCTATCCCACCTGCGGCCAGACTCACAGCATGCTCGACGCCACACGGCTGATAATGGACGAACACGGCGTCACGGGCGACCAGGTGGAGGAAGTCGAGGCGCTGGTTTACGGCAAGGCTGTGCAGATCGCGGGCATACCGGAGCCGGACACCATCGAGACGGCCAAGTTCTCCAACCAGTTCTGCATGGCGTTTCTGCTGACGCACGGCGAGCTGACCTTTGAGAATTTCACCGCCGACGTGGTCTCCGACCCCGAGGTCCGCGCCCTCATGATGCGTGTGAAGCTGGTGCAGGACGCTGAGATGGACGCCGGATTCCCCGCCGCCCGCCCCTGCCGCGTCACCATACGCCTCAAGGACGGTCGCAGCTTCAGCGCGGACAACAAGTTCCGCAGGGGCGACCCGGAGAACCCCTTGGATGTCCAGGGCATGTGCGCCAAATTCACCCAGTTGACATCGCAGGTGCTTCCGGAGAGCCAACGCAAAATGATTCTGGACTGGAGCCTGGGTGTGGCCGACCAGAAGGAATGCCCCGATTTTCTGTTCGTATCGTAGGGGATGATTGACGAGCCGTTTTCGACTCCCGGACTGGGAGTGTTTCGTGTATACCTGTTCAACCTCTAATGCTTTTTCAGACAGGAGAATGTCATGGCATTGTTTACCACTGAAGAGGCGCTCAACTACCATGAGTTGCCCCGCCGCGGAAAACTGGAATGCATTCCGGTCAAGCCCTGCAACAACCAGAAGGATCTCTCCCTGGCCTACTCCCCTGGCGTCGCCCTGGCCTGCAAGGCCATTGCCGACGACGAGTCCAAGGCCATGCTGTACACCGGCAAGGCCAACCTGGTGGCCGTCGTCTCCGACGGTTCCGCCGTCCTGGGCCTGGGCAACATCGGCCCCCTGGCCGGCAAGCCCGTCATGGAAGGCAAGGGCGTCCTGTTCAAGACCTTCACCGACATCGATGTCTACGACATCAACCTCAAGGTGAGCAGCCCGGACGAGATCATCCAGATCACCAAGGCTCTGGAGCCCACCTTTGGCGGCATCAACCTCGAGGACATCAAGGCTCCTGAGTGCTTCTACATCGAGGAGACCCTGAAGAAGGAAATGAACATCCCGGTGTTCCATGACGATCAGCACGGCACCGCGGTCATCTCCGGCGCCGGTATCATGAACGCCGCCGAGATCATGAACCGCAACCTCGAGGACCTGAAGGTCGTGGTGGTGGGCGCCGGCGCCGCCGGTATCGCCTGCGCCAAGTTCTACGTGTCCATGGGCATCGACCCCAAGAACATCTGCATGTTCGACTCCCGTGGCCTCATCTACAAGGGCCGCGCAGGCGTGAACGAGTACAAGGCCGAGTTCGCCCAGGACAAGGAAGCCACCCTGGCGGAATGCATGAAGGGCGCGGACGTGTTCCTCGGCCTGTCCAAGAAGGACCTGATCAACAAGGACATGGTCAAGTCCATGTCCCCCAACCCCATCATCTTCGCCATGGCCAACCCGGATCCCGAGATTCCCTATCCGGACGCCAAGGAAGCCAACCCCAACTGCATCATGGGCACAGGCCGCACCGACTACCCCAACCAGGTGAACAACGTCTCCGGCTTCCCCTACATCTTCCGTGGAGCCCTGGACGTCCAGGCCACCGAGATCAACGAGGAGATGAAGGTTGCCGCTTCCAAGGGCTTGGCCGCTCTGGCCAAGGAGCCGGTCCCCAGCGAGATCCTGGATGCCTATGGCGTGAAGGAACTCTCCTTCGGCATCGACTACGTCATTCCCAAACCCCTGGATTCCCGTCTGCTGGAGTGGGAGACCCCGGCTGTTGCCAAGGCCGCCATGGACACCGGCGTTGCCAAAGCTCCCATCGAGGACCTCGAGGCCTACAGGATCAGCCTGCGCGAACGCGTCGCCGCCGCCCGCAAGCGCATCAACGCCTTTGTGAACAGCTACTACGAGTAAACCGACATTCCCGCCCGCTCCGCCCAGGAGCGGGCGGTTCCCCTGTTGACCGGTAATACCTGACGACCAATTCGCAAAGCCTTACATGGGGGTGGGAGCGACATACGCCACCTGCCATGACGCGTTCCCCCGTTCCCCTGGCAACAGGGCAGCCCACGTCATACCCCGCCCCGTTTTGGAGACAGCATGAAAGAGTATAATGTGTATGTAACACGCGCCCTCATCGACGAATCTCTTGAGCTTTTGCGCACCCGCTGCCATGTGGAAACCGGACCCAGGGGCGGACTGCCCAAGGAGGGGCTCATCGAGGCGGTGAAGAACCGGGACGCCATCCTTGCCAGCCATCTGAAGCTCGACGCGGACATCATCGCGGCCATGGCGCCCACCTGCCGGATCATCGCCTGCTATGGCGTGGGGTACAACAACGTGGACGTCGAAGCCGCCACGAAACACAACATCTGGGTGACGCACAATCCCGGCTTCGTGACCGACGAGACCGCAGACCAGGCCTTTGCCCTGATGATGGCGGTGGCCCGCCGCCTGCGCGATTGCGACAGCTTCGTGCGCTCCGGCGAGACAGTCTGGGGCGCCACCATCCTCACCGGCAATCGGGTCCACGGCAAGACCCTGGGGCTGGTCGGCAGCGGACGCATAGCCACGGCCATGGCCCTGCGCGCCAAGGGCTTCAACATGACCTTGCTCTACACCTCCCGCCGCCGCAACGAGGAGTTCGAACTGGAAACCGGCGCCACATATGTTTCCAAGGAGGAGTTGCTCACCAGGTCGGATTTTGTGAGCCTGCATGTCCCCCTGACTCCCGACACCAAGCACTACATCGGCAAGGCCGAACTCGAGATGATGCGCCCCAACGCCATTCTGATTAATTCCGCGCGCGGCGCGGTGGTTGAGGAACAGGCACTCATCGCGGCCCTGCGTGACGGAGTCATCGCCGGGGCCGGTCTGGATGTGTTCGAGAACGAACCCCACATAGACAAGGAGCTGCTGGCTCTGCCCAATGTCATGCTCAGCCCCCATAGCGGCACCGCCACTGTGGAGACCCGCAGGGACATGGGCAACAGCTGCGCCACCAAAATCTTCGCGGCCCTGGACGGCAAGATTCCCCCGAACTGCTTGAACCCGGAAGCCCGCTCCGAATCCTGATATTCCTTTAAGAGGGCCTCTTCACATGCATGTGGGAAGAGGCCCTCTTCATGCGGCGTACGGCGTTCAACATCGCACTGGATGCTCCTGCCACACCTCGCCTCACCCTGGATTTCCATCAGGATCGAACAGAATCCGCCCCTCTGGTTGCGGTCCATCCCCATAGTTCGTATTATTGGGCAGTCTTTTGTTCAAAGGCCCTGTCCTTTCCGCATGGTTCGCGACCATGCGCATTCGGCAATCCTTTATCCGTGGAGCACACCCATGAGTGATCTTCCCCTGCCGCGCGAAATCCACAAGTTTCTTTCCAGCAAGACCCTTGGTCAGGAGGATGTGCTGCGCAAGGTGGCGGTGGCCATCTACAAGCACATCAACGGCCTGAAGGCCGGAAACATCCTGCTCATAGGCAACAGCGGCACCGGCAAGACCACCATCATGAACACCATCCAGAAGTTCTATCACCAGCACAACGAGCTCAAGAAATACCGCGCCATGTCCATCATGAACGCAAACATGCTGGCTGGCGAGGAAGCTGGCGACGTGAACCTGAACCGCCTGCTCAAGGCTCTGGAAATGGCGGTGAACAACACCTACGGCCTGTTCACCACTGACGAGAAGCTCAAGGAATACATGGAAAACGCCACGGTGTGCATCGACGAGGTGGACAAGGTGGCGGCCTACATCAAGGACAAGCCCAATGTCTCGGGCATTGCCATCCAGCAGGCCCTGCTGACCATGCTCGAGGGGGAGCGGATTCTCTTCGAAACCGTACGCCACGACCACAGCCAGAAGCGCAAGGCCCGCTTCGCCATTGACACCCAGAAGATGTTCTTCATCTGCGGCGGCGCGTTTGAGGGCTTGTACGATCAGATCGTCAACGACATCAAGTCCGGGGAGGACGACCGCAAGCTCACGATGGTGGAAACCGTGGACAAGAAGGGCGTGTCCCACAAGGCCGAAAAGCTCGACCTCCGGGACCAGGTGCGTCTGGCCGACCTCTTCAACTACGGCATGACGCCCCAGTTCATATCCCGCTTCAACTCCATCGCCGTGCTGCAGGATCTGGGCGTGGAGGAACTCCAGAAGATCCTCGTCATGGCCGAGGACTCCCCCCTGCATCACTCCCGCAGGTACTTCCATACAATGGGAATCGACCTGCAGATCACCAAGGAGGCCGTGGACCAGATCGCCAAGTCCGCTTCCCAGCACACCCGCATAGGCGCGCGCGCCCTGCGGGAGATCTTCAGCAGGATCATCACCCCGCTGGAGTACGACCCATTCAACTCGGACCTGGTGAAGGAGACCGGCAGAGGCATGCAGTTGACCATTGACCGTGAAGTGGTGGACGCCAGCCTGGCCTGATCCTCCCCTTTCCGCCAACTGCCTGAAATCGTATAGAAATCCGGAGATACTCCGGGCCTTTTTCAACGACCGTTGTCTGACAATTTTGCAAACAGTGGACAATGGGGCGCGCAACATTTATCACACCAGCTACGAACAAGATTTTCCCATCGCTATACTCAGGAGGAACCATGCATCATTTCGAATACAAGAACGGCGAACTCCATGCCGAGAACCGTAGCGTCAGTTCTCTGGTCAAGGAGTACGGCACTCCCCTTTATATCTATTCCGCAGCCACCATGCGCCGCCATTTCCAGGCGTTCGACTCCGCGTTCTCCGGCCTGCCCCACCTGACCTGCTTCTCGGTGAAGGCCAACTCCAATCTCTGCGTGCTACGCCTGCTCAACGAACTCGACGCCGGCATGGACATCGTGTCCGGAGGCGAGCTGCACCGCGCCCTGGCCGCCGGGGTCCCGGGCAACAAAATCATCTACTCCGGCGTGGGCAAGCGCCCCGAGGAAATTCGCGAGGCCCTGGCCGCGGACATCCTGATGTTCAACGTGGAGTCCCTGGAGGAGATGGAACGTATCTCCGAGATCGCCCAGTCCCTGAACACCACGGCCCGCATCTCCCTGCGCATCAACCCGGACGTGGATCCCAAGACCCACCCCTACATCTCCACCGGACTCAAGAAGAACAAATTCGGCCTGGACATGGAAATCTCCCTGGAGGCCTACAAGAAGGCTGATTCCCTGCCCGGCATCGAGCCCATCGGCATCGACTGCCATATCGGCTCCCAGCTCACCAGCATCGACCCGTTCCTCGAGGCCCTGGACCGGCTCATGACCTTCCACGGCAAGCTCGTGGACATGGGCCTGGACATCCGCTACCTCGACCTTGGCGGAGGCCTCGGCATCACCTACAACGAGGAGCAGCCCCCTCATCCCTCTGACTACGGCCAAGCTCTGACCAACGCATTGAAGGACAAGGGCCTGACCCTTATCCTGGAGCCGGGGCGTGTCATCGCGGGCAACGCCGGCATCCTGATCACCGAGGTCATTTACACCAAGGACACCCCGAGCAAACACTTCATCATCGTGGACGCGGCCATGAACGACCTGATCCGCCCCGCCCTGTACGACTCATACCATCGCGTGGCCGAAGTTTCGCCCAAGGGACGCGATGAGCATGTCTGCGACATCGTGGGTCCGATCTGTGAATCCAGCGACTTCCTGGCCCGGGATCGCTCCCTTCCGGAAATGAAGTCCGGCGAACTGCTGGCAGTCTACTCCGCCGGCGCCTACGGCTTTGTCATGAGTTCCCAGTACAACTCCCGCCCCAGAGCCGCGGAAATCATGGTGGATGGCGACAAGGTGACCCTGGCGCGGCGCAGGGAAACCTACGAGGACCTCGTGGCCCTGGAAAGGGATTGCCTCGAATAGACGATTCCTTGCCGCGAAATACTCCAAGACGTGGTGTGGAGTGCCCTCTTTTTGAGGTGGAATGATCCAGCCCGGAACACCGCACTGTGACGAAAACGCCCCGCCTCGTTTTTCAACGAAGCGGGGCGTTGCCATCATGTGGAAAACCGACGCCCGCTATGACCGACGTCAAGATACCTTTTATACCTTTTCGAAATACTCTTTCTCAGCGCCGCAGACTGGGCAGACCCAGTCTTCGGGAAGCTCTTCAAAAGGCGTTCCAGCAGGGATATTGTGTTCCGCGTCACCTTCAGCCGGATCATACACATAGCCGCAAGGGCATTCCCACTTGTCCATGTACTTCCTCCTGTTGCAAATGGTGTTGAACTCTCTGATTTCCTAAAATAAGCATATCCCGGGCCACGTCAACTTTTCGCGCGACTTGTGCCCGGCAAGCTTGCAAAACGGTTTATCACCGCCTATGCATCGTATATCATAATGACATTCAGTCAACATGATTTCCCTCAACCGTGAAAAACATGCCCCGTAAGACCAGACCTCCCAAGCAACCCAGCGCGCACCGCGCAGTACTCTACGCCATAGCCATGCCCGGCTGGGGGGAGTACGACGCGGGTTCCCCTGTTTGCGGCGTGCTGACCCTGCTGTTGTTCCTCGCTGCCACCGCGGTATTCACCTGGCAATCCTGGCGACTGGCAATGGCTCTCGTGAATATCGACCAGCAAACAGCCATGATCTCGGCCGGAGGCATGGGGGTCGGACTGCTGGCCATGGTCATGTCCTGGTACTGGGGGCAGTTCAACGCGGCCATGCTGGCGCAGAAAGCCAGAGTGGAGGCCGGCCTGCCCGCCCAACGCAGCCAGGCCTGGGCCGCCTTCCTTTCCTGGGTATGTCCCGGTTGCGGTCACGCCTACTCCGAAAAGATCGTGTTCGGGATCGTGCTGCTCGCCGCATCCGGAGCGGGCATGGCGCTGAAAGGCCCCGCCTACGTGGCGCTGTGGCATGGTCTTCGGGCGCTGGCAGAGAACCCGGCCTTGCTCTCCGTGCCCATCACCATGGTGGCCAAGATACAGAACCTGTTCACCCTGCTGGAGTATTCCATCGCCTCCGTGTTCCTCGAGGCCACGAGAATACTGGCCATTTCCGACGCGGTATATGGACTGGCCCAATTGCCCAGGGATTTTTCCTTTGACGCGCCCTCCTCCAATGACAACGAACAGCCCCGCGCTCCCTGGTACAACAGGGTGGAAGTCCGCTTCTGCGGCTACATGGCGCTGGGCTATGTGGCTCCCGGCGCCGGTCAACTCATGCAGAACCGCTCCTGGGGGTGGCTGCTCACCGCCCTCTACCTGACGGGGCAGTTGGGCATCTGCGTGGCCCTGACCCACGGGCTGGTGGAGGTGAAAATGGCGGATACCCTGTCCTGGGGGCCAACCCTGGTGCAGGCGTTCGCCATGCTCGAGGCGCCCATAACCATGGCCAGAAACAAGGCAAGCTCCAACGCCTAGGATATCCTCATGATCCGTAAGCTTTTCCTCGTCTTCTGCCTGCTCCTGTTCACGGTCCTCACCTTCGTGATCCTGCTGCTGGTACTCATCGACCCCAGGGACTACCACCCCGACCTCGCGTCCTTGATGATGGAGCAGACGGGCCGCGACGTGTCCATACTCGGAGGTGTGCGCTACGAGTACTTCCCCTGGCTGGGGGTCCGGGCCAATGACGTACGCATCGCGCAACCCGAGGGTTTCGGCAAGGAACCGTTTCTCAGCCTGAAGCAGATAAGCCTTCGCGTACGCATCCTGCCCCTGGTCTTCAAGCGGGAAATCCGACTGGACCAGGTGGAGATGGTGGGGCCGAAACTGCTGCTGCGCCGCACACCCAGCGGACGCAACAACTGGGACGACATCCTGGCTCGCCTCAGCCCGGAGGAGACTTCCGTGGATGTGGCGCCGCACACGCCAATGAACTTCCGCCCCTTTGACTGGCAGGGGCTCTCACTGATCCAAGGCAGCATCATATTCATGGACGAACAGGAGGGAGAGCGCATCGACCTGCAGAATCTGCAGGTACGCACGGATCCCGGCATGGAATTCGGCTATCACATCTCCTACCGGATCAAGAGCATGCGCCAGGCCGCCTCAGCCGAGGTGCTGCTGCACGGCAAGTGCAATGTGGCCCTGCGTCCCTTCAATATCACTCTCAAGGACACGTCCCTGCACACGGAGGTGCAGGCCCTGCGCAGAGGACGCACACGCCTCGGCGCCATCGAGGGGATCGCGGATTTCGATCTTCAACGCCAGAGCATCGAGGTGAAGGAGGCCAAGGTGGCTTTCGAGGGGCTCCGGCTGGGTGGTCAGGTGCGTGGGGAGAACATCATGGGCGAGAATTTTTCCTTTCTCGGCAACATGCACCTGATCAGCCTGGATCCCCAGGCCCTGTTCGACCTGGAGAGCGGTCAGGAGGACGCCGCCCCCCGCGAGTCCGGAAAGGACGACTCCACCCTGCGCCCCCTGCAGCCAATCCTGGAAAACGTCTCGGGCAAGACCGATTTTTCCCTGAACGCGAACGCCCTTTCCCTGCAGAATCTGGAAGTCCTGGCCCCGGGCACCGGACTGAGCGGCGGAATTGACATCGTCTTCCCCACCTCCGAGGCTCCGGCCATCATCAATCTGGACCTCACCGGCAAGGGTCTGGATATCGACGCCCTGCTCCCCAAATCCACGGGCTCGAAAAAGAACAACGACTCCTTGCTGCCGGACTGGTTCATGAACTGGCCCGGGGAGTTTCCCAGGATCACGGCCAGGCTGAACCTGGCCCGACTTCGCTATAGAAAGACCGAGGCCATGGGCAACACGGTGAACTTCAGCACCGCACCAGGCAAGCTGACACTGGCCCTGGACGCCAGCGCCTTTGCCGGGGGAACACTTACGGCCTCATGCCAGACTGACAAGGGAAAACTGACCGGATTCGGAAAACTGCGCAACGCGGACGCCACATCCGTGAGCAAACTTCTGTTCCAGCGTACGACCTTTCATGGACCGGCTGACTTCTCCTGGAAATTCAGTGGAAAGGGCATAAGCCGGAAGGCCCTGCGCACCAACCTCCAGGCAGAGGCCGAGTTGCGCCTGCAAAAAGGCGGCTTCGACATCGCTCTGGAGAGCGAGCCACAGTCGCCCAAGGACTGGTTTTCCCTGCGTTTTACGGACGGCAAGGCCAAGCTCGTGTTCTCAAGTTCCGGAAAGAATCCGAAAGCGAACAACCAGCCTTTTACCTGCACCGCCCACGTGGACTGCAAGGGCATAGAACCCGGGGGCCTGCTGGGCACCAGCAAGACCGGAAAATGGGAAGGGCCGGTGGACACATCCTGGGACGTGCAGGGCGGTTTCCTCTGGGATGTCAACAAGGAGGACCTTCTGCTCATCGAAGGTGCGAAGGTCTCAGGCAAGTACAAAGGCCCCTTGCATCCATTTCCTGAACGCCGCCTGGACTTGACGGTCATAAACGGCAAGGCAGCCTATGACGTGGACAAGGATGTGCTGCGGGTGGACAGGATCGTGGTGGAACTCCCCCACCTGCGCGGCCAGCTCTCGGGCGTTGCCACCACCCTGGGGCGCGTGGCCAAGACCCGATACTCCGGCACCCTGGAAACAGCCTCCTTCGTGCCCCGCGCCGCCCTGCCCCAGTTCGGGCTGACGTTCCCCGAATCCAAGGCCGCGTATGCCTTGCAACAGGCCTCTCTGACCACCGCTTTTGACATCACGGCCCAGAACTCCAGTTTCAGCATCCAGCACCTCAAACTGGACAAGAGCGCGATCACAGGAAAGATGGAGATCATGGACCGCGACAGGCCTGGAGCGTCCAAGTGGCGACTGAACCTTTCCGCGGACTCGTTCAACCTGGACGACTACCTGCCCCCTCCGGAGGATCAGAAGCCGAAGACACCCTCCAATGATTGGGACACAAAATGGCTCCAGGGGCTTGACCTGGCCGGTCAGATAACCTCGGGGTACATGCGCTACAAGAACATGGACTTCACCAATGTGCACGCCACGGTGGAGGCCCTGCAGGGTCGACTGTTCCTGCGCCCCTTCCGGGCAGCCTTCTATGGAGGGGAGCTCATCGGCACGCTGCAGTTGGAGGCCATGTCCAAGGGGCGCGGCCTCGCCGTGTCCAGCGAAATGGACATCGCCAAATTCCAGCTCGAACCAGCCATCCAATCCCTTGGCGGCGGCGACAGCGTCGGCGGTACCGCGTCATGGAAGATGACTCTTGCGGGGGGCGGCACCAACTGGCGCAAGCTCATAAGCACCCTTGGAGGGAGCGCCAGTTTCAAGGCGTATGACGGATTCTACGTGATCTCGAGAAAGTCCGCCCCTCCCCCGAAAAAGCGGAACAACGCCATGCTCTCCACCGGCAAAACCCCACAGAAGTCAGGGGGCAGCGAACGCGTGACCAGATACCCGTTTTCAGAGGCCAAGGCCACGTTCCAGGTGAATAACGGCGTCATCACCAACAATGACTTTCTGGTACAGGGGACGCTTATCCAGGCCAAAGGCGACGGCACCGCTTCCATGGTCACCAGGGACATGGACTACGCCATTCTGGTGCAGATGACAGGCGCCCCCACAATCCCGGTATACATCCACGGCCCGTTCTCGGACCTGAAGGTCGAGATCGGCCAGACAGAGATGCTCACCGACACGGTGGGGCGCATCGGCGGCTCGGTGTTCAACATTTTCAAGGGAGTTCTGACTCTCCCCTTCAAGGCCATCGACCTCTTCGACGGGGAGTGATCCCCCGGACAACAAGCCTCCGGCTTGATGTCGGGCGGGAAATCGTGTATCTGCTCGACACATCGGTGGCAACCTCAAACCACGGCAGGGAGTGCAAACATGGATTTCGTCATGGTCTTCTTAGGTTTGTTCTGCGTCCTGGGAGCTCTTTATTACATCAAGAAAACCAGCTAGCCCCAGTCAGTTCCGGTCCCGGCAGTCACGGCGCATTCCGCCCTTTGTCCGAGGGACAACGACGCATCGTATTTTTCGCCTCTGGCGCCGCCTTTCCGGTCGGCGCCATTTTTTTGTCCTTTTTCCCGACTTCCTTCTGATTCTTCCTGCCTTTAACCGGCAACGCATTGAACTTTTTGCGCGTAAGATCTCACGGCATGTAATTTGCTAATCATTTGGCCACAAAGAGAACAACCCCTTGGGTACCCCAGGGACAAGCACACTCGGAGGTCGACATGGACAAGGCGCAACACCGGGACCAGGAAGAAAAGCAGATGCTCCTCAAGATCAAGGAAAACCTGCGCAAGGAAGTGTTGAATGAAGTGAAGAACATAGGATTGCGGCGCAAGCTGTTTTCCGAGTACTATGACCTGGCCGGTGCCACCAGTCGCCTCCTGGGCCTTCTCAAGGAGTACGACTTCATGAAGGACCTTACGGATGCCGACCGCAAAATTTATGACAATCTCATGTCCAGGTTGAGTTGCTGCGGCCTTCGGACCCAAATCCTGCTCGAACAGTCCAGTACCCAGGAGTACGAAGCCATCCTGAGCAAGTACGAACCTGTAACCACTCGCCCCAACTAGCCAGTTTCCGGAGACCGCCATGACGACTATTGAATCCATCCGCGCCACCCTCGAAGACCTTGCCCGTGGTCAGGAGCTGGGATTGCGGGAGCAGTCCCAGAGACAGGAAACCACCCAGACCGAAGGAAACGACTCGGACAGCGTGCAGATCAGCGCGTTTTCCCTGCGCAGAATGCAGGCATCCCTTGACGACGCCGCGGCCCTCACCTCGAAAGAGGCCTTCGACACCCTGGAGCAGATCCAAAACGCCTCCCAGGAGGAGCTGCTCAACGCCCATCAGGGGCTGGACGCCTCCAGGGTGTTCGCCCTGCTGGGCATTGACGAATAAAAAAACGCGATCTTCACTACAGACGCACCGATGACGTGCAGGCCTGACATAAAAACTTTCAATATTTTAATGCTTCAGCCTAACCATACGCCATTGACTTGCCTCCCGCGTGCCTTATCATGAATCAAAACGGGCCTGGAGCGTCTCGACGCTCCGGGCCTCGATGTATGCACCGCACGCCCAAGCCGGGCGTGCTTTCGCATATGCAACCACCTGAAAGGAGACTACACGATGGCAAGCCAGCTCAAGACCGTTCTCCTGCTCGGTCTGCTTTCCGGTCTGATCCTGTTCCTGGGCGCGGCCTTTGGCGGAAGAGCCGGACTGTTCTTCGCCCTGATCATGGCCTTGGTCATGAACGTCGGGAGCTACTGGTTTTCCGACAAGATTGTCCTCTCGATCTACAAGGGTCGGGAACTCTCGCCCCAGGACGCCCCGGCCCTGCACCAAATGGTTGGTGAACTGGCGCAAGAGGCCGGTGTCCCCATGCCCAAGATTTACATCACCCCCCAGGAGCAACCCAACGCCTTCGCAACAGGGCGCAACCCCTCCCACGCGGCGGTGGCAGTCACCCAGGGAATCCTGCGCCTGCTCTCCACCGAGGAATTGCGCGGAGTCCTGGCCCACGAGATGGGGCATATCAAGAACCGGGACATTCTCATCCAGACCGTCTCCGGGGTCATGGCCTCGGTCATCATGTATCTGGCCTACATGGCCCAATGGGGAGCCATATTCGGATTGGGAAGCAGCGACGAGGACAGCCCCAACCCCATAGTGGCACTGCTCCTGGCGTTCATCGCCCCCCTGGCCGCCACACTGATCCAGATGGCTATCTCCCGCTCCAGGGAATATCTCGCTGACGAGACAGGGGCGAAGCTGTCGCACAACCCCCTTTCCCTGGCATCCGCACTGCAAAAACTTCAGGCCTATTCCCAGCGCGCGCCGATGCACTCCGGCAACGAGGCTACGGCCCATATGTTCATCGTCAACCCCTTCAGCGCCTCCAAGATGGCCGGGCTCTTCAGCACCCACCCGCCCATGGAGGAGCGTGTGCGCCGCCTGCAGGCCATGGCCCGCGGATAACACCAGACTTCGCGTTCCTGATCGGGGGGAGGTTCCTCCCCCCGGATTTCCCTTTCCCGGTTTTCAATACTATATTGATGGACACCAGCCCTTCTCAACTGGAAACGGCCCGAGACACCTGCACACTGGAAAAACGAGGAATCATCATGCGCGTTACCTACATCGGCGTTGGAGAGGCATTCGACCCGGAACTGCCAAATTGCTCGGTGCTGGTGGAATCGGAGGCCTCCGGCGCCATGCGGACAGTGCTCCTGGATTGCGGCTTCACAGCGCCCTTCGCCCTGTTCCGCGCGCTGCCTGGGGAGGATGGCCTGCGCAAGGCCTTGGACCTGGACATGATTTGGATATCCCATTTTCATGGGGATCATTTCTTCGGCCTCCCGGCCCTGCTGCTTCGTTTTTGGGAAGAGGGGCGCGTCAAGCCTTTGACCATCGTGGGACAACCCGGCCTGGAAGACCTCATGATCAGGGCAATGGACATGGCATATTCGCGGGTGCGACAGCGATTTCAATTTTCCGTCACCTGGAAGGAGGTCCGCGAGGAGGACACTCTTTCGCTCCTGGACATGGACCTGAATTTCGCGCCCAGTGAGCACCCCCAGCCCAATCTCTCGCTGCGGCTCTGCGACGGCGAGCACACCGTGTTCTACAGCGGCGACGGCCGCCCCACCGAGGCAACCATGGCCCTGGCCATGTATTCCGACCTGCTGATCCACGAATCATTTTCCATGGAGCAGGACACGCCGGGGCACGGTACGGTGCCGGGGAGCATCGAGTTCGCCACCAAGGCGAAAGCTGAAACCCTGGCCCTGGTCCATCTCAGGCGTGACGTGCGCAGGGAGAGGATAGACGATGTGCGCAGGCTCATGAGTCAGGCCGATATTCGTGTGACGCTCCCGGCCCCCGGCAACACAGTCGAACTCTGAAATGCTCCCCTGAGCATCATCACGAGACAATGCGGAAGATAATCAAGTGATAACATCGTGTTCACTTGATTCCTGCCATGAAGTGCGGACGTATTAAAGGATCGAGCAGGTGTGGTGGCAGCCCGCCAAGGGCGGGCTGCCGGAAAGACAACTAGAGCATTTCGCGGCAAGGATCTGCCTGTAAATCCTTGCAAAGCGGTTGAACTATTTCAAAGGTTAACTGCTCTACTGCCCCAGTACGTAAGCAAAGATCAGGGGCGCCACGATGGCGGCGTCCGAATTGATCATGAACCTCGGGGTATCAACGTCCAGCTTGTACCAGGTGATCTTCTCGTTGGGCACGGCGCCGGAATAGGAGCCGTAGCTTGTGGTGCTGTCGCCGATCTGGGCGAAGTAGGCCCAGAAGGGAGTGTCCTGAATGTCCAGATCCTGTATGAGCATTGGAACCACGCAGATGGGGAAGTCACCCGCGATGCCGCCGCCGATCTGGAAGAATCCGATGGGCGTCTTCTCCTTGGCCCGGGCAATGTACCACTCGGCCAGGTGCTGCATCTGCTCTGTGCCGCTCTTCATGACGGAGTGGTTCTTCACCTTGCCTTCCATGACCGAGGCCACGAACTTGTTGCCCATGGTACAGTCTTCCCACCCCGGGGTGTAAATAGGAAGGTTCTTGGCCTTGGCCGCGAGCACCCAGGAATGCTCCTGGGGAATCTGATAATGCTGGGCCACTTCGGGGCGATCCAGCAGCGCGTAAAAATACTCCCAGGGAAACATGCGGGTGCCGTTCTCACCGGCTTCCTTCCACATGTTCACCAGGATATCCTCGACCTGGTGCATGACCTGCTCCGGAATGCAGGTATCAGTGACCCGGTTGAAGCCCTTGTCGCGCAATTCCCGCTCATCTTCCGGGCTGAGATCCCTGTACTCCGGCACCAGCCTGTATTCCGTGTTGTTGAAGAGGTTGAACAGATCCTCCTCCAGGTTCGCGGCCGTGCAGCACACGGCGTGGACCTTGTCCTGCCGGATCATTTCAGCGAGCGTAATGCCTATCTCCCCGGTGCTCATGGCGCCCGCCATGCTCAGGAACATCTTTCCGCCCCCCGCCAGGAGCTCGTTCCAGGCCTTGGCGGCATCCAGGGTTTCTCTGGCATTGAAATGTTTGAAATTCCTCTCCAAAAACGAACTGACCGTTGTCACTGCTCCTCCTCTTGTATGAGTGAACCGCCGTGGCGGACCCTTAATACTTTGACGACCTGAAAATTCAGACACCATTGCGCCAAGTGAAGAAAAAAGAAACTACCACGAATCCGGCAGGTTCGATTATTTCATAATTGACACAATAAACTGAATTTATTACCGTTTATAAATAAATTTAGACATTAGCACCCTGCCACGGCTCTGTCAAACAAGGGAAAACCTTACAACCCGCGTATCAAGGATTTCAAAACGTTGTTGGCACTCCCACATTTCCCTTGTCCAAAATCGACCGAAATTGGTCTTAACTTTTTCCCAGTATTCGTTTACTAGGGCACTAAATTTCACTTCCGAGGTACCCCCCCGCATGGCAAGAGAGAATACGGCAGAGCGTCCCTGGTACAAGAGCTACGACTCCAATGTCCAACGGCACATAAACTATGACGACATACCGATTTATGAGTTCCTGGACCGGACCGCGGCCAAGCACCCCCGGCGCACGGCCATTGTTTTCCGCAACTGGAAAATCTCCTACGGCAAGCTCAAGAAGCTCACCGAGGTCGTAGCAGCGAACCTGCGAGCCCACGGTATATCCCAGGGAGACCGCGTCTCCATCATGCTTCCCAACCTGCCCCAGACCATAATCAGCTACTGGGGGGTTCTCAAGGCCGGGGCGGTGGTGGTCATGACCAACCCCCTGTACATGGAGAAGGAGCTGGTCCACCAGATTTCCGACTCCGGCTCCCGCTACATGATCACCCTGGACCATCTCTGGCCCAAGCTCAGCGCCCTGCAGGAAAAACTGCGCATCAAGAAATTCTTTGTCGCCAGCATCGCCGACTGCCTCGGCTTCCCCCTGGACAAGCTGTACCGCTACAAGGCCAAAAAGGACGGCATGTACCAGGACGTGCCCTATGACCACGGCAGGGGTGTCATCCGCTGGCGCTCCCTCATGACCGGCAGCGAAAGAACCCGCATCGTGCCCTCCCACCCAAAGGAGGACCTGGCCCTGCTGCAGTATACCGGGGGCACAACGGGTATTTCCAAAGGCGTGATGCTCACGCACCACAACCTCACGGTGAATGTCCAGCAATGCTGCGCCATGCTGCACGGCCTTGGAGGCAAACGCTCGGAGAGCCTGCTGGGGCTGCTGCCCTATTTTCACGTGTACGGCCTCACCGTGTGCCTGAACTTTCCCACTGCCATCGGCGCCACTCTGATCCCCTTCCCGCGTTATGTGCCCAAGGACGTGCTCCAGGCCATCACCAAGCTCAAGCCCACAATCTTTCCAGGCGCGCCCTCGGTCTATCTCTCCCTGATGCAGCAAAAGGAGATCGACAAGTACGACCTCTCTTCCATCGATTTCCTCATCTCAGGATCCGCGCCCATGCCCGTGGAAGGCATCAAGCGCTTCAAGGAGCTGAGCAAGGGGCAGATCATCGAGGGATACGGCCTCACCGAGGCGTCCCCGGTGACCCACCTCAACCCCCTGGTCGGCAAGCGCAAGAACGGCGCCATCGGCCTGCCCTTCCCGGACACCGACGTGCGCATCGTGGACATGGAGCTGGGTACAGTGGAGCTTCCCCCGGGCAAGATCGGCGAGATGATCATAAAGGGGCCCCAGGTCATGAAGGGGTACTGGAACCGCCCGGATGATACCGCCAGCACCCTGCGCAACGACTGGCTCTACACCGGCGACATCGCCACCATGGACGAGGAAGGCTATTTCACCATCGTGGACCGGAAAAAGGACATGGTCCTCTGCGGGGGGTACAACGTCTACCCCCGTGAGATCGATGAGGTGCTGCATGAGCATCCCAAGGTCAAAGAGGCTGTTGCCGTGGGCATCCCCCACCACTCCCGAGGCGAGATACTCAAGGTCTACGTGGTCCCCATGGACGGCGAAACCCTTGAAAAGAGCGAAATCATAGCCTTCTGCCGACAAAAACTCGCCAACTACAAGATTCCCAAACAGGTGGAATTCCGTAGCTCCCTGCCCAAAAACATCGTGGGCAAGGTCCTGCGCCGGGAACTGCGCGCCGAGGAAGAGCAGAAGCACCCCAAACGCCACGAAAAATAGCACTGACCGCTTCCCGATAACAAGATTTGCCACGAATTAACCGGGGGGAGGAACTTTTCACAAAGTCCCTCCCCCCGGTTATTTTTTTGAAGGCTTTATTTGAATTTTTCAGAGGGGGGAAGCCCTTTCTACAAAAAGGGTTCCCATCGAAATGCCTTCCTCGAAAAAGATCTATTGCTTGTCCAGCAGTTCGATCATGGCGTTCCTGATACCCTGGCGATCGATGCCGACGAGTTCGCGCAGCTGCTTCTGGGTGCCGTGCTCCACAAAGGCGTCGGGCAGTCCCAGGCGGCGGATGTGCTTGCCCCCCTGTTCGTCCCAGAGCAGGCCCTTGTCGGCCATGAACTCCAGTACGGCTGAGGAGAAACCACCGGCAAGGACGTTCTCCTCGACCATCAGGATGTGCCTGTGCTTGCCGATGAGCGGGGCGAGCATCTCTTCGGGCAGGGGTTTGACAAACCTGGCATTGCACACGCAGATGCCGACGCCACGTTCTTCCGCGAGTTTTTCGGCTTCAAAGAGCGCGGGCATGACTCTGCTGCCGATGGCCAGCACCAGCAGCTCGTCGCCCTCCTGCAGGATCTCCCCCTCGCCTACGGTCAAAGGCTTAGGATCATCAGAAAGGGGTGCTCCCACCCCCACACCGCGGGGATAGCGGATGGCCACAGGAGCGTTGAGCTCAAGAGCGGTCACGAGCATGCGCTGCAGCTCGGCCTCGTCCTTGGGCGCCATGATGATGATGTTGGGGATGTGCCGCAGGTAGGAGTAGTCAAAGGCTCCGTGGTGCGTGGGGCCGTCCTCGCCCACCAGCCCGCCCCTGTCCAGGCAGAACGTCACGCCCAGCTTCTGCAGGCAGACGTCGTGCAGCACCTGGTCATAGGAGCGTTGCAAGAACGTGGAGTATATTGCCACCACGGGTTTGTACCCCTCCACGGCCAGCCCCCCGGCAAAGGTCACGGCGTGCTGCTCGCAGATACCCACATCCACGAACCGCTCAGGGAATTGCTCCCCGAATTCGGCCAACCCCGTGCCTTCTGGCATGGCGGCGGTGATGGCCACCACCTTGTCGTCCTTGGCGGCCTGGCGGCAGAGAGTGTCGCCAAAGACCTTGGTGTAGGAAGGCACGTCCGCGCCAGCGCAAAATTTCTTGGCCTCTCCGGTTTCCAGTTCAAAGCAGCCCACACCGTGAAAATAGGTGGGATTCCCCTCGGCAGGAGGGTAGCCCTTGCCCTTTTTGGTGAGCAGATGCACCAGGACGGGTCCTTCCACGGAGCGGAGCATATCGAACACGTCGGTGAGGTGCTCCACGTCGTGGCCGTCGATGGGACCGAGATAGTTGAACTTGAAAGCCTCGAAGAGCATGCCCGGCGTAAAGAAGCTCTTGAAGGAGCTCTCGAAGCGGCGCATATACCCCGCGATGTCGCCGCCAAAGGAGGGGAGCTGTTTGAGCAGGTTCTCGCTCTCCTTTTTGAAGCGCACCAGCCAGCGCTTGGACAGGCTGCGCGAAAGAAACGAGGAGAGCGCGCCCACGTTCTTGGAGATGGACATCTCGTTGTCGTTGAGCACCACGATGAGGTCGCGCCCCATGTGCCCCGCCTGGTTCAGGCCTTCAAAGGCCAGACCAGCGGTCATGCTGCCGTCGCCGATGACGGCTACGACCTTGTTGTCTTTTTTCGCCAGGTCCCGCGCCATGGCCATGCCTAGGGCCGCGGAAATCGAGGTGGAGGAGTGCCCCACCCCGAAGTGGTCGTAGGGGCTCTCTCCCAGCTTGGGAAAGCCGCTGATCCCACCCTTGGTGCGCAGGGTGTGGAACCGGTCCAGCCGACCGGTGAGGATCTTGTAGACATATGACTGATGCCCCACGTCCCAAATGATCTTGTCCTTGGCCGGATCAAAGCAGGAGAGCATGGCGATGGTCAGTTCCACCACCCCCAGGGAGGGGGCGAGATGGCCGCCGTTCTTGGACACCGTCTCGATGATGCACTGCCGCACATCGTGGGCCAGGCGCAATTTCTGCTCCAGACTGAAGCCTGCCAGATCGGTCGAGTTCCGAACAGTGGGCAGCACTGCGTCCAGCACGCCGGGAACTCGCTGATTCTGTTCCTCTTCGGATTGCAAACGTTTATCGGGCATAAGGGGATCTCGTATATCGACACCAGGGGAACCTGTCGGGCCATGGGCGCGAACGCCCCTGTCAGGTGGACCGACGGAAAGTGATGGCGGTTTGGCGGATGACTTTTTTCGAATCATGACGCTATCAGCAGTATCCGAAGAAAGCCCCAGGGGCAACGCGTTGACGGAGATGACACATCCATTGATACATAACGCGCTCAGCTGACACGGTCCACCACAAATTGCGCCAAGGCGGCCAAAAACAGGGCTTCATCGTTATCAAGGCCGGAGAGTGCCTCCACAGCCTGATCCACGTGCTCCTGTGCCAGCATACGGCTCTTGTCCAGCCCCATGAGGGCGGGATAGGTGGACTTGCCCTGCCCCTCGTCGCTGCCCACGGGCTTGCCAAGAGTCTTCTCGTCACCCACCACGTCGAGGATGTCGTCGGCGATCTGGAAGGCCGTACCCACGTTGCGACCATACCGGCGCAGACGCTCCACCTCGTCCTCCGAGGCGCCGGCCAGGATGGCGCCGCTCACGCAGGAGCAGGTGATCAGGGCGCCGGTCTTGCGGGCGTGCATGTCCCGGAGCTGTGGCAGCGCCACAGGCTCCTTGCTGCCGGTGTAGAGCATGTCCAGCACCTGCCCCCCCACCATTCCGGCGGATCCGGCCGCCGCGGCCACCTCGGCCAGGGCGGGAAGAACCCGCTCAGCGCCAAGGTTATGAACAACTGAGGCCATGAACACGAATGATTCGGTAAGCAGGCCGTCACCAGCAAGGATGGCCATGGCCTCGCCGAACTTCTTGTGGTTCGAGGGCTTGCCCCTGCGCAGATCATCGTTGTCCAGTGCCGGGAGATCGTCGTGCACCAGGGAATATGTATGGATCATCTCAAGGGCGCTGGCAAAAGGCAGAACAGCCTGGGCATCCGCACCGAACATGCCCGCCGCTGTGAGACACAGAACAGGGCGCAGACGCTTGCCTCCGGCCATGAGGCTGTACTCCATGGCCTGCAGCAGCTCGCAGGGGTAATGCCGCCCCTTGAGGCAACCTCGCAAAAATTCCTCAACAGGCTCGCCCCGTCGGGCCAACTCCTGTTTCACTCTCTTGCCGTCGTAGTCTTGCGCGGTCATCGATTATCTACTCCTCGCCGCCACCATCAACGGAATCGTCCTGATCCCGCGCATCCAGGGGGTGCGTGCCCGTGGCGGTCTGCACGCTGACCTCGTATTTCGCCTTCTCAAGCTGCTCCCGACACTGCCGGACCAGCTCCACGCCCTCCTTGTACAACGCCATGCTCTCCTCGAGGGGCGCGTCCTCTTTCTCCAGAGAGCCCACTATCTTTTCCAGTCGCGTCATGCGCGACGCGAAATCATCCTTTTTTCTGGCCATGGGTTTTCCCAGCGTACTGTTTTCCGTTATTTTATAATGTCTTCAAATGCGGCCAAACAGGGGCATCATTCACCATATGAAGCGTTTTGGGAAGGGGTGGCTATCCCGGATTTCAAGGCGCCTCGGGGCAAGGCCCCTCCATGAGGGGCATGGGGTTCACCAACTCCCCGAGCACACTGAAACCGAAATGCAGGTGCGGCCCGGTCACCCGCCCCGTTGATCCGGCCAGGCCGATGAGTTCCCCGGCCTCCACCTGGCTTCCGGGATCAAGCAGCAGTTTGGAGAGGTGGAAATACATGCTGATCACTCCCTGCCCGTGGTCAAGGTAGACGGCCTTGCCGGAATAGAAATGATCATCCGCCAGGATGACTCTGCCCTTTGCGCAGGCATACACCGGCTCACCCTCCAGGGTGTCGAAATCCACCCCGCTATGCGGAGAGCGGCGCTGGCCGTTGAAATATCTTCGCAGCCCGAACACGCTGGTGATGCGCCCCGGTACCGGACGCAGCAGGGGGCATTGCCACAGGCGCTGTTCGCTGATCACCTTCTTTGCCCGCGCCACTGCCCTGCCCTCGCGTTTGGCCCTGGCACGTTGCTCGGCCGAGGGCGAGGTGAAACGGCCGCTCACCGTGAGCCGCTCCTCCGGGTATTTCCCGTTCACGCGACGAATGCTTCTGGAAAATATCTTGCGCCCATCACCTGTGACGTTCACCGCCTCCACTTCGATGCGCAGGCCAAAGGCCTTACCCTTGGTCCTTTCCCTCAGGCTGATTCCCAGCAGCCCGGTGGCGGCGTAGCCGTCCCGGTAATGATACGGAGTCAGGGGAGTGCTCTTGCCCAACCAGTGGGCGGTGGCCGAAACCATGGGGCCAGGGGAGTAGACCGTGGCGAAAAAGGGCTCCCCCTCCGCCACCTCTTCGGGGCATTCCAGCCGGATCTCCGCCTCCTGGGCAATAACATTCAGGCAGAACACCAGCACGAGGCACAGGGCCGTGAATCCCGTTCTCCAGAGCATGGATCACTCGTCCAAAGGTTTACGCATGTCCTTCAGGGGGCGCGCGTCCCGCACTTCGGCTCCGATCTCGCCGTCAGCCAGACCGATGTCCAGCACATCCCCGGGGTTCACGTTGCGCACGCTGCGCAGCCAGCGGCCGCTCTCCCGCTCACGCACAATGGCGTACCCCCGTCTCAGGGGGCGTTTCGGATCCAGGGCCTCCAGCATCAGTAACATCTTGTCCAGTGAGGTGCTGCCGCGCTCCACCACCAGTTCGGCGGCCTTGCGTAACCCGTTCTCCAGGACATCCAATTGCAGGGAACGCTCCTGGAGGCGATCGGGCCCGAATGAACGGAGCAGACGCTTCTCCAGCTCGTCCAGGCGCCCCTCCTTGTCCCTGAGCAGCCAGATCCGGGCGCGCTCCAGGCGCTCGGCCAGCCCGGCAAAACGCTCGGTGGCACGCTCCAGTCTTTGGGCCGGGGAAAACCACGCCAGAGCCCTGGCAAAATGCTCCAGCAACCCCGCCGCTTCCTGAAATTTCCGGGCCCAGGCCCGTGTCAGAGCGGTCTCACCTCTGTCCAGCATCTGCTCCAGGGTTTCACGCTCCTCGAAGAGCAGCTGCGCCGCGTGACTAGGGGTGGCTGCGCGGACGTCCGCGATCATGTCCGCGATGCTAATGTCCACCTCGTGGCCAATTCCCGCCACCACAGGCATGCGGGAATTGAACACAGCCTCGGCAACCGGCTCGGTGTTGTAGGCCCAAAGGTCCTCCAGGGAGCCACCCCCCCGGATGAGCACCACCGCCTCGGCCCAGGCCTGGCCGTTGACCTCGTCCATGGCCCTGGCGATCTGCGCGGGAGCCTCGTCCCCCTGCACCAATGTGGGGTGGATGCGAATCGCCCCCCCAAGTCCCCGCTCAGAGGCGAGACGCAGGAAGTCCCGCACCGCCGCGCTTCCGGGCGCGGACACCACCGCCACCCGTTGCGGGTTGCGCGGTATTGGGCGTTTGCGCTCCTGATCGAAATACCCCTTTTCCATGTACCGCCGCTTGAGCGCCTCGAACTCCAGGTGCAGACGCCCCAACCCCACGTCCTGAACAGTCTCCGCGATGAGCTGGTACTGCCCCCTCGGGGCGTAGACCGTGACGCGCCCCCCGCAGAGAATCTCCTGGCCGTTCTCCAGAGAAGCGGCAAGACCGGCTCCGCCGCTCAACTCCAGATCAAAGACCTCACCAGTGAGGGGATCGAAGCCCCCTCCCCCCCTGCCCTGCCTGGCCTTGAACCAGACCACGCTCAGCAGGGCGTTCTCGTCCTTGAGGCTGAAATACACATGCCCCGAACCGGGGCGTGCCAGGTTGGAGATCTGCCCCTTGACCCATAAAAAGGGAAATCCCTGCTCCAGGTTCGCCTTGATCAATGAGGTAAGCGCGGTGACGGAATAAATTTCGGCCATGGATTAAGATAACGGATTTGAGGATATTTTGGAAAGGCTGTCGGAGGGGAAACCTTTCTGAAAAGCGGCAGCCGTAAGGCGCTGTCGTTTGCGCCTTACGGATGGCGACAGCAGCGACAAGGTTTTCCCCTCGGAAAGCCGTTTTCTTTTATCTAGTTATCTTCCAAACCCCAACTGGAGCGCACCTGGTTGCGCCAGTCGGCAAAGGCCTTGGCAAAGACATCCACGGGCAGTTCGGCCTTTTCACCTGTGCGGCGATCCTTGGCCTCAACAACACCCCTTGCCAGCGCCTTGCCGCCGACAACCAGTTGCATGGGGCTGCCCACCAGGTCGGCGTCCTTGAACTTAACGCCGGGGCGTTCGTCGCGGTCGTCCAGGAGCACTTCCACACCGCTGGATTGGAGATTGGCGTACAGTTCGTCGGCCTTGGCGCTGACCTCTTCGTCCTTGGGGTTGAGGTTGAGCAGCAGGACCTCGAAGGGGGCAACCGGGGGCGGGAACACGTTGCCGTACTCGTCGTGGTTCTGCTCGATGCAGGCGGCCACGATGCGCGAAACGCCGATGCCGTAACAACCCATGACCATGAGCTGCTCCTTTCCGTTCTCATCCAGGAACACGGCGTTCATGGCCTTGGAGTACTTGTAGCCGAGCTTGAACACGTGCCCCACCTCGATGCCGCGGGTCAGCTCGATGGAGCCGCCGCACTTGGGGCAGGGGTCCTCCTCGGTGATGGTGCGCAGGTCCACGTATTCGGTGACCTTGGCGTCACGAGACAGGGACATGTTGACCACATGAGTGTCGGCCTTGTTGGCTCCGGCCACCCAGCCGTCGTCTTGGGAGAGCTCCAGGTCCGCGTAGATGCGCTTCACCATCAGGCCCACGGGGCCGGCAAAGCCCACGGGCGCGCCGCTGGTTTTCTCCACCTGCTCCGGGGTGGCCAGCTCCAGGGAGGCCACATTGAGCAGGTTCTTGAGCTTGACCTCGTTGAGTTCCCTGTCGCCCCGCACCAGGGCGGCCACGATCTCGCCGTCCGCATCGAAAAGCAGGGTCTTGATCACGCGCTCGGTGTCCACGTCCAGCATCTTGGCCACGTCTTCCACGGTGTGAGCGCCGGGGGTGCCGATGCTGTCCATGAGGGGGCATGCGGCGGGCTCGTCGCCCTTTTCGCAGCGGATGGGCGCCTTCTCCAGGTTGGCGGCGTAGTCGCAGTCCTTGCACACCGCGATGACATCCTCACCCGTGTCGGCCAGCACCATGAACTCATGGGAGTAGCTGCCGCCGATGGCGCCGGAGTCCGCCTCCACGGCGCGGAAGCGCATGCCGAGGCGCTTGAAGCAGCGGAAATAGGCCTCGTACATGGACTGATAGCTCAGGTTGGCGCCCTCCTCGTCCTTGTCAAAGGAGTAGGCGTCCTTCATCACGAACTCGCGGCCACGCATCAGTCCGAAGCGGGGGCGAATCTCGTCGCGGAACTTGGTCTGGATCTGATAAAGGTTCAGGGGGAGCTGCCGGTAGGAGCGCACCTCGCCACGCACCAGATCGGTGATGACTTCCTCGTGGGTGGGGCCGAGGCAGTAG
Source organism: Desulfovibrionaceae bacterium (assembly GCA_963674665.2). GTDB lineage: Bacteria > Desulfobacterota > Desulfovibrionia > Desulfovibrionales > Desulfovibrionaceae. Next base: position 341,484 of record CAXXPL010000005.1, on the reverse strand, counting down.
TCGCGTTGATGCCGGTCGGAAAAGCGCAGCAGCTCACTGCCGTAGAACTCCCAGCGCCCGGTCTCCTTCCAGAGATCGCCGGGCTGCACCATGGGCATGAGCACTTCCAGAGCCCCGGCGCGGTTCATCTCCTCGCGTACCACCTGGGTCACCTTGTCCAAGGCGCGCAATCCCAGGGGAAGGTAGGTGTAGATGCCCGAGGTGAGCTTGCGGATCATGCCCGCGCGCACCAGCAGCTTGTGGCTGATGACCTCGGCGTCGGCAGGCGCCTCTTTGAGGGTGGGGATGTAATAACGGCTCCAACGCATGCGTGTCTCTCCCTTTCGAGAATTGATGTGATTAGTTACGTGACCGCCGGAAGGTACCGGCTATTGCGAGCGCTCTTGCAGGAACGCGTCGAGTTCTTCCATGAAACCGGCCAGGAGCTGGTCCCGGCCCTTGATCTTGCGGATGACTTCGCCCTTGCGGAAGACGATGCCCAGGTCGCGCCCCCCGGCGATACCGATGTCCGCCTCGCGGGCTTCGCCCGGGCCGTTGACCACGCACCCCATCACCGCCACCTTGAAGACTTGGTGGACGTTGCGAAGCCGAGCTTCCACCTCTTCGGCCAGGCCGATGAGGTCGATCTCGGTCCTGCCGCAGGTGGGGCAGGAGATGATCTCCGGACCACGTTCCCCAAGGCCCAGGGAGCGAAGGATCTCCCAGGCCACGGCGGGCTCGGCCACAGGGTCGTGGGTCAGGGACACCCGCAGGGTGTCGCCGATGCCGTCGGCCAGGAGCACGCCCAGGCCCACCGCGCTCTTCACCGCCCCCCTGACCAGGGTCCCGGCCTCTGTGACGCCTATGTGCAGGGGGTAGTCGCACTGGTCGGCCAGCAGGCGGTAGGCCTCGATGGTATGCAGCACCGAGGAGGATTTGAGGGAAATCTTGGTGTCGTGAAAGCCCCGCGCCTCGAGCAGGCGCACGTGCCCCAGCGCGCTTTCCACCATTGCCTGGGGTGTGGGGCCGCCGTACTTCTTGAGTAGATTCTTTTCCACGGAGCCGCTGTTCACGCCCACACGGATCACCGCGCCATGGGCCTTGGCGGCGTCCACCACGATGTCCACCTTGTCGGGGCCGCCGATGTTGCCGGGGTTTATGCGCAGGCCCTGCAGCCCGGCTTCCAGCGCAGCCACCGCAAGGCGGTGGTCGAAGTGTATATCCGCGATGAGGGGCACTGGCGAGCCATCCCGTATGGGGCGCAGGGACTCGGCCGCCTTTTCGTCCAGCACCGCCACGCGCACCAGGGAGCACCCGGCCTCGGCCAGGGCGCAGGTCTGGGCCAGGGTGGCCTCCACGTCCCTGGTATCGGTGTTGGTCATGCTCTGGACCACGATGGGAGCGCCCCTTCCGATGGGTACGTTGCCAACGTTGATCCGCCGCGTCTCACGCCTGTTGCTTTGAGGAAAAGATTTCATATTCGTGATATCCGTGTTGCAGTGGGTCTCTACGTCATTTTGCCGGTCAAGCCAAGAGCGCCCGGACAGTGCGGGCCATGGTGGCGGGACTGCCGGGCACCGAGTGTTCCACAAAACACTTATTCCTTCCAGCATTACTAAATAGGGACAAGACCCGGTTTCCGTGTAAAAGACTCTTAAGTAAATTTTATATAAGTCGATATGTCAGGCAACCATGAACCAATCTGCCACGTCGAAAAAGCGGTGACGGAAATTATCATGAACAAAATCAAATTATTGCTGATGCTCATATTACTGCTGCTGCCCTTCGCGGGGGCCGCGTTCGCCGAGGAGCTCGTCTACCCCGGATATGCCATGCCCAACTGGCCCAATGAGTCAGTGCCGCAAAAAGGCTTGGAGGAGCTTGATCCCGGCGCCCCCATGAAGACCTCCGGTCCGTTCCAGGGCAATGTAAAGGGCAAGCAGGTGCCGGTGTATCCGCAGAACACCCAACACGCGGGCGTGCTGGTCCCGGACGGCAGGGGCGGCTATGTCTGGACCGGGGCCCACAAGCCCATCGAGATGCCCCCTACCGGTGAGGCCGCGGGCCGGGAACTCAAGCTCAAGGTCCGGGAACTGGCCGACCAGCTGCTGTCCATCGAATCCACCACCAGTCTGGCCGGTGCCATAGCCCTGCCCACCACCTTCGTGCACCAGGACGATTTCCAGAGTTCCTCGTCCTTTGGCCGCTACATCGCGGAACAGCTGTTCTACGAATTCAATCAGCGCGGCATGCCCGTGCGGGAGTACCGGGTGGGCGCCGAGCTGGTGTCACGCCCCAGGCAGGGTGACTTCTTCCTCAGCCGCAACGCGGGCAACATCGTCATGAACAGCCGCAGGGCCGCCGTGGTGGTGGGAACATACTACCACGACCGCTACAACGTCTATGTCAACGCCAGGCTCATCAACGGGGTCACCGGCATGGTGCTGCGCACCGCCAACGTGGTGTTCCCGCAGAACCAGGTGACGCGGGGCATGTTCGCCAACGTGAACCTGAAGCCCGGCTACATGCGGATAATGGACTACGACACCGTGACCAACGCCACTGACCTCACAGCCATCGACCTGGGCGAGGACGTCCATTAGCAAGGGCCTGGGGGGAATCGACATGCACACGTATATGAAAACAATCTTCATGGTCCTGGGCATGACCTTGGCAATCACCATGCTCATCTCCCTGCCGGGATGCAGCAAGGATGTGCCCGCTCCTCAGGCCGTGCCCAGGCAGCGATTCTCGGCCCCGCCCTACCACCAGAACACGGTGCAGAACTTCACCTTGGCGCGCATCTACATGTCCAGGGGGCGTTACGAACTGGCCCGGGAGCACCTGCTGCTGGCCCTGTCCTCGGCCCGTGACGAAACCATGCGCAGCCAGCTGGCCTTTGAGCTGGAGGCCGTGGAAAAAATGATCGCCACCAGACGCTAGCAAGGGAGACACTTATGAACCGCATATATTTCAAAATCATCCGCGTACTGTCGGTCTTGACAGTCTGCCTGGCCCTCATGGCGCCACAAGCCCTGGCCAAGGGCATCCTGCCCTCCCTGGCAGCGGAAATGGCCAACGAGCTGGACGCCCAGCTTGCCAGGAAGTTCAACGCCGTGGAGCGCCCCCTGCAAGGGATGAGCATGATGATCACCACCCTGGCGCACCTGGACAACCTGGAATCCACTTCCTCGCTAGGGCGCCTCATGTCCGAGGAGTTCGCCACCTGGTTCGCCTCCATGGGCTACAAGGTGCAGGAAATCCGTAAGGGGCGGATGCTGCTCTTTGCTCCGGGCAAGGGGGAGTTCCTGCTCACCCGGCGCTCCAACATCCTGGAGACCCAGAACGTGGAAGCCTCGCTGATCTTCGCCGGCACCTACAGCGTGACGCACAAGCACGTGCGCTTCAACGTGAAGCTCATCCACGCGGCCAGCAACGAGATCCTGGCCATGTGCAGCGGCACCGCCCCTCTGGGTTCCGAGACCCGGGAACTGCTCATGGGCACTCCAGGCCTGAACTACACCGGCATCGAACCCAGCGTGTCCACACGACTGGGTCCCAAGAACTATTATTAGGAATGTGAAGCACGGCTCCAAGGAATGGAGCCGACAAGCCACGAGCAAGGAGATACAGCCATGAAACTGAGAGACACCGGCATATTTCTGATCATCCTGGGCCTGAGCCTGATGCTTTCGGGCTGCAACGCCAAGTTCCTGAACCTCGAGGTCGTGGGCAGCGCCCCTTACGTGAACAACGGGGTCATGGGTCCGGGGCAGGGGTATGAGCGTCCATCCGTGACGCACTACAGTCCCATCGAAAGCGAGGTCACCCCCCGCAGCAGCGCCGACAACCCCGGCAGCTACGACTGCGCGCGCCCCGGATACACCTATCCGGTGGGCGGCCAACAGGCGCTGTAGCAGCGCACCTTTCGTCTTGCTCGTGAAAAGCCGGACTCCTGAAAAGGAGCCCGGCTTTATTTATCCAAGGCATTTCACAATTATGAGTCCAATCCTGTTGAATGTGGTTCACCGACTCCGGACAACGAGCCTATACCGTGGAACCTGCAGAATATCGAAGCCAACGATGATACATTCCCCCATTTTCCCCAGAAGGGTTTGCACTTCTGATTCAAAGGCGTCGCCCGCGACAACCACATCCTCCCGGATGGTCACCGGCCGCAACCACTCGGCGACATCCGCCTTGGACACCCAATTTCCCATGCTCAGATTCGTGGTAGCGAGAAAACGCTTCACCCCACGTACCAGCTCGATGATATCCGGCACCGGTGTCTGGGCCGGATAGCAGACCATTACAGCCTCTGAAAGCAGGCCGTTCTGGCTGGGATTATCCTGATAGAAGCGGAACGAGTTGATGTCATGGGTGGCGGCTATGGACCGAAGCTCGGCCTGTGTGAGCCGGGAAGCCTCGATTACGGTCCCGTCCTGGACGGTGTCCTCGACACTCCCCCACAAGTGTTGTTGTTTCTCTGATGACAACGCCCCGATTTCCTTGAAAAGGGAAAAGCTCGTCATCCCATCCAGCGATGCGTGCTCCGAACCGGGGTAATAGCTGAAGGCCCCTTCCCTCGGAATGTAGTACTTTTCGCAGTTGATCCGAATGTACTCCTTGAACAGGGTTGTGACCCTCTCCTTTTCCTTCACCGGGATGTCCTTCCATAAATACCGTGTTATCAACCTTAAGCTTTTCATTGTCTTAAGGTTCCACTCGTGCATCCAGGCCAGTTCGTCATCCGGTGGCGGCGGTGCCGAAAGCGTTTCAAGGGCGGACGTGAGCAGCGGTTCCACATACCGCAAGGGGAACTCCTTGTGGATGTCATTGCCTTCATTGTCCCGAAACGCCTTGATAATGGACGAGGTATTGTTCAAGTCCAACTTGAGCAATTTCCCTGATGCCGACTTCGGCCCCCACAAGCCTGTTTCCGGGTCCTGTGCCTCATAAAACCATTGCAGCACTGCGTGGTTCCACTCGGATGAAAAATGGTAGAGACCGTACTTTTCTATGAGACTCTCGGCATCATTGGAACGGTAGTGGGCCTCATCCCTGGCCAGACTGAAGATATCCCTGGCAAGATGAAAGGGTGTCTGCGGCATTTTCGAGGCAATAAACCCTACCGTTGAAACGTCGTTCAAAAAGGCGAGCACCTTTTCCGGCGTGTTGATCTGATCTAAATATGCCAGCCTGTATTTGAGCCGAACCGGTTTGCCGAGTTGCTGACACAGCATTTCGATGTGCTTGAGCACATTCTCGGTGGGGCCGTGATATACGCACATGGGATAGGCGTCATTTATGAATGCCCCGGTGCGTGGATTTTGCATGTTAAGATAGAAATCCAATTCCTCCTGCACGGAACCGAAGACAGGCAACTTGACCAGCCCTTCCCGTGATCTCAACTGGTTGTAGTACTGGTTGAACAGACCGAGCGCTTCGCCCCACCGTCCCTTGTCCCACAGATAGCCTATGCCTTGCAGCCGGTATTCGAATTCCGACATGACGTAATTCTGTTCCTGGAGTTCCCGATTCAGGCGAAACATCTCCCTTAATCGGGAGTTGAATCCATACACCCCTATGGCGACGAGAATTCCCAGGCCGCAAAGCGATAACAGCAGAACGGCGACAATCTTTCTAGGAGTAACAAGCCTTTTCCACTCAAGCAGTTTTTTCATGACAATTCCTCGCTGGATGTGTGTGGTTGCGAGGGCAAGCATGACGGAACAACCATGGTGAAACAACACGCATTGACCTGAAATAACCGAATTTGTCTTGAACGGTACGCTTTTGTCCCAAACGGTTCGGGACTGACGCGAGTATTCCCTTTGGGGCCGGAACAAGGAGGGACGCCTTGAGGGGCTTATGGGGTTCAATGGACGAATTGTATTGAGAATGCGGACTGAAAAGCATGCTTTTCAGCCGCTCGGGCAGCCCATCCAGGCTTACGCGGGGCGACGCTAGCCGGCCAATCGGTTATCCAGGAAGGACAAAACGCTGGGAAGATTGTTCCTGCTGATGGGGATCAGAAAGCGGTCGCCACAAAGTTTGATGAAGTAACGCCGATTTTTTTTGAGCAGGCCGGTAATGTGATCGGGATTAACGATATGGGAGCGGTGGGTCCGCAGAAACAAACCAAGTGGCAACGCTTCCATGGCCTCGTTGAGCGATTTCCGGATGCAGGCCCGCTCATGGCTTTGATCTTCCAGATAATAAACATCCAGATAATGGCCGCAGACTGTGATATGGGTGATGGCTGATGGTGCGAGATTTTTTGTCATCCCGTCAACGACAATCTGAAATGGAACGCCGTTTCCATGTTGGAGACAGCTTTCGCCGCCCCGTTGCTTCACATGATCCAATTTGATGTTCAATTGCTCGATCAAATTTTTAATCAATACATTCTTGTGCTCAAGGTGCAAAAAGACACCGAACCCAAGCAAAGCATAAGGAAGATGCCGCCAGTAATACCTCCAGAACCATACCTTCTGGATGTCGTAGGCCAGCTCCTTAATGCAATACAGAATTCCCATACCCAGGGTGTAGATTGCCAGGAATGCCAAAAAGGCATGCCAGTAGCGCGGACGGAACGATTGCCCCCACCACTTTGAGGAAAGGATACCGACCAGCCAGGAAAACGTGATTGCGGAACAGAGGGAAAAGGCGACCAAAAAGAATTCGACTATCCCCCTGGCGATCTCGTGAGATGGAGCCGTGTACTCGAATATAGCGAAATAAAAGACGGCAAAGAGGAAAACAAACTGCCAGACGAACCTGAGGCCATTCGTGCCCACAGATATTTCAGTGCCGAGGTACGACTTGATCCTGTTGGAGAAGCCGGTATGCATGGTATTATGGGACACTCGAATGCCTTGAATCCTCTTTCTCCGATTGATGTCAGACAATCCCGCTGACCAAATGGGATTTAACTATAAAAGGATGAAAAAGGAAAGATTGCGACAATACGTAATTATTTAAGAAGGATATCTTTTTTGATGAAATGCGGCGAATATGTGTTGCGGGAAGCTGTTCAAGTCACTCGAAAGGAAAACCGTCTAAGGTCATAGGAATTCCCAGCGAACCCTGCCGGGCGCACCAAAAATCGGGTAGGAGGGGGGCTCGCGCCCCCCGTCCTCCCACACCACCAGGCATACGGTTCCGTACCACGGCGGTTCCTGCCTGCTTGGCGTCAGTTCTCTGAATGCCTGTCGGACTATAAGCACCCAGCCCTACCTCACGGATTCCGTCCGTTACTTCCAGCTTTAAGGCCCCTTACGGGCATCTGCTCAATCCAAACAGAAGACAGTGTTCATGCCTCGCTTGGCAGGTTTGGCCCTCCGTCGAGTGGTTAGGTCGACTACTATGGCCTCGGCTGACTTCTGTCCGCCCATCCCGACACGTTACCGTGCCGATAGCACATGGCAGGCGAACAGACCTCCCCGGGTAATGCGCACGACCTTCCTGCTTATACCCGCCGCATATACCTCCATGCTTTCCGTACAAGTATCGGGCTTTGAAGATAATGGCCTCCTCACCCAGCATGACCGCGTATGCGATTTCTGTTCGCCGGGTCAGCATTTTGCCTGCGGCTTCCTTCGGATTCCATCTCGCGATGGACACCCTTGCCGTCCGGCTAGAGCATTTTAACAGACTGTCGGACTTAAGTTTTACTTTTTAATATCAATCTGTTATGTTATTTTTATGAGCACACGATTTAGAGACATCGATAGAGATAGGCCCTTGTTACTGTCCCCGGACATGCGAGACTGGGTCCCCGACGACGACATGGTCCATTTTGTGTTGGAGGCTGTGAAGCTTGCTCCGACCGATAGTTTTCAAGTAAACGCGCGTGGAACCGGCTCGAAGCAGTATCCGCCGCGTATGATGCTGGCTTTATTAATTTATTGTTACGCAAATGGCGTTTTCTCTTCGCGTAAAATTGAGCGGGCCACCTATCGGGATGTTGCCGTTCGTTATTTAACGGGCAACACACACCCAGATCACGACACGATTTGCTCCTTCCGCCGCAAGAACTTTGAAGCGGTCAGCGCCGCTTTTTTGGAAATACTCAAGCTCGCCGGTGAACTAAAGCTACTCAAAGTAGGAAATATCAGCGTCGATGGGACGCACATCAAAGCCAACGCTTCAAAATATAAAAACATTAAGCATAAAAGGGCATGTGAGCTTGAGCAGAAGCTGACGCACGACATCGCCGAACTAATGGCCCAGGCAGAGCACGCCGACTCCTCGTCTGATGACGATGGACAGCGGATCCCACAAGAACTCGCTCGGCGTGAGAAGTTGCTGGGCAAAATGCAAGCGGCCCAAAAAAAGTTGGAAGAGCGTTTACGCAAACGCGCCGAATCCGAAAACGCCGAGTTCGAACGCAAGCGTAAGGCTCGGGAGCAACGAACGGGGCAGCACAGAGGCCGCGCTCCCAAGCCGCCCCAGGATGATCCCAAGGATTCGGAGTCGATAAACATGACTGATGAAGACTCGCGAATCATGCGCAAGACCAATAAGAGCGACTACACACAGTCGTACAATTGCCAAGCCGCAGTAGATGCCGATGGTTCACAACTGGTTCTGCACAGCTATGTGACGAACAACGGCTCAGACAGGAATGAGCTCTTGCCTGCGGTCGTTGGCGTTATGGACGACGTGGGCCAGCCTGTGGCGGTGCTGGCGGACACGGGATATTGCAACATTGAAGCCTGTAAAAAAGTAGAGGAATTGTGCGTAGATCCGTTTGTTCCGCCATGCCGGATGAGCCAACTGAAATATGACTATCGGCCAGAAAAAAAGAAAACCGAAAAATCCGTTACGGATCCATACTTGCGAAAGATGCGTGAAAAACTCGACGGCGAGAAAGGAAGACAACTGTACTCATTGCGTAAGCAAAGTGTTGAGCCGGTTTTTGGGATCATTAAACATACTTTGGGCTTTCGCCAATTTCTCCTTCGAGGTCTAGAAAAAGTGTCTGGGGAATGGAAGCTTGTGTGCTTGGCTTACAATATGAAGCGGCTATTTAAGTTGAAATGCGCCTAAAAAACGACACCTGAGGGGTTTTGGGGCTCAAAATACGCTTTGCAGGTTCAAAAACAAATCTAAGAAGATTTTTCTTGAATGTAAACTCAGCATCAGCCCCCATTCACGGCACGCTGATGCTGAGTTAAGTTCGACAGACTGTTAACTTTGAAAAAGGTTAAATGCTCTGCAAGGGTTTGCCTGCAAATCCTTGCCGCGAAATGCTTGTAGGCTGGCTTGGCCGGCCGTTGAGCAAGCATTTCAAGCGTAAATTGCTCTAGCAGTTCCCCTTGTCGGGCCTGTGGAAGACTTTCACCTCCAATTCGTCCAGACAACCGAAGTTATCTGGATGATGCCCACGCACCACGCGCCCTGCCGGGCGCACCACTGAAAAAAAGCCGGGCCCCTTTTCAGGGACCCGGCTTTTTTGTCTTGTTTGGAAACTGATCGCTACTGCTGGGTGTGGTTCTGCGGCTGGTGCGACTCCTCCAGCAGGGTCTGCACCAGGGAGGGGCACTCCTCGGGAGTCTTGGAAAAGATCTTTTCCTGATCCACCTCCATGAAGGCGTGACGCAAAACGTCGTCCATATGCTCCACCTCGATGATCTCCAGCCCCTTGAGGATCTCCTCCGGGACCTCCTTGAGGTCCTTGGCGTTGTCCTTGGGGATGAGCACCCGTTCGATGAGGCCCCGGTGAGCGGCCAACAGCTTCTCACGCAGGCCGCCGATGGGCAGCACCCGGCCGCGCAGGGTGATCTCGCCGGTCATGGCCAGGTCGTTGCGCACGGGCAGCCCCAGCAAAGCCGAGATCATGCTCGTGGCCATGGTGATGCCGGCGGAGGGGCCGTCCTTGGGGATGGCACCCTCGGGCACATGCACGTGCACGTCCACCTTGCGGTAGAAGTACTTCTTCAGCCCGAACAGGTGCGAGCGGGAGCGCAGGTAGCTGAAGGCGGCGCGGGCCGACTCCTGCATGACCTCGCCCAGCTTGCCTGTGATCTCCACCTTTCCGGTACCGGGCATGATCACGGTCTCGATGGTGAGCAGGTCGCCTCCGAGCTCGGTCCAGGCCAGGCCGGTGACGATGCCCACCTGGGAGGACTCCTCCTTCTCCCCGTAGCGGTGCTTGAACACGCCCAGGTAGTTGTGGAGGTTCTGGACCGTGACGTTCACCGTCTTGTCCGTGTTGTCCTCTTCCACGAGATTTCTGGCCACCTTGCGGCAGATGGAGGCGATCTCGCGCTCGAGGTTACGCACACCGGCCTCGCGGGTGTAACGCCGGATGATCTCGAGGAGGGCGTTGTCCGAGAGGTTCAAGTTGGATTCCTTGAGGCCATGCTGCTCCAGCTGCTTGGGCATGAGGAACTGCTTGGCGATCTTGCGTTTCTCCACTTCCAGGTAACCGGGGAGCTTGATGATCTCCATGCGGTCCTGCAAGGGAAGCGGAATCGTGTGCAACGAGTTCGCGGTGGTGATGAAGAAAATCTTGGACAGGTCGTAGTCCATGTCCAGATAGTGGTCATTGAACGCGAAGTTCTGCTCCGGATCGAGCACCTCGAGCAGCGCGGCCGAGGGGTCGCCCCGGAAGTCCATGCTCATCTTGTCGATCTCGTCAAGGCAGAACAGCGGGTTGTTGTGCGCCACCCTGCGCAGGGACTGGATGATCTTGCCGGGTAAAGCGCCGACATAGGTCCTGCGGTGCCCCCGGATCTCGGCCTCGTCGCGCACGCCGCCAAGGGACAGGCGCACGAACTCGCGCCCCGTTGCCCGGGCCACGGACTTGGCCAGGGATGTCTTGCCCACACCCGGAGGGCCCACCAGGCAGAGGATGGGGCCCTTGAGGGTCTTCACCAGCTTCTGCACGGCCAGATATTCGAGGATGCGCTCCTTGGGCTTGTCCAGGCCGAAATGATCCTCGTCCAGGATCTTCCTGGCCTCTTCGATATCGATGGTGATATCCTTGAGCGTGTTCCAGGGGATGTCCAGGATCCAGTCCACGTAGTTGCGGACAACGGTGTACTCAGCCGAGGAAGGGGGCATCTGGCGCAGCTTGCGGATCTCCCGCAGGGCCTTTTCCCTGCTCTCCTCGGGCATCTCCTTGGCCTTCAGGCGATCCTCGAGCTCGGCCACCTCGACCATGGGGTCGTCTTCACGCCCCATTTCCTTGGAAATGGCCTTCATCTGCTCGTTGAGGTAATAGTCGCGCTGATTGCGCTCCATCTGGGACTTCACGCGGGACTTGATCTTCTTCTCCAGGGAAGTGATCTCGATCTCGCCCTCCAGCAGGCCGTAGGCTTCCTCCAGGCGGTGCTTGGGGTCCTCCATCTCCAGGACTTCCTGCTTCTTCAGGTAGTCCACCTTGAGATGCGGCATGATGGCGTCGGCCAGGCGTCCGGGATGATTCAGGGAGGAGACCGCCATGATGGTTTCAGGGGCGATCTTCTTGTTCACCTTGCCGTATTCCTTCAAAGCCTCGTGGGTGGTGCGCACCAGGGCGTAGGCTTCGGGATCCGTCTCCTCGGCCTCCAGGATGTTGGAGCACTCCACGATGGGGAAGTCACGGTCCAGGGCGGCGCCATCGAGTTCGGGATTCCAGCGGGAGCGGTGCAGCCCCTCGAAAAGAACCTTGATGGTGCCGTCCGGCAGACGCAGCAGTTGCAGAATCTTGCTCACGGTGCCCATCTCGAAGAGGTCGCCAGGCTGGGGCTTCTCCACCTCGGGGTGTCTCTGGGCTACCAGGAATATCTTTTTATCGTGATTGCTGAGGGCATTCTCGATGGCACGAATGGAAGCCTCGCGTCCAACGAACAGCGGCACGATGGAACGCGGAAACATGACGACCTCGCGTAAGGACATCAGGGGCAGCCGCTCTTTTTCAGGCTGCGAAACATTTTCAACCAGTTCGAATTCTGACATGCTTTTCTCCTGATAAAAAAGGTCACACTCCCTCAACGCGCACGTTCGAGAGGGCTATCAGGTATGATAAGGTCCTTGTCGCGGTTGTCAAACACCAGAGACGTAAAACATCCTTCAGGATGTTTCCGGTGTTTTCGAAACAATCCCCCGGCAATGCAAGATGCCTATGAAGCTGTCTTGGCCTCGGGATGATAAATGAGCAGGGGTTCCACTCCGTTTTCGACAACGTTCTTGTTCACCACGCACTCCTTCACATTTTCCAGTGAGGGAAGCCGATACATGATATCCAGCATTATGCTTTCCATCACGTTGCGCAATCCCCGCGCACCGGTTTTGCGCTCGATGGCCTTTTGCGAAATGGAGCGCAGGGCATTGTTGGTGAAGCGCAAACGCACGTTGTCCAGTTCAAAGAGCTTTTGATACTGTTTGGTAAGAGCGTTCCTGGGTTCGGTGAGAATGCGGACCAGGTCGTCCTCGCTCAGATCCTCCACATGGGTGACCACGGGAATACGGCCCACGAACTCCGGAATCAGGCCGAACTTGATCAGGTCGATGGGGTGGACCTGGGAGTAGGTTTCGGAGAGCGAGACATTGTCCTTGTTGGATATCTTCGCGCCGAATCCGAGGCTGGAACCGGCGACCCGCTGCTGGATGATCTTCTCCAGGCCAATGAAAGCGCCGCCCATGATGAACAGGATGTTCGAGGTGTTGAGTCTGATGAACTCCTGCTGTGGGTGCTTGCGCCCGCCCTTGGGCGGGATGTTGGCCTCGGTGCCCTCGATGATCTTGAGCAGAGCCTGCTGCACGCCCTCGCCCGACACGTCGCGGGTGATGGACGGGCTGTCGCCCTTGCGCGCGATCTTGTCGATCTCGTCGATGTAGATGATGCCCCTGGAAGCCGCGTCGATGTCGTAATCGGCGTTCTGCAGCAGCTGCACCAGGATGTTCTCCACATCCTCGCCCACGTAGCCGGCCTCGGTGAGGGTGGTGGCGTCGGCGATGGCAAAGGGCACGTTGAGAATCCGGGCAAGGGTCTTGGCCAGCAGGGTCTTGCCGCAGCCGGTGGGACCCACGAGCAGGATATTGCTCTTTTCAAGCTCCACGTCATCGGCCACGTTGCCCGCGAAGAACACGCGCTTGTAGTGGTTGTGCACCGCCACGGCGAGTATCTTCTTGGCCTTTTCCTGACCTATGACGAAATCCTCGAGCTTGGCCTTGAGTTCCGCGGGGGGGAGCAGGCGCCCCTCCTGGATATCCTCGCTGATGCTCTCCTGGGCGATGATTTCATTGCACAGGGCCACGCACTCGTCGCAGATATACACATCGGGGCCCGCGATGAGCCGCTGGACTTCGTCCTGATTCTTGCCGCAAAAGGAACAATTCAGGTCCGAGGGGGCACCCCTTTTCCGATTCGCCATACTTGCTACTCACTCTTTTCTTTGCCCTGGTCTCTCCTGGAGGCCAGAATTTCATCGATAATGCCGTATTCCTTGGCTTCCGCCGCGCTGAAGAACTTGTCCCTCTCCGCGTCGCGCGCCACTTTCTTGACATCCTTGCCCGTATGCTGGGCCATAATGCCGTTGATGATATCCTTGGTGCGCAGGATTTCCTTGGCGTGAATGTCGATATCCGTGGCCTGTCCGGAAAAACCGCCAAGAACCTGGTGAATCATTATACGGCTGTGTGGCAGGCTGTAACGCATGCCCTTTTCACCGGCGCACAACAATACCGCGGCCATGCTCGCCGCCTGTCCCAGGCAGAGGGTGGCCACTGGGGCGGAAATATATTGCATGGTGTCGTAAATAGCCATGCCCGCGCTCACCGAGCCGCCCGGAGAGTTGATGTAAAAGTTGATCTCCTTCTCCGGATTTTCGGACTCCAAAAACAACAACTGGGCGCATATGAGATTCGCCACATAGTCGTCCACAGGAGTGCCCAGAAGAATGATGCGGTCCTTCAGCAACCGGGAGTAGATGTCGTAGGCGCGTTCCGCCCTGCCGGTGGTCTCAATGACAATGGGTACAGAGCCCGTCACCATAAGCTGTCTCCTTTGCAGACGGGCCTTTCAGGCCCAATCATACCCTCTAAGAATACTCTTTCCGGCTTGCGCGTCAAGACTTGAAACAGGCTGATGATTTTCAGCCCCTGCCGGTCGTATCTTCCATATCGGGTTGGATTGATTCCATGATGCAAATCCGGGGCCAGGGATCCCTGGCCCCAGTCTTCTTCTCGAACGCCCTATTCCTCGGAAGCCTTTTCCTCGGGCGCGGCGTCATCCTCGACCTTGTCCAATGAAACGGCCGGGACCTTGTTGACCTTGGCCTTGCTGTAGAGCAGCTCCATGGCCTTGTCGGAAAGCAGACGGTTGTGGACAGGAATGATCAGATCGTTGTCCATGTGGTACTTTTTGAGCTGCACGAAATCCTGGCCCGTGCGCGCAGCCATCTGGCGGAAGAAAAAATCCATCTCCTGCTCCGAGACCTCGAGCTTCTCCTCTTTCGCCACGGAGAGCAGAAAGACCTCGGACTTGGCCATTTCCGTAGCCTGGCTCAGGAACTCCTCGCGCAGGCCCTGCAGGGTCTTGCCCGTGGACTCCAGGCTCTTGCCGCGCTGCTCCAGCTTGTTGGTGTAGTCCGCCACCAGGTTGCCAAGATGCCCCTCGAGCAGGGACTCGGGCAGCGAGAATTCCACACGCTCCAGCAGTGTGTCCAGGATCTTCTTCTGGGCCTCGGAGCGGTACAGTTGGGTACGGCTATCGAGATAGGACTTGCGGATGGCCAGGCGCATCTGCTCCACATCGGAGAAACCGCCGGCCTTCTGGGCCAACTCGTCGTTGAGCTCGGGCATCACGCGCTTTTTGAGGCTCACCAGCTTGACCATCATGCGCACGGACTTGCCGGCCAACTCGGGGTTCAGAAAATCCTCGGGAAAAGTGATGTCCTCTTCCTTGACTTCGCCGCGCTTCATGGTCTTGACGATGTTCTCAAAGGCTTCCAGGGCCTGCCCCTCGCCGAGAGGCATCTGGAAGTTGTCGGCATGGACACCCTCGAGGGCATTGCCCTCTTCGTCGTAGGCCGCGAAGTTGATCACGACCACATCGCCGTCAACCGGGTTGCGGACTTCGTCTTCCTCGACAACCTCGGCCATCTGCTTGCGAATGCGCTCGAAGACGGCTTCAACCTCTTTCTCGTCGACCTCGGGCTCTTCCTCGTCGACCTCCACGTCCGTGTAGTCTGGAGTGGTAAACTCGGGCATGATCTCGAAATTCAGTGCATAGGAAAAGGCCTGACCACGCTCGAGCTCGCCCCCGTCATAGTCGATCTTGGAAACGGGCGTTAGCTTGAGTTCGCTCATGATCTCGTTGATGTGCATGTTCACCAGATCGGTGGTGGCCTCGGCATACAACTGCTTCTTGAAGCGGCCCTCGATCACGGAAGCGGGCACCTTGCCCTTGCGAAACCCATCCATCTGGGCGGTGCGTTGATACAGGGCGATGGCGGCCCCCAAAGCGGCATGCACCTCTTCCTCGGGTACCTCTACCTTTATCGTGCGCTTGACCGGAGAAGTCTCCTCAACCTGATACTCCATGCGTACACTCCTTAATAGTGATATCTCGTAATGATTCCTATGCGGGGGCGGCGTGAGAAGATTTCAAATACAAATCCGCCGGTGGCCGCGCCGGGCGAATGCCGCGTATGAAAATCTGGTGCGAGAGGAGAGACTCGAACTCTCACGGATATACCGCTGGACCCTAAAGGCAGCTATTTGGTGCCGGGAGTGGGACTCGAACCCACAAAATCATGAACGATTGCAGGCTCCTAAGACCTGTGCGTTTACCATTCCGCCATCCCGGCATTCCGTCATCTCCAGCAGTTTCCAACAAGATTTCCGTCATGTAGGAATTGTTCTATCTCTCCAAAATATTTACCATTCCATCCGCATAGTCCGGCGCGAGATGCGCGTAGCGGAGGGTTGTTTGGATGGACCTGTGGCCCATCCATTGCTGCACCTTGATCAGCGGCACACCTCCCATAACCAATCTTGAACAACATGTATGGCGACAGCAGTAAGGGATGAACTCCGCATCCCCATTTAACTTCATGATGTGCTTTGCCCGGTTCCAGCCCCGTATCAGCCACTCTTTCGATCTGGGGAAGTAGGGTTGATTATCCGACTTCTCATAAGCCATGAGCACAGTCTTGACACGGGATGTCATGACTATCGAGCGGGGCTTGTCCGTTTTGTTCTCCCACACTGTAAGGCGTCCTGTTGCCATGTCAACATCAAACGGCTTAAGCCGCCATATCTCTCCCATTCTGAATCCAGTGTCAATAGCCACACGCACCACATCAGCGTGCTCTTGAAGCCCAATGCGTTCAAGATTGGCCAACAAGCGGTCCTCTTCATCCCGATCCATCCACCGAATGCGCCCCTGAGTCTCCCGGCGATGCTCGTACTTGAAGCCTGTGTTGTCGCCGGTTTTTTTACGGTCCTGAGCCATCTTGAACATTACGTTCAAGCGACTTATCTTGCGATTGATAGTGCCGTCAGCATTGCCTTTGTTTTCCAGATGCATCACGTAACCGTCAACCGCTTCAGTTGTCAGCTCGCTCATGGGAAACTCTTCGCCAAAGTACTTCAAAGCGTCTTGGCAGTTAAATATAGCAGTGCGCTCACTTTTGTGCTGTTTCCAGCGTCTATCGAAAGCGAAGTCGAACGCCTGTTTCAATGTCCAAATCTCTCCACCACCAGACTTTTCAACTGCCTTCCCACTCTTTAATGCAGAGCGTACAATCTCAACACGTTCTGCCGCCTGTCTAAGAGACGCGCATGTCTCGGTGTATCTCTTCCCCTTCACTGTAATATCGATGAAGTACGATCCACTACGCTCACGCACCCCACGCGGGAGTGTCTGCATGTTTCTCACCTCCTAGCTATAGGTAATCTCTAACAAGATTCTCACCTTTTTTAGTGGGCCTCAGAACAATTATTCCTCTGTTTTCGTTGTTGATACCTTCAAACTTTTCTACAAGACCAAGCTCTGCGAGTCTATCTATCCTCTTGAAAATTGTGGAAGGAAGCTCTCCCGCTACATGCCGCAGTTCAGACTGATTGACCTCCATGCGATCTACTATCGTGAGGAAGTACATCAAATCTCTAACTTTAAATTCCTTCTGGACATGAAAGATATCAATCGCCAGCTTCAACATAGCATCAAGCTTCCTTTCCATTGTCATCTCCTCAGTTTATTAACCTAAGATGGAATCTCCAAAACCAAAACATCAGTTCACCTTCAGCCCGCTTCATGAGAAAAAGTTTAGGCTGTGTCTGCCGCATTCGCAAACAGAAAATCAGATTGAGAATGCCAAACGTGGATACAGCAAAAACAAAAGAATCGTCAACTCGTTTCAATGAATTGCCCTTCATTAAGCTAATCTCCTGCAATAGTTGAACGTGTACAAGAATTGCCCCCTGTACATTAGTCATTCTGCGGTTTATGGGGCTCTGTTTCTAGATGATGTTTAGAGAGATGTGGATGTAACTGGAGCTGTTAGAAACAGAGGAAAATTATGTAGCCTTGAGATATAAACGTGTCAAGGTATTGAGTAATGTACTCTTAACCCTACACACCAAGGTATAAACATCTGTAAAGAAGTGTAATGTTGTCTGATGAATTTACTGACTGCACGTCATGCACTTAAAATTTCTTAAATGCATGAGATCAATTGAGAAATTCAAAGTGGTGATACACAAGTGTACCAAGAAATGGCGTGGGTGTTACACTTGTGTGCCATAGCTGGCTAGTCAACCAGCCAAAATCTATGTTGGATTAGATATTTCAGAGTGTTGTGGTTGGTTATTTCGGGAATGAGGTGTCGTGATCGTAGACAGCTGTATTGTCATCTCCACCTTGACTCTCATGTACCACTCCTGTTTTAGGTTACAACTCAACTGCGAAAACTTCTTTCCACTCCTTGCCAGCTTCCTCGCAATATCCTAAAACAACTACAACCCTTTCTTCTACTACACACTGTGATTTCAGATTGTAGTTGTGCCAATAGCGCACACCTGTGTTCTTGTAAGCCGGACCCCAGCCAGACTCAAGCCTCTCCTTGTAATACTTCACGATTTCTATTTTGACAGCTTCTAATTCCATCAGAACCTCTTTTTGTTTTGTTATTAATATTAACATCACGTCATGCCCCGTGAAATCCTCACACACACAGGGCATGAGATGAGGTTAATACTCACAATCTGGCCACCAGGGACAAACCCCGGTGTAGAGCGCAGTGTTGTCGTATGAAGAGAGTTGTTCAAGCTCCCAAAGGTCTTCATTAATGTCATACATTTTTAATTGTCCTCGCTTTACGTGTCTGAAAATGCACCTCATACCGCAGCCAATCTTGCATCTGTTCTTTCTCAAGTTGTTGGCCATACCAACCGATAAAAGTAACTGCACCTACCATAGGAATTACTCCTCTGCATTTGTATCGCTCATGATTTCGATCATGGTTTCCATTATGCAATGTGCAATTTTAGCGTCTAAACGCCTAATGAATTCGTCACCTCGTCTGTGCCACCGGTCGTTGTCTAGCTCCAACAACGGACAATCCGCCCGCACGCCAAACCCCATCCCGTCACAAGCCTGGGACTCCTTTGCCCCTAAATCACAACTGCCCATTTCTTCGTCCGAATAACAGCATCCACAACATTCGACGACTTCGTGTGTTAAAATAGCTATCCTTGTGGTATCCTTCCTACCCATGGTTATTTCACCTCTGTTTAGTAGTTGGTAAAAACATGAAGACAGTTGTAACTTTCTTCATGTGTCCATATATCACCGCCTAATTCAAGGTCGCGCCCGAAAGCGGCATAGTCTATATAGTAGCGCAGCGACTCCGGCATTTCACTTGTGTAGCCTAGGTCATCACAAAGCTGTTCAGCGTACTCTTCAAGGCTGCGCCACTCACCTTGATAAACGTTTTCGAAGCGTTCAATAGTCTCCTCAACGCTTTCGTTGTTGTATGAGTTGTAGTCATAAAAGGCGGCAAACGCTTCGCCATGCTCTTCACAGGCTTGAGCCAGCTTCACCAACTCTGCAATATCTTCTGATTCACCCAAGCCAAGGCTTGTGTAGTCGTAAGAGTAGTCATGGATTGCCCACTCTTCCGCCACTTCATCCGGGTACTGTGCAATCCACGGCGAAGCATCAAGCATTTCTTGAATTTCTTCATGTACTTCATCAGCTGTTGCGTCTTCAATGTTGTGTATCCACTTGCCATGAAGTATGCCGTTGTTGTAGTCAGTCAAGGAAACAACATAGATGTCCATCAAAACAACCCCTTGTTATTTTAGGTGAAACATCTCACCAGTGTTTATCTCAAACACTACATCATTACTATCAAAACTCTCTGTAAGGGCTTCGATGCCTGTTAACCAGTCGTATTCCCTCTCAAGCATTACGTAGAGTTCATCAGCTTGATCAATGCAGAATTGCTCCCACACGTATTCAAAATGATCAATTGCGGCATCAGCATGATTGTACGCTACTACTTGCCCACTAACGGCTTCGTACTTGTACGTAGGTGCTCTCATATAACGCTCTGTAACAAATTGCTCATGCGGGTTCTCAGCCGCTATACTGGCACGTTGATTCATTCCGGAGAATCCGCTGGGTTCTGCTTTTGTGGCTAAAAATCCATTATCAGACATGAAAAGCAGAACCCGCTTGAATTTTTCATCACAGTGTTTCTCGATAAAGCGGTGAAGGTCTGTGACATATCCGGTCCATGCAGCCCCAGCGCCTTGATGGCAAAACCCGCTGAAGTTTGTCTTTTTCAGATCAACTTCAACTCCATGATCGTGCATTGTTTCTGCAAACCAGTCATAAATGCAGTCCCACCATTCATGGTCAACATTCCAGTCACCATACTTCATCATGACTTGTTCTCGCGTTGCTTCGTCAAGTTCCATGAATGGTAGACAATAGTGGTTTGTCTCAATAACGATAGGTTCCATTGTACTATCCTCTTTCGGGATTGTTGTTGTGAACTACTTTTGCAGTCCTTTTGATAGTGCGATTGTTGTTATTGTTATTCCGTCCATCGCTGGACGTTGCGTGGTTTGCGTTGCACAACACGTACAAATTCCGGTGCAGGATAGAAAAACGTACTTGTGTACGTCTCTCCTGAGAAATGCTCTAAAAACTGTTTTTCTTCATTGGACGGAACATAAACATCCCACGCCACAACATGCTCTAAATCATACAGCAAGTGGCGTCTCATGCGGTAGATGTATCCGCCTTTCATGATTCATCACCGTACAGGCGGATAAGTTCACAGATGACTACGTTGTAATCATCTGCGAACACCCATTCCGTACAGTCCATGTACCCCGGCATCATCATTCTACCGCCATAGCCGTGATACAACTCAACTTTGTCTGGCTCTACAATACCGTTTTCGCTGCAATACATTCCTTTAGTCGTGTATTCCGCCGGTATTGGTTCATACCCATCGCAATACCACCATGGACCCTCAACCACTTCAGGTTGTAAGCTTGAGTCCGCAAATGGATACTTTACAAGTAGTTCCCAATATACATCAAACTGGCTAGCTGTAGTCACTACAGCTATCGTGAGTAGTTCATGCCTTGTTGCGGCTTGTTTCAGTGCATCTTTAAGATTGTCATTCTGGCCGGGATGGAAGCCGGTTTCATACTCTTTCGGAGCTTTGAACAGTTCCGATTCTTCAATCCAGCCCGTGAGACAGCCCTTGAACCACGCCGGAAAGACAGTCTGATCATGCATCACTTCAATGGTGTCTTCACAAAGTGATTCGTCATTTTCGAGGCACTTTCTACAAAGCACTTCACCCCACTCAGGAACCACAAAGTATGACACTTGATGCCCATAAGTTTGTGGTGTTGTGGAGATGATATCCCCACAGTGTGAACATGTTGTAGCTTCGTCCTCATACAACGTTTCAACATAGTCACCGAAGTAATCTTCAATCCAGTCTTGGAACTTGCTCGGCATGTTGTTCCAGTTAGTGACTATGATTGTGATGTCACTGTCTTCTGCTGATGGGCCGCAATATGCATTACAGTCAATGCGCTGTATGTAATCCATTGCGTTTTCGAATACTCTTTCTTTGTCTATCATGATGTTTCTCCCATGTTAGACAATCGCACTATCAAAAGGACCGGCAAGAGTTATACACAAGTACCACCTTGTGCTTTCCTCTTGCGTAGTCCTGCATTACAGTCATCAAATGATAGTGCTGTTTTTTGATGTAGATTATTCGGCGGGCTGAAAATCTGGGCAATTCTTGCAGTCTTTAATTACTTTTCTAGAATACCAGTGGTCGCCCCCAATACTCCAATTGTGTACTATACACTTCATCCCATAGTGCTCATGCCCCTTAGGGCAATCTTGA
This sequence comes from Desulfovibrionaceae bacterium, assembly GCA_963674665.2. GTDB lineage: Bacteria > Desulfobacterota > Desulfovibrionia > Desulfovibrionales > Desulfovibrionaceae. Next base: position 320,119 of record CAXXPL010000005.1, on the reverse strand, counting down.
ATTTCAATTTCCGCGTCATAAAACAAGATTGCGTTGTAGCAATCAAAACATGTTTCTTCACACATGATAGTACTCCGTTTCAGCACTATCATTTGATAACTGTAATGCCTTCCTTCCTCTCTTGTAGTGTCCAGCAAAACTAGCACAAGCTCTGCTATCTCCGGATACTAAGCCACCAATACCGCCTACAGCGATTTAGTGGGTTTTCTCTTGATAGTCGTTCGCTTGCTGTGCCATGTCTTGCGGATTTACAAGAGGTTCAGGGCAAATAATCATCCACTATTATAATATGTCGTTCTAACCAGTATATTAAAGAGCATTTTGCAATTTTTCCGGCTTTGTTCGGGGCTTTTGCTTTGGCTGTTTTGTTGGCTTCGTGCTTCTATCGCTTTCGCAACTTCCCAAGTTTCACAGTGCATCCACACTCCGCTTGGTGGCTCTTACTCGCTTTTCACAGTCTGCCTTTGCGCTTTTGCGTGGCCCTAGTCCGGTGCTGCTTTCAAAGAACGTCAAATGCAGCTTCGTTATGAGCGTTCCGTTTGGAAATGTCAATTGAAAATTTCACTTAGAATTGACATTTCTCATTCACGAACGGCAAGCAGTTGATTTTATTGGGATATTTTCGAAAGATTTTAGTTAGACTGGCGTGGTTGCGCGAAACCCGATTGATAACAAATCTAAACAGGAATAATTCTTATTAGCTAATCATACTCCATCCTAACTAGGATTTATTCCTATCAAAGCCAGGTCATGCGTAGCACTGGTTGATATATCCAGCGACGTGCCGGCACTGGCGCGGCTACGTGGGCGACGTGCCGGAATTCATGCCGGAGTCATCCAGCCGGGCGATTTATGATTCTCAGGTTTAGCTATATGATGATACAAAAAGCGCAGCAATTACAGGCACTTGGCCTAGGCTACATTTCCTACCGGCACCGGGGGAAAATCTTGAATGAATATATATCGTCGAGGCATTCACATTTTCGACCCTAAACATTCTCGCACCCACCTCACTCTCGCTGACCTCAGATCACTGTAAACTACCGTAGGAATCGACCTTTAGCTCAACGCAAAACCAAATCATGACCTATGACTCATGTCTGACTTCAGACCTCTTAAAAGCCAATTATGAACGAATTAAGGCTATACGCTGGCAAACCCTTGCGACATCTAGGCTCACAGACTAGTTAGCTGCCTAACAAACGGTAAAATAGGGAGCGAAACTCCCATGGTGCTGCTCTGGGTCGCTTCGCTCCCTTCTTTGGGTGATATTATGATGGTGTATAACCTAGAATAACAGGCTCCCACCTTGGTTAATCTTAGGTTTACCTTGGTTATCCTTAGTCTAACTAGAGTATAACTATAGTTATTAACGTTAGTATCTCTATACCTTGACGGGGGGGGGTATTCACGTAGCCCCATACTGGTCCTTAATTCAAAACTGCTGAAATAGTTAACAATATGGGGCTGCATTCTTGGTTACACCAACGCCTCTATGGCGCTGAAAAGTTTGGACATTTCAATGTTTGCGTGACAACGTACGGTGTTGCCATCGACATTCACAAACTCGATGGAGCCGTCGCTCTTACGGATTAGGCTCAAGGTAGCGGTGGAACCATCATTCTGGACAGTGAGGGTGGTGAGTACTTCGGGCATTTTGGTTTTCTCCTTATGGTTATTGGGTTCTAAACACTCGCAAATCGCTTGTGTCATTTACGTTTACAGCACCTGCACCAAGCATACAGGACAGGTCGAACATGGACTGCTCCAATGCTCCATTGAAGAGGGCCAGCTCTTTGTCCAGCATCTCCTCTTCACGCTGTTTGATCTTGTCATTCACGTCTTGAGCCATGTGATCGACCCAATACCCCACAGCCATGGCCAGGGCATCGAGCCTGTCATCGTGTTTCAGCTCCCCTCTGTTTTTTGTGATCCTGCTCATCTGGTAGAAGAGCTGATACCTGGGAGCAACATCAGGTGATCTGTGTTTGGTGGAGGTGATGTCCTTGGAGATCAGCCGCTTGTCCACCACTAACCTGTGCTGGTTCATGACCGGCTCAAGGGTGTCGATGATCCGCTTCTCCTTCTGGATGTTATGGCGGATTTCTTCAGTCGAACATGGATAGGTACGCTTGAGGAAGGGTGTCAGGAGCTTGGTAAACATGCCATCACCGAAGTTCGACTCGATGAGTATCTTGTTGACCTTCTCTGTTTGAGCTATCGAAGCCAGCTTTTGGAGCACATGGTCCTCATAGCCACCCTGAATCCCGCCTGCATCCGTGACGAAGATGTAACCATTGAGTACTTTACAGACCGCATAGGCGGTTTCGTCCTGACCTCGGCCTGAAGGGTCGATTGCCAGGATAGCGCCAGTGTAATCGAGCCAATCTTTACTGATCCAGAGGGGCTGGTGATAGCGATCTCCGTTCAGCCCCACACATTCCACGTCCTTGATGATCTGATCAGGGCCAGACGCCCACGTAATCTTCTCAGGTGCCTTCTCTTTGTCGAGGTCCATGACCACCAGATCGGATAATTTGAGAGGATAGCGGTCCGCATCACTGAGCCGGGTGTCGAGTTGGAACTGAAGAGCAAAGCCAGAGCGCCCATAGGAAGCCTCACGCTCGATGAGGTCAAGTTCGCTGAAGCGATCCGGGTCTGTGGGTTTTCCGATGATCTTGTTCCCGTGGCGCTCGATGGTTTCATGGATGATTGGAGCAAGCCGATCTCCATACACGGAGGAGATTGCGGCCTCTGTGGGAAACCGGGCTGGCCAAATCCGCATGACATACCCACGATCCGGGAGCAGGTTGTAAAGTGACTGCTCGGTTTGCGGGGTGCCGAGGTAGGTAATGTGTCCGTTAGGCTTCAGAATGGCGTCAAACTCCTTGACCGCCTCGGACAGCTTGTCACGCATGGCCTGGGTGAAGCTGTTACCTGGTACCTCGATGTCATCAGCAATGACCTCATCAGCACGGGAGCCCGCAAGCTGACCGAATATGCCTACGGACTTCACCGAGGGAGCGTGGTCCGCTGTAGCAGGCCCGACATCGAATGAGATTTTCGAGGAACGCTGGTTGTTCCTAGGGATCAGACACTGGAGGACTGGAACCTCATGGATGAGTCGTAAGGTGAACGTCGAGAAGTTGTCAGAGCGGTCCCTGGAAGCAGATGCGACGAGAAATTTTAGGAGCGGATTCTTCCGTAAGCGCCAGACCACGTAAGCTGATGTGATCCAGCTCTTCCCGACTCCACGAAATGCCTCAAGTACTTTACGCCTGGGGCCATATTGGAGCCATCTGGAGATGTCAAGCTGGATTGGTGTAGGGTCAGGAAGGTTGAGGTGCCGCCAAATGAGTGTCAGAAAGACGCGGAAATCTAACAGCTCATGTGGCATTGGAGGGATTCCAAGCGCCGCAGCCGAGATGTTGTTTGTCATTCAGATGCCTCAGATTTGAGCCGAGGATGCCCTCAGATCAACGCAAAAGAAAAGCACGACCCTAGGTCATGAATCAACCTAGCGCCTCTTAGAGAGCATCCTTGACGTTATTGGGGTCTAATTGAACTTGTCATCACCCTCGACGTAGAGGCCGGGGGTGTCATCAGGATCAAAAGTGGGGAGTCCATCAAGTGCGTTGTGGACATCTTGCAGTTCGATGGGGTCACAGTTCACGCCGTTGTCCTTGAGGAACTGCCGCACCACGTTTAGGTCAGATGCAGTGACATCCTCGGATTTCAGGCGTTGCCGCAGGAAATCTGCAAGCTCCTCATGCAGTGCAGAAAGAGCGGATGATTTGGTTTTCGCTTTGATAGCCATTACTTCATGGTTCCTCCTTTAGAACCACCGGGCAGCCAAGAAGCTGAAGCCAAAACCGATAACGGAGCTGGCAATAACCCAGCCCCACTTGATCAGTGTTTTCAGCTCTGTACCCTGGCGCTGGTCAGATTGTTCAAGCACCCGTAGTCGGGACTCATGGTCAGTGGCCTTGTTGCTGATATCCTTCAGCTTTTCGTCAACGCGGGCATATTGGATTAGGAGGTTTGTGATCTGCTCCAACTGTTTGTTGGTTTTCTTCTGTTCCTCCCAGATGCCCTTCATGCCTGACTCAAGATCGTTGATGCGCTCTGTTTGGACACAGCTAGTGTCATTCACTGGCGGACCTCAACGTTGAAAGTTCGATCCTCAAATCAGCGGCCTGGGCCTCCAGAGCAGTGAGCTTTTCCATGTCAGTGGCAACAGCGGTACCCACGCGGATTGCCCGTTCAGGGCGGATGCTGGCCATGTCAATGTTGTACAGCTCAATGAGGATTTCATTGATCCTGGACTCGGCGGCTGCATCATCGTCGGTGAGCCATACGTCAGCAGTATCGTCCCATATGGGGAACTCACAGGGCACCAGGGAAGTCAGCTCATTAGGGACAGGCCCCAGGTCTGAGATGATAAACTCTTCCCCGGTGGACTTCAGGAAGTACAACTCCCCTCGATGATCCTCGACGTTTTTCCATTCAGCTTCTTCTTCATCGAAACACAGGACATGATCCGAGAGGGCAGCTCCAGGTTTGATAGCAGTGGCATGAGCGGGTACAAGTGGCTGCTTGTCAATAGGGTCGAGACGAGCTTCCGAGGACAAAAGGAATTCGCCAGTTTTTGGGCTGTAGTGGTAGATGATCATGAGATCTCCTTAGTATTTCATGAGAGGGATCAAGGCTACGTTCCTGGGGCGAGTCTCTGTAGCTGTCGTGACAACGTTGGAGGCATTGAACTGGACAGCTGAGGTTGGATAGTCTACGGCTCCATAAGCCACGGAGCTGGCCGTGGTGGTAGTCGTTACAACACTGAACGCGCCCGATGCACTCATGATGATGCGTCCTGTGGGAGAGAGCTGCTTCATGATCATCTCGCCAGTGATGTCTTCCATGGCGAATCCTTGACTGGATCCAAGAACACGGTCAGCGTCAATTCCTCGACCACCGTCATATCCTCGGATGAACTCGCCACGCAGGTCAGGCAGAACAAAGGTGGCAGTCCCACCACCGTACATGGAGCCAATCACGGAATAGAGAGCGGCATATGTGGTTTTGTTGAGGCTTGAGCCATCCGCAACGACATACCCATCCGGGATCACGGTATCATCCTCAGTGAGGTACCAGATTACCGAGCCGGTAGGCAGCAGGCCAGCATGGGAGTGGGCAACAGCACTGCCATAGTACTCCACCTTCCAGCCATAGGAGTTCCCGGTGTAGCGAAACATGGTGACAGCGTTGGACCCACTAAGGATGTAGTCACTCCCTGATCCATTGATCAGCAGACTGTTCCTCCCCACTGTGACGGGATAGGACTGAAAGTTACCTCCAATATCACACACCGCCACCACATCGTTCTCACGTGGTTCGGAGGGGAGAGTGACTGTTGCCGCAGCTGTGGTGGTGTCGTAGCACACATAGTCACCAGCAGCGGCTGCGTAGGTTGAGTCTGTGCTGGAGTCTTTGGCCACGAACACAAAGCGGTAGCCCGTGCCTCCGAATGTTTCCAGCAGCTCTGTTGCCTCGTCAGCGGCAGCGGTAGCCTCACTGGCCGCTTCAATGCAGGCGTTGAGGCTTCCTTCTCCGATGTTCGATGCCCAGGATTTGGTAACTGCATCCTGATCTTCAACAGGGTCATGCAGGCCGGAAAGGCGAAACCCCCGACCCTCGAATGATGTGGCCCCGGCAGTGAGCTGTATGGTGCGGTCCATCAGCTCTTGAGCAACATAGAGCGTCTGGAGTGTTGCCATATCCATGTCAGCGGAACTGAACGACTGACCATCCTGGTAGTCCACCAGAGGAGTGGTGGGTGTCTCTCGCTTGATCGTCACGATATCACCGGCATCCGGCCTGAACTCATCCAAAAATGCGATGGTTGTGTTTGATGTCCACTCGTATTGGTCCGTCTCCACATCATTGATGCACATGCTCACATGGTCTTTGGAGATGTATGGAAACGGGATAGCGAAAGAGGAGAGAGACACGTACTCATGCACAATCGTGGCAAGGTACGCCATATGATTTCCTCCATAAGAAAAGGCCGCAGCGTTGTGAGCCACGGCCTTTCAAGGTTTCTGTGTTAGGGTTCTGGTTATTTGCCCAGATTCATTAGTGTTTCCAAAGCGGATACTTCTTGAGTGGGCTGTGCTTCCTGCTTCCGCTCCTTGCGAAGGGCTTGGCGTTGCTTCATTTGAAGCTCTCTGCGCTTGGCAACGCGGGACATGTGTTCATCCTGGATGGCCATCCGCAACTCATCGTCATCACGAAGCAGTTGCTCTTTAGACGCCTTGCGGTATGCCCTAAAGATTTTGTCGATGGCCTCCACACGGAAGTTGTTCCGCATGTCTTCAGGATCATCAAGCTCCATGTCTCGGTACAGGTCGTACTTATCGGAGTTGAACAGCATCTCCAGACGCTGCTTCAAAGTCTTACCCCCAAGCACGACAGTACCCATGAGCCTGTTCCACTCCTGCACCTGCCCTTCTGTGAGTTCATGATTGCTGATGCTCCGAGAAGCATACCGCCAGTCCTTCCCAATCCTGTGGAAGTTGGTTAGCTCGTTGAGCACAATGTCATCTTCCTGCTCGGACGCGCTGAAGGGGTTCAACTCATCCATGAAACCTTCACCAAACCCCTTTGCATAGAGGAGCTTCTTCCCTGTCAGTCCTGAGTATCTGGCAGGCAGGGAGTCGGACAGCCCAGGGACACGGGCCTTGATTTTGTCTAGCATACTCCGTGCGGAGCGCATCTCGGGATCAGCCAAATGAGTAGCTTGGTTCATGATGTTCGGGACAAAGGAGGCCACCTTGTTATTCAGATATGTCTCCATTTTCCGCCCGCTCTCATCCTGTGCGGCCTCCAAAATATCAGAGATGCCTCGCATATACGTCTTGGATTTGAAGCAGCTTGCCATGGCTGTGAGCAATGCCCCGCTGAAGTTGGTACGCTCATCATCAGTCATGAAGCCGGAGAGGTCCGCGTAATCGGCAATCAGGCCGAGGACCATCCCATAAGGGTCCATCCTGTTGAATGATACCCAGGTGTCTCCAATACGGATGGAGTACGGCTGTACCCCGCTGGTTTCCCGATGCTGCCAGAAATCAGTATTACCACCAACGATCCTTCCATCCAAAGCTAGCGACACAGCCGCCCCGGCCAAAATTCCGCCGAAAGCCTGCTTGCCTAGGAACTCAGCCCTTTTTGTTCCTCCACTTTTAAGGGCCTCCCAGGTTTTGGGATGCGCCAATGGAGCAATGGGAATGTGTGCGCCCGCATCTCTGATGATGTTTGTCGGCGTCCTTACAAAAGGGATGATCTGGTTGACCCACGGGTTATCCGCCTTTATGTTCTGGAGGCCCTTACCAAGCCCATACTGCACATCCTGAGTCCAGGTGGATTCACGGGAGTACTGTAGCGCGTCTTTTCGTGTGCCTCTCCCGTAGCTATCGAACCAGTCATTGAAGTTCTCATCAATGTACTGTTCGATTTTGTCTGTGGGGATTTTGGCCTCAAGGGCGTCTTCGTAGAGCTGCGCCCTAAGATTCCCTCGATAGGTCAGCTGCTTGAAGAACTCGTCGGTTCCGGTGAGTACGCGGGAGGGAAGGTTGACGATATTCCCTGCGAGTGTGAACAGCCTCCCAACCCCTTCGTCATCTTTGAGGCCAAGCGTTTCACCCCTCAGATAGGACGTGGAGCGTTCCAGGGTGTTGAATCCGGCGTCAAGAACGCTGGACTGATTCTTGAACGCAAGCCAGAAGCCGTGAGCGGCCTCCTTCAGTACGCTGTTAAGAGCTATATAGTCGGCTGTCCCTTTCGTGCCCCGTTCCACACCACCTTTGAACATGCCTTTGATGGTGTTCTTACCGATCCGCATAGAGCGGGCCGCAGCTTGGGTATCATACTTTGTGGCGCGTTCCACAAGGTTTCCAACTCTCCCGGCAGCATAGTCTATAGCACCTCCTACAAGGTACTCAGATGGCAAGGCGGCGGTCTTTACGGCAGTGCCCACTAAGTTGGTGGCCATTGTCCTCGCGCCTGAGAGGATGGCATTGATCCAAACCTCGTTTGTCACGCCCACAATTCTGCCGAGTACAGAATCGAAACCCTTCTGCATCACCTTGGCTCGAACAGAGGGATCACTATCTGCGGCCAGCTTCTTTGCCATCTTTCGGACGTTCTCACTGCCACCCGCTCTACGGACAACATCTTGCAACACATCCGCATTCTGTAATGAGATACCTTCCCGCACCAGCTTACGACCAACAGACGTACCCCGTGCCGCCGACATCTGCACACCCTTGAGGAGGGCTGTCATGTCGTTAATGTCCTGCACCATCTGCACGACACGCGCTTCATCTGTGATGGAGTTTGTTCCATTTTTGATGTGTGAGAGCGAATCCTCCAGACTATCCATCATGCTGTTGATGAATTGCTTGGTCGTATAAATTACAGTGTCCATGTTGTGGACATTGCCTAGGTAGTTTGTCAGCGTGGAGACTAACTCTTTTGGAGTTGTGCCGATGACTTTGGCAAGCTCCGCTGCATCCGCATCCACCTGCTTGAACGTATGCGTGCCCCCCATCATGTTGTTGGCATACGGGGATATCTTGTCCAATAGGGTGGTGTAGAGGCTGGCAACATTATCGCCCATGTTCATCTTGTGCATGTTGACCATCTTGCCATAGATTTCGCTCTTCTCGAAAGACTGTGTTGCGCCCTTCTTAAAAGATTCGCTCATCTCAGATACAAGCTCATCCAGATATCCGTCAGAGGTCTTCAGGTCAGGAGCTACAAGGCCGGATGACTTGGCTTCTCCAAGCTTGTTCCTTTCAGCACGGGTGAGAGCTGCTTTCTTTTTCCCTGGAGGCGCTGAGGGTTCAAGGGATTCTGGTGCCTCAGCTTCACGCTCTGCTTTCGCAGCTTCAGACCATACGTCTGACGATTGCTCTCCAGCTCTTGGGGCTTCAGCCGCCGCTGTCGCGTCATCATGGGTGAGTGGTGGCTGATTCTCTCTAGCTTCGATCTCTCTGGCCACCTTTTCAGCCTCATCCACCACCGCTTTAGCACTTACCTCTGACAGAGCTTCAGTGGCTCCCTTGCGGAATGTAGGCCCTAGAACACGCTTGGCGATTCGCAGGCTCATAAAAGCCAGGTCTGCTATCGGACCCAAAAGCAGCCCCTCGGCGGCGTTCTTGAAACGCCCCTCCCAGTAGCCGTCTTCCTCACTTGAGGCGAGGTATTCTGTGATGGTGGTCTCAAGGGATGGGAACGTGTTGATGAAGTTGGCAAGGCGGGCCTCATGTTCGTTGAAGCCGATGAAGTCAGCCCCTGCACCTTGGGCCATGGTCCTGGCGGTGTGCATCGCCTTACCACCACCCTGGAGCAGCTTGGCACCCTTGAAGGCAGCACCCATTGTGAACATGCTCAGGGAGAACTTCACCACCTCTCTGGAGAACTGCCCCGCCATTGTGTGAGATTCGAGTGCTGGGAGAATTTCATCTCTCATGAACTCGCTACTGTCCCACCTGAAGTATTGATTGTCTTCAGGGAGGGTGTCTCCATACTTTGTGCCAAGGAGGATGTGTATCCCACGGCCAAGTTGATATATTCCATCGAAAACGGCGTTTTGGAAGAACTCCAATGATCCACCCCCGACTGCTGCCCCAAGCTCATCGAGGGCCGTCATGGCTGTGCCCCAGGCCCCTTCAAGGAACCCTTTGTCCATCTCTTTCTCAGCTTGGGCGTACTCAGCGGATCGCTGCACAGCCTCCGCATCATGCTGTTGCTGGGGATTCTGTGCTGGCTTGGGTGCGTCCTGAGCTGGTTGCTGGAGCTGTCCAGCCACAGCTTGGCCCACCGTGTTCATTAACTGATCCGCCTCTTCGGGAGAGACATGCTTAGAGAGGGTGTTCATAACATCCTGGGCAGCAGCTTGCGCCCTGGCAGGATCAACGTTCTCTGACACAGCCTGCCCAACAGCATCCACAATTCCGCCAGCCTGTTCCAGATTGATGTTCATGTTCTGGCCTTTCCAAGCCTCCTTATAGCTTTGGGAAAACCAGTCGGCATCTTCAGGGTTCTGGAATGTGATGTACTCCCCGGTCTGAAGCGCCCTCTCAGCGGCTTGATCAGGTTCCAAGCGCATCAGCTTGCCATCCTGTTCCACTACAGTGGGGTACACGAAGTTCCCCTGGTCGTTTGTTGACCATGCCATCGAGTGTGTGGATACCGTGCCATCCTCATTTTGAAGAGGGGCCACAGAGGTGGGATCGAGGATACGCTGTACGAAGCGTTTGCCTTGGTTCTGCTCCAATACCTGCATCACTCGATCCCTGTTGCCACTCGCTGGCTGTTCCTGCTGTCCCGCTCCAGCGGCAGAACCCTGAGCAACTAGTGCTTGCAATTGCTCGTCGGTCATGTCGCTGAGTGAGGTCAGTTCAGCCATATGTCATTCACCTTTTATGTTACATGTTGTGTACTCTACCATTGGAGAAGCTGTGGGGCACTTACGCTTGATTCTGGTACAAACAAACGTAACCTTTCCTCAGCCTTTTCAGCATCCTGCATCGCCTTCCGGTGTCTCAGCTCGTCGGCGGCAAATAGAGCCTGCTGCCGCGCCAGCACCTCTTGCGGGTCCATGTCTGAAGCCTTAGCTATCGCCTCGATTCTGCTCCCCTTCCCTCCACTCTTGAAAAGCAGCTCATCTTTCTTGTACTCATCCAGGGAGGCAAACTGGCGTTTTGTTGTCACCTCTTGCTGACTACGCTGGCGGAGGTCCATAGCCATCTGCTGGTTGGTCTGGATGAGGTCTGAGTTCTGCTGGATAACAGTGTTTGTGGCTTCTCTGTAGATGTCTTGGTAATCCTGACGTTCCAAGGTCTTCCCACCTTCTTTCATCTCTTTGATGCGGCTGTCGGCAAGAATCTGGATGTTTCGCTTTCCAGCTAGGTTCCTGCGTTCAAGATCAGCAAGCTGAGATAAGGTTGCGGGATCGTTCTTTCCAAACTCACCGATTGCCGCCTTAGCCGCATCTCGGGGAATCTGCATGACCGTATCATACTCAGTAGCTGCATCCTTGAATGCCACCTCTTTCATGCTGCCCTCAGCAGTCCGCATCTCTTCGCGCTTCTTTTGTGTGGCTTCGATGAGTGTTCTTGCTGCTGTGCCTGGGAGGTTGAGCTGGTCTACAAGCACGCTGTACGCCTCTGGTGGAAATCCTTCGGACTCTCCAGAGTCAATCTGCACCAACATACTGTTCAGAGCGTCAGACTGCCTCCTGGACATTTCTTTCGGGTGCATCTTGGAGTCCACACCGTGGAGATCAGCCAAATGATTGTTGAGGGCGTCGATACTCATCCCTCCGTCCAGAGCTATCTGCTTGATCTGCTTGTCTGTGGCCTCGTCAATGACACCTCCATGCTCCCACCAGATTGAAGCTATGTTATACATCGCATCTTGCTTCGCGTTCTTTTTGGCCGCCGTGTTAGCTGTGAGAGCTGCTGTTCTGGCCTCCTTGCGCTTTGCTTCGGCCTTCGCCTCGATGCGATCCTCGATGTCACTCCTCATCTTTCGGACTTCCAAGGTATCCCCCAGGCTTCCGGTGCGGGTCTGAACGTGATCCAGGACATCGAGGACATCAGCATCTTCATATTCCTCAGCAATGAAGCCGACAGCATCAGCTACCTGCTTGTAGAACTTCGCAGCCATTGCCGGGCTGATGGCGATCATGGCGTCTGTTTCCTGCTGGATTGCAGCTCCAAACTGTGGGAGCAACTGAGCACGGGCAGCAGGATCGGCCCAATCCCTGGTACCAACAATCTGATCAGCGAATTTACCGATGAACCTCCCGGTTTCCTCCAACCCCTCCTGGGTGCTCCTGTTGATCTTGTTGCTGTTGAAGGTGCTGAGGACGCTTCTATGAGCGTCCATTACCATAGGGGCGAAGACGTTTACGTAATCCTCATCCCGGTATTTTGCTCTTCCCAAGTTTTCAGCTACCCATTTGTTGGACCACTCCTGAGCGATAGCATCGGCTTCCTCGACATTCCCTGCATTCAGGAAGCGTTGATCAGTAGCCGCCCACTCTTGCATCTCCGCCTGAAAGTCGATGGACGAGGACTGGAGCCACGCCTTCTGGTACCCCTCCTGGTAGAACGGAGAAGCACCGGACATATCGGGGTTCGTGGAGAGGTAGTCACTCCACTTCTTGCCCTCGCCTTTTGTGAACGCAGCCTCACCGGCCACACGCTCATCCTGGATGTACTGCTTCCGATCCTCTACAGCCATCTGCCCAAGCTGCCTTGACACCCCACTGAGCGCCCTTCCCAGGTCTTGCCAGCCTTTACTGGTGTCGATTACTTTGGGAGCACCACCAATGATCCGAGGGTACACGGGGTTCTCATAGCGGTCTGGGTACTGAGCTACGTAGCTGTTTCCACCGGAATACGACTTGGTGTGCTGCTGGACCAGATTGCGTTGTCCGATTTTCTGTGCAGGCATATCACTTCGCCTTGTAGTAGTTGGCCATGTTCATGGCGAGGCTGGACATAGTACCAGCGGCGGAGCTGACCCCACTCAGCCAAGCGCTGTTACCCACCCCCTTCGTGGAGGTAATTGAGGGCGTCATGGGATTGGACTCGAAGTAAGGGACGTACACCGAGTTAGCATCCGCCCTGGCCTTGGCCTGGGAAGCTCCCTTCTTTGCAGTGAGCCGGTACTCGCTCCTGGCATTGTCCAGGTTCATATCAAGCTGGTTCATGTAGCGAGCCTCGTCGCCGTAGTAGGACATCTTCAGAGCGTCGAAGGACATCCCCGCCATCTTGCTGGAGGCTACTGCGGTTCCGAGTTTGTCAGCGCGCTCTTTGAAGACGTTGATGGCTTCCTGGGAGGATGCCTTTTCCTCTTCCTGGAACGCCTCTCCCCCGGCGGTCAGGTCTTCCTCATACGCTGTGAATGCCAGTTGGGCGTTATTGTCCTGAGTCTCGATTTGAGAATCATAGACGTACTGCTTGTACTTGTTGTTTTCCGCTGTCTGCGCCTTTTCGTACTCATACTGTGCTGTCAGGTAGTTGTTCTGGCTCTTAATCGAGGCTTCTTGGGCAGCGGCGGACTGAGCACTGGCGTACATACTTGTAGCCGCACTGACGGCTGCTGTGACAGCAGCGGCAGCTAGACCAGTACACATCTATCCTCCTCCTTTCGTTCTCACAAACAGATGGAACGGGAGATTGAACTGTCCATGAGGGACAGTGTTGATGAACTTGAACCCCATGAGCTGTAACCACTTGACGTGCAGTGTGTTCCGCACATCCACGTAGTTCCACAGAATGTCGTACATATCGAGGTACTGTGGTACCTGCCTTTTGCACTCCTTCATGAATGTCATGGGGTGTTTTTCAGCCAGGGTATCGCTGCACAGCATCCAGGGTGTGGCCTCCACCAGACCTCCCTCAGTGGAGATCACACAGAAGCCGAACAATCCCACCGGCTCCCTCTCAGGAGAGAACATGGTGTACTGAAGTGTGCTGTTCCTGACACAGTACCAGAGCGCTCCCCCGATATCCAAACCACTTACGGCGTACACCTCCTGCTTGTCAGCGGATCGGATTCTCGTAGCCAGGTATTCAATGTCCGCTGGCATGGCCCCGCGCCCGATGAACTTATCGTTTTGCGGCATGATAGCCCTCCCAGTCGGCGGCAATGAGGGTGCAGGGGTATGGGGTGTCGTTTGTGACTGTGATCTCAACATCAGTGTTCCGACACATGACCGGGAACACGAAGGTTCCACTGCTGAGATCGAGATGTCCAACTTTGGAGAACCCAGTGTTGGACTTGTGCCCTCTGAACTTGTGGACAATAGGCGTCCTGTCTTTAGGAGTTACAGTCACTTCGAAGTGGCCGGTGTCCTCATAGTGCAGCTGCATGGATCTCACCTGGACACGCCCACGACTGTCAGCCACGTTACTCCCTGACTGGGTAGCCTTCTCAGACTTCGTAACAAGGGTGGAGAACTGGTGCGTCATCTTGTAGGGTACACCTATGTGACATGACTTTGTGGAGAAGTCTCCCTTGATGCGTAAAGCCTCTCCGGTGAATGAGAGGCCATCAGTGGAAGAGACGGTACACATCTCCAAGGAATGCGCCAGCCCTGTGGTGCGGTCCACCAGCGTGTAGGCTGTATGATCCAGGGAGAGAGGATAGAGATCAAAATATGTGTAGCCATCCGAGCCTAGTTCCACAGTGACATCCTCACTCTGCATGTAGGCGTCCAGGCATGGTGCATAGTCTCCACTATCGGTGTCGTACTTCGGGGAGATGTCAGCACTGAGGATGACGATGCCCCCGAGCGCGTCCCGACAGATGAGAACCACGTAGGAGTCTTTAGTGGTAATCCCACGGACATCCAGGCCAGGATCCATTTCCCAACGGCACCATGCTGATTGAACCTTCTCGTTGCCATTCCAGAAGTAGCGGTACACGTAGATGTCGCTGTCCCTCTCTCGCTTCAGGAGGAGGGTTGACTGGTTGGGGCAGCACGCCAGAACCGAGACATCATCCCCGATGTACTGCGGGATGTGACTCGTGATCTCCGTGGTATCCGTGAGAGCGGCATCCGTGTCTGTGACGAACAGCTCATACACAGCGGTGTTCCCTGCCTGCGGGTTCACGAAGAAGATGTTACGTCCAGAGCTGATGCCCTTCACGTCCTTATCGGAAGCAAACTCAGTGAGGAGCTGTGTCGAGGCGTTTGAAGGGGTGAGGAAGTCGTCTTCGCAGTCGATGATATATTGCCTGGATTCACAGAAGATCACCAAAGCACTGTTGAACGGGACACCATAGTTCGTTCTGTACTGGGAATCTCCGGCAGTGATGATGTCCACAGGATCGCTATCAGGAAGAGTGAGCATGGTAGAGCGATAGAACGACATGAAGTCATCAGTGGCTGACAGCACAATGGAGTTCTGAGCAACGAATCCCAAGCGGTTCTCAAAGACAAACATGTCGTTGATCGGTGAGTCCACAAATGAGGGATATCCGCAGGAGCTTCTGCTCCCCACCCACCGAGGATTGAATGGCGTTGTTTCGAAATACCAGATGTCAGAGTCCTTGTCGTACACCATGGAATGCGGCATTGTGGTTAGATTGAATGCCCCCTCGTCGGGATCGCCAGCAATGACATTGTTAGTTTCTGTCTTGAGGAGATCGGTGGATTCACGCCAGACACCAGAAACCGGCATTGTATCTGCTACTGCAACTCCATTCGGGAATGTGCTATTACCGCTTAAATCTTCGAACCTGACGTAGTAGTCATCATAGTTCGTGTCCTCACTCCCAGCTACTTTTACAGTGATGCCAGGAATACAAAGTGTCGGAAGATCAGTGATATCCGATACAGCCCGCTGGAACACCTTGATATGGGTACCTGCCTGTGTGTCACTCACAGTCACCGTCAAGGCTAGCTCTTCCAGGGAGAGCGGGCGGATGTATGCTACAGCCCCTGTCTGGTGGAACACAACGTTCCCACTAAATGTGTCATCATCCACAAAAGGAGCGATCAACTCTGCAAGTATTTGGTCTGTGCTGATTGTGTTGGCGATCTGGTTATCGTTCGCGTCATACTCGACAGACGGTGGGGTGGTGTAAGATACTGTTCTGGAGACTCCGTTGTAGGCCACACGGAGTCGATACTCTGTCTGAAAAGATGCCTGCTTCACAAAAACAATGCTGGGCTTCCAGTATGTGTAGGGGTTCTCCGTTTCCAACGCCTTGGTTAACTTCTTCCTGTTGCGCAGCAGTACACGATCCCCGATGGAGAGCATCTGGAGGCACTGTGCAGGATCAACGGTCCCACATCCCAGATACTCCCTGGATGCGGTGAAGACCACCTCCTTCTGGGTAAATGTGGACAGTTCGTTGTCCGTCTCAAAGACGTGAACCCAGCCATCAGAAGCAACGAACAGGAACAGCTTTTCAGTATCTTGTTCCCTGTGGAGGTAGGTCACAACCCCGTACCTGGTGTTCTCAGGGAGAAGGTCAGCATAGGTGGAGACACCACCAAGCCTGCATCCAGGACGCTCTGTCAGACCTTTGGACACTGATGGGAGAGTGTTGATAGATTCCTCGCACTGAGCGTTGAGGCGCATTGTGTAAGGCTGCTGGGATACGCCAAAGATCATGTTCGGGATGTTCTCGTTGACCTTGCGAAATCCGCCCATTACACTGTCCTCTTCAAGGCTCGGGCGATGTTGAAGCCGTTGTGTTTGTATCCATACTTCCTCGCCTCACCGGAGAGGACGTTGTAGTCGGCATTGTCGAGCTGCTCTCCCATAAATATGGCTTTGGAACGATATTCATCCTGCTGGGAAAAGGTATGCATGTCAGGGTCCGTGATCACCTTGTCCTGGAACAGGCGCATCGCCCGGACGGTGATATACATCCGTGCGGCTTCTGGGGTTTCATCAAAAGGTAGAAGCAGTACCAACGTTGCTGTGACGCTGGAGTCGAATTTGTAGGAGTGGCTCACCTTGTCATAGAGCCGCCTACCTCGCATGACCACATCGTACCCGCCGCCTTCGTCCAGGTCGGCTCTGATGCAATTCACAGGCAGGTAGATTTCCCCATCCACAGTGGGCTGGAGTAGGTAGTTGTCCTCGGTATTGAAGTGCCAGCCTTCAGTCTGAACATCCCGCGTTACTGAGCGGATGAAGCTCAATGCCAATCCGGCGTCGGTCCCAACAACATCAGTGAGCGTGTTGACTGGCATGGCGTCGATGGACGCGAGGAGTTCATTTACGGCTTGTAATTCTGTGAGAGGACGGGGGAGTAGACTCATCTGATTTTCCTCCGTTGTATGGGATGAAAAAAAAGGCACCCCGATTTCTCAGGATGCCCTTAGTGTTAGGAGTAGTGAGGCTTACGCGGCCTTGGAGATTTCCACGGCACACTCGGGGCGCAGGTAGTCATGGCCAACAGCCATCTTGGCCACCATCAGGTCGCCCTGGTACATGACGTTGAAGTCGTTTCCGGTCTTCTGAACGGTGATATCCTTCAGGGCCACGGTGCCGATGGCATGGCGGGTGAACACAGAGGCCACAGTGTCGGAGAAGTCGCCGGAGTAGGTGTTGTTCTCGCCATCGACAGCGGTCACAACAGCGCCGGGAAGGTTGTTGGACTTGATCAGGTTGATGTCAGCCACCTTGACAATCTTGCCCTCGGCGTAAGCACCCTTGCCGCCCCAATCCTGGTTGATGAGCTTGGTGCTCTGGGCCATCAGGTAATACTGGGCAGGCTTGGTGATCATGTTACGACCTTCCTCGGGCACATCCTTCTCGTCCATGGCCTGGGCAGCGGAGAACATCAGACCGGCCAGCACCTCGCCATCAGTGGCGGCAGCGGTGTTCTTCAGGACGGTACCGCCGGGAGAGCTGGTGGTGTTGCCAGCGGCACGGGCGGCAAGAACAGCCACGCGCAAGCATTTCTTGTCGAATGCGCGGGACAGGGCAGCGCCAAGCTGCTTGGAGTATTCGGAACGAATGTCGTAGTGGTTCTTCAGCTCGTCCAGGTCATAGATGAACACGTCGGCCAGGAGCAGGTCATCGATCTTGATGATGCGCTCGTTGTGCTCGATCTGGTTGGAGCCGAGGACGGGATTGCCGGGGGTGTGGTACGCGGCGTCCGCCTTCCACATGCAGGGGAAGCTGGCCGATTTGCCATGGGAGATGGAGCGAACGAAGTGCAGGTTGCGCATGACGTTGACTTCATCGAATGCGGTCATGACTTCGCCGCTGAAAATCTGGAGGAAAAGGGCATTCTCTTCAGCCCAGGTACCATCAGTGGTAGCGTTGATCCAGCCGGGATTAGAACGAATAGCGGTCAAATAAGTCTCCTTAAAGTGTGTTTGTTGGTTGTTATTTAAGTTTATACTTGCCGATCATCCAGCGAATTCCAAAAGATGCAGCAATGGCACCGAGAAGTGCAATCTGGTACCATTCAGGGGCCTTGCTGACGTATTGCCAGCCGGTGATGATAAAGTCTTGAACTGTGGGAACAAAAGAAAGAACGAAGGGGGTGGTGAGAACGATGAGCAAGTACTCATCTTTCCACGAATGTTGGGTTTGTCTGAGAGCTTCCAGGTCCCAATTAGTTTCAGCGTTTACTACCTGCTTGGCCTTCTCCACCTCGGCTTGGGCCTTGATCTTCTCGATCTCCAGCTTTGCCGTTGCCTTGATGGTCTTGCGCTCCTGCCACTCTTTGATAGGGTCGGCAATCACGCTGAGAACTCCGCTTACAGCGTCACCGATCCAGGACATGGTTATCTCCTGTCGGTGCGCAGCACGTTGGAACGTGACAGTTTCTTGGCCACTTCCGCCCTGTACGCGGGATCAGTCGAGTATCGCTTGTCTCGCATGGCCGCTTTGACCTCTTCCACAGAGCGATACACATCATTGGCTTCGGAGCTGGACGCCTTTCCACGGACGAGTTGAGGATCGACTCCATAGGCTGCGTCGTACTTGGCCTTGACGCCATAGACAGCCATCTGGATTGCGCTGGGATCGTTGGTGGCCACGACAGCCTCAAAGCCGTCAATCTCATTCTGGGGAAGGTTCTTGCTTGCCCAGTTCATGAGCTGTGAATAGCTCTGCTTGCCGCCCACGGAGTTCTGAATTTTCGCGATCTCCTGCTCGGCAACGACCATGCCAGCTTTGGCCAGGGCCTGTTGACCGGCGATGTACTGATCCACAACAGCGCGAGGGAACCCCGCGTCCTCCAGCTTTTTGAACGAGTCAGCGCTGAGTTCGCCCTTTTCAGCGTACTCGTCGCTGAACTCGGTGATATCCAGGCCACCCACTTTGAGCGCGTCTTTGGCCTGTTTCTCCATCGCAGCAGCCTTCTCCTGCTGCACGTCACCGGGATCAGCTTTAGGCTGCTCCTCGGTAGATACCGGATCACCTCCCTCGGGATGGTTGGCGTCTTCCTTGCCGGGCTTCCGCTCCAGCCCAGCATACGCGGTGGCCAGCTCCGTGTGAGAGCTGTACTTCTCTCTTACGCGGTTTGGATCGCCATGACCTTCATTGTCGGCAAGGGCCTGGGCGAATTGTTTTTCCTGATCAGGAGACAGCTCCAGACCGGACTGCTGCATGTCTTGGGGTTCATCCATGTCGAACGGCATATGAGTCTCCTAGTAGTCGGTGCGCACCGTGCCGCCGGGGAGTTCGCTCACTTTCGGCTCACGAATGACAGGTTCGGGGTCTTTGCCCAGGTCGCTGGGGGTGGCGGTGCCGGGGCTCTTGATGGTGGTGGATTTGGTTTCGGTATTTTCAGCTTCAGCCTTTTTACTGCGGGCCATTGGCTTCTCCTTGTGGGGGTTGAGGTTGCTGTTGTCCCAGGGCGTTTCCGTTCTGCAATCCCTGCTGCATGATCGAGCCGAACTGCTGGACGGCATTAGGGCCAAGCTTCTGGATCAGGGCCATGAGCTGGTTCTGCTGCTGCTCCTGGGCAAGCTGATCTTCAGTCTTGAACATTCCCTCGGTATCCACACCGTCAGCTGTAGCGAGGCGATCCAGGATGTTCGTGACATTGCTGCGCCTAATGATCTCTTCAGGACCAACCACTTCTGCGGAGGTCTTGAGATAGGACACGAGCTTTGCACGATCCTGGCCCCGGCCAAGGGCTTCGATGCCCGTGACGATGGTGGGGGATACAATGTCTTTAGGGAGCGCTGGCAGTTTGCCGGCCTTCTCCAGACGCCAGATTTTGCTCTTGATGTACGGGAGCTGGAATTCCTGGGAGAGAATGGAGTAGATGCCCCCTATTGCGTTCTCCAGCTCCTGAGCCATGAAACGGATTTCTTCCGCTGTCACACGCTCTCCGTTGCGTTGGATAGCGCTGTGCATCAGGAATGCGAACGCGAGGCGATCCTCGATCTTTTGAGCCTGGGTGAACGCCACCTGGAGATCGGCGGCTTTGTTTGCTTGCAGGGTGGTTACATCATCCGCGTTGCCCTGCACCACCGCGCCGTTGGGCTTCTCAGCAATATCCTTGGCACGGGTGGTTCCGTTCGGGTTTACGAGAAACAAGAGTCTTGCCGATGCTGCGGCACCTTCAACAATCGACTGGGAAAGGGACTCAAGGGAGTTGAGATCACCGAGGTATTCCTCGATGTACCCACGACCATAATCCTCACCATCGATCCTGTTCATGCGGAGCACGATCCAAGGGCAGTCATCCAAGGGATAAGTGCCTTTGGAACCGGGTACGACTTCACCACAGCACTCCTGATGGACTGTCCACCCGGCATTCTGGCGCTTCACATACGTGAACAACTCGACATCCTTGAAGTCGGATTTGTCGGCTGTCTCTTGTAAGCGGTCGCCACGCTTGAGCTTTTCGTACAGTTTCTTAGGGAGTGCGATGGGCGCCAGCAGCTCCCTGGTGATGATGGCCAGGACGTTACCTTTACCATCCCGCTTGCACACAAACTTGTCGAGGTGGTAGAGTTGCAAACCATCCTCATCGTTGAAAAGGCAGGCGTTGCCACCCACAATCAGGTGCTTCCACGTCTCAAACAACACAACACGATCCGGCTGTGTCTCAATGAAGTTGGCGACAGTCCTCTCACACTTGGCCAGGGCCTTCTCCGTCTCCGTCCTCCAGTCCTCAGACTCTTCAGCCTCCAGCAACATATCGTCGATGCGATAGCGGAAGCAGGGCTGATTGGGAGGAAGGATGGTCAGGAGGAGCTTTGCGGCAAGGTTGTTAACGCCACGGGCACCTACTGATTGGTATGGTGTGGGGAAGCTGGTGGAAGCTGTGGTGCCTTCGTCGGTGATGAGGGAGGGGATGGTCAGCTCTGAGCACTTTCGTGCCCGTCGCAGGTAAGGCTCTCGGTCTGTCTTATATTTCTCGTAGAGTTGTTTCGCTGTGGTCTTGGCCATTACGTCTTGGGAATGCTCAAGGCCGATGTGGCCGCGCCGGGAACGGACGCTTCAGCCCTCTTGCGGATGGAGAGGGCGGAAGAGCTGGACTCACCTTTTCCACCAGACTTCTTCTGGGCTGCGGTGGTCTTGGAGTTGGCGTTCTTCTCCGCGTCGGTGGCCTCTTTGGCGGGCCTGGGAGACAGCGCCGACTCTTCAGGTTCAGGGGCGGACATAGGAGTCACATACGTTTTGGTGTAGTTGGACTCTACCTCTGAGGTGTTCGGATCGTCATACGTCTCAGGCTCAAATGTTTCGACTTCAGGAACCTGAACAGTCTGCGCCTTTGGGGTACTCATGCACAATGTTGCGCTTCCTCCTTACAGTAGGTTTTCGTTTTGAATGTTGCTCTGGTGAATGAGAAAGTTCACCAGCTCCCTCTTGCCTGCGTATTTCCAGATCGCTCTTTCACTGTCATGAATGCTTGGGCACTTCTCAGGGATGAGTTCATCCAGCTTTTTGAGCAAATCAAGATCGATGTACGGGAGGACAGTTTCGGTCATTAAGGCTCCCTATACTGCAACTAATAGTTTATGCCTTTGATTTCAAGGCGTTGGTTAGATGACGCGAGGGTAATTCCAGGCAATCCAGGGATGTGGGGATGACACTCCACAGGCACCCAGTTCTCGTAGTACTGGCCTGTCTTGATGAAGTCACAGTACGTCTTGATGTTTCCAGGCACCTGTTCCAGTGTGTAGCGAGTGAATAGGATGATGGGACAAATTGTGTATCTGTCCACAAACCAGAGGAGGTCTTGCAGTTCCCCAGGAGCTTGATCCAGAGGCTCCCCACCGAGAATCCATACTTGTCTGATCATGGACCGGAAGCCCACTAGCTTGGTATGCATGGATGTTTTCTGTGGGGAGAACTCTGTACCTTGATCAAACTCCCAGGCTTCAGGGTTATGGCATCCTGGGCAGTGTGGGCCGTTGCATCCGGCCAGATAGATTTCAAATGCCTTGTGACGTAGGTTGTACTCTGTAGCCAGGATGTTCATCCTGTAGTAACACCTCCTTGGTGACAAGGTCCATAGTTAGGCGCTGAAGTATTGTGCGCACAACTGTGGCCATGAAGTTAGGCCCATACACAGTGTAGCAGTCGTGATCCAGAATATCACCAAAGCTGCACCTCCCATCTTGCCCACAGGCCGTAAGCTCAACAACGTAGTCATAGCCGTTGGGATGCATACTGAGTAATGGTGTTATCGTGTATGTCTTGAATAGTTGACCCACAGGTCCAGTTGCAAAAAGTTCAGCCATGCCGAGGATGTTCTTCAAATCCATGAGCATGGTAGGGCCTCGTGATGACTCAAGTTGTTCCCCCTTCTGCGCTGTTCGTTCTTTTCTTCTGTGATGAACGCATAAGCTGCCGTGCGTACAAGCTGCCTGACCGCACGTTCTACATGGTTGTTGGTGTCCTCTCCCCTGTGAGATAGCAGATAGGAGAGGTAGCAATCCTCTGAACCCCCAGCGCTCCTGACTATCAGATAAAATGTTCCGAGCCATCCGGGGTTATTAGATGCGTCAGGAGACACGCGCAATTCCACCCTGTATTTTTTGAATAGGGCTGCTTCATCTCCCACGGCAGTGCGTATGACACTCTCCAGGAGTGTGGAACAATCAATCTCACCGATCAATAGAACTGCCTCCTTGGTCTGTCCTGCTCCCGGCGCTCCTTCCTCCAGTGTTTTGTGGAGGTGAGGAATCCGACAACACGGGTGAACTCATCTACAATAGGAGCACCACATTCGCAGGTGTCGTGCAGGCCTACAGAGATGTGGCCTTCCCTGCACTTCTTCAGCAGGTAGTTGACGGCGAAGTAGATCACTCCGTGCTTTGCACAGGACCGAATCAGCACCTGCATGTCATAAGGATCGGTGATTTGTTCGGCCACGTTGATGTGACAGATCGCACCACCAGAGAAGTGCTTGTCCAGAAGGCCCTGGATTTCTATGCGATCCAGCATGTCAGCTTTGGTAGTCAGCGGGAGGAACTGGTTACTGTAGAACGGGTACCGCTCTCCACATTTGTAGCCCAGGAGTGCGTCCTTCTTAGCGAGGACGATGGAGCTGTTTTCAGCCGGAACCTGCTCCACATTGTGTGGGGCTCCAAACTCTTTGTCCATCTCCTTGAGGGTTTTGTTGATGCGCTTCATGAGATGGACGGCATGTTCCTTCCCTTCCTTGGAGAGGAGGTCAATGCCTAGAATCTCAAACGCCTCGTAGAATCCAGTGATACCACATGTTGAGTACTGTTTCGACAGGTCCATGTGGCCTAGGCTGTAGAGGGGCATGAAGCCGTCGTTGATCCTGCGTTGGATGAATTGGCGTTTTGCATCGTTGATGGATGCGGACCACCTGACACCACTCACCACTTTACGTGCGAACTTGGCGAACCTGTTCACTTCCGGGAATCCACGAGTCTCATTAGCCATCCTGGGCAGATTCAGCGTCACTACACCCAGACTTCCAATCTTTGTGGACCCAGCGCCGAATGAGTTGCTGTAGCCCAGACTCTCGGCGTCGGAGCGGAGACGGCAGCAGGAACTCAGGGTGGATGTCTTGCCACAGTAGATGTTGATGAAACCATAGCGGATGTTCATCTCAGAGATCACCCGGAGAAAGAGGTCATCCTTGATCTCCCCATCCGCGTCCACTGAGAAGCAGGCGGTTGTAACCGGGAAGGTGATGGGTGTTCTGGACAGGGTGTCCTGCATGGCCTCAAGGAAGACACGCTGGGTGAGCTGTACAGCGGCCAAGGTGGGCGCATGGTCCTCAATGATGTAGGACGGAAGCATCTCTTCCAGGAAGAACTGGTCATACACGGAGACGTTGGTGAACGGACTCTGGTTGCCCCGGAACTGCCAGTTGAGCGTGTATATCAAAGACACAAAGGATTCGTAGATATACTTCTCTGCATCCTCCAGGCACTCACCCACGTTGAGGTGGTGATCCTTTCCGGTGGCCACGATCCTTCCGACATACCATGCGGCTACGATCAGGAGATCGGCCAGCCCAGTTGCTCCGAGGGTTGAGTTGGCGCAGTAGACCGTATACTGCTCAACCTGCCGCAGGAAAGACCAGAGGCTCTTGGGGGGCTCCACGTCAATCTTATCGGACATCTTCAGCCCTTCAAGCGCAACGTCGTAGGTACTGAAGTTGAAGCAGTAGGGCCTTCCGATATCCCAAGCGTCATTGATGTAGTAGTCTCCAGCAACCTGCCTGTCGATGGTGCAATCAGCAACCTGCCGGTCATACTTCTTGTTGAGATACTTCCAAAGATTGTAGTAGCTGTTCAGCTTCAGCGCTGGCTTGGAGTACTCGTAGTTGTAGGTGATAACGTCACGGCCAGCCACGTTGGAGTTAGCGTCCACCGAGCTGTCGGAAGTGCAAGCACCGTTGAAGAATCCCTTACTAAAAGCATGTACATCCAGTTGAGAACCAATGCCATCCAGCTCCAGCAGCTCCTTCGGGTACTTCTGCTTCAGCACATCCATGAGGCGGCAAAAGAGAGGGTCGTATGAGAGAGTGATCTCCATCATTTTGGGCACCTCCCACAGGATACCAATTCGTGGCATATGCCGCCACGGTAGTCGCACTCAGGGACCATGAAGGCAGCTAGACCGCCATCTTCATACGCAACACCAAGGCGCACCAGTTTCATAACCTCCCGAGTAGTCTGGTGTGCCCTCCCACAGAGGCGCTTGCGGGACATGTGGATGAGTGCCTGGGCATTACACAGCATGGCGTGATTGACCGGAGTGTCACGATCCACCTTTTCGTCGCCACCACGATCGTCCCTGTTGGAGCGGACGTAGTGCTCAACTCCGACCTTGTGGCGTACAAAATGCACACTCACGAATGTGGGGATGCCAATCATCTCCACCCAGAACATCTGTGTGCGAATGGGGGAGTGCTCGCAGTCATACATGCGATCCAAGGATGCACTTGAGGGTTTCCCTGTTGTGTATGAGCAGGCTTTCCGCATGAGATCAGGTTGTGTAAGTTTTGTAACTATGACCTGCATTGTCTTTCCTCCAAAAGAAAAGGCCGATGCGTTTCCACACCGGCCATGTTTCTGATTTACTTGTCGTCTCGCCTTCGCTTGAAGCGGGGATGTCTCAAGCTTCCATCTTTTGTCTCGGACTTGAAGATGACCTCGATCATTGTGGGTGTCTCTTCCGGGTACTTCCACCATCGCTCCAGCTCCTCATGGGTGGCACGTCCGGGGGCCACCTCAACAGGTCGCCCATTGTAGGAGCAAATGAAAGCGCCCACCCTACCTTCGAGCTTGCCAGTGCCCTCGACAAGAGCTTCCACTTTGAGGTCCACAGTCTCATCCAGAACACCCTTAACCCATACACATGGCGTCTTCGCACCAAAGCAGTACGGTGAGAAAATGTTCTTGAAGACACACCCCTCAAAGCCCTGGTCCATGAGCGTCTGGACAAAACGCTCAAGGTGGCCAACAGTTCGGAACTGAGGACAGGGGTAACTCTCCACAGGGCAAAGGTGTTGATACATCCCACAGCTAAACGCGCCCCGCAGGTATGAGTTGCGCAGTGTCCAAAGAACATGCGGCTTCGCTGTGAAATCAAACACATGGTACTTCAAACCTGAAACATCGACGTTGGATTTACGAAACAGCTGCTCCATCACTGCTGTGAAGTCTTTGCCAGCGATCTCGCCATCCAAGTGGAAGTCGCTATAGCCTACCATCTCAGAGATGCGCTCATGAAGTGCAAGAGCCTCCGGGATGAGGGCGTCGAAGTTGGGGTACACCTTCCCATTCCTGGAGTAGAACTGGCGGTTCACAGGGTCAAACAGCATCCGTGCCCCATCGTGTTTGACTTGCCATATGAAGTAATGGAGTTCACCGTCACGCACGAAGCGCTCATAGTCAGGGTGGGGCTGCATGGTCTTGACCGGGTTGATGGCAAGTTCCTGCTTTGTGCCCATCAGACCAAATCCTCCAGGAAGGGAGGCTTGTAGTTCGGCCCTTTGAGAACCTTGCCGTCTTCACGGTAGATGGGTTTTCCGTCGTCTCCGAACTTGGAGAAGTTGGATTCCATAACGCGCTTGAAGCCTTCCCAGAGAGGCAGGCCAAGGGCAACTGCCGTACCGGAGAGGACCACCTGGAGATCGGCCAACTCCTTCAGGAGATGGGCGCGGTTCTCTTTGGTGTTCCCCTTGATATGGATGTTGGCCAGAGCCTCTTGCACCTCGCTATGTTCCTCTGCAATGAGCCTACTCCGCAACAGGATCAAGTTGAAATCCGGGTCGCTGGCGTTCACTTGGTGATGCATCTTCCGGTGGAATTCCTCGACGCATATCTCTCGGGTTTTGGCGAAATCGGTTATTTTCAAAACCCAACCTCCTTTATGTTCCATACGGTGTCGGCTCCGCTGATGTTGGGAATGTCATTGGTGCCGAGATCGCGTTGGTGATAGCAGTAAAGAGTGAAGGCACACCACGCGACTGCCAGCATATGGTGCTGACCATCATCCTGGGCATACAGTTCGCCTTGCTTGAAGTGGTTCAGGTGCCGCTCAAGAGCATCTACGATCTCACTCCAGTCCATTCCCTTTTCCCAATTGCGATCCCCGTATTTCACCGCGCCCATGGTATAGAGCTTGGCAAGACCCTCAAGGGCATCCGGCGGAATCAGTGAGAACTTAGGCTTACCTTGGTTGAACTTTATTGCTTTGTCGGGGGTTTCCACAGAACCGCCTCCTTCTTTGTGAAGTTGTAGTCCTCCTTACGGAGGATGCGGGCGACACGGGCTTGGAGTAGAGCTTCCTCCTCGCCTATTCCTTTCTTGCCATAGGCTTCCACAACCACAGGCCACATCTCCTCGTATGTAGTCAGGCCATCCAGCAACTTCTCGGCTCCCTTGGGACCAACCCCAGGACAGCCGGGATAGCCATCAGTTGTGTCACCTGTGAGTGTCTGGTACATGTGCCACCAGTCCGCCTCTTCCTCAGAAATCACCTCGATCTCGGAAGTCTTGTCCCGGAGGTACAGGCCGGGGATCGTCCGCATGTCCTTGTCCAGGCTGAAGATGATCCGCTGTTCGGCTTTGATGATGTGTTTGCTTGTGGAGAGGATTCCAAGGATGTCATCACCCTCCAGGCCGGGACGGAAGTAAGCCCCCATCTCCTCGATCATGTACGACTTGAGAGGAGCCAGAAGCATGGGCTTTGGCTTATCCTTGCGGTTCGATTTGTAGCGCGGGTAAATTTCCTGTCGGAACGTGTTGCCTGAATCAGTCAAGGCAAGGGCAAACCCATCAGCATCAAACTGCTCCATGAGCCGATGGACCTGCCCTTCCACTTCCACTCTCGCTTGGTCGAAGTGACCGAACGACACCCAGAGATCACCCACTTCAGGGTCGAAGCAGATGTCCGTCTGGTGTTTCAGTGCGGTCTGGTATGCAAGGATGTCGCCGTCTATGAGTAGACAGCGCTCCATGGGTTAGCCTCCCAGGAGTTCGGTGATCTCGGCCCTGCTCTTTCCGAGGGCCACGCCGAGGCGGAACATGCCTGTGCGGGTGATGTTGTAGCCGTTGTAGCGGCAACCATCCTCGTACTTGGCCGTGACATACCCCTTGGAAATCCCATACTCGGTGGGGATGTACAGGCCGGGAGAGGCCGGGGTGGTGGACTTGCGAGGTTCGGGCACATGGTATCGGACGCCCAGGCGCTCACGCATCATGGTGAAGCTCACCTGCTTCACTGGAATCCCGAATATCTTGGCCGCGTCCTGAACGCCCCAGGTCTTCCAGCCGTTCGTGCGCTTGGCGGCGAGACTGGTCAGCGGTTTGGCGGCGGTGATGGCCTTCTCCATCTGCTCCATCTTCTTTCCGATCTCCAGGATCAGGCTGGAGTTGATCTCAGGGGAGCCGACGTAAGAGCCGGTCTTGCGGATCGAGGGGAGCACTTCGGATGTGACCCACTTCTTGAAGGCTTTGGCTTCCGGTTTGCGGGAGCGGAGGATCAGGGAGTAGAGGCCGGATTCGTTGATGGTGGTCATGTACCGGACCTGATCCGTATACTGTACGGGACAGCTTCCGCGTTCATCATCATCCAGTACTTTTGAAAGGTTGGAGGTATCCATCCCCAATACAGCACAGGCATCTTGTGCCACGAACCAGGGGTTGCCAGGGTCGCGCTCGTCCACGATCACACGGACGTTGTTTCCTTTGAAGTCGAACAGGCGAGTGGCCAGGGGTTCGAGGGCCTGGGGTTCGAGGGCCTGGGGAGCGGCGGCGTCATCCTTGATGATTTGGGTGGCTTTGTTCCCGGCGGGTCTGGGTTTGGCGTTGATGACGTCACGGTAGTTGATGGCGGTGGGGTTAGCGATGTCGGTCATGTTATTCTCTCCTGAGAGTTATTTGCTGTGTCTTGGTTGGTGTTTCTGTTGAAGGGATTCTGACGATAGCGTTTCCCTCTTCATCGTATTCCACAGGTAGCTCCTGCACCCTGAGCATCATGCCTTTGATGACGCACAGGACAATCCCGGTGAGGGCGATGAAGCCAAGTACTGTGATAATTGAGATTACGATGGAGAGGTTGTAGATGAGCAAGTGGCCCACTGTCAGGCCCAAAAGAATAATATAAAAAGGATGATCAAGAGGAACACCATCATATCATCCATAGCTACTCCGTAACTGTGAGCGTTACGCTCTGGCCTGGGAGCAACTTGCGGACTTGAACTGTGCTCCAATTGCCCCACGCTGCTCCCGGATCAGCCAAGCTGCGGATAATCACCTTGCCGTCTTCGTCTTCAAAAGCTATGACAGGGTCGCCGTGATTCTCGTTTGCAGGACAATCCACGATGGCCAGATCACCGGCTTGCAGATCACCCAGGTTCATCGTCTCCAGTTCTGTTAAACTCTTTATCTTAAACATATCAGTCTCCCTTAGTGGGTTTCAGCCCAGTTGTTTCCAATTTTATATTCACCGGCCAATGGGCAGCGGAAGTTGAAGAACTCACCGGCCTCGGTGATTGACCGTGCGCCAATCTGCCCGATGCTTTCCGCATACTGCGGACGTGTTATATCCTGATACTCATCGTGGACGTGGGCGGCTTGCCAGTAGTCAACACCGTAGATGCCATCCAACTCAGCGATGATGCTTTCGTACTTCGAGGCGGTGGCCTTCTTCATGATCACGGCACCACACCCCTGCAACAGCAGGTTTAATGCGGAGTGAGCGGAGCGGACACGCAGCTTCCGGCCATCAAGGCCACGGAGGTACTTGCGCTGCTTTGCCGCAGTCTTCACGTCTTCGATAAGGCGCTTCAGTGCGGGGAGGTTCTTCAGGAACTTGGCCTTCATCACAGCACCCGCCTTGTTCTGCTCATCCTCGCAGGCTTTTGGGTACAAGATGGAACCGAGCTTCACGTTTCCGGCTCCATACAGGAACGCATAGATGAATGTCTTTGCCGAGTCTCTTGTGGGCAGACCAGCCGCTTCCTGATTGACGGTGTGGATGTCACCCTCAAGGAGGATGTCACGATACTTCCCACCATCATAACGTGCCATGTAATGAGCGAGGCAGCGCAGTTCCAGGCCGGAAGCATCACAGCCAACCAGCTTGTATCCGGGAGGGGCTATGAACAAGGCCCGGCACTCCGCACCATAGGGAGTCCCTACTTTCGGCACCTGCCCGATGTTCGGCTTACTGTGTGTACAGCGACCGGACACCGCGCCGTTGTGGTTGATGAATCCGTAGATACGCCCATCGTCCTGCACTTTCTTGAGCCAGCCATTCTTACCTTCAGCAAGCTGCCCAATCCTCTTGTTCACCATGAGGTATTTGTTGAGCAGCTTCGCTTCCGGGTACTCCAGCTTCTCCAGGACAGACTCATCAACCTTCGGTTCGCCAGTATCGGTGAACTCCATTGGTTCCCATCCGTGTGTGTCCTTCAGACGTTGGGCGATCTGCTGGCGGGAGGCAGGATTGAACTCCTCCACCTTCCGCTTGATGAATGGGACTCCCTTGACGTAGCCATACTTCTTGTTGTTCGCCCGAGGAATGAACTCCTCCTCATGAATGATAGGAGGAAAGGCTTCTTGCAGTTGCATGTTCAGACCACTACGTGTGGCCATCAGTTCCACCAGCAGCTTCTCCGCTGCCTCCCTGTCAAAAGGAAAGCCGTGGCGCATTTGCTGGTGAAGGACGTTGGCAAACTGGTGCTCCAGGATGCAGGACGCATTCTGTGTCATATCTCCCGGAATGAGCTTTGCGAGGTACAGGAACAGTGCATGAGCCACCGCAACGTCCTGTTCACAGTAGCTCTGCATCAAGGGACTCCACGCAGCCCAAGGGTCCAGCCCTTGCTCCTCCATACGCTTGGAGTAGTCATCTTTGGGGAAGGCGAGGCGCTGCCCCCAGGACTCCAGGGTATGCCACCCCATCCAGGGGCCGGGTTTTACTTTCCTCTGCCGAACCAGCCGAAAATCAAGCTGCTCTCTGATCTCAGGAAACAGCAGGCGCGACACAACAAGCGTGTCAAGGACCGCACTACTGAAGTCGATGTCGTAGAGGAGCTTGAGGGCGGGCAGGTCGTAGCTCAGGATATTGTGTCCGACAATCGTCTCGCACTCCTGGAGCAGTTCCAGCCCCCGCTTAAGAGGGATGTATCCGTCCCTGTCTGCACAGGAAAAGATATCTGTTGAGTCCACGTCTCGGATCACTAGAGAATGCATTGTGTGAAGTTCGGGAAGCAGGCCATTTGTTTCGATGTCAAAGATGGCACGCTTCACTGCCTACTTTCCTTTCTTGTCGTACATCCTCATGATGTTGCCGTTGGGGCCGAGGATGTAGGTTGTGCCCCGGCTGTCTTTGATGACCATGCCGGGTTCAGGTTTCACCGGGAAGTTGCAGATCAGCCAGTTCTTGTTGGTGTAGTTCTCCACCCACTTCTCGATGATCTCATCTTTCTTGTAGAATATTTTAGAAATCGCTTTCTTGATGCCTTTCAGCACTGTCGTTCTCCATATCAAAAGGGCAGTCATGTGCGTCGGGCGCTTTGGCCGGAAGCATCCTCCCTGTTTCTTGTTCGTATTCCGCATACCCGGCATCCCCACAGATACCGATGGGCCGGTTCTTCAGGAGACGGATATGTGCCATGTTCGGGTTGTCGCCCTGCTGATCACGCTCAAGCGCGGCAACAACATCACTGAGTTGTTCCAGGGATGCGGAGCCACGGAGGTCTGACAGGGAGACCTGTCTTCCCTCATTATAGCTCTTGCCTTTCTCGGGCCGCTTGAGATGTACAATGGCCAGCAGGCCAGCGCCCGTCTCTTCAACAAGGCTGCGCAATCTTGTCATGAGCTTGTCGATTGTCTTGCGCTCCGATTCGCCTATCTCATCCAGACCGGACACAACTATGCTGATGTGATCAAGGACTACGAAGTCCACGTTCTCAGCAACAATCATGAACCGTATCTTCCCTATGAGAGTGTCGATGTCCTGGGAACCAAAATGCTCATAGACAAGCCAGCGGTCATTGCCCACTGTAGTCTTGAAGGCTTCCTCAAGCTGCTCGTCGGTGATGTCGCCATGCGAGATGTGCAAGGGCGTGTTCAGGTAGATGCTCATGTAGCGCTTTGCCGCTCTTTCGACAGACTCTTCAAGAGCCATGACGCCGATCTTCAGGCCGTGCTGCATGAACAGATGGTAGGCTATCTCGTTCACAAGAGTGGATTTACCGATGCCACTCCCGGCGGTGAAGAGATAAATCTCCCGCTTGCGTATGCCCATGAGCTTTTCTTGCAGCTCCGGGAATTGGATTTGATAGCCGGGTACTGGAGGTTTCTTGATCCGCTCCCACAGATCTTTGCCATTGAGGATGCCGTCAGGTCTGTATGGAGCGGCCTGCCAGATAGCTGACAGTAGCTCTTTCTCCTGCCGTGCCAGCAACATCTCGTTGGCATCCTTGAGGGGGATGCTTGCGATGTACGCTTTCCCAGGAGTGATGAGAGCGGCGCACTCTTGTGCGGCGGCACGCCCTGGCTCATCCATGTCGAACAGGATGATGACCTGCTCAAACGTTTCCAACCAGTCGAGATCATGGGCAATAGCTTTCTTGCCACCCTGCGCACCGCCTGGGAGAGACACAACAGGCCACTTGTTTCCTTGCGCCTGGGACACGGACATGGCGTCTATCTCGCCTTCAGTGATGATGATCTTGCGTCCACCCCCGCCCCACAGATGACGGCCAAAAAGACAGGCTTGTTTGCTGTCTCCTGCCCACATAAACTCTTTATCGGGGAAGCGGATGTGTTGGGCTACAACAGCACCGGCCTTGTTGCGGTACTCGGCAACCTGCACAGGCTTGCCTCGATATTTTGATACTGTGTAGTTGAACTTGCGACATGTCTCAGTCGTCAGTCCACGTTTCTGCAAGGGCCTTACTTCGCCTCCGTTAATCAAGTCCATTCGTTTGGCACCTCCTTGTTGTGGTGCTCGTCCTGTTCCAAAATGTGCGTTGCATACGAAGCAGTGAGCGTGTCCGTCACTGTATCTCGCAAGCCCGTCACTGGACCCGCAAGAGGGACACGGTTCATGCTCTGTGAATTCACTTTCCATGAATCCTCCTTCCACAGGATTGTGTATTGCATAAAGAAAAGGGCCAGCCGCGCTGTTACACGCCACTGGCCCAAAGCAAATAGGAGGAAAGTAATGCAGGTGTGTCTAGTCGAGCTTCAGCCCGAACTCGATATCGATGTTGGTTTCAACTCCAGCCCACCAGGACTGTGCATCGAAGCAGGGACAAGGCTTGTGAGGATCGAGATCAGTGTGTCCAACAACCTTGGCCTGGGGGAACGCCCGCTTCAGTTCCTTGACCACAGTTTGCAGGGCATCCCACTGAGCATCAGTGAAATTGTCCTCATGACCTTTCCCGTCCTCGGCCATTCCACCGGCCATGCAGATTCCAACGCTACAGTGGTTGTAGCCCTTGACATGCGCCCCGGCCTGGATGGACTCGGGAGTCAGCTTGCGCCCGTTCTCGATGGTGCCATCCCTTCGGATGACAAGGTGGTATCCGATTCCCAGCCAGCCCCGTTCCCGGTGCCAGCGGTCAATATCTTTAGCGCCGATGTCCATGCAGGGCTTTGTGTCGGCACAATGTATTACTATGTACATAACGTCAGACGGCTTCATTCTTTCTTCTTAGTCTCCTTCAGTAGTTTTTTCAGAGCGGCCTTGCGCTCCTTTGTGGGTTTCTCTCTGAGCCATGCATCGGGTACATCCTCTTTAGCGTACAGAAAGCCGTGCTTCTCGCACCAGTCGGCATACGTCATCTTGGTTGTTTTTGAGAGCTTCTGTGCTGGTCTGTTGAAGACAAACCTGATGTCCAAGTGTGGATATTGCTGCTTAACGAGGAGGTGCTTCTGTCTATCTTGCGCCTTAAACTGGCCCTTACACTCGATTATGAAGTGATACTTTGAGAGGAGGAAATCAGGGTTGTATGTTGCAGTACGAGATGGCCTTGCGTACTTTATCTTCACAGTCTCGTATTCGTACTCAACCCCCTTCTCTTGTAAGCGTTCAGCTATCTTACGCTCTAGTCTACTTCTGAATCCGCTTTCCTTGCGCTCCTTTGCCAGTGTCCGTGCCCATTTCTGTTTTTTAGAAGTCGGCTTCATCTTCCGCGCTGTCGCTGCTCTCCTTCTCCTCGTCGCTGGCAGCGTCTTCGGCGGAGTCGTCAGCGTACTCGTCGGGGTCGAAGCCAAAGCCCTCCGTTTCCTCTTCGAAACCGAAGTCCTCTGCGCTACGTGTGAAACTGGACAGCTCGATGATCTGCACCGCGTCCAGGTAAAGCGTCAGGCCTGCCTGACCGGAACCGCTGACGAAGTACGGGGAGGGGCTGAAAGCCACGCGCAGCTTTGAGCCGCCGTAGATTTTGAGCTTCTTGGCGTCCACCGGCTGGCGAAAGGCATCGAAAATGGGGAGAGTGCGCTTCCAGGTATTGCCGGTCTTCTTGTCCTCGCCGCTGTAGCTGGTCTTGAATCGGAATTCGAACTCGCCGGTTTCGTTTTCGTTCTCGTCATATACCGGGCTGAACGGTTGCATCATCGTGACGCTGCCCAGCTTCTTGCGGCTTTTGACGGGCAGCTCGGCAAACGCGGCTTCGGCCTCGTCCTGTGCCTCCTGAAGCAGAGGCTCCAGCTGCTCGATGAGCTGCATGGAGGTGGCGTTGTCGAAGACCAGGATGGTGTTGTATTCGCCATTCTCCTTGGGGAATTCCGTTGTCCCGTAGTCGATGTTGTCCGGGGAGAGGTGGGGGAACTTGGCCACGCCGATGGGGCTGGTCCAGGATTTGCGCTTAGATTTCTTAGAGCTTCCGCTCTTCGCAGCAGCAGGTGCAGAAGAAGATGTCTTTGCAGCAGCCTTCGCAGGCGCACTGTTCTTTTTCGTAGATGCCATTGATCACGTCCTTGTTCACGTCCTCGTTGTAGGTTGTTTGGAATCTGTCTTCAGCCTCGTCCACGTCGAGCAGGTAGCCTGCCTCGTCCAGGGCAGCCATGATGTCGGTGGGAACAGGGAGTCCACCAGCGATCAGGCACAAAGCCGCCGCGTAGCAGACCTCCGGGTCGTCAGTGTCGATGTAGTTGGAGAGGTGCTGGTCACACTCCTCGCAGCTTACGTGAGCTGCAAACAAGTCGCAGTCTTCAACGCAGCCGCAGCTTTCCCGTCTTGCATCATCACAGCCCAAGCAGATTGGACAATCGTCAAGTCCACTCATTGTTGATGAACTCCTCCACCGCTGCGAACTCCGCTCTCCTGCCTTCCGCATCGTTCACCATGTTGCCAGCGACAGTGAGCGTGTCGGCCACGTTCAGGTCACAACAGTCGGCTACGATGCGGAAGCAGGTAGAGATGGCTGCAAGTTGTCTCGCTGACGGCATGTCCTGAATCGCATCCAGGATTGTCATCGCTCCAGTTGCAGAGTCCTTGCGGTGTGTGTTTTTGAATTTATCCAGATTCACCTTTACCAAAACGTCGGTTCCTCCTTTGAGTTTGAAAATGGTTAGGTATACTTTATCTGGTCCCTAATTATCTCCCGCGTCAGTAAAGGGATTGCGGGCGAAATTGAGATGGAGTTTCAGCACCTCTTTTCCACTTGCTATTTCCAAATGGAAACACACTAGGCAAAAAAATAGCGCGAGGCCCTGACACAAGAGATATCAAGGGTTCCTTGTGTTGGGGGTACGGGTAGCTCCGCGTGTTTCTCTTCTGGCAGCAGCCCCTTCACCTCTGTAACGAAATTTTGGATGACATCCTGCTCAGTGAAGATGGTGACAAACACGTCCCGCAATGTCGAGGCAAGGCTGGGAGCGTCGGCGGCATGAGTCGCATATGAGTCGTGAACCATACTGAACGCATTGATTCCTTGAGAAACAGCCTTGTTGACTGTCAGCATTAACGCAGCCGCATCAAGAGAATGCACAAAGTTTGGTGCGATTCCATTGGCTTGTCTGCGTCCGTCCAGCTCTTTCGTATCCTCGCAGGTCGTCACCCTCACAGCCGAGTCTCCGAAAGCAGTTTTCACCCTAGTACCCTGCTGCACACGATAAGCCTGCAACACTGGGAATCCTGAAGGAGCGGTCCAAAAGATAGGAAGACCAGCACTGGCGGCAATGCGAGCGACCTCCTGAATCCAATCCATGGCTTCGCGAGCGGCAACAACAGTCTCACTCATCGCCTGCCAGATGATCGGGGCAAGAAAGCGTGTAGCTGTGAAAATTTCCTTCTCTTCCCAAGGGCAGACAGCACCCTCCTCCACCTTATCCCGTACATACTCTTCAGTGTACTCACGGCATGAGAACAGTGTGGAGCCGTAAGGGAGCGTCATAACCTGTCGTTTGGTGGCCTTACGTGTCAGTCCCAGGTCCAGCCACTGATGTGCCATGCGCTTCTCATTCCAAAGCAAGCGGGGCTTTGTGGGCGTGCGTCCTGTCTTCCCTTTAGGCCGTTTCCCTTTAGGTTTTTCATACACAGGTTTCCCTTGAATTTTTAAATGCTCCAACACCTTGATAACCTTGTCCGCCACAACTTGGTAGATGTCTGCCGGTATTTGTTGAGGGACAAGATTAGTAGCGGTTCCCCCTACTTCATCACGAAGCATGAGTGAAAAGATTTGGAGGCCGTTACACGATCCATCCATAGCTACAGGGAGGTGGGAAACATATCCGAACCCCTGTTCCAGGAACTCAGCCCACTCAAAACACCATGCCAAAAACATGAATGGCTTGTCCGCATCACACCACCGTGTGTCATCCAAGGGGCTCGCAGCAATAGACTTGATCATTTCCTCATTAGTTATGCACCACTGCTGCCTATCCTCAAAAGAGCATTTATCTTCGCCCCAAACGTTTGCCCCGTGTATAGCCAGCCACAGAGCTTGTTCAGCATTCTCAATGGGTTTACCGTCAGCAAACGTAAGAAGAGCTTTGGAATACTCCACACCTTGAGGACTGATTGTCTTGCCAGCAACCGGGTATATGCGACCTCGGAAGTCCATCTGCCACACATAAAAGAAGCGGTCATAGCATTGAAACTGATTAGCGATCAGTGATGTCTGAAGCGCTTGGAGTCTCTTGGTCCTGGCTTTGATATTAGCTCCATGTGTGTCTCTGACACAACCCTTCCATTTCTTCCATGCACTCTGTTCTTCCTTCGTCCAGTGGTCTTTGTTGTCAAAGTTCAAAGCGGGTTTGGCAGGGGCTTCCATATCATCCATGTGAGGGATGCCAGCACAACCTCCACCTGTCTTGAGAACATGGTCGAACACAGTAAGTACACGCTTATTCACTTTGTACGCGGTGTGTTGTATTGCGTTGATGGCATCATACACTGGCTGCATTTGCTCTTGCATGTTGCAGAGTTCTTCAAGATACTCTTTATTGCGTGTTTTCACAAGATTGATCTGGCCCACAATCTCAGGGTAGTGATAGCCACCATTAAATGGGCTTGTCCAATCTTTAGGAGGTACAACACATGGGAGATATTCGGCAGAGTGACAAGCGTGCTGCTCCTGGAATTCCTCAATCCACCTGTTGACCTCCTCTGTGGGAGTGATCACATACATAGGCTCTTTACTGCTGTTCCGTACCTTCCGAGAGCCGCCGACAACATGGTGAGTTGCAGGGGTGATGTCAACTATCCCCGTGTGTGCTCGGAAAATATCAAGTAACTTCATACCAAGGTGAATCTTCTCTGTCTTTGTCCAAGCCTGCCACTCTATACCGTAACGGTTCATTGCGTGTGTGGCAATGTTCTTTTTGACATGGTGTGTCGTGGCTTCTTTTATGCTCTCGACTACTTTGTTATAAACCGGTTCTATTTCCTCTTTAAACTTCTCCAGGCGAGCGTGTGTCTCAATACGTTTGCTGATGTTGAGTGCTGTGGCCTGCAAAGTCCTCTGTCTTGAGATGTTCTCCAGAACACAGCTACATGTGATAAGTGCAGTCACAGAAGGATCAAGAACTTTCAGGAACTTAAGAGCAATATGACAACGCCCAGCTTTCCCTGCGCTTTCCTCTACAAATGAAATGATTCCATCCGCAACCTGATTGAGAGTCCGATTGAGGAGCTTTGTTCCATACCCATTCCTGTGTTCCCTTCCTTTCTCCCTATTTGTGTTGTTTCTGGAGTTATACAGATCATACCCCACACAGGCCATTTCTTGCTCCAATTTTTTCTGTTCTTCATGGAGGTCATTATAGCTGGGATTCATTTCAGCTCCTTTTGAGTGGGCATTAGTTTTCTTTTAAGCAGGCGCTCAGTATGGCCTACACTGGTCCCTAATTATTTCCCGCGTAAGTAAAGGGATTGCGGCTGTTTCATCAGCGAGTTTCAGCACCTCTTTCCCCGGTTTCCGTCATCATTCTGAACTTCTCCAACAATTACAGTGGTGAATTCCAAATGGAAATCCACTAAGAAAAATAAAAGGGCCACAATTTCTTGTAGCCCTTGCGTTTTGTTTCAGCAGTTTAGCTTGGAATTTCCATCTGGAAATTGCATTCACTGGACCCTAAACCCAGTGCGTCTACCAATTCCGCCACTCTCGCCCAATAAACACTGCTGCGTGAACCGATAAGGAATTTCTCTGTAACGAGTTCCGTAAACGAACTCCCTTACCAGTCCCGGCACCGTATAGCAAGCCCTTGAGTCCGCCAATATATGAATGGATTGACGTTGCCCGGTGGAGACAATAAGACTCTTTTCACAAGGAGCAAGAGCACATGAGCGAAAAACGCGATCTGGTCAATACGGTCAAGGCCGCGGGCTGAGCCGCGAAAATACCTCCAGGGGACCTGGAGGATGCCCTGCGGAGTCTGAACCTGAAGCCCGATCCCCGCGTCATTGCCGGGAATCAGGCCAATGAGGACGCCGTTGTCCTGACCTTTCCCCAGGGCAAGGCCCTGGTGCAGACAGTCGACTTCTTCACCCCCATCGTCAACGACCCGTTCTGGTTCGGACAAATCGCCGCGGCCAACGCGCTCTCCGATGTCTATGCCATGGGGGGCGAGGCCTTCGCCGCCATGAACATCCTCTGCTTCCCGGTGAAGACCCTGCCCAAGGAGATGATCAAGGACATCCTGGCCGGAGGGCTGGACAAGATCCAGGAGGCAGGAGCCGTTCTCGCCGGAGGGCACAGCGTGGAGGACGAGGAGCTCAAATACGGACTCGCGGTGTCCGGCATCGTGGACCCGGAACGCGTATCAACCAATATGGGACTGCGCCCCGGCGACCAACTGCTGCTCACCAAACCCCTGGGCACCGGCGTCCTGGCCACCGCGCTCAAGGCACACTGGCAGGGGCAGGACGAACTGGAGCGCCTGCTGCACCGCTGGGCCTCGCGCCTGAACCAACGGGCCGGGCGCGTCATCCAGGCCCTGAACCTGCGGGCCGCCACGGATATCACAGGCTTTGGCCTCGGGGGGCATTTGCTGGAAATGCTCCAGGGCTCCAAGGTCCGTGCCAAACTAAAGCTGGATGACATCCCCTTCATCCCGGAAGCCGTGGAACTGGCCGGATACGGCATGATCCCGGCCGGCAGCTTTGCCAACAAGACCTTTTGCGGCAAGCAGGTGTACATCGAACCCGGACTGGACAACATCAAGACAGACCTGGTCTTCGACGCCCAGACCTCCGGGGGGCTGCTCCTGGCCGTGCCCGAGGACAAGGTCCCCGAGGCCGTGCGTATGCTCGAGGACGGCGGCGACATGGCCGCGCATGTTGGGGGCATTTTCGAACAGGCCCCGGACACAGCCATGCTGCGGATTATTTAAAGGAAATACCTAGTTCCGGGGGTGCACCTTATCCGATAAGGGGCGCCCCCGGAAAACATTTCACCCACCTCACCCGTTCACGACACGAGCCAGCGTTTCAGGCGCGCCAGCGGTCCCCGCTCCTGGGAGCGTCGTCCCGCCCCTGGCAGGTGCAGCTTTGCCCGCAGCCGCCGCACACCGGACTCCAGAGGGGCGCCGTCCTGGTCCCGAATGGCGATGGCCCTGACTTCCCAGTTCCTGAACTCCACCATGCCCTTTGCGAGCGCCCCCTTCCCTCCCCCCGCCTTGTCTGCCGGAAACTCGAAGGTCAGACGGCTGGTAACGAATTGGGAGCAGTAAATGGTTTCGCCGTGCGAGGTCTCGACGTGGTCCAGGGCCGAGGAGAACTGCTCCTTGTGATGCCCGAACAGGGCCTGGATGGTCTCCAGCATGGGAATGATCCTGGAGAACAGCTGTTCCGGGGGGCCGGACCAGTCGGACTCGACCTTGTACCCCGGGGAGCGGCTGTACATGGTGGGCGCCTTGTAGGTGAAACGATGATCACGCCTGGTCCTCTCGTTGCGCAGGAACAGCATGTCACCGTTTTCGCGGTAAAGCGTGTATATCGAGCCTGAGCAGAGTTCGCGCATCAGGATCCCCCATTATGGTTCTGAACCAGCGGCGCTCCATGTCTCGGGCCCTGATCCGCCCCCCATAGAGTGCTCAGCCGTGTTTCTCAGTCTGTTCGGCAATTGTGCGCTCACCTTAACATTGCTTCATGATCATTCGCCACGCCCCAGGTATATCACGCCGTGTTCGGATACGCCCATACCCCTCTTGTAACCACCTGAAGAATAAGCATCTGCTTACCGAGATGCAAGCACCGGGGAATAGGATATTTGACCATCGTGGTGGCCGTATCAACACCACAGCCGACACAGGCATATTTTTTACCCATCAGCCATGGTATCTTTCAGGGTACCTACTATACTTGAATATCGTACTTGTTTTTCCTCCCCCACCCGGTAAAGTGGCCAGGCCCGAACAGGAGCGTGCCCTGCATTCGAGTACGCGCCAGATTATATCTTTATCCGTTGCTTTCCCCCCTCGGCGGATTCGATCCCGGTGTTTTCAAGGGTCATCGGAAAACAATGGATATCCATGGATACTGCCGCTCGAACAGTGGCATTCGAATGTATCACTTCCATAAGGAGTTGAAGTCATGAGTAGTGCCATCGAAAAAATGCTGACCAGAAGAAGTGTCAAGAAATACAAGGCTGACCCCGTCCCGGAGGAAATACTGTGGGACATCGCCAAGGCCGGAACGTTCGCGCCCACTGGCATGGGCAGGCAGTCCCCCGTGATCGTCGTTGTCAAGGACAAGG
Source organism: Desulfovibrionaceae bacterium (assembly GCA_963674665.2). Classification (GTDB taxonomy): domain Bacteria; phylum Desulfobacterota; class Desulfovibrionia; order Desulfovibrionales; family Desulfovibrionaceae. The sequence goes on along the minus strand of CAXXPL010000005.1, from coordinate 279,451 downwards.
CAACCAGGGACAGGCTGTCCGAGCTCAACGCAAAGGTCTTGGGTTCGAACAGTGACCCGTTCTATGGCGCTCCCGTGGTCATGGTGGTCCTGGCCACCCGGGAAAGGCCGACGTATCTGTATGACGGCAGCCTGGTGATGGCCAACCTGCTGCTCGCGGCCCATGATCTGGGCCTTGGCAGCTGCTGGATACACCGCGCCAAGGAGGTGTTCGACAGCCCGGACGGCAAAGAGCTGCTCAAATCCTGGGGCATCGAGGGGGACTACGAGGGCATCGGCAATTGCATCGTGGGGTATGCCGACGGTGAATTGCCCCTGGCAAAACCCAGAAAAGACGATTACGTCCTTTTTGTTTGACCTGCGAGTCTAGACCAGGGATGGAGGGCGTCCCGAACCGCCCTCCCTGGCATTTCACAAATAAAGCCAATAATGAAAGACAATTGAAGACTCACCTCCAATGAAAGAGTCCCAACGGTCCCCGTAGTGCAGATCAACGGAAAAAACCAGCCTCCTACAAATTTGGTATGAAATATTTTGACTAAAAAAACTATTTTTAATCAGTACATTGAAGAACGATAGTCATCTGAAAAATCTCTATTTTGAAGAAATATCCCGGCTCTTTTCGTTGACTTCGGCCCATCCGTGCATCATATACTAGATTGTTCGTACGATAAAATCGCCGCGCCTCAGCGCGAAAAGAATACAAAGGAGCGAGCCATGCTCGAGATCAAGGACTTGCACGTCTCAATCCAGGACCGGGAAGTGCTCAAGGGCATCAACCTGGAAATCGAGGAAGGGGAAACCTTCATCCTTTTCGGTCCCAACGGCTCCGGAAAGACCACGCTGCTGATGACCCTCATGGGTTTCGGCAACTATACCATCACCAAGGGCAGCATCACGTTCAAGGGCAAGGACATCACCAACGCCCCCATCTATGAACGCGCGAGACTGGGAATAGGCATGAGCTTCCAGCGCCCCCCCACCATTCACGGGCTGAAGACCCGGCACCTGGTGCAGATGTGCGGCCAGGGGCGCGACGTGAACGTGGAGTACCTCGCTGAAAAGGTGAACATGCTCCCGTTTCTGGAACGCGACATCAACGCCGGTTTTTCCGGCGGCGAGATCAAGCGTTCGGAAATCCTGCAGCTCATGGCCCAGAACCCGAGCCTGGTGCTCTTTGACGAGCCTGAATCCGGCGTGGACCTCGAGAACATGCACCTCATCGGCGAGACCGTGAAAAACCTGCTGAGCAAGGACATCCAGCCCAGGGCCGACCTGAGTATGCTGGAGCAGAAGTCCCAGCGCCGCACCTCCGGCCTGATCATCACCCACACCGGGTACATTCTGGACTACGTGAACGCGGACCGCGGCCAGGTGCTCTACGACGGGCACCTCTGCTGTGTGGCCAATGCCCGCGAAATTCTCGATCACATCGGCAAGTACGGCTATCAGGAGTGCGTGCGCTGCCTGCAGTAACAAATACATGGAGATTTCCAATGAGCGATCTTAACCTCAAAGACTACGACTTCAGCGGCGAAGAAGCCGCCGTCATAGAAGATCTGCGCACTCTGGACCCCGCAGACAAGCAGCAGCTCCTCATGGCCGGTGTGGACGTGGAGGAGCACAACCGCTCCGGTTCATTCCTGCACCTGAATCACTCCAAGGTGCACTGCAAATCCGTGAACCCCGGTGTCGAGATCCTGGACATCAAGACGGCCCTGGAGCTCTACGACGGCCTGCCGGAATACTGGTGGAAGCTCGTGGACCCCAACAAGGACGAGTACACCAGATCCGCCTACGAGAACCTGCACGGCGGCTACTTCATCCGCTCCAAAAAGGGCGTGAAGGTCGAGGAACCGGTGCAGTCCTGCCTGTTCATCAAGGGCAACAAGGTGGGGCAGAACGTCCACAATATCGTCATTGTGGAGGAAGACTCCGAGATGCACATCATCACGGGCTGCGCCACCTCGCACGAGTCGCACGGGGCCGCCCACCTGGGCATCTCCGAGTTCTACGTGAAAAAGGGCGGCAAGCTCACCTTCACCATGATCCACAACTGGGGCGAGGACACCGCGGTGCGTCCGCGCTCCGCCGGCATCATCGAGGAGGACGGCGTATTCCTGAACAACTACGTCCTGCTCAAGCCTGTGAAGGACCTCCAGATGTACCCCACCCTGACCCTCAACGGAAGGGGCGCGGTGGCGCGTTTCAACTCCGTCATCGTGGCGCCCGAGGGCTCCCACGTGGACACGGGCAACCGCATCCTGCTCAACGCTCCGGACACCAGGGGCGAGATCATAGCCCGCACCCTGACCACCGGCGGCAAGATCATCAACCGGGGGCACATCTCGGGCAACGCTGTCCCGGCCCGCGGGCACCTGGAATGCAAGGGGCTGATCCTGAACAACGGCATCATCCACGCGATTCCCGAGCTCGAAGGCACCAAGGACGGCGTGGAACTCTCCCACGAAGCCGCCGTAGGCAAGATCGCCCAGGAAGAGATCGAGTACCTCATGGCTCGTGGCATGGACGAGGACGAAGCCACCTCCACCATTGTCAGGGGCTTCCTGAACGTGGACATCATGGGCTTGCCCAAGGAGTTGCAGGAGATGATCGAAAAAACCATCAAGGAAAACGAAAAGGACATGTTCTGATAATTCCGAATCGGACCACTTCCCTTGATGAAGCCCGTTGCGACTGACAGAACGTTTGTAGAACTATCCAGGTATAAAGCCAACATCGAACGGGGAGAAGCGCTGTTCTGCAGTTGCTTCTCCCCGTTTTTTCGTCCGTTCGCAAAGATATATCCTATCCGGGAGAGCCGCACGGTGGTGGAAGATGTTTTCCATCACCTCATTGACAATAATACTGGATTCATGTGCCCTTTCAGGGTATTCAGTTGAACGTCCTATCGTACGATTTTCAACGACACAGTTCTTCTCTGGGATGAATCCATGGCCTGGGAGTCCTGGATTCTCCCACGTTGATCCACCATGCCAAAGAACTTTTCACGCACACTGCAGGAATTCAGAGACCGCAAAACCGTACTGGAGTCCCCGCCACCGGTGGTGTACCTGGAATCCGTCCGTGGATGCGCATACACCTGCGCCATGTGCCACATCCGCCGCATCAAGCCGGTGCGCGTCGAAAAGCGGCTGCTGGACAAGATAGAGCCCTTTTACAAGGACATGGAAGTCCTGGCCATCCACGGCCTCGGGGAGCCCCTCCTCGCCGACCTGGACTACTTCGTGTCCCGCTCCGTGGAGCACGATCTGGTCCTGCACATGAACACCACGGCTTTTTACCTGAACAAAAAAATCACGGACCAGCTGGCGGAAACCAGGCTGTCCATCCGCTTCTCCATCCACTCGGGGCGCCCCGAGACGTACCGCCTGGTCATGGGGCAGGATTTCACCAAGGTGAAGAAGAACATCGCCTACCTGGTGGAGCGCGCCGAGGCGGCTGGCAGGGACCCTTATTTCTGTTTCTCCTTCATCGTGATGAAGGAGAACATCGACGAGATCGAAGATTTTCTGCAACTGGCAGCCGAGCTCCGCATCCCCGAGATACGATTTCAGCGCCTGAACCCAAACTTCTATTCCCTCAAGGGCGAAAAACTGCCGGACCGCGACTACACGTTCCGCTATTACGAGCAGTTCAACTCCGAGGTGATGCAAACCTTTTTGCAGCGCCTGGACGTCTACAAGGACATGGCCGACGAGTTGGGGCTGAGCATAGGCTGGGGCAGCATGCCCCTTGAAATCTACAACGGATACAACTGGAAGAACACCGTGAACAGCGCAGGCAACCTCCTGTTGAAGAGAAACATCTTCCCCCTGCGACCGCTCAGGGGCGCCTGCATGGCGCCCTGGTTCGGACAATTGCTGATCCGTCAGGGCGGAACGGTGTCCCTATGTTGCGGAGCGCCCCATCATGTATTAGGAAATCTCAAGGATAACGATTTGATGGAAATCTGGAACGGCCCCAGGATGCAAAAGGTGCGCGAAGGCTTCAGAGACAATCGGATTCCACGTTTGTGCGGCTATTGCAGCGGTTTTCTTTTCAACCAGTACCCCACAAACTCATTCCCCGGTATCCGCTCCAACCGGGTTGAGGAAAACTGATCTCCAAGGAGGCATGAACCATGGCCAGACGCCTGCTGCTCATGCTCGCACTCGTCTCCGCGGTCCTGAGCGCCACTCCCCTGATGGCCCAGAATCGCCGGATCTTGTATGGCTATGACCGTGAATTTCCCCCCTTTTCCTATGAAAAGGAGGGCCGGGCCGCCGGATTCGACGTGGAAATGCTGGCCGCTGTGCTCGAGGGAACCGAGTACAATATTCTGCCCCGCCCCATGAACTGGGAGCAGGTGCTGCGACAGCTCTCTGCCGGAGACATCCACATGAGCTCCAGCATGATCAAGACCAAGCAGCGGGTGCTCCTGTACAAGTTCCCCACGCGCCCCACCCTGCCTCTCAAGGCCCGTTTCTTCATGAAGGACTTCAAGCGGGTGGCCAACATCGACCAGCTCAAGGGCAAGAAGATCGGGGTCAAGCGCACCTCCCTGTACGAGACCATGCTCAAGGAAAGGGGCGGCTCCGTGGTCGTGCCTTTTGACACCGACCTCCTGGCGCTCAAGGCCCTGTACAACGAACAGGTGGACGCCTGGTTCGGCGCCGACCGGGTGGCCTTCTATCTGTTGAAAAAGACCGGGATCGAGGGGGTAAGCCCCATGGGCACTCCACTGGCCGTGTCAAACGTCTACTACGCGGTGTTCCGCGACGAGGACACCCTGCTCAAGGATCTCGACGAGGGGCTGTTGCGCGTGCGTCGGAACGGCGAATATGACAAGATCATCCGAAAATGGTTCGTCACAGAGCTGGACGACGGAGACATCGAGAAACTGCTGGAAAAGGCTAAACAGGCCGCGACCTTTGCCTACGCCCCCTACTCGGACACGCCCATCGGAGCGGCGGTCATGGGACGCACCGGTACAATATACACCGGCTGCAACGTGGAGAACGGCCTCTCCAGCCTCAACTCCAGCGCCATCGAGGTGGCGGTGCACAACGCAGTGTCCTCGGGCGAGACCGACTTCCGCGCCGTGGTCAGTGTACTCCCGGACGGCAGGCCGGCGGCTCCCTCTGCCGAGGAGCGCCGTCTGCTCTTCGAATTCGGACCGGAGATCCTCGTGATCACCGAACCCGAGCGCGGCAAGTACGATACCCTGATGGTGACGCAGTTGCTCCCCCTGCCCAAGGAGCAGGAGCCGGAAATGCTGCGCGACGAGTTGCAATAAACTTGCTCCACTGAACTCTCCATGAGTTCCCGACAAACTGAAATCATAGGGTGCGGGGAACAGGACCCGGTATTCTGTTTATTGACATCCCCGCATTCTTACGCCATTTTTTTGTCTTGATCGTCCTCATTCATAACCAAGGATATGAATCATGACGGATACACGGCGGCGTACACGGGTTGGCGGACACTTCAAGGGCAAGTTGCTCATCCGGGAGCAGGCAGTGCCCATCTCCACGGAAAACCTCAGCCTCAAGGGGATGCTTTGCATCCTGGAGCAGGAAATCACCGAACTCGATGCAGGCCTGAACTGCGTCGTGCATATTCACCTGTCGGAAGATATCATGCTGAAAATCAACAGCACCGTTGTCAGGCAAACCAAGGAGGGAGTCGCCCTGGACTTCGACTCCATGGACGAGGACAGTTATGTCCATCTGCGCAACATTGTCCGCTTCTCGGCCAAGGATCCGGATGCCATCGACGAGGAACAGGTGCTCAAACCCTTTGTAACCCCAAAGAACGAGTAATAAGGCGAAATACCCCGTGAACGTCAAAGAAACCTCCATTCCCGACCTGTACATTCTCGAACCCAGAGTGTTTTCCGACGCCCGCGGTTTTTTCTTCGAAAGCTACAGCGCACCGCGCTTCAAGGAACTCGGCCTTCCCTCCTGCGACTTCATCCAGGACAACCACGCCCGCAGCGAAACCGCCGGTGTGCTTCGCGGATTGCATTTCCAGCTCCCCCCATTCGTCCAGAGCAAGCTTGTGCGTGTAACCAGGGGGCGCGTCTGGGACGTGGCCGTGGATCTGCGCGCCGGCTCCCCAACCTACGGGAAATGGGAGGCCGTCGAGCTGAGCGCCGACAACTTTCTGCAGCTGTTCATCCCCAGAGGCTTTGCTCACGGTTATCTGACCATGGAGGAGGGGGTGGAATTCCAGTACAAGGTGGACGCTCCCTACTCTCCCCAACATGACTCCGGAATCATCTGGAACGACCCCGACCTGAACATCCTCTGGCCGACTCAAAATCCTGTATTATCCGAGAAGGATACATCTCTGGGGAGCTTCAGGGACTTTGAATCCCCCTTCACATTTCATAGTCGTTGACTATGAATTTCTTGAAAATCGGCATCCCGGGCCGGTTTATGCGCGTTTTGATGAACGTCCATTTTTTCACGACATTTTTTCAACCAGAGCGTTCCACCACCCTCAAATCAAGCATATCATCCTGTTTTAAATGAAATATTCTGTTTTCCAGCCTTAAATACTCGTGAATTCTTTCACCTTGACATGGCGCGACGCTCATGCGTAGAAAGACCTTCGTAAAGTGGTGGGAGAATCGTGATAATTTCAATTCTTAAGTGAGGCGGACAGGGATATGCAGGATAGCAACAACACTCTCTCCGGCTGCCAAGAAAAAAGGAGTTGCGCTGGTTCAGTGGCTCCTTTTTTCGTAGGCATCGTCGCGGCCCTTGTGGTCGGGTGGTGGCTTTTCCCAAAAGCACTCTTCAGTGAGCAACACCAGCCGATTCACTTTAGCCACGTGAAGCATGTTGAGGACGGTGGCATGGCATGCACTGATTGCCACTTCTTCAACGAGGATGGCACGTTCAACGGCATTCCGAAAAACGAAAAGTGCGCCGAATGCCATGAGTCGCCCATGGGCGAGGACCCTGCGGAACTCGAGTTCATCAACAAGTACCTGGTGAAGGGCAAGGAAGTTGAATGGCTGATCTACCAGAAGCAGCCGGACAACGTGTTCTTTTCCCACGCGGTGCACAACATGGAGAACTGCGGCACGTGCCATGCCGACTGGGAAGAGGCCGACCTCTGCGTCAACTGCCATCCCGACGTGGCCAGGTCCGAGAGCGCTCCGGCCTACTTCGAGAACCGGCTGACCAAGTACAGCAAGGACACCATGAAGATGTGGGCCTGTGAAAAGTGTCACGCGCACCCCGAACACAGAGATCAAACTCGCGCAAGCAATGCCTGCTTCGTGTGCCATAAATAGGAGAGGGTGAAACCATGGGACTTGATAGAAGAGGATTCATCCAATTCATCGTCGGTGGGGCCGTGGGTTCCCTGTTTACGCCCATCCCCTGGAAGCTGACGGACGACTTGTCGATCTGGACCCAGAACTGGCCCTGGATTCCGCGCAACATCGAAGGTGTCACGGAATACGTGCCCACCTCGAGCAAACTCTGCCCCTCCAACTGCGCCCTCAAGGTGCGCACGGTGGGTGGACAGCCTGTCCGCGCAGTGGGTGATCCCGAGAACCCGCTCTCCGGCGGTAAGATCTCATCCCTGGCCGCCGCCGAGGTCCAGCTGCTTTACAGCCCGGCCCGGCTCAAACGCCCCCTGATCAAATCGGACGACGGCGCCTTCCGCACCATTTCCTGGGGCGAAGCCGTAGCTCTGATCGAGGAGAAGATCGGCTCCATCAAGGGCGTCTCCGGCAAGCTTGCCGTGGTATCGGGTGACGAAAACGGTACCATCAACGAGGTTCTGGCCGGTTTCTGCGCCCAGGCCGGTTCGGAGAACTTTTTCATCATGCCTTGCGAGGCGCAGCCCGCCTCCCGCGTCTGGCAAGGAATTCTAGGCCAGGAAGGCCAAATCGGTTTTGACATCGAAAACAGCGATTACGTCCTGGCCATCGGCGCCGACGTTCTCGAATCCTGGGGCCCCGTAGTCCGCAACCGCAGGGCCTTCTCGGCCAAGCGGCCCTCAGATCAAGCTCCCGAAGCCACTTACGTCTACGTCGGCCCCGTGCAGAACAACACCGCCGCGGGCGCCGATCGTTGGGTGCCGGTCAAGCCCGGTACCGAAGCCGTTCTGGCGGCTGCCCTGTGCAACATCCTCATCGGCAAGGGCAAAACCATCGACAGCATGGACATGGATGCCTTCCGCAACGCGGTGAGCGCCTACGACGCAGCAAAGGCCTCCAAGATCACCGGCGTTCCCGAGGCCCAGATCACCATCATGGCCGAGGAACTGCTCAAGTCCTCCAGCCCTCTGGTTATCCCCGGTTCGTCCTTTGGTCAGGGCGGCGGCGCGGCCCTCATGCTGGCCGGCATCTGCCTGAACCTGCTGGCCGGTGGCATCAACAACCCCGGCGGCATGACCGTAATTCCTGAGATCACCAAGGCCGTGGAGGCCGCTCCGGAGCGCAAGGACATGCTGGCCAAGGACCTGGTCGCCTACCTGGGCGAGGTCGAAAAGGGTACTGCTCCCGAAGTGCTCATGGTCTACGAGGCCAACCCGGTTTACGCCCTGCCCCAATCCCAGAGCACCAAGCTGGCGATTGCCAAAATCCCCTTCAAGGTCGCCTTCTCCACGTTCCTGGACGAGACCGCCATGGCCTGCGACCTGGTGCTCCCCACCCCCATGGGACTGGAGCGCTACGACGACGTCTGCACCCCCTATGGAATGGGCACCGTCACCTACAACGCGGTGCACCCCGTCATCGAACCCCTGGTGGAGGCCAAACCCACCGGCGACGTTCTCCTGGACCTGGCCAAGCGCCTGAACATGGATCTGGGTTACGACACCTTCAAGGCGGTCCTCGAGGCCAAGGCGCAAAACGCCGGCGGTGACTTCGAGGAGCTGCGCGGTTCCTTCCTCCAGTCCGAGGACAAGGTATCCGTCTCCAGCCTGTCGCTGGGCGCAGACACCCTGTCCAAGGCCCTGGCCGGAATCAAGAGCGAAGGACTTGCCCTGGCGCCGGTCTACAAGCTCAACTATGGCACCGCCCATGTGGCCACGCCTCCTTTCAACCTCAAGACCGTCCGCGACACCGTGCTTCTGGGGAACAAGTCCTTTGTGCAAATCAACGGCGCCACAGCATCCAAGCTGGGACTGGCCGAAGGAAATCTGGTCAAGGTTACCAGCCAGGGCGGCGAATGCAATGCCCTGGTGCACATCTTCGAGGGCGTTATGAACGATGTGGTGGCCGCCCCCTTGGGCTTTGGCCATACCGCTTTCGACGAGTTCACCCGCGGCAAGGGCAGCAACACGGCCCAGCTCATGACCGCAGCCACTGAACCCGGCAGCGGCTTTCCCGTCTGGACCGCCACTTCGGTCAAGATCGCGAAAATCTAAGCGCAAGGGACATTCGCCATGCAAAGTTATGAACACGTAGACTTCTCCATCAGATGGGGGATGGTCATCGACCTGGACAAATGCACTGGCTGCGGCGCGTGCATGGTCGCCTGCCAGGCCGAGAACAACGTACCCATCCTGCAACGGACAGGGTTCACCACCAAGGATTACGACAAGTCCAACAAGCTCCGCACCGCCAGTTGGATGCTGGTCTACCAGCTTTCCAACGGCAAGAGCTTCCCGGAACACGATGTCGCCTATCTGCCGCGCCCCTGCATGCATTGCGGCATTCCTTCCTGTGTGTCGGTGTGCCCCGCCACGGTCACCAAGAAAGACGAAAACGGCGGCATCGTCAGCCAGGTTTATCCGCGCTGCTTCGGCTGCCGGTACTGTATGGCCTCCTGCCCTTACCATGCCAGGTACTTCAACTGGTACGATCCCATCTGGCCCGAGGGCATGGAAAAAACCCTGTGTCCCGACGTCTCCGTCCGGCCCAGGGGTGTTGTTGAAAAATGCACCTTCTGCCATCATCGCTGGATGCAGGCAAAGGACAAGGCTCGGGTCGAGGGACGCGATCCCTACGAACTGGAAGACGGCGAGTACATCACCGCGTGCACCGAGGCTTGCCCCAACGGCGCCATCACCTTCGGCGACTTCCGCAATCCGGAATCCGCCGTGCACAAGCTGGCGTTCAAGGAAGAGCCCTCAGACGAAGAATTCGCGGCCATGTTCGGTGAACATGGGCACGGCCACGGCGGGGAGCACGACTACCTGCACAAGTTCAATCCCACCGTACGCCGTCTGCTCGAACGCCTGGGCACCTACCCGCAGGTCTTCTACTCCAGCCGGAGGGAATGGGTGCTGAGACAACTCGACAACTACCTGCCCAACGAAAAGGCTTAGGGGGTTGCATCCATGATTGATCAAGCTTTGTTTCCTGAAGGTCTGCCCAGGTGCTCGTTCTGGAAATTCCTGGGCTGGCTCCTCCTGATCGGCCTCGGCCTCGCCTGGGGTGGCTATGCCATTTTCTTCATCCTCGGGTTCGGCCTCGGCGTCACGGGCCTGGACAACTACTTCGGGTTCGGTCTCTGGATCACCTTTGACCTCGCGGTCATCGCTCTGGGCGCCGGCGCCTTCTTCACGGGCCTGCTGCGCTACATCCTGAACATCGACCCCCTGAAGAACATCATCAACCTGGCGGTCATCGTCGGATTCATCTGCTACTCCGGCGCCATGATCATCCTTGGCCTGGACGTGGGGCAACCTATGCGCTCCTGGTTCGGTTTCTGGCACCCCAACGTCCACTCCATGCTGGTCGAAGTGATGTTCTGCATCACCTGCTACCTGGGCGTGCTGACCATCGAGTACGTGCCTCTGATCCTTGAAAACCGCCAGCTGAACAAGATTCCGCTGCTGCACGCCATCGCTCACAACTTCCACGTCACCATGCCCCTGTTCGCCGGTATGGGCGCCTTCCTGTCCTTTTTCCACCAAGGCTCCCTTGGCGGCATGTACGGCGTGCTCTTTGCCAGACCCTTCGCCTTCCGCGAAGGATTCTTCATCTGGCCCTGGACGTTCTTCCTGTTCGTCCTCTCCGCCGTGGGCTCCGGTCCGGCCTTCACCATGCTCATCTGCAAGTTCATGGAGATGCTGACCGGCCGCCAGCTCGTGGATTTCAAGACCAAGGCCCTCATGGGCAAGATCGCTGGCACCATGCTCTGCGTCTACCTGGTCTTCAAGATCCTGGACACCTGGGCCTGGGCCGCCGGGTATCTGCCCAGCGTGGGCCTGACCTTCGACCAGATGTTCAACGACGTGTATGGCTCCTGGCTGCTCTGGGCTGAAATCGGCCTGTGCGGCGTAATCCCGGCAGCCATGTTCATGGTCCCGAGCATCCGCAACAATCCGTCCCTACTCTACACCGCTGCCATTCTCGACTGCATCGGCGTGACCATCAACCGCTTCGTCTTCACGGTCCAGTCCCTGGCCGCTCCTGTCATGCCCTTCGACAAGTGGCAAAGCTACATGCCGAACTGGGCCGAGTGGGCGCCTTCCGTACTGGTCATCGCCTACGGCTTCCTGATCCTGAGCCTCTCCTACCGCTACCTGCCCGTCTTCCCGCAGGAAAAGGAACTCAACAGCTAGACAGCTGCCAAAAGCAACAAAAAAAGGGCCGGAACTTTCAAGTTCCGGCCCTTTTTTTGTTCGGGAGTCCTGAGTGAAACAATCAGCTGTCGCTATCGACGATGTGACCGCCCCAGCCTGCCCCGTATAAAGACTGCTCAGACGCTACACTAGTTGGAGCCGCTTGCGGCGACAATCACATCATTCTGCTGCGTGGCTTCCGCGGTCTGTCCAAAAGAACCACAGCCTCCGAGAATGATTCCGAACAAAAACAAGACAACGCACATCCCAATCAAAACGCGCACTACCCCGCCTCCACAAAAAGGTAATTATAATAAAGGAAAATGACAAAAAACCGCGCAATTCACTTACGCAGGCGAGGCTTTTATTCCAATTGCCCGGGTAAGGCAAGTCTAAAAAGGCTGAAATTCAGGAAAAAAAAAGCCGCACGAAGAATTGTCCCAACACAAGACATTTACAAAAAAGTAAACCACAAACACAGCCCGTTCCCAGCTACCTGGGCAGCAACATCCAGGCCGCGGCCCGGCCACGCATTCGCCCCGCCAACCCAGCCGCTTCCGGGCCTGCGCCGCAAAACAGATCCAGGTGGTTCCGTTTCATGGTCCCGGTGTCCTGAGCCAGCACCAGGCCGTTGAAAACGTGTCCGTCCGGCAGGTCCCCACGAACCATGAGTGCGCTCCCATATGGTATGTACGTGCGGTCCACTGCAACGCTGACCATGGGGGTGAGTACCGCTCCTGTGGAGCCGTAGGGTCCGGTATCCTTCAGCTGAAAGAAGATGTACTTCGGGTTCAGGGAGAGCAATTCCTCGCGCTGCTCCGGGTTTTCCGCGAGGATATCCCTTATCTTCCGCATGGACATCTTCTCCTTGGGCGCGTACCCACGCTCCACGAGCTTTTTCCCGAGACTTACATAGGGGTGCTGGTTGGTACCGGCGTACAGAATGTGCTTTTCCTGTCCGTCCGGCAGCAACAACCGCCCCGATCCCTGTACCTGGAGGAAGAATATATCCACCAAATCCTTTGCCCAGGCGATCTCCAGTCCCCTGCCCTTCAACGCGCCGTTGAAATCGATGTCCGCGCGGCTGTAATAGGGCCTCCCCTTTTTCACGTCGGCTGGCATGGCATACAAGGGATAGGGATAGTCGGGGCGCGGAGCGAGCGACGCCTCGAGATAGGGCTCGTAATACCCCGTGAGCAACACGTCGGGGTTAACCGGAACCCAAATGAAACGCTCCCTCAGGAGCTCCGGCTCGCCTTCGAGCCTTGGCAGCAGTTCCAGCAGGAGCAGCAGCCCACGCTCCAGACGCTTCCAGGTCACTTGGCACGGGGTATCGAGGCCCCCTTTCCCGAACACCGACTCGCTTGCGTGCTGCCTGCGCACGTAGGCGAGGCTGCTCTCCAGGGCCGGTTTAAGGTCCGCCCATGAAGTCAGCTTCTGCCTCTTGGCGGAGAGATCCAAAATCGCCCGACCTGGCTCGATGCGCCGAGTCAGGCCTACCTGCCTGGCAGCGCAGCCGGAGATGAGCAGCGCAAGCAACAGAAGACCGGCCAGAAATCGTGAAACGCGCACCGCCATCAGTAGAGCACCCCCACCACAGCGCCGGTCATGCAGGTGGCCAGCGTGCCCCCCACGATGGAGCGCATTCCCAGGGACACGATCTCGTCCCGGCGTTCGGGGATCATTGCGCCAAAGCCGCCGATAAGGATGCCCAGGCTGCCGAAGTTGGCAAACCCGCACATGGCGTAGGTCATGATAAGTCTGGTGCGCTCGGTGAGGGCCTCTGGAGGAAGCTTGGCCAGATCCATGTAGGCGATGAACTCGTTGAGCACGGTCTTGGTGCCCATCAGCATGCCCGCGGTGTGCGCCTCCTGCCAGGGAATCCCCATGAGCCAGACCACCGGCGCCATGATCAGTCCGAGGATGCGTTGCAGGGAGAGCGCCTGTCCCCCGAACTCCGGAAAAAAGCCCAGGATGCTGTTGACCAGCGCCACAAGGGCCACCAGAACCACCAGCATGGCCACAACCGGAATCAGCAGCTCGATTCCCTGCAACGTGCCCTTGGTCACCGCGTCCATGATACCCAGGGTCTGTTGCGGAGGGGTGATCTCGCCGGCCGTGGGATTGCCCGTTTCCGGCACCATGACCCGGGCCACGAGCACCGCGGCGGGAGCGCTGATAACAGAGGCGATGAGTATGTGACCCAGGGCGCCCGGCACCACCGGCCCCAGGATGCTGGCGTAGAGCACCAGCATGGTCCCCGCGATGGTGGCCATGCCGGAAACCATGAGCGCGAAGATTTCGCTACGCGTCATCTCCCCCAGATAGGGGCGTATGAATACCGGGGCCTCCACCATGCCCACAAAGACATTGACCGACGCGCCCACGCCCAGGGCGCCTCCGATATGCATCACCTTTCCCAACAGTTTGGAGAAAAACTTGACGATGCACGGGAGGATGCGCAGGTGGAACAGCACCGCGCTGATGGCGCTCATGACCAGCAGGATGGGCAGCCCCCTGAACGCCAGGATATAGGCGGCGCCGGGGTACGATTCAGTAAAGGGCAGGTTGCCGCCCCCGAGATATCCGAAGACAAAGCTGGTACCCGCCATGGTGGCCTGCTGGATTGCGGTCACCACGCTGTTCAGCGCAAGAACCCCCTGTTTGATGAAGGGCATTTTCAGCAACAGCACTCCAAGGACAAACTGCAGCAGTACTCCGCTAATCACGATACGCCACTCGATGAGGCGCCTCTTTTCACTACAGAGCCAGGCCAGCACCAGTATGACAAAAAAACCCAGCAAACTTTGCACAGCGAGCATGGCGGCCCCCTCTCTTCCGAGGTTTGTTGGAAAAACATATCGGGAAGCCCATGAAAAGGATTCTCCCCTAAGTGCACCATTGAGCCGCGACACGGAAAACGCCCCGGCCTCCCGATCATGCCGGAAAAGCCAGGGCGTTCAATCTATATGGAAATCAGGTTCGCTTCTTTCACTCAACGCTTGTCCTCATCGTCATCGATGATGAAGTCGATGAGGTCCTCCTCGTCCGCCACGGTCTGTTGCCAGTCCATGGGTTTTTTGGAGGCCGGGGCTGCGGATTTCGCAGGTTGGGAAGGTTCCTGCGGGCCGAGGTCGAAATCGATCTCGATATCGTCATCGCTCAACTGTAGGGAGTCAACCTCGTCACGGGGGCGGGCTGCTGGCTTCGGAGCCTTGGGCGGAGCCTGTTGGGGTACGTCGTCATCCTCCAGCAGCAGGTCAAGGTCACCCAGGGAAAAGGAGTCGTCCTCCGCATCGGTCTCCTGGGTTATGTTGAAGTCCACCTCTCCCGCAATGGCCGAGGCCTCCTCGGGCGAATTGAGCGTCAGATCCTGTATGGTTTCGTTCATGTTGCGGGTTTTCCGAAGCTCGCCGCTGTCTACGGTATGAGTGCCGGGGGGAAGATCCTCGAAAGACAGGTCGCCGTCCTCATCCTCTTCCATGATCACGAGCAGATCCTCATCGTCATCAATGAAATCGGGGTCCGGTGCCGAAACATCGAAGGGAGCGGCGGTACCCAGCGCCCCTCCGGGGGTGTCACCCATGATGGCGTCGAAATCCTCCATGGACAGGGTAGCGGCAAGGTCACTGTCCTCGTCCTCGTCATCCATGGAGATGACATCCGGCATCTCCTGTCTGGGTTGCGGTCTGTTCTCCGGTATATCGAGCATTGTTTCAGGCTCTTCCTCGTCGTCAAGGATCAGCTCGGTCTCGAACTCCGGCAACTCGTCGTCGGGCTGGGACTCGTCGTCGCTCACGTCCACAAGATTCTCGATGAGCAGGTCGAGTTCCTGATCATCATCTTCAGGACCAAAATCAACATGCTGTTCATCGGGCTCATCGGTCTCGGCAAACTCCACATCATCTTCGAGGGAGAACTCGCTGAGTTGATGCGCGCCGGGAAGTTCGGAGGTGATGTCCGCCTCGTCCTCCAGTGTGACTTCCTCATCGACGAACAGGTCGTCCTGCTCCGTAAACAAGGGGCCTTCGTCGACCTCTCCCTCATCGAGCAGGGAGAATTCCTGGTCCATGACACCTGAAGGGGCGTCCCGGCCCGGACCACCGGGAAGTTCGTCGTTTAGGGCCTCGAACATGGTGTCGTCCATGCTCGGCATGGGAGAAACCGGTCTGTCCTCGACGGTAAAGCCCAGCAGCTCCTCATCCCTGGCAGTCTCGTCCAGATCATCCACTTCAGGCACCAAGCCAAGGGAATCGCTGAACACGGAATCGTCGGGCTTGAACTCTACTCCCGAATGGGAAGCGCCTTCGTCGATGCTCGGCCGCAATTCCATCTCGAAATCTTCCGCAGTATCGGACAAATCACTTTCCGGCTCGAGGACCTCGAGTTCATCCACCTCGGGAGCCTCTTCCTCCATGACATCGGACAGCAGGAGGGGTTCCTCCGCCTCGAGTTCCTCGGTCGGGTATTCCGATTCCTCGGCGCCGAAATCCAAATCGAATGCAACCTCGTCATCTTCCCGAGGTACCAATTCCTCTTCGGGTTCGCCCATTTCCAGGTCGAATTGTCCGAGATCGAGACCCTTTTCTTCCACTACGGGGGGAGCGACCGGTTCGATTTCCTCGGGCTCCTCCATCCGCAGGTCAAGGTCCAGTTCTTCTTCATCCACCGCGGCATCCAGTGCCGACTGTTCGACTGTCTCTTCGAACTCCGGCTCTTCGGGCTCCCCCATCTCCAGGTCGAACTGCCCGAGCTCCAGGTCCCCTTGCTCATCGGTGGAGATATCCAGGGCGGCCTCTTCGACCTCCTCGGCCCCACCCATTTCCAGGTCGAACTGACCGAGCTCCAGGTCTCCCTCTTCCTCTTCCGTGGATACCAAGGCGGGGGACTCAATAATATCTTCAATCTCTTCAAGAAATTCAGGCTCTTCCTTTGACAGGTCGAATCGGTCGGGCTCCAATGCGACGCCCTCCTCCTCTTCGATTTCAGCCGCCGGAGAGGGCTCCTCGATATCGGCTTCGGCATCCAAAAGGTCTTCTATGAGCAACGCGTCCTCATCCTCCACCACTGGAGCGGTGCTGGTGTCCTCCTCCACATCCATGAGGTCGGAAACATCCATGTCCGAGTCGCCTTCGTCGTCCAGGGAAATGAACGCATCTTCAGCTTCCTCTTCATCCTCCATGGAGATGTCGTAATCCGCTTCGGCAAAACCCTCTTCCACCGGGGTCTCCACGACTGATGAGGCGGGTAGCTCCTCCACGATATCCAGATCCGGCATCTCGACTCCGGCGTCGGCATCTTCGGCCAGGGCCTCTCCCATCGCCACAACAGCCACTCCGGCGGCAACGCCCGCGGCGACACTGGTGGCCGCTGTTGCGTCGGCTCTCGGGGAGGGAGGTTCTGGTGCTTGTATCGCTGCGCCTGCGGGCGCCGGTTGAGTCACAGCCTCAGCCTTGGAAGCCGGACGAGGTTCAACCGGAACGCTTTGGCTCAGGGTTTCCAATATCTTGATCGCCTCACGTTGATAACGAACCATCAAGGCCAAATGTTCCCTGGATTGGACGGCAATGATCTTCAATTCGTCATCACGTTGGCTCTGCAACTCCTTGGAAATCTCATCGAGCCCTCGCGCCACCCTGTAGAACATCACCATGAGCGCGACGAAGCATATCAGAATGA
The DNA here is from genome assembly GCA_963674665.2 of Desulfovibrionaceae bacterium. Taxonomy (GTDB): domain Bacteria; phylum Desulfobacterota; class Desulfovibrionia; order Desulfovibrionales; family Desulfovibrionaceae. The sequence goes on along the minus strand of CAXXPL010000005.1, from coordinate 262,232 downwards.
ACACCAGTATGGCGGTGTCCCCCTGCAGTATTGACCCCAAGAATTCCATTTCTTCCTCGCTTGGATTACGCTACGATGGATGTTCCGGTACGACAAGACGCCACATTTACAAGATAACGGTAACATAAGCCTGAGAAGAAAGCAAAAAGATATGGCCAAGCCTAAAGTAAAACCACACCTTGTGTTCGCCGACGCCCAGGGAAACATCTATGATCATCCCGAATTATTGATGCTCTGTAGACGCGGCAACGAGCTGGCTCTGCCCCGGCCAGACGAGTTGATCCCCATGCCCGAAGAGAGTGAACTCTTTCTTCTGCCCGGCCGCCATGCCCTTGGCCTTGATCCGGAGACCGGAGAGGCCGAAGTGCTGGAGGAGAACGCGGTTGCCGCCTTCATCTCCCCCGGGCACACCCTGGCTGGAACAGCCGCCTACTATCGCCATGACGACCCAAAAAGCCCCGTCCCGGTGCTCCCCCTGTTCGCTTACGGTGCAGTGGGATACGCCGCGGGACGTTTCTGGATCGCTGGCAAGCGCGTGGACCAGGACAGACGCCAGGTCTTTGCCTCGATCCCGCGCTCACGCATCGAAAAGGGCGCCCACAAGCTGCTCAACGAATTCCCCAAGAACAGGCTGGTGAAACACCTGGCCCACTGCGCCCTCGGGTACTGCTGCCCGGCGGCGCGAAATCTCTGCCTGGGGCGCTTCGAGGCTCCGCTACCCACGTCCCGCTCCTGCAACGCCGCCTGTGTGGGCTGCATATCGCTGCAATCCGAGGATTCGGGCTTTCCCTCCACACAGAACCGCATCGGCTTCCGCCCCACTCCTGTTGAAGTCTGCGAAATCATGCTCCACCATGGGGGGCGTGAAGCCCGCCCCGTCTATTCCTTTGGCCAGGGATGCGAAGGCGAGCCCCTGACCGAGGCCGCCACCATTGCCGAAGCCACCCGCATGTTCCGGGAAAAAGGCGGCCATGGCGTGGTGAACATCAACACCAACGGCAGCCTCCACGACACCATCCCGGGTCTGGCCGCCGCAGGAGTGAACTCCATCCGCGTGAGCCTTAACAGTGCCCGCGCCCCGCTCTATGAGGCCTACTACCGCCCGAAGAGCTACGGATTCAAGGACGTCTGTGAGACCATCGAGACTGCCAGGGCCAACAATATCTTCGTCTCCCTGAACCTGCTCTTTTTTCCCGGCATCACGGACACTGAGAAGGAACTCTCCGCTCTCGCCGAACTCATCGCCACGAGGGGTGTGAACTTCATCCAACTGCGCAACCTCAACCTGGACCCGGAGCACTACTTAGAGCTCGCGGCCCCCTTCGAGCATGGCCCCAGCATGGGGCTGACGCACTTCCGGAAACGCCTCAAGCGTGAATTCCCGGAGCTGGGATTCGGCTACTTCAATCCCTTTCTGGAAAACGGCAAGGTTGCGGCCCCCTATGGTTGACGTGTATCGCCCCTGAACATGGAGACGGTATGAGAGCGCAGACCTTAAGGAAAATCCTGGTCCTTGCCGCACTGGTGGTCCTGGTTGTTCTTTTTTTTGCCTATGATCTGCAACAATTCCTGACCCTTGATTATCTCAAGGCGCAGAGGGATTTTTTACAGGAACTTCACGATACCAAGACGTTTTTGTTCATCCTCGCATACTTCCTGTTCTACATCCTGCTCACCGCCTTGAACCTGCCCGGCGCGGTGTTCGCCACCCTGGCAGGGGGCATGTTCATGGGGTTCTGGCCCGCTCTGGTGGTGATCTCCCTTGCCAGCACCATCGGCGCCACCCTGGCCTGCATGCTCTCCAGGTACCTGCTCCGGGACTGGGTGCACAAGAAATTCGGCTCCCGGCTGGAGCGCGTTAACAGGGGAGTCGAGGAGGAAGGCGCCTTCTACCTCTTCACCATGCGCCTGATCCCGGCCATCCCCTTTTTCCTGGTCAACATGGCCATGGGCCTCACACCCATGCGGCTGCGCACCTATTTCTGGGTCTCGCAGCTGGGTATGCTCCCGGGCACAGCGGTGTACGTCAACGCGGGGACTCAACTTGGCAGGATCTCCAGCCCCGGTGACATCCTCTCCTGGCAGATGCTGCTGTCCTTCGCCCTTCTGGGGGTGTTTCCCCTGGCAGCCAAAAAGGTGGTCAGATCATTCCGCGCCCGCAAGCACCCCAACGGTATGTCATGAACCAACCCTGTGCCCCCTGCCCCGGCATCTCCATCGTCATCCCGGTGTACAACGAGCAGGAGCGCATCACGCCTTTGCTGCGTCACCTGGACGCCCTCCCCTTTTCCCGGAAAAAGGAGATCGTCGTGGTGGACGGCGCACCGGGGCAAACCACCCTGGCGGCCATGCGCGACTCCGGAATCACTCTTCAAGCACTTCTCATCGAGCTATCCTCCGCGCCGGGGCGAGCCCTGCAGATGAACCTGGGAGCCCACAAGGCCGGTGGGGACATCCTGCTCTTTCTCCACGCCGACACCAGCCTTCCGGATGACGGCCTGTCCTGGGCTGCCCGGGCGCTACAGGATCCCGCAATCGTTGGGGGCGCCTTTTCCCTGCGCATCGCAAGCCCCTCTCCCCTGGTGCGGCTCATCGGCCGGGGCACCACCCTGCGCTCCAGGCTGACCCGAGTGCCCTTCGGAGACCAGGCCCTGTTCTTCAGGCGAAAGATCTTTTTCGAGGCCGGCGGCTTCCCCCAGATTCCCATCATGGAGGACCTGGAGTTCATGCGCGGCCTGCGCGCAAACGGCAAGCGCATCGCCATCCTCCCCCAACGCGTCACCACCTCGGGCCGCCGATGGGAAAAAGAGGGCGCGCTACGCTGCACACTGCGCAACATGCTCCTACGGCTGCGCTATCGCCTGGGCACGCCTCCCGAATTGCTGGCCAGGCATTACCGCAGGCACGGGGAGTGACCATGTCCCCCGCTTCCTCCCCCCTTGTCCTGCTGTTCTGCAAATACCCGGAGCCTGGCCACGTGAAGACCCGGCTGGCAAGGAGCACGTCCCACAGCCGCGCCTGCGCCCTTTACAGCGCCTTTGTGACGGACTGCCTGGCTAGCCTGGACGCCCTGCGGGCTCACGTCGTCTGTCTCGTGGATCCCTACCGCCCCCTAGCTGATTATCACCGCTGGTTAAAGGGGCGCATCATCCGCCCCCAGAGGGGAAACGACCTCGGGGAGCGCATGGCCAACGCCCTGGCCCAGGCACTGGAGCATAGCGACCGCGCCCTGCTCATGGGCACGGACGTTCCGCACCTCCCGGACCATGTCCTCTCGGACGCCTGGCAGCGCCTCCGGACCAGGGACATGGTCCTGGGGCCGGCCCGGGACGGTGGGTACTACCTCATCGGCATGCGGCGTCAAGGATACACCAGGGAATTCACCAGAAGCGTGTTCCAGGGCATCCCCTGGAGCACCCGCCACGTGCTGGACCTGACCCTGGGGCGCGCGGCGAAAGCAGGCCTGCGCACTTCCCTGCTCCCCACGCTCCGGGACGTGGACACCACTTCGGACCTGGATGCCCTGCTCCGCTCCACCGCTTCGGCCCCGGCTACCCGAAGAACAGCATGGAGCCTGGGATTGCAGACGGAAAGATAGAAAGGACCGGCAAAGGGAATCTTCTCCTCATCCCCTCACTTCCAATAACCTGTTGCTTTTTATCTGGCCAACCATCGCACTATACACTACCCTCTTGAGCAATGGGTTTGATTCGCGCACTCGATAGACTTCTCCAGCGACTCCAGGACGTATTTCGCCACTGAACCTCTCTTTCACCGAAGGAGCCACCATGCCCCAAATGCCCAAGGAGATGGTCAATCGGATATTTGGTCCCGAGCTCGAACCTGATGAACAGATCCTCTGGGCGGGCAGACCTGACCAGGGTTTTGTCTTCAACAAATATGAATTTCTGCTGGTTCCACTCACCATCATGTGGTGCTCTTTCGCGTTCTTCTGGGAGTGGAGCGTCATATCCATTTTCAGTAGTGTCGGGCAGGAGATGGAGAACGTGCCCCCACCCTTTGAGGTTATGGATATCATGTTTTCCGTCGCCGGCCTGCCGTTTTGCCTGTACGGGCTCTATCTGGTCTTCGGCCGCTTCATTCTCGACATCATTCGTAGACGCATGCTGTACTACGCCGTGACCGACAACAGGGTCATCATCATCTCGAACATGCTCGGGCGCTCGGTGAACAGCCACTTCCTGGACAGCCTCACCACCGTGAAACTCACTGTCCGCACCGACAATACCGGTACCATCCGCATCAAGGACTTCGACATCATATTCGTCTTGTTTTTCCTGGTCTTCTTCATCCAGATGTCCCACGGCCAACTGGAACGTATCGACAATGTCAGGCAGGTGTACTCATTGCTGAACAGGGAGAGGAAGGGATCGTTCAGCTTTGGTTGAACACCAGGCTGAATATGCGGGGAGTACACAGCTAGTTTTTTGAGGGTGGTTTGGTGGAAACTCTTGCTTGCTTTGCTACTCCTTTCCTTCCCAGTCCACGCGCACGGTGTCGCCGACCTTGTATTGCGCGTGCCTGTTGCTGAGCACGTCGATCTCCAGGGAGGCCTTCTGCCCCTGAAGGTCTTTCACGTCCACGAAATAGGTGGTGATGGGGCCGCTGAACAGCCGCCGGACCACCACCCCCTGATAGCGCCCCGAGTCAAGGGCAAGGATGATGTCTTCGGGGCGCACCATGAGCGCCGCCCCGTTCTCCCGGATCACGTTTGTGCGCCCCAGGAACTCGGCCACGAACTCATTCGCGGGACGGGTGTACAGCTCCTCGGGCAGTCCTATCTGCTCGATACGCCCCTTGCGCATGACCACCATACGATCCGAAAGCCCCAGGGCCTCCTCCTGGTCATGGGTGACATAGAGCATGGTGATGCCGGTGCGCTCCTGAATATGACGGATGTCCCTGCGCAGGCTGAACCTGAGTTTGGCGTCCAGGTTGCTCAGAGGCTCGTCCAGCAGCAACACCTTGGGCTCGAGGATCAGGGCGCGGGCCAGGGCCACGCGCTGCTGCTCACCGCCGCTGAGCATGGTCACCTTGCGGTCGCGCAGGTCCAGCAACCCCACCATCTCCAAAAGCCGCTCGCCCTGACGGATGGCCTCGCTTTTCGGAATCTTGCGGAACTTCAGACCATAGATCACGTTCTTGAGCACTGTCATGTGCGGGAACAAGGCGTAGTTCTGGAACACGGTACAGGTGGGGCGAACGTTGGGCGGGAGCCTTGTGACATCCTCGCCGTCCAGGACGATGCGCCCCTCTGTGGGGGGAATGAACCCGCCCACCATGCCGATGGTGGTGCTCTTGCCGCAACCGCTGGGGCCGAGGATGCAGAGGATCTCGCTCTTGCGGACGTCGAGATCCACTCCGTCCACGGCTGAAAAGTCGTTGTAGCGCTTGCGCAGATTTCGCAGCTCTAGAAACATGGTCATTTCTTTCTCTTTCTCAGGTAGAGCCAGGAGAACAGCAGGTTCACCGCCAGCACCGTGACGATTATCAGGTTGGCCAGGACCGAGGCCTCGCCGATGCGCCCCCGCTTGATTTCACCGAACATGGCCACCGTGGCGACCTTGGTGCTCGGGGACACGAGGAAAATGATGGCGCCGATTGTGATCATGGTCATGGTAAAGGTGTTGATGAAGGCGATGAGGATTGCCGGACGCATGAGGGGCGCGACGATGTCCATGAACACGTGCCTGTCCTTGGCACCCAGATCCCTCGCCCCTGCCTCGATCTCGGGGCGGCACTGCTTGAGCACGGCCATGCCGGACTTGATGCTGATGGGCAGTTGCCGATACACGCAGTTGGCCACCACGATGAAGGCCGTGCCCGTCAAGATCAGGGGCGGATTGTGGAAAGCCAGGATATAGGCGATGCCGAAAAAGGGGCCGGGTATTATGTAGGGAAAGTCGGCCACGAAATCAAAGAATCGTGCGCCGAAAACCTGTTTGCGCTCCAGCACATAGGCGATGACGGCGCCCATCACCGCGCCCGCCGCCCCTGCCACCAGGGCGTAGCGCAGACTCCGGAAGAAGCAGTCCAGCTTGTCCTCGGTCAGGGCCTGAAAGTGCGCCAGGGTCGGAGTGAAGTCCACGCCCCAGGTGCGCGTCACAGCGCCCGCGAAAATGGTGCCGTACTTGAGGAGCTCGAACCCGATATACCCCCAGGTGCATATGGCCAGGCCCCACAACAGCAGAGGCGAAAGCGCGATGCGTTCATGCCCGTGCTCCAGCTGGGTGCTGTCGCTGGCGAAATTGCAGCGCCCGATGACGCGCCTGTATATGAGAAAGGCCACCAGAGCCGGAACGAGCAGCGCCATGCTCATGGCCGCGGCGCGAGGCATGTCGTACAATCCCACCACGTTGAGATAGGCCTGGGTGGCCAGCACCGAGAAACGCCCTCCAATGATGATGGGCGTCCCGAAATCGGACAGGGAGCGGATGAACACCACCACACCAGCCACCAGGATGCCGGGCATTGCGAGGGGCAGTGTGACGTTGACCAGGGTGGAAAAGGCGGAGGCGCCGAGGTCGTGGGACGCGAACTCCTGGGCGCGGTCCACCCGGTGCAGCACCCCCAGGATCAGGAGCGCGGCCATGGCCGTGAACCCCGCGGTCTGCATCAGCACCACCCCGTGCCAGCCATAGGGGTTCAGAGTCAGGCCGAGGAGCTTGTGGGTCACAAGTCCGCGCCGTCCGAACAGCATGATGTAGACCAGGGACGAAACAAAAGGGGGCGCGATGATGGAGAGCATCAATACCCCGAACACGATCTTCTTGCCGGGCAGCCGCGTGTGGGTGAGGTACAGGGCCACGCACACGCCAAGGAGCACGGAGAACACGGTGGAGAGCGTGGAGACGAACACGCTGTTCCACAGCAGGCCGATTTCATCGGTAAAAAGCCAGGTGTAGGCGCTGAAATCCAACCTGCCGTCGATGACGATGCTCTGAAAAAACACCGCCAGCACGGGCCAGAGGATGAACACCAGCACGCTGGCCAGCACCAGGGAGCAGACGATTCCCTCGGGTGTGAGGAAAAACGGGGCGCCCCTCACAGGCGCCCCGATGCTTCCCGGAGTTATTTCGACTTGCCGAATCTTTCCTGCCATGTCTTGACCACCTCGGCCCGATCGGCGCCAGCCTGGGCAAAGTCCATGGGGATGAAGTTGGCGGTATCCACGTTCTTCATGGCGTCAGGAGGTGTCACCCCGGTCCTGGTGGGAAAGCGCGGATCCTTGGTCTTCAGGAATTTCTGCCCCTCTTCGGACAGAGCCCAGTCAACCAGCACCTTGGCCGCGTCCAGATTGCCTGCGTCCTTGAAGATGGCCACAGGAGCGGGCCACCAGGGGATTCCGTCCTTGGGGAAGATGTACTGGATGGGGTAGCCCTGGGCCTGCAGCTCGGGAGAGACGCCGGGAGCCAGGCCGACAAGGGACTCGCCCATGGCCGCGCGCTGCGGGGGCTCTGATCCGCGCTTGGCATAGAAGGGAATATTGGCGTCGATCTTGGCGAAAAAGTCCCAACCCTTGTCCTTCCCCTTGGAGGAGAGGATGCTGTAGAGGATGAAGTAGGCGGTGCCGGAGATGGACGGGTTGGACATGCAGATCTCGTCCTTGAACTCGGGGCCGGTGATGGCTTCCCAGGTTTCGGGAATGGGGATGTTCTTCTCTTTCAGCACATCGGAGTTGACCACGAAATCGATGGTCACCAGGGAGATGCCGGTCCAAAATCCTTCGGGATCCTTGTATTCGTCCTTGATGGCCGAAGCTTCGGGGGAGACGTACTTCTCCAGCAGGCCGTCGTTCTTGGCCGCGATGAAGGCGTCAACGCCGCCGCCGAACCAGACATCGGCCAGAGGGCGCCCCTTTTCGGCGCGCATCCGGGCCAGGACCTCGCCGGAAGACATGTCCAGCATGTTCACCTTGATGCCGGTCTGTTTGGTGAACTCCTTGAAGATGGCATCCTTGGCGCCATAGGCCGCGATGACGTTGACCTCCATGTCCGATGCGAAGACGGGAACCTGCGCCACGATCACGGCGACCAGGGCCAGAATCAATCCCTTGACGCTTGCCGACAGTTTCATCCTTTCCTCTCCTGGTTAGATGTTGCGTGGAGTATGCGACCCCGGGCAAGGGTCCTGAACTCCGGCCAGGTAGCTCCGGAGCAGCCCGAGGGTATGCTCGACCTCATCCCTGCGCACCAGCTCTATGAGCCACCAGGCGCACCGGGTGTGCTCCAGGAGCCCGTCCAGCAAGGGGCGGATGTTGTCCAGGTTGTGCGGCGGAAAGTGAATCGCGGATGCCCCGTTCTCCGGGCGCTTTTCGATTTCATAGACATGGGCGCTCAGGATGCGATCCTTGCAGAGGCGGATGAACTCCAGGGCGTGGCCGTCCCCGCCATTTGCAGCCTGGGCGGCCATTGCATGCCCCACGTCCAGCGTGGCCCAGGCGCCACTGGTCTGGAGCAGGCTCCACAGTCCTTCCGGGTCTCCGGTGCGCCCCCTGCGGAGGTTTTCCAGGCATACCCGCACCCCGTTTTCATGACCAAGGGGCACCAATTCCTTCAACAGCAGCGCCGCGGACGAATAGTCCACCACATCGCTCTCCTTTTTCCCCAACCCGATGTGCAGCACCGCATGATCTCCGCCAAGTTCGGCGGCAAGCCGGACACAGTATCCATAGAGCAACAGGGCCTCCCTGGCAGCTCCGGGGTCGGTGTCCCCCAGGTCCCTGCCCTTGAACGCCAAGTGATAGCGCAAAATGATACCGGCCTGGAGCAGCTTCTCGATATCCGGGATTTCCCGACGGATATCCTCGGTGTTCATGGCCGCGCGGCTGAAGGTGTATTCCACGGCCTGGCAATCATGCTCACTGCAGAACCACAGCAACTCGTCAATGGAAGAAAAACCCTGATTGGTAATAGCGATTGTGGGGACTTGCATGTGGCACCTATTTATCATGTTAATATAAACAACTCTTATATATTGAAATAATGGTACCATTCCATCCCAAAGTCTAATCGAAATCTTTGATCCATAAGATTACAACTTATCGACAATTATATAAAAATAAATAATAATTGCATGACCGTTCTTGACTCTCCGCCGCAACAAAACGACAAAACGCGCAAGGAAAATCCCAAGGGCTTTTCCTTGCGCGCTCAAATCCATTGCACCACTCAGCCAAGCTGCGAACTACCAGAAAGGGAAAATCGGGAAGCCCTTATACCATAAAGAACTTACCCTGAAATACTTCAACGAACTCCTCGAATCAGGCACACTCCGGGTCCGCGGTGGGAAAATCCACCTGGACCTGTTCCCCATTCTCCCGCTCGTGGCGTTCGATTGTGCCGATGGTCCAGGCCTTCTGCTTGAAAGCCAGGCGCAGGCGGTTGAGCACATCGGCCTCCTGTTGCGGGGGAACGATGAGCACGTAGCCGACACCGCTGTTGAATATCTGCATCATCTCAGGCCAAGTGAGTTTGGCGGCTTCCTTGATCCAGCGGAAAACACCGGGCACGTCCCAGGAGCCGAACTTGATGCGCGCGGCAACACCCGCCGGCAGAACCCGGGGGATATTGTCGTAGAAACCGCCACCAGTGATATGCACCATGCCCTTCACCGTGAAATCGCGAAGGATATTCAGCACGGGCTTCACATATATTGACGTGGGCTCCAGCAGAGCCTGAGCAACGGTCTTGCCTTCCTCCTCGCCTTCCAGCCCGGGCATGGGGGCGTCCGGTTCCAGCCTCTGCTCCTCCGCGGTCTTGCGCACCAGGGAGTAGCCGTTGCTGTGGAAGCCGGTGGATCCGAGGCCGATGAGCACATCACCAACATGGATGGCAGAACCGTCCACAATCTTGCCGTTGTCTGCCAGGCCCACACAGAATCCGGCGAGGTCGTAGTCGCCGTCCGCGTACATTCCGGGCATTTCCGCTGTCTCGCCACCGAGCAGCGCGCATCCGGCCTGCATGCAGCCCTCGGCCACACTGGCCACCACGGTTTCGGCGGTGTCTGTCTCGAGCTTACCGGTGGCAAAATAATCCAAAAAGAATAACGGTTTGGCACCCTGCACCAGGACATCGTTGGCGCTCATGGCCACGAGGTCGATGCCGATGCCGGTATGATGGCGATACTGGGCGGCAAGCTTGATCTTGGTGCCCACGCCGTCTGTGGAGGCAACCAGCACTGGCTCATCCATTCCCGAGAGATCGGGCTTGAACAGGCCGCCGAAACCACCGATATCCGAGAGCACACCCTTTGTGTGCGTTGCGGAAACAATGGACTTCAGGCTCCCCACCAATTTGTTGGCGGCATCAAGGTTGACCCCCGCTTCTGTATACGCTTTACTACGTTCAGGCATGCTCTTTGCTCCTCCATCGTGTCGCTAGATTTTTGATTCTTAGACACTTCACGGCGCAAGCGCAAGAGGAGACCCTCATGAACCGTCAAGGACAGCTTTTGAGATGTGTCGCGACAAGTGTTATGGTGCTTGTCCTGTTCCTGTGCCTTGGGCTCCCGGCTCCGGGGGCGGAGAACCCGAACTATGACAAGCAGCGTAAGGACAATGTCTTCGGTACAGTGAACGAGGGCATCATCATGGAAACCGATCCGGATACCGGGGACAGGATAATCCAGGTGACGCCCCCACCGCAACAGGAGGAGGAGCAGCCCCAGTCGCAACCGCTGATCATCCAGCCGGAGATCAGGATCAAACGATAGGCCTCGGGCGGTCAAAATATTGAACATACCGCCACAACCACTTGCCGGGAGAGGAGAACATGCAAGCCGCCATGCTTTGGAAAACCGAAGAGGACAGGAAGAACGTCCGCTGCCGGCTGTGCAGCCATTACTGCCACATCGAACCCTCCCAGCGCGGCCTGTGCGGCGTGCGGGAAAACGTGGACGGCTCCCTGTTCACCCACGTGGCGGACAAGGTGGCGGCCCTGAACATGGACCCGGTGGAAAAAAAACCGCTCTATCATTTCCATCCCGGCACGCTGACCCTGTCCTTCGGCACCATGGGCTGCAACCTGGGGTGCGATTTCTGCCAGAACAGTTCCCTGTCGCAGCCTCCACGCCACGGAGGACAAATCCAGGGGCGCCGGGCCACGCCCGAGGACTTGGTGCGCACTGCCCTGACCAACAATGCCGCGAGCATCTCCTACACATACTCCGAGCCCACGGTCTTTTTCGAACTCATGCTCCCCACCGCCAAGTTGGCCCGGGAACACGGCCTGGCCAACATCCTGGTCTCCAACGGCTACCAGAGCCCGGAATGCCTGCAGGAACTCGGCCCGTACATCGATGCCGCCAATATCGACCTGAAGTCCTTCCGCGACACATTCTACCAGGAGCACTGCGGCGCCCGGCTCAAGCCGGTGCTGCGCAATCTCAAGATGATCAAGGACCTGGGCTGGTGGTTGGAGGTGACCACGCTGTTGATCCCCGAAAGCAACGACTCATACGACGAGTTGGCCGAACTGGCCCTGTTCATCAAGGAGGAGCTCTCACCGGACACGCCGTGGCACATCTCGCGCTTCCACCCGGACTACAGGCTGCGCGACAAGCCCCCCACTCCGCTGGAGACCCTGGAGCGGGCCTGGAACATCGGTCGCGACGCGGGGCTGGAGTACGTTTACGTGGGCAACGTGCCTGGATACGATCACAACAACACGGACTGCCCCAACGGCTGCGGCACCATCATCCAACGTCGGGGTTTTTTCATCAAAAGAGCGACGAACAAATGCCCCAAATGCGGTCATAAGCTGGCCGGCGTGGGCATGGAGCGTCTGGAGAACTGATTCATGCTGCTAGTGTATACAGGCGACGGCAAGGGCAAGACGAGTGCCGCTGTGGGGCAGACCATCCGCGCCCTGGGGCAGGGATTCGACGTGGCCTTCTGCCAGTTCATGAAACGCCCCGGACAGGCCGGGGAGCAGGCCCTGCTGCGCGACATCCTGCATGACGACTTCCTGGTCATGGGCAAGGGGTTCCTGCGTCCGGGCAACGATCCTGCCCCGCATAGGCAGGCGGCCCTGGAGACTCTTGCCTGGGCACTGAAGAAACTCGAGGAGTTCAGGGACAAAGAGGCCATGCTGATCATGGACGAGGCGATATACGCCCTGAACGCCTCCCTGCTTGAACCGGAGGAGTTGGAGCGCGTGATCTCACTGGCTCGGGAGCGCGGGGCCCACCTGGTGCTCACGGGCCGGGGCCTTCCCCCCTGGCTGGAGGAGCAGGCGGACTTGGTCACGGCTATGCAGCCGGTGAAGCATCCCTATGAGCAAGGCATCCCGGCGCAGCGCGGAATAGAGTTCTGACCAACGGACCCTTACACAGAAAGAAATAGCGCTAGCAAGGCTCCCTCGGCACCACTCCGTTGAGGAATATTTGAATGCAGCGTTTGAAGTAGGCAGTGCGCTCATCCGGAACCGGCCAGTCATAATCCCCAAGAGCGATTATCACCACGATGCCGAAAACCATGTCCATGAGGATTTGGGCCGCGGTGTTCGGGTTCTCCACATGAATTCTTCCCCTGCTCTGTTGACGCGTTAGCCATTCGGCCAACTCATTGCGTGTTTTGTCGCCTCCGTGTTTCTGAAGCACGGTCTTCAGTTCGGGATACCTGACCGCTTCAACGGTGCAGAAAGTCATGAACCGCATCCTGGCCTCGTCAGCCTCGTCATCGATATCCAGCTTGAAGATCTTTTCCAAGGCCACGTCCAGGGGAAGTTCGTCATACTCCTCGGACACCTCTATCATATCGATCCGATGCGCTTCCACCACGGCCGCGAACAGGGTCAGTTTGTCAGGAAACAGCCGATACAGGGTTTGCTTGGAGATGCGGCACTTGGCGGCTATCTCGTTGGTGGTGGTTTTCCCGTAGCCATTATCAAGAAACAAGGTTTTGGCGCCCGCAATGATCTTGCTGCGCTGGGCATCGTCGGTCATGACCTTTGGCCGACCACGTCTTGTTTTTTTTTGTTGAACCATTGTGTATCCCGTCTTCGGAATGAATTGACCTTACATATATTAAAAAAATAACTCAGTTGTCACTTGACTAGCCCATTGCGAGTATATAGGTACCTCCAAGTACCATAATGCTCAGCCCACTGCAAGGAGGGAGCGGTTTTGAATCACAGCATCAAACGTCCCGATAAAGGACTCAAAATATTATCCAACAAAAAAATATTCATTGGTTTGATTTTCTGCCTTTTGTTCGCTGCGAGCACCATGTCCGGGTGTCTGGAAGAGGCGGAGAAGGAGGCGTCCGCAGCACAGCCCGCCCCGCTCGCCGAGGTAAGCGTCATCGCGTTGCGTTCCAGCACCGTGGCCCTGACAACGGAGCTGCCGGGGAGAACCCGCGCCTTTCTCACCGCCGAGGTGCGCCCCCAGGTGGGGGGCATCATTCGTGAACGCCTGTTTCACGAAGGCGGACATGTAAAGGCGGGCGACGTGCTCTACCAGATAGACCCTGACAGCTATCAAGCCGCCTATGACAGCGCGCTTGCGGCGCTGCAAAAGGCCCAGGCAACGCTGAACAGCGACAAGAACAAGACCGAGCGCTACCAGGCGCTGAAAAAGGGTCTGGTCATCAGCGAGCAGGATCTCGACGATGTGAAGATCGCCTACGAACAGGACAAGGCCGATGTGGCCGCGGCCAAGGCCAACGTCGAGACCGCACGCATAAACCTTGACCGCACCCTGATCCTCGCCCCTATCAGCGGAACCATCGGCAAGTCGTCACTCACTGCCGGCGCCCTGGTGACCGCTAACCAGGCGGACACCCTGACTACCATCCGCACCCTGGACCCCATCAATGTGGATGTGACCCGATCAAGCTCCGAACTGCTCGAGCTGCGTCAGGCCATTGCCGAAGGCCGTATCAAGACCTCGGGAGCCGACACCATCGACGTGAAGCTCAAGTTGGAGAACGGCGCCACCTACCCCTTGACCGGAACGCTCAAGTTCGCCGAGGCCAACGTCAACGAGAGCACCGGTTCCTATTCCCTGACCGCCGAGTTTCCAAATCCGGACAAACTGCTGATGCCCGGAATGTACGTGCGCGCCATCATCGAGGAAGGCGTGGCGGACAATAGCTTCCTGGTGCCGCAGCGGGCCGTCAGCCGCAACACCAAGGGTGAGCCCACGGCATTGTTCGTGAACAAGTCCGGCAAGGTGGAACAACGTGTTCTGCAGGTGCAGAGGAGTATTGGTAACGACTGGCTGGTGAACTCGGGCCTGGTCGATGGCGACCAGGTCATTGTCGAAGGTTCGCAAAAGGTTCGGGTAGGCCAGGTGGTCAAGGCCATCGAGGTGTCCGTGGACGACAAGACCGGAGAGATCACGCAGCTTCACAGCGACAACACTGAAAAAAAACCTTCCGCCCCTCCCTCCGGAACCGCCCCCGAGGACAGGGGGTGAGGTGAACCATGTCGAGCTTTTTCATAAACAGGCCCATCTTCGCATGGGTCATTTCCATAGTCATTATGTTGGGCGGTCTGCTGGCCCTCAACTCGCTGTCCATTTCACAGTATCCCCAGATCGCGCCCACCTCGGTCAGGATTAGCACGGTCTATTCCGGCGCTGATGCGCAAACAGTGGAAAACTCGGTGACAAAGGTCATCGAACAGGGGATGACCGGTATCGACAACCTTGACTACATGACATCGACCTCCACCTCCACCGGTGCCGCCGAAATAACCCTGACCTTTACCAACGCCGCCGATCCCGACGTGGCGCAGATGCAGGTACAGAACAAGCTGCAGCTCGTGACCTCGCAGTTACCGGAAAACGTTCGAAATTATGGTATTTCAGTCACCAAATCCTCGGCCAGCTTCCTCATGGTCATTGGCTTTGTTTCCACCGACGGCTCCATGTCCTCCAACGACCTGGCCGACTTCGTGGATAGCACTCTGAACGACTCATTGCGGCGCATCGAGGGTGTGGGCGATACCACCTTGTTCGGATCCGGCTATGCCATGCGCATCTGGCTCAATCCGGACAAGCTGGCCAAATACAAGCTCATGCCCAGCGACGTGGCCAACGCCATACAGGCCCAGAACACCCAGGTCTCCGCAGGGCAACTCGGCGGGTTGCCCGCCAGGAAGGGGCAACAACTCAACGCCGTTGTGACGGCGGGCAGCCGGCTGCAGACAGCCGAACAGTTCCGCAACATCATTATCAAAAGCGATAGTGATGGCTCCGTAGTCCGCATCAGTGATGTGGCCACTGTGGAGTTGGGGGCGGAACGATACAACATGTCCTCCAAGTACAACGGCATGCCCAGCACGGGACTGGCCATCAACCTGGCCACCGGCGCCAACGCCATCAGCACGGCCGAAGCGGTTCAGAAAAAAATCAAGGAGCTTACCAGTACATTCCCTCAGGGTGTGAAGGTTGTCTTCCCCTATGACACCACCCCCTTTGTCCAGCTCTCGATCCACGAGGTGTTCAAGACCCTGATCGAGGCCGTTGTGCTGGTGTTCTTCGTCATGCTCGTGTTCCTGCAAAACTTCCGCGCCACCCTCATCCCCACCATCGCGGTGCCCGTTGTCCTCCTGGGAACCTTCGCGGTGCTGGCCATCATGGGGTACTCAATCAACACCCTGACAATGTTTGCCATGGTCCTGGCCATCGGCCTGCTGGTGGACGATGCCATCGTGGTGGTGGAAAACGTGGAAAGGGTGATGCACGAGGAAGGACTTTCTCCGAAAGAGGCCACCCAGAAGTCCATGAAGGAAATCACCGGAGCCCTGGTGGGCATCGCCACGGTCCTGTCCGCGGTCTTCGTGCCCATGGCCTTTTTCGGCGGTTCGGTGGGCGTCATCTACCGCCAGTTCTCAGTAACCATTGTCTCAGCCATGATGCTGTCGGTGGTCGTGGCCTTGATCCTCACCCCGGCGTTGTGCGCCTCGCTCCTCCGCCCCGTCAAGGAAGGTTCGGTCAAAAGAGGAATCTTCGGCCTGTTCAACAAGGGGTTCGACCTCACCAACACGATGTACCACAAGGGAGCAAGCGTTGTCGTCAAGCGCTCCATCCCCTTCATGCTCGTGTTCCTGATCATCGTCGGCGCCATGGCCTGGCTGTTCGTAAGGTTGCCCGCCTCGTTCCTTCCCATGGAAGACCAGGGTATTCTGCTCAGCAGCATACAACTGCCGGTGGGAGCACCCCAGCAAAGAACCCTGAAGGTGCTGGACCAGGTCAAGGATTACTTCCTTACCCAGGAAAAGGATGCGGTGGAAGGCGTCATGAGCGTCTCGGGCTTCAGTTTCAGCGGCAGGGGGCAGAACGTCGGCATTGCCTTCATCAAGTTGAAACCCTTCGAGGAACGAACCGATCCAAACCTGTCGGCCCCCGCAGTCGCCGGACGAGCCCTGAGAGCCCTGTCACAGGTCAAGGATGCTAGAATCTACACCCTCGCACCTCCGGCGATTCACGGAATGGGTACCTCCAACGGGTTTGACTTCTTTATCCAGGATATCAAGGGAGCTGGACACGAACAGCTCATGGCAATGCGCAACAAGGTGCTCGGCATGGCCGCACAGAGCCCCTTGTTGGCCAACACCCGCCCCAACGGTCAGGAGGACGAGCCCCAGTACTCCATTGACATCGACCAGGAAGAGGCCAGCGCGCTCAACCTCTTCCTTGGGGATGTCAACACCACCCTGTCCACGGCCTGGGGCAGCGACTATGTCAACGATTTCATCGATCGGGGCCGGGTAAAACCCGTGTACCTGCAGTCCGACAAGGACTTCAGGATGCAGCCCGAGGACTTGAACAGGTGGTTCGTGAGAAACTCCAGCGGCGACATGGTGCCCTTTTCGGCATTCGCATCGGGGCACTGGAAGATGGGCTCGCCCCGCCTGGAGCGGTACAACGGCTCCGCGGCAATGGAGATACAGGGCGAGGCCGCCCCTGGGATCAGCTCCAGCGAGGCCATGGACGAAATCGACCGTCTGGTGGCGCAGTTGCCCGCGGGCTACACCCACCAGTGGACCGGCCTGTCGGCCCAGGAACGGTTGTCCGGCAGCCAGGCGGGCCCCTTGTACGCCATCTCGGTGCTGGTGGTATTCCTGTGTCTGGCCGCCCTGTACGAAAGCTGGTCCGTACCGTTCTCGGTCATCCTGTCGGTACCCATCGGCATATTCGGCGCCCTGCTCTTCGCCATACTGTTCGGGCAGGAGAACGACGTCTACTTCAAGGTCGGCCTGCTGACCACCATCGGGCTGGCGGCCAAGAACGCTATCCTCATCGTCGAGTTCGCCATTGCCCGCCAGAACGATGGAGCGGGATTGATCCAGGCCACACTGGATGCCGCCAAGCAGCGTCTGCGCCCCATCCTGATGACGTCCTTCGCCTTCATCCTGGGCGTCACGCCTCTGGCCATGGCATCGGGCGCAGGTTCCGGCGCCCAGAACGCCATCGGCTTCGGCGTCATGGGCGGCATGATCGCGGCGACCATACTGGGGGTGTTCTTCATCCCGCTGTTGTATGTCTTTGTCCGCCGCATGTTCGGCAGAGGCAACCAGCATCCAGGCCCGACGCCCGAGGAATCGGCCGAAGCGCAGCCTCCTGCGGTAAGATAAAGCTGACACCGCCCCTGATACGTCACAAACGAAACGGCTCCCCTGACCATGCGTCACGGGAGCCGTTTTTTTCATTATCCACTACGAAGGGATCACTCGGTGGTTGCAACGATCTTCTCCAAGGCGCTCGCGGGAATGGGAACCAGGGGTAATTCCACGTAGAACTCGCTGCCCTTGTCAGGCACTGACTCGGCCCAGATGCGCCCATGATAGTGCTCCACTATCTGTTTGCAGATGGACAATCCCAATCCCGTACCTTCTGGCTTGTTCTTGAGGGCGTCATAGCGGGTGGCCTGGTGGAACTTGTTGAAAATCTCCTCCAACTCTTCGGGATCCACTCCTTGTCCGGTGTCCTGAACACAGATGCGTACGGTGTCCATCTCACGAATGGTCACGGACACGCGCACAAAGCCTGTCACCGTAAATTTGACGGCATTGTTGAGCAGGTTGATGAGCACCTGGGAGATCCTGTCCGGATCCACAAACAAGGGGGGGAGATCAAGGGGAATTTCCACTTCCAGACGCACATCGGGCCTGTTGTCGAACTGCACCTGCACCGCGCTCACGGCCTTTTGCACGCATTCCTCGATGTCCACGGCCTGGTTGCGCCATTCCGCCTTGCCGGACTCTATCTTGGTGAGGTCGAGCACATCGTTGACCAGGCGGGTGAGTCGATCTCCCTCGTGGATGATGATGTTGAGGTTCTCCGAGATCCGCCCTTCCCTGTCCTTGCCGGTTTTCCGCATCCCCGTGCTCTTGTAGTACCGGCTGAAATCCCGCTTAATCATCTTGGTGAAGCCCAGGATCGAGGTCAGCGGGGTGCGCAATTCGTGGGACACGGAGGCCAGAAAGGACGATTTGAGCCTGTCCAGCTCGCGCAGCCTCAAATTGGCCCTCTGGAGTTCGTTGGCCTTGCGCTCGAGGTCCCTGGTGCGCTCCTCAACGGTTTCCTCGAGGCTGCGATTCATGCTCTCCAGTTTGGCCTCGGCCATCTTCCGCTCCGTGATGTTCCGCATAATGCCCAGCATGCGCAGGGGTTCCCCCTGGGAATCCCTGAACACCGCGCCAACACCGGAGACCCAGCATTCCGAACCGTCGAAACGCACGATACGATACTCCACGTTGAACATCCGACCATCTTTCAGGGAGGCGTCCACGGCGAACAGTACCGAGGACTTGTCCTCATCGTGCACGTACCGCAAAAAGGACTCGAAGGTGTTCTTGAAGCAACCCGGCTCCAGGCCGAGCATGGGTTCGATGGCCTCGGACCAGTAATACTGTCCTGTTGAGATATCCCAGTCCCAGCTGCCGATATTGGCGGCCCGCTGGGCAAGAGCGTACCGTTCCTCGCTGCGGCGCAAGGCCTCCTGCCCCTTGGCTCGCTCCATGGCGCTTTCCAGGATGTCCACCACCGTGCTCAGCAGGTCGAATTCCTCCTCCATCCAGTCGCGCTCTCCCCAGACCGTCTCCACCGAGAGCAAGCCGGTTCCCATTCCTGTCTTCAACATGGGGGTGATGATCACCGATTTGATCCCAAAACCGGCCCACATGCTCCTGAGCCATGCTCCATCCCGGGGTATCTCGTCCAGGCTGGAGCATGCGAAGACGCCATCGTCCTTCAACATTCTCCAGGCCCAGGAAGCATGGGAGGATTCCACATTCTGGAGTTTCCCCTTGATGGAGGGCACTCCCACGTCGCACCATTCATTCTGGCAGGAGAGCCTGTACGAGTCTTCGGAGTTGATCAGCAGGAGTATACGATCCACATTCAGGAAAAGCCCCAACTCCGAAAGAGCCTCCTCCACCAGGGTATCCATGTCCTCGGGAGTCACCTTGAGCAGTCTGCGGGCCATCCTGGACATCAATCGTTCGACCTCGAACCGCTGCTCCAGCCGTCCGGTCATGGCGTTGAAGGCGGCGGACACCTGGCTGATCTCATCGTTGTTCAGCACCTCCGCGGGGCGAGAGAGCTGCCCCTGGGACATCTGCCGCGCCGCGGCGGCCAGCCCGGACAACCTGCTGTTCAATCCCCTGGTGAACAGCGTGGACGCCACCACCGCAAGCACCAATGTCACCAAAGCCACCGCGATCTTTATCAACAGTGCAAGGATGATGGGAGCGAAGGCCTCGCGCTGCTCGATCTCGGTGACAAGGGTCATCTCCAGGCCCGGGAGATTCTTGGCCGAGGCGACCACGGGCAGGTTACGGTACCCCTTGTACATTCCGTGCCAGGACAATGGAGGGGCGGATGAACCGAGGTCCAGATATGGAGGCGAAAGCAACGCCCCACGCGAGTATCCCTTGAAACGTGAATTCGACAGCAGGATTCCCCCTTCGCCCACAAGGAGAGTCTCACCTGTTCTGCCCAGTCCGCTGCGTTCCAGAACGATGGCTTCGAGGAGATCCAGGTCCGCCTTGCCGCAAAGAAGACCGATGGTCTCGCCCTTCAAACCGGGCAGAGGAAGCATGGCGACGAGACTCCAATCGCCTCCGGGACTCATCTTGGAGGGAATCTGCTCCATCTGCACGCCTGCGGACAAGAGCCCTTTACGGAAAAAAACGCTTGTCCCCCATGCGCAATCCTGTGTTCAACCTGCTGGTGGAGAGCACGACGTATCCCTCCATGTCCAATATGAAAAGCTCGAGCACACGGGGGCGGTTGGACTGGGAAGTTATGCGTGAAAAACGTGAATGCAGCAGGTTGTGGGATCGCCTGTACAGCTGATCATCAACTCCAAGCAGTTCGCTGCGCTTGTTGAAGGATTTACCCAGTACCGTCCGGATCCAGCTGAAAACATCGGGGCTGTTGACAGCGTAGTTCAGATCCGAGTCGATATGCGCGACCCAGGAACGTATTTCCGCAGCCTTAAGAGCCGTAATGGAGTCAAGCTGAGAAAAAATCTGTTGCTTTCCACTTTGATAGCTGATGTACGTGGATACGGAAGCGACCAGTACTATTGGCAGAAAAACGAGTAAAATGAATGCAGTGAGCAATGTTGCCCGAATACTTGAGAATCTCAAGGCGCTCAGCAGGAATCGCCAGGACATCAACCCAACCTTTTCCTTTCAATCATGAGGAACAACTATCGTGACCAATCAAAATCCAATACACTGTCGCTCTCTTTTAAGATTCAATTATATTGGCTATACCATGTAGGTATCCGGGCAAGAAAGCCATGTCAATCCTGGTTTACATATTAAAAATTCAAGTCTTACACGCAATTGCCCAGTACAAAAATCTACTGCCATATATTTTCTTGACAATTCTTGATCCAGACAAATTTTATCGAGATTTGCCCATGGGATGAACATTTTTTCTTGACTGACCTCAAGTAGTGTGACAAAAATTTGTGTTTCGAAAGCCAACACCACCAATGGAGGTGAAATAAAATGTATTCCCAACCCCATGGCGTTGAAATGGGCATCTCTGTCAAGGACGGCGCCGTCCAGGTCAACGGCGTGCCTTGCGAGCAGGTCGTCGAGAAGTGCGAGGGCTGTGAGCGCATCAAGGAACACGAAGGCGGTCGTTATTGCTCCAGCTACCCCGTGCCCGAGAAGAAGTGGCACCTGGGCGCCTGCAATTTCGCCACCCATGTCCGCGCCACCTTGGACAAGGGCGGCAAGGTCAAGATCAACCCCTTGAAGGCTTCCAAGCGCGCCGCCCGCGGTCGCTAAGTCTTTCACAAGAACGAACCAAAAGGCAGGGCTCACGGGCCCTGCCTTATCTCTCCGGTCAATCTATGACTCCTGTGCTCCAAGCCCTGCTGGACTACCTCGATACGCGACACGATTCCGTTGTGGAGCTGCAACGCGAACTCGTCTCCATCCCGGCCCTGGGTCCTGAGAACAACGAAGCCCCTGGTGACGCTGAACTGGACAAGGCCAAATTCCTGGACAAATTCCTCCAGGAACATGGGCTGCCCGCACCTGATTGGATAAACGCACCGGACGAACGCGTCACCTGCGGTTTTCGACCCAACCTATGCAGCATCCTGCCGGGCGAAGACACTTCACGCACAATGTGGATCATCGGACACACCGATGTCGTTCCTCCGGGCGATCGCTCCTTGTGGGAATCCGACCCATGGACTTTGCGCGTCGAGGGCGACAGGATATACGGACGCGGTGTGGAGGACGACCATCAGGCCATTGTCTCGGGCTTTCTCGTGGCCGAGGCTTTCAAACGTCTGGACATCGCCCCCCCCATGAACCTCGGATTGCTGCTCGTTGCGGACGAGGAGACCGGAAGCGACTTCGGCCTGAAGTATGTTCTGGACACCAAGCCCGAACTCTTCACCAAGGACGATCTCTTCGTGATCCCGGACTTCGGCCAGGGCGACAGCACCATGGTCGAGGTGGCAGAAAAGAGCATGCTCTGGGTCAAGATCACGGTTTCAGGCAAGCAGTGTCACGCATCCACTCCCCATCAGGGGCGCAACACCCTGCGTTCCTCGGCGAAGCTCATCATGCTGCTGGACTCCCTGTACCGGGAATTCGACAGTCATGACGAACTCTTCGATCCCCCCATCTCCACCTTCGAGCCCACAAAAAAAGAGGCCAATGTCCCCAATGTAAACACTGTTCCGGGACATGACGTCTTCTACGTGGACTGCCGTGTTCTTCCGGAATACGACATCGCCGATATCCTGAACCGCATCAAGGAGCTGGGGCGCGAGGTCGAGGAAGAGGACGGGGTAAACATTTCCTACGAGGCGGTGCACTACGGACAGGCCGCGCCTCCCACTTCCCCGGACAGCGAGGTTGTCCGCCGCCTGCTCCCCGGCATTCGGGCCGTCTACGGCACGGAAGGCAAGCCCCAGGGAATCGGTGGCGGAACGGTCGCCGTACTGCTGCGGCGCCTGGGGTACCCCGCCGTGGTCTGGGCCACCTGCGTGCACAACGCTCACCAACCCAACGAGTTTTCCCTCATCTCCACGCAGGTCGGTGACGCCAAGGTATTCGCCCACATGCTCTTCCAGCCGTGACCCAGACATTGGAGCGGACAATGCGCACACCGCCCCCTGATTGCTTCCACTGCATCGTCGTAGGTGCGGGGCATGCCGGTTGCGAGGCAGCAATGGCCGCCGCGCGAATGGGGCACAGCACACTGCTGCTCACCATCAATGCCGACCGCATTGGCCATCTCTCCTGCAATCCCGCCATTGGCGGCCTGGCCAAGGGGCATCTGGTCAAGGAGATCGACGCCCTTGGAGGGCGTATGGGGCTGTGGGCCGACGCTGCGGGCATCCAGTTCCGCAGGCTGAATACGCGCAAGGGCCCCGCTGTCCGCGCAACCCGTGCCCAGATCGACCGGGACGCCTACCTCAAGGTCGTGCAAAAGGACATCTTTACCCAGGAAAACCTCTGGGTCTGGCAGGACACGGCCTCGAGCCTCGTCATGGAAGAGCGGGACGGTCTGAAGCGGGTCACCGGCGTCCGCACCGCACTCGGGCAGGAGTTCAAGGCCCGCACGGTGATTCTCACCACAGGCACCTTCCTGCGAGGGCTCATCCACGTGGGGCTGTCCAATTTCCCAGGGGGGCGCCTGGGCGACCCGCCAAGCTCCTCTCTCTCCCAGAGCCTTTTGGACGCCGGCATCGAGCTTGGCAGGCTGAAGACCGGCACCACCCCGAGACTGCTCAGGGACAGCATAGACTACTCCGGGCTCGAGCCGCAACCAGGAGACGATCCACCCCCGCCTTTCAGCTTTCGTACAGAAGCGGTCCCTCTGCCCCAGGTCCCCTGCCACATCACCTACACGAACGAACGGACCCACGAGGCCATCCGCAATGGCTTCGACCGCTCACCGCTGTTCACCGGGGTGATCAAGGGCACGGGCGCGCGCTATTGCCCCTCCATCGAGGACAAGATCGCGCGCTTTCCGGACAAGAACCGGCACCAGATTTTCATCGAGCCCGAGGGCCTCGAAAGCCCAGAGGTCTATCCGAACGGTATCCCCACAAGCCTGCCCCTGGACGTGCAGAAAGCCATGCTGGCCACGATCCCGGGCCTGGAAAAGGCACAGATCGTCCGCCCTGGCTATGCCATCGAATACGATTTCGCCTATCCCACCCAGTTGCTCCCCACCCTGGAGACCAAGGCGGTGGGCGGTCTGTACTGCGCGGGGCAGATCAACGGCACATCGGGATACGAGGAGGCCGCGGCCCAGGGCCTTTGGGCCGCCTGCAACGCCTGCCTCTCCCTGCGCGGGGTGGAGCCGTTCCTCCTGCGCCGGGACCAGGCCTACATGGCGGTACTGGTGGACGATCTGGTCACCAAGGGGACCCTGGAACCATACAGAATGTTCACTTCCCGTGCGGAGCACAGGCTGCTGCTGCGAGAGGACAACGCGGACCAAAGGCTCACCGCCCGGGGGCGCTCCATGGGGCTTGTGGACGACCGGCAGTGGGAACTTTTTCAGACCAAGCTGGGAGCTTTGAAAGAGGCGCTCCTGGGACTGGAGGAACGCCGCATCCGCCCAGACGCCGGTACCAGGGAGCATCTTGAGCGACTTGGGGAGCCAGCGCCGGGCAAGGCAATCTCCCTTGGCGAGCTGCTGCGGCGCCCCTCGTTGACCATCCGGGACTTGTTCGTCTTCTGGCCCGAACTGAAGGATCTGCCCGGGGACGTGCTCGAGGAGGCGCAGAACACATGCAAGTACTCAGGCTATCTGGAGCGCGAAGCCGAACAGGTGCAACGTTCGATGCGCCTGGAGTCGCTGGAGCTGCCCCCGGACATGCCCTATGAGCAGGTCGCGGGGTTGTCCCGCGAGGTTGTCGAGAAGCTGAAAAAAATCAAACCACTGAATCTGGGGCAGGCGGGGCGCATCTCCGGAGTCACCCCGGCTGCGGTTTCCTGCCTGGAGATTCATCTCAGAAAGATGGGGCTGCTGTAAGCGGGACGAGAACACCAGGCCCGCGGACAGCCAGCCGTTGACGGCCCGGGCCGCACATCATTA
This sequence comes from Desulfovibrionaceae bacterium, assembly GCA_963674665.2. Classification (GTDB taxonomy): domain Bacteria; phylum Desulfobacterota; class Desulfovibrionia; order Desulfovibrionales; family Desulfovibrionaceae. The sequence goes on along the minus strand of CAXXPL010000005.1, from coordinate 237,671 downwards.
CTTGCATTCCCCATGGCAATGGATAGGATACGATTCACACTCGATGGACAGGCCCGCTCCCCATAGGCAGGTGTCGGATACTTCATCGTGACGCTTCAACGGCATGAGACATGCACTTGCCTGCTGATTGCGACGTTGACGTCATATACTCTTACTAAGTGCAGGGATCAGCGCAAACACACGACCAGGATCGACACAGGCTCTCATGTTCCACGACTCCCTCATCCCAATGGCGGCTTTTGACCGCGGCTACCTGGACAAGGTCAAGGGCGGGTTCAACGAGACCGGCCTGACCATGGAGATGCTGTTCTACATCGTCACGGTCCTTGTGGCGGTCTTAGCCCTCTACCTGTTCGGGAGGGGCTTGAACGTGATGCTGTCCAGGTGCGGAACACGAGGCATTCCCGACAACTGGATCGTGAAGAAGCCCCAGATCATGGAACTGTTCCACAAGGCTCTTGATTCGCGCAGCAAATTCGAAATGAAGTTCACGCCCGCGGACTTTTCCCGCAGGGCCACCATGTGTTCGCTCCTCGAAATAACGTCCGGGTCCCTGGTCCTTGAGCTGGACATGAACGTCAAGGCCACCAAACGCTGGCTGGGGCGTTCCGTGGAGATCTTCTTCAAGCTCCAGGGTTCTAAAAAGAACCTCCATTTCTACCACTTCAACTCCGAGGTCTCGGGCATCAAGCGCACCCCCCAGGGTGAGAGCATCCTGCTGCTGGCTTTTCCGGATAAGCTGGAGCTGCAACAAAAACGCTCCTTTCTGCGGCTCGAGCCTCCGTCCCAGTATTTCCTGGGCTGCGCCGTCTGGCTGGCGTCCTCAGTGCGCAACGCCTCGGAGGTGAAGAGCTGGCCCCGCCCCCTGCTCCTGAACCAACCCGGCAAGACCGGAAACAAGATAATGATCTCCGATATTTCCGCAGGAGGCATGCGCATCCTGATCAAGCGGGACGTCATCCGATCGCTCAACCTCGACATTACCATATCCAACAGGCTCTACGCTGCCTTGGATCTCTACGACCCGGAGATCGAGCGGAAACGCCGCTACTGGGTACTCTGCAACGTGCAGCACCTATACGAGGACTACGAATCCAAGGACACGGAGTACGGCCTGCAGTTCATCTCCTGGGGACGCCCCAAAAAGGAGGAGGACATGGTTTCCCTCGAGTGGAAACTGGTGGAAAATGACGGCATAGAACCTTTGGGCAGCTGGGTCATGAAGCGCCACCTGGAGATATACAGGGACAAGGGCATAGCCTGAGCACCGGTGGAAACGAACCCCATACCATGAAAATCTTGCACCAATCCCTTGCCTCGCTGGGCATTTTTTCATTAAATACAGTTCGTCGAGGCATACGGTGCGGCAACAACCATTTCAGAACATTGCACAAAACAAGGAGGTGCGGTGTTGGACGAGGGATCGGACAGTAAATCCTGGCCTTTGCTAGGTTGGCTCTTTGGTCACAAGCAGGAGGAACCCATTGAGGAGGCCATTCGCGATGCCCAGGAAGATGGCGAACTGAAGCCCGACGAGGTCCTGATGTTGCACAATGTCCTCCGGCTCGGCAGAAAGCGCGTCCAGGACATCATCGTTCCCAGAACGGATATCATCTGCGCCGAGATCGACGACGACCTCGAAGACATCGCCCGCCTGCTCATCGAATCCGGCCATTCCAGACTCCCCATCTTCAAGGACAACAAGGACAACATCGTGGGCATCGTCCACGCGAAGGATTTGCTCAAGGCCCTCCTGGACGATCAGACGGACTCCAGTCGTATTGTGGACGTCATGCGCAAGACCTTCTACATCCCCGAGACCAGCAATGTTCTCGATCTGCTGCAGGAGTTCAAGTCCAGAAAGATCCACCTGGCCATAGCCTTGGACGAATACGGCGGAACCTCGGGCCTGGTCACCTTCGAGGACGTGCTCGAGGAGATCGTGGGCGAGATCGAGGATGAATACGACACACCCCGCCCCGCGGACATAAGCATCCTGGAAAACGAAGACATCATGGTTTCCGGACGGGCCCTGCTCTCGGACCTGGAAGATAACCTCGACATCAAACTGGATTCGGACCAGGTCGAGACCCTCGGTGGATACCTCTGCGAGCTGGCCGGCCGCGTCCCCTCCGTGGGGGAAAGCTTTTCCCTCGCAGGACAACGTTTTACCATCAAGGAAGCCGACGCAAAGCAAGTACGCTGGATTCTCATCCATCCCGTGCCGCCGCTCCCCAATTCTTGATAACACGAGTTCCCAGTGCGGATTATCTCCTCTTCCTTTTTCATCATCCTGTTTCTGTCGGCTGGAGGCGCCTGGTTCGGATTTCCCAATCCCCTGGCCCACCTCCCTCCGTTGGCCCTTCTCTACCCCGCGGGGCTCTGCGCGCTGGCGTCCCGGGCTTCCAGTCCCCGCCAGGCGTTCAGACTCGGCTGGTTCATAGGCTTCACGGTCTACTCCACCTGCCTCTACTGGCTGGCCCTGCCGGTTCACAATTTCGGGCTGCTGCCCTGGATTCTGGCGGTCCCGTGCCCCATGCTCCTCGGCGCTGTGCTCGGTCTGTTCTCCGGCCTCTTCACCCTGGGACTCCGCCTCACCGAGGATCGGCTACCCTGGCCTTTGCAGGCGCTCTACGCCGGGCTCCTCTGGGGGGGAGTGGAATTGCTCAGGGGCTGGATATTCACCGGATTCCCCTGGCTGAGCCTGGCCACCGCATTCTCCTTCTGGACGCCCTGGGTGCAGACGGCGGCCCTGGTGGGCTCTCTGGGGCTGGGCGCGATCATGGCCACAGCGGCCTGGCTCCTGGCCAGGTTCCTGGCAACGGACGGCGTCCACCCCCTGCCCCTGTTCATCGGGGCGCTCATTCTCGCCGCGCTGCCTGTATACGGAAACTGGGCCATGTCCCGCCCCTTGACGTCCGATGGGACGGCAAGCGTGGGCATTGTCCAGGGGAACATCAACCAGGCCGTGAAATGGGACAAGAACTTCGTCGCCGGCACCATCGAGCGGTACAGCACCCTCACCTCCAGCCTCGTGGCGGCACAGGAGCCCATGCCGTTGTCCCTGGTGGTGTGGTCCGAAACGGCCATGCCCTTCTACCTTCAGGAATCCAAGGAGGAGTCCAGGCAGGTGCTCAGGCTGGCCCGGGACCTGAACACTCCCATCCTGACAGGCGCACCGGCTTATGAAAAAGACAGGAACACCGGCAAATTCGTCATCTACAACCGCGCGTTCCTCATAGACCGCGAGGGCAAACGCTCGGGCCACTACGACAAGGAACACCTGGTCCCCTTTGGCGAGTACGTGCCCTTTGGCGAGTACCTCACCTTCATCGACAAGCTGGTCGAGGGGCTGGGCGATTTCCGCAAGGGCAGCAACAACGGCCCCTTGCGGCTGGGGCGTCTTGCCTTGGGAATGTTGATCTGCTACGAAGCCATCTTTCCGGAGCTCGCCCAGCAACGTGTCGAGCAAGGCGCCAACCTGCTGGTGAACATCTCCAATGACGCGTGGTACGGCCACTCGTCCGCCTCGGCGCAACACCTGGCGCTGACCCTGCTGCGCGCCGTGGAACAGGAGCGCTGTCTGGTGCGCTCCACCAACACCGGCATCTCGGCGGTGATCGATCCCCACGGTAAAATTCTTGCAAACATAGGGCTCTTTCACACCCGCGCCGTTGCCGCACCTGTTGATCTCTTCACCCAAAAGAGCGTATATCATGAACTTCACAACGTCATAAACGCAATCCTGGGCATCGCGCCCCTCGTACTGTTGTTGCTGGCTTTCGCCTTCAAACGGCGGCAGGCCCTTCCCGGGAATTGAAATTCGAACATTCATCCATACCTTATAATATCACGAGGCCAATTCAATGCTGCAACTTTCGGACTTGAAAACACTTACCCCCCCTTTGCTTGAACAATTCGAATCCCTTTGGAGGCGTCTTTGACCTTGACAAGGACAAGCAGCGCCTGCAGACCATAGAACAGGAACTTTCCAAACCCGGCGCCTGGAACAAACCCGAGGCGCTCACCCCCATACTTCAGGAGAAAAGCCAGCTCACTGACCGTGTCGAACGACTCGAGGACCTGCTCAAGGCCAAGCAGGACCTGGACGACTGGATGGACATGGCCAAGGAGGAGCCTTCCGAGGAGGTCTTGGGCACCCTGGAGGAGCAGATCGCCATCCTCAGGAAAAAGCTGCATGAATCGGAAATGCGCATGCTGCTCAACGAGCCCGAGGACGGCGCCTCCGCCATACTTGAGATCCATCCCGGCGCCGGCGGCACAGAGGCCCAGGACTGGGCCGAGATGCTTCTGCGCATGTACCGCAGATGGGCCGAGGAGCAGGGCTACTCGCACTCCATTCTGGACTACCTTCCCGGTGACGAGGCCGGGCTCAAGAGCGTGTCCCTCGAGATCAAGGGGCGCAACGTCTTTGGTCTGCTCAAGAGCGAAACCGGCATCCACAGGTTGATCCGCATCTCCCCCTTTGATTCCTCCGGACGCAGACACACATCCTTTGCATCTGTTGACGTTTTGCCGGATATAGAGGACGAAGTGGAAATCGAGATCAGGGAAGAGGACTTGCGCGTGGACACCTTCCGTTCCAGCGGACCAGGGGGGCAGAGCGTGAACACCACCAGCTCTGCGGTACGCATCACCCACCTGCCCACGAACATCGTGGTCCAGTGCCAGAACGAAAAATCCCAACTCCGCAACAAGGAGTCGGCCATGAAGATCCTCAAGGCCAGACTCGTTGAGCGGGAACTCAAGAAACGCGCCGAGGAACGGCAGGCGCAATACGCGGGCAAGGAGGCCATTGCATGGGGCAGCCAGATCAGGACGTACACCCTGCAGCCCTATCGCCTGGTCAAGGACCACCGCACCAATGCGGAGATTGGGGACGTGGACTCCGTGCTCGACGGCAACCTGAACACTTTCATCAGGGAGTATCTGCTCTTTAGCCATGCCCAACACAAAGGCTGATGACCGACTCATCTCCAACCGCGAGGCCCTCGCCCGCGAGGTGGAGACCCTTGGCCGGATGTTGCGAGACTTCGGATGCAGGGATTGTCTGGACGACGGGGAAGGGTCCAACCGCCGCATAGTGGCCGTTGCCAGACTCTGTCACGACCTCCCGCTGGACGAATGGCAGAAGCTCACCCAGTCGCCCGAGTTCGAACAGTGGCTGGCCCTGCCAGTAAACGCGGACATCTACCCGCACCTCATCCACCTGCAGGAGCGGCTGGAATCCCTCTCGTATCAGAGTGAGCACGATCCGCTCACCGAGCTGCACAACCGCCGGGCCTTTGAACGGATCCTGAGGCAGGAGCTCCAGCGTGCCCAGCGGGAAAAGGCCTATCTCAGCCTGGCGATCATCGACGTGGACAACTTCAAGAAGGTCAACGACACTTACGGGCATCCATGCGGCGACGAGGTGCTCGTGGCGCTCTCCGACATCCTGGTAAAGAACAAGCGGACCTACGACCTCGCAGCGCGGCTTGGTGGCGAAGAGTTCGCCATGGTCCTGCCCGGCGCCGGTCCCAACAAGTCGCAGTCCATGCTTGAACGCCTGTTGCATATTTTCAGCGAGACACCCATTCGCTGCACCGGCATTGACGAACCTCTGCATGTGACCTTTTCCGCCGGAGTGGCCTGCACACGCCACAAGGTCAGCATCACGGCGCGGGAGATCATGCGGGTGGCGGACAAGGCCCTGTACCTGGCCAAGGACAAGGGCAAGAACAACGTCACGGTCCTGCGCGCACCAAGGGAGATGGGCTTGCCCAAGGCCACCATGGTGCGCTCTGAGGAAAAACAGTTCCTCTTCACCGGAAGCAAGTAATAGTCCCGCGGAAATGCGAGTGGATGACATCATGGCAGCGCATATGATCGCATTGATCGAAACATCCGTCAGGTGGACGACCGCGCTTCATGTCCCGCTACGGGAACATCAGCCAATGAGGAATACCCATGACCAGCAATAAGACGCTCAGCGTCTGCATACTTAGCGGCAAGGGTGGCGTGGGCAAAACAAATATCGCCCTGAATCTGTCCTACTGCCTGCACAAGGGGAAGCACTCCCTGCTCCTGATCGACTGCGACCTCGGTCTGGCCAATCTCGACGTGCTCCTTGGCATCGCCCCGGAAAACAATCTCCAGGACATGATGGAGTCGGACATTGACCCCAGGGACGTGACCGTCCCTCTCGACGAACACGGTTTCGACTTCGTCCCGGCGGCCTCCGGGCTCCCGGAACTCATCGACATGGACGATGAGATGCGCAATTCCCTGTTCAAGAAACTCGCCCCCCTGTTCAGCAACTACGACTTCCTGTTCCTGGACCTGGGCGCCGGCATCAACCCCACGGTGCTGTCCTTCGCGGCCATGAGCCGCCTCCGCCTTGTGGTGGTGACGCCCGAGCCCACATCCCTCACAGACAGTTACGCCTTGATGAAGGTTCTCAGCACGCAGCACAATGTCCGGGACTTCTGGGTGGTGGTGAACATGGCGGAGAGCAAGGCCGAGGAGAAGCAGACCTATGAGCGACTTTCCGCGGCCTGCAAGAAGTTTCTGGACCTGGACATCAACTTTCTGGGTGGCATCTGCCACGACAAGACCCTGGTGGAGGCGGTGCGCAGACAAAAGCCCCTTATGCAGTTCGCGCCCAATTCCAATGCCGGCAAAGACATTTTCGACCTTGCCGTGAGGCTTCAAAAACTTCGTAAATCCATGCTCAGCAGCATTGAAAACGACCCGCCCTTGCTCATGGAAGTGGCTTGGGACGGGGACTGACGCGATTTCAATGGAAAACCGACAAAAGAACTTGACGAAAAAGAATGTTTATTGGCATAGTTATTAGAGATAGATAAGTTATGGCCTTTCGAGCCAATTCATCAAGCAACCCCGGAGAACGTCATGAACAAGAGCGAGCTGATTGCGACCCTGGCCGAGGACAGCAACATCTCCATGGAAGAGTCAGCCTTGGTGGTGAATACCTTCATCGACTCCATCAAGCAGGCGCTTCAGGAAGGCAACCGGGTTGAAATTCGGGGCTTTGGAAGCTTCAAAATGAAGGACTACGGGGGATATACCGGACGCAACCCCAAAACCGGAGACCTCGTCGAGGTTCAACCCAAACGACTGCCGTTTTTCAGAACTGGTAAAGAGCTGAAGGAATTTCTCAATGAGTAACCATTTGCCGCAACGGCTTTTTCTGTTCGCGGCGCTCCTCCTTTCCCTGACCTGCTGCGCCACCAGCAACGAGGCAAGTGAAAGCGGAGCGCCCTTGAACAGCGTGCAAAGCCAATCCGCACCAGCCTTACAGCTTGTCTACACAGCCAGCACCAAAGGGAACTACGAGCCCTGCCCGACGTGAGGCGGCCGTACTTTGGGCGGTCTGCCCAGACGTGCCACTTGGTTTTCCCGTGTTCGAGCGGAAAACGGACCTGAACGACTCTACATTGCCGGACCTTACGAGTTCCTGCCATTCAACGAATATGACGACACGCCGTCCCTGGTTTTCGCCAAGTCCTTCATCGACGCGTACAAGATGCTGGACTATGACAGGGTGTACATCACACCCGAGGAACGGGACTGGCTCACCAAGTATGGTGGTCCGGACCTGCCCGCCTCCTTCCGTGTCATGGGCGACACTCCCCTCACCGACATTGTGGAAAGAAACGGCAAGCGCATCGGATTCGTGCTTTTCCCGGTTCCTGCCAAATTCTTCGAAGCCACTGGGGAAGACGTGGTCAAGGTCGAGGCGGTTGCCGAAGGCCTGCGAGGCCAGGTGGATCTGGTGGTCGGCATCAGCGGATGGGGGCGCACCAACGAACAATTCTATCTGGAACATGCTTCCCCCGCACTTGACGTCCTCATCGGCACCGGCCCCGGTTCCGGCATGCGCGGCGTCATCGAGGGACAGGGCTCGACCTATTGGGTCCGCAGCCTCACCAAGGGCAAGTACCTCCTCCTGCTCGACATCAAATCCTGGCCTGACGAAAACAGGCGCTGGAAAAAACCCGAGACCATCGACGAAAAGTTCGAGGAACTCGACGTTCGTATTCCTGACGACACTGCCGTTCGCGCGCTTTTCCAAGGTAAATGATTCCAATCTTCGCCCCGCTCCATCACGGTGCGGGGCGAAGCAACCAGCCACCGGAGCGGAACCGCCACCGGGAAGGCACTCTGGTATGCTATGAACAACGTCACATTTCACAAGATGCAAGGTTGCGGTAACGACTTCGTCTTTATCGACAACAGGGAACTCGGCCTGGCAGTGGAGCTCATGGCCGACTGGGCCAGGATCATCTGCCCCCGGGCCTTCAGCGTGGGCGCCGACGGCCTGATCTTCCTCGAGACTCCCCCAGAGGAGTACAAGGTCGAGGTGGACTATCGCTGGCACTTTTACAACGCGGACGGCTCCCGCGCCGAGATGTGCGGCAACGCCTCCCGTTGCGCCACAAAGCTGGCCGTGGAGCTTGGCCTGGCTCCGACAGAGCACGCCTTTCTCACGGACGCCGGAGTGATCCGTGCCAGGCTCCTGTCCCGGGACAACGCCAAGGTGCAACTTACCCCGCCCCATGATTTGCGGACAAATATAGAACTTACCGCCGCTGGGCGCGAACTCGCCGTGCATCACGTGGACACCGGAGTTCCCCACGTCGTGTATTTCGACAAGGATATCAAGGCACTGGATCTGAAGACCCTTGGTCCGGCCATTCGCTATCACGAGTTTTTCCAGCCAAGCGGAACCAATGCGAACATGGCCCAGGTGGTGGATGATAAGCACATGCTCCTGCGCACTTATGAAAGGGGCGTGGAGAACGAGACATATGCCTGCGGCACGGGCGCCACGGCGGCCGTCATCCTGGCCAATGCCCTGGGCTTGACCGGCCCCGAGGTAGATGTCACAACTACTGGTGGAGAAACCCTGGGCATCTCCATTGAAGACAGCGGAGTACACCTCAGCGGCAGGGCCGTGAAGGTGTATGTAGGCAATCTGGATCCCGAGGCAATGGGACTGCCTTTTGGTAGTTAGGGGGCCCTTCCAATATAACCTTCCACATCTCACAAAAGGAGGACGGCAATGGAATTCCGAGGCGCCTATACAGCTTTGGTCACGCCGTTCAAGAACGGCGCCGTGGATGAGGAGGCGTATCGCCAATTCATCGAATGGCAGATCGAGCAAGGCATCGACGGTGTCGTCGCGGTCGGTACCACTGGTGAATCCGCAACCCTCAGCCACGAGGAGCATTGCGACGTCATCAAAATATGTATCGACCAGGTCAAAGGCCGTGTACCCGTTATCGCGGGTACTGGCGGCAATGACACCCGCGAGGCCATAATTCTTACCCAGTTCGCGAAACAAGCCGGCGCCGACGCCTCCTTGCAAGTGACCCCCTACTATAACAAACCCAGCCAGGAAGGCCTGATTCAGCATTACAAAGCCATTGCCAAGGCCGCGCCCCTTCCGCAGGTCATATACAACGTACCGGGCCGCACAAGCCTGAACCTGCTTCCCAAGACCCTTGCCCGCATGATCAAGGAGATCCCCGAGGTCGTCGCGGTGAAGGAGGCCAGCGCCAACCTGCGCCAGGTTTCCGAGGTGGTGGAATTTTGCGGCCGTGATTTCCAGGTGCTCTCGGGCGACGACTTCACGGTTCTCCCGCTTCTCAGCGTCGGCGGTATCGGCGTCATCTCCGTTGTTTCCAACATCGTGCCGGACATGATGGCCGGCATGTGCAAGGCATACTTTGACAATGACCTGGAAAAGGCTCTTGATCTGCACATGAAGATGTCCCCGTTGAACAGGGCCATGTTCATCGAGACCAACCCTGTTCCCGTGAAGACAGCTCTGGCCATGATGGGCAAGATCCCCAACGCCGACCTGCGCCTGCCCCTGGTTCCCCTGCTTCCCGAGAACGAAGCCTCACTGCGAGACACCCTCAAAGCCGCCTCACTCATTTCCTGATGCACCGCCGCCGGGGGACTCGCCCCCGGCGGTTCACTCCATCCCCAACAACAAATGGGGGTTCCCATGAATGAACTGTCCGGCAAGAAAATCGCCATTTTTGTGGAGGAGTACTACAACGACCTGGAGTTCTGGTATCCCAAGATCCGGCTCACAGAGGCCGGGGCGCAGGTGATTGTGGCCGGTCCCTCGTCCGGCGCCCAGTGCAAGAGCAAGTACGGCATGCCGGCAACAGCGGATGTGGGCTTCGCCGACCTCGATGCGGACGCGCTCCACGGCCTGGTGGTGCCGGGGGGATACGCCCCTGACCGCATCCGCCGCTCCCGCCCCGCCCTGGATCTGGTCAAGGCGCTCTGCGACCTGAACAAACCCGTGGCCTTCATCTGCCACGCGGGTTGGGTGCTCATCTCGGCGGACGTGCTCAAGGGAGTGCGCTGCACCTCGTACTCCGCCATCAAGGACGACATGGTCAACGCCGGGTGCCTGTGGGAGGACAACGCCGTTGTGCGGGACCGGAACTTCATCTCCAGCCGCACACCCGACGATTTACCCCAATTCTGCGCAGCGTTCATCGAGATGCTGAAGTAGTCGAACGGCCGCGTAATCAGCTAGTTTTTTTCAACGCTGACAACTCAAGTTTGAATATGGGGGAGGCATTGCCTCCCCCTATTTTTCATACACTCGGTATTGTTGATATTTTACATTGTTCCCTTTTTGTCATTTTTCTGAAAAGACTTCGACACTCCTTTATGAATTATTTCCCTCGCAATTTCACTGCTGTGAGTAAGCATTGCCCTATACACTCTTGACAAATTTGCAAATTTATTCAAATCGATTTATATTGATTTCTCTTCGATACAACGAGTTGCAAAATGGCCCGATTCCTGCTTTGAACCTGGATCCACAACCTTTCCCTCGCACGGGTAATCAGAAGAATGTTTCTTGATGAATACTCCTCCCAAGCACCTGGAAGACTGCCGAACTTTCTTTGCCGACTCCATTGATCCGTTCATCCTCATGGACCAGGATTTTCAGGTCATCTGGTGCAACAGAGCATTCCTGAACACCTTCGGCTTTGCGGCCGAGGCTGCTGACGGCGCGGATTTCGCCGGGCTCATGGGTTGCCCGGACAGCATTTTCGACCTCACAGAGATCATGCGCAGGCTGCAGCTGGGAGAACCGGTCCGCATGCGCACCTTGTTGCGCAGCGCCACGGGAGAACCCGTACACGTGGATTGTGGGGGGCACGCCCTGCCCCGATCCGCAAGCGCGGGAAACGACCCCAGGTACATGCTCATCGTCCGCGACATCTCCGCCATGTCCATGGCCATGGAAGCTCTGGAGGCCAACGGCAACAACACCTACAGAAAACTTTTCGAAAACGCCGTGGAGGGAATATTCCGCACGACTCCGGAAGGCCGATACCTGGACGCCAACCCCGCCCTGGCGAGAATATATGGATATTCGAGCCCCCAGGAACTCATCCAGCATTTTTCCAACATCGCAAGCCAGCTGTATGTGGATGAAAGCAGACGCGACCAGTTCCAGGAAATCATGCGTAAGCATGGTGAGGTCTGGGAGTTCGAATCCCGCATCTACAGAAAAAACGGCGAGATCATCTGGATATCCGAGAACTCCTGGATAGTACGCAACTCCATGGGGGACATCGACTGCTACGAGGGCACTGTCACGAACATTACCCGCCGCAAAGAGACCGAGAGCGAGCTTGAGCTCCAGCGCGCGCGGTTCACCAAGCTCTTCGAGAATTCACCCCAGGCAATTGTCCTCATCGATACCAAGGGATTCATCACCGACGTGAACCGCGGCTTCGAGGAACTTTTCGGCTACAGCCACCAGGAGGTGGTGGGCAAACGCAACCGCGAGGTGGTGGTGCCAAAGGAGCTGCGTTTCGAGGCGGAGCAGTTCTACCAGAACCTGAGCAAAGGATTGCACATCCAAAAGGAAACCATCCGCCTTCACCGCAGCGGCAGACAAATTCCGGTCTCGGTATTGGGCTACCCCATCCGCATCGGCGGGGAGATCACCGGCCTGTACTATATTTACGCGGACATCACAGAACGCAGGGAGTTCCAGGATCAGCTGGCGCACCAGGCCTTTCACGACTCGCTCACCGGACTGCCCAACCGCGCATTGTTCATGGAGCGCCTGGGGCGCGCCGTGGCCAGGGCCAAGCGCAGGGAAAACTACCGCTTTGCGGTGTTCATGCTGGACCTGAACCGCTTCAAGGTGGTCAATGACAGTTTGGGGCACCAGGCCGGAGACAAACTGCTCATCGGCGTGTCCCGACGCATCCAATCCTGCATCCGCTCCGTGGACAGCGTCGCCAGGCTCGGGGGCGACGAGTTCGCGGTACTCCTCGAGGAGTACAACGTGCTGCAGGACGTGGCCGAGATCGCCAAGCGCATCCACGAGGTCATGAAAGCGCCCTTCGTGCTCGGAGACCAGAAGATCGTCACCCAGGCCAGCATCGGAATCGTCTTGAAGACAGAGCACTACGACAACGCCGAGGCCATCCTGAGAGACGCGGACATCGCCATGTACCGCGCCAAGGAGCGTGGCCGCATCCATAGCGTGCGCTTCAAGGTATTCAACAAGAAAATGCACCTCCAGGCCACCGAGAATCTGCAGATCGAAAACGATCTGCGCATCGCGGTATACGAGGGGCAGATGGTGCTGCACTACCAGCCCATAGTCACGGTGCACGACCAGGCTCTCACAGGCTTCGAGGCCCTGGTCCGTTGGAACCACCCCAGGCTGGGCATCGTACCCCCCGCCCGATTCATCCCCATTGCCGAGGAAACCGGGCTGATAATCCCGCTTGGCGCATGGGTCCTGGAAGAATCCTGCCGACAGATGCGCGAATGGAGAGCCGAACTCGAGGATACCGGGCAACTGACCATGAGCGTGAACATCTCCAGCAAGCAGCTCGCACAGCCCGACCTGGTGTCCTTCGTGAAGGGAGTGCTGGAGAGGAATAGCCTTTCCCCCCAATGCCTGAAGCTGGAATTGACCGAGAGCGTGTTCCTGCAAGACGCTCCCAGAGCCACGGAAACCCTGCGCTCTCTCAAGGAGCTCGGCGTGCAAATCGTGGTGGACGACTTTGGCACCGGCTACTCCTCCCTCAACTACCTCAAGCTCATGCCTGTGGACACGTTGAAAATCGACCGCGGGTTCATTAGCGGTCAGGACAACTGCCAGCAGAACCTTGAGATAGTCCGATCCATCATCTCTCTGGCAAGAAATCTCGGGTTACAGGTCATCGCGGAGGGAGTGGAAAACGAGGAGCAACTGCGAAACCTCATCAATCAGCAGTGTGACGCGGCTCAAGGTTTCATGTTTTCCAAACCAGTCGACAACTACAAGGCGACACAGCTGATAAAAAAATTGTCACGGTAGTATCGAAACAGTCAATCTCCTTCCTTGTTTATTACATTTCCCTTTACATTTTTATCCATTTAAAATACCCACACCCTATCATTTGAGTTCTTTTCGCCCTTCGCTTCAGGATGAGCACTACAGGCGGAGTCGGAGGAACATGAAAGCCCCTCCACTGGGGGGAGTTCTTTCGTCGATCATTCGTACACATCGTACTGCACTCCCATGGCATGGGTGGAAAAGCACATTTCTTTCCGAGAACCGGGCTGAGGCTCGACAACAAGGAATCCCGTATCATGCTACATGTGGCCATGGGGCATAGTGACGCCATTCCTGTTCGTGAAGCGCTGAAACAGGTTATCGATACATGCGGGAAAAACCTCAAGGGACATGAGCCCAAGGCGGGAATATTCTTTACCTCTCTGCTGAACTGCGACTACCGGGCCATGCTCGGGACAATCCTGGAGGCGTTTCCCGGCATAGAACTAGTGGGGTGCACCACCGACGGCGAGGTCTCGAACCAGTTCGGCTTTGCGGAAGACTCCATGGCCCTGATGCTGTTCTGCTCCGACGTCCTGAAGTTCGCTTCCGGGTGCGGAAGGAACGTTTCCGAACGCCCCCAGGAGGCGGTGGACGAGGCCCGGGACGAGGCAATGGGCAAGCTCGAGGCCCAGGCTGCCCTGGCTCTGGTCTTTCCGGACGGCCTTTCCACCTTTGCCGTGCCTCTGGCTGCGGTGCTGCGCCAAACCTTTGGAAATGAATTCCCGGTGTACGGCGGAACAGCGGGCGACAACTTCCACCTCGAACAGACCTGGCAATTCCATGGAAACCAGGTCCACACGGACGCCGTGCCTGTCCTGCTCATTTCCGGCCCCATTCTCATGTCCTCGCACATCCAGAGCGGCTGGTGCCCTCTGGGCCCCAAAATGACCATCACCGAGTCCCGGAAGAGCACAGTATACAAAGTCGACGACAAACCGGCCATGGACCTCTACCACCACTACCTCGGCACCAACACCGAAGAGTACCTGCAGTTCCCCCTGGCTCTCTTTGAAGAGGACAATGAAGCCTTCTCCCTGCGCGATCCAATACATTTCAACGAGGAGGACGGCAGCATCATGTTCATCGGACATCTGCCGGTGGGGGCACAGGTTCAGCTCTCCGAAGCGGGGCGCGAAGAGATCCTGAAAGCGGCTCATATTGCCAGCCGAAACGCCCTGGAGAGCTATCCGGGTGAATCTCCGGCCCTGGCCCTGATTTTTTCCTGCGCCTCGCGACATCAAATCCTCGGAACCCTCACCGGGGAGGAGTGCCGATACTTCAGGAAATACGCTCCACCGGACCTGAACATTTTCGGCTTTTACACCTACGGTGAGATCGGCCCGCTCACTCCGCGGGGAAGCACCGTCTATCACAACGACACATACGTGGTCCTGGTTCTGGGAGTCAGCTGACATGTTTCACGGCATGGTCATCGAGTAGAGCGATTCATGACCTTGTACAAGGCCAGACACAAGCGGGTGATATACGCCCTCGCCAAGAAAAACGCCTATCTCCGGCGGAAAATCCAACGCATCGAGGAGCAGCGAATCCGGCAGGAAAACATCGCCGACAACACCCGTGCCCTGCTCCGCCGCATTATCGCTGAAAACTCCGACCTGCTCTCCCTTCTCGAAGAAAAAAACAACGAGCTGGAACGCTTCGCGACCAATCTCTGTTACAGCAAGGCCCAATTGCGTGGTATTCTGGAACACTCCCCCCTCTTCATTTCGCTCAAGGACCCGCACGGTGCCTACCTTCTCGCCAGCCCCAGCCTGGAAAAGGCCTTGGGGCTCTCCACGAATGGAATAACGGGGTTGACCGATCAGGACATCTTTCCCGCGGAGCAGGCCACGCAACTTGGCGAAATGGAACGGCAGGCAATGGAAAAGCTCAAGTCGGTCGGCAAAGAGCTGTCCCTGAAAATCGCGGGCCAGACACGTGCTATCCTGGTGACCACCTACCCCCTGCTGAATCAGAACGGCACTCCCTGGGCTCTGGGCTCCATCGCCATGGACATCACGGACAAGCGCAGACTCCAGGCCGAGGCGCTCCATGCCGCACAACTGGCATCCCTGGGCGAGATAGCCGCCGGAGTTGCCCACGAGGTGAACAATCCGCTCAACGGCATCATGAACTTCGCCCAGCTCATGAAGGACGAATGCACCGCCGAGGGGCACTGCGGCCTTTTCCCCGACCTCTCGGACCGCATCATCAAGGAATGCGACCGGGTCGTCACCATTGTGCAGAGGCTGCTGGAGATGTCCCGGAAGCCCCACTCCGACCTCTGCCCATGCTCCATCCCCGAGATCATAGATGACTGCCTCGGGCTCATGCGCGCGCAACTGCGCAACGACAGTATCGACGTGGTGACCAGGATCGAACGAAACCTGCCCATGGTCTACGCGAACCGAAGCGAAATGCAGCAGGTGTTCATGAACCTCATTTCCAACGCGCGTCACGCCATGCAGGGAGACTCGCTGCCGAAGTTGCTGGAGATCGATGTCGATACCTTTCCGAGGAATGGCGGCAAGCTGCACATGATCAGGATTTCGGTCAAGGACTCCGGCGTTGGAATCTCCCGGGAGGTCCTGTCCAGGATATTCGAACCCTTCTTCACAACCAAGTCTCCTGGCCAGGGAACCGGGTTGGGGTTGTCCATCTGCAAGCGCATCGTGGACGAGCACGAGGGAAACCTGAGCGTGCAGACCGAACCCGGCAGCTATACCCGCTTCCTGCTGGAACTGAAGGGCATGGAGTATTGATCGCCCTGGATGGTATCATTGCATCTTTTCAGGATCCCCGGGAATCCATGTCTTGTCGAAGTACGGTTTTTCCGGGCCATAGAGACGTAAATAGACGAACCACCCTTCCCCGGGCTTCGTCTGCACCCAGTTTGTCTCCTCCACGTTTTCCGGAAGCTTGGGGCCGAAATATAGATCAAAGGATCCATCCTTGTTTGGCCGCGCCCCATGCACCGAACCAACAAGCGGACGCCCCTGCTCGTTTTGGATCAGTGACCGAGTCTCGTTGTCATAGGCGGTGAGGGACCAGAACATGTTGGCCGGCACATTCTTTGGAAGTTTAATTCGATAGGTGTGCTCTCCGCTCAACCAGTTTCCATCCGAATCATGGTAGGCGCCGATATACTGCACGCCCTGCCCCGGAACAGCGATTACCATATACTTAGCGGTGCCGATGGCCTCGAAGGCATATTTTGTGCGCATGTTCACGGCCATGTAGTCCGGGGTGTGAAACGTCGGATCACCAAAGAATATATTCTTCCATTGTCTCTTACCCGGGTAGGCATAGAGGACATCCTGGGGAATCCTCGGCTTCCAGGCAAGGGTCTTGGCCATGGCCCGCCCCACCGTGGCCGCATCCGTCAGGATTTTCTTCATGCGCTCATCCGGCTCGAATTGCCTGCCATGGGCAATGCCAAGAGTCTCCAGCATGCCCAACATGGCCATATCCTGGGAGCGGGGCGGATTCTTATTGATATACCGCGCCAGACTCTCAAAGTAGGCAAACCCCTCATGAGTGAGCAAGTCCAACTCCTTGCCGGTACCGGAAATAAAGGTGGTTTCAGGGGGGTTGGCCGCCTCGGACAGCCTATACTGCCTGTACTGGTGCATCAGCTTGTTCAGCTCGGGCAGGTCATCCCGGGTCATAGGGATGGCGCGAAGGTAGAAAACAACAAAATTCGTATCCGATCTGATCACATGGTAGTGAAACGCGGGCAACGGCTCCTCATAACCCGGGGGCAGGATGAGAAAACGCCCCCCTTTGTTCTGTTCCGGTGAAAATGGCCCCCCAAGGTCACACAAGGGTTGCTGCCAGAGGTTGTTGAGGGTTCCAAGCAGCCCGGCGGGCAGCTCCATGACCATGGGACCGTCCCGTAAGTCCAACACACCCGAAAGGTAGATGGTGTCCTGATTCGCGGTCAGTATCAGCTGTTGCGGCTCGGCAAGGTTGTCGGCCAACAGCACTGCACTGCTGCCGCAGCCTATTCTGACGTGTTCCTCGGCCATGGCCCCGTAGGAAGCCAGGGGGAGTGCCCAGAGGTAGGCCTGGACCGCACGCTGAAAGTCGAGTTCATCATAGATGTCCTGCACGGTTTTGTTCGTGGGATAGCCGCTCTGGAAGTCCAGCGTCCCGAACCTGGTTTGCAATGTTCCGGCAAAGGTGGGCAAGGCAAACACCATGGAAAGACACACCAGAACAGTTACTGCCCCTGCCAGCATATGTATGTTTTTTGGACGG
>CAXXPL010000005.1:0-217500 GCA_963674665.2 Desulfovibrionaceae bacterium | reverse complement strand
AAACACAACCACACCATTTCATGCTGACCCCCTGAAAAATTTGATATTTCCCTACAGACTAAAATAGGAGACGTTCATTGGCCAAAATCACCAAGGCCCCCACAGGTGCTGGGAGAGAAGTTACCATGAACAGATGATCCTGACTTGTCTTTATGCGCCATCCATGAATAACTTTGTATATTGGCATGATGTGTTTACACAGGAATTTTTGGCGGGAAATTCAGTATTCAGCCCATCAAAACAATCGCGGACTTGATCATAAGACTATATATATTGTACTGTTTGTTCGACTCTGTCTGTAAACAAAAGACTTCCACCGCAACATTTGGAGAAACAAACAATGGCTCAGGGAGTGCCGCTCCTCAGGCTTTCACATATATTCAGAGTTTCGAATTATCTAAAGAGCATTGGATTCGATCCGGATCCACTGCTTGAGCAACATCGTATTCCAAAAAGTCATGAGGAAACCAACGGCTGCTTTATCTTGATATTTACTGTTGCCAATTTCATGAAGCAGGCAATATATCAGACAGGCATGCCGGACTGTATGCTTCGGGCATCACTTATGGAGGAAATATTTGAGTGCTACGCGCCAGAGGTATTTATGTCCGGAACATGCACTAACACAAAGGAACTTTTGCAACTACTATGTTTCAACGCACAAAAACAGAGCTCAACACTTGTTGCCAGTTTAATGGTTAATCCATCACCAAAAGAATCCGGAGTTCCTTTTCTATTCATATCGGACAGCTACTTTGCAGGCAATCCACATGCAGAATTATACAGAATCGGCACATCAATACAAACAGTACGCATGTTCACAAAAAAAACATGGTCTCCAAAAAACATTTATCTTCAAGAAGATCATAGCAATAAAGATTTAATACAAAATGTTTTACCAAATTCTTGCATACATTATGGAAGTTCCATCCCAGGGTTCGACATTCCGCAAATACTGCTTGCCAGTGCACCTAATCTTGAAAAAGGGGTAATTGCACGACATGTGGAGGAGTATCCTGGAGCTGACCTGATCACATCATTGAAACAATTATTGAAAACTTATTTGACGCAGTCCAACTTCACCATAGAATCTGCAGCTGAACACTCCCTGTTAAGTGTTAGGACTTTGCAACGGATTCTGGCGAGACAGATGACAAATTACTCGCGCCTCCTTTCTCAGACTCGCTTCGAAGTCGGCCGCGAACTGCTCGAACAATCCGACATGCCCATCACTGAAATTGCTTTCTCGGTAGGATACGCGGACCCTACGCGTTTCACCCACGTATTCCGTAGCCGGACCGGCATGTCCCCAAGGGACTACAGAAAGCAACTTGATTCAAGGAGTCTGTAACCGTTGGCCTTCGAAACGAAACATGTCAATATTTCAGCATATTGTATTATAAAGCTTAAACCCTGTCGCCTCAGCAAGCAATACTCGAAATGTCCCTGTCTCATGATCACCGCCATGCGGCAAAGCAGGCGGTACAACAATCCCTTGTCATATCTCGGCCATTCAGCTCAACGCCATTTTCTCCCAGCGCAATCCCTACCCTATGACTTTACAAATCCCATCACGCTCCCTATTTGGTGAAGAACGCCTCAACAGCGTTTCATCTTGCTTCCCTATGGAGGATATATGCGCAACATCATGAGCACACTGCTCGTATTCAGTATCCTTTTACTCACGGCAACGTCCGCCACTGCCGGCTTCACCGAACAGGGGAGTGGCCCCAAGCCGCAACAGGGCGACGTCCTGGCGGACTTCACCCTGCCGGCGCCGGCAAACGATGAGCAGGCAGCCTATCTCGGCGTGGCCGCGGGGAAGGAGTTTTCTCTTTCGAGTATTCCTGCTAGCGCAATTTTGATAGAAATTTTCAGCATGTACTGCCCCCATTGCCAAAAAGAGGCCCCGGTGGTGAACGAACTCTTCAAGAAGTTCAAAACCGCACCCCAGGCCGGTGGTTTCAGGATGCTGGGCATTGGTACCGGCAACTCCGAGTATGAGGTGGGGGTGTTCAGGGACAAGTTTTCGGTAAAAATGCCCCTGTTTCCGGACGGTGACTACTCCATCTACAACAACATCGGCACCGTGGGCACGCCCTTCTTCATCCTTGCCAGAAAGCACGCCGACTCCGGCAAGCTCGAGATTCTCGAGGTGCACGAAGGAACCCTGCCCGATCCCCAGGCGTTCTACACCGACGTTCTGGAACTGGTGCAAAAACCTTCATCAAAATAACCCAGTCACGCGAGGTCATAAATGAAAACGTATATACAGCCACTCCTTCTGCTCCTGCTTCTTCTGCTTCCGGCGAGCGCGGGCGCGGAACTGAGGGAAAACCTCATGAATCCCGGGCAGCTTCCTCCCAATGACAGCGAACTCAAGGTCGCGGTGGGAGACGAGGCCCCCGACTTCGAGCTGCGGTCCATTGACGGAAAAACCGTTCGCCTGTCCGACTACAGGCGGAAGCACAACGTGGTGCTTTCCTTTGTCCCCGCGGCCTGGACTCCTGTCTGCTCCGGTCAATGGCCCGGCTACAATCTGATCAAGGACGAGTTCGAAAAACACGACGCCGTCATTCTGGGAATCTCGGTGGACAACCTCCCCACTCTTCACGCCTGGACCAATGAGATGCACAAGCTGTGGTTCCCCGTGCTCTCGGACTTCTGGCCCCATGGCAAGACAGCGGAAAGATACGGCATCCTGCGCTCGGACGGCACTGCCGAACGGGCGCTCTTCGTCATCGACAAGGACGGAATCATCCGATTCATAGACGTGCACGACATCAACAAGCGCCCCCCTCTGGAAGAGCTTATCAAGGCGCTTGCGGAAGTGGACAAGTAGCCCGCCTCCTGGGGGGACGCCAGATGGCGCCGCACTCCCCGCGTGGAGGGAATGAAAAATCCAAATTGGCTCCAGATCATCAATACAACCCGACTGGTCCCAACTGGTCGGTTTTTTTTCGAGATTTTCCAAACCAGTCAATTCCCTTAATCGTCAATGCATTGCAGTATCGTCTTCTCATGTTCAAGAAATTGTCATGGAACACGGCACGAGCTGTAACCCCTTCGTCATTTTCCGTGCGTAATTCACCTCAAATATGATTTGGAAACAGTGAAGTTTCCTTTGGCAGTCACAGGAACCACATCCCTAACAAACATCGCGAACTGGGTCAGACCATGCAGCACACAAAGGCACTCAATCCCAACAGCCTGCTCCCTCTCGAGGAGACAGCCACGGTTACCGACAGAAAACCGTGGGATGCGTTGCCCGATCGCTGCAAGGGTTCCTTTCGGAGCCCTTTTCTTTTTTCCATGCCTGTGGGGTGTAACGGGCAAGGGGGTGAAGCATGAGAATCGATTTGCATGTGCATTCGAAGTTTTCCAGTAAACCTTCCCAATGGTTCCTGCAAAAGCTCGGATGTCCGGAGAGCTTTGTGGAACCGGAACTCATTTACAGAAAAGCTCGCGCCAACGGCATGCATCTGGTGACCATCAGCGATCACAACGTCATCGATGGCGCCTTGTCCATCGCTCACCTCCCCGGAGTGTTCATCAGCGAGGAGATCAGCGTGCTGTTTCCGGAAGACGGATGCAAGGTGCATGTTCTAGCCTGGAGCATCGACGAGGCCATCCACGCAGAGGTGCAGCGCCTGCGCTTCAACATCTACGAGTTGGTGGACTATCTCCGGCAGAACAAGGTCCATCACGGCCTTGCTCACCCCCTCTACGCCACCAACGACAAGCTCACTCTGGAACACCTGGAGAAGCTGCTGGTGCTCTTCAATGTTTTCGAGGTCAACGGTACGCGCGACAGCATGCAGAACGACCACCTGCGTCAGATCCTGCAACTGCTGGACAGCGAAACCATGGACTACCTGGCCGACAAACACGATCTCCAGCCCTTTGGCGACAAACCATGGAGCAAGAGTGTCACAGGCGGTTCCGACGACCACAGCGGTTTGAACATCGCCCGCATCCACACCGAGGTGGATAACGTGGCCACTCGGGAGGATTTCTTCCAGGGAATCCTGGAGGGACGCTCCAGAGCACTGGGCGAGCACGCGTCGCCCAAGACCATGGCCCACAACCTCTACAGCATCGGGTTCCAGTTCTTCAAAGACAAATACAAGCTGCAATCCAAGGTCAACAAGGATCACTTCCTCAAGTTCCTGGACCTCTCCCTGTCTCCCGAGTCTCCGGAACCCAAGGGCCTATCCAGGTTCAACGCGAAAGTCATCGCTTCCGTCAGGAACTCCGGAATTCTGCAGCATGACAAGTCCGTGCCCGACAACTCCACCGGCCTCCTCCGCCACAAGGCCATGGAGGTGTTCAGGGAGGACGGGACCCTGCTGGAGCGCGCCCGCCAACTGAGTGGAAACACTTCCAACGAATCCGAGGAGAACTGGTTCGATTTCGTGAACCGCACGGCCCACAGGGTGCTCTCCCACTATGCCGAGAAGCTCCTGGACACCGTCACCAGCGCGAACCTCTTCGAGCTGTTCCAGACCATGGCCTCTTCCGGGGCGCTGTACACCTCTCTCTCCCCATACTTCGTGGCCTACACCCTGTTCACCAAGGACAGGGCCTTTTGCCGCCAGGCTCTTGGCAGGGCAATGGAGCTCCGGGCCATGCCGGACGCCTCCGACATCGCACAGCGCCCCTTCAAGCTCGCTCACTTCACGGACACCTTCTTCGACACCAACGGCGTGGCCATCACCATGCGCGAGCACGTACGCATCGCGGATCAGTGCGGCGACAAGGACCTCACCATCATCACCTGCCATTCCAACGAGGAACTCCCCAGCCCAAGGGTCAAGAACTTCACCCCCATCGGCCAGTACGACCTGCCCGAGTATCCCGAGCTCAAGCTGCTCTATCCCCCTGTCCTGGAGATGGTCAGCTATGTCTACGAGAACGAGTTCACCCACATACACGCGGCCACTCCCGGCCCTGTGGGGCTCATCGGCCTGCTCATCGCCCGCATCCTCAAGCTGCCCATCGCTGGCACCTATCACACCGCCCTGCCCCAGTACGCGGGGCAGCTCACCGGCGATCACGCCATGGAAGACCTCATGTGGCGCTTCATGATCTGGTTCTACAACGAGATGGATCAGGTCTACGCCCCCTCGAACGTGTTCAGCAACGAACTGGAGGAAAAGGGCGTGAAAAGGGAGAAGCTGCGCGTCTATCCCCGGGGTGTGGACACCAGCCTCTTCACCCCGGAAAAGAGAAACGGCTTTTACAAGCGTTTTTCCCTCAACGGCAACATGAAGATGATCTACGTGGGGCGCATTTCCAGGGAAAAAAACATGCCCCTGCTGGAGCAGGTAATTCTCGACTCCGCGACGCAGCTTCCCAACCTGGACGTCGTCCTGGTGGGGGACGGCCCATACAGGGAGGAGATGGAGAAGAACCTGGCCCAGGTCAAGAACTGCGTGTTCACCGGCAAGCTCGAGGGTGAGGACCTCGCCCAGGCCTATGCCTCGGCGGACTTCTTCGTGTTTCCCAGCACCACTGACACCTTCGGCAAGGTGGTGCTCGAAGCCCAGGCCTCGGGCCTGCCAGTCATCGTCTCAAACAAGGGCGGTCCACAGGAGAACATCATTCCTGATGAAACCGGCATCATCGTCCCGTCGGACGAACCCGCAGCCCTTTTCCAGGCGGTCAAATCCCTTGTCACCAATCCCGAAAAGCTCAAGGAGATGGGGCGTAACGCCCGCTTCTATTGCGACAACCGCACCCTGGAGCGATCCTTTGACGAGACATGGCAGATGTACACCGCCAACTGAGGCACTGACCGGAAGGTCCGCCCCGCTTTTTCCCCGGCCGCGAGATCATTTCGCGGCCGGGTCCATCATATTCCCGCAACCACAACCCCACATCGAACATGAACGCACTCTTTCTGCAGGATAACAACAGTGCCGCACCCGCCGCCAAGAGCCCTCTCCTTCGCATGCACAGCCTCAGGCGCATCGCCAAGGGGCATGTCCCCGGCCAGGTGGTGATCCAGTACACGGACCGCTGCAACGCATCCTGCGCCCAGTGCGGCATGCGCGCCAGCAACCGTTTCAAGCGCTCCACAATGGATCCGGAGCAGGTCAGAAAACTCATAGACGCCATGGCCGAGCGTGGAGTCGAGGCTATCTCCTTTACAGGAGGTGAGCCCCTGCTCTGCCTGGACGAGATCGTCCCACTGATCAAATACGCCGGGCAGGCGGGCATCCGCTTCATCCGCACGGGAACCAACGGCTTCATCTTCCGTAACCCGGAGAGCGAGGATTTTCTGCCCCGCATGGAGCGCATCGCCTCCACCCTTGCGGACACCCCTCTCAACACCTTCTGGATCAGCGTCGATTCGGCTGCGGCAGAGCTCCATGAGAAAAACAGAGGATTTGCCGGAATCGTGGAAGGCATCCGCAAGGCCTTGCCAATCTTTCATACCCACGGCCTCTACCCATCCGCGAATCTCGGCATCAACCGCTATACCGGCGGTGACGGGGAGCTCGCATTGCCCAAATTCGAAGACCACGAGTTTCGGCAACAGGAATTTTACGAAGCGGCCCGCAAGGCATTACGCCGATTTTACGCCTTTGTGGAGGAGCTCGGCTTCACCATAGTCAACGCCTGTTATCCCATGAGCTTCGACCAGGCGGATGCTGACGGCGACGCGGTCTACGCCGCCACCTCTGAGGATGACTTCATCCGCTTCAGTATGGGGGAAAAGATCGAACTCTTCAGGGCTCTGTTCGACACGGTGCCCGAATTCCGCTCAAGGTTGCGCATCTTCACCCCCCGCAGCTCATTGCTGGGGCTCATGCGACAGTACCAGGGTGAAGGGGCGTTTCACCCCTGCCGTGGCGGAATAGACTTCTTCTTTGTGGACGCCAGAGACATGAACACCTACCCCTGCGGTTACAGAGGGGGCGAAAACTTGGGCAAATTCTGGAACCTGAATCTGGAAGCCATAGACAACACACCGTACTGCGACAAGTGTGACTGGGAGTGTTTTCGCGACCCGTCCGAACTTCTGGGTCCTTTACTGGATATACTCAGGCACCCCATCCACCTGGCTGGGCGTCTTGTCAGGGACAGCGAAATGCGCGCCATCTGGATTGAAGACCTCCGCTACTACAAGGCCTGCGGCTATTTCAACGCAAGGGTCGCCCCGGACAGGAGCAAACTCGCCCGGTTTTTCCGCTGAATCTCCACAACGGAATCATCTTTGCCACTGACAACCCTAGCCCCCTGAAGGGGGCTTTTTTTGACCCGGCATACAACATTAATCATTCCAAGATGTTTCAAAAAAATCTCGCCATGCGGTAATTGCCATTCCCGATCAATTGTCCGAATTGATCGTGCAATGGCCTGATACCACTTGTCATCCGGTTGGAAAAGCACTACATTTGGCAAGATAGTCGCTTAAAAGTTTCAGGCGAGAGGACCTCATGAGCAAATCACATTCCTCTAAGGGTTTTGAACTCTTCACCAAGACTTTCCAGGAACAGTACAAGATCGACCCGCAACTGTTACGCGGGTTCGCCTGGGAAGTCTGGCAAGGTGAGTTGACTGAACGCGACAAGGAAATATGGGAGCGCATGGCCCTTGAGAAAGACGCTGATCCCCATGCCGAAGCGACTGCCCCCAAACCGGCTCCCAAGCCGGAACCCAAACCCGAGCCGAAGCCGGAACCAAAGCCCGAGCCTAAACCGGCTCCCAAGCCGGAACCCAAACCGGCTCCGAAGCCGGAACCCAAACCCGAGCCGAAGCCGGAACCAAAGCCCGAGCCTAAACCGGCTCCCAAGCCGGAACCCAAACCGGCTCCGAAGCCGGAACCCAAGCCGGCTCCAAAGCCGGAACCAAAGACCGAGCCAAAGCCCACGCCAAAGTCGGAGCCAAAGCCGGAACCCAAACCAGCGCCCAAGCAGGAAGCTAAGACCAAGCCGAAACCTTCACCCAAGCCGACAACCAAGCCGGAACCTAAGCCCAAACCCAAAGTAAAGGCGCACGATACCTTCCCGCCGGAATCTTTTCTCGAACTCGAACTCGAGCTTGAAACGCCCGATGAAATCGAGATGAAGCCCGAGGCTCCCAAGGCAGACAACGCAGCTCCCTCCGCCAATAACGGCGACTTGTTCGGTAGACAGAAGCCACAGCAGGCGTCCAAAGAGAAACCCAAGGACACTAGCCTGTGGGAGACCGATTTCTGGCCTCCGGAGGACATGTCCCTCGAGGTGGAATCTCCTCAACCCACCTCTCCCATGGACTCCTCGCCAATAGAATTCGCGAGCATACCGGAAACCGAGACTCCCCTCGAGCCTCAACCCGATGTCGAGTTTGCGATCATACCGCAGGCCGATGCCAAATCCGAATCAAAACCTCTCGAACTCGAGACCCCCGCGGCTCCGAAATTGGAGTCAAAGTCAGATTCCATGTTCCTGGAACTCGAAACTCCCATGACGCCGGAGTCCGAGGCCAAAACAAAGTCCCAGCCCCTGGAACTCGAAATATCCCTGAGTTCGGAGCTGGAAGCCGAGGTCAAAAGCGAACCCAACGACCTTGGCATCTCCCTGAGCCCCGAACTGGAGGCCGAGTCCAAGGAAAAACCCGAGCCAAAGCCCAAACCGGAGCCTAAACAGAAGCCCAAGCAATCCCTGGCGCAAAGTCTGCTCAAAAAGGCTTTTTCAAGATCCTCCAAAAAACAGGCGGAAAAGGAAACTCACGAGGAGAAGGAAGAGAAATCAGCCATTTCCCTGCTTCTCAAGCCCAAGGCCACTGCCGAGGAGGAAACCGGGGGTGCAGCCCAGGAACCCCGGGCCAAGGATCCGGAATCGACTCCCAAGGAGACGCCTTCCGCCTCCGAAACCAAGCCGAAGCCGGTACCGAAGCCAAAGGCCGAGGAACCTGCCGCAGAGGCAGTGGAGGAGTTGGACGAAGCATCCCTGGCCGCAAGGGAGCTCGAGGCGCTCTCGGGGAGCAGGGGTGAAGAGGCCTCTGTAGAGGAAATTGCCGCTCCCGTTGAGAAGAAAAAGGAACCTGTCCTTGCCAAGGACACGCCCCAGGCCGCCGCGCTACTCCCTCCGGTAAAGGACCAGTCGCCCCAGGAAAAAACTCCCAAGGAGGCGGACTCCTTCATCTGGGAGGAGCCTTCCGACGAGGAGCCCATGCTTCTGGAAACCGGCGACATCCTGGAGAAGGTGGAACCCAAGCCCCCTTCCCCCGAGCCTGTGGAGGAAAAAGGAAAGGATCACCCCGAAGAGGAGTGGAAATCCACCCCCTTGCCCGAACCTGAGGATCCCTATCTGGACTTCTCCATGGATGATGACGACCTGATGGAGAGCCTGGACATCGAGGCAGTCGCGGACGAGCGTCCCGTTCCCGCCTCCAAGGCCAAGACCGAGGCTCCGGAGCCCGAAATACCGTCCCTGGAGGTCACGCCGATTCCCGAGGAACCCGTGTCCGAGACTCCTAAGCCAGAGCCGGTGGTTTCTCCTGCGCCCTCTCCAGCAGCCGCAGGCAAGGATGACAACCTGGATCTCGACGAGGTGTTGACCGGCGACCAGTCCGATCAGTCGCTTTTCTGGGAGGAGCTCGCCCAGGCCGAAGCGAGCATCGCCGCGCGGGATGCGTCCAAGAGCGAACCTTTGACCGTGGAGGAGATCGAGCCCATAGAGGACGAAGCTCCCGAAGACGCGCCCGTGTCCGAAGCCGAGCGCACGCGTGCACGTTTTCTTGCCGCAGCGGCGGTGGAGGACGAATCCCTTTCTCCCGCCTTTCTGGTGGAGGAGACCCACTCATCCCGGGCAAAAGGCGTGCAACAACAGGCGCGCCACGCCGTTGTCAGCCGTATTCAGGAACAGGGGGGCGCTCTGGCCCGCACCCTGCTGCAACGCGCCCTGCAGGGCGACAAGCGAGCCCTGGAACTCTGTGTCAGCAAGCTGCTGCCCGCCGAGACCCTGCGTGCCAAGGCCGGAGCCCTCACCAGCAAGGCCATGGAAATGGCCCAAGACAAGGACAGCCAGCTTCTTCCCCTGCTCACCGGAGAAGGTGGCGCTCCCATTCCCGACGCCAAACAGGCCCGGGCCATTGCCGCCAATCTCGTCCGCTTCGCCCTTGAAGGGGATGAGCAGGCCATGGAGCTGTGCCTGACTTTTGCGGACACACCCCCTGAATATGCGGAGACAATCCAGACCCTGGCGGAGAAGCTCCTGCAGAAAGCCCTTGGGGGCGACGCCGAGCTGCTCGAGCTGATGCTCAAGCGCCTGGGTGTGGGGCAAATCTCGAAGCGCTCCCACGAACTCTCGGGGACGATTCTCCAGCGAGCCCTGGAAGGCGATCCCTCCGCAGTGCGCGCCTGCCTCGCGAGCCTTATTCTCGAATAGCCCACTGAGGGGGTCGGGTGTTCGAGGCACAATTCCGAGCTATGGTAATATCCGCTTGTTTATTCCTACCATAGCCTGGCTGAATTGTCCGGTATTTTACCCCGCCCCCCTTTTGTCTCCACTTTTTCATTCCTTTGGCGTTGTTGTGTAACGCCCCTGTAACCATTTCCTGATGTAAGAAAGGGGTTCAATAACCCCATCTCCCGTACGCAAGGAGGAAGTATCAAATGACCAATTCCCGTAGCGCCAAAGTATTTATGCTGACGCTCATCATGGCCGGCCTGCTGTTCATGGGCACCGGCTCCGCCAGCGCCAAGACCGCGATGTACTCCGGCTCACCCGCCAAGTATGTCTTCCTGTTCATTGGCGACGGCATGGGCTTTCCCCAGAAGACCGCCGCCGAACAGTATCAGGGCAAAACCCTGGTGATGGACTCCATGCCTGCCCAGGGTGTGACCACCACCTTTGCCGCCGACCGTTTCATCACTGGTTCCGCCGCCTCCGCCACCGCTCTTGCCGCTGGTCAGAAGACCAACATCGGCATGATCGGCATGAAACCGGACCAAACCGTAGTGAAAACCGTTGCCGAACTGGCCAAGGAAAAGGGCATGAAGGTCGGCGTCATCTCCAGTGTGTCCATCGACCACGCCACCCCCGCCGCTTTTTACGCACACGTGCCCAAACGCAGCATGTACCACCACATCGACCACGCTCTGGCCAACAGCGGCTTTGATTTCTTTGGCGGCGGCGGCCTCAAGGATCCCGAAGGCAAACGCATCCTGAAAAAAGACCCCAAAGCCAAGACTCTGGGCAATGCCATCGAGGTTGCCAAAAAGAACGGCTACACCATCGTGAACGACAAGGCCGCCTTCGAGGCCCTGAAGCCCGGCGCCGGCAAGGTCATCGCCATCAACAGCTGGCTGCAGGACAGCGGCGCCATGCCCTACGCCATGGACATGACCGACAAGGACGTCACCCTGCCCGAGTTCACATCCAAAGCCATTGAAATGCTGGACAACGACAAGGGCTTTTTCCTGATGGTCGAGGGTGGCAAGATCGACTGGGCCTGCCACGCCAACGACGGCACCGCCGCAGTGCTCAACACCATCGCTTTTGACGACTCCATTGCCAAGGCTGTTGCCTTTGCCGAAAAGCACCCCAACGAGACCCTCATAGTGGTCACCGGCGACCACGAGTGCGGCGGCCTGACCATCGGCTTCGCCGGTACGGTCTATGAGTCCTACTTCGACGTTCTGGGCAACCAGAAGGTCTCCTTCACCAAATTCGACAACGAAATCTTCAAGAAGTTCGAGGGGGATTTCGAGGCCATGAAGCCCATCATCACCGAGAACTTCGGCCTGAAGTTCGAGGGTGACATCAAGGCCGACAAGATGGTCCTGGAAGGCTTCCAGATCGAAGACCTGAAGGTGGCCTTCGAGCGCGCCAAGTCCGGGGACAAGGAAATGTCCAAGAACCCCGAGACCTACCTGCTGTACGGCGGCTACAACCCCCTGTCCGTGTCCATCACCCACATCCTGAACCAGAAGGCCGGCATGGGTTGGACCTCATACTCCCACACCGGCGTGCCCGTCGCCACCATGGCCCAGGGCGTTGGCTGCGAGATCTTCAACGGTTACTATGACAACACCGACGTGGCCCTGAAGTTGTTCTCCGTCTTGGGCATCGATCCTGTTGTCCATGCCGCCGGTGAAACCAAGACCAAGGTTGCCGCCAACTAGTCGTTTCGGCTCTACTCATCAATAGCGGGCGGTGCGGCCAACAGGCCGCACCGCCTTTTTACCAAGGGACAATAGCTCATGGCTCTCCGCCCCAGAGATTGGCGACGCGACGCACTGCTTTCCGGAATATTCCTGCTTCTCTCCGTTGCGTTGTATTTCCTGCCCACAGGATTTGAAGACCGCATTCAGCCAAACACCGAACGCTGCCGCGGCAAGGTTCTCGAAACCGACAACTCAGAGGTGCAACAGTTCGGGATCGTCAAGCAGGGGGATCAAAATGTTACCCTTGAGCTGCTCGACGGAAAATTCAAGGGACGTAAAGTCACGGGCATGAACCCCCTGCTGGGGCAGATGGACAAGGACAAACTGTTTTCTCCCGGTGATACGGCCCTGGTGGTGCTCACACTGGACAAGGATGGTAATATCATCAACGCCCTGCCGCAGGACCACTACCGACTGGGGCTGGAGCTCCAACTGTTCGGCCTGTTCGCCCTGCTGCTGCTGGTTTTCGGCGGGTTCACCGGTGCAAAGGCCCTGCTTTCATTCATCTTCACCGCCCTGGCCCTCTGGAAACTGCTGATCCCCATGCTGCTCAAAGGGTACGACCCCATGCTGCTCACCCTGGGGGTGGTGGCCATTCTCTGCGCCGTGATCATCTTCCTGGTGGCCGGGCTCACCAGGCTGGGGGTGGTGGCCTTCCTGGGTGCCTTCCTCGGCGTGCTCGCCAGTTGCGGCCTGGCCATATATTTCACCGGCGCGTTCAAGGTGCACGGCGCGGTGCTGCCCTTTGCCGAGACCATGCTCTACTCCGGCTTCCCCCATCTGGACCTGTTCGAGATATTCATAGCCGCCGTGTTTCTCGCCGCATCCGGAGCCGTAATGGACCTGGCCATGGACGTGGCCTCCAGCCAGCACGAGGTGGTGCTCAAGCGACCGGAAATGACCCGCATGGAGATCCTGCGCTCCGGCATCTCGGTGGGGCGCAACGTGGTGGGCACCATGACCACCACCCTCCTGCTGGCCTATTCCGGAGGCTACATCACCCTGTTCATGGCCTTCATGGCCCAGGGCGTGCCCCTGGCCAACCTGTTCAACTTGATCTACGTGTCCTCGGAGATCCTGAAGACCCTGGTTGGAAGTTTCGGACTGGTGACCGTGGCACCCTTCACGGCCATCGTGGGCTCGCTGCTGTTCAGGAAAAAGGCCGAAACCGTTTCTTGACGGGGTCTGTCCGCCGTCACTGCGCAGCACCCTCTTTGCCCATGAATAGTTTGCCGCATGTCACCTGCATGTAACTTGTCAAGGGTAGGGTTCTCATGAATGAATCATTCGAAAACAGTACCTGGCTCTCTATTGCGAAACCTGCGCTCAGAAATCGGCAGTTTCAATCATGGCGGATACGGCATGGCCGGTCTGAAAAAATTCTTCTCCGAAAAACTATCTTACCTCCAGGACCCTCACGAACAGCCTGAAGGCGGGCGCTTTTCCCTGCACTTCCTCAAACCCGATGAGATCCGCAAGCTTTCACGCCTTTTCGGCAGGACGCATATCGGCCTGGTGACGCTGGAAATAAAGGATTTCTTCACCCTGACCCAGGGGAACCCCGAGAGCCTGGGCCCCCAGATCCTGGACAGCCTCGAATTCGAGGCCGTCAAGCTCGTGCCAGAGTTCTACCATCATGCCAAGGTGCTCTTTCCCTGCCGCACGGGCGCGGACACCATGGTGATCTTCTTCGAAATCAAGGACGGTTTCACATCCTTTGCCAGCGCCACGCATCTCTTCAGGCTGCAGGTGCACGAAAAGGTGAACCTGGCATACGCCTCCACCGGCAACTCCAAGTACGAACTCCTGGCCGGGTACTCCCATATCGAAGCCTGGCGCAAGGATCAGTTCCAGGACAGCCTGTTTCGCGCCTATTGCCAGGCAAGGCGCATCGCGGCCCAGCCCAAGGAATACGACTGCCTGCCGTTGCACGACGAATTCCAGTGGCTCATGGAGGGCAACCGCATCAAGATGCTCTACCAGCCGGTGATCAGCTTTGAGGACGGCTCGGTCATGGGCTGGGAAGCATTCATGCGCGGCCCGGAGACCGGCTTCTTCCACCTGCCGGAGCTGCTCTTCAAGTACACGGACGAGACCGGCGAATCCCTCCGCCTGGACCGCCACTGCAGGCACCTGGCGCTCTCCCGCCTCGGCGACATCGAGGATGGCCAGCACCTGTTCATCAACGTGCATCCGTCGAGTCTCAGCGACCCCAATTTCACGGCCGAAGCCGTGGCCCAGGAGGTGCGCGACGCCGGCCTGCAGACCGGTAACGTGATCCTCGAATTCACGGAGCGCCACCGCGTACACGACATGCAGTACTTCATCAAGATGCTGGAAACCTTCCGCCTCACCGGCTTCCACATCGCCGTGGACGACGTGGGCACCGGCCAATCCAGCCTGCGCTTCCTTTCGCAGCTGCGGCCGGACTACATCAAGATCGACATCAGCATCATCGACAACATCGACTCGGACCCCTTCAAAAGGGTGCTCGTGGAATCCCTGGCATTTCTAGCCCACCGCATCAACTCCAGGATCATCGCCGTGGGCATCCAGGCGGAAACAGAATTCAGCTCCCTGGTGTCCATGGGCATATACGGGGGGCAGGGCAACTACCTCGCCCTCCCCTCCCCCTATAAGAGCGACAAGCCCGTGGACATCCCCCTGAAGGCCACTTTCAGCAAGGAGAATCTCCAGATCTGGAAGTGCTCCCTCCCCATCAGGGAGCTGGCTTCCTCGTCCATCGTGGTCCCCCCCCACACTCCGGTGAAGGGGATCAAGGAACTGCTGAAGGACAAGCCGCCCCAGACTTCCGTGGTCGTGGTTCAGAACAAGAGGCCCGTGGGGCTGCTGATGCAGTACTCCATGGACCGTTCCCTGAGCACCCAGTTCGGCATGTCCCTGTACTACTCCCGCGAGGTGTCCAGGATCATGGACATGGCCCCGCTGGTGGTGGACGAAACCCTGCCCATGGAAGAGGTGGCGCGCAAGGCCATGGAAAGGGATAATACCAAGATATACGACGACATCATCGTAACCAGTGACGATAAGCTGCTGGGCGTGGTCTCTGTGCAACGCATGCTCGACACCCTTGCCCAGAAGCAGGTGGAGTTGGCAAAGGGCGCCAATCCGCTCTCAGGGCTCCCGGGGAACGTGAGCATCGAAACAGAAATCGAAGCCCGCGCCAAGAAACGCACCCCCACGAGCCTGATCTACGTGGATCTGGACAATTTCAAGGTGTATAATGATGTCTTCGGGTTCGAACGGGGTGACCGCATCATCCTGCTAACCGCCCACGTACTGGGTCAGGCCACGACCCTGTTCGGTAACAAGGACGACTTTGTCGGGCACGTGGGGGGCGATGACTTCGTGATCCTGGCCAACCCGGAACGCGCCGCCACGATCTGCGAACACGCCCTGCGGGAGTTCGCCAGCCAGACACCGACCCTGTACCGCCGTGAGGACCTGGAACGCGGGTACATCATCGGCAAGGGGCGAGACGGAAAAACATCCCGGTATCCCCTGGCATCGCTGTCAATAGGCGTCGTGGACTGCGACTTCTCACCGTCCTTCAACATGGAGATGCTCTCCAACCGGGTGGCGGAAGTGAAAAAGGCGGCAAAGGAATTGGCCGGGAACTCTTGTGTACGAAAACCCTATCATGCGGAAAAGGGAGCCGAAATCATCGAGGTGGCCACGGTCCCGAGCAATTGAGGCACCCGCCTGTGCCACGCCGGTCAAACGGCCGCATAACGATGGAGCTGGGATAACATGTCTGACCAGGACATATCTACCGGCCCATTTCCCGCTCCTTGACGATCCAGGGCCAATGCATTCACGGAAAACCGGATGGCATGGAAATAAGCAGTATCGCTTCATTGACGCGGGATATAGTCCATACTACCATTACCGGTAGTCAAGAACACCCATCAAGACTTATATGGAAATGAAGCTACACTTTTAATGCATTATTATCCTTAACGAATATTAGATTGCTAGTAACGTTTCACTACCAGATGAACGAAAACAGAACAAATTCAGCTTCTTTATAGCAGCAGCATCAGCTCCAGGGGAAACAGACGGAAAATGATCGAGCATTGCAACAATACCATGTTTTCGCAGCATTTTCTTCAGACATTCACATCAAGGAGATACGACCATGAGCAAGGATAAACTGAAATTGGACAGCATCATGCCACTGGACCAGGTGGTCGGCAAACTGGAGGAGCTCGTGGCTTCACTGAAGAACGGCACGGTCAGCTTTCAGCTGGGACAGGAATCCTTGAGCCTCACCCCGCCGAGCGTTGTTGATTTCGAAATGAAGGTTTCCAAGAAAAAGGACAGGGAAAAGGTATCCATCGAAATCAGCTGGGATGCGGAAGCCGTGGCCAAGGCACTGAAAATATCCAACACAGACCAGGGGATGCAGATAGCCTGAACCCTCTCGCGATAGAAGGACTTACCGCGCCTCAGACAGGTACCAAGCCGCTCCTCAGTCCGCTTTCCCGGGCTGGGGAGTGGTTTCCGTTTGCCGCTCGCCGTTGACCTTTTTCCTGTTGAACACGAGTCCGAAGGCACCGCCCAAACAGCCACCGATAATGTGCGCGAACTGGGAAATGTTGTCCTGTCGCACGATCTGCACCACCTCGCGCCCCAGGAAGAGTACCAGCACCAGCAGAAAGGTCAGTGGGATGTCCCCTTCCCGCACGTTGGTGATGGAATTCAGGATGATCAGCATGAACACTATGCCGCTGGCACCCATGAGCCCGGTGGAAAAGAGCGGGGCCGAGAGCGCGGCAGTGAGCAGCGCGGTGAAAAGCATCAGCAGTACAAGCACCTTGGAGCCGTATTTCTCCTCCACAGCGGGGCCGATGAGCAGGATGAAGAACGCGTTGCCCGTGAAATGCTGCCAGTCCGCGTGCCCAAAGACATAAGTGACCAGGGACAGGGCCTTGAGGACGGAGAGTTGTCGCAGGGATACGGGAGAGGAGAAGTATTCCCGGACGATGCCGGGGTCCAGCATGGCAAAGGCCAGCACCGCCAGCGAGCCGAAGACCAGGCCCAAAGTAACCGGAGCGTTGAAGGAAATCCGCACTGTGCACCTCGAGATTGCAGGATCGGTTTGATGAGCCGTCTTCAGGCAACGGCCCGATCAGATGATTTTTCCCAATCGTGCAAAATTGTCAAGGCACAAAGGATGGTTAGAGCAAGGACCGAACAAGGGGAAATGCGGGGGGGAAAATTCCTTGCCAAAAGGGTTTCCCCCCGCAGGTCGCTCATCAAGCAAACTTCTAGAGCATTTAACGCTTGAAATGCTTATTCAACGGCTGGCAAGGCCAGCCTATAAGCACTTCGCGGCAAGGATTTACAGGTAAATCCTTGCAAAGCATTTGAACTTTTTCAAAGTTTAACAGACTGTCGGACTTAAGTTTTACTTTTTAATATCAATCTGTTATGTTATTTTTATGAGCACACGATTTAGAGACATCGATAGAGATAGGCCCTTGTTACTGTCCCCGGACATGCGAGACTGGGTCCCCGACGACGACATGGTCCATTTTGTGTTGGAGGCTGTGAAGCTTGCTCCGACCGATAGTTTTCAAGTAAACGCGCGTGGAACCGGCTCGAAGCAGTATCCGCCGCGTATGATGCTGGCTTTATTGATTTATTGTTACGCAAATGGCGTTTTCTCTTCGCGTAAAATTGAGCGGGCCACCTATCGGGATGTTGCCGTTCGTTATTTAACGGGCAACACGCACCCAGATCACGACACGATTTGCTCCTTCCGCCGCAAGAACTTTGAAGCGGTCAGCGCCGCTTTTTTGGAAATACTCAAGCTCGCCGGTGAACTAAAGCTACTCAAAGTAGGAAATATCAGCGTCGATGGGACGCACATCAAAGCCAACGCTTCAAAATATAAAAACATTAAGCATAAAAGGGCATGTGAGCTTGAGCAGAAGCTGACGCACGACATCGCCGAACTAATGGCCCAGGCAGAGCACGCCGACTCCTCGTCTGATGACGATGGACAGCGGATCCCACAAGAACTCGCTCGGCGTGAGAAGTTGCTGGGCAAAATGCAAGCGGCCCAAAAAAAGTTGGAAGAGCGTTCACGCAAACGCGCCGAATCCGAAAACGCCGAGTTCGAACGCAAGCGTAGGGCTCGGGAGCAACGAACGGGGCAGCACAGAGGCCGCGCTCCCAAGCCGCCCCAGGATGATCCCAAGGATTCGGAGTCGATAAACATGACTGATGAAGACTCGCGAATCATGCGCAAGACCAATAAGAGCGACTACACACAGTCGTACAATTGCCAAGCCGCAGTAGATGCCGATGGTTCACAACTGGTTCTGCACAGCTATGTGACGAACAACGGCTCAGACAGGAATGAGCTCTTGCCTGCGGTCGTTGGCGTTATGGACGACGTGGGCCAGCCTGTGGCGGTGCTGGCGGACACGGGATATTGCAACATTGAAGCCTGTAAAAAAGTAGAGGAATTGTGCGTAGATCCGTTTGTTCCGCCATGCCGGATGAGCCAACTGAAATATGACTATCGGCCAGAAAAAAAGAAAACCGAAAAATCCGTTACGGATCCATACTTGCGAAAGATGCGTGAAAAACTCGACGGCGAGAAAGGAAGACAACTGTACTCATTGCGTAAGCAAAGTGTTGAGCCGGTTTTTGGGATCATTAAACATACTTTGGGCTTTCGCCAATTTCTCCTTCGAGGTCTAGAAAAAGTGTCTGGGGAATGGAAGCTTGTGTGCTTGGCTTACAATATGAAGCGGCTATTTAAGTTGAAATGCGCCTAAAAAACGACACCTGAGGGGTTTTGGGGCTCAAAATACGCTTTGCAGGTTCAAAAACAAATCTAAGAAGATTTTTCTTGAATGTAAACTCAGCATCAGCCCCCATTCACGGCACGCTGATGCTGAGTTAAGTTCGACAGACTGTTAAATACTCTAGACAGTGCTGGTGGATTCCCTGGCTATCTCCTGGGATTCGGCGCGCTTTTCCAGATCCGAGGTTATGACCTCCAACTGGTCGATGTTCTTCCTGGCCGCCGCGATCATGGCGTTCTCCACCTTCTGGGCCTCGTCCATGCGGGTGGTGAGGATCTTGTAGGCCTTGATCAGGTCCTGAAACCTGGCAAGAGGCTGGTTGGCCACCCTCGCCACCTGGGCGGCGTTGTCCATGGACTCCTCGGCCACGTTGACCATCAGTTGCCCCAGATAGTCCTGGGTGCTCTCCAGGGCCTCGGCAATCTGCTTCTCGTCCTGCTGGGCGATCTGCAAGGCCAGGCCGTTTTCCAGCACCGGACGCACCAGGTCGATCATGGAGCGCACGGCCTCGCGAAGGTTCTCGTGATTGTCCAGGGTCACGTTCATGGTCACGAAGAACTGGGCAAAGGCGTTCTCCGTCACTTTTAGATTTTGCAGACGGCGAACCACCTTGGCCTCGGCCTTGGCAAGAGCCTGCTGCTTCAGCGGGTCGCTCACCCGAGGCTTTGCCTCGTCGACTTTCTTTAGCACGAACTGCAGTTCGTAGGCTCCCAGCTTCACTGTCTGCTGCAGGTTCTTGAGGTTCTTGTAGCGCTCCTCCAACTCAAGACTGTTCTCCAGGAGCTTGTCCGTGCCGCTCTCAAGGGACTGTATGATGACGTCAATCTGCGTCTGCACGGACTCGTAGCGCCTGGCGATGTCCGCCAAAATCTTGCCCACGCCGGGCACGCTGCGCAACAGTCTGCTGAAAAAACCAGCGGTGCGGGCCTTCTTGATCTGCTCGATGGCCGGATAGGGGTTGATGCTGTCCATGACCTCGCGCAGTTGCTTGAGGTCATTGGGGATGGAGGTGCTCTGCCCGGTCTGTTTCATCCGCTCCATGACCCTGCCCATGGATGTACGCAGCAGTTTGAACTCATCGTTGGCCTTGCCCTGCACGCCTTCGCCGAGATTCACCGCAGAGCGCAGGGCGTCCCGATCCTCGGGGTCCTCGATGATTCGCGCCACAATGAGTTGAGCGTTGTCCTCGGCCTTTTGCACCTCTACGGGCTCGATTCCCTGGGGCGGCTTCAGGACCGCGGGGAGCAATTGCGTAGCGTCAGGGGGAGTGGTCACCTGGATGTCCGAAACATGCAGCAGATCCGCGGGGCTGCTGGATTCGTTCGCGTTGTCGTGCTCTGCCATTGTTGTCTCCGTGAGAAAGAAGGTGAAGAATTGCCTTGGATAATATCCTGAGCGCGCTCCCTACGAATGATATCACAAGGGGCGCGCCAAGGGTAGCGGACAGCGCCAGTCTCTGTCAGCCCCGGCTATTCCAGGGCTCCGAGAATCCGCTCCATGATCTCCGGTGCCGGGAGGGGGGTCACGGAGTCGATGCGCTCTGGCAACCCCACCTGCTTCAGAATGGCGGGGTCGTTGTTGATGCCCATGACGCCGGAGCGGAAGCCGTAGCGCTCCCAGGCCAGCTCCTGAACCACAGGATCCTGCAACGCGGCGAGCAGACGCTCCCCCTTTTCGCTCAGAGCGAGAAAGGGGTGCTCGCTCCACACCGTGGGTTCCGGGATCAACACCCGCACCAGCTTTTTGATCTGGCCCTGATAACTCGGGTAGGCGTTGTAGAATTCGATGAGCAGGTTTTCGTAGGCCGCGATGAGGGGAAAAGCCCCTTGCCCCTGCTTGATGTACTTGTCGAACAGGATCCCCGTGGAGTTTTCCATGAAGCCCATGTGTTTGTAAATGTCCAACACCCGGGGCAGCACATCCTGGACGTTCCCGTCATTGACCATGGCCCCGTTGTTGAGGATGACGGAGATCAGGCCCGAGACCAGAAACCCGGAATTGCTTTTTGTGGGGTCCGTGGACAGGATTGAAATCACTCCGTTCTGCCTGGGCAGGCTCAGGGACTTCCAAGTGCGCCCCTCCTGCACCATGTCCAGGTACTTACGCGTATCCACCACGAAATAGAGATCCTGGCGCTTCTCCACCACACCCTGATCCATGAGAGCCCGGGTGATCTCCGGCCAGGAATAGAACACTATGGGAGTATTGAAGATGTTGCTCTGCTTCAGGGCCAGACCGGGCTTGCGCTCCTTGAACACCAGCGCGGCCAGTTCGCTGGAGGGCCAGACACCATCCACTCCGTCGAGAGATGCCTGACTCATCTCCAGGCTGCCCATCTTTGAGCCATCCACAGTGAGGTGATACTCCTTTTCCAGGTGCTCGATGAGCTCCTGATCGTGGAGAAGGCCCTTTTTCTCGCTGCCGTAATAGATCTTCACGATCTCCGGCGTACCGGAAAGCCCTTGCATGCCGAAGAGCACGGCCACACCGGCTGCCGCGGCCAGTAACAGAATCCCGGCAAGCAGCTTCTTGTTCATTCATTCCTCGCTAGTATTGTGTCGCCTGTGGCGGCGATTCTGCCTACCGTCCCTTGTGCCGCTCTTCGTGTTCGTCACGAGACCTTTGATAATCCTGCGGATACGACATCTGCTCATTTTCCGATTTCAGCGACATCGATCATTTTCTTGAGCACCCTGCCAAAGGTGCGCAGCTCCACCACGTCGTTTTCCAGGTAGTTCTGGAACCCCTTTGCAAAGCCTTGCTCAACCGTGACGAGCAGTTCACTGAACTCCTCGTTGTCCCCGGACTTTTCGAGCAGTGCGCGCCCCTCGTCGGTGGAGGAGAGGCGGGCATACTTCTCGATGAGGGGGAGGAAGCGGTCCAGGTAGAGCAGAAATCTGCTGGCCTTGGGGATGTCCTCCGGATCTTCCTCGAAATTCCCGAAAATGCGCTCGGACAGGTCGCACACGCGTTGCAGCCGCTCCTGGACGTCGTGGTCCGGGATATTTCCGGCCGCTCCCCGGATTGCGGTCAGGATTTGCCGGGAGGAGCGGATGCGCCGCAGCATGTGCTCCGGTGTAAGTCCTGTGGCTTCCTGCCTGATGCTCATGTCCAGCCAGGAGGAGCCGACAAGCCACAGTCCGGCGGCCACAGCGACACCCACCGTAATGGCGATCCAGACGGGCACGTGGACAAGAAACACTCCCCCAAGTATGACAGCCGCGCCAATGGCCGAGGAGAGCAATTCGACGTTGTTCAAAAAAAACCGCATTTCCCACCATTTCCCGGGGGAGCATACCGGCTGTGCAGCAACCGCCAGCTCCGGTGTCTTGTCATAACCACGCAAGGAGCCTGGTCAAGCATGATCAATTGTACCCCTTGGCCTGCCTGAAGGCGTGCTCGAGGCCGTGCTTCCGGCCATCGAACACACGCCCCACCGTGTATGCGGTGAGCGAATCGAGTTCGCTCTCATCGGCCTCGCCAAAGGTGACGGCAAAGACAGGGGGGAGTTCGAAACCAGCGTTCAGTTGATTCCAGAAGTTCCTCACCTGTTCCAGGGAACCGTTGTTGGATTTTCCGTCGGTCATCAGGATGATTGCGGGCAGGTAATCCTGCAGCACCGAGGTCTTCTGCGCAAGCATCTGCATGGCTGCCATCACGGGCATGTAGATGTTGGTTCCGCCTCCGGCCTGCAACCGGTTCACGGCCTCGATCAGGGGGCGCAAATCCTCGGGCTTGTTTCCCTGCGCCTGCATGACGCCGCCAAATCCGGAGTTGAAGGGAATGATCACGGTGATGTCCCGCTCCGAGGCCTGGAGCATGTGCCGCCCCGCGATGTTCTGGTCCAGCAGCCCGGTCATGGCCCTTTTCAGTTCAGCCACCCCCCTGCCCTTCATGCTGCCGCTCACGTCGAGCAGATAGAAGGTCAGGGACGGCTTGCGGAACGTAGTCTGGAACAGCGACAAGGCGCGTTGAATGACATCCGCCTTGGGCCAGGGCACCGGGGAGATGGTACGCTCGAGGTCGATGCCCCAATCCGGGTTGTACACGCTCTTGTCCACG
Source organism: Desulfovibrionaceae bacterium (assembly GCA_963674665.2). GTDB lineage: Bacteria > Desulfobacterota > Desulfovibrionia > Desulfovibrionales > Desulfovibrionaceae. Next base: position 194,436 of record CAXXPL010000005.1, on the reverse strand, counting down.
TTCTCCGGGTTCATGCCGATGAGCGCTGTACGGAAGCCGGTCTTAAAGATCTCCGCCTGGGCTTCGGGCTTGAGCAACCCGTCACGCAGAGCCAGAAAATCCTTCTTGCGGTCCGAGTTGTCCGGCAGGTTCACGAACCCCAGGGTAGAGTCCGCAATGGCCAGCCCGTCCGTGGGGTAGATGACGTACAGGGGCTCCCTGCCCTGTGCGGTCAACTCGCGGTTGGCCGCTATGATCATTGACTCGTAGTTGAACATGCCGTCCAGCTTGTCGTACCGGGTCAAAAACATGTCCTTGAGCCACCCGGAGCTACCAGAGGAGCGGTTCACCCCTCCGAAGATCTCCTTGATCTTGCCCTGAAGCCCGGTATCGTTCAGATTCTGGTCGGTGAGCATCTCCGGCCTTCCGGCCAGGGCGTAAAGCAGCCCCATGTAGGCCGAGGCTCCCGAGTTGGACTGGGTGGCCGAGGTCATGGCGAAGTGCAAACGCCCCTGCCTCACTGCTTCCAGGATGTCCCGGACAGTCACGTCCCTGCCTGTCCATCCCAACTCTTTGGCCTTGGAGAGCTTCACTCCCAGCACTACCGGAGAGCGCATGATGGAGGCCTCGTCGCTCACCCTGTGCAGGTCCTTGTCACCAAGGCGTATCCACATGGAGTTGGCGGGAAGCACGGCGTCGTAGGCGAAATCCCGGCTCTGCAGCTCAAGCATCATGTCCACGGAGCCCAGGTAGTGCATCGCAACGGAAAAGCCGTTGTCTTCAGCCACCTTCATGATGATGGGCTCGATCTCCTTGCTCTCGGATCCGGCCACAATGTGTAGAGGATCCCTCCCGGTTCCGGTGCAGGAACACAGGCAGAACAAAAAAACCAGCAAAAGTCCCAGTCCGGCGCGCAATTGAGCCCTGCACCACATTGGCTTCCTGAACTCGGCATTCACGAAATACTCCTTATGCTTGCATGCAGCATGGAAAAAAACCAAAATGCTTAATAGCAACGGAGTATGACGATCGGGTGACAGAACCTCTTTCCGCCCTTGCACGACCCTTGACACATGGCGATCAATGCTTATGTCATTTATTGCCTGGGACATTGGTGACGGGACGACCATTGAACATTAATAAAGAGGGCTCAGCCCCATTATATTAGGGTAGTCGCCGCACGGTGTTCTGGGTTTTTCATTGCCCATCCCCATGCAGTCCCCTTTATGCTCCCTCCTTTCCGACAAGCTTCCCAATCCATTTTCCCTGACATGAATCTGGGAGGACAAATCAGGTACCACCGGCAAAGCCGGTGGTATGAGGATGCCCCCTTGAAGGGGGCCTACCCCGCCGGGGCATCCTCTTTGATTTCTGCTTAATGCCAACCTCTTGTAGGGTCAGCTGCTCCTGCCTCAATTCGTGATGGTCTTGCCTTTGGATGTATTCAACGATTTGAGCTTCATCCAAGCCTACGGTGCTTACACAGTAACCCCGTGCCCAAAAATGGAAACCTGTCAAATTCTTCCCTCGACCAAGGTAACGCTTATGGATCAAAATCGCAGACTTGCCCTTGAGCTTGCCCATAGCATTTGCAACGCTGTATTTAGGAGGGATGCTCACACACATGTGAACATGGTCTGGCATTGCGTTTCCTTCCACCAACTCTATTCCAAACTGCTCGCACAGTTCTCTGAGTATGCCTCCGATCTCTTTTCGGAGTCTTCCAAATATCGCCTTTTTACGATACTTGGGGATGATCACAACGTGGTACCTACAATACCACCTGACATGAGATTGACTTTTCCATTCTCGCATTGGCTCTTCCTTTCTCTGCCCCGGCGGGCTTTGAGTGGAAGAGCCTTTTTCAGTAGTATTATCAACCCAGGATCGGTAGAACCTTTTCGGGTCACACCGCCAGAGGCGGTGGTTTAACTGTTTTAATTATTCCAAGCTCCATTCGCTGACGATCATTCATCATTCTTCCGTTGCTGCAAACGTCAAAGCGGGCACCGGTCTCCACTTCCCGGCGCCCGCTTTTTCAGGACCGTCCTCCAAGTCAAATCTTTGACTTCGGGATCAAATCATGAATTGAGTTGCACTATTACAACATGCTTGAGCGGAAAACTGCGCAACAGGCTCTGCTTGTAGCGCCTGGCCTGGGCCATGTCGGAAAAGCTGCCGATGTACACCCGGTGCCAGATACCCTTGTCCCCGAGATCCACCCGCTCGGCGCGGACATTCCTCACCCCCCGTCTGCGCAGCGCGTTCACGCGGCTCAAGGCCTTCTCGGTGGAGCGCCAGGAACTCTCGTGCAGCACGTAGCTATCCCCGTAGGACACAGGCTGAATGTCCTCATATCCGCTCCCGTATCCATTGCCGTAGCCACCGCCGTAACCATTGTCATAGCCACTGCCGTAACCGGAGCTCGCCACCTCGGGTTGCGGCAGAGCCTGCCGTACTCTCCGGGTAGTGGTAAGATTATTGCTGAAATTTCTGGTATTTCTGTTGGCAAGACGAATCTGGGGCGGCGTCACCTGCGCGAAACAGGTGTCCAGCAGCTTTTTGGTCTCGTCATTGCGCAGCCTGGAGGTCTTGCCCCCGAGCACCACGGCCAGGAGTCTGCGACCGTTGCGTTGCGCCGTAACCACTATGTTGAATCCCGACGACGCCACATAGCCAGTCTTCAGGCCGTCCATGCCCGGATACACGCCCAGCAGCTTGTTGCTGTTGGTCCGCTTGTACTTGTTGTGATACATGTAACGCTTGGAATGGATCTCCAGGGCATAGGGAAAATTGCGCAGATAGGATTCGGAGAGCGTGAGGATGTCCCGCGCCGTGGTCAATTGCCCCTTGGCGGGCAACCCGTTGGGATTCTTGAAAGTGGTGTTGAACATGCCCAGCGCCCTGGCCTTGCGGTTCATGCGCTTTACAAAACGGCTCACGCTTCCTTCAAGGTACTCGGCAACGGCCACGCAGGCGTCGTTGCCCGATGGTATGGCCATGCCGTGCATCAGTTCGGAAACCGTGACAACCTCCCCGCGTTTCAGCTTCATGCTGGAGCCGCCGGTGGAAGCCGCCTTTCTGCTGACAGTGACCTTGTCCGAGAGCTTTGCATGCCCCTTGAGCACCTCTTCCCAGACAAGATACATGGTCAGTATCTTGGTCAGGGAGGCAGGGGCAATGAGCTTGTCGGCGTTTTGTTCGTACAGGATTTGTCTTGAATTCATGTCCATGACGATGGCTGCCTTGACACTGTATGCCGCGTGCGAGGTCGCGGCAGCCAAGAGCAGGGTCAGAACGATGAGCGCGCCGGTGGCCTTGCATCCATTCATGGCTTTCTCCTTGCGTGCCCTGTTGCGGCGGACACTGGCGCCGCCCCTACACTCCGGGAGGGGCGGCGCCGCCGCATTGCGGATTAGTTCTTTGCAGCGACCATGGCCTGGTCGTCGGCCTGGCCGGAATCCTTGGCCGCGGTAGCCGTGCCGTTCTCCTGATGCACGGGCTGCATGTCCACAACCTGATAGCTACCGGTCTGCTTGCCGTTCTCGTCGGTAACACCGACAGTCACGTCAAACGCCAGGCTAAGGCTGCTGCAGGCAAGCAGGGCAACCAGCAGAATCATAAGAAAGAGCTTCTTCATGGCCTTCCTCTCCTTCGTTTGGGCCGCGCTACCTTGCGCGGCCTTATTAGCTCCACTAGCGACCCACGTTCTGCCAATACCGTGCCATGATTGAGCGTTTCATTTCGCGCTCTTGACAACCGAGTGTGATAAATAACAAAAATTTTTTTCTAGAGTTTTATTAGATATTTACAGGAAAATTTTCAACGAAATCAATGACGAAGCCTTGACGGGCTTGTATAAGCGACTGAACCGTATTAAGAACAAATATCCTGATTGCCCGACTCCATGGCCGGCCACGCGGCAACGCCGGCTCGCATGGTCGCGCGCGTCACTTCAAGATGGAGGCAGATCGTATGAAACACGTCTTCAGTGCCGCTCCTCGGATCGCATGTATGCTGCTGGTCTTCGTGCTGCTCTTCGTATCGATGACCTGGGCGGCCACGAGCCCAACGGCCGAGGTGCTGGAGTACGGCCTCTACACCTATGACAACAAGGTGGTAGTGGTGGAGGAACAAAGCTCCGGTGCGGCCAAGCTGTCCAACATCCGCCATCTGAAAACCACCCTGGATATACCGATCCTGAAGAACAACTTTTTCAGCATCAAGTATGTCATCAACACAGACAAACCGGGCCAGGTGCTGGAGATCGAGCTTAGGGTCACAACCCCGGACGGGAAGGTGAGTACCGGCAAGCTGAAGGCCGTAGCCGGCAATGTCACGATCACCAACATCGAGTTTACTGAAACGGACAACCCCGGAGAGTACGTCCTGGAGGTGCTTCACAAGAATCAGGTTCTTTTCACCAAGAACATCAACGTGATACGCCAGTAAAGCCCCGACGTCACCTTTTTGTCGCCATTCTCAAGCCCGGTGAGGGCCCATGCTCAAGGTCAGCCTCAACGCTCTGTTGGAGCGTCTCAATCCTTTTTGTTTCGAAGCGCTGCAGCAGACAGGATCCCTTTGTGCGGAAAAAACCCACTTCGAGGTCTGCATCGAGCATCTGCTGCTGACCTTCTGCCTGGAGCCTGAATCCGACATGGCCCTGGCTCTGCGCCATTTCGGCGTGGACCCCGAAGCCCTGGCCCTGCTCCTGAACCACGGCGTCGCCGAACTCCCCCGTGGCAACCCGGGACGCCCCACCCTCTCCCCGCTCCTGGTGGAGCTGCTTCAGGACGCCTGGCTCACCGCCTCGGTGGAGCTCAGAGAGGAGCATATCCGTTCGGGTGCTGTATTCGCGGCCCTGCTGTCCTCTCCCATGGAAATGTGCAGTGGTCCTTGCGCCTCCACAATCCGCTCCATCTCCAGGGAGCAACTGCTCGGCAATTTCGCCCTGGCCACGGCAAACTCCTGCGAATCCCCCTCCCAGGAGCGAGGCTCCCGCAGGCAACGCCAGAGTCCGGCGCTCAACGACCCAGTGCTGGAGCACCTCGACTCCTCGGCCCTGAGCAGCCTCGCGCGCTTCTGCACCGACCTCACCGCGCTGGCAAGTTCCGGGCAAATGGATCCCGTACTCGGCAGGGAACGTGAGACCCGCCAGATAATCGACATCCTCACCCGCAGAAAGAAGAACAACCCCATTCTGGTGGGCGATGCGGGCGTGGGCAAGACCGCTGTGGTGGAGGGCCTGGCCCTGCGCATCGCCGCCGGAGAGGCGCCCGAGCACCTTCAGGGTGTCCGCATCCTCAGCCTGGACGTGGGACTCCTGGAGGCTGGCGCGGGGATGAAAGGCGAGTTCGAGAACCGCCTCAAATCCGTTATCCGTGAAATCAGCGACTCCCAAACCCCAATTATCCTGTTCATAGACGAGGCTCATGTGCTCGTTGGCGCCGGGGGGCGAGTCGGGGGAAGCGACGCGGCAAACCTGCTCAAACCAGCCCTGGCAAGGGGCGAACTTCGGACCATAGCGGCCACCACCTGGCCGGAGTACAAAAAATATTTCGAAAAGGACCAGGCCCTGACACGACGCTTCCAGCCCGTGAGCATCGACGAACCGGACCTGGGCGCAACGGTGGACATCCTTCGCGGGCTCAGGCCCAGATACGAAAAGGATCACTCCGTCAACATCAGGGACGACGCCCTGGTGGCCGCGGCCACGCTCTCCCGGCGCTACATCACGGGGCGCACACTGCCGGACAAGGCCGTGGACGTTCTGGACACCGCCGCCGCCCGCGTCAGAATCAATATCAGCAATCCGCCGGAATCCCTCGAGGAGCTCGAGCGTCAGCGTGCCCGTATCCTCCGCTTCATGGAGTCCCTGGAGCAGGACCAGTCAAACGGCGCGGAGGCGGATAACGAACAGCTAGCATTGCAACGGCAGCTTCTGGAGGAGATAGACGAGAAAGCCAGGCCACTGCGTCAACGCTGGGAACAGGAGCGCGAACTGGTGCGGGAAGTGGCCTTCCTGCGCATGGAGCCCGGGGCTCCCAGGGAGCTCCTGCACCATCGCCTGGAAGAGCTGCGCACCCTGCAGGGGAACGCTCCCCTGGTGCGGTACGAGGTGGAGCCCGAGGTCGTGGCCCAGGTCATCTCGGACTGGACAGGCATCCCCTTGGGAAAACTGCTCCGGGACCACGCCCAGACCGTGCTGGAGCTCGAAAAAAGCCTGGCAGCCCGCATCCGGGGGCAGGACCAGGCCCTGGGCATCGTAACGAATGCCATACAGTCAGCCACCTCCGGGCTGCGGGAACCGGGCCAGCCCCTGGCCGTGTTTCTCCTGGTGGGACCCACCGGTGTTGGCAAGACGGAGACTGCCCTGGCTCTGGCTGACCTGTTCTTTGGCGACGAGGAGTCCATCATCTCCCTGAACATGAGCGAATTCCAGGAACGCCACAGCGTGAGCCGCCTCATCGGCTCTCCTCCGGGCTACGTGGGGTATGGAGAGGGGGGCGTCCTGACCGAGGCCGTACGCCGCCGCCCCTTCTGCGTCGTGCTCCTCGATGAAGCGGAGAAGGCCAACCCCGAAGTCATGAACCTCTTTCACCAGGTGTTCGACAAGGGGATTCTCGCCGATGGAGAGGGGCGACCCATTGATTTCAGCAACACCATGATCTTCCTGACCAGCAACCTCGCGGCCGAGGAAATACAGGAGCTTCACGCCGAAGGCCCCACTTCCGTGGAGTTGGTTCTCGACGCCATCCGGCCCCAACTCATGGAGCACTTCAAGCCTTCGCTCCTGTCCAGAATGACCGTTACGCCCTACTACCCCCTCACTGTCACTCCACTGACGGAAATAACCGTGATCAAGCTGGACAGCCTGGCCCGGCGCCTGCTACTGGCCAACAACCTGACTCTGGAATACAGCCGGGATGTACCCCTTAACATTGCCCAGCGCTGCATGCAGAGCGACTCCGGGGCCAGGGGCATCGACCACGTCCTGGCCCATGACGTCCTCCCCCGCCTGAGCAGGGAAATCCTGGCCCAGATGCGCTCCAACCGGAGTCCGGGAAAGGTATCCCTGGCAGTGGACGAAAACGGCTCTTTCACCCTGTCCCTAAAGTGACCCCTCCGGATCGGGGAGACTGGGGGCGTTGAAACCGCCCGTCTCCGTTGCGCCCCTCGAATATTCGAATCGCCAAGCTGTTTCCCGCACAGAAAATGATTATTTGCCTATACCCTTTTATACGTATCTCATTCATGTGGTGTGGATATTGGCACTTCGCTTTGTTACTCTGATATGGTACATTGACTTGCGAAGAATAAAATCCCTCATGCCGAAATGTTTGGCCAGAACTCTCTTAGTCAGGCGTTGTACGCATGACGGTACCCCGGTGACACAAATGCAGCTCTCCATCCTCGATCCGCTCATCCCTCGCATGCTTTGCATATGTCTTGCGCTCTTTGCCCACGCACCATCTCTTTTCGCCGCCCAGCAACAAGGAGCTCCCATCATCGTGGGTGGAGACTATCACTACCCCCCTTACGAGTTCCTGGACGAAAACGGCGTTCCCCAGGGTTACAACGTTGATCAGACCAGAGCCATCGCCAAGGTGATGGGCATGGACGTGGAGATTCGCCTGGGACCGTGGGGTGAGATCCGTGACGAGCTCGAGAGTGGTAAAATCGACGCCATTCAAGGCATGTTCCACTCCGCGGAGCGCGACAAGTCAGTGGACTTCTCCCCGCCCCACACCATCATCAACCACTCCATCTTCACCCGCGCCAAGGAAAAGGGCATCCGGGAGCTGAATGATCTGAAGGGCAAGGAAATCATCGTGATGCGGGGAGATATCATGCACGATTCTCTGCGCCAACACGGACTGGAAAACAACGCGATCCTCGTGGAAACCGAGGCCGACGCACTCCGTCTGCTGGCCTCCGGCCACCATGACTGTGCACTGGTGGCCCAGTTGCCCGGCATTTACTGGATCAACAAATTGAATCTTACCAATCTCAGGATGTCCGGCCCTCCTCTTCTCTCAAGCCCGTACTGCTACGCGGTGATCGAAGGCAACCAGCAACTCCTGTCGCGCTTTGTCGAGGGCCTGGCCATCCTCAAGCACACGGGGCAATACCAGGAAATTCGCGAGAAGTGGCTCGGGGTGTTGGAAGACAAATCCTTCACCCACAAGGATGTGCTGCAACTCTCGGCTTTGATTGCCGGGCCTCTGCTGCTCCTGCTGGCGCTGGTCGTGTTCTGGAACTGGAGCCTGAAACATCAGGTGCGGGAACGGACCAGCAAACTGAGTTCGGGAAGAAAACGGTACAGGAATCTGTTCCGCAACCACAACGCGGTGATGATTCTCATAAACCCGGACACTGGAGCCATCATGGACGCCAATGCAGCGGCTTCGCGGTTCTACGGCTGGGACCATTCCGAACTCCTGGGCATGAACATCACGGACATCAACACCCTCTCCCCAGAAGAGATTTCACAGGAAATGGAAGCCGCCCGGGCACAGCAGCGGAACCATTTCGAGTTCAAGCACCGCCTCGCATCCGGGGAGGTCCGCAATGTCGCGGTCTACAGCGGACCTATCCACCTCGAAGAGAATGTCCTCATGCTCTACTCCATCGTCATCGATGTGACACAGCGCAGGATCATGGAAGAGGACCTCGCCCAGACCAACATGCTCATGCAGCAAAGCAACGAAAAGTTGCAGACGATCAACGATGAACTCCTCGCAACCCAGGAAGCGCTGCTCACCAGCGAGCGCATGTATCGGGAGCTCTTCGAGAACGCACCTGTGGGCATCTTCCTCACAGACTCGCGGGGCCGCCCCCTGCATGTGAATCCGGAAATGGCAAGAATTCTCGGCATGCCCTCTGTCCAGGAAACCATCGACTACTTCACGGACATCGGGACACAACTCTACATTGACCAGAATCGCCGCAAGGAGTTTATCCGGCTTCTCCAGAGAGACCGTGAAGTCTTTGATTTCGAATACGAAGCCCGCAGGCGGGACGGCAAGAACCTCTGGATAACCATGAATGCAAGAATCCAGGAGGATACCAGCAACGGGGCGTTTCTCATCTCGGGCTTTTCCCAGGACATCACGGAAAGGAAGCTGGCGGAACTCGAACTGGAAAGGATATTCACCCTTTCGCCGGACATGATCTGCGTTTCCGATCTTGAAAAATGCGTCTTCCTGCGCGTCAATCCAGCGTTCGAACACGTCCTGGGATACAAGCCGCGGGAACTGGTGGGACAGCTCCTGACGGAATTCATCCACCCTGACGATCTGCAGGACAACCTGCTTCTGCAGCCCGGCTCATCCCATCGGAGCGACACGTTCATAAGTTTCGAAAACCGTTGCCGCGCCAAGAATGGTGAGTACCACTGGCTCCACTGGCTCTCCCAGCCTGTCTTCGAGCTGGGCGTGGCCTATTCGGTGGTGCACGACACCACCCTGCAAAAGGGGCAGGAGCTCGAGCTGCTGCAGGCCAAGGAATTGGCCGAGGTGGCAAACAAGGCCAAATCCGAATTTCTGGCCAACATGAGCCACGAAATCCGGACACCGCTCAACGGTATCATCGGCATGCTGCAGCTCATCAAGACAACCACCCTTGATGAGGAGCAGGCGGAGTATGCGGACACGGCCATATCCTCGAGTCAGCGCCTGACACGACTCCTGAGCGATATTCTCGATCTTTCCAGGGTCGAGGCTGGAAGGCTCATCGTGGTGAACGAAGACTTCAAGCTCTCGAGAGTGATCGACTCGTTGCGGCAGCTGTTCGAACCGGCATGCAAGCAGAATGGCCTGGAATTGCGGCTGGAGATTCCGGACGACATCCCCGAGAGTTTACGCGGAGACTCCGCGCGCCTGCACCAAGTGTGCAGCAACCTCCTGGGCAACTCCATCAAGTTCACCGAGTCCGGAAGCATCACCTTGTCAGCCAGCTCTCTTTCAGCGCTGCAAGACGGAACCCACAGGATCCTATTCACCGTGTCGGACACGGGTATCGGCATCTCGGACGAGGATATCGACAGCCTTTTCCTTCCCTTCACGCAGGCGGAAAGCGACTACAAACGAAGGTTTCAGGGAGCCGGGCTGGGACTTTCCATCTCGAAACGGCTGGTGACACTCATGGGGGGGCACATGTCCATTGTCAGCGCCAAGGGAGAAGGGACATCGATTCATTTTGTCCTGCCCTTTCAGCAGGCCATGGAAGTGTCGGAAAGAAATTACGCGCAACCACTGCCTTTGCCTGTCGGAAAGTCACGGTTCCGGATTCTGCTCGCCGAGGACGACATGGTCAGCCGAATAGCCGCCAAGCGACAACTCGAAAAAATGGGGCACAAGGTACATACCGTGACCCATGGAAAGGAGGCCATAGAGGCGTTGCGCAACGAATCCTTCGACATCGTTCTCATGGACATCCAGATGCCGGTCATGGACGGAGTGACGGCCACCATGGCCATCAGACGCGGAGAAGCCGGAAACCACAGCGTCTCGGTCCCCATAGTTGCCCTCACGGCGTACGCCATGAGCGAGGACGAGGTGCAGTTCATCAACGCCGGAATGAACGGCTATCTGCCGAAGCCCCTGGACTTCAACACTTTGCTGACCACGCTGAACAGGCTTCAGGAGGAGCGCGACGGGTATCCCCTGTAGTTGGAGGCTCCAGGTTCCCGGACATACGAAAGGGGCGCCAAGGCCCCAGGACTTTCCCCCGCATGAGGACCCATTCAACAGGTTCCTTCGAGGAGACTATATGTCGGCGTATTCGTGGATGGTCTTGTTGATCCAGGAAAGGTGGTTCTGCATTTGCTCCTGGGCAAGTTCACAGTCCCTGGCCTCGATGGCGTCGTAGATGGCCTGGTGCTGGGCCATGATCAACGCCCCTTTTTCCTGATCAAGGACCAGCTTGGAAAAGATCTGCTCGTTGATGTCGCGCGTGAAATCGAAGAAATGGTTCACAACGTGGGCACGGATGAAGTTATGAGAGGCCATTGCAATGGCCATGTGAAAATCCCTGTCCCTGTTCCATGGAAAGATGGGCGGAAACACTCCTCCCTGCTGCTCGGGAAAAGTCTCACGGATGATGGCCAGATCCTTTTCCGTCCTGTTCTTAGCCGCGGCGCACACTGAGGCCAGCTCGATGTCATTTCTGATTTCATAAAAATCATCAATTTTTTCGGGCTCTTCCTGAAGTATGCGTTTCAAGGGGTCGAGTGACAGGGTGGTGTTGATCCCTTTCACATAGTTTCCCTTGCGCTTGCGGATCTCCACAAGCCCCATGGTCTCCAGAATGCTCATGGCTTCGCGCAGGGAAGAGCGCCCCACTCCGAGCATATCCACCAGGCTGCGCTCGGAGGGTAGTTTGTCACCGGGCTTGAGAGCGCCCCCAGTAATGAGGTTCATGATCTGACGGACAATTTCGTCCGAAACCTTATGAACCTTTACTTCCTTGAAAAGAATGTCTTGGGTCTGCATTTCCGCTTCCTCACTTGGTATGACCACCAGAAAAATAACCCATGACAACTGTTCTGTCAAACGCATATCCAACAATTCTTGCGAGTTATAAATTATCACAAATACGTATCCTAAAAGATGAAATTTTTTCTCCATGACCTTTTGATGAACGGATCGAAAAAACATTTCCACATGCTCAATGAATAGCAGTCGCCTTTATCCGAAGAGTTCATCTCTCTTCCGGCAAGTCCAAAACACGCGCGGTCACTCGTCTACACAGGAGATCCCCTCCACGAAGTTCTCCCGGGACCACATTGCGGACAAAAGTAATCATTATCCGAAACCACCGTTCGTAATGATGACTGTCCCCACCGTCTACATGATGCATACTTACAACTTTTGGATTTCATCCCGGACGATCGCCCCTTGATCGACCGTAATCGTGATACCCCGGTGACAACCGTCCAAGGCCGCTCGACAGGAAACCTCGTAAAAATGGTTTCACAATTCACTGTTTTTACAAATAATATTTTTTCAAAAAATATCATATTTAGTTCTTGACAGCTGGGCAAAGAAGAAATATCTCTCTGGTCAGACCAGCTGATGAAGGAACTTTAAGACCAATATTTAGGAGTACCCAATGAACAGCGCAACTCTCAATCACGTAAAAATGCCCAAACGCATCACATATATGCCCAGCACCGAGCTTGAGGCCGAATCCGGCAAAGGTGAACAGTTTCTCAAGGTTCTCGGCGCCATCATGGAAGTCGGTTTCTTCTCCGGCGCCTTCGGCGTTCTGGCAATGGTCATCCTCTACCTGATCTTCAACTAGGGGCGGACAAAAGGGCAACATCGGTCGGCGCTTTGTCCCAACCGAAGCGCACACCGTTCATATACATCGTGACCACAGGGACACGCAGAAGAACTGCTCCTCACAGTTCTTGCAACTGGCACACTCCCAACTAAACTCCGGTTGTGTCCCGGTCACGCAGACGAACCTCGTCTCAACCTCCTCATCCTCTGGCACACCTGGCCTTGCGGCAATCGCATGGCCAGGTGTTCCACTTCTTGGCCCCTGAACAATATTCTTCCCTCAAGGGTCTGGTCCTTCACCACACTCTCCACCGACTTTACCTATCTTAGCTAACCACTCCCTTTTGTTTGTTGTATTTGTTCTCACACCACATGTTACTGTCCAGAATTCTTACGACTGGAGGAGCCTCCTCCACCCCACGAAGAGGTGGCCTCAGTTCTTCGGACCACTGAGCTGATTTTTTAAGGTGGACATGTTGTTGGGTTTTATGCCGCTTCATCGTCCCAGCCCCGAGATGTTCCTGCATGTTCTCGACAACTCACAGGAGAAATGACCTTCTCCATATGACGAGCGATGTCCGGCAGCCTCGTGAGATTACCGAGGACCTCGCCCCAGCAGCACCCCAAACAGCCCGCCGCGTTCTTCCGGCGGGCGTATCCTTTCTCTCCACCTTTCCGACGCACTCCTGTGCGAACTTGAATCTCTTTGCCGGAAAGATCGCCCTTTTCGCCTTATCAGGGCTTGGCAAAAATTGAAGTGTCTGTACAAAAGGCTTAAGATCGGTGTGCAAGAGAAGCAACTGGAACGAGAGCGAATCCATAACCACAAGGTGATCGCCATGCTACGAGCCCCCAGCCTTATCCTGGTCGTCAGCCTCACGGGGCTGCTCATGTGCCCCGCGTTGTTTGTCCAGGCACAGGAAATAATCGTCAAAAAGGACAATCAGGGAATCCGCCTCACACAAAAACGCAAGCCCATCCCTCCAAAGGCCGAGGAAGCTGGGAAGACGGCACCGAAAAAAGACGATTCCAAGCAACAACCACCCCCAAAGGATAAGGATGATCCGGGAAAGAAACCCCAATCCCCTGGAAAAACTCCGGATGACCCCAAATCCTCACCGCCCCCAAAGGGGAAGAAAAAGCCTGTGCAGCCCGAGGCCGAGAATCAGAAAAAACTCCCCCTCGAGCAGAACCCCGCCTATGTGGAGGAGCTGAACAAGCTCACCGAACAGTACAATCAGCGCAAGGAGGCCCTGCAACGCAGGGCAGAGGACCTGGTGAATCAATACAACGACACATTCCCGGTCCTGCAGCAGCGCGTGCGCGATGTGGAAGAGGAGATGGCCCGCATCCAGGACATCAAGGGGGCGAAGCGCGAATTCATGGACCTGAACACGGAATACCAGTCCAGGCAGCAGGACCTCATGGACTTCAACCAGAGCTACAACGACGAAAACGATGCGATCCAGGAAGACGTGGCCGACCTGGACGACTGGTACGAACTCGAGAAGAAAAAGCTGGAAAAACGTTTCCGCTGAGGGATTTCTTCATAAATTGGCATCTTTTTTGCTTTGATTTTGTAAACAAGCAAAGGAGGACCATCATGAACATGCAGCCCCAACAAAACGACGGCTTTTGCGAGATGAACATCTACCCCGATACGGACCTGACCTTCAACGTGCGCGTCTCCCTGCAGGGCAAGAGCTTTGTGGAAGGCGGCTTCATCAACCCCGACGAGGCACAGCGCAGGGGCGTGGCCATAATGCTGGCCATGAGCGGCGAGGTTCTGCCCCAACCCAGGCAGTAAGCCAAAGGATTTTTCACCATGAAAAACACCTCCATCGGGTCAGATGAAAACACTCCCGGAGGAGACGAACTGTAAGGTTCTCCTCCGGGAGCGCCATTTCAACGATATTTCATCAACATTCTCAAAGCATTTCGCGGCAAGGATTCGCAGGCAAATCCTTGCAGAGCATTTGAACTTTTTCAAAGTGTAAATGCTCCAGCTTCCCACCGTCACGGCGTCCACCTCTTGACGTCCCTCCTGCGCAAATCCCAGAACCTGATACCGTAAAACAAAACAAAGCTGACGCCGATACCCACCAGAAAGGCGTGCTCCTCGTCCACCATGAGAAACGCGATGCTGGACAGGATTGCCGCCGGAAGCGAGATATTCAATGCCAGGGCCGAGGGCCGCTGTTTGAGCAGCGCGGTGAACACCACGGGAAACAGCGCCACCATGGAGCTCAAGGCCCCGATGAGGCCCGTGACCACATCCCCCAGCACATAGGCCGTGAGCGCGATTCCGCTCATGATGGCGAATACGGTGAACCGCATGGCCCTGAGCCTGTCCCCCCGGGTGTTGCGGCAAATGGGCGCGGCAAGGGGCAGGATGGTGCTGTCCATGGTCGACACCACGGCCATGACCAGGGCCAGGATCCCGAAAACGGACAACATCGCGGGAAATATCTCCCGCATCAGGCCAACGGGCTCGTCAGTACCCGGGGGCGCGGTCAGCCCCAGCAGGGAAAAGCTCAGATACACCACCAGGCAGAGCGCCGAGGCGATGAGAAAACCGTTGCGCGCCACCCTGGCGTCCCGGGACGCGATGACCCTGTGCCAGTTGTCTATGGAGATGGGCGCGGACGGGGCCAGGAAGATCAGAATCCCCAGCACGAACACCGGACTGTAGTTCACGGGCGTGTACAACCTGGAAGGAACGGCCAGCACCGCATCCCAGTCCAGATAGAAAAGCACCAGCACCGCCGTGACGAATATGAACAGGAACTGCACCTGATCCGTGCGCGTGACGGAGTAATACCCCCCGCTGAGCAGGTAGATGGTGACGATTGCGTAGGCGTAGAGGATCGCCCCTTCAAGGGGAATGCTCGTGGTCTGGGCCAGGATGTTGCCCAGGGCCAAAAGCTGTGCGGCCATGGCCAGGAAGAAGATGCTGCCCGCTGCCAGCCAGACGATCTTGCGGGTCTCCTCTCCATACCACGCGGCCAGGAAATCGATGAGGCTGTCGGCGTTCTCCTCGCGGGAGCGGCGGTACACCAGCCCGGCCAGGAGCGCGGTGAACACCAGCCCCAGTGCGTAACAGACCGAGATATAGATCGCCACGGCGTCGCCACGCACACCAAAGGCGAAAATGCCCACGATGGTGCCCGAGCCCACGTTTCCGGCAACAGCGCTGGCGCAGGTCTGGCGCAGGCCCGTGGCCTGGTTGTTGTGCAGAAATTGTTCGAAGCTGACGCGCCTGTAGTGGGCGAGTGCGTGGATCACCGAATAGACGAGTATGAGAGCCAGGGCGATGAATTCCATGGCGCCTTGTATGCTGAAAACAGCCGGGTGTAAAATCCGGGATGGGCCGAAGGCCCCCTTCTTCCCATCAGTCCTTCAGGATAACTAGGAAAATGCCGAAAGAATTTCCGCGCAAAAGGGGTCGATGATCTTTTCCCTGTCAGGCAGGTCCAGCACAGAACCGGACTCCAGCTGCTTGGCGGACAGGCTCTCCAGGTAGGGCATGAAGGCTGCAAGCGTCGGCAGATGCGGAATCTCGGGCAGAGGCGCGTTACCGGCAAAGCGGTTCAACACCAGGGTCTGGCGCTCCAGCCCCAGGTCAGAGGCCAGGGCCGCGATCTGGGCCGCGGTCTCCAGCCCCCGGCGCGAAGGCTCGCTCACCACCACCAGGCCGTCCACGCTGGCCACGGTGCCTCGCCCCAGGTGTTCAACTCCCGCCTCCAGGTCCACCAGGACCCACTCGTCCCTGTCCAGCAGCAGATGCGCCAGCAGGGCCTTGAGCAGGGAATTCGCACCGCAGGCGCATCCTCCACCTGCCCCTGCCACAGTGCCCATGACCAGGAGCCGCTTGCGCCCCTCCCCTTGTCCGACGGGCAGATCCACGGCCAGGGTTTCGGGCAGGTCGCCCACCTCCGGGTTGAGGTGCATGAAACCATTGCCGATGCGCTCCTTTATCAGATCGCCGCGCAGCACCAGGGGCTCGGGCAACTCCTCCCTGGAGAGGCCCGAGGCCTGCCCCAGGGAAAGGGCGGTGTCCGCATCCACCAGGAACACTGAGCGCCCCTGCCGGGCCAGGTAGTCGGCCAGCCAGACGGTTATAGTCGTCTTGCCCACGCCGCCTTTTCCCGCAATGGCCAGTTTCATGGATAATTCCTTTTTTAAGGATTTTCCGGGGGGAGGAACTTTTGTTATAGCTCCTCCCCCGGAATAGCTTTTTAAACCCTTATGCCTTCAACCCCAGGGCGGTACGCTTGGCCTTGATGCGTTCGTCAATGGCCTCGGCCGCCTTGAACGGGTCTGCCTCCACGCCGAAACAGGCGCCCACCACATCGTCCAGGCCCTGCAGGGCCAGGTTGGTGACCAGGGGGCTGCCGGTGATGTTGGGGGGCAGTCCCAGGTGGGTATAAACGCCGCTGGATACCGCGTACAAGCCGATGGCCGCCGCCTTTTCCGAGTACCACTCGGGTGCGCTGGCCGCAACGGGCAGGTCCGCGATGTCCACACCCAGGGCATTGGCCAGCACGGCGCAGAGGTGCAGGATGCGCGAGTTGTCAACGCAGCTGCCCACGTGCAGCACGGGTGGAATGCCAAGGGACTCGCACACGGCGCGCAGTCCCGGACCGGCCTCTTTGGCGGACTCGGGCATCATCAACCCGGCCTTGCCCATGGCCACGGTGGCGCAGCCGGTGACCAGCACCAGCACGTCGCGCTTGATCAACTCCTTGCACAGGGTTGTGTGCACGTAGTCATGCTTCAGCCTGGGGTTGTTGCAGCCCACGATGCCCACGGCGCCGCGCACCTGTCCGGCCTTGATGGCCTCGATCAGGGGGGCGGGAGTGCCACCGAGGGCACCCAGGATGGCCTCGTTGGAGAAGCCGGACATCAGCTCGACAGGTTCGCCCGGGATCTCGACGCGGGACTGGTCGCGCTCGGTAAAGGCCTCGATGGCCGAAGCCACGACTTCCATGGCCTTGACCTTGGCGTTCTTGTAATTGAACTCCACATGGGTTCCGCCAACGAACTTGGCCTTGTCAGAGGTGGAGACGAAGCGAGTCTGGTAGCAGCTGGCAACGGTGGTCAGGGAGGGCATGATGCACTGGTAGTCCACCACGATGATGTCCACGGCGCCGGTGATCAGGGCCAGCTCGGTCATGAGGTGGTTGCCGGCCATGGGGATGCCCTGGCGCATCAGCACCTCGTTGCCGGTGCAGCAGAGACCGGCCACGTTGATGCCAGTGGCGCCCGCGGCCTTGGCCTTCTCGATCATCTCGGGGTTGCGCGCCGCGGCCAGGATCATCTCGGACACGATGGGACTGTGGCCGTGCACCACCACGTTGACCTGATCGGCCTTGAGCACTCCCAGGTTCACCTTGGCGGTGTTGGGCTTGGGGGTGCCGAAGATGATGTCCGAGAGTTCTGTGGCGATCATGGAACCGCCCCACCCGTCGGCCAGGGAGACCCGCGCCGCGTGCAGGCAGATGTTCACGGGATCGGAGTCCACGCCCATGTGGGTGCGGTGCATCATCTCCACCACGTCGCGGTCGACGCCTCGGGGCGTGATTCCCACCTTTGCCCAGAGCTCCTGGCGCTGTTTGGGCACACGACAGGAAAAGGAAACCTTGTTGGTACGGAAACCGAAGTCGTCGATGAAGTTCTGGGCCAGTTCCCTGGCCAGGGTCTTGTCGTCCTTGCCGTCCACCTCCAGGCCGACCTCCCCGGCGATACGGCGCAGTTTCTCGGGGTCGCGGATCTCATAGTCCGTGGTCTTGCCCTCGCCGATGGCCAGGAGGGTTTCCACCAGATCACGGCCGTGATCCGAGTGTGCCGCGGCACCGGCGCAGACAAAGCGGCCGAAGTTGCGGGCCACTGTGAGATCGGCGTCCGCGCCACACACGCCGCGCTGACGTTTGGGCTTGTCAGGCGTGATGCGGCAGGGCCCCATGACGCACTTCTGGCATGTCAGGCCCTGTTCACAGAACTGACAGTGGTTGCGTTGCTCGTCGTAACGGTCCCACACGGTTTGAACACCGTCTCGTTTGGCCTTTTCGATCATCCGGTGCGCGTCGGGCCAAATGGACAGGTCCTCGGGTTTGGGTGCCAACTTCTCTGCCATGCCGTCCTCCCTTTGGTTGGAACTTATAGATACGCTCACACGCCAATGTGTGTTGTCACCACAGGAGTTCTGTTCCTTGCGACAATGTAGCCAACCAGGGGAAGCATGTCTGTCGGGTATCCGACACATGATTGAAACAAATTGAAACTTTCTGATACTACGGGAAGTTGGCGGGAAAATTTGATAAAAATAGTACCGGCCTATTCTTCACCGGTAAAGGCTTGTAACGCATCGATGTCCGGAATGAGATACACGCCGCGCCCCTCGCGCAGTACGAGCTCCTCCCGCTCGAACCTGCTCATGGTCTCGGAGACGCTCTGACGTGTGGAGCCCACAATGTTGGCGAGCTGCTCCATGGTGACGCCCAGGCGCACACGGCAGCCCCGGCCGTTCGTCTCCCCGTGGTCCTGGGCGGCAACATACAGGAACTCCGCGACCCTGCGGGGAATGTCCTTGAACACAAGGGAATGGATGATGCCAAGGGAGCTGCGCAGGATATCCCCCAGCACCAGGACCATGGTCCTGTTCATGTCCGGGTACATGGCCAACAGCTCGCCGAAGCGCTCGGTGGGCATTTTCAGCAGGGTGACCTTCTCGATGGCCTGGACATAGGCGCGGGTGTGGGTGGAGTAGATATCCCCGGGCTCGAGGATGGAGAGGGTGAACTCCTTTTCTCCGTAGGCCAGGAAAAGCCGTGCCTGACCCTGGGCCACAATGAATACCAGATTGTCCGTGTGATGCGGCTCGAAAATCATGGCGCCTTTGGGATAGGTGCGCTTGAGAAACTCCTTTCGCAGCCCGGCCAGCTCCGGCTGTTCGAGCCGCTCCAGGATATTGATACCCATGAGCCTGGTCTTCACGTTCCCTCCGGTGAATTATGGGTCCATTGGGATGAATTTACAGCAAACACGATTTTGAGGCCAGCATCAATTTTCAAGTTGTTTTCTCCGTAGCAACCAGCGTTCAAGCACTTTTCCACCATCGCGCGTTGCAGACATCGGCCGAGCAAGCACCGCCCAGCAATGGGGCGCACCAAAACGAAATTTACAGCCATCGAGAAAAAAGCTGAGATCATTGACTTCAAGGTGAGGCAGCCGTTCATTGCTGCGTGCCGGCAACCGTCACAACAGGCTTGAAGCGTCATCAGTGTTGCTATAGAAAGGATACCGTATATCTTTTCGGGAAACGAAACCAGATGATGACAGCTGTTTATATGTCATCTGCGCACCCCCAACCAGGTGAACTGCCAGGATATCCTCATGCCTTGCCACAATGTCCGGACAATCATGGAGCATAAACTGGAGGATATCCAAGAGTTAACACAGATCGAGAAAGGATTCTCGATCGAAAAAAAGTATTGGATCAAAACCGGGAGGGATGAACTCCTGCTGCGAGTCGCCCCGCTACGCCTTTTGGACAGGAAAAAGCTTGAATTCGATGTGATGCGAACGCTTCATAGCTCAGGCGTCAACTGCAACAAGCCCATCGACATATTTTCCGATGAACAGAATGACTCTGTTTTCAGCCTGTTCCACTACCTTCCTGGCCAGGATGCGGAAGAAACCATACAGGAGTTTGATGAGAAAACACAATACGCCATTGGTTTCCAGGCAGGTCAGGACCTCAAAAGAATCAACCGCCAGGTGAATGATTCTTCCAGCTGGAAACAAAGGAAGCTGGCAAAACACAAACAGTACCTCGACCAATATCTTGCACAGGATTACCGGTTCGACAACGACGACAAGGTCATACAATTCATTGAGCTGAATTTCGATTCAATCGGCACTGGAGTCGACAGGCTGCAGCATGACGACTTTCATCTGGGGAACATAGTCATTGCCGATGGCAACTATGGCGGAATTCTGGACTTCAACAGGTTTGACTGGGGAGACCCCCTGCACGAATTCGTCAAGCTCGAATGGTTCACCTGGCCTGTCAGCAGAGCATTCGCGCGTGGCGAGATACAGGGGTATTTCGGCGAGAATGGCATTGACCGCCAATCCTGCCTGACAATTTCCGTTTATGTTGCCATGAGCATTATCTCCACCGTTGTCTGGACCATGAAATTCCATCCCGAAACCATGCAGGACATCGAAAAACGGCTTAATGAAATACTGGCAAGCTACGAATGTTTTGAGCGCGTGGAACCAGAGTGGACGGCAAGATAACGCGATGCGCGAAGTCACTTATCCATGACGGCAACTGGTTTTCGCCAAAACAGTTTATCGGTCCCGCACACCTTTCCGAAAATTGACACGTTTTCCAGCGCGGAGTAGCTTTTTCCACATTCCGCCTTCTGCCCTGTTTCAGCAGCAGGCTCCCGGCGCCCGCCTTCAGTATATGACACCGCGGACTTCCTTCCGGTCGCTCCCGCCCTTGCCAGCTACCCTTTGACGGGGCACGCCAAAATACAACCTGGATTGCATCTCAGGACAGTCCAACTCGGAGAAAATCCCAATGGGACAGACGTTTGCTGAAAAAATACTTTCCAAGGCCAACGGCACCCCCGTACGGAGGGGCGATGTGGCCGTGGTGGAACCGGATTTTTGCATGAGCCATGAAAACGGCGCAACTGTTGCCAAAACCTTCAATACTATCGGCCTGAAAAAGGTATGGAACCCGGAAAAAATCGTGCTCATCCTGGACCACACCACTCCCGCTAATTCCACCATCCACGCCGAAATCCAGAGGATAATCCGCGAATTCGCCCACAAACAGGGCATCACCCACTTCTTCGACCTGCATCACGACGGGGGTGTGTGCCACCAGATCATGTGCCAGGAGGGATTCGCTGCTCCGGGCCTGATAACAGTGGGCACTGACAGCCACACCTGCACCCATGGCGCCATGGGCTCGTTCTCCACGGGCGTGGGCAGTTCGGACATGGCGGCGGTCTGGGCCACGGGGCAAATATGGTTCCTGGTGCCCGACTCCATCAAGATAATCGCCCATGGCTCCCTGCCGCGAGGCGTGTTTGCCAAAGACTTCATCCTCAGGGTCATCGGCGACATGGGCGCGGACGGCGCGGACTACAGGTCGGTGGAGTTCCACGGACCGGGCATCGAGGCAATGTCCGTATCCGAACGCATGACCATCTGCAACATGGGCGTGGAGATGGGCGCGAAAAACGCCGTTTGCAAGCCTGACGCCATTGTTCGCAACTTTCTGGCCGGCAAGGTGAAAAGTTCCCGCTCCGGGGATATCTGGGCCGATGCGGACGCCACATACGAACGCACGCTGGAGTACGACCTCTCCACCCTGGAGCCCGGCGTGGCCAAGCCCTGCAAGGTGGACAATCACGCCCTTGTGTCCTCGGTCGCCGGGACGCCCATCGACCAGGCGTTCCTGGGCACCTGCACCAACGCCAGGCTGGAAGACCTGCGCATCGCCGCTGACATTCTCAGGGGCAAACGGGTGGCCGTGCGCACCCTGGTCTACCCCGTCTCAAGGGGCGTCCTTGTCGAGGCCATGAAGGAAGGCATCATCCAGGACCTGGTGGAAGCGGGATGCACCGTGAACAGTCCGGGCTGCGGCCCCTGTGCTGGGGTGTACGGCGGCCTGCTCGCCCCCGGCGAGGTATGCATCTCCACCGCCAACCGCAACTTCAATGGGCGCATGGGCTCCAAGGGGAGCGACATCTACCTGGCGAGCCCGGCCACCGTGGCCTGGTCCGCGGTGCAAGGCAAGATCAGCGACCCCCGGGAGGCACTGTCATGAAGACAACGGGAAAGGCATGGAAGTACGGCGACGACGTGAACACGGATGTGATCTACCCCGGCCGCTTCACCCACAATCTCCTGTCCGACGACGAAGTCGCGCTGGCAGCCCTTGCCGACCTGGACGAGGAGTTCGCGCCCAACGTCCGGGCTGGTGACGTCATCGTAGGGGGCAAGAACTGGGGCTGCGGCTCGTCCCGCGAGATGGCCGTGAAATGCCTGAAGATCAACGACGTGGGCGCCATCATTGCCAAGGGTTTTGCCCGACTATTCTTCCGGAACGCCTTGAACCTGGGGCTGCCCACCATTGTCTGCCCCGATGCCGTGGACGCCATCCAGGCCGGGCAAGAGGTCACCGTGGACTTTGACGCCCATGTCATCCACGCCCCTGCCGGGGAATTCCCCTTCCCCTCCTACCCCGAGTTCGTACGCGGCCTCATCGAGGACGGTGGTCTCCTGCCCCATGTGAAAAAACTTCTGAAGGAGCAGGGCAAGCTCTAGTTCTACATTTCAAAGAATAATCGTGCGAGGGGGAGATCATTTTCAACGGATGCTCCCCCTCGTACTCCCTGCATTATTTTTCCAAACATCAAAATCTTTCGGCCAAGCATTTGACATGTTTTTTTCCGGGGGGTAGCCTTAGGACCAATTCAGCTTTTGTTTCTTTAACATCCCGGCTGGATGCGGCCAATTTTTCTGACGCGACGACGTCCTCTGGGCCGGCCCGGGCAGCACGACTCTGGCGTGCTCCTGAGCACGCCCATGGAGGAAAATCATGAAGGCTAGTGACTACATCCAACTGGAAGATCTTTACGGCGCCCACAACTACAAGCCACTCGATGCTGTGCTCTCCAAAGGCGAAGGGATCTGGGTCTGGGACGTGGAAGGCAACCGCTACATGGACTGCCTCTCCTCCTACTCCGCGGTGAATCAGGGGCACTGCAACCCGGTCATCATGGAGGCCATGTTCGAGCAGGCCAGGAAGCTCACCCTCACCTCCCGCGCTTTCCGCAACGACCAGCTGTCCTTGTTCTACAAGGAGCTTTGCGAACTCACCAACTCGCACAAAGTCCTGCCCATGAACTCCGGCGCCGAGGCGGTGGAGACCGCCATCAAGGCCGTGCGCAAGTGGGGATACCAGGTCAAGGGCGTGCCCGAAGGACAGGCCGAGATCATTGTCTGCGAAAACAATTTCCACGGCCGCACCATCAGCATCATCAGCTTTTCCACGGATCCCACGGCCAAGTCCGGATTCGGCCCCTTCACTCCGGGGTTCAAGACCATTCCCTTTGGCGACGCCGCCGCGCTGGAACAGGCCATCACCCCGAACACCGTGGGCTTCCTGGTGGAACCCATCCAGGGCGAGGCCGGTGTGATCATCCCGCCCGAAGGCTACCTGCGCGCTGTGCGCAAGATTTGTTCCGACAAGGGCGTCGTACTCATCTTCGACGAGATCCAGACCGGCCTGGGGCGCACGGGCAAGCTTCTGGCCGAGGAGTACGAGGGCGTTGAGGCGGACCTCACCCTCATAGGCAAGGCCCTGTCCGGCGGCTTCTACCCCGTATCCGCGGTCCTCTCCAACACAGAGGTCCTGGGCGTGCTAAAGCCCGGCGAACACGGCAGCACCTTCGGTGGCAACCCCCTGGCCTGCGCTGTGGCCCGCGCCGCCCTCAAGGTCCTGGTTCAGGACGGGCTGGTGGAGAACGCGGCCGCCATGGGCGAGTATTTCATGAGCGAACTGCGGGACATCGCGAATCCCAAGATCAAGGAGGTGCGCGGCCGGGGCCTGCTCATCGGCGTGGAATTCCACGAACAGGCCGGCGGCGCCAGGCAGTACTGCGAAAAACTCAAGGAGAGCGGACTGCTCTGCAAGGAGACCCACGACAACATCATTCGCTTCGCCCCTCCCCTGGTGATCACCAAAGATGACATCGATTGGGCAATGGAGCGCATCACCCCGATCCTGAGCCAGTAGCGATACACGCGTCTCAACGTCCGAAAGTACTCTCAGGCCCGCCTTTGGCGGGCCTTTTCGTTGCATTTGGAAACACCCCGACTCTGTACGCGAATAATGAAATAATACAATCCACGATTCCCTGAATCCGACGTTCACGCATAAAACAATTCATATGTTTTCCAAGACAATTCTTCAAGTTTGCTTACACAACACCTTGTATTCTGCTCAAAAACACATAATCCTTCCCAAAAAACTATTATTTCACCATATTAAAAAAACACAATGCTCCATTGCCCGTTTTATTCGAAGCACCATTGTGCTATATCTCACCAGAACCACAAATAATATATTCCACCACATGTCCTGCTCAGGTTTCCTTTGCCCAATGCAAAAACAATCGGTACAATTCCATTGTCGCTCAAGGGGGAAGCGTTTGAATCCAAACATCAGTCCAAGGGCGCCTGCACCGATGGAACACGATTTATCGAGAAGGATCATGCCTACCCACGTCATCACGGTCACTCCCAACATGCTTTTATCCGAAGCCGCCCGGCTCATGCTTCGGGAAAAAATCTCCTGTCTCCTTGTAACGAGGGGGGATGACCCCGTAGGCATCCTCACCGAACGCGATCTGGCCAGGTTCATGGACCGTACAGGACTGAGCGAAGAGGAGTACCTTGTCCGAGATGTCATGAGCGGCAGTGTCGTGACAATCAGCGAACGCGAAGACCTGTTCGCGGCCTACTCGCTGATGAGCGGCAAGGGCATCCGCCACCTGGTCATCGTGGACGCAAAGGGCAAGGCCGTGGGCATCAAGACCTTCAGCGATCTGATGCACCGCCTTGGCGAGGAGTACCTCTCCGAAATCAAGACGGTGCGTGAAGTCATGTCCAGCAAGATGGTGACAGTGGCTCCCGAGGCATCCATCAGGGAAGCCCTGCGCACCATGGCCGACAAGTCCGTCAGCTGCGTCCTGGTTATGAACGGAACCACCCGCGCCTTGGGCATTCTCACGGAGCGGGACGTGACACGACTGATGGTGGAGGAGTCCGGCGCTGGTGACAAGCCGGTCAAGGGAGTCATGAGCACCCCTGTGCGTGGAATCTCTCCTGACAAGTTCGCCTTCGAGGCCGTGAACATGATGGACGATCTCGGCGTGCGTCACCTCGTGGTGACCGACGAAAACGACGACGTCCAGGGCATCATCACCCAGACAGACATGGTGGCGTCGCTGGTGAAGCGCTATGCCCAGCTCGAATTCCTGGTCCGCAAACGCACCAGGCAACTGGTGCGCAAGAACGAGGAGCTCGAATACTCCAACCAGCAGCTCCGACACCTGGACGAGATCAAATCCTCGTTCCTCACTTCCGTGTCCCACGAACTCAGGACCCCTCTCACCTCCCTGGTGGGGTTCGCCAAGATAACCGGCAGAATCTTCACGGAACGCTTTTCCGATGAGGCTCTGAAAGCTCCTGCCCTGAACAAGTACGCCCAGCGGATCACCAAGAACCTGGAGGTCATGAGCCAGGAAGGCGAGCGCATGACCCGGCTCATCAACGACTTCCTGGACCTGACCAAGATCGAGGCCGGAAAGGTGGAATGGCGCGACAAGCTCGTACCGGTCACGGATTTCGTGCTCCACGCCTGCCACTCGGTCAGGGGGCAGTTCGACAAGAAGGAAAACCTGGTCCTGACCTCCAATGTACCGGACAAGCTGCCCCTGGTCTTCGTGGACGTGGACCGCATGCTCCAGGTTATGGTCAACCTGCTGAACAATGCCGCCAAGTTCACGGAGCAAGGCTCAGTGACGGTGGAAGCCGACAACATAGACGATGAATTCATAGAGATCCGGGTGGCGGACACCGGCAACGGCATCCCGCCCCAGGAAGTTGCCAAAATCTTCGACAAGTTCCACCAGCTGGAAAAGCGCGGCGAGAGGGGCACCACCGACGGCACGGGCTTGGGTCTGGCCATCTGCAAGGAGATCGTCGAGCACTACGACGGCCGCATCTGGGTGGAGTCCAAGCAGGAGGAAGGCAGCATCTTCAAATTTCGCATCCCCGTGGCCAAGACCTTCAGGGACAAGGACGAACAGGACGTTCTGCTGACCATCGCCGGTCCCGAAAGCTCCGAAATCCCGTTGATTCTCGCTGTGGACGACAGCCCGGGCATCCGCGACTACCTGGAACAGCTCTTCCTGGACGAAGGGTTCCGCATCGTCACCGTGGCGGATGGGGAAACCGCCCTTCATGTGGCCGAGGAGCTGCTGCCGAACTGCATCATCATGGACCTCATGATGCCGGGCATCGACGGTCGCGAGGCCATCAGGCGTCTGCGGGAGAACCCCCTGACCAAGGACATTCCGGTCATCGTCCTCTCCGCCTACCCCTACCGAGAGAGCTCCGGCGGGGACGTCTCGCTGCCCAAGCCCGTCAACGAGCTGCAACTTCTGCAGACCGTCACCGGTCTGCTGCGCGGCGGACGCATACAGGGGCGCAAGTGCATACTGGTTCCCAATCCAAAGGGGCAGGGCAACATGCTCATGATCTCCGCGGGCAAGCTCCGCTACATCCGCCCCGAGGATCTGCACGTGCACTTCACGCAGAAGTTCAGCGGCACAATGTTCATCAGCGGCGGAAAGAGCGATCCCATCACCATGCAGCGCCTCTCCGAGATCGACGATGTGCTGGTGATGATCCTCCCCGAGGAACCCTGAGCCGGGGCGCGTCTGTCAAGACCCCCCTCGACAAGGGAGATCATGGAAACACATTTCGCACCAGCCGAACGGATGGAACAGGAAGAGGTTCTGGAGATCGCCAGACGTCTGCGCTCTGAACTCCTCTCCTCATGGCTCGATGCCATCCCCACTTGCATCGT
Source organism: Desulfovibrionaceae bacterium (assembly GCA_963674665.2). Taxonomy (GTDB): domain Bacteria; phylum Desulfobacterota; class Desulfovibrionia; order Desulfovibrionales; family Desulfovibrionaceae. Next base: position 167,484 of record CAXXPL010000005.1, on the reverse strand, counting down.
CGTCATCAACGCCCAGCGGCAGATCGTATACTGCAACCAGGCCTTCCACTCACTTGCGGAGAGCTGCGACGTGGGAGAGATTCTGGGGCTGCGTCCGGGCGAGGCCCTGAACTGCATCTATTCGCGGATCATGAAGGCCGGGTGCGGATGCTCCAAGTTCTGCACCCAGTGTGGCGCGGCCATCGCCATCCTGAATAGCCTGCGCGGAGACAACGACTGCCAGGAATGCCATATGCTGTGCAAGGACTCCTCGGGCAAACGGGCCCTGGACCTGCAGGTGTTCACCAAACCCATCACCTTCGAGGACCAGATCTTCACCCTGTTCACCGCGTTGGACATCAGCCACGAGAAACGGCTGCACTATCTCCAACGCACATTTCACCACAACCTCATCAATGAAGCCGGAGGCATGGTCACCATCGGCAGCATGCTGAAGACCGGCGACATGGGGCTCCAGGACAGCGACCTCATCGAGGAATGCTCCCAGCTCATTCTGCGGGACGTGATCTACCACAGGGACATGACCGCGGCCGAAGACGGGCGTCTCACCGTCTCCCCCGGTGACGTGCGGATCGACACCCTCCTGGACACCCTGTGCAGGGAAATGAGAAATCAGCCCGAGGCCCGGGGCGTGGAAATGGACGTCCAATGTGAATTTCTGGAGATGATCACGGACCAGCGCCTGCTGCTCCATGTCCTGCGCAACATGCTGCTCAACGCTTTGGAGGCCAGCCCCAAAGGGGAGCGTGTGGTCCTCGCCTGTCATCAGGATGACGGGGTGGTTATCACCATCACCAACAAGGGTGAAATGCCCCGCGACATCCAGCTGCAGCTCTTCAAGCGCTACGTCTCCACCAAGGGGGACACGCGCGGCCTCGGCACCTACGTCATCAAGCTGTTCACGGAAGAATATCTCGATGGACGGGTTTCCTTTTCCTCCAGGGACGGAGAGACCAAGTTCACCCTCAGGCTGCCCCTCTCGCTCTGACCCCCGTCACAGGGGCAGGAGTTCCCGCATCTGTCCCAGGGTGGCGCCGCGTACCTCGGTGATCCCCCGCACATATTCGATGAAGCGCCGAATTTTCAGCAACATGGCCTGAACCGAGGCTTCGTCCGGAAAGTGCGGACTCTGCCCCGGCATGAGCTCCGAGGAGTGGAAGAACATGCAGAGCACGCTCCCCCCGTTGTTGATGTGCGCCCTGGCAGCCATCTTCATGGAGAACAGGGGAAACCACACGGGCTGTATGCCCATGGCGGCCACTGCCTTGAATTTTGCCAGGAGCTTGCGCCTGGTCCTGTGGGAAAACGGCGCAACCCCGGCCCTGGCCATGCGGGCCAGCGGCCCCCATACAGGGAGCACTGTGATTGGCACCTCCAGCACCCGCTGCCCCTGCGAGCCTGTGCATGGCAGCCACCAGGGCTCCACCGGAGTGAGAAACCGGTCAGTTCCGGGAGGACCATAGCGCAGGGGGGAGGCGCTGCTGTCCACGGTGAACCCCAGCTCCGGCAGCAGGGTCTCCACCTGTTTGCCGAAGTCCCAGCGACCCATGCGGAAGGATGCGGGTCTGTGCCCGAAGTTCCGCTCCAGGCTGTCCAGCAGCGAGTGGAACTTCTCGCGCAGCACGTCCATGGGGATGTCGTCCGAGAGCATGGGCTCACCCCTGCCCTGCTCCACAATGGGCGGCGTGCTCCAGTGATGCAGGTGAGCTCCGATCTCGGCGCCCCGCTCTTCCTGCCAGAGTTTGAGGGTATCCACACACCAGGGGCTGTTCGCCACGGAATGCGCGGTAAGCAGGGTCAGGGGGATGCCGAAATCCCGGGTCAGGAATTCCAGCTTCTCCAAATGCTTAAGATTCTCCACCCCAGGGTTGGTGGGGTAGGCCCCTGAGAACAACCCTTCCTCCTCCACATCGATGGAAACAACCAAATATACCATATCATTACCTAATCTTTGTATTCATTGCCATATTGCGGGTAGACTTCAGGAAGCGCGGAGTAATCACATTTTCCGGAAGTGCTGGAGCATTTTTCCGCAGCGACAAAGCCGGCGGACAATCACGCAGTGCTTCCTTTACTTGATACCCCAGGTCAAGTACATCTTCACGACTTCGAAACACTCCCGCGTTTGTTCAACGACAAAGGAAATTCTTTGGATACAGAAAAAAGTCCTTCCGGAAAAGCTTCCCAGACCGCTCCGGGCGATGCGGGCCACGACCGCAAGATCAAGGTCGTCGCCCTGCTCCAGGATCTTCTGTTTGGGGGCACGCAGCGCCAGGCATTGGAGCTCCTGCGCCGCATGGACCGCAACCGGTTCCAGGTGGAGTTGTGGACCCTGCTGCCCGGCGACGACTTCGCCCCCCTGGCCAGGGAGTGGGATATTCCTGTCCGCGCCCTGACACGGGGGAGGATCACAGGCCCGGGTTGCCTTGCCCGGCTGTGGCGGCTCTCACGCTCCGAAAAGGTGGACGTGCTCATGCCCATGACCGTGGTGCCCAACATCTGGGGCAGGATCATCGGCAGGCTGGCCGGAGTCCGGGCTGTGATCGGTTCATGCCGCGGGGGCGGCGCTGAATTCCGGCAATATGAACGCTTTCTCTGGCGCCTGACAAAACAGATTGTCAGCAACAGCAAGAACCTCCGCGACTCCATGGTGGAGAACTGCGGTGTGCCTCCTGAACATGTGAGCGTGGTGCCCAATGGCGTGGACCTGGAGTTTTTCGGCCAGGCCCGGGAGACCCGGCTGCACCGAGCCCCTTCCTCGAACCTGGAGATCCTCTGCCTGGCGCGTTTTTTCGGACGCCAAGGATCAGGCCACCCTTGTGCGCGCCTTTTCCATGGTCGCGGACAGACACCCAGCCGCCACCCTGCGTATGCTGGGAGACGGCCCCACGCAGGAGCAGGTGAGCGACCTGGCCCGGGAGCTGTTCGGCGAGGGCTGGAGCGCCCGGGTGAAAATCGAGCCCGCGCAGTTGGATGTCCGTGAGGCATTGGGCAGTGCCGACATCTTTGCCCTGGCCTCGCACCGCGAGTCCCTGCCCAACGTGATCCTCGAGGCCATGGCCGCCTGGCTGCCCGTGGTGGCCAGCGACGTGGGAGGCATCGGCGAGGTGGTGGAGCACGATGTCACTGGAATGCTCGTGCCACCGGAAGACCCCAGGGCTTTTGCCAAGGCACTGGACAAGCTGCTGGGCGCGCCCGCCCTGCTCGCATCCATGGGGCAGGCCGGACGGACCCGGGTGGAGGGTTGCTCCTTCGAGGCCATGACCAGATCCTTTGAAAAAATCATTCTGAAAGCCCTGAGCTGAACGGATAGTTAATATTTCAACCAGGTCACCGGGGAAGGGCACTTGAAATGCCCCTCCCACCGCTCCCCTCCTCAAAACCGCCATAATACCCGGCAGGCACATTCCCTGCGCTTCGCTATACTGTTTCCATGGTACGCCCCTTCTTGCCATCACCTTCGGCCAAAGGTATCATCGCACAATCGAAACGGGGGCATATTCAACAAGGCCAGATGCGAAAACATCGCACCGGGGCACATCTCACACCTTCCTATTCACAAGGCAGTATCATGCGCGCATGCATCTTCAGCTTACTGTTCATGCTCGTTGCCCTGAACGCCCAGGCCGGCCTGCGTGTCGGCGTGGTTGTTCCGGAAATGCAGGATGAATTCTGGATCAAGTACCTGTCCTTCATGGAGCGTGGCGCCGAACAATTGCACATCGACCTGCTGGAACGCGACGCAAAGGGGGAGGCAATGGGCCTGGAGGGCCACGCCCGAGGCCTTCTGGACATCGGCGTGGACGCACTGGTGGTCACTCCCATGGGTGACAACTATCGGATTTCCGCGAGTCTTGGAAAAATTTTACAATCCGCCAACGAGAAGCACATTCCCGTGGCCATCACCCTGACTCCGCTGCCGCATGACCTGCGGAACGGGCTGGCCCAGGGGCAGCGCCCCTTTCTTGTCTGGGTCGGGCCGGATTACTTGAATGCCGGAAAACTGGCAGCCATCGCGGCCATCGAATCCGCCTCCCCCTCACCGGACGGGAAACAGCGCGTCCTGGCCCTGGCGCCCGGCAAGGACGCCATTGCCGGAGATCAACGCATCCTCGGACTGGAGCATGCCTTTAATCAGCGCACCAACGCCACCCTGGTGGAAGTCGTGCCCTCCGAGGTCTGGGGCAAGAACCTGGGCTCCATTCTGAAACACCACAAGGATGTCGGTGCCATCTGGTGCGGCGACGGCGTGGCCGCTCTCACCGCCCAGGCGGTGGCCAATGAGCAGGGACTTATCCAACCCATCACCGCCATGGACCTGCTGCCTGAAAACCTCTTCCCCATGCACGAGGAGCGGGTGACCTTCGACATCGGCGGAGGGTGGCTCTCCGGGGGGTATGCCCTGCTCCTGCTCTATGCCAACATCCAGGGGCTTCCGGAAAAGGACATCCCGTCTGTACAGTCCTTTGCCCTGCTCCCTGTCACGTCGGGAAGCCTGGCCAGTTATGAAAGCAACTACCCCGAAGGGCTGCCTTCCCTGGATTTTCAAAAAGCGGCCGAGGGCCTTGCGCAAGGCGAATCCATCATCAAGGACCTGGAACACTCCTACTGAAAAATCTTCAGGAACACACCATGAGCTGGAATCTTCGAACAATGCCGGCAAGTTGGCTACTTGTACTGTGCATCGCCCTTCCCATTGCCGCCGTGGCCGCCCCCCCCGCGTCACTGGAGGATCTTTTTCCCCGGGAAATTCAGGGATTCGAGCTGATGAAGCTGATCACGGGCGACCAGGCCCGGGGCAAGGTCAGCTCACTGCACGGCAAGGACATCCCCCTGAAGGACGCCGCAGTGGCCACCTACTCCCGCAAGTCAGGGCACCCCGCCATGGTCTGGATCTCCCGGGCAGCGACTCCGAAGGAAAACCAGTCACAGATGGAGGTCATGGTCAAGAAAATGCTGGCTGCCAAGCGCTCCCCGTTCCATGAATACAAGGGGCTGGAACTTCACGGAACAGTGGTCCATCGCTTCTTCGGCATGGGGCAGGTGCACTACACATACGCCCACAAGGACCTGTCCTATTGGATCTCCGTGGACCCGGAGTTCGGACAGGACTTTCTCAACGCCTTCACCCCCCGTTGAAAGGACAGGGGCCTCTTATAAATCCTGTTCATCAAGTTTTGGAAAAGGTAAAACGAGTGGAAGAACCTTATGCAAAAAGGTTCTTCCACTCGTTTTTTTTCTCAATACTGGTGCGACGTAGTCAAATCAGGCGTGGTTCTTGTTCAGGATGGCGCCGAATACTCCGGACAGCCCCTTGTAGGGCAGGCCGTTCATGATGCCGAGGCGGGCGGTGTCCGGGTCGTGCACCACGGCCCCCGCAAGGGCGTCCACGCCCAATTCGAATAGGCTCGGCGCAAAGGGTGTACTCGGCCCCAGCATCAGGACAAAGGTGTCCTCGCGGCACAGGGAAAGCAGTTCCCCAAGGGTTCCGTTACTGATGGAGGTGGAGGTGATGGCCGCCACATCGGCCCGCGGCATGACCCTGGAGGCCTCTGCCGCATCCAGGTCACCTGGGCGGGGGCGTTTTTCCAGCACCCAGAAGTTGGCGAAGTTGTCCGCCAGGCGCTCCACAAAGGGGAAATGCCCCACAACAGCCACATTGCGCCCCTTGCCCAGACGCAGCACCAGATCCTGTCCCTTTTCGGCGCAGTACCCTTCTGGCAGCTCTCCATCCCCCCCCGCATGGTTCCGAAGAGCCGGGTCCGGCAATAGGGCGTTGGCGGCAGCCATGGCCATGGTGCAGACCTGCATGGGGGTGGAAACGCCCAGTTCGGGTATCTCCTTGCGCTTATGAAGCATTCTGGCCAGGGCCTGGGCGCTCAGACTCTCGGGAAAATCCGAGATGCTCCGGTAGTCCCCTTTGCCATGGGGCGCGTCCACGCGGGAGGCAATACCCATGCTCCCCGCCCCCACGGAAGCCAAATGCGTACCAAGAGTTATATTTTCCAGGGGAGCATCCGGGCACTTGTCCAGATCACCATGGATCGCCTCGACAATATCGGTAATGGTAATAACGCTCATGCTGTACTACATATCCCTCCATCAAGGATAAAGCAAGTAAAGTAGAATTGATAACCGGGCGATATTCAAAAAAAATTGTGCCACTTTACTTTTCCTGTGCAACTGTAGTATTATCGTTCTCTTCAAGCTATGGACGCGACCCAGTTGCCCGTCCAGCTCACCATCGAGGAGGATTTCATGGAGCAGAAGGATATTGACGCCTTGCGAGAGTTGTTGACCTCCATGCTCGAGGATGTGCTGCAAAAAAGCGACGCGACCATCGAAGACATGACCGATACCATGGAAGTCTTTGCCGATCCTGCTGATCGTGCCACCATGGAGTCTGACCGCGCGTTCATCCTGCGCCTACGCGACAGGGAACGGAAGCTTATCAAGAAAATCCAAAGCGCCCTGAAGCGCCTGGATGACGGTACCTACGGCATTTGCGAGGAATGCGGAGAGAACATCAGCATTCCCAGGCTCAAGGCCCGCCCCGTCACCAAGCTTTGCATCAAATGCAAGAGCAAGCAGGAAGAAGAGGAATCTTTGCGCGGAGACTAGCGTCACATGGATTCGAAGAGATAGGAACCGGCCCAAAGCCGGTTTTTGTGCAGACGCAACCAGGCATTCCAAGGAGTGCCGAACGCAGCACGCTTTGTAACGGATTTCGACGACACACGTCAGCCTGGGGGGGACCGGAATGTCATTTCGGCCTTTTGACGGTGTATGCGGTTTGAAAAATCCAGGAGACATCTCCCTGAGCCTCTTCAACGTGCGGTAGCGCAACTCTCGAGGTTTTCTCTTCCCCTCTCCCTGGCAGGAGAGAGGTTCTCAACACTATCCGTGAATTGACTACGTCTCGCCTCTCATCGCAATCCTCAACAAGAACCCGGTACCATGGACTCCTTCCTCTTCCGTTGCCTCGCTCTGGAACTCGCTCCGCTATTGCGGGGCAGACGTATTCAGAAAATTTACGGCCCAGCGCCCGATGTGCTGACTTTCGACTTGGGCAACGCCGAAGGGGGGCGTTTTCTGCTGCTGCGCTTCGGCAACAGGGACCCCCTGCTCTTTCTCTCCCAGGAAAAACCTCCCAATCCCAGCACGCCCGAGGCCAGGGTAATGTGGCTGCGGAAGCATCTGGTGGGGCGCCGCCTGCTCGAACAATCATTGGACTGGGCGGGCAGACGCGTGGCCTGGAGCCTCTCCGGCACCGAGCCGGGGCATCTCGTGTTCTGCATGCGCAGCGGCCCCAAAGTGGTCGTTGACCTGGACAGCAGTTTCGGGCTGGAACCTGAACTGCCTCCGCTGGACACCTTACTCCGGAACGAGGAGGTCTGGCGCCGGTACCCCCACATCTCCCCGGTGCTCCGCAGGACCCTCGCCGCCCTCCCCTCTGAACAGGCTCGGGATTTGTACCGGAACCTGGAACTCGGAGAATGCAACGACTTTCACGTCTACCTGTCCGAACAGCAGGGGAACAGCGAGGCCGAGGCCCTTTCCTGGCGGCTCCCCGAAAGCATGCGTAAGGACCGGGACGAACGCCCCATGCCTTCGGCATGCGAGGCGGCCTCCCTTGCGGGGCAGGTAACCCTGTTCTCCCGGCTCTCCATGGACGAGGACGGTGAACTACGAGCTGCCAGAAAAGCCGCGGTAAAGAAGCTCAAGCGCGGGCTGGCAAAGATCGACCAGGAACTGCAGCGCCTGGAGTCTCTCTGCGCACTGCGCGAGCAGGGCATGGCCATCCAGGGGCGACTCTACGCACTGGACTCGAAGCAGAAACGCCATCAACTCACCCTCCCCCTGCCGGAAGGCGGAGAGATGGGCGTCGACCTCGATCCCGCTCTGACTATCTACGAGAACATGGAGCGTTTTTTCAGGATGGCGGCCAAGGGCATGCGCGGCATACCGCTGGTGCGGGCCAGGCGGGAGTTCATGAGCAATGAACTGGACAAGCTGCGCCAGGGCAAGACCGCCCCCCCTCCGCGACAGGGGAGAGAGGAAAAGATTCCTCCAAAACCCACACCCAGGAACAAGACCGCCCAAGGCTTGGCTGTACAACGATTCCGCACGTCCGACGGGTTTCTTCTCCTTCGGGGGCGCAACAAGGCCGCCAACCACAAGCTGTTGAGCCAGGCAGCGAGTCCCTATGACATCTGGTTCCATGCCCAGGGCGGCCCAGGAGCGCACCTGATTCTCAAACGCGACCACCCCAAACAGGAACCACCGGAACAGAGCCTCGAGGAAGCCGCGATCCTGGCCGGACTCAAGGGGTGGCAGGCAATGGACGGCAAGGCCTCGGTGATTTGCGCCCTGGTGAAGGACGTGCGCAAGATAAAAGGCGCGGATCTCGGCCGCGTGGCCGTGGATCACGTCATGGGAACCTTCCTCGTGCGGCTGGAGCCGGACCTGGAGGAAAAGTTGCGCATTGAATGAAGCCTTGTTTCATACGGTTGTCCACCATCCAGCATCCGAGGGGCGCACGCAACATAAAACCTTGAAAATGACACCAGTGCACCCGTTCTCCTCCGTATACAGCCCGGTGGAACAAGACCGGTCATCCCCCTTGTCACCCGCATTTCCCTTTGACATCCACATCAACTGTATTAAAGTGCTGAAGACAGCATTGGGGCTTGCCCCCACCCCCGGATGCGCCCGTGGGTCGTGGCGCCGATCAGGGGATCTAAACCAGGGAGTACTCCGTCCGGTCCTTGTCCAGGGTCAACGCCTCGTGCCCTTGGATCAAAACTACACAGGAACATTGCCTCGGGCGCCTTTTGGGGTCCCGCGCATGTTTGACGCGATGCCGACTGAGTGCTTCCGGGAGACGAACAATCACATATGCAAGATAATTTGACGGAATGCGCCGTGTTTCAGCGCAGCCTCGAGTTTGATGACGCCGCTCTGGCCAGGGACCTTTTCGGACCGGACAGCACACACCTGGAAATGCTTTCCAAGGACAGCGGCGTGGATATCCAAAGCCGTGGTTCCATGCTCACCCTGCGGTGCGAGGATGAGGACCGCCTCGCCCTTGTAGCCAATCTTCTTGTTCAGGCCTATGGCCTGCTCAAGAGAGGGCACTCCCTTTACAAAAACGATCTGGCCCACGCCCTGACCATCCTATCCAGGGAGCCGGGCGCCGAGCTCAAGAAATTTTTCGAGGACGAGATTTTCGTAACCGCGCCCAAGCGCACCATCGCGCCCAAGAGCCTGAGCCAGCGGGATTATGTTCAGGCCATTCGTGACAACGACATGGTCTTCGGCATCGGCCCTGCCGGCACCGGAAAAACTTACCTGGCCGTGGCCATGGCCCTGTCGCACCTGCTCTCCCGGCGCGTGAAGCGGCTGGTGCTGGTGCGCCCCGCCGTTGAAGCTGGGGAAAAGCTGGGCTTTTTGCCCGGCGACATGGTGGAGAAAGTCAACCCCTATCTCCGCCCCCTGTATGATGCGCTGCACGACATGATGGACTTCCGCAAGGTCACGGACATGATGGAGAACGGCGTCATCGAGGTTGCGCCCCTGGCCTTCATGAGGGGCCGCACCCTGAGCGACTCCTTCATCATCCTCGACGAGGCCCAGAACACCACCCCGGAGCAGATGAAGATGCTGCTCACGCGCCTGGGTTTCGGATCCAAGGCCGTGATCACCGGGGACATCACCCAGATAGACCTTCCACCGCAACCCGGCCGCTACACTCGCGGGGGGCGCGGCGCAGAGGCCAAACCCGACGAACGATCGGGACTGGTCCAGGCCCAGCGCATCCTCAAGGACGTGAAGGGCGTGCGGTTCATCCATTTTCATGAACATGACGTGATCCGGCATCCCCTGGTGCGAAGGATTGTGTTGGCTTATGAGCAAAACGACCAAAACCGCTAAGAAATCCTCCAGCGGCAAAAAGCAGCAGACGGGCTCCGGCGGCATTGCCCCGGTCAAACCCTTTGCCCAGCAGCACAAGGCCGGCATCCGCTACATGCTGCTTGTGCTCCTGGTCTGCAGCGCCCTGGCGGGCCTCAGGCTGGAGCCCGAGGTTCAGGTGTACACCGCGGGCGAGGTCGCCACCCAGGATGTTACGGCTCCACGGGACCTGCTCGTGGAGGAAAAGGAATCCACCGAGGCAAAGCGGGAGGAGGTGGCCCGCAAGCAGCCACCCATCTTCGATCTCACTCTTGAAAAGGCCGAGAACCTGGAAAACCAGGTGGGCAAGATATTCGCGCAACTCAACAAGGCCCGCATGAGCCAGATGGACCAGGTCCGCTGGCAAATCGCAGAATACCTCAACACCGAGCTCGGCAGCCAGACCCTTTCCCTGCTCAGGAACAATGAAATCCAGAACACCGTGCTCATCCGCGTGCTGCCCTGGGTAGTGGAGCACATGCGCCTGGGCGTGGTCATGGACAACAGGAACCTGCAACGCTTCGAGAACGGCATCCTGATCCGCGACTTCATCCAGGAAGGCGAGGAGTCCCTGCTTCTGGACGTGTACCAGATCATGGACGTCCAGAGCTTCAAGAACCGCCTGGAGGAGTACCTGCGCACAGATCTCGGCAAGTCCTGGCGAGTGCGCCGGGCCATCCTGGCCTTCCTGAACCCCCTCATCGAGCCGAGCCTCGTCCTCAACCCAGAGGCCACCAAGAAACGCCTTGAACAGGTCATGGCCTCTGTTGACCCGGTATACTATCACATCAAGCGCGGCGAGGTCATTGTCCGCGCCGGACAGCGCGTGGACGAGCAGACCCAGCTCAAGCTCCAGGCCCTGTTCACGCAGGAGCAGGAATATTTCGAGTGGTACCGCCCCCTGGGCGTGTTCATCATCGGTTTGATGCTCTCGGTGGGGCTGATGTTCCGCGCCACGGGCAAGCTGATCAAGCCGCTGGCCAACCGCGACGCCCTGCTCATCGGCACCATGGTACTGCTCTTCGTGCTGCCGGCCAGGCTGCTCTCCTCCATGGACGCGACCATCGCGGACAAGCTCACCTTCATTTCGGCCGACATGTTCCCCTACTCCTATCCCATGGCAGGTGCGGCCGGGCTCCTGGCCCTGTTCCTCACCCCCAGGATCTGTCTGTTCTCCTACATTTTACTGAGCTTTCTCACCTGCCAGATGATCGACGGCGGCCTGGACATGTTCCTTTTCTATTTCCTGGGCGCCTGCCTGCAGATGTTGTTGATCAAACGGGCCGAAACCCGCCCCGAGGTACTCAAGAGCGTGCTGCCCCTCATCGGGGGGCTGTTGGTCATATGGATGGGCCTGAACTTTCTCACCTATCGCGGCCTGACCAGCATGGGCGTGGAGGCGGCCTTCGTGCTGATCAGCGGACTCATGAGCCTTCTGGTGGTGTTCGCCTTCAGCCCCATCGTGGAGATGGTCTTCGGCTACACCTCGCGCTTCCGGCTCATGGAGCTCATGAACCTGGAGCAGCCCCTGCTGCAGGAGCTCATGGTGGCGGTACCGGGCACCTATCACCACTCCCTCATCGTATCCAACATGGTGGAGGCGGGAGCCAGAGCCATCGGCGCCAATGCCCTGCTATGCAAGGTGGCGGCCCTGTATCACGACATCGGCAAGCTCAAGAACCCGCAATATTTCATCGAGAACCAATTCCGCACCAAGAACCCCCATGACAAGCTCGCCCCTTCCATGAGCGCGCTGATCCTCATCTCCCACGTGAAAAAAGGCGTGGAGTTGGCCACGCAGCACAAGCTCGGCCAGGAGATCACGGACATCCTCCAGCAGCACCACGGCACCTCCCTCATCGCCTATTTCCACAACAAGGCCCTGGAGCAGGCCCACAGCCGTGGCGCGGAAAAAGTCCGGGAAGAGGACTACCGCTACCCCGGCCCCAAGCCACAGTCCAAGGAGGCGGGCATCGTGATGTTGGCCGACGCCATCGAGGCATCCAGCCGGGCGCTCATCGACCCCACGCCCAGCAGGATCAAGGGGCATATCGAGAACATGACCAGAAAGATCTTCACAGAGGGGCAGTTGGACGATTCCCAACTCACCCTCAAAGACCTCAACATGCTCAGTGAGACCTTCCACCGCATCCTTACCGGCATTTTCCACCAGCGCATCGAATACCCGAGCCAGACCAAGGACCAGGTCAAGGATCAGGCCAAGGATCAACCCAAGGACCAGGCCAAACAACAGGCCAAGGCCACGGAACCCAAAAACGAACCCGCCCCCCCACTGGAAAGGACCCTGCCCAGTTCCCTGTCCACCAGCGATCAGGGGGACGAGCAGAATGACGAGCGGCGGGAGCCCCTGCAGTGATCACCACCCGCAAGACCCAGGGGCTGACTCACCTTCTCCCGCTGGGGCGCTTCGACCTGATCCGGGTGTTGGAGGCCATGCTCGATTCCCTGGGCCTGGAAGACTGCTCACTGGACCTGGAACTGGCCAACGACGCCAGAATGGCCGAACTCAACCTGGAGTTCCTGGGCTGCCCGGGCCCCACCAATATCCTCAGCTTTCCCTCGAACATTACCCTGGAAGCCGATCTGGAACCACTGTCCGACGAGGACTTCCCGGCCTTGGAGGCAGCGCCTCTGGAGGATTACCAGGACCAGGGGCTCGACGATTCGGATGATGACGACGAGGAAGAGGACCAGGAACACCTGGGGCTGCTGGTCCTGGCGCCCGAGACAGTGCGGCGGGAGGCCTTTCTCTACGGGCAGCCCCTGGATGCCCACACCCTCAGGCTCCTTGCCCACGGGCTGGTGCACCTGGCCGGACACGACCACGGCCCCCTCATGGATACCCTGACTGAGCAGGCCCTGGCGGCCGGAATGCTGGCGTTGTAGATAATACCTTGTCGCAACATCATAATCCGCTATGTGAGATGGGAAAAATACTATACTCAAATAGCTACAGGAACCGTGGCGGTTCTATTGGGAAGTCAAACTTAGTCAGTCCCCCGGCAAAGCCGGGGGATTTCTCATTGGATTAAGTTCGTGATATTTTTTAAAATCTGATTCAGCCCCAGAAATATCACCTTTCTGCTTTCGCACGTGACCCCGATAGCCGTACACCTCAGCATTCTGAGGATCTAGGCTAATAGCTTTCGTAAAGTCGACAATAGCTCCATCAAAATCATTTTTATACTTCCGGGCAAAACCACGATTAATACATGCCTTAACAAATTGCGGATTTAGGTTAATAGCTTTCGTACAATCTACTATAGCTCCATCAAGGTCCCCACCCTCACCACGGGCTGCGCCACGATTATCATACGCAAAATAAGAGTTGCTATCAATCTGTATAGCATTACTATAGTCATCAATTGACCCATCCAAATCTCCTTTTAATCTTTTGGCATTTCCGCGATTTAAATATGTAACCACTTTATTCCCAGGGCTCAAATTACCCTGTAGACACTCATTATAAAGATCAATAATCATTGAATAATTTTTACTACCTGAACCGCGAAGCTTTACAGCTTGGGTACAACTATCCGGCAACTCGAATGAGTATGCCACCTTGATTGAAAAACAAGCCACAACAAAAAAACACATGGTGCAATTTATAACATAAAATGTTTTATTCACTCATGCACCTCCGTTAATAGCATTAAAACAACGACAAAATGATTCCAACAAAGCACTCGGCAAAAGAACAATCATTTTTGAAGCATATTGCCAGATTCAATACATTCTATGCATATAGTATACATAAGAATACAAAATTAGCAAACCGATATTATACGATCGACAAATTTTCCTGTCGACTGTTCAGGCAAATCAAAAATCTTTGGAAGGGGTCCGGGGGGAGAACCTTTATTGAGAGCGGCAGCCCTTTGGTGAAGTCGTTTTGCTCCTTACGGATGGCGATAGCAGCGATGAGGTTTCCCCCTCGTAAATACTCTTCTCACTCTTTCCTTATTATTGTTTGAACTTGTTCCGTTTTGAATAGATCTCTTGTTCCTTCAGCGCCGGTGGGGCATCGGTCAATTGCCCGTACAGGTTGTCCGTGAGCAGGGAGTTCTTCAGAAAAAGGGAGCTATTCCCCCGGAGCAGGGAAAACATGGTGCTTGTGTCCTTTTCCGCTTCTTTGCTTCCTTTTACCGCTTTTTTGCCCGAGGTGGCGGGAAAGGGGCCGTTACGCCGCAGCAGGCAGTTCTCGAACACTGCGTCTGGGCTTTCCTGCAGCACTGCCAGAGGGGTGCCGGGGTTGTCCTGCATGACCACATCGTGAAAAACCGCTCCCGGGCACTGCTCCACTTCCAGAGCGGGGGTCGCGCCTCCGACTCCGTTGAACAGGCAATGCCGCAATGAAACATCATTGGACTTGCGCAACATAAGTCCCGGGCCTCCAAGGGCCCGACTCCCGGGAAAGGCGTCGCCCCCCAGGAACTGACAAAACTCCAGGCGCGCCCCAGAACAGCTCTCCAGGGCCAGCAGCGCCGCTCCCTTGTCGGGACGCGCTCCCCTTTTTGGGGTGGGATGGCGAAAGAGAAGGTTCACGAGTCTCAGGTTGGGGCATTTGGCGCACAACAGGACAGGAGCGCTCCTGGCCACGCTGATCAGCACTGCGACCTCCTCGGCCTCCAGGGTGAGGTCCGGCACATCGAAAAAAACGGGCGCGCCCTGCAGCCAACGTACCCCAACAGAGGCGGTTCGTGGAGCGCCGGCCAGGTCGTAGACCCCGCTCTCCAGGATCACGTGCGCGCCGGGGCGTATGGCCTGCAACAGCTCCCCGGCAGTGCGGACGCGCACGGTCTTTCCGGGGCGTTTCATTTCCACTGGCTTGAAGGCTCGCTGGAGATGCCCGGCCACTGTGAGAACAGAGTTCACGTAGCGCTGACTGTGGTTGTAGCCGAAAAGCACTGTGCGCATCTGGTCCAAGGTCTTGGTGGAAGGCCCCCATCCGTAGTCGTGGATATAACGCCCGGCGCTGTGAATGGCATCCGCGGGGGTGAACAGGTCCACCTTGCCGTCCCTGTCGCCGTCCACACCGTGTTTGGGGATGTTGCTGGGCATGAACTGGGCAATGCCGATGGCCCCGTATGGGGAGCCGATGACAGCCAGGGGATCGCGCCCCAACTCCCGGGCATGGGCCAACAGGGCCTTGAGTTCGTCATAGGCCCAATCCGCCCGGGCCTTGGAGATGCTCTTCAGCCACTCGGTCTGCTCCCCGATCATCCTGATGCCCTTGAACATGGGCTTCACCAGCTCGTAGTCGGTCCCCAGGGCCATACTGGCCAGGGGAAGCATGGCGGGCTCCCCTCCGAGAAAGGTTCCCTGGCGCGTCTCCACGGTGATGATGCCGCCGACGATCTCGGGCGGCACGCCATACTCCCTGGACATGCGCAAAAAGTGCGGCCTGTTCTCGATGCCAAAGGCCCTGGCCTCGGCCAGCCAGAGGGGGTGTTTCGCGGAGTCGTAGACCCTGGAGGTCCACCCCCGAGCCGTGATCGAATCCACCCCAAGGAGATGTTCCTCGAGTTCTTTGGAGGGGATGCCGTTTACTTCCAGCCCCGCCTTTTTCTGGAATTTCTTGATGGCGGCGGCGGTCTTCGCACCGTAGACCCCGTCCGCCTTGCCGACGGCGAATCCTTGCTTTTGCAGCGCCGTCTGGATACGTTGCATGCGCCGTCCACTGAAATCCCGGCGGTACAGGCTCCGTAGCTTCTGACGCAAAGGCTTGGAAGAATAGGCGACCTCGGGCCTGGAGAACAGGGTGTGGATTTCCTTGCGCGGGAATCCGTCCTCCACAAGGCGATCCTCAAGAGGTTTCCAGATGTTGGCCAGGGCTCTGCCAGGGATGCAGGCGGCGACAATGACTATTATAACGACCAGGAAGTTGGAAATTTTTCGAAATACTGATGTCATGAATAACTCGCAGGGTATTGTCCAATGATGTTCACGCCCTCACTGCGGCGCAGAACCAATGCTCCGCCTCGCATACTGTAACGTTCAGTGACCTGAATCCCGAATATACCTTTTCCCCTGATGTTTTTCCACACAATCGCACAACAATTCTTTGCACTTTTTCCGCACCCCGTGGCGCTTGCTGCAATATCCGAAGAGGACAAACCGCCATTGACAGTCAGGCATTATGCGTTGCAATATAGGTGGGATCAGCCTGCGGAATTTGGCGAGGCCTGATGACGTCAAATATATGGAAACGGGCTGACATGGCGGTCCGGCGCCGTCTTCGCGCGACACTCTCCTGGGGACCGCGCCTCTATTATGTGAACACGATGACATGAAAAAACTCCTTCTTCTGGGCTGTGTCCTGCTCCTTATGTCCAGCTGCGTGCTGGGCCTGAAAATATTCGCCGCGCACTACATCGACGCCAAGCTGCGGAGCGCCACCGCCCGCGTCAAGGAAAGAGCCGACATCGGCTTCCGTGACGTGGAAGTGCGCGTCATGGACATGAACCTGGCGGTGAACGATGTGCATGTCACCCTCCCCACCGGCCAGAAGGCACACATCAACACCATCATTGTCCACGACATCGATGTGAAGCACAAACCGCCGCTGCACGCCAAGGTTACCCTCAAAGGGGCGAGCATGGCGGTGAACGAGGAAAACCTCGGCTCCGACTACAAGGACGTCAAAGACCTTGGCTACGAGGAGCTGTTCGCGGATGTGGACGTGCAGTATGCCTACGTCCCTGAAAAGCAGGCCTTCCTGCTGCAGGACCTGCGCATGGACATCATGGACGTGGGAGTGATCCACGCCAGGATCGAGTGCTTCAATTTCGACCTGGTTAAGATCAAGGCCTTGAATTTCGACAACCTTGTGGTGCAGCAGTTGTTCTTCGCCTACGAGGACCATTCCCTGCTGCGCAAGCTCGTGCAGATCGCCCAGGTTGACGAGGGTGAAATCATCGACTTTCTCGTGGCCGGACTGCGCGAGGACATCGAACGGGCCAGGAGTCGTCAACAGTTGCAGGCGGCCTCCACCATGCAGGAGATCATCGACTACATCGAGACCCCCACCAATGTGACCATCGGTGTGCAATTGGGGCAGCCGACCACCATCGACCAAATCCTCATGTCGAAAAAAATCACGGAAATCGTAAAACTTTTTGCAATCACTGTGGATTCCACAAGCTGAAATCATTCGGTTTTTCACCATGAAATCTTCTCTTTCCCTGCTCCTTTCCGTCATGCTTTTCCTCTCCGCCGGAGCCGCACCCGCCCTGGGAAGCAGCTCGCTCTGGCTGCATGAACGCGCCGTGGGAGAAACCAAGGAATTCGCAAAAATCTGGGAATACAAGCCCGCCCTCGTGACCACGGTCTATTCGCGCGACGGTCTGATCATGGGGCAGCTGTATCGGGAAAAACGCTTCCTCATAGGCATCGACGCCATGTCCCCCTACCTGGTCAAGGCGTTCCTGGCCTCCGAGGACAGCGCCTTCTACGAGCACGAGGGCATCGACCTCACCGCCATTTTTCGTGCCCTGTCCAAGAACCTCACCGCCGGGGACATCGTACAAGGAGCCAGCACCATCACCCAGCAGGTGGTCAAGCGCATCCTGCTGACCTCGGAAAAGAGCTACGCCCGCAAGATCAAGGAGGCGATCCTGGCCTACCGCCTGGAGCACCAAATGAGCAAGAACGACATCTTGACCATCTACCTCAACGAGATCTTCCTGGGCGCCAACGCCTACGGCGTTGAAGCCGCGGCGCAAACCTACTTCGGCAAGCACGCCCTGGACCTGAACCTCGCGGAAGCCGCCCTTCTCGCCGGATTGCCCAAGGCGCCCACGCGCTACAATCCCTACCGCTATCCCAAGGCCGCCAAGGCAAGACAGCACTATGTGCTCTCGCGCCTCAAGGAGCTCACCTGGATCACCCAGGAGGAGTACGACAAAGCCATGGAGTATGAGCTGGTCTACAAGCAGATGGAAGACCCCTCATGGGGGGTCGGCGCATACTATCTGGAAGAAGTCCGGCGCTGGCTCATGGAGAACATGAGCTCCGAGGTGGCCAAGAACCCCAATCTCACATGGGGGCGCAGCGGAGAGGACGCGGTCTACGAGGCCGGACTCAAGGTCTATACGGCCATGGACAGCGAGCATCAGAAGTTCGCGGAGCAGGCCCTGCGTGACGGCCTGGAGGCTTCCTCCCGCCGCAGGGGCTGGCTGGGGCCGCTGAAACATCTCGAACCTGCGGAGTTCGACAATTTTCTCAAGGGGAACCTGCTGCCCACGGACGTAAAGGTGGGCGACTGGTTCAAGGTGCTGGTGACCAAGGTGGAAGGCAAGGGCGCCACGGTGCGGGTGGGTCCGGACACCGGATTCGTCGGCGTGGAGAGCATGCACTGGTGCCGCCAGCCCAACCCCAAACTGGCCACCGAGCAGGTTCCCAGTATCAAGGACGCCAAAAAGGTCCTGAACCCTGGGGACGTCATCTGGGCGGCCCTGGACAAGGAGCCTGAAAAAGGCAAGCCTCTGGACCTCTCCATCCGCCAGTGGCCAAAAGTTCAGGGAGCCATGGTCTCCATCGAGCCGTCCAAGGGTGATGTCGTCGCCCTGGTGGGCGGCTACGACTTCAAGGCCAGCCAATTCAATCGCGCCACCCAGGCCATGCGCCAGCCAGGCTCCGCTTTCAAGCCCATTGTCTATTCCGCAGCCCTGGACGCTGGATTCTCCCCCGCATCGGTGGTCATGGACGAGCCCTTTGTGCACGTGGATCCGGTCACCATGAAGGTCTGGGAACCCAAGAACTATTCAGGCGAATTCTACGGCCCCACCATGCTATGCACCGCTTTGTGCAAGTCGCGCAATCTGGTCACCATTCGGGTTGCGGACATGATCGGCATCCAGCGCGTGCTGGACAGGGCCAAGGTCATGGGCCTGAAGGGAGACTTCGGCCCCTACCTGCCCATCGCCCTGGGCTCCGTGGCCGTGACGCCCATCAACCTGTGCCAGGCATACACGGCCTTTGCCCGCGACGGCTCCTATATCGAGCCCAGGCTGGTACTCTCCATCAAGAACAACCGCGACGAGGACCTCTACGAGTCCCGGCCCAAGCCCCACCCGGCCATCTCGCCGCAGAACGCCTTTGTCATGGCCAGCATGCTCAAGGAGGTTGTCGTCAGGGGAACAGCGGCCAGAGCCCGCTCCCTGAAGCGCCCTCTGGCGGGCAAGACCGGCACCACCAACGACGAGCAGGACGCCTGGTTCATCGGCTTCTCTCCATATCTGCTCACAGGCGTCTACGTGGGCTTCGACCAGATCGAGCCCATGGGGCGCAAGGAAACGGGTTCCCGCGCCGCCCTGCCCATCTGGATGCAGTACCGCAAGGCCGTGGAGCCGTTCTATCACGAGCAGGACTTCACCCGCCCCGACAACATCGTGTTCCAGCACATCACCTCCGCGGGCTTCCCATCCGAGGAAAACAGCAGCGGAGAGTACTATCTCCCCTTCATGGGCGCCTCCCTGGGCAACCCCTCGTTCATCGAAGGGTATGAGGAAGGGTACTCCAACAACTATGTCCTGGACGGCACCTACAACAGCCAGAACCCCCAGGGCGGCTCCAGTGGCGGGGGTTCCTCCACGAGCCAGGAAGAGTATCTGCTCAAGCAACTTTTCTGATCCGCCCCCTTCAAGTTCTGTTGCCTTTCACTGCCGATCGCTGCACTATGGGCCGTCATGGAGTCACTATGAGTTCCGAAAAATACGAAGCCCTAGGCATCGATATAAATCCTTTCCCTCCCGGCGCCTGCAAGGAACACTATTTCCAGACCGACGCCACCAGGCGCATTCTCGAGGAGTTGATTTACGGCATCGCCGCCCACAAGGGTTTTCTCGTGCTCGTGGGGGAGGTGGGCCTGGGCAAGACCTCCATGCTGCTACAGCTCATTCCCCTGCTGGAGCGCGAAAACATACGCTCCTCCTGGATTTTCAACACACTGCTCAACAAGACCGAACTGCTCCAGGCCATTGCCAGGGATTTCGGCATCCAGACCTCCGAAGCCGCCAACCTGGCCGAGTTGTTGGACACCCTGCACCGCTTCTTCCTCGAGGAGAACAAGGCCGGGAACAACTGCGCCATAATCCTGGACGAGGCGCATCTCGTCGATTTCCAGGCCATGGAGGTGCTGCGCATGCTCTCCAACCTGGAATTCAACGGCGAAAAGCTGGTGCAGATCCTGCTCTGCGGCCAGCCTGAACTGCGCGCGGGCCTGGACCAGCCGCAGATGCGCCAGCTCCGCAGCCGAATCAACGTGTTTCACGAGCTCCCGCCGCTGACCAGGAGCGAAGTCAAGGACTACCTGGGCTACAAGCTCTCCCTGACCGAGGTGGACTTCAAGCTCGACGGCCAGGCCCTGAGCCTGCTCTGGCAGGCCTCTGCGGGCAACTTCCGCCTCCTCAACCTGCTCATGGAGAAGGCCCTGTACGCCACGGTTGCCCGGGACGAGCGCCGCATCGCCATGCTCACGGTCATGGACGCGCTCAAGGAGGTGGGCACCTGGGACGACACCCTGGCCCGGAGGCTGCGGCGCATCAAGCTGCGCAAGGTCGGGCTCTGGGGAGGAATCGGAGGCGCGGCAGTGCTCCTGCTGCTCACCGGGGTCACATTCTGGGCACCCTGGACCCCCTCGCCCCTGAGCAACGATGCACCCGGACATGGGGAAGTGGCCGTGAGTCCCCGGCCACCAGCGCCGGAGCAAACGACTGCGCAGCCCTTCAAGGGCGAGGAGCCGCCCGCTCCGGAACAGCAACCCGTGGCTGTCCAGCCCGCGCCCAAGCCCGAGCCCCTTCCAGAGCCGGAACCCGCCGCTGAACCGACAGCGCCTCCGGAACCGTCCCAAGCGGAATCACCCACGCCATTGCCGGACACCGCGACTAGAGGGGACGAGCAAAGCCCCTCAGCGCCAGGGGACGCTCTGGCGGACCGAACCTCGGATGACGGCTTGAATGTGAAGAAGCCGGCACCCCTTGCCCCTGCTCCCGAGGAAAAGGCCGCGGAGACTCCGCGTCAGGCCTCCCGTGAGCTCCGGAACGCGGCCACCGAGTTTCTGGGCCCCTGGTCACTGGAAAATCTCAACATAGCCTTGTACCAAGCGCTGATGGACAATGCCCCCGAGGAGTTTGCCAAGAACCTGCGACAGAAGCTGGAGGGGGAGGAGACTCCTCTGCGCCTGCTGACCCTGGAGGCCCTCCCGCCCAAGGGGAGCGTTCCCTTTACCGCGTTTCCCTGGCAGCTTTACAGTGATTTCGGACCGGCCTGGATCGTGCTCTGGCGCCCTCCTCTCGCCTTGGAGGGATATGACCTTAATTTCCGCTCCCCTGAGGTGATAACCCTGCAAAAGCGTTTGGATGCGCTTGGGTACTACCGCATGGGAATCGACGGCACGGTGGGGCCGGGCACATGGAAAGCCCTGGAGCGCTTCCAGCGCGACCACGGACTCAAGGTCACGGGCAAGCCCGACCCGGTCACCCTGTTCTGGATATACACCACGAACAAGCGCGCCCGCCCTGGACAGGCCGTGAAGCCCAAGCCCAAACCAGCGACTGACGACAAGCCGAAGGAGCCCCAGGTCCGGGAGTGGGACGCGCCCGCGCCTTCAGAGGGCGGAAAACCCATGAGCTTTGGCCTGGAGTGACGCCAGCTCTCACGAGCCGGCATGGAAGAACTACGCGTAAAACAGCCGTTCCCCTTGCAATTTTTCTGGAAAAAATCTAGAATACTGTTATATGTGAGAATTTCCCGCATGCAGGGACGCAGGAACCACATCGGCGTTTCACGGCCATTTCCTTGAAAGACGGTTGGTTGCCGCTTTTCTCTTCGGCATTCAGCTGTTATTGTCCCCGCCGAGCATGCCAGGGAATCCATCTTCTGGACAGCGCACCCCGATGTGCGAAGACTTCCGGCGGGCGAGCGGACATGGCAGACCCCATACGACTTGGAGACCTCCTCAAGGAACGCGGGTTCATCACGGATGAACACATCCGCTACGCCCTGCAGGCGCAGCAGGTCACGCGGGAGAAGCTGGGATCGGTGCTCACCCGCATCGGCCTCGTCTCGGAGTACGACCTCGCCACCACCGTGGCCGAGCAGCTCCAGCTCGAATACATCAACCTGAACACCGTGCAGCCGGACAACGATGTCCTTCGGCGCTTCAACCGCAACCTCTGCCTATCCCTGCGCTTCTTCCCCATCAAGGTAACCGGGGACCAACGCCTGCTCACCGCCACCTGCGAACTTCCCGATCAGAAGCTGGAGCAGGCCGTGGTCAGGGCCTCGGGCCTGCGCCCCCTGTTTGTCATGGCCGAAGAAAGCAGGGTCGTGGGGTCCATCTACAACTTCTTCTATTTCCTCGACAATCCTGTGGAGAACATGCTGCGCCGGGAAATCGACACCCTGGCCCAGGACGCCAGCTTGACGGTGAATCCTGATGCCTTCATCCACTACATGCTCTTGCTGGCGGTGAAGAGGCGCAGCACCGACGTGCACATCCGGCCCATGGCCGATGGCATCAGCCTCGCCTTCCGCATCGACGGGGTGCTGATCAACGAGCTGTTCCTGCCCAGGCAGCTGCAACGAGTCATCACGGCCATCAAGCTCACCGCGGGCATGGACATCTCGGAACAGCGCGTGCCCCAGGACGGAAGATGGACCGCCAACCTGCTGGAGCGCCGCTTCGACATCCGCGCATCCAGCGTGGTGACGCCCTTTGGCGAAAACATCGTGCTGCGCCTGCTCTCCCAGGAAAGGGCCAGCTTCAGCCTCACCAGCCTGGGATTCCTGGAGCGGGACCTGGAAATCCTGGAGCGCGCCTTCAGCGAGCCTTTCGGCATTGTCCTGCTCACAGGCCCGTCCGGCTCGGGAAAATCCACCACCCTGGTGGCCGGGCTTATGTCCCTGGACCTGCTGGGAAAGAACGTGCTCACCGTGGAAAACCCCATCGAGTACCTGGTGCCCCTTGCCAGACAGACCGAGGTCAACGAGGCCGCGGGCTATGAATTTTCCAACGCAATGCGCCATTTTCTACGCCACGACCCGGACATCATCCTCATTGGCGAGATGCGTGACGAGGAGACCGCGAGGACGGCCATCACCGCCGCCACCACCGGTCACCTGGTGCTCTCCACCCTGCACGCCAACACCGCGTTGGGCGCCATCCCGAGGTTGCACGGCCTGGGCATGAGCAACCTGACCCTGGCGGAGAGCCTGCTCTGCGTCGTGAGCCAGCGGCTGGTGCGCACCGTGTGCCCCTCCTGCAGAAGGGAGTACCTCCCCTCCAGGGAGGAGCTCGACTACCTGGGTGTGGAAGCCGCCACCCTGGTCAAAGGGGACGCGTGCGAGGTCTGCAACCACACGGGGTATCTCGGCCGTACCCTGATCTACGAAATTCTGTTCCTGGACAAGGAGCTGCGTGAAATGCTCGACCGCGAGGCCCGGCTCTCGGACCTGCACCAGGCCGCCCTGGACAAGGGGCTCAGGACGATGTTCGACGTGGGCGTGCACAAGGTCGTCCACGGCCAGACCACTGTCGAGGAGCTGCAACGCGTGCTCGGCCGCACGCGCTATTGAGCGAGGGAAGAACGGATTAATTTTTCGGGAATTCCGGGGGAAATCCTTTTGGAAAAGGGGCTTCCCCGCAAAACGCCTTTATCTCACAAGGGGGCGTTATGGCCATGTTCCAATACAAGATGCTCGAGGACACGGGCAAGATCAGCCGGGGGCGGGCCACCCTGCCCTTTGACGACGTCACCCCGGCCATCCGCTATCTGGAGCGCCAGGGGGGCGTTGTGCTCTCCATCAGGCCTCTGGACGCTTTTTCCACCCTGGTGGCCAAAATCAGCCAGAGCCTGCGCAAGGTAAAACGCAAACAGCTGGCCGAGGTGCTCAACAACCTCTCACTGCTCCTCGCCGCCGGTGTGCCGGTGCTCACCGCCATCAACGACGTAAGGCATGACCAGCGCAACCCCATGCTCATACAGGTGCTACGCTTCATCCGTGTGGACATCGAAAACGGCCAGACCCTGTCCCAGGCTATGAGCCGCCATCCCGGCGTGTTCTCCCCCCTGATAATCTCCATGTGCCGCATTGGCGAGGAGACCGGCCGACTTGACTCCATGCTGCGCAAGTCGGCACAGCATCTCCTGCACTTTGACGAGATCATCGGCGCCACCAAGCGCGCCCTGCTCTACCCGGCCTTTCTCTTCGCCATGACCATCGGGATCACGGTGTTCTGGTTCATCTGGGTGGTGCCACAGCTTGTG
Organism: Desulfovibrionaceae bacterium; assembly: GCA_963674665.2. Taxonomy (GTDB): domain Bacteria; phylum Desulfobacterota; class Desulfovibrionia; order Desulfovibrionales; family Desulfovibrionaceae. Next base: position 143,242 of record CAXXPL010000005.1, on the reverse strand, counting down.
CAGCTGTTTCACCAGATGAACGTGGAGCTGCCACTGGTCACCAGAGCCCTTATAACGGCGTCGGACCTCGTTCAAGCCTATTTCATGCATTTTTTCCTGGCATGCCTTGGTGTTCTGATCATCCTGCCGATCCTGCGAACACGCTCTTCCAGGGTACGCAGGGGCATGGACTGGACCCTGCTGCGCATCCCGGTTATCAAACAGGTCATTGAGCTGTCCCTGGTGGCCCGCATCAGCGAGTACCTGGGCAGCCTCATGGCCGCGGGCATAGGAGTCGTGCGTACCCTGGACATCATCATCGGAAGCCTGAACAACACCATCTTCAGGGAACGATTTCTGGCGGTCCAGGACTCCCTGCGCAACGGGCTGAACCTTTCCAGCTCACTGCGCCAGTCCAACGCCCTGCCTCCTTTTGCCGTCAGAATGATCACTGTGGGCGAGGAGGCGGGCAAGATCGACGAACAGACGCTGTTCGTGGCCAAAATCTACAGGGAGCGCCTGAACTCGCTTGTGGAAGTACTCGGAAAAAGCCTGGAACCGGCCATGCTCATATTTCTGGGAGGCATTTTCGCCCTGATCATCGTGGGGTTGCTCTGGCCGATATACGATCTGCTCACCGTAATTTTGTAACCAGGATTCCTCATGAAACGCTGGATCATCGCCCTGCTGCTCACCCTGCTCCTCGGGACCTCGGTATGGGGCCTGCACGGGCAGTATTCCGAACGTCAGGTGCTGATGCAACGGATCTCGCTCCTGCAAGGAGCGCTACGCCAGAGGGAGAGCCTGAAAGCGAGACTGGACAAGTACCGGGGCATGGTTGAGGAAGCCGAGACCATACGCGCCGCGGCACGGGAACTGGGGCTCGTGCCCGAGAACTGGGCCATCAATCGGCTGGACCTGGACACCAACAAGGACCTCTCCGCAACCCTCCGGAACGACTCTGTGTTGCAGAACCTGCAGCAAGCCCTTGTCACCGCTGACCGGGAGTACCAAAACGCCATGAGTTCGCTCTCCCCTCGCTCTGCGAGGCAAAACGACGCCCAAACGATCCGGGAGATCGAGATTCGGCACCGTGCGGAGTTAAAACGCATCCGGCAGGGGATTTCCGATCGCACCCGGGATTTGGAGCGCGAAGCCCGCTACACTCCGGAGCGGATACAGGAGCTGATCCGCTTCCTGTCCAACCCGGCGGGATCCTTTTCCCTGTCCGGCACCAACGCCAACAAGGCGTGCTTTCTGCCTCAATCGTTCTCTGTGGCGCATCTCTACGAAAACAACTACGCAGTGCAAGCCAGGGGAACCTTTTTCATCCCTGTCCGCTGAACCGATTGATCATGGCTGAAGACAAACGAAAGACCCCGCCCCCTTCGTCGCAAGGCCCCGTTAACGTTTCGACCGGGGATGAGTTTCGAACCTCTCCCTATGGCATCATCGAGGACACCCTTCCGGAGCCCGAGTCCCCTTCCTATTCTTCCATGTCTGGAAAACCGGCCAAGGGAGGGCACATTCCCCAGGAGTCGGAATGCATGGGGCGCGCATTCCAGCGCGGCGCCGTTCCGGAATTCGTGTTCGACAACGGACGCGAGCGGCTGCGTTTCCACAATGGCAAGGCTGAAACGGTGCAAGGCCACCAGGAGTGTTCAGGCTTTGCCTGTTACGTCATGGCCTCCACCAAGAACGAGAGCGTCGGCGTACTCCCTGTGAGGGGGAACTACAGGTACGCCGAGGTGCTTGCCCGCAAGCGGCTGGAGGACCTCGGAGACCTCACCGACGAATCCAGCCTGGTGATCTACCAGAAGCGCAGGGGACCAGACAACGAGGCCCTTGTGCTCTACCAGATCGTTCCCAGGACGCGGCACGAGGCGCTGTTGCGGACCCAATCCCTCAGCGCCATGGGGCTCGCCATATTCGACATCGTGGCCCTGTTGCGGGGGGTGATCATGAAACTCCCCGGGAACAAACTCCATGCGGTGGGATTCCGCCAGGAAGGCAGCCTGCTCCTCCTGGTGGGCAAAGGCAGGGACATTCATCTGGCCCGGCGCTACACCCTGTCCGAAGAAGGAGAGACAGGCGCGGGCGAGTGCCTCCAGACCATTCGCCAGGATCTCAAATCCCTGGAGAAGCGGAACCTGGGCGCGGTGAATCGGCTCTGCCTCATAGACCCCTTGCTCCCGGAGAACCACGACCAGGAGTTCTCAGAGGTCACCTACCTGGAAAACAACCTTGTGCTGGTCCGCTGGCCCCTGGAACCGGTATCGCTCCGGGGCGAGACATGGTGGAGCGCCCTGCCCGGCGTGATGCGCGGACTCCCCTTGTCCGCGAGCCTGGGCTCCAGATGCGAAAGATGGATACTGCCACTGGAGCGGAAGGAGAAGGCCATCTGGGCAGGTATACTCGGGGGGGCGATCCTGTTCGCCGTGCTGGCCCTGTTCCTGAGTCAGGGGAACAAGGAGCTCCTGCAACAGTGCAAGACCCTGGAGAACCAAATCGCCTTTCTGGATGCCAAAGCGGCCGAACCGGTCAAGTCCGATTCCCGGAGCCTTGCTCCCTATGTCTCCCTCGCGGAATCACTGGCCAGGGCCAGGGAACTCCCTCCCCTGGTGCGGATATGGAACCGGCTCGCCAAGGCCAAACCGGACGAAATCTGCCTGGACAGCCTGAGCGTTCGCTACGAAGAGGAAGGCGTGCTGGTGGACATGAAGGCCCGGATTCCGGGCAACCTGGCGCGCACGCAACAACTGCAGATCGAATTCGAGCGAAACCTGCAACAGGCGGGCTTCACCCCCACGAATCGCGCTCTGTCCCTGAAGAACGAGTCCGAGGCCGGGCTGTCTCTGGGATTGCGCTATACCGGGGAGGTGGAGTGACCATGCACCCCACGCGTTGGCATGTCGTGCTCCGGCTCGGATTCTGCATGGTGCTGCTCCTCGGCCTTGTGGCCTGGCTCTGCGCCGAAGAGCGCCCGGAGTATCGAAAAATCGCTCCGCCCGCTGAACTGGAACTGCCCCAGCCCGGGGATGGCGATGTTCGGGCCCTGAAGCAGGCCATGGAACGCCTCGAAACACCCCCACCACCGCATACCGACTCGGATGCGATTCCCGCCCGGGAACTCCTGTCTCGCTCCTTTTTGAGGAGATAGACTTTTCAAGGGAAGATTATCAGCACAAGGGGCCCTTTGAAAAAGGCCCCTCCTGACAAACATCGAATTCCTGGAAAGAGGACCGTCAGGGGAAGAATCTTGTGCAATATTGTTCCCCCTCGTATTGTTTCTTCTTCTACAAATTCAAGGTCCGGTGCCGTAGGCCACCATGGTGTCCACGCTGAAATCCCGCAAAAGGGCCTCCTCGTCGGCCCGCAGTTTACGCATGCATTTGGCGTGATTTCCCTGGGCGCCGGCGCTGGTCAGGCACAGCAGAAACAGGAAGCGATCCTTGTCCCAGCCCTTGCTCCGCAGGTATTCGTCGAACCTGGATGCCACAGGCTCCTGTTGCAATATTCCACTGGAAGGGGCGACATTGAAGATGATGCCCAGTCCCCTGGCCCAAAGCAGAAATCCCGGAACCATACCGAGAAAACGTTGCACCTCGGGTTGATCCAGGATCTCGTTCACTCCTGTTTTACCTGCCTGCTCCAGGTCGGCCAGGCTCTCCATGGGGGATACCGCAAAAAGAAGCAGATACAGGACAGCGGGGATAAAAAAATGTTGTGCTTTCATGTGCTTGCCTCGTCTTTAGGGGGTTCGCCTTCATACCCTCTGACACAAGACGAGGCAAGCGTCTTGTCAGAACATATACCGCGCGGTGCACATGAAAGTGGTACTCTGCACGTACTCGCGCAAAAATGAGTGATTGACCTCCAGGGAGATGGATAACACATCGCTGGGAGAGAAGTTCACACCGATAGTGGCCTCAAGCTCGTCGTTGTCCAGGGAGTCGGGACCGCTCATCCAGGGGTCCCAGAGGTAGGCCAGGCCGATGTAGGGCTGCCCCCAGTCGAAGGAATACCCCACACGCCCCCCGAAACTCCATTCACCGACATAGGTGTCTTCGGCCGAGACCCTGTTGCGGTAGTTGAAGAGCCCCTTCTCGGTGTAGCCTTCGGCCGCCTCGTTGGCATACATGAACCCGGTGTAGGCGTTGAAGCTCCAGTTATCCAGGATGTAGTAATAATTGAGGGTGGAGCTGATCATGGTGCGCAAGGACTGGTAATTGCCGCTGATGTTCAGAGTGTCGGTGGAGCGCTCCCCGTGGTTGGAGACAAAGGCCACCGCGCCAGTCACATCCAGCACCAGTTCGTCCAGGATGGAGACGCCCAGATAGGGGCTGAAGGTAAGGCCGTTGCTGTAGAAACTGCCGTTGTTGAAGTCGGTCTTCAGCCAGGAGTGGTCATATCCAACGGCCAGGCCCAGCAGTACGCGGTCTGCGATGAGGTAGTCCACGCCCAGCATGGTGGCCACCACCGTGCCGTAGCTGTCCGCGTCGTTGCTGGTGTTCCCTTGCAGGGAGAGGGCACCGTTGGCCCAGACGCCCCAACTCCGGGCTTCCTCGCCTGCCGCCACTCCCTTGTGCAGGGCGGCGGCGTTTTTTGTGGTGGCATCCTGCAGCTTGTAGCTGACCTCGGGCTCTTGCCCCGGAATCTTGACCGGCGAAGAGCTGAACGGCTTGGGCGCGAGAACCGAGGCCACGCGCGTCCCCACTAGACGTTTGGTGACCCGGCGGTCTGCCGCGTGGTTTCCTCGCTGGTCACCTCACCGCTGGGCTGGTTGGCGGTGTCCTCCGAACCGTTGTCGTAGGTACCGGCATACTTGCCGTTGATATAGAGATCGTTGCCCTTGTAGGTGACGGGAACAGTGCCCAGCACCTCCTCGGTATAGTAGTTGACGATGGTGAGCCGGGTAATCCTGCCCAGTTCGTCATACTGAAAGGAGCCGTCGGACTCGCTCACACCGGGATGCTGGTTGTCCGAGAATCCGGTAATCTCCGCAAGATCGAATGTATCGGACTCGTAGTAGTACCATCCGTTCACCTCGTGCACCATTCCGTCATCCGAAAGGGCCTCGGTACAGCAGAACAACAATAGCCCGCAGAAAATCACACCAGCCATCGACAACGCGCGACACCATTTGCTCGGGTTCATACACAGCTCTCTGGTAGTGAATGTTGGGATACAAACACTTGGACATGCGCGGTCGCAGAGCCGAAACAGTCGAAACGCCAACTCCGGAACGAACCGAAAAAGCCCGCAACATGCTCTCGGAACACCAGCCGGTTACTGCACTATGAAATGAGGATCAATTATGTCCCTACCAACAGAGGAGTCGGAGGTCAACATCAGGCACTCCCCCCTTCCCTCGGAAACAAGGGGCAAGAAGCGCCCGACGCCCCGCAAGGGGGCGTCAGACTAGCCACTGGTAAGGGAGAGAGAGAGTATGAGAGTAAATTTACGAGGTCGAGATAGAGTCGCCGGTGGAGAGGGCTTTGCGAAGAAAATTCCTTGAAGTCACCTGCAATCCATCCTGAGCGTATGGTGAAATGGAGATGGTGCGCGCGGCGCCCATGACCACTGAAAATACTGTCAACGCATACTCCTGAATGTCCACCTGTAAGCCGTCACGCAGGAGCGGCGCAATGGACTTTTCAGCGAGTCCCAGGTTCAAGCCCTTTCCAAGCAGGTTAAGCATGCTGCTCATCTTCCAATTGATTTCTTCGCTTGTCAACTCCGGACGACTTACTGAAAACGGCGACAACTTAACGATGACGAGGTAGGCCGACCGGTTCTGTACAGCATAGCTTACAAAGCTGTCATGAAAAGCCAGGACCTTATCCATGCCGTTGTCGGCTTCCTGCGATGCCTGGTCCAGATTCTCATAAATATCATCCAGGACGGTGAGCCCGCAGGTCAGAAACAGGGCCGCCTTGGTCTTGAAATGATGGGTGATCAAACCCGCGGCATGCCCTGCGTCGGCCCCAATGTCCTTCAGGGAGGTGCTTTCGTATCCACGCTCCCCGAAAAGGGCGATGGCGGATTTGATTATGCGGTCTTGGCTCGTCATTTCGAATCCTCTGTTTGGTCAACCAAACAATTCATTAGTAAGAGTTTACCCTCCTCCAGTCAAGCCTGTCAATTCAATTGCCGAATATTTCAACACAGTAAAATCATGCCACTTTACAATTCCGTAAGCTTCAGGATTCTTTCCGAGCGCCCGCGTTCATGGGGAAAGCCTTTTCAAGCACTTTTTTTTGGGCTATTGCTCCCCATCCGCTTTCGCTTGTCTCATCCTCGACGATTCTTGATCCGCCCTGCGCGGAAATATCGGGGGAAACCCACATCAGCGGTTTGTTCGACCGCCCTCCCGTTGAAGGAATATATGGTTCTCTCTCGCACAACATCCGGAATTCTCGGAGCGGCTGCCGCTTTCATCAGCTGGGGGCTGCTTCCCATGTACTGGAAGGCGCTCAACGCAGTACCCCCCCTCGAAATGATTTGCCACCGAATTGTCTGGTGCATGGTACTACTGGGCATCGCCATGACCCTGCAGAGACGATGGGGCAGGTTCGGGAACCTGCTCAGGAGCAGGCGCTGCGTGCTCTATCTCATGTTGACGGCCGTTCTTCTGGCAGTGAACTGGTTCATTTTCGTCTGGGCGGTGAACAACAACCATGTGGTGGAGACCAGCCTGGGGTATTACATCAACCCGCTGGTCAATGCCCTGCTCGGATTTCTCGTATTCCGGGACACCCTGAACAGGCGCCAGAGCCTGGCCATCGCCTTTGCCGTCATCGGCGTGCTGATCAGCGTGGTCCACTACGGCAGGCTGCCCTGGATCGCCCTTGCCCTGGCCTTTTCCTTCGCTCTCTACGGGCTGATACGAAAAATCGTGGACGCCCCGCCAATTGCAAGCCTGTTCTTCGAGACCCTGTTGCTGACCTTCCCTGCCGGTGGGGTGCTCATTCAGTACAGCCTCCAGGGAACCGGCGCCATGTTCGCCGGCAACGCGACGCAGGACATGCTGCTCTTCGGTGCGGGGCTGGTCACCGCCGTTCCTCTGCTCTTCTTCAACTTTGCGGTGCAGCGTCTGCGCCTGGTCACCGTTGGCATCATGCAGTACATCGCCCCCACAGGCATGTTTCTGCTCGGCGTGTTCCGCTATGGCGAGGAATTCGGCCTTGTCAGCCTGGTCACCTTCTGTTGCATCTGGCTTGGCGTAATCATCTACCTCATGGACGGCATCAACCTCCATCGTCAGGAGTCCCGCATCCTCAGACAGAGAAGCGCGATAAAGGTTGACCGACCTTAGCTGCACGCGCTTCGTTTACTTCAACCACGAAATCCACTATGCAACAACTCAATGTCATCATGAACACGCCCCAACTCTCCATAGTCATCCCCGCCTACAATGAGGCGGACAACCTACCGGAAACCCTTGCGGAAATCCACTCGGCTCTCCGTGGCCTGGAGCGCTCCTGGGAGTGCATCTTTGTTGACGACGGCAGCACGGATACCACCCTTGCCGTTATCAAACAGCTCGCCGATAAGCACGAACACGTCGGCTATCTGGTCTTCGAGCGCAACTGTGGCCAATCCGCCGCCTTTGCAGCCGGGTTCAGGCACGCCCGTGGCGAGGTCATCATCACCATGGATGCGGACCTCCAGAATGACCCCGCGGACATCCCGGCCATGCTGGACATCTATGACCAGGGGTACGACATGGTCATCGGCTGGCGCGCGGAGCGCAAGGACACCTGGGCCAAGCGCAAAGCCTCCAGGATCGCCAACTGGATCAGGAACAAGGTCAGCCGCGAGACCGTCAAGGACACCGGGTGCTCCCTCAAGCTGATGCGCGCCGCCATGATCCGCGAAGTCCCCATGTTCACAGGCATGCATCGCTTCTTCCCCACCCTCATGAAGATGCGCGGGGCCACAGTGGCCGAAGTCAAGGTCAACCACCGCCCCCGTAGACATGGCAGCTCCAAGTACGGCGTCCTGGACCGCGCCCTCACCACCTGGAGCGACCTGCTGGCCGTACGCTGGATGCAGATGCGCTTCATCGATTACAAAATCAGGGAAAAGCGCTAGCCCCCATGCCCTCCCTCGCCCCGCAGCTGCTGACACTCCTTGGTGCCCTGCTGCAGGTCTGCTGGTGGGGGGCGCTCTGTTTCTCCGCAACAAAAACCAGACACATCCTGTTCCGGCCCGCACTCGCGGGAGGAGCGCTCGTGCTGCTTACTGCGGTTCAGCAAAGCAATGTCCTGCTGCTCGTGGGGCAAGTACTTCTGCTGATCATGCTCGTGGGTAATAGAAAATAATTGAATTATTAGATGGTAAGAAATTTTCCTGGGGAGGGACATTTTGCAAAAAGTCCCTCCCCAGCCCCCTCTACCCAAAATACCATGTTGGCCTCGAATGAGCTAAGAGTTGGTCACTACACTCAATTCTAGCCAAAGGAGACCAACATGGCTGAAAAAAAGTTAGCAGAAATGAAAGCGTTTGTGGATCATTATCCTCATCAGCCCATTTACATCGGTCTGGATGTGCATAAAAAATCGTATCATATTGCAATATTATGTGCTGATGGAGACTTGGCGACTGTCGTCGCTCCCGCTGACCCCAACCACGTACTTAAGCTCATTGACGATCTCGGAGCACCCATTGGTGCGGTGGCTTACGAGAGCGGGCCCACGGGATTCGCGCTCGCTCGTATTTTGCATTCAGCGGGGCATCGCACCATCGTCGCGGCGTCCTGCCGTATCCCTCGCCAACCCACACCCGGCGCCAAGACCGATAGTCTCGACTGCCGCAAGCTGGCCATCTACGCCGCAAAAGACCTGCTCAAGCCTATCGCTGTACCTAGCGAGGGACAGGAGGCCGAACGTACCCTGGTCCGTCGCCGCGACCAAATCGGTAAAGGACTGCGCGCATGCAAGCAACGCATCCGCTCGCTGTTGCTTGAGTTTGGCGTCGCCGAACCGACGGGCCTCAATAATTGGAGCAAGCGGGCCATCCGCGCGCTTGAGAAGGCTCCACTCCCTGACGAGGCGCGGCTCACCCTCGATAGCCTGCTCAATGAGCTGCGCTTTTGGATCGTCGAGCGCGATGCCGTGATGCAACTTATTAAAAAGGCGGGAGAGAAGGACATCCATAAGGATGTCGTGGCAAATTTGCAGACCGTGCCGGGCGTGGGGCCGCTGGTGGCGATGGCGTTCAGGCTGGAACTCTTTTCGCCCGAGCGTTTCCTCAACACGGAGCAGGTAGCAAGCTACCTGGGGCTGGCGCCCATGGCCTGGCAGAGCGGCGAGAGCAGTGGCTCGAATCGGCTGCGGCCGGTGGGCCAGAGGATGCTGCGCGCGTTGCTTGTTGAAGCCGCATGGGTGTTCAAACGCAAGGACCCGAGAGCACGAGCCCTGTATAACAAACTTATGGCCCGACACAACGTGAAGCAAAAGGCGATCGTAGCTGTGGCGCGAAAGCTTGCGGTGATGCTCTGGCGGCTTTGTCTTGAGAATCGCGCCTATGAAGCGAGGGTTGCGTAGGTGATGGCTTCGGGACCGAGACCGGCTCGCTCCGACGTGCTCTGGGGGGCCCATTCTCGCTCGCCGGCTGCCAGTTGGAGAACATAAGTAGCAACATATGAAGATGTTAAAGTAAGAACTGAGAGCAGGCGACACCAAATTTGGAACAAGCCGCGATAAAGTTTTTGTCGAACAAGCGACGTCTCCAAAATGGCGGGGTTCCAAAGTGTACCGAATCGGTACTTGGCGCAAACGGCGCGAATAGGAAAAGGTCATATATACTCTCAGCTTGACATCGGGCCACATAGGAAAACTTTTACAATAAATCAGTTCTATAGAAGCAAGCCGCCCCGCGCCACATTATGTGGCGCGGGGCGGCTGTAAAAATTGAAGGAGAGGGGGTGCTGAGGGAAGCCTTTTCTGAAAAGGGTTCCTCCCGCAAAATCTTTTTTCCTATTCTTGGCTTCCTTCCTATGACACCTTGCTCCCGGCAGGGGCGACATCGGTGGTGGTGAGCAGACGCATGCCCTCTTCGGTACGCACAGCCAGCACCATCCCGTGGGATTCGAGGCCACGGAGTTTGCGGGGCTTGAGGTTGGCGACCACCACGACCGACTTGCCCGTGAGCTCCTCGGGAGTGAAGAATTCACGCAGCCCCGCAATGATCTGACGAGGTTTTTCCTCACCGAGGTCAACCTCGAGGCGGAGCAGCTTGTCAGCCTTGGGATGCGGCTCCACGGTTTGCACAACACCGACCCGCAGGTCCACCTTCTGAAAATCCTCGAACTCGATGGTGCCGATTTCCAGGGCAGCCCTTTCCGGTGCCGGGGCCTTTTTCTCGGACTTCTTTTTCTCTTCGGTCTTGGCTTTCTCCAGCTCGGGCTCTGCTTCCAGCTCCACCCTGGGGAAGATGTTGGAGGCGGTGGCCAGCTCGGTTTCCACGGGGAGCAGTCCCCAATCGTCGGCCTCGGCTCCTATGGAGACAGGGGCGGAGGCATCGAGCCCCAACTGGGAGAGCATCTTCAGGCTGGCGTCGGGCATGATGGGCCAGAGGTTGACGGCAACCTTGCGCATGCCCTCCAGCAGCGTATACATCACTGTGCCCAGGCGCTCGGTGTCGTTGGCCTTGTTCAGAGCCCAGGGTTGTGCCGTGTCCACGTACTTGTTCAGGCCGCGTACAAATTCCCAGAGCGCGTCGAGAGCCCGGGAGAACTGCACCTGGCCGTAGAGCTGTTGAAAATTACGCACCGCGTCCAGGCCCAACTGCCGCACCTCGGAGTCGATCTCGGAGAGTTCGCCGGGTTGGGGCACGCGCCCCTGGCAGAATTTCTTGGCCATTGAGAGCACACGGCTGAAGAGGTTGCCCAGATCGTTGGCCAGATCCGCGTTGAGACGCCCCACAAGGGCCTCCTCGCTGAAGCTGGCGTCGTTGCCGAAGTGCATCTCGCGCAGCAGGAAATAGCGGAAGGCGTCCAGGCCGTATTTCTTGGCCATATCCAGGGGAGAGACCACGTTCCCCAGGGACTTGGACATCTTGGTGTCGCGGATCAGCCAATAGCCGTGGACATTGAGGTGCCTGTACGGCTCGAACCCCGCGGCCTTGAGCATGGTGGGCCAAAACACGGCGTGGGGTTTGAGGATATCCTTGGCAACCAGGTGCTGCGCGTGGGGCCAGAACTTGGAAAAGTCCTCGCCATCGGGCCAGCCGAGGGCGGAGATATAGTTGAGCAGCGCGTCGAACCAGACATAGCAGACATAGTCAGTGTCAAAGGGCAACTCGATACCCCAGCTGAGCCGGGACTTGGGGCGGGAGATGCAGAGGTCCTCCAGCGCGCCGCTTTCCAGCAGGCTGACCACCTCGTTGCGATAACGTTCGGGGCGGATGAAGGTGGGGTTATCCTTGATGTGCTCCAGCAACCAGCCCTGGTACTTGGACATGCGGAAAAAGTAGTTTTTCTCCTGAATGAACTCGGGCTTGGTCAAATGCTGGGGACACAGGCCGTCCTCGAGTTCCTTCTCGGTGTAGAAGCGTTCGCAGCCGTAGCAATAGTGCCCGCCGTACTCCCCGAAATAGATGTCACCGGAGTCGTGGACCTTTTGCAGGATATCCTGCACCACGCGCTTGTGGGACGCCTGGGTGGTCCGCACAAAGGCGTTGTTCTCGATTCCGAGTTCGGGCCAGAGGTCACTGAACAGGGCGCTGATGGAATCAACATACTCCTGCGGGGATTTCCCGGCCTTGTCCGCGGCCTTGACTATCTTGTCGCCATGCTCGTCGGTGCCGGTAAGGAAAAAGGTCTCCTCTCCCAGCGCCTTGTGGAAACGATTCAGCGAGTCGGCCACTATGGTTGTATAGGCGTGCCCCAGATGCGGTTTGGCATTGACATAGTAGATGGGCGTGGAAATGAAAAAACGGCTCACAGAGAGACTCCTGGTCAACTGCTCTTTGGTTTTGGTTTACGCTTGCGTTTCCGGCGAGGCTTCCCGGTCTTGGAATCATCACCTGGCTGTTGCCCACTCTTGGCTTCCCTGGGCTCGCCACCGTCTTCCCTGGGAGTGGATTTCCTGGGGCGGTGCTTTTGGGGCCTGCCCCTTCTGCCGCCATCCCGGTCGCCTTTGTCGCCCGAACGCCTTCCTCCCCTGTCCTGAGAAGCGTTCTCGGACGCGGAAGGAGCTTCGGATTCAGAGTTTTGCGGGGCCTGGGCCCCCTGCGCCTCATTGTTCTCCATCTCCGGAGAGTCACCGCTCCCCTTGTCGGGGCGCTTGCGGTCGCGGTCGCCGCGTCTGTCGGCTTTCGCCCCACCATCGTTGGAGTGCAGAGGCGGCAGAGGCCTTCTCCCACGGCTCGATTCACTGGGGGGTTGAGATCCCTGCTGTTGCAGAAGATTGGGATCCGGCCGCCTGGGTGAGAGCTCGGCCCACTCCTCCACGCAAATCTCCTTTTCCTCGCCGTCATCGGTGATAACGGTCAAGGAGGAGCGGAACAGGTTGGCGCGGACAACCTTCATCAAGCCGTCGTTGGTCTGGTACTTTTTCCCGACCTTGGGACAGAGTCGATGAAATTCCTCGTAATTGCTCTGCTCATAGCTCAGGCAGCAGAGAAGACGGCCGCAGATGCCGGAAATCTTGGTGGGGTTGAGGAAGAGGTTCTGCTCCTTGGCCATCTTGATGGTCACGGGAGCGAATTTGCGCAGGAAGCGGCGGCAGCAGCACACCTGGCCGCAGTTGCCCACGGCGCCGATCATCTGGGTTTCGTGGCGCACTCCGATCTGGCGAAGTTCGATACGTGTCCTGTAGGTGCGCACCAAGTCCTTGACCAGCTCCCGGAAGTCAATGCGGTTGGGGGCCGTGAAATAGAAAATGATCTTGCTGCGGTCGAAAAAGACTTCCACATCCACCAGCTTCATGTCCAGGCTGCGCTCGCGGATGCACTTGCGGCAAAAGGCAAAGGAATCCCTGGCAAGCGAGAGATTTTCCTCATTTTTTTCAATGTCCTCATCGGTCGCAAGCCGATAGATGGACTTGACCTCATCGTCCTCGGAGAACTCGGGCATGTCATCGCGCAGGACCACGACCTTTCCCAGGCCGAACCCCTGCTCAGTGTTCACGATGACGTGATCCCCCGGGGAGACGACAAAGGGTCCCGATTCAAAATAGTATATTTGCCCCGCTTCGCGGAACTTGAGTCCCAGTATTTGGCTCATGGCATATCTCGAACGCGCCTGCCGCATGAACAAGGTGCTTGAAGCCACCCTTGAAAAGCACCGGAACGGGGCGCGGAATTGTCATATGGTGCAAACGAATAATTTCGGCTATTATTGGCCAACTGTCAACACAAGTGTCGCATCCGCGCGCTTTTTCGCGGATTCGGACCATCAGAGTCACGCTTTCCACGCAACATTTTCAGTTGCGTGTGCGCGTCGGAAAGGCGCCGGAAGAAAGGCATCCACAGGCGAGGAGCAAGTTGACTTCGATCTCCCCGCCCAATCCGAAGACACGAAACGTGTTCGACGCGCCGAGAGGCACTCGTGTCCTCCACGGGCATTTGCCTCAAAAAACCAGTGGCTGCGGACTTGAAGAACGCAACGCGTCCCGCGGCCACCCCTCCGCGTCGTCCGTGAAAAACAGAGTACACAAAAACACGCCTTTTGAGGAGAAAAACATGCTCACCCGTGAAAATGCCCTGGAACTGCTCAAGGCCCAGAATCCCGACCCAGCCCTGGTAAATCACAGCCTGGCCAGCGAAGCAGTGATGCGGGGCCTTGCCGAACGTTTCGAAGAGGACGTGGAACTGTGGGGGGTCGTGGGGCTGCTGCACGATGTGGATTTCGCCCACACCAAGGAAACGCCGGAGCGTCACGGCCTCATGGCCATGGACATCATCGGCGACAAGCTTCCCGAGGAGGCCCTGTACGCAATCCGCGCCCACAACACCGAGTACACCGCGGTGGAGCCGAAAAGTAAAATGGACTACGCCCTGCGCTGCGGCGAATCCGTCACCGGGCTGGTGGCGGCCAACGCACTGGTACGGCCGGACGGCATTGCTGGCATGAAGGCCAAGAGCCTGAAGAAAAAAATGAAGGAAAAGGCCTTTGCAGCCAACGTGGACAGGGAGCGCATCCGTGAATGCGACCAGATTGGCCTGGAGCTGGGAGAGTTCTTCGACATCGCCATCGCCGCCATGACCACTGAGGCCTCGGTATTGGGGTTGGAAAAATAAGCCGCTTTTCGTGCCCGGAGTTTTGCTTTTTACCAGAAAACGGGCTACAGGTGCCTAGACCTGGAAATTTCACGCGAAACCTTTCCGGCATGTTTCGCTGATATCCAAAGCCAGGCCGAACGATGCCACAGTATTGACGCATATCATATCCAGCATGTCATCATAGGGAGCAGCTCATGGTCGATAAAACCCCTTCTCCACCACCGGACCTGGCCATTGACACCAAAATCTCCAACCTGGGCAGGGCCAAGATTCCCTCCAAACTCCCATATTGCAGCGTTGCGGAAGAACCAGGCAACGTGCTGCTGAACATCGGGGGCGAATTCGCAAACCAGTCATCCGCGCCACTGTATTTTGACTTCGAGCTCGCCGGACCACGCAAGAACCTCTACTTCAATCCCACGCAGACAAAATGTGCCATCGTCACCTGCGGCGGCCTCTGCCCCGGCATCAACGACGTGATCCGTTCCATTGTCATGGAGGCGCACCACAACTACGGCGTGGCCGCCACCCTTGGTTTCCGGTTCGGCCTCCAGGGATTCATTCCAAAGTTCGGGCACGAGGTCTGGGAACTGACCCCCGCGAACGTGGCCAACGCCCATCAGTTCGGCGGCACCATCCTGGGCTCCTCTCGCGGCCCCCAGTCCCCGGAAGAGGTCGTGGACTGCCTGGAGCGCATGAACATCAGCTGTCTGTTCATGATTGGCGGCGACGGCACCATGCGCGCTGCCCAGAACATCACCGAGGAGATCCAACGCCGCAACAGGAAGATATCCATCATCGGCATCCCAAAGACCATTGACAACGACATCAGTTTCATCAACAAGTCCTTCGGCTTCGACACTGCTGTGGAAAAGGCCACCGAGGCCATCCAATGCGCCCACACAGAGGCCAACGGCGTCATGAACGGCATCGGTCTGGTCAAAGTCATGGGACGCGAGTCCGGGTTCATCGCCGCACAGGCCACCCTGGCCTGGAAAGAGGTGAATTTTGTGCTGGTGCCGGAAATGGACTTCACTCTGGAGGGCAAGGACGGGCTGCTCAAGCAGTTGGAAAACCGCCTGCGTGCCCGGAAACACGCCGTGATCCTCTGCGCCGAAGGCGCCGGACAGCACCTGCTGCAGATATCAGGGGAAAAGGACGCCTCGGGCAACCCGGTGCTGGGCGACATCTGTCAGTTGCTCATAAGGGAGGTCAAAACCTACTTCAAGCAGCAGGACATGGACATCACCCTCAAGTTCATCGATCCCAGCTACATCATCCGCTCGGTTCCGGCCAACGCCAACGACCGGGTCTACTGCGGCTTTTTGGGGCAGCACGCCCTGCACGCCGCCATGGCCGGAAAAACCGGCATGGTGGTGAGCAAGCTCCAGGACCGCTTCGTGCACCTGCCGCTGAAGCTGGTCACCAGGGAGCGCCGCAAGCTGAACATACAATCCGATTACTGGCGCTCGGTGCTCGAATCCACAGGGCAGCGCATCACCGCAACCCCGGCTGGGGAGGAAATCTCACCCGGATGCCTTGTGGAGTGATCCCGGTCCTACGCCGCTATAGAACCAGCCGACTCAGTCCGGGGGCCTTTCCGTGGAAGGGCTCCCCGGTGACGTTTCATTCCCTTTCAATCCGACAGGCTATTCAAGTATCGATTGGCTTGTTCCGCTCAATATGCGATACATCCAAGCAAGCCCATTCACATTGAAAACCACCTGATCGCCATGCTCGAAATTCTCGACGCAGCGGCCGGAGCGGGCAAGACCTACGCCCTGGCCCAGCGCTTCCTCACCCTCCTGGCCAAGGCCCACGATGACCCCTTTGGCGCGCCCTGCCTCCCGTCGAGGCGCGAGGCCGGGTTCGCCTTTGGCGACATTCTGGCCATCACCTTCACCAACAAGGCCGCGGCGGAGATGCAGGAGCGCGTGCTGCGCTTCCTCAAGGAGCGTGCCCTGTCCCCCTCTTCCGCCCCTCCCTCTGAACCGGCGGCCGCAATTTCCCCGGAACAGGCAAGGCTCTGGCTCGAGATCCTGGTCCGCCGCCTGGATCGGCTGAATATCCGCACCATCGACAGCCTGCTGCACCGCGTCCTGCGCCTGGGAGCCCTGGAATTGGGCCTGCCCCCCAACGTTGAACTCGAGTTCGACGACCAGGAGCTTTTCGATCCCCTGTTCGCCACCCTGGAGAACCAGGCCGACGACCTGGGCGAGCAGGCCGAGGAACTGCAGGCGCTCATGGACAGTGCCCAGGAGGCCATGCTGCACATTCAAGGCTGCAAGCGCTTCCTGCCCACCAAGACCTTTCGCGGAAACCTCACTGACGTTTTCACCTTCATGCTGCGCAACCCCCTACGGTTGCAGAGCGACGGCGAGCCAGTCCGCATCATGCTCCAGAACCTGCTGACCGAGCTGCGCCGGACAGTGACCGAAATGCGCGGCTTCATCACTAGTGAGAAGCTCGCCGCGGCAAAGAACTTCCTCGGCTTCCTGGACAAGCTCGACAATGTGGGGCTCTACGACGATATTCCAAAATCCGCTTACTCCTCCAAGGAAATCCTGGACGAATGCCTGAACAAGGCCTCCAAGGGCATGGCATCTTCAGGGGCGGCGGACTCATTCCTCCGGTTGCGCAAGGCCTGCGGTGACATGGCCACGCTGGGGCCGTCACTGCGCAAGGCCCAATCCCTGACCCACATGGTGGCCGTGTGCCGACGCCTGCTTCAGACCCTGGAGATCATGCAGCGCGTCAGGGGTGTCACGCCCATGGCCCGCCTCCCGCGCATGGCCCACACTCTGCTGGCTGACAACGCCTGCGTCACGGAATCCCTCTGCCGCATGGGCAACTCCCTGCAACACCTGCTCCTGGACGAGTTCCAGGACACCAGCAGGGAGCAGTGGGAGTCACTGGAGCCCCTCTGCGAGGAGGCTCTGGCCAAGGGTGGAAGCCTGTTCTACGTGGGCGACATCAAGCAGGCCATCTACGGCTGGCGCGGCGGCGACGCGCAGCTCTTCAACGAGGTGGAGCACAGCCCGGCGCTGGCCCACCTGCTCACCGAGCCTGCAAGCCGCGAAGCCCTGCCCTGCAACTGGCGCAGTGCCGAGACCATCGTCCGCTTCAACAACGACTTCTTCGGCCAGCTCAAGGACCAGGAAATTTCCCTCCGCGCGGCCACGGCCATGCTTCCCGCTGTGGATACCGAAGAACAGGGCGACACCGACGCAGTCATGGAGCTGGCCGCATCCATCCGGCAGGCATACGAAAAGGTCGAGCAGGATGTGGCGCCCCCTCACAGAGGCGTGGAGGGGCTTGTCCAACTACGCGACATCCGGGCCGGAAAAAAGGAGGAACTGCTGGAAAAAGTCAGGACGCACCTCAAGGAGCTCCTGCAGGACCTGAAACCGCGCTTCAACATGAGCGACCTGGCCATCCTGGTGCGCAAAAACGACGAGGCGGAGGCCGTGGCCCAGTGGCTCATCGAATGGGGGTACGCGGTCATCACCGAGAACAGCCTGCTCCTCGGCGAGCACCCCATGGTGCGGCAGCTGGTGGCCCTGGCCACCTTCCTGGATTATCCCCGCGACGACGTGGCCTTCCTGGACTTAATCTCCGGCAGGGAGCTGTTCCTTGACTCCTGCGGCATGCCATCGGGAGAGCTGTACGACTGGCTGCCACGGCGCTCCAAAGGCCCCCTGTACCTGGCCTTCCGGAAGGACTTCCCGGAACTCTGGGACAAGTGGATCTCCCCCCTGTTTTCCCGTGGCGGCTTCATGAGCGCCTACGACGTGTTCAGCGACGCCATGCGGCGCTTCAGTCTGCGGCAACGCTTTCCCCGTGACGTGATCTACTGCAACAGGCTGCTGGAGACGGTTCACAAGGCCGAGTCCGAGGGCGCCCAATCCTTGGCCGCGTTTCTGGAACTCTGGCGGCAATGCGGTGACAAGCAGAAAGTGCCGCTCCCGGAAAACCTCGACGCGATCCGGGTGTTGACAATCCACAAATCCAAGGGGCTACAGTTCCCCGTGGTCATTGTGCCCTTTCATCACGCGGGCAAACCGCCCCGAGACAGTCTCATCGCCTGGCACCCGCCCGGCAGCGATCCCCTGAACGACCCGCCCCTGCTGACGCCCCTCTCCATGAAACTGGGCAAGGTCTGGTACGAACACGCCCTGCCCTACATGCTGGAGACCATCAACCTGATCTACGTGGCCTGGACCAGGGCGGAGCGTGAGCTGCACTGCTTCATCACCAGCGCGGACAACTATGAGAGGCAGTCCCCGCAGCTCAAGGCCCTGCGCGTGCTGCTGGAGAGGTTCGGGCTCGACGGTGATGGCGCGGAGTTTATTGCCGGCGCGCCGCAGGCAGGCGCCCCCCCGGAGAAACGGGAAGAGGCGCCTCTTCCGAGGCCTCCGGAACCAGAGGCCCTGTCCGATCCCATGGGCTGGCTGCCCGGATTGAAAATCTTTCGCTCGGAGTTGCGCAAGGAGTCCTTTGCGGAGCGCAGGCGCGGCACCCTGGCCCACCGCTGCATGGAATACCTGCGCGTGCGTGACGGCGTGGAGCAGGACGTGGAGTGCGCCTTGCGCGCCGGGCTCCGGGGCATGAGCGACCCCCACGATCCCGCGTTTTTCGGTCAGGAGCAGGCCACCCTGCACGACGAACTGCGCGGATTGCTCACCTGGGCCCGCACCCACCCCCAGCTCCAGGAATGCCTGACCCACGGGGCCGGGGAGCAGGAAATTCTAACCGAAACCGGCGCCATACGGCGCATGGACCTTCTGGCCACCATCCAGGAGCGTCATGTGGCGGTGGAATACAAGACAGGAGCAGAAACCCCCGAGCACCGGAACCAGCTCCGCGAATACCTCAGACTGTTGCACGGCCTGCCCCAGGAAACTGCGGCACCCCCAAAGGGGCTGCTCGTCTACCTTGACCAACGTCGTATCCAGGAAGTGGAGTTGTGATCATGGGCGAATTCAACATCATTTCCTGGCAACACGACTGCATCAACACCCTGGCCGAACACATGCTCCGGCTTTTTCCTGAGGCCTGGGACACCGCGGACCTGAGCCGCTGCCTCGTGGTCTTTCCCCACCGCCGCCCCTGTTCCCGGCTGCTCCGCACCCTGCACCTGGACTCCCGCCTGCCTTCGCCCCTGCGCCCTCCCAGGACGTGCTCGGCAGGAGAGCTTTTCTCCTGGCTGCGCGCGGAGCTGGCCGCCGGAAGCGCGGGAGGTACCGCACCCACACAGGTGGTGGACTCCCTGGATCGCCTGGCGGTGCTGCTGGAGAGCCTCGGGGAGCTGGCCGAACAGGGCAGGGACAGCGGTGGCCTTCTGTCCAGGCTGCCCCTGGATGACAACGCCCTGTTCATCCCCTGGGGACTCAGGCTGGAGGGGCTGTTCGAGGAATTTCTCTTCCAGAACAAGGAACCCGAGGATTTTCCCTACGCCGGGGAGAAGGTGCTGCCCTTTGCGGCCGCGCTCCTGGCCCAGTTGGGGGAGATATTCCAGACATATCTGGGGGGCATGCGCGGACGCGGGTGGACCACCCCGGCCATGGACGCCCGTCATGTGGCGCAACGACTTGAAGAGGTCGACGAGTTGCTCCGGGAGCGCACTATACTCCTGGTGGGCTTTCACCACCTCGACGGTGTCCAGGAGGCCCTGTTTCGCCATCTATGGCAAAGGGGCGCCCACGTCATCCTGCACAGCGACCCTGCCCTGGCCATGGGGCAAACACCCCACTGGAGCTGCGAGGCCCAGACACGCTGGATCAAGCGCTGGGGAGCCAGGCCCGGGCTCATCTCCTTTGGCTCGCAGGACCACGAGGCACCCCCGGAGATCAGGTTCCACGAGGGCTTTGACCTGCACTCGCAGTTGGACGCCCTGCAACGGGAGCTGACCGACACCCCTGCCACGGGATCGGCCGTGATCCTGCCCAACACCGAACTGCTCATGCCGGTGCTGCATCACCTGGAGGACAAGGGAGTCAACATCTCCATGGGCTACCCCCTGGAGCGCACCCCCCTGGCCCGCCTGGTGGACAACCTCATGCGGCTGCGGGAAAATCGCCAGGACAACGGCGCATACTACTGGCGGGACTGCGTGGAGTGTCTGCGGCACCCCTATCTGAAGATGCTCGCGCCCGACGGGACGCAGGAAGGCCAGGACCCGGAAATGATCTCCGATCTCAGGCTGGTGTTCCACGCCGTGGAGCAGGACCTGCGGGAGGGGCAGGCCTATTTCGCCCCCCACCGGTGGGAGGACTCCCACGAGGCGGACGAGGGGGGACTGGCCGCATTCTGGCGCATGCTGGCAGGGGATGCCCCGCCCGAACCCTTGCGAGATCTGTTCCACAAGGTGCTGAAGACCTGCTTCACCGCCTGGGAACGCCTGGATACCCTGGAGGACCTGGCCCGAGCCCTTGCGGGGCTGTGCGATCTCCTGCTGGAACACGGCCACGGCTTGTGGGAGCGCTTCCCCATAGACGCGGAGTGCCTGCACCGCCTGCTCTACAGCGTGACCCCTGCCCTGATGCACAGCGCCATAAGCCGGGAGCCCCAGCCCATGGAGGCGCTGTTCGCCATCCTGCGGGAGCGCCTGGCACGGGAGCGGGTGCCATTTGACTCGGACCCCGGCGAGGGGCGGCAAGTCCTGGGCTTGCTCGAATCACGGCTCGGCGCCTATGAAAACGTCCTGGTCCTGGACGCAACCGATGACCTGCTCCCTGGCCAAGCCTCCATGGACCCCCTGCTGCCCGACTCCCTGCGTCGCGAGGTGGGCTTGCCCGACGCGAACCTGCGCGACGAGACTACGGCCCATGCCTTCTTCTCCCTGCTCAGAGGAGCCAGGGAAGTGGTCCTGCTCTATCAGACCAGCACGGAGAGCGCAGGGCTGTCCGATGACAAACGCGTGCGCAGCAGGTTCGTGGAGGAGCTGTTGTGGGAGCGGGAACAGCGGGAAGGCCACATTCTCAAGCCCGGCGAGCCCCCTGTGGACATCGTCACCTACTCCATTTCCTCACCCTCCGCCCTGAGGCAGGTGGTGGAGAAAACACCGGAAGTGGTGGCCGCGCTGGACAGATTCCTGGCAGGCAACATCTCCCCTTCCGCCCTGGACGACTACATCACCTGCCCCCTGCGCTTTTTCCTCAGCCGCCTGGCCGGCATCAGGCCCCTGGACGAGGTGGGGGAGGACGCGGACCCGGCGGAGGTGGGCAACCTGATTCATGACTCCCTGGCCGAGTATTTCGGCATGCTCTTGAACACTCCCCTGCACGAGGGTGCCTGCGATCCCGAGGGCCTGCTCGAAATTCTTCGCCGCAGGATGCGTGATACCCGCATGGAGGAGCGCATCCCTCTGCACCAACGCCTGCTTCTACGCAAAACTTCGGCCATACTGCTCTCCAACTACCTGGAGAACATGCCCCCGACCACTGTGCAGGCCCTGGAGCACGAGATAGCCGGGATGCTGGACGCCGACGGCGTCTCAGTGAACCTGAAGGGGCGGGCCGACCGCATCGACATCAGGCCAGGAGGGCGTGTGGTTCTGGACTACAAGACCGGCACCTTCCTGAAGCTCCCCCTCAAGACCGTCTGGAGCGACCATGAGCTGTTCATCGAGCTGGAGGCCTGGCCCGAGGTCCCTGCCCCTGCCGAAACACTCCCACAGCTCGCCAACGGGATGAAAAGCCTGCAACTGCCGGTTTATCTGTATTGCACCTGGAAGACGTTCAAGAGCACGCCATGGGACGCGGGGCTGGTGGATCTGGCCGAGACCGGCCAAGAGAAATGCATGTTTTCGCCCAAGGACGACATGGAGTGGCGTGAAACCGTGATCCACGACCGCATTCCCAAGGCGCTGCGGTTTGTTATCCGGCACATGCGCCATTCCACCGAGTTCGCGCCCTTGCCGGATGACCATTGCGCGTGGTGCGACTTCCGCAAGGGCTGCCGCAAGGGGTAGGAAGCGAGAAAGAAGAGAGAAAGCCCGAGGAAAGCTTTTTGAACGCGTTTTCGTCTTGAAACAAGACTCTCATTTTCCGAAAGTGCTGCGGAATTGTTCACGGGCGAAGCGCAAGGAAAAGGCAAGGCCGATGTGTAGTTAATAATACACGAGGATTTGCCTTTTCCGCAGCAACAAAGCCAGCGGGCAATTATGCGGTGCGTCCCTACATGGTGAGGATCAGGGACACCACCTGGCAATGCAGGGCCGCCAGCAGCAGAGTGGCGCCCAGGAAAATAGCGGGTTTGTGCCTGAGGGGTGTCTGGCTGCCGCGCACCAGCCCCCAGCAAATGCAGGCGATGACCATGCACAGCAGTCCGATGGCGAAGAGGTGGACCTTGGGAGCTCCCAGCTCGAGATGCAGCAGCTCCGGAAACATCACCGCCGCGACCCAGCCCCCCAGGGCCAGGCAGATTGTTGCGCCGGAAACGGCCCAGGTGGCGCAATGCTTCAGGCCGTAGTTGTAGTAATCCCTGCCATAGTCGTCCTTCTTGCGCCTGAGGACCATGTATACGAGCCCCAGGGCGGCGGCGGACACGATAATAATGCCGACACTCACTCCAAACAGGGGCCAGAATGCCGAATTGCCCCCCTCGTTCACCAGGGAGGTGAAAAACTGGCTCAAATCCTGGTCAGCCGGATGCACATCAGGGAACAAGACCTTCATCCTCTGGACGAGCACGAACAGGAACAGGGTGCCGAAACCTGCCAAGGTGGCCAGAATCCCCAGGAGGGAGTGCAGGGTTTTGCTCTTGGACAGGGATTTCCAGGTAAACTTGTAGAGCAGCAACAGGCAGAGGGTCAGGACATAGAACCCCGCGGTCAGCAGACTGGCCTGCCCTGCCAGGGCCAGGGAGAACGGGGGCAGGGGCAGATTCGGATCCTTGAGGTAGAGCACGAGCCAGCTTCCACCCCAGCCCATGAACCATACCCCGGCCGCAAAGGGCAGGGAGGAAAGCCCCAGGATAACACCCATGGTTGTTATCTGCGAGGCGAACTTGTCCAGGAACACGCGCTTCTGCGCGATGCCCAGGCGCTCGGCCACCAGCGCCACAAGGGGTGTTCCGCCTGTGGCCATGACCAGCAGGACCATGAAATTGATGAGCAGCATCTCGGCCATGAAGCCGAGGTCGTATGCCTGGATACCCATATGGAAACTCCTTTGTGCCGAAACCACTTCACTGCCGCGCCGCGGAATCGGTATGCGCGCCGGTACATTGGATGTCGCGTCCGCCATACGAGGCGTCTTCCGTGCGGACACGCACCAGGACGCGCTGGAATTGCCGCCTGCCGGCAATGTAAAACATGCCGCGCCAGGAGCGAAACCGTGTTTTTATGCATGATTTTGAGCGCCAAGGCAACCATCGCCCTGCTCTGCACACACAACGCCGGGATTTCCTTGCACTTTTCAAAAAACTCACCTATAGTTCCCAGCGCCGTGTACGTTGATTGTCAACCTGTCATGATCCAACGCCCCACGGCGGTCCTGACTTCACGGGCGCCAACACAAGCCCGGCCCTCCCGGGCCGCGACACGGGAGACCCCATGAGACGATCCCGTCTCCTTGCCATACTCACACCGCTACTGCTCATCACCTGTGGGTGCGCCACCAATGGTAACCTGGGGCCCAGCACGGAGTTCAGGCTCCGCAACCTCGAGGCCAAGTTCCTGGAACTGGAAAAACGACAGCAGGAGCTGGAGCAAAGCGCTTTCAGGCGTATTGGCGAGCTGGAGGCCAAGCTGGCCGAACTGGGCCAGCCCATGGCTCCCGCTCCGCAGGTGGCCACTCCGCCACCACCTCCACCGCCCCCTCCTCCGGAGCCGCCGGCACCAGTAAAGAAAAAGGTGGCCAAGCCCAAGCCAGCGACCAAGAAACCCTCACCTCCGGCCCCTGCGCCCGCGCCACGGGAAACGGTCAAGGCTTCGGCGCCCGCTTCCCCCCCCTCGCAGGCGTCCGCTGTCAGCAGCCTGAAGGGCAACGCCCTGTACGACGAGGCCCTGCTCCAGGTGCGGCAGAAGAACACCATCAAGGGGCGTGAGATGTTCCTGCAGTTTGTCCGGGAGAACCCCAAGAGCTCGCTCTTGCCCAACGCTCTCTACTGGCTCGGGGAGACCTGGTATCACGAACAGGAGTACGGCGAGGCCATCCTGTCCTTCAAGGACGTTGCCGGGCGCTTTCCGGACCACAACAAGGCGCCCGCCGCCATGCTCAAGATCGGCTACTGCTACGAGCGCCTCAACGACACCAACAACGCCAGGTTCTATCTCCAGGCTTTGATCGACGAGTATCCCAAGAGCGAACCCGCGCGGTTGGCCCGCAAGAACCTCGAGAAACTCGGCGGGGGGCAGTGACGCCCTTCGAGACACAGCGAGGGAAAGGAACAGGTTTCAAGGCGCTTTTACCCTGAACAGAGACGGCGGCCTTATCGCCGGAGGCAAGGCTTGCCATGCCCCTTTCCAAGGACGAGCAAAAGGAATTCTGGGCCTGTCTGGCCCTCAAGCATACCCGCGGTGTGGGCCCCCGCACCTGGAAGCGCCTGCTCGACGCCTACGGTACGGCATACCGGGCCGTGATGGACGCAGCCTTCTGGCCCGCTAAGAGGCTCGCCAGACAGACTGTCTCCGACGAACTGCGCAACGAATCCTGGCGCGCTCCCGCGCAGGAGGAATGGGAGGCGGTACGGCGCATGGGATGCAGCGTGCTGCTCCACTCCTCCCCTCATTTCCCCGAACACTTGCGGGAGATACCCGACCCGCCCCTTTACCTGTACGCCCAGGGGGAGCTGACTCTTCTGGAGGGGCCGGCCGTGGCCGTGGTGGGCACGCGCCAGAGCACGAACTATGGCCGCGAGGCCACGCGAGAGCTCTGCCTCGGGCTCTCCAACGCCGGTGTGACCATTGTCTCGGGCCTGGCCTACGGCATCGACCGGCAGGCCCACATGGCCGGGCTCCAGGGCGTGGGCGGTTCCATCGCGGTGCTGGGCGCGGGCCTGGACAGCGGTTATCCCAGCGGCAATGCGGACGTGCGCGCCTTGCTCGACCATAAGGGCCTGGTGCTCACCGAGTACCCCCCGGGCAGTCATCCGGAGGCCAGAAACTTCCCGGTCCGCAACCGGATCATCAGCGGCCTTTCCCTTGGAGTCGTGGTGGTGGAGGCTTCCGAGAAGAGCGGCAGCATGATCACCGCGCGGCAGGCACTGGAACAGGGGCGGGATGTCTTTGCCGTGCCCGGCCTCCGGGGTTCGCGCAACCACGCGGGGTGTTTCTTCCTGATCAACCAGGGTGCCAAACTCGTGTGCTCCGCCGAGGACATCCTCAGGGAGTTGGCGCCCCAGCTGAAGCCGTGGAGTATCGAGGTGAGTGGGTCCCCGTCCCCAGACCTCTTCAAGGGGCCGGAGAGGCCCCAATCCGGGTCGGGCACACTCCCTCCGGACCTGCAGGGCGAAGAGAGGGAGTTGTTCGCGGTGCTGCGGAAATCCAGCCAATTGCATATCGACGCCCTGGGGCAGCACCTTGACTGGGACGCTGGGCGCGTGAGCCGGGTCCTGCTGCTTTTGGAAATTCGCGGCCTGGTGCGCCAGTTGCCGGGCATGATATACAGCGTCGAGTGAAAGACACAAGGGGATTGGCTGAATCCACGACCTGTTCAGCGCATATTGAGGGGCGACTCGCGCTTTTTTTACATGACGGTCTCCCCCACCTATCCTATTGCATGGGACAGACATGTGTAAATTTCAAAAAAACAACCGCAAAGTCGAAAACGCTGTGTTCGGTTCCCTTGCGCCCCCCATTTCATGTGGTAAAGACGGGTTAAGCGGACTTAACAGCTCCACGGCCACGGCTTTCCGACTTGTCTAGAGATGCGATGTAGTGGTAATGAAAGTAAAAAACGACAAGGGAGAACCCTGTGCAGCGAATCCCTTTGCGCCTTGCCCAGGCGGGTATGGTCCTGGAAAAGCCGATCCTGCGCGACAACGGCCTGGTCCTGATAGCCGAGGGCAGCGAGCTCTCGGACACCGTGCTGCGGCGGCTGGATAGCATGAATGTCGAGACCATCGTGGTCAAGGGCAACCCTGTGGACATGGAGGGCATGGGGGGCGGGACATCCTTTTCCCAACGCGCCGAACGCATGGATCACCTTTTCCGAAAGTACAAGGCCGACCCCTTCATGCTGCGCCTCAAGGACCGGCTCAAGGAATATTTCAATCTCAAGGCCGCAGCCCAGGCGGCCCAGGAAGCTGAGGAAGCCGCTGCCAGACTCGCCCAGGAAGAGGCCGACTCTCAGGACAACGAATAGCGGGTGCCATACATGGTCGACGATCTCACAACCGAATACAAGGGCCAGCTTCTGGCCGTGAAGGATTTGCCCACCCTTCCCTCGGTGTTGGACGAAGTCACCAAGCTGGTGGAGGACCCCAACTCCAGCTCGGAGCAGATCGCCAAGGTCATCTCCTATGACCAGGTGCTTTCGGCCAAGGTGCTGAAGATGGTCAACTCCCCCATTTACGGCTTTCCCGGCCGCATCAGCTCCATACAGCACGCCCTGGTCCTGCTCGGCTTCAACGTCATCAGGGGCGTCATCATCTCTACATCGGTCTTCGACGCCATGGCCCAGAGCATGGTCGGACTCTGGGAGCACAGCGTGGGCTGCGCCATGGCCTGCACCGAAATCGCCAAGGCCGCACAACTCAAGGACCCCGAGGAATATGCCGTGTGCGGCCTGCTCCACGACCTGGGAAAGGTCGTCTCCGCGGTCCAGTTGCCCGAGGCCAAGAAGAGCATCGACTGGGAAGTGGAAACCAAGGACCTCACATACATTGAGGCGGAAAAAGAGATTTTCGGTTTTGGTCACGACCGCATCAACCTCTGGCTGGCCAACCACTGGCACCTGCCGGTGAAGATCAAGGAAGGCATCGCACATCACCACAACCCCCTGCGTTCGGAACACTACCCCGCCTTCCCCTGCGTGGTGCACATGGGCAACTTCCTGGTCCGGCTCATGGAGTACGGCTCTGGCGGTGACGACAATGTCCCGTCCCTGGACCCGCAGGCCATGAAACTGCTGAAGCTCCGGGTTCCGGACTTGGAACGCGCCCTGGACGTGCTCTGCGACAAGTTCGTGGAGGTCTCGGGCCTCTCATTCTCCTGACCCGGACAACCAATGCCCCACGAACTGCAACGCCTCTGCTCCATCCCCCGCACCCTGGTGGCCCTGGCCATTTCACCGGATACCGGGTTCACGGACACCCTGCGAAAACTCTGGCCCGAGGAGACTGTCCGCTGGACGCACTACGGCAAGGCGTCCCAGGCCCTGGACCGTCTGTTCACCGACCCGCCGGACCTGCTGGTGGTGGACAGCCGCGTGCCGGACATGAACGGCGCCGAACTCGTATCCCTGATCAAGAGCGAAAACGTGTACCGCCAGGTGCCTGTGGTGCTCTGCGTGGAGGTGGAGGAGCTTAGCAAGGGAATTGACTGGGGCACGCTGGAGGCCGACGACTTTCTGCTCCACCCCCTGGACGCGGACGTGGCCCGGGCCCGCCTGGCGCTGACCCTGTGCCGCTCCTCCAGGAGCCTGGACGCCAACCCCCTGACCCGTTTGCCGGGAAACACCTCCATCATCCAGCGCATCCAGGAGCTGATAGACATCAAACAGGACTTCTCCCTGGCCTATGCGGACCTTGACCATTTCAAAAGCTTCAACGACAAGTACGGATTTTCACGGGGGGACGAGGCCCTGCTCATGACCGCGCGCATCATCGTGAACGTCATCAGGGGGCTGAACTGCCCCAGCTCCTTTGTGGGGCACGTGGGGGGGGACGATTTCGTGTTCATCCTGCCCCCAGAACTGGCCGAGACCGCCTGCCAGCGCATCGTCACCCACTTCGACGCCATCGTCCCCAATTTCTACGATCAGGAGGACCAGGAGCAAGGGGGGATCGTATCCACGGACCGCCAGGGCACTATCCAAACCTTCCCTCTCATGGCCATCTCCATTGCCGTGGTCTTCAACAAGGACGGCAGCTTCCAGCACTTTGGCGAGGTCTCGCACATCGCCATGGGCCTGAAGAAAAAAGCCAAGGAAGACCCCAGGAGTTCCTATGTCCTGGACAGACGATCCTACCCTTCCTCCTGAGCCGGTGCGGGAGTTTCTCGACTCCCTTGCCGTGCAAAAGGGGTACTCCGCCGCAACCATCGCTGCCTATGCCAAGGATCTCGAGCAGTTCGAGAAACTACTAACCGCCCCCCTGAGCCTGCAAGACCCCAACACCTTGCAGCGGGACCATATTCGGCGCTTTCTGGCCGAGCTGCACCGCCTGGGAGTGCGCAAAAGTTCCATGTCCCGGAAGCTCTCCACCCTGCGCTCGTTCTTCCGGTTCTGCGGCGCACGGGGCAAGGTGGACCACAACCCCACGGCCGGAATCCGCAATCCCAAACAGGACAAGCCACAGCCCAAGGCTTTGAACGTTGACCAGGCTCTGGCACTGGTGGACGGAGGCAAGAGCGCCCCACCGAATTCAAGGGAACTGGCCCTGCGTCTGCGAGACCTCGGACTTGCCGAGCTGCTCTACGGGGCGGGATTGCGCATCAGCGAGGCCCTGGGCCTGAATTTGCGGGACTGGTCACCGGAGCACAACGTGGTGCGAGTGCGTGGAAAGGGCGACAAGCAGCGGCTCGCCCCCCTCGGGGAGCCGGCGCGGCTGGCACTTGTGGAATATCTGAGATTCCGCCCCCTGCTGGTTGCCGGTGACGACGAGCAGGCCCTTTTTCTGGGAGCCCGGGGCAAACGTCTGCAACGCCGCCAGGCCAACCGCATCATCGAGCAACTGGGCAAGGAATCGGGACTGCCCCAGAATATATCCCCACATATGCTGCGCCACAGCTACGCCAGCCACCTTCTCCAGGCCGGAGCGGACCTGCGCCACGTTCAGGAACTCCTCGGCCATCAGCGCCTGAGCACCACCCAGCGCTACACCCACCTGGAACTTGCGCGTCTCATCGCCACCTATGACAAGGCCCACCCCGGCTCCGTTCCCCTGCCCGGCGGCGGGAAGAAGAAATAGGAAAACGTTTTATACCATTTCCTAGTTCTGGTGCAATAAATAGTTACAGCTACAGAGGCTTTTCATGAATTCGGGGCTTGCCGCTTGAAAGCAATCTTGAACAGCGTTCATGACATCTTCCAGGCAATGATAACAACGATTTCTTAAGCTATGTCTCTTGAGCCATTGGAAAAGTCTCTCTACTGGGTTGAGTTCAGGCGAGTAGGGAGGTAGCAATATTATCTCTATATTTAAAGGGATTTGTAGATCGTGACTTGAGTGCCATCCCGCTCTGTCCATAATAAGGAAACAAGATCGCCCGTGGAGTTCAGCCTCTAGATGTTTGAGGTATGTGTTCATCATCATGGTGTTAACCCATGGCAAAAACAAACTAATCTCTTCTCCTGTCGATGGGTTTATGGCGCTGTACACATAAAAGTTCTGATAGCCTTGTTTTACGGTAACTGTTGGACGTTCTCCTCGTTGTGCCCACACCCTCCCGGTCACTGAATGCAATCCAAATCGTCCTTCATCAAAAAAGAAAACTTCATTGTCTGGTCGTGATAATAGTATGCTAGGGAGTTTTTTTAAAAGCCTCTTGAGCCTTTGGGTCTGCTTGATAATGATGTGGACGCGGCACTTTTAGTTTCCGACCTTCCTTGCGAAGCCAAACCCAAATTGTATTGATTCCAAGAGATTGTCCAAACTGATCTGCAATAGCCTGTCGAATTCTCTCAAGCGTCCAGTGAACATCTCGTCCGTCTGGAGTTTTTCTTTCATCGATCCAACAAAGAACTTGCTGTTTTTGCTCTTCGTTTAGTTTTGATGGTTTTGGACGTTTTGGCTTTGGGTAAAGACCCTCAATCCCCTCTTTTTTATATGCTTTGGCCCACCTCCAAATCGTTTCATCGGCAACCCCGATCACATCGGAAACTGTCGAAATGGGATTTTTGGAAGCTGCAATGATTGCTCTTAGTTTTTGAATAATACCATGGTGATCCAAAGCATCGAGATCAGCCTGGGCCCTTGATGCGAGTTCCGTAGTGAAGATGGTTTTTGGGCGTCCCATAGCGCTATCCTCCTTTGAAGGAGGATAGCCTATTTAATTTGCATTAACAATAGGAAATGGCATTACACCTTCCGACTGAAGCCGATTTCAACGGCACTTCCCGCATAAAACCGGTCACACTGCAAACCTGCCTGACAACCAGTGATCATCCAGGCCGACTATGCTCTGGACTGCGGCAATCATGACGTGGCGCATTCCTTTGATACCGTTGCCTCATGGGTGTACATTTCCATGCGGGCATCATGCAGCGAACGCAATATACACACTTGATAATGTATCATTTCGCTTAATTACATGCTTATACAGCATACAACCGGACAATATGAACCCGATGCGGGCTGTGGACGGAGTAATCAACAGTAATCATTGCTTATTTTTTTTAGCGGTGTTGGTGAATAGTTTTATTTTACAAGTTTACCCTGCAGAACAACTTGCATAAAAACAACGTATATATTATAAGGCCTATATATTTCAGCACATCAGCTAATTCATTAATCCTTATGGAGTGACGCCATGCGACTACCATTCCCACTCCACATCTCAAATTACTGTGGCATATTTTTTATCCTTATTATTATTGCCTTGCACGGCCCGTCCATGGCCGCGGAGGGTATGAACCCTGACACTGGGGGGTCTAACGATTACTCTGGCAGCGGAGATTGGTACGGAACCGTTGATGATGATGTGTATACCAATAATGACATCGTGAAAGGAAGCATCGACATGACCCAGGGCGGCAGCGACACGGTGATAAATACCAGGACAGTCGAAAGTAAAATTTTATTCAGTGGACATGGCTATAACATCTTAACGAACTCTGGATCTGTAACTACTATTACAAACATGACGCCCAGTGGCAGTACAATATACAATGGCTATAATAAATATATAAACTCAAAAGATGGATTTGCTATTTTTTTATTAGGAAGCAGCAACCAATACGACAAAACACAAGGAGGAGACAACTCAATCACAAACTTCGGTGTTATACTATACATCTATGCTAGCGGCAACTCCGGATCTTATTCCACTGGAGGAGACAACACCATCATTAACTATGGAAAATTGCTTTCCGGTATTTCCGGCAGCTATAATTCCGGTTCACACTCATCCGGAGGCGACAACACTATTATAAACAAAAACCTCGTAGATTATATCCATGGAAGTTATAATTCAGGGGAACACTCCTCTGGGGGCAACAATATCATCTATAATTACGTCACAGCGCAAAATACTATTCACGGTAGTTATAACATCGGAAACAGGTCCTCTGGAGGAACGAACACCATAATAATAGCGTCTTCAGGAACCACTTCATCTTCGTCATATGTCAATGGTAGCACCAATCAAGGAGATTATGCATCAGGAGGTTATAACCACATCACGAATCTCGGCACTGTAGGCGCAAACATTAATGGCAGTCTGAATGGCTGGCCTGACACATCTGGAGGAAGCAACACCATTATCAACTCCGGCACAACACAAATGAACATAGTCGGCAGTTGGAACGGCGGAGAAAATTCTTCGGGAGGCTCCAACAACATCACAAACTCGGGAACAGTTGGTGGATATGCGAACAGCGCGCATAACATCTATGGCAGCAGAAATGAGGGTCTTAATTCTTCCGGCGGCAGCAACACCATTACCAATACAGGTATTGTGGGCGTAAATTCAAGTTATGGAATGTCCATATATGGCAGCTTTAATTCCGGCGACTATTCTTCTGGTGGAGAAAACACGATTATCAATTCCCGTTCTGTTCTCGAAGATATCGTCGGCAGTGACAATAGTGGCTATGCTTCTTCAGGAGGCGGCAACACCATCACAAACTCCGGCACCGTGGGTGGCAGCATCTATGGCAGCCGCAATACCGGTACAGGAGCAACAGCTGGTGCCGGCAATACCATCACAAATACCGGAACTGTAACCGGCGGCATTTTCGGCGGTGATGGCGACGACAGCATTGTAATCGCAAATGGCTCCACTGTGGGGGGCGACATTGATGGCCAGGAAGGAAACGATCTCCTCGAATTCAGCAATTATGGAACCATTGTCTCCTTCTCGCAATATACAAATTTTGAATATCTCGAATTCTCCGGCACCAATACCATTGGCTGCGACCTGAACTTCTCAGGCGCCACCACCATCAACACTGGCGCCACGCTCTCGCTTACCGGAACACTGACCGGAGATCTGACTTCCGGCACAGGGGGCAGTACTGTTCTCAATAATGGTGGCACACTGACTGGAAACTACATTGGCGGTAGTGGTGACGACTCCTTCGAAAACTACGGAACCGTGACTGGGAACATCTACGGGGGCGCTGGCAACGACACCGTGACCATTGGCGCGGGATCCACTGTGGGAGGCATCGTGGACGGTCAGACAGGAAACGACACCCTCACATTCATGGATTTTGGAACCATTGCTTCCATGTCGAAATATCAAAATTTTGAAAATCTCGCATTTTCCGGCACCAATACCCTTGGCGGCGATCTGAACTTCGCCGGCCCCATAACCGTCGGCACCAACGCCTCGCTCACCATCCAGGGGTCCTTGACCGTCACTTCCCTGGCCAACCAGGGCACCTGCACCCTCAACGGCAGCATGACCGGCTATCTGGCCAACTCTGGCAGCCTGTTCGGCACCGGTACATTGAACGGCACCCTACTGAACTCCGGCAGCCTACAGCCCGGCAACTCCATCGGCACCCTCACCGTAAACGGAAACGTGACCTTTGGCAGCGGCTCCTCCTATGGCGTGGAACTGGGCAAGGACGGCTCCAGCGACCTGCTGCACAGCACAGGCACGGTGACCATCCAAAGCGGCTCCACCCTGGACGTCACCCTTGTTTCAAGTAATTTCGAACGTGAATCCTTCGACATTCTAACCGCGGACAATGGACTCACCGGAGAGTTCGACAGCATCGACTTCTTCTCGGAGACATTGAAGCTGCGGTTGATGTATGCAGATGACGGTCTCCAGGTAGTCGCCTACCGCACCTATCCGTACTCCACCTTTGCCTACACACCCGCGCAACTGATGGTGGCCACCGCCCTGGACTCCATCGTGCTCATTGCCGACGGAGGTATGGCGCACATGCTGCTGGTCTTTGACACGGAATACAACGCGTCGGAGATCGGTTCCGCCATGGAGCGGCTGGTACCGGAAATCTATTTCGGATTCGACGGCGTGGCTTGCCAGACCGCGAGAATGATCGCCAACGCGCAGCAACAGCGTGCCGCACACCAACGCGCCAAAAAAGCGCACGGTGATGTCGCGGATCTGGCCTACAGCATCCACGCCCCCATACAGGGAATGAACGCCGGAGACGCGCCCACGACCACCCCGAGGTGGACTTTCTGGGCCCGTGCCCTGGGTAGCACCTACAGGAATCAAAGCTCCGCGAGCCACACCGGCTACCACTCCACCACAGGGGGCATGATCCTGGGTGTGGACTACACCCCCACCTCATGGCTACATATGGGGGCGCATTACGCCTACACATCCTCCGCCCTGGACTGGAGCGGGGCCGCGGCTGACTACGATGGAATGCAGTTCGGGCATCACCTGGGCGTGTACGCGGGCCTCGATCACCAGGGCCTGTATCTGGACGCCTCCTACACTTTAGGGCTGTTCAGGAACGCCTCCAGCAGACCCATTTCCTTCGGGACCTACAACTACACGGCTGAAGCGGATTTCAACGCCCAGACCTCGCTGGCCCGCCTGGGCACTGGCTACGATCTTCGCCTGGGGCACTGGACCCTGGGGCCTCTGGCCTGGATCGAGTACCTGCACGCCCACAGGGACAGGTTCACGGAGAATGGCGCTGAATTTCTGAGTCTCACCACCAAGGGCGACAACCAGGACATGTTCTCCAGCACCCAGGGCTTGCACGTGTCACACAGCCTGGACCTGGGCACCTTGCAACTGCTCTCCCGGCTGCAACTGGCCTGGAGGCACAGGTATGACGGATCGCGGTCCGAGCTTGTGTCCAACTTTGTGGATTATCCCAACGCCCCCATGCATTTCAGCGGCCCATCCGCTCAAAAAGACGCATTCACCCTGCAGGCTGGCTTGACGACTCGTTGGGGCGAAATGGTAACCGCCTCGGCCGATTACGCCCTGGATTGCGGCAACCAGGAGGTATCGCACTCATTCGGCGTATCCTTTGGGCTGTTGTTCTAGAGAAGCACAGCATAATTGCCCGCTGGCTTTGTTGCTGCGAAAAAGGCAAATCCTCGTGTATTTATAAATACACGTCGACCTTGCCTTTTTCTTGCGCCTCGCCAGCGAACAATTCTACAGTACTTCCAAAAAATGTGATTAATCAGCGTTTCCATAGGGCTTATGGAATCGCTTTGGCCACAGTGTCGCCCAGACGGCGGGGCGCCACTCCGGCGTAAAGGTTGGCCTCAATGTCCTCCAGCTCCCGCCCCTTGGTCTCGGGCAGAAGAAGCACGCCGAACACCAGCCCCAGGAGCATGAAGGCTCCGTAGAGCCAGAAGGTGTTGCCAAAGCCGATGCCCGAGGCAAGACTCAGGAACGACACCGAGACCAGCCAGTTGAACCCCCAGTTGGCGCAGCTGGCGGTGGCCATGCCCGCACCCCGCAGATTCAGGGGGAATATTTCGGACATCATGAGGTAGGGCACTCCGCCGAGGCTCACCGCGAAGAACAGGATAAATATCACCACCGCAACCAGGGAGATGTAGGGGATGGTCTCCGGGGTGCCGATGAGGTGATTCTGGGCCGCGCCCAGCACGAACATGCACATCGCGGTGACACTGAACCCCACAAGGCATAGCAATCTGCGCCCCAGACGGTCCACCAGCCAGATTCCGGCCAGAGACGACAGCACGTTCACACCGCTGGTGATGATGGATATCCCCAGTGCCTCCTCCCCGGAGTGGAACCCGGAATTCTGAAATACCTTGGGGGCATAGTAGAATATCGTGTTGATGCCGCTCAACTGCTGCAGCATGAACAAGCCGAAGGTGATGGCCAGCAAGGGGAGCAGACGTCTGGTGAACAGATTTCCCAGCCCCCCTTGGGGGCGGCGCACGCTCTCCCTCATGATTTCCATTTCCCTGACGACAACGTCCGCCGGGAGATATGTCCCCAGCACCTCCTCAGCCCGTCCGGCGCGGCCCTTGAGCATCAGCCAGCGCGGGCTCTCGGGCAGTCTGAGCATTCCGGCGAACAGCACCAGGGCGGGAGGGAGAGCCACGGAGATCATGACGCGCCAGCTCCACGAGGTGGAGAACAGATATCCCTCCACAAAGGCCAGCATGATACCCACCGTGATAGCCAGCTGATAGGTGAAGATGATGGCCCCGCGAATGCGTGAGGGCGAGACCTCGGAGAGGTACATGGGCACCACTGTCGCAGAGAGCCCCACCGCCAGGCCCATGATCAGCCGCCCCGCAATCAGGACAGTTATGGAGGGAGCCAGCGCGGCACAGGCTATCCCCAGAGCGAACAGGATAGCGGAGAGGAGAATGGATCTTTTCCGGCCAAGGATGTTCGAGAGCCTGCCGCTGCTCATGGCGGCCACCAGCGCGCCGAAGGTGACGGCGCTCACGATCACTGACCTGATGATGTTGTCGTCCGGAGCGAGCCTGAACTCGGTGGCAATGGCCTCCAACACGCCGGACACGATACCGGTATCGAATCCGAAGAGCAGCCCGGCAATGGCCGGGACAAGGGATATGGCGACTATATGTCTGCGGGAACCGCCATGCGATGGGGGCATCACACGCTCCTGCCGGATATTTCAGTTGCCAGGGGTATTCCCCGCGTCACCGGGAATACCTGGTGACAACCACATTCAATACAAAGATCTTGTTTCATGAGAATTGAGTCGGCGCGTTTCAAACGCAAGAAGTGGGTAGTGGCGCCGTGCTGAAGTCGCACGGCGCCTGAAGTTCGTTATGTCCCCTAGACTGGAATCAGACGCTGGAATCCAGCGAGTATGACGGATTCGTCCCGTTGGGGGCGTAGGCGCGTCGGGGCATGCGCTCGGGTTTCTGCACCTTGATGGTGACTCGCCTGTTCTGGAAGCGCCCCTCTTCGGTGCTGTTGGAGGCCACGGGTTTGGCATCGCCGTATCCCACGACCTTCAACCGCTCCGGTTTGATGCGGAACGTCTTGACCAGGATATCTTTCACACCCTGGGCTCGCTCTTCCGATAGTTGCAGGTTGGACTGTTTGGCTCCAATATTGTCGGTGTGTCCCTCTATGACCGCCACTGCGTCGGGATTCTCGGCCAAACGCTGTGCCAGCTCTGCGACCTCCTGCTGGGCCGACTTGTCCAGGCTGGACTGCCCCAGCGCGAAATGCAGGGATTTCGGCTCGGCCAGAGCGACATAGGTGACTCTGCTCGCATAGTACCCCCGCACAGTGATCTCCACGCGACGATTTCGCATGCGCCCCTGTAGGGAGGAGTTGGACACCAGCGGCTTGGCGTCGGCAAATCCGTTCGTTTGGATTCTTGCCGGATCGACATCATAGGCCGTGACGATCAGTTCCTTGATTTTCTCGGCCCGGCGCTGTGAGAGCATCAAGTTAGTCTTGTATTCACCCTCGTTGTCCGTATGCCCTTCCACCACCGCGACAGCATCAGGATTCTCCTTGAGCAGGGTCCCGATGCGCGCAATGTCTCCGCTGTTGCCGGGGGAAATTACCGCGCTCTTGCCCTCATAGTGCAAATTCACGGCAACATACAACGAGATGGGGCAGCCCATTGCATCCACCAGCACACCCGCGGGGGTCTGGTTGCATTCGTCCTGCACGTCAGGGATGCCGTCGGAGTCATTGTCCGCCACTACCTGGGAGCCGGAGACCTCCGCAGTCATGGGCGGCTGCTGGTATCTGGCGAAGTCACCCCCCAGGGCCTGCGCCAGCCCCTGCATCACGTGTCCACAGCCGGTAAGCCCAAAGCTCATCAGCAACATGAGAAGTATGAGCCTTTTCATAACAACCCCCGAACCTGGTGGCTCCGGCCTTCCCTTCGCCCCTGTCCTGGCGCAACGGTCAGTGCCAATCCACCACCTGGCAATTTGACGCGAAATCTCGCCCAATCACATCTGCGGGACTTCGACGTCGACCTACACTTGACACCCCAACCGGGAACTACTCCCTTCGAATATACATGAAAGAAAATGCAAGACAATGGCTCAATTACACTTCGTTAATCTAGTTATTATCTAATAAAAGTCTCAATCTTATTTAAGACGCCGATTACAGGCATGTAGTCCTCGATCTCCTTATGCATCTCCGGGAATGTTACAAATGAAAAAGTTACACTAAAGCAATTTGTTTTCCAGCAAGTCACGCATCAGCACCTCTTTCATCACATTATGCAGCAGCAACTTCATCCAATCGACCATTCAAGCTCTTTGCGACGCCAACCTCCACCTGGCGGCCCTTCTGATCGACAAAACAGTGAGTTTCAAGCAAATCCCGGCTCCAAAACAAAGGGGGCCGAAGCCCCCTCGATGCCTGACAATGATGCGGCGCCCCGTTTGGTTAGGGGCAAAACTTGATGGAATCCATGACCTGGCGAAGTTCAGGCCTGGCTGCCTCGAAATCCTCGTTGGTGGTGTAGGCCATGAAGTTCATATAATAGTTTTCTTTGTCATAGCACTGCCAAATGATCCGTTCAAAGCTGTTCTTCTGCGGCGCTTCGGTCTGCTCCCATCCAATGACGCCGCACTTCTTGATGTTTCCATCGTCCCGGCGCCGGGCGTCGAGCAGTTTGTTGATGGTTACTCGCTCCTTGTCCTGCTTGAGCCCGGCCTGTACCGCCGCGTCCCTGGGAAAACTGGGGACCATCTGCTCGATGTGGACATTGAAGCCGCGTGTGGAGCCGACTTTCATCACGCTGATGGATTCGGAGTTGGGGTCCTCAACCACATTCCACCCTGCGGGCAGTGTGAACTGGAAATTTCGCAACGTGTTTGTATAGGTTGTTGGGGACGTGGTGCCCTTGGGTCCGGTGTCCGCCGGTTCCGCGGGCTGGGACGCGGCCGGCGCCCTGGCTGCGGTGTGGACCACGCTGGTGCCGCTGGGTATGCATGAAACGCACAGAAACGCCATGAACAGGGAAAACAGGATCGCCTTCTTCACTGTACCGCCCCCTTGTGAATAAGGTTGATTGGGATAGAAAAAGTACCGTCATCATACCCCTGGACATCAAATTTGCCAACGGAAAATGGAAGTTCATCGAAAAAATCAATACCCCGGAAACTGAGGCAGCTCCGATTTGCGATCACAACACCCTGCTTTACATGAAAATACCATGTATCAGACAACCGTTGCATCCAAGGCATGTAAATCGAGTAGGGGGATTCCTCGCGGTTTCCCCCTCTCACACCACCGGGCATACCTGCTCGGTACCACGGCGGTTTCTTTTGACTTGTAACACTTGGTATCTTCCTATCAGGCTGACGAGTCCTTGATTTCTGAACCATTCATTGTTCATTGCCTGATGCGCTGTCTGGGTTCTGGACATTCTCCACCACCCTTTTCCCGACAGAGCCTGCATCCATGCGCCGAACTCTTTCACACCGAGACTTATGAAGAATTCAGCCAAAGTCTTAACCCGCTTGCATTGCTTCAGGCGTGCGCAACGTAGTTTCCGTCGTATCCACCCTTCCATCTCCTGGAGGAAGCTTTTGCACTTCGCAAGCTGGAAATACCCCAGCCATCCGATACAGTACGAGTTGAGACGACGTATTCTTTCTTCGAAAGACATCGGCCTGTTACGTTTCAATATCCAACGTATTTGATTCTTGAACCTGACCAGACTCTGGGGTGCTAGGACCAGTCATCCA
The DNA here is from genome assembly GCA_963674665.2 of Desulfovibrionaceae bacterium. Lineage (GTDB taxonomy): Bacteria > Desulfobacterota > Desulfovibrionia > Desulfovibrionales > Desulfovibrionaceae. Next base: position 104,071 of record CAXXPL010000005.1, on the reverse strand, counting down.
CTTCCCAGAAGACGGTACCCCAGAAACTTACGGTTACTCACATGATCCACGGCACTTTTCTCTTGATTGACCTTTAGCTTAAGTCGTTTCTCCAGAAAACGCGTAACCGATTCCATCACTCTTTCACCGGCCTTGATGCTCTGCACATAAATGTTGCAGTCATCAGCATACCGACAGAAACAGTGACCGCGACGTTCGAGTTCCTTGTCCAGGTCATCAAGAAGCAGATTAGCAAGCAACGGGGACAGAGGACCACCTTGCGGAGTCCCTTCCTCACGCGCTACGCACACTCCGTCTTGCATCATGCCCGAGTTTAAAAAGGCTCGGGTGATCCACAGGACACGTTTGTCTTTGACGTGACGGGCCAGCCGTGCCATCAAAATATCGTGGTTTACACGGTCGAAGAACTTCTCCAAATCCATGTCCACCACTATGGTACGGCCGTCCTCAACGAATCGTTGTGCCTGAACAAGAGCGTCATGAGCGCCCCGACTTGGACGGAACCCAAAACTCGATTCCGAGAACAACGGATCGAGAATGGGTGTGAGCACCTGCAAGAAGGCCTGTTGCACCAAACGATCCCGCACCGTTGGAATGCCCAGCTGTCGCACTCCACCTCCCGGTTTCGGGATTCGCACTCCCTTAACTGGAAGCGGTCGGTAGGTACCTTCAAGCAGACTCGCAATCAACTCGTCTTTGTTGGTTGAAAGCCATTCGTACAGATCATCAACGGTCATACCGTCGATTCCTGGCGCGCCCTTGTTGGCTCTCACCCGTTTAAAGGCCTGATTGAGATTTGCCTGTTGGCAAACCAACTCCATGAGATACTGCGTCAAGGCTTGTCCTCCTTCCAACGCCGCGAGCGCTCGCGTACCTCGATGTGCCCAGTTCCGGTTCCGCCTTTACCGGGTGTGTCGAGGCGTGACCTCCCACCTTTCCTGGCGTCCCACGCTCGTCGAGTCGTCAGCGACTACTCCTTGGTCAAAAGATTCGGCCCTTTGCCCGCCAAGGAAACGGACTACTATGGCCTCTGCTGACTTCTCATGGCCCATCCCCGGACATCGCCGTCCAGGTAGTCGGGATCGTCCCGACAGGCAATGAGATCTCCCAGGGTAAGACGCGACTCTTTCCGTCGGGCCTCGCCGGATTTACCTGTACAACTTCCGAATGGTTATGGGGCGTCTTCGTCCAATGCCGAATTACCCAGTTGTACCGGCCTTATATCCGATTTCTGTTCGTCGAGTCCGACTTTTGCCTCCAGCTTCCTCCCCACCCCGCCTCGCGACGACGCAGTTGCCTTCGGCTACCAGTTCCCACCATCAGGGCCTGGAGAGGACTTCCACCTCCTAGATCCGCGCCATGCCTGGCACACATGAAAAACGCGGCGAGTGTCGGCTCGCCGCGTTCGAACAGGCATGGTTTTCCGGCAGGGCCGGGAAGAAGGCTACAGGGCCTTTGAAGTGGCCATGATGTAAATCTCGTGCGGATCCAGGATCAGCACCACGCTGCCGTCGCCCATGATTGTGGCTCCGGAGAGACCCTTCTGGTCGCCCAGATAGGTGCCCAAGGACTTGATGACGATCTCCTGGCGCTCCAGCAGGCTGTCCACGATGATGCCCAGACGCCGGTCATTGTCGTGAATCACCAGCACGGAGAGGATATCGGTCTCCTCGCGCGGGGGCATTTCCAGCAGCTCCCGCAGGTCCACGACGCCCAGCACCTCGCCGCGCAGAGTTACGGCCTTGCGGCTGTTCACGTCGGTCAGGCGCTCGGCCTCGATCTTGGTGGTCTCGGAGACCGCATCCAGGGGGATGGCGAAGGTCTGCCCGGCCACCTTGACCATGAGGGCATCGATAATGGCCAGAGTCAGGGGGAGTGAGAGAATGAACTTGGACCCCTTGCCCACGTCCGAGGTGATATTCACGCTTCCCTTGAGATTCTTGATGTTGGTGCGGACAACGTCCATGCCCACGCCACGGCCCGAGATGTCGGTCACCTTGGCGGCGGTGGAAAATCCGGGCGCGAAAATCAGCTCCAAGGCCTCGCGGTCATCCAGGTTCTTGGCCTCGTCCTGGCCGATGATGCCCTTGTTCACGGCGGATTGGCGCATCTTCTCCGGGTCTATGCCCCGACCGTCGTCCTCCACCTCGATGGCCACGGAATTGCCCCTGTGATAGGCGCGCAACCAGACCTTGCCAGAGGGGTTCTTGCCCACCTTGACGCGCTCGTCCTCGGGCTCGATGCCGTGGTCCACGGAGTTCCGAATCAAGTGCACCAGGGGGTCGCCAATGACCTCAACGACGCTCTTGTCCAGCTCGGTCTCCTCGCCTTCGGTGATCAACTCGACGCGCTTGTTGCTCTTCCTGCTCAAATCGCGCACCAACCTGGGAAACCTGGAAAAAACCGTCTGCACCGGCACCATGCGCACCTTCATGATGGTGTCCTGCAGGTCGTCGGAGATACGCGCCATGGCGTAGGTGGTTTCCGTGAGGCTGGCGGCTATCTTGCTGACATCCATGCCCTCTTCCAGGCTGCGTGCCAGCATGGAGTAGCGGTTCCGGTTGATGATGAGCTCGCCGATGAGGTTCATGAGATGGTCGAGCTTCTCGTGGTCCACGCGAATGGTGGAGGAAACCTTGGGCTTTGGCTGTTGTTGCGCGTTCGCGTTCTGGGGAGGCGACGCGGGCGCCGCTGGTTTTGGAGCGGCGGGCTTGGGAGGAGCGGGCTTGGGAGGAGCGGGCTTGGGTTCGGGCTTGGCCTCCGGCTTGGCGGCGTGGGCCTGCTCCTGCTTTGGCAGAGGTGTCTTTTCCGCAGCCGGGGGGGGAGCCTTCTCCACAGATTCCGAAGTCTTGACCTCGGCCTTGGGAGTGGGAGCATAGGCTCCCTTGACCTCCTGTCTCGGAGGCTCAGCCGCTGCAGGGCCCTCGGTCTTGGCAGGCTCCTTGGCGGTTTCGGTAGGGGGCGGCGCTGCTTCTGCGGCAGCGTCTCCCGCAGCCAGCAGACTGTCCACGGCGGCATGCAGCATGTCACCCAGGATGGCGGCCTCCTGACGCATGATGTCCAGCATGGGCTCGAAGTCCATGCCGGTCTTGCGCACCTGATCCACCAGCTTGGCTGTACGCTCGGCATATACCTTGACCTCTTCGAGCCCCATATAGCCCGAGGAGTTCTGCAGCGTGATCAGGGAGCGGTACAGGCCGTCCACATAGTCCTGCTGGGAGCTATCCTTCTCCAACTCGCGCAGAGCCACATCCACGTGGTGGAGCTGCTGCTCCACAGTGCTTTCGAATACCGAAACATCTTCCGGGTCGAACTCCTGCCCGTTATCCACGGGGGGCGCGGCGGGAGCTTCCATCTTGGCCGGTCCGGGTTTCGGGGCGGGCGCGGGCTCTTCGACATTCCCTGCTTCCGGGGCCTGCTGCCCCTCGTCGGCGGTCACCTCGTCCCAAAGCTTCTCCAGGGCCTTGTCGTCCTCCTCGATGGTGGTATCCACCACACCGTTGGCCACCGCGGCCTGCAGACGTTCGACAAGGTTGTCGATATCCACGGGAGTCACCTGGCCTGAGGTGATGTTGACCTTCTCCACCAGGGCCTCGATAAGGTCCACCACTGACAGCAGCAGATCGATGAGTGCGTGGGTGGACTCCATCTCCCCCTTGCGCACCCTATTCAGCAGGGTTTCGGCCTCGTGGGTAAGGCTGTTGAGTTCCCTGAACCCGATGATGCCGCTGTTTCCCTTGAGGTTGTGGAAATAGCGGAAAATGTCGTTGACCAACTCGCCCCCTGCCTTGGGATCCTTCTCCAATTCCAGAAGCGAGCTGTTGAGGTTGGAAATGATCTCGTGCGCCTCTTCGAGAAAGTCGTTGAGATGCCCTTCCCCGAAGGTGGTCAGAATATACGGGGGGAGTTCGGTGTAAGACCCGGTCGAGTCATCCTCATCCGAGTCATTCGATGCCTCGCTGGCCGGGGTTTCTTCAGACTCGGCCACAGGGTCGGGCTCCGGGTCCTCGGTGGCGCCTCCCATGATCGGGGGAGGAACCTCACCGGCGAGAAGAGACTCGATGGTGGAGATGATGTGGTCGACTTCCACATCGCCCTCGCTCCCCGAGATCTCGAGATTGTCCACCAGTTGCCGCAAGGCGTCCGTGGAGGAGAGGATCACGTCCATGATCTCCGGCGTCACGGGCATGTCGCCCCTGCGCAGTTCCTCCATGATGTTTTCGGCCTTGTGGGCAAGGCGGTTGATGGTATTCAAACCAAGAAAACCGGAGGCCCCTTTGAGGGAATGCATGGGCCTGAAAATGGCGTTGCACAGGTCCAGGTTTTCCGGAGTCTTCTCGAGTTCAAGAAGATTGGGTTCGATGGTTTCCAGATGCTCCTTGGCCTCGATAATAAAGTCGGCAAAGATTTCCGGATCGTTGAAATCCTGGTTCATAGGCGTCCTCTGAGCGGGCGTATCAGCCCAACAACATCTTGACGTTGCGCAGGAGTTTTTCGGGCTGGGCCGGTTTGACCATGTACAGGTTCGCGCCCAGACTCAAACCCGTCTGAATGTCCTTTTCCTGGCCTTCAGTGGAGAGGACCACGACAGGGATATCCCTGTAGGCCTCTTGCTCACGCAACGTCTTGATGAAAGTGAAACCATCCATGCGTGGCATATTGATGTCGGAGACGATGAGGTCGATCTTTTCAGCCGAGTAGAGCTTTTCGAGTCCATCGATACCGTTCTCCGCCGTGGTCACCTTGAAGCCCTCTTTCTTCATTATGAAAGCTACAAGGTTCCGGACAGTCTTGGAATCATCGACAATGAGAATATGTTTGGCCATGTCCTTCTCCTCACCGCTGCAAAATCTGCTCAACGAGCTTGTCTATTGAGAGTATGCCCACAAGTATTTCATCATCCCGGCGCAACAGAGCGGTTACGAACTCGATATTGCCGCCGAGCTTCGACTCAATGTTCCACTCTATCCTGCTGGGGGACACGCGGTACATGGTCGCGACCTCGCGCACCAGCAGCCCCACCTGCAACCCCTTCTTTCTGCAGACGATGATGAACTTGTCCACCATCTCGCCCGCTTCTTCCCGGGCTCGCTCCTCTGACCCCCTCTCGATGCCCAGCAGCTCATCCAAACGAACAAGGGGAGTCACCCTCCCGCGCAGATTAACCAGACCAGCCAAATGCTCCGGGGCCTCCGGCACCTGCGTGGGCCTGATGGAACGCACCACTTCCTGAACAGCCTCTATGGGCATGGTGTACTCGTACTTGCCCACGAAAAAACTCACCAACTGCAGTTCATCCTGCTGCTGCAGTTTCCTCTCCAGAGGAACTTCCTCCTCGGGAGCGGTATCCAGGCTGGATTCCGGCGTGGTGTCCTCCCCGGAGACCACTTCGCTGACCGGCTCTTCCAGCTCCTCCTCCGGTTCCTCTTCCGGCTCGTATTCGGACTCGTATTCGGGCTCGGGTTCGGGTGCCGGTTCAGGCTCGGGCATGGGTACGGCGGTGGTTTCAACAGGAGCGTCTATGCCCAATTTTTCCAGTATATCCGCCTCTTCCAGGCCCACATACTTTTCAATGAAGGCGCGCTCCGCCTCCGTGAAAAGCTCTTCCTGGACTGCGGGTTCTGCCTGGAACTCCTGCTCCTGGAAATATTCCTCGGGTGTCTTGCTCATAATTTCTGGATTTCCTTGGCCAGCTCTAGGTATTCCTGAGCCCCCCTACTGCCTGGTGCGATATCGTAGATAACCTTGCCATGGGCACAGGCTTCACGAAATTTCGTATCCACATGTATGACCGCTTTGAACATGCGGTCATTCATCTTGTTTTGCAACAACTCCATCACCCTGCGACACGCTCCGGCCCGCTGGTCGAACATGGTCGCCAGCACCTTGTACCGGATCGGGGAGGGCAGCACCCGGTTGAGTGTACGCATGGTGTCGAACAACAACTTCAAACCGTTGAGCGCCAGAAAATCCGTCTGGATGGGCACCACGCACAACTCCGAAGCCAGAAGCGCGTTGACCAGCAAAACGCTTACATGCGGTGGGCAATCCAGAACAATATAGTCATACTCGTCCTTGACCCGATCCAATGCCCTTTTCAATATGCCCCCTTTGTGGGGGCGGTCCCGCAGGTCCATTTCCAGCTCGGCAAGCCGGATGTGCGCGGGCACAAAATCGAAATGCTCTCCCGGAGCCACATACCGTATCTGATCCCAAAGCTCCGAATAGTCCTCGTTTTCCTTGGTGAACAGATCGTAGACCGTGTAGTCCAGCTTCTCGGGGTAGAATTTCAAATGAATGGTGGCGCTGGCATGGGGATCGAGATCCATGACCAGACAACGCTTGCCAAGGATGCCGAGAGCGGCCCCCAGACTGAGTGCGCTGGTTGTCTTGCCTACCCCCCCCTTCTGGTTGGCCACTGGTAAAATCATTCCCACGGTTGCCTCATCACCTCTAGTTCTTCTTGTAGACGATCGCACCTGGATGATGCACCGGAGAAAATGCACGGCTTATGTTGTGCAAGGACTCCGAATGCCCGATCAGTAGAAATCCCCCCGGCAAAAGATTGTCGTAGAACAGTGAAATTACTTTTTTCTTCATTTCGTCATCAAAATAGATGATCACGTTGCGGCAAAATACTATCTGTGAGCGCTCCACTCGCTTCACACCCACCCTGTCGCTGAGGTTGATCTGCCCGAAACTGACAAGGCGCTTCACCTCGGGCTTGATCTTGTAGGCCACGTCCTCCTTGGTGAAGTACTTGCCGATCAGCTCCTTGGGCGTCGTGCGCAGGGTATACTCATTGTAAACACCACGCCTTGCGGATTGCAACACGGCCTCGGACAAGTCGTTTGCCGTGATTTTTATGTTCCAACTGCTCGCTTCCGCACGCAGGGTCTCCAGGATGATGATGGCCAGGGTATAGGGTTCCTCCCCTGTGGAGCATCCCGCGGACCATATATGCAGGCGTTTTTGCCCCGCAGAACGCTGGGCGTCAAGCACTTCGCGCAGGACTTTTTCCTGAAAAACACGCAATTGCGGAGGATTGCGAAAAAAACTTGTCTCGTTGGTTGTCACGGATTCAAAAAGCCTGTTCAATTCCTGGCGCCGGTTGGCATCGTACCGAAGGAAATAATAGTATTCCCCGAAACTCTTCAGGTTGAGGTCCTTGAGCCTTCCGGCCAGACGATTTTCCAACAAGTACTTGCGGTTCTCCGCGATGAAAATTCCACTCTGGTCGTAAATAAAATCGCGAAGTTGCTTGAACTCCTCGTCGGAAATAGCGACCGGCTTGCGCATGGTGATGGAATCACTCTTGCGCATGCTAATGGAATTGGAGAACAAAGCCGTCATCTAAGCCTCCTCGACACGGTCTTGCTTGATGCGTGCAAGAGCAACCTCCGCAGCCTCGGACAATTCCGGATCATCATGTTCAACCATGTCCAACAAAGCCCTGAAGGCCACGGTACCACCTATTTTTCCCAAAGCTTCCACAGCCTTCAACGCCACCAGTGTATTGGAGTACTGAAGCAGCGGAACGATTTCCGGGATAGCTTCGCTCTCCCGCCGTTCACCCAGGGCCTCCACGGCGCGGATACGGACCCAATCGTCATCGTCGTTCAAGGCAAGAAGCAGACTTTCAACAACCCCTGGCAAGTGGCAATTGCCCAGGGCTTCCACAACAGCCAGCCGGACCTCTCTGACCTCGTCACTGAGCTTGGCCAGCAGCAACTGAAAATTGTCACCAAGCTCGGAACAATATGGTGCCAGGGCCTCGATGGCCACCTTGCGCACATCCGGCACTTCATCCTCGAGGGCCAGCCTGATCTCCTCGATATTCTCCAGGGCACCCAGCTTTCCCAACGCATAGGTGGCCATGAAACGGTGAATGGGCTCCGGGCTCTGAAACAATTCCTTAAACTTATCAGACATTTGAGGATCATTTACAGAAACACAGGCATCCAGGGCCACCTCCTTGACGTCGTCGTAGGGGTGCTCAAGCATGGCGAAGAGCTTGCCGCCCGGATCGCCGCACTTGCACTTGTACCCCAAAAACCGCATGGCGCCCTTGAGCACATGGCCGTCGTTATGACGGTCGAGGATCTCCAGGAAAAAATCCTGCTGATCCGTTGTGCCGATTACCCCGAGCACATCGATCATGGCGCGCTGCATTTCCAGGTCCTTTTCCCAGAAATGATCGCAAATGAGCTTGGCCCCTTCGGTCTTGCCAAGGTACTGCAATGACTTGATCGCCACCATGCCGGCCTTCCATGAGCCCTCGGTCAGGGTCTTGCGAAGAGCGTCAGTAAGTCCGATTTGTGCCAGGGCCTGGGCCAGATGCTCAATGCGCTCCTGATCTCCCTGGGGATCGAGCTTTTCGGCCAATTCCAGAACAGCAGCAGCGGCAAGCTCGCCCCCCACATATCCGAGACCCTGCGCCGCGGCGTCCTGGATCTCCGTGTCCTCGTCGGTCAGGGCGGCCAACGCGTACAGCCTGAAATTTTCCCGCTCCTGCTCCGTGAGCAGGGTCAGGGACTTGCCGCCGAGGATCATGACCACGGCCTTGACGATCTTGTTCCGCAGGGCCTTGTGCGCCTGGTTCATGTGCTTGAGCAAGGGCGGAACGGCCTTGAGGTTGCCCATCTCACCCAGGGCATCCACGATCATGGAGCAGACCAGATCCGAACTCTTGGTCAGGGCCTTGGTCAGGGCGTTGACCGAGGACTCGTCCCTGATCTTGATCAGGGACTCGATCACTGCGAACTGCACCCACTCCTCGTCGTTCAAGGCCTTGTTCAGACAGGGGGCGGCCTGGTGCTGCCCCAGGGTACCCAGGCTCACGGCCGCCTGGTAGCGCACATTGACCTCCGGATCCTTGAGCAGGGCGTTGCACAACGGCTCCACAGCCATGGTGCTCCCGGCCGAGCCGAGAATGTCCGAGATGAAGATCCGGATATCCGGATCATTGTCCCTGAGCAGTTCAGTCAGGGTCTGAATGTCCTCACCCCCGACCTCGCGAAGGATGTCCATGGCCAGATTGCGCACAGGCGCCTCGTCCGAGCGCAGAAGCGGGGACACGGCGCGCACGGTTTCCGCCCCTCCGATATGGCGCAGGGCCAGATCGGCAGCCTCCTGCACACCCAGATTCTGACTCTGGAGATGACCGGCCAGAAGCGAGATGCATGACGGGTCCTTGGTCTCTCCGGCGCCATAGGCGCCCTCGCGAATGTCCTCCGAGTTCTCGCTCTGCAACAGCCTCATGATTTCCTGCAATTTTGCCATGGCCCTGCTCTTTTCTTCGAGATGTGTTCTACGAGATGTACAAATTTGAGGTAATGGCCTCGGACATGTCGTCGATGTCCACAATTTCATCGGCGAGCCCGGCGTCCACTATGGCCTTGGGCATTCCATATACAACGCACGTGGAGTCGCTCTGGGCCAGGGCGCGGCCTCCGGCTTGCTTGAGCGCGCGCACTCCCTCCATACCGTCGCTCCCCATTCCGGTGAGTATCACCGCCAGTGAACGCCGCCCACCCCCTTGGACAGGGATTCCACCAGCACGTTGGCCGAGGGCTTGTACAGGGCGTCCGAAGGCTCGGGCGAAACCAGCAGTTCGATGCGGCTGGCCTTGGGCTCCACAAGCAAATGCTTACCACCGGGGGAAACATAGGCGGTACCCGGCAGCAGCCTTTCGCCGGATTCGGCCTCTTTCACGTGTATTCTGCAAATACCGTCCAGTCTCTTGGCAAAGGGCCCGGTAAAGGCCTCTGGCATGTGCTGGGCGATGACGATACCGGCGGGAAAATCAGTGGGCAGTTTGGAGAGCACCTTTTGCACAGCGGGCGGCCCGCCTGTGGAAACGCCTATGGCCACGATGTCGCGCACCTGGCGGCCGGTTCGCCGCACAGGAGGGGCTGGCCTTCTCTGTACCGGGGCGGGAGCGTGCGCCGCCCCGGCAGGGGGCGCAATCGGCCTGGGCCTCGGAGCCACGGGGCGGCGGAATTTACGCCTGGCGATTTCCTTGACCTTGGCCCGCAAATTGTCCTCGATCTTGACGATGTCCAGGGACACCTTGGAGAGCTGTTTGGGGATGAAATCCACCGCACCAAGCTCAAGGGCCTTGAGTGTGGCCTCTGCACCTTCACTGGTAAGGGAGCTCACCATCAACACCGGGCGGGGCATTTCCATCATGATATGCCGCAGACAAGTCAAACCGTCCATGCGAGGCATCTCGATATCCAAAGTCACTACATTGGGATCGTAACGCCTGATGAAGTCCAATCCCTCTTCTCCATTTCGCGCTGTGGCCACGACCTGGATCTCGGGATCCTTTTCAAGCATGGTGCTCAGGGCTTTTCGCATAAATGCGGAATCATCGACCACCAAGACACTGATCACCATCTGTCTCCTTATCCATTACCGCGTGAACGCGGGCTATAATTCCCCTAACTCGATCACAGGGAGAAAACACGGCAAACACTTGAGTAGAGCCCCATTCCCCGGGATTTGCGCAAAGGTTCAACACAATTAACGGCAATCATACAGTATTGAACGCTTTACCTCCAGAAAAAAACACGGAAAACATCAAACAATCTAGCGAAGCGTCCGTCAAGCACGATCTTCATGTCCAAAAGAAACAAGGATGAAATACCCGGGGCGTATCAACACGCCCTTGTACCCCGGAAAATTCCGATACGGGCTCAAGGCCTCTTTTCAAAATTTTTCACTGTAAATACACCAGGTTATATTACCAATTCTCCTGGAATGCGCCGCAAGGAAATCCGGGGCAACGCCGATACTCCCCTCTTCAAATCCACCTCACGAGTTTGATATTTGAATCAATTATGGATGAATATCCTACAGAGTTTTTTCACGATTCGCAATCAAAGGGACTTTCGGAGCTTTTCTTTACACTGGGGCAAAGGGTTTGCTCGCCCTTTTTCAGGGGAGCGCTGATTGACATCATTTACGGACGTGTTGTGGAATTGCTACCAGGTGAGGCGCACGAAAAGGCGTGGCCGAAGTGCATTCAGACATGCACAAGGATTCACCTTTTCCGCAACAACAAGGTCGGCGGGCAATAATACGGTTCCTCCTTGGACTTGATTTTTTTCTTGCCAGCCATCGGAAACTTGTTTATTCTGTTTACTTCGTTGTCGGGATGTGGCTCAGCTTGGCTAGAGCGCAGCGTTCGGGACGCTGAGGCCGCGTGTTCGAATCACGCCATCCCGACCAGATATTCCAAGGGCTTACGATGAAAATCGTGAGCCCTTTTGCCATTGTCGAATTTGCCATCACTGCCACTCTCCAGGAGGCTACGGAAGGCACCCTGCTCGAAGTTTGATCCTTAGAGTGGGCGGCTCAAGGCATGACAAGGTCTTCCAATTCTTTTTCAGATATCCAGCTCTCGTAACCAAATCATCCAAGCTCTCCGGAACACTGTTCTATGGCGCCGCGCCCCATGCGAAAACGGGCTCGCCCTGCCTCTCCATGTCTTCGCGCACGAGACGCAGCATGGCCTTGCCATCTGCGGAGCCGATCTTGAGCGCTTCGAAATCCGGCGGCGCCGACAACCGCTGCAAAAGCAGTCCATCCGTGCCGAACCAGAGTGGCATGACGCCCCCCAGGAAATAGCCCCTGGCCCGTAACGCCTGGGCCGCAGCGGGTGCCGCCGGGTCGGCCAGGTTGAGGATGACTTGGACAACGCCGCGATTCAGCCGCTGTTCGGCTTGGGCCAAGCGGGCAACGAGGTCATTGCCGGCTTTGATTACCTGCAGACGGATGAGCCCCACATCAGGGAGCGCTACAACAGAAAGCTCCGAGGATTTCGCGGGCGCTTCCGCCATCCCGCACTTGATGCTCCGCTCCACCTTCAATCGGTGATATACGCTTATGATCATGCTCTCCGCCCAAGTCGGCGGATACACGGCATGGGGCCTGTCGTTCCGCACAAGGAAATAAAGCAGCATGCTTGCGCGGCCTTGGACACCTGTCTCCCCCAGGGAGAAGACGGCGGCCGGAAGGGCCTCCAGTTCCAGACCACATTCAATAAAGCGGTTCTTGCGGGAGATAAACTGAGTGAAGACATGCGTGCATACGGCTTCCGAGTAAAGTGCGTCCGCATTCCCCATCGAATACAGGAAATCGGCAGTGTGTTTGCAAAGATTCAACGCCAGATACGGATGCTTGCAGGGCTGCATCACCATCAGCTGGCCTATTTCATACACCCCTTGCCATGGTGCGCAACGGTACATGCAGTGGATGCCCAGAATATCTCCTCGTTGGGTGCGGGCAACCGACGCATATTGATCGCCGGAGGTAAATCGCCGCTTCACTGCTTCGGGATCGTAGACATAGTCGAAGGTGTGCCCGGATCCATAGACGTTGTACACGCAACGGGTCACAGCCAGGGCATCTTCAGGCCGATAAACGTCGCATTCATACTCCTGATTCAGGTCCACCACGTAAGGGTCAGCCGCCAGTCGGGCCAGGGACTCCTCCCTGGTAACCGTGGTAATGCTTTCTTCCATGATTATTCCCCGTCTTCGGAGTCAGCGGTCAGAGCATTCCCCCCAGGAATCCGACCGCCAGAAATCAATTCTCGCCTTCATTGTCGTTTGCGCAACCAGCATCACTCACAGCACAATTATCTCATCGCCCAGCAACCGGCAACACCCCGAAGGAATACTCCATTGTGGTGTATCGCACCGGCCCCGGGCCTGGTACGATCATCCCATTTAATCTGGGACAACACAATTCTTGCGCTTGTCCTCAGCCCCACACTTGCGCAAAAGGGCCAAAGCGGTTCACAGATGGGCCGAAACTCCGCAACATGGGCACATGAATGTGGAACAGAGCGGTGGCACCCATGTCCGGCATAACATGAAAAAGCGGATGATTTTCGGATTCACGCCGTATCGAGTCGACAGTGGGATCCGGAAATCAGAAGGTAGGTGGCGTGTTCGCCCAGAGTATGCGCGTGGTCACGCTGCCGTTGTTGATATAGCTGTGCGGCAGTTCGGAGCGAAAGGAAAAGGCGTCGCCCGGATAAAGGGTGTAGACAATGTTGTCGACCTCCAACTCCAACTGCCCCTCGAGGATGTACCCCACCTCTTCGCCCTCGTGTCCGATGGAACCGTCACTCCCATCACCAGGGGCCACGATATGAATATTGCACTCCAGGATGTGATCCGGCGTATGCGGAATGAGGCGCTCTATGATCACACCCCCCCCAGGGGTGCTTGAAGGCACACGCAGTTGTGGTCGCGCGCCGTTTCGATACACGACCTGCGGCACCTCGGGCTCGGAGAAAAGCGCGCTGATAGCCACGCCCAGGGCCGAAGTGATGCTGTGCAGGGTCTTGAGCGAAGGCGCCACCTTGTTGTTCTCGATCTTGGAAAGAAAACTTTCCGAACACCCCACCGTCTCCCCGAGGGAGCGCAGGGTCATCCCTTTCTCCTTGCGCAACCGCCGCAGCCTTATTCCTATATTCTGGAGATCTTGCTCCATCACTGTTCACTCCCGAATTCCGTTCTCAATTCAAGCCTTGGAAAGATCATAGCCTTAACTTGATATATAATTCAAGTTTAAATGCACATTATTTTAAAATTTTACATTTATGCAAATCAGTGATTCGATACTTTGATAAAATTGTCATACATTCTGCCAAAATTAACCCGACAAATCGCATGACAATTCTACAGAAAAATTCTTAATAACCTCTCGATTGACAATTAAATCAATCAATTAAATTTATACCAAACACAAAGTGGCCAACAAAATACTATGCCGGGCATTTTTCTTGCTTTGTCAAATCAGGAAAGTTTTGTCACCAAACTTGATTATTCTTCAAACCATGGGCTGCGAGCAAGTCCAAACCGGCGAATGCGCCAACAGGAGTAGGGTTCATGAAAAAAGTGTTCATGGTGAATGCAGTAATCTGTTGTGCGATCCTCTTGACCGTCGCGTTGGCTGCGGCGGCCGGACTCGAGGATTTCAAGGGCCAGGCCTGTGTTCTACAAACATGGGGCGGCCCTTGGGGCGAAAGCCTGGAAAAGATCATCGAGCAGGCGAATGAAAAATACGGCACGGAAATCCGTGTTCTTTTCAACGAAAACTCGCAGACTGGCATCGCCAAAATTCGGGCCATGGGCGGCGCACCCCAAATCGACATCCAGATGAGCATCGAGAGCGAAGCCATTGCCGCGGACAACGAAGGTCTTGTGGCGGCCCTGGATACCACCTCCGTACCGGCACTCGGTGATTTGAGCAATGGGGCGCTCTACCCCGGCAACAAGTATGTCGCCCTTTACTCCTACCCCATGGGGCTCATTGTCCGCCCCGACAAGGTAAAGGACATCCCGGTCAAGTTCGCGGACCTCTGGAAGCCCGAATACAAGGACCAGGTCGCCCTGCCCTCCATCGAGTGGGCCGGCGGTCACCACGTCATCGTCCTGGCCGCCATGATGCGCGGTGGCGACGAGAAGAACATCGACCCCGGTTTCCAGGCCCTGCACGAGTTGGTGACCATGGGCAACGTCAAGACCTTCTACGCCACCGACGACGACGCCATCCGGCTGGTGCAGGCGGGCGAGGCCGGCATCGTGGTCTCCCTGTTGCCCAACGCCATCGACTTTCTCAAGAGCGGCGAAGCCAAATTCGTCTACCCCTCCGACCTGCCCGTACGACTGGCCTATGACGTCATCTGGGCCGTCAAGGGGGGCAAGGAGGACTTTGCCAAGGCCGTCATCAACTACCTGCTGAGTCCTGAAGCACAGCTGATGCACAGCGAAGCCATCGCCGTGCTCCCCGTTAACACCAAGCTCTCCGTGCCCGACAGCATCAAGGCCATGATGCCTCCGGCGGACGCCAAGACCTTTGTCGTGGACGAGGATGTCTGCACGCCTGTCTTTGATGCCTGGAAGCAGCGCTACGACAAGGAAGTCATCGGCGCCAAATAGTATTGCCATGCAACCCGGGGGGAAGCGCAGCCTTCCCCCCTGCGTAAAACAAAAGATTGCAGATGAAAAACGCAAAAAAACCGGTGCTCGATCTGTGGTCCGTGAGCAAGCAATTCGGCAGCACACTCGCCGTGGACTGTGTCTCCTTCCAAGTCAACCAGGGCGAGTTCGTCTCCGTGCTCGGACCCAGCGGATGCGGCAAGTCCACCATTCTCAAGATGATTGCCGGATTTCTCACGCCCAGTAGCGGCCAGATCTCCCTCGAAGGGAGCCCGGTGGAGAACCTGCCTCCGGAGCGCCGTCAAATCGGCATGGTATTTCAAAGCTACGCTCTGTTCCCGCACATGACCGTGGCTCAGAATGTGGGCTACGGCCTGCGCATGCGCAAACGCTCCAAGGCGGCAATCAAGGACGCTGTCGAGGCGAAACTCGATCTGGTGGGGCTGACAGATCTGGCGGACCGTTACCCGGATCAACTCTCAGGGGGGCAGAAGCAGCGCGTCGCCCTGGCCAGAGCCCTGGCCATCGAGCCCAGGCTGCTGCTCATGGACGAGCCCCTCACCGCCCTGGACAAGAAAATCCGCGACGAACTGCGCATCCAACTGCGCCAGTTCCAACAGCGTCTGGCAATCCCCACACTGTTCGTGACCCACGACCAGGTGGAGGCCCTGACCATGTCCGACAAGATCATCCTCATCAACCAGGGGCGCATAGAGCAGATTTCTACTGCGGAAGACCTGTACGAACGGCCGGAAACCCCCTTTGCCGCGCACTTCATCGGCAACAACAACGAATTCGCGGTCAAACGCCTGAACGAGACCACCGTTGGCATTGGCGACAGCTCCTGGACATTGGACCCCGCCAACGTGGTGGGCGACCCGAAAGGTTCCTGCCGGGCCTTTGTACGGCCGGAGGATCTGCGCTTCACCACGGGCGAGAACACCCTGGAAGGTATGTGCGAGTTCGTCTCCGTGGAAGACTCCCTGACGCGCTACATCCTTCGCGCCACAATATCGGACGAGCGCTTCAGCGTGGCCAGGACACGCCACTCCAACGGCCCCACCCCGAAACAGGGGGAGACCGTGACCGTATCCTTTGACCGCTCGTCCCTGCGCATCATGGAGAAGGGCCGTGGAAACTGAACGCCAATACCTGAGTGGCCGCCTTATGGCGCTTTCCCTGCCCGGGGGTGCGTTCCTGCTCATCTTTCTCTCCGGACTGGCGTATCTCTTCGTGTTCAGCTTCTGGCACTTCGAATCCCAAAAACGCATGGCCGTACCCGGTTTCGAGCTGGACAACTATGCCCGTTTCCTGTCCGACCCCTTTTACTACGGTTTCTTGTGGCGGACGCTGCGCATCAGCTTCTACACCACCCTCAGCTGCCTGATCATGGCCTACCCCGTGGCCTGGGCCCTGGCACGCAGCCGCAGCCTGCTGACCAAACGCCTGCTGCTCATGGCCGTGGTTGTCACCGCACTTATCGGCGTGGTCAACCGCTCATACTCCTGGCTCATCCTGCTGGGCGTGGGCGGCCCCATTAATTTTTTCCTGACAAGCCTTGGGCTGGATGCGGCGTCAGTGCACAACCTGCTGGCTCCCCTCACCGGCTTGGAGCCCATGGACGCGCCCCTGGCCTGGGGACTTCTGTTCAACGAGTTTGCCGTGGTCGTCGGTCTGATCCACAGACTGCTCCCCTTCATGATCATTTTCCTGTCAATAGCCATGGAAAACGTCGATCCGACCCTTGAGTCCATGTCCCGCTCACTGGGCGCGGGCCCCATGCGCACGTTCTGGAAGATCACCCTGCCCCTGAGCCTGCCGGGAGCACTGGCCGGAGCACTTTTCGTATTCGGCTTGAGCGCCAGCGACTTTGTCATGCCGTCTCTGCTGGGAGGCCTCAAGGTCAAAACCATGAGCAACATTATCTACGAGAACGCCCTGATGGTCATGAACTTCCCCTTTGGCTCGGCCATCGCCTTTATCATGATCGGCTGCATCATCCTGGTATTCGCGGCCATGGCCTTCTTTGTCCATGCCATCCGACGCCAGCGCATCAAGATGAAGGGGACGCTCCATGCGTAAGCACATCCTGACCATCAGCGTGGGCCTGGTGCTGCTGTTCCTTCTGGCACCCCTTGCCGTCAGTCTCATCGTGTCCTTCAACGCGGAACCCAACATGGCCTTCCCGCCCCATGAGTGGGGGCTGCGCTGGTATGAGAACTTTTTCCACCGCCGCCAGTTCCAGCAGGCCCTGGGCTTCAGCGTAAGACTGGCCCTTGCCGCTGCCCTCACCAGCACCATATGCGGAGCCGCCCTGGCCGTGGTCATGTCGCAGAAATATTCACGGTTGCGCCGTGTCCTGGAATGGATCGTGCCCCTGCCCATCTTCGTGCCCGAAGTGGTCACCGGCCTGTCGCTGTTGACACTCTTGTCAAAGATGCACCTCTCCATGGGCTTCACCACCTTGTGGATAGCCCACGTGATCATCACCCTGCCCTACGCCACCTATACCTCGCTGGTCAGCATGCGCTCCTTTGACACGGACCTGGCCGACGCCGCCCGGAGCCTGGGCGCCAGCTACTGGCGCGCACTGACAAGTGTCGTCATCCCCATCATCAAACCGGGGATCGCATCGGGGGCCATCTTCGCCTTCCTGCTTTCCTTCGACAACCTGATGATCAGTTCGTTTCTTCTCAGTCCGCTGGACACCACCCTGCCCGTGGAGGTGAGCATGTACATCCGCACCAAGTCTGATCCCACGGTGGCGGCTATCGCCACATTGCTCATGCTTTCCACCGCCGTGGGCGTCGTAGTGATCAACAAGCTGTTTGGTTTGGAAAAACTGCTCAAAATCCAGGGTTGACCCTGAAAACGCACAACAGGAGAGAACCATGCCGGCAAAACCAGAAACCAAAATCAGCCCCTTGAAGACCGTGGCCCAACGGCTGCACATGATCGAGGCGCTCATGGACCCGGACAAGGGTGCGGACCTGGTGCTGCAGGGCGGCAACGTGGTCAACGTCATCACCCGGGAAGTCTACCAGGCGGACATCGCCATCGCAGGAGAGCATATCATTCTGGTGGGCGACTGCTCCAAGCTGGTGGGCAGGAACACCAGGCTTGTGGACATGGCCGGAAAGCACCTCTGCCCCGGCTTCATCGACTCCCACATGCACTTTGAAAGCGCCATGCTCACAGTCACGGAGTTCACCCGCCTGTCCCTGCCCACGGGCACCACCTGCCTGATCTCCGATCCTCACGAAATAGGCAACGTGCTCGGCCCCTCGGGCATCAAGGCCATGTGCGACGAAGCCGCGCTCATGCCCCAGCACGTCCACTCCCGCGTACCAGCCCTGTGCCCGGATTCCCCGGGTCTGGAGACCGCGGGGTACGATGTGACCAGCAAGGACGTGCCGGAGATGCTGGACTATCCCAGCGTCTCGGGCATCGGCGAGACCCAGGGCGTCACCGCGGCAAAGCATGTATGGGCCCACAATCCCGAAGTGTTCCGCGACACCGTGGTTGCCACTGTGTACGCCCAGAGCAAGGGCAAGAAGGTGGACGGCAACGCCGCGGAGCTTTTCGGCAGTGAGCTGGCCGCCCACATCATCGCCGGGGGCACGGAGATCTCCTGTCACGAGACCACCACCAAGGCGGAAGCCGTGGAAAAACTACGCCAGGGTGTCTACATGCTCATGCGCGAAGGCTCCACCCAGCGAAACATGCCGGAGTGCATCCGCGCCGTCACCGAAGAGGGGCTGGACTCCAGGCGCGCCATACTGGCCACGGACGACATGCTGGCCGAGGACATCGCCAAGACCGGGCACATGAACGACATCATCCGCCGCACCATCGCCCAGGGCGTGAATCCGCTCGAGGCCATCCAGATGGCCACCATCAACGCCGCCACCTGGCAAGGCTTCTCCGACATCGGCGTGCTCGCCCCGGGCAAGCTCGCGGACATCGCGGTTATCGACGGCAGGCTCGAGGACATGAACGTCTCCGCCGTCTACCTCGGAGGCAAGCTGGTGGCTGAAAACGGAGAGCTGCTCATCGACCTCCCCCCATACACCTATCCCGACAATGTCAAACACTCTGTGAAACGCGCCCCCATCTCTCCGCAAGACCTGATGGTGGGCACGGACAAGCCCGGCCTGGTCAAGGTTCGCTGCGTGGGGCTGATCCTGGACCAGAACCTCACCGACGCGGTTGAGGCGGAGCTGCGGGTGCAAGACGGTCACGTGCTGCCGGACCCGGCGCAGGATCTTCTGCCCATCGCGGTTGTGGGGCGTCACGGTCAAAAGGACATCGGCGCGACCTTTGTGAAGGGCTTTGGCATGAAGTACGGCGCCATCGCCGAGACGGTCTCCCATGACACCCACAACATCATGGTCATGGGCGCGACCTATGAGGACATGGCCCTGGCCGTGAACCGCGTCATCGAGTTGCAGGGGGGCCTCGTGCTGGTCAAGCAAGGCAAGGTCATCGGCGAACTCCCACTCCGCGTGGGGGGGCTGATCTCGGACGAGCACACCGCCGCGGAGCTCACCGACAAGATGAGCGAACTGACCGGCCTGGCCACTGACGAACTGGAGTGCAAGGCCCACGCGCCATTCATGCACCTGGCATTTTTGTCACTGACCACCAGCCCCAAATGGAAAATCACGGACAAGGGCGTGGTGGACGCGGTCAACTACTGCGTTCTGCCCACCATCGTCTGATTCAGGATCCATCCCCAGAACCAAGGAGTGAATATCATGACTTCGTTTCGCGATCGCTACGAACTGATAAACCTGTCCCAGGAAATCTATGAGGGAATGCCTGTCTTCGGCATGCACCAGAAAACCTTCATCATGGTGAACCAGACCCATGAACAGAACATGAAGAACACGGGCTCCCCCACCCTGGGTTTCTACGCCCGCAACCTGCTCATGAGCGAGCATGGCCCCACCCACTCCGACGCCGTGCTGGAGCTGACGCCCGAGGGCGCTGACATCGACCACATGCCCCTGGAGTGCTTCTACGGTGACGCCATCTGCGTGGATGTCTCCCACATCCGCCACCCGGACTACATCGAGATCAAGGACCTGCAAGAGGCCCTGGAAAAGGCCGGGCTCGAAATCCAAAAGGGCGATATTTTCCTGATGTACACCGGCCACTACGACCGCACATACGGAACCCCTGCCTGGCAGGGCCCCTATACCGGCCTCAACTACGAGTCCGCCGAATGGCTGGCCAAACAGGGTGTGCTGAACATCGGCGTGGATCAGCAGGCCATCGACCTGACCCCCGAAGACCTGAAGTTCCAGGGACACATGGTCTGCCGCGACTACAACATCAGCAACACGGAAAACCTCTGCAACCTGGACAAGGTCGCGGGCAAACGCTTCCTGTACATGGGCCTGCCCCTGCGCATCCGCGGCGGCACGGGCTCACCGGTCCGCGCCGTGGCTTTTGTGGAAAAATAGATTCCAGTGCCGCCTACACATAACAATTGGAAGCAAATGATGCATTTCAAACGCGGCACCACGGGCGGTTGCAATACCCCCCCCGCCGCAATAGGCGGCGTAAGCGAGGTGAAAACGACGTTTTTCAACTCGCGATCCTTCACGAAATGAAAATCCATGAATTTCGTGAAAAAGTACGTAAAAAGGCCGGAAGGCCGCACCAGCGGCCTTCCCTCATACAATAACAGGCGGCGACGCTGCCGCACCAACCGCGTTTATCTCTTGGTGCGACCTTGTGCCGACGCAGTTGCGCACATTATCAAGGAGAGATGCAAGATGTCCAAAGAACCGATCATGGTACCCGCCAGCCATGGCAAGGCCGCACGCCTGAAAAAGGGGCAAAAACTCAAAATCATCAACACCCATGGTAGCCAGGTAGTGGATTTCTGGGCCTTCAACGCCGCCGACATGCACGAATTCATGTCCATGGAGCATGCCCGCGTCTATCTGATGCAGATTATGCCCAAGGTGGGTGACGACCTCGTGACGAACAAACGCCGCCCCATCGTGCGCCTGGTGGAGGATACCACCCCCGGCCTGCACGACATGCTCTTCGCGGCCTGCGACGTGTACCGCTATCAACTGCAAGGCGCGGAAGGCTATCACCGCAATTGCACTGACAATTTCCATGAGGCTCTGGGCGAGCTCGGCATCACCGCCCCTGAACTGCCCCAGCCCCTGAACCTGTTCATGAACGTGCCCATTGAGGACGGCTACAAGATGGTGGTGGAGCCCCCCACCTGTCAGCCTGGCCAATATGTGATCTTCGAGGCGGCCATGGATATGGTGGCGGTGCTGACCTCCTGTGCACAGGACATGGTCCCGGTGAACGGCGAAGGATGTAAGCCCCAACCCGTCTATTTCATCGTGGAAGACTAAGACAGCGGGTATGGCCACGACACCCTTTCCCCCTTCCGGCCGCTCCCGGATTCGAATCACGGAAGTCGATGCGCTGGACGTGGTCCAGCTAACCAGGGACCTGATCGCCTGCGACACCATGCAGGAGACCGGCAACGAGGCCGCCTGCCTGGAAGACCTGGCCTCCCTGCTTCGCCGCGCCGGATTTCAGGCCAAGGTCGAGCGTTTCGGCGACGAACATGCCAACCTCTATGCCTGGCTGCTGGACGTTCCTGAACGCCCCGCTCTTTGTTTTGCGGGGCACATCGATACCGTGGCCCTGCACGAGGGACGCTGGACCTCCGCGCCCCTCGATGCGGAGGAACGCGACGGCCGCCTGTACGGGCGCGGCGCCTGCGACATGAAAGGGGGCGTCGCGGCCATGCTCTGCGCCGCCATCAAGGCCCGCGCCTCCCTAGCCCCTGGAGATGACCTGCGTCTGCATGTCTACGGGGGCGAGGAAGTGGGCTGTCTGGGCTCGAGTCATATGGTCCGCACCCACCCCGGAGAGCTTACCCCCGTGGGGGCGGTGGTAGTCACGGAACCCACGTCCCTGCACCTCAGCGTGGGGCACAAGGGCGCCCTCTGGCTCCGGCTGACAACCAACGGGCGCGCCGCCCACGGCTCCATGCCCCAGTTCGGCGACAACGCGCTGAGCAAGGCCCTGGCAGCGGCCGGCCGACTGGAGGGCTACGACATCGCCAGCAATGTCCACCCCCATATGGGGGCATCCACAATGACCTTGACCACCCTGCACTCCGGCTCCGGGCACAACTCGGTGCCGGACACGGCCCGCTTCACCCTGGATATCCGCATGATACCCGGCCAGGACCCCGAAGGTATCATCGCTGACATCGAGAAGCTGGCAGGCAAAGACTGTCTTGTGGAGGTCATTCAGTGCATCCACCCCCTGTGGACCGAGCCGGGCCTGCCCTGGGTGCGACGGCTTGCCGCACTCACAGAGACGGCTCCCCACCTCCATGCGCAAGAACCGCCGGTCACGCAATTTTTCACCGATGGAGCGGCCCTGCGCCTGGCCCGGCCCGACATCCCCATCGTGATCCTGGGCCCGGGAGAACCCAGCATGGCCCACCAGACGGATGAATGGTGCGCCGTTGCGCAATTGCGCCGCGCGGAAAGCCTGTACGCGGAGATCATCGCCGACTGGTACCAGCTCTTGAACATTTCAGACGTGTAATGCTCCATACCTTTTCTGCCGCATCGTGTAGGAGGGGGGCTCGCGCCCCCCGTCCTCCCACACCACCGGGCATACGGTTCCGTACCACGGCGGTTCACATAACACTTTGATGTCTGCGGTGTTCCGCAAGAAGTGACACAAGTCCCATGTTATCAAAGAATTTCTTCCGAAAGGCCTGATTCATGTGCGAAGCCCCGGAGTTCCACCAATAACCTCGCCCATTCATGGCGGATTTCAGCGCTCTGCCCCACTCAAGCCCTCGTCGCATCAGGTTTTTCGCTCGTGTGAAGACGCGTTTCCATTGTCGCCAGATGATGTTTCGCAGCTTGTGCCGCAGCCACTCGTCCAACTCCTCGAAAACGTTCTTTACTTCCGCCAGCTTGAAGTAGTTCACCCAGCCTCGCAGCTTCGGCGTGAGGGTGGTGATGACGGTTCGTAGCGAACGACCGCGCTTTTCGCCTCGTTGACCCGCAACTTCAACCGTTCCGTCAGAAACCGGGAAACCGAAGCCATAACTCGTTCGCCGGAGCGCCGTGTCCGCACGTGGATGTTGCAGTCGTCGGCGTAGCGGCAGAACGCGTGGCCTCTGCGTTCAAGCTCCTTGTCCAGGTCATCCGGCAGGATGTTGGACAGCAGCGGCGAGAGGGGCCGCCTTGCGGCGTGCCCATCACTCGTTGCGATGCGACGCCCCCGTGCATCATTCCCGCTCGCAGGTAGCGGCGAATCAGCCGCAGCACCCGCCAGTCCTTGACCTTGCGTTTCACCCGCGCCATGAGCACGTCGTGATTCACGCGATCGAAGAACTTCTCCAAGTCCATATCCACGACCCACCGCTTGCCGGCGGCGACATGCTCCCGTGCTTTGAGCACGGCCTGATGCGCACTTCGGCCGGGGCGGAAGCCGTAGCTGGACTCCGAGAAACCGGGATTGAAAATGGGGGGCAAAACCTGATGCAGCGCCTGCTGGATGAGCCGGTCCAAGGCCGTCGGGATGCCCAATTGACGCACCCCGCCGCCGGGCTTGGGAATTTCCACACCGAGCACGGCTTGCGGCTCGTAGCGCCCTTCCAGCAGTTCTTCTTTGATGCGCGCCTCGTTCAGCGTGTAGTGCCCCCAGACGTCCTCGGCACGCATGCCGTCCACTCCGGGGACGCCCTTGTTGGCGCGTACACGCTTGAAAGCCGCGAGCATGTTGTCGTGTCCGACCACTTCTTCCATCAACCACAGCCGCTCCGGGCGGGAGTTTACCGTTGATTTCGAGGCACTTGGCGCACCACGTCCGTACTCTCGGGGATTCCGTCCCCTACCCTCGGGAGTGGCGGCGGGCATCCCAGCCCGCCCTTCTGCGTCTCCGCTTGCCATGCGATTCTCCGGGCTCGCGCCCCGTGTTACATGTTCGGGCCTTCAGTCCGGTCGGCGGACCTACTATGCCGTCTGCTGACTTCTGTCTTCCCATCCCGGCGCGTTGCCGCGCCGGTAGCACGTGGCAGGAAGACAGATCTCCCCGGGTAATGCGCGCGACCTTCCTGCTTATACCCGCCGCATATACGTCCATGCTTTCCGTACAAGTATCGGGCTTTGAAGATATTGGCCTCCTCACCCAGCATGACCGCCTCGTATGCGATTTCTGTTCGTCGGGTCAGCATTTTGCCTGCGGCTTCCTTCGGATTCCATCTCGCGATGGACACCCTTGCCGTCCGGCTAGCAGTTCACCTTGTCGGGCCTGCGGAGGACTTTCACCTCCAAGTCACCAGGCAGGCACCACACCTGCCCGGATGGTGCTCACGCACCACGCGCCCTGCCGGGCGCACGAACGAAAAAGCGCCCCTGAACAATATTCAGGGGCGCTTTCGGGAAGGAAGCTATGGTTCTTGCTACCGCAGGAGGTTCGGTAAAAAGGTAATTATCGGAGGAAACACAGTCAGAATGGCCAACATGACCAGCAGGGCGATGAGATAGGGCATTGAGGCCCGCATCACGCGCTCCAACGGCACCTTTGTGATGGCGCTGGCCACGAAGAGATCCAACCCCACCGGAGGGGTGATGCAGCCGATGGCCAGGTTCACCACCATGAGCACGCCGAAGAACAGCGGATCGATGCCCAGCTGCAGCGCCACGGGCAGGAAGATGGGGGTCAGAATGACCACGGCGGCGGAGGCGTTGATCAGCATGCCGATGCCCAGCAGAAGGATGTTCATGATGAGCAGGAACACGGTGGGCGAGCTGGTGAGAGAGACAACATATGCGCCCAGATGGTGAGGAATCTCCAGGTTGGTGAGCATCCAGCCGAAGACCTTGGCCGCTCCCACCAGGAACATGATCAGGGTGGTGCCGATGACCGCCTGAAATATGATCTTGGGAAAGTCCTTGATCTTGAGCTCCTTGTAGATGAACAGCCCCACGAAGATGCCGTACACCGCAGCCACCGCGGCGGCCTCGGTGGGCGTGAAGATGCCGCCGTAGATGCCTCCGATGATGATCACCGGGGTGAGCAGCGCGAAGAAGGAATCCTTGAAGGTAATCAACAGACGCTTGAAGGAAAAAGAGCCTTCAGGAGCGATGCCGTCACGCTTGGCCAGCCCCCAGCTCACCAGGCACATGGCAACGCCCATGAGTATCCCCGGGACCACGCCACCGACGAACAGGTCGCCGATGGACCCTCCCGCGATGACGCCATACACCACCAGGGTGATGGAGGGGGGAATGACGATGCCCACGGTGCCGCCAGCCGCCACGATGCCTGTGGCAACCTCGCGGCGGTAGCCCTTCTTCTCCATCTCGTCCACCATGGTGGAGCCGATGGCCGCTGTAGTTGCCGCTGAGGAGCCGGAGATGGCCGCGAAGAACATGCCGGAGACCGCCACCGCCTGGGCCAGGCCTCCGGTGAAGGAGCCCACGATGGCCTGGGCGAAGTTCACCAGCCGGGTGGTAACCCCCCCGGCGGACATGAAGGATCCGGCCAGCATGAAGAAAGGCACGGCCATGAACGAGAAGGAGTCCACGCCCGAGTACATGGTCTGGGTGATCATGACCTGGGGCATGTCCAGGTATTGAAAAAGAATGATGGAGACGGACAGCGCCAGCGCAAAGGCCACGGGCACGCCCAGGAACGTCATCACCAGGAATGAACCAAGCAGTACGGCTTCCATATGACCTCTCCTTTACGAGCCTTGTTTCGGTAGGGGTTCGGAAACGGTGGGCCCGTCATGGTCCGGCCCGTCACACTGTCCGGTCTTGCCGAACGCCCGCAGGATGCGCACCGTGTCCTTCATCAGATAGAGCATCATGAGTACGGCGCTCACAGGAATGATGACGTACACGTAGCTCATGCTGAGTCCCAGGCCGGGAGCGGTCTGGAAGGTCATGGTGGAGGTCATCTTTGTGCCCTGCACCAGCAGCAGGAGGATAAAGATATAGCTGCAAATGTTGATGATCAGGTCGAGAATGTTTCCGGCCATGCTGCCCTTGAGCTTGCTGGGAAGGATCTGCACGGCCAGGTGGCCGCTCTCCCCCATGATCAGGGCGGAACCAAGGAAGACGACCCAGACGAACAGGAACCTGGCCAGTTCCTCGGACCACTCCAGGGTGTAGCCGAAGAAATATCTGGAGATGACCTGGAAGAATATCAGCATGAGCATGATGCTCATGGCCCCGACGGAAATTCCGTACAGGATCTTTCGTAGCAACTTGAACATTGTGTCCATGCAACGCCTCGCGGATGCTGCGGAACCCCCGGCGACGACCGGGTCTCCGGATTGGCGGAAGCCTCCGGCCGACGAGGACGCCGCCGGAGGCTCCGTCTGGTTCTTCGAGAAGGTAGGTGCCTATTTATTTCTTCAGGGCGTTGATTTTGTCGATATTATCCTGGCCAACCACATCGGCGAACTTCTCGTACACGGGCAGAGTGGCTTTCTCAAAAGGAACGCGGTCGACTTCGATGACTTCCATCTTGCCGGTGCCCTTGATCTTGTCCCAGAACTCGGAGTCCTTGTCCTCGGAGATCTTGCGCTGCCAATCCACGGCTTCCTTGGCGGCTTCCTGGACGATCTTCTGCTGCTCGGGGCTCAGCTTGCCCCAGGAGACCATGGAGATGAGCATGGGTTCGGGAGCATAGGCGTGGGCGGTGAGAGAGGCGTACTTCTGAACCTCGAAGAAACGCTTGGTCCAGATGTGGGCGCTGGGGTTCTCCTGGCCGTCGACAGTACCCTGCTGCATGGCGGAGTAGAGTTCGGCAAAAGCGATGGGGGTGGGGGAAGCGCCCATGGCCTTCATCATCTCGATGTAGATCTTGTTGGTCATGACGCGGATCTTCAGATCCTTCATGTCCTCGGGGCTCTTCACGGGGCGCACGTTGTTGGTCAGATGGCGGATACCGTTCTCCATGTAGCCAAGCAGCTTGATGCCCTTGGCTTCCAGGGGCTTGCCAAGCTCCATGCCCACGGTGTCCAGGGACTTGTAGGCGTGCTCGCGGTCCTGGAACAGGAAGGGCAGGTCGAAAATGGAGATCTGGGGCTGGAACTGGCCGAGGACGGCTGTGCCGGTGAGGGCCATGTCAACGGTGCCGTAGATCAGCCCCTCGATGAGGTCCTTTTGGCCACCGAGTTGCGAAGAGGGAAACACACGGACTTCGATCTCGCCGTTGGATTTCTGTTTCACCAGCTCCGCGAACTTGTCGGCGCCCTGTCCATAGGGGTGCACGGGTTCGGCGATGTGCCCCAGTTTGAGTACCACGGGACCGGCGAAAGCGGGAACAGCGAGGACCAGAGTCAGAACCACAGCCAGGAAAATCTTTGCCAAGCGATACATAAAGCCTCCTCATCATTTGTATTATGGATGCGAACTCCCAACACGCATCCTTTTGGTCAAGAGGAGACTATGTCAGCTTGTGAATAAAATCTGGTTATCTGGATTAAAAGAGAATTGGTTTTTACGGGAGTTTTGTTCTTTGTGATCACGGGGGAATCATGAAAGATGGGAGTCTTATGAAGCATTGGCTGGAATGATAAATGCGTGCTGATCAAATCCACCTCGTAAAAATATTATTTTCCAAGCTCATCAACAAGGTACTCAAGGGCCCTTTCCAATTGCGTATCATGCCCTGCGCAGTAGCGAATATCAAAAGGAACCTCAATGTCAGGTGCGACCCCGACTCCTTCCAGATTTACACCATCGATGCGGCAGCTTTGCACTGCAAGAAAAAGAGCATCGCCATTGGACAAGGGAAATAGGCGCCCACCAAGAGTTTGCCCCGGCGTCCTTTCTCCAATCACGGTTGCCAGATTGTATTTCATTGCACCATAAGCAAGAAATTCCTTTCCACTACGGCTGAAAGCGTTCACCAAGTATACCGCAGGTTTTCTCCACTGGGAATCCACTAAGAATTCCTGACCATCCCTATCACGCATGGTCAGGGTGGGAATATTTCTGTTGAAAATGTTCAGATAATAGGGCCAAGCGCCTCCCAGGCCGTATCGCAAATCAATGATCAGGGCGTCGGTATCTTTTATCGCCCCCCATACGAGAGTATTGAGCAATTCCTGATGATATTCGTTTCCGGCATATGAATAGACATGCACATAACCTATACGTGTCCCGGCTCGTTCGATAATTCGGACACTTGACTTTTGCGCTTCCAGAAACTCTTTTTTGGGATTGATCAACATCGGCCTCAACACCACAGAAAATGGCACATCCCGCTCATGTCGTCTGATTTTAAATGGCAAATCCTCTCCCACATGCTGTTGAAGCGAGAGGATGG
This sequence comes from Desulfovibrionaceae bacterium, assembly GCA_963674665.2. Taxonomy (GTDB): domain Bacteria; phylum Desulfobacterota; class Desulfovibrionia; order Desulfovibrionales; family Desulfovibrionaceae. The sequence goes on along the minus strand of CAXXPL010000005.1, from coordinate 75,752 downwards.
GCGAAAACGGCTGACCATTTGCGGACAAAATTTCATCGCCTTTCAACAGCCCTGCCTTGTCGGCCACGCTTCCTGGTAGAACTTCAACAATATAAATTTGTTCCCCATAGGGTTGTGTCAAAACGCCCACTGTTGGGTACAAGATCTCTTGTTCTTGAAACAAGGTACTAATCTCCGGGATCTTTGAAAAAAGAGCACCCAACTGATAATATTCATAATCTTCCGGTGTTAAATAATAGGTATGAGAGGCGTTCAATTTGCCAAGCATATTGTTGACAAGATCGCCAAACTCTTTTCGAGTTGTGACTTTCGCAATTTTCTTTCGATAACTATCTGAAAGAGAAGGAAAACAGGAAGAAATCTGATCAGGATTATAAAAATGCTCTTGAACAATCGTGACTATTTCATCAAACAGTTCATGATAAGAACATGTGGTATTTTTAGCCTTTACCGGCAGTACTCCCACTAAAACCAGACATACAAAGGCTGCCAGCATAAAAAGCCACGTTTTCATCGTCATGGCAACTCCTCTCACAGGAAGCATTATAACTTGGTAAAACAAAACGTTTTTAGATAATTCAACACACATCAGGAAAACACTATATAATAATTGTGTACGAATATCTATTCATAATAAATTACCATGAGCATCCGATTTTTATTCTAATACCAAGAGCAGCTTGAGCTATCCAATTCAAAATCCTTGTGAGTCGGAGATATAAACCACATCTTTCTCATGATCGTTGTGGGATTCGGTTTTCTGCTTCTGGGAGGCATTGGCCTGGCTTCTACCATTGGAGACAATGCCGATGAGCCCGCATGAGGACTGCCCAGTTCACAGGTATCCCCTGCTCCCAACCGCCCTTGCCCCACCCTTTTAGACCACTGCCGATCCTGTATCAAAGTTTGAAAAGGGGGGAGCGCGAGGGGGATAACCATTTTCAAATGGTTTCCCCCTCGCAAAAAGCCTTTATCCTTTAATTCTTTTTTCTTTATCCTTCTCTTCCTCACACCACTGTCGGCCGCGTGCCGAAGTACATGCGCTCGGGGCGGCCGATGGAGCCGTAGACCAGATCGGCGTAGACCACGCCGGTGGAGACCAGGTACTCCAGATAGCGGCGCGCGGTGGAGCGGCTGACCCCCACCATCTGTCCGGCGCCTTCAGCGCTGAGCCCCTGGTCAGGGTCCATGGACTCGAACACGCCAAGGAACTTCCTCAGGGTCAGGGGGTCGATGCCCTTGGGCAGGTTGTCGTCCGCGTCGGCGTGCATGTTCCCTGGCGTGGCCGGGTGAAAGATGTTGTCCACATCCTGCTGACCAATGTCCTCTGGGCAGGAGAGCCTGGTCCTGTAATTGCGGTAGCGGCTCAGGCAGTCGAAGAACCTGGTGGCGATGACCGGCTTGATGAGATAGTCGTACACCCCCCCTCTGAGCGCCTGCTTCACGGGTTCGATCTCCCGGGCCGCGGTGATGAGGATGACATCGGTGTCCAGGCACTTGGAGCGGATGTGCAGCAGCAGATCCATGCCGTGCCCCTCCGGGAAATAGAGGTCCAGCAGGAGCAGGTCCGGCTCCAGCACCTCCACCATGTCCCGCGCATCCTCCAGGGAGTGGGCCACGCCCACCACCTCGCAGCCCTCCACCCGCATGGTGAAACGCCGGTGCAAGTCCGCGATTCTCGCGTCATCCTCCACAATCAACACTCTGATCGTTTTCATGCCGCTTCGCGCCTCTGTTTTGGTATGATTACTGTGAACAGGGCCCCTCCGAGGCTGCTGTCCGAAACAAAGACCTCGCCACCGAGTTCGTCCAGACGCTGCCTGACAAGGTGCAGGCCCACGCCGCGCCGGGATTTCCCCTTGGAGGAAACGCCCTTCTCGAAGATCATGTCCAATCGCTCCTCGGGAACACCGGGGCCGGAGTCGTCCACCTCGAACACGAGGTCGTGGCCCAGGTCGGTGAAGGACAACTCCACTATGCGGTCCTCGGGCTCTCGCGTGAGCACGGCCTCAAAGGCATTGTCTATGAGATTGCCGAGTATGGTGACGATCTTGTCCAGCCTGATCCATTTGGGGACATCCACGAGGGTGCTGCCCCTGTCTATGACGAAATCGATCTTGAGCTCCTTGGCCCGGTTGAACTTGCCCAGCAGGATGGCCGCAAGCACCGGCTGGGGCACGGCCTCGGCCAGGAAACGGATCACGTCCTCGTAGCCAAAGGACTCCTTGACCACCAGTTCCAGGGCCTCGTGATAGGCCTCGATCTGGATCAGCCCTGCTATGGTGTGCAGCTTGTTGGAGTACTCGTGGGTCTGCACCCGCAGCAGCTCGGAATACTCCTGCACGCGGGAGAGCTCGCTGGACAGCCTGTCGATCTCGTCCTTGGGGCGGAAGCTGGCCACGGCGCCATGCAGCGTCCCCCTGCGGAACACGGGCACGATGTTGAAGATCATGTCCTTGCCGTTGACGGTGCGCTCCTGGTCATACTCCGCCTCCCCCACCTGCAGGGCCTGCAACAGGCCGGTGCCGGGGAGCACGTTGTCGATGAACCTGTCCTTGGCGGCCTTGCCCGGATCTATGCCCGTGTGCAGAAAGGCCGCCTTGTTGGCCAGTTGGATCTTGCCTTCCGTGTCCACGGCCACCACCCCCTCGCGAATGGCCTCGAGAATGGCTCCGCGCTCCAGATAGAGGTTGGTGATCTCCGCGGGCTCCAGGCCAAGGGTGACCTTCTTGAGGTGGCTGGCGATGAGCAGCGCGCTGAGAATGCCCACCACGCACATGGCGGTTATCAGGGTGAAGGGTTTGTTCAGGTGCGAGGGAATGGCCTCGGAGATGGCGGAGGAGAGAAACCCAACGGACACGAAGCCTATGATATTGCCCGCGTAGTCATAGACAGGGGCGAATCCCCGCATGGACGGCCCGAGTGTGCCCACGGCCTCGGAGACATAGGACTTGCCCTCCAGGGCCGGGCCCGCGTCCCCTCCCACAAAACGCTTGCCGATACGCGCAGGCACGGTGTGGGAGTAGCGGATCTGGTCAGTGTCGCCCACAACCACATAGGCCGCGCCCACGCTCTGGCGGATGGACTCGGCTATCTTCTGGATGTCCCCCTGGGGGTCTCTTGCCAGCAACGCACGGCGGATGGTGGGGATCTGGGCAACGGTGCGGGCGGTCTGCAGCGCGGTCTGGCCGATCTGCTTCTTGAGCATCTCAGTGACCGGGCCGGTGATGACCAGCCAGCTGACCCCGATGATCAGGGCCATGAGCATCAGGACCATGTGCACGAGGTGGGAGCGTATGGACCTGGGTTTTATCTTCAACAAGCGGTGCGTCTTCACGAAACACTCCTTCATCAAGAGCGTCTGCCTCCAAAAGGACGCAGCGCTGGCCGCCCAAGGTGGCCGAGAGACGGAAGCGGTATGCCGTGAGCCCTAACCGGCGCACACGAGAGGAGGCAGTATGCCACCCGAGGGTCGCAAGGTCCAGCAACGTCAAGGGAGTGGTCCTGGCCGATTTCCCCGGACAGGAAGATATGTCGGTTCGATTTTTCCGCCCCTTTACCCTTTTCCGAACCATGCGTATGAAGTCATCTGGAACTCCGCAACTTTGCCAGCCATCCAGCAGCTCAAGGAAATCCCCATGGAACAGATACTCAACAGGCACTGGCACACACTCCCCTCCGAGGAGGCTGCAAGGCTCCTGATTTCGGATACGGAAAAAGGATTGGACCTTTTCGAGGTCAACCGCCGGCTGGAGCGGTTCGGACGCAACGCCCTGCATCAGGCCAAGGGCAAGACTCCCCTGCAGCGATTCCTCCTGCAGTTCCACCAGCCCCTGATCTACATTTTGCTCGCGGCCGGGCTCATCACCGCCCTGCTCGGGGAGTGGGTCGACTCCGGAGTCATCCTGGGCGTCGTGCTGGTGAACGCGGTCATCGGCTATTTACAGGAGGCCAAGGCGGTAAAGGCACTGGACGCCCTCGCCAGGACCATGACAACCGAGGCCACGGTGCTGCGCTCCGGCGAGAGCAGGCGCATAGGCGCCGAGGAACTCGTGCCCGGCGATATCGTGCTGCTCAAGTCCGGGGACAAGACCCCCGCGGACCTCAGGCTGGTGGAGAGCCGCGACCTTCGGGTGGACGAGAGTGCCCTTACCGGCGAATCCCTGCCCGTGCAAAAGAACGTGGACGTGCTTCCTGACGACACCACCCTGGCGGAGCGCAACAACATGGCCTACGGCTCCACCCTGGTCACCTACGGCACAGCAAGGGGCATCGTGGTGGCCACCGGGGGCAGGACCGAGATAGGCCGCATCTCGGAGCTGATTTCCGAGGCCGACGAGCTGCAGACCCCGCTGACGCGCAAGATCGCCTCGTTCAGCCAGCTTCTGCTCTGGGTCATCCTGACCCTGGGCGTGGTCACATTCGTGGTTGGCGTACTTCGGGGGCAGCCCGTGGTGTACATGTTCATGGCCGCCATCGCCCTGGCCGTGGGCGCCATCCCCGAGGGGCTGCCCGCCGCTGTCACCGTGATCCTGGCCATCGGTGTCTCGCGCATGGCCAAACGGCGGGCCATCATCCGCAAGCTCCCGGCCGTGGAGACCCTGGGCTCCACCACAGTGATATGCACGGACAAGACCGGCACCCTCACCGAGAACCAGATGACCGTGCGGGAGATCACCGCAGGGGGGCGTTTTCACTCCCTCTCGGGAACCGGCTACGACACCGCCGGAGGGCTCTCCTCGGAGAACGGCAACACCGGTGATTCGGTCATGACCAAGGCTCTGCTTCATTGTCTGCGCGCGGGGCTGCTGTGCAACGACTCCAAGCTGGTGCACAAGGACGGCCTCCCCTCGGTGGAGGGCGATCCCACGGAAGGAGCACTCATTGTGGCCGCCGTCAAGGCGGGGCTGAAGCTGGAGGACGAGTCAGGGGCCATGCCCAGGCTGGACTCCATCCCCTTCGAATCCGAACATCAATTCATGGCCACCCTGCACGCCACCGGGGGCGGGGCTCCTCTGGCTTACATCAAAGGAGGGGTGGAGGTGATACTGGAGCGCTGCGACACTGTTCTCAATGCCCAGGGAACTCCCCTTCCCCTCAATGGGGGCGGACGCAAGGACATTGAATCCCGGGCCGAGTCCATGGCCGAAAAGGGGCAGCGCGTGCTGGCGTTCGCCCTCAAGCCCATGGCTTCGGGCAAGAAGACCCTCAAGCATGCCGACGTCGACCAGGGGCTCACCTTCATCGGACTGCAGGGCATGATAGACCCGCCCAAGCCCGAGGCCATCGACGCGGTGAAAGCTTGCATCCAGGCGGGCGTGGGCGTGAAGATGATCACCGGAGACCACGCGGTGACGGCCCTGGCAATCGCCAAGGAGCTGGGCATCGCACAACAGGGGGGCGAGCCCCCCAACTCCCCCGGCGCTCTCACAGGCCGCGAAATGGCCTCCTTCACGGACCTGCAGCTGATCGACGCGGCCAAGGACGTGCACGTGTTCGCCCGCGTCTCGCCGGAGCAGAAACTCAGGCTGGTGGAGGCTCTGCAGGCCAGGGGCAACGTGGTGGCCATGACCGGCGACGGCGTGAACGACGCCCCTGCCCTGAAACAGGCTGACATCGGCACCGCCATGGGGCTGGCCGGCACTGACGTGGCCAAGGATGCGGCGGACATCATTCTCACGGACGACAACTTCGCCACCATCGAGGCGGCGGTGGAGGAAGGACGGGGAGTCTTCGACAACCTCATCAAGTTCATCGTCTGGACCATCCCCACCAACCTGGGCGAGGGACTGGTCATCGTGGCCGCCATCCTGCTGGGAGTATCCCTGCCCATCCTGCCGGTGCAGATCCTCTGGATCAACATGACCACCGCCGGCACCCTGGGCCTGATGCTGGCCTTCGAACCCAGGGAGGACGGCATCATGACGCGCCCCCCAAGGGATCCGAAATTGCCCATCCTGCCCCCGGAACTGCTGCTACGGGTGCTCATGGTGGGTTTCATCCTGATGATCGCGGCCTTTATCCTGTTCCAGTGGGAGCTGTCCCGGGGCGCCAGCCTGGAACGCGCCCGCACCGTGGCCGTGAACGTCTTCGTGGTGGTGGAGGCCTTCTACCTGTTCAACTGCCGCTCTCTGGGGCGCTCCGTTTTCAAACTCGGACTGTTCACCAACAAGTGGGTCATCTTCGGCTTCTTCCTGATGATCGTGCTACAATTGCTTTACACCTACACCCCTTTCATGAACACGGCCTTTCGCAGCGAACCCATGCCCCTGGCTTCCTGGCTCAAGGTCATGGGATTCGGCGTCCTGGCCTACCTGGCAGTGGAGTTGGAGAAACGCCTGCTATACAAGAGGGGGTGAACCGGTTTCCAAGGGGAACCACCTGAATCAAAGCGGAGTTCCCCGGCATACAGAATCCTTTTACAGCATTCGGAGCCGCAATTGTCCCACACCCACAACACGCATCCGGTCTGTCCCTGGTGGTTTGGCTACACTTTCGACAACGCCCTGCGCGGCCTGTTCCACAACCCCGACTCCCTGCTCGGGGCGTACGTCTCTTCCGGCATGCGTGTCATGGACCTGGGCTGCGGCTTGGGCTTCTTCAGTCTGGCCATGGCCAGAATGGTCGGCCCCCAAGGGACGGTGCTGGCCGTGGACCTGCAGGAGCGCATGCTCTCCCGGGTACGCAAGCGGGCCCTCAAGGCTGGGCTGGAAGAGCGCATCCGAACCCGGCAGTGCGACAAGCAGGACCTCGGCGTCGCGGACGAGGACGCCGATTTCGCCCTGGCCTTCTGGATGGTGCACGAGGCGCCGGACCAGAACAGGCTGTTTCAACAGATTCACGCGGGATTGCGCCCCGGCGCCACGCTCTTTGTGGCGGAACCGAAGCTGGACGTAAGGGAGGGGTACTTCGCCACGGAGATTCAACGCGCGGAGCGGGCCGGTTTCACACTTGAGGAGCGCCCCAAGGTTTGTTTCAGCTTCGCGGCCGTGTACACGCGGGCCTGATCCCACCATTCCATTACGGAGGAATCGATTGACCATCCAATATCTTTGCCCCGACTATCCCAACCCCTCAGGTGGGGTGAAACGTATATACACCCATGTGGAGATCCTGCGGCGCAACGGCCTGGATGCCCAGGTCGTGCATCTGCAGCCCGGTTTCAAACCCGACTGGTTCGACAGCCACATCACACCCGCCAACCTTGCCGAGGGATTGCGCATGGGACCGGACGACCGTCTAGTGGTGCCGGACAGCATGGTCAGCCTGCTGCCTCAGCTGCCTGATTGCCCAAAAGTTGTGCTGGTCCTGAACCCCTTTTACCTGCTGCAGGTGGAGGAACCCACCGTCATCCTCGGCTTGCTGGGGCACTTGCCCCTGGTCACGAACTCTCGGAGCATCGCGGATTTTCTGAGCTGGATATACTCGCGCAACGACATCGCCCTGATTCGAACCGGAGTGGACCGGGAGATTTTCTTTCCCGGAGAAAAAGGGGAGCGCGTACGAATTGCCTTCACCAGACGCAAGGACACGGCCTCGGACGCCATCATCCTCCTGCTGCGGCAACACATGGCGGAGCGTGACATGTCCATCGACCTGACGGTGTTGGATATCGAGGACCTTTCGCTGAACGATTACGCAGCGGTGCTCCGCAGCTCGCACATCTGGCTCACCACCTCCCTGCACCACGGGTTTCCCCGCTCCACCCTGGAAGCCATGGCATGCGGCTGCCTGTGCATGGGATACACCGGGGCCTGCGGTGCGGACCTCATCATCCCCTCGAGCGAAGGCGGCATGCAACAGAACTTCATCCCAGTGCCCGACGGCGACGTGTTCGGACTCACCAGAACCCTGTCAGAGGCTGTTCGCGGGGTGCAGCGCTCCTCCCCGGGCGTGGGGGTAATTGTGGAGGCGTCCCTGGAGACCGCCGCGCAACATACCTTGGAACGCGAGGAGCAAAGCGTGCTGGATTTCTGGCAGGAGATGTCGGCATGATCCTGGTCATCTACCCCCAGGATGGGTGGATCCTCGAGCGCATGGCCCTGGAATTGCTTCAGCGCATCCCCGGAACCCGGGGAGTGGATTTCCGGACTCCAGGACTCTTCGAACCGGGCGGCGTGCTGGACACGGGTGATCAAAAGGTCAATTATTTCATCAATTACGCAGTAATGGCTCGCACAACCGCTAAATTCGACTCCGCCTGGTTCACCCATCCGGAGCCGGATGGGCAGTTCCACCAGACGGCCAGGGCAGTGGACCTGGCCATATGCAACTGCGACATCTACCGGGATGAACTGCGGGCCTTGGGTGTTGCCGCCGAAACCGTACTCCCCGGAGTGGATCAATCCTTCACTCCCAAACTGCGGCTGGGCTTTGTCGGACGTCTGGGCGATTACGCCCGCAGAAAAGGCGGCGACCTGCTGGAAAAGGTGGCCGCCCTCCCCTTTGTGGAGCTCCACGCCACAGGAGGGGGGCTGAATACTCAGGATCTTCCCAGGTTCTACAACGGGCTGGATTATGTGCTTGTTACCTCACGCTACGAAGGGGGGCCCATGTGTCTGCTCGAGGGCATAGCCTGCGGCAAGAAGATCATCTGCCCCCCGGATGTGGGTCTCGCTCCACGCTTTCCGGATCATGTCGTCGGCTATGAAAAGGGTAACTGGGCCAGCCTGGAGGACCTGCTGCGCGCGCTCCACACCGAACGCCTGAAGATAGCCCGGCAGGTGGCGGACTGCACCTGGGACAACTGGGCACTCGAGCACCTGCGGCTGTTCAAGAGATTCGCTTTCACCCCCCGGAGAAGGTCATGACATACACCATCAATATCTATGCCGAAGATAAGGGGCTGTCCGAGATCAACCTGCACCTTGGGTGCGGGGGGCAATCCATCGAGGGGTGGATCAACATAGACAACCACGACTACGAGGCCGGAGACAGCTCCCGCTCTGGCGCGGCCTACGACATCAAGATGGACATCCGCAGCCTGGACGCCGAGCCGGGCTCCGTGGACAAGATCCTGCTGGTGCACGTGCTGGAGCATTTCGTCCGCTGGGAGGCAATGGACATGCTGCGTCACTACCACACTCTGCTCAGACCCGGCGGCACCCTGCTCATGGAGCACCCGGACCTGGACGCCTGCATCAGGTTCTATCTGGAGCGGCGGGACAGCATCGAGACTCCCCTTGGGAGAAAAAACATCGGTTTCACGCAGTTTTACGGTAACCAGTGGGACAGGCTGGAGTACGAAACCCATCGCTATGTCTGGACAAAGGGGGAAATGCGGGAGGTGCTGGAGGAGATCGGTTACAGGGTTCTGGTTCTGGACAACAAGGCGAAATTTCATGTCCCGGAGCGGGACATGCGCGTCATCGCAACGAAATAACCCTCAGGGAGAAATCAGACCACTATGTTGTATTTGTAGAGAATTTCAGTGAGACCACGGGTGAGGTCCGTGCTTGTCTTGGATATCATGGCGAGGTCGATGATCACGTAAAACACGGTCTTCTTCAGGGCACCCTCCCATACCAGACGCAACCGCTCCTGCAGGTGTTCTGGAATCTGCAACAGGTCGTAGAGCTTTTCCAGCGCATCGTAGGTCAGCATCCGGAACTCCACCATGTCGGGATTGTACGTATCCGGGATGAACAGCTTGTTCTTCTGTATCCTGGAAAGCCCGAACTGATAGAGTTGCTCCAGCGTGTCGAGATGAATGCGGTTCTTGTGCAGTGACTGGATCTTGATCTTCTCCTTCTTGTCCAGGCACTTTCTCCTGAGAATGTTGAAGAAGTAGCTCTCCAGCATGAACATCAAGGTGGCCTTCAGCCCGTCCTTGTCGAAAAAGCGCGTCAAGTACGCTGCGTGCTCGATGTCCCTCTGTTCATAGATGTGCATGTTCTTCGTGGAGAAGATGTTCATTGCCTCCACGAAATCCCGCTGCATGGTGGCATAGGCAACGGAGACCCCCAGAGCCGCGGCCAGGAGTTTGCCCTTGATCATGTCGAAACGGTCGAGCATATCCTGCTCGTCGTTGTTTACAACATCCTCCCACTCCACGGACCGCATTGCCTGCTCCACCGCGGCCCGCTTGTACTCCGCGGCGGACAGGTCGAAGCAGACCATGGCGATGATCTGCTGCACATCCTCGTCCGGAGCCCCGGCATCCAGGTAGAAGTCCCTGTTCTCCCGAAGGAAATCACTGACAACCTGGCGAATGCGCTTGTACTCGAATTCTTCGACCTGGGTCTGAATATAGGGGCGGAACTTGTTCACCCGCTGAATTTGCAAACCTTCCCGGCTCAATTCCTCAAGAATGAGATCGAACTGAAAGTTGATACGGACCGTCTTCGGAGTTCTCGAGTAGTTGTACTTGGCCTTGCGCGTCACCTCCTCATAGGCGGCTGCCAGCTTGTTCTTTACAAAAAACTCTATAATCGATCTCCAGAACGTGGGGGAGAATTCCATACCCCGGTAGATCTCATCAAACTTCTCAACACCTGTCTTCCCATAAATACTTGCAATGATATCCCTGAAAGATCCTACAACATCCGCCTGAACACGTATGACCGACTGCAACAAGCGCAGTAAAAGCAATTCGGCATTATATGCAAACCCAAAACGCTTCTCGAAAAGATCAGGCTCCTCCTTGGGATTCGTACTCATCATCCGGGAAACATCAGTAACAAAACTCTGAACGATATTGTCCAGATTGGAATACTTGGAATGCTTGAACGCTCTTTGGCAGACAAGGTTCACCACCCCTATCTGCTGCATGGTGTTCTTGGGTAGGTCAGATATCATGTCGGAATTGATACGCAAGAAGTCGACCAACAACTCCCGGTTCAAATACTCGTCTGAGATGTTGCCTTCGCGAAGCTCTTGCATTCTTCTGCAATAGCTGGAAAACCGTGAAAGGGCATCCTCTCTTTCCACTTTATCCTGTGGTGCTATGACAGTGGTTCCAATGTTCACCATGATAGAATTACTCCCTTTTTCATTGTACTGAACATTGAACCGCTTGTCACCTGATTGTCGCAATCACAGGGAAGCGAGAAGATCCTTCGAATCAACGCCTCATTCGGGAAGTGTCGATGAACTTGAGCGGTGCGATGACATCGAGGGCGAAAGAGCGCACCATGGGCAGAGAAAACACATCCGGCCCCTGGAAATAGGGCGCGTGCAGCACCGCCATGTTGGAGAACTTCTCTATGGCCTGATGGACTTCTTCCCCGCTCTTCAGGATTATCAGCATCTCGAGCAGCTCCTGTTTCAAGGGAATGAAGCTGTCCTCGGTGGGGCATCTTGAAGCCATCTTGTGTATTTTCACCAGATAAGGAGCAAGTTTCATCAGGCCGGGATTTCTGGTGCGCTTGGCATGGGCCAGCATGGAGGCCACGAACCGCCGCAAGGTGGGATCGCAGAGCGCAAAATCCCATTGAAAGAAACCTTTGGTCTTGATGGCCTTGACAAGAAGAGGCAAGGCCTGTTTGGCCTGATTGGCCGCCAGGTTCAAGAGCAGGGCTTCCAGCAGCTCTCCACGGGCCATGACGCCGGAATCCTCCTCCACGGTTTTCATGGAGGTGTTGACCGTGAAATGCAGCCAGGACATGTGCTCAATGGCGTCGTAGATCTTGGGGTTGTGGTAGAACATCGGATTCTTCGGCAAATCCGGGTCCACATAGATGCCGCGCATCAGCGCGCTCACCGACCCGGGGTAATTGCCGCTCTCTGCCAGGGCTACGGCCATATTGAAAAAGACAGCGGAAATATTGGGAGGATTGTGCTCCAACAAGCGGCTGTAGATCCCTATGGCGGCCGCCGGCCCCTTGCGACGCCGCACCAGATGCCCCATGTAGATGATCTCGTTGCACGCCGCCTTGAAATACCCTTCGACCTTTGCGGCACGCATGAAGTGCTTTTCCGCGGACTGGAAATTCCCCTGGTCAAGAGCGGTCTGCCCCAGGAAGATGAGCTGCCCGCCGTCCAGGGCCTCCGCGCTCTTGGCGTTCAGCAGCAGCATGGAGTCGCGGGCCATGCCCTTGAACTTGTCCACCGCGGGATGGTTACTTCCCAGGACCTCGTCGAGCTCGAGCTTGAGGATGTCACCGGCGATCTTCAACACCGCGTTTACGTTCTTTTCCCTGTCCGCCTCGGAGCCGGTGCGTTTCACCTCTTCGGCCTTGAGCATGGCCTTTCCGAAGTTCTCCACCGCATCGTCCAACACGGACATTATCTTCGGGCTGTCCGGCGGCTCCCCGGCGCGTAGCAGCTCCTTGGCCTGCAGCACGCGGACATTGCCGATCTCCTTGTTCGGCTCGGGCATCTTTACCGCCACGTCCTCGGCCTGTCGAAAGCGCTTGATGGCATTGGGGTATTTCTTCATCCGTATGTAGACTCTGCCGCTTTCCATATAAGCACGCGGGTCCACTGGAAAAACATCGATGGCTTTTTTCAGGAGGGCGATGGATTCATCATAGTTCCCGGAACGCTTATAATCCTCGGCCTTGCGCATCAGTTCATCGGCTTCGGCCTTGCGCTCGGAGAGCTTCCGCTCCTCCCACTTCTCCTTGACCAGCTCCAGGGAGTCATCCATGTGCGGGAGAAAGTCGGTGAGGTATTCCTTGATTTCCGAAAAGCGCTCCTTGAGCTGCTCCTGATAGAGCATCTTCTTCCGGCTTGGCGCCAAGCCCTGCAAAGAATCCTGTTTGGTCAGGATAAAGGCGCCAGTGACGCCGAACTCCACCAGGGATTGAATTATCCGTTCGCGCTTGTGTACGAACTGGATATCCTCGAGCACAGGCACGCAGTTGGACAAGGTCTGCATGACATCTCGGTTGGCCTTGTCCAGAATGATGCGCACTGCCCCAAAAAACTCGGGAAGATCATGCCCGCCCGTGGAATCCAAAGGGGGGCCGACGAGAAAGACCGCGTCCCTGGTTTTCAACAACAGCGCTCCCAACTGTTGCACGCTCTGGGAATATCCTGTGGTGGGCTGATGGATGGTAACCTTGCTGAACCCCAACGCCTGCAACGAGAGCTTGACCTGATCGCGCAAGACATTGGACGAGATAAGTATATGTATAGGCTTATCCAGAAAGGGCTCGAGAGGATTCTCGGGTGGGGCGGGAACGTTCCAGTTGTCTTCCATGCGTTATCGGATGTTTTATGCCTGAATCTCTTGAGGAAATTCTGGTTCGCTTAGATGTGAAAAAGCTCCGGGGCTGAACGACCGGATGCGCTCCAGCCAATCAACAGACTATCATTCACCCCATGGAAAGTCTTGTGCCGTAAAAAACCAAATGTTTCTACGTCGCTTTTCAAGCATACGTCAACGCCTCGAATCCCCCCAGAAAACACATTATCAAAACGATTGGTAAAAAGCTCCGATTCCCTAACAATCCCGTAACATCATGTCAAAACTGCGGATCCAGCCTCCTCAAGAGTGGTAATGCCCCGAGCGGCCTTTGTGGCGGCGTCCTGCTTGAGTGTGCGCAATACCCCACGTTTGATAGCCGCATGTGTTATCTGATGAGATGTTTCACGGCGCAGAATTCTGTCCTGAATGTCAGAGTCTATCTCCAGGATCTCAAAAATTCCAGTGCGGCCCGAGAATCCGGTCTCGTGACAGTACTGGCATCCACGCCCCTTGTAGAACGTGGCTTTGCTCACATTGGCCAGGCCCATGGTGGACAGGGCCTCCTTGGAGGGCTGGTACGGCTCGCGGCAATGTGGGCAGACCTTGCGCACCAGCCGCTGCGCGATGGCGAGCAGCAAAGTCGAGGAAATCAGAAAAGGCTCCACCCCCATCTCGATGAGCCTGGTGATGGCGCTTGCCGAGTCATTGGTGTGCAGGGTGGACAGCATCTTGTGACCGGTGAGCGCTGCCTGGATGGCGATGTTGGCTGTTTCACCGTCGCGTATTTCGCCCACCATCACGATATCGGGGTCCTGGCGCAGAATGGAGCGCAACCCGCTGGCAAAGGTCATCCCGGCCTTGCGGTTGAGTTGCACCTGCCGCACCTTCTCGATTCTGTACTCAGCGGGATCCTCCAGGGTCACGATGTTGACGTCAGGCTGATTGAGCACTCGCAGCATGGAGTAGAGAGACGTGCTCTTACCACTGCCTGTTGGGCCTGTGGACAGGATCATACCCCAGGGCTTGCGCAGGGCTCTGTCGACCTTTTTCCGGTCAAACGAGGCCATACCCAGGTTGTCCAGGGTCTGGGTCTGTCCGGAGATTTCAAGCAGACGCATGACGACGTTCTCACCGTGCAACGTGGGGAGGCAGGACACGCGGACGTGGATCTCGCGATCGTCAATACGGAAGGTGAACCGGCCGTCCTGGGGAATACGCGTTATGGCGATGTCCATGCCAGCGAGGATCTTGATCCGTGAAACCACGGGGAGAAAATATGATCGGGGTGGTGCGGGAACCTGCCGCAATTTACCATCCACACGGAAGCGCACCTGAACATATTTCTTTTCCGGGCTGATATGCACGTCACTGGCCCCTTCACGCACCGCACGGGTCAGAATGGAGTTTACAAGACGTATGACAGGTGCCTCTTCAGCCAGTCCCTGCAGGGAAAATACCGTGATGTCCTGGGTGACTGTTTCCTGCTCTTCGGTCTCGAAATCCAGCTTCGTCTTGTCTGAGGTCCCTTCGTCGAGTTCGGAGGAAATACCGTATACCAAAAACATCAGGTCGCAGAGCTCGATCTCCGTACAAACCACAGGCTCGGCTTCGAGGTTGGAGAGTTCCTCCACGGCATCGAGGGCGGTAACATCGAGGGGATCGGTCATGGCGACTTTCATGACCTTGCTATCGACCTGGAGCGGCACCATATGATGCTTTTTCGAGAACTGGACTGGAAGATAATTTTTGATATTCTTGTCGATTGTGAACTTCTCCACCTCGAATTTTTCGAGGCGGAGGTTCGCGCTCAACATCTCCACGAGCTGATTCTCACGGAGGACGCCCTTGTGAATGAGAAACTCACCCAGCTTGAGACCACTTGATTTTTGTTGATCCAGAAGCTCCTGCAACTGGGGGCGAGGAATTACCCCCTTGGAAATCAAGGCTTCGCAGAAACGTTCGTGGGCACTTTGCCAGCGACTCGAACCCATGTAGCATCCCCTTTAACTTTGGCTGAAAAAAAACGGAACGCTGCAAGAACATGACTGGTCACCACGTTCCGGTCGAACATGGCCCAGCTTTTGAAACAATATATACCAGTTGGCCCTGGGTTACACGCAGAATTTTTCTGTTAACCAGGATTACCGTTGCTTGACAATCTGTACAACTCTGGTTGTAAAAGATCGGGTAGGAGGGGGCTCGTGCTCCCCGTCCTCCCACACCACCGGGCATACGGTTCCGTATCATGGCGGTTCACGTAACACTTTGATGTCTGCGGTGTTCCGTCAGAAGTGACACAAGTCCCATATTATCAAAGAATTTCTTGCGAAAGGCCTGATTCATGTGCGAAGCCCCGGAGTTCCACCAGGGACCTCGTCCATCTATCGCGGACTTCAGGGACCGATCCTTTGTCAATCCCCGCCGCATCGGATTTTTCGCACGTGTGAAGACGCGTTTCCATTGTCGCCAGATGATGTTCCGCAGCCTGTGTCGCAGCCACATATCCAGTTCCTCGAAAATACCCTTCACTTCCGCCAACTTGAAGTAATTCACCCAGCCTCTCAGTTTCGGCGTGAGGGTGGTGATGGCGGTTCGCAACGCTCGACCGCGCCCTTTGCGAAATACCTCGCGCAGTGCGTTTTTCATACGCTGTACCGATGACAGCGCCACCTTCAGCCAGGGCTTCATGTGGAACGTCATGTAATAGCATAGGAATGTCCGCTCTCAGGGGCGGCCAACCGCGCTTTTCGCCTCGTTGACCCGCAACTTCAACCGTTCTGTCAGAAACCGGGAAACCGAGGCCATGACTCGTTTGCCGGAACGCCGTGTCCGCATGCGGATGTTGCAGTCGTCGGCGCAGCGGCAGAACGCGTGGCCTCTGCGTTCAAACTCCTTGTCCAGGTCATCCAGCAGGATGTTGGACAGCAGCGGCGTGAAGGGGCCGCCTTGCGGCGTGCCCATCACTCGTTGCGATGCGACGCCCCGGTCAGTCCGGTCGGCGGACCTACTATGCCGTCTGCTGACTTCTGTCTTCCCCTCCCGGCGCGTTGCCGCGCCGGTAGCACGTGGCATGAAGACAGATCTCCCCGGGTAATGCGCGCGACCTTCCTGCTTATACCCGCCGCATATACGTCCATGCTTTCCGAACAAGTATCGGGCTTTGAAGATATTGGCCTCCTCACCCAGCATGACCGCCTCGTATGCGATTTCTGTTCGTCGGGTCAGCATTTTGCCTGCGGCTTCCTTCAGATTCCATCTCGCGATGCACACCCTTGCCGTCCGGCTAGCAGTTCCCCTTGACGGGCCTGCGGAGGACTTTCACCTCCAAGTCACCAGGCAGGCACCACACCTGCCCGGATGGTGCTCACGCACCACGCGCCCTGCCGGGCGCACCAAAAAAAGGAAGAAACTTCGAAACGAAGTCTCTTCCCGAATCGGTCACGTCAGACGAATAAACAGCTATTGGTTGGATGCGACGGAAAGAAGACTATGGGAATCTGAAAAGCATAGAGAGGTTTTGTCCCAATCCCTTACGATCATACCCTTGGAGCGCAGAGGTTCTTCGAGGGCGCGAAGGGCTTTCAGCGCCGCTTGCTCGGAAGTATAAGCCCCCTGATTCGCGATGTGAAAATGGACGCGTTCGCCTGGAGTGTACAGGGAGATCAGCCGCGGGGATATGGCGGCGTAAGCTTCCTCGGAAAGCACGTCATAGGCTTCCTTAAGGGTTCTGTAAGATCCGAAAACAATCCAATAGCCGTTACTGGAGGCATTCATGGGCAAGGCCTTGATGGTGGGAAATACGATCTTCTCTCCGGCGGCTATTGCATCGGCATTCTTGATCTCGGGGTTGGCTTCCAGCACCGATTCCAGATACTTCTTGGTATATGTTCCGTAGATACGGCTGATGGCTTTCGAGAGGGGTACACGCCTCTGCATGCGAATTGAACCGAGTATCTTGGGTTCGGAAACCGTATCCCCCAGCACATGGGAACCATCGACCTGCATGGATGATTTCAAGGGCTTGTCAATCACTCCAGTGCCAGGCCCAAGGTTGCTCATCTCCTGAGCCGGAGGGCTGGAAGGGACAGAACTGGCATTGCGAAGGTCAAGGGGTTCCTGACCTTCGACCAGCGTGAGACCGTTCATCGTATCGGTTTGAGAAAGTACTTCGTTCTGCTGCGCCACAGGGGTTTCAGACACCATGGGAGTAACCCCGTCACTCTGTTCGACAGGTTGTGCATCATTACCATGGGCAACCATGGCGTTCATGTCGACCTGAGAAACGAGCAAGGCCTGGTCCAGGGCCTCATGGGTCACCCGCGAAAGTGGTGTTAAATACCAGGCAGCGACCAGTGCTACCATGGTAAGGCCAGAGGCCATGATGCGAACGGGAACCAGGGATCGACCGGAGGCCCTGAACACTGTCTTCCAGTCAGCAATGGAGCGCTCTCGCATCAGGGTCTCCAACAAGGCCTTGTGTGACAGCGAGATGATCTTTCTGGGAAAGCCCTTGGTAAATTTGTAGATGAACCAATAGGCACCGAAGGTGAACAAGTTGGGAGTCGCTTTCGAGGACTTGGCCTGGTTCAGGCGGTATCGGATCATTTCCCGCGTCTCGAAGAAATTCAGCGGCCGCAAGGTATGCAGCGTGTCTATCCTGTCCATGAGATTGGGAAATCGTTCGATGGACTGGCGGAACTCGCTCTGGGCAAAGATCACGATCTGAAGCAGTTTGTTCTCGTTGGTCTCGAAATTGAGAAGCTCACGCAACAGTTCCAGACAATTGTCCTGGATCTTCTGCCCCTCGTCGATGATAAGCACCGGGGCTTTTCTGTAGATACTGTACTTGAGAAGCGTCTGTTTGATCAGCTCCTTGAGCTGCCATTCCGAGGCGTCCTTCTCGGGCTCCTTTCTGAACAGCAGGGAATACAGAGCCCGAAGAAAACCGTGCGTGGACTCGAAATACGGATCCAACAGAAGGAAGGTCAAATACCCTTCATCATCGGACAAATTGCGAATAAGCTGACGACAAAGGGTGGTTTTTCCAGCTCCCACCTCGCCGAGGACCACACTCAATCCACGGCGGAGACGAATGGACACCTCAAGCAGGTTGAGGCACTCCACCCGGCCCGGTATACGGTAGAAATAATCCGGGCTGGGCGAGTTGGAAAAAGGTTCCTCGGATAATCCCAGAGCTTTATAGTATGTCATGACGAAAGATCCTAGTTGTCTTGAATGAACTGACTCTCGAACCCTTCAAGAATAACTCCGTCTTCCATAAGCTCACGGTCGATCTGTTCGAAGCTCTTCTGCATCTCCTCCGCGGTCCAATAGTCCAGGACCTTGGGAGTGATGAATATCAATAACTCGGAGCTTTCATTCTGTTTGAGGTCATGCTTGAAGGCCCAGCCGAGTACCGGGATATCCTTCAGATAGGGGATACCGTCATTGTTGTTGGTGAGATTCTGGCGGGTCAGACCGCCAATGACGATGGTTTCCCCGTCCTTGGTGACAAGCTCGGTCTCGGCGAGTTTCTTCTTGATGACCGGAATGCCTTCGATGTTGGTCTGGTTGAAGTCAACCTCGTCCTTTTTGATCTGAATCTGCATGTGCAGGTTCTTGCTGTCGATGATGTGAGGCGTGATGCGCAGGCTCAATGCGGCCTCACGCCAAGCAACCTGGGCAATGCCGTCGGTCACGCCGGTGATGAAGGGAACCTCCACACCGTCCTTGATGATGGCTTCCTTGTTGTCCTGGGTGGTAAGGCTCGGCGTTGACAAGATCTTGAGCTTGTTTTCCTGGGCAAGCATGAGAAGCTGGTATTCCAGAATGTTTCCGCCGATGGTGCCGAACATGAAGTTCATGGAAGCGGCCCTGGTGGAAGCCTCCTCGAGGGCCAGCGGGAAGCTCGAAGCCCAGCCCTGACCGGAGACACCGGGACCGAAATACGGTGTATACAATCCTGACTGAGGCCCGCTTCCGGCCGCCTGGTATGTCGAGACACTGCCGCTGGAACCGCCGGGAGTGAAGTAGGCGTTGTTTCCATCGCCAGTGCTCCCCTGGTACGTGCCACCCCAGCGAACACCGATGTCCCGGGCGGTGTCGGAGTCGGTCTCCACAATATGGGCCTTGATCTGCACCTGGCGGCGCGGTCGGTCGATCTTGCGGATGATGTAGTAGATGATCTTCATGATCGGGCGGGGAGCCTGCACCACCAACGTGTTGGTATCGGAATCGGCCCAGACGTATCCAGGAGTCTCGTTGGGCAACTTGTCCACATCGCCCCGGTATGAAGAATCGAACCCCTTGGTGAGATCCTTGACCTTAACATCTTTTGTCTGGTCCATTAAGACTGACTTGTCACCCTTTTCAGAGCCGGTGGCCCCCTTGATGTCCTTGGCCTCTTCCTTTTCACTCAAGGTGACGTCGCGATGGAACACGATGACTTCGAGCATGGCCTTGAGGGTCTGGGCAATGACGTATCTGATCTTGATGATGCGGGTGATGGGCGGCTCGGCTTTCTTGGCCATGATTTTCTGGACCATTTCCTTGGCCCTGAGGGCGGTGACACGGATGTCGTTCTCCATGTCCTCCATGGTCTTGACCCTGAGGATGTCGCCCTCCCAGGAATAGGCCAGGCCGTTGGTCTTGAGAACTCCCTGGAAAACCTCGTTCCAGGGTTTTCTTTCGACATTGACCGTCACGACGCCGGTGATCTCGGGGCTGATCATGACCGAAACGTTGGCAGCCTTGCTCAATGCTGCCAACACAGCCACAAGATTGGCCTTGCGCATCTCCAGGCTCACCGGAATCTTCGGCAGGGGGCGTTCCACCTCGATCGGATCGATCAATCTGGTGACGTCGTCATACCCCTCTTCCAGCTTGAGGTTGCGCTCGTCCACATCCAAGGGCACTTCTTCATCCTTTGGGGAATGCCCTTGCGACTGTTTGGCAACAGCGCGCCATTTCTGGATAAAGGCATCCTCCTGCTGATCGTCTTGTTTGCAGCCCTGTATCGCTACAAGGGCCAGGCAAACAACCACAGTCAACACAATCCGCATCGTCTTCATCTTGTTCATGTCCACAACCACCCTTGGAAGGGGTTATCAAAGTGCTTCCTCTTCCAGAAATATTTCCTGTTGTCCGACGATATCGCCGTTTTCGTCTTTCTGACCAATCACGACCTTGTCGCGTGTGATCTCGAAGACGAAGAAACCCGGAACTTCCAGTTCGTCCCCCACCTGGAATTCCAGGTCGTTGATTATGGCGAAGGTGCTCGAGCCTATGGCTAAGTAGCCCGTGTAGCGCAGCACCACGTCTTCCGGTAGCTGCGTGTCCACGGCCTCTTCCTTCTCCACGTCCTGGGTGCGGTCATAAAAGGGGTCGCTACGCCAGGACGCTTCGGCGACCTTCAGCCTGTAGCGCTCCAACTCGCTGAGCTTGTTCTCCTCAAGGGTCTTGTCGATGTCCTTCTTGATCAACTCGAGCTCGCCCTTGTTGACCAAGTCATCGACAGTCTGGACCTTCCCTTTGGAGAACAGATACACGTATGCCCCATAAGCGGCCGCGATCGCCAAAATGACGAGAAGTATTTTTTCGCGCTTTTCCATACCCGTCACCTTGCCTGCGATTCATGCAGGCCGTTCAAACGTGCGAGTGATCCACATACAGGCGAAAGGAACTCAACACCCGTCAACTTTCCCACACTGTCCTCACACACAGCATCACCCTGTCTTGACCGCCAACTGCAGCCGCAATGAATAATTCACGCCGTCAGCTCCCTCTTGCATTTCAATTTTCTCTATATGCCTGAGGTAAGAGAGATTACCGAGCGACATGAGAAACGATCTGAAATTGAAATGTGAGCCGTAAATCTCACAGGTCACGCCAACATACCCGGTCGACTTGATCAGTGATCCCGGATCGGGCGTCACGTCGTTGATGCGCATATTGCTCTTGATGGCGACATCCTCGATCGCATGGGTGGCGGTATCGATCTCGCTCTCGGTCAGAGCGGTGGGCTCGGGCATGGGCAACTGCTCAACGACCTTGCTTTCGAGCTGAGCCTTCAATTTGCTGTAGATGGGAAACAGGTATCTCTGGCGCTCCAGATCGGCCTGGAGCATCAGGATTTCCCGCTTCACCTCCTTGTCCCTGAGAATGTTCGGGAGAATGAGCAGTCCGACAACCGCGACAATGATAACCGCGCATATGCCCATCTTGAGCAGGCTCTGCTTCGGCAATTTGATGGTATTTCTTACCGGGGCCATGGGAGTTACTCCGATGTGATCATTATTTGAATGATGAACCTAAGTACCCTGCCCCTGCCTTGAAAATCCTCGATTTCCTGCTTGTGGATGTCCGGCATGTTGAAGAGAGGAGAGTTCTCGAGACGAATCAGGTAGCTGACAAACGCCGACTCGAATTTATCGATGTCCTCGCCTTCTATGAACCCGTCAACAATGAGCAGTTTCCCACCGCTCTTCTTGTCGTCCTTTTTGGGCGCCCCGCGCTTGGCTTTCTTGTCGTCCTTCTTTGCGGGCGGAGCGGGCAGCACATACCCGCCAAGCTCCATGTCCACACTCATGAGCCTCACATACTGAGGAGTGAGGGAACTCAACTCGCTCAAGAGGGAGAGGCTCTCGTAGCGGAGGCTGGCCTTTTTCAGTTGGCTGTACATGGAGCTGACCTCGGCGGCCAAGGCGGTGAGGCTCTCCTTTGTAGCCTTGGGCTGAAACGCCTTCATCTGCTGCTGGAGCATGGTCTTCTGGGCGAGAGTCTGATCGATGGTGGACTTCTGCCAGAGGTAGACTCCCGCAAGCACGGCGAGAATCAGGATCGTGACGATATATATAGCCTTGTCCACCGCCAGGGCCGAGCGTTCGCGCTCCTTGTCCCGGAAGGTGTACAGGAGGTTGGGAGTATAGCTATTGTCAGAGAGCGCAAGCGCGACCACCAGGTTGTATTCCATCCGCTCCACAACGGATTCGGGAACCGAAATGCGCCCCATGTTGGTGTTGTCGGGATTCAGCGGATCGAGAACGGAACTCTCGATGCCCAACTGGGAATACATGTACTGAAGGATGAGTTTGTTGGTGCAGATAGCGCCGGAGAAGTAGATCTGCTCCACCGGGTCGTTGCCCATTGTGGTCGTATGGTATTCGAAAGTACGCTCGATCTGGCGGACCAGACGCTCGGCCGCGGGCAGGATCAATTCCACCACATCGTGTTCCGATAACTCGCTCCCCGGACTCGTCGAGCCTATGGGGTCTCCGCCCAGAAGCTTGCTCGCCAGCAGGCGCTTGGCCTGCTCCATGTCCAGCCCGCCGCCTCCGGAAACGTTCCTCCCGGTGTCGTCGAGCACAATGGGCTCGTCATCGTCCATGCTCATGGAGATGATGGGCTCGCTCGTGGAGATGGTCTCCATTCCCGACTGCCCACCCTGGTTCATGTTGTAGCTCTCCATGAGCGACTCGACCATGCTGTTGGTACCGGCCTTGATGCCGCGCGAAAGAACGAGGTTGCCCTGGTTGAAAATATCTATCCGTGACCAGTTGCGCCCCACATAGAGGTTCGCATAGGTGTTCGCCGAAGTTTGCAGCCATCGGGCTCTGAACAAGGTCTGCAAAGCGATGGGCGCGATGGTTACACCCTGTAGCTTGTGCCCGGCCTTGGCAAACAGCGAGGTCATATCCTCAACCTGCTTACGGGGGGCCAGGTAGACGGTCACGGCCAGCTTGGGAACGCCCTTTTCCGAGACTTCTCCAACAACCTCGAAGTCGAGAATGAACTCGGATTCGTCGAACTGCTTTTCCTTCTTGACCGACCAATAGACCGCGTCGACAATCTGCTTTTTGGGGACCTTTGGAATATTGATGTTCCAAAGTTCAGCCTTGGCGGAAGAAACAAGAGCCCAGATCTGAACGTTCCGGGCGGATTTGCAAAATTCCCTGAGCTTGTCGCGAAGAAAACCGGTGAATCCGGCCGACCCCGGAGGCGCACTGCCATCATATGGAATGCGCTTGAAGGCGAGGAGCTTGCGTTTACCGGCCGGTCCGGACATTTTTGCCAGACGCAGACTGTCCGGACCGAGGTCGACGCCGACGACCACGGCCTTGCCTGACCCGCCCCCTCCAAAAGAGAGACCGGCGCCGGGCTTGGGAGCCTTTTTGAGTTTAGGTGGCTTTTTCTTCCCGGGCGAAACCGACTTTTTGGGCGCGCCAGCTCTTTGCGCGGGCGCTCCCTTGGCAGGCGCTGCCTTTTCGCCTTTTTTGCCCCGAATCATATCCAGAAGCTTGTCGCTCGAAGATGTCTTTCCTCGGGCCATTGCAACGCCCTCCTCCCTGACCTTCAAGACCTTGGTCGTCCGCGCCGTACTTCATCACGGCCTCCGGAACCAACCAGGTCTAATCGCTTGGTCCGAACCACCCCTACGTACACGAATCGGCATGGCCGGAGTTCCCCATGCAAAATGAGCACAGACAGACAGATACACAAAATTATGATTATTTCTACACTATTTTTAGAGCTGAGTAAAAAACGGTTACGAAAAAGTCAATAGCTTTTTTAAAATTATTCTAAATTCATTACACTTTTTCTTCGCATTTTTTCAAGGCAGCCAGACTTAACTCAACAAATAACGTGGGATAGCGAATCATCTTCCTTTCTTATCGATCCAGGCAATTCTGTTCCCATAGTTCATTGTATTTTCGAGCGTTTTCACCCCTCTTCACACACCGTCATTTCCTGCCGATCACATCAACTTGTTTCACCCGTATCCTTGCCGTATCCATTCAGCTCTGCTAATTTCCCGACATCATGAATAGTTCCTGGAGTTTTCAACGATAACTTCCTCTTTTTTTCTTCGGAATTCTCTTTATTTTATTTCCCTGGGCACTTTTTCGTCACTGTCATCGTATATTACTTATAAAAAGCGATTATATCCCTGGTGAAGACGAACTCAAAAGAGGCCTTATTTATTGAGAAGGCAAAACAAGGTGATCACGATGCTTTTGCACACTTGATCGAACGTTATAAGGGCATACTTTTCAATTTGTCATACCGGATGACAGGTTCTTACGATCTGGCAAGCGATCTGGTTCAGGAGACGTTTTTGAGGGCCTATGCCAAACTCAACTCTTTTGACAGCAATAAGAATTTTTTTACATGGATTTATACTATCTGCCTGAATATTACCAAGGATCATCTGAAAAAAAACAAGAACAACACTTTTTTTCAAATTGATCATTGTAAAGAACTGACTCATAGTGGGCTATCCTCGGACATAGATGAATTTTACCAAAAAGATAATCAAATTCTGATTACAAAATCACTTCAGGTTCTTCCAATCGAATTACGGAAAATCATTATCATGCGTTTTTTTCAAGATATGTCGTTTTCAGAAATTGCCGCAATATGCTCAATAACTGAAAACACTGCAAAGAAGAGAGTTTACAAGGCTTTGAAGATTCTACAAGAACACCTTTCACATGATGTTTACGGACTCGAGAAATAGGCAAAGGTGATCATATGACCGATAAAAAGAAATCTTTGCTTCAGAAGGCCCTGTTCAACAACCTGAGCGAATCCGAACACCAGATGGTTTGCAATGAGCTTAGCCAACTACCAGATGCGTACAACGAGCTCGAGCTTCTCCGCTCAACAGCGTTGTTGCTGCAAAATACTCCCGCTGTCGCCGCTCCCGGCGATCTGCAGCGCCGCATCATGACGGCTCTCCCATCCACGCCCCCGCCGATGCCCGCCCTGGTGAACCTGCAGCGCTGCGCCTTCTACTTCATCGTGGCCGGACTGTTTCATTTCATTCTCGGTTCCGCGCTCTTCGCCGCCTTTCACGATCCGAATCTGATTCCGGCCCTTACCGGTTGGCCCGGGAAACAACCCCAAATTCTGCTGGCCACCGGTGTCTTCTTTCTACTCAGCGGCGGAGTTCTGTTTTTCAAAAAGGAGAACGCCGCACGGGGAGTTTATGCGGCTTTGATCTGCTACCTTCTGTTCGTCGCAGCCAACGGCTTCGCGCTGCATCTCACCCTCCCCGCCCCTCCGTTGTTCATGGGCCTGGTGGCCTTCATCGGGGCGAGCCTGACCATCGGCTTTCTACTTGGGACCCTGGTCCACAAACATTGTCTGGAGGTTCACAATGGCTGATTTGACAAACCTGCGGCGCCACGGGTTCACAATGCTCGAGCTCATCGCCGTACTCGTGGTCATGGGGATTATCGCCACAGCAGCCATGAGCAGCGTCGACTTCTCACCCTATGATGTCACCTCCGAAGCCGAGACCTTCAAGGCCAACCTGAGATTTGCCCAGACATTGGGCTTTGCCCAGGGTGAACTGCCCCCCGGTTCCGACGACAACATATGGGGAATACAGCTCAGCGGCGGCTCATATTCCCTGACCATGAACGGCAGCGCTCAAAACACCGTGAACATGCCGGGGCAGACTTCCGCCACCTACACCCTGCCCGACAATGTCACCATCACCGGATCCACCATGAACTTCGATTTCCGGGGTCGGCCAGTTTCCGCCGTGAACGCCCCCATTGGCGGCGACACGATGTACACCGTCTCCGACGGCTCCACCTCTGTTACCGTAACGGTTCTGCAAAACACCGGAGTTGTCCAATGAATTATCAACACGGCTTTTCCATCATAGAGGTGATCTCCACCCTGGTACTCATGGGGGTCGTGGCCATCATGCTCGCCCCTTATTACCAATCCGGCATCACCGGCAGCGTCACCCCCATTGTCCGCATGGAGGCCGCGGCCCAGTTGCAGGGCTCCATGGAGAGCATCATGTCGGCCTACAGGGAGTACTGGACCAACACAGGTGAACCCTATGAGATTCTTTCCACCGAGATCACCGCGCTGCAGTCCAGGGTCGCGGGCGGGGAGTTCACCCCCTCGGGGAGCGACATCACAGTGACCCAGAACCAGATCGTGCAACTGTATACCTATACTTCGGGGCTCGACGCGGACCTGGACCAGAACCAGTCCCTGATAGTGACTCTGCACCATGATGACGGGGGAACCTTGACATACATCTTTCCCACCGGTGAAAACTTCAACCTCAGGTGATCCAGGGTTTCCAGGAGCGAACGATGCGAAAACAAAACGGTTTTTCACTTGTCGAGATCATCGCGGTGCTGGTCATCCTGGCCCTTGTTGGAACCGCGGGCACACTGGGGTTTGTGGACGCCATCCGGGGGTACGTGTTCGCGACCGACAACGTGGAACTGGCCCAGAAAGCCCAGGTGGCCCTCAACCGGCTCAATGTGGAGTTGGGGCATATCACCTACAACCCCCCGGTGGGGCATCCTCTGAATGACGCGGCCTATTCCGCCGGATTCATTGTCACCAGTTCGAGCCGTACGAACATAACCTTCAACACCGACTACGGCGTGACAAGAACCGGCGAGACCGCCATGACCATCAGCTACGACGGCTCCTCCCTGTTGTTGAACAACGTGATCCTCTGCGACGACGTCTCGGCCTTCACCTTCGACTACTTCACCACGTCCACGGAAACGTCCCCCAGCGGGTCCGGCGCGTTCTCCACCAGCACCCTGGCCATAGGCGTCAACCTTACCCTGACCGGGGCGAACAACGAACCGATCCTCTTTCAAACCAGAATCATCCCGAAATACGATTATTAAACGAGGTCGTCATGAACAAGCACAACACTACGAGCCAGGCTGAACGCGGCCCCTCCAGGG
The DNA here is from genome assembly GCA_963674665.2 of Desulfovibrionaceae bacterium. Classification (GTDB taxonomy): domain Bacteria; phylum Desulfobacterota; class Desulfovibrionia; order Desulfovibrionales; family Desulfovibrionaceae. Next base: position 48,887 of record CAXXPL010000005.1, on the reverse strand, counting down.
AATTGCGCCAAGGCGGGCGGTCCACGCAGAAGGGTTTTTCCCTCGTCTACGCCATTTTCGTGATCCTCGCCCTGGGAACCCTGAGCGCTGCGCTCGTCACCCTGACCAGGAGCGGGATGGAGACGGAGCTCAACGAGACCTCCATCTCCCAGGCCAGGTACATCGCCCTTGCCGGGTTCAACTACCTCAAACAGTTCAAGGAGGACTACCTGGAACTGGAGGACAAGACCTTCAGCTTCGGCAACGCCGGGCAGTTCACCATTTCGGATATGCGCTACCTCCCCACCCTCTCGGGGCGCATGGAGGCGCGTGTCCAGGGCACGGTGTTTCCCGGCACCTCCCGTGAAGCGAACTACGTCATCTTTCAGGAGTTCGACGTGGAGGACCAGGGCTCCATCACTTTCCGCGAGAACTTCGACGACTTCACACCCATCACTTCGGACGACTCAAAGACCCCAATCCTGAAAAACTCCGACAACACCTTCAGCATCGGCGCCAACCAGTACAACGCCTTCGGCGCAATGTACTACACCGGGGACAAGGAGCTAAACTGGGGCGCCAACAACTGCACAGACGGCGTATGCGACTTCAAGATGGGCTTCCGCATGTTTTTTGTGAGTTCCTACACGTCCAGCGGTGCGGACGGCCTTGTCTTCACCTGGTTCAACTCGGACAACAACACAACCTCCTCGGTCGGCGGCGATTCGCAGCACGGGGAAATGATGGGCTATGCAGCGGACTCCCGCATCTACCTGAGAGCCAGCAGCGGCGGCGAGGTGTACAGGTTCCTGGACGGCCAGGCCACTGGCATCCGGCCCCCGAAAATGGGTGTGGAGTTCGACAACTACATGAACAGCAACACCGACTCCATCTGCTCCACCGACAAATTCACCGATCCGCGCACCAGCCGCCGCTCCGACCACTACGACGGCACGCAATGGAAGCGAGCCCATGTCGCCCACGTGTTCTGGGGCGACGACTCAGAGCCCAACGGCTTTGACTGCTGCTATTGGTGGAAGCAGGTGACCACAGGACGCTATCCACGCCAAACCACCACCGACTATCCCTACACTGCCACCTTGGATGGTGATACAGCCACATGGCAAGGCGCCTACGCCTTTGACGACAACCGCCACGGCCAGGGCGACAACTGGGGCAACACACAATACTGGAAAACCACCTTTAACTGGGCAAACAACTCATTCGCCTACCGCCTAGAAGTGGAGCGCGACACCGAGGCCAACGGCGACGGCAACTACGAATACACCCTCAAGTCCTGGATCCGCCAATGCTCGCAGCCGCTCTGCGCGGAATACTTCGACCGCACTTCCTCGGACTCGGACAAGAACAAGCTGTACTTCTCGGACACCAGCCGCTTCCTCTGCGACGGCTCCACAGACGTCATGACCGGCAAGTGCGACCCGGCCAACACCAACGCCCCTATCATGACACAGACCGTGGAGCTCACCCCTGCGGAGCACGCTGACTTCGAGGCGTTCATCTTCGGGTTCACCGAGGCCACCGGCGGATCGACCCAGAACGCCACCTTCTCGGAGTTCATTCTCCAGTTCGTCAAGGAGAACGACTACACCACCGAGGATGGCGATGTGGTGAAACGGCGCATGATCAACAGGCCTATCAATTAACCGGGCCGAAACATCCGAGGACAAAGACATGAAATATACACGCACGCTGCTGAGCATCGCCCTGGCCGCTCTCATCGTTCTGGCGGGCAACCTGTTCCAGGGGCTTTCCCAGCGCCTGATCCCGCCCCTCGGCGTCTGGAGTTCCACGGCCTTTGCCCAGGACGACCAGAGCCAGTACGACTCAGCCCTGCTGCTGGAGCAGCAGGAACAGGCCAACAATGACAACAAGGACGAGGACGCCCCCGGCGTAAAGGGAAGCAACAGCCGCTCCGGCAACATGGGGCAGTCCGGCGAATACAACAAACGCTCCAAGAACTTCATCCGCGTGTACAACAACGAGTAGCCATGAAAACCCTGCCCGAGTATTTCCACGAGCGATCCCTGCGGACGGTGAGGAGGCCCTGGGCCATCCTCGCCGCCCTTGTACTGGCCGGCTTTCTTTTCCCCGTCTCCGGGTTGTCGCAAAAGCTCGACCTGCCGGATCCTCTCGCGCTCCCCGGACAGGACGAGGCCCCGAAGTCTGAAAACGCTCCCGAGTCTTCCAACTCCAGCGGCCTTCTGCTGGTGGAACCAGTTGTCCGGGACGGTGAATTCAAGGGAACGGTGCGCAACGAATCCCAGACCTTCTGGAGCGGGACCATCATGAGTATCACTGCCCAAAAAAAGGCCGGTGACCCCATCCTCTGGACCTTCACCTTTGAACTGGGCGACATGCCGCCGGGCGGTGAAAAACCCGTATCAGCACCCTACCCCAAGGATTTGGAGATTCCCGGATACCTGGATGTGAGCTTCAAGGCCACTGTGGGGGAGGCACCCATGGCCTCGCCCGAATCCCGTAAAAAGGAATCAGCGCCCCGCTCCAGGATCGACATCGAAAAAAAGTCGGACGGCAGCATTAAACTCCAGGCCAAATGAAACGCCACATCCTCATAGCATTTGTTACGGCCATGCTGCTCATCCTGGCAATCTACGCGGGGTGCTCCGCGCTTTCGGACGCCACTGACCTCCCCACCTGGACAGAGCCGGTCACGGGCATGGAGTTCGTCCTGATTCCCGGAGGCTGGGATCTGCTTGGACGCACCGAGGCCGAAACCAGGACCTTGGCAAATCGTTTCGCCCCGAAGCACCTGAAACGGCTCTTCGGTCTGGATCTCCCCCAACGCGAGGTCCATGTGGAAAGCTTCTGGCTGGCGCGTCACGAGGTGACGCAGAAGGCCTGGGCCACCATCATGGGGGGCGCTCCCAAAGGCTGCGCCAAGGGCGAAGACTTGCCCGTCTCCTTCGTGACCTGGAAGGAGGCCAAGGACTTCATCCTGACACTCAACACCCTTCTTCCGGACATGAAGTTCAGACTCCCCACCGAGGAGGAGTGGGAGTACGCCTGCCGCGCCGGCAGCGACTCCCCTTTCAATACGGGAGAGTCCATCGACGGAGACCAGGCCAACTTCAAGGCCTTTTACGTCTATGGTGAGAAGGAAAAGAACCCGGACGGAAGGTACCAGGGAAAGCCGCTTCCGGTGGGCTCGTTCCGACCCAACGCCTTCGGTCTGTTCGACATGCACGGAAACGTCATGGAGTGGACCTCGAGCATCGACTATGATCACCGGTACTCCCCCGCGGACATGCGTGTACTACGGGGGGGAAGCTATGACGACCGCCCCTCGAAGATACGGAGCTCCTATCGCAGGATGGCGGTACCGCTCTGGGCCAACTGCGCCGTGGGCTTCCGTCTGGCCCGGAACAAATAGCCTGGCGCGCCCCACCCCGGGCGCCCACTCCTGTCCTTCGCGGACAGCGGGGCACTTTCCGTACAAGTATCGGGCTTTGAAGATAGTGGCCTCCTCACCCAGCATGACCGCCTCGTATGCGATTTCTGTTCGTCGGGTCAGCATTTTGCCCGCGGCTTCCTTCAGATTCCATCTCGCGATGGACACCCTTGCCGGGCGCACCATAATAAAACGCCGGGGCGGTCCATCCCCGGCGTTAGAATTGATGATCTGTGGAGCGAACTAAATCTTCACGACATTGGCGGCACGGTCGCCCTTATCGCCGTTGACGATGTCGAAGCCCACGCGATCCCCTTCATGCAGCGTCTTGAAGCCATCGGACTTGATGGCCGAGAAATGCACGAAGACGTCATCGCCTCCGTCCCGCTGGATGAAACCAAAACCCTTTTTTTCGTTAAACCATTTTACCACACCCTCGTACGAACTCATACAAACAACCCTCCGTTAACTGATACTTGCGACATGAAAATGCCTTTTTCTGTGCCATTACGGCGTATCTCGATAAAGTGCAAGAAAAATTTCACAAGCTCACATAATGAATGAAATAAAATTGTAACAACCCGCCTCACAAGGTAAAATCAGCCGGCCCAAAACGGGTGAACATCACGTACGAGCCCAATCCCGGCGCGTATTCCGGGGATTCGGCCTCCGCGTGGTGATAGACGCAGAGATATCCTCCTTCCAACGACTCCACCCAGCCGGAGTAGCCGAAATCGGCCGGATGCGCGCCTCCGCCGCTTTTGAGCTCCAGAATCCGGCCACTGGCCCAGGCATCCGGCACTCCCTTGTCCGGGGTCCAGTTCCATTCGTATTCACGCAGTTCTCTTGGTTCACTGATACTCAGACTCAACTCCCGCCAAACACTTTTGCCCCCATTTTCACGAACTCTGTCCGCATTCCCGAAGAGAACCGCCCTGGAATGCAGCGGCTCCTGCCGCAACGGGTAGGAACGCCGCTTCCTGTTGTTCACGTATACGGTCACCTCGCCCTGGCAATATTCCAGCCGCAGGTCGTTGCCCCGCCCCGATGGCAATTTCAACGCGCGGGCTCCGGGAATATCCGGCCGCAGCCAATCGCGCCCGATCCTGAACCAGACCCCCAGGCGCAGCGCGCAGTGATTGGGCTCCCCCTCGTGGACCCGCACATGGGCTCGCAATGTGGCCCTGGCGTGCAGGGCATCGGTCATGGGCCGCAATGCGTACGAGACGGCCGCGCCTTTTCCTGAGGCGTTCTCCACGAGCAACCCTTCCTGAGTGAGTCTGGGGTTGTCAGGGCAAGGGTGCGCCCCGTGGACCTGAAACCCGGTTCCCTCCGGTGATTCGCCACCAGGGGTGGAGGCGTAGCCGAGTTCCTCGATGTCCCCAAGCCAGGCGCATGTGCCTGGATCCGGTCCCACGTTGCGATAGGTAACCAGCAGTCTTCCCTCGCGGGTGCGTCCCAGACAGGGGCGGTGCCCTATGAGCGGGGTTGCCTTGGGTTCGCTCCAGGTCCGGCCCTCGTTTTCACTGATGCAGGAGTACATGGGTTCAAACACTCCGGAGTTTTCCCGCAACAATGCCAGGATCCTGCCGTCTGTCAGCCGGGTCATGGATGCCTCGCACAGGACAAGGCGAGTGGTGTGGGCCAGCCTGCACAGCTGAGTAAAGGCACGCCCTCTGTTGGTGGAAAGATAGACCATCTGCTCGGTGGGTGCCTGCCCGATGTCCGGGAAGGGGACGGTGCCCCTGTGATTGTGACCGGTGGTAAGGAACCTCTCCGCGTCCAGAACGATGACCCGGTCGTATATGGCGTGCTTTAGGGAATTCATGGGGGTCCCGGCCCAGGTATGGCCGTGATCCAGACTCCAGAAAGCATGCCTGGGGCCGTCATCGATGACGAAAAGCTGGCCGTCGGGCAGCAGCGTTATCCTCGGACAATGCCCCCCGTTGGCGCTGAGGATCATGGGTGGCGACCAGGTGCGCCCCAGATCCGTACTGCGGGACAACAAGAGCTTTTTCCTGGTATGCACATGCTTGTCCGCTTCGCTGTAGACGCATAGCAGATCACCGTTTCCGGCAAGCGCAATATCCGGAAACCGTGTGTAGTGTCCGGGGCGCTTATCTATGATGCAATGACGTTCCGGTCGGCTCGAGATGGTGAGCATGATCCGAGGCTCCTCATGGGCTTGTTTTTTTGAATCAATCGTTCTAAAAGTTCGTCTCTTCGAGCTGGGGAGTGTTGAAATTAAAGGATGGGGGCAAGCTCGTCATTTCCATAAATCCCTTGCCTTATCTGGCAAATTATATCAATAAAAGGGGGCTTGGAGCCTTGCCTGCTCTTGTTTTTCAGGCATCCCTTTCCAGATGTTTCAGTGACAGGAAACGGGACATTGTTGTCCCTGGTGGTCGAAAAAGCTTGAAAAGGAGATGTTTATGAAACGTTTGATCGTCCTGTGCTCGTTGCTGGCGCTTTTCCTCTGCGTCGCCCCCGCCAACGCCAAGGTTCTGAAGCTGGCCATGGATGCAGACCCGGTTTCCCTTGACCCGCACGTCCAGCTCTCCGGCGGCATGCTGCAGTACTCCCACATGGTTTTCGATCCCCTGGTTCGCTGGACCAAGGACATGAAAATCGAGCCCAGACTGGCCGAATCCTGGGAACAGATTGACGACACCACCATGCGTTTTCATCTGGTCAAGGGCGTCAAGTTCCATTCCGGCAACCCCTTCACCGCCAAAGACGTCAAATTCACCCTGGAGCGCCTCAAAACCAGCCCTGACTTCAAGGGCCTGTTCGAGCCCTTCAAGGAAGCCGTCGTTGTCGACGACAACACCGTGGACATCAAGACCCACAAGCCCTACGGCCTGATGCTGGCCATGTCCACCTACATCTTCCCCATGGACAGCGCCTTCTACACCGGCACTGACGAGAGCGGCAATCCCAAGGATGCCATCGTCAAGACCGGCCCCAGCTTCGCCAACACCCACGAGTCCGGCACCGGCCCCTTCACCGTGACCGAACGTGAACAGGGCGTGAAGATGGTCTTCAAGCGCAACGCCGACTACTGGGACAAGAAGTGCCCCGGTAACGTCGAGGAGATCGTGCTCACCCCCATCAAGGAAGACGCCACCCGCGTGGCAGCCCTGCTCTCCGGCGATGTTGACTTCATCATGCCCGTGCCCCCGCAGGATTTGGACCGCGTGGACAAGAACGCCGACCTCAAGCTGGTCACCATGTCCGGCAGCCGCATCATCACCTTCCAGATGAACCAGAACCGCCGCGAAGAGTTCAAGAATCCCAAAGTCCGCCAGGCCATCGTATACGCCATCAACAACAAGGGCATCGTGGACAAGATCATGAAGGGCTTCGCCACCGTGGCCGGTCAGCAGGGCCCCGTGGGCTACGCCGGTTACAATGCCGAACTGACCCCCCGCTACGACCTGGAAAAAGCCAAGGCCCTGATGAAGGAAGCCGGCTTTGAGAAAGGCTTCACCGTCACCATGATCGCCCCCAACAACCGCTACGTCAACGACGAGAAGATCGCCGAGGCCGCCGTGTCCATGCTGGCCAAGATCGGCATCAAGGTCGACCTCAAGACCATGCCCAAGGCCCAATACTGGGATGAATTCGACGCGCAGGTCGCCGACATCCAGTTGATCGGCTGGCACTCAGACACCGAGGATTCCGCCAACTTCAGCGAGTTCCTGCTGATGTGCCCCAACAAGGAAACCGGCTACGGCCAGTACAACAGCGGCAACTACTGCAATCCCAAGCTCGACGAACTGATCCTGGCCTCCCAGACCGAGACCGACATGGCCAAGCGCGCCAAGCTCCTCCAGGATGTTGAGCGCATCGCTTACGACGACGCCGCCTTCGTGCCCCTGCATTGGCAGAATCTGTCCTGGGCCGCCAAGAACAACGTCGATCTCGAGCCCATTGTCAACGTCATGAACTTCCCCTATTTCGGGGACCTCGTGAGCAACTAGTCTCTAGTGTATCCAACCGGGGGCGCACCGCGCCCCCGGTTTTTGATGCGCAAGCACTAAACCCACAACTCCCGGACACCAAAATACAATGTTCGCTTTCGTCGTCCGCAGAACCTTGCAGGCCCTGATCGTCATGCTGGTGATCAGCTTTATCGGTTTTTCCATCAAGTACGCCTTTGGCGACCCGATCCGCGACTTGGTGGGCATCCAGGTCTCCAAGGCCGAACGCGAAGCGCTGCGTGACAAACTGGGCCTCAATGATCCCTACCTGGTACAATGGGGGCATTTCATCACCAACGCCCTGCACGGCGATCTGGGGCGCTCCTTTTTCTTCAAGAAGTCGGCCACCGAGGTGATCGTCAAAAAAGCACCGGCAACGATTGAACTCGTGTTCGTCAGCGCACTGCTCATAGTGCTCATCTCTATACCTGTGGGCATCTACGCCGCGGTGAAACCGAACACGCTATTATCGAGATTTCTCATGGGAAGCAGCGTGGTGGGCGTCTCCATCCCCGTATTTCTCACCGCCATCATGCTCATCTATGTTTTCGCGGTGGAACTGCACTGGCTGCCTTCCTACGGCAGGGGGGAAACAGTGACCATCTGGGGCTTCTGGGAATCCGGTCTGCTGACCCTGGACGGTCTGAAGCACCTGATTCTGCCCAGCGTGGCCCTGTCCTCCATCATGCTCCCCCTGTTCATCAGGCTCATCCGGGCGGAGATGAAGGAGGCCCTGGAGACCGAATACGTCAAGTTCGCCCGGGCCAAGGGGCTCAAGGAAAACCGCATCCTCTACCTGCATGCCTTCAAAAACACCCTGCTCCCGGTCATCACAGTGGGCGGCGTGCAGCTCGGCATCATGATCGCCTTCACCATTCTCACGGAAACGGTCTTCCAGTGGCAGGGTATGGGGTTCATGTTCCTGGAATCCATCGAACGCTCCGACACGTCCCTCATGGTGGCCTACCTGGTCTTCGTGGGCGCCGTGTTCGTGGTGGTGAACACCTTGGTGGACATAATCTACGGCCTGGTTAACCCCATGGTTCGCATCTCGGGCAGGAAATGATCATGAGCGCCTGGAAACGATTTAAACACTCCTTGTTCCTGCACAGCTTTCTCCGCGACCCCGTGGCGGTGATCAGCTTCACCGTGCTCGCGATCCTGGTCCTGGCCAGCTTCTCAGCGCCCATCATCGCGCCCCACGATCCTTACGACACCACCACCATCGACGTCATGGACTCCGAGCTTCCCCCGGCCTGGATGGAAAACGCGGACAGCCGTTTTCTCCTGGGCACGGACTCCCAGGGCCGCGACATGCTCTCAACAATCCTCTACGGCATGCGCGTCTCCATCATCATCGGACTCGGCGCCGTGGCCCTGCAGGCCTTCATCGGCATGCTCGTGGGACTCATCGCCGGATACTCGGGGGGGCGTTTCGAAGCCATTCTCATGCGCATCGCGGACGTGCAGCTCTCGTTCTCCACGTACATGGTGGCCATATTCCTGGGAGCCATATTCCAGGCCATGTTCGGCGTGGGGCGCTACGAGGACATCGCCGTGCCCTTCCTGATCATCGTCATCGGCCTGGCCGAGTGGCCGCAGTACGCCCGCACGGTGCGCGCATCGGTGCTCGGGGAGAAAAAAAAGGAATACGTGGAGGCGGCCCGGGTCATCGGCCTGCCCTCCCATCGCATCGTGCTGCGCCACATCCTGCCCAACACCCTGACCCCGGTGCTGGTCATCTCCACGGTGCAGGTGGCCAACGCCATCATGAGCGAAGCTGCCCTGTCCTTCATCGGCCTGGGCATGCCCCTGACCAAGCCGTCCCTGGGCTCGCTCATCAAATCCGGATTCGAGTACATCTTCTCCGGCTCCTGGTGGATCACCCTGCTCCCCGGCATCGCCCTTGTCTCCCTGATCCTGGCGATCAACATGCTCGGGGACTGGCTGCGCGATTTCCTCAACCCGAAGCTTTACAAGGATTAGCAAGTGCAAGGCCCGGTCTCGCATAACGAAAACACCCCGACTGGGGAAAAGACGAAGCTGCTCACCGTCTCCAACCTCACTGTGAAGTTCGCCCTCAGGCACGGCGAGCTCATGGCCGTGAACGACGTGAGCTTCACCCTGGACAAGGGGCAGCGCCTCGGCCTGGTGGGCGAATCCGGCGCTGGAAAGTCGGTCACGGGCTTCGCCCTGATCAATCTCATATCCAAGCCCGGCTTCATCGACTCCGGCTCCATACTCTTCCAGAACCGGGAAGTGACCACCCTTGACCACGAAGGCCTGCGCAGGCTCCGTGGCGACCGCATCTCCATGATCTTCCAGGATCCCATGATGACCCTGAACCCGGTGCTGACCATCGGCACCCAGATGGTGGAGACCCTCCTGGCCCACAAGAGCATCACCCGCAAGGCGGCGGATACCCTTGCCGTGGAATGCCTCAGAAAGGTGCACATCTCTTCGCCGGAAAAGCGCCTGACCCAGTACCCCCATGAACTGTCCGGCGGCATGCGCCAGCGCGTGGTCATCGCCATCGCCCTGCTCACCTCCCCGGCCCTGATCATCGCGGACGAGCCCACCACTGCCCTGGACGTGACCATTCAGGCCGAAATCATGGAACTGCTGCTGGAGCTCTGCCGCAACGAGCGCATGGCCCTGGTCCTGATTACCCACGATCTGGCCGTGGTCTCCCAGGTCACGGAGCGCATCGCCGTCATGTACGCGGGGCGCATCGTGGAAATAGGCCCCACGGACCTCATCACCTCCGCGCCCAACCACCCCTATACCCAGGGGCTGCTCGGCGCGTTGCCACAGGAAGATACCCGCGGTCGCAGGTTGAACCAGATTCCGGGCGTCATGCCCAACCTGACCAGCATTCCCTCCGGCTGCCCTTTTCATAACCGCTGCGCCCTGGTGGAGAGCCGGTGCCGCAGGGAAGTGCCGCTGCTCGCTCCCGCTCCCGGAGGGGGCATGGTGGCCTGTCATCTGGTGGAAGCCTAAAAGGTCCGTGTCATGAACGCCGAACTGCTGCACCTAAAAAACGTCAGTAAACACTTCGACATTTCAGGCGGGTTCCTGGATCAGCTCTCCTGGAACCAAGGCCGTGTGGTCCGCACGCATACCGTTGTCAGCGCGGTGAACAACGTCAGCTTCTCCATCAAGGAGGGCGAGACCCTGAGCGTGGTGGGCGAGTCCGGTTGCGGCAAGTCCACCCTGGCCCGCACCATCATCGGGCTGTACTCCCCAACCGCGGGAAACATCCTGTATCGAGGGGAGCGTATCGACCACCTCTCGCCCAAGGATTTCCTCCCCTACCGCTCCCGCATGCAGATGATCTTCCAGGACCCCTATGCCTCGCTGAACCCGAGGATGAAGGTCTCCCAGACCCTGGAGGAGCCCCTGCGCTTCCACAACAAGGACCTGGGGCCCAAGGAGATCAAGGAACGCGTGGCCGAAGTCATGAAACAGGTGGGTGTGGACCCCGGGTGGGCGGAGCGCTATCCCCACGAATTCTCCGGGGGGCAGCGCCAGCGCATCAGCATCGCCCGCGCCCTGGTCCTGAACCCGGAGTGCATCATCGCGGACGAGCCCATCTCGGCCCTGGACGTCTCCATCCAGGCCCAGATCCTCAACCTGCTCATGGATGCCCAGGAAGAATTCCACCTCACCTATCTCTTCATCAGCCATGACCTCTCCGTGGTCCGGCACATCTCCACCTGCGTGGCGGTCATGTACCTGGGCACCCTGTGCGAGCTGGCGCCCACCGAGGAGCTCTTCACCAACGCCCGGCACCCCTATACCCAGGTGCTGCTCTCGGCCATCCCAAGGCTGGGGCAACAGGGCTTCGAACACAAGCGCATCGCGGGCGAGATTCCCACGCCCATCAACCTGCCGCCGGGGTGCGTGTTCAACAGCCGCTGCGAACACGCCAATGACCGCTGCCGCAAGGAATCCCCGATAATCAGGGAGCTGCCCTCCGGCGCCACCGTGGCCTGCCACGGGGTCGAAGAGGGGCGGATCTGAGGAATCACAACAAGTACTTCTCGACTTCTCACTTTTCCTATTCCAGCTTACTGATTGTAATTATATAATTTTTGAAAAGGGGGTCAGGGGGAAAGACTTTTTTTCAAAAAGGCTTTTCCCCCGGATAATTCATTCCCTCCCTTTCTCCTTCTTTTTCTTCTTTCCCCTCTTCCCTACACTCTCACGCCATCCTTCCAGGCTGTCAGCACCACGGGCGTATGTTCCACCAGGCGCACGCGCAGGAGGTCGGCCCTGGCACCGGGCGCCAGGCGTCCGAGGTCGGTGAGGCCGATGGCGTCCGCGGGTGTTGAGCTGACCATGGCAACCCCCCTGTGCAGGAGCATACCCATGGTTTGCAGCTCAAAGGGAGCCGCCAACAAACTGCAGGGCGCATAGTCAGAGGACAGAATGTCCAGGGCCTTGGCCGCGATGACCTCCCGGACGCTGACATTGCCGGCGTGGGAGTGCCCCAGCAGAAGGTTGGGCGCACCCATGAGGGTGCGTATCCCGGCTTTTCGCGCCTCCAGGGCGGCTTCCAGTGTGGTGGGAAACTCGCAGATGCGGGCGCCCTCCTCCACGGCCTGCTGCACATGCTCCCGTGTGGTGTCGTCATGGGTGGCCAGAAGGATGCCCCGTTCCCGGCACATTTCCATGATCCGGGTGCGGTGCCTGCCGGCGTAGCGTTGCTGATAGCCTCGACGACTGGCCAGGACCTCCTCGAACTCGCTGTCGGTCCATCCCTCGCTGCCGTAGTACTCCCTGTACTTGTCCAGGTTGCGGTACTGACGCTGCCCCGGAGTGTGATCCATGAGCGAGACCATCCGCACCAGGGGGGAATCAATATAGGGAGTGACCAACCGTAGCACCTCGGGGTCCGCTGTCTCACAGCGCAGGTGCAGGAAGTGCCGGGTGCGGAACAGGCCGAGCTTCTCGCCGGTGATCACGGCCTGGACAGCGTCATGGAAAAGCTTGCGCTGCAGCTCCTGCCTGGGGAAGGCCTCGGCGCAGATGGCGTCCAGCACGGTGAGGATACCGCATCCGGCCAATGCCGCGTCATGGGCCAGGGCCGGAGCCAGGGGCTCGGGCCACAACACGCCGGGGCGCGGCGTGAGGTGCTTTTCCAGGCTGTCCGTATGCAGTTCCACCAACCCGGGGAGCAGGTAGTCGCCGTCAAGGTCGATACCCGTGCTGTCTCCATCCCGGGTGGGGCGCTCCAGGGCTATCTGTTCGATGACACCGTCACAGGCTCGCAGGGTACCGTGCACAGTGGCTGTTGGTGTAACTATCCGCGCGTTTCGTAAGATCAGTTCGGTCATGGCTCGAGGAGTTGGTAGAGATTCGTTCATGTGGCACACAAGCCATGCACCATGTCCTTGTCACCGTCATGACAATGAATTGCCATATTGGTTGCATCATCGACGCGTATGGATTGAAAGAAACTTATACCCCGGATATTGCAGTGTCTCTCGACAGAACCTCTGACACCCCCCTCTGGAAACAGGTACACGACCTGCTCAACGCGCAGATCGATGAGGGCGACATACGCCCCGGCGACAGACTTCCATCCGAGACGAACCTGTCCCAACGCTTTTCCGTGAACAGACACACCGTACGCCGCGCCCTGAAGGCACTTCAGGACGATGGACGGATCCGCACCGAGCAAGGGCTGGGGAGCGTGGTGCAGCAGCCGGTGCTGGAGTATGCTGTCTCCGGTCGCACGCGATTCGGCGACAACATGCGCTCCAACAAGGTCAAGGCCCGCAGCGTGTTCCTGCACGGGGAGATGCTGCGGGCCAACAAACGGCTGGCCGAGAAGCTGGAACTGCCCCTCTTCGCCGAGGTCATCCACATCGAGATGCTGGGCGAGGCCGACGGGAAGCGTCTGTATGTCTCCTCCGGCTATTTTCCCTTCGAGCCCCTGCGGGGGCTGCTGGACGAGTTCCGAAGCAGCGGCTCCCTGACGAGCGCCTTCCGGGCCTGCGGCATCCGGGACTATTTCCGCAAATACAGCAGGATCACGGCGCGCCTGGCCCAATCCGGCGACGCCGACCTCCTGGGACTCCCGCGCAAGCACCCCATGCTGGTGGTGGAGTACGTGAACGTGGACGATCAGGGGCAGCCCATCGAGTTCGGACTGACACGCTTTGCCTCGGACTCCATAGAGCTGCTCGTGCCAAGTGTGGTGGAGGAGCACGGCCGTCGTGAAAGCGAAGACTATCCTGAGGGGTGACATGGATAACCTGCCTTCATGCAAAAGTTTTTCCCACAACACATGCCGGTCTTCCGATCTTCACCCAAACGTCACAGCTAATGTGGACAACCGGGCCAGGTTGTCTGTTTCGAGCCCCCCCCAGTCTGGATACTCTTTGCAAAGAACAAGGAGGAGCGCGCCTGCCGACGGATGCGCCGTGGCGGTGGGTGCCATCCCGACAACGCACAATCCACGAGAGGAATGAACATGAAGACTATGATCCGCATCCTGGTCCTGGCCCTGTGCCTGGCGTACGCCGGTTCCGCCCTGGCCGAGGAAATCCTCGTCTACACCGCCCTTGAGGACGACGAGATCCCCGGCTACCTGGAGCTGTTCAAGAAGTCCCACCCCGACATCGACGTGAAGATCGTCCGTGACTCCACCGGCATCATCACCGCCAAGATCCTGGCCGAAAAGGACAACCCCCAGGCCGACCTGATCTGGGGCACCGCCGCCACCAGCCTGATGCTGGCCGACCAGGCCGGTATCGTGGAGCCTTACGCTCCCAAAGGTCTGGACAAGGTTCGCGCCATGATGCGTGACAAGAACAATCCCCCCCACTGGGTCGGCATCAAAGCCTGGATGACCGGTTTCTGCGTGAACACCATCGAGTGCGAGAACCTGAAGCTCACTCCACCCACCTCCTTCGCCGACCTGATCAAGCCCGAATACAAGGGCCAGATCATCATGCCCAACCCCGCCTCCTCGGGCACCGGCTTCCTGACCGTCTCCGCCATCCTGCAGACCATGGGCGAGGAAAAGGGCTGGGAATACCTGGACAAGCTGCACGAGAACATCGCCCGCTACACCCACTCCGGCTCCAAGCCCTGCAAGCTGGCCGGCGCCGGCGAGGTGCCCATCGGCGTCTCCTTCGGCTACCGAGGCTTCATGCAAAAGGAAAAGGGCGAGCCCGTGGTGACCATGTTCCCCAAGGAAGGCTCGGGCTGGGATGTGGAAGCCAACGCCCTGATCAAGAAGGCCGGTATCAAGGACGCCGCCAAGGTCTTCCTGGATTGGGCCATCAGCCCCGAGGTCATGAAGGCCTACGCCAAGGTATACCCCGTGACCGCCTATGACACCGACTCCGCCATTCCCGACGGCTACCCCAAGGACCCCGAAGGCCAGCTCATCAAGAACGATTTCGACTGGGCCGCCAAGAACAGGGCCCGCATCCTGGAGGAGTGGAGCAAGCGCTACGACTCCAAGAGCGACCCAAAATAAGTTTGAAAAATGAATAGATCACCGGGGGGAAGCCCTTTACAAGGGCTTCCCCCCGGCCCCCCTCCTGAAACGTTTACTAATAAAGTTTGGGAAGGGGGAGCGCGAGGGGGATAACCCTTTGCATAAGGGTTTCTCCCTCGCAAAAAGTTTTTCTGAAAAAAACAAGAGGTCCTGCCATGAGCGCACAACACTCCGGCCCCTACCTGCAAGTCAACAACGTCACCAAGTTATTCGGAAAATTCAAGGCGCTGGAAGATGTGAGCTTTGCCGCCGAGCCCGGGGAGTTTGTGACCATCCTCGGCCCCAGCGGCTGCGGCAAGACCACCATCCTGCGCATCGTGGCAGGGCTGGAGGCCCAGACCAACGGGCAGGTGCTCATACAGGGGCGCGACGTTTCCAGACTCCCGGTGTCCAAACGCAATATCGGCATCGTGTTCCAGAGCTACGCCCTGTTCCCCAACCTCACCGCCGCGGCCAACGTTGCATACGGCCTCAACAGCAGCAAGACCGACCGCAAGCACGCCCGCACCAGGGCAAGCGAACTGCTTGAACTGGTGGGGCTCAACGGCATGGGCGAAAAATACCCGTCGCAACTCTCCGGGGGACAGCAGCAGCGTGTGGCTCTTGCCCGCGCCATGGCCCTGTCCCCGAGCCTGCTGCTCCTGGACGAGCCCCTCTCGGCCCTGGACGCCAAGGTCCGCGTCCTGTTGCGAAGCGAAATCCGCCAGTTGCAGCAACGTCTGGGCATCACCACCATCATGGTCACCCATGATCAGGAGGAGGCCCTGACCATGGCCGACCGCATCCTGGTCATGCACAACGGCCATGTGGCGCAGTACGGCACTCCCATGGAAATTTATGACCGCCCGGCCTCGCCCTTCGTGGCCTCGTTCATCGGCTCCATGAATTTCATCTCCGGCGCCCGCCCCGTTGGGGAGCGTCAGCTCAAGGTGGGGGAACTGCAACTCGAACTCTCCAACGGCGACATCAAGATGAACGCGTCAAACGGCGACTCCCCCCTCACCGTGGCCATCCGCCCCGAAGACATTCTCGTGGGCGCGGAAAAGAACGAACATATGAACTCGGTGAGCGCAAAAGTGAGCTCCATGGAATACCGGGGCGCGGTGTACCGCATCGGCCTGGACCTGCAGCTCACTCCGGGCACCAGGACGCGGCTCGAGGCCGAGATGCCCACGGAAAAGGTCCGGCGCCTGTCCCTGCGTGAACAGGGCGTTCTGAACGTGCTGCTGCCCTCCGAACGCATCCGGGTATACCCGGACGCCGCACCCGCGGCCGTGAAGGAGCATGCCTGATGCCATCCCGAAACAGCGCGGACGCCACGCTCCAGGCACCGGCCACCGGATTCTGGGCCGCCCTGGACGCCGAGAAATGGATCCGCTGGGTGCTCATTCTGGGGCTCTGCTTCTGGATGGTCGTGGTGGTGCTGCTGCCCATCTTCACCCTACTCTCCAAGGCCATGATCAACGATCAGGGGCAATATGTGGGCCTGGCCAACTTCATCAAGTATTTTCAGACGCCGTCACTGTTCCACGGCCTGGGCAACTCCATGTTCGTGGCCGTGATCACCACGGTGATCTCCGTGACCCTGGGCTTCGGCTTTGCCTACGCCATCACCCGGACCAACATCCCCTGCAAGGGGCTGTTCAAGGGCCTGGCCCTGGCGCCGATCTTCGCACCCACCCTGCTCAATGGCATCGCCCTGGTCTACCTCTTCGGCCGCAAGGGGCTCATCACCCGGGGGTTCTTCGGACACCTGCCGGGTTTTGACATCGGCCTGTACGGCCCGGTGGGCATCATCATCTCGGAGGTCATCTTCACCTTCCCCCAGGCCATGCTCATCCTCACCATCGCGCTATCCGTCACCGACGCCCGGCTCTACGAGGCCTCCTACTCCCTGGGCGCCTCCAAGATCAAGACCTTCTTCACCGTGACCCTGCCCAGCATCAAGTACGGACTCATCAGCGCCGTGTTCGTCTGCTTCATCCTGTCCTTCACGGACTTCGGCGCGCCCAAGGTGGTTGGGGGCAATTTCAACATCCTGGCCACGGACATCTACAAGCAGGTCATCGGCCAGCAGAACTTTGTCATGGGCGCTGTAGTCAGCGTGGTGCTGCTCATCCCCACCTGCCTGGCCTTCATCGTGGACAGGATCATCCAGCGCAGGCAGACGGCGCTCATTGCGGCCAAGTCAGTGCCCCTGCGTCCCCAGCCTGAAAAACTCAGGGACACCCTGTTCCTGGGGTATTGCAGCCTGATCTCCTTTTTGATCGTCGGCGTGTACCTCACCGCGTTGTTCGCCTCCCTGGTCAAGGTCTGGCCCTACACCCTGGACCTCGGGCTCTGGCACTTCCAGTTCCGGGGCACCGGCGGCGGAGGGTACGGAGCGTTCTTCAACTCCCTGCGCATGTCCCTGTATTCGGCCCTTGTGGGCGCAACCCTGACCTTCTCCAGCGCCTATCTCATTGAAAAGACCCGTGGCCTGAAGGTGCTGCGCTCCGCCGCCTATTTCCTATCCATCATCCCCCTGGCCCTGCCCGGCCTGGTCATCGGCCTTGCCTACATCTTCTTTTTCAACGCCCCGGGCTGGACAATCCTGGGCATCCACATCCCCAACCCCTTCAACTTTGTCTACGCCACCATGATCATCCTGGTGATGAGCAACGTGGTGCACTTCTATACCGTGAGCTTTCTCACGGCCACCACCGCCCTCAAGCAATTGGACAAGGAATTCGAGACCGTGTCAGAGTCCATGGGCGTGCCTTTCTACAAGACCTTTTTCCGCGTCACCGCGCCGGTCTGCACGCCCGCGTTGCTGGAAATATTCATGTTCTATTTCGTAAACTCCATGGCAACGGTATCCGCCGTTATCTTCCTCTACTCCGCGGACATTCCCCTGGCCTCAGTGGCCGTGGCCAACATGGACGACGCCGGTGACATCGCCCCCGCCTGTGCAATGTCCATTCTCATCGTCGCCGCCAACGTGGTGGCCCGGATGGTATACGGCGCGGCAACCAGGGGGCTGAAACGCCGGGGCGAGGCCTGGACCAAAAGATGATCCCGAGTCACATTTCCCATACCCTGATCAACTCCAACCGCAACGGATGAACGCATGACGCAACCATACATTCACACCGCTCCCTACAAGGGAAAGGTCCAGGCGGTCGTCCTGGACTGGGCCGGAACCACCGTTGACCACGGCTGCCTGGGCCCCACCGACGTCTTTCGCCGCGCCTTTGCCCGACACGAGGTGGAGGTGAACCTCGAGGAAATCCGCCCTTTCATGGGGCTGAAAAAGATCGACCATGTGCGGGCAATGCTCGCCCTGGACAGCGTGGCCGCCAAATGGCGCGAAATCAATGGCAAGGACCCGGACGAAGCGGCAGTGGAGGCGGTGTACGACGACACCGAGCCCCTGATGATCGAATCCGTGCTCTCCCACGCCACCCCCATCCCCGGCGTGCTGGATGCCATTGACCGGCTCCGCGCACGGGGCGTGGCCATAGGCTCCTGCACCGGCTACATCCGCTCCATGATGGAGGGACTGGTACCCGTAGCCAAACAGAACGGCTACTCCCCGGACTACTGGACCTGCGCCAGCGAGGTGCCTGCAGGACGCCCCTGGCCTTGGATGTGCTACCAGAACGCCATTGCCCTGGACGCCTACCCCATGGAGTCCATGATCAAGATCGGCGACACGGTGAGCGACATCCAGGAGGGGCGCAACGCTGGCATGTGGTGCGTGGGCGTCACCCGCACCGGCAACGAGATGGGGCTGGACGAGGCCGGACTGGCCGCCCTCCCCATCGACGAGCTGGAACGCAGAGAGGCGGAGATCGTCCAAAGGTTTCTCCAGGCAGGGGCGCACTTCGTGATCCCCTCGGTTGCAGACCTGGAGCCAGTGCTGGACACGGTGGAGGAACGCCTCGCCCAGGGGCGCACCCCCCTGTTTCCCGGAGATTACTAAACAACCACCGGCTGAAGCCGGTGGGTTTGGAACAGCGGACTGAAAGTCCAGCATAACACCGGCAGGCTTCGCAGCCGGTCATTATTCGATATCGAATCCATCATTGGGGTTACGTTCAAAATGATGAGCCAAATATTCCTGAATCATCTCTTTCGTCAGTTCACCTGCCGTCACGCAAAAATATCCACGTGCCCAAAAGTGACGTCCCCAATATCTTTTTTTTACCATGGGAAACTCATCGAATATTTTAATCGACGTGCGCCCCTTAATACGCCTCATAATTTCGGATGGAGCAAGATGTGGTGGAGCAGATACGAGAATATGCACATGATCTCGGCTCACAACTCCTCGCAAAATCTGAATCTCCAATTGCTCACATACCTGGCGGACCAAATCGCGCACTCGACTGGCAAGATCGCCTTTCAACATATGGTAGCGATACTTCGTAACCCACACAAAATGATACTCTATTTTATACTTCGTATGACTTCCGTGGCGGTATTCCATAGGAAGTTTGTAAAGCAACTGCTAGCTGAAAGCTACCCGGCTAAAGCCGGGGGTTTTAACCTTTGAGGCGGACGAATAAAAACAGAAAAGAATTTCCGAGGGGAAAACCTCTTTAGAAAGAGGTTTTCCCACAGCTCCATTCCAAAGCCTTTAGAATTACCAGGAACAGCTGATGACACTCCATGCCAAACCACAGCTTCCTCCCGGGGAAGGGGACAGCAACCTTTCCCCGAGGCGGGAGCGCTGGTGCCGAAAGCTCGGCCCGGAAGCCCGGGCTCTGCTGGCCGAGGACGAGGCCCTGTTTTTGCGCCAGTCCCTGTCCACCCCCTGCCTCAACGCCCTGATCTCGGTTCAGGGATCTGTACTGCGGGACATGGACGGCCGGGAGTACCTGGATTTCCATGGCAACAGCGTACACCAGTTGGGGTACGGTCATCCTCGAGTGCTGGAGGCGCTGCGCGCGCAGATCGAGGAGTTGAGCTTCTGCCCCCGCCGTTATGCCAACCGCCCCGCTGTGGAGCTGGCCAGGGCGCTCCTCCGCCAGGCGCCCGAGAGCCTGGGCAAGGCCCTCTTCGCCCCAGGAGGGACAACCGCCGTGGGCATGGCCCTGAAGCTGGCGCGTCACGCCACCGGGCGATTCAAGACCATTTCCTTCTGGGACTCGTTCCACGGCGCCTCCCTGGACGCCATATCCATCGGCGGCGAGGCCCTGTTCCGCGCCAATGCCGGTCCTCTCCTGCCAGGGGCGGTGCATGTGCCCCCGCCGGAACCGGGCAACTGCGTCCGGCGACCGGATGACGACTGCGAGAGCTGCGGCCTGGCCTGCGCCAAATACATCGAATACGTCATGGAGCACGAGGGGGACGTGGCAGCGGTCATCGCCGAGCCCCTGCGATGCACCACTGTGAAACGCCCCCCTGTGGGCTTCTGGAGCGCGGTGCGGGACATCTGCGACCGCCACGGCGCCCTGCTGATATTCGACGAGACCGCGGTCTGCCTGGGGCGCACCGGCGCCTTTTTCGCCTGCCAGCATTTCGGCGCGCAACCGGATATCCTGACTCTGGGCAAGGGGCTTGGAGGAGGGGTGCTGCCCATGGCCGCCATGCTGGCTCGCCCCGAACTGGACAAGGCCGCTGACCTGGCCCTGGGGCATTACACCCATGAGAAGTCCCCCCTGGGTTCTGCAGTGGGCCTGGCCGTCATCGAAACCCTTGAGGAGCAGGGGCTGGTGGAACGGACCCTGGATCTGGGAGGCCGCTTTCTACAGCGCCTGGAGGCACTGCGCCGAGAACCGCCCGTGGATAAATACTTTGCCGAAGTGCGCGGCCTGGGTATGGCCCTGGCCCTGGAGCTCCGCCATCCCAAGGGGGGGGAGGCGGCCAAGGACCTGGCCGACAGCGTCATGTACCACTCCCTGGAGCGCGGGCTGTCCTTCAAGACCTCGCACGGAAACATCCTTACGCTCACACCCCCTTTGAACATCCAGGAGACGGACCTTTTCCGCGCCGCCGACATCCTGCGCCATAGCCTGCTGGCGGCCCTGGAACAATGACACTCCCTTCTCCAGCCGCATCAATGGAAAGGAACAAGGAGAATACATGGACAAGAACCTGATCCCCGACAACCCCTATTTTCTTCTCACACCCGGCCCCCTCTCCACCTCCAAGGGGGTGCGCGCGGCCATGTTCCGCGACTGGTGCACCTGGGACCGGGAGTACAACGACATGGTACAGTCCATCCGCGCCCGGCTGAACGCCCTTGCCAGCGCAAAGCCGGAGTACACCAGCGTACTCATGCAGGGGAGCGGCACCTTTTCCGTGGAGGCCTGCATCGGCACGGCCCTGCCCCGCGATGGCCATTTGCTGGTCCTGGCCAACGGTCATTACGGCGACCGCATCGCACTTATCGCCCAACGGCTGGGAATCGGCACAACGGTGATTGACATGGGCGAGACCGGCGGCGTGGACCTGGACGAGCTCACCGCCACCCTGGATCAGGAGCGGTCCATCACCCACGTGGCAGTTGTGCACTGCGAAACCACCACGGGCATGCTCAATCCCGTGGACCGCATCGGCAAGGTGGTCAAGGACGCCGGCAAGATCTACATCGTGGACGCCATGTCCAGCTTTGGTGGCGTTCCCATGGACATGGCCGAGATCGGCGCGGACTTTCTGGTGTCCAGCGCCAACAAGTGCATCCAGGGCGTGCCCGGCTTCGGCTTCATCATCGCCAAACGTTCGGAGATGTTGCAATTGGAGGGGCGCGCCCGCTCCCTGTCCCTGGACGCCTATGACCAGTGGCGGGAAATGGAGCAGAAAGGCGGCAAGTGGCGTTTCACCTCGCCCACCCACGTGGTGCGCGCCTTTTCCCAGGCTCTAGCCGAACTCGAGGAGGAAGGCGGCGTCACCGCGCGCCACGCCCGGTACTCCGAAAACCAGCGGCTGCTGGTCCAGGGCATGCGCGGGTTGGGCTTCGAGACCCTGCTGCCCGACGCCCTGCACTCCCCCATCATCACGTCCTTCCTCAACCCGGAGCACCGGGACTTCGACTTCACCGAGTTCTACGCCAAACTCAAGGCCAAGGGCTACGTCATCTACCCGGGCAAGGTCACCGGCGCGCCCAGCTTCCGCATCGGCAGTATCGGCGAGTTCCACCCCTCGGACGTGCCCGGCCTGATAAAGGCTGTGGAAGAGTCCATGTATTGGAAATAAGACGGCGGGGACGATAGGAAGGAAGAAAATTAGATAGTGCGAGGGGGAAACCTTTTTGGAAAAAAGGTTCTCCCCCTCGCGCTCCCCTTTCCAAAATACCATGTTGGCCTCGAATGAGCTAAGAGTTGGTCACTACACTCAATTCTAGCCAAAGGAGACCAACATGGCTGAAAAAAAGTTAGCAGAAATGAAAGCGTTTGTGGATCATTATCCTCATCAGCCCATTTACATCGGTCTGGATGTGCATAAAAAATCGTATCATATTGCAATATTATGTGCTGATGGAGACTTGGCGACTGTCGTCGCTCCCGCTGACCCCAACCACGTACTTAAGCTCATTGACGATCTCGGAGCACCCATTGGTGCGGTGGCTTACGAGAGCGGGCCCACGGGATTCGCGCTCGCTCGTATTTTGCATTCAGCGGGGCATCGCACCATCGTCGCGGCGTCCTGCCGTATCCCTCGCCAACCCACACCCGGCGCCAAGACCGATAGTCTCGACTGCCGCAAGCTGGCCATCTACGCCGCAAAAGACCTGCTCAAGCCTATCGCTGTACCTAGCGAGGGACAGGAGGCCGAACGTACCCTGGTCCGTCGCCGCGACCAAATCGGTAAAGGACTGCGCGCATGCAAGCAACGCATCCGCTCGCTGTTGCTTGAGTTTGGCGTCGCCGAACCGACGGGCCTCAATAATTGGAGCAAGCGGGCCATCCGCGCGCTTGAGAAGGCTCCACTCCCTGACGAGGCGCGGCTCACCCTCGATAGCCTGCTCAATGAGCTGCGCTTTTGGATCGTCGAGCGCGATGCCGTGATGCAACTTATTAAAAAGGCGGGAGAGAAGGACATCCATAAGGATGTCGTGGCAAATTTGCAGACCGTGCCGGGCGTGGGGCCGCTGGTGGCGATGGCGTTCAGGCTGGAACTCTTTTCGCCCGAGCGTTTCCTCAACACGGAGCAGGTAGCAAGCTACCTGGGGCTGGCGCCCATGGCCTGGCAGAGCGGCGAGAGCAGTGGCTCGAATCGGCTGCGGCCGGTGGGCCAGAGGATGCTGCGCGCGTTGCTTGTTGAAGCCGCATGGGTGTTCAAACGCAAGGACCCGAGAGCACGAGCCCTGTATAACAAACTTATGGCCCGACACAACGTGAAGCAAAAGGCGATCGTAGCTGTGGCGCGAAAGCTTGCGGTGATGCTCTGGCGGCTTTGTCTTGAGAATCGCGCCTATGAAGCGAGGGTTGCGTAGGTGATGGCTTCGGGACCGAGACCGGCTCGCTCCGACGTGCTCTGGGGGGCCCATTCTCGCTCGCCGGCTGCCAGTTGGAGAACATAAGTAGCAACATATGAAGATGTTAAAGTAAGAACTGAGAGCAGGCGACACCAAATTTGGAACAAGCCGCGATAAAGTTTTTGTCGAACAAGCGACGTCTCCAAAATGGCGGGGTTCCAAAGTGTACCGAATCGGTACTTGGCGCAAACGGCGCGAATAGGAAAAGGTCATATATACTCTCAGCTTGACATCGGGCCACATAGGAAAATCTTTATAATACACGCAGATGATATCATCCATTACACAAAACTACTAACCATAACTTCAAGAAAGAATACCGGGGCGCTCTCACTGTATAATCGCACACATGTCAGGCCTGCGCCTCACTGCTGCGCCACTAGGGCATTTTAACTTTCAAATTATCTAAAAATATTCTAGACTGACTTGCATGAAAACAGCGAACAAGGAAGTACGGGCTATAGCTATACGGGCTTACGAGGCAGGACTCCCACGGCGGCAAATCGCCGAGATTGTGGGGTATCATCAAAATAGCGTGAGTCGGTGGATCCGGGAATTTGAACGAGACGGACGAATGGAAGCCCGACAGCGCGGTCACAGAACGTCAATGTTCTCTGAAGATGAGCGTCGAGAACTGACAGCTCTTCTCCTCGAAAATGTGGACCTCACCCTGGAGGAGATTCGGCAGCACTTCAGAAAGCAGTGCTCACTTGTTGCAATTCATAAAATTCTTAAATCTCTTGGTTTTGCTTTCAAAAAAAACTCTGCGAGCAAGCGAGCAGGATCGGGAGGATATAGTCAAGTCTAGGCTTGAATGGGAGTAATTCCAACGGACTGTGGATGTGAACTCCTTGATTTTTCTTGATGAATCAGGCGTAAAAACAAATATGACACGACTGTATGGACGCTCTATCCATGGAGAGCGTTGTCATGATTCTGCCCCGTGCGGCCGTTGGGAAACCTTAACCGTACTTTCTTCGGTGCGCCTTGATGGCTCAACTGAGAGTATTGTCTTTCCTGGGGCGGTAGATCGAAAGATGTTCGATGCTTACATCAAAGAGGTGCTTGCACCTTCTCTACGCCCTGGCGATATCGTCATCATGGACAATCTCTCAGCCCACAAATCCCAGGATGCTTACGCTGCCATTGAAGCCAAGCAGGCTTCTTATCGGTTTCTACCGGCTTATAGCCCAGATCTAAATCCTATTGAAAAGATGTGGAGCAAAGTAAAGGAACTGCTGAAAGGAATGAAAGCCAGGACACATGAAGAGCTCTTTGACGCTGTTGGAAAAGCCCTGAGCTTCGTTCTCGCAAAAGATGCTCAGGGCTGGTTTAGAGCTTGTGGGTATATACAAAATGAAAGTTAAAATGCTCTAATAGCATTGCCGGACTCCCTCCTCCGCACTCCCGCAAACACTGCATTCCATCATTGCCAGTCAGCCCTTTTTCATAATTGACTCGTTGCCAAATATACTGACAACGTGCTAGAAAAGTAATACCTATAGTCGATAGGCCTGTAACTGCTCCATGCCATTGTTCCGAGGACATGACCATGCCCTGCGTCTCTTATGGCAAATTGCCCAAAACAAAGCAACAAGGTGAATAGTTCACGAGCGTAAGATGTTTTATTTTAGAGTAATAAACACCATAATTTCTATTATTTTAGTATTATCGTTTGCTTCATTTGCCTTGTATATATCAATGACAAAAGACAATAGGGCATATATTATTGCACTTATTCCAACATACTAGTTCTACACTATGGCAAAATCTCTCTGGCATACCCTCAAAAGCTTTTCATATGATGCAAATCAAGTGAATATTGTTTACCAACGCAATACTGTTATAATTCCATATGAACACATTAGCTCCATCGAGCACCATGATTCATGGATGAATTCACTGCACCGTGTGATATTCCATACAAACGGAGCAAAGCACATCATTCATGTATCAAACTCTATATATGATTGGGATGATTATTGTTCTTTCAAAAAATTACGTAATTTTATTGAAGACTTCAAGGCTCACAATGGCTTTGTAGCCGCCCATAGGCACATATTATAATGAGCATTTAAGTAGCACCTCAACACCTAATCCCTTTTCAGGGAAGCCTCTAATATTACAGGGAAAATTCTGTGGCACATAGAAAACATGCAAACGTATATCATTCAATAGGCTCTGTCATTGATCTATTTGCTTGTGGTTTTTTCATTTCCGAATGCTACAGGTGCGCAACTCTACTCACAAAAATCGAAAAAGCACTATTCCCAAAAAGCTATAGCACACTTCTACATTTAGAGGAATGCAAATACACTCTTTTCCAAAAAAAGCAATCCAACAAAGCTACTGCAATGTTCGTCAAGTTACTAGAGAGAGTTGACTTGAATTATAGTGATCCCGGATGGATATTCCTACAGCATTTCGGAGTGAAACTATCATTGGAACGGAATGAATGCAAAAAAGCACTACATTTTCTAGATTGTATGGAAAACTCGATCAATAAGTTGAAATTGAACACCAAGACATCTGAATTCGCCAATGATTATGAAGAGGAATATTTAATATTGCAAAAGCAATACAAGTCAAAATGCTGTCAACAACAACTATAAACAATCATTGCAATTTCGTCACTCAACCAGTTAATAATCAAAATAGTAGCACTTTCCCAAGGCGATGATGACATCTTCTCAATGCCAAGGGGCAGCGATCAAAACCGCCCCTGCGACTTATTTGCATGAAAATCAACCCAAAAAGCCAAGAATATGGAACAGGCAACTGCAGTAATGCATACTTTTCTTTCATCAACTCTGTTTTGGCCAGCCCTGTTTGTAGCTTGCAATATTGCGATTTATTGTATTTTTCGTGCTATTTTTACGAACTCGCCAATAACTCCTATATTTTCCATCCTGCTTACGCCACCAACATATTTTACCTTGGGCTACCTAATCACTCAGCAACAAGATCCCTTCATTGCTGTAGCAATGATCAGCTCGTATATTGCCTCTTTAATTTTAACATTTATAATACATATTATCTTTCATTACTATCACAAACCAAAATAACTATTGAATACTCTTACAATAGCAAAAATAATCTTACGAAATTACAGAACGGAACGACACAGCGGAAAAATACTGCGAAAGGAGTACAAATGGCAGAGTACGATGTCTCAATCGGTTTCAGATGTCATGTAGAAATAGAACTGGATGAACTTGCTGCGGCACTGGGTGTCGAAAAAGGACTTTTCTTCGATCGAAAAGGATATCGATCGAAATACGAATCTGACTTCGAAGTGAGGAATATCTATTCCTCACTCCCAAGGACCAGGCCTATTGGCGAACATATTGAGCACCTCTTGTCCATACTTCCCACTCCCATTCCCCAACAAGCACTCGATCTTTGTGACACTGTCATTCTAGGCATCGGCATTTTTCGAAACCTTTCCATAGCCAGCATCTATATTCCTGATGTCTTGTTGGCCAAGATGCTAGAACGCATACCGAGTATTGGTGTGGATGTCGCTTTCTACTGTGGACCTTGCTCTGATGAGGAATCGTGATTGCATATGCCTACTATAGATAACTCGTCACAACCATTGGACTTCATTATTCTGTTCAACAAGGCAATCGCTGAATGGCCTTCAGTACTACATACAAACTATCCTGAAAACATGGAAGAACCAGACATCCATATTGTTTTGCGTTGTCTGCTACCTATCCATCGAGAAGTTGAAGAATACCATGCTCGTGGCAAAGAGGACATGTTGAAGGTCCTCATGCACTATTCTATTTTTCGTGTCTTGTTGGACAAGCTCATGGCATCCAACAAAATCCGTATGGAAGATGTAAATTCGAATGATGTGAAAAGAGTTTTTGATATAAAAATTTCAGAAGTGCATCTACATCCGGAGCTAGGCTGGCCCGAGGAAGATCAGATTTTGGCGAAACAGTATCTTGAACTCAACACATGAAGCACCTTTTATCATAGGGAATTTCGCAATCACCCGCGCTCCTCTTTACACAACTTTTTGATATATAGTATTTTTCATTAGCAAGTCTTGGGAAGGGGGGGCCGGGGGGGAGAACCTTATCACTGCTGTCGCCATCCGTAAGGCGCGAAACGAATGCGCCTAACGGCTGCCGCTCTTCAGAAAGGTTTCCCCCCGGAAATCTTCTATCTTATCTCATCCCTACTCCGCTCCCTCTTCCAGAACCTTGTCCAGGGCCTGGGCAAAGGCTTCCAGGTCGGCCTGTTCGATGATCAGGGGGGGGAGCAGGCGCAGCACGCGCTCGTGGGTACAATTAAGCACGAACCCGGCGTCCAGAAGTTTTTTCCACACAGCCTGCCCCGGGAATTTCAGCTCGATGCCGATCATGAGGCCCAGGCCGCGCACCTCCGCGATCTTGTCAGGGTGGTTCGCCTTCACCTGCTCAAAACGTTGCAAAGCCCAGGAGCCCAGGGTGGCGGCGCGTTCGGCCAGGCCGTCGGACTTCATGATCTCCAGGGTTTTCAGGGCCACCGCGGCCAGAACCCCGCCCCCGCCAAAGGTGGTGGCGTGGGAGCCGGGTTCAAAGCCCTGGGCAGCCTCGTCGGTGGCCAGCATGGCGCCCATGGGCAGGCCATTGGCCAGTGCCTTGGCCGAGGTGAAGATGTCCGGCTCGAGCCCGTAGTGCTGGAAGGACCAGAACTTGCCGGTACGGCAGATACCGGCCTGCACCTCGTCCAGGATGAACAGGATGTCATGCTCCCTGCACAGGCGCTGTACGCCTTCGAGATAGTCACGAGGCAGGACGCGCACGCCCCCTTCTCCCTGGACAACCTCCAGCATGATGGCCGCTGTCTTGGAGCTGATCAAGGCCTCAAGGGCCTCGAGGTCGTTCCAAGGCGCGTAGACAAACCCCTCGGGGAGGGGCGCGAAGCCGTCCTGCAGCTTGGGCTGCGCCGTGGCGGTGATGGTGGCCAGGGTACGTCCGTGAAAACACCCCTCCAGGGTGATTATCTCATAGGCTCCACGGCCCTGTTTCTTCTGCATATACCTGCGGGCCAGCTTTATGGCGGCCTCGTTGGCCTCCGCGCCGGAGTTGCAGAAGAACACCTTGCCCGCGTGGCAAGTGCTCAGGAGCTTTTCCGCGAGCAGCACGGCCGGTTCGGTATGAAACAGGTTGCTGACGTGGACCATCTTGCGGGCCTGCTCGGCCATGGCATCGGCCAGCTCGGGGCGGCAATGCCCCAGGCTGCAGACAGCGATTCCAGCCAGCAGATCTATGTATTCCCTGCCCTCCAGGTCTCGAAGACGCGCGCCGCCGGCGCTGGCGACGGCCAGGGGATAGCGGCCGTAGGTGTTGCAAATGGCTTGCGCTTCACGCTGGGCGAGTTCTTCATAGGACATGGTCATAATGCGCCTCCTTGCTTGGGCGGTATTACGGTCAGACGCGGAAAAAAACGCTTATCGCGCCGCGTCTACGAACAGAATGGATGAACGGAAACTGCCGAAGACGTTGTTGGTCAACGGCAAGCGAAGGAAACGGTGGTTGCCGCTCCTCTTTGCATGGGGGAAAGGAAACGAACAGCCCGACACCGCCGTGCGCAAAGTGGTACACGGCATCACCGCTCCCAAGGGGAGGGCGTGACGCGCCTTGCGCACTGTGAGCGCGAAAAGGGTTTTCGCGCTCAGATAGTTATTCCAGATATCGAGCATGCGGGGATAATAGGGCCTTGTCCAGAAAAAGAAAAGTATCGAATGCACGGTTTTCCGCCCTGAAGTGATCTTCGCGACATTCCCGCACTGAATCGCGCTAAACCAGCTTCCGGATGATCTCCAGCAATTCCGCCACGTCGTAGGGCTTGGAAAGCACCTCGTTCACACCGGCAGCCCGGATCATGTCCCACTCGCTTTCACGGGTCCACCCGGTGAGGGCGATGATGGGTACGTCCGGGCTGGTCTCGAACAGGTTTCCGGCCCGAACCTGCCTGGCGACCTGGATGCCGTCCAGCACCGGCATCTGCACGTCCAGCAGCAGCAGGTCGAAGTTCACCTCGAACAGCTCCTGCAAGGCCTGCTCGCCATTGACCACGGAAATGAGGCGGTGATTTTCCCGCTTCAGAATCCTGGTCAGGAGTTCCCTGTTCACCGCATCATCCTCGGCCACCAGGATGGTCAACCGCTTTTCGCTCCCATGAGGGGCGATTGTACCCTTGGATTTTCCGATCGGGGGCGCGGGCGCGGCAATGGGAGCGGCCGCCGGTGTCTTTGCGATGAAACGCCCCTGCTCGGGTTGCAGGGCAGCGGTCTCCCCCTCCTTCATGGTCGCCATGGATACGGTGAACACGAAGGTGCACCCCATGTCCGGGGTGCTCTTGACCCATATCTCCCCTCCAAGGAACTCCACCAGGCGCTTGCACAGTGAAAGGCCCAGTCCCGCGCCGCTGTGGCTCTTGGTGAGGTAGTGCTCGGTAAGGGAAAAGCTGTCGAAGACCGACTCCAGGCGCTGCTCGGGTATGCCGGGGCCACTGTCCCGGATTGAGAACAAAAGCGTGATGCGCTCCCTGCCCTGTGCTCCACCTGAACTCACCTGGGGCAGTTTTTCCACGGAAATGCTCACCTCGCCCCTCTCGGTATGGCGAATGGCGTTTTGCAGCAGGTTGTTGAGAATCTGGCGCAGCCTGAGTTCGTCCCCGTGGATCAGTTCAGGCACCTTGGAATCGATGAGGGACAGGAGCTTAAGGCCCTTGGATTCGGCCATGAGGCTGTAGGCCGCGAGAAGGGATTGCACGAGCTCCCGCAGCTTGAAGGGTTTTTCTCTTGGTTGCAGGGACCCGGTATCCAGGCTGGAGAGGTCCAGGAGGTTGTTCACTATCTGACTCAGGGTCCTCACCGAGGCGCGGGTGGTTTCCCAGTACTCCCGCTGTGGCTCGGGCAGCTCCTCCTCCATGGCCAGATAGACCATCCCCATGATGCCGTTGAGAGGAGTGCGCAGCTCATGACTCATATTGGCCAGAAAATGTGTCTTGGCCTCGTTGGCGACCTCGGCAGCCTCCATGGCCCGGTGCAGCTCGGCCTCCATGAGCAGCCTGCCCACGGCGATTCCCAGGAGATCGGAGAGCCTGATGGCCACCTTGAGATCCTCGTGGTTGAAATCCTTTTCAGAGCTGGCAATTGCAAGGACTCCAAGCAGATGGTCGTCTCCGCTCAAGGCGGGAGCGGCCAGGACACGCAAGGGGCCCTGGTCGTCTATGACAGGCCTCTTGCTCTCGACCACCTGATCCCAGACCGACTTCACGGCGCTGAACATGACCTCGTCCCGCCAGGAGCGGTTGCCGCGGCCCTGCTCCATTTCATATCCGGCATGGACACGGACGAGATCCCTGCCGGCCGGAGACACGAACCCGGCCACGCCGATGTCGCTGCCGGTGAGATGGATGGTGGTGTTGAGCAGTTGCTGGGCGATGTCCGGCATGGAGTCAGATTCGATAATCACCCGGGCGAGGCCCGCCATGGTCCGGTTCAGATCCAGGGACTGCATCAGTGCCTCGCTGGCGTCCCTTCGGCTGCGCTCCCTCTCCAGACCATGCAGCCCGAAAGCCAAATCCCGGGCCAGGTCTTCGAAGAGCTCCCGCTCCTCCTGATCATCCGCATAGAAACGGGGCGCGGAGACACCCAGTACGCCGTGGGTTCTGCCCGAGCAGCGCAGGGGTGCCACGAAGGCGCTCCTCTCCTTGTATTCATTGGAAAGAAGGCAGGTGACACATGTCCTGGACGGGTTGTGGATAACGGTGAGGCCGTCGGCCTCCAACGCTCCGGAGAGGCATGGGGGGCCCTGCCCCGGTTCGAAGATGCCGGCCAACTGGCACTTCACCTCGTCCATCCCCACCTGCCTGGCCTTGACGAACCGCCCCTGGCGGTCCAGCAGGGCCACCCAGGCGTGATAATACCCCCTTGCCTGAACCAGCTTTTTGCAGACCTCACCAATAAGGCTGTCCGCGTCCTTTGCCTGGATGATCAGCCTGTTGACCTCACGGATGCCCTTGAGCACGGTGTTGAGATGCTCCACGCGGCGGCTGGCCAGTATGGACTCCGTCATGTCGCGGCCCACGGCTTGGTATTCGATCAGCTCTCCGGTATCATTAAATATTCCGCGTATGTTCCACTCCAGCCAGCGGATATCCCCCTGGCGGCCGTGAATGGCAACCGTGGAATTGATCAGAGGGGCTTCCACGCTGATGTCCCGCACCTGGGCCCTGATTTCGGACTGCACATCATGGGGCAGCATATCCAAATACTTAGTGTACAGAAGCTCCCCCGCCTTTTTACCCCAAAAGGCGCAAAAGGCCGGGTTGACATATGTCAGAAAACCATCTGTCGTGACACGACAGATCAACTCCAGCTGCTCCTCTATGATGGCCTGGTAACGTGCCTCGATGTGCTTGAACGCTTCCGGTCCGGCATCTTCGGGCTGAAAGACCATGAAACTCGCCAGAAGAAGGGAGCGACCGTCCTTTGTCACCGGAACCGTGGTCATCACCACCGAGATTTCCAGACCCGACGAGCTGAGCAACATGTTCGGGGGGGTCCCCTCCTCCGTGGCGGAGCAGAAAAACCTGCGGCAGCTCTGGCCGACGATCTTCTCCCGTGGCAGGCCGATCACCATGGCGGCGTAAGCGTTCACATCCTGGATGATGCGGGTCTCCGGGTCGACGAGCATCAACCCCGCGCGCATGCCGTCCAGGATGGACTCCTCCCGGATGCTGTAGAGAGCCGGAGATTCCATCTGGGAATCGGCCTCCAGGGGCTGTATGAATCCCTCGGCAAGAATCTGATCAACGTTTTTGTCGCACAGGCAACGCAGGGTGTGGGAAGTTCTGATGACAGAGCCGTTCTTGCGGCGGATGCCGGCCACGAAATCCTTGGCCACACCTTTTTGTCCGAGCAGTTCACACAGCGAGACGAATTCCTCGGGGTCGGCGAAAATGACCCCCCAATTCTGGGCGGTATGCTCGAGAAGCTCGTCGGGAGAGTCGAATCCGCACAAAGACGCCAGACCGGGATTGACGTATGTGCCCCCCCCGCCAAGCCTGAATCCGCAAATTGCCAGGGGGGATTCGTCAAAAAGGAAGCGGCGCCGCGCTGATACGCCGATATTTGAAACCTCGTCATTATGTGACATCAAACCCTCGTAATTGCTCGCCGATTGACTGCCCAACCAATCCCAAGGACTGAAGGGGCTTCGCGGTAAGGATATGAAACTCGACTAATCTAATCGATAAAATGCAAGTGTTTCCTTTCGTTCATTTATCCAATTATTAAAAAAAATAAATATGTCAATGAGATTATTTGATCCGCACGCCCCCTTTTCCCTCCTGCCATGCATCCGGCGTATTCCCTGCCGATTGAAAGGTCATGCGCGAAAGCATATAGTCCTCGCCTGTCCGAACTCCACCGGCCACTATTGACCATGAAACAGCCAATGAAAGACTCTTATCATAAAATTCTGGTTTGCCAGCTGCGCATGATAGGCGACGTGCTCATGGCCACCCCGGCCATACGCCTACTGGCAGAAAAATACCCGCAGGCCGAAATCCACGTGCTCACGGAGAGCAAGTGCGTTCCCATGCTGGAAAACAATCCACACATCTCGCACATCTGGGGCATTGACAAGAAGGCCCTGCGTACGCTGGCCCATGAGCTGATATTTTACTGGAAGGTGGCGAGACAGGGCTTCGACCTGGTGGTCGATTTCCAACAGCTCCCCCGTTGCCGCTGGGTGGTCGCCTTTTCCACGGCGCATACAAGGCTGAGTTATCCTCCCCCGTGGTACAACCGCCCCCTGTATACGGACTGGTCCCTGCCCAGGCGCGGCTACGCGGCCATGGCCAAGGCCAGTGTCCTGACCCCATTGGGGGTGGAATGGGGAGGCGAGCGGCCGGAGTTGTTCCTCCGTCAGGATGAACGGGAGCGGGCCGAAGAGTTGCTGCGAGAATTGGGATTGGAATCCGGGGACATCCTGGTGAGCGTGGATCCCACGCACCGCCGCCAGGCCCGTGCCTGGCCCCGGGAGCACTGGGGGGAACTGCTGGCCCTGGCCGGAGCGGCCGAAAGCGACCTGAAATTTCTGCTGCTGTACGGCCCCGGAGAGAAAGACGCCATCGAACACGTCAAATCCGTGGCCCTTCAGTCAGGGCTCCAGCCCGAACGGCTGCTCCTGCCGGAGAGGATCCTCAGCCTGCGGGAAATGGCGGCCTGTGTGGAGCGTGCGGCCATGCACACCGGCAACTGCTCCGCACCAAGACATGTGGCGGTGGCAGTGGGAGTTCCGAGCTTCACTGTGCTGGGCGCCACCAGTTGGGCCTGGACCTTTCCCTCGCCAGAACACGCACACGTGGCACGGGAGTTGGATTGTCAGCCATGCAACAAGAACACCTGTCCCTTGCATCCCGAGCCCAGATGCCTGACCGAATTGTCACCCCGGGATGTTCTGCCCCGCTTCTTGGAGCACCTCGCCACGGTCCGTAAGTGAACATACTACTTCACACGCTCGGCCTGCAGCAGGGGGTCGCGCAGGTCCAATCCGCAAGAAAAGGCGCACGGAGGAATGCACTCCTTGGCGTCTTTTTCCCGCGATCCGCATTGCAGTATGCACGCCTGGCACATGTCATGCGGCAAAGGCGTGACATTTCTTTCCGCAGTTTGATCAGAAAACAATGACTTATATTTACTGAGATAGATAATTTTAGGTGAACCTGCTATTCTCAACAACGTCTGCGACATATCATGACCATGATATTCATGTTTCATATTATCTTCATCGAATGATAACGATCCAAAAACAATACCACAAAGAATAATTCCTGAAAATACACAGGTAATTGTGTTCATTATGAAAATCTTTACTTTGTCTTGTATGGCATTATATTTTCATATCAACGAAGTTGCAGAGAAGAAGACTTGCCAACCCTATGACTTTTCATATACACATGGAAAGCAGCGAATTTCCAATATCGATATCTAAGGAAACACTGATTAATCACATTTCCGGAAGTGCTGTAGAATTGTTCGCTGGCGAGGCGCAAGGAAAAGGCAAGGCCGACGTGTATTTACAATACACGAGGATTTGCCTTTTCCGCAGCAACAAAGCCAGCGGGCAATTATGCAGTGCTTCCCTAAAGGTAGCCTTCAGCTTTTCCGAAGGCTCGCGAGGTGGTCATGGAGTTTCATCAATTGCGCTCTTTCGTGGCCGTGGCCAAACACGGTAAATTGGCCACGGCAGCCGACCGGCTCCACACCAGTCAGCCCTCTGTCAGCGCCCACATCAAGGCCCTGGAGCAGGAGCTTGGACTGCCCCTGTTCACCAGGACATCCAGGGGCATGCTGCTCACGGAAGAGGGGGAGAAACTGCTGGAAAAGGCCCGGTACACCCTGGATTGCGCGCAGGATCTGCTCCTCAGCGCCCACATGCTCAGGAACGACTGTAGCGGCGACTACCTGCTTGGAGTGAACACGGACTCACGCTTCCTGCGCATCAACGCCCTGTTCGAGTACCTGGCCGAAAACCACCCCGGCATCACCGTGCAGGTCACCAAGAGTACATCCATGGAGATCCCCAACCTCGTAAGGGACAAACACCTGGACGGTGGCTTCGTCTATGGCGAGCAGGATTCCCGGGGCTTGATCGTGACCAAGGTGGACGAGGTCCGGCTGTATGTCACCGGCCATGTTTCCCAGACCGGGGCTCTGGCACGCGCCGACTGGGCCGAAGTGGCGGCCATGCCCTGGATCTGGGTGACCAAGGCCTGTCCCTATCACGCGGCCGGAAAGGCGGCGTTTCATGAACACGGGGCCATGCCCAGGGCAGTGATCCAGACCGATGACGAAGAGTTCCTGCTATCTCTGGTGCGGGCCGGAAGAGGGTTGGCCCTGTTGCGGGAGGACGAGGCCATGGCCGCTGTGCGCGCTGGCGAAGCCACGGTCTGGGACAAGATCGTGGCCACCATCTCCGTATATTTCATTCAGGCGCGGAACTCGTGCAAAGGGAAGATGGCCACCGCCATGAGCGAAGCGGTGGAGTACGTCTGGAGCACGGAATCCGTTACATCCGAACAACTCGAACCCGCTCTCTAGCAGGCAGGAAAACTCGGATGATTGACATGAACGATGCAAAAGAAAAAGTGATGCTTGACATGAAAGTGGCCAGGGACATCGTCGCGGCTTTCCAGGAACTGTTGGACAAGACTCCGGAAAGGGCCACCGGAGTCCGCGTTGTTCCTGATGACCCGGGCTCCTGGACCCTGGGGGAAATCGTAGGGCATCTCATTGATTCCGCGGCAAACAACCACCTGCGCTTCTGCCGCCTGCGCATGGGGAATCTGGAGAACTTCCCTGGACACGAGGCCGAGCCCTGGGTTCGTGCACAGGACTACCAGGCCTGCGACTTCGGGACCCTGTCCAGGCTGTGGGCCGGCTACAACGAACTGCTGCTCTTTCTCACAGCCACCACTCCAGCCACCGCCCTGGCAAACGAATGGATACGCCCCGAAGGCTCTCAAACCCTTGAGTCATCGATTTCGGGCTACTACGGACACCTGCGACTGCACACCGAACATTACGCCAAGCGGCTCGAAGAGGTTATGACGATTTTGGATTGAGGAAACCTTGTGCGAGGGGGAAACCTTTTCTGCGAAAGGCTCTCCCCCTCGCGCTCTCCCTGCCGGAACTTCACTACTCTGAATGATGGCTCCCCCCCCAATAATCATCCCTCTCTTAGCGCAACATGGACTCCACGAGTTCGAGATAAGGGGGCATGCCGTGCAGGCTGCCCCGAGGCCAGACGAGGCCTCGCGGCCTGGGGGAGTCAAGTGCCAGGTGAATGGCCCGGGCAAGAGCCCGGCTGTCCGACGGATCGGTCACCACAAACTCATCGGCAAGGGCCACGCTGCTGCCGTTACAGGCCGAGGACACCGTGGGCACACCGCAGCACAGAGCCTCGAGCACGGCATTGGCGCAGGCGTCGTAAAAGCTTGGTAGCGCGAACACATCGCAGGCATTGTAGAACCCGGTCATGTCGTCCACCTTGCCCAAAAAATGCACCCGCGCCCCTACACCGAGATTCCCGGCCAGACGTTCCCAGGTCTCGGATCGGCGCCCCCCGGCCACGACCAGGTGCATACGTCCAGGCAGATGCCCCAACGCTCCCATGAGTGGCTCCAGACCCTTGAGCCGAAAATTCGAGCCCGCGGTGCCGAGCACCAGGTCGCCGGAGGCCAGCCCCAGGTGTTGGCGCAGTGGCAAGGCTCTGGCCAGGGGCAAGGAATGAAAGCGGCTGACATCGGGCTCGTTGTAAATGACCCGTACCTTTTTCGCGTCCAGCCAGGGATGGAACTCGGTTGTCCAGTCCGCCACGGCCTGTGAGACCATGACCACTATTCTGGCGTTCCGCAGCTGCGCGCGCTCCATGGCCAGGGTCAGCCTGTTGGCCGGGGATAAATGACGGCGCAGCATCTTCCACTGTCTGGGACCGTTCTCCCGATACGACCGGCTGGAAAGCCGCCAAAAGGCCCGCAACGCCCCGCCTCCGATTCTGAGCAGGTCCTGCCTGGGTGTTTTGCCCAGGCCTATGCTCAGGTCGAACGCCCCCATCTTCATAGCACGCTCAGCGGCCCAGGCGAACCAAAGCATCTTGCCGGAGCGCAGCAAGCCGTAGCGCCCCGTGGTCAGGACGCGCACTCCCTTCGGGGCTTCGGTCTCCTGGCGGGAGCAGATGAAGGTGGGTTCATGCCCGGCACGTACAAGTGCCTCGGCCATGCGTACGCCGAATCCCTCCACTCCGCCGTAGCGGCTGAAGCGTGGGAGCATGAGTGCGATTCTGGCCATGTGCGCGCCTTGAGGGCATCCTTGGGCATCAGGCCCGGCGTTCAAGCACGGTCCAGTAGGTGTGGGCGTAACGGTTGAGGTAGTGGATCTGTCGCGGATGGAGCGCCCTACGGGCGAGCCGTGCAACCAGGGGGCGAGGCTTCTCGGTGACGAACTCCTCCTGGATCCGAAACGGCAGACGCTGTTCCAGAGTGTGGACAAACACCTCGGCCTCGCTGATGTTGAAGAACCATTTGTGTCTGTCCACCGGCGCATCCGGGGGCAGACCGTAATGGCTGAAGGAGCCGTGCCCCCGCCCAAGAGGGCGCCGCGCGTTCACCCAACAGTTGTGCCAGGAGATGACGACGTAGCGCCTGGACACCCGCACAAGCTCGGAAAAGACCTTGTGCAGGCTGTTGAGATGCTCCAGCACGTCGATGCAGAGCACGCAGTCAAAGGATTTATCCAGAAACGGCAAGGCCGGGGCGGTCTCCAGGTTCTGCTGCACGTCCGCAGCCTCGGAAAGGTCGATGCCGGTGTATCTGGCGTCGGGGCACAGCTGCTTGAGATAGGCCTGGTCGCATCCCACGTCCAGAACGCGGGCATCCCCGGAGTGAATCCTGTCGGAAAAACGTTCGGCCACATAGGCCATGCGCTCATGCCGGGCCTTGAAAGTAATGTATTCGATGTTCATGATGATGAAGGGGAAAAAAGGCTCAGCTGGAGACCTGGTCCTGCTGCAGCAGTTCTCTCACGGTGCGGAGGATTTCCTTGCGGTCAAAGGGCTTAGTCAGGGCTTTCCGGGCGCCATGCTTGCGCGCCTCCTCCAGGGCCTCGAAGGAGGAGAAGGCAGCGCCCCCGGTGATGGCGACGATCCGAAGCTCCGGTTCCATGACCTTCAACTCCTCGATGGTGTCCACGCCACCCTTCCCCGGCATGAAAATATCCGTGATCACCAGGTCCGGGACACTTTCCCTCACCATGTCAATGGCGATCTGGCCGTCCTCGGCTTCCTCCACGTCATGGTCGTCGCTTTCCAGAATCGCGCGCAAGACATCCCTGGAGATGTCGTCGTCATCTATGATCAAAATGCGGGGCATGATCGCTCCTTGGTCATCACTAGAGCATTTCAACTTTTTCAAAGCCTAAATGCTTCAGGGTCGGACGGACAACACTTCCAGTCCGGGAGGGCTTGTAACATTTCCTTGATGGTTGCGCCATGCCGAGTCAACTTTTTCCAGAAATTTTACTTATGTCAATAAGTTGAAAAACATCTCCGCCTTGTCTTCCGGCCAGGGAAAGAGCATGCGAGACTGCGGCGACCATGTCCTGTGATTTCTGAGAGTGATCCGGTACGCAGCTCGTCCCGCCGACACTCACCGTAATTCGACAGCGTTCCTGGCCAGTTGGCAATACTGTCCGCAAATCCTTGGCCGCAAGCCGCAGCTGTTCGGAAATGCTCTCTACCAGCCCCATGTCCGCGCCAGGCAGCAGGATCATGAACTCGTTCCTGCCGAACAGGCTGAGTAACTGATCCGGTTTTTTCAGTACCCGACCAAACCGGAGGGCAAGGTCGTTCACGCACTCCAGCCCCTGACGCTCGCCATTGGTTTCCGCGAACATGTCGAAGTCGTCTATCTCAGCCGCGATCAAGGCCAGAGACAGGCCCTCGCGCTGGGAGACCAGGAACGCCCGCTCGAATATGTCCTCGAAGCGCCTGCGCGACAAAACCCCGGTCTTCTCGTCAAAGCAGAATTGGCTCTCCCGCGTCGACGCCCCATTGCCGAAGGTCGGCGTCTCCTGCTCGTCCGACCTGAACTTGGGCAGGCTCAGGGTGAAGACGTCGTATTCGACATCCTGGCTAAAGGAGAGCAGCCCCCCCATGTCCTTCACCAACCTGTAGCACAGGGGCAATCCGAAACTCTGCCCCCCTTCCTCAAAGGGCATGAACAGATACTCGGAGTTGCGCTCCACGTCCTGCTGGCGCGGCATGCGGAGCTCGATGTGAACCTTGTCGCTGCTCTCGAAGGAGCAGATGGTAAAGTAGCTGTCCTGATCCAGGGCGATGAGGGCGTTGCGGATCAAGTTGATGAAGACCTGGGAGAGATAGTCGGGATCCGCAAGCACCAATGGCGCCTCCTGAATGCGCTCCAGTTTGCACCATACCGCGCGTTCGTTCATCTCGGGATACAGCAGCCCCAGACTCTCCCCGAGCACCGCGTTGATGGAACACTCCCTGGGGCGTGCCTGCACGGGCTTCAGGTAATCCCGGATCCGGTTGAGAAGACGCTCCAGGCGCGAGGACTCCCGCAGGATGATGCCCACCTCGGGCATGTCCGGAGCCTTTTTTGCCAGCCTGCGGGCAAACCCGGCGATACTCATCAGGGGGTTGCGCACCTCGTGGGCCATTTCCGCGGAGATGGCGCCCAGGGTCTTGAGTTTCTCGTTCTGCACCAGGGCCTTTTCCAGAAAAACCCTGTCCGTGATGTCCACGAAAATGCCTTCTATCTGGGGCAATCTGCCATCATCGAAATCATCCTCATCCCGCAGGCCGGGAATGGTCCGGATAAGCCCATGCACCTCCGAGCCGTTCTTGTGAATCATCCTGCACTCCAGGGAGGATGGCGCGCCCTGTGAAAAGGAGATGCCCAGGGCCTCGCGAACGCGCCCCCGCTCCAGGGGATGAACCCGCTCCAGGAACCATCCGGCCGTTGTCAGGGCCTCTTCGGGGGTGTACCCCATGATGGAGTTGCTGGCCTGGTTGATGAACCGCAGCTCGAAGTCCGAACGCAGGGAGAAAATCAACAGGGGGACGTTCTGGATCAGTGAGTGGTATTTGACTTCGGCCTGAAAGAGCAGACGCTGCAGCTTGTTCCGCTCACGCAAGCGCATGAGCAGCATTCCCAGTTCGTTGGTGTCGAAGGGTTTTTGCAGAAAATCATAGGCGCCG
Source organism: Desulfovibrionaceae bacterium (assembly GCA_963674665.2). Taxonomy (GTDB): domain Bacteria; phylum Desulfobacterota; class Desulfovibrionia; order Desulfovibrionales; family Desulfovibrionaceae. The sequence continues at coordinate 8,716 of CAXXPL010000005.1, read as the reverse complement.
AGCTTGATGGCCCGGACGACCGTGTCAAAAGTCCCGCCACGGGACATGAAGATGAAATCTTCCAGACGACCGGAGCGCTTGACCACTTGGGCCAAGTCAAAGCCATTCATATCCGGAAGGTCGATTTCGATAAAGGCCAGGGTGAACAGCTCGGTGGAGAGACCGGACATGACGCCCCGGGGGTGCAGATGCACCTCGGGTTCGTAACCCGCCCCCTTGAGTGTTTGCGCCAAGGTCTCGCAGATCATGGGATCATGATCCACGATCAGCACTTTGTTGGAGTAATCCGTTAGGCTATTGCACACTTGCACGACGTCGACCTCTTTCCCAGGCGGGCAGCAACCTGATCTTCGCGGATAATAGGTCGATTCACCGGGAATGGCAATTTGAAAGATACAGTGCTGTTATAATTCATATACGTTACGGGTTTCCGAGCAGCTGCCCGGCGCGTCTGGCAATTCCGGACCAAACCATGTAGAACAGTCATGCTGGTTGAACACCACACAAAGGAGAACCCATGGCTGACAACAAGCACCACATCGAGACCCTGGCCCTGCATGCCGGGCACTCCCCTGACAAGGAAACCCTGGCCCGTGCCGTACCCATATACCAATCCACGAGCTTCATGTTCCGGGACACCGCCCACGCCGCGGCGCTCTTCTCCCTGGAGGAGCCCGGCTACATCTACTCCAGGCTGCACAACCCCACCACGGACGTACTGGAGAAACGCCTGGCCGCAATCCATGGCGGGTCTGCCGCCGTATGCTCGGCCTCGGGCATGAGCGCAGTGTTCCACTCCGTCACCGCCATCACCAGCGCGGGGCAGAACATCGTCTCCGGATCCAACCTCTACGGGGGCACGCACACCCTGTTCCACCACACCTTGCGCCGTTTCGGCATCGAAGTGCGCTTCGTGGACTCCTCGAATCCCGAGAACTTCGCCAAGGCCATGGACGAGAACACCAGGCTGTTCTACTCCGAGACCATCGGCAACCCCCGCTGCAACGTGGACGACCTGGAGGCCATCGCCAGGCTGGCCCACGACAACCACATCCCCCTGGTGCTGGACAACACCGTTGCGCCCCCTCCAATCTGCAACCCATTTGACTTCGGTTGCGACATCGCGGTCTACTCCCTGACCAAGATCATCGGGGGGCACGGTCTGGCCATTGGCGGCGCACTGGTGGAAGGCGGAAAATTCGACTGGGGTGCCTCGGACAAGTTCCCGGAGATCACGGAACCCGACCCCACCTACCACGGCCTCAACTTCTGGCAGGCCCTGTGCAATCTCGAAGGCACCCCCTGCACAGCCTTTTGCACAAAGGTGCGCACCGGCGTGCTGCGGGATATCGGCGCCACCCTCGCCCCCATGAACAGCTTCCTCATCCTGCAGGGGCTCGAGACCCTGCCCATGCGCGCTCGGACCCACTGCGACAACGCCCGGGCCGTGGCCGAATTCCTGGCCAGGCACCCGGCCGTGACCTGGGTGAACTACGCCGGACTGCCGGAGCACAGGGATCACCAGAACGCGAAAAAATACCTGCCCCTCGGGCCGGGAGCGGTGTTCGGCTTCGGCGTGAAGGGCGGCCTCGAGGCGGGACGCAAATTCATCGAAGCGGTGAAGCTCTGCTCGCATCTGGCCAATATCCTGGACGCCAAGACCCTGGTCATCCACCCGGCCAGCACCACGCACAGCCAACTCACCCCGGCGGAGCTGGACGAGGCCGGTGTGCCCCAGGACCTGATCCGCATCTCCGTGGGCATCGAGAACGCCGCTGACATCATCGCTGACCTGGACCAGGCCCTGGCAGCGTCCCAAAGTTGAGAACGGACACTACTGTTTTCCAGGGGGAAACCCTTCCCATGGAAGGGTTTCCCCCAAAAACATCTCAGACGAGCCAATAGTAAATGAAAGAAACCAGCAATTTTGAGTAATTACGCTCCCATTTTCATGAACTACGGAGATCGAATCCTTGTAATGAAAATGATGCATTGCCCCCCACTGTCAGGCATCTAAAAGATATCATGCGGCACACTGAAGATGACCAGGAAAACGTCATCTATTCTCACTTTCTTTCAACTGAATACATACGATACAACATGTTACAAGAGGCAGAATTATTGCAATGAGATTTAGCTGAAAGACAAATCGAGACTCCATACCCTTGGATTTCATTAGCAGAGTTTTATTTATATTACACTAATAATCATTCTATGTCAGAAACAATTATCAACACTGCAGTCTGCCTTGCGTTATCAAAAAATCGTCTCAAAATACACGATTACAACACAAAGGCAAAAATAATGCGTTATACAATAAATTTTCTGACTTAGAGCGTATGTTAATTTCGTCAATCTCATATAAACCTGACACTAAATCTATTAATTGCAATTTTGAAGATGACTTTATTATAAATCTTCCTCCTGACAGCATTGATAGTTATATCATCAACGAATACAGATAAAAAAATACAAAAACACGCATCATCATCTAAACATACGCTTCCACAGACAAATTACTTGCCGTAACATAGTCTAGAGCATTTTAACTTTGAAAAAATTCAAATGCTCTACAAGGATTTGCCTGTAAATCCTTGCCGCGAAATGCTCTAATGACACTATCATCGCCTCCAGAACAATGCCCTTGACGTGGTACTGCATAAAACAACCCAAGCGCGAGTTGGGCATACGCGTTTCAGTGATTGAAGAGGACTCCCCCCTCGCGCTCCCCTTCCCAAATTATAAAACGCGCCCAATGCACACTTTATGCTCTGGGCGCGTTATCATTTTGAATAAATTATAAACGTTATGGGAAAGGGGTTCCCCCGAAAAACTCTTGCCATTCTCAGGCGGCATTGTCCGCCACAGCGGCTTCCCGGGCCTTTTTCTCCTCCAGCGCCTCTTCCCAGGTGGGTTCGTTCCAGCCCTGTTCCCTGTCCGGCAGGGTGCGGATCATATCCTGCTCCCCCTGGTGGATCACGCGGACATTCACCTCCCCCCCGGCCCTGCAGGCCTTTGGGGAGTAGGACGCCACACAGGCGGCAGCGCTCCGCAGGCTCTCCAGATCCCAGGCGCCGCGCAAGGGGCGCCCCACACAAAAGGGGCCGGGGTAGTCCTGGGTCTTGAACACGTAGTCACCGGGGCCGGCCAGTTTTTCCAGCTTCAGGTTGTCGGCCTGGTTGCGGCCGATAACGAGCCAGCACTCACCTTTCCAGTATTGCCGACCGATATTGGCCAGGTTGAAATCTCGGGCAGCGGGAGGGGTGGCGGTTCTGAGCACCGGCCAATACCGCCTGGCGGACTCGATCTCCGCGAGCATGCAGCCACCGGCCGGGGTGGGAATTTCCGGAAGCGCGTACTTCTCGGCCAGGGCCATCTGATCCTTGCGGCCACGGCCGGAAATGGACAGCAAACGCTCCCGATCTATGCGGCCGTCCTCCTCCATGGGGGTGGGATCGAGGCGCTTGGCGCTCAAGGGGCGCAGCAGAACCTCACGCACACCGGCATCGCGGCGGATGATGTTCAGGGTGTCGCGCCTCTGCGACATGGGGCGCTGTCCCAGCACCTCGCCGGAGGCGATGCAGAAGGCGCCCTGATCACGCATATAGTCGGCCGCCTTTCCGGCCATGAGGATCTTGCAGTCCACGCAGGGATTGAGGATCTTGCCGAATCCGTGGGACGGCCCCTTGTACAGCATGTCGCAGAAATCCTGCCCGATATCCTTGTAGACGACATCGATGCCGAACTCCTCACGCCAACGCTGCAGCATCCAGGGCTTTCCAAAAAAGGGGGAGATGAAGTGCAGGGCCTTGACGCGGAGTCCCTGCTCCTCCAGGACCTTGACCGCGAGAATGCTGTCCAGGCCGCCGGAGAATAGGACCACCACATCGCACGCCCCGGTGGTGTTGTTCGTTTGGTTCATCCCCAGAGGATAAGGAAGGCCGGGCCATCTGGCAAGCGGTGAGGAGCGTTGCCTTTTTCCGTCCAATTCGGGGGAATTCATACGAAAACATTATGATTTATCCTTGTCCCGCTCCCAAAGGAGTTGGGTTCATGGCGAAAAATTATCCCACGCTTTGCATTACTGTTTCTTTTATGCCATAAAAGACAACGTTGAATGCAAATTCACATTTCTCAGCATGAGGGCTCCTATGCAGAACACCCCCACCATGTCATATAAAATGCGGCTTTGGCTCGAATCTCCCTCCGGCTTCAAATTCGGCCAGGGCATGGCCGAACTGCTCAAGCGCATCGAACATTACGGCTCGTTGCGCAAGGCCGCCCTGAGCATGGGCATGTCCTACCGCCGCGCATGGGGGCGCCTGAAACGCACCGAGGACGACCTTGGCCACGCCCTGGTGTACAAGCCCGGGGGCAACAAATCCGGATACAAGCTCACCGAGGTCGGCGAAAACCTGCTACGCGGTTTCGAGGCCTGGCATGAATCCATGGAGCGACACGCCATAAGGATCTGCAAGGAATCCTTCAGCGAGACGTTCAAGATCATCCCTCACAAGGCCGAACCCCCGCTGCCCGATTCGGATGACCTGGCCTAGAGCGACCTGTCCTATCATGCCGGGATGAATTATCATTACGGAGCAGCATAACTAAAACGTAACACTACAAAAATGTAGCTTTTTTTTATCTTGCAGAGTCCCCCCTTAATCGAGTAAAGTTCCGCGCCAGTCCTCATCGGCGAACCAATCTGGTCTCCATGGTTCCAGTGATGCGTCGTTCCATCTTGTTTTCTGGAAGCAGTAATTGTCCATTCCGGGACAAATTGCAGCCCTCCAAGGCACGCTGCACCTGGGGAGTAGCCTGTGCAAGGCAGGAACCACGGGCGACGCGTTTTTCCAAATACTCCGTGCCTGGGTAGCAGGGAGTAAAGCACTGTTCGGAGCAAACACATGTGCCGTCTATTTTCCATGACCGGTAAAGAACCGGTATCACCCATCCTCGCCGTCAACGCCTTGAACGTAATGAAGGAAGGCCACGACGGCTCCGGGGTTGGGTTGTATCTCAACGGACTGGGAGGTCCTTTCGGCGAAATGCCGGACGCTCCCATCCTCTCTGGCATTTTCACCGAATCCGGTATGCGCATGCTGGACGACTACGCCGCTGACCAGGGCTTCCTGGCCAAACACAGCGTGACCATCGATCCCAAGCAGTCGCCTCCTCCCGGAACCCCTCGCCGCGGCGTGTATCTTGTAAGGGCCTACGAGCCCCCCGCGGAGTGGGAGGACATGGGCGAGGCGGAGCGCGGCATCCGTATGACCCAGTTCCGCCTGGCCCTGCGCCACATGGATCAGGACAAGGACGACCTGAAGGTGTTCAGCTTCTGGCCCGATACCATCATGCTCAAGGAAGTTGGCGACCCGGTCACCATCGCCGAATACCTCGACCTGGACCGCGAGGAGTTCTTTGCCCGCCGCATACTCGCACAGGGGCGCCAGAACACCAACTACGCCATCAACCTATATGCGTGCCACCCCTTCTTCATCCAGGGCATCTGCACCATGACCAACGGCGAGAACACCGCTTTTGTGCCCATCCGCGAATACCTCGAATCGCGCAACGTGCCCGGTTATGAGGGCTACAACTCTGACTCCGAGGTTTTCACCCACATTCTGCACTTCAGCCTCTATCGCCTGGGTCTGCCTGTGGAGGCATACAAGCACGTGATCACGCCCCTGAGCGACGATGAGCTTCAGGATCATCCTGACAAGGAATTCCTGAAGAATCTCAAACAGATCTGCCGCAAAATGATCATTGACGGCCCCAACTGCGTCATCGGATGCATTCCCGGGGGCTCCATGTTCATGGTCCAAGACCGCAAGAAACTGCGGCCCGGCGTGGTAGGCGGAAAACCGGGGCTCTTCGCCTTTTCCTCGGAGATCTGCGGCCTGAACGAGGCCATCCCGGACCGCGACAAGACTAAGGATTTTCAACCCATGTACCTGGACACGGCGATCGTCGGACCTGATTGCTCGGAGGTGAAAATATGCCGTCAGAACCAACAATTACCCCTTCAACACTAAGCCTCAAGGATCTGCCCTGGCGGATCGAGTGGAGCATCAACACCTGCACCCTGTGCGGACGTTGCGCCTCGGTCTGTCCGGTAAACGCCATCGAACTCGGCGTGCACCGCAAGCGCACCCTTGACGTCCCCCTGGGTCTGCACGGCAAGGCCAAGAGCACACCCAGCGTCTATTACAGCATCCGTCAGCGCAACGATGCGGCATACGCCTGCATCGGCTGCGGCATGTGCAACATGGTCTGCCCCAACAACGCCATCCGCCCGGTAAAGGAAGACACAGCCACCACGCTGAAATTCCACAACAATCGTGGCGGGCAGCCCCGCACTCGCGGCGGCCGCCGCAACAACACCGAGAGCGTGCTGGATCAGATCAAGTTCATCCGTATCTCCATGCTCACCGACCCGGCCCTGGACGCCGGCCGTCACGAGTTCAACGTCCGCACCCTGCTGGGGCGCATCCGTCCCCCCGAGGAAGGCCTCAAGGACTTCCAGGAGCACAACTGGGTACCGCCCGTTCGCGAGATCTACCCCTTGCTGATCGGCGGCATGTCCTTCGGCGCGCTCTCCCCCAACATGTGGGAAGGCCTGCAGATGGGCGTGGCCTACCTGAACGAGGAGATGAACATGCCGGTGCGCATGTGCACCGGTGAGGGTGGTTGCCCCCCGAGGCTGCTCCGCTCCCGTTTCCTCAAGTATGTCATCCTGCAAATCGCCAGCGGCTACTTCGGCTGGGACGAGATCATCCACGCCATCCCCGAGATGAAGGAAGATCCCTGCGCCGTTGAGATCAAGTACGGCCAGGGCGCCAAGCCCGGCGACGGCGGCTTGCTGATGTGGTACAAGGTGAACAAGCTCATCGCCGCAATCCGCGGCGTGCCCACGGGCGTGAGCCTGCCCAGCCCCCCGACCCATCAGACCAAGTACTCCATCGAAGAGGCCGTGGCCAAGATGATCCAGTCCATGAGCATGGCGTGGGGTTTCCGTGTGCCGGTCTACCCCAAGATTTCGGCCTCCTCCACCTCCATGGCGGTGCTCAACAACCTGGTACGCAACCCCTACGCCGCGGGCCTGGCCATCGACGGCGAGGACGGCGGCACCGGCGCGGCCTACAACGTGTCCATGAACCACATGGGCTCGCCCATCGCCAGCAACCTGCGCGACTGCTACCTGAACCTGGTGAAGGTGGGCAAACAGAACGAAATCCCCCTCATCGCCGGGGGCGGTATCGGCAAGAACGGCAACCTGGCCGCCAACGCCGCGGCGCTCATCATGCTCGGCGCCAGCGCCGTACAGGTGGGCAAATACATCATGCAGGCCGGCGCCGGTTGCATCGGCTCGGAACGCGACCGCTGCAATGTCTGCAACATCGGCGTATGCCCCAAGGGCATCACTTCCCAGGATCCCCGGCTCTACCGCCGCCTGGATCCCGAAAAGGTGGCCGAACGCGTGGTGGACGTCTTCCTCAGCTTCGACACGGAGCTGCGCAAGATCCTCGCGCCCCTGGGCCGCTCCACGGCCCTGCCCATCGGCATGTCCGACTCACTGGGAATCAACGACTACCACGCCGCCGACCGCTTGCAGATCAAGTATGTGGTTTAACCCAGAAACCCATACACGGCGAGAGCATATCCGGAGAGTACAATGACGCAGCAATCAACACCCGTACGCATAAGCGGCATGGAAAACGGCAGCCGCATAGAGTCGCGCATCCTGGAGGAGCGCATCCAACAGGCCGTGCAGGGCGGCGCCAGAAATCTGGAGATCGAAGCCCACGGCCAGCACGGTCTTGGGGGGCGGCTCTGGATTTCCAAGGAAGAACCCCTCACCATCAAGATCATCGGCTCCGCCGGCCAGCGGTGCGGCTCCATGGGCTTCCCCCAGACCCGCATCGACGTCCTGGGCCCGGCGTCCGATGACACCGGCTGGCTCAACGCCGGCGCCACCATCGTGGTCCATGGCAACGCCGCCAACGGCACGGGCAACGCCATGGCCCAGGGCAAGATATATGTCGGGGGCAACATCGGCGCCCGCGGCATGACCATGACCAAGACCAACCCGCGCTTCCCGGCCCCGGAACTCTGGGTGCTGGGTTCCACCGGCGACTACTTCGCCGAGTTCATGGCTGGCGGCACCGCCGTGGTTTGCGGCTTCGAGGCGCAGGACCCGGAGAACGTCCTCGGCTTCCGCCCCTGCGTGGGCATGGTCGGGGGGCGCATCTTCGTACGCGGCCCCCACAAGGGCTTCTCTCAGAACGACGCCCGGCTCGAGCCCATGGACGACGCCACCTGGCAGTGGCTCTCCGATGGCCTGCGCGAATACCTTGAAGCCATCGGCAAGTCCGACCTTTTCGGCACCCTGGCCGTGCGCAACGACTGGCAACAAATCATCGCCCGATCCCCCTATGAAAAGGCAGGACGCAAGCGTCGCTCCATGGCGGAGTTCCATCAGGACGTCTGGGATGCGGAGCTTGGCCGTGGCGGCATGATCGGCGACCTCACCAGCCTGGACCGCAGCCCCATCCCCCTGGTGGTGAATGGTGAGTTGCGGCGCTTCGTGCCCGTGTGGGAGAACAACTTCTACCAGGCCCCGTGCCAGTCCAGCTGCCCCACCGGCATTCCGGTGCACGAACGCTGGCGCCTGATCCGCTCCGGCCTGGTGGACGAGGCCGTGGACTTGGCT
>CAXXPL010000004.1:0-688277 GCA_963674665.2 Desulfovibrionaceae bacterium | reverse complement strand
CATGGATACCCTGCGCAAGCACGACATCGAGCCTGTGGGTGGGGAAGCGGTGGGGCACCTGCAGATCAAGGGGCAGCGCGTGGCCATGGTGGGATTCGCCCATCGTGGAAGGAACCTCGCCTACCCCATTCAGGACATCCAGGCTGCAAAGCGCATCGTCAGCGACCTGAAGCGACACAACGACCTGGTCATCGTCTCCTTCCACGGGGGAGCGGAGGGCTCCTCAGCCGCCGAAGTTGCCGACAGGACGGAATTCTTCTGCGGTGAGAACCGGGGCAACGTGGTTCAGTTCGCCCGCGGCGTCATCGACGCCGGAGCGGACATGGTGCTGGGGCACGGGCCGCACGTGCTGCGGGCCATGGAGATCTACAAGGGCAAACTCATCGCCTACAGTCTGGGCAATTTTTTGACGTATGAACTCTTCGGCACCGGAGGGCTCTGCGGGCAGAGCGTTGTGCTCAGAGCGACAATTGATGCGGCCACCGGAAAGTTCATCAAGGGCACCCTGGTTCCCATCAAGCTCACTGCCAAGGGATTGCCGCGCCCCGACCCATCCATGGCCGCCACGGCCCAGGTGAAGAACCTCACCAGGAGAAACCTCGGGTTCGCCAAAAGCGCGGAGGCTTTCTCACTGTTCACTCCGGTCGAGTAGATTTCCGCGAGGGGGGACCATATGCTCATGGCTCCCCCCCGCGTGCTCCTGCTGTAAGTCTTGATGCGTAAGCTGTTCCCCCATAAGCGGGAACCTTTTCGTCGTGTCCCACGGGCCTGCTATTTGCATGGCATTGGTAAACCTGAAAAGGAGGCCACCATGCATACTCAAGAACAACCAATGGCCGGCCCAAGGCATCAGAACACGACAGACCCATTGAAAAGAAAGGACAATTGGCATGCCATCGACTTCGAGGACGTGGCTATCTCACCCCAGGCCCTCGAAGCCATCAAGTCCGCCGCCCGGAAAATCCTGCCACATTTCGTTCCCACCACGGTCATGACCAAACTCACCCTGGCGGACAGTATCAGCCTGCTCTCGAGAAACATCTACTGGGAGGAAGGCAGCGGCAACCTGCTGCTCTGCTCCAACCTGGGAGACAAGCACTATTGTATGGACATCCCCGCGGAGCACTGGCACTTCCTGGAAAATCACGCGGTGAACTGAATCAGTACACCCGTGATCCCAGGGCCGCATCATGATCTGGGCGGAGAAGGGCGACACCCTGTTGTCCTTCCCCATCATACCCATCCACGCCCAACACAAGCACCTCCGAAGTGAACCCGGCGATCCGCTTGGCCGGAAAATTGACCACAGCCAGAATCAACCGCCCCACCAATTCCTCAGGGGTATACAGATTGGTTATCTGCGCGCTGGATTGCTTCCTTCCCAGCGGACCGAAGTCCATCCACAACTTGTATGCGGGCTTCCTGGCCTCGGGAAAGGGTTCCACCCGCTCCACCCGCCCCACGCGAATGTCTATCTTCAGGAAATCGTCAAAACTCGCCTCTTCCACTTCTCATCCCTCCATGGCTTGACAGCCTTGGTTGCTGCGTTTATTGCCAAGACATGCTATTCCAGCAGCATGCTTGAATAATCTTCTCTCATTTCGGAAACAAGTACAAGCTTCGAGCACTGCCGAACACCGCCTGCGGTGCAGTGGGGTACTGCCATGGAATTTCTCCTGTCTCTTCTGCTGCTCTACGTGAAGGTGCTGGCCATTCTCGTGGCCATCCTGTTCCTGTTCTTCATCTACGAACTGAACAACAACCAGGGATTCGGCTGGCTGCGAAGCATTTCCTCCACCCCTCCCCTGCTCACTGTGCTTCGCTGCATGATCATCGCACTTTGCGGACAGTGCCTGATCGGACTTTTTTATGTGTCGGGCTTTTTTCCCTCGTTCTGGCGCCCCAGATCTCCGCGCAAGTCCTCCAAGCCTGCCGTGGTGCTTATCCACGGCCTGTATCACAACGCCTCCGCCTGGATGCTGTTCCGGCGCAGGCTGCGAAACGCCGGATACCGCAACATCTACGGCTTGTCCTACAGCAGTTGGAACACGACGTTTCAGGACATATTCCCAAAGGTGGAGGAATTCGTCCGTGAAGTGGCCATGTTGCACCCGGACGAAGGAGTGGTGCTCATCGGGCACAGCCTCGGAGGATTGCTGACCCGTCACTACGTTTCCGTGGGAAAACACCGCGCAATGCTCCGGGCCGCGGTGACCCTGGCCGCTCCGCACAAGGGAAGCAAGCTGTCTGCATTGGGAATCGGAGGATTGGCCCGCAGCCTGCAGTATCAGGGCGAGCTGGTTCGATTTATCGAGGCCTCGGACGCCCCCGCCCCTTGCCCATGCCTGAGTCTACGCAGCTCGGTGGACGAGTTTGTCCTTCCCCTGCAAAGCCTGCGGCTGGAGTTGCAAGGCTGGGAGGAGCGGGAAACCGTACCGGTCTCACACGCGGGGATGCTCTTCCATCCCAAGCCGGCCAGAAGAACCGTGGAGTTTCTGGAGCAGCACATCACGTAAGAAAAATGGAAAATATGCAGTATCATGAGGGGAAGACCTTTTGTACAGGGTTTTCCCCGGAAAATTCTTGATCCAGCAAAACACCCTACTCAACCCGCTCCAGCAGATCGTGTTTCAACGCCCAAAGCAGGCACCACTCGGCCATCTCCGAGGTGACGGCGTACTCGTCCATGAGGCGCTGCGTCAGATAGCCAACGGCTTGCGGTTTTCTTGCCGCAAAGACCAGCCGCTTCACCCGCTCCGGTTCGAGGAAGCCCTGCAGTCCGCCATACACCACCAGCCCCTCGACCCCCCGGTAATAGGCCTCCCCCACAGCGCTCCAGCGCAACTGCGCCTCCCTGTCCAGAGTTCCGGTGGGATATCCTCTGAACACCCTGCTCAGGGGGGGGTGCTGCGGATGCGCCACGGTGCGCAACCGCTCACGCTCCTGTTCGGATACGGGCTTTTCCCACAGCTCATCCCACAAACGCACATAGCGCTCCACCACGGAGCGCCAGGAGAACTCCCGCAACACCCGCTCGCGCCCCCTGACTCCCATCCCGGAACGCAGATCCGGTGAAAGGGCCAGGTTGCGAACAGCCCCGGCCAGGGCCGGGACATCCACGGCCAGACTCTGGGCGGCCAGGAGGTGGTGCTGGTTGTCCATCAGCAGATTTCCAAGAATATCGAGAAGATCACTTTGCCTCGGCCCGGTTGTGGGCACGAGCAGACCAGTGCGTTCGTGCTCCACCAGGGAGCGGTACCCGTCGAAATCCGAGGCCACCACAGGCAGCCCCATGGCTCCTGCCTCCAGGATGGAGAGCCCGAACGTCTCCTGGTAGTTGTCCACCGGAGAGACGAAGATGTCCGCCAAGGAGAAGAGAATCCGCCGCATGGCGTTGTCGGGGTTGCACACCGCCAGGGTCTTGATGCCGAGGTTCCGTGCAAGGTCGAGGAGCTTCTTCACATAGTCGCCGTCTTCGCGCTCGTCGTGCGCTCCGGCCAGTACAAGCGTAAAGGAGTTCAGGGACAGGGGCTTGGCGGCGGCCCGCCTCAGGGCGCGCAACAGGGGCAGGGCGTCGAGCTTGGAGGTGTGGGACAGTCTGGCGAACACGAGCAGCGCCACGCTGTCCTTGGGCACACTCCATTCGCTGCGGAAGGCGGCCTTTTCCTCCGGAGAGGGCGGAATGAAGTCTCCGAGGTTCACCCCCAGGGGGAGAACCTCCACCTTTGGGGGCGAGTACGAATCCGTAGCCATTCCATAGGCCCGGGCCATCTCGGCATGATAGGCGTTCACCGCCTCCCGCGCGGTCTCGCTGGTGGCAACCACCACGTCCCTGGGGGTGTTGCCCTGCCAGAGATGGGCAAGGAACTCCTTGCCATACCGGGTGTAGCTCAGGGAGTGGGTCACGGAGGTGATGGGAAAGATCAGTGGCGCCACGGCATTGCGCAACCTTGCCAGATGCGCGGGGTAGTTGATGCAGTCGGACAGATGAAAACAATGGTAGTGCGTCCGGGCAAGAGCCTGCAACAAATCAGGTCTGCCCATGATACGAATTTTCTTTCCGGCAAGCAGTTCCGGATGATTCTCCCTGGCGAATCGCCGCAGGGCCTCCCCCTCATCGGAGTGCCTGAGGAAGAAGTGGTACTCGTCAAAAAGATTCTGTGTGAAGAGTTCATGCAGGAAGCTGCGGTTGGCCACGCCGCGCCCCAGTACGCCGCCCCGCTCCACAAAGGGATCCAGGCTTCCCCATATTTTCTTCATTTTCATAACAATTCCAAGCCACAGAACGCACCGCTTGTCAACCGGCTCCCAATTTCTGAAAGCGCTGTGCAATGACGGACCAGGCGCCAGTATATTGACCCGCTCTGTAGGCAAATCTCTCCGTCACCGCGTCTATCATCACGTCATACCTTAAGAATTATGAAGAAATCATCAAGTGGCTCCGGTTTTGCATATTTACAAAAAAAACCATGTACCCCGCCATATTGGTGGCGGGTGATACGGGAGCCTCATTGTGAAGAAGAAACAAGACAAGCCCGTGCTTTGGGGGATGGGACTGCGCACGGAAGACGAAGCTTTTCTCAAGAAGCTGTCCGGCAGGAATTTCCGGTTTCAGACTTTTGGAGAAAAGGCCGTTCCGGGCGCCACGGATTTGGAGAAAGCAAACCCGCTTGTCATATGGATGCCCCTGAAGGTCTGGACATCCATGAGCAAAACCGAACAGCGCGTATTCCAGAACCACGACGCGATTCACCGCGTGCTGGTACTGGAACCCGGGGACAACATGGAGGACCTTGAACAGGCCATGGGGGTGGGGTTCATGGAAATTCTGAGAAGTCCCATAGAGTCGCGCCCGGTACAGAAAGTGCTCGATCGTGCCCTGGATGCCCGCGATCTCTATCGCGACATCTACCACATGACCCAGGAAATCTATCTCGAGCGGGAGCTGTTGACCCGAAAGAACGAGCACCTCAGCTTCATCAACAGATTTCTTTCCAGGACCGCCGAGTCCCTGGACGCCTCCGAGATTCTGATTCACGCCAGGGAGGATCTGGACATGCTTTTCCCGGTCAGCCTGCTGCAGGCGGCCATGTGGCGGAAAAACTCCTCCGGAAGCACCGAGGCGGTGTTCTACCTGGATCAGCTCGATGACCTGGAACTCCGCAACAGCTGGCTGGAATTCATGACCGGCAGCGTGAACAAGCTCACAGGAGAGCATCTGGGCACATACCACACGGTGGAGCTGCCTCCACCCAACGGCCCTAAGATCGAGGCCGAATTGCACCCAATTCAGGGGCGCGTTGTGATCATGCCTCTTCGAAGCGGTGAAAACACCTTCGGCTGCATCGTCCTGCTCTCGGAAGAGCAATTCAATCTCGGCCGCGACCAGGTGGAGCTGCTCCACTCCGCGGTGAAGCACCTGTCCCTGGCTCTGCGCAATGCCCGGCTCTTTGACGAGGTGCGCATCAAGGCCCAGTTCGACGGCCTGACCAAGCTGCACAATCGGGGGCATTTCGACAACCGCCTAGAGGAGGAGTACGCTAGGCATCAGCGCTACGGCCATGACCTGAGCATCCTGCTCATCGACCTGGACCACTTCAAGGACATCAATGACACATATGGTCACGCGGCCGGCGACCTCGTGTTGCAGGAACTGGGCAGACTGCTTTCGCAGAAGTTGCGCTCCTCGGATTACGCCGCCAGGTTCGGTGGCGAGGAGTTCGCCATACTCCTGCCGCAGACCAACGAGAACCAGGCCTGGATCATGGCGGAGCGGCTCAGGCAGCAGATCGCGAAGCATCTCTTCGTCTATGACGGCCAGGCCCTCAAGGTGACCGCCAGCATGGGAATCGCCAGCATCAGATCCGGGTTCATGGAAAACAGGGGTGCGCTGCTGCGTAGCGCGGACGAGGCCCTGTATCAGGCCAAGGCCAACGGTCGAAACATGGTCATGCTCACCACCCCCAAGGACAACGGGAGAGCGTTTCTGCAGGCCTGATATCCATACCTCCAAAACTTGCCGCAGGATATGAACGGAGTGGATCCCTGGTCCACTCCGTTTTATGTTCTCCGCCGCCTTTACATACTTTATAAGTCTGATTAGTTTGTGGACAGAAATCATCGTCCGGGAGCACCTCATGGAATACTTGAAGGATCTGCGTCCTTTACACGCATCGCCCCCTTCTGACGGGCCCGCTTTGGAACAGCTGGAACTTGTCTCCAAGGGGGGTGAGGATTCCGACGCTCCCTGCTGAGGGCCGAAAACCGAGTCCGGATTCGGATTCAACGACAAGCCCGGCTATCGCATCGAACCCTTTGTGAGGGACTTTCTCTCGACGGAAACCGGTACGGTACCTCGAGTCCAAATAAAAATGGACCGCTCCGCGATCCTGGAAACAATGCTGGCACGTTGCGGAATGCGCGGCAACCTCAAGGTCGTTCCCGGGCTTTACTGCGTGGGGACACCCGGCAAGAGCTCCCCTGCCTTGCTCACATGCAACTACAAACTTACCTTTGACCATCTGCGCTCCCATCTGGAGGGTGTTGACGCCTGGATTGTTGTCCTGGACACGCACGGAGTGAATGTATGGTGCTCCGCGGGAAAGGGGCTGTTCAGTACTCGGGAGGCCGTGGCCCGGGTGCGGTCATGCGGGCTCGACAAGGCAGCGACGTCCGCCCCATTGATCCTGCCACAACTATCCGCCACAGGGGTCAATGGCCGCGAGCTGGCCAAAGCCACCGGCCGAAAGGTGCTGTTCGGCCCCGTCAAGGCCAGGGATATCAAGGAGTATCTGGCCAATGGCAGCAAGGCGGCACCATCCATGCGCCGCGTCACGTTCTCCATGGCGGAGCGTGCAGTGCTCACACCGGTGGAGCTGTTTCTCCTGGCCAAACCTTTGGCCATCGCCCTGCTCTCCCTCGTCATTGTCTCGGGATTCGGCCCGGGCTTCTACTCAGTTTCCAGGGCGCTTCAAAGAGGAGGAGCGGTCCTTGCCGCCACCATCCTGGCACTGTTCGCCGGCGCTGTGCTCATGCCCTTGTTGCTGCCATGGATACCGGGACGGATGTTCAGCCTGAAGGGCGCCATCATCGGCGCGATCACGGGCTTGCCACCGGCCCTGCTCACAGGTGGGGGACTCGTGGAAAAGCTGGCGCTGCTCCTGTGGAGCACGGCCTTTGCATCCTATCTGTCCATGAACTTTACAGGTTCCACTCCCTTCACCTCACCTTCGGGTGTGGAAAAGGAGATGCGCCGCTCCCTTCCCTTTCAGGCGGGAGCTGCTCTCATCGCACTCGTTCTATGGTTCGTTGCGGCCTTTTTTGAGGTGTGAATGAAAAAGTTCAGACATCTGCCAAACGTCTCCAGCCTGCGCCTGAACCGGGATGCATGCGTCGGGTGCGGTCTGTGCGTGGAGCTCTGCCCCCATGATGTGCTGGAGTTGCATACCGGCAAGGCAGAGGTGCGGGACCACGACGGCTGCATGGAGTGCGGCGCCTGCGCCAACAACTGCCCCACCGGGGCATTGACAGTCACTCCCGGAGTCGGATGCGCCTCCTATATCATTCAGACCTGGTTGCGTGGGAAGAAGTACGCGGACGCCAAGTTTTCCTGTTGTTGATGGCGGGAGCATCACCATTCTTCAAGGTGGTGGCAAATGCCAATACCGCGCCTGGGCATGTTTGTATTTTCATGGATAATTGCCAGGGAACATCTTTTTTCTCCATGCATTTTTCCAACAATATGTTCCATCACCTCGTTTTCATTCCCCTTGTTGCGACTTAAGAGAATAATCCACCTGTCCAGTGTGTTATTCTTAAGTTATTGACCACTTTCCAGCGCCCTTAAAAGTGTGCTAATAGTCACTAATTATCTTTTTTCAGTGACTATTTGACAGCCATACACGCAGGCCCCGCACACATTCCAACGAGCGCAGGGGATATGGACGATCTGAGACGTCATCTGCAACGCACCCTTGACGGAAACAAGAACGCCTTTTCCGAAGTGGTGACCCTGTTCCAAGACATGGCCATGTCACTGGCCATGCGCAACCTGGGCAACCACGCGCTGGCCGAAGAGACGGTGCAGGAGTCCTTTGCCCAGGCCTACTTCAAGTTGCACCTGCTCAAGGATGTCAACGCCTTCCCCGGGTGGTTCCGCACTATTCTGATCCGCCACTGCATGTTGGCCAGGAAACGCAACGGCAACCATGTCTCCCTCGAAGAGGAGCGGGCATTGGAAGCCGACGCCATGCACTGCGATCCGCACACGGTATTCACCCGACATCTTGACCGTGAACAGGTACGCTCCCTGCTCCAGGGGCTGACCAACCCCTACCGTGAGGCGTGCATGCAGCGTTACATAATGGGGCGTTCCTACAAGGAAATTTCCAGGGATCTGGATCTGCCGGTGGGAACGGTGAAACGCCGCCTGTACGTGGTCCGCGAAAAGATTATCAAGAAGTTCAACAAGATCAAATCCTCGGGCATTCGCGTGGGCTACATGCCCATTTCGGATCACCTGCTGATAATGGCGGCGCACCACCTGCACAACGGCAAAGTCTTCGACATTCACCCCCGGAAGTATCTCTCCTGGGGCAGTCTGGTGCAGGCGCTGAACTCGGAAATCCTGGACGCGGCGCTGATCATGGCGCCCCTGGCCATGTCGCTGCATGCCAGCGGCATGCCCATCCGCTATGTCCTGGATTGCCATCACGACGGCAGCGCCGTCACCGTACGTAACGGAGGAGGGCATTCCACGCGCTCGTGTCCGAAAATGGCCCTGCCCCACCAAATATCCACCCACCATCTGCTGCTGCGTCTGCTCTTCGGTCAGGCCAACGAGGAGGGCCACACGCCCCTGTATCCCAATGACGTGGCCACGCAGTTCATCAGCCCGTCCTATGTCATCGGCTCGCTGCTGCAACGCAAGATCGACGGATTCTTCTGCTCCGAACCGTGGAGCACCAAGTCAGTGGCCCAGGGTGTGGGCAAAATCCTGGCCCGCTCCAAGGACCTGATTCCTGGGCACAGCTGCTGCATCCTCGTGGTGCGGGAGAGCTTTGCCAAGGAAAAGTCCGACATGCTCGACTCCTTTCTCGACCTTCTGGAAAAAACCGGGGAACATCTCGCCTGCCACCCCTTGGAAGGGGCCCGCGTCCTCACGCATTATACTGGTGTGGACCTGGGCATCGCTGAACACGTGCTCTGCGAAAAACACATCACCTTCACCAACCTCCGCCCGGACGAAAAACGAACCGGGGAACTCATGCACCTGGCCAGGGAGACAGGGGTTCTAAAAAAGCCCTGTGATCTCGCAGCGTTCATGGGGTCATAACTACTTTTGTTTTTTATTCCAAAACACCGAACCTTTTCCGACATCCGAAGCTCTTCTCTTTGTAGGTAACGCCCGCAAACCGGGCTGGAGTGAAAAGGGTGAACCGCACTTCCAGGCAATTCGCGCCGCGAGTCAACAGGGGGGCATGACGGCGCCCTTTACTCCCTGGAAAATGCGACCATACCCCAATGAGAGGAGGAATCCGTGCCGGCCACAATTGACGAAACCGTTGTTCGCGTCGCGGACATCTGCACCTACAAATGGGACATGATCCGCAACCGCCCGTTGGCCTATCTCATTTCGGCATTCGCCGGAGGCGCCATGGTGGTGTTTGGAGCCACCCTGGCTCTGGCCGTGTCCGCGGGCGTCGGGACCAACCTCGCCCCGGGGTTGGCGAACCTGCTGATGGGGCTGGTGTTCATGTTTTCCCTGGTGATCATCATGGTCTCGGGCATGGCCCTGGTCACCGCGGACATGTACATCGGCATCATCGGAGTGTTCCACCGGCGCATCGGCTGGGGACGCTTCATCTGGGGGGTCGTCCTGGGGTACGTGGGCAACTTCCTGGGCAGCATGTTCTTCATGTGGCTGATCAGCAAGAGCGGTTCCTACGCGGCCTGGCCCTGGCTCGCCCAGTCCCACGCAATGGCCGTGTCCAAGACCGGGCACTCCGCCACGCAAATCTTTGTCATGGGCATCGTCTGCACCTGGATGCTCCAGACCGCCGCAATCCTCTATGTGAAGGCCGACAGCGACATCGCCAAGATCGCCATGGCCGCGTACGGTCCTCTGGCTTTTGTGGCGGGCATGAGCGAACACTGCATCGCCAACATCGGATTTCTCGCGCTTCCCTTGTTCCAACAAGACCTGTTCATGACTGCGGCCGCGAATATGGGGATGACCGACCCGGCTCTCCTGCATTGGGGATTCGGGCAATTCGGCTGGGCCCACAATCAGCTGTACACCGTACTGGGAAACATCGTTGGAGGCATCCTCTTCGTGGGCATACCGTTCCAGCTGGTTTCCAACGCCTCTCGCGTCAAGGAACTGTACAGGGAAAAGACCAACTTTTTCCTGAAACTCTGATGGAGCAGTCATGGACTATTCACCTTTCAATCCCGTGATCTGGGCATGTTTTCTGGGGTTTGCCGCAGCGGTGTGGATCGTGGTGCGGGTGTTCTCCGCGCGCAATCCAAACTACCCTGGGAAAATCCCTGACAGTGAAAAATAGTGGTTTCTGGACCGGCGCATGACCCTTCAATGACCAACTCTGTCTCAGGACGCATCATGCGGCCCTGAAGGAGCCGTAACCCAAGGAGGATCTTATGGTACAGGACGGGTGGTACCCCACAGTATGCTATCAATGCAAAGCTGAGTGCGCCATCCTGGCGAAAATCAAGGATGGCAGAGTCACGGAGGTAAAGGGTAATCCCAAATTCCGTGGCAAGGTTTGCGTCAAGGGTATGGCCGGCGTAACGCTGCAGTACTCCAAGGACAGGCTCACCATGCCGCTGAAGCGCATCGGAGAGCGTGGCGAGGGCAAATTCGCCGAGATATCCTGGGGCGAGGCCCTGGACATCATCGAGAGCAAGCTGCGCAATCTGTACGACCGTGGCGACGCACACAAGCTGACGTACAGTTTCTTCCCCCATTCTCTCACCGACCCCAAGTGGCACTTCCTGAACGCCTTCGGCGGGTACATCAACACCGGCCTCCCCCACTGCGACTCCGCCAAGATCGTGGCCCAGATCAAGTGCTGGGGCGGTATCCCGAACCACCACATCCCGCCCGCCTGGTTCACCATGCCCAAGGGCGGCATCATGCTGCTGACCGGGCGTCACGCCTTCGGCTGCCTGGACGACGCCATGGCTCCCCGCGATATTATGGAAGCCAAGGCCAGGGGAGCAAAGCTCATCGTGGTCGACCCCATTTTCAGCCCGGACGCCGCAAAAGCCGACTGGTGGATTCCCATCAAGCCATCGGGCGACACCGCTCTATTCCTCGGCATGATCAACTACATCATCGAAAACGAGCTCTACAACAAGAAGTTCGTTTCCGAGTGGATTCGTGAAGGCGATTTCGAAAAGGTAAAGGAACACGTGAAGGGCATGACTCCCGAGGCCATGAGCAAGATCTGCGACGTGCCGGCCAAGGACATCGTCAAGCTCGCCAAGATGTGCGCCGAGGCTCCGGCCGTGGGCGTGGACGGCTTCAAGTCCATCATGCTGGGCCAGTCCCTGGACTTCGGCCATGCCTGGGCCATCTTCCTGGCCATCACCGGCAACCTGGACAACCCCGGCGGCCAGCCCATCCCGGACCTCACCCCCATGAGCCCGGTGGAGCCCCTGCCCGCGGGCCCGGCTCCTCTGGCCGAAAAGGGCTTCCATCGCACCGGCCCCAATCGCGACAAGTTCGACAAATACAGCTTCATCCTCGAGCCCACCTGGTACGAAACCCAGGCCATCAAGGACGACGCCCTGAAGATCCTCATGGTCACCGAGGCCAACCCGGCCCTCACCGAGATGGGCAACAAGGAATGGCAGAAGGCCGTGTGCATGAAGGACTCCCAGGGCAACTACAAGCTGGAGTTCCTGCTGAACACCGACATCATGCTCTCCGAGACCGGCAAGTACTCCGACCTGGTGCTCCCGGACCAGACCCATTTCGAGCGCTGGGAAATCCTGTACATGCCCTGGTGGTACAACTTCGGCCATGGCGTGGCCCTGCGCCAGCCCCTGGTGAAGGCTCCCGGCCAGGCGCGCCACTCCAACCTGGTGTTCATCGAGATGGGCAAGCGGATGTTCCCCGAGCACTTCCAGTTCAAGGACGATGTGGAGTACTACGACATCCAGCTCAAGGGCCTGGGGCTCTCGGTTTCCAAGCTGCAGGAGATGGGCGGCAAGTGGTCCCCCGGCACCCTGGGCTTTGACAAGTACAAGGAGAACGGCTTCGGCACCCCCACCAAGAAGGTGCACCTGTACTGGGAGGACCTGGAGGATGTGGGGCAGGCCCTGCCGCGCACCATCCTGGCCCCTGAATACGACGCCGACGTCGAAGAATACCCCTTCATCATGATCAGCTACCGCCGCATCCACATCAACGGCACCGGCCCCTGGTCCTGCAACAACGCACAACTCCGTGACCCCGTATCGGGGCAGTACGACAACCCGGCCATCATCAACAGCGCCGCGGCGGCCAAACTCGGCATCGCCGAGGGTGACACCGTGACCATCACCTCCCGCACCGGCGAGGTCAAGATCAGGGCGAAGCTCACCGAGCACATCCGCCCGGATTGCGTGGGCATCATGCACGGCTTTGGCGCCACAGTGGGCCGCGTGGCCGAGGGATGCGGCGTGTGCGACAACGAGCTCATTCCCGACTCCGGGTCGCACCTGGAATGGCAGGATCTGATCGGCGGTGAGGCGCACGTGTCCACCAGAGTACGGATAACGAGATAGGAGGAGTTGAGCGATGAAACAGCTTGGCTTGTTGATAGACATGGACAAATGCATCGGCTGCAAGACGTGCATCGTGGCCTGCCGCAACCACCATGGCCTCGTTGACCACGAGAACTGCATGCCCAAAGAGATCCCCTTCTACCTGCGGGTGGAGAGCAAAACCGAGGGCACCTACCCCATGGTGACCGAACAATGCTGGGTCGTGCCCTGCCAGCATTGCAAGAACGCCTCCTGCATCAAAGCTTGCAAGTCCGAAGCCATCCGCAAGGACCCGCAGACCGGCATCGTGCTCATCGACGCGGACAAGTGCGTCGGCTCCAAGGCCTGCGTGGAAGCCTGCCCCTGGAGCGTGATCCAGTTCGACGCGGCCCGGAAAAAGGCGCACAAGTGCAACCTCTGTTACGACAGGGTGGTGGCTGGTGAAATCCCCGTGTGCGCAGAGGCCTGTATGACCGACGCCATCATGTTCGGCGAGAAGGAAATGCTGCTGCAGTACGCCAGGGACAATGAGCGCGAAATCGACAAGAAGATGAGCGCCATGTCCATCATCTACCTCAAACCCACGCCCAAAAACACCATGGCCGGGGCCTGATCCTCCACCGGCCAGGGACATCCGCGGCGGCCCATCTTCGGAAGGGCCGCCGTTTTGCGTTTCTTGTACCAACAACCTGTATATCTTGAAAAAATCTTTTCCCTTTAGACAACAAGAAAATCATGCGCTTGACTTTGTTTATACTCTATTAGTCATTCTTAAGCTTCCTAAACACTTGTCATAGACTTCGAATATCAGCCAATTACCTACTAAAGGGTTATCATTCCAATGAATATAAAAATATTTATGCATATACCTGTAGCCCTTCTTTGCATGCTTGTGCTCTGTCCGTCATTCTCATTGGCAAAAGAACGTAAAATATCTACTCAGCAAAACAGCTTTTCCACAGCCGAACGAAAAAGAGAGTGGTGCCACGAATTTCATGATCAAATTAAATTGATCGAAGTGAATGGAGACCGGATCTATGAAAAAAAGGGGGCATGTTCAGCATACAAATTCTATCGCCGAGCGTTGAACAGGGTGAAGCATCCTCCTTATGTCTGCACGCAAGACCCCGATTGGGTATGGATCCTGACGGGGACACAGGACCGCATTACCAGCAAGCTGCGAAAGACCACTCGGTTATGCGATTATACCGATACGTATGGAGGAGATTCCGAGGAACTGGTACGCGTTAAAAAGGACAGCAAGGGAGGCATCGTTCTCACTCAGGACTAGTTTGCCCCACATAGAGTCTTCTCGCGCCATAACCAGAACACACCCTGAAGGATCATCATAATGCCGATACCCTGCCCTCGCATTCCGTAAGCCGCGAACAGGACGGCGAACACAAGGTAGATGGCGCCGCAGACACCTCCCAGGATCACCATTCCCCCAAGAAACTTGTGCCATACCCGTGGCCATGACCTGACCACCCCGGCGATGGCACAAAGATTGGGCGCGTATACGACCAGATCCATCAGGGATAAGTTCTGCCCCACCTTGGCGCCCTTCCCGCCCCCCAGCATGCGCCAGCCGTCCAGAAGGGTGTTGGGGCGCGTCTCCAGCCACTCCCCCAGAGCAATGATAGTCAGCGCCGTCGCGACGATGAGAAAAGCGGACAATTTTATTGAGTTCATTCTCCCCCCCGAAGGACTTGCCTGTTATCTCAACTGGAGGTAATAAACTAAAATGGCCGCGAATTTCATCTGTCATTAAAAAGTTGACACGATCAACGGATTACAGTATAGTTGTTAGCTTCATATATGAATATTGTGGGCCTATAGCTCAGTTGGCAGAGCCTCCGGCTCATAACCGGCAGGTCCCAGGTTCGAATCCTGGTAGGCCCACCAGAAGGAATCCAATTGCAGGTTCGTAACATCAAATCGCAGCCGGAACGCCGTGTCCGCAACGAGCGTTTTTTAAAGGTGCTTCCTCGCACAAGCCGTTGGGAAGCACCTTTTTTTTATGACACCCATACCGGGGCGCAGAGATGAACATTCACGACTTCATAAGGCATATCGAGCGGATCGCCCCTCCCGGGGGGCAGGCTGACTGGGACAACAGCGGCGTGCAAATCGCGGGCCTTGCCGAAGACATCACCAAGGTCGCCATCACCCTGGACCCCCAGCCTGAGGTGATCGAGGCGGCCCTGGAGTGGGGGGCGCAGTGCATCCTCACCCACCACCCCCTGAACATGCAACCCAGGTTCCTGAACAAGCTGGATGCGCATCACCACATCATCTCCCTTGTTTTAGGGCACCAGGCCTGGCTGTATTCCGCGCACACATCACTGGACGTGCAACCCGAGGGTCCCGTGTCCTGGCTGCCACGCGAACTGGGGCTCGAGAATCTCCAGGTACTGGACCCCACCTTCAAACAGACTTTTCTCGGCGCCCGTTTCCACGTCGGGGAGGCGGCGGACGCCATCGCCATCCTGGAGGAACGCATCCCCCAGATCCTGCATCTGGAGGAGGCCACTCCCGGCGAACTGCTCATCGTCTGTGCCAACGAGGACTGGCAACTGGTCAAGGAACGCATCGACCAGGAGTTGGACATCACCCCGGCTTTCGGCCTGCTCGAACTGGCCCTGCCCGGCAAGACCCGGGGGTACGGGCTGGTGGGTGACTTCCCCGAGCCTGTGAGCATGGGAGCCTTTCTCGACAGCCTGGCATCCATGGTGGACCGCAGCTATTTTCAGATCAGCGGGCCCATCCCGGAAACCATCAACCGCGTGGCCTGCTGCCCCGGGTCCGGGGGAAGCATGATCCCATTGGCCGCAAAGGCCGGAGCCGACGTCTTCCTCACAGGAGACGTGAAATATCATCAGGCCCTGGAGGCGGAAACCTGTGTCATCGACATGGGACATTTCATATTGGAAGAGGAAATGATGCGGCGTCTCACCCAGGAACTGACGAACACCCCCCCGGGTGAAGGAATGGAATTCCAGTTCTTCACCGGCAGGGAGCCGTTTGACCTGCTTCTTGTGGAATCCCAGGATGAGGAGCCCGCGTGAACCGTGAAGCAAACGCCCCCACCTCGGTTGCAGCCGAGGGAAAGGGCGTACGCCCATAGATGAGAAACAGTTTTAGGAGGGTCGAGCTTTGAGTTTGTATTTAAAGCAGATCGAACAACTTGTGGCTTTGCAGAGAATTGACAGCGAGATTCTCGAGTTGCACAACGACATGGAAACGGCTCCCAAAGAGGTGGAGGTCCTGGAGGCCGAGTTCACCACCTTTGACCAGCAGCGGGCGCAATTCCAGGAGAAGGTCACCTATCTCAAGGAGCAGGAGAATCGTCTTGCTTCCGAGATCGAAGAGGACTCGCTGAAGATCAAGAAAAGCAAGAACAAACTGATGATGGTCAGCAACAACAAGGAATATCACGCAATGATGCGCGAGATGGACAACCTTGAAAAGCTGAACCGCATGCGCGAGGAAGAACGACTGGCCCTGACCGAGGAGCTGCAGCGTCAGAACGAATCCCTGACCGAGATTCAGACCCAGGTCAACGCGGTCAAAAGCAACCTCGCTGAGAAGCAGACCAACCTCCAGGCGCGAATGGACCAGATGCAGGGAAGACTCGACGAACTGCAAACACAGCGCAGCGAGGCCGGGGAGTGCGTTCCAAAGCCCGTGCTCGGCCGTTACGAGTTCATCAGGTCCCGCCTTGCGGCTCCGGTCATCGTCCGCGTGGCCGAAGGCGTGTGCGACGGTTGCCACATCATGATTCCGCCCCAGAGCTACAACGAGCTGCAGAAAGGTGAGCAGATCCTCTCCTGCCCGAACTGCCAGCGGCTCATATACTGGAGCGAGCACTTTGTGGCCGACGAACCGGAAGCCCCGGAGACCCCGGAAGCTTCCGAATCCGAAGACAACGCCGACGAATAGTCCGGACCGCGCCTTACGAGGGCTTTGACCAAGCCTCGTATAGGTATTATTTATTCCTGGGAGTTGGACGGGTCATCGCTGCGGACCGCAAGGTCCGGAGAGGAAAGTCCGGGCTCCGCAGGACAGGGCGCTGGGTAACGCCCAGCGGGAGCGATCCCGGGACAGTGCCACAGAAAACAAACCGCCTGTGGCCCGCAAGGGTAGCAGGTAAGGGTGAAACGGTGGGGTAAGAGCCCACCAGTTGCCGCGGTGACGTGGCAAGCTAGGTAAACCCCGGCCGGAGCAAGGCCAAATAGGGGGGCGTCAAGGCTGGTCCGGCCGTGCCCCCGGGTAGGCTGCTCGAGGTCATGGGTAACCATGACCCTAGAGGAATGATGACCGCCCCGACCACCCAGGTGGGAGGGGACAGAACCCGGCTTACAGTCCAACTCCCTTTACATTTCCCAGGAATACATATCGTCTCGGTTCCCTTTGACATGGCGGGAAGGGAACCACACGGTTAAGGACTCGCATCGTCACGCGTCTTGAACACGAGGCGCCGCGCACGTTCCACGTTTCCAAGGAATAGCGGCGTTCACGCCAGGAGATACTGAAATCATGAGCACATGGGCTGTCATTCTCGCCGCCGGGCAGGGTTCGCGGCTTGCGGAAGCGGGGATCAAGGAAAAGAAACAGTTTCTGGAGTGGAAAGACCGCCCCTTGTACTGGCACAGCGTCATGACCCTCTCCCGGGTGCCACGTGTTTTCGGCCTGGTCCTGGTATTTCCCGAGGACACCGTGCTCCAGGAGCAGGAGCGCGTCATCGAACTGGACGGCCGTGACGGCCTTGGCCTGCCCTGGCTCGCGGTAGCCGGAGGAGAAAGGCGCCAGGACTCGGTTGCAAACGCCCTTGCCGTTCTGCCTTCGGATTGCGATATCGTGCTCGTGCACGACGCGGCACGCCCCTTTGCCAGCCCCTCCCTGTGCAACTCCCTGCTCGACGCCATCATGGCCCCCGAGACCGGCGTCAAGGGCGTCATCCCAGCATTGCCCGTGCCGGACACCATCAAACGGGTGGACGGCTTCACTGTGCTCCAGACCCTGGTACGTGGTGAACTCCGCGCCGTGCAGACCCCCCAGGCCTTTTTTCTCGAATCCCTCAAGGAGGCCCATGTCCAGGCCGATGCCCAGGGCTGGGATGTCACGGACGACGCCTCCATGCTGGAGCGCCTCGGCCACACCGTCGCCACGGTGCCGGGTGAGGAGAGCAACGTGAAGATCACCACTCCCAAGGATCTCGATCTGATACAGGAAGCCCCGGCCCGGCAGTCTGGAACCCCCTTGTGCGGATGGGGGTATGACGTGCACCGGTACATCCAACCGGGAATGGCCAAGGCCCGTCCCCTGAAGTTGGGTGGAGTGCCCATCCCCGGAGCGCCCAATGTCCAGGCCCATTCCGACGGTGACGTGCTGCTGCATGCCCTCGCCGACGCCCTTCTGGGCTGTTCCGGAGGAGGCGACATCGGCGACCGCTTTCCTGACAGCGACCCAGAGTTGGACAACATGAACAGCGCCGTCATGCTCGACATGGTCCTGCAGGACCTGTTGGCCGCGGGTATCCGCCTGGAACACGTGGATATGACCGTCATTGCCCAGATTCCCAAGGTGGCGCCCCACAAGCAGCTCATCCGCGGCAATGTGGCCAAGCTGCTGCACCTGCCCATGGAGCGCGTGAACATCAAAGCCACCACTGAAGAGGGGTTGGGCTTTACCGGAGAAAAAAAGGGAATCAAGGCGGTGGCCATGGTCATGGCCGGCAAGGTATAAAAACTTTTCGCAGGAAAAGAATTCCCGGGGGGGATTTATTGAAAGACGCCCCTCCCCGGACCCCTTTCCTTAAGAACTCCAGCAGCTTGAAAAACGCGCAGGAGCCGGCGCTGATCAGGCGTACAGCCAGCAACGCACCTTCCGCCCCCCTTCCAGATCGATAAGCGGAGGACGCTCCTGTTTGCAGCGTTCAAAGGCATTCGAACAACGCGGGTGAAAGGCGCACCCCCTCGGCAGGTCCCACAACCCGGGAACCACGCCCGGTATCGGCGTCAGCTCCCGCTTCGCCCCTTCCCGTCGCAAAACCGGCAGGGAGTGCAGCAGCCCCTTTGTGTAGGGGTGGGCGGGCTCCGCGAACAACTCATTCACTGGTGAGGACTCCACGACCTTCCCCGCGTACATGACCACGACATGCTCGCAGGTCTGTGCAACCACACCCAGGTCGTGGGTTATCATCATTATGGCCGCGCCCTTCTTGCGCTGCAGGTCCAGCATCAACTCCAGAATTTGATCCTGTATCGTCACATCCAGGGCAGTCGTGGGCTCATCAGCGAGAATGAGGTCGGGATCGCACGCCAGGGCCATGGCGATGATCACGCGCTGTCGCATGCCGCCGGAGAGTTCATGCGGATAACTCTTCACCGCACTTCCTGGGGCGGAAATGCCCACCAGACCCAGCATGTCGGCCGCAACCTCCAGGGACTGCCTCTTGCTCTGCCCCTGGTGCAGGCGCAGGGCCTCGCCGATCTGCTCCCCCACGGTGAAGACCGGGTTCAACGAGGTCATGGGCTCCTGAAAGATCATGGAAATCTCGTTGCCCCGCACGGAGCGCATGGCATTCTCATCCATGTCCATGAGCTCCCTGCCCCTGAACTTGACGCTCCCCTGCGAGATCCTTGCCGGAGGCGTGGGAATCAATTTCAGTATGGACAAAGCCAACATGGTCTTGCCGCAGCCGGATTCTCCCACCACGCCCAGGGTTTCACCGGAATGAATGACCATGTCAACACCATCAACGGCAGCGGCACTCCCTCTTGGAGAGTCCAGTACGGTAACGAGATCGGATATGGCGAGCAATTCTTCGGACATGCAATGACCCGGGTTCATTGAGTTGCGGCACATGGGCCGCATTGGCAGCTGAAAGTACTCATTTTCCGAACCAACCGCAAGAAACGCGAAAAACTCGTGAAGGATTGGTTTCCTTTGTGACTTTTTCCGGCCTGTCTACAATACCAACAACTCCTTGCAATGCCCTAGCAGGTTGCGTACAAAATTAAATGAGGGGTCACCTCCAATAAAAAGTCAGGCGGGTGGGGGTGAGAAGAGTAAGGAATTGGGTATCGTAAACGCAGTGGATCTTCAGCCGGGCATGGTCCTGGCCAGTGATCTCATCAACAGACAGGGACGGATGCTGCTTCCCGAGGGCTCAATCCTGGAGAAGCAACATCTGCGTATTCTTCGCATCTGGGGTATCACCGAAGCGGACATCGAAAACGTGGAAAGTGACGAGGCCGAGGCCTCGATTTTCCTGGAAATCGATCCCGAGGTATTCCGGCAATGTGACGCATTTCTCAATCCCTTCTTCATCAATGCGGGCATTGACCATGAGGCCATGCAGGAGATCTACCGGGTCTGTCTGCTTCACATGGCCCGGGATGTGGTCGGATCCGACCAGTCTCCCAGATGCGTTCGCGGTTCCAGCCCCAATCCCGAACAGTTCCTCCCCATGCCCAGGCTCCGCACACGGCCCTCGCCGGAATCCATGCTGCGCAAGAACCTGCCCCTGGCAACCTTCCCGGAGATCTACTACCGCGTCTGCGAAGTGTTCAACTCGCCGCATAGCGCGGCCAGGCACGTCGCGGAGGTCATTAGCGGCGACCCGATCCTGACGGCGAGGTTGTTGCGCCTGGTGAACTGCCCCCTGTATGGCTTGTCCAACAAGATCGAGAGCGTTTCCAGGGCTGTGGCACTATTCGGTTCCAGCGAATTGTGCACCCTGGTGCTGGGCATAACCACCCTGGAGTCCTTCAAGAATGTGCCGGTGGAAACCTATGACATGGAGATGTTCTGGAGCCACTCCATTTCCACGGCCGTCATTGCCAGGCTTCTGGCAGCCCATAAGCCCGAACTCTCTCCCGAGCGCCTTTTCGTGTCCGGCCTGCTTCACGACATAGGCCTGCTGCCCCTGCTCATGGTGGCCCCGAATGAAGAAACCCTGATCCTGGAGTATGCCACCACCATGGGTCTGCCCATCGGACTCGTGGAACAGGAGGTCCTGGGTTTCGACCATGGCCAAATAGGGGCCGTGCTGCTCGGCCAATGGAATTTTCCCGAAACCCTTGTCGATATCGTGGGCAACCTCTGCACACCGCAACAGGCCTTTCCCAACCTGGAACCGGCGTTGCTCCATATGGCTGACATTCTTGCGCAATGTCTCGGAATATGCAAAGGCCATTGCCAACCGGTGCCGATTCTGCAGGTCGGCGCGTGGGAGGCCTTGAACCTATCGCCTCAGATCATTGCCCCGGTCATGAACCAGGCCGCCAGGCAAGTACTGGAAATTCGACAAATATTCTTTTCGAACTCTTGAAGTGCATCACAGGGGGGAGACCATCGCACATGGAGTCCCGTATAATATGCACCTCGACAACAGGCTGAAAAAGCTTGAAAAACATTTAATAATCCACTCCGAAGAGCGTGACGTGACTTTGGAGGCGTTGGAGCTGGCAACCAGCATCTCCCGCTTTGATACGAACCTCAACCAACTGGATTCCCCGCTCCCCATTCTCCGGGAAACAAGCTACAAATGCGGAATGCTGCTCCGCTTTCTCAGCGTGGGTTTCTACCTCGTCGACGAGGATAGTTCCGACTTCCAGTTGTTTTACAGCACCCCCGACGATCTGATTCCATCCCTGCAACAGGAAGTGGA
Organism: Desulfovibrionaceae bacterium; assembly: GCA_963674665.2. GTDB lineage: Bacteria > Desulfobacterota > Desulfovibrionia > Desulfovibrionales > Desulfovibrionaceae. Next base: position 666,829 of record CAXXPL010000004.1, on the reverse strand, counting down.
ACAGCACATAGAACAGGGGGCCTTCGTCTGGGCGCTGGAGCGCAACCGTCCCCTGCTTTTTCTGGCCAGCACACGGCCGGGCGTGTTCCAGCTCCACTCACTTGCCACCCCTTCACGCATCCGGGGAATGTTTGCGGCGCAGTTGTCTGAAAGAAGAGAGAAAATCGGGGACATAACACTCTCGGTGTTGAGCATTGTCCTGAATTCCTGCGCGCAGATGCTCGAAAGCCACGCCTTGTACAGTCTCCTGCGCAGCGGAGAGCCCCTGGAAAACAATAACCACCCCACGCACGCCCACGTTCACCACAGGACGGATACCACCCACCAGACGTTGCGATTCGCCCGTGCCAGGCTCATGGACATGGATAACTCGGAGAACGCCTCCGCAATACTGGCCTCCTGTTTCGCGCGCCATTTGCCCGCAGGTGTGGTGCCGGAACTCGTACTGGAGACAGCCAGAAAGATCACGGAGAGCACTGACGGCCTTGTAGGCATTCTCCCGGACAACGGCATGGAATCGCTTCAATGTCTGGCCGCGAGCAATTACATGCGCTCTCTAGTCGTCTCGGAGCCAGAGGTGGAGAGCAAGCTCCTCATGCGTCCCTTCAGTGAGAACGCCCCCTGCATGGGCAACGGCAAGGCAAAGGGTACCCGTCACTCAAGGGAGTGGCCACCAAGGAGCTACGTGTATTCGCCATTCACGGACAGACATGGCCATCGGCGCGGTTGTCTGCTGCTCTGCAACGGCAGGAGGAAATACCGCGACTCGGATGTTGCAACAGTTTTCAGGTTTGCCCGTCTTCTGTCGCACAGCGTGTTCCAGGAAGGTCCATCCCCACATGGGCGAAATTGAACACAACTCTAACAGACTTGCGTCCAGGTTCGAGCAAAGATAGTAAGAAAATTTAAGCCTGTTACCCAGCCGTTGTTTAGTACCGATTTCCACCGCCTCGAATAACAACGCTCCGGTAGTCATCCATTCGAAAGAATGGTAACTAATTTATATACCAAACATACAAATAATAATACCAACTTGGTAGAATGGAAGTATACCGACGCCAAGCACCCGACAAAGGGATATACATATCATGGAAAACACTTCTCGGGACACGCTCTTTGTTCCAACGTTCATTGCCCGCCAGCCGATATTTGACAGCAGTCAGTCGATCTGGGGGTATGAACTGCTCTACCGCCATAGCAGTGACGCCACCGCGGCCATCTTCTCGGACGAGGAAAGCGCCACTCTCGCGGTGGCGGCATGCGCCTCCTGCCAGCGCATGAGCTTCGCCCAGAACAGCAAACTGCTGATCAACTTCTCCGAACGCTCCATATTGGAAAAGGTGCCCCATGCATTGGCGGCCGAGGACACGGTGGTGGAGATCGCCGAGACCCCTCCCACCACTCCGGGCTACCTGGAATGCCTGCAACAGCTCAAGCGCGAGGGATACCGTATAGCCCTTGACGGCTACGAGGCCCGGGAAGGCTGCGAACAGCTCTTCAACATGGCGGACATCGTGAAGATCGACGTGCTCGAAAAGGATCCCGAGACCGTCTCCGGGCTGGTGGAAAAGACCAGGGACAAGCAAGTCCTCCTGGTGGCCAAGCGCATCGAGGAGCACGTGCACTTCCATGCGGCCAAGAAACTCGATTTTTCCCTGTTCCAGGGTTTCTTTTTCCGCAAGCCCGAAATCATCGAGGGGCGCACCCTCACTTCCAATGAGATGTCCCGGCTCAACCTCTTCGCTCTCATGGAAAACGATGAGCCGGACTTCGACAAGCTCACCTCCACCATCCAGGCCGACGTGGCCATCAGCTACAACCTGCTCTCCTATCTCAACTCCCCGGCCATGGGCATGCGCGAAAAAATAAAGTCCATCAAGCAGGCCTTGTTGCTCCTGGGGTGGAAGCAGATCAAGAACTGGTTGCGCGTCGTGATTCTCCGAGATCTGAATCCCAAGGAAAAACCATCGGAGCTGCCCTACCTCTCGGTACAACGGGGCAAATTCTTCCAATTGGCCTCTTCCGACCTCTCCAATGGGCCCTCCCCTGACAACCTATTCCTTCTCGGGCTCTTCTCCATGCTGGACTCCATGCTCTCCATGCCCATGGAAACGGTAGTGGCCAATCTTCCCATGGAAACCGCCTTCACTGACGCCCTCTGCGGCAAGGACAACGATTACAGGCCCTGGCTCATCCTGGCCAAGTCCTTTGAAAGCGCTGACTGGGAGACCTTGGACAGAATCATCCCCCAGTTGGGCCTGGACCCGGTGAACACCGCCCAGTCATATTACGAGTCCATTGCCTGGGCCAGTCTATTTTTCCAGCAAAGCCACAGCGGCTGATGCCTCGACCACTTCCCCGGTCCCCGGCTCCCGGCCGGTAGCTGGCTCGTTGCACGCAACGCCGGGGTGATTACATTCCCGCGGCAATCAGGTTGTGGCCATTTTTCACCGCCCACAGCTACATACATCCCATCAAAATATCCAAGCTTCTCGGAAAGGTGAGCCTGCATGGCTTGCCTTTTCCGAGGCAGTCGGCGGCATGGCCTTTCAAGTCTGTCCATGTTAGGATCGTATCATCGCATCACGGGGGAATTACCATACAATAGGGCACCATGTGCCCATTGCCGCCATCCACGGGTGCAGGGCTGTCTGCACCTGAAAACCTTTCTTTTAGGTATGTTGAGGGGATGATCAGATGCAGTTGCTCGCCAGACTTCTGAAAAGCGGCCCAACTCCCCTGCGGGGAGTGCAAAAAGTCCTGGACCAGGCGCAACGCAATGAAGCACGGGTTTCCCTGTACCTTGGCGACCCTCCCGAACCTGAGCCCATCGCCGAGGCCCGGATCCATGAAGCCCAGGGCCTCACACTCACCCTGAGACTCACCAAGGGTGACACCGCGCCTTCCTGGCACGGAGCCTTTGCCAACTGCGCTCTGCTGCTCACAGAAACCCCGGGCCTATCTCCCAGGCTGGTCCATTTCCGCGCAAAGATCATCAATTCTGAGGAAAGCGGCCGCATCGTCCTCACAAGGCCGGAAGTGCTGAACGCCATTGAACAGCGCAGCATGCAACGTATCGCCCTCCCGGATCCCCTAATGCCTCTGCTCAAGGCTTGGCCCCTGAACGGCGCATCGACTCAGCGGATATTCCCGCCGGAGGACAACGAACCGCTCATCGCCTTTTCCGCTCATCAGGACCGCCAAGTGAAGCTTCGGGACATCTCCGCCGGAGGACTCCGCCTAAGCGTTCACGAATCTCTGCTGCAAGGCGAGGAGACATCCCTGCGGCCCGACTCCCTCCTGCTGTTGTGGATGGCCCTGCCCGAACCCATGTGGGACACGCCCATGGAGTATTGCCTTCTGTCGCGAATCACGCGTAACAGGGGCATCAGCATGGGGTGGCGCGACCTGGGCCTGCAGTTCCAATTGCTGCACGGAGAAGTGAAACACCCGGGCGGCACGTCGTGGCACCCTCTCGCGGACGAGGATATTCCGAGTCTGGCCAACTGGGTGAACCGCCGTATGGACGAACTCCGCCACAGCCCCAACGATACGCCCGCACAGTAGATTCTTCAAAAAAAATCCAAGGGAAGAACCTCTTTTTTCAAGAAGTCCTTCCCTCGGAAAACAGCGTTGCTATTCCTTTCGTTTCACTCTCAGGAAGACACCGGGGCCACGTTCCAGATGTCCGTGGCGTACTCCCGGATGGTGCGGTCGCTGGAAAACATCCCCATGTTGGCGGTGTTCATGATGGAGAGGCGTGTCCAGCTATCCTTGTCCCTGTATGCCTGAGCTATCTTGTCCTGGCACTCGATGTAGGATTTGTAGTCGGCCAGGACGAAGAAGTGATCCCCATGGTGGAGCAGGGCGTCGTAGATGGGCTGGAACAGCCCCTGGTTCTGGGGTGAAAACACATTGTTGCGGATATCTTCCAGGGCTCTGCGCAACTCCGAGCTTCCCTTGTAGTAATCCCAGGGATTGTACCCGGAGGAGCGCATGGTCACGAGTTCCTCGGCAGTGCGTCCGAAGATGAACATGTTCTCCTTGCCCACCTGCTCGCAGATCTCGATATTTGCCCCGTCCAGGGTACCCACGATGATGGCGCCGTTGAGGGCGAACTTCATGTTTCCGGTGCCCGACGCCTCCATCCCCGCGGTGGAAATCTGCTGGGAGAGTTCGGTGGCCGGGATGATGCGCTCGGCTTGGGAGACGCAGTAGTTGGGCAGGAACAGCACCTTGAGCTTGTCCCCGACCACGGGATCGCTGTTGATGGACTTGGCCACCGCGTTGATCAGTCTGATGATCCTCTTGGCCATGAAGTAACCGGGCGCTGCCTTGCCCGCGAAAAACACGCTACGGGGAGTGAAATCCTGCCCCGGATTGTCCTTGATGCGGTTGTAGAGCGTGATCACGTGCAGCACGTTCAGGAGCTGGCGCTTGTATTCGTGGATGCGCTTGATGTGCACGTCGAACATGCTGTCCAGGTTCACCTCCACGCCCACCTTGCGAAGGACGTAGGCGGCTAGGCGCTGCTTGTTGTATTGCTTGATCTCCCGCCACTGTTTCCGGAACTTGGCGTCATCGGCAAGGGAACCGATCTGCTTGAGGGAGTCGAGGTCCGTGACCCACCCCTTCCCCAGCTTCTCGGTAAGCAGACCGGCGAGCTTGGGGTTGCACTGCAGGAGCCAGCGCCTGGGAGTCACGCCGTTGGTCTTGTTGTTGAGCAGATTCGGTTTCCATTCGTGAAAATCCTGGAAAACGTGTTCCTTCAGCAGCTCTGTGTGCAAGGCCGACACCCCGTTGACCGAAGAACTGCCAACAATGGCCAGGTTGGCCATGCGAACGCGCTTGCCTCCGTCTTCCTGAATGAGCGACATCCTCGCGATTCGGTTGGTGTCTCCAGGGAAACGGCGGGCCACCTCTTCGAGGAACCGGCGGTTGATCTCGTAAATGATCTGCAAGTGCCTGGGAAGCACCCTGCCGATCAGATCCACGGGCCAGGTCTCCAGGGCCTCGGGCAGAAGGGTGTGGTTGGTGTAGGCAAAGGTGCGGCGGCAGATATCCCAGGCCTTGTCCCACTCGACGTACTCCTCGTCCACAAGGATGCGCATGAGTTCGGGGATTGCGATGCTGGGGTGGGTGTCGTTGAGCTGTATGGCCACCTTGTCCGGAAGAAGATCGAAGGTATCGTGGTTTTTGGTGAATCGCCTGAAGATATCACGGATGGTGGCGGCCACGAAGAAGTACTGCTGTTTGAGTCTGAGTTCGCGCCCCGCCTCGGCCTCCTCGCTGGGATACAGGACCTTGGAGATGTTCTCGTCCTTGACCTTCTCCTGCACCGCGCCCACGTAGTCGCCTGTGTTGAAATACTTGAGGTTGAACTCCTGGTCGGAGCGGGCCGACCACAGGCGCATGTTGATCACCGCGCCATTCCCAAAACCCGGCACAAGCAGGTCGCAGGCCATGGCCAGCACCGTGTCCGTGTCCACCCATTCGTGACGCAGGCGTCCATCCTCGTCCTTGAACTCGATGACGCGGCCGTAGAATTTCACGGGCATGAGAAACTGCCCCCTGGTGAATTCCCAGGGGTCTCCGGCGCGCATCCAGTTGTCGCTCCTCTCCACCTGCTCGCCGCTCTCGTCTATCAACTGGTGAAAAATGCCGTAATCGTACCGGATGCCGTACCCATAACCCGAAATGTTCAGGGTGGCGATGGAGTCCATGAAGCAGGAGGCAAGCCTGCCGAGACCGCCATTCCCCAGGCCGGCGTCCCATTCCACCTCGGCCAGGTCATCGAGTTCGAACCCGAAGTCCTTCATCACCTTCTCCGTGGTCTCATAGATGCCCAGACAATGCAGATTGTTCATCAGGGACTTGCCGGGCAGGTACTCCAGGGAGAGGTAGTAGACCCTCTTGGCGTGCTTGTCATAGTAGGAGCGCTGTGTCTTGATCCACTGGTCGATGAGTCTGTCGCGCACGGCCAGGGCCAGGCCATGATAGTAGTTGTAGGGGGTGAGGCGAGCGTAGTCGCTGCCCAGGCTGGAGACGATGTGCCGGATTATGTCTTTCTTCAGCCCTTCCTTGTCGTTCTTGTCATAGATACCCCCACTCCACTTGAAATCCGAGGGGTCAAAGGGATCTTTCGTCTTCTTGACATCCTTTTTCTTGGACGTGTCTTTCTGGGACATGCTCGACTCCTTGGGAGCGCTTGCCTGGGCAAGGTAAAACCACGAACAGTCATTGACCAACGACCTGGACAGCCATTCAGCTTTTCCGGGCCACATCCTAGTTCATCGATATTGTCCGCCCCAGAGTCCTATTGATTCAGGGGCGGGTACTGCGGCATCACTCCAACCGGAATTTCCCGGCCATTTCGATTATCCTGTCGTGTGTAACACCATTCCGGATGTGTAACAATTTATATTTACGAAATTAAACAACTTTCTTCAGAGCCGGCCGGGCCATTCAGTTGTACACGAGGGCATCTTCAAGAGTAAGACAAAGGCTGTAATACTGTTGCAACATCCATCGGCCATGAAGCCCCCTCTTCATTTCCAGAACAAACGGGTGCTGGTCCACCTGAAGCATCAGGTTCCGCACTTCGCTCCTGCCCATACCGGAAACCAGAGCCGCCACCTGCACGCCGTCCTGCTTGTCGAACCAGAGCCTGACCACCTGTTGCGCCTGGAATTGCGCCTGCATAAAGGGATATGCCCGAGGAGGGGCGAGACAAACAAATACATGCACCGCCACTACAAATGCCAGTGTGGCGATCAGCGTCTTCACTGAACAAAAAGAGGAGCCCGGTCCAAAGGTGGCAACACTTTTGGTATCCATGCTCCTCATCTTAGCCCATGTTTACGTGAAAGCAAACCGCCTGGAACAAAAAACCGTCAACTGACAGGCGGAGTGCAAGGAAAGAATGCCTATCTGGAAGAAAACCAGGACGCCAGATCGACTATCTGCTGCTCAGTCAGTTTGCCGGCAACCTTGTTCATGGTTTCGTGTTTTTTTCCTGCCGGATTTGAAATCCATCAGCCTGCCGGCAAGTTTCTCGGCGCTCATGCCGTCGAGATCACCACGATGGCAGACGCATCCCGTGGCCAGATTCTTTCCCCGCTCCGGGTTCCCATCCATGGCGACGGCAAGGGAAATATGGAGCGCCACGGTCAGCACGAACACGGCTGGAAAGACTTTTTTCAAGCGCATGTCACACCTCTCATGGATCAAATTGCACAGCCGAATACGCGCCCCTTTTGGGAGGCGCGTTTCCAACTCTGCAGCTATTCAGCGCTTTCGCCGCAGGAAGGTTCGAACCATTCGAGCTCCACCTCCACACTGCGCTTCACGCCGCCATCCTTGACCTTTTCCTTGATCTCCACCTCGTATTTCGCCTCCTTCCCGACAGCGAGGCTGACGGAACCGAGGTTGTCGTTGATCTGCAGGGTGCCGCTGGCAAATCCATCGGCAATTTTGCGCAGCGCCATGGCCACGTCGTAGCTGAGACGGGTGTCCTTGCCTTCATACAACACGTTCTTGCTGCTCATGAGTAAATCCCCTTTTTATTCCTGGCTGTGTGGACAGTTTCTGTGGCACGCCCAGTACAGGCGCATATGCGGACAATCCTGATTCAAACCGGAAAGCCAATCTTTCACCAGATAAAACAGAATCATGCTTCCAGCAAGCCGGGACGCGAATTCGTCATGAGGGTTACAAAACAATGGAGGAAATGTTTCAAGAGGAGTGCCGCAGGGGAAGCCGAACCGTGAGGGTGGTGCCCTCCGCCTCGGAGGTGGAAAATCCGATGTCACCCTTATGGGTCTGGGCGATGCGCCTGGCGGAATAGGTGCCAAGGCCTGTGCCTCCGGATTTTCCGGCGGTACTGTATTTTTCGAAAAAGGCACTCCTGATGCTCTCGGGTACAACGCCCATGTTGTGGATCTCGACCTCCGCCCACTCCCCTTTCTTGCTCATGGACACGGTCACCTCCGCCTCGGGCGGGGAGGCTTCAGCCGCATTCTGCAGAAGGTTGTTGAACATTGAATAGCACAGGAGTTCCTCGCCCTCGAGCATGAAGACCGCATCCGGAAGGGGTGTCTCCCCTTCCACAAGGACGCGCAGGTGCAAGTTCTTGCGGCGCTGGTTTTCCAGAGCGGTTTGGGCGATTCCCCGGACAAGCCGCAACAGGTCGAGGGGTTCCGGCTCTAAAGCGTATGTCCCCGTCTCCATCTTGTAGAGGTCAAGTGACAGGTTGATCATTGCCAACATCCTGTTACCCGAGAGCTCCAGCTCATGAAGAATGTCTCTCTGGCGATCGAACAGGTTGGATTCCTTTTGCATCATGCGCATGCCCAGGATCATGGACATCAAGGGACTCTTCAGGTCATGGCGCGTGATGCGCTCCACGTCCTCCCGCAACTGATCAAGCTCCTTCTGCTTTGAAATATCCGTTAGAAATCCCTTGATATGGTGCGGTTTGCCCTCTTCATCACGCATGAGACGGACGTTTCGGGAAGACCAGAACGTGGAGCCGTCCTTCCGACGGGATTCCACCTCGAAATTGGTCACCTGCCCCTGCTCAAGCAGCAGCTCCAGCATCTCGCGACGCTTCTCCGGCTGTACATAGAGCTGGCTGCCGATGTCACTCACACTCCCCAGGACGTCGCTGGGAGAATCATAGCCGTGCATGGAGGCGAACATGGGGTTCACGCTCATGTAGCGCCCTTCCATGAGCGACTGGTATACACCCACGGGAGCGTTCAAAAAGATGGAATGGTATTGTTCCTCGGACTCCCGTAACGCACTTTCGGCACGCTTGCGTTCCGTGATGTCCTCGACCATCCCGAGGAGATAATACTCTCCTGTGTCCGGGTCCTGGAGCACGGTGACGTTGAGGAAACCGATGAACTCGCTGCCGTCCCTGCGGCGATAGCGGTTCTCGAACTGGGCAAGCCCGGGATTTTTCCTGATTATCTGTACTATCTCGTGTCGGCGATCCGGTTCAGCGTAGATTTCCTCCGCTATGTCGCCCACATTTTCCAGGACTTCCTCCGGAGAGGCATACCCAAGCATGTTGGCCAGAATTATATTCACATTGATAAAACGCCCCTTGTTGGTGGAGGTGAACACACCCAGGGGGGCGTTTTCGAAAAGCACCCGGTAACGCTCTTCCGTACTTCTCAGGCTGGGTTTGCCAGGCCCGTATCCATAGCCTGCCGCGTCATCTTTCTCATCGCAAATCACCAACGCGGGCATTATGGCGGTTTGCGGACGTCTGTCACATGCCAGTGCAACCACTTGGCACTTCATAACCACGTCGTCTCCGTCATGGCTCGGACATGAAAAGACGAAACACTTTCCCCGGCCCAGTGTCGAGAGCCGCAAGACCTCTCCCCAGTCTTCCCCCCGCGTCAACATGGAAGCGACAGGACGTCCATGAATGTCCTCGCCACGCAATCCCGTGACCTGGCGCCAGGGTCCGTTCACCCCCACGACAAATCCGGACGAATCAACCAGCATGGCTGGTTGTTGCAGAAGAGCCAACAACTGAAATGTTGAAGAAGGAAAGTCGAAGAGAGAGGAAACTTCCATGCCGCACCTGATATTGTGTCTCTTTCAAAGTCTACATGGATATATCCATAAAAACGGAAACATCTTTCTGCCTGTGCAAAGGAGCATGTTCCACGAATCGTTTTCGTCAGCTCCTGACAGCGCATTTATCATCTCCATAGCACGTCGGCAGCGATCATAAAAGAGGAAACTAAACCAGCATAATGATTTTCCTGGACAAACCCCTCCAGAGTCGCCCGGAAGCACATGGCTCCGCTTCCATTGTTACGCCGGTCCTGTTTGCGGGTCATCACCCATCATGGGTCAACCTCCACTTCAGCCAGGAGTTGAAAATTGTTTTACAATTCGGACAGAGGGCCACATCATTAGAAATGCTGCGGATCGAGACCACATCGGGCTACCATCGGGATGATCGACATGGAAGCAGGTCGGAAGCGGCCAAAAAGCCTCGGTTGCCATCGCCGCGTCTCATCGGGTAAATCTTTGTGGGCCTTCACCGGCTTCGGTTGAATAACCGCCCCCCTTACGAACAAGGGACCGCCAACGGTGGAGACACACTGCGCATCCCAAGAGGGAGCGGAGCGGAAAGTGTTCCGTCGCTCCATTATTGTGTAACAGCAACATGTTGAACAACTTCAAGGATTGAACCATGCACCGCTTCATTTTTTCCGAAAGATACACTCCGGGAGACAAGAGCCTGCTCCTTCTCCCGTTCCTGGATCAGGACACCCCCTGCTTTTCACGGGAGGCGCTGCCCGCCCCGTTACAGGACGTCAAGGCGCCGGAAGAGGCCGGAGGCAAACGCATCGCCCTGGCAGCTCCTGTGGATAACTCATTCCTGCTGGTCCTGGCCGTTCGCCTGGACGCCAAGGGCATGTCTCCGGCCGAGAGCCTTAAGGCCACGGTATCCAACGCCGTTGACAGGGCTCGTGGCGAAAAACTGACAACCGTGGCCACCCTGCTGGACCACAGGCCGGAACTGGCGCTGGCCGCCCAGGAAGGCGCCCTGCTCGGCGCATACGTATATGACGCCTACCTTGGTAAGAAACCGGAACCGATCCAGTGCCAGACCACCATCATCGGCAGCCCGGATTCCGGCACCGAAGAACTGTTGCAACAGATCAAGTTCCGGGAAATGGTGCTGAACCATGTCAACATAGCGCGTGACCTGTGCAACGCCCCCCCCAATGAAATCTACCCGCAATCCATGGCCGAACGCCTGCACCTGATGGCCAAGGACTACGACATGGATGCCTCGGTCTGGGACGACGAAATGCTGGAACAGGAACGTTGCGGGGGTATACTTGCGGTGGGCAAGGGCTCGGAACGCCCCCCACACCTGGTGGCGGCCCACTGGCAGGCGGAAACCGCCCTGTTCCACCTGGCCCTGGTCGGCAAGGGAGTCACCTATGACAGCGGCGGGTACAGCCTCAAGCCTGGAGAATCCCAGGTGGGCATGAAATACGACATGGCCGGGGCGGCGACGGTATTTGCCGCGGCCTGCGCCATTGCCAAGGCCGGTTTGCCCCTGAAACTGAGCGTGTACGCCCCTCTGGCGCAAAACGACATTTCAGGCCGGGCATACCATGTCAACGATATCATCACCACTCGTAGCGGCAAGACCGTGGAAGTGTTGAACACCGACGCGGAGGGCAGATTGCTGCTGGCGGACGCCCTGACCCTGGCGTGCGAGGGAAGCCCGGACTATGTCCTCGATGTGGCCACCCTTACCGGCGCGGCGGTGGTGGGACTGGGCGAAGACATCGCGCCCTTCTACGGATCGGACACGGAATTCGCTGGGCTGATGCGCGAGGCCTCGGAAAGCACTGGAGAACTGTTCTGGCAGTTTCCCTTGTACCCTCCCTATGGGGAGAAGCTCAAAGCCACGGTGGCGGACATCAACAACACGGGCAAATCGCGCCTGGGCGGATCCATCATCGCCGCGTTGTTTCTCCAGAACTGGGTCGATGAAGGCATGAAGTGGCTGCACCTGGACATAGCGGGACCCGGAGGAAAGGAAGAACCCCTCGGCCCCCTGGGCAAGGGCGGCAAGGGCTTTGGCGTGCGCACAATTGTCGAACTGGCGCGCAAGCTGTGTGAAAAACACGCCAGCTGAGAACCGCATTTTCGGCAAGGTGATCCTCCACGTAATCCATATCCATGGATTGCGCGGACATCACACCAAAGAATAGACACCCAGCGGGGCGTCAGCGGTACATGATATACGCCAATACGGCCGCCGCCGCTCCGCCAAGAAAAAGTAGAAGCAGCAAGGCGCCGCTCAGGGTGTGGAACAGCGAGCGGCTCCCCCTGAGATTGCGCTCCATGGAGGTGGCGTCCAGTCTTTGAGGCCTGGGAGTCACCTCCTCCACTCCTTCCAGCCAGTCGTGCAAGGCGAGAAGCAAGGTCTTGACGTTTTCCGTGGTGACCTGGGAAATCGGCACATGTCTCAGGACAAGCATACCTGCGTCCGGCATCAGGCTGAGCGACCGCGCTCCGGCATCATCCCCGGACGTTAGCAGCTGCTTCAGCCCCTGCACCAGCCTGTCGTTCTTGAACAGGGCGCGGGACCACTTGGACGCCGCTGCCCAGGCCATCAGGCCATTGGCCTGGGCCGCCGCCACTGGCTCCAGTTGGCCGTAAATCCTTGTCCAGATCTTGCGCAACCGATTGTCCAGAAGAGCCACGGCCAGGCGGGTTGCCAGGCGGCTATCCATGATTATCTCGATTTGCTCCCCGCCCTTTCCCGCAACGCTCCCCCGAGCGGGGCGGACTTCCCTGCAATAGATATCGAAGCTCCTGTCCTTGTAATCACCCTTGTAATGCACGCCGCCGCGGGCGTATGTCGAGCACGAACGGGTCAAGGGGCGAATTGCGACATCGAGCATATCGCGCCGGGAGGGTTCCTTATTCAAGTCGGTCTTTCTCATCTTTCGAAATGCCCCCAAGGACGAAAACTATCAAAGGCGTGCGGGCCGTGTTTCCTGTCCGGGCTGTAAGGCGACAGGCCATGCCATCAGGCTCACGATCCACAGCAGCTTACGGGTATATCATTGTCCTTGCCACTGACACCTTCACAGTGAAAGCAAAACGGGTTGTTCATGCCCCAACCTGGGGCTTCTGGCAATAGCAGGGGCATGAAAAAGGCCGCCAGAGAATCCCGGCGGCCGACAGGAAGGGAATATGGCTTCTGACGATTGACTGAAGGTTTACTTGCCTACGCGTTCCATGTCAGACTTGAACTTGCTTGTAACCGAAAGTACTCTGATTGCGTTAAGTACATCGCCTATTAATCTAACTAAGATTGCGGGAGTGATTGTCAAGTGCTCGTGAAGGATATCTCCCCGGAACGTCTTGCGCTTGCCCTCCCCACGTCTTATGTTTCACCCGCATGAGCGAATACATAGAACATGACTCCAGCGCCCCCAATGTGGGTCTCGTGGAAAGGCGTTTTTTCACGGCTTGGGAGGATTCCCCTCTTGTCCTGGACAGTGGAGCGACTCTCTCGCCTGTTACTCTGGCATATGAAACCTATGGAGAACTCTCGCCGGAACGGGACAACGCGGTCCTGGTGCTGCATGCCCTCACCGGCGACTCCCACGTGGCCGGCTATTACACCGAAGAGGACCCCAAGCCCGGATGGTGGGACATCATGGTGGGACCCGGGAAGCCCATAGACACCGACAAATATTTCGTCATTTGCTCCAATGTCCTGGGAAGCTGCATGGGCAGCACGGGTCCGGCCTCGGAGAATCCCAACAACCCCGAACACCCCTATGGTTTGAGTTTTCCGGTTGTCACCGTAGGCGACATGGTCCGGGCGCAGAAACGCTTGGTGGAGCACCTCGGAATCGAGCGCCTGCTCTGCGCCATCGGCGGCTCCATGGGGGGCATGCAGGTACTGGAATGGGCGGTGCGCTATCCCGAGGCCGTGGTTGCGGCCGCGCCCCTGGCCACAACGACCAGACACTCCGCCCTGAACATCGCGTTCCACGAAATCGCGCGCCAGGCCATCATGGCCGATCCGAACTGGCGCCAGGGCGACTATTACGGCGGCAGCGGTCCATCCATGGGGCTCGCTGTGGCACGCATGGTGGGGCACGTGACCTATCTCTCAGACGAGGCCATGCGCTTGAAGTTCGGGCGCAAGCTCCAGGACAAGGAGGACTTCTCCTTCGACTTCATGGACGACCCCGACTTCCAGGTCGAGAGCTACCTCCGTTATCAGGGGCGCAAATTCGTGGACCGGTTCGACGCCAACTCCTTCCTCTACATCACCAAAGCGGCGGATTACTTCGATCTTGGGCTGCAACACGGCAGCGGTTCCATCACTGCGGCCTTTGAAAAAGCCAGGGCCCGCTTTCTGGTGGTGTCCTTCACCTCGGACTGGCTCTACCCCACCTACATGTCACGCGACATGGTCCAGGCCATGAAACGCTGCGGCCTGGATGTGAGCTTTTGCGAGATCAAGGCGGATTGCGGCCACGACGCATTCCTGCTGCGCAACGACAGGATGTTCCGCCTGGTGCAAGGCTTTCTCGACAACAACCTGTCCATGGTTCGCGGAGGAACGTTGTGAGCGACAAGGACATGCGTTTCGATCTCCAAATCATCGCCTCATGGATAAAGCCGGGATCACGGGTCCTGGACCTTGGCTGCGGCAGGGGCGATCTCATGCAGCACTTGAACACCGATAAAAACGTCAAGGCCGTTGGTATCGAACTGGACGAGGAGAAGGCCATGGAGTGCATCGCCAAGGGCCTCTCCGTGGTTCAGGGAGACATTAACACCGAGATACGCGACTATCCGGACGGACACTTCGACTATGTTGTGCTGAGCCAGACGCTGCAGCAGGTCTACCACCCCGGCGCACTGGTGCGGGAAATGCTCCGCACGGGGCGGCAAGGCATTGTCAGCTTCCCCAACTTCAGCCATTGGCGCATTCGCGCCCAACTGCTCCTCACGGGGCGCGCCCCGATTTCCAAGGAGCTACCCTACGAATGGCATGACACGCCCAACATCCGTGTCATCACCATGAAGGATTTTCAACGTTTCTGCAGTCAGATGGGGTTTGTCATCGAAAAATCGGCTCCCATCGACACGTACTATCACGACACCACCGGTCACGTGGTGCACCTGCTGCCCCAATGGCGCGCCACCTACGGAATATTTCTGCTCGGCGCTGCCGACAGGGGCAATCAATCCTGTCAATAAAAACAACTTGACGGAACGGACCGCGAACAGACAAAACAATCCGCCACGGCCTTGCGCCACAGTTTTTGCCGTGCCCGACATCAAGCCAGGAGAACGAAATGGGCTTTTTCTCAAAGATCAAAACAATGTGGGGGAAAAAGGACGATACCCCCCCAAAAAAAACGGACGCCCAAGTCACTCCGGACGCTGCCGGTACGACCCCGGCAACCGCCGACGTGACGGAAGAGGCGTGGCGGAAGGAACTGACTCTCAGCCTGCGCGACGCGGAACCAAGGCTCTCTGTCTGGCTCGACATCGTACTCTCCGGACAGGAATTCGCCGGTGAAAACCTTTGGGAGCGTCTGCTCTTCCTGTTCGAGGCCCTCGAGGCGCCCAAGGTGGAATCCGGAGACTTTATCGCCCGTTTCAAGACCTGGCTCGAGGAGATGGGCTATCAAAGAGTGGCGGAGTTCCGCTCGGAGCTGCAATACCGAATGGCCCTGGCCCTGGATCTGGAAGACGAGGAGGACGAACGCAGCAGGTTGTTTCTCAAGCTCTCCGAAGGACTTTCCAAGACCAAGGACAGCATCACCAGACGCATCGATGATCTGACAACCTCTCACTCCAGCCTCGACGAGGCCTTCTGGGAGGAGCTGGAGGAAATCCTGATCACTGCGGATGTGGGATTCGAAGCCACCACGAAACTCACCACAAACCTCCGCGAACGCGCCCGCAAGGCAGGAGTTACCGAGCCCTCGGGCTTCAAGGGTCTGCTCAGGGAGGAGATCGAGGAAATATTCAAAGGCGATCGCAGGATCACAGCCTACAACCCGCCCGAGGTCATCCTCATCATCGGCGTGAACGGTGTGGGCAAGACCACCACCATCGCCAAGCTGGCCCACAGGGAACAAATGCGGGGGCGCAAGGTCCTGCTAGCGGCGGCCGACACCTTCCGCGCCGCGGCCGTGAATCAGCTGGGCATCTGGGCCAAACGCGTGGGCGCGGGCTTCCACTCCAAGGGGCAGGACGCCGACCCGGCCGCCGTGGCCTACGAGGCCATGGACTTGGCCCTCAAGGACGATTATGACCTCGTCATCGTTGATACGGCTGGTCGCCTGCATACCAAGGCCAACCTCATGGAGGAGCTGAGCAAGATCAAGAAGGTCCTGGGCAGAAAGCACCCTGGCGCCCCCCACAGGACGGTCCTGGTGCTGGACGCCACCACCGGCCAGAACGCCCTCTCCCAAACCAAGCTGTTCAACGACGCAGTGCATATCGACGAGGTGATCCTTACCAAGTTGGACGGCACAGCCAAGGGCGGGGTTATCGTTTCCATGGCGCTGCAGTTCGGCATTCCCATAAGCTTCATCGGACTGGGAGAGAAAATGGAGGACCTTCGCCCCTTCAATGGAAAGGATTTCTCCCAGGCGCTGCTCGACTGAGAAATTGGCGCTGTTCATGCATAACTTTTTCGGTTCGCTATTCTCAGCGATCTTTGCAACCGGCCCCCGAAAGCTTGGTAAGAGCAATAATTCTTCATCTCCCATGGAGAAGCATCTTGACGTTGCTGCCCTTTTATGAGCTTTATGGGCGGAAAATAACTGAAACAGCTGCATGCATATCGTTTTTCCTAGACCAGGACACCGTCAATGGCCATAATCAATGTCGACGATCTTCAGGCTGGAATGGTGCTGGCCAACGACATCAAATCCCCCCAGGGGAGGCTGCTGCTTCCCAAGGGCACTGAACTCACGCCCAAGCATCTGAATATTTTTAAAATATGGGGCGTGAACGAAGCCGACATCCAAGGTGTTGACGCTGACTCGGTCGAAGCCAAGCCTCTCGAGGAGCTGGATCCCGAACTCCTTAAATTTTGCAAACGGCTCCTCGCTCCGCGCTTCGCCCACGTGGACACCCAGAACCATATACTCCGGGAGTTGGCGCGAATAGCCCTGTTGCGCACCGCTAACAAGCTTGCCAGGCAATGGGAACAATCCCCGGTACCCATAATGAGGCGTTACAAGGACCAGGCTTCCCCGGTTGAAGAGAGCAACACCGGGATGCTCCCACCACTGAACGCGGAAAGCGTCATTTCCGACGAAGCGGAACTGGCTTCGTTGCCCGACATCTTCACCAGGATCGTGGAGGCCATCAACAGCCCCAGCAGCTCGGCTTCCCATATCGCAGAAGTGATCAGCAAGGACGTCAGCCTCTCGGCCAAGCTGTTGAAACTGGTGAACAGCCCCTTCTATGGGTTTCCTCAAAAAATTGACACTCTCTCCAGGGCCGTGACCATCATCGGCTCCAACCATCTGACTAATCTGGCCCTCGGCATCTCGGTCATCACCTTGTTCCAGGATATTCCCCCTGAATATCTGGACATGGAGAAGTACTGGCGTCACTGTGTCCACTGCGGCATCCTTGCCAGGCTCCTGGCGGGGCAAACCCGCCTGAGAAACGAGGAACGTTTTTTCGTGGCCGGACTGCTGCACGACCTTGGACGGCTTCTGCTGCTGAAGAACGCAGCGAGCCATTATCGCCACGTGCTGAACATGGCGGGGCCGAGATCCAGCCCAACCTGGGCACTCGAGCGCAGAGTTCTCGGTTTCGACCATTGCTCCATCGGCAGCCAACTTATGGAGCGCTGGCTTTTTCCCTCAGAGCTGCAATCCGCAGTGGCCGGTCACCACTCCCCGTCCCAGAGCGGAATGTCCCAGGAAGCCTGTGTGGTGCATGTGGCCAATGTCGCGGCCCATGCCTTGCAACCGGACATCGGAGGCGCCATGGACCTTGTCCCCCCCTTCTCCGTGGCCGCCTGGGATAACCTGAGCCTGAACAAGAGTGTTTTCGCCATCGTTGCATCCCAGGCCGAGCACCAGCTTTCCGAGATCATGCACATATTCTTCGATGATTGAGTAATCGCCCCCGCATCACATCGTTACCTCCCAACGCCCTTCCTTTACGCTCCTTGTCACCCGTTTCACGACAAGCTTTCATACCTGAAGGCTCCGATTCGAGGCCCCCCGCAGTCCGCGGACAGAATATTGCCCTTGCCATGAGCCAGTTGCTTGCGTTAACTACCTCCTTTCCGTTGCCGTGTATCTCTAGTTGTGCTTGGGCCGTCTCTCTATGCCATACGGGTGCCTATACGTTTCATGGTGGGGGCAATACCCCATTGGTTTTGGTATATGCATGGCGGTCGTAACTGTGTTTCTCGATTATCGATCCATCCGACACCTGGCAGTATGGATTTCAGGTCACCAAGCGCACCGCATCTCAAGCCCTGCATCCGTAATATGATCCAAGGTATGCGAACAGTTGGCCGAACACGCAAAATGGAGTTGAAATGAGCAAGGCACCGCAATTCTACGAACGTTACATTGTCGCGGTTTTCAAAAGAGGCCGCTCCGGCTCCCTCCCCATGGACTATATTCTTGGTGAGGCGAAACGCGTTCTCAAAGAGGATGAGATGGATAAGCTGCAGTCGACCCTGAATGAGATGGTTACCAAGGGAGACCTGCTACGCGAAGGCGATTTTTTCCGGCTTAAAGAGGAACATGCCGGCTAGATGGCTTTTACGACACTCGGAATCCAGGAATCATATGAATTCGTAATGGAGTTAGCTCAAGTGCCTCATGAATGGTGCCAACAAGCCGAAATTTACGGTTGCTTCAATGATACGAGTTAGGTTGCGACTCCGTGCCTGTAGCATGGAGCTGAATGAGCGGCGCCACTCAATATCAGACGCCCGACCCGATTCAGTGTCATTACGGACTCCCTGGAATTCCTCGCTCAAGAACATGAGCAGTGTATTGACGTAATTGCTTCCGTTACGTAATTGATGTAATAATCTCAATCTAAGCGATCAGGTAGCTCCAAAGCCGGAGGAGTGCCCCGGCTTGGTTTCCAATACACCTCTTTGCTGCGTGTTCCCGAGGGGTTGGGCATACAACCAGTTTTTTACTTATCCAAAAGTCAGTCAATGCATATAAAAACAACTTGTGTACGTTGCGGGAAAAAAATCGATGGTTCTGGAATATACTGTTCCGCTTGTGACGCTTCAGCACACGATGTGCTCAATCCATCACCGGAATCTGTGGGACTGTCCAAGACAGTCCTGTTTTCCGCCTTTGTTCTCGTGGTGGTCGTAGTAGGAGTGGTAATTGTTTTTCTTTATTCCGGTGAAAAATCTCCTTCCCCTGACCATGCCGGATTGACGAACGCTACGGAGCAGTCCTCTACTCCTTCCCCGAAGATTACCCTTGCGACTCCAGAAACACAAAGCTCGCCAAGGATTGTGGAGCCCGAACAGACCCCGGCCACTGATACCCTGGAACCCAAACCAGCCGAAGGAATGGAGGCCGCGGAGGAAGCCAATGCCACCGCCTCCCCGGAACTCCAGCCCCGGGACACGCCTTCGGCCGCTCCGGAAGAGGCTCAACCCAAATCAGTCAACCTCTCCACAGAGGAGTCCCTGGAGACCGTAAACGCCACCAATACGGCTCCCGCGGTGAGCAACGCCACGGAGACCTCTCGGGAACAACTCTCCACAGCCGCCCCCGCCCCTGATACGGATCTTCCGCCATTCCATGACAAGGAAATCTGGCTGTTCCATGCCCAGGATGAGGACAAGGACCAGCACTTTGCGGTAAAGCTCAGGGACAGGGGGTATTCCAAGGTGCTGCCCCAGGGGAAATGGGCCACGAAATATCATGTCAACTACATATTCTATCGGAACAGCTCCGAAAGCGACCTGAAGGTGCTGACCGATGCCATGGGCACTGAAATGAAATTCAACACATTTCATCACCTCAACAATGCCACTAGCCCCAGACTGCGGGGGATTTTCAAAGACAACCCAAACCTGGAATACGTCTTGATACTACAATGAAAAATCTATCCCCCATCATCTTCGCATGTTTTCTCGTCTTCCTTGCGGCCTGCTCCTCCTCCCCCACCTATGAGAACGAGCTGCGCGAGTGCCTCAAGACGCAGCAACAATACCAGGAAGCCATAGACAGTCTGAACACGCGCATCAAGGACCTTCAGGGAGTCCTGTCTAAAAAGCAGGAGGAGGTCGCACTGCACCGCAAGACCCCGCTGGCCATAAACCGCGAGTCTGTGGAACTGAAGAGCAGGGTCGACCAACTGGAGGCGGAGGTAAAGGAATTGCGGCACAAGAACGCCACGCTGCAGAACCGCTACAACAATGTTTGGGAAAAATTGAAGAAGTACGAATCAGTGGACAACTGACACGACGGCTTCCTTGAAAATCGAGTAGGGGGATTCCTCGCGGTTTCCCCCTCTCACACCACCGGGCATACCTGCTCGGTACCACGGCGGTTTCTTTTGACTTGTAACACTTGGTATCTTCCTATCAGGCTGACGAGTCCTTGATTTCTGAACCATTCATTGTTCATTGCCTGATGCGCTGTCTGGGTTCTGGACATTCTCCACCACCCTTTTCCCGACAGAGCCTGCATCCATGCGCCGAACTCTTTCACACCGAGACTTATGAAGAATTCAGCCAAAGTCTTAACCCGCTTGCATTGCTTCAGGCGTGCGCAACGTAGTTTCCGTCGTATCCACCCTTCCATCTCCTGGAGGAAGCTTTTGCACTTCGCAAGCTGGAAATACCCCAGCCATCCGATACAGTACGAGTTGAGACGACGTATTCTTTCTTCGAAAGACATCGGCCTGTTACGTTTCAATATCCAACGTATTTGATTCTTGAACCTGACCAGACTCTGGGGTGCTAGGACCAGTCATCCACTTCCCAGAAGACGGTACCCCAGAAACTTACGGTTACTCACATGATCCACGGCACTTTTCTCTTGATTGACCTTTAGCTTAAGTCGTTTCTCCAGAAAACGCGTAACCGATTCCATCACTCTTTCACCGGCCTTGATGCTCTGCACATAAATGTTGCAGTCATCAGCATACCGACAGAAACAGTGACCGCGACGTTCGAGTTCCTTGTCCAGGTCATCAAGAAGCAGATTAGCAAGCAACGGGGACAGAGGACCACCTTGCGGAGTCCCTTCCTCACGCGCTACGCACACTCCGTCTTGCATCATGCCCGAGTTTAAAAAGGCTCGGGTGATCCACAGGACACGTTTGTCTTTGACGTGACGGGCCAGCCGTGCCATCAAAATATCGTGGTTTACACGGTCGAAGAACTTCTCCAAATCCATGTCCACCACTATGGTACGGCCGTCCTCAACGAATCGTTGTGCCTGAACAAGAGCGTCATGAGCGCCCCGACTTGGACGGAACCCAAAACTCGATTCCGAGAACAACGGATCGAGAATGGGTGTGAGCACCTGCAAGAAGGCCTGTTGCACCAAACGATCCCGCACCGTTGGAATGCCCAGCTGTCGCACTCCACCTCCCGGTTTCGGGATTCGCACTCCCTTAACTGGAAGCGGTCGGTAGGTACCTTCAAGCAGACTCGCAATCAACTCGTCTTTGTTGGTTGAAAGCCATTCGTACAGATCATCAACGGTCATACCGTCGATTCCTGGCGCGCCCTTGTTGGCTCTCACCCGTTTAAAGGCCTGATTGAGATTTGCCTGTTGGCAAACCAACTCCATGAGATACTGCGTCAAGGCTTGTCCTCCTTCCAACGCCGCGAGCGCTCGCGTACCTCGATGTGCCCAGTTCCGGTTCCGCCTTTACCGGGTGTGTCGAGGCGTGACCTCCCACCTTTCCTGGCGTCCCACGCTCGTCGAGTCGTCAGCGACTACTCCTTGGTCAAAAGATTCGGCCCTTTGCCCGCCAAGGAAACGGACTACTATGGCCTCTGCTGACTTCTCATGGCCCATCCCCGGACATCGCCGTCCAGGTAGTCGGGATCGTCCCGACAGGCAATGAGATCTCCCAGGGTAAGACGCGACTCTTTCCGTCGGGCCTCGCCGGATTTACCTGTACAACTTCCGAATGGTTATGGGGCGTCTTCGTCCAATGCCGAATTACCCAGTTGTACCGGCCTTATATCCGATTTCTGTTCGTCGAGTCCGACTTTTGCCTCCAGCTTCCTCCCCACCCCGCCTCGCGACGACGCAGTTGCCTTCGGCTACCAGTTCCCACCATCAGGGCCTGGAGAGGACTTCCACCTCCTAGATCCGCGCCATGCCTGGCACACATGAAAATCCCGGCGGGAATCATGTACCCGCCGGGATTTTTTATACACACATCCAGGGCCAGATTCCTGCCCCTTGTCGAATGGGCGCTACCAGGACACTGCCACCGAGTTATCTTCCAGGCACATCTTGTTCAGGCCGGTGTTGGGCTCGATGGGATAATTTCCGTCAAAGCACGCCTTGCAGTAATCGTCGGGGCATTTGACCGATCCCAGCAGCCCCTCGATGGACAGATAGTGAAGGCTGTCCAGGCCGATGAACCTGGCGATCTCCTCCACCGAGTTGTTTGCGGCGATGAGCTCGCCCTTGGACGAAAAGTCTATGCCGAAAAAACAGGGGTACCTGATGGGGGGGCAACTCACCCGCATGTGTATCTCCCTGGCTCCGAGCTCCCGCAGCTTCTTGACTCTTGTACGGATGGTGGTTCCACGAACGATGGAGTCATCGACGATCAACAAGCTGCGATCCTTGATCATCTTTCGAACCGGATTGATCTTCACCCTGGTGCCGAAGTCGCGCATGCTCTGCGAGGGCTGAATGAACGTACGCCCCACATAGTGGTTGCGGATCATTGCGGTCTCGAAAGGAAGTCCGGACCGCTGGGAATAGCCAATGGCCGAATATATCCCGGAGTCCGGAAAAGGCATGACAAAGTCCGCCTTCACCGGAGCCTCGTCGGCAAGGGCGAAGCCCATCTTTTTCCGGCAATCGTAGACGCATTCGTCAAAAACCATGGAGTCTGGTCTGGCAAAATAGATCAGCTCGAAAATGCACTGCCTTCTGGGCACCGGCATGTTGAGGCTGTAGCTCGTGGCGCAGTTGTTCTCGATGACCAGCATTTCCCCCGGGTTGAGGGGCCTGAGGTATTCCGCGTCCAAAAGGTCGAAGGCGCAGGTCTCGGAGGCCAGTACATAGGAGTCGCCAACGCGCCCTAGAGCGAGGGGACGGAACCCATGGGGGTCCTTCACAGCGATGAGTTTGTTATCCGCGAGAATCAACAGGGAGAAGGCGCCCTTGGCCTTGTTGCAGGCCGCGATGACGGCCTCTTCCAGAGTCATGTCTTTGAGGTTCTTGGCAATCAGATGAATGAATAGCTCCGAGTCGATGGTGGTCTGAAAGATTGACCCGGTCGCTTCCAGTTCCTGCCGCAGTTCCAGGGTGTTCACCAGGTTGCCGTTGTGCGCCACGGCCAGCTGCATGCCGCCGAAGCGGACAAGAAAGGGCTGGGCGTTGCGGATCAGGGACGCACCCGTGGTGGAGTAGCGAATGTGCCCCACCGCGACCTGCCCCTTGAGCTCCTTGCCAAGGTGCCGCTCATTGAACACCTCGGGTACCAGCCCCATACCGCGTTGTTCGCGGATGTTCGACCCATCCCAGGTGGCGATGCCGGCACTCTCCTGACCACGGTGCTGCTGGGCGTAGAGACCGAAATAGGCCATGCGGGCGGCCTCGGGATGATTGTAGATACCGAAAAGGCCGCAGTACTCTTTTTTCATGAAAACAAGTCCTCGTTATGCTCCGCCCGGTGCAACACTGACCCCGCCTCTGGGAAGGAATTGGTCGTGAAAGCGGAAATGTGAAGGTACGGCTTCACGTTGTTCACGATTTATTCGCACACACATCCGCCATGGTACTCCTGGATGCTTTTCACGGTTATTCCCTGGCCGGCGCGTTCGGCAATGGCCAGCACCACGGCCCGGGCACCGGCAATGGTGGTGGTGTAGGGAATGCCGTAAAGCAAAGTGGTCTGCCGCAGAAGTCTTGAGTCCTCCACGGTCTCCCTGCCGGAAGGGGTGTTGATGACCAGGTCGATTTCCCGGTTGATGATGGCGTCCACCACATGGGGGCGCTTACCTTCCGAAACCTTGGGAATGCGCTCCGCCTTCAAACCCTTGGCGATGAGATAATCAGCGGTACCTCCCGTGGCAAGGATCTTGAAGCCAAGTTCCTGGAACATGCCCGCCACGTTCACCGCCATTTTCTTGTCCTTGT
Organism: Desulfovibrionaceae bacterium; assembly: GCA_963674665.2. Classification (GTDB taxonomy): domain Bacteria; phylum Desulfobacterota; class Desulfovibrionia; order Desulfovibrionales; family Desulfovibrionaceae. Next base: position 642,932 of record CAXXPL010000004.1, on the reverse strand, counting down.
CGTTCACGGAGATGAACACGGTTCCCTGGGAGGGGAGATGGAGTCCTGCCGCCAACTGGCTCTTCATGAACGCGAGGCCGAAAGTGCCGTCGATGCCCATGACCTCGCCGGTGGAGCGCATCTCGGGTCCAAGCAGGATGTCCACGCCCGGGAAGCGGCGGAAGGGAAGTACGGACTCCTTCACCGAGACGTAGCCTGTCTTGCGCATGCTCCAGGGGTCGATCTCCTTGAGGGTGCGCCCCATCATGACCTGGGTGGCCAACATGGCCAGGGGCACGCCTGTGGCCTTGCTCACGAAGGGCACGGTGCGCGAGGCCCTGGGGTTCACCTCGATGATGAAAATCTCGTTGTCCTTGATGGCGAACTGGATGTTCATCAATCCCACGACCTTCAACTCCGCAGCCAGGGCCTGGGCCTGACGGTCGATCTCCTCCACCAGCTCGGGAGCCACGGTGTGGGGGGGGAGAACGCAGGCGGAGTCGCCGGAGTGGATTCCGGCCTCCTCAATATGCTCCATGATGCCGGCGACATAAGTCTGCTCGCCGTCACTGAGGGCGTCCACGTCCAGCTCCACGGCCTCTTCCAGGAACTTGTCGATGAGTATGGGGTGTTTCTCGTCCGCGCTGCTGCCCTGTTGGGAAACCAGCAAGGCCTCCTCGAAATACCGGGCAAGCTGCTCCTCGCTGTACACGATCTCCATGGCCCGCCCCCCAAGCACATAGCTGGGGCGCACCACCACGGGGTAGCCGATTTCGTGGGCGATCTTGTAGGCGCCATCCAGCGTGGTTGCAGTGCCGTTGGCCGGCTGCTTGAGGTCCAGCTTCTTCAGCAGGGCCTGAAAGCGCTCACGGTCCTCGGCGCGGTCGATGCTGTCCGGGGAGGTGCCCATGATGGTGACGCCGTTACGCAGCAGGGGCACGGCCAGGTTCAGGGGCGTCTGCCCGCCGAACTGCACGATGACGCCGTCCGGCTTTTCGAAATCTATTATGTGCAGCACGTCCTCGAGGGTCAGGGGCTCGAAATACAGGCGGTCCGAGGTGTCGTAGTCCGTGGACACGGTCTCCGGGTTGGAGTTGACCATGATGGACTCCACGCCCATGGCCTTGAGGGCGAAGGAGGCGTGACAGCAGCAGTAGTCGAACTCGATACCCTGGCCGATGCGGTTGGGGCCGCCGCCGAGGATGACTATCTTCTTCTTGTCCGAAGGGGTCAGCTCCTGGCCGCTTTCATAGGTGGAGTAGTAATAGGGGGTGTAGGCCTCGAACTCCGCGGCGCAGGTGTCCACCAGATAGTAGGTGGGCATGATGCCCAGCTCCTTGCGCAGGGAGCGGATATCCACCTCCCCACGCTTCCAGAGGGCGGCCAATTGGCGGTCGGAAAATCCGTATTCCTTGGCCTTGCGCAGCATGTCCGGCAGCTCGGGATTTTCCGCTCCGATGCTATGCTCCAGCCCAAAGGTCTTGAGCTTGTCCTCCATGTTCAGGATGTCCTTGATCTGGTGCAGGAACCAGGGATCGATGGACGTGGCTTCGTACACCTCGCTGATGCTGAAGCCCTGCAACAGTGCCTGCCGCACGTCGTAAAGGCGCCTGGAGTTGGGCATGCGCAGGCTGCGCATGAGCTCCTCGCGTTCCACGGTGACGCAGCCGAACTCCTTGCCCAGGCCGGGCATGCCGGTCTCCAGGGAGCGAAGACCCTTTTGCAGCGACTCCTTGAAGGTCCGGCCAATGGACATGGCCTCGCCCACGCTCTTCATGGATGTGGTGAGGTAGTCCTTGCTTCCGGGAAATTTCTCAAAGGTGAAACGCGGGACCTTCACCACACAGTAGTCGATGGTGGGTTCGAAGGAGGCCATGGTCTCGCGGGTGATGTCGTTGGGGATCTCGTCCAGGGTGTATCCCACGGCCAGCTTGGCCGCGATCTTGGCGATGGGAAAGCCGGTGGCCTTGGAGGCCAGGGCCGAGGAGCGGGACACGCGGGGGTTCATCTCGATGACCACCATGTCGCCGTTCTCGGGGTTGATGGCGAACTGGACGTTGGAGCCGCCGGTCTCCACCCCGATCTCCCGCATGATGGCGATGGCTCCGTCGCGCATCATCTGATATTCGGTGTCGGTCAGGGTCTGGGCCGGCGCCACGGTTATGGAGTCGCCGGTGTGCACGCCCATGGCGTCGATATTCTCAATGGAGCAGATGATGACGCAGTTGTCGTTCTTGTCCCGCATCACCTCCAACTCGAACTCCTTCCACCCCAGCACGGACTCCTCGAGCATGACCTCGTTCTTGAGGCTAGCTGCCAGCCCGTAGCTGGCGATGTCCTCCAGGTCTTCCATGTTGTAGGCCACACCGCCACCGGTACCACCCAGTGTGAAGGCGGGGCGAACAATGATGGGAAAAGGCATGACGCCGCCCAGCCGGCGTACATCTTCCATGCTCCGGGCGATGCCGCTCTTGGGCACCTTGAGGCCGATGTTCTCCATGGCCTGCCGGAACAGGTCGCGACTTTCGGCCTTCTGGATCACGGGCAGGGAAGCTCCGATGAGCTCGACGCCCAAACGGTCGAGAATGCCCGTCTCCGCGACTGCCACGGCGGTGTTCAGGCCGGTCTGCCCCCCGAGTGTGGGCAGCAGCGCATCGGGCCGCTCCTTTTCAATGATCTTGGCAACGGTTTCCGGGTCAATGGGCTCGATGTACGTCTTATCCGCGAGCTCGGGGTCGGTCATGATGGTGGCCGGGTTCGAGTTCACCAGAATCACCTCGTAGCCCTCCTCCTTGAGTGCCTTGAGTGCCTGGGTGCCTGAGTAGTCGAACTCGCAAGCCTGACCAATGACGATAGGACCCGAGCCGATGAGCATGATTTTTTTGATATCCGTACGTTTGGGCATGTGCGATACCGTCTTCTTCTTTGGTTTGATCGTTGTGGCGGGTGTAGCAGGTGTACGCCATCTGCACGGCCACGGGCAAGCCCCGTTTAAACCGCAACAGGTTCGCCGCCGTGCATATACGTCACGACGTCGCTTGACAAGGGCGTGGCGAAGACTTTTCCCGCAAGGCTTTTCGGCCCCTGGTTTGAAAATGTCATCTGAATTTCACACACTCTTGATAACAGAACTCCGGAGATTGAGACAATAGTGGAAAAAGCGGAGGGATAAGTCCATTGGACACAGGCAGCCGCCACCAGGAACAGAACTGAACAAACGAACGCGTAGCAGGCTCCTGCATTCCCCCTTTGATACAGCCGCTGGTGAGCGCATGATCGGTACGCTCCCGACGATATCCGCATTTGCAATACCGCAAGTGTTTCAAACAGACAACGCAGAGATTCGGCATGCCGGACTGGCAAACAGCATATGAACGCAAACGGACCGTGCTTCTCTCGGACCTGGTGGAGCCGGCTTTTACCGTTGCCCCGGAGATGCTGGTCCGGGACGTCAAAAGAAGGCTCGGATCCACCAGGGATCCCATCAACTCCGTCGTGGTGGTGAACAACAACGAACCCCTGGGCCTGATCATGAGCCTGCACCTGGACCGCGTGCTCAGCCAGCAGTACGGCGTGGCACTGTATCACAAAAAGCCCGTGCACGAGGTCATGGACGCTTCCCCGCTGGTGGCCGACGCGTCCCAGCCCGTGGACACAATGGCCGAACTGGCCATGAAACGCGAACGCGACAAGCTGTTCGACCACATCATCGTCACCGGCGACAACAAACTCGAAGGCATCGTCACGGTGGAAACCATGCTCTCCACCCTGGCCAGCCTCAACGCCCGCCGCACCAGGGAGATGCGGGAGATCAACAAGCAGCTCAAGTCCGCGCAGCTCAAGACCGAGGCCATGAACCGCGAACTCTCCGAGGCCTATGTCAAGCTGCGGGAAGTGGACCAGCTGAAGACCGATTTCCTGTCCATGGTCTCCCACGAACTGCGCACACCTCTTACCTCTGTCCTGGGGTTCGCTGAAATCACCCAGGCCGATCTCCGTACATCAATTTTCCCAAATCTGCAAAGTCAGGACACGAAAGTTCAACGCGTTGTGCGAAACGTGGAAAAGAATATCGAGATCATTTTTCACGAAGGGGAGCGCCTCACCACCCTGATCAACGACGTGCTGGACATCGCCAAGATGGAGGCCGGGAAGGTGGATTGGAAATCCGACCCCCTGGACATCGAGGACGTTGTCCGCCGCGCCCTCGCCTCCACCTCGTCCCTGTTCCGCAAAAAACGCCTGCAGCAGATAGTGACAATCGAGCCCGATCTCCCCAGGATAGTGGGGGACAGCGACCGCCTCATCCAGGTCATGGTCAACCTCATCTCCAATGCCGTGAAGTTCACGGACCAGGGAAGCGTCACATGCATCGCCTCGCGGGATCGCAACGGCGTACGCATCGGCGTTCGAGACACCGGCACGGGTATCAAGGACGAGGACAGGCCCAAGGTGTTCGAAAAATTCAAGCAGGTGGGCGACACCCTTACCAACAAACCCTCGGGTACGGGCTTGGGCCTGCCCATCTGCAAGCAGATCGTGGAGCACCACCAGGGCACCATCGGCGTGGAGAGCGCCCTGGGCGAGGGGAGCGAGTTCTGGTTCTGGCTGCCCAGCGAATCAGTGATCAGAAAAACCGAGCACCAGGCCGTAGCCGCCTTTGTGGCCGCCAATGGCGACACCTTTTTCCAACTCCTTGCGAAACGCTTCGGTCTGGGCAACGGCACCCCCAGCATGCCGGGTGAACCTCGCCCCGGCGTTCTGCTCACCTACGGCCAGGAGTGCGTGCGCCACTACCTGAGCCAGCGCTGCGAGGCCATGGGCATGGCTCCACACGAGGCGGGCACCATGGCCGACGCCCTCTCGGTGACCAAGCGGCTACCCCTGGCCGGCGTTGTGTTCGACCTGGATTCGGCCGAATGGCACGGCCTGGAGATGGCCAAGGCCCTGCGAAAGCAGCGCCGCACCCAGGACGTGGCCCTCATGGGCCTGTGTCTGGGCGGAGAGTCGGACCAGGGTTTTGCCCTGGCCCTGGACAGGCTGTTCATCAAGCCTGTGAAAAGGGAGGCACTGCTCTGGGAGTTCCGCTTCCTCGCCTCCACCCTGCCCGATACTCCGAAGATCAACAGCAGAAAGGTTCTGGTGGCGGACGACGACAAGGGACTTGTGGACTCCATGGCCGCCCTGCTAAAGGGCAACGGCTTCGAGGTCCTGCGTTCCATGGATCCCAAGGAAAGCATGACCATGGCGGAAGAGGAAGCCCCGGCCATCATAGCCTCCGGCGCCCGGTTCGCCGGCAGACACGACTTCATGCGCACACTGCGCTTCGAAAAAGGGCTCGCACGGGCGCGGGCCGTGCTCCTGGCCTGATCGCCCGGGGATGATACATGGAACGCATACGAATTAAACGCATTGTCGGTAAAAAACGCATCGCCACGTTGCTGCAAAACCTTGCCGACGCCTTCGCAAGCCCCGTCTCCGTCAAGGACGGCGCGGGCAGGCTCGTCTTCGGCCCCGGCACGGGCAAGGAGAGCGTTCCCCTGGTTTCCCTCGATGGTGAAGGTATCGGCGCGGTCATCGGCACGGTCCCGGCCGTAAACATGGCGGCCTCGGCACTGAATTGCGTCATCGCCATGGAGCAGGAAAAGAATCTCCTCAGCAACGAGATGCTGACGCAATACAATGAACTGGCCGTGCTCTACGACATCACCCCCAGGATCCGGAACCTGCTGGCCGAACAAGGTGAGCAGGCCGTGGCCGGGCAGGTCATGGATTGGCTGCAAAGCCTTTTCCAATGCGACTCCGGAGTCTTCCTGCTCAAGTGCGACAACGAGGCGCCACACGCCGTCGAGGCCTTTGGCACCCCGGACAATGCGGCGCCCTGTCTGGAGCAGGCCATGGGATTTGTCCAGGACTGCATCGAACAGGCGCGGGGGGACATAGTCAACGACGCCGCCCAGGACTTTCGCTTCGAATCCAAAGGGCCGACCGATGCCTCCTCATTTCTTTGCGCCCCTCTGCTGGCCGAGGACGAGACTCTGGGCGCGCTATTGCTCTGCACCAACTCCCCGGAGGCCTACATGGCCCGGGATATCAAACTCCTGCAATCCATTGCCGGCCAAACCTCTCTGGCCCTGCAGAATCACCGGCGGGGCAAACCGACTTCGCGGGCGGCAACCCCGCGCGGTCCGGCTCAGTCAGAATAATTGGAGAAAATCTTGAGTACCCTACCCTACGAATCCCAGCATGACGAAAGCGTGGCCGAACTGAAGGACCTCCGCATCCTGGTGGCCGAGGAAAACCCCGTCACCCAGCGTGTGCTTTCGAACATGCTCCTGTACTGTGGGCACAAACCTTCCCTGTTCGCCGAGACGCCGGAGTCGGTCCTGGAGAACCTGCAGAATGACGAGATCGACCTGGCCCTGCTGAACTGGAACATCGTCTCGGCCAACGACTTTTCCCTGCTCAAGGAAGTGCAGCAGAAAAAGGTCTTCGAGTCCCTGCCGCTGATGATCATGATTCCGGGCATGGACGAGGAACTCATCGCCATAGCGAGCAAGTTCGGCGCCAGGAGCTATATCCCCAAGCCCATCCCCGCCCACCTGCTGCCGGAAAAAATAGAGGAGGCGGTTCTGGCCTCCACCAAGGTCGTCAAATTAAGGGGGCGTGGGAACGCGGACGCTCCCCGCACCTGCCCCCCTGCCCAGGTTTCTGAAAAACTCGAACCGTTCCCCTCGGCGGGAAACGGCACAGCCCCTTCTCACATGGGAAATGGAACAACACCCCGCCGCCCTGATGCCCTTTCCAACGCGGAAGCCACGGCCCGGGCCAAACAGCTCTACGCGGAGGGGCGTAATGCACTGGGCAACCGGCAGTTCGCCAACGCGGCCACGGCCTTTGCCCAGGCTCTGGAGTTGAAACCATACTTCGCCGAGGCCTGCAAGGGGCTCGGCCTGGCCTACCGGGGATTGCGCGACACGGGCAAGGCCAGGCACTTCTGCAACAAGGCGGCACTCATCTACGTACGCGCGGGAAGATTCCAGGATGCTGAAAAATTCCACAGCGAGTTGACCAGAGCCGGGCTCAAACCCCTGAACCCCTTCAAGGCTCTGGGAGACATGCACAAGACCAGGGGCAACACCGCCAAAGCCCTCGAGCTCTACGAGCACGGGGCCAGCATAACCCCCGAGGACCCCGCCATCGCGTACAACCTGTTCACCCTGCATCGCAAGCTTAAGCAGAACCGGAAAGCCGTGCTGACCCTGTCCAGGCTGCTCGAGGCATCGAAAAACGTGAAGGACAGGCGGAACCTGCAGTGGAGCGAATCAGCATATTACAAGCTCACCGGGCAGGAATGGGGAGGCAACGGCGCTCCCGCCCCGGTGGCGTTGGTGCAGGCCGGGGAAAGCCGTGTGGATGTGGAAAGTTCCGGCCCCACCATCCTCATCGTGGATGACGAGCCGCACATCCGTATGCTTTTGGAGCGCTCCCTGGAAACCCTGGAGGATGACGGCGCCTCCCTGCTCTTTGCCGTGGACGGCGAGGAGGGGCTGCAACTGGTCAAGGACAAACGGCCCGAACTCGTTTTTCTGGACGTGATGATGCCCAAAATGAACGGCTTCGACGTATGCCGCATCATCAAGAACGATCTGGGCCTCAATGACGTGTACATCATTATGCTTACAGCCAAGGGACAGGAATTCGACAGAAAAAAGGGCTTGGAATCAGGAGCCGATGTATATATGACTAAGCCGTTCAGGCCGCAGGAACTGGCCAATCTTGCCCGCGCTGTCCTGGATATGTAGTCCCGGTTCATTTTTCTCTTGTCATTATCATTGAAAATGGATTCAAAATGTGTGCATTTATGGCATGTCTGGAAGACACCACAGTTACCGTAAAAATCGTCTCTTGACCTTGCCTTGAATGGTAAACCAACACTGCAGAACGCAGATTGATTCGAACATAACAAAAAGATGACGATGCTATCTCCATCGCCTCGAACCATTGAGGCTGTCATGATACGACGCACTCGAAAGCGCCTGGGTGAAATGCTCCTGGACAGGGGATTACTGACTCCGGAGCAACTCAACCAGGCCATCACCGAGCAGGTACGCCACAAGGTAAAAATCGGTCAGTATATTGCCCAAAAGGGTTGGGTCACTGAAGAGGTCATCGCGGACACGGTGTGCGAACAGCTCAAGCTGCACCGGTATTCCCCGAAAAAATTCACACCCGACGACAACCTGGGCAGGATAGTACCCCATGAATTGGCGGACAGGCTTCAGGTGGTGCCCCTGTCCCAGAAAGGCACCCTGCTCTGGGTGGGCATGATCGACCCGACCAATCTCACGGCCATAGACGACATTGTCCGCGCCACCGAGTTGGACGTGGAGCCTGTGCTGTGTCTGGACCGGGAGCTGCGCCAGCTCTCCCGCCAGGTTTACGGCAGGGAGTTCGCAGGCCAAGAGGATTACTCCATCAATGACATTGTGGAGGACCCGGACTCGGAGGTCGAGGCCGAGGTGCAGGCCGACGCGGAGGAGGCATACTCCATCGACGCACTGCAAGGCATGGCCGAAGGCGCCCCTGTCATCAAGATCGCCAACACCATCCTCATGCAGGCCTATCTCAAGAAGGCCAGCGACGTGCACCTCTCCATGGAGCACGACGAGGTGTTGCTGCGCTTCCGCATCGACGGCGAACTGCGGGAGCAACCCGGCCCGTCCAAGAAGTACTTCCTGCCCCTCATCTCCAGGATCAAGCTGCTCTCCAACCTGGACATCTCGGTCACCAGAATTCCCCAGGACGGCCGGTTCTCCTTCAAGGTGAGGAACACGGAGGTGAGTGTGCGCACTTCCACCATCCCCACCATCTACGGCGAAAAAATCGTTCTACGCCTTCACGAGCAGACCAGCCACGGCCTCACCCTGCAGGACCTGGGCATGAGCGACCCGGAGCGCAAGAAGATCGAGCGCGGCATCCTTAAACCCCACGGCATGATCCTGGCCACCGGCCCCACGGGCAGCGGCAAGACCACCCTGCTCTACTCGATCCTGGCGCACATCAACAACCCGGACATCAACATCGTGACTCTGGAGGACCCCGTGGAGTCGCGGGTGGACGGGGTGACGCAGATACAGCTCAACACCAAGGCGGGCATGACCTTTGCCAGCGGCCTGCGCTCCATCCTGCGCCAAGACCCGGACGTCATCATGGTGGGCGAAATCCGCGACTCCGAGACCGCGGAGATCGCCATCAAGAGCGCAATGACCGGGCACAAGGTGCTCTCGACCCTGCACACCAACGATGCGCCCGGCGCCATAGCCAGGTTCCTGGACCTGGGTGTGGATCCCTTCATGTTATCCGCCACCCTGCAGGTGGTGGTGGCCCAGCGCCTTATCCGGCGTCTCTGCCCCCACTGCATGGAGGCCTATCAGGCACCTCCCCCCGCCGCGCGGCAACTGCTGAGCACCGACAGCGATGTGCACTTTTTCAAGGGCAGGGGCTGCGAGCGTTGCGATGGTTCCGGCTTCAAGGGGCGTATGGGCGTGTTCGAGATCATGGATGTGGACTACGATCTCCAGGACATGATCCAGAAACGCCTCCCAGCCAAGGACATCAAAAAGAACATGGTTGAGGCGGGAAAACTCCGCACCCTGGGCATGGACGCCGGGGAAAAGGTCCTCTTCGGCGTGACCAGCTACGAGGAGTATCTCTCCGTGGCCTTCTAGTTCGCGGCTTTTGAATTATTTTTGCTTGAAATCATTTGTTTTTTTTGAAGGGACGCGCCGCCGAAAAACAGTTTCAACTCGTTTGTGCCGCCAATGCCGCTTGAACATCGCGTATTTTTGTTTGTCCGTGAAACGCGGCTAGAGTGCTCGCTCCCCCACACCTCGGACGGTCACGCCCGATCCGGAAAGCGGAGATTTTCCCCGTACAACAGGCTGTTGCTTGCCATAACCCCCTGGTTGTGCCACTACAACGCCAACGACTTCGACCTTTTTCCGATCAACGCCGCAAGGAGCCCACCATGAGCATGCAACTGTCCATCCCCTTCTTTCCCCTTGTGGCCTGCATCCTTGGCCTGGTGCTGGGCAGTTTCTACAATGTCTGCATCCACCGCTACATAAGCGAGGAGTCCATTGTGAAGCCCCGCTCCAAATGCCCAAAATGCGGACACCAGCTTTCCTGGTGGGAAAACATTCCCCTACTCTCCTACATCCTCCTCATGGGGCGCTGCCGTGGCTGCAAGAAACCCATAAGCCCGCGCTACCCGCTGGTGGAACTCATCTCCGGGCTCTGGGCCCTGTCCCTGGCCCTGAAATTCGGCGCCAGCGCGGTCTTCCTGTTCTACATGATCATCGGCGGCATTCTCATCGTGGCCAGCTTCATCGATCTCCAGCTCTACATTCTGCCGGACAAGCTGACCCTGCCCGGCGCGGCCATCGCCCTTGCCGGAGCCTATTTCATCCTGCTTCCGGCGATGGGGCGCCCCACCCTGATGGACTCCCTCATCGGCGCCGCCGCCGGCGCAGGGGTGTTCCTCATCCTGCAGCAGCTCTACCGCCGGCTCAAGGGCGTGGAAGGTCTGGGTACCGGCGACATCAAGCTGATGCTGCTGCTGGGCGCCATGCTGGGCTGGCAGGCCCTGCCCCTGATGGTCACGGCCTCGGCCGTGTCCGCCCTCGTGGCCAGCCTGTACTACATGCTCAAACCCGGAGGCGCGGCCCTGCAGACCATGGTGCCCTTTGGCCCGTTCCTCTCCCTCGGGGGAATGCTCTACGTGCTGTACGGAGATGCGGCCCAACGCTACTTGGCGGGGATATAGGCCGTCGATTTCAAAGGTACCCTGCCGCAGAGCGCTTTAATCCAATTCCAAATCCATGCTCTGGGGAGTTCAAGCCTCTCCGCCATGAACCTGAACAACCTCCTGTTTGTTCAGCTCTTGTCATATCCGTAAACATTTTTTAAGCGTGGACTTGTTGTGCAACTTACTTTACGAATCACACTATATACCAACAAATATACCTGCTTTTACTCAAGATAGCCTTTCAAGAAACATCTATCCGCCATAATGCTTTGTATTGAATCGATAACAAATGGACCCACCACATGCTGCTCACAATCAAGACGACACATCGCCCCGCAAGTGATCTTGGATTCCTGCTAGGCAAGCACCCGGACCGTTTGCAACAGTTTTCGCTCTCCTTTGGCAAGGCCCATGTCTTCTACCCCGAGGTAAGTGAAGGCTCCTGCACTGTCGCGCTGTATCTGGACATCGATCCTGTCGAACTCGTCAGGGGCAAGAGCGGAGGATCCGGTCCTTTGGCTCAGTACGTCAATGACCGTCCCTACGCGGCATCGTCATACTTGAGTGTTGCCATTGCCCGCGTTTTCAACACCGCATTGCGAGGCGATTCCAAAGAACGGCCCGATCTCGCAACCATGGCCATACCCCTGGAAGCGCGCCTTCCCATACTGCCCGTACGCGGCAATGACACCTTGCTGGAGGAGCTGTTCATACCTCTGGGATACGAAATCGAGTCAAAACGACTGACCTTGGATGAATCATTTCCGGAATGGGGACCGAGTCCCTACCATGATGTCACCCTGAAATGCACCAAACGTCTCTCCGAACTTTTAGGGCATCTATACGTCCTCATTCCGGTGCTGGACAATTTCAAGCACTTCTGGATCGGTGAGGACGAGGTGGACAACATCCTGAAAAAGGCTGAATCCTGGCTCGGTTCACACCCAAAACGGGAAGTGATCCTGGCTCGCGCCCTGAAGAGAAGAACATCCCTGATACGTCAGGCCCTGCTGCAGTTGCGTAGCGACGAGGAAGCCGACACCGAGGAAAAGGAGGAGATCCGCATCCGCCGTGAGGAGGCTCTTGAACGCCCCTTTTCCCTTGAACAGCACCGGCTGGAGGCAGTCGTGTCCATGTTGGAAAGAACCGGGGCTCGTCGCATCATTGATCTGGGTTGCGGCGGGGGCAAGTTGCTGGAACAGCTTGCGCCCGAACAATTCGTGGAAATCCTCGCCGGCGCGGACATATCCCATGCGGCCCTGCAAGTCGCGTCCAGACGACTCAAACTCGAACTCCACCCCTTGAGGAAAAACAGGATCAGTCTGTTCCAGGCGGCATTGACCTACCGGGACGAGCGATTTTCAGGCTATGACGCCGTCTGCGCCCTGGAAGTGATCGAGCATATCGAACCTTCCCGTCTCCAGGCCTTTGAACGAGTGATCTTCGAATTCGCGGCGCCTCCGTATGTCATCATCACAACACCGAACCGTGAGTACAATGTCCGGTTCGAAAACATGGAGCCGGAAGCTTTGCGGCACTCGGACCATCGTTTCGAATGGACTCGAGCCGAGTTCAAGGCATGGTGCGAACGAATGGGAAATACCTTTGGATACCTCCATGAGATCCTCCCAATCGGTGAATTGGACGACCAGGTGGGCCCACCCACCCAGATGGTGGTGTTCTCAAAGATGGGTGCGGAAACATGAAAATAGAAATACCGGAACTCTGCCTGGTGCTGCTTGTCGGCGCGTCCGGCAGCGGCAAGTCCACGTTTGCCAACAAGCATTTCAAATCCACGGAAGTCATCAACTCCGATCACTGTCGCGCACTGGTATGCGACGATGCCCTGGACCAAAGCGTCTCGCCCCAGGCTTTCGAACTGCTTCGTTTCATTGCCGCGAGCCGTCTCAAACTGGGGCGTTTTACCGTGATCGACGCCACCAACATCCTGCCCGACGCGCGCAGGGAATTCCTGACACTGGCGCGGGAGAACGATGTATTGCCAGTGGCCATCGCCTTTGACATGCCTCTGGATGTCTGCCTCCAACGCAACGCCGAACGTAGCGACAGGCAGATCCCCGTTCATGCGGTAAAGAGACAGGCCAATCTGTTTCGCCGTCATGTCAAAGGACTCAAACGTGAGGGATTCAACAGGATATTCAAGCTGTCCTCCGTAGAGGACATGGACAATGCCCTTATCGAACGCAAGAAACTGTGGAACGACAAACGCGACCTGCATGGCCCCTTTGACATTATCGGAGACGTGCATGGCTGCTTTGACGAACTTGTGGAGCTGCTCGGCAAGCTGAGATGGGAGGTGAATACCGATGAGTCGCCACCATCGGCCTCACATCCGCAGGGGCGGACACTCCTGTTTTTGGGGGATCTGGTGGACCGTGGCCCCAAGACCCCGGCCGTATTGCGCCTTGTCATGAACATGGTGAATGCCGGCACCGCCATTTGCGTGCCCGGCAACCACGATGTTCGGCTGTATCGCGCCCTGCAGGGGAAAAAGGTCAATCTCACCCACGGGCTTGTGGAATCCATGGAACAAATGAATTCCGAAACCGAGACTTTTCGATCAGAGGTCATGACCTTCATTGATGGGCTGGTCAGTCACTATGTGCTGGACAATGGAAACCTGGTGATCGCTCATGCCGGAATGAAGGAACAATATCAGGGGCGCACATCGGGCCGGGTCCGCAGTTTCGCACTTTATAGCGAAACCACAGGTGAAACCGATGAATTCGGTCTTCCGGTGCTTCATGACTGGGTGTCCGAGTATCGCGGCAAAGCAATGGTCGTGTACGGCCACACCCCGATCATGGAGCCGGAATGGCGCAACGGAACACTTTGCATCGACACTGGGTGCGTTTTTGGGGGCTCTCTCACCTCCCTGCGTTATCCGGAACGCGAAATCGTTCAGGTGCAGGCGCATGAAACGTATTATGAGCCTGTCAAGCCCATTGGGTGCGATAACACTGACGACCGCCTGGGAGACGACATCCTGGACTTTGGTGATGTATCAAAAAAACGTCATATACTCACGCGGCTTCGTGGCGCAGTGAGCGTACAGGAGGAAAACGCCGCTGCGGCCCTGGAAATGATGACCCGTTTCGCTGTGGATCCGCACTGGCTCATCTACCTCCCCCCCACCATGTCGCCTTCGGAGACCAGCCCAACTGGCGACATGCTGGAACACCCAGTCCAGTGCCTGGATTATTACAGGGCACAGGGGCAGGATAAGGTAATCTGCCAGGAAAAACACATGGGGTCCAGGGCCATTGTCGTGGTCTGCAAGAACGAGGAAACGGGCCGAAAACGCTTTCAGATCAAGAACAACGACTCCGGGTGCATATACACCCGCACCGGACGGCCCTTTTTCAACAACGACGTGGAGCGCCTCATGCTCCAAAGTGTACGCACTGCGCTGGACAAGGTCGGGTTTTGGAAAACATTTCAAAGTGACTGGTTCTGCTTTGACTGTGAACTCCTGCCCTGGTCCGCCAAGGCCATGGAGCTGTTGCGCAAGCAGTACGCCCCAACTGGAGCCGCGGCGGTGAGTGGTCTGGGCGCCACTGCGGCGTTGCTGCGACAAGCCGCTGCCCGTGATCAGGGGAGCGGCTACGAGGAACTCCAGCGCCAGGTGGATTCCCGCCTGGATGCCGCCCAAAGATATGTCCAGGCCTACAGACGATACTGTTGGCAGACACAAGGCCTGGAAGGGCTCAAGCTCGCGCCTTTTCACCTTATGGCCAGCGAGGGGGCGGTTCATACGGACAAGGACCATACGTGGCACATGGAGATGCTGAGACACCTGTGTAACGCGGATTCCGAGCTGTTCCACTCCACCAACACCCGCATCGTGCACCTCGAAGATCAAAAGGAATGCGAGAAGACCATCAATTGGTGGGAAAACCTGACCGCCGCCGGCGGTGAAGGCATGGTGGTAAAGGCCCTGGGCTGGCACCCCAAGGGGCGCCGAGGATTGATCCAACCGGCGATGAAATGTCGTGGCAAAGAGTATCTGCGCATCATCTACGGTCCGGACTATAACCTCCCGGCAGACCTGAAGCGTCTCCGCTCCCGCAGCCTGGGAGCGAAACGTTCCCTGGCACTTCAGGAATACGCTTTGGGCCTGGAGGCCCTGCATCGCTTTGTGGAAGGTGAACCGCTATACCGTGTTCATGAATGCGTCTTCGGGGTCATGGCTATGGAGAGCACGCCTGTGGATCCGAGATTGTAGATCTGATACAACGTCACCGACACATCCGAGGGGAGAAGCATTCCTGTGAAAAATGCTCTCCCCCCAGCATTGCTTGCAAAGGCTTCGGCTATTGCTTCTCCCATCGTTCTATACATTCCTGAATCACTTCATGGGCCTTTGCGACATCCCCGAAACCCAGCACCTTGGTTGTGCCCGGCTTCTTGAGGTCCTTGTAATGGGAGAAATGATGCGCGATCTGTTTTTTCCACTGCTCTCCCAAATCATCCAATGATTTTATTCTGTTGCCTGTGTTCCTGTCGTCAGAGGGCACGCAGATGACCTTGTGGTCCATTTCGTTGTCATCCTCGAATTCCAGCACGCCCAGGACTGTGGCCTCGGCGACCACGCCGGTGGTCATGGGCTCGTCAGTGACGAAGAGAACGTCCAGCTCATCCCCGTCGTCATCCAGAGTTGCCGGAATGAAGCCGTAGTTGACCGGCTTGGCGAAGATGGCGGGTTCGACCCTGTCCAGGACCATGATTTTTCTCTTCCGGTCGAACTCGACCTTGTGGGAAGAGCCTTTCGGGATCTCGATCACAACATTGATGGTCTTGCCCTCTGCATAGGGTGTCAAAATGGCGTTGTAATCCATGACCGCTCCTTTTAATGGCTACCTGCTGAATTATTTGAATAAAAATCACACATTTTCCAGTGTGAATTATTGTAGCCCCTCAAGGAAAGATTGGCAATCGAAGTGGAAAAAACATTGAGGACTCGTGGCGTCATGATTCCCCAGGCCTTGCCAAGGGAGCTGCAGCCAACGATTAGAACACTAAAAGCATAAAAGCTCCAAGATGAGGGAGTGCGAGGGGGAGAACCTGTTTCACAACGTGCCTCCCCCTCGCACAGTGATGTTTCCTAATAGTCCTTCGTTCTTCACACCACGCGCAGCTCGATGGACAGGCCGTCGCCCTTGCGTTGGATCACGGCGTAGCCGCCCCCGCCAAAATTGCCGGGGTTGACGATGGCGGTGTTGCCGATGCGGTCCTCGGCGCGGGATTCATGGATATGCCCTGTCAAACAGACCGCGGGCTGCTCGCGTTCGATGAACTCGCGCACGGCCTTGCTTCCCACGTGCGCCCCGTTGGGGAGCATGTCGGTTCTGGTATCGATCGGCGGAGTGTGCACCGCCAGCACCAGCAGGTCGAACTTGCGCGCAGCCTCAACGGACTGTTCCAGCCAGGCGGCCAGCTGCGAGTCAGACACCTCGCTGGGGGTGCCGAAGGGTGTGGGCGTTGACATGCCTATGCCCAGCAGCCCGATGGAGGGGCCGCTCCCTTTGGGGGCGAGTTCCACAACCCGTGTGTGAATATTCCAGCCCGCACCAGCTAGATAGGTGTCCACTTCAGTCGTGTCCATGTTGCCGATCTGGGCGTACAGCCGGGAGTTGCGGGCCTCGATGGCCTCCATGATGCTGCGGGCCTCGGGAATGCCCCCCCTGTTGGTCAAATCGCCGCTCACGATGACCCCACGCGCCTGCTCCAGCTCCTCGATGCGCTCAAGAGCCGAAACGTCGCCGTGGATGTCGCCCAGGCCTATCCAAAAGTCATGCGTATTTTCCATGACCTTGCTCCTTG
Organism: Desulfovibrionaceae bacterium; assembly: GCA_963674665.2. Lineage (GTDB taxonomy): Bacteria > Desulfobacterota > Desulfovibrionia > Desulfovibrionales > Desulfovibrionaceae. The sequence continues at coordinate 626,299 of CAXXPL010000004.1, read as the reverse complement.
CGAAGTGATGTTGTATTACCCTGAGCGCATAAGAGTCGACACCGCGCTCCGGCGGACTTGCCGCCTGGTTCAGCCTTTGGCGGCCCCGTGCTTATGCCTTTGAACAGCAAAATGCCAGGCATTTTGCGATCCCGAAAACAATGAGGGGCGGTTGCCACAACCCCATGCAATTGCTTGTTCATTTCAGCTACATACCTTACCGGCCAGCGCTTTGAAAAGGGAAAACACGCGCCTGTCCGAGGAACCCTCCCAATGCGAGAAACCAGTACGAGCAAGAGCATCCTGCGCAGGGAACTCATGAACCGGCGCCTGGAAATGGCCGGAGCTCTCGTGGAGGAGCGCAGCATGGCGGCCCAGAAACGCATCCTGGAGCACGAACGCTGGCTCAACGCTGGCACCGTGCTGCTGTACGTGGCCTTTCGCAACGAGACCCGGACCGACCTGTTGCTGGAAAACGCCTGGGACACGGGCAAACGCGTGCTGCTCCCCCGCTGCCTCAGGTCCGACGCCTCGGGCTGCAAGATCAAGGGCATGATGGAGCTCGTGCCTGCCTCCTCACAGGAAGAGCTGGCCTCAGGGGCGTACGGTATTCCGGAACCCGCCGACTATTGCCTTGCCGACGGCCGCTGTGACATCGACCTGGCCGTGCTCCCCGGCGTGGCTTTCGACCGCCAGGGGTTTCGCCTGGGATACGGAGGGGGGTATTACGACCGGCTGCTGGCCACCGGACGTCTGGACAACTGCCTGCACATGGGGCTTTGCTACGGTTTCCAGCTGCAGCCGGCACTGGCACCCGACCCATGGGACAAACCGGTGCGCGCCGTATGCACCGAATCGGAGTTCATATGGATTTGATCTGCATCCCCTTTGCATTTCCCGGCCTCTCCAAAGTGCGCTGCGCCTTTCAGACCCGCCAGGCGGCGGGGCTCGCGCAACAGACCGCCTATGACCATGGAAACATCTCCTACGAGGTGGGGGACGAAACCGGACGCGTGCGCGGGAACCGCGAGACCCTGCAGCGGCAGCTGGGGTTCGAACACTGGCAGGAGTGCCGCCAGGTGCACGGCGATGTCATGCACTTCGACGCCTCGCCCACGGGCTGGCCCGCGGACGTCACCCTGCCCGATGGCGACGGCATGGCCACGCGCAAAAATCGCCACGCCCTGATCATCAAGACAGCGGACTGCCAGCCCCTACTCCTGGCGCACCGCTCGGGCGAGCATATAGCCGCCTTTCACGTGGGGTGGCGCGGCAACCGCATGAACTTCCCCCAGTCAGGCGTCAGGCGCTTTTGCGAGCACTACGGCCTGGAGCCCGGGGAGCTCATGGCGGTGCGTGGCCCCAGCCTGGGGCCGGGCGCCAGCGAATTCGTGAATTTCGAACTGGAGTGGGGGGACGAGTTCCGGGACTTTTTCAACCCGGAAACAAAAACCATGGACCTCTGGCGACTCACGCGGGAGCAGCTCGTGCAGGCCGGTCTGGCGCCGGAGAATATCTTCTCCCTGGACTGCTGCACCCACAGCCTGCATCACCAGTTTTTTTCCTACCGCAGAAGCAGGGCCAGCGGCCGCCAGGCCAGCTTCATCTGGATGGAAGGGTAGGGAAAACAATCCAAGACAAGACGTTGCGCAAGGGGGAAACCCTTTGTGACAAGAGGAGCGCATTAGGCGCAATGGCACGCTCCTCCTTCATGAATTCCAGTGGTCCGTCCCGAACTGCTGTGCCATGATCCTGCTACAGGCTGGCCAGGTGTCTGCACACCCTGTCCATGTCGTTTTCAGAGAGCTGCGGTCCTGAGGGCAGGAGCATGCCACAGGAAAACAGGGCCTTGCTCACCGCCCCCGCCACATGAGGAGCGTTATTGAACAGCGGTTGCAGATGCATGGGCATCCACATGGGGCGGGCGTCGATATCGTCGGCCCAGAGCCGGATGAGTGCCGCGTCCCGCAAATCCTGCGCCTCGAGCAGGGCGTCGGGATTGTGGACGACCATTTCCAGGGGCGAGCCGAATGTCACGCAGCTCAGCCAAAAGTTGGGGCGCCCCCCGGACCAGAGGGGCATGAAATTCAGGGGAGCGTGCCGCCAGAGCCTGGCCACGTATCCGTTGAAGATGGATTCCTTTCTCGCGCGGCGCTCCGGAAGGCGCTGGAGCTGCGCTCTGCCGATGGCGGCGCAGACATTGCTCAGGCCATAGGAGAATCCGAGCTCGCTGTGCTCGTAATGCGGACCCGGGCGTCGCGCCATGAACGCCAGATGCCTGGCGCGATCCGCGTCCCCTGCGTTCCGACAGAGCAAGGCTCCGCCGGAGGATGCGCTGACGATCTTGTTGCCATTGAAGGAAAGCGCTGTCATGCGGGCGCTCCACCCCACGGGGCGATCATCCACCACCCCTCCAAAGAAGTCGGCCGCATCCTCTATGCACGTCACACCATAGCGCTCGCAGATTTCCGACAAGCGGGGGACATCCGCGGGCAACCCCAGTCCATGCACCACCACAACCGCCTTGGGGAGGGCATCTTGCTGGGAGGCATCCTCCAGAGCCCGCTCCAACAGCGCGGGGTCCATGTTCCAGGTGGACAGGTCCGAATCGATGAACAGGGGGGTGGCGCCACAGTACCTGATGGGAGCCGCGGCAGCCACAAAGGTGAGGTCCGAGCAGAACACCGTGTCTCCCGACTTCACTCCGGCAATGAGCAGGGCCAGGTGCAGGGCCGCGGTACCTGAACTCACGGCAACGGCATGGGGAACTCCGCTATACTCGGCCAGCTCTTTTTCAAAGGCATCGACATCGGGGCCAATGGGAGCGAGATAGCCGCTCTCCAGGGCCTGGCGCACCGCCTCGAGCTCCTCCGGGCCGGAGGAAGGAGGCGAAAGAAAGATGCGCCCCGACAGGCCCAATTCCTTTTTCCTGGCGCGCAGAGGCCGTGCCGGAACTCCGGCCACCACGGCATTCTGCTCGATCTCCGAGACCACCGTGGAGCCGGAGCCCACCACCGCGAAATCGGACACGAACATTCCCGGTCGGACACTGCTTCCGGTTCCCAGGTGTGCACAGCGCCCCACAGTGACGTTACCGGACAGACAGCAGCCGGGGGAGATGTGGGAACCGCTCAAAAGCAGGCAGTCATGCTCCACCACTGCCGCGGTATTCACGATGACCCCCTTTTCCAAAAAGGCCCCGCTGTTGATCACTGCCATGGCCAGCACCGTACAGCCGGGTTCAATGCGTGCGTGGGGAGAAACCCAGGCCCTGGGGTGAATTATCGGAGGCGCCGCATACCCCTTGCAGATCATGTCGTCGAGCACTTCCAGTCGCCGCAGGTTGTCGCCCAGCGCCACGTGGACGCAGGTGCCCTCGCAAGGTGGGGGCACCTCCGCAAGCACCTCGGTGTTCATGACGTGTCTGCCCTGAAGTTCGGGATCCAGATCCACGAAAAATACGCTGTTGAAACAATCCATGGCCCGGGCTGCGTCCAACACCACCCTGCCATGGCCCCCCGCCCCGATGATATAGAGAGACTGGTTCATTGTGTCGCCGCTTACTGTGAGTTTGAATTTGGCGGAGTGGCACAGACATGGCACATCCTATGATGCGTTCTTCTACCGTTCTCGATCCTGTCCGGCGTTCCCTTGAAACGGGTGGCGAAACTCCCGCCCACGGACTTTGCCTTTGAACAGCAGTGAGATGGTTCTGCACAATATCCTACTGTCCAAAATAAAACATACCGTCTCCACATAGGCAAGGTCCAGGGCAAAAGTCGTTTTCCAGGAAAGCGAGTTGCCACCGGAAACCTGGGCCAGGCCGGTGAGACCGGGTCGCATTCTGTGTCTGCGCATCTGCCGTTCATCATACAGTGGCAGGTATTCCATGAGCAAGGGGCGCGGCCCCACGAGGCTCATGTCGCCCCGCAGAATGTTCCAGAATTCCGGCAGCTCGTCCAGGTGCGTGCGCCGCAGCAGTCGCCCGAACCCTGTGGTACGCGCGGCTTCCTGGTCAGGGACGCCCGGAATTCCGGAGCGCATGGTCCGCAGCTTGTACATGGTGAAGGGCCTGCCAAGCAGGCCGGGGCGTTGCTGCGCGAAAAACACGGGCCGCCCCTGTAAAACCAGGCACAGCATGCCAAGAATGAGAATTCCCGCTCCCCACAGTGGCAGAAGAAGAACACAGATGGTCACGTCCATGAGGCGCTTGGGATACGGAGGGCGCTTCACTGTTGTTGTCGGAAAGTCATTCGGTTGCGAGCAGCCGTTCATACAGCTCCAGATAGTGCCTGGCGATGTGTGCGCCATCGAACTCTTGCTCGGCTTTTTCCCGGCCGGCCTGGCCCATGACGCGACGTTTGGAGCCATCTTGTACCAGCTCATCCAGTGCCGCCGCAAGGGCCGAAGCGTCTGTCTTGGGAACCAGCAACCCGGTTCGTCCATGCTCCACAGCCTCACGGCATCCGGGCACGTCAGTGGCCACCACCGGAAGCCCGCTGGCCAGGGCCTCCTGCAGGCTCACAGGCAGCCCCTCCCTGTGGGATGGTAACACGGCCAAGTCGCTGGCTCCCCAGATTCGAGGCATGTCATCCAACCAGCCGGGCATGAAAAGTCCTGGAACATCGGCAAGTTCAGACAGCTCATTTTGACTGAGGGAAGCGGGATTGCCCGGGTCCGGGGCTCCCACCAACAGAAACGCGCAGTAGGGGTGTGAACGCCCCACTTTCCTGGCCGCCTCGGCGAACTCGGGAACCCCCTTGTCCCGGAGCAGCCTGGCCGCCATGGTCACCACCACCCGTCCCGAAGCGACTCCCAGGGACGCGAGGACCTGTCGGCGTTCCTCCAAAGACAACCAATTCGGGCGGAATCGCTCCACATCCACCCCGCTCCCGCGAATGCACAGACCCGTTGCGTTGCGCACCAGCCCCTGGGAAACAAGCAACTCATGGTCGTCGGGATTCTGGAACACCATGGCGCGGGGTGCGGTGTGGCGCAGGGTGTAGACCCGCCCCACCATGAAACGCAGCACGTGGCTTTTTACGTCCGTACCAATAAAGGTTGCGCCAAGGCCGGACACGGTCTGGACAAGGGGAATATGGGCATGCGCCCCTTTCATGGCCAGGGCGGTGAGAACATTGGCCTGATGGGTGAAGCTGTGCACCAGATCCGGGGCGATGCGGCCAATGTGGCGGCGCAACGAGCCGACTGACCTGAACAAGGCAAAGGGGTGCACCTTGCCCCGCGTCAGAGGAAATAGATGCACATGTACGCCGAGATTTCGCAGTGCCTGTGTGCAGTCACCTTTTGGAACCAGAACATGCACCGTTGCCCCCTGTTCCAACAGGGTCTGGATCAGTTGGCGCCTGAACAGCAGGATGTTTTTGTCCAGCACCGAGATGAGCAACACACTGCGCAATGATTTCCTCATGTCTGAGAGTTCGCACCACAGGGAGAAAAGCGCAAGCCTTTTGCAGTATTTCGTCACGCGGGAGACCGGCAATCCACCTGTAAAAGGTGGATATTGCGCGCCAGGAGGAAAAAACGCGAGGGGAGCGACTCTGAAGAGCCGCTCCCCTCGCTGAACAAGTCGGTTTGAAAAGCCCGCTAGTTGCCGCAACCACCTACGCCGCAACTGGAGCCGCAACTGCCGCCACTGGAGGCCAGTTGCATATCGGAGTCCACGACGAACCCCATGTACGTGATATCCACACGCAGGAAACTGACCTGCTTGACCAGGGGCTTTTCGATGCAAAAAGTGAATCCATCGGCGTCAAAAATCTCGTCATTGTCGTTTGACTCATCCAGAGCCAAAGAAAGCCTGGGACCCGCTCAGCCCCCGGGAGCGAGATAGATCCGAATAGGAGATTTTTCCTTGTCCGCGAAGTACGCGTCCAATTCTTTCTTCGCATTAGGTGTCAATTCAAACATGCATTCCTCCATGGTGTCGGTATGGGATGTAGATAAGGGCAGGATAAAGTGATGTCAATTGATCCAGGTCAATAGCATCGACATTTATCAATACCATTGACAAAACTAGAAAATATGCCGTTTCTGGCATTCTCGTCGCCATAGAAACAAATTCACATAAAGTCAGGATGTTAAGATATTACAGAGTATTTCACTCGGTTTTTGTCATCCTTAATAAAAATTCACCTGTTTGACAAATATGGAACGAGGTACTCAACCTGCTCGAATTGCAAAGCAGTCTGAGTTGAGCTAGAAAAGAGTTGTTGTGATTTCAAAGCTTGCGTTCATTTTTCCGCATGCCCCAAGGGACACGGCCCATGGGCATCACGGACACGCGGCACTGATTGTGATCACATGAGGCAGGCTTTCGGCCGACAACGCGCAGAGGTGCCATGAAAATCGTTTTCTGCCTGGACACGAACATCAGGTTTCAACTGCTGCTCACAGTGGCCATCCGCACATTGCGGCAAACTTACCCGAAGGCGGATTTGTGCGTCATCACCAGCGGCGGCGAGGGAGACATCCTGGACAGCCTCAGCGACCTGAACGTCCAACTCATCCATTACAAACCCTTTCTGAACGAAAGCAACGTCCCGGCCAAATACCACCGCGCCATCGGCGCCTTTCTCAAGCTCGAGCTCGCCCTGGTGCCCGAGCTGGCCAAACACGACCGGGTACTCTACTGCGATTGCGACATCATCTTCCACAAGCCCTTTGACGAGCTTTTTGAAATGCGCCCCGCCTACCTGGCCATGGCCAAGGAGGAGACCATCCCGTTTTTCAGCGACTACGAAATCCTGGGATATGTGCACAACGAGAGGAAATACCTGATCAAGATGCCCTTCCCCATCTGGTATTTCAACTCCGGGGTCGTACTCTTCAACCTGGAGCGGTTCAGGAAAAACGACTACATTCACAATTTTCTCGCGTTCTGCCAGCAGAACCTCCACCGGTTGAACAACTATGACCAGCCGCTGCTCAACTACTTTTTCGGGAAGCGCATCATCAGATTCGACCAGATTTTCAACTGCCCTCCTTTCCTGACCCACTCCAAGAGCCAGGGCAGAATCATCCATTTCCAGGGACCCAAGCCCTGGCAGCGGGGGTCCAACTTTCTCCGTGACCTGCAAAGCGGTCATTATTCCTTTTTTTGCGACATGTGGTACTCCCACTTGACCAACAAGGAGAAGGAGCTTGTTGGGGAGTGGGGCCCCAAAGCATGAGCCGATAAAAAGGCTTGTGCAACGTACCGTATTTCCAAGGTGCTGAAGTTACCAAGGCAATACGGGGCATGGGCAGTATTTTACGCTGCAGCACCTCTCGACATTGTGGGGTGAAAATGCTTATTATGGATTTGTGCTGTTCAGTGTTGCGTACTTCAATTGTTACAATACGAGGACATCGGCAACACTATCCGCGCAAAGAATCGTTTTCATTCATGAACATCGATTCAAAATCATTGCCTTGCGCGGGGGTGCAAAAGGATTCCGGTAGAATACAATGAAAGACTGCAAAGACATTTTGACCGCCACCGAAATGCGGAACTCCCTTGAGGATCTGGCCGAACAGGTCATCGCCTCCCATGGCGAATGCCTGGATCTGGTTCTCATAGGCATTCAGCGCCGTGGCGCGGACATCGCCAACCGCCTCAAGGCCATTCTCGACACGAAGACCAGACGCGATCTCCCGCTGGGGCGTCTGGACATCAACCTCTACCGGGATGACTGGACCAGCCTCGATCTCCAACCCATGATCAACCACACCGATATCCCCTTTTCCATCGAGGGGCGGGAGGTGCTGCTGGTGGACGACGTCCTGTTCACCGGGAGGACCATCCGCGCCGCACTGGAGGCGGTGCTGGATTTCGGCCGCCCCAATCTGGTGGAGCTGCTCGTGCTGGTGGATAGGGGGCACCGCGAGCTGCCCATCCAGCCTGACTATGTGGGCAAGCGCGTGGTCACTGACCGCGGCGAACACGTCAACGTGTATATCCGGGAGCGCGACGGCAAGGACAAGGTCTGCCTGGTGGCCTGATCCCCCTCCCCGCTTTTTTCATTCCACTCGAGATTTGCGCCGCTTGCGGAGCAAGTATTTTCTACCTTTCGCTCAGGCACTCGAAGCCACGCCCCCCCACTGGACTTTCATCGGGTAGGAGGGGGGCTCGCGCCCCCCGTCCTCACACACAACCGGGCATACGGTCCGTACCACGGCGGTTCCTGCCTGCTTGGCGTCATTTCTCTGAATGCCTGTCGGACTATAAGCACCCAGCCTCACCTCACGGATTCCGTCCGTTACTTCCAGCTTTAAGGCCCCTTACGGGCATCTGCTCCATCCAAACAGAAGACAGTGTTCATGCCTCGCTTGGCAGGTTTGGCCCTTCGTCGAGTGGTTAGGTCGACTACTATGGCCTCTGCTGACTTCTGTCTTCCCATCCCGGCGCGTTGCCACGCCGGTAGCACGTGGCAGGAAGACAGATCTCCCCGGGTAATGCGCGCGACCTTCCCGCTTATACCCGCCGCATATATGTCCATACTTTCCGTACAAGTATCGGGCTTTGAAGATATCAGCCTTCTCACCCAGCATGACCGCCTCGTATGCGTTTTCTGTTCGTCGGGTAAGCATTTTGCCTGCGGCTTCCTTCGGATTCCATCTCGCGATGGACACCCTTGCCGTCCGGCTAGCAGTTCCCTTGTCGGGCCTGCGGAGGGCTTTCACCTCCAAGTCACCAGGCAGGCACCACACCTGCCCGGATGGTGCTCACGCACCACGCGCCCTGCCGGGCGCACCAAAAGAAAGGGAGCCCCGAAGGACTCCCCATGATACTTTCAAAGCTTTGAGGAACTAGCCGGCAAAGGCCTTCTCGAAGTTAGGAACGACCTGTTTCTTGCGGCTCATGACGCCGTCCAGCCAGACGCTCTTATCGCCGCCCTTTCCAAAGGCCTTCTCCACCACGGAGGGATCGTCGGACACGATCAGCAGCTCGGTGCCTTCCTTCATGATGTCGGTGAGCATCAGGAACACGCTGTGGCGTCCTTCGGCCTTGACCTTGGAGATCTCCTCGTACAGGCCGTCCTTGACCGCGTCCAGGATGGACAGGTCCACGACTTCCAGCTGGCCGATGCCGACCTTGTTGCCGGACATGTCGAAGTCCTTGTAGTCGCGGAAAACCAGGTCGCGCATGGGGGCGCCTTCAACAGCGCTCTTGACCTTGAACATCTCCATGCCGACAGCCATATAGTCGTCCACACCGGCGATCTTGGCCAGGGCCTCGACTGCCTCCTTGTCCTTGGGGGTGCAGGTGGGGGACTTGAACATGACGGTGTCGCTCAGGATGGCGCAGAGCAGACCGCCGGCGATGTTCTTGGGGATCTCGATGCCCTCGAACTTGTACATGTTGTAGATCACGGTGCCGGTGCAGCCCACGGGCCAAACCCACATCTCCAGGGGATTGGAGGTGGTCACGTCACCCAGCTTGTGGTGGTCGACGATGCCCAGGATTTCGGCCTTGGCGATGTCAGCGGGGCTCTGAGCCAGGTCGGAGTGGTCGACCAGCACGACCTGCTGGTCGGCGTAGGTGGTCACAACCTCGGGAGCGGTCAGGCCGAACTTCTCCAGCACGAAATTGGATTCCGGGGTGGTGGTGCCCTGGGCGACAGCCTTGGCCTCGCCCCTGCCGGACTTGGTCCAGAAGTCGGCAATCGCGATGGCGGAGATGATGCTGTCGGTATCCGGATTCATGTGACCGTAAATCAAAATGGACATAGAAGGCCTCCTGCTAAGAATGTATGTTCTTTGTCAATAAGCAGCTGTTAACTGCTCCCTCGAAAATTCCGCTCCTGAAACCAATGCAACGAAGCTTGCGCCAAATAGCACAATCTTTGGTCGCTGCCAAGTGGTTTCCCCCCTGACGGGCATGGGGCGTGAGTATTTTCCCGCCTTCTTACCAAAAAAAAATGAAAATGTATGCCGCTGAAACCGGTGGAAACAAATCGGAACAGGACCAGGATGGCGGTATCCGCACCATCCTTCGGGAATTCAATGTATTAGCCTAGAAAAAACTGACCAGGGTCAACAACCCCACCCCAGCGGCCAGAATGCTGTAGGAGCGTTTGGTACGCAAAGCGAGCATTCCCCCCAGGGCGGCAACAAACCAGAGATGAGGCCAACTTATTGGAAGTACTATAGCTTTCCTGACATCCGGGGACATCAGAAAATACAGCACTCCCAGCAGGAACAACTGGCCAAGAATGAACAGCGTGAAATTCATAACAAATTGCTGCACCAGGGAAGTGTACAGCAAACGTTCAGGTTTTCGGTTACTTACGTTCCAGCCAGACCTGCGTTGCCAGCGGAGAAGCGAGCTGTGCCCCGCATCCTGCCAGCGGCGTTGGAAGTATTCGATCTTGCTTCCGAACAGGGCAAAGGGGACGCTCAGGGCCAGGGGGTAGACGATGAGCCCGGGGTCGCGCAGATCAAAGAACTGGACAAGGCTGAAGGACAGGAGCGTCGAAAGCAGGGAATTGGGGGGGATGTATGTCCCGGCAGGAATCTGATCAAGCCAGAAGAGTTCGAAAAATACTGCTATGCCCAGGGTCGTGTGCAGGTCGCCGGTCACCGCCCCCCACAACAGCCCCTGCGTCAGGGGCCGTTCCAGGATGCCGAGGTTCACGGCGAACCGCATCAATGAAAACAGGGCAAAAAAAAAGCGATGGCGAACATCCAGATTGGGGCGGGAAGAGAGGAAATCACCATGGCAATTTCACCTGGACCTTTTCCGAGGGGATGCACCGGAAGTCTAGTTCTATACCTTGCTTCACAAAGGACCTGAGGCAGACCTCGTCCTCGCTGGACAGGGCGACGTGCGCCAGGACCTGCCGCTTGCCAGGCCCGTAGTGGAGATTGCCCACGTTTATGGACGGGATGCTCAGTCCGTTATTCAGAGCCCGTTGCGCATCGCAGCAGTTGGCAAAGAGCACGAACACGTCGGACTTGCCGATCATCCTGCCCACATCCCGGAGCACGTCCATGATGTCCTCCACAGCGACGAAATAGGGCTTCACCTCGCTGGGGATGGCCAGGGACATGATCTCCTGCTGCACCACGTCCTTGGAGAGTTCATCATTGGCAACGATCATCACCCTGGCTCCGGTAAAGGGGATCCAGGTTTCGATGACCTGTCCGTGGACAAGGCGATTGTCAATGCGGGCCCAAAACATGCGTTCACTTGTCCTTGATGCGGCTTCGCAGCACTTCGCCAGCCACAACGATTCCCTTGCAGCCCGCTTCTTTGGCCACGGGTGCCAGGTCGGTCAAAGACGCCTGGCGCATGCCCAGGACCTTCAGCAGCATGGGCAGATTGACCCCGGTGACCACCTCCAGCTTGCCCGCACCCAGCAGGGAGAGGCTCATGTTGGTGGGAGTCCCACCGAACATGTCGGTGAGCAGCATCACGCCATTGCCGGTGTCGCAATTCTTCACCGCGGCCTTCAGGTTCTTGACCGTGGCGTCGACCTCCTGGGAGACATCGACACTCACGGAAGTACAGTGCTCCTGAGGCCCGAGGATCATTTCCGCGGCCTTGAGCAGCCAGGCGCCATACTCGGTGTGTGTGACCAGTACGACGCCCACGAGATTGTTTTCACTTAGAGCTTGAGTCATTTTCTCCAAACAGGCACGGGTTGGCGCACCGGTTCGCGGTCAGGGTTCAGCCGCGGTGCATGTGCCTGTGTTCCAAGGATACGGCATAGTCTTCGTTTTTCAAAGAGGCGTAAACCTGTTCCGCCACTGCCACGGACCTGTGCCTGCCCCCCGTGCATCCGAATGCCAGGGTCAGGCGATAGCGACCCTCATCATTGAACAAGGGGAGGACATAGTGAATGAAATCCACAAGTTTTCCAAGAAAGGACTTGCCCGGGTCCTTGGCCAGGACATAGGATGCGATCTTCTCATCCTTTCCTGTCAATTCCCGAAGGGACTCGTCGAAATAGGGGTTCGGCAGAAATCTCAGGTCAAAGACGAAGTCCGCTTCCGTAGGGGGAGCGTACTTGAACCCGAAAGTGATGATGTGCACGCGCATGCCCCCGTGAGGTGTCTGCATGGAGGCCCATTTTCCCTGCACCGTACGCCTGAGGTCGTGAATGGAGTAATTCGAGGTGTCCAGTACGAGCGAGGCCTTTTCACGCAAGGACTCGAGCTGGTCGCGCTCTGCAAGGATCGCCTGCTCAAGGCCCAGATCCGCCCCCTCCATGGGATGAGGACGTCTGGTGGTGGCATAGCGCTGCACCAGCACTTCGGTTCTGGCTTCCACGAAGAGGATCTGTGGGGAGAGGCCAAGCTCCCGGATCTCCTCCAGGGCCAGCTGCCAGTTTCCGTAATGCTCGCCGAGCACCTCTCCCTGGCGGATGTTCAGGCCAAGGACGAGCCCCTTGTAGCGTTTGTCCCGCTGATCCAGGAACAGGCTGGCCAACTTGGGCGCCATGCTCGCCGGAAGACCATCCGCCGTAAAAAAGCCCAAGTCCTCGAACACGTTGAGAACAGTACTTTTTCCAGCGCCGGACAGTCCCGTGACAAGCAGCAGGGGGTAGTTGGACACCTGCTCCATGCAACTCCTCCACACAAAAAAAAAGAAAGTCAGGCCGGGAACATGAAGTTCCCGGCCGTAATCATCAGGTCTGGGACAAGAGGTTCCAAAGCTCGTTCTGGTCGGCTGCCGCCAGAAAAGATTCCCTGAATCCGTCGTCCTTGAGCAGCCTGGAAATGTGCGCCAGAATCCTCAGGTGCACCCCCGCGACCTGCTCGGGAGCGAGAACGAGAAAGAATATCCTGCACATCTTGAAGTCCAGGGCTTCGAAATCCACTCCACCGGTGCTGCGCCCTACAACGAGAATGATGTCGTCCAGGCTATCCAGCTTTCCGTGCGGAATGGCAACTCCGTCGCCAATTCCCGTGGTGCCCAGATATTCCCTCTCCAGCAAGACCTTGTGGGCCTTGTCCGCGTTAAAACCAGGTATCTTCTCGGCAATGGGCCGGATGAGCTCCGCCAGTACCTCGGTTTTCGTCTTTGCTTCAAGATCCGGCAGAACCAGATCCTTGTCCAGGTAATCCCCAAGTTTCATTTTCTATGTTCCCGGGTCGATAAGACCAAAGTCGTTGTTTTTCCGGCGATAAATCACATTCACCCGCTCGGTCTCCGCATTCTGGAAGACAAGGAACTCGTAGTTGAGGTTGTCGAGCTGCATGGCGGCCTCATCAACGCTCATGGGTTTGGGTTCATAGTGATCGCGGGAGGTGATGGTGCGCTCGCGCTTTCCCTCGGCTGTTTCATTGTATGTGATGAACTCCATCAGCACGGGCTTGCTTTCACGGGTGCTGCGGCGCTTGTCCTTCTGCTTTTCGCGGGTCTTGCGCAGCTGCGCCTCGAGCTTGTCCAGCACCATGTCTATACTGGAGTACATGTCTTCGGTTTTTTCATTGGCGGTGATGTGCAGGGAGCCGGAGTCCACGATGACTTCGGCCACGTGGCGGAACTTGTCCACGGACAGGTTCACGTCCACGGTGGTGTTCTCCGGGTCGCTGCTCGTAAACTTCAATAATTTTTCGAAACGTCGTTGCGCGTACTTCTTCAGATGGTCGGAAGGCTCGAAGTTTTTGAACGTAAAGTTGATGTTCATGCCAATCCTCCTTGATCTCGTTTCTATCTGATAATCCTGTCCGGCGAAGTGGTCAAAAAACCACCTTGCGTTTGGACGAGGAGGCGATATTGAGAGCGGTCCTATACTTGGCCACAGTTCTGCGCGCTATGTTCACCTGCAGCTTGTCCTTTAAAATCTCGGCCAATCTTTCGTCACTCAAGGGCTTTTTGGGATTCTCCTCACCTATCAGCTGTTTGATCGTCGCTTTTACGCTTTCCGATCCCATTTGGGAGCCGTCGTCCAATCCCAGACCGCTGTTGAAGAAAAACTTCAGTTCATAAATGCCGTGGGGAGTCGCCACATACTTGTTGGTGGTTATCCTGCTCACGGTGGATTCGTGCATGCTGATATCCTCGGCCACGTCCTTGAGAATCAGGGGTTTGAGCCGGGTGACACCATGTTCGAAAAATTCCCTCTGATATTTGACGATACTCTCAGTTACCTTATAAAGCGTGCGCTGACGTTGGTACAGACTTTTCATCAACCACATGGCCGAGCGCATCTTCTCCTGCATGTAGTCCTTGTCCTTGTCGGCATTATTCTGCAGGGAATCCATATAATAAGAATTGAGTTGCAGCTTGGGCAACCCCTCGTCGTTCAATAATATCATAAAATCGTCGTCAAACCGGTACACATAAACGTCCGGGCTGACGTAGAAAGGCTCGCCGGTTCCGAAACTCGCCCCGGGCATGGGGTCGAGCTTCTGCAGCAACATCAGGTATTCCTTGATGTCCTCCATGCTGATCTTGAACTTGCGGCACAGAGGCTTGTAGCGCTTTTTCTCCAGGTCCTCGAGGTGCTCCTTGACCAGTTCCACGAGCACCGGGTCGTTATCCAGCTTGAATACCCTCAGTTGTACGAGCAGACACTCCTGCGGGGTGCGGGCCGCCACCCCCACCGGGTCGAAAAGCTGCATGGCCCGCAGGACCACCTCCACCTCGTCCTCTGTTGTGTGCGCCATTTCGGCCAGCTCGGAAGCGCTGGCCTTGAGGTAGCCGTTGGAGTCCAGGTTGCCGATGACCGCTTCGCCGATCTCCATCTGCTTCTCGTTCATGTCCGAGAGGCGCAGTTGCCATTCCAGGTGGCCGTCGAGGGAAGGCTTTACCGCGTAGCGACCCTCAAAGGAGAGTTGCTCCTGGGACTCGCTCTCACGCACCTGCATCTGGCGGGAGGTGCTCGAAAAGTCTCCAAGATAGTCCTCCCAGTCGGCGTTGCGGGCGAGTTCGGCCTCGCTGCCCGTCATGTGGCCTTCCTGGACAGTCGGCTGCGGCTTTTCCTCAGGTGTTTCCTGGGAGTGCTCTTCGGCGTGCTCCTCCAGGAAAGGATTCTCAAGCATTTCCTGTTGCACGGTCTCCAAAAGCTCCAACCGTGAAAGCTGCAGGAGTTTGATGGCCTGCTGGAGCTGGGGGGTCATCACCAGCTGTTGAGAGAGCTTGAGCTGTTGCCTGAGTTCTAATGCCATATTCGCGTTATCTGCTCTTGGTTTCCAGCGCCAGGAGGCGCACCGTGTGCATTTCAAACCGCCGCCGCGCATGCAACGAGCGGGCCTTAATTTCAAATTCCAGTCGCGACTGTCCCTTCTCCCCGCAGAACATTATTGCCACATACACCGCGTGCTTGCAACACGAACGCTTAACATGGTGGAAAATGGGGAAGGCAGGGCGTGGGCGAAGCGGCTCAAAGCCTGAAACCTTCGCCCAGGTAGACCCTTCTGGCGCGGTCGTCGCGGACAATGTCGTCGGGGGTTCCATCCAAAATGATTCGGCCTTCATACACAAGATAGGCCCGATCGCAAATGGTCAATGTCTCCCTGACATTATGATCGGAGATGAGCACTCCAATCCCCTTGTCCCGCAATCCCCTGATAATATTTTGAATATCGTCGACGGCCAGGGGATCGATACCGGCAAAGGGCTCGTCCAGAAGAATATAGTCGGGTTTGAGGATCAAGGCACGGGCGATCTCGAGACGCCGCCGCTCTCCACCGGAGAGATGCAGGGCCTTCTGCTCCGCGAGAGGTTCTATACCCAGCTCGGTCATGAGCTCGGCGGCCCGGTCCTTGCGTTCCTTCTTGGAAAGTTTCGTGTACTGGAGGATGAGGTCCAGGTTCTGACGCACGGTGAGCTTCTTGAACACAGAGCTTTCCTGGGGAAGATAGCTGACACCCTTGCTGGCCCGTTCGTGCAGGGGCCAGTGGGTGATCAACTCGCCGTCCAGATAGACATTGCCCTCATTGGGCTTGAGAATGCCCACGAGCATGTAGAACGTCGTGGTCTTGCCGGCACCGTTGGGGCCCAGCAGTCCGGCGATGCGCCCCTGCTCCAGATGCAGCGCCACATCGTTGACCACCTGGCGCTTGCCGTAGCGCTTCACCAACCCGTCAGCGCGAAGACTTCTCATTGATCCTTCTTCCCCGGGACCTTCAATGTGTCCGGGGCATGGAAGGTGGCGTTCACGCGCTGCCCCTTTCCGGCAACCACCTCGCTGCGGTTCTCCTTGAGGTAGAACTTGATCTGATGGCCGGTGATGCTGTTCTGCCCGTCCGAGAGAACCGGATCGCCGTCCATGACCAGCAAGCCCTGGAGGACCTGATAGGTGGCCTTGGCGCACTTGCCCTTCTTGCCCTGGTAGTCGATGCGAACGCCGCCGGTGGCCTCGATCTTACGGATGGCTCCCGGGTCCATGGCCGCGATGCCGCCGGGCTCGCTCTTGGCTTCCCCGCCCAGATATATGGTGATGGTCTCCGCGTTAATGGTGACATCCTGGCGGGTGACCTTCACGTTGCCCTTGAAGACCACTTCCTTGCCCGAGGGGCTGTAACGCATGGTATCGGCCTGGATGTTCACGGGCACGGTCCCTGCGGGAGCGCCCTGCGCAAACAGGGCGATGCAACAAAAAGCCAGCAAGGCGATAAAACGATTCATCATTGCTTCACCTTTTCTTCATCGAACCAGGGCGCCACATACACTGTGGCGTTGACGCCCGCTTCCGCCACTATCTCATCACGAGGGAGATTGAAACGCAAGCGGGAGGTTTGGGCCTTGAACTTGGGCCCTTCGAGCCGCACTCCGCCACTGAGGTGGATGATCCGCTCCTTCCCGTCATACAGCAGTTCCCCGGCGGAGAGCTTGTTGTCCTGGTAGGTGGCGTTCACTTCGGGCCAGAGCTTGGCCTTCTCCTCCCCCTGATAGATGCTTCCCAAGGGCGCATGCACGGTGAGCTCCTCGCCACTGTCCGCGACCTTGTACACGATGGTGGGGCGCTCCACCTGGACCGTTCCGGCATCCTGCACGTACTGCGCGCCTTCGGCCGTGAGCTGCCAGTGCATCTCCCCCTTTTCCCCGTGGGAGAGGGTGATGCCCTTGAGGGAGAGGTCCACGTCCAGACCTCCGCCCTCCAGCCCCACTTCAGCGGCTTTCGAGGCGGCTTGTTTCAGGGTCTCGGCGGTCTTGCTCTGCACCCACCAGTACCACGCCCCCGCTATCAGGGCCAGAACAAGAAGTCCAAGGATAAAAAGGATTCGCCGCAAGATTCAACTCCAGGATTTCAACACGTCATCCAGGCGGTTCTGCGCCATGAGGATGAATCGGACCGCTTCGCGCACCGCGCCCCCGCCACCAGGGGCATTGGAGATCCAGGCAGCCTTGCGCCTGACCTCGAGAACGGCATTGCCAACAGCCATGGGCAGGCCGACCAGTTCCATGGGGGCGAGGTCCACCCAGTCGTCTCCCAGGTAGGCCAGCTCAGGGAGCTCCAGCCCCTTGCGACCGCATATGTCCAGAAGGGCCTCGCGTTTTTTCACGCGTCCCGCGAAATATTCCTCGATGCCCAGCTCCTTGACCCGAAACCCCACAGCGGGGGCGTTCAGACCCGTGATCACCGCCACCTCGATGCCGGCGGCCTGGGCAAGCTTCACCCCGAGCCCGTCCTGGACATTGAAGCGTTTCATGGCCATGCCTTCGCGGTCGAAATACAACCCGCCGTCCGTGAACACACCGTCCACGTCCAGCACGAGCATCCGCACGGATTTGGCCAACGCCAGGGCCCTGCGGTTGATGTTGCCGAAGGCGCGCCTTGTCCGGGGGGTTCTCTGCATCATGCTTCTCCAAGCCAGTGGTTATGTCGGGCGGTTCGCACCCCAGTCAACGTCGTTAACGCATTTCGCGGCAAGGATTTGCGGGCAATTCCTTGCCGAGCGGTAGAACTTTTTCAAAGTTCAAATGCTCTAAAGGCCGAATATGCGGTATCTCACCAGAATTCAACCAACAAAACATGCATTATCGCCAGCCGGAGAAAATTTGTCCAGTGGAGAAGCGTAAAACAACTGGCAACATCCTCCAACAGCTTGAAATATTTAAAAATCCAGGAATCATTCTCCTGATGAAACCTGTTGAATAATGTCATGGAAGTGAACGCATTCACATCCGTGCACAAACAGATTGGATTCAAAAATACAATGATATTACAAGAAAATAGATGATACCTTCGGTTTATTCAGGGCCGACAGGCTTCACAAAGCCTCGAACCTCGAGGTCCTGGGAGAGAAAAGCGCGAGGGGAGGCCTTTTGAAAAAAGGCCTCCCCCTGCAAAACGCTTGTCAGACTTCCTAGCCTTTCTTGAGCTTCGCCGCCTTGATGAACTCGCGGAACAAGGGGTGCGGGCGCATGGGGTTGGACTTGAACTCCGGATGGAACTGGCAACCCACGAACCATGGGTGGTCGGGCAACTCGATGATCTCCACCAGGGACTCGTCCGGGGACAGGCCGCTGATGATCATACCCGCCTTTGCCAGGTCGTCCGCGTATTTCTTGTTGAACTCGTAACGGTGACGGTGACGCTCGTCGATGCGCTTCTCCTGATATGCCTCGTGTGCGCGGGTATCGGGCTTGAGAACGCAGGGATAGGCGCCCAGGCGCATGGTGCCGCCCATGTCGCAGCCCTCGCAACGTTTCTCAACGGTATCCCGGCGGAAATCATACCACTCCTTCATCAGATAGATGACGGGGTGCTCGGTGTTGGGGTCGAACTCCTGGGAGTTGGCGGACAGGCCCAGCACGTTGCGCGCGAACTCCAGCACAGCGCACTGCATGCCCAGACAAATGCCAAAGAACGGGATCTTGTTTTCGCGGGCATGCTGAATGGCCAGGATCTTGCCCTCGATGCCGCGGTTGCCGAAGCCTCCGGGTACGAGGATGCCGTCCAGTTTGGCCAGCTTCTTGGCCACGTTCTTTTCCGTGATTTCCTCGGAGTTGACGTACACGATGCGGATGGACACGTCGTTGGCCACGCCGCCGTGCACCAGAGCCTCGTGCAGGCTTTTGTAGGCCTCCTTCAGATCGACGTACTTGCCCACGATGCCGATGCTGACCTCGCCCGTGGGGTTCTGCAGCGTGTGCACCAACTGGCGCCAGGGCTGCAGCTTGGGGTTTTTGGCCGGAAGGCGGAGCATGATGGCCACCTTCTGATCCAGCCCCTCTTCGTAGAACCGAAGCGGCACTTCATAGATGTTGTTCACGTCCACGGCGGTGAACACCGCGTCCTTGTCCACGTTGCAGAACAGCGCGATCTTGGCCTTGAGGTCGGGCTCCAGGTCCATCTCGCAACGGCAGAGGATGATGTCCGGTTGAATGCCGATGCCGCGCAGCTCCTTGACGCTGTGCTGGGTGGGCTTGGTTTTCAGCTCTCCGGCGGCACGGATGTAAGGCACAAGGGTCAGGTGCAGATACAGGATGTTCTCCTTGCCCAGGTCACCGCGCAACTGCCGGATGGCCTCGAGAAAGGGAAGCCCCTCGATGTCGCCCACAGTGCCGCCGATCTCGATGATGGCCACGTCCAGGTCGTCGTTGCCCAGGCTGAGCACGGCCTGCTTGATCTCGTCCGTGACGTGGGGGATGACCTGCACGGTGCCGCCGAGATAGTCGCCCCTGCGCTCCTTGGTGATAACCTTGTTGTAGATGCTGCCCGACGTGTAGTTGTTCCCCTGGCTGGTGTGGATGCCCAGAAATCGCTCGTAGTGCCCCAAGTCAAGGTCGGTCTCGGCACCATCCTCGGTGACGTACACCTCCCCGTGCTGAAAGGGGTTCATGGTCCCGGGATCGACGTTGATGTAGGGATCGAGCTTTTGAATGGTTACCTTCAGGCCGCGCGCGATGAGCAAAGCGCCCAGGGACGCGGCGGCCAGACCTTTGCCCAGGGAGGACAACACGCCGCCGGTGACGAAAATGAACTTGGTTTTCATGGTACCCCTGCATTTTTTACTGCTACGATTTCCAATATTTCTTGGCCATCAGGACATCGGGACTCACATCAGGCGCTCCCCAAGGGAAACACCTTTTGCCGGCAACATTCTCCGGCCAGCTCACTGCCATTGGCAACGCCCCGCTCGAAGCGGGTTCCGTGTCGCTGAATGCATGCGTGACAATAGAGTTCGACACAAACCGCGCGAATCGGGCGAAAGCGCACCAGATGGCATGCATTTCCAAGCGATGATCACGTCCCGGGGCACTTCCTTCCCATCCAGGCCCGTCTCTTTTATTGACGGCTTTCGCCTGGCGAACTATGGTTCGCCACTGGAGACGCCCGGTTGCGTACGCCCCGCTCCTGCGGGACTTACACCTCCGGATGTTTTTCCGGCAACGGGAGTTTTTTGCCCCTGGTCCTGGAACTTCTGTTTCGCTAAAGAATAAGGCCACGTCAAGACAATTTTTAGATACATCGCCTAAAGGGAGACGCCACATGGCCCAGGCACGCGCCCTGGTTATCACAGGATATGGCACCAATTGTGAGGTGGAATCGGCCCACGCGGCCAGAACCTCGGGCGCCGACGCCGCGGAGATCGCCTTTTTCTCCGACCTCGTTGTCGGCCGCACGTCCCTCGCTGATTTCAACTTCCTGGTCTTTCCAGGCGGTTTTCTGGATGGCGACGATCTGGGAGCCGCCCAGGCGGCCGCCCTGCGCTGGCGTCACGCCAAAATAGCCGACAAGCAGCCCCTCATCGACGCCCTGCGCGCCTTTTTCGATGACGGCGGCATCATCCTGGGCATCTGCAACGGCTTCCAGCTCCTGGTGAAGCTCGGCCTGCTCCCGGCCCTCGGCGGCAAGTACTTCGAGCGCCAGGTCTCCCTCGGAAACAACGACTCCGCCCGCTTCGAGGACCGCTGGGTGCATCTGAACGTGAACCAGCAGAGCCCATGCGTGTTCACCAAGGGCATCGAGCGACTTCTACCTGCCCGTGCGCCACGGCGAGGGCAAGCTCGTGTGCCGGGACGACGCCACCCTGGAAATGCTTGAGCAGGAGAACCTTGTGGCCCTGTCCTATGCCGACGCGGAAACCGGCGCCCCCACAATGTGCTACCCTGCCAACCCCAACGGCTCGCCAAGGGGCATCGCCGGGCTCACAGACCCCTCGGGCCGCATCCTGGGGCTCATGCCGCACCCCGAGGCATACAACCACCCCACCAACCATCCCGGTTGGACAAGGGGCGAGTCCTGCGTGCTCGGCACCGAACTGTTCGCCAACGCAATTCGCTATCTCAAGGAGCGCTAGGTAGTGCCGCGCCCCCTGCCTGTGGCGCCGGACGCGCTCCCCGGCTCCTGGGATTGGGAATCCCTCATTGGGCAGGCCCTGCTCGCGGCCCAGGAGGCCGTGGCCCTGGACGAGGTACCTGTGGGGGCGGTTCTCATCGACAGCCAGGGAGAGTTCCTGGCCTCGGCCTGCAACGCCCCTCTCACCAGCAACGACCCCACCGGGCACGCCGAGATCCGCTGCCTGCGCGCCGCAGCCATCAAGGCGGGCAACTACCGCCTGCCCGGCTCCATCATGGCCGTGACCCTGGAGCCGTGCATGATGTGCGCCGGAGCCCTGGTGCAGGCGCGGGTGGCCGGAGTGATCTTCGGCGCCCACGACCCCAAGACCGGCGCCCTGCTCTCGCAACTGGAATTCCCCACCCTGCGCTTCCTGAACCACCAGTTCTGGATCGTTGGGGGCGTGCTGCAGCAACAGTGCTCCGACCTGCTGCGGAATTTTTTTCAGAAGCGAAGAGAAGATTGAAAAGGAAGAAAGAATAGTTTTTCCGAGGGGGAAACCTCTTGCAAGAGATCCTCCCCCTCGGGCTCCCCCTTTCAGAAACTTCTGACAAACCGCAATTATTTCCTTGCCAACCGCCTGCTTCTCGGGCAAAATATTTGTTTCTGTTTCCCGCTGTTCCTTGATGCGGAGAGGGTAGCGAAGTTGGCCGTAACGCGCTCGACTCGAAATCGAGTTGTCGGTGAGTAACCGGCACGTGGGTTCGAATCCCACCCTCTCCGCCATTTAACTGATTGAAATAATTAGTAATCTTAAAAAGTAAGCTTGCAACTCACTGAAAATACAGTGGAAACCAAAAAGCAAAGCGGCCCTTGAGGCCGCTTTTATTATTTGAATTTATTGAATATTTTTTCTGCACTCGCCCATTGGAACCCACCCTCTCTTCAGCTTCCACCTCTCAGGTGGGCCTGTTAAGACGCATACGAAACTGCTTCCGAAAAGAAGATCCAAACATGAGCGCCATTGCCGGACCGTGATATTTCCAATGCAGCTTGGACATTGATTTCACGGCAAGATTCCATGAAGGCCGTGGAGTCGTTACGCCACTCAGCCTTGTCGAAATCAACAGCCAAAAACAAACACGTATCATCGGGCAGCAACGGGTAGCCCCCCATGGTTTGCTTGCCCGTCAAGTGGTCATAAATCTGGGTATCAGTTACCGGCTTCAACGATCTGTTGTCGCAGGAAGCGCATTTTACTCGCGGTTTATTGCATACCCCAGGACGCCATTCATTGCTGCATGCAGGTGAGTACCCGACTTTACCTGTTTTCGCTGATTCCCTCCTCAACGGGTATACATCTTGGCGCCCTCGAAAGAGACGTCTGAATAATGCGATCTTTTCAGCTGGGGTCATTCCGTTGGCGCAGGGTTCCTTTCCCGTAACGGACATTGGCTTTTGTGTGTTTTGGGCGAGATCCTTTTCCCAGGCAATATCATGCGAATCGAGGATAGATTTGAGGCGTGAGTTTTCTTCTTTCAGGAGCGCAAGTTCTTCTTGGAGTTTCTTGGAGCCCATTGCATGATCCAGTATTCGCCTGCCCCCGTTGCACATTTTTTACATCACGACGACCTGATTCCGCCCCATTGATTTGGCTTTATACAATGACGCATCCGCCTGCTGCAACAACTTGATGTGGTTGTCGTTTTGATTGGGAAAGCAGGAGGCTACACCGATGCTGACGGTGACCACGCCGATCCCACCATTTTTTTCATGAGGGATACGAAGTTTCTCAACCGCCTCCCGGATAATTTCAGAAATTTCCATGGCGTTGACTTCATGGCGCCCGGGAAGCATGACGACGAACTCTTCGCCGCCGTAACGGGCCGCAAGCTCTCCGGCTCGCCGCACCGAGGCTTTTAACGTAGCGGCTATGCGTTGCAAGCACACATCGCCAGCCTGATGGCCATACCGGTCATTGTAGAGTTTGAAATTGTCGACATCGAGCATGGCTACGGAGAATGGCAAGCCGAGACGAGCGGCCATCCTCCAGCCCTCTAAATAAGCCTCGTCGAACTTACGCCGATTTGCAAGGTCAGTAAGACCATCGGTAACACTTAACACCTCCAACTTTCGGTTTGCTTCCTCGATCTCACGGGTGCGCTCTTCAACCTTGCGTTCAAGGGACTGGTAGAGTCTGGCATTTTCGATCGATATCGCGAGTTGGCCGCAGAGTATGGACATTGTTTCCGTCCGTGCAACTGTGAATGCGGCGCGATATTGGCGATTCTCCAGCATCAGGACCGCGCTGAGCCGTCCCTGTACTGATATCGGCAACGTGAACAGGGAGCATAGTGACAGTTTGGCGAAATACGGATCACCAGCGAAGCGAGTATCAAGCACGGCATCATCCGATATCAAGGGGTTATGTAATTTTACCCCCAATCGGAAAGCACTGGCCGGAATAAGCCCCATGCTCGTGGCTTCGGCGACAGGCATGCGTTTTAGTTGCTCGGATTCAAGTAAACCTCCCTCCAAGAACCAATCATTCTCTTCATTCCGAAGCAGAAATCGCACATCCGTTGCAGAAGTCAATTGAGCAACCAATTTCACGACCAGCGACACCAATCGTGACAGGGAGGTTTCGGAAGCCAACGCCTGGGAGGCCCTCAGCAGCGCCTCGTAATCGAGAGAACCATGATCCGTGGCAGAAGAGGTGCTCTTGCCAACTGACGAGCAGTGAGGAATACCGGCGGCGATGCCGACAAAAGGGAACTCGTCGCGCATCACGTCCACTTTCGCGTCTGCCCCCCATTGTAGATAAAGATCGTAGGCTTGGGCCAGCAATGCGCGCCCGGCTTTTTCCAACCCTCGACGGAGATAAAAGAGCCCGGCCCGCTCCGTGATCATTGCTGAGTGCCAAGGGCGTTGATTTGCTTTCGCCAAACGCATCGCCTGTTCGTAGGCCTGCTGCGCTTCCCAGGGATGATTCAGGATGTCCAACCGTTCCGACTCCACAAGGCTGTGAAGGTGGCTGAAGTTCATGGGCGCATCGGCGGCTCGGGCGGAAAGCCAGGCCTGATTCGCGTCCAGTTGTGCGATCAGGGCGGCTCGCTCGTCGTCGATTGCCGTTCTCGCTTGCAGGCACAGCGACAAGGAGTGCAGTACGTTCGCCAGAGCGGTTGGGTAAAAGCCGGCAATGTAGGGTGAAAGGGTCGTTGCTGCCTCCGCATGAAGGATCAACGCGTCCTCATCGTTGAACAAGCAGGCCGCCAGAGCGCGGTAAATATGGAAATAGCACAAGGCCATCGAGTTTGTTTTAACAGCCGCGAGATGCGCTTGTTCATTGAAGTTGTCATCATCGAAGGTTCCCGGGCGGCTGGTATTGCCCTCCAGGGCGCAGACAAGCTGCCGATAGGTGACAAAGGCCTGTTCGGCGTGGCGATTGCCGACTTTGCGCGCAAAGTCGAGTGCGACCTTAATCTCTTGGCGAATTTCCGCGATGCTCGTGCATGTATCGAGTATGGCCGCTTGTGAGGTGAAGAAGGTGTAGCAGGCAAATTCCAGCTCCCCGCCGTCCTGAAGCCCGTCAAAGGCTTCAAGCGCGTGGACAATGTCCATTTCAAGCGGGTAGCGCCAATGATTGTTGACCAACCCCCACACATGTTGGGCGCGAGCGGGTTCAACCCCTGTTCCAAGCGACTGCCCTTTGGCCAATGCCGCCTCGGCGGCCTGGATTCCCGTTGCGTAGTCGCCGCGCAAGGTAATGGTCGCCAGCGTGATACACGACATGGGATAGATCAAGGAATTTTGGTAGCCACTTTCTATCAACATACGGCCGCAGCGTACCGCCAGCCAGCATGCAAGCAACGGTTGCGCGAAAAACGCCGCTGGAATGACGCGGTTCATCAATTGTGCAATACCGTCGAGATACAGATCGTATTTCTCCTGCTGACACAAAAGATTGTCCAGGCATCCAGATGCGGCATGCTGGTAAAGGAGATCCAGCTCTTGTTCCAGGCTTGGCAGCAGATCTTCAGAGGGTATGCTCATGCCGAGCATTTCGATCGATGTCCGGGCTAGGGCTACCGCATCGCTGTAACGGGTGCGGTTAGACAGGCTCATGATCTGCACGCCAGTGGGATAAACCAGTTGCAACGGCGATGCTGCATGCGCGGCAAGTACGGCATAAACCTCATCCGCCTCATCGTTGCGCGATTGACTGTAGAGCGCCATATGCAGCTCGGCATGCAAGTCAAATGAGGTCTCGTTGTCAGTCTGCCAGGCATCGTGTGGTAAAAGCTCAATCCCAAGGTTCAGGAAACGTTCAGCAGCGACGAACGAACCTGATTTACGTGCTCTTAAGGCTGCTTTGAATAAAGAACAGCGTGCGATTTCCTTCTCGCCCGCATCGACGAGCAGGGGCATGGCAGCCGCATAGTGTTCCGCCGCTCTGAATAGATTGGCAGAGTCGGCTCCTGCCCGGGTGAACCGGCGGGCCATTGCAAGATGCAGGCTGGCCCCTTGGTTTTCATCATAAAGCTGAGCGGCCGCTTGCTGCATCCGGTCGTGGCAGAACCGGAGTTTCACCTGCATCTCTGCCAAATGAAAGGCGAGAGAGCTCGGCGTAAAGAGAATCCCGTGTTCCAGGGCTGGCGTCAACCTCGCAGCGATGACATCCGCGACATCATCCAAAGCGAGCGCCAACGTCGCCAATTCACATTCTGTCCCAAGGAATGCTGCCGCAACCAATGCCTCGATAGTCGCGGGAGGCAGGTCCGCCAGCCTTGAAACGAGAAAATCCACTACATTGACTGTCGTCTGACGCATGAGGATGCCGATGTCATCCCATTGCCATACTCCCTGTTCAGGATCAGGCTTGAGAAGCCCTTCCTGATGCAAGGCGCGGACGTATTCAACTGCGAAATAAGGGTTCCCAGCGGTTTTTGCACAAACCGCCGAAGCTAGCTGCTGTAGGGCGCTCGTCGGCATATGGAGCATGTCGGCGAGCAGCGCGGAAAGGTCTTCCTGGGTAAGATTGGATAGTGTCAGTATCGTTGGAAGCTGTCCGGACGCCATGGGAGTGCGCAAGATGCGCATCAACGGATGCGCGGAATCAACTTCATTGTCGCGGTAAGCGCCTGCTATCATGAGGCCTTGAATGTCCGGTTCGTTGAGCAGGGCGCCAAGAAATTTCAGCGAGGGGGTGTCAGCCCATTGCAAGTCGTCAAAGAACAGAACAATGGGACGCTCCTGAGACGCGATGCATCGTATCAGTGCGAGCATGACGCCATGAAGCCGATTTTGCGTCTCAAGCGGTCCGAGATTTGGGGTGGGGGCTTTCAAATCAAGCAGAATTTCTAGCTCAGGAACAAAATCATACAGCACCGATGGGGTCGTGACAGTCGCTTGAATTTGCTCGCGTAACGCCTCAATTGAGGAGTTGGATTCGACAAGTAGAAACTGGCATAACTGCTGAAGACATTGGGTCGGAGCGAGAAAGGGTCTGTCGCGCTGAAATTGTTCAAATTTGCCGCTGATAAAATATCCATTATTTAGCGTAACATCTCGATACATCTCATGAAAAAGAGACGTTTTGCCGACGCCGGAGTATCCGGCCACGAACAATCCTTCCGCACCACCTTTTGAGACTCTCTCAAACGTGGCTGTCAGTGTGGCCAACTCCCTGTCACGTCCATAGAGCCGACGCGGGGGGCGCAGGGTGAGCGGCAGGTCACGCTCCTTGAGGATAATCCGGTCCAAATCCCCTCCTTGGTCCAGTGTCTGACGGAACAGTTGGAGATCGTGGGCGAGACTCATGGCGTTCTGGTAGCGGTCGTCGGGTTCTTTGGCGAGCAACGTCATGATGAGGTCGGACACGCGCGGATGAAGCCAGCCGGTGCGTTCGGATGGTGGAACCGGAATGCGGGTCAGGTGGGCATGGAGCAATCCCAGAAGGGTTGTCTCCTCGAATGGCCGTACTCCGGTCGCCACAGTATAAAGAGTGGCTCCCAGGGAGTATAGATCGGCTCGGCTGTCGACTGGTCTGTTCATTCGTCCCGTTTGTTCGGGAGCAAGGTAGGCAGGGGTGCCGAGAAACAGTTTGGCGCTCTCGAATTCCGGCCTTTCTTCCAGAAACGTTGTGGCAAGGTCGTAATCAATCACCTGCAGTTGCATGTCCTGGAGACGGATAACGATGTTGGAAGGATTGATATCGTTATGAATGACCCCTTTTTGATGGATGGATGCTATGATGATTGCCAGCTGATGGGCTAAGGACAAAAAGCTTTCTAGTGAGAGTGAGTCAAGAATGTTGGCCTGATCAAGGGGTACGCCACCAAAATCTTCGAGGACCAAGGCTTTTTCCACCTGATCGAAGCGGATAAGCTTCGGGCATCCTGGAACGCCATGGAGGCGATCAAGGACATGGCATTCCGTTTTCAGTCTGGATAACCGGCCTCCATGTTCAGAAGCAATTTTGACAAGATATGAGGCGTTTTCGTCCTGTTCTCGAACAACTCGAATATCCGCGCTGGAATATAGGTACTGCTGCGGCATTTGATTTCCTTTGAAAATGCTATCTTTCTTTCCCTTAATCCATTTTTTAACATGTCAATTGAGCGGCGGCAAGATATCGCGGCAACCAGCCTTTTCTTTGTTCTTTGCCATCTATCCCCCCTCCAAATCTGAATACATGGAAATGCCCATTTTCATGTAAAAATCATAACCTCAACCCGTGACATCCCCCTTCATTTCTCTGATGCTGGCCCTTAGGCCTGGGGAATATTACCTGAAAACCCCGCCGAAAATCATGTCGGAACAATCGGGTGGATGTAGCGAGTGTCAATTCTTCAATAGCACTCGGGAGGAGCAAGCCCAAGATTATGATTGCTCCGGAGCAATAGTAAGGCAGGATAGCTCGCAAGAGGTCATAGTTTCTTGAAAATTGCGCACGCAAAATAGGTTATTAGATAGACAAGGAAATTCTTTTATTGGAAACCAAGTGGAAACCATCAATCAAGTCACTCTATAAATACTTGAATTATATTAATTTTCATGAGGATTCTGGTGGTTTCGAATCCCACCCTCTCCGCCATATCAAAATCCACACACATCCCACAAAGTCTTTTAAGCCTTAAAATACAAGGAAATACAGACAAGATTAGTCCTTATTTGTCCAGAATGTCTTGCCTACATCCACAAAAAACAGGTATAACATCACGTATAAACCGATCCGGAGGCCTAAACCAACTTGTATAACTCGTCTAAGCCACGCCTGGCTTGACACTGGCGGTTATACACATGCCCCTGACCGACACCCAAATCCGAAACGCCAAGCCGGGAGACAAGCTCTATCGACTGAAAGATGAACGCGGACTTTTCCTCGAAATTCCTCCACGCGGAAGCAAACGCTGGAGTCTTCGTTTCAGCTTTCAAAACAAACCCGGTCTGCTCTCTCTTGGCACCTACCCAAAAATTTCCCTTCGTGAAGTACGTGACCGCCGCGGCGAAGCCCGGCGGCAAATCGCCAACGGGCTGAACCCTTCCGAGGTGCGCAAAAGCCAGAAGGTCCAGGCTGAAGCCGATGCTTTGACCTTCTCTGTCATGTTCTACGAATGGCACGCCAAGCATTCCCCTGCCTGGTCTGAACATCACGCGGCGGACACCATTCACCGTATGCAACAAAATGTTCTGCCCTGGCTTGGGGAACGCCCCATTCAGGAGATCACAAGCCCGGAGCTTCTGACCGTCATCCAGCGAATAGAATCCAGGGGCGCACCAGAACAAGCCCTGCGCATCCTGCAGAAATGCAGCGCCGTGTTTCAGTATGCCGAAGCAACCGGACGCATCACGGGCAACCCTGCCGCCAGCCTACAAGAAGCCATTCCCCCGCCCCCTAGGGCATTTTAACTTTCAAATTATCTAAAAATATTCTAAACTGACTTGCATGAAAACAGCAAACAAGGATGTACGGGCTATAGCTATACGGGCTTACGAGGCAGGACTCCCACGGCGGCAAATCGCCGAGATTGTGGGGTATCATCTAAATAGCGTGAGTCGGTGGATCCGGGAATTTGAACGAGACGGACGAATGGAAGCCCGACAGCGCGGTCACAGAACGTCAATGTTCTCTGAAGATGAGCGTCGAGAACTGACAGCTCTTCTCCTCGAAAATGTGGACCTCACCCTGGAGGAGATTCGGCAGCACTTCAGAAAGCAGTGCTCACTTGTTGCAATTCATAAAATTCTTAAATCTCTTGGTTTTGCTTTCAAAAAAAACTCTGCGAGCAAGCGAGCAGGATCGGGAGGATATAGTCAAGTCTAGGCTTGAATGGGAGGAATTCCAACGGACTGTGGATGTGAACTCCTTGATTTTTCTTGATGAATCAGGCGTAAAAACAAATATGACACGACTGTATGGACGCTCTATCCATGGGGAGCGTTGTCATGATTCTGCCCCGTGCGGCCGTTGGGAAACCTTAACCGTACTTTCTTCGGTGCGCCTTGATGGCTCAACTGAGAATATTGTCTTTCCTGGGGCGGTAGATCGAAAGATGTTCGATGCTTACATCAAAGATGTGCTTGCACCTTCTCTACGCCCTGGCGATATCGTCATCATGGACAATCTCTCAGCCCACAAATCCCAGGATGCTTACGCTGCCATTGAAGCCAAGCAGGCTTCTTATCGGTTTCTACCAGCTTATAGCCCAGATCTAAATCCTATTGAAAAGATGTGGAGCAAAGTAAAGGAACTGCTGAAAGGAATGAAAGCCAGGACACATGAAGAGCTCTTTTACGCTGTTGGAAAAGCCCTGAGCTTCGTTCTCGCAAAAGATGCTCAGGGCTGGTTTAGATCTTGTGGGTATATACAAAATGAAAGTTAAAATGCTCTAAAAGACACCGTGCCAGTATCCGCACCCCAAGGAAGTTGCCGTGCTCCTGCGGGACATTGATGCCTACGATGGAGCGCATATCACACGTTGCGCCCTGAAATTCGCGGCCCTGACCTTTGTGCGCCCCGGAGAATTGCGGCATGCGGAATGGGAGGAATTCGACCTGGACAAGGCGGAATGGCGCATCCCAGCATCAAAGATGAAGATGAAGGAACAACACCTTGTCCCACTCTCCCGCCAAGCTTTAGCTGTCTTGGATGAACTCCGCCCCCTGACTGGCAATGGTAAATATCTGTGGTTCATCCGGCTCAAGCGTCCTTTTGACAAAATGAAGGGACATGGCGTCCAATCGATTTTTCTACCACAGAGAATCGAAAGGAGTATCCGCCATGTCCACGAGTTTCATTTACCACGCTTTCGGCCTGCAAGGCTATGACTATGTCCGCCAGTCCTTCGTTGCCGGAAGCGTGATCCTCTGGATTCGGCCCAAAGCGAAGTTGATCCGCTGTCCCAGGTGCAAGAGCTTCAAGGTGATCAGGCGAGGCAGCGCAGAGCGCTGGCTGCGCACTGTGCCCATCGGTTTCAAACCGGTCTGGTTGGCTGTTGATGTCCCTCGAGTGCAGTGCCGGGATTGCGGTTGCACCCGCCGCATCGACATCAACATAGCTGAGCCCAGGCGTTGGTATACAAGGGCTTTTGAGCGTTTTGTCCTGACACTGACGAAGATGATGACCATGCTTGACGTGGCGAATATGCTGGGGATTGGTTGGGACTGTGTGAAGGACATCTTCAAGCGACACCTGCGGCGGCGGTTTGCAAGGCCGCGCCTGTCCGGTCTCAAGTACATCGCCATTGACGAGATCAGTGTTCGCAAGGGACACAAGTATGTGACCCTGGTCATGGACATCAAGAGTGGAGCCGTCGTGTTTGTGGGGGGCGGCAAAGGCGCGGATGCGCTCGTTCCCTTCTGGAAACGGCTGAAGCGCAGCAAGGCCAAAATCCAAGCCGTGGCGACCGACCTGAGCAATGCATATATCTCTGCCGTACTTGAAAATCTGCCGGGTGTACCTCTGATCATTGACCACTTCCATGTGGTGAAGCTGATGAACGACAAGCTCACGCAAATCCGACGCAAGCTCTACCACGAACTCAAGGATACTCTGGAGCGGGACGTGCTGAAGGGAAGCCGCTGGATTCTGTTGAAGAATCCAGACAACCTGGACGCGGACAAAGACGAGCCAGACCGGCTCCAGCAAGCTCTGCAAATGAACGAGCCTCTGGCCAAGGCCTACTACCTCAAGGAAGATTTGCGCCAGATATGGAGCCAGGGGGACAAGGAAGAAGCTGAAAAGTTCCTGGATGGCTGGATCAAACGTGCAGACAGTTCGGGCGTGCCGCAGCTGAAAACGATGGCCCAGACCATGGCCGGAAGCCGCTTCGGCATCCTCGCCTGGTACGATCACTCCATCTCCTCAGGACCAATGGAAGGAACAAACAACAAAATCAAGACAATGAAGCGACAGGCATACGGCTACCGAGATCACGAGTTCTTCAAGCTCAGAATCATGGGCATTCATGAAGCGAAGTACGCTCTAGCCGGATGAGCCTTATAAAAGTCCATGCTTTCCCAAAAAAGGATTTGAGCTTACAATTACATTAGCACAATAACCAGAAGGCTTCAATTAACACCCGAAGTAGCCGTGCTTCTCCGGACCATCAAGCGATCTCTAAAAAGGACTCTCCTCATTGAAACCGAATGGACGCGATTGAGAGCATTGCATAATGAACACCTTATTCTTCCGAGCTGCACTGGATTCGGCAACCGAGGGAGTGTGCTTTGCCGACAAATCCGGTCTGATCATATACTGGAGCAAATCCGCTGAGCGTTTAAGTGGATACGCAGACAAGGAAGTACTGGGCAAGCACTGCACGAATGAAATTCTTCTCCATTTGGACGGAAACGGAGAAACACTCCTGCCATCCAGCCTTATTGTGACAACCCTGACCACCGGCAAGATTCAAAACAAAGAAATCTATATCCATCATAAATATGGCCACCGAATCTCTGTGACCGCTCGTACTTCTCCAGTGCTGGACGAAAACGGCGACCTCCTTGGCGTTGTTGAAGTCTTTATGAGCAACACGAAAAGTCTCAACCTCCTCAAGGAATTGGAGGGCCTGCGCAAGGAGGTGCTCACGGACGAACTGACTGGCATCGGCAATCGAAGATGCGCAGAAGTCATTATGAACGATTTGGCAGTCTCACTGGACAAGCATGATGTGCCATTCGGAGTTTTGTTTGCCGATATTGATCATTTTAAGACGGTGAACGACACCTGGGGGCACCAGGTAGGGGACAAGGTTCTTTTCATGGTGGCCCAAACTCTTGTCAACGGACTTCGGGGGCTTGATGTCGCCTGCCGCTGGGGCGGTGAGGAATTTCTGATTTTAGTGCCCCATATTCAGAAAGAATCTTTACTTGGCTTGGGCAATCGATTGCGTGTCCTGATCCAGAACAGTTGGCTGGAACACAAAGGGCAGCGCATCTGTGTAACTGCTTCCTTCGGCGGAGCTGTTTCGCAAAAGGGAGAGACTGCGGCAGAAGTTGTAAACCGGGCTGACAAGCAAGCATATCGAAGCAAGCAGGAGGGGAGAAATTGCGTTCGTGTGGATAACTCCATTATCAATTAGACCTTGCAAGCTCCCCGGGGAACCATCTTAACCAAGATGAGAAGGCCCTCTCTACCCCTAAAACAAATTTTCAAATATCTCTGCAAGCCACATCCCGCAACCCCATCAGTTTTCAAACATTTCTTATCTCAATACAATGGTGACAGTAATTTGCTGAACAGTGCTACATTGACACTTTTACATTCAGGGTGCATAGTTTGTACTAAACAAGCAAAGGGGGTATTATGCCCGCATCCACGACAGATGGAAAATCAGCCAGGTTTTCCGCACTGCGTCGCCAAGCCGCAGAGCTTATCGGACGACCGGAAAAAGCTGGGCCATCGCTGCCTTCCTTTGTTGACAAGGGCGTCGACATCCTCGACCTCATCACCGAACTGGACGTGTACCAGGCCGAACTGGAGATTCAGAATCAGGAACTTCAGGAAGCCAATGAAAACTTGGACGTTCTGTTCCGCGAATACACCGATCTCTACGACAATGCACCCTGCGGCTACGTCACCCTGAACGCCGAGGGGGGCATAACCAAAATCAACGAGGCTGCTATCCGCATTCTGGGCATGACCCGCAAACAGGATGTACCCGAGCCACTCACTCCCTTTCTCCATCCCCAGTACTATGGGCCTTACCATGATGCGCTCAGTCAGGCTGGCCAGCAAGGCGCTGTGCAGCATGTGGTATTGCGCCTGAGTGATACGCGCCCCCCTGCTTCATGGATTCGGGTAGATGCGGTAGCCAAGCGCAACCAGACCAAAGAAGTTAAAGCATGGCGGCTTTCGTTGACAGACATCACCGAACTCAAGAACGCCGAAGCTGAACTTCGCAAGGCCAAGCTGCTGGCAGACGAGGCCAACAAAACCAAGTCCCTGTTCCTGGCCAACATGAGCCACGAGATCAGAACCCCCCTCAATGGCATAATGGGCATGCTGCAGCTAATAAAGATGGCCGAAGATGACGAGATACGAAATGAATATGCGAATTATGGCATCGGATCCTGCAAGCGCCTTACGTGTTTGATAGGCGACATCCTTGATCTGTCCAAGGTGGAGTCGGGGAGATTAGAGATTCAATCTACTCCCTTCAACATTCACGATCTTTTGCACTCTCTCGAAGAACTGTTCCGCGACATCGCCAAGCAGAAAGAACTGGGGTTGTTCGTGAACATCGACCCGAGGCTTCCCCAAGACTTCCTCGGAGATACTTATCGCATACAACAAGTTCTGAGCAATCTGTTGGGTAACGCAATCAAGTTCACCGAAAGCGGAAGCATTACCCTGGAGGCGACCTACCTGCTCAGCCAGCATCACGACAGAAAATGCGTGCTGTTTTTCGTGACAGACACGGGCAGCGGCATCCCTGACGACAAGCTCCAAACCCTGTTCGAGCCATTTGTCCAGGCCAGCGAGGGACTAACTAGACGACATCAGGGGGCGGGCCTGGGCCTTGCCATCTCCAAGAATCTGGTTTCGCTCATGGATGGAAACATGTGCGTGGCAAGCGAGGAGGGGGCGGGGTCGACATTCCATGTCTGCCTGCCGCTTACCCCAGCCGAGTTCACCGCTCAGTGTGATTCGGGTACCAGTTCCACTCAAGCTGATGGGCAGTGCCGCCATCTGAAGGTGCTGCTGGCGGAAGATGAAACGTCAAACCAAATCGTCGGCGTCAAGTTGATAAAAGCGCAGGGCCACGACGTCACCCTGGTCGAGAATGGAGAGCGGGTTTTGGAGGAAATGCGGCGCGATGCCTTTGACTGCATCCTGATGGACATCCAGATGCCGGTCATGGATGGCGTGGAGGCCACGAGCGCCATCCGGTCAGACTACGAGTTCCGGAAACAGGCGAGCATTCCTATCATCGCGCTCACCGCCTACGCCATGGCTGGTGACCGTGACAAGTTCATAGCAGCCGGCATGAACGATTACCTGGCCAAACCCTTGCATGTCACAAGTTTGAAAGTTGTCCTGGGGAAAGTCGCCAACAAGCTCTATTGACGCGCCTTTCTCGAGTTCCTTTGCCAGTCGGCTTGTGTCCTGATAAGTACCCAAAGATACTGAGCGCTGCCTTGCAGCCTTCACCTCCCAGATTCCTGTTGCAATGAGGAACGACATGGCCAGCAAGATGAAGACGGCGACCAAAAAGGATTCCATGAAGCACCATGGCAATGAAGACTTCCCAGTCGTCGGGCTTGGAGCGTCGGCAGGCGGCTTGGAGGCGCTGAAGGCCTTCTTTTCTAACGCACCTGAATCAAGCGGCATGGCCTTTATCGTGGTGGTGCATATGTCCCCTGACAAGCCCAGTCTCATGCCGGAACTGTTGAAGAAGCACACTGAGCTGCCAGTGGAGCATGTCAAGGACGGTCAACTTGTCGAACCGGACCATGTCTACATCATGCCCTCGGACAAGAATCTCACTCTGGAGAGGGGCAGAGTCAAGCTGTTGGAGATCCCAAACAAACTGCCACATCTGCCGATTGACACGCTATTTCGCTCCCTGGCCAAGGACAAGGGAGCCAGAGCTGGGGGCGTAGTGTTCTCCGGCACAGGTTCGGACGGCGCACTTGGACTGAAAGAGATCAAGGCTCATGACGGGTTGGTCATGGTGCAATCCCCCGACACAGCCAAGTACGACAGCATGCCGAAAAGCGCCCTGGCCACGGGCGCTGTGGACTTAGCTCTGCCACCGGAGAAAATGCCTGCTGTCATTGCAAGTTATTTCGAAAAGCCCCAGGACCTTTCGGAGGCGGCCCCCTTCAAGGGAAACGAGGAGGCTTCCGTATGGCTGAGTAAACTCTTTTCCCTGCTGCGCACCCGGATGGGCCATGACTTTTCAGCCTATAAGCGCAATACGCTGCTGCGTCGCATCCAACGCCGCATGGGGTTGAAGCTCATGAACTCCCCCGACGAATACCTTAAGTTGCTGTGCGATGAGCCGAAGGAGGTGGAGTTCCTGTTCCGCGATCTGCTCATCGGGGTGACGAACTTTTTTCGTGACCCCGAATCCTACGAGGCTCTTCAACAAACTGTTTTACCCCAGTATTTCAGCGAGGTCGAAGATGACGAAGTCTTTCGAATATGGGTTCCTGGCTGCTCCACCGGCGAAGAGGCTTATTCCCTGGCCATCCTTTTTCGGGAGTCCCTGGAAAAGCATTCTAAGCGCACCACACTGCAAATCTTTGGCACGGATATAGATAAACACGCTATCGACAAGGCCCGAGAGGGACTCTACCCGGGCAACATAGCCTCGGATGTTAGCCCGGAACGGCTACGCAGCCACTTTATCAAAGAGGGCGACTATTTTCGCATCCGCAAGGAAATTCGTGACAGTGTCGTCTTCTCTGTGCAGGACGTCCTCAAGGACCCGCCCTTTTCCCGTCTCAACATGCTCTGCTGCCGCAACCTGCTGA
Source organism: Desulfovibrionaceae bacterium (assembly GCA_963674665.2). GTDB lineage: Bacteria > Desulfobacterota > Desulfovibrionia > Desulfovibrionales > Desulfovibrionaceae. The sequence goes on along the minus strand of CAXXPL010000004.1, from coordinate 590,150 downwards.
TCTACCTCGATGTAGGGGCACAGAAAAAGCTCATCCCCTTGTTCCACTATACCCTCAAACCAGAGGGCCTGCTCATGCTCGGCTCATCGGAGACCATCGGCGGCTATACCAATCTTTTCATCACGTTGAACAGCAAGTGGAAAATATTCAAGCGGCAAGAAGTCCCAGCGGCTTTGGCACGGCAGGTGGATTTTCCCAGCGGCTTTGCGAGAACCGAGAATGACGCCGCCGCTCCCATCCTGAACAACGAGCACAGGATCAATCTCGGACAGCTGGCAAAGGACGAAATCCTGGAGCGCTTTGCATGCCCGGCGTTGCTCATCGACGCTGACGCCAACATCCTTCATGTAAGCGGTAGGCTTGGCAAGTACCTGGAACCTACCAGCGGCCCGCCCAGTCAGAATGTTCTGGACTTGGCGCGCGAAGGTCTGCGTATAGAACTCTCCTCGTCCATTCGGGCGGCCCTGGCCAACAAAACACAGGAAACTCGCCATGACGTACGGGTGAGGACCAACGGAGATGTCCAACGAATCAATCTGCATGTATGCCCCCTGAACGCCCCCAAGGAACTGACAGGCAAGCTGCTGGTCGCATTCGAGGACATCTCTGCAGACGCACGGGCCATTTCCGTGACGACAAAGACCAGAGGCGATTCCGATCAGCTGCGTGACGAGAGGTTGTCCAAACTGGAGCGTGAACTACAAAACACCCGCGAAAGCCATCAAACCACCATTGAAGAACTGGAGTCGTCCAACGAGGAGCTGAAATCCACTAACGAGGAGCTGCAATCTTCAAATGAAGAGTTGCAATCAACCAACGAAGAACTTGAGTCCTCAAAGGAAGAATTGCAGTCCTTGAATGAGGAGCTTCAAACAGTGAATTCCGAGCTCCAAAGCAAGGTTGAAGAGCTATCCGCAGCACACGATGACATGCGAAATCTGCTGAACAGCACGGAGATTGCCACCATCTTCGTGGACAACGACATGAATATCAAGCGTTTTACTCAAGAAGCAACCACCATTATCAATCTCATTCCTTCTGACATCGGCCGCCCTTTGAAGCATGTCATGACAAACCTGGAAGGAGACAAGATGATGCTCGCCCTTGAACAAGTCTTGAATCATCTCTCCCCGCAGGAAGCCGAGGTTCAGACCCATGATCAGAAATGGTACAAGATGCGCGTGATGCCATATCGCACCATGGACAACCGCATCGACGGGGCGGTTATCACCTTTGCGCTTATAGACGAGCAAAAACAGGCCCAAAACGTGCTTAAGGATGCCAATGTCCAATTAGAGAGCGCATGGCAGCTGACGCGAAAAGTATTTGATCTCAATCCCCAGCCTTTGCTGGTGGTGGATGGGAAAGGGGAGCAAGTACTCATCGTCAATGTAAAATATAGGCAGTTCGCCGGTCTGAAACTGGACGCCAAAGCAGAGGGCGTAATATTGGCCGAACTGCTGCCCGCCCCCTTGCGTGTGGATGATATACAGAAAGCCATTCAGGCTGCGGTGAAAGAGGAGAAGAAGATTTCTTGCGGCCCCTACGAGATGAAAACAACAACGAGCAGTGAAAGTGTCACGGTGACAGCAATGGCAATGCCTGCCTCTAAGAACGAGCTGACGAAGGTATTGATATCTTTTGAAGAGTGGCCCTCTTGCGCTGGATGCCCCCCCTGCTGATGATATTGGTGCCGGGCTTTGCTTATATTTTCTACCAAAGTCGATCTTCTTTACCTCCCGAAACGGTCTTCTGGAGAATACGCTTCGGTGGTTCACACTTCGAAGCCGATTCGAGGGCGAGGGGGGCTCTATCAGTTCACGAGGGGGTACAGTTTCGAAGCGCGTCAGGGGGCAAATTCTCGTAAGTTCGAGGTCTTGCAATCGGGTCATGTAGCATAGCAGATTGACATCTTGCTGGACCTTAACCGGACTAAGATGACATAATACAGCATCCCCGGACATCCTCGCCCCCATGGACACGTTTACGAGTCACGACGTCCTGGTCGGTTGGAATTCCCTCCATGTCCGTACCAACTCAAGCTGAAAATGGTTGCCATTCTGCGAAAGGAAATGTGCTGGCTCGGGCCTATTCGGCCCGGCACTTTCCAGAGTCAATCCTGCTTCAATCTCAGCGGGCTTGACCACTGTTTTGGCGAGGAGGGACAACAATATGGGCATGATCCACAAGGACATAGGACGACAGATTTCTTGCGCCTGGGCCCGACTGAGCAAGTCAGGCTGGGCGCGTCAATACGCGGAAGAGGAGCCGCCCCTGCACTCAAAACTGTTCAGCGCTGATCAGATGAAGCAGCACGGCAAGGTCCTCGCAAGCCTGCATAAGCTGGAGGCAGGGCGATCGCCCGCCCGACTGCTTCGACGGCTGACAGAAAACGAGACCCTGCTGCTGGATGTCCATACGCAACTCACGGAAGATGTAAGGGCGGGCGACCGGATTACTCCAGCAGCCGAATGGCTGTTGGACAACTATTATGTGATCGAGGAACAGATCCGCACGGCCCGCCTTCATCTTCCTAAGGGGTATAACCGCGAGTTGCCTTGCCTGGCGAGTGGTTCCTCAGCCGGACTCCCGAGGGTATACGACCTCGCCATGGAGAGCATTTCACACAGTGATGGACAAGTGGCTCCGGAGAGCCTGAAAAGTTTCGTGATCGCCTATCAGTCCATGACTTCATTGAACATGGGCGAACTCTGGGCCATCCCGATCATGCTGCGCTTGGCGCTCATAGAGAACCTGCGTCGGGTAACCGCCCGCCTTGCAGTCCAGAGGGGGGAACGCAACCGCGCTGCCGCTTGGGCCAAGCAGATGATCAAGGTTGCCGCCAAACAGCCGCAAAGTCTTATCCTGACCATTGCCGACATGGCGCGCTCCAATCCGCCCATGACGAGATCGTTCGTGGCGGAACTCTCACGTCATCTGCACGGCAAGGGGGCGGCCCTGGCCTTGCCGTTGACTTGGATCGAGCAGCAGCTGTCCGGATCTGGGTTGACCATCGAGCAGTTGGTGTTCTTGGAAAACCAGCACCAATCCGCCGAACAGGTCTCCATGAGAAACAGTATTGGAAGTTTGCGTTCCCTCAGCGCAATAGACTGGAGCGAATTCGTTGAATCCACGAGCCTTGTCGAAAAATCTCTGAGAGAAGACCCAGCGCACACATACGGCATTATGGATTTTGCAACTCGTGATCGCTATCGCCACAAGGTGGAGCGCACGGCCAGGAAGAGTCCCTTCTCTGAAGCCGAGCTTGCGCAAAAAGCCATCGACCTCGCCAGGGAGGGGGCGACCAGAAATGGCGAAGACGCCCTCACGGCTCATGTAGGCTACTACCTCATCGACGAGGGTTTGGCCCAACTCAAAAGATCGGCGCAGGTGCGCGACTCGCTAGCCGAATCCATGTACGCTTTGGGCAGCAGGTTTCCCCTACTGCTATACGCTGGCGGCATTTTGCTGTTGACCGTGCTCTTCGCCGGAGGATTCGCAGCAAAGGCGCAGGCCGATGGACAGAAGGCATGGAGCCTGGTGTCGATGTCCCTGCTTCTACTCTTATGCGCCAGTCACCTGGTGGTGGCCCTTGTAAACTGGCTGGCAACCCTGCTGACCACGCCGCACTCTTTGCCGCGCCTGGATTATTCCAAGGGCATCCCGGAGGACCGACGCACCCTGGTCGTGGTCCCGACCATGCTGACCAGCGGCCCGGCAATCGAAGCCCTGATCAAAAATCTGGAAGTCCATTTTCTGGCCAACCGGGACAAGAACCTGCATTTTGGGCTGTTGACGGATTTCAGCGACGCTGCCGAGGAAACGCTGCCCGAAGACGCCTTCCTGACGCGTCTTGCTCAGCAAGGCATAGAGGGGCTGAACAACAAATACCCAAGTCCGACGGGCGACTATTTCTACCTATTCCACCGGCCACGACTCTTCAATCCTCCGGAACGGTTCTGGATGGGCTATGAACGTAAGCGCGGCAAGCTCGCGGACTTGAACTCCCTGCTGCGTACCGGCGAAATTGCCCCCTTTGCTCTGATTGTCGGTGACGCGAGCGTTCTGTTGGGGGTCAAGTACGTCATTACTTTGGATACCGACACACAACTGTCCCGGGATTGCGCCCGATTGTTTGTTGGCGCAATGGCGCATCCGCTGAACCGTCCGCGATACGGCCCAGGCGGCACGCATGTGGTCGGCGGATACGGTATCCTCCAGCCGCGAGTGGCTGCCAACCTGTCTGGCGCCAACCGGTCGCGCTATGCGCGTATGTGCGCCAGTGAAGTTGGTATCGACCCATACACCCGTGCAATCTCTGACGTTTACCAGGATCTTTTCGGCGAAGGCTCGTTCATCGGCAAAGGCATCTACGAAGTCGAGGCCTTCGAGCGCACCCTTGGCGGAGGCTTCCCGGAAAACCGCATCCTGAGCCACGATCTTTTGGAGGGCTGCTACGCCAGAGCGGGACTCCTGAGCGACGTGCAGCTGTTCGAGAATTCCCCCCCCAGCTACTGCGAGGATGTGAAACGCAGAAAGCGCTGGATTCGCGGAGATTGGCAGATCGCACGCTGGCTGTTGCCCGGTGTTCCCGGCGCTGACGCCTGTCGGCGGAAAAACCCGCTTTCTCTCCTGTCGCGATGGAAGATCCTGGACAACCTGCGTCGCAGTCTGATTGCCGCTGCACTGACCCTGCTTCTGCTGGCAGGATGGACCGTCCTGGCTTCCGCCTGGTTCTGGACCATAGCTGTCTGCAGCATCATTCTGCTGCCGTCGGTCATCACCGCGGTGCAAAGCGCGCTGCAAAGACCTGCAGATATGTCTGTCAGACAACACATATCAACCATAGTGAGCCTGCTGCCTAAGCATTTCGCTCAGGCGGTCTTTTTTCTGGTTTGCCTGCCCTATGAGGCATTCTACAGCCTCAGCGCCTTGATGAGCGCTGCTTGGAGAATGCTCGTCTCACATAAAGGGCTTTTGGAGTGGGCCCCTTCTGGCGGAGAGGGAAATACAGGCTGTATGGAACTCATAGGCTCCTACCGGACCATGTGGTTTGGGCCATCCCTTGCCTTAGCCACAGCCCTTGCCCTGATTGCAGTCACCCCGTCTGCATTGCTTGCGGCCGGACCGGTGCTGGGCCTATGGCTTGTCTCCCCGGCCCTGGCCTGGTGGATCAGTCAGCCCATCACCCGACGCCAAGAGCGGCTCACCGAAGCCCAGGGCCTGTTCATGCGAAGGATAGCCCGCAAAACATGGTTTTTTTTCGAGACCTTCGTCGGTGAGGAGGACAACTTCTTACCCCCTGACAACTTTCAGGAACAACCTGTGACCGCCACGGCTCACCGGACATCGCCCACGAACATGGGGCTGGCCCTTCTGGTGAATCTTTCCGCGTTCGACTTCGGCTTCATCTCCTGCGGTCGGCTGATGGAGCGCACCTCGCGGGCCTTGGAAACCATGGGGCGTCTGGCCCGCTACGAGGGCCACTTCTTCAACTGGTACGACACCCGCACCCTGCAGCCGCTCCCGCCCCGCTATATTTCCTCTGTTGACTCCGGGAACCTGGCTGGGCATCTCCTGACCTTGCGCGCGGGCCTGCTCGCCTTGGGTAAGGATCGAATTCTCTCTCCCAGACTGTTCGAGAGCCTTAACGACGCTTTAGGCATTGCGTTGGACGAACTGCCCGACGATCTGCCAACCGCTCCCAAAGATCGGTTGGAGTCACTGCGCCAGGAGATGAACTCGATCGCACTCAACCCGCCCGCCACATTGAGCGCCACGCGTCTTTGTCTGGAACGTCTGACAGCGTCCGTGGAGATGGTGGCCGCCAGTCATGATTTCAAAACTTCGACCTTCGACTGCTCCTTTCATTGCTGGATTCAGGCCTTTGCCGTGCAATGCAGGGACGCCCTGGCTGAAGTGGACTTGCTGACTCCTTGGGCGGCGTCTCCACGCGAATACAATAATGAACTGGCTTTTCTGGACGAGATCCCCACATTGGGCGAGCTGGCTGCTCTGGAAACCCGATTCAGGTCCATCTCGACAGCGACGCAGGCTGCGGAGTGGGGAGACATGATCAGCGCTGCCCGCCAACAGGCCAAATCCAGACTGACACGTCTGAACGCACTCGCCCAAGACTGTGACGTGACGGCTCAAATGGAGTACGGATTCCTGTATGATGACACGCGGCATTTGCTTGCCATTGGCTACAATGTGGACGAACTCCGTAGGGATCAGGGCTTCTACGATCTGCTCGCCTCGGAGGCGCGGCTCACAACCTTCGTGGCTATCGCTCAAGGGCAGTTGCCGCAGGAAAGCTGGTTCGCTTTGGGGCGATTGCTCACCTCCGCCGGAGGGGCGCCGATCCTGCTCTCTTGGAGCGGCTCCATGTTCGAATACCTGATGCCTAATCTGGTGATGCCCACGTATGAGCACACCTTGCTTGACCAGACCACCAAGGCGGCTGTGGCCCGGCAGATCGAGTACGGTAAGAGGATTGGCGTGCCCTGGGGTATTTCGGAATGCGGCTACAACGCCATTGATGCCCACCGGAACTACCAGTACCAAGCATTCGGCGTACCCGGTCTGGGGCTCAAGCGTGGCCTTGCCTCCGACATGGTCATTGCGCCGTATGCCACTGCTTTGGCGCTCCTGGTGAACCCGAAGGAGGCCTGCAGAAACCTGGAGCGCCTGGCGGGAGAGGGGCTTGAAGCCCGTTATGGCTTGTACGAGGCCGTTGACTTCACCTCCTCACGCCTGCCGAGTGGGCAGAAAAATGCTGTGGTCTGTTCTTTCATGGCCCATCACCAGGGCATGACCCTTCTTTCCCTGGCAGCAGCGCTTCTTGAGTCCCCGATGCAACAACGCTTCGAATCCGATCTCCGATTCCAGGCCACGCTTCCCCTGCTTCAGGAGCGTATCCCTCAAGCAGCAGTGGTTTATGCCCACACCTCGGAACTTGCCGAGATGCACTTGGCTGCCACTGCTGAGAATACCTCCACGCGTCTCTATGACACTCCCGACACGCCGAGTCCGGAAGTGCAGCTGCTCTCCAATGGTCGATATCATGTCATGATCACCAATTCCGGAAGCGGGTACAGCCGTTGGGAGGAACTCGCCGTGACCCGTTGGCGCGAGGATCCCACCTGCGACAACCGGGGAATATTCTGCTACCTGCGGGACGTGGACAGTCGAGAATTCTGGTCCACAACCCATCAGCCGACACGCAAGCCACCGAAGGCTTTCAAGGTGATTTTTTCGGAAGGCAAGGCCGAATTCAGCTGTCGCGTGCACAACTATGACGCATATACCGAGATCGCTGTTTCGCCCGAGGACGACGTCGAGTTACGCCGTCTGCGTATCACCAACCGAGCACGCACGCGGCGAGCTATGGACGTGACAAGCTATGCGGAAGTGGCAATGGCCCCTCAAGCGGCAGACGCGCTGCATCCGGCCTATAGCAATCTCTTTGTACAGACTGAGATCATCCATGGTAACCAGGCCATCCTCTGTACCCGCAGGCCCCGCTCCCAGGATGAAGAGACGCCCTTCATGCTGCACATGATGGTCGTTCGCAGTTCTGATATTGAACACGTCTCTTATGAAACCGATCGTATGCGCTTCATTGGCCGCGGCAATACCTCTGCCGCCCCTCTGGCATTGCATGCGGATGCAGCCGAATATGCAGACTCGCTTTCGGACAGCGAAGGATCGGTGCTTGATCCCATTGCGGCCATCCGCCAGCGGATAACGCTTGAACCGGGCGAGTTCGTGACCATCGACATGATCTACGGCATTGCCAAAACCCGTGATCAAAGTTTTAGGCTGATGGAGAAATATCAGGATCGACGCTTTGCTGACCGCGTCTTCGACCTGGCATGGACGCACAGCCAAGTTCAATTGCGCCAATTGAACGCCTCGGAGACGGAAGCTCAGCTCTATGGAAGATTGGCTGGTTCGATCCTGTTCGCCAATGCAGCGCTCAGGGCCGAACCAGACACACTCATCAAGAACCATCGGGGTCAATCAGGACTTTGGGGTTATTCAATTTCCGGCGATCTACCCATCGTACTGTTGCAAATCGAAGATGCGGCCAACATCGAATTGGTGCGCCAATTGGTGCAAGCCCACGCTTATTGGCGGCTCAAGGGGCTGGCTGTGGACCTGGTTATCTGGAACGAGGATAATGTGGGCTATAGGCAGATCCTTCACAACCAAATCATGGGACTCATTGCCGAGGGCGCCAAAGACGAACTGACTGAACAGCCCGGGGGAGTATTCGTCCGGCCTGCGGACCGCATCGCCGAAGAGGACCGTTTCCTGTTCCAGGCCGTGGCCCGAGTAATCATCACCGACTCCCGGGGGACCTTGGCTGAACAAATTGACGGCCGCAGCTTGGCGGAAAGCAATATGCCCCAACTCACCCCAAAACGTCCTTTGCGCGCCGCGCCTCCTGCCGTGGCTCCGCTACCGCGACAGGACCTGAGCTTCTCCAATGGCGTGGGAGGCTTCACCCCGGACGGCCGGGAATATGTCATCACCACGGCCCACGGACAACAGACGCCCACACCCTGGATTAACGTTCTGGCCAATCCGGTTTTCGGCACCATGATCTCTGAGAGCGGCATGGCCTGCACCTGGAGCGAGAACGCCCACGAATTTCGCCTGACCCCCTGGGACAACGATCCCGTAGGCGATTCGCGAGGCGAGGCCTTCTATCTCCGCGACGAGGAGCGCGGCCATTTCTGGTCGCCTACGCCTTTGCCCTGTCGCGGGACCACGCCCTACGCCACCCGCCACGGTTTCGGTTACAGCGTCTTCGAGCACGTCGAGCGCGGCGTCGCCACCGAACTCTGGATTTATGTAGCTCTCGACGCCGCAGTCAAATTCGCAGTGCTGAAAGTCCGTAACGAGTCGGGCCGGGCTCGCAGGCTCTCGGCCACCGGCTATGCCGAATGGGTGCTGGGTGATCTGCGCAGCAAGACCGCCGAGCATGTGGTCACCCAAATCGACCCGATCAGCGGTGCACTCTTTGCCCGAAACCCTTACAATACCGAATTCACTGATCGGACGGCCTTCTTCGATGTTGACGAAACCACGCGTACCGTAAGCGGCGACCGGACGGAATTCATAGGCCGTGGCGGTTCGATGAATGCCCCGGCCGCCATGATGCGCACTAGGCTTTCCGGCAGAGTAGGAGCAGCCCTGGATCCTTGTGCGGCTATCCAGGTGAGCTTCGAGCTGGAGGCTAAGCAGGAGCGTGAAATAGTCTTTCGGCTTGGCGTAGGGCGGGACCAAGCGGACGCCAAGCGTCTGGTCCAACGCTTCCGTGGGCCGACCGTAGCGCGCATGGCGCTGGACATGGTTTGGCAGCACTGGACGCATACCTTGGGGGCAGTGCATGTGCAGACCCCGGATCAGACGTTCAATGTATTGGCCAACGGTTGGATCCTCTATCAGACCCTGGCCTGCCGTCTATGGGCACGGTGCGCCACCTATCAATCCGGCGGCGCGTTCGGTTTTCGTGACCAGTTGCAGGACGTCATGGCCCTCATTCACGCCCGTCCGCAACTCGTGCGCGAACACGTTCTGCTCTGCGCCAGCCGTCAGTTTGAGGAAGGCGATGTGCAGCATTGGTGGCACCCGCCAACGGGCCGAGGCGTCAGAACCAACTGCTCCGATGACTTTCTCTGGCTACCGCTAGCCGTGACTCGCTACGTGCGCACCACCGGAGACACCGGCGTGCTGGACGAGCCCGTTGGCTTTCTGCGGGGTCGCACGCTGAAGGCGAACGAGGACTCCTACTATGACCTGCCGGGAACCTCCGATGAGGTGGCCAGCCTATACGAGCATTGCACCCGCGCCATAGAACATGGCCTTTGCTACGGCACGCACGGCCTGCCGCTCATAGGTTCAGGTGACTGGAACGATGGCATGGACCATGTGGGTCGGCACGGCAAGGGCGAGAGCGTGTGGCTGGGCTTCTTCCTCTTTGACGTACTCATGAGTTTCTCAGGAATTGCCAGATCCCATGGCGACGAAACCTTTGCAGAACTCTGCGGCAGCGAGGCGGAGAAACTGCGCCGCAACATCGAGGCCAGCGGCTGGGACGGCGAGTGGTATCGCCGCGCCTATTTTGACGACGGAACACCCCTCGGTTCATCGGAAAACCCCGAGTGCCAGATCGATTCCATCTCCCAAAGCTGGTCCGTGCTGTCGGGAGCCGGAGAGGTCAAGCGTACGCGTCGGGCCATGGAGGCTGTGGACCAGCGCTTGATCCGCCGAGAGCAAGGTTTGGTGCAATTGTTGGACCCGCCTTTCGACACCTCAGCGCTCAATCCCGGCTACATCAAGGGCTACGCTCCGGGGGTACGGGAAAACGGCGGCCAGTATACTCACGCCGCCATCTGGGCGGCCATGGCCTTTGCACGGCTGGACGACAATCGTCGTGCCTGGGAACTTTTTCGTATGATCAACCCCATAAACCATGCACTTACAGCCGAGCAGACCGAAATATACAAAGTAGAGCCCTACGTCATGGCCGCAGATGTTTATGCGGTTTCTCCGCATATCAGCCGTGGCGGCTGGACTTGGTACACGGGCTCTGCTGGCTGGATGTACCGGCTGATGCTGGAATCGCTCCTCGGCCTCAGGCTTGAGGTTGACCGGCTACGTTTTGAGCCCTGCTTGCCGCCTGAGTGGAAGGAGTTCATCGTGCATTACCGCTACAGGGAGACATTATTCCACATCAAAGTCATGCAGGTTGCAGGAGAGGGCAAGGAAATTCAAATAAACTTGAACGGGGTGCAGCAGCAAGATGGTTTTATTCCCCTAAAGGACGACCACAAAGAACATTGGGCTGAAATCTTGATACATATTTCAAGAGAGAGTGGCTCAAAATAATTTGAACCAGGAGAGTAAGAAATAAAAATAGTCTTTGGATCAAGTTTTTTGACGACATAGTCTAGCGTAATAAAATAGTATTTTTCTACAAAAGCGACGACAAATCCGCTTCCTTTGCATCCATAAGGAACTTTATCGTAGCCTGTTTCAAATAATACTGGACGGGTGCATTCCTAATCTCTTGAAATTATACGCTATAGCGTCAATGCACAAGAAATACTCAGCTTTACAAAATGAATAGGATGTCAGGCTGGAACATCATGAGCGATGGGCAAACTCACATTAATGGTAGTTACTCCAGGTCCAGAGCTGTCCAAAGTTATATCACCATGTTGAGCCTCTATCATTAATTTTGCTGAGTATGTCCCGAGGCCCGTCCCTTCTTTCTTGCCATGGGTTATAAATTTATTGAAAAAATCATCTCGGATACCAACAGGAACCTCACCCGAATTGCGAATTTGAACATTGCAACGTTCATCTGCACTAATAGTAATAAAAATCGGAACATTTTCAGCTGATGCTTCTATTGCATTTAATAAAATATTTGAGAATACTCTATTCAAAAGCTGTTTTTCGCCCTCCACGAAAGTACATTCACTACTACTTTCCACTACAATATCGTTTCCATATGTTTCACCACGTTGTTTTAGGCCCAGCACCACTGAATTCAATACATCAAGTATATTTAAGTTTTCAGGACTAAAAACATACTTCCCCTCTTCCAGACGGTAAAGCAGCAGATTTGAGTCAAGTATTTCTAGCATATTATTTCCTGCTTTTCGATCATTTTAAGAATTTCACGTTGTGCATCTGTCAACATATCATTTCTTAGCAAGATTCGAGGAAGAGAAGCGGAAGCCACAAGAGCTCCTCTTAAATCGTGTTGCAAAATTCTATCGGCAATATCTTTAATATCTGAAGATTCTTTGTAGCCTTGAATTTCATCCTCAAGTGCAGTCTGCTTGTTGCCACAAATGATTAATTTGCTCTCAAGCAATGCGATATATTCTTTAGCCTGCCTCAGTTCTTTTTGACATTGCTTCGAGAATGCCTTATATTCATCACATGACCCCATAAAGGACACCCCTTGCATATGAGCAGCTGCTTAAGAAAGAACTGACCCCACATTCACTGTGACTGTATCTTTGGCCTTTAGCAATCACATTAAACTACTAACTAGTGGTGTCGGGTTACCCCATATACGCTGGCGGCATTTTGCTGTTGACCGTGCTCTTCGCCGGAGGATTCGCAGCAAAGGCGCAGGCCGATGGACAGAAGGCATGGAGCCTGGTGTCGATGTCCCTGCTTCTACTCTTATGCGCCAGTCACCTGGTGGTGGCCCTTGTAAACTGGCTGGCAACCCTGCTGACCACGCCGCACTCTTTGCCGCGCCTGGATTATTCCAAGGGCATCCCGGAGGACCGACGCACCCTGGTCGTGGTTCCGACCATGCTGACCAGCGGCCCGGCAATCGAAGCCCTGATCAAAAATCTGGAAGTCCATTTTCTGGCCAACCGGGACAAGAACCTGCATTTTGGGCTGTTGACGGATTTCAGCGACGCTGCCGAGGAAACGCTGCCCGAAGACGCCTTCCTGACGCGTCTTGCTCAGCAAGGCATAGAGGGGCTGAACAACAAATACCCAAGTCCGACGGGCGACTATTTCTACCTATTCCACCGGCCACGACTCTTCAATCCTCCGGAACGGTTCTGGATGGGCTATGAACGTAAGCGCGGCAAGCTCGCGGACTTGAACTCCCTGCTGCGTACCGGCGAAATTGCCCCCTTTGCTCTGATTGTCGGTGACGCGAGCGTTCTGTTGGGGGTCAAGTACGTCATTACTTTGGATACCGACACACAACTGTCCCGGGATTGCGCCCGATTGTTTGTTGGCGCAATGGCGCATCCGCTGAACCGTCCGCGATACGGCCCAGGCGGCACGCATGTGGTCGGCGGCTACGGTATCCTCCAGCCGCGAGTGGCTGCCAACCTGTCTGGCGCCAACCGGTCGCGCTATGCGCGTATGTGCGCCAGTGAAGTTGGTATCGACCCATACACCCGTGCAATCTCTGACGTTTACCAGGATCTTTTCGGCGAAGGCTCGTTCATCGGCAAAGGCATCTACGAAGTCGAGGCCTTCGAGCGCACCCTTGGCGGGAAAGGCTTAATCTAAAAGCCGGGGGATTTCTCAATGGATTAATATAGACTTTTTGAATTACCATACACACAAATACTTATCAATACATCAAACAAGAGCGATATTTTCACAGATACGGGGGGCGACGCTCAGAAACGATACGAAAAGCCACTGTACTGCGGAATCGATGGTCTGGACATTCGGTGCAACACATTACCATCATTGTTTCGAGGCCAGTGGAGTACCTGTGTCTTGGAACCCGGCAAAGAGGGAATTCTGGACGTGCACTATACAATGGATGACATCTTTAAAGAGGTTATTTCAATATATTTTTCTCCTTTCAATCAAAACTATCAATATACCTACATCGGCAATTTCAATCCCATCGATTGACATCTTTTCCCCCCGCCCTTATCTGGTTCGAAGACCATCAACATGGAGGATTGCATGTTAGAATTGACGGCAGACGCTAAAAAAGAACTGGACGCCTATTTCGCGGACAAGGAAAAATCCCCTGTACGCATCTACCTCGCCCCGGGCGGCTGCTCCGGACCGAGGCTTTCCCTGGCACTGGACGATCCCAACCAGAACGATGCAACCTTCGAGGTCGAAGGCTACACCTTCTGCATGGACAAAGAAATGGCCCAGGAAGCCACCTTTCTGAAGGTGGGCATCAGCTATCAGGGTTTTGTGGTGGACTCGGACCTGGAGATTCCCGCAGGCGCTGGTGGAGGCTCTTGCGGCTCGAGTTGCGGCGGATGCGGCTCAAGCGGAAGTTGCTGCAGCTAGCGCCCGCTTATGAGTATCAAATGCTATCTTGAAGAAGCCCTTTTCAAAAGGGCTTCTTCAAATGCCTCATACTTTAAATTATAATATATCAAGGTTTAGGAAAGGGGAGCGCGAGGGGAAAACCCTTTTCCTAAAGGGTCTTCCCCTCGCATAACTCTTTTTTCCCACTCTCCCCATTTTTTCCCATCAATCAAACGTCCGTTCATCCAGCAGTGATGCGGCGTCCTCTGGCAATTCCCGCTCATCAACGGCAAGGATCTGGGGGCGCAGCTTCAGCTTTTCCTGAAAAGCCTTGATAAACCTGTCCTGATCCAACTCCCCGGCCAGCACAACGCGCAGGGCGATGGCGTCCCTGCCCCCCGGATTTTCCACCAGCACCTGCCAACGCCGGATCACATCGAAATTGGCGCAGACTTCCCCCACCTGGCTGGGGTAGATGAACTGCCCTTTGACCTTGGCGGTATCGTCCACACGTCCCAGAATGCCTTGCAGCTTGCACGAGGTCCTGCCGCAGGCGCAGGGCTCGGTCACCAGGCGCGACAAGTCGCCTGTGGCCAGGCGAACCAAGGGGTAGGCGGTGGTGAAGGGCGTGACGACCACCTCGCCCATGTCCCCCGGAGGCACGGGCAGCTTGGTCTCGCTGTCCACGATCTCCACCCAGCAGCGCGAGGAGAGGTGCATGCCCCCGAGCTCCGGGCATTCGTAGGCGATGCAGCCCACGTCCGCGGTGCCGTAGCCCTGGCGGATCAGCATGCCCAGCTCATCCTCCAGTTCCCTGCGCAGGCTCTCGGGCAGGCGCTCCGCGGCCACAAAGGCGGCGCGCAGGGAGAACTCCCGCCCCAGGTCCACGCCCGAGTCCCTGGCCTTGTCCTTGATCACCTTGAGATAGCTGGCCATGCCCACGAATCCTGTGACAGGGAGCCGCCGCAACAGGTCGATCTGCACGGCGGTGTTGCCCGGCCCGGCCGGAATCACGCCGCAGCCAAGCATGCGCAGGGGCTCCTCGAGCATCAGTCCCGCGGGCGTGAGATGGTAGCTGAAGGTCATCTGCACCAGGTCGCCCTTGCGAAAACCCGCGGCATAGAAACCCTCGGCCCAACCCCAGTAGTCCTCCCCCCTGCCCTCGGGGTCGAAGATCGGCCCCGGTGACTGATAGATGCGGGAGAGCTCCCCTGGGGGGCATGCGAGCATGGCTTCCAGGCCCCGCTCCCGCTGCAGTGAGATGAGCTGCTTTTTGGTAAAGGTGGGAATGCGGGACCAGTCATCAGGCCCCTTGATGTCGTCAGAAGAGAGTCCGGCATGCTCCATGCGCTCCTTGAACTCCCTGGAATGCTCCCAGGCCGAGGTGAGCACGTCCCGCATGCAAAGCCACTTGCGGTCCAGCCGCGCTTCGGGGCTCAAGGTCTCGAGTTCGCTGTACATACCGGTATCGCGCTTGTGTTCTGCCATGGACTCCTCCGTAGAGCTTGAAAAAAAGCCGTGGGGCAAAGGCCCCGGCCGGCCCTCATCCACCGACATATTGCTTGCGCCATTCGTCCAGAAAAAGAATGGCGGCTTCCACCTCGGACAGTTTTCCGTTCTGTCGCCGCAAGGCCCAGACAAGGTCCTCGAAGGACGCGCTCTCCGGGAGTTCGAGCCGTCGCAGCAGCGCGCCCACAGCTTCCCGGGCATCCTCTGGCAGCAGGTCAAAGGCCTTGGTGGCGGTTTTCCGCTCCCTGGGCCAGTCAGGCCTGCGCTCCTTCACAAAGGCGATGAGGGACTCCATGCGGCGGCCATAGGTGTGGTCGCGCAGCACGCGCTCCCTGGCGCGCCGGGTCATGGCCGAACGCTCCTCCTCGGCGTTGGGGGCATGGAGATAGTGCTCCAGCATGTCCCTGAGCTGCTGCATGTCCTCGAACACGGCCAATTCGTCGAGTTCGAAGAGCTCCGGAAGCAGGCTCCGCCTGTCCACCAGCTGGAACGCGCCGCAGGAGGCCAACTCGAAGGTCCTGGGGTTCACGAAATCCCCGCCCGAGACCACGGCGCCGGGTGTGACGCTGGAGTGCAGGTTCAGGTTGACCTTGGTGGCGTTGAAGATCTTCACGCCCTCCTCCGGGGGGATGCGCTCGCCGTTGCGCTGCAACTGGCGCGCAAGCATGCCCTCCCCTTCCCAATCGCTGCCCCAGAGCTTGAAGTCCAGGTGCAGGAGCTGGCGGAAGGCCAACCGCCGGTTGGGGTATCCGGCGCCCAGAAAGGAGACGTCCGCGCCGTAGAGCCGCTGCTCCGTCGGGGTCAGTTCCAGGGGGCGGTGAAAGTCCGGGTCCGCGCCAAGAGGGAGATACAGCACATTGTCCTGGCCGATCTTGGCCAGTTCGTCGAAAAAAGGCTCCTTCTGGATCACGGCGAACACATCATACAGGGGGGCGAATGCCCGCCAATACGTGAACAGACGAAAGTCCTCCACAAACCACATGGCCGTGGTCACCCCGTCCTTGCGCAGACGTGTCAGGGCGTTGCGGGAGAGCGGAGCCTGGGCCAGGGACAGCACCAGGTCAGGCTCAAAGGTCTCGGCCTTGGCCAGTACGATCTGGGAGACCAGCTGCAGATAGCTGTTTTCGAGATATTCCTTGCGCTCGCCGGTGATGCGCAGGCCCCTGAGCGCGGTGTAGGCGGTGTGAAACTCGGGCGCTTCGAACACCTCCACCAAATGCCCCAGGCCTTGCAGTGCCTTGGCGCAATAACGCCCCACAGGCAGGGAGCCGCCGTACATGGGCAGCACCACCAGCACGCGCAGATTGGCGCTCATTCGTGAATTGCTCCTGGTTTGCGGTTTTTGGTCATCCAGTCGCGCTCTATACAGAGCGCGTCCACAGCCTTGCCCATATCCCCGGACGTTGACTCCAGGCCGAAATAGGCGGCCACATAGGCCCGCTGCGCGGCCCGGCGCTGTGCGTGGGGGTCCTGTCCCACCACGGGGGCGCACCATTGGCCCAGCTCGTCGAACCGGGGCTCGAGCAGGGCCAGTTCACCGGGCAGGGAGCGGGGCTCGGCGCCAGCCAGCAGCCGCAAGGTCTCCCGAGCGGTAAAGGGCTCCAGGCAGTCCATGTTGTTGTGGCAGGGCTGACTCTCGATGCAGGGGGCGCATTCGGTCACTGCCTGCAGCACGGAATGCCCCTCTCCATATGGGCCGGTCTCAAAGGCCCAGGCCGAGGAGAGGAAACAGGCCAGCACCGGCACTCCCAGATGCGCGGCCAAGTGCATGGTGCCGGTGTCCGGGGTGAGCACCAGGTCCAGGCCACTGACGGCGTCCATGAGCCTTTTCCAGTCGGTCTTGCCGGTGAGGTCCTCGAACATGGAGGAGACAGCGGGCGAGGCGTGCTTGCGAAGCTCGCGGGCAGCGGCGTGTTCGGCCGCCCCTCCGAGGAGGTAAACTTTTTTCATGCCTCTGGAGCGCACCAGGGTCTGGACCAGGAGGGCCAGCACCTGCGGAGGCAGGGAGCGGCGGGAGTGCCTCCCGGCCAGGACAACGCCCAGACCTCCGCCACGTGGCTCGGCCTTTGGGTTGACGTCCTTTCCAGCCACGGCGGGCATGCCACGGGCGTCCAGCCAAGCCCAGTAATCCACGAGGTTGATGGGACTGGCCTCACGGCGCCGGGTCCAGCGAAAGGCCAGCTCCGCCCAGTGGTCCTTGAGGGGCTGCCCGGCCATCAGGACATGCCCCCGCACCTGGGCGGGATCGAAAAGCGTTGTCAGGGCCAAGCTCAGGCCTGAATAGTTCAGGTTGTATACCTCGTCGAAATCCTCGGAGGTGAGGCCGCCCAGAGCCTTGCGTGTCCGGGTGAAGATCTGGGCCGGGTTCTGGCCACCGGCATGGGCGTGGATACCGTGTACCGGCACCCCGGGATAGAGCAGTTCGGCCAAATCCTTCAAGGAGCGGTCCACGCAGAGGTGCGCCTCGCCACGGGTGAGCAGGCTTCGCAGCAACCGCCCCGTCTGTACCAGATCCCCGAACCTGGCCAACTGGAGTATGAGAAATCGTGCCATGTGCGGTCCATGAAGATGAGAAGGTTAATCCCGTAGGCAAATTAGCGTATCCCCCCTGTCAGGGCAAGGCCATGGAGGCGCGAGCCGCCCAACAATCCCTTGAAATAAGGGAACTGCCCCGAATGGGAACCATGAATCCATACCGTTTTATACCGACAACACCCCGAAAAACAAGGAATACCACAGTAAGTACATCCTTTTGCTTCCAAGGAGGGGCGAGCTTTGATACCTTGCCCCCCATGCGCCACTACCCAGTCTCCCTTTCCCTGGAAAACAAACGCTGCCTGCTCGTGGGGGGCGGTTCGGTGGGATGCCGCAAGCTGGCCACATTGCTGGAGTGCAACCCCTCGGAGGTGCTGGTGCTGGAGACCGGAGAGGCCTGCACCCTGCTGTGCGAGCTGCACCGGCATCCGGCCGTGCGTCTGGAGCAGCGCGAGTTTCGCGAGTCCGACCTGGACGGGCGCTTTCTGGCCATCATCGCCACCTGCGACCGGGAGCTCAACGCGCGGATCACCGAGCTGTGCAAGGTGCGCGGCATCCTCTGCAACGTGGTGGACGCTCCTGACCATGGTGACTTCATCGTTCCCGCCCACGTGAGCCTGGGCGACCTCGTGGTGACTGTGTCCACATCCGGACAGAGTCCGGCCCTGGCGCGCGCAATCCGCCAGGACTTGCAGGAGTATCTTGCTTTACGTTATGAAAGTTTTTTAACCGTCATGGGGCGGTTGCGGCCTCTGGTGCTGGAACAAAGCTCATGCACCCGGGACAACACGGAATTGTTTCGAAATCTGGTCTCCTCTGATCTGGCCAAAGCACTGCAAGACCGTGACATGGAGCAAGCCCGCTCCCTGCTCGTCACGCTCCTCCCCGCCGCCCTGCACCCCGTGATCGATGAGGTTCTCCATGGACTCCCTTGAATTGCTGCGACTGGCGGTGATCGGATTCTACACCGTGGGTACGGTGCTGTTCATCGCGGGCGCGTTGAACAGAAAGGACACAATGAAAAAAGCCGCTGCCTGGTGCGCGTTCATCGGGTTCGGCCTGCACACCTGCGCCCTTGTGGGGGGGGCCCTGGGGCATACCTGGATAACCCTGCCCCGGGGGTTCTACCTGAAACTGCTCTCCTGGTGCATGCTGGTGATCTTCTTCGTGATCTGGTGGCGCCTGAAACTGGAATTCCTGGCGCTCATCGCGTCGCCTTTGGCATTGTTGCTGTTCATCTTCTCCATGACCCTGGAGTCCCAGAGCGTGATCATGCCCAAGTCGTTGTCCGGGCTGTTCTTCGGGCTTCACATCGGGTCGCTGTTCCTGAGCCTGGCATTGCTGGTCGCGGCCTTTGGCGCGGGGCTCATGTTTCTGTACCTGGACAAGAAGATCAAGGCCAAGGAAAAGCTCACTGGGTTCAGCAAGGACATGCCCGCCCTGTCCGTGTTCGACAGAGTCAACCACGTTGCCGTGCTCATCGGTTTTCCGGCGTTCACCCTGGGAATCCTGTCCGGATTTTTCTGGGCCCGCAGCACCTGGGGCAAGACATTCACCTGGGACCCCAAGGAAATCATTTCCATGGTCATCTGGCTGCTCTTCGCCCTGCTGTTTCACCAGCGCATAATGATCGGCTGGAGAGGACGCAAGCCCGCCAAGCTGGCGATACTCCTCTTTGTCTTCGCCATCATCTCCCTGGTCGGCGTAAACATTTTCCTGCCATCCCATCACAGCTTCCAGCAGTAATCCATGCAAAAACACATCTACCTTATCGGACTGAACCACCGCACCGCTCCTGTGGAAGTGCGCGAGAAATTCGCCTTGGCCGAGTGCGCAAAGGCTGAGAGCGCTCCCTTTCCCCCATGCGGCTCCATCAAGGAGGTCATGGTGCTCTCCACCTGCAACCGTGTGGAGATGCTCACCGTGGGAAACAGCGAATCAGCCAGGGAGGAGGCCCTCGTGCAGTGGGCCGCGTTTCGCGGCGCCGAGGCCGACGAGATCCGCCCCTATGTGTACATCCACGAGGGCATCGAGGCGGTGAAGCACCTCTTTTGCGTGGCCAGCAGCCTGGATTCCATGGTCCTGGGCGAGCCGCAGATCCTGGGGCAGTTGAAAAAAGCCTATGGCCTGGCCGTGAAGCACGGCACCACCTCGGTGATCACCAACCGACTGCTGCACAAGGCTTTTTCCGTGGCCAAACGCGTGCGCACCGAGACCGACATCGGCTCCAGCGCGGTCTCCATCTCCTACGCGGCCGTGGAGCTGGCCAAGCGCATCTTCGGCGACATGAGCAACTACAAGGCCTTGCTCATCGGCGCCGGCGAGATGGCCGAGCTGGCCGCCCTGCACCTGCTCAACGCGGGCATTGAGAAGATCCTCGTGTCAAACCGCACCTACGAGCGGGCCGAGGAGCTGGCAAAGCAGTTCAAGGGCGAGGCCATCGTGTTCGAGTCCCTGTTCACCAGACTGGCGGAAGTGGACATCATCATCAGCTCCACCGGGGCTCCCCAGGCAATCATCAAGGCCAAGGACATCAAGGGCGTGCTCAAGAAGCGCAAGAACCGCCCCATGTTCTTCATAGACATCGCGGTGCCCCGCGATATCGATCCGGACGTCAACAACCTGGACAATGTCTACCTCTACGACATCGACGACCTCAAGGAGGTGGTGGAGGAGAACCTGGCGCAACGCCAGGAAGAGGCGGCCAAGGCCCGGGCCATCGTGGAGAGCGAGGCAAGGGGATTCGGCAACTGGCTGAAGTCCCTGGAGCTACAGCCCACCATCGTGGATCTGCTGGGCAGGGCCGACAACATGGCGGAAAAGGAGGTGGCCAAGACCCTCAAACGCCTTGGCGCGGAAAACGACCCCGAGGTCCGCAAGGCCCTGGAAGTGCTTTGCCGCTCCGTGTGCCGCAAGCTGCTGCACGACCCCATAGACTTTCTCAAGCGCCGCTCGGAAGAGGAGGAGCCCTCGCAGCGTTTCATCGACCTGGCCCGGCGCATGTTCAACCTGGATGACGATGCCCCCATACAGGACGCACACCTGGACAGAAAACGGAAAACAGCAGGGGACAAGGGCTGTGCGCCCCTGGATAAGGACGCCGAGTAATGCGCCTCTACACCATCGAAGAGATCTACCCCGAACATGTCGACCGCATCCGCACGGCTCTTGAAGAGCGTGGACTCAATGGCTCCATCGAGGGGCTGTACTGGCTCCCCGCGCCCGAGGATCTGCTCGACGAGGAGCAACGCAACCACAAGGACTGCGGCCCCCATTGCCTGGCCCTGGAGCTTGGCAAGGACTGGCTGCGCATGGAGCTTCTCGTCAGGGGGCGCAACACCATCCGCTGCTCCTGCATTGCCTATGCCCAACCCGCGCTACGCGAACACATGATCAACTGGGTGGACAACCTGCTCAAGGAGCTGGACATCCCGGTGTAGTTATTCGGAGTAAAATTTTCCTATGTGGCCCGATGTCAAGCTGAGAGTATATATGACCTTTTCCTATTCGCGCCGTTTGCGCCAAGTACCGATTCGGTACACTTTGGAACCCCGCCATTTTGGAGACGTCGCTTGTTCGACAAAAACTTTATCGCGGCTTGTTCCAAATTTGGTGTCGCCTGCTCTCAGTTCTTACTTTAACATCTTCATATGTTGCTACTTATGTTCTCCAACTGGCAGCCGGCGAGCGAGAATGGGCCCCCCAGAGCACGTCGGAGCGAGCCGGTCTCGGTCCCGAAGCCATCACCTACGCAACCCTCGCTTCATAGGCGCGATTCTCAAGACAAAGCCGCCAGAGCATCACCGCAAGCTTTCGCGCCACAGCTACGATCGCCTTTTGCTTCACGTTGTGTCGGGCCATAAGTTTGTTATACAGGGCTCGTGCTCTCGGGTCCTTGCGTTTGAACACCCATGCGGCTTCAACAAGCAACGCGCGCAGCATCCTCTGGCCCACCGGCCGCAGCCGATTCGAGCCACTGCTCTCGCCGCTCTGCCAGGCCATGGGCGCCAGCCCCAGGTAGCTTGCTACCTGCTCCGTGTTGAGGAAACGCTCGGGCGAAAAGAGTTCCAGCCTGAACGCCATCGCCACCAGCGGCCCCACGCCCGGCACGGTCTGCAAATTTGCCACGACATCCTTATGGATGTCCTTCTCTCCCGCCTTTTTAATAAGTTGCATCACGGCATCGCGCTCGACGATCCAAAAGCGCAGCTCATTGAGCAGGCTATCGAGGGTGAGCCGCGCCTCGTCAGGGAGTGGAGCCTTCTCAAGCGCGCGGATGGCCCGCTTGCTCCAATTATTGAGGCCCGTCGGTTCGGCGACGCCAAACTCAAGCAACAGCGAGCGGATGCGTTGCTTGCATGCGCGCAGTCCTTTACCGATTTGGTCGCGGCGACGGACCAGGGTACGTTCGGCCTCCTGTCCCTCGCTAGGTACAGCGATAGGCTTGAGCAGGTCTTTTGCGGCGTAGATGGCCAGCTTGCGGCAGTCGAGACTATCGGTCTTGGCGCCGGGTGTGGGTTGGCGAGGGATACGGCAGGACGCCGCGACGATGGTGCGATGCCCCGCTGAATGCAAAATACGAGCGAGCGCGAATCCCGTGGGCCCGCTCTCGTAAGCCACCGCACCAATGGGTGCTCCGAGATCGTCAATGAGCTTAAGTACGTGGTTGGGGTCAGCGGGAGCGACGACAGTCGCCAAGTCTCCATCAGCACATAATATTGCAATATGATACGATTTTTTATGCACATCCAGACCGATGTAAATGGGCTGATGAGGATAATGATCCACAAACGCTTTCATTTCTGCTAACTTTTTTTCAGCCATGTTGGTCTCCTTTGGCTAGAATTGAGTGTAGTGACCAACTCTTAGCTCATTCGAGGCCAACATGGTATTTCCGAGGGGAAAACCTCCTTGAAAGAGGTTCTTCCCCTCGGGCTCCTCTTTCCAGAACTTCAATCCGTCTTTTTCCCTCGCTTACCCAACCGTCTTCCGTTACAACACCCCCATGAATCCACCCCCTCGTCTTCAGGACCTGGCGCCGCGCTGGGCACACCTCTGCCTCGGTGTGGAGCGTTTCATGCGCTCCGAGCTCGCTATGCCCCTACATGGAAGCAGGCTCATCGTAGCCCTGTCCGGAGGGGCGGACTCCACATCCCTTGCCCTGATCCTGCATTTTCTCCGCCCCAGACTGGAATGCGACCTCCTGGCCTTTCATCTGGACCACGGCATACGCCCGGAGGCGTTACAGGAGGCGGAACAGGCCCGGGCGCTGTGTTCGAGCCTGGGCATCCCATGCGTAGTGGAGCGCGAAGACGTACCCGCGCAAGCCAATGAACAGGGCATCGGATTGGAGGAAGCCGGGCGATTGGCCCGGAAGCGTCACTATCTACGACTGCTGGACGGCTCGCCCGAGTCCTGGATCGTCACCGGCCATCAGCTCAACGATCTGGCCGAGGACCAGTTCATGCGCATGCTCAGGGGCGCGGGGTGGCCCGCACTGGGCGGCATGCGCGGCCTGGTGCCGGAGGAGCGGCTGGCCCGCCCCCTTCTGTTGACCCCCAAGGGCGATCTGTTGGACATGCTGCGCTCCCTGCTTATTCCATGGAACGAGGACCCCTCGAACCTGGACGCGGACTTCCTGCGCAACAGGATACGCGCCCGGGTGGTGCCGGCCATGCTGGACGAAAACCCCAGCTACCTGGGATCCGCGGCCTCGCTCTGGCGTCAGGCCAGGCTGGATGCCGGATTTTGGATGGATATGGAAAACGCCACCCCCCCCGACCCGCTTCCCCAGGGGGGGGTGCTGCTGCGGGCAACAGTCCTTGACCAGGCGCACCAAGCCCTTCGACTTAGGCTCTACAAACGCTGCCTGGACGCCCTAGGTCCGGGGCAGGCCCTGACCGAAACCATGGACAAACTGGACAGGTCATGGCGGGGCAAAAAATTCGGCGCATTTCTGCAGTTCCCGGGCAACAAGACGGCCACGGTGACCCACGAGGGCATCTCTTTTCTCCCCGCGTCCGACGCGTGATAAAAAGCTGTTCCCAACCTCCGGCACATTGACAAGGTCAGGGCAGTTCAGTAGAGCTTGTGAAAATTGTTTCGAGGAGGAAAGCCTGTGAATATCTTGATTTTCGGCCCCAACGGCAGCGGTAAGGGTACCCAGGGTTCCCTGGTGAAGAAAAAATACGACCTGGCTCACATCGAATCCGGCGCCATTTTCCGCGAGCACATCGGCGGCGGCACCGAGCTGGGCAAAAAAGCCAAGGAATACATCGACAGGGGTGACCTGGTGCCTGACGACATCACCATCCCCATGGTCCTTGAAACCTTGAAGGTCAAAGGCGCCGGTGGCTGGCTGCTGGACGGCTTCCCGCGCAACATCGTTCAGGCCCAGAAGCTCTGGGAGGCCCTGCAGGCCGAAAACATGAAGCTCGACTATGTCATCGAGATCCTGCTGCCCCGTGAAGTGGCCAAGAACCGCATCATGGGCCGCCGCCTCTGCGACAACGATCCCAACCACCCCAACAACATCTTCATCGACGCCATCAAGCCCGACGGCGACAAGTGCCGTGTATGCGGCGGCGACCTCAAAGCCCGCTCCGACGATCAGGACGAGGGCGCCATCAACAAGCGTCATGACATCTACTACGACACCAACACCGGCACCCTGGCCGCCTGTTACTACTACAAGGACATGGCGGACAAGGCCGGCTTCAAGTATATCGAACTAAACGGTGAAGGCACCATCGACGCCATCAAGGATACCCTGCTGGCTCAGCTTGATTAGTTCAGCTTTTCACATGGCATGAAAAAGCCCCTGATCCGAGGATCAGGGGCTTTTTTTCGGTGCGCCCGGCAGGGCGCGTGGTGCGTGAGCACCATCCGGGCAGGTGTGGTGCCTGCCTGGTGACTTGGAGGTGAAAGTCCTCCGCAGGCCCGACAAGAGGAACTGCTAGCCGGACGGCAAGGGTGTCCATCGCGAGATGGAATCAGAAGGAAGCCGCGGGCAAAATGCTGACCCGACGAACAGAAATCGCATCCGAGGCGGTCATGCCGAGTGAGGAGGTCACTACTATCTTCAAAGCCCGATACTTGTACGGAAAGCATGGACGTATATGCGGCGGGTATAAGCAGGAAGGTCGCGCGCATTACCCGGGGAGGTCTGTTCGCCTGCCATGCGCTATCGGCACTGTAACGTGTCGAGATGGGCGAACAGAAGTCAGCCGAGGCCATAGTAGTCGACCTAACCAATCGACGAAGGGACAAACCTGCCAAGCGAGGCATGAACACTGTCTTCTGTTTGGATTGAGCAGATGCCCGTAAGGGGCCTTAAAGCTGGAAGTAACGAACGGAATCCGTGAGGTAGGGCTGGGTGCTTATAGTCCGACAGGCATTCAGAGAAAAGACGCCAAGCAGGCAGGAACCGCCGTGGTACGGAACCGTATGCCCGGTGGTGTGGGAGGACGGGGGGCGCGAGCCCCCCTCCTACCCGATAGTTAACGTCCTTTTCAAAATTCTATCTTAGCTGATTTTCTTCCTTTTTCGCGACAACAACGCCGGGGGCAATTATGCAGCTCTACCCTATTTGCGCCAGTATTCCGGCACCAGGAGGATGACCACGGTGTAGATCTCCAAGCGCCCCAACAGCATGTCGAACAGCAGCACCCATTTGCCCAGCTCGGGCAGATGGGCATAGTTCTCGGCCGGGCCCACCGTGCCCAAACCCGGGCCGATGTTACCGATGCAGGCGGCCACCGATGCGAAGGAGGTGAGCACGTCCACGCCCAGGGCGGCCATGATAAAGGAGGAGAGGATGAACAACCCCACATAGAGGATGAAAAAGCCCCAGATTCCTGAAAGGATCTCGGGCTTGACTATCCGCCCCCCCAACTTCACGTGCTTCACGGCCCTGGGGTGCACCAGCCGGATGAGCTCGTGATAGGAGTGCTTGATGAGCAGCAGAAAACGCATGCACTTGATACCGCCCCCGGTTGAACCGGCGGAACCGCCCAGGAACATCAGGAAGAGCAGCAAGGCCTGGGGCAGCGCCGGCCACAGCTCGTAGTCCGCGGTGGCGTAGCCCGTGGTGGTGCAGATGGACACCACCTGGAAGGTGCCGTAGCGCAGGGAGTCGAGGATGCTCCCGTAGTTCTTCCCGTAGACGCTGATGGCGGTTATCAGGCTGAAGAGCACGACCACGCCGGTGTAGAACCGGAATTCCGCGTCCCGGAACATGTGTTTGGGTTTGCCGCGCAGAAGGTGGTAGTGCAAAGTGAAATTTGCGCCCGCGATGAACATGAAAAGAGTGATGACCCAGTCGATGTAGGCGCTGTTGTAGTGCCCCACCGAGGTGTTCTTGGTGGAGAAGCCGCCGGTGGCCATGGTGCCGAAGGTGTGGCAGATGGCGTCGAAAAAGTTCATGCCCCCGAACATCAGCAGCACGGTTTCCACCACCGTGAAAAGGACATAGACCTGCCAGAGCAGCATGGCCGTGTCCTTGATCCTGGGCTTGAGCTTGTCCGGTACGGGCCCGGGGACTTCCGCCTTGTAGAGCTGCATGCCCCCGACGCCGAGAAACGGGAGAATGGCCAGGGAGAGCACGATGATGCCCATGCCCCCGAGCCAGTGCGTCAGGCTGCGCCAGAGCAACAGACCGTTGGGCACGCTTTCGATATCCGTGAGCACCGAGGACCCGGTGGTGGTAAAGCCGGACACGGATTCGAAGACCGCGTCCACCACGGAATCGAAAACCCCGCCGAAATAGAAGGGCAAGGCGCCGAAGATACCGGCCGCGAACCAGCCGAGGGCGACCACGGCCATGCCCTCCCGGTGACTCATGGCCCGGGGTTCCTTGGTACGGAAGGCCAAGAGCAGGACACCGCCGATTGCCAGGCTGAGTATCATGGATCCCAGCAGGGGCAGCGTACTGCCGTCTCCACTGGTGAGGGAATACCCCAGGGGGAATAGCATGGTGAGCGCCACGGAACAGATGATGGCACCCACGGCATACATGGTGTAACCGATCTGCACTTACAGGGACTCCAGTTTTACCATGAGCGCCTGCTCGACACGGGAAACGGTCTTCCTGGTGCTGAGAATGATGATCCTGTCCTGGGGCTGGATGACGCTGTCGCCACGGGGGACGATGACGTGATCGCCCCTGATGATGCACAGGATCAGGGCGCCTTTTGGAAAATCCAGACTATGCAACGGCTTGTTCACGATATCCGAGTTGTCCTGGGCGATGGCCTCCAGGGCTTCGGCCTCGTCGCCCTTGATGGATACGGATGTGAGCACCTTGCCCTGCCTCACGTAGTGCAGAATGCTGTTCACCGCGGAGAGCCTGGGGCTTACGCTGTGCTCTATGCCGATGGCCCGGACAAGGGGCAGATAGGCGGTCTTGTTGATGCGGGTGATGGTGCGCTTGGCGCCGAGATTTTTGGACAAAAGGGAGGTGAGGATGTTGGTTTCCTCGTCGCCGGTGACCGAGACCACCACATCCATGGAGCCTACGTTCTCCTCCTTGAGGAAATCCTGGTCAGTCCCGTCGCCATAGAGCACGATGGTCTTATTCAGCTTTTCCGCCAGCACCCTGCAGCGCTCCTCGTCGTGGTCCACCAGCTTGGTGTGGTAGCCGCGCATTTCGAACAGGGAAGCCACCTTGATGCCGATGTTCCCGCCACCGATGATCAGCACATCGCGGATGGAGCCGTAGTCACAGGCGCAGGCAGTGCGGATGGCGTGCAGGTCCTTTTTTTCGCAGACAAAATAGACGAGGTCGTCGCCCTGTATGGAATCCAGGCCCGTGGGGATGATCAGCTGCTCCTGACGGACGATGGCGCCCACGATGACGCTGATGCCGCCCATGCGCTCCCGCAACTCCGGAAGAGGAGTGCCCACAAGAGGACCCTGCTCCACCCGTATGCCGACCATAACCACCTTGCCGTCCGCGAACTCGATGTATTCGCTTGCCCCGGGAACGGTCACCAGCCGGTCAATGGTCTTGATGACCTCGACCTCCGGGTTGATGACCATGCCTATGTTCAGGAAGTCCTTGGACAGGGCGTCGCGGTAAAGGGTGTACTCGTCGTTGCGGATGCGGGCGAGTTTCAGAGTGTCGGGGGCGATGACATTGGCGAAGAAGCAGGCAATAATGTTGGTTTCGTCACTGTCCGTGACCGCCAGCAGGATGTCCGCGTCCGCAATCCCGGCCTCGTCCAGCACCCTGGGGCTGGATCCGGAGCCCTGGATGGTCTGGACATCGGAGTACTCCGCCAGCCTCTTCAACGCCTCATCCTTGCGGTCAATGATCACAACCTGCTTGTTTTCCTGAGCAAGCCGCTGTGCGATATGAAACCCTACCTCACCGCACCCCACAATGATGATCTTCATGTGCTGGGCTTTGACATCTTTAGTGAAAAGCTTCATACGCATGCCAATTAATCCAAGAAGGCCAGTAAATCCAGTGTAAAAGAGAATGTTTCAGGGACTTTTTTTCTTCCGTTATCCCAACTGGATACACAACTTACCAAAATTACGATCCATTTACTCCCTCTACCTCGGGGACATGAACTAGATTTAACCTGGGCGCCCCGCTCCCATTTTTCCTGGCTCCCCACCGGATCGCTCCCCATTCCTGGTAATACCTTTATTGACAGCGATTGGACCTGGAAGGTATCCCGGCTCACATGAATAATTCAAGTTGGCGTCCTTTTCGTATCGTAACACCGGGAATCCTCTGGTGGTTCCTGCTCGTCACTCTGATTGCCGGCTGCGGGGGGCCGACACCGGAAGTTCACCTGCTCAGCGTTGCCGAGCTTCCGAAGCATGAAGCAACATTGCGCCAACCACGACTGGCGCGCTTCGCCCCTCCTCCGCTGATCCTGGACCAGTCGCCGGAATCCCGATCCCTCAGGGCTTCCATTGATGCGCTGTTTTCAGACAACCGCTTCGACAGCTCCACCCTGGCCGCCAGCGTTGCCTATCTGGGAAAGGACAACCACGGCAGCCAGGACGCTCTGCTCTACGAAAGGGGCATCCACCGCCTGCTGACCCCCGCCTCCAACATGAAGCTCTTCACAACGGCCGCGGCCCTGGAGACCCTTGCCCCGGAGTTTCATTACAAAACCAAAGTGGAAATGACCGGGACTCTGGCAGGGGGGGTATTACACGGTGATTTGATCGTCCACGGCTCAGGCGATCCTACAATTTCCGCCCGGCAGCACAACTGGGACCCCTTTGCAGTTTTCCGGACCTGGGCGCGGATCATCAAGGATTCCGGGATAAACACCATTCAGGGGGACTTGGTTGGAGACGCCTCCCTGTTCTCGAAGTTCAGCTTTCCCCTCGGGTGGGACCCCTCCGACCTGTCCATTTGGTACGCGGCCCAGACCGACGCCCTCTCTTACAACGAGAACTGCGTGAAGCTGTTCGTACGCGTCGGAAAACAGGGCTCTCCCGTCTCCGTCACCATGGAGCCGTCCAACAACGTCGTGCAGATACACAACAGCGCCATGACTGTGGGGCGCCGCTCCGCCAACTCCCTGGACATCTCCCGCATCCCACTGAGCAACACCATCGTGGTCAAGGGCAACCTGCCCCGCCGTTATCCGGAGCGTGTGCGCACCGTGACGGTGGACGATCCGGCCACCCTGTTCATGGATGTCCTGGCTTCGGTGCTGCGTGAAAACGGCGTCACCGTCCAGGGGCGTGTCAGGGTGGAAAGAAAGCCGGGGATGCTCCAAAAGGGTAAAATTCTGCATACCCACATCTCCCTCTCCCTGCCGCAGATCATCGAGTTCACCAACAAGGAGAGCAACAACCTGTTCGCGGAGCAATTGCTGCTCACCACGAAGGCCGCCATCGACGGATATGCGGAAAGGGAATCAGCCACCGGGTACGTGGAAAAATGGATTCAGAGCATGGGCGTTCCCAAAGAGGAGTTCGACATGCGCGACGGCTCCGGACTCTCCCGAAACAACAGAATCTCGGCAAACGCCGTGCTGACCCTGCTGCGCTACATGCACAGAAGCCCCAATGCGCGAACATTCCGGACCACCCTCCCCATAGCCGGAGTGGACGGAACCTTGCGCCGCCGCATGCGGGGCACCCCCGCCTATACCAAGGTAAGAGCCAAGACCGGCTTCATGAAGGGAGTGAGCAGCCTGTCGGGATACGTTGACACCGCCGGGGGAGAGACTCTGGCCTTCACGCTTCTCTACAACGGCCACAGCCCGTCCACCAGCTACGTGAAAACCCTGGAGCACGAGCTGTGCTCACTGCTGGCGCAGTACGCAGGTCACCCTGCCCGGCACTAGAGCATTTCGCGGCAAGGATTTACAGGCAAATCCTTGCAGAGCAAAGGCATTCTGAAGAAGTGGAAAAAGCCCGCCACATGAGAATGCGGCGGGCTGATCAATCAAAGACGATCAGGAATCCCGAGCTAGGCGAGCTTGTTGACGGCCTGGCTGAGGCGGGAAACATGGCGGGAGGCATTCCGCCAGTGGATGATCTTTTTGCTGGCGGCCTTGTCCAGAACCTTGGTGGCCACGACAAGGGCCTCGGAGGCCTTTTCCTTGTCGTTCAACTCCACGGCGCTACGCACGGCCTTGAGCACGTTCTTGATTCTGGTCTTCACGGCACGGTTTCTGGCCTGCCGTTTCAGGCTCTGCCTATACCTCTTGAGAGCGGACTTGTGATTGGCCACGTAAGAATCTCCTTAAATACTTATGTCTTCAACATGACGCCTGTCAACTGATCCCAACCGCATCAAGACCGACGCCACAAAATGGGTACAATTACGCATTACGGTAAAAGAGTTTATTACTCGCTTTGCGGCATACTTGTCAAGCAGAAATCGTGCGCATGATAGAAAAACTCTAAACTTTCAGCACACCCTGCGCACTTCAACACTATACCTGAAGAGCGCTGAAATCCGCAAGCCTGGAGAGCATGTCCACCAGGGCCTTGAGCAGATTCAGGCGATTCAGGCGCGGCTCGCGTTCTTCGCACATGACCATGACATTGTCAAAGAACGCATCAACAAAGGGACGCAACTCCCGCAAAAGGCCCATGAGCTCGCTGTAAGCGTCCTGCTTCCACAGGTCTTCGAACCTGGGGACGAGGTCCGTGATCTGCCGGGCCAGCTCCTTTTCCTCCGAGGCTTCGAGCAGCTCGTCGCGGAACACTCCGTCCAGGGGTTCCTCCTGCCCTTGCTTGCGAATGATGTTGCCGGCGCGCTTGAAGGTGAGCACGGCCTGTTCGAAATCCTCCTCCTGGCTAAAGGCCTGCAGCGCGTCCAGACGCGCCTTGAGTCCCCAGACATCGGAGATTCCGGCGGCCACGGCCGCCTCGACGACGAGGGTGGCGTACCCCTGGCTGATGAACAGACTCTTGAGACGCTGAGCAAAGAAATCATGCAGGGCATCCAGGCACTTTTCCTTGTCCAGCTTCCACTCCCGCTCTCCATAGCCTTCCAGGGCGCTGCGCAGCAGCTGGTCCAGGTCCAGGCGGAATCCCTTGTCCAGGATGATACGGCAGATACCCAGGGCGCAACGGCGCAGGGCATACGGATCGTTGGCGCCGGTGGGGATCATTCCCAGACCGAAGCACCCGGCCAGAGTGTCGGCCTTGTCGGCCAAGGAGACCAGGGCACCACAGATGGACGCGGGCACGGGGCTGTCCGGACCGGCGGGCAGGTAATGCTCGTAGATTCCCTGGGCAACCTCGTCGGCCTCCCCGAACTTGCGGGCATAGATGCCGCCCATCATGCCCTGGAGATCTGCGAACTCGCCCACCATCTCGGTGACCAGGTCGGCCTTGGCCAACAGCCCGGCGCGTTGGGCATGGGCTTTCAGGTCAGGTGCGATGACCTCTGCCAGGCCAGCGCACAACTTTTCGATGCGTCGAGCCTTGTCGGCCATGCTGCCCAGGGGGCCGAGAAAAATGACGGCCTCCAGCTTCCCCATCCACTGGTCTAGGCTCTGGGCCAGGTCGGTTTTCCAGAAGAAGCGGGCGTCCTCCAGTCGGGCCTTGAGCACGCGCTCCCAGCCTTTGCGCACCAGGGTAACGTCCTTGGGCTCGACGTTCAGGGTGCAGAGGAAGTGGGCCATGAGTCTGCCCTGGGCATCCTCCACGCCGAAACTCTTCTGGTGGCTCTCCATGCTTGTGAGCAGCACCTCGCGGGGAAGTTCGAGAAAGGCCTGATCAAAGGAGCCCAGCACCGGCATAGGGTGTTCCACCAATCCCATGACCTCCTGCAGCAGGTCATCCTTCCAGACCACCTTGCCCCCTTCGATGGCTGCGGCGGCCAGGGCGTCGCCCTGCTCGAGGATGGCCTGGCGGCGGTTCCCGGATTCCAGAGTCACACGGCCCTTGTCCTTGAGCAGCGCCTTGTAGGCCGAGGCCTCGGGCACATCCCAGGGGCCGGGGCCATGCACGCGATGCCCCCGTGTCTGATTGCCGCTGGAGGTCTGGTCGATGTCAAAGGAGACAACCTCGGCATCCAGCATGGCCAGAATCCAGTTGATGGGGCGGCCGAAGGTCAGCTCTCCGGAGCCCCAGCGCATGCGCTTGGGGAACGGCAGAGCCAGGATCACGGCCTTGAGCATCTCGGGAAGCAGATTCAGGACCTTTTCCCCACCCACCTGCTTGCGCAGGGCCAGGTATTCGCCTTTGTCCGTGGTGTGCATGAAGGTCTGCTCCAACTCCACACCCTGGGTCTTGGCAAAGCCCAAGGCAGCCTTTGTGGGCGCGCCTTCGGCGTCGTAGGCGATCTTGCGTGGAGGGCCGGTGACGAGTTCCTCGCTCTGACGTTGCACCGCCGCCATCTCCGGGATGATCACCGCCAGTCTGCGGGGGGTGGAGTGAACCTCCACGCCCTTAAAATCAACGTGGGCGTCGGTAAGGCGCGTGGTGAACTCCTCACGCAGGACATTTTCCAGCCCGGGAAGGAACCTGGAGGGCATTTCCTCTGTTCCGATCTCAAAAACAAAGCTGGGCATGATCAGGCAACCTCCTTGGCGTCCCGCGGCAACAGCGGATACCCCATTTCCTCGCGTTGCGCGGCGTACAGCGCGGCCACCCTGGAAGCCAGGTTGCGGACCCGGCCAATGTAGCCGGTGCGCTCTGTGATGGATATGGCGCCCCTGGCCTGCAGCATATTGAAGGTATGGCTGCACTTCAGGCAGTAGTCATAGGCGGGCCAGGGCAAACCGGCCTCGCACAAGCGCAGGCACTCGGCCTCGAAATGGTTGAAGTGCTCCAAATGCATGGCCGCGTCGCTGTAGTCGAAATTGTACTTGGAGTGCTCCACCTCGGCCTGGTGATAGACCTGACCGTAGGTGACGCTGTCGTTCCAGGTGAGGTCGTAGACCCATTCCTTCTCCTGCAGGTACATGCAGATGCGCTCCAACCCGTAGGTGAGCTCCACGCTAACCGGGGAGAGGTCGATGCCCCCCACCTGCTGGAAGTAAGTAAACTGGGTGACTTCCATGCCGTTGAGCCAGACTTCCCATCCCAGGCCCCAGGCACCCAGGGTCGGGGACTCCCAGTCGTCCTCCACGAAACGGATGTCATGCCGGGTCTGATCGATGCCCAGCACCTTGAGGCTTTCCAGATAGAGCTCCTGCATGTTGGGCGGAGAAGGCTTGAGAATGACCTGGAACTGGAAATAGTGCTGCAACCGGTTGGGGTTTTCGCCGTAACGGCCATCAGTGGGGCGCCTCGAGGGTTCCACATAGGCCACGTTCCAGGGTTCAGGACCTATGACCCGCAGGAAGGTCGCGGGATTGAAGGTACCCGCCCCCACTTCCACATCGTAGGGTTGCTGCAGAACACAGCCATATTGCGACCAGAATTGTTGCAGATTGAGTATCACATCTTGAAAATGCATGCCTTTCTCCTGCTGCATGCCCATGACAAAGGGCTCGAATGTTATACAAGCGGCCAAGCCGCATAGCATCTTACAGAGCAAAAGGCCAGAGGAGCCCGGGAGCGGATCCCGAAAAACCGCTGGAAGTCCCGGCCCTGCCCTGCGAAAAAAGGGAAAAAAACCGGTCAGACCTGTCGGAAACGCCCCCTGTCCCATGCCAGGCCGAGATGATACCGCACGAAATGATCCACCATAATGGCAAGCTCGCGCCGAGCCGTATCCGTGAGCGGCATACCGGCCCAGCGGCTTGGAGCGGTGTTGCCGAGCATCCGGGCCACGCCAAGGGTCTCGGGCGACACGGGGAGACGCATTCCGCTGTCCCGTGGTGCGCAATTGGCGCAGAGCATATAGCCCTGCTCCACCTGAAAACGCGCACCGGGCTTCTCCAGACTGTCGCCGCACCGGGCGCAGGTTTCGAGCCTCGGCGCGTACCCCTGGCTGAAGGCCAGCGCGGCCCGGAACAGGGTGGGCACGTTCTGCAGCCAGCTTTCGCGTGGCTGCTCCAGACACCCCGGTCCCCCGGCATCGAGCACGTCCATGGTCTCGGAGAGCAGTTGGTAGGCCTCCTGGCAACTGTCCGGCTGTGAAAGCAGTGCTTCCGTGAACTTGATGCAGTTCACGGCCAGTCCCAACAGCTTGTTGTCGTGCCTGAGGCTCTGCCAGGAGCGCACCAGCACCCCCTCTTCCAGGCAAAGGTAGGTGCCGTGCCTGTTCCCTTTCACCCTGAAAAGGACCTCGTTGAGCGAATCGAGACACCCGCAGAAGCGCTTGCGGCTGCGGCATCCGCCGAATGCGAAGGCGGTATATACCCCGCGGGAGGGGGAAAAGAGCCGAACCCAGGCGTCCGACTCGCGGAAGCGCCCCACATGAAGCACCAATACTTTTTCTGAGAATTCCTGCACTCGATGTGCCTCGCCAGGGAAAAAGACGACACCCGACAGCCGCCGGACTCACCGGTCGGGCGGGCCGGACAACTCATGCCCTCCGCGCGCCCGGTCAGGGCGTCGGCGGAAAAGTCAAAGTTTTTACACCACTGGGAGGAATGGCCGTGGTAAATTTTTCGTCATCATACTGCAGGGAAACCACGCCGATGTTGCCGAACTTGACGGCAAGCACCCGTGTGAACCGAACTTCCACCAGTTCGCCGTCCCGCACGTAGAAATCAGTGGTGAAATCCCGATCCACCTTGGCCTCTATCCAGCACTCCCCCTTGCCGACGATCCGTAAAATATGCACGCCCTCGGAGGCGGCGCGTGCCTCGGCCGAGGCGATGACAATTGGCTGAGGCTGTTTCAGGCTCTCGATGGCATCCGTCACCACGCTCTGGTCCGTGGCGTTACCTCCGGCCTCCGGTGTTTCGAGCGTTGCCGGGGGGGCCTCCACATCGGTGTTGTTACCTTCCTGGGGAGCGAGTTCGGGTGTTGTGAGATCGGGCAGTTGCACTGCAACCGGCTCGGAAGGCTTGGGAGCCTCGACCTCAGGCTTTTCCTCGAACGCATCGGGAGCGGTCGGAGTATCCGGAGAGGGAGGTTGTGCCGGTTCCTGTACCGCATCCCCGGATGGTGCCTGGGACTGCTTGGCCTGGGGGGAGAAGAAGTAGTACCAGCCGCCATAACCGGCAGCCCCCAGGAGCAGAAGAACGAACAGCCAGAGGAAAACACGGGGCAGGACGCTCTTGCGCTGACTCATGGTCAGGGGAATGTCCTTGGTGCGGGAACGTCGGCGCTCCTCGTGATGATTATCGTCCGCCAGCTCGCCATAGGCAGCGTCCACGGACTGGGACAGCCCGGGAATATTCACCTTGAGCACCTGGGAGTATATCTTGATGAAGCCTTTGACGTAAACGGAGTGAGGCAGATCCTCGATGCGCCCGTCCTCAAGGGCCTCCACATGACGCCGGCTGACTTTGGTGAGTTGCATCACCTCATCAATACTCAACCCTTGCTGCATGCGTTCCTGACGTAATAATTCACCAATTTCACGGAATGTCATCACGCAATTCCCGTAGCTGTCGCCAGTTGATGGTCAGCCCACCCCAAGAGGGAGCCTAGAGCCTGATGTCCAGAACCGCGTTGGAGCGAAGCCGGTCGATCAGTTCCTGGAACAGCTTGTCCTGTTCCGGTTCCATCAATTTGGCGCGAATTTGATCTTTGACCTCTTCCAGAGGAGGCGGACCGGAAGCGGCAACCGCGCTGTCGAGCTGGATGATGGCCTTTTTGTCCTTGAGAAGAAAAGGCTGGCTCACCTGTCCGGGCTGCAGCGTCGTAGCCACGTCTCGCAGCTCCGGAACCAGGTCCTTGAGCTCCACATTGCCGAGATCCCCACCCTGTTCGGCACCCGGTCCGATGGACATGGACTTGGCGGCGTCGGCGAAGGACAGCTCCCCGGAATCGATCTTGGCGCGCACTCCGGCGGCATCCGCGCCGTCGGGGAACACGATCAACCGGAGACGTACACCTGACGCACCGCTGAGGGTGGCCTTGTTCGCTTCGTAGTAGTCGCGAATCTGGTCGTCAGTCACTATGACCTTGCGATTCACGAGAACAGTGATGATCCTTCTGCGCAGCATGTTGTTCCGGATGGACTCCTCGAACTCCTCCCGGGTCAAATGCTGAGCGGCGAGCTGCTGCGCCAGCTGCTCGTCATCGACCTTGTTCTGCTCCTTGAAAGAATCCATGTAGCTCTTGATTTCGGAGTCAGAAACCTCGATGTTGTATGACTTGGCCAAATCGCTAAGCAATATTTCATTGATCTTGTTATCAAGTATCTCTTTGCGCAGCTTCTGGACTTCAGGAGCATCGGATGTCGCGTCGAGACTGGACCCGCTGGACTGAAGAAACATTTCAAGAGCTCTATTGACCTCGGCAAGAGTGATCATGCTACCATTGACCACTGCCACGATTCTATCCACAACTTGAGCCGCCTGTGTTGTTGCAGAGATACAGCAAAACAGCACCAGCATGGCAATTACACACAATTTGCGCAAGGACCCACCCTCCATACTCACTGCATTTGTCGACTTCGAGTATATACGAAAGAAACAAAACATTACAAAACTAAAATAA
Source organism: Desulfovibrionaceae bacterium (assembly GCA_963674665.2). Lineage (GTDB taxonomy): Bacteria > Desulfobacterota > Desulfovibrionia > Desulfovibrionales > Desulfovibrionaceae. The sequence continues at coordinate 553,319 of CAXXPL010000004.1, read as the reverse complement.
TAAAAAAAGGCTACACTGTTTCATGCTGTTTTGCAACAGGCCGTCAGGAACCCTTCCCCTCCATAGTGGCGTTGGTATCTTCAAGTTCCTCCATGGGCGGCTGCTGTGAATCGTCCACAGGAACAGGAGCCTCCTCCACGGATTCCTGGGACGCCTCCTCCATGGGTTGGCCGGAATCATCGATGGCCTTGCCGGGTTCCTGCTCTTCCAGCTCATCCTCCGCCTCCTGCCCGGTGGCCATAAGATGCTGACTGACGAATATGTCCGCGCCGCTGATCTCGTTTTCCAGCCAAGCCACATAGGCCTGCTGCAGCTTGCCTTCCATGAGAACATTTTCGATCATGGGTGTGGCTTCCGTCACTGAAAGTTGCCTGGCGGGCTGCCTGTCCTGCAGGATCAACAACTCGTATCCCTGCTGCGCGGACAGGACACGGCTGCCATCGCCCGGATCAACCTCCTGCAGGGCGCTCGCCCATTTTTTAGTCAGCTGATCCAGTGGAATCTTGATCTCCTGGGTTTTCACGCCGGAGAGCTGGCGCTCTATCTTGCGGGCGTCCGCCCCCTGCTGGAACAGGGCTACAGCCTGCCCCAGAACTTCCTTGTCCGGACCGGAGACGAGCAAAAAAGCCACCCTCGCCGGCACGTTGAACTCCATCTTGTGCGCCTCGTAGTAGGCCTGGATCCCATCCTTGGAAATCGTGATCCGGGGGCGGAGAATCTTGTTCAGAAATTTCTCGTAGGCAAGATGAGCGCGCAACTGTCTGCGCCAGATATCCAGATCGATGTACTCCTCGATCATCACCTGCTCGAACATGCCCTTGGGGTAGTCGGCACGGATGCGCGCCTCGGTCTGAAGCATCTCCTCGTTGGTAACCGTAAAGCCCTTCTCGTCCAGGACCTGAAAAATCAACTCCTGTACGATAAGCCCGGCAAGGATGTCATTGTACTCCCTTTTGAGTTTGCCCAAAGAAGGGGAGACAGAGCCGGCCCAACCAAGATGCGAGAGGTCGTACTTGGCCTCCACATCGGTCAGGTAGATGGGATAGCCGTTGACCCGGGCCACCACCCCGACTTCGCTGGCCTCCTGGTCGCACCCAGCGCACAGGACCAGGAAAGCCGACAGGGCCAGAAAAAGTGCAGAGGTCAGGATTCTCATAGTGTCTCTGTCCGCGTTCACGCAGCCGTGGCGGGTTGCCTGGCCAGGATCTCCAGATCCCGCGCAACCCCTCGCAACGCTTTGCGGCGGTTGGAGTTTTGATCGAGCCGTAGTTCCAGGGTGGACGGTGGTTTGAGCCTGGCCCGGTCCATGTGCCCGGCCACCCATTCCACAAGCCGCCCCGGATCCACCGCGCTGGTGTCCTGGCTGAAAGTCATCCGGACAAGGGTCTCCCCGAGTTCGGCCTTGACCACCTGAAGCTGTGACATCACCCGCTTCAGGGCCAGAACCTCCAAAAAATCGCGCAGAGCGTCGGGCAAGGGGCCGAAACGGTCCCGGACCTCGGCTTCGAGCTCTTCCAGGGTATCGGCGCTTTGAGCCGATGAAAAGCCCTTGTAGAACCGCAGCCTGTCCGCGGCATCCGGCATGTAGCTTTCCGGGATATGGGCCGGGAACCCGATACTGATCTCCGGGTCCGTCTCCTCTCGAACCGCTCCTCCGCGCAAACGGCGAACCTCTTCTTCAAGCATTTCAAGAAAAAGGTCCAGTCCCACTTTCGCGATATGCCCGGATTGGGATTCTCCCAATATGTTGCCCGCTCCACGGAGCCTGAGATCCTCCATGGCTACCTGGAAACCGGCGCCAAGATAATCCATGTCCAGGACGATTTTCAACCGTTTGCGCGACACGTCCGTGAGCCGCTCCAGGTCGGGAACGACAAAGACGGCATAGGCCTGACGGTCTGAACGCCCCACCCGGCCACGCAGTTGGTAGAGCTGCCCCAGCCCGAACATCTGGGCCTGGTCGACAACCAGGGTGTTAGCTCGGGGAAAATCCAATCCGGATTCAATGATGGCCGTGCAAACCAGGATGTCGATCTCACCATGCCAGAACTTGTGCATGGCGTCTTCCAGCCTGCGTTCGTTCATCTGACCGTGAGCCTGGGCGATTCTGGCCTCCGGAGCCAACTCCCGGACAAACTCCTCCACCCTGTCCAGGCCCTGCACCCGGTTATGCACCCAGAACACCTGCCCTCCGCGCTCCAGCTCCCGGGCCAGAATGGACTTGAGCGGCCCCTTTTCCCGCTCCAGCAGCGAGGTGGCGACCGCCTTGCGCTCCCTGGGCGGGGTCTCGATGACGCTGAGTTCCCTGATTCCGGAAAGGGAAAGCTGCAAGGTCCGGGGAATAGGCGTGGCCGTAAGAGTGAGAGCATCAATATTCTTGCGCAGACTCTTGAGGCGCTCCTTGTGCTTCACGCCGAAGCGCTGCTCCTCGTCCAGCACCAGCAGGCCGAGGTTGGGGATATCCACATCCTTGGAAAGTAGGCGGTGCGTACCGATGAGGATATCGATCTGCGCCCTTTTGGTGGCATCCAGGACCTGAGCCTGCTTCTTTGCCGGGACGAATCGGCTGAGCATGCCCACGTTCACGGGGAACCCCTGCAACCTGCTGCGGAAATTTTGATAATGCTGCTCGGCCAGAACTGTGGTGGGGCACAGCAACGCAACCTGACGCCCCTCCAGAGCCGCACGAAAGGCCGCACGCATGGCCACCTCGGTCTTGCCGAAGCCCACGTCGCCGCATACCAGCCTGTCCATCGGTTCCGGGCGCTCCATATCGTCCAGGACGTCCTGGATGGCCCGGGCCTGGTCCGGTGTCTCCTCGAAGCCGAAAGACGCCTCGAACTCCCGGTATATTTCGTTAATCGGGCCGTAGCTGAAGCCCTTGGCCACCTTGCGGTAGGCGTACATCTCCACGAGGTCGCGGGCGATCTGTTCGATGGCCTTGCGGGCCTTCTCCCTTGTGCGGGTCCAGCCGACGCCGCCCAATTTGTCCAGAGAGGGCTCGACGTCCTCGCTCCCCTTGTAGGCCTGCACCTGGGAGAGCCTGTCCACAGGGAGATAGAGCTTGTCCTCGCCCTGATACAACAGCAACAGGTAATCGTTGGCCACCCCGCCCACGTCCAGCTGGTTGAGGCCGCCAAAACGCCCCAGTCCGTAGTCCCGGTGTACCAGCAGATCGCCCAGTGCCAGTCCCTCGTAGGTTTTCAGTCCTTCGAAGGCGCGATCCTTGATGCGGGCTCTGGACTTGGCCCGGGGTTGAAGCACCGACTCGCCCAGGATGAGCGACTGGCTCCAGATCAGGTCGTGACCACGCTCCAACACCCCGGTGAGGGCAAACAATCCCTGGGCCGCATGGTCGTACTCCAGGTGGAAACGAAGGCCTTCCTCTTCCGCCAGCTTGAGAAATTTTCTGCGCCCCTGGTCACTGTGAAACGCAAGAATGGTCTGCCGCCTGGTCCGGTCCCAATCCTTGAGCAGATCGACAAGGGTATGCCAGGGGCGGTCCCTGTCCAACTCGTCCCGGCGATCCAGGAACCTGGCAAGCAGAGCGTCGAAATCCTCGAGCACGATCTCCTGCATGTCGTGCCCGCGCTTCTCCACGCCGATGCTGAGCTCCTCGAACAGCAGACGCCGGTTCCCCAGCATCACCTCGTCCAGAGTCTCGGTGGCGCGCAGCACCAGGGAGGGCGGCATATCGGAGGCAGCATGGTCGCTCAGATAGCGCTCCCAGGCCCACTCCGCCTCTTCCAGAAAGGCCTCGGAGAATCCCTTGGCGTCCTTTTCCGTTGTGGAGGAGAGCATGAGCACGGGATTCCGGGCCCACCAATCCTCGAGCAGGGAGGCGTTCTCGTACATCAGGCCCGGAAACTCCGGTCCCAGGCCTTGTTCCAAACCCCGCAGCAGCTCCTGCTCCATGGCGGCGTCCATGGCCTTGGACCTTCTCAGGGATGTCCAATAATCCCGGGCCTCGCGGCAGCTCGCCGGATCCGCCACAGTGGGGCGGACGGGCAGTACCACCGCCTCATGGATATCCGCCTTGGAGCGCTGGGTGACGGGGTCGAACAGGCGCAGGTCCTCGATGGTGTCGCCAAAGAACTCCACGCGCAGGGCGGTGTCGTATCCCGGAGCGAAAATGTCCAGGATGTCACCACGCATGGCCATCTCACCGGGGCGTGTCACCAGGGGGGCGCGTTCATAGCCCCACATGGCGGCCTGTTCCAGGAGCATTTCGGTGGAAAGTTCCTCGCCCTTGCGAAGGTCGAGGCTGTTGTGCTCGAAAAAGTTTCTCGGAGGCCACTTGGCAAGCAGATTGTCGGCGGTGAGCAACAATCCGCGCGGGCCTCCGAGATCCAAGGCATGCAGGCAGGCCAAACGGCGGGGCCAGTCGAGGCCACGCTGCCCTCCTCGGCCGTCTGGCCGTAAAAAGGCAGGCAGGATGAGCCAGGGTTCATATCTGAGGTCCTGCTGGGTTCTCGGGGCGAGAAGCCGCAGCACCCCCCTCACGGCAACGAGTTCGGCCTGGTCTTTGACCACGACTACAGGGCTGGCACCTTGCCCGAGCAGGGCATGGGCCAGAAACGCGAGGGTCGCGGGTCCACTTTTACAAACAATCTCAGAACGGCCTGCTTCGCGAAGCACCTCTTGCACAAAGGCAGGCAAGGCATACGGCGATGTTTTTTTCACTAGTGAGAAACTGCAACTTGTTAAGATTCAAGACACAAAAAGCCCTCGCCTCTCGACGAGAGGATATGAGGGCATCCGCCTCCGAGGCGGAAGTTTGGAGAAACGCGATCCAGGGGGCGGCCCCATGGCCGCCCGACCGCCCAAAGGGCGTTCTAGATTGCGTTGAGCATGTTGCGCTCTTCTCCGGAAAGCAGACGGTCGAGGTCCAGGAGGATGAGCAGCCTGTCCTCAAGCTTGCCCACGCCACTGATGTACTCGGATTCCAGGCCAGCGACCACAGGTGGCGGCGGCTCCACGGTGTTGGCGGGAATGCGCAGCACCTCGGACACGGAATCGACAACAAAACCCACGATCATGTTGTTGATCTCGATCACGATGATGCGGGTGTGCTTGTCATGATCCCTGGATTGCAGACCGAAACGGCGCCGCAGGTCAATTATGGGGATAACCTTCCCGCGCAAATTGATGACCCCTTCCACAAAGGCAGGGGCGCGGGGAACCTTGGTGATCTCCATGGTCCGGATGATTTCCTGCACCTTGAGGATATCGACACCGAATTCTTCCTCGCCAATACTGAAAGTCACAAGCTGTAGCAGCTCGGCATCCTGTCTCTTCTGTGTTTCGTCCATGGTCGTCCTCTTGTACGACGAATACTGGGCTAGAAAAAAACAAAAAACAACGTGACAATAACCAGTCCGGGTACAGGCGCCAGACACGCATCCCTATGAAAGTCGCCCCCCCACGGCTTTTAATACCCCACCCCAAAAAGCCACTGCCCAATTGACCTGGAAAAAACGTGGCGATTGCCGATTCCCAAGACCTTGGGAGGTAGAGATCGGGAGATTCTTTCCTTTTGACAAAAATCAGCTAGAATAACAACACAAGCGGGCACTTTTTTGCCCTACTCACCCCAGTTCGGTATGCCAAAACATTTTGAAATTCGCCTTTCCGTACCTCGTTAAAAAGATCATACGATTTTGCCAACAGGCTGACAACCATAGAAATCCAGGGATAATTCGCACACCTGGATCAAGTCGCCGCTAAGGGTTGTAAAATCATTCCGGCTTTTATACAAGAGGCGAGCCGCCTTCAGGCGCGCCAGGCAACCGTTCCTTTTTCCGGACTCTCACAGCCTTTGGCCGCAGCAACATGGCGAGCAAGGAGTCATCATTCATGGGCCGTTTTTTCATGCAGACCGAGGATTTTCCTCTATCCGAACAGATCAAGTCCCTGGCGGACGACGAACTTCTCGATTTCTGGGAGGAGACCCAGTACCTGGAAAAATTCCTCGAAGAAGAACTTTCCACCGAGGGCTTTTACTCCCAGGATTACGAAAAGATCATTCTTCTGGAACTGCAGTTCCGTTCCTGCCTGCGCTTGGTGAGCTGACCATGAACCACTCCCGGCAACGATTCATATTCCCACTCTTCCATACAACGGGCAACAGTACTGATTCCGGCGCATTTCCCGCCAATTATAAATCTGTTTCCGCTTTTCCGGGTCTTCCCGGACAGAGTCAGGCTGCCGAGAACCGGGTACTCTTGTTGTCAGAGGCATAGGGTAGGAGGGGGGCTCGCGCCCCCGTCCTCACACACCACCGGGCATACGGTTCCGTACCACAACGGTTCCTGCCTGCTTGGCGTCATTTCTTTGAATACCTGTCGGACTACAAGCACCCAGCCTTACCTCACGGATTGCGTCCGTTACTTCCAGCCTTAAGGCCCCTTACGGGTATCTGCTCGATCCAAACGGAAGACAGTTTTCATGCCCCGCTTGGCAGGTTTGGCCCTTCGTCGAGTGGTTAGGTCGACTACTATGGCCTCGGCTGACTTCTGTTCGCCCATCTCGACACGTTACCGTGCCGATAGCACATGGCGGGCGAACAGACCTCCCCGGGTAATGCGCGCGACCTTCCGGCTTATACCCGCCGCATATACGTCCATGCTTTCCGTACAAGTATAGGGCATTGAAGATATGCGCCTCCTCACCCGGCATAGCCGCCGCGTATGTGATTTCTGTTCGTTGGGTCAGCATTTTGCCTGCGGCTTCCTTCGGATTCCATCTCGCGATGGACACCCTTGCCGTCCGGCTAGCAGTTCCCCTTGTCGGGCCTGCGGAGGACTTTCACCTCCAAGTCACCAGGCAGGCACCACACCTGCCCGGATGGCGCTCACGCACCACGCGCACTGCCGGGCGCACCAAACGCGAAAAGGGGGTGGCAAAAACCACTCCCTTTTCATTTCTATCATTCAGAAGCGAAATGAACGCCATCTTCGCTTCTCGTCAAGCCTGGCGGGATGTCCGCCCCGCACTGCATCTACGGAGTCGCACGCCCCACGCAGTGATATGTGAAACCAGCTTCCACCAGATGGTTCGGCGAATAGAGATTGCGCCCGTCGAAAATCACGGGTGAACGCAGGCTGGACTTGATACGGTCGAAATCCGGGCTGTGGAACTGCTTCCACTCCGTGACCACAGCCAGCGCGTCCGCCCCTTCCAGGGCCTTGTACTGCTCCTCCACGATGGTCACGTTGGGGACACCTTCGAGCTCTCTCGCAGCGTTGGGTCCGGCCACCGGGTCAAAGGCGTGCACATGCACCCCCTTGGCGGTTACATGACGAATTATGGCCAGGGCAGCGGCCTCGCGCACATCATCGGTGTTGGACTTGAAGGAAAGCCCCCACAGGGCCAGGACCTTGCCCTCGCACCCTCCCTGGGATTCGAAGTACGCGCAGATCTTGTGCCCCATGCTGACTTTCTGACGGTTGTTCACATCATCCACAGCGTTAAGAAGCAGCGGTTGGTAGCCGCTATCCGTGGCAGTACGAATCAATGCCTTGACATCCTTGGGGAAACAGGATCCGCCATAGCCCACGCCGGGATAGATGAAGCTGTAGCCGATACGCGTGTCAGAGCCGATCCCCATGCGCACGTCACGCACGTCCGCTCCGACCTCTTCGCATATGTTCGCGATTTCGTTGATAAAGGAAATCTTGGTGGCAAGCATGCAGTTGGCCGCGTACTTGGTCATCTCCGCGCTACGCACGCTCATGACGATGAGCTTGTCCCTGGTGCGGGCAAAGGGAGAGTACAGGGCCTTGAGAATCTCCGCAGTGCGCACGTTGTCCGTGCCCACCACGATCCTGTCGGGCTTCATGAAGTCGTTGACAGCGTCTCCCTCCTTGAGGAATTCGGGATTGGAGACCACATCGAACTCCACGTCCTTGCCGCGCTTTTCCAGCTCCCCGGCGATGATGGCCTTGACTTGGTCAGCCGTGCCCACCGGAACCGTGGATTTGTCCACCACGATCTTGTAGCCGTCGATCAGCTCTCCGACCTCGCGGGCTACCTGGTGAACGTAGCTCAGGTCACAGGAGCCGTCGTCCCTGCTGGGGGTGCCCACGGTGATGAACACCAGCAGAGCGTTTTCAAGGCCTTCCTTCAGACTGGTCGTGAAACGCAAGCGTCCCTCTTTGTAATTTCTCTGAACCAGGCTTTCCAACCCAGGTTCGTAGATATGTACCTTCCCTTCCTGCAGGGTTTTCACGATTTCAGGGTTCACATCCACGCAGCACACGGAGTTGCCGGTCTCTGCAAAACATGCCGCGCTCACAAGCCCAACATAGCCTGTTCCTACTATACATAAATTCATAATTCTTCTCTGTGTCGGTGACTGCTGAGGTTTTCGCCTCCAGGGCCTCTTCCCAAGGTTTAGAGACCTATCCATTCAACTGGCTTTCGTCAATAGTTGTCAGCAGTCGAAAAAGCTTCTGTTTTTTCACGTCAAAGCCCTTTACAGCCTTGACTTTCCCACGTCGACACATAAGATTGCCGTAATATCCATCATCATCTTCAAGGAGCCGGCACATGCCCAAACTCGTAGTGAATGTCGACCACGCCGCCACTCTACGTCAGGCCCGGCGGGGAATAGAGCCCGAACCTCTCACCGCCGCACATCTTGCGGAGCTTGGCGGCGCTTTCGGGATCATCGTGCATCTTCGCGAGGACAGACGCCATATCCAGGACCGCGACGTGGAGCTCATGTCCAAGGCCCTCAACACCAGGCTACACCTGGAAATGGCCGCAACGGAAGAGATGCAGACCATTGCCTTGAAGACCAGGCCGCACATGGTCTGCCTTGTCCCTGAAAAGCGCGAGGAACTCACCACCGAGGGCGGACTCGGCGTGGCCGGCAGGGAAAAGGCGATCAGGGAGTACCTGGCCCCCCTGCACAAGGCGGGCATCCGCTCCAGCCTGTTCATCGACGCCGCGGTGGAGCAGATCGAGGCGGCCAAGTCCTCGGGAGCCGAATACATCGAGATCCACACCGGGCATTACGCGGACGCGCCCACAGAGGAAGTGGCGTCCATCGAATTCGAGAAGATCCGCCATGGAATTCTCCTCGCCCAGGAGCTGGAGCTGAAGGTGAACCTGGGGCATGGCCTGAACTATACCAATATCCAGCGATTCGCTAAAATTCCCGGCATCCACGAATATTCCATCGGCCACAGCATCCTCTCCCGCGCAGTGCTTCTGGGCATGCGCGAGGCGGTATCGCAGATGGCCGCCATCATCGCCGGCTTTGTGGACTGAGATTCGGAGACCGGAGAGCAAGGGAGCATGCCCGTATGATACTCGGCATTGGAATCGACGTGGTGGAGCTGGATCGTATCGAGAGCCTTTGGCAACGCTTTGGTGAGCGTTTCGCCACCAGAATCCTCACGGATCTGGAGCTTCGGGAGCTTCCCTCACAGCCGGACAGTAACATCATCGCCTATCTGTCCGCCCGCTTCGCTGCCAAAGAGGCGGGGGTCAAGGCGCTGGGAACCGGTTTCCGACAGGGCATCGGCATGAAACACCTGGAGACCCTGTCCCTCCCGTCGGGCAAGCCGATCCTTCATCTCCACGGCCCCGCTTCGACCATGGCCGAGAGAATGGGCGTCGGCGGAACGCATGTGAGCCTCACCCACGGACGCGACGTTGCCGCCGCCGTGGTCATCCTGGAAACATGAGCACCATGAAAGAGAAATACCTGTACGCCCCCCTTCCTTCACCAGAGGAAATGTCTTATTGGGACCGCCAGAGCATCCACGCTTACGGCGTGCGCAATGAAATGCTCATGGAGAATGCCAGCCGGGAGGCCATGGCCGCTCTGCGGGAACACTTTCAAGACTTGCGGGGTGCACGGGTCCTGCTCTTCGCGGGCAAGGGCAACAACGGCGGGGACGCCATCGCTCTTGGACGCCATCTGCACGATGCCGGGGTGGAGGTCCTGGTGCTACTCACCGGGGCGAAGAAGCGCTATACAGGCGTCAGCGGCTACCACCTGCGCCTGGCGGCTAAGACCGGGACCCCGATCAGGACACTGGGCAAGGCCGACATCGAGTCGTTTCACAGGCTCTTTCCCATCCCCGACATCGTGGTGGACGGCCTGTTCGGGACCGGTTTTTCCGGCACCCCGCGCCCCCCGTTCGATACTTTGATCCGTGCCATCAACGACTTCCGGGAGCGGGCCTTTGTCCTGGCCCTGGACATCCCCTCGGGCCTCGACGGCCTGACCGGCCTGCCCAGCGCATCGACGGTGAAGGCCCACGCCACGGTCACCTTCGAGGCCGCCAAGGTCGGCCTGATGCTGCCCGACGCGGCAGATTACGTGGGCGAACTCCACGTCCGCGCCATAGGCATCCCCGCCGCTGTCAGGGCGGCGCACCCCCCGTCCTGCCACTTGATGACCGGCGACATCATGCATCTTTTTCCCAGACCCTCGGCCACCATGCACAAGGGGCGCGCCGGACGCGTCTGCATCATCGGCGGCTCACCCGGCCTTGTGGGAGCGCCCGCTCTGGCCGCCATGGCCGCTCTTCGTGCCGGAGCCGGGCTGGTGACCATCGCCTGCCCCGCTCCCTTGTCGCAGGCGGTGAAACACGGCCATGCCGAGATCATGACTCTTCCCCTTCCTTCTGACTCCTGGGAACCTGAGGCCCTCGCCGCCCTGAAGCGGGAGTTCCATCGCTTCGACGCCCTGGTGCTCGGACCGGGGTTGGGACACGACCTGGGAGCAGAAACATTTGTTGCCGAGCTGCTATCCCTGAAACGCCCCCCCACCGTGGTCGACGCCGATGCGCTCAACTGCCTGGCGTTACGGCCGGATACTCTTTCCAACCTGAGCGCTTCCGACGTGTTGACGCCTCACCCCGGCGAGATGTCCCGCCTCATGGAAGCCACCGGCTCTCCGGGCGACAAGGAACGGGTGCGGACAGCCCGGATGGACGTGGCCCGGGAATTCGCCAGGCAACGCAACACCGTGCTCGTGCTCAAGGGAGCGGGCAGCATCGTCAGCGGACCGGATACCGACGGGCAACTGTTCACGGCGCTTTCCCCGTGGAGCGCGCCCTGCCTCGCAGTGGGCGGAAGTGGCGACATACTGTCCGGAATAATCGGAAATTTTCTGTCACGGGGGCTTTCGGCCTTGCATGCGGCATGCCTTGGGGTGTATTGGCACGGCTACACCGGTCGTGCACTGGAAGACGATTTTCCATACCGAGGTAATCTGGCCGGTGAGATCGCCGGGGCACTCCCCCGGACCCTGACGGAACTGTTGCCGCTTTCAACGGAGGAATAAACAATGTTGACCGCCAAAGATCTTATGACAAGGGAATGCGTCACAGTGCGGCTGTATGACGACATTACCCAGGCGGCCCAGCTTTTGCTGGAAAAAGGATACAATGGCGTTCCTGTTCTGGACGAAAACGACGCACTGGTGGGTATTCTCTGCCAGAGCGATCTCATCGCCCAGCAGAAACGCCTCACCATTCCCTCGGTCTTCACCATTCTGGACGGTTTCTTCCCCCTTGCCTCCACTTCACACCTGGAGCGCGAGATGAAAAAGATTACCGCCACGAAGGTGCATCAGGCCATGACTCCGAATCCCAGGAGCGTCACCCCCGACACCACCATCGAGGACATTGCCACCACCATGGCGGAAGAAAAGCTGTACACCCTTCCTGTTGTGGAAAACGGCAAGATTGTCGGTGTGTTGGGAAAATCCGACATCCTGCGGGCCCTAGTGGACAAAAGCGGGCGCTCTGATTAGGATTGTCCGCCTTTCGCCACATTATTGTCACTTGCCCAGGCTAGTTTTACGTATTTCGACAATCAAGGCCTGAAATGTCTTACACTACGGTCCTTCGGGACACTGACTCGACCCTGCGTTTCGGACGGACGCTGGCTTCCGTCCTGCCGCAGCAAGCGCCCTACCCGGCCCTTTTGTTGAAGGGAGACCTGGGAGCGGGCAAGACCACCATGACCCGCGGTCTGGTGGAGGCTCTTCCCGGAGGCGGAGACGCAGAGGTGGCCAGTCCGAGCTTCACGCTCATGCACCTCTACCCCACGCGGCCGGAATGTGCCCATATCGATCTCTACAGACTCGAGGGCATGCGGCCGGACGCTTCCATTCAGGAAGTTCTCGAGCAGGATAACCTGCTTGTCATAATCGAATGGGCGGAGTATCTGCCCGAGAACTCGTTGCCCGAGGAACACATGCTCCTATCCTGGCGGACTTGGCAAAGCGGGCGGGAGCTCACCATCGACGCTCACGGGAATGCGGCGGCCTCGCTTCTGGAACGCCTGCGTTCCGCCTGGCCCGAGGTCTGATCCCCGACAAACTCTACACAGGAAGTGCTTGGCATGCGTATTCTTGTACAAAAATTCGGCGGCACATCGGTTAAAGACCTGCACTGCATGAAGCTGGTGCTGGGAAAAGTGCGCAAGGCACTTGATCAAGGTTATCGAGTGGTGGTGGTCCTGTCCGCCATGGCGGGCGAGACCAATCGCCTTATCGGTCTGGCCAGGGAGTTCTCTTCCAGGCCCGATCCCGCGGAGATGGACGCACTCATGGCCACCGGTGAACAGTGCACCGTGTCCCTGTTCAGCATGCTGCTCAAGGACTCCGGCATCAAATCCCGCTCCCTGCTGGGCTTCCAGGCCCCCATCAACACCGACGACAGCTACGGCCGGGCGCGTATTCTAGATATCGACAAGTCATCGGTCATGGCCATGTTCAAGGACCATGAAGTACTCGTGGCCGCCGGTTTCCAGGGAATCGACAAGCACAACCGAATTACCACCTTGGGCAGGGGCGGCTCCGACACGTCGGCAGTGGCCCTGGCCGCAGCCCTGGAGGCCGAACTCTGCGAAATATACACGGACGTGGACGGTGTTTACACCACGGACCCGAACATATGCTCCAAAGCACGGAAAATGGAACGTATCGCCTATGACGAGATGCTGGAAATGGCCAGCATGGGCGCCAAGGTACTGCAAATCCGCTCAGTGGAATTTGCCAAGAAATACAATGTCTCCGTGCTCGTACGTTCCACTTTTTCCGATGATCCTGGCACGCTGGTCAGTAAGGAGGACCCCAAGATGATGGAATCTGTACTTGTTTCCGGTATCGCCTACGACAAGGACCAGGCACGTTTCACCCTGCGTGCCGTTGAAGACCGCCCCGGTGTGGCTGCCGCCATTTTCGCCCCCCTATCCAAAGCTGGCATACTGGTGGACATGATCGTGCAGAACCCCAGCAAGGACGGGGTGACGGACATGACTTTCACCGTGAGCCGCAACGACATGGAGCGCACCCAGGAGATTCTGGAAAAACTGCTCCCTGAAATTCACGCCGCGGAAATCCTCAAGGACATGCACGTGTGCAAGGTCTCGGTCATAGGCGTGGGCATGCGCAACCACTCGGGCATCGCCTCCAAGGCCTTTACCGCCCTGCACAACGAAGGCATCAACATCTTGATGATCAGCACATCGGAGATCAAGATCACCTGCCTGATAGATGAAAAATACACCGAGCTCGCCGTAAGAACCTTGCACGATGCGTTCGATCTCGCGAACGGACAAGCAGAGAAGCGATGAACCAGATACAGATATATGACACCACACTGCGTGACGGTACCCAGGCCGAGGACATAAGCCTCAATACCGAGGACAAGGTCAAGGTCGCGAAAAAACTCGACGACCTTGGCGTGCACTACATCGAAGGGGGCTTTCCGGGCTCCAACGACACCGATGTGGCCTTCTTCAAGGAGATCCAGAACTATGCCTTGAAACACAGCCGCATCGCCGCATTCGGCAGCACGCACCATCCAAAGAACACCGCTGACAAGGACCTGGGCCTCCTGGCCCTGTTGCAATCCGGCGCCCCTGTCTTCACCATCTTCGGCAAGACCTGGGATCTCCACGCCAAGCATGCGTTGCGCGTGGAACTGGACCGGAACCTCGAACTCATTCACGACTCAGTGGCCTTCCTCAAGGGCCACTGCCAGGAGCTCATCTTCGACGCGGAGCATTTCTTCGACGGCTTCAAGGCCAATCCGGAATATGCCCTTGCCGCTCTGGAGAACGCCCATAAAGGGGGCGCTGACGTGCTTGCCCTCTGCGACACCAATGGCGGCAGCCTGCCCCATGAGGTCAGCGAAATCATCCAGACTGTCAAGGATCGCCTTCCCGATGCGACCATCGGCATGCACGCCCACAACGACTGTGAGCTGGCCGTGGCCAATACACTGGCAGCTGTCAGAGTGGGCGCGACCCACATCCAGGGGACCATCAACGGTTACGGTGAACGTTGCGGCAACGCCAACCTCACCTCCATCATCCCCATCCTGGAGCTCAAGTGCGCCGGGGAGTATTCCTGCGTGCCCAAGGGAAGCCTGGACAAGCTCACCCACGCCGCCGCGTACATCTCCGAGGTGGCCAACGTACGGCTCTTCAACCGGCAGCCCTTTGTGGGGCGTTCCGCCTTTGCCCACAAGGGCGGAATCCACGTCAGCGCCGTAAGCCGCGACTCGACCTTGTACGAACACATCGACCCGGAATCCGTGGGCAACCGCCAGCGCGTTCTGCTCACAGAGCTTTCGGGCCGCGCCAACATCGTCAACCTCGCCAAGCGCTTCAACCTGCACATGGACAAGGACGAGCCCGTGGTTCACGGTCTGCTCTCCGAGTTGAAGAAACGCTCCAGCATGGGGTACGACTATGCTGCGGCCGAGGCCTCGGTGGAACTGCTGCTGTTCAGGAAGATAGCCCAGCGCGGGGTCCGCGAGTTTTTCAAGCTGCTGCAGTTCAGGGTCATGGATTCCAAGGCCTCGGACTCGGACGAGCCGCTGTCCGAAGCCACGGTGAAGGTGGAAGTGGAAGGCATGGTGGAGCACACCGCAGCCATGGGACAGGGACCTGTGAACGCCATGGACAACGCCATCCGCAAGGCCCTGCGCCCCTTCTACCCCAGGCTCGACGAGATGCGGCTCCTGGACTTCAAGGTCCGGGTGCTCAGCTCCGCCTACGACGGGGTCGGGGGCACGGCCGCCAGCGTCCGCGTACTCATCGAATCCGGCGACTCGAAAGGACGCTGGGTCACCGTGGGTGTGTCCTACAATATCATCGAGGCCAGCTGGCAGGCCCTGGTGGACTCCATCACCTACAAGCTCTACCGCGACGAGAACGAACAGCGCTGCATGACCGACGATGAGTGCTGAATGAAGCCTCAGAAATAATTATCCGGGGGAGGGATTTTAAAAAAAAGTCCCTCCCCCGGAAATATTCCGAATATCAAATCCTCAAAATCCGAACACTACCCGGAACTGGCGGCCAGGACATTGTTGCGGCCTGCGGCCTTGACCCTGTAAAGCGCCTTGTCAGCAGCGTCCACGAGGTTGTCCTTGAAGGCCCCTCGCCAGGAAGCGTCCATTTCCGCCACGCCCACGCTGATGGTGATGTGGATGTTCCGCTTGAGCACCTCGCCATTGGAGTCGCGAATGATGAAGTTATAGCGCTCCACCTGCTGACGAAGGTCCTCGGCAACCGTCATGGCGTGCGCCTCGTCAATGGCGGGGAGAATGACGGCGAACTCCTCTCCGCCGTAACGCGAGGGAAAGAACTCCACACCCGTGTCCCGCAAAAACCCTTCCATGCGGCGCATGATCTTGGCCACGGTGATGAGGGCCTGATCGCCGATGCGATGCCCGTAGCTGTCGTTGAACTTCTTGAAGTGATCTATGTCCACCATCAACAGCGAGAGGGTGAGATTGTCACAGATCCAGTTGTCGATATGCTCGTCGAGCATCCCGTCGAAACCCCGCCGGTTGCTCAACCCGGTAAGGGGGTCGGTGCGGCTCAGTTTGTCCAGATCCGCGGCGTCGCGGCGCATGATGTCCACGATTTCCTGAAACGAGCTTTTCAAGGAACCGATGAGGACGTTGGGGTCGCCGCCACTGCGAATGGTCTCAACGGCCTTATCCCCGAGGCTTTCCACATCGCCGCGTCGCTTGTGCAGCATGGTGCGGAATTCTTCGATCATTACAGCGGTCTCGGCCAGGGCGTTGTGCAGTTTCTGGTTACAGGGGCCGTTGAGGATCTCGTCCTGCTCCTGCATGATGCGCTGAAAATTCTCATCCGTGAAGTTCCGTTCCTTCAGGGTCTTGAGCACCAAATGCTGGATGCTGGACTTTTGCCCCTCGGAGAGAAAGTCATAGGCCTCGATGCCCCTCATGTAGAGAATAAGGGTGCGCCATTTGGCGTCCGGAGGAACTCCCGCCTTGTCCAGGGTCCGGCACAAGGGTTCGGAGGAGTTGTAAACGCAGACGGTTCTTTTTTCCAGGGAATCGGAATCGTTCATGTCCCACTCACTATAAGACTGACGTGACGGGGCATCGAGCCCGGATCTCGATCATGGTCTCGCCCCCTGATACCAACAAGGCCAAAAGATCTGCTTCCCTGGCTGGAGTGGTCTGCCACGCCTGGGCGTGACAGACCACTGCTATAACTAGCTTTTGATGACAGGGCAGGATTTGAGGGCCTCCTTGATGGCCTCGTCGGGATACGCATAATTCTCCAGATTACCTTGTAGATACGCGTCATACGCAGCCAAATCAAGGAGTCCGTGACCTGAATACAGAAAAACGATGGTCTGACCGGGTTCGGCCTTCTTGGCTTCGTCGATGGCGGCCATGATGGCGTGGGAGGTCTCGGGGGCGGGCAGGAAGCCCTCGGTCTGCATGAACAGCCGCGCGGCCTCGAAAACCTCTTTTTGATAATAGGCCTTGGCTTCCACAAGACCGTCGTTCACCAGATTGCACACCATGGGGGCGTCGCCGTGATAGCGCAGGCCACCGGCATGGATTGGAGGCGGCATGAAGCCATGACCAAGGGTGTGCATCTTCAGCAGCGGAGTAAGGCAGGCGACATCGCCAAAGTCGTAGCGGTAATCACCCCTCGTGAGGGTGGGGCAGGCCTGGGGTTCCGCGCCCAGCATTCTGATTTTCTTGCCTTCCAACTTGTCCGGCAGGAACGGCAGGATGAACCCGCCGAAGTTGCTGCCACCGCCAACACAACCGATCAACACGTCGGGGTGCTCGCCGATCATCTGCAGCTGTTTCCTGGTCTCCAGGCCGGTGATGGTCTGATGCAGCAGGACATGGTTGAGAACGCTGCCCAGGGCGTAGTTGGTATCGCCATGGCTGGCCGCGTCTTCCACGGCCTCTGAGATGGCCAGGCCCAGGCTGCCTGTGTTGTTGGGATCCTTGGCCAGGGCATCGCGACCGGACTGGGTATGTTCGGAGGGCGAGGCGTAGATCTCCGCGCCGTTGGCACGAATCCAGATGCCCCGATAGGGCTTCTGCTGGAAGCTGACCTTGACCATGTAGACGGTGCAGTCCAGGCCCAGCATGTTGCAGGCAAAGGACAGGGCGGTGCCCCACTGTCCGGCGCCGGTCTCGGTGGAAAGGCGCTTGATGCCGGAAATCTTGTTGAAATACGCCTGGGGAACGGCGGTGTTGGGCTTGTGCGATCCGGCCGGTGAGCGGGACTCGTCCTTGTAGTAGATCTTGGCCTTGGTGCCCAGGGCCTGTTCCAGCTTCCGGGCGCGCACCAGCGGCGTGGGACGCCAGAGGCTGTAGATGTCCAGGACCTTCTCAGGAATCTCTATCCACCGCTGGGAGGACATTTCCTGCTCGATGAGGGGTTCCGGGAATATGGCCGACAGCATCTCCGGAGGGGCGGGCTCGTGGGTATCCGGCCGCAATGGCGGAGGCAGCGGGGTGGGAAGGTCGGGAAGACCGTTGTACCAGGCCTTGGGCATTTCGGATTCAGGCAGGTTGATGCGATAGTCCATGTCTTGGCTCCTTCGGTTCTTTATGAAACTTTACATGGAATAAAAAAGCTCCGGAAAAAAGGCAACAGTATGTGAAAACGGCGGGATTCTCCGGCTCACTCAAAAGGCCACAGGCCGCAATGCCTGGCAGGGGCGTATCCAGCAGCAAATGCTTCACCGGCGTTAACGAAACGCACCCTGTTTCTTCGGGAAATGTCCTGGGCTCCGTCGCAGCCCTGGCTGAAAAACCTCAGGCTCCTGCTGTTGCCGATCACGGGGCGTGTCCACTCAGGCAAGGCCAGCACGTGCCTCCAAACGCCCCGCCCCTGCTCAATGGCCAGGCGCTGCAGCGGCAGAAAACGCTCCTGCAACCAGGGAGCCCGATTCTTTGACGGGTGTGGATACCAGTACCCCAAGCCGGCCGCGAGAAGCAGCTCATTGATCACTCGGCCATCCGGCAGGGAAAGCAGACCAATCACTCTGTCATAGTGGTCCCGACCTTGGGGTGCGTTCTCCAGCCGCAGCTCGGTCCGGGCCACGAGGCGCTCGAGCATCGCCTTGGCCCGCTCAGCCCCATATTGGGCTGGGTTGCCGTCATGCCCCGTCTCCGGAGTGTCAATGCCGTAGAGTCGCACCGTACGGCCGTCTCGAAGACGCACAGTATCGCCGTCATAGACCTTGGCCACCCGCACCTGTTCCGCCCGGGCGGCCTGTTGGAGCGCCGGAACGAGCAGCAGGACAAGGAGGGCCAGAGGCATGAAACGACAAAGGCGGCCAGGAGCCGCCTTTGTCAATCGCGGGGTATGTCCGCCGCGTTTTCTAGCTTTCATAGTACGAACGCAACAACTGGCTACGCACGGGATGCCGGAGTTTTCTCAAGGCCTTGGCCTCGATCTGCCGGATACGTTCACGGGTTACGTTGAACAGCTTGCCGACTTCCTCCAGTGTGTGGTCCGACTTCTCGCCAATGCCGAAGCGCTTGCGCAGGACCTGCTCCTCACGGGGGGTAAGATCGGCGAGGACGCTGGCGATCTGCTCACCCAGCTTGGTGTTGACCACCTCCTCGGCCGGAGCCACGGCCTTCTTGTCCTCGATGAAATCGCCCAGACTGGAGTCTTCCTCGTCGCCGATGGGCGTCTCCAGGGAGATGGGCTCCTTGGCGATCTTGAGGACCTTCTTGACCTTCTCCAGGGGGTAGTCCATGCGCTCGGCGATTTCCTCGGGCGTCGGATCACGCCCCAACTCCTGCACCAGGTAGCGCGAGGTGCGGATGAGCTTGTTGATGGTCTCGATCATATGCACCGGGATGCGGATGGTGCGGGCCTGGTCCGCGATGGCCCTGGTGATGGCCTGGCGAATCCACCAGGTGGCGTAGGTGGAGAACTTGTAGCCGCGCTGGTACTCGAACTTGTCCACCGCCTTCATCAGGCCGATGTTGCCCTCCTGGATCAGGTCCAGGAACTGCAGACCGCGGTTGGTGTATTTCTTGGCGATGCTGACCACGAGACGCAGGTTGGAGCGGATGAGCTCCTGCTTGGCGCGCTGGGCAGCGATGCTGCCGCGCTTGATGCGCCAGAGCACTTCCTCCAGGTCCGTGACGTTGTGGGAGCACTTGTCCTGCAGGCGAATGAGAATCTCCATCTTGCCGGAGATCATCTCCTTGAATGAGAAGAGCTCTTCCACGGTCAGGCCCAGCATGTCCGAGGCAACGATGGGATTCATCTCCCGCTGGTCCAACTGGTCGAATATGGCCTTGATCTCGGCCTGGGTCTTGCCCGTGGAAAGGATGTAGGCGGACAGATCGCGTTGGCAGTTGTGCATTTGACGCACATAGTCGCCAACGGTCTCGATGATCCTGTCAATGAGGGTTTTCTCAAGCTTGATGTCGCGCAGTCTGTTGACCACCTCATCCTTGTAGGAGAGGATGTCCTTCTGGATGCCGTAGACCCTGCGGTCCAGGCGGGCGCACTCGTCCATCTTGACGAAGATCCGGCGTTTCTTGCGGAACAGGGACTTGATCTCGTCCAGAAGATGGATGACACGCTGGCGCTGGTTCATCTCGTCCTCGCTGGGATCGTCCTCCTCGATGGTCTTGACCACGTCCTTGAGCTTGATGCGGTTCTGCTTCAGGTCCTCGCCCACGTTGATGAGTTCCTCGATGGCCACGGGAACTTCCACCAGGGCGAAAAGCACCTCCATCTCGCCGGACTCGATCTTCTTCGCGATGTAGACCTCGCCTTCACGGTCCAGAAGGGGCACCGCACCCATTTCGCGCAGATACATGCGCACGGGGTCGGTGCTGCGGGAGGAATAGTCGGCGGTGTCCTCGTCCTCGGTGAGATCGAGCTGCGAACCTGCGGATTCGTCATCGGCTTCCTGGGGCGTGATGCCCAGCTTCTTGACATCCTTTTCAGAGTCAACAATGGCGATGTCGAGCTGGTCGAAGATGCCGATGATCTCCTCGATCTGCTCAGGCGTGTTGACTTCCGAGGGCAAGGCCTTGTTCACCTCGTCAAAGGTGAGAAAACCGGCAACCTTGCCTTTGGCAATGAGGGTTTTGATCTGTTGGATTTCCTTAATGTTCCCCATTATTCCTCCCTAAGGTTTCTTGCAAGGCGCGGAGCAGCTCGAGCTCGTCGTGGTTGGTCTGCTGTGTACTTTGCCTGCGTAAGGCGGCAACCACGGAACCCTGCTCCTCCTGTTTCCGCAACCTGGCCAGAAAACTACATATCTCCTCCAGTTCCCTTTGCTCTTCCTGTTCCTGGGAATCAGTCCGCAAACGGCACTGGATATAAAAACGCTTTTCCTCCTCGCCCAAAAACGGCAACAGCTCGCCTCCCTGATTCTCGTTCATGGCCATCCAAAGGGCCTTGCACCAGGGTGTGACGAGCAGACGGGCCGCCCCTTCGGCCCGAAGGCGGGGTACATGCTGGGGGCATCGAATACCAAAACGCAACAGGTCGCGCTCCTGTTTCTGCCGGACATCCGGACGTTCCGGCCTCATGGGGCGCGCGACCCTTCCCGGACGGCCGAATCGCTCCCTCTCCGCAGCAGGAGCCCCGCCCCCCGCCGTAGCGGATGCCGGAAGCACCGTGTTGCGCAATTCGGCTTCGTCCAATTCCAAGCCTTTGGAAAGCTTGGGTAAAAAATACGACAGCAACCCAGGATCCTGCAAATCCTTGGTAAATGCCTTTGCCCACTCCACAATCTCCCTGGCTGAACCTGATTCCCGCACGGTCTGCAGGCAATAGTCCAAGCCGTCACGAGCACCGGCAAGCAACCTGTCGAAGACCTCTTTTCCAGGCCCCCGCAACAGGCTATCCACATCCTCCCCCTCGGGCATAAGACAGACACGACAACCAAGACCACGAATCAGAAGCATTTGCGCACTGCGCATGGCAGCCTTCCGGCCCGCACGGTCGCCGTCGAACAGCAGGTCCACCCGGGTGCTGAAACCGGACAGCCGCTTGATCTGCTGGGTGGTCAGGGACGTTCCCAACACCCCGCAGGCATTGGTGTACCCGAATTGATGCAGGGTGAGCACGTCCATGTACCCTTCCGTGAGCAGCGCGACCTTGCCATGGGCGATGGCGCGTCGCGCCTGGCTCAGTCCATACAGGTGATCCCCCTTTTTATAGATGGCCGAATCGCTGCTGTTGATGTACTTTGGCTCATCATCCGAGCTAATCACTCTTCCGCCAAAGGCAATGACCTTGCTGGACAAATTTTCTATCGGGAACATCAGCCTGTTACGGAACCGGTCATACACCGAGTCGCGTTTCTCGTTGTGTATCAACAGTCCGGACGTCACCGCGGCCTTGATGTCCTGCTTTTTGGAACGCAAAAAACCCGCGAGATTATCCCAGCCCGGCAGGCTGCATCCCAGGCCGAAGGTCTGGGCAAGTTCGGGAGTCACGCCGCGCCCCCGTAAATAATCGAGGCAGGCCCGCCCTTCCGGAGAACTCAGGTTGCGCCGAAAATTGTTCTGGGCCAGGGCATAGAGCTCCAGGCACAGGTTGCTGAACTCCTTCTCTTTCTTGCCGGCGCCGGAGCTGGAGCGGGAAGAGTGCGCAAGGGTCAGGCCCATCTCCGCGGCCAGTTGCTCGACCCCTTCCTTGAATTCCAAACCGTTGATGTTACAATAAAAATCTATGACATCCCCGTGGGCCTGGCAGCCGAAGCAGTAGTAGAAGCCCTCTTCCTCATTCACTGAGAAGGAGGGTTTGGTCTCCTGATGGAAGGGGCACGGAGCCACCCAACGCCCCCCGTTGTGCTGGAGATTCACGTAGCGCCGCACCACTTCGACGATGTTAACGCGCGCCTTGAGCTCCTGCACGGTGACGCCCTGTTCGGCGTTCATTTCAGCTCCACCTGCGTCATCCCGTCGCCCCCCTGCTCCTCGTTGGCCAGGGCAAAGGTCCGCACCGCGGGAAAACCGCCCAGAAAACGATGCACTTCCCTGCGCAGCGCGCCTGTTCCACGGCCGTGAACCACCTCGACCTCGGACACGTTCTCGAGCAAAGCCCGGTCCAGAAAGGACGCCAACTCGCTCAAGGCCTCATCGGCGCGAAGTCCGCGCAAATCCAGACGCAGACTGGCGGAGCGGCCGGAAGTCGGCTTGGGCACGGGCTGGGATTTGTTCTCCGCCCGCTCAAGGATCAGGTCGTCCGGCGACACCCACATTGAAACCCCGGCCAGATTCACCTTGACCATGCGTTTCTTGGAATCCTTTTCCTCCACACGCCCCTTTTTGCTCCAGGGCTTGTAGAGCACGGTCATGTCCTTTTCCAGGGACTCGAAGTCGCTGGCCGCTCCTTCCGCCTCCCTGGCCTCTTCCGAGAGTTCCTCCGCAAGTCTCCTGCGCGCCTCGGCCATTTGCCGCATGGCCTGCTTGTGTACGAGCTTCTGGCTCTGCCAGTCCCGCATGATGGCCTGGGAATTCTTCTTGAGCTCGTCCAGCAGTCCACGCTTGTCCCGCTCGAAACGTTCTTCCAGCCTGAGACGCTTCTCGGCGAGCTTCTGACGCTCATCGGCCAGTTTTTTCAATTCCTTATCTCTGGCCGCCGCGAGTTCGTTCAATTTTTCGATCAGGGAACCGGTGTCGGACCCGTTAAGCAGCATGTTGCTCTCGGCCCTGCCCAGGATCACTTCGGGAAGGCCGTGCTCCCGCGCCACGTCCAGGGCCAAGCTGAGGCCCACCTGGTCGAAGGCCAGACGAAAAAGAGGCTTCTTGGTGGCGGGATCGAAGAGCACGGAAGCCGCGCGGATGTCGTCCCGCGCCAGGGCATAGGCCTTGACCGAGGGAAAGTGGGTGGCTGCGGCCACGTGCACTTCGCGCTCCACCAGGCTTTCGAGCACGGCCTGGGCCAGGGCAGCGCCCTGGGAGGGGTCGGTTCCGGCGCCGAACTCGTCCAGAATGCAGAGCACGCCGCCTCCGTCGCGCTCCTCAATGCTGGGCCAGATGGTGGCGAGCTTGCGAATCTGTGCGGTGAATGTGCTCACCGAATCCTCGAGGCTCTGCTCGTCGCCGAGAAAAACATGGATGTCCCTCCAACCGGGGAGAGTGCTGCCCTCGGTGGCGGGTACTGGCAGACCACTGGCAGCCATCACGGCGATGAGCCCCAGAGTCTTCAGGGTAACGGTCTTGCCTCCGGCGTTGCCGCCGCTGATCACGAGGCCACGCTGTTGCTCGCTGAGAAGCAGGTCCACGGGCACGACCTTCTTGCCCTGCCCTCTTCTCGCAGCCAGGACAAGGAGGGGATGCCGAGCCTCTTCCAGGCGCAGGGGCAGGCCCGGAGCACAATCGATGGTGTGGCCGTCCACGGCGTCAGCGAACCCGATCTTGGCCAACAGGGTGTCCATGCGCACCAGCGCGTTGTAGGCGCGACTCACGGCGTCGAACTCCTGCCGCACCAGTTGGGTGATCTCGATGAGCACCTGACGTTCGGCCTCGCGCTCCTCCTGCTTCAGCTCCTGCAGGGAGTTGTTCAGCTCCACCAGGAACAGCGGCTCGAAATAACATGTCTCCCCGGTCTGGGAGTAATCGTGGATGATTCCTGGCACCCGGCCCTTGAAGTTCGCGCGCAGGGGCAGCACATAGCGGTCCGAGGAGATGGTGACGAAATCCTCCTGGAGGTAGTGCGCCATGTTGTTCTGCTGCATGAAGTCCTTGGCCTTCTTGGTGCACTGCTGATGTATGCGACGAATCTCCTGGCGGGCCGAGAGCAGTTCCGGAGAACTCTGATCCTTGAGGCGCCCCTCCTCGTCAACGCAACGCTTGAGTGCGCTGGCGACCTTTGCCGGCCAGGTCATGCCCATGAAGAGGTCATACAGCAGGGGCCAGCGATCGGGGGCGACATCTGTCTCCAGCATGTCCCGCAGCCCCCGCGCCAAGCGCAGAATCTGCTTCAGCGCGGCCAGTGCGTCGAGTTCCAGGAACGCTGTCTGTTGTTCGAGAAAGAGGAAAAGCCCCTCAAGCGGGGGGAAATCCTCGATCCGAACACGATTGAAGGCGCAGAAATCCCTTGCCTGACGGAACAGGTCCGCTTCCCTGGCCACGGCGTCGTGGTCGGAGAAGGGATGCAGTGACAGGCAGGCGTTTTTGCCCGGCTCAGAGGCGGCAAAATTCCCCAAAGCCTCCAGGACTTTCGGGAACTCCAGCAGAGCGAGTGTTTTCGCATTCATATGTATGTATCAGGAACTCAGCGTGGCGCGGACCAGGGCGCTGACGGCTTTGCCGTCCACCTGCCCCTTGTATTTGCCCATGACGGCCTGCATCACGGCACCCATTTCCTTCATGGAAGAGGCGCCGGTTTCGGAAATGGCATCACCCACGGCCTGCTCCAGCTCTTCCTGGGAGAGCTGCCGGGGCAGGTAGTCTCTGAGGATCTCGAGTTCCTGCTGCTCCTTTTCGGCGAGATCCTGACGCCCGGCCTTGGCGAATTCGACAATGGAGTCCTGGCGCTGCTTTGCTTCCCGCAGCAGCACCTCCATGGCGTCTTCATCGGTCAAGGGACGTCTCAGGTTCTTTTCCTGAGTGGTGATGGCTGTTTTGAGTAAACGCAAAACCCCGACCCGGGTCTGCTCCTTTGCCTTGTAGGCTGTGGTGAAGTCCGAGGCGATACGGGACAGAAGGCTCATGTCTGTGCACTCCCTTCCGGTGCGGTTGCGACAACGGGCATTGCCCGGCCACAACAAATGAAACGCCGGACAGAGGACGCACCTCCTCTGTCAGCGTCTATGCCTGTTCAATGAGTAACTACGCTCAAGAACCGCGGGGGATCTCCCAGAGAAAGTTCCCCCGCGGGTTACCTCTTAAGACTAAAGGAGGTTCATTTTGCGCATTTTCTTCATCAGCCGCTTACGGGCGGCGGCTTTTTTCTTCTTGCGCATCACGCTGGGCTTCTCGTAGTGCTGGCGCTTCTTGAGCTCGGAGAGAATGCCCGCCTTTTCAACCTGCTTCTTGAAGCGGCGCAATGCGACGTCGAAATGGTCGCTTTCGTCCAGATAAACTCCCGGCAAACGTATCACCTCCTCGGGCGGTCGTCTGGTCCTTAGAATTGGACTCTCGGACAGCAAGGTTCGAGATTGACGATTCCGTAAAATGAAACAATGATCTTAAGCAAAAATATTCAGCGAGGCAAGCTTTTTAACCAGAAAAAAAGACCCGTCAATACAGTGTGTTGGCGGGTCCTTTCTTTATTTTCGATTCACAACAATTCAATGATGGCCTGCATGTCCGCACTTTGTTTCGATGAGAGATTTCACCACGACAAAGGCTACACCGCCGCCAATAATTGTCAAAGCCAAGTAGAGAACGCCCATGAAGACGACATGGTCGGGCATCCACCAGGGAATGTCCCAGGGCAACGCGCTGTGAATGGTTTCTCCGTGAAGCATTGAAGCCCCCTATTTTACGGAATCTTTCAGCTGCTTGCCGGGCCGGAACTTGACGACCTTGGATTCGGGAATGTCGATCTCTTGGCCGGTGCGAGGATTGCGTCCCTTGCGGGCTTTGCGGGTCTCGACGGCAAAGGTGCCGAAACCGGTCAGCATGAGCTTGCCGTCCTTGACAAGGGTGTCCTCGACAGCGTCAAGAAAAGCATTCAGGGAACGCTCGGCGTTGGCTTTGGTAAGCCCGGCCTTTTCCGCAATTTTTGCCACCAATTCAGCCTTAGTCATCAGCCATATCCTCCTCTAGATTGTATGACGAAAACCCCCTCCATAGAGATTTTCGCGCCTTCACCCCATAATTTCAGTCAAGTGCAAAAAGGGGCATGCAACGTCTTGTTGTGATGCCTCTGTAAAACAAGATTTTCAAGGCAAAGTCAAGCGAGAATGCCGAATTCAGCCAGTAAAGCCAACTTTTGAAAGGTCTTCACCGGCAGTACTTCGGGACGCTCCGTGCCTGACAACCCAACGTTCTCCAGTAACATTTCAAAATTATTTGGATAAAAACTGCGCAGTATTCCGCGGAGCTGTTTGCGTCGTTGCTGGAAACAAATCTTCAAAATGTGCGACAGCATGCCCCAACGCTCTGGTTCCAGAGGGTTTTCCAAGGGGGTAAATACAGTGACCGAAGAATCGATCTTGGGCCTGGGGCGGAAAACATGCGGTCCCACGGTGAATGCCGTGCGGATGCGCGCGAAGCTCTGCACCCATACCGACAATGCGCCATAATCCTTTCCGCCCGGAGATGCGGCCAGTCGCCCGGCCACTTCCTTCTGCACCATGAAGACCCCCACTTCGTAACCACCAGCCGCAGCCAGATCCCACAACAGGGGTGACGCCACGTTGTAGGGCAAATTTCCGACAATCTTCCAGGGGGGGGAGAGGGAAAGACGGGACCAGGAAAACTCCATGGCGTCATGCAACGTCACACCAATATGAGGATATTCGCGCCTGATGGCCTGCGCCAGATCACGGTCCTTTTCCAGGGCGCAGACAACGGCGGCAGGGCTATGGTCGAGCCAACGGGTCAGGGCTCCACGCCCCGGTCCGATCTCCAGGACCTTGTCCCCTGCCCCGACGTCGAGCAACCCCACGATCTTCCGCGCGATGTTGGCATCGGACAGAAAATTCTGCCCCAGGCTCTTCTTGGCTGGAGCAAAGCCACCCCGCTCAGTCATGATTCCGCTTCTGTAGCATCCGGATGGCCTTCCGCTTGCGATAGGTCAGCACCAGCCGCCGCATGAAAAAATAGGTTATAATGGAGCTCGGGATGCCCAGCACCACGCCGCCCACGGTCATCACCACGACCAGGCGCCAACCCTGCTCGACCATCTGCATGAGTTCCAGGTGGTGCGGATCGAAATGCACCTCGAAAAACGGCAGAAACCAGCTCCCCACTATGTAGAGCATGGTGTAGAACGGGATCAGGTTGGCCACGTTGGAGATGAACGTGAAGGTGAAGGCGGCGATCTTGTTGCCCCGGAAGATAACCGCCAAGGTCAGCACGGTTATGGACTGGAAAGGAATGATGGGCATGAAGCCGATGAATATACCGAGCGCCGCGCCCAGGGCGATGGAATGTGCCGAGGTCTTCAGCCGGATGACCCGGAGATAGTTGAAACGGACGAAACGGGCCAGGGACCCCCGCCACCCGGTGGAACCGGGCTGATTTACCTTGATCTGAGGCCTGCTGCTGAACAGGCGCTTCAGCAGCGGGGGACGTGAAATATCCTCACTCACCTCCAGCTACTCCAGTACGTCGAAACGGGCGAACTTGAGCACAAGCCCGGCACGCCCCTGTGTGGATGAACGCAGGTCCGTGGAAAAACCGAACAGGCTACGCATGGGAGCGAGTGCCTGCACGATCTTTTGTCCGGCCCTGTCCAGAATATTCTCTACCTTCGCACCCTTGCTGCCGAGCAATCCGATGGCCTCACCCAGAAAGTCCTCGGGCAGGGAGACCTCCAGCCACATGATGGGCTCGAGCAATACCGGTCCGGCGTTACGCATGGCCACTTTCAAGGCCGCAACCGCGGCCATGTGCATGCCCGGGGGGGTGGTCTCCCCCTCCTTGCGGCGCAGTTCGGTTATGCGCACCTTGATGTCGCGGACCGGGCTTCCCTGGAGCACGCCGCTTTGCAGGCTGTCCTCCACGCCCTGGGCCACCGCGTCGATCAGCACCTGAGGCATGCTCTCCCTGTCAACGGCAAAGGCGATGTCCACGCCCTTGCCCCGGGGAAGAGGTTCGACCTCCAGGCCCACAAAGCCGTAATGCATCTGCTCTCCGAGCTCGCGATGAAATTCACCCTGGGCCGCCGCGCTCTTGGTGACGGTTTCCTGAAACACCACCTGAGGGTTCCCCACGCGGGGCTCCACATTGTACTCCCTGCGGATGCGCTCCAGCACCACTTCGAGGTGCAGCTCACCCATGCCCGAGAGCACCAGTTGCCCTGTATCCTCGTCCTGTTCGGAGAACAGGGTGGGATCCTCCTGAACGCATTTGTCCAGCACCTCGAGCAGCTTCTCGCCTTCCGCATTGTTTCGGGGCTCCAGGGCCAAGGAGATGACCGGCTGATAGGCGTCTATGGCCTCGAGCAGCACGGGCGCGTCCTTGCTGGTCAGGGTGTCACCGGTTCGCGCGTTCTTGAGTCCGGCGATGGCCACGATGTCCCCGGCCAGCGCCAGATCGGTCTTCTCCTTTTGTCCGGCATGAAGATGAAACAACCGAGCCACGCGCTCGTCAGCGTTCTTCGTCAGGTTGTAGACCATCTGCCCGGCCTCGATGGCTCCAGCGTAGAGCCTCACCAACACCAGCTTCCGCCCCGTCTCCATGCTGACCTTGAAGACCAGTGCGGCCAGAGGCGCCTCGGGTGACGGTTCGATCTCTATTTTCTCGTTGGCGGAGTTCACTCCCGTGATCCTGGCGGCATCCAGGGGGCTGGGGAGGTACAGATTGATGGCGTCCATGAGGGGCTGCACGCCGATGTTCTTCAGCGCGGAGCCCGCGAACACCGGCACGATCCGGAAGCCCTGAACAGCCTTTCGCATGGCCGCGTGCAGTGCCTCCATGTCCAGAGGCTCTCCGGAAAGATAGGCCTCGAGGATGGATTCGTCTTCCTCGGCCAGGGTCTCCACCAAGCGTTCACGCCAGGGAGACGCCAGGGCTTCCTCCTCGTCGGTGAGAGGAAAGTCCTGGTAGTTGCGTCCTTTGCTTTCCTGATCGAATTCCAGCCTGCGCATGTTCAAGAGGTCTATGGTGCCGCGAAATTCCGACCCCTCTCCCAGGGGGATATGAACCGGGAGCGGGTTTGCCCGCAGCCTGTCGCGCATGGCCTGGAGTACTGCCTCGAAATCGGCGCCAAGCCTGTCCATCTTGTTCACAAAGGCCAGCTTGGGGATGCGGAACTTCTCCGACTGTCGCCACACCGTTTCGGATTGCGGCTCAACGCCCCCAACGGCGCAGAACACGCCCACGGCTCCATCCAACACCCTCAGGGAGCGCTCCACCTCGATGGTGAAATCCACATGCCCGGGAGTGTCGATGATGTTGATGGTGTTGCCCTTCCAAAGACAAGTGGTGCAGGCCGAGGTGATGGTGATGCCCCGCTCCTGCTCCTCGGGCATGTAGTCCATGGTGGCCATGCCCTCATGGACCTCGCCCATGCGGTGGATCTTTTCGGTGTAGAAGAGAACGCGCTCGGTCAAGGTAGTCTTGCCTGCGTCTATGTGGGCGATGATGCCGATGTTGCGCAGCTTCTGGATGTACTTTTTGGAAAAGGCTTTTTTGCTCACGCTCACTCCTCATGCCATGGGGAGGTCACTCCCCAGGCCAGGGCTTCCGTGTGAAAAAAATCCTGTCTCAAACCGGGCCAGAACCAACTCCCCTCGAAACCGGGGGGCAAAGTCAACGATGCCGAAGTGGAAAAATCCACGCCGGATCCCGGCATGAACACATAATCATACTCTTGGGACTGGAATTCCGCAACACTTCCGGAGTGAACACCCGCGCCCGGGTGACAGTATTCCGGGACCGCGTCTGCGTCGCGGGACCAGACAAGCAGGGGCACGTCCGGATGCGCCCAGCGAATAAGCTCGCAGTCCCAGTCCGCGTCATCCGCATCCTCCGGGAAGAAAACCGCCAGCTCGGTCACAGGCCTTGGTTTCCAAAATCTGATGTTGGGTGACTCGGCGAGGCATAGTCCGGCCTCGCGTGACACTCCCTCCATGGAGTCCGGGCACAGCACGACGCCCATGCTTCCGCTGTCCGCCATTTCAAGCAACAGGGACGAAGCCGCGCGGGGAGAAAGGTCGGCCACCATCTCGATGCCGGCCAGTTCCAATCCTGTGAGCACGGCGTCGGACCAGGGGGCACGCCCCCGTGCCTTGCCCATACGCGCCACCAGCACGTGCTCCACACCCGCAAGAAGCGGAGGCAGGGCCGCGGCAAGAACACGCACCGGAGAAACCGCCTCCTCGTTCAGGAGCAACAGGCTCCAAGCAACAGGACGCCTGGTGACGTGGGAAATCGCTCCAGAGGAATGCACAGCGCTTTCGCGGCGTACGGCGCAGTTTTCCTGCCCCATGAGGGCGTGAAGGCGGGCAATGCAGGTCTTGAGCACCGCCCTTCGTTCAGGGGGGACCCTGTCGTAAGCCTGCTGAAACAGGCGGTCCCGCACGAGGCGGTTCTGTATCCAATCAGGAAATGGCGTCGGGCACATGATGAAGGCCCCTGGCTGGTTGGTCAGGCCGAGGACAAGGCGCTAACGTTATTAATACAAATAGTTACACAAATGTTGTAACATTGTCGACTGAAAAACGACAGATCCGTCCGGTTCATGGAACAATGAGAGGTCTCATGAGAAAAAACGGGCGACGTGGATACACGTCGCCCGCTTCAATGTCACGTTACAGACCTAGAGCCATTTGAACCAGTCTTTCCAGGATCCTTCGCGTTTTTCGCGAGCCTTCTTGGTGCGCTCCTTCTGGTATTCGAGATAGGCATAGTTCGATCTCTCGGAGGCGTACTTCTTGATGTCCTCGAGGTCCGAGAAATTGTCCACCACGTACTGGTAACGGCGCCAAGCCGCGCCCCATCTGCTGGAGCTCCAATAGAAGTCGGCCACGAAGACCTCGCGTTCAGCCATGAGACGGCGGCTCTTGTCGATGTAGTCCAAGGCGGCCTGGGCATACTCGGTGCCCGGGTAGGTCTCCCTGAGGCGATAGAGGTACTGCAATCCCTGAGCCACCTGATTCTGCGGCCTGTCGATGCCCTGAAAGCTCTTGTAGGCGGAAACGCCGATCTGGTAGAGCACGTAGGGAATCTCTTCATGACGGGGGTGCATGGCCTCGAAGTCCATGTAGGCCTGCATGGCCTCCTCGTATTGCCCGTCGAGGAAGTAGGCATCGGCCAGGGATAGCTCGGCCTGCGTGGTGTATGGGCTGAAAGGATAACGGTCCGTGAGTTTGACGAAATACTCGATGGCCGTATAGTAATCCTTCTCCTCCATGGATTCCACGCCGATTTCATACAGTTCCTGCGCCGTATCGTCAGGCACGGGAAGGTAGAAGTAGTCGATGATGCCGCACCCTGGCAGAATCAACATTGCCAACAGCAGCAGTAAGACAGCGAGTCGCTTCATGTGTTTTGTTCCAGGTAGAGAAATGCCGTATTTGCGGCGGTGGCGCCGTCCCCGACAGCGGTGGTCACCTGGCGACAGAGCTTGGACCGCACGTCGCCCGCGGCAAATATACCAGGGATGTTGGTACGCATTTCGTTATCCGTTATGACGAAACCATCGTTGTCCACATCGATCTCGTTGGGCAAAAATTCCACCAACGGAGCGAATCCGATGAAGATGAACAGGCCGTCTAGTTCAATGGTTCGCTTGCCGCCAGCCTGGCAGCACTCCACCACTACACCCGAGAGGTTGTCCCCGCCCAGAATCTCCACGACATTGGAGTTGAGCACAGCCTCTATCTTGGGATGATTGAGAACCTTTTCCTGATAGATCTTGCATCCACGGAATTCTCCGCGGCGGTGGATAATATACAATTTTTTGACAAGCTTGGCGAGGTAGAGTGATTCCTCCAGGGCGGAGTTTCCGCCCCCCACCACCGCGACAACCTGATCGCGGAAGAAGTTCCCGTCGCACAGGGCGCAATAGGAAACTCCCCGGCCCGTGAGCTCCTTTTCGCGAGGAAGCCCCAGCTTCTTGTAGGCCGCTCCGCTGCAGATGATCACGGTCTTGGCCAGGAGTTCCTGGTCGCTCAGCTTGACATGATGGATACCGGACTTGCTCTCAATTGACACCACGGCATCGGAGAAACGATCGAAAGTGAAGCCCTCCAGATGCGCGGCAAAGGTGTCCGCAAGTTCATAGCCTTTGATGCCCTTGGGAAAACCGGGATAGTTGTCCACGGTCTCGGTCATGAGCACCTGCCCCCCGGGGAAAGTTTCTCCACCAGGGCGATATCCGCCCCCGAACGTAAAAGATAGAGGGCGGTCGTCATTCCAGCCGGACCGCCCCCTATGACGACGCTGTCATATACTTTCATGAGCTATAGTGCTTTTTGGGAAATGAGTTCCTTGATACTGCTCTTTGACACAGCCCCGGTGATCTGTTCCAGCACTTCACCGCCCTTGAAAAGGATCAGGGTGGGGATGGCCCGGATGCCGTACTTGCTGGGCAGGGAGGGATTCTCATCCACGTTCATCTTGGCGATCTTCACCTGTCCCGCGTATTCCTGGGAAAGTTCGTCGATCACGGGTCCCATAGCACGACAGGGACCACACCAGGGAGCCCAAAAATCAACCAGAACCGGTAGGTCGCACTGCAGAACTTCTTGTTCAAAGTTGCCGTCAGTAACTTCTATAGCCATAGATTCCACTCCTCTGCTTAGGATGTCTCCGTATTTCGCGAGACGGAAGTGAGACCGTCGCCGGCCGATACCGAATGCATCGGGCCCAGGTTATCCCGAAAATCGCCCAATGGAATTTGCCAAACCTATTGCCACCACGCCGTGCTGTCAAGAGCTATCGCGCTAAAACAACATTCTCGCGCCATATCAGGACTTGGCGGCGTAGTCCCAGGGCACCGCGCGGCCCCTGGGAACGGCGTCAACGTCGAGACCATGAAAGAGCCCGGCCTCGGCAAAGCAATACCCGGCGTACGCGACCATTGCGGCATTGTCGGTACACAGCGCCGGCGAAGGCAGCAATAATTCCAGCCCATGTTTCACGGTGAGGCCAGCCATGGCCTCACGGACCATGGTGTTGGCGGCCACACCGCCCGCAACCAGGACTGCCTTCAGGCCTGATTCCCTGCGCAGGGCCCGTCTCGCTTTGATTTTCAATGTTTCAGCCACACTGTAATTCAGGCTCGCGCAGATATCGGTCAACTCTCGCCGTACAGGGTCGGCGGCCATTTTTCCAGCCAGAATCTCGGGAGCCTCCAGTTCGGCCACCTTGAGAACGAGGTGGCCGCGATCGCTCATCTCGTTGGCCACCGCTGTTTTCAACCCGCTGAAACTGAAATCCAGGTTCGTGTTGTCCAGATAGGGGCGCGGAAATCTCTTCGGATCCACGGTACCGGCCTGAGCCAGGGCATCGACATAGCGCCCCCCCGGGATATGGAAGCCCCATGAGCCGGGCACTCTTGTCCAGGGCCTCGCCAGCGGCATCGTCCAGGGTCCTGCCAAGTCTCCTTGCGGAAGTTGATGAATCAAGCCGGTAAAGATGCGTGTGCCCCCCCGAGACGAGCAGGCCGAGGGCCGGAAACACCAGTTCGCGCTCGAGCCCCGCGGCCAGGAGGTGCGCCAACAGATGATCCACGCCGATGAGCCTGGCTCCGGTACCCAGCACAAGCCCCTTGGCGAACCCAAGGCCGGTGAGCAGGCTGCCCAGAAGACCAGGCCCGCGGGCCACGGCCACTGCGTCGATATCACCCGCCTCGAACCCGGTCTGCCCCACAAGCGTGTCATAGAGGGAGTCCAGGATGCGGTAATGCTCCCGCGAGGCAATCTCAGGCACCACCCCTCCAAAAAGCGCGTGCAAGGGCGCCTGGGTCGAAATGACCTGCCCCACGAGGTGACCATCCCGCACCAGGGCCATGGCGGTTTCATCACAAGAGGTTTCTATGCCGAGAATGAGCATTGGTGCTGCGCCTGTTGTTTCGCCACGCAGGCAGTGGCCTTGGAAATACGAAAGTTGCGGGTGCCCTCAAGATAGGAAAAACCGGGAGAGGCTTGTGTCGCAAGGCCCTCCCCCGGTATCGGATGCGTCATGTTGCGAATCAGGAGTTGCGATAGATCTCCGTCACCTTGCGGACATCGTACTCGGAACCGATAAACAGCGGAACCCGGCTGTGCAGTTGATCCGGCACGAAATCCAGGAGCCTGTTCTTCCCGTCGGTGGCCAGGCCGCCGGCCTGCTCCGCCACCATGGCCAGAGGCGAGGCCTCGCACAGGTAGCGCAGCTTGCCCCTGGGGTCCAGCCTGTCCCGGTAGTCGATGGGGTACATGAAAATGCCCCCCTTCAGCAGGGTGCGGTGAAAATCCGCCACCAGAGAGCCGATGTAGCGCTGGGAGTATGGGCGACCCAGGGCGTTGTCCTTGCCGGTGAAATAGGACAGCACCTTCCTCGTTGCCTCGTCCCAGTACTCCCAGTACCCCATGTTCACGGAGAAGATGCTGCCCTGCTTGGGGATCTGGATGTCGGGATGGGAGAGCAGAAACTCGCCGACGCTGGGATCGTGGGTGAAGCCGTGCACGCCGTCGCCGGTGGTGTACACCAGCATTGTGGATGAACCGTAGAGGAAGTAGCCGGCGCCAACCTGCTCCGAGCCCTTGCGCAGGACATCACCCAGGGTGACCTCGGAGCCGGAGGGAGACGTGCGGCGCAGGATGGAGAAGATGGTTCCGATATTGGTGTTGACATCGATGTTGGAGGAGCCGTCCAGTGGGTCGAAGATGAGGATATAGTCGCCACGCTGGAACTTGTCCGGAACGACGATCAGGTCCGCGTTCTCCTCGGATCCCATGGCGCACAACACGCCGGAGCGCTCCATCCGGTGAATGAGGATGGAGTTGGCGTATTCGTCGAGTTTCATCACCCGTTCGCCCTGCACATTGATGTCGCCGGTAAACCCGAGAACATCCACGAGTCCGGCCTTGTTAACTTCCCTGGAGACGATTTTAGCGGCGAGAATGAGGTCGTTGAGCAGGGATGTAAAGCGCCCGGTGGCTCCCGGGGTCATTTTTTGATGGTAGAGCATATGCTCTGTAACAGTAATCTGGCCTAAGGGCATGGCAATGACTCCTCGTTGATCGTTCCTGGACGCCGCTCGAAAGTTCGGCGACACTCCCCGGCAGGCATACGCCGACCGGAAGGCTACTGCTCGGCTTCAGGTTCCTTGTTCAAGGGTTCGGCCAGAGCTGCGTAAATGAGGAATTCCTCCCCGAGGTTCCTGGCAATCCAAGAGAAATCTCCACCTGGCGTTTCTTCCGTGCCAACTTCGTCGCCATCCAGAATATTTTCCCAGGGAATCTGGGCAAGGGATTGAGCGGCCTGTTCGTATTTGCCAGGCCACAATACTTCACCCGGTGTGAACATGACCAACTCGTCCGGGTTTGGACAAAATTCGAGCAGCTTTCTGGGATCAAAGTGTACAATGACAAGACCCATCCATTCGCTGTTCTGGAAAAGGGGGGCTCGCAAGGTAAACCTCGGGCCCAAGGGGCGAATTCATTATATGCCCGCGAACCGAATGGTCCTGCCACTTGTCGGCTAGCTCGATCAAAGACGCGATGTCATTCTCCTTGAGGCTCGTTTCAGGATGCTGAAACTTGACGGATCCCACGTTGTCCACAATCATCACGCCGGAAATCCAGGAAAACCTGGTGAACAGCTCCTTGAACCAGTCCTGCTTGGGCAGGGAGCTGGTCCCATCGAGAAAACGAATCAGCTCGGAAATCTGCACATCCACCGGCTTGAACATGGTGGCCAGGCGCATGGTGTCCTCGTCCAGATCATCAGTATCAAGATCCACCGAGGCCTCGGGCACCACGTATTCATTGTACAACCGGGAAGTTTCCTTTCTGGTTTCGTGCCATGTGCTGCAGCCACCCAGAAGTACCAGAAACAACACAAAAACCAGAAGAGACCAACGCGAGGATATCGTTTCCAAAAAAACCTCCGTATCAGAGTCAACCAGGAAGCGGGCTCAGTTGGCGGCCTTGGCTTCCAGGCGCTCAGCCAGCGCTTCCAGAGCGCTGATCAATTTCTTTTTTCCTTTCAAACCCTTACCAGGAGCAGTCTGACGCTGTTTCGCAGCGCCCTTCTTGCTCCGGCCACTGTTGCTGCCAGCCTTGTCAAAGGCAAGTGTCCGCATTTCCTCAATTAATTGTTCAAGAGACATGCGCTCGGAGTCAGACGTGGAACAAGAATGCAACTCACGGTAAATGTCAAGAGCTCCTTCATAGTCGCCCTGTTCGGCCAGGAGATCGGCCATGGTCCTGGTGCGCAGGGAAAAGGCCTCCTCGTTCTCCTCGTCGATCTCGTCATCCAGGGACATATCGACGTCGGCCCTGGACACCGCGGATTCGAAGGAGCGCATGCGGTTGGTGCCCATGGCCGCATCATCATCGCCTTGATCACCGGATTCCGCGGACTTCTCGGCCTCGGTGGACTCTTCGGACGCGGCATGATCCTCGGAATCGTCCACTTCATCCTCGGCCTCGGAATCTTCGAAAGCGGCCTCGTCTTCGACGTCATCCTGCCTCTGTTTCAAGGTGAGCCCGCTCAAGGTTTTGCGGGGGATGTCGATCTTGGGCGCGTTCTGGCCACTCATCAGGGCCTTGAGCCCGGTCTCGATAATCTCGGTCCAAGTGAAGGAGGCTCCGGAAAAAAAGCTGGCGAGGAATCGAAGCGCCACGGCCGGTTCGCTCCCGGACGAATCCGCGGAGAGTTGATCGGCCCATGTTTCCCAGAATGCGGGGTAGGATGCGATTTGGGTCGAGAAGTCCTGGACCAATTCGTTAAGGTCGTCTTCGTGACCCAGTTCAAACAGCACTTCGGCAAGCAACAGTTTTGCTTCGGCATGCTCGGGATGCACACTGAGGCCGTCACGCAGAGTGGCCAACGCTTCCTGCAATTGCCCGTTGTTCTTGAGAAGCTTGGCCAAAGGAAAAAAGACTTTGGAGTGTGGTTCAAGCTCCAGGACTTCCTTGTACCAGCTGATCTTGTTATTCATTGGGGCTGGCTCCGGGCGGGTTGGCTTCCTCGGCTCGGGGAAAGACGTACAGTGTCTCCTGCTTTTTCACGAAGTTCATCTGCTCTCTGATCATCTTCTCAATGTAGTCACTGTCCGATTCCAAGAGCCTGATTTCACGGCTCAATTCCACTGTTTTCTCGCGCAGATCCTCGATCCTTTGCTCCATGGCCTCACGCCGTCTTCGCAACTCAAGATAGCCGAAAATACCTTGATCACTGACTAATATACTGTAGAGAAAAAAGAGGTTCAACAACAAGATGAGCCCCAACAATAATCTGTTCCAAAGCATGGATTATTGCATCATCTGGCGTTTAGGGGTCTCTTTTTGCATGAAGGAGAGCGGAAGTTTGAGCTCTTCCAGAAAATTTGCCGTTGCACGTTCAATGCGACAAACATCCTCCTCTTCCAGAACGACCTGATCCAATTTTTCAATGAACGACCTGAGAACCGAATACTCCTTGAGCAACACGTGCCCCAACTCGAGGCGCTCGATGTCGGGCTCGAGTTCGAGAATGGTCTGTAGGCAGTTCTTGAGGCGAAATTGCAAATTGATCATGTCGTCATCTCGCATGTCGACCCAGCCTCCAGGTCCGACCACGGCCGCGCCATTGAGGAGCTCTCCGCGTCCGGCATCCGGATTCAAGCTTGGTCGCGGTTGTTCATTCCGCGCACATTGCTCCTCAAATAGTTATAGAGGTAGTTCCCTCCTGAAAATACTGTCATAACCAAGGCAATGTAAAGCATTATCTGACCCAGGAGGGAAATGTTCAACCCAAGAAGGGGGTAATGGAGCAGTAAGGGGCAGATTGCGATGATCTGCAGGATGGTCTTGATCTTCCCGAAACGGTCCGCAGCCATGATCATACCCTGCTCCACGGCCAGGGCCCGCAGGCCGGTGACCAGCAGTTCCCTGCCGATAATTGCGATGACGACCCAGGCGGGCGCCCAGGAGTACCCCTGGGCATCGCGAAGATGCACAAGCATGACAAGTACCGAACTGATCAGGATCTTGTCGGCAAGAGGATCGAGGAATTTTCCGAAGTTGCTGACGAGGTTGTATTTGCGGGCAACAAAACCGTCCACCATGTCCGTGAGGCAGGCAATGATGAACAAAACCATAGCCAGAGCGCATGTCGTGCGGCTGGGAAAATACAACAGCAATACCAGCACAGGCACGACTGCAATGCGGCTCAAAGTTATCTTGTCCGCCAGGTTGAGCTTCACGATTTTGCCTTCATACTCCTATATCTGCCTAATACCTTTTTCACATAGGCCTTGGTTTCCGGGAACGGCGGTATACCTTTGTACTTGTCCACATGAGATGGTCCGGCGTTGTATGCGGCGAGAGCCAGCGACACATCCCCGAACCGGTCGAGCATCCGCTTGAGATACAGCACCCCGGCCCTGATGTTGTCATTGGGGTCAAAGGAATCTCGAACACCCAGCTCCTTCTGGGTGGCAGGCATGATCTGCATCAGCCCCTCGGCGCCGGCCGAGGAGACGGCGTCCACGCGATATCCGGACTCCACCTCGATGACCGCCTGGACCAGACGAGGGTCGATGCCGAAACGCCGTCCATGCCTCTTTGCCAATTGTATGACTTTATCACGCGACAGTCCAGGATGATGCCTGATAATGTCCCTGAAGGCCATATAGACATGAAAGCCCTTGGACGTTGCCGAATGCCTGTTGGAAAAATGAAAGGTGCCGGACCTGTCCTGTCGATAATAAATCACCGACTCGGCTGACCAGGCAACACTCCAGACGAGACACAGGCCACAAACGAGCAGCAATCGCGGAAGAATGCGCGCAATGAGCATGACCAAACCACCCTCCCGTGTTTGCGGCCTGTATCGGCCGCGTTCAGGAATTCATGCTGACCGCCGCTTCAAGACTGTTTTCCGCCCCTTTGGCCACACGCCCCGCTACCTCGAGCAAGGCCATTTTGGCCGGCGTGTCCTCCTCCAGAAGAACAATGGGTTGTCCGACATCGCCGGCTACGACCGTGGCGGGATCCAGCGGCACAGCTCCCAGAAAATCCAACCCGTATTTTTTTGCAAGCTCCATGCCGCCGCCTTTTTTGAACAAAGAAATTTCCTCATGACAATGCGGGCAAATGAGTCCGCTCATGTTCTCCACCACCCCGAGAACGTTGGCCTGCGCGTATTGCAAGAAATTTATGGTCTTGCGCACATCGGCAAGGGAAATTTCCTGCGGAGTGGTCACTATCACACACAGGGCCTCGGGAATTGTCTTGAGGACCGTCATATGTTCGTCACCCGTGCCCGGAGGGGAGTCAATGACCAGGAAATCCAGCTCACCCCAATTCACGTCGGCGATGAACTGTCGAATGGCCGAGTGCTTCATGGGGCCGCGCCAGAGCACGGCCTGGTCCTGATCCTTGAGCAGGGAATCCATGGACACCACGAAGAGGTTGTCGTTGAATCGCTTGGGTTCGATGGTGTTGGCCCTGCCCCCTTCCATGGGGCCGGTGAGCCCCAACAGGCGGGGCACGCTGGGGCCATGGATGTCCACATCCATGAGGCCGACGCGGTATCCCTTGGTGCTCAGGGCCGCGGCGATGTTGACGGCCACGGAGCTCTTGCCCACGCCCCCCTTTCCGCTCATGACGAAAATCTTGTAATGGATCTTCTGTAGAGCCGCGGTGATCAGCTGGTCTTGCAGAAGGGTTCCGGCGCTCTTTTCTTCTGGGCCCTTGCTCTGACCGCCACAAGAGCTGCAGGAATCACTCATATTCATAACCTCGCTATAT
Source organism: Desulfovibrionaceae bacterium (assembly GCA_963674665.2). GTDB lineage: Bacteria > Desulfobacterota > Desulfovibrionia > Desulfovibrionales > Desulfovibrionaceae. The sequence goes on along the minus strand of CAXXPL010000004.1, from coordinate 513,487 downwards.
TGAATTTGCTCAATGGATCATCTTGACGGCCACAAATCCCAAGACAACCAGGACCATGGTGACGATGAGCACAAGATCGAAACGTTTTTCCAAAAAAAACCTGACCTTTTCCCCAAACAGATAGATAAGTCCGGCAATGGTGAAGAACCGTACGCCCCGGCTCAACGTGGACGCCATGAAGAAGATGAACAGGTTGATCTTGAACGCACCGGCTGTCAGGGTGCAGAGCTTGTACGGGATGGGGGTGAGGCCGGCCACGGCCACGGCCCAGGCGCTGTAGCGTTCATACCATTCCTGGACCAGGGCGTATTTCTCGACCAACCCGTAGAAACGGACAATGGGCATGCCGATGAGCTCCATGAAGTAGTACCCGATCAGGTACCCCAGCAGCCCTCCGAGCAGGGAAAACAGCAGACAGTATGCAGCCAGCCGGAAGGCACGCTTTCTGTTGGCCAACGCCATGGGAATGAGCAGAAGGTCGGGGGGGACCGGAAAAAAAATGGACTCGGTGAACGAGACAATGGCCAGGACGTTGACCGCGCCTCTGCTGTCGGCCATGCGCCACAGCCGGTCCATACAGGATTTGATGAATTTCATGGTGTCATCCAATGATTTGCCGGACCGGCATTACCATCCGTGGTTTCCCACGAGGTCAACAAAAGCCACGCCGCCAAGACGCTCCTGGGTCACGCGGCCATTTTCCTTGTGCGCCTTGATAAGGGTCTGCTGCCTTCTTGAGGTGCCCACGGGGATGACCAGGATGCCCGGATCGGCAAGCTGCTCCAGCAGGGGTTCCGGCACGGTGGGCCCACCCGCCGTAACTATTATCCGATCAAAGGGAGCCTCGTCCTTCCAGCCCATGGTACCATCGTCCAGTTTGCAACGGATCCTGAAATATTTGAGGTCGTAAAGGCGCTTTCGCGTCTGCATGTAGAGTTCGCGGATCCGCTCCACGGTGTAGACCTCCATGCCCGTCTCGGCCAGGATCGCGGCCTGATACCCCGAACCGGTGCCGATTTCCAGAACCCGCAGCTCCGCCTCCGGATCCGGCTCCAGCAGCTCGGTCATCCAGGCGACAATGTATGGTTGGGAGATGGTCTGTCCAAAACCAATGGGCAGGGGATGATCCTCATACGCCTGGGCGGCCAGGGCCTCCTGCACAAAGAGATGACGCGGCACCTTGCGCATGGCCGCCAGCACGGTTTCGTTGCTTACGCCCCGTGAAACGACCTGCTCGCGCAGCATGCGCTCTCTGTTCCGTTTCAAGTCTATTCGCACACACCCCTCGGATTGCCGCCATGCTTTGCTGGGCAGACAAAGGTAAAAAATGGAATCTTCGACGCGGCAACGAGCTGCACACACCCCTGTGCCATGCGCCCGAAAAGGGACCAGGGAAACGCTTCCCGCCCTGTCTCGGGGAGAATCCGGAGCCCCTTCGGACCGCTGCATCATATCACGAATGACAAGAGAGTTTAATGAACAAATTTCAGGGAGCAAGTCAATCCATTCCAGGCGCCGAGCGGCTCGCATCCGGGTATTATGAAGCATTGCGCACGGGTCTTGCCTGCCACTTGGGGCGATGCTATCTTGCCAAACAATCCAGTACAGAGGTGAAGCATGCTGAAAGTCAAAGACCTGATGACGGAAGAACTCTTTGTTCTCAAGACCAACGACACGCTCAAGACCGCGCGGTCCTTGATGTCTCTGGCACGCATACGTCATATTCCCATAGTGGACAAACGCAACGCGTTTATCGGCCTCATGACCCACAGGGACATCCTTCAGGCCAGTATCTCCCGTTTCGCCGAAGTGGACAAGATGGTTCAGGACGAGATAGACGCCGGTATCCCTGTGGCGGAGATCATGCGCACCGACGTCACCACCGTGAGCCCGGACATGGTTCTGCGCGACGCGGCGGAAATCCTGCTGAACCACAAGTACGGCTGCCTGCCTGTCGTTCTGGACGGCATTCTGGTAGGTATCATCACTGAAGCCGATTTCCTCAAGTTGACCATCACCTTAATGGACGCCATGAACGAAGTCTGAGCACCCTCCTGACGAGTGCCCTGACGGCTCGGCATCCCGGGGTGGCCGCAGGAATCGAATCACAAACCTGTCGATCGACAAGACGTGCGTGCCGCACTACGCGCACGCCAACCCGGAGGCGTAATGGCCGCATCTAGAAAATTCGCTGGTTTCTTTTTCATCTTGTTGCTCCTCGCCCTTGCGGGCGTGCTCTTCCTCATGTTCCGGGACCTCACGGCGCCCGAACTCACCATCTCACCGCAGCGGGAAATGATTTCCACAGTCACCGAATTCATGGTCGAGGCCAAGGACCCCTCCTCCGGGGTCAAATCCCTGCGCATTTCCGTGGTGCAACGGGATACCGAACGGCTGGTGCTGGAAAAGACCTATCCCAAGCCGGCGAACGCGGTGCTGGAAAAATTCACCCTCAAGGACCTCCCCCCCCAGTCCCCGCCCCTTGACGACGGAGACCTGACACTCATCGTGGAGGCCCGGGACGGCTCCTATGCCAACTTCGGACAGGGCATGCTGGGGCGCATGATCGTTCCCTACGTCCTGGACACGGTGCCCCCGAAACTGTCCATTCGGGAGTCCTCCAGCTCCATCCGGCAGGGTGGAGCCGCCGCGGTGGCCTACACCCTTGACGCGCCCGCAGAAAAGACGGGCGTGGTGGCCAAGGACCTCTTCTTCCCCGGTTACAGGCAGGAGGACGGCTCCTACATATGCTTCTTCACCTTCCCCTACTACATGGACAAGGAAACGTTCCACCCCCTGCTCACCGCAAGGGACGAAGCAGGAAACGTGGCGAGCCAGGACATGGCCCTCGGCCTCATTCCGCAGAAATTCAAGGACGACAAGATCCACCTGCCGGACTCGTTCCTGGACAGCAAAATGCCTGAATTCGAGAAGGATTTTCCAGGTCAGATGAGCAACCTGGAGCGCTTTCTCAAGGTCAACCGCGAGCTGCGAAAATACAACAGGGGCGCTCTGCACAACCTGGCTCTGGACACATCCCCCACTGCGCTGTGGAAAGGCAGCTTTCTGCGCATGCCCCGCTCGGCCACGCGCTCTACCTTCGGTGACAGACGGAGCTACATCTATCAGAACAGTGTGGTGGATCAACAGACACACCTCGGAGTGGACCTGGCCTCGGTGAAGCATGACGACGTTCCGGCGAGCAACGACGGCCGCGTGGTATTCGCCGGTGTCATGGGCATCTACGGCAAGGTCGTGATCATCGACCACGGCTTCGGCCTGCAGAGCCTCTACGGCCACCTTAGCGAAATGCACGTGAACAAGGGAGATGCCGTCAAGCGGGGGCAGATCATCGGCAAAACCGGAGTGACCGGATTGGCCGGCGGAGATCACCTGCACTTCGGCATCATCGTCGGCGGCATCCCCGTGAACCCCATGGAATGGTGGGACAAGCACTGGTTGGAGATCACCTTCGGCGACGTGGTCAAAAACGTGGGCCTCAAATAGACAATGAAAAGTATTCCCCGGGGAAAGCCGTATTCAAAAGGCTTTCCCCGGCCCTTCCTTTTGATATCCTTCACTGGGAGCACAAGAAAAGGGAGTCTTCATAGACTCCCTTTTCTTGTGCTCTTTGACGCGCCATGGAAATTTGACCGCCTTGGAAAGGTCACTCATTCAACCAGCTTGAGGCGCACCTCCAGGACGTTCACGTCCCCCACCCTCTCGTAGCGCATGGAGGAACTCAGGTTCTTGACCAGCAGAAGCCCACGCCCCCCGATGGTGCTGTCCTCGATGGTAGCGTTCATGTCCACTTTCGGACCCTTGGTGGCATCAAAGGGCTCACCCTGGTCCTGGAAAGACATGATCAGGTCGAAGGGGTCGAGAGCCATGGACAGCTTGAAAAAGTCAGCCATCTCGTGATTGCGTGAGTACTTGATGATGTTGCTGCCGATCTCCTCGAGCACGAGATGTGCGGTGAAGCGCGTCTTGGGCGGCACGTCGTGGGTATCGAAATAGTCGTCGAGCTCCTGGACCGCGGCGGTCAGGGCCTCCCAGGTGTTGGGAATTCGAAGGGTCTTTCTTGCTTTCAATTGCCTGTCTCCGGCGAAGATCAGAGGGCGGCCTTCAATTTCTCTATCATCTCGAGAGCTTGATTTTTCTCCCTGACAAGGGGCAGGACCATTTCCAATGCGGCCATCCGCCAAATATCCCGAACCTTTTTTTCCGGGGAAAAGAGAACCATCACGCACCCCTCGTCACGAAGCATCTTGGCGGCCGAAACGAGGAAGCTCATACCCATGGATGCAATAAAAGTGATTCCGGATGCATCCAGAACCACATTTTTTTTCCTTGTCTGAAGAAGTTCCTTGAATTCCTTGCTGATAGCTTCCACCCCGGCAAAATCCAGGCGCCCCTCGAATGATATGAACAGGGTCGTGTTGTCTTCCTCTGCAATGGAAAAACGCATGGAACCTCCCGATGAAGCAAATTACCGACAAAGGCCGCATCTCGCGGGAGCGAAAAAAAAGGGGGAAACCGGTTCCGTCGATTTCCCCCGTTGCGCTACAGATTCTTGGCTCGTTGCGCCTCGAGGGCCTTGGCCTGTTCCTCGAAATCCGAGAACCCGGCCTGCATGAGGGCATCCTCCACGGTGTTGTTCCAATCCCAGTTGGCGTAGATGATCGGCTTGTGGAACGTGCCCCTGAACCGGTTCATTTCCTGTCGGTAGAAGCCTTCCTTCTCCGACTCGAGGTTCTCGCGCAGTTGTTCGTGCAGCCGTGCGAGTTCCCCTTCGTACCAGTCCATTAGATCGACCGCGGTTTCGTATTTCTTCAAGATGTGTTCGTAGTTGTGATCCTTGAGCAGCTTCTTGAGGCGCTTGAGGAATTGCTCCGCCAGCCACTGCCCCAGCCCCTTCACCGGGATGTTCAGGGCCTCGACATCGGCCATGTCCAGCTTGGTCTGGGCATAGGTGTCGGGCACGACAGATGCGGAGACGATGCCGGCGATGGCCACCAGGCCGCGCAGGATCACGCTGTTGGACACGCCCTGGCCACAGAAGCCGACCTTCTTGCCGAACTTCTGCCCCGTGAAGATGGTCACCAGGATGGCCCAGATCACCGCGGGGTCCTCCTCGTCGTAGATATGGCTCAATCTGGAGTTGTCGCGGTCCGTGGCCAGAACCATCTGGGTCATGTCGTTGGAGCCGATGGAGAAGCCGTCGAACTCCTCGATGAAGTGTTTTGCCAGAATGGCGTTGCTGGGCAGCTCGGACATCAGGATCAGCTTGAGGCCGTCCACTCCGCTCTTGAGCTTGTGCACCTGCTCGAGGTAGCGCTTCATGCTGCGCGCCTCCTCCAGGGTGCGGACAAAGGGCAGCATGAGCTTGAGGTTGGAGCCGCCGTAAATGCCCCTGGCCATTTTGAAGGACTCGATCTCCCAGTCGTGCAGGTTGCGGCTCACACCGCGGTAGCCGAGCATGGGGTTGTCTTCGTGCCATTCGAAGAGCCCGCCACCGACCAGGTTGCGGTACTCGTTGGATTTGAAATCAGTTGTACGGTAGATGATATCCTTGCCGTAGAAGGCCATGGCGAACAAAGCCAGGCCTTGGGCCAGGGTCTGGGTGTAGTGCTCGCGCCCCGTGCGATGGCCACGGGTCTTGAGAATCTCCCTGATACGTTCGGGCACGTTGCGCACGTTCTCCATCTCGCGAAGCAGGCCCGAAGCCTGGGCGACCTCGTCGCGCATGGTCTGGATGTTGGCCAGGGTCTCCTTGACCACGGGGTTGTCCTTGACCCTGTCCACCTGGGCTTTGGTCAGATCCTCGATCTCGCGCTTGCGGCGCAGGGTATCGGGATCCGAGCCCATCATGGAATCCAGTTCGTCCTTGTAGCCCATGATGGCGGCCACGTGCTCCTCGAGGTTCACCGAGGACTTGATCAGGGCCAGACGCCTGGTGGCCCTGCTCACGTACTGGTCGAGCTTGGAGTCCAGCTCCCGCAGTTCGCGGTGGATGGCCAGGACCTCCTCGGTGCTCCTGGAGGATTCGCGCTCGGTGAGGGATTCCAGCTCCGGTGCCAGACCGCTGATAACACCTACGTAGTTGCGCAGGCGCAGCTCCAGGGTCAGGGTGCCGGCGGCGAGCTGATCCGTGACCAGTTTGCTGAGTCTCTGGTCCAGCTCGTCGATCTTCCTCTTCACTACCTTTTCAAGGGTGCCGTTGTCGTAGGACTCCAAAGCCTGGGGGTGTACCCCGATGTTGCCGAGCATGAACTCGGCGCGCAGCAGGCCCACCTCGAAATCGGGCACGTTGCGCAGACGGGACAGGAACAGGGCCTGTCCAACATCGGCCAGGATGAGACCGACCTTGGTTCTCGTGGCGGGCAGCGTGCTGACGTCCATCTCACCACCCATCTCCACCAGGGGAAGCAGGCCTCGGTAGGCATGCCCACGGGAGCCGTCCACCGTGATCTCCTGCCCCTCCAGGGCTCGGAGCACTTCCAGCCGCTGAATGCCGATGACCGCCGGGATGCCCAGTTCGCGGGATGTGATGGCCGCGTGACTGGTGTCGCCGCCAACGTCGGCAAGAATGGCCGAAGCTATGCGCATGCCCGGAACCATGTCCGGATCGGTGCGTTCCGCGGCCAGGATGTCACCCTTGTTGACCTTGTTCAGCTCCAGGGCCGAGCGCAGGAACTTGACCACGCCCTGCCCGGCGCCTCGGGAGGCACCATTGCCTTCAACAATGACTTCGGTGCCTTGCAAGGCCTTGGGGTCAACCTCGAGGCGGCGCATATATATGGTGTGGGGGTGTTTCTCAAACTCCTCGTTCCAGCGTGTTTCCGGCCTGGCCTGCACGAACCAGAGTCTGTCCTCGCTATCGATGCAGAACTCGGTGTCCATGATGATGCCGCCGTAGGCCTTGCTGATGGCGCGCACGCCATGGGCGACCTCCTCGGCCTGGGCCAGGGAGAGCGACCACTGGTAGGCCTGGACCTCGGGAACATCCACCCGTTCGGTGCCGCCGTCGGGCTGATAGACGATCTTCTTGTCCTTGAAGCCCATCTGGCGGATGACGACCTCTGTGCCGTCATCGCGCTTGAACACGTAGAACTTGTCCGGCGTGACCATACCGCCAACCACCGCCTCACCCAGACCGTAGCTGGCGTCGATGGAGACGAGGTCCTTGCGGTCCGTGCCCCGGCAGCCTGTGGCGGTGTCAGCGCTGAAGGCGGTGCCGGAGATCACCGGGTTGATCATGCGCATGATGCACACGGACAGGGAGGTGTTCTCGATGGACCATTCCTGCTTGGCCTTTTGGGCAATACTGTCCTCGCCGCTACGTTCGGCCTTGGCGATGGCGTCCAGAATGGCCTCGCGGCGATAGGTCATGGAGCGGAGATTGTATGCGGACGCGCAATCCCAATGGTAGGCTTCCACACAGTGGTTTTCGCCCACTACGTTGAGATAGGTGTCCTGAAGGCCCGCAAAGGCCTTTTTGCGACTGTCCTCGCCGGCGGCCGAAGAGCGCACCGCCACGGGCACATCCTCCACCCCGGCCTCCTTGCAGATGCTCAGGTAGGCGCCGCGCACCTCTTTTTCCACCTCTTTGGGCAGGCCCACCGAAAGAATGGCCACCTGTACGAGGATGGAGCGCTTGCGCAGTTGGTCGATTCCCTCGGGAGAGGTGGCAAAGCCTTCGACCACGTTGTTCACGAAAGTGCGAAGCCGGACCTGGTTCTGGTCCTGGCGCATGCCCGTCTCCTGCTTCACTTCCCGTCCTAGACGACGAACGAATTTTTGCAGGAACTCTGGGTCCTTGTTTATTTCAGCGTCGCCCCAATTGATCCGGTTGTATTCCTTTTCCACAACGGAGCGGATCAGCGTGGCGTTTACCTTGGCCTCATCCAGCAGGATATGAAAAGCTCTAGAGGAAATGGCCCTGAACTGCGGCGCCCTTATTCCCTCAACCTGGCTGATGATGGCTGTGTTGTAGTTCTTCCCCCCCACCAAAAGCTCTGCCTCTTCGCCGATTTCCATGATGTCGGCACCGGTGAGCACGAGCTGCTTCACGTCCTCGATGCTGGATTTTGTTGTCTGCTCCGCCTCCACGGAGGAGTCCTCCTGTTGTTTTGCAGTTTCATCCTCTGTTCCACGCGCTGAGTGCTTTTCATTCTCCAAAGACTTCTCAGGTTTATGTTTCTGCTCTTGAGTCTTTGGATTGCGCGCTTTTGCCATGGTTCCTCCTCCTTGACGCGTTGGGATGCTCCTGTCGTATTGAGATGAAGAATCAGAATCTGGGAAATAGGTCATCAACCCGGAAAAGCAATAATTCAGAGAAATTCATGCATGTTCCAGGTAAGAGCTAATTCTTGTTCTATCCGTATACCTTGGCTACTGGAGCTTCGTCAATCAAAACCCCGATAGGGTTGGTACTTCACATGTTTTCCCTGCCACGGGGTGTTGAAAAAACAACAAACTCATTTTCGGAGTCGATGTGGTCGAATACACTCAAAGCCCCATGAATAAAGCCCCCGGCCTTGCTGCACAGAGACTGGGGGCTTTTCATTCGAACATGAAACGAAAACAGGCAGTCTCGGCGTCTACATTTCCTTGCCGCAATAGGGGCAATAGGTCAGGTCGTCAAACGGCAGAGCGCGGCCGCAATCCTTGCAGGAACTGGGAATGGGGCCCAACTCCACCAGCAGTTCGCCCTCCTTCACCGGCACCATCTTGCGGTCCTCTGCAAAGTTGGCCGTCCTGAGCACGCGCTTCACCAGCCCCTCCATGGGGGAAACCACGGCCTTCTCCTGCTTCATGATGGAGATGTTGAAGAGTTCCTCGCCCTTTTTCACGATATCCCCCGGGTGAACATACATCACCCACAGGTCGCCGCTGCTGGGAGAGGCCACGTGATTCGGGTTGGAGGTATCGGCGAGTTCGACACCGTGAACCTCGCCGCTCTCGGGCTCGGAGACCTTAACCTCGTGTCGCATGATCTCGGAATCCAGGGAGTAACGGATCTGGCAGTAACCGCGCTTGTCAGGCCTGGAGATACGCAGGATTTCCATTTCGTGGGGTTTGCCGTTGCTGTCCACAAAGGTGATCTTTTCGCCGGGCTGTGCGCCTTCGAACCAGATGTCCAGGGGAATGCGGTTCGGATCGCCGTACTTGCTCACGAAGTCGATGGTCTTGAGGGCGTCGGCCGGATGGTTGCAGTACATCACGAATTCCTCGTCCGTGGGCTCGCGCTTGAGGTGCCTGGTCAAGGCCTCGAACTCGCCATCCAGATCCAGGTCCTGAAGGACGTTCAGCGGGGAGTCCTCGATGCGGCTCTCGATGGCTTTCTGCCACTCGCTGCCAAAGGAGCTCTCGTAGACCCAGTCCGGGGGAAAACCCAGGGGGAGCTTGCCGAATTTGCCGAGCAGAAGATCCCGGAACGCGTCGTTGCTGTCCCGGTACAGTATGAGCCTGGCGTCCTTGATCTGGTCGGGCAGCGCCTCGTCCGGATGCCTGGTCACGTTATCCAGCACCTCGAGCAGATACTTGACCTCGTTCTCGCCGCCCCGCTTGTATGCGGAGGTAACGGCCAGGAACGCGGTGTTCCAGGTGATCTGCGATCCAGGGGTCACGTCGTGATAGCGCACGATCTTGCGGGTCCCGGAGAGGAACTTGAGCATGTAGGGCAAGAGCTGAATGTACCCCTGCTTCATGGCGCCCTCCTGGGAAGAGGATATCGCGCCGCCGGGCATGCCGTGCTCCACCACGTCGTAGTCTATGCCCTGGAAGTAGGGCGATACGTACTTGTCGTAATAGGGCATGATCTGCTTGAGCACGAAGTTGGTGGTGCGGATCATCTCCCAGTTCAGGTTGTGCTTCAGCCCCAGCTCGCCCTCGATGTATGCCGCCGTGGCCATGACATCGCCCTGGCCGTACCAGCGCACCGTGGAGCCTATGGCGGTGTCCACGATATGGGCTCCGGCCTTGGCCGCGGCGCCCACGGAGGGAACGAACAGACCGTCGGTGTAGTGGCGATGATAGTGCAGCACCAGCTCCGGGTATTTCTTGCGCAGGGCGCTCACCAGCGCGGAGATGAATCTCGGGGGGCATACGCCGCCCATGTCCTTGAGACCCAGAATGATCATCCGGCTGGCCTTTTTCACGCTCACGCCGGCCACCTTGGAGGTCATGTCCAGAATGGTCTCAGCCACGCCCAGGTAGTGGTCGACGTTGAATCCCGCGGCCCAGGAAAGGGAAATGGCCGGTTCGAAGATGTTCCGCTTGGAGGCCAGGGCCACTTCGGCAAATGGGCGCATATTCTCGATATGATTGAGAAAGTCGAAACAACGAATGATCTCGTAGTGCTCGTTGATCATCTCGCCGGTGAGACGCATGAGGTTCGGGGGCTGCGGCTTGTAGCCCAGGACATTGGTGGAGCGGATCAAAATCTGCTTCATGGTCTTGGGCGCGAACTTGTTCCACTCCGCGGCCTCGGTGAAGGGGTAGGTCATGTTGGCGAGCATGGCCACGTGAAAATGGGCGCCGCCGCCGTTTTCCAGAGAGAAGAAACCGCAGTTGTCCAGGTACGGCCCCATGAGAATGTCCTCGGCCAGGCGGAACCTGTTGCTCGTATTGGACTGGGTGATGTCTCGGGCAGTGGTGTCCGTGAAGTGCACGTAATCAGAGTCACGGACCATATCCAGCACCGCGTCCCTGTCCCAACGCGGGTAGGAGCCGGGTTTGCTGTCCAGAATTTCGGGAAGCACGGGCTCGAAACGCCCCAGCCTTGGAGTCTCGGGAGTGCGGTATTCACCGAGTTGCACGTAGGGGTTGTACCCGAGGGCGGAGATCTCCGCCACGAGCCGCGCGAGCCTGGGGCTCTCGCACTCCAGGTCCTGATAGAACATGAGCGCCGGGGTTTCGCGGATGAATTTCGTGGTGCAGTCACCTGCCCTGAATTGGGGGTGCCCCACAACCTGACGGTGGAACGGCAAGGTAGTCTTGACGCCGCCTATGACGTACTCCCGCAGGGCGCGATCCATGATGCTCATGGTCTTGTTCCAGTCGTAGCCGTAGCTGATGAGCAGGGAGCCCGCGGAGTCGTACTGGGAGGGGAACTCGTACCCGGCGCAGATGCAGGAATCCAGGCGCACGCCCGGTCCGCCGGTGGAGATGTACCGGGTGATGAGTCCGGAGTTGGGCGAAAACTCGTTCTGCGGATCCTCGAAATTGATGCGTACCTGCATGGCGTGATGCAGGGGCTTCATGCTCTTATCGCTGAGGCGCAATTCACCGTCAAAGGCGACGTTTATCTGCTCCTCAACCAGGTCCACGCCATAGCGGCACTCGGTGACTCCATGCTCCACCTGGAGCCGGGTGTTGATTTCGATGAGATAGGGCACGCAGTCCTTGTCCACGAGGAACTCCACCGTGGCGAGGGAATAGTAATTCACAGCCCTCACCAGCTGCCTGGAGTACTCCTTGAGCCGCTCCCTCAATTCCTCGGTCATGCCCTTCCACGGGGAGGGCGTGATCTCGATGAGCTTCTGATGATTGCGCTGCACCGAACAGTCGCGTTCGTCAAAGGCAAAGACATTGCCGTACTTGTCCGCCACCACCTGGATCTCGATGTGGCGAACATCCACGAGCAGCTTTTCCACGAACAGGCGGGGATTGCCGAAAGAGGCCTTGGCCATGGCCGTGGCCTTTTCAAAGGCCTTTTCCAGCTGATCGGCGTTGTAGATCTCGTATATACCACGCCCTCCGCCGCCGCCCTCGGCCTTCAGCATGATGGGGAAGCCGATCTCCTCGGCCACCTTTCTCGCTCCGGGAATATCGACGGAGCCTTCGGAGCCGGGAACAACGGGCACTCCCAGGTTCATGGCCAGACGCCTGAGCTCCACCTTGTTGCCCAACAGGCGCATGGATTCTGAATTGGAGCCGATGAACCTGATGCCAGCGGACTCGCATTTCGCGGGAAATTCATCGTTCTCCGAGGCAAATCCCCAGCCGGGGTGGATACCGACCACGCCCCGGTCCTTGGCTTTCTTTATTATGGTGTCCACGTTCAGATACGACCTGGGGTCCGGTCCCAGCAACAAAAGCTCGCGCGCACCGGAGGTGGGAGGAGAGGCTTTGTCCACGTCAGTGGCAGTCATCACCGGGATACACTGAAAACGTTCGGCAAATGTACGCAGAATGCGGCGAGCCGGGATACCACGGTTTGCCACGAGCATCGGCTTGCCCTTGATCTCCTGGATGACTTGCTCAAATGTCTTTTTACTCATTGTCATTCCCAATACATCTCTTTGTGAAGAGTTGTCGTGTTATAACCTCGCTACATAACAGAGAGAGGTCAAAAAATAATGCGGCAGGACTATGGTCACTCCCGGACCAGGAACACGCTGGCCGAACGCAGTGTCATCTCGCCATTTTCATGGGTCACCCGTAGTGCTCCATCAGAAGAAACCCCTACAACCACGCCTTGCGGATTGTCAAAAGCGATTTCATCTCCTCCCGGGCCTCTGATCTCCACAAGGCGCCCCATCCAGGCCAACATGGACTCCAGTTCGCCGACAACCACGGCATCGTCGGCATGTTCCGCTATCCACTCGTAATTATTTCTGAAACCATCCAACAGACGGTACCACAAGCTCACAGGACCCACAGGAGGATCGAGTTCCCGATCAAGGGTTCCGGCCTCCGGTGCCCAGGGATCGCGGCTGGCGGCCACCTCGCCCGGCAGTGGGACGAGGTTCAGGCCGATGCCCGCGATCACGGCCCCTTCGCGCTCCTCGATCAGAATCCCTCCCACCTTACGCCCCATGAAAAGAAGGTCGTTGGGCCACTTGACGGTGCACCCTCCCCTGGCCTCGCGACGAAGAAACGGCTCCAAGGCCTTGCCCAGGCTCCAGGCCACGATCAAGGGGCGCAGGTCCGGACGCCGCGAGACCAGGGGAAGCCGCAAGGCCGCATACACGTTGCCTGGCGGAGAGAGCCAGGGCCGCCGCAACTGCCCCCTGCCGGAATTCTGCGCAAGGGCCAGGACGCTTCCCCATTCCGGCAGCATGCCCTGTCGGAGGAGTTCCCAACCGATATCCAGACTCGATGGACAGCTCCCGCAGACAATGACATCAACCTCGCGTCCTCCTTTCTCAGGCTGCCAGCAAGGCCCTGAAAAACCGGGGACATCCACGGTAATCCAGGGTGAAAATGCCTCTACGTCTCTGGCCAGCAGGGGATGCAAGGTCGCCAGGGAAGCGGGGTCCGCGGAACCGGACTCCACGCCGGGGGACAAGGCGGTGGTCGCCAACAAACCGAACAACATCCTACTCCATATACATATCTTACTGGAAATATCCAAGTCTTGAAATATTTGTGCTTTCTTTCACGCAGTCGAGAATGATCCCGAAAACTCCGCTCTTGCTTGCCATTCGGGTTCTCCTGCCATGCATACGGGAAGCGAATCAACTGTACTATTTTGCAAAATTTCAAACAATGAGTGGAAAAAGGATTACAATACAATAAGTTGACGAATTAGTTCTCCCGGAAGTAATTGTACGATACGGTGTTTTTTCTTATCCAAGGCCTCAATGTCTCGAAACAGGAGCGCCCACGACCAGATGGCGGCCAGGCATCCGTGCCAAGCTGATCATCATTTTCGTCTTGATCAAGGTTTTTCCCCTGGTAATGTTGACCTGGTTCGCATACAGCCTGATTCAGGACCTGGGGAGCACGGTGGAAAACCGTACCTCCAGAGTGATCAACGATACAAGGCAGGTTGTCTCTCAGGTTGGACGCCTGTCCTCGAACAACTCCATTCTGGCCCTGGATCTCAAGTCCAGGGAAGCCATAGAACGTCTGACCACCGACACTGCCAACGCCGTGGCCCGGTTCCTCTATGACAGGGACGAGGATATCCGTTTCGCCGCATTCCTGGATCCCGATCCGACAATTTACCGCAAATTTCTACCCTCAAAGGTAGGAAAAGTCATCCTCCAAGATCCGGGGCATCCGAATCTTCCAGAAGGGAGAGCTCGAACACCGGCTCGAAGTGCGCTCCGCGGACGAGATGGGCCAGCTCGCCCAGGCGTTCAACGATATGGCCGATGGAATCGGTAAGGCTGTCAAAGAGATGCGCGACGCCGAATACAAATTCAGAAACATCTTCGAGAATGCGGTGGAAGGCATTTTCCAATCCACCCCGGATGGACTCTTTATCCGTGTGAACCCGGCCATGGCAAGGATATTCGGCTACTCCTCGCCCGAGGAAATGATTTCCGGGGTCAGGAATATTCCCACGCAGATCTACCACTCATTGAAGCAGCGGGAAGAATTCCTGAGGCGGCTTTTCATCGACGGGCAGGTCACCGACCACGAGGTCGAGTTCCTGCGGAGCAATGCGGAGCGCTTCTGGGGAGAGGTGAGCGCCAGGCTCGTGAAGGATGAAAACAGCAACGTCATCTATATCGAAGGCCTGGTGGTGGACGTGAACAAACGCACCCTGGCCAGAGAGGTCCCGCTCGAGGCAAAGGAAAAGGCGGAAGCCGCGAGCCACATGAAATCCGACTTTCTGTCCACCATTTCCCATGAGCTGCGCACCCCGCTCACCGCGGTGTTCGGGTTCGCCAAGGTGATCCATCGCAAGCTCACCACAATACTGTTCCCACAGCTCCCGGAGGACACGAAAACAGTGCGGGCCAAGGAGCAGGTGCTCAAAAACCTGGACACCATCACCATCGAAGGGGAGCGCCTTACCAAGCCGATCAACGACGTCCTGGACCTCTCCAAACTGGAATCCGGAAAGACCCGCCTGAGCCTCACCTTCAACGACCCAAGGAAATTGCTCATCAGAGCCATGGCAGGAATGGAAATCCTGGTCAAGGAAAAGGGGCTGCAATTCAACCTGGAGGTGGAAACCGAAATCCCCAAGGTCATGGCGGACACGGACCGGATTCTCCAGGTCCTGAACAACCTGGCCTCCAACGCGGTGAAGTTCACGGACAGCGGCTCCATAACCTGCAAGGCGCGCCAGGAAAACGGATATATCCGCTTCTCCGTTCAGGACACCGGCAGGGGCATTCCACCGGGCGAACGGAGCAACTTTTTCGACAGACTCCGCCAGCTTGGGGACGTGCTCACGAACAGACCCCGGGGCACCGGCCTGGGGTTGGCCATCAGCAAGGAGATAGTGAAGCAGCACGGCGGGAGCATCGGCCTCGAATCCGAACCCGGACAAGGCTGCACGTTCTACTTCACCTTGCCCTTGGCATAATGATGGGGCGCCCTACGTGCGCCGCCGAAGCGATCAAAAGATTACTGCTTCAAGGTGGTTACGTTGATGTTGTATTTTTTGATGCGGTGCCACAGGCTCCGCTCCTTGATTCCAAGGTACTCGGCGGCGCGGACCTGAACACCGTTGGATTTTGACAGGGCCGAGAGAATCAGCGACTTTTCGATCTCCTCGAGTCGCTCGTCCAGGGTAACGTCCTCGGGCAGCGCCTCATTCAGGTCCGCCAGCCCGGCTTCCATAGGCTGAATGGGCAGATGCTTGGGCAGCACCTCCCCTTTCTCGGCAAGCACCGCCGCACGTTCCATGATATTGCGCAGTTCGCGCACATTGCCGGACCAGGGGTAGACCATGAGCAGTTGGACCGCCTCGTCCGAAAGCTCCAGCCCCCCACCGAACTGCTCCAGAAAATGCCGTGCGAGGATGATGATGTCCTCGCGACGCTCTCGCAGGGGCGGAAGCTGAATGGGGAAGACGTTGAGACGGTGGAACAGGTCGGCCCTGAAGGTGCCCGCGTCGATCATCTTGTTGAAGTCCTTGTTGGTCGCCGCGATGACCCGCACGTTGAAATGCACGGCCTTGGTGCCGCCCACCCGCTCGCACACCCCCGACTCGAGGGCCCGCAGGATCTTTGCCTGCGTTTCCAGCGGCATGTCGCCGATCTCGTCGAGAAACAGCGTGCCCCCGTCGGCAGCCTCGAACTTGCCCTTTTTTTGAGCCAAGGCGCCGGTGAAGGCTCCCTTCTCGTGACCGAACAGCTCGCTCTCCAGCAAACCTTCCGGAATGGCCGCGCAGTTCACTGCCACAAAGGGGTTGTCCTTGCGCTTGCTGTGCTTGTGGATGCTCTGGGCCACCACGTCCTTGCCGGTTCCGGATTCGCCGGTGATGAGCACCGTGGCGTCACTGGCGGATACCTTGAGGATCTGGCTCAGCACGCCGCGCATCTTTTCGCTCTGACAGATTATTTCCGGGAAGATCTCCCGGGCGTCCACCTTGCCCAGGATGTCCGTGATCTGGTGAAAGACCGAGGTGAAGTGGGTAAGCTGGTCCCCACCGCGCATTGGCTTGTCCGGCATGCGCTGTTTCACCAGTGGCAGCCGCTCCGCGCTTTTCACGAACTTCTCGATGGGGCGGAGAATGATCCAGGAAACGATGAGCGCCGTGACATAGGTGGATCCGGTGATGATGACCCCCCAAAAGGTCAGCACCAGGACCGGGTCCATACCCGAGGCCCAGCAATACAGCACCAGCCTGTAGGTAATGACCATGGACAGGAGTGTGACACTCGAAAAGATGAGCGGTATGATGATGTACAAGCTTACGTGAAACTTGCGAATCCTCATTCCGCGCCCCCGCCGGAACAAACCGCCCCCGCTTGTCTTGTTGTCGGCCGACATGAATCTGATCGTTTTAACGATGCACGGTCTTGGTCAGGTCGAACATGGGGAACAGAACCGCCGCGGCGAAGAAGCCAACGACAACGGCCAGACAGCACATGAGAATGGGGCCGATGAGCTCCGACATTCTGTTCACCGAATATTCGACTTCATAGTCATAGTGAGTGGCAACCTGTTTGAGCATGTCGTCCAGGTTACCGGACTCCTCGCCGATGGCGATCATGTTGATAACCATGGGAGTGAAATTGCGCGAGTTGCGCAGGGGACCCGAGATGCCGCGCCCCTCCTGCAGTTTTTCCTTGAGGTGTTCGAACTCCTGGGAAATCGCCTCGTTGCCTATTGTGGACGAAAGAATGCCAACGGTATCCAGAATGGAAACACCGCTTGACTGCAGCAGGGAAAAGATGCTGGCGAAACGGGCCATGGCGCCCTTGCGGAGAACAATCCCAATGAGGGGCATCTTCAGCATCATGGAGTCCTTGACGAAACGCCCCTTTTCGGTGCGCACGTAGAGAACGATGGCCGTGATCGTCCCTATAATGGTGACCAGACCGACGTGCCAGTAGGACTGCAGGGCCTCGTACATGAACATGCACACCTTGGTGGGCAGGGGAAGATCTATCTTTGCGCGGGCAAAAATACCAACAAACTTCGGGATGACGAAGTTGAGCAGAAAGAGAAACGCGCCAACGAGCAGAACCACCACTATTATGGGGTAGACCATGGCGGACTGGATCTGCTTCTTGACCTTGTACTCGTGCTCGATGAGGTAGATGAGGCGTTCCAGGACCTCGGGCAGAGTGCCCGAGACCTCGCCCGCCTTGAGCATGCTGCAGTACAGGGGGGAGAAGATACTCTGGTGCTTGCTGAAGGCGGCGTACAGCGTGGACCCCTGCTTGATGTCCTCGCCGATATCTATGACCGCGCGCTTGAGCTTCGGGTTCTCGCTCTGCTGCTCCAGCACCTCCAGAAGATTCACGATGGAAATACCGGCATTGAACAGGGTACGGAACTGCTTGGTGAAAAGAATGATATCCGGGATCTTGACCTTGGACAACCTGTCTTGAATCTTGTTGACGAAATCCAGTTCTCCGGAGCCTTCATGCGTCACTTTTGACGGTATCAAACCCCGCGATGCTATTATGTCACGGGCCATCTCCATGTTGTCGGCCTCGACAACGCCGTCTACTGAAGATCCCCCTTCGGTTATCGCCTGATACTTGAATTTCGCCATGATTCACCCCTTACTGGTACTGGAGCATTCTTCCTTGTCTTGCATCCGTGTTCGCATGCGCGGCATCCCGACACTCGAACCGGAGGCAAACTTGCGGATATCCCGGATAAACCAACTGGTCTTCACCCAGTATAACAGGTTGCGCACAATGCTGTCGAGCCATTGTTCTCGCAACAATACCTCAATGCACCATTCCGGCTTCTTCGTGAAGAGTGCGGGGACGCCCGTCACTTCCCCACCACCAACTCATGCAGAAAGCTCCGCACCTCCCGCGTATACAGGGGGGCGGAAAGCAGAAAGCCGTCATTGTGACCACCTTGTATTTGCAGAAAACGTCTCCTCCCGGACAGGGATTCATGCAACTTTTCACCCATGACAAAAGGAACAACATCATCCTCCGGGCTATGTATCACCATGACGGGGCAACCGTTGCGGTTGGCCTCCCCGGCGTGGCCAAGAGTGTTCATTCTGAACCTGCACAACAGCGATACCGGAAGAAAGGGGTAGGACCGTCTGGCCATGTCCGTCACCGAGGTGAAGGTCGACTCCAGTATCAAGCCGGCGGGATTGGTCCTGGACGCCATCCGGGCCGCCACCGCACCCCCTAGGGAACGCCCCCACAAGACCACGTGCCCGGGATCCACTCCCCTTTTCAGAAGCATGTCCCAGACCGCCTCCACATCCCGGTATACTCCCTGCTCCGAAGGCTTGCCCGAGCTTCTACCGTAGCCTCGGTAATCGAAGATGCAAGCGCTTATGCCCATCTCGTGCTGTAGACGCAGCGTATCCAGCCTGTGTGAAATATTTCCGCCATTGCCATGACAAAAAATCGTCCATAGCCCCAGCCCCCCTTCCTCCGGGGCACGCGCCGGCACCAGCCATCCGTGTATGGAGACACCATCCGCCGTTTTTACGGTAAAGTCCTCGAACTCCAGTCCGATTTCGGCTGGTGTGGCATTCACCTCGCGACGGGGATGGAAAACAAGAGCGCGCTGCATGCTGTACGCCAGGATGACGACACCCAGATAGACACCCGCGAACGCGACAAGCCACCAGATAATTACCGACATCATCTTTTTCCCGTGGTTGGTATGAAACATGGTAAATGCCCCTCAACAACACCATGCCATGCCCCTTCACCTGCAGGGACAAGGAAACGTTCCCCCCCTCGGCTTAACGGTTTCAACAATCGTGAAACATTGTGGTATTGTGCCTTAATTTCCCTCGGGCAACAACTCAGCTCAAGGTAATACTTGCATAAAACACATGGAAAACGGTATATTCCCATTTTATAAAGCACAACACAACTCACGCGGAGGGACTATGAGGCTGCTCACCAGGTCCGACTTCGACGGCTTGATTTGCGCCGTCCTGCTGCAGGAAGCCGGTGTCATGGACGACTGGAAGTTCGTTCATCCCAAGGACATCCAGGATGGTGTCGTCAAGGTGACTGAAAATGACATCCTGGCCAACGTGCCCTACACACACGGATGCGGCATGTGGTTCGACCATCACTCCAGCGAACAACAAAGACTGGCCAAAGACCTGGAATTCGTAGGTGTTTCAAAACAGGCGCCGAGCTGTGCCCGTGTCATCTGGGAATACTACGGTGGGCACGAGACCTTCCATGAAAGATATGACGACATGATGCACTTCGTGGACAAGGTTGACAGCGCCAACCTCACCATCGAAGAGATCCGGAACCCCACCGGCTGGGTGCTCCTGGGCTTCATCATGGACCCCCGTACCGGGCTGGGGCGTTTCAGGGACTACTCCATCAGCAACTATCAGCTCATGGATGAACTGATCGGATTCTGCCGCACCCTGCCCATCGAGAAAATCCTGGATCTCCCGGACGTCAAGGAGCGCATCGACAGGTATTTCGAGCAGCAGGAGTTGTTCACGGAGATGCTGCATAAGAACTGCGAAGTCAGGGACAACATCATCCTGATCGACCTGCGCGACCAGGACCCGATCTACACGGGCAACCGTTTTCTCGTGTACACCATGTTCCCGGAGTGCAATGTGAGCGTACAGGTCATCTGGGGGCTCAAGAAACAGAACACCGTCTTCACCGTGGGACACAGCGTGGTCAACCGGACATGCAAATCCAACGTCGGCGGCCTCATGCTGAAATACAACGGCGGAGGGCACGATGCCGTTGGAACGTGCCAGGTTCCCCATGACAAGGCGGAACAGTCTCTCGCCCAGATCATCGAGGCCTTGCGGGAGGCAAACTGACCCCCCTTGCTTCCTTTGACAAGAAGACCTATTTTACTCCCTTGGCGGGTGCCGCTCCATGCAAACCCGTCAAGGGGGCGTCATCGCCTCCC
Organism: Desulfovibrionaceae bacterium; assembly: GCA_963674665.2. Classification (GTDB taxonomy): domain Bacteria; phylum Desulfobacterota; class Desulfovibrionia; order Desulfovibrionales; family Desulfovibrionaceae. The sequence continues at coordinate 493,234 of CAXXPL010000004.1, read as the reverse complement.
TGCTAACGACCATCCACGACAACATGATGCGCGCCCACGCTTCCCAGCGGAGCAGCGTGTGTCACAGACCATGAAATCATCTGGAACTTCGCGATGCAACTATACAATACCCTGACGAGAAAAAAGGAAGAGTTCACCCCCCTGACCGAGGGCAAGGTGAACATGTACGCTTGCGGCATCACGGCCTACGACCTCTGCCACATCGGTCACGCCCGCTCCGCCGTGGTCTTCGACGTCCTGGTCCGCTACCTGCGCTCACTGGGGTATGACGTCACCTTTGTCCGCAACTTCACCGATGTGGACGACAAGATCATCAACCGGGCCAACGAGGAAGGCATCTCCAGCCAGGAAGTGGCGGAAAAGAACATCAAGGCCTTTCACGAAGACATGGACAAGCTGGGCGTGCTCCGCGCGAACATCGAGCCCAAGGCCACGGAACACATCGAAGAGATGATCGAGCTCACCAGCCAGCTCATCGAAAACGAAAAGGCATATACGACCCTCTCCGGCGACGTGTACTTCCGCGTACGCTCCTTTGACGGATACGGAAAACTCTCCGGACGAGACATCGAGGACCTCCGGGCCGGTGCCCGCATCGCCATGGGCGAGGAAAAGGAGGATCCACTGGACTTTGCCCTGTGGAAGGCAGCGAAGCCCGGCGAACCCTCATGGACCAGCCCTTGGGGCGAAGGACGCCCCGGCTGGCACCTGGAATGCTCGGCCATGAGCGAGAAGCACCTGAAACTGCCCATGGACATCCACGGCGGGGGGCAGGACCTGATATTCCCGCACCACGAGAACGAGATCGCGCAGACCGAGGCGGCCACCGGCAAGGAGCTGGCCAGATTCTGGGTCCACAACGGTTTCGTGCAAAACAATTCCGAAAAGATGTCCAAGTCTCTGGGAAACTTCAAGACCATCCGGGACATCCTGCGGGACTACCTGCCCGAGACGTTGCGGTTTTTCCTGCTCACGAAGCACTACCGCAGCCCCATTGATTTTTCCGTGGAGGCCATGGACGAGACGGTCAAGAACCTCAAGCGCATCTACACCGCAATCCAGCAATCCCGCGTGGAGCTGCAGCGCAAGAAGTGGTCCAAAACCCCACTGCCCGAGGACTTTGAAAAGGAACTCGCGACCCTCGAACAGGGATGGCTCGATGCCATGAACGACGACTGCAACACTGCGGGAGCCCTGGGACACGTTTTCGGCGTTGTCCGTCTGGCCAACAGGCTCGTGGAGGACGGCGCTCTGCGCAAGTCCGAAAACGCCAAGGCCCTGCACGAACGAATCCTCGCCGACTTCGACAAATGGGGCCAAGTGCTGGGAGTTTTCCTGAAGGACCCGGACGTCTTCCTCGAAGAACTGCGCGACAAGCAGTTCGACCGTGCCGGTGTGGACGTGGAGAAGGTCAAGGAACTGGTGCAGGAACGACAGGAAGCCAAGAAAGCCAAGGATTTCGCTTCAGCGGACAGCATCCGCGAGGAATTGACGGCCATGGGCGTGGAAGTGCGCGACACCCCGGCCGGCCCTGTATGGGACGCGCTTTGACATGGCGCGCCCACTTCGCCCAGGTGTCGTGGACGCTGGATCGCTTTGCTGAGAACACGGCCTCGAACTCCCCTCTCGGCATCATGCCGGGGGGGGAATCGATGCCGGGCGCCGCGTTGGGTATCCCTCCAAAGAATACCCGATTTTTCAACAAACGGCACCAACAGCCAAACTGCGAGGTTACGCATGCCACGGCAAGCCCGTTTTTCCATGCATAGTCCTTTCAAGACCTTGCTGGCGCTGACCCTGTGCCTTGCCATGCTGGTCGCGCCCCTTGTCCAGGCCAGAGCCGCTCTTTTCGGTGATTTCACCATCACAGACGAATTGGAACTCGGGAGGAAGTTCGAGCTGCTGGTCAAGACCCGGCTTCCGCTCATCGAGGATCCCGAGATCTCCGGCTATGTCCGAGACGTGGTCGCACGCATCCTCAAGGTCATGCCGCCACAACCATTCAAGGTAAATACAAACGTCATCCTGAACCCCGCAATGAACGCCTTTGCCGGACCCGCAGGCTACGTCTTCGTCTACTCCGGCCTTATCCTCAACTTCGAGAACGAGTCCGAAATGGCCGGGGTCATCGCCCACGAACTGGCCCACGTCTCGCAGCGGCACATCGCCAGGCGCATCGAACGCGCCCAGGTGCTCTCCCTGCTGGGGTTGGCGGGCATGTTGGCGGGAGTCTTTCTGGGCATGGGTGGGAGCAGCGACAGTTCGGGATCCGTCATCCTCGGATCCATAGCAGCGACCCAGGCGGCGGAACTCAAATATACCAGGGACAACGAGCGGGAGGCCGATCAGGTGGGCATCGGTTACCTCATTGACGCGGGATACCCCCCGCAGGGCCTCATCAACGGCTTCGAGTCCATCATTCACAATCAGTGGCTCGGCAGCGGTTCCACCATGCCCACCTACCTCAGCAGCCATCCCGGGCTGCAGGAACGCATAGGCTACCTCACCCAGCGCGTGAAGCGCCTGCCGAAGGAAAAGCAGAAGGTCAAGGAGGACAACGCCCGGTTCAGGCGGGTGCAGATGCTGCTCAGGGCCAGGTACACCGATGCCAACACCGCCCTGCGGTACTTCAGCGACGCGTCCAACTACGACCCGTTCCTGCGCGCCCTCGGCATGGGCATCGTCTATGAGCGGCTGAACATGATCAGCAAGGCCAGCCAAGCGTACTCCAAGGCCCAGTCGCTGCACCCCGACGATCAACTGCTTGTCCGCGAGCTTGGAATATTCAACTTCAAGCACGGAAACTTCGATGACGCCGGGCTGTACCTCCAGCGCGCGGTGTTCGAGAAGACCGACGACCTCATGGCCCTGTTCTACTACGCCCGTCTGCAGGCGGAAATGGGCCAGCCCAGACAGGCGCTGCAGTACTACGAACGCATTCTCAGGCACATCCCGGACGATGCCGAGGTCCACTACTATTACGGCCGCGCCCTGGGGGAGAACAAGCAGTTCTTCAGCGCCCACCTCCACCTCGCCTACAGCGCCATGTACAACCATGACAAGAAGCAGTTCCGGTTCCACATCGAAAAGGCCGAACAGCTGGCCCAGACGCCGGAACAAAAAGAGGAATTCGACAAGATCACGAAATACAAGGAAGAACGCGACAAACTCGAATAACCATTGCCTTGCGGGCAATACCATCGGGCAACGAGCCGTCCAATCCGATCATCAGCCTGGAGTTTTTCAATGAGCACCCCGAATATACTCACCCGCCTGCCCAAGGGCGCGGACCTCTTCGAATCCCTGAACACCCTGTGCAAGGAACAGGGCGTCAAACGCGCCCAGTTCAGCATGATCGGCGCATTGGAAAAGGCCTCCCTCAGCTATTACCTGCAGGACGAGAAAAGATACGTGAGCCATGAAATCGACGAACACGTTGAAATTCTCTCCGGCCTCGGCAACATCTCTCTGAAGGACGGCGAGCCTTTCGCACACCTGCACCTCGTCCTGGGCAAGAGCGACCTCTCCTGCATCGGAGGGCACGCCATGCCGGGCTGCATCATCTTTGCCTGTGAAATCTGCATCATCCCCCTCGAGGGCGGGGACTTGGTACGCGAATACGACGAGCCCACCGGCCTGCCCCTATGGAGACCCCAGGCATGACTTCCATGCGCTGGCACATGGGAGGCGGCGCCCTGGAACTGCTCCAGGGCGATATAACCTCCCTGGAACACGACGCCATCGTCAATGCGGCCAACGCCAGGCTTGCCGGAGGTGGTGGCGTGGATGGTGCAATCCATACCACCGCTGGTCATCAAGACCTGCAGAGGGCCTGCCGGGAGATCATTGCCCAACGCGGTCCCCTTGCCGCGGGAGAGGCGGTGATCACACCCGGTTTCCGGCTCCGGGCCAGGTTCGTCATTCACACAGTGGGCCCCATTTGGAAAGGGGGCGGTTACGGCGAGGAGAAGGCCTTGAGAGCGGCCTACGCCAACAGCCTTGGCCTTGCCCGGGAAAACGGCCTTGCCAGCGTGGCCTTCCCGGCCATAAGTTGCGGAGCATACGGATATCCCGTTTCCATGGCCGCGCGCGTGGCCCTGGAGGAACTGCGTCAGGGAGTGGAGCACGGCCTCGTGACCCTGGCCAGTGTATGCCTTTTCAGCGCCCCCGCCCTGGACACCTGGAGCGAAGCGGCCTTGGAAACAATCGGAAAACCCGCGGAGTGATTCCGCGGTCTTGAGAGCCTGAACAACCATGGAATTGCACGGTACCACCATATTGGCCCTACGCGACGACTCGGGCGTGGCCATGGCCGGAGACGGTCAGGTTACACTTGGCCAAAGCATCGCCATCAAGCATGGCGCACGCAAGGTCCGACGCATCTACAAGGACAGCGTCCTTGCCGGATTCGCCGGAGCCACGGCCGACGCCTTCACTCTTTTCGAGCGCTTCGAAGGCAAGCTGGAGGAATTCAACGGAAACCTGGTGCGCTCCAGCGTGGAGCTGGCCAAGGACTGGCGCAAGGACAAGTACCTTCGCAGGCTCGAAGCCATGCTCGTAGTGGCCGACGCCTCCTCGATCCTGCTCATCGGCGGTACCGGGGATGTCATCGAGCCGGATGACGGCATCCTGGCCATCGGCTCGGGCGGCCCCTATGCCCTGGCCGCAGCTCGAGCCCTTTCACGGCACTCGCAGATGCCGGCCGGAGACATCGCTCTGGAGGCGATGCGCATCACATCGGAGATCTGTGTTTTCACCAACGACCAGATCGTGTTGGAAACGATCCAAAAATGACCACCAGTCAGTCCCGGACAACGGCCGCCACGGCGACTGAAGAGACGGTCCTGAGCCCCGGCTGCAAGATCAACCTGAACTTGCGCATCCTCTCCCGCCGGGAAGACGGCTATCACGAGCTGGATTCGATATTCCTGCCCCTTTCCGCGCCTAGCGATGTGCTCCGCGTGATACACCCCCTCCCCCCTGGCGAAGGTTCGGGCCTGACCTTGCATTGCGACGACCCTGCCCTTCAGGGATCTGACAACCTCGTTGCCCGGGCTTATGAAGCTGTCGGAAATGCCACTGGTTTCAAGCCCCGGCTTGTGGTACTTTTGGAAAAGAACGTGCCTGTGGGCGCGGGGCTCGGAGGAGGCAGCGCGGATTGCGCCTGCATGCTGCGACATTGCAACATCCTGGCCGGGGACAAGGGACTTCCGGCGGAGGAGCTTGCCTTGCTCGCCGCCACCCTGGGAGCCGATGTCCCCTTTTTCCTGAAATCAGTCCCCGCGCGTGCCCGGGGAATCGGTGAGGAGTTGCAACCAATACCGGAAATATGCGATTGTCTGGCAGGATTGTGCCTGCTTCTCGTATGCCCTCCGGTTCAGGTGGGAACCGCCTGGGCGTACAGAGCCTGGGACGAGAAATATGCGCTGAAAAAGTGTCAGGAAGCGCACATTTTCTTGACAGACACTGTGCAACAAGATAAGCAACTCTTTTGTTTCAGGGCGCAAGAGATTGTTAACGACTTCGAGAGTGTCGTTTTTCTGGAGTTTCCCTTTTTGCGCACTTTGAAACAGCGCCTACTGACCCTTGGAGCCGCGGCGGCGTGCATGAGCGGAAGCGGTGCAAGCCTTTTTGGACTCTTCAGGGACGAACTCCAGGCGGATGCGGCAGCGCATGACCTGCGAGAAACCGGCGCTGTCATTTTCAAACACTGTTGTTGACACTGGGGTGTAGCCAAGTTGGCAAGGCAACGGGTTTTGGTCCCGTCATTCGAGGGTTCGAGTCCTTCCACCCCAGCCATTTTTTTTACACTTCACCAGGCCCTTTTGGACACTGCGAAGTATACTTTTCAGCACCCGCCTGAAAACTTGATCTGGATAATAAGATCATGCACCGTGACCTACAGATAGTAACCGGTACCGCAAATCCCGAACTGGCCAAGGCCATATGCAATCACCTTGGGTGCCGTCTGGCCCCCGCTGTGACCGAAACATTCAGCGACGGTGAGATCCGCATAGAGATAGGTGCGAATGTCCGTGGAGACGACGTCTTCGTGGTACAGTCCACTTGCGCCCCGGTGAATGACAGCCTCATGCAGCTTTGCCTGATCCTGGACGCCCTCAAGCGGGCCAGCGCCGGCCGTGTAACCGCCGTGGTCCCCTACTACGGCTATGCCCGCCAGGACCGCAAGGTCGTTCCCAGGGCTCCCATCAGCGCGAAAATGGTGGCCGACTTTCTGACCATCGCCGGCATGAGCCGCATGATCACCATTGACCTGCACGCCGGTCAGATTCAGGGCTTTTTCGACCTTCCCGTGGACAACCTCTACGCTCTTCCCGTGTTCCTCGAGTACCTGCGTCAGATCGAGGGCGACCTGGCGATCATTTCCCCGGACGCTGGAGGTACCGAGCGCGCCCGGCACTATGCCAAGCGCCTTAACGCCACCCTGGCCATCATCGACAAGCGCCGCGACGAGCCCAACAAGGCCAAGGCCATGAACCTCATCGGCGACGTGAAGGGCAAGGTGGCCGTGGTCGTCGACGACATGATCGACACCGCCGGCACCATGGTGGCGGCCGCGGACGTGCTGCTGGACCACGGAGCCAAGGATGTCATCGCCTGCGCAACGCACCCAGTGCTCTCCGGCCCCGCCATCCAGCGCCTGTGCGGGTCATCTTTCAGCGAAGTGGTTGTCACCAACACCATCCCTGTTGACGAAAAAATGGCACAATGCCCCAAATTGAAAATGTTGTCCGTGGCTGGCCTGCTTGCCAAAGCAATCCACAACATTCACACGGATTCATCCATAAGCGTGCTTTTCGTATGAATTAGAACGCGGCCGCGGGCGACCGCCGGACCACGGTATTTCAAGGAGATTTGTTATGAGCGACATGATGCAACTGACTGTAGACAGGCGCGAAGCCACGGGCAAGGGCCCCAACCGCAGGCTGCGGGCTGCGGGCACCGTTCCCTGCGTGTACTACGACAGCGAGGGCAACAACGTGCTTGCCCAGGTGGCCGAACTGCCCCTGGAAAAGGCTTACGAGAAGCTGGGTGCCACCCAGGTCTTCGAGCTGGTGGTGAAAGACTCCGATCAGAAGCACCCTTCCTTGATCTGGAAGCTGCTGCGTGATCCCGTCACGGGAAAGATCGTGCACGCCGATTTCTACGGGGTTGACCTGACCAAGATCATCCGGGTCGACGTACCCATTGAGATCACCGGCACCTCAAAAGGCGTGAAAAACCAGGGTGGGACTCTGGAAGTTTACCGCGACAACGTCACGGTCGAATGCCTTCCCATGAACATCCCCGAGAGCATCGTCATCGACGTGACCAACCTCGGCATCAACCAGAACTTGCATGTCAGCCAGATGCCTGTTCCCGGCAACCTCAAGGTCATCTTCGACGAGGACTTCGCGGTGGTGGGTGTTTCCGCCAAGTCCGTGGAGGATTCCGAAGAGGCGACCGAAGAGGCCGAAGCCGAATAGTTTCGCGATATATTCCGACGTCTTTTATTCCGGACTCCGCGGAACCACCGCGGAGTCCGTTTTCTCGACATAAAGGCGTAATCTGCGCCCCCTTCTGATAAAAATGAACCTGCAAGGACTTATCGTCGGCCTCGGCAACCCTGGTGACCGTTATCGCGACACCAGACATAATTACGGCTTCATGCTGGCCGATGCCCTGACCGAGAAAGGCTCTGACAGGACACGACTCACTCTGGGAAAAGGGGCGGCCAAGCTCTGCGATCTCGAACGTATCACGCTGCCCGGCACAAAGAGTCAGTGGCTTGTCTGCAAGCCCTTGACCTACATGAACGAAAGTGGACAGGCCGTGGCCAGGGTCAGCCAGTTTTACAAGATAGAGCTCGAGAATATCATGGTTCTGCACGATGAGCTGGACCTGCCCGTCGGGCGCATGAAAATGAAGCTCGGAGGCGGAAACGCGGGCCACAACGGCTTGAGATCCATTTCGCAACACCTTGGCAGCAACGATTTCTACAGACTCAGACTTGGCGTGGGAAAGCCCAACCTGCCCGGGCAGGACACCCGCAATTTCGTTCTCTCTTCCTTCTCTCTTCAGGAAAGAGATGCGGTTCGAGATGTCCTGGACGCGGCGCTCCAAGGGTTGAGACTCTTCGCCACGGAAGGATTCACCTCCGCGCAACAGTTCGTAAACGGCTTTAGTATCTCTCTACCAAGCGCGTAAGGGGCATGGACAGGCTTCCGTAATTCAGGTATTCATATGAGGAATGTCTCTACCTCTCTAGCGTTTTTTTCCTTTCCTCAAGGAGCCCACAGGTGTTTGCCGTTGACCAACTCGTCGTGTACCCAGCCCAAGGTGTGGGCAAAGTCGAACGCATTGAAACCCAAGAAATCGGTGGTGCCAGGGCAGAGTTTTATATCGTCCGCATCCTGAGCAACAATGTAACCCTCATGGTTCCCGTAAAAAATGCCCGAAACGTGGGCCTGAGACCGGTATGTGAAGCCTCCAAAGGACAGGAGATCATCGAATCCCTCAAGGATCGCTCCGACTTCATGGGCTATTCCGGACAGAACTGGAACCGCCGCTATCGCGAGTATTCTGAAAAACTCAAGAGCGGCGAACTCTCCGATGTGTCCTACGTGCTCAAGGAACTCCTGCTCATCGGCAAGGACAAGGAATTGTCCTTTGGCGAACGACGCCTGCTGGAGCAGGCCATGAGCCTCATAACCATGGAACTGGCGCACGCTCTCGACAAGTCCCAGGACTCCATCAAGGAGACCATTGAAACATTGTTCGCCGATGTGTTGCAGCATGCGGAAGAAAAATGAAAAATTGCTTGCCTTCCCTCATGGAATCGGCTATTGGCCGAATGCAGCACGTCTTAAAATAATTTTTGTCTCCTGGAACGCTTGTCGGAAAGACGCTCGCTTGTAGATAAAAATCCCCATTTCAAGGTTAGGCGAAGTTTTTGTCGTTCTTCGTTATCTATTTGCTGCTACAACCACATCTGATCTTTGTTCATCTGCCAACAATCGCAGATATTGCTGCGCATGCGCTTCCATAATGAACTCCACATCGCCATGGGCGGTGGTACATCATAATATATTCATCGTATCTAAGGCACCCAGCAGAAACAATTTGCAACCTCAATCAGGATAAAGCACTTATGCGGCAAGGTAAAGGATCGAAACAGAATTCTGACAACATCATGAATCTATCGGAACTCAAAACCAAGAGCATGACCGAACTCATGGCTCTTGCAAAAGAGTACAGCGTCGACAACCCCAGCGGATTGCGCAAGCAGGAGCTCATCTTTGCCCTGTTGCAGAGTTGCGCCTCCCAGGATGGAGCCATATTCGGCGAAGGAGTCCTCGAGATTCTCCCGGACGGTTTCGGCTTCCTCCGCTCCCCCATGTACAGCTACATGCCCGGGCCGGACGACATCTACGTATCGCCATCCCAGATCCGGCGCTTCGGACTCCGTAAAGGTGACGTCGTCTCCGGACAGATCCGCCCCCCGAAAGAGGGGGAACGCTACTTCGCCCTGCTGCGCGTCAACGAAATCGGATTCATGACACCCGAAAGCTCCAAGCAGCTCGTCCTGTTCGACAACCTCACCCCCATTTACCCTGATCGTCGGTTCAGCATGGAGAACGGAGCCTCCAATCTCTCGGCCCGGGTCATCGACCTACTCGCCCCCATCGGATGCGGCCAACGAGGACTCATCGTGGCCCCCCCCCGCACCGGTAAGACAATGCTCCTGCAGACCATCGCCAACTCCATCAATGCCAACCACCCCGACGTCTACCTCATAGTCCTGCTCATCGACGAACGCCCCGAGGAAGTCACCGACATGGAGCGGACCGTCAAGGCCGAAGTCATCAGTTCCACCTTTGACGAACCGCCCCAGCGGCATGTGCAGGTCGTGGAAATGGTCCTGGAAAAGGCCAAACGTCTGGTGGAGCGCAAGCGCGACGTTGTCATCCTGCTCGACTCCATCACCCGTCTGGGGCGTGCCTTCAACGCGGTCACCCCCTCGTCCGGGCGCGTGCTCTCCGGTGGTCTTGATGCCAATGCTCTGCAACGTCCCAAGCGCTTTTTCGGCGCCGCCCGCAACATCGAGGAAGGCGGAAGCCTGACAATCATCGCCACCGCCCTCATCGACACCGGCTCCCGCATGGACGAAGTCATCTTCGAGGAGTTCAAGGGCACTGGAAACATGGAAATTTACCTTGATCGTCACTTGGCCGAGAAACGTGTGTTCCCCGCCATCGACATCAACCGCTCCGGCACTCGCAAGGAAGAGCTGCTCCTCCCCGAGGACGTGCTCAACAAGGTCTGGATCCTGCGCAAGGTGCTCTCCCCCATGAGTTCCATCGACAGCATGGAGTTCCTGCTCGACAAGATGAAGGGCACGAAGAACAACAACGACTTCCTGCTGACCATGAACAAGTAGCCGCACCTTGTCCCGGGATACCGGGGCAGGACAACATGAACGGAATCGAGTAGGGTGAAGCAGAGTCATGACCTCTGCTTCATCCCTCTCACAGAACCGTGCGTATGGACCTCGTACACGGCTCGTGTTCATTTTTATCCCCGATTGATCGGGGGAAGCACTCCCGTTTTAACTGCGTTCATAGCGAAGAGTCCGAGTTCATCAAACCACGCGTTGGTCAATGCCATGTGGCAAAGCTGGCATGACGCGTTGCGCCAGCAGCTCATTCTGATGCTTTTACACTCGCCTTTGTATCCCAGTTGCCTGAGCCTCCGGTGAAGCTTGCGGGGTTTCTTCCACTATTTCACCCGAATGGCTCGCAGCCGTCGCCGTATCCAGCTCATGACCTGCCGAAAAGCCCTCGTGCGGTTCGCCACCTTGTAATAATTGGCAAACCCACGAAGCACCGGATTCAGGTCCGCGATAATCTTTTTCAGATTTACTGGAACGTTGCGTCTGATGATACTTTTGACTTTTTCTTTGAACGCCTTCAGGCCTTGTTCTTTGATCTGCGTGAAGTTTTTTCGAATACCACCCCTCAATACGGCACGCCTTTCGACAGACTCGTTATATGAGTATTCCTCTGGTTTACCGTAAGATTCAGACATCCTTCCAGATATTGGGTCGCAATCGTGCGGGCATGTTCGGCGCCAGCGTTGCTTGCTTTGAGTATCACGATGTCGTCCGCATAGCGGGTTATTCGATGTCCACGGCTGCGCATAAACTGGTCGAACTTGTCCAGGTAAATGTTGGACAGCAACGGGCTGATGACGCCCCCCTGGGGACTGCCCACCGTCGTTGCTTCGAATTCGCCGGAGCTCGGTACGCCGCTCTCAAGAAAGAGCCGGATCAGTCGCAAAATGCTCCTGTCCGCCACTTTTTCTCGCACCGCCTGAATGATCGGTTCGTGGTCCAGCATGTCAAAACACTTGCTCAAGTCCATGTCCATACCCAAGTCAGGTCGTAATCACGCATGAACGCTGTGGCCTTGGCTATGGCGTCGTGGGCGCCTCGCCCCGGCCTGTATCCGTAACTGGACGGATGGAAGTCCGTGTCGAAGATGGGCTCCGGAATGTTTTTAACCGCTTGCTGCACCACGCGGTCACGGACCGTCGGTATTCCTATCCTTCTTATACCGCCGTCCGGTTTGGCGATTTCCACGCGCTTCACCGGAGAGAGCCAGTAGGCCTTACTGCGAAGGTCCGCCAAGAGATCACGAATGTTCTCAAACTGGTTGAGAGCGAAGTCTTTGCAGGACTGCCCGTCTACTCCGGGAGCTCCATTCGCCGACTTCACTTATTGAAACGCCGCCACCAGCGCCTTTTCGTGAAGAAGCCTGTCGTAGGGGCTGTACCAGACTCGATGATTCATCGTCCCTCTGTACTTCGTTTCTTCTGTAACACCACTGCGCGCATCCATTCCGGCTCTTCAGCGCCGAGTGTTCGCCTTCTATCCGTTGCCGGCAATATACGACCACCTTGCGGCGCCTACTCCGGTAAGGGCGGTTGGCATGAAGAGTCCTGTTCCCAGGGGGCCCTCCCGCTACCTGCCCGCCGCGTCAGGCGGCTTGTCCTCTGAATGGCGTTGTGTCGTTGACTCTGAAACTTTCAGTTGAACTTCGTCCCTTCGCAACGACCGTCGCTTGTGGCTCTCCGGTCGCTCCACCAAACCAGGCTGGCGGTCGTCCTTGTATTCTCCTCCACACCGTTACCGGGCTTCACTGGCGGCGTCGCCCTCTGTTGCAGGCTTACCCATCACGCCAGCCGAATCAGGTTCGCTTGCGCTATGTACCGTTTCCTTCCTATCGCTTCCTTCAGACCCTTCCGTTACCAGAAACGCCCTAGCGATGCGGATTGATTTCCCCTCGGACGGGGCATCTCTGCTCTCTCACATGCAGACGGGTGCCCGGCCTTGCCCGGCAAACAAAAGGAGAAGCCCTCAAGCTTCTCCTTTTGTTATGTTTGGTCCGTCAGGACACAATGACACTGAAACACTTTCCGATTGACGGAACCGAACTTTATCCGACGTCCGCCACAGTCTGTCCCATCCACGCCATGCGGCGGCGCCTGAAATCTATCTCTACATGGTTGCGGTGCAGGGAGTGGCCACCGGGGCAGCGGAAAACGAAAACAGCCGGACATGCTTTTTCGTGAGAACCGAGCCGGCTTCCACGACCAGGTCATCCGCTCCCTCAGCCGAAAACCTGACATACCCTCCCTCGAAGGAAACCGTAAGCGGACCGGGTTCGAGATTTTCGCCATCCAAGGGGTTTATGCGCAAGGGTGGTTCGATCTTGGTCGAGCTGCCGCTCTCTCCTGAAATCACAAAGGCGTTGGAGACCGTTGTCACACTCAGAATGTCACCGGTGTCGCCAAAGCATATGGAATTGCTGTCGCCCGTGATGCCGTTGGCGTCCGGGTTAAAGGCGAGAATCTCCCCGATGGGGGTACGGACCACTGTAGGCCGATTCGGCTCGACGGACTTCAGCGCGCCGGAATCATGAAACGCCATACCGACCCTGGTGAGGATCATTCCCACGGGCGTCGGCACGTCCACCTCTTCTCCGGGCCAGAGCGTCAGGCTCCTGAGATCGCCTTTGGGGCTGAAGTAGACGGCCAGAATAAGGGCTTCCACTGGCCCGACAGGTGTTTCCACTTTCAAGGGGTGCGCAAGGCTCCGCTCGTCGCTCTGCTCCCAGAACCCGGACAGGCATCCGTCCAGGGGAAATATTCTTTTCAGGGCGCCATCGGGATAGAAAACCAGCTTCTCCGCGAGCATCTCTCCCAACGGAGTAGGCACCACGGTTTGCTCCTCCAGGGGCAGGACATTGAGCATGCCACTTTCATGAAAACTGATGATCGGAAACTGCCGCTTGCGATACGAGTTGGCGGTGAACTGCGGAACAAGGGTTCCGTATTCGGTTGCCAGGGGGCTTTCCTTGACCGTGATACAGGACTTCAGGGCTCCAGAGGAGTGACGTTCAATCTGCGGGCCTGCGTGAACAGGACCGAACCGGGTCTCGTAGGTTGGCATGGCGGGCTCCTTTCCCCTGCCAAAGCAAAAATCGTTCTCAAGACACAACAGACTGAAATTATTGATCGACGCCAACATCAAACCTACAAAAACGTAGCCAAATACACTACGTTTTTGTAGGCAACCACATTTCACAGTTGAGAATGAAAAATGCGGGCATAAGGAACGTCTTCGGAGTTCGTATTTCCTTCAAAAAACGGTCGAGGTCCAGGGCAACACTAGCTCAATCTGGCTCAATCCTCGTCGGGGAGTTCCCTCTGCCAGTCCATCATGGTGGCGATCTTGCTCGGCGGGGTGTCCGGCAACCAGAGAAGACGGCTGGGCAGGGAAGTCTTGCCGTGCTTGTGCGGAAAAAAGGTGATGGACCCCACCACGGGTTCGTACACATCAAAGGAGGGGCCGTAGGTGTAGATGAACTTGCCGACTTGTTTCAACAATCTTCTGGTGCCGGTCTTCACATCCACAAAAAGCAAATGCTCCCCGGCAGCGTTGTGAATTTCAACGATTCGGTCTTCTCCGGCGACCTTGTAACGGCCGAAGAAATCTTTGGTGGTAAAGTCATACCCTGCCAATGACCGCAGGGAGATACGCACTTCATTGCCCTGCTTCATGATGCCGCTACCAAAATAGATGTTGTTGGCCACTTCCTCGGAGACCTTGGGCATGCCGGGGGGGCGGTCGACCTTTTTCGGGCTTATTAGAATGACATGCTTTCTGTTGGGCATGGTTTCATGGGGCAGGTGCGCCCTGGCGAGAACCTTGAAGACTTCCCCCTCCGGCATAGGCTCAGGCTCATCCTTTTCCAACTTGAGCTCCATGATGGTTTTGGGTGGCATAAGGGGTTTGACAGGCTGATTCGCCCCTGGGGGCGGAGTGTACTCAAAAAGCAACGCACCGAAGAGAATAAGACAACAATGCAGAAGAAGGGAGAAAAAGACTCCCAGCATGTTCGCCCCCCTCCCGCGGCCTGGTTGATCTCGCTTCATCGTTGCTTCCAACATAGATTACCCCGGTATTTGTCTTTTTCATGAAGGATCCGGGTAAGCGGCAAGAGAAAAAAAGACCCCACACTGGAGAAGCTGTTGTGATCCGCATCCCATGCCTGGAAATATTCCGTTGACGACAATTACCAATTCCACCGTTACAAGACAACTCCTCCGGAAAAAGATAAATAAAGGTACCATGTTCAGTCGTTTATTTGTTTCATGGAGCCTGAAAAGATGAATGCTCATTTAGAGTATAAATAATCCCTAATTGTAAAACAGGCCAGAGACATCCGCTCATACATCAATACGCTGAATACAAAGAACAAATTGATATATATCCCCAAAACAAACAATCCGCGGGTGTCACTGGACTCTTTCGACCGCCCGTTTTGACAGATCATAATTAGTCAAATCTCCTGACCAGTTGAAAACAGGGTTAAAATTTATTGAGTGCAAATGTTGGCGCGCTATAGCAGTATACGGTGGGAAACACGGAAAAGATTCGCTGATGCACGATTTCAAAAACTGCATAAACCAACTACATACGTATTTAATTTTCGTAACACGCCAGACAATACAAAGAGAATGGACGCGACACACTAAATAACATCCCCAGATGCATTGACTTATCTTCAGAATACAGTATAGTCCTGCACGAGTTTAAAGAAAAAAATCACATACTATATTATATGAAGACGCCAGCACACGCCACCGCAGCTTCGAAATCCTCCTGCTCCCAGGAGGTGGTGGAATATGGGGCGTCTTTTTTTCCACGAACTACAAAGCAGTCGGACCGGGGGAACCTGTTCTGGATCCCCCTACATGCATATGCACCGTTAAATGGTTCTCTAAGACCCCTAATTGAGGATGGAGGTATTCTATGAGGATTTCCGTAGGTCTCGGAAGAGAAGGCGCAGAGAAACGGCTGGAGGAACGTGGGATTTCCCGCCGCGACTTCATGAAGTTCTGCGCGGCCGTAGCGGCGGCAATGGGCATGGGACCGGCGTTCGCGCCCAAGGTCGCCGAGGCGTTGACCTCTGGCAAGCGCCCTTCTGTCGTGTACCTGCACTTCGCTGAGTGCACTGGCTGCTCCGAAGCTGTCCTCAGGACTGTCGACCCCTACATCGACACCCTGATCCTGGACACCATCTCCATGGACTATCACGAAACCCTGATGGCCGGTGCCGGACACGCTGTTGAGGAAGCTCTGCACGAAGCCATCAAGCACGATTTCGTGTGTGTCATCGAAGGTGGCATTCCGACCATCGAAGATGGCGCCTGGGGCAAGGTTTCCGGAAAGGCCATGCTGGACATCGCCAAGGAAGTCGTTCCCAAGGCCAAGGCCCTGATCAATATCGGCACCTGCGCCTCTTACGGTGGCGTACAGAAAGCCGCTCCCAACCCCTCCAAGGCCATGGGCGTCAACGAGGCTCTGGGTGTTCAGGGTATCAACATCCCCGGCTGCCCGCCCAACCCCATCAACTTTGTCGGCACCGTGGTCCACTTTCTGACCAAGGGCCTGCCCGAACTGGACGAGTACAACCGTCCGAAACTGTTCTATGGCGAGCTGGTTCACGACAACTGTCCGCGTCTGAAGCACTTCGAAGCCGGTGAATTCGCTCCCTCCTTTGGGTCCGAGGAAGCCAAGAAAGGCTGGTGCCTGTACGAATTGGGCTGCAAAGGTCCCGCGACCTTCAACAACTGCCCCAAGGTGCTCTTCAACCAGACCACCTGGCCTGTTCAGGCCGGCCATCCCTGCATCGGCTGCAGTGAGCCCGATTTCTGGGATGAAATGAGCCCGTTCTACGAGTCCTAGGCCAGACTTCACACGCATGGTTGTGACGAACTAGACATTATCAGGACATAACGTTCGCCAAGGAGGAACACCATATGGCAGCGCCGAAAAGCGATTACACTGGAAAAGTCGTAATCGATCCGATTACCAGAATCGAAGGCCACCTTCGTATCGAGGTGGAAGTTGAAAACGGAGTCGTAAAGAACGCCTGGAGCAGCTCTCAGCTCTTCCGCGGCCTGGAAATCATCCTCAAGGGCCGCGACCCCAGAGATGCCCAGCACTTCACCCAGCGCGCCTGCGGCGTGTGCACCTATGTGCATGCCCTGGCTTCCACCCGCTGCGTGGACAACGCCGTTGGCGTCAAGATCCCCAAAAACGCCAGCCTGATCCGCAACCTGGTCATGGCCTCCCAGTACATGCACGACCACCTGGTGCACTTCTATCACCTGCATGCCCTGGACTTCGTGGATGTCACCAACGCTCTCAAGGCCGACCCCAAAAAGGCCGCCAAGATCGCCAACGACATCTCCCCCCGCAAGACCAAAGCCGAAGACCTCAAGGCCGTGCAGACCCGTCTGAAAAAATTCGTTGAGACCGGTCAGCTGGGTATCTTCTCCAACGCCTACTTCCTGGGCGGCCATCCGGCCTACATTCTGCCCCCCGAAGTGGACCTCATCGCCACCGCTCACTACCTTGAAGCCCTGCACATGCAGGTCAAGGCCGCACGTGCAATGGCTATCCTCGGTGGTAAGAACCCCCACACCCAGTTCACGGTCGTGGGCGGCGTCACCAACTACGACTGCATGGATCCCAAACGGCTGGCCGAGTACACGGCTATCTACAAGGAAGTCAAGCAGTTCGTCGACGAAGTGTACATCCCCGACCTGCTCGCGGTGGCCGGTTTCTACAAAGACTGGTTCGGCATCGGCGGCACCACCAACTTCCTGACCTTTGGTGAGTTCCCCACCGACGAGTACGATCTGGACTCCCGCTTCTATGCTCCCGGCTTCATCGCCAACCGCGAGATCAGCAAGCTGGAAAAGTTCGATCCCAACGCCATCACCGAGTCCATCAAGCACTCCTGGTACAAGGGCGACTCCGACCTGCATCCGTACAAGGGTGTCACCGAGCCCCAGTACACCAGCCTGGACGACAAGGACCGCTACTCCTGGATGAAGGCTCCCCGCTACAAAGGCGCCTCCTCCGAGGTCGGCCCCTTGGCCCAGACCCTGGTCGCCTACGCCGCCGGTCAGCCCGAAACCAAGGCCCTCGTGGACACCGTGCTGAAGAAGTTCAGCGCCGGTCCCGAAGTGCTCTTCTCCACCCTGGGCCGTACCGCCGCCCGCGGTATCGAGTGCGCCGTCACCGCCGCCAAGGGTCTGGACTGGATCAAGGAACTCTCCGACAACGTCAAGAGCGGCGACACCAACATCTACACCGAGTGGGAAATGCCCAAGTCCGCTCAGGGCGTCGGCTTCGTTACCGCTCCCCGCGGTGGCCTGTCCCATTGGATCAACATCGAGGACGGCAAGATCGAGAACTTCCAGCTCGTGGTACCCTCCACCTGGAACCTCGGCCCCCGCTGCTCCAAGGACCAACTCAGCCCTGTTGAGGAGGCTCTGGTCGGCACCCCCATCGCCGATCCCAAGCGCCCTGTCGAAGTGCTGCGCACCGTTCACTCCTACGACCCCTGCATCGCCTGCGGCGTGCACGTCATCGATCCCGAGTCCAACGAAGTGCACAAGTTCAAGGTCTGCTAAGTACGTGCACTGTAACTAAATCAACGTATGCGGGAATCCGGCCTTGCGCCGGGTTCCCGCTTTCTTCTATACTACCGCCATGCAAAATAAACCCGAAGGTATTCTCGTACTGGGCGTGGGCAACATCCTGTACACGGATGAAGGTTCCGGCGTCCGGCTGGTGGAAAAACTCCAGAGCGAATACGAGTTCTCGGACAACGTCACCCTCATGGATGGCGGTACCCTGGGAACCCGGCTCATGGACTACATCATGCAGTGCGCCATGCTCATCGTTGTGGACGCGGTCCTGGGCGGGGACGAACCCGGCTCCATCTACCGCCTCACCGGCGAGGACCTGCGCAAAAGCCTGGCCTTCAAAAACTCCATGCACCAGACCGATCTGGTGGATACCCTGATCTTCTGCGAAATCGCCGGGCACAAGCCCGAGGCAATTGTCGTGGGCATCGAACCATTTGACTACGAGAGCATGTCAGTGGATCTCAGCGAAACCATCCAGGCGCGCCTCCCCAAGCTGGCGGAGGTTGTCCTGCAGGAGATCGAAAAGGCCGGTGGCAGCTGCACACCCAAGAATTCGAACCCCTAACCGAACTCACGGAGGGACATGCCATGTGCCTGGCTATTCCCGCTCGCATTACAGAAATGAAGGATGACTTCGCCACCTGCCGCGTGGGTGAGAGCGAAACGTACATAACCGTCTCCACCATGATCATGGACGAAGAGGTCGAGGTGGGCGACTACCTCATAGTCCACGCCGGATTCGCCCTGCGCAAGCTTAGTCCCGAAGACGCCCAGGCGTCTCTGGACGTCCTGCGCCAGATGGTGGAGGCCCAGGGAGAACAGGCGGGGTTCTGACCCTCACCTCCCCCGCCCCGCAACGCCCCCGACAAGGGGAATATGCGGGGCCGGGGTCTCCATGGGTGCGCAAACACTTGACCTTTGACGTGCTATCTCTTTACAACAAGCCAAACCCCGTGTCTGGTCCTTGTACGCGGAGTCGTTGCATGGCCATTGCGGCGAAATGACCTGTGGATTCAATGCATCCGGGCGCCAGGAACAGTTCATGGTCGCTCTCCGGAGCCCCCCGTCGTAATGTGCTAAGCATTTGCGGCAGCCGGTGTTCAAGGACCTCGAGCTTCTAACATTCCGGAGCACGTCATGCCTCATCGCTTTGCCGGCAGGATGCGTAAGGCGCACAAGTCCTTTATCAGAGAGATCCTCAAGGTCACCGAAAAGCCTGAAATCATTTCCTTTGCCGGCGGACTCCCCAATCCCGAACTGTTCCCCTTCCGCGACATGGAGCGCGCAGCGGTACAGGTCCTGTCAAACCAGGGATCGGCCGCACTGCAGTACTCCACCACGGAAGGATATCCCCCCCTGCGCGAATGGATCGCCGAACGCTACCGCATCAAATACGGTATGGAGATTTCGCCGGACCAGATCTGCGTCACCACCGGCTCCCAGCAGGGATTGGACATCGTGGCCAAGGTCTTTATCAACCCAGGCGACACAGTGCTGGTGGAGCGCCCCGGCTATCTGGGCGCCATCCAGTGCTTCTCACTCTACGAGCCGGTGTTCGAGAGCGTGGAGTTGCAGCACGACGGCCCCGACCTCAACGCCCTGTCCAAGATCATAGCGGAGCGCAACGTCAAGCTCTTCTACACGGTCCCCACGTTCCAGAACCCTTCGGGCCTGACCTACAGCCTGGAGAAACGCAAGGCTGTGGCGGATCTCCTTCGCGGCAAGGACGTCATCCTGCTGGAGGACAACCCCTACGGCGAACTCCGCTTTTCCGGGCAGGACGTCCCTCCCATGGCGCATAATTTTCTGCACTCCAACGCGTTGCTCATGGGAAGCTTTTCCAAGATCGTGGCGCCGGGGCTGCGTCTCGGCTGGGTGGTCTCCCCGGAGAAATTCTATGACAAGCTCATCCTGGCGAAACAGGCCGCCGACCTCCACACCAGCACCCTGAACCAACGCATTGTGCACCGTTTTCTGGTGGACAACGACCTGGCCAAGCATCTGGACCTGATCAAGGACAACTACGGAGAGAACT
Organism: Desulfovibrionaceae bacterium; assembly: GCA_963674665.2. Lineage (GTDB taxonomy): Bacteria > Desulfobacterota > Desulfovibrionia > Desulfovibrionales > Desulfovibrionaceae. The sequence continues at coordinate 473,127 of CAXXPL010000004.1, read as the reverse complement.
GCCGGGCCATGATCAAGGCCATGGAGGAGCATTTTCCTCCAGAAGTCACGTTCACCAGGCCCGAGGGGGGCATGTTCGTCTGGGCCCGCCTCCCCGAAGGGTATGACGCCATGGATCTGTTCAATCTGGCCATCGAGAAGAATGTGGCCTTTGTTCCGGGGCGGCCGTTCTATTGCGACGGAACCGGTGAAAACTGCCTCAGGATCAACTTTTCCAATTCTTCCCTGGAAAACATCAGGGAAGGTATCGAAAGAATTGGCTCCTGTATCCGGCAACTCCTGGACAAGTAAGCTGAAAACAAGCCATAGTGAACCCATGTTGACCAAACGATATTCCCCGCCCCTTGATAAAGTGTGCGCGTCGGGTCCCCTGAAATGGGGGGCGCGGCTTATGTCATTGGTCCTTATGCTCCTCGCCCTGCTCGCCCCTGTGCAGGGAAGAGCCGCGGACAAGTATGCCGTGCAGTTCATTGTACCTTCCGGCAAGGAGGACGTCTGGAAATTCGTGGAAATGATTTCCAATCTGAACTACCCCGCCTACATGTTCACCAACGAACTTGGGGGCGAAAAGCACTATTACGCGCACATGGGCACCTACGACTCGATAGTCGAGGCCATTGACGCTGCGGTGGCGCTGCAGAAAAAGGTTCGCGTCGAATACGAAGTCGTGCTGGCCAACACCAACAAGGTGGTGGAGCTCCGGAAACATCAGGATAAGAACCAGGAAGAAAAAACAAAGGGTGCCGCGAGGGAGGATCTCCCCGCACCGGACGCCTTGCCCGAAAAGGCGAGCGTGGACTCCCTCGTGGAGCCCTACCCCGCTTCCAAGCCCACGCCCTTCGAGAGCGCGGCTCCTGCAGAGGCGCCCGAACCCGCTCCCAAGAATGCTGCCCGGGAGCCGATAACCGCGTCTGCTCCCAAACCAGTGACCGCGAAGCAGGAACCCGCTCCCGCACCTGAAAAGAAAACAGCCCTGGCAAAGCCGCAACCAGTCATGAAGTCCCAGGACAAGCCTGTGGTGAAAAAGACCGAGGCGCCAAAGTCCGAACAGCTGCCCCCGCCTTCAGTGGCCTCCTCCGGGCAGAAGACATATCTGCTGGCGCTGCACTCCTTCAGCCAAAAGGAGAACGCGATCAAGACCGCTCGAAAGTACTCCCAAAAAGGGTATGACGCCATCATCATTCTCCTTTATGACAACAACCATACACCCTGGTATATTGTCTCACCCGGGCATTTCAACGACAGTCGGAGTGCCAAAGACTTTGCCCGGGAGTTCAGCGGCAAGGAAAATCGCTTTCCTGACATCAAAGCGGTTGATGCACAGTTTCTGCAAACTCGGGTCATACCGTACTCCGACCATCCTTGAAGGTAACAGACTCGACAAACCGACAGGGAGGCCGTCATGGCGGCTTTGGAATGGACCAAGCACGACGATACCAGTTACTACCTCATCCTGGGGGGAGTGCTCAGTGTTACGATTGTTTATGACAGGGTGGGAAAACCGGGCTGGAAAGTCGCCGTTGCGAACAGGTCACTGCGTGACAAACTTCCCAGCAAAGAGGATGCGCAAAAGGTGGCCATTGCTTACGCAAAACGCATCATCGCGCAGTGCGTCAAAGAGCTGGGCGAACTGATGCCGGAATCCTGAACCATAGCAGCGGTCCACTTCCCATGCGAAATATCCTTCCCTCCCTGTGCTTATTACTCCTCCTGGCCTCTCCGGCCCTTGCCGGAAATGCCGACCTGCAACTCCTTGTTCAACAACTGCAAAGCAACGACTGGATCGCACGCAAGGAAGCGGCCGCCTCACTCGCTGACATGGGCTCCGCGGCCGTCAACGCCACCCAACCGCTCACCGAGGTGTTGGGTGACGGGGACCCCCTGGTCAGAAGCGCCGCAGCCCGCGCTCTCGGGGCCATAGGTCCGGGAGCTGCTTCAGCCGCCACGGACTTGGCGCATCTTCTGTTTGACGACGAGCAGGAAGTCAAGATCGTGGCCGCCAACGCCCTTGGCAATATCGGCCCGGAGGCCGGAAAGGCCACCGAGGCGCTGATCATGGCCCTTGGAGACCCCGCACCCGCAGTTCGCGCCAGAGCCGCCCAGGCCCTCGGCGAAATCAAGGCTCCCTACAGAAAAGCGCTCCCCGCTCTTGTCCGTCTCTTCAAGGATCCGCAGCCCAAGGTACGAAGGGCAGCAGCCGCCGCCGTCGGGTCCTACGCCAGGATGGCGGCCAAGGCCATTCCTTTTCTTTTGCGTCTGTTGGGGGATTCCGACGAATTCGTGCGCCTGGCTGCCGCCTATGCCCTTGGTGAGATCGGGGAGCCGGCCATAGAAGCCCTCATGACCGCCCTGGACGCTGAGGATGAGGCCAAGCAGGACAACGCGGCACAGGCCTTGCGACGCATTGGAGCCCCAGCTGTGAAACGGCTCATGAAGATGGTGGAGAAGGAGACCGGCGAGAAGCAGGTTCAGGCCATTTACGCCCTGGGGCAGATCGGCTCTGAGTCCGCCCCAGCAATTCCCCTTCTGGTGGAGCAGTTGGCCAACGCGGACAACGACATGGCAAACGCCGCCACAGTGACCCTCGGCATGATCGGTCCCCCAGCAGTGCCCGCCCTGGTGGACACCCTGGACAACCCGCGGCAGGACGTCAGACTTTTTGCCACGTACGCTCTGGGTGCCATTGGCGCCGCTGCCGCACCGGCCCTGGAAAAGGCCCTGATGGACACCGACGTAACGATCAGGGAACAGGCCGCCATCGCACTTGGCAAAGCCGGAGAGGAAGCCGCCCAGGCCGTTGACAGCCTGATCCAGGCCCTGAACGACCCTGTGGCTTCGGTGCGCATGAACGCGGCCGACGCCCTGGGAGAGATCGGACCCAAGGCCCGTAGAGCCGTTCCAGCGCTTACCGAGGCGCTACGGGATTCGGACGACTTCGTCAGGACCATGGCCGCCTATTCACTGGGCAAGATCGGGCACCCGGGCGCCAGGGCCCTTATTTCCACGTTGCAGGATCCGGCTCCCAACATGCGGGAGATCGCGGCCGTCGCCCTCGGCATGATCGGCCCCGAGATCGGCGAACACGCAGAGGAAGCGGTACCCGCGCTGGTCAAGGCCCTGGAGGATCCTGACCCGGGCGTACGCAGAAGCGCAGCCACGGCCCTGGGCTATCTGGGCTCTGCATCCGCACCCGCGGTGCCGGACCTGGCCACCATCATGTATACGGGGCATGACGACGATCTCCGCCTGCTCGCGGCCTATGCACTGGCCAAGGCCGGCCCGGAGGGCGCCTCCTCCCTGCTCACCGCCTTGAACCATCCTGCTCCGGACATCCGGACCATGGTGGTCAGCGCCATGGGCTCAGCTTCCGGCAAGGCAGAACTATTCGTACCGCCTTTGATCAAGGCCCTGGAAGACCCGGACAGCGAGGTCAGGCTCAAGGCCATCACCGCCCTGGGGATGCTTGGCACTGCCGCGCAGGAGGCTAGGCCCATGCTTCTCGAAATTGTGGAGCGCAAAGGTGAAATGGCGGACGAGGCCTTGCAGGCGCTCTCGCGCATCGATCCTGAGATGGAGTTTCCGGAGGTGGAGTTGGAGACAGACGCCCCACAACCTGAAAAGGCGGCAGATTAGGAGTCAGGGATTGGATTTCCGGATGTACGGCAGCCTTGAAATGCCCTGAAGCCTCTCCTCGAGATTACTGTATGTACATGTCGGACGCAATAACCAGGGCGCTCTAAAACCGTGCCGCCGCCATCAACGACGCAAGTCTGGTCCAGGCGAAGCGATCTTTCCTTTGATTCGTAACTACGAATTCAGGGGACATAACACTAGGACGGTCTACCGCCACCGGACTTTCCCTTCACTTTCCCATCGATGAATGCTGCCATGGAGATCACCACCACAACAATCAGCCACTCCAGGGCCAGCTGTATGAAATTCACGCGCATGGCAATGGTTGGATTGTCCGGTGTTTTCGTGGTGAAGAGGAATCCATACCCATAGGGCAGCTCGGTTGCGGGTCCCGGGCCCCGGGTATAGACCACCCAGGGAGGAAAGAGCATGGTGAGCATGAGAAGCACCAAGCCGAGGGAGATGAAGAATAGGTTTCTCTTGTTCAACCGCATTGATATTGTTTCCGCCTGTGCTTCAACCCTGCTTCAGAAATGCTTATGAGGCGCTTTCAAAACATCGATCCTGGTTGCTTACAACTTGACATGTGACATTGGCAAGGGCAAAGCCCTGAAAAACATCTACCCGGCAAACGCTCCTCTTGCAAGACGTGATGCCATTCATGAGCAATGCAAACCATATCCCCATTCGCGATAATCTCCCGGTATATGCCGCCTGAAGGCCCCCTGTTCGCCCTGTACGTCCCCCATGTCTCCATGGTGACCGCAAAAGCCGTTGACGCGGGAAAGCGTCTGGGTCTCTCCGAGGAGCGTCTCCGCTTCATCGAGGAAGCCTGCCTGCTGCACGACATCGGAATTGTCCGGACCAACACCCCGGAATTGCACTGCCACGGGGACCTGCCCTACCTCCTTCACGGAGTTGAGGGACGTTTCATGCTTGAATCTCTGGGCCTGCCCGAACACGCCCGGGTGGCTGAAAACCATGTTGGAGTTGGAATCACCAGGCAGGAAATCGAGGAGAACGGGCTGGACCTTCCCCTCCGGGACATGCTTCCCCAGACCCTGGAGGAAAAAATGATCTGCTGGGCCGACAAGTTTTTTTCCAAAAAACCAGGATCGCTCTGGACCGAATACACTTTCGTACAGGCCTTCGAACGCATTCAACGGTATGGAGAGGCACCGTCACAACGCTTTCTCGAGTTGCACACGCTCTGCACCTCCACGAGTTGAACGAACATACTCCCCCCGCAATAGAGACAACCTCAACCGCTGCCAAGAGGACACCATGCACCGTTTCGACGAACTGCTGCGCCATGTGGAAAAAATGCCCACTGAGCGCATCTACCGCACCATATACGACGAAAACCTCAACCCCATAGTCAAGGGCTTCGAGCATATCTTCCCCTGGGAGGTGCGCGACTTCAACAAGGTGGATTTCTCCGGCAAAACCGTCATCGACATGGGGTGCAATTTCGGCTGGTTCGGGCTGCAGGCCAGACGCAATGGCGCCGCCAGCGTACTTGGCGTGGACTTCGACGAGATGGCCCTGGATGGAGCACGTATTCTCCGGGAAATCCATGAAATGGACAACGTGGAGTACGAAACCGTGGATATGGAAGCCCGCCCCTCACCCTTGGAGGGGCGCAAATACGACATTGCCATGCTCCTGGACTTCATCGGCACCACCTATATCCTGCGCGGCCTCGCGCCGGACATCCTGGGCCTCTTCAAGTCCCTGTCCGACAAGGAACTGTTGATTTCCATCCGCCCCCGCTATTTGATGCATGACGACCTGCGCACCACTCCCGAACATCTCGCCCAATACTACCCGGTGCGATTCATCCGGGAAGACGAATTCCTGCTTCTGGACTATGTCAGGGACCTGCTTGCTCCGGATTGGACAATGTCCCCGCTCACTCCTCTGGAGGGAGGACTTCGCAAGGACAAACGATACTTCCTGTTCCAGCGCGCATAACCCAATTTGCGGGAATGAATCGGGTGGAATTTGCTGGTTCAAGACGAGGAAAAAGCGGGCTTTGCCTTGGCCGTGAAAAAAGCACATACTGAGGGCGCAGTCATTTGCACCGCGTTGCTCGTGACTTTGGAAACCCCGGATATAGCGGGGCACAGGAGACCAGGAGATGGAACTCGCCAACGAAGCTCAATGTTTACGGATCTATACCGGTGCCAATGACCGCCACAAAGGCCGCCCGGTCTATGAAGTGATCGTGGAGGAGGCTCGCAAGCGCGGACTGGCCGGAGCCACAGTTTTACGCGGAGTCAGCGGTTTCGGCGCCAACAGCCTGGTGCATACCGCCAAAATCCTCCGCCTGTCCGAAGATCTGCCCCTGGTCATCGAGATCGTGGATCAGCCGGATAAGATTCAACCATTCCTCGATTTCCTGGACAATGTTCTGGTGGAGGGGCTGGCCACCCTGGAAAAGGTCAACGTGATCTTCTACCGGCACAACCAGGGGAAAAAGAAGTAGCGCCATCCGCCTCACCTGTCCCCAACTTCTCATTGTCCCTAAAACAGGAAAAACTCCCATTAGTAAGGGAAGCCTCCCCTTGCAAGCCGCTTGTCAACAACTACAGTCCGCAACTACGCGCAGAGGCGCACCACCGCCGGGGCAAGGCTCTGCAGGGGCAGTACCTTGTGCACCCCGCCAAGTTTCACCGCCTCCTGGGGCATGCCATACACCACGCAGCTGGCCTCATCCTGTGCCATGGTGTAGGCCCCGGTATCGAACATCTCCTTCATGCCCAGGGCGCCGTCATCGCCCATGCCGGTCATGATGACGCCCACGGCGTTGCTCGCGGCATACCGGGCGGCCGAACGGAACAGAACATCCACTGAGGGGCGGTGCCGCCGCACCAGCGGCCCGTCCTTGACTTCCACATAATAGCGCGCGCCGCTCCGCTTGAGCAGCATGTGCTTGTTTCCCGGAGCAATGAGGGCTTGCCCCCGTAACAGGGAGTCGTTGTCCTGGGCCTCCTTCACAGTAATGCGGCACAGGCCGTTGAGCCGCTGCGAAAAGGCTGCTGTAAAACGCTCAGGCATATGCTGGACAATGGCAATGGCGGGGCAATCCTGGGGCAATGCCTCGAGGAACACCCGCAGAGCCTCGGTGCCGCCGGTGGAGGCTCCCACCACCACAACTTTTTCAGTGGTCTGCACCATGGCCTTTGTCTTTGGCGTGGTTGCCGGGAGCACCACGTCAGCGGAGAGCTTGGGCTCCACCTTCATCGCCGTGGTGACCTTCTTGACCTGCGCTTTTGCCGCAGCCTTCACCGCGTCGCATATCCGGATCTTGGATTCCTCGAGAAACTGCTTGGTTCCGACCTTGGGTTTGGTGATGATCTCCACCGCCCCATACTCGAGGGCTTTCAGAGTGGTCTCGGTTCCCTCCAAAGTCAGGGTGGAACAAATCACCACCGGAATGGGGTGTTGCGTCATCAGCTTCTTCAGGAAGGTGATGCCGTCCATGCGGGGCATTTCCACGTCCAACGTGATGACGTCCGGAACCTCCTCCTCAATGCGCTTTGCGGCGACATAGGGGTCGGATGCGGTGCCGATGACCTCTATCTGTGAATCCGAGTTCAGCAAATCAGCCAGGGTTTGCCGTACCAGCGCTGAGTCATCCACAACAAGGACCTTGATCTTTGACATATTGCATACCTTGAGTGCTTAGCCATTCATTGACACAGGCGAACCAGAAGCAAAGCGTCCACCACCTCGTCATGTACGAGGGTGACCATTCTCTTTAATATTAATTATCCAGATACGCATTTAATAACAAGAAAAAACTGCAAAGATACAGCAGTGAGGAAGATTTCCCTGTCACACAGTCAAGGAAACCTATCGCTTCGGCCTTGCGGCGGGGCCGAATTTCGCCGGGATTCAGGAGAAAAAAAGAGGGTGAAAATCAAATTTCCGACCGGAAAACACCGGGTCAGTTTCTGATGCGCCCGCCTGCGACGGCCTGAACCAGCTGCGGCACATCGAGAATCAGGGCCAGGGTGCCGTCGCCTTTTATGGTGGCGCCAGAGATCCCTTCCACATCCTTGTATATCTTGCCAAGGCTCTTGATCACGGTCTGATGTTCGCCAATGACGTTATCCACCACTATGCCCACACGAACACCCCCCACGCGGGTGACCACTATCTGTTCGATGTCAGGCGGCATGCCGCTGACCTCGAAGCTCTCGCGCAGGCGTATGTAGGGAACGATCTCCCCGCGCAGGTTCACTATCTGTTCATTGACATTGTGCAGTTCCGACCTGATGAGCTCCACGCACTCCTCGACGATGGAGAGTGGCATGACGTAGAATTCGTCCTCCACGCACACCTGCAGCCCCTCTATGATGGCCAGGGTGAGGGGAAGCTTGATGGTGATGGTGGTACCCACCCCCATCCGGCTGTCAATTGAAACGGTTCCCCGCAGCTCGTCGATGCTCCTCTTGACCACGTCCATGCCCACGCCGCGTCCCGAAACGCTGGTGATCTTCTCGGCCGTGGAAAAACCCGGCTTGAACACCTGGAGCAGGATCTCTTCCTTGCTCAGCTCCATATCCGGGGAGATCAGCCCGCGCTCCAGCGCCTTGGCCCTCACCGCATCGACATTGATGCCCTTCCCGTCGTCCTGGATGGTGATCAGAACCTCGCCTCCGGAATGCTCGGCTTCGAGCAGGATGATGCCGGCGGGGTTCTTGCCAGCGGCCTCGCGCACCGCGGGGGGCTCGATTCCGTGGTCGATGCTGTTGCGCAACAAGTGCACCAGCGGATCATTGAGGCGCTCGATGACGGTCTTGTCCAGTTCGGTTTCAGCCCCCTTGGTCTGGAGTTCGATCTGCTTGCCCAGTTCGGCGGAGAGATCGCGCACCAGGCGCCGAAACTTGCTGAAGGTGGTGCCTATGGGCAGCATGCGGATATTCAGCGTGGAGTCGCGCAATTCGTCACTGAGCCGCTCCAGTTCCTCGGCCAGCGTCATGAGACCGGCGTCCTGACGCTGGGCCACCATCTGGGTGATCTGCGCCTGCACGATGACCAGTTCTCCCACCAGGTCCACGAGATAGTCCAGCTTGTCCGCCGCAACCCGTATACTGGAGACCTGCTCCATGGGCTTACGCTGGGTGGTACGCTGCTCACGCATCTGCCGGACGGCCCTCTGCTCCTGCAGGGCTGAGGCCACGTTCTCCTCGCTGACCATGCCGGATTCGGCGATGAGGTTGCCGATGCGCTTGCGCTCGTCCAGAATTCTTATCAGATCCTCGGAGGTGATGTCGCCGCGATCCACCAGGATTTCGCCGAGCTTCTTGTAGTCTTCGGGCTCTTCCAGGCCGTCGCCGCGGTCAATGACACGAATCTGCAGATCGCACTCGTCCTCTGCGAAGAGAAACACGTCGCGCACCGCCTGTTGATCGGAATGACATCCCAAAATCACATCCCACCACACATAGCACCCTTCGGGATCGATCTCCTCCAGGGGAGGGACCTGCTCGATATGTGGAAAACTGAAGGCCGTGCCGAGTTCCGCAAGATCATCCAGGAGCACAAGGGGCTTGTTGCCGTAGTGAAAGAAATCCAGCTGCGGCTTGAAACGGACACGGTAGGTGACCTGTTCATACAGCTCATTGTCCTTCTTGTCCTGGGTGGCGACCGGTTTGTCCCCGCCTTCGGCCAGGTGCGCCGGTACCAGCGCCCGCAGGCCCCTGGTGATGCCCGAGGCTTTATCCAGGTCGGCATCCTCGCCTTCTATGGCGCAGGACAGAAGATAGGAGATGTGATCCCTGGCCGTCAGAGTGAGGTCCAGCAGTTCGCGGGACACCTTGAGTTGCCCATTGCGGACGTGCTCGAACACACTCTCCACGTCATGGGTGAATGTGGAGATGTCGTCGAAACCGAACATGGCGCCCGAGCCCTTGATCGTATGCATGGCCCGGAAAACCCTGTCGATTAGCTCCTGATCGCCAGGCGCGTCCTCCAACTCGAGAAGCGCGTTTTCGAGTTCGGTCAAGAGGTCGGTTGCTTCTTCAATGAATGCCTGACGATTCACACTTTGCTGCATCATGGCTGTCACTCACGGTCCCCTTGCCCCCACGCATTGCGGGACGCCAGAATATTCTCGAATTATCTCAGAACTTTCCCGACCACGGCCAATAATTGCTCAGGCTTGAAGGGTTTGACGACCCACCCGGTGGCTCCGGCCATCTTTCCTTCCTGCTTTTTCGAGGCTTGGGACTCAGTGGTCAGCATGATGATGGGAATGAATTTGTAATTCTGTTGGGCGCGGACATTCTTGATGAGCGTTATGCCATCCATGTTGGGCATATTCAGGTCGGTGATAATCATATCAACCTTGCCTTTGAGTTTGCCCAGGGCATCCTTGCCGTCCACGGCCTCTACAACGGAATATCCGGCATTCATCAGCGTAAAACTGACCATTTGCCGAACACTTGCGGAATCATCAACAGTCATGATGGTCTTGGACATGCCACCTCCTTTAACAGCCTGGTTCGTCAGGCCTCCCCCTCAATCGTAACGGTATGCGACGATAAAACAATATGAAAAAAAACATTAAGGGCAATTATACATCAACGACCTCAGCTCGGAGTATTATTTATGGTTTGTCTCCAGGGGTTTTGTCAATTCCTCGAAGCAAAAGAAACAACCAAGCATAGAATCCCGCGTGGACGCAAAGGCTAACACATTACGGCTTCGAAGCAAGGCCTGGGAGCGATATTGTCGAAATCAAAACAATTCCACATTGTTCCAATCATCACCAGCATCGGAGGCAGTCTCTTCCCCATCCCGGGCATCTCCTGGCTCGGTGGCCATGCCCTCGTGAACCAGGCGCTCAGCCTCCATGGTATATCGCTCGAGCAGCTGCCGCAATCGCTCGGACCGCCGCGTTTCGTCCTCTTCCGGCGCCAGGACCCTCGTCTCCTCCTCCATGGAGGAAAGCTTCGTCTCAGCAACATCCAAATGCCGACCGGCTTCGAGGTGGAATGTGATTCCCTTGGTCAGGCTGTTGATGTCCAGCCCCAGCTGACTGCTGTCATGTTGCAGATTCACGAACCCGGTGGCGAACTCCTGATCGATATTCTTCAGGTTCGTCACCACTTTCCGCAGGCGCGCCAACATGTCATTCACTTGAGAGGTGTCCAGGAAGGAATCCGCTCTTTCGGCAAGGGAATCGGCTGCCTTGGAAATATCCTTGAGCAAACCGGTAACCCCGTCGGTCTGGCCTGTTGCCTCCTTGGAAAGGTGTTGCACCGATGAGGCGAGCACACCCATGGCTTTGCCCTGCTCACCGGTGTGCGCGGCCTTGATGCTGGCATTCAGCGCTATGAGCTCTATCTCCGCGCCCACTTCCTCGATATCGCCCAGAAAGGCGCCGATCTGGGAGACAGTGTCCGCCACCGAGGACATTGTTCGGCCGATGGCCTCTCCCTGACTGGCGAATTCCTTCATGGTCTCCAGCATGCCGCCGATGCCTTTTTCGATGCGTTCGAGAGTCCTCGCACCGCTGCCCGCATCCTCGCCCAGCAGCTTGGTGATCTCAATCTCCATGGCGTTGACGTTGCCACCTATGTTGCCGAGATTCCGCTTCAGGTTTTCGACAGCGTTCACGAAGCGCTCTCGCCCATTGCTCACCTGTCTGCATTGCAGGTTCAGGACATCCGCCACCCAGCCAACCAGCTCGTTGCTGTCTGTTGGAGCGTCATTGTTCTGGCTACTCTTTCCGGAAACCAGCGCTTCGATGTCGTCACAGGCCTCTTCCACGTGCTCCACCTGCTGGCGGATAATATCATGAAACTGCAGTGACGACACGGCTTCACCGATGTTGTCCCGGGTGTCCCTGGCCATGTTGATCAAATGTTCGGACAATTCGTGGGCGGATTGGGTAAGAGATTGCAATTCGTCGAGATTGCTGTTTATTTCCGAAAAGACACGCACGGAGCAGGTCGCCTGCTTCGAACGCATGCTTTCGGTCTGCTTGCTGGCAAGCCGCGACAGCTCCGCAAGAGAGCGGGCGTTCTCCAAGATGCTGCTGGTATGGGAAACAATCCGGTTGGCGAGTTTTTCCACGTCATCGGCCAAGGTATGAAAGCTCCTGCCCTCGGAGCCGAGACGAGCGCTCTCGATCCGGGTGGAGATGCCGAGCATTTGCAGGTGTCTTACCAGACGCCCGAACTCCTGCATCAATTTCTCGAGGTTCTCGATGAGAGAGATGATGTTGCCGAGTTCCCTGATGGCGGCGTCAGCCGTCTGCGTGGAGCAGACATTGCTGATGGCCTCGAGTTCCTTGTGAAAAACATCGATGATCTCTCCCATGGCCTGACCGGTGGCGTCGGAAAGCAGCTCCTGCGAATTCTTGGCCAGGGTCCCGGCACGCAGGGTGAACTCCTGCAACCTGCCACCTAGGTGAAGAAAAGCATCCTCCCGTTGACGAATGCTTTTACCGAGGTGTTTCCTGATCTCGGGTAGAAATCGCCTGATTACCTCACGCAACGCCTGGTGATCATACTCGACTGTCTCCATAATACCTTTTTCCGCTAAAGAAATTTAATCTCGGCACGGGCCTGTGTATCATTGAGAGGCGTAACCTTCACCTTGACCCGCTGCTTCAGAAAATTCGCCGCACCCAGCAGGATACCTTCGAAATAGTCGAAGAAACCCCTGGACGAAGAATATGTCATAATCAATGTATCGCCTCGATCCTCATAGGTAAAGCCGGGAGGAACAATGCCGGGATAGTCTTTGGTCAATTGCTTGTGAATCGAGTCCATGGAAAGGTAGAGTTGTTTGAGGTCGGTGGTCTTGAAATACCTGCGATACATCTTGTGGAACTGCCCCACGGTGAAGTGCCCGAAATCCAGAAACACCTGCTTCGGAGTCTTGCCGGTCTTTTCTCCGGCCAGTTGTGCCATCTGCCGCATCACGGCTTCAGGGTAGTTGGTTGTGGGAAGAAAGACGGGATTTCCCATATCCTGTTGCATGGCGGCAAACACCTTGGCTCCGTAGGCTTGTTTGACGTGATCCTGCATCAGTTTCGGAAGTACGCCCCGCATCTTGCCTTCGGATTGCCAGAGCTTGTTCTCGGAGCCTGCCGAGGCCTTGTCCATGGCCAGGGCAAGGGAAAGCAGCTCCTGGGATAGTTTGGCCAGCTCCCTGGTGGCCTCCGCTGTCTGCTCCGCGCCCTCGTCCGCCTCCCGGGCGACGAGCGCGATGTCCTCGATGCTCTGGTTGATCTCCTCGGCCGCGGCAGATTGTTCCTCCGCGGCAGTGGCGATCTGCGTCACCCTATGGGACATGTCCTCCATGCGGCCCATTATGTGTTGCAAGGCCTCGCTGGTCTGATTGGAAAGCTTGGTGCTCTCCTTGACGCGGTTCTGCGTGGCCTCCATCGAGTCCACCGCGTCCCGGGCGCTGTTCTGGATGGTCAGGATGGCGCTCTCCACCTCCTTGGTGGCGGTCATGGTTTTTTCGGCCAATTTGCGGACCTCGTCGGCAACAACCGCGAACCCCCTGCCTGCCTCACCCGCGCGGGCCGCCTCGATGGCGGCGTTCAGTGCCAACAGGTTTGTCTGGTCGGCGATGTCGTTGATCACGCCGATGATCCGGCCAATCTCCCCGGCCTGATTGTCCAGTTGGGAGAGCACTCCCGCAAGCTGGGTCGAGGCGTCGGCAACCTTCTCGCTCTCCTTGAGTGCCAGGACCACCAGGTCCACTCCGTCACGGGCGGCGGTCTGCGCCTCGTCCGCGGCCTCTGAAGCCGAAGAGGCGTTCTGGGCCACCTCCAGCACCGTGGCGGTCATCTCCTCCATGGCGGTGGCCACGTTCTCGGATTGTTGCTTCTGGCGCAACGCCCCTCTGGCCTGCTCGTCAGCGGAGGCTGACAACTCCTCGGACGCCGAGGCGACGCGCTGGGCCACGTCGGTCATCTCGCCACTCTTGGAGAGCAGTGCCTGATAATCCCCGTGCAAATCGTCGTAACGCTGTTGCAGGTTACCGGTTTCCACGAACCCGATCACGATCCCCTGCTTGATGGGAGCGGCGTGCAAGGCCACCAGGATTTCCTGACCATTGGGAAAGCGCACCGAGGTTTCCACCCCTTGCAGGCGTTCACCGGCCAAAGCCCTGCGCATCTGGTCTCCGGTCCCGCGCAACACGACCTGCTCGAAGCTCTTGCCCATCACGGCATCGCGCCCGACTCCAGCGGCGCGTTGCAGACCTTCGCTGCACAGCACAACCTTTCCCTTGGGATCAACAACGCACAATGGCATCTGCGTGTTCTCAAGGGCCGATCCAAGCAATGCCGAAAACTGCATCGCCTCCTTGAAGGCTCCCAGAAAGTCAGCCTCTTCGGCTCCAACCATGTCTTCCAAAGAGGTGGCGCTTTTTTCCTTCAGTGCCTTGCCCAGGATGTCGAACACGAAGCTCCGCGTGGACTTCGCAATCCGCAGAAGGTTCCATGTCAGTGCGATGCCGAGGACGACACATCCCAGCGCGACCCAGAGGTTGGCAGTGAAAAACGCCGCCAAAGGCAAAAGGCTCAGGATAATTCCGGAAATCAATACGGGAGCAAAAGGAGACCGCTTGGAGTTCTGCGCCATGACACCCTCTCAGAAATTGATCGAACATTTTCCCAATATTCAGATAGTACGCGGTTTAGGCATCATAATCAAGTTATGTTGGCATCTTAATGTAAAAAAAACGACGATGAACAGCCTTTATTGAGAAAAAGGCCGTAAAAAGGCTCTACAGAAATTGGACCACCATATCCCGTAATTGGGATATTTGGCCAGAAAATATTCATTTCACGGCGAAAACAAGGGAACGAGACAGAAAAAGGAGAGAAGGCGTTCCCTAGCGGGAGCCGAAAAGCGAACGCTGCAACTCCTGCAACGTATCCACAGGGCGACAATTTCCATCGCCCCCCTCTAAAGGACAAAAAATGGGAGTGTACCCAAGACGCTGGGCCTGACGCAGCCGGACATCCTGTCCGGCAACCGGGCGAATCTGGCCGTTGAGGTCCACCTCACCCCAAAAGACCGAGCGCTCCGGCAAGGGGCGGTCGAAAAACGAGGACAGGATGGCCGCGACAATGGCCAGGTCCATGCCCGGATCCTGGAGCCGCAGCCCACCGCCGAGCTTGGAGTAGATATCCATCTCGGAGAGGCGCAGTTGGAGACGCTTCTCCAGCACGGCCAGAAGAAGATGCAGCCTGTTGCCGTCCACTCCCAGCGCCGTACGGCGGGGAATGGCCAAAAATGTCCGAGAGGCCAGGGCCTGCACTTCCACGGCAAAGGGACGCTGACCGTCCAAAGCCATGCAGAGGGCGGTACCGCTCAAGTCCGGATTGCGTGCGCCCAGAAACAGTGTCGAGGGATCGTGAACCAGTTCCATCCCACGCCCCCCCATGGAGTAGACCAGCACATCCTGGCAAGGGCCGAAGCGGTTCTTGAGCACGCGAAGCAGACGATGGGCATGCTGCCTGTCTCCCTCGAGATAGAGCACCGTATCCACCATATGCTCCAGCAGCTTGGGACCGGCTATCTGACCGTCCTTGGTGACGTGCCCCACCAGGAGGAGGGCCGTGTGGCTTTGCCGTGCGGCCTCGATGCATTCTCCGGCCACGGCGCGCACCTGGGAAACGCTGCCGGGCAGGCCGTCAGCGCTGCCTGAGTGAAGGGTCTGTACCGAATCGAGAATCAGGAGATCGGCCTTGCCCTGTTCCAGAATCCGCAGGCCGTCACCGGCGCTGGAGGTGGAGAGTGCCAGGAGACCGTCGTGGAGCACACCCAGGCGCTCCGCTCTGTGCCGAATCTGGGAGAGGGACTCCTCGCCCGAGAGATAGACGCTTGTGCGCCCCTGCTCTGCCAGACTGCCCGCCAGTTGGAGCAGCAGGGTGGATTTGCCGATGCCGGGCGCACCTCCCAGCAGCACAGCCCCGCCTCTGACCAGGCCGCTTCCGAGAAACCGGTCCAGGGCCTGCTCTCCGGTTGGCATCCCCGCTTCCTGCTCCACGTCGATGCTGTTCAAGGGAACGGGGCCGGTGGCATCCACGGCCGCTGCGCTCTTTCGGCCAGAGTGCGAAAGGCCGCTGCGCTGCTCCAGGGTGTTCCATGCCTTGCACTGGGGGCATTGCCCACGCCACTGCGGGGTTTGGGCGCCGCACTCATTGCAGATGTATACGTGTCGTTCTTTAACCATCAGGCCTGGAGCGGCTCCACTTAGTGAATTCTCGATGTTTCCAAAGAGGCTTGGGAAGGGGGACCTTGAGGGGAAAATTCTTCTCAAGGAATTCCCCCCTCGCAAAAAGTCTTACATAAGCTATTGCTTTGGGGGGTCCTTGGCCGAGACCACCTTGAGAACGAACTCTTGAACCGAGTCCGGGGGATTGTAGAACACAATGACAAAGGGCACTTCGCCCCTGGGGAGCACCCGGGTGTTGGATGTCAGGATGCCGACCTTGTTGTTGATGGTGGCCTCCAACTCCTCCTGGCTGAGCATCTGCAGCTGAAACAGGGAGACCGTATTGCCTATGAGCAGGGTCTTGCTCACCACGCTGGCGCCGCCGGCGTCGAACAGGGTGGCCTCCACCTTGATCAACTCCTTGGGGACCTCGAAATTGTTCACCACCTTGCCCTGCACCACGAACAGCTTGCCGACCTTCTCGTTATCGACATAATACTGTTTCACGTCCTCGAGGGCGAAATTCTTGATCTGCTCAGTGGTTATCACTGCCTCTGTGGCTTCCGCAGGCTGCTTGACCTCATCCTTGTCCTTGTCCATGAACCAAGGCAGGAAAAAATATCCGGCAGCAGCCAAGAGCACCAGCAGCATCATGCTGATGATAATGATATTTTTTGATCGGCCGCCCTTTCTCTTGGGCGTATCGTCACGCACCAGAGCGTCGAGGTCGATTTTCTTCCCGGATTCGCCCGCCCCGTCGATGGAAAACTCCTCCCTTACACTCTTGCCGGAGCGAGGCTCGTCAATGGTGAACTCATCGGAAGAAGCGGGTTCGTCGAAGGCTGCGGGAGAAGGGTCTGGGGGAACCGGCCGCTCTACCCTCTCCGCCACCGGATGATCTTCGAACAGGTTCTCAAGTTCATCATCGGGCTGAGAGAGGGCTTCATCCAGAGCGGGCTCGGGCTTCGGTTCATCGAGCACGAAGATATGGCCGCAAACCGTACATTTCACCTTCCGGCCGGGCTGGAACTTGTCGTCGGGGAAATTGTAGGTGGTGCTACAACTGGGGCATTTCAGTATCATTGCTGGCCTAAACTCTCGTTGTGTCTAGCGGAGCAGGTGAAGGAATACACTCTCCCGGTGCGCAGGTTCCTCATCTGATCAGGAAGAGCGACGTGAAAGCCGAGCCTGTCTCTACACATTTTCCTGAACATAGCGCGGATAAATCATGAAAGCAACTCATCGAAACGTTTCGGCCTTCCCGTTCAAAGATCGATGAGCATGGCTATTTCGTCGCAATCCGGAAACTTGGGGCACTTTATGCAATCAGACCAGACTTTCTGGGGAAGGACGTCCTTGTTCACCTCGGTGAACCCCTGGCGCTCGAAAAAATCCTTCTGGTAGGTCAGGGTAAATATCCTGAAAATGCCCAGAGTGACGGCCTCGCTCAGGCAAGCCTCCACGAGCCGTTTTCCCCACTTTTTTTTCTGCAGTTCCTCGTCAACCGCCAGGGATCGGATTTCCCCAAGGTCGGCCCAATTGATGGAAAGAGCACAACACCCCATGATCTCACCTTTTCCCTCCAGGGGGGCGAGCACGAAAAAGTCACGCAAATGGCTGTACAGCTCGTTGAACGAGCGCGGCAACAGTAGCCCCTGTTTTGAACAGTGCATCAACAGCCCGTGGATGCGCTGCACATCCTGGACCCGAGCCTTGCGTATGTAGTGAGTGGCAGTGGAATCACTCATTTGGCAACAAGTTCCTTCAACATTTCCCGTAGTTCATCCTCACTGACAAAACCCTCATGCTTCACCGCCAACGCACCCTGCTGGGAATAGATCAGCAGCTTTGGAATGGCCGAGATCTGAAAAACCCGGGCCACGGCGTCGTCCCCCCAATACACGGGGTAATTGAAGGGATTAGTGTCCACAAAATCCTGGACCTCCTCGATGCTCTTGTCAACGGAGACGCTGACCATCATCACATCGTCCTCGCTGAAGGACGAACGAATATTCATGAGACCCGGAATCTCCTGCAGACAGGGCATGCACCAGGTGGCGAAAAAGTTGACGACCACAACCTTGCCTCTTGCCGCGTTGATGGCCTTGAGCAGACCTATGTGATTGATTCCTTCCACCGAGGCGGCCTGCGCCGGAACCACGGACAGCAGGGCCAGAACCAGGGCGGACATAACAAATATCTTTATACGAAGCATGACGCTCCTCCTTGAATTTTCCAGGTAACTACCACTCTTCACCACGCAGGAGCAATAACGTTAATTTTTTCACGCTACTCCAGGGCTTACAGAGACAACACGCCCGGGCGACATGTGCGTTTCCGCATTACTTTCCACTGATCCGGGTATGAAATCCACATGGCGAACCAAGGGGCATCACAGCCCGGAAAGGCGTTCCGCCACGCGAACCGCTGCCACGGCGTCGGTTGCGTACCCGTCCGCTCCTATGCTCTGGGCGAAATCCTCCGTGATCACAGCGCCCCCGATCATCACCTTGCACCCCAGCCCCTGCTCCCGCACCATGTCGATGGTATCCCTCATGCGTACCATGGTGGTGGTCATGAGCGCGGAAAGGCCGATGACAACCGCACCATGCAGGGAAGCGGCATCGACGATGGCGGTGGCCGGGACGTTCTTGCCCAGGTCCACCACGTCGAAACCATGGTTGCGCAACATCAGGTTCACGATGTTCTTGCCGATGTCGTGCACATCGCCCTCCACAGTGGCCATAACCACCACCGGCTTCTTGACGTCGCTCCCCTTTTCCTCGAGCAGGGGACGCAAACGCTCGAAGGTCAGTTGCATGGTCTCGGCGCTGAGAATGAGTTGGGGCAGATAGTACTCGCGACGCTCATACTTCACGCCCACCTCGGTGATGGCGGGAATAAGCCACTTGTTCACTATTTCAAACGGCTCCTCCCCGCGCTGCAATGCGTCTTCGACCAGGGTGAGGACGTTTTCCTTGTCTCCGAGTATGACAGCGTCGTGAAGATTGCCAGCTTGTTTTTTTTCCTTGGCACCACCCTGTCCTGCGGGCGAACCTCCGCCATCTCCGGGCGTCCATTGTCCGAAATTATCGATGAAACGTCCGGCCTGGGGATCGCGGTCCAATAGGACCTCAGCCGCAGCAAGAGTCTCGCCCAGGCGTGGAGCCCCGGGATTGGCGATGCAGGCGGCAAGGCCGTGAGCCATGGACATGGTCAGGAACGTGCTGTTCAGCAGCGCCCGCGCCGGCAGTCCAAAGGATATATTCGAAAGCCCGTACACAGTGGGCAGGCCCAGCGTGTTGGCGCAATAACTTATGGTCTCCAGACAGGCCTTGGCCGCCTCTGACTTGGAGGACACCGTCAAGGCCAGCACGTCGATCAGGAGCAGTCGCTTGGGCAGCCCCAGCTCCATGGCCTGGGCCACCATGCGTTCGATGATCTCGATGCGGTCCTTGGCGGTAACCGGAAGATCCTTGCCCTCCAGAGGGAGCAGGATGCACGGGGCACCATAGCGCGCGCAAAGCGGCGCGAGGTTTTCCATGCGGCCATGCTCTCCGCTGATGGAATTGACCAACGGGCTTCCGGGATAGGCGTCCAGACCGGCTCGAACCGCCTCCGGGTTGGAGGAGTCCAGGCAAAGAGGGATCTGGTGACGCGAAACCAGCGTCTGCACCAGCTCGGGCAGGACCTCTTGCTCGTTGACCATGGGGGCGCCCACGTTGACGTCCAGCAGCCCCGCGCCCATCCTGACCTGCTCCTCGGCGTATTCCATGGCCTTGGTGAACTGTCCGGCCTGAAGCTCGGCCGTGAGCTGCTTCTTACCTGTGGGGTTGATGCGCTCGCCGATGATCACCAGCGGCAGCCCAACGCCCAGAGGAACCGAGCGGGTGCGGGATGTGAGCACCATGCACTCGCGGTTCCCGGGGTTGGCTCCCGGGGAGCGCACGCCACGCACCGCGTTGGCCAGGGCCCGGATGTGGTCGGGTCCGGTGCCGCAGCACCCCCCGACGATGAGCGCGCCGTATTCCACGAGTCTGGCGGCTTTTTCCGCGAATTCCTCGGGGCCCATCCTGAACACGGTGGTGTCATTCTCGAGCACGGGCAACCCCGCGTTGGGCACCACCATCAGTGGCGTGTCCAGGCGCGGCGCCATGGCCTTGAGCACATCCACGAACTGGTCCGGGCCGGCGCTGCAATTGGTGGCCACCAGATCCACACCCATATTCTGTATGGTGTCCACAAAACTCAGAGGATTGGTGCCGGTAAGGCAGGCGCCGGACTCGAAGGTCATGGAAAGGCCCACGGGCAGGTCGCAGACCTCCCGCGCGGCCACGG
The DNA here is from genome assembly GCA_963674665.2 of Desulfovibrionaceae bacterium. Classification (GTDB taxonomy): domain Bacteria; phylum Desulfobacterota; class Desulfovibrionia; order Desulfovibrionales; family Desulfovibrionaceae. The sequence goes on along the minus strand of CAXXPL010000004.1, from coordinate 452,956 downwards.
CAACGGCCCTTACCTCGGCCAAGTCGAAATGGGTCTCGGCCAGAATGAAGTCCGCGCCCCCCTGGGCCAAACCCTTGATCTGTTCGGAATAGGCCTGCACCAGATCCCGGAAGCCGAGATCACCCATGGGACGGACAAAATGCCCGGTGGGCCCCACGCTTCCGGCCACCCAGGCGTTGTCACCCGCCACGGACCTGGCCTGCTCGGCCATGGCCCTGTTGAAGGCCGTTGCGTCGACGTCGAACTCGAGCTTGTAGCGGCTGCCCCCGAAAGTGTTGGTGGTGAGAATCCGCGCGCCTGCATCCAGGTAGGCCTTATGCACCTTGCGGATGGTTTCGGGATGTTCCCAACCGAACGCCTCCGGGGATATCCCGGCGGGCATGCCCAGCTTCTGCAAAAGCGTGCCCATGGCGCCGTCACCGACAATCACCACATTATTTTCCAGGGCTTTCTTGAAGTTCCCCATAGTACCAGATCTTGTTTGGATGTTACCCTGAACCGACGAAAGGACGCGGTTTACGTAAACGGGAGAAAACGGTATGCCGTGCCAGAATGGGAAGGTTTTCCCCGTGTACTGAAATTCATTGAAAAGGACAAACAAAAATTATAGGCTTGGAGCTTGGCTCATGAGAGACCTTCCATCCAATGACGCCACCTCATGTCCGGCGACAGGTAAGGTCCTGAATCATTGAGTGTAATATATAACGATAGCTAGACAACATGACTGTAAAAGATACACATGACAACGAACCGGACGTGATGGACCAGGAAGAATCCGTGGATATCGATGACATGGAGGAAACTGACGTCACCACCGACGAAGAGGGCGACCAGTCCCCCGTTCCGATGCTGCCTGTCCGCAGCACCGGTTCGAGGGTGCAGGTCCATGATCCGTTGCGCCTGTACCTGCGTGAGATCAGCAAGTTCCCCATGCTCGAACCCGAGGAGGAACAGGAGCTGGCCCACAGGGTGAGGGACCAAAACGATCAGGACGCAGCCTTCCGCATGGTCTCCTCCCACCTCAGGTTGGTGGTCAAGATCGCCATGGACTTCCAGCGCCGCTGGATGCAGAATGTTCTCGACCTGATCCAGGAGGGCAACGTGGGATTGATGCGCGCGGTCCAGAAGTTCGACCCGGACAAGGGCATCAAGTTCTCCTATTACGCCTCGTTCTGGATCAAGGCCTATATCCTCAAGTTCATCATGGACAATTGGCGCATGGTGAAGATCGGCACCACCCAGGCCCAGCGCAAGCTGTTCTACAACCTCAGCAAGGAGCGCCAGCGCCTGCAGGCGCAGGGCTTTGACGCCGATTCCGCCACCATCTCCCAGAACCTGAACGTCACGGAGACTCAGGTGGAGGAGATGGAACAGCGCATGGGCAGCAACGACGTCTCCCTGGACATCACCCTGGGCGACGATTCCACCACCACGCGCCTGGATATCCTGCCGGCCCTGGAACCGGGCATCGAGGAGACCCTGGCAAAATTCGAAATCTCCCAGACACTGCAGGAGCACCTGGAGACCATCCTCGAGGAACTCAGCGACAAGGAGCGGGACATCCTTGAAAAACGGCTGCTTTCGGAGCAACCTGCCACCTTGCGTGAAATCGGGGAAAAGTATGGTATAACCAGGGAGCGGGTGCGGCAATTGGAATCAAGACTGTTACAAAAACTTCGCACCCACCTTACCCAGAACATCACGGACTTCTCTGAGGATTGGATCACCCAGGAGGAGTAGCCGGGAGGCGGCAAGCCCCATGGCGTTTTGCTCTTTCCGGGCCGGGTAACCATCAAGGATACGCATGGCCATGACCACGACGCCCATGACCAAACCACGGGATACAAACCGAGCGGCACATGCAAGACATGTGGAAAGGCTCCGGGCTTGCAAGCCCGGCGTACCCTTTTTCGGCTTTTTAGCCTGGAGACCGAATACCAGCATGCAGCACACAGCACGTCACCTCATCATCGCTCTGTTTCTCGTCTTCTCTCTTGCGGCCTGCGCCAAATCCCTCGAGGATCAGCTCTCACCCAAGGGGTGGGAACTCACGGACGAGGCGCAGTCCACATACTACTACCTGCTTCTGGAAGACGCCAAACGGGAGCAGAACTCCACCATAGGCGAATACGCTCTGGATCAACTCCTGGTTTCCGACAACTCGCCCCAGATATTCATTGAGGCCGCCAATTTCCACTGGCACCAGGGAGACAGCGAAAAGACCAAGCAGGTGCTGCTCAGGGGATTGCAGCAGTTCCCCGAGAACCAGGATCTGGAACTGATGCTGGCGCAGCTGTACCTGGCTGAAAAAGACCTGGATTCCGCAGCCGCAACCATCAACTTGTATCTGGAAAAGAACCCCGACGACATCCTCACTCGCCAGGAACTGGCCGACATTCTTATCCGCAACGAACAGTTCGAGCAGGCCCTCGGTGTGCTGCAGGATATCCCGGCGGAAAAACGCACCCCGGTCATCACATTCTACCTGGCCAAGTCCCACGAGGGGCTCGGGCACCGCAGCCTGGCCATCGAACTGCTGAACCAGGCGGTGACCGAGGATTCGGGACTGTTCGAGGCTTGGGCCGAGCTTGCCTACCTCTACGAGCTGGAAAAGAGTTACAAGGAAGCGGAGGCCATCTACTCCCGCATGCTCGAGATGGGAGAGTCCAGTCAGGAGTTGTGGCTCCGTCTCGTTGACCTGAACCTCAAGCTCAACAATCCGGACAAGGCCCTGCGCCTCACCCAGCGCGGCCCCGACGACCTCAGTTTCGCCCTGGGAGCCGGAACCCTGTTCGTGGACCAGGGGTACTACAAGCACGCCGAAAAGGTTTTTCTCCCGCTGCTGAAGAGCCAGCCCCAGGCCGACGAAGTGTATTTCTACCTGGCCCTGCTGGCCTTCAAGGGCGACAACGACCCGATCAAGGCGACCAAACTCTTGGAAAAGGTCACCTTCAACAACAAGTTCTACAGCCGGGCTCTGCGCTTCCGCAGCCACCTGCTCTACGAAAGCGGAAAGAAGCAGGAAGCCATCGACGCCGCCCGCGAGGGACGGGAACTCTTCCCTGACCAGCAGGAGTTCTGGACCCTGGGCGCCAGTCTTTACGAGGACTCCGGAGACTTTGACAAGGCCCTGCAACTTCTCACCGAAGCCCTGCAAAACTGGCCCGATGATTCGGAGCTGCTCTATCTCAAGGGCATCATCCTGGACAAAATGAGCCGCAAGGTCGAGGCCTTCAGCCTTATGGAAGACCTGATCAGCCGCTTCCCGGAGCATGCCGACGCCCTGAACTACGTGGGTTACAGCCTGGCCGAACAGAACCGCGACCTGGACCGCGCCTATGCCCTGGTCCACAAGGCCCTGCAGTTGAAGCCACAGAACGGCTACATCCGCGATTCCCTGGCCTGGATTCTGTTCATCCGCGGGGAAAAGCAGCAGGCCTGGGCCGAAATCCGGCAAGCCGTGAAAGACACCGAGACCGACCCCATCATCTGGGAACACTACGGCGATATCGCCGCGGACCAGGGTAATCCCCAGGAGGCGCGCAAGGGTTACAGCAAGGCCCTGAAGTTGCGCCCCGCAAACATCGATGCGCTGCAAAAAAAGCTTGAAGCGCTATGATCCTCGCCAAGCGACTCTTCGCGCGCAACCTTTCGCGCAGATTCCTGCCAATCATGCTGCTCCTGGCAGGGGTATGCTGCGTCTCCTGCGCGCCTAAGCACCCAAGCCCCCAGGAACCGGGGACTCATGCCCATCCCGACGCCGTGTGGCAGCGCTTTTTGCAGAACTTCCCCAAGGGCGGCACCAGTCCGGCCTTCAGCCTCGAAGCCTCCCTCCACTACCTGGGCGCTGAAAACAAGACCAGGGTCATCCTCGAGTTCTGGGGCAACCTGGACTACCCCCTGCGCCTGGACCTTAAGACCGGCCTCGGATCCACCCTCACCATGTGGCGGGAGGATGCCAACGAGTTCATGGCCTTTGTTCCGGACAAGGAAAGCGCGTACATGCACAAGGACGGCCGCAGCGGTATGGCCGCCTTCGGCGTGAACCTGCCTTTCACCCTGCGCCAGTTGGGCCTGCTGCTCAACGGCCGCTGGCAGGGGTTCATCCCGGAGAACTACACAACTGTCCGGAGAAAAAACGGAGAGGGGCTGCTCTTCTCCTTCAGAAGGGACAGCAGGGACTTCTGGCTGCTGCTGGACGACAACGGCATCCCCAAGGCGCTACGCACCCCGGGGCAGGTTATCTGGGATCTGGATTTCAGCGGCTCCTTGGCGGATGACGGGTTTCCGAACCTGCCGGGAAAAATCAGCATGCGCTGCGAAAACGGAGACAGGGCAATCCTCATAGTAAAGGAACTCAAACAACGCCAGACTCCCTGGACAGAGCGGGAGTTGGACCTCCAACTGCCCGAAGACACCAGGATGTATATACTCAAGGATGTGCAAGATCCCACGCAGGTCAACCAGTGACGCCCCCTGTGCGAGAAGGAGCCAGCGCGCCATGAATCGAAATACGAAAAATCAGCCACAGGAATCCAAACCCGGACGCAATGTTTTCAGCAACCTTGTTCTCGGACTCAGAGTCCTGCTGGGCGAATTGCAGTGGATAGGGCTCAAGGGGCTCCGCGCCTTTGAACTCAAGCAATTGAAGAAACGGCGCAGGGAGGAGTGCACCGCTCTCGGCGAGGCCGTGGCCGAGCAACTCCAGGGTGTGGAAGCGTCCACGGAAACACCTCTCCCGCCATGCAACGACCAGACCTTGCTCGCTCTAAAACAGATCCGCTTCCTTGACGATGAAATCGATCAACTGGCAAGGGAGCGCAAGAACATGCGCGAGGAATTCGAAACCAGGCGCAAGGCGTCGCTCGGTGTCAACAAGGAATAGTAGGGCAGCCCAACCTTGAACAAGGTTGGATACTCTTATGCATTTACTCGAAACAATTAAAAATTATTTCGAAACTGAGTCTTGTTTCCAGACGATAATGCGTTAACCCAATCAACGAGGCTTTTCCCATGATCAAAACCGTTTTTCTCGCAGCCGACCACGGAGGTTTCCAACTCAAGCAGGATATTGCGAAGCACCTGGAAACCCACGGCTACACTGTCCACGACCTGGGCACGGATTCCGAGGACAGCTGCGACTATCCTTTCCTGGCCCACCAGCTGTGCGAACGCGTACTCCAGGAAAAGTCCCTGGGCATCCTGGTATGCGGCACCGGCATCGGCATGAGCATGGCCGCCAACAAGGTCCAGGGAATCCGCGCCGCCCTCTGCACCAACGAGTACATGGCCCGTATGAGCCGCAGGCACAACGACGCCAACGTGCTCTGCATCGGGGGGCGCGTTCTGGGTATCGACCTGGCCAGAGCCATTGTGGACGCCTTCCTGGAATCCGGGTTCGACGGCGGCAGGCACCTCCGCCGCATCGAGCTGTTCGGCACCGGGCGCACCAGCTGACTCTCGGCAAGAGCCACGAGTCCTCGGACAACATGAACGGAATCGAGTAGGCTGAAGCAGAGTCATGACCTCTGCTTCATCCCTCTCGCAGAACCGTGCGTACGGACCTCGTACACGGCTCCTGTTCATCTTTATCCCCGATTGATCGGGGGAAGCACTCCCGTTTTAACTGAGTTCATAGCGAAGAGTCCGAGTTCATCAAACCACGCGTTGGGCAATGCCATGTGGCAAAGCTGGCATGACGCGTTGCGCCAGCAGCTCATTCTGATGCTTTTACACTCGCCTTTGTATCCCAGTTGCCTGAGCCTCCGGTGAAGCTTGCGGGGTTTCTTCCACGATTTCACCTGGATGGCTCGCAGCCGTCGCCGTATCCAGCTCATGACCTGCCGAAAAGCCCTCGTGCGGTTCGCCACCTTGAAATAATTGGCAAACCCATGAAGCACCGGATTCAGGTCCACGATAATCTTTTTCAGATTTACTGGAACGTTGCGTCTGGTGATTCTTTTGACTTTTGATTTGAACGCCTTCAGGCCTTGTTCTTTGATCTGCGTGAAGTTTTTTCGAATACCACCCCTCAATACGGCACGCCTTTCGACAGATTCGTTATATGAGTCTTCTTCTGGTTCACCGTAAGATTCAGACATCCTTCCAGATATTGGATCGCAATCGCGCGGGCATGTTTGGCGCCAGCTTTGCTTGCTTTGAATATCACGATGTCGTCCGCATAGCGGGTTATTCGATGTCCACGGCTGCGCATAAACTGGTCGAACTTGTCCAGGTAAATGTTGGACAGCAGCGGGCTGATGACGCCCCCCTGGGGACTGCCCACCGTCGTTGCTTCGAATTCGCCGGAGCTCGGTACGCCGCTCTCAAGAAAGAGCCGGATCAGTCGCAAAATGCTCCTGTCCGCCACTTTTTCTCGCACCGCCTGAATGATCGGTTCGTGGTCCAGCGTGTCAAAACACTTGCTCAAGTCCATGTCCATACCCAAGTCAGGTCGTAATCACGCATGAACGCTGTGGCCTTGGCTATGGCGTCGTGGGCGCCTCGCCCCGCCCTGTATCCGTAACTGGACGGATGGAAGTCCGGGTCGAAGATGGGCTCCGGAATGTTTTTAACCGCTTGCTGCACCACGCGGTCACGGACCGTCGGTATTCCTATCCTTCTTATACCGCCGTCCGGTTTGGCGATTTCCACGCGCTTCACCGGAGAGGGCCAGTAGGCCTTACTGCGAAGGTCCGTCAAGAGATCACGAATGTTCTCGAACTGGTTGAGAGCGAAGTCTTTGCAGGACTGCCCGTCTACTCCGGGAGCTCCATTCGCCGACTTCACTTATTGAAACGCCGCCACCAGCGCCTCTTCGTGAAGAAGCCTGCCGTAGAGGCTGTACCAGACTCGATGATTCATCGTCCCTCTGTACTTCGTTTCTTCTGTAACGCCACTGCGCGCATCCATTCCGGCTCTTCAGCGCCGAGTGTTCGCCTTCTATCCGTTGCCGGCAATATACGACCACCTTGCGGCGCCTACTCCGGTAAGGGCGGTTGGATTGGAGATTCCTGCTCCCAGGGGGACCTCCCGCTACTTGCCCGCCTCGTCAGGCGGCTTGTCCTCTGAATGGCGTTGTGTCCAAGCAGACGGGTGCCCGGCCTTGCCGGGCAAACAAGAGGATCACTCCGGAATGAGTGATCCTCGAACCATTCTTTCGTGCCAGGCCCAAACCATCCCCCCTGTCACCAGCCGGCAGGGACAAGGCTATTCGTCGTCTTCCTCGATCCACCTGGAAAACGTTTCAATGATCTTCTGCGCCTGATCCTTGCTCGAAACCGTGAACTTCGACTGGGGGCGGTACATGCCGCCGGTCTTGCGGTAACGCCTGATTCCAAAGCGCACCTTGCCGAAATCGCCTGTTTTCCTGTCCAGCTCCCGGTATTTGAACAGGAGCGTACACCAGGCTCCCTTGGTCAATATCTCCTTGTCCAGTTCCTGGACGATCACCTGACCGTCCTCCTCGTACTGTACTGTAAGTTCATCAATAGTTTCGGCCATGTGGTCCCCTTTGTATCCCGGAAACGGGTATTCGTTATAAAAAAAGTCAAACTGCTGGCGTCCGCAAAGGCAATGCTAACCAAAGCCGAGGGCTTCGGCAAGGAGAGGCGATATTCACGCTTGTACTGTCTGACAATCAGTTCTATAGTCCTCGCCGGAGAAAAACTTGGAACCTTTCGAAATCACTCCCACCGGTGCTGTCACCTTGGTTTTGGTGGTTTCGGCCCTGCTTCTGCTCCTGGCATATCAGCTGCGAAAAAAGCGCTCACAAGAGGTGCAGGACAAATTCGGCCGCGAGGATGTGATCCTCAAGAACACCTCGGCAAACTGCCTGGGATGGAAATCCAAGAGTCGCTGGGAGCAGGAGGAGTGCTGCGGCGCCCTGGTCCTGACACACGAAAGGTTGTATTTTCTGGTGGTTTTTCCCCGGCATGAGATTGATATTCCATTGGATAGAATAGACGCGATCACACAACCCAGAAGTTTTATGGGGCAGAGCATATTGTTGCCACTGCTGCGGGTGGATTTCACCACGGACGCCGGCCAGGACGCCATCGCCTGGATTCTATCGGATCCGAACCTCTGGCAACAAAAACTGGAAGCGGCCATGGCCGACTTCAAGCGCTCCAAATCCAAATAACATCTCCTGTTTGTGCAGCGCCGGAGCACCGACTCCCGGGCTGACGATCGTAACCGCACGTTGCCCGCACGTCTTTCAGGGACCCGCGGTGGCGTGCCCGTACCCGTCGCATGGGGCGCCTCGTTCCAGTCGCGGCTATCCAAGATATAATCCGGAATCCGCTCTCCAATGAAACAGGAGAACCTATTCCAGGGCTTTCGATCCGCTCCACCAAACCAAGGCTGAAACGCGCGGGCGGATTTCAACAATATAAACACCTAAAGAAGACGAAGACGATGACTTTCTCTACCCTGCTCCCGATTCTCAAGGTACTTGTGTCGTTCGGCTGCATGCTCGTCGGCATCAGATTCAAAATTCACCTTTTCTTTTCGATCCTCATCGGCAGCTTCATCCTCGCCCTGCTGTTCGGCATGAACCCGGTGTCCTGGATAGTAGCCGCCGGAGACGGGATCACCCAGTCCCAGACCCTTTTTCTGGCCTCCATCATTGCCATGATCCTGGCACTTAGCGGGCTCCTTGACCAATCCGGCCAGGCGCAAAGGCTGTTGGCCGCCATCGGCGGACGCATCAAACGCCCCCGCCTGGCCCTGGCGTTCTTTCCGGCCCTTATCGGCCTTCTGCCCATGCCCGGCGGCGCGGTATTCTCCGCCCCCATGGTCCGCAACATGGCGGATCGCTTGGCGGCGCGCAGGTCCTTCGGCACCGTGGCGCCCATGGACCAGTCACTCATCAACTACTGGTACCGACACATATGGGAGCTCGCCTGGCCGTTGTACCCCGGCGTAATTCTGTGCTCCAGCCTCTCGGGCATCTCCCTGGCCTCCATCGCCCTGCTCCTCAGCCCGGCACCCATTCTGTCGCTGATCCTGGGGTGGTACTACTTCCTCAGGCCCAAGGCCCTGCGCTTCGAAGAGGCTTCCCAGAAGCCCCGGGAAAAGGATGACAAGACTCCCGAATTCATCGAGGACGCCCCCCTCTCCCTGGCCCTGTGGGAAGCCATACCCCTGCTGGTGGCCATCATAGGGGCCATCGTGATGGAGTTGCTCATCACCTTCCTGATCCCCTCGCTCCCCTTCGAGTGGGGCGTGCTCCTGGCTCTTGGCGCGGCCTTCATTTGCAGTGCCGTACAGAACCGATACGGACTGAAGCGAATCGCCGGACTGTTCGCCAAGCGCCACCTCCTGGAAATGATGGGCGTCGTGGCCTCCATCTACATTTTCAAGGAGGTGCTGCAGCAGAGCGGCGCCATCGACCAGATTGGGGGGCAATCCGCCGGAGCAGCCGCATTGTTCGCCTCGGCCATGTTCCTGCCCTTCTTCGTTGGTGCTGTATCCGGCATCAACGTCGCCTTTGTGGGCGCCGCCTTTCCACTGCTGCTGGGGCTGATTCACCAGATGGGCCTGGAAAGTCAGCTCGTGCCCTACGTTGTCCTGGGCATGTTCGCGGGTTACGCCGGAGTCATGTCTTCCCCCCTGCATCTGTGCTTCATTCTCACCTGTCAGTACTTCGGTGCGGACCTCTCCAAGGCCTGGCGCCGGGTACTTGTACCATGCGGCATTCTCCTTGGCTTCGGGGTGATCTATTTCTTCATCCTGCGCGCCATCTACAGCTGATCATCTGAAAGCCCGCGCTTCCGGCCCCGGAAGCGCGGGTTCCTTCTTTCCCCCCTCCCATCTTTTCCCTCGCCCACCAGACCTGAACGTGAAAATCATCTTGACTCCCATGCAACTCTGTTGCATTTAGACCTAATGCAACCAGGTTGCATTTTTCCAAACACGCAACAGGAGTTCATAACGATGCGGCAATTGTATGCCTTTTTACTAATCATGGTTCTCTCCTTGCTGCCAGCCGGGGTTCTGGCCGCACAGCAGAAGGTATTCGTCAGTATCCTGCCCCAGGCGACTTTCGTGAAACAACTCGGCGGTGATCTCGTATCCGTGGAGGTCATGGTCAAGCCCGGAGCCAGCCCTGCCACCTACGAACCCAAGCCCAGGCAAATGGCCCAGCTCTCCGAAGCCTCCCTGTACCTGGCCATCGGCGTGCCTTTCGAAGCCGCCTGGCTGGAGCGTTTCGCGGCCGCCAATCCGAAAATGCGCGTGGTGCACACCGAGGAAGGCATAGAAAAACGCCCCATGGCCGCGCATCACCATGAACACGAGGGGGAGCACGAAAAGGGGCATGCCGAGAAGCACGAACACGGGCACGGCATCCTGGATCCCCACGTCTGGCTCGCGCCCTCACTGGTGAAGATCCAGGCCCGCAGCATCGCCAATGCCCTGATCCAGGCTGCGCCAAAACACAAGGCCCAGTTCGAGTCCAACCTCCAGGCCTTTCTCGAGAAGTGCGATCAGCTGGATGCCAGGCTCAAGGGCATCTTCAAGGATGTGAGCGGAGAAAAACAGTTCATGGTCTTCCACCCCTCCTGGGGGTATTTCGCGCAAGACTACGGCCTGAAACAGGTGCCCATCGAGATGGAGGGCAAGGAGCCCAGTCCCGCCGAACTGGAGGAGCTCATCGAGCACGCCCGTCACGATGGCATCAAGGTGATCTTCGCGCAGCCGCAGTTCTCGGAAAAGAGCGCCAAGGCGATTGCCGAGGCCATCGGCGGCAAGGTGGTGAAGCTGGATCCCCTGGCCGAGAACTGGAGTGAAAACCTCGTGAACGCCGCGGAAATCATCCGCGAAGCGTTGCGTTAAGCCAACAGGCAGGGTACACAAACGGGCATGAACGATAACATCGTCGTATCCTTGAAGGACATCTCCTACGCCTATGACACCGCGCCGGTGCTCCAGAATGTCGACCTGGAGATTCTGGCTGGGGACTTCATGGCCATGCTCGGCCCCAACGGAGGGGGCAAGACCACCCTGCTCAAGCTGATACTGGGCCTACTGCCCCCTCGCTCGGGAACCATCCGGGTCTTTGGAAAGGATCCCTCCCAGGCGCGGGGGCACATCGGTTATGTGCCGCAGCATGTTGTCATTCAGCCCGACTTTCCCATCACAGTGCGCGAGGTGGTACTCATGGGAGGGCGTTCGGGATACCGTCCTGGCTTTTTTTACGCCCGCAAAGAGAAGACTCTGGCGGACAAGGCCCTGGAGCGGGTGGACATGCTATCCTTCGCGGACAGGCGCATGGACCGCCTCTCCGGGGGGCAACGCCAGCGTGTGCTTGTGGCCCGCGCCCTGGTGGGCGATCCCAAGCTCCTGGTGTTCGACGAGCCCACGGCCAACATAGACCCCCAGGGCAAACTCTGCCTCTATGAATTGCTGGCATCCCTGCGGGAGGGCATCACCATAGTCCTGGTCAGCCATGACCTCATCGTGGCCTCGGCCAAGGTGTCGGCCATCGCCGCGGTGAACAGGCATCTCATCGTGAACCGGAGCAACCAGCTCACCCCCGAGATGCTGGCCCTGATCTACGGCGACCACAAACATACATGCCCCCTTGAAGGGGCGCTGCACGAAGCGCCGGGCATGCTGCAACGCGCCCTTCTGCATCGCGGCCCCCATGAACACGACATGGTGGAGCACTGATGATCGACGCGCTGCAACACACCTTCATGCAGAACGCCCTGGCCGCCGGATTGCTGGCCAGCCTGGCCTGCGGCGTCATCGGCTCCCTGGTGGTGGTGAACCGGCTGGTGTTCCTGGCCGGAGGCGTGGCGCACGCGGCATACGGCGGCGTGGGCATGGCCTTCTGCTTTTCCTGGCCCGTGCTGCCCAGCACCATAGGCTTCACCCTGGCCGCCTCCGGCGTCATGGGCTGGGCCACTCTCAAGCACAAGTCACGCTCAGACACCCTTGTGGGCGTTCTCTGGGCCGCGGGCATGGCCAGCGGCATCCTGTTGCTGGACATGACGCCGGGGTACAACGTGGACCTCATGAGCTACCTCTTCGGCTCCATCCTCACCGTGCCCCGCTCCGACCTGATCACCATGCTGGTGCTTGACGCCCTCATCCTGGGCATCGTGTTCCTGTGCTACAAGGACTTCGTGGCCCTGTCCTTTGACCCCGAATTCGCGCGCACCAGTGGGGTCCCGGTGCGACTTCTGCATTTTCTCCTGCTGGCCCTCACCGCCCTCACCGTGGTGCTGATCATTCAGGTGGTGGGGCTGATCCTGGTCATCGCCCTGTTGACCATCCCGCCCAGCATCGCGGGGCGGACCTGCAAGACCCTGGCAGGCATGATGCTGCAGGCGTCCCTGTGGAGCGCCCTGTTCTGCCTGGCCGGGCTGCTGCTCTCCTACAACTATGACCTGACCTCGGGCGCCACCATCATCGGCGTGGCCACCATGGGTTTCGCCCTCCACGCCCTGGCCCTCAGGGTGTTGCGTCAGGTGCGCGGTTCTTTGACCGACGGTTCGAGCCTGGAGGCGGAGTAGCATGTTGCCAGGCGCCGAAAACCTCCTGCGCTCCACCGGCCTGGACCCGACTCCCCTGCGCGTCGCGGTGCTGCATTTCCTCCTACAGAGCCACAGCCCCCTGCAGGCTCAGGAGATCCTGGACGGGGTGCGGGAAACACGCGCCATCAACAAGGTCACCCTGTACAGGATCCTCGACCTGCTGGTGCACCATGCGCTTGTGCTGCGCCACAGCTCGGGCGAGCGCGCCTTCCGCTATTGCGCCCTGCCCCCGCACAAACGCTCCTCCGATCATTCCTGTGAAGGAGATGGCGGCCAGCTCATGCACTGCCACTTCCACTGCACCCAATGCGGGGGCATGCACTGCATCGAGAGCGACGCAGTGCCCCTGGACTGCGTGGAACTGCTGCGCAATGTGCCGCAGCATGTCCGCGCGGTGGAGATCCGCCTCGACGGCCTGTGCGCCGATTGCCGGGAAAAAACCGAAGACACCACGGACAAGGTCTCCTGCCCTCAAGACATCAAAGCCGATTGACCAGGATTTTTCCCGGGTATAACGTATCGGACATTTTGTTGAACCTCCGTCCGGATGGTTCCGGAGCATGTCATTTTTTCAAAGGAGATCGGCTATGCGATTGGCGCACTTTCTTGCCCTGATTATGCTGTTGACACTGTTCAGCGCCCCTGCCCGGGCTGCCGGCAACGACACCCTGGTCGTGGGCGTCCCCTCGGATCTCCGCACACTGGATCCGGGAGTCTCCCTGGACAATTACGACTGGCGGGAAATCTACCCCTGCTATGAACGCCTGGTCCGCTACAAGGTGGTGGACGGCAAGGGCAGCACCGAGGTGGAGCCCCATGTGGCTGAGTCCTGGAGCATTTCCGACGACGGCCTTGTCTGGACCTTCAAGATCCGGGAAGGCATCACCTTCGAGGACGGCTCATCCCTGAACGCCGAGGCCGTGCGCTTCTCCCTGCAGCGCACCCTGGATATCGGCGTGGGCCCGGCCGACAACATCAGCTCCATCAAGAGCATGAACGTCACCGCCCCCTACACCATCGAAATCACCCTGAAGAACGCCTACGGCCCCTTCCTGCAGACCCTGGCCACGGACGGCGCCTCCATCGTCAACCCCAAGATCATGGAGCGGCAGAAGGACAACGACCTGGCCAAGGCCTGGCTCAACGAGCACACCATGGGCTCCGGCCCCTACAAGGTCACGGACTGGACCAAGGGGCAGCAGTGCGTCCTGGAAGCCCGCCCCAACTATTGGGGAGCGGCCCCCAAGCTCAAGAAGGTCATCATCCGCTTCATGGAGGAATCCTCGGACCGCCGCATGGCACTGGAGCGCGGTGACATCGATATCGCGGAAAACATTCTCATCGACCAGCTCCCGGCCCTGGAAAAGAACCCCGACCTGGTGGTGAACCGCTACGCCTCCCAGATGGTGGAGTACGTATACGTGAACTGCCAGAACCCCAAGCTGGCCGACCCGCGTGTGCGCCAGGCCCTGAGCTACGCCGTGGACTACAAGGGCATCATCGACTACGTGCTCCAGGGCAACGGCGTGCAGATGCGCGGCCCGGTTCCCCAAGGCATGTGGGGACACGTGCCCGACCTGTTCCAGTTCTCCAAGGACAACGACAAGGCAAAGGCACTGCTCGATGAGGCCGGCGCAAAGAACCTGGAACTGACCCTGATCTACTCCAGCCGCCGCTCCACATGGGAGCAAATCGCCACCATCATGCAGGCCAACTTCGCCGAGATCGGCGTGACCCTGAAGCTGGAGCTCATGGCCAACCCCACCCTGCGCGAGCGCGTGGACAAAGGCGACTTCGAACTCTGCCTGGGCGCCTGGAGCCCGGACTTCGCGGACCCGTACATGTACATGAACTTCTGGTTCGACTCCGCCAAGTGGGGGCTTCCCGGAAACCGCAGCTTCTACAAGAACGAGGAGGTGGACGGACTGATCCGCAAGGCGGCAAGCCTCACCGACGTGGGAGAGCGCGGTCAGCTCTACAAACAGGCCCAGGAAGTCATCATGGAGGACGCTCCCTACATCTTCCTGTACCAGATAGAAACCATCATCCCCATGCGCAAGAAGGTGAAGGGCTACGTGTTCAACCCCATGCTGGAGAGCATGTACAACCTCGGCGACATGTGGAAGGAATAAAAAAATAAGAGAATAACAACGGAAAAGGATGTGCGAGGGGGCAACCCTTTGAAAAGGGTTCCCCCCGGGAAACATCTTACCTCCTACTGCACAATGCGCGTTCTCCAGTACATTCTTCGACGTCTTGTCTCCATGGTGCCGGTGCTGTTCGGCGTCACAGTGCTGGTGTTCGTGATCTCCCACGCCATCCCGGGCGATCCGGCCAGCATGATCGCCGGTCCCAAGGCCAGCCGGGAGGCCATCGAGAACATCCGCAAAAGCCATGGCCTGGACCGCTCCCTGCCGGTGCAGTACCTGCGTTTCGTCACCGGCCTAGTGCAGGGGGACCTGGGAATATCCATCCGCAACAACCGCCCCGTGACCCAGGACCTGGCCGCCTTTATCCCTGCCACCCTTGAATTGACCCTGGCCAGCCTGGCCCTGTGCCTGTGCGTGGGCATCCCCCTGGGTGTGCTGGCTGCGGTACGGCGCAACAAACTGGCTGACCACGTCATCCGGGTATTTTCCGTGTTCGGGGTCTCCACCCCTGTGTTCTGGCTGGGGCTTATGCTGCTGCTGGTGTTCTACCGGAACCTCGGCTGGCTGCCCGGTTCCGGGCGGCTGGACGTGGCCATGCCCCCTCCGCTGCACATCACGGGCATGTATGTGCCGGACTCCCTGCTCACCGCCAACTGGAGCGCACTGGGGCAGTCCCTGGCACACCTCATCCTCCCCGCGTTCTGCCTGTCCTACGTGTACCTGGCCATCATCACCCGCATCGTGCGCTCATCCATGATTCAGACTCTGGGACAGGACTACGTCACCACGGCCAGGGCAAACGGCATTTCAGAGGCAGCCATAGTGCTGCGTCACGCCTTCCGCAACTCACTGATCCCCACCGTGACCATCACGGGCCTGTCCTTTGGCGAACTCCTGGGAGGGGCGGTGCTCACAGAGACCATCTTTGCCTGGCCAGGCATGGGCAAGTATGTGGTGGACTCGGTGAACTACCTCGATTTTCCGGCCATCATGGGCTTCACCCTGGTGGTGAGCCTGGCCTACGTGGGCATCAACCTGGTTGTGGACGTGCTCTACGCCCTGCTCAACCCCGCCATAAGGCTGTGACCATGTCCCGCCTGGACAACCATCCGCGTTTGCGGGAACTTTTCGAGACCCTGGGAATTCTGGCGCGCAACCCCTCGGCCATCGCCGGAGGTGTGATCATTCTGGCCATGGTGTCCATGGCCCTGAGCGCCGATCTCCTGGCACCCTCCGATCCCTTGCGCCTCGACTTGGCCCACCGTCTTCAGGGACCAGGGGCCGGGCATCTTCTGGGCACCGATGAACTGGGGCGCGACCTGCTCAGCAGGATAATGTACGGCGCGCGCATCTCCTTGCGCATGGGTCTGCTTATCGTCACCCTGGCCGGGGGGTGCGGCTCCCTGCTGGGCGCCATTGCCGGATATTTCGGAGGGCGGTTGGACAACGCCATCATGCGCTGTATGGACGTGATCCTGTCCTTCCCCGCCCTGGTGCTGGCCATGGCCCTTGCCGCGGCCATGGGGCCGAACCTGACCAACGCCATGCTGGCCATCGCCTTTGTCATGATCCCCAAGTTCGCCCGCCTGGTACGCGGCGAGGCCCTGGTGGTCCGGGAAATGCCATTTGTGGCGGCGGCCAAGGTTTCGGGGGCGAAGAGCTTCTGGATCATCTTCCGCCATATCCTGCCCAACTGCCTAAACCCGGTCATAGTGCTGGCAACCCTGGCCATGGGCGAGGCCATCCTCATCGCCGCTTCCCTGTCCTTCATCGGCCTGGGAGCCCAGCCCCCCACCCCGGAGTGGGGCGCCATGGTCAGCACGGGGCGCAAGTTCCTCATGGACCAGTGGTGGTACGCCACCTTCCCTGGGCTGTTCATCTGCGCCACGGTCATCGGCTGCAACATCCTGGGCGACGCTCTGCGCGACGTGCTGGACCCCAGGATCAGGAGATAGACAATGAAGGAAGCCCTGCTCACCATACGCGGCCTGAGCCTGGCCTTTGATACCAGAAGGGGCACAGCCCATGTGCTCGATGAAGTGAGCCTGGACATCCACCCCGGCGAGATTCTGGGGCTGGTGGGCGAAACCGGCTGCGGCAAATCCGTGACCGGCCGCGCGGTTCTGGGCCTGGTGCCCTCGCCTCCGGGCCGCCTGACCAGCGGGGCGATACTCTTCCACGGCCAGGACCTGACAAGGCTTTCGAACAGGGAGATGCGCGCCATCAGGGGTGACAAGATCTCCATGATCTTCCAGGAGCCCATGACCAGCCTGAACCCGGTGTTCACCATCGGTCGCCAGATGTCCGAGGTCGTGCGGCTGCACCGCGGATGGGGGCGCGTCCGCGCCCGGAAACACTGCGTGGAGATGCTCTCGCGAGTGCGCCTGCCCGCTCCGGAAAGCGTGCTGCGCGCCTACCCCCATGAATTGTCCGGCGGCATGCGCCAGCGTGTGATGGTGGCCATGTCCCTGTCCTGCGACCCGGAGCTGCTCATCGCCGACGAGCCAACAACAGCCCTGGATGTCACGGTGCAGAGGCGCGTGCTGGGCATCATGGCCTCCCTGGCCAGGGAGCGCGACATGGCCGTGCTGCTCATCACCCACGACATGGGCGTGGTGGCCCAGATCTGTGACCGGGTGGCCGTGATGTATGCCGGCAGCCTGGTTGAATGCGCCACAGTGGAACAGCTCTTCGCCACGCCAAGGCACCCCTACACCCAGGGGCTCATCGCGGCCATTCCCGGGTTCGACGACGACCAGAACGCCCCTTTGGCGTCCATCCCTGGCACGGTGCCCGACCTCGTGCTCCCGCCCCCGGGCTGCAGGTTCCATACCCGCTGTCCCAGTCGCTTCGCGCCTTGCGATAAGGAAACCCCTCGTCTGCGCGAAACAGCACCGGGGCATGGCGTGACCTGCCATCTTTTTTCCAGCACGGGGGCGTCATGAACGCGCTGATTCGGGTCCAGAACCTGCACAAGCATTTCCCGATCCGAGGGAGCGGCGGCCTGTTCAAGAGGCCGTGCCTGCTTCGGGCCGTGGACGGTGTGAGCTTCGATGTACCAGAAGCCGCCACCTTCGGGCTCGTGGGGGAAAGCGGCAGCGGCAAGTCCACCGCCGCGGCTTGCATCCTGCGGCTGCTCCGGCCGGACAAGGGACGCGTCCTGTTCAAAGGGGCGGACCTCATCAATCTCGGCGGCAGGCAATTGCGCGAAACCAGGCGCGGCCTGTCCGTGGTCTTCCAGGACCCGCTGTCATCCCTGGATCCCCGCATGACCGTGAAAAACATCGTGGGAGCGCCCCTGGCGGTGAACAAACTTGCCAAGGGGCGGGAGCTGGAGCGCATGGTGGCGGAGCTCCTGGCAGAAGTGGGCCTCGGCACGCAGCACATGCACCGCTACCCCCACGAATTTTCAGGGGGGCAACGTCAGCGCATCGCCATCGCCCGGGCCTTGATCACCAACCCGGAATGCATCGTGCTGGACGAGCCCACCAGCGCCCTGGATGTCTCGGTGCAGGCACAGATCCTGAACCTCCTGCGCGAACTGCAGGCGCGAAGAGGCACCGCCTACCTGCTCATCTCCCACGACCTGGCAGTGGTGCGGCGGATGAGTCGGGAAATCGGCGTGATGTATCAGGGAGTTCTGGTGGAAAAGGCCGCCACCGGAGACTTGTTCAGGACTCCCCTGCATCCTTATACAAAGGTGCTGCTGGAGGCGGTTCCTTTGCCCGATCCCGGGCTGAGAGCGGATTTTTTCAACAGCGGAAGGGCACATAACTTGCTAGACAACGCCCTGGACAGCCCGTCACCGGAATACGGGTGCCGCTACCACCCCCGCTGCACCCAGCGCATGGACATCTGTTCGCATCAGGTGCCCATGCTCACTGCCGCAGGTGAGGGACGCTCCGTGGCCTGCCATTTGTTCGGGAAAAACCCATAAAAGTTTTCCAGGGGGGACCCTTTATTTCAAAAATTCCTCCCCAAATCAGCCCTTTCCCATCCCTACTTTTTGTCCTTTTCCTCGTCGCACATGCAGCACGAATGCGTGACCGGGGCTGTGGGTGAGGAGCCGCATCCTCCGCAGCCGCAGGACACTCTCTTCTTGTTGAAAAAGCGCCGGGCCAGATAGATAATGGCAATGGCCACGATGAACAACACTATCAGCGTTTCCCACATGGTGTTCTCCTTGTCGTGAAAAGCACGGGTGAAATATCAGGAAACCTCCACCATGACAGTGGCTTCCTGGTCGTGGCGAAGGTAGATCCGCAAACCAGAGTGGGCTTGCAGCACGTTGTGGTCCTTGGTCACGCGCCCGGCGCAGGAGGCGGGGCGCACGCTCTCCAGGTTCAATTTCACACCGGGGCGCAATCCCATGCGCTCGAGCATGGTCATGGAGCGGGCCCCTCCAATCAGACGATTGACGGTGAACTGCACGCCCTTGCCTGCCATGGCGAACTGCATCTCTCGGCCATCCACCGTGCCCCATATCTTGGTGGCCGCGCCTTCGGTAAGGGAGACGCGCGCCCCTCCCATGAGAACGATGTAGTCCATGGGCGGGATATGGCGCACCAGCACCAGATGATCGTTTTCCTGTATGCCCAGGACTCTGAGCCCCTGCTCCAGGGCGGTGCCGCAGACCAGCCCCTCCACATGGCCGTGCTCGCCGGGCAGCATTTCCGAAACAGGGGTCTTGTGACCGTCGTCGTGATGCACAATGACCTTGGAGGCCATACCCGCGGCCAGAACAGCCTCCCCTTTGGCAGTACGCACGCGGACAGGCCTCGCGTGCGCCTCCTCGTTGAGTCGGGTGAGGCTGTCGCCCTTGCTGATGCCCAGGCGATCGAAACTCTGGGCCAGGTGCCGGTCCATCACATGCTCCAGGATGAGCCGGGTGTTAAACGGTGCCTGTGAGAGCGGAAGAAACATGCTCGTTTCCTTGTACAAGATTGATGTTGGAAGGGAGCCCGGAGCTCCCGCCAAGGGCGGCGTATCCGAGAAGGCCGATGGTACTGCCGTTGTGCACCGCGGCCGAGACCACGGCCGGGATCAGACCGGCGCTGGCCAATCCGAGCAGGGCGCTGTTCACGCCCACCGAGGTCCAGAGGCAGTTCCTCAGGATGGATTCGGTGCGTTGGGCCAGAATCCTGGCCTTGAGCAGGCCGCCCAGGTCATCCTTGAGCAGCAGCACCTGGGCCACGTCCCGGGCCAGGTCCGCACCCGAGGGCATGCTCACGCCGAGGTGCGCGGCGATAAGGGCCGGGGCGTCGTTGACGCCGTCACCCACAAAGGCGACCTTGCGCCCCTGGGCCATGAGCTCCTCCAGGTGCCGGGCCTTGTCCTCGGGCTTGCACTCCGAGTACACGTCGTCCAGCTCGGGAAGCTCTGCCCACAGGGAATCCGCGGCGCGCTTCTGATCGCCTGTGAGCATGACCAGCTTTCCGATGCCGTGGGCCTTGAGCTGCCGCAGCACCCCCTTGGTTTCGGGGCGCAGCCGGTCGCGCATGGCGATGATACCTATGAGCCTCTCGCTCCGGGCCACATAGAGCAGGCTCTTGCCCTGATCCTGCAGGGACAGGGTGAGCTCGTCCACCATGGAGCAGTCCACGCCCTCGTCGTCGTGGATGAAATGCCTGCTCCCCACGATGACCCGCTCTCCCTGTACGTAGGCGGAAACGCCGTGGGCCACCACGAAGTCCACCTGGCTCATGTTCGGGAATGTCAGACCGCGCGATCTGGCGGCTTCCACAACGGCAGTGGCCACGGGGTGGGAGTAATGTTCCTCGGCCCCGGCCGCCAGGGAAAGCAGGGCGTCGGAATCAACTCCCCAGTTCGGATCCACCAGGGGCAGCACGTCCGTCACCTCCAGGGCACCCAGGGTGAGGGTGCCGGTCTTGTCGAAGACGACGGTGTCCACCTTGGCCAGGGTATCCAGGGCCTGAGCGCCCTTGAGCAGGACCCCTTCCCTGCCCGCCGCGTACATGGCGGCGCGCACGGCAACAGGGGTGGAGAGCTTCACGGCGCAGGAGTAGTCCACGGTGAGTACAGAGGCCGCCCTGGCCAGACTGCCGGTGAGGGCGAAGACTCCCAGCCCCACGCCGAAAGTCAGGGGCACGAGCCTGTCAGCGAGTTTCTCGGTCCGCTCCTGGGCGGAGGACTTGTTCCGCAGGGAGCGTTCAATATACCCGGAAATGCGCGCCGTGCTGGTGTCAGCGCCAACGCTATGGGCATCGATGACCAGGCTCCCCTCCTCCACCACGCCCCCGGAGAGGATGGAATCCCCGGGGCGCACATGCACGGGCACGGCCTC
The DNA here is from genome assembly GCA_963674665.2 of Desulfovibrionaceae bacterium. Classification (GTDB taxonomy): domain Bacteria; phylum Desulfobacterota; class Desulfovibrionia; order Desulfovibrionales; family Desulfovibrionaceae. The sequence goes on along the minus strand of CAXXPL010000004.1, from coordinate 431,957 downwards.
CCCGGTGATGGAGCTGTTGTTGACATAGGCCTCGCCATCCACCACCAGGCCGTCCACAGCCACCATTTCCCCATGTCCGCAGAGCACGTGGTCTCCCACACAGGCCTCCTCGAAGGGGATCTGGACGTCCAGGCCGTTCCGGCGCACACGTAAGGTCTCCACCTGGGGGCGCAGCAGCCCCTTGAGCAGGTCGTTGGTCCTGCGCTGGGTGGAGTGCTCCACGTATTCAGCCAGGGACAGCATGGCGCCGATGGTGTTGGAGGTGAAGTAATCCCCGCGCAGCAGGGACAGGACCTTTACCGTGCCGTCCAGGACCTCCACCTTGAGGCCCTCGTTGAGCAGGGTCTCCCCTCCCTTGACGATGGTGGGGACGGCCAGCCCCCAGCTCACCACGGCCCGGGCCGGAGGAGGCATGAACGGAGTCAATGCGGCCATGGAGGTGCGGAACACGACCTCGGCCATGTCCGGGGGCTTGTGCCCGTCCAGATCCGGCGCGTAGGCGTCCACAGGCAGGTTGTTGAGCAACTGCAGCAGCCGCTCTCGCATGCCCTCGGTGCCGTGATGATCCACGACGATGCTCGCGGCGCTGCTGTTGATACGCACATCCGACACTCCCGGCTGGGCCGCCACGAGGGCGGAAACATAGTCCAGGTCCAGGGCGGGATCACGAAGACAGTTGCTCTTGAGCCGCAGCCTGCGTGGTAGTTCGTGCACCACGCGAAAGCGCGACGACGTGCGGCGCGGCCCCCGTGTCATGACCTCGCGCCCCTGTTCTTGTTCGGGCTGGGAGCGTACAGCATGTGGTGCCATACGCTGAAGCCCACTAGGGCGGTGCCGGCCCAGATGTGCACCCTGCGGGAGGTGTGGGTTCTGGACAGCCCGGTGGCCACCAGAATACCGAGGGAGACCGTCATCCCGAGCTTGGCCAGTTCCCTGTCCGATTGCCGGTTACGGCGAGGGGCGTTTTCACGGGCTGGCGTCTGCCCGCTCGTTGGTATGATGTCCGAATTTTCCGGCTTGCACATAAGCAGTTTGCTCCATTTGTCGGGAACGGCCCGCGCCTGAGCAGGCGGTTTGTTTGGGAGGAAGCAGGCCAAACGCGGGCCGAAACCTTCTATGGCAAGGGGCGGCGCGGCACAGAGAACTGGAGCCCCGTGCCGGTCGTGAAAGGCGTCATGCATAGTGACGCCGTATCCCCGTTGTTATTCCTTGGTGCTGATCTCGGCCTTGATGTCCTTGACGTGCTCCTTGATCTCCTCAACGCCCCCCTGCAGGCCGGTCCAGACCTTCACGGCTCCGGACACCAGGGCCTTCTGCACGGTGGGGTTGGCCAGCACCAGGGCGATGCCCGCGCCCACCACAAAGCCCTTGAGGTAGGAGGAGTTCTGGAAGTCGAACCAGCTCTGCACGGCGCCTGTCTGCGGATATTGCGCCTGCTGGTAGTATTGATCCTGCCGCAGCTCCACCACAGGCTGGCTGGCCTGATAGGAAACATTGGGCTGTACTCCGGCGGGGTTGGGCACCGGCTGTTGTTCGTGATAACTCATTGTATTTTCACTCCTGATTGTTGTCTGAAAACGGAAGTATCCGCAGTGTTATTTTTTCGCCTTTTTGGAGGGCTTCTCCTCCACAGTGTCTTCCTTGGCCTGTTCAGGCAGTGCGGGCTGGGCGCATTTCCTCTCGAGCATCCTGTCGGCCAGACGCTTGGTGCCGGCGGTGACCACCACGATACCGGCCAGGGAAATCAGCCCCGGCAGGTTCAGCACGCCCACAACGGCCGTTGCCGTGGCGGTGGCCAGTCCGGTGGTGCCGGATTCCTTGAGCACGTCCTTCACCGCGTCCTCGCGGGTCATCTCGCTCTTTTTCACCTTGTCGTAGTTCTTGGCCGCGGCGATGGCGCCGCCGACCACGACGCCCACGGCGCCCATGGCGAGTGTGGCTCTGGGAGCTGTCACATGGGGTGTCTTTGTCATTCCTGTGCCTCCTTTCGGGCTTGTTCTTCAGCTTTACGATCTTCCTCGGCTTCCCTGTCTTCCGCGCTTTTGCCCATTGCGCCCCAGATACCGGCAAAGGTTTTGGCAATGGTGGATTTCACGGTGTCGTTGGTCAGCAACAGGGTGAGCCCTGTTCCGACCAGGGCGCCTTTCCAGAAATCCGAGCTTGTGGACTGGAAAAAGCGCAGGAAACTCGAGACATCCGGGTTGCCGTCAGCGGCCTGCTGAATCAGGCCATAGAGTTCGCCGTAACGGTTCTCCATGCCCTGTGCCGCGCTTGCGGCGGGTGCAGCGCCAGGAAAGGCCTGTCCGGGCTGGGTCATTCCCGTGGCGGCCTGGGGGGGCACCTGCCCCTGATAATAGTTTGGGGGGAGTTGCTGCCCCATGTACTGCCCCTGCATGGGTTGGGCATAGCCGGGGTAGCTTACCGGAGCCTGAGGTGCGCCGTATTGCCCGGCTTCGGGCTGCATGCCGTACTGCCACGAGACATAGGACTGCCCGGCCACCGGCGCTCCCTGGTAGGGAGCGGCTCCCGGAAACTGCGCCGAGAAATGCGGCTGCCCCATCTCGGGTCCGGCCTGGGCTTCGCCCATGCCGCCCTGAGAGGGGGCGCTTGCGCCCATCATTCCCGCCTGAGGCTGGCCGGTTGCGGGTTGTCCGGGCTGAGGCTGCATGGAGGCGTAAGACTGTCCCATCATGCCCGCCATTGTGCCGTTTGCGGGACCGCCCTGCGAGGCGCCTTCACTGGAGGAGCAGGACTCCTCCTGCGCTCCGGAAGCGGTCTGCTGGGCCTGCCCCGCGGGATATCCAGCCGCATATTGCTGATCATTCTGCATCAGTGTTCTCCTTTGAGCTGAGGGTACGAAGTATGTCGTCCAGTTCGCGTAGCGCTTCCACGGCCTGCTCGTCGCTCCTGCTGGTAACGAGCGTCTCGATCAGCGAGGGCGGAATGCTTTTAGCCGCGTATTCGATGATCACCGACCTGGCCAGGGCGTTGAGGCGCACATCCCGAATACCCGGGGGAAGCGAGTTGTGTGAATTCAAGAGTTCCTTGGCCAGGGGATCATTGGCTATGGAGAGGTTGAACTTGATCCTGATCCTGCCCGGAACATGGTGTTTGATGGAAAGGTATTTTCTCAGATTGACCAGTGTGTTGAAATCCATGCAAGGCTCCGGTTGAGGTGTTTTCAAGAGATACGGTCTCGGGCAGACGCAACAGCCGCGAGGAATTGGCAAGCACTCCGAGGGAGTGCCCGATGTGCACGAGCCCGGCGGTGACAGGCGACAATAGCCCCAGAGCGCCGAGGACGACTCCCAGGAAGTTGGAGCCGGTGGCGATCCAGAAGTTCTCGTGGGCCACGCGCAGGGTCTTTTTGCTCAGGGCGTAGACCGACACCAGATTGTCGAGATCGTCCTCGACCAGGGCGATATCCGCCGCCTCCACGGCAACTTCGGACCCGCCAGCGCCGAAGGACACACCCACGTCGGCCTGGGCCAAAGCCAGGGCGTCGTTGATTCCGTCGCCCACCATGAGCACAGGTCCCTGCTCCCGGACAACCTGCAGCACGATGTCCGCCTTCTCCTCGGGCATCACCGAGGCGTAGCACTTCTCAAGGCCCAGATTCCAGGCAAGCTGGCTGGCGGAGGGGTATTCGTCGCCGGTGATCAAGTACACCCGCTCGATGCCGAGCCGACGCAATTTGGCGATGGACTCCCTGGCTTCGGGGCGGACCTGCCCGCAGAAACCAAGTAGCCCCAAAGGCTGCTTGTCCTTGTGAACGTAGAGCACCGTGAGGCCCTGATCCTGAAACTTCCTGGCATCCTTCTCCAGGGCTCCCACAGGGACATCGTAGTGGCGGGCCAGCTTGGCGTTGCCCACCAACACCTCGCAGTCCTCCAGCCTGGCGCGCATGCCCATGCCCATGTGGTAGTCGCATTCCGCGTGGGGAAAGGGCGTGATCCTGCGGCGAGAGGCCTCGGCAAGGATGGCCTGGGCAAGGGGGTGGTGATTGTGGGCCTCGGCGGACGCCGCCAGTTGCAGCAGCCCGTCGGCGTCCACCCCGTTCACGGACACGGAACGGACGAACCTGGGCTCCGTGGTGGTCAGGGTTCCGGTCTTGTCGAAAAAGAGGGTCCTTGTCTTGCCGATCTCCTCGAGATAGCGCCCCCCTTTGATGAGGATGTGGTTGCGGGCCGCGGCGTTCATGGCCGCGCTCACCGCGGTGGAGGCCGCCAGCACGGTGGCGCAGGGGCAGGCCATGACCAAAAGAACGGTATAGGCGCGCCAAAGGCTGCCCGTGATCAAATAGGTGGCGGCGGTGGTGACGAACCCGAGTTTGACCAGACGGCTGGCGAGGCGATCGGCCACGCCCTCGATGGGAGCGCGGTTCTCCAGGGAATCCTGGACTTTGTGCATCACGCGGGCCAGGTAGGTGGAGTCCCCTACCCGTTCGGCCCGGACCTGGATGATACCCTCGAGCACAAAGGTCCCGGCAAAAACCTCGTCCCCCTTCTTCTTGTACACATGATCCTGGCGGCCGGTGATGGGGGACTCATCCAGCAGGGCTTCGCCCTGCACGATGACGCCGTCCACCGAGATCTTCTCGCCGGTGTGCAGCACGATGACGTCGCCGGGAACAAGGGAAGAGACCTCCTTCTCCACCTCGATGCCGTCCATCAGGACGAACGTATGATGCGAGGTGATCTCGAGGATCTCGGAAATATGCTTTCTGGAGCGTTCGGTGATCCAGGCGGACAAAAGATCGGCTCCGGAGTTGATCCACAGGATCTCCAGGGCTGTGAGGGCCTGCCCTCCGACCACCGAGGCGAGAACGCCCCCCGCAAGAAAGGCATCCAGACTGGGGCGTTTCCGCCGCAGATCCCGCACTCCCTTACGCGCCAGAGGCAGAGCACAGGCCATGGTTATCACGCCCAGGGGGCTGAACACGGTCTGGGCCACTGTGGCCCCCAGCAGCGAGGTGCGGACAAAGACCGTGGCCACCACCCCCGAGATCACGGCAAAACGCCGCAACCCACCACCCACCGAGACCTTCTGGTCGCAGCAGGCGCAGGGGGCGCGTGCATCGCATTTTTGCCCGGCCTCGCCGCCGGAAACCGAAGGGAAACAATCACCCACGTGATGCAGCAGTGTCTGCCTGGACAACACCTCGGGGTCGTAGCGCAGAATGAGCGAGGCACACTTGGAGTTGACCCGGACGAGTATGACCCCGGGGTGCTGTTCCAGTTCGCGGGCAATGGCGGGAGGGTCCCCTTCATAAAGGAGTTCGGGAACCCTCAGGCGGAGCCTGCCCGGAATATCGTGGCGTATTGCAAAGGTCTTGGTTCTCACGTGGTCATTTTCCCTGTTTATGGTCACTTTGGGTTATTATCTGGAGCCAGGGACAACGGGGCAGGAATCCTTGTCAACCTCGCCCGTGGCGATGCTCCCCGTGCGATTCATGGCCTCCATGACCATGCCGCATTCTACTTCGGCCATCTGTTGCCGCTCGTTGCATTGGGCAAGCAGCTTTTCGAAAAAGACACTGGGCTTGGTGATGCTGCATATACTTGAGCGGGAAACCATCAGGACCTCCTCGCGATTTCCGGTTGCGACATGAGTTCCTCGAGGCTTCGAACCAGACTCGATAGCCCGGAACTGCGTAACAATTTGCAGGGTTTCATGGTGTGTTTGCAAACTTCCTTGACACATTGACAGGCGTCGTGGCTCACGCAGTCCACTGGGCAAAGCACCGCGTCCACTCCGGAAAGAAGCCTGGGCAAAGCCTGGCGGGTGTGCTCCACGCCCCCGTCATGATGCACGAACTCCCCCCCATATCTGCAGACCACATCCCTGTAGTGCTGCACCAGATTGGCGCGCCCCCCAACGTAGAGAATTCTTTTCCCGCAGAGATCCGGTCCCGGGCACTCCGGCGTGCCCCTCTTGTCGCACTCCCCCATGCAACCAGGGCCAGGCCCATGCATGATCCTCTCCATCTCGGACTCGAGGAACTCGACCTCGGCCTGCTTTTCCCGCAGTTCCTCCTCCAGGTGGCCAAGGCGGATCTCATGGGCGTCGAGCTTGCGCTGCAACAACTCGTTCCGGGCCTGTACCTCGGCGAGCATGGCTGACTGCGTGGCCAAAGAGCGCTGCAGCCCCTGATTCTCGAGATAGACCACCTCGTTGCAGTGCTCCCTGGAGCGGTAGCGCATGGTCTCGGCCTCCTTGGCCATGGCGGCCAGGCGCCTGGAAAGGGCTCGGTTCTCGCCAACGAGGTGCTTCACGCGGTTTCTGTAAACCCCCCTGACCTTGGCCTGGCGCTCCTGGACCTCTGTCAGGCTGCGCTCCAGCTCGGAAAGACGACGGATATCGGAGCGGTTGGAGGATCCCACCAGATGCGAGAGCATGTGCACATCGCCGAACACCCTGCGCCGCAGCTCCGCGGAAACGTTTGGATGGGTCATGAGCGCCCAGAAGGGGCCCGGGATGTCCCCCTTGTCCATGGACTCCTTCCACAGCTCCAGCAACTCATCATCGGTCTCGGCGTGGCCGAACCTGCGCAGCGCTCCGGCGTACTTGCGGTCCAGGGCCTTGTTCACGGCCTTGGCCACGGGGCCGGGCTCGCAGCAGATCCGAACGAAGGTCACGTGCACCTCGAACTCGTCCGCCTCGGCTTCCAGCCGCAGTTGGGTCTGTCTGGCGATCTTGCGGAGCTCTTTCAGGCTCAGGCAGGTGCCGATGATGGAACATTGAACGTCGTTGTCTTCCCAAATCTTGCGTCGCACAGCTGCTACCTCCATGAATCAGGCGGCGATCCGCTCGGGCGCGGCCTGCCCCGGCAAGCGGGACAGGTTGGCCTCCATGAGCTTGTAAAACTTGTTATCCGAACCCACCCGGGCGGCGACCAGGGACATCGCCTTGCTGATCTGTCTTTTGGCCAGGTGGTCCTTGCCCCCAAGATGGAAAACCAGCGCCATGTTGTTGCGGATCCTGGCTTCCTGCATCACAGAACCGGCCTTGAGGGATTGCCGCAGGGCCAGAGCCAGGAGTATCAGCCCCGCCCTGTAGTGCCCCTGCCAGGCAAGCCGCATTCCGAGACGGTTCAGCATTGAAAGTTCTTTTGCCCTACACATGTATGCTCTCCCTTGGCATTCCGGTTCCAAGCCTGCCGGGGGCGGGGTGGGTGGGAAGATGACGAGTGCGGACCCCGCCCCGGCGGCTTGAGTGAGGAGACTAGAGACTTTTCCGGCCGGCTATTTCATGTCCACGGCCTTGACCCAGATAACGGCGTCCTGGGACAGTTCCTTGCCCTTGTACTCCTTGGCGGGACCGGCACCCAGGGCCGCGAAGCCCCACCAGCCGGCCTTGGGGATACCAAAGGCAAACTGGCCGTTGGCGTCGGCCTTGATGCCCATGGTGACAAAAGCGTCCTGCGGGGCAGTGGCGAGCGCGTCCTTCTGGAACTCGTTCTTACCCGGCACAGGGGGGTGATTCATGAATTCGACCTCGACCTCGGCGTCGGGCACTGGCTTGCCGTCGGCCATGACCACGCCGCGGAACACGTTGCCAGTCCACAGGGCGTAGGGCTTGTCCAGGGGGAGGATTTCGGTGACCATGCCGGTGGGCGCATCCCAGTCCGTGGGCAGGCCGGCGTTGTTCACCACGACCTTGGTCAGTTGCTGGATGTAGATGCCTTCCTCTTTTTCGAGATAGGGTTCGGGCACCAGGCAAAATACGTAATCGCCCATCTTGCGGGCCTTGGCCTTGGCCTCGTAGGCCTTGCCGGAGTTGGTCAGACTGGTCCAAGTGATCTCTTTCAGGGATGCTTTCAGATCGGTCTTCTTACCCTTGTGGATCATGAAGAACTCCTGGGGGGTCCCCATGTCCATGGTGTGACCGGCCTCGAAGGGGTGCGTGAACACCAGCTTGAGGTCCAGGTTCCCGCCCTTTTCCATGGCGGCTTCAGGCGTGTAGATCATCTGGAAGTGTGCCAGGGCCGGAGCACTCAGGCTCAGCACGAGGACGGCGGCGAGTACGAGTCGAAGCATAAAACTCTCCTTGAAGGTGTTGTGGGGTGGGGCATCATTGCCCTACATCTGATTATGAAAACCATTATCAACTTATATTCAAAAAAAACTACTCCACGATTTCACTGCCAGCCACATCGATCTGGTGCCCCTCACCGGCGTCGAACTGCACGGTGTAGTCACCCTCGGGCTTGTCAAAGCTGATCTCGCTGAACTCATCCAGCTTGGTCTCCAGAATGCTCTTGCCCGAGGCGTCCTTAATATGCACGCCCACACCCGCGGCTGAAGAGCCGTCGGAAAAACCGCCCTCACAGGAAATCGTCCCGTCTCCATTGTCGTAGCAGGAAAAGAGCGGTGTATGGGCAAAAGCCACACTTCCCATTGTCAAAACACATGCCAGGATGGCACCAGTAATCAACGAACGCATGCTTCCTCCTTAACTATCAGTTGATTTGGGTTTTATTAGACCGGTGACGACAGTCGCCAGCACGGCCAATCCGTAAAAACAAGCCATGGCCTCCACGCCGTTCAACCCGAGAACCGTGCCACCCGTAAAAACCAATGTGGCAACGAATATTCCAAGCCCCATCATATAGATCAGTGAAAAGAGCATCCATTTCCAGGAGCCGGATTGAACCTTGACCACCATGGTGGTGGCCATGCAGGGGGGATAGAGGGCCATGAACAACATCAAAGCCAAAGCGTGCAGAGGTGTGAAGCCGGCCTCCTGAGAAGCCATGCGGCTGCCAAGAGCTTGTTGTCCGCCTTGCTCAGGGGCGCTCAAATCCATACCACCTTCGTCATTCGCGTCACTTTCCGCGGGAATATCCTCGTCAGAGGTCTGGTAGAGGGCACCGAGGGTGGCGACCGTGTTCTCCTTGGCAGCGAGAGCGGACAACAGAGCCACGTTCACGCGCCAGTTGAATCCCGCATACTGGGAAGCGGGTTCCAGCCAGTGACCTATGGATCCCAAAAAGCTGGAGTTGATGACCTCGTCCTTGGCCTCCTTGCGCAGCGTGAGACGCGCCTTACGAAGCTTCTTGTAAGCACCGCCGACCTTCTTGGCGTCCTTGTCGCCCCTGGGCGGCTTGATGACGCTGAAGAACATGGCACTCTCGGCCTCGAACTTCGCGTCCAGAGCTTCGGCTGCGGCTTTGTCGGAGACGCTCATGCGCGCGCTCTTGTACCTGTCAGCAAAATCAAACAGGGCGTCGACCTCCTCGGCGCTGTTCAGCTCCCTGGTCACATCCCATTTGGACGTGGCCTTGAAGAATGCGGCCTGGGCCTTGGCGGCACGTTCGTTCAGCGAAGTTGTCTGCTCTTCGGAAACACCAGGAAATTGCATGAGTACGAACAGAACAACCGACACGGCCGCGACAATGGTGGTGATCTTCTTGACATACAGCCACACCCGCTCGATGGCCCTGCGGATGATATTGCCCACAGTCGGCATATGATACGGTGGCATCTCCATGATAAAGGGCGCGGACTCCTTCTCCTTGAGCACCGTAATATTGAGGATCTTGGCCGTGGTCAGGGCCATGAGCACTGTGATGGTGGCGATGAAGAACATGGCCTGCCCCTTGTAGGCCGCGAAATATATGCCGATGAGCAGCACATACAGGGGCACCTTGGCCAGGCAGTTCATCATGGGAACCACGAGAATGGTTGCCAGGCGGGCCCGCTCGTCGGGCACGGCGCGGCAGGCCATGACACCGGGCACCGCGCACCCCCCGACATAGACCCCGCCAAGGACCAGGGGCAGAGTGGACTGGCCGTGCAACCCGTAACGCCGGAAAAAGGCGTCCAACAGGAACGCCATGCGTGGCATGTAGCCAAGGTCTTCAAGAAAAGCGATATATGCGAAAAGAATAAGGAAAATTGGGATATAGTTCAGCAGGGCATTGACGCTGTCCACAACCCACAGCACCAGGGAGCGCAACATGGGATCCGTGATGAACCCCTCACTTGGAAGCAACGCGGCCGCGGTGTCGCGAACCCAGGCCAGAATGGGCCAAGTGTAGTTGGTGAGTTCGTACCCCCATTCGATGGACAGATAGTACATCAGGTACATGACACCGAACAGAAGCGGATATCCCCAGATGCGGTGACAAATGACTCGATCGGCCTTGTCCGACCGGGTGGGAGCCCCTTCCTCCGGGGAATTAACACAGGCCCCGGCCACGCTGGACGCTACCTCATAGCGGCGTTGCTCGATGAACTGATCCAGGGGCATTCCAAGAATACCCTGGTATTTATCACGCATCGCCTCGACCTTGTGCAGAAAATTCACCCCGTCGTGATGAAGCTCGAGCACCTGGGTGCGTACATTGGCATCCCCTTCGAGCAGCTTGATGGCAATCCACCGGGCGGGCCAACCGGTATCGGACAGCCCCTGCACCTGTTCCGTCAGGTTCTCGATGGCCGGTTCCAGACCCTTGTAGTTGATGCGCAAGGGTGCTGGATTGGAAGCGCTGCTGAAATGTTGGGACAGGGCATCCTTGAGCAGATCCTTGCCCCTGCCCTTGCGCCCCACGGTGGGGATGACCGGGGTCATCAATTTTTCGGCAAGAAGGGCCGCGTCAATGGTCTGATTGCGCGCTTCCGCCACGTCCATCATGTTCAGGGCGACCACCACCGGCGTGCCCATCTCCATAAGCTGAAAAGTCAGCGCAAGGTGGCGTTTGAGGTTGGATGCGTCGGCAACGTCCACCACCACTGTGGGTTGGTCCTTTATGATGAAATCACGGGCAACGCGCTCCTCCATGGAGTAGGAGGTCAAGCTGTAGGTGCCGGGGAGGTCCACCACCTCCACGGTGTTGCCGTTCTGAGAATAGAAGCCGACCTTTTTTTCAACAGTGACGCCGGGGTAATTGGCCACATGCTGCCGCGCTCCGGTGAGCATGTTGAATATCGTGGATTTGCCCGCATTGGGCTGACCGGCCAGTGCAACGAGAATTTGTTTTGACATGATTGATCCGAAATCTGAATTCATTCGTTATTGATTATCACTATCATTATCAGTTTAATTCATTGAAAAAGCGCCCCGCACATGCAAGGCGCCACTTTGAATTAAACCTGTTGCACCATTACTTTATCGGCAACGCCACGCTCCACCATGAGGCGGCTCTCCCCCACGGACAGCAGCAAGGGGCCGATACCGGGGTTTGCCACCACGTGCAGCTTGGAACCGGGAATGAGCCCCAGAGAGGCAAGACGAACTCGGGCCTTGGCGCCGGCCATTACGCCACATACCTCGGCGGAGGCGCCAGGGCGAAGCCTGGAAAGCACGAATCCGTCGGGTGATACTTCGGCCGATTCAAGACATTGCCTGCCAGCTCCCCTGCCCCATCCAAATTGGTGTCTCCAGCGCATCCGCTCCTCCTGTGTTATTCGAAGCATGATCATTATTGAATCTGGAATTGAAAATCGTTTTCAACTGGGTTGTGTTCTTGCACCCCGACGGATTTTTGTCAAGTCTTACTGAAAATAAGTTTCAATACTAAACAACCACCGGCTGAAGCCGGTGGGTTTGGAACAGCGGACTGAAAGTCCAGCATAACACCGGCAGGCTTCGCAGCCGGTCACTATTCGATATCGAATCCATCATTGGGGTTACGTTCAAAATGATGAGCCAAATATTCCTGAATCATCTCTTTCGTCAGTTCACCTGCCGTCACGCAAAAATATCCACGTGCCCACAAGTGACGTCCCCAATATCTTTTTTTTACCATGGGAAACTCATCGAATATTTTAATCGACGTGCGCCCCTTAATACGCCTCATAATTTCGGATGGAGCAAGATGTGGTGGAGCAGATACGAGAATATGCACATGATCTCGGCTCACAACTCCTCGCAAAATCTGAATCTCCAATTGCTCACATACCTGACGGACCAAATCGCGCACTCGACTGGCAAGATCGCCTTTCAACATATGGTAGCGATACTTCGTAACCCACACAAAATGATACTCTATTTTATACTTCGTATGACTTCCGTGGCGGTATTCCATAGGAAGTTTGTAAAGCAACTGCTAGCTGAAAGCTACCCGGCTAAAGCCGGGGGTTTTAACCTTTGAGGCGGACGAATAAAATCCGTTTGTTCAGCGTGTTAGAAACAAGTTCCATTTTTATCATTTCTACAGCTTGGGGAAGAGGATGATCACGCGCCCCTTCCAGGCTGACGCGAACAAAAGGGATTGTTCTCCACTGAACAGGGAATGTAATATCAGGCCGCATACCACCAACCCGTGAACATCAAGGCCCCGAAAACGGTCATGGCCAGTCCGCCCAGCAGGGAGATTCCAGCCTGCAGGCCGGAGAACAGCCGCCCTCTGTTCCGGGTCAGACGCAGGGCCAGTGTGCGGGAGACAATGGTCGCAACCGCGAACAAGGAGATGGTCGCCCCCATCCCCAGGGAGATGGCCACAAGGGAAAGCGCCCCCACCATTGGCAGTCCCAGGGAGATGCAGAACACCAGTATCAGCGAGGCGCCCGGGCAGGGCACCAGACCGGCGGCCAGAGCGGTCAACGCAAGGGTTCCCCGTTTCGTTACGGTTTCGGTATCCACCTTTTTGGGGCGTTTCCGCACCATGACCGCAACACGCCCCACCACCATGCACAGGCCGATGACCGTGAGCATGGCAAAGCTCATGCCTTCCAGAAAGACTCCGGCATTGTCCACCAGAACCAAGCCCATGGTCTGCAGGAGATAGGTTCCGGCAAAGATCAGCACTCCGGCCGAAAGCACGTGAAAGAACATGCTCAGGTTGCCGAAGAGCAGCCCGAGCCACGGAGAACTTTGACGTTCCATGAAATAGGTCACGGCAAAGGCCTTGCCGTGACCTGGCCCCAGGGCGTGGGCCATGCCGTAGGCAAGTGACAACAGCATGAACAGCCAGAAGGAGCGCCCCCAGGGGTTGTGTTCGATGTCATGGGCAAGGGCGGTCATACGCGCACGCAGCACAAGCTGCCAACGGATGACCACGGCCAGCAGGCTCTTGGGCATGAAGCCAGGCATGCCAGCCTCCGCCCCTTGAATGCTTTTCCCGGAGTGGCCCTTGCTCCCGGAAGTGAATGGATTGCGCGCTGCCTCATCATACCCCGGGGCAATCAAGGCCCCCCATGCCAGGCACAGGAGCAGCAGGATGGCGAAGGCTTTACAGATACGGGACATTACTTGTTAAACTGAACGGTAAACGCCGCGGGGATGATCTGGTCGTAAAAATAGGCCATGTCAGGGGCGTCGGCCACCTTGGCCCGCACATTGAACTTCTCGTAGGCCCCATCCAGCTGGACCTCACCTGAAAAGCCCCCCAGCCCGGTGGCGGCCATGAAACGCTGGAAATCCCCGGGATCAGCGGGAGCGGAAGAATCCGTGAACAGGGGGTCCTTGCTCGGGTCGAAATGTTTGGTGCTTTCGCTGGCATAGGCCACATAGACGAAAAAGGTGGGATCAAAGACCGCCACTTTGATCTCCTTGGGAGCGGACGCGGCCTTCACATGGCAGGGGACAAAGAAATCGTAGACCAGCTTCCCGTTCTCCAGTGAAGCGTTGAAATCCGTGGCCCACTTCACGTCAAAGGGCTCCCCTGCGATGCGTATGGCGGTGAAGAACCCGTATTCGTCGAGGCCCACGAAGCTCTCCTGGCGCACGGCCTCCACTTCTTTATCATCGAGCTTGTGGTCCCCGTTCTCGTTGATGACCTCATACACCGCGAGAGTGGTCATTTCATCGAGAACCCAACGCTCCTTCACCCCGGCGAAACCGTCCTGGTCAAAGACCAGGATGACATAGGCCTCCACAAAGCCGTGGGGATGCCCCCAGGCCGGGGCGTAACATGCGAGAAACAGGACAAGGGACAACAGAATGGACAGGGTCAGCTTGGAATGATGGCGCATTCGCGTATTATGAAGTGCGCCAAATCCGGAGTCAACACGGAAATAGTAATGTCAAACATTGGCTAGCAACCATTTTCAGCTGTAATGCAGACAACCTTGTTCCGCCCTGTCCGCTTGGCCTCATACATGGCGTTGTCCGCGACCTTGATGAGGTACTCCAGGCAAGGGCATCCGGGGCAGATGCCTGCCACGCCGAAGCTGGCGGTGAAACGCACCATGGCCCGGGGCATGGACAGCGTGTTGTTCTCGAACAGGCTACGCATCTTCTCCGCAACGTTCAGGGCGCCCTTCCACGTGGCGCCGGGGAGGAGAATGGCGAACTCCTCGCCCCCCATGCGCCCAAAGATGTCGTTTTTGCGCAGCATGCCCTGGCCCAACTCCGCGATCTCCTGCAGGACCTTGTCGCCGGTCTCGTGTCCATGGCTGTCGTTGATGCTCTTGAAATGATCCACATCGAAGTAGACCAGGGAAAGGGGCGCACGCTCCCTGTCCACCCTGGACATCTCCCGCCGCCCCAGTTCCATGAAATAACGCCTGTTCCACAACCCGGTCAGGCCGTCGCGGCGGGCGAGGTTCTCCAGCTCCTGCAGCATGCTGCGCTTTTCCGTGACATCCTGGACCATGCCCTCCATCTCAACAATATTGCCAGCGTCGTCGAAATACCCCCTGGTACTGCACTCCACCCAGATGAGCGCTCCATCCCGTCTGCGCAGCTGCAAGGGGTGGTTCTTGACCATGCCCCTGGCTCGCAGGGTAAGCAGGAACTCACGCCGTTGCACCTGTGAGAGATAGATGTCGCGGCCGATATCCTCCACCTGACGCAGCATCTCCTGGCAGGAGTCGAACCCGAAAATCCTGGCCATGGCGGGATTGAGCACCCGGAACCTGCCTTCCGGGGTGGAGCGGTAGATGCCCTGGATGCTGCCCTCGAAAATGCTCCTGTATTTCTCCTCGCTGACCACGAGTTGCTCGTTGAGGCGGTTCAACTGCCCCTGGATGCGGTCTCCCATCTTCACCAGCCGGGAGCTCTGCCTATAGAGCTTCCTGTAGCTGTCCAACAAGTCAAGGTACTCCGAGGCCGGAAGCATGGCCTGGCCGGCGGAGAGCAGTTCCTCGCCCCTGGCGATGGTTCTTTCCTCGTCGCTGAACAGAGATTCCGCGAAGCTCACACCGCGCCCCCGTAGGATATCATTTCAAAGGTGGCTGTCTCCAACTCCTCGCCGAACTCCTCGCCGCACTCCTGGGCGATCTCGTTCTCCACGTGGTGGCGCCACATGATGGCCACCCGGATGCCTCTCTTGGCCGCGGCCTCGAAGCTGTCGAACAGGTTCATCAGCACTTTGGAACTCGAGGAGTTGAAGTAGACGATATCCAGGTCCACCTTCACCTGGGAGCCCATGTCCAGGGACGAGAAATAGGCGTTCAGCCACTCCAGCACAGGGGTGAAGAACTTGAGAGCGTTTTCCGGATAGGACTCCCCCTTCATGACCAGATTGCCTGTCTGCGGATCGAAATCCACGCCAAGGGTCGAGCTTGTCTGCTCGATTACAAAACGTTCCATGGCACTCATCCTATGGCCTTGATGGAAAAGAACACCGTCTCGGAGTCTATGGGCGCCACATGGCACTCCAGGGGCTCGCTGGCCCTGCGGAACATCTCTATGAAGCCCAGCCCCGCGCCCTTGCTGTCCTTGTCCGGTTCCTGCCTACGCATCTGCTTGTAATAGTCCTTGAGCTCCTGCTTGTTCATGTTCTGCAGGTACCGGGTGCGCTCCAGCAGTTTCTCGCTCTGGTCGGTCTTCACCTTGTTGCCGCAGATCACGTAGAACTTTCCTTCGCACCGCCCCACTACCACTACTCCATGCTTGAGCTCGTTGCCGTCGCTGGACTCCGGCGGTGTCTGCTCGATGGAGTAGTTCACGATGTTCTGCATCTGCTCCACAAAGATGGAAAACACACGCTGGATGGTGCTCATCCCGGCCTCTTCCAGCTCCATCTTGCGCTTGAGAGCCTGGCCGATGCCCTCCACCACGCTTTGGGAAGTGGGGCCGCAAAAACAGAACATCACGCCCTCCTCCTTCAACTCCTCATAAAAACTGTACAATTGATGCAACATTGCTACTCCTCGGTTGAAAATCCTAGCACGGTGACGTCGTCACGCTGGGCATTGCGCCCCTTGTAGTCCTCGTAGACAGCCTCGAGCCTGAGCCGTTGCTCGATCATGGGAAGATGCGCGTTCTCTTCCAGACAGCTGCGGAGTCGTCTCCTGCCAAAGGGCAGGCGCTTGCCGCCTCCCACCTGATCCGTGACGCCGTCCGTGAATAGATAGGCCGAACGAATTCCCGTGAGGGAGACACTGTGGTTGGCGAACTCCTGGTCCAGGGGCACGTTGACGAACCCCACGCCTGTTCGGTCGCCCTTGATCTCCCGCATGCCCCCGGCTCCGGCCAGATAGAGAAAGCTCCTGGCCCCGGCGAAATGCAGGACATGGTTCGCGCGGTCTATGCAGCACACCCCCCCTTCGAGCCCGTCGTCCGAGAGCTGTTTCTTACCGTGCTGGGACAGGGCGTGCTTGAGCCCGTTGTTCATCTTGGCCAGCAGGCGCGCGGGATTGTTTTCACAGGATTCGTCGAAATTCTGCTCGAACAGGGAGTTCACTATAAGGGTCAGAAAGGCCCCGGGAACGCCATGACCGGTGCAGTCGAAAACCGCCAGGTAGGTATGTGTGGGGCTCCGCTTCACCCAGTAGGCGTCGCCCCCCACTCCATCCCTGGGGAGCCAGAACAGGAAATATTCACCCAGCGCCTTCTGCAGGGCATGAGCCGAAGGCAGAAACGAGCGCTGGATGCGGCTGGCGTACTCGATGGACTCCAGTACCTGGCGCTGTGCCAGTTCGAGCTTCTTCAACGTGTCCTGCAGACGCGACTCGCGGGACTTGAGTCCCTGCACCATCCAGAAAATGTTGCGCTGCAGGCGCAGAAAGTCGTGTTCATTGCCCTTTTCCTTGGGAAGACGGAAAAACGGGGTGCGTCGCCCGATCTTCACCTCCTCCACGTAGGCGTTGATTCGCCGGGTCTGCCGCAGCACAATGAGTTCCTCCAGAAAACGCCCCAGAGGATAGTACAGCAGCACGAACCCGGCGATATATAAAGCCAGGGCGCTACCCAGGTGCTCGGTGTGGGACTGCTGCAGATAGAGCAGGACCGCCAGGGGAGGGAGCAGCCCAAGCGTAAGCAACAGGATGTTGATCTTCACTCCCACACTGATTTCTGAAAGCGAGTCCAGCGCTCTGGCGAAAAATCCCTTGTCCATGGTCATGGAGCCGTCCATATGCTCGGACATGATCCTTCACTCCTTCATGCTTTTACGGTTGATGCCGCGACAGGGGGCGTTCACCCCACATTGCCCCGCAGCAGGGGCAGCAGCTCCACGGGTTCCTTGTCCAGAGTTCGAGCATTTTGATTCCCGGAGCCGTTGGGCTGCGCCATCATTCCGTACAAGCTCCTCTTTATTGAAAAGAATGCGTTCACTACGGCTGGATCGAACTGGGAGCCGGAGTTTTTTCGAATCTCCTCGCAGGCCTCTTCAAAAACCAGAGCCACCCGATAGGGGCGGCTCTGCAGCATGCCGAGAAGCTGTCCGACACGGTGATGATGCGCGCTCCCAAAGGTATGTCGAGGCCGCTCAGCCCGTGGGGGTAGCCCCGCCCATCGAACCGCTCGTGATGATGCAGGATCATCTCGAGGATGCCGCATTCCCGCAGGGAGCGCACGGGGCGAACGATGTCGGCACCCATCTCCGGGTGCCGACGGATCATGGCCCACTCCTCGTCGTCCAGGATGCCGGGTTTGGCCAGTACCGCGTCGGGCACGCCGATCTTGCCCACGTCGTGCAAGTGAGCGGCCACATGAACGATGTCCGCCATGGCGGGTGTGAGACCCAGGGCCAATGCCAGGGCATAGGCCACTTCCGCGACTTCCTCCGAATGCATGCGCGTGTGGGGGTCCTTTGCATCCACCGCCGCACCCAGCGATTCCGCGAACTCATGAAGCACCGTGGTCACGACCACCGCGTTGCAGCGGCCATTGACGACACTGTACAACGAGTCCTCCTTGAACATGTTCCACTCCGTTTAGAGACGACAGGCGTCTCACCCTGGTTATCCGGTCCGAGCCCCGCTCCGGCGAAAATCCGCCGCCCCCTTTCTTGTTGCCGGGGCGCTGCGCAGCGCATCCGAAGACCGGTTTTCACTCTCCCCCACGTACTTCCTTACCCAAACAAAGAGGCGCTTGCGCCCTACCAACTCCCCTGCCCCATCCAAATGGTGAGACAACCGAAGTGGTCGGACCTTATTGAAAACAACTCTCAATTTCAACTAAAATTTTAGCTAATCAAACCACCGCATTGAAAATCACCTTTTAAAAATCTATTTAAGCTCCAGCTGTTCAAGTTGAACCGGAAGGCGTATAGGCTTTTCAAACGCAAATCCAAACTTGATCAACAGTCCGGAGACACGGAATGCGCATTTTCATCTGTGCCGATATGGAAGGTGTCGGAGGGGTGGCTCGGCAGGAGCATACCCGCCCGGGTGAGCGGGAGTACGAACGGGCCAGAATATGGATGACCCGGGAAGTGAACGCCGCGGCCGAGGCCTGCTTCGATGCCAACGCCACCTCGGTGACAGTTGCGGACTCCCACAACGTGGGGCTGAACTTGATACCCGACATGCTGCACCCCCGCGTGCGGCTCGTGATCGGCGCGCCCCGCCCCTTGGGCATGATGGAAGGCGTGCAGCAGGGAACCGACCTGGTCTTTTTCCTCGGCGCCCACGCCATGGCCGGAACGCCGGACGCGTGCATATGCCACACCTACATCCAGCGCGTGCGCAGGATACGGCTCAACTCGGTGCAGGTCGGTGAGATCGGTATCAACGCAGCCCTGGCCGGATACTTCGAAACCCCGGTGGCGCTGGTGGCTGGAGACGCTGCGGCATGCGCAGAAGCCGAGAACCTCCTGCCGGGAGTGGAAACAGTTGCCTTGAAACAGGCTGTGGGAGCCTACTCCGTAAAAACCCATACTCCGGAAAAGTGCCAGGACCTGATCCGCCAGGCCGTGAAGGCGGCGCTCTCACGCGTCTCCCCGCCCCCCATCTGGCGTATGGAGGGGCATGTGATGGTGGAGGTGGAGTTCACCACGTCATCGGGCGCGGACCAGGCCATGGGCGTACCAGGCACGGAACGCGGCGAGGACGGCTGCACCGTTCGCTACGAAGCGCCGGACACCCTCATTGCCCACCAGGCCCTCATGACAATGGTGGAACTCTCCGACACAGTGACATTCATTTGATTCATGGGGACAGGAACGGACCCATCCTAGGAATTGGCACTCCAAAGACAACCCATCGGGTTAATACGACTTTTCTTTTCGGCGTATTTATCGACAAGCCAGATTGTGGACGTTTTTTACACATCCACAGCGCAAAGCGGACATAAAACGACGAGAACGGCCTCAAAAGGAATGTTACCGATATTCTGCCGCTTTTACCCATGCTTGTCATTGAAAGGTTTGCCCCGCCCTCTCGAGCCGTTACTCGGCATGCATTTTCGTGCTGAACATCGATTGCGCCGACCGAATAACAATCCAGGCCATGAAACCAAGGAGGAGATCGCTGTTTTCTACCCAAGAAAATAATGAGTGATCATGGACTTTACAGTCGCAACTGTTATATTTATACTAAAAAATTCCACAAAATTCCAAAAACCGCGCAAAAGGGGAGGAGCCGTGATCAAAAAAACTATTCTCACCTTCCTGCTGGTGGCGTGTGTGGCTTCCAACGCGATGGCACAAGATGTCAAGGTGGCGATCTTTCCCTCCAATGACCCGAAAAAGCTGTACACCGTCATGTCGGTCTTGGCCGATTACCTGAGCAGTAGCACAGGAGACCGGGTAACGGCCGTGGTTACAAGGGACTACATGGAGCTTGCCCAGCGGCTGAAAGAGGAGACTGTGGATATCGCTTGGATAAACACCTTGAATTATGTAAAGATCAAAAACGAGATTCCCTCCATCAAGTACATCGCGACATACATGGAATTGAACGCGGACACGGGCAAAATCATGCCCTTTTATCAATCGTACATCGTTACCCACAAACAGAGCGGCATCACCTCGCTGGAACAGGCACGCGGCAAGCTCTTCGCCTTTACGGATCCCGGCTCCACATCAGGATATGCCTACCCCAACATGCTATTGACAAAACAAGGGATTATTCCGGACCAATACTTTGGCAAAGTATTTTTTCTAAAAAAACACGACCGGGTCATCGAAGCCCTGCTCAAGGGCGCCATTGACGTGGGAGCGGTGTCAGACGGTACCTACTTTAACGCTGCGCGCAACCATGGAGATAAGTTTGTGATCCTGGCCAAGTCCGATCCCATTCCCCTGGATGCCGTTGTGGCTCCTGGCGGGGCGTCCGAAGAATTTGTGGCAAAATATCGCCAGGCCCTGACTTCCATGCCCAGCGACCATGCATTCTGCCGCAAGATGCGCGAAGTCCTGGGATGGAGCGCGGCTGGCTTCGAGGCAAGAGGCGATTCGTTCTACGACACTGTCCGCCAAGCGCTGAAACAATAGCCTGCTCAATGTCTCTCAGAAACAAGCTCATCCTCATCATTCTCATACCCATTGCGGTACTGAGCATTCTCCATGTGCTGGGGTTGCAACGCGTCATAACCGGTTACGAGGCCTCCTTGATCGCCAATCAGGATTCCCTGGCACGATCAGCGACCAGGGCGATCAAGAACCAGATGGAAAAAATGATCCGTATCACCGTCACTCTTTCCAGGCCCGGGGAGATCATCCACGCGGTCGAGGCGGCGGACAACAATGTACTCTACGATTGGAGCAAGTCCTTTGTGGGGGCGGTGGACTGCATCCAATTCGCGGATATCGCGGGTATTGTCCTGTCCCGGGCGCCGGATGAATTCCGTTTCGGTGACAATGTCGGGGACTCCAAGTATTTCACCGCAGCACTTGAAGAAGACGTGTTCTTCGACATCTGCGTCATGGAAGGTAAAACAGCCTTGGTGGCGTCCAGAACGGTGCGAAAATACGACGATATGCCTGTGGGCGTCGTGACAGTGGCATCCTATATGACCCCGAACCTGCTCCGGACCTTGATCGGCCCTGAAGGGGATGTGTTGCAATACACCGGTGAAAAAGTGGTAACCAGTTCGGCAATCAATTCTTCGGTCCAGCGCACCGTGCCCCTGAGTTTGGATGAGCTGGGGCAGGGCTTTGCGGGCGCCTTTACAGTGGTTTTCGAGGAGGAAGAGGAATACAAGAGGCTCTTGTCCTTGGAAAAATTTGGTTACGCCAGCGGGCTGTCAGCCGCCTTGGCAGCGGTATTGGCCCTGTTGCTTGTTTTGCGCAGCCTGCTTGGGCCCTACACGGTCATCGTGCAAAACGTGCTGGCCTACGCTCAGGGGCAACACAACCTGGAGGCGCTGCGCGACAACCTGGTGGCGGTGGGCCGCAATTCCACGCGGGAAGTTGCCCGGATCACGAGCGCCCTCGGAAGCATGGTGGACACCCTGGACGACTACTTCGGCAAATTGACGCAACTCGCCGTTGAAATGGAAGAAATGGCTCACACCGATTCCCTTACCGGCCTGCGCAACCGCAAACACATGGACGAGGCTCTGGCGGCGGAGACGGAACGAGTTAAACGCTATGGTGGCCACTATGCCGTGGTGCTCCTGGACATCGACCATTTCAAAGACATCAACGACACCCACGGACACCAAATCGGCGATCTGGTCCTAATAAATCTGGGACATGTTCTCCGGGAAAACTGCCGGGCAACCGACCAGGTGGGCCGATGGGGCGGAGAGGAGTTTCTTATCCTGTGTCCGGGAATTGGCTGGCGGGACGCCGCAATTTTGGCCGAAAAGATTCGCTCGATTCTGGAGAACGAGAGATTCCACAAACAGGTGTGCGTGACAGCCAGCCTGGGTGTTGCCGAATTTCAACCCGGCGAGGCGATCCATGATCTGGTGGCCAGGGTGGACAAGGCCCTGTACCAGGCCAAGTTGGCGGGCAGAAACACCGTGCGGAGTTCTTTGGACGCATAATGGCCCATAAAACCGAAGAAATCATACGCTTGAAATACTTCTTCAACAGCTGACAAAGCCAGTCCACAAGCATTTCGAAGCAAAGATTTGCAGAGCATTAGGAGTTTATCAAAGTCACAATGCTCTAATGCCAGACGCCGCCGATATGCCACTTCGGGGGGCGTCTGTTTCCGCTACCCAAATTCCCCGGCCCCCTGTTCGACATGTCCTGGTCCATGAACGGGCCGCCATCGGTTTGTTGCAGCTCCCTGAGGCGGCGGACGCGCTCCTCGGTCGGGGGGTGGGTGCGCAGCAGCGAGGGCTCGGGGATCCGATACCCGGGCATGAGGATTCTGCTCAGCAGGGATTTCTGGATCCTCTCCAACTTCAGCAGGGCGCGGGCCAGACCCTCGGGGTCACCGGTCAGGCTCACGGCGTTGAGGTCCGCGTTGTACTCCCGCACCCGGGAGAGCCCCAGTTGGGCCAACGCGCTGATCTGGGGGGCGAAGATGAGGATGAACACGGCCAGCCAGTTGATTTGCACCTCGGAGAACAGGATCAGCGGCAGGTTGAGCAGCAGCAGGATCTGCCCCACGGTGGAAAGGATGCTGGTCAGGCGGCTGGCCATGTCGGCCAGGCCCATGACCCGCAGGTCGTTGTTGCTGATGTGGCTCATCTCGTGGGCCAGCACTCCCACAAGCTCGCGCATGTCCAGGTTGCGCAGCAGGCCCTGGGTGACCGCTATGGCGGCCCTGTTCCTCGTGCCCACGGCAAAGGCGTTGACCATGCCGCTTGGCAGATAGTGCAGCACCGGGAGCGCGGGCAGCCCGGCCCTGCGGGCGAGCTCCTCCATGACCCGGTAGAGCTCCGGCGCCTCATAGGGCTCCAGGGGTCTGGCCCGGTACATCCGCATGATCAGCTGCGGCGACGCGGTGGGGCTGAACAGGGCGAAAAGCCCCCCCATCAGGATCAGCCAGACCATGCCCTGGCTCCCCCAGAGCAACCAGCCGAGCAGGGCAAGGTAGGCTCCCAGAAACACCAGCAGGGCAAGGGTCTGAAGCCTGTTCACAAGGCTGTGTCGTGTCCAATGGAGCGAATTCATGGCTGCTCCTTGCATGTTTCGAATGTGTTTGAAAAAGGCAAGAGGCGGAACCGGGTCCGCCGCATGGAAAGGAAGAGAGGTTGATTGATCGACTGCTAGGAATTCTTGTCCGAAACCTTGAGAATCTTCTGCACCAGGGTGCTGTCCAATCCCTTGTCCTGGAACTCCTCGAGCACGATCTGCAAGGCCTGGTCAACGATCTCGGACCTGGTGACCCCATACTCGATCTTGTTGGCGAGCATGTCGCCCAGGCGCTTCCTGGCCGCGCCAAGATCCTCCAGAGTTTCTTCCAGGAGCATGTGTGTGGCGCTCTTCCGGATCTTGGCCTGCTCTTCGGTCTCTGACAAGACATCATCATCGTCGTCGAGGATGATGAAATTATCCGCGATGATCCGCTGGGTAGCCTTCCCTGAAGGGAGGCGGCGATTAATCAGGGTGCTCAATGCCTCGATGCCGGGAATATTCTTCTCATCCTCGGAGCTGAGAACTTCGTCGAGAACATTGCGAATGGATTTCCTGTCTACCATGTCACCATACGCCTCGGAGGCTTCCAGACCATTGTAAAGGGGGTCGTCTTTCCGAAGCGGCCAATTGTGTTGCGAAACGCGAACCTCAAGAATTTCGCCTTGTCGGGAAAACGAATCCAAACAAATATGTCGTGATTTCAAATCATAGAATTTAGTACCGTCCGTCGATTTCGTCAACATGGAGCACCTCGCTCAAGGGCCGGTTCCGAACCGTCATCAGTCCAATCCCGGCACGGTTGGGGCCTCTTTCTGTCCGCTCAATGAACTATGACCAAAAATTCCAGATCGTTTTGCGCAACAAAAATGTCCTTGACCTTGCCGCCGACATTGTCGCCGTCATAGTAGTACGGTTGTACGGCTGGAATGCCGATTTCCACGAACAGCTCATCCAGGAAGGACTTGTTGGAGTCCCGGTAGAACACGTACTGCTCCTCCGAGCGCGTCTCCCACAGGCCCATTGCCTTGACGTTGTGGAACCCGGCGGAGCGGAGCTTTTCCGCCAGGGCCTCGTCGTTGCCCTCGATGCGGGAGTAGTACACCCGCACCGGCGCTTCGCTGTCCACCCGCGCGACCTGGTGCGCCTCCACGAGAAACTCCTGCGCCTGTTTTTCATCCACCGCGTCCGAGGCGCTTGCGGTAACACGCAGGACATAGGCGCCGGGAGCTAGGGGGGTCACGCGCCAGGAGCAATGCCCGGTGGCGTTTGCGGCCACCACGGGTTTCACGGACAGAGCCTCCACCTGAAGCGCGCCTTCGGGAAGCGGAGAGGCGGCGTTGGCGTCCAATGCTTCGAAAGAGCAGGTATAGGTACTCTCCGGCCCCATGTTTTGGATATCAAGGGCCAGGGTGGCGGGCTTTTGCAGAGGAAGGGGCATGGTTCCCATGCGGGTGGTTATCTCGTGCTTCCGGACCGGTTCGAGAGCCACCAGGGGGGGAGCAGGCGTTTCCACCGGAGCCTTGGCCACGACCTCCACCTCCGGCACCTCGTGAGCCCGGACACGGACATCCGCGCCCGCTCCATGCAACCAGGTAAGCGCGACAACGGAAACTATCAGCAGCAGCGAGGACATGGGCACGTGCCAGGTCCGATCCTTGCCGCACATCCGAAACAGGAACTCGGGCAGGAAAAAGCATAACACAATACATGCTATCTGCAGAACTCCCACAAAAAGCATGTTTCCGAACAGGCCGCTCATGCAATGCTCCTTTAGGAGCGCCCCCGCTTGAAAAGGGATGCCCCCATGCGATTGTCAGAAATCATTGAAACAGTACCGGCCCGGCGACCATTGTCGAGGCGTTGTCGCGTCGGACCGGGTCCTTATGGATCATCTTGCCGTACTGCCCGCCTCTTCCTCGCTCGGCCTGGCCTTGGCCCCGCCATCGAGTTCGGCTTCGGAAGCGCCCCCTCCGGCTTCGGTAGCGGTGTCAGTATGGGGCATGTTCCGCCGCACACAGCTTTTTGACGGAAGGGGGATGTTGATTCCCAGAACATCGCGCCCCTGTTCGCTTTCCAGATCGATGCGGACATCTTCCCGCTCCACGTCCATGTATTTGCCGATGACTTGCAGCAGTTCCTGACGCATCCGTGGCAGATACTCATGGCCGCGGTTCTGAAAGCGCTCCATGGCCACAATGCCTTGCAGGCGCTCTTTTGCTGTGTTGGCGCTCTTGGTACGGCTCCTGTAGAAATCAAAAAAGCGCATGCCCATCTCCGTCACCTCCCGAACAACCGGGCAAAAAAGCTCCTCCTGGGAGGGGCGACAAACCGCTGGGGCTTGTCTTCGCCCAAAAATCGCGCAACCACATCCGCATACGCCTGCCCCGCGTCGCTGTTGGAATCCATGACCACGGGCACGCCCCTGTTGGATGCATGCAGCACAGCCCCGGATTCGGGAATCACGCCGAGCAGATCAATGGCCAGGATCTCCAGCACGTCATCGAGGCTGAGCATCTCCCCCCGCCTGACACGCAGAGGGTCGTAGCGGTTCAACACCAGCCTGCATCTGACCGGCTCGCCCCCTTGCTCGGCGCGCAGGGTCTTGCTGGACAGCAGTCCGAGCATGCGGTCCGAGTCCCGCACGGAAGAGACCTCGGGATTGGTCACAAGAATGGCCTCGTCCGCAAAATACATGGCCATGAGCGCGCCCTTCTCTATCCCGGCCGGAGAGTCGCACACTATGTAGTCATGGGTCTGGGCCAGCTCCTCGATCACCGCCTGAACCCCTTCCTGGGTCAGGGCGTCCTTGTCGCGGGTCTGTGACGCCGCGAGTATGGAGAGGGTGTCCAGCCGCTTGTCACGGATCAACGCCTGGGAGAGCTTGGCCTCCCCGTTGATCACGTTCACCAGGTCATAAACCACGCGGCGCTCGCACCCCATGATGAGATCCAGGTTGCGCAGCCCCACATCGAAATCCACCACCGCGGTCTTGTGTCCCTTGTGCGCCAGTCCCGCGGCGACAGCCGCGCTGGTTGTGGTCTTTCCGGCGCCGCCTTTGCCGGAAGTGACAACGATGATGCGTGCCAACGCACTCTCCTTGCTTCGTGGATCGGGTCTCCGCTCAGGTCATGGCGAGCATGACCATGCGCTCCCCTTCCAGTGATATGTGTGCGGGCCTGCCTTCCAGCTCCTGATCAAAGGAGTCGCTGGTGCGGTAGAGCCCGGCGATTGATATGAATTCCGCGTGAAACGCCTGGCAGAAGATGCCGGCCCTGGTGTCGCCCAGGACTCCGGCAAGTGCCCTGCCTCGAAGCGCCCCGTAAATATGGATGCTCCCGTCGGCATGGACTTCGGCTCCAGGATTCACCGATCCGAACACCACCAGGTCGCCGCCCATGCCGTAGACCTTCTGACCGGAGCGCACGGGCTGGCGTGAAATGGTCACGTGTCGGCCGCCTGTCTCAACGGGCTTGGAGGCTTTTTCGCCCACCATTCCCAGTCCCAGCTCCGCTGCCTTTTGCGCAAGCCCTTCCGCCGCTCCGCGCACCAGCACGGGGAGCATCCCGGCCTCGCGCATGGCCTGGACCAATATGGGGAGATCGAGCTCTCCCGCTCCTTCGCCCAGGGTCTCCAGGTCGAGCAGGACAATGCAATTCCGGAACAACCCTGGAGAGCGGGCCACCTGCTCGGCCAACTCCCGCGACATGAGCCGCGCGTCCGGGCTCAAGGCCTTGAACTCCGTGATCGGCGAGGTTTTTCCCTTCAAAGAAAAGCTTTTCATGGGCTCCCGTGCCAGTGATCATGCAAAACATTGATTGTATGAAGCCGGACATTTTTGCTTTCACGTACCCGAGACAGACTTGGGTTGCAAGGATTTTCTAGAATTTTTCTACAACAATGCCAGCCAGTGTTATGTTCGCGAAATTCAAGGACATGAATTTTGTGAAGGATTGCGAGTTGAAAAACGTCGTTTTCAACCCGCTTACGCCGCCCATTGCGTCGGGGCGGTCCTGCGACCTCCCCCAGTGTCACGTTTTCATTGCATCATTTGTTGCCAGTTTATTAGTGAACGCGACACTGGTCGTAAAAGCATGTCTATGTGTATCAGCATGATGCGTGATACGTTTTTTCCATACTTGCCCCTTGCACAACATGCCGGTATAGCTTGGGGGATCGTCATATGCCCGCTCACTTCGAAGAAAGGACAACCGGCGCAACGCCGCAACCGAATTCACGAGGAGGAACGCGCCCATGGAAACAGCCCCGCGCTTTCTGGCCACGGCCATCGGCAGCATGCCCCATACAGACCCCGAGATCGCCCTGGACATCGTTTTTGCCAATGTGCCCCAGGCTCCCATCTGGCCGCAGCTGCCCAAACGCGACCTGCTCGAACAGATGGAGATCCAGTACAGCGAGGGGTTGCCTTGCATCGTCATCGACCGTGAAAAGAACCGCATGTATTGCGACACCAGCGGCGACACCTCCGAAGAGCTGGGCGCCTTCTACGAAACCTACATGACCGCCATGGACCCGGACGACGGCACCGGGGACTGCTCGGCCCTGGCCCTGAGCCCCGACCACGCCCTGGGATTCCACCGCTGCATGGAGCGGCTCAAGGCCCTGGACTTCAAGCTGCCCTACGCCAAGGTCCAGACCACCGGCCCCATCAGCTTCGCCCTGGCCACGGTGGATGAAAACAAGCGCGCCCTCTACTACAACGAGGAGTTCCGCGATGTGGTGGTCAAGGCCATGGCCATGAAGTCCCGCTGGCAGATCCAGCAGGTGGCGCCCTACGCTGAAAATGTCATCTGCTTCATCGACGAGCCCATCCTCTCGGCCTTCGGCTCCTCCACCTATGTCTCGGTGAAACGCGAGGACGTGGTGGCGCACCTGGCCGAGGTGGTGGATGCGGTGCGCATGGAAGGCGGCATTCCCGGCACCCACTGCTGCGGCAACACCGAATGGAGCATCCTGGTGGACGCGGGTGTGGATATCGTCAACTTCGACGCCTACGAATACGGCGAAACCATCGCCATGTACCCGCAAAGCGTGAACGAACTCTTTGACAGGGGCGGGGTCCTGGCCTGGGGCATCGTGCCTTCCTCGGCCGTGGTGCACCAGGAATCCGCGGAGGGGCTGGCCGACAAGCTCGAGGACCTCATGAACCTCCTGGCCTCCAAGGGCGTGGACAAACAGACCATTGCCGAGCGCGCCATTGTCACCTCC
Organism: Desulfovibrionaceae bacterium; assembly: GCA_963674665.2. Classification (GTDB taxonomy): domain Bacteria; phylum Desulfobacterota; class Desulfovibrionia; order Desulfovibrionales; family Desulfovibrionaceae. Next base: position 403,636 of record CAXXPL010000004.1, on the reverse strand, counting down.
AGCTGCGGCACCGGCTCGCTGGAAGTACGGGATGCTGAGCAGATCTTCGCCTTTATCAAGGAAACCAGCGAAATCATGAAGAAGCGCTACGGATTTTAAAAACAGATTCAGAAATGTTATCCGGGGGGAGGGACGTTTTCAAAAATTCCTCCCCCGGAATCCTTCTTGCCTCAAAACTCCGTTTCCTACGCGCTCATGGCCGGTTCGGCCTTTGGGTGCGCTCCGCCGGTGGATCTTCTGGCGGCCTTTTCCTTTTTTTTCAGCTCGTTCCGCACCCTGCGCTCCATCATGCGGCGGTACTCGTAAAGCACGGCCCCGCCGATGGTGAGCAGGATGAAGATCACGGCCAGGGCATTCATGGAGGGGCTGATGAACACCCGCAGTTTGGTGCCGATGTAGATGGGCAGGGTCTGGTCGAACCCGATGGCGAACAGCGTGGTGTTGTAGTTCTCGAAGCTCTGCATGAAGGACAGGGCCATGGAGGAGAACAGCGCGGGCTTGAGAAAGGGGATGGTCACCTTCCAGAACACCTGCTGATGGGACGCCCCAAGATCAAAGGCCGCCTCCTGCTGGGTTCTGTCAAAGCGTTGGATCCGGGCCATGATCAACAGCATGCAAAAGGCGCTGATGAACGAGGACTGGGCCATGATGGCGGTCCACAGCCCCCCGGTGATGAGAAAGGCCCTGTCCCAGAACAGGAAGGTGGAGATGCCCAGCACGATCCCGGGCATCAGGATGGGTGACACGAACATGGCGTAGAGGTAGTCCTTGGCCTTGATGTGCATGCTGGTGAGCATGAGGGCTGCGGCCAGTCCCACGGGCACGGAGATGCAGACCACTGACACGCCCACGATGACGCTGTTGGTGAGGGCGCTCCACATCTGGTCATCCTTGAACAGCTCCGAAAACCAGTGCAGCGTGAACCCCTCCCATGGGGAGACCTGGGGCAGGCTGCTGGAATTGAAGGCCACCAGCCCCATGAATATCAGGGGCAGAAAGAGGTAGGCGAAGAACAGCGCCAGGTAGGCGATGGTCATGATATTGAGAACGTTCTTGGACGAGATCATCGGCTGAGCTCCTTGAGGCTAACTTTGAAGAGCCTGAGCATGATGAACATGAAGACCAGGCAGAGCACCGCGAGGACCGTGGCATAGGCCGCGCCCTGGTTCCAGTTGGCGGTCTCGAAGTTGGTGTAGATGAGCTCGGTGAACCAGAAGCTGCTGGGGCTTCCCAGAAGCTGGGGCGCGGCAATGGTCCCGGCGCCCAGCATGAAAGTCATGATGCAGCCCACCGCGATGCCCGGTTTGGCATGGGGCACGACGATGCGGCGGTGGATGGTCAGCCAGGAGGCCCCGAGGTCCCGGGCCGCCTCGATCTGGTTCTTGTCCAGGCTCTCCATGGCGTTGTAGAGCGGAAAGACCATGAACAACACATAGGCGTAGGCCATGCCAACGATGACCGCGCCATTGCCGGAGCGGAAGTTCAGGGGCTCTGAGACCACGCCCAGCCACATGAGGATGTAGTTCAGGATGCCGGAGTCCGAGAGGATCAGCTGCCAGGCGAACAGGCGCAGCAGCTCGTTGATCCAGTAGGGGATGATCAGACCGATCATCATCCACCCCACCACCGAACCCTTGGCCACCTTGGCGATGTAGTAGGAGATGGGGTAGCAGATGCTCAGGGCAAAGAACGTGACCAGCAGACTGGACCAGATAGTCTTCAGAAAGATCAGCCTGTGCAAGGGGTTGGAAAACAGAAAGATGTAGTTCTGCAGGGTCCAGACATCCTTGGGCCCCCCCATATCCTTGAGGGAAAGCAAAGGGCGCAGGGAGTAATCCAGCATGATCAGCTGGGGCACAACCACCATGAGCAGCATCCAGGCTCCCACAGCGATGAGGATGTAAGCCAGTCCGATGCCGCCGAAACTTCGCAGGCCTTCCTGCCAGAACTTACGCATCCGCCCCTCCCCCCTGTCCACCCAATCCAGCCTGCCCCGGCAGCAACAGGGTATGCTCCGCGTTGAAGGAGACGTCCACGCTCTTCCCTGCCCGCAGCTCCAGGTCTGAACCGTTGTTGTTCAGGCGCACCACCATGCCGTGCCCTGAGTTGGTCCTGAGGGAAATGTTGATGAAGGCGCCCTCGAAGCTCCAGTTCTCCACGCTGCACCGCAGCATGTTGTCCCCTTTGCTGCCGTTGGCGAAAAACACGGTCTCGGGCCGCACAAACGCGATGGATTCGGCGCCCTGGGCCAGATTCCCGGGGTTGCGGCACTGCAGGTGACCGACCGGAGTCTCCACCACGGCCCTGTCCGCGTCCGCCTCCACGAGCCGTCCTGCAAAGGAGTTGGTCTCCCCCACAAAGGAGGCCACAAAGGGGGTTTCCGGGTTGTTGTACACCGAATCGGGCGTGCCCAACTGCTCTATCCTGCCCTCGCTCATCACCGCGATCCTGTCGGACATGGTCAGGGCCTCGCTCTGATCGTGGGTGATGTAGATGAACGTGACCCCGGTGCGGCGCTGAATCTTTCGCAGCTCGGCGCGCATGTGCTGCCGCAGCTTCAGGTCCAGGGCCGAGAGGGGCTCGTCCAGCATGAGCACTGCGGGCTCCACGGCCAGGGCCCGGGCAATGGCCACGCGCTGCCTCTGCCCCCCGGAGAGGTCGTCCACCCGCTTGTCGCCCACGCCGGGGAGGTCCACCAGTTCCAGCAAACTCGCGGCCTTCCTGAGGCGTTCGGCCTTGGACACACCCCGCACCTCCAGGCCAAAGGCGATGTTCTCGGCCACGGACATGAGGGGGAACAGGGCGAGGTTCTGAAAAATCATGGCCGTATGCCGCTTGTTCGGGCCGATGCCGCGCATGTCCTTGCCGCTGATGCGAATCTGCCCCTCGGTGGGATCGAGAAACCCGGAAACGAGCCTGAGCAGGGTTGTCTTGCCACATCCGGACGGCCCGAGAAAACTGAAGAACTCACCGTCCATGATGTGCATGTTCACATCCTTCACGGCCCAGAAATCGTCAAAACGCATGCCCACATTGCTGAGTTCCACATCCTGTCCCATTGCACTTCCTCCGGTCATAACATCTGAACCATCGGCGATTCGTCTCGAGCCGCCGTTCACTTCATCGAGCCGACGAAAAATGAAAGACGCGGAGGGGCGCTCCCTGTGCAGCGGACGCCCCTCGCGTCACAGTCTCATCGCGTGCTAGGCGGCCTGGAACTTGTCGCGGTATTCGGTGCGGGCGGGCACGAACCACTCGGGTTCGGAACGGTACCACCACAGGTTCTCCAGGGCGTTGTCAGGATAGGCGTCCTTGAAGTTCTTGCGGGTGGCCTCGTCCAGCAGGTCGCTGGCGCCCTTGACCACGCTGTTGTAGCCGGTGGCGTTGGCCACGGTGGCGCCCGCCTCCGGGGTCATGGCCCAGTTCATGAATGCGTAGGCCTGCTCCACGTTCTTGGCGTTCTTGACCATGGCCATGGAATCCACCCAGGTCATGGCGCCCTCTTTGGGGGCCATGTAGGACACAGGCTTGCCTTCCTTCTTCATGGTCATAATGGGGCCATCCCAGGTCTGGCCGATGACCACACCGTTCTGCAGAAAGGCCAGCTGGTGGTCCTGGGCGTTGTTCCAGAACATCTTGATGTTCTTCTTGTGGTCTACGAGGAACTTGAGGATCTCGTCATAGATCTTGCGCATCTTTTCCTCGGACTCGTAGCTGTCCATCATGCGGTTGGACTCGATCTTGCCGATGGCGTCCAGGTACAGGCCGGCGCCGATGAACACCGAGTGGGGGCGGCAGGTGACCTTGCCCTCGTATTGATCCTCCCACATGGAGCCATAGGAGAGTTCGCCGTACTTGAAGCTGGCCTTGTCGGTGTTCCAGGCCGTGGCCTCGGTGCCCCAGTCATAGGGGTAGGCCACGCGCTTGCCCTCGAACACGCCGCCCAGCTCGGCGGATTTCTCGTAAAAGGCCTTTTCCATGTTGTTCAGGTTGGGAATCTTGCTCTCGTCGATGGGAGCGTACAGGTCGTACTGCATGTGCAGCAGGAGCTCGGTGATGGAGGGCTGGGCGATGTCGAAACCCGTGGCGCGGGAGGCGCGCAACTTGTTCATGCACTCCTGGTTGGTGCTGTAGTTGGTCACGTTGCACTTGATGCCCGTGGCCTTTTCAAAGGCGGCGATGACTTCGGGCTTGGAATAGTCGGGCCAGGTGAACAGATTCAGCTCGCCGGAGCTGGACAGGGCGTCCTTGATGAACCAGGGGCCCACGCTTGCGGTGGCGAAGACGGCCGCGGCGGCGGTGCCCTTGATGAAATTGCGGCGGTTCATCCGGGAGTTGACATCGGTCCGGGTGTTCTTGGTCTCTTCCGACATTGTACGCTCCTTCATTTCGGTTGTGTTCGTAAGGTTGGACCTCCCCGTGGATCACGGGGTGGATGTACGCGGGGAATGACGGCATCAACTGTGGAAACGACGATTCTTCGGATCACGAGCCATTTGGGGCGGTACGGAAAAACGGCTGGCTCCAGGCCTGCTCCCAGTTCCGGTTGGTCGCGTGGATGCGGACGTAGCTCGTGCGGTCACTGTCAAAGGACCAGTGGACCTCGGTGCCTACATACTGGAGCAGCATCCTGCCGCCGTCACCGATGACCCGGATGCGCGACTCCTCCCTCAGGGAAGCGAAGACCGTGTCGCCTTCCCGGCCTATGTCCTCGAACCGCCCCCCGGTGGAGCAATAGAAATTGCCGGTCTTGATGGCCCGGAAAATGCCCTGCGGGCTCGACTCCTCAGAACACACCGTGATCCAGGCCTTGCCGGCCTCGGCCTCTGCATGGGAATCGTCCCCCGCAAACCCGAGCAAAGGCGCGCCGGTGCTCAGCAGGCGGTCCCAGCGGTTGGTGGCGTCGGCCTCGCCCTCGTCCCACTCCTGGAGGGCGTTGTAGATCTCCACCCCATCGAGGCGGGGCGCCAGGAGGTGCAGGGTGTACTGGTCGTAGTGCTCCTGAAGCAGCCAGTTGGGGTGGTTGGCCACGAGGAGGGAGTCAGCGCCCCCCACTTCCCTGGTCATGACCTCAGGGGCCATGCACCTGACCGCGGCGTCCAGCACCGCGATGTCCAGGGCATGAACACCTATGTGATGCTGGTAGGTCAGCGCCCTGTTCGGCAGGTAGGTGGTGCGGGAGTTCCACTCCACCCCCGGAATAATGGTCAAGCCGTTCCAGGAAGGGGCGGTCACTGTCATGTGTTCCGATAGACTCAGGAAATGTAGTCCGCATTGCTGATACACCCGGCACAGGTCTTCCCCCGGAATGGACGCGCAGGGGCTGTGGGGGGTGGTATGGGCGTGCAGATTGCCCCGCATCCACTCCCCTGCCCGCTGCTCATAGGGATTGCTCCAGTTCACGCACATCGAAACTCTTGATACTCCTTTCACGCAAGACACTCGCACAAAGCCGCATTGCTGATATTTTCCAATAGACGGCGCGTGTTACAAAATCACGATGATCCTGTGACCTTGTGGTTCAGCGGGTCGTCATTCGCGGTGCACGGGGTGGAGAAGGCGGGTGTGGCGCTCCCGCAACAGTGACACGCGGGGCGGCAGGGGGTATACGCCATGAAAAAATAAAACCCAATCGCCAGATCCACATCAGGAACCATAGGAGCACGATCATGCACTACGACGCGGTATTTCACTTTGACAACGGCGCCCCTGAACTGAATATCACCATCGCCAACCTGAACAACTACTTCGAAGGCTTGAAGGATCAGGAATTCTCAGTGGTCCTGGTGGTCAACGGCCCGGGCATCAAGCTCATGGGCAAGGACGGGGAGCATGCGGACAAGCTTGCGGCCCTGCTGGAGCGCGGCCTGAAGATCCGCGTGTGCAGAAACGCCATGAACAAGTTCGAGTTGAGCGAGGAGTGGCTCTGCCCCGGCTGCGAGATCATCCCGGGGGGGCTGTTCGAGCTGGTGGACCTGCAGCGCAAGGGCTATGTTTATATCAAGCCGTAGGAATGTAAGGAAAGAGTTGCAAAATTCTTCGGGGAGGGATTTATGGTATAGCCCTCCCCACTTTCGTAATATCAATCAAGTTATAAAATCTTTGGAAGGGGGGCCCGAGGGGAGAACCTTTCTTGAAAGGTTTCCCCCCGGAAAACATTCTCCCTAACATATGATTATTCTTTGACATCAAAGAGCTTTTTCTTCCGAAAATAGAGTACCATGGCCACGGAGAGCACCACCATGGAGCCTCCGGCCGCCACATAGCCCCAGGTCTTGTCCAGAAACGGCAGGTTCGGGAAGTTCATGCCGAACCACCCAGTGATGAAGGTCATGGGGATGAACACCGTGGCCACCACGGAGAGCACCTGCCCCACGGCGTTCATGCGCAGGTCCACGCGGCTCATGTACACCCCCAGCATCTCGGAGAGCATCTCCCGCAGGGTGTCCACCGCGTCCACCACCTGGAGCAGGTCCTGTTGCAGGCTGCCCAGGTAGAACATCTTTTTCTTGTCGCCCAGGTCCTGGTGCTCCATGCTGAAGCGGGCCACCATCTCGCGCATGGGCATGAGGGACTTCTTCAGAAACAGGACCTCGCGCTTGAGGCGGTAAATCTCCATGAGGGTCTCGGAGCTGTGCCGCGTAAGCACCTGCTCCTCCAACTCCTCGATGTCCTCGGTGATGCGTGCCACGGTAATGAAATACTGCTCCACCACGGCGTCCAGGATGGTGAACACCAGGTTGCTGAAGCCGAAGGACTTGAGACGCCCCCTTCCTTGCATACCGTCCACAGCGATCCGGTCCAGAATGGTGCTCTCCCCCTCCTGGAAGGTGATGCACCGGTCGTCCTGCACAACGACGCTGACCTGCTCCACGCACACACGCTTGAACTCCTCGTCGTATTCCAGCAGCCTGAACACGAGGCACAGGGTGCCGGGGTATTCGTCCAGCTTGGGCCGCTGCCCCGGCGTGCAGATGCTCTCCACGAGCATGGGGTAGATAGCGAACTGCTCGGCAAAGGCGCTGACAGCGGCGAGCTCGTGTATCCCCCGCACCAGCACCCAGGAGTTCCCGGTCCCTTTCAGGGAGGGTAGGAGGTCGTCGGCATCAACGAGCTTCAGGTCCCGCCTGATGGAGATCTCCCCCTTGTTGGAAAAGCCCATGACACTGCAGTTTGGGGTGAACATTTTGATCTTCTTGGAAAAATCATCGCGGAACTCGCCGCCCTCGCCCTTTGTGGCCCGCTCCGTGGCCAGGGCCTTCTTGAATCGGCCAAGCATGACATGAGGCCGCATGGACACCTCCAAGTGTTGTTTTTCGCACCCCCCGAGGGAGTATCCCCGGGAAGAAGCGCAGATCCAGCATGGCCGGTCCGATCCGGCCCGCTCCATCAGGCTATGGATAATACACAATGCGCCCGCGACTTGGAAAGGCCGCACCCTTGTCAGGAGCCGGGAAGTAAAAAATAATCAAAAGACATGAAATCTAAACTTGGCACGCACTCAAGATTTGATTACTCAATCCTGAGCGCCGCCGTGCTGGAACAGTGTTGCCGCAATAACGTAACCGCATCCGTACCCCTGAACCCGATATTCGGCGCAATACCTGGAATACCGATTCGTTAAAATGTGTTCCAGGAATTTTTCAATGAATGAGGGAGGCAAACCAGGAGTGCCAGATCCGAATCGTTACCAAAAGATGTACCCTGTTCCATGGGATGTGCTCCACCGCGACTGCAAGGCCCTGTCTTGGCGGCTCATGGGACTTGGCCCCTGGAAGGGAATCCTCGCCATCACCAGGGGCGGTCTGATCCCCGCCGCCATCATAGCCCGCGAGCTGGACATACATCTCATAGACACCATATGCGTCATCAGTTACGACTGGCAGAAGCAGGAAAACAGGCTCAACGTGCTCAAGGGCGTGGAGAACGACGGCGAGGGCTGGCTGCTCATCGACGACCTGGTGGACACCGGCAAGACAGCCCGGGCAGTACGTGACATGGTGCCCAGGGCGCACTTCGCAACGGTCTATTCCAAGCCGGAGGGACGCCCCCTTGTGGATACCTTTGTCACCGAGGTGAGCCAGGACACCTGGATCCTCTTCCCCTGGGACATGGAGCTGCAGTTCGTGCAGCCCATGGCCAAGACGGGGGAACCCAAACTGGGCTGACCTCTTCGATTATCATTGGAGGGGCGCGATATATCGGGCAATCGCATTTCAAACCACTTAATATTTCGGAGAAAAGAGCAATGAGAAGAGCTTGCTGGTTCCCCCAGTTCCTGTTGTGCGCACTGGCTCTGGCCGTGCTGGTGGTCGGCGTCGCCCCCGTGCATGCCGAAAAAAAGAACATCAAAGTGGGCTTCATCTATGTCTCTCCGGTTGGTGACGCGGGCTACTCCTATGCCCACGACCTCGGCCGTCAGGGGCTGGATAAGCTGGACTTTGTCACCACCTCCATGGTGGAGAGCGTGCAGGAAGGCGCGGACTCCGAGCGCGTGATGCTGAACATGGCCCGCAAAGGCTATGACCTGATCATCGCCACCAGCTACGGCTACATGGATCCCATGCTCAAGGTGGCCAAGCAGTTCCCCGACACCGTGTTCGAGCACTGCTCCGGCTTCAAGACCGCCCCCAACATGGGGAACTACTTCGGCCGCATCTATCAGGCCCGGTACCTCACCGGTATGGTGGCCGGCAAGATGACCAAGAAGAACATCATCGGCTACGTGGCCGCCTTCCCCATTCCCGAGGTCGTTCGCGGCATCAACGCCTTTGCCCTGGGCGTGAAGAAGGTCAACCCCGAGGCCAAGGTCCACGTGGTCTGGACCAAGACCTGGTATGATCCCCCACTGGAAAAGGACGCCGCCAAGTCTCTGCTGGACATGGGCGCCGACATCATCGCCCAGCACCAGGATTCCCCCGGTCCCCAGGAGGCCGCCCAGGAAGCCGGCGCATACTCCATCGGCTACAACTCCGACATGTCTCCCTTTGCTCCCAAGTCTCATCTCACCTCCGCCATCTGGAACTGGCTGCCCCTGTACACCAAGTTCGCCACCGAGGTCGCCGAAGGCACCTGGAAGTCCGAATCCCTGTGGCCCGGCATGGCTGAAGGCGTGGTGGGCATCGCCCCCTTCGGTGCCATGGTGCCCAAGGACGTGCAGGACATGGTCAACGCCGCTGCCGACGAGATCAAGGGTGGCAAGGACGACATCTTCACCGGCCCCATCAAGAACCAGGCCGGCGAGGTGGCGGTTGCCGAGGGTCAGTCCCTTTCCGACAAGGACAAGCTGGGCATGACCTGGTTTGTGGACAACGTCGTCGGCACCACTGAATAAGACCGCGAACCAGACATGTTTGGATTGCGGCAAAGAAAACGCGAAAAACCATTACGCTGGGGCGGTTTGGCTGTTGTGCCGGCCGCCCTGGCCTTTTCCCTGCTGATCTGCGCCCTGCTCCTGGCCATGGAGGGGTATTCCCCGGTGCGGGGGCTGACAGTGCTCTGGCAGGGGTCCTTTGGCGCGGGCTGGGCGCTTGCCGATGCCCTGCTCAAGGCTGTTCCCATTTTTCTCTGCTCCCTGGGCGTGGCCGTGGCCTTCCGGATGCAAATCTGGAACATCGGGGCCGAAGGGCAATACGCCTTGGGGACCATCGGCGCCACCTGGGTGGCCCTCAGCCTGGGAAACCTCCCCTGGTACCTGCTGCTCCCCGCCATGTTCCTCATGGCCGGGCTTGCCGGCGCGGTCTGGGCCCTGATCACGGCCCTGCTGCGCATCTGGCTGCGGGTCAATGAGATCATCTCCACCCTGATGCTCAACTACGTGGCCATCCTGCTCCTGGACTACCTGATCTACGGGATCTGGAAGGACCCGAGCAGCTTCGGCTTCCCCATGAGCAAGGAGTTTACCCAGGCGGCCATCATCAGCCACATTCCCGGCACCCGGCAGCACTGGGGGCTGGCGTTCTGCGTGGTGGCCGGGGTGCTGCTCTGGGCCATGCTCAAGTTCACCCGCACAGGCTTCGAGATCAAGGCCAGCGGCTCCGGAGTACGTGTGGCCGCATACGCCAAGCTGCCCTACCCCTATCTCGTGGCCCTGGTCATGGCCATCAGCGGGGCCTATGCTGGCTGGGCCGGATGCATCGAGACCTCGGCAGTGGCCAACCGACTGCAACCCAGCATCATGGCAGGATACGGCTACACCGCCATAGTGGTGGCCTGGCTGGCCAGACTCAATCCCTTTGCCATCGCCGTGGCCTCGTTCCTGCTGGCCGCCTTCCGCGTGGGAGTTGAAAACCTCCAGTTGGAGTTGCAGGTGCCCGCTGCCTTCGGCTCTCTCATGGAGGGAGTGATCCTGCTCTCCGTGCTTGCGGGACAATTTTTCCTCACCTACCGCTTCGAGCGGACTGAAGCGCCGAAATCAAAGAAACTGGAGACGCCTTCGGCATGAGCCTGGAATTCATCGTCACACTGCTGGCCGCAACCGTGCATTCGGGTACGCCGGTGCTCTTCGCCACCCTGGGCGAGATGCTTACGGAAAAGGGCGGCATCCTCAACCTCGGCGTGGAGGGCATGCTCAGCGTCGCCGCGCTGGGAGCGTTCCTGGCCTCACTGGTGACCGGCTCGCCCTGGATCGGCCTCCTGGCCGGAGGGCTCTGCGGCACGGCCATGGGCGCAATGCACGGCCTTGTCTGCCTCACCTTCCTGGGCAATCAGGTTGTTTCGGGCCTGGCCCTGACCATCGCGGGCCTGGGACTGACCAGCTATTTCGGCACCCCCTTCATCGGAAAGGCCGCTCCGGGCTTCGACACGCTGGCCATCCCCCTGCTCTCGGACATCCCGGTGCTGGGGCCCATAGTGTTCTCGCACAACATCCTTGTATACCTGTCCTTCGTCGCGCCAGTGGCCCTGTGGTTCCTGCTGCGCCGCACCAGCACGGGCATGGCCATTCGTTCGGCGGGGGAGATGCCCGCGGCCGCGTCCTCTGCCGGACTCAACCCCTTCAAGCTACGCTGGCTGGCCCTGCTGCTTGGCGGATTCCTCATCGGCCTGGGCGGCGCCTATCTCTCTCTGGCCTACACCCACCTCTGGTCCAACGGACTCTCAGGGGGGCGGGGCTGGATCGCCGTGGCCCTGGTCATCTTCGCGTTCTGGAAGCCGGGGCGGGCCGTGCTGGGCGCATATTTCTTCGGCGGCGTCATGGCCTTCCAGCTCAGACTCCAGGCCGCGGGTACCCACCTGCCTTCCTCGCTGCTGCTCATGCTCCCCTATGTGCTCACGATCCTGGCCCTGGCGGTGTCTTCCCTGCGCGGAGCGGACACCAACGCGCCCGAGGCCCTGGGCCTGAACATCGAGCCAGAGGACTGAGGCCATGGCCGAGAACACTGTCAATCAAACAGCTCAATCCTTTGAAAACGCGCCCCCGTTGGTGCGCCTCTGCGGCGTGACCAAACGCTTTGGCTCGAATATCGCCAACAACGCCATCTCCCTGGACATCCGACCCGGCCGGATCAAGGCCCTGCTGGGCGAGAACGGCGCGGGCAAGAGCACCCTCATGTCCGTCCTCGCGGGGCGCTACTCCCCTGACGAGGGCTTCATCGAGGTAGACGGAACACCCGCGTCCTTCACAGCGGCAAAGGACGCCATAGCCGCGGGCATAGGCATGGTCTACCAGCACTTCATGCTGGTGAACTCCATGACCGTGGCGGAAAACGTTTTTCTGGGGCAATTGAACACCCTGTACGCCTCGCCCCAAAAGATGAATACCGAGGTGACGCGCCTGGCAAAGGAATTCGGACTGGACATCGATCCCGCGGCCAAGGTCTCCAGCCTGTCCATGGGGGAGCGGCAGCGGGTGGAGATAATCAAGCTGCTCTTCCGCCGCAGCCGGGTGCTGATCTTCGACGAGCCCACTAGCGTGCTCACCGAGCCCGAGACCGCCAGGCTCTTCGAATCAATGCGCGCCATGGCGGCACAGGGCAAGGCCATCGTGTTCATCAGCCACAAACTCGAAGAGGTCCTGAGCATAGCGGACGAGATCGCCATACTCCGCAAGGGGCGCATCGAGGCGGAGATCCCACGCTCCCAGGTCACCTCCAAGGCGGACCTCGCCCAACGCATGGTGGGGCGCGAGGTGCTGCTGGAGGTGGACAAGAAACCCATGGAGCCCGGACGCCCCGTGTTGGAGGTCCGGAATCTCACGGACCAGGGCCTGCAGGACCTGAACCTCACCGTTCACATGCACGAGATCGTGGCCCTGGTGGGCGTGGCCGGAAACGGCCAGAAGGTTCTGGTGGAGATGGTCTGCGGCATGCGCAAGCCTCCCCTGGACAGCATCCATATTCTGGACAAGCCTTGGCGGAACTTTTATGCCCAGATGTCCTGGAAAAAGTCCCTGGCCTACGTGCCGGAGGACCGTAGGGGCCTGGCGGTGGCCGAACAGATGGACCTGGTGGACAACCTGCTGCTGACCACCCGCAAGGGTTTTTCCAAGGGGCTCTGGCTGAACCGCAAACGCGCCACCCAGACAATGACCATGCTCATGGAAAAGCACGACATCCACCCGAGCCGGGTGCAAAGCCTGGCCTGGCAGCTCTCCGGCGGCAACCTGCAGAAGATGGTCATCTCCAGGGAGCTGTGGCGGCGCCCCGCCCTGGTGGTCGCGGAGCAGCCCTCGCAGGGGCTGGATATCGCCGCAACCGAGGCGGTATGGAACAACCTGCTGCTGACCAGGGCCCGCTCCGGTATCCTGCTCGTCACCGGCGACCTCAACGAGGCTCTGCAGCTGGCAGACCGCATAGCGGTAATCTATGAGGGCCGGTTCATGGATGTATTCCCGGCTTCGGATGAAAGGAAGGTGGCCAATATCGGACTGATGATGGCGGGTGTGCATCCTGATCAGGAAGACTGAATGTTTTTTTCCTGAAGAAATATTTCATTCCGGGAGACTCCTTAACAAAACAATCTTGCTTCATGGTGTTCCGCGCCCCGTTTTCCTCTCCAATCCGACCCTGTTTGTACTAAATTCGAGGTTTGGGGCAGCATTTGTGACATCGGCGTGAAGGTGTGATATTAATTAGTTTTTTTTCTTGCAATGCTTTTTTATCTGACCTATAATTTCTGTATTTCTTATACTGTAAACTCGGCCATAGAGTCCCAACATTTCTGATATCGACTCCAACATCAAGGAGAGCATAATGCAGCTGCCTGAAAGGTTGTATGTTCTTGTCAATCGTGTCGCTACCCTCCTTCTTTTCACTGTGCTCACAGCGACCCTGGTTGCCGGATGCGGTGAGTCCGATAAGAAAGAGGCGGCCCAACAGAAAACGGAACCGCCGAAAAAGGAACAGGCCGCGCCAAAGGCTGAGCAGGCGGCACAGAAAACACCCCCACCCGCACCCAAAATCTCCGTGGTCAAAGTCGAAGCCATGGACATCCCCATGATCGTTGAATACCCCGCTTCGGTGGAAGCCAAGGACAGCGTGGCCATCCGAGCCCGCGTTCAGGGTTACCTCCAGGAGAGGCATTTCGACGAAGGATCTGCGGTCAAGGAAGGGGACCTGCTGTTCACCATCGATCCCAGCGAGTATGAACAGTCCCTGAAAGAGGCCAAGGCCAAGCTGGACAGCGACGAGGCCACACTGACCCATGCGCGAAACGATCTCGCCCGCTTCAAGAGCCTGGTGGATCAGGGCGCGGTGAGCAAGGACGATTACGAGACCCGCCTCACCACTGTGAAGGAAAACGAGGCCGCCGTGGACAGCGACAAGGCCAACGTGAAGCAGGCCGAGCTCAACCTGGGTTACACCACAATCAAGGCCCCCATCTCCGGACGCATCAGCCGTGCCCAGGCACAGCCGGGAGATCTCGTGGGCAAGGGTGAAAACACCCTGCTGGCGACCATCACCAGCGTGGACCCCATCAACGTCAATTTCAGCATCAGCGAACAGGACTACCTGCACTACATAAAGATGTCCGAAAGCAATCAAAAGCAGACAGGCGACGGCAAGATCATGCTTCTGCTCCCCGATGGCACCCTGTACAGCCAAAAGGGCAAGATCGACATGGTCGACCCCTCTCTGGACTCCAGCACCGGCACTCTCGGTCTGAGAGCCAACTTCCCCAACCCCCAGGGCCTGCTCAGACCCGGGCAGTTCGGCCGGATTCGCATCGCCGCGTCCCTCAGCCAAAAGGTTTACATCATCCCGCAGCGGGCCATCCAGGAAATACAAGGCATGCCCACATGCCTGGTCGTATCGGCGAAAAACGCCGGCACTTCCAACACCGTGGAAAGCAAGATGGTCACCAAGGGGCAGGAGATCGGCTCCCTGATTACCATAATCAAGGGGCTTGAGGACGGCGACCTGGTGCTCACCGAGGGTATGCAGAAAATTCGCGCTGGCATGGCCGTCGATCCCCAGGTAGCGCCCCTGGATCTGACGCCGCTGAACCAAATGCTCGGTGAGACCCCGCAGAAGAAGGACGCGGCGGCACCCGCCGAGTCCAACGCAACACAAACATCCGGGAGCGGCCAATGATCCGGTTCTTCATCAACCGCCCCATTTTTGCCGGGGTGGTATCCATCATCATAACCCTGTTGGGCGGCCTGGCCATTTTCTCGCTGCCCATCGCCCAGTTCCCGGAGATCACGCCTCCAACGGTCCAGGTTTCGGCCACCTACACCGGCGCCAACGCCGAGGTTGTGAGCAAGACCGTGGCCACGCCCATCGAGCAGCAGGTCAACGGCGCTGAGCAGATGCAGTACATGTCCTCCATCTCGGCCAACGACGGCTCCATGAAGCTCACCGTGACCTTCGAGGTGGGGCGCGATCTGGACATGGCCACCGTGGACGTGCAGAACCGGGTGAGCCTCGCAGAGTCCACACTGCCCAACGAGGTTACGCGGCAGGGATTGAGCATAAAAAAGCAATCCCCGAACATTCTGACCGTCGTCAACCTTACCAGCCCCGACGATACCTACGATAGCCTGTTCCTGACCAACTACGCCTCCATCAACCTCAGCGACGCCCTGTCGCGCCTCAAAGGCGTGGGTAGTGTCACTGTTTATGGCGGTGGCGATTATTCCATGCGCATCTGGCTCGATCCCACCAAGCTTTCTGACCGGCAACTCAGTGTCAGTGACGTGATCAATGCCATCCAAGAGCAGAACGTGCAGGCTCCGGCGGGCCAGGTGGGCATGCCCCCCACCCCACCGGGGCAGGAATTCCAGTATTCGGTCCGTGTCCAGGGGCGGCTCGACGATGTCAACCAATTTCAGAACATCATCATTCGCTCCAACCCGGATGGAACCACCATCCGCCTCAAGGACCTGGGCACAGCCGAAATGGGCGCCGATACCTACGGCACCTTCAGCCGCCTCAACGGCAAGGACACCTGCTCCATCCTCATCTACCAGCTCCCTGGCGCCAATGCGTTGGAAACCATGGACCTGGTACGGGGCACCATGAAGGAGATGTCCAACAAGTTCCCACAGGACTTGGAATACCACATCTCCTACGACACAACGCGGTTCGTGCAAGTGTCCATCGAAGAGGTCATGACCACCCTGTACGAGGCCCTGGTGCTGGTGCTGCTCGTGGTCTTCATCTTTTTGCAGAACTGGCGTGCCACCCTCATTCCCATGATCACGGTGCCGGTATCCCTCATCGGAACCTTTGCCATGTTCACGGTACTGGATTTTTCAATCAACACCCTTTCGCTCTTCGCCATTGTGCTGGCCATCGGCCTTGTGGTTGACGACGCCATCGTTGTGGTGGAGGCGGTGCAACGCATCATCGATGAAAAGGGCTGCTCGGCCAAGGAGGCCTCCATACTGGCCATGAAGGAGGTTTCCGGCGCGGTTGTGGCCACCAGCCTTGTGCTCATAGCGGTGTTCGTGCCCGTTTCGTTCATGGGGGGCATTACCGGCCGCATGTACGAGCAGTTCGCCATCACCCTGTCCGTGTCAGTGGCCATTTCCACCATCAACGCCCTGACCCTGAGCCCGGCGCTGTGCGCCCTCTTGCTTGGACCGGCCAAGGAAGGCAAGGGGCCGTTGAAGTGGTTCTTCAGGGGCTTCAACAAGATGTTCGACGTCGTCACCAGGGGATACCTCTTCGGCGTACGGAGCGCCCTGCGTTTCGCGTTCATTACCCTTGCAGTGCTCCTGGTGCTGGTATTCTCCACCTGGGGGCTCATGGAGCGCATTCCCACGGGATTCATCCCGGAGGAGGACCAGGGCTACTTCCTGGTCACGGTCCAGCTCCCGCCGGCCGCATCAGTTGAACGCAACAACGAGGTCATGAAGAAAATCGAGGAGTATTTCGCCAACGCCGATGGCGTCACCGACTACCTCACCATCGGCGGCATGAACATGCTCAACAGCTCCACCAGCTCCTACAACTCGAGCATGTTCATCATCCTCAAACCCTGGGATGAGCGGACCACCCCCGATCTCTCGGTGGATGCCATACTGGGCAAGGCGTTCATGCATTTCCGGAACCTGCCCGAAGCCGTGGTAATCGCCTTCAACCCTCCGGCCATATCTGGTCTGGGCGCCGCTGGCGGCTTCACTTTCGAGCTGCAGGACAAAACCGGCGGCGACATCAAGGATCTGGCCAAGGTGGCCCAGGACTTCATCGCCGAGGCCAGCAAGCGCCCGGAATTGACCAGGATGTTCACCTCGTTCTCGGATGATGTACCGCAGTTGGAGGTGGAGGTGGATCGTGAAAAGGCAAAGACCAAGAAGGTGACCATCAGCGACATCTTCACCACCTTGCAGACCTTTCTCGGCGGGTATTACGTCAACGACTTCAACAAGTTCGGGCGAACGTACAAGGTCATGGTGCAGGCAGCGCCGCAGTTCCGCGCCAACCCCGGCCAGATCGAAACCTACTATGTCCGCTCCAGTACCGGCGAAATGGTACCCCTCTCCACCCTGGTGACGATCAAGAACATCCAGGGGCCGGAATATGTACAGCACTTCAACCTTTACCAGACAGTTGAAATCAACGGCGACGCGGCCCCGGGATATACCTCCGGGCAGGCACTGCAGGCGTTGAAGGAGGTGGCCGCCGAACACCTGCCGGACGGCTATGGTTTCTCATGGTCCGGCATGAGCTACGAAGAGGCCAGACAGGGCAATCAGGCCGTTATCTCCATGGCTTTGGCCGTACTCATGGTGTTCCTCCTGCTGTCAGCGCTCTACGAATCCTGGTTCATCCCCATCGCGGTGCTGCTCGCCGTTCCTCTTGGTGTTCTGGGAGCCATGCTCGGACTGCTCATGATGGGCCTGGAAAACAACGTGTACGCCCAGATCGGCCTGGTGATGCTCATCGGTCTTGTGGCCAAGAACGCCATTCTCATCGTGGAATTCGCCATGATGCGCCACGAACAGGGGCTTTCAATACTAGACGCCACATTGGAGGCCGCACATTTGCGCTTCCGGCCCATCCTGATGACCGCCTTCGCCTTCATCTTCGGAACCCTGCCCCTGGTGATCGCCACCGGCGCAGGCGCGGCCAGCCGCCACTGTCTCGGCACCTCGGTGTTCTGGGGCATGATCGTGGCCACCGCGCTGGGAGTCTTCTTCACCCCGGTGTCCTACCGCGTCATCCAGGGCTTTTCGAAATCAAAACGCGAGAGCTGATCAGGCTCCTCAGTCATCAACAACACTCCGGGGGAGGGACCATTTCCAAGGTCCCTCCCCCGGTTTCATTTCCAATATGTCCCTCACGTGTCCCGGGCCTGAAGATCCCTTTCCACGCGCCTGTCCGGCGTGCGGCCTGAAAAGAATCGAGTAGGGGGATTCCTCGCGGTTTCCCCCTCTCACACCACCGGGCATACCTGCTCGGTACCACGGCGGTTTCTTTTGACTTGTAACACTTGGTATCTTCCTATCAGGCTGACGAGTCCTTGATTTCTGAACCATTCATTGTTCATTGCCTGATGCGCTGTCTGGGTTCTGGACATTCTCCACCACCCTTTTCCCGACAGAGCCTGCATCCATGCGCCGAACTCTTTCACACCGAGACTTATGAAGAATTCAGCCAAAGTCTTAACCCGCTTGCATTGCTTCAGGCGTGCGCAACGTAGTTTCCGTCGTATCCACCCTTCCATCTCCTGGAGGAAGCTTTTGCACTTCGCAAGCTGGAAATACCCCAGCCATCCGATACAGTACGAGTTGAGACGACGTATTCTTTCTTCGAAAGACATCGGCCTGTTACGTTTCAATATCCAACGTATTTGATTCTTGAACCTGACCAGACTCTGGGGTGCTAGGACCAGTCATCCACTTCCCAGAAGACGGTACCCCAGAAACTTACGGTTACTCACATGATCCACGGCACTTTTCTCTTGATTGACCTTTAGCTTAAGTCGTTTCTCCAGAAAACGCGTAACCGATTCCATCACTCTTTCACCGGCCTTGATGCTCTGCACATAAATGTTGCAGTCATCAGCATACCGACAGAAACAGTGACCGCGACGTTCGAGTTCCTTGTCCAGGTCATCAAGAAGCAGATTAGCAAGCAACGGGGACAGAGGACCACCTTGCGGAGTCCCTTCCTCACGCGCTACGCACACTCCGTCTTGCATCATGCCCGAGTTTAAAAAGGCTCGGGTGATCCGCAGGACACGTTTGTCTTTGACGTGACGGGCCAGCCGTGCCATCAAAATATCGTGGTTTACACGGTCGAAGAACTTCTCCAAATCCATGTCCACCACTATGGTACGGCCGTCCTCAACGAATCGTTGTGCCTGAACAAGAGCGTCATGAGCGCCCCGACTTGGACGGAACCCAAAACTCGATTCCGAGAACAACGGATCGAGAATGGGTGTGAGCACCTGCAAGAAGGCCTGTTGCACCAAACGATCCCGCACCGTTGGAATGCCCAGCTGTCGCACTCCACCTCCCGGTTTCGGGATTCGCACTCCCTTAACTGGAAGCGGTCGGTAGGTACCTTCAAGCAGACTCGCAATCAACTCGTCTTTGTTGGTTGAAAGCCATTCGTACAGATCATCAACGGTCATACCGTCGGTTCCTGGCGCGCCCTTGTTGGCTCTCACCCGTTTAAAGGCCTGATTGAGATTTGCCTGTTGGCAAATCAACTCCATGAGATACTGCGTCAAGGCTTGTCCTCCTTCCAACGCCGCGAGCGCTCGCGTACCTCGATGTGCCCAGTTCCGGTTCCGCCTTTACCGGGTGTGTCGAGGCGTGACCTCCCACCTTTCCTGGCGTCCCACGCTCGTCGAGTCGTCAGCGACTACTCCTTGGTCAAAAGATTCGGCCCTTTGCCCGCCAAGGAAACGGACTACTATGGCCTCTGCTGACTTCTCATGGCCCATCCCCGGACATCGCCGTCCAGGTAGTCGGGATCGTCCCGACAGGCAATGAGATCTCCCAGGGTAAGACGCGACTCTTTCCGTCGGGCCTCGCCGGATTTACCTGTACAACTTCCGAATGGTTATGGGGCGTCTTCGTCCAATGCCGAATTACCCAGTTGTACCGGCCTTATATCCGATTTCTGTTCGTCGAGTCCGACTTTTGCCTCCAGCTTCCTCCCCACCCCGCCTCGCGACGACGCAGTTGCCTTCGGCTACCAGTTCCCACCATCAGGGCCTGGAGAGGACTTCCACCTCCTAGATCCGCGCCATGCCTGGCACACAAAAAACCCTGAAGGGGAACCATGTCCTCTCCAGGGTCGCATGTCGCATGTAGCGCGGCGGGTTGCACCGCCAATGGACAATCCGGCTTATTCCGCAGTGCCCTTCTCGATGTCCTCGTAGATTTCGTCCGAAGCCATGAGGATGTCCACCGGAGGATCGTAGCCGATGATTTCCGCCACCTTGAGGTTGATGGCGATCTTGGGGGGATCCTGCCAGCGCTGGCTCAATTCACGAGCTTTAGCGCCGTTGAGGATCTTGGCGATGACATCGGCGTGAAATTGCCCCACATAGCGGAACCCGGCCTGGGCGATGCTCATGAGCACCCCGTGACGCACTTCGTCGGCCCCGAGCATGGAAAAGGAAGGTATCTGGTTAGCGTACAGAGGCGCGAGGAGTTTGGGGAGACTATCCTCGTTTACGCCCCTGTGCACCGTGATGTATGTGGTGTCCACCTTTGGGGCGATCTCCTCGTAGCATTTGACCACGCCGTCCTGCGCTTCCTGCAGGGAGACGTTGTTAAAGGGGGCGTGACACTCGACGATCTCGAAACCGCGCTCCTCGGATACCTTTTTGATGGCGTCATATGCGGCGAAGGTGCGCCCCTCGGGCGAGTCCTCGTAAACAATGCCCAGCTTCTGGAAAGGCACGATATCGTGAAACAGGCGGATCTGACGCTCGTAGCGTTCTGGTTCGACCTTGGCGTGGATGTTGTCCCGGCCGGAGTCATCCACGCTCGAGATGATGCCGGAGCCAATGGGATCGGAGCAGGAGGCCACTATGGAGGAAACCGTGTTGCCATCGACGGCCAGATCCTGACCAGCCCAGGTGCCCATGGCGAAGATCAGGTCGATGTCCTTTTTCTCCTGCAGACGCTTGAGCAACTCCTCCTGGACTTTGGGCCTGAGCTCCTTGTCGAAGTCGCCGGGGGAGTAGTAGGCGTCCGGCACGAACTCCAGAAAGTCGCTCTTTGCATTCTGGCCCAGCCATTCCCAGAACTCCTTGTGACCCATGTTTTTTTCGGGCAGGGTGACATCGAGCCACCCCAGGTTTTTCAAACCCAGCACAATGGTCTTGAAAATGACCAGGTAGTCCGGATACTGCCCTCCTTCATAATAGGCGAGCCGCCATTTGCCTCCGTCCGGCTTGGCAACCGGCGTGGTGGGCCATTGCCGGGTATCCGCCGCGAAAAGAGGCTGGGAAAGGGCACCCAGGAGCAGAAACGCGACAAGCACCAGAAGAAATTTTCTCATTTTGTTCTCCAAGAGACCAGTCCAAGTCATTTGCTGGAATGTGTCACTTCAGTATCCTAAAAGAAAAACCGCAAACCTTCAAATCGTTCACGCGGCACAGGCCAATATTCCTATGCCTTGGGACCATTGTAGCGCAGGCAGAGCATGGTGATGTCGTCCGACTGCTGCGCTTCGCCCACATGCTGTTTCACATCCCGCAGTACCACCTGGATCAGTTCCTCGGGCGACGCGTCCTCGTGACTTCTGACCGTGTCAAGCAAGGCCTCGTCGGAAAAGAGTTCGCCATTGACGTTCATAGCCTCTGTGACACCGTCGGTATACAGGAACAGGGTGTCGCCAGGCTCCAGTCTGGTCTCCAACGGGGAGAATGGCATGTCTTCCATGGCGCCGGCCATGGGTCCACTGACTCCGGTGAGATAGTCCACGCCGTTTTTGCCGCTGAACAGCACGGGCCGGTTGTGGCCACCGTTGGCATACTGCACTTCCCCTGTATTCAGGTCGATGATGGCGATGATCAGGGTCACGAACATGGAGTTCGGATTGTCCCTGGCGAGTTCGTTATTGACCATGCACATCATGGAAGCGGGTTCAGGTTTGCGTTGCGCCACCACATTGATGAGTGATTTCGTTATGGCCATGAACAATGCCGCGGGCACGCCCTTGTCGGAAACGTCGCCCAAACTGAAGCAGAGATGCTCATCATCGATGAAGAAGAAGTCGTACAAATCGCCGCCGACCTGCTTGGCCGGCTGCAGAAAGGCGTGCAGATCGAACTCAGGACGCTCAGGAAAAGGCGGAAAAATCTTGGGCAAAAGCCCCATCTGGATGTCGCGGGCGATGCTCAACTCGCTCTCGATGCGCTGCTTGGCCGCTGTAACCTTCATGAGGTTCCTGATGTTCTCGCGCAGGGAGTGTTCCATATAGATGAAGGACTCCGCGAGCCTCCCCACCTCGTCGTGATAACGCTTGGGTAGATCCTGGATGGGTGACTCAAGGGCCTCCTCGGAGGTGAAGTCCTGTTCCGGGATGGCCTTGGCATACTCGGCCAGGCGGGCCAACGGGCCGGAAAGCCTTACCGAGAATGCCAGGGCCAGAATTAGTCCGACTATGAGCACTGCGCCGAAAATGGCTCCCTGATTGGTCAGCAGGTCCCGTGCGGGCTTGGCGATCTCGCGCTTTGGAGCAACCGTGACGATGTACCAATCCAGGGCCTTGAAGTAGCTGGCATAGGATTCCATGAACACCGGGGTGTTGCCGTTTTCATACAGAACGAAATCGATCTGGTCCTCGCTGTCTTTCTGGGCTTTCATCATCATGGTGTTGATCAAGGGTCTTCCGTTTTCCGTGCTGGCTTCCATCAGATGTTTCGACTGTGCCTCGGGGGGGGAAACCAGAAACTCTCCATCTCCGGAAAAGAGAAAGACATAGCCGGTCTCCGCTATCCTCACCTTGCTCACGCTCTGGCTCAGGACCTCGAGCATCTCCTTGCGCTTTGCTCGCACCTCGTCTTCCACGTCCTGGATGTAGGCCGCCACCCCGACCAGCCAGTTCCACTCCGAAAAATAGACGTAATCCGCGAACTGCTTGATGACTTTGTCCCTGCCCGGGGGTCTCTGGTGGAATATGGCAAACCCGCTGCCGTACTGTTTCGCATCCTTACGCGCGGCGGTGAGCATGCCCCGCCCCTTGATGTCCCTGATATGGCTCATATCCTGGCCAACATATTTTTTCACAGGGTGCAGAAGGGCCTTGTTGTCGTCGTCGCAGACAAAGACATAGGCACCCTTGTAATTCAGCTGCCTGATCCAATCCATGGCCATGGTCTTGGCTTCCTCGGTGGTCAGCACCCCTTCGGAGGCCAGCTTGCGGAAAGGTCGGAGACCTGAAAGAACCAATGTATTCAGGTTTTTGACCATCTGCTTGCGTTGCAAGACCGCTCCCACCTTGTCCCACAAGAGGGTCTTGTATCTGCCCTGAATGTCCAGGTTGAGCAGATGCAGAACATTTCGGGCGGAACGCTCCTCGGCATCCAGCATGGCGTTTTCGACGCCCTGCTTGGAAAAAAACATCACGCTCCCGGCCACAAGGGCCAAGACAAACACTACTAGCAGGAAAATCTTGGTTCTCAAGGATTTCACGATTATTCTCGTTGAAGTTGATTGAGGCAGTCGAGTTTTTGGAAAATAAGTAAATTTTCCCATATTTTCACCGAGCTGTCCAGGGCGGTGAAAAACCAGAAATGCTAGAATGCCGAACTCTCAATTGACATCCTGTGATGCTTGAGCCTAAGAAACGTTAATGGTGATATTTTATGCCAAAACCAACCATTGCAAGCCAATATGTTTTCTGTAGAGGCAGGCATATTCGCTCTTTCAAGATATCATCAATCCCAAACCATCCAATATCCGCGATGTTGAGACACACAGGTTTACTGGGAACACCTCCTATGGATGCACAGTTTTTTTCCATGGCGATAAGACTTTGACAAAGGATCATAAGAAATTTCACATGTTCTCCCAGCACTCTTTGCTCTTTCCTGACGATCTATTGAGGGCAAGTCCGCAACACCTCAAATCTTTATTTCCGAGTTCCAAGGACTCATTACTTGCAAAGGCCCTTGGAATGTGCATAATGATTTTTTTCCTTCAAAATGATGCATGCAACCTGGAAAAGCGATGAGCGACCAATATAACATCCTAAAAACATTGCCTGAAACAGTATTCGTGCTCTCCTCTTCAGGCAGCATCCTCTTTTCGAACAACGTAAGCAAATACTTCGCTGGACATACCGGTATTGTCACATATGACAACATACAAACGCTGCTTCCCGAAACCCTGTTCGCCCCGCTGAATGAATGTATCAGGGAGTGTCTGCAAAACAACGCCGAGACGACTGTCTTTCATGTTGAAACAGATGAGGGCAGGGAACACCTCTTCGAGATACGCGCGCTCCCTTACGAAGAGGATGCGACAGTCGTACTGATTCGCGACATGAACGACAGGAAGCACCCTAAAAGGGAGCAGAAAATCAACGGTTCGCAGACCCGCTTGCTCCTGGACGCTTCTCCGTTGCCTATTTTCCTCACCCGAAGGTCCGACAGCTCCTACCTGTACCTGAACAAAAAAGCTGAAGAGATGTTCAACACAACGCTGGAAATCGCCAGGAGACGTAAGGCAAGGGATTACTATGTCAATCCGGAAGACAGGGAACTCATTCTGCAAATCCTGGACAGGGACGGCAAGGTGGACGACTATGAAGTCCGTCTGCGCAAACCCGACCAGACAACCTATTGGGCTCTGCTCTCCCTGGCGCCATTTGATTTCGAAGGAACTCCCGCACTCCTGATAACGATTCACGACATCTCCCGCCGCAAGCTCATGGAAAGTCTCCTGTCGGAAAAGGAACAGCGGCTGCGTTCCCTTACCAATGCCAGCCCAGACCTGATCTGTCAGAAAGATCCTTCGGGCAAGTGGATCAATGTGAACAAGGCCTATACCAGCCTTCTCGGCCTCCAGGGAAAGGATCTGCAGGACAGGACCGACAGGGAGGTTATTGCCCTGGCGCCCGGGGCGCGACCATTCATCGAGGCCGCCGCTTTCCTGGAGAGGGAAACCTGGTTATTCAAAGGCACCAGGCGTGGCGAAGTGGAGTTCGAATCCCCCGACGGAGTGCTTCGGCACTTCGAACTCATCTTCATCCCGACCTATCTGCAGGAGAACACTCCCCTGCACTTCACCATGGTGGGGCATGACATAACGGCCAGAAAGAAAAACCAGGCCGAACTCGAAATGGCGCACATGGAGTTGAACAACAGGGTGCGTGAAAGGACCAGGGACCTGGAGATCAGCAAAAACAAGCTGGAGAAAGCGCTTCACGAGCTGGGCGTGCATCAGGAGGAGCTTCTGCTCCAGAACCAGGAGCTCAAGCTCACGCAAATCAACCTCCAGAATTCGCAGCTCAACTATCAGCGACTCTACGACTTCGCCCCGGTGGGCTACCTCTCTCTGGACAGAGGAGGTATCATCACCCGTGTCAACCTCACGGCCTGCCGCATGCTGGACATCGAACGCAGCCATCTAATAGATTCGTCTTTCGCTCCCTTCCTGAGCACCATCTCCAAAAACCTGTACCTGCAGAAAATGGAGCGGTTATTTCAAGGCCAGAGCTTCAAGATGGAAACGTTCATAGCGGACAAGGAAGGGCGGACCTTTTTTGCCGAACTCACGGCTGTTCCCATGCTGGACGAACAAGGCGGCATCCTCGAATGCCAGGCCACCATCACTGACATCTCGGACCGTAAAAGGGCCGAGGATGAATTGCGCGCATCCGAGGCTCTGCTTCGTTCCATCCTCGACGCCACCCCTGATATCATTCTGGTCAAGGACAGAAATCTTCGCGTCATCGCCACCAACAAGGCCATGGCCAACCTTGTTGGCAAACAGGTCAGCGATTTGACCGGATGCAACGACCGGGAAATCGGCTTCAGCAAATTGGAGATAGAAGGAAATCCCGACAAAGGTATGATCGGCATTCGCGAGGGGGACAAAAGCACCCTGACCGGGGAGAGCTTTCACAACCCGAAGTTCATCTGCAGTTTGAGCGGTGAGGAACGGATCTATGATATAAAAAAAATTCCACTCAAAACGCCCTCCGATAATGTCTACGGAATTGTCACGGTTGTCCGTGACATCACGGATTACGAGATGATGGTGCAGCGGCTCGAACGCAAAAAAGAGATCGAGAGCGAACTCTCCGCCCTGGCCGCCCTGATCCTGACCTCGGTAACCATCGAGGAGATATCTGACCATGTCCTCGAAGCTGCAAGGAAGTTCACGGACAGCCCCTTTGGTTTCGTCGGTGACATTGACGCCAAAACCGGCTCCCTCATCAGCCACACCATGACGCGGGAGATCTGGGACGAATGCCGTATGCCGGAAAAAACCATCACCTTCAGACATTACTACGGAACCTGGGGCTGGGGGTTGCAAAACAGGGAGCCGATCATCTGCAACGAACTGACCGGCGACCCGCGCTCAAAGGGCATACCCAAAGGACATGTGTCCATTTCCTCTTTCCTGGCCACGCCAGCAATGATCGGCGACAAGCTGGTGGGACAGATATCACTTGCAAACGCCCCACGCCCTTACACCGATGCGGACCTCAGGGTGGTCAATCGCCTGGCGACCATCTACGCTCTGGCCATCCAGCGTCAATACGACATAAACGAACTCAAGACCGCGAAGGAGAGAGCCGAACAGGCCAACAAGGCCAAGAGCGAATTCCTCGCCAACATGAGCCACGAAATCAGGACCCCGATGAACGGCATCCTCGGCATGGCGGAACTCATGCGCACCGAGGAACTCAGCGAGGAACTCTCCGACTATCTCTCCTCCATGGAGAGTTCGGCCAATCTGCTGCTCACCCTGATCAACGACATCCTCGATCTCTCGAAGATCGAAGCCAACCGGATGGAATTCGCCTATGATCCTTTCTCCCTGCGCGCCCTGCTCCGCGAAACCCTGACATTCATGTCCGGACAGGCCCGAAACCGAGGCCTGGAAATCTTTCACGAGATCGATGAGGACATCCCGGATCTGCTCATGGGCGACGCAGTGAGGTTACGGCAGGTGCTCCTCAACCTTGTGGGAAACAGCATCAAGTTCACCGACTCGGGGAGCATCTCGGTCAGCGTGCATCCGGAGTCCGGCTCCTCCAACAGCAAGGTCGCATTGCGCTTCATGGTCCGGGATACGGGAATAGGCATATCACCGGAAAACATGGAGCGCATCTTCGATGTCTTCACTCAGGCCGACGGCTCCTTCAAGCGGCATTACGGTGGAACCGGACTGGGGCTGACCATTTGTAAGCGTCTGGTGGCCATCATGGGTGGAGAAATCCATGTCGAGAGTTCCGTGGGTAAAGGATCGACCTTTGTCTTCACGGTCATGTTCGATACTCCCCCCCTCGAGGACGCAATCATTGTCTCTCCGGTCATGGATGAAACGCCCCTGGTTTCCGAGCTAGAAAAGGACGTCTGCCTCAAAAACGTCCTGGTGGTGGACGATAACGAGGTGAACCGCCAAGTGACAGGGCGCATGCTGGAAAAGGCCGGTTACCGGGCAACAATGGCCACCAACGGAAAGGACGCCTTGGAGCGCCTGCGCCTGGAGACATTCGACCTGATCCTCATGGACATCCAGATGCCGGGTATAGACGGATTGGAGACCCTGCGCCGTATCCGCTCCGGTGAAAACGGGGAGCGGAACAAAAACACCCCGGTCATTGCCATGACGGCCCATGCGATGAAGGGCGACAAGGAAAAGATGATGGAGGCGGGTATGGACCAATATCTGCCCAAGCCATTCAACTCGAAGGAATTGCGAGAAACATTGCAGCAGATGGGGGTTCGTCCTCCCATTTGTGATGAGCAATGATCCAGTGTCGTTCACGCGACATCCATGGACATCAGATCGCTGGCAACCGGCTCACAGTGCATTTTCCTGACATCGTGGCTGGTGCCAACATCCCCTCCCACCAAACCCTCCCCCTTGCCTGACTCGTAATTCCAAAGTAATACCCTGAAAAAAGAATATGTAAACTCGCATGACTAAACAGATCGAGTAATGGACATCATGAATACATCCATGCGCCAGCCGAATGCCGAAAACCTGCTTATGCACTTTCGCCGCATCGAGCTGCTCAAGAAAAACGCGCTCACCATGCCCTCGTTGTTTCTCAAAGGCGATGCGCTCTGCGATCTCGAACTGCTGCTGAACCGGGCTCTGTATCCGCTGGTGGGGTTCATGAACAAAGAGGACTACGAATCAGTCCTGGACTCCATGTGTCTGGCCGATGGCGCGTTCTGGCCCATGCCCGTGACACTCCCCATAGACCGCACCCTGGCGGCGGGGTTGAAAGAGGGGGATCCCATCGCACTGCGTGACCAGGAAGGATTCATGCTTGCGGTTCTCTTTGTGCAGGATGTGTGGGAGCCGGACCTGCGCCGCGAGGCAAAGGCCGTATACGGCACTGCGGACCCCGCTCGACACCCGGAAGTGGCCAGGGTTCTCGAGCAAAAGGACACCCTTTACGTCGGGGGGCATCTCGAAGGCATCCATATGCCCCAGCATTACGACTTCTCCAGCCTGCGAAAGACTCCAGGAGAGCTGCACAACCTGTTTTCCGACCGTGGCTGGACAACCATCATAGGCTTTCAGTGCGATCAGCCACTGCACCGCATGCACAGGGAAATGCTTCTCTCAGAGGCATTGGAAGCTGGGGGCAAGCTGCTGCTATCCCCCCTTCTCGGTCCCATAGACTTTTCCAACGTGGAACATTTCACCCTGGTGCACTGCCTGCGGCACTTTTTGCGAAACCTCCCCGCAAACCTGGGCTTCCTGCATCTCACATCCCTGCACCGGCACGGCGCCGGCCCGCGTGGCGCCATGATGCAGGCCCTGCTCAACCGCAATCACGGGTGCTCGCACTTTCTTGTGCAAGAATACCATGACGACCCCCTCCCCGAATCGCCTTTCTACCCGGGCAGAGCCGCGTTCGAGGCCATCGAGGACCACAAGGATGAATTGGACATCGAGCCTTTGCTTGTCCGGCCTCTTCGGTATGTGGAGGAATTCAACATGTTCGTGCCGCCGGAGGAGGTCAAACCCGGCATCAAGAGCGTGGAATTCAGCCATGCGGACCTGATGGAACGGCTGTCGCGCGAAGCCCCTGTTCCGGACTGGTACAGCTTTCCGGAAATCATAGAGGAAATTCGCCGCACCTGCCCCCCCCGCCCCAAACAGGGATTCACCGTGTTTCTCACTGGACTCTCCGGCGCGGGCAAATCCACCCTGGCCAAGGTGCTCTACGTCAAGCTCAAGGAACTCCAGAACAGGCCGGTGACGCTGCTGGACGGCGACATAGTGCGCCGGAATCTGTCCAGTGAACTGAACTTCAGCAAGAAGCACCGCAATCTCAATGTCCGGCGTATCGGCTTCGTGGCCAGCGAGATCACCAAGAACAGGGGCATCGCCATCTGCGCCCCCATCGCACCGTATGAGTCGTCCCGCAACGAAGCCAGTGAGCTGGTGGAGAAATATGGCGGCTTCATCAATGTTTTCGTCTCCACGCCGCTGGAGATATGCGAGCAACGCGACCGCAAGGGGCTCTACGCAAAGGCCCGGGCGGGGCTGATCAAGGGAGTCACGGGCGTGGACGATCCCTATGAGGCCCCGGAGAGTCCGGACATCGACATCGACACCACGGAAATCACGCCTGACGAGGGCGTGGAGACCATCCTGCAGTACCTACGCGCGCGGGGGTACCTGTTGTAGCAGCACAGTGGCGGCAAAGGATTCCCGTTCCGGAGGTTAAGCCCTCGCCTAGTGCAGCGTCACTTGCCCGCCCGGCCGCCAGGGGACCCACCCCTTGAACAGCTCGGGCCAGAGCCTGGCCCAACAGCAGGAGTGATCTGCGCCCGACACCGGCACCACCTTGGCATAGGCCGGTGAGTCGAGCTTTTTGACAAAAGCCTGCGCCAGATACTGCGGCATGATCTCGTCCTCCCCCCCGACAAAATGAACCTGCGGGATTCCACTGACTTTCGACGCAAAAGTCAATGGGATTGGAGCGACCCGGAAAGGGGTGTAACCTTATGTCAGATCGGTCCAGGATAGCGGTGATCCAGATTTTCCGGCCAACAGTGACTATGCTGGCCACGTCGTCCCTCCTGGCGGCCAGCAGCATAGCCAGGGCTTCCTCCACCTGAATACCCGGCCAGGTGGAAGCGCGATACGCCAAATTCTGCCTTTGCCTGGTTCAGTGCGCTGTTCATTGAGCGCACCACGTCCCTCTCCATAGCGCTCCAGGGTCCAGTACCGCATGGAGCAGGGGCTCGCCCCCCCTGGTATACTGGCAGGGACGGCCTAGATACAGAACCCGGAGCGAAGGATCTGCCAAGGCCAGCCGCAAGGCCATGGGATTGCCGGGTGTGGGGTCGTTGGACGGCGTCCTTCGGTTCACATAGGCTCGGCCGTCCCCCTCGATATAGACAACCATGTCATTGCCCGCCCCGGCTTTGACATACCCTCTCAAGGTAAAACTCCCCGGCATGCCAAGCCACGGGGCGCCATCCAGGCCTGGAGGCCCAGGGAGGGCTGCGAGTTTCGCGCCCCTTTGGGCCGGCACACCCGAAGCACGACATAACCAGCAACAGACACAGTACGGATGCGGTAAAACGCATTCCGCAAAAATCAGAACGCCTTGCTTTTGTCATAGCCCTATACTATAAATATGGTATCGGAAAAAAAGGCAAGCCGGGATAATCTCCTTGACCGGTCAGGGATTTGCACCACAGGTCCCGCTTCTCGAACGTGCAAACGAGGAAGAAGCAAGATGAGTGAAAACAAGATCGCCTGATCGTGGACGATGAAAAACATATCCGCCTGCTCTACAGAAATGAATTCGAAGCCGCGGGGTACAATGTCGCCACCTCCGACGGACTCGAGGACATCATCAAGGTCATGGAGCGCGAACGCCCCAATGTGTTGATACTCGACATCAACCTGGGCGCCAGCCGCTCAGGCCTTGATCTGCTACAGGATGTCCGGGACAAGGATCCTTCCATCCCCGTCATTCTCTCCACCGCATATGACAGCTTCCAACATGACGTCAAATCCACGGCCGCGGACTACTACGTGGTTAAAAGCGTGGATCTGGACGAACTCAAGGGGAAGGTTGCCCTGGCCATGGCCAAGGCAACCGCATAGCTGCCAGCGACCGCTCCACCTGTTCGGGTGGAACCGAATCAAAAACACATGGGAAAGCAGCCGCAGAGCCGGCTCGCTTCCCTGCGTCGCCAACAAAGACACCATACTATCGCGCCATCATTCCAGGAGTACCGCGCGTTGCCGCGTCTTCACGGAAAAGACATTTCCATTTGGTGACCATTCAACGACCGGCGAGAAGAAAGCTCTCTATTTCAGAATATTTTGGAAAGAACAATCCAAGGGAAAATCTTTTCAAAAGGTTCTCCCTCGATTGCCCTTTTATCATCCGTTCCAATTCACTGGCGGGGCTGCAGTTCCACCACCAGGTCCTTCCCCGGTTCGAGTTTCACGGTCTCGCCCCTCACCAGTACATGCACGGGCTTGCTGTTCTTCCCGGCCGAGCGAATCCGCAAGCTGTCGGATTCCATTTCAACATCGTACCAGATGTTCCTGTGCTCGAAGCGCAGGCCAAGGGTATGCCAATGAGGCGGGAGTTGGGGATCGATGCTCGGAACGGGACCGCCTACATCAATGCCCGCGAAGAAGCGGTACACCAGGTCCAGGGTTCCGGCCATGACCCCGGAATGGATGCCCTCGATGGTGGTCCCTCCCTGGGTGTCGTAGATGTCGCTGCGCAGTGCCTCCATGAACCAGTCCCAGACCTCGTCACCGGCGTGGATATAGCTGGAGATCACGGCGTGGACCACCTTGCTCAGGGTTGATCCGTGGGAGGTGCGCGCCTCGTAGTATTCGTAGTTCCGGGCCAGGAACTCCCGGGCGTCCTTGATGCCTTTGCAGCCCAACTGCCTGAGAATGCGTAGCACCTCTTCCGGGGGGAGCACGTAGAAGGTCATGAGCACGTCGGCCTGCTTGGCCACCTTGTAGTTGTCCGGCGAGTCTCCCTCGGCCTTGAGAATCCTGTCCATGCGCTGGATGCTGTAATACCGTTTGCGGTAATGCTCCCAATCCAGGTCCTTGAGCTCGAGATACCCCTGGAACTGGCTGATGATGCCGTCCTCCGTGAGGATGACGTTCAGCTTGCGGGTCATGTCCAGCCACTTTTTGGTCTCGGTCTTGGAGAATCCGATACGGGCCTTGATGTCCGCCAGCACGTTTTCCGGAAGCTCTTCCAGCAACTCCAGGGACTTTTCCAGCAGCCAGACCACCATGATGTTGGTATAGGCGTTGTCGGTGATTCCAGGAGTGTCCGAGTTTGGAAGCTTTTCGTGGAATTCATCCGGCCCCATGACCCCGGAGATGTGGTAGCGGTCGGTCTTCTTGTCGTATTCCGCGATGCTGGCCCAGAATCTGGCGATCTCGAGCATGACCTCCGCAGCGGACTCCCGCAGAAACTTCACGTCCCTGGTGTTTACCACATGCCGCCAGAGGTTGAAGAACACGGCGATGGACACGTGGCGCTGCCTGCGGCTGAGGTCCGGCCCCCAGGACTTGGACTCGGGGTTGTAATGCAGCTCCTGGGTCTCCTCGCCGCCATCGTCCGCTGTCTGCCAGGGATAACATGGCCCCCTTGTAGCCGTTTCTCCTCGGCGTAGGCCCGGGCGGCGTCCAGGCGCACGCAGCGGTAGCGCAACAGGGCACGGGCCACTTCAGGCAGATGCATCTCGAAAAAGGGCATGATGTAGAGTTCGTCCCAGAAGATGTGCCCCCCGATAGGCCTCACCGTGCAGGGCCGCGGGCCGGCATGCCCACGTCCAGGTGCACGTTGTGGGGGGAGGCGGTCACCAGCAAATGGTAGCAGTGCAGACGCAGTACCTTTTGCGCGAACCGGTCGCCGTTGATTCGTATGTCCACCTTGTCCCAGAGCCTGCCCCAGGCCCTTGCATGGGGGGCGAGCACCGCCTTGAAGCTCATGACCCCATCCAGAACCTTCTGGGCTTCGGCCTTGGGGTCCTCGATCCCCTGATCCAGCGATGTGAACACGCTGACAATCTTTTCCAGAGAGTATGTCGTGTTCTCGTCGGCGAAAAACGTCACCTCCTCACCGATCTTCCACTCATCCTGGACGATCTGCTTCTCGTTCTCCAGCACCTTGCCGTTTTCACGCAGCTTGGTCTTGGCGCACATCACGATATCGTAATCCGAGGCGTTGGTGCGCATATGCAGGTACACGCCCCGCTCTGCCTCCTTCATGGGGCTGATGGCCGCACCCGCGGCCACCCCGGCCAGGTGCCTGGAGTTCAACTCCCGGTACCTTGCCACTCCGTCGTTGATCACGTTGCCGTCGATGCTGGCCCGGACCGTCACCGGCTCGGAATAGTTGCAGGGCGTGATGTCGAACCGAATGGCGCAGATATGGGGATCCGCCATACTGGCCAGATGCCGCGAATGCACGCGGGTGATGCGCCCCAGGCTGTCCTTGCACACGATGGTCCAGCTCATCACGGCCTCGCGCATGTCCAGCTCCTGCCCGTAGTGCAGGAGTTCCATCTTCAAGGGGCTTTCATACTCTCCCTTGCCGATGCGGAACTCCACGGGCAGCCAGTTGGGGCAGTTGACAAAGTCGTTGTTGTACAGGTCCCGGCCGTGCAAATTGGTGGGGATCTTGTTATATACGCCCGCGATGTAGGTTCCGGGATAGAAATTGTAGGAGGCGGATTCGCCCTGGAAACATCCCCTGGTGCCGAGATAGCCGTTTCCCACGGTGCATAGGGTTTCCCGGAGTTTCTCCTCACCAGGATCGAAGCCACGGTAGCTCAGCCTCCACCCCTCGTCGAGGAGGTCCTGACGAAACCAACGGGAGATATCCTCGATGTCGATCTCCGCAAGGTCCCTGACAACGATGTCCGCGCCAAACCTCTTGAGCAGTTCGCCCTCGACCTCCCGGGCAATGCCCAGTACCAGGCCGAAGTTGCCGGTTTTTCCGGCCTGAACCCCGGAGATGGCATCCTCCACCACCATGCATTGCCCCGCTTCCAGGCCCAGCATCTGCGCCGCTGTGACAAAGATGTCGGGGTCGGGTTTGCCCTTGAGCTTGAGCTCGGCTGACAACACGCCGTCCACCCGCACCTCGAACAGATGCTCCAGCTTGGCCAACTCCAGCACCAGGTTGCAGTTCTTGCTGGAGGAGGCCACGGCCACGCGCACTCCGAGGCCCTTTAGAGCCTTGATGGTTTCCACCGTGCTTTCGTAGACCATGGGACCCTCCTTGCGGAGGAACTCCTGGAACAGCAGGTTCTTCTTGTTGCCCAGGCCGCAAACGGTCTCCTTGTCCGGCGGGTCCTCGGCCGAGCCAAAGGGCAGCTCATACCCCCGGGACTGCAGGAAGCTTTTGACCCCCTGGTAGCGGGGTTTGCCGTCCACGTAGTTAAGGTAGTCGTCCTGGCGGTCAAAGGGCAGAAAAGTTTTGCCCTCCTTCTGGGCCGCCTTTTTCAAGAATTCATTAAACATGGCTTCCCAGGACATGGCGTGAACCCGGGCAGTGCCGGTCAAAACGCCGTCGAGATCGAAAATCGCTCCTTTGCAGTGCGTCATTACCATGGGTCAAGCCCCCGTTGTGCCGGCTAGCAAGGTTGCGTTTGTGTCTTCACTTCAAGTCCGAGTCCGTTTCATAGAATATCATAGGCTTTGGAACGCTTCCACCCGCATGGCTACAAACGCCCGAGAATTGTCACCAGAATGTCGGGTTCAGGCACGATAAGCGCCTCGGAGCATATATCCAGGACCCGCTCCGCCAGCTCCCGCTTCCTGGTCACGAAAACAGCCCATGTGTCCTCGGAGCGCTTTTGGGCAACCTGGAGCATGGGTACGTCCGAGCCCGTGTCGCCGCACACCAGATTCGGCCCCCTGCCGAGGTCAAGGCCCAGAGATTCGTCCAGATAGGCCACACCGTCGCCTTTGTCGAAATCCTTGGTGCCCGCGGATTCATGCTCTATGGTCAGCATGATTTCCACATCCAGACCGGTGTCTTCAATGCGGAAACAGTCGCCCTTGGGGTCGAGGCCATTCACCACACTCCGCAGGACTTCCAGAAAAGCCTCGGACTCGGCAGGAGCGATTGAACCCGCGATGTCCTGACGCGCCACAGTTGTCTGTCCAAACTTGTGCTGCAAACCTGAACCTATGAAGCTGAATTTCTCGTACTCTGGTTTCCCGAGCAGGACGTCCAGGTTCCGGTTCAACTCATCGAGCATCTTCTGCTTTTCCGGAGGCACAGGTTTGCTGTGGCGCACTCCCTGAAGATCCAGGCACTCCCTGCCCTTGGATGCGGCATAGATGAACGTGCCCGGAGGGTTAACGCTTATCTGGACGATGCCTCCGTTCTCCAGAGGTGCGGAGGTGAGGAACAAGGGCTTTTCCACCAACTTCCGCGCGAACCTGGAGAGGAACACGGAGTTGTAGACCGATTGGATGGAAGAAAGATAGCGGCTGCAGTAGTTGTTGGTGGTACCGTCACGGTCCGAGACAAGGCAATTGAAACGCTTGCCGCCAAGAAGCTCCGTGCCTTTGGCCACGGTTTCGAAAAAATCCCGGTGCAGCACGCTCATGTAATCGAGCAGGGCTTCCTCCCCCTGTTCGAGGTAGAGGATGTCCTTTTCCAACTCACCGGTCTCGTAGCCAAGATCAATGGAAATCTTCCGCTCTTTGTCCAGCAGGACCGTTGGTTTGCCATTTTTCAGGGGAATTTCCTGCAGGGCGGTCAGGCTGTTGCGCAGGAACTCGATATCCCCGGGATCGGGTTTGTCCATACCCTCGTGATCCAGCACGCACCGCACAAGGCGGGACCGCACGGGGCGGGTGGCGGCCATGAGTTCATAGAAGCCCTTCAGGTCGTTCGGGGCTTTGGGATAGTTGCCGGTGTCGGTCATCGCTGGCCTCCCCTCCGGAAACGTTTTTGACTGGTCAGTCTGTTTGTAAGGACCTTACTGTCCTTATTTCCGCTCCTCCTGTCATGAAAAAGTGGTTTATTGTAATCATTGATTTTTTATGGGTCAAGTAGAGTCTCAATTATTGCATGCGCCTGGCGAGAATAATGCCCAAAGGTATGAAGATGAACCCCAACACGATGCTGAGGAGCACGATATGAGCTCCTATGGAAAAATCACAGTACATCGTGGTAAACGAACCCATCTTGTTCCAGATGTTCCATTTCATGAACAGCCATTGCAGGAAATCAGTGCAGGCCTTCCATTCATGAGGCCCGGACCTGAAATTCCAAATGGACTGCACCAAAAATAGAATCGCCCCACCCAAGAGACCGGCCAGGGGAATACCCACAAAAAGATTGCTCAACAAACGTAAAAACATTTGGATAACCACCAGTGCTTGCGATCAGGCGCGACAAGGGGCGCAATCCGCGGGCTTTGCCTGCGTCGCCGCCTGTGCTAGGTTTTCATGTCCAACATGGTTGGCGCGGAAAGCCCCTTGTGCGGGCTTTTTCGCCGGATAACAAATAAGGATGCAGGTCGCACACGCCCCCCCGACAATGTGCAGCGCTTGGAATATCCCAAGCGCAAGGAGACGGCAAGGTGGCGGTTGCCCACACTCCCCCAAAATGGAGCGAATCATGGACCCGATACGTAAATATTGGTTGATGCGACTCGAAACCGTTAAGCAGGCCCTGGAGGCCAACAACTTCGAAGCACACCTGGTGGATGACCAGGAAGAGGCCAGGATGCTCATCCTGGACACCCTTATCCCGGACCTTTCACCGGTCAGCATGTCCTGGGGGGGCTCGCAAACCTTCAAGGACTACGGCATTTATCAGGCCATCACCACCGCATACAAGTTCAAGGGCGTGGAGCTCATAGACCCGTACGACAAGAGCGTCTCCCCGGAGCAGGTGCTGGAGAGGCGCCGCCGGGGCCTTCTGGTGGACCTCTACTTCACCGGCACCAATGCGGTTACCGAGACCGGCAAGCTGGTGAACCTGGACATGATCGGCAATCGGGTGGCCGCCCTGACCTTTGGCCCCAGGAATGTCATCGCGCTCTGCGGGCGGAACAAGGTCGTTTGCGATGTGGACGAAGCCATCCGGCGCATCAAGAACTACGCCGCGCCAGCCAATTCCATCAGACTGGACAAGAAAACCCCGTGCATAAAAACCGGTGCCTGCCATGACTGCAAGAGCCCAGAGCGAATCTGCAACACCTGGACGATCTCGGAAAAATCCTTTCCTAAAGGCAGGGTCATCGTGGTGCTCATCAACCAGGATCTGGGGTTGTAGCCGAATCCCGAATCTATCACAGGAAAAACACCTGTGTGGCATTTTGCATATTTCCGCCAATGCATGTACGAGAATTGGCCTTTGAAGCGGTTCTATCCAAGCTAACTCGAAACTTCTCGGCAAATTGCCGAAAAGGAGTGCCTTCCCATGCTGCTGAACGAGCACCAAAGTAAGCGGCTGTTCAATGAAGCCGGACTATCCACTCCCCAGGGGGTGCTGCTCCGGCCCGAAGACCTCATCAAGGAAACCGATGCCATCCCTGAGCTGGGCACCCAGGGCCCGTGGTTCTGCAAGGCCCAGGTGCAGACCGGTGGCAGGGGCAAGGCCGGTGGAATCCTGCGCATGGAGCGTCTGAAAGACCTGCGCCCCACCTGTGACAAACTCTTTGCCATGAACATCAAGGGACACAAGGTTCCCCTGGTTCGCGTTGAACCGGGCATGCCCTTTGAACGGGAGTTCTACCTCTCCATAACCGTTTCCAGAAAGCGCGAGAGCCTCGTGCTCACAGCTGGAGCCGGGGGCATGGACGTGGAGAATCTGGGACCTGGCGCCAAGCGCCCCTTGCCGCAAAACATCGATCCGAGAAAAGGGTTGAGCGAACACCAGATCCGTACCGCCTTTTTCCATCTCTTCGATCCTGACCAGCCCGACAAGGCGGACTGGCCTGGATTCCACAAGCTGGTGCGCAATCTCTACAAGGCCGTGCGGGACTATGGCCTGCTTCTGGCCGAGATCAACCCCCTGGTTCTGACGTCCCCGGAAGCAGGCAGGCAATGGGTGGCCTTGGACGGAAAGGTGGAGATAGACGACAACGTGCGCGACATCAGACACGAACTCGAGCGCTTCTACCAGCCTGAGCACGCCACCCTTGAGGAGAACACCGCCCGCGAGGCCGGTCTGAGCTTCCTCACCCTCAAGGGATGGGTGGGCCTGCTGGTCAATGGCGCGGGCCTGGCCATGGCAACCATGGACCTGCTCAATTTTTCCGGTCTGCCCGCGGCGAATTTCATGGACCTCGGCGGTGCCGCGGATGAAAAGCGCATGCGCACCGCCCTTGAGCTGCTCTTTGCCAACAAGCAGGTAAGCGCCGTATTCCTTAACCTCTTTGGCGGAATCGTCTCCTGCGAGGCCGTTGCCCGGGCCCTGCGCGAGGCTCTTGGCGGCCACCCCCCGGCAAAGCCGCTGGTTGTACGCATGGCGGGCAACCAGGCCGAGGAGGGGCGCAGGATCATCGCCGACCTCGGGCACGAGAACATCCACGTGGGCGAGGACATGACCGGTGCGCTGGAGGCCCTGGAACGCGTGAAACCGGAAGGCGGCAGGTGGCCGGCGTTCGAGCGGCCTGAAACAACTCCTGTCATTTCCCAGGTCTCGGCCGCCCTGGCCGGTGACTCCCCCACTCCCCTGCCCCTGGGGGCCGGATCCAAAATCCTGGTCCAAGGAGTCACGGGGCGGGCCGCAAGGTTGCACACCGAGCTCATGTTGCGCTATGGTAGCCGCGTCATCGGCGGTGTGACCCCTTTCAAGGGCGGTGAAAGCGTACTGGACAAGCCGGTATACAACAGCGTGCATCACGCCATGCAGCAGCACCCGGACCTGACCGCCTCCATCATCTTCGTCCCGGCCGCCTTTGCCGCGGACGCCATCCTTGAAGCCGCGGCCAACAAGGTGCCGTGGATAGTCTGCATCACCGAGGGAATTCCCCAGAGCGACATGCTCGCCGTGCGCGCCGCGCTCAAGGGCTCGACCAGCAAACTGGTGGGGCCGAACACGCCTGGGGTCATCGTTCCCGGCCAGTCCAAAATCGGCATCATGCCTGCGGATGTTTTCACGCCCGGACCCATCGCGGTCTTCTCCCGCAGCGGCACCCTGACCTATGAGACTGCGGCCAGACTCTCCGCCGCGGGTCTCGGCCAGAGTATCTGCGTAGGCGTGGGCGGTGATCCCTTCGTGGGAGTGGACTTCATCACCCTGGCAGAGATGGTGCGCAACAACAGGGACACCCGTGCGATCATCATGCTCGGCGAAATCGGCGGAGCCGCGGAAGAGGCCCTGGCCCAGCACGTGTTGCGAACCGGATACCCCAAGCCCATCATCTCCTTCATCGCGGGGCGCACCGCACCCGAGGGCAAGAGACTGGGGCACGCCGGCGCAATCCTCGAGGAGGGAGGGGGCGGCATCCAGGGCAAGATCCAGGCACTGGCCGAAGCCGGAATCCAGGTCTGCCCGGACATCGCCAGCATCCCGGAGCTGATGCACTCCTGTCTGTAGAACTGGCGCTGGAAAAAAACCCCAAGAGAAGGAACCTTCTCAACCATAAGGTTCCTTCCCTTGGTCTCCCATTTGCTTCGCTCTATAAAAAGACCCCGTGGCAAGCCACGGGGTCTTTTTATGAAAGTTTGCGGAGGGGTCTGGCCTCCCTCTGCCGACTCCTTTCCTAGGGCATTTTAACTTTCAAATTATCTAAAAATATTCTAGACTGACTTGCATGAAAACAGCGAACAAGGAAGTACGGGCTATAGCTATACGGGCTTACGAGGCAGGACTCCCACGGCGGCAAATCGCCGAGATTGTGGGGTATCATCTAAATAGCGTGAGTCGGTGGATCCGGGAATTTGAACGAGACGGACGAATGGAAGCCCGACAGCGCGGTCACAGAACGTCAATGTTCTCTGAAGATGAGCGTCGAGAACTGACAGCTCTTCTCCTCGAAAACGTGGACCTCACCCTGGAGGAGATTCGGCAGCACTTCAGAAAGCAGTGCTCACTTGTTGCAATTCATAAAATTCTTAAATCTCTTGGTTTTGCTTTCAAAAAAAACTCTGCGAGCAAGCGAGCAGGATCGGGAGGATATAGTCAAGTCTAGGCTTGAATGGGAGGAATTCCAACGGACTGTGGATGTGAACTCCTTGATTTTTCTTGATGAATCAGGCGTAAAAACAAATATGACACGACTGTATGGACGCTCTATCCATGGAGAGCGTTGTCATGATTCTGCCCCGTGCGGCCGTTGGGAAACCTTAACCGTACTTTCTTCGGTGCGCCTTGATGGCTCAACTGAGAGTATTGTCTTTCCTGGGGCGGTAGATCGTAAGATGTTCGATGCTTACATCAAAGAGGTGCTTGCACCTTCTCTACGCCCTGGCGATATCGTCATTATGGACAATCTCTCAGCCCACAAATCCCAGGATGCTTACGCTGCCATTGAAGCCAAGCAGGCTTCTTATCGGTTTCTACCAGCTTATAGCCCAGATCTAAATCCTATTGAAAAGATGTGGAGCAAAGTAAAGGAACTGCTGAAAGGAATGAGAGCCAGGACACATGAAGAGCTCTTTGACGCTGTTGGAAAAGCCCTGAGCTTCGTTCTCGCAAAAGATGCTCAGGGCTGGTTTAGAGCTTGTGGGTATATACAAAATGAAAGTTAAAATGCTCTAGACTTTCACCCTCTCCAGAACCTGCCGTAAAACATCCACGTCCACGGGTTTGGAGAGATAGTCGTCGACTCCGGCCTCGAAAAAGCCTTCCTTGTCTCCGGTCATGGCATAGGCGGTCATGGCGATGATATGGATGTCCGCCACATGGGCGAACTCATGGTCGGTCCTTATGCGCCGTGTGGTCTCCACCCCATCCATGAAGGGCATCTGGATGTCCATCATGACGCAATCGAAGCGTTTGTCACGCAACGCGGCAAGGGCCTGACGCCCATCATCCACGGCATGGGGGCGATGCCCCATTTTTTCGAGCATCCTGGTCATGGTCAGCTGGCTCACGCGATCGTCCTCGGCCACCAGCACCTCCAGGGGCCTTCCGGGCTCAGTTTGCTCAGCTTTACCGCTTTTCGCCTCCACGACATCCCTGTGGGAGGCGTCAAAGGTCGCGGTGAAATAAACAGCGGTTCCCCTGCCCTCCTCACTGACAAGACACATATTTCCACCCATGAGCCCCACCAGGCGCTTCACTATGGAAAGCCCCAGCCCGAAGCCCTTTTTGCCGGTATGGTAGGAACTGTCCACCTGTGAAAAGGGTTCGAACAGTTTACCAAGCTTGTCATCCGCAATGCCCATGCCGGTATCGGTCACGGAGAACAGCAGCCTGTTTTTTCCGGGCGCCGGTTTCGGTAAAACCGAGCACTCCACGCACACCTCGCCCGATTCCGTGAATTTGAGCGCATTGCCTACAAGGTTGTGC
Organism: Desulfovibrionaceae bacterium; assembly: GCA_963674665.2. Classification (GTDB taxonomy): domain Bacteria; phylum Desulfobacterota; class Desulfovibrionia; order Desulfovibrionales; family Desulfovibrionaceae. The sequence continues at coordinate 362,588 of CAXXPL010000004.1, read as the reverse complement.
AAAATCTGCTGCAACCGCGAGGAGTCCCCCTTGAGTTCCATCGAGACCTGGGAATCCAGCGTAAAAACCAGTTCAACGCCTTTTTGCTCAAAGGCGGGGCGGAACAACTGATCAACCGCGTTGAGAGCCGCCTTGACCGAAAAGGGCGCTGACTGCAGCTCCAGCTTGCCGGCCTCCACCCGGGAAAGATCCAGGATGTCGCCCATGAGCATGGTCAGATACTTGCAAGATTGGAGTGCCATGTCCAAAAACTGGGTCTGCTCCTGCTCCTGTTCCGTGGTCTTGAGAAGGTGCAGGAGCCCGACAATGCCGTTGAGAGGGGTCCGGATGTCGTGGCTCATGTCGGCCAGAAATTGGGACTTGGCCTTGCTGGCGGCCTCTGCATGCTCCTTTGCAAGGAGCAACTGCGCCTGCAACTCCTTGTGCGGCGTAAGGTCTATCATGGCGATGAGGTCTATGTCGCCCATTGAGATGAGGCGGGACTCGACCTCCCTGTCCTGTCCATCCTTGCGGCGCACTTTCCAGAGCTGGGGCTCCACTTCAGCGTCAGCCTCCCGGGACAACCGCTTGGCGCTCTCAAGCGAGCCCTTGACCTGTTCCCTGTAGTGATGGTCCGGAAACAGGGCGCTCCACCATTTGTCAGCCGTGTCCACATCCGTAGGGGCGTATTGAAAAATGTTGGTAAAGGACTCGTTGACCTGCAGCAGTTCATAATCGTCACTGTTGATGATGCAGATGGGGTACGGGGCCTTCACCACCATCTGCCTGAACCTGCGTTCGCTCTCCCCTAGTGCCTGCTGAGCCCGTTTACGGTCCGTTATTTCCCTGGTGACACCCACAACGCCACGGGGTGCGCCATTCTCATCGAGAACAGTGGTGCTCACCACCTCGGTCCAGATCAGCTCCCCATTCTTGCGATACTGTTGCAGCTCCAGCCTGTTGGGCTTCAGGCTCACTTCCCCCGAGTCCCACAGCTCCTTGCGCCTGACAAGAATCCTGTCCACAAGGGCGAGGGACTCGGGTGCAAGACGTTTTTCCAGCGGAAGAGAGATCAGTTCCCCGGGCGTATAGCCGTAGAGACGCTCCGCCGAGGGGGAAAAATAGGAGTACTTCTGCTGCGCGTCCATGGTCCAGATGACGTCGGCGGTATTCTCGGCCAGCAGACGGTACTTCTCCTCTCTCAACTGCAGGGCATGTTCGGCCTGCTGACGCTCCTTGATCTCGCGCTCCAGGGCCTGGTTTTTCTCCATCAGCACGAGGTTCTGCCGTTTCACTGTCATGCGCAGAAGCACTGTGGCCACGAGAAACACGAAGGCGAAAAGTCCGATGCCCATGAACACGCGCGTGATCCAGCTGGGCATTCGGGGTTGCCGCAGGGCGCCGATCCACTGCTCCAGGGAAGCCTGGTAGATGGAGCCAGAATTCTCAAGCAGCTCGGCCACGCACCTGTCGATCTCCGGCAGCAAGCCCTTGGGGTCCCCCTTTTCAACAGCGAAATGCAGCGGGATGGGGTTGAACAACACCGAGGTCGCCTCAAGCCCGAATCCGTCGGCATATTTCTGCCCGAACAGCCGGTTCACCACTCCCGCGTCGACAGCTCCCTCGGACAGGGCCTTGAACACCTCACGAAAGCTGTCGTACTCCTTGTAGAAGACCTCGAGACCGAACTGTAGCATCAACCCTTGGAAGGCCTTGTTATGGGCAACCCTCTTAAGCAGACCAACCCGCGCTCCGGCGAGGTCGATGATGGAAGCGAGATTTCCTCCTTGCTGTATGTAGACCTGCCCCCAGTTGGTGATCAGGGAATCCCTGGAAAAATCCATGATTTCAGCGTAGTTAGATGTATAGGCAATGGCCGGGACAACATCTATCTCTCCCCTGTGCAGCCAGTCTTCCAGCTCGCTCCAGGTCCCGGCGACGTACTCCATTTTCCAGCCACTACCCCTGGCGATTTCCTCCATAACATCTACAAAGAAGCCTGAAGCCTCTCCCTGGACATCCATAAACACCAGCGGCGCATTCTCATAGATACCCATCCTGACTGTCTCGCTCCACCCAGGAGTGGAGCCCACCACCAGCACCAGGGATACCAGCATGATCAAGGCCACACCGTGCAACAAACAACTCAATTTACTCACAGGCTTTGCTCTTTTCATGTTGGACATGCTCGCTAATCTGCACGGAACACCGCAAGCTTCCTCAGGGAGGCGGATATCAGCAATGTCCGAAACTTCATGTGGTTTTCCTCCAACACGTTATATATCAATATGTGATATATTTCATCAAAAAAATTCATATATTGCGCGTTAAGATGGTCCCCAAACGCTGGACGGTTTCGCGGCTTAGCTAAAGTGGATACCTATTCTGTTTCTTCGCCGCCTTCCCTTTCCACACAATGACGACCTTGGGGCATCACTTCAAACCGGAGCTGACCAGCGACCGAGAATGGGCCAAAGTGCGGCTCGTCGGAGGGAGCCGGGAAGCTCCGGCGTCTCGGCGTAGACAACGCCTTTCTCATGCCGCTCGACCAAAAGGCAGCCCATGGTATGCCTCATCTGGTGTCAAATCGTCCAGACTCGAATGGGGACGCTCCTCGTTATAGTCTTTGAACCAACCCCTGAGTACAGTTCGTGCGTGGCTGCCGTTCTCGAATTCATGCAGATACACACACTCGTACTTCACTGTGCGCCATAAACGCTCAATGAAGACATTGTCCATCCAGCGCCCTTTGCCATCCATGGAAATGCGGACACCAGCCTCTTTCAAGGTTCGCGTGAAATCCAGGCTTGTAAACTGACAACCCTGATCGGTATTGAATATCTCCGGCGGACCGTGTTGAAGCAATGCTTCCTCAAGGGCAGCCAGGCAAAACTCTCCATCCAGGGTGTTGGACAAACGCCAGCTCAGTGCACGATGGCTGTACCAATCCATGACAGCCACAAGATAAAGAAATCCGCGGCTCATCGGGATGTAGGTGATATCCGAACACCAGACCTGGTTCGGCCGGTCAATGTTCAAACCTTTCAGGAGGTACGGGTAGATTTTGTGCTCCATGTCCGGCAATATTGTCCAGGGTTTCGGGTATATGGCCATAATCCCCATCAACCGCATGAGTCGGCGCACGCGTTTGCGCCCCACACAGTAACCCTGACGCCGAAGCCAGCGCGACATTTTGCGGCTGCCATAATTCGGGGTTTTGAGAAACTGTTCGTCAATTATGCGCATGAGCTTTTGATTGAGGAGGGATTCCCCTTTCCTTTCATGGTAGTACGCTGATCGGCTGATACTGAGCAATCGGCATTGCTGTGTAATTGAGAGCCCCATGTCGAGGTCGACCATGTCTCTCCTTCGGGCGTGGCTCAGCGTCCGAAGGCCTTGGATAAAAAATGGCTCATCCGGCTAGAGCGTACTTCGCTTCATGAATGCTCATGATTCTGAGCTTGAAGAACTCGTGATCTCGGTAGCCGTATGCCTGTCGCTTCATTGTCTTGATTTTGTTGTTTGTTCCTTCCATTGGTCCTGAGGAGATGGAGTGATCGTACCAGGCGAGGATGCCGAAGCGCCTTCCGGCCATGGTCTGGGCCATCGTTTTCAGCTGCGGCACGCCCGAACTGTCTGCACGTTTGATCCAGCCATCCAGGAACTTTTCAGCTTCTTCCTTGTCCCCCTGGCTCCATATCTGGCGCAAATCTTCCTTTAGGTAGTAGGCCTTGGCCAGAGGCTCGTTCATTTGCAGAGCTTGCTGGAGCCGGTCTGGCTCGTCTTTGTCCGCGTCCAGGTTGTCTGGATTCTTCAACAGAATCCAGCGGCTTCCCTTCAGCACGTCCCGCTCCAGAGTGTCCTTGAGTTCGTGGTAGAGCTTGCGTCGGATTTGCGTGAGCTTGTCGTTCATCAGCTTCACCACATGGAAGTGGTCAAAGACCAGAGGTACACCCGGCAGATTTTCAAGTACGGCAGAGATATATGCATTTCTCAGGTCGGTCGCTACGGCTTGGATTTTGGCCTTGCTGCGCTTCAGCCGTTTCCAGAAGGGAACGAGCGCATCCGCGCCTTTGCCGTCCCCCACAAACACGACGGCTCCACTCTTGATGTCCATGACCAGGGTCACATACTTGTGCCCCTTGCGAACACTGATCTCGTCAATGGCGATGTACTTGAGACCGGACAGGCGCGGCCTTGCAAACCGCCGCCGCAGGTGTCGCTTGAAGATGTCCTTCACACAGTCCCAACCAATCCCCAGCATATTCGCCACGTCAAGCATGGTCATCATCTTCGTCAGTGTCAGGACAAAACGCTCAAAAGCCCTTGTATACCAACGCCTGGGCTCAGCTATGTTGATGTCGATGCGGCGGGTGCAACCGCAATCCCGGCACTGCACTCGAGGGACATCAACAGCCAACCAGAGCGGTTTGAAACCGATGGGCACAGTGCGCAGCCAGCGCTCTGCACTGCCTCGCCTGATCACCTTGAAGCTCTTGCACCTGGGACAGCGGATCAACTTCGCTTTGGGCCGAATCCAGAGGATCACGCTTCCGGCAACGAAGGACTGGCGGACATAGTCATAGCCTTGCAGGCCGAAAGCGTGGTAAATGAAACTCGTGGACATGGCGGATACTCCTTTCGATTCTCTGTGGTAGAAAAATCGATTGGACGCCATGTCCCTTCATTTTGTCAAAAGGACGCTTGAGCCGGATGAACCTAAAAAATCGCGTTCGACCGTGAGCTGGCCGATCTTGGCATGCAGCTCTTTTACCTCCTCCTCATGGGATTTTTCCTTGTGTGCTTTTCCGGATGCGAACACCTCCACCATGCCTTTCTGCGCCTTGGCCTTCCATTGTGCGATCATGTTGGGATGCTCGCCATATTTGACTAAGAGTTGGCCATGTTCTCCTCGCCTTCGATCCCCTCAAGGGCGACATTGGCCTTGAACTCCGCTGAATACTTCTTTCTCTTGGACATTCTGGTGGTCCTCCTTGTTTGTGGAATCCACCTTAGCATGCTGTCCGAAACTTGGGGGCCACTTCACGTAATGTTGTTTTTATACATTAAACCAGTGGTCAGATGTTATAGAATTTGAGAGGCTCTTCGACGTTTCCTGTTGAATTGGTTTCAGGGGCCCTGATGGTGGATACATCCGCAAGACAACGTGCTGATATGCCGGAATCCCTTGAGCATCTCATGTTCATGGCTCTTCAGAAAACATTCCTTGGACTGCATCTGGCAGGGATTGCGTCAACTATACAGTCGAAGGCTAAAATTGGTGCAACCCACCGTAACTTTGAGTTATCAGCGCTCCCGCCCATGGCGGCCGTAGCAGGAGGAAGGTGCAAGTTCCACAATTTTCGTCGAAGAGCCTTTATTCTTGGCACAAAATATGATATTATTGAACTAGTTATTTAAATATGGCAAGAGCTCATAATGTTTGATTAGTTGTTGCACTACTGATTATTTGTTTGCATCTGAATTCAAGAATTACACCATATAGCACACTATATACATTGACAAAAATTCTTGTATCGCGAGCGATTAATAAACATTTCTCTTGGATTGTATGGAATTTTCTTGGACACTGAAGTAAGGTTAAGATATTGATCCCCAGGAGGTTGTTCATGGCCAAATCAGAAACTCCAGGAGCCATGCCCAAGCGATTTTTGGCACAGCATAAGACCGAAATTGTCCTACCGCTCTTACGTGGCGAGAATATTGAACTTGTTAGCCACGAAGTGGGCAGGACGGCAGCCGAAGCTTTCTCGCTGGAAAGAAGCCTTTCTTGCCGTTGGCTCGGAAGGACCCAAGAAACGTCCAGAGAAGGATGAGGCCGAAATCAAGCGTCTCAATGAAAAAGTCGGCGAGCAAACCATGGAAATCGAGTTGCTCTGAGAAAAGATCGCACGAATGGAGCAAGGTCGCCCTTTGGCGTTCCGGAAATCGAGGAAATGAGCCAGTCCATCTCATCATCCGCAGGAAAAAGGTACGGACTGGTGCGAAATCTTCTTAGACAGGGGGGATTGGTATGAGCACTTCAACTGCATCAAGGTCAATGAAAACAACATTTAACGCTATTATGCTGGTATTCTTTGTACTATTCTGTTCCTTTGGATTCATTGGATTCATGAATATAACTAGTGCAATCTTGCCTTTGAGTCTTATTTCAATACTTCTCTCTGTGTCTTGTTACTTTTTTTTATTGAGAAAATTCATTTCTCCAGTCGCAGAAATGGCATATACTATAACCACTGTTGCTGAAAATGATTATAAAATCAGCAGCGAAAAGGAATTAGGTAATACGGTAAAAGGATGTGCTCTTACCCTAGATGCGCTTTTAACAGCGGCCAGAGATGAAATCTATTGGTACGAAAGTTTGCTTGACTCCATTCCCTGGCCTATTTCCGTAACGGATATGGACATGAATTGGACCTTTATCAACAAGGCGGCCATGGGTGTGACAGGATCAACTCGGGAAGACGTGCTCGGGAAACAATGCAGCAACTGGGGCGCAGACATTTGCAACACCGATCGTTGCGGCATTGCCTGCCTCAGGCGGGGGCAAAACACTTCGTACTTTACGCAGCCCGGAATGGAGAGAGATTTTCAGGTCGACACCTCCTATCTGACCGACAAGTCGGGCCAGCGAATCGGGCATATAGAAGTGGTTCAGGACGTTACTGAAATGAACAAGGTAAAGCGGAAAGCGGAACAGGCTCTGCAGGAAGGCATGCTCCTGGCTGCGGATCAGCTTGATTCGATAATGCAAAATCTCAGCGCATCCACGGAACAATTGTACCGCCAGGTCGAAGAAGCCAGCAACGGAGCGCATACGCAAAGCGAACGCATCGCGGAAACGGCAACGGCCATGGAGCAAATGAACGCGACCGTATTGGAAGTGGCCAAAAACGCTTCCGATGCGGCCGCCAACGCCGAGGCAACGCGTTCCAAGGCCCAGGAGGGGGCTGAGATAGTCAATGACGTTGCCGGAGCCATCTCGGAGATAGAGCAGCGCGTGCAGGACATGCAGCAGGACGTGAACGGCCTGGGACAGCAAGCCGAAGGGATCGGACAGATAATGAACGTAATCACGGACATTGCCGACCAGACGAACCTGCTGGCGTTGAACGCCGCCATCGAGGCCGCGCGGGCGGGCGAAGCAGGCCGGGGCTTTGCTGTGGTTGCCGATGAAGTACGCAAGCTGGCGGAAAAAACCATGTCCGCGACAAAAGAGGTGGGCAACGCCATTACTTCCATCCAGAACGGTACCAGAAACAATATCAGCAACATGGACCAGGTTGTCGGGGTGGTGACCCAGGGGGCCACTTTGGCGCAGGACTCCGGCCAGGTCCTGGAAAGCATTGTCTCGCTCGCCGAAGGAACCTCGCTGCAGGTCAGCGCCATCGCGACCGCGTCGAATGAGCAATCCGCGGCCAACGACGAAATGGCCAAGCATACTGAAGAAATCAACAGGATATCCGGCGAGACCAGCGCCTCCATGTCCCAGGCAACCACGGCCCTTTCGCAGCTTGTGCAGAATGTCGAAAAATTACAGCAAATCATCGAAGGGCTGCGAAAGGTTTAGAAGATCCAGATTCACTCGAACTGGCTGAAATACAAGTTTATGCACCGCCCCGGCTCCTTGGCCGGGGCGGGCGTTCCCCACACAACAGGATAGCAACGTGTAACCCTGGATAGTCCTATCTACATTTTTTAATTCATATATTGTAACTTTGAACTAATCTCCTCGGGGTACATAGTCAGCCCTGAAAAACGTTCAATTTACTGAAAAGACTTAACAAAACGACCAATTCAATGTATCATTCTCGACCAGGAACTACAGTAATTCTGCAGAAAACCGGTCGCGCTGTCGCCGAGTCGGGAGTGATGATGAAGGCCAAGCAAGCCAAAAACGATCAGGCTAATTTCCTCTACAAAGACCTCATTGACCAACTCAACCCCAAGCATCCGCTGCTCCAACTGGCTGGGCGCATACCATGGGAGCGCTTTGAGCGGGAGTTCTCCCCACTCTACAGCGGGCACGGACGACCGGCAAAGCCCATTCGCCGCATGGTCGGACTCATGATTCTCAAACAACTTGAGGACCTCAGCGACGAGCGTGTTGTTGAAGCCTGGGTCCAAAATCCCTACTTCCAAGCCTTTTGCGGCGAGAAGCACTTTCAGTGGAAATTCCCCTGTGATTCGACGGATTTCGTCTATTTCCGCAAACGCATCGGTGAGGACGGCGCGCGCCTGATCTTCGAAGTCTCGGTGAATCTGCACGGCGAAGACGCCAAAGAGCGCGAGATCACCGTGGACACCACAGTACAGGAAAAGAACATCACCTTCCCTACAGATGTGAAACTGCTGACGAAAGTCATCAAAAAATGCAGGAAAATCGCTACAGATGAAGGCGTCAGGCTTCGCCGTAGTTTTCGCCGTGAACTGCCAAGCCTGCTGCGCCAACGGTTCAAAAGCCGAAAAACCATCAAACGAATACGGACCATGGCCGGCGTGCTCATCCGCGAGTTGGAGCGCAAGTTGTCCAAGGAAGCGCTTGCCCGCTACGCTGAATCCTTGAGCCTTTTTCGCCGAGTCCATGGGCAAAAACGGACCGACAAAAACAAGATTTACAGCCTGCACGAGCCTGACGTGCTGTGCATCGGCAAAGGCAAAGAACACAAAAAGTATGAATTCGGGCGCAAGGCTTCTCTTGCCGTCACCAAAACCACAGGTGTCATTGTGGGGGCCATGTCTTTCACGGAAAACGTCTTTGATGGTCATACGCTCCCGGACGTCCTGGAGCAGGTCTGGCAAATCACAGAAGTCTGTCCGTCGGTGGCCATCTGCGACCGAGGCTATCGGGGACGGAAAAAGGTGGGCGACACGAGCATCCTGACGCCAGGTAGCCCTAAGAAGAGCGACACACCCTATCAACGCAGAAAAGCCAGAGGACGCTTCCGCCGCCGGGCTGGAATCGAGCCGGTGATCGGACATGTGAAGCATGACCATCGCATGGTGCGCAATTTCCTCAAAGGTGTCGTCGGTGACGCAATCAATCTGTTCATGGCGTGCGCGGCGTTCAACTTCAAGAAATGGATGCGAGGGGTGAAACTTTTTTTTGCTCTTCTGGCCCTGTGGCTCTCTTTCGAGTTTGGATGGCAGCGCAAGCTGGCTAAGATCTGAACAAAGCTAAAAGGGCTTTTTCAGGGCTGACTACATACACAGAAAGAGCCAAGCCTCGCTGTGCGAAAATATCACTCGCGCTTGGCGAGAGCCGCATCAAGCCCTGGGGAAAGCCCCTCAGCCCCAACACCAGGGCGTACTTATACAGTCTTCACGTTCCGGTTTTCTCCGCTCGTTTGTCTGTTTTTTCTCCTCTATAGTTTTTTCTGAAAATTGAGATTCTTCGACGAAAACTGTGGAATGTGTCTCCTTCGACTGCAATGATTTTTCACATGCAGGCGATCCAATGAGGTGAAATTCCAATTGGTGGGGCCACTTTTCACCTTCATTTGTCTATCAGAGGTACACGCTGTTTGGTACAGTCCCTTGAAAGATTTTCAAGAGGCCACGAAGATGCGAAGAACAGCGAAGTCAAATATATCAACTTGTTACCAATGCATCAAACAAGCTACCGGGGACAATAATCCCAATTCCACAGAAAACGTCGAAGAGCCGGTTTTCGTCGAAGAACCATTTAAATAAATGAAATTATGTATGTGTTGCTTTATTCGTCCGCCTCAAAGGTTAAAACCCCCGGCTTTAGCCGGGTAGCTTTCAGCTAGCAGTTGCTTTACAAACTTCCTATGGAATACCGCCACGGAAGTCATACGAAGTATAAAATAGAGTATCATTTTGTGTGGGTTACGAAGTATCGCTACCATATGTTGAAAGGCGATCTTGCCAGTCGAGTGCGCGATTTGGTCCGTCAGGTATGTGAGCAATTGGAGATTCAGATTTTGCGAGGAGTTGTGAGCCGAGATCATGTGCATATTCTCGTATCTGCTCCACCACATCTTGCTCCATCCGAAATTATGAGGCGTATTAAGGGGCGCACGTCGATTAAAATATTCGATGAGTTTCCCATGGTAAAAAAAAGATATTGGGGACGTCACTTGTGGGCACGTGGATATTTTTGCGTGACGGCAGGTGAACTGACGAAAGAGATGATTCAGGAATATTTGGCTCATCATTTTGAACGTAACCCCAATGATGGATTCGATATCGAATAGTGACCGGCTGCGAAGCCTGCCGGTGTTATGCTGGACTTTCAGTCCGCTGTTCCAAACCCACCGGCTTCAGCCGGTGGTTGTTTAGTTCACTAAAGTGAAATGAGACAGCATCAATCCTTTAAACTGAGCCATTGCGTATGATAGCCAGCCCAAGGTGGAAATTGTCTGGAAGGCTGAAAATTCGAGGCGATGAAAGAAACATGAAGACGAGAGGCTACAATGTCGGGTCACCAGGATTACTGTGCGCCGTCGGGCAGGGTGAGAATTCCATACAGTTCAGGCCTGCGGTCTCTGCGCACCAGTCCCCAGGAGCTACGTAGCTGCTCCACCTGTACAAGATCAAGGTCCGCGAGCAATACCAACTCACCACTGGATTCCGCCTGCCGGAGTATCTCCCCGTAGGGACCGGCGATGAAAGAGCCGCCATAGAAAGTGATTTCGCAGCTCGATCCCTGTTCGGCACCCACCCGATTGGATGCGGCAAGATATGAGAGATTCGCCCCCGCATGCCCCTGCATGACGCGTTGCCAATGGGGATGAGTGTTCAACCCGGGGTCCTCTGGTTCGGAACCGATGGCTGTGGGGTACAGAAGCAACTGCGCGCCCATGAGGCTCATGCAGCGGGCGGCCTCGGGAAACCACTGGTCCCAGCAGATGCCCACGCCGATGATCCCCACCCTGGTGTGCCAGACCTTGAAGCCGGTATCGCCAGGGGCGAAATAGTACTTTTCCCAGTACCCCGGCCCGTCCGGAATGTGGGACTTGCGATAGAGGCCGAGATACTCTCCGCCGTCGTACATGGCCATGCTGTTGAAGAATCGGGGGTCTTCCCCCTCCCTGTCCTCGCGTTCGAAGAAACTCACGGGCAGGACAATGTCCAACTCCGCCGCGAGAGAGGCCATCTGCTTGAGCAGGGGGTGCCCCTCAAGGGGAGCGGCCAGGGAGAAGTACTCGGGATCCTTGTCCTTGCAGAAATACGGGCCTGCGAACAGCTCTGGCAGGAGCACGACCCGCGCACCCTCCGCCGCTGCTTCCCGTGTCAGGTGTTCGGCCACGGCCGCGTTTTCACGCCAGTCAGTGCCGCAGGACATCTGCACCACGCCGAGGCGTACAAGTGATTTTTCAGGGGGCGAAGTGGTCATGGCGATCCGGGGCGGGCCTTGAGCCCTTCGAAGAGGGACTTCCTTACAAATCAAAAAACCGGAGAGTGCCCCACGGATGTGAAGCGCTCCCCGGAACGATTTCCAATAGCCTATTTCACTTTACGGCCGGCCCCGGAGTATCTCTTGGCATCCAGGCCGTACTTCTTCACCTTGTAGTTCACGATGCGATAGCTCACCCGCAGGTCCCGGGCGGCCTGCAGCATGTTGCCGCGCGCCTTTTTCAGGGCGTCCACCAGAAGCTCCTGTTCGAACTTGGCCACCGCGTCGCAAAAGCTCAAGTTGGTGTCCGTGGCCGAACTTTCCGCAGTCTGCAGGGAGGGGGGCAGGTGGTAGGTACGAATGACCTCCTCGTCGCAGATCAACACCGCCCGCTCGAGGCAGTTCTTCAATTCTCGCACGTTACCGGGCCAGTGATACTGGTTGAGCAGGTCGATGGCCGGCGAGGAGATACGTTTGATATTCCGGGTGTATTCCTCGGAGAATTGATGCAGGAAGTGCTCCGCCAGAGGCAGGATGTCCTCCCGCCGCTCCCTGAGCATGGGAATGAAGATGGGGAAGACGTTGATCCGGTAGTACAGATCCTCGCGGAACTGCCCCTTCTCCACCAGCTCTTCCAGGGGTTGGTGCGTTGCGCAGATCAGGCGGACGTCCACGGTCACCGTCTGCTCACTGCCCAGGCGCTGGATCTCCTGCTCCTGGATGGCGCGCAGGACCTTGGCCTGGGCGTTGAGGGAAAGCTCCCCGATCTCGTCCAGGAACAATGAACCCCGATGCGCGAGCTCGAAGAGGCCCTTTTTGCTCTGCACCGCGCCGGTGAAGGCGCCTTTCTGGTGCCCGAAGAGTTCGCTCTCCACGAGTTCGGAGGGCAGCGCCGCGCAGTTCAGCTTGATCAGGGGCATGTCCTTCCTGGGGCTGGCCGCGTGAATCGATTCGGCCAGCAGCTCCTTGCCCGTGCCGGATTCACCGCGCAAGAGCACCGTGGCGCGACTCGGTCCCACCTGGGCCACCTGGTTCAGCACCAGGCGCATGCTCTTCGAGGCCACGACGATTTCGTTGGGCGAAAAACCGTTCTCCTGCCCGCTGATCAGGCCCTGGGCCATGAGATGCTTCTGTCTGGCCATCTCCTCCTGGAGATAGGCGGCCTGGTTTGCGACCATGCCGGCCACGACCTCCAGGAAGTGGCAGATCGTTTCGAGATTGGTGACCGCGTCGCACGGTGTGTCCACACTCAATGTGCCCAGTATTTCAACACCTTCCTGTTCCTGTGCTGGGCCAAGAATCGGTACGCAGATGAAGGCGAGCTCGCTGAGTTCCTTTTCGGAACGGCCAAAGGCCTTGTTCAGAAAGGCGGGGTGTTCGATCATGCGAGGCACTATCACGGGTTGCCCCGTGGAAAAAACCTGCCCCGTCACGCCCTGCCCGGGCTCGTAGGTTGTCTGCGCGTTCTTGGCCTGTCCGTGGATCAGGCTGAGTTTGAGGGTCTTGGTCTCCGGATCGAAGATCACAAGATTTGGGCGAATAAAGCCGTGATTGTCCCCAAGAGTCCGCAACACGGATTTCAGGCTGGGCTGAAAGGGCCTTTGGGGACCCATTTCAGTGACCACTTGCCGCAAAGTTCCGAGATACGGCTCAAAAGACATTGCCAGGTTGTCCGTCGGCATACCTTCTGCCTTTTACTGCATGTTATCGGCCGCTCGAGCGCCAAGCTCCACGGCCTTGAGATTCACTTCCACCAAAGCGGGTTTCATGTGCTTGCGCAAGGTCTTTTCCAAAGCATCCACGCCAAAGGGCAGCATGTTCATGTGGAGCATGGCTCCCATGAGCGCAAGGTTGCCGCTCTGCACGGCTCCGGCTTCCACCCCCAGGCTGCGGCAGGGCAAAAACACAGCCTTGTCCGCGCACTCCCGTACCTTGTCCTGTATATATTCCAAATCCGGATATTTCGCATGTCCCAGCGAGACCGCCACTGGCGGAATAGGCTCGCTGTTGGAGACCACGATACCGCCCTCGGCCAGGTACGGCAGAGCGCGCAGAGTCTCCAGGGGTTCGAAACCGAGCAGAATGTCGGCTTCGCCCGGACCGATCTTCGGGCTCTTCCACCCGCCCAGGAGGATGGTGGACTCCACCACGCCCCCGCGCTGTGCCATCCCGTGGATTTCGCCGGATGTAACTTCGAGCCCGAACTCGAGGGCTGTCCGCGCCAGAATCGTCGTGGCGGTCAGTGTTCCCTGGCCACCCACACCTGTAAGGAATATGCGTGCCTTATCCAGTTGGCTCATGCCGCGCTCCTTTTACGGGCCTTGATGTCCTTGGTCACCTGCAGGCAGACCATACAGCCCGAGCACTGGTTCTCATCGATTTCAATACGTTCGCCGTCGCGATAGAAGGCCGGGCAGGCCAGCTTTTCCAGGCACATCTGCGCACCCTCGCCCTGTACGGCCACATAGGCCACCTGACCGGGCCTCTTGCGCAGGGTGCGTCTGGCAAAGAGCACGCAGGCTTCTTCGGCCAGCAGAACGCGCACGCCTTTTTCTTCCTTGAGTTCAGCCAAGGCCTTCATGGTGCCCTTGAGGTTGTAGGCGCCCACGCGGCGGAAATGCTCGACGCCGCAGGCGCGGCAGATGGCTTCCACGTCCACGCGCCCCTCGTTGGGACCGAGAGCCGTGACATCCACGCCCGGGTGGGGCTGGTGTCCGGTCATGGCCGTGGTCTTGTTGTCCAGGATCACGAGCAGGATGTCGTGATGATTGAACACGGCGTTCACCAATCCGGTAATGCCGGAGTGAAAAAAAGTGGAATCGCCGATGAAGCCCACCACGGTCTTGCCCGAGCCTCTGGCAAAGCCGCTGCCCGCTGAAACCGAAGAACCCATGCAGAGCAGGAAATCAGCGGCGGAGAGGGGTGGCAGAATGCCCAAGGTATAGCAGCCTATGTCCGAAGAGTATACGGCATCGTCGCCAAAGGTCTGCCGCACCGCGTAGTACAGGGCGCGGTGGGAGCAACCGGGGCACAGGTTCGGGGGGCGGATGGGCAGATTCTGCTCAGCGACGCACACTTCGCGTTGCGGCACGGTCTCCCCGAGTGCCACGGCAAGGGCGGCGCAAACGTTGCCGCAGGCGTATTCGCCGAACTGCGGCAGATGCGCGGCGATGCCCTCTGGCGTGTTCTTCTGTTTTCCATAAATGGGGGTGGTGATGCCTAGTCGGTTGGCCAAAGCGCGGAGTTCCGTCTCGACCAGGGGTTCAAGTTCCTCGAGCACCAGCACCGCGTCGGTTTCCTCCATGAGCCGCACCAGGGTGCTCTCGGGCAGGGGGTAGCTCATGCCGAGGTCCAGGATCCTGACCTTGTCCTGCCAGCCGTTCTCCTGTACAGCGTCATGCAGGTAGGCCCGGGAGATGCCCGAGGCGATAACGCCGAGGCGCCCTTCACCGGAAACCTTGTTGAAGGTGGAGTTTTCGGAAAGCTCCTGAAAGCGGCGCATCTTTTTCAACAGCTCCAGGCGAAGCATCCTGGCGTTGGCAGGGATGGAGACGAACTGCCTGGGGTTCTTGGTGAACTCCTTGGTGGGCGCATGTTCGGCCGGGATAACCCCGCACTCGACCGGGCCACGCAGATGGTTCACGCGGGTGGTGGTGCGCAGCATCACGGGATGGGATGCCTCGCGGGCCAGCTCCAGGGCGGCCTTGGTCATTTCCTTGGCTTCCTCGGCCGTGCCGGGCTCGAAGCACGGCATGTTCGCATGCCGGGCATAGTAGCGGTTGTCCTGCTCGTTCTGGCTGGAGTGGCAGCCGGGATCGTCAGCGGAGAGCAGCACCAGGCCGCCCGGGGCGCCGACATAGGTCAGGGTCAGCAAAGGGTCGGCGGCCACGTTCACACCAACGTGCTTCATGGTCACCAAGGAAAGCGCCCCGCCGATGGCGGCGCCACCGGCCACTTCCATGGCCACCTTCTCGTTCACCGAATATTCGAATGTATAATTTCCTTCCTTGGAAAGGCGAAAGAACGTATCCGGCACCTCGGAAGAAGGTGTGCCGGGATAACAGGTGACACATTGCACGCCGGCTTCCAGCGCGCCGCGGACAATGGCCTCGTTGCCCAGAAGCAGCAAGGTTTCGCCCTTTGTCGCGCACAGCAATGGATTGCCCATATTGGCTCACTTCCTTTAATTTACGAAGGGTTGCAAAAACTCGCCTCAAACGAACCATTGTAAATGCTGCCACATTCACTAATGGCGGCGAAGGGTGGGACACCTCTTCGCTCATGGATGCCAAGCATCCGGCGCGGCTTGCGGCCGCGCTGACGCCGCCGGTACGATGCCGCGTGTTCGCGGCACCTGAACCCCGTGCCTGCCCGCGTCACGGTACGAACCGCGACACGGCCCCGGCGGCGCCCCCCCCTGTGGCAATGAGTGTCGTGAAAGGCAAATTTGGTATGTCTGTCACGGCACCAGCGTCGCAAGCACCTTGAAGAGTACGCGCCGCTAGCCGTTCTTTCCGGCCTTGGTTTCAAGTTGCGCAATCTTGTATTGCAGGTAATCCAAGGTCCGCTCGTCAACACCGTCGACAGCCGTGAGCTCCTTGTAAGCGGTCAGGGCCTTGTCATACTGTTGAGCTTGCTCGGCGCACTCGGCCAGCAGCTTGATATACGAGGGGGCGTAGGATTCCGGGGCCTTGGCCTTGACCTTTTCCAGAAAAACGACGGCATCCGGAGCCTTTCCGGCCAGCAGCAGATTCTCGGCATATCCAAGCTCCGCCACGGGCTTCATGGCATCGGCGGCCTTGTCCTGGAGACGGGTCCAAACCTCGAGGGCCTCGTCATACTTTTTTTCCTTTTCCAGGGCGCCGGCCAATTCGAACAGGCCGCTCTCCAGCACCGGGCCGGGGGCATCGGCCACAAAGCCGCGCAACGCTTTGACCAGTTCCTCGCCCTGCTTCTCGGCCACAATGGTGCCCAACTCCTGGGAACTACTTGCCACCTGGCTGGTCTGATAATAATCATACAGGGCGTAGCCGCCGAAGATGACCACAAGCGCCACAAAAACGATGGCGATGGGCTTGATGTTGTCCAACAACTTCTTCAAAAGCGGATGCATCTGTTCCCCATGCTCGGGATCGAGCAACCCTGGGATGGGGGTACGCTTTGACTGCGCTTCCTCGTTCATACATACTCCTTGAATCATGTGGTCTTTGCCGCCAGACGGCGAGGACTCCCAGGTCGCGGCGGCTGAAAGGTGCTTTTAGCATACCTTACAGAAATGTCAAAAGGGTTTATTGCTTCGTACCCCCGGTTGGTGTATCCATTGGCCTGCCAAGCTAGGCCCCGCAGGGTTTTGGACATTTTTTTCTCTTTTTCGGCAATGTGATTTGCGACTTTGACCCGAAATTGGTAATTTCCGCAAATCATTGTTGTCAGCCGATTTGCGGCCTTGTCGGACAACACTCTGCAACCAGCGGCAATCCGAGCATTTTGCCATTCGCTTACACATACCCTCACCCCAAGGACCCGGGACTGAGGAAAAGCGCACCAGAGGCTCAGTGCGCATACCCCACAGCCAGGAGGACACATGAGCATCCACGACCAGGTATTGGAACTGTGCAAGGAAACCAGAGACGCAGCCAGAGAGCTGGCCAAGGCCGCCCCGGCAGCCAAGCAAAAAGCCCTGCTCCTGCTTGCCGACCTTATCGATTCCCGGCGCCCTGAAATCAAGGCGGCCAACGACAAGGACCTGGAAGCCGCGGAGCGAAACGGTCTGGATGCCCCTCGCATGGACCGCCTGCGTCTCACCCCCGCCATCCTTGACGAAATGGCCCACGCCTGTCGCCATGTTGCCGCGCTCCACGATCCCGTGGGCGCCATGGAAACCATGTGGCAGTTGCCCAACGGGCTCCAGGCGGGGCGTATGCGCATTCCCCTGGGCGTCATCGCCATGATTTTCGAGTCCCGCCCCAATGTGACCATCGACTCCGCCATCCTCTGCCTCAAGGCGGGGAACGGTGTTGTCCTACGCGGCGGCTCCGAAGCCATCAACTCCAACCTGGCCCTCGCCTCCCTGCTGCACGAGGCCCTGGAAGGTGCGGGACTGCCCGGCAAGGCCGTGCAGGTCATCCCCATCACAGACCGGGCGGCGGTACAGGCCCTGCTCAAGCTGGACGAATACATCGACGTGATCATCCCCCGCGGCGGCGAGGGGCTGATCCGCGCGGTGGTGGCCGAGGCAACCATGCCCGTGCTCAAGCACTACAAGGGAGTGTGCCACTGCTACGTGGACAGCGGCGTGGACCAGGAACAGGCCCTGGAGATCGTGTTCAACGGGAAGGTGCAGCGCCCCGGCGTGTGCAACGCCCTGGAATGCCTTCTGGTGCACAGGGACGAGGCCGCCACGTTCCTGCCCAAGGTGGCCAGGAAGCTCGGAGAGGCCGGCGTCTCGTTCCGCGCCTGCCCCGATTCCCTCACCGCCCTCGGATCGTTTGCCCAGCCCGCTGTGGACGATGACTGGGGGCACGAGTTCCACGACCTCATCCTGGCCGTGAAGGTGGTGGATACCCAGGAGCAGGCCCAGAAACACATCGCCGAGTACGGCTCCAACCACACAGAAATCATCTGCACCCGGAATCATGACAACGCCATGCGCTTCCTGCGCGAGGTGGACGCCTCTCTCGTGGGGGTGAACGCCTCCACACGGTTCAATGACGGCGGCCAGCTCGGCCTTGGCGCCGAGATCGGCATCAGCACCTCCAAACTGCACTCCTACGGCCCCATGGGCGTGAAGGAGCTGACCACCACCAAGTTCGTACTACTGGGGCAGGGACAGGTCCGGGAATAGAACAAAATAGTGGAAAAGGATTTAGCGAGGGGGAAACCTTTTCGGAAAAAGGTTCCCCCTCGCGCTCCCCCTTCCCAAACCTTACCAATAGGGTTCCAACACACCTCAACCGAGAAATCCCATGACCGCCCCATATCGATTCGGAATCCTGGGAGGCACCTTCAACCCACCTCATATAGCCCATTTACGGCTGGGCGTGGAAGTGCTGGAGCGCCTCGAACTCCAGCGTCTGGACCTGCTCCCCTGTCATCAACCGCCCCACAAGTGCCGTGAGGTACTCCTCCCCTTTTCCCTCCGGGTCCATTGCCTGAACCTTGCCCTCGGACTGCAAGGTCGGGGCGAATCCGCCCTCCCTCCAGTACAGGGGGTGAGGATAAACACCATGGAGCAGAACCGCCCCGGCCCCTCCTACACGGTGGATACCCTGACCGCCTACAGGGAGATGGAGCCCGACGGGCACCCTCATTTCATCATGGGGGCAAACGACCTGCTGACCCTGGACACCTGGAAGCAGGGGCTGGAACTGCCGTCTCTTGCAGCGCTCGTGGTGGTGCCACGGGAATCCGTGGACCTGGAGAACGTACGCGCCTACATCGGCAAGCACTGGTTCGGGGCGCGGGAGGTCCCGCCCCCTGGAGAGGCAACCGCCGCCTGGTCCCTTCCTCACAAAGGACGAAAACAGGGAGCGGATATCATCTACCTCCCCCTCCCCTATCTGGAGATCAGCGGGGAGCGCGTGCGCAAGGCCTGGGTGGAGGGGCGTTGCCTGCGCGGCATGGTGCCCGAGGCGGTGGAACGGGAGCTCCTGCAACAGGAGGAACTGGTCAACTCATTGTGGGGAAAGCGGAAAAATAATTGAAAGAGTTTTTTCGGGAGAAACCCTTGTTGGCAAGGGTTTCCCTCGAAGGTTCATCATCAGAAGCTTACATCCAGCCCCACCCGGCCGCCCAGGCCACCCATTGCTTCCCAGTCATCCCACTCTTCTCCATGATTGTCATACAAGGTCAGCGACCCCCAGGGCTCGTAGACCAGCCCCAAGGAAAGGCTGACATGCCGTGTCAGTGTGAAATCGAGGTCCACGCCGGTGCGAAGGGACATCCGCTGGACATAGCCGGCCCGCGCGACCGAGCTGTCGTCCGCCAGCCTGTACAGACCTTCCTGAACCCTTGCGTAAAGGGCCAGCGACATCCAGTCATATGGCGACCAGGCCACCGATGTGCGGGGAAAGCCAAGGTCCATCGACAGGTTCAAGCCATCAGGTTCGTAATGTATCCCGACCACCGGAAACACCATCACTTCCACCGGGCTCCACCACACAGCGGGGCCGAGACGAAACACCAGCCTGGACGAAACCGCATATGCCACCCCCATGAATGCCACTGTGGAGAGTGAATCATCCAAATCACGCTCATACCCGCAGGTCAAACCCATACCCGCGAAATACCCCCACTTGCCGCTGACCATGCCGTCCTTGCCCACAGACAGACGAATTGAATTCAGCGTTTCCCAAGGGTTGCTCCGACCATCTCCAAATGGAAGTCTTCCCACTCCGTTCCAGGTCACGTCGCTCCGCTCATATTCGATCCCCACCGATATGGGCCCTCGCCAGGACGCGGCTATGCGGGAGGTGATCTCGGACCCCTCGGCGCCATGATCCCCGATTTCGGTGTTCAAGAGCACTTCCGTTCCGGCCTCGAGCCGCAATCCCTGTGACTTGTACTCACATTCGGCTGTTTCCTTTTCAGCAGCCAATGACAGTCCGACAAACGTCAACAGTATCAGTGTCGCGACAGTTACGGTAAAGCACAATCCTTTCATGGTGACGGCCTCTCATATTTTGTCACCGCTTGGTGACATTTTATTTCAAAAAAAAGCGCAAGGCCTCTCCTCACGCATCACTCCACAGGCAGACCGTTGTGCGTCCCGGCAATCTCAATCGTCGAACATCTTGATCAAAACCGCTTCCTGCATCTCCTCCATTTGCACCCAGCCATCCTCGGTGCGAAGATCCCATCGTCCCCAACTTCCGAGAAATCTGGCCCTGAGCATCAAGTATACGCCGGAGGTGAAAAGTATGGACCCCAGACCTTCCATCAGGGCCTCCTTGCCAGGAGGCGGCGGGAACATGACACTGAGCTCGGTGTGCCGTTCGGTTCGAATCTCCTCGAGAGCCAGAGTCAGTTCGTTGCGTTCCACCTGCTCCCAGGCCAATATCTCCATTGTTTGAGGCCTGCGGCGCACTCCTCTGAGCATGTTCCTGACAATTACTGCCAGTTGCCTGCCATAACTCATCTTTTTTAAATTCTCGAGGTCCGGCCCCACCATTTCCTCCACTGTGGGCCAGAAGTCGCCCTCCCTTGCGTAGGCGGTCATCAGGCCAGGCAATCCATCGAAATAGCGGTAGATAAGTACTTTATCCACATTCGCCTCACGTGCCACCGCGTTCACTCCGACAGAGGAAAAACCCTTTCGGCTCAGCACGTTGCCAATAGCTTGGATCAATTTTTGCCGAGTCGCATCCTTATCTCGAGATTTGGCGCTCATTGGCGTTCTCCAATGCCACATTAGTCACCGAGTGGTGACTAGTCAATTCCTTTTCCAGGTATGGGTGAAAAATACTGAATAAGCCTTGCTATTGAAGGCTTCGCAAAGGAGGAAAAGAGGTTTTGGGAATTTCGTGACGATCAGAAGAGTATCACTCGCTCGCTGGTAGGGTGAAGCGGAATCGGCAGCCTTTACCCGGATCACTGTGAACCGTGAGTTCGCCCCCATGTAGATGGACGACCCTCGTACATATGGGCAGGCCCAGCCCCGCACCCTGGGGCTTGTCTGTCAGGGAGCCACCAAGCTGGGTGAATATCTCGAAAATCTCGGCCTGTTTTTCACGGGGTATGCCGGCTCCGGAGTCCTGCACGCAGATGGCCACCATGCCGCCCTTAGCATCGGACACCAGTTCGGCGTGCAGCGCCACCATGCTGCCCTTGGAAAACTTGAGGGCGTTTTCAAGCAGCTCCCGGAGAACATCAAGAATCTGCCCCCCGTCGCATAAGATGGCGGGGAGATTCGCCGGGACATCGAGCTCCAACTCCACTTCGGCCGCCTCGAACTCCCGGCTCAGACTGCTTGCAGCGCGGCGCAGCAGTTCCGGAACCGAAACCTTACGCAGAAACAACTCTTTGCGCCCCGCCTCGAGGGTAGAGAGGTCGAGTACGTCGTTGATGAGGTATCCCAGCCGTTCCGCGTCGGTCTTGAGCATCTCCAGGCTGGTGCGAACCTGCTGAACCGCCTGCTTGCCCTTTTCCCGTTCCACAAAGGGGAAGATATCCTTTTCCAACTTCCTGTTCAGGATCTTGGCAAAACCGAGCACGGATGTCAGGGGAGTGCGCAACTCGTGCGACACTGCGGTAATAAAATCCGATTTGAGACTGCTGGCCTCCTCCGCCTCGATCTTGGCACGCAGGAGATTCTCTTCAGCCATTTTCCGCTCGCTCACATCCTCGAGCACCCCGTCTATATGCAAGGGAGCGCCTCCATCATCCCTCACCATGTGGGCGGAAAAGTTGCCGTGGAATTCCTCGCCGAATTCGCTCCTGAACACGGCCTCCAGGCGGCTGACGATTCCAGAGTCTGCCAGTTGGCCCAGTACACGTTCTTTTTGTCCGGGATCAAGAAAAAAGCCGAATCCCTTGGACAAATTCGACTGCAGGAGTTCCGCCTGGCTCTCGTACCCGAGAAGATTCACAAGTGAGGGGTTGGCCTCCAAGAGGTCTCCGCTGGTGGAGGCGCGGAAGATGCCGAGCATGGCGTTCACGAACAGGGTGCGGTATTTTTCCTCTGCCTCGCGCAGGCTGCGTTGAATCTTCTTGAACTCGCTGATGTCGGTGATGACGGTAACCACTCCCGCAGGTTTGTATTCCGCATCCAGGAACGATGCCTTGCTCATTATAGTGTCGCGGAACTCCCCATTGGGCAGGGGCAATTGGACCTCCTCGGTCAACATGTCCCGCTCCCCGCGCAGCAACTCCTGCTCAACTGCGATGCCCCGGGCCACAATATCGGGAGCAAAGAATTCCGCGGCCTCATGCCCGATGATATCCTGACGCCGCAACCCAATGAAATCCTCATAGGCCTTGTTGCAATCGATATATTTCCCCTGGGAATCCCTATAATAAATCGGCATGGGCGCTGTGTGCAAAAGGGATTGTTTGAACTGAAGCTGCTGCTCCAAGGCCTTCTGGCTCTCCAGATACTCCGTCATGTCATCGAAGAATTCCACCAGGGACTCGACCTTGCCCCTGGAATCCTTGATGGGGCAGGAGACTATCCGCATCAGCCGCTTGCAGCCCTGGATTTCGCATATCGCCACGGCCTTGTGCATCTCGCCATCGAGCAGCGCCGACCGGGAGGGGCAGTACCAAAAGGGCTCTTTTGCATCCGTCCCTCCAACTGTCTGATAACAGAATGGTTTCTCTGAAGCATCGGCATGGGGGAGGATTTCGCGCATCGCCTTGTTCATATTTACGATACGTAACTCCCTGTCCAAGATGACGACGCCCTGAGGAAGGTTTTCCAGAATCTCTTTATAGCGAGTTTCGAACTTGCTCAACGTTCGAGCGTTCTTCCTGGCCCTGGCCGCAAAATACACGCAGCCCAGCAAAGATGACAACAGAGCGAAAATACAGAAATAAAAAAACAAATATTCCAAAGGCGTAGCCACCAAAGATGATGCGGAAGCTGCATGAACGCATGAGCCATCAACAACCGTCAACAGGAAGAACAATAACACAATTCCACACAGCGTTCCCAGAACTGCGCTCGAAGGAGAACCCTCACCAGGTCTTCTCACATCTCCCCCTTCATTCGTACTCACTGCTCCCCAACCACCAAAATCCACTATTCCAAATGATTCACGAGAGTCACAACCAGAAACGCAAATGGCTACACAGCAGCCTCAAGATCCCTGCCAGACCGAGTCCTCCGGGCAATGCACCCGATCTCTCGGAATCATTTGTTATGCTTTCACGGTGTTATAGCACAGACATCAATACAAAGGAATAGAAAACTCAGGCCCACTGATCAACTGCAACAACCTCTCAGCGAAAAGCATATCACATGAGAAACTTCTGATCATGATATTTCTTTCTCGAAATGATTTGGCGAAACAGTGCCATTTTTCAGCAATTCACGCACAATTATGGCACATTCGACATTAGAAAATAAGAAAACAATCACCTGCTCAGTAAAAATCATACATACCGAGCGAAAACGCTCCACAGGTGATTCTTAGTCCTAATTTTCGTAATTACCGTTACACTTTCCCAACAGAATAAAATATTGAAAACTGCTTACAAACTTTGCAAGACACTTTACCAGATTTCCCCGGGAAGAATTCACCGATTTTCAGGTGTTGTTTTCGATGATTGTCATTCCGCTCACCCGACAACGTAAGCCAAAGAGTCTCAAAATCGCTCAAAGTGTCGCATATGGAATCATTGTTACCGCAAAACCCCTTTCAGAATTCGACACTGGCACATATAAGCCACGAGTTCCCGCTTATCCAGGTCCTGCTGTTGTCGACTCGTCACCAGGATTAAATAACAGTCCCTATTTAAAAAGGATATCATCACTCTTACTCTACGAGGAATAAATTGACACACCCGTTGCATGGGCATATTGCTCGATCCCTGACTTCGCACAACCCTCCTCGTTGTTTGTCCAAGTCATCATCGTCAATTTCATACGTCTACCCATAGTTGTCATGCTCGATTCATTGATTCTCATCCTTCCCGTGTTCATAGTCCTCGCCCTTGGCGTGGTCGCGGATGTTTTGCACCTCCTGCCCAGACAGACCGGCTCCATCATCGGGGGGTATGTCCTGTACCTCGCCCTGCCGATCCTCTTGATCCACATTCTCGCAGCCTCTTCCCTGGACGACATCATGCAAGGGGGATTCTGGGCCGCATTACTGTTGACCCAATACGCAATCTACCTGAGTGTATATGCCGGAGAGTTCTTCCTGAGCAGACGGGGACACGGCCCGGCAGCGGCAATCGCCATGTCTTCCTGCTGCTGCAACGCGGCGTTCATTGGCTTGCCGGTGATAATGAGCCTCATGCCCGGCAACAAGGAGGCATTGATCGCGGCGGGACTGTGCGTCCTCTCGCCCAACGCGATATCAATCCCCTGTCAGATTGAAATGGAATTTCTCAAGCGCTCCGGTGACAAATCCGGGGGAGCAATGGGGTTGCTGGCAAGGGCGGTGCTTCTGAATCCACTCATGATCGGAACCGTTGTGGGACTCCTCCTGGGGCTCACCGGCATTGGGTTGTGGGAGCCCCTGGACAAGGCAGCGGCCATGGTGGGCAACACCACCGCGCCTTGCATGCTGCTGGCCCTTGGCCTGGATCTCAGGGAAAAGGTGCGTGTGGCGCTGACCGGGAGCTGGCGCTCCCGGTTGCCGCGAATAACCATCGTCACTGTGGTGAAGCTGGTGATCAACCCGTTACTGGCCTGGGCCCTGCTGTCGTATTTCGGTGTGACCGGAACATGGCTGGCTGTGGGCGTGATCCAGTGCGGAACGGCCACGGCCCTGCTCTGCTATGTCATTGCGGATATCTACGACCATGTCTCTGAAGAGGTGGCCATGATCACCGTGGTGAGCAATGTCCTCAACCTTGTCAGCCTGACCGTGATCGCCGGGCTGCTGCGCTGGCAGGGCCTGCTCTGACGACGCACGTCACCACCCCGCCGCCTTCAACTACCGCGGCAACAAGGCCGGCGCAATCGCACAGCGCTTCCCTAGATCACGGAATAGGGCTTGAGAGCCGGACCCAGTCGCTCCAGGAGGTCCTCGACATCCTGTTCAGTGGTGGGGCGCCCCCAGGAAAAACGAATGCTGCCCGGCGCGTAGTCCTCCGGGATGACCATGGCCTCCAGCACCGGGGAGACGCTGGTGGAACCAGCATGGCAGGCGGCACCCGCCGAAGCTGCCACATCCGCGCCCACGAGGGTCGAGAGGATGTCACCGGCCCGGAGCCCTTTGAAACTCACGTTCATGGTGCCGGGCAACCGCTCCACTCCTTTGCCGTTGAGCAGAAACTCCACACCCAGGGAGCGCAGCCCCTTGTAGAATTTGTCACCCAGGGAGCGCTGGCGCCGTATCTCGGCCTCGAGATCCTGGGCGGCCATGGCGCAGGCGGCGCCCAGGGCCACCATGTAAGGCACGTTCTCCGTGCCCGGACGGATGCCGCCTTCCTGCCCCCCGCCGTAAAACAGGGGGGGAAGACTGACCACCGGATTGACGTACAATGCGCCTATCCCCTTCGGGGCGTAGAGCTTGTGCCCCGCGATGGTCAGGAAGTCCACTCCCAGGGCCTGGACGTCCACCGGGATCTTGCCCACTGCCTGGGCCGCATCCGTGTGACAGAGAAAACCCTTTGCCTTTGCCCGGCTCACCGCCTCGGCCACGGGCTGGATCACGCCTGTCTCGTTGTTGGCAAGCATCAGGGAAAGCAGCATGGGACCGGCTCCCATGGGGTCGGCCCTAAGATGGTCGTAGGCGTCGTCAAGGGCCGCATCCAGGGCGTCGAGCCTGACCACGCCCTGCTCGTCCACGGGCAGCACGGTGACCCGCACCCCTCTGCGGGCGAGGATGTGCGCCGGTTCCATCACCGCCGGGTGCTCAACCTCGCTGATGATCAGGCTGCCCCCGCTCACATCCTGAAACACTCCCTGCAGCACGAGATTGTTTGATTCCGTGGCGCAGGAGGTGAAGACAATGGATTCGGAACCGCAATTGATCAATCCAGCGACCTGGGAACGCGCCTCGACGACCGCATCCCGGGTCTGCATGCCCCAGGCGTGCATGGAGCCCGGGTTTCCGTAGTGCTCCATGAAAAAGGGGTGCATGGCCTCGAACACGGGAGGCAGCACCGGCGTTGTGGCGTTGTAGTCGAAATATAGCGGTTTCATTTCCCACTCCTTTGTGCGTGCAGCACCTCGCGAATCCCGTTCAATACGTCTTCCGCTCCCAGCGATGTCAGACACTCGTGATTCCTCGGGCACTTCCCCTTGCCGTGCAGCGAACAGGGGCGGCAGTCGAGCTCCTTTTGCAGCACCCGGGCGCGCCCCCCTTGTTCCAGCTCCGGAGGCATGAACCCCCAGGCGCGGGTCGTGGGGCCGAACAGGGCCACGACAGGAGTTCCCGCCCCCCCCGCCAGATGCATGGGCCCTGAATCGCCTGTGACCAGGAGCTCGGAGCAGGCCAGCAGGGCCGCGCTCTCGCGCACCGAGCCCTGGTTCACGAAGCTCGCTCCGGAGTCATCGGCGACCTGGCGAAGAATTCGGGGCAACTCTCCACGCCCCATGAAATACCATCCCAGGCCCGAACTATCCAGGGCTCGCACCAGTTCCAGCCAGCGCTCCCCGGGCCAGGCCTTGGCCGGATGCGTGGCAAAGGGGTGCAGGGCGATGCGCGGCCTCTTGTCCAGCCCCACTGCCCGCAACCGTTGCTCCGCTTCGTTGAGTTCGCGGTCCTGGAACCACATCCTGGGCATCAACTCGACAGGACCCGGAGGGGTGGTATCCAGAGCCATGGCATAGCGCTGGGGCGTGTTCCAGCGCTCGAGGCGGGCACGCAGCCCCTGCGGACGAAAAAGAAGGTGCAGCCTCCGCTCCAGGGAATACTTGGGATAGCGCCTTACAGGCCCTTTCCATAACATGCGCAGGATGCGGGAACGGGTCACTCCGTGCAGGTCCAGGAGCCCCATGCCCGGGTGTTTCCTGCTCATTTCCCCGGCCAACTCCCTGGAGAACCTGAAAAAGGCTCCAAAGGTGAGTTCATCGGCATTCAGGCCGATGACCCGATCCACCGCGGGGTGTCCTGTGAACACTTGAGCCCATGAATCCCGCGTGACAACGGTGAAGCGCAGGCCACGCTCCCGTCCCCAGTGCTCCAGCACACCGGTGAGCAGCAACACGTCGCCCATGGCGCCCAGCCGGAACACCAGCCAGCGCTCCGGCCCTGTGCCCCGCATCACTCTTGGCACTCCCTGCGCGGGCTCCGGGAACCCCGGCGCAATTTCTCCTCCACGACCTCCCACACCATGTCGGGAGTGATCTCGCGCATGCAGGCATGGGTCTTCATTCTACAGGAGCGCCCCCCGTGTTTGCCACAGGGGCGGCAATCATGCCCGGTTTCGAGCACCGTGCTGTCCTCCCCCCTGGGGTAGAAGCCCAGCTCGCGTGTGGTGGGGCCGAAGAGCGCCACAAGGGGCACCCGTTGGGCCCAGGCCAGGTGCATGGGGCCGGAATCGTTGCACAGGTAGCAGTCCAGCCAGGCGTAAGAGGCGGCAAGTTCTGGAATGTTCAGCGAGCCGGAAAGGTTACGGATGAGCGACGCCGCCTTGGGGTCCAGCCTCAGGGCATGGTCCAGGACCTCCTGGGCGAGGAGTTGCTCGTCCGGCCCGGCATAGAGCAGGACTTTGGCGCCAAAGGAGGTGGCCCGAACCGCCACTTCGCCGAAGAACTCGGACGGCCAACGCTTGGTGGGCCACACGGATCCGGGGTGAATGCCCCAGAACCGGAGCGGTTTCCGAGTTGCGCATGCGCTGGCAAAAAAAATTTTCCTGGCACGTTCCATGGCATCCTCGGGCAGGACCAACTCCGGCCAATGGCTGTGCGCCGGGATGTCCAAAGGTTCGAGCAGGCGCAGAAGGCGCTCGATTTCATCGAGTTCCTTGAATTTTCTTGAAATGGTCTGATGGAAGGCCAGACGTCCCCAAACACTTTCGTTGTACCCCACGCGCAGGGGGATGTCGGAGCCCATGGCCACCATGGCGCTGCGTGGACTGGTGTGGGGCACAGACCATGAGGTCGTAGTCCTGATTCCGCATGGCCTTGACCAACCGCAGCAGTCCTTGCAGGCCTTTCTCCCCCCCCCGCTTGGCAACCGCCACCACCCGCCGCAGCTCCGGCTGGGCCTTGAAGAGCGGCTCCACTCCCTTGCGGACCCAGAAATCGAGTTCCGCATCGGGCCAGGCATGTTTCAGGGACTGCACCAGGGGGAGGGTAAGCACGGCGTCGCCGAGAAAAGCGGGATTCCAGACGCAGATTCGTTTCATGAGTTCCGCCCCCTTGTCATGGCCGTGCAGTATCCAGTCACAGGCCGCGGCCAGGTCGCGCGCCACGGTATGGGGGTGTCTCGGATCATCTTGCCCGGGCAGTTCTGACCAGGCCAGGGCGGTCCGGCAACTCCGAAATACCGAGCTTCCGGGCCTGCTCCGCGCCATGTCCGGTAAGGACCAGCACCGTGGCGGCAAATCCCGCGCCTTTGCCAAAGGCGATGTCCGAACCCTTGTCCCCCACCATCGCGCACAGCTCGGGGCACAATCCATGGTGCTGGGCGATGCGCAGCCACATGCCGGGCAAGGGTTTGCGGCAGTAGCAACCATCCTCCGGGGCATGGGGGCAGTAGGCCGATTCCTCGAAAACCACTCCATGGACCGCCAGCAATTGGTCCAGACGCTCCTGGCAGGCCAGACAATCCCGCTCCGTGAAGTACCCCCGCCCGATGCCGGACTGATTGCTCACCAGATAGAGCCGAATTCCGGCAGCCCGCATACGGACCAGGGCCTCGGCCACTCCAGGCAGCAGGCGGACTCCGTCAGGATCGCTGAGGTAATGCCTGTCCTCAATGACCACGCCGTCCCTGTCGAGAAA
Source organism: Desulfovibrionaceae bacterium (assembly GCA_963674665.2). Lineage (GTDB taxonomy): Bacteria > Desulfobacterota > Desulfovibrionia > Desulfovibrionales > Desulfovibrionaceae. The sequence goes on along the minus strand of CAXXPL010000004.1, from coordinate 333,663 downwards.
TAAATGTTGAATATCGGCCATTTGTCTCCTGAGTATCGCGGCTTGGGCATATCTTCCCGCACCGTGTCCCGCGGACGCGGCCATCCATGTTTGGCAGATTTTACCTGGGATTGCAAAACCTGGATTCCCTCTCCGCCTCCATAGCTTTGGACACGGGCGCCACGACAATGTATACCTGCCGTTACAACAGTTTTTGCCAATGAAAACGCTATTCAAACCACTTACCGTAGCGAGGCCCCCCATGTACGAGATTCCCCCATTTGCCTTCAACTCCAGACGCTCCCCGGTGCTCGCCCGAGGTGGCATGGTGGCGGCCAACCAACCCATGGCAGTGAGCGCCGGGCTCTCGGTGCTCTTCCAGGGAGGGACCGCGGCGGACGCCGCCGTGGCCGTGGCAGGAGCGCTGGCAGTTGTGGAACCTTGCTCCACCGGACTGGGCGGGGACGCCTTTTTCCTCTACTACGACGCCTCGAAACAAAAAGTTCACGGATACAACGGCTCTGGACGCGCTCCGGAAAAACTGAGCATCGAGTTCGTGGAATCTCGGGGTCTGCCCACAGGGGCGGGCGCGGAATTCCCCCCCTTCGACGCCCTCACCATCACGGTTCCCGGAGCCTGCGCGGCCTGGTGCGATCTGCAGGAGACCTTTGGCGCACTGCCACTGACAAAGGTGCTGGAACCGGCCATCCAACTGGCAACGGACGGCTTCGCACCCGGGCCGGTCACCTCGCACCTCTGGCAGCAGGGGGCGCTGGGGCAACTCAAGGGGCGCAAGCATTCCGGCTCCCTGCTTATCCACAACAGCGCTCCCGGCCTTGGACAGCTGATGCGCAACCCCTTCATGGCCCGGGTCATGGAGGCAATCTCCCAGGACGGGAAGGAGGCGTTCTACCTTGGCTGGCCTGGACAACGCATCGTGGAGGCTGTGCAGGAGAACAACGGGGTCCTGGAAGCAAGAGACCTGGCCGAACACCTGCGGCGGACACCGGACTGGAGCGAACCCATCAGCACTGAGTACCGGGGCATGCGCATCTTCGAATGCTCCCCCAATGGCCAGGGCCTTGCCGCCCTGGTGGCCCTGAATGTGCTCACGGCGCTGGGATCACGCTTCAACGGCCCGCTTGGGGGCAAACGCAGGACCCACTGCATGATCGAGGCCCTGCGCCAGGGATTTGCCGTGGCCCGGCGCTATGTGGCGGATCCGGAGTTCCGGGACGCTCCCCTGGAGGGGCTCCTCAGCCCGGAGTATGCCGTGGAATTGGCCAGCGGCCTGGACATGGGGCTCGCCATGCCCCCGAACACGGGCCTTCCTATTGCCTGCTCCGACACGGTGCAGTTCTGTGTGGTGGACGACCAGGGCAACGCATGTTCCATGGTCAACAGCAACTATATGGGCTTCGGCACGGGCATCGTGCCCGAGGGCTGCGGCTTCACCCTGCACAATAGGGGGCACAACTTCAGCCTTGATCCGGAACATCCCAACGCCCTGGCTCCCGGAAAACGCCCCTATCATACCATTATTCCGGCCATGGCGGTGTGGCCCGACGGCTCGCTGCACGCGGCCTTCGGGGTCATGGGCGCCTTCATGCAGCCCCAGGGGCACGTACAGGTGCTGGTGAACATGCTGGATCACGGCCTGGATCCCCAGGCCGCCCTGGACGTCCCCCGATTCTGCCTGCTGGGGAGCGGAGACGGTGCCGTGGCCCTGGAGCGGGGTGTCGCGGCGCGCACGCGCTCGGCGCTGAATTCACTGGGGCACGAGACAACGGATGTATCGGGATATGACCGCTCGCTCTTCGGAAGGGGGCAGATCATTCTGCGCAATCCCTTCACAGGGATTCTCATGGCGGGTAGCGATCCGCGCGGGGATGGCTGCGCATTGGGGCTGTAGCAAAGCAGTAACCAATACACTTCCATTATTGTGAATCATAAAAGGCGCGATAATTATGCGGCGTCTTTCCTGTTGCGACATGCCTATGAAAAAGCATCCATTTTTTTCACAAGCAACTTCTCGAACAGACTATATATATTATTGTCTGACAAATTCCCTTCAGTAACACACCTGCACTACCCACTCCAATATACTCTTAAAATTGGCAAAACCACTTCATAGCCCGTTTACCATTGAAGTATACAATTGTCCGTGAAATTTTACACGATTGGCCAAATCGTGTAGGAACTTTCGAACCGCGCGTATCAGGCGCCGCGGCGCCAGCTGGTATATCCGCCCCTACAACTGCCTTATTTAACTACTTTTAGGAGGGAGTCCATGCTGAAGAAACTTGTTTGCCTGCTTCTGGCCGTTGCTCTGTTGACGCCCACTCTCGCATCCGAATCCAAGGCCGATGACAACAACCTGATCATCGCCACTGCCACCACCGGAGGCACCTACTACCCCGTGGGCGTGGCAATCGGCACCCTTATCAGCATCAAGCTGGCCGGTTCGAACAAAATCACGGCCACGGCCATCAATTCCGCGGGCTCGGGCGAGAACGTCCAGATGCTCAAGAACAAGGAATGCGACATGGCCATTCTGCAGGCCTTGTTCGGCCTCAACGCCTACAACGGAACCGGCCCTTACGAGGGCAAGGCCTTCAAGGACTTCCGCTCCATCACCATGCTCTGGGAGAACGTGGAACATTTCCCGCTGCTCAACGACTACGTGAAAACCGGCACCGTCATGGACCTCAAGGACCTTGGCGGCAAAAAGTTCTCCATCGGCAAGCGCGGCAGCGGCACCGAGGGCTCCGGCCGCACCCTGATGGGAATTCTGGGCCTTGACCTGGAAAAGGACATGACCCTCGAATACCTCGGCTACACCCCCTCTGCCCAGGCCATGATGGACGGCCGTATTGTGGGCGCCAACATTCCGGCCGGACCTCCCGCCGCGGCCATCACCCAACTCTACGCCCAGATGAGCGCCAAGAAGGTCACGGTGCTGGATTTCAATGACGAACAGCTCGCCAAAATCCAGGAAAAGTTTCCCATCTGGGGGCGTTTCGTCATCAAGGCCGGCACCTACCCCAGCCAGGAAAAGGACATCAACACCATCTCCCAGCCCAACTTCCTGGCCTGCCGCCCGGATCTGCCGGAGGAAACCGTGTACCTGATCACCAAGACCATCTATGAAAACCTTCCCTTCCTGCACAACATCCACAAGGCCACCAAGGCCATGAGCCTCGAGCGCGCCACCAGCGGCCTGCCCGCGCCCCTGCATCCCGGCGCGGAGAAGTACTACCGTGAAGTCGGCATCATAAAATAGCAATTCCGAGGACCGCGCGTCGAAACATCCTTTCGGCGCACGGTTCATATCCAGTTCTCAAGAGGAGCGCCGTATGGCAGATAATGAGCCGCGAATCGTCGTGGTCGAAGACGTTGACAGTGAATCCCTTGTCTTCAAGCGAGTTCTCACCGGCAAGACAGCCGCTCTCGTCTACATTGTCGGAGTTGTCTGCGCTCTGTTCCACCTCTGGATCAACACCTACGGCGTCATGCCGGAAATCCAACGCAACGCGGTGCATTACGGTTTCATGCTGTTTCTCGGCTTCTTGCAGTACCCTCTGTTCAAACGCTGGCCTGGCAAGACCCTGGGCATCGACTATGTTTTGGCCATTCTGTCCTTTTGCGTGGCACTGTACCTGGTGTTCTTCGAGGACGCGCTGCACGACCGCAACGAGGTGCCCATTCTCATGGACCTCATCGCCGCGGGTCTGGCCATAGTCCTGATGCTGGAGATCACCCGTCGCACCACCGGCCTGCTGATCCCCATCCTGGCCCTGCTGTTCCTGGCATACGGCCTGTTCCTGGGGAAGGTGTTCGGGGGGCTCTGGCATTTTCCCGGCGTCACCATCGAGCGCATGCTCTACCGCATGTATTTCGCGCCGGACGGACTTTTCGGCACCATAGCCACCATCTCCTCCACCTTTGTTTTCCTGTTCGTGCTGTTCGCCTCGTTCCTGCTCAAATCCGGGGCCGGGGAGTTCATCATCGACCTGGCCACCTGCCTCATGGGGCGGTTCTCCGGCGGCCCGGCCAAGATGGCTGTTTTTGCCAGCGGCATCATGGGCTCCGTGTCCGGAAGCGCGGTGGCCAATACAGTGGGCACCGGCTCCATCACCATCCCCCTCATGAAACGCGTTGGATTCATGCCCAAGTTCGCCGGAGGCGTGGAGGCAGCGGCCTCCACCGGAGGGCAGCTCATGCCTCCGATCATGGGTGCGGGCGCCTTCATCATGAGCCAATGGACCCAGATCCCCTACCTGACCATCGTGGGCGTGGCCTTCATCCCGGCCATCATGTACTTCCTCAGCGTGGCCTTCTTCATCCACCTCAGGGCCAAACGGCGCGGCCTTCAGCCCCTGAAAAAGGAGGATATCCCCAAACTCGGCCCGGTGCTCAGACGGGGGTGGAACTTCTTCATCCCCATCATCGTGCTTGTGGGGCTCCTGATGCTGAACTACACGCCCACCTTCGCGGCCTGCGGCGGCATCGCCTCCATCGTTGTGGCAAGCTGGCTGAACAAGAACACCCGCATGGGGCCCAAGGCCATCATGGATGCCCTGTCAGAGGGCAGCCGCAACATGGTCACAACGGGCGTCATCCTGCTCTGCTCCGGCATCATCATCGGCGTGGTGCTCATGGTGGGTATGGGCATCAAATTCTCCATGCTCATATCTTCCATCGCCCAGGGCTCCCTGATGCTGACCATCGTGCTGGTGGCCATCGCATCGTTGATCCTGGGCATGGGGCTGCCGGTCACCGCCTCCTACATCGTGCTGGCCGTGCTGGCCGCGCCCACCATGACCATGCTGGGCGCCAGCACCATCGCCGCGCACATGCTCATCTTCTGGTACTCCCAGGACGCCAACGTCACCCCCCCCATCTGCCTGGCGGCTTACAGCGCGGCGGGCATAGCCGGGAGCAAGCCCATGGAGACGGGCTTCGAGTCCTGGAAACTGGCCAAGGGGCTGTACATCATCCCCCTGCTGTTCTGCTACACGCCGCTGCTTTTCGAGGGGCCTGTGTGGCAGGTGGTGGAAACCGCCATCATGGGCACCATGGGGCTCTACTGCCTGGCCGTATTCTTCGAGGGGTACAACCTGCGCTCCCTGAACTGCGGATTCCGACTGCTCTACCTGGGCTGCGCTACGCTTCTGCTCTGGCCCAATCTGGCCCTGCACGGGGCCGGGCTGGCTTGCCTGGTGTTCTTCTCCCTGCTGGAAACAAAGCTCTTTCCAAAAGCGGTTATGGCCTGATCCCTGTTTCCGTCGATAAATTCGGGGGGCCCCTCTCTTCAAAGAGGGTTCCCCCGACTCCCCCTCCAAAGTCTCCTGACTTTCAACTCGACCGGCATCAACTGTACGATAACCAACGACGCGCCCGTCCGTGCCTCTCTTGATACCGGCCCTCATGTTTTTTACAATTTCAACATCCCACGTAACCCCTGGATTCCGTTACGGTGGAGATGGCATTTCATTGACAACTTCATCATCATGTCACTATAACGGCCATGCGGAAGGTGCACTTTTCACAAATCTGCAAAACTTAAGAACACCGAATAAAGGGGAGTCTCATGAAAAAAACCACTTTGATGCTCGTCATCGTCCTCGCCATGCTACTCTGCGCCTCCGGCGCCATGGCCAAGGTCACCCTCAAGCTCGCCAACTCCGGCCCTGACAAACCCGACAACCGCACAGTAAAGGCCGTGGCCATCTTCAAACACATCGTGGAGACCAAGACCAACGGCGAAGTCGAGATCCAGGCCTACCACGCCAGCAAGCTCGGCGCCGAACGCGAAGCCCTGGAAGGCATCCAGATGGGCACCATCGAGATGGGAACCCTGTCCGGCGGTCCGGTTCCCGGCTTCTTCCCCGAAGTCATGATCTTCGACATCCCCTATCTGTTCAGCTCCAACGCCGCCGCCTGGAACTTCTATGATTCCACCGTGGCCAGCGAATTCAAGGACGCTTTCCTGAAGAAGACCGGTGTGCGCATCCTGGCCATCACCGAAAACGGCTTCCGCCACTTCACCGACAAGGACCACCAGATCGAGAAACCCGCCGACCTCAAGGGCGTGAAGGTGCGCACCATGCAGAATCCCGCGCACATGGCCATGGTCAAGGCCATGGGCGGCGACCCCACCCCCATCGCCTTCTCCGAACTCTACATGGCTCTGCAGCAGGGCGTTGTGGACGCCATGGAATGCCCCATCGCGCTGATCCACGACATGAAGTTCTATGAAGTGCAGAAATACATGGTGCTGGACGGCCACCTGTACAACCCCCTGTTCGTGTTCATCAACGATAAGGTGTTCCAGAAAAAGCTGACCCCCGAGCAGCAGGCCGTCGTCACCGAGGCCGCCAAGGTCCTGAGCATGGCCCACTGCGGCTTCAACCAGGAAGCCAACATCAGCGCCCTGGAAAACCTCAAGAAATTCGGCATGAATATCTTCAAGCCCACCCCGGACCAGATCTCCGTTTTCCGTGAAGTGGCCCAGCCCGCGGGCCTGAAGTTCATCCGTGAAAAAATCGGCGACGAGTGGGTGGACAAGACTCTGAAGGCCGCTTCCGAAGCCGAAAAAGCCGTTGCCGGCAAGGAAGACCAGATCGTTCAGGACACCATCAAGGCCACTAAAGCCGAATACGCCAAGATCAAATAAGCACCCTACTGGGTGGTGAACGCAAGGCGCGAGGGCGAAGACCTCCGGAATGGAGGGCTCCCCTCGCGCTTTTGTTTTCAAACCTTGACTTTGGGGATTCCCCACCTACAATTGTATCCTGACCCCGGCCCGGCGCCGGGAACCATCCAACATCACCCGTTCACGCTTTATACATCGGTTGAACCATTTCATGTCGAGATTTCAACTCCTCATCGTCGAAGACGACGCCTCCTCAGTGGACCAACTTGCCGCCATCGGCGACAACGTCGGATTCGCGGTGACCATCTGCGCCAACCGCGACGAGGCCCTGGTCCACATGAGCGGCAACAACTTCGACGTTATCATGTGCGACCTGCACACCGGCGGCAAGGGCGAACTCAGCCTCCTGAAATTCGCAAAGGAAAAGGACCGCAACACAGCGGTGATCATCATCACGGACTCGGATTCGGTTGAACGCGCCGTGGAAGCCCTCAAACTGGGCGCTCTGCAATACATCACCAAACCCTACCGCTTTCCGGAGGTCGAAAACCTCCTGCGGAACGCCCGTGACTATTGCATCCTGCACCTCGAGCTCAAGGAACTCCGGGAGATGATCAGCAGCAACAGCAAGCTGACCATCATCGGCAAGAGTCCGAAAATCCAGGAGATCAAGGAGTTCATCGAAAAGGTTGCCAACCTCGACTGCACAATCCTCCTGGAAGGGGAGACCGGCACCGGAAAGGAGTTCTTCGCACGGCTCATCCACGAGAACAGCCGCCGCGCGGAGAACAAATTCTTTGCCGCCAACTGCGGCGCCTTCATCGAGGAACTTCTGAGCAACGAGTTGTTCGGCCACGAAAAGGAGGCCTTCACAGGGGCGCAGCAACGCCACCTCGGTCTGTTCGAGGCTGCCAACGGTGGCACCCTGCTTCTGGACGAGATCGGCGAGATGCCCCTTTCCTCCCAGGTCAAGCTGCTGCGCGTGCTCCAGGAAGGAGCGGTCACCCGCGTGGGTGGAAGCAACGAAGTGCCGGTGGACGTACGCGTCATCGCGGCCACCAACCGCAACCTGCAGCAGGAGGTGGATGCGGGGCGGTTTCGCCGGGACCTCTACTACCGCCTCAACGTCATCAGCCTGCGCATCCCCGCCCTGAGAGAGCGCCTCGACGACATCCCTCTGTTCTGCAAGTACTTCATGACCAAGTTCTCGACAAAATACGACAAGCGCATCGAACGCATCGACGAAAGCGCCATGGAGGCCCTGCTGAGCTACAAGTACCCGGGCAATGTCCGCGAGCTGATCAACATCATCGAGCGCGCGGTGATCCTGGCCGAGGACAACGTCATCCAGCGCCAGCACCTGCCTCAGCGCATGCGCGAGACGAGCCGGAGGGCGCAGTCTCCAGTTGCCGACGAACTCTGCACTCTCTGCGAACTCGAAAAGCGGCACATCGTCAACGTGCTGCGCCACGCGGGGGGCAACAAGGTGGAAGCGGCACGCATTCTGGGCATAGACCGCGCCACTCTCTGGCGGAAATGCAAACGCTACCAGCTCACCTGCGAGGAAGTTGCAAATCGCAACTGACAGTTGCAACCTGCAACTTGAACGTCTCAGTCCGCGTGTACCCTTGATTTTTCACTTCCCACTCCAGGCAAGTTGCATTATGCAACTTGCCTTTTTCTTGTTCTCACCCTTATTTTTCATAACTCGCTGTAAAAAAACAAAAAACAAATCTGGCACGCAGGTTGCTAGAAGGGCGCCCAGCAACGTCATTACGCCGAGAGCACCTTGCTCCGGCGCTTCAAATAAAGGGAGAACCCACGATGTTGAAGAATTTTTACGCCAAGTTCGCCAATGCCTTTGACAGCTGCATGATCGCCATCGTGTTTGCCCAGGCCAACGAGTCGAATACGGCCATCAAAATGCTCAAGGCCTAGCTTTTCGGCCTTTTGCAGGCGCACCAGCCTCACCCTGTCGTGACACTGTTGCACTGCCCCTCATGAGATGTCCCCATCGCCGGCCTTGCCATGGCTGGCGATGGGGGTATTTTTTTTCCCGCCCCACTGCTACCATATCCTCGCCCTGCCGAATCGAATCGTTTTACCCATGCCCCCGGGATCCAACACAAGGAGGCCCTTATGCGTGCGATATGTGTATTTCTGATCTGTGCGGCAACCATGCTGGCAGCACTGCCAGCCCTTGCCTGCACCACCATCCTGGTAGGAAAAGACGCCACAGTGGACGGCTCGGTCATCGTGTCCCACTCGGACGACGGCCTGAACGACTCCAGACTGGTCTATGTTCCTGCCCAGGATCATGAGCCCGGGGCCATGCGCCCCGTTTTCTACAGCACCTGCGCCCTGGGGGTGCTCCCTGAATGGGGGGGCCTGCAGCGGTTCCGGCTGATCACCACCGGCCGCGCCCCTGCCTATGACATGCCGGACATGCCGCAAAACATCGCCCTCGGCTCCATTCCGCAGGTGGTTCACACCTTTGCATATTTCGACGCCAACTACGGACTCATGAACGAACACCAGCTATCCATCGGCGAGTGCACGGACAAGGCCAAGGTGCACCCCGAGCCTGAACCGGGCAAACGCATATTCTACTCTGCCGAACTCTCCCGTGTGGCCCTTGAGCGCTGCAAGACCGCCCGGGAAGCCGTAAAACTCATGGGCTCCCTCATCGAGAAGTACGGTTATTACGGAACCGGAGAAACCTTGCTGGTGGCCGATCCCCAGGAGGGGTGGGTTATGGAGATGTGCGGTTACGACATGAAGGGCACCGGCGGCGTCTGGATCGCCCAGCGTGTGCCCGACGACCAGCTCTTTGTGGCGGCCAACCAGTTCCGCATCCGCGAGGTGCGCAAGGACGCCCAGGACCAGATGTTCTCGGCCAACATCTTCGACATCGCCAGGAAAAAAGGCTGGTGGAGGGAGCGGGACGGCTCCCTGGACTGGACAAAGGTATACGGCGACGGCGAGTTCCACCACCCCTACTACTCCCTGCGCAGGGTGTGGAGGGCGCAATCCCTCGTGGCGCCCTCCCTGAAGCTCTCCCCCTGGGTCAGGGACGCCTTCACCACCGCCTACCCATTCACCATCAAGCCGGACAATAAGCTGGACATCGAGGACATTTTCAGCATCCACCGTGACAACTACGAGGGGACGGAGTTCGATCTCACCCAGGGGCTCGCCGCGGGTCCCTTCAACAATCCCAACCGCTTCGAGGGAAATGCCGAGAGCATGGCCGATAAGGAAGGCAATCTCACCCCTCTTGTGGGCGCCTTCGAACGCCCCCTGAATATTTACCGCTGCGTGTACGCTTATGTGAACCAATCCCGCCACTGGCTGCCCGACTATGTGGGCGGGATCTGCTGGTTCGGGCCGGACAGGCCCGCCACTGCGGTGCTCATGCCCTTTCACGCCGGAGTGAAGGATCTCCCCGCCCCCATCCAGCAGGCGGACGTGCTCAAGCTGGACCGGCGGAGCATGTGGTCGGCCTTCAACTATGTGGCCAACTACGCCATGCTCAAATACTCGTACATGATCAAGGATCTCGACGCGCTACGGAAAGCTTTCGAAACCAAAGCCCGAAGCGAACAGCCGGATCTGGAAACCAAAGCCGAGAAGCTCGTGGAGCAGGGGGACGAGGAAGGTGCGAGAAAGCTGCTCACCGATTACTCCGCCACCAATACCCGTGAAGTGCTCAAGGCCTGGTGGGAGCTTTCCGACACCCTCTATCTCAAGTACAACGACGGCTATATCAACACCGAGGAAGAGATCGCGCAGCCGGTGTTCTACCCCGGCTGGTGGCTGAAAAAGGTGGGTTATGAAAACGGACCCACAAGTTATGAGAAGAAGTAGGAAACAGGAAAGAAGGAACAAAACATCTTTGCGAAGGGAAAACTTTTATGCACAAGGTTCTCCCCCTCACGCTCATCCTTCCAACACTTTTTAATATATAATACTTTTCATTAATTAGTCTTTGGAAGGGGGGTCCGGGGGGGAGAACCTTTCTTCAGAAAGGTTTCCCCCGGCAAACTCTTCTCAATTCTATCCAAAAATTATTCCTCGCCTTTCCTGGCGAGGTAGTCCTTGGCTGCGGCGTGGAGCGTATCCGCTGCCAGGAAGGCGCAGTGTTCGTGATCCTGGGGCAGCCCCCCGGCCTTGGTGAGGATGTGTCCGGGATTGACCTCGAGAATCTCCTCCACCGTCTTGCCCATTGCGAGCTCCGCGGCCACTGAGGCGCTGACCACGCTGGGGCCGCAGCCATCGGTCAGGAACGAGGACTGGTTCACGCGCTCATTCTGAAACCTGAGAAACAGCTGCATGGTGTCGCCGCAGTTCCCGTGCAGGCTGGCGGTACCGTCGGGGTTCTCCATCCCGCCCATGTGCGGAGGATTCCTCCAGCGGTTGAAAAATATCTCGCCCATTTCCTCACGGGTGGCCTTGTCGGCCTCGGCCTGAATCTCCTGCGCCATTGCCTCTAATTCGTTGTGCATCATGGTTCCTTTATTGGAATGAATTGTCCACTCACCTCGGGCAGATACCCCGCTGGAAGGTGCGCCGTACCCTTGACGCAGGGGATACCCGCCTCCTGGGCGACGCGTTGGACCATGGAGTCCAGATCCTTGCAAAAGCCGTCGCCCGCCGTCCATTTTCCCTCCCTTTTATGCGAAAATAGACAAGTACACCAGTGGATAACCTCGGCCCCCTTACTTTTCAAAATTTTCCCGAGAGTTACGGTGTCATCTCCGGGGCAGCGGCAGGTGAAGACCCCCACAAGGTTGTTGCCATTCCCGTGCATGGAGAATCCCTGCTCCCCGCTTTCCAGGGCCTTGAGGCAGCTCGTGAGGGGGCATTTATGCTCGTTCTTCTCACAGCGAATGATACCGATCCTGGCCATGAACACCTCCTTGTTTTATATGCGAAAATGAACAGGGGAGAACCCACGGACGCGGATTCCCCCCACAGAATGTCAAAACAGACTTCAGTGTGGTCAGTCCTTGCTGATGGCTTCCGCAGGACAGGCGTCTATGGCCTCCTCCACGCAGTCCAAGGTCGAATCCGGGGCCTTTACCACGGCCTTGTCCCCCTCGCCGCTCATCTCGAAGACATCGGGACAGATTTCACAGCAGGATTCACACCCCATGCACGCATCTTCGTCGATCACAATGGCCATTGCTGCCGACCTCCTGTTTGGTTTGGATGAAACGTTGCAACCCCCCCCGGGGGAAACCCTCGGCTCCGCCGACGCCATCATAATGACGCGTTACGACCGCGCCTGACGGCTGCCGCTCCCCACAAAGGTTTCCCCCTGCAAAGCTCTCCTTGGATCTCCGGGCACCCCCCCTTCTATTCCGCCTGCTCAAGCAGCGCACGGATGCGCTGGGTTTCCTGCTCCAACCAGCTCATGCGCGCCTCCAGAGCGGCCTTCTGGTCAACAGGCGCCACGGCCTGGGGCATTCCGGCGTAAGGCGCCTGTTGAGCGCCGTAGCGGCCGAACCCGCGGCAACCACCTCTGCCAAAACCACGGCCACGGCCGAATCCGCCCCTGAAAGAGACACCGGCAGGCCCACCGGTTGCGCAATATCCGAATCCTCCACCCGACATGGGGCCCTGCCCCATGGGTCCGGTTCCATCAAATCCAGGCATGGTTGTACTCCTTTTGTTTGATTGTCCTCGTGACGCTGGGCATGACAGGAATGCGCGCCACTAACCACCCCGGGCAAAGCATAGGCCAGGCCAAAGATAAAAGGAGCATTATTTGTAGGTAAATAGTAAAATGAGATTTGAGTGCACACTTAACAAAGGCGAATTTTGCTTCCGATTTTGACCAACACAGGCTTAAATATAGCCTCACATGCACGCCTAAACCTTGGCAGGAGGGCATCATGAATTCTTGCGAGCCGTCGTGTTTTCTTCTATGGTTCCCAACTCCACCAGGAACGGACACCCATGAAAAAAATATTCCATACTCTCTCCTACGGTCTCAATCAGGCGGCCAATTTCCAGGTGCGTTGCTGCTCCTGGGCCATAGCCCTGCTTGGTGTGGCAATGACCCTGATCATTCTGTTGCAGGTCTTCTTCCGCTTTGTCGTTTACGTGCCCTTCCCATGGAGCGAGGAGTGCGCGCGTTTTCTGATGATCTGGATGGCCATGTTCGGCAGTGTCATAGCCCTGCGCCAGGGGCGCCACATCGGCGTGCGCGTCCTGGTTGAGAGGCTTCCCTCCGGGGTTTACGACAACTTCGCGGTGCCCCTCGTGCAAGTGGTCATGATCATCATGCTCGGCATCCTGGGCGGGTACGGATACGACCTGGCCACGCGCAATGCCCAGCAGCTCTCCCCGGCCATGGAGATCTCCATGCTATACCCCTATCTGGCCGTTCCGGTTGGTGCGTTCATGATGATCCTGGACATCGTGGCCGACATGTTTCACGACCGCTTTCCCACAGAGGCGGGATCATCCGCCAATATCGCCGCAGCTTCCCTTGACGTTCAAGGGCTTTCGGAGGACGCATGATCGCCCTGAGCGTAGTATTTCTCGTCACACTGTTTCTCGGGTTCCCGGTGGCCTTCTGCCTGGGCATCACCTCGACGGTGGCTCTGTGGATGCAGGACATCCCATTTGTGCTCATAGCCCAGCGCTTTTTCCAGGGCATGAACTCCTTCCCCCTCATGGCGGTGCCGTTCTTTGTCCTGGCCGGAGATCTCATGAACCAGGGAGGTACCACCAGACGGCTGATCAGCTTCGCCAACATGCTTGTGGGGCGCATCCCCGGCGGCCTGGCCCAGACCAACGTGGTGGCCAGCATGTTCTTCGGCGGCATCAGCGGCTCGGCTGTCGCCGACGCCGCCGCCATGGGCTCCATCCTGGTGCCCGGCATGGTCCGCAAGGGGTATGGCGCGGGCTTCTCCGCTGCTGTCACCGCGGCGTCCTCCACCATGGGCCCCATCATCCCGCCCTCCATCTTCATGGTCATAATGGGCGTGACCACCGGCATCTCCATCGGGGGACTGTTCGCGGCCGGACTCGTCCCCGGGCTGATGCTCGGCCTCTCCATGATGGCCCTTTCATATTTCATCGCCATCCGCCGCAAATTCCCCAAGGACACCGAACCCATCACCAGGGAGCGCATCCTGCGTGAGACCCTCTCCGCTGGTCCGGCCCTCCTGGCGCCGCTGATCATCCTCGGCGGCATCATGTTCGGGGTTTTCACCCCCACCGAGGCGGCGGCGGTGGCAGTGCTCTACGCCCTGCTCCTGGGAGTGTTCGTGTACAAGGAGCTGGACCTGCGCAAGGTATTCAACGTGCTGGTTCAGAGCGGCGTGACCACCGCGGTGCTGCTGCTGATCATCGGCATGGCCAACATCTTCGCCTGGGTGCTCACTTCCGAACAGGTGCCCACGCGCATCGCCGAGGCCATTCTCTCCCTGAGCGAAAACCCGTACATGATCCTGCTGCTGATCAACGCGTTTCTCATTTTCATCGGCATGTTCCTGGAAGGCGGGGCCGCCATCATCATCCTCGCCCCCACCCTGCTGGCCGTGACCACCCAGGTGGGTATCGATCCCCTGCATTTCGGACTGATCATGGTCCTGAACATCGCGGTGGGGCTGCTCACCCCCCCCTTGGGCGTGTGCCTCTTCGTGGTGTGCGGCGTCACCGGACTGCACCTTTCCAGGGTCACCCGCGCTGTCATGCCGTTTCTGGGGGTGGAGATCCTGGTCCTGTTGTTGGTCACCTACATACCAGAACTCGTTCTCTTCTTTCCGAAGCTCTTCGGCTACATGTGACCTTAATCCAGTTGACTTGCCCCTCCAATGGATTAAATGAAACAAATCGGGCGCGTTCTCTCGCAATATTGACGCGCCCCCTTGATATGAACCCGCTACCAAGTACCTGCCATGCGAACCAACGCCACCGTCTCCTCCCTGCGCTTCAGTGTCATCCGCACCATGTCCATGCGCGCCCGTGCCTTTGAGAACGCCATAACCCTCGGCATAGGCGAACCGGACATGGACACGCCCCATGTCATCTGCAACGCGGCGCACAAGGATGTCTGCGCGGGGTATACCCACTACGAGCCTTCCCAGGGAGACCCCGAGCTCCTCGAGGCTCTGGCCGACAATCTCTGCCAACGCGGATTCGACGCCGAACCCGACCGGATCATCGTCACCCACGGGGCCATGCATGCCCTGGCCTGCGCCATGCGCACGCTCCTCGAACCCGGGGATGAAGTGATCGTCCCGGCGCCGTTTTTCTCTGACTACGCTCCCCATGTGCAATTTGCAGGGGGCAGGCTGGTACAGGTGCCCACGAGCTTCGAGAACGGCTTCATTCCCTCGGTGGAGGACCTGGAGAAACACGTCACCGAGCGCACCAGGGTCCTGCTCCTGAACTCCCCGGGCAACCCCACCGGCGTGGTATACTCCGCCGAGACTCTGGACGCCCTGGCCGACTTCGCCAAACGCCGCGACCTCGTGGTCATCAGCGACGAAGTCTACGACCGCGTCCTCTTCGACGGGGAACATGACTCAATTGCCTGGCGCGCCGGCATGGCGGACCGTACCCTGGTGGTAAACTCCTTTTCCAAGACCTACGCCATGACCGGCTGGCGCGTAGGCTACGTGCTCGGTCCCAAGTGGCTGGTGGAGCAGATGCTCAAGGTGGTGAGCTACACCACGGCCAGCGTCAACACCCCGGGGCAACGCGCCGCCATCGCCGCGCTCAAGGCCGACCCGGTCTACCTCCAGGAAATGACCGCCACCTTTTACGAGCGCAGCCACTATCTTTACGACCGCCTCAAGGCCATGCCCGGCATACGGGTGAACAAACCCAGGGGCACGTTCTACCTGTTCCCCTCGGTGACCGATCTCGACCCGGATGGGGAGCGCTTCGCCCTGGAGCTCCTGGACCAGGAGCATGTGGTGACGATCCCGGGCTTCCCCTTTGGCCCTGGGGGCGAGTCCTGCATCCGCCTGGCCAGCACCGTGGCCATGCCCACGCTGGAGCAGGCCATGGACCGCATGGAAAAATACGTGCAACGCAAGGGAGCCCGCTGATGCCCCGCCTGCCTAGGGACGTGCGCAAGGCCCTGGCCCGGGCCCTTGGGTACGAAGGATTCCTGGACGCGCCCGAGGACCTGCGCGCCTATTCATTTGATCTTTTCGCCCGGGGCCTGCCCGACTGCGTGGCCCTGCCCCGCAGCACCGAGCAGGTGGCCCAGGTGCTGGCCATTGCCCAGGACAAGGGCATTCCGGTCGTTCCCCGGGGCGCGGGCTCCAGCCTCACCGGCGGCCCTGTACCCATTTCCGGGGGCATCGCCATGGCCTTTACACGCATGAACCAGGTCCTGGAGATCTCACCTGACAACCGCCTGGCCCGCGTACAACCCGGAGTGGTCACCGACGAGCTCAAGCGTCAGGTCAGGGAGCGCAACCTGTTCTATCCCCCTGATCCAACCTCCGCGGCCTACTGCACCATTGGCGGAAACATCGCCACCAACGCGGGGGGCGCCAGCGGCGTCAAGTACGGCGTCACCAGGGACCATGTCATGGGGCTCACCGTCGCCCTGCCAGGGGGGGAGATAATCAAGACCGGGGGGCGCTGCCACAAGAGCGTCACCGGCTACGATTTCACCCATTTCCTGTGCGGTTCGGAAGGACAACTGGGGTGCATCTGCGAGGCGGTGCTCAAGCTCATCCCCCGCCCCGAGGCCGTGCGCACCATCCTGGGGTATTTTCCGAACCTGGAGAACACTGCCAAGGCCGTGTCCTCCATCATCTCCTCCGGACTCACCCCCTCCACCCTGGAACTCATGGACTCCGGATTCCTGGAGGCCGTGGGCGAGGTTTATGGAGTGGAATTCCCCAAAGGCGCGGGAGCCGCGCTGCTGGCCGAGGTGGACGGCCCGGAATCCGTTGTGGACGCCCAGGCCGAGACCCTGAAGCGGCTCTTCGAGACCATGGGGGCCATGGAATCCCGCCGTGCGCGCGACGAGGAGGAGCGGGCGCAGCTCTGGAAGGCCAGACGCGGCGGCACAGCCGCCCTGGTCCGCAGCGCCAAGTTCATGGTCACCCTGGACTTCGCCGTACCCCTGGCCTCCATGCCAGTGGCCGTGCGCGCCATCCAGTTCCTGGCCAGCGAACAGAACATCCGCACCGTGACCATCGGACACGCGGGCGACGGCAACCTGCACCCCATGTGCATCTACGACCCCGACGACCCCAAAGAGACGGCACGCTTCAAGGAACTCGAGTCCAGAGCCTGCGATGCCATCCTCTCCCTTGGAGGGACCCTGAGCGGCGAGCACGGCATCGGCCAGGAAAAGGCCGGACTAATGCCCCACGAACTCGGCCACTCCCTCATGAATCTCAGCCGACGCGTGAAACTGGCCTTTGACCCCCGTCTGATCATGAATCCAGGCAAGGGTGAATGGTCGAGAGAGGGATGAAGAAAACCTTGCCTGCCAAAAGCCTGTTCTCCCTTCCGGACGGCGCCTCGTGCGAACGCTGCGCGCGCTGTCTGAGCGTCTGCCCCAGCTATCAATTCGACCTCAGCGAGACCATGAGCCCTCGCGGCCGTTGGGAACTCGTGCGCGCCGCGTCCCGGGACGAGCTGAAGCCCGGTGCCCGTTCCTCAGCCTCCTTCTCCCGCTGCCTGCAGTGCATGGCCTGCCTGGAGGCCTGCCCCAAGGGCGTGAACGTGCCCGAGGCCGTACTGCTGGGGCGTCAGGCCATGCCCAAGGCATCGCTCAGGGCACGCATCAGGGGCGCGGCCATGAAAACCCTGCTGCGTATCGGCATCCCCAGACGGGAGCTCATGGCGGGCCTAGCCAGGACATGCGCCCCCTTGAGCCAAATTTTTCCAAAACACCCCTCCGGCTCCCGGCATCTGCCGCTGTTTCTGCCGGATATCCTTGCGGGGCGCCGTGTCCCGGACATCGCGGCCAAAAGCCTGTTCCAGGACGCGCCAGAGGTATTCCCCGCCCTGACACCGGAACCAAGGGGCGAGGTGACCCTCTTCACGGGCTGCATTTTCGGACTGGTGGACCCCGCCCCGGCCAGGGCGGCAATCACCGCCCTCACGGCCTGGGGTTACGCCGTCCGCCTCCCCAAGGGGCAGGGCTGCTGCGCCGCACCGGCGCACTACTCCGGCCTGGACGAGATCGTCGCCCCGGCCCTGAGCCGCAACCTCGACGCCCTTCTCTCCGCCGACACCCCCGTGTTGAGCATCTGCGCCACCTGCGGAAACACGCTCTCCAACGTCTACCCCAGGCTGGCACAGGGAGCGGACCGGGAACGCGCCCTCGAACTCTCGAAAAAGGTACAGGACTGCTGCGCCTTCCTGGCGGGGTTGCCCCGCGAGCAGGCGCCCTTCGCACCCCCTTCCCCTGTGTTCAAGACCCTGGTGGCCATCCACGACCCCTGCCATCTTGCGCGGGGCATGGGCGTGTTCTCGGAACTCAGGCAGCTTCTCGGGCTGGTGCCCGGCGTTCAGCTGGTGGACGCCTCTGGCTCGGGCGAAAACACCTGCTGCGGCGGAGGCGGGCTCTCGGGCCTCAAACACCCGGACCAGGCCAACGCCATCGGCCGCAAACGCGCCAAACAACTGCTGGACACCGGCGCGCAGGTGGTGGTCACACCCTGTCCGGGGTGCATAATGCAGCTCAGGGATCAGTTCTCCAGGCTCAACGCCAATATCCCGGTACTCCACCCCCTGGAGTTCATCGCCGATAAAATTTAGGAAACAGCGTGTTTTGGCGAGGATGCATCGCCTGAACGCCCGGACGGTCTGAAACTCCGATTCTTCGGAGTCTACCTCCCATTACTTATTCATATTTTCGAGATGGAAATCCCAGGGCGGATGCTTTTTCAACAGTTCCGTCCCGAAAAACTCTTTTCCCGCTCCCCCAGCTCCTTTTCTCCTCCCATCGGGTAGGAGGGGGCTCGCGCCCCCCGTCCTCCCACACCACCGGGCAGAAGGTTCTGTACCACGGCGGTTCCTGCCTGCTTGGCGTCATTTCTCTGAATGCCTGCCAGACTATAAGCACCCAGCCCTACCTCACGAATTCCGTCCGTTACTTCCAGCTTTAAGGCCCCTTACGGGCATCCGCTCAATCCAAACGGAAGACAGTGTTCATGCCTCGCTTGGCTGGTTTGGCCCTTCGTCGAGTGGTTGGGTCGACTACTATGGCCTCGGCTGACTTCTGTTCGTTCATCCCGACACGTTACCGTGCCGATAGCACATGGCAGGCGAACAGACCTCCCCGGGTAATGCGCGCGACCTTCCTGCTTATACCCGCCGCATATACGTCCATGCTTTCCGTACAAGTATAGGGCTTTGAAGATCGCGGCCTCCTCACCCAGCATGACCGCCTCGTATGCGATTTCTGTTCGTCGGGTCAGCATTTTGCCCGCGGCTTCCTTCGGATTCCATCTCGCGATGGACACCCTTGCCGTCCGGTTAGCAGTTCCCCTTGTCGGGCCTGCGGAGGACTTTCACCTCAAAGTCACCAGGCAGGCACCACACCTGCCCGGATGGTGCTCACGCACCACGCGCCCTGCCGGGCGCACTAAAGAAAAAGTCAACCCCAAAGCGCGGTTGACATGCCGTGACACAAATCGTTGGTAATTTATCTAGTCAAAGGCCAAACGCAAGAGGCCCGCCAAAGGGAAGCCCTTTTTTGATGCGAAAGGACCGCTTCGCCGAATGTACGGTTTCAACCCGATAACACGACAGAACAACAAGTTTGGTGTCGCGTAAAATGTCTACAAGTGAAACATGGTATTGTCAGCCTTCGCTCTCCATCTCTGCCACGACCCGCTCGAGCATATCGGGTATCTTGATGCCCTGGGGGCACTTATCAAGGCACTGGCCGCAGGCAACACACTGTGAGGCATAGCCGGGATCACGATTGGCGACCACACCGCCCACAAAAACATGGTACAGGCGCTTGGCATCCTCTTTGTCGCCAAACATATTGTACTTGTTAAAAAGGTCGAAGCATATGGGAATCTGCACACCCATTGGGCACGGCAGGCAATAACCGCAGCCTGTGCAGCCTACCTGCATGAGCTCCCGATATCTGTCCCGGACGCGGTCCACCAAGGCCAGCTCCTCAGGATTCAGGGAGTTGGGACGAGCGTCGCTGGCAATGGCCAGGTTTTGCACCACGTGGGTCTCCTCGTTCATGCCAGAGAGCACCACCGTGACCTCGGGGTGATTCCAAACCCAGCGCAGGGCCCACTCCACAGGGGGGCGTTTGGTAGCGGCCTCATCCCAGATGTCCGCCACTCCCAGCGGCGGCAGAGGAAGCCCCAGGTTGCCTCCGCGCAGGGGCTCCATGATGATCACGCCCAGATTCTTGGAGGCCGCATATTCCAGCCCCTTGGTGCCAGCCTGGAACTCCTGATCCAGGAAATTGTACTGGATCTGGCAAAACACCCAGGAGTATCCGTCCACTATGCGCAGGAAATCATCCTGAGCGCCGTGAAAGGAGAACCCGGCATTCACGATGCGGCCGTTCTTTTGCGCCTGGTCCAGAAAATCCCGGATTCCCAGGGTCGAGATGCTGTCCCAGGAGGGACCACTCAACGCATGTACAAGATAGTAGTCGATGTGATCCGTGCCCAGCCTCTCGAGCTGTGCGTTCAGATACGTATCCATGTCCTCGCGGCTCTTGATGAGCCATGTGGGGAGCTTTGTGGCCACCTTTACCTTATCCCGGTACCCGTCCCGCAGAGCCTTTCCCAGCAGGGGCTCACTTTCACCCCCGTGATAGGGCCAGGCAGTGTCAACATAGTTGACACCATTATCGATGGCGCTGCGAATCTGCGCAATGGCTCTGGGCTCGTCGATCTTTCCATCCACCATGGGCAACCGCATGCATCCGAATCCAAGGCTGGAGAGCTTGTCCCCATTCTTCGGCATGTTTCTGTACAGCACTTTCATCTCCTTGTTGCGCGGGGCTTTACCGCCCCGTGTACGTCTGTTTCGGCATCTGCCGGGCTTGGGAGCCATGACGGTCCAAACACGGCCCACGAACAAAGGTAATACGTTTCTCTAGAGCATTTGAACTTTTTCAAAGTATTAAATGCTCTCGTGTCGCGTCAGCCTGATTGCCGTATGATTAGGGTACACATTCGGCACGACACTCTGGGCGGTCGTAATACTCCCCCGCCACCATCGACGGCGCGAGGGAGCTTAAAAACTCGTTTTCGGCAAAGTGATCTTCCGCGACATTCATGCATCTGCATTGCCCGGACATCACACTAGTCGCCCAGTATTTCAACCACTTTACGGAATTGCTATCAATAACCCCGCGACAACTCCACTCGATAGCACGATCCTCCACAATTCTTGCCCGATTCTGCGGCATTTTCCATAGGCATGTTGCACACGGCGCCAAATTCCTGATACCGAAAAGGCAACCGTGAGAGAGGATAAAACCATGAACAACAGAGCTGTTCTTTCAGCGCAGGAAGCTGGAAACCTGGAGACCGTACAAACCAGGCTGGTGGAAAACATTGCCCGATGGACCGAGGAAAGCAATCAACAGCCATCCTCTGTTCCCGGCCTGTTACTTTTCCGCCTGGAAGCGCCCGCGGAAAAAACGAGCTACATGCAGGTCCCAAGCGTCTGCCTGATCGCCCAGGGGTCCAAGCGCGTCATGCTGGGGGAGGACGTCTACCAATACGACGCCCACCACTATCTCATTACATCCGTTGGATTGCCGGTGGTGGCGCAGGTCAACGAGGCAAGCAGGGAGAATCCGTACCTGGGGCTTAAAATGCTCATCGATCGACGCAGCATCGCACAGCTCATGGTGGACGGCAACCTTCCCATATCCCACTCCTCGCAGGCGCAACGGGGAATGGCGGTGAGCCGGGTGTCGCTGCCCCTGCTGGACGCCTTCAACAGATTGATCGAGCTACTCGACACCCCCCGTGATATCCCCATCCTCGCCCCGCTCATCCAAAGGGAGATCCTCTATCGCCTACTGATAGGGGAGCAGGGCGCCCGGCTGCACCAGATTGTCACCGCGGGCACCCACAGTAACCAGATTGCGCGGGCTCTTGACTGGCTGCAGGACAACTACACCAAGCTCCTCCATGTGGAGGAACTGGCGTCCCACGCGGGAATGAGCGCCTCCACCTTTCATCAGCATTTCCGCTCCCTCACGGCCATGAGCCCGCTGCAGTTCCAAAAATGGTTGCGCTTGCACGAAGCCAGACGCCTGATGTTTTCAGAGGATCTGGACGCGGCGTCAGCCTCCTACCAGGTGGGGTACGAGAGCCCTTCCCAGTTCAGCCGCGAATACAGCCGCCTTTTCGGAGCACCACCCCTGCGCGATATCAAGAGAATTCGACAGATGGGACAAGGCGCGAGCAATGCCTGATTGTAAGCGGACGCTGCCCTCTTCTCCCTCTGCCCGGAATACACGGTCTCGTTCCTTCCAGTCCTGTTCTACCCCTTGGGAAACCTGAACCGGTAAGATTATCGGTTCTCCAATTTCCCCAGGCACCTCTCCACGTCTCATTGAAGCCGCCTGCTCGACGGATTCATTCCCAACCAACGTCCGCCCATTGAATGTTCTGCAGGGCATTTTCAAGCGGCAACACGCAATCGAGTGCCAGCACAATATTACAGCACATGCTCATTCTAATTTCCTATGCAATATTAACAATTCTCCATGATAGGCATGGTACTTGCCGAATTAAAATATACTAATATAAATAATTGCAACAAATCCAGGCGATGAACAAATACTGCCCTCGAGCGTTCAACATCCGGCAGCAGGTCAGACCCCGGGGGTGTGGCGATATCCAAGGAAACAGGCATCAACAAGGAGGTCAAGCTCATGCAGATGGACATGCACTACTACGGTACCTATGCCCTTGCCCGGGCCGCGGGCATCAAACGGGACGCTGCGCAAATTGTAGCCTCCGCAGCGCAGTTCGTTGATGACATGACCGGAACCAAAGTGATCGGCAAGCATGAGTACATAGAGTTCGAGGATGGAAGCGGTATTGTCTCGAGACCCACCGCGCACCATGCGAACCAAACATCCAATCTCAGCAATAAGGATCAACGCCACGTCTGGGTGCCGTTCCATTTTCTTCCGGGAAGCCAGGGAGACGATTTCAGAGCCAAACTGCAATGCCGGATGGACAGCCCTGTCACAATGGCCATGGTGGAACACCACAACGCTATTTTCCACAAAAACTACGGCTTGGCCCTTGCCGGTGTCACTGCCCATGTATTGGCGGACACATTTTCCCATTATGGCTTCTCAGGCATCTGCTGCCCCAGAAATCACGTAAAGGAAGTGACCGCAAAGAACATCACTGGCGACCTATACGACTACGTCATGGATAAATTTCGAAACTTCAACACAAAATATCCATCCGGTATTGTGGACAATTTCCTGACACGAATTTGTGGCGTCTTTGCAAACATTGCAGCCCTCGGGCATGGCGAGGCGGCAACGTTCCCCGACCGCCCCTATCTCGAATGGTCCATGGAATATGAATACCCAGATGAGTTGAAAGGAAAAACCGTCATCCGGAAAAACCAGAAAACATTCTTACAGGGCTGCAAGGCGCTCTATGATCTGTTCAAAGGTCTTGCCGAGACCAGACCACAGGACAGCGACAACAAGGGAAAACCGTTTTCCGTCATTGAAAATGCAGTGAAAGCCATCCTCGGCGTCAAGGAACGCAAGCCCGGGCGTATCCAAGCCTGGAAAAGGGCAGTGAAAGCCGGCGAAATCGGGCCTGCCGAAACAATTCCCGCTTATCTCGGCGAAAAGTGGGGCCAGGCCTACGAGGATTTCGACAACTCCAAGGACTCCACAATGTGCCTAAACCACCCCGCCTATCACTTCATCCAAGCGGCCAGCATCCATCGCAACTTCATTCTGCGGGAGTTGCTGCCCCAACATGGCCTCATCGTCGCTTGATCACGATCAAGGGTCGCCTTCCGGGTGGCCCTTTTATCTCTCAACCACTTCACACCGCCGCGCTTTTCGGCAATACTCCAAAATCCCGTTCCAAGGAGGTGTTGCCATCAAACCGTCGCCATTATCCCGTTTCAACGCCCCCTGTCTCCGGCTCCTGCTGGCGCTCTCCCTGTGCTGCGCCCTCATGGCCGGAGCCTGCGCTCCAAAGGCTTCCCTCAAACCCGCTTCCATAGACGAACGCATCGCCGCCCAACTCCGCTCCGCCCTGGACAGCAACTCGCCCAGCGAACGCACCAAGGTTTTCCTGCTGCAAATGGAGCTCACCGAGACCTGGTCCAACGACCCTACGACGGTGCTGGTGCAGTTGCACAAGCGCGCCCACGAGGACAAGGACAGGGAGACATTGTTCGCACTTGCCGAACTCACCTATCTCCAGGCCAAACGCTCGCGCACCGGTTCGGACGAGTCTGCCAAGCTTTTCCTCTCCTGCGCCATCTACTCATGGCGCTACCTCTTCGATCCGCTGATTCAGCCGCCCATGCAGTACTACAACCCTTACGAGCGCGTGGCCGCAATGTTCTACAACCGCTCCATCACTGAGCTCATGAGATACTCCAAGGCCAAGGGATTGCGCCATGAGGATGGAGGGCGGTTGCCCATGCTCGTGGGAGAGGTGGAACTGAACGACCGCCTGAGCGAGTTGGACATCCCGGCCCAGGAAGTTGACGATTTTCTGCTTTCCTATGAATTCAAGGTCCAGGGCCTTGACCCGCAAATGCTGACAATGGGTATTGGCGTCCCAATGGTGGTGGTACGCAAGCCTCCCAGGTCGGAGGAGCGCAGCGCCAAGGATCGCTTCATGCCATCCATAGAACAGGCCTACGCCGCCACCTGCCTGCTGCGCATTCTGCCCCGGAATGGAGAGGGACTGGAACCGGATGCCCAGGGGGTATACAAGGCCGACCTGGAATTCTACGACCCCATGCAGAGCGAATACGTGGTTGTCCAGGGGCATCGCGTGCCGCTCGAGACCGACATGACCACGCCCCTGGCCTATACCATCGAAAAATCACCATCCCAGAACGGCATCCAGGGCATGATTTCCCCCGAGGCCTGGGAAAACCAGCAAGGCCTCTACACCCTGCAATCATACAGGCCGGGGCGCATCCCCGTGGTCTTCGTGCACGGACTCATGTCCTCGCCGGACACCTGGCTGCCCATGCTGAACCTGCTCATGAACGACCCGGTGCTGCGCAAGCACTACCAGTTCTGGTTCTTCAAATACCCCACGGGCAATCCAGTGCTTCACTCCGCCGCTATCCTCCGCGAATCGCTGCAGGAGGCGGTACGAACCTTCGACCCCGAGGGCAAGGATCCGGCACTCGGTCAGATGCTCCTGGTGGGGCACAGCATGGGAGGGCTGCTGTCCAAGCTCATGGTAGTGCCCGGAGGGGACAAACTCTGGAATCTCTACACCGACGTCCCCTTGGACAAGCTGGACATCCAGAACTCGGACCGTGAACTCATACGCCGAGCCTTCTACTTCGAGCCGCTCCCCTGTGTCTCCAGGGTCATCTTCATGGCCACCCCGCACAGGGGATCGGATCTGGCCATAGGAGTGATCGGCAAGATAGGACGCTGGCTCATCACCCTGCCGATGAACATCATGAAAACCGCGGCCAACGTGTTCGTGGCCGTGGCCAAGGCATCCACCAAGAGCGATCGCCCTGGTGCCCAGTCCCTGGACGAGCTGGAAAAATCCATAACCGGAATCGACAGCCTCTCCCCCAACAACCAGATACTGCGCTACTACGCCGACTCCCCCATCACCGCGGTGCCCTTCCACTCCATCATCGGCAACAACCGCAAAGCCGGTGAGGCCGGGGGCACCGACGGCATAGTACCCTATGACAGCGCGCACCTGGACGGCGCACGGTCCGAACTGATCGTCCTTTCTGGGCACAGTGTACAGGAGCGCCCTCTGGCCATCCGGGAGGTGCGGCGCATCATGCTGGAACACCTCAAAGAGCTCGGGCTGCGTGGAGAAAATTGAATGGAATAAGATTACCCGAGGGGGAGAACCTTTCTTCGGAGCGGTAGCCGTGAGGCGCTGTCGTATTGCGCCTTGCGGATGGCGGCAACAGCGACAGGGTTTCCCCCCGGCCACTCTTCTCCTCCTCTGGCGAACCGGGGCGAACTAGGCTACACACCTTCACATGCCTGGATACAAAGTACATCTTGCCGGCGGCATGGCCTTTGGCGCCGCCGGGCTGGCCGGAGTCTACACCCTCTCGACATGGCGCCCCGATCCCCTCGTGGCAGCGGGAATGTTGGCGGCATGCACTCTGGCGGCCCTGTTTCCGGACGTGGACACCAGTTCCAAGGGGCGCCCCTGGTTTTTCGGGCTGCTCGCAGGGCTCGACCTGGTGCTGATCACCAACGAGCAGTTCAAGTGGGCCGCACTCCTCGGTTTCGTGGCCATGTTCCCCTCCCTCGGGGAGCACAGGGGGTGGACCCACTCCTGGTGGGCCATGCTGCTCCTGCCCCTTGTCCTGATGCTGATTCCCCTGGTATTCTTCGACTTCACACCCCAGCAGGTGGCGCCCTTCTATGCGGCCACAGCGCTGGGCTATTTCTCGCACCTCTTCCTGGACTGGCTGCTATGACACAGAACACCATATTCCTCATGCGTCACGGACAGATCCCCCAGGTCTCGCCACGACGATTCGTGGGGCAGCGCGACATCCCCCTGGACAGCGCAGGGAAAAAACAGGCCCTCAACGCAGGGGACGTGCTCACCGGCCTGCCGGTGGGGCGCGTCATCTGCAGCGGTTTGCGGCGAACCCGTCAGACAGCAGAATACGTGGCCCTGGGCCTCGGCGCCGTGCCCCCTCTGGTGGAGGACAACCCCGCGTTCATGGAGATCAACCTGGGGCAATGGGAAGGCCTGAGCAAGGAGGAAGTGATGCGCACATTCCCCGGCGCCTATGAAGCGCGAGGCGCGGATCTGGCCAACTACCGCCCCTTGAATGGAGAGAGCTTCAGGGACGTGCAGGAACGCGCCCTCGCGGCTCTGGAACAGGTGGCGATCGAAGGCGGCAGCTCCCTGATCGTGGGGCACGCGGGGGTCAACCGGACCATCCTGTGCGGAATTCTGGGAATGCCCCTTGAAAACCTGTTCCGCCTGGGGCAGGATTACTGTTGCCTGAATGTTCTTACCCACGAACACGGCGCATGGCGTGTCGACCATGTCAACCTGCGCATCGGCGACATGGCGTCCAACCACCCCTATACCTTGCTGTTCGAACCGCCATTCTAAAGGGAGTGATCCTGGTGAGCATAGAAAACTTTTCCATGGAACTGGTTTCCAAATTCTCGGACCAAACCGTGTCCTTCATCACCACGAATGGATTCACGGTGCTGGAGTCAATCCTGATCCTGGTCATCGGCGTCTGGGTCTCGAAGAAACTGTGTAGGCTGCTGGAAAACCGCCTGTTCAAGACTAAGGTCGATCCCACCATCGGCCCCTTTCTCAAGAATCTTGTCTACTACCTGCTGCTCACCGCGGTGGTCATCGCCACGATGGGGCACATGGGCGTGAACGTCACCTCGTTCCTCGCCGTGCTGGGCGCCGCCAGCTTGGCTGTCGGCCTGGCGCTCAAGGACTCGCTCTCCAACTTCGCGGCAGGTATCCTGCTGCTGTTCTTCCGCTTCTTCAAGGTAGGAGACTATGTCACGGTTGCCGGGACCTCGGGCACCGTGAACTCGGTGAACATCTTCAACACCGAACTCACCACCCCGGACAACCATGCCATGTTCGTGCCCAACTCCAGCATCCTGGGCAATGTCATCGTCAACGTAACGCGCAATCCCACCCGGCGGCTGGATATGGTCTTCGGCATCGGCTATGGCGACGATATCGACAAGGCCAAAGGCATCCTCAACGACATCCTGGCCCAGGAATCCCGGCTGCTCAAGGAACCGGAACCAGTCATCGCGGTGTCCGAACTGGCGGACAGCAGCGTGAACATCGTGGTACGCCCCTGGGTGGCAACCAAGGATTACTGGGGCGTGCGCTTCGACCTCACCGAACGGGTCAAAAAAGCGTTCGACGCCAACGGCATCAGCATCCCCTACCCGCAGCAGGACGTGCATATTATCAAGGGCGAAGAGTAGGACAGAAGAAGAATAAAAGATTTTTCCGGGGGAACCCTTCCAAAAAATTACAATATAATCAGTTTGGGAAGGGGGAGCGCGAGGGGGAGAACTCTTTTCTGAAAGGGTTTCCCCCTCGCACAAGTTCTTTCAATATTATTTTAATTTGGCGGCCAGGCGGCGGCCAATAGCCTGAATGAATTCCTGGGTGTTCAGATATTTTTCGGGGCGGGGGGTGGCGATACGGGCCATGTCTCCGGTCATCTCGCCGGCCAGCACTGCCTCTCTGGAGGCGGCTTCCAGGGCGTCGGCAAAGGCCATCACATCCGGGGTGCCGTCCATTTCGCCGCGTTTGCGCAGGGCGCCGCTCCAGGCGAAGATCAGGGCCATGGAGTTGGTGGACGTGACCTGCCCCTCGAGGTGTTTGTAGTAGTGGCGCTGCACCGTGCCGTGGGCGGCCTCGTACTCGAAGCAGCCGTCCGGGGACACCAGCACCGAGGTCATCAGGGCCAGGCTGCCGAAGGCCGAGGCCAGCATGTCGCTCATGACGTCGCCGTCGTAGTTCTTGCAAGCCCAGAGGAAACCGCCGTCGCTCTTCATCACCCGCGCCACCACGTCGTCGATAAGGGTGTAGAAGTATTCGATGCCCGCGGCCTTGAACCTGTCAGCGAACTCGGCGTCGTGCACGCGCTGGAAGATTTCGCGGAACCGGGCGTCATAGGTCTTGGAGATGGTGTCCTTGGTTGCGAACCAGAGGTCGAACTTCTGGTCCAGGGCGTAGGTGCAGCAGGCACGGGCAAAGCTCTCGATGGAGGCGTCGGTGTTGTGCATGCCCTGGATCACGCCCGGGGCCTTGAACTCGTGGATGGTCTGGCGGATTGGTTCTCCACCGTCAGCCGGGGTGAACACCAGCTCGGCGGTACCGGCGCCGGGTACGCTGATCTCGGCGTTCTTGTACACATCGCCATAGGCGTGCCTGCCGATGACGATGGGCTTTTTCCAGGAAGGCACGGCCGCGGCGATATTCTCCAGCAGGATGGGAGCGCGGAACACGGTGCCGTCCAGCATGGCGCGAATGGTTCCGTTGGGGCTCTTCCACTGCTTTTTCAAGTCATATTCGTCGATACGCTTGGCGTCCGGGGTGATGGTGGCGCACTTCACGCCCACGCCGTGACGCTTGATGGCCTCGGCAGCGTCCACGGTCACCTGGTCATCGGTGTCGTCACGATGCTTGACGTGCAGGTCGTAGTACTCCAGCTGCACATCCAGATGGGGGAGCAGCAGCTCATCCTTGATCATGGCCCACATGACGCGAGTCATCTCATCGCCGTCGATCTCCACAAGCGGTGTTTTCACAGTAATTTTCATGCTTTCTCCAAACACGAGGTATACCGGCCCGATCCGGTCCTGCCCAGTTGCACATGATCCGGTAGGGGGCGGTGCGATTCGGTGCGCGGTTGTTTCACAAGAGGCCGTGACTGCGCCGGGCACTCACGGCAATGGCGGGAACGGGAGAAAACTCCAAGATCGCCGGGCAGCTGCCCGGCACGGCTTCCTGCCTTTCATGCGCAAGGCCGGGGCGCCGCGCATGAAGAAAAAGTTTGCGCCTTATTCCCCAGATACTTCGAAAAGTCAAGAAATCCGGATTTCAAACGGATGCTCCAGCATTCTGGTCACGCCACGCCGGAGGGAATCAGGTCTGGGGCAGATCCTTGATCCACTTGGCCACGAACTTGGGCCTGTAATCGACCATGATGTCCAGCAGTGTATCAGGGTTCGAGGAGCGTAGCACCATGTCCCGGTGCTCACGCTTGAAAAAAAGCTCGTCCTGGGCGTGGTCCAGAAAGGCAACGAGCAGTTCGTAATAGCCGGCCACGTCGAGCAGGCCGCAGGGTTTCTCGTGCAGCCCCAGTTGCGCCCAGGTAAGGACCTCGAAGAACTCCTCGAAAGTTCCCATGCCTCCGGGCAATGCGATGAAGCCGTCGGAGAGTTCGGCCATGAGGGCCTTGCGCTCGTGCATGGACTCCACCACGTGCAGCTCGGTGAGGTTCTTGTGGGCGATCTCCTTTTCCACCAGGTAGCGGGGCATGACGCCCGTCACGGCTCCCCCGGCCTCCAATACGCTGTCCGCCACCGCTCCCATGCAGCCGATACTGGCGCCGCCATAGACAAGGCCGATACCCCGGCGCGCCAACTCCTGCCCCAACTCGCTGGCGGAGCGGCAGTACTCGCGCCTGGCCCCTTCGTTGGACCCGCAGAACACGCAAATATTTTTCATTGCAAGACCCTTGAAAGAAAAGGATGCCGGGGGAGGAACTTTTTGAAAAAATTCCTCCCCCGGACCCCCTCTTCAAAAACTTTTATATATCTACAACATACTACTATTGAAATTCAGGAAGGGGGAGCGCGAGGGGGAGAACCTTTTTAAAGGGCTTCCCCCTCGCACCAATCCTTGCCTTAAGATTTTCCTTACCCGCGAAGCTTGCCGCGCAGTTCCTCGAAGGCCTGATCCAGGCCCTTTGGGTCGGAGCCGCCGGCCTGGGCCAGGTCCGGACGCCCTCCTCCGCTTCCACCAACGTGGGCGGCAACATCCTTGATCAGGTCCGAGGCTGTGAAGCGGCCGTGCAGGTCCTTGGACACATACAGGATCAGGGGCACCTTGCCGTCGCTCTCCGCAGCCAGACAGGCCACGCCGGTGGGCAGTTTGGAGCGCACGTCGTCCATGAGTTCGCGCAGGGCCTTGACGTTGGGCGCGTCCACCTTGGCGGCGAGCAGTTTCACGCCGCCTATCTCCTCGAGCTTGTCCATGAGTCCGCCCCCCGTGTTGGAGGCGGCCTTGGCGGCCATGTGCTCGAGCTCCTTGTTCAGCCGCTTGATCTCGGACTGCATGCCCTTGACCCTGCCGGCCAGGTCTTCTTCCTGGGATTTGAAAATGGCGGAGATGGCGGTGATCTCCTTGCGTTGCCTCTTGAACAGCTCCAGGGCGTTCCAGCCCGTGGCGGCCTCGATGCGCCGCACGCCCGCTGCAACGCCGCTCTCGGACAGGATGGTGAAGAAGCCCACCTGCCCGGTGGAGCGCAGGTGCGTGCCGCCGCACAGCTCGATGGAGGCGCCGGGCACGTTCACCACGCGAACGTCGGCGGCGTATTTTTCGCCAAACAGGGCCATGGCACCCTTTTCACGCGCCTTGTCATAGGCCATGACCTCGGTCTCCACGCCGATGTCGGCCAACACGGCCTTGTTCACCTCGTGCTCCACCGCCTCCAACTCCTCCGGAGTCATGGCGGTGATATGGGTGAAGTCGAAGCGCAGCCGGTCGGGCCCCACCAGGGAGCCGGATTGCTTCACGTGATCGCCCAGCACCTTGCGCAGGGCCGCGTGCAGCAGGTGGGTGGAGGTATGGTTGCGCGCGGTGGCCAGACGGGGGCCCTCCTCCACGCTCAACTGCAGCTCCGCCCCTTCCAGGAGCTCGCCTTCTTCCACTTCGATCTGCAGAACCGTAAGATTGGGAGCGGGTTTGAGGCTGTCCTTGACCACGGCAGCACCGGAGGCGGAGCGAAGGGAGCCGGAGTCGCCCAACTGGCCGCCGGACTCACCGTAGAACGGGGTCTTGTCCGTGACCACGAACCCCTGTTCGCCGGTGGCCAGGCGCTCCACGCGGTTGGCTGCGGCGTCCAGCAGGGCCAGAGCCCTGCCCGAGGCCTGCAGGCAGTCGTAGCCCACAAATTCACTGTTCACACCATCTTCGGTGAGCACACGGAATCGGGTGGAGAGGTCGATCTCGCCGGAGCCCTTCCAGGCGGCCTTGGCGCGCTCCTTCTGCTCCTTCATGCGCTCGTTGAAGCCCGCCTCGTCCACGCCGAGGCCGCGCTTCTCCGCGATATCGTTGACGATGTCGATAGGGAAGCCATAGGTGTCGTAAAGCTTGAAGGCGAAGTCGCCGGAGACCCTTTCCTGGTTGGCGGCGCCCATCTGCCCGATCTCCTCTTCGAGCATGGCCAAGCCCTTGTCCAGGGTCTGGGAGAAGCGCTCCTCCTCCTCTTTGACCACCCTGGCCATGAAGTCCTCGGTCTCCTTGATCTCGGGGAACGCGGCGCCCATCTGGGCCACCACCTGCCCGGCCACGCCATGCAGGAAGGGGTCCCTGAGACCGATGAGGCGGCCGAAGCGGAACGCCCGTCGGATGAGTCGCCGCAGGACGTAGCCGCGCCCCTCGTTGGAGGGCAGGATGCCGTCCGCAACCATGAAGGCCATGGCCCGGGAGTGGTCCGCGATGACGCGCAGGGCGGTGTCCTGCTCCTCGTCGACCTTGTACTTCACCGAGGCCATGTCCGCCGTGAAATCGATGATGGAGCGGAACAGGTCGATATCGAAGTTGCTGTACACGCCCTGGCAGACCGCGGCGATGCGCTCCAGCCCCATGCCGGTGTCGATGCTGGGGCGAGGGAGGTTCTCGCGCTGCCCTGGAGTGATCTGGTCGTATTGCATGAACACGAGATTCCAGATCTCGAGAAAGCGGTCGCAGTCGCATTTGCCAATGCCACAGTCGGGGCCGCAGGTCATGTGCTCACCCTGGTCGATGAGGATCTCCGAGCAGGGGCCGCAGGGGCCCGTGTCACCCATGGACCAGAAATTGTCCTTTTCGCCCAGGCGGAAGATACGTTCCTCCGGGATACCGGTAATCTTGCGCCAGAGACCGAAGGCCTCGTCATCATCAAGATAGATGGTGGCGTAGAGCCTCTCCTTGGGCAGGCCGAGGTCCTTGGTGAGCAGATTCCAGGCGAAGTCGATGGCCTGTTCCTTGAAATAGTCGCCAAAGGAGAAATTGCCCAGCATCTCGAAAAAGGTGTGGTGCCGGGCGGTCCGCCCCACGTTCTCCAGGTCGTTGTGCTTGCCCCCAACTCGCAGGCACTTCTGAGAGGTCACTGCGCGGGAATAGTCGCGCTTTTCCTGCCCCAGAAAGACCTTCTTGAATTGCACCATGCCCGCGTTGGTGAACAACAGGCTGGGGTCGTCCTTGGGCACCAGGGGGGAGGAGTCCACAGGCGTGTGGCCCTGCTCCTTGAAGAATTCGATGAACCTCTGTCTGATATCATTGGCGGTTATCACGGTTTTCTCCAGGCGAACGAGAACTAATTCTCTTCTTCACTTTCGGTTTCAGGTTGGGGTAGCGATTCAGGCACTTCCATGCCCAGATGTTCCAACAATTTATTTTCTATCTGTTGGCGAACTTCGGGATTTTCCTGCAGGAAGGCGCGCACGTTCTCACGCCCCTGCCCGAGACGCTCCGATCCGAAGGCGAACCAGGAGCCGCTCTTGTCCACGATATTGGCGTCCACGCCCATGTCCAGGATCTCCCCTTCCCGGGAGACGCCGGTGCCGTAAAGGATGTCGAAGCAGGCCTCGCGGAAGGGGGGCGCCACCTTGTTCTTCACCACCTTGATCCGGGCTCGGATGCCGTAGGTCTCCTCCTTGTCCTTGAGGGTCTGGATCCTGCGGATGTCCAGCCGCACGGAGGTGTAGAACTTGAGCGCGTTGCCGCCCGTGGTGGTTTCGGGGCTTCCGTAGCCGGTCATGCCTATCTTCATGCGTATCTGGTTGATGAAGACAACGCTGGTCTGGGACTTGTGAATGGTGCCGGTGAGTTTGCGCATGGCGTGGGACATGAGTCTGGCCTGGCTGCCCACCTGGGTCTCGCCCATGTTTCCTTCCAACTCGGACTGGGGGATGAGGGCCGCCACCGAGTCGATGACCACGATGTCCACGGCGCCGGAGCGGACGAGCATGTCCGCAATGTCCAGGGCCTGCTCGCCGTAGTCGGGCTGCGAGATGAGCAACTCCTCGGTGCGCACGCCAAGCCTCCTGGCGTAGTTCACGTCCAGGGCGTGCTCGGCGTCCACAAAGGCGGCGGTTCCACCCATTTTCTGCGCCTCGGCGATGAAATGAAGGGCCATGGTGGTCTTACCCGAGGACTCTGGCCCGAAAATCTCGGTGACCCTGCCCCTTGGAATACCTCCGATCCCCAGAGCCAGGTCCAGTCCGATGGAACCGGTTCTGATCACGGGCACATGCACGTGAGCGTCGTCCGAGAGACGCATCACCGATCCCTGGCCATATTTCCTTTCAATGGTCGTCAGGGCTGTATTCAGGGCTTCCAGCCGCATTTCCTGAGGGCTGATGGCGGGTTTTTTGGCCATGATTTCACTCTCCGTTTTGAATATGCGCAGGGCATGTTTGGTGAGGCGTCACATATCAGAAGCCCGCGGCCGGGGCAAATGTCTGTTGTTTCGGATTCCTGGATGGCGGTTTGCGGGAAATCCGTCTGTTTCAAGGCCTGTCACTGATTTTCTGTATGGCCGTAACACGGATGTAACAACGCAATCTTACCGTGTCGACGTCATTACACGTTCTAGGTACCCAAAAAGACAAACTCTTTTAACAGACATGGAGGCAACCCCATCATGCGTTTGAAACACCTCGTTCTTACTGCCATTTTGCTGCTTGGCATGGTTTCCCTTTCCTGGGGCGCCACGACCATCACGGTCAAAGGCTCCACCACCGTTTTCCCCATCATGCAGGCTGCTGTTGAAGCTTACATGAAGGCCCATCCGGACATCAACATCTCTGTTTCCGGCGGCGGCTCCTCCAACGGCATCAAGGCCCTGCTCGACGGCAGCACCGACATCGCCATGGCTTCCCGCAACATGAAGGACAAGGAAAAGAAAGCCCTGCCCACCTACAAGGAGATCAAGGTCGCCCTTGACGCCGTTATTCCCATCGTCAACCCGGCCAACCCCGTGAGCGACCTGAGCATCGACCAACTGAAGGGCATCTACGCCGGCGATATCAACAACTGGAAGGACGTTGGCGGCGAAGACACCAAGATCGTGGTCATCTCCCGTGACACCTCCTCCGGCACCTACGAGACCTGGGAAAAGTTCGTCATGGGCAAATCCAAGGTTACCCCCCGCGCTCTGCTGCAGGCTTCCTCCGGCGCCGTTCTGCAGGCTGTCGCCAAGAACAAGAAGGCCATCAGCTACGACGGCATCGGCTATGTCGACAAGACCGTCAAGGGTCTGAAGGTCAACGGCATCCAGGGTTCCGCCGAGACCGCCATCGATGGTTCCTACCCCATCGCCCGCTACCTGTACGTCTACACCAACGGCGAACCCCAGGGCGAAGTCAAGGCTTTCGTGGACTACCTGCTCTCCGCCGAGGGTCAGAAGCACGTGAAAGATCAGGGCTTCATCCCCCTGCAGTAGTCTCACCGACTAGTTACTCCTCTTCCCGCCCCCGCGGCGGGAAGAGGAGTGCTTTCACTTCATGGTCGAAACTGCAAGTTTCTCAATAAAATCAATATAAGGCCCGATCATGCAACGCAAAACAAAAGACCAGATCATCAAGACCGGATTCCTGGCCGTGGCGGGATCCTGCATCCTGGTCCTCTTCCTGATTATGGGGTTTCTGTTTCTGGAAGGGATCCCGGTCTTCCAGCATGTTTCCGTCTACGATTTTCTCTTCGGCCAGTACTGGTACCCCACGGCCGATCCCCCGGATCTGGGCATTTTCCCCATGATCATGGGCTCCATCTCCGTCACAGTGGTATCCTCCCTGCTCGCCATTCCCCTTGGCCTGATGACCGCCATTTATCTCGCAGAAATAGCGGGGCCCAGGATGCGGAACATCGTGAAACCCACTGTTGAAATGCTCGAGGCGCTTCCGTCGGTGGTTATCGGTTTCTTCGGCATGGTCTTCATCGCTCCCTTCCTGCAGGATGTCTTTGATCTGGATACCGGCCTGAACCTGCTCAACGCCTCCGTCATGCTGGCCTTCATGGCCGTACCCACCATCACGAGCCTGGCCGAGGACGCCATCTTCAGCGTCTTGGACGAATTGCGCGAGGCCTCCCTGGCCCTGGGCGCCACCCACTGGCAGACCATCATCCGCGTGGTGATCCCCGCGTCACTGTCAGGCATCAGCACCGCCGTCATCCTGGGCATGTCCCGCTCCATCGGCGAAACCATGGTGGTCTTGATGGTGGCCGGCGGCGCGGCGCTGGTTCCCGAATCCATCTTCGACCCGGTCCGCCCCATGCCTGCAAGCATCGCCGCGGAAATGGCCGAGGCGCCGTTCCGTACCGACCACTACTACGCCCTGTTTGCCACAGGCCTGGTGCTGTTCTTCATCACCTTGCTGTTCAACCTGATCGCGGCTTACATCGCCGAAAAGCACAAACAGGTCGGCACGGCGACACTGTAGCGCCCTGGTCAACCGATAGAACAACTACAATTTTTCCGGATAAAGATGATGAGCAACGCTACCCCGATGACGGTTGAAACCGTCCAAAACAAGAGTTTCGTCCACCGGCGCAAACCCGTCCAGAGCCTGATGTTCACGCTGTTCCGCATGGCGGCGGGCGTCAACGGTCTGGCTCTGGCCATCATAGTGGGTTATGTGGCCATACTGGGAGTCCCGGCCCTGAGCTGGGAATTTCTCACCGCCTACCCCCGCGACTCCATGACCGCCGGCGGCATCGGCCCATGCATCCTCGGCACGGTGCTGCTGAGCTACGGCTCCCTGGCCATCGCCCTGCCCTGGGGCGTGGCAACGGCCATCTATCTGCAGGAGTACGCGCGCCCCGGCATGGTGGTGAACATCATCCGGCTGGCCATCAACAACCTGGCGGGCGTGCCCTCTGTTGTCTTCGGCCTTTTCGGCCTGGCCTTCTTCGTTATCGTGATGGACTTCGGCGTGAGCCTTCTGGCCGGTTGCGCCACCCTGGCGGCCTTCATCCTGCCACTGGTCATCGGCGCCTCCGAGGAGGCCCTGCGCTCCGTGCCGCAGACATACCGGGAAGCCTCCCTGGGCCTGGGCGCCACCAAATGGCAGACCATCGCCAAGGTTGTGCTGCCCGCCGCGGCCCCCGGCATCCTCACCGGCGCCATTCTCGGCGTGAGCCGCGCCTCTGGGGAAACCGCGGCCATCATGTTCACGGGCGCGGTGTTCTACAACCGAATCCTCCCCAGCTCCATCTTCGACGAGGTCATGGCCCTGCCCTACCATATATATGTACTGGCCACGGCAGGCACCGAGATCGAGAAGACAAGGCCCCTGCAGTACGGCACATCCCTTGTGCTCATCGCCCTCGTGCTCGGCATGAATTTGCTGGCCATCATCATCCGGGCAAAACTTCGCAAGCGCCTTAGATAAGCACGATCCTTTGCGCGTACCACCTCACGAACACTTTCCTTCGTGCAATGCCGCAAGCTCCGCCAACTATCGTAACCGCGGAACTTGCGGCATTTCCTTCCCACTTTACGAGGCGGGACATAGTACGTATATCTTGAGCATGCTCAGCTTCAGTCATGCTTCGGCGAGCAAGGAAACCGAGGTACAATCCTCCGGGATGCGCCGCCCGGCCCCGCCCCGAAAGCGGCCGCTCCTACGATCAGGAGAAACGGGATGCGAAGCGTCTCGTGCTCCGAGTACAAGCAAGGGAGAAACAGCCACCAGGATCAACAGACCTTCCAGAGCCCATTGAATACCAGAAGGGCGGCAAATGGCTACATTTCCCGGTCGAAAACCGGAAATGCCTTTTACCATTGCAGGAAAGCAAGGCAAACGAGCAATGACCAACAAGAAAAAGAACTATATCATCGATACCAACGTTCTCATCGAAAACCCCTTGAGCGTGCTGACACTCCGCAACGGCGACGACAACAACATCTTCATCCCCTACCATGTCCTCATCGAGCTCAACCAACTCAAGACCAACAACCGGCTTCGCCACATCGTCTCCAAAGTCGTGGATGTGCTGCTGGAAAACCGGGACTCAATCACCTTCATCCACAACGACTCGAGCATCTCCCCCTTTACCCAGGAGATCGTCGACAATTACATCCTCAAAGAGATCAAGAGTTCCTCGGAAATCGAGGATCCCATCCTGGTCACCAACGACCGCATTCTACAGCTGCAGGCCGGACTTGCGGATATCGCCTACGAGGATTTCCGGGATTCCAAGCCCTTTGAATCCGAATCCCAACTGTTCACAGGCTTCAACGAAAACGGCGAAAAGCCCATAGCCAACAGCTTCAGCTGGGTGGAGGGCAAGCCCCTTTTTCACGGCCCCAGCGGAGAGGAGGTCATAAATTTCACCCTCAGCGTCTGGAACGTGAAGCCTCGAACGGCCTACCAGAACCTCGCGCTCATGCTGATGCAGCATCCCGAGATCGACCTGGTGTCCGTGCAGAGCGAGGCCGGGTTCGGCAAGACCTACCTGGCTCTGGCCACAGCCCTGTATCTTGTCCTGGAAAAAAGACGCTACGAGAAAATTTTCGTGGTGAAGCCCACCATCGAACTCGGCTCCAAGCTGGGATTCCTTCCCGGCGACGTGAAGGAGAAGATGGAGCCCTACGTCAAGTACATCCACGACCTGCTCCTGAAACTGCACACCATGCGCCCCGCCAACAAGATATTCCTCAACCCCCAGGAGGATGTCCCGCGCTACAACACAAAGAAATTCGAAATTCTTCCCCTTGCGTACATCAGGGGCATGAACATCGAAAACGCCGTTGTCATCATCGACGAGACGCAAAATCTTTCGCGCAACGAAATGCGCGCGCTGCTCACCCGCATGGGCGAAGGCGTAAAATGCTTCTGCCTGGGTGACACCAGCCAGGTGGACAACCCCTATCTCAGCGAATCCAACAACGGACTCAATTGGATCGTCAGGAAATTCAAGGGGTACAACAACTACGCACACATGGTGCTCAAGGGAGATAAATCCAGAGGCCCCATCACGGACCTGGTGCTCAAATCCAAGCTCTAGCGGGGCTACCGGCGATAGTCGATCGCCAAACTCCGCTTTGGACTGCTCTGTTTTCAGCAATCAGGTACCACCGGCAAAGCCGGTGGTATGAGGATGCCCCCTTGAAGGGGGCCTACCCCGCCGGGGCATCCTCTATGATTTCTGCTTAATGCCAACCTCTTGTAGGGTCAGCTGCTCCTGCCTCAATTCGTGATGGTCTTGCCTTTGGATGTATTCAACGATTTGAGCTTCATCCAAGCCTACGGTGCTTACACAGTAACCCCGTGCCCAAAAATGGAAACCTGTCAAATTCTTCCCTCGACCAAGGTAACGCTTATGGATCAAAATCGCAGACTTGCCCTTGAGCTTGCCCATAGCATTTGCAACGCTGTATTTAGGAGGGATGCTCACACACATGTGAACATGGTCTGGCATTGCGTTTCCTTCCACCAACTCTATTCCAAACTGCTCGCACAGTTCTCTGAGTATGCCTCCGATCTCTTTTCGGAGTCTTCCAAATATCGCCTTTTTACGATACTTGGGGATGATCACAACGTGGTACCTACAATACCACCTGACATGAGATTGACTTTTCCATTCTCGCATTGGCTCTTCCTTTCTCTGCCCCGGCGGGCTTTGAGTGGAAGAGCCTTTTTCAGTAGTATTATCAACCCAGGATCGGTAGAACCTTTTCGGGTCACACCGCCAGAGGCGGTGGTTTAACTGTTTTAATTACCCGCCGCCTCGGTGGAGCCTGTTGTCGCGGCGCTAAATCAAGGCCAGCGACTGCACGTGCACACCACACAGGCTCGGTGTTTTGTGCGAGTCCGCACTATCATTACACTTTTTCTCATAATTCTGTGCGGATAAGCCCGCATCTGTCCTATCTGACCAAGCAAATAATAATTTTTGCCTGAACCGCTTTATTTTCCTGTTTTCTTGATTTAAACTAGAGTTAGTTTATTGTTCGAAAGCGCCCCAAACCTCGAGACTCCAGGTCTAGCGCATGAAAATTCCTTGTGTACGTTGTGGTAAGGATATCGAAGCTCCGAGCGTCTACTGCAAAGACTGCGAACGCGTCATGAGCGGTGAGGGACCTTCCGCCTCTTCCTCGTATGAGGATACGCCCCCCGATATCCACACGGCCGGAGAGAAAACAAAATTTCCACTCAAGCTGGTCAGTGGAATAATTCTCTTGCTTTTATGCATTGCCGGAGTGTTCTACTTCCTCAACAAGAACAAGAACTCTCCGCCCGAACAGGCGAAAGCGCCCGCAGAGATAACCATCGTGGCGGAGGGCACGCCTTCCGGAGAATCCGGGGCCGGAAAAACAGCGCCTGAAGAACTGCCTGAAGACCCGGCAACACTATTCGCCCAGAACTCGACAAGCTCTGAAAGCAACAACACGAACGCCGAAGTTGCTCTCCAGCCGGAACAACCGGTGGAGGCGGCAGACTCAGAGACGCCCCCCCCCCCCTGTGGAGGAGATCCCCAAGACACTCGAGCCGGAGATCGCCGACAACGCTAACATAGCGGAGTTCAACAGCACGGCCTCCCTGCCCGAGGCTCTTCCGGAGCAGATCGCCGAGGCCCCTGAGACGCCCACTCCCCTGCCCACTCCCCAGGAAACCAACAATTCCTCCGCGGCCAATGACGCAGGAGAGACGCCACAGCCAGGCGCCTTGATCAGTGACAACAATCTCCCTGACACAACCCTGCCCGGCACTCCTCTTCCCGAGGCACAGACAGGAGCCGAAGACAATGCCAGCCAGCCCGGCGGGGACGAGATCGTTTTCGACGATGCGCCGGCGCAAGACAACGCAACCGCTGAAAACCCGGAGATCGTGACGCCCCCGGCTGTAGAGGAACAGCCCCTAGAGCAGGGGCAGGCCAACGCCACGGAAGAGACCCCGGCAGCGCCGCAGCCGGTCTACACGGAGCAGGGAGTCAAAATTTACAACCTGGGGAGGGAAGGGCTGGACAAGGAGCTCGCGAAGCACCTCAAGGAGAAGGGCTATGTCAATGTCCAGGCCATGGGCAAGTGGTCCGGCCACTTCAACGACAAGAACGTGTTCTACCGCCACGAGGACGGCCGTGGCCTGAAGCAGCTCATGGGATCTCTCCCTGCCTCGGACTTTTTCGACTACTACTATGACAGCGAGCGCATCGGTCAGAGCGTGAAGGGCATCTTCAAGAGAAACGACGATGTGGACTATCTGATCATCGTGAAATAAATGATCGGCGGGTATCCAGGACAGCGCTAAAGAGCGGGAGAGGCGTTGTCCATGGTGAAACACATGATCAGTTCGTTGCTCCCGTCCTTCCAGGCGTACTCCATGGTGGTGGTCAACTGGCGGATGAAATGAATTCCCAGCCCCCCGATCATTCGCGATTGCAAATCCCCTCCCAAATCCGGCTCATCCTGTCCCGTGGGGTCGAAAACCTCCCCCCAGTCTCGCAGCAGCACGCAAAAAAGCCTCTGATCAACGTAGCATGACAATTCCACATCGCCCTCCCCGTTCGGGTAGGCATACTGGATTACGTTGACCAGAGACTCTTCTATCACCAGGGCGACCTTTCGCGCCTGCTCGGGAGTCATGCCCGCGCGAAGGGCCTCCTCATATCCGTGCGCACGAATCTCCGCCAAGTGTTCGATCCGAGCGGAACGTCGTAGCGCGCACATTTTCTCGCCAACATGCCGGTGTTACCCTTTTGCAAGGGCCTCCTCGAGGGAGTCTTTGATGGGGAACATGGTCGCGAATCCCGAAATGGAAAAGACTTCCTGCACCATTCCCTGCAGATTGCAGAAACATATGGCCCCTTGAGCGGCTTTCAACTTTTTGGCAGCGGCAAGAATGCTGCGCAAGCCGGCGCTGCTGATGTACTCCAACCCGCCCAAATCGATGATGAGCGACTTGTCACCAGCCTCGATCCACTTGCCGCATTCCTTTTCAAACTCCGGGGCCGAGACGGCGTCCATCCGTCCCTTCACTTTGATGACCACCGAATCGCCCTGCTTGCTGCTGTCAAACTCCATGCCTTCCTCCAAAATATCATTTTCATGGGGTGGCTGCAGACCTCTCCGCCTTCAGGCGCAACACCCGCGTCATTCGCGGCAGGGGCGAGAGGGTCCGCACGCGCACTGTTCCGCTCCAGAATCTATCCTATCCGCGTAGCGGCCCGGCAGATACAGGCATCTGAATCAAAAAACCGCTCCGCGCCATCCGGGAACCAGTCACTCTCAGTGACGAACCAGGGATATCCATACATCGTGGGTGCGTCTCGCGCAATAGCGTGCGCCTGTTGCGCCGAAACCGGCCACAATCGGGCACTCACCCGGTATTGGTTCAAAAATCATTTAAATGCAAGGCGTTGCTACTTATTTTCACCAATGATCCGGATAATGAAACATAGCTGTCATGGAAAAGGGAATTTGCATCGTCCTTGCTGGAAATCCATGAACTCATCAAACCGGCACGCCCCCCTCCGAGCTTCCCCTGATCGGTTCGTGGACAGAAACGTCCTATTTACCCCGACTTGATAGCAATACCGGCTGAATGTCTTTACACCTTCCCTCACACTCCGTAAACTGTTCATATTCTGATATCCATCATTGTACCGATACAGCGGGGGCACGCATCGCCTCCAGGACAACGATCACCCAATCCAAGTAAGGGACAATGCGCAAAGCAAGGGCTCACAGATATTTCAAGCGCCGCTCCACGGCCTTAGGAAAAAAAGGCGCTTCCGTGCGCCCCACGGCCCTGGCCGGGTGCTGTGGGCATACGGAGCCGCAACCACCCTATTGCGGAAACCGCGCATCCGATTCCGAGAGGCACTCCCTGCTCACCCTGGACGCTGACATTCTACTGCGCTCCCTCAGCATCGTCGCATTGCTCATCGACAAGGACCTCCGGCTCTGCAACTACACGCGGGCCGCAGCCTCCTTCATGCACCTGGAGGAAGGGGACCTGGGCCGGCCTTTATCCTGCCTGGAAAGCCTCGGGCAGGAGGACGTCTCTGCCCTGGCAACAAAAGTCATAAGCGACGGTGTAACCCTGGGCAGCGAGATCCTTTACAAGGAATCCACTCTGTTGCGCCGCATCCACCCATACATGAACGATAAAGGAGATGCCCAGGGAGCCTTGCTCATCTACATAGATGTTAGCGAGCAGGCCAGAACCCGCGAGGAGCTGCGAAAAGCGAGGGAAGAGGCCGAACATGCCAACGAGGCCAAGAACGATTTTCTGGTCAAGGTAAGCCATGAGATCCGTACGCCGCTGAACGCCATGCTCAGCATGCTGGACATGGCCCTGGAAGCGCCCCTCGCCTCACTGCCGCGCGACTACATTGGCACGGCCCGCGACTCGGGACGTCACCTGCTCCGCATCATCAACGATATCATCGACTTCTCCCGCATAGAGACCGGAACCCTGACCATCGAGAGCGCCCCCTTCGACCTGCAGGAAAATATTCTCGGCTCTGTGAAGTCCCTTGCGCCCGAAGCCAGAAAAAACAACCTCAAACTCGATCTATCCATCGCCCCCAACGTCCCCCCGCTACGTCTTTGGTGATGCCTCCAGGATGAGCCAGATCATAGTCAACCTCGTGGACAATGCCATCAAGTTCACCAAGGTCGGAGGCATAGACTGCGAGCTGTCCCTGGATGCCTCTGTTTCCCAGGACCTGGATACGAATCTGAAGTTTTCGGTCACTGACACGGGGATAGGCATTCACGCTGAGCAGTTGGAGCATATCTTCAAAAGGTTCTACCAGGTTCCGAACTCCTCCTCTGGAAACCGGGACGGAGTGGGCCTCGGCCTCTCCGTGTGCAACCAACTCGCCCAACTCATGAGGGGCGAACTCAAGGTGCAAAGCGAACCCGGCAAGGGAAGCCGGTTCACATTCTCGCTGCCCTTACAGATCGCCACCTACCAAGACTTCCTGGAAAGCAGGGCGATTCCCGCTTCGGTCACCAACCACGGCCCTGAGCAACGCCTCCTGGTGGTGGACGACAACTTCGTCAACAGAAAGGTCATGTCCATTTTTCTGGAGCAGCGCGGTCACACCGTCTTCCAGGCCGAAGACGGCTACGATTGCCTGGAGATCCTGTCCAGGGAAGAAATGGACCTCATCGTCATGGATCTGGAGATGCCGGTCATGGACGGGAGCGAAACATCCCGCAAGATCCGGGAAAACGAAGCCCGCTCAGGAAGCGCTCCCATCCCCATAATCGCAGTCACTGCCCATGCCCTGGAATATCACAAGGAAAAGGCGCTGAGTGCCGGTATGGACGCCTATGTCGTCAAGCCGGTGGACCTGGAGGCACTGCACAACCTGATCATGAAACTGATCCAGGAGCCATCGAAACCCCACGAGTTAGAATCCGTTACCGCCCCCGGAACAGGAGCCCCGGCCGACCTGGACCTGCTGCGGCGGGAGCACAATGGCGACGAGTTCCTGCTTCGGAAAATCTTCCAGGCCTTCTTTTCCAGCACAACCTCCATCTTCGGCAATTTCGAAATGGCCATG
Source organism: Desulfovibrionaceae bacterium (assembly GCA_963674665.2). Lineage (GTDB taxonomy): Bacteria > Desulfobacterota > Desulfovibrionia > Desulfovibrionales > Desulfovibrionaceae. The sequence continues at coordinate 289,560 of CAXXPL010000004.1, read as the reverse complement.
GAGGAGGGGGACACCGCGGCCGTCGCGAGGTCGGCCCACAAGATGGCCAGCGCGGCCAGCGCGGTAAAGGGACAGCGGTTGATGCGGGCCTGCCGCTTCCTGGAGGAGGGAGCACTGGCAGGAGAAAACTGGGAGGATGTCACCGCGAAGTTCGAGCGATTGAAAACCCTTTTTCGCGAACTGGAGAACCACATCCAGGCCTCCGGCCTGTATCAACCCGGGGCATCGGAGGAACCATGAGAATCCTCGCCGCTTCCCTGGCGATCCTGATGGGGCTGCTGACCTTTCCGCCCTCAGGCGGATGCCTTAACAATCTTGACGGCACCATTCAGGACAGCAACAGGTCCTGCACCATGAAGCTCACTGAACAGGAAAAAGGGATTTATCTCGTGGGCATCATCTGCGAAAAACGCAAGATACTCTCCTACTGGATATGCCCCGAGGTGAGCGAACGCACGGACTTCTCCCCCTATGAGTGCCGGGAAAAGGAAACCCAGTCCGTGGACACCGAGCAAGGCACTCACAAGGCAAGTCAGGGGCGGCTCCTGCGGGTCTTCGCACCCAGCATCGACCGCGTTCCCTATGTTCTCTGTGGTAGATTATGCGATCCTACAAACTGACTCTCGCCCTTCCGCTGCTGCTTGCGCTGCTCTGCTCCACCCCCGCCCTTGCTTCCAAGGAGCGCATATTCTATGGATTTCACGAATCCTTCGCTCCTCTCTCCTATGTCGAGAACGGGCAACCCAAGGGATTCGAGTTCGAACTCCTGCGCGCTGCCCTTGAAACCAGCGACTTCGAGATCGTACCCCGCCCCATGTCCTGGGACATGATCCTGCTGGGCCTCAGGCAGGGGGGCATTCACATCACCTCGGGCATGGCGCGGACGCCCCGCAGGGAAAAAATATTCCTCTTCAGCAAGCGCCCCAGCATCCCCATGGTCACGCGTATCATTCAGAACACCAGGAACGGCATCAAGAGTTTCCAGCAACTCAGGGGGCAGAAAGTGGCGGTCAAGCGCGACTCCCTGTACCAGTATGACGTGGAGAAACTGCGCCTGAGCCTGGATATCCAGCTCTTCCACTCGCACCAGCAGGCCCTGGAGGCCCTGTACAACGGCGCGGTGTCGGCATACGGCGGGGGCGACAAAATCGCGGATCACATCATCAGGACCGGCAACCTCGGCGGCCTCTGCGCCATAGGCCCTCCCCTGGGAGTGACCATGCTCCACTTCGCCCTGCGCCAGGATCAGAAAATGCTCAAGGAACAGCTGGACAAGGGCATGGCCAGGCTCTGGAACGAGGGCATATACGACAAGCTCTACCGCAAGTGGTTCGTCAAGGAGCTCAAGGAGCAGGAGATCGCCAAGCTCATCGCCCTTGCCAAGGAAGGGGCGCACACCTCCTACGTCCCCTACACCCTCACACCGCAGGGGGCCGCTGTGCTCACCGCCTCGGGGAACTACTACTCCGGCGGAAAGGTGGAAAACGGCCTGCCCAGTCTGACCTCCAGCGCCCTGCGCGTGGCGGTGCAACGGGCAGTGTCCAATGGGGACACCGAACTCCGGGCGGCCCTGTGCCTCTCCAGCAACGGGCGCGTCACCCCCCCGGATGCGGACGACCGTCGCCTGCTGCTGCAGTTCGGCCGGGGAGTCCTTGCCGTCACCGAACCCGACCCCAAGAGTTACGAGACCCGCATGGCGCCCGAGTTGCTCCCCAAGGAGACCGGCTTTCTCCCCTGGGACGGCCTGAACTGAAGCCTCCACTTGACCCGGACAACGCATCGTGGAATATGATGCTGCGACACCACGGCGGTCATCAGCTTCCCAAGGAGGGACCATATGACGCAAGGCTCTGATTACGAACAGCGAATGATGCTCAAGGAGCGTGAAACCCGTTGCGATCTCGAAAAGGTCTGCGAGGAACTCAACGAGCTCAGGGGGCGTGTCAGGCAACTCGAGGACCTGGTGAACAAGCTCGCCAACAAGGTGGGTGAAGCCCCCAAGGACCGCTGGAAATACTGGAAAGCCTGAAGGCAACCGCAGAACCGGTTTGTGAGGGGGAACCCCTTTGAAAGGGTTTCCCCGGGCAATCCGCTCCCTCAATTCCCACCCCTGCCCTTCCTCACCACGAGACTCAGATACAGGCCTCTTTTCTCCACCGCCCCGCATGTGTAGGTGACACGCGTTCCCAGGCGCGATGCGGCATTGTATTCTTCAGCCACGCGCACCATGTCCGGCGAGGATTCCAGGCCAATGACCCCGGCCGCTCCGTATCTCTCCGTCACCAGGCGCGTCTGGCACCCCGGCCCTGGCCCCACCTCCATGAACCGGCCTGAAGGGCGCAACGTGTCGAAGCCTTGGAAGAAGCCCTTGAAGTTGAACCTCCCCAAGGCCTTTTGCATGTTCAGATAGTTTCAGGTGACGGATGCTCCGGTGATGACCTTCTTATCAGTATGCGGTATTCGCTTCGTCATTGTCAGCACCCCACTCATCGTACCTTCGTAGGACAACCCGGCGGGAGCCCGGGTCCATGCTTCCGGGCTCGATGAACAATCCCGCGCGCTGGGCGCACTCCAACTGCGCCCTGAACCTCTCTTTGGAGACATGCCACTTCGGCTCATGGAAAAGCACCACTCCACCGGCTTTCATCGCCCCCCCAATCGCCTCGAAGAACCGATCCTGGTCAGGTGTCTCGTGAGCCATGTTGATCACGGCGGAAAAGTCCACCTGCTCCTCGAGATCCTGCAGCCCGTAATCGTCCCCATTCACCAGGCGCATGTCGATACGCTCCGCCAGGCCCGCCTTTTTCGCCCGCTTTTCCAACCCGTCCAGCATGGCCCGCTGCACCTCGAGCACCACCACCCTGCCACTCGGGCCAACCATTTCTGCCAAAGGCAGTGTGAAGAAGCCCATTGCGCACCCGGGCTCCAGCACGGTCATGCCCTCCCGCACATGGGGGGCGAACATCCCCTCAGGGTTTTCCAGGATCCTGCGATAGGGGGCCAACAACATTTTTCCTGCCCAGGCCGGAAACACGTGATGTTCCATGATCGACTCCATATTAGTTTGTAAGTGTTTACAAAGTTAAAAGGTATAATTTGCTTTCAAACTGCAACAAAAAGATCACCCGGAAGGAACGAAACGGTGGCATGGGTAACAACATGACGTCCCGTGTTCCGGCTCACGGCCGCATACCTCGTAGAAACCGGTCGGTCAGCTCCCTGGCCAGGGTCTCGTCGTCCCACTCTTCCATCTTGCCCAGGATGCCGCACTCTCGGTCGATGGCGGCCATAAACACCTGATAGAGAAAGGCCCGGGCCGCGAGGTCGGCATCGCAAGGGGCGAATACCCCCTCCCCGATGCCCTCCCGAATAAGCACCGCGAGGCGCTGTCGGGTGTCCGCGTCCTTGTGCCCTGTCCCTTCCACGGCCTCGGGCACGCCCATGTCCATGTTGTCGAAGAGATGTAGCCTGAGGATGCGGGGATCCCGCCTGCAGTGCCTGAGCACGTGATGGGCCAGGGCGTGGAACACGGCCTCCGCCCCTTCCGGTAACCGCTCGAAGGCCGCCGTTATGGGGTGGCCGGAGAACAGGTGCCGCAGGGCTTGCTGGTAGAGTTCGCCCTTGGTGCTGAAGTGCTGGTAGATCAGGGTCTCGCTGATGTCAGCGGCCTTGGCGATGGCCTTTGTGCGCGCGCCGCTGAAGCCCTTGGCCGCGAACTCGTCCAACGCCGCCTCCAGTATCAGTTCGCGCCTGTCCTCTGCGGACATTCTCCTGCTCTTCATCATTCTCCGGTCGCCCCCATTAACTAAGTAAGCACTTAGTAATGACTTGAGAGGGTGTTGTCAAGCGAACGTTGTGAAAAAGCTGCCCAGCCTCGAAGGCCTCGACTCCCCTACTTTCGTGTACGCAGGAACGAGAGGAAGATGCCCAGGGACGAAAGCACGGCCGAGACGATGAGTCCCACCCGCATGCTCAGCAGAAACGTGGACGCGGTTTCGGCGTTCACCACCAGTTCGCCAAGGAAGATGGAGAATATGAGCGTGATGCTGGTCATGCTCACCGCCATGCCCAGGGTACGCATGGCCGCGATCATTCCCGATGCCAGGCCCAACTGGTGCTGCCCCACGCTACCCATGATGGCCGAGGAGTTGGGCACCACGAAGACGCCGAACCCGGAGCCGATGAGGCAGAGTTCTGAGATCAACAACCACAGGGGCGTGTCCATGCCCAGGGTAAAGGCAGTGGCCAGCAGCCCCACCAGGCTCATGAGCATGCCTATGGTCGCCATCTTGGAGGGGTCGTGCCTATCCGACAACCACCCGGCCGCTGTGGAGATCACGATCTGCAGGATGGGCTGCACGATGAGCAACGTACCGGCGTCACTGGGAGACAGCCCCTTGATGTACTGCAGGTACAGACTCATCATGAAGGTGATGCCGAAGGTGGCAGCGTAGTTGCCCAGGGCCGCCAGACAGCTCAAGGTGAAGAATCGGTTTTTGGTCAGCAGATTCACGTGCAGCAGGGGGTGTTCGGTCCTGGCCTGCACTTTGAAGAACACCACGAATCCCGCCAGCCCCAGGACAATGCTCATGAGTCCCCAGGGCATGGACTTGGCGTGGGAGGCCCCGAGCATGATCAGGGCCACGCTGACGCCGTAGATGACACTGCCGCGCCAATCCATCCGGTCGTTCTTGGAGTTGGGCTCCATGTTCCCCATGCCCATGAGGCAGATCACCGTGGCCAACACGCCGAGAGGCACGAACATCAGGAACACGTAGCGCCAGCCGAAGTGCTGGGTGATGTATCCACCGAGCACCGGCCCGGCCGAGAGCCCGGCATAGGTAAAGGCGGACACAACGCCGATCTTGCGCCCTCGGAGCTCCGGTGGAAAGACCTTCACCACCAGGGCCAGGCTGCCGGAGAGCATCATGCAGGCGCCGATGCCCTGGAAGAAGCGCTGGAACATGATCATGGTCAGGGACTGGGTGAAGCCCAGGGAGAATGTCAGCAGGGTGAACAGGATCAACCCGGGAAGAAACACCCTGCGCTGGCCGATGATGTCGCCCCAGCGGCCGAAGGTGAGCATGCCGATGGCCAGGGAGATGACGTAAAGCTGCTCGATGAGGCCGAGCTGCACTGCCGAGGCGCCGAGTTCAGCCCCCAAAGAGGGAAGCGCCACGCCCACCGACGTGAGCATGAGCGGGGCCATGAACTGCGCCAATCCCACCGCCAGAAGCACCATGTTGGGATTCGCGGAGCTGCCGCCCTCGCCCAGAGGGGCAGCCACAGAGGCCACTCCCTTGTTCGCAATCTTCATTATATTCTCACAGGTCCGCCAACGGTATGGTCACAGGGACCGCTCTTCCGCACGGAGCCGGTTGATCGTTCATAAGGCCTTGGCATTTAGAAATGACACACTACGACGAGGTCACCTTCCGGGATTTGTCAGGGACGCGGTGCTGCTTGGCCAGGAAGGAACAGGTCACGCCGATGACTCCCAACACGCCGAACACAGTGTACAGGGCGCGCATGGCGTTGCCGAACTCCTGCACCACCGCGGGGCCAAGGGGCTGCGCCCCCACATACAGGGAAATGCCCACTGTCATGACGGTCATGCAGATGGTCATACCGAAGGTCCTCGCCTGTCCGGACATGGCCGAGGCGATGCCATAGCGTGAGGGTCCTACCGAGGACATGACCACCACCATGCTGGGAGCGGAGAACAACCCCACACCCAGCCCCACCACGCACAGAACAATGGAGATGGTGACCAGGCCGCTGTCCACGGTGAGGGTGGACGCGACCCAGACGCCGATGACACTGATCAGCGCACCGCAGCCGGCCATTATGTGTGCCGGGACCTTGTCGGCCATGCGCCCGCTCATGGGGGAGACGAGGCTCTGCATGAGGGGTTGCAGCACCATTATCGCCCCTGCCTCGGCCGGAGTCATGCCCCTGGAGAACTGGAGATAGAGGCTCAGGAGGAACGGCACGCTGAAGGCCGGAAACGAGGTGATGAACAGGGAGAGCACACCCAGCGCAAAGGTCCTGTTGCCGAAAAACAGCTCCAGTTCGATGAGCGGGGCCGCGACCCTGGACTCCACGAACAGGAAAAGAAGCAGCGTCAGGCACCCGGCCGCCATGGTCCACCATCCCGTGGCGTTCTCCGCATGGGCGCTGCCCAGCACCACCAGACAGATGCCCAGGCCGCTGACAACGGTCCCGACCCAGTCGAAACGCTCCCCGGATTTCCAGGACAGCCGCCAGTCAAGATTGCGCATACAGGCGAGCACGGACATGGCCAGCGGCAACATCCCCAGGTAGAACAACCAACGCCACCCCAAATGGGAGATGATCATGCCACCGAGAAACGGCCCGGCCGAGATGCCCAGAAAAACTCCGGCCATGCTGATGCCCAGGGCGCGACCGCGCTCCTCCACCGGAAAGGCGTCATACAGCAGTGCCACACCCGTGGCCAGGGTCATGGCGCCGCCAACGGACTGCACTCCCCTGATTAGAAGGAAGACCCCCATGGTCGGCGCCAGGGTCAAAGTAAAGGTTCCGAGCAGGAAGATCACCAGCCCGCTGAGAAAAATCCCGGCCCTGCCGAGAATATCCGCAGCGCGCCCCAGAGGGAGCAGCAGCATGGCGTTGCCACAGAGGAACACGCCCTCCACGAGACTCAGCGCAACCGCCGACGCCTGAAACTCCCTTCCGATGGAGGGCAATGAGATGCCCACCGAGGAGATCATGAACGGCACGGCGAACTGCGTCGCAACAACGGCGAACAGAATCGCCCATTTTTTCGATCGGTCTATTGTCATAATCCTTCCTGCGAAATCGCTTCCTCGAGATTGGCGTTCATGGCCTTGAGAATGTCCAGGGCCTCCTCCCGCCGTTGTTGGTCAAAGCCCTTGAAAAGAGCCTGGTTGTGTTCCTTGAGCACCGCGAAAAGGCCATCCGCCATCTCCAGGGTTTTGGTCGTGGGCTCCACGAGCTTCTGGCGCCGGTCTCCGGCATCCTCGTGCCGGGTGACATAGCCTTGCCTCTCGAGCTCGAAGAGGGTCCTGGCCGCCGCGGCCCTGTCCACCTTGAGCCTCCGGCAGAGCGCATCCTGAGGCTGCCCGGGGCGCTCGATCACTTCGAGCAGTATCCCCACCCATCCCCTCTTGATTCCGAGCTGGGCCATCCGTGGCGACAGAAAGGCCGTGGAGAGGCGGTGGAGCACTGCGAGATGATGGCCCGGGGCTTTTTGGTGGCACTTGGACAACATCTGGTTCATGAAATCCCCCTTTAGTTGACTTGTCAACAGTTGCGGAATTAAACATTCGATCTGATGCTGTCAAGGTGATCCAAAGACCAAAAATCACGTTTGGACGACATTTTCCGCACAGATTCGGTTATTATATCCGGAAAGGAACTAGCAGGGAGGTACATCAGAAGAGTCAAGTTCTGTCGAGAGAAACCCCAGCCCCGGGGAGGCTTCACCGGTCTGCAGGCCAGCGGACATTACGAAAAGTTAAGCCCTTGGAAAGGTTGCGGCAATCATCAGCACTTATTTTACAATAAACCGTTGAGAAACGGAGACCATATCCACCCCAATACCCCCACAGGCGAAGACCCCCGTTCCCCCGGGGGTTTTCGTTTTTCTTGAGCCCCCTCCCTGAACACCCTTCTGGGATGTCCGCTTCATTCACGGACCATGAATTTAGCGTAAGATAGTCAGCCCTGAAAAACGTTCAATTTACTGAAAAGACTTAACAAAACGACCAATTCAATGTATCATTCTCGACCAGGAACTACAGTAATTCTGCAGAAAACCGGTCGCGCTGTCGCCGAGTCGGGAGTGATGATGAAGGCCAAGCAAGCCAAAAACGATCAGGCTAATTTCCTCTACAAAGACCTCATTGACCAACTCAACCCCAAGCATCCGCTGCTCCAACTGGCTGGGCGCATACCATGGGAGCGCTTTGAGCGGGAGTTCTCCCCACTCTACAGCGGGCACGGACGACCGGCAAAGCCCATTCGCCGCATGGTCGGACTCATGATTCTCAAACAACTTGAGGACCTCAGCGACGAGCGTGTTGTTGAAGCCTGGGTCCAAAATCCCTACTTCCAAGCTTTTTGCGGCGAGAAGCACTTTCAGTGGAAATTCCCCTGTGATTCGACGGATTTCGTCTATTTCCGCAAACGCATCGGTGAGGACGGCGCGCGCCTGATCTTCGAAGTCTCGGTGGATCTGCACGGCGAAGACGCCAAAGAGCGCGAGATCACCGTGGACACCACAGTACAGGAAAAGAACATCACCTTCCCTACAGATGTGAAACTGCTGACGAAAGTCATCAAAAAATGCAGGAAAATCGCTACAGATGAAGGCGTCAGGCTTCGCCGTAGTTTTCGCCGTGAACTGCCAAGCCTGCTGCGCCAACGGTTCAAAAGCCGAAAAACCATCAAACGAATACGGACCATGGCCGGCGTGCTCATCCGCGAGTTGGAGCGCAAGTTGTCCAAGGAAGCGCTTGCCCGCTACGCTGAATCCTTGAGCCTTTTTCGCCGAGTCCATGGGCAAAAACGGACCGACAAAAACAAGATTTACAGCCTGCACGAGCCTGACGTGCTGTGCATCGGCAAAGGCAAAGAACACAAAAAGTATGAATTCGGGCGCAAGGCTTCTCTTGCCGTCACCAAAACCACAGGTGTCATTGTGGGGGCCATGTCTTTCACGGAAAACGTCTTTGATGGTCATACGCTCCCGGACGTCCTGGAGCAGGTCTGGCAAATCACAGAAGTCTGTCCGTCGGTGGCCATCTGCGACCGAGGCTATCGGGGACGGAAAAAGGTGGGCGACACGAGCATCCTGACGCCAGGTAGCCCTAAGAAGAGCGACACACCCTATCAACGCAGAAAAGCCAGAGGACGCTTCCGCCGCCGGGCTGGAATCGAGCCGGTGATCGGACATGTGAAGCATGACCATCGCATGGTGCGCAATTTCCTCAAAGGTGTCGTCGGTGACGCAATCAATCTGTTCATGGCGTGCGCGGCGTTCAACTTCAAGAAATGGATGCGAGGGGTGAAACTTTTTTTTGCTCTTCTGGCCCTGTGGCTCTCTTTCGGGTTTGGATGGCAGCGCAAGCTGGCTAAGATCTGAACAAAGCTAAAAGGGCTTTTTCAGGGCTGACTAAGATAGCTTACACCGCTGAAAGCGGCGGGATGGCCTCGCGACCGCCCTCGGTGTCGCGTTACATGCGGTGTCTTGAACATTTACGAGCTTAGCGGACGCGACACGAGAGCGTTTCACTCCAAGGGCTTGCAGGCAGATCAGTGTAAAAAAACTTGAACTTCTCAATGTTTACAGGCTTTAGCGTGATTTGAAGGCCTTGCAAAGCAGCAGGGCCACACAGGTTACAGAGACGACCTGTGCGATGAGCTGTCCGGAATGCACCATGAGCACTCCACGCAGGGAAAGCAGAAAACGATAACCGCCGTATGTTTCTGCTCCCTCATAAACTACTTTTGTGGGAGGAAATAGAACCATCAGCACGATGACCGCGCTGCATACGTATAATACCCGTCTTTGGTTTTTATTCATATTTTCAATTCACTGTTCTTTTTACCGTTTCAGGCATGTAAGAAAAACCTTATATACGGACTAAAGCTTTTTTCAGTATAGATAGTGTCATTACCTGATTGCCTGAAATGGGCGATTATACTATTGTTGAACAAAGTTGAACATTATTTAGTTATTATTGAGAGCACAAAATGTTTAACATTTTGTAGCTCGAAGGCATAAGGACAGACCCGCCAAAGGCGGGTCCTGGCGGCGAAGCCGCCGGAGCGCGGTGCTCATTCTTTTGCGCTCCGGGTAATACGATATTTCCTAGTGAACCGAAAATTCATATTCCAGGGGGGGAACCATGAAATCCGTGACGCGAGTAGTACAGGAAATGGTAATGAACAGCCACCAGGCATTGAAGGACCTGGCTCAAAAAATCAAGAAGCCTTACCCGACCCTTCTCCGCGAACTCAACCCCTACGACAAGGGAGCTAAGCTGGGCGTGGAGACGCTGCTGGACATCATGAAGGCGACCGGCGAAGTCGCCCCTCTGAAGTACATGGCCAATGAGCTTGGCTTCGACATTGTTCCCAAAACCGTCCAGGCGAGCAAGAGCAACGGCACGCGCACCGGCATGATGCCTCCGCTGCATGCCGCGGGGCAGGTCAATACCACGCCCGATCACATCGGAAAAACGTTCATCGTGCCTTAGTGGGATATCCCCGATATTCAAAATTCTGAATTTCGGGGCAGACCGTTTCGCCGACAACGGGATTTCGGCTCGTTAGCGCCGTCGACGTACCTTGCCGCAACACAATTTACAAAGAGCCCTTCACTCGATGCGAAATAATCTGCGAGTTGAAAACCCCGGTTTTCAGCTCGCCTTTTCTGGCGGCATTGCAGCGGCGGTGCGGTTTGCCCCTATGCCGAAACGTTTTTCCGGTATCGGCCAGATTTTTTCCCGCCTTTTCATGCTCCGATTACTTACCATTCTGTAATGCTGTGGCCCTCCCACGGTTATGGCTTTTTCCCGGGGACTCTGGCATTGTTTTTCCAGTCCAACGAGTTCAACCTTTTTCAGCGTACGCAATCGTCAGGCATCATGCAGCGCCTCAATCTCTCCCTACTCGACTACGTGCCCATGGGCGCGTTTGTCATAGATACAAGTTACAATATCGTCCATTGGAACAAGTGTCTCGAAACCTGGACCGGAATCCAGGCCAGCGAGATCCTTGGGCAGGACGCCAGAAAACGCTTTCCGCAACTGGGGCAGGACAAGATCTCCAGCAGGCTGGAGGGCATCTTCCTGGGCGGGCCCCCAAGCATTTTCTCCGCCCAGCTGCACCGCTACATCATCCCCGCCCCACTCCCCGGAGGGCGCATGCGGCTGCAGAACACCATGGTCAACGCCCTTGCGCACGACGACAAGTTCCTGGCCATGTTCACACTTCAGGACGTATCCGAGATCAACCGCCGCATGGAGCAGTATGTGGCCATGCGCAACCAGGCTCTGGCCGAGGTGGAGGAACGCCGCAAAGCCGAACAGGAGATCAAGAAGCGCGAAGCCCTGTACCGCTCCATCTTCGAAAAGAACAAGGCCGTGAAGCTGATCGTCGACCCCGAGACGGGAACCATCGTGGATGCCAATACCGCGGCCTGCTACTATTACGGCTACCCCTACTCCAAGCTCGTTTGCATGAGCATCATGGACATCAACATCCTCCCCGAGGAGGAAGTGATGCACTCCATGCGCATGGCGGTGGAGGAATGCTGCAACATGTTCGAGTTCCGCCATCGCAAGGCCGACGGCTCCATTCACTATGTGGAGGTGCACTCGGCACCCATCGAGATAGGGGGTCACAACCTCCTATACTCTATCATCCACGACATAACCGCCAGGAAAAGGGCTCTTGAGGCGTTACGGCGAAGCGAAAAGACATTTCACGACCTGTTCGAGCTGGCAGGAGACATTCTCGTTGTACAGGACCTCGAGGGTAACATCCTGGACGCCAACCAACTGGCCAGTGAAACCTTGGGGTACAGCAAGCAGGAGCTACTCTCCATGAACCTCCGTGACTTCCGGTCCGAGGAATCCAATACCGCCCGGAAAGAGCGCAGGCAGCAGATCAGATCCAAGGGTGTGGCGGCATACGAGAGCATCATCCGGCGCAAGGACGGCAGCCTGCTCCCTGTGGAGGTCAAGGCGCGGAGCATTGAGATCGACGGCGGCCCCGCGGTGTTGAGCATCGCCCGCGATATCAGCGCCAGAAAGGCAATGGAGACCCTGCGCGAAGACGTGGAGCGCATCACCCGTCACGACCTGAAGAACCCCCTGGGCGCGGTGCTGGGACTCACAGACATCCTGCTCGAGGAAGGGGACTTCACCGAGGACCAGCGCCAGATCCTGGAAACCGTCCAGAATGCCGGATACTCCATGCTGAATGTCATCAACCTCTCCCTGGATCTCTACAAGATGGAGCAGGGAACATACCGGTTCAAGCCACAAACCGTGGATCTGCGGCATGTCCTCGACAAGATCTTCCAGGAAATGCGTGAAATGCTGCACGCCAAGGATGCCAAGGTTCAGCTCCGGACTTCGGACGGTGTCGAGGCCCCCGAATTCATCCTTGTGCAGGGCGAAGAACCGCTGTGCTACTCCATGTTGTTCAACCTGCTGAAAAACGCTGTGGAGGCTTCGCCTCAACATGCCCGCATCACTGTCTCCATCGCTCCCCACGGCGACATGTTGCGGCTGGAGATAAGCAACCCGGGCTCCATCGACCCCACTATCCGGGGATCGTTCTTCGACAAGTACTCGACCCACGGCAAGTCCTCGGGTACGGGCCTGGGCACCTACTCCGCCCGGTTGTTCGCACGAGTCCAACAGGGGCGCATGGGATTCGACACCTCTGACTCGGAGAACCGGACCACTGTATGGGTGGATCTTCCCCGGAAATGAACAGCGAACCCTCCCTGCCTTGCCCCTTGTGCGGAGCTCCCGCCACACTCCAAGGCCGCTGAAGCGCCGCGAGAATCCGCTGCACGGCGTGCGGCGCGGATCTGCCCGCCAGGGCGCACCTGGAAATGATCTCGGAGTGGCAGGAACAACTCTGCGAATTCATTGTCAGGGATGACTGCGAGGAAAAGCAAGGAGGGGAAGGGTAGGAATGCCTTTTGCGAGGGGGGGCTCCTTTCGTCAAAAGGCTCTTTCCGGAGATACTCCGCCATCCTGTCATGAGGCCATAAGCTCCTGCATGGCTTCTCGAAGATGGTCGATCCAGATGTCGGCAAAGCCTTCGTATTCGGCCGCACCCTGTAGCACCGGCTTGCACTGCACACCCTTGGACTGCAGGATGGATTTCCAGGATTTCGAGGAATCGCCGGCCATATCGCGGAGCACATGCGCCCCCACAACCGCCAGGAGCGGCATCAACCAGGCTCTGGTGACACCCTTGGCCTGCAGTTCATCCCCCAACTCGTCGATCTTGATGGCGCCGTCCATTGTGCCCAGGTGCACGTTGGCGTCGCGCTCTTTCAGGGCAATCGAGAGTTTCTCGTACATGGCGTCGCCGTCGTGCCAGGTTCCATGCCCCATGAGCACCACGGCCTCGGAAGGGAGACGGTCAGGGGGAAGGTGCCGGATCACTGCCTCCGCGGCTCGCTCCAGGTCCTGATTCTCATGAAGCAGGGGCGCCCCCACACTCATCCTTTCGAAGACCGGCGGCGCCATGGCCCCCAGCTCCTCCGCAGAGGGCGTTTCCATGCTCTGCACGTGCTCCAGGAGGTCGTGAAACTCGTGCCCCGGGATGATGTGCAGGGATTGCACCACCACACGGGTGAAACGCTCGAAACGCATCTTTTGCAGGGCCTTGAGCACGGAATCCGTCTTCTTGCCCTCGCCGGCAAGGCGTTTGCGGATGACGCCCGAGGTGAAAGCCCACCGCACCGGCAGTCCGGGAAACGCTTCGCGTACCCGGGCCTCAAACCCGCTCAGGGTCTGCTGGGCCAGGGGGTTGCTGGAGCCAAAGGCGGCCATGAGGATGCCTGCTTTCATGCGCCCCTTGTAGCAAATTCAAGGGTTCGGGAAAACGGAAATTTTTACCATGAGCCGCTACGCAGTGCATTACCCATGATGATGGTACTAATCTTACTTGGAGTGCTTAAGAATTTGCACCGCGCTCCGGCGGCTTCGCCGTCCTTATGCTTTTGAGCTACAAAATGTTGAACATTTTGTGCTCGCAGTGATACATGAAGACGGAAAAATCAGGGGCATTGAACCAAGCGTTCCGTACCCCTGAAAGGATTCGATGTTCTGTTAGCGGAGCGTTCCCCGCTTACATGTCCGCAAGGTACGTAGTTATGAATTTCGTTGGAGACCGTTCCGCCGATGCCGGCGAGGCGATTCTACGCCCGCCCCCCATAAGCCGCGTCTGCTACGTGATGTAATTATCCGGTAAGCAGGCGGATGCGGCTCAGTAAATGCTCTACGATTTTTTGTCGTCCAGCCCCTGGGTGCAGACGTCTTCCCGTACGAAATCCAGGTGTTCGTGCATGGCCCGGACCATCCCCTGCTCATCCCTGTTGCGGTAGCACTCCACCACCTTCAGATGTCCGTCGTGGGCTCCCTGCATGGATTGGACGAATCGAATGCTGCTTGTACGGTAGCGCAGCATGAGACGGCGCAGCATCTGGCAGATTCCATTGAGGTGCCTGCTGCCCGATCCCCTGGCCAGGATGTCGTGCAATTTTTCGTCGGTCTCCAGAAACCCCTCGGTATCGTTCCTTTGGATGGCTTTTTCAGAGGCTGCGAGGGTCTTCTGGAAGGCGGCCAGAATCTCGTCCGAGTAGTTGCGGACGGCCATGGTGCAGGCCAGGGCCTCGTTCATTCTGCGGATCTCGATGACCTCGTCCAGCTCTTTGATGTCGAGTTCCAGCACCCTGTAACCAATCCTGGGGATGGACTCCACGAATCCGTCCTGTTCAAGAAGATGCAGCGCCTCTCTCACAGGAGTTCTGGAAATGCCCAGCTGATTGGCGATCTGGCTCTCGATCATCCTCGTGGCGGGATCAAAGCTCCGGGAAAGGATCTGATCACGCAAGAATCTGTATACCTGCTTTCGCAGAGGAAGCGATTGCTCCAGGACGAATTCATTCCCTTTGCTCAAATCTTTCTCCTTCGGCAGTAAAAAAAAAACGGGGAGGAAACCGCCATCATGGGGTCATCCTGATGTCCAAAGCCCAGTTCTTCGGCAGTGCGATACACCAAACAGGCAATTGAAGGAAGCACCCGGACAACTCATAGAACCGCTCCACATTCAATTCTGTTAAACAAATCGCATCGTCATGCCAATAGCTAACTTGCCGGGAGCCCCCCATCCGGAAGAAGTGGGGCCACATGGCAAAGACCCCACCCTCTTCCGAATCTTTCCTCCAAGGTCACCACCAGTTGACCATGAACATGACGCTCTGAGGAATGTATGTAATAACGCCTACCGAGAGTATCAAGGCCACGATGAACGGGATGACCCTTTTGGAGAGGACCTGGATGCTCGTGCCTCCGATGCTCGACGTGGTGAACAGGCACACGCCGAAGGGAGGCGTCATGAGACCGATGGCGGTATTGGCGCAGATTATGATGCCGAAATGGACCAGGTCGATGTCGAACTTGGCCAGCACCGGCAGCAGGATGGGCACCGTGATCAACAGGATGGCGCTGGTCTCCATAAAAGTTCCGGCCACCAGCAGCAGGAAGTTGATGATCAGCAGCACCACGTACTTGTTGTCCGAGAAGCTCAGGAACAACTCCATCACCCGCTGCGGTACCTGGTTGTAGGTCAGCAGGTAGGCGAAGCACAGGGCCATGGAAATGATCAGCATGATCTTGGCGGTGGTCATGGCCGAATCCATGAACACACGTGGCAGATCGGTCCATTTCAGTTCCCGGTAGATGAAGACGCCGATGACGATGGCATAGACCACAGCCACCACGGCGGACTCAGTTGGCGTGAACACGCCGCCGAAGACGCCGCCGATGAGGATGACCGGGGTACCCAGGGCCCAACTGGCATCCTTGAGCGCGCAGAAGAGATCCTTGCATTTGAAGGTCCCTTCGTCTCCGGTGTATCCCTTCTTCTTCGAGATGATGAACACCAGGATCATGAGGAAAGCCCCCATGATCAGACCAGCGGGGATGCCCGCCTGGTATAGGTCCGTGACCGAGGTGCTGGTGAGCACAGCGTAAACGATGAAGGAGATGCTGGGTGGAATGACCACGCCTATGGGGCTGGCCGAGGCGATGACCGCCGAGGCGAATCCCCTGTCATACCCTTTATTGACCATGGCCGGGATCATGATGGAACCCAGGGCGGCCGCGGTGGCCACACCGCTGCCCGAGATGGCGGCGAAGAATACGCAGCCCATAATGGTCACAATGGCCAGCCCGCCGCTGATGTGGCCGAAGAAGATGTTTGCCAGCGACACCAACCGTTTGGCCAGACCGCCGCTGTCCATGAGGTTACCCGCCAGGATAAAGAACGGGATGGCCATGAGGGGCAGCACATTGACGCCCGCGAAAAAACGCTGCACCGCGATCTGGGACGGCAACCCTCCGAGCATGATCACCAGTATGGAGGAGGCTCCCAGGCATACGGCGACCGGCATGCCCAGCACCAACATAACGATTGTGGTGATAAATAGTACTTCAGTCATGGTTGTTCCTGAAATCGAGAAGCAAGTTGGCGACGAGCTGCAGGATCATGAGCCCGGAACTGATAGGAAACAGGGCATACATGTAGACCATGGGCAGCAGCATGTTCGGGGAGGTTTGCACCTTGGCGAAAGGAAGGATCTTGTAGCCGAGATACCCGACCACCGCGAAGAACACGATACAGACAAGTTTCTGCGCCACCTTCAAGTAGAATCTGACGGGCCTGGGCAGTATCTCCTCTATGGCGTTGACGCTGATGTGCCCCTCTTTCCTGAACAAGGACACTGAGCAGATGTATATGAGCCAGACCATCATGAAGCGCGTCAGTTCCTCGGCCCAGTACAGGCCGGATCCGAACAGGTAGCGCAGGCAGATCTGCGTGAAAAACACAACCGTCATGGCCATCAACAACATTACGGATAGGTAACGACAGGCCTTGTCTGTCACATCCGCCAACCATTGAATTATCTTCATAAAGCGTCCCCTGAACAGCGGCCGGGAACACGAGCGCTCCCGGCCGCGGTCATACAATGGTTACTCGGCGAGTTTCTTGATCTTCTGGTAGAAATCGTAGGAGTATTCCTTGGCGATCTCTTCCTGAACAGGCTTGATGAGGGAACGGAAGGCGTCCAGATCGACCTCGTTGATCTCCATTCCCTTCTCGGTCAGCTCCTTGGCGTAGGTCTTTTCCTGATCCTGCACCTGGTTGGCGATGAACTCCGTGGCGTCACGGGCGGCCTTGCGCAGCAGCGTCTGGTCAGCCTCGGAATAACCGTCGAACAGAGTCTTGGAGGCGCAGATTGAGGCAAAGGCGAAGATGTGCTGGGTCTTGGAAACGTACTTCTGCACTTCGTACACGCGCTCGTAGCTGATGGTGGCCAGGGTGTTCTCCTGCCCGTCGATGGTGCCCTGCTGCAGGGCAGTGAAGACTTCGCCCCAGGACATGGCCTGGGGGGAAGCGCCCAGGGTCTCGAAGGTCTTCACGAACACCGGACTCTCGATGACGCGGATCTTGAGGCCTTTCAGGTCTTCGGGAGTCTTGATGGGCTTCTTGCTGTTGGTGACGTCGCGGTAGCCGCGGGGCATCAGGGCGAGGTTGTAGAACATGGCCTTGTCGGTGGACTTCAGGAAGTCATTGTAGAAATCGCAGTGAATGAAGTCCATGACGTGCTTCCAATCCTTGAACAGGAAGGGAACATCCAGTACACCGATCTCCTTGGCGAAGTTGGTCTGAGGCGAGGAGGTGATCACACCCAGGTCCAGGGTTCCGAACTGGAGGGCGGAGAGAATGTCGGCGTCGTGGCCGAGCTGCGCGGCGGGATAGATCGTGACCTTGATCTCGCCTTTGGAGCGCTCCTCGACCATCTCCTTGAACTTGAGTGCACAGCTCTGCTCAGTGGAGTTGAGCGGCATCATGTGCGCCAGCTTGAGCGTCTTCTCAGCCGCGGCCGGCTGTACGAGGCCCATCGTTACAATGCTTAGACACAGAATCAATGCGGTAGCGAATCTCATCATTCATCCCCTGTAGTACTGTTAGATGTTATCCGGATCCGTTCTCGGCCAAACTTGCGATCATTTTGAGAGATAATCGTTCTGAATGATTCGCACCAAATCCGCGAGAAGCGAGGTGACCGGGGCGTCGATTCCCAACGATTCGGCCTCGGCAGCCACGCCTCCCGCGATGGTGTCTATCTCTGTTTCCCGTTTTGACAAAATATCTTGCAACATCGATGGCTTATGGCCACCGTGTTGATCCAGGGCCATGGACACCATGCCCCAGGTCTTGTCGAAATCCACGGCCAGGCCCTTTGCGGCCGCCACGGCGATAACCTCGGTGACCACCCGGCGGGCGAGTTCCCTGCCCTTTTCGCACTTGCCTATTCCACCGACAGGAAGGCCGGTGACCCCGCACAGGGTATTCAGGGCCGAGTTGAAGGCGACCTTTTCCCAAATCCGCACCATGATGTCGGCGCAGACTTCGGTTTCCAGACCGGCCTTGTTGAGCAATTCCCCGATCTTGAGGGCCTGTTCCGCCCCTTCCGTGAGCACGGCGCCGATCTTGACCTTTCCCTTGCCATGGGAGTTGATGTGGCCCGGACCCACCAGATCGCTGGGAATGGTCGTTACTCCAGCCACGATGTTATTCTCGGAAGCGAACTTCGCGATCTTTTCTATGTTGCCCAGGCCGTTTTGCAGGGTGAGGACAATGGTGTCCGGTCCAATGGCCTTTTTGGCGCTCTCAAGAGCCCCGGCCGTGTGCATGGACTTGGTGAAAACGATGACCAGGTCCGCCACCTCGGCCACTTCTCCGGGAAAGCACGCGGATACGGGAATGACCTGCTCGCCCTGATCCGTTGTCATATGCAGGCCGGACTCCTTGAGCCGGGCCACGTGATCGGGCCACGCGTCCACCAGTGTAACCTGGACGTCGGGCAGCAGTTGGAGTTTGCCTCCGAACATGCACCCCATGGCTCCGGAACCGATAACTGCGATATTCATAAGCCTTCCAAGCCTTTTTCGTTGTTCATCATTCTTGTCCGCCCTTTGGGGCGGGCCCCTGTTGCCGACACCCGGGCCCGCCCTGGGCCGGAAAGACCCCATGGTCTTTCCCGTATCAAGAGGGAGCTTGTATCCATTTATTATCCACTTCAGTGAGATGGCTCACTGGCAATGGCGTTGTTCAAGCCTTTTTCTCCAGAATGATCCTGGCATCGAGCACGGCCAGCCCCTTGTCGTAGATGCGCACGGGGTTCAGGTCGATTTCCGCGATCTCCGGGCGGCTGGCGGCCAGCCTGGAGATCTTCACCAGAAGCTCCACCAGGGCCTCGATGTCCTTTCGGGACTCGCCACGAGCGCCGTTCAGGATCTCGAAGGCCTTGGTCTCCCTGATCATGTCCATGGCCACTTCCTGGCCAAAGGGCGCCACACGGAAGCTGACGTCCTTGAACACCTCCACGAAAACGCCCCCAAGGCCGAACATGATCACCGGACCGAACTGGGGATCGCGGACCATGCCGACGATGAGTTCGGTACCGGCCGCAGCCATGGGGACGATCATACCGCCACGAATGTCGGCTTCGGGAACGCGCTCCTTCACCCTGGTCATCATCTGCGCGTAGGCGTCGCCCATTGCGGCGGCTCCTTCAATATTGACCTTCACGCCACCGGCATCGCTCTTGTGGATGACCTGGGGAGAAACGACCTTGAGCACCACGGGACGGCCGAACTTCTCGGCGGCCCGCTCCGCCTCCCCTTGGACGAGGCAAAGACGTATTCGTTGACCGGGATGCCGCTCTGTTTGAGGAATTCCACGGCTTCGGGCTCCAGAAGGTTCCGCCCCTCGGTCATGGCCTTTTCCAGCAGTTCGTGTTCGGGAGCCGGAGGCAACTCCTCCAGGGCGTAGCCCTTCCTGTGGGAGGCGCGGTATAGGGTCTCCAGAGCCTTTACGGCGCGCTCCGGAGTGTCGAAGGTCATGACGCCGTGCTCCTCGAAGTACCGGCGCCCCTCGGCCATGCACTCGCCACGCATGATGCAGACCGCCACGGGCTTGTCGAACTCCTGTACCGCCTCAACGACCTTTTCGGCGATCTCTTTGGCGTCGCGGAAGATGGGCGGCAGGCCCATGAGCAGCACGCTGTCCACACCGGGGTCGGAGAGCGCCAGCCTCAGTGCCGCTGCCTGGCTTTCCGGGCTTACCGCGGCGGTCATGTCCACATAACCTCTTGGCTTGCAGACCATGGCCATCGAGGGGAGCGCCTCCTCGAGCTTGATGCGGGTCTCCTCGGCTATGGGCGCCAGCTCGAGCAGAGTGTCCTCGATGGTGTCCATGCTCACGATGCCCATGCCCCCAGCCTCGGTGAGCACGCAGATCCTGTTGCCGCCGGGTTTCGGGTAGCTGGAGACCGCTTTCATGCCGTCGGTCATCTCTTCCACGGTGTTCAGGCGGACAATGCCGCACTGCTTGAACGCCCCGTCATAGACCTTGTCCGAACCAGCCAGGGAGCCGGTGTGGGACATGGCCGCAGCGGCGCCGATGGAGGAGCGGCCGACCTTGAGGATGAGGTTCGGTTTTTCCGAGGCGGCAGCCACGTTCATGAGCGCCCTGCCGTCCTTCACCGCTTCCATATAGGTACCGGTGACCTTCACGTCCGGATCGTTGTTGAAAGCCTCGATGAGCTCCAGGTTGGAGATGTCGCACATGTTCCCGACGTGACCGAACTTGGCGAAGCCCTGGGGACAGGGCTGATCTCCGGCGAACATCAGGAGCGCGCCGCCAAAGGCGCCGCTCTGGCTGACGTAGGCAGCGTTGCCCTCGATGAGCTTCACTCCGGGCGCAAAACCGGTGTAGAGCTTGTGGGCCGGGTATGCCATGCCGATGCAGTTGGGGCCGAACACGCGAATGCCCGCGCGCTTGGCGATCTTCACCACCTCGGCTTCGGCCGCGATCAGCTCCGGGACGCCGGTTTCCGCGAAACCGGCGGACAGGATGACCGCGCCCTTTACGTCACCGCGCTGCTCCGCCTGCTGCAACACGCTGATGACCACCTTTGCGGAGACGGCGATGACCATGACATCCAGGGGTTCGTCTATATCCAGGATGGAGGGGTGGCACTTGCAGTCCAGAATCTTGTCCAACTTGGGGTGCACCGGAAACACCTTCCCGGTGAACCCCTGCTGCAGCAGCTGATTGAGAACCTGGTACCCCGCCTTTGTGGGATCCTGGGACGCCCCGATCACGGCGACTGATCGGGCGTTGTATATCTCGTTGAGCGTCGCGGGCATTCTTACAACCGTCCTTCAGCGATGCTCTCGTAGATCGCGTTGATTTCCGCGGTCATGGCCTCGGCCTGCTCGTCGGTGACCCCCTTGAAACGGCCCTGGAGTTTGAAGTACTCCTGCAGCGGTTTTGGCTTGTCGACCTTTTTGGTGAGGGAGACCACTCCGTCCACAACCTCGTACAGGGGCCAGAAGCGCGTGCTCACCGCCAACTTGGCGATTTCCACGGTCTTGTCGGGGCGGCTTCTCCAGCCTGTGGGGCAAGGGGCGTACAGATGGATGAAGGCCGGGCCGGTCTTGGTGGCCTCCTTGGCCTTTTCGAGCTTCTTGCTGAAGTCGTCCACAAAACCGATGGACGCTGTGGCCAGATAGGGAATCCGATGCGCGGACACGATCTTGCCCAGATCCTTGCGGAATCCCCGCTTGCCGTCGGGCGTGGTGGTGGTCCAGGCGTTGGTGGGCGTGGAGGCGCTGCCCTGGATGCCCGTGTTCATGTAGGCTTCGTTGTCGTAGCAGATATAGAGGATCTTGTCCCCGCGCTCCAGGGCGCCGGACAGGGACTGCAGGCCGATATCGACGGTGGCGCCGTCTCCGGCCATGCCCAGCACCGTGACGTCCTTGCCCTGCATTTCGTACCCGGCCTTGATCCCGGCTGCGTAGGCGGCCGTGTTCTCCAGGTTGCCCTGGAAACCAGGAATCTTGGTGACGGTCTCCTTGCCGTAGCCCGAAAACAGGGCCGCGCATCCCGGGGGAATCACGATGGTGGATCGATCGCCCAAGGCATTGATGATGTAACGGGCGCCGATCTCCAGGCCACAACCCGCGCAGGCGCTGACGCCGTGGGCAACCAGGCTCTTGCATTCAGTTTGGATATCCAGCATTACGCTTCCACCTCCCGCAGCGTCATGGCATCGGCATCGACGTCTATCCACTTGACGCAGGTATCGTATTCATTGTTCATCAGCTCGTTGAACACCTCCTCGAAGGTGGTGCTGGGGATGTCGCGTCCGCCAAGCCCGGCCACGAATCCCTGGACCTTGGGGCCCTTGTCCATGACCTGCAGGGTGCTGCGCACCTCGTTGCACAGGGGGCCGCCCTCGGAGCCGAGGCTGGCGCTGCGGTCCACCACGCCCACAAAGGGGACGTGACCGATCTTTTCGCGGATCATCTCCGCCGGGAAGGGGCGGAAGGAGGTGATCTTGAGCACACCCACCTTGATCCCCTTTTCGCGCATCACATCCACCGTGTACTTGGCGGTGCCGGACATGGAGCCCAGAGTGACCACCACGGCTTCGGCGTCATCGCACATGTAGGCTTCCACTGGCTGGTACTCGCGGCCAAAGGCCTCCTTGAACTCGCCCATGACCTCGGGCATCAGCTTAATGGCGTGGTCAAAACCCACTGCCTGCTGGAAGCGCATCTCCATGAACTCGTTGGACCCGGTGAGATCGTTGATGAACATGGGGTCGTCCGGATCGAGGTGCAGGTTGTCGTTCTTGTAGGGCGGGAGGAAGGCGTCCACCTCCTCCTGATCCGGCACCTCCACCGTGGCGGGCATGTGGGACAGGAAGAAGCCGTCCAGGCAGATCATGGCCGGAACCAGCACTTCCTTTTTCTCGGCCAGCTTGTAGGCGATGAGGATGAGGTCCAGCACTTCCTGGGCGGACTCGGCGTAGAACTGCATCCAGCCGCCGTCGCGCTCGGCCATGGCGTCCTGATGGTCGCACCAGAGGCTCCAGGGGCTCACCAGGGAGCGGTTGACCACCGGCATGACGATGGGCAGGCGGCAGCCGGCGGCCACGCCCAGCACCTCGTGCATCAGGGCCAGGCCAACCGAGGCCGTGGCCGTACCGGCCCGTACGCCCGTGAGCTGGGCGCCGATGGCGCAGGACATGGCGGAGTGTTCGGATTCAACGCGGATATATTTGGCGTCCAGCGTGCCGTCCGCCACGTAGTCGGCCAGTTTTTCCGAAATCGGGCTCTGGGGAGTGATGGGGTAGGCGGACACCACCTTGATGCGGGACAACCGCATACCTTCCGTTGCCGCCCCGTTGCCGTCGAGCATCATTCTTTTCATAACTTGCAGACCTCTTCTTCAGGCTCCATGGTGATGCACTGCTTGGGGCAGACGTTGAAGCAGATGCCGCAGCCCTTGCAATAGTCGAAGTCGATGGTGAGGCTGGGGTTCTCCTTGTCCTTCACCACGACGATGACCTCTGTGGGGCAGAACTTTGCGCAAGTTCCGCAGTAAATGCACTTTTCACTGTCGATGATGGGGCGCTCCAGTCTCCAGCTGCCGGTGTTGGTAGCCTTGAAGACCGTGGCGACAGGGCCCAGCAGGATCTTCCTGCCGCTAGCCGCACTGTAGTTCATCGCATGCCTGCTGAGCTGCTTGGGCATTGATCTCTCCTACCTTTTTGAATTTTCTTACGATGACGTTCTTCATGGCTTCGATGCCCACCAGACCGGTGCCGGCGATGGCGCCGCACATGGCGGAGTTGGGGATGTCGCGTTTGATGACGTCCACGGCGATACGACGGGCGCCCACAAAGTACGTCTTGTGGCCGTAGAACGGGAAAGACTCCATGATGCACTCGTGGTTGATCACGAAAATGGTATCCGGAGACACGCCCTTCATGACGTCAACCCCCTTGTCCAGAACCGAGAGGTCGAAAATGACCACATAGTCGGGATTGTAGACAAAGGATTTCAGCTTGATGGGCTCGTCACTGATCATCACGTCCGAGTAGACTGGGGCGCCGCGACGCTCATGCCCGTAGGCCGGAACGGCCTGGGCATATCTGCCCTCCTCGATGGCCACGGCTTCGGCGAAGATCTTCGCCGCCGTGACAACACCCTGGCCACCAATTCCGTAGAGTTTGATCTGTTTCAACAGTCGTCCTCCGTAATTGAAGTTAAAAAGTCCTGTGATTCCGTGGCCAACCATTGGTTTGGGCCGGGATGTTCCAGCATGGGGGACTGGGTCCTGTATACGGTACCCCAGAATTCAGGCGACGATACTCCCATGGAAATCCTTTCTCGTACTTTTCCGACCCTGGCCCCCTCACGATGGCGGCGCTACGAAGTACTGTACTGGTTTCTGGGGTGTGAAATACTGTACCCCTGGTTCACGGATACGCCCATTCATGGAGCAAGTCTACAGTTTGTTGTCAGACTATCGATTGTGTATTCCGACAGTGACCAAGACCTCTTCTCCGCAATCCGTATCCTGAAATATGGCCTGTTCCCACGCGTGAATGCCGCAGCAAATTGCCCGACAGTCACCACTTTCCGGAAAATTTCCTCAAACACCCTGACCGAAACGCGCCCGCTTGCGCGACGCCGTCCTGACCTTTCCCTGTGATCTGGGTATACGCCCTCGATGGATGCCGCCGGGGCTCCTTCCATTCGACACGGGGGCGCATACCACAGAGGGATGAGAGGAGATTTTTTCCAAGGTCTCCTGAAGGAGGCTGTCAGCCTGGCGCAACACCTCATCGATCTCTTGGCTGGTGGCATTGTCCAGATGGATGCCGCAACTCACCGACACAACGCCCTTGGTGCATGCGCTAAGGGTTTGGGCCACCTTCTGCGCCAGCGCCCCCTCCTTGTGCCCGGGAACAGTGAATAGCGAGGATGATGCCTCGACCCGCTCCCTGTCCCTGGGGTTCACATGGGGGGTGGCAATGGCCACCGCCCCGATATGGGGGGCGTCTCCGCCATACAGACACACGTTCAAGTCCCTGCCCAGCCACAAGAGTGCCATGGTCAGCTCAAAGCGTTCCGTCCGTCTGAAGAGCTTCATGTGCGGACACATGCCGGCGCCATGCATTCCGGGTCTCCCCAGCGTTTGAAATCCTTCATTTCTATCCCGAACTCGTTGAGGATCTTGCCAACCATGTGCCGGGTGACATCCGTCAGGGAGCGCGGGTGGGTGTAGTATGTCAGCATGGGGGGCATGACCACCACTCCGGCCTCGGCCAGGGTCAGCAGGTTGCGCAAATGAATCCGGTGCAACGGTGTCTCGCGCGCCACCATGACGAGCTTGCGGCGCTCCTTGAGGGTGACGTCCGCGGCCCTGAGCAGGAGGTTGTCCGAATACCCGCAGGCCACTCCGGCAACCGTCTTCATGCTGCAGGGCACGATGACCATGCCCTGGGTGACAAAGGTGCCGCTGGCCAGGTTCGCGCCGACATCGTCCAGCTCGTACACGCGGTCCGCAAACTCCGAGAGCATGGATTCCGTGATGGTGGTCTCGTGCTCCAGTGTGCGGACCCCGCCCCTGCTGATGACCACGTGACTCTCCCAGTCGGGCAGCTCGCGCAGGCACGTGAGGAGCTCTATGGCCAGGATGGCGCCGCTTGCCCCGCTGATGCCGACAGCCAGGCGCTTTTTCGCGGTGTGTGTGGTCATGTGTCGTGACGTCCTTTTCGAGATTCGCTTCGAGGGAAGGGCTTTTTAAAACGCTCTTCCCGGAACACCCTCTTCGAAATTATTTATTGGAAAGCCCTGCTCATTGCTTATCAACTTACATTTCAGATAGTTGTCGCATCTTCGTATACTGTACCCCAGACAAAAGACGACAAGTATCCAACCAAAATCCTTTTCCAGACAATGCCGGTGAGCCTCTGAATCCACTTGCTGTCAGGCTTCGCCGGCGTTCTGAACTCTGGGGTACCGTACCCTGGACCTCACCCTATCCCCGTTTCGAAACCTTGTCCACAACTTTTGTCAACATGTGACGTCATCACTTGACAATTACTACCGCCGCCCAACAAAAGTCTTGGGAAGGGGGGTCCGGGGGGAGAACCTTTCTTCAGAAAGGTTTCCCCCCGGCAAATCTTGCTGAGCTAAGGTAATAACCATATTTTCAAAAAGGTTTCCCCCCGGAAACAAGCCGTATGCCCCCCAACTCAGAGGTAGGGCGTATGATCGATTTCCAAAAACCTGGCGCGCCGGAAGTGGTCCTTTTGCGCCACCGGCACAGTACAATCGAAAATGGTCTTGCAGGACATCCCGGTTTGCGTGATCGACGGGCTCATCTCCGGCCGCTGGGACGGGTCCAGCGGGTGGCAGCGCACCCCCGGAATGGTGATGATGTCCACATCCCCCTGGGCGCGCGTGCTCAGGGCCCAGAGCACGTCATTGGTGTCGAAGGGGTCCACGTCCTCGTCCACCAGAAAGATGTTCTTGAGCTCCGGGAATGACGAAAACGCAACCAGCGCGGCCTGGCGCTGGCGCCCCTCGTCGCTGGGGCCCAGCTTCTTGAACTGCATCACCGCGGTGAGCTTGCCCCCGCCGCAGCTGTGGGCGTAGATGTTCAGCAGCCGCCCCGGCATGGCCCGCTCCACCATCTGAATGATGCTGGCCTCGGTGGGGATGCCCGCCATGCTCACATGCTCCTCGGAGGGGCCGATGGTGGTCTGCATGATGGGCCTGACGCGATGGGTCACGGCCTTGACCTTGAACACCGGCACCGAGGGGTTGGCCGGGCCGGTGTAGCCCGGAAACTCCGGCATGGCATAGCCGGTGTGGGAGTTCTGATCCTCAACCACGCGCCGCTCCGGCAGCAGCTCGCCCTCGATGACGATCTCGGCCCGGGCAATGGCCTTGGTGTCCACGCTCACGGCCTTGCACAACTCCACAGGGGCCTTGCGCAACCCCCCGGCGATGCACAACTCGTTGAAGCCCAGGGGCGTCACCGGCGGCTCGAAGCAGGAGGCGATGTATATGGCCGGGTCCAGGCCGATGTTCACGGTGATGGGCAAGGCCTTGCCCATGTTCTCGGCCTTTTGGCGAAATGTGTCGATGTGCCGCCCCGGCACGAAATACATGGAAATCTCGTCCGCGGACTGCAGACATTGGCGGTGGATGGTCACGTTCTGGTCCCCGTTCTCCGGGTCCTCGGCATAGACCAGCCCCATGGTGATGAACGGGCCGCAGTCGTCCGGCGTATTCGTGGGCGCGGGGAGCAGTTTGCGGATGTCGAAGCCCGGATCCGTGGCGCGGTGCACCACCTCCTGGCAGGGCGCGTCCTCGTTGGAGACCAGCACCGGATCAACGGTATTCTGGAGCGCGGCGTTCATATGGAACCCCAGCCGCTCCGGCTGTGCCCCAAGCAGATGCCCCACCCGCTCCCGGCTGCCCACCAGGCCGATGGCCACGCGAGCGTCGGGAAATCCCTTGATGTTGTTGAAGACCATGGCCGGCCCCAGTTTTGTGGGGCGCTGGATGGTGCCCCCGCCGCCGATATGGCGGTACACGCCCGAAAGCTCGGCATTGGGGTCCACCTCCACATCGGTCTCGTGGTACTGGCCCGGGATGGTTTTCAGAAGCTCCAGTGCGGAGCGCAGATCATTCACGGAATTATCGTTCATGGAATGTCACCTTGGTTGTGGTTTCAACGTATTGGCCGCACTTTAGGACCCCGGACAGCGTCAGGTAAAATACCTTTTGCTTTCAGAGGGTATTCCCTCAGGGAATACGCCATGGACAGACGCCCCGCCCCGCTGCTACATCTCGATCAGGGAGAACTCATGGATATCAGTCTCAAAAAATTGTTGTATTTCAAGACAATAGTCGAACAGGGGCAGATCAGCCGGGCCGCGCGGGTGCTGCACGTGTCCCAGCCCCCCTTGAGCAAGCGGCTCAAGGAGCTGGAGCTGGAGCTGGGCGTCACCCTGATCCACCGCTCCGGCACGGAGTGGGAGGTCACCCGGGCCGGACAGGCCCTGTACCAGCGGGCCCTGCACGTGCTGGATCTGGTGGAGGACATCCCCGGGGAGGTCAAGGCCTCGTCCCTGGAAACAGAGGGGCAGGTCACCATAGGCAGCACCACCCTGTGCATGTCCCTGCTCTACGAGTTCCTCCCCGGGTTCCAGGCCCGCTATCCCGGAATCGCGACGCAGGTCATCGTGGAGGACAGCACCGTGCTCAAGCTCAAGCTGCTGGAGCACGCCTATGACTTCGGCATCATGGTGCGGCCGGAACAGGACGAGGGGCTCCTGGTCACGCCCCTGCCCCCTGTGCGCCCCTGCATCGTGGTCCCCCCCGCCCTGGCCTCGGAGCCCTTTGAACGCGCCGCCCGACACGGAGCGCCCCTGGTTGTTGAGAGCCTGCACGACAAGCCCCTGGCCATTTTCCGCCGCGCCGAAGGAGGCGGCATGTTCAGGCAGGTCATGGACTTTCTCAAGGGGCGCGGCATCGCCCCGAAAATCGTGTTCACCAGCCCCAGCGCCGAGACCATCGTGAACCTGCTGGAGCAGGGGCTCCAGGCCCTTGGCTTTGTGCCGCGCAGCGAAATCCCCAGGCGCATGGAAGAATCCTTCCTGCTCTGCGGCCTGCCCCCGGACTTCCCGTTCCTGCAATCCTGCGCCGCCAAGGTGGAGAAACGCTACCTCTCCCGCGCCGCCACCATCGCCTGGGACGAGCTGCAAGAGTTTGTGGAAAGGAAAAGACAGGGGAAGAAGAGGGAGAGGAAAAATACAAATAATGAGGATTGCCGGGGGAGGGATCTTTTATAAAAAGATCCCTCCCCCGGACCCCCACCTTCAAAATTTTTTAATGGTATGGCGCTGTTGGGTGATGTGTACGGTGTTGCACCAGCCCAATAGAATTCATAACCAACACAAATAACTTGTGCTTCAGTCCCGCCCCTTGTCCTGTTCCTGAAGCTCCAGGACAAGGGCGAGCAACTCGTCTACGGTCAGTTGCGCCAGGTCCCGGTCCCGGGCCGCCCCTTGCACCAGGACGGTCACGTCCTTTCCCTGGGACAGCTCCCGATATTTCTCGATAATGGCTTTGGCCTTACGCCGCTGCTCCATGCGCTGCGCCCGGAGCAAGTCCAGCTCCCCTGGATTCTCCGGCTTGTTTGATTCCTTGGATGTGAAGCGGTCGTAGAGCTGCAGGGAATTGAAAATACCCGATGGAATGGAAATCACGAATGTTGCCAAGCCAATGCCAATGGCAAGACCTGTTGCCAGGTCCCGTGCCCCCTCCACTTGCTGTGGGGGCGTAGGCGTTAGTGTGGGCCGCATCCCCTGCTCCGCAAGATAGGCCTCCAGCCCCTGGGCCACTTCCTGCGAGTCAGCCCCTTGAATGAAAAACCGCGGACTCATGCCGGGTCCTCCTGGTTGTTGGACTGCAGGCGCTCCCGCACTTGCTGGATCAGTGCCTCCAGCTGTGCGGCAGCCTCCCGCCCATCCGCCCCTTTAACGACCTCCAGGCAATGCTCCAGCACCTCCATGCCCTCGGCTTCCTGGCCTGTCGCGCACAGCAACTGCCCATGCAAGCTGCCGGTTTCAAAAATGCCATCAGGATTACCCAGATGGTTGAACAGGGCATAGGCCTCGGGCAGATAGTCACCAAGTTTGTCATACTTTTCCTGTGCCATAAGCACCTTGGCAATCATCAATAGTACACGGGCAGTGGAATTCATGTCCTTCAATTGTCTGAGAACCGGAAGCACCTCCTGTTCATAGAGACGCAGGGCCTCGTCCAGGTCACCACGAAAAAAATGGATGCCCGCAATATTACCCTGCGTCACGGCCAATTCTCGTACATCACCCAGACGGCTATACACTGGCAGTTGTTGCTCTTGCCGGATACGCAGGGCCTCGTCCAGGTCGCCGCGCGAAACAAGAATGTCCGCTATCTTACCCTGTGTCACGGCCAAAGAACGCACGTCACCAAGACGGCTATACACTGGCATTTCCTCTTCACGACGAATACGCAGGGCCTCGTCAAGATCACCACGCGAAAAAAGAATGTCCGCTATCTGCCCCTGCGTCACGGCCAATTCACGAGCGTCACCCAGACGACTATACACTGGTAGTTGTTCCTCTTGCCGGATACGCAGGGCCTCGTTCACGTCGCCACGAGCAAAAAGAATGTCCGCTATCTGACCCTGCGTCACGGCCAAAGAATGCACGTCACCAAGACGGCTATACACCGGCATCTCCTCTTCCCTACGGATACGTAGAACCTCGTCCAATTCGCCACGAGCATAAAGAATGTCCGCTATCTTACCCTGCGTCACGGCCAAAGAACGCACGTCACCTAGACGGCTATACACGGGCAGTTGTTCCTCAACTCGGATACGCAGGGCCTCGTCAAGGTCACCACGCGAAAAAAGGATGTCCGCGATCTTACCCTGCGTCACGGCCAAAGAACGCACGTCACCTAGACGGCTATACACGGGCAGTTGTTCCTCAACTCGGATACGCAGGGCCTCGTCAAGGTCGCCTCGAGAAAAAAGGATGTCCGCTATCTTACCCTTTGCCTGGGCCAGCATTATTTCATCATTATGTTTTGTTGCCGATTGAGCCGCCCGCTCATAACAATGTTGCGCCTTTTCATACTCTCCCTGCCTCTGCAATCGATCTCCATAGTACAACAACAGTGCTCGTTCCTCTTCACCCGGCACCTCTTGCCCTGCTGAACGCATCCCCTCCAATACTGACATTGCGCGTTCAAACAGATTGTCCGCCAGCTCCCCATCTCCACTATCCGCCAAGGAGGCCGCTGTTTTTGTGAGTATCACCAGTTGTGGTGTGATATTGTTCTTATCATACAGCTCCACAAGCCCCTGGCCTATCATTGCCGCTGCCTGATACGATCTCCCCTCAAGGCCGCGCAACGCATTCACGCCGCAGGCCTTGGCAATTGTGACATCCTTGGCAATAAGGGCCAGGCGGGTCAGTTCGATATCCGTACCCATTGGTGTTTTGCTGCGTTCCTCTCCGCCCCAAAGGGTGAACAGGCGGGGCAGCACCTCTTGCAGCAAGGGGCGTAGCGTATCCGCGCCCCAGGGGTGCAAGCGGCTGGCTACCAAGGGGTTCACCTGCAAAGCCCGTGTCCGGGGATTCACCACGTCCGGGAGCACGTCAAAGAGCTGCAGCCCTCGGAGTCTGGCCACATCGCCCCCAACCTTGTGGCCGAGCTGGACAATGATCTCCTCGGGCACAGGCATGTGAAACACCAGGCACAAGTCCAGCAGTTCCCTGCCCTGTTCTCCCGCCTGTTCCAGCAGGGCGTCCAGGGCCAGGGACTCGAAAAACTCCCTGATCTCCGGTTCGTCCGGCAGGGACTCGCGTTCCTGCTCCAGCCACAACCGCATCTGTACCAATATTTTTTTCACTAACCCCAAGGGCTTTGTAGTACACAAGATCTGCTTTTCCCCTAGTAAATCCTGCAGTCCTGGATTGTACCGCGACAGCTCCAGGGCCTGCCCCAGCAGGGCCAGACGCTCCTGGATCTCTTTATCGCTCAGGCCCACGCCCTTTGCGTTGGCCAAAGCAAGGGCCTGCTCCTGTTGCCGCCAGAGCAGTTTGTGCTGGGCCGCCTCGGGAAAGGACGGAATCTCCAGGGCAAAGACCTTTTTTTCCAAGCCCTGAAGGTCAAAGGGATAGCGGCTGGTGAACAACAGCCTGCTCTCTGTCTTGTCTGGAGCGAATGCCTGGACCAGGGCGCGCAGCACGGGTTCATAGTCCGGATGCACTGGCTGTTTGTCCCGGGATTCCCTGCCCAGGATGCTCTCCAGATCATCCACCACCAGCAGGATTGGCGCGTCGCTTTCACACGGCCCCTGGAGCAGCTCGTGCAGAGCCGGTGCCAGGGCATTTTCATTACCGCCTTGTACCCGCGGTTTGTGGCGCGCGATGATCTCCTGCACAACCGCGTTGCCGCTCAGGGCCTCGCCTATTGCCTCCAGAATGGCCAGGCCGTCGTATTGTCCGAATACCACCACCAATTGTAATTCGTGACGCAGCCTGTTGGCAATGCGGGCCGCCAGGCTGGACTTGCCCAAACGCCCCATGCCCAAAAGGGCCAGAGCGCCGAACTCCCCTTGCCACAACACGCGCAGGGCTGTTTGTATCTCCCGCCGCCGCCCAACGAATTGCTCAAAAGGCGCCACAGGCACCTTTTCCCCTTTGATGTCCAAAAAATCCTTGTGCCCGGCCGTGGCCGCACCCAGGGAGCGTTTTGTATTGCCCCCCACAATGGGGCCGCCCCCATCCTTGCCAAGCCATATCCGGGGCAGATGCCAGTCCCGTTGCTCGGCCTTGCTGTCACTTTGCAGCATTTCCCGCCGGGCCATGGAAGCGGACTGCTCCAGGGAATCCCAGTTTGCCAGGTGCGCGTACAGTTTCGCGGCAAAAGAGGACGCCGCGCTGTCGAGCACGGACCCATCCCAGCCCAGCACCGCCGGGAACCCGCTCTGGATCATGTTCGCGGCCATGGAGTGAGTCACTGTTGCGCAGGCCGCGCCCTGCGGCTCCCCTGCCCGCGCGCTCAGGCAGGCGGACAGGAACAATAGGCCCGGAATGTGCTGATCCCCGAATAGATGCACAAGCCGCTCTGCCGTGGTTGGCTGTGCATCACCGTATTCATCTTCCAGAAACAGCGTTGGAACCGGAGCATCGGCTCCATCCGTTTTCCAGGCATTGTGTCCGTGGCAGGACACGTGCACCACCTGCAAGGCATCAGTGTCCCGCATGCGTTTGGCCAATAATTCCGGATTCCCGCTCTCCTCCACCACCAGATCCAGGTCCCGATGCCCCACAGCCTGAATAATGCCCAGTTCCTCCTTTTCATGGTCCAGCTCTTGCGCCCCTGTTGGGGCGGCGGCCATGAACAACACGCCCAGCCGCCATGGGCTCAACTCGCGTTGTGCCCCCGGAGCGCCCAAACGCCTGCAGGGCGCGAACCCCAGGATGGCGTCCAGGGCCAGAAATCCCTGGCCGTTTGCCAGCACCTCCCAAGGGGCGTTGAGCACGGCCCAGACCTTGTCACCGAAATTGCGCACCTTGTTGCCGCGGACTTCGAAAACCAGCTTGCCCTGGCAGCTGTCCACAAGGCGAGTGAACGCGCCGCCAGTGCCATTGTCCAGCCATTCGTAAAGATCCTTCCCCACTTGCAGCAACTTGACCGCGTCACCACTATTGGTACAGGCCGCATAGCGTGTGTTGATCTCCTGGAGCCGGGAATACGCGTCATGGTCCAGTTCGATCCGCCCCAGTTCCTTCTGTTCATCCTCGTTCCACAGCCGTGCACTACTCTCATCCACAATCAGGGCACAGTGCATTTTCCCCTCCGCTTCACAAGCCGACAAAGCAATATATCAATAGCTTCCCATGTAGTATTCTTGGCAGAAACGGTATCATTGCGCAGCGGCGTACGTGAAGCAGTATTTTGCCACAGGTTTCCACTCTGCCGGCTCACGTTCCGGAAAATGGCCATACCCCTGTTTTCAGGGTATGCAATGCCACGGCGCGTACAGCGCGTCCATTTCATTCAAGGAGTCCTGTGTGCCAGAAGCTGAAATACAGCAAACACTCGAAACCATGCACGCGGACGTGAACCTGAACCGCGCCGCGCCACAGGCTCTCGAAGAGTTGGCCGGGCATGCCAGGCGGCTGCACTTCCAGAGGGGCGAGTACGTGTTCCACACCGGCGATGAGGCGGACAGCTTCTACCTGGTGGAGAGCGGCCAGGTGATCCTGTCGCGGGAAGCGCCCTCGGGGCGGGTCTTCACCTTCCTCGTGGCCGTGCGGGGCATGCCCTTGAACGCCGTGACCTGCTTCCGCTCCCGCGTTCGTTATTTCTCCGCCCGTGTGGCCGAGGACGCCGCTGTGCTGGCCCTCCCCTGCCCCCTGTTCCGGGAGTGGGTGCTGCGCAACCCCGAGGTGGCGGCCGGAATCCTCAACACCATGGGCGACCTCATTGACGGCGCCTACACCCGCATTCTGGACCTCATCGACGAAAGCGCGGAGAAGCGCATCCTCAACGCCCTGAGCATGCTGTCCTCGCGCATCGGCAACGACCTGCCCCTGACCAATGGCGATGTGGCCGAGATGGTGGGCACCTCGCGGGAGACCGCTGCACGCGTCATCTCGCGGCTCCAGGACGCCGGGCTCGTTGCCAAGTCCAGGGGCGTGATCAAGATCCTGGACAAGGACGGGCTGGACAGCTCCTCCACCAGCCCCTTTTTCATGCTGTAAGGGCGGAATAAAGATCGAAAAGGCATTCCGAGGGGAAAACCTCTTGAAAGAGGTTTCTCCCCTCGGGCTCCCCTTTCCAGAACTTCATTATCTCGAACCAAGCCTGATCAGTGACGTGGGTCATTGTTCTCCTGAAAATCCCCCTGTAGCTTTCCCTGCTTGAGGTTATTTCGGGGCATCCACGCTCCGGAAAGCAAATATAACAAACAATCCACAGGAGTACGCACGTGGAAGGATATCTCGTCACGTTTTTCACCCAGCACAACCGCGAGCATGGCGGCATGCCCGTGGCCACCTGGATCATCGAGGAGGCCAAGAAGCTCGGCGTGCGCGGCGCCACCCTGTTTTCAGGAAAAGAGGGGTTCGGACACGACGGACGTTTCCACTCGGACAACTACTTTGACCTGGAAGACCCGCCGGTACAGGTGGCCATGGCCCTGACCTTCGAGGAGTGCGACAGGCTCTTGGCCCGTTTCGCCGAAAGCGGGTTGCGC
Source organism: Desulfovibrionaceae bacterium (assembly GCA_963674665.2). GTDB lineage: Bacteria > Desulfobacterota > Desulfovibrionia > Desulfovibrionales > Desulfovibrionaceae. The sequence continues at coordinate 255,030 of CAXXPL010000004.1, read as the reverse complement.
GTGTTCTACACCAGATCGAGGATCGAGTTCGGCTTCACCTCGGAGCCCTGAGGTCCCGCCCTTTCAGGCTGTTTCCTCTCGTCGTCGATTTCACCCGGCATCATCCAGAGTTGCCGCAACACCAGGTACCGGGAGCGCCCCAATGGTGCGCCCTTCCCGACCGCCGAATAATCTTGCCCAACCGACTCTGACAGACAAGGGCGCGGCCAAGGCCGTGCCGTACAGGAACGAATATGATCGGCCCCATTGTTAACGGAACCGCGCTGCTCCTGGGCAGCGTGGCGGGAGCGCTCATCGGCTCCAGGCTCAATTCCAACATCCGCCTCAAGATGCCCATGGTCTTCGGCTGCTCCTCCATGGGGCTGGGTGTTGTCATGATCGTCAAGGTGAAGTTTCTCGCGCCGGTGATCCTGGCCCTGGTGGTGGGCGCCATCATCGGCGAACTGCTCCAGTTGGAGGTTCGAATTTCGAAGATTGCCGGCGGCGCCAGAAAATGGATCGAAAAGATAAGCCGCCCCTCGGGCGATGAGAGCCAGGAGGAGTTCCTGGACAAGTTCGTGGCACTGCTGGTGCTCTTCTGTGTGAGCGGCACGGGCATTTACGGCTCCATGCACGAGGGAATGACCGGCGACCCCACCCTGCTCATCGTCAAGTCCATTCTGGACCTGTTCACCGCCCCCATCTTCGCATCCACCATGGGCTTCACCGTGGCCCTGCTGGTGGTGCCGCAATTCGGCGTGCAGGCGCTTCTCTATCTGGGGGCGGCCCTGATCATGCCCCTCACCACCCCGGACATGCTGGCGGACTTCTCGGCCTGCGGCGGCCTCATCATGCTGGCCACGGGCTTCCGCATCTGCGGCATCAGGCAATTTCCTGTGGCCAGCATGATCCCGGCCCTGCTCCTGGTCATGCCCCTCTCCTGGCTGTGGGCCGTGTTCATGGGGTAGATATCCGTGGCCTTTGCCCCATCCCGGGGGTATGATGCCCGAACATTTCCACCAGAACCCGGAGTGTGGTTTGCCCGATCAAACACCCTGCCTGTACATCTTCTCCGGCCTCCCCGGCGCAGGCAAGACAAGCCTGGCCAGGCCGCTTGCCCGTCATGTCCGGGCCGCGTACCTGCGCATAGACACCGTTGAACAGGGGCTCAGGGACCTCTGTTCAGTGGCCGTTGAGGGCGAGGGGTACCGCCTCTGCTACAGGATCGTGAGGGACAATCTCATCAATGGAATCAGCGTGGTGGCCGACTCGTGCAACCCCATCCACCTGACCAGGCAGGAGTGGAACCAGGTCGCCCGGGACGCCGGGGCCGTCTTCGTGAACATCGAGGTGGTCTGCTCGGATCCGGCAGTGCACCGGACGAGAGTCGAATCCAGGACATCGGACATCCCCACCCTGCGGCTCCCCTCCTGGGACAAGGTGCTGCACCGGCACTATGAACCCTGGGGCGAAGAACGGCGCATTGTCATCGACACTGCGCACAAAACCGAGGACAGCAGCTTTGCGGAGCTTGTTGAAGAGCTCCACAGGTTTGGCGCGCCGCGCTGAGCTGGTTGCACACGGAGTGCAAAGCGCAGTCCGCCCCTTTTTTATCCCGGCCCAAGACTCTTTTTCTTCCACTTTTTCCCGGCTTCCGATATTCTCTTGACGAGCCGGAAGCACCCGTGTATCAAAGCAATCCACGTAATCGCCAGCGTAGCTCAGTTGGTAGAGCAGCTGATTCGTAATCAGCAGGCCAGGAGTTCGAGTCTCCTCGCTGGCTCCAGAAAAACAAAGGGCTGATTCGGTTTAATCCGAGTCAGCCCTTGGCTTTCAGATACATGGAGATGCGATGGGCGCTATCCGCCCCGCCTGTTGTAACAGCGATGAGGACCCCAGCCTCAGGGCCACACGTGCTACTTCCGCGCCGCCACAACTGTCCATGTCTGTAAAAACATCAGCCGGTTATCACGAATAAAGGGGCGCATGCCCGTCTCCGGCCCACCTTGAATTTCAGCTTCCAGGGCCTTGCGCAAAGTCTCCCTCGTTCCGGGGATCTTGGCGCCCCCCGCCATTGCAAACCATTTCTCGAAGTTCACCTCCACGTCCCTGGTGTTCATGTTGCGCACCTTGAGTCCGTGGCTGTCGATCAGTTCGGCGAGCTCCTCCCGGGTCAGCGCCATGACGTGCGAGGGGTCCCGCTGCCGCTCCAGGGTGTTGTAGACTTTTCGGAACTCCTCGGTGGGGGTCAGCAGATCCACCACGCCAACCAGACCGCCGGGGCGCGTCACCCTGACCATCTCGGCAAATGACAGCCTCCAGTCCAGGAAATGATGCAGGGCCAGTCTGCTGATCACCATGTCAAAGGACCCGTCGTCAAAGGGCAACCGCTCGGCCAGTCCGATCATGGTGTCGACGTTGTCCAGTCCCGCTCTTGCGATCTCCTCACGCCCCTTGTCCAGCATGGCCGGTGTTGCATCCAGCGCGGTCACGTGCTTCACGTGGGGCGCCACCGCTTTGCTCAGCAGGCATGTGCCCGCTGCCACATCCAATACCCGAAACCGGGTCTGGAGACAGAGATTGAATACGATCCACCCCAGCAGGTCCTTGTTGGTCAAGGTCAGGCCCGGCGTATTGAAATGGATGGCCTGGTCCGTGAACTCCCTGTTGATGATGGAGTCATGCTTGGTCTTGCTCATGTTCCCCCCTTTGGGATCTTTGAACGCACAACCCTTTGGCAATAAACTCGTCGAGATGCTCCCGACACATCCAGACCATGCGCATCTTCCGCGGATCGAAACAGGGCAGGCTGCCGTGAGTTGTGCCACACACCGCGCAAGGCTCCGGTTTCTGTCTGGCCAGGACGCCCTTGTCCTGCAGTTCCCGGCTGAAACGCAGGATCATCTTGAACTTGGGATGGCTGCGGCAGCGCTCGGTATCGTTCTTTCTCACAATGCCACTCTTCGTGACCCTGGCCCAAATGCGCCTGGAGCGCGGAATGACCACGGGACGCTTGTCCATAATATATTCGGTGAGCTCGCACCAGTTACACACGATGCGGCCTTTTTCGGTATCAAGATAGAGAGTTGTCATGGTATGTACTCCGAATTCTTTTCAGTCTGGCGGCCGAGTCCGGCCAACCGGCTTCCCGCGAAAAGCGCGGCAATGGAAAGGGGAAAAACAAGGTACAGATACTGGCCCTGGCACCCCAGCTTGAGGATCAGCCCGGTCAAACCGCCTGTGATTATGGAGCACATGGCCCCTGTGGCGTTCAGCCGAAACCGCCTGGCGTAGAAACCGAAGAGCACGGGCATGGCCACGCCCCCGGAATACACGGTGTAGCCCAGCAGCAGCGCGGCGATGATACTCTGCAGTTTCAGGGCCGTGAGCATGCTGCCCGTTCCAATGACGACCACCGTGCATCGGGTCAGCAACACGAGGTTACGGTCGCTCAGACGCTTTCCGCTCAGTGGCTGCACGATGTCGGATGAGAATATGGTGGCCGCGGTGAGCAGGCAGGTATCGGCCGAGGAGATGACCGCGGCCAGCATGGCCGCTATGACCAGGCCGTTGAGTCCGTTGGGCAACACATGCAAAGCCAGTTCAGGAAAGGCCTTTTCCGCCGGGATATCCGGAAGCAGGATTCTGGCCAGGATGCCCACCAGGGGCAACGCCAGCCCGAGGAGCACCAGGAATCCGGCGGTGAACCAGGCACTGCGCCGTGCAGTGGCGCCGTCACGGGCGCTGAGCACTCTGGAAAAGATGTCCGGCCCCACAAGAAAGGCCATGCCCACGAACAGGAAATAGATCACGAGGTCGGTAAACCCGAAGCTCTCTGACAGGGGAAAGGAGAAGGCCTCCTGAGGGGCGGTCCGGACAACCTGATCGAGCCCCCCGGCCGCATTCAGTCCGAATATCAACACCAGGACAATGCCCAGCAGGATCAGGGCGGATTGCCACATGTCGGTCTTGATTATGGAATACTGCCCCCCCAATACCGTGTAACAGGTGAACACGATGCCCGAGAGCATGATCATCAGGTCAAGCCTTCCGGGCCACAGGGCCGAGAGCAGATGCCCGGCCGCGCTGGTCTGCCCCGCCACGATGCCGATCCAGGCGGTGCAAATGATCAGGGAGGCAGCGATGCGCACAGCGTTGCTCGAGTACTGTCTGCTCAGGATCTCGGCGATGGTGAAGGCGCCGTATTTTCTGACCCTGGCCGCCAGCCAGAAGGAAAAGAGCAGCAGGCACAGTGCCCCGGAGAGGAGCCACCAACCGCCCACCAGCCCCTTGGAAAAGCCGAGTCCGGCCACACCCATGGTGTTGGATCCCCCAAGAATGGTGGCCATCATGGAGCCGGTAACGGCCAGTGACCCCGCGGTCCTGCCCCCAACGAAATAACTGGCCGGACCGTCGATCTTCCTCGCACCGGCCAGGCCGATCAGGAGCATGCCCACGAGCAGACCACCAATGATCAGGATATTCATGTCTCCTCCCATTCCCGCGCCGCGTCCATTTATATGAATTCGTCTTTGTCAGTCGGCATGGCACGCTGCGCCAAGGGCGGCGTTGGTATATTAAAAAAACAGCACATTCAGTTCATGATCTTCCTCTGATTTCAGATGCATGAATTCAGGGGATAGAACCTAAGGACGCCGGCACCGATCTCGAAATCTCGGGTACCGGCGTCCTCGCAGAGTCTTTATTATGACCGGGCGGTCCGGATGCGCTCAGACGCCCGGGAAAAGGGTTAACCGCCCAGGATGGCCCTGGTGGCGAAGTAACAGATGGAGGGGCAGACCAGGCAGCCGAAGCCGGTGTAGAAGGTGGCCACCATGGCACCGTAAGGCACCAGCTTTGGATTGGTGGCGGCAAGACCGGCCGCGGTACCACTGGTTGTGCCCATGAGGCCGCCGTACACCATGGCGGTCTGCGGGTTGTCCAGACCCACCAGCTTGGCCACCCACGGGGTGGCGATCATAACGGTGATGGACTTGACCACGCCGGCGGCGATGGACAGGGCGACCACCTCGGAGGAGGCGCCCAGGGCGGCTCCGGTCACCGGGCCAACGATGAAGGTCACCGCGCCGGCGCCGATGGTGGTCACGCTCACGGCGTCGGTATAGCCGAACATCAGGGCCACGATGACACCAACGATGTAGGCGATGAACACACCGGCCAGCAGCGATAACACGCCGGCCAAACCAGCCTTTTTCATCTCGGAGAGACGGGAGCCGAATGCCGTGGAGATGATGGCGAAGTCCCGCAGCATGCCGCCGCCCATGAGGCCGACGCCCTTGAAGATGGCGATGTCAGCAAGACCCGTCTTGCCTTTGGCGGCCACACCGCCGATATAGGCCAGAATCAGACCAATGACGATGGCAATGGCGGATCCGTGAATCCGGCCGTTGGTCATCTTTTTGGAGATGATATAGGAAAACCAGGTGATGATGGCCACGATGCCGAAGGACATCACCAGGCCGTACTTGGTCATGATTTTTGTAAAAATTGCTATAATATCCATGTCTTACCCCTCCACATCCTTGTCCCAGTCAACGGACTTGTCCGCAAGGGAAGCTATGGGACGCACCAGGGCGAAGACCGCGGCACAAGCGCCCAGGCCTGCGACAATGGCGACAACGCCACCGGAAAAGGCGGCCACAACGTTCTGCCGCATGGCCATGGCCACGATAATGGGAATGTACATGGCGCTCCAGAACTTGATTCCGGATTGCGCAGCCTTGGAAAGCTGGTCTTTACTCATGAGACGTTCACAAAGAAGCACAAGGAAAAGCATGGCGAAGCCCACGCCACCGACATTGGCTTTGACTCCCAGGATTTGTCCCAGGGCCATGCCAACGAACATGCCGGCGAACATGCAAATACTCAGCAGTGACACTCCATAGATTACCATATTCCCTCCAAGGGTCGGGCGGGGTCTTGCCGGACCCCGCCCGATCAAGACATTACTCTATGACTACCAGGACATCGCCAGCATTAACGCGATCGCCCGCCGCAACCTTGATCTCTTTCACGGTTCCGGCCTCGGCCGCGGGCATGGGGTTCTTCATTTTCATGGCTTCCATGACCAGGACCACGTCGCCCTTGTTCACCGCGTCGCCAACTCCGACCTTTATCTCATCAATCTTGCCAGGCATCTTCGCCTTGATATCCATTATAGGCCTCCTTTCGAGTGCAGGTAGTATTCATTGCACAGCAGCCAAACGTCTTCCTGCGGCAGAAGCGTGACATCGACGCTGCCTTTGCCGAGCACGCTTTTCACGTTTCGGGCCAACTCCTTGAGCTGCACGCCGTAGCCATTGGGCAGGTCCAATTCCACGTCAATGCGTAACCCAAGTTCCTGTTCCACTCGTTCCAGATGGGACAGGAATCCTCTCAATTTCGGTTCCGGGGCGGGTCGGACCAGAAGATCCAGGTCCGAGTCGTCGTTGGTGTAGGGAAGTCCCGTATGCAACTCCAGGGAAGCGGATCCCCACACGCCCACCTCCAGGCCCATGATTCGGGCCATGGTCATGACCCGGACCAGAGCGAACAGACAGCTGGTCCGGACACTGACTGGTTGTTCAACCAGTTCATAGGGCGTTGTCATCCGTACGACGTCCTTGTCCCGCACAAAAGCCGAAACGCGCATCCTGGCCCCATCGCAAACCCAGGGAGTGGTAAATCCTACAGGGAGCAGATCCGGATGCGCGTCCGGCGATTCGTTTCGGCGGGCGATACCCGGGACCATTGCGTCCCCGAAGCCGTCCACAACCAGACGGCGGATATCGTCCGCCAAGTTATCTTCATAGCGGGGCGCCAACTCCTCGTACGCGAACCGCCTGCCTTCGTCGGTCAGGTCAAGGAGATTGTGGCGTTTGCGCAGATTCTCCGCTGAAAAGGGCGGATCGTTCCGCGCAATGTCTCTCCCAGGTATATCCTGAGTGATTCCCGCTGTCTTCATCGTCTTTTACACCATGCCGGATCCGTCTTGGAGGATTGCTGCATGTCCAGTTGCGCCTTGACCAGGGTGTCGAACATCCTGGTGGCAACCGGACCCCGGACTGTCATCACGGATTCCGGGACCACTCCCTGAGGCGCCACGGACGGAACGATGTCCAGCTCCGTGGCCTGGGCCGAGATCTTCACATCCGGATTCACCTTGACCACACGACTCTTGATCCTGAGGATGGTACGTGCCGCGCGGTCAACGCTGGAGGCAGAGGCCAGGGTACTGGCCCTGACCACAACCTCGTATTCCGGATGAGTCCGCTCACGGCGGTAGGTGATGATCTTGCCCTCCGGGTTGCAGACATGTCCGCTTTCAGCCACTGGAAAGCTGTCGGCCATGGGTAATCCGCCGACCAACAGCTCCCTGTAGAGGCCGCCCCTGGGCGACGGCGCCAGGGACAGATCGTCCCGCAGCGGCACACCGTCCAGGGTCAGCCAGCCGAACTCCTGACAACCGTACAGATCGTGAGCCTGCCAGCCGAAACGCTCGGCAACGGGCAGAAGCTCAAGATCCATGGGCGTACCTGCCGTGAAGGCGACAACGCCTTGCGGAACCAGGTCTCGCAATCCCAACTTGTGGGTGTCTTCAAGGGACGCCCTGATGAAGGAGGACTCCCCCACCACGACTGCCGGACGTTCCTTGCAAAGGGCCAGAAGGAAGGCGTCGCGGCTGGACCTTTTCAAAAAGGACCAGCTCATTCCGTATTCGTCCAACGCCCTCCTGTCGAAAACGTTCACCAACGGGGCATAGGTGAACAACGCCCGGGCACCCTTCTCTATTCCCGCCATTTTCAAAGCCATGACGGAGGCCTTGACTTTGTCGTTCAACTCCGCGTGGGTCACGCCCACGATGTTCTGGAAGGCTGTGGATCCGGTGGTGAACGTCAACAGCGACAGATTGAAGGGGCAGTGGACCTCCTCTATGACATGGGCCGCCGTTGGACCGGCAATACCCTTGGTTTCCAGGGAACGCCGCGGCACCTCCGACAGGGTCGGCGCGGTACCGAATTCGGCCACCATGGTTTCCAGTTCACCCAGACGATCCGACATGACGTACCTCCCTCGGTTATTGGGCGTAGGTGTCCGCCACGGCGGCGAACTCTTCCCGCATCCGGGCCATGACCTTTTTCCTGGTCACACGGCCGCCTCGCTCGTCACCGAGCTCGCCCCGACCCCAGGGACCGGTGGCTTCCTGATTGCCCGCGATCTTCAGATCACGGACTTCCTTGACGTGACGGGTCACGGCCTCGCGGATGGCGTCCAAGCTCTCCAGCAGTTCCTCCACGCCGCCCAGGCGGTAGAAGAAGTCCGGACCAGCGGCGAACACCGGGTTGTCCTTGGACAGCTCCTCCAGGCGCTCGATGTCCAGCTTGGTGATGCGGGCCACACTGGTGAGCGGCATGACGTGAATCATGGTCTGGAAGGCCGGGGACATGGACAGGATGTGGTCGGCCTGCAGGCCGTGGCACAGGAAGGCGCCGCTGATGGCGCGCCCCACCACGAGTGCCACGATGGGATGACCGGCCTTGCGGGCTTCGGCCAGGGCCAGCTGATAGGCCCCGGTGGACTTGTTCATGCCGAAGATCTCTTCCTGCTTGCCGGGGCCGTTGCCCGGGGTGTCCACCACCAGCACCAGAGCCCGCTTCTCCTCCACGGGTTTGTCCTTATCCGCCTGGATGGAGTGGTAGACGGCGAGGGCCATCTTGTATCCCTCTTCCATGCCGATGATACCGGCGTAGACAACCGGGAACTTGGGGTTTGCCACTTGCGCGTCATTGGCGATCACCGTGCAGGGCGCGCCGTCCAGTGTGGCGCTGCCAATGACGGCGCCGGGACCGAAATCCGGGTCGTCGATGGTCAGCTCCCCGACCTTGTTTTCCACAAAGGAATCCGGGTCCACTATCAGGTCGATGGCCATGCGGCCTTGTCCGATCAATGTTTCCATGACCATCTCCTTTACTGGTTGACTTCCAGGCGCTTGACCTGCGCCAGGAAGTCCGTGACGTTCATGTTGACCAGCTGTCCCGGGTTCTCGTTGCCCGCGTGGGCCCAGAGATCCTTGGAATCGGCCGGGTGCAGGGAGGCGGAGAGTTCCACCAGCTTGAGCTGCTTCTGGACCAGGGGCAGGGAGCCGATGCGCCGGTAGCTCTCGATCTCGGCCATGGACAAGGAGGTAACCTCGACCACCTGCTTGCGGAAGGCGGCGATCTCGTCCTCCACCAGGGCATTGCAATCGCCCACGATGTACTTGTGTTTGCCGCCGGTGGTCCGGTAGACCAAGGCGCGGTCCGATGCGTCGAACTCGTCCTTGCCCATCTCCTGTTCGATGACCTCGGGACCGGTGAGGCCCAGGCGACCGAACTGGCTCATGATTATCGCGTCCGTGGCAGCGGCCACGAAGCCCATGCCGCCGAAGCACCCGACCTTGCTGCCGATAAGCGCGATGACAGGAATGCGGCCGCGGCAGTTCTGGAACTGGTCCATGACCTCGGCATGGGCCAGGAGTCCGGCGTTGGACTCGTGCAGGCGCACGCCGCCGGTCTCGAAGGAGATGACCACGGCGGGGCGTTTCTCCTCGGGCAGATCCGGGTTCTTGGCCATGAGTTCATCGTAGAACTCGTTGGCCATCTTGATGATGTTCACCATCTTGGCGCCGCCAACCTCACCCACGGCGCCGCCGATGAACTTGCCTTCCTGGGAGGCGACGAACACGGGCTTGCGGCCTATGAGGCCCACACCCGTGACCATGCCGTCATCGAACTCGATAGCCTCGCCCAGAAGCGGGAGGTGGGGACTGTGCATCCTGTCCCTTGGGCCGGCCAGTTCGGTGAAACTTCCCTGGTCCACTATGCCTATGGCGCGTTCCCGGGCAGTAGCCTCGAGAAAGCTCTTCTTTTGCAGATCATCCCATTTGGACATTGATCGATTCCTCCTTAGAGCGTCCCGTCCTGCGGAAGAGCCTCGGACAGGGCCTGGCGCAGCCGCATGGAAACCACCACCGGAGTGGCATTATTGTCGTTGATCTCCAGGCTCACATCGCTGATGCCCGTATCTTCCACGAACCTTTTCAGCACGCGCTCCCAGACCTCGTCGAAACCGGTCACCGGTGTGATCACCTTGAACTTGGCCGCACCGTCCAGGGGCTTGGCCTCCATGATCACTTCCATGTCGCCGGATCCCACCACACCGTAGTGCTGGAACTCGGTGGGGAAGCTTTTGGGCTCGGCGGCCTTGAATTCGAAAGTCAATTCTCTCAGCTCTTTAGCCATTTTACCTATCCTCACGGTTTACCAGTTCACGAACCTGGCGGGCGGCTCGTACAGGCCGCCGGACCACTCCACGAGTTCCTTGACGTTCTTGGCTGCCAGCAAGCTTCTGTTGGCGCGGCCACGGTCGATATCCAGATCCTCGGGGGTCTGGATGATCCCCTTCTCGCGTAGCGCCTTGGTTTCTTTGGGATCAGCCTGCAGGCCGATCTCGGTGTAGCCGGCCACGCCGCGAATTGCGGCCATGCGCTCTTCCAGGCCCTGGCATTTGTGGACAAAGGCGATGCCTTCCTCGGTGATGATGTGAGTGAGGTCGTCGGAATAGATCATCACCGGAGGCAGAGCCACGCCGGCGTTCTCCGCCAGTTTCCAGGCGTCCAGCTTGTCCACGAAGGAGGGCTCCATCTTTTCCTTGAAGGTCTCCTGCATCTGGACAACCAGGCGCTTGCCGCGAGGCATGTCGCCCAGTTGCTGGGACTGATCCGTGAACTCCTGACCGCATTTGAGCCAGGCCTCGGTGACGTGACGGCGTCCCTTGGCGTCGCAGCCCATGTTGGGGGCGCCGCCGAAGCCCGCCACACGGTTGGCCGTGGCAGTGCTGCTGTTGCCGTACTTGTCGATCTGCAGGGTGCCGCCGATGAACATGTCCATGGCGTAGTGCCCCGCTGTCTGGCTGTAGGCGCGGTTGGAGCGCATGGTGCCGTCCGGGCCGATGAAGAAGATGTCCGGCCTGGCCTCGCAGTACTTCTGCATTCCCAGTTCGCCGCCAAAGCAATGGATGGAATCGACCCAGCCAGTCTCGATGGCCGGAATCATGGTGGGGTGCGGATTCAGGGCGAAGTGATTGCAAATCTTGCCCTTGAGCCCCAGCTCCTCGCCGTAGGTGGGCAGCAACAGCTCGATGGCGGCGGTGAAGAAACCGATGCCGTGGTTCAGGCGCTGTACACCGTAAGGGCCGTAGATGCCCTTGAGAGCCAACATGGCCATGAGCACCTGGGTATCGGTGATGTTTGCCGGGTCGCGGGTGAACAGCGGCTCCAGGAAGAAGGGCTTGGGGGATTCCACCACCACGTCAACCCATTCGCCCGGGATGTCCACTCGGGTTACCTTGTCCACCAGCTTGTTCACCTGGGCGATGACAATGCCCTGGCGGAACTTTGTGGCTTCGGTGATGACAGGAGTGTCCTCGGTGTTGAAGCCGGTGTAGAGATTGCCGTCCTTGTCACCTTCATAGGCACAGACCAGGGATACCCTCGGTGTCAGGTCCATGAAGTAGCGGGCGAACAACTCCAGGTAGGTGTGGATGGCGCCCAGTTCCAGCTTGCCTTCGCGGATGACCTCGGCCACCCGGGCACCCATGGGGCCGCCGTAGGAGAAGTCCAGCTTCTTGGCGATGCCCTTCTCGAACAAGTCCAGGTGAATGGGCAGAGGTGTGGCAGACTGCACCATGTGCAGATTGTTGATCCGCTCCTTGTCAACCTTACCCAGACATTCGGCCAGGAAATCGGCCTGCTTCTGGTTGTTTCCTTCCAGGTTGACCCGGTCGTAGGCACGGATAACCGCCTCCAGCAGGGACACCGTGTCCTCCGCCTTGCAGACCTTGCCGTTGGAAAGGAACTGCGACGCCCCTTCCAACCGCTGCTGCGTGTCTCTTCTCAAGTTGTCCCATGTCCTTTGTTTCGCCATTGCAAACCTCCTTTGAAGTCACGTGTTATCGGCTAAACATGGGCCGTGTATTTCTCCGGAATCCACTCGGTGGACGACTCCGGAATCGGTCTTGATCAACAGCGCGCCATCGTGGTCCAGGTCCCAGGCAATGCCGGAGATCCCGCCCCTCTCGTCAAGGCGCACCCTTTGGCCCAGTGTGGCGCTGCTCTCCTTCCACTCCCGCCGCGCGGGCTCGAAGCCCTGAGCGCGCCAGATTTGGTAGGCCTGCGCCAGTTGGGCAAGCAGTTCATCGAGAAACGGTTCGAGCTTCCACTCCCTGCCGGTTTCCATGCGCAGGGAGGTCGGTTCGGTACGCAGTCCCAGGGGAAATGCGTCCGCGCCATGGTTCACGTTGAGGCCGACACCGATCACCAGTGCCGGTTCGTCTTGTTCGTCCGAGGGCTCCGCCAATTCGCACAGGATTCCGCAGAGCTTGCGCCCTTGAACGAGCAGGTCGTTGGGCCATTTGATGCCGGTTCTCAGCCCGGTATGCTCCCGGATGGCCCGGGCCACGGCCACCGCCGCCACAAGAGTCAATTGCGGGTACAGCGCCCTGTTCTCACCGGGGCGCACTACCGCTGAGATCCACAGCCCCAGGTCCGCGGACGAATGCCATTGCCGGGTACGTCTGCCCCTCCCCCGGGTCTGCTCCCGGGCCAGAACGACAGTTCCTTCGGGGCAGCCGTCCCGGGCTAGCAATGCGGCGGTTTCGTTTGTGGATTCAAGGCTTTGATGGCGCAGCACACACCATGTGGGGCCAACGCCTCCTCCCATGTCCGCCCCGCCGACTCGGTCGGGACAGGAAACGGCACACGAATGATTCGCGTCCGGGATCCCGGGTATGGCCCCGGTCTTGGCGGTAGGTTCATGAAGAGGGAGAGTCATTGGCACAACCGCCTAGGAGATCAAAAACAGGGTTGAAATGAATACGCCCGTCGCGATGGCCGAAACGATGAGTCCGCTCACCCCCGCGCCCATGGCCAGTGGCATGATCACGCAATAGGGGTTGGTCTCATAGGCCACTTTTTGGGCGATCTTGGCCGTGGTGGGCAGGCAGGAGACACCCGCGATACCAATGGTGGGATTGTATTTACGCTTGGACCACCAGTAGACCACCCAGCCGCCGATGATTCCACCCACACCGGACACGGCCAGGGCCAGAATGCCCAGAATCACCAACAGACCGACCTTGGGGTCGAGAATGGTCTTGGCTTCGCACAGGGCTCCCAGCAGCAAGCCCAGGAACAGCGTGGAGCCGTAGGTAACCGTGGTCTCGAGCAGATTTTGGAAAGGCTCGATCTTGGCTTCCTTGATGGCCACACCAAGGAAGAAGGACAGGATGAGCGGTGCGGCAACGGGCAGCAGCAGACACAGAACCGTACAGACCACGATGGTGAACACGAACTTGGACTTCTGGGAAACGTCGGGGAACTCCATCTCCACTTCGATGCCCCGGTACTTTTTGGGGATCAGCCAGCGGATCAGGTATGGGTACCCTGCGTAGGTCAGGCTCAGGTACAGATAGGCTATGATGGATATGGGAACGAACAGATCTTTTGCCAGAACCAGGGAGGTGAACAGAACCATGGGGCCGTCGGCGCCGCCGATGACAGCGATGGAGGCCGCCTCGTTGGGCATGAGCCCCATCTTGATGCCGATGATCAGGGTGACGAAGGTGCCGAGCTCGGCAAAGAGCGCCACCACGATACTGGCCCAGGGGCGCACCAGGATGAATCCGATTTCACTCATGGCCCCGATGCCGAAGAACACCAGACAGGCAATGAGGCCGTTGCTGAAGGTCATGTTGTAGACCGGCTGCAGGAAGTTGACCTGCATGAGGTTGATGAGCTCAAAGGGATTGCTCACCATGGGGTCCAGGATGATGGTGCCGATCTTGCCCATCTCCAGGAACAGGACGCCGGAGTTGATGGCGATCATGCCCAGGCCCATGGGGACCATGATCAGGGGCTCCAGGGTGCGTTTAAACCCCATGTAGGACAGGAAGAAGCCAAAAACGATGAGTCCCAGCCGGGTGAGCGTGACGACCCAATCCTGCACGAACATGGTGCCTATGGCTGGGAATAATTGAATAAGCTGTTCCATTACCTTCCCCTACTGTTGTGTGGATTTTTTTGAGTTCATGGCCTTGTTGATTCCAACAATAAGAGCCACAACAAGGAATGATATCAATGCTGTTAGCCCATAGCACATTAAAGTATAGGTAAATATGTTCACGCCACTCTCCTGATTGAATAAAAAATTGTTTAAAAAATTGACCCCTAGTCATATTATTGCGCACGGAAATGCACCATTGACCAAAACATAAATTCCTAAACTTATTGCAAGCATATCTGCACACCCCCCTGGGCTTATGTTCTCAGCCTTATATTCACCATCCAATCTACATATCTGCTCCATCCCTGTTTTTGTGAACACGCTACCCAGTAAAAGTACTTCCCTTGCGTCACCATGAATGGTCTTCAACGCCGCAGGTCCTTTCCTCCACAATATTGTCGTGTCTTCCACACATGTCATGAGAGAGACCAGGCAATGCACCATAGCCAAATTGAGGGAGCAGCCCCTGTCCAGGGCCTCCACCAACGCCGGCAGTCCGGTCTCTCGCACGGAGGGCAGGCCGCGTTCCATTTCGCCGCGAATTCCTTCGGCACCATATTTAAGGAAGAGCTTTTCCCCCGCGGTGAGCCCGGATTTCCCGGACAGCCCGGCGTGAGACAGCTCACGCTCCACCAGTCCCTTGGACATGGCGGCAACAGTGGTGAAAAGAAGACCTGGATCGATAGAGGAGTGGAAGCGGGACAGATAGCCTGCGGCGCCGCACAACAGGCCGGCGGCGAACAGGATACCCCTTTGGGTGTTCACTTGCTTGGTGGCTTCGAGCAGGCGACGCTCGTAGCGCACGCCGATACGGCGCATTTCCGGAAGCAGGGATGGGAGATCAAGGGTGTGCTCGCGCCCGGACTGGGCGCATTGGACAAGGGCGGGAGCAATGGCGGCCGCACCCACCATGAAGGTGCGCAGCCCCATGTCGGTATGGGAGCCATTGGAGTCGGGGCAGACGAGACCTGGCTTTGGACCTGCGCAGACTTCCAGGAGCATCCCCTGGTGAAAGGCCTCGCCTATCTCCCAGGAGCGGAAGTCAATGGTCCTGCCGCTTGCGGGGGTGGGAAACGACATCACCTTTGCCGCTGATGCCGTTCGTCGTGGTATAGTGGTCATGGCTGCCTCCAAGTTGTCTGCAACAACATTGCAAAACACCGCACACGTCCCTGCACGGAGTCACTCGGACACTTGGGGAGCCAAGCCCAGCATCAGGAGGGATCACTGTTCACACTTGAGAAATCCCCTCCAATAAAACACGGAGCTCGGTTACTTCTTATTCGCTACCACTCAATATCATCAATTATATCACTATGTTTAATACAAATTTTGGTTCCAGTAGTTCGCAAACAAAAAAGCCGCGCAACATCCCTGCACGGCTTCACTCGGACACTTGGGAGCCAGGGCGCGCCACCAGGAGAGGTCACTCATCACACTATAAGAAAGTCCTCTCCCGTCACGGCAACGGGCCTTGGAATATTTAAACAGCTGTCAGCGGTTTCTTCTCTGCGTTTCCCCTTTTTGTTCGTGTTCCTTCCGGAACTACAGGTGCATCATACTCATGCAGGCCCGCTCATGGTTGGTCACCGGATAGAATGCGGAGTCACCGTATACGGCCACCCCGACCCACTTGGTATCACTAGCAACGGCGACCTTGAGCTTGAGGCTGGCATCCACGGGAGTCTGGGACATGGCACCGGCCAAGGCGTCCAACCCGGCGTGGATGACGGCATGGATCTCTCCGGGGGTCTTGTTCACGATCTTGTTTTGCAGCACGCAACCCACCAGCGACTTGATGAAGCTGGACCTGATGTCCCTACTCATGCCGCTGATGAACGTCACCGCGAGTTTGATGTTCCCCTCATGGCCCATGCGGGCCTTTATGAGGACCTCTTCCTCTTCATCTGTAAGGGCGGCCAGCATTGCCGTTTTGCCTACTCGTGAAAGATTCATTTTTATACTCGCTTGTAGAACGCTCTCGCAGATTGCTTGATCCATAGCTTTTTCACCACGTTAACGTTGGCAAAAAAAAAGCCATGCTTCCCCCAGCACGGCATCACGAAATCACAGGGCACCATCAGAACTTGACCAACCGGAATCCACACTATATCTCACACACGATTATTCCGGGCTCAGATCAAAATTCTGGACACTTTTTAAAATGTTCTCTTAGCTCTCCTTGCATCAATTTCGTTGGATTAGACACATTCTTCGAGAACCCGTCAAGACAAAAATGCAGAAATTAAATAAAGAAATTAAACCAAACCTTTACAGAAATGTTCCACATTATTGCAAATTGTCTCCTCATAGTATCTCCTGCCCATGTTCCACCTTACAACTGTAAAAGTTGCTGTTTATCACCGTACCATAGCTCATGGGCCGAATCAGGTCACACAAGAGGAAGGACAATCGCCCCGCCCCTTCAATCAAAACAATGGTTTCGCCGCTTCCCTCCTCTCTTTCCGCTCATGGAGAACCCTTGAAAATCCATTCTATTTCCCGTATTGTCGGGGTGTTATTTGAAATTTGACATTTCAAACCATTGTATTCACAATCCAAACCCAAACGAATTGAACACACCAACCCCAATCACTAAGCAGAACTCCGCTTCCGAACCATGAAGACTCTTTGACTCTTCGTCCTTCACTGGAAAATAAACGCAACATCGTATTACAAAGCACATATGGTGTGGAAGTACATGTCACAGCACATGCAGGATGCGATGCAAAACTCGAGAGGTACTCATGACCATCTATGATTCCGACCAACAAGCCATAGCCAAAAAACTGGAAAAGGGGTCGGACAAGACAAACTGGACCGACTGGAGATGGCATCTGAAAAACTCCATCAGGGACGTGGAGACGTTTCAGAGGCTCCTGGGGGTCGAATTCGGCGACAAGGCCAAGGCCTTCAACCAGGTGGTGGCACGCTTCCCTCTCAGCGTCACGCCCTACTATCTCTCCCTCATCGATTCCGAGGACTGGGAAAACGACCCGGTGTTCAAGCAGGCCTTTCCCCAGCCGCAGGAGCTGAACATAAGCTCCTGGGACATGGCCGACCCCCTGCACGAGGACAAGGACAGCCCGGTGCCGGGGCTCACCCACCGGTATCCCGACCGGGTGCTCTTCCACGTGTCCAACATCTGCTCCATGTACTGCCGACACTGCACCAGGAAGCGCAAGGTGGGCGATGCAAGCCATATCCCTTCCAGGGAGCAGATGCTCAAGGGCATTCAATACATCAAGGACACCCCCCAGGTACGCGACGTGCTGCTCTCCGGCGGCGACCCATTCATGCTGCCCGATCAGACCATCGACTGGCTCCTGGGAGAGCTCCGGGACATCGATCACGTCGAGATAATCCGCATCGGCAGCCGCATGCCCGCGGTGCTGCCCTACCGCATCACACCCGAACTTTTGGACGTGCTCAAGAAATACCACCCACTGTGGTTGAACACGCACTTCAACCACCCGCGGGAAATAACCACCTCTTCCAGCCGCGCCCTGGCCATGATCGCCGACGCCGGTATCCCTCTGGGCAACCAGAGCGTGCTCCTGGCCGGCGTCAACGACTGCCCCTCCATCATCAAGAGCCTCTGTACCAAGCTGGTGGCCAACCGCGTGCGCCCCTACTACCTGTACCAGTGCGACCTCTCCGAGGGGTTGTCGCATTTCAGAACTCCCATCGGCAGGGGCATGGAGATCATGGAGAGCCTCATCGGGCACACTTCCGGGTTTGCGCGCCCAACGTATGTCATCGACGCTCCCGGAGGCGGGGGCAAGATCCCCATCATGCCCAACTACGTGGTATCCTGGGGCGTGAACAAGATCGTGCTCCGCAACTACGAGGGCGTCATCACCATCTACAGGGAGCCGGACGAGTATGACACCTCATGGTGTGACCACAAGTGTGACGAGTGCACCAGACACTTGAAATTGGACGGCGCATCCGAGTACAAGGCCACGGGCATCGAAAAACTGCTTTCCGAGGAGGGCGAGGTGTCGAGCCTCACGCCCGGTGACCTGGAACGGCACGCCCGCTCTCATAGCAACGGCAACTGAGAACATCCCGACTCATCATCACCGCGCCCATGTCCCTTGGACATGGGCGCTCCGCCACGTCCTCTCTCATACCCCACCCGACCTCACTCCTGAAGGTATGCTCTGCGACTGAAAAGTGAAGTCACCTTTGCCATAAATCATCGTTGAACCATGGCTCCGGCATTGGCTAACGCGTCCGGGCAGCCCTCCGTATCTGGCATTGGCTGAAATCTCGTCGATAATGTGAGCAACCATCGCTGTGTAGCAAGAAAATCCGTAACATTTCTTTCATCCGGAGCTTTTCTGATCAGTGATACGCCATTTAGTACGCGGCATTGCCTCATGATTGTAGAGAAGGTCCACGCACATGCCATCGATGCATTTACAAACTTCCATAACAAATGTATGTGGAGAAACAGTCATGAACAAAACCATTCGGGAGAGATACTGATGGATGATTATTTGAAAGAGGCACTGGAAATCGTCAAAGCGCAGGCCAGCGTTCGTACCATGACGGAAGATGAGATTACGACCATGGTCAAGAAGTTGTCCGATGGCATCAAGGGCATCAGCGAGGGTGGCGAAACCGTTTTCTTCAATCAGGAACCTGCCATAGATCCGAAAAAGGCCATCAAGGAAAAGTCCGTCACTTGCCTCGAGTGCGGCAAGACATTCAAGATCATCACCAAGAAACACCTTGGCACCCACAACCTCACCCCGGATACGTACCGTGAGAAGTGGGGATACAAAAAGGGCACTCCCCTGGTCTGCAAATCCCTGCAGCGCGAGCGCCGCAAAAAAATGAAAGACATGAAGCTCTGGGAAAAACGCCAGAAATAGATCCTTGCCCTTCCCTGACATAGAAGCGCCCCGCGGAATGGAACATCGCGCGCATCATGCGCGGCGATTCCTTCCACGGGGCGCCTTTCATTTTCCATACCCCATCCAGATGGCACGCCCACGGCGCAAAACCGCATCCGCCGAGTTTGCGGAGCATGTCGTTGTAGAAAAGACCACGGGAAATCGATCAGACGACGCCGATACTGACGCCAGGCAGGTGGGGATAGGCTTCGAAATTTCTGTCCTGCTCCGCGTAGGCGCGTTGCGCCAGTTGCGTGGTGAGTCTGGAAGGCTGCTCCCCGGAGCTGTCGGACAAGGCCCCGGTCTCGGCGCTCTCTTCAGCGGCCACGGGCAGGGCAAGGGTCTCGCGCAGCCCGGCGATCTCGAGCTCGGTACGGAAAGCGCTCTCCCGCTCCTTGTTGTAACGGCTCAAGGCGGCCTTGCTCAGGGACTCGAGGCTCTCCTCCGTGCCCTCCACCTCCAGCCGCACCCCCAACTTGCCGAACGAAAAGCTGAATTCCTTGCGAAAGGAACTCGCACCGCTTTCCTGGGACTCCTCGGCCTCCGAGGCAACGGGTTGGATAGCCGCCACGGGACGAATGCTCTCGAACCGCTGCTTTTGAGCGGTGTAGGCCTGCTGCGCGTTCCGCAGCTCATGGATGGCGCCCACAGTGTCGAAAGTCATTGCGTAATATCCCGTAACGGCTCGGCTTCATGGGAAAAAACGGGGCTCTCGTCGCCATTTCCCGGCGATCCGGAACACAGGGACGTTTCCTTCAGGACCGCGAGGGAAAAAGAGCCACCATTCTCAGAGCCAGTACTATTTTCGGTATTGAAATGATAACACCTCCCTTAGCCACATGCAAGTGGTGATGCCGATTTTCACGCTGCAACCCAGTTCTTCGGTCGCATGAAATGAAAATGGAGGCACTGTTTCCGGTGCCTCCACATTGTAAATCGTGATTTTATGCGGATCAGTCTTCCTGAACCCGCTTCTTGTCGATGACCGGGCACTCGAGGGGGGCGAAGCCGTCGATGGCGCATCCCACGGTGTCGCCATGCCCGATGTGCACCGCTCTGGGCGTGCCTGTGGAGATGATGTCGCCGGGGAACATCCGCATCACCTTGGAGTGGAAGGAGACCAGGAAATCAGGCGGAAAGGTCATGTTGGAGACAACGTTTTCCGCGTGCACCTTGCCGTTGTGCACTGTGGCCACATTGAGCTTCATGACGTCCTCGACCTCGTCCTTGGTGACCAGCACGGGGCCGAAACTGAAAAAGGTCTCAAAGCTCTTGGAGCGGGTCAGGTAGCGCGGATTCTTCCTCAGGATGTCCTCCGCGGTCATGTCGATGATGGTGGTGAATCCGGCCACCACATCGAGCCAGTCCTCCTTTTCCACATCCACGCATTCCTTGCCGAAGATAACCCCCAGTTCCGCTTCGGCAGTGGTGCCGTCGGACTGCAGGGGAATCTTGATGGTGTCGCCGTGGCCGATGATGGTGGTGTCCGGCTTGAAAAAGCTGGCCGGCTCGGTATTCGGTGCCTTTTCGGACAAGTCCGCCGCGTGATCCACGTAGTTCAGGCCGATGCCGAAAATTTTCCTGGGCCGCCGGTACAGAGGGGCGAACACGGCCTTGTCATAGGGAATCCCGCTATCACCAAGCTCCTTTCGCAGAGCCCCGGCCTCTCCCTGATACCAGTCGTTGAGCGCATCCAGCTGGCCGTCTTGAAGAATGTCCAGGACATCGGTGCGCCAAGCCGTGCCGGACTTTTCATTGATCGATGCCAGGGTGAACAGCAGCCCGTCATGCACAATGGCCGCTGTCTCCAGCCCCAGTATCCTGATGGTGGCTATTCTCATCGCGTATACATGCCTCCTGTAATAATGCGTATTGATTGAATCATCATTGCCGCGACAAACATTGGATGACACAAACGGCACCACGCCCCTTTCCGTTCAGCTTATCTGGAACAGCCTCTCCTTGCCCTTGAGGATGTGAGCCTCCAGCGAATTGGCTGTCCTTTCCGCATCTCCGGCCGCTATCAGGTCGAGGATCTCGAGATGCTCCCTGTTGGAGAGTTCGAGTACCCCGAGGTTGCTCATCTCCTTTTTCAGGTACAGGGAAAGCTTGCGCTCCACCGCCTGATTCATGGCGATCAACGTCCTGTTGCCGGCGGCCTCGAAGAGCAGGCCGTGAAATTCCTTGTTGCCCCGGTAATATCCCTGGATGTCCCGCTCCCGCAGCATTTCCTCCATCCCGGTTTGCAGGTGCCGCAGCTCCCGCAACTGAAGCATGGAGATGCACTGGGGGAGCAGTTTCCCGGCCGTGTGCCCGAGTCCTCCGCGCACGTCGTAGCAGTCGAGCACCTCTTTCATGGACAGATCACACACAAAAGCTCCCCTATGGGGAATCATGTCCACCAGCCCCTCGTGGCGCAGAGCGCTCAATGCTTCGCGTACAGGAGCGCGGCTGATCCCCAATTCGTCGGCCAGGGCCTTTTCATTGATCTTGCCCCCGGGGGGCAACTCACCCGAGAAAATGCGCTCCTCTATGGTCTTTTGCACATCCCCGGTTTTCAAGGGGGAAGTCAGGTCGCCGGAATCTCTTGCCAAGGCAATTCTCCATGTACGTTTAAGAAATTGTCGACAATTTCATCGAGATTGTCAACAATCACCATTTCCGGACTCATGTCCGCAAGCAGACCCGCCCCTGCCCTCCTTGCAGATCCGGCATCCTTTCCCGCGTCGCGCACATAAAAAAACTCGCCCGGAGGCAGATCAACCGCCGGGCGAGCCTTATCGCATGGGATGCGAATCAACCTGGGGTTCGACTCATTGCAGGAAATACTCGATGGTATTCTGGATCCCCTTTTCCAGCTCCATTTGAATTTCCCAGCCCAGCATGGCCTTTGCCTTGCTGGTGTCCGAAAAATTGCGTTTCACGTCCCCAAGGCGGGGCCGGTCATAGGTGATCTCCATGGAGATGCCCTTTTTCGCGAGTTCCTCCCGGATCAGCAGGGCAACTTCCCCCACGGTTCGCTCGAGACCGGTGGCGATCTGAAACGTCTCCCCCCTGACATCCTTTTCCATGGACAGCAGCACCGCGCGAACGAGATCATCGATATACAGGAAATCCCTGGTCTGCTTCCCGTCCCCATAAATGACGCATGTCTCGCCGTTCAGGGCCTGACGAATGAACTTGGCGACAACACTGGATTTTTTCTTGGAGCGGGGGCCATAGACGTTCCCGAAGCGCAAACACACCGTCCCGACGCCAAAGGTGCGGGCATACGCCGAGCAGTACCCTTCGCCAGCCAGTTTGCTTGCGCCATAGGGCGACACGGGATGCGGGGGCAGTTCCTCGTGGATGGGCGGCTCCACCTCCCCGGCAGGAGCGCCTGAAGAGGCAAAGACGAAATTCTTCACGTTGTTCAATCTGGCGGCCTCGAGCATGTTGAAGATGCCCACGACATTGCACTCCATGTCCAGGCGCGGATCCTCGACAGACGGCCCCACACCGGTGTTGGCGGCCAGGTGCACTATGCAGTCCACGCCCTTGGCGCACCGCAGCATGGCGTCGGCATTCCTGATGTCCTCAACGATGAGCATCACCCCCTCGAATTCATGACAATCCGCGGGAGTCGCCATACGGAACTGCGCGACCTCGGCAAGATCATCCGGAGTTCCCGTCACCAGACTGTCCACCACCCGAATGGACATCTCGGGATCGGCCCGCAGCAAACTCTGGATCAAGGAAGTACCTATGAATCCACAACCACCTGTAATCAGAAGTGTCTTACATGACATGAATTTTACCTTTTCCATGTAGCAGCCGGTTTGTTGCGCAGAAACAGACGTCAGTCGACATATGGATCCGCAGCTCCACTCGATCCGGAATGAACGCCGGAGAGGGGTGTTTCAGACGCGGGTCTTGGCCAATGGTATAGCCCCATCGGCTTCTTTCAGTCAAAAGTATACTGCAATCAACATTTTCCCTGCCGCATTCTTCTAACATGCTGTAATTTCATCATTAAATATCAACCCACAAATAACCCAAAGCGCGTCCCGGTTCTTGGGACAGCGGACGCAAAAAGGGAGCGATCGGCTACTGCCAAACCGCTCCCAACAAGCTGCAATATGATATCGAGGGGCTGCCCTCGAATCGAGTCACTCCTGCGTGCGCCCTCATGATGCTTGGCAGGCGCGGGGGAGCATCAATCCCGGTCGGCCTTGTCCACCTTTACGAGCACGCCGTCCGCGAAAATCAGGGCCAGGACGTCTCTCCATTGATACCGACCAGAGTCGTACCAGGCGTACATTATGGTGCCGTCGGAAAGTTCCTGCATGCCGTCAGGCTCGCCATAGTCCTGGACCGCCTGCTGCAGGGTATACACGCCCACCCTGGAGTTCCAGTCAATGGCCTTTTCCGCGCCGCATCCTAAGCACAACAGCATTGCAAACAACAAAAGGCAGATAAGCGCCTTTTGCAAAGCGTGTTTCATTTGAAGCATTGGTTCACTCCGGTTGTATGGCATTACCGCTTGAAACGTCGTCAACGCCCCAGGCGTGGAATAATCCGATACATGCTGTTCTCGGCGGAGGTCTCGCGATTTCCGGCAACCGCCCGCCGTCTGAATCAATTGAGGGGAGGGCCTGGCCGCGCCCCTGTCCCGACAATGATTCCCGCCTTGTAGCAGAGCCCGTGCGCCAGGTCCAGCGGACTGCGCGCCCCTTGCCTCACAAGGAATCCGGCCTCGGCCGCCGGGCATTTACAGCAATCCGTGAGGGGCATTTGCATCACCATGAGAGCGCAGGTTGCTTTTTTGCGGGCATTGTTGTTCCCTTCCGCCCCCTGTGGTATCAAATTGTTTGTAACAACGTGTATCCACGCGTTTTCATTCCACCGACTTTCATGTATTGCTCAATAAATTGGGGAGAATACAGAACTGTCCCACATTCCTGTTTTCACGCATGTCACGCCAGGGGGGGCAATGAATCTCAGCGATCTCATGGTTCCAACCTGCTCACAACACCACAGGGGCCACATATGAGCGTAAAAGGCAAACTCAAGGGACTGTTGTTGATACCCGCCCTCATCGTGGGAGTGCTCGTCTTCATGGCGCTGGTCAAGAGCAAGCGCCCCCCGGAACGTACCAGGCTGAGCGAACGGGTTGTTTCGGTGCGCGTGGTGCAGGCCGGGGAGATCGCCATGGTGCCCAGGGCCATCGGTTACGGCAACGTGGAACCCAACGTTCAGTGGCAGGCCATCGCCGAGGTGGGGGGCAAGATCGTGAAGATGCACCCCGAACTCAAGCCCGGCGCCATCCTCAGCAAGGGCGAGATGCTCTTCCAGATCGACCAGATGGAGTACGGCCTAGCCGAGTCCAGGGACCAGGCCGACCTGGCGAATCTCCTGGCCCAGATACGGGAACTCGAACAGCGCGAGAACAACTACCGCCGCATCCTGGCGACAGAGACCCGCGCCCTGCATCTCTCGGAGCAGGAGCTCCTGCGCAAGCGGCAACTGGTGGCCAAGGGAACCATCTCCAAGTCCGAGGTGGACAGGGAGGAAAAAAGCTTCCTGAGCCAGAAACAGGCCGTGCAAAACCTGCTGAACAGCCTGGACCTCCTGCCCGCGGAACGTCAGGCCCTGGAAGCCAGGCTCAGTTCAAGTCGGAACAAGCTCCAGGACACCCAGCTCGATGTGGGAAAGACGACCATCACCGCACCCTTTGACCTGCGGGTGGAGTCAGTGGACGCGGAGCTATCCCAGTACGCGGCCCCGGGCAAGGTTCTGCTCGAGGCCTATGACATCGCAATGGCCGAGATACCGGCCCAGATACCCATCGCAGCAATGCGCAACGTCGTCTCCCCTCAAGAAAAAATGGGCTTTATCAACCGTAGCGACTTCAGCATGGACAAGCTCCGGGAGCTTCTCGGGCTCACGGCCATAGTGCGTCTGGCCTTTGACGTGGACTTCGTGGAATGGAAGGCCCGTTTCGCGCGCATGGGGGAGCGCATCGACCCGCAGACGCGCACCATCCCGATCTATGTCCAGGTTGACGATCCCTACCTCAAGGCTGTGCCAGGAAAACGCCCCCCCTTGGTGAAGAACATGTACGTGCAGGTGGAGGTACGCGGCAAAGCCCTGCCCCCGGGCGTGATTCTGCCCCGCTCCGCACTCCATTTCGCCGATGACGTGCCCGTGGTCCACGTGGTGGGCAGGGACAACAGGCTGGAGTTCCGCCCTGTCAAACTCCGCTTGCGCCTGGGCAGTCTGGCCCTGTTGGAGGGTGGCGTAAGCCCCGGCGAACAGGTCATTGTCTCCGACCTCGTCCCGGCCATCGAGGGGCAACTCCTGGATGTCAAACGCGACCAGGACATGGAAAAACGGATCATTGAAGAGGCGACCGGGGAGGCGCCCCTGCAATGAGCGGCCAGGAACACAAAACCCCAACAAGGGGCAGGCCCCTCGGCGCCGGGATCGTCGGCTGGTTCGCGTCCCACCCCACGGCCGCGAACCTCCTCATGCTCATCTTCCTGTTCATGGGGGTGCTCTCCCTGCCGCAACTGCGGCGCGAAACCTTTCCGGACTTCTCCTCCAAGTCGGTGCAGATCTCTGTTACCTATCCCGGCGCCACGGCCGAGGAGGTTGAGGAGGCTGTGTGCCAGCGCATCGAGGATGCCCTGGACAGCGTGATCAACATCGAGGAGGTGACCAGCGAGGCGCGGGAAAACAGCGGCATCGTGGTGGCGGAGATGCGTGACACCGGTGACTTCACCCAGTTCCTCAGCGACGTGAAGACCGAGGTGGAGGCCATCGACGACTTTCCGGAAGAGGCCGAGGCCCCCGTCATCAAGCAGCTCAACAAGACGGACCAGGTCGTGTCCGTGGCGGTCACAGGCCCCATGAGCGTCCCTGACCTCAAGCTGTTCTGCGAACAGGTCAAGGACCGCATGCTCATGGAGCCGGAGATCTCCCAGGTGGAAATCAGGGGCTTCTCCGACCACCAGATACGCATCGAGGTCACGGCCCTGACCCTGCAGAAATACGGCCTCTCCATCCAGAACATCGCCGACGCAGTGGCGGCCCAGAGCGTGCAACTGCCTGCCGGAACCATCGAGACCAGGGATATGGAAATCCTGGTGCGCTTCGACGAGGAGCGCGACTCCGTGCCCCGGTTCGAGGACCTCACCGTCATCTCCGGCAGCACGGGCGCTGAGCTCAAGCTGGGGGAGATCGCCTCCATCACCGACCGCTTCGAACTCGACGAGGAGCGCATCCTGTTCAACGACAAGCGCGCCGGAATCCTGCAGATAAACAAGACCAAGAGCGAGGATGCCCTGGACGTGATGACCGTGGTGCGTGAATTTCTCGACAAGGAGCGGCAGCTCGCTCCGCCCACCGTGAGCTTCACCATCACCCAGAACGTGTCCGAGATCGTGCGCGACCGGCTGCGCATGCTCACGATCAACGGCGAACAGGGGCTCCTGCTGGTGTTTCTCTCCATGTGGCTGTTCTTCTCCTTCCGCTTCTCTTTCTGGGTGGCCATGGGCCTGCCCGTGTCCTTTCTCGGTGCCCTGTTCGTCATGCAGCGAATAGACTTCTCCCTGAACATGCTCACCATGGTGGGGCTGCTGCTGGCCCTGGGCCTGCTCATGGACGACGCCATCGTCATCGCGGAGAACGTGGCAGCGCACCTCGCCAAGGGAAAAAAGGCCCTGGACGCGGCCATCGACGGCGCGGTGGAGGTCATGCCCGGCGTGGTATCCTCCTTCCTCACCACCATGTTCGTGTTCGGCTCCATCGCCGTGTTCATCGAGGGCGACATCGGCAAGGTCATGTGGGTCATGCCCGTTGTGCTGCTGCTGACCCTTGCCGTGAGCCTGGTGGAGGCCTTCTGCATCCTTCCCAATCACCTGGCCCATTCCCTCAAGGGGCGGGAGAACAGTCCCCCGGACGCTTTCCGGCGCCGCTTCGACGCCGGGCTCGAGCTGGTACGGGACAAAATCCTTGGGCGACTGGTGAACCTGGTCATCTCCTGGCGCTACCTCTTTGTGGGGCTCGTTGTGGCCCTGTTCCTCTGCTCCATCGGCATGCTCGCCTCGGGCAAGCTCAAGACAGCCGCCTTTCCGGACATTGACGGAGACGTGCTCATGGCCCGCATCCTGCTGCCCCAGGGCACCCCTCTCTCCCGCACAGAATCTGTGGTGGAGCGCGTGGTCCAGGCCCTGAACAGGACCGACGAGCACTTCACCCCCTTGCAACCAATGCGGGGCAATGAACACCCCCACCTGGTGCAGAATATCAACATCCAATACAACCTCAACGCGGATGCCGGGGAGTCGGGTCCCCACGTTGCCACGGTCATCGCTGACCTGCTCAAGGCCGAGGAACGCGACGCCACCCTGGACGCAGTGTCCGAGATATGGCGCAAGGAGGTCGGCAACCTGCCGGATGTCATCAGCATCACCTACAAGCAGCCGGCCATCGGCCCCGCCGGCCTGCCCATCGATATCCGAATCCAGGGCAACGACCTCGGCCGTCTGAAGCAGGCCTCCCTGAAACTCATGGACTGGCTGAACACATACAACGGCGTCACCGACCTGCACGACGACCTGCGCCCGGGAAAACCCGAGCTTGTGGTCCGCATGCGCGAGGGCGCGCTGGTGCTCGGACTCACAGCCAGGGACGTCGCCAGGCAGTTGCGCGCCGCCTTTTACGGCACCACGGCCGATGAGATCCAGGTTGGCAGCGAGTCCTACGAGATCGACGTGCGGCTCGCCGCCCTCGACCAGAACACTGTGGCGGACCTGGAAAACTTCCTGCTCGTCTCCCCCGAAGGCCGGGAGGTGCCCCTGAGTTCCGTAGCCAGCCTGCACAAGGGGCGGGGCTGGGCGCGCGTCAACAGGGTGAACTCCATGCGCACCGTGAACATCAAGGGCGACGTGGACACCCGCTTCGGCAACGCCGACGCCATCATCGCGGACACCAAGGCCCGCTTCCTGCCCCAGCTGGAAGAGGAGTTCCCGGACCTTCACATCGCCCTGG
Source organism: Desulfovibrionaceae bacterium (assembly GCA_963674665.2). GTDB lineage: Bacteria > Desulfobacterota > Desulfovibrionia > Desulfovibrionales > Desulfovibrionaceae. The sequence continues at coordinate 227,015 of CAXXPL010000004.1, read as the reverse complement.
AGGGCCAGGCCAAGGAGGGGCAGAAGACGCGCAAGTCCCTGGTCAAGGCTCTGCTCATCGGCATCTTCGGCGTCTTTGTGCTGCTCAGCTTCCAGTTCAAGAGCTACCTGGAGCCTCTGGTGGTCATCGTGGCCATTCCACTGGCCGCCATCGGTGTCATCTGGGGGCACGTTATCATGGGCTACGTGCTGACCATGCCCAGCATCATGGGCTTCGTGTCCCTGGCGGGCGTGGTGGTCAACGACTCAATCCTCCTGGTCGAGTTTCTGAAAATGCGCATGGCCGAGGGGCTGGGCGCGCAACAGGCCGCCGTGGTGGCCAGCAAGGAGCGCTTCCGCGCCATCCTGCTTACCAGCATGACGACCATCCTCGGGCTCGCGCCCCTGATGCTGGAGCGCAGCCTCCAGGCCCAGGTGCTCATACCGCTGGCCATCAGCATCGTTTTCGGGCTATGTGCTTCCACATTGCTCGTACTTCTGGTGGTGCCCTCGCTCTACTCCATTCTGGATGACATGGGCCTCAGCTCCGTGAAATCAGAAACCGAGGAGAATTGATCAATGCAAGCCGCACAAGGTGAAATCGGCCGCGTTTTCGTCCTCCGCCTGGAAGACGGCGACCGCGTGCCCGAGTGTATCGAATCCTTTGCCAAGGAACAGAATATCGAGAGCGGATTGTGCGCCCTGGTGGGGGGCGTGGGCGGCGGGAAGCTTGTGGTCGGGCCGGAAGACGGCACCGCCCCCATCTTGACCCCCATGCTGCGCACCCTGGCCGACGTGTACGAGGCTGCCGCCGTGGGCACCCTGTTCCGCACCGAGAGCGGCGACATGAAGCTGCACATGCACTCCTCGTTCGGCAGGGGGGACACAACCCTGGTGGGCTGCGTGCGCCAGGGCATCGACATCTGGAAGATCGCCGAGGTGATCATTCTGGAGATCAAGGGCACGGGCATGGTGCGCAAGATCGACCCAAACTTCGGTTTCGAGGTCCTGTCCAAGTAAGACATGGGGATGGGGGGGTAAACCCTTTACTGTGAAAGAACCCCTGCGTACGGCACAGAACATCCCCCGACCTTTGCCAGGCCAACGATATTAACTCCAAATTTTGAAAATGCTGCCTACGCAGGGAGATAGCCGTATTTTTTAAGCATCTTCATCCAGCGCGGTGCATTTTTCTTCACCGTCAGCGCTTCGTAATCAATCGTGGCATCCCGGTAATAATCGCCACGTGATATTATTACGAAAATGATTTTCAATATTTTGTGCGCCAGTGCGAAGATTGCCCGTTTTCTCCCTCGGCGCACAAGTAGTCAGCCCTGAAAAAGCCCTTTTAGCTTTGTTCAGATCTTAGCCAGCTTGCGCTGCCATCCAAACTCGAAAGAGAGCCACAGGGCCAGAAGAGCAAAAAAAAGTTTCACCCCTCGCATCCATTTCTTGAAGTTGAACGCCGCGCACGCCATGAACAGATTGATTGCGTCACCGACGACACCTTTGAGGAAATTGCGCACCATGCGATGGTCATGCTTCACATGTCCGATCACCGGCTCGATTCCAGCCCGGCGGCGGAAGCGTCCTCTGGCTTTTCTGCGTTGATAGGGTGTGTCGCTCTTCTTAGGGCTACCTGGCGTCAGGATGCTCGTGTCGCCCACCTTTTTCCGTCCCCGATAGCCTCGGTCGCAGATGGCCACCGACGGACAGACTTCTGTGATTTGCCAGACCTGCTCCAGGACGTCCGGGAGCGTATGACCATCAAAGACGTTTTCCGTGAAAGACATGGCCCCCACAATGACACCTGTGGTTTTGGTGACGGCAAGAGAAGCCTTGCGCCCGAATTCATACTTTTTGTGTTCTTTGCCTTTGCCGATGCACAGCACGTCAGGCTCGTGCAGGCTGTAAATCTTGTTTTTGTCGGTCCGTTTTTGCCCATGGACTCGGCGAAAAAGGCTCAAGGATTCAGCGTAGCGGGCAAGCGCTTCCTTGGACAACTTGCGCTCCAACTCGCGGATGAGCACGCCGGCCATGGTCCGTATTCGTTTGATGGTTTTTCGGCTTTTGAACCGTTGGCGCAGCAGGCTTGGCAGTTCACGGCGAAAACTACGGCGAAGCCTGACGCCTTCATCTGTAGCGATTTTCCTGCATTTTTTGATGACTTTCGTCAGCAGTTTCACATCTGTAGGGAAGGTGATGTTCTTTTCCTGTACTGTGGTGTCCACGGTGATCTCGCGCTCTTTGGCGTCTTCGCCGTGCAGATTCACCGAGACTTCGAAGATCAGGCGCGCGCCGTCCTCACCGATGCGTTTGCGGAAATAGACGAAATCCGTCGAATCACAGGGGAATTTCCACTGAAAGTGCTTCTCGCCGCAAAAGGCTTGGAAGTAGGGATTTTGGACCCAGGCTTCAACAACACGCTCGTCGCTGAGGTCCTCAAGTTGTTTGAGAATCATGAGTCCGACCATGCGGCGAATGGGCTTTGCCGGTCGTCCGTGCCCGCTGTAGAGTGGGGAGAACTCCCGCTCAAAGCGCTCCCATGGTATGCGCCCAGCCAGTTGGAGCAGCGGATGCTTGGGGTTGAGTTGGTCAATGAGGTCTTTGTAGAGGAAATTAGCCTGATCGTTTTTGGCTTGCTTGGCCTTCATCATCACTCCCGACTCGGCGACAGCGCGACCGGTTTTCTGCAGAATTACTGTAGTTCCTGGTCGAGAATGATACATTGAATTGGTCGTTTTGTTAAGTCTTTTCAGTAAATTGAACGTTTTTCAGGGCTGACCAAGTAAGGATTTAAACTTCTTGCTCAACCCACATCGTGTACGGCTGATTGCGTTGGCAGCTTCACACAAGATACGACGAACATACGGGTTACCTTTACGCTTTTTTCCCGAGACTCGTTTCCCCGCAGACTCGTGATTGCCTGGACAGACACCTGCCCAGGAAGCCAATTTTTCCGCACTACCAAAAGCCTGCATATCATCTCCAATTTCCACCAACATCATAGCGGCACCTTTTTCGTCAATGCCGGGAATTGTCTCCAGGGCTTGCAATATTTGGCGGTAAGGCTGCAACCCTTCAATCAGTTGTTGACGAAATAATTCGATACGTCTTTCCAAGTCCTCAATGTGATCGAGAGTTTCCCCCACCACGAAGATATGGTGTTCTGTCAATTCTCCCGAAAGAGCATCCAGCAACTCTTCATGTGTCGCCTTCAACCTTTTGTGTGCGTACCGCAGTACCTGCTCTGGATCTTCGCCATTGAGGATACCCTTGAGCATCTGGCGTGCCGACATGCCATGGATGTCACTGACGACAACGTCCAGACGAATTCCCCCATCAGTCAACACCTTGTGCATTCGATTTTTCTCATCAGCAAGTATGCGTGTCATCTTTTGCATTTGGCGCGAAATCAGGCGTAATCCTCGGAAGATATCTTTGGGCACAAATCCACCACGCAGCAACCCGCTTCGTGCTAGAGTAGCCAACCACTGGGCATCACAGATATCAGTCTTGCGACCAGGTACCTGTTTGACATGCCGGGCATTGACCACCGATGCGTGAATACCAACTTTTTCCAGAGCCGCATAAGGGCTTTTCCAATAGATGCCGGTACTCTCCATAACGACCTCTTCTGGTTCACAAGAGGCAATCCACTCAGCCATTGCGTTTCGGTCCCGTTTGAATCCGTTAAACTCCCGAATTTCTTTAACAGGTCTTCTTTGCTTGTCCTCGCTCAGAATACAAACTGTTAGCTTAGCTTGGTGGACATCGATAGCGGCAACACAATGATAAATTGGCTTGAGTTCCATGGCGCCCCTCGATAAAAGAGATTAGTGTAGAGAGGCGGCGGTTGCGTTTGCCCTACCAGCTTAAGATGAAAACATCTTAGCTCTTTTTACTGTGCGCTCTTAAAGAGGCATTCCGGGGTACGACAGGGAAACGCGGGTCACGTTAAAACACGGGGTTAAAACCTCCATATAAAAGATCGACCTCAAACCGCCGTCTCACTTCTAGTATCTTTCATCTTCTGGGGTGCTGCAATCCAGCTTCATGCTCGTTAAAAGGTTCCCCCCCGCAACCCCTTTCCAAACCGCCATACCGCATACTCATTGCATGAGCTCAGAGCCTGAAACTTCCGACCAAGTGTCTTCATCCTGACAATGTCGCGCCCGCGTCACAACGGAACGCGGGGAAGCCTTTGACCATCGTTGCCCATCGTCACGGCGCCGCCAAGGTTGCCGGATTGACATAACAACAAAGCCTCAATAAACTTCCAATACTAAGAAAACCTTCACAGGAAGGGGGCATGCATGCCAACCAACGCCTCGGAACACGGCAAGGGGCAACAGGGCTTCACCTTGATCGAGCTGGCCATCGTGATCATCATCATCGGCCTGATCATCGGCGCCGTGATCAAGGGGCAGGACCTCATCGTCAACGCCCGGGCCAAGCGCGTGGCCAACTTCATGCGCCAGGCCGAGGTGGCGGTCTGGACCCACTACGACCGCATGGGCTATTTTCCGGGGGATTCCCAGGACCAGAACGGCAACCTCGCCCAGGAGAACTCCAACTTCTACGGCGACCTCACAGGCGAACCCGCTGACGGCAACGAGGACAGCGCGGGCATCGAGAACTTCGAAAAATCCCTGGCCCTGGGCTCCACCACCTTCAATGTGGGCATGGATATGTACGAGGCCCTGAACCCGGACGCCCCCATGCTGTGCATCGTCACCAACGGCGAGGTGTATTCCGAGGACCAGCGCTACTACGGCCGCATGTTCGACATAGCCATTGACGGCAAGGCGGACGGCTCCACAGGCAAGGTCATTGCCATGTCCTCCTGCGGGCCGGTGGCCGAGGACGGCATCGTGGCCTGCTCCACTCCGGTGCAGGACTGGAACTCCAACTCCATCAACGGTTTCTGCTACTTCTTCGACAACGGCAAGCTGTAACTCCTCACTTCCTGAATCGTTACCACACCCCCTTCGGCTGAGGCCGGAGGGGGCTTTTTCATGCCTTCCCAATAGAAAAACTTCCGTAAAATCAAATCTCCAAAGGCTGTTTTTTCCCAAATCCCGGCTTATTGAAAAGGAAACATTGCGAGGAGGAAACACATGCTCATGGACCTCTTCCTCGCGCCTCCTCTTCTGCCATGTATCTAGTGTAATTTTTAGTAGGGGAGTCCGATGGAAACCCCTTTTTTCAATAAGGATTCCCCCCGGAAAACTCTTGTCAAACATCACCTGGAGATGCGCCATGAACAACACTCTTCGCGTGTGCGTGCTTATGACCGGTTTCGGGTTGTTCTTCTCGGTGGCCGGGCTGATTTTCCTGGCCCTGTCCTCGCGCCCCCGGCTGCTCCCGGACCTGTTCGGAAGGTTCACTCACAGGGACTCCAACGAATTTCTGGCGGACAAGCCGGAACACATTGGGGAGCACAAGGGCATGCGCCTGCGCCTGGTACGCCGGATCAAGGGGGAGCGGGGCACGGACAGGGACGTGGTCCTGAAATTCGACGAGGAGTGTCACTTGGCGCCGGTGGTGGAATACGGCGGGCAGGTCTACTCCCCGTTCCGGGGGCTCCGTCTGGCCGGGAAAGCGGTCCCGGCCACGGCCGTGCGCCCCCTGGAGCAACTGCCCGGGTTGCGGCGCGTGGTCTGGATCAAGGTGGAACCGGAGAAGCGCTCCTACTCCAATGGCAATGACAAGCGCGGCTGGTGGGACGCCATCACCTACCGTGAGACCCGATGGAGGGGGCAGACCAACGCCACGGCCCCGGCGGATGTATCGCCGCTCTGGCTTGGGGGCGTGGAATGGGAGGGCACTCCGGTGGGCTCCATGCGCTACAAGGTGGCGCTAGAGTTCGACGGCTTCTATCTGAGCTCGCCGGGCAGGGAGAACACCGGCCGTGGCGGGCAGCTCCCTGGGGTGCTGCGGGTCAGCCGCCTTGGAGGGGCGAAAAACCCTCCCGTGGACCAGGCCCTGGCCCTGTCCAACCTCCCCTACATCTGGGGGAGCGCGGAGTTCCGGGGCAGCGCAGCGCCCTCCAGCCATCAGGCCGAGCAATACATAGGCGCCGACTGCGCGGACATGGTGGTGGCGGCCTGGCGCAAGTCCGGCATCACGAACATGCGCTACAGCGGCGCAGTGCCCCTGGTTCATGCCCTGGGCGGGAATAAATCAGCGGCAACCATCGGCTCCATGGAAGAAGGGGTTTACCTGGACACCCGGGGCAGGGAGATCGTCATCGGCCCAGAAGGCATCCAGCCCGGCGCGGGCGTGTTCTGGGTGTACCGCAACGGCACAAGGGGGCACGCGGGCATGCTGGCGCAGGACTCGGGCCCGGACGGCGTTGCCAACGGCATCCTGGACCGCCATGACCTGGTGCTGCATACAAGCTGGGCGCCCCCTGTACTGCAGGAGCTGGGAGACATCATGCTGGGCATGCTCCCAACCCTGGTGGTGAACGCGGCGGATGCGGGGTGATGATATTTGTGATCTGAAGTTATGACATTCAATGGTGCCCAAGCTTGTCCAATTGCAGCCTTACATCGAGCATGGCGATATTGGCGTTTTTCACTTGACTCTCATATTCACCACAAATTGACTCTATACCTGTTTCCTTGTGGACAATCATTACCTTATGGGGGATACGTAATTCAACAGGACGGTCATCCTGTGGTTCGACATACAGCAATATTTCAATCTCATCCTTGCTGAACAAATCTCTAATGCGCTCATGAACAACGGCATCATAATTTTTCATCCTGATTCCCTTTTCAAATCATATCTCTCAATCATGACAAATCAATCAGACTCAGATTCACGTATTGTCCAAAGCAAGAGGCGCCCTTGTCCAGAACAGATCCTGATCAGCTAAACTCCGGATGTCATGTAAACGATGGTGCCACAGTTGATGAAAAACATAAGCGATACAATTCCTGCCAGCAGCAATTTTCTCTTCCGGCACGGGTTACTTATGCAGTATATTGTGATGGCTATCACAGAAAACAATGAAAATACCGACAAAACAATCATGGCCAGAAAAAGTGCGCGAAGCGAATCATGATTCAGGGAACAATCAACACCCAAAAATGTCTCAGAACCATGGCATAGAACAATGAACAATACGTTCATCGTGACAATGACGATAGGAACGGATGAGATCCACAAAACCCTCCGACAATTTCTATTCAACCGAATTACTACGTACACAAAAAACAGCAACAAAACACCCTGCGTTATGGATAGATAATGCAGTATGGCTTAACACTCACTCCCCCTGTCGTGTGCCGCACGTTGCCCTTCGCCTCAGCCCGCCTTTTGCAGCTCCTCCACCTTCTCCTGTTTGGAGGGCAGCAGCGCCAGGAAGTTGTCCATGGCCACCTTTTGCGCAATCTCGGGTTTTAGGGCGTCCAGCAGGGTGTAATACTTGAACACGTTCTGCTGATAGGTGCCGAAGTGCCCGATGTTGTCCGTGCCGATCATGATCCGGTCGTGGAACTCCCGCACCAGGGCCAGCCATTCGGGGCGAACGGACTTGTTGTCCGGCGTCAGCACGTAGTTCTCGAACATGATCCAGGACAGGTCAAGGTGCAGGTTGTCGTGCCTGAGCAGCATCTCCCGGAGCATGGCCGCGTACTTGGGCTGATCCAGGTCCAGGTAGCGGGAGAGCCCGGCATGAGCCCACACCAGCACGGTCTTGGGATGGCGCTCGAGCAGTTCGCGGACCTCGTGCACGTAGATGGGCTTGTCCAGCTTGTACCGGGAGGTGGCGTTGTTGTGCAGGCACACGGGCATGTTGCGCTGCCTTGCCAGGTCGTAGATGTCGTCCAGGGCCGGATGATTGGCCCGGGCTGTCTCGCCATAGGTCAGGTTGGTGAGGTCGTCGCGGTGGCCGAACACCTCGCCGATGCCCTGCCACACGCCGGGGTACTCCTCCAGCATGCGCTCCACGTGCAGCACCGCGTGCTTGTCCGTGGCGTTGATGCCGCAGATGAAGGGATGGAAGCGCTGCTTGTCCTTGTCCGTCAACTCCAGATAGCGCCGCGCCACCACGAAGTCCGTGGCCGTGTACCAGTAGGCCCTGCCGTTGTCGTCCAGGTAGTAGGTGGGCTCAACGGGCTCGGCCGCGTCCCATTTCTTGATCAGAGGCATGCCCGAAAACATGATGTGCTCCACGCCCGAGGCGTCCATGAACGCCAACAGGGCCTGAATGCCCTCGGTCTTCTGGATGAAGTCCAGGAAGTGGAAGTGGGCGTCCGCCACCTTGTAACGGGGCGGAGTGTCGGAAAGCCCTGCCGTGAGCTTCGCCAGAACGGCGATGGGGTCGGCCAGGGAACACAGGCCACCGGATAGTGCTCCGACAGCCGCCAGCTTCACGAACGATCGACGATCCATGGGCACCTCCGCCGCTAAACGGTGGAGCACTCCCCCCACAAAAGGAGGAATAGTACTATTTCAGCATTTTCGTATTACCCGGATTCGTCATCCCCGGTCAAGCAAAGAGCGTATGCGCGACCAGTGTGATGTCCACTGATTTCACCTACTCTGAATATAGCGGAGAATCGCTACTCCGTTGAAAGCGGCGGGGCGGTATCCCGATCGCCCTTGGTCTCGCAGAACTCGCAGCTCAAAGGTATATTGACGTAACGGACGCGACGCCAGGTCCTCGCTTCCCAACCCTCAGCAAAAACCTGTCCGTGTCGCTTTTCATGAAACCGGCCTCAGCACCACCAGTGGGGGGAGGCGCGCAGGAGTTCTTCCGCTCCCACTCCGTCCAGGGGACGCGAGGCGAGATACCCCTGAAAATAGTCGCAGTTCATGGACTTGAGCCGCTGCTCCTGCTCCTGGGTCTCCACACCCTCGGCCACAACCTCCATGCCCAGGTTGTGGGCCAGGACAACGATTGCCCTGACTATCTCCACATCCTCGCCCTCGTCATCCATGCGGGCGACAAAGGAGCGGTCGATCTTCAGGGTGTCCAGGGGGAACTGGTGCAGATAGGCCAGGGAGGAGTAGCCGGTGCCGAAGTCGTCGATGGACAGCTTGACGTTGAGGTCCTTGAGGCGATGCAGCATGATGCGCGCGGACTGGGCGTTCTCCATGACCACGCTCTCGGTTATTTCCAACTTGAGGTGCTGCATCTGCAACCCGGCCTCCTGGGCCGTGCCGCTGATCTGCTCGATGAGGTCGGACTGCAGGAACTGCTTGGCCGAGAGGTTGACGCTGATCTCCAGGTCCTTGTAGTCCGAGTACCGCTTCTGCCACTGCCGCACCTGGCGGCAGGCGTCGCCCAGGGCCAGCAGGCCTATGGGGATTATCAGGCCGGACTCCTCGGCCACTGGCACGAACTCGTCCGGGAACACCAGCCCCCGGCTGGGGTGCTGCCAGCGGATCAGGGCCTCGAATCCGGAGATCAGCCCCGTGTCCAGGGAGATGATGGGCTGGTAGTGGACCACGAACTCCCGGTTGTCCACGGCCCGGCGCAAATCGTTCTCCACGCGCAGAATCTCGGCGGCCTGCTCCCGCATGCCGGACTGAAACAGCTTGACCCGGTTCCTGCCCATTGTCTTGGCCCGGTACATGGCGATCTCCGCGTCGCGCAGCAGCATCTCCGGCCTGTTGTACTCCGGGGTTCCCACCACGATGCCGATGCTGGCGGTGCTGAAGATCTCATGGTTGTTGATGACCATGGGCTTGGACAGGATATCCTGGATGGAGCGCGCCACGTTCAGGGCCTGGCGTGGGGAGTCCACCTCGTCCAGGAGCACGGCGAACTCGTCACCGCCGATGCGCGATACCGTGTCCGTGGAGTTCACCATGGCGGCGAGCTTACGGGAGATGTTGTAGATGAGCTGATCACCGACCTGGTGGCCGAGGCTGTCGTTGACCACCTTGAACCGATCCAGGTCCAGATACAGCACGGCGAAGAGCGGGAAGCGCCGCTGCCTCAAACGCTGGATTGAGCGCTGCAGCCGGTCCAGTAGCAGGGCCCTGTTGGGAAAACCGGTGAGGGTGTCGTGGAACGACTGGAACACCAACTGCTCCTCGGCGCGCTTGCGTTCCGTGATGTCCTGATAGATGAGGTAGGCGCCCTCGGGGCGGCCGTCGATGAGGACCGGGAAACAGAGGATGGCCACGTTGACCAGCCTGCCGTCCTTGCGTTTGCGGACGCTTTCCAGCGCCGCGGACTGCCCCTCAGACAACTTGTCGCGTATATCCTTGATTTCCTGCTCCTGAGGCAGGGGCACGATGATGTCGTCCAGGGATCTTCCGAGCAGTTCCTCTTCCGTGTACCGGTACAACTTCTCCAGGGCCTTGTTCACCCGGCGTATGCCGCCCTGCCTGTCATAGATGGCTATGGCCAGGGGGGCGTTCTCGAAGAGCTGTTGAAAATGGGCCTGCTGCCTGAGAATCTTCTCTTCCGCCTGTTTGCGGTCGGTGATGTCGGACAGGTACAGCACCACGTATTCCACGTCCCCGGAGGTGTTACAGATGGGGGCGGCGATGGTGAAGTAGAAGCGCCCGCTGTAGGTGTCCTCGTAGACCACGGGCTCCTTGCGGCAGATGGCGTCGTAGACCCTGTCGTGGCGCTGTTCGAACACCTCCCAGGTGATGTGCTCGTAGATCAGGCTGCCCACCATCCCTTCCCTGGACTTCCCGATGCGCTGGCAGGCCGTGTTGTTGATGTCCACGATGCGGCCGTCCGGGTCGATCAGAATGGCGCTGTCCGGAATGGCGTCGAGAAATACACGCAGGATCAGTTCGCTCTGCCGCAGGTCCCGCTCCATGCGCTCCCTGTCCCGGATCTCCCGCACAAGCTCCTGATTGGTCTTTTCCAACTCCTGGTTGCGCAGGGAAATTTCCTGCTCAACGCACTCCACCCGGTGCATGCTCTGGGTCATGCTCCGCACCATGGTATTGATGCTTTGTTCCAGGATGCGCAGCTCGTTGTGACTCTTCACCTCGATGGTGTGGTCGATGTCTCCTCCGGCTATACGGTCGACATCATCAATTATTCCTTTGACAGGCTTGGAGATCCGCGACGCCATGAGCATGGACAGGAGTACGCCCAGGGCCACGAAAACCAGACCTATGGCGAACTGGGTGCGAGTGTGCTTGTGCAGCGTTTCCCGCATGGTGTCAGTGGAGTAGGTCAGTTCCACCACCTTGTACACGGGCCAGGAGGCGGGCTCCGACAGGTCCACGAACAGGTAGCGGGTCAGGGTGTTGTTCTCCCGATCCAGCACCTCGACGTCCGCCTTGTCACGGAAGGCCTTGTTCACATGCCCCAGCACAGGCTCCTCGGCCCTTTTGCGCTCCGGGTCCTTGTCCAGGTAACCGTAATAATCGAATATCCTCACATCCATGAGCGTGGGGTTGATGCTCTTGAACTCGTTGATCATGCCGTAAAAATTTTGCCGCTCCACAAGTTTGCTGAACCCCTCGGCAAGCAGACCGATCTCGAGGAAATAATCTCCGTCGGGCAGCAACAGATAGGCGTAATGGCGCAGATTCCCGCTCCTGTATTCCACGCTCACCGGCCCGGAAACGATCTGCCCGGGGCGCAGGCGCATCTGCAAATTCGTCCAATATTCCCTGAACATGGAAAGATTGAGGCCGATATCACTCTCCAGGGTGGCGTACTCGATCACCCCGGTGGAGGCATTGGCTATGTAGAACTCGTAATTTTTTCCGAACCTGCTCTTCAACAGTCCCAGGTTCAGATGCTCGTACTCGCCCCTTGCCGCGTCCACCATATGCGCGAACTCGGCGAACACAGGGCCCAGGTCCTTTTCCAGGGCCTTCTGCACCAACAGATATCCGCCCTCGATCTTGGCCAGGGTCGAGGTGATGCCCGCCTCTCCCTGCCGCCGCAACCGCTCCTGATTCCGCTCCAGGTCCTCCTTGGCATAGAAGTACGTTGTTGCGGAAAGCGCCAGCAGCAAAGGAACCAGAATCGCCAGTATCGAAAGCATGACGCTGAAACACATGGGCATGACAAACCCCGCTTCACGGGATTTCGCGCCAGTGCCCGCCATCTCGCACTCCCGAGTATCATTCCCAGTCATCCAGCCCCACTCCTCCTCACCCGCCCCCACAGGTTTCACAAATCTGTGTGGGAAACCTATTCATATATTGAAAATATTGCAATGATATGTCGAATTGCCCTCCGCACCTGCCTGCGCTAAAGTCCTCTCCCGGCCGCCACATCCCCTTGGGCATCGGACGTCCGGCAACACGGTCAGGCCCGTTCCATCCTTCTTTATGGACAACATCCTGAATTTGATACGGCAAACAGTCCGCTGGGCTGACAGTTCAACATCCGTCACCTTCAAGCGAGGAAGCATGGCCAAGGTCATTCCCATAAACCGCCCCCAAAGCTCCAAGGAGCGCCTCATCGAGGCGGTGGGCACCGTACTGAGCAAAAGGGGCTTTTCCGCCCTCACCCCCGTGGCCGTGGCCCGGGAGGCCGGGCTGCCCCAGAACGTGACCCGCCGCCTGTTCGGCAACTTCTCCGGCCTCATCTCGGCCTACGCAAAAAGCGCCCTGTTCTGGCCCTCGGCCCAGGAACTCATGAACGGCCGGCGGGAGCAGCTCGTCAACATGCCCCCGGAGCGCCAGATGGCCTGGTTCTTCAAGGAATACTACAAGGCCCTGCGCCTGCGCCCCCAGACCGTGCGCATCATGGCCTGGGAACTCCAGGAGAGCAGCCGCTACACACCCTTGCTGGAGTACCCCCGCGTGCGCTGCGCCCTGGAATTTTTCGAACTTCTGCGCGACGACACGCCCGACGACGTGGACCTCTCCGCCATCGTTGCGGTCTTGGGCGGGGCTGTGAACCACCTCCTGGTCATGTCCCTCACCCGGCGGCACTACGGCGGCGTGGACTTGGACTCGGACAAGGGGTATGCCCGCATCGAAGAGGCCATAGACCTGCTCATGCGCAACTCCCTGGGCCAATCCGCATCCTGAGCCCCTCCCCCCACTACCATTTGAGGATACCCCTGTGATTTTCGATTCCCTGTCCGCCGCCTTCGGGCTCAGTTCCGCCCTCAGCTGGGGCATTGGCGACTTCTCCGGCGGCATCGCCTCCAGACGCTCCAATGTCTACACCACCATCCTGTTCTCCCAAGTCCTTGGCGGGGTGCTGCTCTGCGCCGCGGCCCTGGTGCTGGACATGGAGTTCCCTCCGCTACGCTCCATGCTCCTGGGCGGCGTGGCCGGCATCTGCGGCTCTCTCGGGCTCCTGGCCATGTACACCGGCTTGGCCAAGGGGCGCATGGGCATCGTGGCGCCCCTCTCCGCCGTGGTCACCGCCCTGCTCCCGGTGTTCGTGTCCGTGTTCATCGACGGCCTGCCCCAGCTCGTCCGCGTCCTGGGCATCGGCATCGCCCTGGCCGCCATCTGGATGCTCTCGGCGCCGGAAAAGACCCGCAGCTCATGGAGCGGCGAACTGCCCCTCAGCCTGCTCGCGGGCAGCGGCTTCGGCCTGTTCTTCATCTGCATCGACCAGGCCGGGCTCCCGGGCTTCCTCTGGACCCTGGCCTGCGCCCGCGCCGCCTCCATCTCGCTCTATACCCTGCTCTTTCACCGCCGCCTAGTGCGCCCCCAGAATGGAGTGCTGCCCGCCATCCTGCTCTGCGGCGTGTTCGATACCCTGGGCAACCTGTTCTTCGCCCTGGCCGCGGCCCATGGCAGACTGGACACCGCCGCGGTCATCGCCTCCTTCTACCCCGCCACAACAGTGCTCCTGGCCTGGCTGCTGCTCAAGGAACGGCTCGGCGCGCGCCAGTGGATCGGCGTTGCCGCCGCCCTGATGGCCCTGCCCATGGTGGCGTAGGAGAGGAAAGGCGGAAGAAGAAGGAAAAGATTAAGAATTTTGCGGGGGGAAACCCTTTTGCAAAGGGTTCTCCCCCCGCGCCCCCCTTCCTAAAATTTGTAGTAAAGGTAAAAGGTTGCAACGCACCAGCAACGAGCGAACCGATTATATCCATTTTCAACTCTTCAATGTCTGACCTAACGCCTCATTCCCATCACCAGACTTCTCGCCGTAAGCCAAGAACAAGCCTTACCCCTTGATATATCCAGACAATCATAATCTTGCACCAATCATTTACGAAGTGATATACACTCATAAACTTTCGATCATATATCGAAAGACAAAACTCCTTATTATTTTACACGAGCACATGCCCATGGCCGACACCGACATAGCCCTGCAGACCTTTGCCGAACTGGGCAACATCATCGCGGAAAAAAAGCTCACCGAATACTTCCTGGATTCCGACTGCACCAAGTATGTGTGCCAGTATCTCAAGGACGAGCTTGGCGTCCCCACCTATGTCACGACCCTGGTGCTCAAAATTGCCGTGCCCTATGCCATAAATGCTGGAGGCGGGGCATTTTCCTGGCTGGGCAAAGGCCTGCTAAACAAACTATCCCAAAAAGCCGCTTCAGGGCTGGCAAAAATCCCGCTATGCAACAAAGCCATTAAAGGCATCACCGCCAGACTGGATGGCTTCACCGAATGGCTGGACACCAGGAAAACAGCCGAGCGTCTACTCAAAGGGGACGAGGAATTTCACAAGTCCCTGTCCTGGGACATGGCGGCGCATCTGCGCGAACTGGCCTCACTCGATGCATTGGAAGAGACGCAACAAGATGGCTTTGCCTCGATGTTGGAAGAACTGGATGAAATCAAGGGATTGCTGCGCAAACAGCCCAACCTGATCCATGACCTCTGCCTCATGCACGGGCAGGCCTGCTGGCGCTCCCGCTTTACCTACAAGAGCCGGTTCATGCCCTTTGTTGGCCGCCAGGACGCCATGGAACACCTCAGGGCATTTCTGGAGCAGAAGGAAATGCTCTCCTGGGAGATCATCACAGGAGCGGGCGGTACAGGCAAGAGCCGTTTGGCCCTGGAATTGTGTCTCAAGTATGGCAATCTCTGGCAGGCGGGCAAACTTGCTGAATCCGACCTCAAAAACTTCTCCTGGGGGGAATGGCAGCCGGAACGCCCCACGCTCTTGGTGGTGGACTATGCTGGGCGGTATCCCAATGAAACACAACGCATGTTGCGCACACTACTCACGCACAGTGAAAATGGTAAGTTGGTACACCCTGTGCGCCTGCTCCTGCTGGAGCGCGATGCCAGAAACGATCTGGAAACATCCTGGTACAGGCAATTCCAGGGCGGAGAGGCCGATAACTTTGAACACCACAGGTTCAACTCCATCGAACAGGGTCTGGAACCATATGAGCTTTCGGCGTTGGAGCAAAAGGATCTGCAAACCATCATAGAGCACTACGCCCTGACAAGGCCTGAAGGACAAGAACCAGCGATCTCAGTTGAAGAAATGCCCCAAGCGCAAGAGGCCTTTTTCACTGACCTGGACGATCAGTTCCACCGTCCCTTGTTTGCGGCATTGTATGGCGACGCCCTGGGCGCACACGGACAGGGGCGCAAATGGGATCACACAGCCCTGCTCAAGGATGTTGTGGGGCGTGAACTACGAATCTGGGATGAACGTTGCAAACGTAGCCCGGATTCCGAACAGGCTCTTCAGGACCGCAACCTTGTTGCACTGGCAACAATGACTGGTGGTTTGGAATGGCAGCGGTTCAACAAAACAAATCCGGAACTGAAGAATGATTTTCCTCAGGATCCTCAAGCTATACGCCGCTATGCATTGCTTTGTGGATCAAAAGAATGCGACTTATCAAAACCGTTGCCCACCTGGGAGCCCGACCTCCTTGGTGAATTTTTTGTTCTGGAGCATTTCCGACAGAACCATGATTTGAATCCTATACCTAAGTTTCGTGATGCAGCTTGGCTTCATAACCCAAAAAATATGTGCGATTTTCTCTTCCGTGCATTTACAGATTATTTTAGTAAAGAATCTTTCGTTCCAACCATTGAAAACCTGGTACAATGCCCAAAAAGTGAGCTAACGAACAATAACCACCATGAATGGGAATTAGTGCATCACTATTGGGGTATTTTTATTCTACGCGTTTCCATGCCAATTGGCACAAAAGGAGAATACAGTACATATTACACCATGTTTCAAGATCAGTTCAACACAAACAATATTTATATTCAAAGAGGATACTGTGGCTCAATGTACAATTTTGGAGTATTTCAAAATTTACAAAATAACTACACCGAAGCACTCTCGACATACAGCAGATGTATAAGTAAATTTTCACGATCATCTTTGATAGATATCAGAATAATTGTAGCCAAGGCCAAGATCAACATATCCCTTATTCTCAGCAAGCTTGGACAAATCAACAAAGCAATTGACACTTATAAAGACTGCATAGATTCATATTATGACGAAAATATCATAGAATTTCATGAGACAATCGCTACTGCCATGTTTAATATTGGAACTCTATTTAATATAAAAAAGAATTACAATGCAGAAGCTTTCATTTATAAAGAATGTATAAAAAAATTTAACTCTTCTCACAATACTAAAATCAAAAAAATTGTCGCAAAGACTCAAATAAATCTAGGAAACGCATTGGGTTCAATGAATAAAATCGCCGATGAAGTTAAAATATACAATGACTGCATTACGGAAAATATAAACTCCACAATTCCAGAAATTCAGGAAATTGTACTTACTGCGATGATTAATCTTGCTGTAGCCGAATACAACAACAAAAATATAAAAACGGCAATTGAAACATTTCAAAAATGCACAGAAACATATAAAAATTTAAGCACATTAAAATCACAAGAACTAATCGCCCTTGCGATGCTATTCACTGGAAATGTTTTATACGAAAGCGGCAACACGACATCGGCTGTGCAGGTTTTTAAAGAATGTATTTCAAGGTTTAACCATCACACTGACACTGCCATAGCATCAATAACCACAAATGCCCTGATCACTACTCATTTAATTGAAAACATTGAAAAACACAAACAAAGTCAGGTTGAAGCATATAAAAATGCAATATATACCGTACTTAAAAGCTACAAACCAGAAATGACCGATCAATTAATATCATCCATGCTAAATTTGCAATTACTGCAATATAACAATCGAGATCGAAATGCAGCAATTTGCACTCTTGAAACAATTTTATTAAACTTTCCCTCCTCAGAAATACTTGAAACTAGAGAAAAAATAGCAAAGTCGATGGTAACTTTAGGCATCCTATACGCAGGAAAAAATAACATGCATAAAGCCATTGAATCGTTTCAAAATTGCATTATTTCTTTTCGCCAAACCAACGAGGCAATAATAGCTCAGCATCCAGCTAAATCTTTATATAATATTGGTGCCATTTACTATTTCCTTCATAATTACGATTTTGCATATTTACATTTGTACAATTGTATTCAAACTTTCGGTAGCTCAGAGTATCCAGAAATTCAAAAAACAATATTAATGTCCCGTAGTCTCCTCTCTAACCTCACACATCCTTTCTTTTCCTACCTCCCAACCAACCTTCTCCCCAACTCCTCCTGATCCAAATCCTTGCCGATGCAGATCAGGAAGCGGTCGCCATCGTTTTTTGGGGGTGTGAAGGGGGTGAGTTCGAAACGCCCCCCAACGTATTGAAAGAGCATGGGCGAATCGCGCCCCACAAGGTCCAGCACGCCCTTGACCCGGAACACGCTCGGGGGGAGCGCGTTCACCGCCTGCAGGAACCCCTGTTCATTCAGGGGTGTGTCCAGGCCGATGCGCACCGCCCCCACATGGCTGTGGTCATGGTGAGCATGCAGGCCATGTCCATGATGTTCGTGATGTTCGTGCTGACCATGGTGTCCATGCTGAGAGGGGTGCCCAGTGTGCTCGTGATGTTCGTGGTGATCGTGATGCTTATGCTGCCCGGCGCGGTCGACATCATCAGGCAAGAGCGGGGGCAGGGGCGAGATTTCGGGCATGTCATCGCCATGGGCCGCATAGAGCAGGTCCGGGTGCACCGAGGCGTTCACTGTGGGCACGATGACCGCCCCAGGATTGAGGGCGTTCAACCGCCCGGCCAGGGCCTCGGCTTCGTCTTCCGGCAGCAGGTCGACCTTGTTCAGCAGGATGATGTTGGCGGCCTTGATCTGGTTCTGGCAGACCTCGTACTCCTGCATGGAGCGCTCCACATTGGCCGCGTCCGCCACAATGGTCACGGAGTCGAAACGCACCAACTCGGCCACCTCCTGGATGTCGTCCAGCAGGTTGAAGGGGTTGGCCAGGCCGCTTGTCTCCAGCAGGATATAGTCCGGGGTGAAGTCAGTGAGGATCTGACGCACAGCGTTGGTAAGCTTGCCGATGAGGGTGCAGCAGATGCACCCCTCGTCCACTTCCACCAGGCCGTAGTCCTGGTCCAGGAGCTTGCCGTCCAGGCCGGTCTGGCCGATCTCGTTCTGGATCACGGCCACGAAGCGGTTGCACCCCACCTGATGTTCGATGAAGTGGCGCAGGAACGTGGTCTTGCCGGCGCCGAGAAAGCCGCTGACCACCAACAGCGGGGGGCGGTCCTCCACACCCAAAAGGCTCTTGTCCAGGCTCTTGCGCTCCCCAATGGCGTGCCCCTGCCACCAGAGCGCATCAGGATAGGCGCGCTCGTCATCCGACCTCTCACCCTGCGTGGGCAGCCCTGTCATGTCGCCATACCCCAGGGCCAGCTTGAACATCCGGACATCCTCGGCCGGGCGCGCGCTCACCTCGCCCTTGCCGTTGTAGACCATCTCCTCCCAAGGGCGTGTGTACTGGAACACTCCATTCGGGGGGGCGCCCACGTTGAAGCTCACGCTGGCGGCCAGGGCCTCGAAAAAGGGCCAGGCCACGTCCAGGGCCGGAAAGTTCTGATCCACCCCCCCTGGCGGCACGATCTCCACTTCACGCCCCTCCATGGTGACGCGCAGGCCGTCCAGGGCCACGGAGCGCTGCCAGTCCAGGCAGCCCAGTTCCAGCATGAGGCCGTCCACACCCCCGTCACCCATATTCTGGGGCTTCACGCCCAGGCGCACCCGCCCTATCTGGAACAGCTCGGCAAACTCCGCTCGCTCGGGAAAACGGCGGATCAGGGGCAGGTAGTCCGGGAGCTGGGTCCAGGTGGCGGCGGCCACGGCCAGAGATTCCACCAGCGCCTCCTCGGGATGGGGGAAGTAGGAGACGATGAAACGCCCCACACTCCAGGGCGCACATTCCTCAACAGCGTCGAACTCCAGGCCGAACACACCGCCCAGGCCTTTGACCTTGGCGGTCCAGGAGCAAAACGGCGGCGGGCCCGAGGCCAGGCCGCGCCAGCCGATAACGCCCCGCACCGCGGGCACGAAGTTGGCGCGGGTCAAGATGGCGCGCATCAGGGCGCGCACCCCCATGTCGGGGCGCTCCAGGTCGAGGTGCGGACAGAATTGAGCGAGATTCATGACAGCCCCTGGTGAAAACCATGTTTTTGGAAAGGATTGCCGGGGAGGCCCCTGCCTATTCGTAGGTGCGAAAACTCCTATACCAATTGCCACGTCAAGGTTTGGGAAGGGGGAGCGCGAGGGGGAGAACCCTTTCCCAAAAGGGTTTCCCCCTCGCACAACGCCTTTTCCTGATCTTTCCTTTTCTTTTCCTATGCCGCTACCTAGGCCGTGAACTCGATGGTGTCGCCGTTACCCAGGTAGGCCCTGTCCTTTGACCTGAACCTGGCCGTACCCTGGACCACCGGGTATCCGGCCTCGATGAACTTCTTGGCGCAAAGCACGCCGGTGCAATGGTTGCACCCGATCTTCTCGAAGCCGTACTTGCCCAGGGAGATGACCAAATCGTCGTATTTGGGATCCCAGTCATCAAAGGGGGAGATATGCAGCCCCCCGTAGATGCCGTAGAAGTTGTCGTTCTCGTACTTGATCTCCTGGAACGCGGTCTCGGCGAACTGGATGATGCTCTGGTGGCAGCAGCCGGTGACGCTGACCAGCCCCTTGTCCGCCACGTTGAAGTACATGGATTGCTCTCCGTACACGCGGCAGATGATGGGGATGGAGAACACGAAGGTGGCGAAGCCGGGCACCACGGGGTTCAGACCGGGCTCCACGGTGATGACCTTGCCCTTGTGTCCGGAGTCCTTGAGGTATTGCAGCCCCTCGGGGTAGAAGCCCTTGGGAATGTAGATGGTGATCTCGGGGTCGTATTTCAGGGTGACGGGCAGCCCCCAGTAGTGGTCGAAGTGCTCGTGGGAGATGAACAGGGCCTCGATCTCCTTGTTCATGAGCAGCTTGTCGATGCCCTCCCGTTTGAAGCTCTCGTCGGTCCACTTATAGGACCAGCCCGAGTCCAGCAGGTACTTGTGCACCTTGCCGTCCATGTCCGTCATTTCCACCAGGGCGGCATAGCCACCGGCGTTTTCCGGGTGCACTGAGTTCTTTTCAATGATCTCCCAGGCCTCTTCCAGCTTGTTGGGCAGCAGATGCTTGATCTGGTCGATGCCCGCCTGGTAGGAGCCCTTGCCCAGCCCCTGGCCATTGCCGAATGGCGGCCAGTTGTAGTCGTACTGGTTCACCAGCAGGCCGCCGGCGCCCTTGATGTCGCCCATGAGAGTGGCGTTCTCGAACCAGCTGGTTTCCGACACGTTGATCACCTTGACGCTTCTGCACACACCGATCTCGGCCTGCTTGCGCGCCACCTGGGGAAAGTGCTGCTTGCGCCAGGGGGAGTAGGAATACACGCCCATGACCCCCAGGGTTCCCGCCATTGCGCCCGTTGCCAGGCCCTTTATGAAATCACGCCGTTTCATCTGATCTGACATGGTATTCTCCTTGCGTATTCGTCGTGTTCCCTTCCATTATTTGGGAATGATGGGCACGGTGAGGGGCAGCAGCCAAACGATCACAAAGAAAAAGGCCACGCCCGCCAGCACGCCCAGACTGAGGCCTGAGCCAAAGGCCGGGGTCCAGCGGATGCTGTTGGCCCGGGCCTTGTGTTCGGCCTCTTCGGCCTCGAGCTCTTCCGCGGTCTTGGTGGAGAGTTTCCAGCCCGGCCAGTTGTCCATGAACCAATGGTGGACCAGCCAGATGTCGATGAGCCAGATGGTGGGAATCATGGGGAACTGCTGCGGATGCGAGAAGCCCTTCTGCGTCCCCAGGAAGTTGTGCGAGGTCATGTAGTAGAACACGTACAGCGCAATGCCGCCCACGATCATGATGGCGGTACGGATGAGCACGTTCACGGGCAGGCTGTACTTGCGCGGCCAGTTGCCGCAGTAGAAGGTCAGGAACAGGGCCGGGACCAGGAAGAACACGGCGGTCTCGCCCACGTGCAGCCAGCGCCAGTCGGGCGCGAAGTCGCGGCGGGTGCCCCGGATTGCCTCGCCCCAGATGAGCTCCTGGGCAAAGTACAGGAAGAAGTGCATGGCCAGGGCGATGGCGATGATGCCGAAGAACGCGCACAGGCGGCGCAGCCAGTTTCTCTTGATCTGGTTGAAGGGGAAGCGCTCCCAGATGGTTTCCACCAACCACACGGTCACCGTGCAGCACATGATCCAGGACACGTGGAAGTTGCCGGACACCGTGTCGGCGAACTGCTCCCAATAAGGGGGCACGACCGAGGTGAAGTACTGCCAGGGGTAGTACAGGATGGCCATGTGGGAGTGCATGGTCACGAAGTAGACGATGGTGCTGAGGAAGAAGGTGACCACCCAGATGGAAAAGCCCTTGGCGGGCTGCCCCAGCTTCTTCCAGGGTTCCTCCTCAAAGGCCACTACCCACGCCGGGCTGAGCCAGGAGGCGATGGCCGCGAACATGAGACAGGCCAGGGCCGCGTACTCGATGGCAAAGAACTCGGTCACTCCCGGCAGCTTGGTCAACTGCTCCGGGTTGAAGTATGCCAGGCCCAGGTTGCCGAGGAAGGCTTCGAAAAAGCCCTTGATCAGCACCCAGAGGATGACCACGGAGATGGCGGTGAGCACAGCGCCTTTGACAAGAGGGTTGGTGTTCTCCAGCCAGGAGCGTTTGAAGGGCCAGTAATTGAAGATGTAGACCATCCAGATGAGCACGATGAGCCACCATCTGGTGTACATGTAGCCCACATAGGGGGTGTACATGCGCATGACTCCGCGTGGATCCTGGAAGATCCACCAGGTGGCGTAGAAGACGACCAGGGTGAGAATCAGGGAGACGATTGCCGGCCACGGTCCGGGCCAGCGTTTCACGAGCTTTCGCTCCTCCAGGTAATGGGCGCCGTACCTCTCCATAACACCTTCCTCCTGTTACAAAGTTACACGACCATACGGTTCGTCCTTTGATTCTCTCCAGAAGGAGCATCCGGGAGCGGCTTATTCCCGGAGGCAGATGATGCAATCGGAGTTCAGGGCACCGAGCAGGCGATCGGTCAGGTTGTTGCGCCGCCCCTCATCTTGAGGCTGATGTGGGCGAGCATTGCCTGTCGATCGTCAAGACTCCCTGAATAGCCCGAATTGCGGGCCTCCTCCCTGAGAGTTTCCAAAGGGAAATCACCAAGCAGGTGTTCGAAGCCGGCGCTGTCCAGGGCGAGATCCGGGGCGTCCTGCCCGGATCCCGCGCTTTCTCGCTCCACAGCGCCCTTTGAAATCGATCTAAAGAAAGCTCGTCTGTCCATACGCCCCCCTCAACTCGCCGGATCCTCGGGCGAAGGAACCATGCCCAGTTCCTCCACGGCCTTGCACAGCACCGGGGAGCTCATGGTCTTTTCCCTGCCCAGGCAGAACAGGCTGAGGCGGCAGATCTGCTGCCCCGCCATCTTGCGCGCCTTTTCCGGATCTCCTTCCCTGGCGGCCTGGACCAGCCGGGCCATGTCCGCGAACACGTTGTCCAGTTGCTCGGAGCCGAGCCCGGAGAGTCCCTTGAACACAATCTCGCTCTCGGCGCAGAGCACATCCACCATGCGCTCGGAGACGCTGTTGCCGGTCCAGTGTCCAAGGAATTTGAGATAGGCCTTGTAGCGGGGGCCGATTGTTTCGGTTTCGTGGTTCAGGAACGCGGCGCCCATCATGCTGGTTGCCTGCTCCAGCCTGGGAACCAGGTCCCGGCCATGCACGGTACCGCACCATGCCGCGATGCAGGAGAACATCTGAAAGAGGATCTCGAAGACCTCGATATCCGCGTCCGGCGCGATATTGTCAGCGCCTTCGGGTGGGAGCAGTTCCCGGGCAACGAGAAAACAGCCGCTCCCGGGTTTGACTTCGACAATGCCCTGGGCCTCCAGGGAGTAGATGGCTTCGCGCAGGGTGTTGCGCCCCACGTGAAATTCCTCGGCCAGGGAGCGCTCCGAAGGCAAGCGGTCGCCGTTTTGTAACCTACCAGTGCGTATAAATTCACTTAAGAATTTCAAGACAGCCACTTTTTTTCTCATTGTGGCACCTTTTCTCCCTTTTTCGTCTAAAAGGTGATTTTGGTATAACCGAATAAACCAAACTGGGCAATATATTCGCTACAAAATAATTATTTCAAACCAAGAAACCCTGAAAGTAGTTAAATTGGTATTACCAATTTAACTACTTTCAGACTAAAATACTCCATAAATAATGCTATTTCAAAAATCCAATGTACCAACAATACTAGGCAACCTATTTCATCCTCAAATGGTGCAAATTCGTAGCACCCGCCTCGTGGTATTCCAGAAGCCGGACATTCCCTGCCCTGAAAGAATGTGTACGCGACGACAGGCACCCTTTCCCACACGGACAAGGACGGCCCGCACTGCGGCGGGCCGGGGATTGAACGCGGTATTTACAGGGAGGGGCGCTTATGCGCCTTGCGCCACCCGCTGACACCGGCCTCGAAGGCGGCGTACAACGCGGCGTAATATGAGACCAGATCCTGGCTGAAGGCCGAGGGTGACGTGGAGCAGAGGATCATGATGGCCCGCATGGTGCCCCGCGAATAAAACGCCTTGGCAAAATAGGAGCGGATGCCCTTGGGAATGAACAGCACCCAGTCGATGGCCTTGATGCTCTCCAGGGTGTCGTCAACAATGAGGTGATCGAGCTTGTAGCGCTCGATGTTCTCGGCGATGGTGCCCTGGTAGGCGAAGGTCTCGCCCTGGCGCATGGAGGAGAAGGAAATCCCGGCGTGGTAGACCTGAACCTTGCCCTTTTTAGCGTAGATATCCGAAAACAGGATGGCGTCGGCAGGCACCCCGGGAGGGAGGTCCTCCATGAACACGCGCAGGATGTCCTCCATCTCGGTGAGGTTCGCCACCTTGTCGTGCAGTTGCCTGGAATAGCTGTCCTGGTCCAGGCCATCCGCATTCGGGCTTGCGGGCGCCCGCTCTCCGTTCTGTCCCGCGGGCTCCACGTTGAACAGGGCCAGACGCAACAGGCGCTGCTGTCCGTAGCGCAACAGCCTGATCTGGGAATCCGCGAGGAAGGGGCCGTTGGTTCTGCGCATGAGCAGCAGCTTCCCGAGCCAGTGCTCCTCGAACAACACCTTTTCCAAAGCCAGATTGAACTCCACGGACTCGCTCTCCGGGAACAGGTCCTGGAGCGGCGTGCCGATGAACTGGGCGCGGCCAGCGCCGAACAGATCCTCGGCCGCGGTGTTCACCGCCATGACGCGCATGTCCCGCAGCTCCACCAGCAGAGCAGGATATGGCGCCACATCCAGGGCCATCTGCTCCGCCACGTGCTCCTTTTCCAGGTTCAGGGCGGTCCGCACGGTCTCGGTCACATCCAGCATGAAGCCGAAGAAGTACCTGGGCTCCCGCTCGCTGGGCGTGCCGATGAGTTTGATCCAGGCTATCACCCCTCCTGGGGCGTGGATGCGGAAGACCACGGAGACGCGCTTGCGCACGCGCACGCTCTCCATGAAGGTCTCGTAGAAGTGCTGGTCCTCGGGCAGGATCAGGCTGGAGCGGAGCTCCGGGTCCTTGAGAAACAGCCGCGTCCTGCCCTGCAGGGAGTCGATCTCCCAGTTGTTGAGATACTCGATGCGCGATTTGGCGTACTCGATGCGCCACAACAGCCCCTGAAACTCCTCGATGAAGTCCTCGAGCTCAATGGGCGAGCCCTCCTGATGCGTATTCGGCCTGGTATCTCGTACCACGGGAGCTCTTCTCCGTTCCGTGTTTCGGCATGAACATTCGCGGGAAATGGCGAACCGCCGGGCCCTGCCCGAACGGCTCCTATTCACTGCGTCTTCTTGCGGATTTTTGCAAGTGGTGTCGCAGGGAAGAGACGAAAATGATGCATGGCGCCCCGCATGGGGAAGCCCTTGTGGACGTGCCTTTTCTCCGTGCCGCCTATTCCGAAGCTTTCATGAACACTCTTCCACCAATCTTTACATTTCTTAATACCAAATATGTACAAACTGCGCCGGAGCTTGCTTGTTGCGGGTGTGCATAGGCTCATGCGGCAAATGATGCCGAGCCTGTCGATGTAACCCTTAAACCCTGCGAGGTTTGTTATGAGCGTTTCCAGTGTAAGCGACTCCTCTTCCTCCATTACCCAGCAATTGCTGGAACAGATGCGAAGTTCCAGCAGTTCGGAGGATACGGACTCTTTTGCGAATTCGATCATTTCCAGCCTGGACACGGACGAGGACAGCCTGCTGACTCTAGAAGAGTCGGGGATGTCCGATAAAATGTTCAGCGACATCGATGCGGATGGTGACGGTACCCTGTCGGCCGAGGAACTCAGCGCCGTCATGCAGGAAAAAATGGAGCAGATGCGCTCGATGATGGGTGCACTCAGCATGCTCATGTCCAGCGACGAAGAGGAGGAGGACGCCTCCAGCGTTATCGACGAGTTCATCGCCTCCATCAACGGCAGTTTCAGCTCCAGCACAGGGGAATCCGAATCATCGAAAAGCGCCGAAGGTACCGCGGCCGCGGGTGAAACCGAGAGCGAGGAGGAGTATGACGAGTTCGACCTGAACGAGGACGGAGAAGTGAGCATGCAAGAGCTCTTGATCGCTTATCAAAGCGGAGTCTCCAGCCTGGGCGACATCTTCGGCAGCAGCGATTCCGACGAACTCGGCGGTGGTGCTTCCTCCATTGCCCAGCGTCTCGCACAGGCCGCCTACAGCATCCAAAGCTAACCAGGAGTGACCATGCACAGGGATCGTGCGACTTCATTTTCCGGGAAGAATAGCCGGGGGAAATTCCACATGTTTTCCCCCGGCAGTCCCCTCAGATACCATGCGAAGATACGGGCTGGGCCGGAAGGTCATGAGGCGACACCGACAAAGTGCATCCCGCTCCCATACGTCCCGGCAAAAAATACCGCCCCACCGCCATTTGGATCAGGGGTGCCCCCCCGTAGGCCGCGAGCGAGCCGCTAACCCCCTCTGCCTCCCAGCACTCTGCCCATTCACGAACACCCCGTCCCCAAGAACCTCATATTAACGGTGCTGGGCTTCTTATGACTTCCATGCATGACTTCAAGTCCGGCCGACCTGGAACCTCCGGCCATATCCCCTCCTCATGGAAACAATTGTCCATTATACTGCGCGAATAAGACCGCCCAGGCAAATCACAGCCCTCTCTTCCCCCCAAGATTGTATTTTTTTCATCCATTTAAGAAAATTTATGTACAACAAAGCAACATGTTGATAATATATACTGTAGTTTACTTTCACCTTTGGGCGGTTGTTCAGGCATTTGCCGACTGGATCGAGGCGCAAGCCTCTGGTGACATTTTCCACTCACGCCTTGTAGTAGGAGAAACACCCCGGTTTTCCTGATTCCTTCAAAACAGGGAGATAGCCATGGCCTTGAAAATGACTAAGAGATTGAAGTTCAGACTTATCTTCAGCTACACCGTAATCATTATCTCTCTGGCTGTGGTCGGTATCACAGGCTTTTACGCGGCAAAATCCATCAACTCGGATCTGGTGACGATCTTTCGCCGCTTCCTGCCGAGCATCGATCTGCTCATCGAGGCCGACAGGGATCTGCAGCAGTTGCTCGTGGCCGAGCGCACCCTTATGTTCACCGATCCCGGTTCGGAATCCATCGACAGCCTTGTGGCCACCTACCGCGAGAACCTGGAACAGGCCCGGGAACGCTTCAACAAATACGCGACACTTGCTGAAACAGACGAGGAAAAGGCCATGATCAAAAAGTTCGGCGATGCCTTTGCCGAATGGGAGATCGTGTCCTGGAAAGCCGTGAGCGGCGCCAAGAAGATTTCTCCGGAGGCGCGGGAAGAGGCCATGGCGCTCACCCTTGGCGAAGCCAGCGCCAAATTCGAAGTCATGCGCGACTACATCAACGAACTCACCGAACTGAACCTCAAATACTCGGAAGAAAAAGAGGCCCAGGCAAACGACATGTTTGTCAGATCCGTGACTCTGATCGGCATACTCACGGCCGTCATGATCCTTTTCGGCGCCTTCACCGCCTGGTTCATCATCCGCAGCGTAATGCGCAGCCTTGGCGGGGAGCCCGACGATATCGCGGCCATCGCCAGTCAGGTGGCGGTGGGCGACCTGTCGCTGACATTCCATGGCAACGCGCACAAGGGCAGCGTATACGACGCCATGCACCAGATGGTGATCTCCTCCAAGAACATCGAGGAAATATTGTCGAAGCTCTCGCAAGGGAACTTGAACGTGACGGTTGAGCCACGATCGGACAAGGACGACCTTATCCACTCCATACAGGCCTTGACCAAGGCCGAGCGCCGCATCGTCACCCTGGCCCAGAACCTGGCCATCGGCGACCTGAACCAGGAGGTGGCGCCCCGCTCCGACAAGGACGAACTGCTCCAGGCCCTCATGCGGCTCGTGCAGGCTGAAAAGAGCATTGCCTCCATCGCCCGGGAACTCAGCCTCGGAAACCTCACCGTGTCTGTGGAACAACGGGACGAAAAGGATATCCTCATGGAATCCCTCGGGGAAATGGTCCACAAGATCAGTTCGGCCGTCATAGAGGTGCAGAACGGCTCCCAGCAGGTGTCCACAGGCAGCGAGGAAGTCAGCGCATCCGCCGGAAGCCTCTCTCAGGGAGCGTCGGAGCAGGCCTCCGCGGTGGAGGAGTCCTCCAGCTCCATGGAAGAGATGAGCGCAAGCATTACCCAGAACGCGGACAACGCCAAACAGACCGAATCCATCGCCCTCCGTGCCGCGGAGGATGCCCGCAAGTCCGGTGAAATCGTGGACCGGACGGTCCAGGCCATGCACCAGATCGCGGAAAAAATCTCCATCATCGAGGAGATCGCCCGCCAGACCGACCTGCTGGCCCTGAACGCCGCCATCGAGGCGGCCCGCGCAGGGGAACAGGGCAAGGGCTTCGCGGTGGTGGCGTCGGAAGTCCGCAAACTCGCCGAACGCAGCCAGGCTGCGGCAGCGGAAATCAACGAACTCTCGAACTCGAGCCTGGGCGTGGCCGAGACCGCCGGACAGCTGCTCAAAAAGCTCGTGCCCGACATCGAACGCACCGCCGATCTGGTGCAGGAGATCGCGGCGGCCAGTGCGGAACAGAGCTCTGGCGCCTCACAGGTCAACCAAGCGCTCCAGCAGCTCGACACCGTGACCCAGCAGAACGCAAGCGCCGCTGAGCAACTGGCATCCACGGCCGAGGAACTCTCGGCCCAATCCGAAGTCCTGCAAAACGTCATCGGCTTTTTCAAGGTGGATTACGACGAATCAATCGCCGGCACGGCAAGGGAGCGCGGCATCAGGCAACTCCCGGACAAAACCAAGAAGCAAGGCAATGGCAAGGACAAGAACGGAGTAAAGCTGACCCTGGGTTCGGGGCAGCAATACGATGACGAGGAGGACAAGCTGTTCGAACGCTTCTGAGCCGGGAACACCATTTCCGCATCAACGTCGAACGTTCTAGAGCATGTAAACTTTGAAAAGGTTCAACCGCTCTGCAAGGATTTGCCTGCAAAACCTTGCCGCGTAATGCCTGTAGGCTGGCTTTGCCAGCCGTTGAGCAAGTATTTCAGGCGTGGAGTGCTCTTAGGAAATATCGAAATCTCAAGGGGGGAATTCATGCCGCACGGCAGGGTTCCCCCTCATGATTTCAACGCCCCCCTGCTCAGACAGCCAGCATCGCGCCCGCGTTCCGGGCCTGCTCCATCACGTCGAAGCGCTCCGCCACCCGCCCCTTGTCGAATATTCCCAGCACCGCGATCTCGGCCACAATCTCGAAGCCCAAAGCTTGCAGAGGCAGGCGCA
Organism: Desulfovibrionaceae bacterium; assembly: GCA_963674665.2. Taxonomy (GTDB): domain Bacteria; phylum Desulfobacterota; class Desulfovibrionia; order Desulfovibrionales; family Desulfovibrionaceae. Next base: position 197,924 of record CAXXPL010000004.1, on the reverse strand, counting down.
TGGCCTCCAAGGCAAACCCCATGTCCCGTTTGTCCACCTGCTCGGCAATGGCGCCCAGCACGGCCTTGCGCCCCTGCCCGGCAAGGCGGCTTGACCAAGCGCGGGGGCGGGTGTCCTGGAACTCATAATAGCAGTACAGCCTGTCGATAAAGGCCTTCATCCAGGCCGTGACATTATAGTTGTGCACCGGCGAGACCAGCACCAGCCCCCGGGACTCCTGGATCCCGGGGTACAGCAGGGTCATGCCGTCGTTGAACCTGGTGCAGATCTTGTCCTTGCGGCACTTTTCGCACCCCACGCAGGGCTCGTAGCGGTAGTCCCGCAGATGCGCCTCGCGCACCTCGGAGCCCGAGGCCCGCGCCCCTGCCAGTATCTCCCGCAGCAGTACGTGGGAGTTCCCGTTCTTTCGCGGGCTGCCCTCGATTCCCAGGATCATGCGCCCTCCTTGTTATTGTGTTCGAGCTCCGCCGCCATCAACCAAACTTTTTTCCACGACACATCGTATGGTTCAACACTACACCAGTACCTGTGCACATAGCCAGCCAATGCCACGCGCTTCATCACTCATGAAAAAAGGACACGTTTGGATGCTTGCCGGTGACGCGTTGCCTGGATTGAGCTGCTCCACAGCATAAAACTCATGGTGCTTGACATCCCCGCCTCTTTTATTTACTTAGGCAAATAACAGAGGCGGACAATGAATGACTTCAACACGGAAAACGACGCCAGCAACCTGATCTACCGGGTGGGGCGTTTGCTGCGCTACAAGGCAGCGGGCTTTTTCGCGGCGCAAGGCAGCAAGATCAGCCCCGAGCAATGGGGCGTGCTGCTCAAGATACGGGAGCTGGAACCCACCCCCATGAGCGGCCTGGTGGACCAGGACCTCAACGACCACCCCAATGTCACCCGGCTTGTCTGCGGCCTGGAAGAGTTGGGGTATGCGCAGCGCTCCCCGAATCCAGAGGACCGGCGCAGCCTCCTGGTGAGCACCACCCAGGAGGGGCGGGAATTCCTGGACTCCACTCTGCCCCTTCTGCAAAAGGAAAAGGCCCGGTTCTATGAGGGGCTGTCTGATCGGGAAACAGACCTGCTGGTGAAAATGCTCCAGGTCGTGGAAAACAACCTGCGGAAATAACCCTTATTTTACCACATTATTTGCCTAGGCAAATATTTAGGGAGGCACCATGTCCGGAAATGAAAACAACGCATCCTCTTTGGCGGAACGGGCGGTGAGCCTTGGTTTGGAGGGGTATTCCAGCTCCGAGGCCATGCTTGTGGCCTGCGCCCCCTTGATTGGAATTCCCGAGGGCCTGGCCCTGCGTGCGGCCTGCGGCCTGGCCGGTGGGTGCGGGCTCAGCGGCGGCACCTGCGGCGTTGTCACTGCCGCGGTCATTGCCATCGGCCTGCGCTTCGCGCCAAAAGACCCGTCCGACACTCAGGCCAGGATTCGGGCCATGCACCTCTGCGCCGAATTCACGAATGCCTTTGCAGCCCGCCATGGCTCCCTGCTCTGCTCGGAACTCTGCTTGAAACTCTGCCCGGATGTGGATCTCCGCTCCAAAGACGGCGCCAAGACCATCCGGGAAACCGGTATGCCGAATCGGCTTTTGAGAAGTGCTGGGGAGATGATTGAGAAATGAGCAAAGGGAATAATTATAAAATAGCATCTAACTATATGAAATCGCGATAATTAAATTTCAGATAATGCCAAATCTAATCATTTTGCAAATCAAAATAGTCATTATCTTTGCTCAGTCAGCTTTCCAGTAATATGCTGTTTTTCCAATGCTTTTAGTGGCCTGTTCTTTTTTCTAAGTTCCAACCGAACATCATCCCAATTCAGTTGGAGTACTACTGAATCAATAATTGTACCACTTTTACTATGTTGAGCAGTGAGTCCGACTGAATTCCAGTTAAATTTATTTGAGTAATCTTCAATCGCAGTTTCGATAATCAATCGAGAGTTGTCCACTACAGAGCTTATTTCATTACGAATTGAATCGTGTATTACACTTAAAACACCAACATACTCTCGTAAATACTCAAAGAGATCAATTTCATCTTGCATATTGTTGAGAGCTCTTTTACAAAAATTAAGATTCTTTTCCAATATATTCTTTTTCACAATAAACGTACAAGAATGCTCTAGGCTTTTAAAATTTTCTATCCACTTACTTTGTGATGTAATGTTATGAACTGCTAGCCCTTTATGTTGTACATGGTTCCTCAAATGTTCAACGAAATAAAACGAAGCATTTTCTTTTTTATATTTTTCTCTCCAATTTTTCATTGGATTACATTTTGAACCATCACCAATATTTGTAAGTTCATTCAATCCGTGGTCAATATAAGCCCGCGCACTAGAAAGAAGATTCATCACTCTGAGATCTATTGATATCATTTTATCGAAAACACATGAATCATCATTAACACGACTTAACATCTTTTGTAATGAAATACACAATAATTCTTTTTCCAACTCATAATAATTCCTTATGAAAATTTCATATTTTTCTTCGATTGATAAAGCACTTGTTAATATATTTTTTGCAGTAACTAGTCGTTCATAATACTCTTTGTGGATACTTTCATTAAGAGAATTTCCGATACCATTCACATTGATGTAATATTCATCCATATTCACTCCATAAACTGTCTTTAAACAAAATTAGTCATTTGCTTTAATTACTCTGGCAAAAATTACTTTTCTAAAACTACCAAATTGATTAACAGTCATCTTGCTGAAAACGTATTACATTTGTTTATAAACATTTTTGATTTATATTGCTATTTTATAATCATCAATAAAAAAAATATTGAGATATAATTTATTTTGGCTCATCCGGTTAGAAAATACTTCGCCTCATGAATGCCCATGATTCTGAGCTTGAAAAACTCCATATCACGATATCCATATGCTTGGCGTTTCATGGTCCTGATTTTGTTGTTTGTTCCTTCCATGGGACCTGACGAGATGGGATGATCGTACCAGGCAAGGATACCGGTGCGATACGCCGCCAGAGTCGCGCTCATGCGCATCAACGGCTCCACGTTGGACACATTGGCGTGGGTGATCCAATCATCGAGCACTTGAGACGCCGAAGCCTTGTTCGGCTGGCTCCAGATCTGACGAAGATCCTCCTTTAGATAATACGCCATAGCCAATGGTTCATTGAGTCTAAGCGCTTCCTCCAGCCGTTCACGTTCGTCTCGTTCGTCGTTGAGGTTCTCTGGATTCTTCAGCAGCACCCATCGCGAGCCCTTCAGCGCCTTCTTTTGCAAAGGCCCCTTGAGTTCATGGTACAGCCTGCGAAGCAGCTCCAAAAGTTTGTCGTTTTTCAGCTTCACCACGTGAAAATGCTCGAGCACCAACGCCGCACCTGGCAGGTTTTCGGCCACCGCCCCAATATACGCCGCACTTATGTCAGTGGCCACAGCGGCGATCCTGGCGTGAGTGCGCCGTAACCACTCCCAGAAAGGCATGAGTGCCTCGGCCCCCTTACCTTCGCCCACGAAGACAACGGCGCCGGTTCGCAGATCCATGACCAGCGTCAGATACTTGTGGCCTTGCGCACGGCGATTTCGTCAATGGCGATGTATTTGAGCCGCCCGAGCTTGGGAGTAGCGTAGCGCCAGGCCAAGTGGCGTTTAAAGATGCCTTTGACGCAATCCCATCCCGAGCGGGCAGGCAACATCGAGGAGCGTCATCAGCTTGCACAGCGCCAGGACCTATCGCTTAAAAATCTTTGTATGCCAGCTCCTTGGCTCTGCGCTGGGATGGCTGATCTGGCGCAGACAGCCGCAGCGACGACACTCGACTCGCGGTGTCTCCACACAAAGCCAGACAGGCTTGTCGCCGATGGGAGCGGTTCGCAGCCAACGTTCCTTGCTGCCTTTCCTGATGATACGGCGGTGTTTACACTCAGGGCAGCGGATCAGCTTGGCTTTGGGCTTTATCCAGAAAATGACGCTCCCTGCGATAAAAGACTGGCGGATATAGTCATAGCCCTCCAGTCCGAAGGCGTGGTAGAGCAAGCTCGGGGACATGGCGGTATCTCCTTCTGGAATTCATTGACGTGAAAACCAGTTGGTCGCCATGTCCTTTCATTTTGTCAAAAGTACGCTTGGGCCGGATGAACCAGAACAAAGCGCGAAGGCGTGCATGGAATGTGGCTTGTCAAAGACAGGTCCTGCTGTGCAGACCACGTACAACCCTGGTCGTATATGACCAATGGTTGAATGTGACCGCAGAATTCACAAACGGAGGTGCGAGCTGCGCACATTCTCTTGGCATATTCTGATTACATATCAGTAAGTTAGTCTTGGTGCAGTGCGCAGGGCCAATGTGGCACTTGGATTGCATTTCCTAGAGACAAACTACCAAGTAATATTATAAAGGGACCATTTGTCCAAGTTGTTCGAATATTGTTTCCCAAAGGTAGGGCTTATTAATGAGAACGGATATTGTAAAATTCTATGATATCAAGGTGCGATAGACTTTAATTCATGTTGCATAATGAGTTCACTTTCATTTCAGTTGTTGTTTCGATTTCTTCATAAAATGAAAATCATTCATTATTGCACATTATTAAACCACGAGCTTGCAATGAAAATTATGCTAATCGCTATGGAGACAAGATCGGAGAACTATTTAGAAATTACACAAACTCTCCGAGCCATTAACAAGCACACTGCAAATAAAGCTGGTTGTTTAAGAAGCGATGTTTATTGCAAACTCGAAGACAAAAACAGTCTGCTCTTTTTAGGGGAGTGGAAGACAAGTGAGGCGCTAAATCAATATTTTGCATCTCACCAGTTCAGCGTATTGTTAGGCACAAAGGCTCTATTACGTGAATCAGTGAATATTCGGATTTTCACGGTTTCCCATTCAGAGGGAATGGATGCCGTTCATTCGCTCAGAGAATCAAAGTCGAAGCAGACACCCCTTGATAAAGACAGCTAAAGGAACCTTGCTAGATGAACATTCTGCTTATTTATCCCCAATTTCCAGATACGTTCTGGTCATTTTCGCATGCGTTGCGTTTCATCAAAAAGAAAGCTGCCTTGCCACCGCTTGGCCTGATCACGGTCGCCGCCCTGCTGCCAAAACACTTCCAAATGCGCCTTGTCGACCTGAATGTGGAGGCTCTTTGCGAAGACGATCTGGAATGGGCCGACATGGCCTTTATCAGCGCGATGGCGATTCAGCGCAAGTCGGCTATTGATGTCATCGACCGGTGCAAGGCAAAGAGTTTGAAGATCGTGGCCGGTGGGCCGCTTTTCACAGCGCAGCCCAATGACTCCTGGCAGGTGGATCATTTGGTTTTGGACGAAGCCGAAGCCACTATGCCAGCGTTTCTTGCGGATCTGGAAAACGGCTGTCCCAAGACGCTCTACCGGGCGACAGGATATCCCGATATTCGTCACAGTCCTATCCCATTGTGGAACTTGATCGATATAGGCCGTTACGCCTCGCTGAGCCTTCAGTATTCCCGGGGATGCCCCTTCAATTGTGAATTCTGCAATATTACCGCACTGCTCGGACGCACCCCGCGCACAAAAACACCGCAACAGATGGTTGCGGAACTGGACGCCCTTTATCAGGCGGGGTGGCGCGGCAATGTCTTTTTCGTGGACGACAATTTTATTGGCAACAAAGCGTCTCTCAAAGAGCATCTGCTTCCTGAACTGATCAAATGGCGCCAGGATAAAACAGGCTTCGTTTTCTTCACGGAGGCTTCGATCAACCTTGCCGATGACCCCGAACTGATACACATGATGGTCCAGGCAGGTTTCGATTCCGTGTTTATTGGCATAGAAACGCCGGACACGGACAGTCTCGCTGAATGTTGTAAAATACATAATACAAATAGAGACTTGCTTCAAGATGTTATAAAACTTCATCGTTCAGGACTGCAAGTCATGGGCGGCTTCATCGTGGGCTTTGACAATGATCCGCCCTCGATTTTCCAACGCCAGATAGATTTCATTCAGCAAAGCGGCATTGTTACAGCCATGGTGGGCATGCTCCAGGCACCTCCAGGAACACGGCTGTTTGAACGTCTTGCTCGGGAGCACCGTGTAAACGGTGAGTTTTCCGGTGACAATGTGGACGGTTGCACGAATATTTTTCCGTCCATGGGACTCGACAAACTCATCGCCGGGTATCGCGCCATCATGAACGAAATCTATTCGCCACGCATGTACTACCAACGAGTCAAGTGCCTTCTAAAAGAACTCAAGGCGCCTGTGGCGACTACTCCCATCGAATTCCAACGATTCCTCGCATTTTGGCGCGCCAGCCTGAGGTTGGGTGTATTTGGCAAAGAAAGACTTCAATACTGGCGGCTTTTGGCGTGGACACTGGCCCGAAGGCCCAAAATGCTCCCTCAAGCGGTAACCTTTGCCATCTACGGATACCATTTTCGGCGAATATGCGAATTGCATATTCATTGAGCAAGAGTGTCAAAACAATCGACAATAACAGGAATAAACGATCAATCACTAATGTCAATGATCGAAGCATGAACCGGGAGGTTCATTATGGCTCAATGGAATCAACCCCTAGAAGGTTCAATGCCCACCTTGGATGATATGTTGAAGAAGATTCTGCAGCGCATGAGAAGAATCAAAGGCGGGCCAACCCTTATTTTTTTGGCCGCCATAGTCGCGATGGCCTTATGGACCGCATGGTTTACCGTTCAGCCCGAGGAGACGGGGATTGTACAACGTTTCGGCAAGGTCATGCGCGCGGCCGGTCCAGGGCTGCATTTCAAGCTTCCGTACGGCATCGAAACTGTCCGACTGGTGCCCACGGCGCGAGTACTGAAAGAAGAGTTTGGCTTTCGAACTGTATCAGCTGTTCCTGGCGAAAAGACCCGCTATGATACGCGCGGTGCATATAAAGACGAATCCCTGATGCTCACCGGAGACTTGAACGTCATAGACGTCCAATGGATTGTCCAATATCGAATAGAAGACCCGATCCGCTATATGTTTCAGGTCCGCGACACAACGAAAACAATCCGCGACATAACGGAGGCAGTCATGCGCCGCGCAGTGGGCAACCGCCTGGGCAGTGATGTGCTGACCACCGGACGGGTGGCGGTGGCCAGTGAAGCAAGAATCGAAATCCAAAATATTCTTACTGCTTATGACACCGGCGTGCGTCTGGTGACTGTGGAACTTCAGGATGTGACCCCGCCAGATACGGTCAAGCCAGCCTTCAATGAAGTCAACGAGTCGCGCCAGGACAAAGAGCGCACCATCAATAAGGCCCAGGAGCGGGCCAACCAGGAAATCCCAAAAGCCAGGGGCGTGGCCGCGCAAAGCATCAGCGAGGCCGAAGGCTACGCCCTTGAGCGCATAAACCGCGCTGAAGGAGAAGCCACACGATTTGACGCCATCCTGGGACAGTACCTGCAGGCGCCACAAGTCACGCGCCGCAGGCTGTATCTTGAAGCCATGACCGGCTTCCTTTCGGGCGTGAAAGGACTCTATATCGTTGATGAGGATCAGAAGGCAATGGTGCCATGGCTCCCGCTTGAATCCAGCGCACCCCAACCACAGACACAAGGAAATAGGCAATGAAATACTCAGTGAGAACGATAAGCATCACGATCGTGATAGTGGCAGCTATCGTGCTCTACAGTAGTCTGTACATGTTGGAAGAGGGGCTGCAGGCCATCGTCGTACAGTTCGGTCGGCCTGTCGGCGAGACAATCACTGAAGCGGGGCTGCACATGAAACTGCCCTTTATTCAGGAAGTCCGCAAATTTGAAAAGCGCCTACTCGTCTGGGACGGTGATCCAAACCAAGTCCCCACCAAGGGGCGCGAGTTCATTTGGGTGGACACCACCGCCAGATGGCGCATCGCTGATGCGAAAAAATTCCTGGAGAACGTGGCCAGTGAAGAAGGTGCTCAATCGCGTTTGAACGACATCCTCGATTCGGTGGTGCGCGACCAGGTGTCGAGCAGTGAACTCGTGGAACTCGTGCGCAGTGCTTCGTGGGAAGCGCCCAAGGGCGAAGCCCTTAAGGAGATCCCAAAGGAACGCGAAGAAGAGCTGAAAAGAGAGATCGCTCGTGGCAGGGAGGAAATCACCCGCACGATACTTGCTGAAGCCCAAAAAATCATCCCGCAATACGGCATCGAGCTGGTAGACATACGCATCAAGCGCCTGGATTACGTGGAAAGCGTTCGCGAGAAGGTCTATGAACGTATGATTTCCGAGCGCAAACGCATCGCAGCGCAGTTTCGCTCCGAAGGCGAAGGACGCAGCGCAGAGATCCTGGGGACGATGGAAAAAGAGCTACGTCAAATCCGTTCCACCGCATACCGCCGGGTACAGGAAGTTCAAGGTCTGGCCGACGCAAATGCCACGAGCATATACGGCCAAGCTTACAACAAGAGCCCTGAATTCTACGCTTTCCTGAACACCCTTGAAAGCTACAAGGACAATGCGAATCCTAACTCCGTGTTGATCCTGACCACAGACAGCGACTTCTATCGATACATCAAGAACGCGAATCCAAGCGAAACGCCGATTCTCCCTGTTCCGTCAATGGGGGAAGATGCGCCAACCGAAAATAGTTATTGAAATAATTTGGAATACCAGTGGCAAGCAAGATGAATGTTACGATGCTTTTCGGTTGAAATGGTTGCAACTATTTCATGTGCGAACGGACGTAGCTGTCCAAGGGAACGATATGACAACGAAACAATCCCCACAGGATATCGATGAATTGTTGGCTGAGGCCGATGAGCTCATCCAGAGTATCAACTCAGAAATCCTCAACGAACTGGAAGAAGAGCATCGCATGCAGTTTGAAATACAAGCTCAAAAACTTGAGAATATACGGACAGAACTTCAGGAAGTGCACCATACGAAAGAAGCATGGGAAGCAAAAATCAGTGACAAGGAAATTCATGAAGCCGTTGCTGATATTGTAAAAGCATTCAAGGGATACACTAAAGCTATATATTGATATCCTCAAAACCCTTTGCGCTAAAGAGTGAATACAATGACGTCCAAAGACCCTAAAGGCACTCTTGAAAATACTTTGGAGAAGCTGCGTGTCTTTTTCGGATTCGACAATCACACGAAAAAGCTGACGACAAAGCCAGTCAAGACGCGCTTCAGCATCTGGTATTTCGTATTCGCAATGATTCTTTTTTCTTATCTACAGCCAATACTGTTTTCCTCAACAATAGAGTCGATTTCATACAGCCAGTTCAAACAGTATGTCGACCAGGGAATCGCAGGCGAATTGATCCTCGGGCCAGAAAGCATCAAGGGCACATTGGCAGGGCCGCCTAAAAGCAAATTTACCACCGTTCGAGTGTCTGATCCGGATTTGGTGAAGATACTTGATGAACACGGTGTCAGTTATTCGGGAAAATATGAAAACAAATACCTCAGCAGCCTTCTCTCCTGGGTTCTGCCCCTTGGGATTCTTTTTCTGATCTGGCGGTTTGCCCTGAAGAAGATGGGAACAGGCATGGGGGTCATGTCCTTTTCCAAGAGCAAGGCCAAGATTTTCGCGGAAAGCGACACCAAGGCCTCTTTTGACGATGTAGCCGGCATCGATGAAGCCAAGGAAGAACTTGTGGAAGTGGTCGAATTCCTGAGGACCCCTGATAAATTTCAGAAATTGGGAGGAAGGATTCCAAAGGGAGTCATGCTGGTAGGCCCGCCGGGAACCGGCAAAACCCTTTTGGCCAGGGCTGTTGCCGGGGAGGCCAAAGTGCCTTTCTTTTCCATCAGCGGGTCTGAATTCGTGGAAATGTTCGTCGGCGTTGGAGCAGCTCGTGTACGCGATTTGTTCGCCCAGGCCGCGGCGCACGCGCCCTGCATCATCTTCATCGATGAGTTGGACGCCCTGGGCAAGGCCCGGGGGATGAATGTGATGGGCGGACACGACGAACGGGAGCAGACGCTGAACCAGCTTCTGGTGGAAATGGACGGTTTTGAATCCAATAAAGGCGTGATCATAATGGCCGCCACCAACAGGCCGGAAATTCTGGACCCAGCCTTGCTACGCCCAGGGCGTCTGGACCGACAGGTGTTGGTGGACCGTCCGGACATCAACGGTCGGGAAGCCATACTAAAAATACATTCCAGGCATGTGGTGCTGGGACCCGAAGTCGATCTGCGCCAGCTCGCAGGCCGCACCCCTGGCTTTGTGGGTGCGGACTTGGCCAACATCATCAATGAAGCTGCACTACTCGCTGCCCGCAACAATAAAGACACTGTGGAACAGGGCGATTTCGATGAAGCCATCGATCGGGTGATTTCGGGTCTGCAGAAAAAGACCAGGGTCATGAACGCTCAGGAAAAAGAAATTGTCGCCTTTCATGAATCCGGGCACGCCATTGTAGCAGAATCTGTCGAACATGCGGACCCGGTACACAAAATATCTATCATTCCTCGCGGAATCGCCGCTCTCGGATACACCCAGCAACAGCCCACCGAGGACCGGTATTTGTTGACGCGCTCAGAGTTGAACGATCGCCTCGCCGTCCTTTTAGGGGGGCGGGTGGCCGAAGAACTGGTGTTTCACGAAGTTTCCACTGGAGCGCAAAACGATCTGCAGCGAGCCTCGGACATCGCCCGGGCCATGGTCACGGAATATGGCATGAGTGATCTGCTTGGCTTGGTGAGTTATGAGCGCCCGCGCCAGGCGATGTTTATTCCGGAAAGCTTTTCACAAAGCAAAAACTACAGCGAAGCCAAAGCCTCGCAAATCGATGACGAGGTCAAACGCTTTGTCGATGAAGCTCATCAGCGCGTGCGTGAAATCCTTGCGGAGCGCAGAACCGTTCTTGATGATTTGGCCTCTCTTCTTTCTGAAAACGAGACTGTGCAAGGCGAGGAACTCAGGCAGATGCTGGAGGCTGCGACGGGCGGATCCGTCTCTGCAGCTCCCCCTGCTCACAAATGTGGATCGGAAACCTCAAAAAAGCAATTTGATTGAAGTGAACACAAATAGAATTGTTAACATTTCATCTTTAAAGCCCTAAATGCATCTACAGACATCATACTGAACTCTAACAATCTCAATCTATTTTGGAGAAAAAGAAGAAAAGAAAAGTTCACCAACGATCTCGCAACAAGAACTTCGATTTCCACCATGCATCCAAATCATACAAATAAGGAGAAAAACCATGAACGCAAAGATTATCATCGGATTGACCTTGGTCGGAACGGCAATCATATTCATCATTCAGAATATAGCAGTGATGAAGCTTAGTTTTTTGTTCTGGACCCTTTCCACCTCCTCGGCGCTGATAATGACATTGATGCTGGCCATAGGCCTTTTCTTAGGACTGTTGCTACATGGCAGCTTCAACAAAACGAGAGGCAGTGCCCGCGATAGTCAATAGGATTTGTCCCCCGAGTTCATCGATGCGCCATGCGCCAAAGGTTCAATCACCTCAGTCAAAAAGAGAGAAACAATGAAATCGAGCACGAGAGACGAGGCTGAAGGGAAGCTTCACCAAGTCAAGGGCAAGATCAAAGAGGTCGTCGGCAGAATCTTTAACAAGCCCGATCTGGAAACCGAAGGAAAAGTTGAAGGCACATCCGGCAAGATTCAAGAGAAAACCAACGATGTCGAAAAAGCTGTCGGGAAGTAATCAAAGACTCCGGCGATCACTGAATACACCTTAAAGGGGACTGTCATGCTTTGGACAATAATCGTGATACTTCTCATTTTATGGGCACTGGGCCTGTTGACCGGCTACACGCTGGGCGGCGTCATTCATGCTCTGCTGGTGGTAGCCATCATTGTCGTGCTGATCCATGTTATTCAAGGCCGACGGCGGCTGTGATCCGACGATGTCAAGTCAGTGCAATCGCGAATCATCTAAAAGGAGTGATGCTCTTGAAAGCGAAATATGGAATCTTCTGCAGTTTGGTTGTCCTCATCGTTCTGTTCAGCTTGGCGAGTTGTGATTTTATATCCTCACAGTCGAGCACCGGAGAAGATATTGACGATACTGTCATCACGACCAAGGTCAAGACGTTGCTGGCGGAGGACGACTTCCTCAAGTCATTCCAGATCAGCGTCGAGACCTACCAGAGTGTCGTTCAACTGAGTGGCTTTGTTGATACACAGGATGCCGCGAACAATGCCGAGCAAATCGCTCAAACCGTCAAAGGGGTGCAATCTGTCAAGAACAACCTGATAGTGAAATAGTACGAACGCTCAATCCAGAGCTTAAGGATGATTTGGAATCTTCATGTTTGGAAGGCAGACCGAATTTGGGCCGGCGCCACAAACGCTGATTGGTACACGGACTCTTTACCGGAGATATCCGGTAGAGAGTTCCGCATTCTCACCAGCCTACGGGCATCAGGGTTTGAGATTGGGCGGTCTAGAAATCGATGGGGAGATTACGGCTTGCGGATGTTGAGCTTGCGCATACGTGCGCGCAAGGTGCTACGATCCAGACCCAGGATTTCAGCCGCACTGTCTTTACCGCTCACTTTCCAGCCGGTCTGTTCAAGCACGCGCTTGATGTAGTCCCGTTCAACATGTTCCAGGCTTTGTTCAAGCCTGGAGACGTCTCTGCGGTTTCTTTTCAGGTCATCCACCAACCGCAGCTTGGGGCCAGAGGAGTTGATCACCGCCCTCTCAAGGACATTCTCCAGTTCGCGAACATTGCCGGGCCAGTGGTATTGTTGCAGCGCATCCATCACGCCCACCGGGATCTCCCTGATAGCTTTGCCCAGTCTTCTTGAAATACGGTCGATATAAAATTTGGCCAACAACGGGATGTCTTCCAGGCGATCACGCAGTGGCGGCATGGTGATCGGAAAAATGTTCAGGCGGTACCACAGATCCTCGCGGAAAGAGCCATCTTGGACCTCCGCCTGCAAGTCGCGATTGGTGGCGGCAATGATGCGCACATCCACTTTTCTGGTCTCCGAGCTGCCCAAACGTTCGAACTCTCCGTCTTCGATCACCCGAAGCAGCTTGGGCTGGAGTTCCAGCGGCAATTCACCGATCTCGTCCAAAAACAGGGTCGCGCCGTCGGCAACTTCAAAGCGCCCAAGCCGCCTGGAGAGCGCGCCGGTGAAAGCGCCCTTTTCATGGCCGAAGAGTTCGCTTTCGATGAGGTTCGAAGGCAGGGCGGCACAGTTCATCTTGACCAGGGCGCGATGCTTGCGCAGGCTGGAGCCATGAATAGCGCGTGCGATCAACTCCTTGCCTGTCCCGGTTTCACCAAGGATCAACACGTTCGTATCGGTGCAAGCAATCTGCTCCACCTTGAAAAACACGTAATTTATGGCATCGCTCTTTCCAACGATGTCTTCATGGTTGTAGACCAGTTTGATTTCGTCCTGAAGATAGGCTCTCTCGGCTTCAAGCTGCTCTTTGAGCTTAACTATTTCGGCCGTTCGTTCTTGAACCAGCTCCTCAAGGTGTTGTTTGTAATATTCGCGTTCGGTCACATCCTCGATGGCCAGCAGAATAAACTGGGGCAGGTCGCCCTGGTCGTAGATTCGCCGGGCATTCAGATGCATTCTCTTATGCCCAATGGTTGCAAAGTCATGTTTCACCTCAAAATCATGAAAACTGGTGTTATGAGGTAGGATATCTTCCAATAATTCCTTTAGCCTGGGGATATCCCATTGTCGGTCGCCCAGTTCGTAGATCATCACGCCCTCTGTGTCGGCGGGTTTGACCTTGAAAATTCGATAAAAAGCGGAGTTGGCAGTTACGACTCTCAACTCCGAGTCCAGGAGAATCAACGGTTCGCGAATTGACCCGAGGATGCCTCTGTGTGTTTCCAGGAAATTGTTTGCCATAATGAGAACCCATGCTTTTCATAAAAAGGATTTATACTCGGCGACATTCCTGTCCGGTTAAGCCCAAAGAAAAACGTCCAAAATCTCCAAGGAATGTGTTATGGAATTGGTGTCTAAGCAATTCACACAAAAGGAGAATTTGGACGTGGCCCATCATAACACAATCCTCTCTCAGCTGCTATCTCTGATTCCGAGACATGATTTTGACCGCCTCGAGCGAGCCCACTCAACTGGGCGTAGCCCACGCGTTTTCACACGCTGGAGCCAGTTTGTCTGTCTTGCCTTTATCCACCTCGCCGCGCGGCCATCCATGCGCGACTGCATCCGCAACCTCGACGCAAACACGCGCAGACTTTATCACCTCGGCGTGAAACCCGTGGCGCGATCCACCGTTTCAGATGCCAACAACAAACGTCCCGCCGAATCTTACAAGGGGCTCTTCGGCGCAGTCAACAAACGCTGCGAACAGGCCTCACCTGGTCACAGGTTTCGCTTCAAAAACAAACTCTTCAGTCTCGATGCAAGCACCGTCAAGCTCAACCTCGCCAGCTTCCCCTGGGCTGAATTTCGAACAAATCGCGGTGGAATTAAGCTCCATACCTTGCTGGATCACGACGGTTACATCCCCGCCTTTGTGCATGTGACCAACGCCCGCCGACACGAGGCAAAAATGGCCAAGACGCTCCAACTGCCAAAGGGCTCCATTGTTGCCTTTGATCGAGGGTACGTGAGTTATCCATGGTTTGCGACGCTCCTCGACGCAAGCGTGCACTTCGTCACCCGACTCAAGAAAAATGCTTCATACAAGGTGCTCAAACGCCGCCAAGTAAACAAAAAACAGGGCGTGATCTCGGATCAAGAGATTGAAGTCCAAACGCGTGTTAAAGCGCTGCGGCTACGTCGCGTGGGATACCGTGACCGCGAAACCGGCAAGCACTACGTGTTTTTAACCAGCCATTTCACGTTGTCAGCAAAGACAATTGCGGACATTTACAAGGAACGCTGGCGGATAGAGATCTTCTTTCGCCTGATCAAGCAGACGCTGCGACTCAAGACGTTCGTTGGGAACTCTGAAAACGCGGTGCTGAGCCAGGTCTTCGTAGCGATGATCGTCCATCTGCTTCTGGCGTATCTGAAGTTTCGATCAAAAATCGGGTGGAGCCTGCAGGAAATGCTGCAACTACTCCAGCGCAACGTGCTCAAGCGAACTGACCTGGAAGCTTTCTTCAAACCACCTGACAAAAATACAAAGATTGAAGAATGTTATCCATTATTGGCTTTAGCATGTTAACCGGACAGGAATGGTCCACGACAAAAAAGATGTAAGCATTGCCTTCAGAGGTCGTCAACGTCGTGGTCATGTCTGAACCCCACATTTCATCGACTCGTTCAGTTTTTATCGTGCCTTCGTGTACCTTTGGACCACGAGGTTTCCCTCCCCGTTTTTTGGCCAGCAGGACATTTTGCCGCATGAGGCGAAGAACCCGCTTGGGTGAGGTTCGAATGGATCTCGCCCTCAGGCGTGCCCATACCTTGCGATAGCCTTCGCCGATAAAGGGACTTTCCGTCAAAACTTGGCGGATATTCACAACAAGCTCTTCATCGGTATGCACCCCAATCGGCTCCCGTCGGCTCGGCGTGTCCCTTGGAAAATTTATGTGCCAGTAATAGGTCGATCGGGGGATGCCCCAGATAGTGCATACCAGCGCCAGTCCACACTTTTTTCCTGCGGAGGACGAGATAGACTGGCTCATTTTCTCGACCTCCGGAACGCCAAAGGGCGACCTTGCTCCATTCGCGCTATTTTTTCGCGGAGCAACCCGATTTCCATGGTTTGCTCGTCGACCTTTTCATTAAGTCGTTTGATTTCGGTTTCATCTTTCTCTGGACGCTTCTTGAGTCCTTCAGCGCCGGCGGCAAGGAAAGCCTCTTTCCAGCGAGTCAGTTCGGCAGCTGTTTTGCCTACTTCACGGCTGACGAGTTCGATATCTTCGCCACGTAAGAGCCGCAGAACGATCTCGGTCTTATGCTGCGCCCAAAATCGCTTGGGCAAACCTTCTGGAGTTTCTAATTTGGTCATGAGCAGCCACCTGGGGATCAATTCCAAACCCCAATTCGGTGTCCAAGAAAACTCTACCCCAATCCACATCACAGATGTTGTTGGACACGTTACCGTTTGCTACTCCGCCTCTTGGTTCTGTTCCTAGGCGTCCTATTGGCTGTACTCTATTCATAGTATTTTCTCCTTCAATATTTTTTAAACAAAATGTATCAAAGATAATCGACTAATAATAAAAAAAGATAAATAATATACACAAAAAATACATATAGTAAAAAATACATAAGACATCAAATACATAATTTAATTGCATCGCTAGATAAAGAACACCCCCTAAAAGAACAAACGTCATGACCAAAACAAGCCAAGATCCTTGCAAAAAACCTTATGAGCGGATACTATTAGCAAATTGACCAACACATTCTTTTACCACAAAGCTTCAGGAGTAGGCGATGTCGATACGGGTCAAGTTGTTCATCGTTGGCGCCTTTGCCCTTTTGGGACTAGGCCTTGTTTTTGCCGTCAACATGATCGGCAGCGACATGATCGACAAGGCGACCAGAGTTGAGACCCTCGCTCTTGAATCCGAGGTGCAAATGCTGCAAGCTAGGCGGAGGGAGAAGGATTTCCTGGCCCGCCTGGACCCGAAGCTTGCCGTGGCCGTGCAGGAAGTCGTGACTGCCAACAACGAGATTCTGGACGAAATCGCCGCTGCCGATCCTTATTTTGCTGGGAAAGCGGCGCAGGCCAGAGAGCTGTTCAGCAAGTACGGAGCTTCGTTTGCCCAGGTGGTCGAAGAGCTAGAAGCCATGGGACTCTCTGAAGAGGACGGGTTGAAGGGGAGTCTCCGCAGGGCCATCCACAAGGTGGAGGGACTGATCGACGAGCAGGACAGCGACATCCTCAAGGCGGCCATGCTCATGCTTCGCAGACGTGAAAAGGATTTCATGCTGCGCGGCGACATCACGTACCTGGACAAATTCGAGGCCGACATGGCGACCATGGTGACGCAGGTGAAGCAGTCCCCGACGGTCACGGGCGACCTGCAGTCCAACATGCTGGAACTCCTGGCGCGTTATCAAGAAGGCTTCGAGTCCTATGTGGCGCAGTTTCAGGCTGTGGAGCAAGGTAAGCAGGTCTTCGAAGACAACGTGCATGATCTCGAACCCGTCATTGAAGGATTGGCCGCCGACGCCAATGACAAACGCGTCGAAGCCGTCGATCGCATCCAGGCGTTGACCCTTGCCATCGAGGTGGTTGCCGGAATCGTCATTATGGTCGCCATCATCCTGGTCATTCGATCCATACTTGGCCCGCTGCGGCGCTTGCAGGGCTACGCAAGAGACGTGGCCGAGGGGAAATGCGAGGAGTGGGACGCTTCTGGGTTTTCGGGCGAGCTTGCCGCCCTGCATGGGGATATCACCTCAATGGTCGCCCATTTGCAAAAGAGCATGGCGGAAGCCGAAGCCAAATCGGCCGAGGCCGCCACCCAGGCCACCAAGGCCGCCGAGGCCCTGGACGAAGCAAGGGAAAAGGAAGGCCACATCACGACATTGATGGAAACCATGCGCACTGCCGCCGATCAGGCGGCAACCATCTCCGAACGGCTGTCGTCATCGGCCACTGAGCTGGCTCAACAGACGGAAGAGATACAGCAAGGTGCGGAAATCCAGAGTCAACGCGTGTCGGAAACCGCCACGGCTATGGAGGAGATGAACGCCACGGTGCTCGACGTGGCCAAGAGTTCAGAGGACGCGGCTAGCAGTGCCGAGAAGGGCCGTGATCAGGCGCAGGCCGGAAAGACCGAGGTAGCCAGCACCATTGAGTCCATTTCCGATATCCAGGCATCGAACACGGAACTCGCATCCGTGATGAACGACCTTGCCAGCAAGGCGGAATCCATTGGAAACGTCATGAGCGTCATTTCTGACATCGCCGACCAGACGAACCTGTTGGCTCTCAACGCCGCCATCGAGGCCGCCCGCGCTGGCGAGGCGGGGCGTGGCTTCGCCGTGGTTGCTGACGAAGTGCGCAAGCTGGCCGAAAAAACCATGTCCGCGACATCGGAGGTGGGACAGGCCATCAAGGGCATTCAGGAATCCGTTCAATCGACCGTGAGCAAGCGAGAGGTGATAGAGGCGGCCCTAAACCGGACCATTGACCGGGCTCATCGGGCTGGAGAAATCCTGGACGAGATCGTGGTCATTGTCGATCATTCGACATCCATGGCACAAGGGATCGCGACCGCTGCGGAGGAGCAATCCGCCACAAGCGAAGAAATCACCCGCACAATCGAGGACATCAACCGCATCAGTGCTGAAACCAGTGCCGGGGTCGCGCAATCCGTCACTGCAATCCAGGATGTGGCGTCGTTGGCTGAAAATCTGCTTGATATCATCAAGGAACTCAAAGCAGCGCAGTGACAGGATATTGCGCATGAGAGATGAAAACACAGTGATGTGCTCAAGGGGGAGTTCACTCTCTTACATTCCTGTCCGTATATGGCCCCGTCCCGGAGTCAAGCAAGAATTTCGAAACAAAGCTCATCGGATGCAAACGTATATCCGGCGTCATGCCTACTTGGCAGCGCCCTGATGGAATATCCGCACTTTCGGTCCTTATCGGTTAATCGGCTTTTTCAGCCCCGGACACGATCAGGTTCACCGAAAGTCGGTCCGACCTGTTGTTTCCTTTTTTCTGGTCCTTCCGGAAACTCAGTGGGTGGCCCCGGTTTTGCTAAGGGCCGGGTAGAGGTTCAGCCCGCCACAGAAGAAGTATATCGCCGTTTTGAAGTGCTTCTTGTTGCGGTACCCGCAAGCTCGCCGCTTGATTGACATGATCTTGCTGTTGAGGCCCTCGGCTACGGCGTTGGTGATGCGGTGCCGGCAGAACGTCACGATATTTTCGGCGTGATCGAGCAGCATCTTGGCCACCTTGTTCATTGGCCCCAGTCCTGAACGCGTTGCCCACGTGCACCACTTCTTCAGAAACCGATTGGCCCAGCCCGGGCTGAGATACTTCCACAACCCTCGTAGACTTTCCTTCATGGCCCAGGCCTTGGCCGTTTTCAGATTCGCTTCTTTGAGCGCCTCGAAACGAACCTGATGCTTCTGCGGAAAATTCTCCTGTGAATACAGCCATAAATACTTGCTGCCCTTGAGGGTGTCATCCTCTTTGGCCATGAGCGCCTTGTGCTCCTGACGCCGTACCTTGTCCATCGCCTCACCTACATGCTGCATGATATGAAAGCGGTCGAAGACGATCTTGCGTCCAGCATCCGGTACCCATTTCATGGTAGCAAGGAAGTAGGCTGGCCACATGTCCATGGTCACAGCCTTGATGGCATCGAGCTGCCCCTCGCTCAGTCCCTTGAAGAAGCCCTCGAGACTCGCTTTTTTGCGCTCTTCGGCCACGTACTCCACTGTGCCGCGCATCAGATCGCAGACCACGGTCATGTAGCTGTGACCTTTGCGGAAAGCCTTCTCGTCGACACCCAAATAGCTGATCGTTCGTGCCTCTTTCCTGGCTCTGCCGCGTTTGACGGCTCGCTCCATCACGCCCCAGGTCTGGTCCCATGAGATACGCATGAGCTTTCGCGCGCCCTCAATGGTGGCGCATTCGCTTATGACATCGATGATCATACGTTCCATGAGTAAAATGAAACGCGATCCTGGCTCGGCCCAGGGGACGCTTACCTAGCGAACGCCATGGTCCGGGCAGTCCACCCGCGGAATGCGGGCGTGAATGAAAGTCTTGAACTGGCAAGTGTCCAGGTGTCGCCATGCGCGTTCCTCGGCATGGTCTCGGCAGGTCAATTCTCGTCCACACTCTGGGCAGCGCCAGACAGCACGGGTTTCATGCTCGAGCCGGATGTCCACTCGACCGGCTTCAGTTTGCGGATCGACGTTTCCAACAAACCAGGGGCTCTGAATGCCCAATATCTGGGCGTACAATTCAACGTCACGCATGGGGGCACCTCCTGGAGGGCCGCTTACACTACAGGCCTACCCACGGTAAACCCGGAAGGACCGTTTTTTGTATTTACCGTAGATGATCTTACGGCGTAATTTGGGAGCCCAAACAACGTGATATAAGTAATTTCAATGCGTATACCCTCTACTGTTTTCCATTGTCGCTCTCCTAATTGGGTGTCAGAAACCAGGATAATTATTTTATATCTAAAGGAAGATATTACTTCAACCTATATAAAGGCTTCGCCTTTTTGGAACTCCCCTTTTAGCGAGGGCATACGGATGTATAATGAACAAGCGAAACCCCCGGCGAACCGGGGGTTTCTGGCAACCTGATCTCCGAAGGAGGAGACATGTGAGGGAAACAACTATTTTGAAAGTATGAGAAAGGGGAGCGCTATCCCCTACGCATTATTCGAAGGAAGTGCTGTAGAATTGTTCGTTGGCGAGGCGCAAGGAAAAGGCAAGGCCGACGTGTATGTAAACATACACGAGGATTTGCCTTTTTCGCAGCAACAAAGCCAGCGGGCAATTATGCGGCGCTTCCCTAACTATCCGGCCTGAGCCGCAGGATTTCCACGATGACCTTGTCCGCGTTGGCGAATGCCCTGGAGCAGAGGTCGCCGAGGGCGCTGCAGGTGGTTTTCAAATCCGGGGACACGAGCCCCTCGTCCTGCTGCACTCCGCGTTTGTCCATGGCCATGAGCGCGGCGGCATAGGCCTCTCCTGCCGCGGCCGAGACCTTGAGCCCGCAGGAGCCTTTCGCCCCGTCGCAGAGCATGCCCATGAGCGACGAGATGAGCGAGGCCACTGCGTGTTCGGCCATGTCGGCAGTACCGCCCAGGGCGCGGACCATTCCGGCGGCCGCGCCGGCCCCGGCAGCCACCGAGCACCCGCAGATGGGGGTGAGGCGGCCGGTGTAGGTCTTGACGTAGCCGGTGACCAGATGGCTGAAGGCCACCGCCTCTGCCATGGCGCGCTTGGAGGCGCCTTCGGACTCGGCCACCACGGCCACCGGGATGATGGCGGTGATGCCATGGTTGCCGCTGCCAGCGCTGCTCATGACAGGGGCGGATTTCCCGGACATGCGCACGTCGGCTGCGGCCGCGGCCAGCTTCTTCACCGTGGCCAGCAGGCCGGAGTTGTCCTTGTGGGACTCCAGGGTCAGGCCCACGCCCAGGCCCCAGGTGCCGTCAAGGCCCTGTTTGGCCACACCCATGTTCATCTCAACGCCTTCGAGCATGTAGTCCACGAGCTTGTCGTCCAGGGAGCTGGCCAGGTCCCAGAGGTCCTGGATGCCCATCTCCTTGAGCTCGTCCAGATAGGCCGGTGAACCGGCAGGGGCGGAGTCGCCGCTGTCCGACAGCTCATAGAGGGGCTTTCCGTTCTTGGTAAGGCTATGCAGCAGGTCATGGCGGTCCTGGATCACGGCGCAGACCTCGCAGTCCGCGTTGCGCAGGGTAACGGCCACATAGATGGTGGGGCCCTCCTCGCGCACGGTGACCTTGACCTTACCGCCCTCCACCATGGCCTTGGCCTTGGTAACGGCGGCCTCGGGCACGTTCTCCAGCACCAGCAGCCCCTTTTCCGGGTCTCCGGCAAGGGCGCCCAGGATCACGGCGATACGATTGCCGCGAAGGCCGTTGGTGCCTGGGATGCCCACATCCCGGCCGTTCTTGTATATATTCAGGGAGACTTCGAGCTCCACTTCCTCGATCTCTCCGTCAAACTCCCGGGCCGCGATGGACGCGGCAAGGGCAACGGCGACAGGCTCGGTACAGCCCATGGCCGGTTTCACTTCGTTGGTGAAAAACTCATGCAAATCCATCTGATACTCCTAGGGGAACACTGCAGAATTGCCCGTCGGCCCTGTTACAGCGCCTTGCCGGCGAACAATTCCACAGCACTTCCGAAAAACGTGATTAGTCAGCGCCTTCAGCAGGTGCCTCGCGACGTCCATCAACAATCCATGAAGTCCTTATCCGTGGCGCCCAACTCTTTGGCAGCGGCGATGACATCCTTGACCTGCCCCTCGGACTGTCCGATGTGCTTGGAGTAGTCCATGAGCTCGCCGAGTTCCTCCTGGGAGAGGTTGGCGGCGATCTCCGGGGTCTCGAACAGCAGCTCGCGGAAGGTCTTGCCCTTGGGCGCGGTGGCGGCCAGGATGGTGTCCCGGATCAGATGGTGCGCGGTCTGCTTGCCCACCTTTTCCCCGAGCTTGAACATCAGGGCCTCGGAAAAGAGCATGCCGTGGAGCATGTCCAGGTTCTCTGTGATGCGCTCCTCGTTGATGCACAGCCCCTCCACCACGAACACCAGGGCGGACAGCCCCTTGTGCAGCATCATGCTGCTCTCGGGGATGGAGTGCCAGTCCAGGCGCCAACAGCGCGTGTCGCGCTCGTGCTCCGAGAGCATGGACTGCAGGGCCAGCTGCACGTTGCTCATGACCACGCGGGTCATGGCCACGATGAACTCCGTGACCTCGGGGTTGCGCTTGTGGGGCATGGTGCTGCTGCCCACGTAATGCTCCCCGAGGGGTTCCTGAAACTCGTTGATCTCGGTGCGGGCGAGCTGGAAGATCTCGTTGGCGATGCGGCCCACGGTTCCGGCCAGCAGGCCCAGCACGGTCTGGTACTCGGCCACGATGTCGCGTGCGCTGCCCCAGCCCGTGGGAGGAAGTTCGAGCCCCAGGGCCTTCATGACGCCCCTGGCCGTGGGATAAGCCTGCTCGCCCAGCCCGGCCATGGTGCCGGTGCCGCCGTGCAGCATGCCCACGAACACGCGCTTGCGCATGTCCTTGACGCGCTCCATGCCCCTGCGCAGCTCTGCCGCCCAGTTGGCGAACTTCAGGCCCAGGGTGATGGGCAGGCCCTGCTGGTTGTGGGTACGGCCGGCCATGGGAAATCCGGCGTACTTTTCGGAGAGCGCCAGCAGCGTCTTTTCCAGCCGCGCCAGGTCCCTGAAGATCAGCTTGGAGGCCTCCTTCATCTCCAGGACGCCGCCGGTGTCCTCGATGTCCTGAGTGGTGGGCCCGTAGTGGATGTACTCGCCCAGATTGCCTGCGCAGCGCTTCTGCACCGCCTTGAGCAGGGGCACGAGGGAGTGCCCGGTCTTGGCCAGCTCCTCCTTGATGAAATCGGTGTCCAGCTCCGCCATCACGGCCTTGGCCTTGATCTCGGCGGCGGCCTCGGCCGGAATAACGCCCAGCCCGGCCTGCACCTCGGCGAGCACCACCTCAATATCCAGCCAGCGCTGATAGCGCTTGCGGTCGTCGAAAACCTCACGCATCTCAGGCGTGCACCAGCTGGCCCCGTAGAATTCCGAATCAATGATATGCGCCATGTGTTTCCTCTATTGTTGAATGAAATGATTCTTGTTTGAGGAGTTGCCGAGGAACCTTTTCGAGAATGGCCTTGCCTCGGGCTCCCTTTTCCTGAACTTTCTAAATTCTACCGGCTTATAATTATTACTCTTTGGAAGGAAGGCCGGAGGGAGAACCTTTCCCCCCCGGCATTTTCCCTGAATACTTTTAAGCTCCGGCCGCCCTGGATGCCTTGTGGCGGCGGTACAGCGCCTTGACCAGGGGCGTTGCCACGAAGAACAGCGCGCCGATGAGCAGCACCAAGCTGATGGGGCGCGTGACAAAGATCGTCAGCGAACCATGGGACAGTGTCAGGCTCTGGAACAGGCCCCGCTCCATCATGGCGCCGAGCACCACGGCCAGGATCAGGGGGGAGTGCGGCAGATCGCACTTGTTGAACACGTAGCCCAGAACGCCGAAGCCGATGGCCACCCAGACGTTGAACACGTTGTTGCCCACAGCGAAGGCGCCGGTGAGGCAGAGAATGGAGATGCAGGCTCCCAGCACCTCGCGGGGGAGCTTGAAGATCAGCTTGGAAAGCGTGCGCCCCAGAAAGATGCCCATGGGTGCCATGAGAATGTTGGCCACCAGGAAGCAGACCACGATGAGGTAGGCGATGTCCGGGGTGTCGCGGAACAGGGACGGGCCGGGGCGCAGTCCCTGGATGAGCAACGCCCCGAGAAACAGGGCCGAGGTCGAGTTGCCGGGAACGCCCAGGGACAGCAGAGGCACCATGGAGCTGGCCACAACCGCGTTGTTGGCTGCCTCGGGCGCGGCCACGCCCTCTGGAACTCCCGTGCCGAATTCCTTGTCCTTGTTGCTGCGCACGGCCTGGTCATAGGCCATGTAGATGGCCATGAGCATGCCCGCGCCCGGGATGATGCCGATGATATTGCCGATGCCCGAGCTAACCACCCAGGTGGGCAGCAGCCGCTTGACCATGGGCCACTTGGGCAGCACGCGGCCGATGGTGGGGATGTTCACCTCCACCTTCTCGCCCGCCTTGCTGCGCAGCCTGGATTCGCAGATGGTCTCGGCCAGCTCCAGCACGCTGGTGACGCCGAACAGCCCGATGAGCATGGGGATGAAGGGGATGCCGTCATACAGGTTGGGATTGTCCAGGGTGAATCGGGGGTATCCAGTCAGGGGACTGATCCCCACTGTGGAGATGACCAGGCCGATGACGCACACGATCAGGCTCTTGACCATGTTGCCGCCGGACATGCCCGCCACGGTGGAGAGGCCCAGCAGGGCCAGGGCGAAATATTCCGGGGGTCCGAACTTCAGGGCGTAGCTCGCCAGGATGGGGGCGAAAAAGAGCAGAATGATGGAGCTGGTGATGCCACCGAACACCGAGCTGGTGGTGGAAATACCCAGAGCTTCGCCCGCACGGCCTTTCTGCGCCATGGCGTAGCCGTCCAGGGCTGTGACCACGGACGACGCCGTGCCCGGGATCCGCAGGAGAATCGCCGGAATGGACCCGCCGTAGCAGGCCGCGCAATAGATCCCCACGAGCAGGGGGAAGGCGTAGTCCGGGTCCATGGAAAAGGTTACCGGAATGAGCACGGCCAGGGTGATGCTGTCGTTGAGCCCGGGTATGGAGCCGACAACAAGGCCTACGGCCACGCCGCCCAGCAGGAAGAGGAATACCGTGGGATCGGCCAAATGGAGTAGTGATGCTATGATATGTTCCATGACTCTCTCTGCGAGGAAAAATGTATTCTGTTGGTTATTCCATGAACGGCGGATGCGGCAGCGGTACTCCCAGCAGCAGGCCGAAGACGCCATACACGGCCAGCACGAAGAGCAGGGAGACGAGCAGCAGAAGGCCCGCGCGCCTGTACCCAAGCACCCAGGCAACAAAAAGCATCAGCAGCACCGAGGGGACGATGAAGCCCGCGAAATCCAGGGCTGCGGCATAGGCGCACATACCCGCTGTGACCATGCCGGGCATGACGTAACGCGCGCCTCCGAAACCGGCCTTGGACGTGTCCATTTTCCGCAGCTTGAAAAGGGTGTTCACGAACAGCAGGGCTGATAGCGCCATGAAGGAAAATGCCAGCAGAATGGGGAACCGCGAGGGGATGTCGTCATACCCCGAGGCGGTGACGTAGATGACGATGCCCAGGGCGAAAAAGACCAGGGAAAGCCATGCATCGATAGATCTAAGCAACATGGAGGCTCCTCCGGATACCTATGGCTGGAGGCGCCCCCCTTCATAATGAAAGGGGGCGCGCGACAACACTATTTCTTCAGCGTGGGCAGGATTTCCTGCATCACTTCGGCCACGCTTTCCACGTAGCTCTCGAAGGCCTCGGGGCCACGGTAGACCACGGGGTAGCCGGCCTTCTTCATGTCGGCCTTGAATTTGGCGTCCTCGATGACCTTCTTGAAGGCCTCGGCCTGATACGCGACAACGTCCTTGGGGGTGTCCTTGGGCACGGCCAGGCCGCGGAAGGTGCCCCACAGCATGTCGACATTGGTCTCACGGAAGGTGGGCACGCCCTCGAACTCGGGGTGACGCTCCTCCTGCATGATGCCCAGCACGCGGATGGTGCCGTCCTTCATGTAGCCACTGGCCTCGCCCGAGGACATGAAGCCCGCGTCAACGTGTCCGCCCATGAGCTGCTGCAGCTGCATGGCCGCGCTTTCGTTGTGGATGTAGCTGAACTTCACGCCGGCCTTCTTCTCCAGCACCAGGGCCGCGACGTGGTGGGAGGTGGAGAATCCGGGGGTGGCCACGGAAAGCTCCTTGGCCTTGGCGGCATCGATGAATTCCTTCAGGGTCTTGTAGGGGGAGTCCTTGGAAACGACCAGGACCTCGGGGTCAAAGCAGTACATGACCACGGGCTGGAAGGACTTGTGGGTGTAGGTGGTCTTCTTGGTGATAGGGTTGTTCACAACGGAGGAGGTGTAGGCCAGGATGGTGTAGCCGTCGGGCTTGGCCTTGGACACGTAGGTCTGTCCGATGACAGCGCCGCCGCCAGGCATGTTCTCCACCACCAGCTTCTTGCCGTCGAAGAACTGCTGCCCCACCTCGGCGATGAGGCGGCAGGTGAAGTCCACAGCGCCGCCCGGGGCGAAGGGGACAATGATCTTGGGGTTGCGTTTGGGATAGTCACCGGCAAAGGACATGCCCGCGGCCACCACGACAAAAGCCACAGCGAGAACCAAAGATGTCATCAAGCGTTTCATCAATTCCTCCTAAAACAAGTTATTATTGTCAGACGGAAAAAATGGCCTCGATCTCGATCTCCCCGCCCAAGGGAAGCGCGGCCACCTGAATGGCGCTGCGCGCTGGAAAGGGAGCGTTGAAAAACTCCTTGTAGGCTTCATTGGCCGCGGCGAAATTCCCCATGTCGGTGAGGAAAACGGTCAGCTTCACCGCGTTTGCCAGAGAGGTCTCCCCGGCCTGGGCCACAGCGGTCAGGTTCTTGAGACACTGCCTGGTCTTGTCCTGAATGGAGCCCTCCACCATCTTGCCGGTGGCCGGATCGATGGGCAGTTGGCCGGACGCGAACAGAAAACCGCCGGACAAAACAGCCTGGGAATAGGGACCAACAGCTTGCGGAGCTTGCTCCGTGGCGATAGCCTTCATGGACATGCGACTCACCTCCTCCGCTCCTGACCGATCACTCGGCCTCGCGGATCTCTTTTAGATCGTTATAAACAGTATATCGTGTAACGCCGAACAATCGCGACACCTGGTTCACCGCCCCCTTGAACACGAAGACTTCGCGAGCGTTCAACCTCCGGATGAACTCCTGACGCTCGTCCTTGTCCATGGTGGCGGGCTGCTTGCCCATCTCCCGCACCACCTCGTCCAGTATGGACTCCAGGGTTTCCTGAAAGGAGGAGGCGAAGCGCTCCAGGCCATGGGGGGTGTTCTCCGCAAACAGTGTGAACTCCTCCAGCGCGGACTTGGCATTGAGAAAATCCGTGACATCCAGGTTGATGCACATGCACCCCACCACCTTGTTCTCGCTGTTGCGCAGGAAGGTGGTGGAGGACTTCATGACCCGCCCCTGAAAAATGGTCCTGTATCCGGCCAGATCATCCACGTCGTCGCCCAGATCCTTGTATGCCTTGAACACGAGGTCCGTGATGGGGGCGCCGATCTTTCTCTCGGTGATGTTTCCGGCCACGTGGATCAGGGATCTGCTGAGGTCGGAAAAATCGTGCAGCACCACCTCGCAGCTCTTGCCCAGGGCCGAAGCCAGGCCGTCAGCCACCCGCTTCATTGTTTCAAAAAGCGCAATATCCTCATGTCTCATGGCATTTCTCACACTAGGGTTTCACAAGTTTGCTAAGCTGACATTTACATATAATTTTGTTGAGATCAACAAAAATTGTTGAATCAAGTGAACAAAAACTGATCACTTTCGACACATATCACCGTAACAACTTATCTTTATGAGACATTCCAGGAATGAAAAAATTATAGCATCCCAAGGGCTGTGCCTTCAACAGATGTTGAAGACACTCCCCAAAAAATGAATAGCTTCTGGCTGCAGCATTCGATGCGTTTCCAATCGGAACGGAAAAGGGCACCCAGCCCATGCCGGATGCCCTTCCCTCGTGTCCGCCGGATGCGCGGATAGCAAATTTCTTCAATATTATAGGGCGGTCGTCACTGCTGTTTGCTCACATAGGTCAAACCGCCCTGGGTGGTGCCGCTCTCGGTGCCCAGTTGGACCTGAAAGGCCTTCTCGCCCTTTTCAACCAGAAAGAAGACCCCCTCGGGAGTTTTCGTCTCCATGAGCATCTCCCAGCCCGCGTCCTTTGCCGCGGCCGAATAAAACCCGGAGATATCCTCCAGGGGCGTGGAACCGCAATCCAGCAACACCGGGTCGTTGCCCTCCATGGTCATGACCTGGATCACCTCGCACCCCTGAAACAAGGGAAACTCCGATGGGAAACCGGCTGGAAAGTCGGGCCCGGACACTGCCGGAGCCGGATAAAGCACGATTGCCGCGAGGATGAACAACAAACATCTCAAGCTGGAACGCATTTCTCCCTCCTGTGGCATGTGTGGTGGATCGACTTGCATTGAGCTGTAAAGAAAATATGATCAATAATTATAGTAATTGAAGAAGACGAACAACACTATACCACGTGCTGTAGAAATTTTTACATAGGGACTCTTCAAATAGACTTCCCGGTTGCCAGCTACATTCCCAACTTAAGCGCCAGCATCTACAATTTATTAGTTAAACGATGAATAAATTGCGATTACTGCTTTAACATAACATCGAAATATTAAAATCGTCAAAAATAATTTTGACAAATCGTTGCTTCAAAGCATAACATAGTCACGAGTAGATAGAAAAATGAGAATAACTCACACAACTGTTATTTTAATTCTCTATCTAGATCGATCTGTCGGCATAGCCATACATACATTTAAAGCACTGCAGACTCATCGGTCTAACTAATTGCTCTTATAAACTTGACATACTACTGAGAGCACAAAATGCTTTTCATTTTGTAGCTCGAAGACATAAGGACGGTCCCGCCAAAGACGGGACCTTGCGGCGAAGCCGCCGGAGCACGGTGTAAATTATTTTGTGTTCCGGGTAATAATGATCCCGAAATACCCATTCATCAGCTAGATACCACGGAGGACTCAATGGGAAGTAAAAGCTTGTTTGTAAAATGTTCAACATGCGGAGCTGATATTGCTAAATCTGCCAAAACTTGCCCACACTGCGGAGGTAAACAGAAAAAAAGGCCTGTCATCCGCATAATAGCGGTCATTTTTTTAGTATTATCTATCGCCGCTGCCATATTACCAAGTGAGAAAACAAAAAAAACACAAACACAAACAAAGGACTCAAAAACAACTGTTTTTTTAACAGACAGTAAGCAACCTAGCATTTCTACAAACAATAGCAGTGAAAAGGTAGCAAAAGAAACATCTGAAGACAAACACATCACTCCAGCAGATCAAAATATGTTTATTGAGCTTATAACTACAAGTATGAAAGATTTTTTGAACGCTAAAAATGAAGTACAGGAATCTATGGCAAGAGACAAAAGGAAAGTAGCATTGCAAAACTCTTCCATAAACCGATCTATTCAGTCATGGATTGGAAAAATTGATCGTTTATCAACAAATTCGGAAGGCAAGGCAATACTCTATGTTAAAATCAATCAAGACATATCTCTTGCAACGATGAACAATTCTTTCTCTGACAGCAACTACAACACTTTAATCGATAAAAGTAGTAATATGTACTTGACACTGTCTGACTTGTCCGTTGGCGATGTAATCGAATTTTCGGGATCTTTTTTTCCTTCCAAGCAAGATCATTTTCATGAAACAAGCCTAACCATTCAGGGTTCAATGAAGCAACCTGAGTTTCTTTTCAAATTTCACACCATCAATAAGAACAGCTGATCCTCAACTTGAAAGGAGGAAGAATGCCTCTCATCCACTGCCCCGATTGTTCTTCTGAAGTTAGTGACTCCGCACTTAAATGCCCCAAATGCGGCTTACAACTTCGAAAACCCACTCGAAGTTTTTTCGGAAAAATAATTAAATGGGCTTTCATTGCTTATAACATTCTTATGCCCATATGGCTTATTGGTGGTGTAAATTCTGCCACTAAAGGCGTTGAAGCACTCTCTACTGCCGAGCAGGCAGGCACTGTGATAGGTACTGGTATCGGTGCGATGATGATCATTACAATATGGGTAGTTGGTGATTTTATTCTTGGCCTGTTCATGCTACTTACAAGACCTAAATAGCAGATTTATCTACTGTTGGGAGCTCTGTGAAAAATTACCTCCAGGGCTCCTTTTTTTACAAATCAATCTTTGTAAACAACATGACTTCCTGACTAATCATTGTGTCTCGTTTTCAGTTGATTCATTCACAATTGATCTTACGTATTTGAATAATCTTTAATTGTACTTACTTCGTACTCATCTTGAAGAGCGGCTCGGGATCCACGGCCACGCCCTGCACAAACACGCTCACGTGCAAATGCGCGCCCGTGGCCCTGCCCGTGGCGCCCGACAGGCCGATGGTGTCGTCGCAGGTCACCTCATCCCCCTGCCCCACGAGCACCTTGGACAGGTGCACGGATGAGGAGATCACCCCGTTGCCGTGGTCGATGAACACGCAGTTCCCCCCGTAATAGTGATCCCCCACCAGCATCACCGTGCCCGGGGCGATGGGGTGCACCGGCGTTCCCAGGAACGCGCGGAAATCCAACCCCTTGTGACGGCGCTTCACCTCTCCGTTGAAAACCCGGTGCAGTCCGAAGCGGCTGAGCATCTTCCCCTTCACCGGAAGGCAGAAGGGAAGCTGCCAACTACGCTGCTCGGATATGGTCCGTATGGCGGCCAACGCCCTCTCACGCTCCCTGTCCAGACGCTCCTGCAACTCCTTTGGCGGGGTGATCATTTTCGGAGGCACGGAGAGGACCTCACGTTGATACTCGTGGGGGGCCACGCGGATGTCTCTGCGCTGCGCATACTCATGCCCCTCCGTTCCTCCCTCCCCCTGTAAACGCGCCTTGATCTCCAGGGCGATGGCGGTCCGCTCCTCTGTGAGACGCGTGCCCAGCAGGATCAGTGCGTAGGACTCCCCCTCTTTCCTGGTCATCGAAGGGCGCACGGGCTTCCCGTCCCACATCACCTCCACTCCGCTCAGCTCATGCGCGGAGGAGATACGGACAAGAAACGGCTGCCCCACCCCCACGGCATCAGGGGCCGTGACCGTAATCTGATCCCGGGCGGTTGCGCCCGCAAGGACAGGGAGCGGAAGAACGAGCATGAACAGGAGGAGAAGAAATCGAGCGTGCACTATGTAATGCCCCTTGTGATTGTCAAAGTGTGAACATCCAATTCGCGGAAACAGTCATGCCTGTACCCAAGGCCGCGTTCAACGCGCCTAACGGTTTTCCAGTGAAAATAATAGAGCTTTTTCCGAGGGGCATCCGGTTGGAGGCGTTTTCTCAGAAGCTGCCCCGTCAAGCATAGGGACGACTTCACTCTTTATCCCCGGAAAACTCGACAGGCAAACTTGCAAGTTTGCCTGATGAGATATATCCTCATTTCATGAATGACACGCCGAGCAACACACCCTCCCTGGACGCCGTGGTGGAGGAACTCATGCTGGCCACCTGCCAGCTACAACGCAAGCTGCGCACCGAATCAAACCCCACGGAACTGTCCCTGTCCCAGGCCGTGGCCCTGGCCAGACTGAACGAAAACGAATGGATCAGCACCGCTGATCTTGCGCGCATGGAATCCGTGAAACCACAGTCCATGGGCGCCACCCTGGCCGCGTTGGAGCAGGAGGAGCTGGTGCAACGGCGCCCCGACCCCGGCGACGGCCGCCGGATACTTTTCGCCATCACCGACAAGGGCGTCAAGACCCTGCAGCGCAGAAGACTTCTCCGGAGGGAGTGGCTCACCACGGCCATCGGCACCCTCGCCCCAGAAGAGCGGAAGACCATTTCCGCCGCCACCGCCCTGCTCAAGCGCCTGTGCGAATCCTGAGCCTTACCCGCCCCTCTTCACACATCTTTCAAACAAATCCCGACAATGAACACCTACGTCATATCGCCAGTTTTCCCAGCAAACCCAGGGATGCCGTCATGATGGGCATATTCCGCCCCCTCAAGGGGTACAACTACAGGCTCTGGGCCTTTGCTGCCTTTGTCTCCAACATCGGCACCTGGATGCAGCGCACTGCCCAGGACTGGCTGGTGCTCACCCAGCTGACCGACAACAACGCCACTGCCGTGGGCATTGTCATGGCCCTGCAGTTCGGCCCCCAGATCCTGCTGCTCCCTTTGACCGGATACGCCGCCGACACCTTTGACCGGCGCAAGTTCCTGTTCGTCACCCAGGGTTTCATGGGGCTCCAGGCCCTGGGCCTGGGCATCCTCACCATCACGGGGCTGGTGGAACTCTGGCACGTGTACATGTTCGCCCTCCTGCTGGGGTGCACCACCGCCTTTGACGTTCCCACGCGGCAGACCTTCATCGCGGAGATGGTGGGCGAGGAGGACCTGGCCAACGCGGTCGGGCTCAACTCCACGTCCTTCCACTCCGCACGCATGATCGGCCCGGCGGTGGCGGGCGTGCTCATAGCCTGGGTGGGCATGGGCTGGGTGTTCCTGATCAACGGCGTCTCCTTCGCCTCGGTGCTCTGCGCCCTGTGCCTGCTGCACGTCAACGAGCTGTACCGCGACAAGCGGGCTGTGAAGGCGCGCAAGAACCTCGTGGAGGGGTTCCGGTACGTGTGGAACCGCCCCGACCTCAAGGTCATGCTGCTGATGTTTTTTCTTGTGGGCGCATTCGGGCTGAACTTCCAGCTCTACATCTCGACCATGGCGGCCAGCGTGTTCAATGCCGGCGCCGGTGAGTACGGCATGCTGACCTCCATCATGGCCATCGGTTCAGTGCTGGGGGCGCTCATGTCCGCGAGCCGCTCCAGACCCACCATCACCCTGCTCCTCATCTCGGGGGCCATGTTTGGCGTGGGTTGCGGCCTTGCCGCGATCATGCCCAACTACCTGCTCTTCGGCCTGACCCTGATGATTATCGGGTTCTTTGCACAGCTGTACACCACCTCGACAAACAGCCTGGTGCAACTCTCCACCGCGCCGGAGATGCGCGGCAGGGTCATCGCCATCCTGTTCGCCGTGGCCATGGGGGGCACTCCCATCGGGGGGCCCATCGTGGGGTGGGTGGCGGACACATTCGGCCCGCGCTGGGCCATGGGCGTGGCCGCCCTGGCAGGGGTGCTGGCTGCCCTTGTGGGGGTGTTCTACCTGGTGAGATACAAGCACTTCTGCGTGCGGTTCGAGGCCAGACGCATCCGTGTGCACATGGACGCCGAGGATGCCTCGCCCGCCCTGCACAAGTAGCGAATAGGGGGAACAAGAGTTTCCGAGGGGAGCCCCCTGCTCTGCCGCCGGCATATGTGTGGCGCGACCACGGGTGTCACTGAGAGGACTATGGCATGTCCCCCAATCCATGGATACTTCCTCATGTCATCCTCGCGCACGCGGGGATTCAGTAACTTTTTCTCTTCTCAAATGGCAACGTCGCCGAATGCCCGCTTCCGCGGGCATGACATATCCAAGTGCCCTACTAGAGCATTTAAACTTTGAAAAAGTTCAAATGCTCTGCAAGGATTTACCTGCAAATCCTTGCCGCGAAATGCTCTAGTGATACATTTTCAAAGGCATGGAGACTGCAGCATCAGCCTGATCTCCACAATCCCTCATGCCTGACTGAAGAGTCACCTCTCCAATGCATTCGGAGCCTGTGGGGCATAACCACATTTCCCAAAGATCCCTCCCCTATCAATCATTCCCACAATGTGTCGTGGTCTCTCACGCCGCTTCGCGGTCATGGTGATGATGGACATGCCTCTGTTCCGGGGGTGAGGGCTGGCGCCAGGCCTTTCTCGCGTCATGGCGGCGGTTTTCGAGTATTCGCAGGGCCGCGTCGGGCATGAGATATCGGACGCTGCGCCCCTCGAGCCAGAGCCTGCGCACAGTGGTGGAGCTGATATCCATTCGCGGAGTGAGCAGGAACAAGGCCTTTC
Source organism: Desulfovibrionaceae bacterium (assembly GCA_963674665.2). Lineage (GTDB taxonomy): Bacteria > Desulfobacterota > Desulfovibrionia > Desulfovibrionales > Desulfovibrionaceae. The sequence continues at coordinate 164,143 of CAXXPL010000004.1, read as the reverse complement.
CGGCATCAGAGGCGTCGCCCAGGGCAAAGGCCGCCATGGCCTTTTCCCCTACCGCGATGGGATGCGCCCCTGGCCAGTATTCGGTAACGATCTCGCCGAAGCTCATACGTCCCTTGTCGTTTCGCGGCACCACCGCCAGGGTTGCCAGGCGGGGCAGTTCACGCCCCTGCCACCATTGATGCATATGGGCAAAATCGTCGATCCCCAAAAGGAAATACCGTTCAGCCTCGGGATGAGCCAAGGCAAAGGCCGCCAGGGTTTCCACGGTATAAGAGGGGCGTTCGCCGCACGCTTCCATCTCACTTACATGAAAACCGGGAAGCCCTCGGACCACCGCCTCGAGCATGGACACACGCATGTCAAACGGCAGGAGTCCGCCGTGAAGCTTGTGTGGAGGAGTTGCGCACGGAACCAGCTCGACTCTGTCACACTGGAGAGCCTCACATGCTTCCACCACCAGACGCAAATGCCCCACATGCACTGGGTTGAAAGTACCTCCATAAACTAGAACACGCATGGTTTCGACTCCATCCCCCCCAGGATGAAAACACGGCGCGTCGAGCGGGTGGCTGATCAGCGCCTGCCCCACAGCGCCCCGACGGTATTGAAACAGCTGGAACCAATCAACCAATCCGATAGAATTCAGTCACAATCCGCATACCTTTACTTGTTTTCACCAGTATTCATTTCAGGATAGACCAATGATGCCAGTGAAATCCATTTATCGAACACCCGGTCGAAAGAGAGCCACATGTAAAACGGCGCCGCCGACATCAGGAGGGCTGTCGACGGCGCGCAACATGACAGGCCCGCCGTGTTGGCGGGCGGCAATCGAGGTGCGGCGAAACGATGTATGCCAAATCATGTGTCCCGCCGCATCAGCGGCGGGATATCATTCCAGGTCGAAACGGGCTTCGCTACTTCTGCTTGACCGCGATGTCGTGGGCAACGTTGATGATCATGTCTTCCTGCCCGCCGACCATGTGGCGCTTGCCCAACTCCACGAGAATGTCCCTGGCGTCCACACCGTATCTCTCGGCAGCCCTGCGCGCATGCAACAGGAAGCTGGAGTAGACTCCGGAGTAGCCCAGGGTGATGGCATCGTTGAAAACCACCTGGGGGCGCTGCATGATGGGGTCGACACTCTCGGCGGCGACATCCATGAGCTTGTTGAAGTCGGCGTTGGTAGTGAAGCCGCCACGATTGAGCACCGCCACCAGGGCCTCGGACTGGGCATTGCCCGCTCCGGCCCCCCAGACCGCGCAGCGTACCGTCAAGGAAGTCCACGCCTTCCTCGGCCGCGGCCAGGGAGTTGGCGATGGCCACTCCGAGGTTGTTGTGGGCGTGGAAGCCGATGGGGATATTCACGGCTTTTTTCACCGTGGCGACCATGGCCTTCACTTCCTGTGGCAGCAGGTGCCCGGCGGAGTCCGCCAGGTTGATATAGTCGGCTCCGGCCTCCACGAAGATGGCGGCCTGCTCGGCCAGCTTCTCCGGGCTGATCATATGCACCATCATGAGAAAGCCGACGGTGAACATGCCGTGCTTCTTGGCGTACTGGATGTGCTGGATGGCGATGTCGGCCTCGGTGCAGTGGGTGGCGACGCGAACGGCGTTGGCGCCGCAGTCCCGCGCCTCCTCCAGGCTCTCGATGGTCCCGATGCCCGGGAGCAGAAGAACCGCCAATTTGGCGTTGGTCACCACTTCGCTGGCGGCGCGGATGAGATCCAGCTCGGAGTACTTGGAGAACCCGTAGTTGATGGAGGAGCCTGCCAAACCGTCACCGTGGCTGATCTCGATGATGTCCACCCCGGATGCGTCAAGGCCGCTGGCAATGGCCTTGACCTGATCGGGGGAAAAGCTGTGGCTTACGGCGTGGCTACCGTCGCGCATTGTCGTATCGACTATCTTGATTACCTTGTTGTCCATGAGATGCATCTCCTTTACGCGGCGTTTTGAATGCCGAGCATGCTGCCGGCCACTTTTTCAGCGACAGCGATGGCTGCCTGGTTGATGATGTCCAGGTTGCCGGAATACGAGGGCAAAAAGTCGCCCGCACCCTCGACCTCGATAATTGCCGTGACCTTGTTGCCCTCCACAGTGGGGGGAACGCGCAGGCGGTATCCGGGCACATAGGCCTGCACCTGCTTGACCACGTCGTTGACCGACGCGGTGATGGCCTCGACGTCCGGGTTCTTGACCAGGGCGTAGACGGTGTTGGTCATGATGAGTGGCGGATCCGCAGGATTGAGCACGATGATGGCCTTGCCCTTGTCGGCTCCGCCGATGGTCTCCAGCGCCTTGGCAGTGGTCTCGGTGAATTCGTCGATATTGGCGCGGGTGCCGGGTCCTGCGCTGGCCGAGGACATGGCCGCCACGATCTCGGCGTATTCCACGTCGGCCACGCGGTTGATGGCATGTACGATGGGCACTGTAGCCTGACCGCCGCAGGTGACCATGTTGAAGTTGTCCTCGCTGACCGCCTGCTCGAGATTGACGCAGGGAACCACCTGGATACCCACGGCCGCAGGAGTCATGTCGATGGCGATCTTGCCCGCCTCGCGCAACAGGGGCGCGTTATACAGATGTGCCTTGGCACTGGTGGCCTCGAAGACTATCTTGACTTCGGGATCTTCGATAATGGCCTTGGAACCCTCGATGGAGGTCTTGAAGCCCATCTTGGCGGCGCGCTTGATGCCTTCGGATTCGACGATTCCAGCCATTGTCGTCATCTCGAGATAACGGCTTTTCAAAACCTTGAACATGAGATCGGTCCCGATGTTACCGGGGCCGATGATGCCGACTTTGATCTTGTCCATGATTCTTCCTTTGCTGTTTCTTATACGGCGGCCTGGCGCAATGCGTCTCTACGTCGGCCCTGCCACGTGATTTTTACGTAGTACTGTCAGCTGGTTTTCGGGCGAGGCAGCTATACTCTTCCCTTGTAATGAGATCGAAATCCGTCACCGCCCTGTGGGCGGAGGGTCGCCGAAAGATAGTCTCGACCATATCGCGGCAATGGCTATTCCCTCCGAAAGAAGTCGGAAATAATGTTTAACGAATTGCGACGCGGCATCGGCTCCCTCCGGCAACCGGACCGGGGCCTGGTCCTCAACTCCGAAAGCCGTCTATGAACCTTTGCCCCGCAATCAGTTCGAGCGCCATCCATCCCGGTCTCACAACGGACACTTTCGTTCCTTTCCGAGCAATCCAGGAAGCCATGGATTTCACACGCCCCCCAAGTGTGAACGTGCCTAGGCGAAGGCGACCTTCACCGAGCCCAGGCCGCCGAAGGTCGCGGTGAACACGTCACCCGGCGCCGCCTCGATGGCCTTGGTCAGGGAGCCGGACAGCACGATCTCGCCCTTGCGCAGGCAGGTGCCCATGGCGCCCATCTTGTTGGCCAGCCAGGCCACGGCCAGGGCCGGATGCCCCATGACGGCGGCGCCCGCGGCGGTCTCCAGGATCTTGCCGTTCTTCTCCAGCACCATGCCCACGTACTTCAGGTTAACGGCGTCCACTGGTACGAGCCGCCCCCCGAGCACCAGACCTGCGCTGGAACCGTTGTCCGCGATGGTGTCCTGGATCTTGATCCTCCAGTCCGAGATGCGGCTGGCAATGATCTCGAAGGAAGGAACCACAGCCACGGAGGTACGCAGCACGTCGGCCATGGTCACGCCCGGGCCCGCCAGATCCTCGCCCATGATGAAGGCTATCTCCGCCTCCACCTTGGGTTGCAGGAACTGCCCCAGTTCCACGGTCTCCTCCTCCTCGAAGATCATGTCGTCGAAGAGGTGGCCGAAGTCGGGCTCGTCCACACCTAAAAACTGCTGCATGGCCCGGCTGGTGAGCCCCACCTTCTTGCCCACGATGCGCGCGCCATTGGCCAGACGATCGGACACGCCGCACATCTGGACGGCGTAGGCGTCTTCGATGCTGATATCCGAATTGGAAACGGTCAACGGACCCACGGCCTTGCGGCTAATCTCCGCTTCGCGCAGGGCGGCTGCCAGCTGTTCGATTGTCGATTGTTCCATGATACTGCAACTCCTTGAATAATTCTGAATACAGGGGCGGGCGGCGGTGACACCGGCCGCCCCTTTTTCGATATCTAGGCGTTTTCCGCCTGCTTGAAGTCCTTTGCTTCCATGATCAGGGAGACAGCCATGCCGCCGATCAACGCCCACATGGGCGAGCTGATCTTGAGCATGGTCAGGCCGCTCATGCCGATGATCAAGGCCGCAAAGGCGCCCATGCGGAACTTGCCGGGGGCGAAGCCATCGCGGAAGGAACCGATGAGCACATTGATCATCGCCAGGCCGGCCACGATACCAACCAGGGCCTTGGGCATTCCGGCCACGAACACGATGGCGACCGGCCCCAGCAGACCGAAGATGGCAAACAGAATACCGTTCAGGGCCGAGGCGGCGTAACGGCCACTCTTGTCCTCACCGGCCTCCTCGCTGGAGCAGATGGCGGTCATGGGGCCAGCGATGTTGGCGTTGTGCGCGCCCACCAGACCGGCAAGGATGCCGCCCACGCCGCTGAACACGGTCATGGCGTTGATGGGGGGCTTGTAGCCCTGGCCATAGAGCACGCCCACGGCCTGCGCGTTTTCAGCGCCGATGACCAGAACGGCCAAAGGAATGCCTATGGAGAGAATGGCGTTCAGGTTAAAGGACGGCGTGTACAAATGCGGTCCCGACCAGACCACCTGTGAGAAGTCAAAACTGAACTGCCCCTGGAATATGGCCACCAGCAACCCGCACACAAGAGCGGCCAGCACGCCGGGAATCTTGCAGCTGATTTTTGGGGCGACGAAGAATCCCGCCAGAGCGGCCAGACCGATCAGGGGGCCTTTTTGTGTATTGCTCACGATACCGACCCCGAAACGAATCATGCACCCCGCGATCATGGCCTGTACGATGGGCAGGGGGAGCAGCCGCATGGCCTTGCCGATGAGACCGGACAACCCCAGCACCAGGACGATGACACCGGCGATGATGTACGCGCCGCAGGCGTCGGCAAAGGAGAAGTTCTGAAGGGATTGAATGAGCATCACGGCCGCGGGAATTGAGTAGGCGCCGTTGATGGGCAGCTTGTATCGCAGGGCCAGAAACACGCCCAGCAGGCCGCCGAAGACATAGATGCCGAAGATCCAGGAAATGGCCTGGGCGTTGGTCAAACCACCGTCCGTAGCGGCCTTCATGACCAGTAGCGCCGGCCCGGTGCAACCGAAGATGGTGGCCACAATGGCCGTGGAAATGGTGTGTATGTTCAAATGATGGCCAAAGGAGGCCAGCCCCTCGCGGATGCCCGGCCCCGGTTCAATGATCGACTTGCAAGCCTTGACCTCGTTTGTGGTTGTGCTCGTGGTGGTCATACCTTGTCTCCTACCTCTTATCTGTAAAGTATGATGTGCATGCGCCCCGCTCGTCACAGGGTTCGAATCACTTTCTGACCAACTCCCTGGGGAATGTGGTCAGGTACTCGCCTCCGTCATCCAGCACGCGGATCACGTCGGTGATGCGCGGCCCGCCAACCCCGGGTTTGTAGATTGTGGGCAGCAGCAGATCCACCACCATATCCTTTTCGATGACATGGGGCAGGTCCTTGCCCACGACAGGATAGAACTCGGACTGACGGATTCCCACTCCATAGCCCAGATGATCGAGGAACTGCCCCCCGTAGCCGGCTTCGGCCACGAACGCGGCAACCTCGGTGTATATATCGGCCACGCAGGTGCCGGGCAGCAACGCGCCCACGGCCAGATCCTGTGCCTGGCGCAGCAACTCGTGGATATCCAGTGTTTCCTGCGCGGGTTCTCCCAACGCAACGGTACGGCACATCTTTCCCACGTAGCCCCCGCAGGAGGCGCCCAGATGAACAACCACCACCTGGTCGTTGCCGATAAGGGATGCATCCGCGTAGGGATGGACAAGCAGTTGCTTTTTGGGAGTGAGGACCTGCATACGGAAGCTCGATCCCTCGGAACCCGCCTTGCGCATGGCGTAATCAGCCTCGGCCAGCACCTCGGTCTCGCTTACACCGGGGCGCACCGCCTCCACGGCCGCGCTCATACCCTTGGACAGAAAGGAGCAGGCCTTTGTGATCAGCGCCATTTCGTCCTGGTCCTTGATGGAGCGCACCCGGTAGGTCATCTCCACGGCGGACACGCACTCCATGGCCGGAAAAGCCGCACGCAGGGCCTGGTACACAGGAAGGTCCACAAAGTACTTGTGGAACCCCACCCTTTTGGGGGCGTCCAGTCCAAGCTCGCGCATGGCGGTCACGATGGATGCGCCGATATTGCTGGAGGGGAAGTGGTAGGGCCTGACCTTTTCACAGCCGGATTTCTCTTTCACATAGGCGGTGTCCAGCCACAGGCAGCAGGCCACGGGCTCCCCTTCAAGGGGAATGACTCCGGCCATGCACTCGATTTCGGTGGTGCCGAAGTAGTAGATCAGGTTCTCGCGGTCCGTGAAGATCACGGCCTCCAGGTTCTCCTGCCGCATAAGCCCCTGCAGGGCCTCTATCCGGCGTTGCAGCTGCGCTTTCATCTCACTCCTCCTTGATGTGAGTGCCCGTCGTGATCATGCCCGGCATGATGATGTTCATCGTGATGCCAGTGCCCATGCCCGTGGGCATGCCACTGCTCTTGTTTGTCCCTGAGCTTGTCCCGCAGGACCTCGGCCAAACGGCGGGCGAGCTCCTCCTTGCCGCAGCGCTCCTTGAGCCCGCGCACCAGCACGGGTGCGGCCATGCGCACCTCGTCGTTGGGGCCGGGCAGCGCCACCAGCAGACAGCCGTTATATTCGCCAACGCCGATGCGTACGCCGTCCTTCACATGGCGCCCCTCTCCCTTGGTGAAACGCACCAAATAAGGGGTTGCGGCCTCGGGATCCAGGGAGAGGATGGCCTCCACGCTGAAGTCCTTGTCCTCCGCGCCGACGCCGCCGGTGGTCAGGGCCAGACCGCAGACATCCGAGGCCTCGCCCAGGGCGGCGCCCAGGCACTCCAGGCTGTCCGGAACCGCTTCGGCGGCTTCGGCCATGTAACCGGCCTCGCCCAGCACCTTCACCAGGAACGGTGTGTTGGTGTCCTCGATGATGCCGCCCACCAGCTCGAATCCGGTAGGAAAAACCCGGATCCGCCCTCTCTTGTTGGCCAGGATGTTGGTGGTCATGGCGCGGCTGGCCTCGATGACGCGGGGCGCATCCTCCTCGTCCAGGCCGATGGCCCCGAGGATTCCGGCGGAGTGGATGGCCGCGTCCGGCCGCAGGGTCACGCCGGGGATCTTTGCCAGGGCGTCCAGAAGGGCGCGCTTCCTGCCAAAGACCTGCTCCGCGCTCACTGTGCGCACCAGCAGATCCAGAGCCACCTGCCCCAGCCGGACGTCGATGACCAGGACCTTGTCCCTGGGCAGGCCCAGCGTCACGGCCACGGCCTCGGCCAGATCCGTGAGATTGGTGCCCTCGAGGGTGATGCCGTCTATGCGCAGTTCAGTCTTTTCCAACAGATTCAATTCCATCTCAGGCGTCCTTTCCCCGCGGGAAGCATAGTCCGCATGGGTTTCGCGTTGACGCACCCAGGCCGGGGCCTGGTGCTTCACGTCCATTTTCAGGTCCACCATGGGCGCGTCGAGAATGGCCCGCCCCACTCCGAGGATGTCCACGTCGCGGGCCGCCAGGCCGGGAATGTCCTCCAGGCCGATGTCTCCGGCATAGGCTATGGTCACGCGCTCACGCATGCCCAGCTCGCGGACGATGCCGGACACGGTGTCCAGGTCTCCGGGCGTGCCGGTGTCCACCATCAGGATGTCGGCTCCCATGTCCAGGGCGTCCCGGGTCTCGGTTGCCAGGTCCTGAAGCTGACCGCGCAGCTGAATTGCCTTCCGGAATCCCTGCATTGTCGAAACGGCCCGCAGGGTGGCCCGCACGCTGCCGAACATGCGCACATAGTTCTTGTCCAGGTAGATGAAGGGGCCGTCCGCGATGCGCACTCCAGCGCCCGCGCAGACCAGTGCCTGCCTCACCTGGGGCTTGAACTCCACGGGGAGCTTCTTCACCGCGCCGGAGATGATGCGCACGCGTCCTCCGGCCAGTTCCACAGCCTTGCGCGCTGCCCGGGCCACGCCGGAGGTCTTGCCGATGCTGCCGGGAACCACGTCCTCGGCCATGGCCAGGGCCTGGGCGCTTCCCTTCAGGGTGAGCACCACGGCGTTTGCCTGGGCCACGCCGCCTTCCCGAATCCGGGAGACGACCTCGCATCCCAGGGCCTCGGCTTTCCGGCACGCCGCATCCAGACCGCAGACCAGTCCGGAGATGCGTACCCGGATCTCAGCCGTGAATGTCCGCCCTTCCAGCGCCTCGAATATTGTTTCCCGCAAGTCTTTCGCCATGTGCTTCTTCCTGTTCGGCTTCCTCGGTCCTCTCCCTGCTCGGGAGGGGTTTCCGGAAGAGGAGCGCGTAGCTCCTCCTCCGGAACAAGGGGTGTGGTATATAAAGGGCTGTTAGGCCTGTTTCAGCAGCTCGGGGTTGATGCCGCGCTGTCTGAGCCACTTGGGCATCAGTTCCAGGTCGACCCTAGCGCTGACAGCCTTGGCCCTGTCGCGCAACAGCTCGGCCAGGGGCAGGCTTACGTTGATGCCTCCGGCCGCGCCGTCGAAGATGATCACCTTCTCGGTCTTCGCGGTCTGGTAGGCGAAGTGCATGGCCGTGTCGGTGCTGTCAGCCGTGACCGAGTGGCTCATGTACTCGATGTTCTGGGAATCGCGATTCATGACCTCGGCCTGCTCGCGCCCAACCACCACGGTGGGAATGTGCTCGCTGAAGAACGCGCTGGGGTAACCGCCCCATGCGTAGTTGTGCACACACATCTTGATGGCCGGGTTCATGGGCACGATCTCCTTGATCAGGGGGCCGTTGGCTCCGTAAAAGGCCTCGGTGTACCAGGTGTACCCCGGCAGGGGCGCTTCCAGATCAAAGAGGTCGGTGTTGGCGCCTGTGAAGTTGGCGTAGATGACGCCCGCGGCGAACACGTAGGGAACCGGGCAGGGGAAATCCAGCACCGCGATGCACTCGTCGATCTCGCCCAGCAGGGTCATGATCTTGCCGTAGTAGGCGCAGCCGGCCACGGTGAGGCGATCGTTGAGCTCGAACAGGTTGTTGTCCGCGTCGATGCCCACCACGCCGGCCGGGGACATGTCCAGGAACGTGGCAAAGGCGAACTTGCTCTGCACAAAGTCGGACGCGAAGATGGAGCGGGCCGTGAAGTTGGCGCCGCGGGGGCCCAGGTTCTGGTGATAGGTGGAGCGGGTCTCGATGCGCGCGTAGGACATGCCGAAGGGCTTCACCGCGCGGTCCACCTGACGGTGGAAGTGTACCTCGCGCACGTCGCTGTTGTGGGCGTGCACCACCCAGTCGGCATCGTACACGGCCTTGAGGCCGTACAGGGTGCCGATCTCGGTCTCGATGGGGATGCCCTGGTCGATGGGCGCCATGCCCTTGGCCTTGCCCTTGCCGAAGTGAGTGTCCAGGCCAAAGGCCTTGATGTACTCCTCGGTTTCACGGAAGCGCAGACCGACGCCGGCGCGCAGACGGATGTTCTTGCAGCCGGTACGTTCGGCGATGACGTCGCGGATGGTCTTGAGCATCTCGGCGTAGGGTCCGCCCCCCAACAGGGTGAAGCCGTGGTGCGAAGCGCAGATGTTTACGGACTGATCCGGCTTGATCATGCTCATATCCACGTTTTCCAGGGCCTTGACCGTGGCTTCGCGGATGACCGAAAGCCCCTTGTCCGAGGGGTAGATGCATTGCGGAGTGTCCGGGAACAGTTCGGAGAGCATGACCGAGGTCATGTTGTCGTACTCGGCCACGCGCTTGGTGACATATTCCGGCGCCACACCATACTGCGATACGCGGGCCGGAGCCGGCATGATGGCTTTCTTGTGCATGGATACTACCTCCTCTCGCTGTCCACGACGGACTTGAACAACTTGATGTCCTCGTCGAAAAAGAAACCGCGGTGGTTGTACTTGGCCTTGATCTCCTCGGGAATCTCCTGGAGAGTCGGGGTGCGGCCATACCACTGCCATCCCCCTTCCGGGGGCGTGGGATTGATGCCATAGGCCTCCAACAGGCGCAAAGCGGGCTGGATGCATTCAACGGAGCAACCGCAACGCAGACCGGTCTGCAGGGAGATTTCCTCCGGGGTGTGAGCGCCCTTGAGAATGGCCGCTGCCACCTCTTCGGCGCGTGTTGCCGTGCAATAGCAGACGATCTGGCTGGGGTTGAATCCGGCCTTGATACACAGAGCGTCCACTTCCTCGCGGGGCAGATCGTCCATGGACACTCCAACCTTGTAGGGTTTGTCCAGCTTGACCATCTCGATGGCCTGAACCGGGCAACGCTGGTTGCAATTGGCGCAGGCTCTGCACCGATTGGGGTCCACTGACGGCCTTTTATCGTTCATGGTGATAGCCAGGGTCGGACAGACCTTGGCGCAGGTGCCACAGCCAATGCATGCGTCCTGATCGATCGTGGCAATGAGTGTGATGAGCTTCATCGCAACCTCCCTAAAGTGTTAGCCGCCGTCTCGCACAACGACGGCACCCTGATGCTCGTACCTGGAGGAGCGGGGGATCCCTTTGACCGTCCCCCAGATGTTCTACATTATCGAACTGTGTTTTATTTTTTACCAAACCTGAAAATCTGTCAAGTCCATTCTTGCGAAAAAATGAACTTCCTCCCTTTACAAAGGGTTGCAAAATTTCTTGACGAGTCGGTCTTGCGCCCGCTACTCACCAAGCGAATAAAAGCCGCGTCTTTCCGGAGAGCCATGTGGAAAAAAAATACAACTTGATTCAGTCCGTATGCCGGGCCATCTCGATCCTCGAGCTGTTCACCAGCGAGACCACCGAGCTCGGCGTCACCGCCATTTCCAAGAGCCTTGGGCTGCACAAGAGCACCTGCTTCGGCCTGCTCTACACCCTGCAGCAGTTGGGCTACATCCAGCAGGATTCCGACACCGGGCGCTACAAGCTCGGGCTCAAGACCTTCCAACTGGGGCAGGCCTACATCCGAGGCACGGACCTGCGCCAGCTTGCGCGCCCCTATCTGCGTGAGCTGATGGAGCAAACCCAGGAGACCCTGCACCTGGTGATCCTTGAAGGGAACCGGGCGGTATACGTGGATAAAGTGGAGGGGCCGCACGCCATGACCATCTCGTCGCGCATCGGTCAACGGGCAATGCTTCACTGTACCGGCGTGGGCAAGGCGCTCATGGCGCATATGCCCGAGGAGGAGTGGAACAGCCTTCTGGGCGGGGATTTGAAAAGTTTCACCGAACACACAATCACCGACAAGGACCGGCTCGCGGAGCATCTGCACACCATACGCCAGCGCGGTTACAGCATAGACGACCAGGAAATCGAGATCGGACTGCGCTGCGTCGCCGCTCCCATCTTTGACGCCAGTGGCAGGGCTCTGGCCGCCATCAGCCTCTCGGGGCCGGTCACACGCATCGACAATGACAAACTCGAAGAACTAAGCCGCCTCATCCGCAAGGCGGCCGACGACATCTCCCGTCAGCTCGGCTACAGGAAGAGCTGACAGCCTCTTTTAGAGCATTTTACGCTTGAGGTTTCCGCTTGACGCCGGGCAAAGCCCGGCTACGGAAACCTCGCGGGCGTTGTTCCGCTTCGCTTCACACCGCTAGAGCATTATTTCCGGATAGATTTTTTCAATGACAAAATGCTCTAGGTCGCGGGGGAACTTCCTGAAGGGCATTCCCCTTCGCTACCCTGATAAAATTCCTGCTATTTTACTCGAAAACACATTCGCACCGGGAGCAGCCTCGAATCTAGGTGTCCCGGTGCGTCACGAAATGGTCTATCTTATCTAACTGTTGCTGTTTCCCCAGGTAAAGATGGCGCCGTTGGGGGTATTGGAGAACACGCGCGAGCCGTAGACCAGAGCCTGCCGGCGGATGGTCATGTCGGGCCAGTTGCCGAATCGGGCGCCAAAGCCCTTGAGCAGGGCAACGGCCGTGGGGGTGACGGTCTCCCCTTCCGAGGCGATGCCGCGCACGGGAACATCCTGCAGCAGCTCCAATACGGCGGGCGCAGGAGACGGCAGCAGGCCGTGACAGCAGGAGATGGTTCCGTCACACATGGGCAGGGGGCCGCAGAACAGGGTCACGGGGCTCATGCGGGCGAACAGGATCGAGGCCAGGCAGATGTCCAGGATGCTGTCCAGGGCGCCCACCTCATGAAAGGTCACGGATTCGGTTGGCTTGCCATGAACCTTTCCCTCGGCCTCGGCCAGGAGCGTGAAGGCGCTGTCCGCCAGACGCGCGGCCTCGGCATCCATGCCGCTCCCAGCGATCAGGGTGCGGATATCCGTCAGGGATCGGTGCGCATGTTCATGGGGCAGTTTGACCCTGCAATGCCAGCCGTTCACCTCGTTCACCGACTTTCGCGTCAGGGTGACGCTCCCCTCGATGGCCGGGAGTCCGATGGAGGCTGCCAGGCTGCCCAGCTCCTCCTGCTCCACTCCAGCCATGCGCGCCAGCCCCGCGAGAAACATGTCGCCGGAAAGTCCGCTGTAGGGGCGTATGGTCAGGACATCCCCCTGCGCAACATCCCTTGCGCAATGATGATGCCCATGGTGGTGGTCATGGCCGTGATCATGGGAGTGGGTGTGCGCGTGGTCGTGATGGTGATCGTGCGTGTGTTCGTGGTCATGATCATGGGAGTGTGCGTGCTCGTGATCGTGTGAATGTTCGTGGGAGTGTTCGTGATCATGCGCGTGGTCATGATCGTGATCGTGAGAGTGCGTGTGGTCGTGATCGTGGGAGTGTTCGTGGGTGTGGTCGGGAGCCTGGGCTTCCGTGTTGTCCACCGCTTCCTGGTTCGCCTTCATACGTATGTACCGCCCTTGCCGTGGCGCTGGCTGCGCCGTAGCCTTTGTTAATGACAATAAAATTTTGTGGCCTTGCCATAGCCCACGCGCGCGGAAACCGCAACCGGGAAAAGGTTGGTAGGATTCCGGGTGAAAGGCATCGCCCGCGTTGCTCCCGAACGCTCCATACACTGCCGGAAGCGCCGACCGGCCAGGTTGGGTATCCCGCGGCCAAGCGCATCACGCCATGCGAAGGAGACGTTGGTCAAACACCTTAATATTGTTCTATATTATAGTACCTTGTTCTGTAATACGGATATCTCAGAAATTCAAGCCTTGCAGCGGCGGGTACATTTCAATGTGGTTTGGGGAAGCATATCAAAAACAAGATAGATACCATTGGAACAACTCGGCTATTGCTATTTGGCACACAAACATCACAATCAGCAATTGCAAAAATATAAACTATATGATATTAAAAACTCAACATCTCAAACTAAAAATCGCAATAACAATTATTCACATGAAACTGTTCAAGAAATTCATCGTGGTAGCCGTTCTCGGATACGGATTGCTCGTGGCCTGGTTCTGGGAGGACATCCATTTCTACCTTCAAACCGACGCCTGCATGGATGCCGGTGGGAGGTGGGACTACGAAAAAAACATCTGTGACAAGGGGGATGCCCAGGGTGTCAGACTGGAGTTCCCTGTCCTGTCGTTGCCCAAGAGTGACGAGTGATCCCCATGCCGGAACCGCTGACACCCGGATGAAGATATAGGCTTACAGCCTTCAATCATTTGCGATTCGAATTCTCTGATCCGGAAAAACCACTTATCTCGCCATCCTTTTCCTCTGGAAACCGAATGCAGTCATGTCTGAATACGACATTTCCATAGGCGAATCGCATCCACTGATTATTTGCCACGGCTTGGAGGTACTTGTAGGCATCACGGCCCTCAGTGGCGTGAAGGCGGCACGGTACACCTTTGTCCTGATTCTGGGGGTGAACAACCTGCTGAGCATCCTGTCCATTACCTTTCTGCTCACTCCCTTCCTCATTGCCTTCAGCCGATACCCCCCCAAGTTTATCATAGCCAGGACAGTACACTCCGCGTTGATGACCCTGTCCATGGCAAACCAGTTGATCCTGGCGATAAACGCCTACCGCCCTTCCGAGCCATGAAAGATATAACGGAAACCATGCTCATGTTCCGGGAGTGCGCCAGGAACCTATGGAACGCGCACTTGCGCCCTCATGCGCCTCAGGGGGATCCCTGGGACTTTCAGGACAGTTACCAGGACATCCTGGTCAAGTTGTTTTCCATGTTCATGGCTGGAGGTAAAAAGACTGAAGACTTGGCCATCTCCCCATCGTATTCGAGAAGAAACGAACCTTTGAATGCCATACGCATTGTCCCTTGCCCCGGGCATGGCGTTCCGGTCCATATCAACAGAGAGGTTCCCGCGTCCGGGTACTGGGACCATACCATGGAGCGGGTGACGTCTGAAGATGCGGATTTACGTTTCATTGATTTCTTTGATTTCGATGTATTGGGATTTCACGAGTTTGAATACTACCGAGTCCGGATAGTTCATTCCGCATCCCGCGCCGATATCATCGGCAGGGACGCACTAACCAAGGTACGGCATACAACCGCGTTTATCGTGACCGAGACCTTATAGCGGCCAAAGGTAGGTTCAACGCAACTCCAGCTATGGCGCAGGCAATCACCTCCTACAATTCCTCCCCTCCATGCAACGCGCCCCTCTGGCGCATTAGCACCGGAGGGGCGCGAACATATCAGACGCGGACAGACAGAGCGCGAAAATGCCCTATTGTTGCATCCGCTCATCCAGCCAATTCAGAATGATCTCCCCGGAAAACATGGGGGCGCCGAGCTGGCAATGGAACTGCGCGCCTTCGGACTCCCCGAACTCGTAATAGGTCTTGGGGGAGCGCAGGGCCTCGTAGAAGAGCTTGGACTGCTCGTAGGAGCCGGCCACCTGGTCGTCCACCGAGGCCAACACGAGCATCTCGGTCTTGATCTTGCCGATCTCCTTCTTGAGGTCGAACATGGACAACTTATGCAGGATGTCAAAGGGCGTGTCGGCCTGAAAGGTCCACAGCATCTGCTTGATGAACTTGTCCAGGTCCGGCTCCGCATCCATGGCCGTGGTGACGATTTCGTTGATGCGGTCCCTGTTCTTCTCCCCTTCCTTGAACAGGGTCAGGGCCTCTTGCGGGAACTTGCTCATGGTGCCGTCGAACACGCTCAGGACGCCGCCGTCAACCACGCCGTAGGCGATCCTGTGCTCCCGGGTCAGGGCCCTGGAGCCGAGATACCCCCCCATGCTGTAGGCGATGAGGCCGAGCTTGTCCGGATCCGCTCCAGGCAAGGTCAGGGTGAAGTCGGTCACAGGCGTGACAACCTTCTCCCAATCATAACGGAAGGGCAACTTGTCTTTGACAATGGCCTCCCCCTGCCCCGGCCCTTCGAAGATCAGGCAGTTGTACCCCCGCTTGAGCGCGCTTGTGGCCACGATGAAATAGAGGTCCTCCACATAGCCATCCAGGCCGGTCTGGATAATCAGCGTGGGGCGCTTTGCCTGGACGCCGCCGGGCAGGAGCCAGTAGCCCTGCAGGGTTGCGCCCTCGTAGGGGATCCGCACCGGCGTGATCTCGCCCTCCGAGAGTTTGGCCGCCTCGACAAAGGCGTCCCGGTTCTTTTGCCAGGAGTCCGCGAGCCTGGGATCGGCGGCGGAAAGGAAGATGCCCGAGGCCCTGTAGTAGTTGGAAGCCCGCTTGTAGGCTTCCCTGGCGCTGATGAGGTGACCCTTGTCGGCAAAGGTCCTGGCCTGGAGTTCGGTATGCTCACCCATGGCGTTCCACGCGTCGTACCAGTCCTCGTGGTCGCCGTCCCTGATCATGCTCACAGCGGTGAGGGCCTCCCCCAGGTCCGACGCGCCGGAGGCGATGAGGCCGAACCGCCAGAGGCTCTGAAACACAAATGAGGGGTCCTTGAACAGGAACTCACGAAGAGGCGTGCCCTTGGTCGCTTTGCCCCCATCCAGGGAATCATCCGGCCCCCCCACCTGCTTCCAGTTGCTCACCAGCCCCCCCATGATGAAGAGCTGATCCTTTTGGGCGATATGCGTGTGCATGAACAGGTCCTTGCGGGTGTAGCCGGTGTGCTTCTCGATGGACTCGGCCAGGCTGGTCATGACTGACTTGCGCTCGTCCTCGGTCATGAACCCGGGCACGTAGAGGTCCACAAACATGGGCTTCTGGATCTTGACCGCCTCGCATCCGGGGCAATAGATGGAGTCAAAGGTCTGCCAGTAGTAGGTGATGAAATTCTCGTTGATACCCGTTGCCTTGGATACATCCTTGCTGATGGCCGCCATGACCTCGTCCTTGTCCTGCTCCAGGGGCAGGGAGGTGATCTTGATCATGGGGTCGGTCTGGCTCCCCGAATGATCAGGCGTGTCACAGGCATGGACGGCAGCACCGTGGGCAAGGAGCGCGAGAACGAAAAGCGCCGGTACCAGGAGACGCAACACCACTGACAGGCGCGAAAAATCCCGAACATCCATGAATTATTTCTCCTTTTACTAAAAATATGAAACCCGACATAGGTCGGGAGCCATCCATCCGTGGCTGCCGCACCGAAGCCGTTTCATCCGGTGCGGGTTCGTCGCGGCAATCGATAATCAATACCCTGATGGCCGAGTCTGGCACAAAGTTCCATCATGCGCGCCCCTTTGCCCTGCTTCCCGGCTATCTCCCAATTGTCGCCAATAAATTATAGCATAGAATCAGGCGAATCCAAACGAGCAAACTTTACAAAAATATAGAAAAAAGTTTATCCAGTGACGCAACGCATCAGCAAGCCATGCGGCAACAAGGAAAATCATGCGTCTGCTCAAAACATTCCTTTTTATCGTGACCATTGCATTCGGGCTGCTCATTGCCTGGTTCTGGAAAGACATCGATCTGTTCCTGAAAATTGACACATGTTTGGATAGAGGGGGAGATGGAACTATAAAAAAACATTTGTGAAGAATCGAGCGACTGTTCTGACTGACAGAGCATTCCCATTCCATCCTCAACATTGGATAGCCCAAGATTAACATTTCAATGTTACCTTCCATAAGTACATGGTGCCATGTCAATATTCCACTCCCGTTCATCCAGATCCTTCGCGCTACTGTGCTCAGGGATTCATGCATCGCAGGTGCACTTGTGGCACTGTCGCTGACATCCATCCTCTGTTTTTCATACATAGCTCCCTGCATCAGAGAGGCTGACCGCATTCTGGAAAGTACACACGCGCTTCACAAAAATCCTCCAACTCCCCTGAAAAAACTGATCGCGCTCTCTCATAAAAATCATTCCATCATGGCTTTCGGAATAAAATGCATACGGCTGAAGCCAGTGTTTCAGCACTGGCCCACAGACCATGCCGCATCGTCCGGAACTCTCACTGTCTGTTCAATACAACCGACCATTGTGCAGTTATTATTCAACTAAAATACCTATTATTTGTAGCAAAATACCACGAAATATCTTCCACTGCTTCAAATATAGTGATACGTCTTACATATCAGTTCACGACACTCCTTAACGGTATAACTCGATATCCATCAGGAGGAGATATGGGAGCACTGAACAAGGACCTGGTAAGGAAGATATTGATGGTGTTGGCAGAGGCGAATGGCAACTTCATGGAGCTCAGCTACAGCAGGATCACCGGCTATTCTCCGCAGGATATCCGGGGGTATATGCATATCATGACCGAGGGCAAACTCACGGAATTGAGGGAGCCTGTCAACAATCCCAGCGACGCCGTGTATCCGATGACGGTCAGAATCACATGGGGCGGATATGATTGGCTGGAGCAAAACCCCTCCGAGTAAGAAGAGCTTAGAGCTTATACCCGGCCATCCCACATGGGCAGTTGAGCTTCGTGTAGCAATGCGACACTACGGGTGGTCGTGAGACTGCACCGCCGCTTTCAACGGCGTGAGCAAGGCGAAAACAGGGTCTTCGGCGAAGCGATCCTCCGCTGAATTGATTTTACTGCGAGCACAAAACATTCAACTTTTTGTAGCTCAAAGGCATAAGGACGGGTCCGCCAAAGGCGTGACCTGGCGGCGAAGCCGCCGGAGCGCGGTGTTAATTATTTTGCGCTCCGGGTAATAGTGCCCGATTCCAGAAAAGTTTCATGCCGCGCCCCCCTGCCAAGGGGGGGGGAACTTTTCTGAAAATGTGCCCAAGCACCCGCAGAACAATCCATCCCGCCAGTGCTCCCGGACCTTCCTGTTGACGGGGTGTACCCCCTTGTGGGAATAGACAGACATCAAAAAATACTTTGAAATAATTGACCAAAACAGTCCGAAACCGCCCCCCGGAAGAGGGAACGACCAGGTTCACAGCGGAGGCACCATGTGGAATCCATTTTCGCAACGCATCAGGCTGGACTGGCTGCAAATCGAGATTAGTTCATCCTGCAACGCCGCCTGCACGTACTGCCCCCAAACCGGCTACAAGAGTGTCTGGAGCAAGCGGTTCCTTGGGCCCGAGGTGCTGGACAACATCATGCCCTTTCTCCACCCCAAGACCTACATCCACCTTCAGGGCTGGGGCGAACCCTTTCTGCATCCGCACTTTTTCACCATGCTCGAGTCCATCAAAAAACAGGGCTTCAAGGTGGGCACCACCACCAACGGAACCCTGCTGAGCAAGGAGAAAATCGAGCGGTTGATGGACGTCGGCCTGGACCTGCTGGCCTTTTCCACCGCGGGCTGCAGCAGCGAAGAGAGCGACAGGATCCGCAGGGGCACCAGCCTGCGCCGAGTCGTGCGCCACATCGAAACGATACAGGCCCTCAGGGAGTCCCGGCAGTCACCGTTCCCCAAGGTGCACATCGCCCAGATGCTGTTGCGCTCAAACCTGCCCCACTTGGACACCTACCCCGCGTTCTGGAGGAACCTCGGCGTGGAGCAGGTGGTGCTCAGCTCCCTGTCCCTGGTGACGCGCCCCGAGCTTCAGGACGAGGCCCGGCTCGCCGACACCCCGGAGGAGTGGGACGAGTTCAAGGAGCGGCTGTACGACCTGCGCAAGAACAACGGACTGCGGAACATGCTCCACTTCCACCTGGTCTCGCCCTATCTGCTATTCAAGCGTTGCTCCGAGAACATCGAGAAATCCGCTGTGGTGGGCTCTGGAGGTGACGTCTCACCCTGCGTCATGGTCAATCTGCCGGTGTCCGCCCCTGTAACGCACTGGGTGTACGGGGCCGGTCACACCCGGAAGAACATCAGCTGGGGCAATGTGCGGAACAAGGACATCCAGACCATCTGGAACAGCAAGGAGTTCAGGATCTTCAGAAAACTCGAGGAAATGAACACGGGGCAGTGCGACACCTGCCTGAAGCGCTCCGTGGAGACCATGGAGACCGCCTTTCAGATGGATCCCTCCTCCATCAAGTGCCGCTGGGAGGTACTCAGGGAAGCCAACGAGGAGCGGGAGGCCATGCGCCGCATGGAGAGCAGACGGCAGGAGTTGATGGAAATGCAATAGAATTGTGCGAGGGGGAACCCCTTTGCAAAGGGTTCTCCCCCTCGCGCTCCCCCTTCCCAAACCTTGAGAAATAAACATGGAGCCCTGCGAAACAGGATATGCCGCCGCGTCAGATAGCCATCAATCGGCGAGTCCGGGGGGAAGCCCTCTTCTAATTAAGGTTCCCTCCGGCAAGTCTTTATCCGGTTCCTTTTCCCAATCCTTCAGCTATGCGTCGATGTCCACCAGGTGGTAGGTCTGGCTGCCCAACCCCAGGGCCTCAGCGTGCCCTCCAAGGGTGAGGGCGCTCAGGGCAATTACGCCGCTCCTGATGAATGTTCGCCGT
This sequence comes from Desulfovibrionaceae bacterium, assembly GCA_963674665.2. GTDB lineage: Bacteria > Desulfobacterota > Desulfovibrionia > Desulfovibrionales > Desulfovibrionaceae. Next base: position 144,332 of record CAXXPL010000004.1, on the reverse strand, counting down.
GTAATATGATTGTTCATTTTTCCTCCTGATGTGTTGCGAAGAGAATTGCGAGGCACCCTTTCGGGCGCTTTTCGCTTACTTTATCCCTCACATCAGGAGTTGGTTGAATATCCGATCCTGTTCGATCCTTGCCTGATCCTGGAAAAATGCGTGGATTACATGTCCCGCTCCCACCAGTGGGAGAAGGTCTGGCGCGTGTCCGCCAGATGGATGGGCTCGCCGATCATGGGGGTGATCACCCGAAAGGGTTTGTCCCGGCTCGCGGCCACGAAGCGTTTGAAGGGGTCGTCCCAGGAGTGGTAGGAGATGCTGAACTTCCCGGTGTGGGAGGGGAGCGCGGCCCGGGCGCCCAGATCCTCGGCTGCCTGGGCTGACTGCTCCGGCGTCATGTGCACGTGCCGCCAGGCCTCGTTGTATTGCCCGCTGTCCAGCAGCACCAGATCGAAGCCGCCGAACCTCAGGCCCAGCTCCCTGAAGTGCGGCCCATAGCCGCTGTCCCCGCTGTGGAAAATGCGGCGCGTTGGGGTCTCCAGGGCGAACGACGCCCACAGGGTCCTGTTCCTCTTCAGCCAGCGCCCTGAAAAATGGCGTGACGTGAGCACATGGATGGTGAGCCCCTGCTCCAGCCGCACGGCGCTGTCCCAGTCGGCCTCGCGCACCATGCCTTCCTGGAACCCCCAGCGGGCGAAGTGCTCGCCCACGCCCAGCCCTGTGACCACGTTCCGGATCTTCGGCCCCAGGGCCCTGACCGTGTCATAGTCCAGGTGATCCCAGTGGTCGTGGGAGATGAGCAGGTAGTCGATATCCGGCATGTCCTTTGCCGTGTAGATGTTGGTGCCCTGAAAGGCCCTGGTGCTGAAGAAAAATGGCGAGGCGTAGTCGCTGAACACCGGATCGATGAGCACGGTCCTGTTGTTGACGATCATGAAGTAGGAGGAGTGGCCGAGCCAGACGACCACGTCCGCGCCCCTGTCCAGATTCCGCAGGTCGGTCTTCACCACGGGCAGAGGCCCCGGGGGGCGGGGTTTATCCCTTGGGTGGAAGGCGAAGCTGATGAAACCGGAGATGGCGCTCCCACCCTTCACGATCTCACGTATGGGGGCCTGGTTGTGGAATGCCCCGCCCCTGTGGTTCGGGGATTGCTCCATGGCGGCGAGGCGCTCCCCTTGGGGGAGCCTGCCGAACTTGGCCTTTTGCAGGTACAGGAAAACGGATGCGGTCAGCAGGATGACGATGACGGCGGCAATTATCATGGTTTTTCGCAGTAGGCTCATGTTGTTGAAAGCGTTGTCCGGTTGTAGTTGAAAAACCGCCACGCGGCCAGAGTCTTCGAGCCTCTGGGCCGGGTCTTTTTTCAGTGACAATGTAGGCACCCAAAACAATAACCCGGTAGACCGATCCTCTGCCATTATTGCCTGATCGTGCGAAAGATTCCACGATCCCATGATTCGTGTTTGCGAGGGCGAGGCGGGCAACTGTTTTCGATGTAGCTGGCAAGGGATAAAGGAAACACTTGGCATAAATAACAATATAGGCCATCATACCCAATCCGGGAAATGCGGACGTTTGCGCGTAATCCGTTTGTCATGGTCAAAACGTACGCGAAAACGCACATGCCGGGCGTATGGAATGTTTTCCGTGGGGGCGAAGCGCCCCACGGACAGAAAAATACTACAATCCGTTACTATTCAGGGAGAATATGATGCAAATCGACCAGGAAACCACTGCCAAGGTGTTGAGGATCCTGCACGAGGAAATCGTTCCGGCGCAAGGGTGCACCGAACCCATTGCCATCGCTCTGGTCGCGGCCAAAGCCAAGGAAGTGCTGGGCGAACTCCCTGAACACGTGAAAATTTTTGTCTCCGGAAACATAATCAAGAACGTGAAAAGCGTCGTGGTGCCCAACAGCGGTGGAATGATCGGCATCGAAACCGCCGCGGCCATGGGCATCGTCGCCGGGGACTGCAAGAAGGACCTGATGGTCATCAGCTCGGTGACCGAAGAGGATATGGTGGCGGTCAGGAAGTACCTGGAAAAGGTTTCCTTCGAGATTGTCCATGAAAAGACTCCTGTCAAGCTCTACGTCCGCGTCGAGGCGTTTTCCGGGAACAAAAGCGCCCTGGTGGAGGTACAGTATCTGCACACCAACCTCACCAAGGTGGTCAAGGACGGCCAGGTGCTCCTTGACCGTGGATTCAGTCCGGAAAATTTCAACACCACACAGGAGGATCGCTCCATCCTGTCGGTCCAACTGATATACGATCTCGCCAAAAGCATCGACCTCGAGCTGATCCGCCCCTTGTTCGAACAGGTCATAGAGTTGAACAGCACCATAGCGGACGAGGGGCTGCGGAATACCTACGGGGTGAACATCGGCAGCAGCATTGTCAAGAACATCGAGCAGGGGATCTACGGGGACGACATCCGCAACCGCTGCGCCAGTTACGCCGCGGCGGGGAGCGACGCCCGCATGAGCGGATGCCCCCTGCCGGTCATGACCACCAGCGGCAGCGGCAATCAGGGCATGACAGCCTCGCTGCCGGTGATCAAGTTCGTCAGGATGAATGGGCTTCCGCAAGAGCGGTTGATCCGGGCGCTCTTCCTGTCCCACCTGTGCACCGTGCACATCAAGACCCAGGTGGGGCGGCTCTCCGCCTATTGCGGCGCCATGTGCGCAGCGGCAGGCGTCAGCGGAGCCATCACCTTCCTGCTCGACGCGGACTACGCCACCGTGGCCCACGCCATCATCAACACCCTGGGAAATGTTTCCGGCATCATCTGCGACGGGGCCAAACCCTCCTGCGCCATGAAAATCGCCACCGGCATATACGCGGCCTTTGATTCCGCGACCCTGGCCTCCTACCACAGGGATCTCCACGGCGGAGACGGGATCGTGGGCAGCGATGTGGAAGCCACAATCCGCAATATCGGCGAGCTGGCCAACTCCGGAATGAAGCAGACCGATGATATCATTTTGAAGATTATGACTTCCTGATCCAAGGCAGCAGGGGCGTTCCTGCGCTCCCGGAGTGATTGCTTTCAATATCAGACGAAACAGAAAAGGCTGCGAACATGAAAATGAATTCCAAGGATTGGGGATGGGTGGCCATCAATATCGGCATGGGTATCGGAGCGGGCATAGTGTTCCTGCCCATCCAGGCCGGGCTGGTGGGGCTGTGGACCTTCCTCCTCGCCATACTTATCGCCTACCCCGCCCTGTATCTGTTCCAGCGCCTGTTCATCAACACGCTGATCGAGTCCAGGCAAGCCTCTGACTACCCCACCACCATCAGCGAATATATGGGAAGCAAATGGGGGGCGGCACTGGGCATCATCTATTTCGTGATGCTCCTGATCTGGCTCTGCGTGTACAGTGAAACCGTCACCAACGACAGCGCCTCGTACATCCAGGCCGCGGGCCTGACAGAGGGGTTGCTGTCCGGAAACCACCTCTACGCCCTGATGCTGATCGGCTTCCTGGTATTCCTCGCCTTTGCGAGCAAGACGCTGCTGTTCAACCTGTCCAAGATTCTGATCGTGGTCATTCTCTCCTCTCTGGTCCTTCTCGCCCTGATGATCATCCCGCAATGGGATGTCCAAAACATCAAGGACATCACGTCCATTTCGCAAATGCTCTCCCAGACGGTGGTGACCCTGCCCTTTGCCATGACCTCGATCCTGTTCCTGCAATCCCTGAGTCCGATGGTCATCTACGTCCGCTCCGAGTACGAGGATCTGGAAATTGCCAGGAAAAAGGCCATGCAGATCATGAACCGCGCCTTCTTCATTCTGGCCGGGGTGGTTTTTTTCTTCGCCTTCTCCTGCACCATGTCCATAACCCATCAGGACGCCTACAACGCTTTTGTGGCCAACACGTCCTTTCTGGCCATCATGGTCAAGGTCATACCGGGAACCCTTGTTCCGGCCCTGGGGGTGACCATTGACCTCTGCGCCGTGACCACCTCCTTTTTCGGCGTGCTGCTCGGGCTGCACGAGGCCTGCGTCGGGCTGTACATGAACATCTTTGTCGCGGACAAACCCAGGAAAGAGGTCAGCATGGCGAAAATATCGGCCGGAGCCGTGTCCCTCATCGTGCTGCTCGGCTGGACCGCCACCATAGTCGACTTCCCCATCCTGTATTTCACCAGCATCTGCAGCCCCATTTTCGCGGTTATCGGCTGCTTCATCCCGGTTACCCTCATCTACAAGGTGGATACCCTGGCCAAATACCGTGGGCCGCAATCCTGGATAGTCGTGTTCACCGGAGTTCTTCTGGTCCTGTCGCCCTTTCTTGCTCTGATGGGGAAATAGGAACCAATTGCCGGAACCCGGTTCCTGAAATGGCGGCAAGAGGCATGAAGAGAGATGACCAACAGGTCGCGGATATCATCCAGGGTGGGCAAGCAAGCGGCATAACATGGAATCGAGCTGGATAGAGCCCGGCATAGAGCATCGCCTGGATAGTGGTGGCAGCATGCGCCGTAGGTGTACTCTTCCAAGGTGTAGGTCCTGCCATTGAGCGTGCGCGTGTGCACGATCCTGTCGTAGGCGCCGTCCTCGTCGTCGTCCAGGTATTCCCGCAGCTGCCCCATGACGCGGCTCAGGCCGCTCTCCGTGGAGGTGACGCCGGTGGCCAGATAAGGGGGTGGTGTACTCGGGATCGAGATCAAAGTAGAAGTCCAGGGGGACTCTGAAGTTTTATCTTGTTTGAGTTAGTATAGTGGCGTGTAATCAGGTACCACCGGCAAAGCCGGTGGTATGAGGATGCCCCCTTGAAGGGGGCCTACCCCGCCGGGGCATCCTCTTTGATTTCTGCTTAATGCCAACCTCTTGTAGGGTCAGCTGCTCCTGCCTCAATTCGTGATGGTCTTGCCTTTGGATGTATTCAACGATTTGAGCTTCATCCAAGCCTACGGTGCTTACACAGTAACCCCGTGCCCAAAAATGGAAACCTGTCAAATTCTTCCCTCGACCAAGGTAACGCTTATGGATCAAAATCGCAGACTTGCCCTTGAGCTTGCCCATAGCATTTGCAACGCTGTATTTAGGAGGGATGCTCACACACATGTGAACATGGTCTGGCATTGCGTTTCCTTCCACCAACTCTATTCCAAACTGCTCGCACAGTTCTCTGAGTATGCCTCCGATCTCTTTTCGGAGTCTTCCAAATATCGCCTTTTTACGATACTTGGGGATGATCACAACGTGGTACCTACAATACCACCTGACATGAGATTGACTTTTCCATTCTCGCATTGGCTCTTCCTTTCTCTGCCCCGGCGGGCTTTGAGTGGAAGAGCCTTTTTCAGTAGTATTATCAACCCAGGATCGGTAGAACCTTTTCGGGTCACACCGCCAGAGGCGGTGGTTTAACTGTTTTAATTATTCATTCTTAGGTCCTTTCTTACTCACAAATTTGGTCAGCAGTTTGTCAAGAAAGAAAAACAAAGACATTAGAACTAATATATAGCCTATCAAAACTATTCTTCCGGCATGGTGAAATTCTTGAAATGTAAGATATTCAAGTAATGTTGAAGGTCCCTTTGTCATATTCACCATTACTGTTCCCACACAAAATAGTGTAACACCCAACACAAAAAGAACCAATTCTCGGTGCTTAAAGTCACTATATTTTGACTTTAAGTAAGCAAAAGACACCGCAGTCGCAATGAGAATATAAATTATAAATAATTTGTGAAACATTTTTGCTATCCCGAAGTACACATATACGAGAACCACGCAATAAATCCTACAGTTGTAGCTAGCGACACATTTCCATATAATGACATTGCCCTTTCAAGATCCATATATACAATTGTTTTTACACCTATATTTGAAATTTCACCAATGGCCATATTCATTGCTGCTGCGGGGACTCCCACCTCAACAGTACAAGTTACAGTACAATGTGAGCAATTATTAAAAACTTCCACTGTTCCAGAGATAACATATTTAGGCAGATTTCTAAAAGCCGAATCCCAAATTCTAATCTCTCTATCCATGTACCAATGGTCAGGCAAAAAGAAATTCCTAGGAAATTTGCCATCAATATCGACCCAATTCACCGGCTCCCCACTACAGTATCCATACAGATCACCATCTCCGCCCTTAAAGCCAATGGGATCTTTAGCCGTCCATCTCCCAGCCTCCGCGTCGTAATCCCTGAAACCAAATCTTACCAATCCAGCATCAGCGTCATACAGACCACCGGCAAAGCCGAAGAGCACGGTAAGGTTCTCGTTGCTGTCCTCCAGCACGTTGCCGAAGGAGTCGTAGGTCACGGCTTTGACCACGGTTCCGTTGGCATCGGCAACAGCGCGCAGGGAGCCGACCTGGTCGCAGGCCAGGTAGTATGTCTGACCGTCGGCTTCCACGGCCACGGGCATGCGGGCGTCGGCATACAGGAAGCGGGATTTCAAAGAACCGTCGGCATTGTCGCATTTTCGCCTTGAAGCAAGGCTCACTGCTGGAATAATGTCTCATTATTCCAGCAAATGCATAAGAGCATCTAGAGCTTTTCAAGCTTGAGATGCTCTAAACACGGCCAGGAGTTGCGTGCGCCCCTGCCATAGGTATTTCTCTGTTACCACGCCATTTACATATAACGCGGAGCGTATAAAAATAAAGACGCGCTCCGGCGGCTGCGCCGCTATGCCCCGCCTTTGGCGTGGCCGTTCTTACCCCTTCGATCATCAAAATGTTACACATTTTGGATCTCAGTTGTACTTGGCAACGCGTCGGCCAAGGGCGTCGTTCTTGTAGCCTATGGTGCTGCCGCTGGGTCGGCCCGGGGAGCGCCGACACGAACGAGGTCACATCACACTGGAATTGCTCCAAAGCGGCTCACCTAGAGCATTTTACGCTTGAGGTTTCCGCTTGACGCCGGGCAAAGCCCGGCTACGGGAACCTCGCGGGCGTTGTTCCGCTTCGCTTCACACCGCCAGAGCATTTTTTCCGGATAGATATTTTCAATGACAAAATGCTCTAAGTAACCGCCGCGATGCGCCCCTCCCCCCCGGAACGAGTACAAACGCTCCGCCACTCCCGTTGATACACCCAGTCGTTTGCGCTTCACGTCCATCCACATCGTTCCGCAAATCATGATCATCCGCACTTGCGGAGTATGAACTTACTTGATGCGCTTGACGAAGAAGGTGGCGCCGTCGTCGCCCTCTATGGTTTCGACGATCTCCTGTCCGCTGCTCTTGGCCCAGGCGGGAAAGTCGGTCAGGGCGCCGGGGTCGGTGGTTTTCGCCTCAAGCACCTGCCCCACCTCGAGTTCTTTGATGGCCTTGCTCATCTTAACCACAGGCATGGGGCACGGCAGTCCGCTCAAGTCAATCTTCTTGTCCGAGTTGCTCATACGTATTCCTCCATTGCTGGGAAGTCAGGTTACAGGAAAAGTTGAACTTTGCTGTTTTTGGCCTCAGCCAGGAATGTGGCGACACCGGCATACTTCAGATCCGGGTAGTCGATCATCTCCTCGCGCTTGAAGCCCATCAAATCCATCGACATCTCGCAGATGTAGATCTTGACGCCCAGCTCGCCGGCCATCTCGATCATCTGTTCCAGAGACGCCACGTTCTTTTTCCTCATCAGGCCCTTGAGCATCGAGGTGCCCATGCCGGCCATGTTCATTTTGGAAAGCTTCACCTTGCCGGCGCCCTTGGGCATCATCCAGCCGAACATCTTGCCCATGAAGTCCTTGCCCGCTACGGATTTCTTGGGATCGCGCAGCACCGCCGTGCCCCAGAAAGTGAAGAACAAAATCGCCTCCATACCCATGGCCGTGGACCCGGTGGCGATGATCATCGCTGCAAGCGCCTTGTCCAGATCGCCGCTGAAAACAACCATGCTCAGCTTGTCTTCGGCGACTTCCCCCTTTGCCTGGGCCAGTTCCGCCTTCATCGCGTCGATCCGCTTTTGCAATGCCTCAAAGTCGCTCATGGAACATCCTCCGATTATTCTTGGTCCATTGCTTGATGCTTCTGTTGCGTATTCCCCATTCCGCCACCAATCCGACCGTTCGGCGTGATGGCCACTGCCTCCATGCCCCCACGCGATGTGGTCAGCGTGGACAGCAGGCGAACCCGCGTGTCATCGCTATCCGTCCGCCCCTGTGGCGGCCCCTTTTCGAGCGGACTGGCCACCTGTTATGTGATACGACGCTTGACCACACCCGGAATTTCGGTGACTTCGGAGGCTGTCGGATACCGCTTCCGGTTGAACGCCTCCAGGCGGCGCAGTTCGGCCAAATCCATACTGGGCGGGTCGCACCGCAAATCAATTCGTTCATGACATGCCTGAGTAAGTACACCTATAATATTCTTGAGTTACTCAGGCTGGACGCTTGAAAAGGTGTTAATGTCAGGCCTGGTGTTCATGCTGTAAACCATACCGCCGCGATCGGTATAATTTTCAATTTGCTACAATCGTTAACATATGAGTTGTTCTGCGGCAAGATGTTGGGGCAATAAACCTCTATATCTTTTTGCTCCGAGACATTTAATGTGGAATTGTATCTCTTTGAGTAAATACCAGACAGCGCGTTGTTTCAATGCGGCCATCAAGAGACAACTATCTATGAATGGGAATGAACTTTTAACACCGGACCTTGGAGCGATAAAGCCCTGGGAGAACGTGTTCACCGTGGTTCTGCTGGACATGTTGCCCATTCTGGCGCTGGTGGGGAAATAGGAATTGAGGAAGCGCTGATTAATCACATTTTCAGGAAGTTCTGCATAATTCATTGCTGACAAGGAGCAAGATAAAGGCAAGGCATACGTGCATCAGACATGCACAATGGTTTATCTTTCCACGACAAAAAAGACCGCTGGTAATTATGCGGCGCTTCCCACCACGAAATTCCGCGTCGAATCCCGCCGTCAGAGATGACGACTGAATTTCCGTAGTCAGGCATGAATAAATGGACTTGGTACCGCGGACATAACATTCAGGCAGGAGTCATGGCGGGTGTCGCACATTATAAACAAATGTGTACGTTCGGTTGGATGGCACAGTTATCTGTGGACTATGGAAATGCAATAGTTCACATATCGTCATGCTGAAATAGTGATCGATTCTTTCCGTTTCATCTTTAGGCTGGAGATTTATAGATTCATATGCTTTCCTTAACCTCTTAACACAAGTATATTTCATCATAAAATCATCAACAATAGAATCCTCATATCCTTGTTTATCCCAAAGAATGCGTGCACAAAAGGTATATGGTATCCTCCTTGTTTTTTCCTGGCTCCTCGCCTTCCGCTTCTCCCCCCCCTTAGAGCATTCTGCGCTTGAGGTTTCCGCTTGACGCCGGGCAAAGCCCGGCTACGGAAATCTCGCGGGCGTTGTTCCGCTTCGCTGCACACCGCCAGAGCATTTTATCCGGATGGATTTTTTCAATGACATAATGCTCTAAGAAACGCTTCAGCCCGCCAAGAGCTTTACGGCAACAGCGGCAGGCCCAGTTCCTCTAGAAACGCGTTGTGTTTGTCCTTGGCCGCCTTGATCTCCTTCTCCGCCTCGACCAGTGCTTCGTGGGTCGCTTTCAGGTCGATCTGTGGTTCCGGCCTGGCCGTGCTGACATAGCGCGAGATATTCAGGTTGTAGTCGTTCTCTTTGATCTCCTCCATCCCGACCCGCCGGGAGTAGCGCTCCTCTTCCTTGCGGTCCCGGTAGGTGTCGACGATCTTCTGAATGTGCTCGGAGCTCAGATAGTTCTGCCGCTTGCCTTTTTCAAAGTGCTCGGCGGCGTTGATGATCAGCACGTCATCGGGTTTCTTGCATTTCTTGAGCACAAGAATGCACACCGGAATGCCCGTCGAGTAGAAAAGATTCGCGGGCAGTCCGATCACGGTGTCGATGTGCCCGTCGTCGAGTAACTTCTTGCGGATGGCCGCCTCCTTGCCCCCCCGGAACAGTACGCCGTGGGGCAGGATGATCGCCATCACGCCTTCATCTTTGAGGTAATGAAACCCGTGGAGCAAAAAGGCGAAGTCGGCCGCGCTCTTTGGCGCCAGCCCGTGGTTCTTGAACCGCATGTCCTCCCCGAGGGCCTCTTTCGGCTCCCAACGGTAGCTGAATGGCGGATTGGCGACTACCGCGTCAAAGGTCGGTTTCTTGGCCGGGTTTTGCTCACGGAGCATGTCCCATTCGTTGGTCAACGTATCGCCGTGGTAAATCTCGAATTCTGAATCCTTCATCCCGTGCAGCAGCATGTTCATGCGGCAAAGGTTGTAGGTCGTGACGTTCTTCTCCTGTCCGTAGATCTTGCCTATGCTGCCTTTGGCATTGACCATGCGGTGGCGCACGTTCAGCAACAACGAACCCGATCCGCAGGCAAAATCCAGCACGCTTGCCAGCTTTTTCCGGGGGCCGGTTGCGGGGTCCTGACCGTCGAGGGTGACGATGGCGGACAGGATGTCGCTGATGCGCTGGGGCGTATAGAACTCCCCGGCCTTTTTGCCGGACCCGGCGGCGAACTGGCCGATCAGGTATTCATAGGCATCGCCCAGCGTGTCTGAATCGGTGGAGAATTCCGCCAGCCCCTCGGCGATCTTTTGGATGATCGTGCAAAGTCTCTCATTGCGTGCCGACAAGGCCTTGCCCAGCTTCTCCGAGGCAAGGTTGATCTCCGAGAACAGCCCGGAGAAGCTGCTTTCAAAGGACTCAGTCTCGATGTACTTGAACCCCTCCTGCAGCGTATTCAGCAGTTCCCCGTCCTGTGTCCGGGCCATGTGGGCGATATTCGTCCACAAGTGTTTTGGCTTGATGACATAGTGGGCCTTGCGGCGCATCTGCTTTTCGAACGCGGCGATGTCTTCGGGGTTGTCGTCGTACCAGACCGACAGCGGTGTCCGTCCGCCGTTCCCCACCGCATCCGGGTCAAGGTAGTCCCGCCCCAGCTCCTTTTTCGCCGCCTTTTCGTAATTGTCCGAAAGATAGCGCAGGAACAGAAACGCGAGCATGTAATCACGGAAGTCGTCCGCGTTCATCGCCCCGCGCAGTTGGTCGGCAATATTCCAGAGGGTTTTGCCCAGTTGTTTCTGGTCGTTATCAGTCATTGTTTCTTTTCGCCCCTGCTCACTGTTTTCGTTTTTTGATCATCGCTTCAAGAGCTTTCAGCTCGGCATCGTCCTGGAGGTCGGCTTCTTTCGCTTCCTCTCTTCTGCGTTGCTGGTCATATTCCAGGTACAGCGCGGAAATGTGTTCCTTCATGCGCTCATGGCTGACAGACCCCGCGTGGCTGAGCAACTGTCAAGGATTCCCTGACAGTTGCCGACTGCTCCAACTCTTTGTCCTCGAAGATATTCTTCAGGTGCAGGGAAATGTTCTGTTTGGTGGCGTCGAAGAGCTCCGCCATCTCCAACTGCGTCAGCCAGACCGTGTTCCGGTCAGCACGCAACTGAATCCGGCTCTGGCCGTCTTCGGTGGTGTAAAGAATCAGGTCGTTCATGTCGTCAGAATACCTCTTGCGCGGGGAAGAGCCGCTGCATCAGGCCGTGCTTGTGCTGCTTGAGGGATTCGACCTTTGTTGCCTGCGCGGTGATCCGGGTGTCCAGGAACAGAACGCGAGCATGTAATCACGGAAGTCGTCCGCGTTCATTGCCCCGCGCAGTTGGTCGGCAATATTCCAGAGGGTTTTGCCCAGTTGTTTCTGGCCGTTTTCAGTCATGATTCATCCCTACTTATCCGCCTTCAGTATCATTGGCAGCTCAAAAGCATGTTTGTCTAGAAATGTATCCAGCATCTGGCGAAAGAGTGCTTTATTGTCATCCATCATCTCGACTGGTTCATACAAAGAGTATTGTCCGTGGCTCAACAGGTTGAGCGCCCGTGCGAAAAGACCTTCATCCTCCACCCCGGCCAGACAAGAACCGAAATCTTGGCGGCCGAAGAACACCGCCGTTTTCTCCATCACGCTGCGGAGCATGTTGAAATGGTAGGTGTAAAGGCTTCCAGTCTCGGCCGCTCGCTTAATCTCGCTGAGCATGGCGATGTGATGGAAGAACGGCGTTTCATCGGTAGCACGCAGTGTATAGTTCTCGCTGCGATCCGGCCGGTGTAAGAAATATCGCTTATGTCGTTGGGTCTTGAGCTCATTACAGATCACGTTGAAAAAAAGAGCGTGATGTGAAGACACAATGACCTTTACACGGCTCTTGGCTTCCCTCAACACCTTGACAAGGTCATAGGCCACTGCGATCGCATTGTTTTCGTCGAGTGATGAAATTGGGTCGTCGATATAGATATACTTTACCCAGTTATATGCAGCGATCTCCTCATCCATCGCGAGCTGAACTACCGCTAGAAAAAAACACCAGATAAAGAGGTTTTCCTCGCCGCGTGAGATCTTAATGCCTTCTTCGAGCCGGTGGCCGTCGCCATCAGGCACCTCGCGTGAAAATCGAACCACCCATGCATCGGTGTCAATCTGGAACCGAAAATCCGTCCTAAATCGAGCGATCCGGGCGATGCGAAAACGCTCCAGCGACAAAACTTGGGACTGCAGCACGACATACCGCCGATTCGGGAGAGGAATTGACGGTGGTTGGGCTGTGAGCATCCAGGACCTGACAAAATGGGCCCCTTTTCCCGGTCACAGGGCGCACCTCTCCCGCCAATGTTCACGGGACAGCGCCCGGTTTATGCCCAGACGAACCGTGGAGCGCTGAGACATCGCTCCCACAGCTCTTTGAAACGTAAGGATTCCATGGTGACAGCCATGACCTTGAGCACGGTCCTGCCCGCGTGGGTGACGACCTTGGCTGCGACGTCCACCAGCTTGCGGCGAAGCGTGGTCGGGAGGGCCTGGACCGAAACCGCCGGCTCGCTGACGTCCTTCTTGAAGGCCTCGAACAGGAAGAAACCGAGAAGCATGGTGTAGTAGAAGGCGGCGTTGGGGATGAAGCGCTGGAACGGCAACTCCTCGAAGCCGAAGTCCTTGAAGGCCCTGTGCACCAGCTCGTCCGCCCCGCGCTGGTGGTAGGAGTGGATAACAGCGTGGCTCTCGGTCAGGCAGCCGATGCCTGCTTCCCGCAGCTGCTGGTCGATGGCCCCACCCATGCCGAGGTTGGTGTAGGCGAGCGTCCCCGGTCGGCTGCCAGGCAGAAGGTACTGCTTCTCCTCCAGCAGGGGACGCCAGAAGATGGCCCTGTAGAAGCGGTTCCAGGATTGGCGACGGTCGCCGAACTCGAAGCACTGCCAGACGTCCTCGTCGGCCTTGCCGAAGTGGTGGTCAAACGCGGCCTCGGGAAGCGCTTCGATTATGGTTTTGATGTCGCCGTAGAACCTGCCGCCGCAGATGAAGCCGATGTCGAGCTTCTCCATCTCGGCAAACAGGTCCTGATCGAAGAAGCCGGAGTCCATGCGGATGATGATGGGCACGGTCTGGCTGTAGCGGGTGCGGATCATGCGCACGACGTGGCGGATCATCTGCTTTGCGGAGTCGCCGTTGTTGGAGTGCTTGTCGCCTCCACGGAAAACGGCGTCGATGATGAAGCGGCCCCAGGTCATCTGGAGAGGCTGGAAGCCCAGGACCTTCTTGTAGGTGGGCTTGACGCCGTGGCGTTTTGGCGCTTGGTCGTTGTCCATGACCATGGTGTCGATGTTCAGTTCGATGACTTTCGGCTTGGTGATCACGAGCCGCCAAAGGAAGAGCTGCTGCAGCAGGTGGCGGAACTTGTATGTCCGCACCGGGGAGAAGGCCTGGTAGAACCGCTTGATGGTGTGCGAGGAGGCCATGTCCTCAGGGGCGGCTTCAATGACAGCGGCGTAGCCGGGGTCCTTGGCCAGGGTGTCGAAGTAGGCCAGATGCCTGCTTGTGCCGTCGAAAAGGAAGCAGAGTACCTGCTTGAACAGCTCATCAATGGGCGCACCCTTCGGGTGTTTGCGCATGGAACCGAAGAGCCGGTCGAGATGCGGGAACAGGTCGATGCCACGCAGGTAGCGAACGAAGGGATTGAGCCCGGCACGGCTGGTCAGACAGTCGTTGGTGACCTGGACATCGTCGATGGAGCTTGCTTTGGTGATTTTGTGCGTGGACATCCGGCCCTCCACCATATGGGTGAAACGATCATGGCCTCTGGCTGGATGTGATTGTAAACAAAAACGCGATGATATGCCAATGCTGACGCAGTGTCAGGCTGGTCGATCGCTCAGATTAGGTCCGTATATCTCTCGATTAGAGGTCCGATGCGGTTGTCCATCTCCAATTCTTCGAGACCGGCAAAAAACTTGGAAGCAGTATTGATCTTGAGATATCTCTCGGTGTCGTTGTCCAGGTCGTTGTCCCATGTAAACAGGTCTTCGGTAAACGCATTGAAGTAGAGTGTTTCAGGGTTGCCATTGTTTTTCCGCTTGCATTCGTCCTTGAAAGACATCGACAACCTGGTCTTGCCGACACCATTGTAAGCGAAGATAAGCACAAAATTCTGATCGCCGCTGCCGAAGTCATCCCGCAGCCGCTCAACCAACTTCTTCAACGAAGCAAAGGAATGGATTTTGACCGCATCACTCACGCTTCAACCTCCTCCGGCGCGGGAAAGAGCTGCTGCATCAGGCCGCTTTTGTGGGTCTTGAGGGATTCGATCTTTGCCGCCTGCGCGGTGATCTGGGTGTCGAGAGCGGTGAGGCATGTGGTGATACGCTGCTGTTCGACGATGGAAGGGACTAAGGTCGGCATCGCGAGAACTTCGAACTTTGAAATGTTCTTCATCGAGCCAGACGAACCAGAGGCTAAACTGGACAGGAACGCGCGTCCTTGGTCTGAGCCCAGAATGTAAGACAGAAAACGCATGTTGCCATTTCCTGTTGGCTTTGCGGCCCAAAGACGGTCAGGAAGATAAAGGTTTGTATTCTCACTTTCTACATAAGCGTTGGCGCCGACTAATTCGATCGTGTTCATCCTACTTATGATAATCGTGTCCCGCTGCACGGGCTCCTTCACTCGGCCCAACTCTTCCCGTTTCAAAACAACCTTATTTTCTGTGGGATCGAATGTGCCAGTCGACACACAGCTTGTTTTTAGAACACCGATCTCTCTGTTACGCACAGGCCTATCACCGCTATTGACACTGACTCCGGCGCCCAGTGCCGAGATATAATGGGACAAGGTATGCCTCTTCCATTCCCCCTTACCCCGAAACTCCGGAAATCGCAGCCGTGGCTGTGTCTCACCGGGTTGGGGAAAAAGCTGCTGCATCAGGCCTTTTTTGTGGTCTCGCAGGGCCTCCAGTTTACGCCCCTCGGCGGTGATTAATTCGTCCAGGGAGGAGAGGCAGTCGGCGATCTTTTGTTGCTCGGGAGGAGTGGGGAGCAGGATCGGGAGTTCCAAAAACTTCTCAGGCGACACGCGCTTGAGTGTCGCGCTTGTTCCCGTTCGTTCGACATCTAGACGTTGATATCTACATGTGAGCCAATTTAGAAAAAAAGCCGGGGAGTGCTCTATACCGAAGGAAAATGCAGGGACGTCTGAGGAGGAATAAAAACCGTCGAATTGCTTAGGGATGATCCCAAATGCCCCATTCAGAAGGTCAATCTTGGAAAAGATGAATTGTCCTGCTCTGCGTGTGAAATAATTTGCGCCACCGGTCAATGCACCGGTTCGCTCATTCCTCACCACACCATTAGCGTGAAGTCTGACGGTTAGAATCTTATCACTTTCGAAGCGTGTTGCTTTCACCGGTTTATCGTCCGGATTGAATATCTCGCCGATGGTGGCGTGCTGCCATTCTTCCCGAAACTCCGGAAACCGCAGCTTCGGCGTCAAAGAACGTTTGCTCTTCTTCATCATATCAGACTCATTGCTCATAAGCGTTCAAACCCGAGATGGTTCGGCCATCGGCGCGTTTTTTCAGGAGCGGGACCAGGTCGGCCATCAGCGCCAGCTCCTTTTCGCGGCGCTCGCGCCACCCCAGGTCCAGGGGCTCCATGAGATCGGTGAGTTCTTCGCCGTCAAAGATCATGCGGTCGAGGATGGCGTCCACAAAGCCCTGCAGCGACTCGTTGGCCAGGCCGTGCCTGGCGGCGACGGCGGCGAGTTCAACGGCGTGGCGCTCGTCCTTGAAACGCTGATACCCAACACGAACCTCTTCTTCTGTGAGGGGCTGGCCAAATTCAAGCGTTCGCACATATGCGGTGATCTCCTCGACTTCGTCCTTGAATTTGGCGTCGGAGCGGATGAGGGCGGATGAGCTGATCGCGGGGCATTTCCTGCTGGCTCGACGTTTGGCCGCTGAACCGGGAAATAAGGCTCATGATATAGTCGTAGTCAATGTCGGCGGAGGCGAAGAGCACGAACTCGAAATCGAGCTGATCGATCACATCCTGCGTGGCGCTGTCGTCGTCTCTTGCCGTGTAGCCGTCGCCGGGCTTGTCCTGTCGCGCTTTGAGGCGTTTGGCGGTTTCGAGATAGACACCCCTGAAAGCGCTGGCATCATCCCTGGGAAGCGTATGCTCGATATCCTGGCGCTGCTCGTCGGTGAGGTCGGTGTATTGGTCGAGCTGCGTCATAAGGCGCTGGATCTCTTTGAACTGTTTTACAAAGGCGGCGCGCGCGTCGTCCCCCTTGAGGTTGGGGACCGCCTCGGGACGCGGGTCGAGGCCTTGGGAGAGAAGGAAGTCGTCCAGTTTTTGCCGGGCGGCCTTGAGCTGTTCTATCACGACCGGGGCCTTGTCCACGAGCCAGATTTCCTTTGCCTGATCAACCTTTAAGCCGGAAAACAAGGTGATGGCTTCATCGACCTTGTCCCGCTGGCCACGGAAATCGAGGATATGGCCGTATGGCTTGGTGGCGTTGAGGACGCGGTTGGTACGGGAGAAGGCCTGGACCAGGCCGTGGTGCTTGAGGTTCTTATCCACGTACAGGGTGTTGAGGTATTTGGCGTCAAAGCCGGTGAGGAGCATATCCACGACTATGGTGATGTCGACCTTTTCCGCGCCTTTTTCAGGAAGGTCGTGGTTGGGGTATTGCTGGTCCTTGATGCGTTGCTGCACATCCTTGTAATAGGCGTCGAACTCGCCGATGGAGTGTTTCGTGCCGTAGCTTTTGTTGTAGTCGGCCATGATGGCCTTGAGGGCCGCCTTTTTCTTCTCCGGCTCCCGCCTGTTGTCTTCGAGCTCCTGGGGCAGATCTTCCTGGAGCTGTCTGACGTCGGGGTTGCCCTCGGCGGGCGGTGAGAAGACAGCGGCGACCTTGAGGGGGGCGAATTCGGGCTCGCCGGCCTGGCGCTCGGCCTGGCGCTCGGCCTGGATCTGCTTGAAAAGCGCGTAATACTCGATGGCGTCGTTGATCGAGGCGGTGGCAAAGAGCGCGTTGAAGCGGCGCTGGCCGGTGGCGGCGTCGTGCTTGGCGAGGATGGTGTCGATGACAGCGCGTTTGGTGATGGGGTCATCGGGCTTGGGCGAGTTTTCACCGCCAGGCTTGAAGTAATCGACGTGGAAGCGAAGAACGTTTTTGTCTTCGATTGCGTGGGTGATGGTGTAGGGGGGGAGTTCGTTCTGGAAAAGGTCCCGGGTGGTGCGGAGCGTTTGGACGCCGTCCTCGATCTGCCGAGAGGTGGCGTTCTCGGCAAAGATCGGCGTTCCGGTGAACCCGAAAAGCTGGGCCTTGGGGAAGAAATCTTTAATGATCTGGTGGGTCTGGCCTGACTGTGAGCGGTGGCACTCGTCGAAGATGAAGACCATGCGCTTGTCGCTGAGCGGTTCGAGACGCTCTTTGAAGGTGGCCCTGCCGTTGTTCCTGCCGGGGTTGTTGTACTTGCTGGCTCCATCGAGGGCGAGACCGAGTTTCTGGATGGTGGTGACTATAACCTTGTCGGCATAGTTATCAGAGACAAGGCGGCGGACAAGCGCGGCTGTGTTGGTGTTTTCCTCGACGCAGCCTTCCTGGAAGCGGTTGAACTCATCGCGGGTCTGGCGGTCGAGGTCTTTGCGGTCGACCACGAAGAGACACTTGTGGATGTCGGGGTTGCTTTTGAGAAGCGTGGAGGCCTTGAAAGAGGTGAGCGTCTTGCCCGACCCAGTGGTGTGCCAGATGTAGCCGTTTCCGAGGTTTTCACGGATGCACCGGTCAATGGCCTTGACCGCGTAAATCTGGTAGGGGCGCATCATGAGCATCTTTTGCTCGGTGGCGACGAGGACCATGTAGTGGCTGATGGTCGTGGCCAGAGTGCACTTTGGCAAAAAGGCCTCGGCAAAGTCGTCGAGGTGGGTGATCTTGGTGTTGTCTTCGGCCGCGTGTTGATAAATGGGCAGGAAGCTTTCATCGGCGTCGAAAGCGAAATGACGGTCGTTGTTGTTGGCGAAGTAGTAGGTCTCGGTCCGGTTGGAGACGATGAAGAGCTGGACAAAGCAAAGAAGGGTTTTGGTATAGCCATTGCCAGGGTCTTTTTTATAGTCGGCTATCTGCTGCATGGCCCGGCGGGGGCTGATACCAAGGGTCTTGAGTTCGATCTGGACGACGGGGACGCCGTTTATCAGCAGCATCACGTCATAGCGTTGGAAACTGTTGTCGGTGTTGATGCGGAGCTGGTTGACGACCTCGAAGGTATTTTTGCACCAGTCCTTGATATTGACGAGAGTATAATTGAGCGGGGTGCCATCGTCCCTGGAGAAGCTATTGATCTCGCGGAGCACAGTCGCGGCGGTGAAGACGTCGGGGGTGACGATCTCGTCTAAAAGCCGCTTGAACTCGCCGTCGGTTAGCTTGACGCGGTTGAGAGCTTGGAAGTGGTTTCGAAAGTTTTCTTCAAGGGTGGTGCGATCGTGGATGTCGGGGCGGTAGGTGTATTTAAGATCGGTCAATGTTCCGATCAATGCTTGCTCAAGTTCTTGTTCGGTCATTATTTTCTCGCTTTGAAACCGGGTCAGGTATCGGTTTCATTCATGGCGGAAATTGTTATTCGCCAACACCCTTTGGTCATAATGGAGATTTTCTACGCTGGGTTACGCGAAAGTTACATGAAACCAACACGCCTTCGCATTGTCAATATCGACCCTGTTGAAAGAGGTCAACTGGAAGCCCGGTTCGATGATTGTTACGAATGGCCCCCCACAAAAGACTGTGGATGCAATCCGCCGGAACTCATCCGCTTGAGGTGCCCCAAAGATGGCAGACACGCCATGTGAGGTCGGGCCGCTTCCTGATCCATTTGGGGTAGCTTTTCTCAAGCGGATCGGATGCCATTCCGGCGTACAGTCAGCCCGACTAGGATACCATTAATTCAGCATGGGAGCCTGAAATAACGCCATGGCAATCTGGAGACATTAATATCATTTCCCCCTCACGCCCTCCAAACCCACAAATACTCGGTAAGCATTGGCTGGGATTGGTCGTAAATGTGGGGGATGATGTGGGGGAACGCCGTCCCCCCACACGAAAAAAGGCACCTAGATTAATATCCAAGTGCCTGAAATGTGGTGGGCAATGTAGGACTCGAACCTACGGCCTTTGGCTCCGGAGGCCAACGCTCTATCCACCTGAGCTAATTGCCCTTTTTGATATAGTACCGAACACCGCCCCTCTCGTGCCCGAGCGGTAATTATTTATTACCGCATTCCCCACCAGCCTAGCAAGCAACTTTGTCTCTTCTCCGGCCACCATGGAGGGGCGTTTGGCCCGGGAAAAGAAAAACCGGGTTATCCACCCGGCTTTGCTTGTTATTGGTGGTGGGCGGTCGGGGATTTGAACCCCGGACTTCCACCGTGTGAAGATGGCACTCTAACCGCTGAGTTAACCGCCCACTCATGAACATATGTTTTCACTCAGGGGATTGCAAGCTTTTTTTACGATCTGATGACAACATTTTTCCCTCCGTCCTTCCGGCGTTGACCTTGTCGCACCCAAGGGGATATACGTCGCTTTTATTAATGAGAGCAGTTTGTCTTCAACTCCCTGCTTCAGCGGCCTCGCCGCTTGGCCCCACCCGCACTTCGCGCGACTGCGGCCTTTAGGATAACTCGGAGCATCAAAAGTTAAAGAAATTGTGCTCCGAGTAATATCATCGCTCACGAAAAGAGGTGTCCATGCGTCTTCTCGTCACCGGCGGCTGCGGATTCATCGGCAGCAACTACATAGCTCAACGCATCGAAAAGTATCCTGACGATATCATTGTCAATCTCGACAAACTCACCTATGCCGGCAATCCGGCCTGAACCTGGCATCCGTGGCCGCCGCCCATGGCGGCAAGCGGTATCATCTTCGTCCATGGCGGACATCGCCGACCCGAAGCCGTCGTGCGCTCGATCATTCTGCAAAAACACAACATCGACGCGGTGGTGCAATTTCGCGGCCGAATCCCACGTGGACCGGTCCATCAACGATTCGGCCCCGTTCATCACCACCAACGTGGTGGGCACCCAGAACCGGCTGCATCGAGGTCTGCCCGCCGCCAGGAACATCGGAGCGGTTCGTGCACATGTATCCACGGATGAGGTGTACGGGTCCCTGGGCCCGGACGGGGCGGTTCACCGAAGACCACCCCCCTGGCGCCCAACAGCCCCTACTCCGCCTCCAAGGCGGGGGCGGACCTGCTGGTGCGCGCCTACTGGGAGACCTACCGCTTTTCCCGTGCTCGTCACCCGCTGCTCCAACAACTACGGCCCGTTCCAGTTTCCCGAAAAGCTGATCCCGCTGATGTTCCTCAAGGCCATGCGCGACGAGCCGCTGCCCGTGTACGGCGACGGCATGAACGTCCGCGACTGGATCTACGTCACCGACCACTGCAAGGGCGTGGACCTGACCCTGGACAAGGGGCGCCCCGGCGCGGTGTACAACTTCGGCGGCAGCTCGGAGAAGCCCAACATCGAGGTGGTGCAGACCATTCTCCGCCTTTTGGGCAAGCCCAAGGACCTGATCACCTACGTCAAGGACCGCCCCGGTCACGACAAGCGCTATGCCATGGACTTTTCCCTGGCCCGGCGGGAGCTTGGCTTCGAACCAGAGTACGACTTCACCTCCGGACTGCAGGCAACCATCGACTGGTACCGCAACAATACGGACTGGCTAGAATCGGTGCAGAGCGGCGCGTATCTCGAATTCATGCAAAACTGGTACGGAGATCGTGTATGAGCGAGCCACAGACCACGCCTAAAAAGGCCCTGGTGCTTGGCGGCGCCTCGGGCATGCTGGGACAGGCCCTGATGCGGGAATTGCGGGAGCCTGAATGGGAAGCGGTGGCACAGGGGCGCGCCGATGTGGATCTGACCGACTCCTCAGCCCTGACCGCCTATATCGAGCACATCAAGCCGGACGTGGTCTTCAACGCCGCCGCCTACACCCAGGTGGACAAGGCCGAGGACGAGCCGGAGCAGGCCATGCGCCTGAACCGGGACCTCCCGGCCACGCTGGGGCGCCTGGCCCCCCGGCTGGGGTTCCGTATCGTGCACTACAGCACGGACTTCGTCTTCGACGGCAGGAGCACCCAGCCCTACACCCTTTCCGACGAACCCAACCCTCTGTCCGTATACGGCAAGACCAAACTCGCCGGGGAAAACGCCCTGCTCCGCGCCGGGCTCCAAGACCTGTTGATCCTGCGCACCGCCTGGCTGTTCGGGCCGGGGCGCAAGAACTTCGTGCACACCATCCTCACCCTGGCCAAGGGGCGCGAGCACCTCGGGGTGGTGCACGACCAGATCGGCTCCCCGACCTATACCGTGGACCTGGCCCAGAACACCCTGCGGCTCATGGCCCATCCCGGGGTTCACGGCATCTTCCACATGGTGAACAGCGGCCAGGCGAGCTGGTGCGAGCTGGCGGCCGAAGCGGTGCTATTGGCCGGGCTACGCTGCTCCATCAACGCCATCACCACGGATCAATACCCGACCAAGGCGGTACGCCCCGCCTTTTCCGTCCTCTCCCCGCAAAAATACACGACAATCGCCGACCACACGCCCCGCCCCTGGGTGCAGGCCCTGCGCGACTACATTTTCCAGTACCTGGACATGAACGAGGACTGACCGTGGCGCCATGGCGGCGTTACGCACCTCGAGGCCCGCGAACGGAAGAAACGATCGAGGCGGATGCTCGGCAACTTGTCTGGACCACCCGCAGGTGGTAGATATTGTTCACCAGTGTGCTGTCCACTCAATTCATCCGCCATGAATTGAGTGGAGGATCGCTTCGCCGCTGAAAGCGTCGGGGCGATCTCCCGACAGCTCTTGGTGTCGCGTGACATGCGGTGGCCATGAAATGTATGAATCAAAAGGACTCGACACCAGAGCATTCTACGCTTGAAATGCTTGTTCAGTGGTTGGCAAAGCCGGCCTGCGAGCATTTCGCGGCACGTGAACCACTGCAGGATGGAATCCATGGATAAAAGTTCGCGCACGACAATAGCCCTGATCGCGGCCGCGGCGATCTGCATCGTTCTCCCCTTCCTGCGGCTGCATCCGCTGATTGCGCTGCTCTTCGGCGTGGCCACGTTCTTCCTGATACGCGACGTCCTGCCCCGTTCTCCGGAAGGTTCGAAGAATGACGGCAAGATATTCACCGACATCGACGTGGAAGCGGTGGATGCTTCCTCAGCCAGGGAGGTTCTACTGGAAAAGGGCAACAAGGTGGCGGAGCGCTTCGAGTCCCTGGCCCGGGATATCGCCAAGTCGGACGTGGCGGAGAACGTCAGGCGCATCGCGGACCTGGTACGGCAACTGTTCAAGAACTTCACTGAAGATCCGGACGATCTGAACCTGCCTGCCTCGCAGACGTTCCTGCAAACCAACCTGGAGCGTTCGCTGCGCCTGGTGGAGGGCTATGTCCGGATCTCCGGCCTGGCCATCAAGGCGGAGAACGAGAACTCCATACGCGACGCCGAAGAGGCCATCTCCCTGACGCGCCAGGGTTTCGAGGCTCTGCTCGTGCAATGCCAGGAAAACGACCTCCGTCAGCTGGACATGGACTCACATGTGCTCACCCGAATGATCGAATCCCGCTTTCCCCATCTGATCACGGAAAACGCCAAAACCAGGGAAACCGACGAGGAAGACGACTAGTGGAATGTCCGCGAGATTCACATCGATGAATTTCGCCGGACGCGACACTGTACCATATCTTGTACACCCCCTCTGCAACACAAGCCGGGCAGAAATTTTCGCCTGCTCCCTTTTCTGTTGTGAGCTAAATGAAAAGCGTATATGCAGTGAAAAGTACCCGGCTTCACTTTTTTCCGGAGGTAGAGACCATGTCCGGTCGTTTTTTCGCAATCCTGGTTATTTCCCTGGCAACCATCGTTTCCCTAGGCGCCTGCGCTCCGAAAGGTCCCGTGCATACTTACAAGTCATTCTCCGGGCTGTGCCTGAGCTACTCCCCCGGCCCCCTCATGAGCGACAAGGCGGACAGCTGCGGTGACCGCAACGAGATCTGCGACACCTTCAAACCCATCCTGGCGACACAGCATCAAAGCCGCCAGGCCTGTCTCTCGGAATGTTCCACCGCCAAGTACAATCTGTATCGCAACTACCCTGTGGGAGAGTGCCGCAAACTGATCTCCTACGCCGAAAACCAGTGCTCGGGTTTTTGCAGGGAACACTACCCGCAATAGCGGTTCTTCAGGTCACTACATGTCTTCATACAAGTCGGAATGGCCGCGGCGCCTCGGCGCCGCGGTCCGTCAATTGTTCAAGGACTCCAACCTCACATACTTCGAACTGTTCAAGGTGATGGTGCCTGTCATCATCATAATCAAGATCCTCAAGCAGTTCGACCTGGTTCAGTACCTGGCCATGCCCCTGGCCCCGTTCATGGAGATGGTCGGCCTCCCTGCCAAGATGGGGCTTGTCTGGGCAACATCCCTGATCATCAACCTCTACAGCGGAATAGTGGTCTACGCGGCGGTAATGACGGATATGGTCCCCCTGAGCGTGGCTCAGGTCACGGTCCTGGCCCTGATGATGCTCATCGCCCACAACCTGCCGCTGGAGCTGCGCATCGCCCAGCGCTGCGGCGTCAGTCTCATCGGCCAGGCGGCCCTGCGCATCCTCGGCGCCCTGGCCGCGGGATTTCTGCTCAACCTCCTGCTCCAGCACTTCGACCTGCTCTCCGAACCCAGCAGCATGCCGTTCACACCGGGGCAATCCGAAGCTGGCCTCGGCGCCTGGGCCTTGGGCGAGGTGCGCAACCTGGCAATGATCTACGTCATCATCCTCATCATCATGGCCGCCATGCGGGTGCTGCAGTTCCTGAGGGTCACGGACCTGCTCAACTGGATGCTCAAGCCCTGGCTCAAGCTCATGGGCATCGGCAACAACGCCGCAACCATCACCGTGGTGGGGCTGACCCTGGGCATCTCCTACGGAGGGGGGCTGATCATCCACGAGGCGCGCACCGGAAACATCAGCAAGCACGACCTCTTCGCCTCGCTTTCCCTCATGGGACTCAGCCATGCCCTCATCGAGGACACCCTGCTCATGTCCCTGCTGGGGGCGCACAGCCTCGGCACACTCTGGTTCAGACTGATCTTTTCCCTGATCGTGATGGCGTTCCTCGCCCGCTGGCATGCCCGCCGCTTCATGCAGCACTCACAGGCAGCGGTGTAAGGCCCGGACAAATCCATGCCCTCCACCCCGACTATCTGGATAAACACGGCCGAACCCTCCGGGGACATGCACGGCGCCCTGCTGGCCAGGGCGCTGCTCGCCGCCCGCCCCTCCGCCCGGATCACGGGCATGGGGGGGCCGCGGCTCCAGGCGGCGGGGCAGAGTCCACAGACTGCGCGCATCGAGGAACTCTCGGTCATGGGCTTTACAGAGGTGTTTTCCCGACTGCCGAAGGTCCTCAGCCTGCTGCGCAGCATCCGCAAGGAGATGGAAAGCCACAGGCCGGACCTGCTCGTGTGCATAGACGCGCCGGACTTCAATTTCCGGGTAATCAAGTCGGCCCGGGCCCTGGACATACCTGTGGTCTACTACATTTCGCCCAAACTCTGGGCCTGGAGGCAGGGGCGCGCACGGTTCATCCAGCGGCATGTCCGCCGCATACTCTGCATCCTGCCCTTCGAGGTGGAGTTCTACGCTAGGCACGGCGTGGCCGCGGAATATGTGGGCAATCCCCTTGTGGACGCCATAGACTGGGGCGCCATGGACTCCGTACAGCGTGACCCGGACAGTCTGGCCATCCTCCCGGGCAGCAGGAGCAGGGAGGTCGCTTCGCTCCTCCCGCAGTTCGGCGGCGCGGCCCGCATTCTGCTGCAACGTCACCCAAACCTTCGCTTTCACCTGGCCAGGGCGGAAAGCATCCAAGACGACACCATCCGCGACCTCTGGCCCACGGACGTGCCCTTGACGGTGCACCCCCCGGAGGAGCGCCACTTGGTCATGCGCTCCAGCCGCCTTGCCCTGGCTGCTTCGGGAACCGTGACCCTGGAAACCGCCCTGCTGCAGACCCCCACCATCGTGGCCTATCAGCTGTCCAAACTCACTTTCGCGCTGGCCAGGCGGTTCATCCGCGTCCCCTTCATCAGCCTGCCCAACCTCATATTGCAACGATGCGTGTTTCCGGAGCACCTGCAGGAGCAGGCCATGGCCGCACCCCTTGCGGAAAAGACCCTGCAATGGCTGGAATCACCCGCTCAACTCGAGGATATCCACAGGGACCTGCAGGGGCTGCGGGAAACGCTCGGCGTGCCCGGCGCCCCGGAACGCGCCGCCGCAAGCATCCTCGGACTGCTGGAAGACGCGCCCCGCGCCACGCAATCACAAAGTGATTGACAACCCCCCGTGATGCACGACACCTTACAAACATTGAGTAAACCGATCAGGCTTGGCATCCCCAAAGGAATTCCAGCCCAACGATCATGAACAACCATCCGGACGTGTGATTATGAGCAGTAGCGCACAACACCGCCTTCTCCTCGCAGTCATGACAATTCTGGCCATTCTGCTCCCCGTGGTTTCAGGCGCGCAGGAAAACGCCACGGATGCCGACCCCACCTTCAAGCTCCCCTCCTTGGAAGACATCTACAAGGGGCATATCGCAACATGGGCGGCCAGCATCCATGAAACAGGCGTAGGCACCGACGCCATCCCCTCGGTGGATTTTCCCAATTTCATCTCTCCCGAGGACGCGGCCCTGAGCATCGACCGCAAGGACGTGGTGTTCGTGGCGGACTTCGGAACGCCGGAAAAGCCCGACATCCGCATCTACCCGCAGAGCATTCTGGTCTGGCACCAGGTGGTCAACGACACCGCGGGCGGCGGGCGGGTTGCCATCACCTACTGTCCCCTCACCGGAACACTGGTGGGCTACAACAGCTCGGTGAGCGGCTACAGCACCAGATTCGGGACCACGGGCAAGCTCATCAACAACAACACCCTGCTTTACGACCGCGACACCAACAGCTTGTGGCCGCAGATTCTGGGCATCGCCATAGACGGCCCCCTGAAAGGGAACACCCTGGAGACCTTTCCCCTTGTCTGGACAACCTGGGAGCTTGCCCGGGCCAAGTTTCCCAATGCCAGGGTCCTCTCCCAGAGCACCGGCTTCCGCCGCAGCTACGGACGCGACCCCTACGGCAACTACCAGGTCAAGGGCAGCTATTACCACGACTCCATGATCGTCTACCCCGTGGTGAACTGGGACAAGCGCCTCCCCCCAAAAACGAGGATCAAGGCCATCAATCACGAGGGTATGGGATACGCCGTGCTCGAACAACATGTCCGCCAGCAGGGCGCGGTGAATTTCATGGCCGGCATGACCCCCCTGGTGGCGCTCTATGATCCCTCCCTGAACACTGTCCGGATTTTCAGCCGGATGGTGCGGGGCGCGGCCATCAACATCAGGAAGGCCGGTGGCGAGTACGTGGACCAGGAGAGTAAGACCATCTGGAGCCCGGAGGGTGAAGGCCTCTCGGGCCCGTATTTCGGAGAGCGTCTCACCCCCTTCCCGAGCTTCGACACCATGTGGTTCGCTTGGGCCGCCTTTTACCCGGACGTGGAAGTCACCCCTCCATTGCGCTAGCAACAGGGCCTCAAGGAATATATGACCGCCAACTTCATCTACCGCACTATCATCTTTGATTTCGACGGCACCCTGGCGACACTGACCCTGGATTTCGAAGCCATGCGCTCCCGGGTCCTCGATGTCGCCCAGTCCTATCTCGGGGGGGATGTCCGCTTCAACGGCTACATCCTCGAGTGGCTCGAAGATCGGGCCTCGGAACTCGCCAAGAGCAGAGGGCGGGATGTGGCCGCGTCATTTCTCGCAGATTCACACGCCTGCATCGAGGACGAGGAAATGAAGGCGGCGGAACGTGGGCGTCTGTTCCCCTTCACCAGGGAACTGCTCCAGGGACTGCGGAAGGGGGACGTGCGCACCGCGGTGATCACCCGCAACACCAGCCAGGCGGTGAGCACGGTGTTCCCGGATATCGAGGACCACTGCGACTGTCTGCTG
Source organism: Desulfovibrionaceae bacterium (assembly GCA_963674665.2). Lineage (GTDB taxonomy): Bacteria > Desulfobacterota > Desulfovibrionia > Desulfovibrionales > Desulfovibrionaceae. Next base: position 116,944 of record CAXXPL010000004.1, on the reverse strand, counting down.
GCGCGCGACCAGGTCGAACAGGTGAAACCCAACCCCGAACACCTGCTTCAGGCGCTGCGGACCGTTGGAGGCAGCCTGGAGGCCACGCTCATGGTTGGAGACCACCCCATTGATATCGCCACCGGGCGTCAGGCCGGAACAAGAACTGCCGGGGTCACAAGCGGACGGATAAAGGCCGGGGACTTCCTCGAGGCAAAAGCGGATCACGTGGCGGACAACTGTCTCGTGCTCGTCCGCCGCCTGTCCGCCGGAGGGTGTCTGCCCTTCCCTTCCTGGCCTCCGCGCTGATGTGTGCCTTGTGCTCTTCGGAATGATGCCGCCAGGAGGAAAATCCCGGGCGGGATTCTCCTCCTGGAAGCACGAGGACGGTTATTTGGCGGGGCGGCCCTTGGCCAGTTCGTTTTCCCTTGGGGTGAATGGGGCCTTGCGCTGGTCTTCCATTTCCTCGATATAATCGCTCAAAGCCTGCTCGGCCAGGCTGGACAAAGTCATACCAGGGGTCCAATAGGCCGCGTTCTTGGCATTTTCCACAACATCCTTGGAAATATAGAAGGTGATTCTCATTTTACTCATGTTTCATCTCCCGATGGTTTGGTTATTCCCAATGCATAAATAGACTAAAGCATGTCAATGTTGAGTTTTGATGACAGGTTTCCTACCTGATTGAGAAATAAGATCACGTTTCGAATCGCTCATCTCTACTTCGCGACGGTTGCTTTTTGGGCCAGGAACCGTATACTTCGGAAGCGGGCCTGGTACGCCTCCCCGTGCTCCACGACAGGGACATCCCGAAAAATTCTTGTACAGTATCAAGGAGATCGAGGTATGAAACGCCTTGCCATTTTCTTCCTATTGCTCTCTCTCCCGCTGCTCTCCTCCGCCACCTCCTGTCTTGCCGACCAATGGGATGAAGTCTTCGATTCTCCTCGTTATTTCGAAACAAGACAGGGAGTGCACCTGCGGGCGGCTCCGTCAAAAAACTCCGGAATTCTGGTGACGCTCAAGTCCGGCGAACCTCTGAAGGTCACGGCTCTGGAATCCGGATGGTACAAGGCCACTCGCACCGACGGGACCACCGGATACGTGTTCAAGCGCTTCTTGAACCCCCTGGACACCGTGCCTCAGGGCTTTGGCCAGGAGCCAGCTCCCGCTCCGGAACCTGCGGCACAACCCGAACCCGCACCGACTCCGGAACCGGTATCCGCGCCTGAGCCTGCGCCGGTGCCGGAACCTGCGCCTGCCCCGGTTGTGCAGCCCGAGCCCGCCCCCTTGCCCGAGCCCCAGGCCATCGAGCCGGATCCCGCCCCTGGCGACAGCGTTGTCACCGAAGGCGCTGACTGCAAGCGCGTTCGTTTCAAGTCAGGCGCCTCTTCCGGTTCCGTGGAGCGGATCCTTCCCCCGGGTGAAACGCATTGCTATCAGATTGGCGTGTCAAAGAACCAATGGATGGAAGTCTGGCTGACTTCCGGCACAGACAATGTGACCTTTCAGATATTCACTCCTTCCGGCATTTCCGTAACCGCCGGAGAGACCCACTGGCTCGGCCGCACCGACGCGGACGGGGACTTCATCCTCATCGTGGGCAGCCAGGACCAGGCCGAAAGCGCCTACAACTTGAAGATCCAGATCAAATAGAGGATCTCCGGTTTTCAGCTCCCATGCCCGGTTCGCCCAAGCGGACCGGGCTTTTTTGCATCCTCGGGATGCCGTGTCATCGTGACTCTCCAAGCCGCACCTTCATCAAGGGGATCACCCGTGTTTTATTGTCATTATGTCCACTGTCCGAGATTTGTCAAATGTCATTTTTGTGAACACTTACTAAACAAATAGGCTTAAAATGTAAAACATTTCGAAAGTAGCTTTCATGCATCGGGTAGTAGGGGGCTCGCGCCCCCCCATCCTCCCACACCACCGGGCATACGGTTCCGTACCACGGCGGTTCCTGCCTGCTTGGCGTCATTTCTCTGAATACCTGTCGGACTATAAGCACCCAGCCCTACCTCACGGATTCCGTCCGCTACTTCCAGCTTTAAGGCCCCTTACGGGCATCTGTTCAATCCAAACAGAAGACAGTGTTCATGCCTCGCTTGGCAGGTTTAGCCCTTCGCCGAGTGGTTGGGTCGACTACTAGAGCTCTTTACGTTTGAAATGCTTGTTCAACGGCTGGCAAAGCCAGCCTACAAGGATTTCGCGGCAAGGATGTGCGGACAAATCCTTGCAGAGCATTTGAACTATTTCAAAGTTAAAATGCTCTATGGCCTCGGCTGACTTCTGTTCGCCCATCTCGACACGTTACCGTGCCGATAGCACATGGCAGGCGAACAGACCTCCCCGGGTAATGCGCGCGACCTTCCTGCTTATACCCGCCGCATATACGTCCATGCTTTCCGTACAAGTATCGGGCTTTGAAGATAGTGGTCTCCTCACCCGGCATGACCGCCTCGTATGCGATTTCTGTTCGTCGGGTCAGCATTTTGCCCGCGGCTTCCTTCGGATTCCATCTCGCGATGGACACCCTTGCCGTCCGGCTAGCAGTTTCCCTTGTCGGGCCTGCGGAGGACTTTCACCTCCAAGTCACCAGGCAGGCACCACACCTGCCCGGATGGTGCTCACGCACCACGCGCCCTGCCGGGCGCACCGCGAAAAAGCCCCCGAATCGCCTGAGCAATTCGGGGGCTTTGGTCACAAGAACCTTGCCCGAGGTCCGGGAGGAACCGGCGGACTACTCGGGGAGCTGGTAGAATATCAGCGTCTTAACGGACTCGGCGGGCACATCGTACTCCACCTCATCCTTGGCCACAGGATCCTCGCCCATGAACTTGAACTCCCTGGTCCGACAGATGGCGTAGATGAACGACCTGTTCACCTGCACCTCGCGGGTGGTTCCATCCTGGTAGGTAATGACTATGGGCGTCTTGATGCCGTCCATGTCGTAACGCTTGGCGTCGAGAACATGCATTACCTTGCTCTCGTTGGAGTCGGTGAAGGAAAAATAACCCGCCACGTCGACACCGCTCTTGTTCCGTAAATAAAAGGGATCGAGCTTGAGGGAGTACCAGGACGTGAAGTCCCTGCTCTGCACGCTGCCGTCATCACCATCGAAGATGATGTATCCGGGGATGTCCATCCAGACCTCGGCCAGGCAAGGGGCGGGCAGCAACAGCAACACACCCAGCAACACGACCATCAATGAGATTCTTTTCATCGCCTTTTCTCCCTCGGCGTCTATGCCCCAAATATGCGGGCGCGCATGCGGAAAAACCCAGTTTTCATCCCCATAACCTCACTCAAAAAGAAATGGCAAGGGTTTTCTAGAGTTTTGCATGAAAAAAAGACTTTTTACTATTCCTGCACTCCCTTTCAGACGCCGCAGCTCTTCACATACTGTTCCAGGCGATCCATGCCGCGCTCGATGTTTTCCAGGGAGTTGGCATAGGAAAACCGGATATATCCCTCGCCTCCGGCTCCGAAGTCCGTACCCGGGGTCACGCCGACACCGGCCTTTTCCAGGATGTCGAAGGCCAGGTCGTAGGAGTTGCGCCCCAGGCCGCGGCAGAGCTCCTTGGCGTTTGCGAACACATAGAACGCCCCGGTGGGCTCCACGGATATGCCAAGGCCGATCTCCCTGAGGCGACGGATCATGAACTTGCGGCGTTCGTTGTATATGCCGCGCATCTTCTCCACGTAGTCATCGCACTGGGTCAGGGCCACCACCCCCCCCCACTGCACTGCGGCGTTGGCGCAGATGAACAGGTTCTGGGAGAGCTTCTGCATGCCCCGCATGCATGACTTGGGCGCGATGCAGTAGCCCAGGCGCAGGCCTGTCATGGCGTAGGCCTTTGAAAAACCATTGAGCACAAAGGCGTTGTCCGTAAACTCCAGGATGGAGTTCTCCGCCCCCTCGTAGACAAGACCGTGATAGATCTCGTCGGAGATGACCGCCGGTCCCAGGTCGGCAATGCGCTGCATACGCTCAGGAGGCAGGAGGGTTCCCGTGGGGTTTGCCGGGGAATTGATGAAGATCCCCTTGGTGCGGGGCGTGATGGCCTTCTTGATGGCCTGGGAGCGATACTGGAACCCATCCTCCTCTTGCACGTCCACCAGTACGGGTTCACCACAGGCCAGCCGAATGAAGGTGGGGTAGCAGGCGTAGTGCGGGTTGGACACGATGATCTGGTCCCCGGCCTCCAGCAGGGCGTGGAAGACCATGAGCATGGCAGGGGATGTTCCGTTGGTCACCACCACCTGCCCCGGGTCCACGGCGACACCGTATTTTTTGTGGTAGTGCCCGCAGATAGCCTCGCGCAGTTCCAGCAATCCCAGGCTGTGGGTGTAGTGGGTGTGGCCGTCGCACATGGCCTTGGCCACGGCCTCCTTCACGGGATCCGGGGTGTCGAAATCAGGCTCGCCCACCTCGAGATGTACCACGTCCACGCCCTGACGCTCCAGTTCGTGTGCGCGCTCAAGAATCTCCATCACGTAAAACGCCTTGATATCCTGTACTCTGCTCGATTCCATGATCACAATCCTCTGAAGGGCTTCCTTGGGAATCCCTTTTTTATTCACGTGATTTCCCCCGGTCCTTCACTTGCAAAGTTTCGGAAAGGGAGTGCGAAGGGAAGAACCTTTCCAAAAAGTGTTTCCCCTCCGCATAAAGCCAGCGTTACGCGGTCTGAGGTCAAATCGTGCAGCGCGGCACCACTTCCCGCCCCTTGGCATGCATGTCCAGTTCCAGGATCTCCCGCAACCGTGTGGCCAGGAGCCGCATGGGCTCGAGATCGGGAAGGGTCTCCAGCATCTGCTCCAGGAGACCTCTTCGGATGAGGATATTCCTGCTGGGAGCGAAATTCAAATCATGCACCCATCCGCATAGCATTAGTTTAAAATCATTGACGAACTTCAACTTCCTATAGTCACCGCGCCTGGCGTGCCAGACATCCTCGTATACGCTGTCGGTGAAGGAGTCCGGTTCGTTCTTCACATGCAGGACGACCACGGGATGCCCTTCCGGGGCCGAAAAGTGTTCGAGCATCACCCGTATGATGTCGATCTTGTCCGCATCCCTGACAACCCGGGTCATGAATCGCAGCATGGGGGAGATGTGCGTGGGAAGTATCTTGCGGTTGTGCAGGCACACCGAAGCGCGCATCATTTGCCGCTCTTCGGGAGAGAGCCCTTGCAGCAGGTCTGTCGTTCCGAGGATCTTGCTCCCCAGGACCCCGTGGTTCAGGGACACGCTGTCCAGGAAGGTCTTATACGTGAGGTATTGATGAAACCGCCCCACATCGTGAAACAACGCCACGAGCAGGGTCAGGTCCCTGATCTTCCCCTCCGTCTGCATGCCGTCGAGGATCTCCATGGCGTTTTCAAGCACCTGGAGCGAATGCTCCAGCTTCAGGCTGATCGGATGCGGATCGACACCAGGCTCCAGCCTGCCTTCGGTCTCCCGGACATAGGCCTCGAAGCGCTCTTTCGCCTCGTCGAATTCAAGGTTCATTTCCGCTCGCCCTTGTCCGTCGATTTGTCCTCGGACTCCTGCTCCCTTTTTTTGGCCTCCTGAATGGTCTCCCAGTCGTTGCCGCGAAACCACCCCTTGGGCCCGTATAGCAGACGAAGGAACAGGGCTATGGCGACGAGAATGAGTGCAACAAAGAAAAACCTGGCCACGACGGGCCAGATGCCGCCTTCGTAACCAAACCCGCTAAAGGGCCATCCCTTCCAGCCGAAGTCCCCGGAAGAGGCGGCCAATGCGTTGACCAGCGAAATAACCACGACCATCTGCCGCGCTCCTGAATAGTGTTCGCAGTGTTGTATGTCAGCGGAGTTGATCGTCCGACACGGTCACGGATGACGAGTCTCTTTTCCTGCTGACAAAGGCTGTTTTCATACAAGCAGCACCCCGATATGGCAAGCCAGTACGGTGCGGGATAGCCTCGGGAAAGGAACTTGCTCTACCATTCCAAAGATACTATCGTGTGGTCTGCGAGCCAATTCGGAAAAAGTCCAACTTTTTAAACCCACAGTACTTGGAATCAATTGACCTTTACGCCCTTACAAGGCTATTATGCCTTTTGTTGACCGGAAACGAAATGTCCTTGGAGAAGCTAAATGAAATTTCTCATCGTGGATGACGATTTCGACAGCCGGAAATTGTTGCAGAAGATTCTGCGTCCTTATGGAGATTGCGACATTGCGGTGGATGGAGAAGAGGGGGTGGAAGCCTTCAAGGCTGCCCTGCGTGAGGGCGACCCCTACAATCTGGTCAGCCTCGACATTCTCATGCCCAACCTCGACGGCCAGCAAGCTCTCAGGGAAATCAGGGAAATCGAAAAGGAATTCAATGTCCCCCAGGACAAGCTCGTGAAAGTCATCATGATCACGGGCCTGGACGATTCCCAGGAAGTCCACGACGCCTTCTTCCTCGGCGACGCCACTTCATACATTGTGAAACCCATCAGGAAGTCGATCCTGCTCGAGGAGATCCGCTCCCTGGGACTGGAGTTGCAGGAAGCGGTCTGATACTTGCGCATTCTCGCACCGATCCGCGCATCCGGGCACCGCGTACTCCGATAGCCGACAATCGGCGCGCCTCACCATCGGGAAAGAGGCGCGCCGTTGATTTTTCAGCCTCGCGTGAGCCCACCTCAAAGCTGTTTCCCTTTTGACATTGACATTGTATCACCCTACCATCATATGATCAGCCCTCAAACAATGTCGGCGCCGCGCACAAGTCGCTGGCGCCTTCCCGAGACAACCATCACAGTCAAGGAGACTTTCGAATGATCCCGGAAGACCTGATGTATACCAAGTCCCATGAATGGCTCAAAATGGAAGGCCAGGAGGCCCTCGTCGGCATCACTCATTTTGCCCAGGAGTCCCTCGGCGACCTGACCTTCATCGAGCTGCCCACTGTCGGCGACTCCCTCACCGCGGGGCAGGAGATGGGCAGCGTGGAGTCGGTCAAGGCGGCCAGCGAAATATACGCCCCCGTGGGTGGTGAGGTCATCGCCGTGAACGAGGATCTCGAGGCCAATCCGGGTCTGGTGAACGAATCGCCTTATGAACAGGGGTGGATGATCAGGATCGCCGTATCCGGTGAACCCCAAGGACTGCTCAACGCCGCGCAGTACGCTGAAATCGTCGAGGCCGAAGGCCACTAACCCTCAACTCCGGAGCGCGGCATATGCCTTATGTTCCCCATACCCCTGATCAGGTTCGGGAAATGCTCGACGTCATCGGCGTGAGCACCATGGAGCAGCTCTTCGAGGACATTCCCCCGGAGATGCGGCCCAAGAGCTTCAACCTGCCCACGGGCCTCGGCGAGTACGAGGTCTGCAGGCACATCGAACGCCTGGCCGGGAGGAACAAGGTCGACCTTGTGAGCTTTCTGGGCGCAGGGTTTTACGACCACTACGTGCCCAGCGCCGTTGACGGAGTCCTCTCCCGGGGGGAGTTCTACACCGCGTACACCCCTTATCAGCCCGAGGCTTCCCAGGGTTCCCTGCAGGCTATTTTCGAATACCAGACCGCCATAACCCGGCTGCTGGAGATGGATTGCGCCAACGCATCCGTGTACGACGGCGGCTCCGCCCTGTTCGAGGCCATGATGATGGCCATGCGCAAGACCAGGCGCTCCCGCATCGTCATTGACGAGGCCCTGAGCCCCATCTACCGGATCATGCTCAGTTCCTACACCTCGAACCTCGAGATAGAGCTGGTCACGGTCCCGCAGACGCAAGGGACCAGCGACATCCAGGCCTTGATGAACGCTGTGGACGAGAACTGCGCAGCCGTGGTTGTCCAGAACCCCACCTTTTTCGGCAGCGTCATGGACTACAGCGGCCTGTTCGCCCATGCCAAGGCAAAGGGCGCGGTAAGCATCGCCTCGGTGTATCCGGTGCTGCAGTCCGTGCTCAAAACACCCGGCGCCATGGGCGCGGACATCGCCGTGGCCGAGGGGCAGAGCCTGGGCCTGCCGCTGAGCTTCGGCGGCCCCTACCTGGGGATCATGACCTGCACAAAAAAGCTCGTACGACAGATGCCCGGCCGTATCGCCGGGCGCACCAGCGAACTCCACGGGGAGCGCACGGGCTACGTGCTCACCCTGCAGGCCCGGGAGCAGCACATCCGCAGGGCCAAGGCCACGTCCAACATCTGCTCAAACCAGGCATTGTGCGCGCTGCGTGCGCTTTTGCACCTCTGCCTGCTCGGCCCCGAGGGACTGACCAGAACCGCGGGACAATGCGTGGAGCGCGCCCATTACGCGGCGGAGCGGCTGGCCGCCCTGCCCGGCGTGACCATGCTCAACAACGCGCCCTTTGGAAACGAATTCGCCATCCGGCTGCCCATGAACGCCTATGAGGTTGTGGACCGCCTCACCCCCCGAGGGGTTGTCCCCGGATTTCCTCTTGGCGGTTATTATAAGGACATGGGTGACGTACTGCTGGTGGCGTGCACAGAGAAGCGCAGCTTTGAAGAGATCGGCATCCTGGCCGAAATGCTCGGAGGCCTGTTATGAAGACAGTATTTCAGAAATCAATGCCCGGCCGCCAGGCGGCCGTCCCCTCCCCCCCGCGCAAGGATGTGGGCGAGTACATCCCCAAGGAGCTGCTGCGGCCGGAGAAACCCGCCCTGCCAGAGCTCTCCGAACTTGATGTGGTACGCCACTACACCGCCCTGTCCAAGCTCAACTTCGGGGTGGACGGCAACTTCTACCCCCTGGGTTCCTGCACCATGAAGTACAACCCCAAGTTCATGGAGCGCGTGGCGGACATCCCCGGGTTCCGTGACCTGCACCCCCTCATGGCCCAGCTCAAGGGCGCGGGGCACTATACGCAAGGCGCCCTGGAGGTGATGTACGACCTCGAGCAACTGCTCTGCGAGATCACGGGCATGCACGCCTTCACCCTGCATCCCATGGCCGGAGCCCACGGCGAACTCACCGGCGCCATGCTCATAGCGGCCTATCACAAGGACAAGGGCAACAAGAAGACCAAGGTCATCTGCCCGGACTCGGCCCACGGCACCAACCCCGCGTCCGCGGCCCTGGCTGGCTACGACGTGGTGAACATTCCCTCCTGCGACGGCATCGTGGACCCGGACGCGCTGGCCAAGGTGCTGGACGACGAGACCGCGGCCCTGATGATGACCTGCCCCAACACCCTGGGCCTTTTCGAACGCGACCTGGAAAGGATCGTGGCCATGCTCAGGGAAAAGGACGCCCTGCTCTACTATGACGGCGCCAACCTCAACGCCATCCTGGGCAAGCTGCGCGTGGGGGATGTGGGCTTCGACGTGGTCCACCTCAACCTGCACAAGACCTTTGCCACGCCTCACGGCGGCGGCGGTCCCGGCGCCGGGCCGGTGGGCGTCAGCCCAAGGCTGGAGCCTTTTCTCCCCATCTCGCGCGTGGTCAAGCTCAGGGACGGACAGTTTTTCCTGGACTACGACTACCCCAAATCCATTGGCTACATGGCGCCCTTCTACGGAAACTTCGGCGTGTTGCTGAAGGCCTACGCCTACACCCTCAGGCTGGGGCGCGAAGGTCTCACCCGCGTGTCCGAACACGCCGTGCTCAACGCCAACTACATGCGCAAGCGCCTGGAGAGCGTGCTGGAGATCCCCTACAACAGGACCTGCATGCACGAGTTCGTGGCCTCGGCCGCCGAGCAGGCGCAGAACGGCGTCCGCGCCCTGGACATCGCCAAGGCCCTGCTGGACAAGGGGCACCACGCGCCCACGGTGTATTTCCCGCTCATCGTCAAGGAATGCCTGATGGTGGAGCCCACCGAAACCGAGAGCAAGGAAACCCTGGACCTGTTCGTGGACGACCTTACGGAAATCCTGCGGCTCGCGTCCGAGGACCCCGAGGCCGTGCAACAGGCTCCCACAACCACCCCCATCGGCCGTTTGGACGAGACCAAGGCCGCAAGGGACATGGTACTTACCGATGACCTGTGATCTCATTGTCCTGGGCGCCGGCCCCGGAGGCCATGCCGCCGCCATTGAAGCCGCGGCCCTCGGGCTCTCCGTGACCCTGGTGCAGTCCGGCCCCCTGGGCGGTACCTGCCTCAACTGGGGGTGCATCCCCACCAAGCTCTTTCTGGGGGCCACCTGCGCACTGCCGGAACTGGAGTCCCAGGCGCGGCTCAAGCTGCTGCCCGGGGGGGCCTTTGCCAACCTGCCGGAAGCATTTTCCCTGCCAGCGCTCCAGGAACGCAAACGCAGGCTGCTCGCCGGTACCCACAAGGCCCTGGAAAAGGAGCTGCAGTCCAAGGGCATCACCCTTGTACGCGGAACCGGGCGAATTAGCGCTCCCAGCACCCTGGAGGTGACACCGGACGACGAATCCTCCCCCGTAACCTCCCTGGAATTCAAGAACCTTATCCTGGCCACCGGTTCCAGGCCCGCCTTTTTCCCGGGCATGGAACCGGATGGCGAGGCTGTGATCTCATCGGACCAGCTGCTGGACCTGGAAACGCCCCCCGAGAGCCTGCTGCTCATAGGGGCGGGTGCCATCGGCCTGGAACTCGGAGACTTCTTCCAGCGCCTGGGCGCCCGTGTGACCCTGGTGGAGGCCATGGACCGCGTGGCCCCGGCCGAGGATCCGGAGATAAGCCAGACACTGGGGCGCATGCTCAAGCGCTCGGGCTGGGAATTGCATCTGGGGCGCCGCGTCCAGAGCCTCCGTACCGAGGACGGCCGGGCTCTGCTGACTTTTGACAATGGCGAGGAATTGCAAGCGGAAAAGGCCCTCGTGGCAGTAGGGCGCTTTCCAAACACCAAATCCCTGGGCCTGGAAACGATGGACGCCGCCACAGACACCAGAGGCTGGATCGTCACCGACGAACACCTGCGCGCCTCTGAGAACGTATACGCCATAGGTGATTGCAACGGCCGCACGCTGCTGGCCCATGCCGCCGCGCACCAGGGAAGCTTTGCCGCCCGTAGCGCCGCGGGGGTGGATACCACTCCCTACAACGCCGGTCCCATGCCCTCCTGCGTATACGGCACTCACGAGATCATGCGAACGGGCGCGAGCCTCGAGAAGTTGCGGGGTGGCGGCAAGGGAGGCGAAGTGAGGATCTCCCGCGCCGCACTGGCGGGCAACCCCATTGCCCAGTCCCATGGAGCCAGCCAGGGACTGGTGAAGGTATTTTGGCAGGACGGCCGGGTAAAGGGCATCACCGCAGTGGGGCACGGCGTCTCGCACCTGTGCACGGCCGCATCGATGGTGGTTGAACAGGAGTGGGACGCCGGGAAGGCATCGTCTTTCGTGTTCCCCCACCCAACCCTGGACGAGGCGCTGTGCGCCGCGTTGTTGGCGGAGAAGTCCGCAGTGTGATTTCTCATAAAATTTGAAAAAAATACTTTCCATTTTTTTTCTTCTATGTATATTATTTAATCAACAGACAGAAGGACGTCATTGTTACAGGCATAGGCAAGGGCGCCCGCCCCGGGCAAAATTCCAGTCATTGGTTTACATTGGACAGGAATGGGGTTAATCTGTTTGGAAGCCTTAATTGCATTGGGCTAGTGGAAAGGTCTATAGGCGACATTGTCGCCGAGGCCGGGTGAAAATCCGGTAACCAAAATGTGGAGGTGTATTGGTATGATTGGTATGAAAACTATTGGCAAACTGGCCCTCTTGGTGCTGCTGGCAATGTTGATTGCCGTGCCGGCTCAAGCCAAGAAGATGAAAATGATCCCCAAAGTGGACAACATCCTTTTCTTCCAGGACTATTCTGGTTCCATGGCCATGGGTCATGCTACCTATGCCTCGAAGAAAATCGCCATGTCCAAAAACCTGCTGTACGCGATCAACGAGAAGCTGCCCGCCCTGGGCTACAACGTTGGCGTCTACACCTTTGCTCCGTTCTCTGAGCTGGCCGCCGTCGCTCCTTACGACCAGGCTGCAGTAGCTGCCGGCATCGATCAGATCGCCACCAACTACCAGGTGTTCCAGCGCAAGACCCCCATGGGCTACGGCATCATGGATCTGCGCCCCGTTCTGGACACCCTGAGCGGCAAAACCGCCATCATCATGCTGTCTGACGGTCGTCACAACGAAGGCATCGACCCCGTTGAGCAAGCTCGCGCCATCTACGCCAGCTACCCCAACGTGTGCTTCCAGGTCATCAGCTTCGCCGACGAAGCTTACGGCCAGGGCGTTCTGAATGCCATCGCTTCCCTGAGCGACTGCTCCTGCCCCATGTATGACGGTACCCGTATGCTCGAGAACGGCACCGCCATCGAAGACTTCATCAAGTGTGTTGCTTACGACCTGATCGCCGCTTGCGAAGGTGACATGATCTCCTTCCGCACCATCCACTTCGACCTGGCCAAGTGGAACATCCGCGACGACATGGTGCCCCTGCTTGAAGAAGCCGTCACCATCATCAACGACAACGAGTGCTGCTACCTCATCGAAGGTCACACCTGCTCTCTGGGCTCCATCCCCTACAACCAGCGTCTGTCTGAGAAGCGCGCTCAGTCCGTCTACGACTGGCTGATCGGCCACGGTGCCAACAGCGCCTGTAAGCTGCAGACCATCGGTTACGGCGAACTGCGGCCCAAGCATGACAACAGCACCGAAGCTACCCGCAAGCTGAACCGCCGCGTGGAAATCCGCGTTGTCGGTGACTAAACCGCGGACTTGAGTCTTATGTAGCACCCCTTTCCCGGCGGCGCGGCTTGCGCCGCCGGGATTTTTTTCAACCCCATTGACTACCATGAAAAATATCTGCCTGGCTCTGCTACTGGTCCTGATTCTTGCCCTTGGCGGCTGTCCTTCCGGTTCAGATGACGAACCTCAAGGCCAAAAGGAGGTCACCGCCGAACAACAGGCTACCGACAGCTCCGCACCGTCCGAATCCGCACCCAAGCAGGCGGAGAATCTCACGGTAGAGACTCCGTCCCCGGACAACGCTACCTCCAAGGCCGAGGAACAGCAGTCCCAAAACGACACGGCTCCCGCCCCTGAACAAGTCGCGGATCAATCCGGCACCCCGGCGCAACCGGAACACCCCTCTCCCCAGGGGAGCGTTGCCGAGCCCGATCCGGCCAATGATACCAACGCCACCAACGCGACATCTGAAAATTTATCTCCCCTACCCGCCGACACTCCGGCCACTCCTCCGGAGAACGCCGCCCAGTCCCAGGACAACGCCACAGTTGCCGCACCGGAGGAAAAACCCATAGAGGTGACCGCGGTCGTGGAACCCACCCCCGAACCCGTCTCCGGCGTTACCCTGCCGAGCCTCGTTCCCGGGGAAACCAGCAAAAGCCGTAACCCTCCGCCAACTCCCCAGGTGGACAAGACCGACGAGGGGGTGGGCGCGCAATTCGGCATGGCCATGGAACCAGGCAAGGCTCCGCAGGAAAAACCCTCCGCGCAATTCGGCGTGACAGCCCTCGAGACCGCCAAGAAAACGGAGCAGGCCAAGGCCGAGGAACCGGCTCCAAAGGCTGAAAAGGCCGCCGCCAAGGAAGAGCCTAAAAAGGAAGCTGCGAAAGAGGAAAAGCCCAAAGCCTCCCCAAAGGATATGGGCCTGAATCTTGGAGCCGAGACGCCTGAAAAGAAGCCTGAGCCGGAGAAGAAGGCCGAAGTCAAGCCCAAGGAACCGGTAAAGCCCAAGGAACAGACCGCCAAGAAGCCGCAGCCCAAGCTGCAGCAGGCACCCAAGAAGGCCGAGCCGGTGGTCATCGGGGACGTGGAAGTGCACCCCCTCGATCCTGCCAAGCCCATCAACCCCATGGTGGACGGAGCAATCGAGAGCTTCAAGAAATTCGCGGACTACTGGGTGAATAAGGTCTCCAGCTCCTATATTCATGGCCCCGGAAACATCGAGGTGGTCAACGAAGGGGGCAAATTCATTGCCCGCTACACCGACATCGACAGAAAATCGTGAAGCTCTGGATCAAGGAGAAGCCTTACAAACACACGCCCTTTGTGGGCCTGATGCGCTACCAGGAATACTCGTACGAAGCCGTGGGCGATACCCCGGACGAGGCCCTGGGAGGCAAATTCGACATCGTCCGCCGCCTGCGGATCACGGAAATATTCCGCTACTCCGGCACGAACTGGATCGAATAACGCGCTTCAAACAAATCCGACCTACACAAAGGGCATGACAGGGTACTCCTGCCATGCCCTTTGCCATCTGTGATCACTCGTCCTCGATCTCGATGCAATCCTCGGGGCAATAGGACATGCACTCCCGTATCCGCCCCTCTTCGGCGCAATCCTCGATCAGATAGGGGTGTTGCATGTCCTCATCCCAGCCAAAGCACTCGGGCATCATCTCCACACAGGCCTGGCACCCTTTGCAGGTGCCGGGATAGAACACGATCTTTTTCTTGTCTTCCATATGCGCCTCGATTGTTTCCTGAAAGATTTCTTCGCTTCAAGCAGTTCGCACAGGAGAAGCTCTTTCAACACGGGGTATTCTCTCGCCGCTCCTTTCCCGCATCACCCAGTTGAGAGGCATGGGGATAATCAGAGGTGTGTTCTTGTCGAAACAGGGTCTCCATACGAAAAGCCGCCTCATCCGGGGTCGCTCCGGGGAACATACAGCACCGGCTTCAGACTTGAAATCACTTGCCTAATAATTAATTACACCGTACCAAGTAACAGAATTCAACATCCGACAACATTATTGCCATGACACAGAATAAAGCCGATACCTCCAGGCAGCAACTCCCCACCCAGGTGAACGTCATTATTCGCCCCTTTTTGCTACTCATCCTCATAGGCTCATTGATCATGGCCTTCCGGCTGTTGCAGCCGTTCATCAACCCAATCATCCTGGCCATCGTGCTCTCGGCCCTGTTCCACCCCCTGCAGCGCGGACTCACCAAACGCTTCGGGCACAAAAGCATCACAAGCATATTCATCCTGGCGCTGATCTCCCTACTCATCGTTCTTCCGGTGTTCCTGTTCCTCACAGCCCTTGTGGACCAGGGCATACAGCTGAGCGGCTCGGCCAAGGAGTGGATCAGCTCGGAGAACCTGTCCCACCTGGAGCAGCACCCCTATGTGCGCAACTCCATGGCCTGGATCGAGGAGAAGATTCCCTACGTCAAGCTCGAGGAAATCGACCTCAGAAAACAGGTCATTACCGTGGCCAAGACGCTGAGCGAATCCGTTGTGCGCTATGGCGCCGGGATGCTCGGCAATGTTGCGATGCTGCTGACCAACTTCTTCATCATGATGTTCATCGTCTTCTACCTGCTGCGTGACGGTGAGGCCATGATCAAGCGGCTGAAGCATTTGTCTCCGTTGCGCGAGGATCAGGAGGACAGGATCTTCGCCAAGATCACCGCCGTCTCCCGCTCCGTGCTCATGGGCAGTATGCTGACCGCGGTGCTGCAAGGTATCGTGGGGGGCATCGGCATGGCCATCGTAGGCATCCCCGGCGTATTCTGGGGCACCATGCTGGCCTTCGCATCACTGGTGCCGGTGGTGGGCACTGCCCTGATCTGGATTCCGGCCACCGGCTATCTTCTGCTCCTGGGCCACTGGAAGTCCGCGATATTCTTCGGCCTCTGGAGCGCCATCGTGGTGGGTTCCATCGACAATTTCCTGCGCCCTCTCTTCATGCGCGGATCAGCAGGCATGTCCCCGTTCTGGATATTCCTCGCCATCCTCGGAGGCGTCCAGATTTTCGGCCTCGCCGGTCTGCTCTACGGCCCCCTGGTCATCGGCTTCGCCATGATCATGCTGTTGATCTACGAAGAGGAATTCAACCAATACCTCGAGGAAAAGGACCTGGCCAAGTACTCTCCTTGCCGGAAAACGAGACGTCCTGTCACCCCGTTCATCACTCGCGGGAAAAGACGCCGCCCCCGCGTGAAGACACAGAACAGCTGACCCCATGGCCGCCACCACCAGACCTTTCCGCCAGGCTCTGCCCTGGCTTTTCTTCCTTATGGGAATTTTCCTGGTCAATTTCATGTCCAGGGCCATCTTTTCTCCTCTAATGCTGTCCATCGAACAGGAAATGCATTTCAACCACGCCCAGGCCGGGGGCATCTTCCTGATGGTGTCCCTGGGCTACAGCCTGGCGCTCATCGCCTCGGGCTACCTCTCCTCCAGGCTTACGCACCGCAACTGTGTTATCCTCGCCGGTTACTGGATGGGCGTGGGCATGATCATCGTGGGACTATGCCGGGACCAGCTGATGCTCCAGGCCGCCCTCTTTTTCCTGGGAATCAGCAGCGGCATCTATTTTCCCTCGGGCATGGCCTCCCTGACCAGCCTCGTGGAACCCGGAAGCTATGGCAAGGCCATCGCCATCCACGAGCTGGCTCCAAACCTGAGCCTGTTCTTCGCACCTCTGCTGTGCGCCGCGCTGATGCCCTTCACCACCTGGCGGGTCATCCTCATCGGACTCGGCGCGGCCGGTCTCGTTCTCTCCGCCCTGTTTCACGCATTCGGCAGGGGGGGCAGGTTCACCGGCAAAATGCCCGACTTCAGCCTATTTCGCTCCTTTGCGGGCACTCCTTCGTTCTGGATCCTTGGTGCGCTTTTTTTCCTGGCCATAGGCGCGAGCATAGGCCCCTACAGCATGCTGCCCCTATTCCTGGTGGACGAACGGGGCTTTGACGCGGAATGGGCCAACGAACTGCTGGCACTGTCCCGCGTGCTCTCGCCCTTCGCGGCCATAGCCTCGGGCATGGCCGTGGACAGGATAGGCGCCATCCGCACCATCTTCTTTTATCTGCTGGCCACAGGAGCATGCACCATACTCATGGGCGTGACCCACGGGCACTGGCTCACGGCCATGGTCCTGGCCCAGCCCGTGTTTTCGGCCTGCTACTTCACCGCGGGCTTTGCCTGTATCACGGTAATATTCCCCAAGGAAATCAGCAGCGTGGCTATCTCGCTCATCGTACCCTTCGGCATACTGGGTGGAAACGGGTTGATCCCGACCTTTCTCGGCTTCATGGGGGACATGGGAAGCTTCGGTACCGGGTTCATCATCCTTGGCAGCGTTCTCATGCTGGGAGTGGCTCTGCTCCCCGTGCTGCATAAGGCCATGAGCGGGGCGAAAGCCGCCGCCTGACTTGACAGGTCTCCCACTAGCACCTAACTCATTCCAAGCGATCAAGCCGATCGCTGCAAAAACGCACATGACGCCAAGGAGATTGCAATGGCTTACGATGTTCGACTGATGAAGCTGATCAATGGTGACCTGGTCATCGGCAAGTACGAAAAAGAGGAAAACAAACTCAAAGACGTCGCGATGTTGCAGACCGTACCCACCGAACAGGGCGCCCAGATGCTGCTTCTTCCCTTTGGCTACCCCTTTGAGCAGGAGATCAACGGTGAGATCTCCCTGGATCACGTACTCTACGAATACAAGAACTTTCCCGAGGATCTGAAGACCAAGTATCTCGAGGCCACGAGCAACCTGACCCTTTCCACGCCCGGGGATCTGCGCAACCTGAAAATGGGCGGCCCCGGCGGCCTTTCAGGAATCCTCAAGAAATAGCTTTTCACGATTCTCATCGACGCTTAGCAAGGCCTTTGGGGGGAGGCGGGACACCCGCTCCCCTCAAACGCCTTTTCCATGTATTGTCCGCCCTGCAAACATGAACGCGGATGCACGGCGCAATGCCGCTCCGCCTGCACACACTTTTTAACCACTACCACGAATGCGCGAACTTCTGCCTCTGCTGCAACGCCCCAGCCACTATCTCGGCTGCGAGCCCGGCAGCGTGCGCAAGGACCCCGCAACGGTCCGCTGCCACGCCGGACTCGCCTTTCCGGACCTGTACGAGGTGGGCATGTCCTACACCGGGCAGGCCCTACTCTATCACGTGGTGAACAGGATCCCACACCTCTGGGCCGAACGGGTCTTTGCCCCGGCCAAGGAGGCCGGCGCCCTGCTCAAGGAGCGTGGCGCGCCTCTATGCACGCTGGAGTCCGACACCCCCCTCGCGCAGTTGGACGCCCTGGGATTCCACATCACCCACGAGCTCTGCTACACCAACGTGCTCTACATGTTGGACCTGGCGGGCATCCCCCTGCGCACCGAGGAGCGCCTGCACACCCCCTTGGGAACCTGGCCCCTGATCATGGCTGGGGGCGGCTGTGCCTTCAATGCCGAACCTATTGCCCCGTTCATGGACATCATGGTGCTCGGCGACGGCGAGGAAATCCTGCCGGAGATCCTGGAGGCCATTTCCCAGGCCAAGGGGCGGGGCCTGACCCTCGAGGCCTTTCTCACCGAGCTGAAAGACATCCCGGGCGTATACGTGCCTTCTTTTTTTCATGTGGACGAGAGCGGCCCCACGCCGCGCTTCCCGGAGTACCCGCGAGTGGAAAAACGGCTGGCCGCCACCCTGGACCACCTGCCCTACCCGGCAACGCCCCCGCAACCTTTCGGCGCGGTGCACAACCGCTACACCATCGAGATAGCCAGAGGCTGCACCAGGGGCTGCCGCTTCTGCCACGCGGGCATGGTCTACCGCCCCGTGCGGGAGCGAGGCCTCGGCCGCCTGGACGAGATCCTGCGCCAGGGGCTTTCCCGGAGCGGTTACGGTGAGTTGTCTTTCCTCTCCCTGAGTACCGGGGACTTTTCCGCGCTTTCGGGACTCTTTTCCCAGAGCATTGCCCGCTGCAGGGCCGAGCAGGTGTCCGTGTCCCTGCCCTCTCTGCGGGTGGGTTCGGTGGGGCCGGAGATCATGGAGCAGATAGCCTCCATCCGGCGCACTGGCGCCACCCTGGCTCCGGAAGCAGGAAGCCAGCGCCTGCGCGACGTCATCAACAAGGGGATCACGGAGGAGGAACTCCTCAGGCACGCCACCATGCTCTTCAACAACGGTTGGCGGGGCATGAAGCTCTATTTCATGATCGGCCTGCCCACCGAGACGCAGGAAGACCTGCAGGCCATCTTCGACCTCTGCCGCAAGGTGGCCGAGGCCGCTAGGCTGGCCGGCATAGGCAAGGGGCGTTTGCAGATCACCGGCGCCATCTCGCCGTTCGTTCCCAAACCGCACACTCCGTTCCAATGGGAGCGCCAAATCAGCCTCGAGGAGATCAGGGAGCGCGTCGACTTTCTGCGTGCCCTGTTCCGATCGGACAAGCGCCTGAAACTGCGCTGGCACATCCCGGAGATGAGCTGGCTGGAGGGCATCTTCTCCCGAGCGGGGCGCGAACTGGCACCTGTGGTGGAGCGAGCCTGGCAAAAAGGCGCTCTGTTCAGCAGTTGGAACGATCACCTGGACATCCAGGTCTGGCGCGAAACCCTCGAGGAATGCGGGTTCGACCAGGAGGCCCAGGCCAGACTCACCGGGGAGCGGGACCTCGATGCGCCCCTGCCATGGGACCATCTCAACTGCGGGGTGGACAAGCGATTCCTGCTCACCGAGCTGCGCAGGGCCAGACGGGAGGCCCTGACCCCGGACTGTCGCTTCAACACCTGCCGCAACTGCGGGGTGTGCAACTTCAACGGCCGACACTCCACCCTCACCAAACAGGCCGCGCAACGGGAAATCGCCCCCGTGTGCAACCTCTCCATGCGCGATCAGGCCGACACCGAGCCGTTGGAGCGTACGAACACCGGCGCAGCACCCGAACACCCCTCTGTGGAGCAGCGCAACCTGCACCATAAGGCCGTGCACCTGCGCCTCTGGTACTCCAAGCTCGGCGTGGCCGCCTACCTCAGCCAATTGGAGCTGCAGGACATATTCGAACGCGCCCTTCGAAGGGGGCACTTGTCCCTGAGCTTTTCACAGGGGTACCACCCCCTGCCCCTGCTGTCCTTTTCCCGTGCCCTCCCGGTGGGAGTGTACAGCCACAGCGAATACGTGAACATGTTCCTGCGCGAACCCTGCACCGGTGAGGAGTTGTGTGAACGCCTGCAACCCGGCCTGCCCCAAGGCATTGACTGTGTGGGGGCGGACACGCTCCCCTTGCAGGGAAAGCAGGCCCAGGCCTGCGCCGAAGAGTTCCTGCTCACCTGGAAGGATCTGGACTCGAAGCAATGCTTCCGCTTCTGGCGGGAGTTCGCGGCAAAAGACAGCTTCGTCTGGGAGCGGGAGACCAAGAAGGGGCCGCGGAGCAACGACATCCGCTCCATGTTCTCAACCATCGAGGAAGTTCGGGAGACCGAATACGGTGACGGCATGAAGCTGGTTCTGAACTGGAGCGAACGCTACCTGAACCCGCTCAAGATGAGCCTGCTGGTCATGGAAGGAACAGATCCCTGCAAGCTGCGGCTGGAAAAATTGAACCAGATTTTCCCCGAGAAATAACAGCGATCGACGTTGTGAGAGAGGCTCCGGGGGAGGCTTTTCGCTGTATTTCCACCTCAACAGCGCCGTGACTCGGCGCAAGCGGCCATGACCTTGCGCACCAGGTGTGGCACGTCCAGGATCAGGGCCATGGTGCCGTCGCCCTTGATGGTGGCGCCGGAAAATTCCTCCACGTTCTTGAAGACCTTGCCCAGGCTCTTGATTACGGTCTGCTGTTGGCCGATGACCTCGTCCACCACTATGCCGGTGCGCACATTGTCATCGCCCACGATGATTATCTGCTCGATCTCCGGAGTCTCGCCCTCCACCTCGAACCACTCCCTTAGCCTGATGTAGGGAACGATCTCGTTGCGCAGGTTGACGATGCGCTTATGGGCATTGTCCGTATCGCTCCTCTCCTGGGAGGAGAGTTCAACGCACTCCTGCACTGCGGAGAGAGGAATGACGAAATACTCCTCCGCCACCCGCACCTGAAGCCCCTCGATGATGGCCAGGGTGAGGGGGAGTTTCACGATGACCGTGGTGCCCACGCCCTTGGTGCTGTCGATGTCCACGCTTCCGCGCAGGGTCTCGATGCCGCGTTTGACCACGTCCATGCCCACACCCCTGCCTGAAACACTGGTCACGGTATCCGCCGTGGAGAATCCCGGATGAAATATGAGGTTGAAGATCTCCTTGTCGGTCATGGACTCGGGGTCAGTGATCAGGCCGCGCTCCAGGCCCTTGGCCGCGATCTTGTCCCTGTCCAACCCCTTGCCGTTGTCAAAGATCTTGATCAGCACATGGCCGCCGGAATGTTCGGCTGAAAGCACCAGGGTCCCTTTGGCCGGCTTGCCCGCGGCCCTGCGCTCCTCAGGGAGCTCTATACCGTGGTCGATGCTGTTGCGCAGCAGATGCACAAGCGGATCGCCGAGCTGTTCTATCACCGTCTTGTCCAGCTCAGTCTCCGCCCCTTGCGTGACAAGCTCGATCTCCTTGCCCAGCTCGTGGGACAGGTCCCGGACCAGGCGGCGGAAACGGTCGAAGGTTGTGCCTATGGGCAGCATGCGCATACTCAGGGTACGGTCGCGCAAGGAACCGCTCAACAGTTCAATCTCCTCGCTCACGGCCAGCAGGGAGGGGTTGGCGATGTTCCCCGCGATCTGGCTGAGCTTGGCCTGGGCAATGACCAACTCACCCACCAGGGCCACCATGTCGTCCAGCTTAAAGGCGTCCACGCGCACGCTGGCATGGGAATCACGGCGAACTTTCTTTGGAGAGTCGGGCTGCGTCTTCTCCGGACATGTCATGGAGGGCGAAGGCGGCGTCTTGGGAGCCTTGATCGGCTTCACCGCAGGAGTGGGCATGGAGGGGGTGAAAATCGGGGTCTCCGCTTTCCGTGCCGGCACATCGGACCGGGCAAGGGAAGCCGGTGATGCGGGGACCACGGTCGCGGCATGCTCCTCGATCCAGGCAGCCGGGTCGTCCACTTCACGGACATCCACCGCGCAGCAGTCCTCCACAAAAATGAACACGTCGCGCACCGCATCCATGCCCTTGTCCGTTGTCACGAGAATATCCCAGGACAAGGCGCAGGAATCTGGCTCCACCAGGGGCAACTCCGGAACCGCATTCGTACGCGGTATCACTCGGCATTCACCCAGATTGCGCAATTCGTCCAGTACATCCAGGGGATTGGAGCGGACAAGAATGCCTTCCTCGGAGGGAGTGAAGCTCACGGCATAGGAGACCGAAAAATTCTCCGACTCCACGAATTCAGGGGCAAGGGGCTCTTCAGAATAGGGGGCGGATTGTTTCGCGGGGGGTTCGCCGCACAACACCGCATTCAGGCCGCCCTTGACATTGGCCAAGGCCTCCGAGTCCACCTCGTCCGGAGTCTCGATGAGCTCCCAGATGAGATCCTTGGCCTTGAAGCTCAGATCCAACAGTATGGGGGTGCAGGGGAGGATGCCGCTTCTGACCTTGTCGTAAACGGTCTCGACTTCATGGGTCAGCCCGGCAATGTCGTTGAGGCCGAACATGTTGGCCGCGCCCTTGATGGTGTGCATGGCGCGGAAAACGCGGTTGATGAGGCTGGGTTCCTCCGGCCTGTCCTCCAGTTCCAAGAGGGCCGCCTCCATTTCCGTGAGGAGCTCCGCGGCCTCTTCCTTGATTTGTCTGCCGATTTCCGAATCCATCATCAGATGCACCACGAGTCGCCATTCCGGCGTTGTTGGTCCTTGTCTGCCGCAACATTGCGCACAGGTTGCCGCTGGAAAATGTTTACCCTTGCCCCTCCAGGATTAGATGTGGAGACAATTCGGGAAAGGGAGCGCCAAGGGGGATTCATCTGGAAAAGGTATGCCCTCGCGATACGCCCCGGAAAAACTACAGGGCTTCCTCCATGGCCGGTTCCAGCTTTCCGTCGAACCCAGCCCGTATTGCCGCATCCTCCACTGCCTGGGACAGGTTTGGAGCGATCTCGAGAATCACGTCCCTGGCCCTGGCGGTGCGCTTGGCGGCTATGAGCAGTTGCAGCAGTGCCAGGTCCGCCTCCTCCACCTCGCTCAGGTCCACGGTCAGCTTTTGCGCCTTGTCCAGGGCGGACAGCAGCGCCTCTTTCATGTCCGCGCCGCGTTCGATGGTGGTGGCTCCGGAAAAGAACAGGGTGGCTTGCTCCGATGTCCCCTTGAACTGATAACCGCCGAACTCCTCGTCGAACTCTCCTACGGACGAATTGTGGCCCGATTCAGGTTCAGGCTCGGAGGCAGGCTCCGGGTTGCCCCGCTTGTTGCTCTTGAGCCCCGCGGTCAGGGAGGGATGCGGTTTGGGAGGTGCCACGGTGGACGGCTCCGAGGTGTTGGAAGCCATTGCCTCGCTGAGCTGCCTCTCCAGGTCATCCAGGCTTTCCGAGTCAAGATCCCGGCTCTGGTCTTTCTCCGGGGTGGACTCGGCCGATGCGGTTGAGCTCCAGACGCCGGCATCTTCCGTCACAAGGTGGACATACCGCTGCTCCACCTGAAAAATGGCGTTCACCAGTTCGGGTTCGAGGATAGTGGCATAAAGCACGTTGAAGGGGATGCGATTGGATATGACCTGATCCAGGTCCCCGACCTGGGCGATGTCCATCTTGCAGTCCATGATCAGGCCGCTTTTTTCCAGGAACCGCATCAGCTCCAGTGGGGTCTTGCCCTTTTTATGCACGTCGTGGATCAGGTCGTACTCCACCAGGTAGATGTAGTTCCCCCCTTTTTGCGCCTGCAGGATGTCATGTTCGCAGACCTCGAAGACAGGGCGTCCGTCCGGAAGGGTCAGGGATCTGGTCTTGGACACCTTGTCCTGGTGCTCCTCCGGAAGATGCGAGGTCACCACCGCCGTGAGATTGTCCACATGCGCGGAAATATCCGTTTCCTCGCTGTGCTGGACGTTGTCCACCATTTCCTCGAGTTTGTCGAAAGCCGCGAGGATGATGTTCACCACGGATGATGACGGCTCGATCTCCCTGCTGCGGATCATATCCAGGACGTTTTCGATCTTATGGGAAATGTCCCTGATCTTTTTCAGCCCCAGGAAACTTGCGCTCCCCTTGATGGAGTGCGCGGTTCTGAAAACCTTGTTTACAAGCTCGGGATCGAAATCCGGGCCCGCCTCTTCTATGTCCAGCAGGTCGGTCTCGATATCGGCCAGGTGTTCCCGCGTATCCTCGAGAAACATCTGCAGAATGTTGTCTTCCATGGCGGACTCCCCGCGACGTCAAGCCACGACTTCGAAATGTTTGTCCAGGCGCATGGTGCGCAGCAACCCAAGAATATCCGTGGAGCAATTGATGATTCGCAGCCTTCCCCCGTTCTTAACGAGGGAGTTGTGAGCCGCGATGAGCAGGCCCATCCCTATGGAATCTATCATCTCCACCTTTTCCATGTCCATGGTGATCTCTTTCGCTCCCTTGTCCACCAACCCCTTGAGTTCCGTCTTGAAGTCGTCGGCCATGGAGGAAACGATATCCTGCCCCGGTTTGACAATTATTGTGTCTCCGGTTTGCTGAATTTCGCTCATGCACGCCCCCTTTTGATAATGCTTAGTGAGAACAATGGCATTGCCTTGCTCATTGAATTCAACCGAGTCGAAGTACTCCCGCATGATGGTCACGCCACGGCCTCCCAGGGAATGTGGAGCGGGCATGTTGGCGCTCTTTTCATGCCAGGGAAAACCCGCACCTTGGTCACGGACTCGCATAATGAGTGTATCATCCCTGATTTCAAAAGCATAGTCCACGGTCTTTTTTTTATCCATGCCCGAACCATGAATTATGGCATTGGAAAGCGCCTCGCGCATCACCAACTGGACTTCGAAGGAACAGTCCTCCAGACCCTGCTCCCGCAGTGAAGCGCGGGTCTCGAGGCAAGCCCGGTCAATGTTGGACAGCTCCGCGGACATCTGGATTTCCAAAAGATTCTCGGACCTGGTTATCGAGATCATCCACTATACCTCAATTCCCATGAGAACGATATCATCTTCTTGCGCAACATCACCAGGTACCAGCTGTTTCACTATCCCGGACACCGCGTTTTCCAGCTCCTCGCCCCTGAACGAGGCGCAGGTGTCAAGCAGCAGTTCCTCACCCTCGACCCTGGAACGCCGCCCCTTTGTATACCGCTCTGTGAGGCCATCCGTGAACATGTAGATCCTGTCCCCCTTGTCCACCCTCAAGTTGATGGGCTCGAGGCAGATGGTCTCGAAGGCTCCGAGGATGTCGCCTTCCGAACGCAGGAACCTGGCCTGCCCAGAAGCCTCCACATAGATCACGGGCGAATGCCCGGCGTTGACCACGGTGAGCCTGGAGAACCCCCTGTGCAGATAGCAGGCCTGGGCAGTGAGATATTTTCCATTGGGCAGGATCGTCTTCAGTACCGAGTTGATATCCTTCATTGTCTCCAGGGGCGTATACAGTGGGCCGGAGTTCTGCCGCACCAGGGCCTTGAGGGAGGATGTCACAAAGGATGCGCCCAGATCGTGGCCGCTGATGTCGGCGATGAAATAGCAGTGGTTCATGTTGCCCATGGGGAACACGTCGTAGAAATCCCCCCCCGCCTCCAGCACCGGCAGGTACTCGATGGCGAAGCGTGCTTCCGGTACCTCTTCGGGCCGCACCAGAATGCGCCGCTGCGCCTCCGTGATCTGCCTGAGGCGGTCGGCCTGCGCCTCGATGACCGCGCGGTGAGCCATACGCAGTTTGAGGTGCAATCTGATGCGGGCCATGACCTCGGCCTTTTCAAAGGGCTTGGTGATGTAGTCCACGGCGCCGAGTTCCAGCCCCCGAACCTTGTTTTCCACATCGCTCAGGGCGGAGATGAAGATGATGGGGATGTCCGTGGTGTCTGGATCATGATGCAGCTGACGGCAGGTTTCGAAGCCGTTCTCTCCCGGCATCATGATGTCCAGCAAAATCAATCCCGGCGAGGACTCCTTGGCCAAGGCACGTCCCTTGGGGCCGTCCATGGCCGTGAGCACCCGAAACCCCGCTGCCTGCAACATACCCCTGAGAACCATCACGTTGATGGACTCGTCATCTATGACCAGCACCTGGGGAGCCGTTTCTCCCTGCGGTGTCCCGTTTCCATTGAAGAGGTCCAACGACATAGGTGTCTCCGACCGGTCCGCGCTTTCAGCGTTCTTCATGCTTCAGGAGAGGGCTGGAAGACCACGGCCGACTGTTCATGATACGCTGTACAGGCTCCTCGGGCACCAAGGCGGAAACGAAGCCCACTGCACAGGCCGATTATATTTTGTTCGAGGAATTGCTTGCGAACAATGGAAAAAAATGACAATCGTGTAATTCCTCCCGCCCGGGACTGGCCTTTTGGCTCCGGATTGTTATCTTTTCCAAGTCTTGATCAAATGATTTCGACTCGATAACAATAGCTGCCCAAACAAGGAGCATGTCATGTTCTTCCCTGTTCTCATTATCCTAGGAGCTCTACTCATGCAAACGGCCTCGACACCGGCCCTCGCCGCTGAAAAGCCGCGAGTGACCACTCTGCCCAACGGCTTGTCCATCCTGGTCCAGGAAGACGACCGCTTCCCTCTCGCTTCCCTGCGCCTTTACGTTCATGCGGGCTCTGCCTATGAGACCCCGAAACAGGCTGGAATTAGCCATCTCCTGGAGCACATGGTCTTCAAGGGAACCCACAAGCGCGGTCCCGGTCAGGTGGCCAAGGATGTGGAGAGCGTGGGCGGCTCCATGAACGCGGCCACCAGCTTCGACTACACTGTGTATTACACCGACATGCCCGCAGCCCAATGGGCTCTGGGGATGGACGTGCTGCACGACATGACCTTTGGTGCGGCCATAGACCCGGAGGAATTGGAGCGGGAGAAAAACGTCGTACTCGCCGAACTCAAACGCAACGAGGACAACCCCGATTCCCTGCTGTTCAAACGCATGCAACCTCTGGTATGGCCCGGCACCACGTACGACCGTCCCATCATCGGCTTCGAGGACGTGGTCAAGAGCATCACCAGGCAGGACATCCTCGACTACATCAAGACCTTTTATCAGCCCCAGTCCATGCTCCTGGTGGTGGTGGGCAAGGTGAAGACCGACGAGGTGGTCAAGGAGGCCACCAGGCTTTTCGGCGACCTGAAGAACGACCACGACATCTCGCCGGTGGCCCCCTTCGATCTGGCGGCCATCCATCAGGCTCAGCGACAGCTGCCCCGCGTGTCGGTCATTCCCGGCGACTGGAACAAGGTCTACCTGAGCCTGTCCTTTCCCGTGCCGGGGTTCCGCTCCTCCCAGATTCCCAGTCTGGAAGTGCTCGCACAGCTCCTCGGCGGCGACAACACCTCCAGGCTCTACAGAAAATTCAAGTACGAACGCCAGCTCGTGCACAACATCTCCGCCTACTCCATGACCCTGGAGCGCGCGGGCATCATGTACATCCAGACCACCCTGGACAGGGACAAGCTGGACATCTTCTGGAAGGAATTCATACAGGAACTCTCCAGCCTGAACGCCGCCTCCTTCACCGACCAGGAATTGGAGCGAGCCAAGCTGAACCTCGAAGACTCGCTGTTCCAAGCCAAGGAAACTCTACCTGGCCTGGCGTCCAAGCTCGGCTTTTTCCAGTTTTTCGAGGACGGCATACTCTCGGAGCAGAACTACCTGTACGAGCTCAAACACGTGGATAGAGGCCAGCTCGATCAGGCCATCCACGACTTCATCAGACCCTCCTCCTTCTCAGCCGTACTGCTCCCCCCCCAGAAGGACACCGACGCGAAGATGCTGGGGGAGGAGCTGACCGCCCAACTCGCGGAGCTCTGGCCGGCAAAGATTGAAAAGAGCTCCATCGCCGACGCGAAACAGGCGGGAAAAGGCAGGAACGTCATTGATCTCGGAAAGGGGCGCACACTGGTACTGCTGCCCGACCCCACCCTACCCTACACTTCCATCAGCATGTCGTTCCGGGGTGGCGACTCCCTGCTCTCCCCGGACGAGCAGGGGCTGGCGCAACTCGGAGCCCGCACCCTGACCAAGGGGACCGCCAAACGCTCCGCCAACGAGCTGCAGGACTTTCTTTCCGACCACGCAGCCTCCCTCAACGCCAGTTCCACCCGCGAAACCATGGTGGTCAACGCCAAGTTCCCCACCCGTTTCAGCGACCAACTGCTGCCCCTGTTCAAAGAGGTGCTGACCCAGCCGGCCTTTGCCCAAGATGAGGTGGAGCGTGAGCGTCAGAACCAGGTTGCATCCATCAAGGGGCGCGAGGACCAGCCCCTGGGCTTGGCGTTCCGGAACATTTTCCCATTCCTGTTCAAGGACGCTCCTTACTCCTACCTGCATCAGGGGAAGCCGGAGCAGGTGCTCACGTTCTCGGCTGATTCGGTCCGCAAATACTGGGGAAAGCAGAGCACCGCTCCCTGGACCATGGCAGTGTGCGGTGATTTCGACATGGGTGCGGTACAGGCCCTGGCCAAGGACCTTGCCGCCACCATGGATAATGGGGAAATGGAGCGGGACATCGCCTTCACCACGCCGCAATGGAATGACAAGCGCAGCGAGGACCTGCATCTGCCCGACCGTAACCAGACCCATATCCTGCAGGTGTTCAAAACGCCCCCCATGGATAGCGCCGACATCGCGGGGCTGAAGCTGCTGCGGGCCATCCTCGCGGGGCAGAGCGGTATCCTGTTCAACGAGCTCCGGGACAAGCAGGGGCTCGGCTACTCGGTTACCGCAATGCTGTGGCAGAGCCCGGCCACCGGTTTCATGGCCTTCTACATTGGCACCTATCCGGACAAGGCCGACCAGGCCCTCGAAGGCTTCAACAAGGTGGTCAGTGACCTGAGGGAAAACCTCCTTCCCGAAGAGGCGCTGGAACGCGGCAAGAGCCTGCTGGAAGGCGAGTACTATCAGGATCACCAGAGCCTCTCCAGCCGAAGCAGGGAAGCCGCCAGCCTCAACACCCTCGGGCTGCCCCTGGACAACAACAGGAGCGACATCGAGAGGGCCCGCGCTCTCAGCGCGGAAGACCTGCGCGAACTGGCCAGGAAATACTTGAATCCCGGCACGTCCTACCTGATGCGCGTGACTCCGGAAAAGCAGTAGAGCCCGCGAAAATACAGCTGTAGGAAGACAATGCCGGGGGGACCCCTTTAAAGGGTTCCCCCCGGCTTCTTGTTCAGAATCAGGTACCACCGGCAAAGCCGGTGGTATGAGGATGCCCCCTTGAAGGGGGCCTACCCCGCCGGGGCATCCTCTTTGATTTCTGCTTAATGCCAACCTCTTGTAGGGTCAGCTGCTCCTGCCTCAATTCGTGATGGTCTTGCCTTTGGATGTATTCAACGATTTGAGCTTCATCCAAGCCTACGGTGCTTACACAGTAACCCCGTGCCCAAAAATGGAAACCTGTCAAATTCTTCCCTCGACCAAGGTAACGCTTATGGATCAAAATCGCAGACTTGCCCTTGAGCTTGCCCATAGCATTTGCAACGCTGTATTTAGGAGGGATGCTCACACACATGTGAACATGGTCTGGCATTGCGTTTCCTTCCACCAACTCTATTCCAAACTGCTCGCACAGTTCTCTGAGTATGCCTCCGATCTCTTTTCGGAGTCTTCCAAATATCGCCTTTTTACGATACTTGGGGATGATCACAACGTGGTACCTACAATACCACCTGACATGAGATTGACTTTTCCATTCTCGCATTGGCTCTTCCTTTCTCTGCCCCGGCGGGCTTTGAGTGGAAGAGCCTTTTTCAGTAGTATTATCAACCCAGGATCGGTAGAACCTTTTCGGGTCACACCGCCAGAGGCGGTGGTTTAACTGTTTTAATTAATGGAACAATCAGATTTCTTAGAGAGTTATCCTCCCGCAAAACCCTGTTCCATCCCGCTTCGGTATATTACCAGACACCTTTGGGAGCTGGCAGAGCGCTATTCACCTTGGCCTTGTCGAACCTGGCCTTTTCTGCTGCCGACCAGGGTCGGGGCTTGCTCAGCCCTCCAGTGCCGGGGGCGATGGCGGTCACTGTGCCAGGATCGGTGAGCTCCACCTGACCCAGCCCATCGTTGTCCGCCACCACGAGCGTAGCGAGCATCGTCTTGAGCTTGGCCTCCTCTTTCAAGGCCCGCTTCTTGTCATTTTCCGCCTTCACCGGGCAACCCGCCCCGGCATCGGTTACCGGGAGGGCAACCGCCATGGCGGCCAATAACGCCAAAACAATCATGCAGCAATGCAAGGTTTTCATGGCTTCCCTCCTAGTTGCATCCATATTTGCCGAGCATTTTTTCATACTCCTTGGCCTTGGCGTCGAGCTGTTTGGCCTCGGAATGCGCTCCCGCACCCCGCTTGGACATGTAGGCAAGCTCGAAGCGCTTGATGGTCTCCGCGATCTGATCGCACAGGTCCTCTTTCTGCTTCCCCTGAAGTGCGGGAGCAGCGGCGGCCTTGGCTGGCTTGGTATTGGCGGTGACAACCACCGGCCCCCCAGTATACAGGCCGTGTACTTCCAGTGACTGATCCACGGCCATGGCGAACTCGGTGCCTCTGATCCCCAAGGCCACCATGGGGGATTCGACCTTGAGCCCGGCTGGATTCAGTTTGCTGATGGCTCCGGTGAGCATGCCCATGGTGCCGCGCAGTAATCTGACAAACAGGCTCGGAGGCGATCCTTTTTTCAGAAGCGCCTCGTTGATCCGGAACTCGCTGTTCTCGGACAGCGCCAGCGTGGTCTTGTCCTTGAACATGATCTGAACCCTGGATGCGGCTCCTGTTTTCACTGTGTCCTGAACGTTCAGGGAATCTCCGGTTTTGGCCTTGGATGTTTTTCCGTTGGAAAGGATTGTCACCGTGCCTTTGACCTCCTGAACCCAGCCAACAGGCTCGGCGGCAAGCAGGCTCCCATGTCCGGCGATAACTAGCACGAGAACTCCTGCCGTTGCCAGAATCGCTTGCATCAAGCATCCGCAACGCATAGCATTACCTCCTGAAATCACTAATTGAATTTTTTCAAAAAAAGTAAGCTCCTGAGCATCCATTTTTCTCTATACACTAGCGGAAATTTTACTGTCAACGAAACGAACCTATGACGGTCTCCCGCACATGCAGCATTAAATACGGGAACGTTAGCAATATAACACACCCGAACATGATCAATTCTACACCATAACGAGGAACTATCCAAACATCTTCAAATATTAATCAAACGAACCAGACTTCCATTCATGCCCAGACAACGGCGTCACGAACTATTACCACACCGGCAAGGTAAAGCGTTCTCCATACTCATTGCCAC
Source organism: Desulfovibrionaceae bacterium (assembly GCA_963674665.2). Lineage (GTDB taxonomy): Bacteria > Desulfobacterota > Desulfovibrionia > Desulfovibrionales > Desulfovibrionaceae. The sequence goes on along the minus strand of CAXXPL010000004.1, from coordinate 85,903 downwards.
TATACGGTACAACCATCAATTCCACCACCCTTCAAAGTAACTCGCCGAAGCCCAAGCACTTTTCAAGGCACTCATTCTCAACGCACATTTATTTCATTTACTATCCTTGGAATATCATCGTGTTGCATCACAATCTTATTTTTGCAAAGACCGCATTGCATAATTCCCCCCAAAGATAACGATCACAAATACAGGATTGCAGTATTTTCTTGTTTCATGCCCACACAAATATGGTATTTGCGAATATAATCTTGCTCCTTGATTTTAATGAAGTTCCAGAGCAATATGAAACGAAATGCAAAAAAAAACATGACGCAACATACAGAGGACTGTTTATGTTCTCCAAGATGCTCCCATGGGGTTTACTCTTCATAACTCTGTTGTCCGGCACGACATTATTCGTTCCGGAGGCTCCAGCCACATTTATCGGCGGAACGGAATGGCTGGTATTCACACCTGGGGGGCATGTGATCTGCAACGTGGACAGTTACAATCAGAACCACGGAATTTGCCTGCTGGGCGGCCTTCCCAGTTCATCTCCCGACAAATCCCTGGTCATGGCATCCTTCCTGCTTCGCTGGCGCTACTATCCCGGGCACGTGGCGGTGGAAAACGAGCACGGTCTTTTTCTCATAGAGGAGCGCACCCACAGAAGGCGGTATTTCCAACACGAGGCGGAATTATTGGCGGAAGCGGAATCCCTGGGTATGCCGATTTCCGACTGGCTCGAACCACGGGACGGTTGGAACGAAGCCATGTTTCCCTTCCTGGTATGGGAGCCGTGTATGCGGCTGCTCAATCCCGCGATATTCGTGAACGTGCCTTCGTCATTGCCTGAATGGATGACTTCCAAGGGGCGGAGCGTGGAGACATGTTCCAAAGCTCTTTCCACAAACAGAATTCGCAGATATCGCCTCACCACATGGGGGCGTGTCTGCGACGATTGGCGCGTCAACCCCGACCTGGAGCTCTCACCTCTGACCCTGCCGGATCCTCTGGTGATGAATAATTTTTGCGACACATTTGACAGCGTGAATTGAGCATCCCTCAAACAAAGACAACATCGCCATCCTTGAACACCATCACCGGGGGGAGCCAGGTCTCGAAGTCGTCCGGCACCCGATGAACCACCTGTACATCCCCTGTGCACCCCGGAGCCAGAACACCTGTCCGTTGCCATCCGCCGATCTCCCCCCCATGAAGTGTGGCGGCCAGCAAAACCTCCTCCATATCGAGACCGGCCGAGCGCAACAAGGCCATCTCCCTGCACGGTGCCCCCTGTTCGACATCGAAAAAGGGCGCATCCGTCCCCACCGCCATTCTCCCGCCAAGATGGTGATACAGGGCCACAAGTTCCAGAAGCGGCCTGTTGTCCCACTGGGAGCGTGAAAGAACATCCAGGGTGGGGGTCAGGATCACTCCGGTATCCGCCATTCTCTTGAACAAGTCCCGGATATCCGCCTTCCTCCCACTCAGGGGCAGGTGCTCCACGCCGTCCACTCCGCTTTCCAGCGCACGGGCCAGGCCCTTCGCCCCCGAAATATGAGCCCTTGCCCTCATGTCCAGCTCATGGGCGCGGCGCACCGCCGCTCTGGCCGGTACGAGCCCGAGCACGGGCAGGGAGCCATTCCCGGGTTCAAAGGCAAGTTTCAGGATTCTGGCGCCATAGGCATACAGCAACTCAACGGCCCGCACGGCCTGGAGCGCGTCAGCCACGGGCATGGCATAATCGTCTCCATGAAGCGCGACCGGGTACCCGCCAGGGGCGGTGAGCACCGGCCCGGTGCAGTGCGCACCCGCAGTGCTCCTGCCCATGGCGTCACGCTGACGTCGCAACACGGGGATTCCGCTCAGGGGAGTTCCCATATCGCAGATGCGAGTCACGCCCTGAAGCAGGTAGCGCTCCCGCCGCATTTCAGGAGAATGGGCCAGGTGAACGTGGCTGTCCACGAATCCGGGCAGGATATCGTACCCCCGGCAATCCTTCAGCCGGAAACCTGGATGGGGCGCCTCCCCCGGCGCGAGCACCGAGAGAATTCGCCCCTCTTGTAGACAAACACCGGCTCCGGAGATGAATTTCCGGGCATCCGCATCGAACACCCGTCCCTCCGGTCAGACAGACGATTTCGCCAGGCTCCATGGTGGAAACCATGCCGAAATCCATCGCGCTGTCACGCGCCCACAGCCTTGAACGCGCGGCTCACGATGGCCTGGGCCTCCTCCTGAACCAGTTTCAGGTGCTCACGGTCCTTAAAGCTCTCGGTGTAAATCTTGTAGATGTCCTCGGTCCCTGAAGGGCGCGCCGCGAACCAGCCGTTCTCGGTGCAGACCTTGAGCCCGCCGATGGACGCGCCGTTGGCCGGCGCCTTGGTCAGGATCTGCACTATCTCCTCCCCGGCCAGGGTCTTCTCCTGGATCATCTCCGGGGTGAGGGCCTTGAAGGCTTTCTTTTGCTCATGCGTGGCCGGGGCCTCCAGGCGCTCGTACACTGGTTGGCCGAACCGCGACTCCAGATCGTGGTAGATGTGGGCCGGGTCCTTGCCTGTGCGGATGGTGATCTCCGCTGCCAGGAGGTCCATGATGATGCCGTCCTTGTCCGTGGTCCACACCGAACCGTTCCTGCGCAGGAAAGAGGCGCCGGCGCTCTCCTCGCCGCCAAAACCGTAATCCCCCGGCGAGCAGGCCGTCCACGAACCACTTGAAGCCCACGGGAACCTCGGCCAGGGCGCGTCCCAGGCTCTTGGCAACGCGGTCCACCATGGCGCTGGTGACCAGGGTCTTGCCCACGGCCGCCGCCTTGGGCCACTCCGGCCTGTTCTGAAAAAGGTACCAGACCGACACGGCGAGATAGTGATTGGGGTTCATCAGCCCCTCGCGGGTTACGATGCCGTGCCGGTCGTAATCAGGATCGTTCCCAAAGGCGATGTCGTACTTGTCCTTGAGGTGCAGCAACCCGGACATGGCCCAGGGAGAGGAGCAATCCATGCGGATTTTCCCGTCCTTGTCCAGGGGGACGAAGGAGAACGTCGGATCCACCCGGGTGTTCACCAACTCCAGGTCCAGGCCGTAGCGCTCGGCAATGGGCATCCAGTAGCCGATTCCCGACCCGCCCATGGGATCGACGCCGATGCTCAGCCCCCCTCCACGTATCAGCTGCATGTCCACCACGTTCTGCAGGTCCTCCACATAGGGGCCGATGTAGTCGCGGAAATGTGTGGTGGACGCCGACAGGGCCCTTGCAAGGGGAATACGGCGCACGTCCTTGCTACCCCCAGCCAGGAGCTCGTTGGCTCTGTCCTGAATGGCCTTTGTCTCTCCGGAACCGGCCGGTCCTCCATGCGGGGGGTTGTACTTGAAACCGCCATTGTCCGGGGGGTTGTGCGAAGGCGTGACCACAATGCCGTCCGCCCGTCCGGGATCGTCCGCGATACGTCCCCGGTTGTGTGAGAGGATGGCGTGGGAAATCACCGGTGTCGGCGTATATCCGCCATTTTCCTGCAGAAACACATCCACCTCGTTGGCGGCGAGCACCTCCACGGCAGTGGCCATGGCCGCCTCGGAAAGGGCGTGGGTGTCTATTCCGAGGAACAAGGGGCCCTTGATGTTCATACTCGAACGGTACTCGCACACCGCCTGTGTGATGGCCAGTATGTGCTCCTCGTTGAACGTGCGTCCGAGCGAGGTGCCCCTGTGCCCGGAGGTGCCGAAACTAACGGCCTGGCCGGGATCTCCGGGATCCGGGCTCTGCGTGAAATAGGCGGTCATGATTCTTGGAATATTCGACAACATGGATTGTGGAGCCGGTTTTCCGGCCAGGGGATGCAGGGACATGAGCGCTCCTCGCACAGGTTGGCGTCAATAGGACCAGATGGATTTTGACTTGATGTCGTAAAACTGCTCCCGCAACCATTGCTCATAGGTGGGCACCCCGTCCAGAGGGGTGACCGGGTCGTTCACTAGTGACTGAACCAGGGACGAATCTTCAAGCAACAACTGCCCCCCTCCCAGGGGGCGGCCACGGAGCAGGGCAAAGGCCTCGTTCAGCAGAGCCGCCTTCTCATGCGCTCGTGAATCCCCGGCATCACGGTCCGGATGATGCTTGAGCATGCGGCAATGATACTTGTATTGCACTTCCTTGATATCGGGCAAGGGTGTCGGCGCGCCTGGTTCCACGGAAAATCCGAGTACTGCCAATGCCCGCTGACGTAGCGAATTTTCACGGGTGATATAGTCCATGCGTAATTATTACACCAGTCTTTGCGAGACTGCAAAGGCCGCACCCCCGTTTCGCGACGCGAGACATCTCTTGCGGAGAATGGATATCCGTATCATTGATATTTCTTCCCCACAAAAGGGTGGACTAAAGTTTGGTAATTGATTTTCACTTTACAGGCCGATAAAAATAGGACATACTTTTCTAACTTCGAGTTATCGATCTTTTTCCAGGCAGTTACTCGAACGATGGCGTTACGGTTGACCAGCAAGGACTCAAGCACAAACAATCATTAGAAACATATGAAACGTATACTTGTTGTTGACGACGAAGAGAGCATCAGGTTCACTTTCGACGCCTTTCTCCAGGCCGCGGGCTATGAGACGATCCTGGCCGAGGACGGTCCACAGGGGTTGGCCTGTTGCATGAACACGGCCTGCGACCTCGCGGTGATGGATCTAATCCTTCCAAACAAATCCGGTATCGGACTGCTCGAGGAAATTCGCCGAAACGAGCTGCCCATTCCCGTGATTCTAATCACCGGCAGACCTTCCAGACTGAGCCTCGAACGCGCGGTGGCCCTGGGAGCATCCGACTACCTCATAAAACCCGTACGAAAATCCCAGCTACTGGACTCCGTCAGCAAGGCCCTGACATCTCCCCTACCGCTGACCTCACAGGTCTCTGACCGTGGCAACGGTACACAGAGGAAAACTCGAACCACCCCGGCCCCCTCCCCTGCGCTCCAGGAGCTGCTTCTCTCCGCAAAGCTGCGCTACTGATCCTTCCCCCAGACAGCCGTCGCCCACCTCACTACCAGATGCGTGTTACAAGTCGGACACTTGCGTACCATTCGCCGTATGGATTCCTGTTGCCCGAGGAGAAATCCCCTCGAGCACATCCTTTCCATATTCAACCAGTATTCGTAAAAGGAAACAAGGGGAGGAGGCTTACTTGAAAGGAGTGTCCCTGATGATTCCGGAATGAGCCGGAACTAGAGCATTTTAACTTTGAAATAGTTCAAATGCTCTGCAAGGATTTGTCCGCACATCCTTGCCGCGAAATGCTTGTAGGCTGGCTTTGCCAGCCGTTGAACAAGCATTTCAAACGTAAAGAGCTCTAGGTCGACGGAAGACCTGAAATCAGAAGAACGTCAAAAGCATGGTGCCCAGGGCGAGCAGCGTTCCGGCAGAGCCCAGGCAGGCGTTTCTGACAAGCAGGAACAGTCCGAGGGAGCGGGCAGCGTTCCACTCCCCTGCCGAAGGGCCAAGAAGAGGCTTGTCCATACGCTGGCCAAAATAGGTGGCTGGCCCGCCGAGCCAGGCGCCGCAACACCAGGCCGCCGCGCTCATGGGCCATCCGGCGTTGGGGCTGGCCGTCTTGGATGCATCTGCGGCCACCCTTCGCAATAGTGCGGTGAAGTCCGCAGAAGCCAGGGAGCGGTGCGCAATTGCGGCCACGAGGATGGACACGGCGGAAAGACGCGCGGGCAGCCAGGCCAGGACATCGTCTGTGCGGGCCGCGGCCCAGCCGAACACGCGCCAGGGCTCGCTGGTATACCCCCACATGGAGTCCAGAGTGCTTACCGCCTTGTAGGCCCAGAGTGCGGCAACGCCCCATTCGGGCGCTCCCCCGAGCACTCCGCCGAGAGTGAAATAGAAGAACGGGGCAACAAACCCGTCATTGGAGTTCTCGCTGACCGTCTCGGACAGCCCTCTGGCCACCCCCTGGTAGTCCAGGGAGGCGGTCTCCCGGCTCACGAGCAGTCCCAGGGCCGCCCGTGCGCCCAGAAGATCATCCCGTACGTAGAGCTCCTTGTGCACGTGCATGCCTTCCTTGAGCAGGGAGCCCAGAGCCAGCCCCGCATAGAGAAGATACAGCGCCACAAGGGGGCCGAAGCCGGGGAGCCGGGCCAGGCCAAAGGCCACGGAGCCGCTGATCACGGCCAGGAGCAGCACTCCCGCCCCTCCAAGGATGCGCAACGGGACGTCGTTGCCGCCGAGGGACATGTTCAGCCGCCGCAACCCGGATTCCAGACCGTTGGCCACCCACCCCTGCACACGCACGGGGTGCGGAAGAACTTGGGGATCGCCGAAGGTATAGTCGCAGGCAACCCCCAGGACGCCGATGACCGGCAGCCAGGCCACTCCGGGATGAATCAACCAGTCAAACGGCATACAGATCCTTTTCCATGAGGATTCCGGTTTGACGCAGCCCCTCGTACAGAAGGACTCCCGCGGCCGTGGACATGTTCAGGCTGCGCACCGCGCCCCATATGGGGATGCGCACCCGGTGCGGAGTCTGCTCGAGTATGTTCTCGGGTAGTCCCCTGGTCTCGGGTCCCAGTAGTATATAGTCATGCCGAGAAAAACTGAAGTCATGAAGCGCGGTTCCGGAGCGGCTGCTGGTGGCCACGACGCGAAAGGGTTCGCGGCGGTACCTGGCGGCACTTTCAGCCTCGCTGACAAAGGCTTCCCAGTTTTTCCAGACACTCAGATCCACATGGGGCCAATAGTCGAGGCCGGCACGCTTGAGGTGCTTGTCGTCGATGCTGAACCCGAGGGGTTCGATGAGGTGCAAAGGGGTCTTGGTGGCCGCGCACAGTCTGGCCACATTGCCGGTGTTGGGCGGTATCTCCGGCTCAAAAAGCACGATCTGCATATCGCGTCGATTCTCCTGGGTACACTCTATTTTCGCGCCGGGGCGCAATTTCAATAAACAAGGCATGTCCTCGCCAGGCATTTTGCGAGGAATATGCCCTGGCCGAATCAGGCTTTCACGAAAACAAGAACTGGTGCGGAAAATTCTTGAACGAATGTACCGCTACGCTCAGCTTGACCGCGCGGGAAGTGAATTCCCGTTCGTCGCTCTGGCAGGCCACGCTCGCGCATGGCCATTGATGGGCCATACAATGTCAACCATTTGATGCACCCAATAGTAGCTAATTCCAAAACCTGTAATAGACAAGGGGGAACTCCTTTTTTTCAAAGGAATTCCCCCGGAAGCTCGAGTCAACGAGGCCAAAAGCGGAACCAGGGAAACACTGATTAATTACATTTTTCAGAAGTGCTGTGGAATTGTTCGCTGGCGAGGCGCAAGGAAAAGGCAAGACCAACGTGTATTCGTAATACACGAGGAATTGCCTTTTCCACAGCAACAAAGCCAGCGGGAAATTATGCAGTGCTTCCCTAGAAGTGGTAGCCCACGCTCACGCCTATCATGTGGGCGTCGCCGTCCTGGAAAGAGCCCGCGAGCACGCCGGAGTCCGTACGCGCATCCACGCTGTGGCGTTCGGTCACGTACAGGTAGGTGTAGGCAAGGTCGATGGTGAAATCGTCGATCTTGAAGCCGACGCCCCAACTGAACAGGTGACGGTCGTTGGCGGGCAGGGCGTATTCCTCGTATCCCTCCTCGATGGGAGACTGGTCGAAGACATAGCCGGTGCGCAGGGCCAGCCACTCCAGGGGCCAGTATTCAATGCCGATCATCAGGCGGATGGTGTCGTTCCACTTCTTCTCCGAGGTGGCGGAGGTCACGCCCAGGGAAGCGTTGTCATAGCTTACGGTCAAATCCTCGTAGGTGCTCCACAAGGTGTAGATGGCGCCCAGTTCGATGCTGAGATTCTCGAGAGGCTTGAACTCAATGCCGAAGCTGAAGGAATCGGGAGTGGTGATGACGGCGGAGACGTCGGTCTTCTGCCACATATAGGGGGCTGCGGCGGTGATGGGGGCGAGAGCGGTCTGCACATCGGTGGGGACCTTGTACTTGGCTTCGCCGTGAAGCTTGGTGCGCATGCGGCTGCGGTAGGAGAAACCAACCTTCCACTGATCGTTGATCTTGTAATGCAGGCCGATGTTTCCGCCGATCCCGTAACCTGTGCCCTTGAGCTCCTGTATGAAATCCATTCCATATGTGGTGGGGTCGTTGGTGGTCAGGGGCATACCGAGAGCGCCGAGGTAAGCGGCGCCCAGGGTGGTGCCCATGGCGGCGTAGATGAACCGCGTCCCGTCGAGCATCTGCTGCATGTTCACGTCCATGCGCATGATCTCCAGCCCAATGCCTATTGAAAAATTGTCCGTGACCTTGTAGCTCAAGGTGGGGTTGATGGAGAAGGTGGTCAGCGTGGTGTGGAAGGTGTTGTAGCGTCCCCACCAGTTCTGGTCATAGGAGTTGCCAAGGCCGAACCGGGTGAAGGTGCCCAGGCCCAGGGTGAACTTGTCGCTGATCTGGTAGCTGAAATACATGTGGGGGGCATACCAGACCCAGTCGTCTGCGTTGGTCGTACGAGAACCGGTGCCAAAGGAGTTCTTCGTGGTCACCGAGGCAGAGGGCATGATGAAGGTGATGCCTGTGAGCACCTGGATGCCATCGACCTGTGAAAGCGCAGCAGGGTTGTAGACAATGGCCGAGGGGTCATCCACCCTGGCCGTCATGGCGCCTCCAAGGGCCTGTCCCCTTGCACCCCATTCATAAATACCGAAACCTGCGCCCCAGGCGGGCCCTGCCACCATGATCAAAAACAGGGCGCTGAGCAGAAAAAACCGTGCGCTGCCTTTCATGTGATACCCCCGTATCCATACTATTGAAATGCCGCCGCTCAAAAGAGCGGCATCCACCCCATGGCGGCTCCCCGGCACCATGGAATCCCTCACCGGATAAATATGCAAAACGATATTTGAAGATATATGCGGAACAGGTCATCAAATTACAGAAAAAGCCGTCTTTCCCGCAACGCCTTTGTCCCCCGACCGAAATCCGCACAAGCTCAAAACTTCTAATAAAATCTTCCAATTATTGCAATATATTTCTCGAAAACGCCCGGGAGGTGTTTTTTCAGGCCTCACGCGCAGTTATGACATACCTATCGGAAATCATTTGAAATTTGGCCAAGTGAACGAATTTCAATCACCTCTGATTTTTCACATACTCGGCCGCCAGTTTTCCGAATTGCTCCACGTCCGCCTCAACAAGGTCCAAAGCGTTGTCCCAAAAGGATATTTCCCTTATATCGAGTCCCAACGCATCATGGACCACTTCCTCGCAGGTGGCGCTCCCCGTGGCTTCCAGAAGCTTTTCATACCTTGGCAGGAAGGCTTCACCCTCGTCCTGAAGAAGTTGGGCCAAACCCAAGCTGAAAAGGAACCCAAACGTATAAGGAAAATTATAAAAGGAAACACCTGTAATATAGAAATGCAATTTTGAGGCCCAGAACAGCGGATCCAGGAATTCAGGGTCCAATCCATCGCCATAGCAATATTTTTGGGCATCAAGGAGCAACTCCTTGAGCCTGCCGGCGCCAACCTCACCCGAGGCCCGCTCCTCGTAAAAAGAGCATTCGAATATATAACGCATGCGAATATCGCACATGAAGGTCACGGCGTCATCGCAACGCGCGGCCAACAAAGCCAGCCGCTCCGCCTCGGTGGTATCGCCACGGGCAAGGATGGCGTTCTGCAGCAGCCGCTCCCCGAAAGTGGAGGCTGTCTCGGCCAGGGTCATGGGATAGCGGGCGGCAAAGGCGCGTTTCCCGGACAGGATTCTGGAGTGGAAAGCGTGCCCCAGCTCGTGGGCAAGGGTCTGCACGTCGCCCAATCCTCCGCCGAAACTCATGAACACGTGGGACACCCTGGACAGCAATGAGGTCATGCAGAAAGCGCCCGGTCGCTTGCCCGCGCGTTTCTCCGACTCCACCCTTCCATGAGCGAGCATCTCCCCGGCAAATGCCCCAAGAGCCGGATACACGCTGGAAAAACTCTCCAGCACAAGGGTCTTGGCCTGCTCCCAGTCGTAGCGCCCCCCCGCAGCCTGTGGAACGGGGCAACTGAGATCCTGAAATCCCAGCCTCGGCTTGCCGAGCAGCGCGGCCTTGGCCGCCATGGCCCGCTCCGCAACGGGGCGGCGCATTTCCACAGCCTTCCACATGGCCTCCACCGTGGCGGGTTCACAGGCCGCGTCGAAAAAGGGCTTCTCCAGGTAGCTCTCCAGCCCCCGGCGCTTGTACAGGGTCAGCCGGGTTCCGGCGATGGCGTTGAGCGCGGCCGAGGCCACGTGCTCCACAGACTCCCAGGCCTTGTTGGAGCGCTCCAGGACCATACCTCGGACCTCCGGGTCCGGGTCCTCGAGCAGGGAGCGCTTCTGGGCCATTGGCACCTGACGCTCCTCACCGGTTTCCGGATCGGGCATGGGAAAGGTAAGTTTTCCGCTGACCTCGTCGTATAGCCGCCCCCATGCCTGAATCCCGTCCACTCCAAGTTCCGCGGCCAAAATCTCCAGCTCGGGCTCCAGGTTCCAGGCCGCCTCCTGGCGCAGGCGCCCCAGCCGATATTTGGCTGTGACCAGCTCGGGGTGCTTCACCAGAAGTTCGAAATCGTGGTCCGACACCAGGCGCAGGGCGTCCATCACCGGTGTAAAGGCCCTTGTGAACCGGGCCCCCATGCCGGCAACCCGTGCGGACGCAGCCTTGTAGGCCTCGTTGGCAGCGTCCGCCGCTCCGAGACACCCCACATAGGCCGCCCAGTGGGAGAAGTCGGCCATAAGGCGTTCGTCCAACAGGAGCAGCTCCGCCCAGAGGCTCGTGTTATCGGCCCGGATGCTCCCTAGCGCCTTGGCCTGCCCTTCCATGGTGTCCAGCTCCCGTTCCAGTCGGGCCACATGCTCTCGATATTCAGGTCCGTCGAATTGCGGAAAATAGTCGTTCAGTTGCCATGTTGCTGACATTGCGCACCTCCGTTGTGGTTTACCCCGCCATTCATGGCAGGTGGAGCCCTGGAAGGCAAGCGGGGCATACTGGTGAAAAGATCAAAGCGGAGAGGAGGCCAGCCGAGGATGCGCTCCGGAAACCTTGGTTGCGCATCGCGGCGGCTGAAATACCGCATCATCCTTGCCACAACTCCACAGGCGGTCTATCACAAGCTATCCCCCTCACTCAAAACAAGGAGCCCAGCCATGAAAAGTACCCCGTTCCTGGTCCTGGTCCAGTTCCTTTTGTTCCTGTCCCCCTGCGCGGCTTTTGCCGGCCCTCCGTGTCCGGACTGCTGCACCCCGGAGTATGCCAAGCCCGTGATGGACAACTACCGCAAGCTGCTGGTCAAATCCTCGGTGTATCAGGATCTGCCCGCTCCTGGCCGGGGGCTTCGTCTCGGCGTGTACCAGGCCCAGGCGGACTACGGCCACGGCGCCTCGCTCAAGAACATGGAGAGGCTGAAGGCGGCGGCGCATCAAGCCAGGCAACTGGGTGTCCAGTTGCTGACCTTCCCGGAACTCTACGTGCCGGGCTACACCCTGAGTCCGGAGGATGCGAAAGAAGTGGCAGAATATGCCGACGGTCCAAGCATCACCAGGGCCAGGGACATCGCCAGGGAGCACGACATGGCCCTGCTGGTACCCTATGCGGAGAAGGCCGACACCAATGCCGGAACCCTGTATTACGACTCCATCGCCGTTATCAGCGAGAAGGGGGAACTGATCACCAGTTACAGAAAGACCCACCTCTATGGCCAACAGGAGCGGGACAACTGGTCATTTGGAAACGAACCGCCCCCGGTCTTCAATGTCTTCGGGTTTCCCGTGGGCGTGCTCAACTGCTATGAAAACGAGTTCCCGGAGCTTTCCCGCATGCTCGCCCTCAAGGGGGCGAAACTCATCGTGGGTCCCACAGCCGCGGACTGCTACTACACCCTGCCCAGCGGGGAGCGTAGCGCCGTACCCTACCCTGACATCGCCACACTGCTGCTGCCGGCCTTCGCCTACGCAAACAATGTGTTCTTCGCCTACGCCAACCGCTGTGGGTACGAATCCAGGGGCAAGGACAAGTGGCACTACCGGGGCAACAGCATAATCATCGGCCCCCATGGGGATGTCATGGTGGAGGCGGGGCATCAACAAGACACACTGCTGGTGGCGGACTGCGTGCCCCAATACTACGGCATGACGCATCCCGCCCCGAAATACGACTACCTGAAGGACCGCCGCCCGGATATGTATGCTCCGCTCACGGCACCTTCCGCAGACTTTGTCTCAGATGGCTGGAAATACCCCGCGTTCAAGGGTGGCAAGGAAATTGGGCGTCAGTAAACAGTTAAATATGAAGAGAAAATAATTTTTTCATAAGAAATACTTGACAAGATCGAGCAACGTCGACATAGTGTCCGTCTTTGGAAGCGGGAGTAACTCAGTGGTAGAGTGCAACCTTGCCAAGGTTGAAGTCGCGGGTTCAAATCCCGTCTCCCGCTCCAAAAACAGAGGCGGCATGGCCAAGTGGTAAGGCAGAGGTCTGCAAAACCTCCATCTCCGGTTCAAATCCGGATGCCGCCTCCAGCACAAGACTCTGCGGGAGTAACTCAGTGGTAGAGTGCAACCTTGCCAAGGTTGAAGTCGCGGGTTCAAATCCCGTCTCCCGCTCCAGCCAACAAAGCCGGCCCAAAGCCGGCTTTTTCCTTTTCAGGCGCTTGGTAAGAGGTTTGCAACCTGGGGCGCTTGTGCTATTGCGCAAGACACTTTTTATCAATTTCATCCTTCAGGAGTGTGCATGTTGCATGACATCTTGAACGCCCCTCTCGACAAGCTTTTGGAAATGGCCAACGAGCGTTTCAGTGTGGGATTCGAACCCGTGGCGGTGGGGGATATCCACCTGGAAGTAATGCAAATTCTTGACATGGGCCGCTATGTCGAGGATCTGGTGAACCAAGCCAAGGACCAGCCCTTGTCTCTGCCCTTCTGGGCCAAGGTCTGGCCCTCAGGACTGCTTCTCAGCCACTTCATCCACTCCCTGCCAACCCGTGGAAGCCTTCTGGAGATTGGCGCAGGAGTCGGACTGGTGGGGATGGTAGCGGCCAAGCTGGGGTTCGACGTGACCATTTCGGACATCGATGAAAACGCCCTGCTCTTCGCCCGCATAAACGTCCTGCACAACAACTTGCAGGACCATGCCCGGATATGCTTCGTGGACTACACCAAGACCAAGCTGGATCGCCGCTTCGACTATATTGTCGGATGCGAAGTCCTCTACAGGGACGAGGTGTTCCGCCCCCTGGTCAAGTTCCTGCTGAGCCATCTAGAACACGCCCCCAACGCTGAGATAGTGCTGGCACTGGACTACATCCGCAAGGCCAAGAAGTTCTTCCAGCTCACCGAGCGGGAATTCATGATGCAGGAACGGGCCATCGGGTACAAATCCAAAGACGACGATGGTGAACGCCGCCTGTGCACCATCCACAGACTCAAACCCAAAAAGCAATTATGATCATTCTCTCACCATGCCCGAAGACCTACACCAAGGACCAGGACAAGGCCCAACCGCCCAGCGAGACCGTCGCCCGCGTAAAGAAAATCCTGAGCGAATCGGGCCGAAGCATCCTGGCCCGCACCCGGCGCATCGACACGGGGCGTTTGGGTATTCCGGTCTTTCTCAGCGAATGTGGCCAGGACGCCCGGGCCGTAATGCCCACCCGCAAACAGATGGGCAAGGGCGCCTCCCCGGAGCAGGCCGAGGCCTCGGCTCTCATGGAACTGGTGGAGCGCTACAGTTTCTTCACCCGCTGGAACACGCCGGACCGATTCACGGTCAGTACATACAGCCAGGCTCTTGAAGGGCCTCTGCCGGTGCTCCCCATGGAGCGCATCCTCCAGTCCGTGGGTGAGGATCTGCCCGAAAAACAGGCTTTGGAGATAATGGACCTGTTGCCCTGGCATTTCCATCCGGCCACGGAGATAAGTACCGGAAGTGAGCTGAACATCCCTCTGGACTGGTTCAAGGCTCTTGGCGAATTCAATGGCTCATCCGCGGGCAACACCCACGAGGAGTCCATCCTCCAGGGCGCGTGCGAGCTTGTGGAGCGCCACGTCTGTGCCCTCGCGGACCGCGAGAAGCCTGAACTCCCCACCCTGGACCTCGAAGATATCATGGCTCACGGAGACCCGGTCCTGCTGGAGCTGGTGGAGCGCTTCCGCTCGCGGGGCATCGAAGTGCTCCTCAAGGACATGACCATGGGCATGCCCGTGCCCACAGTGGCGGCCCTGTGCCACGATCCGTCCACATTCCCCCGAACCTCGGAGATTGTCTTCACCGCGGGCACCGCCACCTCTCCGACAAAAGCGGCCATCCGCGCCCTTACCGAGGTCGCCCAGTTGGCTGGAGACTTCTGCACCAGCGCGGTGTACGAGGCATCCGGGCTGCCCAAGTACTCCAGTCTGGAGCAGGCACACTGGCTATTCAAGGGGAGCTTAGTACCCCTGGCCTCGCTGCCCGACATCGAAGGCATGGACTTTCGCGACGAACTTCTGGAGTTCTGCTCCTCCTTGTCAAAGCAGGAGTACACCCTCTACAGCGTGGACCTCACGGACCCGCAACTGGGACTTCCCGCACACTACAATATCATCCCGGGGTTCCAGTTCCGCGAACGAGACATCAACGCCAGCCTCGGCCTGTTCGTGGGGCGCAAGCTCGCGGAAGAGGCACCGCCGGAGCTGGCCTTTCCGGGCCTGGAGGCCCTGGCCCGCATCTATCCCAAGGGGCATTTCATCCCCTTTTTCCAGGGCCTGCTATCCTTGCGACTCGGCGAAACGGCCGGCGCCATCGAACTGTTTCAACGGGCCACGCGCCTGCAACCGGACCCCGAGTCCACCTCCCTGGCCGCCTTTTACGCCGGCTACGGACTGACGCAACAGGGAGATTGGGAAGCGGCCATTCCATTTCTGGACCAGGCCGTGGAAGGCTGCCCGGACCACAAGGAATATTTCAATCTCAGGGGGGTGGCAAAGTTCAAGCTGGCAAGATATGCTGCAGCCGCTTTGGACTTCAAGGAAGCCCTGCACCTGGACAAGGGATCGGCCATGGATCTGGCCAACCTGGGACTGTGCCACAAGTTCATGGGTGATACGATACTTGCGGCGGAGCTGCTTCTCAGCGCCCTGGAGCTGGATCCGGGATTGGACTTTGCCCGGGAGCACCTAGAGCAGCTGGATAGCTAATGTTTTGTGCGATTTATCACAAAAGACTGCAAAGTCTATTGACAAAAGCCTGGATACCGAATTAGATATGATGGATATGGTACATTATCTTGAACTATTCCATCTGTTCAGTCGTATCCTTCTCCCCTTCCGTGTGCAAGGTCCGGGATCCGGGCCATTATTTGACACTTACTATGGCTAGTGGTACACACCACAACAACGAAAAAAATGATGTGAGGAGGAATCCACATGGCAACTGTTGAGTTTGGCGGCAAAACTTTTGAAGTCGATGAGGACGGTTTCCTGCAGAAGTTCGAAGACTGGTGCCCCGAGTGGGTTGAGTTTGTTAAGGAAAGCGAAGGCATCAAGGAAATCAGTGACGAACACACCAAAGTCATCGAATTCCTTCAGGACTACTACAAAAAGAACGGTATCGCTCCCATGGTGCGCATCCTGTCCAAGGTGACCGGCTTCAAGCTGAAGCACATCTACGAGCTGTTCCCCTCTGGCCCGGGCAAAGGTGCTTGTAAGATGGCCGGCCTGCCCAAGCCCACCGGCTGCGTGTAGGAATTATTTCCGCACTGGTTGTGCAAGCGGAGACCGCAAGGTCTCCGCTTTTTTTTGGTGCGCCCGGCAGGGCGCGTGGTGCGTGAGCACCATCCGGGCAGGTGTGGTGCCTGCCTGGTGACTTGGAGGTGAAAGTCCTCCGCAGGCCCGACAAGGGGAACTGCTAGAGCATTTTAGCTTTGAAAAAGTTCAAATGCTCTGCAAGAATTTGCCTGCAAATCCTTGCCGCGAAATGCTTGAGCTTGCTTTTCACACCTTCAATGGGGCTGTTGAGATGGGGAACTTATTACATGGAGCACAAAATGTGTAACAACGGGCTCCGGCGGCTTCCTTCGCCGCTAGGTCCCGCCTTCGAGCTAAAAATGTTTAAATTTTTTCTGCTCTCAGCAATACCAAGTCTGGATACTGGTCTTTCTGGAAGCGAGAACTCTACCCATTGCCATGAGGGGCGGCCAGCACTGGATGCACCTTTACCAATAACTCAGTGAATGATACGCTTTGCATAAATCTCAAGGAGTGCCTCATGCAACTGATACGACTAATCATCTGCTTCTCCATCTTGTTCATCTTGTTGTTGTCAAATGTCTCTGTTGCAGCGGACAAGGCGTGCTGCAATATTCCCGATTGTCCTGACTACGCCCAGAATATTAGTTGGGCATCCAAGCCAGAAGCACCGAATAAGCCGGTCGATGTGTTTTATGTGTACCCCACCATCTACCCCAAAGCCTGCCCCAAAAATATGGACGTTTTCAACAAAGCCCTGCGCAGTGATGTCCAGGGTCTTCTCAAAGCTCAAGCAGGCGTCTATTCGGCTTCAGCGAATCTTTTCGCACCGTATTATCGTCAGGTTTCTTTCACTGTCCTGGATCCTGAACAAGACATGATGCTCAACCGCTACTTTCGGATCGGAGCGGATGATATTCACAGAGCATTCGACTATTATCTGAACTTCCTTAATCAAGGGCGCCCTTTCATTCTTGCGGCCCACAGCCAGGGATCAGTGGTCATGCTCGATTTGTTGAGAAGCCGTTTCAAAGATTCGAAACTGCAACAACAGCTCGTAGCAGCTTATATCATAGGGTACTCCGTTACTGCTGAAGATCTGAAAAAGTACCCCTGGATCAAGCCCGCACAAAAAGCGGATGACACAGGCGTTGTCATCTCTTGGAACACCCAGGCCCCCGGCGCGACAGGTTCTCCTGTGCTTCGCCCCAGCGCGATCTGCATCAATCCGCTCACCTGGACCACGGACGGCACCCCGGCCGATAAGAGTCTCAATCTGGGCGCGGTATTCTTTGATGACTTCAAAGGTACCGTCACCAAAGAAACTCCGCACTACACCGGTGCACGTATCGATGAAAAGACAGGCGCTCTGGTCACTACTCCACCGGAAGAGCTCAATATCGGTCATTTCCCAAAAGGGGTTTTGCACAAATTCGATTACGCATTCTGGTACCGCAATCTGGAGCAAAATGTCCGGGATCGAATAAACGCATATCTTACCCGGAGCGCTAAATAATTAACACCGCGCTCCGGCGGCTTCGCCGCTAGCCCCCCTTTGGCAGGCCCGTCCCTATGCCTTCGAGCTACAAAATGTTAAACATTTTGTGCTCTCAGTAATATAAAAACAATTCCTGCTAAGAAAGACTGACATGTCATGCCCCCGGTAAAGCCAGGGGCATGACTCCCTGGCTATAAATTTGAAGGCCGATGAGTTCGGTGCCCTTGCGTGTTTTCTTGATGGCGTTTTGCTCCACATGAGTGCTTGTCGATTTGATTGGTATTGACCGGAGCGCAAAATCTAGCGGAGCAAATCTCCTCAAATTTGGCGCAAACGCGCCCGGCCAACGAGGGTAGAGACGGTTGTCAATTGAAGCTGCATGAACGCATGAAGTCATCATAAGCAGCATCTTTGCCATAAACGCAGGTGTCTTGATCCGCAAAGTAACTATACAAGCTGATGAGCAGAAAAGGAGGTGGGAAGATGCATAAAAACAGAGAGGCTGGCTATTCACCTTTAGACATCACAATTCAGCATCGGTTAGCCATCTATCCGACCTGAAAAGTGTTTAAAAAATGTCAACGTTGTTCGCAATCTATTGGTGTTCTGCTTGAACAATCTTTAGCGTATTGACAGGTTGAATTTTAATCCTTTGCCTTTGCTTAATTGTTGCATGGAAATAACAGAACAACAATGACTTAAGTACTTTTCAACATAAAAATCAATTGTTTCAAGTTGGTTACAGTTGAACGAACTGTCGAAACCACTCCGAAAATCGAGTGAATGAGTACAAATGCTCTAACGCATGGCCAGTTGCTTGTAGAAATCCCTGTGCTCGCGGGGGAGCGGCAGCACATCGTCGGTGGCCAGAAAACTCCAGGTGTTGCGCAGATGATGCTGCACCAGGTCCATGCGCTGCAGGCGGTTCTTGAATGATTGCTCCTTGAGAAGCTTGTGCCCCATGCGTAAAATATCCTTTGCCCGCCTTTCCACGCTGTGTCTGGCTAGAACCTTATCCCTGCCCGCCTGGGCAATTTCCTGAAGATCGGCCCGCGCCAAAACCTCCCTGGCCACTCGGGCGGCGGTGACGGCATCCCCCCGCGGATAGACGAACAGCTCTCTACCAGGAGCGAACAAGTCCGCGAGTCCGTTCTCCGTCTCCTCGGTCAGGCAAACGGAACCGCAGGCCATGCTCTGAAAAATCCTGAAGTTCAGTTCGCCTACGGCGCTCTGGTTGAGAACCAGGCGTGACCGGTTGAAAATGGGGACATAGTCGCCGGAGGTGACGAAAAGCGGCGCCTTGGAGCGGAAGGCCGTAAGAAACGGCTTACGGTCCTTGTTGAAACGCCCCTCCAGGGTTCCCACGAAACTCACCGGAATGTCACGCTCCCCTTCCAGATCCCGGTCTCGGGACGGATCGCAGAACAGGGGAAACCACTCCACGGGGCGTGTGATCTTGGGCAACCTGAAAAGAGGCAGATAGTCCTTTTGCGCCAGCAGCATTGTGTCAAAGACGGAACTGAAGGGTACGTGCCAGGGGTTGCAGTACTGGTCGATGGAAAACCCGAGGGTCACGGATGGCAGGCGCTCGAAACCCACGGCCACCGGGGGGCGACAGTCGTCGCTCCAGAAAATCATGTCCGGCACGAAGCCCCTGGAATGGAGAATCTCCCTGAGGGCCGCCAGGGAAAGGGCGCGCTCCACCCGCACGTCGTTCTCCGGAGCCTCGCCCACACTCAGGACCTTATGGCCGAATGCTTGAAAACTGTTCACAAAATCCCTGGACTGCAGATTCAATATTCTCATGTTCAGCCGCTCCTGCCAGAGGGCGTGTTACATTGGCAACAATATGTATCTGCTCGAAGAAACATATTAATTAAAAGAGCATCAGCAATGCATACATATTAACGATACAGTAAAAGGGTCCTTCATAAAATTCTTATTTATATCAATGCATTTCCAACATGCTCACAAGCGGCCCACATGTCAAGTCCGAACCATGACAGCCTTTGGAGGACTGCTACGCACCAACCCTTTATTTTTCCGTAAAGGCTCTGTAGTATGCGCGTGAACGCGGCGTGGCCGCATCTTACACTCCTAAAGGAAGCAGCGCGCCATGAACGAGCTCGTGTTCAAGATTGAGCAGGCCATACTGGACCTGACACTCAAGGCCGCGAATCTGCACAAGCCGGACATTCCCTTTGCCAAGGGCAAGGATGCACGCCCCGGCTGGTGGGTTCTCGCCGTGGGTGATGAGCTCCGGTCCGATTCCCTGTCCTTGCGCGACAAGGCCAGGGAACAGCTGCGTCTCGAAGTGACACGGCTTGGTCTCGAAATCAAGGAGCATATCTGGATTTGGGACCACACCAACAGGGCACAACTGGTGGTGCGGACCTTCAAGGACCTGGAATCAGCCCAGGCATATGCAGCGGCGTTGGAAGCCCGGGGTATTCACGTCCGTGTGGCACGGGAATGGCCCCAAGACGAAACCCCCTAACCATATGCAAATTCAGGTGGGAGTATAATGGATCGCAACAGTATGAACCTCTACGAATTCTTCGACCACGCTTTACGCGAGCTATACAGCCTGGAGGAACTTCTTGAGTCCTTTGGGCAGAACCAGACCGCGGACGTATTGCGCAGCGTGGTGGAGATGGCCTACGCCAAGCTCAGTGACGTGGGCTCAATCATCGAGAGAGACGTCGGCCAGATCCAGGTTCGCCTCAACGAGTACGGCGAGCCGCAATTCGCGGAAATCGCCGCCAAGCCCGCCGAGGAATCCTTGCACTGATTCCCGGACACCCCTTTCATCAAGTCGCCGGGAAAATGGCCATGTCCTGGGCCGTTTTCCCGGTCGTTTTTTCGTTCCTCGAACAAGAAAGGGGAGCACCACAGCTGTGATCCTCCCCTTCAGAGTTCGTCGTAGGGAAATCAGCCTTCCATGTCAGCCAGTACCGCGCGGATATCCCTGGCCATCTCCGAGGCATGGGCGTAGCGGTCGTCACGCTCCTTCTCCAGGGCCTTGTCGATGATGGTCACCACGGCGCGTGGAATCGTGGGGTTCTGATCTCTGGGATCAGGATGCCGTACGTTCATGATCTTATGCATCAGCGAGGCCATGTTGTCCCCGGTAAAGGGGTTGGAACCCGTGAGCATCTGGAAGAGCATCACGCCCAGGGAGAATATATCGGAGCGGCCGTCCACCTTTTGCCCCGAGATCTGCTCCGGCGACATGTAGTGGGGAGTGCCCTTGACCACGCCGGTCTGGGTCTGCGAGGTGGCGGTGATACGGGCAATGCCGAAGTCCGTGATCTTCACCACACCGTTGTTCAGCAGCATGACGTTGGCGGGCTTGATGTCGCGGTGCACGATGCCCTTCTGGTGCGCGTAATCCAGGGCGTCGGCCACGTCCGCCACGTAACCCAGCACCTTTGTCGGCTCCATGAGCTGTCCCTGCTTGATGTACCTGGTGAGGTCGTGCCCCTCCAGAAACTCCATGGCGATGTAGGCCAGATCGTGCTCCTCGCCAGCGTCGTAGATAGTCACGATGTTGGGGTGCGTCAGGGTTCCCGCGCTCTCGGCCTCCTGGAAAAAGCGCCGCTTGAGTTCCTGTGTCTGATCCGGGTCCACTTCCTCGGGAAACTGGAAGGTCTTGATGGCCGTGGTGCGGTTGATGCGCGGATCCTTGCCCAGGTACACGATGCCCATGGCGCCCTTGCCCAGCTGTTTGATCACCTCGTAGCGCCCCAGCGTGGGGCGGGTGTCCGTGGTGGTCCCCAACAGCGGATCAGTGGTTCCGGCCCCCAGTATCACGGTTTCTCCGGTCTGGATCAGGCGGCTCTTGCGCTCCTTCACGTCCTTGAACTTGGGATCATGCGCCTCGATATGTTCGTAAACGCCCACGGCCTTGTGAAATTGACGCTTGCGCTCGTAATCCTGCGCCAGGCCGTACAGAATCTCCTTCATGCTCTTGTCCACGGGGCAGCGGCGATACTTGTCGAAGGCCATGTCCAGCCGCCCCTGCTCCTGAAAGGAGATACCGAGCATCCGGTTGGACTCCGCGCTCTCCTCCTCCACCTTGGCCTTGTCGGACTCGGTGACGAGGTACTGCAGGCTCACAACGCCGATGTACCCCACCACGAGCTGCAAAATGGGGTAGGCCGAGGTGACCCACAGGCCCTTGGACACGAAAAGGTACGTTGCACCCCCAACCATGGCGCAGAACAGCAGCAGGAACATGATGCCCGCGCCAAGGGCGCGCAGGCGCGGCAAGATGAAGATGATCAGGATGCCCACCAGGAGTATGGCGCCCAATTCGGCGCTGGAACTCCAGGAGGGTTGATCGATGAACCGCTTGTTGAGCATTGACCAGAGGGTGTGCGCCGTGAATTCGCCCAGGGGCATGACTGGATCCACCGGCGTGGCCAGCGGATTGATCAGGCCCGAGGCAGTGACGCTCACCAGCACGATCTTGCCGGAAAAGATGTTCACCGGGATCTTGTCGTTGAGCACGTCGAAATAGGAGTAATGCTTGAAGGCGCCGCGCTCCCCCTTGAACGTGATGAGGAACTGCGAATTGAAGGTCAGGGGCACTCGGAGGTTGCCGAGCTGGATTGATTCCCCCATCCTGGCCGTGATCTGCTCCCTGGGAATATTCAGATACAGGGCCGCGAGCTGCAATGTGTACGATGGGAGGAACAGCCCCCGGTAGCCGTAGAGCAGGCTCTCCCTGCGCGCCTTGCCGTCCAGATCCGGTATGAGGCTGATGTGCCCCAGCCCCAGGGCCGACTCCGTGAGCTCCGGAAGGGGGAGTAGCAATTCGTTGGCCACGGGATAACCCGCTCCATCCGAAATGGTGACGTTGGGCACGGCAAAAGGCTTTACCTCCTCCTCCGGGTCCATGCCCCCCTCAACCGCCACCGAGGGCACAAAGACCATGGGCAGGACCACCTTTCCAGCGTCCTTCAGAGCCTGGGCAAGAATGGCGTCGGAGTCCAGTTCATTTTCCATGTCACCCATGGCCTGGAGAAAAACCTTTTCCTTCTGGTTTTCCGGGTCCAGCACCTGTTCGGTGAAGAGTTTTCTGAGCTTGCCCAGGACCTTGAGGCCACTGTTTTCCTCACTTTCGGAGAACAGGACATTGAGGCCCACAAGGCGGGGCTGCCCGGCCGTGATCTTCTCGATACCCCTGGCAAGGCGGGTGCGGGGCCAGGGCCAGCGACCGAGCTTCTCGATGGAGTCGTCGTCGATGTCCACCAGCAGGATCTCGCTGGGAGAGTTCGGAGCGGTCTTCAACCCCATGCGCAGGTCATAGAACTTGAACTCCAGGCTGTCGATGAAGTCCACCCGAACGAGCCCAAGCCAAAGGAAGACCAGCGTCACTGCAAGGCCGGTGAAAAACGCCGGATGGCGCTTGATGAAACCCATTTGCTGCACCCCCGCCGCCATGCCCCCCTGCGGGGCGCACGGCCTTGTAGCCAATGATAGACTGGCTGCTGTTGTACCCAACGCTTTGAAGAGCCGCGCAAAACCCCACTCGTATCCGCAATACCTCATGGGAAATGCGGAGCATTCCCCACATCCTTTGCAACGGGTGGTCCCGTCCGGGAAATCCCGCTCCGATCCCCCCTCGGAGGCGGGCCGCGCCTTGCTTTGTTCCGGCCGTGCGGCCTTACTTCAAGACGAACTTCAGCTTGGCGGAGCCGATCTCGACCTCGTCGAACTCTTCGAGCTTCCGGGATTCGGTCACTGTCTTGCCGTTCACTTTCGGCTTCGACATACCGCCGACATAGCTGAGGTAATATCCTTCGGGTAGTTTGCTGATGGTGGCCGCGGTCTGCCCCACAGTGAAACCCTGGACCACCACGTCGTTGGAGTAGTCCTTCCCGATCTTGGTCAGTTTCTTTGTCAGGGGGTACTCCCCCTGCCCCCCCTTGAGAAAACTGAGTATGGCGGGTGCCTGCTGTTGTTGCGGCGCCGGAGTGAAATCACCCGTGCCGAAGATCATGGTCTGCTCCATGCCGTCCTCGACATCCAATGAAAACGCCTCTTCCTCGTCCACTGCCAGGATGAGCTGATGCTTGCCGATACGCACGACATCGCCATCCTGCAGCCAATGCGAGGTGATGGGGTTTTCATTGACAAATGTGCCGTTCTTGCTGCGCAGGTCGGTCAGCAGGAAGCCCTCCTCCAGGGAATCCAGCT
The DNA here is from genome assembly GCA_963674665.2 of Desulfovibrionaceae bacterium. Taxonomy (GTDB): domain Bacteria; phylum Desulfobacterota; class Desulfovibrionia; order Desulfovibrionales; family Desulfovibrionaceae. The sequence continues at coordinate 62,471 of CAXXPL010000004.1, read as the reverse complement.
TGGCATGGGCGCCCGAAATAACGAGATTCTCGATGACAACGTCATTGATATCCCGCCGCCCGATGGTCAAGGTTTTACCGGGAGGGAGATCGAATTCCCCTTGCACCTCACCCTCATATAAGAGCTTCAAAGTAGCCATATCCAATCCCTCCTTGCTGCCTCAAGACGATGACTCATCGCCCAAACAATCTTGAGAAAAATCCGAAAAACCCTTCCAGGGTTCTGCGTTTCCTGCTCAATGACAGGACGATCACAGTGATATTGTCCTCGCCCCCCCTGCCATTGGCAAGCCCCACCAACACCCGGCAGGCTTCCGAAACACTGTGGGAACAAACAATCTCGCGCATTTCGTCGGCAGTCACCTTGTTGGAGAGACCATCCGAACAGATGATGACCTTGTCCTCATTGTAAAAGGGGACCTCCGCCACACTGGGGTGAACCTCTTCCTGAATGCCCACGGCGCGGGTGAGCATGTGATGATACCTCGTGCCGATGGCATTTTTCCGTTCGCTGGACAATTCCTCCAACTCGGCTTCCACGGTGTGGGTCTGCGAGAGCGGCTCGATGGTATCGTTTCGCACCAGATAGATGGGGCTATCTCCCACGTTGGCGGCCAACAGGGTGGAATCGGTGCAATGCACCAATGCCACTGTGGACCCCATGCCCCGTTTCGTTGCGCTGGCAATGGACTTTGAATAGACTGCGGAATTGGCCTTGCGAATGCCCGCAAGCAACGCATTGCCTTCCAGGGACAGTGTCTCGTCCTCCATCTCGGGCGCAACCTTGCCTTCGGAATACTCCCGGAGATACTCCTCCAGGTTTTCCACCACCATCTGGCTGGCGACCTCGCCGGCAAGATGACCGCCCATACCGTCAGCGACAGCATAGCTCTTCAAGGTGTCATTGATGAAGAACGAGTCCTCGTTTTCCTCGCGCTTTCGGCCGACATCGGTAAGGCCTGCGGATTCGATAATCATGAAGGGATGCTCGCTGTTTCTGCCGTGAACGGGCCAGGCATTTGCGCGCAAGCCCTTTGGAAAACGTTACTCTCCCTGAAATATAAATACCCTTTTTTCCTCATAGCATCAAGGCTGCGAAAAAGAAAAGCACTACAATCGCTCATCTATGATAATATTCCTCACAAAAAATAAAATCTAGAGTTTTTCTAGGTAGATGACAGCACCGCTTTTCCATGTAATATTCTGGGTCAGAAAATTATAAACACACAACCAGCTTTCACGGAACAGTTTTAATGCGCAATCACCCTGCATATCTCCCTCATTCAAACTGGCGCCTCACCATGTATGCAGAACATGATCTGCTCCGTGTTCGATATCCTGACGCATTCCCGGGGGCTCATGCAAACAACCAGCCGTGGTTGCGGTTGTCTCACCAGGGTGGACACCCGGCGTGCGCCAGATACAATGCCTGTTCCGCTCACCTCGCGGGATTCATCATTCCCCCGGGCTTTTACTCAGGATTATACTTCTTGGGAACACCTGCCCGAGAAAGGAATTTGGCATGACAAGCAGCACCAGGGGTGAGAATACAATACGCTCCCTGCGCATTCTTATTGCGGAGGACAACACCATCAACCAGCTTTTTCTTACACGGCTGCTCACCCGGGGAGGTCACAAGGTGGAGGCGGTGTCCAGCGGCGCCCAGGTCCTGGAGGCCCTGGGGAATTCCCGGCCGGAGGAGGCATACGATGTCGTGCTCATGGACATCCAGATGCCGGGTATGGACGGTATCGAGGCAACCCAACGCATCCGGCGCCAGGATCCGGTCAGTGATGTTTCCTGCGCATGGAATCCGTCCATCCCCGTGGTGGCCCTGACCGCCCACGGATTGACTGGAGACAGGGAGCTGTTTCTGGAAGCGGGCATGGACGCTTATCTCGCAAAACCCGTGGACAAGAACGACCTGTTCCGCCTTTTCGAGGACCTGGGATTGATCGACGCGCCACAGGAACCGGAAACGCGGGAACCGGCCACCAGTTCGCTCACCCTCGACAGCGCCAAGACCCTGGACAGGCTGCGAGGCGACAGGGACTTCCTGTCACTGCTTTACCAGACGTTTCTCAGCGACCTTGACTCGCGCATTTCCTCAATGCGTAACGCGCTCGATCAGGTTGATCTCCCTGCGCTGGCCAAACTGGCCCATTCTCTCAAGGGGGCGGCCGGAACCATTGACGCGACGAATGTTCACCAACAGGCGCTGAAGACCGAAAAGGCGGCCAAATCCGAGGAATTGGAATCCTGCCGCGCGCTTTTTTCGCATCTCGTTGTCTTGCTCGGACAATTGCGGGAAGCCAGCACGGCTTTTCTCGAAAAGACGCGGTAATACGGTCCCGTCCTCTTCATGAGCCGGGCCGATACGCCCATGATGTGCCGAAACCTCATTCCGTCACAATCATGTGGTTTATCATGACAACGATACGCACACTGGCTAGGGGGGCAATTTAAATGTTGACAATCATCTCACCTTTCGGGTTATGAAAATGAGATGTCTGACGCCATGTTCAAGGATAACGGTAATGCATAAAACAACCCTTTTGATCACACTTCTTCTCATGCTGCTCCTCTCGGGGGCCACTTATGCAGCAGCTTCCGGGAACTCTGAAAAGGAGTCGGAGCAGGCAACAGAGAAGGATTCCGACACCGGACTTTCATATTCCATCAACAGAACAGCCATGTCGGTTCACTTTGGCTTGCTTACCACCCAGGCTTTCTCCGAGCTCTACGCTGGGCCGCACCAGTTCGTGAACGCGGAAATGGTGGCGCTGAGCCTTTCCAGGGAACTGTTCTCCGTGGGAGACCTGTTCAACGTCCGGCAGCTGCGCCCCCTGAAGTTCGAGATCGAAGGCACCACCGCGCTGCACTGGGGCACATGGCACAGCGATCACGTATTCGTGGAGTTCGCCGCCTCCTTCAACATCCGCTGGCACCAGTTTCCATGGAACAAGTACGTGCTCACCACCGCGGGGTTCGGCGAAGGTGTCTCCTTTGCCACGGAAAAGCCCAGCTATGAAACCGAGATCAACAACATGACCTCGCAGTGGCTGAACTTCCTGATGTTCGACATGACCTTCGCCCTGCCCGACTACCCGAACTGGGCGCTACAGCTGCGACTGCACCACCGTTCCGGCATCTTTGGCCTGATCAACAATATCTCTGGCGGAGCCAACTTTTTCACAGCGGGGCTGAAGTACACATTTGATTAGTCATTATGGACAACAACGCACCAAAGGCCCTGTCATTCGGGACAGGGCCTTTTTTCGTCACCCGGCCAATTTTCCCGCCTTCCTGATCTGGAATTTCAAGACTTTTCTTCCGCAAAAAAACCGACTATAGACACAAGCCAAAGGCAAATCCCATATCGGAGGCTGAACGTGGATCTGAACATCCTCAATGCGGACACACCGCTCCCGGTCGACCGGGCCTACACCGTTTCCATGGTGATCAAGAGCTTCAAGGGCCGGCGCAATGTTGAAGTGCATCTTTTCCGGCCTGACTGCCAGGATACCGGAAACCAGGAATACGACTGGTCCAAGCTGCTGGGGGACCCGATACACCCCGACGTGCACGTGGATCTGGAAAGCAGCAAGAAGATCCTGCTCGAATGCTTCACCATCGAAGAGCGCGACGCTGTGCTGGAATACCTGAAACAACGCTATGACGAGCGGCTGGCCGGCATCTCTTCCGGCCCCCTGCCCCTGCCCGTTCCCCTGGGGATGCCGCCCCTCTCGGAGATTCCCGGCGGCAAGACCATCGGCTTCATCCACTTCGAGCAGGTGCCCAACTACACCCTGCCCTTCCTTGTGCACGGGTTCTACGACCTGGCGCAGCACGAGCCCCTGGTCCAGGGCGAGGGCGTTGTCCAGGAATAGCCGACAATTCCTGGATTTATCCGGATAAACCTTTTTTCATTAGGCTTCTCAACCGGACTCCCAGCCTGAAACTCATTTTATCGGGAAGGCTGGCTCACACACTCCTTGTTCCTTAATCAGGCATATGCGCCGCAAATTCTTTGACCCCGGACCAGTATGCTTTTTGGATAATGTTTTTTGAAACGTTATTCATGTTTATGGAAAAGGTTTGCTGCTCTGGCACAGAATTCCTAGCTGACTCCAAGAGCTGAAAGAAGGTAATATCCGCCTGATCAACGTGCCCCAGATCGACCGTTATGGACTCCCCGGAGTTGACGGCATCCACCAGGAGTTGGCGCAGTTCGTGAAATCGCTCCACGGTGCATTCGCCGGAGAACCTTATCTCCATGTCATGCCTCCAATGCTATGGGTTGGCGTTTAGAGGTTGTTTTTCATTTGATGGCCAAGCTTATGATTTGCGCCGGGTCCAAAATGAGTAGCGCCCTCCCGTCGCCCATGATCGATGCGCCGGTCAGGCCCGGCAAGCCCGCCAGATAGTCCTCCAGGGGCTTGATGACAATCTCCTCGTGCCTGAGGAGCGCGTCGACGGCTATGCCGACTCCCTCGTCTCCATTGTCCAATATCAACAAAGCGACATCCTCTTCGGCATCTTTTTCGGACGCTCGGGAGCGTTCAATACCGAGAAGATCCCCGAGGTGCGCCACGGCCACAATCTTGCCTCGCAAGGAGGCGGCTTGGCCGTCAAGCATCTTTTTCAAGCGGTGTCTCGGGATCTTCACGGTTTCCCGCACCGCCTCAACGGGCAGAGCGAAGTCGTTGCCGCCCACCCTGACCAGCAAGGCTTCGACAATGGCCAGGGTTAGGGGGAGTTCAAGGCGGATAGTCGTGCCTTGGCCTTTTTCGGACTGGATAGTGAGAACGCCGCCTAGTTTTTTAATATTCGTCATCACCACGTCCATGCCCACCCCGCGCCCGGAGATATCCGTAATGGTTTTGGCCGTGCTGAACCCGGGCTGGAGGATGAATTTGAAAATCTCTTCGCGCTCCATGTTATCCGCCCGTTCCGGCGAAACCAGGCCGCGCTGGATGGCCTTGTTGAGGATGGCGTCCGGATCGAGCCCCGCGCCGTCGTCCGAGACCGTGATGACTATGGCGTTGCCCTGATGGGAGGCGCTGAGCGTTATCTTGCCCTGAGCGGGTTTGCCCGCCTTCAACCGATCCTCAGCGGGCTCAATGCCGTGATCCGCGGCGTTGCGAACCAAATGGACAAGCGGATCTCCGATGCCTTCAGCCACTCCCTTGTCGAGTTCGGTCTCTTCGCCGACCATGACAAGCTCCACCTGCTTCCCGGTTTTTTGCGAAATATCCCGTATGATCCTGGTGAATTTCATGAACACGGTGCGCACGGGAACCATGCGCATGGTCATGACGTTGTCCTGCAATTCGTCCGCTATGCGCGAAAGGGTCATGGTCGCCTTGCGCAGTTCCTTGGAGAAGACCTCGATGGGGCACTCGTTCCGGGTCAGGGTGCGTTCCAGGTGGGCGAGGGTGTTGCGCGCGACGATGAATTCCCCGGAGAGATTCATCAAATTGTCCACAAGACGCGTGCTTATCCGCATGCTCTGCTCGGAGGCGTCGTCCCTGGGCCGATGCTTGCTTACCACGGTCTGTTCCGCCAGGGCCGCCGCCACCTGGCTGTCGGATACCTTCCCCGTGGCGGTCAGGATTTCGCCAAGGCGTTTTTGCCCTTTCAGAGCATTGCATAGATCCTCTTCGCTGATATCGCCGCGTTTGAGCAGGATGTCGCCCAGGCGGTCAAAGCGGGCCTCGTCATCCTTGTCGACAAGGGCGCCCACCTTGCGCACGGTCAGTTCGCTTTCGTCCTCGACGAACATGAACACATCGCGCACCTGCTCCTCCGATACAGTGGCCTCCAGGATGACGTCCCACCGAAGGAAGCAGGATTCGTCCGTCAATTCATGAAGCGGGGGGATGTCGACCGTATTCGCGAATACCATGGCCTGCCCCAGCTCCGCCAAATCGGCGAGAAGGGCGAGAGGCTGCGTTCCCCTGAACAGGATGTCGCGGGGCGGTTTGAAGCGAACCCAAAAAACGCCGCCGACGACGGGCCCCGGAGCCTCGACGCCAGGCTCCACGGTGCTCGTTTTCGCCTGCGACTCCTGAAGTCCGTCGGGCTTGAGGACTTGCAGTTTGGCGATGATCAGCCTCGACGCTTCCGGATTCAGGTCTCGGCCATCCGGAGATCCTTCAAACATCTCCTGTATGCGATCGCGGGCAACGAGGGTAAGTTTGATCAGTTCCTTGGTCACCGTGATCTGGCCGGATCGGGCCAGGTCAAAGATGGTTTCCACCTCGTGCGTGAAAAGCGACACGTCCTCGAAGCCGAAGATTGCGCCAGAGCCCTTGATGGTATGCATGGCTCGAAACGTGCGATCAATCAGATCACGGTCGTCAGGCGTCGCCTCCAATTCGAGGAGGGAGGATTCAAGTTCAACGAGTAAGTCTTCGGCTTCCTGTCGAAAAACTTGGGCGAGAAAGTCGGCGTCTTTCATAGCTGGTCCCCTCTAATCGTTTGCGGCCTGGACGCTTCCCTGGGCCCAGCGGCGTTCGTATCCAAACGGCCTGCCCCGGCGAGGGCCATGGCTGAGAGTTCCGCAGGATCCAGAATGATCAATGCCCTTCCGTCGCCCAGAATGGATGCCCCTCCCACTCCGGGGATACCCGCCAGATAGTCGACCAATGGTTTGACCACGAGGTCCTCTCTGCGCAGCAGCGTATCAACAGCGATTCCAACGCGCTTACCGCCGACTTCAAGGATGAGGACGGGCGAGCGCTCATCCTGCTCCACGTCTGGGCGGGGCTGCATACGCAGCCCCAATATGCTCGCCAATGCCCGCACCATGAGGATCTCTCCCCGAACGACAATGGCTTGAAGGCGCAGCATACGCTTGATTCTGGACTTTTCGACCAACAGCGTTTCCCTGATGGCCTCAACCGGGATGGCGAATAGTTTGTCGGCCGCCTTGACGAGCAGAGCCTGGATGACGGCGAAGGTTTGGGGCAATTCCAGCTGAATCCGCGTTCCTTTACCGGTTTGAGACGACACGCGCACATTGCCCTTGAGCCGACGGATGTTTGTGAGGACGACATCCATGCCCACGCCCCGCCCGGAAATATCCGTCACGATCTCTGAAGTGCTAAGCCCCGGATGGAAGATGAGCCGAAGGCATTCGTCCTGGCTCAGAGATTCCAATTCCTCACTGATCGTGACGTCTTTTTCCAAGGCTTTGCGTTTGAGCAGATCAATGTCTATCCCCGCGCCGTCGTCCGATACTTCCACCACAACCGAGTCCCCTTCGTGAAATGCGCTCAGGCTGATGACGCCGGATTCCGGTTTGCCGGATGCGATTCGATCCTCCGGGAACTCGATGCCGTGGTCCAGGGCGTTGCGCAGGATATGCACCAACGGGTCGCTGATCTGTTCAGCCACGGTTTTGTCTATCTCGACGTCTTCGCCTCGGACGCTCAATTCGATGCGTTTTCGGTACCGCCTCGCAATGTCGCGCATCATGCGGGGAAATCGATTGAAGATGGTGCCGATGGGCACAAGACGCATGACCATAACGCTGTTTTGCAGCGATTGGGCGATGCGGGCCACGGAATTCACCGTGACGAGCAGGTCGCGCAGGCCGGGGAGGGCGTTTTCGGATTCCTGCGCAAGTGTTTTTTGCACGTGCAGCAGGGCGTTCTTGGCCACGGTCAGCTCCCCGACCTGATTCATGAAATCATCCATGATTTGTTTGCTGACGCGAAAGCTCGGCGCCGGTTGCACCTGTCTGGCCGAATCGGGGGCTATCCGGGCCACGTCCGGGAAGTCGGGGGGGAAAGTCTCCCCCGCGTCAAAGCTAGGTCGCAATTTTTCCAGAGACTCTTTGGCCAGGATCTGGCGATCTTGCATTTCCTCCAAAAGAATGGGCGAGAATTCCACCCTTCCCGACTTTATCGCCCCCAGTGACTCTTCAAAAAATATGGCGGCGGACTCAATTTCCTTAATGCCCATGTAGCGGGCGCCGCCCTTGAGTGAATGCGCCGCCCTGAAGAACAGATTAAAGTCGTCGTCGCTGAAGCGCTCGGCTTTTCGAGCCTTGCGCAGACAATCTTGAACGCTCTTCAAATGCTGCGTGGCCGCTTCGATAAAGATGGAGACCGGCGCCTGCGAGTCGCGCTTTTCCATCATGTCGGGGCCGTCATTGGCGATGTTCAAACGTTGCGTCAGCGCCGTCGCCCATTTCGAATGTTCAACGGCGTTGGGTTCGGAGACCATGGCGCGCAAGGCGTCCAGGGTTTCATAAAAACTGTCCAGACGTTCATCGGTTAAGGGAGCGCTCGGAGCTGAGCGAATCCGCTCCAAAACGCTCTCAAAGGCATGGGTCAGGTCCGTCAAAGCCGCGAGCCCCACGTATGCCGCTTCGCCTTTAAGCGAGTGTACATTCCTAAAAATTTCGGCGAGGGCTTCGCGATCCTCGGGATGTTTTCCCAGCTGAATCAGACAGGCCTCAACGTCGTCAAGATGCGCGGCCGCCTCCTGCTGGAAAGCCTCCACGGCGCTGGTCGAGGCAATTTCCCCCTGTGCTTGCGGGTTGAGAATGGCCTCAAGCATCAGCAATGTTTCCACCAGGCGGGGGTCGTCTTTCTCCGGAGCCGTATCTGAGGCTGTGTCGACGTTTTGCCCGGCTTCTTCCAACAAAAGTCTCAAGAGGTCGAATCCGGTAAAGAGCGCGTCCCACACAGCGGCGCCGCGCATGTTGTTTTCCAGACAGGTTTGCAGGGTCTTTTCAAGCTGGTGGCAAAGGGTTGCGGGTCCCCTTAGACCAAGCATCAGGGCTTTGCCCTTCAGGGCGTGAAGGATCCCGGGCAGGCGGGCGAACTCGTCCTGCCCCAACGGCGCTTCCGGAGGCGTCTTTTCCAAGGCCGCCAGCCCCTGCTCCAGTTCTTCCAAGGACAGAAGAGCCTGAGCCGCAAAATCAACGCGTTGCTTGGCGGTAAAAGATCTCTTGGAGGAAGGGCTCATGGCATGATTCCCCGGTTGGGCCGCAGACAGCGCGCAACGCTCGCGCATAATGGTGCAGAGGTGATAGGCGGAGGAAGGATGTCGGCGTTGGCGATGACCTGGTCAATAGCCTTTCTGAAGAGGAATCCGTTGATCACGGGGAAACAGCCTCCATGGTCCTGGAGAAGCAAGCCCAGAAGGGTTCTGAACCGTTCATCTCCTTCGACAAGAATCATATTCATTTGTCGTATCATCGTTGTTTTCGCGAAAGCGGCTTTTTATAGCACATGAAAGAACCATGTCTTTCCAAGGTAAAGGCTGATGTTATACGGCCAACAGATTCTGAATGTCCGAGAAAAATATAGCCGCCTGGTTGTAATGAATTATAGAAATGATCAAGAACTTTTTTCCTCGAAGCATCATCAAAATATATTAATACATTTCTACAGAAAATGAAGTCAAACATGACCTTGCTTCGCATTCCAAGTGCACTCATAAGATTGAGATTTTCAAATTTAACGAAACGCTTACACGAATTCCGCGCGTACCAGTTTTCTCCAGACCTTGATAAATATTTATCCCTATAGATAATTGGCGTTTCTCGTATTGATCTTTCGCTGTAGACTCCATGTATTGCATTACTGAGAGCTTTCTCGTCGATGTCTGTTCCTAGTATGTTGATTTCCCATTTTTTATAATCTTCAATCATTTCCTGTAGTATTATTGACAATGTATAAGGCTCTTCCCCTGTTGAACAGGCTGCTGACCATATTTTCAATGTATTGTCTGCACATTTTTTCTTTTTTTCGATGTATTCAGGTAGGATTATTTCGGCAAACCCCTGGAGTTGCGGAAAATCTCTAAAAAAATATGTTTCGTTGACTGTTATTTCCTGAATGAAATGACTGACTTCTTCGTTCGCATCACACAAAAGATGGTTGGTGTAGTAGTCCAAAAACGTTGCGCTACGCGTAGCATGAATCCTGATTCTCAGACGTTTCAAGAGATATTGGTTTTTTTTTTCCTCGTAGTATATTCCTGCCTCATTATATATAAATGACCGTATCTTATCGAGATCATTCGAAGTTATAGTGATAATGCCGGTCATTTGCGTTGTTTCCTTTGACGGAAGGCAAACTCGTTCCAGAAACAAACGAGAGGAATATGCTCCCATCCGGGTGAAATTTTTCTGAGTCAATACTGGAAGAAACCTTGACCATGCTCCCGCCAAGCATGCCAAGCGAGTGGAGGACGGCGGAGTCCTGGTCGCGCAGGCCTTGGATAAACAGGTTCTCAACGCTTGGAGCGCGCCTGCTCATGACTGAAGCAATTCCACAATTTTATCCGCGATTTCATGCGAGGGTAGCACGAACTCCGCGCCTCCCTTGCGGATGGCCTCGGCCGGCATCCCGAAAACAACGGCCGTCTCTTCCGACTCGGCAATGGTGCGGCCCCCGACTTTGGCGATTCTGGCCATGGCGTCGGACCCGTCGGACCCCATGCCCGTGAGCAGGACACCCACCACGCCAGCGCCGTAGATCGCCAGCGCCGAATCCATGGTTACGTCCACCGACGGGGTATGCAGCGTCTCGCGGGGAAACTTGCTTAGTCGGGCGGTAACGTGTTTTTCGCCGCCGCGCTCTCGTTCCGCAAGGGTGAGGTGAATATCTCCGGGGGCGAGGTAGCCATGGTTGCGCAGGATGCTGTCGCCCCGGGCCGCCTCCTTGAATGGGAAGGCGCAGTTGTCGTTGATGCGTTCCGCAAACGAAGTGGTGAACGTACCCGGCATATGCTGGATGACAATTAGAGGGGCCCCCAGATTTTCGGGCAGAAAGGGAATGATGTCCATGATGGCGTTCGGTCCGCCGGTGGACTGGCCGATGACGACGATGCGGTTGCCCTTGCACGCTTTTCGCGTCGCCCTACTTGTTCTGCGCTGGGTCGAAGGCCCGGATGCGGCGCCGGAACGCGCCCCCCGCGTTTTTGATTTGGCTGCGGCCTTGACCTTGTAAATGATGTCGTCGCTTGCGCGGCGCAGATCTCTGGAAATCGTCCCTCCGGGCTTGGCGACAAAGTCTACCGCGCCGAGTTCCAGGGCCTCGTATGTGGTCAAGGCCCCTTCCTGGGTAAGCGAACTGATCATGACCACAGGACAGGGACAGTGCGCCATAATATGCTGGAGCGCTGTCAAGCCGTCCATGACCGGCATGTTGATATCCAGCGCCGCCACATCCGGCTTGAGACTGCAGCAAAATTCAACGGCTTCCTGGCCATCCCTGGCCGCCCGGATGACTTCGATGTCGCGGTCCGTCTCGAGAATATTTTTGATCTCTCGGCGCATCAGAGCCGAATCGTCCGCAATGAGAACGCGTATGGGAGGTCGAGACATGCGTCAATTTCCTTTTGTTTGGCGCTACGGGCAGGCCTGATCCCGCCCGTAGCGCCTGTTACGGAAATCGTTTTTCGGGGTTCATTTCCTATTTCTTTTTCTTCGCGCTTGTCTTCCGGGTTGCGTCGTCCCCGGGGTTGACCTCGCCGCTGGCGCCAACCGTCTTTTCCTGAGGAGCGGGCGCGGCGTCGTCCGGCAGAAGGTCGGCCATAGACACAGAGGGCTCATTGACGGGTTTTTCCGCAGGTTTATCGGCTTTCCGGGCCGATTTCTTGTCCTGGCCCATGGAGAGGAACTCCGCGCGTTCATCCGTGCTCAGAAACGCGTCCACGTTGAGCGCCATAATGATGCGCTTTCCGTCATTGAGCTTGGCTATATTCACAAGAAACCGCTCATCAATGTTCGAGGAGAGGACTGAGGGCGGCTCCTCCAGTTGCCGGTTTTGGATTCTGATGACTTCACTTACCGAATCCACGATGATGCCGGTCGTACGGTCTTGGATAGTCACGACCATGATGCGGTTCTGCTCGGAACGCTCGACCCGGGGCAGCCCGAACCTGGCCCGCATGTCGATAACCGGCAGGATCTGGCCGCGCAGGTTGACGATTCCCTCCACGAAGCTGGGAGCCTGAGGCACCTCGGTGATGTCATCGATCCGGATGATCTCGCGCACCTGCATGATGTCCAGGCCGAACTCCTCCTCGCCTACCAGGAAGCATACCATCTGGCTTTCGTCGAAGACCTCCTCCCTGGAGGCGTCATCTTGGCCATCAGCATGTGCGCCCTTGGCTACGACTGAGAGTTCCTTCTGTTCTTCATCGGACAACAGACTGGACGCGTCGAGGAACATGAGCAGGCGCTCCCCGTTATCGAGTTTCCCCACGCCGTTGAGTTTTACCGCCGCGTGGCTTTCGAGCATGGTGGGTGGCGGCTCCATTTGGGACGTGGGCATGCGCAGCACTTCGGAGACAGAGTCCACCTGAAGTCCGCATACCATGCCGCCGATGGAAACCACCACGATGCGCCGCGCGTCGAGTTCCTCTTCCTCGGGATTCTCGATATCCTGCGCCGCATCTATCATGGCTCTCGCGCTTCCCAAGGTTTCATCCTGCTGGCAGTTTTCCGCGCCCGCGACCTCGTCCGCCGTTTCCAGCAAGGCATCGGTCGTCTCCGAGGCCTCCCCGGATTCGGCGGCGGCCCGGGCCGCCGCCAGGGCTTCAGTCTCTTCTTCCAGCGTGGGCATGGCGAAGCGCCTGCGCAGGTCGATGATGGGTAGGAGTCTATTGCGCAAGGTCATCACCCCTCGGATGTAGGCCGGAGCCTTGGGGACGTTGGTGATGCCGACAACCCTGATGATCTCCTGGACCTGCATGATATCCAAGGCGAACTCCTCTTCGCCAAGATGAAAGGTGACCAGGAGTTCCTCTTCCTCAACGACTGTTTCCCGTCTGCCGGACGTCGTACGTGTAACGTCTTGGGTCGTGTCCCCCTGGGACTTCAGGAGTTCCGGGATGAGCATATCCGTCGAGAGGATCATGACCAGGCGTTTGCCTTCATCGGCCTTGACCACGCCGCGCAAATACTGCCCGTCCACGCCTGCGATGACGGCGGGCGGTTCCTCGATGATGGCGCCTTCGGTGTGCATCACCTCCGAGACGCTATCCACGATAATGCCCGTACTGCGGCCCGCGCAGTCGAGCACCACAACGCGGGTGTCCTCATCCTGTTCACGTTTTTCAACCGATAAGCGTAGCCGCAGGTCCATTACAGGGAGTATGCTGCCACGGAGATTGGCTATGCCCATGATATACCCGGGCGCTCCCGGAACTTGGGTAATGGCTGGCGGGCGCACTATTTCCTGGATCAGCCCCAGGGGCAGAGCCAGTTCCTCGCCGCCCATCCGGAAGGTCACCAATTGCCCTTCATCAAGACACTGTGTTTGAGCCTCATTGGTCATGTTCGCACACCTCCTTTGATGAAGGATCAGGCATTCTGAAGTTCATCGGAAAAAGCGGAAATGTCCTCAATGGCCTGGGCTAACTCCTCCATTCCCTTGGACTGTTGGGTGGCGCTCGCCGTGGCTTCATCGGCCGCGCTGGCTGATTGCTCGGCCGCGCTGGAGATTTGGTCCACGCCGGTTTGGGCCTGAGTGACCGCTGCGCTCGCCTGTTGCACATTGTCCAGAATGCTTTTTATCCGATCTTTGGTCGCGACCATATCGCTTTCGATGCGCAGCAGATTGCTGGTGACCCTTTTGGCGTTTTCCGCCTCTCGCCCCGCTGCTGCGCCTACTTCCATAATGTCTCTGGAGACGGTTTGGATCTGATCCTGGATCGAGCGCACGAGATCCTTGATCTTTTCGGCGTTCTGTTCGGAGTCGGAGGCGAGGGTGCGAATGTCCGAAGCGACAACGGCGAAGCCCTTGCCGAATTCGCCCGCCCTTGCCGCTTCGATGCCGCCGTTGACCGCGAGCATATTGGTCTGCATGGCCACGTTGGAGATGGCGTCCACAATCTTGTCGATCTGGCGGATGCGGACTTCCAGTTGCTTCATGTTATTCGCCGAGGTCAGGCTGGCTTTGGCGCTCACGCTGATGCCGTCGATGAGGGCGTCCACAGCGGATTTGTTTTTGTCCACCAATGTGAGCATTTTTTCGGCTTCCTCTACGGAGGAGGTGGCCTTTTCAGCGATGGTGATTGTGGATTGGTTGATCTGTTCGATGGCCTTGCCGGATTGCTCGGTGGCGCTTGCTTGCTGCTCCGCGCCCCTGGAAATCTGGGAGATCGCGGCCATGATTTGCTGCGCTGCGGAGTTGGCCTCGGCGATGGTGGCAGAGAGTTCTTCCGCAGTGGAGGCGAGTTCTTCGCCGCCTTTTTCCGAATCGGTGCTGGTTTTGAGATCCTCGGCCATCTGCGCCAGATCGTCCACCGCGCCCTCGACATCCTTCATGGCCTTCATCTGTTCGCCACAAGCCGTGGATGCCTCGCTGCTGGCGCTGGCCGATTCCTCCGCTGCGGAAGCGATGTCCTCTGTTCCGGATCGGAATTGCCTGATGGCGACGGCGGCGGAAGAACTGAGTGCGTTCACGTCCTCGCAGACCTTTTGAATGGAGGTCATGTCGTCTTCGATGGTCTTTAATTGAGTGGTGATTTCCCGCCCCTTGACCACTTCCTCCTTGCCTCTGGCGCCTGCTTCCTCAGCGTCCTTGGCCACGACCCGGACGTCTTTTTGAATTTCACGGATCAGTTCTCGAATGCTGCGGGCCGAGTTTTCAGCGCCCTCCGCCAGGTTGCGCACCTCGTCGGCCACCACGGCGAATCCCCGACCATGTTCCCCGGCTCGGGCGGCCTCGATTGCTGCGTTCAGGGCCAAGAGGTTTGTCTGGTCCGCAATGCCTGCCACGGTCCTGACCACCTGCCCGATCTCGTCGGCTTGGCGTTCCAATTGCGCGATGAGTCTCCCGGATTCCACATTGCGCTCGGCCGCCGCGCCGACATTGGCGATAATTGCTTCGACATCTACCGTGGTCGTGCGGGTGAGTTCCCTCAGGGCGTTGACGCCCTCAAGGGATGCTTGGGCCGCATTGCTGTTGTCGATCGAGGCTTTTTCCATCTGTTCGGCCGCAGTCATGCTTTCGGCCGCTGCTGCGCTGGCTTCTTCTGCTCCGGAAGCGATCTGCTCCATGGCCTTATTGAGCTGCTCGGCCGCCGCTGTCGCCTGGGCTATCCCGCTGGCAAGCTCTTCCGTGGCGGAGGCGATACGCTCGGCCACTTGTTGGCGCTTGGCCGAGGTTCGTTTCAGAGCCCGCTCCTTGGCTTTTTCTTTTGCGAGTCTCCTTTTTTCCGCCATATCCGCGTCAAGGTTGACCCGTGTCTGACCTCCCGGGGAAACTTGACGGTGAGTTGGCGGGGTTGCGAGCTTAGCCATGAAAACCTCCTGTTACGTGTGTCTACATGTGGCTTTGGTTGATAGGGATGAGGCTGTGCTTCGGCTTGCCAGAGCTTGCTCAATGCGCTCCTCGAGTTGTCCGTGATCGAATGGCTTGAGCACGAAAAAGGCGGCTCTGAGCTGCCTGATTCTTCGTTCGGTCTCCGGCGACTCGTCACTGGTAATGGCGATGACCGGCGTCGGGCTGGAGCAGTCGTCGGGGAGGGAATTTATGATTTCCAGCACCTCGATGCCGCTGAGATTCTCCATAAAAACGTCGAGGAGCACGACGTCGAAGTCCCTCGTCGTCAACGCTTCCACCGCACTCAGGCCGTCCTTGGCGATGAACGCCGTATGACCCAGAGCGGAAACGAGCTTAACGAGCAGATTTCGGTAGAACAGATCGTCGTCTACAACCAGAATGTCTGCCATGGTTCTCCTTTGTTGATGTGGCGAATTGCTCAGGGAAAGCAAAGGACATGCCATGGCCCATTGAAATAATATCCATTGATTTTACACGGATATAAATACTGAACTTGAGGATGATGGCAGGGGACGGGCGCTTGGGCGGTGAAGGGGAGGTTGTATCACCTCCTGGCGTGAAAAGAGCCGGGGGAGAGCGGCTGGGGTAAACATTGGGAGCACGGGCGTATGGATCGGGCGGCAAAACGGCCTCCCCGCCCTGATCCGCCGAATCCCCCGTGAAATCGGGAATGAAGCCGCGAAATGAAATCCCCGGAGACTTGCTGGGGAGGTTATTGTACCTCTTTTTGAAAAACTTGCGCGGAAGCGATGCACAAATCCTGAAACGATAGACATGCTAGAGAGAAATTCATACAATGTCAGCTGTTGAAACACTTGTCCTGCGCTTGCGAGGTGCATCGTTGGGGAGGAGGAATGGCTCCGGTAATCGCAATATCCAACCAGAAAGGGGGCGTGGGAAAAACCACGCTGACCTACCACCTCGCTCAAGCTCTTGCGGAAGAGGGGTTTCGGGTTCTCGTTTTGGACAACGATCCCCAAGCCAATCTGACCCTGGCCTTTTTGGGCGACGCCGCCAACCTGCCGACGGAAAGCAAGATAATCCGGCTTTATCAGGAACAACCCTGGGTTCCGATTCGTTCCTCGCGAGTTTCTTTCGTGGGCACAACCATCCATCTGGCCACCATGGCCGACCGGCCTTTTATGGATGTGGTGCGGACCTTGAAGGCCGGACTGGAGCAGGAGCGGACCGCCTATGACTTTATCCTGATAGACTGCCTGCCAGGACTCGGAAACCTGATTTACGCGGCTCTCTTCGCTGCGGACTATCTGCTGGTCCCGGTTCGGCCCTCGCAGTTCGGCTTGCTGGGATTGCACAGCCTCCTGGATCAGGTGGCCAAAGTCTCGTCAGTCTTGCGCGCCAAAGTGAAATTGGCGGGCATTGCGCTCAACATGGTCGACCCGAGACACCTGCTTCTTGAGCGCGAGATGGAGGCCAGATTGCGAGAGCGATACGGCGGCCGTGTCATGAAAGCCATTTTGCATCGCCGGATAGCCTATGAGGAGTCAACGCGGCACGGAAAAACGATCTGCCGGTGCTCCAATAATGTGGCGACGCAGGAGTTTATGGTTTTTTTAGATGAGTTTTTGGAACTTGTCGGGTATCCCAAAAAAAAAGACTGCTTGATATTACCGGGATCGAAAAAGGCTTAACTGCCCGCTCCCGCGGCATTCGTCGCAGCCCCACCAGCGCATGACCGTTTCACAACTCCGAGCAACAAAATGTTAACCATTTTGTGCTCGGTAACATAGTGAAAGCATGCGAGGTTGGAATACTGGCGGGAATTCCGCTTTGACGGAGCGTTTCATTCCAACAAGAACACCGCCGATTCCCAGCTCTAGGGCCATGCTTTGAAGGTATTTATTTACAGCCTGCTTGACGCGGCGTTCCAACCGCTCGGGGGGGGCGTTTCATCTGCATGGCGTGCGGCCAGACAGCCCGAGAGCTTTCAGCTTCTCGTAATAATTCTTTTTGTGCATTCCTGTAAGAGCAAGGCATTCTTGCAGGTTTCCACCTGCGACTCTCAGCACATCCGTAAAATATTCCATGTCAAAGGCCCTGAGGGTTTCCTGCTTTGCCTGCTTGTATGATGAGTACGCGCCGGAAAGATGCTCTCCGTGCATAGGGAGCTCCGCCAGGACCACGCTGCGGGTTATTTTCGGAGTTGGGCTTTTATAAACCGCCAGGCGAACGAACTGTTTGAGCTCCCGGACATTCCCAGGCCAAGGATATGCTTGGAGCAGCTTCATGGCCCCGTCGGTTATCATCCGCGGTTTAAGCTTGAATAGCCGCGCATTGACCCCGGTGAGAAAGTGATTGAACAGCAGGGGGATGTCTTCCGGCCGCGTTCTGAGGGGAGGAATGTGCAGGGATACCCCGGCGAGACGGAATCGGAGGTCGGCGCGGAAGACGCTATCCAGGACCAGCGTCTCGATCTCTTTGTTCGTGGCGGAAATGATTCGCACGTCCGCCTGTCTTAGTGACGATTCACCGACCTTGGTATATTCCTTGTTATCCAAAAATCGTAACAATGAAGATTGGACGCTCGATTCGAGGTCGGCGACTTCATCAAGAAACAGCGAGCCTTTATCGGCCGACCCCACAAAGCCCTTTGTGCTGCGAATCGCGCTGGTAAAGGCGCCGCGCGTGTGTCCGAACAGCTCGGATTCGGCCAAGGATCCCAGTGAAGCGCAATTTACAGGCATGAATATCTGCTTCGCCCGAGTGCTCAGACGGTGAAATTCCCGTGCCACAACTTCCTTTCCCGTACCACTCTCCCCTGTGATGAGGACAGGCAGGTCCGAAGGGCCAAGCAGCTTGGCCTGCTCGCGTATGCGGACGCATGCCGGGGATATGCCCACAACATGGCTATCTGAAACAGCCTCGTTGCCGTTCGCTGGGACGCATTGAGCTAGGTGGCGGGTGAGTTTGATTGTAAACGCAAGTTGTCGTTTATCACATGGTTTGAAAAGGAAATTGAAATGAACGCGATGCAGTATGTCAAATAAGAGCTGCGTGTCGTCCTCTGATCCGACGAAGATAATCGCATCAGACAACAGACTTATTTCTCTGATTAGTAGTTTGTTTCCTATGTCATCAAGATCAACAATGAATATTGTGCCACGCTCAAAAGTATTTTCAATATGTGCGCGTAGTGCTTTCTTCACTACGCGCACACCATCTTCAAAGCACGAAAGAATATCATGAATGAGGGGTTCATCTGACGAGAAAAGGATGCACTTTGAGGTCATGGAAGACTACATATACAACTTTTCTGTACATACAAAATTATACACATTAATCATTACAACGGTCATGATAAAATACATCTTTGAAATAGTCAAAACGTGCATCCTTACTAGAACCCATTATACTCTCCAATTGCTTCCGTCAAGTGTTAAAGAAACGCTGATAACTAAAGCCTCAATCGTACGGTTCAAGCGGTGTAAGACCCAAACCGGGAAAGAACCGACGCCCAGTGATGCCGGAAGGAACTGATTCGAGTCGGGATTTGATGACAAGGAGAGCAGATGCAGCCTGACGATAACGGAACAGGCCCTTCTACCGAACATAGGGCGCGCTTCTCCCGTCAAATATTCACCGGGCAGCACCATTGTTCTATGCCAAGCGAACCGTGGTGCGCAGAGGCATCGCTCCCACCGTTCTTTGAAATTCAACGACTCCATGGCGGCAACCATGACCTTGAGCACAATCCTCCCTGCATGCGTGACGACTTTTTCGCCACATCCACCAGCTTGCGGCGAAGGGGTGTCGGGAATGACTCTACCGGAACCACAGGCTCGCTCACATCCTCCTTGAACGCTTCGAGCAGGAAGAAGCCGAGGAGCATGGTGCAATAAATGGCGGCGTTGTGCATGAAATGCTGGAACGGGAGTTCTTCGGAGCCGAACTCCTTGAAGGCCCTGTGCATCAGTTCGTCCGCCCCGCATTGATGATAGGAATGGATGACGGCGTTGGTTTCAACCATGAATCCAGGCCCGGCGTCACGCAACTGCTGATCGATGACGCCGCCCATGCCGAGGTTGCTCTAGACGACTGTGCCGGGGCGCGTTCATGGAAGCATGAACTGCTTTTCCTCCAGCAGGGGGCGCCAGAAGATGGCTCTAAGGAAACGATTTCGGGATTTGCGACGGTCACCAAACTCGAAGCCCTGCCAGACATCTTCGCCGGTCTCTCCACAGTGATGATCATAGGCTGCTTCGGGAGGCGCCTCGATCATGGCCTTGATGTCGCCGTAGAATCTTCCGTCGCAGATGAAGCCGATGTCGAGTTTCTCCATCTCGGCGAAGAGTTCCTGGTCATAAAAGCCGGAGTCCATGCGGATGAAGATGGGAACGGTCTCGCTGTAGGGGGTGCGAGTCATGCGCACCACGTGGCGAATCATCTGCGAAGCCGAGTCGCCATTGAGAGAGTGCTTGTCTCCGCCACGGAACACAGCGTCGATGATGTATCGCCCCCAGGTCATTTTAAAAGGCTGGAAGCCCTTGACTTTCTTATAGGCCGGCTCGACTCACTGTCGTTTGGGGGCTTGGTCGTTGTCCATGACCATGGTGTCGATGCCCAGCACGACCACTTCGGACCGGGCAATCGTGAGCCGCCAGAGGAAAAGTTGCGGAAGCTGGCGTCGAAAAGGGTAGGTCCGCTACGGGGAAAACGCCCGGTAGAAACGCTTGAAGGGCGACGCCGCGAAGGAAACGAGCAGAAGATTGAGGCCGGCCCCGCCCGTCAGGCAGTCGCCCGTTACTTGGACATCGTCGAGGAATTTCGATCGCTTGCGTTTGCGCTTGGAGATCCAGCCCTCCACCTTATGGATGAAACGTTTTGGAGCGTTGACCGGATGGAATTGTTAACAATAACGCTATGATTCTCCATTCTTGATGCAGTGCCAGGCTGGAGAATCGTTCAGGTTAGTCCGTAATACTACTACTTTCAGTTGAGGAACTTGAGGTAACCCCTCGTTGAAAAAGGTTCCTGTCCGGAAACCACCCCAATAATCAGTCGACAAACACCGGGCTCAGATCCCGCTTTTCCCAGCTTCCGGGACGCATGGGCCAACGCAGGGCTTCGCGCAACTCCCTCATGAAGCGGGGGCGGGGCAATTCCTGTAGTCCGTATCTGATCATGTGTTCGGTGGTCTGCTGGCAGTCGATGAAGCGGAATCCCCAGTTCGCCAGCAGCCTCGCCAACGAGACCAGCGCCACCTTGGAAGCGTTGGGGCGCTTGTAGAACATGGATTCGCCGAAAAAGGCGCGGCCAAGCGCCACGCCATACACCCCTCCCACCAGTTCCCCCTCCTCCCAGACCTCCACCGAGTGGGCGTAACCCGCCACAAACATGGTGGTGTAGGCCAGAATCATGTCGTCGATGATCCAGGTTCCCTCCCCCTGAGGGCGCGTGGCGGAGGCGCAATTGCGCATCACGCTCTCGAATGCCGTATCCAGGCTCACGTTGAAAGGCCGCTTGCGCATGAGTCTGCGCAAGCGGCTCGGGACATGCATTTGTTGGGGGTACAGCACCGGCCTGGGGTGCGGAGACCACCAGAGGATGGGGGCCCCGGGTCCGTACCAGGGAAAGATGCCGTTCTTATAGGCCTCGAGCAGTCGGGGCAGGGTCAGATCTCCACCCACCGCCAGCAGACCGTCGGGGTCGGCCTCTTCAGGGTCGGGAAAAACCACATACTCGTCAGGCAGATAATATATGGTCATCCCGCTCGTCCGCTCAGATTGCCGGAGCCGGTTCGACCGGCATCCTGCTCTTGGCGCACCGGCCTTCGGAAAACACAAAGGTGATGCCGCTCTCTTCCGGGGCCGGGGCCTTGTCTAACGCCTTTTGGGCCTTGCCCCTGCCCTTGCTCTTGACCTTCACAGCCTCGGGCTTCACATAGTCTATGCGGACTTCGCCGCCCTTCTGCAGACAGCCGAAGAGCACTTCCTGGGCCAGCCGGTCCTTGATTTCCTCCTGGATGATCCGCCCCAGGGGGCGTGCGCCGAAGGAGGGATCATAGCCCTTTTCCGCGAGATAGGTGCGGGCGGCGTTGCTGAGCACAATGTTTACCCTGCGCTCGCGCATCTGATCCTCCATCTCCTTGATGAACTTATCCACGATGCGCTCCATGATCTCTGGCTGCAGGGGCTTAAAGCCCACAATGCCGTCGAGCCGGTTGCGGAACTCGGGGCTGAACATCTTTTCCAGGGCTTCGCGCCCCTTGTAGGAGAGGTCGGTGCCCGTCGCGGCGCCAAAACCGATATGAGCAGCGCTCATCTCCCGCGCTCCGGCATTGGTGGTCATCAGCAGCACCACGTGCCGGAAGTCGGCCTTGCGGCCGTTGTTGTCAGTAAGCGTGGCGTAATCCATGACTTGCAACAGGATGTTGAACATGTCCGGATGCGCTTTCTCGATCTCGTCCAGCAGCACCACCGCGTAGGGCGTCTTGCGAATGGCGTCGGTGAGCAGCCCCCCCTGCTCGAAGCCGATGTACCCCGGAGGCGCGCCGATGAGCCTGGCCACAGCGTGTTTCTCCATGTACTCGCTCATGTCGTAGCGATGGAAGCTCACGCCCATCTTCGCGGCCAGCTGGCGGGCCAGCTCGGTCTTGCCCACACCCGTGGGACCGTACAACAGAAACGAACCCGTGGGGCGGTTGGGCTCGCGCAATCCTGCGCGGGAGCGCATGATGGCCCGAACAATGACTTCCACGGCATCGTCCTGCCCGTACACGTTCTTCTTGATCTCGGGCTCGAGGTTTTCGAGCTGGTTCCTGTCCGTGGCGCTCACCGTCTGAATGGGCACACGGGCTATGCGAGCCACAACCTTCTCGATGTCCTGCAACGAGATGTTGTTGTTCTTCGCGCCTTCCGGCCTCTTGAGCTTGAAGGCGGCACCAGCCTCGTCAATGACGTCTATCGCCTTGTCCGGCAGATAACGGTCGTTGATGTGCTTGGAAGAGAGCTCCACCGCGGCCTTCAGGGCCGGCAGGGTGTAGTGCACCCCGTGGTGCTCCTCGTAGTAGCCCCGCAGGCCCTTGAGGATATCCACGCACTCGTCCACCGTGGGCTCGGAGATCTCGATCTTCTGGAACCTGCGCGACAGGGCGCGGTCCTTCTCGAAGTGATTCTTGAACTCCTCGTAGGTGGTGGAGCCCATACAACGCACCGCACCGGAAGCCAGCACCGGCTTGAGGATGTTCGAGGCGTCCAGGGTGCCGCCGCTGGTGGCGCCCGCGCCCACAATGGTGTGAATCTCGTCTATGAACAGAATGGCGCCCGGAATCTTCTGCAGCTCCGCGATGACGCCCTTCATGCGTACTTCGAAATCGCCCCTGTACTTGGTGCCGGCCAGAAGCGCACCCATGTCCAGGGCGAAAATCCTGGCGTCCAGAAAGGACTCGGGCACGTCGCCGTTGGCGATGCGCAGAGCCAGACCTTCTGCCATGGCGGTCTTGCCCACGCCGGGGTCACCCACGAACAGGGGGTTGTTCTTCCTTCTCCGTGCCAGCACCTGGACAGTGCGCTCCAACTCGGGGTTGCGGCCTATGAGGGGGTCGATGCGCCCCTCCTGGGCCTGCTCCACGAGGTCGTGGGTGAACTGCTCCAGGGCCTTGCCGTTCTTGGCGTCGGCCTTGGAGTCATCCTTTTTGCGCTCCAGGGGCTGGGGCGAGGGTTCCTCCTCGGGCCGCCACTCCTGGTCCTTGGGCATGCCGTGGGAGATATATTCGAGGACGTCGAGCCTCGCCACGCCGTGGGACTTGAGAAAGTACACGGCGTAGGAGTCGTCCTCGTCGAACATGGCCGCTATGACGTCGCCCACTTCGACCTTGCTCTTGCCGGAGGACTGCATCTGCAGGATTGCGCGCTGCAGTACACGCTGCACGCCGAGGGTCTGCACAACCTCGCTGGAGGTGGACCCGCTCATCACTTCGAGATGATCCTGGAAGAACCGCTCGAGCTGTTGGAGCAGCCTGTTCACGTCTACACCGCAGTTGACGAGGATGTCGCGCCCCGTCTCCTCTTCGGCAAGGGCAAAAAGCAGGTGTTCCAGAGTCAGGTATTCGTGGTTCCTGCGTCGTACCGTGCGAACGGCTGAAGTGAGCACATTTTCCAATCGCTTGCTAAGCATTTACACCTCTTCCATGCTGCTTCTTAAGGGGAACCCTTCCTTGCGGGCCAGCGAATGCACCGTGGAGACCTTGGTCTCCGCCAGCTCGGCAGGGTATACTCCGCAGACTCCAACTCCCTCCTCATGAACCTTGTACATGATCCTGGTCGCCTCGTCCGCGCTTTTCTTGAACACCGACCGCAGAATTCTGATCACGAAATCCATGGTGGTGTAGTCATCATTGTGCAAGAGGACCTTGAACCGCCGTGGCTCCTGGAGATCCTCCTCGTACCCGATCTCAGGCGCACCATCGGGCGTTGTGAATCTCTCGGTCATGGCTGTCTTTCACCTCTGTTCCAGGTAAGGGTAAGTACTCCCCATAGTGTTGTCGAGAGCATGGGTTCATGAATAATATTGTTAGCCACAATAGCGAGAATTAGTGCAATCAAACCACAAAATCAAGAGCGCGTGTCAAACCGCTTCACTTTCCGCTTCCCAGGGCATGCGCGGATGCTCTCCCGGCTCGAACACGAAATTCTCATCCCTGGGGAGTCCATTGGCGCTCCTGTACTCCGTGTTGAGTCGCTGGTAGTTGGCCGCGGAGCCGCGCTCCAAGTCCAGGTCCAAGGCATCCGCACAGGCCGCGATGGACTCCTCGCCCCCCTCGATTTCCACGCAATCATAAAAGGGGAGCCGGTCCAGGCACACCAGGCATCCCATATACCGCCACGTCTCCCGCAGCTTCTCATAGGCAAAGGACTGGACGAAACCCAGCCCGGAGAGTATGCCACGCATGGATTCATAGTCGGATACACGGGTCTCGATCTCGTCCCAGACCTTGAAACGGGACGGATCACCGGATACGTTTTCCTTTGGGGGGCGTTTGAGCGTCAAGATGCACTCCCCGGCCTGACGCAACCGCAACAGTATCTCCCCGGTCCGCAACTCGCGCCCAGGCGTGTCGAATACACTGTTGCGCTCGTGCCGCAAGCCGAGGTTTTCAGCGCCCATGTCCTGCAGACGACGCCTCACGGCCATTATATCCGCGTCCGGAAACTTGATTTCTATTTCCAATGCCATGGCCGTCATCATACCACACCCCCCAACGCAAGAAAACCGCCGTATTTCGGCGAAAAACCGCTACAAGGACATGTCGTGGATAAACTCGTGATGCTGGCCCTTGCGGGCGGCATGGGAGCACTCAGCCGCTACGGATTGGCCGGCCTGGTTCAACGCCTGGCTGGGGGCAACTTCCCAGTGGGAACCTTTTGCGTCAACATCTTCGGCTGCTTTCTTTTCGGCTTTGTCTGGGGAGTGCTGGAAACGCGGCTGGGACCACAGTTCCGGGTGGTGGTGCTCACCGGCTTCATGGGCGCTTTCACCACCTTCTCCACCTACGCTTTCGAAAGCCTGTCCCTGGCGCAGCACGGCCAGTGGACCCTCGCCCTGGTCAACATTCTGGGTCAGAACGTCCTGGGACTGCTGCTGCTCTTCGGCGGTCTCGCCCTGGGGCGGTCCTTCTAGGTAATCCGGGATGCTCCTCATGCGAACGAATTTTCAGGGGAAAACCATTCTATAACAGGGCGCTCCCCCGGAGAACTCTCCGGCATCCCCGGTTTCTTTCCTATTTCTTATTCCCGAGAACCAGCCAGCACTGCGCTCGCCAGGGGATGCGGGCCACGAGCCTGAAAAGGGCCTTGTCGTTTTCCTGGGCAACGAACAGCCTGTGGAACACGGTATGGGTCACTTCCACGCCGGACATGACTCCGCCGTGGAAACGGTCGTTGTACCCCAGCACGAGCCCGGTGGCGCGGTAGTCCCGCTGCCGCCACTGGCTCGATGAGAGCAGCATGAAGGTGGAGAGTTGCAGTTCCCCCCTTTCAAAGCGGACAACCCCCTTGTCCAGGTCTGCCAAGAACGGGGCGGATTCCAGGGAACCGTCCAGCAAACGCCCCTGAAGCTCGTCCCCATGGAGCGTAGCATCCTGAAAGAGCAGCACCCGCCTTTCGGCCATGGCGAACTCCGGAATCTTGTGAGCCGCCGCCTCCAGCCAACGCCCTCCCATCATGGTCCGACTGTCCAGAAACAGGCACAGGGGCGCACGCAGCACCGGAAACAGAAAATCCCCGGGCTCCGGCGTCACCCCGACCCCCATGCCCAGGCGCGCGAGGAGGCGATCCAGGGAGGCATCCTCGTCCTTGCCGAACATGGGCAAGGCATTGTCCAGACCGGACTTGCCCCTGACGGCGATGAAACGCATCCAGCCCGCGGCCTGACGCTGGCTGTTCAGGGCCAGAGGGAGCGCGATCACCCAATCCGGTAGCGCATCGTCCCTGGTCGTGATGACCCTGCGACGGGCATAGCAGAGCATGGGCCAGGCCAAGCGCTCCGATGTCCAGATCACGGTGTTCTCCGGTGTACGAGCGCCCAGGGCGCTCATGGCCCGCAGGGACTCCGCACCCACCTCGGGGGCTGCGCTTCCGGAGACCTGGAACACGGCCAGGCACTCCACCCCCAGCAGAAAAACCAGTAAAAGTATGGCCGGCCGCCTGCCCCGGTTCCAGAGAGTAACGCACACATCTGCCAGGGCCACAGCGAGAGCCGGGCTCAGAAAAGCCAGCCCACGCTCCAGGGGGGCTGCCCAGATGGCCGCCAGAACAAATCCCCCAAAATACAGGGAGCGGAGCCCGTACCTGTGAAAAAATACCAGCAGGGCGCAGACGCCGACGCAGAGCCAGAGGATCGCGGGCCATGAGCCACTGAGCAGGGAGTGGAAAATGGGCGCATTCAGGCCCCTCCCCATATGGGGAGCGCGTAACTGATGGAACAGCAGGCTGACCAGGGCGACGGACACGAGGGTCGGCAAGCACTTCACCGCTGTTTTGGGCTCCTTTGTGGGGGGGCGCAGCATGGAGGCGAGCAATGGAGGCCCGACCAGCAACGCGGCCAACACAGGGTCCGGCTCCCAGAAAAACAGCAGAAGCCAAAGAAAAAGGCCGGACACAAGACAGAGCCCGAGCCTGCCCCCCTTCTCCGGGAAAAGGAACAGGGCCGCGCACGCCACGGCCAGAAACAGGGTGCCGGGGTCGGGGGAAAACACTCCCACCGTGGAGCGCAACACCAAGTGGGGCGCCACGGCTCCCAGCAACGCAGCCACCAGGCCGCAACGCCACCCTTTGAACCCCCTGCCCAGGATAAAAAGAGGCAGGATCAGGAGACTCCCCATGAGGGCGGGCAACAGCAGGGCCAGGTCCTCGGGGCTCCAGGCAAGGACCCTTGTCAGCAGCGCGGTCATTGCAGCAAACGGCGAAAGAAATCCGGGGCCGAGTTCCGGCCAGAACGCCGGGTCGGAGGCATCTGTGGGTGCAATCCCGGTGGGTTCCAGATACTCATGGACCTGCCAGAGCGCGGCATATCCCTGTGATTGCAGCAGGAGCGGAGTCTGATCGAAGTAGGCGACGCCGGGGTGATCGAGCCAGATGGAATAGAAATGCAGGCGCACGGCTAGGGAAAGAAGCAGGGTCAGGCATAGGAGCGCCGCTGGAAGCAGCCAGCGAGAGAAAGAGGGCGCACCTGTGTCACCGGTTTCGGGAACCACATTCCCGCCCCGCTCCCCCAGCGCCTGGTTCATCCGGATATCCGCCTGAAGTCTCCCATGGCAGGAAGAGCTACACCAGGGACAGCAGATGGTCCAGGACCAGCTCCTCGTCCAGATAGGGCGCGCTCTGGTCGGTGATCAGGTCCAGATCCAGAACCTCCACACCAAAGCGCTTGATCTTGTTCAGGTCCAATGGTTTCGGATAGCCCCCCCGCTTGGAGTCGATGAGCACGAAATTGAGCAGCCTGTCCCGCGCCGGGTCGGACTTGCAGCCTCTTTCCAGGTACTCCAGCAGCCGCCGCACGCTCTCGTACAGACTCATGCCCACCTGCTCCGGGTCAGCGGTGGTGTTGGGGATGAAGACCTTGGGGCACTCGGTTTCACTGATGGCCTGCCCGACTCCCTGGGGCAGGAGGTTGGCCACCACGCTGGAATAGAAGCTCCCCATGGGGTAGCAGATGAGTTCGGCGCCCTTGATGTACTCATCGACCTTGCCCCGGATGGGGGCGCGCGTGGGAATCGGCTCCTCCACGGATGCGCTGAGATACACGTTCTTGATGGGCACCTTGAGAGGGGGCACCTCCTTGCCGGAGATCAGATGCTGCCCGATGAGGGTGGTTCCGTCCGCAAGCTCGGTGACCAGATGGAGGTCCGCGCTGATCACCGGCCGCACCACACCCTTGGCTTCCACCAGCTTGGAAAAGAGATAGATCACCGGGTCGATGTGGCGCTTGAAATTGAAGAACCCGCCTGCAAGGATGAGGTTTCCGATGCTCGCTCCGCGCAGGTCGAAGTTGTCTGGCATGCGCTCGAAAAAGAACGAGAGGTGGCTGCGAATGAGCTTGCGCATGGGGTCAGGGATGTTGTGCACCAATTGGTCCTTGCCGCGCAGCATGAACATCATGCGCTCGCGCAGATCCGCGGGCTCTGCGTCCTTGGGAAACCGGTAGGTGAACAGGTCGAAGATCTCGGGATTGCCTGTGACCGAACGGTCGGCCAGGGCCATGAGCCTGTTGCGCAGATCACCCACCGCAAGCATGTGGAACGTCTTACGAAGCTGCGCCGAGCTGCCCCCGGAATCAAAGGGGGTGATCAGATGAATGGAGTTGTGGGTGTACTGCAGGATCTTCTGACTCAGGCCGCGCAGGGCAGTGCCGCCCGAAAAGAACAGGACTCGAGGCCCAAGTTCCGGTGATTTCTTGTAGCGCGCCAAACGGATCGGGTCGGGTAGATTCACCGCCCTGGTGATCATGATGGTCGGCATCGTGCATCCCAGATCAAAAGGTTTTTCGGGCCGGAGCCGTTGCCTTTGGCGACCTTTCCGCCCAATGGAACATGTTTCTCATCGTATTCGAATGCGTTGCAAATACAATACAAATATTCGCAAGCAAAGAGGAACGGACTCCGAGGGATATTCCCCTTGCGCCTCGTCAGAACAGCCGGATGCAGGCCTCGGCCGCCGTCTCGAAATTCGCGGTTCCCGTGATCTCATATACGGGGCGCCCCTGCAAGAGTTCAATATAGGCGTCTTGGGAAAAGTCCGGCAATTCGGCATTGGGAGGGGAGTAGTAGAAGAGCCCCACGGATTTCATGAAAGCCGGAAGCAGGTCCCTGCGTTCATCGAGGTTCACCCTTTCTACCCGGACCTCGGAACGCTCCCCTTCGAAGGGCTTGCGCCAGTTCAACAACACCAGGCCGCTCATGGAGGCCTGCAGGGCATAGCGCCCCGGTCCGTAACACCTGTCGATAAAGGCGTCGTATTTGCGCTCCACGGCCCACAACTCGCTCTGGGGCATGCGCGCGTACTTCGCCCGTTCCTCCGGGGGAATCACGGACCGCAGATCCTCGTTGTGCAGCACGGTGCCAGGGTTGATGCGCGGCATCTTGGCCAGGCCGTACATCCTGAGTCCGCTGCCCTCCCCCCCCCACCATAAGCCGGTCGTTGCTCACAAAGGTGGCTCCCTTGCTCATGCAGGCAAGGGCCAGGGTGGACTTGCCCATGCCGGCGAATCCAGCCAGGGCCAGGCCCGAATAACCGCCGTCACGGGACATGGCCACGCCCGCAGCGTGAAAAAGCAGCGCTCCCCGGTCGAGAGTCCACTGGATAAAGCGGTTGTTGATGAAGTTCACCACCTGGTTGTCGTTTTCCAGGCAGGGGCCGATCACCAGGTGCTCGTCCCTGTCGAACACGAAGAGCATGCCGGTGAGCCGCTTGCGCACCACCCTGCCGTCCGGCAGGTTCGCGAACTCCTCCTTGATGCTCGACTTGCCGGGGTCGCGCTCCTTGAGGGTGAACTCCAGGCCCATGTCGCGGAGTTCGCCGGGTTCCGGTGCCGGAACCTCCAGGGCGGTCATGCGCACCGCCGGCTCCGGGGTCGCCTCCGGGCCAAGGGCGAACTCCCCGAAATACTCACGCAGCCTGTCCTTCAGAGCCATGGAGTTGGTCAGCACCTCGGTGACATGGCCGCTGAAATCGAGAACCAGGCGAAATGTCGTCTTGTCGGTGAGGTGTTGATCGAGAAAACGACGCCTCAGACTCTCCGCTGCAAGAACCTGCCCCATCCCTAGATCCTTTCCAGAACGTAGTCCACGTAGAGCGCGGCCATATCCAGACCGTTGGCGTCGCGCAGCCCCCGAAATCCTCCGAAAGCCGAGACTTCGAACACCACAGGCCCGTCAGGCGTCTCCGCCACGTCAACGCAGGTGAAATCCAGGCCAAAAAGGCTCTGGGCGCGGTGCGCCATGTCTATGATCTCCTGCCCCGGGTCGCAGGCCTCATAGGCCCCGCCGGAGCGCGTGGTGGTGTTCCAGGAGTCGCCGTTGCCCACCCTGGCATAGGTGGCGAGGTATCCCCCCCCGAGAAAGGCCACCGCCATGTCCCGCCCCGGCAGCTCAACCATCCGCTGCAGATACATGACATCGTTGTCGGCCTTGAACTCCTCTATGGCCGCGCGGGTGTCCCCCTCGCCGCCCACGACCCTCATGCCCCGCGCCTTGGTGGAGTACAACGGCTTGCATACGGCCCGCCCGCTCTCTTGCACAAAGGCGCAGGCCATGTCCACGCTCTCGGTGATCAGGGTCGGGGGCATGGGGATGTTCCCGGCGCGCAGGGTCACGGTGCAACTGGTACGGTCCAGGGTGCGCATGATATTGAAGGGATCGGAGAAGCACTTCAGCCCCCGCGCCTGCATGAAACGCAGCATCTCCAGGCGGTCCAGCAGATGCGGAGAGTAGGAGGGACCGGCTTTCTTGATGATCACCGCGTCCATGTCCGCGAGGTCCACCTCGCTGTTGAAAACACGTCCCTTGTCGAGGTCCAGGGCCACGGACTCGAGGTCCACAAGCCAGCCTTGCCCGGTACGGTCCTTCACACGCTGCGTGAGCACCTCCGAAGACCAGCCGCCGGGCACGCCGATGACAGCTATTTTTTTCATGAAATCAATCGCATGGTAGTACGGTAAGCGAATCGGTCCCCACAGCGCGGCGCCGGGGAGACGGTCAATAGACCAGCACGTTTTCCGGGAGCACGTAGTCTTCCCATGGTTTGTCCGCATGGGCCAGCAGACGCTCCAGCAGATACACGCCGCGCATGTACATCTGCCTGGCGAACTTGGGGTTGAGCTCGAAGCGGACCGAACTCACGAAGCTGCGTGCAAGCCCCAGGCTGAGGCGGGCGTCGAAACAGGTGTCCCCGTTATCCATGCCGTACCTGCGGGCGAAGCGAAACATCCTCCTGGCGCACCAGTTCAGACGGGAGCGCAGCTGGTTGTCGAAGACCGGCAGCCGGAAATTGGAGATCAGAAAGACCGAGACGTCCTGAAGGGGATCAGCCTGGCGGGAGCGGTGCAGATCGATGAAGTGGATCTTCTGGGTCTCGTGATCGTAGACAACATTGTTGATGTTGAAGTCGCCGTGGATGAACACGGTGTAGGGCGCGCTCAGCCGCTCCTCCACCTCCCGGCAGCGTTCGATGAGGCTGGCCAGGGGCTCTGTGCGGAGCCCGCAGATGTTCCTGGAAGGACTCTCAAGGCCCGGATGCAGGCGATAGACGTCCTGAAGCCGCGAGGTGAGTTGCGACATGAACTCGGGGTGCACAGGCCCCCGCGCCAGGGTGCTGTCCCACACCGAGGTCAGGGTCTGCTCCACCAGGAACATGGCGTTCTGCACGATCTCCGGGATGGCGCCGAGGATCACGTCCTGATAGGTGCATCCGCCAAGGAATTCTATGAGCAGCGAGGCCTGGGTCTCCTCCTCCTGGTGCGCCAGCACCTTTGGAGGCAGGCCTGGCATCAGGGTCTCCCAGCGCTCGATATTGCGCTTCTCCTGCAGCAGCTTTTTCCGGTTGCCCTCCTTGAAGAGCACCCCGTGCTCCGAAGCCACCGCATTGGGGTCCCTGTCTCCCTTTGCCGGTCCGGCCACCTTGCCGATGCGGCAGCCTGAGCGCGTGCCCCAGATGGAGTGGAACTCCACGTCCGAGATGGGCGCATCGAACCCGGACACCGCGAGGGTCTCCTTGAGGGCCTCGTACTGCCTTATCTTGAATTTCTCGCCCACGGCGCCGAATATGATGGCCTCGCCGATGTTCAGCAGGGCGTCGCCCATGCGTTCGAGATAACGCAGGATGAGATGACTGGTGATGAGGTTCTCGGTCTCCCGGCCGGAGCGCAGCTCCACCAGAATCCTGTCGAACTGGACCTTGTAGAGCAGGTCCAGGGTCTGCTCCGAGCGACAAATCTTGAAGGCCAGGGACATGTCCAGATGGATCATGGCCGTGTACACGACCTCCAGGGCGGAAAGGACCTCCCTGAAGAACTTCTCGAAATCGTAGCGTTTGATGAATTCCGGAGATTTGAGGTGGTCCAACTGCCCCACGATGTTCACCGCGAAGTCCGCGATGCGCTCCAGGTTGCTACAGACCGTGTTGGCGGCGCGCAACTGATCCACCCGGCGCTTGTCCATGACGCGCTGCCTGTGAATCAGAGAGTAGCACTTGTTCTCGATGACGCTCTTGAGATTGTCGATGTAGTCATCGCGCCCCCCGATGCTTTCCACGAGGCCGGGATCCGGCTCATTCAGGACGCGCTGGGCGTTTTCCACCTGCTTGATGACTTCCAGGACCATGAACCGGAGATTGTCGGCGATACCTTCCTGAAAGAGTATGCGCTCCACGGGATCACTCCGCTTCCAGGATCAGCGGTTCATCTTCCGGCTCCTCGGGTTCACCCTCCTTCCAGGTGAATTTCAGGGCCAGCTTGTTCCGCTCCCCCTTTCTCTTGACCTCCAGGTGAAACTCGATGAGGCCCTGAGGTTCGAGAACGAGCTCCTTGTCGCGCACCATGACCCTGAGCTTTCCGGATGCGAATCCCTGCTTGAGCGCGTCAATATACTCGAGAATGGATTTCGTGTCTTGAATGGATTCGTATTTGAAGGATCCGTCGTTGGACATCAACGCCTCTCTTGAAATTTATCCTTGCATCCGTCTATTGAATGAACGGCCCAGACAACGCCTGACAACCGGCCGGGCGCCCTACCCGAGTCGCGCCTTGTAATCCTGAATGGCCTGGGACTTGGAGAACCCGGAGATAACGAGGTTCTTTCTGATGGCCATATCCTCCCAGGCGGGTTGCATCCGATCTCCGGGAACCCTTTTCCTGATCGCGAAGACCGGGATCAATGGTTTTCTCCCCCATGTGGCAGTCATCGCCCATGAACACGAGGATGGGGCGAGCGCCCCGCTGCAGAGAGGCGTTCTGCCTGTGCACCACGCTGATGAGAAAATCCGTGTACTCCTGGGACTGGGGATTCCAAATCTCGTAGCCGTCCACGTTGTAGTTGGCCAGGAGGATTGGCCAGAACTGCTCCGGGTGGGGGATGACTATGCCGGCGCCAAGGGAGCGCGCCTCCTCGATGATCTCGGAAGCACGGTAGAAATACTTGAGGGAGAAGTCCGCCTTGACCAGCCCCTTGAGCGCCTTCAGATAGACCTGGGCCCTGGTGATGATCCTGGGGCCGTACAAATCCTGCAGCGTGTAGAAAAAATTGCGCAGGAGCTTGTTCTTGACCATGCACTCGGGCGTGGTCTCCCAATGCTCCTCGAGCATGCCCCTGATCTTGCGCGTCTGTATTCGGCAGAACTCCACCAGCTCGGCGTCCGCGCCGGTTTCCGCCGCGGCCTTCTGCCGCAGGTCCTCCTTGCTGTCCTCGATGACGGCGTCCATGAACTGGAAGAGCTGGGAGGAGCGGTACTTGAAGGTATGCTTGAGCATGGCTTCCATCACCGCGCCCCGCGACTCCACGTTCTCCTTGCGAAAATGCAGCAGCAGCTGCACCTTGCGGTTGAACCCGCTGGAATAGCAGTCCACTTCGACCCCGGAATACTCTCCCCAGCTCAAAATTTCGTTGTGCTGGGTGGGGATAATCAGGGACTCCTGCATATGGGGGTAGAGCGCCGTGACCCGCTGTTCAATAAGCCCCATGTCCACGAACTCCGGGTGCCAGTGCACCGCGAGGGTCTCCCGCTGCATGGGGTAGCTCTTGTCCGGATTGCTCACCCACTGCCGTTGATCCTCGCTTAATTCAACAGAGGTGACTGACCGGAAGCGGCTCAGATCGTCTGGGGTCACTTCGGTGTCAACCTTGCTCAAATCCACGGAGGCGCATTGTCCGCCCCCTTCCAGGTACACAAGTTCGGCGCTTTTTGCTGTCATTACCCTATCGCCCGGTTTTGTCTCTTCCGCCTCGGCCTTGCGGCTGTGGGGCGGATGTCGGTCCATGATCCGTTTCACAGCGGTTCTCCGCCGTGAACTGCCCGATTGGCGTCGACAATCCCCCAAAGGGAGCATCGGGCCCGGCTATTTATATCTCTCGTGACATGCATGCATGCCCGCATCAAGGGCATACACAGCCTCGCGAAAGGCATCCACGTTCTGATCGGCAAGGGCCATGAGAAACTCCTGCAGGAGCTTTCCATAGGACTCGTAGTACTCGTCCCCCTTGCCCGGATAGGTGAGCATCTGCTCACAGTCGCGCGCAAAGGCGTGGGAGATATTGCTCGGGGGCAACTCCCCCCGCCCCACCGCGGCCTTGATGGCCTTGAACTGTCCCTTCATGCGCTTCTTCAAGCTCTTGTACTTCGGCTTGGGGCGCGTTGCAACACAGGCGAACTCGTCCTCCGGGTCACTGCGCAACAGCTCGTCGGCGTCATCCGGATCCTCGTCCTCATCGGTTTCGTATTCCAGGCATCCGCACTCGTCCTCTGCCTTGGGAAACTTGATCTTGACCTTGACCCGGACACCCGGGGCCTCCTCCTTCAGGGAGAGCCCGAGGCTGCGAAAGCCTTCCATGTCCACGCTCGTCTCACCCACCTGCAGCACGCCCTTGTCCAGGTCTTCTCCGAACTTCCTGAAAAAGGTGCCCACCTCGTCGAGGGTAAGCATGAATTCGATCTTGCGTTTGCCTGACTGTACCATAGTCCCTCCCGAGACGTCTCGTCACCGGGTTGCTTGTATCGCGCCAGCTAAAGGATACCCTACCTCGCCGTCACCTCGCGTGATGCCCTGGAAGGTGCTTTCGAACAGACGCGCCTCCCGTATAACGTAACACTCTGTCATCTTCTGTCCAGACTTCTCGCGGGGTCATGGGGAGATACCATCGGAAACAGATACCCAGTCCAAGGGAAGCTCCGCAGCCTCGACATGTCGCCTGCTAGATCCTGCCGCAACGATGCTTGATGTTCACACCCTTGATGATGAAAATGACGCTTTCCGCGAGGTTGGTGGCGAGGTCTCCGGTGCGTTCCATGCTGCGCGAGGCCAGGATGGTGTGCACTGAGCGCTCGATGGCCGGAGCCTCCTTGAGCATGTAGTCGATGAGCTTCTTGAGCACCGAGAGATCCAGCTCGTTGGCGCGGGTATCCATGTCGCAGACATGCTGCGCCAGCTCCGAATCCTCGTCCTTGAAGGCCTTCATGGCGGAGCGGAACATCTCGATGGTGGTTTCGGAAAGTTCCTCGATGAGATGATTGAAGGGCAGCGCCGGCCTGAGGGAGAGCAGCAGGGCGCGCTCGGCTATGTTCACGGCCTCGTCGCCCACGCGCTCGAGGTTCACGTTCATGCGCATGCAGCCCACGATGAAGCGCAGGTCCTTGGCCACGGGCTGGGCCAGGGCCAGAAGCCTCAGGCTGCGCTCGTCGATGTCGCACTCGAGCTGGTTGATGTTCCGGTCCATGTCGATGACTTCCTGGGCCAGCTCGGTGTTGCGCTCCAGGAGCGCCTGGGTGGCCTTCTCAAGGGCCTTTTCGGCGTATGCGGCCATCTCGAGGACCTGCATGCGCAGGTTAACGAGTTCCTGTTCCAGATGGGTTTTGCTTTCCATATATTCCCCCTGCAAGGGTTGAGAGTTTGGTAATGCGCAGCGTCCACCGGAGCGGCCTAGCCGAAGCGGCCGGTGATGTAATCTTCGGTTTGCTTGTTCTGCGGCCGGGTGAACATGGTCTCGGTGTCGCCCACCTCGATGAGCTTGCCCATGTAGAAAAACGCAGTGATATCGGAGACGCGGGCGGCCTGCTGCATGCTGTGGGTCACGATGATGATGGTGTACTTCTGCTTGAGAATATGAATCAACTCCTCGATCTTCTGGGTGGCTATGGGGTCCAGAGCGGAGGCGGGTTCGTCCATTAGCAGGATCTCGGGCTCCACGGCCAGGGCACGGGCGATGCACAGGCGCTGTTGCTGCCCCCCGGAAAGGCCCAGGGCGCTGGAGTGCAGTCTGTCCTTCACTTCCTCCCACAGGGCCGCGTGCCTAAGGCTGCTTTCCACCTTCTCGCCGATGAACTTCTTTTCCCGCACGCCGTTGACTCGCAGGCCGTAGGCCACGTTTTCAAAGATGGTCTTGGGAAAGGGGTTCGGCTTCTGGAACACCATGCCCACCCTGCGGCGCAGCTCGACCACATCCACCTTGGGGGAGATGATGTCCTCGCCGTCGAGGCGGATCTCGCCTTCGGCCCTGGAGATGGGGATGAGGTCGTTCATGCGGTTGAGGCAGCGCAGGAAGGTGCTCTTTCCACATCCGGATGGGCCGATGAGGGCCGTGACTTCGTTCTCGTTGAACTCGAGGTTCACACCGTGCAGCGCCTTGAAATCTCCATAGAAAAAGTCCAAGTGCGAAGCGTACATCTTTACTTTTTTCTTCTTTTCCATTGTCAGTCCTGTCCTTCAAGTTTTGGAAACGACGCTGCTCAAACAAGCATCGGGACGCTCACGCCGTTTTTCGGAAGCGTGAAGCAGAAAATGGACCCTGTGCCGTCCGCGGCCGGGCTCTGCACCCAGATTTCGCCTCCCATCTTCTCAACCATGTGTCTGGTGATGGCCAGGCCAAGTCCCGAAGAGCCGCTGCAATCCTTTGCCCGGTGTTTCTCCACCCTGTAGAATCGCTCGAAAATCCGCTGCCGTTCCTCCTTGGGTATACCCGGGCCGTTATCTTCAATGGCGAACATCACGTCTGTCTCCCGCTGTTCGCACCTCACCTTGACCTTGGCCGGGGTGGCCTCCTCCAAGGGGTTGCCGTACTTGATGGCGTTTTCCAGCAAGTTCCTGAAAACCTGGGCCAGCCGGTCGTTGTCCGCCATGACCATGGCCGTCCCTTTCTCCACTTCCAGATCCAGGGAGACATTCCTGTCCCCGGCCAGATGCAGGCACTCCTTGTAGGCCTGGGCCAGGGCCAGCGAGGCATCGATCTCCCGCGCCTCGAAGGGGCGCTTTCCGCCCTCCAGCCGCGCCAGGTTCAAAAGGTCGTTGACCATCTTGGACATGTGGTTGGCATTGCGCAGGATGATCTCCATGAACGCCTTCTGGGCACCAGGGTTGCCGGCTTCGCTGTCCATGCTGTCCAGCAGGGTCTCGGCATACCCCTTGATGGACGTCAGTGGCGTGCGCAGTTCATGGGAAACATTGGCCACGAAATCGCTCCTCACCCGCTCCAGGCGGCTCAAAGTGCTGATGTCGTGGAACACCGCCACGGCGCCGAGGTCGTCCGGACTTCCACCGTCCCTGCCGAGGCTGACGATGGCCACATCGTAGACCGCGTCCTTGCGCGGTTCGATCTGAAAGGTACGCATGATGCGCGCCTGTCCCCGCACCTTGGAGACCTCCAGGCAGGCCTTCTGCAGCTCCGGGCTGGGGATGACCTCCAAGGGGCGGCGCCCCTCCGCGTTCTCCGTATCCGGAAATATGTTCTTCAAGGCCCTGTTCACGGAGAGGATACGGCAAGAGGCATCCAGGACCATCACGCCTTCGTTCATGCTGTTGAGCACCGCCTCGAACTGTTCCTTTTGATCCGTAATGGTGGCTATGTGCGCCTCGATGCGCATGGCCATGAGATTGATGGACCTTCCAAGGTCTGAAAATTCGCGGCAGGCGAAGTCACCGGCCCGCTCCGTGTAGTTGCCCTTGCCGATGCTCTCGGCCACGCTCACAAGTTCCTGCATGGAGCGCCACATCCAGCGCACGAGCACGAAACCGATCATTCCCGCCAAAAGGCTCGCGGCCGCGAGGGCGGAAAAGAGGCCCTGGTTGATGCGGCTGAGTTTGTGCCCGGCGCCAAGGGTGGGCAGCGTCAGGCCGATATATCCCGCCGGTATGGTGGTGTTCGTGCCGGGTACGACGCTGCACCAGGCCAGCACTCGCGCCTTGTCGAACATGCCGGAGGTGTCCACCCGGAAGCGATCCGGCTCGAAATCACCGGAGCGTCCCTCCTGGAGCATGGAGGCCGGCACGGCCCGCACGTCATCCAGGTTTCCGGCCACGGCGATTCTGTTGCCGCTCATGTCCCAATAGGCCATGGAAATATCCACGGGCTGGGCAAGGTTGTTCAAGGTGTTCCGCACGGCCGAGGCGCTGTCCGAGGCGTCGGACAGGCCCGACATGATCAGGGCGTGCTTTCCCATCTGGAGCAGGCGCTCGGCATCCGCCCTGCCCTCCTCGACAAGCTCGTCCATGAGCACGGAGCGGAAGTACCAGGCCGGAGCCAGTACTCCCAGTGCGATGACGAGAATGAAGGACAACAGAACCCTGCTGCGGAACGAAAATCCGTGCCGCATGGCGTGCTACTCCCGGAAACGATAGCCCACCCCGCGTACCGTTTCCACGAACTCGGCATAAGGCCCCAGTTTTTGCCGCAACCTCCGGATATGCGTATCCACGGTGCGAGCGTATCCCTCGAATTCGTACCCCCAGACGCGGTTGAGCAGCTGATCCCTGGTGAGCACCCTGCCCTGGCGTTTTATCAACTCAACGAGCAGCTTGAACTCCGTGGCGGTCAATTCGATATCCTGCTCATCCACGACGACCTTGTGCGCGTCCATGTCCACGGACAGGCCTTCCTTGATCCACTGGGAGCGTTGCTCATCGCTCTCCGTGCGCGTTGAGCGCTTCATGATCGCCTTGATCCGCAGCATGAGTTCGCGCGGGCTGAAGGGCTTGACCACATAGTCGTCGGCCCCCAGCTCCAGCCCCACGATGCGGTCGACTTCCTCACCACGCGCGGTGAGCATGATCACGGGTATCTCGGCGGTCTCCTTGCGGCGCTTGAGGTCCTTGCACACTTCAAAGCCGTCAATCCCCGGGAGCATTATGTCCAGAATGACCAGCTGCGGCGGGTTGCTCCGGGCCAGGTTCATGCCTTCATAGCCGTCGGTGGATGCAAGCACCTCGTAGCCCGCGGCCTCGAGATTGAATCGCAGCAGGTTGAGGATATCCTCGTCATCTTCGACGACCAAAACTGTTTCTTTACGCATAGTGCCCTCCATCGGCATCGAATCCGCTTATACGTCCATCATTGACAGGTTCATTGTCTCTTTGTGACAAATCGATGACAAAACAAGAAACCACCAGTAATCTTTCAGTCTTAACCTGATTGTAACACAAAATATATGATCGCCCCCTTTTGGATCACGGAATACGGGGTTGCTCATGGGTAAGGCAGTGGATGGCCCCCAAGCCTAGCACAAGATCCACGGCGTGCACTCCCACCACCCTGCGCTCCGGAAAACAGTCGGAGATCACGCCGAGGGCCACGCGGTCCTGCGGGTCATTGAACGTGGGTACCAGCACCACGCTGTTGCCTATGTAGAAGTTCCCGTAGCTGGCCGGAAGACGCATGCCCCCGAAATGCACCGGCGCGGGCATTGGCAGGCGGAGAATCTCCAGTCCGGAGCCGTTCTCCAGCCGTACACCCTCGAGCCGCTCCCTGTTCTCTTCCATGGCCGCGTGGTTGGGATCGTTTCCATTCTCCTCCTTGCACAGCAGCACGGTGTTCGTACCCACGAAGCGGCAGAAATCGTCCACATGCCCGTGGGTGTCGTCCCCCTGCACACCTCTGCCGAGCCAGATCACCGTTCTGGCGCCCAGGTACCTGGCGAACGCCTCCTCGTATTCCTTCGCGCACATACCGATGTTCCGGACCTGGCATACCGGGTCGAGCAGGCACTCCTCGGTGCAAAGCAGTGCGCCCTGGCCGTTGCCTTCCAACGCCCCACCTTCCAAAGTCATCAGTTCGCCGTCATGGCTCATGTTCTCAAGGTGCAGCCCCTGCTCCCTGGCCACCCTTGCGGCTATGATCTCGCCCGCCGCGTGGTCCAGTTTGTGGTTCGGGTAGCGCCCCCAGCCGGTGAAGGCGCAATGCAGCACTGCCCCCCCTCCTGAAGTGCGGACAAAAAAGGGAAGAAAGTCCCTGGTCCATCCCCGATCCGTGGGCATGCGCACCATCCGGACGCCGGGCTCCTCGCTATCCTGCCGCCGCCATCCGGGAAGGGCATTGTCCAGCACCCTGATGGCCCGGGCCTCGTGGGCCGCGTCCCCCACCAGCAACATCACGCGCTCAGACGAGTTCAGGTGACGGACCATCTCCGCGAAGACCCAGGGGATCGCCGCGAACTTGGGGCTCCAATCGCTGGTGTTGTGCGGCCAACCGATCCAGACAGCGTCATGCGGCTCCCACTCCGCGGGCCAGATAACGTCGTGCAATTGCGTCATTCGGGTGTACCTCTTCTCTTTTTCGTGGTGACTCGCTCCTTACGCCGATTCCCTTTGGCCATGGGGTCCGGGAATCCTAACGGGGAGCCTTTCGCCTCTTTAAGGGGTGTTTTTCCCAATGTCCATTTGACTGGACAATCGCCCCGCCATATGGTGGGCAAAGGTGCCGCATATGAAGATATTTCAAGTCATCAACGTCCGCTGGTACAACGCCACGGCATGGTA
This sequence comes from Desulfovibrionaceae bacterium, assembly GCA_963674665.2. Taxonomy (GTDB): domain Bacteria; phylum Desulfobacterota; class Desulfovibrionia; order Desulfovibrionales; family Desulfovibrionaceae. Next base: position 22,186 of record CAXXPL010000004.1, on the reverse strand, counting down.
CTGCGTGTGCCTCGGCGACCTGCTGCAACGCGCCGGGCACGATGTGCTGATCATCGGCGAGGAGGGAAGCCCCCCCCTGGATGAGGCACAACGACGCGGTCTGCATACCATGGTTGTGCACCAGAATACCAACAATCCGCTACATCTCGTGCGGTCATTTCTGCACATGCGCTCACTGGTCCTGGCCCTGCGGCCCGACATCGTGAACTGCCACAGGGGGGAAGGGTTCATTTTATGGGGGCTGCTGCGCCTCTGGCTGCGGAACTTCAAGCTGGTGCGCACGCGCGGCGATCAGCGCCCTCCAAAAGGGAATCTGTTCAACCGCCTGCTCTATGGCAGGGCCGCCGACGCCGTGGTGGTGACGCAGAGCAGAACAGCGGAGCAATGCCGCCATCGTCTGGCCCTGTCCAGCAACAGCCTGTGGATGATCCACGGCGGTGTGGACACCGGCCGATTCATCTTCGACCCGGAAGGTCGGCACAGAGTACGTCAGGAGTTCGGCTTCACGGACAAGGATGTGGTCTTCGGCCTGCTGGGCCGCTTCGACAAGGTGAAGGGTCAGTTGCAGTGCCTCCAGGCCCTGGCCCAACTCCATTCCAAGGGGCGCACCGAGGCCAGGCTGCTGCTCATCGGGCACGACAGCGCACTCCCCAGGGAACGGATCGAGGAGTGGATAGACCAGCTGAAGCTACGGGACAGTGTTTATATCACGGGGCGGCGTGAGGATGTGGTGGCCTGCATCTCGGCCCTGGACATCGGCGTGGTGGCGTCCCTCTGGTCCGAAGCCATCGCCCGCGCCGCCCTGGAGATCATGGCTTGCGGCCGCCCCCTGATCAGCACCCGCGTGGGCGTGATGCCTGACCTGCTCCGCCCCGAGGCCCTGTGCGAGCCCGACGATCCCAAGGCCCTGTGTGATCTCATGGAGCGATGCTTCGCCCCCCAATACCTGCAGTCGCGCTACCTTGAGCAACAGCAACGCATGACCCAGCTCACCGAGCGCGAATTTCTGCGGCAAACCCTGAGCCTCTACCAGAGCCTGCTCACAGGCGAGGAACTAGGCCCCAAGGCGGGGAGGAAGCGGTCATGACCAGAACTATCCCGGTAATGCTTTCGTACGCCGTGCTCCTGTGCTCCGTGCTGCTGGCGCCCGTCACCGGCCAGGCCAGCACCGATCTTCTGCAGCCCATTGGAGAGTTCGCGGTGATGGATTGGGGGCGCATGCGCCTATCCGCCACTGGTCAAGGCTTTCCTCCTGCCGCTCAGGGCAATCTCAAGCTCGCGCGCACCATGGCGGAGCGCGCCGCACTGCTGGACGCACGACGCAACCTGGTGGAGGCCCTCATGGCCGTGCGCGTGGACTCCGTCACAACGGTACGCAACTTCATCACGGAGAACGACGTCGCGGTAAGCCGGATCAACGGCGTGCTGCACCGCAATGTGACCGAGGAACTGCGCCCCCTGGAGAATTGGGGAGTGCGAGCGCGGGTATCCATCCCCATAACCGGCGACCTGGCCAGGGAGCTCTTCGCCAAACTCCCGGGGCGGGGCCCCTCCACAGCGCAAGAGCCGCCCCCTCCATCCACCCCGTCTTACGAGCTGCGCTCCCGGGTATCCCGGGACCTCGCCGCCCCTCCGTATACGGGGCTGATCATCGACGCTCGCGGCCTGGGGTTCGAACCCGTGTTGCGGCCGCGTATTCTCGGCCCTGACGGAGCGCTCTATCCTGTGAACATCCCCCCCGAATCCGCGGCACTGCGCGGTTATGCGGCCTATTTCCTGACGCCCGAGGAGGCCAGCGACAGTGGCCGTCTTGGGGATTCCCCCCTCCTGGTACCCGCCGAAAGGATCGGCGACGCATCCCAGGGGGATCTGATGCTCCCGGAGGAGCGGGCCACAGTGCTCCGGCGCATCATGGAACAACCCGGAAATTTTCTCGAAAACTGCCGCGTGGCGATAATCATCTGAAACCCAGCGCCATGCCACCGACATTCAGATCATCGGAACGCTCCTACAGAGGCACATGCTGCCCCAAGACAGGCGAAACCACCTTCCAGGTGGTCATGGAGCAAAGCGACCTGCACATAGTGACCCGCACCCCGCCCCCGGAAGTTGATCTCCCGGCCCTGGCCCTGCAGGCCCTGGGGGAGGCCAGGCGGGAGATAGCCCTGGCCATTGCCCGGGATTCGGCTTTCGCCACCAGCTTCTCCCCCCTGCCTATGCCGGAGAACCCCCACCCCATTGTGCGGGACATGATCCTTGCCAGCGCGCGTTGCGGCGTCGGGCCCATGGCCGCAGTGGCCGGAGCCGTCGCCCAATGGGTGGGGCAGTCGCTCAGTGCCCACAGCCCGGACGTGCTGGTGGAAAACGGCGGCGACCTGTACCTGATCTCCACCACCGAGCGCACCATCGGCCTTCTTCCGGATCCTTCCCAGGACAGCGCCCTGGGGCTGCTGATTCCTGCGGACTCCTTCCCCCTCTCCATCTGCAGTTCCTCGGCCCTCATAGGTCATTCCGTCAGCCTAGGGCATGGAGAGCTCGTGGCTGTGCGCGCGGTCAACGCCAGCTTTTCCGACGCCGCCGCCACCGCGCTGTGCAACATCCTTCGCACGGCCAAGGATCTGGACAAGGTGCTGCCCCGGGCTCAATCCTGGTCAAAACCCGTAAAAAACCTCCCTCCGGAGTTCACACTTCAAGGTGTGTTTGCCCAGTGCCAGGGCTCCATCGCCGTATGGGGGGACATGGAGCTGACCGCCCTCTGACAACCACTCCCTGTAGAAGAAACTTGACTTTTTAAACTTATTATGCCTAACCTGATATAATTGATAATTTTTTTATGAAGACTCTCTTTGGTGTTAGGTACAACTTCCGTCATTTATCCAGAAAAATTCTAGAAAAAGTTCTTGACTTGCTCTGGCCATTGACACTATGGATACCTTGAAATCAACACTTATCTACATTTTTGTATCAACCGCGAAATTGACGAATGTAATTTCAAACAACAAGACGCCATCGTAGAAATTCGAAACCAAACCATCCCCATTGTCGGAGGGTGATGTTGCTGAACACGAAGTCTTTCCTGGTGCTGGAGCACGACGAAGTCAACGCACTGCTCCTTCGCTCGATCCTTGAAAAACAAGGGTGCAAAGTCACCGTCGTCTCTTCCGCCAGCCAGGCCGAAGCGGAACTTGACAAAGGATCGTTCGACGCTCTGATCATGGAGACCATCATGATCCAGGCCGATCCCAACGGATTCATCGCCCGCCTGAAGGAATCCCCGGCCCGAAGCGAAATGAAAATCGTGGTTATCACCTCGGACCAGGTGTTTTTCAAGGAAAACGCCGAGGTCAACCAGCTGCTGGACGCCTGCCTGCTCAAGCCCATTGACATTTCCAACACATTGCAGGAGATCACCTCCCTGTTCCTGAACAGGAATCTGAAGCAGTTGCAGAAATTCCTCTACTCCAAGGATCTGCTCCAGCGGCAATGCCTCAGCATGAACTGAGCCTCCCACGTTCCCCGCTCCTGTATGAACCTGTATCACCGAGAGATTCCCACGCTGCTGATGGGGTCCGCCGGAGAAATCCCCAATTGTGAGGATTCCCCGAAGGTCAAGCCGGTTTGAAAGGCAGCCGGACATCGAACCGGCACCCATGTCCTGGCGTGGATACGACCCGGATGTCGCCCTGTAGTGGGTGATGATCTGGCGGCAGATGGCCAGCCCCATACCCGAACCAGTGGTTCCGGGCGTCATGGTGTCCATGCGTGAAGCCCGCTGGAACTTATCGAAGATTCTCACCAGATCCTGTTCAGGAATACCCTGCCCCGTGTCACTGACACTCAAAGGCAGAGTGTTCGGGCTGCAGCACGTCAGCCAGGTGGAGTCCGTTGATCGTCTCTTCGCGCGTATAGCAGAATATCTCGCATCCCACCTTGGTAACGAAGGTGAAACGGCCATCCAGATCCATTTCGAAAATCGTCAGGGGCAGGTTGTCCACCAATTCCTGGAGACGGCGTTCGGACGCTGCGAGCTCGCTGGGCACCTTGCGCTGCTCCGTGGTGGCCAGAATGAACAGGGCAATGCCCTCGGGCACCGGATGGATATTGACTTCGAAGCAGCCCGTGTCGTTGTCGCCATCGAATAAGATGGTGAATCCCTGTTCCGGGGGATGGCGTACCCCAAAGAGAATGCGCTCCGCGAATATGGCATGGCGATCTTTGGAAAAAGCAGCGTTGTGAATTCGGCCCAACATCTCGCCACGACACTTCTGCAACAAACCATCAGATGTTTTGTTGCAATATAGCATGCGGTTGTCCGAATCGAGAACCAACAGGGCTTGCCGTGTGCAATCAAGGAGTCTGAAGGCGCACGAAATATCAGGAATATTTTGTTCAGGAACTTCCTGGATATTGTAATATCTGGAATCGAACATTGCCATGGCGTCATTTTTTGTGGCTACTGCACAGCCCATAAGACGTAAGGAATTCTTTCTTTCAGGCATGTCTCCATATAGACATGAAGCAGAATTGTATAAACCATGGTTTTACTATTCATTTCTTACCCTACTAACCCAATAATGGAAAGATAGTGTACACGAACTTCCGACAATCCACCTCATATTGTGCCCGACACGATCCACCGGAACGTGGAGCTGCCCGCCCCGCCAACACCCACTTGATCGCTTCAGGTTTTTGCACTCCTGTGCTAGGTGCTCAGATGGAATACACTGGCAACTTGGGTCTAACCCCGGGAGCACAGGGGCTGCAAACCTAATCCATGGGTGCATCAAACAGTCTACATAGTGGCACCCATTACTGTTCGCTTCACATAAACGGAGACCATGAGCGAATCACCCGCCCCACAAAATGCGGATGGCACCGCTTACGCAGAGCGTATCAGCAACGAACGCCTCATCTCAGCCACCAGCGACTTTATCTCCATGCTGGACGGCAACTACCGCTACGTGCTCTTCAACGATGCCCTTCTGCAGGCCTCGGGGAAAAAACGGGAAGAATTGCTGGGCCATCCCTTGTGGGAATTCACCGGCAAGGAGGATTTCAACAGACGGCTCAAGCCCCGGCTGGACCGCTGCCTGGATGGCGAGGCAGTCACCTTTGAGGACTGGTTCGTCTTTCCCACCAAGGGAGCGCGCCTGATGAGCATCGAGCTCTCCCCCTGGGAGGACTCCCCTGCCGGGAAACGATTCGTGATCCTCACCAGCCATGACATCACGAACCTGAAGCTCACGGAAGAAGCCTTGCGTAGAAGCGAGGAAAAATGCCGCAGGATTTTCGAGACCACCCGGGACGCCTATATCCGGATCGGCATGGACGGCGAGATTCACGAGGTCAATCCGGCTGCGGCCCGCCTCCTCGGGCACTCCACCGAGGACCTTGTCACCCTGAACCTGAAAAGCCTCATCAACTCCGACGGCACGTCCTGGGACGCGCTCGTCTCCCGGCTGGTGGACATCGGAGATATCCAGGGAGTGGAAATCAATCTCCCCGGGAGCGACGGCGATACCATCTGCTGCGACTGTAACATGAGGCTCGTGCGCTCGCCTGAAAACATGCCTCTGGCTGTGGAAATGGCTATGCGTGACATATCCATGCGCAAACGGTCGGAAAACGAGCTCACCGAACACCGAACCCTGCTGGAGCGCCGAGTCCTGGAACGCACGTCCCAGCTCAACCTGGCCAACAACATGTTGCACGACAAGGTGTACGAACTCTCCAGCACCAAGCAGGAGCTCTCCGAATATCGGCTTAGGCTCAGGGAACTTGCGGCGGAAATGTCCCTGGTGGAGGAGCGTGAGCGCCGCCGTCTGGCCCTGATACTGCACGATGGCATCATCCAGGATCTGGCCATGGCCAGAATTCGCCTCTCCGGCCTGGCCGAGCGCCTGCGGGACACCTCCCACATGCGGGAACTCACCGAGGTCATCGGGCTGATCAAGGACATGATATCCCAGAGCCGCTCCCTGGTCTGGGAGATGGGCACTCCGGAGCTCTATGAACTCGGTCTCGAAGCTGCCTTGGAGAATCTCCTGGAGGAGTGCCAAAAGCGCCACGGCATCGAGGCATCCTGCGTCCGGGAATACGAGGGGCGTCTCCCCCTGCCGGAAAATGCCCAGATCATGCTGTTCCAGATGGTCCGTGAGCTCGTCACCAACGTCACCAAGCACGCCAACGCCTCGAAGCTCCTGATAAGAATCGCTCTGGAAAAGGCCAACCTGGTCCTCAGGGTGGAGGACGACGGCGTGGGTCTTCCCAGCCATCCGTCCCCTCTCAGACAGGCCCCAGGCTCGGGCTTCGGGCTCTTCAGCATCAGGGAGCGGCTGAACCTCCTGGATGGAGGGTTGGACATGCATCCAAAGGAAGGAGGCGGGACGGTCTGCGTCCTCACCCTGCCGCGCAACGTCCTCGAAGGGGAGCAGACGCCATGACCACGGTACTCATCGCCGACGATCACGTCATTCTCAGGCAGGGCCTGAAGACCATGATCGAGCAGCACGGCATGCGCGTGGCCGCGGAGGCCGGAGACGGCATCCAGGCCGTGGAGCTCGCCCTGGAACACAACCCCGACGTGGTCATCATGGACATCCACATGCCCCGGTGCAACGGGGTGGAGGCCACGCGTCAGATCAACGAGGCCAACCCGGACATCCACGTCATCGCACTGTCCATGTACCCCAAACGCCACTTCGTCACGGAGATGCTCAAAGCCGGTGCCAAGGGGTACATCCTCAAGGACTGCGCCTTTGACGAACTCATTCACGCCATCGAGCAGGTGCTCCAGGGCAACGCCTATCTCAGCCGCGAGATCTCGGACGTGGTTCTCAACGAGTTCGTTTCCAACGTGGCGGAGCAACGCGCCCCCTTGGAGGCGCTTACCCCTCGGGAGCTCGAAATTCTGCGGCTCCTGGGCGAAGGACACGGAAGCAAGGACATCGCGTCCAAACTCCGGCTCAGCCCCAGCACCGTGGATGTGCACCGGCACAACATCATGCGCAAGCTCAAGCTGGGGAGTGTGGCGGAACTTGTCCGCTACGCCATCGGCCAGGGTATCTCCAGTGTATGAATCCACCTATGCGTTTCCACTCCACACCCCGCACAAGAGCATGAAAATACAAGGGCGTTGATCCTCGCCCCATCCCCAACACGAACGGAGCGCATACCTCCCGCGGGGATTATCATTCCATCTTCCGGTGATCGCATGTAGTTTGTGATGCCTCGTGTGCAGCCAAGCATCCACCCCCGGGATATGTTCGATGAAGCGTGTCACGAGATGGTTGCCCGTACCCGGAAATCAGGGTTTGAATAAATTCGTCAAAAAATGCAATGTAAGGATCAACTACCACTTCAAGACAGCCATCTGGACATGGATAAGACAACACTCCCGGCTATTCGTTCAGCCATCTTCGTGACAGCCTGCTACGCCGTGTTCGCGGGGCTGTGGATTCTGCTCTCCGATCAGGCGGTCTACCTGATTGCCGTAACTCCTGAACAGGTGTCCTTCATGCAGACCTGGAAAGGATGGTTCTTCATCCTTGTCACCGCATTTCTACTGTTTCTGGCGCTGAAAAGCTCACTGCTCAAGCGCGACAAGGCCCTTGCCGGGGAGCGCACCCTGCGGCGGCACCTGCAACTGGCCCAGGAGGCAGGCGCCATGGCCCTGTTCTCCTGCGACATCAACACCATGACAGTGCAGCTCCACGCCAGAAACCCCATGTTTTCCCTTGACCCGGAAAACCCGGGTTCCACGCTCCCTTTGGACAGTGTGATTCACCCCAGCGATCTGCATCTCGTCCGTCAGAGCCTGGAGCAGCATTTGAGCGGAAAAACCCCGGTCTTTTCCGTCGAATTTCGCATCCGCCCCCGTACCGATACCTTTCGCTGGGTATTGGGGTACGGCACCCTGTCTTTGTCCTCGAACGATAGCGCCGCCGGCACGGTGCTCACCGGCAGCCTGCTGGACATACATGACAGGAAGACGGCGGAGGAAAGCCTCAACGCGGCCAACCGTGCGCTCAAAACCTTGAGCCTCTGCCAGGACGCCATCACCAGGGCAATGGACGAATCCGAGATGATGAGCACGGTGTGCAGGAACATCGTGGAGCAAGGCGGCTACCGCATGGCCTGGGTGGGCATGGCCGAGGACGACGAGGAGAGAACCGTCCGACCAGTGGCGCACTGGGGGGTCGCATCCAAATATCTCAGGAACATCTTCGTCTCCTGGGGGGAGAACCAGTACGGACGGGGTCCCACGGGCAAGGCCATTCGGAGCTGCAGGAGCAGTTCGGTGCGGGATATCCATACCGACCCGGAGTTCGCTCCCTGGCGAGATAAGGCCATGACCTTCGACTTCGCCTCTTCTCTTGCCCTGCCCCTCGCAGAGGAAGGCAAGGTGTTCGGTGCTCTGACCATCTACGCGGAGGAACCGGACGCCTTCGAACCCGCGAAAGTGGAGCTGCTGAACAAGCTGGCCAAGGAGTTGGCATTCGGACTGCAATCCCTGCGAGCTCGCGAACTCGCCAGCAAGGCGGAAAACAGCCTCAGGCTGGCGGAAGCGCGCTTCCGCGCCACCTTCGAACAGGCAGCGGTGGGCATCTGCCACATAACGCCGGAGGCCGAATTCACCCTTGTGAACGCACCCCTTTGCGCCATGCTGGGGTACTCGCGTGATGAATTGAGGGGGCGTCTCTACCATGAATTCACGCATCCAAATGACCGGATGGAGTGGCAAACACTTTCAAACCGGCTCATGCAGGGCGACCTCCCCTTCATCTCCAGGGAAAAACGTTGCCTGCGCCGTGACGGATCCGAAATTTGGATACAGGAGACCCTCTCCACGGCCCGTCCGGACCAGGGGGCCCCATACTTTGTCGCCATGATCGAGGACATCACTCCCCGCAAGAACGCCGAGAAACAGATCAGGCAGAGTCGACATGAAATGAGCACCCTGGCCGACAACATTCCCGACCTTGTGGCCCGCTATGACAAGGACCTGCGGCTGGTGTTCGTGAACAGGGCCCTTTGCCAGTCCACGGGAATGTCCAAGGAATTTTACCAGGGCAAGAGCAACAAGGACCTGGACCTGCCCATCGAGATGATTACCCGATTCGATGCCGCGCTCTCCCACGTGCTCGAAACCGGTACGGAAACCTCCATCCAGTTTCCATTCACCATAGTACAAGGTGAACGCATTCTGCAGAGCCGCATCGCACCGGAATTCGACCTGGCCGGGGACCTGAAATACCTGGTTGCCGTGATCCGCGACATCACCGACATCATACGTGCGGAAACCGCCCTCAGGCAGAGTGAGCGGCGTCTCAACGAGGCGCAGCGCATCGCCAAAATGGCCAACATCGAGCACGACATGATCGAGAACCGCTTTTTCTGGTCCGATGAGATGTTCCGGCTCCTGGGGTACGCTCCCAACGAGGTACAGGCCAGTTTCGAGACTTTCCTGCGACATATCCACCCGGACGACCGTGAGCGTGTCGCGCGCTATCATGAGCAGGTGCTCACAAACCGCAACGAGTTCGCGATCGAATTCAGGTACACCCGCACAAACCGACAGGAGCGCCACGGCTTCCTCACCGGCAGGGTGACCAGGGGAGCAGGGGACAAGGCCGTGAGCTATCTCGGCGTGTTCCATGACATCACGGAGCGAAAGCGGACCGAGGAGGAGGCTTCCCTGCTCGCAACCGCCATTGAGCAGGTCGGGGAAAGCGTCACCATCACCGACGAGCAGGGTGTCATCCTGTACGTCAACCCCGCCTTTGAGCGCGTTTCCGGATTCAAACGCGTAGAGGTGCAGGGGCGCACTCCCCGAATCCTGAAAAGCGGCGTGCACGACCAGGAGTTCTACCGGGAACTGTGGGCGACCATCACCCATGGCCAGGTCTGGCGGGGGCGAATAATCAACAAAAGCAAGGACGGCCGCCTCCACGAGGTGGAGGAGTACATCTACCCGGTTCGCAACGGTGTGGGCGCCATAACCCACTTCGTGGCTCTGAAGCACGATGTCACCGACAGACTGCGCATGGAGCGCCAACTGCGTCAGGCCCAGAAAATGGAGGCCATCGGCACTCTGGCGGGCGGCATTGCCCATGATTTCAACAACATTCTCGCCGCAATTATGGGATTTGCGGAGATAGCGCTCATGGAAACCCCCGGGGAACTGCAGTCGGTGCGGGAGAGCCTGGAGGACATCCTCACCGGCAGCCGCAGGGGTGCCGAGCTGGTGCGCAACATCCTCACATTCAGCAAGCAGAGCGTACAGGAAAAGACTCCTCTTCCACCGCAGCCCCTGGTCAAGGAGGCTCTCAAGCTTCTGCGCGCATCCCTGCCCATGAATGTCGAGATCCACCAGTTCCTGGACATGGACAACGCCATGATCTTCGGCACCCCCTCGGAAATCCAGCAGCTCGTCATCAACCTGTGCACCAACGCTTCCCAAGCCCTGCAGCCGGGGGGAGGCGAAATTCACGTCTCCCTGGAGCGGCATACTCCCGACGCAGAGGAGCTGGCCGGGCATTCGGATCTCAAACCCCGCCCCCATATGCGCCTTACGGTCCGGGACAATGGCCCGGGCATCTCCCCGGAAATCATGGACCGCGTCTTTGACCCCTTCTTCACCACCAAATCTCCGGCTGAGGGCACCGGTCTGGGGCTCTCCATTGTCCACGGTGTGGCCTTGGGGCTCAACGGCGCGGTTATTTTGGACAGTGCGCCGAATCACGGCGCCATCGTGCATGTACTCATTCCCCTCACCGGGAGCATGCCCGCTCCTGACCCGGGCTCCTCCGAGGTGCTTCACGGATCGCAGCACGTGCTCCTGGTTGATGACGAGGAGCCGGTAGCCCGCTCCATGGAACGCATGCTCTCCCTGCTGGGGTACCATGTCAGCGCATTTACCAGCGCTCTCCAGGCTCTGGAAGCCTTTACCGATTCACCCGGCGAGTTCGACCTGGTCATAAGCGACCAGACCATGCCCGGCCTTTCCGGCGTGGAACTTGCCGAGCGGGTCCACAACCTGCGGCCCGAACTGCCCATCCTGATCATCAGCGGCAACCCGGGGCAACTTCAGGCCGTCACTCCCTTGAATATCGGCATTCGCGGCGTGCTCACCAAGCCCCTGGAGCTACGCGACCTGTCCAAAACCCTGCACTCCATCCTGAACATGGAGCACGGGAGCGAGGCATGAACCTGATCCTCATCGTCGACGACGACCCCCTGTTCGGCAAGATGCTCACCTCGCTCATCAAGCACCTGGGGCACGAGGTGCTCAGGGCAAGCAACCTGAGAGAGGGGCGGGAACTTGCTCAGAACAACGACATTGACGTGCTGTTCCTGGATGTGCGGCTTCCCGACGGCAACGGGCTGCAGGCATTGCCCGGGTTCAAGGCAGGGAGGGGGCGCCCCGAGGTGATCATCGTAACCGGCGAGGGTGATCAGGACGGCGCGGAACTGGCCATTGCCAACGGCGCCTGGGACTATCTGGAAAAGCCCAGCACCCTGGAGAAGATGACCCTGCCGCTGCTGCGTGCCCTGGAGTATCGCGCCCAAAAGGGGCCTGTCGCTATTACCGGCTTTCCCAGGCACGGTATCGTTGGCTCCGGACCTGCCATCACAACCTGCCTGGATCTGGCGGCGGAAGCTGCGGAGGGCGACGCCGGCGTGCTTCTCTGCGGCGAAACGGGTACCGGCAAGGAGCTTGTGGCACGGGCCATTCACGATGGAGGCGGCCGCGCCAACAAACCCTTTGTGGTGGTGGATTGCGGCGCCCTCCCGGACACTCTGCTGGAAGCGGCATTGTTCGGTCACGTCAAGGGGGCCTTCACAGGCGCGGACCAGAACCGGGAAGGCATGGTGGGCCTGGCCCATGAGGGAACCCTGTTCCTTGACGAGGTGGGAGAGCTCCCCCTCGCGCAGCAGCGGGCATTCCTGCGGCTGCTGCAGGAAAAGCGCTACCGCCCCTTGGGCGACAAGCAAGAATATGTTAGCGATTTCAGAGTGATGTCCGCAACCAACAAGGACCTTGACCAACTCGTGCGGCAGGGCGCCTTCCGACAGGACCTGCTCTACAGGCTGCGCACCGTCGTCATCGAACTCCCTCCACTCCGGGAAAGGGGTGAGGACATGGAAGAGCTGGCCCGTCATCAGGTGGAGCGGCTGTGTGCGAACTACGGCCTGCCGGCCAAAAACCTCGCCGGGGACCTCGTGGAGGCACTGCACTCCCACGATTGGCCCGGCAATATCCGCGAACTGTTCGCAGTGCTCGAACGAGCCGTGATAGCGGGGAGACGCGACCCCACCCTCTTTGCTTCCCACCTCCCTATCAACGTCCGCATGTCCGGCGTGCGCAAGAGGCTGCGCTCCTCCGATGACGGGGCAACGCACCCCCCGTCCGAGGAGACGCCCCCGCGTCCCTGGAAGGATGTACGCGAGCAAGCCATGGAAGACCTGGAGCTTCGATACCTCAAGAACCTCCTCGCCTACACAGCCGGCAATGTCTCGGAGGCGTCCCGGGTCTCCGGACTCTCCCGGCAACGCCTGCACACCCTGTTGCGCAAACACGGACTGGGGCGCAGTTACAGACTCGACCGTCCGGACGACCTCTGCAACCTGTAAACTTCAAATTTACACTTTACCGCCCCGATTTACACCCACACGGCATCACGCTCTCCTTATTCCAAATAAAATCGATTAATTTCAACAAATTACAAATATACCCTTTTGGCACTGTTCTTGTAGATCCTTCCTGGAATCGAACAGGACAACCAGGGGAAAACATGAACATTCTTCTTGTGGATGATGACGCGAACGTGCTCAAGGCCTTTTCCAAGGGACTCGCACTTCTCGGACACGAAGTGACCACCGCGTTCAACGGCCGCCATGCCCTGGACATCCTTCCCCAGTGTTGCCCCGATGTGGTCATTACGGACATCTTCATGCCCGAGATGGATGGCTTCGAGTTCATCAAGGCGCTGCAAGACAGAACCCCCTGGATCCCCATCATCGTACTTTCCGGAGGCGGGAGCGGAATGAGCAGCGATCTGTTCCTGCGCATCAGCGAAAAAATGGGAGTTTTCCGGGCTCTTTCGAAACCCTGCTCCATATCCGAGGTCGCCATGGCCGTGGACACCTGCCGCCCTGCCGGACAAGACGGGAGCGGTCACTCCAACGGCACGACCCTCATCCACTGAGGTTGCCATACGAATCACGTCAACAATTGCTCGACATCCGGTGTTCAGCCCCTGACCTTCCACCAACGGATCATGAAATGAACACGAGTATTTTGATAGTTGACGATGACGATCTGTTCCAGAAAATGCTCCACAAGGCCTTCACGGTCTACGGGTTCGATGTCCTGCTCATGATGAACGGGCACATCGACTTCAAGGTCCTGGAAAAAACCGCCCCCGCACTGGCCATCGTGGAGGTCATCCTGAACAACCCAGTGGGCGCGCAGCTCATCAAAAAGCTGCAGGCCCTGCTGCCCGATATGCGAATCATCGCCCTGGTGGGCATGAAACCCGATGGGAGAGCGACTTCCGCGGTCATTGAGCTGAAAGAGGTGCGGGAGCTCGGGGTCGATGTGGTGCTTCGTAAACCCGGGCTCATGGAAGATATCAAGCGCAGCATAGGCGAACTGCTGCCCAATGTCTGCCTCAGGGGCTGAACACAACGCCTCCGAGTCCTGCCGGCGGGCGGATTCGCCTGCCGCCGCTCCGCGCTGGCCAAGGTTTACCTTCATCCCGTGCTGGGGTATATAATTACCTTCCGGGGGCAATACACTACCGGATGCCCGACTACAAAAATAACGATACCGTACGAGGGGGTTTACCAATATGAAAAATCTGCCCGTGACCAAGACCGATATCAAGGCCTCCCTGATGTGGGGCGGTGTTTTGCTGATCATCCTCAGCCTCGTGCGCGGCACCCCGCTGAACGATCTTTACAACCTCGCCCTGGCCTGCAGGGACTTCATCCTGTCCACAGTGGTCTTTTTCGAGGCCGCCCTGGACGTCCTGTCATACGTCATGCTGCTTGCCCTGTTCGCGGCCCTGGCAATGACCGCCAGCCGCGTTTCCCGCGCCATGGCCGACCGCCGCCGCCAACGCAAAATGGCCTGCTAGAAAAGGACCGCAAGCAATATATTTTTGTTTATCAGTAGGTAGGTTATACTAGCAGTTCAATGAGAGCCCCCTGGGGAGGAATTTGTGTACAAGTCCCTTCCCAGGCAATCTCTTTTAAGAATCTTTTCCTCTCCCACGCAGCGCCTCAGGTAAGTGTTGCAAAATTCCATTACTCAAGCCGTTCAGAAAGGGTGAGATGCGAGGCCCGAGAATAACTCAAGATCGACGCGCATCTCCAAATACGCGTCGATCTTGAGTTATTCGCAGCAACAAAGCGGATTGCCCTTTTTCAACGGTCTGCTAGCGCGTGTCGCGCAGGTAACGCACCACCTCGTCGGCGCACTCCTCCGGTGAGAGCGTTTCGGTATCCAGACGCAGTTCGGCCATGGGGTCCTGTTCAAAGGGCACATCCACGCCAATGACATCCCCAAGCCCGGGGTATTGCGTGCCGCGCTCCCTGCGGTCCAGGGCCTTGGCGTACAGACCGGCCACCACCTTTCCCTGGGGGCGTTTGGCCTCCCGCTCCATGGCCTTATCCAGTGAGCACAACAAGTGGACTTCGAGGAAGTTGTCCATGAGTTTGCGGGCTGTCTGGCGCAGAGCCAGCCTGTGGGCAGTGCCGTCCATGAGCACGCAGTTGCCCTCGCCCACCAGGTCAGCGGCCTCCTGAATGAACATGGAATACGCCAGCTGACGCTCCTCCTCGGAGTAGGGCGAGCTGTCCTGCTTGGGGATGTACTCCTTGCGGCGGGAGTCCATTTCCAGGTGCACCACGTCCAGCCCCAGGTCCAACAGGGCCTGATGCACCAGCTTGGCCACGGTGCTCTTGCCCGAGCCGGGCAGGCCCACGAACCAGACCGCCCTGCCCTGGCAGCGAGGCGCGGCTTGCTCCAATACGGCCATGATCACTCCAGATAGCTGTCTATGTTCCTGTATTCGAACCTTTTCTCTTCAAGGACATTTTCCATGAACCGGAACAAGGCCCTGCGCAAGGGTTCCGGATGATCAGGATACCACTCGGGAGAGGCGATGACCAGTGCTCGAAAGACAAAAAAGGGCGCGATGACCTCTGTCACCTGGGAGTCGCCGCTGGCGTCGAGATAGGTCTGAAAATAGGTGTCGTAGAGCTGCCTGAAGGGGCCGGAGAAGCTGTGGTCGTCACCGTCCATAAGCCCGAACAGTAAGTAGTTCACGGCCATGCAGGACAGATCGCCCGCAGGCTCCCCCCACTCCCCGCGGGAGCGGTCCAGGACCCTGAACCCGCCCCCTTCCCGCACCAGGATATTCCAGGGATGAAAGTCACCGTGCACCGCGCTGAGCCTGTGCGCGTAGGAGCGCAGCCGCCAGCGCCAGCGCAGCAGCCGCTGCTCCAGCTCGAGGAAGCGCGCGTCCGAATAGAGTGGATAGGGGTGGGGGTAGGATTCGTCGATGAGCCCCATGATGCATTCGCTGGAGCCCAGGAGGTTGCGTACACGCCTGTAGTAGAGGTCCGGGTCGTCCTTCTTGCTCCCATGAATCCTGGAGAGCCAGAGGGCGAATTCCCGCGCCCGCTCCAGGTCGGACTCCCGGAAATCCCCCTGCCTGATGCGCGCGAGATCGTGGTAATAGTCGTAGCCGTCCAGCTTCTCGTTGAGGATGAAGAACTCCCGGGGTTCGTCCAGGCACCTGAGCCGCCCCCTGCCGTCGATGTACCCCAATCCCAGAGGCTTCACATGCCATTCCAGGCGTTCGCTGGTCTCGTACTGGAACATCAGGATGGCGGCCCTGTCCCAGTAGAACTGGTGCCCGTACTTGTCGCCCTTCATGATGGAGAGCACACCCTCCCGGGGCTCCCCGTCAACCTCGAAGGACAGCAGCACCGGCTTGCCGTAGCCGAACTTCTTGATGCCCTGCTTGTCCAGGGTGCCGATGTCACCGTAATCCATCAGCCTGGCCCCGGGGCCAAAGGCCTGCTCAAGGTAATCCTGAAATTGCGCGGCGCCGAGCTCTATCATGTCGACCTCCTGCTCCAGGATAATGATTTCAGATCATTGTTGCTGGGCGGAACTCTTCCAAACGCTCCCCCCGCACGGTTCTCATGCGCCTCACCTTTTAAACATAAGCTATATACTTGTTGAACACCCAACCTATGAACTGGGTCTTGGGGATGCGGACCTTGCTCCAGCCGCCGCGCTGCTCTATGACATAGACCCTTTGCCCCCTGCGCAGAACACGCAGGATCTCGCACTCGGTTCCGGGGCAGGAGCGCAGGTTAAGGGCCTTTGCCGTGACCCTGGCCAAGCCTCCGGAGCTGTTCTTGACGTTGACCCAGCCGCTCTTGCCCGTGAACAGGCCGCGCACCCGGTACCAGTTGCCCACGGTCTCCTGGATGGCCATGCGCTCGCCAAGCTCCAAGGTGCCGACCACCGCGCAATCAGGGCCGCCGCATGCGTAAAGCGGCTCCTTGTCCTGCCGCACAATGTAGATCTTCGGCGAGGGCGCCACGTCCGCATTGGGAGGTATCGCGGGACGGGCGGCCAGGGCCGAGGCGGCCACCCCCATGATCAGGAAGCAGAAGAATACGCTACGCACTGGCTCCTCCAATGGTATTGGCGATTGGCCGGAAGAGCGTTTCACCGGTTCTTGGCGGAAACGCTCCGAGCTTGGACATCCTGCGCCCGAAACCACTCGGGCACAATCGGTTCTTCGGCCAAAACCGCACGATCTTTATGTGCAAGCTCCCGTATCACTGGCAATTACCGGTCTGTCCAGGTCTGAAAACATTAGATGTTGCCTTCGTACTGAATATGCTTATCATTTGGAAAAGATTCAAGGGCACTTTGCGGCAAGGTTGCAAGGACCTTGCAGGGGTAGATGCAAGCCATTGATTCTTCTGAATATCCTGGCACTATTTTCTTTGGATACATGTTCCATGAACCGTTGTGGAACATTTTTTACTGCGCAAGTTGACCGCGACTTATGCCTGATACGTCCAGCAGCGTTCTCGGCATTTTCGCTCCACAAACCCAGGAAGACCGGAGGAAACGGCCTGCGGCCCTTCCTTCGGGGCGGTTTGACCAGGTCGGGAGACAAGACATGAATGATTCGACACCCACGACAAAGCAACCACGGCGACTGCAGGCGCCGGTAAAAGGCATGCACTGCGCTGCATGCAGCAACCGCATCGAACGGGTCCTGGGGCAAACCCCGGGAGTGGCCAGCGTGAACGTGAACCTGGCCAGCGAAAGCATGACCCTGGAGTGGGATCCCGACACCGTCTCTCTGCAGGATCTCGACAAGCAGGTGCGGGACCTGGGTTTCGAGGCCGAACTGCCCGAGGACGGCGGCCCGGGACTGCCTAAGGATTCCCAGCGCATCGACCTGGCCATCCAGGGCATGCACTGCGCGGCCTGCTCTTCACGCATCGAACGCGTGACACGAAACATGGAGGGTGTGGAGAGCGCGGAGGTTAATCTGGCCATGGAAACCGGAGCCTTCGTGTTCGATCCCCAAGCCACCAACGCCGAAGAAATCCGCCGGGCCATCCGGGACGCGGGGTTCTCCTCCCAGGAGCAGCGCAGCGAACCCGACCTGTTCGAGAAGCGCCGCCAGGAGACCCTGGCGCGATTGGAGCGCATGCGCCGCCGCCTGATACCGGCCTTCGCCTTTGCCCTGCCCCTTCTGATCTTCAGCATGGGGCACATGTTCGGCATGCCGCTCCCCGGCTTTCTGGATCCGGAGCACGCGCCCCTGAACTTCGCCCTAGTGCAGCTGCTGCTCACCCTCCCGGTGATCTGGTCCGGGAAGCGCTTCTACCTGGACGGCATCCCTGCCCTGCTGCGCAAGGCTCCGAACATGGACTCCCTGGTGGCGGTGGGAACCGGCGCCGCCTTTGTCTACAGCCTGTGGAACACGCTGGAAATCGCGCTCCTGGATATGCCCATGGCAGCTCACCTGGCCCATGACCTGTATTACGAGAGCGCGGCGGTACTCATCGCCCTCATCTCCCTGGGCAAGTTCTTCGAGGCGCGCTCCAAGCTCAAGACCTCGGACGCCATCCGCGCCCTCATGCAGTTGAAGCCCGATACAGTGACCCTGCTCAAGGACGACGCCCAGGAGGAGATCTCCACCGCCCAGGTATTGCCCGGGGACATGCTGCTCATCCGCCCCGGTGAACGTGTGCCCCTGGACGGCGAGGTGATCAAGGGCGAATCCAGCGTGGACGAAAGCATGCTCACCGGCGAACCCCTGCCAGTGGGCAAGGCCGTTGGCGATCAGGTCGTGGGGGGCACCATGAACACCAGCGGAGCCCTCACCGTGAAAGTGCAGCGAGTGGGTGAGGACACCACCTTGGCGCGAATCATCCGTTTGGTGCAGCAGGCCCAGGGGTCCAAGGCGCCCATCGCGGGGCTGGCCGACACCATAAGCTACTATTTCGTGCCCACAGTCATGACCATCGCCGTGCTCTCCGGTCTGGCCTGGTATTTCATGGGAAGTGCGGAGTTCGGATTCGCGCTGCGCGTGACCATCGCGGTACTGGTCATCGCCTGCCCCTGCGCCCTTGGACTTGCCACCCCCACCTCCATCATGGTGGGTACGGGCAGAGGCGCGCAAATGGGCGTGCTCATCAAAAGCGGAGAGGCGCTGCAGACCGCCGGGGGGTTGCAGGCCATGGTCTTTGACAAGACCGGCACCCTGACCCATGGCCGCCCCGAGGTGGTGGACATCTTCCCCTTGCCGCACATTGACGGCAACAGGCACGAGATCGAGCGGCTCCTGTCCCTGGCCGCAGGTGCGGAATCACAATCCGAGCACCCCCTGGCCACGGCCCTGCTGCGCTATGCCGAGGCGCACGAGCTGCCTGTGCCCTCCCCCGAGACGTTTACAGCCTCCCAGGGCAAGGGAGTCACGGCCAAGGTGCTGGGCGCGGAGCTGCGCATCGGCAATCTGGCCGCCATGCGGGACAACCCAGTCCAGGACCTGGAGTTGCCCCTTGTGGATGAAAAGGCCCGGGAGTTCGCCGGCACTGGCCGCACCGCGCTCTATGTGGCGGTGGACGGCCGCCTGGCCATGCTCCTGGCCGTGGCGGACAAGCTCAAGGAGAACGCGTCCGCGGTTGTGGCAAGGCTGCGCAAGCTGGGTGTGGACGTGGTCATGCTCACGGGCGACAATGAGATCACGGCCCGGGCGGTGGCCAAGGAGGCTGGAATCGAGCATGTCATCGCCGGGGTCCTGCCGGAGCGCAAGGCCGAGGAAATCGAACGGCTGCAGGTCAAGGGGCTGCGAGTGGGGATGGTGGGCGACGGCATCAACGATGCCCCGGCCTTGGCAAAGGCCGACCTGGGCCTGGCAATGGGCTCGGGCATCGACGTGGCGGTGGAGTCCGGCGACATAGTGCTGTTGCACGGCGATCTCTCCAGCGTGCTCGACGCCCTGGAACTCTCCCGCGCCACCATGCGCAACATCAAGCAGAACCTGTTCTGGGCCTTTGCCTTCAACGTCATCGGCATTCCCATCGCCGCTGGCGTGTTGGCCATCTGGGGCGGCCCCACCCTCAACCCCATGATAGCTGGCACTGCCATGGCCATGAGTTCGGTGACGGTTGTCAGCAACGCCCTGCGGCTGCGTTTTTTCACACCCCCGAAATTTGTATAGGCTTTTCGTGGGGCGCCTGGAGCATACCTGAAAGCCGGATGCTCTCGACGCCCTCCCCCTTGTAGAAACCTCAATGCGGCCTGGCGGTGACCACGCCGGCCCGACAAATCAGGAGACCATCATGGCCAGCATCACAGTGAAAGGCATGAGCTGCAACCATTGCAAGACATCCGTGGAAAAGACCATGAGCACCATCCCCGGCGTGGCGGATGTGAATGTGAATCTTGAAACCGGCGAAGTGAGCTACAACGAGACCTCTCCGGTGGAAAAGGCGAGGCTCAGCGAAGCCATCAAGAAAATCGGCTTCGAAGTTGAGTAGAAGTCGAACGACTACAAAATGTTTCCGGGGGGAGACATTTCCAAGGAAAGGTTCTCCCCCGCCCCCTTCCAAAAATTTTGTGAATAAGAGTGCGTTCGCCGGAAATATGGCCTCCACACAACGCCGTTCCGCGCGTTACGGATGGCGGCAGCAACGATGTCGACGACAGCGCTCTGGAAACTGGCGCTACAGTGTCATTTCTCCTGGGACCTATTGCAACGGCTGGTCGTTTTGAGGCGGGGTGTTCTGCTGCTCCTCGGAAAACGCCTTGATGGCCTGCTCTCGCCCCTCTTTGGTGGAAGGGAAGCTGGCGTACAGCACGTTGCCCACGCGGCGCACGGAAACTGGTTCCGGCTGTTTCACATGCGCCTTTTCCTTTTTCAAGGGCCGTTTGCCACGATGCTGCAGATAAGCGCGCAGTCCGGCCGCTGCCAGGAGGGCGCCGGTTGCAGGAAGCAGAATGGCTGCGTCCTTGTAACTTATAAGATTCGCAATAAAAATCAGAGCGCAGATGTAAAGCGCGGTCATCTCGAAATCACCTTGTATCAAGCCTTTGCCTTGAGAGGCATGTAAATATCCGTCAGCAGTTCCTCGGCGGGAGTTGTCCGCGGGTCGTTCACATATACTTCAAAGCAGGGGCGCATGTCCGGTTCCCTTCCACTGGACGGTAGCCACTCGGTCATCAATTTTCCCCAAGCCTCGCCAAGCCCCTCATAGGGGCCTTTATGCCGGACCAGTGCGTAATCGCCCCCCGGAATGACCTGCACCGCGATTCCCTTGGCCTCGTCCCCCTCAAAAACCTGACCTGCGGACAGGGTGACGCAGGCGTCATACCGCAACTTCTCGGGAGCCGTGTTTTCCGGGTCGTCATGCATCGCCCCAAGAAACAGACTCTCCGCAACGATGAGACCGGAGTCCGGAAGCCAAGTGCCCAAACGCTCCCAGGCCTTACCCGTGGACTCCAAATAAGGGCCATGTTCACGCGCGTAGGCCACTCGGAAAGCCGGCCAGTTCTCGACAGTCACGTCCATGCTGGAACTCCTTGGTGGAAACGAGTTGTGGTTATCGCTATAATACTATGAATTAGCCGCATCTAGCAAGAAAACAAATACCCTCACATCGCGGCTGATGATTTGCCAACGGTTGATAATAACTAAGGCAACCGTTTGAGTTATCTTCCAAAAAACGTTTACCCCCGTCCTGGGGGGGGACGGGGGTAAGGCTAGTGGGGTGGTTAGAGGTAGAAGAGGAATTGGATGATTTATAAATAAGCATTCCCGATGGAGAAAACATTTCCATCACATGAACAAAAGTTAATGTTTGCCAGCTCATTCCAGTAGCCTCTGAAGCATCGCCGCCCTGATGCCCCGGCCCGTTGCGCGAAAGTCCCCGTGACAGGTCGAATTACGCCTCATTTGTCCTTTCAGTCCGGCCAGCGTGATATCCGCTACATTCATCCATCATGAATTCAATAAAATCTCTTCACTGAAAACACCGTTACAAGCATGCCAACGCCGCTCAGGCGGCGTTACGGTCTCTCGACCGCCCATAGTGCCGCGTGACGTGCAACGGTCTTTATCGCGACAATCGAGTAAGAGGGGGCTCGCGCCCCCCTGTTGTGTTCCTTCTCGGCTCAGTCACCCAGGCCCTTTAGAAAACCTCCTATGGAATCCGTTACTCCCTTGCCCGCCTCCCCGGATTTATCGAGGATGTTGCCCACGCCCTTGGCCGCGTCGCCGGGAGCTTCCAGCAGTGACTTCACGCTCCCCTCGAGCAGGGCGCTGGCATCCAGGGAAAAGGACGGGGAGCGCAGGTTTCCGCCGATGTGCACCGGGATTGCCGCCAGGTTGAACAGGTGGGCCTTGAGATTCAGGTCCAGGGTCTCCTTAACCAGGTTAACCCAGCCACTGCCCGTTGCCTTGTTGGGCTTCGCCCGGACATCGATGCTCTTCACTGTGGCCAGACCGTCCTTGATGTCCGCCTTCACCACCGCGGACTCATACTTGGTCATGCCGCTGTCCAGGTTCTTGCCGGACTGCAGCGCGTCCAGGGACAGGGTGTAGCCGAGTAAGGCGCCGTTGCGCGCGCT
>CAXXPL010000003.1:0-202909 GCA_963674665.2 Desulfovibrionaceae bacterium | reverse complement strand
CTCATCCATGCGGGGCTCACCGCGCCCGGAGACAGGGTGTTGCTGCCCTTGCCCTTGCATCACGTGTACCCTTTTGTGGTTGGGGTGTTCGCTCCTTTGACCCTGGGTGTGACCATCATCCTGCCAAGGGCCATCATCGGCGCGGAGATCATCCGGGCCGTTCGGGAGGGGCGGGCCAGCATCGTCATCGGCATCCCCCGGCTTTACGAAGCCCTGGTTTCCGGGGTCATGGAGCGGATGCGCTCCCTGGGGTTGGTGGGGCGCAAGCTGATGTTCGGGCTCCTGGGCCTGAGCCGGTTTGTCAGGCAACGGTTCGGCTGGAGCTGGGGGCGTTTTTTGCTGGCCGGGTTGTACAAGCGCATGGGCCCCGAGCTGAGGATCATGGCCTCTGGCGGCGCGCCCCTGGACAGCGAACTGGCCTGGACCATGGAAGCCTTGGGATGGAAGGTGGGCATCGGCTACGGCCTCACCGAGACCTCACCCATTCTAAGCATCAATCCTCCCGACGCGGGGCGCTTTCATTCCGTGGGACAACCCCTGCCCGGCGTGGAGATGCGCATCGCCCCCGTAAGTGGGGAGAATCGCGTGGGAGAGGAGGGGGAGATCCAGGTGCGCGGGCCGGGTGTGTTTTCCGGGTACAAGGACATGCCGGACAAGACCCGCGAGGCCTTCACCGAGGACGGCTGGTTCCGTACCGGGGACCTGGGGTGCATGGAGGACGGCTGGCTGGTGATCAGCGGCAGGGCCTCCACCATGATAGTGACCAGAAGCGGTGAAAACATTCAACCCGACACGGTGGAGCAGGCTCTGGACAAGCACCCCCTATTGCGTGAGACCGGCGTGCTCGAGCGCGACGGCAAGGTGGCCGTGCTGGCCGTGCCGGATATCGTGGCCAGCCGCCATGCGGGTATGGAGCCGGAAGAGGCGGCGCGCAGGGCGGTGAACGACGCCTCCCGGGCGCTCCCCTCCTATCAAAGGCCGGCCCAAGTGGCCGTGAGCGTGAATCCCATCGAGCGCACCAGGCTGGGCAAGATCCGCAGGCACAAGCTGGAGGAGCATTTCGACCGCGCGCTGCAAGGAGGGGCGGAGCAGGACCTCGGCCCCATGGATCCCAGGGAGATGTCCACAGCGGACCGCTCGCTGCTGCAAAACGAGGCCGCGGGCCGCATTTGGGACCTGCTTGCCAGGCGCTATCCCAAGCGCAGGCTGACTCCGGATGCGGATCTGGCCGGGGATCTGGGCATCGACTCCCTGGAGTGGCTGGATCTCTCACTGGAGCTTGGAGAGCGCGCGGGCCTGGAACTGGACGAGGAGCGCATCGCCACCCTGCAGACTGTTCGCGATCTGCTGCGCCTGGCGGCCACGGAGGTTGGAAATGACGACCAGGGCTCCGGGCGGGGGGGCGTGGATCCGGTGGCCGACCCTGAGGCGTATCTGGATGCGGATGACAAGGAGTGGCTGGAGCCGATCACGGGGTGGCGCCTGGGCCTGTTCCGTCTGCTCTATTTGGTTTTCCGCCCCTTCCTGCGTATGCTCTTCGGCCTCCACACTAAGGGCCTTGAGCACTTGGACGCGCCCGGGCCGTTGATCATCACGCCCAACCACCTCAGCTATCTGGACGCTCCATTGCTGGGAGCGGCGCTGCCCTTCAAACGCCTGCAACGGATCCATTTCATCGCCTGGCAGGGGGCGGCCTTTGGCAACCCCGTGCTGTCCTTCCTCTCCCGCATGGGGCAGGCCATTTCCATCGATCCGGCCAAACGCCCCGGCACGAGCATGGCGCTCACCGCCGGGGTTCTGGCGCGGGGGCGGGACATGATCCTGTTCCCCGAGGGCATGCGCTCCAAGGACGGAGAACTGCAGCGGCTGCAGCCCGGGCTTGGGCGCATACTGGCGCAAAGGGACGCCCGGGTGGTGCCGGTGCTGATCCAGGGGACCCGCGAGGCCATGCCCACGGGGCGGTTGTGGATCAAGCCGACCAGGGTGACCTTCACCTTTGGGGAGCCGGTGCCCGCGGAAGTCCTACGCCAGGGGCGGGAAGGCGAATCCCCTTCAGAGAGCGTGATGCGCAACCTGCGGGAGATGATGCTGGCCATGGCGCAACAGTCCCGAAATTAGAGCGCCTTAACCTTGAAGCGGTTGCGTGCTATAGTTATTGAATTGAAGTAATTGAAAATTGTTTCAAACACTCATCGTGCCTCACGGCAACAATGCGTCCGCCTGGAAGCCTGCTTGTGATGGCGGCTCCATATTGGGGCGGGTTTCCTTGCTGACGTCCATGAAAAAAATAGTCACATGCCACGAAATATGATATGATTCGAACAAACTACACATTTCACTAACATTATTGCACTGTTTAGTTGAACCGTGGGGCTCGATGCGTATGGAACTTCAGGATGCCGCCTCTTCCGCATGAGCAATGGTGCCGACAATCAAGACAGCGGGAACTCGAAACCGAGCGGCTGTGACAGGGTGCGCTGATCCAATAGGGGGGGGCAATGAATCAGGTCTGGATTCTCGTGTGCGCATTGGCGGCCATGTGTCTGCTTTTGATGACTGTTGCGCAGGCTTCGGATGATGGGAGGCTCGATGGAAAACGGGTCCTGTTGATCAATTCCTACCACCGAGGGTATGTCTGGAGTGATAGCATTGTGAACAAGGCGTTTGAAGTGCTGGAGACACGGGGTGTGCACTGCCGGGTCCATTACATGAACACCCAGAGCGAACAGTCGCCCGATCTTCTGGAAGAGGCCGGCAACAGGGCCTTTGAGGCGTTTCAAGACTTCAAACCAGATGTCGTCATTGTCTCCGACGACAACGCACAAAGGCATTTCGTTGTGCCGCATCTGTATACCATGGACATTCCAGTGGTCTTTTGCGGGGTGAACTGGGACATCTCCGAATACGGCTACCCCACCAGGAATATCACCGGTATGATCGAGGTGGAACAGCCCGAGACATTGCTGCTGCACCTGAGGCGTTGCGCAAAAGGGAACCGGGTGGGTTTGATCAGCGACGACACCTTCTCCGAGCGCAAGACAGCTGATTACTACAACGGGATCTATTTTAACGGGCAATTGCGGACCTGGTTCTCTGAAACCTTCGAGGAATTCAAAAGAGCGTATCTGCAGGCCCAGGAGGAGTGCGACATGCTGATTCTGCAGAACAACGCAACAATACGGGATTGGAACAGTGACCGGGCCAGGGAGTTCATCCTCGGGAACACGAATATCCCCACAGGTTCCTTCCTGTGGCACATGGCGCCCTACAGTCTGTTCAACCTGCGGAAACTTCCCGAGGAGCAGGGGGAATGGGCGGCCAACGCGGCCTTGATGATCCTGCAAGGAAAGAGTCCGTCCGACATTCCCGTTACGACCAACAAGAGAAGCTACCTGACCGTGAACATGGCCATTGCCCGGGAGGCCGACATCATGGTCACTTTGGATTCGCTCAAGGCGGCAAGCAAGGTCATGAGCATGCGCGATCTGATTAGGTTCGGCGCTGGGGACAATTGATCCGGGGCGGAAGATCTCCAACGAAAAGATTCTTACGGAGTCTGTCCTATGAATTACAAGCCGATGCTTCCCGTATTCGTTTTTTTCTTGACACTCCTGTTGTTCTGGATGTCACTGGCGTTCGGCGCCGGTCACTACGAGGGGCGTAGAGTCCTCTTCGTTGACTCCTATCACAGCTGGTACACCTGGAGTAAGGGTGTGGAGAAAGGAATCCGTTCCGTGCTCGAGCCGGAGGGAGTCGACCTGAAAGTGGTGCGCATGGACACCAAGCAGAACACCTCAGAGGAGTGGAAAACCCGGGCCGGGCTACAGGCCATGGAGATGGTTGAGCGCTTCCGGCCCGAGGTGGTCATCGCCTCTGACGACAATGCCCAGAAATATTTCGTGGTCCCCTATCTTCTGGGCACGGACATCCCTGTGGTGTTTTGCGGAGTGAACTGGGATGCCTCCATATACGGTTATCCGGCGGAAAACGTCACCGGCATGATAGAGCAGAACAATGCCAAGGAACTGATCGACCTTTTCAAGCCTGATGCGCGCGGCGATCGTATTGGATACATCAGCGGGGACACCATAACGGACCGCAAGACCACCAGCGAGTTCAACAAGCGGTTTTTTCACGGCTCCATGAAGGTCTATATGTCCAAGACCTTCGAGGGATTCAAGGAACAGTTTCTGCGGGCGCAACATGAAGTCGATATGCTCTTTGTTCAGAGCTTTGCAGGGATTAAGAACATGGATGACAAGCAGGCCATGGAGTTTCTCCTGAAGAATACGACAATCCCCACAGGATCGCACTTGGACTACATGGCTGAATACGCTGTCTATACCTTGGGAATCATGCCAAGAGAGCATGGGGAATATGCCGCGGCAACGGCGTTGCGGATTCTGGACGGCGAAAAGCCCGG
Organism: Desulfovibrionaceae bacterium; assembly: GCA_963674665.2. Classification (GTDB taxonomy): domain Bacteria; phylum Desulfobacterota; class Desulfovibrionia; order Desulfovibrionales; family Desulfovibrionaceae. The sequence continues at coordinate 198,486 of CAXXPL010000003.1, read as the reverse complement.
TGATATTCCCCTGACCGTGAACAAGCAGGCGCGGCTGATCGTGAACCTGAGGATGGCCAAGGCCGCGGGGATTGTGGTACCTTTCAACGTCTTGAAGACCGCACAGGTCATCGGCAAGGACTGATCCATCATCGATTCTGGCTGAGAACGATTTCAGGCAACCATGAAGATTCAACTCAAAATCAATGTCGCCAGCCTCGGAATTCTCATAGCCGTGGCCACCGCCATAGCCGTGGCCGGCGTGCTGGCCATCGAGGAGTTGAGCAGCGACCTGAATCGCAAACTGCTTTCCACCGAACTGGATAACGTTGTCGCCCATCTTGCCGATATCCAGCAGATCCTCGTGGAGAGCGGAGTCTCCAGCGTTCCCGCCTATGTGGAGAGCGCCCAGAAAGAGGCTGTCCAGGACATCACTTCCGGAAATCAGCGCCGTTTCGGGCATCTATCCGTGGTCCTGTCGCCGTCCGGTTCCGTGATCGTGCATGAGGACCTGGAGCCGGGCAAGCACTATGACCTGGAGTGTCTTCCCGAAATAATGAAGACCCCTTCGGGGGTGACGAGGTGTTTCTACAGGGGAGAGGAGTGGTTGCTGTTCCACAAGACGTTCCCCGAGTGGAACTGGGTTGTCATCCTGTCGGCCTCCACCCGCGAGATGCTGGCCATGCGCACCGCTTTTCTGCGCAAGGTGGTGCTCATCATAGCGATCAGCTTGATATTCGGTGTCGCGCTACTCATAGCGCTTACCCGGGGCATGGTCGGTCCGGTGCAACAACTGGCAAAGGCAGCCATGGGATTGAGTCAGGGGCGTTTCGACACGCCTCTTCCCAAGGTGAGGGCCGACGACGAGGTGGCGGAGCTGACCAGGGCGTTCAAGTTCATGTCCGAGAGTCTTGCGGTGGCGCACCGGGACTTGGAGCGCCGTACCAGGGAACTGGTGGCCATCAACGAGGATCTGAATATCGAGGTGGCGGACAGGAAGAAGGCCGAGGCCAACCTGGCGGATCTCAACCACAGGCTGGAACAGCTGGTGGAGGAAAGAACCAGGGAGCTGGCACGCAAGGCCGAGGAGCTTGAGATCGCTAATCAACGCCTCATGGAACTGGACGAGATGAAGTCCTCGTTCCTTTCAGCGGTCTCCCACGAACTGCGGACCCCCCTCACCTCGGTTCTCGGGTTCGCCAAAATAATAAGAAAGGAATTCTCACGTTATTTCAAAACTTTATCTGCAGGGGACGAGGTGTTGGAGGAAAAATCCAGGCGCATAGAACACAACCTCGAGATCATCGAAACCGAGGGAGTGCGCCTGACACGCATGATCAACGACGTGCTGGACCTGAACAAGATAGAGTCCGGTCATCTGGAATGGGACGACGAACTCCTGAACCCCGGGGACATCGTGAGGCGCGTGGTGAATTTCATGAGTGGTCTGTATTCCAGCAAACCCGGTGTGGAACTCGAGCTCGACATCAGGGGCAACCTCCCGGAACTGCGAATTGATTCTGACCGGCTGGAACAGGTGCTCATCAACCTCCTCAACAACGCCTACAAGTTCACACGTCAAGGCGTGGTGACCGTGGTCTGCCTGGCCAATGGGAACGGGAATCTGCTTATCAAGGTATCGGACACCGGAGAAGGCATTCCCCCGGAGGACCTGGAGGGCATCTTCGACAAGTTCTATCAAGGGCGGCAGGGTTTTTTGCAGAGCGGCTCCCAGGGCGCGGGCTTGGGGCTCGCCATCAGCAAGAACATCGTCACCCACTACGGGGGGCGTATCTGGGCGGAATCGGAACTGGGCAGGGGCAGCACGTTTCATGTGGTGCTGCCTGCCGTCTCGCCGCCACAGTAGGCGGCGAGGGCGGCTGTAAAGAGATCATCTGAATCCGATGCTCGGGGCGGTCAATTGTTGCTTTTACTGAAGGGCCAGGATGCCGGGGGTGTCTCCTTTTTCATGAGGGAGACGAATTCGTCCATAGCGGTCTTGATCGTGGAGAGGGAGCGTCTGAACACGGCCTTTGCGGCGTCCTGGTCCGGAACGAACAGCTCCACCGAGATCCATACGTTGTCTTCCATGGCGAAAACCTTGCACACCTTTGTATCCGCCGTGGCTTTGTTGGCCGCGGCAAAGACCTCCAGGCGTTCCTGTTCGCTCTCGATGGGCCAGATGTTGGGCAGCGCAATCCTGAAATATTCCGGATCATCCTCCTGCACGATGATGAAGTAGGTGAACCCGTCGAGCTTGAATTCCAGATCGCCGTCCTGGTCTATGCGGCTTCTGTAGCCCTCGGCGTCCATATAATCCTTGTATATGGCGATGCGCTCCGCCTTGGTGAGACCCTCGGCGTGAACTGCCGGGCTCATGCCCAGAATGCAGATCATGATAAAGGCCAGGGTCAGGAGTGGAGTGTTTGTCTTGAGCATGATGCCCCCTCGAAATTCGGTTTTAATTGTTGTCAACAATACAAAACGGCTGGATCGTGATTGGCCGCCGTAAGGCGGAGGCGTTCCTCCGGACACCTGGCGCGCGTTGGCGGCTTTTTTAGCTGCCGGCATAGTACCAATGACTATAATGAAATCTGAAAGTTTTGACCATTGGATAATGCGACGAGCCTAATCCTTGGTCCGACATATCCCCACAAGCCGCTATTTCAGAGTCCAATGATTCGTGAATGCATGAACTGCCCATAACATCGTTGCATACGGCGATTTGTTTTTTTGTATGAATAACGAATAAGTTGTTGTGCTTTGATATGCCCGCATGTAAAGAGAAAAGGTGGAATTATGACTTGTTGTGACGTTACATGGAGTAATCTCATATCAGGAGGGTGCTGATGGCACGAAATGTACTGATTCTACTCGTATTGGTCTTGTCGCTCACGTCCACGGCCCTGGCAATGGACAGGCAGGTAGATGCCGAGGCCGACAAGCTTCTCAAGGACATGTGTTCGTTTATGGCAGCGACCAAAGCCTATACCGCCATTGGCCATGTTCTCGAGGATCGTGTGCAGGACAACGGCATGAAGCTGAAATTCAGCCGTTCGTCCACCATAGCAGTGAACAAGCCCGCCCAACTGCGGGCCGAAACCAAAGGTGAGTTCACCGACAAACTGACCGTTATCAACGGTCCCAAGATGAGCATACTGGACAACGAGGCCGGTGTGTATCAGGAAGTCGAGGTTCCCGTGGGCCTGGCCGCCACCATGGATCATTTGCTGGAAACCTACGGTGTCAATGTGCCCACCTCTGATCTGCTCACCGAGGATCCCTACACGTCCATCAATACTGGTGTGATCACCGGTGAGTACGTGAACAAGAGCGAACTCAACGGAGTCGTCTGTCACCATCTCGCCTTCAGGCAACTTGACGTGGATTGGGAGGTCTGGATTCAGGACGGAGACAAGCCCCTGCCCCTGCGACTGGTCATCACTGACAAGACCAAGGTGGGGAATCCGCAGTACATGCTGGAGTTTACCGATTGGAACCTGCAACCTTCATTTGCGGACGATACGTTCGAGTTCAAGGCTCCGGAAGGAGCTGAAGCCGGCGAAATCCTGGTTATCGGCGAAAGCTCCGAAGCCAATTAGGGGGGCGTCATGCACTTGAACTCTTTCAAGCACCCCCTGAAAACCCTGGTCATGGCCCTGGCCATACTGGGGCTGATATGTGAAGTTCCCTTGTTCCCTTCATCCTATAATATCGGATCCAAAGAGGCGTTTGCACGCCGTGGAGGTCCCGGGGGCGGTCCTCCGAGACGTCCTCCCGGAGGTGGCGGCCGTCCTCCCGGAGGCGGTATGAGAGGTGGCGGGCCGCGTGGCGCCCCGCCAAGGAGCCAGGTCCGCGCACCCCGCCCGCATGCGGGTCGTCCCGGTGGCCCCCCAAGAGCCGGCAGGCCAGGCCCTGGTCCCGGTGGTCCCGGCAGGGCCGGAAGGCCACCGGCGCCAGGAAGTCCGCCGCGTGGCCATGTGCGTCCCGCGCCCGGTCGCCCCGGTGGTCCTGGTGGCCCCGGCCGTCCTCCCGGACCAGGTGGCCGTCCTCCCGGCCCCGGTGGCCCTGGCTTTCGTCCGCCTCCAGGTCCAGGTGGCCGTCCTCCCGGACCTGGCCCTGGGCCCCGGCCTCCGTTCTACGGCCCAGGACATCCACTTCCGCCCAGGCCGCCGCATATCCCGCCGCCACCGCATCGCGGCCCCTGGACTGCCGGCCCTTGGTGGGGTCCTGGCCCCAACCCGTGGTGGTTCGGACGCCCCTTTGTCTGGACCCTGGCTGCGGCGGCAACCACAGCTGTCATTGCCGGAGTCACCTATTACATTGTGGACGGCATTTACTACCGCCCCTATGTTCAGGAGGGCACCACCGTATACGTGAAAGTGGATCCGCCCCGCTAGCCGATACGGCATAACCAGTCATACAAACACACCGGCGGTGGGCTCAAGGGCACGCCGCCGGTGTGTGTGTGCCAGGCATGGCGCGGATCTAGGAGGTGGAAGTCCTCTCCAGGCCCTGATGGTGGGAACTGGTAGCCGAAGGCAACTGCGTCGTCGCGAGGCGGGGTGGGGAGGAAGCTGGAGGCAAAAGTCGGACTCGACGAACAGAAATCGGATATAAGGCCGGTACAACTGGGTAATTCGGCATTGGACGAAGACGCCCCATAACCATTCGGAAGTTGTACAGGTAAATCCGGCGAGGCCCGACGGAAAGAGTCGCGTCTTACCCTGGGAGATCTCATTGCCTGTCGGGACGATCCCGACTACCTGGACGGCGATGTCCGGGGATGGGCCATGAGAAGTCAGCAGAGGCCATAGTAGTCCGTTTCCTTGGCGGGCAAAGGGCCGAATCTTTTGACCAAGGAGTAGTCGCTGACGACTCGACGAGCGTGGGACGCCAGGAAAGGTGGGAGGTCACGCCTCGACACACCCGGTAAAGGCGGAACCGGAACTGGGCACATCGAGGTACGCGAGCGCTCGCGGCGTTGGAAGGAGGACAAGCCTTGACGCAGTATCTCATGGAGTTGATTTGCCAACAGGCAAATCTCAATCAGGCCTTTAAACGGGTGAGAGCCAACAAGGGCGCGCCAGGAACCGACGGTATGACCGTTGATGATCTGTACGAATGGCTTTCAACCAACAAAGACGAGTTGATTGCGAGTCTGCTTGAAGGTACCTACCGACCGCTTCCAGTTAAGGGAGTGCGAATCCCGAAACCGGGAGGTGGAGTGCGACAGCTGGGCATTCCAACGGTGCGGGATCGTTTGGTGCAACAGGCCTTCTTGCAGGTGCTCACACCCATTCTCGATCCGTTGTTCTCGGAATCGAGTTTTGGGTTCCGTCCAAGTCGGGGCGCTCATGACGCTCTTGTTCAGGCACAACGATTCGTTGAGGACGGCCGTACCATAGTGGTGGACATGGATTTGGAGAAGTTCTTCGACCGTGTAAACCACGATATTTTGATGGCACGGCTGGCCCGTCACGTCAAAGACAAACGTGTCCTGCGGATCACCCGAGCCTTTTTAAACTCGGGCATGATGCAAGACGGAGTGTGCGTAGCGCGTGAGGAAGGGACTCCGCAAGGTGGTCCTCTGTCCCCGTTGCTTGCTAATCTGCTTCTTGATGACCTGGACAAGGAACTCGAACGTCGCGGTCACTGTTTCTGTCGGTATGCTGATGACTGCAACATTTATGTGCAGAGCATCAAGGCCGGTGAAAGAGTGATGGAATCGGTTACGCGTTTTCTGGAGAAACGACTTAAGCTAAAGGTCAATCAAGAGAAAAGTGCCGTGGATCATGTGAGTAACCGTAAGTTTCTGGGGTACCGTCTTCTGGGAAGTGGATGACTGGTCCTAGCACCCCAGAGTCTGGTCAGGTTCAAGAATCAAATACGTTGGATATTGAAACGTAACAGGCCGATGTCTTTCGAAGAAAGAATACGTCGTCTCAACTCGTACTGTATCGGATGGCTGGGGTATTTCCAGCTTGCGAAGTGCAAAAGCTTCCTCCAGGAGATGGAAGGGTGGATACGACGGAAACTACGTTGCGCACGCCTGAAGCAATGCAAGCGGGTTAAGACTTTGGCTGAATTCTTCATAAGTCTCGGTGTGAAAGAGTTCGGCGCATGGATGCAGGCTCTGTCGGGAAAAGGGTGGTGGAGAATGTCCAGAACCCAGACAGCGCATCAGGCAATGAACAATGAATGGTTCAGAAATCAAGGACTCGTCAGCCTGATAGGAAGATACCAAGTGTTACAAGTCAAAAGAAACCGCCGTGGTACCGAGCAGGTATGCCCGGTGGTGTGAGAGGGGGAAACCGCGAGGAATCCCCCTACTCGATTTTTCTGGGCTCTATTCTTTAAGAACCATGAGCTGATGGAATTTGACAGGCGCGAATCCGTGGCTGTAATCAAGACACCTCCTGTGAATGAAAAACCCCATAGTCAAGGTTCACTGCACGCCCGGAGTCTTCATGAGTTCCAATGATCCCACCGGCCCCCTCGATTCGGGGGCTTCCCTCCCCAGTTGGAAGGACCGTCTGAACAAGCTGTTCCCTGCTCCTGTGAAGTCCAGGGGCACCAAGTATTTCAATGACGGTCGCGTCACGCTTCGCAAACACACTCCGCGTGAACTCCGCGCCGTGGTGCGCGGCACTTTTTCCTACGAGGTGGAGGTACTCTGGCGGCAGGACAAGGGCGGCGGCAATGGCGAGATCGATATTTTGTGCGACTGCCTCCATTTTCATAACGGCTACGCCTGCAAGCACATCTGGGCCGTTGTCCTGGCCGGGGACCAGGCCCTGGCCGCAAGGGCCGAGACGAAATCAGGGAGCACTCACTGGAAGACCCTGCTCTTTCCGGAAAAAGAGGGAAAGGAGAGCGTACTGAACCGCTGGGAGGGCGTACCCGGCGAGTTCATGCTGCGCTATCTTCTGGAGAGGGAAGGAGAAGGGATGTACGTCACGGCCATCAAGCAGAAGGTACTGCTGAACGGAAAACCGGGTAAGCAGGCCTGGGCCGCCACCCATGAGATTCTCGAGGAAAACGACCTGCCCGAGGACGACCGCCGCATCCTCGAGGGGTTGCTGATCAGAAGCCGGAAAGGGCAGTTTCGCGGGTACAACTGGTACCGCCCCCTCGGTGAGGGGCGATTTGAGGCCTGCGGAGTGCGGGGTCAGGTGCTGGGGCGCCTTCTTCCCCTGCTGGCGGGCACGAAGCGTTGTCAGGTACTGGACAGGCACAGGATGCTGGCCGATCCGCTCGAAGTGGGGGAGCCCTTTGCCGCGTCTCTTGAGTTCGAACTCGACGACGAATTTCCTGAGGTGGAGCAGGGCAACCTGGTGTACGTGCCCCGGGTGCGCCTGGGGCACGAGCAGTTGCACTTTGCCGAAATACCCATGATCTTCGACACCAGCCCTTTGACATTCGTATTTCGCGGCCGCCTGCACGAACTGCCCGGACCGGACCATGCATGGCTGGAGCGCATGGAAGAGGCCAGGAACCGGGTCCTGGTCCCCGAGGAGCAGGCCCGGGAATTGTACATCGCGGTCAACGATCCGGCTTCGCCCGGAACCGGCCCGGCCATTGCCCTGCCCAAGGGGGTGGCACCCAAGACCCTCCCCGTGGCGGAACCGCGCCCCTGTCTGGAAATCGACGTGCTGGAGCAGAGTATCGAAGCCCAGCTGTGGCTGGATTACGACGGAGCCGAGATCCGTTCCGACGACCCTCGCCCCGCAATCCTGGACGTGGACAACTGGTCCAGGACCATGCGCCACGAACACGCGGAAAAGTCCCTGCACCTGCAACTCGAGCGCATGGGTCTGATGCGCGGTGAGGCCCGCTACACCCTGCCTTGGGACACGGTCTGGGAGTCTCTGGAAGGATTGGCTCCCCTCGTGAAAGAAGGCTGGATCATCAGGGGGCGGGACAAACGCAGGCTGGCAAAGGGTGTTGTCTCGGATTTGCGGGTCACCAGCGGCGTGGACTGGTTCGAGGTGAAGGGGGGCATGGACTTCGGGAACGCCATCGTTCCACTTCCACAGGCCATCCGGGCCTACATGCGGGGGGAGAAGACCATCGAATTGCCGGATGGGTCCAGGGGCGTGCTGCCCGAAACGTGGCTGCGCAGGCACAGCGACATTCTGGCCATGGGGGAGGGCAAGGCAAAGAGCGGAAACCTCCGCTACCGGGCCACCCAGGCCATGGCCCTGGACAAGCTGCTTGACGAGCTCGGTGAAGCAGCATGTGACAGGAATTTTTCGGAACTCAGGGCGCGCATGAGCTCCTTTTCAAGCATCACCCCGCCGACTCCGCCGGATGGTTTCCACGGGGAGTTGCGGCCCTATCAGCGGGAGGCCCTGGGTTGGCTCGATTTCCTGGCCTCCTTCGGGTTCGGAGGCGTACTGGCGGACGACATGGGCCTGGGCAAGACCGTGCAGGTGCTGGCCTGGCTGCAGCTGGAAAAGGAGCGCGGCACCGGCGGCCCCACCCTGGTGGTGGCGCCCACCTCCCTGTTGTTCAACTGGCGCGAGGAGGCCGCCAGATTTTGCCCCGGCCTGCGGGTGCTTTCCTATTTCGGCGTGGACAGAAGCGGGGCGGAGTCCCATTTTCAAGAGCACGACCTGGTACTCACCACCTATGGGTTGCTGCGTCGCGACGTGGACATCCTGCACCGGGTGCGCTGGCGTTGCCTCATCCTGGACGAGAGCCAGGCCATCAAGAACCCGGACTCCCAAACCGCCAAAGCCGCCCGCACTCTGGAAGCGGACAGGCGACTGTGCATGACCGGAACGCCCCTGGAAAATCGTCTGGACGAGCTGTGGTCCCAGCTCCACTTCTGCAACAGGAACATGCTGGGCTCTCGTACCGCCTTTGACTGGCGCTTCGGCAAGCCCGTAGCCCAGGGGGTGGAAAGCGCACGGGTTCTGCTCCAGAGGATTATCAGGCCCTTCCTTCTGCGCAGGACCAAGGAGGCTGTGGCCAGGGATCTGCCGGGAAAGCAGGAGTCCGTGATTCGCTGCGAAATGCCCCGTGCCCAGGCAGAGGTCTATGCCCGGCTGCGGGAGCACTACCGTAGCGAAATCCTCTCATCCGTGGACACCCAGGGCCTGGATCACTCCAGGATGAAGGTCATCGAGGGGCTGCTGCGCCTGCGCCAGGCCGCGTGCCACCCTTCCCTGGTGGGGGATGACAGCGACGCCTCGGGCAAGCTTGAGGAACTGGTGTCCATGATCACCTCGGTGGTGGAGAAGGGGCACAAGGCCCTGGTCTTTTCGCAATTCACCCGTTTTCTGGCCCTGGTGCGCCGGCGCCTGGAGCAGGCGGGCATCCCCCATGAATACCTGGACGGGCGGACTCCCGCCGCAACGAGGGAAAAGCGGGTGGCAGCGTTCCAGGATGCCACGGGCGCGCCCGTGTTCTGCATCAGTCTCAAGGCCGGTGGGGTGGGGCTCAATCTTACCGCCGCGGACTATGTCTTCATCCTGGACCCCTGGTGGAATCCGGCCGTGGAGTCCCAGGCAGTGGACCGTACCCACCGCATCGGGCAGAACAAGCGGGTCTTCGCCTACCGCCTCATCAGCGCGGACAGCATCGACGAAAAGGTGCTGGAACTGCAACGGGAAAAGCTGGAGCTGGCCGAAATTCTCCAGCAGGGGGCAACGTCAGCCATCGGCTCCCTGACCAGGGACGACCTCGTGATGCTCTTTTCATGAATCTGAAACAATGGTGCTTACTTTGCCAGGTGAATCCTTTTTCCGGTTTTCCGCATCTTTGTCGTGACTACTCGAATGGGGCGGCTGCAAGGACGGCTGCCCGGGAGAGGATACATGACTGGAAACACGCGGTTGGCCCATGGGTTCGTCCATGAGGAGCAGGCGCTGCCGAAGTGCTGCAAGGCCCTGCCCGCCGGAGGCGGACACCTTGCCATCGAGGACAGGGGGGCGGGCGATATCTCTGAAACAGGGAGAGAAGATCGGCTTCTCGACATTACTCTCGGGAGCAGGGAAGACAGGTACTTCGAGATCCTGTGCGGTTGCCCTGTGAATGACTGGAACGACCTGACCGCGTTGATGCGGGAACGGGAGGAGTTCGACCTGAACTACGGCGCCGGAGAGTTCTGTGACCCCGACGATCATTGCCTCGACTGGTTTAGCGGGTGATGCGGGGCTGATTTATTCGTCCGCCTCAAAGGTTAAAACCCCCGGCTTTAGCCGGGTAGCTTTCAGCTAGCAGTTGCTTTACAAACTTCCTATGGAATACCGCCACGGAAGTCATACGAAGTATAAAATAGAGTATCATTTTGTGTGGGTTACGAAGTATCGCTACCATATGTTGAAAGGCGATCTTGCCAGTCGAGTGCGCGATTTGGTCCGCCAGGTATGTGAGCAATTGGAGATTCAGATTTTGCGAGGAGTTGTGAGCCGAGATCATGTGCATATTCTCGTATCTGCTCCACCACATCTTGCTCCATCCGAAATTATGAGGCGTATTAAGGGGCGCACGTCGATTAAAATATTCGATGAGTTTCCCATGGTAAAAAAAAGATATTGGGGACGTCACTTTTGGGCACGTGGATATTTTTGCGTGACGGCAGGTGAACTGACGAAAGAGATGATTCAGGAATATTTGGCTCATCATTTTGAACGTAACCCCAATGATGGATTCGATATCGAATAATGACCGGCTGCGAAGCCTGCCGGTGTTATGCTGGACTTTCAGTCCGCTGTTCCAAACCCACCGGCTTCAGCCGGTGGTTGTTTAGTGTGCAGATGAGATAATCCACCAATAGTAAGGCTTGTAAAAAGGGGATCCGGGGGAATGACTATTAGAAAAAGTGTCTCCCCCGGCAATTCATCTTTTCCCGATTGCTTTTCTTGGGACATCAAACGGTCTGCCTGGCCGCCATTCTGGCGAACAGCCCGCCTTGTTGTTTCAATTCCAGAAAGGTTCCGGACTCCACGATTCTTCCATTGTGCATCACGTAGATGCGGTCCGCTTTTTCCACTGTGGAGAGGCGGTGGGCGATGACTACGCGCGTGGCCTGCATTCGTCCGATGTTTCTCATGATCTGAGCCTGTTTGGGGTTGTCCAGGTTGCTGGTGGCCTCGTCGAGGAACACGATCTTGGGTTTTCTGGCCAGGGCGCGGGCAATGCGGATGCGCTGCTTCTGCCCTCCGGAGAAGATGCCTCCGCCGTGAGGCACGAAGGTGCGCATGCCCATGGGCATGGCCGCTATGTCCATGTCCAGAGCCGCCAGGCGTGCCGCCTCCCAGGCTGCGTCCTCGTCGTCCCTTTTCTCCGCACCCATGATGTTGAGCAGGATATCCCCCTGCGCCAGGTCGCCATTCTGGATCACGGTGCCGATCTGCCGGCGCAGGCGAGTGGGGTCCAGGCGCGAGAGCTCCTTGCCGTCGTACAACACCTCCCCGGAGAGGGGGCGCAGCAGCCCCAGCATCACCTGGAGGAGAGTGGACTTGCCCGAACCGGACTCGCCGACAATGGCCACGAATCCGCCGGGTTCAACATCCAGGCTCACTCGGGACAGGGCAGGGGCGCCCGCTTCCTCGTAACTGAAGGACACGTTGAGCACGGAGATGGCGCCGCGAAGATCGCCGGGGTCCTCCCGCACCCCATGGGAGCGGTCCTCGGGCATGGTCTCCACGATGGGGCGGAGCCGGTCATAGAGGGGGGGGATCACTGCGAGGGGGCTCAGGTTGGTGATGAGCGCTGCAAACGCTGCCGTGACCTGGGCCAGGGTTGTGTTGAAGCAGAGAAAGCCGCCGAGGCTCATGCCCTGATAGAGGTCCGCCCCTATGAACAGGGCAAAGACCAGGGTGGCGCAAAGCAGGGGGATTCCAGCTCCCACTGCCGACGCGAGGTTTTCGGCCCGGCCCAAGTCGTGGGCGTTCTTACGCAGTCTCGTGAAGGTTCCCATCCATTCGCCAAAGGCAGTTGATTCGGCGCCCGCGGTACGCAGCTTGTCCATGCCCGAGATGAGCTGCAGCTCCAGCCCGGCAAGGGAGCCGGTGGAGTGCCTCAGGTTGGTCAGCGTCCTGGACCTGGAACGCAGGAACAGGAAGGCCAGTCCCAAGGTGCCGAAACCGGCGCAACATACGGTCAGAGCCATTGGCCAGGAGAACAGGAACAGGAGTGGGATGCCCGTGAGGGCAAAGGCCGAGGAGAGCAGCGAGGTGCTCAGGGCCTCGCTCAGGCGTGTCCCCAGGCTGTCCACGGCGTTGACGCGGGATGCCAGATCACCGGCTGAGTATTTTCGGAAAAAGGATATGGGCAGTTTGAGCAGGCGGGCGAACAGGGCTGCCCGCAGCCTGGAGCGGGAGCGGCTCGCCAGGCGCGAAAGAGTGGTGTTCCGGGTCAGCTCGAACATCGTGCCGCCCAGGACCAGGGCGGCCAGACCTATGACAATGTGCCAGAGCAATCCATGATAACCTTGTGCAACGACCTTGTTGGCCACGAGGTACATGGCCACTGGAACGCCCAGGCCGCAGAGCCCCCCGGCCAGACCCTGAGCGAAAAAACCGGCCAGATCGAGGCGGTTCTCTTGCAGGGCAAAGGAGAGCAGTCCCATGGCCGAGGTATCCTCTTCCGGAAGAGGGGCGTAGACACGAAGTGCCTGGGGAGCGATGTCCCGGGCACGCTTCCTGGTGACGCGCTCCCTGGTGTTTTCCGCCGGGTTGAGCATATAGTACCCGTGCCCCGCGAATCCTCTGGAGCGAGGGGCAAGGGCCACCGGAAGCGCCGGGTTCTCGTCGGTCCGCAGGTAGGCCAGCATGGGGCCCAGGTTGCGGGTGTGCCAGTCCGGTTCCAGGAACACGGGCATGGAGGCGAGGCCGTTGTGCGCGCACATGTCCTTGATCTGGTCCTCAGGATTCGGGCGCAGGCGGGGTGGGGTGTCCATTTCCACGCCCAGGATCAGGCCGATCTGGCGCACCGCCTCAAGAGCCGGGTACCCCGTGTCGGCCTCCAGCATCTTTCGGTCCATGATGCCCAAGGCCCTTTCCATGGCCGTGGAAAGCCGGGCCTGCCGATGTCCGGCGCTCTTGGACAGTTGCATGATCTCGCGCACGCCCTCGGTGGCGAAGTCCTCGTACACCACCTGCAGGGCCAGGGCCGCGAAATCCCTCACTCCGTTGAAAAAATCTCCTTCCCTGATCACGTCCAGGGGATCGAGGCAAATCACCTTGCCCCGCTCGAGCATGCGCAGCCAGAGGTTTCCGGCCAGGGGGTGGATGCCCCGGGGATCAAGGGGGCGCAGTTCTTCCCGGTCGCCGAAACGGGCGGCCCCGGATTCCAGCTTGAACCACAGCGCCCCGGACATGGCCGAGGCCTTGAATGCCTTGGGCAGGGTGTAGTTACCGCCCGGGGCGAGGAGTTTCCGCGCATCTGCGGGCGGAATTCCGTTGGATACGATGGCCGCCAGGGAGCGCACCAGTCTGTTCACATGGGGCAGGGCTGCGTGCGGATCTTCCCGGCACAGGGTGATGAAGTCCTCGATGAGGACCGGTTTGAGAGTGGTTCCCTGCTTCACCTCGAGGTGCAGGGTGAGTTCCCTGGAGAGCGCGCCCGGCAGGTGAGTGGTTCCCAGGCCGAAGATGGGCTCACCGGCGGAAAACGTGGCCAGGACACGTGTGGCGCGCGGCAGGTCGCTGCCCTCCGCGGGTTCCACGATGGCCGCCACGCTCCCCGTTTGGACGATCCAGGCCAGGGAAGGGGAATCCAGGACCATGCGTCTGCGGCGGTGGGACATGGCTAGTCCGCCTCCGACATGATCAGCTTCCTGTAAGCGCCGCCATTGGCCATGAGTTCCTCATGCGTGCCGCGCTCCGCCACCGCGCCCCTGTCCAGGACGATGATCTCATCCGCGTCGCGCACTGTGGAGAGACGGTGGGCGATGATCAGGCAGGAGACGCCTCGGCGCCTGAGGTTGAAGTCGATGCGTTGCTCCCGCAACGGGTCCAGTGAGTTGGTCGCCTCGTCCAAGATGAGGATGGCGGGGTTGGTGGTCAGAGCCCGGGCTATCTCCAGGCATTGGCGCTGCCCCCCGGAAAAATTGCCGCCCATTTCGCTGAGCCGCTCGTCCAGGCCCAGGGGGCGCTTGGACAGCACGTCGTAGATGTCGGCGTCATGCAGGGCGCGGACAATGTCCTCGTCAGGCACCGTGGCGTCCCAGAGGGTCAGGTTGTCCCGCAACGCCCCTCTGAAGAGCACAATGTTCTGGCTCACCAGCTGCAGGGCGCGTTTGAGCACAAAGGGAGGGAGCCGGTCGCGCTCCATGCCGTCTATGAGGACTCTTCCGCTCCAGGGTTTGTAGAGCCCGGCCGCGATCTTGGCGATGGTGGACTTTCCGGACCCGGACGCGCCCACAAGGGCGATGCGCGCTCCGGCGTGAAGATGAAGGCTGAAATTCCGCACAAGGGGCGGATCCAGCGGGTTGTATCCAAAGCTGATGTTGTCCAGGAGCAGTTCCCCGCGTACCTGGAATCCATGGGCAATGACCGTGTCGGCGTCCACCATGAGGCTCTCGGGGTCGGCCTCCGGCTCATGGTCCAGGACATCGTCCAGCCTGGCCACGGTTGCCGAGCCCCGCCGCAGTCCCTCGGCGAGGGGCGCCATGCGGACACCTTCGGCAAAGAGCATGTTCACCAGCAGCTGAACGGCCACGAGATCTCCAAGGGTCATGCGCCCCTGTGTCACATGCCAGGCGCCCAGGCCGATGACCGCCAGGTTGGCGATTCCGGAGAGCAGCAGCGGCCCGGAGCGCAGCAGCGTGGCAATATGCTCCAGCTGTTTGCGGGCCTGGAGCAGGGTATCCAGATGCCCGCCCCAGGAGGAGAAAACCTCATGCTCCAGCCCCTGGGCCTTGATGGTTTCGATGTTTTGCAGCGCCGCCATGGTGTCCGCCTCCATCCTGGCCTGCTCCTGCGCCAGGCGGGGATATTCGCCGCTCCTGGAGCGTCCCCCGAGGAGGGCGAGGAGCGCGGCACAGAGCAGGGCTGCCAGGGATATCCCTGCCTGGGCGGGCGCGTAGAGGCAAATGGCGCTGAGATGCACCACCGCAAGGATCAGACTCAGGAACGCCGTTGCGGACTGGGAGGAGAGGAGCCGGGATAGCTCCTCGTTCAGGCCGGCGCGCTGGGTGAGTTCCGGCGCGAAGCGCTGTGAAAAGAACGTGCCCGGGAGCTTGAGCAGGTGCCACATGAATCCGCTGGCCGAGACAAGGGACAGCTTGGTGCGGAGCTTCAGGACGTAGTGCCGCCGCAGCCAGTCCAGGGCGATCACCAGCGCCAGGGACAGGAGCATGCCCGCCACCAGCGCCCCGGTCCAGGTGTGCTGCCTGTCCATGAGCACGTGATCAACGAATATCTTGCTGAAGGCCGGCAGGGCCAGGGAGCAGATCGCCAGCAGCAGGGAAAAGCCCGCGATCAGCCACAGGGCAGGGGCATCCTGGCCGAGCCTGGGCCAGAGATTGGATAATATGCCGGTGCCGCCCCTGTTCGGGGTGAATGCATCCGTGGGGGTGAGTTCCAGGACAATGCCGGAATAATCCCGCTGGAACTCCTCGTGGTCGAGCGCGCGATGGCCGAAGGCTGGGTCGTTGACATGGACCTTGCGGCGCGTAGCACCCTCCAGCACCACGAAATGGCTCTTCCGCCAGAAAAGGATGGCCGGGAGGGGAGTCTCCTCGAGCATCGCTTCCGCGGGGCGGCGGTACCCCCGGGCATCCATGCCGAGCCGCCGGGCGGCCTTGATCATGTTGTCGGCCTTGGAACCGTCCCGGTTTACGCCGCACTGCCCCCGCAAATCACTGAGTGGCAGGCGCAGGCCGTGATAGGCCAGGACCATGCCGAGGGCCGCGGCGCCGCACTCCACGGCCTCCATCTGCAGTATCACCGGCGTTTTGCACCGGCGTCCATCTTTGCATCCGTTCATGGCGCGTACTATTACCGGGAGCGAGATTTTTTACCAGTGCCGGGGCGGAAGAAAAGCGCGGCAAAATGGAAAAACAGCTTGTTTTTCGGCACGGCCTCCAGAATCCTGATAGGCGGCGTCAATGTCTTGCTTTTTTTAGGGGTGCGAGTGTAAATAATACGCTTGGTGATACTGCCTTTGGAGCTTGACATTTCGAGCGGAATGCTGACTTTGTGTGACTGCTGTCAGTTGTCCGTAGGGTGCTGCGGTTCGGTTGTTTCACGTTACCACTTAATCTTCCCGCACCGTGATGCAATACTGGATGTACGAATGAAACTATTTAGCATCCGGGGCATCCAATTGGTGGGAACGGAAATTTAGGTTGACTCGAAGCATTTTGGGGAATCGGGAGTATTTCTGTGAGCGATCACAACGAACTAATCCTCGCTGCTCTGCTTGAAGGGCTGGACGACAACGAAGTCGCCCGGGTTCGCAAGGCCTGGGAGTTGCTGGGGGAGGAGCGTGTGTTGCGCCTGCCGCCCCGCCCCGGCAATGAACTGCTGGCGTTGTTCGAGTCCCGGACCGGGGATTTGGACGACTCCCCCCTTGAGATGGACCAACTGGGCAAGGTGGTGGGCGGAGCCGGACACCCTGGACAAGTGGACGGCGAGTCGACCATCCTGGATGACGACATGGACCAAGCCGAATCTCGGGCCTCTTCTCCCGGCATCTTCGACGCCTTACCGGGGCAAGATCCGGCAGATCGGGGCGGGAACGAATGCCCCGACCCAGGGGTGAATCCGCAAGCCCGTTTTGTTGACGACGCCCCTTTATCCGGGGAGATATTTATCTGGGACGTGTCCTCTGACGAGGAGGAAGTGCATCACGAGGGCGCTGGAGAGGACACCGTCCTGCTCTTTGGCCTGGCCGGCAGCCTTCAGGATGTCTGGAACTCCGGCGAGATGACCATCGAGCTGCAGGGGCTGGACCGCCAGGGGCTTTGCGACGCGTTCACGGAAAAGGGCGACCTTCGCCTGCCCGCCGGTTCTTCGGGCCGCCTCGAGGCCTGGACCGGCCGTTCCCTGGTATTCACCGGAGTGGCCAGGATCTCCGGCCATTGATTCCGCCATCTTATCAGTCTGTCGAACTTAACTCAGCATCAGCGTGCCGTGAATGGGGGCTGATGCTGAGTTTACATTCAAGAAAAATCTTCTTAGATTTGTTTTTGAACCTGCAAAGCGTATTTTGAGCCCCAAAACCCCTCAGGTGTCGTTTTTTAGGCGCATTTCAACTTAAATAGCCGCTTCATATTGTAAGCCAAGCACACAAGCTTCCATTCCCCAGACACTTTTTCTAGACCTCGAAGGAGAAATTGGCGAAAGCCCAAAGTATGTTTAATGATCCCAAAAACCGGCTCAACACTTTGCTTACGCAATGAGTACAGTTGTCTTCCTTTCTCGCCGTCGAGTTTTTCACGCATCTTTCGCAAGTATGGATCCGTAACGGATTTTTCGGTTTTCTTTTTTTCTGGCCGATAGTCATATTTCAGTTGGCTCATCCGGCATGGCGGAACAAACGGATCTACGCACAATTCCTCTACTTTTTTACAGGCTTCAATGTTGCAATATCCCGTGTCCGCCAGCACCGCCACAGGCTGGCCCACGTCGTCCATAACGCCAACGACCGCAGGCAAGAGCTCATTCCTGTCTGAGCCGTTGTTCGTCACATAGCTGTGCAGAACCAGTTGTGAACCATCGGCATCTACTGCGGCTTGGCAATTGTACGACTGTGTGTAGTCGCTCTTATTGGTCTTGCGCATGATTCGCGAGTCTTCATCAGTCATGTTTATCGACTCCGAATCCTTGGGATCATCCTGGGGCGGCTTGGGAGCGCGGCCTCTGTGCTGCCCCGTTCGTTGCTCCCGAGCCCTACGCTTGCGTTCGAACTCGGCGTTTTCGGATTCGGCGCGTTTGCGTGAACGCTCTTCCAACTTTTTTTGGGCCGCTTGCATTTTGCCCAGCAACTTCTCACGCCGAGCGAGTTCTTGTGGGATCCGCTGTCCATCGTCATCAGACGAGGAGTCGGCGTGCTCTGCCTGGGCCATTAGTTCGGCGATGTCGTGCGTCAGCTTCTGCTCAAGCTCACATGCCCTTTTATGCTTAATGTTTTTATATTTTGAAGCGTTGGCTTTGATGTGCGTCCCATCGACGCTGATATTTCCTACTTTGAGTAGCTTTAGTTCACCGGCGAGCTTGAGTATTTCCAAAAAAGCGGCGCTGACCGCTTCAAAGTTCTTGCGGCGGAAGGAGCAAATCGTGTCGTGATCTGGGTGCGTGTTGCCCGTTAAATAACGAACGGCAACATCCCGATAGGTGGCCCGCTCAATTTTACGCGAAGAGAAAACGCCATTTGCGTAACAATAAATCAATAAAGCCAGCATCATACGCGGCGGATACTGCTTCGAGCCGGTTCCACGCGCGTTTACTTGAAAACTATCGGTCGGAGCAAGCTTCACAGCCTCCAACACAAAATGGACCATGTCGTCGTCGGGGACCCAGTCTCGCATGTCCGGGGACAGTAACAAGGGCCTATCTCTATCGATGTCTCTAAATCGTGTGCTCATAAAAATAACATAACAGATTGATATTAAAAAGTAAAACTTAAGTCCGACAGTCTGTTATATAATTTTCTGATAACATCATACGGGGGAGGATCTTCATATGTTAAGTTCCTCCCCCGTTGTTTTTCTGGAAATTTCAACAGGCGATGGCAACCGAGGAGGCTTCCGGTGAAGACCTGCGGTTCGCTCAGATGATCGACTTTTTCGATTCCTCGCCCTGCTCCGGGCAGGGGTCCACGCACTGGGCCAGCTTGAGCAGACCGCGCCGCACACGGGTTTTTACCGTGTTTTCTGGAATCTGCAGCATCTCGGATGCCTGAGAGAATGACATGGATTGGAACCGCACAAGGATGATGGCCTCGCGCTGCTCCTCGGGGAGCGCGTCCAGGCTTCGGCGCAGCCGTTCCCGCAGTTCCAGGGCGGCGGTCTCTTGTTCAGGGGTGATGTCCATGGGCTCGGTCTGCGGCTCCTTCACCGGCATGGGGTGGCGTTTGCGTTTTTCCTGGCGGAGCTGGTTTAGGCCGATGGTGAACAGCCAGGTCTTGAACGCTCCCAGGTCCCTCAGCTGCTCCCGCTTGCGCCAGGCCAGCAGAAAGGCCTCTTGCACCAGGTCCTCGGCGCAGGCCCTGTCGCCTCGCAGCAGCTTCTCCAGGTAGGCGCACAACTCCCCGGCATGGCGGTTGTACAGCTCTCGCAGCAGTTCGGGGGTGAGCTCCCTGGTCATGACGCGCTTCCCGAATTCAAGGGGCGCTGCGCCCCCATCAGTTGCGCAATCCTCGGGAAGGCCATGATCAGGGGGCGCTTCCGCCCGACCATGACTTCACCCCATATGGCCGAGGTGACGATCCCGGTCCCTTGTTGCGCCGGCAACATGCCTCCCAGTGCCACGTGGACAGCGGCGCAGGGTTCATCCTGGGCCGAGATGATCCGGTCGATGAGTTCGGCAAGGGACGATCCCTCGGGAACGCCCAGGTCCGACGCGGTTCCGGAAGGCGTTGCCGGACGGGGCGAGATCCTGGTGACACGCCCTGGTATGCTGCTCCGCAATCGTACACTCATGCCCGCAGTCATGTTCTCCGCGTCACGTACGGGCAGGAACAGCACAGCCTCCATTGGCGCGCCCACAGGCTCGACAACAGCCATCAGGGAACCGGCGGCGATCACGTCTCCGGGCCGGGCAGGCAGCTCGCGTACGATGCCCTGCCCGGGGCTCTTGATTTCGATATATGATGACTGTAGCGCTCCCCGGCCTCCGGGCCACTCCGCTTCGACCGGCCCAATAAGGACCATGATCTGCCCCTTGCGCACGGTTTTCCCCGAAGCAGTGAGGCTCGCAACCACACGCCCTGTGTTGTGGGCAACTACTTTCAGGTATCCACCCGAAGGGACGACCACCCCCTGCCCCTGAATCCTGACAGGTACGGACCCGAACACGGACCAGAGCAGCGCGGCAACGATGATGCCGGTTCCGATGCACAATGCCGTCAGCCCCCTGCCGTCGACCACGCGGATGCGGCGGGAAAGAGTGTCGGGCGTGAAGCCTTTTGAGTCGCTTAACGTATTCTGGGGCATGGCACTGCTGCGGAAAACCTTGGCTCCGGCTACAGGAGGGATTGCTCCCGGGATGTGTGGGTCACGGCTGTGGCCGCACAGGACTTGCCACCTGCTGTCTTATCCGGGGTATCTTGGTTGGTGGGTACCTTATTGTCAATAGTTTCTTGACTCGTTGATCTTTTCGCCTTCATGCTCCTCGGATCAGGGTTTCCAGGTTTACCGTATCATACTGGCCGGTTGCCATGCTTCCAGCTGCTTTTGTTAGGAAATGTGATCCGGTGTTCTTGCCTTTCCGGCTTGCAAGAATATAGATGAAATGATTCAATATGGTCCTTGTAGGTTTTTCATTCATGATTTCGGACTCGGGCGGCAAGCATCTCTTTGACTCTGGCGCGTCCGCACGGGCTGGAACGATGCCGAGGCGGGAGGGGAGAGTGGCATGACGGCGGACAACAGCAATGAACAGCAGATAATTCGAACCCAACTTGCCAGGGAGCGGAACAAACTCGCGGAGCAGCGCACGGACTACTCCCTGGAGCGAACCAGGCTGGCCAACCAACGCACCTTTCTGGCCTGGTGCCGTACCGCCCTAGCGTTGATGACCTTCGGTTTTGTGCTGGAAAGAATCGACCTCTTTGTTGCGGACCTGGGCGTGAGTCAGAAAATGCTCAAGGAGCTGTCCACCCTCGGCATAGTCACCTTCATAGCCGGGCCGCTCATGCTGATCTTCGCGGCTTGGAGGTTCTTCGCGCTGCAGCGCCGGATAGGGCTGTCCAGGGCCGACCTCTTTTTCATGCCCGAGGTGGCTGTCTTCATATTCATTATCGGCATCGTGCTCGTGCACGTGTTCTCCTGACGGCTGTGACCTCTATCACGTGCGCTGTTCGGGCATTATGCAACGGATAGGCGAATTCTATTTCGACAGTGAAGATGTATTGGAAATGTAGTAATTCTATTGCAATATTTCAGAGATGCATCACTCGTTCCTGTAATATGAATCTTGTGAATTTAATCTCCATTGAGTGGGAACGCGCGAATACTGCCGATGTCCATTGTCAATGCCCTGTATTTGAGGTATCTCTCTACGGACGCGCTTTGGCCCAGGGATGCAAAACAACAACACTGTGACAGGACTGCACCGTAATCATGAGTTGGAAGATTGATCACCGTATAGAGGATTTGCTGCGCAAGGGGGAAAACCTCGAGGGGTTGGACCGGGGCGAGGCTGTGGAACTCCTGCAACTCGACCTGCACTCCAGGGAGGTCTACGCCCTCATGGAGACCGCCAACCGCATCTCCCGTGCCGTTTTCGGCCCCAAAGGGGAGCGGCATTTCCACATCGGCCTCAACGTGGAGCAGTGCAAGTTCAACTGCCTGTTCTGCTCCCTTACGGAAAAGGCCGGGGTGTTCGTCGAAAAGGTGGACTTCGGCATGGAGAAGATCCTGGAATGGGCCAGGATCGCGGAGGAGCAGGGCGCCGACGGCCTGAACCTCATGACCACCGGATTCTACAGCTTCGAACGCCTCCTGGAGGTGGGCAGGGTGCTGGGCAAGGAAGTCTCCGTGCCACTGGTGGCCAACACCCGCGACATCTCCCACAAGGAGGGCGAGGCCCTGCTGGCCGCGGGGTTCAAGGGCTGCTACCACGCCATCCGTCTCGGAGAGGGGCGGGACACCCCCTTCAATCCCGAAAAACGCCGCAAGACCATCCAGGTGTTCAGGGACGTGGGCCTGCGCTGGATGAATTGCGTGGAGCCCGTGGGGCCGGAGCACAGCCTGGAGGAGATCGCCGGACTCATGCTCCTGGCCAGGGACATGGGCGCCACCTACTCCGGCGTCATGCGCAGGATCAACTTTCCGGGCTCGCCCATGGAGCGTTTCGGCATGATCACGGAGCGGGAAATGGCCCGCATGGTGGCCGTGAGCCGCCTGGTCATGGCCGACGTGCCTCGCGCCCACTGCACCCACGAGCCCCACACCGCGTCCCTCATGGCCGGCGCCAACCTGTTCTTCCCGGAAGTGGGCTCCAGCCCCCGCGATTTGCACGCCGACACCGGAGAAGGACGGGGGCAGGACCTGGAGCGCTGCGGCCGCATCTTCCAGGAGATGGATCTGGATCCCGGTCTGCCGTCCAATTGTTTCTAAAGGGGGAAGGAGAGGCTGGGATAGTTTTTTCGGGGGGGAAATCTTTCTGTAGAAAGGTTTCCCCCTCGCAATCCGTTCCTCCAGATATTTCATATTTTACACAGGAGATTCCATGCGCGCGCGGATATTCATGCTTTTTGCCTCGATTCTCTCCCTGCTTTTTCCGCTGTCAGCCTCTGCCCTGGACAGCGTCTGGCGTGTGGGCACCTGGAAGACCGCCCAGACCATCCAGCCTTATTTTTACAACCAGTTCAGCGCCTCCAAGGTGGAGGTCCTGCCCTTTACCAACCCCGCAGATCAGAAGGCCGCGTTGCTGGCCGGCAGCCTGGACATCTGCGGCACCACCCTGGCCCATGCCATTGCCTCGGCGTCGCGGGGCGAGCCCGTGGTAGTGGTGGCGTCCCTGTGCGGGAAGTGCTCCGCCCTGGTGGTGAAAAAGGACGGCCCCATCCAAAAGGTCGAGGATCTAAGAGGCAGGCGGATCGGCTACGTGCCCGGCACCATGCACGAGATCCTGCTGCGTGAAACCTTGCAAAAGCACGGAATCGCCCCTTTGCGGGATGTGACCCTCATGCGCGTGGATTTTTTCGACATGGGCGCCGCCCTGGCAAGGGGGGGCATCGACGCCTTCCTGTCCGGCGAACCCTTTCCGTCCCTGGCGCAGCACCAGGGCTTTGGCCGCATCCTGGCCTACCCCTATTATGACGACAGCGTGGGCACCATCAATGCGGGCATGCTGGTGACCCGCGAGGCTGTGGAAAAGCATCCGGACAGGGTGCAGGCCCAGGTGGCGGCGCACGCCGAGGCCACGCAATACCTGAACTCCCACAAGGACATCTGGCTGGGGCGGGCCGCGCAGTTCGGCACGAAAATGGACGTGCTGGAGCTGGCCGCGTCCAACATGGTCCTGTCTTGGGACATGGACGAGGCCTTTGTGGAGCGCGTTCGGGCCCTAGGCAAACGCATGCTGGCCCTGGGCGTGATCAAGAGCGAGCCTGACTACGCCTCGCTCATAGACCTCGGCTTCGTGAAGCGCTATAAACAGGGATCATGAGGTGGACAGCTAGACTTCGCAAGCATTCGCGCATGCTCCTGCCGCTCCTGCTGCCGGGCGGGGTGCTCGCCCTGTGGTCCGCGCTGAGCTATGGCGGGATCGTGCCCGAATACATGCTCCCCCCGCCGCATGTGGTCTGGAAAACGCTTTGGACCTATGTGGCCGCCCCTTCGGGGAGCGAAGCCTATGCGGGGCGGTTCCTCTCGGACGCGGGCGCCAGCCTCGGCCGGGTGGTCACGGGCTTTGTTTTTGCCGCCGCTCTGGGCATCCCCCTGGGTGTCTTGTCGGGGCGCTTGCGCCCCATGCGATTGCTGTTCACCCATTTCATCGACGGCGTACGCTCGGTGCCTGGCATCAGCTGGCTGCCCCTTGCCCTGGTTTGGTTCGGCATCGGGTTCAAGACCACGGTGTTCCTCATCGGCCTGGCAGCCTTTTTCCCCATCTATGTGAACACCATGGCCGGAGTGGCCGCCGTGCCGGTGCACTACATCCGCGCCGGTACCATGCTGGGGCTGGACCGCATGGGGCTGCTGCGGCACGTGATTCTGCCGGCCAGCATGGGCAACATCCTCACCGGCCTGCGCCTGGGGCTGGGGCTGTCCTTCGCCTACCTCGTGCTGGGAGAGCTCACTGGCGTGGCCCAGGGGCTTGGCGCGGTAATCATGGACGCGCGCATGCTCGGCAGGGTGGACGTGATCATGAGCGGCATCGTGCTCATAGCGCTCACCGGCTGGCTCTGCGACGCGCTGCTGGTCTCGGCCATGCGCCTGGGCTTTGTCAGCGCCCGGAGACTGTGAGGAAGAGAAAGAGAGCGGAAAAGAGAAAGCAAATATAAGAAAAAGGCGCGTGCGAGGGGGAAACCCTTTGAAAGGGTTCTCCCCCTCGCGCTCCCCCTTCCTAAATTTTATTATTATAAGTCTTTGGAAAGGGGGTCCGGGGGGAGAACCTTTCTTCAGAAAGGTTTCCCCCCGAAAACTCTTGAAATCCTTTATCCGTGCTTATGTTCGGAGGTTCTGGTGGAAGTGGCGGCGCCTTTTATGGCGGTCAAGGACATAGCCCTGCATTTTGGTCATCCTGAGCGGCCTGTTTTGCGCGACGTGTCATTTTCCATGGCGCCCGGCGAGATCGTGGGTATTCTTGGGGCCAGCGGCTGCGGCAAGACCTCGCTGCTCAACGTGATTGCCGGGTTTGTCACGGCCCAGTCCGGGGAGATTTTCATTCAAGGGGCGGCGTCCCTGTCCCCCTCCTCTGACAAGGCCATGGTGTTTCAGGAGCATGCGCTGTTCCCCTGGCTCAAGGTCTGGGAGAACGTGGCCTTTGGCCTCAAGGCGCGGGGTGTTCCCAAGCGGGAGCGCAGACGCCTGGCAGAGGGCATGCTGGCCATGGTGGGGCTGGAAGGCTGCGGTGAGATGCTGCCCGAGGAGCTTTCCGGGGGCATGAAGCAGCGGGTGGCCTTGGCGCGGGTACTGGTGCTGCGCCCCGGCCTGTTGCTCATGGACGAACCCTTCGCGGCCCTGGACGCCCTTACCCGCGAGGACATGCACGAACTGCTGCTCTCCTTGCACCAGGAGCTGCGGCCCGCGGTGCTGTTCGTGACCCATGACGTCACCGAGGCGGTGAAGCTGGCGGACCGTGTACTGGTCTTTGGCAAGGACGCGGGGGGCTTTACCGCGGACGAGGAGATCGACCTCTCGCGCCCCCGTGATATGGAGCATCCGGACACCCGTGCCTTTATCGTGCGGCTGCGGACCCTGCTGCGCGAGGATGCGCGGAATAACGGTAATGATTGCGGCTGCTGACTGTGAAAGTACCGTAAAGGGGCGCTTCTGTCGGTACTGTTTCGGCTGATTACATCAGGCAAAGGTGAGAAAAATTGTATTTGTAACATGCTGAATGGAAAGAAAAAGTTTTTCTTGTTGTAATGCCTGTGAACTTTTTGCTTGACACACCCCCATGTCTGGCTTTAAAAAATTTTTCTTCAATGCGCGCCCGTAGCTCAGCTGGATAGAGCGCCGGACTACGAATCCGTAGGCCAGAGGTTCGAATCCTCTCGGGCGCACCAATAAAATCAAAGGGTTTAGCACTTCGTGCTAGGCCCTTTTTCTTGTGTGCCAGGCATGGCGCGGATCTAGGAGGTGGAAGTCCTCTCCAGGCCCTGATGGTGGGAACTGGTAGCCGAAGGCAACTGCGTCGTCGCGAGGCGGGGTGGGGAGGAAGCTGGAGGCAAAAGTCGGACTCGACGAACAGAAATCGGATATAAGGCCGGTACAACTGGGTAATTCGGCATTGGACGAAGACGCCCCATAACCATTCGGAAGTTGTACAGGTAAATCCGGCGAGGCCCGACGGAAAGAGTCGCGTCTTACCCTGGGAGATCTCATTGCCTGTCGGGACGATCCCGACTACCTGGACGGCGATGTCCGGGGATGGGCCATGAGAAGTCAGCAGAGGCCATAGTAGTCCGTTTCCTTGGCGGGCAAAGGGCCGAATCTTTTGACCAAGGAGTAGTCGCTGACGACTCGACGAGCGTGGGACGCCAGGAAAGGTGGGAGGTCACGCCTCGACACACCCGGTAAAGGCGGAACCGGAACTGGGCACATCGAGGTACGCGAGCGCTCGCGGCGTT
Organism: Desulfovibrionaceae bacterium; assembly: GCA_963674665.2. Classification (GTDB taxonomy): domain Bacteria; phylum Desulfobacterota; class Desulfovibrionia; order Desulfovibrionales; family Desulfovibrionaceae. Next base: position 172,584 of record CAXXPL010000003.1, on the reverse strand, counting down.
GGAAGGAGGACAAGCCTTGACGCAGTATCTCATGGAGTTGATTTGCCAACAGGCAAATCTCAATCAGGCCTTTAAACGGGTGAGAGCCAACAAGGGCGCGCCAGGAACCGACGGTATGACCGTTGATGATCTGTACGAATGGCTTTCAACCAACAAAGACGAGTTGATTGCGAGTCTGCTTGAAGGTACCTACCGACCGCTTCCAGTTAAGGGAGTGCGAATCCCGAAACCGGGAGGTGGAGTGCGACAGCTGGGCATTCCAACGGTGCGGGATCGTTTGGTGCAACAGGCCTTCTTGCAGGTGCTCACACCCATTCTCGATCCGTTGTTCTCGGAATCGAGTTTTGGGTTCCGTCCAAGTCGGGGCGCTCATGACGCTCTTGTTCAGGCACAACGATTCGTTGAGGACGGCCGTACCATAGTGGTGGACATGGATTTGGAGAAGTTCTTCGACCGTGTAAACCACGATATTTTGATGGCACGGCTGGCCCGTCACGTCAAAGACAAACGTGTCCTGCGGATCACCCGAGCCTTTTTAAACTCGGGCATGATGCAAGACGGAGTGTGCGTAGCGCGTGAGGAAGGGACTCCGCAAGGTGGTCCTCTGTCCCCGTTGCTTGCTAATCTGCTTCTTGATGACCTGGACAAGGAACTCGAACGTCGCGGTCACTGTTTCTGTCGGTATGCTGATGACTGCAACATTTATGTGCAGAGCATCAAGGCCGGTGAAAGAGTGATGGAATCGGTTACGCGTTTTCTGGAGAAACGACTTAAGCTAAAGGTCAATCAAGAGAAAAGTGCCGTGGATCATGTGAGTAACCGTAAGTTTCTGGGGTACCGTCTTCTGGGAAGTGGATGACTGGTCCTAGCACCCCAGAGTCTGGTCAGGTTCAAGAATCAAATACGTTGGATATTGAAACGTAACAGGCCGATGTCTTTCGAAGAAAGAATACGTCGTCTCAACTCGTACTGTATCGGATGGCTGGGGTATTTCCAGCTTGCGAAGTGCAAAAGCTTCCTCCAGGAGATGGAAGGGTGGATACGACGGAAACTACGTTGCGCACGCCTGAAGCAATGCAAGCGGGTTAAGACTTTGGCTGAATTCTTCATAAGTCTCGGTGTGAAAGAGTTCGGCGCATGGATGCAGGCTCTGTCGGGAAAAGGGTGGTGGAGAATGTCCAGAACCCAGACAGCGCATCAGGCAATGAACAATGAATGGTTCAGAAATCAAGGACTCGTCAGCCTGATAGGAAGATACCAAGTGTTACAAGTCAAAAGAAACCGCCGTGGTACCGAGCAGGTATGCCCGGTGGTGTGAGAGGGGGAAACCGCGAGGAATCCCCCTACTCGATTGCTACGTGTACTATACGTGTAAGATATGCACTAGGGCATTTTAACTTTCAAATTATCTAAAAATATTCTAGACTGACTTGCATGAAAACAGCGAACAAGGAAGTACGGGCTATAGCTATACGGGCTTACGAGGCAGGACTCCCACGGCGGCAAATCGCCGAGATTGTGGGGTATCATCTAAATAGCGTGAGTCGGTGGATCCGGGAATTTGAACGAGACGGACGAATGGAAGCCCGACAGCGCGGTCACAGAACGTCAATGTTCTCTGAAGATGAGCGTCGAGAACTGACAGCTCTTCTCCTCGAAAATGTGGACCTCACCCTGGAGGAGATTCGGCAGCACTTCAGAAAGCAGTGCTCACTTGTTGCAATTCATAAAATTCTTAAATCTCTTGGTTTTGCTTTCAAAAAAAACTCTGCGAGCAAGCGAGCAGGATCGGGAGGATATAGTCAAGTCTAGGCTTGAATGGGAGGAATTCCAACGGACTGTGGATGTGAACTCCTTGATTTTTCTTGATGAATCAGGCGTAAAAACAAATATGACACGACTGTATGGACGCTCTATCCATGGAGAGCGTTGTCATGATTCTGCCCCGTGCGGCCGTTGGGAAACCTTAACCGTACTTTCTTCGGTGCGCCTTGATGGCTCAACTGAGAGTATTGTCTTTCCTGGGGCGGTAGATCGAAAGATGTTCGATGCTTACATCAAAGAGGTGCTTGCACCTTCTCTACGCCCTGGCGATATCGTCATCATGGACAATCTCTCAGCCCACAAATCCCAGGATGCTTACGCTGCCATTGAAGCCAAGCAGGCTTCTTATCGGTTTCTACCGGCTTATAGCCCAGATCTAAATCCTATTGAAAAGATGTGGAGCAAAGTAAAGGAACTGCTGAAAGGAATGAAAGCCAGGACACATGAAGAGCTCTTTGACGCTGTTGGAAAAGCCCTGAGCTTCGTTCTCGCAAAAGATGCTCAGGGCTGGTTTAGAGCTTGTGGGTATATACAAAATGAAAGTTAAAATGCTTCTAACTCCCCTAATTCCTTGTCTTTCTTAAAGAATAAAATAGAGTAATTTCGGGCAATTGGGCATAAATTCAATGAAAAATCGTTACCTGGAATGAAGATATATTCCCGGTGTGCGGAGTTTGGGGTCCGCAGGCGGTCGTGGAATATATTCTCAAGAATCAAAAAATAATAATATGTGCGCTGTCTACAGAAATAGATGTTGAAAAGGAGTCGATATTGTGACCTCAAGGAAGGCGAAGAAGTCAAAAGAAATAAGCAACTAGATTATCAACGAGGGAGTGCTATTCCTGACAGAAATGTACAAGAAAAAAAGGGCGATTGAGGATAGTGCCAGAATAGCATCACTTGCTTGCAGGGTCATATGATAGAACTTCATCAATCTCACGCTTGAATAGGGCTGGACGCCCTTTTAGCATATAAGTGCAGCCAATGTTTGCAGCAAAATTCTGAATAACACTATCTGCAAATACTGTAAATATTACTACTTGACGGTCTCTATACCCATTCGTTCGAGCTTGAGAAGCTATTATCAAACCAGGATACCTTGAAAAAACAGATGAAGTCTTTTCCCATTGCTCAATCAAATTACTAGAAACCGGTAAGTTCATGTCAACTATGACAAATCTATACTGTAGGCTGTCAATCTGAATTAATGCATCATCAACATTCCTTGAGAAAACAACTTTATAGCCCCGTTTTTCTAGATATTCCACAAGCCAACCAAAAGCATATGGCTCATCATCTACAATAAGTATTGACTTTTTATTACTCACTATTTTTCTCTCATTTAGAAAAATAAATGCGGAAAAATGAGGTAGACGATTTATACGCATATTCAGCAGAGATTTCTCCATTGAAAACTTTTCCAAGAATCTCTTTACATATATATAAACCGAGCCCTGTTCCAGAGGACAATACTTTTTTTGCTTCATCTCCCCGGACGCCAACGTTAAACAACGTTTCGGACGACGCATTGTCAAAAGCTATGCACTGCCCCGATATCTCAATAAGCAAATCGTTTGACTTCTTTTGCACCCGCTGCTCAACTGTTACAGTTGAATGATCAAGGCCATATTTGACATAGTTATCAAATATGTTCATAAATACTTGCTTTAGTAGGTCTGGGTTCCCTGTGATCGAAAACTGCTCATGCCTATTGACTAATTCAATCTTGATCCCCTTATTCGCTGCTTGTTCTTGAAAGAACATTGCAGACTCAATAACGACTTGAGGCACAACGCATATTTTTGAAGTTTTACCAACACTCGCCAAAGCATTTGTTGCTGACAACTCTGCAAAAAAAGCCAAATTTCGTATTAAAACTTCCAAGGCCTCTAATTGTCCTTTTGCTGCTTTTGTTCTCTGCTCTCTTCTGCTTTCATCAATTGTTCCGTCAATTATGTTGTCAAGAATTCCAATAACACCATTTAATGGATGAATAATCTGATGTACGAAATTTGAAATCAAACGCAATCCGTCTTTTTGATAAAATAAAGATTCATTTTCCATTACTTCAAAAACACCTTTAAGCTATGACCATCAATGTTGTAGTGAAAGTTACCCCAAAAACAAATATCATTGAGCAGTTGGTTGGATTCCAAATCAGCTTTATCAAAATTATCTAACATTTTGTTGATCTCAACAACATATTCATGTCCTAATCTTTTTATCTTTATCACATCCGATTTTGATATATATCTTAAGCTTGCTAAAAATGCACGGATCGCTTGGTGATCAAAATCAATCAATAAGGTGTCTTCTGAAATCGTAAGCCAATGAAAAAGATCATCTTGATTGCACTTATGTAATGTCAGCTCCCCAAGTGATTTAAAATTTTCTGTCTTCGTATATAGTAGTTCACTTACTGCCGAAGCCGCCTCAAGAATTTCATTGGAAAGGCTTTTGAATTCAAATGAAATGCATATATTTTGAATCAAACGAGTTAATTGCAGAGATAAATCCAAAAATGGTTCTGCAAGACTTAGATTAATTAATTCGAAAAAGTATTTTGTAAAAACATTACTATGGCGAATAACAAGATTAACAATGTCGGATAGTATCCAATTACGTATTTTTGGAAACTTTGAGCTTTTATTCCATTTCTCTACTTCATTTAAGCAAGGGGGAGACAAAGAAGAGGTTGTCGCGACAAGAAGATATTCTGCATTATTTGAAACAGCATATGCTATCTTATTGAAAATCGCTGGCCAATCTAGAGATTTTTTATGGCGCTTGCACTCAACAAACCACCTTTCTGAGCTCTGAACCCCCGAGAAATCTTTAAGATAAAATATACCCTCAATATCTCTCCCGCCATCTGGCCCTGGAGTTCTCCATGATACGTTTCCAAGTCCCTCTTCGATGAGAAGGTCGAAAATTATATTTTCGAATACACGGGCATCTAGTTGAGATAGGCGGGAAGCAATTTGCTGTTTTAAAGCAGCTCTGGTTGAGTCAGAGTGATTTGATGACATGGCAACACCTTACCAAAACTTGTATTTAACTTTCAATATTTGATGCCTTCAAGCCAAAACCCCCTACGTGTACAATACGTGTAAAACTTGCAGGCAATGGCGGGATAAATAGGGTAAACGAAGGCAAGACGAATCGAAAAATCGATCCAACTTTTCTAAAAATTAGACATGATTGGGACATATCTGGCAAGATCGGGATATAGAGGGACACGCCCAACTCTCTTTCTACGAATCCGTAGGCCAGAGGTTCGAATCCTCTCGGGCGCACCATAAAATCAAGGGGTTGGATGCCATTCCAACCCCTTTTTGTATGGTTGTTGTGACGTTTTGGTTACAGCCATTTTTGAAAATTGTTGCGCCTCTGAGGCTGCAAGCCTGTCTGACATGTTCTCTCTGACCAACTGTCCGTAAATATTTATTGTAGTCGTAATGTCTGCATGCCCCATCTGTTCCTTTACAAATTGCATATCCATAAACGGTAAAGAATGGCTACATCCAGGCGCAGCGGAACATCCAGGTGCCCTGGAACGGTGTCGTGGCCGTGGATGCCGTCACCCTTGTGGCCTTTGACTCCGCCGCCACCACCATCGCACCGGATGGCGATCCCTCCAGCGTTTCCGTGCACAAGAGCACCGAGATATCCGACGAATATGGCTCCAGGTCCGTGACCGTGGTCTTCCCGGGCGATATCAAGGCCTACAGCGTGGATGAGGATGGAAACGAAACCGAGATGACGCAGTATACCGTGCGCGTCACCGAGTTCCCCACTCCCGAATCCATGCCTGCGGAGCTGCCGGCCATGTCCATGTTCACCTGGTGCGGCGAGTTCACCGTGGACGGCGCGGACGAGGTCCAGTTCGACTCGCCGGTTTCCATGTGGTTGGACAACTTCCTCGGCTTTGACGTGGGGCTGACCGTCCCTGTGGGGTATTACGACCGCAAGGAGGCTGCCTGGGTTCCCGCGGAAAACGGCCTTATCGTCCAGCTGTTGGACACGGACAACGACGGCCTCGTGGACGCCCTGGATGCCGACGGCGACGGCGTGGCCGACGACCTGGACAACGACGGCGTCCTGACCGACGAGGTCAAGGGGCGTGAGGACGCCACCCCCGGCGATACCTGCATGCTGGCCAAGCTCACCCACTTCTCCCCCTGGGATTGCAACTATCCAGTTGCTCTGCCTCCAGGGGCGGTTACCCCCGACGCTATCCCGGCGCCCCCGGAGTGCGAGAAGTGCAAGAACAACACCGGCTCCCATGTCTCCCACCGCGATCAGGTCTACCACAAGGACCTGGCCATCCCAGGGACGGATGTGCGGGCCGTGTATGCCAGCGACCGCGCCCCTGGATATATCCAGGTGGTGGACATTCCCCTGAGCGGTGACACCCTTCCCGAACCCTGCATCGGCATCAAGCTCAAGGTCGACGTGGCTGGAAAAAGCATCACCAGGGAGTATGGGCCACAGGCCAACCTCACGGACACCATCGAGTGGGACGGTCTTGACTACAATGGCGATCCCGCTCCTGACGCCAAGATGACCATCAGGATCGGCTACACCTATCAGGCCACCTTTGCCATCCCCGCTGCCACGGCCAAGGCCTTTGGCCTCCCCGGAACAGGGGGCACCACCGTGAATGTGCGCTCCCCGTACACCATGTGGACCACCTACACCCACGAGATGACCACCACGGCCATCTCCAGGGACGAGCTTGGCCAGGGCTGGACCCTCTCCACCCACCACCGTCTCGACCCGGTGAACCCCGTGCGCCTGTACAAGGGCGATGGCACCACTCTGGAAAACACCACCGCCACCTTTGACCTGTTCTATGCGGACGAGGTGGGAACATCGGAACCGGGCTCCAGTTTCGATGTCACGGCCGATGGAAAGTACTTGTATGGTATATATTACGCGATTTACAGCTTTGATCCGGACAGTGGAGAAGCACCCGAAGTCATCTGCGGCGAACCCGGGACTTCCGAGCTCAGCGGTGTGGACGGACCGGCAAAGGATGCCACCATCCCCTATGTGATAGACATCCATGTTGCGCCCAATGGCGAGATTTATTTCAATACGTTTGGGCTCAATAACCAGGGATATTACCTCTTTAAAATCGACAATGACGGTATCCTGCGCCATGTGGCCGGCAACGGCACCTCGGGGTATGACGGTGACGGCGGCCCCGCCACCGAGGCAAGCATCGGCCAACATCTCCATATCGCAGTTGATGACAACCAAAACGTGTACTTCGCGGACCAAAGCAACAGAGTAATACGTATGATCACCCCGGATGGCATCATCAATACCATCGCTGGACCAGGAGTCTGGGGAGTAATCGGAGATGGTGGCCCGGCCCTGGATGCGTTTATTTTTTATCCCTCTGGTCTCGCGGTTGATCATGATGGAAATGTTTATGGCTCATCCGGCTAGAGCGTACTTCGCTTCATGAATGCCCATGATTCTGAGCTTGAAGAACTCGTGATCTCGGTAGCCGTATGCCTGTCGCTTCATTGTCTTGATTTTGTTGTTTGTTCCTTCCATTGGTCCTGAGGAGATGGAGTGATCGTACCAGGCGAGGATGCCGAAGCGCCTTCCGGCCATGGTCTGGGCCATCGTTTTCAGCTGCGGCACGCCCGAACTGTCTGCACGTTTGATCCAGCCATCCAGGAACTTTTCAGCTTCTTCCTTGTCCCCCTGGCTCCATATCTGGCGCAAATCTTCCTTGAGGTAGTAGGCCTTGGCCAGAGGCTCGTTCATTTGCAGAGCTTGCTGGAGCCGGTCTGGCTCGTCTTTGTCCGCGTCCAGGTTGTCTGGATTCTTCAACAGAATCCAGCGGCTTCCCTTCAGCACGTCCCGCTCCAGAGTGTCCTTGAGTTCGTGGTAGAGCTTGCGTCGAATTTGCGTGAGCTTGTCGTTCATCAGCTTCACCACATGGAAGTGGTCAAAGACCAGAGGTACACCCGGCAGATTTTCAAGTACGGCAGAGATATATGCATTGCTCAGGTCGGTCGCCACGGCTTGGATTTTGGCCTTGCTGCGCTTCAGCCGTTTCCAGAAGGGAACGAGCGCATCCGCGCCTTTGCCGTCCCCCACAAACACGACGGCTCCACTCTTGATGTCCATGACCAGGGTCACATACTTGTGTCCCTTGCGAACACTGATCTCGTCAATGGCGATGTACTTGAGACCGGACAGGCGCGGCCTTGCAAACCGCCGCCGCAGGTGTCGCTTGAAGATGTCCTTCACACAGTCCCAACCAATCCCCAGCATATTCGCCACGTCAAGCATGGTCATCATCTTCGTCAGTATCAGGACAAAACGCTCAAAAGCCCTTGTATACCAACGCCTGGGCTCAGCTATGTTGATGTCGATGCGGCGGGTGCAACCGCAATCCCGGCACTGCACTCGAGGGACATCAACAGCCAACCAGACCGGTTTGAAACCGATGGGCACAGTGCGCAGCCAGCGCTCTGCGCTGCCTCGCCTGATCACCTTGAAGCTCTTGCACCTGGGACAGCGGATCAACTTCGCTTTGGGCCGAATCCAGAGGATCACGCTTCCGGCAACGAAGGACTGGCGGACATAGTCATAGCCTTGCAGGCCGAAAGCGTGGTAAATGAAACTCGTGGACATGGCGGATACTCCTTTCGATTCTCTGTGGTAGAAAAATCGATTGGACGCCATGTCCCTTCATTTTGTCAAAAGGACGCTTGAGCCGGATGAACCATGTTTATATCAGTATTTTTCATAACCATGTGGTAAGGAAAATCTCCCCTGACGGTATAATCACCACTGTCGCCGGAGACTGGAGCATAGGCGACTCCCTGGATGGCGGCCTGGCCACGAAATCGTCCTTGAATTATCCAAAGGATATTGACGTCGACGACCAGGGAAACCTCTATATTGTCGAGTTCAAGGGGACTTGCCGTGTACGGAAAGTGGGGTCGGATGGACTCCTCCGCACGGTAATCGGATGCCCCCCGGGGAGTGATTGCGAAGCCTTCAGCGATGGATCCGCCGCGACCCTCTCTATCCAATGTGATGGCGGCTTGACCGATATCGCCCTTGCCCCTGATGGTTCTCTGGCCTTTGCCAGCTCTTGGGATAACACTACCTACTGCCGTACCGTGATGGGGCGTGTTGTCCAGAGCCAGAGCGTCAGGCGCCTGCTCAATGCCGGCGAGGTCCTGTTCCCGGACGAGAACGGCCAGGGCTACGTCATGACCGAGGATGGCCGCCACGAGCGCACCATTGACCTGGCCACCGGCAAGACCCTGCTCACCTTTGAATACGATGACAACGGCAACCTCGTGGCCCAAGTGGACCGCTTCGGCGACCGCGTCACCATCGAGCGCGACGCCGAAGGAATCGCCACGGCCATTGTCTCCCCGGACAGCCTGCGCACCGCCCTGACCCATGATGAAGACGGCGAGCTCACCGCCCTGGCCTGGCCCGGGGGCGAGACCCACACCTTTGTCTATGACACGGGCGGTCTGCTCAGCACCTACACCGACCCCAGGGACAACGCCTACACCTATCTCTACAACGATTACGGACATGTCATCGACGCCGAGGACCCCGCAGGGGGGCATTGGCAGTACGATCAATATACCACGGACCAGGGCGTCACTACCACCGTGCTCTCCGCCGAGGGGCAGCTCACCACCTATCAGGACAGCAATGAAGGGGGCGCGCTCAAATCCACAATCACCGCCCCTGACGGCAGCGTCTCCGAGTACTACCGCAGCGAGGACGAGCTGTACGTGAGCAAGGAGCTCTCCTGCGGCACCTCCCTGGACTTCTATTTTGACCTCGATCCCGAGTACAAGACCCCGTACCTGGCCACCGGCGTCACCTCCACGGAGAGCGGCCTGAGCCGCGTCATGGGGCAGCTGCGGGAATACCTGGACGACGACGAGGACGGCGCCTACGACAGGATCGTGGACACGCGCACGCTCAATGGCAGAACCTACACCGTGGAGGAGAATATCGGCGCCGGCGTGATCACCGCCATTTCCCCGGAGGTGCGCGTCTCCACCGAGACCTATGACACCGAAACCCTGCTGACGCAGGAAAAAGGCATAGCCGGGCTCTACCCCACAACCTATGCCTACGACTCCCGTGGTCGGCTCACTGCCGCCACCAGAGGGGGCGACACGGACCAGCGCACCGTGAGCTTCACCTATGACGACAACGGCAACCTGGCCACGGTCACCGACCCCCTGCAGCGCGTCACCAGCTTCACCTATGACGCCAATGGCCGCCGCACCGGCATCGTGCGCCCGGACAGCTCCACCATAGACTTCAGCTACGACAACAACGGCAACCTCACCAGCCTCACCGTGCCCAACGCCTCGGAGCACACCTTCGGCTACACCGAGGTCAACCGCAACAGCCAGTACGATGTGCCCGCTGATTCCGGGCTCTCGGAAAACATCTACCACTACTACTATGACAACGACCGCCGCCCCAGTCTGCACGGTCGCGCACGGTCATGCCCTCGGGCAACGAGATCGTGAACACCTATGGCAACGGCAAGCTCCAGTCCATCCAGACCCCGGAAGGCGAGACCACCTTCACCTACTTCTGCGGGACATGACATGATGTCCGCACAATTCATAGACATGAATTGTGTGGAAGATCGCACGCTGAAAAACGCGGTTTTCAGCGTGCTTACACCGCCGATGGCGGCGGGGCGAACTGCGTCCGCCCATCGTGTCGCAACAAGTATAGATATTTGCAATGCTGAAAGTTGCAATGCGACACGAGGTGGAGTCCATCACCCGGGGTGACGAGGCCATGGCCTTCACCTACGACGGCTCCCTGCTCACGTCCCTCAGCCAGACCGGCGAACTGAACGCCACCCTGGAGTTCGCTTATAACTAAGAGCCAAAATGGTCTTCCATTTTGTCGCTCGAAGTTATGAGTACGGCCACGCCAAAGGCGAGGCCAAGCGGCGCAGCCGCGGAGCGCGCCGTTAGTCCTTTTGCGCTCCAAGTAATTGCAATGATGATTTCGACATCACCTCCCTCACCTATGCCGGGGGCGCTGTCCTGTACTCCTATGACAACGACGGCCTGCTCACCGGCGCCGGAGACTTCACCATCGAACGCGACGCGAACAATGGCCTGCCCCTCGCGGTGAGCGATGAGGACAGCGGCGGCGCCCTGGCCCTGAGCCGCGCGTTCACGCAATTCGGAGAGCAGTCCGGCAGTTCAGTGACCGTCAATGGCTCCGAGCTCTATAGCTGGGAAGTGGAGCGCGACAACGCGGGCCGCATAACCAGCAAGACCGAGACCCTTAACGGCTCCTCCACGCTCTACGAGTACGCCTACGACTCCCTTGGCCGCCTCACAGAAGTCACGGCCAATGGCGAGATCAAGGAAGAGTACATCTACGGCGCCAATGGTGCGCGCTCACTGGAGACAAACGCCTGGCGGGACATTGACGAACGCTCCTACTCCTATGGCGCGGACCACCGCCTGCTCCAGGCCGGGGATACCAATACAAATCAGAGCGCATACGGCGTAACGGCGCGCTCAGGCGGCTTTCGCCGCACTGCCACGCCTTTGGCGTGGCGATTTGCATAACTCAGAGCACGAAAATTTCATTTTCTGCTCTGAGTAATACGAATACGACGCTGACGGCTTCCTGACCAGCAAGACAGTTGACGGCGAAACCACCACTTACACCTACGCCTCCACAGGCGAGCTGCTTGCCGTGGGCCTTCCGGACGGCAGCACCATTGCCTATGAAAACGACGCCCTTGGCCGACGCGTTGCCAAGTATGTGGATGGGGTGGTAACAGAGAAATACCTATGGCAGGGGCGCACGCAGCTCCTGGCCATATACGACGGCTCCGGTTCTTTGAAATCCCGCTTCCTGTATGCCGATGCCCGCATGCCCGTGGCAATGGAAGCCGACGGCCAGACCTATTACCTGGCCTGCGACCAGGTCGGCTCTTTGCGCGCCGTTGCCGATGCCAGCGGAACCGTGGTCAAGACCGTGACCTACGATTCTTTCGGCAATGTGCTGGAGGACTCCGCCCCTACTTTGGAAGTACCCTTCGGCTTTGCCGGTGGGCTGTATGACGCTTATACTGGATTGGTACGGTTTGGGTACCGTGATTATGATGCGGAGGTTGGGAGATGGACGGCGAAAGATTTAATTGGGTTTAATGGAGAGGATAGTGATTTGTATGGGTATGTCCAAAATAATCCAATCATTGTTATAGATCCGAATGGACTTTTGGGCATACCGTTCAGTGCAATTAAAAAAGCCCTAAAAAAAGTACATAAAGAACTTGGTGGTTCACTACCAAAAGGCAAACCTGGTAAATGGGGCAGCCCTCAGCACGGTACACCCCAGAAAGGATACCGTCTTGATCCTGCACACCCTGGTGCCCCTTCATGTTCTCCGGAATCACAACCTCATATCAATTGGTGGGATTACACAAAGGGTAAAAAAGGTAAAGGAGCACGATACGGTGCTGTGCCAATTATCAATGGAATTTTGGGATTTATCGGTAGTATGTTAGACCCTTTTGATGCAATCTCAGGGGAACTTGCTGGTCCAGAGGATGATATGATTCCTCTGCCTCAAGATCTCGATTCCCCCTGCCCCTGTATTGACTAAGGAGCTGTTGATAAATAATCTATACTTTCCCTAACGTAATTGGCCTATTACTGGCTGCAGGCGAGAGTAAAAAAACATATTTAATTTTTGAACAATTCCTAAGGTGCTAGTGACATTTTTATCCGTTAAGAAGTCCCCGGCTTTTCCGGGGGGCTTGCAATGTTTTGTCCATTAATATGGTTCACTAACATATTAGACGGTTAGAGTTGAAGGGTAAGTGAATTGAGCAGACCTCCGCTATTCGGTGTTCTTAAAGCCACTTTGGTCGGTTCACAAAGTTAAACTCCTTGCTATGCTTTGTATTGGAACATGTAATTCTACCAATTCGTCACTCTGGTAACCATTAGGACTAAAGTGTTTTTTATGGAAAATTTTAAAATAGAGCATTTTAAAAGGAATAATCCAGCAGATGATTTTCCGGCGTTCAATTCGTTAACTTTTGATAAAATCCAGCTTATATATGATAAACTATTAAAAGCGATAGGGGGGTATTTCTCGCCCGATCAACTAGTAAAAAAAATAAATGAGCTTGAAACATTAGTAAAAAATGTCAATGCGAATAATGAAGACTTTCTACTAAAAAGTCTTCTTTGTGAAATAAACATCCATCCTCAACAAAAAGTTTATGTAAATTGGTATCGTTTTGATAATATCGATGAGCTGTATTTTGCCGACTTAAATATGTATTTTAGCGACATATGGTATCCTAGCTCTGATGACATAGACATATTTGACTCAACGTTTTCTTGGTTATTGTCAATTTCTCACGATGGTACGATTAAATACCTTCTTACAAACCAAATAAACACTTATATAGATTTTTGATTTTTCAACACAGGTATGCACAAGCGCCAAGCCAACGGCGATTAATGCCTTGAAATGTTAAAATTTCCATGGCAATGAGGACATAATCATGAAATTGCAATAATTTTTCATTATTTTAGTGAGTTCTGCACCTCTGAAATATATTTTGCAGGAGTCAAGTGTATGTTCTCTGTTTTTTAAATAATTAGCCCCAATCACTATTTGAATTCCTTTACTTCCTTTGAATGCCATTGTTGTGCGTTTAGTTAGACATAATCTGTGGGTTTACTCTCGACACATAAGCATAATGCAGGCTTATTTTATCTTTAGAAGTGCTGTTTAAACACCATCCGTCATCTCTATGATAGCCTTTGTAGATAAAGATTAGTCGTCATACATCGCCTTTTTCTTCTACGAGTACGCCTACGGCGCCAATGGCGCGCGCTCCCTGGAGACAAACGCCTGGCGGGACATTGACGAACGCTCCTACTCCTATGCTGCGGACCACCGCCTGCTCCAGGCCGGAGATACCACATACGAGTACGACGCCGACGGCTTCCTGACCAGCAAGACAGTTGACGGCGAGACCACCACCTACACATACGCCTCCACAGGCGAGCTGCTTGCCGTAGGCCTCCCGGACGGCAGCACCATCGCCTACAAGAACGACGCCCTTGGCCGACGCGTTGCCAAGTACAACTGAGATCCAAAATGTGTAACATTTTGATGATCGAAGGGGTAAGAACGGCCACGCCAAAGGCAGGGCACAGCGGCGCAGCCGCCGGAGCGCGCCTTTCAATTTTATGCGCTCCGCGTTATATGTGGACGAAGTGGTAACAGAGAAATATCTATGGCAGGGGCGCACGCAGCTCCTGGCCGTGTACAATGCCGACGGCTCTTTGAAATCCCGCTTCCTGTATTCCGACGCCCGCATGCCCGTGGCCATGGAGACAGGCGGGCAGACCTACTACCTGGCCTGCGACCAGGTCGGCTCTTTGCGCGCCGTTGCCGATGCCAGCGGTACTATGGTCAAGTCCGTGACCTACGACTCTTTCGGCAATGTGCTGGAGGATAGCAACGAAGCACTTGCAGTGCCCTTCGGCTTTGCCGGTGGACTGTATGATGCTGATACTGGACTGGTACGGTTTGGTTTCAGGGATTATGATGCGGAGGTAGGGAAATGGACGGCCAAGGATTCCATTGGATTTGGTGGTGGGGATAGCGATCTGTATGGATATTGCGGAGAAAATCCCATTTCTCTTATTAGTGCGCCCGGCAGGGCGCGTGGTGAGTGAGCACCATCCGGGCAGGTGTGGTGCCTGCCTGGTGACTTGGAGGTGAAAGTCCTCCGCAGGCCCGACAAGGGGAACTGCTAGCCGGACGGCAAGGGTGTCCATCGCGAGATGGAATCCGAAGGAAGCCGCAGGCAAAATGCTGACCCGACGAACAGAAATCGCATATGAGGCGGTCATGCTGGGTGAGGAGGCCAATATCTTCAAAGCCCGATACTTGTACGGAAAGCATGGACGTATATGCGGCGGGTATAAGCAGGAAGGTCGCGCGCATTACCCGGGGAGGTCTGTTCGCCTGCCATGCGCTATCGGCACGGTAACGTGTCGAGATGGGCGAACAGAAGTCAGCCGAGGCCACAGTAGTCGACCTAACCACCCGACGAAGGGTCAAACCTGCCAAGCGAGGCATGAACACTGTCCTCTTGTTTGGATTGGGCAGATGCCCGTAAGGGGCCTTAAAGCTGGAAGTAACGGATGGAATCCGTGAGGCAGGGCTAGGTGCTTATAGTCCGACAGGCATTCAGAGAAATGACGCCAAGCAGGCAGGAACCGCCGTGGTACGGAACCGTATGCCCGGTGGTGTGGGAGGACGGGGGGCGCGAGCCCCCCGTTCTCCCCGATGTGAGTTCGGAAAAATTCCCTTCGAGTGTTTTTCAGCCGGCTGGGCTAGAGCTTTTCGACTCTTGCACGCCGGAAACGCGCCTTTGAGCGATCAGCCATGTCTGACTGGTTGGGGAATGTTCACGGTGGGACGGCTCAGGCGCCTGCGTGAGCCGTCTTGCCCTCCGGCACCTTGCCCATGATGATCATGGCCAGGACCTCGTCCTTGGTCACATCCTTGGTGTGGCAGCTGCCCACCAGGCGGCCGTTCATCATCACGGACACCCGGTCCGAGAGGTCGAAGACGTCGTGCAGGTCGTGGCTGATGAGGAATATGCCGATGCCCTCGTTCTTGAGCTGTTTGATCAGCTCCGCCACCATGGCGGTCTCGTGGGGGCCCAGGGCCGCTGTGGGCTCGTCCATGATCAGGATGCGGGCGTTGAAGTAGATGGCCCGGGCGATGGCGATGGATTGCCGCTGCCCACCGGACATGGATTTCACCGGCTCCTTGATGTTTGTGAACTGGGGGTTGAGGCGCTTGATGACCTTGCGGGTCTCGTTCTCCATGGCGCTGTCGTCCAGGGTGCCGATGGCCGTGGTGATTTCCCGCCCCATGAAGAGGTTGGCTGGCGCGTCCAGATTGTCGGCCAGAGCCAGGGTCTGGTAGATGGTCTCGATGCCGTATTTGCGGGCGTCGCGGGGTTGGCGGATCTCGACCTTTTCGCCGTTGATCAGGATTTCGCCGGAGTCCGCGGGGATGGCGCCGGAGAGCGTCTTCATGAGCACGGTCTTGCCCGCGCCGTTGTGCCCCAGAATCCCGACCACCTCGCCGGGGTACAGGTCCACGCTGACGTCCTCCACGGCGCGCACGCCGCCGAAGCGTTTATGAATGTGCCGCATTTCAACCAGAGGGGTGGCGCTCATATTCCCTGTCCCCTATTTTTTGTTCTTGTTGTAGACCACGTCGAACCAGACCGCCACCACGAGCACGGCGCCTATTACCACCTGCCGCACTGCGCTGGAAAAACCCAGCAGCACGATGCCGTTTTCCATGCTCTGCATGATCACGGCCCCCAGAATGGCTCCGGGGATGGTGCCGATACCCCCGGCCAGGGAGGAGCCGCCGATGACCGCGGCCGCGATGACGTTCAACTCGTCGAGCATGCCCATGGAGTTAAGGCCGGAGTTGAGCCGGGCGGTGGTAATGACCGCACCCACCGAGCTGAGCAGTCCCATGATGACGAATATGCCCATGGTGACCAGGGGCACGTTGATGCCCGCCAGCTCCGCCGCCTCCGGGCTGCCGCCGATGGAGAACACATAACGACCGAATTTGGTGGTCTTGGCCACCAGGGTCATGATCAGCACCACGGCGATGAGGATGAGCACCGGCACGGGGATGCCGCGCGGTATCTCGGTGCGTGGCTTGTAGTAGGAGTTCATGACCAGCACGAAGCTCACGATGAGCGCCGCGCTGCACAGAAAAATGAGGATGTCCGCCCACAGGGGTTTCGGCGTGAATCCATAGCGCTGGCGACGCATGCGGGAGCGGAGCGTGCAGAAGAGCAGAAAGGCGATGGCCAGGACGCCCAGAGCCCAGCTCCACGTGGCGCCGATGGAGCCGTCTATGCCGCCGCCGAGGAGCTGGTAGGTCTTATTCATGGGCGCCATGGTTCTGCCTTCGGTGACCAGGTAGGCCGCGCCTCGGAACATCATCAGACCGGCCAGGGTCACCACGAAGGCCGGGACTTTGCGGTAGGCCACCCACCACCCCTGCCAGAGCCCCACCAGGGCTCCGAGGACCAGGCCCGTGATCATGGTGATGGGCCAGGCGATGCCCAGGCCCAGAGGCTGCGGTGTCTGCATGTAGGCGATGACCATGCCGGTGAAGCCCAGCAGCGAGCCCACTGAGAGGTCGATGTGGCGAGCCACGATCACCAGCACCATGCCGGTGGCCATGATGCCGTAGACACTGCTCTGCACGGCGAGATTGTACAGGTTTCGCGCGGTGAAGAATATGCCGCCCGTCAGGTAGCCCAACAGCAACCAGATGGCCAGCAAGGCAATAATCATGGCCAACATGCGGGTGTCCAGTTCCAGTGTGCAGCAGAGTTGGGAGAAACCGGACGTACCGTTTTTCTTCACCGGGCATGCATTGTCCATATACACCACCCCTCGTGGGCTTACTGTTGGATGCGCACAATTCCCGCCAGGCCGCAGGAGTCCCTTAGCACATTACAGGGGAAATGTGCACTGGGGGGCGCTCCGGGAACCCGAAGCACCCCCAGGTGATTTTACATATGTTCTATTTGCAGGCCGCGGGAGCGTCGTCACCCTTGACGCCCTGGCAGGCGACGTCCTTGGAGATCCAGCCCGCGTCGATTACCAAGTTGAGCTTGTCCTTGGTGATGGGAATGGGTTTGAGGAGAATTGCCTTCATCTTGACGCCCTTGGGGCCGCCGGACCAGTCGATGGCGTTGTCGACTTTCTCGCCCTTGGCCAGCTTCACGGCCACCTCGGCGGCGCCCTTGCCCAGCTCTCGGGCATCCTTCCATACGCTCACGGTCTGGGTGCCGAGGGCCACGCGGTTCAGGGCGGCATGGTCGCCGTCCTGGCCGGAGACAGGGGTGATGCCTTCCATGCCCTGGGCGGTGAGGGCCGCGATGACGCCGCCGGCTGTGCCGTCGTTGGAGGCCACGACCGCGTCGACCTTGTTGTTGGTGGCGGTGAGGATCTGCTCCATGTTCTTCTGGGCCACTTCGGGCTTCCAACCGTCTGTGTACTGCTCGCCCACGATTTTGATGTCGCCCTTGTCAATGGCTGCCTGTAGCACTTCCAGCTGTCCGGAGTGCAGGAAGTCGGCGTTGGGATCGGTGGGGGCACCCTTGATGAACACGTAGTTGCCCTTGGGCTTTACCTTGTAGACCGCGCCGGCCTGCAGGCGCCCCACTTCCTTGTTGTCAAAGGTGATGTAGAAGACGCTGTCCTTCTCGATGAGGCGGTCGTAACCCACAACCGGGATGCCCTCGGCCTCGGCCTTGGCAACGGCCGGAAGAACGGCCTCGGAGTCCCAGGACAGGATGATCAGGGCGTCCACGCCCCGGGAAATGAGGGTTTCGACGTCGGAAATCTGTTTGGCGGCGTTGGCCTGTGCATCGGCGCTGATGTACTTGGCGCCCATGGCCTCGAGTTGTTTTTTGATGGCTGCTTCGTCGGTCCTCCAGCGCTCCTCCTGGAAGTTGGACCAACTCACGCCCACGGTGATGTCCTTGGCCATGGCCACCCCGCAATAAGCCACGACCAAAGCCAGAGCCAAAACGGTAACGCACAGTGATTTCAGCCTTCCTCTCATCTCTTGCTCCTTCCTCGTGTTAAGAAGTTCATGCGCCCTGAGACACAATGGAAATAAAACACGGAATACGGCGGATTTACGATGTGAGAAGTTGCATAGGGGGATTCCCCCGCACGTTATGCCTATTCGGTATATGTCAGAAGAGCGGGGATATGACAAGCATTAATTCATGCTTTGAATTATATTTAGGAGAAAGAAATACCAGTTATATATTTTTAATTATTTAATTTTACAGATTTAATATGTATGCAATGAAAGGGGACGCTATTTAGTAGCCGAAAAACCGTGAAGGTTTTAATAATTGGCTTGCCGTGGGAGTGCATTGTTGATAAAGCTTGACTCCAATCCCTGGTCTGTGCCAAATGCTAATGTATTGCCAAGACGTGGATTTATTCGAAAATACGGACAAAAGGCTCCCCGGAGCACAGGCTTTGCCAAAAGAAATATTAATTCAAGCCGTAAACAAGAATGACGAGAATCATGCCATCAATTCCTCCTGATCCGACCAGAAACGCTAATCAGTTGCAGCTGCTGCAAATGATTAGAATAGAAGGGCTTACATCCCGTGTGGAACTGGCCGCCAGGACCGGGCAGAGCAGGGCCACGGTTACCAACATCACGGCCCGTTTGCTGGATAAAAAGTTAATCGTTGAAAAAAAGACCAAGGCCTCGGGCGCCAAGGGCCGACGCAGGGTCATGCTGGCCCTGAACCCTGACGCCGCATTCGTGGTGGGCGTGAAGGCCATGCGCTCCATCGTCAGCATCGCTGTCACTGACTTCAACGCCGAGGTGCGCAGCTCCCTCTCCATTCCCGTGCGCGCGGACCTGCGCCCCGCCACGCATCTGGCCGACATCATCGAGGACGGGATCCGCCACTGCGTCAAGGAAGCCAGGCTCTCCATGGAGATGATCTCCGGCATTGGCCTGTCCATCCCCGGTTTCGTGGACTCCGTGTCCGGCCACTGCCTCTGGACGCCCCTCTACAATATGGGCGAGACCTCCCTGCGGCGACTGGTGCAGGAGCGTTTCAACATCCCCACCTTCATCGAAAACGACGCCAACGCTGTTACCCTGGCCGAGCTGTGGTTCGGAGAGGGGCACGGCGTGGACAACTTCATCGTCATCACCATCGAGCAGGGCGTGGGCATGGGCCTGGTGGTCAACGGCCAGCTCTATCGAGGCCCCAAGGGTGTGGGCACAGAGTTCGGCCACGTGGTCATCGACCCGGACGGCCCCATGTGCCGTTGCGGCAAGCACGGTTGCCTGGAGGTCTACGCCGGGGGGCAGGGGATCCTGGGGCAGGCCCAGAAGCTGGTTGAGCAGGGCAGGCTGCAGCACCCCAACCCGGAACTCCTGGGTGTGGAAGAGGTCATCGAGATGGCCAGGGCCGGGAACAAGCCTTTGCGCGAGGTATTCCGCAAGGGCGGCAAGATCCTGGGCCTGGGCGTGGCCGGACTCATGCAGATCTTCAACCCCAGGAAGGTGCTGCTCATCGGCGAGTACACCTCCTTCGGCGACCTGATGTTCAAGCCCATGCGCGACGAGATCAACAGGCGCGTGAACAATGAATTCCAGGAGAACACCGAGATAAAGGTCCTTGAGTGGCAGTCCAGCAATTGGGCAAGGGGCGCCGCCAGCGTGGTGCTGCAGAAACTCTACGAATCTCCATTTGAACGTATCCGCTTCGCCCCCTACATGGAGGAGTGAGGCCGTCCGATTGTCTCGATCATAAACAACAAGGAAGGTGCGAGATGCAAGAGTTCTTTCCAGAGGTGCAAGGTGTTATTCCCTACGAGGGGGCGGATTCCAAGAATCCCCTCGCATACAAATACTACGACGCGAAACAGATGGTGGGCTCCAAGACCATGGAGGAGCACCTGCGCGTGGCCGTGGCCTACTGGCACACCTTCATCGGCTCGGGCAGCGACCCCTTCGGCGCTCCCGCCCATGCGCGGCCCTGGCAGACCGGGAGCACGCCCATGCAGCGGGCCGAGGACACCGCCCGCGCCGCCTTCGAGTTCATCTCCAAGCTCGGTGTGAAGTTCTACTGCTTCCATGACCGCGATCTGGCGCCAGAAGGCGATACCGCTGCCGAATACATCAAGAACCTCGAGCACATGACCGCCTTAGCCAAGCAACTGCAGCAGGACACCGGCGTCTCGCTGCTGTGGGGCACCGCCAATCTCACCGCCAACCCCCGCTACACCCACGGCGCGGCCACCAACCCGGACCCCGTGGTCTTTGCCCGCGCCGCCACCCAGGTCAAGAACACCATGGCCGCCACCAAGGAGCTTGGGGGCGTGAACTACGTTTTCTGGGGAGGGCGCGAAGGCTACGAAACCCTGCTCAACACCGATATGAAACGCGAGATGGAGCAGATGGCCCGCTTCTTCCACATGGTCATCGACTACAAGAAGGAGATCGGCTTCACAGGACAGCTGCTCATCGAGCCCAAGCCCAAGGAACCCACCAAGCACATGTACGACTTCGACGCCGCCACCGTGCTCGGGTTCCTGCGCCAGTACGGATTGCAGGACCACTTCAAGCTGAACATCGAGGCCAACCACGCCACCCTGGCTGGACACACATTCGACCACGACCTCACCGTGGCCTCCATCAACGGCAAGCTCGGCAGCATCGACGCCAACATGGGCGACCTGCTCCTGGGCTGGGATACCGACCAGTTCGCCATGGACCTCGACGCCGTGGTCAGATGCATGCTCGTCGTGCTCAAGCAGGGGGGGCTGAACCCCGGCGGCCTGAACTTCGACGCCAAGGTGCGCAGGGGCTCATTCGACACCGTGGACCTGTTCCACGCCCACATCGGCAGCCTGGACACCTTTGCCAAGGGGCTGCTCATCGCCCAGCGCATCCTGGACGACGACACGCTCCCCGCGTTCGTACGTCAGCGCTATGCCGACTACGACACCGGCCTGGGCAAGAGCATCATGGACGGCAAGGAGACCCTGGCCTCCATGGAGCGGTACGCCCTGAACAACCCGGACGCCGAACTGCGCAGCGGCCGCCAGGAAATGCTGGAAAATCTTCTGAATACGTATCTCTAATTTTGAGGATGGAGCGGAAGAACAGGATGTGCGAGGGGGAAACCTTTTAGAAAAAAAGTTTCCCCCTCGCGCTCCCCCTTCCCAAATTTCATTAATTGTAAACTATTAAAGTTTTGAGGAGGGGGTCCGGGGGAGGAACTTTTTCCAAAAAGTTCCTCCCCCGGCAATCCTTTTCATTCTCCAATTCTTTCCTCTCGCGGGGTATTGCTATGGACAGGCTGTTTATTGGTGTGGACAGCGGCACGCAGGGGGTGAAGGTCCTGGTCCTGGACGAGGCGTCCGGCGTCATTGTGAGTCAGGCCGCGGCCCCGCATGAGCTCATGGAGAACGACCGAGGGGGGCGGGAGCAGCACCCCTCCTGGTGGATCCAGGCCCTGGAAAAGGCCCTGGCCCAGGCTCTGGCAGCGCCTGAAGTCGATCTCTCAAAGGTGGGGGGCATTGGCGTGTCCGGCCAGCAGCACGGCATGGTGCCTTTGGACGCCAAGGGCAATGTGATCCGCGCCGCAAAGTTGTGGTGCGACACAGAAACCGCCCCCCAGTGCGTAACCATCACCAACACCCTTGGAGGGGCGGAGGCAGTGGTGTCCCTCACGGGCAACGCCATGGCAGCGGGCTTCACAGCGCCCAAGCTGCTCTGGCTCAAGGAGAACGAGCCCGAGAACTACGCGGCTTTGGATTGCGTGCTCCTCCCCCATGATTATATCAACTTCCATCTCACCGGGGAGCGTTGCACAGAGTATGGCGACGCCTCGGGCACAGCCTATTTCGACGTGCGGCGGCGGACCTGGTGCGAACCAGTGCTCGACGCCATCGATCCCTCTGGCAGGCTGGAGCAGTGCCTGCCAGAGCTGCGCTCCTCTGACGCGCCCGCCGGATACCTGCTCCCGGACATAGCGGAGCGCTTTGGCCTGCCCAAGGGCATCCCTGTCTCCTCCGGAGGCGGGGACAACATGATGGCAGCCATCGGCACGGGTGCGGTGCGCCCCGGCGTGGTAACGGCCAGCCTGGGCACCTCGGGCACCATCTTCACCTGCGCCGACCGCCCGGTCATCGACCCCAGAGGCGAGCTGGCAGCGTTCTGCTCCTCCAGCGGCGCCTGGCTGCCTCTTGTCTGCACCATGAACGTCACCGTGGCCACGGAACTCACCCGCAAGGCCCTGGGCCTGGACCTTGACGACATGGCGCGGCTGGCGTCGAACGCCCCCATTGGTTCCGGCGGCCTGACCCTGCTGCCCTATTTCAATGGGGAGCGCACACCGCCCCTCCCGGATGCGACGGCCACCCTGGCCGGGCTCACCAGCGTGAACTACACCCCGGAAAATCTGTGCCGCGCGGCCTTCGAGGGCGCCACCCTGGGGCTGCGCTACGGCCTGGATGTGCTCACGCGCCTGGGCGTCACCCCAGGGGAAATCCGGTTGGTTGGAGGGGGGGCCAAGAGCCCGCTCTGGCGGCAGATCGTTGCCGACGTGTTCCGCTGCTCCGTGGTGCTGCCCGAAACCAGCGAGGCCGGCGCCCTGGGCGCCGCCATCCAGGCTGTCTGGTGTTGCCACGCCCTGGACGGCATTGCCACGCCCCTGGACGATCTCACCGCGCGCTACGTGCGTTTGCGCCCCGATGCGGCCACCCAGCCCAACACCAGGAACATGGCCGCCTACCAGCAGATCTACTCCCGCTACCTGGACCTGAACCAGGCCCTGGAGCCTGTGTACAGAAGGAAGTAAGGGAGAGGGAGAGGAGAAGGAAAGGATAACGGCTTTTGCGAGGGGTATTGCTGAATAGGCGGTGTTATATCTTTGCGATTTCCGCTAGGTTCTCGGGAAGGTTGAGTGCTTCTTCGTAGTTGGTGTTGCGAAGGTCAGCGCCTTCTAACTTAGCGTCAAGAAAGTCGACCCCTTCCAGATCGGCCCCTTGCAGGTTGGCCTTTCGCAGGTCGGCCCTTCGCAGGTCGGCCCCTTGCAGGTTGGCCTTTCGCAGGTCGGCCCCTTGCAGGTCGGCCTCTCGCAGGTCGGCCTCTCGCAGGTTGGCCTTTTGCAGGTCGGCCTTTTGCAGGTCGGCACGATTTAGGTTGGACCTTAGAATATTCTGCTCACCAGTAAATGATCGTGAAATATAATATATAAATACTGCTTTATGCAAGTTGCAATGCCTCATATGTGAAGCTTCCAAATTGCAAGATATAAAACTATGGAATTCGAGGTATTGTGATGTAAGGTTCAAGTAAGAAAGACAACTATTTATGAAGTGATAATTGCCGCTGGAGCATTGACCCTGCAATTTATACAACCACGTGCCAAATGCCGTTGGAGTCGGAAAATTAATCTCAGATAGTGCCTCTGTGGCCCTTGCGCAGCCGTTGAGCGTGGCTAGTAAAGATTCTTCAGCATTTTTGGATTGTCCATACATGGTATGATAAGTATCAAGGCCGCAGAGCTGCATGGGGAAGCCATCCTTGAGGACTGTTCCGATCCAGCTTGCAATCATTTTTTGCCAGTCACCAATAGGTTTATCCCGCTCTTTTTCCAAGCGAATACCATCGCGAAGAAAGCGCAGAATATATTGGTCAAGCGTGGCGGGACCGCAGAGCAATGCCCAGTTTTTGAGAGAATCCTCAAGGGTCCAACGGGGAGTTCGTTCTTGCTCAAAGAGTTCATCGACCTCCCTGATGATTCTTCGGGCTACGAGATATTCACCAAAGCTTTTATGCGTGAACTGGAATGTCTGGTTGCCCGCACGGTCCTCCTCGGATTCTTTGAAAAAAAAGGCTGCCAATAGGCGCACAAGATTTTCGGAACAGTCTTTCTTAAACTGTTCAAATCTTGTGTCCAACCCAACGGATCTGCACTGTTCTTCAATAGCCCGAAGGGTGGTTGTGCGGACTTCTCCACCATGCCAGGCTGTGATGGCGATTTCTTCGAGTATACGTAGAAAATCCTCTTCATCAAGAGATTGGACACCCGGAATTTTCCGTCTGTCCTCCCATTCTCGATCATGAACAGAGCAAATGAGGTATTCATACAATTTGCTCAGGTTGGTTTCTTGGCTGAACTCAAATCCTTTATCCCGCGCAAGTGCCACAAGATAATTGAGAAGGGGTTGGGCAGTAATTTCTTCTAAATGTTCTCCGGTAATTTCTTCGGGTATTTTCTCGAAATCAGCATCAGTGGCTTCACCATATTGTTTCCACCAAGTATTGCGTTGATCTAGCCCTATATCATTGTTTTGACCATTAAGTGTCTGAGCCGTATCCGTCTCTATCAGATAGGGCAGCATTGTCACGATTTGGCCTTTTTTACGGAAGCGATTTTTGAACTCATTTACCGCCAATTCACGTCCAGTGATTATTATTTGCAGAAATGTTCTTTCATGGTTTACGCTATCCAAGCAATATTGGATATGCTCAATGAAGTGTTGTGCCTTGTTGTCCGAATGAGGAAGTTCATCCAATCCGTCGAAGATAATGCATACGCGTTGTGTTCTTTCATTACTTTTCAAAGGATTTGATCGTAGTCGTCCTTCCAAGGCAATGAATCGTCCAACTCCTTCAATAAGGTCCGCTTCAACAAAAAAACGGTATAAGGGAATGAAGAGTACTCGGATATCGGTTTCCTCTGTCAGTTCCGCCGCGAGAATTTTGGCGAATGTGGATTTCCCGCATCCAGGCCCACCTGTGACAAGGCGTAAACAGTCCTTGTTATCCGCCTGTCCCAGCCATTCCCGGATATGCTCCTTGAGCATGACCAACTGATGCGTCTTTTCTTCCTCCTGATCGTCTCGCTCAAGCAATCTACTTTTTTGTTCAAGCTCATAGCAGGCGCGCAAGGGAACGTAGACATCCTTGATGGCAAATGCCTCATGAAACATGGGTTCATTGGGCAGGGTGCGCAGCCAGGCATGGTAGCGTTGCCACTCGGCTTCCTCTTTGGCAGCCTTTGTAAAAGGAGTGTTAACCGCTTCCTTGATTTTGGCATAATCCAAGGCGCGTTCCTGCCACTCCCTGTGCAGAGCATAGGTGAATAGGACGGGCAAACGCCTGCTCACGCCCTTTGCCTGCGCCTGGTTCAAACCAAGTTCATTGAGCCAGGTTTCGAGGTTTTCCCTGAGTGGCGGTAGTAAAGGAACAGAGGATGGGTGATTGAAAAAATCCTGGGTGATTGGCACAGGCACATCGTCCATAGCCTGTTCCACCTGGTTGCCAAGCTCCTTGAGCCTTGCATGATCCATTTTCGGAGCATCCTTGCCACGGGGAAAGGATTGCTGGCTCTCATGCATGAGCTCACACAAAGCCATGACAAGGGCGCGGTGGATAAGCAACCAGGCGCTTTCCTGCCATGTGAGTTTTTCCGCTGAGACTGCCTTGAACAGGCCAATGGCATCCTTGGCCGCGTCCTTCCAGCTTGCGGTGACCAGGTTCAGCCCAATTGAGCCCAAGGTGGTGAACAACTCGGTGTAGTCGATGTTGAATGTCTTGTTCCAGAGAGAGACAGGCTTTCGGGCTTCTTGTTCACGTTCCATGTTCATGGGCACAATCCTGTCAGGCAGTTATGAATCATCAAGAATGGATATCGATGATAGTTAGAAATGAAGTGTTTGGAAACGTAATACATGAAAATATTGCTAGTCAATGATTGCATGAAGTGTATTTACAGAGAGTTCGTAACTGATTTGCGAAGTTGTATGCGGGCTGCGAAGGGCTAAGCAGGAAATAATCCAACACTGAAAAAACGGCATCGTTGCCAGAACAGTGTTATCCAGGTAGTATTATATAATAAACTTGACATATTAAGGTTTAGGAAGGGGGAGCGCGAGGGGGAAACCTTTTTGTGACAACCTGGAACGCATAAACCAAACGCCGCGCTCCAGCGGCTTCGCCGCTTGGTTCCGCCTGTGGCGTGAGCATTTCCATAACTTCGAGTGACAAAATGGCAGACCATTTTGACCCTCAGTTAAAATGGTGTCCCCCTCGCACAACGCCTTTTTTCCTCCACCAATGCCGTTCCATCTTATCCCTCGAGGTGATCATGCCGCAGCTTCGGAAGTCTGCCGTTGTGTCGCTTGTCCTGTGGTGTCTGCTGGTGTCCGCGCCCCCAAGTTATGGGGGCGGGCTCGATCTCTCCTCGCTGCATGGCCATGTGGCGCACACCATGGAGCTGTTCAAGGTGCCGGGCCTGGCACTGGGCATCGTGCACAAGGGCGAGGTGGTGTTTCTGCAGGGCTTTGGCGTGCGCAGCGTGGAGACCGGTGCGCCAGTGGACGCGGACACGGTTTTTCCCGTGGGCTCCACCACCAAGGCTTTCACTGCCACGCTCCTGTGCCTGCTCCAGGAAGAGGGGCGTTTGGACCTGAACGCGCCGGTGCGCGACACCCTGCCGGAGTTCATGCTATCCGACCCCTGGGTCAGTGCGCACGTGGACACCATCGACCTGCTGAGCCACCGCTCCGGAATCCTGGAGCACGACATGCTCTGGCTGTGGAACGAGGAGCATCCCGACCAGGACACCATAGTGCAACGGCTGCGCTTTTTCCCACAGGAGGAG
The DNA here is from genome assembly GCA_963674665.2 of Desulfovibrionaceae bacterium. Lineage (GTDB taxonomy): Bacteria > Desulfobacterota > Desulfovibrionia > Desulfovibrionales > Desulfovibrionaceae. The sequence continues at coordinate 145,451 of CAXXPL010000003.1, read as the reverse complement.
CGCTTTCGCGACAGCTTCAACTACAACAACTTCATGTACGTCACCGCGGGCAAGGTCATGGAGCGGATCACTGGCAAGACCTGGGCCGCCAACGTCCGCGAGCGGATCACCGCCCCCCTGGGTATGGACTCCGTGATCTTCCGGGTGCGGGAACTGGACATGGACGCCAACCTGGCCATGCCGCACCAGATCCAGGAGGATGGCGGCGTGGCGCGCATCCCCTTCAGGAGCATGGACAATGTCGCCCCCGCGGGATGTATCAACGCCTCTGTCAGGGACATGCTCGCGTGGGCGGCCCTGCATTTGGGGCATGCACCGGAGAGTCTGCCGGACAAGGAGCTTCTGCTGGCCGCTGCCCGGGCCACGCATTTGCCGCGGATCGCCATGCCCGCGCCAGAGGAGCGCCTGGCCGAGTCCTACCCAGGAGCGCATACGCTCTCCTATGGCCTGGGGTGGTTTTTGCACGACTATCACGGAGTGCAACTTGTGGAGCATGGCGGCAACATCGACGGCATGACCGCCATGGTGGCCCTGGTGCCGGACCTTGACCTGGGGTTGGTGATCCTCTGCAACCTGGACACCAGCTTTGTGCGCGAGGCGCTGATGTACCACGTGGCCGACCTCTTTCTGGAGCGCACCCCAGGCGACTGGAACAGGCATTTCCTGGACAAGGCCGCCAGGTACAAGGAAAGGAACAAGGCCGAGATGGACAGGCAACTGACCGCGCGCAAGCCCGGGACATCGCCGAGCCTGCCCCTTGATTGCTATGTGGGGACGTACGAGAACCCCATGTTCGGAACCCTGGACGTGCGGCACAAGGGCAAGGGCCTGGAGTTCGAGATCCTGGGCCGGGCGGCGCCCCTGGAGCATTGGCACTACGATACCTTCCAACGCCCCTGCTATGATATGGTGGAACCAGCCCTGGAGCTGATCACCTTCCGCCTGGGCCAGGAGGGCACTGTTCAGGGCCTGGACGACACGGTCATGGGGGCGTTTGAAAAGAGGGAAGAGAAGAATGAGAAGAAAGAGTAACGGCGAAAAGCAAAGAATAAGGAATATTGCCGGGGGGACACCTTATCGCTGCTGTCGCCATCCGTAAGGCGCGAAACAACCGCGCCTTACGGCTGCCGCTCTAGAGAAAGGTCATCCCCCTCGCAATAAGCCTTTTACTTTTTTTCCGCTTCTACTCCTGCCCGTAATAGGCGTCCTTGCCGTGTTTACGCAGGTAGTGCTTGTCTGTGAGGGATTTTTTCAAGGGAGTGGCCCGGGGGTTGGCCTGCTCCGTGAGCAGGGCCATGCGCGCGATCTCCTCGAGCACAGCGCTGTTGTACAGGGCCTTTTCAGGTGTGGCGCCCCATGTGAATGGTCCGTGGCAGGCCACCAGGACCATTTCCACCTCGTTGTGCGGGATGTCCTTGAAGGCGGCCACGATCTGGTTGCCGGTCTCGGTTTCGTAGTTGCCATGGATCATTGCGTCGCTCATGACCTCGGTGCAGGGGATGGCCCTGGCCAGGTGGTCGGCGTGGGTGGTGCCGTACAAGGGGATGGGGCGGCAGGCCTGGGCCCAGGCCGTGGCATAGGTGGAGTGGGTGTGTACCACGCCGGTGATTCCCGGGAAGGCCTTGTAGAGCACGCTGTGAGTGTTGGTATCCGAAGAGGGGCGCAGCCGCCCCTCCACGATGTCGTTCTCCAGGTCCACCACCACCATGTTGTCCGGGCTCAGGTCGGCGTAGGGCACGCCCGAGGGCTTGATGGCGAACACGCCCAGGTCCGGGTCGAATGCGCTGACATTGCCGAAGGTGTGGATGGCCAGCCCCAGTTCCGGAATCTGGCGGTTGCACTCGTAGGCCGCTTCCTTGATGTCGGTGTACAGGCCCATGGGCTACTCCGTGAGTTCCTTTTCGATGAAGGCGCAGGTTGCGCGGTACTTCTGGAACAGCTTCTCGTACACTGGCACGTTGAGGGGGTTTGGCGAGTGGATGGTCTCGAATCCGCTGCCCATGGCCTTTTGCGCTGCCCATACGTCCGGGAACACGCCCGCGGCCACGGCGGCGAACATGGCGGCCCCGAGGGCCACGGCCTGTTCCGAACGCACCACCTTGATGTCCATGTTCAAGACATCGGCCAGGATCTGCATGGCCAGGGGGGATTTCTTGGCCACGCCCCCCATGGCGATGATCTCCTTGATGGGCACGCCCTCCTCGCGGAAACGCTCCACGATGAGCCGGGCGCCAAAGGCGGTGGACTCCACCAGGGCGCGGAAGATTCTGGGCGCGTCGCTGGCCAGGTTCAGGTTCAGGATGGCGCCCTTCAGGGCCTGGTTGGCGTAGGGGGTCCTGCGGCCGTTGTGCCAGTCTATGGCCAGCTCCGCTGATTCCGTGGGCGAGATCTGTGACGCCTCCTCGCTGAGCCTGGGGATGATGGCGCGGGCCGCCTGACGCGCCACGGTTTCGCGGAGTTCGGGCTCGATCAGGCCGTTTGATCTGACCAGCTCCAGGGGCCAGAGCAGCAGGTTCTTGAACCAGGCGTAGAGGTCGCCGTAGGCGGACTGCCCCGCCTCGAGACCGATCATGCCGGTGGTGACCGAGCCGTCCACCTGGCCGCAGATGCCGCCCACGAGGTTGTCGCCGATATCCTCGGGAGGGGCGATGAGGATGTCGCAGGTGGAGGTGCCGATGATCTTGACCAGGCTGTAGGGGTGGATTTCGCCCCCCACGGCGCCCATGTGGGCGTCAAAGGCGCCGATGCCCACGGCGATGCCCTGGGGCAGTCCGAGCCTGTCGGCCCATTCGTAGCAGAGCTCCCCGGCTTTGTTTTCGGCGGTGAAAGTATCCTGGTAGAGGCGGCCGCGCAGCCCCTTTAGGAGCGGATCAAGGGAAGTGAGAAAGTCCTCGCTGGGCAGGCCTCCCCACTTTTCGTTCCACATGGCTTTGTGTCCGGCCGAGCAACGCCCCCTGGGGATGTCCTCGGCCCTGTCCACGCCGATGAGCACCGAGGGGATCCAGTCGCAGTGCTCGCACCAGGACCAGGCGCCCTCCCGGATGGAGGGGGCCTCGCGCAGGGTGTGCAGGATTTTGGACCAGAACCACTCCGAGGAGTAGACCCCGCCGCTGAGGCAGGTGTAGTCCTCGCCCCCCCATGATTTGGCGTGCTTGTTGATCTCAGCGGCCTCGCGCACAGCGGTGTGGTCCTTCCAGAGGATGAACATGGCGTTGGGGTTGTCCTCGAATTCCGGGTCCAGGGCCAGGGCCCGGCCATGGCGGTCCACAGGTCCGGGGGTGGAGCCGGTGGTGTCCACGCTGATACCCACCACCTTTTGGGCCGCGCCTTCCGGCGCCTTTGCCAGGGCGCTTTTCACCGCAGCCTCCAGGCCCTCGAGATGGTCCAGGGGGTGCTGGCGGAACTGGTTCCTGGCCGGGTCGCAGTACTTCCCCTGTGCCCAGCGGGGGTATTCGAAGACGTGTGACGCGGCCTCCCAGCCGGTGGCAACGTCTATGAGAACCGCGCGGACAGAGTCTGTGCCGTAGTCGAGTCCGAAAACGTACCTGGTGTCGTTCATGGTGTCCTCACCTCCGGGCAGCGGTATGAAGAACGAACAAAACTGGATTGAGGATTATTGAAGAGTTGCCGGGGAATTTTGTAGTGCTTCCCGGATCCCCCTTCGAAAAATCAAATATGTTTCCCTGTGAAAAGGTTTAGGAAGGGGAAGCGCGAGGGGGAGACCCCTTTAGTGGCAACCTGGAGCGCACAAGGCTTGACAACGCGTTCCAGCGGCTTCGCCGCTTGGTGCCGCCTGCGGCGTGACCTTTTCCATAGCTTCGAACAGCAAAATGGGAGACCATTTTGGCTCTCGGTTAAAAGGGTTTCCCCCCGCAAAACTCCCGTCCTTGCCGTTTTCTATCCGTAATAAGCGAAATTGTTGCGTATCTCGCGCTTGAAGGTCTGGATGTCCGTGGTCTCGTCGATTTCCAGCAGCTCCATGTCCTGCATTTCCGCGAAGTCGCGCAGGTGTTCGATGGTGATGGCCTGGCTGAAACCGGTGTGGTGCGCGCCCCCTCCGAGTATCCAGGCCGCGGCGGAGATCTTCAGGTTGGGGCGGGGCACCCACAGGGCCCGGGCCACGGGCAGATTGGGCAGATCGTGCGGAGGCTCCACCACGAACACGGTGTTGGTGAGCATGCGGAAACGGTTGCCCATGTCCACGATGGTGGCGTTGATGGCCGGGCCGGTCCTGGTGTTGAACACCAGACGCGCCGGGTCGGCCTTGCCGCCGATGGACAGTGGGTGCAGCTCCAGGGAAGCCTTTCCCTCGGCCACCGAGGGGCAGACCTCGAGCATGTGCGCGCCCAGGACCATGTCCGGCCCCCCGTGGGGCAGGTGGTAGGTGTAGTCTTCCATGAAGGAGGTGCCGCCGGAGAGGCCGAAGGCCATGACCTTCATGGAGCGCACCAGCATGGCGGTTTTCCAGTCACCCTCGGCGCCGAAGCCGTAACCGTCGGCCATGAGCCGCTGGCAGGCAAGGCCGGGGAGCTGGTTCAGGCCGTGCAGGTCCTCGAAGGTGGTGGTGAAGGCCTTGAAGCCGCCGTCCCGCAGGAACCGGCGCATGCCGATCTCGATGCGTGCGGACTCCCGCAGTTGGGAGTATTGCGCGGTCTTGCGCAGTTCGGCGTCCACCTCGTATTCGTCCATGTATCTGGCCGCGAGGGCGTCGATGTCCGCCTCGGTGACGTCGGCCACCAGGGCGGCCAGGTCACCCACGCCGTAGCCGTGGACCTCGTAGCCGAAGCGGATCTGCGCCTCCACCTTGTCGCCGTCAGTCACCGCCACGTCGCGCATGTTGTCGCCGAACCGGGCCACCCTGGCGCCTTGGGCGTCGGCCAGAGCCGCGGCTGCGCGCATCCAGACATTGAGCTCCTGGCGCACGTCCTCGTTTTCCCAGTGCCCCACAATGACTTTGCGGTTCAGACGCAGGCGGGAGCAGATGAACCCGAACTCGCGGTCGCCGTGGGCGGACTGGTTCAGGTTCATGAAGTCCATGTCGATGGCATCCCAGGGAATCTCGCGGTTGAACTGGGTGTGCAGGTGCGTGAAGGGTTTTGCCAACGTCCTGAGTCCGGTTATCCACATCTTTGCCGGAGAGAAGGTGTGCATCCAGCAGACCACTCCCGCACAGGCGGGGGCGCTGTTGGCCTCGCGGCAGATGGCGGCGATCTCGGACGCGGTCTTGACCACGGGTTTGAACACGAGCCTGACGGGCAGGCCGGCCTCCTTGTTCAGGGCGTCCACCAGCTGTTGCGAATCCTCGGCCACCTGGGCCAGGGTCTCGGGTCCGTACAGGTGTTGACTGCCGGTGACAAACCAGATTTCCATATGATCGAAAGAAAACATTGGCACCCCTCGACTATGCGTGGTTTGCGGCGTGCCCCCGTCTTGAGCAACGGAGTGCGGCCTTTCGTTATCGTTAACGGAACTCCATTTTCCTGGTACCGCCATGCTCACGGTTTTGTCAATACACTGGGCATAAATAATGAAAGCATTAATAAAAATTCAAATAAATCAATGTAAAGATGATTTTGAAAATACTGAAAACGCCTTGTCCTCGAAATACCGACGGATATGTGTTTTCACTACCAAGGAAAGTGTGTTATCGGTAACATACAGGGAATTCGGTTTTATTCGACCGGGCAGGATGAGCTCTTTTCCTGAAAGACCGCATTGACTTCGGGAATGGGCTGATACTATGAGGGGGCGCAGAATCACGGCCTGAAGACCGCCCCGTGATGGAAATGCAACGCCTGACTGGTGATTTTCCGGGCATTCCGGGCAACGGCCAACTCGATACGCGACCAGGATCATGCTCAACTCCCACAACAGAAAAAGACCCACCATCAAGGACGTGGCGCGGGCCTGCGGCGTCTCCACCCAGACCGTCTCGCGGGTGTTGAACAACCGAAGCGACGTTTCCGACAGCACCAGGGAGAAGGTGCGCACCATCATGGAGCAGATGGGCTACCAGCCCAGCTCTCTGGCCAGAGGCATGAGGGGGCGCAACAATACCCTGGGCGTGATCATCTCCGGCCTGCGCTACAAGGGCGTGTCCACCACCCTCAACGGTGTGGCCCGAGCTTCCCAGGAGCGGGGGTGCACCCTGATCCTCAAGGAGACCCCGTCCTTCGAGTACGAGGACATTCAACCCTTTCTGCAGTCCCTCATGGCGCAGGATGTCCTGGGTATCATTTGCGCCGCCCCCCAGGTGGGGGGCAACTGGACCGCGATCCAGCGCGCGCTTCCGAAGCTCGCGCCCCCGGTGGTGTTCCTCAAGGGAAACCCGCTGGCCGCGCCCATGACCATTTCCATAGACAACTACGCCGGTGGCTACATCGCCACGCGGCACCTCATTGAACAGGGGTACACCCGCATCGCGCACATCAGCGGCCCCCTGGAGTGGTGGGAGTCCCTGGAACGGCGCAGGGGGTGGAAACAAGCCTTGCTTGAGGCCGGGCTGCCCGCGCCGGAGTTCGCCCTGTTCGAGGGGGACTGGTCCTCGTCCAGCGGCAGGGACGGGTATGAGAAGCTCATGCTTGACTACAAGGATATGGACGCGGTGTTCGCTGCCAACGACAAAATGGCCCTGGCAGTGCTGCACCAGGCCTGGCGGCATGGCGTGAACGTGCCGGAGCGCCTGGGCGTGGTGGGGTTCGACGATCTCTCGGAGTCCGCCTACTTCACCCCTCCGCTGACAACGGTGCGCCAGGATTTCTCCATGCTCGGGGAGTTGGCGGTGCGCAAGCTGCTGCGACTGGCCGACAGGGAACCGGATGACGAGGCAGTGGCCGGAAACACCACAATCCTGGAGCCCGAATTGATAGTGCGTGAATCAACACTCAGGGATGGCTGTGTTTACTAGAAAGATTGGAAGAGTCGGGAAAGAGTGTTCCCCCCCGCGCTCCGCCTTCCAAAAACTTTTATAATTGGACACGTTAATAGTACTTCATAGTTGGGAGTCAAAGATGTTCGATCGTGACAAGAAAATCGGAATCCTCTGGGACATGGACGGCGTCATCGTCGACTCCGGCGAGCCCCATTTCATTTCCTGGCAAAAGGCCCTGCAACTGAACGGCCTTTCCTGCACCAGGGAGTTTTTTGAAAAGACCTTTGGCATGAACAACCGGGGGATTCTCTCCTTGATAATGGGGCGCGAGGCCACGGACCAGGAGGTGGAGAGCATCGGCGACCTCAAGGAGGAATTGTTCCGGCGGGACGTGCAAGGCAGGCTGGAGCCGCTCCCCGGCGTGTTGGACTGGCTGGAGAGGTTCAGCCAGGCGGGATTCCCCCAGGCCGTGGCCTCGTCCGCGCCTTGGGAGAACATCGACGCCGTGGTCACTGAGCTGGACATCACCAAGTGGTTCCAGGCCCTTGTTTCGGGCTCCTCTCTCAAGGGCAAGCCCGACCCCGCGACATTTCTGCTGGCCGCGCAAAAGCTGGGTATGGAGCCGGTGAACTGCCTGGTCATCGAGGACGCGCGGGTGGGCGTCGAGGCTGCCAGACGCGCGGGCATGAAATGTGTTGCCGTGTGCACCACGCATAAGGCCGAGGAACTCCGGGACGCGGGCAAGGTGGTGCAAACCCTGGATGATCTCACTATCGGCGATGTGCAGATCTTGTTTGCCTGATATTTGCTAACAAAATGAGTTGCTAATAAGAATTTTTGAGGTGGGGGTCCAGGGGAGGGACTTTTTCAAAATGTCCCTCCCCCGGCGAATCCTTTCAAGGTCATTCCTCTTTCCTTTCCTCTCTTCAACAACTCTCCTTTGCCTCCGGCGGGGCCAGGGGGAGCAGGATGGTGAATTCGCAGCCGCCTTGCTTCAGGTTTTTCACCTTGATGGCGCCGTTGTACTTGCTGATGATACCGTAGCTCACGGAGAGTCCCAGCCCGAGATTGTTCTCCTTGCCAAGCTTGGATGAGTAGAAGGGCAGGAAGATGTTGCTGGGGTCCTCGTCATGGATGCCGCAGCCATTGTCCTGGAAGCGGATCCTGGCCCAGATGGCCTCGGCTTTTGTGACCGTGTCCGTGGCGATGCGGATGTGCCCCCCGTCTTCCGAGGCCTCGAAGCTGTTCTTGAACAGGTTCAGGAGCACCTGCTTGATTTCGTTCTTTTTGGCCTCGATGCATATGGGGCGCTCCGCCGGGGTGAACTCGATGGTGATGTCCCGTCGTCTGGCGTCGATCTTGATGAGGGAGATGATGGCGCGGATGAGCTCGCTGAGGTCGAAGCCCTCGATAACCACGCGGGAGCGGTCCGAGAAGCTGATCAGGTTGCTTACGATCTGCTTGATGTCCTCGAGTTCTTTCTCGATGAAGCTGATTGTCTCGGCCATTTGCTGCCGGTTTGGATTGTATTTCAAATAGTTCAGGTGGTTGTAAATGATTCCCAGGGGGTTGTTGATCTCATGGGCAACACCAGCGGAGAGGATACCCACAGAGGCCAGTTTCTCGGACATGGTCAGCTGCTGACGCAGGGCCTCCTGCTTGGACACGTCCTCCACAATGAGCAGGTTGCCGATGAAGAACGCGCCATCGCGGATGGGCAGGGTCCGGATGGTGGCGGTGGTCTTCTTGTCGCCAATGGCCAGGGGCACGGCGTAGAAGGTCTTCTCCTTTCTGGCCTCAAAGGCGCTCCTGATCATTGACAGGGCCTTGCCGTCCTCTGAGGAGAACAGGTCGTCCAGGCGCAGCTGACGGTAATCGCGCTCCTCCATGTTGAAGTATGCGCGTCCGTTGTCATTGATCATCTTGATGCGGTCATCGTTGTCAGTGACCACGAGGTTGATGGGGAGCTTCTGGAGGATGGCCTGGTTGTAGCGCAGCAGCTGGTAGAATTCCTGGTAGTCCTCGCCCTCGGGCGTGTCGGCCAGTTGCGAGTAGCAGAGCTTGATGAGGTTCACCTTGTCCACGTCCTCGATGTGCTCTGTGAGTAAGGTGGAGCCGTTACGCAGGATGGTCACCTTGTCGGCCAGGGAGAAGATTTCGTCGATGCCGTGGGCCAGGCAGAGGATGGACGTGCCTTTCTGCTTGAGATTCGCCAAAACTTGCAGCACCTTGCCGCCGTCCTCGGTGGAGAGCTGCTCCAGCACAGTGTCCAGGATCAGCAGCAGGGGGGTGCGGAAGGCGCTACGCAGGATGTAGAGGATCAATCGCTCCGAAGGGCGGAGCTCCTGCACCAGGGCGTCCGGGTCGAAGTCGAAACCAAAGGACTCCAGGACCTCCCGCGTCTCGCGGCGGTAGTCACGGCGGCGGAACAGGGTGGGAGTGTAGCGGATGAGCTCGGGCAGCAGCAGGTTTTCCTTCACCGTAAGGCAGTCGATGAGGTGTGTTTCCTGGCAGACCAGCTCGATGCACTGTTTGCGGGCCTCGGACAGGGTCAGCTGCGCATAGGGGCGGTCGTTGAAGATGATCACCCCGGAGCTGGGGCGGGTGACTCCGGCCACGATGTTGGCCAGGGTGGTCTTGCCGGCGCCGTGGTCTCCGATGACGGCGTGAAACTCGCCGCGCCCCAACTCCAGGTTCACCTTGCGCAGGGCGTGGGCAGGCCCCACGTCGCAGGCCACGTCCTCGAGCCGCAGCAGGGGGGTGTTTCTGGACTTGTCAGGGAGTTTGCGGAATCTCATAGCGCTTCAGCTTGTTGTAAAGGGTCTTGCGGCTGATGTTCAGAACTTCCGCGGCCTTGCGCTTGTTGTTTCCGGTTTCTTTCAGGGCTCTGAGGATGAGCCGTTTTTCAGCCTCCTCGAGCATTGATTCCCCATTGTCCCGGCCGTCCCCCTCCACCAGGCTGGCGGGCAGGTCCTCCAACTGGATGGCGTCGGACAGGGCCATGGTGGCCGCGTAGTTGATGGTGTTCTTGAGCTCGCGGATGTTGCCGGGCCAGTCGTACTCCATGAATCGGGCCATGGCCTCGTTGGATACGCTGCCCACGGGCTTGGAATTTTCCGATGAGAACACGGACAGGAAGTGCTCCACCAGCAGGGGGATATCGTCGCGCCTCTGCCTCATGGGCGGGAGTTCGAGGATGGCGGCGTTGAGCCGGTAGTAGAGATCCTGGCGGAAGCGCTTCTCCTCGATGAGCCGGGCCAGGTCGCGGTTGGTGGATGCGATGAGCCGCACGTCGATCTTGATGGTCTCGTTGCCGCCTATGCGGCGGATCTCCTGGTTCTGCAGGGCGCGGAGGATTTTGGCCTGGGTGGGCATGGACATGTCGCCGATCTCGTCGAGATACAGGGTGGTCTTCTCCGCGCGCTCGAAGATGCCTATGAACCGGGCGTTCGCGCCGGTGTACGCGCCCTTTTCGTGGCCGAATAGCTCGTTGTCCAGCAGACTGTCCGGAAAGGCGGCGCTGTTCACCGTGGTCATCTTGCGCGATGCTCGCGCCGAGCAGTTGTGGATGAGGTTGGCCAGCAGCTCCTTGCCCGTGCCGTTCTCCCCCTGGATGAGCACCGAGATGTTGGTTGCGGCCAGGCGCTTGGCCTTTTCGCAGACCGCCAGCATCTGCTGGTTGCGGGTCACGATGTTGCCGGAGAGCTCCATGATCCGCCCCCTGAGTGAGGAGTTTTCCTCCTCCAATTCCCCCAACTTGATGGCGTTCTCGATGATTTTAAGCAGTTTGTTGAAGTCCAGGGGTTTTTGCACGTAGTCGAAGGCCCCGAGCTTTACCGAGGTCACGGCGGACTCGATGGAGCCGTAGCCGGTGATCATGATCACCGGTGTACCCGGGTGCTGGGCGATGATGCGCTCCAGCACGGCCAGGCCGTCCTCGTCGCCCAGGACTATGTCCAGCAGAACCGCTTTGACATTATTTTGGGAAAGAATTCCAAAGGCTTCGGTCGAATTGACCGCCACATGGGTGACGTACCCGATTTGGTCGAAGTTGCGGGCCAGGCTGGTTCCCAGCTTCGCGTTATCGTCAACGATAAGAACTTCTGTACGCATGCCATATGCCTTGTGCGCCCTTCCAGGCGGTTCGGGGTGCGTGTGTAGCATGAAGTTCACACATTCACAGTGTGTGTGAAAAAAATACACACTTCCTGGATCAGGTCAAGGCTGTTCGGGATTAAAATTCTCTCTCTTCAACTGATTGAATTTATAACATATGTGTATCATGATGCGCATTGCTTTCGGCGAGAACCTTGTCTCATGTTGCAAAGCGGAAAGGGTATGGCGCGCAGTGACAATGGGAAGGGCCGGTCCGTGGATAATAACCGGGGGCAGGCACGTGCCATCGCATGACTGAAATTCGGAAAACATATTTTTTTTCCCCTGGTGTGCCTTGCCCCGGAGGGATTGGCGGGAGCTCAATGTTACAGATGTGTGAAATAAGGTACGATGTTTGCAATTTTGTGGCAAATGACCGGCGCATATGTGGAGGGAACATGCTCCTCGCGGCCGCCGGATGAGGATGCCGCGGATATCCGCGGCGCATGAGGAAGACAGGAGGACGAGTTTTTTGCACTTCAACAAGACAGGGAGGCGGTATGCGTAAGATGGTTCAGAAAGCTGCTGTTGTTTGTGTGCTCGCGCTGGCGGGGCTTCTGTTTGTCGCTCCGGCCATGGCAAAGGACAAGATCGTGGTGGGCTTTTCCCAGATCGGCGCGGAGAGCGCCTGGCGCGTGGCCAATACCGAATCCATAGTATCCGAGGCCAAGAAGCGCCCCAACATCGAACTGAAATTCTCGGATGCGCAGCAGAAACAGGAAAACCAGATCAAGGCCATCCGGAATTTCATCGCCCAGGGCGTCGACGTCATCTCCTTCTCGCCCGTTGTTGAGACCGGCTGGACTCCCGTGCTTAAGGAAGCCAAGCGCGCCGGCATCCCGGTTATCCTGACCGACCGCGCCGTGGACACCGAGGACGACACCCTGTGGGTCACCTTCATGGGCTCGGACTTCGTCGAGGAAGGCCGCCGCGCAGCCAAGTGGCTGGCCGAGAACTACGGCAAGGTGAAGCGTTCGGACAAGTCCTCGGACGTGGTCAATGTGGTGGAGCTTCAGGGCACGGTCGGTTCGGCCCCCGCCATCGACCGCAAGAACGGCTACGAAGAGGTAATGAAGGATCACCCCCAGTTCAAGACCATCAAGTCCCAGAGCGGCGATTTCACACGCTCCAAGGGCAAGGAAGTCATGGAGGCCTTTCTCAAGGCCGAGGGTGACAAGATCGACGTGCTGTACGCCCACAATGACGACATGGCCATCGGCGCCATTCAGGCCATCGAGGAATTCGGCCTGAAGCCCGGCAAGGACATTATCATCATCTCCGTGGACGCGGTTCGCGGCGCCTTCGAGGCCATGATCGAGGGCAAGCTGAACTGCACCGTGGAATGCAGCCCCCTGCTTGGACCCCAGCTTTACGACGCCGTCGAGGACCTCATGGCCGGCAAGGAGCTTCCCAAGCGCATCGTGACCAAGGAAGGCGTCTTCCCGCAGGAAGTGGCCGAAAAGGAACTGCCCAACCGCAAGTATTAATCGCGGTGACGCCGATGTTTCGCAATGTCGGCGTTTTTCATTCCCATGCCGCGGTTTCCAGGCTACCTCCTCACAAACGGCCAGGAACCGCGGCATGCGAGACGCCCCGCCTTCGGGTGCGGGGAGTGACTGGAGCGAGGCCATGCCAACCACTGACGCGATTCTTACGATCAAGGGCCTGAGCAAGAGTTTTCCCGGGGTAAAGGCCTTGGACAATGTGGATTTCACCTTGCGCCGAGGAGAGATCCACGCCCTCATGGGGCAGAATGGGGCCGGTAAGTCCACCCTGATCAAGGTGTTGACCGGGCTGTATAAAAAGGACCGGGGGGAGATGCTGCTCGACGGCAGGCCCTTTGAACTCAATTCTCCGGAAGAGGCGCCCAAAATCGGCATCAGCACGGTCTATCAGGAGGTCAATCTCATTCCCAGCCTTTCGGTGGCCGAGAACATCTATCTGGGGCGCCAACCCCGCCGCTTCGGGGCCATCGACTGGAGAAGCCTGAATCGGATGGCCGAGGAGGCCGTGAAGAAGCTGGATCTGGACATCGACGTGACCCAGCCGGTATCCTCCTACTCGATTGCGGTGCAGCAACTGGTGGCCATCATCCGGGCTCTGGACATCAAGGCCTCCATTCTCATTCTGGACGAGCCCACCTCTAGCCTGGACGCGGCCGAGACCGCGCTGCTGTTCGACGTGTTGCGGCGGCTCAAGGCGCAGGGCATGGGAATCCTGTTCGTGACCCATTTTTTGGGACAGGTCTATGAGATCGCGGACACCATCACCGTGCTGCGCAACGGGAAGCTGGTGTGCGAGATGCCGGTGGAGGAACTGCCCCGCCTGGCCCTCATCGAGAAGATGATCGGCAAGAACATCGAGGAGCTGGAGTGCGCAGGCAACGGCTCCAACGGCCACTGCGCAAAGGGCAGGGGCGAGGTGTTCATGCGTGTCCGGGGGCTTTCCAAAAATGGCTGCATGAAATCCTTTGATCTGGATATCCGCAAGGGCGAAGTCCTGGGGCTTGCCGGGCTGCTGGGCTCGGGCAGGACCGAGACCGCACGGCTGCTCTTCGGGGTGGTGAAGGCCCAGGAGGGCAAGATCTTCATCAACGGCAAGGACGAGGTCCTCAACGCTCCCCGCAAGGCGATAGCGCACCGCTTCGGCCTCTGCCCCGAGGACCGCAAATCCGAGGGCATCATCGAGGACCTCACCGTGCGCGAGAACATCATCCTGGCCTTGCAGGCGCGGGAGGGGATCTTCAAGAAGCTCCCGGTCAAGACGCAGGAAGAGATCGTGGAGAAGTTCATCCGGATGCTGGACATCAAGGCCTCCAGCCTGGAGCAGCGGGTGGGGGACCTGAGCGGCGGCAACCAGCAGAAGGTCATCGTGGCCCGCTGGCTGGCCTCGCACCCGGAGTTCCTCATTCTGGACGAACCCACCAGAGGCATCGACGTGGGCGCAAAGGCCGAGATCGAGAAGCTGATCGTCTCCCTCAGCCGGGAGGGCATGGCGGTGCTGTTCATTTCCAGTGAACTCGAAGAGGTCATCGACTGCGCAGACCGGGTCGCTGTCCTCAGGGATCGGGAAAAGGTGGCGGAGCTCGAGGGCGAGGACATCGCCGAGTCCAAAATTATGCAGATCATCGCGCGCGGGGAGGGGCAGTGAACTACAAGACGCTGTTTCACGGGAACGAGAACCTGTCCAAGTTGATCTGGCCGTTGTGCGCCCTGTGCGTCATCATCCTGTTCAACATCTTTTTCACCCCCGGTTTCTTTCACATGGAGATCAAGGACGGCAGGCTGTTCGGCAGCCTCATCGACATCCTCAACAGAGGGGCGCCGGTGATTCTGGTCTCCATCGGCATGACCCTGGTGTTCGCCACCGGCGGCGTGGACCTTTCCGTGGGCGCTGTCATCGCCATTGCCGGAGCCCTGGCCGCCACCATCATCAGGCCGGACTACGTCAAGGGCGTCATAGAGTACGGGGAGGTCGTGCCCCTGTTCAAGGTCATCGCCATCCCCCTGGTCATTGCGCTGCTGGCCGGTCTGTGGAACGGCATACTGGTGGCCTATGTTGGCATCCAGCCCATCATCGCCACCCTGATCCTGATGGTTGCGGGGCGCGGCATAGCCCAGTTGATCACCCAGGGGCAGATCGTGGTGTTTATTCACGAACCCTTCCAGTTCATCGGGGGCGGTTTTTTGTTCGGGCTGCCCTTTCCCATCATCCTGGTGCTGGTCATGCTGGTGGCAACCTATCTGCTCACGCGCAAGACCGCCCTGGGCATCTTCATCGAGGCGGTGGGCGCCAACCCCAAGGCCAGCAGGTACATGGGCATCCGGGCCGCCCTGATCAAGGTGGCGGTGTACATGTTCTGCGCCCTGTGCGCGGGCATCGCCGGATTGATCATCTGCTCGGACATCAAGGCGGCTGACGCCAACAACGCGGGGCTGTTCCTGGAGCTCGACGCCATCGCTGCGGTGATCATCGGCGGCACCATGTGGGGGGGGCGTTTCACCGTGGCCGGTTCCCTCATCGGCGCCCTGATCATCCAGACCCTGACAACGACGATCCTGACACGTGGCGTGGCCCCGGAAGTCACCCTGGTCTTCAAGGCAGTGGTGATCATCTGTGTCGCCCTGATCCAATCCGAGAAATTCAGAAAGCTCCTGACCGGCCGGTTGGCCAAAAAGGAGGCCAGACAATCATGAAAATCCGCCTGAACCAGAAAAACATCCCCATCCTCGCCACCATCGCGGTGTTCTGCCTCATCTACGCGGTGGGCTCCTTCATGTACTCCGGATTCTTCTCCTTGCGGGTCTTCGTGAACTTGTTCATCGACAACGCCTTTATCGGCATCATCGCCATAGGCATGACCTTTGTGATCATCTCCGGCGAGATAGACCTTTCGGTGGGTTCGGTCATCGCCTTTGTGGGGGTGCTGCTGGCGACCCTTGTGCATGACCACGGCATGCACCCGCTCCTGGCCATTCCCATATGTCTGGCCTTCGGAGCGGTGTTCGGCTGCGCCATGGGCTGCCTGATCCACTTTTTCGAACTGCCCTCGTTCCTGGTCACCCTGGTGGGCATGTTCCTGGCCAGAGGCATGGCCTTTCTCCTGAGTCTGAACTCCATTCCCATCAAGCACCCCTTTTTCGAGGCCCTGGTGGATTTTGGGTTTCAGCTCACCCGCAGGGTCTGGGTGCCTTCCATCGCCATGATGTTCGTGGGCGTGGTGCTTATGGGAGTGTATCTGTCCCACTTCACCAAATTCGGGAGGAACGCCTACGCCATCGGCGGGAACCAGCAGTCCGCGGTGCTCATGGGATTGCCCGTGGGAAAGACCAAGATTCTCATATTCACCCTGAACGGGACCCTATGCGCCCTGGCCGGGATCGTCTACTCCCTGTACACCATGTCCGGGTACCCCCTGGCCTGCGTCGGCCTGGAGTTGGACGTCATCGCGGCGGTGGTCATCGGCGGTACCCTACTCTCAGGGGGGGTGGGGTATGTGGAGGGCACGCTCATCGGCGTGCTCATCCTCGGGCTCATCCAGACCTTCATCACCTTCCAGGGCACCCTGAGCTCCTGGTGGACCAAAATAGCCATCGGCGTTCTCCTGTGCGTGTTCATCCTGCTGCAGCGCTACCTCTCCAGCGCGTACTCCGGCGGGGATGTCCGGGCGCGGGAAAGGAAAACCGTTCCTTCCGGGGCGCAAATCGCGGGAACATGACCCATAGGAGCGGATCATTGCCCAAGATCCGCTCTTGGTGACCGCCCCCGAAAGGTCGATGTCGCGCCGCAAAGGCCCCCTCCAATAAGGAGGGGGCCTTTGTCATTGCGACGGAGATTGGCCTCTGCCTTGCCATCCGATTGCACTACCGCCTTGTACCTACGCTTTTTCCTGATCCGAGGAACACTCCATTCAAAGTAGTGTTCGGAATATCAAGAATCGTTTTGTTCAGCATGTATATTTTAGTAAAGTGTGTTATGATTGTTTGATTTTGAACTAGTTGTTCTCAAGTTGTATGCCAATTTCAAATATTATGGACAATAACACAATCTATTATTAATGATATAAAATTTGGTAACATGTCTTGTTATATATATCTTTTGAATGATATGTATAGTTCAGAGTGTTATTTTATCAGGGCTTTAATGTTTAATTTACTTCTTTTAGGTTTTAATACACTTATATGAAAATAGTAAATACGAATGCACGAAACGTAAAATTCGAATATAGAGTAAGGAAAGTGAAATCATGATGAGACTGGTGCCATTTTTGGCGGCAGCATGTCTGCTTATTATCGCCACTGCTGTGGTACACGGTGAGGATGTTTCATACGTGGGGTCCAAAACCTGCCCGGGCTGTCACGAGGAGCAATACGAGACATTCAACAAATACTCCAGGAAAGATAAGTATTTAAAATCACGTGAAATCATGGCTTCTGACCTTAAGCCGGACGAACTGCAGGGCTGCTACGAGTGTCACACCACTGGGCACGGCAAGCCCGGAGGGTTCGTGGATATCAGAAGCACACCCGACATGGCGGAGGTGGGCTGCGAGACCTGCCACGGTCCGGGCAGCGCCACGCCGAATCCGGTGATTCGGGGGACCTGGTGCAACAACCGGACATGGAACTGTGCATGACGTGTTACAATGAGGAGCGTGTCGGCGAATTCGATTTCAAGCCACTTCTTTTCTCAGGCGCACATTAGGAGAGCCGATGAAGAGCGTCACATCCTCGTTGAATTGAAGATTATCGTTCTCATTTCCGCGATCTGTGTCCTGATATTCACGTTGATTACCGTGTTCAGCGTGGTGCGGCAGCGGAACATGATTATCATCGAGTTACGGCGCGAGGTGGAGAACACCTCGGATCTCATCTTCAGCGTCATAGAAAGCCCATGGTGAAGGGCGACAACAAGTCCACCATCAAGGAATTCTCACGGGTGTCCGAGTCCTACGGCAATATTGCCGTGCACAGGACCAACTACCAGAGCAATGTGACCTACAGCACTGATGCGTCCATCGTGCGCAAGGATTTGCCGACCCTTATCTCCGACGCTGATTTGCATGGAATGGTCGATGCCGGATTGAGAAAAGGCGAGAAGAGCCTGAAAAGCATCTCCTTCGGCGAACCCCACTTCATGGCCGAGGTACGGTACTACCCATTCCCAATCAGAAGAGTTGCCACCATTGCCACGGCTCCTCCGAGCCAGTTCTCGGGACAATGGTGTTACTTCAAAATGTGACCCCGACCATGAGCGAGATGTCCAGTCAGACAAAAATCACGGTCCTCATCGCCTGTGTGGGGGTGCTGATCCTGGTCCTGTGTATATATTTCTTCACGCGTTTATCCATCATCAAGCGGATTCTGCACCTGGCCGCTTCCGCGGACTGCGCGACCCAGGGCGATTACTCCGTGGACTTCACTGTGGCCAGCGACGACGAAATCAGGAGCCTTGGAAACAGCCTCGGCTTCATGGTTTCGGAGCTGAAGAACAAGCTGGGGTTCGCCGAAGGCGTGCTCGGCGGTTTACCCTTCCCCTGCGGCCTGATCGGCCCGGACTTCAGGATGCTGTGGGCGAACAAGGAGTTGTGCGAGCTTCTGGAAAACAGGGGACGCCGGAGAGTGTCGTCGGTATGACATCCGGGGAATTCTACCGCAACGACGTCAACCGGGAGACCATGTCCGACAGGGCTATAAAGAGCATGGCCAAGTGCGAGTCCGAAAGTGCCAGACAATTGCCCTCGGGCAGGGAGGTCATCACCCAGGCCATCTCCACGCCTTTCTTCGACATGGACGGGAATCTGCTGGGCGCACTCTCAGTGATGATCGATCTCACTGAGATCCGAAACCAGCAGAGCAGGATAGAGGGGCAGAACATCCGCATCAACAAGGCTGCGCTGGAAGGTGAGGACATTTCCAGAAATTTTTCCAGCTCGGCGGATGAGCTGGCTTCCCAGATCGAGTCCGCGACCCGGGGATCGAGCGTGCAACGGGACAGGGCGGCCGAGACCGTCACGGCCATGGCGAGGGCCCGTGAGGGGCTGCATACAGTGGAGCAGGTCATCAACTCTGTGGAGGCGGTGAGGCATCAGGCCGAATCCCTGAAAAATTCCATGGAGCGGCTGAGCCTCCAGGCCGAGGATATAGGAAACATTCTCAATGTTATCAATGAGATCTCCGACCAGACCAATCTGCTGGCACTGAAGGCCGCCATCGAGGCCGAGCAGTAGCCCGCCACCAGCGAGGAAATCAATCGCGCAACGGGCGATATCAACCGCATTGCCGCGGATTCAGCGGAAATA
This sequence comes from Desulfovibrionaceae bacterium, assembly GCA_963674665.2. Lineage (GTDB taxonomy): Bacteria > Desulfobacterota > Desulfovibrionia > Desulfovibrionales > Desulfovibrionaceae. The sequence goes on along the minus strand of CAXXPL010000003.1, from coordinate 126,624 downwards.
ATGGCCCAGTCTTCCCTCGCCGTTCAGGAGGTGGCACGGCTGGCCACCCAACTGAACGAGGTCATGGAAAACATGATCAAGGATTGACGGCGGGCGAGGTTGTGCTTCAGAGGGAACCCCTGGCCAACATGGGTCCCTCAAGTTTTCGATGTACCGTGGGAGTGTTCGAGTTTCCGGGCCCTAATCCCGCGTAAAGGTCTTCGTGACATCACCGATTCCATGCCTTGGGAGAAGGGGAGACCCTTTTGCCGGGCGTGTTCTGTTTTGTGATCATTGTGGGGGCCGTCACGAAAGAGAAACACCAAGTATGGAATAAGTCGAATGTTTCCGGGAGGGAGCAAACCGGACCGAATGAGCGGGATTGACATCCCCTGTGGCATGTATATGAAGGGATTTCGCGTCATCCTCGTTTCTCCGGTCCACCCCCCTGTTGGTGATACCCTCCTGGATGGCGCGTCTCTAGATGGAGCCCACCGTGTTGTTGATCCGATTGTGGTTCCGGCAACCGGGCACTGTCCCGACACGACAGCAGAACCGCATGCGGCGGCCGCCTGGACGGTGCGGCCATTCCGCATTATGTTGGCACAACCTGCAGAAAACCAGCCCGAGACGGGCATCAACCAGGATCACATACATGGCAGCCTCACTCATCAATCCAGACCTGCAAGACCGGGTCAAAGGTGTCTTCTCGACAACAGTCCTGGCCACCATTGGCTTTGGTCATACGAAACGCAAGAAAGAGCAAAATTTCTACGTCTATGCCGAGGAAATGGATGACGGCAGGGTGAGCATCCAGCCCCTGAACAAGAACTTTGTCCCGGCCGGTGATGTGCACTATGTCTCCTGGGAGGAACTGCTCGCCAAGTACATCCCCGAGCCGGAAGTCTACATGTCCAAGGTCTGTCCGGCCATTCAGCAGGTCGCCAGGAGCATCGCCGCCGGGGAGGGGCATTACAAGCGCGGGCAACTGTTCAGCGCCGAGTACGAGTTCAAGAACGCCTTGCGCGTGGACGAGGAGAACATTCGCGCCACCTTCGGTCTCGGGCTCACCTACCTGGACCGGGGGGAAAGGGAGAAGGGGGACTTGGTGTTTCGCCGACTCGTTCAGCTGAAAGGCGCCTTTGAACCACGGCACAAGCACCTGTTCAACGATTTCGGCATAAAATTGCGCAAGAACCAGATGTTGAACCAGGCCATGAAGTTCTACTCCCGCGCCTTCCAGTTCACGAAGGATGACGAGCATCTTTTTTACAATATGGCCAGAACCCTCTATGATAAGGGGAGCTATGAGATCGCGCTGAAGTTCGCCAACAAGGCCGTGTCCCTGAACTCAGGGTTCAATCTGGCCATTCAGCTGGGCGAAATATTGGAAAGGAAGCTGGTCAAGGCCGGCAAGATGAAACGTAGGAAAAAGGCCAACAAGAGTTCTTCAGAAAAAAATCCCTATAAGCTTGATATTTGATCTGATTTCCCGGAAAAAGCACTGTGGACATGATTTCGTTCTCCATCAAGGGCCATGCCTGTTACCACATTAATAAATTGAATAACTTGCGCAATAGACAGAGGTGGACATGAATTCCACGGGACTGAACTTCTTCGGACAATATCTTCTGGACAAGAGGATGATCTCCAGGGAGCAGCTCAACGACGCCATTTCCTTCCAGGAAGAATCGAACCGCAGAATTGGCGAGATCGCCTGCGAGCGGGGATATCTCAGCAAGGACCAGACGGATTTCATTTTCCAGGAGCAGAAGCGGGTGGACAGGCCATTCGGCGCAATCGCCCTGGAGCACAGGTTCCTCACCCGTAATCAGCTCGACGACCTGCTCTTCACCCAGACGGTATTCAGCACGCATCTTGGAGAGGCCCTGTTGATCAAAGGGTACATCTCCCCTGAGCAGTTTTCCGATGAACTGGAACAGTTCAGGAAGGAGCAGCAGGACAGGCAGGACTCCCTGCAGAAAATGTTCGGGAATTTCAAGGAGCGGGCCCTGTACGAAGCCATTGTTGGTGCCGTGCGCAAGGCATTCACACGTTTCTCCGCAAGGGACCTCAAGATCGACAACCTCTGCTGCGGGCGGGAACTGAGCTACGAGCTGTGTTTCGAGACCCAGGTACGCACCAGGGAAAAAGGAAATATGAGTTGTGAGGCCTTCATGTCCAGGAACCTCGCCGCTGAATTCATCGCCGGATTCAATGGCAACGCGTCACCCTGCCTGGGCAGGTGCGTGAACGAACTGCTCGCTTTCTTCAAGATCATCGAGAGCTATCTGTGCCAGTCCTGCATGGATCTGGGGCTGAATGTGGAGGATAGCCTGTCAAGGGGCGAGGAATGCTCGGGAATAGTGAAGCTGGAGGACGAATACCTGTTCGTTCAGTTGACCACGCCCGCGGGCCCTATGATTTTGCGGATCGCCATCGAGCATGGGCTTGATCCTGCCCCGTGCAGTGAGGTCCGATAAGAGCTGAATAAGATTCATAACAGGGGGGCGGACAGGATGACTGGAGGTTCCAGTTCTGGCATGGAAAGATTCGAGGGAATATTTTCAATTCAAAAGAATTCGTGGATCGGCTCCGGGACGACCAGACGCAAGGTCACCAAGGCTGTATACTACTACGCGGAAATGACCGAAGGGGGGCAGGTGGCGGTGCGCCCCGTGAACGATAAGATGGTGCCCAAGGGCAGGGCGGAGATGGTCGACCTGGAGGCTTTTGTCGCAATATACAAGCCTGAGTCCGATATATACGAGAAACAGACTCTGCCTGCCATGCGCAAGGTGCACAAGACCCTGGCCAAGGCGGAGCGCCTTCGCGACCAGGGGCAGCCCTACACCGCCGAGTACGAGTTCAAGAATGCGCTGGCCATCGACGAGGACAACATCAGAGGCAACTTCGGCCTGGGGCTGGCCTATCTCGAGCTGGGGAAAAAGGAAGAGGCGCATGAGGTGCTCAAGAAGCTGGTCAAGCTCGATGACTCCTTCTCCGCTGACAACAAACACCTTTTCAATGAATTCGGCATCAAGCTGCGCAAATGCGGGATGTTCGACCAAGCGCTGTCCTACTATGCCACAGCGATGAAGATCGCGCCGGATGACGAGAACCTCTGCTACAACATCGCGCGCACCCTGTATGACAAGGAAGATTACGACACCTGCCTCAGGTACTTGAAGAAGGCCATCAACCTCAAGCCCGGGTTCCCCGAGGCCGTGAGCATGTACAACGTCATCAGCAAGCTTAAGGCCAAGGGAGATATTTGATCCCGTAGGGCCGCTCCTGCCTGGGGGGGCCGGGTTCGATCTTCCGGACACCCCGAGATATGAAAAAAAACCGGGAGGACTCATGGGGATCCTCCCGGTTTTACTTTTTCGCGTGTCGTGACGATGGCTATTGCGAACTGGGGATCACCAGTTCCTGCCCCAGGTTGAGGGTGTCGTTTCTGGAAAGATTGTTGGCCGCCAGCAATTCCTTCTCGCTTATGCCGTGCTTTTTGGCCAGAGCCCAGATGGTGTCTCCGGGGCGTACCTTGTAGGTGCTGCCGGCTCCTGAATTGGCCGGGCTCACGTTCACGGGGGTGGTGTTTTCCTTGCGAGGGGCGACTTCCGCCACGCTGGCCTTTCCCGGAATCACGAGTTTCTGCCCGATGCGCAGGGTGTGGTTCCTGGACAGGTTGTTGGCCTCGAGCATGGCCTTCTCGCTTACTTTGAGGCGCTTGGCTATGCTCCAGATGTTGTCGCCTGACTTCACCTCGTATTCACTCCCGGCTGGTGCGGCGGCGGTTCGCTTCTCCACCTTGGGGGCGTTTTGCCGAGGCGCGATCTGCTCGGAGGGGGCCTCCGCGGCCTTAGCCGGGCTTTTTTCCGCCACCTGTTTCTTCTCTGCGTTCTCCTTGGAAGCGATTTCAGGCTTGGGTTCCTGGCCCGGAATCCTGAGCTTCTGGCCGATTTTCAAGGTGTGGCGCTTGGACAGGTTGTTAGCCGTCAACATGGCGTTTGAGCTGACATTGTGGCGCTTGGCGATGGTCCAGATCGTGTCGCCGGAGCGTACGGTATAGGTGCCGTTCCAGTCCGTATCCGCAACCTGGGTTTTTTCTTTGGAAGGGGGAGGGCAGGCGCCGTTTTTCGGGATGATCAGACGCTGTCCAATATGCAGGACGCCAGCCTTGGAGAGGCTGTTCGCCGCCATGATCGCCCGCACTGAGGTGCCGTAGCGGCTGGCCAGTCCGGACAGCGTGTCTCCGCCCTTGACCTTGTATTGGACGCTCTGCGCCAGGATTTTCTTCCGCTCCTCCATGCGCTGGGCGTAGACCTTTGCCTCGTCGGCATCGAGGATCACCCGGCGGGCGCCAATGAAACGCGGCGTGCGGTAGGAGTCGAAGGCGTCGTTGATGCTGACCGGTCGACCGGTATGGGGGCTGTGAATCATTTTACCGTCACCCATGTAGATGGCCACATGGGTGGAACTTCGTGAGCCCAGACGACGGGTGTAGATGAGCAGATCGCCGGGCTTCAGGTCCTCCTTGGAAATGGGAATGCCGGCGTGCAACTGCTGGCCAGAGCTGCGCGGCAGGGGAATCCCGTACTGCTTGAACACCCACATGGTGAATCCGCTGCAGTCGAAGCCGGTCTCTGGAGAACTGCCGCCGTATCGGTACATCAGCCCCAACTGGGTCTTGGCTGTTTCGAGAATCTGCTGGGCCAGATCCTGGCGGGCTTCCTCCTCGCGAACTTCCTTGAAGGCGTTCATGCTGAAGCATGCCAGCTCAGGGAGGTTGTCCACGGCGTTTGAACAGGACTGGGGTGCTTGTTGGTGAGACGTGGTGGCGCAGCCGGATGCAAGTCCCAGGAGCAGGACGGCGGTGAAAAGCACCAGGGCGTTGTTGCGAAGCAAACACTTTGGAGCGCGGATCGTTCCGTATTTGTTTGCATGTAAAAAACTAATTGAATTCACGTTGTTGAAACTCCATGAAATGCTCACGCCCGTTTCGAATTCAGTGTGGAAGGGGTCGGAAGGGCTGTGACGGGCGCAATACAAGGTATGAGAATAATGTGCACTGATAACAGGCGCTAATAAGGCTTGGCAAGAGGGTGTTTATTACAAATTGTCCAGATGGGGCATTTTCTAGAAAAAAATATGATTTTTTCTAGAAAAATGAAAGAGCATAAGAGGAAACCAGCTTCATGTGTCAGCCGTGAGGCATGGTGGAGACGCGTCTTACTGCTGGTGGCGGCGCAACGGTTTCCCCCGCGCAAGGCTTTTTCAGAATCGGAGCTTGCTCCGGTGCTCCTGCAGCCAGAGGCTGAAGTGTTCGGCCGCACGCTCCGCGTACAGGGATTTGCGCATGCGCTTGGGCGCTCTGCGCCCCAACTCCGGTGAGAGGCCGAAGTTGACGTTTGAAGGTTGGAAATTCTTCACCTGGCGGCGCAAATGCCCCAGGAGGGCACCGAGGGCGGTCTCCTCGGGCATGGGAGCAAGACGCTCCTCCCGCAGTTTCGCGGCCAGCACCAGTCCCACCCACAGGCCGCAGGCGGCCGACTCCACATACCCCTCCACGCCGGTGATCTGCCCGGCGAGGTGTGTGTTTGGGCGGGCCTGCAGCTCCAGTTCCTCCCCGAGAACCAGGGGTGCGTTGACATAGGTGTTGCGGTGCATGCTGCCCAAGCGCACGAACTCCGCCTCCTCCAGGCCGGGGATCATGCGGAACACGCGTTTCTGCTCCGGGTAGGTGAGCTTGGTCTGCCCCCCGACCAGGTTCAGCATACCGCGCTCCACGTTTTCCGGCCGTAGCTGGACAATGGCGAAGGGGCGCTTGCCCGTGCGCGGGTCCACCAGTCCCACGGGCTTGAACGGCCCGAAGGCGAGGGTGAGCTCTCCGCGCTCCGCAAGGGCTTCGATGGGCATACAGCCCTCGAAGTGCACCTCTTTCTCGAAATCCCGGGCAGCCACCTTGTCAGCGTCGAGCAGGGCCTGTCGGAAGGTATGATACTGCTCCTCGGACATTGGGCAGTTGAGATAGTCCCCGCCTTCTTCCTCCTCCTGCCGGTAGCGGGAGGCCCAGAAGGCCGTGTTCATGTCCACGGAGTCCGTGGACACGATGGGGGCGATGGCGTCATAGAAATAGAGGTGGGTCTGCCCCACGAGTTCCGCCAGGCTCTGGCTCAGGGAGTCGGAAGCAAGGGGGCCGGCCGCGATGACGACCTTCTCGAAGCCGTGAAATTCAGGTGTATCCAGGCTTTCCAGGGAAGGAAGTTCCTCGTGGCGTAGGTCGATGAGAGAGTTCTCCTCCACCAGTCGGGTGATGTGCGCCGCGAAGAGGTCCCGATCCACGGCCAGGGCCTTGCCCGCCGGAACCCGGTTGGCTTCGGCAGCCTGCATAACCACGCTGCCCAACTCGCGCATTTCCGCCTTCAGGCGCCCCACAGCTGATTCCGCCTCGTCGGAGCGCAAGGAGTTGGAGCAGACCAACTCCGCCAGTTCCCCGGTGCGGTGCGCCGGAGTCATCTTGTGGGGGCGCATCTCGAGGATGCGTGAGGATATGCCGGCCCGGGCCAGGGCCAGGGCGCATTCACAGCCTGCCAGACCGCCGCCGACAATGAGGACTCGGGGCTGTTCCATCTGTGGGGTATCTATCATATTGTTGGGTGTTTGAGTTTGGGGTGGATGTGGTCGCGTTGCCGCGAACAAGCCTGCTAGACCATCTTGACGGGAAAGGCAACCAGCCGGGAGGAGGACGGGGCCCTTAGGGCTTAAAAGAGCCCGTCGTCCAGGGTACGGCGATTTCAAGGTCGTCCGGAGATGGGCATTATACCTTTTGGGAATTGCCCGCACAATGCCCTTGTGACTTGATGCGGACCGGAAGAGCAGCCGGAAACCCTGAATCTGCGGCAAAAACGAGATTCATTGACACCAGTGGCAGCGGAAGTATATCAGCCCTTGGTTTGCGGAAACTCGCGGAATGCCCCTTGATAGGGCGTTCTTCTTTCTTTGGCTGTAACAAAGGATCGATACATGGGCATAGCCTTGAAGCGAGGTTTGTCATCCACGGTCAGCTACCTGGCCACAACCTACCTCAACAATACGCTGCTCAAAGGAATAGGAACCATGCTCAAGCTGCAAGTGGTGCCGGACCAAGGCACGATGAAAATCGAGGTACTGCTCAAGGGGGAGTCCGAACCCTTGGAGGTCACGGTGGGGGAATACGAATGCCTGAACCGTGAGGAGGGCGGTGAGCTGGTGCTGCGCAACATCGAAACATCCCGCCAGTGGATCAATGCCCTGCTGAAGGGGTTTTATCCGGAAGGCGTCACGATCCCTCTGGGCGCTCCCGCCTTCTCCCTGGTCAAGGGAGTGATCTGATCCCCATGGGCGTGATCAGGCCGGATTCCGAGGACTACAAGGCCCTGACCCGGGCCGAATATCTACTCGAACACGTGGGGTTCACGCAGCGTATCGTGGACCTCCTCGGAAGGCCTGTCGACTATCTTTTCGATTTACTGCCAAAACCCGTGCATCGAGGCGTGGAGCGGGTCTCCATGGGCGCCATGCGCCTGGCCGCCAGCCTTGCCTGCGGCAGCCTGGGACGTAGCGGATGGCGCTGGAACAACCTTCACCGCCTGGCTGTGGTGGGTGCCGGAGCCTCGGGCGGCTTTTTCGGGCTTCCGGGACTCGCGCTGGAGCTTCCCGTTTCCACCACCCTGATCATTCGCTCCGTGGGGCAGATAGCCCGTTCCCAGGGTGAAAACCCTGCGGATTATCAGACGCGGCTGGCCTGTCTGGAAGTGTTCGCCCTTGGGGGCGGGGGAAAGACCCTGGACAAGGCGTCACGCTATCTGAACACGCGGGTCGCGCTCTCCCAGAACATCCGCGCCACCTCCCTCTGGCTCGCCTCGGATGCGGCCCGGCGCAAGGCGCCTCCGGTGCTCATCCGGTTGACCCAAAGCATCGCGTCGAGGTTCAGCATCGTGGTGGAGGAGAAGGTCCTGGCAGGAGCGATTCCCTTGATCGGGGCTGCGGGGGGCGCGGTAGTGAACGGGGTGTTCATCAGCCTTTTCCAGGACAAGGCCTTGGGACACTTCATCTATCGCCGGCTGGAGCGCACATACGGGAGGGACGAGGTGCGCGAGGCCTATGAAGGCATCAGACGGGAGCGCCTTGCCTGATCATCGGATATTATGCGACTGCCACGTATTTTATGATCAATTGTTCTGATATCGGGAAGGGATGCATGAATGACCAGGAAGCCGTTTGACCAATCCCGGCCATGGCCCTGAATGATAAGGATATTACTTTTAAATAGAGGGAGTTATCAAGAGAAAACACATGGGCTACCCATCATGGATCGGCTGTTCGGGAGGGGGCATATCGCTGCTATAAGTCTTTATACATACTGGGAATGAATGGGCCAGGACAGAACATTGTTTTTTTTTGGACAAACGTGGAAAAACAAAGTATAGCAGGGTGTCGTTGCACCGGGAAGGACTTCTCCGGTCGGGAAGGCCCTTTGTCGAGGAGAACTATGTCGATATTGGAGTTGTTGCGAGAAAAGCGGGACGAGATTGTCGAACAATGGACCGAAGCCATTTTCAGGACCTACCCCCTGGATACAGTGGGCTTCATGCGGCGCCAGAAGGATCAGTTCGCCAACCCTGTAAGGCATAGGACAATAGAGGCTGTCCCCAGGATCGTGGATGCGGTGCTTGAAGATGGGCTCGACAGCGAAAAGGTTTATGAGCCTCTGGACGACCTCATGCGGGTCCGGGCAGTCCAGGAGTTTACCCCTACCAAGGCTGTGGGCATTGTTTATCTGCTCAAGAGTCTGCTGCGCGAGAAATTGGATGCTCATCTTGACGACCCCCGTCTGGTGCGAGAGCTGTTGCAATTTGAGTCAAAAATCGATAGCTTGGCGCTGATTTCATTTGACATTTTTGCACAATGCCAAAAAAAGATTTTTTCCATGCGTGTCGACGAGATCAAGAACCGGCAGGCCAGTCTGTTGCGCCGTGCGGGTCTGATCCTGGAGATATCGGCAGAGGAACCGGACCCCACTAACCCATGACAGCCTTAGAGGAAGCGAGGTAACGGCATGGCATTTTTTATTTCCTTTTTGGTCGTCTGTGCCCTGGGGTACATAGGCTACCTCGGCGCACAGCTCGGCTACCAGTCACTGTTCGGGACGATTATCCCCTATGCGGCAGTGGTCATCTTCGTAGGAGGATTCATCTACCGAATCCTGGACTGGGCTCGTTCGCCAGTGCCTTTCAGCATTCCCACCACCGGCGGGCAGGAAAAGAGCTTTGACTGGATCAAGAGCAACCCCATCGACAACCCGCCCACCAAAGGCTGGGCCGTGGTGCGGATGTTCACCGAAGTCTTCCTTTTCCGTACCCTGTTCAGGAACACGTCCACCAGCATCAAACCCGGTCCCCGTGTTACCTATTTCTCATCAAAGTGGCTTTGGCTGTTCGCGTTGCTCTTCCACTACGCGTTCCTCACAGTTTTTCTGCGTCACTTCAGGTTTTTCTTTGAACCCGTTCCTTTCTTCGTCACCATCATGGAATTTTTCGACGGCATCATGCAGATCGGTGTGCCGCGGCTCTACCAGTCCAGCATCATCCTGGTCGTGGCGGTGAGCTTTTTGCTCCTGCGTAGGGTGTTCGATGACAAGGTACGCTACATTTCGCTGCTCTCGGACTATTTCCCGCTGTTCCTTATCCTGGGTATCGCCGGCACCGGAATCTGGATGCGATACTTCGGCAAGACCGACATCGCCTCGGTCAAGGTCCTGACCATGGGTCTGGTATCCCTCTCCCCGGCCACCCCCGAGGGAGTGGGGCCCATCTTCTACATGCATCTCTTTCTGGTCAGTGTTCTGCTGATCTACTTCCCCTTCAGCAAGCTGATGCACATGGGGGGGATCTTCATGAGCCCGACCAGAAACCTTCCCAACAATTCCCGCGCGGTACACTGGGACAACCCCTGGAACCCGCCCAAAAAGTTCCACACGTATGCGGCATATGAGGATGATTTCAGGGATCACATGATCGAGGTCGGTCTCCCTGTCGAGAAAATGCCGGAAGAAACCGCTGCGGAAGAATAAGGAGTACCCATGGCCAACGTACCTACCCCAGAAGAATTGTTGAAATTCAGCCACAGCATGCCCCAGGGGCACTGGATGGATGACAAGCCGGTGTTCCGGGATGGCAACTTCTGCTACCCTGCCAAAGCCGATGTACTCAGGGACCTCAATTTCCCCAATCCCCGCGAATGGTCCCCCATGGACGAGGACTGGAAACTTCCCGAGAACTGGTGGCAGATCGTTCATGATGGTTTCCGGGAACGCCTGGACAAGTACCGCTCCTTTAAGGTGTTCATGGACATTTGCGTGCGCTGCGGCGCCTGCGCCGACAAGTGTCACTTTTTCATCGGCGGCGGCGACCCCAAGAACATGCCCGTTCTTCGCGCCGAGCTGCTGCGCTCCATCTACCGCAACGACTTCACCCTGTTCGGTAAGATCCTGGGCAAGCTCAACGGCGCTCGTCCGTTGACCATCGATGTGATCAAAGAATGGTTCATGTACTTCTACCAGTGCACGGAATGCCGGCGCTGTTCGCTGTTCTGCCCCTACGGCATCGATACCTGCGAAATCACCATGATGGCCCGCGAACTGCTGCAGCTCCTGGGCATCAATATCAACTGGATGATGGAACCCGTGCGCAACTGTAACCGCACCGGCAACCACCTCGGCATCCAGCCCCACGCCTTCAAGGACATAGTGGAGTTCCTCTGCGACGACATCGAGGAAATCACGGGCATCAAGATCAAGCCCCCCTTCAACGAAAAGGGCCACGAAGTCCTGTTCATCACCCCTTCGGGCGACGTGTTCGCGGACCCGGGCATCTACACCTTCATGGGGTACCTGATGCTCTTCCACGAAATCGGCCTGGACTACACCCTCAGCACCTACGCTTCGGAAGGCGGCAACTTCGGGCTCTTCACCAGCCACGAGATGATGAAGAAGCTCAACGCCAAGATGTATCACGAAGCCGAGCGCCTGGGCGCCAAGTGGATCCTGGGTGGCGAGTGCGGCCACATGTGGCGCGTCATCAACCAGTACATGGAGACCCACAACGGCCCCACGCCCCCGAACATGGTGACCCCTTACAGCCCCATCACCGGCACGGTGTTCAAGAACGCCGCGGCAACCAAGATGGTGCACATCACCGAGTTCACCTCGGACCTGATCAAGCACAACAAGCTGCGCCTCGATCCCAGCCGTAACGATCACCTCAAGGTCACGTTCCACGACTCGTGCAACCCGGCCCGCGGCATGGGGCTCCTCGAGGAACCGCGGTACGTGCTTAAGAACGTGGTCAACAACTTCTACGAGATGCCCGAGAATACCATTCGCGAGCAGACCTTCTGCTGCTCCGGCGGCTCGGGACTGAACACGGATGAAATTCTGGAGCTGCGCATGCGCGGCGGACTGCCCCGCGGCAATGCCCTGAAATACGTTCAGGACAAGCACGGCGTGAACATGATGTCCTGCATTTGTGCCATCGACCGCGCCACGCTCATCCCGCTGGCCGACTATTGGGCTCCTGGAGTCCAGATCTGCGGTGTGCACGAACTCGTGGCCAACGCCCTGGTCATGAAGGGCGAGAAAAAGCGCACCATGGACCTCAGGCAGGAAGATCTGCCCGGAATGGAGGATGAATAGCCATGTATAACGGCAAATATGTCATTACAGGAATAGTGGTCTTTGCCGCATTCATGCTCGCCCCCTTCCTCTACAACCTCGTAGCGGGGGACAGTTACGCGCAGCCTGAACTCAAGCTGCCCAAGGGCATGGACAAGTGTATTGAAGATACCGAGTTCATGCGCAAGGAGCATATGCAGCTTCTGGATCACTGGCGCGACATGGTCGTTCGCGAAGGAAATCATGTTTACACCGCCGCCGATGGCAAGCAGTACGACATCAGCCTGCAGAACACCTGCATGAAATGCCACACCAACAAGGCTGAATTCTGTGACAAGTGCCACGATACCAACAGCGTGTCTCCGTACTGCTGGAGCTGCCATCTCGAGCCAAAGGGGAACAACTGATGAATAAAAGCAGAAGAGACTTCATCAAGACCGCCGGTATCTCGGCCTTGGGTCTCGGCGCTGGAACCTTGCTCGACGTAGCGGGCATAGGCGCGAACGCCAATGCCCAGGAATACGCTCCCGGTCCGGACGCCCTCACCGCAACCCACTGGGCAATGGTCATCGACACCAGGGCTTTCGAATCCCACGAGGAGCTTCAGGCGTGCATCGATGCCTGCCACCGCTTCCATAACGTACCCAAGATCGGCACCAAACAGGACGTCAAGTGGATCTGGACCGACAGCTTCCATCACTCCTTTCCGGAAAAGCCCAACCACCATCTTTCCGAAGAGGTGGAGCACAGGGAGTTCCTGCTGCTGTGCAATCACTGCGAGAACCCGCCCTGCGTGCGCGTCTGCCCCACAAAGGCGACCTTCAAGCGCGCCAATGACGGCATCGTTATGATGGACATGCACCGCTGCATCGGTTGCCGGTTTTGCATGGCGGCCTGTCCTTTCGGCTCGCGCAGTTTCAACTTCATGGATCCCCGGCCGCATCTGGAGTTTCCGGAAAACCCCGAATATCCCACCAGGATGCGGGGCGTGGTCGAGAAATGCGATTTCTGTGTGGAGCGCTTGGCCAAGGGGCTGAAGCCACTCTGTGTTGAAGCGTCCGAGGGCAAGATCCTGTTCGGTGACCTGGACGATCCGGACTCCGAAGTCCGCCAGGCCCTGAAAGAGAACTTCGCCATCCGCCGTAAACCCTCGCTGGGAACTGAACCCAGCGTGTACTACATCATTTAATGGAGGCTGAGAAATGCTCGAAAAAGCCATCAAGGGACCACCGAGCTATTGGATTTGGTTGCTTTTTCTTGGCGGCATCGCTTCGGTGGGCGTCATTGCATACGTCTTCCAGGTCCTCTTCGGCCTCCAACTGACTGGGATGAGCCGTGACGTGTCCTGGGGATTCTACATCGCCCAGTTCACCTACCTGGTCGGTGTTGCCGCCTCGGCCGTAATGCTGGTGCTTCCGTACTACTTCCACCATTACAAGCCGTTCAAGAAAATGATCATCCTGGGAGAGTTCATGGCCATCGCCGCAGTCTCCATGTGCCTGTTGTTCATCATTGTGGACCTCGGGCAACCGCAACGCGCCATGAACGTGATCTTCCACCCGACTCCCGGTTCGATCCTGTTCTGGGATATGATCGTGCTCAACGGCTACCTGTTCATCAACCTGCTGGTCGGCTGGGTGACCCTGCAGTCCGAGCGCTTCGAGGTTGATCCTCCCAAGTGGATCAAGTTCTTCGTGTACCTCTCGGTCATCTGGGCAGTCAGCATCCACACGGTCACGGCCTTTCTGTACGCCGGTGTTCCCGGCCGCCATTACTGGCTCACCGCCATCATGGCCGCCCGCTTCCTGTCTTCGGCGTTCTGTTCCGGACCCGCGATTCTGCTGCTGCTGGCCTTTGTGCTGAAGAAGCTCACCAAGTTCGATCCCGGCACGGACGCAATCAAGTCCCTGGCCAAGATCATCACTTATGCGATGTGCATCAACGTGTTCTTCTACGTGCTCGAGCTGTTCACCGCCTTCTACTCCAATATTCCTGGGCACATGCATTCCATCGTGTACCTGTTCTCCGGTCTCGAGGGACATTCCCAGTGGGTACCCTTCATGTGGACAGCCACGATTCTGGCCTTCCTGTCCCTGGCCCTGCTGATTCCGCCCAAGCTGCGGGACAACCACAACCTGCTGCCCTGGTCGCTGGCCCTTCTGGTCATCGCCACCTGGATCGACAAGGGTATCGGCCTGCTGGTCGGCGGTTTCACGCCCAACATGTACGAGGGTGTCACCGAATACGTCCCGACCATCCCCGAGCTCGCCATCACCGTGGGCATCTACGCCATAGGCGCCATGATCCTCACCGTGCTCTGGAAGATCGCCATTGGTGTGAAAAAGGAAATCGGCCACATGTAGCGGTCGCTTTCTCCGAGGCTTTATACGCCGGGGGCGGAACCATATGGTTCTTCTCCCGGCTTTCTTATTGGCAACAATGGTTCAGGTGAAGGATGCAGCAGGGGGCGGGAGTACGTCAGTTCATATATGTCGAAAGGGCAGGTGTGCGGGATGATCCTATTAAGCATTCACTCCAAAAAAGAATATTGGAAGGGAGGCGCACAGGGGAGAATCTGTTTCGGAAAAATATCCCAGTCGTAATCATTTGTTCTGCTATATCGCGCTATTGGCTGTAAAAAAAGTTGTTCACCACGAACGGTGGATACCAGGGGCGTGGCATGTCGAGGATGGGCTCAGGCATGGACAAGGGCGCCATCATATCGTTTCCGAAAACCGCCAGGGGCATGATGGCGGCGGAGTAGTCGCTGTCAGGATCGGCCTGGGGCAGATAGTCGCTGGGGATAAGCACCTCGAAACTGCCGTCCGTCAGGGGTCTGGCCTCGAAAATAATTGTGCCGCCGCTGGCAAAAAGGACCCGCTTCGCGGGTTTGTTGCTCTCCGGGTCAAAGGCGTGTCCCCCGAGCTGTACGCCGCTGGGCACGTCGCCTCCCGGCTGGAGTGTGGTCACGCTCTCCACGGCTCCGGCGGCATCCGGCTCCCCGTGATAGGGGGTGTACTCGGAGAAATCCTTCACATCGCGGTACGGCCCCACCCGGTGGCGCATGAAAATGGGCAGAATGTGGCGCAAATAGTTGGGGTCGGGCAGGATACCCGCCAGGGCCTTGTTGTCTTCCAGCCGGTACAGCTCGGCGCGCCCTTTTTCGAAGCGCGGTACGCGGTTGTACATGACGATGACCGAGAGCACCGACCCCACGATGAACACGCACAAGGCAGCGGGAAGATAGCGCGAAATCCAACGCGGGGCGCTGGAAAAAGGCAGCCGCTCCCTCCCCACGGCCCACAGGGCCAGAAGGCACAACCAAAACATGTTGCCAAAGGCAGTGTAGCGGCTTTCCAGAGCGTGATCCACGCCAAGTCCGGCACGCCCCAGAGTTGTGGCGCCGTTGCTCATCAGGGCGAACACCCCCAGCACCAGCCAAGGGGCGAGGACGGTCAAAGCCGCGCGATCCTTGCGCCAATATACCCACAGGAGCCGGAGGAACAGCCCCAGAGCCAGGGCGCCAAACACCAGCGCAAGCACCAGGAGGTTCTTGTCGGTCACCAAGGGGGCTCCGACATAGCTGAGAAAGAAGCCTAAGAAGTACACAGGTTTCGACAGGGAATAGGTGAGAGGGGGGTGGTGCGGCGGTTTGACGTAACCGCTAAAATACAGAACCCAGGCCAATGCCCCGGCAATCAGGAACACGGCCAAAGCCGCATAAATACGTCGTTTGTCCTCATGGGCCAACAGAAACAAAGGGGTCATGAGGATCCAGTAGAACAGGCCGTTGGCAAAGTTGAAGGAGCCGAGCCAGCCGACGAGGATAAGCAGCATGACGCGCCATGCCTCCAGCCGCCCCTTCTGGAGAAGCAAAGCCCCCAGTAGCAGACACCCAACGGTAAGTGCGATCGACGTGTTCGCACCCATGGTGAAGACCTGCCACTGGATGGTTGAGAACAACAGAATCGAAAAAAACAGCGGCAGCCAGGTTCCGCCCCGAAGCTGGAAAAAATCACGCGTGTTCTTCCACATGGAGCGGACCATCAGCCAGTTGCCAAAGGTCAGGGCGATGGTGACGCCGTACTCGCAGTAGCGATTCAGTCCGCACATGGGCATGAACACGAGGCCGAAGAGTCTGGCAGCGAAGTTGCGCTGCTCGTTCTGCTGGGCAAGCATGTCGGCCAGGGAGGGGAGTCCGTGGTCCATGTCCTCGAGCAGCTTGCTCCAGATCATCCACTCGTCCCAGAAAAGAACGTCAACCGCCAGCAAGGCCACAAGGGTGATGAGCAGCGCCACGGGCAACAGGCTGACAAGGTTGGTACGGTCGGAAAAAAAAATACGCAAGGTGGTTGATAATGATGACATGGCTGTTTTTGAGGGATAGGGATTGGACTCGTGACGGCCTGCCACGGCTCGGATCATGTATAGCACAAGAGCCCTGACTGGCAAGTACGGCACTCCTGTATCGGATTCGCAGCTATTGGGAAACGTGAGGGAGTATGCTAGGTTGCGTGAAACATGAGGATGTGGAGCCAAACAATGTCCGATATATCAGCCACAAGGCATGGGTTTTTCCGGGTCGCCGCGATTACGCCGGAGCTGCGTCTGGCGGATCCCGGCGCCAACGCCACGTCAGTGATCAAGACCGCACGCAATGCGGTGGCCCGTGGCGCGGATATGCTCCTGTTTCCGGAGCTCTGCCTCACGGGGTACACCTGCGCCGACTTGTTCTACCAGGATCGTCTGCTGCGGGCCGCACTTGACTCCCTGGACACCGTGGCGCTGGCCACAAAGGATCTGCACGCGCCACTGATCCTTGGCCTGCCCCTGGAAGTACGTGGACGCCTGTTCAACTGCGCCGTGTTTCTGCAACGGGGGGAGGTCCTGGGCGTCACCGCCAAGGTCCACCTGCCCAACACGGGCGAATATTACGAGCAACGCTGGTTCAGCTCGGCCAGACACCTGGATTGCGACGAGATCACACTGCTTGGCAAATCCGTACCCATGGGGGCGGGGCTGATCTACCAAGCCGAGGACCTGCCTTCATGCGTCATCGGCGTGGAAATCTGCGAGGACCTCTGGGCAGTGCACCCCCCGAGCGGTGACATGGCCCTGTGCGGCGCCAATTTGATCCTCAACCCCTCGGCAAGCAACGAGGTTCTGGGCAAGGCCGCTTACCGCCGGGATCTGGTGCTCCAGCAGTCTGCCCGCTGCCTGGCCGGGTACGTGTACATCTCCGCCGGAGCCGGGGAGTCCAGTACCGACCTGGTGTTCTCGGGCCATGGCCTGGTGGCGGAGAATGGCCAGCTGTTGGCGGAGAACGACCGCTTCAGCTTTGAGGAAAATCAGCTGTTGGCGGACGTGGATCTGGAATATCTGAGCCACGAACGACGGCGCAACAGCGTGTTCGGCGCCTCCTCCGCCATTTGCGATTCAAGGCGTATATCCTTCACCCTGGGGCGGCCTGACAAGGCCGGGTCCGGAAACCTAGAGCGCCCCCTCTCCGCCATGCCCTTTGTTCCAGGTAATGTGAGCCGCAGAGCCGCAAACTGCCGGGAGATTTTCACCCTGCAGGCCACGGGCCTGGCCAGGAGGCTGCGCCACATGGGAGGGGGGCGTTGCGTCCTCGGTGTCTCGGGCGGCCTGGATTCCACTCTGGCCCTGCTCGTGGCGGTACGCGCATGCGATATCCTGGGCAGGAGCCCCAGTGACGTGCTTTGCGTAAGCATGCCGGGCCTGGGTACCTCGGACCGTACCCGCGACAACGCAACGCGACTGGCCCAGGGCTTGGGTGCGGAGTTGCGTGTCATCCCCATCGGCGATGCGGTGACACAGCATTTCAAGGATATAGGCCACTCACCGGATGCGCGGGACGTGACCTTTGAAAACGCCCAGGCCAGGGAGCGGACGCAGATTCTCATGGATCTGGCCAACAAGGTCGGGGGACTGGTCATCGGCACAAGCGACCTCTCCGAATCGGCTCTCGGGTGGTGCACCTTCAACGGCGATCACATGGCCATGTACCACGTGAACATCGGCGTGCCCAAAACCCTGGTGCGCTACCTGGTGGAGTGGTGCGCGGAGGAGGTCTTTACCGGGGAAATCGCCCGCATCCTGCGTGATATATGCGACACGCCCATATCGCCCGAGCTCCTGCCTCCGGATGAGGGGAGCGGGGGCATGCAGGCCACCGAGAGCCTCATCGGCCCCTATCTCCTGCACGACTTCTTTCTTTTCCATGTCATGCGCAGGGGCGCGCCCCCAGAAAAAGTGCTGTTTCTCGCTGCCCGGGCCTTTATCGGGCAGTTCGAGGAAGAGGAGATCAGGAAATGGCTCAAGGTCTTCTACAGGCGTTTCTTCGGGCAGCAGTTCAAGCGCTCGGCCATGCCAGACGGTCCGAAGATCGGCTCAGTGGCGCTGTCTCCACGCGGAGACTGGCGTATGCCCAGCGACGCGGTGGTCACGGCATGGCTAGAGTCCTTGGAATAATCCAGGATCAAAAAAGAAGAGAGGGGAAGGACCTGACAAAGGTCCTCCCCCTCTCTGCGCCTATATGAATTGGAATATCACGAAAAGGGCGTTGAGGTTCAGAAAACGCGCCTTTCGAGCAATGTCCTGGCCATGGCCTGTGCCACCATCTCCCGGCCGTAGTCGGTGAGGTGCACGCCATCCGGTTGATATCCGACCTGCTGCCGCTTCACGAGCACATCGCGAAAGTCCACGAAATAGGGGCGGTCCTTGATCTCGTTGGAAATGGCATTGTACACCGTGGTGAAGTTGTTGCGCATGTTGGTGAACCTGTCGGTGTTGACGAAGTGCTGCGCCTCCTTCTCCTTGACCTCCAGCACCACTTCCCCTTGCTCCTCCCACTGCGCGGGTTGCCAGAAGACAAGGAAATGGGCGCCATAGCACGAGGAGACCTTGTTCACGAAGGCGTATCTCTTGGCTACGTCCTCCACATGCCGGCGCAGTTCCGGCATGTCCGGGGGCAGGTCGATCTTGACCTGCATGAGCTTGTCGTAGATCTCTTTGGTGAACGAGGCGAGCAGGGCCGCGTTGACGGCCTTGAATACCCCGAAAAAGCTCTTGTGGTAGCTCTCCACAAGGGCACGCGCACGACGGTAGCCATGATGCCCGTCCGGTGTGCGGTGCTGCGAAAAATAGATGCTTTCGTTGGCACCATCATAGAAAATGATCAGGTCCGGATGATCGTCACGTTCTATGAGTTGCTTCTCGAAATACTGTACCTCGAGCAGTGAGTTGAAGGAATTTTCCCCGAAGTTCGTCACCTTGTGACAGACATCGGGCTGCAGTTCATTCAGGGATTGCGCCAGATAGCTTGGAATCGTGGCGTTGTCGTTCTCGGTCTGCCCCCTGGTGGTGGAGCCGCCGAAGACCCAAATCCGCACCTTGGGGCTGTCCGGCCTGGCCGTGCAGGGCGTGGTCGGCCTGATGCCGCCCTTTCCCCGGAACATGGTGTACGGATCGTAGATCACCTTGCTGCCTTCGCGGATATGCCCGTAAATGATGTAGTTTGAGGCGGAAACTATGGCGAAGGAGATCAGTTCCAGGCTGAAAGCCATGATGAAAAGCCATTTGATCAAGAAAAATAAGTATTTGACCAGGAGCTTCATGAAGGATTCCTACTGCTCGGAGTTCTTCCGGGGAAACAGTGGGCACGAAACCAATCCGAATCGTGAAAGCTGGAAGAGAGCCGCGGTCTTGAGGCATCCGAATCCGTAGGTCATGCTGCGCGCGAAGTTAATGGAGGATGATTCGGGTTCATAGCGGGTGGGGCAGGTTATCTCCGCGATCTGGTAATTGCTCCAGATTATCTGGGCCAGCATCTGGTTGTCGAAGACAAAGTCGTTGGAGTTGGTCGACAGGTCGATGTTCTCCAGGAGTTGTCTAGAGAAGGCTCTGTAACCGGTATGGTATTCCGAGAGCTTGGCTCCGAGCATCAGGTTTTCCGTGAGGGTGAGGAAGCGGTTGGCCACGTATTTCCAGATGGGCATGCCCCCCTTGATGGCGTAGCCGCCGAGGATGCGCGATCCGAGCACGCAGTCGTACAGCTGGTTGCCGATGAGGGCGACCATGGCCGGGATCAGCTTGGGCGTGTACTGGTAGTCCGGGTGGACCATGATGACAATGTCGGCGCCATGTTCAAGGGCGAGGCGGTAGCACGACTTCTGGTTGCCGCCGTATCCCTTGTTGGTCTCATGTACGCTTACGATGGTGTCGGGCAGCTTTCTTGCCAGTTCCGCAGTCTGATCCCGGCTGCAGTCGTCCACCACGATGACCTGGTCCACCACCCCCTGGTCCATGACTTCCTCGAAGGTTTTTTGAAGAGTAGTGGCGGCATTGTATGCCGGCATGACCACGATGACTTTCTTATCTTTAAACATGAAATGTGATCCGCGTTTTGATTGGAGTTTGGGCGTGCAAAACGAGAGTGACGCCGTTGGTGTCCATTGGGAGGATGTGGGAAAGCGGAAATACTCCGTTGAATCCTCCGGACGATAGCCTGTGTGGGGATTGTCGGATGCTGAAAGCCCCCCGAATTCGTACAGACACGGGTTACTTTATTTGTGGATGTATGTAAATATGTTGAAGAAAGGACTTCGCATGGAGACAAAAAACCAGTTTTTCGCATGTGTTGTGAAGCCTGTCTGAAAAACGGTCGACGCTGGAGGCAGGAAAAACGGGTCTGCCGGTCTACGCAATGAGGGCTCAAAGCTGGGCTATGACGACCTTTTCCTCCTGTGGATCGTAGAATATCTGGCAATGGTGCATGGGTTCGCTGACCCGAAGGGTGGAGCCGAAACAGTTGATGATCGTGCCGGGGTGCAGGGTATCGTGAACGATGACCCGCGCCTTGACCGCTTCCCGCACCCGTTTCCGTTCCTCCTCGAGGGTGGTCTCTATCTCCTTGATGAGCTTTTCCGCCCGCAGCCGCGCCTTGAGCAGGCTGGCAACCGCCTGGCGTTTCTCGGGCGCGGCCTTGGCCAGGATAGTCTTCGGGTCGCCCGACCCCAGCGTGCCGTATATCTTCTGAAGCACACCCTGGAGCTGGCGCTTCTTGCCGATCTCCTCGCTGAAGGAGCGGCGCTCTATACCCAGAAAAATGGTGGTCTCCACTCCGAGGTCGGAACCAATTACCTTGGCCTCCACGCCTTTGCCGGCGCGGACCGTGGATCCGATGATCTTGCCGCGTCCTTTGGTCGCGATGACCTTTCGACCGGCAAAGACGATGCAGTTGCTCAATTCGTGGGCGATGTTCACGTCGCCGTCGGCCACGATCGTCGCGTTCTTGGCATACAGGGCCGAGACTCCGCCGCCGGAGGTTACCTTGCCGCCGGAGGTATCCATGATGATGCCCCCCTTGACTTCGATGTCGCCCCCTGAAGTGACTGTGGCGTTTTCGATGACGTCGTTCACCACCACGTTGCCCGGGGATTGAACCGTGAAGCCGGAAAGGATCGCCCCCTTGACCAGAACCGAGCCCTTTTCGATGTTGATGTTGCCAGTGGCCATATTCACGTCGCCCGAGGTCTCGAACACGTCTGTCACGCTGAGGCGGTTGCCTATGAACAGCACCATGCCTTCATCCGCGGCGGTGAATTCATGACCGCTCTCGGAAGTCTCGACATTGTCTCCGGGCTGCAGATGAAGAGGCACCCCGTCCCGGGCCGGAATGACCTTTCCCTTGACATCGCGGCCCGGAGTGCCTGCCTTGGGGGCATGCAGCCTGCCCAGCACCTCGCCCTTCTTCACAGAGCGGACAACCCCCCTGGCCCGAAAATCCATGCGGTCGGAGCGGTCCAGCTTGCCCACCTCGGATCTCTCGTCCTTCACGAGCATCTCGAACCAGCCGTCCTCCCCGTCAATGGGCTCCACGCCTCGGCAAATCACCACCTCCTTTACGGGTTCGCCGGTCTCCACAGCCTGCTCGATGGCCGAGATCAGGGCTGGGGAGTCGATGGCGCCTGTTATTCCCACCGCTTCCAGCGCCGCGCGCATGCGTTCGATGGTGAACTTGTTGCCGCGAAAATCCTTTGGGTAGATGGTCGCCAGGACCTTCATGTAGTTTTTGGAAATGCGTAGCAGGGGAGGGGAGTCGACCCAGATGTCCTGATGTTGGCTGTGGGGGATGCCATACTGTTCGGCGCGGACCAGAAAGGCGGTCTGGTCGATGAAGCAGCCTCCGTCCTGGAGCAGGTTCAGGCCCTTGCCGTGCTCCCCTCCGGACGGGCTGACGCGATGGCCGGAAAGGGACTTGCCGGGCTTGGCATTGACCGCGGGAATGATCGTGCCCATGGCGTCGTTGGGAAAAACGGGGTAGTTCCAGTCACCAATGGGGTCCAGCTTGGCGTCTTGCGCCGGTTCCGGCGGAGTGCCCCGGGCGATGACAACGTTGGAGACCTCTTTGTTGGCGCCGAGGGTCTTGAGTACGAACTTGGCCGCCTCTGTTATGGGGGGGAGATGCACGCCCTTGTTTTCCAGCGCTTCCACCAGGCGTTTGGCGTTGAGTGGGGTGCCGCTTCCCCGGGAGGGGAGGGCGGAGACCACGGTGGCGGTCATGTTGTCGTCGGAGACCTCGATTTCGATTTCAGCGTCGCTGTCGGTCAGGTGCACGGAGAATTTGCCCGGCCCGGCAGGTTCCACCCGAACGTTCTCAGGAGAAGCGTCCAGCTTTTTCAATGCCTTGTCCATGGCATCCTGTTCGCCTTTGGCCGAGACCACGACACTGCGGGGACGCATTCGGATGTATCTCCTAGTAAGCTGGATTTGTTATCGAAAAGCGCACGTTGTTTTCCAGCGTTCATAAATATCATATAGTACACCGATATGTTTTTCAATCTCTTGGTCTTTCTTTACAAAAGTAAAAGGAGCCGGAATCCTGAGGGAGCTCTGTTGTCTGCACTGGCTTTTATGCGGCAGCCTTGATATCACAATTGGCGAAAAGGTCGGGATGTATCATGGTAGTTGGCTCTCGCGGGTTTCCATTGGATAGTCGGGGGGGCGCTCCGGGGGAACGGGCATGAAACCTGCCGAGTCCGGCCGACTGTGGATGGGGAGCAAAAAAAAGTCAGGAGGGAACCATGGAATCGAATCAGGAAAAGGTAGTCCACATCAATAAAGAGATCGAGGAGAAACAGGAAGTGGTGGAGGGAGCCCAGGAAGAGCGGACTGCTGCCGCCGAGACTCCCGCTCCGGCTCCTGCCAAGGCCGGCAAGGACATGGGCAAGGCCGCCCTGTTCATCTCCATACTGACGGTGCTGCTGCTGGTGGTATTCTTCTACGCCCTGAACCGGAACGTGGCCGGGCTGGCCGACGAGGTGCAGGAATTGGGGCAGCTTCGCGGCCAGGTGGCGACCCTGGACGACAAGATGGTGCAGTTCGAGGACAAGCTCAAGATCCTGGACACCGTGCCAGCCATTGCCAAGCGCACCATGCTGCGCTCCATGGTGCAGGACCTCTCTCAGCGCGCCGCGTTCATCTCCAAGGAAGTGGAGGACGAGAACCAGAGCCAGCAGCTACAGCAGGCCATCGAGCTGCTGGACAAGGTGCAGCAGGGATTCGGGGATTAAGTGCAGTTTGCGGAAGTATTTTACGAGGGGGAGACCGTTTGACGGTTCTCCCCCTCTTGTTTGCCCGGCAAGGCCGGGCACCCGTCTGCTTGGACACAACGCCATTCAGAGGACAAGCCGCCTGACGAGGCGGGCAAGTAGCGGGAGGTCCCCCTGGGAGCAGGAATCTTCAATCCAACCGCCCTTACCGGAGTAGGCGCCGCAAGGTGGTCGTATATTGCCGGCAACGGATAGAAGGCGAGCACTCGGCGCTGAAGAGCCGGAATGGATGCGCGCAGTGGCGTTACAGAAGAAACGAAGTACAGAGGGACGATGAATCATCGAGTCTGGTACAGCCTCTACGGCAGGCTTCTTCACGAAGAGGCGCTGGTGGCGGCGTTTCGATAAGTGAAGTCGGCGAATGGAGCTCCCGGAGTAGACGGGCAGTCCTGCAAAGACTTCGCTCTCAACCAGTTCGAGAACTTCGTGATCTCTTGGCGGACCTTTGCAGTAAGGCCTACTGGCCCTATCCGGTGAAGCGCGTGGAAATCGCCAAACCGGACGGCGGTATAAGAAGGATGGGAATACCGACGGTCCGTGACCGCGTGGTACAGCAAGCGGTTAAAAACATTCCGGAGCCCATCTTCGACCCGGACTTCCATCCGTCCAGTTACGGATACAGGCCGGGGCGAGGCGCCCACGACGCCATAGCCAAGGCCACAGCGTTCATGCGTGATTACGACCTGACTTGGGTAGTGGACATGGACTTGAGCAAGTGTTTGACATGCTGGACCACGAACCGATCATTCAGGCGGTGCGAGAAAAAGTGGCGGACAGGAGCATTTTGCGACTGGTCCGGCTCTTTCTTGAGAGCGGCGTACCGAGCTCCGGCGAATTCGAAGCAACGACGGTGGGCAGTCCCCAGGGGGGCGTCATCAGCCCGCTGCTGTCCAACATTTACCTGGACAAGTACGACCAGTTTATGCGCAGCCGTGGACATCGAATAACCCGCTATGCGGACGACATCGTGATACTCAAAGCAAGCAACGCTGGCGCCGAACATGCCCGCACGATTGCGACCCAATATCTGGAAGAATGTCTGAATCTTACGGTAAACCAGAGGAATACTCATATAACGAGTCTGTCGAAAGGCGTGCCGTATTGAGAGGTGGTTATTCGAGAAAACTTCACGCAGATCAAAGAACAAGGCCTGAAGGCGTTCAAATCAAAAGTCAAAAGTATCATCAGACGCAACGTTCCAGTAAATCTGAAAAAGATTATCGCGGACCTGAATCCGGTGCTTCATGGGTTTGCCAATTATTTCAAGGTGGCGAACCGCACGAGGGCTTTTCGGCAGGTCATGAGCTGGATACGGCGACGGCTGCGAGCCATCCAGGTGAAATCATGGAAGAAACCCCGCAAACTTCACCGGAGCCTCAGGCAACTGGGACACAAAGGCGAGTGTAAAAGCATCAGAATGAGCTGCTGGCGCAACGCGTCATGCCAGCTTTGCCACATGGCATTGCCCAACGCGTGGTTTGATGAACTCGGACTCTTCGCTATGAACGCAGTTAAAACGGGAGTGCTTCCCCCGATCAATCGGGGATAAAGATGAACAGGAGCCGTGTACGAGGTTCGTACGCACGGTTCTGTGAGAGGGATGAAGCAGAGGTCATGACTCTGCTTCAGCCTACTCGATGTTGCCAGTGACACTCAGCTATTTGATCTCCCCCCATGCCTTGGCGCTCCGGTCCACCTTCTTGCGTACGTTTTTCCAGTCTGTCTCGTGTGTGAACAGGGACTCCGGCAGAGCGGCCAACATCTTTTCATAGAGTCCCAGAGGAACCGTAAATGTCAGTTCGTCGGGCTTCATGAATTTCCTGGCAGATGGATCGAAACCGCCAATGACCGCCTTCTCCATGCCGCGTTCCTTGTAGTAAAGGGGCCAGGTGATCATGTTGGTGCAGCCCGCGCCAAAGGGAGAAACCACGCACTCCATGTCGCCCGTGGTAAACACAGCCTGGGTGAAGAGTCCGGTCAACACTTCGGGGCGGGCGAAAAATATGACGAATTCAGGCTCCTCGCCGATGGTGAACAGGGACAGTGGTTTGAACACGCAGTATTTGGCGGGAGCCTTCCGCGGGTTCACCTCGATCATGAATTTCCGCATCGCTTCGGGGTTCGGCATGTACCGCTCACCATGCAGGGTAGTACCTTCAAATCCGGTGGACACGTAATGCTCGATGAACCTGAGATGGGGTTTCATCATGGAACTGTAGTAAGCGCCCCCCACACATCCGTATTCTTCCGTGGAGACGAAGGCCGCACAGTGCCTTTTTCTGGCCAGCCAGACACTGCCCATGATGCAGGTGAACGATTTCATGACCTCCTGCATGTTCACCTCACCCCGGTCCTCCAGCTCACGGGAGACGGGTGTCCCCACCTTGGGGCCGTGGGCGGGGTCCGGCTTGGTGTCGGTGTAGTGGACTCCGAAGGGTTCTTCATTGGAGCCGAGATGCTCCATGAAGGTTGTTGTGCCGTCGAGTATGGATTTCATGGTCATGATTCCTCCTGTGTTTGGTGGCTGTATGTCTTTGCCCCTGAGGCGTGTTGCCTTCCATCACGTCTTTTCATATCATGCCAATGAATAAAATAAATAATCAAAATGGAAAACTCTTTTCCGATAGTGAGCATAATGATGCAGAGCTTTCTCAACGATATTCCGTTGCTGGTGGAAGTGGCGAGACAGAAGAGTTTTACCAGGGCATCGGAAACATTGGATATTGGCGTGTCGACCTTGTCCAGACGGATAAAATTGCTGGAAGAACGAATGGGGGTGCTCCTTTTCTACCGGGATACCCGGAATGTCGAGCTCACGGACAATGGCGCGTATCTGCTGGACAGGTGCGGGTTCATTCTCGATGAGGTGCATAAGACCTATGACTCCGTGGTCATGAACATGCAAAAGGCATCGGGGCTGATCCGCATCTGCATGTTCAGGGACATGTACGACAGGTTGCTCAGGAAGGTGCTGCTGGATTTCGCGGCACGCTGGCCAGACATCCAGATGGAGATGACTCTGGTGGAGCATCCGGTGGACATGCGCACCGACCCCTATGACGTGGCCTTTCTCATCGGGCCGTCCATTGCTCCGCCGCTGGTGGCAAGAAAGTTGCTGACCGTGGAGCCGTTTCTCTATGCCTCGCCCGCGCTGTTACAGCGCTATCCCAGGCCCGAGGAGCCCATGGACCTGCTTCGGCTGCCGTGCATCGTGTTGCAGCGTTTCGGGGCGCGATGGCCCATGCACAACGGCAACCAACAGGTGACCGTCGAGGTGCAACCCAGGTACAGTTTCAGCTCCGTGGAGATGTGCCGCGATTTTGTTCTTGCCGGTCTTGGTGTGGCCATGCTGCGTGATGGGCTGGCCGAGCCGGACGAGAAAGCGGGGCGTCTGGTACGCCTGCTCCCGGACTGGAGCGGCGGATTCGCGCACGACGTGAACCTGGTGACCGGCTCCAGTCAACTACCCCGGAGGGTACGCCTGTTCGTGGACCACGTTCTGGAGCACTCCCTTCTGTGACGACCCGGGGATTTCCCCTTGTTCAAGAATGTGGAAATGGGATGCGCGAGGGGAAAACCGATTTCTAATGATTTCCCCTCGCAACAGCCTTTTATTGTTTAGGAAAGGGACAGGGGGCCGGGTGGATGAAGTTCATGAACCCCAAGGCGGCAAGGGCCATGCCGAAGCTCTTTTCGATGTACAGGGAGGTTGTGGCGAAGGTCATGTCGCCGTCCTGCTCAAGCCCCCGGATGGAGAGTTCGTGTTTCAGGGAGCGGGCGAGTTGGGCCTCTGCATCGGCCTTGGCCTGCTCCGGAGGCACCTGGGTTTTTTCGTAGACGCGGATGTACTCCGCCGCGAATCCGCCGATCTTCTCGCCCTGTGCGTTCATGGCCCAGACCCTTCCGACACCGGCTGCCACGGTGTCTCCCTTGACGCTCCCGGACTTGGCCATGATGCTCTCCAGCACCGCGCCATGGTGAAAGTACAGTCTGGCTTCTTCGAGGGGCACTTCATAGGATTCCTTGGGAAGCACCGAGGTGTAGTAGACCACGTTGAAGTTCTCGATGCCCGCGTCCAGCAATGCCAGGTCGTAGGAAAAGGTCTCGTAGGGATCCGGCTCGATGCCCTCGTCGGATTGCCCCACACCTGTGGTCACGAAGTAGGCTGTGGGGATGCGCGGCCCGGACTGTGATTCGGCCCAGGCCCCAGAGCTCAGGAGACACAACAGGGTGGCGGAAAGGATGCACATGGCGCACATCCTGCTGAAACCGTTCATGGCGCTCTCCTTTGGATAAGGTGGAAAGATGATGTTAGCGTGAGCGTACCACAGGGAAGGGGATGTGGAAATGAGGGTAACGGGCAGGGTCAGGAGCGCTCGATGTTCCGAACCTTGCCCTGCCGCCCCACCAGGTAGCTGATGCCGCGCCAGGAAATTTTACGCTCGGGAAGGGTCAGGCCGTGGCTGATGGCGGCCATGGCCAGGGTGGCGAAAAAGCCGGAAAGCCACGGCAGCGGGGGCGCCGGTTCGGGGTGCGCGCGCCTTGCCCAGAGGCCCAGGCCGCAGCAGGTGCCGAGATGCAGGCAGCCCAGCAGGAACCAGGGCAGGGGCACCGCCCCCATGAGCCCGAGGACGAATCCCCCCAGGCCGAGGAGCAGCATGGCGAACTGCAGATAGAGCAGCAGCCCCACAGCGATCCATGAACCGGGGAAAAGAAATTTCAGGTAAAGCCACTGGCGTTTCAGCCACAGAGCCCAGTCCCTGATGTTCTCGGAGGCCAGATCCGTGTCCATGCGCGCCTCGGGAACCGCCTGGGCCTTGTATCCTGCACCCTCTAGCTTCACTGCCAGGGACACGTCGTCCACCACGGTTTGCCCCCATATGTCCGCCACGTTCAGCTCTTCGAAGACCTTGCGGCTGATGGCCATGCTCCCGCCCCAAGGCTGGGTGATGCCGGGAATCTCCTGCATCATGTACAGGGCCAGGACCGAGATGGTGCGGCCCAGGCTGGCCAGATTACGCTTTCTGGGGAACACGTGGTGATAGGCGGTGCTGGCCACCGCCTCGCCCGCGGCCACGGGCCGGACGAGCTCGGGCAACCAATGGGAAGGGGCGACGTGGGTGCTGTCGCAAAAGGCGAAGATGGCGCACTCCGGAGCCAGGGCCTTCAATCCGGCGAGCTGGTTCCAGTTCTTCTGGCCGCAGACGCCGGCCTGTCCGGCAAAGGCCGTCCGCACCACAGGGCCTGCTTCGCCCACGGCGGCCTGCGCGGCCTGGACAACGGCCAGGGCCGGGTCCTGCTCATCCTGCATGGTGAAAACCACTTCATAATCAGGGTAATTTTGCCGGAGCAGGGACTCCAGGCAGGGCTGCATGCCCGCAGGCGCGTCCTTTACCGGCACCACCAGACCCACCTTTGGGGGCGGTTGGGGCAGGGGCACCTTTGCGCGGGGCGTGACCGCTCGGCGGAGCCTGCTACCCCCGAGGCCAACGAGAAGGGCGAATGGCGCCAGGGAAAGCAGGGAGAGAAGCGTCAGCAGGAGCATTGGCCGGTTTGACCCCGGGGTTGGTAAGAAAGTTCTGGAGAGGGGAGCCCGAGGGGAAGAACCTCTTACAAGAGGTTTTCCCCTCGGAAATTCATTGTCTTCAATCTGTTCTAGTAGCCCATCAGGCCGCAACAGCGTGAGCACACGGGCATGAGGCCCTCGGTTGCCAGGCTGCTGCGGAACTTCTTGTAGCTGTCCGAGTTCCAGAGTTCGGTGATGGTGTGTTCCTTGACATTGCCCACCACGTAATCGTGGTAGTCGCGGCAGGGGGACATGTCGCCATTGCTGTCGATCTCCACCACCTGGAAGATGGAGATGCACTGGTCGTAACCGAAGCGCTCGGAGTGGTCGTTGTAGTAGGCCTTGAGGTTCTCCTCCCCGCGGATGTTGGGGATGAAGATGACCGGGGGCGAGCCCTTTTCAGCGGACAGCTTGTCCAACTCGTCGAGCTGCTTGCTCAGGGCGTGATAGTCCTCGAGCTTCCAGCCCCCGAGCCAGCCCCAGTGCAGCTTGGGCGCGAAGCCGAAGCGTCTGGTGAAGTCCTGGTCATGGGCCGCGGCGTGCTCCTCGTCGATCCACCAGGAGGGGTAGAACACGCACATGTCGGCTTTTTCGCGGTAGGCCTTGTAGATGTCCACCAGGTGATTGGTGTTGTCCTTGGAAATGGTGCTCAGGGTGGCGATGAGGGGCAGGGTGGCGTTCTTGGACTTCTTGTAGTCCAGCACCGCCTCCAGGCCCTCCTGGATGGCCGCGAAGCTGTCCGTGTTGCCCACTCCGCGCCTGATCTTGTTGTGCACCTCGGCGCAATGGCCGTCCACAGACACCTGGAGCAGAAACATGGGGATGTCCACCATCTGCTGGTGGAACTTCTTGATCTTGGTGCCGTTGGTGGCGATGGAGCAGGGCAGGCCCATCTTGGTGCAGGCCTCTATGACGTCCAGCCAGCCGTCGTACAGGGTGGGTTCGCCGCCCCAGAGATAGACAAGGGGCTTGTGGCCGTGCGCCACCAGGTCTTCGAACAGTTCGATGTAGCGCTGGGGGCTGACCTCCTGGCGCTTGAGCTCCCTGAGGTCCTTGTCGTGCAGGAAGCCGCTGTCGCCCCACTGCCCGCACATCACGCATCTGAGGTTGCAGATGTCCGTTATGCGGATGCTGACCTGGCGGATTTTGTTGGCGCCCCCTTCCTTGTGCTTGGGGTACAGGACATTGAAGAGCCATTTTTCGCCTTGAAGCTTGGCCAGCTTGCCCCCGATCCAGGGGTGCCTGGCGATCTTGGCGAAATTCTTGAAAACTGCCTGGGGCGCGACCTTGCTGCGCTTGCTCATACAGGTCTCCCGTTTGGTGAGTTATTTGACCCGACTTTAAGGGAAGTCACTTGTGCGTTGTTGCGTGTATTTTGATAACCATCCTTTCGAGGGCCTGGCGGAATGGTTTTCGCGAAGCGAAATGCCGCTGTGCCGGATAGGATGTCCCGCCATATAATAAAACCGGTGCGTCATCCCGGAAAAACCGGGCGCCGCGCACTTTGAACGCCTGCCATAGAGGAAAACACTCGGGCAGTAAAGGGGAATCGAGGCGCGGTTTCACGGGGCGGTGGCAAATACGTGCACTTCGTGTCAGTTCCCGTATGCCTTGACAGCCCCGGCGCCAGCATTCAAAGTGATCGGCCCGAGGCACTATACTCCCTTTGTTCCGAATGACAACCTGCCCCTCGAGTGCCCATACCGACGGCCACCCTTGGCCGGAATGAGATGGAAGAGCAATGAAAGCACTTGTCTATCGCCGTTCCGTGGTCCGCTATCTGGCCTGCCAGTTCCTGAGCCGAGTAAGGCGCAGGCGTTTTTTTCCCAAGGCCGCGCCCCTTTCCCTGGACGAGGTGCCATTCTCCCCTCCGGAAGGGTGGGTGCGCCTCAAGGTGCTCATGTGCGGAATCTGCGGATCCGACCTCGGTCTGCTCAGGGGCGCGGAGTCCTATCTCATGGAGCCCTATGCCTCTTTGCCCGCCATTCTTGGGCACGAGATGGTGGCCGAGGTGTTGGACGCGCCCGGGGAGACCGGGTTCCGGGCCGGGGAGCGTGTGGTGGTGGAGCCCATGCTCCCCTGCGAGGTACGCGGGCTGCAGCCCTGCCGGTTCTGCGCCCAGGGTAATTACAATCTCTGCGAGAACTTTCTCCAGGGGGAGCTCCCACCGGGCATGGTACTGGGCTACAACTCCACGGCCGGGGGCGGAATGGCCGAGTACAGCGCGGCGCACCCATCCCGGCTGCGGCGCGTTCCGGACTCCCTGCCCACCAGGCGGGCCGTGCTCGTTGATGCCCTGGCGTCGGCCCTTCAACCGGCCCTGGACAATTTCCCTCAGAACGACGACGTGGTGGTTGTCTTCGGGGCCGGGATCATCGGCCAGAATCTCGTGCGGTGCATGCGCGGCCTGGGCTCCAAGGCCAGGATCATCGTTGTCGCCAGACACGGGTTCCAACGCGACATGGCCATTGCCGGGGGAGCGGACACCGTGCTCATGTCTCCGGACCGCAAAGCCCTGGGCCAGGCCGTGGGCGCAAGGCTGGTGCCCACCACCCTGGGCGGAGGGACCCTGGAAGGGGGGGCAACGCATTTCTTCGACTGCGTCGGCAGCGCGCGCTCCATGCAGGAGGGCTTTCTCTGCCTCAGGGCGCGCGGTACCTATGTCATGGTGGCCACCGCGGGCAAGCTCTCGGGCGTGGATTTTTCCAGCGTTTGGCACAGGGAACTGCGCATCAGAGGCGGGAACTGCTACGCCAAGGCAGAGTTTCAAGGGAAGACCGTGAATACTTATGACGTCGCCCTGGACCTGCTCGCCTCCGGGAAGCTCACCGAGAGGCAACTGGACGGGCTGCTGACCCACGTGTTCCCGTTGGAGGACTGGCAACAGGCCTTTCACGCCGCGTTCGACAAGCGCGGTACAAAGAGCATGAAGGTGGCGTTGGCGCCGCACGGCGAAACCGCACTGGAGGGGGGCGATGTGTGACCAAAGTCTGCGAACGCTGTGTATTCATCATATCCTCGATGGGCTGCGCGACGGGCTCTCCCATTTTTCCCAACCCAGCCGCGTGGCCCTGCTCTACACCGTTTCTTCGGACGACCCCCTGCGCGTCTATGATCCGCAAAACCTGCTCGAGGGGCACGAGCCCAAGATAGCCGAACTTTTTCACGAGTCCGAGGCCTGGCGCAAATGCATCTCCGACTACTCCAGGCTCGGCCCCACGGAGCTGGCGCATTTCGAGAGCCTGCAACTGGCCGGGTTGATCTCCTTTGGCGCACGCTCCCGTTCGGTGAACTACCAGATGTGGTTCACCGAGCATCACCCGGACATCTGTTCCATCGGCCCCACGGAGCGCTGGCTGGAGCACGCGGCCTGGCTGCTCTCCCAGGATCTGGCCGCGGCCGCCCCCTGCGTGGGAAGCTCCGGCATGGTGGTGCAGTCCTACGCCACCCATGCGGTGCGTGACTATATCGTTGACGAGCGCAACGTGCTCATCGGTCCGGACAGCCGGATACGCATCTACTCAATACTGGACGCGGTGCTGGCCATTTCCAAGACCCTTGAGGAGGGTTCCTGGCCCCGGGGGGAGATCGTATTCGTGGAACCCCGGCTCATGAACCAGGTGCGTTTCCTGGTGCGCTTCCCTTTCATGGAGCAGCCCATTCTTGAAAACCATAAACATGTGCGGAAGTTGCTCATGGCCATGGAGGGGTGCAACCGCACCCTGGTATCGGACGGCAAGACCATCGTGGGGGTAGGGTCGCGGCCCCAGATCGAATCCCAGGTGGTGGCGGATTTTCGCGGCGGGCACGGGTTCATTCTTCTCGGCAACAAGCCGGTGTGCAGCTTTTCGGACGGCGGCTTTCACTCCAGCACCCGGCGCGCGGTCATGGTGCAGTTGGAGGAGTTGCTGCTGGAGTCGGACATCGACCCCTCCCTCCATCACATCCTGCTGCAATCCATCTCAACCATCGTGCACGATGCCGAGGACTGCAAGCGTGGATGCACCCTTGTCCTGGACCTGGGTATCAAGGGGAAGAAGATACCGGGGCAGTCCCTGCAGCCCCCCTTGAACCTGCGCGATCCCGAGGCACTGACCCTGGCACGCTCCCTGGCCATGGTGGACGGTGCCCTGCACCTGGGCGCGGACTGTCGGCTGCACAGCTTCGCCTGCCTGCTGGACGGGCTCTCTGTGCCCGGGGAAAACAGAGCCCGTGGCGCCCGGTTCAATTCGGCCCTGAGATTTTCCGCCATGCATGACGACGTGGCAGTTGTGGTGGTCTCCTCGGACAGGCCGGTTTCCATCATGCAGGGGGGCATGGAGCTC
Organism: Desulfovibrionaceae bacterium; assembly: GCA_963674665.2. Classification (GTDB taxonomy): domain Bacteria; phylum Desulfobacterota; class Desulfovibrionia; order Desulfovibrionales; family Desulfovibrionaceae. Next base: position 93,408 of record CAXXPL010000003.1, on the reverse strand, counting down.
ACGGCCCAGTGTGCCTGGAAGCCTATTCTGGGGGGGTACACCCCCCCGCCGACTCTGGCCGAGTGGTTGAAGGTCTGATTTGAAATAACGACTTGCCATTTTTCATGATGATTCGTACATACTGGGGTAGAAAACCAGGTTCAGGGGCAAGCCGTTTTTCGACCACTCCCGATTCGGGAGTTCACCATGAAAGGAACAGCTTGTTGGGCGGTGGTGTTGATCCTTTTTCTCGGGTTCGCCGCCGTTGCGCAGGCCGAGACCTGTGAATACGACACGCGCTGGGGCGTGATGGTGATGAGCTTCACGCCGAGTTCAGTGATCGGGCATTACCCCCATCGGAATGGGAACATCAGCGGTAACTGGACAGGGCGCAACCGGATCGAGGGCAGCTGGTACCAGAACGACGGGAACGGCTATTTCCTCTTCAACCTGCATCCCTCGGGATTCACCGGGAAGTGGCGCTACACCAGGGACCGCAAGTGGCGTGGCAACTGGGACGGCCAGTTGCGCGGCTGTTTCTGATTCCCGCCCCAGATGGGATCACACAGCCCGAAGTCGCGGCGGTTTTCGCCCCGGCTTCGGGCTGTTTTATTGCGTTTTTTCAGGGTGGCTGCCCTGGAGACGTTTCTTCTTGAATCGTAGTGTCATTTTCCGATCAAGTGCTCGATTTTAGCGGCTCAATCTGGACTGAATTGCCGTTGTGGTGTATTGCCGATGCAAATCACAGTCAGAATTGAATACCGGAGTTCGTGCCGATAGTGTTAGGATACGAAACGATCGCGAGCTTCAGGGCCACGCGCACGTGGAGATTGTTGTATGGTAATCACCGGACACCAAGGAGTCCACTATTGATGTATTTCTCTCTTCATTGTCCGATTATGCGTTGTATGCCCGAATCATGGTGTTCGACATCGTTCGTGTAATGGAAATGGGTGCCAAATGTCTTTGGCCAAGCCGTTCAAACGTGAAAAACTGGTTGGAGGGGTCATGTCCCGAATGCATGCTGTCAGCGTCTCTTGTCTCGTTGCGTTGTTGTTGGCCATGAACGCCTTCGCAGGCATGGAAATGCCAGCGGAACTCAAAGCCGAGGTCTCGCAGTACCCGGATTCCACAGTGGTGCAGATAGTGAGCATGGGCGGGAACCAGGTCGTGATGCTGGATTGCGGCTCCGCCGACATGCGCGAGGTGTACGATTTCTTCTCGGGCAAGGCCAAGGGCAACGGCTGGAACGTTGTCATGGAGAATCAGCAGGCCGATCTGCTCATGATGAGAGGGATGAAGGACAACAAGCAGTTGACCGTGAACGTCACGGTGGAGGATGGCAAGACCATGACCGCCCTGAGTCTGGCGGCCAATCAGTAGGCAGGGATAGCCGAATCTCGAAGTTTTGCCACTAGGGGGGGCGTGAAGGCGCTCCTCCTCGCGCTTTCCTGTCGGTATCTTTGAATGGTGCTGGAGAGGGGAAAACCGGGTCTCGACCGGAGTTCAGGCGCCGAGGCCCGCGAACCCTTCCCTGGCCCTGGCCGCAAAGGCTTGAAGCAGCTCCGGGTTCTTGCGCCCTCCGGGGTGTTCCAGACCGGTGTGCGCATCCACGCCAGCGGGGCGCACTGCGGCAATGGCCCGGGCCACGTTGTCCGGGTTCAGCCCCCCGGCCAGGATCACGGGTCTGGGCGACAACTCCACCAGGCGTCTGCTTTCGCTCCAGTCATGGGTCTTGCCCGTGGCGCCGGACGCCCCGCTGTGGGAATCGAAGGTGTCGGTGATGAACGCGTCAACAAGGGGCGCGCAGGCCGCGAGCTCCCTGTCCGGTGAGAACATTCCGCACATTCCGATGACCAGGCTCTTGATCAGGAACAAGCCGGGATCGATGCGCCTGATGTTTTCCAGCACCACGGCGCCGGCCATGCCCAGGCAGGCGTGCAACTGCACGTGCCGTACCCCGAGAAAGTGGGCCAGCTGCACCAGGGAGTCCGAATCCGTCTCATAGGTGATGAGCACCGGCGTAATGTTCGGGGGCAGGGCGCTGATCAGAACCTTGGCCTCGGCCTCGGTGATGTCCGGCTCGTGCACGGGCAGGCGCAGGGGAATACCCAGGGCATGCACCCCGGCATCCACGATGCTCCGCGCCTCCTCCAGGTCGTGCGCGCCCGCCACCTGGATCACCCCGGAAAAGGGGCGCCCCGGTATCATCACCTGTGCATTCACTTAGCGTCCCTCAGAATGTCCTGCCGTTTTCCCAAGGTCTTCACCCGTCCCTTTTCCAGAAGCAGCACGTTGTCGATTTCAGGGATGAGGTCATCCCTGTGGTGGGTCACGAAGATCAGGGGCACGCCGCGCTGGGCGACCCGTGAGAGCAGCCCCAGGAAAATTTCCCGGGCTTCGTGGTCCAGGCCGGAGCAGGGCTCGTCCAACAGCAGCAGGTCCGGGCCGCTGCCATGGTTGGCGGCCATTGCCCGGGCCAGAAAGCAACGTCGCGCCTGGCCGCTGGAGAGTTCGGATATGGGGCGCTCGGCCAGGTTCGCGATGCCCGCCATCTCCAGCCAGCGCAAAGCCTCGGCGCGTTCCTCGGCCGAGGGGCTGCGGCCATGCATGCCGATGGAGGCGTCGAGCCCGGTCCAGACAAGCTCCTGGGCGCTCACCTCGTAGCCATATGTAGCCTGGAATTCCGGGGAAAGAAAGCCGATGCGGTGGCGCAGCCCCCCCTGGGGCATGCGCTCGGAGCCGAAGCGCAGAACGCTCCCCGCGGGGCCTTCCACGCAGGAGGGGTGCAGTTCTCCGGCCAGACAGCGGAGCAGGGTGCTCTTGCCCGCGCCGTTGCCGCCGAGAACCGCCCAGTTCTCCCCGGGCCTGATGGTCCAGTTGATATCCTGCAGCAGGATGGAGCCCTCCCGCGAGATGGAGACCTTTTCCATGTGGATCAGGGGTTCGTCGGATTTCGGCAGGGAGAGGGGCGGCGCGCTCCGCATGGGAAGCGCCACTTGGGGAGGAGATTCCAGGGAAACGGGGCGCACAACGTCCTTGATCGGCCCCTGTTCATGCACGCGTCCATTCTTCAGAACGGCGGCATGGGTGAGCCCCTTGGGCAGCTCCTTGCTGCGATGGGTGGTCAGCAGCACCTGGGCCGCGCCGCTGGCCATGATATCCTCCACCGCCGCCATGAGCGTGTCGCGGGCGTCGGCGTCCAGGCCGTCGCTCACCTCATCGAGGAGCAATACAGCCGGGGTGTTGATGAGGGGCGCCAGGGCCCTGGCTATGAGCGCGCGCCGCAGCTCCCCCTGGGAAAGACCCGGCAGCTTGCGCTCCCGCATGTGGGAGATGCGCAGTAGCTCCATTAGCTTCTCGGCCCGTTTCTCCTGCTCCCGGTTCGGGGTCTGGTACAGCAGGGGCGCGTCGAAAAAACCGCTGCATACGGCTTCGAACACGGTGATGCGCCAGCCTCGTTGCTGGTAGGTCTCCTGCTGCTCGGTGGAGGCGCTCCCCAACCGTCCCTTCAATCCAAGGGGCGAGGCTGTGGTGCCTTGAAAATGGTAGAGGCGGGGGCTTTGGCCGTCCTCCTGCAGGGGCCACAGGTCGCCGCGCAACAGCGCGAGGAAGGTGCTCTTGCCCGCGCCGTTGCCGCCGAGAATGGCCCAATGCGTTCCTGGCTCGAGCACCCAGCGGTCTATGTTCAGGACAATGCGTTCGCCGCGTCGGACGCGGGCGTTGTTCAGTTCCACAAGTGGGAGAGGGGAGTGAGACATGATGGTTCGACTGGTGTGTAAAGTTGCTGGAGGGATTCCTTTTCAGGAGAATCACTTGCCGGCGCGGATTCCCGATGTCGGGGCGCCGGTCGTAATATGCCGACTTGGTTGGGATGTACCTACTGCAAAATCCTGGCTCAGGGAAGAGGAGAGTTCCTGGTCAGAATGACCGAAGCGTCAGTGTAAAGTTTGTAAACAGTTTACACTGTATGTGTGAAGTTTGTTAACGAACACGTGATTGCATTTAATCCAGGAAAATGGACTGAAAGTGAGACAGGCTATTTAACATACTTATATGATAGTATTATTTTGAAAGTACTGCTTTCTGGCACGCTCTCTGCTTAACAAGGGGCAAAGACAACAAGCCCTTTCGGGAAAACAAGGAGATCATCATGAAAAAGACAGCGTTGCTTCTCACCTTGGCCCTCGTCGCCGGTCTGTTCGCCACCCAAGCCTTAGCCTGGCGCGGAGGAGCCGGTGGATGCGGCGGGTATGGTCAGTATGGCGGCGGTCAGTATCGCGCCGGTCAGGTTGCGCCCCCGCAACTGACACCAGAGCAGTCCGCGGCTTATGAGAAATATCTTGCGGACACTTCGGAGCTGCGCGCCAAGATGTTCGCTGACCGTGCCGAAATGCGGGCCTTGATGCGGGCGCAGAACCCCGATGCCTCGAAAATTCGCGCACTGGCGGAGAACGTGGCCAAGACTCGTCAAGAGATAGCCGCCAAGGCAAAGGAAGCCGGTATCCCGGTCGGAGCTTTCCCCGGACGCGGAGTGTGCGGCCTGGGTAACGGGAGAGGTCAGCACCGGGGCTATGGTTCCTGTTGGCAATAATCCGGATGCGCAACAAGTGGGGGGGCGATGCTCCCCCCTTTTCTATTCCAAGGGGAGGTTCGGATGTTGTCCAGAATCGCAAGCGCTCTGCTCATAGTGTTGTTGGTGCTGTTCCTGCTCAACAGCTGCGGTATGGGGTACGGGGCACGCTTCGGCATGCGCGGTCCTGGCCCGGGAAACCACAGCTCCTGGTTTTCCGGGACAAGAGCGCAAGGGGGGCACGGCAGCTTCTGGTGGTGCCCCAGGTAGTACTGAGAGCACAACATGTTTACCATTTTGTAGCGCATAGACATAAGGACGTACCCGCTGAAGACGAGGCCAGCGGCAAAGCCGCCAAAGCGCGGTGCTTATTTTTCCGCGCACCAAGTAATATGAGGCTTGCAATGCCGACCGGAAGCGTGTATCAAAATAAATTCCGATTCGGGGCGTAGCGCAGCCTGGCAGCGCACCTGCCTTGGGAGCAGGGGGTCGCTGGTTCGAATCCAGTCGCCCCGACCAGTGAAAGCAAGGACTTAGGCATAATCTGTCTAGGTCCTTTTTTCGTTGGTGCGCCCGGCAGGGCGCGGGGTGTAACACGCCACTTAGTTTTGATCGCCACGACGCTTAGTTTTGATCTTCTTTGCAACCGTCTGATATAGCTCTGGCATTGTGTTTGCTACGCGCGAATGGCGTTGCGCACTATGTGCGTGGGGAAATGCTCCAGGATTGAGAGTTGTGCCATAACACCACCTCCGGGCAAGCCGGGGAGGTCTGCTGTCCGGTAACCCCATGCTCGATCAAATGGATAATACCATTTCCAGGTTCAAATGAAGCAATCGCCTCATGTTCTCCATGTTTCTACTGTTGTGAAAACAGTGATACGGAGCAAATATCCACGGCAGAATATCCATATTGTGACAGTTTAGAGCACTTAAATTTTGCAGAAGTCCAAATGCTCTGCAAGGATTTGCCTGCAAATCATTGCCATAAAATGCTTGTAGACTGGCTTTACCAGCCGTTGAGCAAGCATTTCAAGCGTAAGATGCTCTACAAGAGGAGATCCAAGGGAGGGACTATTAAAAAAATCCCTCCCCTGGAAAGCCTGCTCAATAACTTCAATATACATGGGAAGCTGTATGATACGTGCTTTGCCCGGCCTTGCGACACCTGATCCGCTCCGGGCTCCCGGCCCGGTGGCGTTCACCGACCGCAAAGTCTCTGCGGGTGGCAATTTCGGACACTCCCTGAAGCAGGCGTTGCCTCTTGAGGTACTGTTGCTTGGCGCGGACCTTCTCGCGCGTATACCACCAGCGGCACGGGCTTGGCCAGCCGATGCCGATACGCTTGATCTGCCCCTTTCAAGGCCCGGAGCGATACCAGACCGGATGCGTCAACAGCCGTTCCCTAGAGCATTTTGCGCTTGAGATTTCCGCTTGACGCCGGGCAAGACCAGGCTACGGAACCCTCGCGGGCGTTGTTCCGCTTCGCTTCACAACGCCAGAGCATTATATCCTGATAGATACTTTCAATGACACAATGCTCTAACGGCACAGGCGCGGCCAATCGCGTTACAGAAACGCCGGTATACCGCTGCAAAGCCGCGACGTGCTCCAATATTTCCGGGTGTTCCCGGCATGTATCGAAGAATACAAGACCGTCCACAGGCTTGTTGCGCTCCAGCATGAGCAGCAGGGTGGCGGTGAATCCTTGCCACCACTGAAGCTCAAATACTGTTTAACACAGCCATTACCCCACCTCAGGCCAGGTCACGGCGGTCAGGATGGCGGCGATGCCCTCCAGGTCCACGGCTGCCGCGATTTGCAGCTTGCTGGCCCGGCGCACCTCTTTGATGGCCGCGAGCTGGGAGTTCCACACAGTGGCCTCGGCCAGGATCTCCGCAACAACGTCCATGGCCGCCGAGGTGGTGCCCGTGGCCGTGGACTGGGCCGTAATCTCGGCGGCAAGGAACGGGTATTCCGCCGGGTTCGTGGCCGGATCCGCGTTATAGGCCTCCTGGAAAGCCCGAGCGTCCGATTCTGTCTTGAAGTACTCGGTTTCCTGGCCGTATCCATGGGTACCGATGGCCAGGCGCTGAACCGAGGCCTTGGCATCCACGATTGAGCAGGCCAGGTCCTGCCAGCCGCCAACATTGTCATTGTCCGGGGGAGACGAGGGAGAGACGCCAGCGCCCAGGGCAGCCTCTAGAATTGTTTCCCGCGCGAGGGTGACTGCGTCAGGATCGGGCACATTTGAGGCGAATGCCTCACCGTCGTAGCTCCAGCCCTTGCCCGGAGCCGGGGACATCTCCGTGACATCCACCTCGCCGGCAGCCAGGGCATAGCCCTGGGGCCGGATCACGATGTTGTCCACCACACCGTTTGTAATAGTTGCAACTCGCATGCTTGCACTCCTTTGGTTAGTACACGGTTACGTACACGACGCCGTCGCCACCATCGAATCCGGGGTAGTTGGCGGTACCGAAAGCGATGCCGCCCTGACCCGGGGCGTAGGGGGATGACAGCAGATTGCCTCCGAATAGGGAGCTGGCACCGAGGTTGAACCAGTATGTGGCACCGTTCGTGTCCACCTCCATGGTAGCGCGGGAGGCCATGCCATCATACATCTCCACAGGGGAGATCCCCACGCAGGTGCATTCGCCGCCCGCCCGGGATTCGTTAGTTTCCGCCCCGCCCGTGCCGCCCCCGGCGGTTGCGACCCATGCGCCGCCCGGTCCGGTGACCTGGGTGTCGCCGCCATCGCCGCCCACTGTGCCCGCGACACCCGCGCCGCCCGCGCCAATGGCCACGGCGTATGTATCACCGGCGGCAAACGGCACGCGCAGCTTGATTGCGCCGCCGGCTGCCCCGCCACACGTGACCGTCCGGTCAGCGCTCCGGTTTCCGCCCCCGCCGCCTCCAACAAGGGTGATTTCCACGTAGCGCGCGCCCGCCGGGGGCGTGAACACGCCCGAGGAGGCAACAAAGACACCCGCAATGTCGGTGGCTCCGTCCAAGGTGTAATGGGCGATGGGCTGGCGGTAGGCCAGTGCCTGGATGGCCTGGGCAAGCTGGGTCAGATCGCCGGAGGACGGTTCCAGGCCCGCTTCCTCGATGGCCGCCATAAGCTCCCGCATGGGGTGCTCGATGGCGGCGGCGGGCACGGGCGAGCCCTCGATACCGGCCGCCGCGTCCGCGTTGACATAGGAAGTGCCTTCCTCGGCGCCGTATGGTTGTACGTATTTCATGCTACTCCTCCATTATGAGTTTACCCAGGCGGTCCGGACAGCAATTCACGCCGCACCGGAAAAAATCCACCAGGGGATCGGGTCCGTAGTTATAGCCGAACACCAGACGTGTGTGCGCCGGTTTCCAGCGGGTCAGCAAGCACTCCAGGTCCTCGGCGTAGTCGATCTTGCCGAGTTTGTCCGGGCAGGAACTCACGCCGCAGCGGAACCTGGTCGCCCGTACGCCCTTGACCCAGACGCGCCACACATGGCGCACCTCGTGCCCGGCGGTGAGCACGTCACCCACGCGGGCCAGGCCGCAGACAAATGGGCGGAACTCCAGAATCTCGATTTCATAGCCCAGAGCCTTGGCCAGACCCTGGAAATAGGTCCGGGACTGCCCGCCCCGGTAGGTGAGCTTGCGCACCACAGCCTCGCGGCGCTCCTCCAGGGTGGTGGCGCTGAACGTGCACTCGTCGGGCAGGCCGCAGACGGTCTCCCAGTCCATGATCATTTCCCGGGCGGTGCGCGGGTCCGCCTCCTCAACCAGGCGCAGGGCGCGGGCGTGCAGGCGGTTCCAGCCGTCGGCCAGGGCGGTGAGTACCCTGGTCAGAAGGGACTCGCCGTCGCGCGGCCAGGCCTGGCCAGGCGGCAGGAGGCTCTGTTGTACGGCCAGATAGTCCTTTTCCGTGGCCATTAAACGCTCCAGGTTATTTCGCCGAGCACGGCGATCTCATATTTTTCATGGGTGACATCCTCGGTGGGCCAGACCAGTGTGTGGTCCCACTCGCCCACGGCGATGGAGACCGCCTCCCGGATGTGGGAGACCAGGATGGTGCCGCCGGGCTCGGCCTCGCGCTGGAGCAGGTCCTCAAGCTCCGCCGTCACCTCGGCCTTGACCGCCTCTGTCAGGGGGGCCAGACCGGTTATGACCGGGTTGAGGTATGCTGCCGTCGGGGCCACCACGTACACGTCCGCAGTCACCGGGCGCACGTCCTCGGCGTCTATGTGCGCCTGCACCCGGGCAACCGTTGCGGCGTCCGGGATGATGGAGCCGTCATAGTCCAGGGTACCCAGGCTCTGCCCGGCCACTCCCACCCCGGCGCGCAGGTACTGAACCAGGGGCAATACGCCGTTCTCCGCGTTGTCCGTGACGAACAGCACGCCCACCGTGCCCAGGCCGAGCCACAAGGGCCGGACCCAGACACGGGCCACCCCGGAGACCTCCAAAGCCCAGGCCGCGTAGTCCGTGGAGCTGCCGCCATGGGGCGGCTCATGGATCCTGGCCAGGATCCGGGAGCGCAGGTCCTCGTCAATCTCCGCGTCTGTGCCGCCGTCCACCGCCACCGACACGCTGCCCGAGGAGGTCACCCCGGATACGGGCGAGACCAGGCGCATGGACACCCCCACTGCCGCTTCGCTTTCGGTTCCGGCCTCGACCGCCTGAACCGTGGCCACTGCCACGCCACCCACAGCCGTGGCGTCTCCGGTCACCGTGTAGTTGGCCCCGTCCGAGCGCCGGATTTCCGCGCCCTTGGCGATGATCGAGCCGTTTGTGGCCGTGAATTGCACCTTGCCCGTTGCAAAGGCGGCCGCCTTACGCGACAGCCCCCATATTGCGGCATGGCGTTCCAGAATTTCGGCCTCGGCAGTGTCCGGCAATGTCTGCAGGGCGATCCATGACTGGAACCCATAGAGCAGGTGGGCAACGCCGGCCTGAACCCGGGCCATGACCGCCAGAACCGAGCGCCGTAGCCTGGAATCCAGCTCCGGCAATCGGGTTTCGAAGTCGGTCTGGTACTGATCAACCAGCTCTTTCAACGTCGGCCTGTTAAACGCCATTGAGCATCTCCTCCTGTGCCTGCCAAGCCTCGCTCCATTGCCAGGCGTAACGGGTGTTGTTCGGTCTGGTCACGTCCACGCGCAGGTCCAGAAAGCCCGTGGCGGTCCACTTGGCGGTCACCTCAATATCCTCGGCCGCGCCGTCCTCCATGAGCCACTCCAGGGCTTCGCGGGCATATTGCTCTGCCCGCAGCCTGGTCTCTTCGGTCTGCTTTTCGCGGCTCAGGAGCCACAAATGCGACCCCCACTGCGTCTCGTCACCCGGTACGTCGGGCAGTTCCGCCCCCCACCAACCGCGCCGCCAGGTGTGCCCGGCGGGCAGCTCGTCCGTGGCCGCCGCTCTGCGGTCCGAAAACAGGGATATTATGATGGCGGTCTCCAGCCCGGCGTCAGTGTCCAGAGCATGGTGTTCGGCGGTCAGATCCCCGGAGAGCAGCCAACCGTCAAAGATCATTCGTATGTCCATGGCTATCTCCCTGTCTCCCAGTCCCATTCCGGATCCGGCTCCTCGCTGGGGACCTCGGGCGGGGCAATGCCGTGGTCAACGGTCGCCTTGAAAGTCGCCCCGTTGCGCCAGTACTCCCACCACCATTGGCCCTCGTCCTCCAGCCACCAGAGCTTTTCCGCGTACCCGGCCACGTCCGCGCCGTCGTATTCCGTGGCGTGGCGCATGATCTTGCCCGCCTTGAGCTTGATCATCTGATCGTCCTCGGTGTGGAGCACAATGCCCTTGGGCGCGTATATCTCCAGGGCGCCGTCCTCGCGCAGGTGGAGGAACTGGTCGAAGCTGCTGTAAACCATGACTTCGCCCTCGGCCAATTGCTTGGGCCTGTAGCGCCGGTCATCCACAGCCACGGCCAGACCGTGGTCCCGGTTGCCCGTGGGAAACACGCAGGCGGCCTCTGCACCGGGATGGGGGTGCGAGGTCATGCCATAGTTCTGCATCCGCTCCACTTCGTCGCGCATCTCGCCCTCCAACAGGGCGGTCTGGACGATTTGCAGGCCACCGGCGTCGTTGATGGCGCGCAGCACGCCACGGGCCACCATGAGCATGACCCGGTTGGCCAGGGGGCGGAGGTGTTTGTTAATGGCTCGAAAGTCCATGGATGCCCCTTTGTTTGTTTGGGGCTCCGCCCCAAATCCCGCCATGGGGCAACGACCCCCTGGACCCGCGAATATGTGAACAATGCTTGCCTGTATCCATTTATTTTACCTGCCAAAAGTTGTTGGAGATTCCAAAGAACCTTTTTCAAAAAAGATTCTTTTGCCACCGGAGGCATACATCTGGCTGTTCATAAGTCCATGGCTTTGAGCTGCTCCAGGGTCAGATCCTGGGATTTGGTGTCGTTATCCTTGCCTTTCAGGCCCGAAGGGCTGGCTGTCTTGCCTTTCCCGCCTTTTTCCACCTGGGGCAGTTCCTTGAACGCGTCCGGATGGCACAGGGTCAGCTCGCTGGTGCTGCCCTGTTCCGAAAGATTGAAACGCAGGGCGCTTATCAGCAGGATTTCGTCCAGATCCAGCAGGGGCGAGGTGATGCGCGTGAGGGCGTTCAATGGCCAGAGGTCGCCGCCTGTCATGCGCCAGCCCTGGACCTTGGCCGAGATGCGCACGCCTTTGCCGGCACGCACCGTGGCCTCCCAACGCGCCCGCTCCAGGGGCGTCTGACCGGTGGCGGCCGCGTCGGCAAGCACCAGCAGAGGGCGGTAGCGATCCACGTGCTCGTCTTTGGCTGAGCCTTTGGGGGAGCGCGCCTCCTCGGCGTCAACCTTCACGCCGGGTTGCTGCCCCTTGACCAGGTATTCGCTGTAGCGGTCCCGCCAGGAATAGGTGGCGGAGGCGGTCAGGAGGTTGTCACCCTCCTTGATATCGCTGGCCGCGCGGCCTTCTCCGGCCCGCAGGATCAGCAGCCCGCCCCGGCCGTCGGACACGGCCAGGCAGGCCCGCGCCCGGCACATGCGCTCGATGGCCTCGTGCACGGTCTCGCCCTGTTGCAGCTTGAAAGGCTCGAAGGTGTCTCCGGTGTCGCACTGGGCGCTCACGGTGATGCCAAAGGGCTCGCACAGGCGCTGGGCAACGTCTTCCAGGCGCAGGCCGTGCCACTCGTCCGGGCTCGCGATGGCCGAGCAGTCCACCAGATCGCCCACCTGGCAGCGCCCTGTAATATGCAAGGAGTGTGACCCGGCATCGAAAGAGGGATTGGATTCGTCCACGTGCCCCTGGATAACCGTCTCGTCGTCCAGGCTCAGTTCGCATTCGGCTCCGGGCTTGATGGGCCAGCGCAGGTGGCCGTACTGCCACTTGTCCGCCACGTTAATTTCGAAACCCGCGGCCGCCTGCTCAATGGAGCGGATCACAGTGACACCGGTCCAGCCCTGGTACACGGTGTTGTCCACCGTGAGCTTGACGCGGTGCCTCCGCTCCTTGTCCTGGCGAATCACAGCAGCACCTCCAGGGCGTTGCCCCCGGCAATGAGTGCGGGGTTGCGCACACCATTGCGCCGGTTACGTTGAATGATGGAGGCCTCGCGCGACAGATCCCCGTACAGCTCATAGGCCTGCACCAGGCTGTTGGTGGTGACTTTCGGGGTGATGATGGCCACCTTGGCCAGACTGGGGGCACGCTCCCTGATGTTGGCGACGCAGGCGGCGCGCAGGGCCGAGCATCGGGTGTAAAAATCGTCGCTGGTGTCCTCGGCCTCCATGAGGGTGTCCAGCAGGCCGGAAACCGTGTCCCGGATCTCCAAGGCCTGGGAGCGGCACTGCATGCTCACCAGGGGCACCAGGCGCGCGGCCTCGATGACGGACGCCCGGCGGACCACCCCGGCCAGGGCCTGGCGCAGGTTGTTCTGCAGCACGCGAGTGGCCGTGGTTTCGGCAACTTTGTCCAAACTGAAGCCCTTGAGGACCATGAAGGCGGCGAATGCCCGGTCAGCCGTCCCGGCCAGGGGCGAGACCGTGGCAATCAGGGCGCACAGGTCGTTGCCCAGGGCGCGCAAGTCCGCGGGCACCTGCAGAGTGCGGTTGGTCAGTGTGGCAATGCGCTCAGTGTAGAACGCCGTCAGATTGAAGGACGTGGACAGGGCGTTGGGCAACAGGATGCCCGCGTCGGAAAATCTGCCCAGGGCTCCGGATATGAAACGGCGTGTCCTGGTGGAATTGGCGGCCAGGGCCAGGCCGGTGTTCAAGGGGTCTGCCGCGGCCGGTGAGATGAGCGCGGTGAAGTCGAGCCCGCCCCGCAACATGTCCATAACCATGGCGTCCGAGTTGACACGCGCGTATCTTGTCATACCGGACAGGCTGGCCAGGGTGGTATCCAGGCATTGACCGATGTCGTCACTCACGAAGGAGGGCATGTCCGCACCGGGCCAGGCGGCGAGCTCGGCAGAGGTCAGTCCGCCGCTGAAGCCGTCAAGGGGGCCGAGGCCGAACTCCACGGCGTACCGGTCCAGGACCTGGTTCATGGCGCTGTCCGCAGCCGCGTACACCGCCGCCGTGGTGTCGGCCCGGGCGGCGGGCTGGTCATAACTGTCCTGCGCCTTGCACTCCAAAAATTTGAGAGACACATTGCAGATACCGCCCTCGTCCCTGTCTTCGCGGATGCTGCAGGACAGACACACAACGGTCAGCTCCCCTCTGTAGGGGTGTACCAGGCGGCCCGGGCCACGCTCCCTGCAGGCCGCCACCAGGGCGTCGCGGGCGGCCATGTAGCCGCCGATCATTTTGTCCGTGAGATAGCCGTCCACGCTAAATTCCGGATCCGCGTCCCCAAGGTCCTCGAAGAACCCGAAATCCCTTTGCGGGAACTCGTGGTGCACACCCTTGCGGCCGTAGCTGGAGTCCACGGAGGCAACAAAAAAGGGACAGCCCTTGAACGAGGCTTGGCGAAAGAAGGCTTTCCAGATGCTCATTACCAGCCACCTCCCGCACGGCTATACCCCAGATCCAGGTTGGTTTCGTCGGCGCTGGAGGCCGGGGTGGACACGCTCATGCCCGGGGGCAGGTTGTCGGCCGTGATATGCACCTTGGTCGTGACCGTGTGATCGGTCTGGGCGCGAGCCGCGCCCGCTCCGCCATTGGCCATGATGTGGGTCGCCCCGGCAGGGCTGGGCGGGTTGCGCATGGAGTCGGACGCCGCGCTCTTTGCCTGAACGTTGCCGTCATCATCGCCACCCCAAATCCAGCTGGGCATGGACGGCCAGGAGATGTCCGGGATCATGTCCTTGATGTAGTTCTCGATGCGGGTGCCGGTGTCGGACAGCCACTCCAGGAACTGCTTGGCCAGGTCCTTGGCCCCGTCCCACAGGGACTGGAACAGGTCGGTTCCGGCATTGAACATGTACTCGGCCGCGTCGACAAAGGGCTTGGCCAGGGCCGAGGCCTTTTCACCGATCCAGACCTCGATGTTGGCCCAGATGTTTTTCAACCCGGTCCACAGTGACTCCAGGGCTTTTTGCCCCGCCCCGAGCAGGTCCAACCGGCCGAACAACTCGCCTATCGCATCGACCTTGGTATTGAACCAGGTCTTGACGCCGGTCCACTTCTCCTTGCAGCCTTCCCACAATGACTGCACCGCCTCGCCTCCGGCCTCCCAGAACCAGATGGCCAGGTCCCAGAATCCTTCGCTAAGATCCAGCAACAGCTCTTTGACTTTGGCTCCCAGGTCGTAGCCGAACATCACCTGCACCAGCCCGTCCAGGGCTTCCAACAGGAGCGTGGTCGGTGAGAACTCCTTGAGCAAGGTGACGATGCCCTGAATAAACCCCTTGTCAAAAGCATCCTTGACCTTGCCAAGTTTTTTATCGAACCATGTGCTGATTTGGCCCCAGTGCTTGTAGATCAGGTACACAGCCCCGGCGATCAAGGCGCAGGCGAGCAGAATCCAGCCCACGGGCGTGGTCATGAGGGCGATGCCCAGGTTGCCGACCGCCAGTGTGGCAGAGACCAAGGCGGCCACCAGCGGCCCGGCCATAATCCCGGCAATGAGCAGCAGCACATTGTCCCAGCCGCCGAGCTTTTCTTTAGCCAGGTTCAGGGCTGCCCAGGCTTGTTTCGCCATTTCCCAGAGGCCCTCGAGGATCTCCAAAATCCCTTTGCCCACTTCCTCGGCCAGGGCCTGCAGACTGCCGTCGGCCTGCATTTCCTCAAGCTTTTCTAGAAACTCACTGAGACGTTTTTTCAGATACTCGAACGGGCCGGATTTCATGACCATATCGGCAAATATGGTCCACCAGTCCGTGAGTTTGGTCATCATGCCGTCCCACCCTTTAGCTTTATTTTCAGACGCACCAGCGCCGTCTTTGCCCATCTCCTCAATAAGCAACGCGATAACTTTACGCCCGAGCATCCCCTTTGACGCCAATTCTTGAAGTTTCTCGGCGGACATTCCAGAAGCCTTGGACAACAGATCCCAGACAGGAATGCCCTGCTCCATAAGTTGCATGGCCTCGTTGTTTTGCAACTTGCCATTGGCCCATGCACTACCCAAAGCCTGGACATTATCTTGCAAACCCTTAAGGCCTCCGCCAGTCTTGACGGCTTGGTCGAACACCGCTTGAAGAGCGCCATTCTCAGGATCAATCCCGTATGTTTGCAACTTGATATAAGCGTCGTAGACACTGTTGAGATGAAACGGGACCTTGCTCGCAAATTTTTGGACGTACTCGCTGCTTTTCTTTGCCGCCGCCTCATTACCCTTTTGTGCGGTCAACATGCGTCTTTCGAAATTTTCGTATTCAGCGGCAGGGTCCAGAAACAGCCGCTTGAATCCATAGATAACGCCAGAACCTATAGTAGTAAGCTTTCCTCCCAGGGCCGTGGCCTTCCCCGCCATCTGGCCCACGCTGTCCCGGGCCTTGGCCACGGCCTTGGCGATGTTCATCAGGCCGCTGGTTCGGCCCAGGCGGGCGGCGCTTTTCTCCAATCGCTTTAGCCAGTTATCCAGTGTTTTGGTTCGCCGGTTGGCCTTCTCAGCCTTGTCCGCGATATTGTCCAGGCCTTGCGCGATATTGCGAAAAGGAGCGCTGACCTGATCAAGGACCTTGATCAGGATGGAGATGTTCTGTTTCGTGGCCACGCTGGTATTGCCTCCGGCGGCTCAGGAACCTTTTTGAAAAAAGGTTCCTGAGAACCTCCCTAAACGTTTAATGCTGTTTATTTTCCAGATGCAGCCGGTGTGCCGCCCGCTCCACCCACCAGAGCAGCTCCAAAGCGTTCATTTCCATGATCTCCCGGGGCGAGATGTGGAACGGGTACCCGGCCAGCAGCTCTATGCACTCGTCGAAGTCACCAGGCCAGCGGGCAAAAAATCCATCACCGCCGTACTCACCGCAGGCATGTCGGCAACGGACAATTCGTTGATCACGCTAGGGGCTTGGTTGGCCATACGCCCGGCCACGTCCAGCAGGTCGGAGATGTCCAGGTCAAGGCCGAACTGGCCGTCGCCTCCGAACAGTTTCAGCCGCAACCCCCGCAGATGCTTGGCCTTGGGAGGGGACAGTTCCAGCTGGGTGATGGTCTCGGATCCGATTTGAATTGGTACGGAAAGGGGAATGATCTTGGCATCCTGGCCCATGTTACCGCTCCTTGTCTTGAAGTTCTGGAAAGGGAGTTCGAGGGGGAGAGTCTCTCGCAAAGAGGTGCCCCCTCGAAAAAAACCTTGCCATGCCGTAGTTACGCCACCTCGTCGGCTGACATGCCCTCGAAGCGCACGCCTATCTCGCCCTCCTCGTGGGATGCCTGGCCCTCTCCGGCGTACCAAGCCTCACGCAGGATGATGACCTTGCCGTTGATCAGCTCCAAGGTCACGGTGGCCTCCTCGATGTTCACCAGGGCGGCCAGGTTCAAGGAGCTGGAGTCGGTGACGGCGCCCTCGATATAGGGAATCTGGGGAGTGGCCTTGAAGCCATGCACGCCGTCGGCCCCGGCAATGCCCTCTTTCTTGTCGCCGCCCAAATTGTAGGTAAAGCTGCCCTTGGCGTCGTACAGTTGGCCGTCGATCTTGAGGAACAACGTACCGCCCCGGGCATTGGAAGTTGTATAAGCCATGATGGTGCCTCCTTAGAGTCGAAATCCGATTTGCACCGCGACAACGCGCAGTTGGTTGATGACGTCGGGCGGCAGGTAGATGTCCAAGCGGCAGGCGTCGTCCGCGTTGCGCGAAACGATGAGGTCGGCCTTGAACTGGTCGAAGTTCTCCACCAGCCCCCGGAATTCCATCATGCGGAACCAGGCATAACACTCGGCCTTGACGAGCTTGGGCGTGACAATGGCCTGGCCGCGGCCGAATTTGGTGCCGTCGTCGGCCAGCTTGTATCGCGGGTATTTGCGAGCGATGTAGGCCCGGAAGTCGTAGCGGAGGTAGCCCAGGGTCAGGATGGTGTTGACGTCCAGGTATGCGGTGTCCTCGGCGCCCCATTCGTTGGTCTTGTAGGTGGTGATGAGCCGCTCCACCATCTCGTCGGCATCGTCGTTGGTGATGGTGGTGGATATGCCGTCATAGAGCAGCAGGTTGCGCTCCTGTTTGGTGAACGGGCCACCGCAGGAAACAATGGACAGGAGTTGGCTGTTGTGGCTGTCGCCCAGGGTGCCCAGTTCGCTGTGCGTGCCGTAGGCGGCGGTGAACACAATGCCCTCGTTCTGACGGATCGGCCCCCAGCGATCGCTGAGTTCGTCCTTGATGTCCTCCAGGTTGGAGGTGTCGGTGTAGGGCATGGCCAGAATATTGTATTGATCCTCGCCGAGCTGGCCCCAGATGCCAGATATCTCGGGGTTGCCCGTGCCGCCTGCCAGGCGCATGCCGGACTGGTCAGCCCGGGGTGGCATCAGCGCGTCCAGGGTCAGGGTTTGGAAGGGCCGTGCCGGGTCGTTATTGCCGTAATAGGCTGCCACTCCGGCCACAGCGGCGGCCACCTCCTCCGGCGGCGTGGGCATGCCGTCGGTACCGGTGTCAGGCGAAAAGATCACGGTGAGCCCGGCGGGTAGCTCCTCGCCGTCGAAATAGTTCAGCCGCACGTCGATGGAGTTACCCACCTCGCCCGCGTGCTTGGCGGTAAGGTTGATCTTTTCCGAAGTCTCGCCGTCCACAGCGGCGTTGACGGGCATGTCAGCCTCGGCGTTGATGGCGGCGGCCACTGCCGTGGCGATGTCGGCCGGATCAGCCTTGGCCAACACGCCCACGCGGACCCGGCGGCCACCGACGTACAGGCACAGGGTGCCCGAAGCCGTGACCGCACCGCCGAAGGTCATGGAGCCGGTGGCGGCCACGCCCGCGGCCGCGTCATCCAGGGCGATGGCAAAGGTTTCTGTCCAGGAATTGCCTTCCAACTGGGCTTCCAGCATGCGGGCCAGCATTGAGCCCTGGCCAAAGTAGGATTTTGCCTGGGCCGCGCTGGTCACCCGGGTGGGCACCAGTGCCGCCACGCTGCCGCTGGCCAGGCGCTGGCCGATGACCAGGCACTTGTAAGGCTGTTGCGTGGCTCCCTGCATGGCCTTGCTGGGGTCGAACTCCACATACACGAACGGAGTTCTTACTGTGTCGGGGATCTCGTTGAATGAGATTGAGGCGCTTGCTTCAGACATGGGTTACTCCTCGCTGGCCGCCGCTTTTTTGGCGGTGGTTTTTTGTTGCCGTGACGTTCTTGGCAACCGGCTGGGCCACCACGCCCTCCTTGATACGGCGGCGCCAATAGGTGGACAGGGCCACCTTTCGGCCCTCCTCGGGCAGGGGCGTTGGCGGTTGCGTGCCAGGGTCCAAAACGCGGGCGCCGTTGACCGGCACCAGGTGCACGATGGTCATGTTATTCTCCTTCGGTGTCTTCGGTGTTTGCGACGCCGAGTTCAATGATGTCCTCGGCCTCTATCTGTTCGTTGTCCGTGGTCGAGCCCTGGAGGTCCCAGGCGGCCTGGAACCAGGTCTCCCCGTTACAGGTCCCGGCGGTTTCCGAGCCGTCCACGGGTTCCCGGTCCTCAGCCTCCTCGAAGTGCAGGCTCACCAGCTCAAGCTGGACCTGGTGGCAGAGCACGTCGGAGAACATCACTGACCCGGATTGCATCAGTTGCGGTCCTGCCCCGAAATCGGTCACGGTGTCGGCCAGGCCTCCCAGGAAGCGATCACGGCGGAACGCGACGTACAAGACGTCAAGGATCTCATCCAGGGCGATCTCCGTGGCCTCGCTGTCGAGGAGCGAACGATAGCCCATGATTTGCCAGGTTGTGAGCACGCGAAAGGTCAGGTTGCTTTCCTGGAGTTCCGCGCGCTTGATCTGGCGGATGTGCCAGCCGCTGATCCTGTCCGAATTCTCGGGCGTGTAGAGCTCCTTGAGCTCGGGCTGGTCCGTGGAAAACCGCTCGTAGGTGTGCACCACGGCCAGGGTGTCCACACTGGAGATCCTGGCCGCGATGGCGTTGCGGATGTCCGTTGAGATGCTCATGGAGAGTCCATTTTAGAGGGTTTGATTTAGGGCTCCGCCCAAATCTTGCCAGGGGGGAACGCCCCCCTGGACACGCGATTATGATTACTCAATTTGGCCTTATCCATTTAATTTACCTAATAAAGATTTGGGGAGAACCTTAAACCCTTTTTCGAAATGGTTCTTACGTCGCCGGAGGCTTCCTAATGTCTTTCTCTTACCGGCTAGGGCCGATGGTCAACGCCCTTGTGGCCCAGGTACGTGGCCTGGACATCTTTGGCCTGCCTGGCGTAGTCGGTTGCCATGTCGCGTTTTATAGTTATGCGGATTCCAACCAGTGGGGCGGAAAATGTTCCTCCCCATGCAGCCACCTCCGGACCCGGTGCGGAAGGCCTCGGGAAAGGCGTTTAATCCCAGTTTAATTACAGCGATTTTTTTTATGGACCACTATCCATATTGCGCGGGAAAATGACTGGAAAGCCTGTTTCCGGCCGATTTTGGCTTGACTCGCGAAACGCGGGTTTGTTTATCCATGCACAGACCGCTGTGACTCGTCAGCACAGTCATCAGAAATGGCACGGGGAGAATGGGGGTTGAGTTCAACTTTAGACCAGACCTGGGACGCGGCAGTGGTAGTTCAGGAGCGGGGACCGGATGCACCTGTGCTATATGGGGACATCGCGAGAGACCCTTTTCACGCCGCGCGCTGTCAGTCCTTCAATCAGGTTGTCGGATATCCGCCCCACCATGCCCCACAGGCCCGAAACCTTTGGGCGCTATGAGGTCACCCGGTCGTCAAGGCATTTCCAGTCTTACTGGCACTGGAGAGGTCTTTTGTGGAATTGGCAGCCGCATGACATCTTCGATATCAAGGACATCGTCATTTTCATTGGTGTTTAAAGCCAATTTAAACACCACATTGTGCATGATCTCGACCAGAATCTATCCGATGCCGTCTTCGGGCACCTTGTCAAGCTCACGCGCGGACAGGGCGGCAATTTCGCGACTTTCGCGCATCTTCGCGGCAACAGCGTCATACTGTTTGGAGTGGTGCCCCACTGACGATCGGGACACATCGGCCCCCAAAAACCGCTCATGGGCCACGATCTGATCAATGGTGTGGCGGCCGTCGGCAGGCAATTTGTCGATTTTCTTGCACAGGTCGGGTGGCAACCCCTTGATGCTGGATTTACGAGACCTCTGACGCCCCGCGCGCGGAACTCTGCGCGCCCTTCGGCTATTTTCTGGCCGCTCTCCGTGAGCTTGGCCACGGTGACGTTTTCTTTCAGGGAGAGGATAACAAGGCCTTGCTCTCGCAACCAGGCGCATTCGGCTTCCACCTGGCCTCGGCTGCAACTATTCCCGTACCCTACAAGGGCGGTCTAAAGGATGCCGGTGTTCAGGGTGTAATCATCCTTTTCATTCAAGAAACGCAGAAGTAGAAAACGGCGATTTTCAGTGAACACCTGTTCAAGATCGACCATTATTCCCCCCATTTAACCCGTGTTCCGTCAACAGCTCCACTTGGTGCCTCACCGCATCGATAGAATGCCCCAGGCTTTTAACGCCTTCCTCCATGGCACGCTGGCCACCGCGCAACCCTTCGATCTCGCGCCCCAGACTGCCGTTCAGCTTTTCCAGAGATTGCGCCAGCACGTGGAAATCCTGCGTGGTTGGCAGGTTGGAAAATGCAGTGTCCAGCACAAGACCGCGTTGCTCCACCACATCCAGCCTGCCCTCAATGTCTTTCATTTGTATCCGGGACTCCTTTGCCGCCTCCAGCTCTTTTTTCTCATGCTTTTCAGCCTGTTCCTTGTGGATGGTGTCACAGGATTTCGATGTCCTGAATTTTGCCCGCAGGCTCCAGACTCCCCAACCGACCAGGCCCTGGATGATTAACACCACTACTGGCAGCAGCCTCCACAACCGGTCCTCAGTCATCCCCGCACCTCTCTCATTCCGCTTGACATTCCTGACATCTGACCGCGCCCGGCACTGCTACCAGCCGATTGTCCGGTATGGGCTCCCCGCACTTTAGGCCGATCACGCGCCCAGCCAGATCAACAAGCTGTTGTTGCGGCGGCACGGCCCCGGCTTTCGCCAGGACCGCATCCTTGAACTTTCTCTCGGCCTCGCGGGCCAAGCCGCACAAATCCGCCACCGCTATTTCCCGTTCTTGGTGCGCTTGAGCGCGATGATGGAGGCCGACTGCGCATTCTTGTATCCGGCGCGGTCGCCCAGATATTGCACTCTGATACAGGCATTGTCCCTGGTCCGCTCAGCTTCCAGCATCTGGTGGTACGGGTTGGCCGGTTTGCACGAATGCCCGGTATGGGCCGCGCTCAGGCAACAGAGGCCCAGCATGGCCAGCATGAAGAGAACCAGCAAGGGGTGCAGGAGTATGCGGCCAGCCTGTTTCAGATCATCACTGGACAGGAATTGAGCGCCGGACTGCACGGTCTTGATTGCTTCGATCTTGGCCGCCTCGGCTTTCTTTTCCTGGCCATCCACCCAACCTTGGCCAAAGATGTAGCTTATGGCGATACCCGCGAATGCCATGATGGTGTTGTCCGGGATATTGAAGTCCAGCCCTTTGTTGAACACCACCAACAGGCCGGAAACAAGTGCCATCCAAAATTTACGAGATTTGAGCTTGCCCACGTCGTCCTCCGTTCTAGGGGTTGAAAAGAAAGATTCCCTGCGCTGCCTTGTCATGGGGGCGCAGATCGATATGCAGCCAGGAAGCTTTTTCCACGGCTGTTATGTGCCTATATTCAAGGATGTTGGGATTACTAAGGATATGTTCGCGGACTTCGGCGACGGTTTTGTCGACAAAGTGCATGTCCGCAGCCCGACCGAAACGATGCTGTGAATACGGCACGCCCACTGGATTGTCCGGGGAGCGGAAGCCGCGCGACTGGAATTGGCCGCCATGATGCCAGTCATTGACAATGGTTTTGCCGTGGAGTTCCCGAATCTGGTCCAGGGTCCAGACCAAACGCGGATCCAGACAGAGCCAGGCGCGGTTGCCCAGGGCCTTGAACGCTGTGGGGTCCACCAACTCCTGCAACGGGAAATGCCTGGGGTGGTAGATTACCATCTCCGTGCCCCCTGGCCGTCGTATGGGTGGACAAGTCCGGCATCCAGTAGGACCTCTCCCGGATCACCGCCAGCGCATTGGACGCGGGCGACAATGCGGAAATACCTGCCCGGCGCAATATCGTTGGGAAACACCTCCGACCCGATGGGGCGCATCTGCCGCACCAGCTCTCTGGCCTGCACTGCCAGTGGCTTGATCTTCGGGCACTTGTCGCGCATTTCCGGAGTGTCGATTCCGAGGACACACAGGGAGATCTTTTCGCCCAAGCAGGAGGGCATGCTTGCCAGGGAGACAGTGAGCGTATCGCCGTCATAGATAGACTTCACAACACCACGGGCAGTTGCTTCCTCACCGGCCCGCACCGGTGAGGCAAGCCACAATGCCGCGATCAAAAGGAGGAAACAGATGAAGGTTCTCATGCGCAACGGGTTAGCGCATGATCAGGAGAGGCCTGGGGCGGAAAAATTTCCGCCCCAGCTATTTTTTAGGATCGAAGAGGGAGGCTTGAGAGGGTGTGGAGCCGTATCCCCGGCCCTTGCGCCGGGAGGCGTGGTTGCGCACCGTGCGGCTGGTGATGCCCGTGGCCCTGGCTATCTGGCTGTGGCTCATACCTGCCTCGAGCCCGCGCTGAATAGCGGCTCTGACCTCTGCCTGGCTGCCTGATGGGCCAAGGGGGATCTCCACCTTGCAACCGCGAAAATGCCCGCAGATCTTCCGGGCCGTATCCAGGCCGCAAGCCTGCACCAACCAGTGCTCCGGCGTCAAGCTGTCCGGTTCCGGGAAATACACCCGGGTACCGCCACGTGCCCGGGCCACGTCCAACGCGGCGCGCGGTCCGGCAACCATGGAAATTTCCGCGAGTATGGGAGGCAGTCCGGTTTCCATCACAGGGCCGCCTGTTGTATGAGCCTGTCCTGCTCCAGGGTGTCCACCCGCCTGGACAGCGCCGCGATCACCGCGCACAATTGCTTGGACGTTGCCCACTCCAGCTTTTCCGGCCCCCCCTGACGCTTGAGGATGGACACGGCATACTCCCATGGCACGGGATTGCCTTGGAGCCTGTGCATCTCGGCAAGCAAAGCCTCCACTTTGGAGATAAGCTCCCGCGTCTGCGTCCCCGCCCGAGGTTTGCCTCGGCGCGGTTTTTCCTGCCAGCCGAGCTTTCCAAAGTGCTGCACCAGGTTTTCCAGCTGCTTAATGCTCAACTTCCCGGCGGAGTCGGTGTTAAACAGGGTTTCCAGCATACCCCGGTAATCCGCGCCGGCCATATTCAGGTCTTTCCTGGCTATGTGAACCTTTGCCAGCAGTGAGTTTCTGATACTCGCCATTGGTTGCCTCCTCAATGATGCCTATTTCATCCACCCGCACAAGCCGCGTGCTCCAGCGGTACAAAGTGACCAACACGTAGTGGTGGCCGTCCTGCCCCCGCGACACGTCCTAGGACGTGTGCACCTTTTCGCAATACTGCTTGTCGCCTATTTTGCGCGAGGGCACCCGTACAAGGCTTCCCTTGGGCAAGATCGGCTGCTCCAAAACGAATGGCTCGCGATACCTTAGCACTTAAAGTTGAAATGCTTTAAGTGGAGTGCTGTTGTATTTGTCCTGGTTTTCCATGGTCCCCCCCTACACCGACGCGATGTCCAGGGGTATCTGGACGTACTGGCTGTCGCCCCCGCGCTCGTACAGCCGTAGGTAATACTTGCTCGATGCAACGCGCAGGGATTCGCTGATGGCCCGCATGGCGCGGTTCCAGCGGTCATCGTCGATATCTAGCTTGCGCAGCTCCAGGATCCGGCGCGTGTTGATCTTTCCCTCGCGGTCCACCTGGAAGGCGTCCTGGATCAGGGTCTTGATCTCCGGCCTGGAATCGGACGCCCACTCGATCAGACACTTGTCAATCAGTGCTTTGGCCGCCGTTATGCGCTCGTCGAAATGCAGGGTCTCGTTCAGGGCCACCTGCACCTTCTGGCTGCCGTCATAGCTGGTCAGGGTGACATTGCCTTTCTTTCCGCCCAGGTTGGCTCCGTATTTTTCCGCCGAGAGTTCCACGAACGCCTGCACGTCACCCATGGCCCGGCCCTTGAATTGTTCCATGGTGTTTCGCAAGTCCTTTGCCTTGGACATGATATCCCTGACCAGGTCATCGCGCATCTTATCCACGTCTTTCACCATATCGAGCGGCACCAGGCGCCCCAGGGAGTCCTTCATGTATCCTTCGGGTATGTTGATCATCCTCTCTTGCCTCCCTTTACAAAGCGCCGTACACCTCTGGTACCGTTAGCCAACCCAGCGCGTTCAAGGGTGTCCACTCGTTCGATTTCTTTGAACATCTCCCTAAGGTGACTATTGGCCGTCTCCCGCTCTTCTGCGGGGAGGCTGTCCGCGATCTCCCGGAGCGCCAGGGCATGGACAAACAACTTGCCACTTACTGGCCCGGTATGGCTGATCACAGTTCCTTCGTTTCGAATGGTACAAGCGGTATCATTTTTTTCCATGGCTTCCTCCATGTTCATATTCACGGCAGGCCTTGTAGAGCCGTATCCGCTGGTGATTGCTGTTGTTAAACAGCGCTGCTCGGTGCCCCAGGTATTCATCGCGGCTAATGTCCCCAAGCACTGGGCAAGAGGCCCGCAAGGCCTTGTGCACGGCGGCCGCGACAGCCTGCAACCCGTCGTGCTTTCGCCTGTTTTTGAGCACTTGGTTCACCGTGCCGCATGTGTAGCCAATCAGTTGCCCGGCCTTACGCTGGCTGGTCCGGTCGCATTCCCTGGCCAAGTCCAGCACCCATTCTGGCGCATCATCGCCCCAGGCCTGGCGGACGGTTGCAACAGCGTCATGCATCGTTTTCCCCACGCGGCTTTGACTCCCACGCAATCTCTCCGGTGTTCATGTCCAGCAGCTTTTTCACCCGCAGAATTTGCGGCGCACGGCCCCCCGTATTCCGCGCCGGTATGAACCGGTACCGCCCGGGCCTGATGCGCCGGAGATACCCGCCAAGCACCAGGGTGTCGCAATACCGCCGGGCTTCGGACTCGGCGATGTCCGGGCCACCCTGGGAAGCCGCTGCGAGGATTTCCGTCACCGTGAATTCATTGAGGATACGCAAAGCGCGCCACATGCGCTCCCTTCCCGTGGGGGGGAACATGGTGCCGTCTTTCCTCACGCGTGGGGCGTCCACGCCGCAATCCCGCACCAGGGCGTATATCTTGCGCTTCAACTGCGACTTGCGGCGGTAGTTCGGAACTTCCCTTTCACCCGTGCAGGTCACTATCCCGGCACGTTCCAGGCCCATCACGTAATCGCAAATCGTGGATTCACTAGAGCATTTTAACTTTCATTTTGTATATACCCACAAGATCTAAACCAGCCCTGAGCATCTTTTGCGAGAACGAAGCTCAGGGCTTTTCCAACAGCGTCAAAGAGCTCTTCATGTGTCCTGGCTTTCATTCCTTTCAGCAGTTCCTTTACTTTGCTCCACATCTTTTCAATAGGATTTAGATCTGGGCTATAAGCTGGTAGAAACCGATAAGAAGCCTGCTTGGCTTCAATGGCAGCGTAAGCATCCTGGGATTTATGGGCTGAGAGATTGTCCATGATGACGATATCGCCAGGGCGTAGAGAAGGTGCAAGCACCTCTTTGATGTAAGCATCGAACATCTTTCGATCTACCGCCCCAGGAAAGACAATACTCTCAGTTGAGCCATCAAGGCGCACCGAAGAAAGTACGGTTAAGGTTTCCCAACGGCCGCACGGGGCAGAATCATGACAACGCTCCCCATGGATAGAGCGTCCATACAGTCGTGTCATATTTGTTTTTACGCCTGATTCATCAAGAAAAATCAAGGAGTTCACATCCACAGTCCGTTGGAATTCCTCCCATTCAAGCCTAGACTTGACTATATCCTCCCGATCCTGCTCGCTTGCTCGCAGAGTTTTTTTTGAAAGCAAATCCAAGAGATTTAAGAATTTTATGAATTGCAACAAGTGAGCACTGCTTTCTGAAGTGCTGCCGAATCTCCTCCAAGGTGAGGTCCACATTTTCGAGGAGAAGAGCTGTCAGTTCTCGACGCTCATCTTCAGAGAACATTGACGTTCTGTGACCGCGCTGTCGGGCTTCCATTCGTCCGTCTCGTTCAAATTCCCGGATCCACCGACTCACGCTATTTAGATGATACCCCACAATCTCGGCGATTTGCCGCCGTGGGAGTCCTGCCTCGTAAGCCCGTATAGCTATAGCCCGTACTTCCTTGTTTGCTGTTTTCATGCAAGTCAGTCTAGAATATTTTTAGATAATTTGAAAGTTAAAATGCCCTAGTCCCGGTTTTGATGCTCAGGTCGGCAATGGTCCATTCTTCCCGAACCTCCCGGATTACCGCCCAGACAAGATCACGGCCTGTTAAATGAGCCCGGGCATCCTTGAGCGTCTTATTCATCAGACCCTCCGTTTAGGCGGCTTGCCCGTGTAAAGCGGCCTGTCACCCCAGGCGGCGCGGTCTATTGCCCGTACTCCCATGCGCGCGGCTTCGTCCTGCACCCGGTCCAGGTTCACGCAGATTCGCCGCACGCTTCCACCGGACCCTTCATGGATCAGGGCCAGAAGATCGTCGGCAACCTCGGTGCGCGTGCAATACATGTCGCGCAGCTCCCGGGCGTCATCCATGTCGGCGGGCAAGGCTGGAGCGAAGTCGAGAATGCGTCCGTGGAATTGCTCCCACATATTAAGGCGTTGCGGCAGTGTTTCCATGCCTATGAGCAAGATCGCGCCCCCGGATCCGTCATGCAGATCACGCACGATTTCCACGGCCTTTTTTTCGACCAGGTAATCCATCTCATCTATGATCAGAGGACGGCCAGAAAGTGCGAGCTGCTCGCATACCTGGTCAGTGAGGATCGACAACGTCTTGCCCGGGGCAATGCCCATTTCCTTGAGGATGGCGGTAAGCAGGGCCTTCTTGGTCCAGCTTGAGCGCATCTCCACGTAGTAGGCTCTGGTTTGATTGGCCACGTATGCGGCTGCGGTGGACTTGCCCCAGCCGGATGGCCCGTAATGCACCACTAGGCCAGGCAGATGCCCGGGCCGATCCATTGCCCGCTTCAGCGCAGCCTGACAAATTGCCAGGTTGGCCAGCCGCGCCGGGCCGTGGGGCCCATGAGATTTGACACTGTCCTTGGTTTGCGCCATGTAGAAACCTCCTGTTTAGTGGTTTCCTTATGGAAACCTGTTGTACGCCCGCCTGGCAGCGCGGGCGTTCTATTGCGCCACGGCGTCTGTTTCGCCGGAGGTCCATTCCATCAGATCCCGCCAGCTTGCCCAATCCGCCGTCTGTCGCCACAGTTTGTAAAAATCCTTATCCACCTCGCTCACCGCATCACCGCGCAATAGTGCCGCGTCTATGGCCGCCCAGCGTTTCCAGCGTTGGCGTGGTGTTTCCGGGAGATGGTGGACAACCGCTGTATGCTCGAGCTGCGCCCGCGCGGCCGCGTTTGCCTCGGTCTTTGCCGGAGGCGCGTCGTCAACCCTGGCCGCGATTCCGGCCTGGTCAAGCGCATCGGTGGTATAGGGGGTGGACAGTTGAGGCAACCGGTGCAGTTTTCCGGCCTCTTCCGCGCGGTGGTTCAAAATCTCTTTGGCAATATCTTTGACATTGGCCTTCTTGGCCGCCGCCTTGAGTTCCGCCTTCTGTTCCGCAATCAGCCTCTTTTGATGCTCCCGGCGGCGGGCTGCGATTTCAGCCCGGCTGGTGCCGGTCAAATCCGGATCTTCTGCCCGGCATATAAATATGCCGGCCTCGTCAAACACATACACATACCCGGCGTCCGATTCGTCGAGCATCACGCGGACGCGCGATCCCTCCAATCCCCCCAAGAGCTGATGATTATAATGACCACCGCAGGCTTTCACGGCTTTTTTGGCAACATCCCGCCAGCCGTCGTCACCCGGAGCCGGGAGCAACAACACGTCCAGGGCGCGCTCATCCGCGAGCTTATTGATTGGCCCGGTCCATTCCGAGGCCCGTTCCCAGGGGGTCTTTCCCCCCAGGCCGTCATGGCGATCATGTTGATAGACAGCATCCGCCCAGGTGTCGCAATAATTCTGAAATTCTGTAACCGAGAGGTAGGAGAGGTTTATGGTTTCGCCCTTTTGGCAGAGCCGCTGGGCAAAGCTTTTGCGGGCCTCGATGTCCTTGCGTTCGGTGACGTTGTGGCCCACGAAACCAGGCAGCAATTCGAGCAATCCGTGGGAAAACGTCCGAAACACGCGCTCTATAAAGGGCTTCTTTTCCGGGGTAAAATGCGGCGCGCGTTCATGGTAGATACCCAGGCCCTGATAGACCCTGACCATTTGCTTGGATACATAGTCCGAGCCGTTGTCGGTCTTGGCGGTCTCAGGCACGCCCCAGGCCAGCAGCGCTTTGCGGGTGACGGCGCAAATGCCCGCCGAACACGATGACCGCTCCACATGCAGTTGCACCCGACGGCTGTACACGTCGATAACGCCTATGACCACGTGCCGCTTACCATCGTTCAGCGTCACGTCGCCGGGCGTGGAATCGTACTCCCACAGCTGGTTCAACCGGGTTATGTGTTCACTCGCGGAGCCTGCCGCGCTCTTGTACTGGGAGCGCCAATTGTCGGGATTTTTCAAGGCGTAAAAGACCTGCTCGTTATCTTCCTTCCAAGCCTTTATCCAACGTTGCAAGGTGCGTTTTGAAGGTCGTTTTCCGGGCGCGAATCGGGCCTTGATACCTTCAAACACTGCGGTTGCCGAGCAATGCGGGTATTCCGTCAACATTCCGAGCACAAATTCCCGCAACTCCGGCACACTGTCGATGCTGCCAGAGCCTTTACGGTGTGCACCATACTCACCGGCCAGTGCCGCCAACCCGTTATTCTCAAGGGTCAGCTCCCAGTTCCGAAGGCTGCCCGCGCTCACCGAATCCAACACCGCACGCACCGAGGCCTCAACCTCGATACGCCCGGCGTTGTATTTGGTTGCAAGGCGCTTGCGCGCCTGTGTGGAGGATATCCCGGCGGTCCTGGCATACACCTGGCACATGCGCACCAGCTCAGCTCGGGCGTCGGCCCGCGCTTTCGCCTCTGATGACAGGCGCTGGTATTTGCTCAACCCCTCGGCCCTGGCCGCCAATCCCGCCGCATTGTCCTGCTCGGCCAGTGCCCCAAGCCCAAGCCCGGCCAGCCTTCCGGCGGGCGAGTTTTCAGCGGCCCGACAGGCCAATGCCTCGCGCACGTCCTGGGGGAGACCGTTTAACAAATACTCCTTTCCACCACCCCGACCTTGCCTGGAGCGGCATGGCCAGGACTCCCTGACAGCGCGTAATTGTATCGCCCGTGGCGTTACGCCGAGCACGGAGCCGATTTCCTTTGACGAATAGGCCTTTTGCATGGCTGTCACCGCAGGGGCTCAAGGCCGTTTATCAGGGCCGCAACATACGTGTGGTTCACCCCCGCCTTTTTCGCCACCTGCACTTGCGTGATGCCGCGTTCCCACAACCAGCCCTTTATCGCGTCGCATTGCATGGGTACTGCTCCGCTTTTTTGCCCCCGCCCAGGTATTTTGCCGGGCAGCCGCGATTGATGAAATATCTGCGTAACCGGTCCGATCCCCGTTCGCCGCGTACAAAATAGCTGACCATAACAGTGGACATTCCAGTCTCGCGGGCCACTTTGCTTTGGTTGAGGCCCTCCAGGGCCATCCACGCCCGCACCCGCCGCGTTTGGATTTTCATAAAATATCCTCCCACAAAGCTTTTTCCTGCTTGGAATGGCGTTTTTTCGCCACCGCGAGCTTGCCAAGTCCGTTATTATTTATTCTTTCTCGCACAATACTTCGAGGTCGCACGCATCGAGCGCTGCCTCGACAACCGAGCGGTCCCCCAAAATCACGGAAAGCGCCCCCGCATATTCCAGCGGTAAGCGCCGTTCACCTTTGGATTCAGCCGTATAGCTATCCAATGTGGTCTTTCCGATATTCTTGCCCACCAACCGACCAAGCTCTCCGGCCACGTACTCACGGTCCAGCCCGGACGCATCCAACGTGGCGCTAAGCGTCTCGCGGACCGCCTCCTTTACTCGTAGTGATCCAGCGGGTTTTCCAGACGTGGGCAACGTGGACAAGGGAAGGGTCAACTGGACCATGCCTCCGTCAGTGCCGGGCCTGCGTTTAGACATTGCGCGCCCCCGGTTTACACGCTAAAAGCATGATTGATCGTGAGAAATAGTAACCGCGCATGAGGCCGTTTTACAACTTACAATTACAAAGTCAACTTAAAATTACACTTCTGAGTTTATTACTTTCATAAAAAATTTAATCCTGTAAACTTTTAGCGTTATAAGCGTGACACGTTTCGGGATTCATTTCGGAGTTTATCGTGGAAACTGCGAACTCATTCCTGGCTGTGATGGCGCGTCTTCTTAAGGCGACTGGCGCAAAAAACGAATCTGATTTTGCAAGATTATTGGGGATTACGCCTCAATCCATCACTGGGGCAAAGCGTCGTGGCGAGGTGCCTCCAGCCTGGGTTCAGGCTGTCGGCTTACAATTTGGGATTTCAATGGATTGGATCTTATTTGGTGGCGGATCAATGAGACGCTGGGATGACATCCCAGCCACTCAGGAGCCACGCACAACAGCGGATACACCCGCCCAGGCCAATGACAGGGGTGATGACGACGCCCGTCGCGAATGCACCGAATTGCGCAGGGAGTGTAGCGAGCTGCGCGCGGAAAATCGCGAGCTGCGCCAGGCCCACCGTGAAGTGCTGCAGGAGAACAAGGAATTGATCAACGAAAACGCCAAGCTGCAAATAGAACTCCAGCGCTATAAGCCGGATAAAGAGCAGTACACCGCAGAAGAGCCTACCCGCAAAAGAATCGCATAACAACGTCAACTGGTAGAGTATTGTACGTTGTCTATCCTAGCGGAGAATAATCTTTTTTTATCAATTTACATATGGTTGTCAATTAACATGTCAAATAAATGCAATTATTTTTGCAGTAAAAATAGCACAACCAAAAAAGCATACGCCTGTTAGAAAAGAAAACATATTAGGTACGTGCATGCTAATTCTCATTCACGCGATATTCCTCTTCGCTCTGACCATAGTTACTTTTCTAATCGTTCTCATAACCCCACACCCTATCCCCCACATTGATTATCAACACACCATGGCCAATATTGCATAAAGATGAACTTCAGTATATTATATATAGTTTATTATCATGATAGTCATCATTACAGGAACGAAAATAGCAAGTAAAAAAGGCAACAATAACGCAGTGCTAAACATTGGAATCAATGATATTTAGCAATCTGCTTCTCATAATGCCGGCAATATACAAGATAAGGGAAAAAGTATACATATAAAGATAAAAGATACGGAAAAAGAAGCAAGCAGCTAAAACTAAACACGATAGCATAATGAAGAGCTTCATGAATTGTCCATTGAAGACCTGAAGGCTATGGCAAAAAAGATGAGAATAGAAGTCTCAACCCTATGCCACGGCAACGGGAAGTAAAAGCCGTAGTAGCTGTATTACTAAGGGCAGTTATTTCATCGCTGTGAACAGAGAGGTTTTCCATATGGCATCAAAGTACTTTATCCAAAAAGACATGGAAGAGCTTACCAGATTGGCCGAGGCTGGCCTTGCGCGGGTTACAAAAGAGGGTGTGGAAGTTAAGTGTGCCTGGCCACTTTTTTCAGGCCTTGTCTAAATTAGAATGCCAAGTCAGCATGAAACCCTTTGGACAAATGTCGAGGCCGTCGACTGCCCATGATGAAGATCGAAACTAAGTGTCGCGGTTCGGTAGTTGATCAAAATTACGTGTCGTTTCTTGTGAAAGTTCCAATATCCGTCATTGCCATGTTGGGTGGCTTGGATAGCTAGATTCTAAGCCACCCCACATCCCACAATATCCCATTTCATTCCACCTTATCCCGGCTCTTCTATGATCAAAACTATGTGGCACGGCACATCATCTCAGCTATTCATACGTCTGTTGAAGCGAAGGCAGCTCCCGACTTCACTCTTGGCAACCTTCTTTGTTTCCGCGCAGGCGTCGTTTACTTGCAGATACTTGGTATACTCATGAAGAGATAAGTCTACCCCCGCAAGGCTGATGGATATGAGTGGAAAAGTTTGTTTCTCTCCATGGCGGTTTACCGACTGAATGCACTTGGCTGAAGCGTCTTCCGGGCTGTAAAACTGCACCACACCGGTATCAAAATTTCTGATAATTTCATCGCCCACTTTTTTGGCTGAATCGGCAGGGACAACAAGGACAAAGTCATCGCCGCCGATGTGGCCTATGAAGGGGGCAATACCTCCATGTTTTTGCGCGGTTTCCTGAATGACTTGCGCCGTGAAGCGCAGGACATCATCTCCGCAGGCGAAACCGTATTTGTCATTATACGCCTTGAAATGGTCGAGATCGCCGTAAATGACACACGCCTCTTCATTTTCACGTAACGCGTTTTCGATGCGTTGGGCCACACTGTTATTACCCGGCAGCCCGGTCATGGGATTGGCGTCCATGGCCATGCTGTACAGACGCTTGAGTTCTTGCATGGCGTCACGTAGCTTGAGGTGATTTGCCACGCGGGCTTTGACGATGGATGGACTGATGGGCTTTGTGATATAGTCCACGGCCCCGATTTCGAAACCTTTTGTTTCGTCATCAACTTCAGCCTTTGAGGAAATAAAAATAACAGGGATATCAGCTGTGGAGGGCTCAGCCTTGAGCCTTCTGCAAACCTCGTATCCATTCATTTCAGGCATAACGATATCAAGGAGCACGAGATCCGGGGCTTTTGCCCGCGCCAGTTCCAGGGCCTTCTCGCCATTCTTTGCAAAGAATGTCTTGTACTCAGGCTTGAGCAACTCCATGAGGATGTTGATATTCTCTACAGCGTCGTCAACGATAAGAATATTGCGTTTCGGTGCGTCGTCCATGCGTTAGCCTTCCAACGTGATGTTCATTTTCATCGCAAGCTGCGAAAGAATTTCAAGCGCCTCATCATATTCAAGGTCGCCCACCAGGTCTTCAATGCGGTGCAGATCTGTTGCGTGTTCAGCTCCAATATTTCCTTTGAGCGCCGTGATAAAGTCAATGGCGTCGGAGTCGTAATCCAGTAACGATTTTGAAAGATCTTTCATGATCGGCGTTGCTGCTGAAACGTCTGTATTTCCCGCAGATTGAAATACTGCGGTTTCAGACTGCGAAGAGAGCCATGCGTTGATATCCTTCAAGACAGGAGTTAATTTTTCCGTCAGTTGTTGTGTAAGATCCGAAAGGCTGGCGGTGTCCTGCTCATTCAGCGCAGACTCCAGCCTGCCAGCAGCGTCAAAGACACCTTCCGCGCCAATATTACCGGCCACGCCTTTGAGCGTGTGTGCGAGAGTGGCGGCGTTTTCCAGATTACCAGACTGTATGGCGGCATGAATGGAATCACACACGCCGGCATTGTTTTTGACAAACTTTTTCAAGAGGTTCACATATAGTTTGGCGTTTCCGGCCACCCGTTGTACTCCGGACTGGATACTGATCCCTGCCAGGTCGTTCGGAAGCCGGACCTTCTCTGTCGGCCCGTTTGGAGCGGCCACATCTTCCATTTTTCTTTCACCTGGTGAAATCCAGCGCAGCAAGGTTGCAAACATTTCTTCCGGGTTGATGGGCTTGGTCAGGTAGTCGTCCATGCCGGCGGCCATGCACTTTTCGCGTTCACCGGCCATGGCGTGGGCGGTCATGGCGATAATCGCAAGTTCAGGCTTGATCTTTTTGATCTCAGCCGTAGCAGTGTAGCCGTCCATGACGGGCATCTGGATATCCATGAGTACGGCGTCAAAGAGCACGGGTGTTTCGTCGCGAATGATGTTGTTCACCTTATCCACGGCTTCCTGACCATTGGAAGCGATGGTTGCTTTTAATTGTTCGTGTTGCAGCAGCTCCATGGCAACTTGTTGGTTGATTTCATTGTCCTCGACAAGAAGAATGTGGGCCCCCCTGATGAGGTCCAAACTGCTGGATTTCTGATGCCGTCTGTGTCGATATTTTGTGCTATCTTGATGCTTTATGCTAAAAACAGTCATTATTGTGTCAAAGAGGGTGGAATGTGTCACCGGCTTGACCAGAAAAGCGTCCACCCCGGCTTCAGCGGCTTGTAGCTTGACATCCTCCATGCCATAGGCGCTGACCAAGAGTATGGCCGGTATGTCTGAAAGGAGGTTGTCGGATTTGATGCGCATGGATGCCTCCACACCATCCATGCCCGGCATTTTCCAGTCCATAAGGATGAGCTGGAAAGGTTTTTCATGGGCCGCCGCAGCAAGTTCTGCGATTGCCTCTTCGCCTGAGGCGGCTTGGTCTACCTGAAAGGTGAGTGATTCAAGCGCTGCAGTCAAAATTTCCCTGCTCGCCGCGTTATCATCCACGACAAGGACTTTGAGATTTTGAAGATCCAAATGGATGGGATGCTCACCAGCCTTGGTTTCGGTCTGCACCCCTAAGACAGCGGTAAAAAAGAAGGCACTGCCTTTGTCCTTTTCACTCTGCACAGAGATTTCACCTTGCATCATTTCCACCAGGCGCTTGGAGATGGTCAGGCCGAGGCCTGTTCCCCCAAATCTCCTCGTGGTGGAACTGTCGGCTTGTGAAAAGGGTTTGAAGAGTTTGCCGACTTGATCTGCGGTCATGCCAACCCCGGTGTCGGTTACCGAGAATTTCAAAACGGCCTTGTCTGAACTGCGCTCGACGACTTCAATCTTGAGTATGATTTGACCGGATGGAGTGAATTTGACCGCATTGTTGGCCAAATTAACCAATACCTGTGTCAAGCGCAGCTGATCGCCAATGAGATTGAAGGGCGCATCCGGTTCGATATCAAACAGAAACTCCAGATTTTTTTCTTCAGCCTTGAGGCTGATAAGGGTGGACAGGTTGGCAAGAACATTGCCGAGATCAAAGGGGCTGGACTCCATGTCCAGCTTGCCCGCCTCGATCTTCGAAAAGTCGAGAATGTCATTGATGATACCTAGAAGAGATTGGGCTGAAGAATCTATTTTGATTAAATAGTCTGACTGCTTAGGGGTGAGTTCGGTTTTCAGGGCAAGCCCGGAGAACCCGATGATGGCATTCATGGGCGTCCTGATTTCATGACTCATGTTGGCCAAAAAATGGCTTTTCGCTTCCGTCGCCGCCTCGGCTTCGCTTTTTGCTTTTTCCAATTGCGCGGTTCTGCTGGCGACCTGATCTTGAAGATTGAGGATCAGACTGCGCAAATTGGAGGTTAAGGTGTTGAAGACGTTGGCCAGGGTGACAAGCTCGATGGGACCTTCCGGTTCAGCTCTCTCTTCCAGATTGCCCCCCGCCATAATTTGCGCTGTTTCCGTCAACGCAGCTATAGGCCGGCTAACCAGTTTCGTGGCCCATTGGATTATGATGATGCCCAAGGCGGCGATAATCGTGCATACGAGCAGCGTCACTTTGAGCGAGCGGGTGACTTTGCTTAATGCGTTCAACTTGGTGTTGCTGATGATGATTCGCCAGTCCAGATCATTGAGTGGAGAATCAAGGTACTGATAAATCGTTGTCAGGTTGGAATAGGCGAAAATGGCGTTATGCGAGTCGATGTCCAGCCCTGTAATCCACTCGGGTTCTTTCGGAGAGAAAATACCGGATTGCGCGAAGTGATCGAGCCAGAATTTCTTTTCCTTTTCCCGGGGTATGTCTGTTTTCTCTGAACTCGCGATGACCTCCCCCTCTTTGCTGACTAGGTAAACATGTCCGAAGCCTTCGAATTCAGAACGCTCGACGATTCGTTGGATGGTGTTTAGGTGGTACTCGGAGGATATTACTCCTATCTGCCTGTTTGTTTTATAATCCAGCGTGCTTACCGCCACCTGCAGATACGCGCTGGAGCTTTCCTTTTCTATGAAAAGGTTGCCCAGAAAGACGCCTCCCAGCCCGTTGTTCCAGGCCGTTTTCCACCATCGCGTGTTTGAAAATGAAAACTGATCGGGCATTTTTCCCAAACATGCGACCAGAGCGCCCTCGCGGTCGGTAAGTATGAAGTTTTTATGAAAACTGCTGAACATCCTGAAGCGGTTCAAGGAAAGCGTGACCTTGTTGTTTCGAATGGAATGGACGAACTCGCTGTCTTCATTTGACTGCGACCATTTCTCGTCCAAACGTTGCAACAAGGCCTGAGCCTCTTTGGGGTTTTTCGGGTAGGCCTTGTCTGCCTTCTCCAGCGCAGTCTGGATGGCGACCTCCTGCTGACACAGAAAGGTCAGCTTGTTGAACTGTTCCTGAATCTGGTCGCCGACCATTCTGGCCACGTTTTCCGCCACAGCATGGTAGCTGTCGCCCACGCTCGACACCTGGGAAGAGCGGATCTGGGAGGCGAGAACGCCAGTCACAAGGAGAATAAAGATAACCGAGATAATTGTAAAAACGAGGGAAAACTGCGTGGCAAGGTCAAGGTGAAACTGGTTGTTTACATACGGCATTATTCGATAAGTGAACAACATATAGCCCCATACCATAATGGCCAGAGCCAGTTGCGCAGCGGACCACGCTACGGCTAGATTGTCATCGAACGATACTCCTTGGTCAGGTTTGACGGCGGACAAATCCAAAGTGAACATGCAAGCCAGAGCGAGCAGCGTGATGACCAGGGCCGACAGAAATCGTCGAGGTTCGTCTGTGATGCTCTCGATGAGCAACAGCGATATGATATGGAAAAGACAAATAATCCAGTACTCATTCAAGATCAATGGGAGCAGAATGCATATAAAAAGTTGAAGCCCTGTGAGGAATCGTATTCCGAGTCTGCCACGACCCGTGCAGCGAATCCGCCAAAAAATGAAGCCGTGAAGCAGCAGGTGGAGCAGCAACAAGCCGGCGTATGGAACGAGGATTCGGTTGTTGCCAAGAGTATGGATATACGCAAAGAGCAGAAACGTTGAAAGAGCGAAGCAGCCGGAAAGGAGACTGGTCAGTGCAAAAGGATAATTAAGTTCATCAGCACCATTTTTCGAAACGTGAGTGTGACCTTTCATGTTATCGGAAGTATCAGAGTATACTCAGACTTATTTTGCGCCGGTGATGTTGGGATTGCCAATGACGTCTTGTATTGCTTTTTCCACTATATCTTTGCACTGTTGGGGGACCACTCCCTCCATATCGTGATACGGGGCCAAACCTACGCCGTTGTTACTGAGGGTGAACAGGTTTACGCCGCTTTTAAGTTCACCCCTAGAGTACGCCTCAATCGCGGTCGCTGCAGCGACGTCCATGTTCTTCATTGCGCTGGTCAGCAAGATATCCTTGACCTCCTCAAAAGTGTTGTATTGATCGATATCCACGCCGATACCCATGATCCCGGCGTTTTTGGCGGCCAGCAAGGCGCCGTTGCCGGTGCTGCCGCCAACGGCGAAGACGATGTCCGCGCCTTTCTGTATGAACTTTTGGCCAACGGTTTTGCCCGATTCCGGATCATTGAAATCAGGGATGTACTGATTGAGTGTCTGGATATCAGGCTTCACCGAACGTGCGCCGTGCTGATACCCTAAAACGAATTTCCAGACAGGGGGGATCTCCATGCCGGAGACCGTGGCGATGACGTTGCTTTTTGTCATGCATGCGGCCAGGGCGCCGGCGAGATACCCCGCCTCGTCTTCGGCAAAAAGCAGGCTGGTGACGTTCTCCAGTCCGCCTTCTTTGGTATAGCAATCTTCCACTGTGTCTGCGCAGCCTGCTCCGGGATAATAAGCAAAATCGACAATAACAAAATGCACGTTCTTGTTTTTCTGCGCCGCTTTGGAGGTAATGTTGCCCATGGTGAACCCGACGGTGACAATCAGATCGGCGCCTTCAAGGATGAGGCTTTCCACGTTGTTTTCGTAGTCCATCATGGACTCGGAAACAATGTACTTAACCTCGATTCCTGCCGCCTTAGCGGCCTTCTGAACACCTCTCAATGTGTGTTCATTGTAGCCCTTGTCCCTATCGCCTCCAGTATCCAATACGACGCCTATACGTCTCTCTGGAGTTTGCTTCTCGGATTCTTTTGCTGCTTCGTTCTCGCAACCGTTCAGTAAAAGCAAGGCTGTAAACAGCATTATGGCGACAAGAGGAATTCTGTGCTTCAATGTGTACATAACCCCTTCTCCAATATGAATTTTTTTAGACTTGATATCATCGGTTACATGGTGCTCCAGGTCAACGTATTCTTCCACGTAGACACAGCAGGCAAAGTCAAGGCACCAGAAAAACTCAAAATTCATGATTATATCCTACCCCAAACCAAAAAAAAAATGCCGACTCCCGCTTATCGTAAACGTACGTGCCCCCTCAGCGCTTTACTAGAACTTTAAACTGATATAGCCATGACAGAATAGTGATACAAAACAAAGGTCCGCATGCAGACAGATGGAGGGGGAATTGGGAAGGCCGCGACTGAACAGGCTGGCATCTGCAGGGAAGAAGCTCAAAAGAGCGCTTGAACTTTGGGACAAAAGCACGGGGATGTATAGTTCATCCAGCAGGCACGTGGCGCAGTGGGATCGCTGGCAGCAGAATCATCTGCCCAAAAGCGTGACGACCATCCGGCAAGACATATCACAGGGCGTGCCCCTGGGCAGAATCAAGGACTACGCGCAGTGCCTCAACGTGTCTGCCGATCTGCTGATGGACGAAAGCCTTGTTCCGGAGTCAGAGACATTTGCTCGCAAAGTGCAGGCGGGCATACGTGAGGCGACCGGCCATGTTTTTCTGGGGCTTCAGGGTATGGACGCGCAGGAGGCGATCTCGCGCTTTAACGGTCCGGAGACCTTGCAGGAGGTATTCACCGTTATCCGTGGCGCATATAACGCCTACTGGTGGAACGAAGAAAGTCCAGATGAGATTCTTCGTTTTGCCTTGTGCTTCCATGAATGTAAAAAAACCACAATTTTTACGCAGTGCGCCTATAAATACTATAACAGAGAAAATATTTTGAAGCCGTATTGCTTTCTTTGGCAAAACAACATACATATAATTTCTATTGAATCACAGTTTACATCTCTGTCTCATGCGGTATTTATCAACCCTGATAAATTTCCTCCACTTAAGCAAAGAGATCCTTTCTATCTGCACGGTACTGCATTATCAGAGGATGGCACTCTTGGGGTGCGCCCCATGGTTTCTTATATAATCATACAACGCGTTGACGGATCCCAAGAGAATACCCTGGAGAAATACGAAAACATAGTGAAAAGCGTTATGTTCAGTCCAGTCATTACAAAAGAACATCCGGACTTTGAAGCGCTGAGACAGGCGGTAGTGATCCCCGACATGACTGCTGGCGGGGAGGTCAACAACATTAACCTGTCAGGGCTGGTAGTATAGAGCATGGCCCGATTCTTCGTTATAGACAAAAAACGTGGGTAGGCCGCCCCTGTTGTTTTAAGGTCAATCCTGTCCGGTTAACTCACCATTGCCAACAACGGATAACTGTTCTTGATCTTTGATATTCTATCTGGCGGTTTAAAGAAGGCCTCCAGATTCGTACGCTTGAATACGTTCAGTTGCAGCAACTGCAACATCTCCTGGATTGACCAGCAGATCCTTGATGTGAACTTCAATAACGCGACCAGCAGGTACATGATCAGGGGCACATAGATCTGTGATAATACGGCGTTTTTCGTGGTGCCCACAAAACGCTTGATCTTCAGGTTCTGTTTGATCAATCGGAAGAATATCTCTATTTGCCAGCGTTCCTTGTAGATTTCCGCGACGGTTCTTGCATAGAGCGTGAATGGTTGGTCAGATGGACGTAATGCTCGCCAGTTCTGACGTCACGGTAACCCACGCGCCGGAGTTTGAGCGGCTTGCCACCACTCATGACCTGAATGATCCGGTCCGAGGTGATCCCCAGTTTTTTGTTGACTGGGCTGCGCCTCAAGTTTTTCTTTGGCTTGGCGCATTTGCCGCTGCAGTTTCTCGCGCCTGGCGATCTCTTCGGGAATCCTCTGCCCATCCTCGCTTGATTCATTGTCGGCGCGCTCCGCCTGTCGCATAAGTTCGGCAATGTCATCCGTCAGCTTCCGCTCAAGCTCACACGCCCTTACATATTGAATACTCCTATATTTAGAGGCGTTAGCCTTGATGTGAGTCCCGTCGACGCTGATGTTTCCAACCTTAAGCAGCTTGAGTTCGCTGGCGAGCTTGAGCACCTCCAAAAAGGCGGCGCTGAACGCTTCGAAGTTCTTGCACCGAAATGCGCTGATCGTGTCGTGATCATGATGCGTGTTGCCGGTCAGGTACCGCACCGCGACGTCGCGATACGTGGCGCGCTCTATGCGTCGCGAAGAAAAGACGCCGTGTGCGTAGCAGTAAATCAGTAATGCCAGCATCATGCGGGGCGGGTATTGCTTAGAGCCAGTTCCGCGATGATTGACCTTAAACGTGTCCATAGACACAAGATTCACCGCCTCGAGGACAAAATGCACCATGTCGTCATCCGGAACCCAATCTCGCATGTCGGGTGAAAGCAGCAGGGGCCGGTCTCTGTAAACGTCTTTAAAATTTGCACTCATGATTACAAATCTAACATACTGGTATCATGATTTAAAGAGTTGGTTGTAGTTCAAGTCCGACAGGCTGTTAACCGGACAGGAATGTTGGGGCGCTTTTGGATTCAGGTGGCTGGGAGCGATGGGGGGAGAGAACGTCCAGTTATCCGGAGAAATGTAAGCATGAGAACATGATTGATATGGAACGCCGGGAGAGCAGCGTTCCAGTGACCACGGACGCTACCGAGGTGGATGCGCGAGGAACCGTTTGGCGAGCTGGCTGAGAATCTCCTTTGCCATGCCTTCGGTCCGGGGCTTGGGGAACTGTCCGTTCGCCCCCACCGAGGCGCCCTTGTGAACAACCTGGTCGGTTATGAGCGAGGAGAAGAGGTACACGGGCAGTTTCTGAAGATCGGGCGAGTCCTTGATGTTTTTGCAGAGAGTATAGCCGTCCATGATCGGCATTTCGATATCCGAGATGACCACGTCCACGTAGTCGTGAAGGTCCTTGTCCAGCTCTTTGGCCTTGGCGTTGTGCTCGTGCAGCCAGTCCAGCGCCTCTTTGCCCGACCCGGCGGAGATGACCGTGAACATGTCGTTCTGCTCCAAAGCCCGTTTCACCATCTTGCGTACCACAACCTGGTCGTCAACGTGGAGTATGCGCACCTGGCGTTCGGCAAGAATCTGGTCCATGTCCAGACTGTAAAAGGTGTCGCCGGCCCGGGGGTCCAACTCGAGAACGATCTTCTCCAGGTCCAGAATGAAGACCACATGCCCGTCGAGCTTCACCATGCCGGTGAAAGCGTTGTTGCTGTACTGTGCGATCAATTCGTCCGGCTGCTCCACATCCGACCACTGCACGCGGTGGATGCGGGTCACCCCGGAGACGAGAAAGGCGGTTATGACCTCGTTGAATTCCGTGATGATGACCTTGAGGTTCTCATCGAGAGCGCGTTTCTGCTCCAGGTAGGCGGCCAGACCGATCAGGGGGATGACCCGGTTGCGGTCCTGGTACAGAAACAAACCACGGATGGACGGGTGCGAGAGTTCCGGCGGTTGCATCACTCTCTCGGGCAGGCGGATGATTTTGAGCACTTTCGCCACGTTGACGCCGTAAAAAAGCCGTACAACTTCCCCCCCCTCCAAAACGTCGAGGAAGAAGTTCATGATTTCCACCTCATTGGTGCCGACCTCTGTGAGGGCTAACTGTCGATCGTTGGCCATATTATTCTCCTCGTTGCACCATGGGAAAGGCGAGATCGAAAGTCAAGGGGGAAGCGCGGTTGGTCCTCAAAAATGTGAATCTGAAACGGTCAAGGCGCCGAGAAAAAGATGCTCATTAAGAGGGATGTTGTCGAAGCGGTGGCTCTGGTCCTATGAATTGAGACTGTTTTCAGCTTCAGGTAGCCAAGCAGTCATCCAAAGATAAGGGGTATGCCATTTTCAAGAGGATACACGACAAACCCCACCATAGTGCCGGAGAGCGTTTTTGTGCTTGATTTCGCCCTAGTTGCAGGAAAGAGTGTCCGTGCCTCGGGTGATGTTTCCACTGTACCACCATCCAAAGGGAGGAGTGAGTCATATGCGGCAGGTGTCTGTTGTCTTGGGAAGATTGTGTCTGGTGTGCGTGTTGCTGGCAGGGGCCGCCGGTGTCGCCTCGGCTCGGGGGCCCATCGACGCTGCCATGGACTGGGGGAACAAGGCGTTGTTTTTCATGGGGCCCATGGTGACTGTGTATGACAAGGCCCTGGATGCGGCCGACCCCGGGTATCCGGCTCCCATTGGGCAGCATTTCGCCCCTCCGGGGGTGTGGGGTTGGGACGGCGAATATGATGCGGCTGTGGACTGGGG
This sequence comes from Desulfovibrionaceae bacterium, assembly GCA_963674665.2. Lineage (GTDB taxonomy): Bacteria > Desulfobacterota > Desulfovibrionia > Desulfovibrionales > Desulfovibrionaceae. Next base: position 50,861 of record CAXXPL010000003.1, on the reverse strand, counting down.
CAATGGCAAGGCCTACATTTTTAAGGGAGGTGAGTATATCCGCTTCGACATCCGCTCCAGCCGCTGCGATCCCGGTTACCCCAAGCGCATCACCCCAGAGACCTGGCCCGGAGTCTGGCCAGAGGGTGTGGATGCCGTGATCAACTGGGGAAACGGCAAGGCCTACTTCTTCAAGGGGCAGGAATATATTCGCTACGACATCAAGGCTGATCACGTCGACCCGGGCTACCCCAAGTGGATCATTCCCGAGACCTGGCCAGGCCTCTGGCCCTCGGGCGTGGACGCCGCGGTCAACTGGGGGAATGGCAAGGCCTACTTCTTCCGGGGAGGGGAGTATATCCGCTACGATATCAGGGCGGACCGCGCCGATCCCGGCTATCCCAAGCGGATCACGCCCGACACCTGGACCGGCCTGCTGCGTTGATCGGGTGGCGTTGCAACGCGCCGGAGTTGTTGGATCAGATGAGATCCGTGCCGGAATATTGCGGGATACAACGCATAGCCTTCCTGCGCACCCGTGGACCAGGGATTGGAATCCTCCCGGGTGTATCATGAAATAAAAGGGCTATCCGGAATTCCGGATAGCCCTTTTCTCGTGTTTGGCGCGCCCGGCAGGGCGCGTGGTGCGTAAGCACCATCCGGGTAGGTGTGGTGGCTGCCTGGTGACTTGGAGGTGAAAGTCCTCCGCAGGCCCGACAAGGGGAACTGCTAGCCGGACGGCAAGGGTGTCCATCGCGAGATGGAATCCGAAGGAAGCCGCGGGCAAAATGCTGACCCGACGAACAGAAATCGCATACGAGGCGGTCAAGCTGGGTGAGGAGGCCACTATCTTCAAAGCCCGATACTTGTACGGAAAGCATGGACATATATGCGGCGGGTATAAGCAGGAAGGTCGCGCGCATTACCCGGGGAGATCTGTCTTCCTGCCACGTGCTACCGGCGCGGCAACGCGCCGGGATGGGAAGACAGAAGTCAGCCGAGGCCATAGTAGTCGACCTAACCACTCGACGAAGGGCCAAACCTGCCAAGCGAGGCATGAACACTGTCTTCTGTTTGGATTGAGCGGATGCCCGTAAGGGGCCTTAAAGCTGGAAGCAACGGACGGAATCCGTGAGGTGAGGCTGGGTGCTTATAGTCCGACAGGCATTCAGAGACATGACGCCAAGCAGGCAGGAACCGCCGTGGTACGGGAGGACGGGGAGCGCGAGCCCCCCTCCTACCCGATGCCCCATTTTACGGGAAATGAGTTCCTCTTGCTCCCAGCCGTATCCTGGACATGGGGTTCGCACTCCGGTTAGGATGCGCTCGATATTCGTTAGTATTCGTCCACGAGAATCATTCGATAATTCGACATACAGCAGGGTTAAGGAAGGGGAGCGCGATGGAGAGCCTACTATTGAAAGGGCTTCCGCCCGAGCGCGACGTACCCCTCCTTGCCCGTAAGCAGGTGAGCCGATGCGAATCATCTATTTATGCCCCGAGGTCACGGATCCGTCCGGCGGCATCAAACGGTTGTATGATCACGTGGCGATTCTGCGCAGGCACGGGTTCGATGCGTACATTGCCCAGCAGAGGCGCGGGGAGAAGCCGCACTGGTTCGAGACCGACATCGAGCCTATTGCTCTGGAGGCCTTGAACCCGTTTCAGCCGGACGATCACATCGTGATTCCGGACGGCATTGCGGACGTGCTGCCCAGTTTCCAGGGCTGCCGGATCACCTTGCTGATCCTCAACCCCTATTACCTGCTGCGGGCCGAAAAGCTGATGCCGGTGCTGGAGCTTACCGGGAGCCTGTCCGTCATCACCAACTCCCCCACAGTGGCCAGGTTTCTCGGCTGGTTGTACGGCCGGGTGAACATCCAGACCGTGCGCACGGGCATCGACCATTCCCTGTTCTTCCCGGAGCAGAAACGCCCCCCAATCAAGATAGCCTACACCAGGCGCAAGGACACGGTGTCCGACATGGTCATCCACCTGGCCATGTGCCATCTGCAGCGGGAGGGGCGGGGCGCGGACATCGAGGTGGTGTGCATCGAGGATCGCCCCTTGGAGGAGTACGCCAGGATATTGCGGCAATCGCACATCTGGCTGACCACTGCGCTGGTGCACGGGTTTCCCCGCTCCACCCTGGAGGCCATGGCCTGCGGCTGCCTGTGTGTGGGGTATGCCGGGACCTGCGGCAAGGACCTGATCAAGCCGGCCGGGATACGCGCGGGAAACTTTCTGGCCGTGAGCGACGGCGACCTGCTGGCACTGGCCATGCAACTTGCCGAAGCCATCCAGGCCGTGCATACCGGGAGCGGGATGGTCGAAACCGTGGTGGAGTCCGGCATCCGGACCGCTGCCCGCAGCACCCTGGAGCGCGAGGAGCAGAGCGTGGTGCAGGCCTGGGAGAGGCTGATCAGCGAATAATTGAATTTGTTGAACGATTTAGAGCGAGAACCCGAAAAAAGGGTGTTCTGCCAGGGAAATCCTTCCGCCTCATTTCTTCATCCGCGCATGCATTTTTCCGGAACCTTTTCCGCTCCCATGTGTATTGGGGGGCGAGGTCGCTTATCAATCACAACTCCATCCGGGAAATACGACACGTGAGCAGCCGGGAAAACGCCATCAAGCGCGTCCTGAACGGAGACGCCGCCTCCTTCGAGAGCCTGGTGCGGGAGTTTCAGAACCCCCTGTTCACACTGGCGCGGAACTACCTTGGCGGCGATTCGCAGGCCCTGGACCTGGTGCAGGAGACCTTCCTGGCCGCATACGCCAACATCGGGCGTTTTGATCCGGCCATGGGGAGCTTTTCCACCTGGCTGTACGCCATTGCCCGGAACAAATGCCTCAATGTGCGCAGGAGGGCCTGCGAACACACGGGCGTGGAAGCGGACCTTCAGGCCGGGGGGGAGGACGTGGAGCGCAGTTGCGCTGAGCGGGAACTTTTCCTCCAACTGGACGAGGCTCTGGCCAGGCTGCCGGACAGGGAACGCATGGTGTTCGTGCTGGCGGAGATCCAGGAGTTCAGCCTGGCCGAGGTCGCGGAATTGGAGGGCGTGCCCGTGGGCACGGTGAAGTCGCGCTTGTGGCGGACCAAGGAGAAACTCAGGCGTTTGCTGGAAGCGCATGCGAGGTGAATCATGAATGCTGGAAACGGATATGAGAAATGGCTCGAGTCCAGGAGACAGTGCCGGGTGCCCGATGGGTTTGCCGGGCAGGTCATGGAGCGGATCGAGGAAATGGAGCGCGAGTGCACGGGCATGGGGGCGCGGGCCGCAGGCGGCTTGCTCTCGCACTGGCTGGTGCGCCTGGCCCTGGGGTGCTCGCTGTCGGCCCTGGGCCTGTACCGTGTGTCCCACGTGGCAGTGAACCTGTTGCTGCCTTAGTTCCGCGTCAGTTACGTTCATATGCCTTTCAGCGGCGTGAGCAAGCCGGATACCGCATTTTAGGCAAAGCGATACTCCGCTGAATTCATAGTTGATGAACTTAGCGGGCATCACATTAGAGCATTTTGTCATTGAAAATAGCTATCCGGATAAAATGCTCTGGCGGTGTGAAGCGAAGCAGAACAACGCCCGCGAGGTTTACGTAGCCGGGCTTTGCCCGGCGTCAAGCGGAAACCTCAAGCGCATAATGCTCTAGGAGGGATGAGCATGTCCAGTATCAATCACATATCCGGGCAGGACATCATACGGCGCCGTCCCTGGGTGGCGCTGGTCCTGTCCCTGGCCTGCACCGGGTTGGGGCATATCTATTGCGGCCGCTTCGGCAAGGGGCTGGCGCTTTTCTTTCTTAGCTTCGTGTTCGTTCCGGTGGCTGGAATGACCGTGCGCTTCGACCCGGACACGGCCCTGTTCTTCATGCTGGCCGTGGTGGTGCTGCTGGTCTTCGGCGTATTCATCTACGCGGCTGTGGATGCCATGTTTGCGGCCAGGAGAAGCGCCCCGGCCTTTGTGCTCAGGGACTACAACAGGTGGTACGTGTACCTGATCTTCATCGTGTTTTCCCTCGGGTATCCCAGCACATACGCGGACATAATCCGGAGCGAGGTGTTCCAGCCCTTCAAGATCCCGTCGGCCAGCATGGCGCCGAGCATCATGCCCGGGGATTTCCTGGTGCTGAACAAGTTTATCTACAAAAAGCACCCCCCACGCAGGGGGGACATCGTGATCTTCAGGAACCCCAACGACCCCAGCCGGCACTTCATGAAACGCATCGTGGCCATGCCAGGCGACACCATCGAGATCCGGCAGGGCAGGGCGCTGCTCAATGGTTCACCCCTGGCGGTCGAGGCGGTCGGGAGCGTGCCTCCTGCCTGGGCGAACGGCCAGCAAGGGTCAAAGGTTCTGGAGCACGCGGACGGGGCGGAGTACTGGACCATGGTGGACGAGACGTCCGGCGGGGACTTCCCCGGGACAACGGTTCCCAATGGCCACTGCTTCGTGCTGGGGGACAACCGCTCCCACAGCGTGGACAGCCGTGAGTTCGGGTGCGTGCCCTTGTCCGAGCTCCAAGGGAGGGCGGAGTACATCTACTTCCCGGCACGCTCCTGGTCCCGGCTGGGGCCCATTGAATACGCCCCCCATGATTGATGGGCATGCCTGGCAGCCTTCCGCATGAACGCCTCCCTCCAGGCTTCAATGACGAAGTCTGGAGGGGGATGTCTTTTCTTTGGAAGCGGGCTCTCCCTGCCTCAGCTGATTTCCAAATCCTCGTGCAGAATCGGCAGCTTGCGGATGCGCCTGCCAGTGGCCGCGAACACGGCGTTGGCCACTGCCGGGGCCACGAGGGGCACGGGCACCTCCCCCATTCCTGTCGGAGGGAGGTCGCTGGGGATGATATGGGTCTCGACGCGCGGCATCTCGTCGAAGCGCAGGATGGGGAAGTCGTGGAAATTGCCCTGCTGCACCTCGCCATTGTCCAGGGTGATGGCGCTCTTGATGGTGGCGGTCAGTCCGAAGCATACGCCGCTTTGCACCTGGGCCCGGATGATGCCGGGATTCACGACCAGGCCGCAGTCCACCGCGCATACCACGCGATGCACCCGCATGCCATGCTCCTGGATGGAGAGCTCCACCACCATGGCCATCATGGTGTCCTGGAATTCGTGGCAGGCCATGCCCCTGTGAATACCCGAAGCCGGCGGGGCGCCCCAGGGAGTTTTTTCAGTGGCCAGGCGCAGCACCTCGAGCAGGCGGGGGCACTGGGCCAGGAGTTCGCAGCGCAGGTCAAGGGGGTCACGGCCCACGGCGGCGGCGATCTCGTCCACAAAGCTCTCCACCGCGAAGCAGTTGGAGGAGTGGGCCACGGAGCGCCACCACCCCAGGGGTATTCCCGGGTCGTCGTCAATGAACTCCACCCGCATGTTGGGCAGGGAATAGGGCAAGGGGGCGGCCCCGAGAATTGCCTTGCGCCCCGATACGAAGCGAGGCACCACGACCTCGGCCACGTAGGTTGCCGCGCTCTTGGCGAAAAAGGGCGACCACTCCGGCATTTTGCAGGGGAGGATTGCGGGGATGAGCTGACCAAAGACGTCCGCGCCCACGATACGCTGCAACCAGGCTCGGGGTACGCCGTTATCATCGATAACGGCGCGCATGCGGTTGTGGGTGGCGGGTCTGTAATAGTCGTTTCGGATGTCCTCCTCACGGGTCCAGATCACCTTGACAGGCGTTGCCATGGCCTTGGATATCTCCACGGCTTCGCCTACGTAGTCCACCATGGCTCGGCGGCCGAAACCGCCCCCCAAATAGGTGGTGCGCACGTTGATGCGGTGATGGTCCAGGCCGGTGATCCGGGCGGCGATCTCACGTGCGCCTTGCTGGTTCTGGGTCGGTGCCCAGATGTCGCAGCCGTCCGCGCGCACGTGGGCGGTGCAGTTCATGGGTTCGGGCGTGGCGTGGGCCTGGTAGGGCAGGTCATAGGCCGCTTCCATGACCTGGCCGTGTTCGCGCTCCATGGCGTCCGGGGCGCCGTGCTCGTACATGGCCTTGCCTTGCTGCCTGGCCAGCTCGGCCCAGCGCTGGAACAACTTCCGCGATTCGAGGTGCCGTGCGTCTCGCCCGGACCAATTCACCTGTGCCGCATCCATGGCCTGACAGGCCTGCCAGAAAGACTTGGCCACGATGGCCACACCGGTTTCGATGATGCGGGCATCCACGATCCCCGGCATGGAGAGGAGTTCCTCCCTGTTGAAATCAAGGGGGCGGGTGCCGAACACCGGAGGGTGGAGCACGGTGGCCGTAAGCATGTCCGGGAGCCTGACATCCATGCCGAACACGGCTTTGCCCGTGATCTTGTCCAGGTTGTCGAGCCGATGGGCGGGGCGGCCGACAATCTCGAAGTCCCGGGGATTTTTCAGGGTCACCCGCTGCGGAAGGGGCAGGGACGCGGCAAGGTTCAGCAGCTCCCCGTAGCGCAGGGAGCGCCCTGAAGGATCGTGGAGCACGCGGCTGTTTTCGCAGCGGCAAAGGGCGGGTGCGACACCCCATGTCCGGGCGGCGGCCTCGATGAACAGGGCTCTTGCGGATGCACCGGCCTCCCGCAGCAGATCCCACGAACTCTCCACGCTCCTGCTGGACACTGTCCATTGAATGCCGAAGAACGGGTTTTTGTACACGCCCCTCACAGGGGCGATCTCGAAACGCACCATGGACCAGTCCGCGTCCAGCTCCTCTGCAACGATCATGGGAAGCGCTGTGGCGATTCCCTGCCCCATCTCGGAGTGGTTGACCTGGACAGTGACCGTGTCGTCCGGTTGGATGGTGATCCAGGCGTTGGGGAACATTACGCCCGAGTCCTGGCGCGGATACGGGGGGGCGTCCGGCTCCCGCGACCGGAGCAGGGGGACGCTGGTGCCGATGACCAGGGCCGCGCCACCGGTGAGTCCCATGGCCAGAAATCGTCTGCGTGTGAGTTTGTGGTTAGGGGCAGCCATGGCGTATCTCCCGTGCGGCAAGCTGGATGGCGTCGCGTATGCCCTGGTAGCTGCCGCAACGGCAGAGCACCCCGGACATGGCTGCGTCCATGTCCGCATCGTCCGGGTCGGGATTATCCCGCAACAGGGCGGCGGCGGTGAGGATCTGGGCGGGCTGGCAGTAGCCGCACTGGACAACGTCCTCCTGTATCCAGGCCTTGCGCAGGGCATCGGCGACCACTCCTTGCAGCCCCTCGATGGTGACGATGTCCATGCCTTGGACCGAGGCCACGGATGTACGGCAGGAAAGAGTGGGGCGGCCATCCACAAGCACGGTGCACCCCCCGCATTCCCCGATGCCGCAGCCGTACTTGACGCCTGTGAGCCCCAGACTCTCGGTGATCACCCACAAGAGCGGGGTTTCTGGGTCCACGTCCACCTGATGTGATTTCCCGTTGATGTTCAGCGTAATCATGATGTTCTCCTTGTGTGAAAAATAGTTTAACTAGACTATTCAAATTTGACTAATATAACCTGAAAAAGCCTGCCTTCACAATCGGCCAATGCCGCATCTCACATCGAATCAGGGGGGAGGCATCCGGCCAGGGGGCCGTGGGCACCGGCGTTCAGGGCGTCCATTACCATGCGAATCCAGGCTGTCTCCTGGATGAGCAGCATGCGGTCGTGCTGGATGAAAAAGGCGTCCATGCGCCTCTGGGCACTGTGTTCGGGCATGGAGGAGAGGTACGCGTCCATGCCCTGCAGGGTGTTGCGGATTTCCTCCATGGCCAGGTCGGCGTATCGTCGGATTTCCTCGGGGGAGCGCCGTCTGTTGAACTTCAGCGCCAGCTTGAACCCGGTAAAGGATGGGTAGAGGCCGCGAAAGGCCTTGTCCTGCATGGCGTCAAAGGCATCCCGCCCTGCGTCGGTCACCGCGTAGATGGTCATGGTGGGGTATTGTCCGGATTTGACGCGCTCGACCTCGCAAATCTCGTTATCCTTTTCCAGCGTTTTCAAGGCATTGTAGATGGAGCCCCTCTTGACGCCGGTCCAGCGGGTGATCATCCTGGCGTCGAGGAAGCGGATGATGTCGTAGCCACTGGCGTTTCCGAGGATGTCCAGGGCTCCGAGGACAACGAATCTGGAGATGTTCATGCCGTGTCCAAAGGGTTGGCGGTGAAACGAAGTGCCGGGCAAAGCCAGACTGGCCGATTTGTTTGTATATATACTAGTCAAAATTGAATAGTCAAGGGGTTTGGGGACAAGGTAGTCAGCTCAGGATGTATTTGGTTGTTTTGCCTGTTGTGGTTTGAAAACCGTGAACGCGCATTCATCCGAAACATGGAGTGATGCACGTCCGTTTCGCCAGGGAATCGAGTCTGGAAGCGGGAAGGGAGGCCGGAGAAAGCCTTTTACAGGGCTTTCCCGGGAACCACATAGTAGAGCATTTAAACTTTGAAAATGTTCAAATGCTCTGCAAGGATTTACCTGCAAATCCTTGCCGCGAAATGCTTATAGGCTGGCTTTGCCAGCCGCTCGTGTTTGGCTATCTGCTGGCATAGAAAGCCGCAGCTGGCAGCTGATTTTCCAATTTCTCCGGCTTCTGTTCAACCTGTTTCGCAGCCACGAAGCTGGAGAAATTCTCAATTCCCATGGCTTTCCCCCACAGCTCTGTTCGGAGAAGACTTATCAACTGTGGGGTTGTCACCCTGCCACTCTCGGACTCCTTTTGCCATTTGGGTCTCGGATATATCTTGTCGCCCGGTTTGTATACGCGATTGCCAGCAAGCAGCAACATGGCGTACGCAACTACCAACAGCGTCGGGACAGACTCCACCGCCTTTTCTGTCCACACTTGTGCCTTTCCAACGCCGAACAAGGTCTTTTCATCTCTGAAGTTCACCTCAATCTCCCAGCGCCAGACATATGCCTGAAGAAATTTGTCTGTAGGAAGGTCCGGATCTGTACAAATCAAGTAGGCTGGCTTGCGGTAGTTTACCCGCGATTGCTTGTTCAGGCGATATCCAAGCGGACGAATCACCATCAACTTGAGATCATGCTCTCCGCCAGCGCTTCTCCAGCGTATAGGCCCCAAGGTTTTCACCTTGAATTCACGAACATCGCCTGCGGCGAACGCTGTCACTGTCTCCCAAGGGGTTGATTCGTCTTGCCGTATTTCTTCGGGAGTCGGCAGACGCTCACCATACGTACGTTTGCGTCCTCTCCCGCGCTGTTCGTTTTTTGGCAACGCGTAGAGCTTCGCATCCTTTCGTATTCGGCCGATGAAAGTAGTTCTGGGGGGGAGCGTTTTCAGAACCGTTCCATTCGTGAACCCGCCGTCGGCGGAAACGATGAGCCTTCTTTCTTTATCGTCGCGATCAAGCGCAGTGCGCAGGTTCCAGAGCCTGTTCGCGCCTTTGATGCTGATTCTCGTTTGCTTTTTATTTTCATTGTACTCTTTCCAGAGCGCTGGCGACGCGTTTTTATTTGGTTTTCTGGGAGCTGGGCAATGAGTGAAGTCGATGGGTATCGCGCGGGCTCTTGCAGCACCGCTTGCTTCGGGCAATGCGGCGGATATCTGGAGAAAACGTTGCCCCCAAATGAAGTTGTTGCAAAATGGAGGGCCAAGCGGATCGCGACGCCATGATGTCCCCGCAACTTTTTTTCCTCGCTTTCGAAGCAGGGTATCATCCATCAACGCCACAAACGGCTCCTTATCGTCCAAGTGGTTAAGCGCTTCTCTGCGGAGAACGTCAAAAAGCCTTGACGGACAAAAGCGCTGCTGCTCAAACAGCCTGTAATCAGCCGACCAGTCGACAAATTGGCGCCCTGCGGTCGTCAGCATTCCAGTAATTGTTTGGCGCCCCATGCCAACGAGCGAACTCAAAACGAGTCTTCTCGCCCTCAAGAAGGAGCGTTTTTGGGCAAACGCTTCCTTTGCTTGGTCGAAAAGAGAATCAAAGGCGTCAATCAGGTTTCGAGGCGTTTTTTTTTAGGCACGAGGGTGGTGGATCGAGGCGTTGTAAAACAAGCTGCGCCCTATCTTCAATGATCCACTCAACGACTTCTCCTTTTTCAAATTCCATGGCTTGAGCCACAGCGGAAGGGAAGTTGATGTACCATTGTTCGCTGGCCTTACGCTTAATCAATTGCACTTTGGTAGGATATCCCATAGCGACCTCCTTGTATCTAGTTATATAACTAGAACATAATTTAAAGAAAAAGTCAACCCCAAAGCGAGGTTGACATGCCGTGACACAAATCATTGGTAATTTATCTAGTCAAGGGCCAAACGCAAGAGGCTGGCTTTGCCAGCCGTTGAATAAGCATTTCAATCGTTAAATGCTCTCGGACGATCCGACGATTCCTATCCCATTTGTCCTTTCAAGCGCAGTTCGCGGTCCACGAACTGGCTCAGAACCAGGGATACAAGGGACAGGACAGCGGCTCCCACAAAGACAACACGGTAGTTCCGCATCCAGACCATGCCGGCCAGCACCGGAACGATAACGGCAGCGATGTGGTTGATGGTGGAGCCGACCGCCATGCTGGGGGCGATGTCGGGCTTGTCCGCGATCTTCTGGAAGAAGGTCTTGATGGCCATGGTGAAGTTGAAGAGGATGTTGTCCAGAATGTAGAGCAGGGCGCCCAGCAGGGGGCTTTCCACAAAGCCGTAAGCCGCGAAGATGACGGCAAGGCCGAGGTACTCCAGGGTGAGGACCTTGCGCTCTCCGAACCTGTTCACCGACCTGGCGATGATGGGATTCACGAAGTAGTTGATGACGTTGTTGATCACGAACAGGATGGCGACCTGTTGGATGCTGTAGCCGAACTTCTGGACAAGCAGGAACACGGCAAAGGCCACGAAGACCTGCCTGCGCGTCCCGGCCATGAAGGTCAGGGCGTAGAAGAGCCAGTATCTGGAGCGCAAGACCATCTTCTTGCGCTGCGGGGGGAGGTCCGGGAAAGAGGGGTCCCTGGTCAGGCAGAACAGTCCGGCCAGCACGGTGAATGCCCCGGCCACAAGAAAAACCCAACGGTACTCCAGGAATCCGGAGATGGAGATGACCACCACGCCCACACAGATGTTGGTGGCAGCGGCCAGGCTGCGCAAGCGCCCCATGACCAGCGGAGCCTCTTTGTAGCCGAAATACTGCAGGGTCAGGGACTGGTTCATGGTCTCGTAGAAGTGGAACCCGAAGGACATGGCCAGGGTGGACAGGGCCAGCCCGTAGAAAGAGGGGAGAAAGCCGGTGAGGGAGATTCCCAGCCCCATGACAACGACGGAGCCGGCGGCCAGCCTGTGCTCGTTGACGAACAGGAGCACTGGGAGCACGAGCAGGGCCAGCAGTCCGGGAACCTCGCGGATGGAGCCGATTATGCCGAACTGCCCTCCGTCGAGTCCGGCCACTTCCACGGAGAAGTTGTTCAGCAGGGTCCGCCAGCCCTGGAAGCCGATGGTGGAGCCGATGGTGAGCACGAGCAGGAATATGTACATCCTGCGGGAGGTGAAACTGTATGAGGACACGTGAAATACCTTGGAGTGGTGACATTCTGATGGGCATTCCCGCAGTATCGGGAAGCCTGAGGCTAGTCCCGGGCGCTTCATAAGACAAGCGAAATGTCGCCGCTATATCAGGGTGCGGCTTACAATTGCGCCGGATGGGACGTGGGGCGATGAACCGGACAGTGACTTTCGAGGAGCACATGTTCGAACCATGTCTTTTCCCGCCTTGCGCATCGATTCATTCTGCATTATGCCTGCCATGACCGAATAAACCATGGACATGCATCAGGAGGATTCCGATGGGCCTGGAGCAGCAACTACTCGCCACATTTCCGGCACAAGGAGGCGTACCCGAAGCCTTCGCCCTTTCCGGGCCTTTGGAATATCCGCATTACCTCATAGATGGCGAGATTCTCACCTGGGGCGGCGAGATGCAGGAGATTTTCTCCCCTGTGGAGACGCATGAAAACGGTGTGTACGCGCCCGTGCTCATCGGGCGTTGCCCGGTGCTGGACGCCGACGCCGGGGTCCGGGCCATGAAGGCCGCCTCGGCCGCCTATGACAACGGTATGGGGCGCTGGCCCACCATGAGCGTTGGCGACCGCATCCGCTGCCTCGAGGACTTCGCCTCCCGCATGAGCGAGAAGCGTGGCGAGGTGGTCAGGCTCATGGTCTGGGAGATTTGCAAGTCCGCGGACGACTCGGCCAAGGAGTTCGACCGCACCGTGGAGTACATCCGCGACACCATCGACGCGCTCAAGGACCTGGACCGCGACAACTCCCGCTTTGTCATCGAGAGCGGCATCTATGCGCAGATCCGCCGCGCCCCCCTGGGCCCGGTACTCTGCATGGGGCCGTTCAACTACCCCCTGAACGAGACCTTTGCCACGCTCATCCCGGCCCTGATCATGGGCAACCCGGTCATCGTAAAGACGCCCAGGATCGGGAAGCTGCTCCTCGCGCCCCTGGTTGAGGCGTTCCGCGATTGTTTCCCAAAGGGTGTGGTGAACATCCTGTTCGGCGATCGCCGTCTGGTGAAACCCATCATCGAGTCGGGGCAGATCAACGTGCTGGCCTTCATCGGCACCAGCGGCGCGGCCGACGCCCTGCGCGTGTCCCACCCCCATCCGCACAGGCTGCGTTGCATCCTGGGGCTGGACGCCAAGAACCCGGCCATTGTGCTGGAGAGCGCGGACATGGACCTCACGGTGGAGGAGATCCTTTCCGGAGCCCTGTCATTCAACGGGCAGCGCTGCACGGCCATCAAGATGGTGTTCGCGCACCGCGACCGCGTGGACGAGCTGCTGGACCGGCTGAGCGAGGGGATCTCCAGGCTTCGCGTGGGTATGCCCTTTGCCCCGGGGGTAAAGATCACGCCCCTGCCGGTTCCCGGCAAGGGGGAGTACCTTACCGGGCTCATCGACGATGCGGTGGGCAAGGGCGCAAAGGTGGTCAACGCCGGTGGCGGTCTGGAGGTGAAGAATCTGTTCTATCCGGCCTTGCTGTACCCCGTGAACAAGGACATGCGCGTGTACCACGAGGAGCAGTTCGGCCCGGTGACGCCGGTGGTGGCCTTTGACGACGAAAAGACCGCCATCGACTACATCGTGGGCTCCCACTACGGGCAGCAGGTGAGTCTGTTCGGCAGCGCCCCGGATCAGATGGCCCGCCTTATCGATCCGCTGGTGAACCAGGTCTGCCGCGTGAACATCAACAGCCAATGCCAGCGCGGCCCGGACACCTTCCCCTTCACGGGGCGCAAGGACTCTGCCGAGGGCACGCTCTCGGTCAGCGACGCCCTGCGCTGCTTTTCCATCCGTACGCTGGTGGCGGCCAAGGGGTCGGGCACCAACAAGGAGCTGCTCACGCGCATTCTTCGGCAGCGCAAATCCAACTTCCTGTCCACGGATTTCATTTTGTAGAAAGCATTCGCGCGAGATGGGGAGCCATTATTCCAGGTGGTTCCCCCTTGCACGGCTTCCCTTCCGGATTCCCTCATAGTGAACACCCCACGGTCTGGTGTGATGTACGCGAAATTCATGGTTAAGATTTTCGTGGAAGATGGCTTTGCCCATGGCGGTGGGGCGGTCTTGCCACCGCCCTTGGTGTCGCGTCCGATGTGTAAAATGAACATAGAGTAATGAAGAGGGCGCAATACTGGCAGGGGGTGATACATTGTGTGCGTTTACGACCTCAATTCCGTCCCTGTCTCTTGGCAGGGGGGAGCCCTTTCCGGTCATCTGGTGCCCTGACAAGCCTCTGAGCCCCTTAAAACCATTGTGCCGTATCAAAAAAAGTAATTACAGTATGTTGGTGCTGTGATTGCTTCTCGCCCGCCATGCAGCTGAATGATTGTTGTGCATTTTCAGATTGTTGATTGGATTGTTTGTTTTAGTTCTTTTTTCAGCTTTCTGGTGAGAAAATTCAATTCAACTCAAAATAACTGCAGATACTACCCGACTGTAACGATTTATTATGCCTTGGAAGGAACAATTGTTAATTTAAATCATGTGTACTGAATAAAAAAATAATATAATTAGTGTTGCCACAGGTGAAAAATGGATGTATATTGTATGCAAGATCGAAAATCCCGTCGTTAAATATTGACTTGATGTTTAGTTTTATGAGGGAAGAATTAAACTTTGTGTAGGATTAATAGCCAGCAGTCATTTCGATGACCATATATGTAATATTAAATTTTATATGCAGTTTATAAAGAACGCAAGTGCATCATAGATGGATAGTGTTGTTGTATGCTGTTTTGAATTCTTAGGTAATACAAGTTGTTGCGACTTTTTTGTCAACAGTTCAGGTGTTTCCGATTCAGGCAACTCGGATGTTGGAAAAACAAGGGGGCGGGCATGAAAAAAAACTTTTTGATATAGATAGAGCTTCTCGATTTAGTGGTTTCACATTGATAGAAATAATAATAACCCTGATCGTTCTGGGTTATACCGGGGCCATGCTCTTCGAGGTCCTGAACTCTTCTCCCGCCAAGAGCTGGGCGCCCCTGGAATGGGTGCGCGAGGAAACCCAGATCGGCTCAGTACTGGAGCTGGCCACCTCGGAGTACATGTCCGAAGTCAACAGCGACTCCGTTGGGGGCGACAGCGTCGGCGAGTTCACCAACTTCGTAAGCAACCTGTCCTCCACCATCAGAGCGGTCACCCCACCTGAAAATGGTACCATCACCACTTCAGAAGTCTGCTTCAATTCCAGCGGCACCCTGAGTTCGGGCTGTGCAACGGAGCAGGTGCCCCTGGTGTGGGTGGAGGTGACGGACGAGAACGGCAGAAGGTATCACACGCTGTTCGCAAAGACGCGCAACTGCAGCACGGGATCGGGATATTGCGATCCTCCGGGGGAACACTGATGAAAACTGGAAATAGCGGATTCACCCTGATCGAGAGTATTCTCTCGCTGTTGTTGCTGGCAATGGTCGCGGCCGCGGTTTTCGGCTTCATGACCATGGGAGTGGAATCGTATTATTTTTCCGCGGAAAACTCCCGGGCCGCGTCTGAAATGAAGCCCATGTACGACTACATGAGCGCACGCATGAGCGACATGACGCAGATATGCTGCTTTTCCCAGTCCAGGATAGAGTTCTACAACACCGAGGACGGCGCGACGTGCTCGGACGTCAATGCTCCCACCCCGCAGGCCCTGGAGTACTCTTCAGGGGCCCTGATAATGACCACATGCACCGGGCCGGCCGGGAGCAGAACCTGCAACAACTGGACAATGATGGACAACCTGGAGAACGGGGTCTTCACCAGAACCCTTCAGTCGGTGACCATGGAGGGAAGCTCCGGGACCTATGTCGACGATATCGGCATCAGCCTCCAATACAAGAGCGACCGGGATGGTAGCGACCTGGACAAGACCTTCGACATCCAGTTCAGCCCCCGCTATCTCATCGATTCGGCGATCCCGGGTTGCTGATGTGAGGACGTCATGAACACGAACCACAGGACAAGAGACCTTCGGCTGGGGAGACATGGGGAAACCGGAAGCGCCCTGATATTCTATGTTGTCGTCCTGACCCTTCTGGGTGCTCTGGCGGCGGGCATGCTGACCCTGTTCGACACCGCGTCCAACATCGCCACCTCCTCGAACTTCAGGAAATATGCCTATTACATGGCCGAGTCCGGCCTGCGTTACGGCATCAGCATGCTGAAGAGCGACAACAGGCTTGAAGACGAGATGCAGTGGATCAACCAGATTCCCAAATACAAGGTGGACGAGAACTATTCCTTCGAGGTGCAGGCCTATGCGTTGGGGACTTTCGAGTCCACCAGCAACGCGCATATAACCGGCGGCTCCCTCATCGAGATGCGTCAGCCGGGCGGCCAGCCGTTCCCCGAGGGATTCGAGGTTCCGACCTTCGGCAACCCCAACGACAAACTGCGCTTGATCAACAAGAACGACCTGCAATCCAACCCCTCGGATCAGAACGAGACATACGTGGACGGCTCCACCCTCAGCTCGGACCGCACGCGTATCTTCATCCAATGCTCGGATTCCATCTGGCCTTCCGAGGAGGGCATCGAGCATTTTCTGGCGGTCAAGAATCTCAGCAACCAGACCATGAATTCCAACGGCATGACCATAGACGCCGCGGGTGGCGCGTCCATCTTTCCCGTGAGAAACGGCATAGTCACCGTTACTGGCAAGAGGAAGAACGACGAGGTCGCCGTGCCCCTGCGCTATGACCAGCGGGTAGACAACGGGGACGGCACCTACACCTTCACCAACCTGCGCAAACCCGATCTCACGGCCTGGGCCAACAGCGACGACTTCAAGATTGGCCCTGACGACCTGGTCGTGCTCAACACCCTGGACAATCAGAATATCTGGGTCACGGCCACCGGCTATGCCGGACCGGAATCGGTCTCCTACGAGCTGACCCAGACAGCCTATGTCAGCGAGGGCACGCGTAAGCCCAAGGGACGCATCACCCATGACGACCCGCACAACCCCATTACCTCGGATCCCAGCAAGAACCCCCTGGAGGTCACTGACGAGGGCATCATTCTTGGAGGCGGCGAGTACTACGCCTTTGGCGCGCTGTGGTACAGCGGCACCAAGCGGGACATCAACCTTCAGTGCATCGACGGAGAGTGTGACCTGGGCACCGGCATCAGGATCTTCTTCACCCTGCAGTTCGAACAAAAGAACGCGGACGGCTTTGTCTATGTCCTTCCTTCCGCGGAAACCAACGACAACGACTCCGTCGGTGGGGACTCCTCCATGGGCGAGCTACTGGCCTATGCGGGTGACAGCCGCGTCTACCCCGGCACCAACGGGACCTATGACACCAGCATCAGCCGCTGGGTCGATCCGGAGCGTAACGGGATACAGCCCCCGAAGATCGGCGTGGAGTTCGACACCTATCTCAACGCCTGGGGCGGCTCCTGCATCTGCAGCACTGACAGCGGCAAGGTGGACGGAACGCGCATTGACCCGAACAAGGACCACATCGCCTATGTGTACTGGGGGAACGACACCGGGGGCTTCGGAAGCTGCTACGACTTCGACTGCAAGCATCAGCACGACGGAGGCGGAACGTATTCCACCACCGAAGGCGAGAAGACCTACGACGACAACATGCACGGCAAGGACGCGTCCACTCCCAACGGCCTGAACCTCGGCGGCAGCGCCAACGTGTTCACCACGTCGAACATCAACCAGCAGTGGTATCAGGTGCAGTCCGGATACCGGTACGCCGTGAGGATCGAGCTGCACAGGGCGCTTAGGAGCGAGGACGATACCACCTCGACCAATTTCGGGAAGTACGGTTACCAGGTAAAGACCTGGGTTTACCGGTTCAGCGAGGCCGTTGACTGGGAAACCATCAAGGACAAATACCTGTACTACAACTACACTGACACGGCGGTGTCCAACGAGGCCTACCTCATCGCGGACCTGAACAGGGACCTCACCAGCGACGATTTCGACTCCACCCTGTGTTCCTCGGACCGGCTCCCATGCCCCGTGCTGACGCAGGAGTTCTGGCTGGACACCGACCTGCACGACGCACTGGAGACAACCCTGCTGGGTTTTGTGCAGGGCACGGGCGCGGCCACGCAGATCGCCACCGTTCATGACTACGAGGTCAAATGGCGTTCGCCGTCCGATGACACTGCCATCTGCACCTATCCGCTGCCATCCGGCGCGCCGGCCATCTGCACCAGTCCGTAATGGCTCAAGCCGGGAAAACGATTCAATGGAGGACAGGATGAACACCATATCTTCCCTGATCAAGCTGGGCATGGCCGTGTTTTTTCTCATTTTGAGCCTTGTCATGGCGCCCCTGGCCAATGCGGCGGATAACCAGGACAATATCGAACTGCTGGAAATGGAGTCCGGTCTCCTGCCTGGGGGGGTGCGGCAGGAAGAACTGAAGAATTCCCCGGTTTCCGGGCAACAGGAAAACAAGGGCCCCACAGGGCGCAATTCCAGGCGCAACAGGCTCCGGGTGCATGACGCCCCCGGCAAGGGGTTGTAGGATTGTCGGGAAGGATCCCTTTCAATAACGGGACCCTTCCCGGACAGTTCCCAATTTTCTCCCCGCCTTTTCAAACGCTCCGGCTTGGGCTACCTCAGCGTGGAACAAGTGACTCATGAGGAGCGTTCATGTCCTGGTATGTCTATCTGCTGCGCTGCGCCGACGATACGCTGTATTGCGGCATCACCCGCGATCTTGAGCGCCGGGTGCGGGAGCACAACGGCGATATCCCCGGGGGGGCGAAGTACACTCGCCCCAGAAGACCTGTGAATCTGGCGGCCTGGATCGCCGCGGCGGACAAGTCCGAGGCCCTGCGCCTGGAACTGCGGGTGAAGGCACTTCCCAGGGCGCGGAAGCTGAAATTCTTCGAGCAGGAGGGCGAAGTCCTTGCCCCGCTACCTGATGCTCCCGCGAAGTGACTGGAACTATGAGATTTCTGTCCGGATTTGTGCAAGTCTATGGTTTACAAGATGTTCGATGAGAATGTATCACTCCACTGAACCAGCGGCATGGAATACCGGTAGCTTGGACAATGGTCGTGCCGTGTGAATCCTGTAGGTCCGGCGGTTGGCTCCGCCGGGTAAGCGAAAGGGGTAGTCATGAAGTCTCTTGTCGGTTTTCTTCTCATGTTCATGCTTCTGTCCGGCAGCGCTTTTGCGGCCTCCGACATCGCGGTGATCAACACCCGCGAGGCCCTGGCAAAGTGCAACACCGGGGCGCAGATAGTGGCCCAGATACAGTTGAAATTCAAAAAGCGCAGCGATGCGGTGGCGGACCTGAACAAGGAGGTCGCCAAGCTACAGCAGGACGCCCAGGCTCCCAAGGCCAAGGATGCGGTCAAGCGGCGGTTCCAGGAAAAACTGCAGGAACTGCGGGCCAAGACGCAGCAACTGCGCCAGGAAATCTCCAGGGAGGAGAACGAGCGCTTCCAGCCCCTGGTCAACCGCCTGAACGTCATTCTCCTGGACTACGCCAAGGAGAAGAAGCTCACCGGTATTCAGGATCGGGGGCAGTTCATCTATGTGGCGCCCGAGGCCGACATCACCGAGGAGATCATCAAGCGGCTCAACGCCAAGCCCTGAATTCGATTTTCAACGCCCCTCGACTCTGCTGTTAGCGTGGTGGTCCGGGTGGAGATGGAGGGCAGGGGATAATCTCCCGCCCCTCCATTTCTCCTGGGCCACCCTTTATTCATTTCCCAAGGCAGCCCTGCCTTTCTTTTATCCTGATATCACCGCGAGTTGTTCTTCGAACAGGTCTTTGGGACCCGATTCGTGTCCTGTTTTGTAGCAGGTTTTCCGGAACGTATTTCCGTGAAACAGGATGAACCTGATTTTGCAAGACGCTGAAATAAAGGAATTTCATCTGTGTAATTTGCTTGTTCTAAAAATCCCATAAAAATCCTTGACACAGGTAGGAAATTTAATCTACCCAACGGGTGGGTAAAATTACCTACCCACTAAGGAGGTAGATTTTCCAGGATGGCAAGGTTTTGTTGGCGATACCTCTGTGTTTCGAAGCCGTTACCTGAACCGGACCGCCAACCGGATTTTGGAACGGCAGGAAGCCGGGCGGTCACAACCTGGAAGCGGAATTCCAGGGTCGGGACAGTGATCAGCTCAACACCCGGCATCGCCGCCCAACGTTAGAGCTAGAGGGAGCGTTTATCATGGCAAACAGGAAAGTACTCATGGGATTGACAGGCTTCCTGGTCGTCCTGGTGGCTGTGCTTGGACTCGGCATGGATGTCATGAGCATGTCCAGCGCCTCTGCGGACGATGACAAGGGCAGGTCGGACCTGATCCTGATCGATGTCATCGTCAGGCAGCAAGCGCTGGACATGCCGGCCGCCGAGTTCCTGCACGACAAGCACACCAAGGCGATGGAAGAGAAGGGCAAGGATTGCTCGGCCTGTCACAAAACGCGGAAAGCCCAGGATGGAAGCGAGGTGCTCGCCTTCGCCTTCATGCGCACAGAGGAGCTGGACGCGGTCGCACTCAAGGAGCTGTACCATAAGAAATGCATCAGCTGCCACGCCGAGGAGGCCAAGGCCGGCGCCAAGCCCTACGGACCGCAGGCCGGTGAATGCCGCAAGTGTCACGTCGAGAACCCGGAATACGCCGACACCAGACAGCCCGTGAGCATGGACAACTCCCTGCACTACAGGCACTGGGGCTCCGAGGTCATCCCCCACGACAAGGGGCAGGATACCAACTGCGGCAACTGCCACCATGAGCTGGACAAGGCTTCCGGCAAGCTCGTGTATATCAAGTTTCAGGAAGAGAGCTGTTCATACTGCCACACCGGGAATCCCACCGGTGATGTGAAGATGGACACTGTCACAGCTTTCCACGCCCAGTGCGTGAACTGCCACGTGAGCCTCAAGAAGGCCAAGATCGAGAAATACGGCCCCTCCAAGTGCGCCGATTGCCACAGCGCCGAGGGACAGGCCGCCACCGGTGAAAACCTGGCCATCATGATAAAGAAGATCGGCGGCACCCTGCCGCGCCTCCCCCGCAAGCAACCCGACGCCTCTCTGATGCTGCCCCCGGCTCCCAAGGATCAACAGGAAGCCGACAGGGTCAAGCGGCAGGAGCGGCTCATGCCCGTGGCCTTCAATCACCTGGCCCACGAGCAGGCCAACGACTCCTGCGCGGATTGCCACCACAAGAGTGTGAAAGCCTGCTCCGAGTGTCACACCGAGCAGGGCATTGAAGTGGGCGGTTTCATCACCCTGGAGCAGGCCATGCACCAGGCTGGCAGCAAGAAGAGCTGCGTGGGCTGCCACGCGGAGAAGCAGAAACAGCCCGAGTGCGCCGCCTGTCACGCCTCCGTGCCCAAGAAGGCGGTCCCGTCCCGGACCTCTTGCGAAACCTGCCACCTTACCGTGACGCCCCCGGCAACGCAGCCCGCTGCCCAGCCCGAGAGCGCAGATGCGCAGGAAGCGCCCGTTGCTCCCAAGGCGCTGCTGATGCCGCCTCTGCCCACGGACAAGGAGGCTCGTCAGGCCCTGGCCAAGGAACTCGTGGAGCAGCGCTCCCACAAGCAGTTGCTGGTCGACGTGAAGGACATCCCCGAGACCGTGACCATCGGCGCCCTGGCCAATGAGTACAAGCCCAGCGAGATGCCGCACCGCAAGATAGTGCTCAAGATAATGGACAACATGAAGGACGATTCCCTGGCATCCGTTTTTCATTCCACCGATGTCACAGCGTGTCAGGGGTGCCATCACAACAGCCCGGCATCCAAGACGCCCCCCAGCTGTGCGAGCTGCCATGGCAAGCCCTTTTCCGAAGAGAGCCCCGGCCGCCCCGGTCTGAAGGCCGCCTACCACTCCCAGTGCATGGACTGCCACAAGCGCATGGGGCTCGAAAAGCCCGGGGCTACGGACTGCGTTGCCTGTCACGCGAAGAAAGACTCACGGATAGCCCAAGGAGAATGATCAGATGTTACGCAGAACATTCCTCGGTCTCATAGGCGCGGCCGGCGCCACAGCCGTCACGTCCGGGAAGGTTGAAGCCGCGGGCAAGGAGTTCAAAGGCTATCCCGGAAGCAAGGGCGTGCTCTTTGACGCCACCCGGTGCATCGGCTGCCGCAAGTGCGAGGCCGCCTGCAACAAGGTCAACGACCTTCCCCAACCCGAAAAACCCTTTGACGATCTCGAAGTGTTGAACATCAGGCGCAGGACCCACCCCGACACCTACACCGTGGTGAACAAGTACCAGGTAGGTGGGGCGCCGGTGTTTCGCAAGTTCCAGTGCAACCACTGCCTGGAGCCAGCCTGCGCCTCGGCCTGCTTTGTCAAGGCCTTCAAGAAGAGCCCCAGCGGCGCGGTGGTCTATGACGCCTCGGTGTGCGTGGGCTGCCGGTACTGCATGATCGCCTGCCCCTTCGAGATTCCAACCTATGAATACAACGAGCCCCTGACCCCGCGGGTGGTGAAGTGCACCATGTGCGCCCCTCGTCTGGCGGAGGGCAAGTTGCCCGGCTGTGTGGAGGCCTGCCCCAAGGAGGCCCTGACCTTCGGCACCCGTGACGAGCTTCTGAAGATCGCCCACGAGCGCATCCGCAAGAACCCGGGCAAGTATATCGACCATGTCTACGGCGAGAAGGAGATGGGCGGCACCAGTTGGATGTACATCTCCGGCGTGCCGTTCAAGGAGATCGGCCTGCGCGAGGACCTGGGCACCAGGTCCGCCCCGGAACTGACCTCCGGCGCCCTGGCCGCCGTCCCCATGGTCGTGGGTCTCTGGCCCGTGCTGCTCGGCGGCATCTACGCCATCAACAAGCGCAAGGACATCATCGTGGACCAGGAAAAGAGGGCCGCGGTGAAGAACGCCTTGAGCAAGGCCGGCGAAGAGGCCGAGAAGACCCTGCACGAAGCCTTGTCCAAGGCTGAAGTCGACAACAAACGGCGCATCGAGGTCGAGGTGAGGAAAGCCGTGGAAGAAGCCCTGAAAGAGAAAGACGAACAGGGCGAAAACCAGGAGGAGGGCGCCTGATGTCCACCCATACCCAGGCCGGCCCCAAGTCGGCATTCAATACCTTCAATGTGGTCACGGGCCTGATACTGATCGCGGGCCTGCTGCTCACCGCCCTCCGCTTTACCAAGGGCATCGGCGCGGTGACCAACCTCGATGACAACAACCCCTGGGGGATCTGGATCGGCTTCGACCTGCTCTGCGGCGTCGCCCTGGCGGCCGGCGGCTACACCACCTCCGCGGCCTGCTACATCTTCGGGCTGAAGCGCTATCACGCCGCTGTGCGCCCGGCCATCCTCACCGCCTTCCTGGGCTACGCCCTGGTGGTGTTCGCCCTGCATTACGACGTGGGGCGCCCCTGGCGTTTGCCGTACCCGGTGTTCGTGCAACAGGGCACCACGTCGCTGCTCTTCGAGGTGGGGCTGTGCGTGTTCCTGTACCTCACCGTGCTGTTCATCGAGTTCCTGCCCGCTCCCTTCGAGTGGCTGCGCAAGACCAGGATCCGCAACATCCTGGTGAAGGTCACCCTGGCCCTGACCATCATGGGCGTGGTGCTCTCCACCCTGCACCAGTCCTCCCTGGGCGCCCTGTACCTTATCGCCCCCTCCAAGTTGCACCCCCTGTGGTACACCCCGTACCTGCCGCTGTACTTCTTCGTGTCCAGCATGGCTGCCGGGCTGTCCATGGTCATCTTCGAGGGCACGCTGTCGCACAGGTATCTGCACAGGATGATGGACGAGGAGTACCTGGCCAACCACGACACCGTTGTGCTCGGGTTCGCGCGGGGGTGCTCCCTCATCCTCTTCGGCTACTTCGCCATCAAGCTCATCGGCCTGGCCTACGACAACAACTGGCACTACCTGACCACGGGCTACGGCGTGCTCTACCTGGTGGAGATGCTCTGCTTCGTGGCGCTGCCGTCCTTTCTCTACGCCATCGGCGCCCGGGACAGGAACATCAGGCTGATCAAGTGGACCGCGGCCCTCACGGTTCTGGGAATCGTGTTCAACCGCTTCAATATCTCCCTGATCGCGTTCAACTATCATCTGCCGGCAGCGGACAGGTACTTCCCCAGCTGGATGGAGATAGGCATCTCCATCTTCATCGTCACGCTGGGGCTGGTGGTCTTCCGTTTCATCACCACGCGGATGCCCATTTTCTTCGAACACCCCGCCTACAAGGGCGATCATTAGTCAAGGAGGATAAAGGTTATGGAATTCCATACGTTGCAGGAATACTACACCTTCAGCAAAGGGGTGGTCTATCTGCTCATGGGCGGCATTCTCGTGGCCGTCACCCTGTACTGGCAGTTTCTCATGGGCGGCAAGGACGACGAGAAGGGCTCCCATGAAGAACATGACGGGCACAACCCGGACCATTCCTGAGGAGACGCGGATATGTACCATTTCTTGACAGGACCTTTTCTCTGGGTGGTCTTCATAGTCACCTTTGTCGGGCTTGCCGCGCGGGTGCTGCTGTACATCAGGGGATTGAGCTGGCAGCTGGACCGCGTGGCCTACAAGGCCAATATGAGCTACGGACTGAAAGGCGCCCGGCGCTCCATCATCTCCTGGCTGATTCCCTTCGGATCCCATGGCTGGCGTGAACGCCCCCAGTTCACCATACTGTTCTTCGCCTTCCACGTGGGGCTGCTGTTCACTCCCGTGTTCCTGGAGGCGCACAACGTGATGCTGGGCGAGAGTCTGGGTCTCAGCCTGCCGCGTCTGCCCGCCGGTGTGGCGGATTTCCTGAGCTGGACGGTCATCGTGGGCGGGCTCTTCATGGCCCTGCGGCGGATCGCCTATCCCGAGGTGCGCATCCTGAGCACCTTCTACGACTATCTGCTGCTGGTGATCACTGTGGCTCCGTTCGTCACCGGGCTCATCGCCCGTTACGACCTCGGCAATTACGACTTCTGGCTGGCCCTGCACATTCTCTGCGGCGAGATCTGGCTGTTGTGCCTGCCCTTCACCAAGCTCAGCCACGCAGTGCTGTTCTTCATGTCCCGCATGCAGCTGGGCATGGACTACGGCATCAAGCGCGGCGGCATGAAGGGCTCGAACATGGCGTGGTAGCCGGCGGAGCGCAACGGAAAAGCCTCAAAGACAGGGAGATGCGATATGGCTGAAGGAAAGCTGTGCAACAGGCAGCCCGTGAACACCGAGGAGCAGCTCAAGCTGGTCCTCAACGACAAGGGCGGCAAGCAATATTACGCGGAAATGGAAGAACTGGACGTGGACACGGGCAAGCTCTGGGCCACCATCCAGAAGACCTTGAAATCCAGGACAGGCACCTGGCTGAAGATCTGCGCCCACTGCGGCCTCTGCGCCGAGAGCTGTTTCCTGTACCAGGTCAACGGCAGGGTGCCCGAGCAGGTGCCCTCGTACAAGATCCAGTCCACGCTGGGCAAGATTGTCAAGAAAAAGGGCAAGGTGGACAACGCCTTCATGCGCCACTGCATGGACGTCGCCTGGAGCCAGTGCACCTGCTGCAACCGTTGCGGCATGTTCTGCCCCCACGGCATCGACATGGGCGTCATGTTCAGCTACCTGCGCGGTCTGCTGTACTCCCAGGGGTTCGTGCCCTGGGAGCTCAAGATCGGCTCCGGCATGCACCGGGTCTATCGTGCCCAGATGGACGTGACCACCGAGGACTGGGTCGAGACCTGCGAGTGGATGGCCGAGGAGAACGAGGAAGACTGGCCTGGCCTGGAGATCCCGGTGGACAAGGAAGACGCGGACATCATGTACACCTGCAACGCCCGCGAACCCAAGCACTATCCCGAGGATGTGGCCGAGGCCGCCATTCTCTTCCACGTGGCCGGCGAGAACTGGACCGTACCCTCGGAGGGGTGGGAGCAGACCTCGCTTTCCATGTTCGCCGGTGACTGGGAGTGCTGCAAGGACAACGTGGCCAACGTGTACTCCGCCATCGAGCGGCTGCGCCCCAAAAGGGTGATCGGCACGGAATGCGGCCATGCCCACCGCGCCACGGTCATCGAGGGCCCCTACTGGGTGGGGCGTGAGGACGGCCAGCCCCCGGCGCCCTACATCCACTACGTGGAGTGGCTCGCCGAGGCCCTGCGTACCGGCAAGATCAAGATCGACCCGGAGAAGCGCATCAAGGAGCTCGTCACCCTGCAGGATTCCTGCAACTACGTTCGCAACCACGGGCTCAAGGCCGTGACCCGCGAGATCCTGAGCTACCTGGTGGAGCCGGGGTACTTCGTGGAGATGGCTCCGAACAAGGAATACAACTACTGCTGCGGCGGTGGCGGCGGCTTCAACGGCATCGGCAAGTACCGCCCCCAGCGCAATGTGGCCCTGCGCAAGAAGATGGACCAGATCATCGCCACCGGCGCCAAGCTGGTCATCGCCCCTTGCCACAACTGCTGGGACGCCATCCGCGACCTGGAGGAGGAGTACAAGATCGGCATCCGCTGTTCCTTCCTCAAGCCGCTGGTGATCAAGATGATGATCGTTCCCGGTCATCTGAAACCCGCGGAATAGGCAGACCAGTCGCAAGAACCGTCAGCATCAACGAGGTGTTACATGTCCAAGAAAATCCTGTTGGCAACCGATGGTTCGCCGGCAAGCTTCGGAGCGGCCCGCGTCGCCTTTGAAATGGCGGGGCGCTACGACGGAGAGCTGCTGGTCTTCCATGTCCTGGGTGTCCCCACCAAAGCCTATTCCCAGATCGTCAACGACGTGCGCACCGGGGAAGAGGTGGAGGTGGACGACGACTACAAGCAGTGGGTGGAGGACGAACTCCGCACCACCTACGCCGTGCAACTGGAGCAGGCGAAAAACGTGCGCTTCGTCCTGGTCACCGGCGTGCCACACCGCGAGATTCTGCGAGTGGCCCGTGCCGAGGACGTGGACCTGATCATCATGGGCGCCAGCACCGGCGACCGCAAGAGCGCATACTACAAGGGGTACCCCGGCAGCACCCTACAGCGCGTGGCCAAGGCGGCCAAGTGCCCGGTGATGACCGTGCACCGCGAGTCCGCCTCCTACAAGGGCGGTTTCGGCAGCGTGCTGTTCGGCACGGACTTCTCCAAGCAGGCGGACAGCGCCTTCAAGTACGCCCTTGGCGTGGCCAGGGAGTTCGGTTGCGACCTGACCCTGTTCCATGCGTTGGACATCAGCGGCAAGGTGCTCACCCAGAACGAGATCGAGGATCAACTCATCGTTGCGCGCAAGCGTATCCGTGATGCTTACGTCTCCCAGATCGGGGATTTCAAGAATTACGACATCGAGGTCTGGGAAGGCACTCCGTATGTGGAAATCGTCAAGCTCGCCCGCGAGCGTATGGCTGATATCATAGTCATGGCGCACCACACCCGGGAGTTGGATCCGGAAAAGGCGCGCCTGGGCTCCACCATGGAGCAGGTGATTTTACGCGCCAACTGTCCCGTGGTCAGCGTGAACAAGCCGGACAAGGTCTCATAGGTCTTCTCCGCTATGTGAAAAACGGGTGATTCAATGAGAAAACCGCAACCTGCCGTGGCGGCGGCGGGTTGCGGCAACGTAAAGGATTGGGTTCAATCCCATTCGACTAAGGAGGATATTATGTCCAAGAAAATCATGATTGTAGACGATGATCAGGAAATCCGCAACTACTTGTCCGAGCTGTTCACCGACAACGGTTACGAGGTTGTCACGGCTTCCGATGGCTCCGAGGCGGAGGGTGTGGCCGAGGCTGAAAAGCCCGATCTCATCACCCTGGATCTGGAAATGCCCCAGGAGTGGGGCCCCAGGTTCTACCGCAAGCTGAGTCAGAACCCGGAGCTCAAGAGAACCCCCATTATCGTCATCAGCGGCCTCAGCGCGAACAAATACGCCATTCCCAAGGCGGTTGCAAGCCTTACCAAGCCCTTCGACGCAGAGCAACTGCTCAAGATAGTGAAGGAAACCATTGGCTAAGGGATTCAAACGGCAAGTCTCGTCAACCGGCGCCATGGCCCGTTCGGGTGGCGCCGGTGTAAAATCAAGGCTTGTAAATGCGTGCGGGTGCGGTATACGCTCCTGGCTGGGGCAGGAAAAAATCTTTCCACAACACTCTGCTAGGTGAAACGTATGCCAAAGAAGATCATGGTCGTGGACGACGACCCCAATATTGTGGACTATCTCGTCAGCGTGTTCGAAGACCATGGATATCTCACCTGTCGCGCCTCGGACGGTATCGCGGCGTATGATGTTGCCAAGGCTGAAAAGCCGGATCTGATAACCCTGGACCTGGAGATGCCCAATCAGTGGGGGCCGCGGTTCTACCGCAAGCTCACCCTGGAGGAGGAGTTCTCGGACATCCCGGTCATTGTTATCAGCGGATTGTCAGGGATCCATCTGGCCATCCGAAGGGCGGTGGCAACAATCAAGAAGCCCTTTGATCCATCTGAAGTGATTCAGATCGTCCGGGACGCCATCGGCGACTAAACGGGCCAGTACAGACAAGGGCGGCATGGCCGCCCGGGTGGGAAGGCACGAAGATCACGTGCCGCTTCCGGGGGAAGCGATGGACGTCAAAAAGCTTATGCTCGTTGACGACGAGGAGGGCATCCGGCGGTTTCTCGGTCTTTCCCTCGAGGACCTGGGGTACGAGGTGGCCACCGCCGAGAACGGCCAGATAGCCCTCGAAATCTTCAAGGATTTCGAGCCCGCCATAGTCCTCACGGACATCAAGATGCCGGTCATGGACGGCATCGAACTCCTGCGTCAAATCAAGATTCTTTCTCCGGAGACCGAGGTCCTGATCATCACCGGACACGGCGATCTGGAGCTGGCCATCGAGGCGCTCAAGAACCAAGCCGCGGACTTCATCACCAAGCCCATCAACAACGACGTTCTCGAGATATCCCTGGGGCGGATTCAGGAAAAGATCCGCATGAAGCGCCAGTTGCGCGAGTACACCGAGAACCTGGAACGCCTGGTTGAGGAGAAGACCCGCCGCATAGTGGAGTTGGAGCGCGAGACCGCGGCCTGCAAGGTGGTGGAGGGGCTCAGCACCGCCTTTTCCGACGTCTCCAGTCAGGTCGAGGGGGAATCCGGCCTGTTCAACGAGCTCCCGTGCCTGGTCTCCCTGCACAACCGTGACCTGTTCATCGTGGCCAGCAACCACCTGTTCAAGGAACGCCTGGGCGATTTCGTGGGCATGCGCAGCCACCACATCTACGAGAACTACGAGCAGGCCAGCGAAACCTGCCCGGTACGCCGCACCTTCCTGGCCGGCAAGCCCCTGCGCAGCAAGGAGGTGCTGGTCAGCGAGGACGGAGAGCGCATCCCAGTGGTGGTGTGCACCGCTCCCATCCAGAACGGGGAAGGGGAGGTGGACCTGGTCATCGACATTTCCCTGGACA
Organism: Desulfovibrionaceae bacterium; assembly: GCA_963674665.2. Classification (GTDB taxonomy): domain Bacteria; phylum Desulfobacterota; class Desulfovibrionia; order Desulfovibrionales; family Desulfovibrionaceae. Next base: position 22,109 of record CAXXPL010000003.1, on the reverse strand, counting down.
TGACCGAGGTCAACCGTCTCAAGGAAGAGCTCCAGGCGACGCAACTCAAATTTCAGCGCCTGTTCGACGAGGCGCCCTGCTATATTTCGGTGCAGAATCCCGATTACACCATCGCCGAGGTCAACCGGCGCTTCAGCGAGGACTTCCCCCACGCTGTTGGCGGGTTCTGCCACCAGATCTACAGATATCGCGACGAACCCTGCGACTGCTGCCCCATTCAGGAGACGTTCGCCACGGGCGAAAGCCGTCAGATCGAGACCGTGGTCACCACCAGCAAGGGGGAGCGCAAGAACGTCCTGGTCTGGTTCGCCCCCATCAGGGACGTCTCCGGCGAGATCATCCAGGTCATGGAGATGTCCACGGACATCACGGAGATCCGCGGCTTGCAGGATCATCTCACCTCCCTGGGCATCATGCTCGGTTCCATGTCCCACGGGGTCAAGGGCATGCTCACGGCCCTGGACGGGGGCGTGTACCGCCTGGAGTCCGGGCTGCGCAAGCAGGACGGGGAGCGCGTGGCCGCGGCGGTGGACACCCTCAAGAACATGATCGGCCGGGTCAAGAAGATGGTTCTGGACATCCTGTACTACGCCAAGTCACGCGATTTGGACCTGGAGGAGGTGGATGCGGCCAGATTTCTGCGCGACACGGGTGAGATCGTCCGCGCCAAGGCCGATGCCGCCGGGGTTCAGTACCATTGCGACATCCCCGATGATCTGGGGTTGGCCAGCTACGATGCGAGCGCTTTCTCCGCGGCCCTGGTGAATTTTCTGGAGAACGCGGTGGATGCCTGCGAGATGCGGCCGTCCGACGCCCCTCAGGTGACGTTTTCGGCCCGGAACAAGGGCGGCGCCATCGAAATCATGGTCCGGGACAACGGCATGGGCATGGACAGGGAGACCAGGGAAAAGATCTTCACCCTGTTTTTCTCCTCCAAGGGCAAAAAGGGCACAGGCATCGGGCTGTTCATTTCCAATCAGACAATCGAGCATCACGGGGGCGCCATAGAGGTGGAGTCGGAATTCGACAAGGGAAGCGCGTTCCGCATCACAGTGCCCCGCATTCCCCCGAAGACATGTTGCACAGGTGCGGACTTCTCCAGCCCCAAATGCTGAGCACGGGCCCGGGGGCACTGGCAATTCCGGCCAAGGGCTTGCCTATCAATGGTAATCTGAGTACGTATGCATTCTCCCCAAAGAATGTTGCGAGAAAACCACCATAGAGGCCTTTTGCCAGGACACCGCCATGAAACTCACAACAAGAAGCAGGTACGGCTTACGGCTCTTGCTGGACATCGCCATGCACTCGGAAAACGGACCGGTGCCCAGCAAGGACACGGCGCAGAGGGAAAACATTTCCCTGAAGTACCTTGAGAAGCTGATCAAGATGTTGAACGAGGCCGGATACGTCAAGGGCAAACGTGGACCCAACGGTGGCAATGTTCTGACCAGGGAGCCCGGGGAGATATCCATCGGCGCTGTGGCCCAGATTCTCGATGGCCAGGAGGACAGGATCCTCGAATGCGACGGAGACGTAGACACCTGCCCCAGGGCCGCGGTCTGCCTCAGGCGCTCCATCTGGGATGACGCCAGCCAGGCCATGTACAAGATGCTGGACTCCTACACCCTGGCGGACCTTATCAAGGACGCCCACCTCTGCCCCCTCAACCAGGAAAGGCAGTAGCAACGCCCCTTCCCGGACCTCGATATATCGAAGACTTATACCGGTAGCCGGAGGGGCCCCCAAATAAAGGGGCTTCCTTCCGGGCCTCCCACGCAAAACGCTTTTTCAAGGAAGCGGTGTTCACATGCGTATCAGATCCATGCGGCATAGTCTGATCTTCAAGATGCTGCTCTCAGGCGGCGTCACGCTGCTGTTGTGCGTGGTTCTCTGGGTGGGCTTCAACATTCTGTTCTTCCGCGAGAACATGCTCAAGAACGTGAAGTCCGACATCGCCATGCTCTCGGATACCATCCTGCTCGGCTTGCACTACGCCATGATGCTGGACTCGGAGAACGACATCAAGGAGATCATCACCAACATCTCCAAGCAGGAGGAGATCCGGAGCATCAGGATCTACAACAAGAAGGGGCGGCTCGTGTTCTCCAACAACCCCGAGGAGGTGGACACCATATCCACCCCGGAGACAGCCCCCTGCTCGACGTGCCACAAGCTGGACCCACCACCCGTGAGCCTGAGCCTGGAAAAGCGCAGCCGAATCAACGAGGAGGAGAACGGGGACCAGATCGTGGGCATCATGACCCCCATCCCCAACACCAAGGGATGCACCGGGGGGCCCTGCCACTTCCACACGGACAGGGAACAACTCCTCGGGCTGCTGGACATCGAGGTCAGCACCAGGAACAAGCGCGCCATGGCCGGGTATTTCGAGCGCACCAACCTCGGTATCTCCCTGCTGCTCATGCTGGCCACCTTCACCGTGCTGTTCATCTACACCTATCGCGCCATCTTCAAGCCCATCCGCCAGCTTATCAAGGCAACCGCCCATGTGGGAACGGGCGAGGAGTTCAAGGACATCACCGTGACCCAGGAGGACGAGATCAGCGACCTGGCCGACGCCTTCAACATGATGGGGCGTCAGGTGGCGGACAAGCACAGGGAATTGGTGGAGCAGCGCGAGGAATACCGAGACCTGTTCCATAACGTGCCCTGCCTGGTGAGCGTCGTGGACAGGGATTACAGGGTGATACGCCACAACAGGACCTACCTGGAGCAGTTCGGTGAATCCAGGGGCAGACGCTGCTATGAAATGAACAAGGGGCGTACGGAGCGCTGCCCGGTGTGCCCCGTGGATCAGACCTTTCAGACCGGCCAGTCCTACACCAGTGAGGAATCCGGCGTTTCCAAAGGGGGGGGGATCATCCACTGGATCGTCTACACCTCCCCCATAAGGGATAAGAACGGCGACGTGGTGGCGGCCATGGAGATGATGATCGACATCACCCGCCGCAAGGAGCTGGAGGAGAAGCTCGCGGCCTCGGAAGAACGTTACCAGGCGATTTTCGAGTCCTCGCCCAGCGCCCATTTTGTCCTGGACTTCGTTACTCTGACCATACTGGACTGCAACGAATCGGCCACCACCATCTACGGCTACACCCGGGACGAGGCCGTGGGCACCTCCTTTCTGCACCTGTTCCTCGAGGATGAGCGCGAGGACTGGGCCAGCATCATCCCGTCCAGGAGCGAGATCGGACAGTGTTCGCAGATGACCCGTGACGGCAGGGTCATCTTCGTATCCATACGCATCTCGCCTGTTGATTTCCCGGAACAGAAGGTGCTCATAGTGTCCTGCGCCGACGTGACCAAGAAGCTCGAGGCCGAGCAACAGCTCATCCAGGCCAGCAAGATGACCACCCTGGGCGAGATGGCCACGGGAGTGGCTCATGAGTTGAACCAGCCCCTGGCCATCCTCAAGACCATCAGCAACCTGCTGAACCGCAAGATGTCGCGCAGCCAGTCCATAGAACCCAAGATGCTGCGGGAGATTGCCGAGGGCATCGACACACACGTGGACAGGGCCAGCAAGATCATCGAGCACATGCGCGAGTTCGGCCGCAAATCGGACCTCCGGACCATGCCAGTGCAGATCAACGACGTGCTGCGCAGGGGGTTCGACTTCTTCAGCCAACAGCTCAACGTCCGGAACATCCAGGTGGTATGGGATATCGAGGATAGCCTGCCCCTCATCATGGCGGACTCCAACCGCCTCGAACAGGTCATCATCAACCTGCTGCTCAACGCCCGTGACGCCATCGAGGAGCGTTGGGGCAAAGGAAGGCCCAACAACGGGGAGAAGTGCATCACCATCACCACGTATTCCCGGGAGAATGACGTGGTCATCAAGGTCTGTGACACCGGCGCGGGCATCCCCCACGGCCTGCGGGAAAAACTGTTCGAACCATTCTTCACCACCAAGGACGTGGGCAAGGGCACAGGTCTGGGGCTTTCCATATCCTACGGAATAGTCAAGGATTACGGGGGGAAGATCAAGGCCAGCTCCACAGAGGGAGGGGGCGCCTGCTTCACCATCACCTTTCCCAGGGAAGATGCCGTTTGAAGATGCGAGTTTTAGTATTCAAAATGTGTTGTGCTGAATAATTTGTATTATATAAACATGTTGCTTTTATCAAAAACGAAGAAGCCTTTTGTTGATACGCCTAATTATTCCCTATCCATGGTTATGATATTTTTAGTTGTGTTATCTTTCTTTCAAGGTCTTTGTTTCTAATTTTTGATAAGTGTTTTGCCGCATTGCGAATGTTTTGGTGTGCATTATTATTTTGTAGTTTGGAGAGGAATTGCCTTGCGGAAAACATTATGTCTACCGTATGGTAGTCAGATGACTCTGCTCGGTGATTATATCAAGGAAAGGCGCATGGCCCTGCAAGCCGACAACGACGGATTCTCCATCCGCGCCCTGTCGGCCAGAATCGGCATACATCATTCCTACTTGAGTAAATTGGAGCGGGGGGAGCACGCACCCTTGTCCGTTGACCGCATCGTCGCCCTCGCCCGCGAATTGGGCGTGAACGAGGAGTTGCTTTTGGCAATGGGCGGCCGCCTTCCAGAGAGAATATCTCGCTTAATCAAGAACGATCCGCAACGTTATCTCCAATGCTTGTCAGAACTGGAAGGTGCTGAAGAAGGGCCGAAGCTGACCGGCTCGGATTACGGCGCTTCCCATGAGGAACTGGTGCGGCGCCTGCAGGAGTTGGAGCAGGAGAAACTGGCCCTGGAAGGGAAACTGCGGTTGAGCGAGGGGCGCTGGAAGGCCGCTCTGCAAGCCACCCAGGAAGGCGTTTGGGACTGGGACGCGGTGACGGGACGGGTCTTTTTTTCGCGTCGGTGGAAAGAAATGTTGGGCTATGCCGCAGACGAAATCGGCGACGATTTTAACGAGTGGGATTCGAGGATTCACCCGGAGGATCACGATGCGGTTTACACGGAGCTGAACAGGCATCTGCGCGGGGAGATCCCTCATTACTCCAACGAACATCGTCTCATGTGCAAGAACGGCTCCTACAAATGGATACTCGCTAGGGGAGTGGTGGCAGAGCGCGATGAGGATGGACACCCCTTGCGCGTCATCGGGACACATCTGGACACTACCGCGAGGCGGGAGGCCGAGGAAACCGTACGCGCCAGCGAGACGTTCCTCAAAACCCTGATGGCGAGCATCAAAGATACCATCACCGTGTTGGACCTGAATCTCGTCATACGTTTCGCCAATGGCAGGACTCTGGCCCTACCCCGCCACGGTGAAGAGGTGCTGGGGCTCAAATGCTTCGAGGCGTTCCACAACAGAGCCGAGCCTTGCGTGGACTGCCCTTCTCTGAGATGCCTTGCCACTGGCGAGCCTCAGAGCATCGTGAAATCCATGCGCGCTGAGCAAGGCATTCGCTGGATAGAGCTCTCGGTCTATCCCATTCGAAATGGTGAGGATGCTCCCCTGATCGGAGTGGTGGAGGTGGCCCGGGACATCACAGACAAGAAGAGCGACGAGGACGCGCAGCGGGAGAGCGAGGAGCGCTTCAGGGCGCTCTTTGAGAAGAACCCCCACGTGCAGATGCTCCTGGATCCCGAGACCGGCGAAATCCGTTCGGCCAACGAGACTGCGGCAATTTACTACGGCTACTCCGAGAAGCGCATGGCCGGAATGTCGATCCATGACATCAGCGTCCAGTCCGAGGAGGTTATGCGGGAGGCCATTGTCCTGGCCTCGGAGTTCCGGGAAAACATCTTCGACTTCCAGCATTGCCTGGCCAACGGACAGGTCCGGGATGTGGAAATAAGCCTCAGTCCCATCAGGGTCAACAAGAGGCTGCACTTGCATTGCCTGGTGCTGGATGTCACGGAACGCAAACACAACGAGAAGCTCCTGCTCCGCATAGCCGAAGAGGAGCGCATGCTCCTGCACAGCATCGAAACCCAGATCTGGTATCTTCTCGACGCCGACACCTATGGCCTGGTGAACAAGGCGCGTGCCGATTTCCTCGGTGGTGGGATCGAATACTTTTCACACAAGCGGATCGAGGAGTTTCTGCCGCCGGAGCGCGCTGCCAGGTGCAAAAATGGAAACCGTCAGGTGTACGAGACCCGCATGGCCTTGCAGGATGAGTGCTGGGTGCCCAACAGCGAGGGGGAGCTCAGGCTATTGCGCGTCGTCAAGTCACCCAAGCTGGATGCGGAGGGCAACGTTGAGTTCGTCATCTGCGTGGGTACCGACATCACCGAACAGCGCGAGGCCGAGGAACTGCGGCGCGAGGTGGACCGCCTCATGCGCCATGACCTCAAGAGCCCCCTCAATGGCATAGTGGTCCTGCCGGACCTGGTGCTGGCCAATCCCGCGCTCTCGCCTGTGGAGCGCGAGATGCTCGAAGGCATACGGGACTCGGGCAAAAAGATGCTGGGTCTCATCGACGCTTCCCTGTCGCTGTACAAGCTGGAAACAGGGCAGTACGAGGTGCTGCCCCACGAGATCGTCCTGTTCGGAGAGTTCAGGGCCATTGAAAAGGAGATCCGCGAGGAGTGCCGCCGCAAGAATATCATTGTCCGGTATGTCGTTGGAGGCAAGTGCTACATCGACATAGCCATGGTGAACGATGGTCCCATCATCGTGGGCGACGCCACTCTGGTCCCGTTCGTGCTCTCCAACCTCATGAAGAACGCGGCCGAGGCCGCACCTGAAAATTCCCTTGTCCAGGTCGTCATCGACCAGGGGGATTCCTTGCGTATCTCCATTCACAACCAGGGGACGGTGCCCCTTGCCGTGCGTGACAGTTTCTTCGAAAAATACGCTACTTACGGGAAGAAGCACGGCACCGGCCTGGGCACCTATTCGGCCAGGCTCATGGCCCGCGCCCATGGCGGAGATGTGACCATGGAAACCTCGGAATACCACGGTACCACTGTGGTGGTATCTCTGCCCCAAAAGAGCCTGCTCGAACGGTTTCGCGTTTGAAAGAATGAAGAATGGATGGGAGCGCGAGAGGAAAGGTCTTGTAAATAATTTTTCTCTCGAATGCCCGATATTGTAACTTACTGAAATATAAATTTTTATCAGATGTTTGGAAGGAGAGCCGGGGGAAGAACCCTTCTTTGGAAAGATTCTCCCCCCGGCGTACAATTCTATTGATGGGTGGTACTAGTGGTCGCAGATGTTGTCGCCGGTTTGCAGGGTACCGGCCAGGAAGTTGGTGACCACTTCCTCGGGGGTTACGCCACTGGCGCCCACCACCACGTCGATGCCGTGTTCGGTGAACAGGCTCTGGGCACGGGCACCCATGCCGCCGGCAATGATCAGGTTGGCGCCCTGCTCGGCGAGCCACTTGGGGAACACGCCGGGTTCATGAGGCGGGGGCGTGAGCAGCTGGGTTTCCTTGATGGTCTTGGACTCGGGGTCCACGTCCACAAGGGCGAACTGCTGGCAGTGCCCGAAGTGCATGCACAGCTTGCCGTCGGCCACAGGGATGGCGATGCGGCTGGCGCCATTGTTCATTGTGCGCAGGGGCTGCAGGGGCTTCTGTTCCTGAAGGGCGCCGGCCAGCGCGAGCATTGGCTTGACGATGCGGCCCACAGCCTCGGCAGTGGCGGTTTCGTGCTGCACCTTGACGTAGACGTAGCCCTCGTCTCCGGCGCGGACCATTTCCGGGTCCAGGGGAATGCGGCCCAGGAAGGGAACACCCATCTCGTTGGCCAGAGCTTCGCCGCCGCCGCTGTTGAAGATGTTTTCCACCTTGCCGCAGTGGGGGCAGGCATAGCCGCTCATGTTTTCGACAATGCCCAGCACCGGGTTGCCCACTTCACGGCAGAAGCTCACGGAACGGCGGACGTCGTCCACTGCCACGCCCTGAGGCGTGGTGACGATGACAGCCTGGGCCTCCTGCCCAAGGGTCTGCAGGGCGGAGAGGGGTTCGTCGCCGGTTCCCGGAGGGCAATCCACGACGAGGAAATCCAGGTCGCCCCACACCACGTCCTGAACGAACTGCTTGATCAGCCCGATCTTCACGGGGCCGCGCCAAATAACGGCCTGTTCGGGGCTGGGGAGCATGAAACCCAGGGACATGACGCTGAGGTTGGGCGAATACGGCCAGGGCACCGGCTCCATGCAGTCCTCGCCGATGTGCGGCTGGGAGCCCTGCAGGGAGAGCAGTCTGGGAACGCTGGGACCGTGCACGTCCACGTCGAGCAGGCCGACCTTTTTGCCCGCCAGGGCGAGAGACACGGCGATGTTCACGGAGACCGTGCTCTTGCCCACGCCACCCTTGCCGGAAAGAACGACGATCTTGTGCTTGATACGGCTCAGGGTTTTGTTGAGCTTGTCATCGCCGCCACAATCGCACTGCCCCTGGCTACCGCAGGAAGAGCCGCTGGAGCAGCTGCTGCAACCGGAATCACTCATGTTTCATCTCCTCGAAACTAATAAAACTGGTCTCATGGTTAGGCTGGCATGGCGTCTATGCGCTGCCAGAAGTCTTGGAAAATTGGTCCATACCGGTCGGGATCGTACTCCACCACGCTCTGGCCGTGCACCTGGGCCTTGGTAAAGGCCTCTTCGTAGGCCAATTCTCCCAGCAGGACGATGCCCTGCTCCTGGCAGATGTCCCTGATGCGCGCCGCGAGCTCGGCGTTGATGTCCGCCTTGTTGATCACGGCCATGGACTTGATCCCGAAATGTCCGGCCAGTGACTGGACGCGCTCCAGATCGTGGATGGCGGAGAGCGTCGGCTCACAGACAATTATTGCCAGATTGGCATTTGTCAAGGACGCGATCACCGGGCAGCCGATTCCCGGAGGGCCGTCGGTGAGAATGTGTTCCAGGCCGAAGTGCTCGGCCAGGTCCCTGGATCTGGTGCGCACGGTGGTGACGAGTTTACCGGAGTTCTCCTCGCCGATGCCCAGCCTGGCATGAACCATGCGCCCCATGCGGGTGTTCGAAATGTACCACTCCCCGCACAGGCGGGTCTGCATCAAGGCCGCACCTTCCGGACAGACATAGGCGCAGAGGCCGCACCCCTCGCAGTGCTCCTGCATGACGCGGAAGCCCTGATCGTCTTTGCAAATGGCCTGGAAGCGGCAGCTCTCCATGCAGATGCCGCATTCGACGCAGATTCTCGGGTCGATGGAGGCGATTTCACCGCTGTGGAAGTCGTGGCGCTCCAGGACCTCGGGCGCCAGGACCAGGTGCAGGTCTGCGGCGTCCACGTCGCAGTCGGCCAGGATCTTGTCCGGCCCGCAACTTGCCAGGGCCGCCGTAACGCTGGTCTTGCCCGTGCCCCCCTTGCCGCTGATGACTACTATCTCGCGCATGCCCCACCTCCGGCAGTCTTCTGGTTCATGGCGCTGCGGGCGCGGGAGAGCACGGTGTCCAGAAGCTTCTGGTAGTGATCCCGCAGCCAGGGCAGTTTCTGGACGAGCAACTCGGCCTTGGAATAGATGGTCGCCGCTTGTCTGGAAAAGGGCAGGCTTCCCAGCAATTCGATGTCCTCCCGTATCAGGTAGTCGCGGACGCGGTCGTCCCCCATGCCGTCGCGGTTCAGGGCGACGCCGAAGGGAATGCCCAGATGCCGCAGGGTCTCCACGGCCAGGGTCAGGTCGTGCAGGCCGAAAGGGGTGGGCTCGGCCACCAGCACGGCGTAGTCCGCGCCGTTCAAAGCCTTGATCACGGGGCAGGACGTACCGGGGGGGCAGTCCCAGAGCTGCAGGGCTCCGGGATGGGCCGATGCCGCGTGGGCCTTGACCTCTTCGATCAGTGGCGGGGACATTGCCTCGCCGATGCGCAGCAGGCCGTCCACGAACCGGATGGGGGCGCGCTCGGCCTCCCCTTCCCGCAGGGAGCCGATGGTCCGCGCTCCCACGGACAGGGCGTCAGCGGGGCAGCAGGCATAGCATAATCCGCAGGCATGGCAGAGCTCCGGAAAAACCATGACTTCGCCGGCCATGAAGATCATTGCCTTGAAACGACACTGCTTCACGCATTCCTTGCAGCTTTCTCCCCGGCATTTGTCCATGTCCACCACGGGAACCGGTATGGTGCGTTCCTCCTGGATGTCCCACCGGGGGCGCAGGAACAGGTGACAGTTGGGTTCCTCGACATCGCAGTCCACCAGGGCGACTGGTGTGCCGTTTTCCGAGGCAAGGGCGGCGAGATTCACGGCAACCGTGGTCTTGCCTGTGCCGCCCTTGCCGCTGGCTATGGCGATTCGTGGCATTGCTTGTGCGTTCATTCGCGGCTTACCAGTGTCCTTCCTTGTCCGGGCCCTGGGCAGGGGTGAGTTTTCCCGCCTTGTAAGCCTCGATGGTATCGGCCACCGTGCCGCTCTCAGGGGCCAGGTAGATGGCGATCTGCCCTTTGTTCAGGGCCATGTATGCCTTGGGGCCCACATGTCCGGTGATGACCGCCTTGGCGCCAGTGTCGGCGACGTTCATGGCGGCCTGAATGCCCGCGCCCTGAGCCAGGTTCAGGTTCTGGTCGTTGCTTTTGTAGGTATGGTCACCGCTTTCAGTGTCGTAGACGATGAAGCCCTGTGCCCGGCCGAAGCGTTGGTCAAGGGCGCTGTCAACGGTGGTGCCGCTGGTGCTGATGGCGATTTTCATTGATTGCCTCCGTTGTGACCGCCCAAGCCTCGGCGGCCGTGTTGTGAGTTGCAGCAGGTTCCGGTCTTGCCGCGCATTCTGCGCCCTCCGCCCCCTCCGGGGCACAGTCCCTGCCTCGCCCGACAGCCGGGCATGAGCAGGGTGTCCAGGGAGTTGTCGCAAAAGGCCTGGAGCACCGCTTCGATCTCGCCGCAAATCCAGGGGCGGCATTCGATGTCCGCGTTATGCAGGCACCGCAGGGCACCCTGACTGATGCCGCCGCAGATGACAAGAGTTACCCCGTGGGCGGCAAGTGCGGTGATCTTCTTGGTCGGGTCGTTATGGGGGAGGGACAAGCGACCCACGGGGTAAATATGCGATACATCGGCTCCGTCCACCTTGTGCAGGGAGAAGTCGCTGGCGGTGTCGAAAAGGGTTGCGAGCCTTTCGGCGTAACAGGGAAGTCCGATGATCATGATTTCACTACACCATGTTTATGCTGCGCTGTATGCGCAATTGGACCTTGCGGTAGCAGAAATAATGCCACAATTTGAAAATTAATAAAAACAGGATGTTAACCTATTGGTGTCAGTCGAACATGTAAAGTGTGGCGGAAAAATCGCCCAAAATGAGGAAGAGGAGGCTTATTCCAAGCCCAGTTCGCGGGCCTGGGACAACAGACGGCGCAGAGTATCCTTGCTCACGCCCAGCTCGCGGCAGGCGGCCATGCGCTTGCCGTTATTCCGCTCCACGGCGCGCAGGGCGGCAAGGCACTTGACCTCCTCCATGCTCAGGGGCGTGGTCAGGGAGAGCCCTCTAGCGCTGGATCCGGCATTGGGCAAGGGTTCGGGCTGCAGGTACTCGGGCAGGTGCTCCTCCTGGAGGAAACCGCCGGGGCAGAGGATGAAGGCGTACTCCAGCACGTTCTCCAGCTCGCGGACATTGCCCGGAAAGGGGTGGCGCATGAGGATGGCGCGCACGTCCTCGGATACCGAGGTCACGGAGTGGGTTTTCTTGCCCTTGATAGCGTTGAGCTTGGCGATGATGTGCTCGATGAGCAGGGGAATGTCCTCGGTGCGCTCCCGCAAAGGAGGGATGGAGATGCGCACGACATTGAGGCGGTAGAACAGGTCCTGGCGAAATTTGCCCTGGGCCACAAGCTCGTCCAGATCCAGGTTGGTTGCCGCGATGACGCGGACATCGGCCTGGACCGCCTTCACGCCCCCGAGGGGCTCGAAGGTGCGCTCCTGCAGTACGCGCAGCAGCTTGACCTGGACGTTGGGGGCCATGTCCCCGATCTCGTCCAGGAATATCGTGCCGCCGGCCGCAAGCTGGAAACGCCCGGGCTTGTCGTGCTTGGCGTCTGTAAAGGCCCCGGCCTTGTATCCGAAGAGTTCGGACTCCAGCAGCGTGTCCGGGAGGGCGCCACAGTTCACCGGGATGAAAGGACCTTCGGAGCGCTCGCTCAGGTTGTGGATGGCGTGGGCGAACAATTCCTTGCCGGTGCCGGATTCACCGGTGATCAGCACTGTGGCCTCGCTGGCCGAGACCTGGGGCAGGATGTTGAAGATGCGGGTCAGGGCGCGGCTCTTGCCGATGATGTCCTCGAAGCTGTACTGGCTCTCCACCTCTTTGCGCAGCAGGGCGATGTCAGAGAGATCGCGGAAGGTCTCGACTCCGCCGATGAGCTTGCCATGCGGATCCCTGAGAGGGGCGGCGCTGATGGAGATGGGCACCTTCACGCCGTCGGGGCGGATGATGAAGATGGACTTGTTGGACAGGGTGCGCTGGCTGCTCATACACTCCCGAAGGGCGCAGTCGTTGTCGCACAGGCTGGAGCGGAAGACCTCCCAGCACTTGCGGCCTATGGCCTCCTCCTTGCCGATGCCGGTTATCTGCTCCGCCGCGACGTTGAAAAAGGTTATGTTCCAGTCAGGATCCACAGTGAACACGCCATCGGCGATGGAGTCCATGACGTCCTGGCAGGGAATCTCGATGGGAAAGTGCATCGCGTCCTGTAACAAGGTCAAAGGGTTGGGCAAAGTGCCGGATGGATCGTGGCATGGTCAAAGGCCTTTGCAGTTAGTAAGCATCCATCACGGGAAGAGCAAGTGCTTTCACCGAACGGAATTCAGGAGAGAAGATTGGGGGGGCGGGACGTCACGGGAAAAGGTGAGGCCGCATCATAAAAAGTTTCGGAAAGGAGAATCCGAGGGAAAGAACCTCATATGCAGAGGCCCTTTCCCCCGGGAATGCGTATCGTCGTTTTGGCTACTGGTTGGCTTCGGCCTTCATCTCGGCCACAAGGCTCTTGAGGATGTGGGCCTGGTTGGCCAGTTCCAGGACCGCCTGGGCAGACTGGTTCATGGCTTCGGATGTCTCGGAGGAGATGCGGTTGACCACCTGGATCCGGTCGTGGATCTCCCTGCTGGTCGCGGTCTGGTCATCCGAGGCCTTGGCGATCTCGGCCACCTGCATGGCGGCGGCGTCCACCAGCGCGTAGATTTCCTTGAGGGAGTCGCCGGCCTGGTTGGCCAGCTCCGTGGCATCCTCGATGCCCTTACCGGCGCGGTCCACGTTGTCTATGTTCTTGCGCGTACCGTGCTGGATGCCCCGGATGGCGTCACCCACCTCCTTGGTGGCGGACATTGTCTTTTCCGCGAGTTTGCGTACCTCGTCGGCCACCACCGCGAACCCCCGGCCGGCCTCGCCAGCCCGGGCCGCTTCGATGGCCGCGTTGAGGGCCAGGAGGTTGGTCTGGTCGGCGATATCCGTGATCACGTTCATGACCTGACCGATGCCCTCGGCCTGGGCCCCGAGTTCGCCCATGTCCTGCTTGGTCTGCTCGGCATGCCCCCTCACGCTACGCATGCTTTCCACCATTTGGACCACCACGTCGGAGCCGGCCTGGGACCTTTTCTTGGCGTTGTTCGTGATCTCCGTGGTTTCACTGGCGTTTCTGGCCACATCCAGCACGCTTGCGTTCATCTGCTGCATGGTCTGGTAGTTCTTGCCCACACGCTGGGACTGCTCCGCCGCGCCCCGGCGGGCCTGTTCCACTTGGGCCGAAAGTTCCTCGGAGGCGGTGGTGATGATCTCCACCACGCCTTCCAGCTTATCCGCGGCCTGGGCCATGCCGTTCTTGAGGGAGCGTTCCGCCTCGCGTTTCAGCCTGTTGGAATCGGTGACGTCCTGCAACACCTCAATGAAGCCCACACACTCTCCGGCGCGGTTGGTGAGATAGGCGCTCTTGACCAGCATGTCCCGGCCGGTGTCCTTTTTGGTGAAGGTGGTGACGTCCTCGCCCCTTTTGAGGCGCTTGATGGCGCAATTCTCGGTGTTGCAGATCTCTGTCCGCCAGGTGGAGCAGAGTTTACCGGCCAGCGAGCCCCGCTCCGCGCCCATGAGCTTGAGGGCGGGCATGTTGGCGTAGGTCCATTTGGTGTCGTTGTCCGTGACAAAGATCGGGAAGGGGGTGGAGTCGAGAATCCGTTCATACCAGAAGACCTTGTCCACCACGATGTCGAAGGCCTGGTTCAGGTACCGGGCCACCTGTCCGATTTCGTCCTTTGAGTTGATGGCTATACGGTGCTCGAAGTCGCCGCTGGCGAATATCTTGGCGGAATCGGCCATGGTGTTCAGGGGCTTGGCCAGGATCCTGGCGATGAGATAGGAGACCATGGCCGCGAGGAGCAGACCGGCGATGGACACGATGATGAAGGTCATGTTGATATCGTTCACATTGTCCTTGCTGACCTCGGCCTGCTTGGACACGGTCACGTCGATGTCGTCCACATAGTTGCCGGTGCCCACCACCCAGCCATAGGGCTCGAAGGTCTGAGTATAGCTCCGCTTGGGCGAGGGCTCGGTGGCGTTCTTACGCGGGAACCAGTAGTCCGAGTAGCCGCCTCCCTTGTTGCCCGCGTCCAGAAAGTCCTGCACGTATCTGTTTCCCTTTTTGTCCTGGGCGTTGAGGCGGTTGGTCCCTTCGGTGTTCTTGCCCAGCAGGACCACGTTGTTGCCCTGCTTGTCGTCCATCCAGAAGTAGCCGTCCTTGCCGTAACGGAGTTCGCGCACGATGTCTTTGGCAAGGTTCCTGGCCACGTCCGGAGTCAATTTCCCGGACTGCTCCAGCTTGCGGATGCTGCCCAGCAGGCTGATGACGGTCTCCACCTCGTTTTTTGCGAGCCGGTCGAAGTCGTTGCGGAGAGCGGTGTCGAGTGCTCCGGTGCCGCTGGTTTGCACCTTGGTGATGTTGAAATGGAAGGCGAACCAGAGAGTCAGGGACAGCAGGAAACAGATGAGGATGAACGCACCGCAAATCTTGATTTTTATGCTGCTCATGAACCACCTCCATTAAATGGACTGAACTGCTTGAAAATATCGAGATTTTTCTGGCGAGCAGTGTCGCTGGATGGACAATGTGAGCGGGTGCGAGGAAGGGAGATCTTGCCTGCACAAGCTCGAATATTTCGGAAAGGTCATTCTTGATCCAGACATATCCGCCCCTGAAAAAGGAAAGGGGAGTGCCTCCCCCTGATTGCTTCCGCAACAGATTCTGCAACGTGTCGCGGTATATTTGGATTTGCCTTGTCTTGCCCTGTCCTGGCCGGTTGACAACGAAACAGCGGGCACGATTATCCAAGAACTGTCTTTGGAACTGAATGAGCTGTGCAACTGCAAGATAAAATTAGCGTAATTTGTATAAAATTTCAACAGGGATGAGCACTTGGAACTTGTTGCCAGCATCAGTGCCGCGCAGTGGATATGTCATGGGAGCCGGGAAGCACAAATAGAAATTGTTTCTTTTGAAGTGTCGCCATGTTGCAAGAATTAAAAAAACAGGCCTTACAAATTGAGGCCCTTGAAGCGTCGAAGCCGAGAATTCCCGCAGGTGAACAAAGTTACCCCAATATATCGTTGGCTGAGCCTGCAACTCATTGGGGTATTGAATAAATAAAGGGGGAAACAATGTACTGTTTCCCCCGTGCAATTACGAACACCAGGTCTCGTATCAGGCTCAGGCGGTCGGGACTCGTTTTGCGTCCGCTTCGGCGAAACGATCTGACGCGAGATTCATGTCCATGTCCTTCGCGAGACCACACTAGATCTTGGCGTCGTTTTTCATCTCGGCCACAAGGCTCTTGAGGATGTGGGCCTGGTTGGCCAGTTCCAGGACCGCCTGGGCGGACTGGATCATGGCTTCGGAGGTTTCGGTGGAGATCCTGTTCACCTCCTGCATGCGATCATTGATCTCCTTGCTGGTGGAGGTCTGCTGGTCCGAAGCTTGAGCGATCTCTGCCACCTGGTGGGCGGCGGAGTCAACCAGATCGTAGATTTTTTTCAGGGAGTCCCCGGCCTTGCTTGCCAGCTCCGTGGCCTCCTCGATGCCCTTCCCGGCGCGATCCACGTTTTCGATGTTCTTGCGCGTGCCTTCCTGGATGCCCCGGATTGCGTCACCCACCTCCTTGGTGGCTGACATGGTCTTTTCCGCGAGCTTGCGGACCTCGTCCGCCACGACCGCGAATCCGCGTCCCGCCTCTCCGGCCCGGGCCGCCTCGATGGCCGCGTTGAGCGCCAGCAGGTTGGTCTGGTCCGCGATATCGGTTATCACGTTCATGACTTGGCCGATGCCCTCGGCCTGGGCACCGAGCTCGCCCATGTCCTGCATTGTCTGCTCGGCGTGCACCTGCACGGTCTGCATGCTTTGGATCATTCTGGACACCACGTCCGAGCCGTCCTGGGACTGGTTTTTGGCACTGTCGGTGATTTCAGCTGTGTGACCGGCATTCTCGGCCACTTCGAGTACGTTGGAGTTCATCTGCTGAATGGCGTGGTAGTTCTGGTCCACGCTTTGGGACTGCTCCTCGGCGCCGCGGCTGGCCTGTTCGATCTGGGCGGATAGCTCCTCAGAGGCGGTGGTGATGATCTCCACGACCCCTTCAAGCTTCTCGGCCGCCTGGGCAATGCCCTCTTTCATGGAGCGTTCGGCCTCGAGCTTGAGCTTGTTGGCCTCGGTAACATCCTGGATGACTTCCAGATGACCGACACGTTCACCTGTGCGGTTGGTCAAGTAGGCGGTTTTCACGAGGAAATCCTGGTTGGTCTTCTTGTTTGTGAACGTGGTTTGATCCTGCCCTCTCTTGAGACAGGTGATGGCGCACTTGTCGGTGTTGCAGATGTCGGTTCTCCAGGTGGAGCAGGATTTTCCTGCAAGTTCGCCGCGCTTGGCGCCGAAGAGTGCCAGGGCGGGGGTGTTGGCATAGGTCCACTTGGCATCGGAGTCGGTGACAAAGATAGGGAAGGGGATGGAATCGAGTATGCCCTCGTACCAGAACACCTTGTCCACCACGATGTCGAAGGCCTTGTTCAGGTATTGCGCCGCCTTGCCTATCTCGTCCTTGGAGTTGATCTCGATGCGGTGTTCGAAGTCGCCGCTGGCGAAAAACTCCGAAGATTGGGCTATGATGTTGAGAGGTTTGGCCAGGATTCTGGCTATCAGGTACGAAACCGTTCCCGCCACGAGCAGCCCCACGAGGGCCACGATGATGAACGCGAAGTTGATGTCCGCCACCTGCTGGTTGATCTTTTCGGCGTTCTTGGCCACTGCGAGGTCGATGTCGTCCACGTAGTTGCCGGTACCCACAACCCAGCCATAGGGTTTGAAAAGTTGTGTGAAGCTGCGTTTGGGAGAGGCTTCGGAGGCACCTTTGCGCGGGAACCAGTAGTCGGTGTATCCGCCACCTCTTTTTTCCCGCGGACAGGAAACCTTCCACGAATTTGTTGCCCTTCTTGTCCTGGGCGGCCAGGCGGTTGGTCCCCTCGGTCTTGTTTCCCAGCAGGACCACGTTGTTACCGTTGACGTCGTCCATCCAGAAATAGCCGTCCCCTTCGTAGCGCAGTTCCCGGATGATGTTCTTGGCCAGGGCCTGGGCCTTGTCCCCGGGCAATTCGCCGCTTTGCTCCATCTTGTGGATGGCTTCGAGCAGACTGATAACAGTCTCCACCTCGTTCTTGGCCAGACGGTCGAAATCGTTGCGAAGGGAAGATTCGAGAGCCTCGTTGCCGCTTTCCTGGACCTGTTCGATATTGACGTGGAACGCGTACCAGAAGGCGCAGGCCAGGATGAAACATATGGCCATGAAAGCGCCGCAGATTTTGATCTTGATACTGCTCATGGACAACCTCCGTTGAGAAAACGAGTGTTCAAAAGGTTCGGGAAAAGAGCTTCACGCACAACAGGAGAGAGCCGGCAGAGAACTGCAGATAAGGAGAAAGGGGTATCGCGGGGAATCGCTGGGTGGGCATGTCTTCCCCAGCATTCGCGAGCTGCTGAATCACCTGGCTGTGGGGTCTGTCAAGGCGTGGCTATGGGAACTCACCTCTGGCAAAAGTTCACGAAAAATGGGAGCAGGCATCGCTTCTTCGAGTACCTGGGCCCCCCCCTGAACTCGCATTCAGTTCCTTCATACGGTGTACTTCCTGCGCACCTGCAGGTCCCATATGGCCTTTATACGACAATCGTCTTCATTCAGTCCCGGCTGTATATTCCAATGAACACCAATGATGTTAGCGGGTGTTCACGTTTGAATCAGCACAGGCGAACAGGTTGAATCAATGCGTGGACTAAATGACAAATCATTTGATTGACAAAGCGGACAGTAGATAGCCTAGAAAACAAAAAAAGACAATAGATGGCGAAAACGCAAGATGGTTTCAAGCAGATCGCCTTTTACAGCTGAAGCGTCAAATCGGCGGTATCCTTCCGATATAAGGAGGATATTGTCAATAATATATTAATGTATTATTTAAAGCTGATGTGGGCTTTTTGTTGAAATATCCAATGTGGTGGAGAGAGTCGGTTTTATGGTTCAGTACCTGTTGAATTCGATCGTAATGGCATGGAATATATCGGGTCGCGATGTACGAAAATGAAATTACTTGTCATCAATATAGGTGGTGCCCAGCAGACATTGTTCGGCCGGTCGAACCCAAAGTTCGGAACCAACTGGGAATGCATTCGAGTGGATGGACCTGGCTTGTTGATATTTGTCAGGTAGTGACGGCTGACTGGGATGATGGTTGGTTTCGCACCCGGGCGCTTTGGAAGCGGGGTATCAAGATGAAAGATACGAAGGCTCCATGAGCGTTCTGATCATGAAACTCAGGACGCTCATGGAATACTATAATAATATACTGTAATAAAAGATAAAAATGGTCAGCGCTAGTAGATCTTTCTTCTTGAAAAGCTCGACCCGAGCACGCTGAAGGTGTTCTCCACGATGAACAGGGCCTTGGGATCATGTGTAAAGACCAGCTCCTCAAGGCGTTTGAGCTGGATGTTGTTGATGACCGTCATGAGGATGTCCTTGTCCATGCCGGTGAACGCGCCGCGCCCCTTGATGAAGGTGGCGCCGAGCCGTAAATGGCGCATGATTGCTCCGGCCAGCTCCTGGGAGTGGTCAGAGATGACGAATACGATCTTGCGCTGGCTGAACATGGCCAACACGTACTCCACCATCATGGAGCTGATGAAGACCATGATGAGCGATGCGATGAGCAGGTCGTTGGAGAGCTTGAAAGAGCTTACGAAAAAGAGCAGGCCGTTACAGATGGTATAAAATTTGCCCACTCCGATGTTGTAGCGCTGGTTCAGGATCACGGCCAGGATATCCAATCCGCCCCCCGAGCCCAGGGAGCGCAGGATCATGCCGCCGCCGGCGCCGCTGATCACGCCGCAGGCAACTGCAGCGTACAGCTGGTTCTCGATGTGGATGCTTACGGGGCAGATCTCGTAGAACACCGTGGTGAAGGTCATGCAGTAGAGGCTGTAGAAGAGGAACCTGCGGCTGATAAAGAGCCAGCCCAGGATGAACAGCGGGATGTTCAGGATGAAGTACAGCACCCCGGGAGAGATCGCGGGGATGATGTAGTGCACCAGCATGGACACGCCGAACACGCCCCCGGCGATGAAATTGTGCTGGATGGCGATGCCCTTGAGCCCCAGGACGAAAATGGACGAGCCAAGACTCAGCAGCAGGAGGTTCCACCAAGGGGCGTATGTATGATCGAAACGGGCCATGATTTTTCAGTTCCTCGCAATGATCCGCGGTATTACCAGGTGAAGGGAGGTTCCATCTTGAGGTTGAAGATATAGGGCATCGGGGGTGCCTCGATGCCTTCAACCGATTCCACGACTAGCAGATAGTCCTTTTCCAGGGCCGTGAAGAATGCTCCGGCCAGCAATTGTTCGCTGGGCGCGGTAAAAGGCTTGTCCGCCTGTTCCAGTCTGCCGTAGACCGCGACCCACTCCCTGTCCGGAAAGGACATACCAGGGGTGGGGGTGATATGAAACCCCACGGCGACTCCATCGGCCAGACAACAGTATATAAATGGGCGCAACAGCGTATAACCGGTTGTTTCCGATGCGTCGGGCATCTTCGCCAGCAGTCCGCGCAGTACCCAGCGCCCCTGCAGGGCCGCTTCCGGTGTCCGCTCCACCAGGTTGAACAGTTCCGGAGGGCTTATCCTGGTGTACTTGACTCCGTCGAGTTCCAGGTATGGGGATTCAGCCTGCACTGGCGCCTCGAAAGTCAGTGTGCGTGGCGGAGACATGCTTCCGCCCACGTTCTCACTTCCGGTTTTTTTGGCGGCCTGCCCCGCTTCGTGCAGTGACACCCCCGCGATACCGAACAGCCCCAGCAGCACAATCATTGGAGCGAGCCTGACAATGGAAAAACCTCGGGTCGCGGTGAACAGAGCCGCCAGCCCGCATCCAGTCAGCAGAATGGCCGTGACGCCGTGCAGCCACTGGAAGCGGGGATTGAGCAGCATCCAGTAATGCCCCCCAATGATGAGCCAGGTGAGAAACCCCGCCATGGCCAGTAACGTCGCTCCCTCGAGCCTGGCGCCTAATCTGGTTTTGGCGCTCATGTCAGAAGCCTCCGTTGCCAAAGGCCATGGTAACGCTCAGGACATAGACCATGACTACCGGTACCACGACCAGGGCCAGGGCGAAACGCCTGTGGAAAACGGCAAGGAACATGGCAATGAGCTTGAGGTCCACCATGGGGCCGATGCCCATGAAGGCCAACTGCGCGGCCTGTGGCATGGACATGAAGGACGTGGCCACAAAGGCATCGGCCTCGGAGCATACCGAGAGCAGAATGGCCAGGCCCATCATCACCGCGATGGACAGATAGGGATTCCCGGCAAGCAGGGTCAGAGCCTGTTGAGGGGGCGAAGACCTTGAAGGCTGCAGCGGCCATGGCTCCGAAAATGAGAAACCCGGCCATGCCCGTGAATTCCATGGCTGTGTGCGCCATAATGCGCATGACGACATTTCCTTTGGCAGGTGCTCCGCAATCGCAGCCGTGGGAATGGTCGTGATCGTGCCCGGTGCACGAATGGGAGTGGGGAGTTCCTTTCGGGGCGCAGGCAGGCGTTCCCTGGGGGATGCCCGCCGCGGCGGAGCCCAGCACCATGGCCGGTGCCAGCACGAGTATCAGACGGGTCAGGACAACGAACGTGTCCCCCCGGTAGGCCACGGCTGTGGAAATCAGTACCACCGGGTTAACCACCGGGGCCGCCAGCATGTAAGTGATGGCCACTGCCGGGGGCGCTCCCTTGGCCAGAAGCCTGCGAACCACCGGGACCACCCCGCATTCGCAGGTGGGCAGAACCAGCCCGAGCAGGGCGCCGCTGAACAGCTGCATGGGCATGCTCTTGGGGCTGAAGCGCCTGATGAAGTCCGTGCTGGCGTATTGTTCCAGCAGGGCCGAGAGCAGGGACCCGGCCAGAAGGTAGGGTGCGGCCTCCAATACGATGGCGGTGGAGTATGTTGCGAACAGGGTCAGGGAATCGAGCATCTAGGGAAATCCAGGTGGCCGGTGTGAATCCACATCTATGTTGTTGCTAAACTTGAAAATAACTCTTCAATATATATGGTGAATTTCAGATATCAGAAAAGTACGGGAAAAGAAAGTCAAGGAGAAGAAACGTAACATCGATGTGAAGGAAGGAAACGTTTTTCAAGGCGGCAACTTTACCAAACCAAGTCGCCCTCCGGAAGTCTCCTGAAATATCCACAACCGGGAAAGGGCTCTTGGCACAAACCTGGAAAAGCTGCAAGATATTTTCATGGTCCGGAAAACAAAGAATACTCCCGATTCGCTCCGCACATATCAAGGGGCTTTGATTGCCACTGCTGTGGCCGGGGGGAACAGCAGCGGCAGGGCAGGTGGGGCCTTATCCGGGAGTTGCTCACATTGTTCGCCGGATTCGAACTTGCGACCGGGTTGCTCTTCGCCAGCTGGCTCTTTTGGGGGGCGGTGGGCAGCCTGGGATTTTCCAGGCTCCTGACCGCACGCCCCTTATGGGCGCGAAGTCACCTGCTGTCCCTACTACTTGCCAGCTCCGGCCTGGCCCTTCCCGCCTCCGTGTTGCTCGCCCGCGCGGCCCGGCACTTGTGGGCCGTTCCCCTGGGAGTGCAGCCCGACATGGGGGTATGATAC
>CAXXPL010000002.1:0-37908 GCA_963674665.2 Desulfovibrionaceae bacterium | reverse complement strand
TAGAGCCTCTCGATCTCGCGCACTTCCGGCAGTTCTTGTACTCCGGCTCAGTCCTGGCAAGGCCGACGAGCACGTCCTCGAACAGGGGGCGGACCCGATCGGGCCAGGGATCGCTGCCCACTTGAGGCGTCTCCCTCAGAGACTTTCCGGTTGCCCACAGCCACCTGCGCCGATAAAGGGCGGCCAGATTTCGCGCTGCCTCCCCCTCCACAAGCATCTGCTGGTCGTGGAACGGGGGGTAGGGTTCACCTCCCGGGTCCACGCGCAGTTCGTGCTCCGGCTCATGGCATGAGGTGTCCCATCGCCCTTGGTAAGATCGATGCCCCTGCAAAAGCCACGTTGCCGTCTATGACCACGAACTTCTGATGATGCGCCCCTCCAAGGGGATTTTCACCGTCCAGCCGCAGCTTGATCCGCCTGTGCGAGCGCCAGCCAAGGCTGTACACGGGCATGGGTTCGCGCTCCATGCTGAAGACAACGGAGAAATCCCAGAGCAGCAGGCGGATATCCAACTCCGGCCTGGTTCTGGCCAACCAGTCGAGAAATGGCCCCAGCCTGGAGGGAACGCCCTTGACCTGATTCTCTCCGCGTACCAGCTCCACCTGGCTGTGAATGTCCCAGCCGGCGATGTGGATGGAGTGGCGGGCCTTTTGGGCTGCGGCATGCAGGGCTGCGTAGTATTCCTCGGCGTCCACAAGAGGGGTGGCTCTGCCGGCACGCCCCACTTTCCAGCAGTTTTCCCCCTTCTTGAGGATGATTGGAGTTTTGTTGCTCATGCTTTTTAATCTAGTTTTTTTTCATCCTGAGGCAAGGCTTCCTCCGGGCATCATCCCAATGTCCGAAGGTCTACGGCATCCCGGCACGGTGTCCCGCCGCCACAAGTCCCTCCTCTGGATAATCATCGATTTGGTGCACCTTGTCGCACCAGTACACGGCTCCGGATCGGATCGACTGATGAATACGCAGGACCGATGCCTGGAATCTGCCATGAGCTCTTGCAGGACGAGTCCAAGGTTTTGATCAAATAGCTCCGGTTTGGTGCATGAGGTCAATTTGCACGTGCGATGCCATGGGCCTTCCACTTTGGTTAACGTATGATATGTGAGCCGGTTTCATTCACATTCAACAGGCCAATTCTCCAACCACCATAAACTCTCGCTCTTTTCCTGCCGAATGATTCTACATCTTCCGTAGCTGACAGCGTGATAGCCGACTAGTTCACCTTCCGAGCAATATCCTTATTGCAATATTCACACACATCTACAACTACCCTACAATACTTTCCGTATATATAGTTTCATAGCATTTATATCCTTTCATTACTTGACAAAAATAATTTCTCCGCTACTCTTCCGGCGAACTCATAACCAGGATGGTGCATGCCTATGAATGTCCTAAGTTACCCCTCAATGATTCACGGACTTAAACAGCTTCATGGATTCGATGTCTGTTTCACTGAAAGAATTCCCGAAGATCATCATGTGGCAGGGAAGGACGAAGCATTCCGCTACATCAATGGAACCTGCTACGAGAGCAATTCCGACTACATCTTGTTTGCCAGGGAGATTCACAAGCTTTTCAATCTTACAGGTAAACGAGTGGCCGAATTTTGCACAGGTCCTGGAATGCTGAGTCTGGAACTAGCAAAATACTCACCTGAACTCGTTTATGGCATTGACGGCTCCTGGCATATGATCCAGAACGCCCGCAGCCTAACAGACAATAGCGGCAAGGTCCGTTTCATCTGTTCAAACCTTCTGGATCTCAACGGAAATCCCAGCAATCTGGACATGGTCGTCTGCCAGAACTCCCTCCACCATTTTGACAGCGATTTCCTCTCCCTGTTCATCCAGTCCGCGCTACGCTCCCTCAAGCCCGGAGGATATCTCTACCTCTCCGACTACAAGCGCGAATCCCTGAACCCCGGCGTGCTAGCCAAACGACTCGAGGAAACCAACGAGCACGTGCGCGAAGATCTCATCAACACCTTCAAGGCCGCGTTCACCCGCTATGAACTTGCCTGGATTCTCACGGAATTCACCGATCAAATGGACTTCGACGTCTTCTTTCCGGACGACATCTTTTGCCAACTCCAGCAAGAAGACGATTATCAGCGTATAATCGAGTGCGATCCCCATCCGCACTACCTGGACTATGACCTTTCCCTCCGCGTCATGGCCAAGAAGAGGTAGCTTCCATGCTGTTGAAAGTTCCGGATTACAAGGACTTTTGGTGGGATACCGCCCCGCCTGAAGAGCGGAACAGAGTGATCCTCCAGGAGCAGCTCATCTCCGTGCTCCTGTACGCAAAGGACCAGGTGCCCTTTTACCGGGAGCATTATCGTGGTGTTTCCAGAAGCACGATCCAGTCCTTGAGCTCCCTGGAGGAGTATGCCGATGTGATTCCGCCGGTGACCAAGGTGCACTTGGCCACCAACCATCCCCGCGCCTTCATGCCCCCGGAGGACGATGCCGAGCGGGACAGGCACCGCGGCAGCTATTGGCGCTTCGGCACCGGCGGCACCACTGGCAAGCCATCCCTCGTCATCCACTCCATGGGGGACTGGCGGGCAATGACCCTTCACGCCAACAGGGGCATCGAGTTCGATTTCCACAAGGACCCCACCCTGGCCGGAAGATTCGATTTCAACCGTCAGGGCGTGGTGGAGGACGAATTCAAGTGCCTGAACACCCCCTTGAACGGGGCACGCATCTTCGGCGCCTACAACGCCGATCACGTCACCAACAACATCTACGCCACCATGCTCACGGCCCTGGGCTGCGACTTCTACTGGCGGACCTCCACCAGATCCAGCGTGGCGGACAACTACGAACTCATGCGGGATTTCAAGGTCAACGGCGTTCTCGCCCCCCCGGAGGATCCCTCAAACCGCCAGACCAAGGGAACCACCCTGGACGAATTCCTTCGCATGGACTCTCGCAACGGTAACGGCTGGCGCATGAGCAACCGCTTGAACAAGGATTTCCGGTTCGTGTTCTGGTCCAGTATGCCCATCTCCCAAGGGCTGTTGGAACACCTGGGGCAGGACCGCCAGATCCCATACATCAAGGGACATTTCGGCTCCACCGAGGTCTGCCCCACCGCCTGTACCTGCTCAAGGCACCCTCGGGAATTCCACCTGGGCTTCGGCCCCTCCCTGGTACTGGCCAAACGTCTGGATCTCAAGGGGCTGGCCGCGCCCGACGAACTCGGGTTCCTGCTTGTCTCCAAGCTCGGCTCCACCACCGCCAGGGGCGAGAACACCCGCCCCGGCGGCATGTTCTTCCTGAACTACATGACCGGCGACGGTGCGCGCCTGAGCAGGGACGGCGAACCATGCGCCTGCGGTCGAAACACCTCCAGAGTGTACGGAATGGAGCGCATAAAGTTCCACCAGGGCAAGGCCATGCACGGTTGCCAGGCAAACTGACCTCTAAGAAATAGTGCGAGGGGAAAACTTTATGCAAAAGGTTTTCCTCCTCGCGTTCCCTGTTTCAGAACCTTAGAAAGAGTGAACCCACACCCCTCTCGTGGAGGAAATACATGAACCAGGTCATCAGCATACCCACCATCATCGGGGAGCGGGAGATCCCCCCCGCGGCCGGCAACTCCAACATCCTCCTCGATCTGTTCGGCGACCAGACTTTGGAAATCCGCAACGCCACCGAGTGGGATCTGTCCACGGCCATAGAATGCGCCTCCGCTGCCCAGGAAGAATTGCACAAGATCTCCATCGACACCATCTCCCGGGTCCTGCGCAGGGCCATGGACTTCTACTTCGACACACCCTGGAAATTTCAGCTCATCACCCGCATGAGCGGCAGCCCCCTGCACTTCGTGGTAAACGGCATCGAATTCATGAAGTCCTGGTGTCGCGATCTCGAGGCCTATCACCGGCGCGTACTTGGCAATGACGGCTGTCTGTACACCAACTCCGCCCCTCTGGTGGGAATACTGCCGGGCAACTCCGAGCAGGAGTCCTTGTATGTCATCGCCCAGACCCTGCTTTCCCGGAACGCCCTGATCCTGCGCTCCAGCGGCAGTGGGCCGGGCGCCTTCACGGCCCTGGAGTTTCACCGGGCGTTCGCCCGCGCCTGCCATGAGCTGGATCCAGACACGGCCGACATACTTCTGGGCGCTGTGTCACTGGTCTCCACGCACTCCGGGGCCTTTTTCCTGGAGAACACCCTGGTGGACGGCTGGAATTACATCCACTTCGGCAGCGACTCCACAGTGCGGCGCATCACCCGCGACATCCAGCGGCAATGCGTTCCAAGGCGCGTCATCGGCTACGGCACGGGCCTGAGCACCGCCATAGTGCTTTCACACGACGTCCCGGCCCCCAGCATCCTTGACGCGGTCTCCGTGAACTGCGGCAACGAGTGTATCTCCACGGACATCATCTATTGCCACGAATCCATCTTCGAGGAGCTGTTGCAAAGACTTCGCCTTGCTTCCCGGGGCTACCGCACCGGCGACCCCTTTGCGCCGGACAGCATCGGGCTGATGCACCCGGCAAATTTCGACTTCACTTACGGGGAGCTGTGCATCAAGAGGGGCAAACTCGCGGATGTGGCCCTGGAGAACGGCGACGCACGTCCGCTAATGCATGCCTCCATTGTGCCCTTGAACAGGTACGAGTCCACCCTGGAGTATCCGGCGCCGGTGGCAGCCATGCGCCCCTTTGCGGATTTCGACGAGCTTCGGCAACTTGTGGCCAAGGACCTGCATGACAACGAGAAGGACAAGAACCTGGTGACCTCCGTGTTCTCTCATAACAGGGACGAGTTCGAGGAACTCCTGCCCCTCTTGCGTACGCACACCGCGAAATGGAACGTGCCTACCCACGTCATGGACATGGGCATCCCGCACCAGGGCATGCATCTGGTCCGAGAGCTCGCTGAGCCCATGTACATTCAAAACTGATTTTTCCAAGAGAGACGGATCAGCAGATTTTTCCTTGACTGCAACACTCTTGCCCCATTTAGTTAGTTCATTGAACCAACTAAATACGAGGGCTGATTCATTTTGGACGTATTGGAGCAACGTTTTCTCATCGGCATGGAGCGCATCGGGCACGAAATCACCTCGGACAAGGTCAAGGCCCTGCAAGAGCTGGACTGCGGCGATCTGCCCGTGAAGTACCTGATGTACCTGAAGGTTATCCAGGATATGCAGCCCCTCACCGCCGGGCAGTTGGCCGAGGCATTGCAACTGACCAAGCCGGCGGTCACCGCCATCATGCGGCGCATGGAAAAGGACGGCTGCATGGAGCGGCGTACCTCTCCGGACGACGGCAGGGTCATGCTCCTGAGCCTGACCCCGAAGGGTACCTCCGTGGCCGACGCATACACCCAGGCCAGCCTGACCTTTGCGCGCAAGATCCGGCAACGCCTGTCCGAGGCCGAGTTCCTCATGTTCATCGAACTCTTGGAGCGTGGCGCCGGCATCCGGCCCTGATCGCGACACCCCGACCACAGGGTTTGTCCGATCAAGCTCCCGGTAACAAGGGGCGCTCCCAAGCTCGCGTGGCTCGATCGTTTACGGAGGGGGGCATGTTCGCGGGAACCTGTTCATGGAGCCCACCCTGCTGGAAAACGTGGCCTGGGGCAGCCCCATCATGCGGGAGGAGATCTTCGGCCCCCTGCTTCTGGTCCTCACCTACACAAACACCACGGAGGTCATTTCCCGTTTGCAGGGCATGGAGCGCCCCCTTGCGTTGTACACATTCTCCCGCAACAGGAAATGGCACCGGCAATTCATCGAGACCCTGCCCTACGGCGGAGGGTGCTGTAACGCCCTGCTCATGCACAACTCCAACTCTCATCTGCCCTTCGGCGGGGTGGGCAACAGCGGCATGGGGCACTATCACGGCAAGTGGGGGTTCGAGGCGTTCACCCACGCCAAGGGCGTGCTGCGCAAACCCCAGTGCATGGACATGCCCCTGCTCTACCCTCCGTACGGAAACAAGCTGAAGTGGCTGAAAAGGCTCATGTAGCTGAAGCGGCCCAACCCCCTTCAAGTACCTGCGGTACGAGGGGAGCCTTTCTCAAAGGGTTCCCCTCCCGATCTTCACCAGCCTGAGCCTCAACGTAATGAACCAATGACTTCCAATTGGAACATCTCGCTTTCCCAGTTTTCTTCTCTTGCCCTGGGCACGCTCCTTGTCTATCCTGTCCCTTGCTAACAGTTCGATTAACTTTACTCCTCATATCAGACCCTTATTCATGATCACACGCATCGAAATCCATAACTTCATGGCCCACGAACACCTGGTGCTCGAACTCGGCCCCGGCATGACCGTGATCACCGGCCCCAATAACTCGGGCAAGTCCGCCATTGTGGAGGCCCTGCGCTGCATGGCCGTGAATCCCCCCGCCGCGCCCTTCATCCGCCACGGCGCCAAGGAGGCACGCGTGGAGGTGACGCTCCAGGATGAGGACGGGGAGCACAGCATCGTCTGGATCCGGGTAAAGGGGCACGCCCGATACGAACTCTACGAGAACAGCGCCGAGGAGCCAGAAGTCTATGCCAAGTTCGGGTCCACACCCCCTGAGGACATCCTCAGACGCTTGAAGCTCAACCTCGTTGGGGAGGATCTGGCCAAGGGGCTGGACGTGCACCTGGGCAACCAGCGCCAGCCCGTGTTCCTGCTCGACGCCCCCGGCTCCACTGTGGCGCAGTTTTTCGCCGCGTCCACCGAAAGTGCGCACCTGCTGGCCATGCAGGACCTGCTCAAGGCCCAGATGTCCGCGTCGGACAAGGAAAAACGGGCCATGGAGCAGAACATGCTCAGCCTCGAGGCCGGGCTCCGGCGGCTGGCGCCCCTCCCGGGCCTGGAACTGGGCATGCTTGACGCCCAGGACATGCTGCGGGACATTCGCGCGCGGGAGCGGGAGCTTCCCCGCCTGGAGTCACAGGTCCGAAGCATCCGCACCACATTCCGTGACAAATACCGGCTTGGGCAGCAGGTATCCCTGCTCCGAAAGCTACTGCCGCAACCCACCCTCGCCTCAACGACCCCCCTTGTACGGCATCTGGGTACCGTGACCCTTCTTTCATCCAGACATAGGGGGTTCATGGCCCAGTCCCGGGTACTCCAGGGGCTGCGCACTCCGCCGGAGCTCTTCCCGACGCCCGGGCTGGCTCGAGCGACAAGGGGCATATTCGTCGGCCGATCCCAGGCCGGTACTTTCCGGGCCATCCTCCAGGGGTTGGCGCCCTTGCGCCCCGCACCTCCGCTTTTCGACTGCTCCACCCTGGCCGCAGCGTCCTCCGACCTGCTGGAACTCCGTGAGAACCTGGCTGTTGCCGGAAAAACCGTTCAGGCCCTGCGGCACGTACTGCTCCCTCCGGTGCTCGCGCCCGTGCTTGGCCTGCGTGTGGACATTTCCCGTAAGATGGATTTGACCCAACTCCTTGCCCGGACCTTTCTCTTCGCCAAGGTGTACGAGCGCCTGCGTCCCCCTCCGGTGTTGGAGGACTTCACCCCTTTGAGTGGAGTAATCCGCCAGCTCCGTCATTTGAAAAAACTGCACGCTGATATGGACATACGGGCCACCGAGCATGAACGCGAGATGCGGGAGTGGAATCGTAAGGCCAACGCCCGTGTCAAGGAGTTGGGCGTCTGCCCAACCTGCGGCGCGCACATGACCTTGGACCAGGTTCTCAGCGCGGGGCACAGCCATGGCTGATCTCTCCACCCTTCCCGAATTCGAGGCCAAGGGGCTGTTGTTCCTGGCGGACCCACATTTTTCGGCCATCCCCCCAGGCCAGAGGCAGGAGGGGTATCCGCGGCAGGTGTTGGACAAGGTGGATGCTGGCCTTCGAGAGGCTCAGCGCCGGGACCTTGTTCCGGTGTTTCTGGGAGACATGTTCCATTGGCCCAGAGAAAATCCAAATAGTCTTCTTGTCACATTGATAAGTTTCTTTGGACACTGGTCACAGTGCTATAGAAAGCCGTGGGTTCTGGTGGGAAACCACGACAAGTATCAGGCACGCTTCACCTCGGACGTGTCCCTGGCCGTGCTGGACGCGGCAGGGGTCATCAATCTGATGCAGGAGCAGGGGCCGCAGTTTATCCTGCGCTGCCAGGGGCGCACCGTACTACTCGGCGCATCACCAGACTTCACTCCCATTCCTGAGAGCTTTGAGCGCGGCAATGAGGACCAGGTCATCTGGGTCACGCACCATAATCTCGGATTCCCGGACTTTCTGGACAAGCCACTGCGCATCAAGGATATTCCCGGCGTGGATTGGGTGGTGAACGGCCACATCCATCGCCCTCAACCAACGCAGATCAAGGGGCAGACCCGCTGGGTAAACCCCGGGGGGTTGGTGCGCATGCAGTTCACCCGCTTCAACCTGAATCGCAAGCCCGTGGCCGCCATCTGGACACCCGAGTGCACGGACGAACTCGAGCGCTTCGAGCTTCCGGTTGCGCCCTTTGCAGAGATCTTTCCGGACCAGGAGTTGCCCGAGGGCGCCGAGAGCCTGAAGGACCGCGAGTCCCAGTTCGTGCAGGGGCTCAAGCGACTGGCCTCGCGCCGCACACGCGAGGGCCTCGGCCTGAAGCAGTTCCTGGAGCAGAATCTCGAAACCGAATCACCGGAATCCGAACTCATCTGGCAACTTTACGAGGAGGTCATCCATGGCCGACAAGGCTCTTGAACAGGACCAGGCGCTGGAGCGTGAGCTCCAGGGCCTGAAGCAGCAATACGAAACTCTGCGGGACAGGAAGGTCCGCACCGAGGAGAACCTGGCAAACCTGGAGCGTCAGCTGGCCGAGCTCGAGGCCCAGGCCACCGAGGCATACGGCACGGCGGATCCCGAGGAGCTGGAAAAGCTGCTGCAGGAAAAACGAACTGAGAACGCCCGGCTGGTCAGCGAGTACCGCACCCATATCCAGGAAGTGAACCAGGGGTTGGCGGACATCGAAC
Organism: Desulfovibrionaceae bacterium; assembly: GCA_963674665.2. Taxonomy (GTDB): domain Bacteria; phylum Desulfobacterota; class Desulfovibrionia; order Desulfovibrionales; family Desulfovibrionaceae. Next base: position 28,969 of record CAXXPL010000002.1, on the reverse strand, counting down.
AGCAAGAGGAACAACAGTGATACCCGGCGACGAGTCAGCGCCTTCCCAGGAGCTTGAGCGCGAGCTCAACGCCTGCGTGCGCCGCTTCGATCTGTTGCAGGGGCTGGCCAGGGAACGAGTGAACGCCCACGCGGCCTGCAGAAAAAGATGGGAGGCCACCCGTGAATTCCTGGAACTCGCCCCCAAGGCCAAGGGGCGCTTGGAGGATCTGTCAAAGGCCCTGTTCGGCGAGGTGCTGGATGAGATAGAGGCCAACCTGAGTCACGCATTGCAAGAGATTCTGGGGCAGGAGCGCAGTCTGTGCTCCACCCGGGAAATCAGCCGCAACCGCCTGAACGTGAATTTCTACATCGAGAGCCCGGAAGGCGTGGAGGACATAATGAGGGGGCAGGGTGGCTCGGCCTGCAACATCCTCTCCGTGGGGCTGCGGCTCATCGCCATCTCACGCCTGGACCCGGCACTGCACCGCCCCTTCCTGGTGCTGGATGAGCAGGACTGCTGGCTCAAGCCGCAGTTGGTGCCCGTGTTCATGAAGCTGGTCTCGCGCATCGCCGGGGAGCTGGACCTGCAGGTGCTGGTCATCAGCCACCACCCTGTGGACCTTTTCGGCACCCACGCCGACGCCATCCACAGCCTGCGCCCCAGAAAGACCGGAGGCCCGGAACTCATTCAGGTGAAGGGGACGGATACGGAAACAGAGGAAAGCCTGGAGTAACCAGTTCCGAAGGTGCAGCGGCATCATGCCCTGGTCATGTTTCTACGCAGCCGGAAGATCCCAGTGAATCACTGAAAAAACGGATAGATTGCTAGCGATCCTTTGATTTCGCGTAATTGCATCCCGCAAGGCACTGTTTCAGGTTCGAAACCTCGTCCGGGTGATTGGAGGTGCAATTTGCCACACATCCAGGAAAGGCGTCCTTGGCATCTTTTTGAAAATCCAGCCGTAGGCTCGCGTAGATAGCGCAGCCCTGTCTAAAGGACCTGCTTCTTCTCGAACAAAGTCTGGTCGCGAGTTCCCGAGCCAGATAGCCGAGCTTTGCGGATTTTGCCTGGGCAGTACAGGGAGCAATGAACAGAAAAATGGCAAGAGTAATAGGCAGGAATGTTTTCATAATACTATAAAATTGGCTATAAATTCCCCATGTTGCACAACCATGGTGGCTGACCTCGGACAGCGCTGAAATCCGAGCCTTGGAGATCGGAACAATCGGAGGCCCGGAGCTCTTCCAGGTGAAGGGCGTTTGCACGCAATCCGGGGGAAGCCTGAAGTCATCCTTCATCTATTTGTTTTGTACTGCAACACTTCCAATGCAAAACGATCTAATAGTCCGCGTTATTCAAGCATGCGCATCAGGCAAAGCATTTATGAATATCCAAAACATATTCACAATTCTTATTCAATGATCAGGGTTCGCTAAATGATGCAGATGCACCGCTTGAAACATCCCCATACATCCATTGCCCTTCAGCTTACAAGAAACACTCAAGTATACATGGTTTTCCTTTTCCAAAAAACATCATTTTTCCAAGTTACACAGCCAAATTATGGGATTTTAGATTCATGGACGAATCAGTGCAGAGTGCCAAGAACAGAACACTCGTAAGAGCAATGAGCAAGAGCTTTTCCACAATAAACCTCCAGTGAGACCAAATCCGGCATTATCAGATTTTCAATCCGAAGTAGGCATCCACTTGACCCAGAGCGTGCGGGTGCGGGGGCCATCGAACTCGCAAAAATAGATCCCCTGCCAGGTGCCAAGTTGTACCAAACCCTGCTCCACAATGAGCAACTGTTCGGGTCCGAACATGGAGGACTTGATATGCGCGTCGCTGTTGCCTTCGGCATGGCGGTAATCACCATTCAGGGGCACCAGCTTGGCCATGTTCACGGTGATGTCCCGCTTCACGCTGGGGTCGGCCGCCTCGTTGATGGTCACTGCTCCCGTAGTGTGGGGGCAGAAGAGCAACAGCATGCCGTCCTGCCAGCCTTTTTCCCTGACAAGGGCCTTGACCTCGCTGGTGATGTCCACCAGCTCCTCGCGGGTGCCTGTCCTGATCCGCAGAATTTCCATGCTGTCCCCTTTTCGGTTATTTCTGCCAAGGATTGCCACAGAAAAATGCCTAGGCAACGTCTGCAGTCAGATCATGCACCACAGATGATCACAATACAAATATAGTTTCCCCTTGACGCCATTACCGAACATTTCTTTACAATATAATTTGGAAAGAGGGAGTGCGAGGTGGAGAATACTATTCATCAAAGAATTTCCCCTCGCAATACCCCTTCTTTCGAGGGCATTATCTCAGCCCTCTCCCGCGCAACGGAAACCATGTTCCTTTTTCGGATCATAGAGCAAGGAACGGGGCGTATCTCCCGAGTTGTGAGGCATGACCAGAAAGAGAGTCTGGCGCTTGAGCGCGTCATCCAGGGTGACGCGCATCATTTCATCCAGAGTGTGCCAGATGAGCTCCTGCTCGGGCCACCCCACCCTGTGTGCCAGAAGCACCCTGGTTTGCGGTTTCATGCCAGCCTCCAACAGGCTCTTTGCCACCTCGCGGGGAGTCTGCCCGGAGAGGTAGATGGCCAAGGGCGCGCCATGGGGGGCGTAGGCCGCGGGCTCCTGATTCGGAGGCACGGGCGTACGCCCCGATGTGCGACAGATGATCACGCTCTGTGAGATCTCCGGAATGGTCAGGGAAACCTTGGCAGCGGCGGCGGACGCAAACACGGCGCTCACCCCGGGCACCACCTCGTACTCCACGCCCGCTTCCTCCAGGACCCGGGCCTGCTCAATCAAGGCACCGAACAGGGTGGGGTCGCCTGTGTGCACCCGCGCCACCAGACGGTCCGCGCGGGCCGCGTCGATCATCATGGAGGTGATGGCCTCCAGATCAAGGGGCGCGGAATCAACAACCTCGGCCTCGGGTGCGGCGCAGGCCACCAGCTCGCGGGGCACCAGGGACCCGGCGTACAACACCAGTCCGGCTCGCTCTATGAGCTTGCGCCCCTTGACCGTAACCAAGTCCGGATCGCCCGGCCCAGCCCCAATGAAGTAAACCTTTTCCATTTATATATTCCTATGGTTAAGATCCATCACCTACCGGTAGCAGTCCAACACTGTCCAAGGGTTCGGCGGCATGGATGACCATCCGTTCCACCGAAACACTCTAACATAGTGAACAGGATTCGTGTCAGAAAGTACATTTGACTTTTAAAACATGAAGTTATCACTCATCAGTTACCGGAAAGAGACGTAGTCTTCGGCCTCCTGACAACTGACGCAGCTCTTGAAAAAGCTGAAGAAAGGAAATCCGAGGGGGATAAACCGCCCCCTCGGAATATAGTCCAGGAAATGCGTGTCAGGGCTTTTTGACGGACACGATGAAGATGGGGTTGCCCCCCTGCAGGTGCATGTCCGTGCCGAGGGGCATGGACTGGGCCGCATGCAGCAGGGTCACCTCCGGCTTCCAGCCCTGCTCGGTGAGCAGGGCGCGGGTGGAACACAGGGTTTCCATGAGCGCGCAGTTCACCACCATGCGCCCCCCGGAGGGAAGGCGCTCCATGACATTCTCGAGGATGGTGATGTCCCGGCTCAACCCGCCGCCGATGAACACGCGGTCCGGGTCGGGCAGATCCTGCAGGCAGCGGGGCATGGTGCCGTGCACGGCTTCCACCAGCAATGCGTTACAGCGGCGTATGTTCTCGCGGATGAGGGCCACCCGGTCCGAGCGTTTTTCCACGGCCAGCACGTGCCCGTTGACCAGGATGGCGGCGGCCTCGATGGACAGGGCTCCGCAACCGGCGCCCAGGTCCCAGAAAACGTTACCCGGGGTGAGGCGCAGGGCTGCCAGGCTGGTGGCGCGCACGGGCCATTTGGTGATCAGACCCTCCTGGGTCACGAAGTGGTCGTCCGGAATCCCCAGGTACAGGGCTCCGGGCATAGGCCCAACGCGCTCGAGGAGCACGAAGTTGAGTTTGGAAAAGCTCTTGTCGCTGGCGGTCTTGAGGTCGTAGCACTCCACCTGTTCGCGGTTGCTCTCCAGGTCCTCGAAGACCCACATGCGGTAGTTGGTGACGCCCTTGTCCAGAAGGGCCTGGGCGATGGACGCCGGGATGCTGCGCGCGTCCGTGAGCAGGGCCACCTTGGAGTTGTACATCAGGGCCTCGAACAGGAGGTGTATGTCATCCCGGCCATGCAGGGACACCGTGGTCACCTCGGGCCAGGGGATCTTGGCCCGGGAAACCGCGACCTGCAGCGTGCAGACATTGGGCATGCTTTCCACGCGGTCTCCACCCAATTCATGGAGCAGAGTGGCTCCGATGCCGAAAAACATGGGGTCGCCTGTGGCCATGACCACCACGTTCTTGCTCTCCCGGTCCTTGGCGTCGATTAGCTTGATAATGGGGTCCAGAGGCGCGGTAATTCGAATCTTCTCGGCCGAGTGTCCGGGAAATGCGTCGAGATGGCGCTGCCCCCCCACCAGAACATCGGCTTCGAGAATTTTCGCCAGATTCTTTGGCGGCATATTGTCAGGGTCTATACCCATTCCTACGACAGTCACAGCCATAATCGTTTCCTTTTCGTGCAAAGCCCTATGGGCCATCCAGGATATGATTTCAATGTATCAGGACAAATATAATGATGATACGGTAGTGTAATCGAAACTACTGAGCAGGTGCCCCCCCTGTGGAAAAACTCAAAGACCACAAAACCGGTAGGAACGCAAGCATCAGTATCCCCCGCAACAGAATGGAAGCTATCTACATAAGTTTCTTGAATGTCTCTTGAAAACTCCCGTGGGCATGTCAAGCTGGAACACATCCTGGACAGTGTTTTGTACACTGCACCAGAAGAAGAACAACTCACCTCGTCATGCCACACACCCACGCATGGACCTCTCCGTATCCATGCGCCTTGTGACGGCTCATAACACCGGTCAATCATTTTACAGTTTTTTTGTCAAAACAGGATATACTGCCCCCAAGTAATCCCCTATTCTGCAGAAAACATGCATGAGGTAGCCAAGATGAAAAAAACGGTATCCGTTCCCCTTTTTTTCCTGCTCCTGGCAGGTCTTCTCGCAACCCTGGAGATGGCCATCGCCGACTCCACCCTGGGGCCCGACAACAACGGCACCAAGGTACATCTCAGGGCGGGTGAGCGCCTACGCATAACCCTGCCCTCGAATCCCTCCACGGGATACGACTGGCACGAGGTCTCTGTACCCGCAAATCTGCTGGAACTGGAAAGCCAGGAATTCATTCCCCCACGAACAGATAATATGCCTGGTGCCGGAGGTAAAACAACCCTCTGTTTTCGTGCGAATTCGCCCCAAGCAACGCTTTCAGGCGACCTGGTCCTGGGCTATTTCCGAATCTGGGAGGGGAAGGACAGCGCGGAGGAATCATACACCCTGCACATCACGGTGGAGCCTTGAGTTCATTTCCTGAGCGCCATCACAGCAAGGGCGTTGCACGTTGCCGCGGCAAGGGGGGAGCCCCCCTTGCGCCCCTGAATAGTGATGTAGGGGATTTCCTCCTGCCGCATGAGGCACTCCTTGGACTCCTCCGCGTTCACAAATCCCACGGGCATGCCAATGATCAGGGAGGGGCGTTGGGCCTCGGGGTTGTCCTGCAACTGCCGCAGCAACCGCAGCAGGGCCGTGGGCGCGTTGCCAATTGCCATTATGCTCCCATGCACTCCCATGGGCAAAAACCTGGAGCGCCCTTCCAGGGCCACGTCCACTGCCGCAGCCGTCCGAGTCAGCCCGCGCTCCCTTGCAAGGGAGGCGGTACCCGGCTCGTTGAGCAGACACAGCGCGGTGGCTCCCAGAGGATCCAGGCGACGTACCGGAATTCCCACCCGGGCCATCTCCGTATCCGTCACTATGCGGCAGCCGCGCCGCAACGCGGCCATGCCGCTTTCAATGGCCTTCGGGTGAAAGCGGATATTGCCCAGGAGCTCGAAATCAGCGCTGGTATGCACCAGCCTCCTGGCCACTTCCCATTCCGAGCCTTGAAAAGGCCTCGGTTCCGGCACCTCGGAATCGATGATTGCAAAGGAGCGGGCCTCGATTTCCGCTGGAGGCGGAGAGTCTGGAAAATCTGTCTTCATTCACGGTCCGATGATGTTTCCCCGACACAGGCGGCCACAAAGGCTGCCGCGGCCCGGGGGTTGCTTCCAAAATGAACATGAACGTAGGAAGCCAGCACATTGTCGCGCGCAAAGCCCTCGCGCACGGGCAGCCAGCCGCGCCTGTCCATTATCTTGTAAATATAACGCGCTTCCGCGTCATCGTCCAACCTGTCGGAATAGTGAAACTCATGTCCCCTGAGCATGGTCCAGGCCGGACCGAACAAACTCGCCTCCCGTGTCACCACCTCTCGATATCCGAGGGAGCGCAACCCACGCCCCATGCCGCATTGCATCTGGAACACCCCTGTCATGGGGTAGGGTCCCTCCTCGGTGCGGAGCTCGTCCATCAGGTACATGAACCCGCCGCACTCGGCATACACCGGGTGTCCGGAGCGCGCGAACGCCAGCACCGCCCGACGCATCTCCACGTTGCTGGAGAGCGTGGCCGCGTGCAGTTCCGGATACCCTCCGCCGATGTACAACCCGCCGATGTTCTTCGGCAAGGCGCTGTCTCGCAGAGGGGAGAAGAACACCAGTTCCGCGCCGCAGGCCTCCAGAATGCGCAGGTTCTCGGGGTAGTAGAAGCAGAAGGCCCTGTCCCTGGCCACGCCGATGCGCACCCTGTGCACCGGAGGGGGCGCCGCAACGCTGGCATCCACCAGCCGGGGGTGCGGCAGCAAATTCAACAGGCGGCCGATCTCGATGTTGGATTCGGCCCAGTCCGCGAGGGCCTCCAAACGCCTGGGCCCCAGCACTCCCTCATCGGCCGTGTACAGGCCCAAATGCCTCTCCGGCAGCTCAACCTTTTCGTTCCTGGGCAGAAAACCCAGAATGGGGATGTCCTGGCATCCGTCGCAATGGGTCATGGCTTCCCAGATCAGCTCCCGATGACGCTCCGTGCCCACGCGGTTGAACAGCACGCCGATGATCCGAAGGTCCGGGTCAAAGGTGACGAATCCCCGCACCAACGCGGCCACGGAGCGGGCCATGGAGCGGGCGTCCACCACCAGCAGCACGGGCATGCCCAGCCACTTGGCCATCTCGGCGGTGGAGCCGGTCTCCTCGCTGCCGGACGCACCGTCGAACACACCCATGACCCCTTCCACCACCGAGATGTCCGCATCCCAGGAATAGCGCGCGTACATGGAGCGGCAGACATCGCGCCCCAGCATCCATCCGTCCAGATTGTGGCTCTGTCTGCCCGTGGCCACGGTATGCAGGCCGGGGTCGATGAAATCCGGGCCGATCTTGAATGGCTGCACCGTGAGCGAGCGCCGCGCCAATGCGGTCATCAGCGCCAGGCTCACCGTTGTCTTGCCGCAGCCGCTGTGTGTTCCGGCCAGTATCACGCCCTTGGGGGCCTTTCCAGCTCGTGCCATTGCCAACCTCATTGCTGTGGTTTATCTGGAAATCCGATGTGTATTGGAAGTGCCATGATATGAAACCGGTTACCTCGGATTTACAACGCATTCCCGGTGTGGGCAAGTCCGTTGAGCAGGATCTTCTCCAGCTCGGCTTTTCCCGTGTCGCCGATCTTTCCGGAGCCGACCCCGAGCGCATGTACCAGGAGTTGTGCGCCCTCCAGGGAGGGCATGTGGACCGCTGCATGCTCTACGTGTTCCGGTGCGCCGTGTACTTCGCCTCCGAGTCGGAGCATGACCCCGAGTTGCTTAAATGGTGGAACTGGAAAGACAGCGCCATCACACCTCACCCATAGGAGACCTTCCCATGAAACGCATCGCCCTCGGCTGCCTCGCGCTTCTCTGCCTGTCGCTCCCGCTCATACAGACCGCTCACGCCATTCAACTGAAGCCCCGGGAAAATCCCGACACCAACCTGTGGGGATATGTGAACGCCAAGGGCGAGCTCGCCCTGGAGGAACGCTTCACCCTTGCCGGAGAGTTCACCTCTGGCGGCATCGCACCTGTAATGGACAAGGACAAGGGGTTCGCATGGATCGACACCAAGGGTGAGATCGTGGCCAAACCTTTTATCTTCGACAATTGGCCGGACGAGTTTCGCGAGGGCCTGGCCCGCTATGTGGAGGGTGACAAGTACGGATTCATCGACAACACGGGCCGCAAGGCAATTCCAGCGCGCTTTCTCTGGGTGGAACCCTTTCAGGATGGCCACGCCGTGTTCTGCGAAGGCTGCAAAAAGGTGATGTACGGGGAGCATTGGGCAATGGAGGGCGGTCTGTGGGGCTGCATCGACCATTCCGGCAAGGTTACCACCCCGCCCCAAAAGACCCTGGACAGCGACAATCCCTGTAAATAAACTCCTTCAAAAACTTTGGCGAGGGGAAAGCCTTTGACAAGGATTCTTCCCCTCGCGCTTCACTTTCACGAACTCCAGACTAGCATGCGCTCACAGCACGGGGCGGGACGGTACCGGCTAGACCCTGTCCCGCAAGTCACGCATGCCGAGCATGTCGGGCAAAGCGACCTCACCCGGCACATCCGCCACATCTTGTCCGGAGCGATCGAGAACATGGCGCAACGCCTTTCTCCGCGTCAGAACGGTCCGCACCAGGATGTATACGGCGAACAGGGCCATGACCATGGCCTCGTAGCTGTTCACCCGCGCTTTGAAATGGCGGACATGCGGCTCGCCCAGGACGTTCGGACGGACATTCACCCCCCCAAGCGCTAGTACCGCGTATGCAACAGCCGCGTACATCCGCCACCGGACGCTCTGTTTCACTCCCTGAGCGAAACTCCTCAGGTACAATCGCTGGTCCGGAAACATGGCGAAAAAGGGCAGGCAGAGCACGAAGTCATACACCTGATGGTAGATGACACCGGCAAAGGCCACGCCTTCCCGCCCCAGCTCTTTCCTTCAGGCGATGCACAGCGCCATTGCGCCGCCCAACAACACATAGCGCAGATACCAGGGAGACCACTCCCTGGTGCTCCAGTGCTTGTTCCAGCTGTAGTACACCCCACGTCCAGCCACTGTCGCCCCAGCGTCATGACCCCTTCGTGCGTCATGGCGGCCATGTACACGGACAAGACGAAGCATACGGCCAGTCCCAGAAGAATCGGCGCAATGTTTTTCCTGTTCAGGAAGAAGGCGAGCAGAAGCATTCCGAAGGTGGGCTTGAACAGGAGCAGCACCACCCCCAAGGCCATCATCAGTGGCCTGTCCTCGTTGCGCAGCATGAGCAGCAAACCGGCCAGAGTGAGCAGTCCCAGGGCCGCGGGTGAATAGGTGGTGTCAGTGGGAGAGCACGGCTCGTTTTCGGAGAATCCGGCCTTTGGAGCGATGGAGGCGACCTTCCATATATCGTTCTGTGGCGCCACTTTGCGCGTGATAGCCCGATCCAGAAGGTCACTGCATAGGGGTTGCCCCCATGGAGCACACACTGCGCAGCACGCCACAGCTTGACCAGGCCGTTGTGGTGATCCCTCACCCTCAGCATGGGGAACAACCCCTCCCACGATACTGCAATCAGGGCAAGCGAAGTTCCATACTTCATTCACTTGAGCTTCATGGCATCTCGATGAACCGGCCATTTTATTAGCATCATCAACCTGGCAAATAGCGGCCAAGCCGCATCAAACGACGCACAACATCTGTTCTGTGCTGCCAATTGCCTAAAATTTACCTAAAACACCATCTGTATACTTTCTGAACACTATGACAAACAAGTTGATTTTACGGAATACACAAAATTTACAAGCGCCCTTGCCTTACGCTTGGCAACCATTGTTAATAATTCTTTTGAACACAATAATCATGAATAAACATTATACATTGATCGCTCAATCAAGGGGCAGAAGCTGTGTCGCCCGGCCGCCTTGTTTCAGGCGGATTTCCCTTGAATTCAGGGGAGGATTCAGGGGGTGTTGAAGGGAGGGTTGTTCCGGAAAGGTTCGTCAGCGCTGGTGGTTCACAAATCGATACCAAGGGGCACAGGCGGTGGCAGGGGGAAAAACGAAAAACCCTTTCCCCCTGTGCCTCTCCCCGTGCTGAGCAGCTTACAGATCAAGTACGGCCCTGGCCAGATTGGCCAGTTCCTGGGGGCGGAACGGTTTGGTCATATACACGTCGGCACCCGCATCCAGCCCCTTCTTGCGATCGAACTCCTGCCCCTTTGCCGTAAGCATGATGATATAGACATCGTTCATGCCAAGGTGCTGCTTGACGATCTCACACACCGCGAAGCCGTTCATCTTGGGCATCATCACATCCAGAAACACCAGGTCGGGCTGCCTGTTCTTGATGATGTCCAATCCCTCTTCTCCGTCCTCGGCAAAGAGCAGGGTCACGCCGTCATCCTCCAGGGACTCCAGGGAGCGCTCCAAAAGAATGCGAATATGGGGTTCGTCGTCCACAATGAGAATCACCGGCCCGGTGCTCTCCTCCTTGTTTTCCACCATGCCGGACTCTCCTTCCTGGCCAAAGGCGCACCCCGTCATCTTGCGGTACACCCCTTCGGCCCAGGCAACGTTCTTTCTACGTGTTTCATCGGTAACGCCCCTGTAGGCTTCCAAGAGCCGGGTTACTGTCCTCAGGGCCTTGTCCGCATGGCCGTGCCGTCGATAGAGCAGAAACAGGTTGTAGGCGATCATGGGATCCGTGGGTGTGAGTTGGGCGGCCAGTTCGTAAAGGGACACGGCCTTTGAGAGCTTGCCATTGGACTTGTAGAGATCCCCCATGGTCTTGAAGGGGTTCAGGGGCTTGAGACGCGCCTTTACCAACTCCTGGTAGAGCTTTGCCGCGAGCTGGTTCCTGCCGGAGCGTACGTAGAACTGCGCCGCCCTGTTGCAGCATGTCCTGGCCCTGGGGAGATCGCCCATGGCCCGATAGGCCAGACCCAGCCCCTTGTAGGCCTCGGGGAACGTGCCGCAGTGACGCACCGCGAGTTCGAACTCCCGCGCCGCCTCCTTGTAGTCGCGGGAGCGCAGGGCCTCCCGCCCCATGCTGTAATGAACCTTGGCCTGTTCGGCGGCCTCGCCCTTTACGGTCTCCTTGTCCGTCATCCCCTGTTTCTTCTTGTTATTTTTCTTCATGGGCACGGCCTCCATGGGATCAGGCATATTTGTGACGAATTCGGGCGCTTTCTCTTCCACCACTGGAATCATGGGCATGACCATGTCCAGGATACCGCGCCCCCATTGGTCCTTGCCTTGGGCAGACTTATCCATGCCGGGGCTGGAATGCCCCACCGCCGCTTTGGGGGTCGGGGAACTATCCAATCCGACCTGTCTTGCCGCTCCATGGGAGCCCGCGAGCATGGCTTCCTGAATTTTGTCAGGAAGCAGGTGCACGGGTATGGGCTTGGGAATGCAAAATTTGATTCCATGTCCATTGGCCTGGGAAACGCACGCCTCGTCCATACCCGGCACCATGACCATGATGGGCATACCGTCATTCATGTTCTTTTTCCGTATCTCCTTGACCAAAGCGAAGTCGGCGTCCGCCACCAGGTTCCAGTTGAGTATCGCCATATCCACGCCGCCGTTGGCCAGGGTATCCAACACTGACTCGGCGGTGTCGGCGAACCCTACGGGCGAGTGCCCGCAATAGAGCAGCATGTTGGAAAGCACGCGCTGCGTCACGGGGTTTTCTTCCGCCACCAAAATCTTGAGGTTGCGCAATCCTTCCATGTTCCAACCTTTTGTGGGGCAAAGCCCAGGAGGGCCTGGTTGTCGTGTCTCTCCCGCTACAAACACAGTTTTCGCCCCCTCCTGTTGTTCTGCAGGGCCATGCCGGTCTGGCAGGCCAGGCATTGCAACAGCTTGATGTCCCGGGCCGTGTACTCCTGTGCGCGGGAATGAAACAGCAGCACGGCTCCGGAAACGGATTCCGCCCCCCCCAGGTCCAGGATGGGCGCGCACAACAACCCGGACAACACCGGCTTGCCGCCCTCCCCATTGGCCTTATCAGTCGTTACCCGGTAATCCTCCATGGCGTTGTTGACGATTTCCGACTTCCCCTGCCGCACCGAGTTCACCAGCAGGGAGTGCACGCCCCCGAGGCAGGAGCGCGCCAGTTTTTCATCCCCCCGGCAGGCCAGCACCTCGAAAATTCCGTGCTTTTTTTCCTGGACAAGCACCCCGGAACTGGCCTCGATCATGCTCATGGCCCAGTCCAACACCTGTCTGGCGAGCTCCCTGGGTTCCCGCAGCTCAATCAGGCGAGGTGACACCTCGTAGAGCACGGCGAGTTCGTTATACTTGCCCAAGGTGTCCCTCGCTGAGCATCACCTTCTCGATCTCCTGGGAAATGTAGGCGCTCAGCACGGACGCGGACACCGCCGCCGCGGTGACATCCGACTTCACCGAGCCCAGGTGCTCGCCATTGACCACGAGAGGTGCCTCCACCCCCTGATTCCCCGACGGGCCGAAGACCAGCTTTCCCTTGGCATCGAAGACCGATATGGGCGCGGCAAAGCTGTCGGCAATGTCCTGCAGAAGGCCCACAGCCTGTTTACGCTTCAATATGTGCCGCAACTTCACCATGAACGCATTCCACCTTGTTTGTTTCCAGTACCTTCACCTTGAAATTCGGATTGCCCGAACAGGCGACCCAATGTTGCAGCCATTACGTTCCTCTGTTCAACAACCAGTGCACGTCACACGACACCAAGAGAGGCAGAGATACCGCCCCGCCGTTTTCAGCGAAGCGATGCTCCTCGAAATGCATAGCCCTGAATTTCGAGGACATTCACACTAGGACAAGAGCACCGCCCGCAAATCATACAATCCCCGCTCCAGCCGTAACATCCGCAGGATATCCCAGCGCAGGGCAAAGCGCGTCCTTGCGATGAGCAGCTCCGGGTTCCCGGCTTCGGCCAGCTCCAGACATTCCTCCAAGCTCACGGCCAGGTCGACCACATAACCGCGCTCTTCGATCCACCTTTCCAATCCCGCTCATGAACGCGGGATCGCTGTCAGCCATCAAAATTCTCGCGCCATGGGGCACGTTCAGGATCTCGAACTCCCGCAGCAGCCCGCCGAGTCTCACCGGCCGTGCCAACAGCCTGTCCAGCGCCACGGCAAAGCCGTGTTCCGTCTCTCCCCAGCAGCTCAATGCGAGCACCTGGGCCTCCCCCGGTGCGGCGCTGCTTGCGCAGGGCGGTGGCGAACTCCACGCCCTTCTGGCCGAAGTCGTCCAGCTCCACCACCACGAGTTCCAATGGTGCCCGTTGCGCCATGGCCAGGGCGTCGGCGATGTTATCCGCCCCATGAGCGACCATGCCCATGCCGCCGAGGCGCTGGCGCAGGTGCTCCCTGACGCGCCTCCTGCCGGAAACCAGTAAAACACCCGGCCGGGGCACTCCTGGAGCGGGAACGTTCCCGGCATCCAGTCCCGCGCGTGTTGCCAGGGAATCCACATGCCGTCGGCCGTTGGACTCCATGAACGCGTTCAGGGCCTCATGCTCGGCCCGCTTTTTCAACTCCTCGCCTGGCAGGGTGAACCAGAACTCGCTGCCTTGTCCCGGCGTACTGCGCACTCCGATACGCCCCCCGTGGTGTTCGACGATTTGCCTGCAGATGGGCAGGCCGAGGCCGGTGCCCGAGGGTTTTCCCGTAAGCGTGTCGCCCACCTGCCTGAACTTGTCGAAGACCTTGTCCAGATCTTCCGGGGCAATGCCCACGCCGGAGTCCGTCACCCACACACGCACCCCGGGTATGCCCTCCGGAGAATCCCAGAGTTCGGCCAGGCATGTCACCTCTCCCTGCTCCGTGAACTTGGCCGCGTTGGATATCAGGTTCACAACCACCTGGATAAGTCGGTCGCGATCACCGTTCAGGCGCGGCAACTCACCTTCGAGCCGTAGCCTGCGGCGCACCCGCCCGTCCCTGAACAGCGCCGCTGTGGACGCCAGGGCCCGCTTCAGTATCTCCTCGATGTGGAAATTCTCGTTCTTCCAAACGACTTTGCCGGCCTCCATCTTGGCGATGTCCAGCACGTCGTTGACCAAGGCCGTGAGGCGCTCCCCCTCGGCGATGATTATTTCCAGATTGTTCCGGACATGCTGTATGGCTCGCTGTACTCTTTTTTCAGTCCCAGAGACCTTTGGAAATATTACATTTGAGAGATCATTTTGTGTTATTTCGGTGAAGCCCAGCACGGAAGTCAGGGGGGTACGCAGCTCATGGGAGACCATGGACAGGAAGTTGGTCTTCATCTCGTCCACCTCCCTAAGCTTCACATAGGCGTCCGAGAGTTTCAGGTTCATGGCAGCGGTCTTCTCATGGGCCTTTTCCAGCTGGTGCAAGGTGTCGCGCAGCCGTGTCTCCCGGGTCTGCAGCCCCTGCACCATCCAGAAGATGTTGCGCTGCAGCCGCAGAAAATCGTGCTCGTCCCCCTTTTCCTTTGGGAGTGTGAACTCCGGCGTGCGGCGCCCGGTCTTGACCTCGTCCACGTAGCGGTTGATGCGCCGTGTTTGGCGAAGTACCACCAACTCCTGCACCAACCGCCCCAGGGGGTAGTAGAGCAGGATGGTGACGGCGATATACAGCGCCAGGGCGTTCTGGAACTCCTCCAGATTCCGGTGTTGCAGCATGAGCAACGCAACCAGAGGGGGCAGCAGCCCAACGACCAGGAGGAGCAGGTTGATCTTCACTCCCACCCCGATGCCTGCCAAATAGTCCAGCACCTTCCGCGCCTGGCCAAGGGGAAAGAATTCGGCGCGCTCCGTTGTCTCCTCCATGTGTTTCTCCTACTCGGTTCTGTGACGTGCTGGCAGTATTCCACGGCATCGTTTTCGGTTGACACGGCTTTCAAAGGGAAGCGATGTCAAACATTCTGAACAAATCTCGTAGCGGGATCGGGACTCTTGCCGCCGAACGGAATGGATTCCACTTTATTGAAAACGAAAACCATTATCAACATTATTTTCGAAAACAGACTTTTTTACACCAAACGACAAATAGCTGGGAACTTCCGGCTGCCGGACAGGTTGTCATTTATTGTCACTCTACATATACTTTGCGTGATGGGTAGCTGATTACTCGTAATTCTTGCTTGTTACGACAAACCGAGCACGCGATGCTCCCCCAGGAGCAACCATGAGACAAGACACCCACGGAGCGGCGGATGAGGCCGTTTCGCTATTGTCGTACGACCTCCTCACTTCCGGTCAGTCCATTACCGGCATCGCCAACATCGCCCTCAACCACGCCAAGATGTACACGGGCAGCACCCTGGGGTACGCCTCGGTCATCGACCCGGCCACCAGAAACAACATCTGCCACACCCTTACCGGCATGATCGGCCACTCCTGCCGAATAGACAGCGGCTTCAAGGGGATAGTATTCCCCATCGACGAAAACGGCTCCTACCCAGCCCTGTGGGGACACAGCCTGAACACCAGGCAAGCCTTTTACACCAACTCGCCAAGGGACCACGAAGCGTCGGTGGGGCTGCCCGACGACCACGACCCTGTAGCCAGCTTTCTCTCTGCTCCGGCCATCTCCGGAAACCAGCTCAAGGGGCAGATCAGCCTGGCCAACGCGCCGGGCGGATACACCGAAAAACAGCTCGACGTGGTGAGCCGCATGGCCAAGGTCTTCGCCTTTGCCCTGGACCGCCTGCAGTTGCGCACCGAAGCCCCTCGAAGCGAACCCCAATCCACCCCGAATGAAGAGGTTTCAGGGCTCATCGCCACCCTGCTGGAGGAGCGGGAATCCCTGCGCAAAGAACTGCGGGAGCGCATGGCCTCAAACGTGCGCACCCTGGCCACGCCGTTTTTCGAGAAGCTCTCCCACTCGCACCTTGATCCGGAACAGGCCGAATGTCTGCGTCAGTTGCGCTCCAGCCTTGAGGAGGCCACCTCTCCCTTCACCACCCGCACCAGGCTGTTGGACCTGGCCTTCACGCCCCAGGAATTGCAGGTGGCCATGCTGGTCAAGTCCGGTTTGCAGACCAAGGACATAGCCAATCAACTGGGAATCTCCATCAACGCGGTGAATTTCCATCGCAAGAACATTCGCAGGAAGCTCTCCATCAGCAACAAGAGGGTCAACCTTTCCACCTATCTGCTCTCCCTTGAGCAGTGGTAGTACCCTCCTACCATTCCTCTCCCAATCTTCCCCATTGCGCTGTGCATGGCACGCCCTATGATGGGCAATAGGAAAATGTGTCCATTGCCCTGTCCCTGCCAGGAACAAAAACTCGTGATCGGGTTTTAACGGGCTGGAACCTTTTATGAAGGTTTCCCCGCAAGGTCCGCCTTTCAGGGCAGCTCCCCCGGCCTGGGGCCGGAGATCCCATCAAACAGGAGGCAAGCCATGCTCAAGAAGTCTTTGCTGGTCAATGGCGTGACCAGAACCGTTCTGGCCGAACCGGACGCCAGCCTGGCCCATGTGCTGCGTGAACAGCTGCTGCTCACCAGCGTCAAGATCGGATGCGAATCAGGACACTGCGGCGCGTGCAACGTGATCCTGGACGGCAAGCTGGTGCGCTCCTGCTCCTATCTGTTCAAACGTCTGGAGAACGGCGCGGCCATCACCACCGTCGAGGGTATCGGCACGCCCACGAACCTTCACCCCATTCAATTGGCCTGGATTCTCCACGGGGGGGCGCAGTGCGGCTTCTGCACCCCGGGCTTCATTGTCTCCTCCAAGGCCCTGCTGGACGCCATCCCGGATCCCAGCCGCGAGGATATCCGCGACTGGTTCCAGAAGCACCGCAACGCCTGCCGCTGCACCGGCTACAAGCAACTCGTGGACGCTGTCATGGACGCGGCCAAGGTTCTGCGCGGCGAGATGTCCAGGGACGAACTCATCTACATGCTGCCCCCGGACGGCAGGGTCTGGGGCACGCGCATCCCCAAACCCACATCCGTGGCCCGCGTCACCGGCATCATGGACTATGGTGCCGACCTGATCCTCAAAATGCCCCCCGACACACTGCACCTGGCCCTGGTCCAGGCCAAGGAGCCCCACGCCAACATTCTGGGAATCGATACATCCGAGGCCGAGGCCATGCCGGGCGTGTTCAAGGTGCTGACCCACGCAGACGTCCCGGGCAAAAACCGCATCACCGGTCTGATCACCTTTCCCACCAACAAGGGTGACGGCTGGGACCGCCCCATTCTGTGTGACACCAAGGTCTTCCAATACGGCGACGCACTGGCCATCGTCTGCGCCGGCACTGAGGCCCAGGCGCGGGCGGCGGCTGAAAAGGTCAAGGTGAAGCTGGAGACACTGCCCGCCTACCTGAGCGCGCCCGAGGCCATGGCCGACGATGCCCTGGAGATCCACCCCGGCACCCCGAACATCTACTTCGAGCAACCCGTGGCCAAGGGAGACGACACCGCACCCATCTTCAAAAAGGCCGACGTGGTGGTGGAGGACGAGTTCTACACCCAGCGTCAGCCGCACATGCCCCTGGAGCCGGATGTCGGCTTCGCCTACTTCGACGACCAGAAGCGCCTGGTGGTCCACTCCAAATCCGTGGGCCTGCACCTGCACCACGCCATGGTTGCCCCGGGTATCGGCATCGAGCCTGAAAACCTCATCCTTGTGCAGAACCCCACAGGGGGGGGATTCGGCTACAAGTTCAACCCCACCATGGAGGCGCTGCTGGGTGTGGCCGCGTTGGCGACAGGGCGCCCCGTGGCGCTGCGTTACAACTTCTGGCAGCAGCAGGTGTACACCGGCAAGCGCTCCCCCTGGTTCACCAGGCTCCGCTACGCCGCTGACAAGGAAGGGCGTTTGCTGGCCATGGAGTCCGACTGGACCGTGGACCACGGCCCCTACTCCGAGTTCGGTGACCTGCTCACCCTCAGGGGGGCGCAGTTCATCGGCGCCGGATACGACATCCCCAGCATTCGCGGCATGGGACGCGCGGTATGCACCAACCACTCCTGGGGCGCGGCATTCCGAGGCTTTGGCGCTCCGGAGGGCGGGTTCGCCTCCGAGGTGCTCATGGACGAACTGGCGGACAAGCTGGGCATGGACCCCCTGGAGCTGCGCTACAGAAACGTCTACCGGCAAGGCTCCACCACCCCCACCGGGTGTCCCCCTGAAGTATACTCCCTGCCCGAGATGATCGACACCCTGCGCCCCCGGTACGAGGCCGCGTGCGAAAAGGCCGCCGCGGATTCCACAGATGCGGTGAAGCGCGGAGTGGGCGTGTCCATCGGCATCATCTGCGCCGGGCTGGACGGTCCCGACACCGGCGCCGCGGACGTGGAGCTGAATTCCGACAACACCGTGACCATCTACGCCACCTGGCACGACCACGGCCAGGCACCAGACTCGGGCGCCGTGGGCACCGCGCATGAAACCCTGCGCCCCCTGGGTTTGCGCCCAGAGGACATCCGGCTCTACCTCAACGACATGGCCAACTGCCCCAACGGGGGACCGTCCGGCGGCAGCCGCTCCCAGATCATCATCGGAGGCGCCATTGTGGACGCCTGTGTGAAGCTCATGGACGCCATGCGCAAGGAGGGCGGCGGCTACCGGACCCATGCGGAGATGATTGAGGCCGGAATTCCCACCAGGCACTCCGGATCCTTCTCGGTATCAGCCGGAGCGGGCGACGCCAACGCACAGGGGCAGCCGTTCGGTTATTACATGTACGGGCTGTTCATGGCCGAAGTGGCTGTGGAACTGGCGACCGGCGCCACCACCGTGGAGAGGATGACCCTGGTGGCGGATGTGGGCACCGTGGGAAACAGGCTGGTGGTGGACGGGCAAATGTATGGCGGCATGGCCCAGGGCGTTGGCATGGCCTTGTCCGAGGACTTCGAAGACGTGGTCAAGCACTCCACCATGCCCGGCGCGGGCTTCCCCTATATCAGGCAGATACCGGATGACATGGAGGTGCTGTACGTGGAGACCCCTCGCGAACGCAGCCCCTATGGCGCCTCGGGCATGGGCGAACTGCCCCTCACCACGCCGCACGCGGCCATCATCAACGCCATGTCCAGGGCCTGCGGCGCGCGCATCACCCACCTGCCCGCCAGGCCTGACAAGGTGCTGGCGGCGCTGAAGAAAGGATAGGAATCGAGAATTCACGACAATAAACTCCCGAGGGGAAGAACCTTTTTGCAAGAGGTCCCTCCCCTCGGGCTTTCCCCTTCCGAATCTCCTCAATGCATGCCCATGATTCTTACCCTTCGGATCTCCAGTGCCGAGGTGATGCCGCGCCAGGTCACGGAGCCGATGACCACCGCGCCCTCGATCATGGCCCAGTCGCCCGGGATCTCGCCATATCCCAGGGCCACCCACACGGGGTTGAGGATGGGTTCCAGGGTCGTTATCAAAATGGCTTCCAGGGCGCCCAGCCGCTTGATCGCCCAGACGTACAGCACGAGGGAGAGCCCCTGCTGGAACACGCCCAGGTAGGCCAGCCCCAGCCATCCATGGAGCCCTGGCGCGCCCGAGAACATGAAGGGCAGGCCGCACAGCGCGGCAAGCACATGTCCGAGGATCACCGATTCCAAAGGCGAGGACGTCTGTTGCGCGCGCATGCACAGGGTGAACACGGCATATGATACGCCTGTGGCCATGGCGATGATGTTGCCCCACAGCCCTGTGGGCGAGAGCCTGTCCACGAAAAAGAGCAGCATGCCCCCGATGGTCATGACCATGCACAGCCAATCCGATGCGCGAGTCCGCTCCTGTAGCGTGAAGGGCGCCAGTAGGGCCACATAGACAGGAGCGGTGTAGGCCAATAGAATCGCGTTGGCCGCGGTTGTGAACTTGATGGCCGCAACGTTGGTGATGAGCAGCCCGGCATAGCCCACGGCCGCCCCCACCATGACCGGCGAGAGGCTGAACCGCAGCCTGCCCCGAAACATGAGAATCAGAGTCGCGGCAGCCAATGCGCTACGGAAGCCGGTGATGGCCATGGGGTTCCAGGCCACGAGCTTGATGGCCAGGCCGCCGGAACTCCAGATCAGGGCAGTGGTCGCCATGAGAAGCATGGCAACTGTTTTTTCGGACACGCGCACGGAATCCCACCTCGCCATCCATGTGAATTTACACATGATTCATTCGATTCAGGACATGCGCGAAGTGTTCTTATCCCTCCTTGCACCAAAGCACAATACTCCGCTATAATGGGAGAATCTTGGTAGGTTGCGTATCCGTCAGGGGCTGTACCAATACACAAAAATGAAACCCGTTCGCTGCCGACATGTAACACTAACACGTATCCGCTCAGGCTATTCTTTTTCAAACACACATATGACTAACCGCTAATATTTCAACACGTCAAGTACCGCATCAAGTGTACTACACATTATTATCCGTCGTTCCGAAACATTATTCAGGTAGTTGTTTTTCATTACGCTGTTGTATATTCGCATCAATTTCAGCGAAATCAATATTATGCTCCTACTATAAGCATTTCGCGGCAAGGATTTACAGGTAAACCATTGCAGAGCATTTGAACTATTTTAAAGTTTCAATGCTCTATAATGGTTACAATATTCCATGGATACTTATATTTTATTCAACTTTCCGCAAGTACCATCCATTATAGTCTGCAATGTCGTGAATTTCGTACACACATACAATAAACTCCTTCAAGGACACACTCATGCATTTCAAGAACTTGAGCCTTAGAAACAAAATAGTTCTGCCGGCGTTTTTCATGGTCATAACCATTCTCGCAAGCAGTATATGGCTCATGACGGACCGGGCGCAAAATCTTGCTATCGATCAGGCGATCGATCTTGCAAACAGCGAAGCCACTTCATACAGCCAGGACATCATGGACGACCTTACCTCGGCCATGTCCATAAGCAGAACACTACAGGCTGTT
This sequence comes from Desulfovibrionaceae bacterium, assembly GCA_963674665.2. Taxonomy (GTDB): domain Bacteria; phylum Desulfobacterota; class Desulfovibrionia; order Desulfovibrionales; family Desulfovibrionaceae. The sequence continues at coordinate 8,099 of CAXXPL010000002.1, read as the reverse complement.
TTCGAAGAGGCGGTGAAAGCGAACCCCATACCCACGCGCGAATATTTCGCAGCTCTGCTCAAGCAGGTGCTTGCCGACAACCCCGAAATCTCCGGAACATGGATAGTCTGCAGGCCGGGGCAGTTCGATGACCGCGAAGAGGAGTCCAAGGCGGTCTGGAATGGGGCAATGCGCGTCTATCATTACCGTGAAAAGCAAGGTATCGTCACGTCATACGAAGGAACGGAAAAAATGGAGGGCGACTGGTTCGACATCCCCATGGGCGGCAGGGATGAGACCATTACCAAGCCCTATCCCTGGGAAATTAACGGCGTTACCAACTGGCTCACATCCACAGGCCTGCCTGTACAAAAGAACAACAAAAACATAGGCGTGGTGGGAGTCGACTTCTACATCACCGACCTCCAGGCCATGGTCAAGAAAATCCGCCCCTTTGAAACGGGATACGCCATCCTCACGGGAAACGACGGCACAATCATCGCCCATCCGGATGACAAGATGCTTGGAAAGAACCTGGGGGACATCGTTGCGCCGGAACACAAGCAGAAGCATCTGCGGGCAATAACCGCCGGGCACCCCTATTCATATATCGCCCCCTCCCCGGCAACAGGGGAGATGGAGTATGTTACCGCCAAGCCCATCAGTATTGGCAAGGCGCACACCCCCTGGAGCCTTTCCGTGGCCATCCCCCTGGACGCGGTAAAACGCCAGGCCCACTCCGTGGCCAAGACCGGAGTCATGATCGGCGTCATCGCCATGGTTGTCCTTCTCGCGCTGCTGTTCCTGCTGTCCCGGGTCATAACCAGGCCAGTGCTGCAGACCTCCAGGTACACGCAAAAGGTGGCCGAAGGCGACCTGAACGCGGTCCTGGACATCGACCAGAAGGATGAAATCGGAGTCATGGCCGTGTCCCTGCAAATCATGGTGTCCAAGCTCAAGGAGACCATTTCCGAAGCGAAAAGCAAGACCCATGAGGCCGAGAAAGAATCCGCCAAAGCCACCCGTGCCATGGCCGAAGCCGAAAAGGCACGGCAGGAGGCAATTACAGCGAGATCCGAGGGCTTGCTTCTGGCGGCGAACAGGGTGGCAAAGGTGTTGGAACGGGTGGTTTCCGCTTCCATGCAAATGTCGCAGCAATCCGAAGGATTGCTGCATGGCGCACAGGAACAAAGTGACCGGATAACGTCCACCGCGACAGCCATGGAGGAAATGAACGCCACTGTGCTGGAGATCGCCCGCAATGCCAGCGAGGCGTCGGCCATGGGCGTGGAAGCCCAAAACACCGCCCAAACAGGTGCATCCGTGGTTGATCAGTCCAAGCAAGCCATGAAATCGACCATGGCCGAGGTCACCAGGCTCAATGAGAACATGCGCAAACTCGATGAGCAGGCCCAGGGCATCGGAGCCATTATCGGCGTGATCAACGATATCGCGGACCAGACCAACCTGTTGGCATTGAACGCGGCCATTGAGGCCGCACGTGCCGGAGAGGCCGGAAGAGGCTTCGCCGTGGTGGCGGACGAAGTCCGCAAGCTAGCTGAAAAGACAATGCAGGCCACCAAGGAGGTCTCCTCCTCCATTCAGGCCATACAGCACGTGGCCGACACCAACATCCATGCCATGGAGTCGGTTGTCTCCCATGTCGGCACCGCAACCAAGCTGTCCAACAACTCCGGCGAGATGCTCCGTGACATCGTCAGGAACGCGGATGCCAGCGCCACCCAGATATCCGGCATTGCCACCGCGGCGGACGAACAGTCCGCCACGTCCGAGGAAATCAGCCGCGCCATCGAGCAGGTAAGGGTAATCACCAACCAGACAGCTGACAGCGCCCGGGAGTTCTCCCGTGCCATCGGCTCCCTTGAAGAGCAAATCCAAGAACTGAACGGGATTGTCGGAGATCTCAAGAAAGAGGGAAGCGTCGACTAGAGCATTTACACTTTGAAAAAGTTCAAATGCTCGGCAAGGATTTACCTGTAAATCATTGCCGCGAAATGCTTATAGGCTGGCTTTGCCAGCCGTTAAATAAGCATTTCAAGCGTTAAATGCTCTAGTGTTGCGCCACGATGCGGTTCACGGCGCTGATAAGGACCTCCTGGTCCACGGGCTTGGGGATGTAGTCGTTCATGCCCGCGTCCAGGAATCTTTCCCTGTCGCCCAACATGGCGTAGGCGGTCATGGCGATGATGGGGATTCCTGTCTTGTCCGGGCCGGCGGCGCCGCTTCTGATGGCTTTTGTTGCCTCCACTCCGTCCATGACAGGCATCTGAATGTCCAGCAGGACCAGATGATACCAGTCCGATTTCAGAGCCTCCAGTGCCTGTCTGCCGTCGAGCACGCTCGTGACCCTGCACCCGGCCTTCTCCAGCATGCTCTTGGCCGTGTAGTTGCTCACCAGGTCGTCTTCCACCAACAAAATCTTCAGATCTGACGAGGTCGCGGCGGATCTCTCCGCCCTTCTTTCCAACTCAACACCATTTCTGGCGGGAATGCCCAAGGGCAGTGAGAGGTAGATGGTTGTTCCCTTGCCCAACTCACTGCAGACGGAGATCTTGCCCCCCATGAGCGAGACCAGTTGCCTTGAGATTGCCAATCCGAGGCCGGCCCCCTGGTACCGCCTCTTGTAGTCGGTCTCGGACTGGGAGAAGGTCGTAAAATAATCCTGCAGTTTGTCATCGGCAATGCCCAAGCCTGTGTCGGAAATAACGAACAAAAGCCTCGAGCGGCCGTCCGTAAGGGACGAAAGCCGATGCACGCCGATCTCCACCTGCCCTTCTCCGGTGAACTTGATGGCGTTGCCAATGATGTTCCCCAGCACCTGCTGCATTCTGAGACTGTCGCCAAGCACGTACTCTGGAATTCCCGGATCAACCATCATCTGGAACTCCAACCCCTTTTGCCGCGCCACAGGCTCGAACATCTGCGATACGGATTTCATGCAGTCCATGAAGTCGAAAGGTTGCAGATATATTTCCAGCCTGCCCGCCTCCACCTTGGAGATGTCCAGTATGTCCGAGAGCAGATTTGTCAGGCGCTTGCTGGACTGCAAGGCCACTTGGACGAACTCTTTCTGTTCCGAATCCAGATTCGTGGTTTCCATGAGCTGCAGCATACCCATGACGCCATTGAGGGGGGTGCGGATCTCGTGGCTCATGTTGGCGAGAAAAGCGGACTTGGCGATGCTGGCGGCCTCGGCCTGCTCCATGGCCCTGAGCGTCTCATCCTCGGCCTGCTTCCGCTCCGTGATGTCGCAAACCGTACCCACGAAGTCTTTGGCAATGCGCCCCTCACCCTGGCCTTCGAAAATGGCCACCCCATAGGCTTCTACCCAGCGCACTCCGCCTCCGGGGAGGTTAATCCGAAACTCCGCGGAATAGGGCTGCGGATTCTTTGAATCCAGGGCGGCCTCAACCTTGCTCCAAACCGCAGGCAGGTCTTCCGGATGCATGCGGGCAAAAATTTCATCGTTCGGACCATGAGTCACGGGTAACTGGAAGATCTCGCCATAGCGCTCGTCCCATGAGGACATCCTGGTCACGGGGTCGTAGTGCCACCAGCCCATCTTGGCGGCATCGAGGGCCAACTGCCGCTGCTGGGAAAGCTGCTTGAGTTTCCACTCCGCCCTCTTTCGGTCCGTTATCTCCTGGGCTATGCCTATCAGACCGGCAATGTTGCCGTTTTCATCACGAAAAGGGCTCTTCACCGAAATGAAATACCTCTTTCCGCTGGGTGTGTCCGCCACCTCCTCGAACAGCTGGGGTTTTCCGGTCTCGAAGATCAGGGCATCGTTCTCCATATGCACCTGGCCGACGCCGGAGTCGTATATCTCGATGGAGGTCTTGCCCAGGACCTCTTCCTCGCGTTTTCCCATGAGTTCCAGGAACCCGGGGCTGATGCGTACCACACGCCCCTTGATGTCCTTCACGTAGAGAATCGTCCCCTGGGCCTGGCTGGCGGCCTCGAGCAGGGCCTCGGACTGCAGCAACCGCTCGTCCCTGGCCCTGCGTTCCGTGATGTCGGAGCTAAAGCCCTCGTACCGAACGATCCTGCCCTCGGCATCCCGCACCACGCGTATATGCAGCGAGACCCAAATGATGGTCCCGTCCCTTTTCTTGCGGCGGGTTTCGAAATTCCGGAGCTCGTTGGTTTCTTCAAGATGGGAAAGAAACCTGTCCCTGTCCTCCGGCGCCGCGTATGTCTGATCCGGAATTGAAGTGACTTCCGAGATGAGTTGTTCGGGGCTGTCATATCCCAGCATCCGGGCCAGGGTCATGTTCGCCGCGAGATAGCGGCCTTCCGGAGTGCTGCGGAACATCCCTATGGGAGCATGGGAGAAGAAGTCCCACAAGGCTGTTCCATCGTCGGAATACTCCGGCGTTCTGCCCCTTGTCGGTCCCATAATGGTGATTGTCCTTTCGGTCATGGATTCCCCGCCCCAGCACGAGATATCCCTTTCAGGATTTCAAACTACCACCAATGGTTTCATTCTACAAGGTTTTCTCCAAGATTATTCGGTCACCTTGTTCTACTATTGCAGATTTTCAGTATCAAAAAGCAATTGTCTTCCTGACGCCCCCGACAATAACACCCATAATTCGATATGACAGATTTTGTGTCCCAAATGGTCCGAGCACTCAGAATCAACCACAATCCATCTTGTATCATGGCAAATCTGAAAACCCCTCTATTCCCTCATGCCTCTTCGAGCTGCTGTACTGTCTCGCTCCTGTTCCGCCCACTGTGCTTGGCCTTGTACAAGGCGGTGTCCGCCAGTTTCAGGAGATCGGCAAAAGAGGCAACGACGTCGTTATATACCGCAACGCCAAGGCTCACAGTGAATTTCACATCTCCTCCCTGTTTCAATCCAACGCTTCGATTTTCAATGGACTGGCGCAATCTTTCCGCAACGAGCTTGGCGGCAGGCAGGTCGGTTTCAGGAAGAACCACGCCGAACTCCTCACCCCCCAACCGTCCGACAATATCCACTTCACGCAACTCTGAAACCACGGTGGAAGCAATTTCCCTGAGCACATCGTCCCCCACGTCGTGACCGTAGGTATCGTTGACCAGCTTGAACCTGTCGGCGTCGAACATGATCAAACTAAGTGAGCGGCCATACCTCTTGGAGCGCTCCATTTCCCGCTCGGCAAGGGTCACGAAGTGCCTCCTGTTGGAGAGCCCGGTCAGTCCGTCCTTGGTGGCAAGTCGCTCCAACTCCTTCTCCACCTTCTTACGCTCGGTTATGTCACGCAGAATTCCCACGGCAAAGAATTCGTCGCCGATCTGGAAGGCGCTGACAGAGCGCTCCGCCGGGAAAAGGGACCCGTCCTTGCGTATCGCCTCGAACTCCATGACCGACTCGAGCACAGGGCCTGTCCCGGTCTTTGCGAAGTGGGCCATCCCGCGTGCAGCGTCCTCATGATACCGTTCCGGAGTGATGAGTTTGTGCATGTCACGCCCCATGATCTCATCGGCTGTCCACCCGAACATCCTCTCCGCGGCTGGGCTCCAGAAAAGCACGATTCCTTTGGCGTCAACCATGATAAACGCGTCGTAGGAAGCCTCGGCCATGGCACGGAATTTCTTTTCCTCGTTGGCCAGCCTCTCTTCCATGATCTTCCGATCCGTGATGTCCAGGACCGTGCCCTTGGATTTCATGACTTGGCCGGAATGGTCGAAATCGTTCTCCCCATGCTCGAGCACGTGCCTGATCATACCGTCCGGGCGCACGATCCTGTGCTCCATTCGGTAAGGTTTTCTGTTGGATAACGAGGCCTGGTACTGCTCGAGCACCATCTTCCTGTCATCCTGGTGCACCAGGGAGAAGAATGCCTCCAAAGTTGGCGAGAAAGACTCCCTGTCCACACCGAAGATGCGGTAGGCCTCGTCCGACCACCACAGGGAGTTGCCCACCGAGTCCAGCTCCCAGCTTCCAAGATGCGCCAAGGCCTGGGCCTGATTGAGGCTTTCACGGGTTTTCACGATCTCGTGATGCCTTTTCATGCCCTTGTACATGGTGAACAGAAACAGGAGGGAAAATGCCCCGAATAGAACATGCAACGCATCTGCAAAAGGATGTGAGTCCACCCATCCATTGACCGGGCGGGCGGCAATGAGCCATGAGCCCGAAGGAAAAGTCACCGGCATGAACACGGCGTTGCTCTTCGGGTCGAACAATGCCTCGTTCCCCCCGATTAATTTCCCGTCCGCACCCTTCCCGTCCACACCCCGGATGGCGATATCAAGCTCGTTCAGCTCTCGGATCCCGACCTTCGCAAACAGGTGATCCGCGTCTATGACCGCGGAAATCATGCCCCAAAACTTTTTGGTGCCATCTTCATTTGCAAAGATGGGAGCCCTGCCGATGAGCCCGCTGCCCCCCTGAACCAGGGGCAACGGCCCGGCAATGACCATCTTTCCGGTATCCCTGGCTTTCTTCACCTGCTCCCATTGTTTGGGCAATGTGCGGTAATCAATGCCAAGGATCGCCTTGTTGCCAATCAGCGGATACACGTAGGTAATGACGAAACCACGGGCCGCGCTGATGTTCCGCAGCAGGTTGTCCTGCTTCAGGACACCCTCGGCAAAGCGCTCGAAGAGTTCCTGCGACAGATTCGGCGTCACGGAAACGAAATGCGCGGTTCCGTGGATGATGGAGAGGTTTTCTACGATCTCCTTCTCGATCCTCGCCCTCAGGGTTCCCAGTTCCAGGGAAACGCCCACCCTCTGGTCGTTCCGCGCGCGATGCGTGAGTTCAAGCTCCAGAAACGCATCCAGCGCAATGACCACGAAAAGAGCCAGCAAGGCCCTGAGGATGAACTTAACGCCCAATGTCATCATCTCCCCCCAGACCGACGTGGCCGGTACAGCATTCACTTCAGCCGGATGATCACGAAGCGGGACACTCGGGCAGGCCGATTGTCTGATACTCCATCACGGACGGCGGAAGCGGACACAACCGCGTTTTCTGTTCACGATTGTTCGCTGAACTCACCAAGGTGACTTCAACGTACGCAAGTGAACGGGAGTTGAACCTGTAGCATACTCCAACACTTTCAGCCAGGGAGGACGGGCTCATGCGGACATTTTCCGCACGTTATCAATCGGCGCCCTGGATGATGGCCCTGGCCGGAATCAATCCCGTGGCTGCCGCACCCACAATGTTCCCGGCCACTCCGGGGCCGTCTCCGGCTACATAGAGGTTGCGCACCGCTGTCTCCAGGTTATTGTTGGTGCTCATCTGCATGGCGAAGAACTTGATCTCCGGCGCGTACAACAGGGTCTCCTCGTTGGAGACGCCGGGAATCACCAGGTTGAGCTTCTCCAGCCCCTCGATGAGGTTGGTGACGATGCGTTCGGGCAGGGCCATGGCGATATCCCCGCATACCACGTTCATTAGCGTGGGTTCGATGGAACTCTTCCGGATTCTGTTCCAGGTGGAGCGGCGGCCGCGCTTGAGGTCGCCATAACGTTGCAGGATGGGGCGCCCACCGCCGATGAGCGTGGCCAAGCGGCCGATGGCCTCGCCGTACTCCTGGTTGTTGGAGACCGGTTCGGTGAGCACGACCTTGGAGAGAAAGGCGAAGTTGGTGTTCTCGGATTTCTTGTCCGCATAGGCGTGCCCGTTGACGCAGACAAAGTCCTGGTAATTTTCCAGGGAAACAAATCCCTCCCGGTTGGTGCAGAACGTACGGGTCTCGTCGTCATACTTTCCGGTCTGGATGAAGAAGGTGGGGTCGTAGATAACGCTGGTGAGGTCGTCCATGATGTCCTTGTGCACCTCCACGCGCACACCCACCTCTATGCCCCGCTGCTTCAACTCGATCTTGTGCCTCCGGGCCAGGTTGCTGACCCAGTCCGCGCCCACGCGTCCAGGGGCCAGGATCACGCTCCGGGCACCGTATTCCCCCTTGTCGGTCCGTACCCCATGGACCCGGCCGTCCTCCACCAGCACATCCTGGACATCCTCCCTGGTGCGCAGGGTCAACCCCCGCGCAACGAGTTCCTGTGTCATCCGGCCGATGTGAGTGGGGAGTTTGTCGCTGCCCAGATGTTTCTGTCTGATCAGCAACAGATGGATTCCGTTCTTCTTGGCCTCT
>CAXXPL010000001.1:0-628805 GCA_963674665.2 Desulfovibrionaceae bacterium | reverse complement strand
GAGTATTTCTTTCCGAGGTCATAGACACGGTGAGGTAGCTCACAAGGGTGATGGCGGGCATGATCGCAATCAACCCGGCCAGTTTGTAGTTGGCCTGGCTGGGAAGGTAGGAGACGAGCGTGACAACGAGCCCGCCGACAACAAAATTGACAACATTCTGGATCATCTGACATTTTCTCCAAAAAGGACTATTTAAGGAAAAACCAAAGACAAAGAAAGGAGATGTATCATTTTGATACATTGTCGCAAAACAATACACTACACTTTCAACTGAAACAGCTGCATATGCGCTATAGCACTAATCATTTTACACCCAAAATGCAATATTATTCTTTTCCTTAATGTCGTTTCGCATCTTCAATGCCAGCGACACACTACAACTATATTATAATTCTTCAGATTACTTGCACGTTTACATTTCCCATGCCAGCACTTGCCAATGGAAGGCGATGACTTTTAAAACTACTCCCATTAAGCACCCACGCGAGAGCGAGGTGCCCCACTGACAGTTCGCGTGAATCTACTTTCCGTGGATACCGGACACAGGAATAATTCGTCATGATATATACGCGGTCGTCAATATCACCCCAGTCGCCCGCGGACGGATGATGCACTCCAGGCCCGGACACGCCTATCCAAAAGCGCCCGACCATCATGAGTATCCATTGCCCCTATAAGCAAAAGATATGATGAACAATACCGCCATTGAATACGTCACCGGAGGCGCCGAACTCCTGGACTCCATAGAGCAGCTATGGACAGAGCTCCGCCGGCACCATGCCCGGGTTTCAACGGACTTTTCCGCATGGTTCGGAGAGCGCCCCTTTTCTTCGCGCAAGGCCGAGCTGCTTGCCCAGGCATCCGCGGACATGCGCATAGAATTCGCCATGACAGGGAACACCCCCATAGGTTACTGCGTCTGCACGCTCTCCACGGACGATACCGGCGAGGTGGACTCCTTGTTCGTGGATCCCGAATACAGGGGCGTGGGGATCGGCTCCCGACTCATGCGGAGCGGGGTCGGCTGGCTCGAGGATCGCGGGGCCTCGCCCATCATCATCGTCGTGGTCCACGGCAACGACAAGGCCCTTCGTTGGTACGCGGAAATGGGGTTCGCGCCAAAAACTGTTAAAATGCAACTGCAAAATAGTAATCAATCGACATAAATTTTCCTTTGTTCCATTAAGTCTGCACAAGCAAGGAAATATTGTACTCAATTATTGCCTCGGCAATTGTATTCTGATATATACGACCAATCACGAGTATATCTACGTATTATCGTTCAAATTATCGAGCATAACGAAAAATTGATGAGCAAAGACACCGATCTCCTTTCCAAAGAGGCCAAGAAGTATTTTCTTGCCTACCTGGATACCTACTTTCTTGCCAGAGACCTTGAGAATACCTTCACTTTCTTCTGTGACCACATGATCGGCTTTGGTACAGGCCTGGACGAAAACGCGCACAACCGGCGGAGTTCATCGCACTTTACAGGAGGGACATCGAGCAGGCCCCGAATCCCGTGTCCTATGAGTTTCTGGATTATTTTTCATCCCTGTTTTCCGGGATACAGTGGTCATTTGCGCCATAATCAACATCAAGACCACTGTCATGGATCAGGAATTGCGACTCAACCACCTCCGGATGTCCCTGGTGCTGCACAAGTCCGCATCCGGCTGGCACATTGCCCACAAGCATATCTCCTTCCCCTCTGTCGAGCACGAGGGGGACGAGGCATACCCATTGAAGGAGTTGGAGGAGCGCAACGTCATCCTGCAGCGCATGGTGGACAAGAAAACCGCCGCCTTGAAGGCTGCGTTGGAAGAGATCGCCGTCATCGCGAATACGGACAAGCTCACCGGGCTCGGCAACAGGAACTTCCTCGACGAACAACTCAAAAAGGAACTCGAGCGCTCGGGCCGATACGGCAACGCATTCTCCATCATCCTGCTGGATATGGACCACTTCAAGACAATCAACGACTCTCACGGCCACCTAGCGGGTGACAATTTTCTGCGCTCCATCGCGAAACTGCTCAAGGACGGCATCCGCAACACCGATACCCTGGGCAGATGGGGGGGTGAGGAGTTCCTGATCGTCTGCCCAGAGACCGAACTGCAGAGTTGCTCACTCATGGCGGAGAAAATCCGTGCCAGGGTCGCGGTCCACGATTTTCCCACGGTGGGCCGAAAGACCGTGAGCGCCGGTGTCGCCTCGTACCGCAGCGGCGACACCTACGACACCCTCCTCTCCAGGGCCGACAAGGCGCTTTACTCCTCCAAGGATAGCGGCCGCAACAAGGTGAGCATCCAGAAATAGCCCCTCTCTTTTTTTTCGATTTCCGGATTACAATTTGTCAACTTGACTTTCACCACGCGCGTCGTATGCTTTACTATAGATAAATAGCCACACTCGCCGCGAGGCGGGGTCGGAAAACCATGGGTCTCCACGAGATCGCCAGGTTGCCGAGACAGCCTCATTTCCTCCCCTCCCTTGGCTCACCCCCCTTTGATACGGCGATGGTGATATTCAGGAGTATCGGCTCCTGACCAATTCAGACTTATGACCAGACGGGGGCGACATGGCCAGCACATGGAGTCGCGAAAAAATAGCACTGAATCTTTCACGAAGCGGCTACCAATGGAACAGTCGGGACTTCGAGTCCGTGACTGTCACATACAGCTTCATGACCAGCAGACCCACCGGGGATTATGGGTACAGCGGCGAGGCAATCGCTTCTCCAGCTTCAGCAGCGCGCAGAAGCAGGCGGCACGGGAAGCCCTGGCGAGGTGGGCCGAGGTGGCCAACATCTCCTTTACCGAATCCACATCCAGTAACGGGCTCGACGGGCAGATCCGCTTCGGCAACACAACCACCGGGCCGGAGGTGGCCTGGGCCTATTACCCGGGCTCCGGGGCGGGTGGCGATGTCTGGATCAATCCCAACTACTTCTACAACCAGGATCTCACGGATTACGACTATGGCAAGCTGACCATGGTCCACGAAATCGGGCACGCCATCGGTCTCTCCCACCCCGGGGACTACGACGGGACAGCATCTGAATCCGACAGGCTCTACACTCGTGACAGCCTCAGATATACGATCATGTCGTATTTCGACCACCCCAACGACCCCTATGCTTATGCCGCCGCCCCCCTGATGGACGATATCTATGCCATCCAAAGGGTGTACGGCGTCAACAGGAGCACGCGTAGCGGCAACAACACCTACACCTGGGGCAACAACGCCTATTTCGTCCAGAGCATCTGGGACAGCGGGGGAACTGATACCATCGACGCCTCCAACCAGAGCAACCGCGTCGGTATCAACCTCGCGGCCGGCTCTTTCAGTTCCGTGGGCACCAAACACTACGGGGGGCTGGCCGTGGGCAACCTCTCCATTGCCTACGGCACATACATCGAGAACGCCATTGGGGGCAGCGGCGACGGACACCCTCTACGGCAGCGAATGGAACAACACCCTTGTCGGAAATGGCGGGAACGACACCATAGTCGCCTTTGAAGGCAACGACATCCTGCAGGGCGGCAGCGGCAATGACGTTTACAACTTCAGCATCGAGCACGGCGTCAACGTGGTTACAGACACCAGCGGCTCCAACACCCTGAAGTTCGACACTTACAGAAGCACCATCCTCACCACACCGCGACGGTGACGACCTCTGGATAACCTACAGGCTGCGCGACACTACGGTGAAGATCGAGAACTACTACACCGCCTCGACCACCCCCACCCTGATGTACAGGTACAGAACCTATGTCAACGGGCGCAGGACGTGGGCATACAACGACTTCACCCCGAGATCCGAGGACGTGGGCGCCGGGGTGACCACGGCCCAGACCCTTGCCCTCGGGGGGGCAGTCCTCCAGGAATATCGGCTTCACATACGACCGCGACTGGTTCAAGGTCACCCTCGCCGCCGGAGGCAGGTACCAGTTCGACCTCAAAGGCCAGAACTCCGGCAGCGGCACACTGGACAACCCCTACCTCGAAATCTACGACACCTACGGCATGCGCAGGCTGCAGGTGGACGACAACAGCGGATACTACTCCGAGGCCCGGATCAGCTTCGTGGCGCCCGAGGACGGCACCTACTATGTGGTCGCACGGGACAGGGGCAGGGAAACTGGCACCTATGAGATGTCAACCACCATGGTGAACGGGCAAAGGACCCTCACCACCGGCAGCCCCCTGGTGGCCTCCATCTACAGGAGCGGGGAGGAGGACTGGTACAAACTGCAGTTGCAGGCCGGAAAGCGATACAGGGTCCTTGTGAGCGGCTCCTCCACCGGAGGGGGCACTCTCTATGACTCCTACATGCGCATCCACAAAGATATCGACGCAGGTTACCTCGCAGCATTCAACAACCGCGTGGGCAAGGACGCCCAGCTCTATTTCGCGCCTTCCAGTACGGACGACTACTGGATCATGGCGCGGGGCTACAACAGGTACACCGGCACCTACACCATGGAGTTCGAGGAGCTGTCCACCACCTCCCTGGCGGTGAATGGCTCGGCCAACGGCACCATCTCCTCGTCCGGAGAGGAGGACTGGTACACCGTAAATCTGGTGCAGGGGGCGAATTACACCTTCACGCTCAAGGGCTCCTCCTCGTCATCCGGAACCCTGGACGACCCCGAGCTGAACGTCTACGACACCACCATGCTTTTCAAGCAGCTGAGCGACGGGGACAGCGGCACCGGCACCGACGCCAAAATCAGCTTTCGCGCTCCCGAGACCGGGACCTTCCACCTGCTCGCCGAGGGGAACGGCTCCTACACCGGAACCTACACCATCAGCGCCACCCAGGAGTCCAACGACCCCACCCTCTCGGTGGGCGGCTCGAATACCGGGACCATCTCTTCTTCGGAACTGGACTTTTTCCGCGTCACCCTGGAAAAGGGCAAGCGCTATCAATTCGACCTCAAGGGCAGCTCATCGGGCTCCGGAACCCTGTATGATCCATTTCTGTACCTCTTCGAAGCCGACGGGCAAACGATAATCAGCAGGAACTCCAACTCCGGGGCGGGGCGCGACGCCAGGATGACCTACGTTGCAAAGAGCAGCGACGTATACTTCCTGGCTGCGCGGGGCTACTCCGGCACCACGGGGAGCTACACCATCGCCGCCACCCAGCTGGCTGATGGCACCACATCTCTCACCGTGGGCAACAACATCAGCGGAACAATCAGTCAGAGCCGCGAGGTGGACCGCTACAAGGTCACCCTCTCAGCGGGCGACAACTACTACTTCAACCTCAAGGGCGCTTCCTCGGGGTACGGCAGTCTTACAGACCCGTTCCTGGTTCTCTGGGACGAGGATTTCAAAGCCGTGTTCACGGACAACAACAGCGGCTATGGGACCGACGCGCGGATGAAGTTCCACGCCACCACATCCGGCACCTACTATCTCGACGTCCGGCACAGATACAGCGGCGTGGGTTCATACCGGCTCACGAGCAGGGAACTCGAGACGGACGATTACGGCGACAGCAGCGCAGCGTCCGCGGCGCTCTCCGTCGGCGGCGAACTCCAGGCCCGTATCGAGGCCTCCAACGACGAGGACTGGTTCAGGGTCAATCTGCAGGCGAACTCCACGTACCAGTTCGACATGACCGGCTACTCGAACTCCTCCTGGGATGATCTGCCCCTCACTGATTCCTACCTCTTCCTGTACGATACCGATGGCTCCAGCCTCATCGACAAGAGCAATGATCTCTCGCCGAGTTCCAGGAACTCGCGTCTCGTGTTCACCGCGCAGAGCACCGGCACCTACTACCTCAAGAGCATGAGCAGAGACGGCAACACCGGCTACTACCGCCTCACCGCCGCCCTGACCTCAACCGTATAGGCGCTTCCCCCACACCCCAACGGCCGGCTCCCTCAGGGGGCCGGCCTTTTTTCGACCCAATTTTCTGGAGCATTATCAACGGTTTTTTGTTAACATCCCTTTACATCATATACATGTCGACTATTAACAGCCGTTAGAGCATTCCAAGAGTAAAATGCTCTAAGGAACCGCCAATGCCCGATCAGGACAACACCGCCCTCCAATGCCTGGCCGCACTGGCCGGGGTCTATGGCCTGAGCGCCGACTTCCGCGCCCTGGCCGTGAAGTACGAGGTTGCTGGCAAGGGCGTGCCCGACAACTTCCCGGACATCGCCAGGGAGGCGGGCTTTCTGGCGGAGCTCCGCCAGCCCGGCTGGGATGGTCTGTTCACCGGGCCTGACGTATTCCCTGCCATCGCCCCCTTGAAAAACGGCAACACCGTTATTTTCCACGACCGCCTCGAGCGCGACGGTCAGGATCTGCTCCTGGTGGTGGACCCCCTGGCTGACTCTGGCCGCCCCTTCGAGGTGGATCGTCAGAACATGGAGCGGAACTGGGACGGCTCGCTCTTTGTCCTGGAACCCAGGAGAACCCACTCCCTGCTGCGAGCCTTTGTGCTGGTGGCCCGTCACCTGGGCGTGGACATCCTGGTGGAGCAGCTCATCAGATCCCACGGGCTGGGGTCCGAAGACCCTGACCCGCGCAGGCTCACGCGCATCGCCCGCAACTCGGGTTTCAAGGTGGGGCAGCACACCCTGAAGTGGGAGGACTTCACCGGCCTTGGACAGGCCTTCCCCTGCATAGCCTTGCGCCGCGACGGCCAGGCCGTCATAATCACCGCCCCCGTGGACAAGGACAACGAGGTCTGGCTGGACGTGCTCGACCCCTACGCCCCCCGCCTGCGGCACGAGAGCTGGTCCAGGGAGGAATTCGAGCGGAACTGCTCCGGCAAGGTGTTGCTGGTGAAACGGCTGCGCCGGATGGACGACGACAACCAGCCCTTTGGCCTGCGCTGGTTCGGCCCGGAGTTCCTGCGCCAGAAACGCGCCTTTTTCGAGATCGCCCTGACCGCCATCCTGCTCCAGGCCTTGTCCCTGGCCACGCCCCTGTATTTCCAGATCGTCATCGACAAGGTGCTCACCCACCAGGCCGTGGACACCCTGCACGTCCTGGGCATCGGCATGCTCGTGGTGCTCCTCTTCGAGGCCATGTTCCACTTCCTGCGTGGCTATATCCTGATTCACGCCACCAGCAAGATCGACATCCGCGTGGCCACGCGCACCTTTGCCAAGCTCCTGAGCCTGCCCCTGTTCTTCTTCGACCGCGCAGCCGCCGGCGTGCTCATCAAGCACATGCAGCAGGCCGACCACATCCGCAGATTCCTCACCGGCAAGCTGTTCTCCACCATGCTGGACGGCTTCGCCCTGCTGGTGTTCCTGCCCATCCTGTTCTTCTACAGCCCCCTGCTGGCCGGTATCGTGGTGGGGTTCTCCCTGCTCATGGCCCTGGTGGTGGCCGCCCTGCTCCCCACCTTCCGCCGCAGGCTGCAGCACCTGTACAACGCCGAGGCTGCCAGGCAGTCATATCTGGTGGAGAGCATCCAGGGCATGCGCGCGGTCAAGTCCCTGGCCATGGAAGGAGTGCGTGGCGTGGACTGGGACCGCCGCGCGGCCAGGTCCGTGAACATGAACCTCGGGGTGGGGCGCGTCACGGTCTCGGCCAACGCCTTCACCGTCCTGCTGGAAAAGCTCATGATCCTGGCCATCCCCTGGGTGGGTGTATTCCTGGTGTTCGACGGCCAGATGACCGTTGGGGCGCTCATCGCCTTTCAGATGATCGCGGGGCGGGTCAGCGGCCCCCTGGTGCAGTTCGTCTCCCTGATCCACGAGTACCAGGAAATGGCCCTGTCCGTGCGCATGCTCGGCAGTATCATGAATCAGCCGTCGGAGCGCTCCCGCTCTGAGCGGGGCCTGCGCCCCGATGTACGCGGCGAGATCCGCTTCAGCGACGTAACCTTCCGCTACACTCCGGACTCCCCTCCGGCCCTGGTGAACCTCAACCTCGGCATCCCGGCCGGGACCATGGTTGGCGTCGTGGGACGCAGCGGCTCGGGCAAGTCCACCCTGGTGCGCCTGCTCTCCGGGCTCTACCCCTGCACCGAAGGCGTCATCCGCCTGGACGGCACCGACATTCGCAGCTACGACCTGGGGCATTTGCGCTCCTCCGTGGGCATCGTGCTGCAGGACAGTTTCCTGTTTTCGGGCACGGTACGCGAGAACATCAGCGCGGCAAAGCCCGACGCCACCTTCGAGGACGTGGTGCGCAGCGCCAGGTTGGCCGGGGCCGAAGAGTTCATCGAACGCCTGCCCCATGGCTATGATACCATGCTCGAGGAAAACGGGGACAATCTCTCCGGGGGGCAGAAGCAGCGCCTGGCCATCGCCCGCACCCTGCTCACCAACCCCGCGGTGCTGGTGTTGGACGAAGCCACCAGCGCCCTGGACGCGGAAAGCGAGGCCATCATCCAGGACAACATCCAGAAGATCTCGCGCCACCGCACCACCCTGCTCATCAGCCACCGGCTCTCCCTGCTGGTGCAGACCGACGTGATCCTGGTCATGGACGAGGGGCGCATCGTGTCTGTGGGCACCCATGACGAACTCCTCGCCCTTGACACCGGATCGCCCATCTACCGCACCCTATGGGAAAAGCAGCACCGCCACCTCTTGGACAGGGGGCGCCCATGACCCGCTCCCGCAAGTCCCTGCCCTCCAACATGCGCAAGATCCGCAAGGAATTTCTGGATTACCAGGAGGACAGTCTTATCATCGAGATGCGCCCCATCCCGTTTCTGGCGCGCTCCTCCCTGTATGTGGCAGCCCTGCTGGTCATCGCTCTGGTAGTCTGGGCCAGCCTGGCCAAGGTCGACCGCATCGTCATCGCCGAGGGCAAGCTCATGCCCGAGGGGCGCCCCCTGGTGGTGCAGCCCCTGGAGACCGGCGTCATCCGCACCATCCACGTATCCATCGGCGACACCGTGAAAAAGGGCGACGCCCTGGTCACCCTCGACCCCACAACCATCCAGGCCGACGTCAACACACTGGATGACCAGGCATGGGGCACCCGCCTCGAGGCCATGCGCCTGCAGGCCGAGTTGAACCAGGAGCCTTTCGTCCCACCTGCCGATGCGCCCCCCTCTGATGTGGCCATCCAGCAGAACATCTACGCGCGCCGCGCCGAGACCTTCAAATCCACCCGGGACAGCTGGGAACGCCGCATCTCCGAGACCCAGAAGCGCCTGGAGACCCTGGACGCCAGCCGAAAGTTTCTGAAAGAGCAGTTGGGGATGATGGAGGAACTCGAGTCCATGTACGACAAGCTCTACACCGACGGGCACTCCTCCAAAGTGGAGCTGCTCAACGCCAGAAACCGCCGCGTGAGCCTGGAAGGCGATCTGGCCCGCGCCAACAACGAGATGAGCGAACTCGGCGAGGAACTCGCCCGCGAAAGCGCGGAGCGCGACGCCTTTGTCAGCCAGTGGCGCAACCAGGCCCTCAACGAATTCAACACCACCAAGGCCAAGCTCGAGGAACTCGAATCCAGTCTGAGCAAGGCCCAGTGGTACGGGGAGCTGGTCATCCTGCGCGCCCCCGCGGATGGAGTCGTCCTTGGCATCGCCAACCGCTCCATCGGCTCAGTGGTCAACACCGCCGAGACCCTGGTCACCCTCGTGCCCAGCGACGGCAAACTCATCGCCGCCACGGAAATCCCCACCCGGGACATCGCCTACGTGCGTACAGGCGATTTGGCCAGGATCAAACTCGAGGCCCTGCCCTTCCAGAAACACGGCATGCTCGAGGGGCACGTGCTCACCATCAGCGAGGACGCCCTGTCCGAAGAGACCGCCATGGGGCGCAAGACCCGCTATCAGGTGCGCATCTCCATCGATTCGTCCCAGCTCCGCAGCCTGGACAAGGACTTCCGCCTCATTCCCGGCATGGTGGTCACAGCGGAAATCATGGTTGGCAAACGCAGGGTCATCAACTACTTCCTCTACCCCATCCTGCGCACCCTGGACCAAACCTTGCGCGAACCCTGATGCCCCTGGTAGATGAAATGAATTTTTTATATGAATAAGTTCCGGGGAGAACCATTTTCAAATGGTTTCCCCCTCGCACAACAACCTTTTCATTCCATCACTCTCACAAGGAGTTCCACATGGACAACGAGGTGTTCACGGCCGAGGTGGCGCAGGTGTTGCTGGAGGACGGGGTTGCCTACATCCGGTTTCGGGGCAAGGCGCCTGGAAGTGAAGGGGGCGAGGACGCGCCTCTGGCGCATGAGCTGCTCATGTCGCCGGACGGCTTCTTGAATCTGTTCACCCAGGTGGAGAACTCGGTGCGTCAGATCGTGGAAAACAGCCAGAACCGCGCACCGGAAGGAGGAGCATGATGGAGCGCTTTTTCGCCGACGAGGTGGGCGCCATCGTGATCCGCGACGGCATCGTGCGCATAGACCTCATCACCTACCCCCCCGCGTCCGTGGACACCGAAGGCAACCCGGCGCCGGTGTTTACCCAGCGGATTCTCATGACCATAGGCGACCTGATGCGCAGCTACGAGTCCATGCGCAAGGTCGTGCAGAAGCTTGTGGACGACGGCGTGCTGGTATTGGGCAACGGTGCGGAAGCGCCCCCCCAAGGGGGGAATGGCGCTTCCGGTGTCACCGTAAGCACGGACAAGGTTCGCTCCCCGAACTTTCCAGGCAGTATGCCCGAGGAATGATCAGGAAATACAGTAATAAAACTCCGGTTCCCTGCGCTCCTGGCAGTTTTCGAACAGCCATTGCGCGGCGTTTTTCACCGGCGAGTCAGCCAGGGTCCGGGCGCCCTCGGGGCAGGCCTTGATACAGGCGCAGCAGTGGATGCACGTTTCCGCGTCGCACTGGATGTCGTTCTCCAGGTCAATGGCGCCCACCGGGCAGACCTTCGCACAGTCGCCGCACAACGTGCAGGCATCGCTCACGTCGATGCAGACGACCGGCGCCCCAGGCTTTTTTTCTTTATAGGGGCGGTTGCCCGGCACGGTTATCTCGGATACGGATTCGGCGGGACTTAATGCTGTCAATGCTTCCGAGACGTTGCGGCCAAAGGTCGTTGCAAGCTCCGCATCCGCGGCGTCGGGCCGCCCCATGGCCACGGGTAATTCCTCGTTGGCAAAGGAATGCTCGCCGATGAAGGCGCCACATGCGACAGGAACGCCACCGCGCTCATGGATGATGTCCTTGAGTTCCAGCAGAGCATCGTCATAGGCGCGGTTGCCATACACCACCACGCACACCGTGGGGGTCTTGTCCAACCTCATCATTTCCAACCACGGGTGCAGCACTGCGGGCAACCGCCCCGCATAGACCGGCAGGGCCAGGACCAGCAGCTCGTTCTCCCGCATCGTCAGGGGAGCGTTGCGCGCGTCCTTTGTGGTGATGTCCAGCAGTTCGGTGGAGATGTGCCCCATGCCGCGGCCAATGGCCTGAACAATGGCGCGCGAGGTTCCGGTGGGGGAAAAGCAGGTCAGCTTCACAGATCGAATTTCCATATTCTCGCTCCATGAGAATTAGTTGTATGAAAAGGGAACACACTCATTTCCCTTTGCTTGGTTCCGGTTTTCGAGCGACCATAGCTCCGACCTCCGTGAACGTAAAGCATCCAACTCTCACAACTGGAAGCCACTTTTCATCCGATACGCATTCCATTAAGAAACGTTTGTCCAGGGTGTTGAAAAGTATTTCCAGGCGGAGCTTTTTTTTTAGGAAAATGGGCCTCTTTTCCAACCCTGATCTAATGAGGAAGCGATGGAAAATTGTTCGCTGGCAAGGCGCAATAAAGGGTAAGGCCGACTCGCATTTAGAAATGCACGAGGATTTGGCTTTTTCGTAGCGACAAAACCGGCGGGTAATTATGCTGTGCCTCCTTGGCAACACTTTTTCATCTCAGGAAAGAGACACTATACAATGACCACACTTTCGGAGAGCGCCCAGCGGGTGCAGGAGTTTTTGAATTCAAGGGGCGT
Source organism: Desulfovibrionaceae bacterium (assembly GCA_963674665.2). Classification (GTDB taxonomy): domain Bacteria; phylum Desulfobacterota; class Desulfovibrionia; order Desulfovibrionales; family Desulfovibrionaceae. Next base: position 616,890 of record CAXXPL010000001.1, on the reverse strand, counting down.
GGAACTTCAGGTCATGGAACTGCCGGGGTCCACGCGCACGGCCCTGGATGCGGCCACGGCCGTGGGATGTTCAGTGGAGCAGATCGTCAAATCCCTGGTCTTCATGGGGGAGCGCTCCGAGGAACCGGTGCTGGTGCTTGCCAGCGGCCCCAACCGCGTGGACACCAACCTCGTGGGCTGCGCCATCGGCGAACCCATTGTCCAGGCCAAGGGGAAATGGGTGAAGGAGCGGACAGGCTTCGCCATCGGCGGCGTGCCCCCGGTGGGGCATACCACTCCTTTGCAGACCATCATGGACGAGGATCTGCTGCTGCACGACGAGATCTGGGCGGCGGCCGGTACGCCCCACGCTCTGTTCAGGCTTGCGCCCCATACATTGGTGGACATCGCCAACGCCAACGTGATGCGGGTGAAAGAGCCGGAATAGCTTTTCCAGGGAATATTCGGGCGCCGGGGGAAGCCCTTTTGTGAAAAGGGCTTCCCCCGGCCCATCGTGAAAGTGTCAGCAACGGGGAACTGAGGATTCCAGGGCTTGCTATGCCAGGGCAGTCTTGGCCAGTTCCAGGACGTTGCGCACCCCTTGCGTGTCCAGAACCACGAAATTGCCCACCGCGCCTCGCTTTGACTCCGTGCATTTTGCGGCCATTGCGTCAAGTTTGTCCGTGCCCACACCCAGTTCCTCCAGGGTCACGGGCAGCCTGATGGAGCGGAAAAAGGCCGTGAGCCGACGGATTCCCTCAATGGCCGTCTTTTCCGGAGCAAAAAAGTCATGCTCCACGTTGAACACCCGCGTTGCGAATTGGGCGAACCTACCGACATCATGAGAGTACACATGGCGCATCCAGGCAGGCTGGATCACTGCCAATCCAGCGCCATGGGTCACGTCGTACATGCCGCTCAACTCGTGTTCTATGGCATGGGAGCCCCAGTCCCCCACCCGCCCCGTATTCAGGAGGGTGTTGTGGGCAATTGTGCCGGCCCACATGATCTGTGACCAGGCGTCGTAATCGTCGCGCCTGGCCAACACGGTGTGGACATTGTTGATCACGGTCTTCATGCCGGCCTCGAGGAGCCGGTCCGTGAATTCCACATGAGGCGTGTTGGTGAAGTAGCGCTCCAGCATATGGGACAGGATATCGGCGACACCGCTGGACACCTGGTAGTCGGGAAGGCTGAAGGCAATCTCCGGATTCAGGATGGAAAACCTCGGGAACACGGCCGCCGCATTGAAGGCGCGCTTGTACCCTCCTTCCTCCTTGGTGATCACGCAGCTTGGGCTGGCCTCGCTGCCCGTGGCCGGGATGGTCAGCACCGTGCCCACGGGCATGGCCTTTTCCGGAAGAAGCATGTCCTTGGTCTTGTCGAAAAAATCCCAGACATCGCCGTCATACACCGCGCCCGCGGCAATGGCCTTGGCAGAATCTATGACACTGCCGCCCCCCACCGCGAGCACCAGGTCCACACCCTGCTCCCTGCACAGAGCAATGCCCTGGCGCACCAGGCTCAACCTGGGATTGGGCTTGACGCCCGGCAATTCGATGTATTTCAGGCCCGCCTTTTCCAGTGAGGCGACAATCTCCGCGTGCAGACCGTTCCTCTTGATGCTCCCGCCACCGTAATGCAGCAGCACCGAGTTTCCATAGCGGGCGCACTCCTCACCGACCTGGTGTTGTGTGCCCTTGCCGAATAGTATCTTGGTTGGATTTTGAAACGTGAAATTGTCCATGAAAGCTCCCCTTAATTTACCCCCCTGAAATGCGAAGGTGCAGGAATGCAGCACCCGGGCAACCGGTGCTGAGCGAAAGCTTCAAGATTTTTTGGATAAAAATCAAGTGGTCACCCGAGTTTTTCACGGATGTCCAAGGAAAAGCATGGTGTTGCCAAACAATAATATTGTATTTCAAGATGAAAATACGTTAGCCCAACCCCCCGGAGTACCAAGCATCGAGGCAAGCCAGAAGGACCGCCAACGCGCAAACTTGCCCTCTACAGTGACACGTCTACGTTCGTTTACTGATAAAATAACCTTGATTTTTTAGTATATAAAATATTATTCAGCAAACTCAATAGAGCAAGCGAACACACTGCATCCATGAAACCTGTAAAATGACATGGATGTGGTGACCTTTGTTTTGAGACAGCTTCCAACCCAGAGGAGGTATCTCATGCAGTTGAGTATGGACTTCATTGAAAAAACTCTGGACATCTACAATCCGGAATTCATAGCGATCAAAAAGGCACGTTATGAAGGCTGGTCGTTGACCGCGACGGTGGAAGGCATTCCTTATCCGTTCACGCGCGGGGGATGCGTACAATACATGACAGCTTCAATGGCTATGCTGTATTTGTCCCAGGCCGGCTATCTACTTCTGAGATCAATTGCCTGCCACGTAGAGCACATGGAGCAAGCCGAACTGGATGATACAATATTTTTCATGGCGCGCAATTCACTAAGAATTGTCACATCAAAAGTCACTATTAGTTTTCGAAGTAAAATTCCCGATGGAGACCCTTTTGCATTAAACATTTTTGTGGATAAACCGCGCATGGTCAAAGGCTATCTTCGAATGAACATCCGAGGTGACATGGACAACAAGAAGTGCCTCTTTAGTGGCCTTATGTCATGCTTTGTTGCTTGAAGAAGACTCCTCCACCTACCCCAGCCCTCCGGTGTACCAGGCCTCGAGTCCGGCCAGCAGGGCCACCAGCGCGCCAAAGCCCACAAGGATCAGGGCCCGGCGAGCCACCGAGGGGGGCGTTTCGCCCTTGGCCAGAATCCGCCCCGCGTACATGAAGCGGCCGTCGTCGATGAGCACGCGGCGCTCCGGATCATCCGGATCCAGGTACACGGTGACGTTCTTGACCCAGGTGGTGGTGTCGAACCTGCGCAGGTTCTTTTCCACGGTTGCGCGCGCCAGGGTCGGGGTCTTGTCGTCCGGCTTTTCGTCATCCTCAGGGGCCGGGAGCAACTCCACGTACTTCTCCACCAGGGCCTTGTACGGGACCCAGCGCATGCGCATGGACTGCTTTTCAGCCTTGGGGAACATATCCCGGGCAGCGAGAAATTTTCCAAGCAGCCCCCAGCGCACGTACAGGGCGCTCCCGATGAACACAGTCGCCAGGGGCAACCCCCGCAGCAGCATGCCGGTGGCCTCCTCGCTGGTTGTGGCGAGCCCCAGGCGCTGGGCCCAGAGCCCGGAGAATATGGTGAGGGCCGCTCCGCCCCAGCCAAGCCACATGGCAACGCTCTGCACCAGCACGGTCTTGGGAAGACGCTGTTCCACAGGAGCGGGCGTGCGTTGACGGGATATCACTCGTTCGAACTGGTCCATGCTCATTGAAAATACTCCTTGTCGGTGAGGCCTGAAAAATACTTTGGAAAGCGCTGATTGATCGCATTTTCCAGAAGTGCTGTAGAATTGTTCGCTGGCGAGGCGCATGGAAAAGGCAAGGCCGACGTGTATTCGGACATACACGAGGATTTTCCTTTTCCGCGGCAACAAAGCCGGTCGGCAATTATGCAGTGCGTCCTCGGTTTTTTCCAGCACCCACACTTTCTTGCATCATTCCGCCCCTCTCGCGGGAATTCGCACGTGGGGTGGAGATGCCCATCTTGATGGCGCCGATGGCCAGCACCGCGCCGCATAGGCCCCAGAACCCGGTGGGGCGGGCAAAGAAAAGGATGTCCCAGATAAAGGAGAACGTGGGCATGATCAAGATGGTGAGGCCTCCGATGGACGCGGGCAGGTGTGGCAGCCCCTGGGAGATGAGCAGCCAGCCGATGCACTGGGAAACCAGACCGTAGGCCAGAAGCCAGCCGCCGTCCACCCAATTCGGGATGGCCAGTGTGGCTCCCTTGGCTTGGCAGTATATGGCCAGCAACGCGGCCGTTGCCAGAGAGGCCACCGCCATGTTGCTCATGGGCGCCAGCTTGTTCTCCACGCACTGGGACGCCCTGACGAACAAAATGTAGGCGCCGAAGCCCACTGCGGCCAGCAGCCCCCAGAGCACTCCCCCCACATGGCCGTCTTTGCCCATGTCCGCCCCCACCAGGAGCCAGAGCCCAACCAGGGCCAGGATCATGGCCACAGGCAGACGGGGGCGCAGGGGCTCCTTGTTGAACACGCACCCCCACAGGGCGACCAGAAAGACCTGAAAATTGATCAGGATGGTGGCCAGTCCGGGTCCCACAAGAGCAATGGAGCGGTGCCAGGAAACCAGGTCCAGGGCCAGACTCGCTGCAGCGGCCAGGAGCAGGAGTATCGCGACCTTGGGGAACCGCTGCGGCTCTCTCATGATGACGGACAGCACGGCCAGCCCCGCGCCGCCGAAGAACACGCGGTAGAAGGCCGCGGTGTCCGGACTCACGGAGACCATTTTCACGAACACGGCGGAGAAGCTGATCATGAGGGAGCCGAGAATGACGCCCCACAGGGGGTGGCGTTCGAATACCGAGAGGAAGGGAGATTTCATGTTCTGGACCTGTGTCCGGTCTAGCTTTCCGGTCTGAAGTAAAAGGGTTGATACGCCCCCCTGCGGGCCTGAAAACGGCATGACCGGTCCAGCAAGTATCCTGCCAATATTCCAGATTTTGGCGGTCAAAAATCCTCCTGCGGATCCATTTTATTGGCCTGTTTTTTGCTTTGTAGATTCACGTTACATTCAAGCGAGATACTGGTACCATAAGCCTGCGGATTCCTCGTGGGGGACTATGCATGCCGTAAACAGGGGGTAGTAACATTCCTAACATCTTCGAGGCTGGAATGGACGATACGAACAGCGAAGCTTATGAACTGCTGATGCGACACTTCGGTGGCATTCTCGACATCATCCAAGACGGCGTATACATCTCGGACTCCAAAGGCAGGACGCTACTCGTAAACGCATCCTACGAGCGGCTCGTTGGTGTTTCAGCCCGGGAACTCATCGGCAAGAACGTGCTTGAACTGCAGGCCGACGGTTTTTTCAACACCATCGTGAACCCCAAGGTCGTGGCTTCGGGCACCACAACCACGTCGGTGCAGGAAGTCAAGGGGCGCAAGGTGGTATTGCACGGTCACCCGGTGATGGGTACCAACGGCAAGGTGGACCTCGTGGTCACCTTTGTCCGCGACATCACGGCGTTTTCCCGGCTCAAGCGCGAAATCGCCTCCCAGCGCGCCCTCATCGACTCCTACCACCGCCAGGTGGCGAACTTCAATCCGGAGAGTGTATTCCAGGACGACGGTATGGTGGCGGTGAGCGAGGCCTCGCTCAGCCTGCTGGCCGCTCTGGACAACATCTCCCCTTCGGACGCGGCGGTTCTCATCCTCGGGGAAACCGGCGTGGGCAAGGACATCGTTGCCCGCAAGATCCACAAGAAGAGCCAGCGCGCGGGTAAGCAGTTCCTCAAGGTGGACTGCACCGCCATCCCGGAGAGCCTGGTGGAATCGGAACTCTTCGGTTACACCCCCGGTGCATTTTCCGGCGCCCACTCCAAGGGCAAGGAGGGCTTTTTCGAAAAGGCCAACAATGGCACCCTGTTCCTGGACGAAATCGGCGAACTCTCCCTGCCCATGCAGACCAAACTGCTGCGTGCCATCCAGGACCAGGAGATCATCCGCCTGGGCTCCACAAAGGTCACGCCCATCAACGTGCGGATCATCGCGGCCACCAACAGAAACCTGGAAGAGGAGGTGCAAAACGCCACCTTCCGTAGCGACCTCTTCTACAGACTCAAGGTGGCGGTTCTGCAGATCCTTCCCTTGAGGGAGCGCAAAGACGACATCCTGCCTCTGGCCCGTGTGTTCCTGTACCGGTTCAACAATAAATACAACAAGAACATCGTCCTCACCTCGGACGCTGAAAACAAACTTCTCCATCACGACTGGCCAGGAAACGTCCGTGAACTCGAGAACACGATCCATAGCATCGTGGTGACCTGCACCAAGGAATCCATCACGAGTTCTGACCTGCCCAAAGCCATATCCAATACGAATTCCTGCAGCGAAATCATTCCCATGCTGCAATCCTTTCATATCGGCAAACGCTCTCTCAAGGAGATGATGCGCGACATCGAGCAGGACATCATCAACGAAACACAGGCCTACTACGGCTCGCTCACCAAGACCGCGGAAGTGCTGCAGGTGGACCGCACCACCCTGTTCAGAAAGCTGAAGGCCGCGGGCGACACCCCGGGCACCAAGAAGAACAAAAAGAAATCTAAATAATTTTGGAATTATGATGTACGAGGGGGAAGCCCTTTTCTCAAAATGGGCTTCCCCCCGACAACTCGTCGATTATCTTGTCATTACACTGCCAGAGATTCTACGCTTGCAAACCTTGCTGAGCATTTGAACTTTTCCAAAGCTAAAATGCTCTAACTGGCACGCATGCTTTCGATGACGTCCACCAGTTCAGTGATGATGGTGGACATGCGCACCAGTGATTTCTCCGATTCACCCATGAGCTCGGCGGTTTCCAGGGCGATGCGCTGGACCTCCTCGGTGGCTTTGCCGATCTCCTGGCTGCTGGTCGCCTGCTGTTCGGCGGCCGCTGCGATGGAACGCACCTGCTGGGAGGTCTCCTCCACCATGTTCACAATCTCGGCCAGGGTGGCGCCGGAGCGTTTGGCCAGTTCCGAGGATTCGTGCACGCTCTTCACAGCTTCCCGGGTGCTCTCAACGCTGTGCTGGATGCTGCCGAGGATGGTACGGATAAAGGAGTCCACCTCGTTGGTGGCGCCCATGGTCTTTTCCGCGAGCTTGCGAACCTCGTCGGCCACAACCGCGAAGCCGCGACCGGCCTCCCCGGCTCGTGCGGCCTCGATGGCGGCGTTGAGAGCCAGCAGGTTGGTCTGATCCGCGATATCGCCGATGACATGGATGATCTTGCCAATGCCCTCGGCCTGGTTGCCGAGCAGGTCCATGTTCTCGCCGAGCTGGTTGGCTTGGCGCTCGATATTCTCGATGGTGTCCACCAGGGACTGCACGGCCTGCGCACCCTCGCGGGCTTTACCCATGGAGGCGTCCGCGATGATCGAGAGGTCTGAGGCGTTGCCCGCCACTTCCTGCACCGTGGCGTTCATCTCCTCCATGGCCACAGCGGTCTCGGCGGCACGGCTGCGCTGTTGCACTGCGCCCTGGGAGGCCTGGGAGATGTTGGCGGAGAGGGCTTCGGAGGCCTGCACCATCTCGTGGCTCACTTCCCGGGCTCTGTCGGCGCCGCTCTCGATAACCTCGTTCTTGGCCTCGATCTGGAGCTGTCGCTCCCTGGCCTCGGACAGGTCGGTGAACAGCGCAAATCCGCCGATGAGGTTGCCGTCCAGGTCGAAGAGAGGTGCGGCGTCGAAGCGTACACAAAGCCTCTTGCCCGAGCCCATGGTTCTCTCGAAGTCCACGTTGTGCACCGCCACGCGATCGCCCATGGACTTCTCGATGCCCTGCACGGTCTCCTCGATGTCCAGGATTCGCGAGTAGGGCCCGCCCTCGTACTCCTTGGGGGAGCCGGAGATCTCGAACAGGTCCAGGAAGTGGTTGTTCACGAAGGTCACCTTGCCATCGGTGTCCACAACCACACAAGCCAGGGTCAGGCCCGACAGCAGGCCGTTGGCAAAGCCCAGCTTGCTCTTGAGGTCGCCCACCATGGCCTGGACCGCATCTATTGTCGATCCGATGATGTCCTTGGCAGGGTACTCCATGTCCGCGTTGTAGTCGCCCTTGGCCACGGCGTTGGCAAAGCCGTGGATACCCCTGATGGGGCGGGTGGAGAAGCGCATGATCCAGAAAATGGCCAGGGCGGCGGCGAGCAGCAGCGCCACGCCAGCGATGAGGTTGGAGCGGAAGAAGCGCACGTCCGCGTTCTGCAGCATGTTGGCCTTGGTCATGCCCACCACGATATACCAGTTCCAGGGCTTGAAGTACTTCACATAGGTGACGTAGTTCTCATCCTTGAATTCAAAGGAATGGAAGTCACCGGCATTGGCCACCATATTTTTGAGCAGGTCCATATCCTCGGTGTTAAAAGTAACACCGCCGGAATACTGCAAAAGCTGACCATGACCGTCCAGGAGCAGGGTGAAACCCTGTCCCTCGATGGTGGAGTTGCCTATGAGGGTGGAGATGTCCTCACTCAGGAGGGGGCGGCCAGTCATGAATACGCCGCCGATTTCTTCCGAGTTCAGGATGTTGAAGGGCTTGTATGCAACGAGCTGCGCCTGGCCGTCTATGGCCTCGATGTGCACCTCGCCGTCCCCGGCGAGCATCCGTGTGTAGGTCTCGGAGCCCCGGGAGAAGGACAATCTGGTCTTGCCATCCGCTGAGAACGCCTGGAGCACCTCGGAGATGGGCACCAGCTCGTTGTCGACCATCTGGTACACGATGGCGAAACCGCCGAAACGCGCCGTGACCTCGTCCACCAGGGCCTTGTCGCCAAGAGCGACCTTGCCGCTGTACATCTTGGGCGCGGACACGGTCTTTTTCGCGCCGGACTCGTTCACAACGGGAATTTCATCGGCATATCTGGAGGATGTGAGCACAGCGCTCTGCAGCCCCACCTTCACCATGTATTCCAAAGCGGCCTTGTTGGTGCGCTCGGCCATGCTTCGCTGCACGGATATGGCGTCGTTGAGGGCGATGCAACTGGCCTTGATGGTTCGGCGTCCCACGGTTGTGAGCTCGTTGGTCACCTGCCAGAGGTTGAGCACCAACAGAACTACGATACATGAAATCACCAAGCCACAGATAGAAGAGGCAAGTTTGAGAAAAAAAGGTATCCGCTTAAACATTTAAATCCTCCCGACAGAATACAGAAAACCAGCCGTCCCCTGACTCTTATCTCTTTTTATCCCCCCTATTTTAATAAATCCCTACATTGGTCCGACCAGCTATGCAACCTAAGAAAAACTTTTATTTATGACAGGAAGTTAACCGCAGCGTCAAGACTGTAAAAACATCATGGATACCAACTGTTCAAACGCATAGTCCAAATACTGATTCAATATTGTTTCCCGTTTCACAGAAGCGTTTCATGCACGTAAACAAACGGCCGCCCCATACTTGCGCGGAAGCGCACAATTCATGAGGCGGCCGTATCGAATGATCATTCGTACAACGTATTTCAGACTATTGACGTCAAAAATCCATTGGCAGCGCGTCCATCTCCGCCTTGGTGAACACGGGACCATCCTTGCACACGAATTTCGAGCCGATGTTGCAGCGGCCGCAGAGCCCGATGCCGCACTTCATGCGGCGCTCAAGCGTGGTAACGATATCCTCGGGCGCGTAGCCCAGTTCGGCCAGGGCCTGCACCGTAAACTTGATCATGATCGGGGGGCCGCAGGTCACGGCCACCGAGTTCTCGGGCGAGGGGTTGATGTCCTTGAGCACGTGCGGCACCAGGCCCACACAGCCGCTCCAGGCCTGGCACTCGGAGTCAACGGTCTGGATCAGTTCGATGCCCGGCATATTGCTCCACTCCTCCATGTCCTCCTTGTAACAGAAGTCCTCGGGGGAGCGGCTGCCATACAGCACTGTGAGCTTGCCGTAGTCGTCCCGGTTGTCCAGGGCGTACAGGATCAATGTACGCAGAGGAGCGATGCCGATACCGCCAGCAATGAACACTATGTCCTTGCCCTTCATGTAGTCCACCGGGAAGTGATTGCCCAAGGGACCGCGCACGCCCACGTGATCGCCCACGGACAGGGTGTGCAACTGATTGGTGACCTCGCCGGTCTTCATCACGCTGAACTGCAGGTAGTCCATGCGGGTTGGCGGGGAATTGATGACAAAGGTGGATTCACCGGTGCCGAACACGGAGAGCTGAGCAACCTGTCCGGGCATGAAGGTGAAGTTCTTCATGCGTTCCGGGTTGTCCAGTATCACGCGGAACGTCTTGATCTGGGACGTCTCTTCCACCACATCGAAAATGGTTGCCATTTCGGGCATATAGGGGTTGTTGAGATCAATCACCTTGGGCCTCCGTGGATTTTTCCATGGCCTTGAGCAGTATCTCGCGGATGTCCACGCCCTGGGGGCAGAGCCTGATGCAACGGCCGCAGCCGGTGCAGGAGAACTCATTATACAGCTCCGGGTAGAAGCTGAACTTGTGCATCAGCCGGTTGCGCCAGCGATGCGCCCGCGTGGACCTGGGATTGTGGCCGCTGGCCTCCAGAGTATAGGACGGGAACATGCACGAATCCCAGGAGCGGATCCGCTCTCCGGCCAGGCCGGACGCCTCGTCCGTGATGTTGAAGCAATAGCATGTGGGGCAGTAGTAGGTGCAGGCGCCGCAATGGATGCAGCTGTCCGAGATCTTGCGCCAGAAATCCATGTCCTTGAAGATGGACTTCAGACGCTCCTGGCAATTCTCCAGATCCGGCGCCGGGCCCAGGGAGGCCCTGGCCTTTTCCATGCGCTCCTCGGCCTCCTTGATCTGCGCCTCGGTGGCCTTCTTGAGCGTGTCGGCGAGGCAGCCTTCGCCCCGCTCCGTCACCGGTGTGACCAGGTACCCGTCAGAGATCTCCGTGAACAGAAGGTCGGAACCCCGTGTATCGTCGGGTCCCCCGCCGAGCCAGTTGCAGAAGCATACCTTGCCCGGGGACTCGCAGGCGATGGAGGCGATGATGGTCCGCTCCCGCCTGGCCTTGTAGTAGGGGTCCTTGTAGTTCCCCTCGAGGAACACCTTGTCGATGAGCTCCAGGCCCCGCGCGCCGCAGGGATTGGCACCAAAGAGCAGCACGTCCTCGTCGGGCAGCACCTGCTCCACTTCCAGCTTCCTGTGCCCCCCGACAGTGGCGGTACGCTCGGCCTTGAAGCGCAGCAGATACTCGGTCTGGGGGAAGACCACTGACTTGGGGCCCGCGGCTGCCTTGTCGCCGCACCTGAAGCAGGCGCCGGGCGCGTGGTCGCGGAACACCGAGGAGATGCCTTCCTGCACCGGGGTCATGACGCGCATCCGCTCGGACATGCGGGTCAGCCAGGACTCGATGCAGCCGTTGTTTTCCAGGGATAGAAAATAGCGTGTAGTCATCACAACCATTCCTTTTCCACGATGTTTTCCTCCTCCGCCTGGAACGTCTGCAACGGGGGAACAGCCGAAGTGTCCACACCGGCCTCGTAGTTGAAGACCTCCAGCGTGATCTGGCCGAACTTCTTCTTGAACAGCAGCACCGGAATACCCATGGGGCAGGCGCGCTCGCACTCGCCGCACTCGGTGCATCTACCGGCCAGATGGCTGGCGTGAATCATCTGGAAGAACCACTTCTGCATCACGTCGCTTTCCTGGGACTGGTAGTGCGGCTGCCTGGATTCAGCCAGGCAGAAGTCCCTGCACACGCACAGGGGGCAGGCGTTGCGGCAGGCGTAGCAGCGGATGCAGCGGTTCATCTCCCGCTTCCAGAACTCGAACCGCTCCTCCAGGGAACGCTTCTCAAAGGCGTCTATGCGGGCGTACTGATCCTGACGCGGCGAGGGCGTTTCGATGGGGTCGCCCACGAAGTGGTCGAAGATCAGCGCGTTGGGATACTTGCAGGACAGGCACTTGTCCGGGATGACCTCGGCCAGGGGGAACTTCCTGGTTTCCCCGGCAACGGTCACTTCCACGTCGCCATTGGCCACGTCCGCGGACTCCAGACGGTCCACGTCCACCTCGCGCTTGAGCTTGGCCAGGCTGATGATACCGTCGCAGGACAACCCGATGATAACGAGATCCTCGCGATCCACGAGCTTTTCCTGCAGCAGCTCGATGACCGAACGGCTGTCGCAGCCCTTCACTATAATGCCGATTCTGGAGCCCTTCTCCCTGGGAAGAAAGGTGGCCAGGTTCTGCACGCAGGTCCTGTCCCAGATCAGCTCTTCCACGTCCTCCTCTGTGCGCATGAACAAGGGCGCGGCGCGCAGGGAGTCGTACCCCCGCTTCCAGCCGAGCACCACGTCCACCCGTGGCAGGACTTCACGTACCGTTTGTTTCAATGCTTCTATGTCGGCCATATTTCCATACCTTCCTTGAAACGCATGGGCGCGTCGTCGGGATTCACCACACGCGGCGCGGGACCAAGTTCGTGAATAGTTTCGGTGAAACCGGTCACCACGGCCTGCCATTTGGCGCCCTCGGCCGCGGACACCCAGGTATAGGCGAAGCGGCGGGGGTCGATGCCCAGCACGGGCAGGAACCGCTGCATCACTTCCAGGCGACGCCGGGCCATGAAGTTGCCGGACGTGTAATGGCAGTCAAAGGGGTGGCAACCGGAGACCAGCACGCCGTCCGCCCCGCCCAGCAACGCCTTGAGCACGAACAGCGGGTCCATGCGCCCTGTACAGGGCAGGCGGATGATGCGCAGGTCCGTGGGCTGCTTGAAGCGGGCGACACCAGCTGTGTCCGCGCCCCCATAGGAGCACCAGTTGCACAGAAAACCTATTATCTTTAGTTCGTTACCCACTGTCGACATAATGAGTTCACCTCGGCAAGTATTTGATCGTCGGTGAAATGATCGAGCTGAATGGCCTTGTCCAGGCAGGTAACGTTGCACACGCCACAGCCCTGGCACACGGTCTCGATCACCTCGGCCTTCTGCTGCCCCCGAATATCCACAAGCCTGATGGCCTGGAAGGGGCACACGGAGACACATTTACCGCACCCGATGCAGCGCTTGATGTTCACGCGCGCCACCTGGGGATCGGATTCCAGCTTGTCCTTGGAGAGCAGCACCAGAGCCTTGGACGCGGCGGCGCTGCCCTGCCCCACAGCGGTGGGGATGTCCTTGAGCCCCTGGCAGGCGCCAGCCAGGAAGATACCGGCGGTGTTGGTCTCCACGGGCCTCAGCTTGGGGTGGCCTTCCATGAAGAAGCCGTGCTGGTCCGTGGAGATGCGCAGCTTCTCGGCCAGATCGGTGGCGCCCTTGGAGGGTTCGCCGCCCACGGCCAGAACCACCAAGTCGGCCGCGACCTCCACCTGGCTGCCCAGGAGGGTGTCCGCGCCGCGCACGATCATCTTGTCACCGGCCTGGTAGATGCCCGAGACACGCCCTCGGCAATAACGCACGCCGTACTCCTCGCGGGCGCGGCCGATGAATTCCTCGTACCCCTTCAAGGGGGCGCGGATATCTATGTAAAAGACTATGACTTCGGAGTCCTTGACGTGATCCTTGGTCAGAACGGCCTGTTTGGCCGTGTACATGCAACAGAATCCCGAGCAGTAGGGCCGCCCCTTTGAGGGGTCGCGGGAACCCACGCACTGCACGAAAACCACGGTCTTGGGCTCCTTGCCGTCCGAGGGGCGTTTCACGTGCCCGGAAGTGGGGCCCGAGGCGCTGAGCATGCGCTCGTACTGCAGCGAGGTGATGACGTCGGGCAGTTTGCCTGCGCCGTACTCCTCGTACACCACTGGATCGAAGGTATCGTAGCCCGAGGCCGCGATGACCGCGCCCACCTCTTCAACTATCAGTTCGTCCTGAAGCTCGAAGTTCACCGCCTCGGTGGGGCAGACCTTGGCGCACACGCCGCACTTGCCCTTGGTCAGATGCAGGCAGACCTCGGGGTCGATGGTGGCCTTCTTGGGGATGGCCTGGGGGAACGGGATGTTGATGGCGCTGGTATTGCCCAGCCCCTCGTTGAACCGGTCCGGGTTCTTCTTGCTGGGGCACTTGGCCATGCACAGGCCGCAGCCCGTGCACTTGTTCCAGTCCACGTGGGGGGATTTCTTGCGCACGGTCACCGAGAAGTTGCCCACGTACCCGGACACGCTGTCCACCTCGGAGTAGGCGTGCAGCGTGATGTTGGGGTGCTGGGCGATATCCACCATCTTAGGGCCGAGAATGCAGGTGGAGCAGTCCACCGTGGGAAAGGTCTTGTCCAGCTTGGCCATCTTGCCGCCAATGGAGGGCTCGCGCTCGACCATGACAACCTTCAGGCCTCCCTCGGCCAGGTCCAGGGCCGCCTGGATGCCGGCCACGCCACCGCCGATGACCAGGGCCCGCTTGCGCACGTCAAAGCGGGAGCGGGTCAGGCCCCTGTTGAAGCGCAGTTTCTCCACGGCCGCGCGCACCAGCTCGGAGGCCTTGAGGGTGTTGGCCTTGACGTCCAGGCTGATCCAGGAGACGTGCTCGCGGATGTTGGCCATCTCGAAAAGGTACGGGTTCAACCCGGCGCGCTCCACGGTGCGGCGAAAGGTGTTCTCGTGCATCCTCGGGGAGCAGGAGGCCACCACCACGCCGGTGAGGCCGTGTTCCTTGATCGCGTTGCGAATATTCTCCTGCCCCGGCTCGGAACAGGTGTACATTTCGGCCTTTGCGTAGACCACGTCCGGAAAGGATTTCGCGATCTCGGCCACCTTGTCCACGTCCACGGTGGCGCCGATGTTGCTGCCGCAAAGGCAGACAAAAACTCCTATTTTCATGACACCCTCCCCTGCGTGGCCGGCGCCTGTTCCTGCGGAGGCAGCGTGGCGGCGCGCACGATGGCGGCGGTGCTCACGGCATGCTTGTCCAGGCCGAGCTTCTTGGGTTCAATCCCCATGGCCAGGCCCAGGGCCTGGGTGAAGTACAGCACGGGCATGGGTCGGGAGCCGGGCGCGGCCTCGAGCTGCCCCTGCCGCAAGTCAAGGTTCTGATGGCACATGGGGCAGCACACCACTATGACATTGGCGCCCTGACGCGCGGCCATCTCCAGGATCCTGCCGGAGAGGCGCCGCACCATCCCGCCCTGCGGCACGCCGTAACTGGCGCCGCAGCACTCGACCTTGAAGGGGAAATCCACCACCTCGGCACCCGCGGCCACCATCAGCTCGTCCATGGATACCGGGTTCTCGACGCTGTCAAAGCCCATGAGCCGGGCCGGACGGGTCAACAGGCACCCGTAGTAGGGAGCGACGCGCAGCCCCTTTAGGGGGGCGCTCACGCGCTCACGAACGGCATCCACGCCAAGGTCCTGATGGATCATCTCCAGCAGGGAGCGAGCCGGCAGTCCACCCTCGATGGGCGTGCCGCACAGCTCTGTCAGCACCTGGCGCTTTTCCTCGTCCGCAGCGTAGACCACCCGCGGTTTTGAGGGCCTGCAGACAGCTGGGGCACGGGGTGACCATGCTCTCGAGACCCATGTTCATTGCCTGCTTCACGTTGCGGGCCGCCAGGGCGGCGAGCAGGTCGGTGCTCCGGCTGTGCGCCGGGGAGGAACCGCAGCAGCTCCAGTCCTCCACTTCCCGCAACTCCAGCCCCAGAGCCTCGCACACGGCCCTGGAGGACATGTCGTATTCCACGCGCGGTCCCGACTTGGGAGCAGCCCCGGATAATAAGCGTATGGAGTATTTCCGTTCATCATGCAGCTCTCAAAATTCCGTCATTCACACGTTAAGGATGTTTCGCTTCGAAACGTTTCACTATGGCCTGAACCTCTTCCTTGCCCTTGATGTTGTGGGCCTGGAACGAAAGTTTGCGCAGTCCGAGGATCTTGGGCCCGAGGTCGATGTCGGTGAACACCTTTCCGGAGCGCCGCATGTAGTCGAGCATGATCCCCAGTTCATGGATTCGTCCGTGCTTGGTGGCGGAATCCAGGAAGGACTGGTGGAATTTGTTGACGTTCTTCACCGTCACCCTGCCCTGCTCCAGCGCCATGTGCCGCAGGGTCTCCAGCACTGCGGCCACATCGATCTCCATGGGGCAGCGGGTGGAACAGGTATGACAGGACAGACAGAGCCAGATGGATCTGCAGGAGAGGAGCTCCTCCTTGCGCCCTTCCTGGGCTAGGCGCATGATTTGACTGACGCTGTAATCGTAGGCGAAGGAGGCCGGGCAACCGGCCGTGCATTTGCCGCACTGGATGCAGCGCACCGGATTCTGCCCGGAGCGCTCCTTGAGGGTGTTCATGAACTCCTTGTCCATGTCACCCAGCTGAAGTGTTGCTGCGTTGTTCATGATCTATCACCGTCCGGATTTTTGGTGTGTTTCCCTGGTAATTTTATTGTTTTCCAGGAGGCACCCTGTGACACGGGGTTCCCCTCGCAACACGCTTTCAAGTAAATCCAAAATATGCCCTCTATTTCCGCCATGTACCTTTTTTCACAAATATTTTCGGATTTTCACAAATATGTTAGCATATTAGTTTCAAAAAATGAACAGGATCAGGGCTGAGCCTTGCCCGCTACTAGCGAGGCAATGGCCAGTGGGGTGAGCAAGAGAGGCTGGCTCGGCAGTTGCACGGAAATACCGAGTTCCTTGTTGAAGACGGTGTCTATGCCGGGCAGGCAACAGGTACCGCCGGTGAGGACGATCTTTTCCACCTCGTGACCCTTGATGTGCATGGCGACGATGTCGCTGATGCGCTGCAGGGTGGGGCGCGCAAGATTCAGGATGCCGTACTTCTCGTACTGCCTCTTGCGCTTTTCCGCCTCCTCCCAGGAGACGCCGAAGTGTCCGGAGATGATCAGGGTGATGTGCCGCCCCCCGCTAGGTTCGTCGCCGCTGAACACGACCTGGCCCTGCTGCACCACGGCGGTGCCGGTGGTGCCGCCGCCGATGTCGACAACGGCGGACTTGTCCAGGTCGAACAGCTTGGCCACGCAGGTGGGCTCGTCTTCCACCGCGAGAACGTCCAGACCCGCGGTTTCCAGGATATTGGTGGAAAGCCTGGCGTCAGTGCCAGGAGGGAAGGAGGTGGCGGCTCCCATGATGTCGGTGCCAATACGCTTCTGTGCTTTTTCGAGGAGACTGCGAACTATGTCCACGGCTCCGACAAAGTCGACCACCACCCCGTCCCTGACTACCTCTGCCCATTCCAGGAAGCAGGCCACTGGTTCGCCCTTCCGGTCCAGGACCATGAGCACCACATCCGCAGTGCCCAGATCGATTCCAACATGGAACGGACCTTCGAGCCGAACCGGCCCTGTCTTGTTCAGGAGGCCCTCCGCCTTGTCCAGGCGGGCACAGGCCTGCTCCCAGGTAATAGTCATGATCAGACGATCCTGAAACTCCCCACGAGGGTGCAACGCCGCAGCCGAACAAAGGTGCTGGCGTTGGTCACGCCCTCTCCGGTGGGTGTGGATATGGTCATGGAGGTCCAACCCTCGCCGCCGGCGCCGAGCCCGGCGATGTGGGGACCGTTCTTCACGAACAAGCTGGTGTTAACGCGCTTGGCCATTGCGTCCATATTCTCGATATTTCTGGAATGCATGCCCGCGGTGTGCCGCAGGCCACGTTCCAGCTTCATTGCCCAGTCGATGGCCTCCTGGATGTCCCGAGCCCTGAGCACGGGAACGAGAGGCATCATCTGCTCCACTTTGGCAAACACGTAGTCCACCTCTCTGCCGGCGTCAACTATAAGCAGTCGACAGGAATCGGGAACTTCGAATCCACCGGCTTTGGCCAGCTCCTTTGCGTCGCGGCCAACCCACTTGGGATTGGGGCGGCACTTGGGACCAGGGTAGTCCAGAAGCACCGCGCGGGCCACGGACTCGGCCTGGTCACGGGTGATCTCGACCGCGCCACAAGCGGTGAGCTCGCGTTTCAATTCGTCCGCAATCGATTCAACAGCGATGACTTCCTTCTCGTCGGCGCAGATGATGTTGTTGTCAAAGGAGGCGCCGTCGTAGATGCTCTTGGCCGCGCGCTTGAGGTTCGCGGTCTCGTCCACCACCACCGGGGGGTTGCCCGCGCCGGCGGCGATGAGCCGCTTGTCCGTGACCTTGCGGGCGGCGTTGACCACGCCCTCGCCGCCGGTGACCACCAGCAGGTCGATGCCCGGGTAGGTGAAGAGTTTGTTGGCCACCTCGATGGTGGGCTCCTTCACGCAGACCATCAGGTTGTTGATCCCGGCCTCTTCGTACACAGCCTTGTTCAGGATCTTGATGGCCTCCTGGGTCACGCGCTTGGCATTGGGATGGGGCGCGAAGACAACCGAGTTGCCGCCCGAGATCATGCTGATGCCGTTGTTGATGACCGTGGCCGCCGGATTGGTGGAAGGAGTCACCGAGGCGATGACACCCCAGGGAGCGTTTTCGATCAGGGTCAGGCCGTCGTCGCCGGACATGGCCTTGGGATTCAAAATTTCAGAGCCCGGAGTGCGGGTGGCAACCAGCAGGTTCTTCTGGACCTTGTCCTCGATCCTGCCCATGCCGGTCTCCTCCACGGCCATCTCGGCCAGGCGACGCGCATTGGCCCGGGCAGCGCGACGGATGATCCTGATGACCCTCTCGCGAATGGCGATGGTGGGGATTTTCTTGTAGGCCTCTTCGGCCGCGGCGACCGCGTCCTCGAGGCGATCGAACACGCCGTAGTCACCGGCGCCTCCGCCAGGAGCCATGGGCGCGGCCTTGCTGCCCAACTTGCTCAAAACCTCAGTCACAATGGACTCGATATCTTCTTGTCGAATGGACATCTGCAACCATCCTCTTCGCTTTTATTTCCTGCCGCTCCATGCCGGGAGCCGCACCCCGACGGCGCTCCACTCCCGAAACCCGGTCGGCTATTTAGTATAAATGGAATTCTTGCCCGACGTGATCTGATCGACGATTCCGACGACGCTCAGATCCATGGGTGTTTTGTAATCCAACACCAACCGCGCCCCGCTGCCACGGATCAGAAGCACCACTTCGCCCTCGCCCGCGCCCAGCGTATCCGCTGCGACTTGTCCGGAATGTTTGACGTTTCCCTGGGCATCGATGATATCGACCATCAAAAACGTCAGATTGGGCAAGCCCTTGTCACGCACGGTGGCCACCACCTGTCCAACAACTCTACCCAGTTCCATCACTATACTCCCGTTGCGAGGCGCCTGTTCGGTTCTTTTGTTCGGCCCAATGCCTGGGTGCGTACCGCGTTATTCCTGCACCTTGATGGGGAAGATCTCTTCCAGATCCATATGGGGGCGGGGGATGACGTGCACGGCCACGACCTTCTGTCCCAATCGCTCCGCCGCCGCAGCGCCGGCTTCGGTGGCGGCCTTGCAGGCCGCTACGTCGCCACGCACCAGCACCGTGACCAGTCCCGCGCCGATGCGCTGATAACCCACCACCTTCACGCGGGCGGCCTTGACCATGGCGTCGGCAGCCTCGGTGAGGCCGGTGAGGCCCACCATTTCAATCATTCCAAGAGCATCATTCATCGAAAAACCCCTAGGGTATGGTATGCGCGCCACTCACCGGGCGCTATTTCTTCTTGCCGCCGCTTTTCTCGGCCTTATCGGCTTTCTTGGACTTCGCGGGCACGATGGATCCGATCATATCGGAGATCACCACGTTGGTGTCGTCGTCCGGACGCGCGATGAGGTTGGTCGCCACCACGGCTCCGAGCCGCTGCGCCGCCGCCTTGCCCGCGTCCACGGCCGCCTGGCAGGAGGCCAGGTCGCCTTCGCAGATCACGCTGATGAGCGCGGCGTCGGCGTTGGCCACCGTCTTCACGCTCACGCGGGCGGCCTTGGTCATGGCGTCCGCAGCCTCGATGGCCGGCACCAAACCCAGTGTTTCCACAAAACCGAAAGATTTGTCGTATGACATGTTATCCTCGAATGGCCGCCCCGTCCCGTGGAAAGAAACGGCCGCTTGTTGGATTTTCGCGTAAACCGCCCAGGGGCGTTACATCAGATGACGCACCACTTCGGGGGCCATGCTCGGGATGACCACCTTGCGGACCAGCAGTCCCTTGTTGGCCGCCGTGGCAGCCCCGGACTCAACAGCCGACTCCACCGCCGCCACGTCGCCGCAGAGCAGGCAGAACGCCTTGCCGCCCAGTCCCATGGCCACGCGCACCTCGATGAGGTCCACATCCGCGGCCTTCACGGCCGTGTCCGCCGCATAGATGGAGGCGGCCGCGGAGAATGTCTCGATGACGCCCACCGCCGCTCCGCGAGGTGATTCCACCGCGCAGGACATCGCCTTGACCACCGACTGGTTGATGTTCGGAATGATGAAGTGATCCACCACAGTGTCCTTGCCGGACGCCAATCCTGCGGCCAGCGCCGCCTCGGTGGAGGCCACCTCTCCGTATACGGCCACCACGAATTTGCCGGGGCAGATGGTCTTGAGCATCAGGATCTCGACCTGGGCGGCCTTGACCATGAAGTCTGCGGCCTCGATACCGGCCGCGATGCTGTTGCACTCGATCATGCCCAACGCTTGGAGTTTGGCTTCCACTCTCAGGCTCCTTTGATCGTTATGAAATCACCGACTTCCGTTACCACCCCGGAGATGGACGCGTGCACGTTCGCTCCGAGCTTGCCCTCTGGGATGGCGCCGATGAGGTCGCCGGAAGCGACCTTGGCGCCCACCGCCACCCGGGCAACGGCGGGAGCGCCGATGTGCTGCTGCAGAGGGATGCGCACGGACTCCGGCGCGTACTGCCCCTCGAATTCAGGGTGCAGATCCATGTACCCGCCGATGTCGATCTTCTCGGCAAGACGAGGCACCGGGACCTTGCGGAAGGACCGCAGGGCGGACTGTTCGGGCTTGACCTCCCTGGGGCCGGTGTATTGCACGCCCTTGGCGCGGAACTGCTGCTTCAGAAGGGCGTTGATTCTCCTGGGGGACAGGCGCATGGGGCAGCTGAACAGCTCGCACACGCCGCACTCGCAGCACAGCCAGGCCTGCAGGGCGCCCATGGCCACATCCGCTCCGCCGCCAAAGGCACGCATGACCTTGTGGGTCTCGAAACCGTGCCCCACAAGATACCTGGGGCAGAGGTCCGTGCAGTAGCGGCACTGGATGCAGGCCGTTGCTGCGCGCCGTTGCATCTCGTGCAGGCTCAGGGTTGCGCACTCGTGCAGATAGTGCCCCCTCGGCAGGACGATGATCCCGCCGCTGGTCTTGGTGATCACCGATTCTTCCATGGCCTCGGCCGTGTCGACGAAACGCCCCATCATGGGTCCGCCCAGGATATACACCGGGTCGCTCACGATGGGTCCGCCGCACTGCCGCACGCACTCGGCCACGCTCGTACCTATGGGCACTCGGATGATTCCGGGTTTGGCGACCTCTCCCGTGACCGTGACGTGCTTCTGGGTCAGGGGCCAGCCTTCCATGGCCCTGCTCACGGTGTAGAGGGTGCCCACGTTGGCCACCAGCGCTCCCACGTCCTTGGGCAGGCCCAGGGGGGGGATTGTGCGGCCCGTGACCTCGTGCACCAGGATCTGCTCGTCACCCGCGGGGTAGAAGTTGTCCAGCTGGCACAACTCCAGTCCCGTACCTTCCATGGCCTTGGTGAACTCCTCGGCCACAGCGGTGTATTTGCGCTTTATGCCTATGACGCCGCGTTTGGCGCCGGTAATGGTCATTACGGCCCGCAGGGCGCGTACGATCTCCGAGGCATGGGCGCGCATCACGTGCTGGTCGGTGTAGAGCAAAGGCTCGCATTCGCAGCCATTGGCAATGACCGTTTCCACTTCCGTGGCATACTTGACGTGGGCCGGGAAACCGGCCCCGCCTTCGCCTACCACGCCCGCTTCACGTATCGCTTGAATCAAGGATTCTTTATCCATGCCTTTCTTCTGCGGTTTGAATGTTGCTCCGGTTAATCTGGGGACATGCGCGTTGCAGAAACTCCACTGCAAAAGCGCACATCGATGCAAAACCGCAACAGCCGAACTATGGTTCCGTGGAGGTCACGTCAAAGTAAGACCACAAGAACCCTGCCAGCATGCTATTTGCGCTTCAGAGGAAAGACCTCTTCCAGGTCGGTGTGAGGACGAGGAATCACGTGCACGGCGATGACTTCGCCCACGCGCTGCGCAGCTGCGGCACCGGCGTCGGTGGCGGCCTTGCAGGCGGCCACGTCGCCACGCACCAGGGCGGTGACATAACCGGCGCCGATCTGCTGATAACCGACCAACTGCACACGAGCCGCCTTGACCATGGCGTCAGCGGCTTCGATCAACGCGGTCAGGCCCTTTGTTTCGATCATGCCCAAAGCATCCATTGTCTGCCTCCTTTAGAAGCGGTTTTCCCAGCCAAATGAGGGTTAGTTGAGTACAACGCCGCGTTTCAGGCACATCCCGACCACGGCGACTTTGTAAATATCCTTGGCGCTGCATCCCCTGGAAAGATCATGCCAACCACCGGCGAATCCCTGAAGGAACGGTCCCAGCGCGGTGTACCCCCCGAGGCGCTGGACCAGTTTATAGCCGATGTTCCCGGCTTCCAGGGACGGAAACACCAGCACGTTGGCCCTGCCCTCGAGAACGCTGCCGGGCGCCTTGAGAGCTGCCACTTTGGGGTCGGCCGCCGCGTCCAGCTGCAGCTCGCCGTCCACGCGCAGGTCCGGCGCACGCTCGCGCACCATCTCCATGGCCTTCTGGACCATCTCCACCCTGGGGTGCTTGGCGCTCCCCTTTGTGGAAAAGGACAGCAAAGCCACGCGGGGCTCCTCACCCAACAAGGTGCGGGCCATGTCCGCCGACGAGATGGCGATGTCGGCCAGGGTCTCGGAGTCAGGCTGCGGGACCACTGCGCAATCAGCGAAAATGAAACGTTTTTTGGAATCCGGAGAGACCATGAGGAAAAAGCTGGAGATGGTCTTGATGCCCCGCTTGCGTGGAATGATGCCCAGGCCGGTGCGCAGCACCGCCGCCGTGGGGGAGAGATTGCCTCCCACGCCCACCTCGGCCTCGCCGCGTCTGACCATCATGGCCGCCGCAACCAGGGGGCAGTGCATCAGGCGCTCGCCTTCCTCGTAAGACATCGGCTTACCCTTTTCCTTGCGGATGGACAGAAACTCCTCGGTATTCCGGGCGACCACCTCGGGCGAGTCCGGGTCCAGCACAGCCAGCCCCTTGGAACGGATGTCAGACTGACGCAGCTTTTCCCGGATGCTGAAGGGAGAGGCCATGAGCACGGGGAAGGCGACGCCGTCCGCCTGCAACATGGCCGCGGCCTCCAAAACCCGCGGATCAAGACTGTCCGGGAGAGCCACCACACCCGGCTTTTCCCGACATGCTTCGATACATTGCTCGAGAATATCCACTACGCGCCCCTGAATGCCTAGGCCACGCAGTTGACGCAGGCCAGTTTTACCTTGTCCGGCGCGCTGTACAGCACCTGCGCGCCCTTGGGCAGGTAGATCATGTCCCCGGGCTTGCCAACCAGGGTCTCGCCGCCAACGGTAAGATGCAGTTTGCCCTCGATGACCACGCAGATCTCCACGCACTCCACAGTCCGTGAAAACGAGGACTTCTCCCACTGCATATACCCGCCGGACATCTTGACCTGTTCGGCAGCGCCGATGGCCTCGGCCATGATCACCTGGCCGGGTACGGGCTGCGGGCCGTCCTGACCGGACAGGAGCCTGTCGTTGTCGATGAAGCAGACCCCCTGGAGCTCCTTGAGTGCCGCGGGCTGCGCCTTGGGGGCCTCAGCCTGAGCGCTTCCGGCGCGCTTGCCCCTGACCACTTCACGGACCAGCTTCTCCAGAACCTCGGGGGCCACGTTGGATGGAAGGCGGGTGCGCATCATGGCGAGCACCTCGCCGATTATCGCGTCCTCCCGTGTGGGGGCGGCCGAAGGGGCCGAAGCGGCTCCAGCCGATGAGGGCGCGCTTGCGGAACTGTCCCGCTGCACCCCGTCCATGATTAGAACGCCCAGTTCCAGCGCCTTGTCCAGAGCCTGGGGAGTGACGATGCACTCCGCAGGGGGCGCCGAGATGGACTTGGAACCGCTCTCCAACGCCGCAAGGACGTCGGATTCCGTAATGATACGCTTACCCATGCATTACCTCCTGCCACCGGATGCAAAATCTCGAAAAAGAAAACGAAGCATAAAACTTCCGCAATTCCGAGGCGCCTTGAACCAAGGCGGCCCGAAACACGGACGCAGGACATGGCATGGCCGTTTGCAACTATCGTGCTAAGACACTTCCCAATTACACAGGGGGGGATCTTCGGCGTTCCACCGAGCGCCCAGAAGCATGCGCATGGGCATAGGCGGGCGGGGATAAGTCGCCTTGCCGGACATATATATACTCAGTGAAAGGGGCGGAGGACTCAAGCACGCCTGTTTTGACATCGACCTTTTTTCGGCATGTGAGTATGATTCCCGAGCAAGACCGTTGCATTTTTGCACAAAATGTTTCACTTTAATTCCAATACATACTGCGGTGACGTCTGATTCCGGCTTCACCAGCAGCCGAGGGGCATCGCAACGTCAAGTTTTTCCGAGATAAATTCTAAACAATCATCTGCTCGTCGCACCAGTGCAAAAACGCAACATACCTTGGAAATTCTTAACTTAGCACCCTTACCAAAAATATGCTTACTTATTTGAAGCTTGTGATCCTGTTCACGTTCCAAAAGGCACAATCCTTGTTTTGGAACCTCTTATTCGTTGCATTTTTGCAACTCATCTTAAGCTTGAGATTGAGCAAGATTTCACATCCTTATGTCCAACTTGCAATATTGATGCATTTTTGCAACTATCCATTTTGTCGGATCATCTTACCTCACGAACAGGCAACCACCTGATTTTATGCAGTATATCTAAAATTCCGACTATTTATACATCGAAAACCCTCCGAGCATCAAAAATTGTAGCCGCAAATCCCGCCCTATATATTGTTGCAATACCGCCGGGCCTTGTCAGGCAACGAGTGGCACCATCCTTGCTCTGAAGTGAAAAAAATGGCGAACAATCCGAAAGCGCCACCAGAGTGTGACAAATTGTCCAGCAAGGCCCGGGGATAGCGGGGAGGCTCGTCTCCATGCCCGAAGGACAATTGATCAATAGAACAGAGGTATAAGCGGTAACTTCATAAAACCTTCTAAATCCGCGAGGAGACGGGTCATGTTAAGAGGAATTATCGTTGGGTTGGTTCTATCTCTGATGCTGGCCGTGCCCCAGGCTTGGGCAGCCAAATACGAACTGAAAATCCAGACCGCAGTCCCCAGCTCGAGCATGTACTTCAAGACCATGGAGCGTCTTGGAGACCGCATCGAGAAACTGTCTGGCGGAGAAATCTCCGTGGAAATCTTTGCTGACGGCGCCATCGTCAAGGCCTTCGAAGTTCTGGACGCCGTGAGTGAAGGTATTGTCAACGGTGGCCAGGCCTGGACCCACTACTGGTCCGGCAAACACCCCGCCGGCCTGCTGTTCGCCGCCCCCACCGCCGGTCTCGGCATCGGCCTCGACCAGCGCGGTCTGCTGGCCTGGGCCTGGGAAGGCGATGGAGGCAAACTCCTGGATCAATACTATCAGAAAGAGCTTGGCTACGACATCAAGGCCTGGTTGTGCATGCCCATGGGTCCCGAGCCTTTTGGCTGGTTCCCCAAGAAGTTCGAGAACATGCAGGAACTGACCACCATGAAGTTCCGTTCCCCTCCGGGAATCCCCGCTGAATCCTTCAAGGCCATCGGTATGCCCGTCGTGTCCATGCCCGGTAGCGAAATCGTTCCTTCCGCCCAGCGCGGCGTCATCGACGCGGCCGAATGGATCAGCCCTGGCGACGACACCGCGCTGGGTCTGTCCGACGTGTGGAAGGCCTACTACCTGCAGGGCCTGCACCAGGCTCTGTCCATCGGCGACGTTTACATCAACAAGACCTGGTACGACGCTCTGCCCGACAATCTGAAGGAAGTCATCGAGACCTCCATGCGCGCCATGGTCGCCGACCAGATCACCATGAACGTGAGTATGAACAGCGCCGCTCTGAAAGAGCTGGTGACCAAGAAGGGCGTCAAGCTGTACGACACCCCGGAAGACTACTTCCAGCAGTACATGGCCGCTGTGCCCGGCATCCTGGAAAAGTACTCCGCCAAGAACCCCTTCTTCAAGGAAGTCCTGGCTTCCCTGGTTGATTGGGCCAACCTGACTGTTCCTTATGAAGTCAAGGTCAACGGCTTGTACTACAAGATGGGTAAGACCGCCATGGAAGCTGGCGTGATGAAGGACTACCAGTAAGCAGTAACTGATAAGAGGCCGCGGGCGTATGCTGTTCGTGGCCTCTTTTACGCATCAAGTTTCAACACCGAGGGTAATGTAGTGAATACTCAAGCTGAAACGCTTACACCTGGTCCTTCGCAGAGGGTACGCGGGATAGTGGGAGCCCTGGACAAGCTGAGCGGCTTTTCCGGCAAGGCGGTTTCCTACCTCGTGCTGCCCATGATGTATGTGCTGGTCCACGAAGTAATTGCGCGTTATTTTTTTAACGCACCCACCATTTGGGCCGGCGATCTGGCTCTGATCCTCTACGGGATCTATTTCATGATCGCCTCCCCATACTGCCTGCGGGAAGGGGGGCACATCAGGACCGACTTCCTGTACACCCACTGGTCCACCAAAACCAAGGGCCTTGTGGATTTCCTGATCTACATTTTTCTGTACATGCCGACACACCTCATCTTTCTGGAGATCGGCTGGAAGTACTTCTACAAGTCCTTCCAGCAGAACGAGTCCATCATCTCCAGTCCCTGGATGCCCATCATCTGGCCCATGAAGCTCGCCATCCCCGTGAGCATCGTGCTGATGATCACCCAGGGTTTCAGCGAAATCATCAAAAGTTTCTATGCCTGGCGCTACGGCGAGTTTTTCTGGGGCGATCCCGACGCCGCCGGAAAGGAGCCCCCGGTATGTACGGAACTTGCGGAAGACGAAGGGAGATAACACATGTCTGGTAACGAACTTCTTGGAGTCCTCTCCCTTTTCGGCCTGCTCATAGCCTTCTGCACAGGCTTCCCCATCGCCTTTACCATGATGTTCATCGGCCTGGCCTTTGGATATCTAGGCATCGGCAAGCTGGTGTTCCATCTCATGAATCTGCAGTTCTACCAGGTCATGAGCGACCCGGTCATGGGAGCCATCCCCTTTTTCCTGTTCATGGGGTACATCCTGGAAAGCGCGGGCCTGATGGACGACCTGTTTCATTCGTTTCAAAAGCTTATGGCGCCCATCCCCGGATCGCTCTACGTGGCGATCATCCTGACGGCAACTATTTTCGCGGCCGCCACGGGTATCGTGGGCTCCTCCATCACGCTGCTCTGCGTCATGGCCGAACCCGCCATGCGCCGCAGCCACTACAACACCAGAATGGGCGCTGGCGCCATCGCGGCCGGAGGTACGCTGGGCATCCTCATACCACCGAGCATCATGCTCGTTGTCATGGGGCCGCTCATGGGAGTCCCGGTGACAGACCTCTTTGCCGGCGCGGTCATACCCGGCCTGCTGCTCTCCGGCATCTACTGCGGCTACTCCCTGCTCCGCTGCTTGATCAACCCCCGGCTCGGCCCTCCGATGCCCAAGGAGCTGCGCGCCGAGTCTTTCTCCATCCTGATCATGGACATCATCAAGGGCGTGGTGCCCCTGTTGCTGCTCATCGCCGCCACCCTGGGAAGCATCCTCGCAGGTCTGGCCACCCCCACCGAGGCGTCGGCCTGCGGCGCCCTCGGCGCCCTGCTGCTGGTCATTGTCTACGGCAAGTTCAGCTTCAAGAACATGCAGAAGGCCTTGTACGACAGCGCCAGACTCTCGGCCATGATCCTGATCATGATCGCGGCGTCGAACTTCTTCGGTTCCGTGTTCTCCCGCCTGGGCGGCGCCGCTTGGCTCTCCAACGCCCTCATCAGCATGAACCTCCCCCCCATGATCATGATCGCCATGATCATGGTCTTCGTGTTCCTGCTGGGCTGGGCCATGGAGTGGGTGCCCATCGTTCTGATCATCCTCCCGATCATGCTGCCCACGGTGAAGGCGCTGAACGTGGACCTGCTCTGGTTCGCCATCGTCTACGCCGTGACCCTGCAGACGTCCTGGCTATCCCCGCCGGTGGCGCTATCGTGCTACTTCATCAAGGGGTGCATACCACACTGGAACTTGTCGGACATCTACAAGGGCATGGTCCAGTATATCGGCTGTCAGGCCTTCGGTATCGCCATGATCATGATCTTCCCGGCCTTGGTCACCTGGTTGCCCAGCATTATCAACGGATAGAACTTCAGCGGGGGGCTTTGCCCCCCGCCGAAGATGTTGCAAAACACGCATCAATGGCAGAAATTGGCATAAAAATTGATTTTCATATTTTTTCAATAGTTATGGAGTGAATGAGAGTACCTACTGCAAAACTGCAACACTGTTTTTCCCGAGGATGCATTCTCACCCCAATGCACAAGGAATGGCATGAGCGCCCGACAGGACCTGTAAAAAATAAAACTAATAGTTTCAGGCACTACAAAGGCATCAGTGGGATGCGGCCAGCAACATAAAACGTGGCACCGATCTTGCTAAAATTGCAGTAAGCTTCAAGAAATCATTCATTCATCCACTACGTTAAGGAGAACATATCATGGAATGTTGCCTGTCTCCTCAAGAACAAAGGCTGCAAGATCAACGTGAAGGCCGTGCGGACATGTACCGCTCCCAACCTGGCCATGCCCGTGCTTTCAAAATCCTTGACCGCGTACAGACCCTGACTCCCAAGGTCGACATCGAACGCGGCAAGTACTTCACCGAGTCCATGAAGGAGACCGAGGGTCAGCCTCTGGTCCTGCGTTGGGCCAAGGCGATGTACAATATTGCCGAAAAAATCACCGTCTACATTGAAGATGACCAACTCCTGGTGGGGCGTGCCGGCGCCGATGGCCGTTACGGCATCCTCTACCCCGAACTGGATGGCGACTTCCTTGACCTGGCCGTTCAGGAACTGGGCAAACGTGACGTATCCCCGTTCATCATCGAGCCCGAGGACGCCAAGGTCATGGTCGAGGAGATCGCCCCCTACTGGAAGGGCAAGACCTACCATGAGGACCTGGCCGTGGCCCTGCCCGAGGATACCTTGAAGCTGACGTACTATCCGGACAACGTGATGTACTCCCGCTTCATCGTCAACGAGACCTCCTCGTTCCGCTCCTCCCTGCAGTGGGTCCTGGATTTCGAAAAGGTCCTCAAGCGCGGCTTCAAGGGTTTGAAGGAAGAGGCCCAGGGCAAGCTGGCCGCTCTGGATCCCTACAGCCCCACCGACAACTGCGAGAAGCGCCCCTTCCTGGAAGCCGTTGTCATCGTATGCGACGCTATCACCCTGTGGGCCAACCGCCACGCTGTCATGGCCAAGGAAATGGCCGCCAAGGAAGCCGATCCCAAGCGCAAGGCCGAACTCGAGCAGATCGCCGAGATTTGTGCCTGGGTGCCCGAGAACCCCGCCCGCAACTTCCGCGAGGCCATGCAGTCTCAGTGGTTCACCCAGATGTTCTCCCGCATCGAGCAGAAGACCGGTACCATCATCTCCAACGGCCGCATGGACCAGTACCTGTATCCCTATTACGAGGCCGACGTCGAAGCCGGCACCCTCACCGAGGATGACGCCCTCGAGCTGTTCGAGTGCATGTGGGTGGGCATGGCCGAGTTCATCGACCTGTACCTCTCCCCCACCGGCGGCGCCTTCAACGAGGGTTACGCCCACTGGGAGGCCGTCACCGTCGGCGGCCAGACCAGGGACGGCCGTGACGCGACCAACGACCTGTCCTATCTGCTGCTGCGCTCCAAGCGCGAGTTCCCGCTGCACTACCCCGACCTGGCGGCCCGCATTCACTCCCGCGCTCCCGAGCGTTTCCTGTGGGAAGTGGCCGAGACCATCAAGGAAGGCTCCGGTTTCCCCAAACTGATCAACGACGAAGAGATCATTCCTCTGCACCTGTCCAAGGGCGCCACGTTCGAGGAGATCTACGACTACGCCGTGTCCGGTTGCGCCGAAATCCGTATGCCCAACAAGGACACCTATACCAGCGGTTGCGCCTACATCAACTACGCCGCTGCCCTGGAAATGGCTCTGTACAATGGTAAGATGGAGAAGTACGGCGACGAGGTCATCGGCCTCGAAACCGGCGATCCCGTCAAGTTCACCGAGTGGGAGCAGTTCTGGAACGCCTACCTGGCCCAACAGCTGAACTTCATCAAACATGCCTTTATCCAGCAGCACAACATCATCCGTCTGCGCGCGCAGCACTTCGCCATGCCCATGGGCAGCGCCATGCACGACCTGTGCATGAAGTACTGCATGGACATCCACACCCCGCAGATCCCCGAAGGCATCAATCTGGGGTACTTCGAGTGCATCGGCTACGGCACCGTGGTCGACTCCCTGTCCGCCATCAAGAAGCTGGTGTTCGAGGAGAAGAAGCTCACCATGGCCGAAGTCATCGACGCCATCAAATGCAACTTCGAGGGCAAGGAAGACATCCGCGCCATGCTGCGCAACGTACCCTGCTACGGCAACAACGACACCTACGCCGACGTCATCGCCAAGGAGATCGACCGCACTTCCCTGGAGTTCACCAAGAAGTACGCCAACGAGCTGGGCGTGCACCTGGACCTGCGCCTGGTGCCCTTCACCTCCCACGTGCCCTTCGGCAAGGTTGTCAGCGCCACGCCCAACGGCCGTTACGCCTACACTCCGCTGTCCGACGGCTCCTCCGCCTCCCACGGCGCGGATGTGAACGGTCCCACCGCGATCCTGATGTCCAACTTCGCCTCCAAGAACTACGATTACCGTGAGCGCGCCGCCCGCCTGCTGAACGTCAAGTTCACGCCCAACTGCGTGGCCGGCGAAGAGGGTACCGCCAAGCTGGTCTCTTTCATCAAGACCTTCTGCGACCTCAAGCTCTGGCACATCCAGTTCAACATCATCAACCGCGACACTCTCATCGCCGCTCAGCGCGAACCTGAGAAGTACCGCAACCTCATCGTCCGTATCGCGGGCTACAGCGCTTACTTCTGCGATCTGTCCAAGGATCTGCAGGACGACCTGATCGCCCGTACCGGCCACGAGACCCTGTAGCATGTGACTATCCGCGGCGGGTTTTCCCGAACCCGCCGCGGATTTACCCTAGCAATTGAAAAGGACAGAACCTTGGCCACCGATTCCCAGCAAAAAGGACTCGTCTTCAATATTCAGAAGTACTCTGTCCACGACGGCCCGGGCATCCGCACCATAATATTTCTCAAGGGTTGCAGCCTGCGCTGCGACTGGTGCAGCAACCCTGAATCCCAGGCCCTGCATCGGCAGCTGGCATACAACCCCTCCAAGTGCCTCTCCGTGGACAACTGCCAGCGTTGTCAGGACCTCTGCCACAAGAACGCCATCTCCGTGGGCGAGGACCGCAAGGTCGTGATAGACTTCACCCTGTGCGACAACTGCCTCAAGTGCGCCGACGCATGTCCGGCCAACGCCTTGAACGTCTACGGTTACGAGGTGACCGTGAACCAGGCTCTCAAACGCGTTGAAGAGGACGACATATTTTATTCCCGCTCCGGCGGAGGCCTGACCCTCAGCGGCGGCGAGCCCCTGTATCAGTCCGAATTCGCCATCGCCCTGCTGCGCGAGGCCCGCAAACGCCGCATCAACACCTGTATCGAGACCTGCGGCAATGTGCCGTGGGAAGTGTTGGAGGAGGCGGCAAAATACCTGAACTCCATGTACTATGACGTGAAAACCATGGATCCGGAGCGCCACGCCCAGGTCACCGGGGTGAGCAACGAACGTATTCTGAGCAACCTGCAAAAGCTCAAACAGGTCTATCCGGATCTGCCCGTCACCGTGCGCACCCCTGTCATCCCCGGGGTCAACGACGACGAGGAGAGCGTCAAGGCCATCGCCGAATTCGTCAAGGACATGCCCAACGTGAAGTACGAGCTGTTGGCCTACCACCGCATGGGCATGCCCAAGTACGGGTATATCGGCCGGACCTACCCCCTCGAGGAGACCGAGAACCTTTCCGAGGGGCGGATCCAGGAACTGAGGGCGCTTGTTAACGCCCAGACCGCCGAGGACACCACCTCCGTTCCGGCCTAGTAACAAGAACAATGACCGCTCGAGAGCATCGGGCGAGCCGAGACAGACCAAGAAAACCATTCAGGGGAGCACGACATGCAAGTGATTGATTTCCGCTTCAGACCCAACACCGCCGAAGTTCTTTCAGGCATCCAGAACAGCAAGATGTTCAAGGGTCTGTGCCAGAGCATCGACTTTTCCAAGATGAAGCCCCAGACCCTGGAACAGGTCGTCGAGGACATGGACCGCCACAACATCACGCTGGCCGTGATTACCGGCCGTGACTGCGAGACCACCTACGTTCCAAGTCCAACAACGACAGCGTCATCGAGTTCGTGACCAAGTTTCCCCAGAAGTTCCGTGGCTTCGTGGGTCTGGACCCGCACAAGGGCATGGGCGCCATCGCCGAGCTCAAGGCAAGCGTCAACGAGCTGGGCATGCACGGCGCGGCCGTGGACCCCTACCTGGCGCAGATCTACGCCAACGACGCCAAGTACTACCCCATCTACTCCAAGTGCTGCGAGCTGGATATCCCCATCGTCTTCACCACCGGCCCGGCCACCCTGGTTCCCAACGCCATCATCGACCACGTCGCCCCCAGGTATATCGATGTGGTGGCCAGGGACTTCCCGGACCTGAAGATCATCATCAGCCACGGCGGCTACCCCTGGGTCAACGAGGCCATCATCGTGGCGCAGCGCAACAAGAACGTGTACATCGACCTGTCCGAGTACGAGTTCTCGCCCATGGCCGAGGCCTATGTACAGGCCGCCAACTCCATGATCGGCGACAAGATCCTCTACGCCAGCGCCCACCCCTTCGTGGATTTCAAGGAGGCCCTCAAGACCTACGAGTCCCTGCCCCTGAAACCCGAAGTGCGGCAGAACATCATGTACGGCAACGCGGCCAGGGTCCTGGGCCTCGCTCCCATGTCCGCCTCGGCTCCGGCTGCTTCCTATGCCAAGCCCGAAGTGGCCGACAGCTCGGTGCGCGACCTTGTCAGCGACATCGTGCGTGAAGTGCTCGTGCGTCTGGACAGCTAAAAACCCTTTGCGACGGCCTGATCGGATGGCAAACACCACTCGGGGCGTTGTTGAACATGTTTACCTTCCCGGCGGAATCATCCCGCATGTGCCCATCGGCTCGGGGACGCGCTTTCGGCGGCGCGTCCCCGGCCGGCTCCTCTTTTTCAGCCCTTTTGACGGCTCTCGTTCCCTTCCCTGCCCGCCTTTTCCACATACTCATCGTTGGCAAAAATTACAGCCCAGCCTGCCGATAACAGGCCAAAGAACCCCTTGTTTCTGAAATAGAAATAGTGCTATTCAAGCAGGAAGACATGTCCATGCCATTGCCCGCGGATAATGTTCCCTGGACTTGGCTTTGCCGAATCACTTTTTGATGTGCGTTTCCGTCCATGTTCAGCAGGCATCCGAATCATTACCCGGAATACCGTTTATTCCGCTTCCGCGCATCGCAAATCCACTGAAGGTTCATACCATGCAAGGGGCATAAGGAATGACTTCAGTCCGTACCAGAATGCTTCGGGGCGTATCCCGCACCACGCTGCTCTGCGTGATGCTCCTTGTGTCTTGTCCGGCTTTTGCGGTCAAGAATGTCCTCGTACTCCACTCATACCATCAAGGTTTCGACTGGACAGACAATGTCCATAAGGGGATGCTCGATATACTGCGCAACGCTCCGGTAAACCTTGACGTGCATATCGAATATCTAGACACTAAAATGCACCCCCCCGAAGAGTCATTCGGTTACCTGGCCGATTTTATGCGGGCCAAGTACAAAAACATGACAATCGATGTCATTCTGCTTTCCGACAACAATGCTCTGAACTTCATACTCCCCCTGCGGGAGAAGCTGTTTCCCCACACACCCATCGTGTTCTGCGGCATAAACAACTATTCCGACGCCTTGCTTCAGGGGCAATCCGCCATCACCGGCGTGGTGGAGAGCATCGACGTCAAGGGCACCATGGCGTTGGCCCACCGCATACTGCCCACCGTCACGCACTACGTGGCTGTCACGGATCTCACCAAAACAGGTCAGGACAATGCCCAGCTGTTTCGGGACGCGATCCTGGCGTTCGAGAAGGAGGCAACCTTCGAGCTCCTGGACGATCTCTCGGCAAAGGAGTTGCGGGACAGGCTGCGCACATTGCCCGATAACGCCGTGGTGCTGGCCTTCACGTTTCATCGCGACAGCAAGAGGCAGTGGTTCTCCATACCCGAATACCTCAAACTCATTGTGGACAGCAGCAATAGGCCCATCTTCTCGTTCTGGGACCACTACATGCCCTACGGCATCCTCGGCGGCAACATGGTCTACGGCGTGGCCCAGGGAGAACACGCCGCGAGCATGGCCGTACGTCTGCTTCAGGGCTTATCCATAGACTCCCTCCCCATCCGGCGCACCAGCCCGAATGTGCCCATTTTCAACTTTGAGCAGATGCAGCGCTTCAACATCTCCTCCAGCGCGCTCCCCAATGGAAGCGTGATTCTGAACCGCCCTGTCACCATATACGAAGAATACAAGGTACAAGTATGGACAGGGGCCGCCGTGCTGTCCCTGCTCCTGTTCTCCACCCTGCTCATGGCCCTGAACATCATCCGCCGCCGTAACGTCGAGCGTGCCCTGCGCAAGAGCAGGGAGCAGTACCGGGGCATCGTGGAGAGCGCCCTGGCCGGTATCTGGCAAGTGGACGGCCAGGGAATCACCATCTACGTGAACAGGCGTATGGCTGCCATGCTGGGGCATGTCGAAGAGGAGATGATCGGGGTCTCTCCCCTCGATTTCATGCACCCGTCAGATCTCCAGGCCGCGGGAGAGCTTTTCGGCAAGAGCGCCGAGGATCCAGTGGAGCATCACGAGTTCAGGTTCAGGCACAAGAACGGCTTGGACGTGTGGACATCCATATCCAGCACCCCGGTGCTGGATGATACGGGGAAATTGGAATCA
The DNA here is from genome assembly GCA_963674665.2 of Desulfovibrionaceae bacterium. Lineage (GTDB taxonomy): Bacteria > Desulfobacterota > Desulfovibrionia > Desulfovibrionales > Desulfovibrionaceae. The sequence continues at coordinate 582,224 of CAXXPL010000001.1, read as the reverse complement.
GCCATAGCCATGGTGCTGGACATCAGCGAGTCGCGCAAGAACCGGGAAGCCCTGCGTGTCAGCGAGGACCGCTTCCGCAACACCTTCGAGCAGGTGGCTGTGGGCATGGCGCACGTGGGACTGGACGGAACCTGGCTTCGCGTGAACCGCCGGCTGTGCGACATCATGGGATACTCCAGGGAGGAATTCCTGGATCTCACGTTCCAGGACCTCACCTACCCGGAGGATCTGGACCCCGACATCCCCCTGATCAAGGCCCTTCTCAAACGCATGGGCCCCTCCAACGCCTTGGAGAAACGCTACATCCGCAAGGACGGGTCCATTGTCTGGGCACACATGACCGTGACCATGGTGATGACCTCAATGGAAACGCCAGACTATTTGATCTGCGTCATCCAGGACGTGACAAACAGGAAACTGGCGGAAAAGGCCCTGCGTGAGAGCGAGGAGAGATTCCGCTCCCTCTATGCCTCCATGAACGAGGGCGCCTGTCTGCACGAGCTGGTGTACGACGACAACGCCTTCCCCGTGGACTACCGCATCCTGGAGGTAAATCCGCAATTTGAAAAAACCCTGAGCCTGAGGCGCGAGGACGTCACCGGGCACTTGGCCTCCCAGGTATACGGCTCCACCCCGCCGCCGTTTCTGGACATCTATGCGGATGTGGCGGAGACCGGGACACAGAAGCGTTTCGAAGAATACTTTCCGCCCATGCGCAAACACTTCCAAATTTCGGCATACTCGCCGGCCATGGGAAAATTCGCCACGATCTTTCAGGACATAACAGAGCGCAAAAACGCCGAGGAAAAACTTCGGGAAACCACACGGCGCCTGCAGGTGGCCCAGAAGGTGGCCCAGGTCGGCGACTGGGCATGGGACCCCGAGTCGGACATCATCACCTGGTCCGAGGAGATGTACTCCATTCTTGGATTGGAGCATGATCAAGGACCCAGGAACTATGAAAACAACCTCAATCTGTATCATCCCGAGGATCAGGACAGGCTAGACTCCGCCGTCACAAGGGCCTTGCGGGACGGCACGCCCTATGAACTGGAGCTGCGCAGGACCAGGCCGGACGGCAGGGAAATCATCGTGCTGGCCAGGGGCAAGGCGCGCAGGGACCCCCTGGGGGGCATAACAGGGCTGTACGGCTCTCTTCAGGACATCACGGAGCGCAAGAAGACAGAACAGATCCTGATCCAGGCCAAAAACGACTCCGAGAGCGCCAACAAGTCCAAATCCGAGTTCCTGGCCAACATGAGTCATGAGATCCGAACCCCGCTCAACGGCATCATGGGCATGCTCCACCTGATGAAGTCCACGGATCTGACCCAGGAGCAGCTCGAATTCGTGGACAACGCCATCCAGTCGAGCAAACGCCTCACAACCCTGCTCTCCGACATCCTGGACCTCTCCCGCATCGAGGCGGGCATGCTGAATATCGCACAGGATTCTTTCGATTTCCAGGATACCATGGACTCGCTCTCCCAGCTCTTCACCCCCGCGGCCCAGCAAAAGAACCTGAGCCTCCGCTTCCATATCTCGCCGGACATTCCGGAGTACCTAGTGGGCGACGTGACCAGGTTGCAGCAGATCCTCAGCAATCTCATCGGCAACTCCATAAAATTCACTAATAAAGGCGGCATCGACGTCCACGTCCAGCCACTGACCTGCGAGCTTCCAAACCGGGCCAGAATCCTGTTCTCGGTGGAGGACACGGGAATAGGCATCCCCGAGGAAAAGATCGAAAACCTCTTCGGCGCATTCACCCAGGCCGAGAGCAGCTACAGGCGGAAGTTCCAGGGCGCGGGCCTGGGCCTGGCCATCACCCGCCAGCTCGTCACACTGCTGGGGGGGGAAATCTGCACGGACAGCGAACCGGACAAGGGCACCACCATGCTCTTCAGCCTACCGCTCCAGCTCGCGAATGAACCATCGAAAAGGACTAACGACCGGGACCTCGACACGGATTCACTGCACCTCAAGGTGCTGCTGGCCGAGGACGACGAGGTGACCCAGTTCGCCACGGTGAAAATGCTCGAAAAAATGGGGCACAGCACTCTTGCCGTGGGCAATGGCGAACAGGCACTGGCAGCTCTCAGGGACCAGAGCTTCGACCTCGTTCTCATGGACGTGCAAATGCCCGTCATGGACGGCGTGGAGGCGAGCATTGCCATCCGAAGGGGCTACGCAGGGAATTCCACCGTCCGCATTCCCATCGTGGCCATGACCGCCTACGCCATGGTGGGGGACAAGGACAAGTTTCTGGCCGCGGGCATGAACGACTACATAGCCAAGCCCGTGGAGATGGACACACTCCACCAGGTGATCGTGCGCGTGGCCAATGTGGAACCTGGTAACGGGGGGCGCCCATGAACCAAAACGCCACGAATGACTCCAAAGAGGCCATGAACAGACGCTTCATGGCGGTATCCCTGGACAATCCCGTCAACTATCTGCTCTATCGCCTGGCTCTGGAAAAAGGGATCAGATCCTCCCCGGTGAGGAGCTTCGCGCAGGGCCTGCACGAACCGCTCCCGGATGCCGAACAGTTCCTCAAAATGAAGGACAAGATCAGCCTGCTTCCGCTTGACGACCTCAAGGGCAAGATTAAGCTCCCTTCGGTGCCCGGCATCGTCCTCAAGCTTCAAAACGCCCTGGAAACGGGCGCCTCGTCACACGAGTTATCCGAGATAATCCGCTTCGACCCCAAACTCACCACCGCGATCATGGGTCTGATAAACAGCCCCCTGTACATGCTGCCGGTGAAGATCGAGACCCTGGAGCGGGCCATCGTCATCATAGGGGTGCGTGAAATCTCCGCACTGGCCCTGGGAGCCCGCCTCCTGGCCATGTTCGAGGACTGCGCCCCCCCGGAATTGCCCCTGGAGTCCTTTTTCAAGCACTCCATCGCCACTGCCATCCTGGCACGGAGCATTGCCCAGGCCTGTCAAAAGGCGGACCCGGAAAAATACCTTGTGGCGGGGTTGCTTCACGACCTGGGGCGCATCATCCTGTTCTCCCGCTATCCGGCAATGGCCAAGGTGGCCATGGCTCTGCAGCAGGTGGAAGTGAAGCCCCTGCACGAAGCGGAGCAGGAGCTCTTTGACGTGGACCACTGCCTCGTCGGGAGCATCTTCCTGTCCGAATGGAATCTTCCCCAGAGCGTTGTCCAGTCCGCCCTGCACCACCACAACCCGGATTTCTGCCTGGGAAAGGACGTCCCCGAGGTGATCTACGTGGCCAACCAGGTGTCCACGGCCCTGGGCATCGGCTGCAACCAGTATCTCACCGAGGCCCCTGCCAACGACATATGGGAGCGCCTGGAACTCGACGAGACCGTCCTGTGGGAGATCGTCAGCGTTTCGGAAGAGCAGTTCCGGGTAATGCTCGATTCGTTGAAGAGCTGATGGAATCGCACAAAATTCATGGTGATCATATCGTGCAAGACCGCTTCCGCGAGGCCGCCCAGTGGGTCAGAACTGTAGCATGGCGGCTGCAATGATCCGCAGCACACCCTCGCGCACCAGCATCACCGCGATGGAGGCCAGCAGCAGGCTGGCGATCTTGGATATGGTCCTGGCACCCTGCCCCCCGATGACCCGGTGGATCCACTTGCCCGCGTAGAACATGCCTCCGGTGATCACCATCACCAGCAGAAGCGCCGCCGTGGTCGGCAGCGAGCCGTGTTCGTTGTTGAGCACCACCACGGTGGTCAGGAGCGCGGGCCCCGCCACCAGCGGCACTCCCAGGGGGACCGGCCCCAGGCTGGAGGGGTCCGTCTTGCGCTGCATCTTCTCGGTGTGCATCAGGTCGGAAAGGGAAATCACGAACAACAGCACCCCGCCCGCGATCATGAAATCCGCCACCGTGACGCCGAGTATGCCCAGCAGCGTGGTTCCTCCGAAGAGAAACAGCAGGGAAACCACAGTGGCCGTGACCATGGATTTGACGATGATCCGGGTCTGATCCTCCGATGCCACGCCTTCCACCAGGCCAAGGTACATGGGCAGCACACCCACTGGATCCACGGCCACGAACAATGGGATGAAGCAAAGCCAGAACTCCCGCATCAACTCCCCCCGGTCCGTCTCGACAACATCATCGGATCAACCGTTCGTGCAACAGCAACGCCAGGAGCTCGTGCCCCCTTGCATTGGGCATCAGGCGGTCCCTGGCGGAGCACTCCATGGACAACTCGGCGAGGGACTTGTTCTTGAACCCCACCATGCCGTCCACCACGGAGAACCCCTGCTCCAGGCCCAGACGGGTCACGGCGGTATGCACGTCCATCAACGGATACCCGGGCACCGTGAGCATATACCCGGGATCATTGGTCAGGGTCTCCTTGTCCAGATTGGGGATTACCAGGAGGACGACCGGCACGTCGGCTGCCTTGCACAGCTCCTTGACACGGCTGAAGACGCGTCTGACATGATCCGCCCCCAAGGTGTGCAGGTCACGTCGCAGATTGGGAGGGCGGTCGCTAGGTTCGTGCTCGGAAAAACGCCGGATTTTACGCCGCGCCTCGAAGAGCTGCCGCTGCAACCAGGAGAGCATGAAGCTCTGCGACTCGTCGAAATATCTGGCCACCGCGCTGCCTTGCTGCGAGGGGTCTCCGGGGTCGGTGAGCCTGTACGCCCAGACGACCAGGTCCGGTGAATAGGCCAGAGCCTTGTTTTCCAGCAGAGCGGCCTCCTGGTCCATGCTGTAGCCCTGTTCGGCAAAGAGCATGACCTGGACCTTGCCTGGATTGTCCTTGTCGAGCATGTCCTGGAGCCGGGCGGCAAAGGTATCCTCCCAGGGCAGGTCCTCGCCCCGGGCGATGTCGTCGCCGACAACCGCAATCCGGAAAACATTCCGGGGCTTTTCCTTATCCCTGTCAGGACCTCGATATCCAATGCCGTTGGCGCCCCCCACATTTGGAAGGTGTTCATAGACAAGGCCGGGCGCGGATGCCGGCCTGTAGAGTTGCTCGATGTCCTTGTGCCCCTTCTGAAATCTGGCGTGCTGCCAGCGCAGAAGCAGCTCACCGCAACCAAAGGCAAGCAGCGCCGTCAGAAAGAACAGAAACAGTATCTTGCGTCCTTTTGATCTGTGTGATCTGGGCATAATCTTTTCAGGGTTTGGGTTTTGCCAGTATAGCCAAGGAGTTCAGACGGTTGCGCAGCGAACGGTTGGCCCGGCGCACGTCCTCCAGTTCCTCCCCCGGAGTCAGGGTGGTCACCACGGTGCGGCCGACGATCTGACGGCCAAGGTTGCCGCAGACGTCCTGGGTGCGCAATCCCCAGAGGTTGTGGAACACCAGGGCTCGGCCGTCACGCTCCCCGATATAGAGCATGATGTGGCCGGGCATCCCCACAAGGGTGAGAAAAGGAACCCCCTGCTTCAGCAGGACCCGCTCCTTCTCCTCCGAGGGCAGGTCCTTGAGTTCCACCACCCGCCCCTGCCGGGCTTGGGGCTTGGAGTTCCTCGGCAGCCACAGGCCGAAGGGAGCGAAAATATCCCGCGTGGTGGCCGAGCAGTCCCGGTTGCCGTACATTCCCCCCCATCCATAGGGCTGACCGCTGAAGCCTCTGGCCACCCCCGCGATGTTGGCCGGGGAGAGGGCCAGGGGAAAGGCGGCCGAGGCGTCAGAAGGCACCCGGGCCTGGAGAAGCACGGCCTGTCCGTCAGGACGCCGGGCAGGTACCAGTACGGACGCGGGGGAGGCTCCATCCCCGGGCAACAGGACACCGACGTTGGCGGAGCAGAGAAAATCGCCGCCTGGGCCGGAAGCCACAGTGTCATCCCGCAGCACCGCTGTCAGAGGGGCGCTTTCCCAACGACGCACGTCCGCGTCGCCGATCACCGCAACATCGTCCGCAGGCACCCAGCCCGAGGTGAAGGCCGCCTCCACGAACACCCAATCCCCTTTCAGGGTCCTGTGGGAGAGGAACACCGGGGTGCCCACCCAGATGGCCGAACTCTGGAAATAGTCAAAGGGGTAGCCTTCCCCCGCATCCCTTGGATCATAAAAGAAGGGGCGCGGCGTGGGCATGCCGCGCAGGGCCGAGTTGCGCACCATGACGCCCCGCTGTGCCAGACTGGGGAATTCCGGGATGCGCATCTCCCGCACCAGGCCGTCCATCCATTCCTTTGAACGGGGAAGCAGGTTCTCTCCATACCCCTTTTTCCCTCCATAGGAGCTGACGGGCCAGAAGGCCTGCTCCGGGGTGAGGCCGGTGGCGATCTGACGCCATGGCGCGAAGTGTCGTTCCAGATAGCGCTGCTTCTCTCGCTCCAGCGCCTCGGCGCCGGGAGCGACCCACCTGGCTTCCGCGGCAGCCACATAGGCCGTGGGGTCCTGTGGCAGCACTTCGAGCTCCCTCACCTTGCGCCAGGAGTCAAAAGGCAACGGAGGGCCGGTGACGCATGCGGTCTTGCCAGCGCAGCCGGCCAACAGGGCCAGCAGGATGAAAAGCGGGGCGCAGCGCTGGAGACGGCGCCACGAGCAGGAGGAGAAACCGCTTGTGGTCATTGTGCTTCCTTGTGGTTCAGGTATCGGCGCGACCCCGATGCCGCCATAACGTCGAAGTCGATCACCACCGAGGTGATCTTTGCACAAAAACAGGGTGATTTGAAGACGTGAAGGCAGGTCAGTATGGATCACCCAGAGCATTCCAAACGCCAAATGCCCTAGAGCATTTTAACTTTGAAAAAGGTTAAATGCTCTGCAAGGGTTTGCCTGCAAATCCTTGCCGCGAAATGCTTGTAGGCTGGCTTGGCCGGCCGTTGAGCAAGCATTTCAAGCGTAAATTGCTCTAATGAAACCGCCAGGGATGCGGCTGATGGGTCCGTTATGAAAAAAAGAGGGCTATTCCGGATTCAAGACCGAGGCACGCCGCGCCATTGCGGCGCGAATGGTCCGTTCCAGGCGTTGCGGCTCCACGGGCTTGGTCAGGTAGTCATCCATTCCGGCGGTCATGAAACGTTCCTTGTCGCCCTGCATGGAGAACACGGTCAGGGCCACCACAGGAATTGAGGAATCCCGCACCGGGCTGCCCTGCTTGCGGATCTCCCGCACGGCGGTGATGCCGTCCATGGTGGGCATCTGGATGTCCATGAGCACCAGATCGAAGTCCTTGTTACACAGCAAATCCAGGGCCTGGGCGCCATTCTCGGCGCACTCCACCGTGTGCCCCATGCGGGTGAGCATGACCCTGGCGAGAAAGCGGCTGACTTCCTCGTCCTCCACCAGCAGCACGTTGAGCCTGCGCGTGGCGGGTTCAACCTTGTCGTTGTTGTCCATCTTGGCCCTGTCCGTGTACGGCATTTCGAATACGGTGGTAAAATGAAAGGTGGTCCCCTGCCCCATGGAGGTGTCGAACCAGATGGTGCCCCCCATCATCTCCACGAGGTGCATGGCTATGGGGAGTCCCAGGCCCGCGCCCGCGTACTTTTTCGTGAGCAGTTCCTCGTTGAGGTTGAAGGCCTCGAAGAGGTTGGTCCGTTTTTCCTCGGGAATGCCTATTCCAGTGTCCGAGATGCGGAAATGAAGCATGGAGATGTTGAGATCGGCAATGCCCGCGATGGGCTGCCCCTGCTCACCGCGCCCGATCTCCCAGGGCATGATGGAGAACTCCACGCCCCCGGACTTGGTGAACTTCACTGAGTTGGAAAGCAGATTCAGAACCACCTGTTGCAGGCGGTCGGGATCGCCCCAGACCCTGTCTGGTACCTTGTCGTGGATGTGCGCCTTGAACTGCAGGCCCTTCTTGCGGCAACGTTCCAGTATGGCGCGCAGCACCGGGTCCAGGGAAGGCCTCAAATAAAAGGTGCGCGGCCTGAGTTTGAGGGATCCGCGCACCGCGCTGGAAAGATCCAGTAGGTTGTTGACTATCCGTAGCAGGTCATGCCCGCACTGTTTGATCGCGTCGAGATACTCCCGCTGCTCCATGTCCAGGTTGGTCTCTTTCATGACCTCGGACATGCCGAGAATACCATTCAATGGTGTACGCAACTCGTGGCTCATGTTGGCGAGGAAGTCCTGCTTGATCTTGTCTGCGGATTGTCGGTTCTCCACACTCTTTCGCAGTTGCTCGTTCTCCTGCTGCAAGCCGGACAACTGCTCCTTGAGCGCCACAATCTGACGTTCCAAATCAAAGTGTAGGGATTCCCTCGCACCCATGTCAATCAGCCCCCCCAGCCTGCCAATCGATGCTCAAGAAAGGTATATCGCTTTTGCGTGGTATTGTTTGACACTGCTATACCTATTGCTCGTGATGATCCTACAAGAACCACAAGCTTTTTACCACGAGTTACAGCCGTATATAACAGATTTCTTTGCAGGAGTACATAGTGCTGTGTCAGCATGGGGACAACCACTACAGGGTACTCTGATCCTTGAGATTTATGTATGGAAATGGCATACGCCGGGACAAGTTCCTCGAGCTCGGACTGCTCCAGATTGACAATTCGCCCGTCAATACTGATATCGAGACTGCCATCGTCGAGGTTCAGACTCACGATGCTTCCGATATCGCCATTGTATATATCCTTGTCATAGTTATTGCGGATCTGCATGACTTTATCATTGAGCCGAAAAGCACGACCGGCACGATGCATCTTTCTGCCTGTGGGGTTCAGGGCCTCCTGAAGCAGCACGTTCAGATTCTGGGCTCCCGCGGGCCCCTTGTGCATGGGGGTGAGCACCTGGATATCCCGCAGCGGATCATAGCCGAAACGCTGGGGAATGCGCTGGCACACCAGGTCCACCACCAACTCGGCGGTCTGGTCCGGATCATCGCAGGGAAAGTAGAAGAAATCCTCCGGATTGTCCGGATCGTGGCGCAGGGATGGCATCTGCCCACTGTTGATGGCGTGGGCGTTCATGACGATGGCGCTCTCCCGCGCCTGCCGGAAGATCTGATCCAGGACCACCACCTTCACGGACTCCGAGGCGATGATGTCGCCGAGCACGTTACCCGGCCCCACGGATGGAAGCTGGTTCACGTCCCCCACCAGTATCAGGGTGGCCCCCTGGGGCACCGCCTTGAGCAGGTGATGCATGAGTACCGCGTCGATCATGGAGGCCTCGTCCACGATGAGCAGGGCGCAGTCCAGGGGGTTGTCCTCGTTGCGCTTGAAAGAGCCGATCTGGGGGCTGTACTCCAGCAGCCTGTGGATGGTCATGGCCTCGTGCCAGGTGGCCTCGGCCATGCGTTTGGCGGCGCGCCCCGTGGGCGCCGCCAGCAGCGCCTTGGCCTTGATGGCCTGAAAGATGCGCAGGATGGCGATGATGATCGTGGTCTTGCCGGTTCCGGGGCCCCCTGTGACAACGAGGACCTTGCTGCCCGCGGCAGCGCGGATGGCCTCGGCCTGGCGCGAGGCCAGTTCGATCTTCAGTTGCCGCTGCACCCAGACGATGGCCTTCTCCGCCTCGATGGGACGCATGGTCTTGGGCGCCGCCACCAGCTGAAGCAGCTTCTCCGCCACCCGCAATTCAGCAAAGTGGTAGGGGGTAAGGTACACGGCTTCGCCGATATCCGGGGTCAGTTCCTCCAGGACAACGCGCTTTTCCTCGGCCAGGCGGCGTACCGCGTCCTCCGCGTCGTCGTACTGGTGAGAGCCGAGCAGCTCGCAGGTCTTCTCCACCAACACACTCAGGGGGAGGAACACACTGCCCTTGTCCGTGCCCTGCCTGAGGGCGAAATAGGCCCCGGCCTGGATGCGCAGGGGGTTGTCAGGCTCGATGCCGAGTTTCCGAGCAATGCTGTCCGCGGTGATGAAGCCCACGCCCGGGATGTCCATGGCCATGCGGTAGGGGTTATCCCGCAGCACGTTGATGGCCGCCGGGCCGTAGAACTTGAAGATGCGCACCGCGTAGGCAGCGCTCACCCCGTGTCCCTGAAGGAATATCATCAGCTCGCGGATGTCGCGGTGCTCCTGCCAGCTGTCCTTGATCTGGCCGAGCCTCTTCTTTCCGATGCCGTCGACCTCAAGCAGCCTCTCCGGCTCGTTGTCAAGGATCTCCAGAGTGTCTTCGCCGAAACGCTCCACGATGCGCTCCGCGTATTGTTTGCCCACGCCCTTGATCAGCCCGGACTGGAGATAGGCCATGATGCCGGTGAGGGTGGTGGGCAGGGCAGCACGACAGCTCGTGGCCCGGAACTGCATGCCGTATCTGGGATTCTGCTGCCAACTGCCGGTGAGCACCACCTGCTGCCCCGGCAGGGGGTCCACCATGTGTCCCACCACGGTGGCCATGCGCATGCGCCGGTCCTCGTCCTGGTAACGCAACCGGGCAACGGTGAAGCCGGTGTCCTCTGCAGAGAAGGTGATGTGCTCGATCTCGCCCTTGAGCTCGATGCCCCCGCCAATGCTGTCAGTGTCGTATTCTCGCATGCGGCGCAAGATACAGGAAAAGCCAAAGCCCGGAAAGAGCTGCCACTGATGATGAATTTCCAGGTGATACCCTCATTGAAAAGGTTTTCACCTGGGGGATCTTTTTAGAAATCCTTGATATATATTATTTTATTTGCAAATTTTTTGAAAAGGGGTCCGGGAGGAGAACCTCTCCATAGGAAGATTTCCCCCTGGCAACGCATTTCACAAAGTTATTTACCCAGCACTTTTTGGCTCATTTGAAACCGATCATGTCGCTCCTGGTCAGGGTGATGCGTTTGCGCGTACCCGGCCCTGTGAGCAGGAGATGCACCGAGGCCTGCTCGATATAGGGGTCCGCGGCCGAGAGGCAGTCCACGGGCAGGATCACGTGCATGCCCCTGAACCCGGCGGCGGTGGCGGTGTGCATCACCGCGCCGTGGGCCGCGGTGCCCGTGACGACCACCGTGTTCACGTTCTTGTCGGCGAGAATCTTTTCCAGGTCCGTTCGCCAGAACTTGTCCACGCTGGACTGCACCACCAGCTCCCCGGGCTGCATGGCCACAGGGGGCAGGATGGTTTCGGGCGTACCCCTTCCGGTGAGGCTGTAGACAACGGGCGCCCCGGCCTTGCGCGCGGCGGCGGCCAGTTCCGCGATGCGCGGAACGGTATCCAGACAGCGGGGGCGGCGCTCGGCGTTGCAGGTGAGCTCCTCGATGTCCAAAATCAGCAGCGCGGTCCGCGCCGGGTCCAGGGTCACGGCCTTGAGCTCGGGTTTGGGCGGTGGCGTGACGCTCTCCCACATCATGTCGATGGCCTCCCCGGCGCTGGCCGAGGATATCACCCCACCGGCAAGAAGCGGCACGACGAGCAATACGAAAGCGAAAACTCTACACATGGCGGCACCTCCATGAGGCATGTTGTCATTTGCTGCATTGGGAAAGGCGTTGCGCCAGAGGGAACCTCGTTTGCAACAGGTTCACCGCCTTGCACTCCCCTTTCCAAAGCGTGCATATACAATTCTGGGCTGACTTTATCAGCTGCTCCATGCCACTTCCAGCATTTTCACATTGTGCTGCAGCGAAAACGCACCATATTCCCCATCGAGCGGTCCGCCGGTTACCGAGCGAAAAACCTTGGTCCATTGTCATGCCCGCCATGACGGATGAACACTATGCCCGAACAGTTCCGTCACACCTCGATGTCACCCGCATCCGAGGCTGCAGGACAACTTTCACTTTCATGTAAAACGAAAATTTATCCTTTAAGTTCAGTAAGTTCTTGACAGGTCTGTACAAACCTATAAGTTAGGGCCTATGAATAGCACTCCAGATCTCATTTCCAAGGGCAGACGCGTCCCCACTCTGGACATCGCGCGGTTCTACGGCATGGCTCTGGTCTACTACGGCCACATCATAGAGCAGGCCATGAACATGAAGAACGCCGTGGGGATGTATCAGTACAAGTTCATCTACTCCTTCCACATGCCCTTCTTTTTCCTTGTGGCGGGGTATGTGGCCAAGCCCGAGATCCTGGAGATGCGGCCAGGAGCTTTTCTCAGGCGCCTCTTTTTCACCCGGCTGTTCCCCTATCTCGTTTTCAGCGTCGTCTTCGTGGTCCTGCACCTGCTGTTCAAGGCCAGCTACGTTGCCACTGACCCCACCAACCCCACAATGCTCATGGTGGCGGCCGTGAAAACCCTGCAGGGCCTCCCGCTGTTCGACATCCCCCTGTGGTTCGTGACCGCCCTGGTGTCGGTGGAGGTGCTGCACTATCTTGTGGGGCGTTTCCTCACCACGGACACCAGGATCGTCATCGCGGCGCTCTGCTGCTACTTCGGGGGGTATTATCTGAATCAGACCTACCAGTTCGTTCAGTTCCAGCAACTGTTCAACTACACTCTCTGGTTCGCCAACGAGGCCCCGGTAATGTACGCGTTCTATCTCACGGGGATCCTGCTGCGCCGGAACGGCGTCTTCACCCGCATCACCGGCAGGGACCGCGAATTCACCGGCAGGACCTGGACGATATTCGGGGGCGGGTTGCTCTGCCTGCTGGCGGTATACCTCACCTACGACCTGAACACCGGCCCCTTCCGCATGTTCGACGCTGTGGTCATCCTGCTCTCCTCCCACGGCAATGTCCTGCTCTTCCCCTTCACCGCTATTGCCGGCTGCTTCATGCTGCTGCTCCTGGCCCACGCCTCGCGGGAGAACCGTCTGCTCTCCTATCTGGGGCGCAACGTGTTCATCCTGCTCATCCTCAATGGCGTGTTCTACCACTTCCTGAACGTACCGTTCATGAAGTGGCTGCTGGAAATAGCTCCGAACAGCGCGCTGGCCATCACCGGGGGCACGGCTGCGTTCACTCTGCTCAGCCTGCTGCTGTGCGTGCCGGTGATCCATTTGCTGCACACCTGGCTGCCGCAGCTGGTGGGCAGACCAAGGACCCGGGGGCCCCTGCTGCCGAGGCTGCTGCGGCAGGCCTAGCACAGAGTCCTGCCCAGGGATGCGGCCTTTTGTGGTTATCGAGTAAGTGGTGCCGCTCTCATGAAGCGAGGGCACCGATTATTCCGGAAGGTTCTCCGCTGGTGGGAGCATGCCAAAGGAGGAGTTATTTTCGTGCTTCCAGGTCAGCGATCCTTTGTTCGAGCTCTTCGACCTTCCTCATCAGCTGCTCGTTGGCATTGAGCTGGGACGCCAGAGGATTTCCCGGCTCCGGTGTCTCTTCTTCAGCGCTTTCCCAAAGTATTTCTATGGCCTTGGAAACTATCTCGTGCTGATTCCAGCCGAGCTTTTTGCTCAGCTCGTTGAGGAAGCTGAAGGCTCTTTCGCTGATGAAACAGCTTATGGGCTTGTATGACTCGTTGTCATCCACCTTTTTGTTCATTTCATCCTCCAGTTCGATCTTACGGCCGGGTGACGCCTACCAACGGTATATCCTCTGTTCAAATGAACAACGCCCTGAGTATCAAATAAAAGACGCAGGAGGTGACACCGGCCACGGGCACGGTCAAGATCCACATCATGACGATTTTGCCAAGCATGCCCAACCGCACGTTCTTCCTGCCCTGGGCCAGACCAACGCCGGTTACCGCGCCGACAGCCACTGTGGTGGAAGATATAGGAAGGCCCATGCGGGAGGCAAGAAGCACGGTGGAGGCTATGGAGAAATCCACTGAAAAACCCCGGGTGTTGTTCAGCTTGGTAATACCCTCGCCAACGGTCTTGATGACACGCTTTCCGAGCACGGAAATCCCCACGGCAATACCGATGCCGCCAATGACGAGCATCAACATGGGCACCTGCCCCTCGGCCGGAAGGTGGTTGTGTTTGGCGATCAAATAGATGGCCGTCACGGGGCCAAAGGCGTTGGCAACGTCATTGGCGCCGTGGGAAAGGGAAACATAGGCGGAGGTCACTATCTGCAGCCGCTTGAAGACCCGTTCCACCGCGTTGGCGTGCTTGTCCAGGGTTTCCAGAAACTCGTTCACCAGGTTCTTGCCCATCTCCATCATGAACAGGACGCAGAACAATGTGGACAGGGCCACCAAGAACCAGTTGTCCTCGATGGAATTCCCGATCTCGGTCTCGAAGATAAGGGCCAGCATGATTATGCCCCCCGTCATACCCATCCACCAGGGGCAACATCGCTTGGCCGCGGTGAACAGATCCTTGCGGTCCAGCATGGTCTTTTTGATCATGAAGTATATGAACCAGGCAACAAGACCCCCCAGAGCAGGGCTGACGATCCAGGACAGAAATATCTCGAAGAGCTTCCCCCATTGCACCGAGTCGACTCCACCGGCCACCACGCCGAACCCCATGAGCCCGCCCACGATGGCGTGGGTGCTGGACACAGGGAACCCGGTGACGGTGGACAGCAGAACCCATGTCCCGGCCGTGAGCAGTGTGGCGAACATGCCCAGGGTCAGGATCTTGGGGTCGGTGAACACCAGCGGGTCGACGATTCCCTTGGATATGGTGGCGGTGACATGCGCTCCAAGAAACACGGCGCCGCTGAAGTTCATTATGCCCGCTATGAAAACGGCCTGCCTGATGGTGATGGCTTTGGCGCCCACAGCCGAGGCCATGGAATTGGCGGCGTCGTTGGCCCCCAGGGAGAAGGCCATCAGAAATCCCCCGAAAATCGACAAATAGAAAAAAACATCAAAGAAACTCATTGTACCCCCGCGCGAAGAGTAGGTGGACAGCCGGGTATGCGCTCTTTTCTCGCACCAAGCCTAGCCCAGGGGAAAATGAGTTGTGTTATATTCAGGTTACAATATCCATCCTTTTGGTTTTTCCGCGAAAAAGGGCAACACGCCGGCCTTGGAATGCCCGGAGTGTCGGGACAGCGGCAATCCGCTGCCCAACCGTGCTGGAAATCATGGGAAAAGGGGGGGCCGGGGGGAGTGCTCCCAAAAGGTCATCCCCGGAATGACCCATTCCGCCCGCTAGCTCTTGTTCTTGCGTGAGCGAAGCTTGGCGCGCTCTTCGGCGATGACGCCCTCGAGCTTGTACTTGCGGACGCGGTAGCCCATCTGGCGCTGGGTGATGCCCAGGTCCTTGGCGCCTTTGTGCTGCACCCAGTCGTTGCGCCGCAACGCCGCGACCACCTCGTTCCGCTCCATGTCCTGCAGAGTGTGCCCCCTTCCCACGACACGGCTCTCGCCCTCCTCAGGAGGGAGTTCCACCGCGCTGTCCGGATCACGGGCCAGCAGGGGCAGCAACATGCCGGTCTCGATGGCGCTGGTTTCGGCCATCACGGCCAGTTGCTCCAACAGTTCCTCCATCTCGCGCACATTGCCGGGCCAGTGGTAGCTGGTGAGCATCTTCAGGGCACCGGGCGTGAACGCCAGGTTGCGGCGGCAGGATTCACGGATGTTCAGCAGAAAATGATTGAGGAGACGGGGAATGTCCTCGTGACGCTCCCGCAAGGGGGGCGTTTGGATGAGAAAGACGTTGAGGCGGTAGAACAGGTCGGGGCGGAACTCCTCTTGTCGGGCCAGAGCGGCCAAATCCGTGCTGCTGGCGGTGACGATGCGCACGTCCGCGGGATGGGAGCGCGCGGCCGGGTTGTCGCCCAAACGTTTGACAACCTTGTCCTGCAGCACCTGCAGCAGTTTGGCCTGCACCGGAAGTGGGAGCAGGCTGGCTTCATACAGAAAGAGCGTGCCCTTGTGGGCCTCTTCCAGCCGCCCCTGCCTGGCCCCGATGAGGGGCTCGCCGTCCAGCTCCACATCCTGGGAGCCATCGCGGCCGAAAAGTTCCACTTCAAGAAGGTCATGGGGAATGGAGGTGCAGTCCACTTTGACAAAGGGGTGCCCGCTGCGTCCGGAGAGGGCGTGGATGATCTCGGCGACAAGGGTCTTGCCTGTACCGGGCTCCCCTTGCAGCAGCACCGCCGCCTTTGTGGGGGCGACCTTCTCCACCTGACGCCGGATCTCCCGCATCACCGGGCTCTGCCCTTGAATCTGGTTCAGGGTCTGCCGTTCCTCGTGCTCGTCGGCGCGGGCAGCCAGCCTGCTCCTCAACCGGGAGAGCTCATGCTGCAGCTCGGCCTCGCTGTGTTCACACTGGCGACACCTGGCGTCGCAGGTGACGCACAAGCCCAGCACCCTGGCCATGCCTCCGAGGAAGCGCAGGTCCGAGGCTATTTCGCCGGGGCGTCCGCCCTCCCGCCCCGCGGTGAGAACGCCGGTGACCCCGCCCCGCATCATGATGGGCACGCCGAAAAACATGATCCCCTCATGGAGGCGGCTGGCGTCCGTTTCATGACACGAAAGCCCGGAGCGCAGCACCCTACTGGTGACGCCCAGGTCGTAGCGGTCCAGCTCTTCGGGCCGAAGGCCGGCCGCATCCCTGAACCCCTGGGGCATGCCCTGGGCAGCCGCCACGACGCTTTTATCGGAATCCGAGTCCACAAGCAGGACAAAGGCCTGTTTGAAGTAGGGGCGCCCTCCACGCACCACGAGAACGTCCAAAATGCTCTGCAGGGTCTCCTCCAGGCGCTTGGACGTGTCAAAGACCATGCCGTTGGGCATGGTGATGTGCGACAGGTCGTGATTTGTATTCGAGCTTCCAGGCATGGTGGATTATTTGCAAGGAGGATGCCGGGAACAATTTTGCATCATTTTTCTTTTCCGCAAGCATAACACTCCGTTTTTATTTTATTTTATATATGGCCTCAAAATTGTCCCCAATTTCATTATTGAATTTTTTAACGATTATGAAATTTCAGGTCTAAAAATTTTTACTATTTCGTCATTTTTCTGCGAAGATTCTCTTCAGCTCCCAAAAATCCACTCCTTTGTTCTGGCAAACATATTGCAACCATACTGCCAAGCAGAAGCCCAAAGGAGGGTCACGCTATGGAAAGTTCGTTATATTCCGCCATGTTCGGGGCCATGACCCAGGAACACAGGCTCAATATCATCGCCAATAATTTGGCGAACGTGAACACCACGGGATTCAAGCAGGACCGCTACGCCTTTGAGGACACCATGATCAACTACGCTCATGACCTCATCCGTCAGCCCGTGCTGAGCCTTCGCGACAAGCAATTGTTCCCGGACGCCGTGAATATCGCCCGTCCCAGGCTTGCCGAATCCCAGGTCGATTTCTCCCAGGGAAGCCTCAAGAACACCGAGAACCCCCTGGACCTCGCCATCATGGGTGATGGTTTCTTCAAGGTCCGCACCGAGGTGGGAGATTTCTACACCAGAAATGGAAACTTTCAGCTCAGCCCCGAGGGCAAGCTGGTCACGTCGGAAGGATTCCCTGTGCTGGGAGGTGGCGGCGAGTTGGTGATCCCGCAGAGCTCCAATATCACCATCGGCCCGGACGGGCAGATATTCGCCGACGATGAAGCCGTGGGGCAGATCGACGTGGTCACCGTGGACAACCTCAAGGCCCTGGAAAAATACGGCGCCAATTTCTTCACGCTGCCGGAGGGCAGTGACGCCGCCGAAGTGGCGGCCGACGACTTCGAGGTGGCCCAGGGCTATCTGGAGACACCCAACGTCAACGTGGTGCAGGAGATGGTCAACATGATCGAGGCCCACAGGGCCTTCGAGGCCTACCAGAAGGTCATCACCACCTCCAATGAAACCGATACCAAGCTTATGACCAAAGTGGGCAAGACCGCTTAGTCGCAGCTAACAGTAGAAGGAGGAACAGGCTTATGATGCGCTCACTTTGGACGGCAGCCACCGGCATGATCGCCCAGCAGCTGAACATCGACGTCATTTCCAACAACCTTTCCAACGTGAACACCATCGGGTTCAAGAAGAGCCGCGCCGAGTTCGAGGACCTGATGTACCAGAACATGAAGGTCGCCGGTGCCTTGACCCAGGATGGCCGTCGCATCCCCACGGGCATGCAGGTCGGCATGGGCGTACGCCCCACCACGGTGCACAAGTTCTTCACCCAGGGCGACTACCAGAACACCGGCAACTCACTGGATCTGGCCATCGAAGGCGACGGCTTCTTCCAGGTGGAGGTAAACGGCGATCTGGCATACACCCGCGCCGGTTCGTTCAAGCTGAACGACGAGGGCACCGTGGTCACGGCCAACGGCTACCCCCTGCAGCCCGAGTTCACGGTCCCGGCCGAGACCTCCAGCATCGAGGTATCGGAAAACGGGCACATCGCGGCTCTGGATTCGGACGGCACGGAGCTCGCGGCGGCGGACATATCCCTCTACACCTTCATCAACCCCGCGGGGCTCAAGGCCGCGGGCCGCAACCTCTACTATCCCACAGAGGCCTCGGGCGACGCGGTGGAGGGCACCCCCGGAACCGACAACACCGGCACCATCGCCCAGGGATACCTGGAAATGAGCAACGTGGAGATCGTGGACGAAATGGTCAACATGATCGTGGGACAGCGCGCCTATGAAGCGAATTCCAAGGCCATCACCACCTCGGACTCCATGCTCGGCATCGCCAATCAGCTCAAGCGATAACCACGGGTAAACAACAGCCAAGGACGTGAGTCATGCGAGCCAAGCGACATACCTTCATCCCAGAGCACGGAACCAGGCGCATTCCAAGAGGATACGCGGCAATCATCCTTGTGGCCATGGTTCTCGGTCTGCTTCTCATGGGGGCGGCCCAGGCCGGTTCGGAAAACCAGGCCGAATGGCGGCTCCAGATCAAGGAGGCGGCCGTGGTGGAGGGACCACAGGTCCTCTTGGGCGAGATCGCCACCCCAATGGGCAGGCTCTCCCCCGAGGTCTGGCGGGAGATGGGCAAGATCCGGCTCTGGCCCGCCCCGCAGAAGCGGCTGCGCCCCATGACGGTTTCCCGCTCCAAGCTGCAGGGCATCCTGCCCAAGTTTCTTGGCGAGCGCGCCCAGCTGTGCCTCCTGCCGCCGAGCATCGCCATCCAGAGCGGCGGAGCCCTGGTGGACAAGCAGGTCATCTCCCAGGAGATAGTCAAGACCTTGACGCCCATGACCAAGGACCTCGGCGGTGATCCGGAATTCAACGAATACCGCATCCCCGACTACATATTCCTGCGCGATCCGTCCAACCAGATCAGCGTGGACATTGCCAACGCCATTCTCAAGCCCGGACGCGTACCCCTCAGGCTGCGGGAAAAGGCCAGGGACGGCAGCGTGGTGCGCTCTTTTTCCGGTAGCGTTCAGATGGATCTCTGGAAGTCAGTGCCCGTGGCGGCCACTCCCCTGAACAGGAACGACGTGATCAGCAAGGACAAGGTGACCTACATCCGCAAGAACGTGGCCACGTTGCACGAGAACATCTGGGACGGCGCCGGCGGCCCCTGGCGCATGCGCACCACGGCGGGCAAGAACGAGGTCCTGTACAAGGACAGCCTCGAGGCCCTGCCCCTGGTCCTCAAGGGCCACGTGGTGCGGCTCATCTACAAGGGCAAGCACATCCGGCTGGAGGTTCCGGCAGAGGCCATGGAAGACGGCGGCTTCAGCCAAACGATTCCGGTACGCAACATGCAGACAAGGGTGCAGGTATACGCACGTGTGCTCGACGCCGATACCGTGCAGGTCTTTTAATTCGAGGAAGGAGAACAACTATGGTTCGCGCAAGCATCATCACACTCGTCCTGGTTCTGCTCATGGCCTCGGGCTGTGGTCCCAGGTCCCAGCGGGCCGAAAGCATGCCGGTGATGACCGCCCCGGTCATCGAGCAGGCCGAGATGGACGAAAGCTACAACCCCGGCTCACTTTTCAAGTCCAACAGCTCCGAGCACCTGTTCTCTGACAACAGGGCGCGCAATGTGGGCGACATCGTGGTGGTGAACATCGTCGAGGTCGCCAGCGGCGAGCACACAGCCAACACAGACACCAAGCGTGACGCCTCCCTGAAGCTCACGGCAACGTCCTTTTTCGGCAAGAACAATGTGGGCATCGACCCCATCACCGGTTCGAATCTCCTTGGCCTGTCCGGCAGCACCGGCGGCAACAGCATCGCCGACACCACCACCTACAATAAGCTCAAAGGCACCGCCTCCACGGACCGAGGCTCCACAGTCAAGGCCACCATCGCGGCCCGCGTCGTCAAATTACTGCCGGGTGGCCTGATGCAGGTGGAAGGCGCCCAGGAAGTGCGCGTCAACGAGGAAACCCAGATCCTGGTTGTCCGGGGCCTGGTCCGCCCGCGCGACATCGGCCCGGACAACACCGTGGACTCCACGCACCTGGCCAACTCCAACATCGAATACTACGGCAAGGGCATCCTCGCGGACAAGCAGAAGAGCGGCTGGCTCACCAGGCTGCTGGACAACGCCTGGCCCTTCTAGCCCGGCCGGTCGACAAGGACATTCGCCACGGAGGGCGGAGATCATGAACAGGAAGTCAGACATGCGAGCACGGAACATGAACAGCATAGCCACCAGCTACCGGGATGAGCATTCTGGAATCCGCATCGTCATCATGGCGATGTTGATCCTCCTGGTCATTCTTCTGACAGCCGCCCCCCTGCATGCCGTGCGCATCAAGGACATCGCGGCCTTCGGCGGCGTGCGCGACAACCAGCTCATCGGCTACGGCCTGGTGGTGGGGCTCTCGGGAACGGGCGACAGCAAGAAGTCCGATTTCACCATCCAGTCCATGATCAACATGCTCGATAACATGGGCGTGGGCGTGGACAAGAACAATCTCAAGCCCAAGAACGTGGCCGCGGTAATGATCACGGCGCAGATGCCGGTGTCCTCCAAGCCCGGCTCCAAGATCGATGTCACGGTCTCCTCACTGGGCGACGCCGAGAGCCTGCTCGGGGGCATTCTGCTGCGCACCCCCCTCAAGGGCGTGGATGGCAAGGTGTACGGCCTGGCGCAGGGCGCCCTGGCCCTTGGCGGGTTCCAGGCCTCTGGCGAGGCGGCCACCGCGCGCAAGAACGTGGTCACCGTGGGGCGCATCCCCGGTGGGTGCCTCATCGAACGCGCCGTGCCCTTCGAGTTCAACGATCAGGACAGCATTCGCCTGAACATGAGCATCGCGGATTTCACCACCACCCAGCAGGTGGTGGAAAAGATCAACCAGACCCTGGCCGGTGAATATGCCCGGGCGCTGGACATCAGCACCATCGATCTGCAGGTGCCCGATGGCTTCCGCAGCAACCTGGTGCCTTTCATGGCCTCGGTGGAAAACCTGGAGGTCACTCCGGACACCAAGGCCAAGATCGTGGTGGACGAAAAGACCGGCACCGTGGTGCTGGGGCGCAACGTGCGGTTGTCAAAGGTGGCCGTGTCCCACGGCAACCTGCAGATAGTGGTCCAGGAGAGCGCCAACGTCTCCCAGCCCGGCCCATTCAGCCAGGGCGAGACGGTGGTCACCCCGCAGACCAACATTGGCGTGCAGGAAGAAAACAAGCGTCTGGTCATGATCGAGGGAGCAACCCTGCAGGAGATGATCGACGGGCTCAACGCCATCGGCGCCACGCCCAGAGACCTGATCTCCATCCTGCAGACCCTCAAGGCCTCGGGCGCCCTGTACGCGGACCTGGAGGTCATCTAACATGAGTTCTAGCCTGCTTCCCGATCCCGCTAGCCTGGCCGTCAATGCCAGAAACTCCCAGCTACTGCAGAAGGAAGTCGAACTGCGCGGCCTGCAGGGCAAGGTGAACAAGGGGCAGGCCGAGGACGCGAAACTTCGTGAAGCCGCAAAGGGCTTCGAAAGCATCTTCATCACCAAGCTCTGGCAGCAGATGCGCGCCACCGTGCCCAAGGACGGCTACCTGCACAGCAAGGAAGAGGACATGTACCTCTCCATGTTCGACCAGGAGATGGCCAACAAGCTGGCCGACGCCGGCGGCATCGGCCTGGGGCAGATGCTCTACGAGCAACTCAGCCAGAGCATGAACGACGCCAGCCGGGTCACCTCGCCCAGTCGGCACGAGGCTCGCCTGCCGCTCAAGCCCCTGCGCGGCTATGACCCCGCCCTGCTCAACCCGCCGGAGCACCGCGACAAGTCCATGGAAGCCGAGGCCGTGAAGGAGGAGCAGGAGTCAACCCCCAAGGAGCCTTTGGCCTCCGGAGACATGGACGACCTGTACGCCCCCATGGAGGGGTACTCGGATCAGTCCGGACAGCCCGGTCAGGAAGGACAGGCCGGTGAGCAACAGCCCCAGGAGTCAGTGGCTGGAGCTGAAAACGCATCGAATTTCAATATGGGCGCGCCCTTGAGGCTGGAGCCGGAACCCGAGCCCACGGCCATTCCCTCCTCCGCCGAGGAGCTGGCCGAGATCAAGGCCGACGCCAACACCATCCAGGTGGAGCCCGAGATCCTCGCCGCTGTGGAGGCCCTGGCCCGCCGCATCGCCCCTTACGCCAGCCCGGCCACCAAGGAGTACTCCAAGACCTCTCTGCGCTCCCCTGTGGAGGCGACTCAGGCCCAGAACTACCACCCCAGAGGCAGATTGATCCAGCAGCCCGTGATACCGGTCCTGGATTCCGAGACTCCCGAGGCCGCCGACAAGGCGGATGGGCTTACCCCCCTGCTGGAGGGGCAGGCCAGGAATGCCGCGGCACCGGTGGAAAAGGTCGAGGGTGTGGATGCCGTGGAACGTCTCGAACAAGGCATCCGCAATTCCGGGGGCGCGGCGCAAAACACCGGTGGCCCCATGGTGGCCTCGCCCAATGAAAATCCGGACACCGCCGGAGTCTCCCCTGTGGCCCCTGGCGACGAGAAGGCCCCCACCGCCCCCATCCAGTGGCCGGTGGCCGGCCGCCTGACCTCCGAGTTCGGTTGGCGGCGAAGCCCCTTCACGGGGCAGCGATCCTTCCACGCGGGGGTTGATCTGGCCGCTAACTTCGGCGATCCGGTCAAGTCCTGCTGGGATGGGAAGGTAATTTTTTCCGGTGACAAGCAGGGATACGGCAAGCTCGTCATAGTGGAGCACGAGGGCGGATGGCAGAGTTATTATGGACATAACAGCAAGTTGGACGTGCAGGTCGGCGACGAGATCAAGGCTGGCCAGGATATTGCAAAGGTAGGGAGCACAGGTCTCTCTACCGGGCCCCACGTGCACTTCGAACTCAGACGCAATGGCACGGCTCTCGACCCCCTGAAGGTGCAGCAGAGCCTTATGGCCGGAATATCGCTGGACCACGCGGTCTAGGGACATAAAGGATACGATCATGTTGCAGACAATTCGCGCAAGCCTCTTCAGGCAAAGCAAGGCCCTGGTGGTGCTGCATGAACTGTTGCAGGAAGAATTTGCCCTGCTCATGAAACATCGCCCCCAGGAAGTGACCCATCTCGAGCTCTCCATCCACGACCTCATGCATCAGCTCGCGGTGGAGCGCCAGGGGATCAAGGACCTTCTCTCCGGCATGCGGCTCAACGACTACCTCGAGGCCGTGGTGACGGAAGACGAAAACGACGAGCAGGACCCCAAGGAGTACATCCGCGGACTGGTCTCTGAAATCGAGAACTTCGAGCAGGTCTGCGTGAAGCAGGCGC
Organism: Desulfovibrionaceae bacterium; assembly: GCA_963674665.2. Classification (GTDB taxonomy): domain Bacteria; phylum Desulfobacterota; class Desulfovibrionia; order Desulfovibrionales; family Desulfovibrionaceae. The sequence goes on along the minus strand of CAXXPL010000001.1, from coordinate 558,915 downwards.
GCAAGAACACCGACGTGGCGCTGGCGCTCATGGACCAGAACCAGGGGCTGTTGACCTGGCTGCATGACAAGCTCGTTCCCAAGAGCAAGAACAATTACTCCCGCAAGGGTGATTACGCGAACAAGCGCCCCGACGCCGCCCTGATAAATGGGAGGTTGTAATGCCCGGCATCCTGTCCGTCCTCGACATTGGCCGTAGCGCGCTCTTTGGCAGCCAAGCCGCCATTGAGACCACCGGCAACAACATAGCCAACGCCAATACTGTTGGTTATAGCCGGCGTACGGTCTCGTTCGAGGAAAGGTCCTCCGTTGACTACCGTCCCGGACAGATGGGCACAGGCGTCATCGCCACCGAGGTGGTGCGTCACTTCGACTCCTTCGTTGAGTCCGAGTACAACGACAAGGCCACCATGCGGGAGCGCTACTACACGCTCTGGAAGAACCTTACTGGCGTGGACAACCTGTTCAACGAGAGCGACGGGTACGGCATCTCCAGCAGCCTGGACACCTTTTTCAACAACTGGGAGGCCCTCTCCCTGCGCCCCGACGACTCCCCCACCAGGGAGGCGCTGCTCAACCAGAGCCAGACCCTGACCACCCTGCTCAACGCCACGGACAGCGACCTGCAGGAACTGCAGGAGCAGACCCAGGAGGCCATCAAGGGGCAGGTCGACGCTGTCAACCAGATCCTCGAGCAGCTCGCGGACATCAACAGGCAGATCAATTCCCACGACATCCCTGGGAAAAACAACGCCAACGAGTTGCTGGACAAACGTGACAACCTGGTGCGCGAGCTGGGCGAAATCATCGACGTACAGGTGCAGGACAAGGGCAACGACAACCCCCTGAACAGCAACGTGCAGAGCAACGGCACCGACTGGTACCTGCTGACCAAGTCAGGCAAGGTGCTGGTGCAGGGCACGGAGTTCTACAGACTGGCCTACGAGGAGCCGCAGACCTTCAACGACCTCATCCCGACCTCCAACTTCGACGGCGAGATCAAGTTCGACGGCCATTCCGACTTCGAATACACCATTGAGGTCATCCAGTCCGGAGACGTGAGTTCGGGCGGCGCCGCGGCCATGTTCCGCGTGTCCATGGACGGCGGCAAGACCTGGCTCAAGGACGCGGACGGCTACGAGCAGCATTTTTACGCCCGCCCCGAGGACCGGAAGGTAGACATCCAGGGCGTGGATATCTGGTTCGAGAACTCCACCCAGGACCTGGAGGTCGGTGACAAGTTCAATGTGGTGGCCAAGAACGCCATATACTGGTATCAGACCGCGTCCCACAAGGAGAATGTCACCCCGCAGATGAGCGCGGACGGCAGCGACGACGAGACCCGGCTCACCGGCGGCAGCCTCACCGCCCTGTGCAATTTTTCCGACCGTTACCTCGGCGATTACCGTGACAAACTGGACGCCATGGCCAAGTCCCTGATCTGGGAAGTGAACCGCCTGCACTCCCAGGGCGCTGGCCTGAGCATGATCACCGACACTACGGGCACCTATTCAGTGTCAGATCCCACCCTGGCCCTTGGCAGCGACTCTTCGGGCCTGACCTGGAGTTCCAACCTGCAGTCCGGCAACCTCACGGTCTACGTGTTCGAGGACGACCAGAACTCGACCCTCTCCTGCGCCAGTTTCGGCCCCCTGGATTTCGACCCGGGTACGGCCGGCATTCAGAATTTCGACCCCACGGTGCATACCCTGGAGGACGTGCGCGACGCCTTCAACAACACCCCCCCCATGAATGGGTACCTTTCCGCGGAAATCGTGAACAACTCCCTGCGCATCACCACCACCGCCGGGTACCAGGTGGGGTTCGGCACCGACTCCACGGGCCTGCTCGCAGGCTTGGGCATCAACACCTATTTCAGCGGTACAGGCGTGGGCGATATCGGCATCAACCCCGATGTGCTCTACGACAGCAACAAGATCTGCGCCGGACACATCAACGGCGCCGGCGAGTACAATCCCGGAGACAACGGGTCGGCTCTCGAACTCGGCTCCCTGCGCGACAAGGAAGTGAGCATCACCAGCACCTTTTCCGCGGGCTCCAACCAGAGCATATTGAGCTTCTACTCCACCATCGTGGCCGAGGTGGGAGCGGACACTGCCAGCTCGGAGTTCGCCTATCATTACAACAAGACGCTCTCGGACGACCTCAACGAGCAGCAGCAGTCCCTCGCGGGCGTGAACCTGGACGAGGAAATGAGTTCGCTGATCAAGTACCAGCATGCATACAGGGCGGCGGCCAAGCTCATCACCACCGCCGACGAGATGCTCCAGACCCTGCTTGGACTTAAGCAGTAAGGAGAAACAGGAGCACGGCCATGGCCTACAGAGTTTCCCAGCAAATGATGTTCACGAATTTCGTGAACAACATGAACACTTCGCTCAGCTCGCTCATGGACCTCAACGAGCAGGCATCCAGCGAGAAAAAGGTGAACAGGCCTTCAGACAACCCTGTCGCGGCAGCCCAAATCCTCCAATACCGCACCCAGATCACCGCTCTGGACCAGTACGAGGCCAACGTGGACATCGCCAGGGGCTGGCTGCAGCAGGCCGACTCCACCCTGCTCCAGGTGAGCACCGTGCTTACCCGCTGTAAGGAGCTGGCCGAGCAGACCGCCACCGGCACCATGAGCCCCGCCAACCGCGAGCAGGTGGGTTACGAGCTACGCCAACTCTTCGAGCAGCTCATCGTGCTCTCCAACACGGAATACGAGGGCGAGCACATCTTCGCGGGGCACAAGACCAACGACTCCGCCTTTGTGGAGAGCATGGCCATCACCACCAACAGCGGCAGCCTGGACCAGTCCATGGTCTACAGCATCGAAGGCGCCAGCAGCCACACCGTGCAGGTGCAGTTCCTCAGCTCCGGCGCAGTGGGCGCCGACGCCCTGGACTACCGCTACTCCCGGGACGCCGGAGACACATGGACCTACGGCACCATGGCCTCCAACTCCAACATCCTGGACCTGGGAGGGGTGAACGTCACCCTGGCCAACGGCACCAACATGCAGGCCATGCTGGAAACCGACCGCAACGACATCAGCGTGTACGACGACGGCACCCTCAACGGAACATGGCTGTGGGTGCGCCCCACAGCGCTATATCAGGGGGACTTCGAGGACACCATCGAGGTGGACAACTTCGGGGCCAATGCCGTCACCGCAGCGGCGCAAGGGCATTTCTCGCAGGACGTCATGGTGCGCATAGACAGCGGCGGCACCATGAGCGACCAGATCACCTACTCCTACAGCCTGGACAGGGGCACCACCTGGACCACCGGCAGAATGATCTCCAACGGCAGCACCACCACGAGCTCGTCCCTGCCGGTGCCCGGCGGCTTCCTGGAGCTGAGCACAGCCAACGCCGCGGATGTGCTGACCTCTGGCAGCCAGTTCATGATCCGCCCCCAACGCGCGGAGATACTTTTCGAGATTTCCCCCAACGAGCGCCTGGCCGTGAACAACATCGGCAAGGACGTGTTCGGCGGGGTGTACAAGGATTCCCCCTGCGCCAGCAACTGTACCACGGCCTTTGGAGTGAACAACGCGGATAATATGTTCGAGGTGGTGGGCAAACTCGTGGGGTACGTGGAGACCAACAACCAGGCCGGCATCCAGGAGGCACTGGCGGACCTGGGTATTGCCATGGAGCATGTGCTCACCTCCGCGGCCAATGTCGGAGGGCGGGAAAACAGGCTGGACGTGGCCACAAACGTGCTGCAGGATTTGAGCCTCATCAAGACCGAGCGGCTCAGCAATATCGAGGACGCGGACGTCACCGAGATCATGACCAAGCTCGCCCAGGACCAGATCATTTACGAGAGCGTGCTCAAGTCATCGGCCATGGTCATGCAGATGAGCCTGGTGAACTACATCTAGATTTTTTGACGGCAACCGTCCGCGCCACCGGATGTGGCGCGTGAGCGGCACATGACAAGATGGGGGAACGCGAGGGAGAACCTCTTTGTTGAGGTTTGCCCCTCGCATTCATGCTTTCGGAAAATTGTCTTAACAAGCTATGATTAATCATATTTTTCGGAAGTGCCGTAGAATTGTTCGCTGACGAGGCGCAAGGAAAAGGCAAGGCCGACGTGTAGTTGGAAATACACGAGGATTTGCCTTTTCCGCAGCAACAAAGCCGGTGGGCAATTATGCAGTGCTTCCTCGATATTTACCCTGGACGCAACGACCTTGCTCGGATAAACACACAAAAGCGCACGGCTGCCCCCGGAACCGGGCTCCGGGTAACAACTTTCAACTTCGGGAAACGAATGCTCATCCTCACGCGTCGCTCAGGCGAAAGCCTCTACCTAGGGGACAACATCAAGGTCACGGTCCTCAGCGTCCAGGGCAAGCAGATCAAGCTTGGCCTGGAGGTGCCCAAGGACATGACGGTGTATCGCGAAGAGGTCTACCTGCGCGTGCAGGAGCAGAACAGGCTTTCCCTGGAATCCAACGACGACGATCTGATGGCGGTCACTTCGCTATGGCAAGGCAAAAAGAAAAAGTAATCAATACCCGCATGGGCAAGCGCACGGTGGAGCTGGACAAGACGCTCTACTTTCCGCACGGCCTCATCGGCTTTGAATCGCAAAGAGAGTTCATCCTGCTGCAGCTCAAGGAGGAATCGCCCTTCCTGATCCTGCAGAGCATGACGTCCGAGCGGGTGGGCCTGCTCGTGGCCGACCCCTACAGCTTCACCTCGGAGTACGAGGTCAAGCTCGGCGAGGCCGAGCAAAAGATTTTGCGCCTGAAGAACATCCGGCAGTTGGCAGTGCTGGTCACGGTGAGCATCCCCAAGGGGCAGCCGGACAAGACCGCGCTCAACCTCTCCGGCCCCATCATCGTGAACTACGAGGCCCGCATCGGCCTGCAGGTCCCCCAGGTGGACAACAAGTATCAGGGGCACATCTACCTCAGCGACCTCATATCCGGCCAGGAGCCGCCGGACGAGTCCTGAGGCGCTTCACGCGCCGCGCGGCTCTTCGGAGAGAGCGTACGCTTTACCACAGCATGAAAAATCCAGCCCCAAGCTGGATTTTTTGGCTCATCCGGCTAGAGCGTACTTCGCTTCATGAATGCCCATGATTCTGAGCTTGAAGAACTCGTGATCTCGGTAGCCGTATGCCTGTCGCTTCATTGTCTTGATTTTGTTGTTTGTTCCTTCCATTGGTCCTGAGGAGATGGAGTGATCGTACCAGGCGAGGATGCCGAAGCGGCTTCCGGCCATGGTCTGGGCCATCGTTTTCAGCTGCGGCACGCCCGAACTGTCTGCACGTTTGATCCAGCCATCCAGGAACTTTTCAGCTTCTTCCTTGTCCCCCTGGCTCCATATCTGGCGCAAATCTTCCTTGAGGTAGTAGGCCTTGGCCAGAGGCTCGTTCATTTGCAGAGCTTGCTGGAGCCGGTCTGGCTCGTCTTTGTCCGCGTCCAGGTTGTCTGGATTCTTCAACAGAATCCAGCGGCTTCCCTTCAGCACGTCCCGCTCCAGAGTGTCCTTGAGTTCGTGGTAGAGCTTGCGTCGGATTTGCGTGAGCTTGTCGTTCATCAGCTTCACCACATGGAAGTGGTCAAAGACCAGAGGTACACCCGGCAGATTTTCAAGTACGGCAGAGATATATGCATTGCTCAGGTCGGTCGCCACGGCTTGGATTTTGGCCTTGCTGCGCTTCAGCCGTTTCCAGAAGGGAACGAGCGCATCCGCGCCTTTGCCGTCCCCCACAAACACGACGGCTCCACTCTTGATGTCCATGACCAGGGTCACATACTTGTGCCCCTTGCGAACACTGATCTCGTCAATGGCAATGTACTTGAGACCGGACAGGCGCGGCCTTGCAAACCGCCGCCGCAGGTGTCGCTTGAAGATGTCCTTCACACAGTCCCAACCAATCCCCAGCATATTCGCCACGTCAAGCATGGTCATCATCTTCGTCAGTGTCAGGACAAAACGCTCAAAAGCCCTTGTATACCAACGCCTGGGCTCAGCTATGTTGATGTCGATGCGGCGGGTGCAACCGCAATCCCGGCACTGCACTCGAGGGACATCAACAGCCAACCAGACCGGTTTGAAACCGATGGGCACAGTGCGCAGCCAGCGCTCTGCGCTGCCTCGCCTGATCACCTTGAAGCTCTTGCACCTGGGACAGCGGATCAACTTCGCTTTGGGCCGAATCCAGAGGATCACGCTTCCGGCAACGAAGGACTGGCGGACATAGTCATAGCCTTGCAGGCCGAAAGCGTGGTAAATGAAACTCGTGGACATGGCGGATACTCCTTTCGATTCTCTGTGGTAGAAAAATCGATTGGACGCCATGTCCCTTCATTTTGTCAAAAGGACGCTTGAGCCGGATGAACCGATTTTTTTTCGTCCTGTCGCCTTCAAAGCCAGAATCGGCTTCATCCAACGAAAATCATGGCAAAAGGCGCAAGAAGCGCCAAAACGCACCCCAACACACCCCTTTTTTCAATTCTTCCAGGGCTCAAGTGCGGGGCGCTGCCGAAACAGCCGCGCAACGAAAAATGCAAACGCCGGGCTACATCAGATCGAGCTCGCCACGGATCAGGTTGGACGCGATCTTCTGGCTGTCCACCTGATATTCGCCCGAGGCGATGCGCGCCTTGATCTCCGCGACCTTGTCGCTGCGCACGTCCGAGGAGCCCAGGGCCGTGGTGTAGGCTTCGGTGCGAAGCTTGGCCTCGTCCGAGAACTCCACGCGGTCGCCCTGGCTGTCCGTCGGCTGCCCGGTCTCCTGGCGCCTGGCCTTTGCAGACTCGACCTCCGCCCTCTCCAACTTGGTGTTTTCGTAGGCGTTCAGGCCGGTCAGCGTGCTTTTGATCTCCATGTTCATTCTCCAAACCGACAAGCGGCATTACAACATGGTTTCATCAACCTTATCAAGGGTGATCTTCCAGAGACGGTTCATAATCTGCATCTTCTCCTGGGCACTCACCTCCTCGGGGCCGAACTCACCCTTCTTGAAGACCTCGAGATCCTGCTCCATGATGGGGTACTCGAAAAGGATCTCGTAGCCCATGTCGCTCTCCAACTGCTCGCGCACCTGGCGGACTATCTCTGTCTCGCTGCTGCTCATGAGCAGATTTTCCACTATCTCCCGGGAAACGCGCTCCACGAGTTGCTTGCGCTTCACCTCGCGTGGAATCACCGCCTCGCCGTCGGCGTCGCCCCGCATGAGCCTGCGGTAGCGAGTCAGCCTTCGACCGGTGACGAGCTGCCTGTCGTATTGCAGCAGCATATTGCGAACGTAAAACGGCTTCATGCTCACGGCGGTTCTCCTCTTCATATGACTTATCGGCAGTTCGCATTAATTCTTTAGGCGCTCCAAGACTTTTTTTATCATTTCTTTACATAATGATATTAAATACTTAACAAATGAACGTCGAATTCCTGGTGCCATTGTTTGACTGGGAGCGGAAAAGCACGCACAGTGCCCGGCGAATCAAGCAACCGGATTGTTTTGATACGGAATGTTTGCGAGGGGGAAACCTCTTGGTAAAAGGTTCTCCCCCTCGCGCTCCCCCTTCCAAAACTTTACTAGCGAACTTTTTGAGATCGGAAATAATCCAGTCCGTGAGAGGGCTCCCTCCGGCTGACTATTACCCCATAAAATGATTGGAGATACCATGCGGACGTGGAATATGAAAACGCCCCTGATCCTGGCGTCCGGCTCGCCCAGGCGCAGCGAGCTCCTGGCAGGCGTGGGGTTTGGGTTCACAGTGCTCCCTTCCGAGTGCGAGGAGCCCCTGCCGGCGCCTGGAGAGGCGCCGAGCGACTACGCCATGCGCGCCGCCCTGACAAAGGCGCGGGATGTTGCGGCCAAGGCCCCGGATGCCTGTGTGCTGGGTGCGGACACCATCGTGGTGCTCGGAGAAGAAGTCCTGGGCAAACCCCGGGATCCGGAGCACGCCCTGGCCATGCTCCAACGCCTTACCGAGGACGACGGCCGCAAGGGGCGCGACCATCATGTGATCACGGGCTGCGCCCTCATCCACAAGGGAGAGGAGCGGATTTTTCACGTGAGCACCCAGGTGCGCATGATCAACTGGCCCCTGGAGCTGTTGCGGGAGTACGCATACTCGGGAGAGCCCATGGACAAGGCCGGGGCCTACGCCATTCAAGGGGGCGGTGCCTTTCTTGTCCGCGAACTCCAGGGCTCGTATACGAATGTTGTGGGATTACCCCTCGCCGAGGTGGTGGAAGTGTTGGTGGAGTGGTGCGTGGTGATTCCAAGGCAAGTGTAACATTTTCTAATAGTTTAAGGAGGAAACTGCCATGCATGATTTGAATATCCCATTTCAAACTGTTGACTGGTCTAAAATCCCTCGAACAGAACATAAAGGGGAAACAGGCGTTGCCTATTGGCAAACCTTGCAACTAAATGGACTGAGGATACGAATTGTCGAGTACTCAGCTGGCTATGTTGCAGATCATTGGTGTCAAAAAGGACATATTGTACATTGCCTGGATGGTGAAGTTGTAAATGAGCAGGAAAATGGATCAAGCTCTCTCTTGACCAAGGGAATGTCCTACGTGGTTTCAGATGATCTCAGTTCCCATCGTTCAGTGACTAAGACTGGGGTAACGTTGTTGATAATCGATGGGGATTTTTTAAAATTGAACAGGTGACAGTAATAAAGGCTCATCCGGCTAGAGCGTACTTCGCTTCATGAATGCCCATGATTCTGAGCTTGAAGAACTCGTGATCTCGGTAGCCGTATGCCTGTCGCTTCATTGTCTTGATTTTGTTGTTTGTTCCTTCCATTGGTCCTGAGGAGATGGAGTGATCGTACCAGGCGAGGATGCCGAAGCGGCTTCCGGCCATGGTCTGGGCCATCGTTTTCAGCTGCGGCACGCCCGAACTGTCTGCACGTTTGATCCAGCCATCCAGGAACTTTTCAGCTTCTACCTTGTCCCCCTGGCTCCATATCTGGCGCAAATCTTCCTTGAGGTAGTAGGCCTTGGCCAGAGGCTCGTTCATTTGCAGAGCTTGCTGGAGCCGGTCTGGCTCGTCTTTGTCCGCGTCCAGGTTGTCTGGATTCTTCAACAGAATCCAACGCCTTACCGAGGACGACGGCCGCAAGGGGCGCGACCATCATGTGATCACGGGCTGCGCCCTCATCCACAAGGGAGAGGAGCGGATTTTTCACGTGAGCACCCAGGTGCGCATGATCAACTGGCCCCTGGAGCTGTTGCGGGAGTACGCATACTCGGGAGAGCCCATGGACAAGGCCGGGGCCTACGCCATTCAAGGGGGCGGTGCCTTTCTTATCCGCGAACTCCAGGGCTCGTATACGAATGTTGTGGGGTTGCCTTTGGCCGAGGTGGTGGAAGTGTTGGTGGAGTGGCGCGTGGTGATTCCAAGGCAGAGGTAAGAATCTTCACAGCCAAAAACGATACTAGATACGAAGGTCAGGGCTTGGATCACACCTCAGCTATCGGCAAACTCACAATAACCCTCGTTACTCCAGGCTCAGAGCTATCCACGGAAATATTACCATGCTGAGCCTCTATCATGAGTTTTGCAGAGTAAGTCCCGAGACCTGTTCCTTGTTTTTTTCCTTGGGTTACAAACTTGTCGAAAAATATATTTCGAATTTCAACCGGGACCTCTCCTGAATTTCGAATTTCAATATCGCAGTATTCATTCCTATTGATAGAAATATATATTGGAGCATTACAAGGAGAAGCCTCTAGTGCATTAAGCAAAATATTGAAAAATGCTCTATGTAAAAGTTGTACATCCCCACTAACGAAAACTGAAATATCTAGTTTTTGAATGATAATTTCATTTTTACATATTGCTCCACTGTGCTCTAATCTTGAAATTGTCGACTCCAGTAAATCAAGTATATTTACTGACTCAGGAATAAAGATATACTTACCTTCCTCAAGTCTGTATAATCCTATGCTTGAATCAAGTATTTCCAGCATACTTTTACCGCTATTCTGTATCATTGTAAGAATTTCGCGTTGTGCATCTGACAACTCTTCGTTGTCAAGCAAGATTCGCGGAAGAGAAGCTGAGGCCACTAGAGCCCCTCTTAAGTCGTGCTGTAAAATTCTATCAGCAGTTTCTTTTACATCGGAAGAATCTCTAAAGCCTTGAATTTCACCCTCAAGCACAGCCTGCTTATTGCCGCTAATGAGGAGTTTATTCTCTAGTAAAACAATATACTCTTTAGCCTGCCTTAGTTCATATTGGCACTGTTCCAATAATGCCTTGTACTCGTCACATGGACACATGGACAAACCTCCCCGAGTGTTTGACACTGAACCCTGCACCACTGAGATTCTATTTTCGTTACTCGTACTCGCGCCGTGAAGCAAGCGCAGGCTCCGACTTCAAGGTCGATCCATCTACTGTGGCGCGTATTTCGGACACCTCCAACAAGAACCGAAAACCTGCTTGCCCCTTTTGCAAGGCGGTTTGCACAAGGTCTTAGACTTCAAAAAGATACGCCATTCATCTCGGAAGTATCCAGGTCAAGTCCCTTGTACTCAATGGAGGTCATTCAGAGTGTGCCACCTCATAAGCGCTCTTGAGCAAAGCGTGACCTCAAAGACTCCCACACAAGTCCTCACTCAACTGCGTTTGGCGAAGCCATAATCTATTGACGACAAATGGTTGCAACTTTACCGTCTGATCAACGTCTTGGGTTCGCCCTTGGTCAAGACGCTCGAAGTGCTCATGGAGCGGAACTTCGTGATTCCCAGGGATAAATCGTGCTCAACCAGATGATCTTATTTGATTATTAACACAGCATGAGATCGTATGAAAATCGAACCTGTTAATGAAACCGATTATCCAAAGCTGCTCGAAATATGGGAAGCCTCCGTTCGAGCAACGCATGATTTCCTTAATGAAAAGGATATCGAGTTCTTACGACCGCTGATTCTTAAGCAATACTTTTATGCTGTGGAATTACGATACGCAAAGGACAACCGAGGAAGAATTCTCGGCTTTTGCGGTGTTGCGGACAATAAGCTGGAGATGCTGTTCGTATCGCCGGAAAGCCGAGGACAAGGGATCGGCTCGGCTCTGTGTCAGCATGCCATTGACGAAATGCGGGTTACAGCCGTTGATGTGAACGAACAAAATCCACAAGCTGTCGGCTTTTATGAGCACATTGGTTTTTGTGTCACTGGCCGGTCGCCGGTGGATGGACAAGGCAGGCCCTTCCCCTTACTGCACATGAAGCTGAGCTGAAGATTGTTTGATGTTGTTGACAAGAGAATACAGGACCTCCGCACAAGTCCCAGTCAACTGTGTCTTTTGTATTGAAATTTCTAAACAACAAGCGGTTACCTCTTTATTATTCTGATCACCGTCGTTGACCTGCCCCTGATCGTGGTAGTATAGGCGCTGGTGAAATGGGGGGAGATGGAGCTGAGGGAGGGTGAAAAATCATGCATTTGCAACATGCTCCAGCTTTAATCCCCACCAAATCCTATTTGTTGGTATTTAAAATTGAACAGTTCCGAAACTACCAATAATTACAAGATGCAATCAAGAGATTAGGAAAGGAATGTACATGAATACAGACATATTGTGTTTCAATTGCGGCAAACCAGGAAAAATATTTTTCGGGTACCCAATTTGTGATGCCTGCAAATCCAAACTAGGTTTATTCACGGATAATACAATCAGGAACCACATTTTGAAATACTCAATGGACAAGGAAAAACAACATTCCTACGCAGCAGAGATCGCTTTAAGAATAAAGCTTTTGGACAAGGATTATATAAAAAAAAGAATCAAACTTCTCCATATCACGGATAGACTGCAACAGTTTGAACAAAACTAAAAGAAGGTTCCCCACAGCTGAAAGACAAGACGGGCGATCCCACACAAATTCCACCAAGCCCACAATAATGTATAATTATCGATAATTCCATCTTGGAATCGTTAATCAAGATCTTCGGCTTGCCCTTGGCCAAGGTGAAGTAAGCTATTATCCACGACACCCCCTGAGTGACCACGCTGCCATGCGACTCTTCCCTACCCCCTTGTGTAGCCCCAGTTCTCACAGTAGGATTCTATCCTATACAAAGCGGGGGTGTGATACGCTCAACCATACGGATGGATATCACACTGCCCCTTGAACTGGCGAATACGGTGAAAGCTTCATTTCTGTGCAGGAGCCTGGGTCAGGTGCGGGCCCGGTTACCCCAGTCGGAGCGGATATGGGCGGAGCATGAAGCCGAGACTTCCAACCTTGTTGACTTCCGATGTCCTCGCAGTTTTCCTACTCTACTGTCAGCCGTGAAAAATACCGGAGAAGACACATGTATTATACACCAGATTCCAACACAGCGCTCCTTGTCATTGACGTTCAAAAAGGGCTTGACGATCCTCGTTTTGGTGAAAGGAACAATCCACATGCGGAAGAGAAGATCTCGCGCATACTCTCCTTTTGGAGAAGCAACAAACGCCCCGTAATCCACATCCAGCATTGTTCCGTGGAGCCAAGCTCCCCATTACGTCCGGACCAACCCGGAGTCGAATTCAAGCCCGAGGCCGCTCCACTTCCAGGGGAGATGATCTTTCAAAAATCTGTTCACAGTGCATTTATCGGTACCAACCTGGAAGCACACCTCAGATCCGAGCAAGTTGACAACGTAGTCATCATCGGTTTGACAACAGACCAATGTGTGTCAACCACAACTCGCATGGCGGGAAATCTTGGTTTCAAAGTATTGCTTGTCTCTGACGCCACAGCAACATTCGGCAGAATTGGACCGGATGGAAAGGAATACAGTGCCGAAACTATTTTCTCCGTTAATTTAGCCAGTCTGCATGATGAATTCTGCAAGGTTATTACAACAGAGGAATTATTGAGTGCCTGATGACAGAGAACAGTTGTTTCAACCTGCGATCTATCTCCACTCCGCTCCAGTAACGTCAGATTACACAGGCGTCATGCGGCGAGTCTTTCAACACATTAAATACATAAACAACAATGCCACTCTGATCATGAAAGTACAGTTCATCGAATCAGGTAATGAAATGCCGACATGACATTTCTTGTAGCAACGTCGTCAGCCCGCCCCTGGTCAAGGTTGTGAAGGGGATAGGGGCGCGGGAGGTCGTGGTTCCTTTTGAGCTGGCACATTAAGTTGTAATCATATACATATAAGATTATGAAAACAATTGTTCGCAACTCTTTTCATATCATACTCTTTGTAATTCTGACGCTTGTCTCCGAAGTCGGCGGGGGCATATATATTCTGGCCTTGTCGAGCACCCTGCTCGTTCGAGCACATTCAAGGATGCTCCGATACTGCATATTTCTCATAACGCTGACCGGCGTGTGGTCAGTGTGTCTTGTTTGGGGCATTCCTGCCTTGGCTTCCAAATACAACAAGGTACAACTCCCATTTTTCGCAACGGATGATTTCCCCGTGAGGCCCGTGTGCATTCTTTATCCTATCTTGTTCAGGAACTACGTGACACCGACCTTGCGGGACGAGTTGCAACGAAGCGCATTGGCCGTAAAACAAGATTTTGGACAAAATGTCGTGTATCTGGATGGATGTTTCCCTCTTGGGAGCAGAATTCCTCTTCTTCCCCACCTGAGTCACAACGATGGGCGCAAGCTGGACCTCGCCTTTTTCTACAGGGATGCCGCAAGCGGCAAGCCTGTTCCGCCCCCTTCTCCTCTGGGGTATTGGGCATACACACAGCCTCACCCCAATGAGCCCCAACCGTGCCAGGGCAAGCATAGCCTGCTCCGCTGGGATATGATCTGGCTGCAGTCCCTGTTTTCACATGCCGTGATGGATGAAAGAACGACAGCGGCCTTGATATCGCAGTTGCTGCGAAACCCCAACATACAAAAAATACTGCTAGAACCGCATCTTAAAACGCGGCTTCACGTTGATGATTCAAGAGTACGGTTTCAGGGATGCATGGCAGCCCGGCACGACGATCACCTGCACCTCCAAACGCACAAATAATGCACTTTTCGCCCTGCCAAGCAAGCTCGAAAGCGCCTATTATGTTGATTCGAATGTGTACAATGTATATATCGTACACAAGGAGGAAGTCATGAGTACGGTCACAGCCCGCATCCCAGAGGATCTTGCCGCGAAATTGGAAACGCTCGCCAAGGCTACCAATCGGAGCAAATCATTTATCGTGGCAAAAGCGTTGGAGGAATTCCTCAACGAACATGAGTGGCAAATTGCACGCATCAAGGAAAGCATTGCCCAGGCTGATGCCGAACAATTCGCCACCCATGCCGAGGTCAAGGAAGCATTTGGGAAGTGGGGGCTGGATATTGAATCTGAATAAAATTCAATGGACTCCCAACGCACTCCAAGATCTGGAGCACATCAGGCAATATCTAGCCGACAATGTGGATGATGCAACGATGCTTTCCGAGGCGCGAAAGATCTGGGAGAGTTGCCAAAGACTCAAACAATTTCCGGACAGTGGACGACCGGGGCGGGTTCCAATGACTCGGGAAATTATCGCCCCGCCCTATGTCATTCCTTATCGAATCAAAAAAGGCGTCATCGAAATTCTAACCATGTTCCATTCCTCACAGAAACGGTAAACTCCCCCCTTACACGCGTCAGTCCGCAACATACCTGGGGTACGTGAGTTTCGCCTCTTCAGCCGATGTGATGTCTATTTCCAGGGTCAGAAAAGGCTCTGTCTCGGATGTCGTCCCCATGACAAATCCTTCCTCCGGCTCGATGATCCAGCCCGTGCCTCCGAAATTCATGTCAGGGGTGTTCGGCCCGTTGAAGTTGGAGGACAGACAATAGGCTCCCGACACATTTGCCGCGGCACGCCCCCCCGCCAACCAGGTCCCGGTTGTCACCGATCCAACGGCGCGTGGGCAGAGCAGGAGATGCATCCCCATCTTGCCGTAATCCCGGGCGTGGTGGTTGAACCAGATTTCGGTGCAGATCAGGAACCCGATGCTAAGCCCATTGATGGTTATGAGTTCGAAATCGCCGTTCCCCCGCTGATACCAGCTTGCTTCCCAGAATCCGTACTCGTCCGGCAGATAGTACTTTTCATGAACATCCCGAAGGCCGTGTTCGCGGGTCCATACAAACCCCACATTGTGCGGCGTTCCATCCATTATGACCGGGTGCGTGCCCGCTATGACCGGAGTGTTGAACTCCGCCAACTGCTCCAGGTGCGTGTCATGACTCTGGACGGCCTTTTTCCACGCATCGGCATCAGGCTCCCTTGTCCCCGCCAACCAGGCGGAAAAGGGCATTTCAGGAAACAATAACAAGTCGCTCTTTTCGGACTCCAGATGCAACTGGAGCTTCTCTTTTTCCTTGCTGGAACGCATCCAGTTGACGGGCAATTCACATACGGTCACCTTCATAACTCATTTCTCTCCTGGCAGTACTCTTGTCGAACGGCTAAACGGTTTTTCCGTCCAAATTCGTGGCGCTGGCCTTTGCTCTGCACCTTGAAAAACGATTGGCAAGAGGTTTTCCCCCGGCAACTCTTTCTGAACTGAGGCTATAATCTATAAGTATATGGACTTAACGGACGCGGCACAAGGTAAACCCGCCACACGCTCCACCGGGGCTCCCCTGTTTGCTGTCGTCAAATCGGGGGCATCGCCCGCTCAAGGATCGACACAATGTCCTTCGCCTGCCGCGGCACAGAACCCCAGAGGCTGGCTTTGCCAGCCGTTGAACAGGCATTTCAAGCGTAAAGTGCTCTAAGCAGGCGAATTACGAAACTATCCTCTTTCTCGCGCATCCCTTAAACTAGTTGAGACTGTGCAAAAGCTAGAAGCTCTTGCACGCCGCGCATGGAGTGACTCAACACTTGCTCCAAGGCTCGTTCGGCCGCCTCGCAGCGACCGGGATTAGTCAGACCGTTGCTACTTCCTGGCGGAAAAACGAATGATCTATTCGCAATTTACTGTAATGATAAAGAAATACTCCTTTTCGATCTGACTGAATACGGTTTCGCAGATGCAGACAAAGGGCATGCACCGCAGTTTGGCGGCGCGGGAGCATTGGGAATAACGTTCCAGGACTTTAACATAATTGGCTAAAAATACCCCTGGAAATTCCAGGGCTGATGTTTTATCCGGGGAACTCGGATTTCGAGTCTGCCATCACACTGAATTCCTTTACTTCTCGCCTCCAAGGAGACTCTTTTGAAACCTGCGAATCTTATTTATGGTCTCGATGAAACCCCTCCTCCGCTCATTTCATTCATACTCGGCTTGCAGCATGTCTGTATCTTTACCATCTCGCTGGTTTTCCCCGTGATCCTGGTCAGTACCATAGGCGGCACCACCATACAGGCGGCGTTCATGGTCAGCATGTCCATGTTGGCAGGTGGGGTGGGAGTTATTGTTCAGTCACTGCGCAAGGGGCCTGTGGGCTCGGGGTATCTCTGCCCCGAGGTCTGTGGCCCCTCGTTCATTTCTGCATCGGTTTTGGCCGCCAAAACCGGCGGCATCCCCCTGATGTTGGGCATGACCATGTTCGCGGGCCTGTTCGAAGGGTTGTTTTCCAGGATCATGAACCGGCTGCGCTTCATGTTTCCCACGGAAGTGACAGGTCTTATTGTCGCCATGGTGGGCATTACTGTGGTGAAACTTGCCAGTCTGAACATGCTCGGCATGACCGCTCTTAGCGACATGCCCGATGCCAAGGCCACCCTGGTTGGTTTTTCGACTCTCTCCATCATGATGGGCCTGAATGTGTGGAGCAAGGGCAAGCTCAGACTGTTCTGCATCATTATCGGTATGGCCTGTGGTTATCTGGTGGCTTTTCTGCTGGGTGTGCTTGATTCCAGCCATTTGGCGGAGGTGACCGGGCAGCCGATGTTCTGGATGCCGCTGGCGCACCATCCCGGCTGGGGCTTTGCCTGGAGCATGGTGCCGCCCTTTGTCGTGGCCATGCTGTGCTCATCACTGAAAAGCGTCGGCGATCTAACCACCTGCCAAAAAGCAAATGACTCCGAATGGGTACGTTCCGACATGTTCAGTATCCGCAAGGGAATCCTCGCCGACGGCGTCGGTTGTTTCAGTGCCGGCCTGTTGGGCGGATTCGGGCAGTCAACCTCTTCGGCGAACATCGGCCTCTCCATTGCCACAGGTGCCACCAGCCGGGTGATCGCCTTGTTCATGGGAGGCATTCTCGCAGCCCTGGCCTTTTGCCCCAAGCTTTCAGCCGTGTTTGCCATCATGCCCAAGCCGGTTATTGGAGCAACCCTGATTTTCGCGCTCAGCTTCATGGTGGTCGCAGGGTTTCAGATTATCATGTCCAGAATGATGGATAACCGAAAAACATTCGTGGTGGGCATCTCTCTGATTCTCGGACTCATGGTCGACATGGTGCCCCACGCGGTCGAGAACTTGCCCCATGCTTTGCACGGCGTGCTGTCTTCTTCCCTGGCGACGGCAACCCTCGCCGCGGTGCTGCTCAACCTGCTCTTCCGCATCGGCATCGCCAACAAGGCGACCCTGACACTGAAAAAGGGGGAGCGTGTTTCCACGGCCATTGCCGATTTCATGACCAAGCAGGGTGGAGCCTGGAGTGCGCGCAAAGAGGTTTTTCAGTCTGCACAGGCAGCCGTGACGGAACTCTCGGAGTGCATTGTTCCCGCATCCATGGAGGGGGAGCGGATTGATATTACGCTCAATTTTGACGAATACACGCTCAAGATAGATGTGGAATACCAAGGCCAACCTGTCCAGCCTTCCCAACCCATAGCAAATCTTCAGGATCACCCGGCGGATACGTGCCTGCAAAGCGCAATCTCCTGGCAGCTTATCCAGCACTATGTAAAAAATCTCAAGCTCACGGGGAACGGCGAACAACAGCGGATACGGCTTACTCTTGACCACTAGAGCATTTGCCTTTAAATCCTTGCCGCAAAACGCTTGTAGTCTGGCTTTGCCAGCCGTTGAGCAAGCATTTCAAGCGTGAAATGCTCTATTACCCGGAGCGCAAAATAATTGACACCGCGCTCCGGCGGCCTCGCCGCCAGGTTCCGCCTTTGGAGGGCCCGTCCTTCTGCCTTCGAGCAACAACATGTTAAACATTTTGCGCTTTCAGTAATAACGGACGCGGCACTAGGGAACCCGAAACTCTGTTGGTGAATGAGAGCGCGCCAAATCACCAAAATACAGGCATAGCAGTTCGTGACTGTTCCCCATGTACAAGCTCTGCCGCTCATGGCCTGGCAGGTGCCGCAGCTCTTCCGCAGGTATTTGTGGAGGAAGAACAAGCGCTACATTTTCTGTAATATTGAATACTTTGAGCAACAGCTGGTCTGCAGGAGGAGCAGTCGTGGAGCGAATGAACCGATGAACATGGTCATCTCCGGATATGTTCCAATCCGGATCAAGAAACGCCGCATCGACTTTGGGGAGCATGTCTGTGACTTCGTGGTCCATTATGCTTCCGGATATGAATGCAACCTTTTCAGTCAGGCCAGCCTTATCAATGTTTGCTCTCGCCATATTCTGAATGTTGGCGTCAACATCGACTGTATACACTTTCATTGCGGCCCGAGCCAGGGCGATGGTCGAAAACCCGGCTCCAGTACATGTCTCCAGAACCACCATGCCCTTGAACCTTGACGCGAAGTGCGATGTGAAACGGCGATCGATGCCCATGATGAATGCTCTTTCATCAGCGCAATAGTCGTCACCGAATTTCATCCGAATCGCAGCAGGGTCCAAGTCAGTCACCTCATGCATGTAACATTTCTCTTTTTCAAGTAGCATGTGTTTGTGAGAGGAAGCAAGACAGCGAAAGAAGAGAGTCTGGGAAGTCACACACTACGGTGTGCCGAAGATATCGGGGGGGAGCCTTATGAAATTTGTTCGAGCCGGTTGGTGCAAGGGGTGGACTCTTCCCTCCGCTTCATCCGCAACTATGACAGGCTCCGCCCCCATGCGCCGTACTGCGAAGAGTTGAATTTCATCCAAGGCATGTAGGGATAGCTTCCTCGCCGCCTCCTCAACGGCAACTTCACCTTGTCGTGTTCCAGCCCGTCCGCTAAATAGCAGAATAATCATGAGAAAAGGTGTTGGCAGATGATACGGAAATTCGGACATCAGGATATGGAGCGAGTCCTTCAAATATGGCTTGAAGCCTCCATTCAGGCGCATCATTTCATCCCTTGTGAATACTGGGAATCAAAGGTTTCGGACATGCGGGAACTGTATATCCCGAACAGTGACACATACGTGTATGAACAGGATGGCGCGGTCCAGGGATTCATCGCACTCCACGAAAAGACCATCGCAGCCATTTTCGTCTCACCTGACTGCCAGAATCAAGGCATCGGATCCCGGCTGATGGCCCAGGCAAAGGAGCTTCATTCAAGCGTGCTGCTCACTGTGTACAAGGAAAACTCCAAAGCCATGCGGTTTTACAAGAAGAGCGGTTTTACCGTTGTCCAAGAACAGCTTGATGCCCATACCGGACACCTTGAACTATTGATGCGGTTTCCCTGATCCAGTCAGTTCGAGAGGTGGAGCCTCTCCCTTGCCCCCGGTTAGAAAGGCCATGGAGGCGTGATAATTGCATCTTGGTCAACACCGGAAACAATTGCCCATCTCACAATGGAGTTACCAAGATGATAGAAAGCATCCATGGCGGCTATTCCGTGCAGGGCATGGAATACACCCGACAGGGC
Source organism: Desulfovibrionaceae bacterium (assembly GCA_963674665.2). Taxonomy (GTDB): domain Bacteria; phylum Desulfobacterota; class Desulfovibrionia; order Desulfovibrionales; family Desulfovibrionaceae. The sequence goes on along the minus strand of CAXXPL010000001.1, from coordinate 539,236 downwards.
CGCGCTGGTTCCTTCAATACCCAGCCATCAGACTCCACGTATTCCGTCGACATTTCCGACTCAGGAAAACTCGTATCGGCATTCTTTTCCCAGATGGGCGTTGAGTATACTCCCGGACAAGCAATCTCTCTTCAAGATCTCAAAAACGCGTTGGAAAATTCGAAAGAGGATGTAAGCGATACGGTGAATTCGCTGCTGCTTGAAAATGATATCAGTCCGCACCCCCCTATTGAGCTGACGACTGACCAGAAAGGGGTGATCAGGGTAAAAGGGAAGCATCCACAAAAAAGTGAAATCGAGAAGTTAGTCAACGAGACGCCGGGATTGGCAAACGATTTTCGAAAAACAAGCGCCCTTTCCTCTTTGGTCCGGGAGGCGGACAAGTACAATGAGTTCGCCAAGGCATATGAACAAGACCCCTATGCCGCTGTCGCCAAGTATTCACATATGTTCAGCCGTTTTCAGGCGCAGGACAAAGAGTTCAGCATGACCTTTGATGGCGGCTGATACAAGCGTCCGATTCGTTGTTGACCTTGCTCCGGTTCTTTATTGCCGCAACAGCGCATAGCGGTTCTGGATCGGGCAGAATCCATTTTCACTCCAAGGCATGTGGAACGGGCCTGACCCGGGCGCGGCCGCAGGCAGGAACTACTCCATCATTCCCGCGTCCTTCAGGTACTCCAGGACCAGGGGGATGGTGGCCCACACACCGGTGCCCCCGACAGCCATGGCCACGGTGCAGGCCTCAAGAATCTCCTCGCGCGTGGCTCCCAACTGAATTGCCTTGTCCGTATGCCCCAGTATACAACCCTGACGACCGGCGAGAAGCCCCGCTCCCAGGGCTATCAGGCGTTTGGTCTTGGAGTCCAGCACCCCCGGCTTGTACACATTTTCGAGATACTCCAGGTAAGGCCCCTTGAGTTGCGGGAACTGATCGATGAACTGGAATGCGCTGGAGCGCAGCTTTTCGACATCGTTTTGAGCACCCATACGTTGCCTCCAATGACGCTTGGTAACAATTATACCACTGTTGCGGCACAGCAGAATCTATATCCAGCAGTACCACGCACCGCCCCTGTCGGCAACGGGAGCCAAGCGCATCCAAGAACTGTTGATGCATGGACGGCAATGGGAATCGGCCATTCACGAACGACCAAAGCGCAAGCACCCTTAAAACTGCCAAAAAGAGGCTTATCATGCGCATAGAGTCTGTAGACAAAAGCGTTTACCCTGAACTGCTTGAGATTTGGGAGACCTCGGTTCGTGCAATGCATGACTTTTTGAAAGAGGAAGATATCCATTTTTACGTCCTTTGATTCTCGAACAATACTTTGATGCGGTGGAACTACGATGTGTGCGGAGCGGGCAGGGAAAAATACGCGGCTTCTGCGGTGTTTCCAAAGGAAAAATTGAAATGCTGTTTATGTTGCCTGAATACAGAGGGCAGGGGGTCGGCTCCTCCCTGTGCAACCACGTAATCAAGACAATGCATGTCACCAAGTTCGATGTGAACGAACAGAACCCACAGGCGGTGGGGTTTTATGAGCATATTGAATTTTCAATAACGGGGCGCTCACCAGTGGACGGCCAGGGAAAACCATTTCCATTGCTGCGCATGAAGCTGCACTGAATTTTGCGTGAAGCCGTGGACAGGGTAATCCGACCCCTATGCCCCACCTTCCTTCAAGGCAACCACCAAGAATTCACCAGGACTGGATTCACCATGGCAATGAGTTGACTGCACTGGTGTTTTGGAGTGTTATCGCTCCCGGTGGCGGCAATACATTCAACATCAACGATTGTTACAAAATACATATGCAACGGGGAAGGCTATGCCCATAGATGAATTCATTGAGACCGGATTCCCATTTCATAAGTATCTTGGCGTCAAGGTCGACTGCATCGAACAGGAGTCGGTACGCTTGCGCATTCCTTTCAAGGAGGAGCTGATCGGGCATGCCGAGAGCATGATGATCCATGGCGGGGTGATTTCCACGCTGGCAGATATCTGCGGGGGGTTCGCGGTCTGGGTTCGCTGTGAGCCCACCGACTTTGTCGCCACCATAACCCTGAGCGTGGACTATCTGCGACCGGCGCCGGCCTGTGATCTTTATGCGGAGGCGAGGATCAGGTTGCTGAGAAACAAGGTGGGCAACGCCCACGTCGTGATCTGGTCCGACGGCGCCCCGGATTTCCACGTTGCGGAGGGGCGCGGGGTATACAACATCAAGCGCAACGCCAAACTTTCGCCCCAGCTAGGCATAGGGGGGTAACCACGGATGGCGACCGGCCTGTTCCCGCTCTCAGGCGGATGTATGCTCGACGAATTGATGCACCAGGTCTGAGAACTCTTCCTTGTTCACAGGCTTGGCAAGGTACCCGTCGAAGCCGGATGCGTAGAATTTCTCCTTGTCCCCTATCATGGCGTAGGCGGTGAGGGCGATGATGGGAATGTCCGCGTTGCCCCTTCCAGCCTTGCCCTGACGGATGGCCTGGGCAGCGGATACGCCGTCGAGGTTCTGCATCTGTATATCCAAGAGAACAATGTCCAACACGCCGCCTTGACCAGCGCTTCCCGCATCCGGCACCCCTGGGGCAACTGTCCGGCCTGTTTGAGTATCTGCTCCGACATTGGCGTTTGCTTGTGGTTCGTTTGTTCCATTGCGCTCCCCTTTGTTGACACCATCGCTTCGTGCACCTATTGTCTGCATACTCGCTGAAGTGGTTTGACTTCCGGAAAGGCCCTCCGGTTTGCCACCACCCGATTCTTCGGGGAGGGAGGAATATGAGGGACCGTTGGCCGCCCCTCCAAACTGCTGACGGCGAGTTTTTTCTTCCCTGACCTTTTTCCGGTCCTTGAAATTCTCTTCTGTGGCTGGGACACGTTCTTTATTGAAGGTGATCTTCAGTTTCTTGGACTGCCCCTCCCCCCGCCGTGCGAACATCGGCTTTTGCGCCCCGTTGGCGCCGCCTTCGCCCTGTATGGCCTGTATGGGAGGAGCCGCCGCCGTTGCGGTGTTCGCAGCGGCCTGAGACTGCCCCACCTGTTCCACCTTGAGTCTGGTTGCCGCGTCCCTGGCTTCCTTGGCCGTGGAAAACCCGCCCTCTGGCGCGGGGATGGAGAGGGGCTTTCCCTCGTGCTCAAGGGAGAACGTGCCGTCCTGATTTCGCCTGGTTCGCACCTTGCTCAGGGGAATGGCGCGCAGGTCGTCAATCTGTTGTTGCTCACGAACCCCGGCATTCTGAGCGTCAACCGGCGTTGTGGTCTCTTTTTGAGCGACTACGGTTCCTGTTTCTCCAGTTTCGCCTTGTCCTCCAGGTAGGACGTCCGCCGCGCCGCCTTGATCAACGCCTGTTGCATCACGCAATCCTGGGGCAGTTGTCTGGCCTGTTCCAGAATCTGTTCCGACATTGGTTTCTGGTTGCGCTGTTTCTCCATTGTCGACCTCCTTTTCCAGTGCGGCTATTTCCTGATCAATCTCCTGAAGGCGTTTGCCAAAGCGGTCGACCAGGCCCTGTTTCCCCTGGGCCTGGGCATCGTCCAGGCGGTTTTGCACCGACTCCCGACGCTTTCTGGCGTTGTCCAGCGCCGCCGTCTCCCGAATAACGAGGTCCTTGTCCTCCACCGCTTCCAGGTCGCTCTCGGACTCGATGTCCAGGCGCCCCTGTCCCTGAGCGGTCTGTGTTACGTCCGTCCTTGCCTGCTGCGTCTCCCCTTCGCGAGAAAACTCCACGTCACGCTCGATGCTGTCGCGCTCCACCTGCAGGGCTGCACGACGCCTTACGTCGGACTCATTGGCGATCTGCTGGTCGAGCTCCGTTAAACGGGCTTCAACTGGATCGGACCGACGGGCGATCTCCTGTGTGACGAGCTTCCGCGCCTCGGATTGGGGTAGAGTTTTCTTGGACACTGAATTGGGGTTAAGAATTGATCCCCAGGAGGCTGTTCATGACCAAATCGGAATTCTTTATTTTTTCATAATTCCTTTCAATGCCAGGCGGCAATACAGAAACCATACGCTCATCCAGAAGCCCGTAACATTCACGCTCACCGACTCCGGGTACATGTTGAAGACCGACAAGGGCGAATACCACATCCAATGGACCGACCTGGTACGCTGGAAAGCCAATAAGGCATACATCCTCCTGTACATTGCCCTAAAATTGTTTCAAATCGCTCCCAGACGCCTGGAAAAGGAGGAGTTCGACATCAACAAGTTCGAGCGGATCCTGCCGGAGCATCTGGGCCCCCCGAAATAATGGTTCCGCACCATTCCGCGCCGGTTTTTTTTCCCGCAAATCCCTTTCCCCAAATCCTCGGTTGTGCGATATTCCCTATTCATATTCTCAAGGGCGTATTGTATATGCGGGACCAATTCGGCCGAAAGGCAGCCGGGGAATCGCGATGATCGAGCCTTTGGACATGCGCACTATGCTCCAGGTAGGGGCGTTATCCTGCCTCACCCTCGCCGTGGTGATGGTCTACTACTCCTTTGCGCGGAAAACCTACCCCGGCTTCCACCACTGGACCTTCGGCATCGTGAGCTCCGGCGTGGGAGCTGTGCTGGTGTCCCTGCGCGGCTTTTTTCCGGACTTCGTGTCGGTCTTCATCGGCAACCTGCTCGTCGTCACCATGCCGCTGATGCTGGCTCACGGGCTGTCCGTCTTCATCGGGCTCAAGTGGAGAATGAAGTCGGTCAACCTGGCCTTCCTCCTTGTCTTCATCCTGGTCTATCTTTGGGGGACCTACATAACCCCCAGCCTGTTCGTCAGGATCGTGTTCCTCTGCCTGTACATGGCCATATTCTTCGGCGAGGCCCTGTACCTGTCCATTCGACATCTCAGGTCCGTGCTGGACGAGCAGGAATGGATCCTCATCTTTTTCCTGTTCTTTTCCATGCTTTCCTCGCTGTTCCGCCTCATGGTCACCGTGCTGCACCTGGAGACCCTGGCGTTTTTATCCCTTGCAGGGATTCTTCACTGCACCGCCCTGCTCACCACGATCCTCGGTGTCGTGGGGAGCGCGTGCTCCCTGCTGATTCTCAATTCACACCGCATGGAAAACGACCTGAAAAAGGCCAACAAAAAGATCGAAAAGCAGGCCAATCAGGACGGCCTGACCAACCTGTTCAACAGAAGGTACTTTGACAACAAGCTCACGCAGGAGTTCAAGCGGCTGCAGAGGAACTCCCAGCCCATCTCGCTGATCCTGGCGGACATCGACCACTTCAAGCTGTACAACGACACATACGGGCACCTGGCCGGGGACGACTGCCTCAAGTCGATCGCCGCCGCGTTCAAGGAAACGGGGGGGCGGATCTCGGACATAGCCGCACGTTACGGGGGCGAGGAATTCGTCATGCTCCTGCCCAACACCGATCTCGAGGGCGCCCGGAGGGTGGCGGACGCCATCAAGGGGAACATCGCCTCCAGGGCCATTCCCCATGCCACTTCCACGGTTTCGAACCTGGTGACCCTGAGCATGGGAATCGCAACGGTGCGGCCGGACAGATCCATGGCCCCGGAACTGCTCGTGCGGCTGGCCGATCAAGCCCTGTACAAGAGCAAGGGCAGCGGCAAGGACCAGATCCAGGTCATGCCTCCGGAGAAGTAGGCGCTCCGCATCTCCGGGCCGCAACGCTCCTTTTCCAACCTTCACCCGGCAAGGAAGACGCAATGATCCAGGGACTGAGCCATATCACCTTCCTTGTCGCCGATCTCGAACGGGCCGGAGCCTTCCTGCGGGGCATTTTCGACGCCCAGGAAGTCTATTCCAGTGGCGACGACACCTTCTCCCTCTCGAGGGAGCGCTTCTACCTGGTGGCCGGGATCTGGATCGCAATCATGGAAGGCGCCCCTTTGCCGGAAAAGACATACAACCACGTGGCTTTCAGGATTCCGGAGCAGGACTTCGAGCTGTACGAAAAGCGGCTGCTGGACGCGGGTGTGGAGTTTCGCGTTGGCAGGCCGAGGATCGAGGGCGAGGGGCGCTCCCTGTACTTCCATGACCACGACAACCACTTGTTCGAGCTGCACACCGGCACCCTGGAGCAGCGGCTGGAGGCCTACGCACGGCACAAGGAATGACGCCCCGCGCATTATTGATTATTCGGTGGTCACTCCCCCAAGGCATCGAGATAGGACTGCAACTCCGTGACCAGCTTCCCGATGTGGATGCCGTCCACGAACGAGTGATGGACCTGCACCGAAAACGGCATCAACAGCGTCCCGTCCCTCTCGCGGTACCTGCCCCAGTCGAACATGGGCTGCGCCCTCTCCCTGTCCCCGGAGTCGGTATGCGAGACATGGGTGAAGGTCACCCATGGCAGGGCGGAAAATATGAACACGTCGTTCTCCAAGGGCCCTGCGAAATACTCTTTCTGGCTCACAGCCGTTTCCGCGGCCAGACGCACATACTCCTCCATGGTCTCCCGCATGGGGGCGCTGACGAACTTGAACAACTCCGCCCCCTTGTCCAGATGCGCAAAGGCCGTGTTGATGGACTCGTACAGCACCACCTTTCCATCCAGAAACCTGTACCTGAACTCCTCGATCCGGTTGGCGCAGCGCGTCACCGCGTAGATGAAAGCCAGGCTGAAGGACAGCCCCTTTTCCCGGACATGGGACCTGAAACGCGTGACGTCCAGCTCCAGGCTAACGCAATACTGCGGCAACATCGCGTTCATGAATACCTGGCAGTGAACCTTTCTCTTCCATGATTCCAGGTCGACAACAACATACTCGTGCGCCACGAGAACCTCCTTTACCGGTTACCCCCCACATCAGCCCACCATGCGACGCGGGGCCTGCCCCGCCTTTAACCATGGTCCGGCTCTATTTGGCATTTTCCCTGGCACGCGCAAAGGCGTCCACGGAGCGCCGGATGTCCTCCGGGGTGGTGGCCCAGGAGCAGACGCTCAGCCGGATGGCGGGCTGATTGTTCCAGGTGGAGCCGCTGCACCAGCAGTCCTCGCCCAGCTGGATTTCCCGGAGCACAGATGTCGTGGTTTCCGGTGTTTCGCAGGCAAAGAGCACCTGGTTGAACACGACCTGGTTCAACACCGTGAAGCCCGCGTCCTCCAGGGACTTGCCGAACCTGCGCGCCCCTGCGCAGAGCTCCTCCACCAGCGCCCTGATCCCGCTCTTGCCCAGGTACTTCATGGTGGCCCACAGTTCCACCACCCTGTTCCTGCGCGACATCTCCTGCACGAACATCATGTTGTCCCGCGAGTCGCTGTACTGGATGTACTCGCCGGAGAGCTGCATGGCCCCCACCAGATCCTGCCCGTGCCGGCACAGAACAATGCCGCAGTCATAGGGCACGTTCAGGGTCTTGTGCGCATCCACGGACAGGGAGTCGGCCTTGTCAATCCCCCTGACCAACTCCCGGGTATTTGGGGAGCATACGGCCCAGAGCCCGAAAGCTCCGTCCACGTGGACCCAGGCTTCGGCCTTCCTGGCCCGGTCGCATATGGCGTCGATGGGGTCAAAGGCGCCGGTGTTGACGTTCCCGGCCTGCAGCACCACCAGGCAATGGTCATCGAGCTCGGGGAACGAGTCCAGGACAATGCGCCCCTGATCGTCCACCGGCGCCCGCTCCAGGGTGTCGGCGCCGAATCCAAGCAGGGCCAGGGCCTTGAACACCGTGCCGTGGGCCTGTGCGCTCACAATGACTCGCAGCTTCGGCGCCCCCACCATTCCCTGGCGGTTCACGTCCCAGCCCAGGCGGCCCAACAGATTCCACCGCCCGGCCGCCAGGCCACACATGGTGCCTGTGGAGGTGCCGCTCACGAACCCGGCCACCACATCCGGCCCCAGACCGAACAGGTCCTTGAGCCACTCCTGGCAGACATGCTCCAGCTTGGCCACGGTTGGGGAGAGCACGAACATGGCCGGGTTCTGGTCCCAGACATCTCCGAGCCATTTCGCGGCCAGGGCCACGGGCGTGGCGCTTCCGCACACGAAGCCGAAATAGCGCCCCCCTGTCTGGGCCACAGTGGCCGGAGAACCATGGCTGTGCAGCCGCTCCAGGATGACCCCGGGCTCCTCTCCGGACTCGGGCAGGGGCTCGTCGAACACCTTGAGCGCCTGTATGGCCTCGGGTTCCGGATAGACGCGGCGCTCCCGGATGTACTGCATGTACTCCCCGGCGTATTCGCGGGCCGCGTCGAAAAGAGCTCCGTCATCGATTTGCTCGTTCATGGCTTGCCGCAGCGTGGCAAACACATCAGGTTCTCTGGACATGTCTATCTCTCCTTCAACTCGTCCGTGATCTCAATGAGTTGCCGGACAAGCGCGGGCATGTTGTCCACGCCGAAGAGGTTGTTCACGTGTTCCTGCGCCCGCTCCCACAGGGGAATGGCCCGCCGCAGCACGGTTTTCCCGTGCCCGCTCAGGGCCACCAATTTCACCCGCCTGTCCTCCCCCTCTCGGAGCGTCACTATGCCCATTTTCTCCAGCAGCCCCAGGTTGCGTGTGCAGGAGGTCCGCTCCAGCAACAACCTGTCGGCCAACTCGCTCACACTCAAGGGGGCGTCCGCCTCGATGGCGCGGAGCATGGAGAACTGCGTCACCTTCAGCCCCACGGGCCTGAGAAACTCGTCATAGACGTGTGTCACCAGCCGTGAGGCTCGGCGCAGGGTTCCACAAAGGCAGGGACCGGAGTTCTTGCATGGTTCGTTCATTGCTTCTCGCAAAGAGCTTGGTTTGAACAAAGCGTGTATATACACTCTTTTTTGAAAGCGTCAAAGGTTATGTCAATCTGTGCCAACACATCAAAACAGGGATCTAACGATGAGCTGATTAATCACATTATCCGGAAGTGCTACTGAAACCGGGGGAGGGAGCACCTGGCCCTCCCCCCCCGGCGATTGCTGCTACTCGTTCACTCTGGCGATCACGTACCCGAAGCTTGTCCAGCGGCCGTTGTCCACGGTCAGGGTCCTGGGGTCGCCCTCGGGGTCCTCCTTGCAGAAGGGATCATGCCTGGCGAACTCCATCCACCAGGACCACGCGTCAGGGGCATACCCGCTTTCCAGGATCTCGAACCCGGCGCGCTCCACATCGGCCACTGTGCTGCGGATATCCCGGAAGCACTTCTTCCAGGGGAAGTCTCCGCCGGACACATGGGGTTCCAGATCAAGGGGCAGCGGCACGTCCAGGTGCATGGGCTCGCCCAAACCAAACACGCCGCCGGGTCTGAGCACGCGGCGGATCTCCCTGAGGCAGTCCAGGTACCCCTGCTCTCCCTTCAAGCCGCGCACCATCTCCAGGGCGGTGGTGGAGAGCGCGAAGTCAAAGGACTCCGAGGCCAGGTTGGTCTCGGGCACGCCTATTCTCTGCGCCAGCACGGCGTTGGACACGCCCCATTCCTCGGCGTTGCGGCGCACGTGCTCCACCATGGGGTCGCCGTGCATGCGGTCGTCCCAGGGGTCTATGCCCAGGATGGAGGCGCCGTACTCCCTGGCCAGGAAGCAGGTCTGCACGCCTCGGTTGCACCCCACATCCAGCAGCCGCGCCTCGGGCCACAGGCCCATCTTCTGGGCCATGAAGTCGCTGAGCCTGAGCCCTCCCGGGCCGCTGCACTGCGCGTAGATGTTGTCCAGGTCCGTGTATTTTGCTGATTTCGAATAATCGATGTCGTGCGTCATTGGACGACTCCTGTTGTGTTTCGTGTTCACAAGAAGGGCACGACGTGCCCGCAATCAACAGGAAATCCTCCGTCTGCCGCGGTTGGCGCCCATCAGCAGACGGATTGCGCCACAAAGGTCTTTCTCATACATCCCTCGATGTTCAGGTGCTTGCCGCCCGGGCCATTGCAAAATATGATGACTCGTCTCCTCGAACTCGGGCGGTGAATATCCTTTTACCTTTTGCAATGCAACACCCGATCTACAAAAGTCACAAATCGGCAAGGAGAGCACATGGAGTTGAAGCTGAGCTACGATTGCGCCAACGTTGACTGGCCCGCTGTGGCCGACATTCTGAAGCGCGTGGGCATGACCCACCATGCCCCGGAAATGCACGCCCGGGCGTTCCAAGGCAGCCACACCACGGTGTTCGCATATTACGGGGGCACACTGGTGGGTTTTGGCCGCGCCATCTCGGACGGCGTGTACCAGGCCGCGCTCTACGACTGCGCCGTGCTGCCGGAGCATCAGGGCAAAGGCATCGGCGCGGCCATCATCAAGGACATCATGGCGCGGGTCGGGGAATGCAACGTCATCCTCTACGCCTCCCCGGGCAAGGAGGGGTTCTACGGAAAATTCGGCTTCAGCCGCATGAAAACGGGCATGGCCAGGTTCATCAGGGAGGAGGCCATGAGGAAGAAAGGATTCACGGAATAAGGGAGGCACTGTGTAATTGCCCCCTCAGAACAGATTGCGCTTCATGAGCACCGTGGCATAGCCCGCGGGATTGGAACCGACCGAAGCCACTTCCCGGAACCCGTTCCGCTCGTAGAGCCGTCTTGCCGGTTCGGCCTCCGGCGCGCCCTTGGCAAAGGTGGTAACGCTCACCGGACGTTTCGCGTCGAGCTTTTCCAGGGCGTGCCGCAACAATGCGCCCCCCATCCCCTCACCCCGACTCTTCGAACTTACCGCCAGCCAGACAATGGTGTTGGTGGCGAAATCCACCGCAATCGCCCCCTCGAGATGGTCCGCGTCATCCACGGCGCAGAGCAGGGCATTGGATTCCATGGCCTTGCGGATGCCAGCGTGAAAATCCTGATCATCCACCATGGGCCCGAAGAGCGGCTCCACCTCCCGGGCCAGGTCCACGAACGCGTCCAGATCATCCAAAACAGCGCTTCTCACTCGCGGCATGGAAACACCTCTCACGTATTCAAAATGATAACGTAATAGACGAGACTGCCCAGCAACAGTAGTGCATAACTCAACAGATTCGCAACCAGTGCGGCCTTGTTCAACACCTTCAGGGGCACATCCTTTTGCATGGATCTCGCCATGAAATATTCAACCTTCCAGGACATGAAGAAGAAAAACACGATGAGAATCGTAAAAGCGACAACATAAAACCAATATGGAGTATCCGGACCGGCATACATCCATGGAAATCTGACAATCATATCATAAATAGGACTCATTGTAGCTTTATTCAGCCATTTGCAATCAACAATCCCGATCTCGCATAACCAGGCAAGAATCTTTTCGGCACAGATTTCATAAACAAGAAGCACGCCCCAGGTGACCGGAATTCCAATTACGGTTGTGCCCAAATTTGTCCACAGGGACAAGGAAAACGCTTTCATGTACCCCTTGCCCAGGGCCTTTTGCCAGATCGCGGCCTCCACCAGCACGATGGGGGCAAACCCCACCCACGCAGCCGGCCAGACAACCACCAGCATGGGCAGACCGGCATTGGCCCAGGCAGTTGCGGGTGCGAGCCCAACCACCGCTCCAATTACCATAATCGCGGCAAGTCCATGGTTCACCGACTGGTTCACGGGAGCCTCACAGGATACAGAGGGGGCGGGATCACGAAAAACTTACTGGTATATACGTATCACTTGATACACGCTTTCGACAAGCTCCCTTTTACACATTGCCCGAATCAGGCGCGGATGGGCGCACAAGCCCCCACATGGGGCATTCCCGCCCCTTCCCATAACGGCGAACAACCGTTACAGATTAACTGCCGCTCTCATGGCGCAAAACCTTTGATCAAGGGTTTTGAAATGATTCAGCTTCGCCAAATCACTTCCATCACCGAAACCCGGTTCCGGGAGTTGTGCGACCCGCTCGTGGATTCAGGTGAAGGGGGGCGCTTCCGTGGGATTTGTCCTGCCCATGACCAGTGAAAAGGCCGCCGCCTACTGGCGCACTGTGGAACCCGCACTCGCATCGGGGCTGGCCCTGTTCATCACCGAGGACAACAACGCCATCGTGGGCACCGTGCAGGGGGCGCCCTGCCCCAAGGAGAACGGCAAGCACAGGGGCGAGGTGCAAAAGCTGTTCGTGTTCAGCACCCACAGGGGCAGGCACATCGCCACGCAACTCATGAACGCGGCCGAAGAGCATGCCGTTGCCCTGGGCCTGCGCCTCCTGGTTCTGGACACCCACGAGGGCGGCAACGCCGAGACCATCTACCAGCACCTCGGGTGGAAGCGCTGCGGGGTTATTCCTGACTTTGCGGTTTGCCCGGACTGGACACTCCACGGAACCGCCCTGTACTGCAAGCGGCTGAAACGTCCCTGAGACCGAAGGGCTCACTTCTCCTGCAGATTCTCATAGCCGGGCAACACCTTGCTCGGCACGAACTCCACGATTTCATAGGACGCCACCCCGTGCTCGGCAAAAGGGTCCTTGGCCAGTACGGCTTCCAGGGCCTCGCGCGACTCCATGCGGGAGAGGATCACCCCGCCGGTGCGCGGCACCTTCCTTCCCGAGGCGATGAAACGCCCCTGCGCGTATTGTTCATCCAGATAGGCCACATGCGCCTCAACGAGCCGGTCCACCTCGTCCAGGGACTTCACATAATTCAACAGGACAATAAACATTGGTCGCTCCTTGCATTGTTTCATCACGTACAGGTACAACGCCCGTATCGACGCCCCTCTGTATCCCTGAATTCACTCCCGGACAATGGGCGCTGACGCGGCATCGATTTCCTGTTATCGTTGAACCCCAAGGAGGCGCTCATGAAAATCCGGGAATTCGCCAGGCTCACGGGCATGACCGAGCACACCCTGCGCTACTATGAAAAACTCGGGCTGCTCCACGTGGAGCGGGATGCCAGCGGACACAGGCACTACTCGCACCGGGACGTGCGCTGGGCCAGGTGCGTCAAGCGGCTCAAGGGCATGGACATGCCGCTGAAGGATATCCAGATCTTCGCCGGTATGCGCCACCATTGCTGCGGACCGGACTGCGAACGCCTCAAGGTGCTGGAGAGGCACAAGGCAAGGCTGGAGGAACTGCACAGGGAGATCCTTGAGCACATCGACCTCATCGATCATGAAATTCTCGCCTTCAAGGTCCACAACGAGCTGTTGAAGCCGGTTTTCAGGATGGTATCCCCCTCGGAATACCCTGGGAAAAATTTCTCCTGCCTGAGAACTAAAAATTGAGCTGTACCTGTTGACTTAGAGTGAACTCCAAGTGCTACGGCTTTGGGATTGGTGGAAAAACCCTTGCCGTTCATACCTTGAAAGCGCCTGGAGGTCATTGCCATGTCCCTGACTTGCAAAGCAATAGTCTCATGCATTGAGTCCGCTCCGGAGTCCGTGACGCGGAGCGCCGAGTACATCACCCTGCCGCGCCTATGCATGGTCTGCCTCGTCACCATGCTGGCCGTGGTCACCGTGTTCATGAACCAAGCCATATTCATGGACCTGGCAAGGTCCTTTGCCCTGGATTCCAAGGACGCGGCCCTGAGCTTCAGCTTCACGTCCACGGGCTACGCCCTGGCCTTTCTGCTCGCGGGCCCCCTGGCCGACGCTTTCCACCCGGCCAGACTGACCGCCCTGGGTCTTGCGCTCATCGCCGCCCTGCTGCTCTGCGCGTCTATGACCGGGAGCTTTCCCGTGTTTCTCGGCTGTATGGCAATAGCCGGGGGCGCGGCCGCGCTGATCCCTGCGGCGATGTTTCCCTACGCCACGCGGCTGTCGCCCCAGCATCGGCAGGGATTGTACATAGGCGCGGTCGTGGCCTCGGCCACCATGGGCATCATCGTGGGGCGCGCCGCCCTCGGCCTGGGCACGCAGGTATTGGGATGGGAAGTCTCATACAGGCTGTTCGCAGGGCTGTTGGCCCTGCTAGCCCTTTGTTCCCGGAGGGTGTTGCGCGCTCCGGGAGATTGGCGCATCGCCCCGGCAGACCTCTCCACCCTGTACGGCAACATGCTTCGGGTCCTGCTCCATACACAATCCGTTGCCCTGTTGTTGGCGGGATTTTCCCTGTTCTTCGGCTTTCTCGGGGCCATTACCTTCCTGACCTTCCGGCTCACCGCCCCGCCTTTTGATTTCACCTCCGGGCAGGTGGGCTGGATCAGCTTTGCCGGGCTGGCCGCAATCATCGCGCCATTCTCCGGGGGACTCTCGCAGCGCTTCGGGGTATTCAGGGTCATCCTGCCGGGGTTGCTGTGTTGCCTGCTGGCGCTGCAGGCACTCGGCTGGAGCATGAGCGTGCCAGGGACCACCCTGGGAATCGCCCTGCTCTTTCTGGGCGTGTACGCCTGCCAGCCCTTGCTGTTCCTGCTCATGGGGCGCGGCCTCCCGGCGGATTCCCTGGGGAGCGCGTCGTCGCTGTACATCCTCTGCTGCATCGGCGGCGGAAGCATCTCCTCGGTGCTGTTGCGGGGCGTATGGGAGTCCCTTGGCTGGCAGGGCGTCATAATGGCCTGTTCGGCCGCGATTCTCGTTACCCTGGCAATCGTCTGCAGCCTTGCGCTTCGAAGCAGGTGAATATCCGGGTCCGGCGAGCCGGAAGTCATCACCGGGAACGGACAGCGCCAACCTTAAAATATACCACCATAGCATGCATACTTCCCGGCGAAACATCTCGCCTGAACGGGGCATCTTGATGCTGTTTTTCTCAATCCTGCGGCAATCTTGATTTTCCCATTGAGCAGCGAATATATCCAGCTTGCCTGCCACTGAAAATCAGTTTGCCATTTCCATTTTTCCATTCCCATAGTAATAAAAGTCTTCGGTTCCGGCAGCCAACACCGGAGGCCGCCCCCTGTATAACATATCGATGCGGAATAAATGCTCAAAAGTCGCACAAGGAGCATCTTGATGATTTCCATGCATAGATTGTTGTTGTACTCCGCAACAGGCGCCTTATGTCTGGCATTCCTCTCAACGCTCCATAAACTATACACCGTCATCGACATCGTTCCGGAAGACTTCATCATTCCCGTTTTGTTCGGAGGGGTGACAGGCATCATCATCGCCGTCCTGGAGTCCAGGCTCCGGAACGCCGAACTCGAGCTCGTGCGGGAGGAGCTGGACTCCCGCAAGGCCGAGCTCGAAAGCCTGTTCCATGCCTCGCCCATAGGCATCGGCATCTCCAGGGACCGTGTCTTCGTTGACGTCAACGACTCCTTTTGCCGGATGCTCGGGTACGAGAAGAGCGAACTCATCGGAAAGCGCATGCTGATGATCTACCCCTGCGAGGACGACTTCAACCGCGTCATGGACGAGAAAAGCAGGCAGATTCCGAGCAAGGGCACCGGAACGGTGGAAACCTCGCTCCGGAAAAAGAACGGCACCCCCATCCACACCATCATGAGCTTCACCCCTGTGAACGCGGAGAACTGGTCCATGGGCGTCACCTTCACCGCCCTGGACGTCACTCCGGTAAAAGAGGCGCAGCTTGGGGCGGAAAAGGCTCTGAGGAGGTCGCAATGGACCGAACGCAGGCTCACGGCCCTGTTGTCCAGTTCCAAGACAGTGAACCGGGGCGCCAGCTTCACCGATGCCGCCAAGACGATCTTTTACGACTGCTCCAAGCTCATCGGCTCCACCGCCGGGTATGTGGCCCTGCTCTCAAGGGACGGCTCCAACAACGAGGTATTGTTCCTGGAAGCCGGGGGGCGCCCCTGCACAGTTGATCCCAACCTCCCCATGCCCATCCGGGGATTGCGCGAGCAATCCTACAAGCATCGAACGGTGGTATATGAGAACGACTTCAACAACAGCCGGTGGATGGTCTTCATGCCAAAAGGGCACGTACATCTGGACAATGTGATGTTCGCGCCCCTGGTAATCCAGGACAAGGCGGTGGGCGTCATCGGACTGGCCAACAAGCCCGGCGGGTTCGACAAGGAGGACGCATCCCTGGCGAGCATGTTCGCGGAGTTGGCGGCCGTATCCCTGGACTCCGCGCGGAACCTCGAAAAGTTGGAAAAGAGCAGGGAGTCGTACAAACAGGCCCACGAGGCTGAAAAACGCGCGAATCAGGCCAAGAACGAGTTCCTGGCCAACATGAGCCACGAAATCCGGACCCCGCTCAACGGCATCATGGGTATGCTGCAACTGTTGCAGACGACTTCCTTGAGCCGCGAACAGAAGGACCTCGCCGACACCGGAGTGGAATCCTGCAAACGCCTCACCAGGCTCCTGGGCGACATTCTGGACATTTCCAAGATCGAGGCCGGGCGTCTGGAAATCTTCAACGCGCCCTTTGACCTGAAGGACACCCTGGAATCGGTTCAGGCTCTTTCCTCCGCCGCGGCCGAGCAAGCCGACTTGAGTCTCGACTTCGAGATCTCGCCGGGAATCCCGGAGCGTCTGGTCGGGGATGCCAACCGCCTGCACCAGATCCTGAACAACCTGGTGGGCAACGCACTCAAGTTCACCAGAAAGGGCCGGGTGCTGGTGGAGGCCTGCCCCCTGTCCATCGATGACGGCTCATGCTGCAGGATCCTGTTTTCCGTCTCGGACACGGGCGTGGGCATCCCGGACGAAAAGCTGGAAGACATATTCGATTCCTTCACCCAGGCGGATGGCGGATACACACGCCAATTCCAGGGAGCGGGACTCGGGCTCGCCATAGTGAAGAGGCTCGTCTCCCTCATGGGGGGGCACATCTCCATCGACAGCGAAGTGGGCAAAGGCACATCCATCCATTTCTGCATACCGTTCAAGAGGACTGGAAAACGGCGCGGAATAGTGGCTCCGGATCTTCTGTCGCAAGGTGCGCAGGACAGACGCCTCAACGTGCTCGTGGCCGAAGACGACAAGGTCAACCAACTGACCCTGTGCAAGGTTCTCGAAAAAAGCGACTGCGACGTGACACTGGTCTCTGACGGAGCCTCGGCCCTGAAAGCCCTTGGTCAGGATGAGTTCGACCTGGTGCTCATGGACATCCAGATGCCCCTGATGGACGGTGTGGCCGCCACAATGGCCATCCGCAACGGAGAGGCGGGAGACGAGAACGCGACGCTTCCGGTCATCGCCCTCACCGCCTATGCCATGGACGAGGACAGGAAAAGGTTCCAGCAGGCCGGCATGGACGACTATGTGCCCAAGCCTGTGGACATTGCCACGATTCAGGGGATTTTGGACAAGTACAAGTAGCGCGCCACTGTTGCCGCGTGACGTGCAGCGGTTTTCTATACAGGCGCGGTAGATTCTTAAGGAAGCACTGCATTATTGCCCGCTGGCTTTGTTGCTGCTGAAAAGGCAAGCCCTCGCGAATTTCTGAATACACATCGGCCTTGCCTTTTCTTTGCGCCTCGCTAGCGAAAAACTCCACAGCACTTCCGGATAATGTGATTGACCAGTGGTTCCTTAAGTGATCCTCCTTACCAGGTCCCTGATCTGGGAAAGCCTGGTGGAGTAGAACTCCTGGACATAGTGGTACGGCGCAAGTCCCCACTTGTTGCCGCCATCCCCCCGCATCAACCATTCTTCGGCCTTCAGAAGAAAGGCCTTGGGACAGCGCCGCATGAAGTGTGCGCACATCTCCTCGAGCCTGGCATTGTACTTCGAGATGACCTCCGACTGATCATCAAAGCAGTCGGGAGGAGCATTGATGGCCCGCTTACAGTAGTAGCTCTCGTTGACAATTATAACGCTGTAATTTTCGACTATATGCTTGACAACCTTGTTACAGGCCTTTTTCCAGGGGCGCATGGCAAAGGGGATCTCCTTGACCTTCCTCCCCTGCATATACCCCGACTCCACGAGGTATTGCGAAAGCGTAAGGCGCGTTCCGCATATCCTCACATCCGAATGTCTGACCTGATCGATGAAGTCCACGACCAGAACCGCGCCAGGGTTCGGAGTCCTGTGTACGAACTGTCGTGCCGCGTCCTGGAGCACCACCTTGTTCCTGAACTTTGAATCGCTCTTCAGCTCCTCCACCCGCACCTGAAGAGGGGGTTCTACCATGCACGTGAACGAACTTCGTGGCCAATACCCCGCAATCCGGCACTCGGCCAGGAAGCCCTGGTCTCCGCCGGCGTCCGTGAACACGTCACGCGTAACGCAGCTACCCAATATATCTATTGAAAATAAGGAATCCATGGGTCAGTACTCTTTCATACCGCCGATGTTATCATCCGTGGGAATGTCAGGGATCGTTTTCAGTATCCGAGGAGCGGATTTTTCTCAACATTCCGCAAGCACAAGCCTGGACTAGGCATGAACACTGTCATGGCATGGCCGGAAAGCATGGCCTTGTCTGTTTTTCAACAACCAGATTGCTCTTGGCATGAGCAAGCCACCATGATAACGTATTAGCAAAATTAAAACTACGAACCAGCGCTTCAAAACACTCCCGCAACATAGCATAAAAACGCGAGACAAACACCGCTGCAAGAATACAACGATGCTTTCAATCCGAGATGGAGTTCCCACAACGAGTAAAAAGCATCGTGCTTCATGCGTTACCAAACAACTCGAGGAGACGACATGAAATACATTCTTCCCTTGGCAATGATCCTCATGCTGCTTGGGGGAGCGGCATACGCCGGAGACACGATCACCGGCCAGTGGTCCGTATCCTGGCAGAATGGCACACCCAACGAGTTGTCTCTGCGGAAAACCGGTGGCGGATTCTCCGGGTTCTACATCAATGACAATGGGGATGCCTGCCCCATCCAGGCAAAGCGGTTCAACAATACGAACGAATTTCTCATTCAATGCCCCAAGTGGAACATCAAATGCCGCGTCACGTCCCGCTCCAATGGAAGATGGAGCGGCAACTATCTGGCTTATGGGAATGCCATCGGCACATTCGTCATGACACGACACTGATCTGAATTTCTGAAAACACACATTTCAAGGTGCGCCGCTCATGATTGCGAGGAGGACCTGTTCCGACAGCCTCCTCGCAATTCCTTTTTTATCCTTGTTCAGCAGGGCTTATTCACCGAAAAACGCCTTGTGCAACGTTATTTCCCCCACAGGGGCGTTCCCACCGAAGCACAGGGCCAGTATCACCTCCCGCGGCACGTCCATGCAGGTCAAGCCGCCGGGCTGGGCAAACCCGAAGCGTCCATAGAACTTCGGGTCCCCCACCAGGACCACGCCCCTGGCACCGAGGGCGCGCATGCGCTCAAGGGCTTCCCGGACCAGGACCGAACCAAGCCCCTGTTTCTGACATTCGGGCAGCACGCCCACTGGCCCCAGCACGTACCATCCCTTGTCTTCCGCCCCGATTCTGGCCGGGGACATGGCGATATGCCCAAGTATTTGGCCGTCTCGCTCCAGCACCAGGGAAAGGAGCAGGTCGCCTGCCCGGCGCAGTCGCTCCACAATGAGATGTTCCGTGGGTTCGGCGCCCGGCGCGTGCTGGGGGTGACCCATGAATGCGGTGTAGTGTATCCGGGATATGGCCGTCTCGTCGGCCGCTGTTTCAGGTCTGATGTTCACGTTTCCGCTCCTTGAACATGTTCGGACTGTTCACCGTGGCAAACAGTGGTGTGTTCCGGTGCCGACATACCAAAAGGTTAATGGCGGCCGGACATTCGGGGCAATGACGAACAATTTCGAAAAAATCGCGCGAAAAAGAGGCAGCTCCGGCAATGCGAAGCCGGACCGGCGGGGAAGGAGACTCGCACCGCACCATGCTCCGCAACCCGGAGGCAGGGTAAGGTCGATGATCCGTCAACGGATCGATATGCTACCGGCCCTCTTTACTCCGCAGCCGGAGGGACAAGATCCATGGCGTGAATGGACAAACAGACTCCTGCTGTCTCCCGCAAAGACTTTGGTCCTGCGGAAGCATTTGTTGTTCGATGCGCCCCTATAGCCGGAGGCATATCCGGGGTCAAGATGGGGCGACGTTCAATCCGCCTTGTTCAGCACGTACTCTTCAAGGGCGCGGTTGAGGGTGTTGATGTCCGCGGGCTTGGAGAAATAGCCGTCCATGCCGGCTTCGAGGAACTTCTCCCTGTCTCCGGACATGGCGTAGGCCGTCATGGCCAAAATGGGAATCCCCGCGTTGCCCTCTCCGGCCTGTCCCTCTCGAATGGCCCTGGTGGCGGCCAGGCCATCCATGTTGGGCATCTGGATGTCCATGATCACCAGGTCGAAACGCCCCTGTTTCAGGGCCTCGACGGCCTTGGCGCCATCTTCCACCGCGGTGACCTCATGCCCCCCCTTTCGAAGCAGTCGGCTGAGCGCGAGCATGTTGATGCGCTCGTCTTCGGCTATGAGGATCTCCAGACCTTGACCAGAGGTTTTCCGGTCCCTGCCCGGGTCGAGTGCGACACCGGCCGACGGCTTTGCGACCGGGAGGTCGAGAGGAGCCCTGCCCACGGGTATGGACACGTAAAAAACGCTGCCCTTGCCCTGATGACTCTCGAGGCAGATCGTCCCCCCCATCAGGTCCACCAGCCGCTTGACAATGGGCAGACCGAGCCCCGCGCCCTGATGCTTCCTGTCGAAGCCGTGGTCGGCCTGCCCGAACACCTGGAACACCTCTTCGTAATGTTCCTCCATGATGCCGGGTCCGGTATCCGTAACCGTGAAAAGAACCCTGCCGCAGGGTTCGTCCCTCACCCGAAGAGGGGCAAGCTCCACATGTACGCCGCCGGATTCCGTGAATTTCAAACCATTTCCAACGAGATTGAAAAGTATCTGCCGCAGCCTGAGTTCGTCGCCCAGGATCACATCCGGGACCCCGGGCCAGCGGGTCATGACCAGGGACACGTTCTTCTGGCTCGCGGTCAGGCCGAAGAGGCTATCCACCGAGTCCAGCAGATCCTTGAGGTTGACCGCTCCCATGGAGAGGCGCAGCTTCCCGCTCTCCACGGCCGACACGTCCAGGATGTCGCTGAGCAACGATGTCA
The DNA here is from genome assembly GCA_963674665.2 of Desulfovibrionaceae bacterium. GTDB lineage: Bacteria > Desulfobacterota > Desulfovibrionia > Desulfovibrionales > Desulfovibrionaceae. The sequence goes on along the minus strand of CAXXPL010000001.1, from coordinate 518,473 downwards.
GGCGCATGCAGGAGGCCAGGGCGTTGTTGGCGTATTCCCTTTGCTCCCTGTCCAGTATGGAGTTCTGCAACAGGTTGAGCATGCCCACGATGCCGTTGAGTGGCGTGCGAATCTCGTGGCTCATGTTTGCCAGGAACTCGGTTTTCGCGGCGCTGGCGGCCTCGGCCCGGGATTTTTCCTGCAGCAGGCGCATCTCTATTCTCTTGAGTTCGGTGATCTCGGAGGTCAGGGTGGCCACCCCCACCGCGGCCACGTGTTCCTCGTCGAAAATGGGAAACTTCTTGGTAAGAAACACCCTGTCCTCACCCTCACCTGACAGGTACTCCTCAATGGTGTAGATTTCCCCCCTTGGCAGGGCCAGGGCGATCCTGTCATTGTCGATGTACTGGCTGATCTGCTCCTCGGTGGCCATGCCGTCAAGGAGCTGGGCGTCGTTCCGGCCGAGCACCTCCTCGAAGCTTTGGAGCCCGGTGAGCTTCAGGTACTCCCTGTTGACCATCTTGTAGTTGAGGGAAGTATCCTTGTACACGGCCACGGTGTCCGAAGCGTTCAAGAGTTCGGCCAGCAGCTTGTTCCGCTCCTCGGCCCTGGCCTTGGCCTGAATGAAGCGCGCCTGCTGCAGGTTCTGATAGGCGAGCATGGAAATCTGCTTGGCCAGTGTGTGCAGGGCCCGGGCAATGGACAGGAACCGCTCCCGGGACATGACCGGCACTTCCCGGAACGCCTGGACGGTCTCCTCCTCGTCGGCTCCGATTTGCCGGGCATACTCCCGCATGCCCTCCTCGCCCTGGGATTCGTCGCGCACCTGCCCCACCAGCCAGTTGGCCAGGTGTTTGCCACCGACATCGATGATCGCCCCGGCGTCCAGCAACCCGCCGCTCAGACAGCGCAGGATCCTTGGCTGATCCGAAAGCCCTTCTCCGGCAAGGACATCGGAGCGCTTGCAATTCTCAAGACCTTCGGGCGCCCGCCTGATGATGTCCCCGCACAGATTACTGAAGTTGCTCGGCACAGTGATGGGCGTTCCATCCGGCCTGGTGATGATGGAGGCCACCCCGGTGGCCTGGGCGAACTCGTCCTGGATGCGCTGTATATCCTCCAGGTCGAAGAGCGCCTCGAAGGTCAGTTCCGAGGCATCCTCCAGGGGCTGGGTCAGGGCCACGATCCTGGTCTGCAGAGCCTCCTCCACCCGCTTCCGCTCCGATATGTCGCTGAAAAGCACGTGGTTGAGACCGGTGTCCTTCATGCTCTTCACGGCCACCTGCACCGGCAGGTAGGAGCCGTTCTTTCGCCGGTACCGGCGCTCGAAGCGAACAACATCCTCGCTTTGCGCTCTCAGGTAATTGATTTCCGGGCTTCTTTCCTCGTAGTCATCCAGATGGATGATTTCCCTGGCGCTCATTCCCACGATCTCGGCCGGAGAATCGTAGCCCAGCATTTTGGCCGCCGCCTGGTTGGCCTCCCTGATGTTGGAGTCCTTGTCCACCAGGAATATCCCCTCACCGGCGTAATCGAACAGCGAGCGGAACCTGGATTCCGATTCCGTTATTTTGCGCTCGGTCTCCTTGCGCTGGGTGATGTCCGTGGAAATGACGCCGATGGCGAAGAGTTCTCCCGAGTCGTCGAAGATCGGATACTTCCTGGTCAGGGAGACCCGCCTCTTGCCATCCCGGAACACCAGCACCTCTTCCCTCTCGATGAACTCCCCCTGGGAAAGTTCCAGGGCCTGAAGGTCGTCGAGCATGGCCCCCTTCACCGGATCCATGGTTTCAGGAATGCCGAATATCTCGGCGTCGGTCATGCCTATGAGTTCGGACGGGTCCGAGTGCCCGCAAGCCTTGGCAAAGGACATATTCGTTGCAACGACCCGCCTGTCGCGGTCCTTGATCAAAATGATGTCGTTGCTGTTCCTCACGAACGCGGTGAACGCGGCCTGAATCCTTTCCGCCCTCTTTATTTCGGTCACGTCCCGGAACACGCCCTCCACTCCGAGGACATTGCCAGCGTCATCATAATGGAAGGCGCTGTTGGTGGAGACATCGAGGGGCGTTCCGTCCAACTTCTTCAGCCTGACCTCGTAGTTCGACACCGAACCCCGGCTTTCCAGGATATCCAAGAATTTATCCCGCTGTTCCGGCTCAAAATAAAAGGACTCGATCTGCTTGCCCAAAAGCGCGTCAATATTGTCATAGCCCAGCATCTTCGCGCACGAGGGACTCAACAGGATCAACCGCCCCTGATGGTCCGTGCGGTAATAGACATCCTGGATGTTGTCGATGACCGACTTGTGCTTTTGCTCGCTCTCCCTGAGGGCGCGCTCCGCTTTCCGCTGCTCGGTGACATCCACCCCCACGGCCCAGGTGTTCCATCCGGGGATGGGGGCCTTGCGTGAAGCGCTGGACCAGGAGATGGTGCGTATACCCCCATTCTTGCAGGTCAGGTCGAGTTCCAAATTCCGGAACTCTCCCATGGCTTCCCGGATCTTCCTCGCAACGTCCTCCCTGTAGCTCTTGTCCGGGAACAGCAGGGAAAGGATGCTTCCGCTCCGCATGGCCTCTTCGCAGGAGTATCCGGTAACCCGCTCGCACTCCCTGTTCCAGAACACAAGCCTGTCGTGCTCGTCAAAGGCGTTCAGCATCACCGGCATGTTCATGACCACGGAGTGCAGCCTGGCATGACTCTCCTCCAGGGCTTCGCGAGCCTGCCTGCTCTCGGTGATATCCCGAAACTCCACAGTGCGGACTCTCTTGCCCTTGTACGGGATGTTCCTGGCCTCCAGCCGCAGGGGATACTGCTCTCCGCTCTTCCTGATGCCATAGACTTCGTAGGCTTTTTCATAACCGGAAAGGATGTTCGTCATCACCTGTTCCCGCGAGCCCGGAGCGATGAGCAGCAGCCCGTCCATGCCTATCAACTCTTCCCGGCTGAACCCCGAGATGTCCACCAGCCCCTGGTTGCAGTCGAGGATGACTCCCTTGTCATGGATGGCGATGCCGCCGAAGGAAGCGTCGTGAAGCGCCTTGAACCTGGCCTCGCTCTCGCGGAGCTCCCGTTCCGTGGCCTTGTACGCGCTCATGTCCCTGAGAAAGGAGTAGAAACGCCCCCCTTGGTGATCCGTACAGGTCACGCTCACGTCCACGTCGATCATTGCGCCGTCATCGCGGCACATGAGCGTCTCGAACCTTCCGCCTCCTGCCGCGAAGAGCCCGTCGATGCGCCGCCGCACCATGTCCGGATCCTCGGTACCCTTGATGTCCCAGACCTTGCGGCCGACCAGCGCCTGCCTCGTGGTCCCGAGCATGTCCGCAACGGCCTTGTTGGCGCTGAGAATGGTGCAGTCCCGGCTTCCGGTCCAGAAGCCGTTCATGGCGGTTTCCATGATGATGCTCGATTCCAGCTCCAGATGATATGTATCCGTGATGTCGCGGGTTATCAGCAGGACACCGATGAGATTTCCGTTGTGGTCCGCTCGGGGAATGTAGGAGATGGCCATGAGCCTCTTGCCCATGCCCTGGTATTCGATCCAAAGGGAAAAAAACACTGTCTCGCCACGCAGACAGCGTTGGAGTTGGGGCTTGAGGTCGCTCTCGTAGCCCTTCTCGCCGACGATGGAGGCGGGGGTTTGCCCGATAAGAAGATCACGGGAAAAGCCCAGGTACCTGTCATAGGCCAGGTTCAGGGCCTTGTAGCGGAGGTCCGTGCCGAGAAAGGCCGCGGGCGAATCCATGGCTTCGAAGAGGTCCCCAAAGGCCTTGGAGTCGACGCCCTCTTCGTGGGAAGCGATATCACCTTCCAACTTCGCGATCCTGGCCCTGGCCTCCTCCAGCTCTTGCAGAAGCTCCTGCTTGCTTTTTCGTGAATCATCAACCAACTCTTCCCCCCTACGCACATTGCATCATCAATTCCGGACCGGAAGGCCAATGCGCAAAGTATCCCTTTTCACACGTTCATACCATTCAGTGAAACGAGACTCAATCCTCGGGGGAAATTTTGGCAAGGAAAATGGTTGCCGACGGGCAATGGTACGAATCGGGTTCGAGTTCTCAATAAGACCGGACCGCATGGAGGTCAGGCAACGCGTGCGTATCTGCCCGCCAAGGCCCGCACACGTTCCGCCGCCTGGTCCAGCCGCTGCTCCTGAAGCTCTCCCTTTTCCACGGAAATCCGGATGGCCTTGGCCACTCGCTCCACCTGGCCGTCCAGGTCCGCGATGAGCAGATGATCCACACCCGCGTTCAGGCTCGACACCGCCACATCCGCGATGTCCCGCCCCCGCAGGGTGGCCCTGGAGTCCAGGTCGTCGCTGAGCACCACGCCCTGAAATCCCAGTTCCTCGCGCAGCACGTTGACCACATGGGGGGAGTAGGAAGCCGGCAGATGCTGGTCATAGGCCTCCACCATTGCCGGGCCGGTCATGATCATGGCCACGTCGCTTTCCACCGCCACGGCAAAGGGCAGGAGCCCCTTCTCCACTTCCGGCAGGGGAACATCCATGCTTGCGAGTTCGTCCACCGCGGGATCGAGCTCCAGTTGCGGATACCCTGGAAAATGTTTGGCCGTGGCAGCCACGCCATGGGCTTGCAGGCCACGTATATACGCACCGCCGATACGGGCGATGGTTACCGGATCACTGGACCAGGTCCGCCCCTCCAGCCAGGGGTTCCTGCCGGTGACCACATCCATGATGGGACCCAGAAAGCAGTTCACTCCCATGGACTTGGCCGCCCTGGCCATGGTTTCGGAAAGAGCCACAAAGGCGTCGGTATCCATGTCCGCGATCTCCGCCCTGTCCGGAAAAGGCGGTACAAGCTTGTGCAACCTGCAAATGCCACCAATCTCCTGGTCCACGGCCACGAGCACGTCGCCCCCTATCCTGGAGGCCTCCCCGGCAAGGGCCGAGATCGTGGCAGCGCTTTCATTGCGCATGCGCTCCGAAGACATGCGCCGGGCAACGTATTCGTCGCGGGTTTCCCCGGCCAGAATGGAACAGCCGCCCGAGTCCAGAAACCGCTTTACCTGCTCGCTGAGGGTGGTGCCAGCAAAGGCGGGAAGCAGCACCGCGTGGGAGTTTTCCAGTAACGTATGTATCATGGCCGGTCCCCTAATTGCATGGATAATCGCATCGGAAATGGCGCGCGGGAGTCCAGGCGCTCCCGCGCACCCAACGTGTCGAATCAGGTCACTCTCTGTCCCGCAATCGCTCCAGCAAGGCCAGCGCCTCGGCAGGAGGCGGAAGCTCCAGCCGTTTGTATTGCCGTCCGTCCGGGGTTCGCTCCACCATGCCCCTGTCAACCAGCTCGCGCCGCAACAGGGCGTGATCCCCGAACAGATGCAACCCGTCGAGGAATTCGCTGATTTCCCCCTCGGTCATGGTTTTTCGGGCCGGTATCCGCGACCACATGACCCAGAGACAGAGCATGCGCTGGCTGAACTTTCCCGGCCAGCGAATGAGACGTCCCTCTTCGTCAAAGAGCCGAACCACCCGCGATACCCGCCTGAAGTCCACCTCGGCGGGAGGGGGTGCAGGTGCGTTCAGCCGCTCCCGCGCCTCACACTGGGCGCGGAAATGTTGATAATTTCGATACCCTCCGGCCTTTGCCAGCAGTTGCAGCATGTCCACATGGCTGGGGGTGTGTTCCAGGCCGTCGAGTTGACGGCGCAACGATTTGGCAAGGGAGGAGATATCCTCCGCATGATACGGTAGCTGCGTCTTGGACATGACTTATCCTCGCTATCGCGCCTACCAGAAGATATTGGATTGCCGGTGGTCGCCGTCTTCCGACTCGGCACGGGGATAAGGTGTCGATAGGAATGATAAAGCGGCAGGTTTAGCTCCCCATTGGAGGGGCGGCGACGCCTGGGTGAACTGCCGACCTCGGACCTGATACACAAGATGCCCGTGACTGGCAACCCAATTTATCGCCTGGACAATACAACCATAACAAGCTGCCATACAAGAAATATTCTTGCGTAACGCATTCCTTCCGAATTTGCCTGAGAAGTCTGGGCCCGATTTCCATATATTTTTCAGCAAATAGTAATACCGTGAATCACTGCCAATCGAATTACAAATTCGTCTCTCGATACATACGCGCTAAACGAACAAGGCACAAAATTTGTCGATTTCCGCATCAGTTTGCTTGCCAAGGCCCACCCTTGACGTGCGGCATTTCCTCGTGTGCCCCGTTCAGCAGTTCGTCAGAAAGCCTGGAGATCGCATTTCGGGCGATCTCCTCGGTGTCGAGGCCGTTCTTGTTATGGAACACTCCATTTTGTTCCAAAAATTCGCACAACAATTGAAATGTCTCTTTGCCGGACATCCCGAGCATGAATGCGTAGTACCCCAACTCGTAGGAAGCGGCGCACACCTTGTCGCAATCATCGAATTTCTTCTGCATCAGGTCGTTGTAAAGCTCCCGGTACTCCGCCGACAGCTCTCCGGTCTTGCACTTCCGCCAACCGTCCTTGCTGAACAGGTAGTAAACCACTGGCTTGGGGTGCAGTCCCTCGCAAAAGTCCAGGCCCCGCGAGAGACGATGATCCCGTGCCCTGATCACCCCCCCCTTGATGAGCAACGGCGCCTCCGTGCCGTACATCACGTCCAGGATGTCGCAACGCACCTCCTTTCCTGTAAAAACGAATATGCAATACGAGCTGCACCTGCACATGCGCATGTCCGGAATCTGGCCCACAAGCGTGGTCATCCCGGGCAGCGGAAAATCGTCCTCGATCTCCCAGTTTTCAAAGGAGGGCGAGCCGCAGTTCCATACCGGAATCAGCTGCGCCCCTTTGTAATGCGCTTCAATAAGTTTCTTGCAAAACAGCGCGTTTTCGGGATTCACCTTTCCAAGGGTAATGGTGACACCGTGAAACACCGCCTCGTCACCCTGAACAGACACGTTTCTATTGTTCGCCTTTTCAACATACTCAAGGAGGGGCATGGCGTAGAGAGGAACGAACGCAAAAAGGAAGGCAAGATAGATGATAGCCGTAAAAAACAAACTATTCTTTACAAAAAAACAACCAAGTCTAGCACTCATATTAATCCCCTATTCCAAAAAAATCTTTTGCAATAAGAAAAAAGAGTACCCGACATCACCTGCAATTATCTGCAAATGCAGGAGCAATTTAGTATATTATAATTATCAAATCACTTTCTGTCCACAATATGAAACAAAATCACCAATACCTTTCATTTGCCGCATCTGCCGATTTTTCCAGGCCAAATCGGATGATATTCCACCAAATTGCCGAGTTCGGAAGACAAATTAGTCCACCCCACTTCCCCCGTGGGCTACGTTCCTGTAAAAGCAGAGGATGAACGTCAAGATCGTACTCCCTACCCTCGGGGCCGGAGGAGCCCAGCGTGTGGCATGCCTCCTGGCTTCGCACTGGGCCGCTCAAGGCATGCAAGCTGGCCTGATCTGCGTGGATCACGCCACATCGGAGACCTGCCCGTTCCACCCGCACCCGGCGGTGACAGTGCAAGGCCTGGGGCTGGCAGAACCAGCCGGCTCCCTGGTTCAAGGGGCGCGGAACAACTGGCGCAGGCTGCGTGCCCTGCGCCGTCTGCTCAAGGACGAGGCACCGGATGTGGTTCTCGCCTTTGTGGGCGAAACCGTCACATTGACCCTGCTCGCCTGCCTGGGCACAGGGATCCGGGTGGTGGCGTCCGAGCGCAACAACCCCCGTTTCCGAGGCCGGAATTTCATCTGGCGGTTTCTGCGGCGCATGGCTCTGCCCCGCGCGCACGGGCTGGTGGTGCAGTCCTGGCCAGCACTGGAATCGATTCCAAAGTCCGCCCTGCCCCGCACACGGGTCATCCCAAACCCGGTGACGGATGTGCCAAGTGCTCCTCCCCTTCCAGAGTCCCGTCTCATTTGCGGCATGGGGCGGTTGCACCCCATTAAGGGCTTTGACCTGCTGTTGCGAGCCTTTGCCCTGGTCGCCGACCAGTACCCGGACTGGCGGCTGCGTATATACGGAGACGGGCCAGAGCGCTCTTCACTGGCGGAATTGGCCCGGGAGCTCGGCATCGCTCCCCGCGTTGAATTTCCCGGCGAAATCGGCAATGCCTGCGAGGCGCTGGGCGAAGCTGAAATATTTGTACTGCCGTCACGTTCCGAGGGCTTTCCCAACGCCCTGCTCGAGGCCATGGCCTGCGGCAGAAGCGTGCTGGCCCTGAACTGCCCCTGGGGGCCGGGGAGCATCATTCAACACGGCGAAAACGGACTCCTGGCCCCGTTTTCCGCAAATGATCAGGACGCGGACTACGCAGCCAATCTGGCCCGGGGGCTGCACACCCTGCTCGCGTCCCGGGAACTGCGCCAGCGCCTGGGGGGTGCGGCCCGCCTGGCGGCAAAAAGGTATTCACTCCCGGTCATTGCACGGCTCTGGGAACACATGTTCCAGAGCCTGGGCGCCCCTGTCCGAGAGGAATCCCGCCATCGCATCTTGTTCGTCTCACCCTCCATGGCCGGGGGCGGCGCCGAGCGTGTGCTGCTGACACTGCTGCGCCATCTCGACAGGAAGCGATTTGCTCCGTGTCTCGCATTGGCCGATGCATCCGGCCCCCTTCTGGAGCAGGTGCCCATGGGTGTCCCGGTACTCCCCCTCGGCAAGGGGCGCGTTCGCTTCTCCTGGCTGCCCCTGATCCGGGCGGTGCGGCGGCAACGCCCCCATACAGTGCTCAGCTCCCAGGGGCACATGAACCTGCTGACCGGCATGGCAAGGCCGTTCTTCCCACGCGGCACACGGGTTATTGCGCGGGAGAGTTCCATCCTGGGCGCCAAGCTTGCGGCCGGTGATATCCCCTCCTGGTACCCCTGGCTATACCGCCGCATATACCCCGGCTTTGAGCGGATCATATGCCAGTCCGAGGACATGATGCACGACCTCGGCCAGGCGCTGCCACCGGGCGCCCCCCTGGTCCGCATCCCCAACCCCGTGGACGTGCAACGGCTGAAGGATCTTGCCCTACGGGAGCCGGAGATTCCGCTCCCTGTGGAAAGGCCCTACTTTGTCACCATGGGGCGTCTCATCCCCTCCAAGGGACTGCCCCTGCTTCTGGAAGCCCTGGCCCGTATCTCCGGACCGCGCCAGCGGCTGCTCGTCATCGGCCACGGCCCCCTTGAGGAGTCGCTCAAGAAGCAGGCCAGGGCCCTCAAACTGGCGGACCGTGTCTTTTTCACCGGATTCCTGCACAACCCCTATCCGTTCCTGGCCAAAGCGGAGCGCTTCATCTTCCCCTCTTTCTACGAAGGATTTCCAAATGCCTTGCTCGAGGCCCTGGCCCTGGGCGTTCCGGCGGTGGCCTTCTCCTGCCCCGGCGGCGTATCCGAAATCGTCCGCCCCGGTGATAACGGTTGGCTCGCGCCCGTGGGCGACGTTCCGGCCATGGCCGCGTTACTGGGCAAGCACGCCCCTGTGATGTGGGGCCGGGAAGCCATCAGTGAGGACATCCGGAAGCGTTTCGGTCTGGAGCGAATCATAGGGGAGTACGAGAGACTGCTCATCCCCGCGCAGGAGTCCGGAGCCGTGCGATAAAGCATTGGAATCGACCGATCTCCGACATTTGACACCCTGGGCGAAAATGCGTAACCCACGCCATGCCGTGGCCGGGAATCCCCGGCATCATCGCTTACCTGGAGTCTATCATGAAAGAGAAAGTGGAAGCCGCGCTGGCAAAGGTCAAACCCGCATTGCAGGCCGATGGCGGCGACGTGGAACTGGTCGAGATCACCGACGACGGCATCGTGAAAGTGCGTCTTGTGGGCGCCTGCAAGGGCTGCCCCATGTCTCAGATCACCCTGAAGAACGGCATCGAACGCATCCTGATCCGCGAAGTGCCCGAAATCAAGGCTGTCGAGGCCGTCTAGCCGCACCTTGACCTGATTCCCCGGCAGGACCGCACCGGTCATCGCCCCACCCGCTTTCCCGCATCGTCCCTGATGAACAGCATGGGGCGGGCGTGATGGCGTTTTGTTGTTGCATGAACACAATCCGGCCCAGACCGGCATTTCCATCCAAACATCAGTGAGGTTCACATGGCCGCACCCGTGACGCGGTTCGCCCCCAGCCCGACAGGACATCTGCACATCGGGGGCGCCCGGACAGCGATTTTCAATTGGTTATTGGCCCGCAGCCAGGGGGGGCGTTTCATCCTGCGCATCGAGGACACGGACAGACAGCGCTCCAACCAGGAGATGACCGACGCCATCCTCAGTTCCATGAAGTGGCTGGGCCTGGACTGGGACGACGAGCCCATCTTCCAGAGCGAGCGCTTCGACTTTTACAACGAGCACGTGGATCGCCTGCTGGAATCCGGCCACGCCTACTACTGCGAGTGCACTCCGGAAGAGGTGGAGGCCATGCGCGAGGAAGCCCGGGCAAAGGGCCTGAAGCCCAAGTACAACGGCCGCTGCCGGGAGCGGAACCTGCCTCCGGGAGAGGGGCGCGTGGTGCGCTTCAAGACCCCTCTCACGGGCAAGACAGTGTTCAACGACATGGTCAAGGGCACCATCGCCGTGGACAACACCGAACTGGACGACATGATCCTGCGCAGGACCGACGGCACCCCCACATACAACCTGGCCGTGGTGGCGGACGACCACGCCCAGGGCGTGACCCACGTGCTGCGCGGCGACGACCATGTGAACAACACTCCCAGGCAGATTCTGCTCTACCAGGCCCTGGGCTTCCCCCTGCCCGAGTTCGGGCACGTGCCCATGATCTTGGGGCCGGACAAGAAGAAACTCTCCAAACGCCACGGCGCCCGTTCCGTCATGGAGTACGAGGTGGACGGCTACCTGCCCGAGGCCGTGGTGAATTACCTGGTCCGGCTGGGCTGGTCCCACGGCGACCAGGAGATCTTTTCCCGCGAGGAGCTCGTCAAGATCTTCAGCGTAAGCAACCTGAACTCCTCGGCCGCCGCGTTCGACCCGGAAAAGCTGAACTGGCTGAACAGCCACTACATCAAGGAGTCGGACCTGGACTACCTGGCCGGGCTGCTGGCCGAGCGCTTCGCCGCCGAGGAAGGCGTGGGGCCCGAGGCCAAGGACATCCCCTTTCTCAAGCAGGTGGTGCCCCTGTTCCAGCCCAGGGCCAAGACCATGGTGGAGATGGCTGAGCAGGCCCTGATCTTCGTGCAGCCTGACGACTGTCTGAGCTACGACGAAAAGGCCGTGGAGAAGTTCCTGACCCCGGAGGCCAGGGAGCACCTGGAGCGGGTGACCGCACTGCTGGAGGGCCTGGACCCCTTTGACCAGCCGAGCCTGGAGGCCGCCATGCAGGCCTACCTGGACGAGTACGAGGTGAAGTTCAAGCTCCTGGCGCAGCCCATCCGGGTGGCCCTCACCGGCCGCACCTTCAGCCCCGGCCTGTTCGAGATGATGCAGGTTTTGGGCAGGGACAAGACCCTCACCCGTCTGCGCAAGGCGTTGAGCCTCTAGAATAGATGGATAATGATCAAAAAAACGGCACTCCGAGGGGAAAACCTCTTGAAAGAGGTTTTTCCCCTCGGGCTCCCCTTTCCAGACCTTTTTGACATATAATCTTTTTCATTAGTAAGTCTTTGGAAAGGTTCCCCCCTCCACAATGACCTTGATCTCGGGAGCCCCATCCCTTGCCGGTTCAGGGGGCTTTTGTTCCTGCGGCTTCCCCCGCCTCACCCTGAAGAACACGCAGTAGAGCACGGGAATCACCACCAGGGTCAGGGCCGTGGCAAATGTCAGCCCGGCCATGATGGTCACCGCCATGGCCGCGAAAAACGGGTCCCAGATGAGCGGCACCATGCCCAGCACTGTGGTGAAGGCCGCCATGCACACGGGGCGCACGCGGCTCACGGCCGAGTCCACCACCGCCTGGTACGGCGGCTTGCCCGCGGCGAGCTCCAGGTTGATCTGGTCCAGGAGCACTATCTCGTTCTTGATAAGCATGCCCGAGAGGCTCAGGAAGCCCAGCAGGGCCATGAAGCCGAAGGGCTGATCGGCCAGCAGCAACCCGGCCACCACGCCGATGAGCGCAAGGGGCAGGCCCAGGAAGATGAGCACGGGGTGGCGCAGGGTGTTGAACAGCATCACCGAGATGAAGAACATCAGGGCAAAGGCGATGGGCACGTTGGCCATGAGCTTGGTGTTGGCGTCCTGGGAGCTCTCGTACTCTCCGCCCCATTCGAGCTTGTACCCCGGCGGGAACGAGATCGCCTCGATCTCGGGGCGCAGCCGCTTGAACAGATCCATGGCCGTGCCCGAGCGCTGCTGGCAGCTCACCGTGATGGTGCGCATGCGGTTCAGCCGCCTGATGATGGGGTCCTCCCACACCGTGCCCGCGCCGTCGATGACCTGGCCGATGGGCAGCATCTTGCCAGCGGACGAACTCCAGACCTGCACGTTGTCCAGGTTGTCCACACCTTTTCTCTGCTCCTTGGGGGGGCGCAGCATGATGGGCAGCAGGATGTCACCGTCACGATAGATCCCGGCCTGCTCCCCGGTGAAGTTCATGCCCAGGGATTGGCTGATCTCCTCGCGGGTGACCGCGGCCTCCCGGCTTCTGGCCTCGGACATGCGCACCTGCAGGGTCTTGACCCGCTCCCGCCAGTCGTTCAGCACGGTGCGCGTGTTCCAGTCCCTGCGCATGATGTCCTCCACCTGTTCGGCCAGGCCGCGCAGCACACCCGCATCCGGGCCGATGAGCCGGGCCTCGATAGCGCCCCCGCCGGGGCCGAGCTTGAAAGCCTCAACCCCGTGCACCACGTTGGGGTGCCTGCGCCGCAGATACTCCTCCACAGCCTTGCGCAGCTCCGGTATCTCCTCGAAGTTATCCACGCTCACCAGGATCTGCGCATAGGAGCTGTCCGGCATCTCGGGCTCGTAGGTCAGGATGAAGCGCAGGCCGCCGCCACCGATGAAGGTGGAGGTGTCGGTCACGCCCCGCAATGTCCTGATGTACGAGCCGATCTCCTCAACGCCCTCCTGGGTCTCATGGATGTGCGAGCCCTCGGGATACCAAAGGTCCACCAGGAACTGAGGGCGGGAGGAGTCAGGGAAAAAGTTCTGTTTCACGAACTGAAAGCTGTACAAAGAGGTGAGCAGCATGAGCAGCACCGCGAACAGGGTGAGCCAGCGGTGGTCGATACATAATCGCAGGAATCCGCGATAGCACTTGTAGAACAGGTTCCTGTGCGGTTCCATCCCGGCCGTGTTGTCGGGCAGAAAGGCCACGCACAGCCAGGGGGTGATGGTTACGGCGAACACCCAGCTCAGACCAAGGGATGTGGCGATGACCTTGAACAGGCTGCCCAGAAACTCGCCGGTAACGTCATCCGAGAGGGATATTGCGGCAAAGGCCAGGGTGGCGATGACAGTGGCTCCCAGCAGTGGCCACTGCACCTCCCGTACAGTGTCGATGGCTGCCTGGAAGCGCCTGACCCCCTGCATGGACTTGATGACGATGCCCTCGGTGACCACGATGGCGTTGTCCACCAGCATACCCAGGGCGATGACCAGGGCGCCCAGGGATATTCGCTCCAGGCTCACGTTCATTATCTTCATGAAGATGAACGTGCCCAGGATGGTGATAAGCAAGACCACACCCATGATCAACCCCTCGCGCACCCCCATGAAGAGCACGAGCAGGATCACCACGATGGTGACGGCCTCGGCCAGATTGATCACAAAGCCCGAGACAGCCGCGTCCACCGTGTCGGACTGGTAGGATATGGGTTCGATCTCGATGCCCACGGGGATGCGCTCGGCCAGCTCCTGCAGGCGCTGCTTCACGGCCTCGCCCATGATCACCGCGTTGCCCCCTTCCACCGTGGAAATGCCCAGCCCCACCGCTGGCTTGCCGTTACGTCGCAGCAGTTGCGAGGGCGGGTCGTAATACCCTCTTTCCACTGTGGCCACATCCCTGAGCCTGATCATGCGGGGGGGCTCGTCGCCGTTCTTGGGCGCGGGGATAAGCAGTTCCTCCAGGGCAGCGACGCTTTCGAAGCCGCCGGTGACGCGAAGGTTCACCTGCTCTGGCCCCACCTTGACGTTACCCGATGAGTTGATGGTGTTCTGCGCGTTGATGGTGCCGAAAATCACGGACGGAGGCAGGCCCAGCCGGGCCAGCTTGGCCCTGTCCATCTCCACGTACACCGCCTCTGTCTGCAGGCCCCAGAAGTCTATGCGCCCCACGTTGTCGCAGAGCAGCAGCTCCTTTCTGAGGTCCTTGGTGAATTGCCTGAGATCGTGAAAATTGTACCCGTCCCCTGTGATGGCCAGGAACACGCCGTACACGTCGCCGAAATCGTCGTTGATCTCCGGCTCTCCGGCGTCCGGGGGGAGATCCGCCGCCGCGTCCCGCACCTTGCGCCGCAACTCGTCCCAGATCTGGGGTAATTTCTTGCTGTTGTAACGATCCTGGATCTCGGCGTAGATGATGGACAGCCCCGAACGGGAAATGGAGCGCACCTCCTTGAGCTGCTTGAGCTGCTGGATTGCCGCCTCCAGCGGCTCGGTGACCTCCTCCTCAACCTCCACTGCCGTTGCACCCGGGTATTGGGTGTAGATCACCGCCTCTTTAATTGTGAATTCCGGGTCCTCCAACCGCCCCAAAGAACGGTAGGACATGATCCCGGCCACGATGACTATGACCGTGAAAACCAGGGTCACGGCCTTGTGACGCAGCGCGTAGCTTGCCAGTTCCATCAGTCCAGGCCCCCGTTGGCGGAATGCATGGGGCGCACCTTCATGTCAGGGCGCAGGCTGTTCACCCCGGCCACGGCAACCAACTGCCCCTCCTCGAGCCCCGAGAGCACCACCACGCCGTCCTGGCGCATGCCACCGAGCTGGACGCTCGTCCGCTTGGGAGCGCCGCCGTCCTTGTCGATGACCCAGACATAGGAGCCGCCGTCGCTGCCGCCGAACACCGAGGCCATGGGCGCCAGCACCGCGTTCCTCTGATCCAGCCCGGTGGGCAGGAGCAGTCTGGCCTTGGCGGTCATGCCCGAGAGCAGAAGCAGGTTTTCCGGCGCCTTTACCGCGGCCACCACCTCATAGGTGCGGGTGACCGCGTCGGCCTCGGCGCTGACCTCGTGGATGTCGGCGTCAAGCCACTTGTCGTCCCCTGTCTCGAAGCTCACCTGCGCACCTTGCAGCGCGGTGTTGCCCCACCTGGCCAGGACCCGTTCGGGCACGTGAAAGGTCACCTCCAGCTCGTCCAGGCTCTTCACCGAGAGCACCGAGGTGTCGTTCTTCACGTATTCGTGGTTCTCCACGTAACGCCTGGCCACCACCCCATCGAAGGGGGCGCGTATCACTGTGTCCTCCAGGGCCTTGGACTCGATGCGCAGCTTTGCCTCGGCCATCTCGAAGGCGGCCTTGGCGCTGTCCAGCTCGGACTGTGTTGTCACGCCCTGCGACCTCAGGGTCCGGGTACGCTCAAGGTTGAGTCTGGCCTCGTCATGGGAGGCCCGGGCCGAGTTCACGGCGTTCTGGAAATCCCTGGGATCCAGCCGGGCAATGACCTCGTCCTTCTTGACCCTGCGGCCGGCCTGGCCATTCAGCTCGACGAGCACACCGCTCACGGGAAAGGACAGATCAACCCGTCTGGCGGCCTGGATGGTGGCGGGAAACTCCCTGAAGCTCGTCTCGGGAGCCGGGCGCACAGCCTCGATGGGCACCGGGCGTACCTGGGGTGGTGCGGCCTGGGCCACCTTGTCCTGCGGCATCCCGAGCTTCTTGATCGTGTCCAGGTACTGCTCCGGGATCCTGTCCCGGAGCAGGTAACCGCCCCCCGCCAGACAAGCGATCACCAGGAAAAATATGGCCTTTCTCATTGTATGACTCCTCACCGGCAATTCGATGATATTCTGTAGTTTGGTTGAATCTTCGTTATTAAACGTTGGTTACACGTCTTTTTCCACTTCCAGGGGCAATCCCAGCAGGAGTATCAACGCGCTCCCCAGCTCCCAGGCCGCCTTGTCGTAGAACTCCGTGCCGCTCACCAGCGGGCCGTAGGACAGGTTTATGACGTCCTGCGCCTGCAGGTAGAAAACCATCTGCGCGTGCAGCATGTTTCCCCAGATGATCAGGGTGGCCTCGGCCACATCCGGCCGTACCTTGCGAAAGAAGTCGATGTCCCTGTCGAGCTTTGGCTTGAACACGTCACGGGACAGGGTGGGCAACGCGGAGGAGGAACTGAACAGCTCCCGCAGGATCAGCGCGCGCTTCCAGCTGTCTTCCAGAGGGGACATGATGTCCCTGAACAGGGTTTTCAAGGCCATGCGGATGATTCGAACCACTCCCTGGGGCGTGTCCATGAGTTCCGGCCGCTCCTCGGCCACGTCCTCGAAGCAGGTGCTCTTGAACGAGACGGCAACATGGCGGAAAGCCGCCACGTAGAGCTTTTCCTTGCTGCCGAAGTGATAGTGGATGCCGCCGAGGTTGACCCCGGCCTTGTCCGCGATCATGCGTGTGCTCACCGCGTCGAACCCTTGCTCCGCGAACAACTGGCCCGCTGCTTCCACCAGTGCCAGCTTGGTATCGCTCGGCTGTGACATGCTCTCCTCCGGTTGGGGCGTTCATCCATCTAGTCAGTCGTATGACTAAACAGTAATTCAGTCACATGACTAAGTCAATACAATCTGGTTTCATTTAGGCACCGCAACCCAAATCAAGAGACAACACTTTGGAATCATGCAGTATCTCACTCCAGACGGATGCCGCATAACATCGAACGGAAGGTCATCAGCGCGATGATGATTCAGGGAAGATTTTTCTTGACAGCCGAAAGGATTTGGATCATAAGACACGACTCGAAACGTGGAAATGTTTCGAACAAAAGAGCGTGTCCCCATCGTCTAGTGGCCCAGGACGTCGGCCTCTCACGCCGAAAACAGGGGTTCAAACCCCCTTGGGGACGCCAAGGAAATTCAAGGACCTAGGAGAAATCCTGGGTCCTTTTCTTTTATGGACACAAAATACTTTCCTTCTTTATTTCAGCGTATTGGAAGAGCCGTCTTAGGGGGATGTTGGAGGCGTACTTTTGTGTCGTGCATCCACCGCTTAATATCTCAAACAAATTATATATGCCCTCGAATAGAGGTATCTCCTTTGTTTTTTACACAAAATCCGCTCTTTTCATTCCGACCCATGAGACTGAGCTTCTCCCTTGCTCCTCCTCATCTACGCATGGCATGACTTGGTTATACCGAAGGAGGGGTCATGCCCACCGTTGATAAGATCACCATCGCCTTGACGCCGGAGCTTTACGCTCTTGTCAAAAAGTCCGTCGAGCAGGGAGACTACGCTTCAACGAGCGAGGTCATCCGTGACGCCCTGCGCGACTGGAAGCACAAACGCGCTCTCCAGAAGCAGGAAATACAAGAGCTGCGCCAGCTCTGGGATGCGGGTGTGAAAAGTGGACCGGGCCGCTTCGGCAACATGGACGAACTCATCCAGGAGGCCCGGACACGCTTTGACACCGGAAAAACGGACCGCTGACGCGCTTGGCACAGTTCTCCCTGCTGCGAGCGGCGGAAAACGACCTGATCATGGTATGGCAGCATATCGCCGAGGACGACCAGGAGGCGGTGACGCGGGTTCTCCATTCGCTCGATGCGAAATTCCACCTTCTTGCCGAAAACAGCAAGCTGGGTCCTGCCAGGCCCGACATCGCAGCTAATTTGCGATACTTCGTTGATGGGAACTGCCTGATTCTGTAACGCTAAGCTGCCGAAGGCATCGAGGTTGTCCGCGTTGTGCACGGGGCGTGGAGCCTGAAGACGCTTTTCTCCATCGGCGAGTGACACAAAATAAGGCGCCCCGCGCTTGCTGTTGAAAGCAAGATGGAGCGCCCTATTCAAGTCTCACTGTAATTATCACCGGAATTTCCGACGTTCCAATGCGGCCGTGGATCCTACCAGGGAGGCGGACCGTTGGGAACGCAGGTTCCGGCTCGACGGCTCCAATGTGTGCCCGGAGGGCAGTACGGGGGCGGAGGCGGCGGACCATTGGGAACGCAGGTTCCGGCTCGAGGGCTCCAGTGTGTGCCCGGAGGGCAGTATGGCGGAGGCGGCGGACCATTGGGAACGCAGGTTCCGGCTCGAGGGCTCCAGTGTGTGCCCGGAGGGCAGTACGCCGGCGGGGGCGGTGGAGGCGGACCGTTGGGAACGCAGTATCCGGCACGAGGGCTCCAATGAGTGCCTGGAGGGCACCTGGCGTGAGCATCATCAGTGACAAACACTAACCCCGCGAGCAGCAGGACGGCTGAGAGGAACACTCCAAATGATTTCATGGGTACTCCTTTTTATTCGACGATACACCAACGTGACACAGTGTCGATACTGGTGCATTGTTCCATTACCCATTACAACTACGTCTTGCGAAAAAACTGACACCTATATGCTGGGAGGCTGGACACAAATTCATAAACGCAACAAACAGAATCTCTTCGATCATAGCCAAGTCACGACAATTTATCGGGAATCAGTAGTATGCGAAAAAATATTTGATTGACGACAGCTGCATACAGATAAAATTCGACAAGCTGTCGGCACATAACGCTGAACAGTTAAATATTCAAGCACAAATCAAATTAATGAAAACACTTGGCTGAACACTACAACAGTATTTAATCAAGCAATATCATGAAAAAGTAAAAAATAGTATGAGCTGAAAAATTTCAAAGAAAGGAAAATATGTCAAGAAACATTTCGAGCCGCAGGGATCCTTTATGCCTCTGAAATTAAAGCAATAAATATACCTGGCAAAGAAAGGCCGCTGTCCGATCACCGTAACGCCGCATTTAATCTACCCAATCACCTATCAGCAGTTTTATTCCTCGTCCTGAATAGAAACGTGTCCACCCCCGTTACCAAGCCGGCATATCCCATAAGCTGGAAGCACTCTGAAAGCGGATGCATAGGCCCCTTGCGCGAAACGACCTTAAGCGCGGCTCCATTGCGGACTTCATTGATTTAGGGTGCGTCCAATGCCATAGTCCATGAAACGCGTTCTCGAGTGAATCTTGAAAAACACCCCGCCCCTGCCAGGAGCGCGCTGTCAGGAAAGACACGGGCTTCCGCAGAGAGCAAAACGGTGCAACCCCGGGGGATTCGCGGCCATGAAAACGGTTTTTGAGAGAAAGCTCGCCGAGATCGATGCATTGCTGGACCAATGTGGCGACCCCGCCATCGCGGTTCGCATCCATGAGCTACTTGGAGGAGGCGGCATCGATGCGGAGATGTTGGCCAAAGGAAAACTGTACAGTGAAACCCTGCCCAAGGGGCATGAAACTCCCTTCACCCCCGAACAACGACACCTGCACTTCCTCTGGGACGCCTTTGACAAGCTGCCGCTGAGCTTGATCGTCCCCTTTTCCATCCCCTTCCGCCGTCTGCTGGGGCGGCGCATGTTCAAACGCTGCGGCAGCGCCTTCATAGCCGAGGAAAATGTCCGCTTCAATTTCGCCCAGTTCATCGAGCTCGGGGACAACGTCTTTTTCAACCGCAACGTGTTCATCGACAGCAAAGGCGGTGTCAATCTGGGCAACTTCGTCGCTCTTGCCGAGAACGTCTGCATCTTCACACACTCGCACTCAGAGGCCTCGCACATCGAACGCGACTATGCTCCGGTCATTGTGCACGACTATGCCAAAATCTACAGCCACGTGACCATCATGCCCGGCATCACCGTCGGCCGTGAGGCCATTGTGGCCTCTCACGCGCTGGTCACCCACGACGTCCCCGAAAAGACCGTGGTTGCGGGCATCCCGGCCAAGGTCCTGCGCCAACGCAAAACCGGCGGCCGCAGCGGCGATGATCTGGATCACTTCTGGCTGTATTGACCCGGCGCCGCCTGGTGCGGGGCTCCCTCCCCTTGGGGTCGTCTCTGGAAAAAAGGACCCGGGATTTCTCCCGAGTCCTTTTCCAGCCAAGTTTCCAACCTGGAAATCATTTCCATCGCCGTAGTTTTCACGTGGCTGCCAGACCAAAACAGGTCTGTTTTGCGCGGTGGAAACCCTACTCCTCCTGGACAGGTTTGAATATCGCCCCCACCCATGTGGCCAGAACCACAAGGCCCGTGGATATAAAGATCATGATGATGCCCAGAGCCGACAGCCGCTCCCAAAGCCCGTCCTCTGAAAAGCGCAGGATCTGCACGGCCAGGACTTCGGTCCCGGGCCGCGAGAGCACGACCGACAGGGTCAGCTCGCGAACGAACATCGTGGCCATGAGTATCCAGCCGGACACGATGCCCGGCACCAGTAGCGGGATGACTATCCGCCGCATGGTTTGAAAGCGACTCGCCCCGCATACCAGGGACGACTCCTCCAGGTGGCTGTGGACCTGGACAAAGGCGCTGGCCAGGGGGCGCACTCCATAGGGCAGGTACGTGGCGATGTAGCCGATGAGCAGGGCCCAGATCGTCGCGTAGAGCGGGGTCTGCACAAAGAACCACATGAAGCCCACGCCGATGACGATGCCCGGGAAGGAGAAGGACAGGAACGAGAGGCTCTCCAGCAGTCCCGAAGCCGGCGTGCGCACCTTCACGATGACGTAGGCCACGAAGATGGACAGGAAAATGCCCAATGTGGCCCCGCCCACGCCCAGAATCACACTGTTCTTGAGCGAGAGCAGGGAGATGGGATCGTTGATCACGGCGATCCAGTGCCGCCAACTCATCATCGAAAAAGCCTTGGCGCTGGGCACCATGGAGTACGGCACCATGGAGGTGTAGAACAGCACCAGCACGGGCAGCACGATGAGCACGAAGGAGAGCGCACCCACCACGGCGAACAGCGGATACCGGGCCCGTTTGAGCCGGATCACCGTGGGCCGGTAGCCACGGCTGGAGATGGTCACATACTTCTCGCCCTCGCGCGTCATGAAACGGTAGAGGTAGATCAGGGTGATGGACGAGGCCAGCACGACCATGCCCAGGGCCGCGGCCTTGCCGTAGTCCGCGGAAAAGCCCGTGGACACGGACCGATAGATGTGGGTGGACAGTACGTAGATTCTGCCCCGCATGCCGATGACCGAGGGCACGGCAAAGGAGGCCAGGCTGCGCACCAGGGACAGGATAAAGGCGGCCATGATCGCGGGCCGAAGCACCGGCAGGGTGATCCGGAACAGGGTGCGCAGTGAGGAGCCGCCGCAGACCCGCGAGGACTCCTCCAGGGCCACATCAAAGGAGGCCATGGCCGGGGCGATGATCAGGTAGGCGATGGGCAGGTCGAGCAGCCCTTCCACCAGGATCATGCCGTGCAGGGTATAGATGTTCAGCCCCCCTTCCATGCCAAGGACCTGCCGCAAGAACAGGTTGATGATCCCGTTGGAGGGGTTGAGCAGCAGGACCCAGCTCACGGAGAAGAGAATGTGCGGGATCATCATCGGGATGATGGAGATGACCCGGAACATGAACTTGAACGGGACGTCCGTGCGGTTGTTCAGGTAGGACAGGAACAGGGCCAGGACGGTGGCCAGGAAGGATGAACCGATCACGAAGACCAGCGTGTTGGCGATGATGTTCAACAACTCTGGGTCTGTGTAGGCCTGGATGTACTTGTCCAGGGTGAAGCCGCCCAGGGTGCCCAGGTCGGTGCTGAAGCTGCCGATGACGAGTATGGCCACCGGACAGACCGTCAGAAACCCCACAATGGCTATGAGAGCCGGGGTGAGTGTCGAGCGCTTGGCGTACATTCCCCCCTCCCTATTTGGTGAGCAGCAGGCAGTGGGCCGGGGCCACGGTCATGCTCGCGAGGTCCAGGGCATTGATGGTCTTGCTGCCGGATGTATAGCGCTTGCAGAGCTTCTCGATTTGAATTTCCATGTGCTGCGCCCCCTTGGGTTCATCCGTGGAAACGCGACCGCAGTAAAATGCGCGGCCGCTGAAAAATGAAGGCCCGTCCGAGTGAAGCGGGCTTCAGACGGGCCTGTGGCAAATGCGGCAACGGACCTAGAGTATTTATCTTTTCAAGGTTCAAACGCTTTAGGGCACGTCGAAGATGCGCTTGAACTCCGCGCCCCACTTGGCGAGATCCTCGTCCGAGAGCTCACGGATGGGGATGACCTTGGCCTTGTCCATGCCATCAATGGGCGGGAACACGCCCGGATGCAGCACATACTCACCGACCTTGGAGGCCAGCAGGTTCATGGCCTTCTCGGACAGAAAGTAGTCCATGAACAGCTTGGCCGCGTTTGGGTGCTTGGCGTTGGCCGCAATGGCGATGCCACGCGGGGTGTCCATGAGTGGCTGCTCTAGACGCGCCCAGTCCAGCGGAGCCGGGGCCTTGGTGATGATGTACTTGGGCATGGAGATGCCTATGGCCTTCTCACCGCTCTCGATGGGAGCGGGAGTCGGGCCGAAGGATTTCACGAACATGGGTTTGTTGGCCGCGAGCCCCTTGACGAAGTCCATCCATTCGGCCTCGCTCTCGAACACGTTCTCCTTGAGCCCGATGAGCCAGGAAATGATGGTCGCGTGGGAGGCCGGGTTGGCCATGACGATGCGGTCCTTCCACTTGGGATCGGCGAGGTCCTGGTAGCGTTTGGGGGCGTCTTCGGGCCTGACCAACTCCTTGTTGTATATCAGGCCCACATACTCGATGCCGAGAGGACGTGCCCCCGCTTGTCCGGTACTTTGTCGGACGCAAGGCCCGGGAAATGAACCTCGAAGCCATCCCGAAACTGCGGAACCAGGACCTTGAGCGGCTCAAACAGTACGACTGGCCTGGGAACGCACGGGAACTCCAGAACATCATCGAGCGGGCCCTGATTCTCTCCAAGGGAGAGTACCTCTTTTTTCCGGAATTCACCGGCCGCCCCCTTCCGGCCCCGTCGCCCGCACACTCTCTGGACGCTCCGGTGGATACCCGCCTGACCCAGGACCAGGCAATGGCCAGACATATCCGGGGAGTGCTGGACCAGGTCTACTGGCAGGTGGCAGGCAATGGCGGCGCCGCCGAAATCCTGGACATCAAACCAAGCACCCTGCGCTTTCGTATGAAGAAGCTGGGCATTGTCAAACAAAAAGGCTCCAACCACGGCCAATGACAAACCACCACGGATTTCGCCGTGGCAGGATGGATTGAAAGGCTTGAACGCTGCAATAGAAAAGCGGACCTTCTGATCTGCATCCAGTAATCCAGACACCTCCCACATCCGTGATATCCATTTGCATGCAGAAGGCATCCTGCCTTGCTCTGTAAAGAAGGATCGGCAGAGAAAAACAGGCCTGGAGCACCAGCGCATTCTGACTGCCCCTGCAGAGTTGCCCTCCGAACATCTCATAAAGCCTGAATTACAACGCAATATAGACATATATCGACAAAAGTCATAATAAATTCAACATCTCCCCATTCAGCACAACATTGGGGACTTTATTTTTATGAACATTCTAAACTTATTGAATTATTTCATTATTTTTTTCACAACAATAATCAACAAATTTTGAACAAAAAGTAAACTCCTGTTGACAGATCAATAGTATTTTGATCTAGAAATACATAACTTACAACATTATATTTTAAGTCATCATTTGAAAATTGGAGGGAAATATGTCTATAAGACGGTCTCTTTATACGCCAAAATTCCTTTCCCTGATCGTCCTCTGCTTCCTATCCGCAACATCTGCGCACGCGGGCGCAAAGATCCCGGGAGCCTTCGGCTTCATGTTCGGCGAGGCATTGCCGCCGTCCATTCTCACGAACCTTCAGCCCGACAAATATGGCCTTGCGCGCAACGAGGTCACCCCGCGCATCAAGTCCCCCCACTATGATATGTACAGTGTCTCCATCATCCCAGCCACCAGGCAGGTGGCCATGATTTCCGCTACAAGGACCATAAGGAACAACAAAAACGAGGCTGCCGGTTTCTTCAAGGCCCGCAAGGAGGAGATGAGCAGGGCTCTCGGAAAACCGGGCAGCGCCAAGGACGACCTCGCTGCATGGTCGGTTGACGGGGTATCGGTGTACTTGATGAATACCTTTGTCAATGATCCGACCACCCCCATGTCCGTGATAGTTGTGCTGTATTCCAAGGATTCCATTACCGAAATCGCGGCTCAAAACGCGAAGAAATAACCAGAAATATGCACGTCCGCACCTGAATGCACAATCAGGGAATATCGCAATGAACTCCACATACGGCGGCAGGACGCAATCCTCCCATCGTAGTCTTCTGTGCCCTCCTCCGCACAAACCCAAGCTAGTCGCTACACATATTCCTGACACAAGGCCACTTTGAGCCTTTTTATCATGCCAATAGGTAAAATATATCACTTTTCTATCTTGGGACACAGCAATTCACGATTTCATCACGACAACAGAGCTACAATATTCTCCACAAATAAAATCGTCTCTTGTCGAGTCATCGAGAATCCAACATGACGATTTCCCGGAAATTTCCACTCGTTGACAGCGCAATATCGCAGGCGTATGAGCTATAATAGAGAAAATAACCTTCACATTATCATCAGTTGCAATATCGAGGAGCGTCAACAGGTCTCAGCAGCGTGATATCCCCTGGCAACTTCAGCTCAACCTCCTGAGGTTCTCATGGAAAAACGATCCACTGGAATCAGTCTCCGTTCGGCCGTAATGGCCGTTGTGCTCCTGGCCGTGATCCCCGCACTAGGGCTCATCCTGTGGCACGGCATCCGCCGCATGGACGAAGCCAAGGGGTGGGCGCAATCCAAGGCCCTGGATCTGGCCAGAGACATCGCCGCCGAGCAGAACAGCATCTCCATTTCCACCAAACGAATCCTCCAGACCCTCACCCTGACCCAGGAGATTCAGAACCACGAAGCAGAGCAAAGTACGCGCCTTCTGGTCTCCATTCAGAAAGAGTATGGCGCCCCCTACCTCAACTTCGTGGCCATCAACATGGATGGTCAGGCTTTTGCGCAGTCCCTCACAAGCGAACCGCTCAAAAACTACGCGGACCGCAACTGGTTCAAGAATCTCAAGCTAAGCGGCGAGTTCACCACAAGTGAATTCATCGTGGGCAAGACCACAAAGGTCCCCATCATGGCCCTGGCCTATCCGGTTGTTTCAAAAGACGGGAAAATGCATGCCGCACTCGCCAGCGGCGTGGGCCTTTCCTGGCTCGGAGAGCAACTCGCCGCCTCGATGCTCCCCCCAAACAGCATCGTGACCATCATCGATCACCTGGGTACGGTGCTCGCCCGTGAACCTCCCCTCCCCGACACCGTGGGAACCCGCAAAGGCGAAACCCGTGTCATAGAGCTGGCTCACAAGCAGGCCGAAGGCACCCTGGAAATCACCACCACGGACGGCGTCGAACGAATTCTGGCCTTCACCAGAATGTACCCGGACATGGTGCATTCGCCGGCCATCTATGTGGGCATCGACAAAAAGGTCGCCTATGCCGACGCGTGGCGCGCCCTGTACATCCAGTTCGCATGGCTCGTGGGACTCGGCATCCTCGGTCTCACAGCCGCCAGGCTTTCCGGGGGGCGCTTCCTGGCCACCCCCGCCCAGAACATCGCCGCCGCGGCAGAACACATAGGCGCGGGCAACTTGTCCGAGCGGTTGAACGAGAAGTACCTTGTGCTTGAATATTCTCAAATTTCCCAGGCGTTCAACACCATGGCCACGCTGTTGGAGGCCAGAGCCATTGAGCTGGAACTGAACGCCCAGGTGCTGTCCCGGAGCAACCAGGAACTGGAGCAGGAAGTCGCCACGCGAAAACAGGCCCAGGCCAGTCTCACCCTGCACGCCGCAAAGCTGAAACGCTCCAACGAGGAACTGGAGCAGTTCGCCTATGTGGCCTCCCACGATCTGCAGGAGCCCCTGCGCATAATCTACAGCTACCTCCAGCTCATCGAGCGCAGGTACCAGCCAATCATCGACGAGGACGGCAAACGGTTCATCACCGCCACCATGGATGCGACCGAACGGATGCGCTCCCTGATCCGGGGGCTGCTGGACTACTCCAGGGTAAGCACCAAGGCCCAGCCTTTCGCCCCTGTGGATACCGGGGAAGTGATCCAGGAGGTTCTCGCGCTGCTTTCCGAGACCATCGCCGAGAGCAAAGCAGTGGTCACGGCCGAGGAACTTCCGCGGATTATGGGAGACAGGGTCCAGGTTCTTCAACTGCTCCAGAACCTCGTGTCCAACGCCTTGAAGTTCCACGCACCGGGGCAGATCCCGGAGGTCAGCATCCTTGCAGCGCGCGAGGGAGGCTTCTGGAACTTCACGGTGCGGGACAACGGCATAGGTATCGAGTCCGATTATTTCGATCGGATATTCGCCATGTTCCAGCGCCTGCACACCAGGGCGCAGTTTACCGGCACAGGCATAGGCCTGACCCTGTGCAGAAAGATCGTGGAACGACACAACGGCCGTATCTGGGTCGAGAGCGAACCCGGCAACGGCTCGGCCTTTCATTTCACCCTTCCGGCATTGGAGGAGGCATCATGAGCAGCATGCGGCCCATCCAGATTCTCATGGTCGAGGACAATCCCGACGACGTCCTGCTTGCCAGGGAAGCCCTTAAGGACGCCAAGGTGCACTGCAACCTTCATGTCACTGAGGATGGCGTCATGGCCTTGAAATTTCTTCGAAAATCCGACGAATTCTCTGATGCGCCACGTCCGGACATCATCTTGTTGGACCTGAACCTCCCTCGCAAGGACGGCCGTGAGGTCCTCGAGGAAATCAAGGACGACTCAGCCCTGCGCAGCATACCGGTGGTGATCCTCACCACCTCGGATGCCGCCGAGGACATAACCAGGGCCTACAACAGCCACGTCAACTGCTACATCACCAAGCCGGTGGACTTCGACCAGTTCATCAAGGTGGTCAAGAGCATTGAGGATTTCTGGTTCACCGTGGTTAAACTACCAAATGCATGAGTTCCACATGACTTTAGATTTATTGAATATATTTTACATCGAGGACAACCCGGACGACATCCTCCTGGTGCAGGCGCTATTGTCCGAGGTGCCGGGACACAACCTGAAGCTCCACGAGCACACCACCCTGAGCTCCGCGCTGGAGGCCGCGTCCCGGATCACACCCGACGCCGCGCTCCTCGATTTAAACCTCCCGGACTCCCGTGGACTGCAAACCTTCCAGCGGCTCAGCGACGGGCACCCGGATCTGCCCGTGGTCATCCTCACCGTCACCGATCTGGAGGACGTGGCCATGCAGGCGGTGCGTAGCGGCGCGCAGGACTATCTGGTCAAGCGGCAGCTCACCGGCCCGCTACTGGTGCGGGCGCTGCGCTACGCCATAGAGCGCAAGGCTACCGAGGTCAGCCTTTCCAGGACCAGGGACGAGTTGGAGACCCGGGTTGCGGAGCGGACCGAGGAACTGGTCATGACCAACAAGGTGCTCCTGGATGAGATCGAGAAGCGCGTAAAGATCCAGGCCAACCTCACCGAGAACAGACGCATCCTGCGAATGGTCACGGACAACATCCCTGCCATGCTGGCCTTTGTGGACGGCCAGAGGCGCTTGCGCTTCGTGAACAAGTTTTACGAATACGCCTTCCAGCGCCCGATCACAGAGATCGTGGGCGCCAGGGTCGCCGACATCCTCGGAGAGCACTACCCGGAGATCCAAATCCAAGAGGGGTATGCCCTGGCGGGGCAATCCCCGCGCTTCGAACTCACCCTCCCTTCCAGCACGGACAACTCCATCCGGTACCTGGATATCACCCTCATCCCCTCCCGGGGCAAAGGAGATACGATCAACGGCTACTATGTCCTGGGGCACGACATCTCCGAGCGCAAGCAATTGGAGCAGAGGAACATCGAACAGAAGCAGTTGCTCCAGAACATCCTGGACGGCATGGGCGCGGCGGTATTCTTCATAGATGTTGAGGAATTCAGGATTGTCCGCGTCAACAGGATCGCGGAGGAACTCCTGGGAATCCCTCGCGCCAGGATTCTCGGCTCCCACTGCTACGACTACATCTGTGTGGAGGAGCGAAAATCTCCCGAACAGGACTGCCCCACCATGGGAAAGCACACCCTGCACGCCGAGTTCCAGCTCACGCGGCCGGATGGTGCAGTGGTCCCCATCATCAAGACCGTGCTCTCCGTGACCATGGACGGCCGCCCCCATCAAGTGGCCATCCTCATCGACATAACCCACAGAAAGGACATGGAGCGGCAACTGGCCTATGCCCAGAAACTGGAGAGCGTGGGGCAGCTGGCCGCCGGGATAGCCCACGAGATCAACACGCCCATCCAGTACGTGGGCAGCAACCTGCAGTTTTTCAAATCAGTTTACGACAAGATCATCGCACTGCTGGAGGCCTACCAGGAATTGGACGCCTGCATGGCCACAGGGGGGAATTTTTTTTCCTGTCGCGCCGATCTGCGGCACATCCTGGAGGATGACGACCTCGGCGAGTTGCTCGATGAAATCCCTCAGGCCCTGGCGGACGCACTGGAAGGCGTGGAGCGCGTGGCCTCCATTGTCCTGGCCATGAAGAAATTTTCCCATCCCGATGTGGAGGAGCGCAAGCTGTTCGACGTCAACGAGGCCCTGCTCAACACCATGACCATCGCGCGCAACGAGTGGAAGTACGTGGCGGAGGTCCAAACCGAACTGGCCGATGATCTGCGGCGGATCTTCGCGGTCCCCGGAGACATCAACCAGGTGCTGCTCAACGTCCTGGTCAACGCGGCCCACGCCATCAAGGAGAAGCTGGGGAACAGCGGCGACAAGGGCCTCATCGTCATGCGCACCAGGAACCTCGACGACCAGGTGGAAATCCAGGTGAGCGACACTGGCTGCGGCATACCGGAATCGAACAGACAGCGTATCTTCGACCCGTTCTACACCACCAAGGAGGTGGGCAAGGGCACCGGCCAGGGCCTGGCCATCACCCTCGCCGTCATCACCAAACATGGTGGCAGCATCGACTTCGATTCCCGGCTTGGCGAGGGTACCACGTTCATCATCCGGTTGCCGGTCGATGTGGAAAATCGGGAGGGCTGATCCATGGGCAAGGCCAACACACTCTCCGTGGACAAGGTCTCCGTCCTCCTGGTGGACGACGAAAAAACCAGCCGCATCACCATGCGGGCCCTGCTGAAAAATCTCCAGGGAGTGGCCTGCCTCACCGCGGCAAATGGCGCCGAAGCCCTGGCAAAAGCGGAAGAGCGGGAGTTCGCGGCCATAGTGCTCGACGTGGTCATGCCGGACATGAGCGGCTTCGAGGTGGCCCAGCGGCTCCGCGCCTGCGCCAGGAACGCGCACACTCCCATCATCTTCGCCACCGCTGTTGAGAAGGACGAGGACGCCGTGTTCAAGGGATATGAACAGGGAGCCGTGGATTATCTGTCCAAACCCGTGGATGCCCGGATCTTCGTCCCAAAGGTGGCCAAGTTCGTCGACATCTTCAGGGAGCAGCGGGCAATGGGCGCCAGCCTGGAGGAGGCCAGGCAGCGGGTCGTGGATGTGGGCGCCCTGCTCCAGGCCGCGGAGTCCGTGCTCTGGATCGAGGACTTTCCCACCACCGCGCGAAAGGTCTTTGACGCGGCCAAAAGGGCCATCGGCGCCAGGGCCGGATATGTGGCCCTGTTGTCCCCGGACGGAGCCGAAAACGAAGTTCTGTTCCTGGACGCCGGGGGGCGCTCCTGCGATGTGAATCCGGAGCTGCCCATGCCTATTCGGGGACTCCGTGCCGAGGCGTACGACAAGGCCAGTACGGTCTACGACAACAATTTCTCCTCCAGCCGGTGGATGGACTTCATGCCCGAGGGGCATGTGTCACTGGACAACGTGCTGTTCGCCCCTCTGAACGTGGAGGGACGGGTGAAGGGCGTCATGGGGCTGGCCAACAAGGGCGAGGACTTCACACCGGAGGACGCGCAACTGGCTTCCGCCTTCGCCAATTTCGCGGCCGTGGCCCTGCGGAATTCGCGCAACATGGACAAGCTCACCGAGAGCCGCCACTGCCTGCTGCGCGCCCAGAAACAGGCGGGAATGGGCAGCTTTGTCAGGAACCCGGGCACCGGAGCCATGGAGTGGTCCGAAGGCATGTACGCCCTGTTCGACCTCGATATGGAGCACGACGGCGCCGCCCCTTCCCTCTCACGTCTGCCCGAGGAGTTCCGCTCCCAAATGGAGCGGCTGTTGGAGCAGGCCGGAGTTTCGGGACACCCCGTGGATGCCGAAATCACGTTCCATCTGCCCAATGGCGGGGAGCGGACCCTGCTCCTGCAGGTGGACCCGGAGCGGAACGAACACGGCGCCGCATCACGGCTCCACGGCACCCTCCTCGACCTCACGAGACAGAAGACCATGATGCGCCGGCTTTTCGCCACCCACAGGCTCGAGGCGGTGGGACAACTGGCCGGAGGAGTTGCCCACGAGATCAACACCCCTGTTCAGTACATCATGAGCAACATCGATTTCTTCGATATGTTCCTGCGTGCCGTCGCCACCCTGTATCAGGACCTGGAAAGCCTGACCCTCAGGAACGAGGTCCACCCCCTTACCCGGGCTTTGAAGGACGTGCTCAGCCGTTCGCGGATGGATGCCTACCTCGAGGAATCCTCCGAGGCGCTGTCCGACATGCGCGACGGCCTGGCCAGGGTGTCCTCCATCATCTCCACCATGCGGCAACTGGTACCCATGGCCAAGGAGAAGCGATGCCCCACGGACATCAACTCCGTGATCCGGGATCTGGTCACCATCACAAGCCAGGAATGGCAGCCTGTGGCGGATCTGATGCTGGACCTGGCGCCAAAGCTCCCCCTGGTCATCGCCTCCAAGAGCGAACTCGGCCAGGCCCTGCTTAACATCTTCATGAACGCCATCCAGGCCGTGAAGCAAATCCGGGGCGAAACAGCCACCAAGGGGGTGATCCGGCTGTGCACCAGGGAGGAGTCAGGGAAGGTGGTCATCTCGATCACAGACTCGGGCCCGGGTATTTCCGGGGAGATCCGGGAGCGCATCTTCGACCCGTTCTTCACCACCAAGGAGATCGGCACCGCCACGGGACAGGGACTCTCCCTCGCCCACTTCATCGTCCAGGGGCACAATGGCACCATCGACTTCACCTCAAAGCCGGATGCCGGAGCCACTTTTTTCATCCGCCTTCCCGTGATGGATCGTGAACAATGAGCACAGCCATGCGGGTCCTATTCGTGGATGACGATCCAAAGTTGTTGAGCAGCCTTCGCCGCATGACCCTGGCGCGCGGGGACCTGGATGCCCTCTTCGCCCAGGGCGGCAGGGAGGCTATGGAGATACTGGACCGGCAGCCCATCGACATCGTGGTCGTGGACATGCGCATGCCGGGCATGGATGGGGTCACGCTGCTCGAGCAGGTGCAGGAAAAACACCAGGACATCATTCGCATCGTGCTTTCCGGGCACTCAGAGGAGAACCTAGTCCGGCGTTCGGTGGGACTGGCCCACCAGTTTTTAAGCAAGCCCTGCCCCTTTGATCAGATCATGGCGGTGTTGCAAAGGCTCTACGGCATGCGCTCCATTCTGACCAACAAGAGCATCCGCAGTGTCGTAAACCGTATAGGCATGCTCCCCGTGCTGCCGGATGTATACTCCGAACTTACCAGGGAGCTGGAAAGGGACGACTGCTCCCTGTCCAGAGTGGGAGCCGTCATCGCGCGGGACGTGGGCCTGGCCGCGGGTGTCCTCAAGGTCGTCAACTCCTCCTTTTTCGGGGTTTCACACTCCATCACCACATTGGAAAACGCGGTGACCTTCTTGGGCACGGACCTGATTCGCGGCCTGGTGCTGTCCAACAAGCTCTTCACCACCTTCGACGTGTCGAAACATCACGACATGTCCGTACAACTGCTGTGGAGCCACAGCCTGAACACCGCGTTCTTCTGCCGCACCCTTGCGGGCATGTCCGAGGGGCGAATCGCTATCAACCACGGATTCAACGCCGGTCTGCTGCACGACATAGGCAAGCTCATCCTGGCGGACCGGCTCCCCGAGGTCTACGCCGAGATTCTCACGGCCACTGCAGAGTCCGACAACACCGTCTGCGAGTTGGAGTACACTTTCATCGGCTGCACCCACGCGGAGATGGGGGCCTATCTCCTCGGTCTGTGGGGCTTTCCCGTGGAAATAGTCAAGTCCGTGGCGGGGCACCATGGCTGCGGCTATGTGTGCGACACGGAAACCCCCCTCACAGGGCTGGTGCATATCGCCAATGTCCTGGAGCACGAGCTGGTGATCATCAACAGCGATTATACGCGCCCCGTACTCGACGAGGCCCTGATCGAAAACTGCGGTCTGCGGCTGACGCGGCTCGGGGACATGCGCCAGGCCTGCGCCGCACTGCTTGGAAACGGGTTCGAGAAACAGGGGTGAGAACGGGGCGAACCGGGATGGGATGTTACGGCATTTGTCTTGAGGGCTCACCATATGAGTTCACCCCTTGTTCTTCCCCTTCACGAGCACCATCAACAGTGAAAGCCCCAACCGAAGCATGAAGCAGGCGGCGAATCATGAACAGAAAAGTGCTCTTCGTGGACGACGAGGTCAAAATCCTGGCCGGATTCAAGAGAAATCTCGGCGACTTCTTCGACGTGACCACGGCAACCGGGGGGAAGGCAGGCCTGGACGCCATGCTTGGCCAGGGGCCCTTCGCTGTTGTGGTGTCGGATCTCAAGATGCCGGAAATGGGCGGCATCGAATTCCTGAAAAAAGTCAGGCACACCCACCCGGACACCGTGCGTGTGATGTTGACCGGATACGCGGACCTGGACGCGGCCATGGCCGCTGTCAACGAGAACAACATTTTCCGCTTCCTGACCAAGCCTTGCGAGAACAGGCGGCTGACCCAGGTCCTCAACGCTAGTGTTGAGCAATACCGTTTGGTGACGGCGGAAAGAGAGCTGCTCCAGGGCACCCTCAAGGGCAGCATCAAGATGCTCACCGAAGTGCTCTCGCTCCTCAAGCCGGAGGTATACGGCCGGATGACGCGCATCATGCCATACGTGCGCGGCCTCTCCCGCGTCCTGGAGGATCCCAGGCCATGGCAGACCGAAACCGCTGCCCGCCTCGCGCTACTGGGCTACATCGTGCTCCCGGACAAGATCGTCCAGCGGCTGGACTCCGGCCGCCCCCTTTCCGCGGAGGAGCGGGACATATACCACCGCCACACCCGGGTGGCTGTGAACCTGGTCTCCAACATTCCCCGCATGGACGCCATGGCCGATATCATCCGCTATCAGGAGAAGAACTACGACGGCAACGGTATGCCCGCGGACAACCTGCGCCATGAGGATATCCCGCTGGGAGCGAGGATTCTCAAGGTATCTCTTGATTTCGACCTTTTTCTGGAGGCCGGCGGGCTCTCAAAAAAGGAGACCCTGGCCAGAATGCGGCGCAGCATGGGCGTCTACGATCCCCGCGTGCTCGACGCCCTGGAACGGATCCTTGGGGAAGAGGCCAGGTACCACATTATCATGGTTGAGGTGCCGGAACTACGCGAAAAGATGATACTCATGCAGGATATCCACCTCTCCCGCAAGGGAAAGCGGGTCATGGTGCTGCGGCGGGGCCAGGAAATAACCCCCACCACAAAGGAATACCTGAAAAAATATCTGGAACAGGGGTATATCGGCAAATCCGTGAAAGTCATCAACCCGTTGCCCCCGGTGGCAACAAAACCCCAGTGAGCCGTCATGCCTTCAAACGATAATGGTAAGCCCGTCGTTCTTTTCGTGGACGATGAAAGACGGGTGCTGGAATCCCTGCGGCGGGTGCTGATGCGGCAACCCTTCAGGATACTCACCGCCAAGTCCGGTCGCCAGGCCCTGGAGATGCTTTCCGGGACAAAGGTGGACGTGGTTGTCAGCGACGAGAAAATGCCGGGAATGAGCGGCAGCGAATTCCTCACCGAGGTGAGGCAACGGTACCCGGACATCGCCCGGATCATGCTCACGGGGCACGCGGACATCAACGCCGCCATACAGGCCATCAACGAGGGGCGAATCTACCGTTTCCTGCTCAAGCCGGTGTCCCCGGACGAGCTGGCCTCGGTCATACGGAACGCGATCCAGGAGCAACAGCAATCCGACCGCCTGCTCGAGTTCTCCCAACTCGCCGGGGGGGTGTGCAGCTTCGAGGTGCTTTTCTCCAAGAACGCCCCCCCGCGTATCAAATGGTCCGAGAATGCTCGCGCCTTGCTGCGTCTGCCCCCGGAAGCATCCCTGGACAACCTGGAGATCCTCTACAACCGGCTGCATCCGGACGACGTGGAGGACATCAGGGGACTGCACGAGTCCTGCCTGGACAACCGGGGAGGCATAGACACCGAGTACCGCGTCCTGCTCTTCAACGACCGAATCCGCTGGATATCCCAGACAAGCGACCTGAGCGTGTCCGTGGACGGGACAACCACGCGTCTGCTGTCCGTTCTCAAGGACATCACCGACCTGAAATGGCAGCAGGAGCGGCTCGAGCACCAGGCTTTTCACGACGCCCTCACCGGCCTGGGCAACCGGGCGCTGCTTCTGGACTGGCTCCACGAGGCGCTCAGCAAGGCCAGGGCCGAAAACGGGCATGTGGCGCTGCTGTACATCGACCTCGACGATTTCAAGCTGATCAACGA
Source organism: Desulfovibrionaceae bacterium (assembly GCA_963674665.2). Taxonomy (GTDB): domain Bacteria; phylum Desulfobacterota; class Desulfovibrionia; order Desulfovibrionales; family Desulfovibrionaceae. The sequence goes on along the minus strand of CAXXPL010000001.1, from coordinate 483,910 downwards.
CTCCATGGGACACATCTTCGGAGACTGGCTGCTGCAGGCTTTTGCCCAGAGGCTCTCCTCCATACGGTGCCGGGATTCCCTGGCCGCGAGACTCGGGGGGGACGAGTTCGCCCTGGTCATGCGCGTCACGGACATGGAGCAGCTGCGAAAGATCGTGTTCGAGGTTCTCGATTCGCTCAAGCCCCCGTTCAGCATCGGCGATTATGAACTGCACATGTCCGGGTCCATCGGTGTCTCCCTCTCCTCGGACAGCCACAAGACAGGGCTGGATCTGCTCCGCGACGCGGACACGGCCATGTACGCGGCCAAGAGCAAGGACAAGGGGGCGTTCCGGTTTTTCGACCAGTCCATGCACGAGACCGTGTCCGAGCGCTTTCTGTTGGTCAGCGAAATGCACAAGGCCCTGACGCGGGATGAATTTCATCTGGTGTTTCAGCCCATTGTAAGACTGGATAACCTCACGGTGGCGGGCTTCGAGGCACTGGTCCGGTGGAAGCATCCGAAAAAGGGGCTGATCATGCCCGAAAAATTCATCCCCCTGGCCGAGGATTCCGGACTTATCACCAGGCTGGGGCGGCTGGTGATGCAAAAGGCCTGCGAGCAGGCGGGGCGATGGAACAGCGCCTGCCCGGATACCCGGCACTTCATGAGCATCAACGTGGCGGTGCAGCAGCTGCGCCAGGCCAACTTCGTCCAGCGCTTGGAGGGCCTGATGAAGGAGTTCGGGCTCGATCCGTCCCTGATCAAGGTGGAGATAACCGAAAGCGGCCTCATGGAGGACGTGCGGCTTTCACTGAGTGTCATGAGTAAACTCAAGGAGCTGGGCGTGCGGCTGCAGATCGACGACTTCGGCACCGGATACTCCTCACTGAGCTATCTTCAGCGCATCCCGGCGGACAACCTCAAGGTGGACAAGTCATTCGTCATCGGCATGGAGCGCGACGAGGAGAAACGCATTCTCGTGCGGACCGTCATCGACCTGGCTCACGGCCTGGGCCTCAAGGCGGTGGCAGAGGGTGTGGAGCTCCCCGAACACCTGGAGCTGCTTCGCGGTTTCGGCTGCGACTACGGGCAGGGGTACCTGTTCGACAAGCCTCTCGCTCCGGAGGAGGCTGCCCAGTGCCATGACTACTCCCATTGCCTGTGACGCGGCGTGTGTCCCCTGTTCAGTATGAATCGTTTTTCACGCCAAGACATTAGTATTGTTGAATAGATACATTATCGCGATCCACAATATAGAGGACTGCACTTCCAAAAATCTCAAAACGCCTTGAACTATTTGTCACTCATGGAGTACTATTGCCACACTCGACTGAGGATGCCCTTTATTCTCTGAAAAAACTTCGGTCACATGAACAAATTACAGTACCTGAGCTACCCCTCGCCCAAATTGCGTTGCAGCATCTCCATCGGACTCGGAAGGCATTCCGCGGACCAGCGGCATGTTCAGACAACAGCCGGTGACCGGACCTTATTCATCACATGACTTTGACTGCCAAAGGAATTTCCTGACGAGGTCTTCATGAGCTACATTCACCGCCCCATCCGCCTCATGCTCGCACTTGTCTGCTGCATCCCGCTCCTCTTCACCATGACCGGATGCCAGGAGGAGGTGAGCGCGCCGAAACGCGAACTCCTCATCTATTGCGGCATTACCATGATAAAGCCCATGGCCGAACTGGCCAAGATAATCGAACGGGAATACGGCTGCACCATCCTCATCACCAAGGGCGGCTCGGGAAATCTCCTGAAATCCATCCGAGCCAACAAGCTCGGCGATCTGTACCTCCCGGGATCGGACTCCTACATCAACACCTGCATCAAGGAGGGCCTGGTCACCAGCGCCATGCACGTGGGATACAACAAGGCGACCATGATGACCCGCAAGGGGAACCCGCGCAACATCCCCGCCACACTGGATAGCATGCTCAATCCCGAATACTATGTCGTGATCGGGAACCCGGAGAGCGGCAGCATCGGCCGCGAAACGAAAAAGGTGCTCGACAGGAAAGGCATCTACGACCAGGTCGTGAGGAACGCCAAACTGCTCACCACCGATTCCAAGGACCTCGTGCGCGTGCTCAAGGAGAACGAGGCCGACCTCGTGATCAATTGGTACGCCACCTCCACCTGGCAGGAGAACAGCGACTTCGTCACTGTTATTCCCATCAACGAGGAATACGCCCGAAAGAACAGGCTGATACTTGGACTGCTCAAATACTCGAAGTACCCCGAGATCGCCAAGGCATTCATGGAACTGGCCGCCCAGGACAAGGGCAGGGCAATATTCTCCAAGTACGGCCTTTATGATGTCCAATAGGATCGATATGGGCTTGTTCCGCGAAGCCGTCATACGCAAGATTCTCTACCTGAGTCTCACGTTCATCGCCTCCTTTGTCTTCCTTTTCGTGTTCGAAAACCTCCAGGACAGAACCATTGCGCAATACACCTTTCAGATTGACAACCAGCAGGCCCGCTCCCTTCTTGGAAAGGCAATCCTGAAGAACCTCGTGGTGGTTGAGAACACCACCAACAAGATCGTGGACACGGAAGACATCCGCACCCTGGGGATTCTCCTCAACGAAGTACACGAGGAGCTCGACAGGATCACTGCCATACTGAACGTCCTCCTCCATGGCGGCGTCTTCGTGAACTCCCTGCCCACGAACTTCTACGAGTTCGACGAGATCAAGGAGGAGATCGCCTATGAACACGGCCCTGATCAGAGCTATGTCATGGAGGTCATCGACCTCACACCAAAGGTCATAGAACTCAAGGAGGAGATCTCCGACATCGCGGACAGGAAGAGACGTGTTCTTGAGGAAATGCCCACCGCCGAGATTCCTGCGCTGAAGGAACAGTTCCACATCCAGTTCCTGAAGATCGTGGCCCTGGTGCTGCGGGCCCGCGAGACCGCCAACAAGATATTCTACGACACGCATCAAAGCATCATTTCCCTGGGAAAAGCCAAGAAAGAGGCCATTGATCAGGTCGTCATCACCCGCCTTGGCATGTTGGGATTCACCCTGCTCACCTGCACCGTCTTCTTCTTCCACATCCTCTTCCAGATCAGGGCCATACTGCAGGACCGCGAGGAAAAGACCGCCAACCTGAACGAGGCCAAGCAGACCATCGAGGCCATCCTTGACTCCCTCCCTGTGGGGGTGATCATCCTGAACGAGATGAAGCAGGTCGTCCGGGCGAACGCCGAGGCGGCCCGGCTCGTCGAGGCCGCCACCCCCGGGGATATCCTGGGGAAACAGTGCGACGCAATGTTCTGCCTTTCTGAAATTGGCCAATGCCCCTTCGGCTCCGGGATCGACATCAGCCACGTGACCGAGATCCCCATCCGCACCTTCAAGGGGCGCGAGATCACCGCCATCAAAAGCGCGGTGTTCCTCACCTTCGGCGGGGAGCGCATGATCCTCGAAGCCTTCATGGATATCACCCAACGCAAGGAAATGGAGGCCATGCTCAAGGCGCAGCAGGAGTACTCCAACGCCATTCTCCAGGGCGTGCAGGCAGGCGTGGTGGTCATAGACGTGGAGAGCCACACCATCCTGGACATGAACCAGAGCGCGGCCAGGATCATCGGCGTCAACAGGGACGAGGCAATCGGCGGCGTCTGCCACGAATACATCTGCCCCGCGGAGAGGGGACGCTGCCCGGTCACGGATCTGGGGCAAAAGGTGGACAACGCGGTCCGCACCCTGGCCAACGGCATCTCGGTGCTCAAGAGCGTGGTGCCATTTCAGCGGGGCGACAGGCAATACCTGCTTGAGAGCTTCGTGGACGTCACCGAGCGCATCGAGATCGAGGAAAAGCTGAAGCGGGCCCTCAATGACGCGGACCAGGCCAACAGGGCCAAGTCGGAATTCCTCTCGCGCATGAGTCACGAACTCCGCACTCCCCTCAACGCCATCATCGGCTTCTCGGACCTGCTCCTGAGCAACACCAACCAGTCCCTGTCCGAAAAACAGCTCGGCCAGATCAATCACATCCGGGGGGCGGGGCAGCATCTCACGCAAATGATCTCCGAGGTCCTGGACTACTCGAAGATCGAATCCGGGACACTGACCATGCAGTTCGAGAACGTCTCTCCGCGGCCCGTGGTGGAGGAATGCATGACGCTGCTGGGGTCGCTGGCCCTGGAGAACGACGTGGGCATGGTCATGGAGAGGCAGCTAGCATCGTTGCCCGCCATCCTGGTGGACAGGACCGGCTTCAAGCAGGTGATCCTCAACATCCTGTCCAACGCCATAAAATACAACAATCAGGGCGGAACCGTGACCATCACGGGAGAACAGCGGGGCCGGACAGCCACCCTGACCTTCAAGGATACGGGCATAGGCATCGCCCCGGACAAACAGGGCGACCTGTTCAAACCATTTGTGAGGCTGGTGGACAAATCCAGAAAGATCGAGGGTGTGGGCGTGGGCATGACCATCGTCAAGCAGTTGGTGGAGATGATGGCCGGCACCATCAGTTTCGAGAGCACCGAGGGGGAGGGCACCACGTTTCACATCTCCTTCCCACTGGCCGAAGCACAAGGCCAGGAGCCCATGTCCTACGTGAGGAATGACACCGGCCAGGGAAAGGAGGTCGTCCTGTACGTGGACGATGACGCGGAGCGGACCCAGGCAATGCGCCAACTCATGCAGGGCATGACGGACTACACGCTCATCGTGCGCAAATCCGTCGAGAAGGCGGTCAAGACGATGCGGCTCATGAATCCCGGCGTGGTCTGCGTGGATATCGGCATGCTGCGCAACGGCGGTGAGGAAGACGTGCGTATGTTGAAAACAGCGGGGAAAACAGGCAAGACACCCCGCATTCTGTCCCTGCTCGGTGAATCCGACACCACGCGGGACTATGAAAATATCGGCATCGACGGTTGGCTGCGCTCCCCTCTGGATGCGGAGCACCTGCGCCGGACCCTGGATGCGCCGAGAGGAATCACGGAATGATTGATCAGGAGCAACTCAAGAAATCGAGCATCCTCATCGTGGATGACAACCCCCTCAACGTGGCCCTGCTGGAGGACATCCTCGAGCAGGAGGGATACTCCAACTACCTTTCCACCACCGACCCCCGAACCGTGGTGGACCTGCACCTGCAAGAGAAGTTCGACCTCCTGCTGCTGGATGTCCGCATGCCCCACCTGAGCGGCATACAGGTGATGGAGGCGCTGCGGGAGCAGATCAGGGACGACTATCTGCCCATCCTGGTGCTCACCGCGCAGACCGATCCGCAAACCAGGCAGGAGGCGCTGGAGGCCGGAGCCAAGGACTTCCTGACCAAGCCCTTCAACCAGTGGGAGGTGGTGCTGCGCATCAGAAACATGCTGGAGACCCGGTACTACTACAAGCGCCAGGTCTTGCGCGCCGAAATCCTGGAGCAGGAGGTGCGCGCCAGGACCAAGACAATCCGCGACACCCAGTTGGAAATCGTCCACAGGTTGGCCCGCGCCGGGGAGTTTCGCGACACGGACACCGGGGCGCACATCATCCGCATGAGCAGGATGTCCGAACTCATCGCCCAGGGCCTGGGCCTGGACGAGAAGACCTGTGAACTGATCCTGCACGCCAGCCCCATGCACGACGTTGGCAAGATCGCCATCCCGGACGCCATCCTGCTGAAAAAAGGCCCTCTGAATGACGAGGAATGGGAGATCATGAAATCCCACGCCGCGGTGGGCGCGGAGATAATGGGCGACCACCCCTCCGAGGTGATCTGGATGGCCACGGTCATCGCCCAGCACCATCACGAGAAATGGGACGGGACAGGCTACCCTCAGGGGCTCAAGGGTGAGGAAATTCCCCTGCCGGCCCGCATCGTTGCCGTTGCCGACGTGTTCGACGCCCTGACCTCGGAGCGCCCCTACAAGAATGCATGGTCACAGGAAAAGGCCCTGGACTACATCCGGGAGCAGTCCGGCATACATTTCGACCCGAACATCGTGGAAGTGTTTCTGAAACTGGGGCCCGAACTGACCAAGATCAAGGAAGAGTTCTCCGAGGAATGAGCCTCCGTGCGCCCTGCTGGACGCATCGGGGTCCCTGTTCCAGTTTGAAACAACAGTGACAAGCTACACCGGGCAGCATGATTGAGCGCCGGTGGGAACGCATGTTTTGGGGTAAAGGCTTTTCTCGGACTCCCAACTCCAGAACTTTTTCAAAGGTAAAACGCTCTGTTTCCCATTTGCAGATCTTTGAAAGGGGGGTCCGGGGGGAAAACCTTTTCATAAGAAAGGTTTCCCCCCGGCGGAACCTGCTCTTGCTCCTCACCCCAACTTGTAGGCTTTGAGTTTGCGCCACAGGGTGGTCCTGGGGATGTTCAGGATGCTGGCGGCCAGGCCCTTGTTGTTGCCGGTCTTTTCCAGGACCCTGGCAATGTGCCTGCGCTCCAGCTCTTCCATGCTCAGCAGCCCCTCGCCGTCCAGGGTGTCCACCTCCAACTGCAGCAAGTCCTGTGGCAGGTCCCGCAGTCGGATCTCCCCGCAGTCGGTGAGCGCCACGGCGCGCTCCACGATGTTCTCCAGCTCCCGCACGTTGCCCGGAAAGCTGTAGTTCGTGAGCAGTTGCAGGGCCTGAGGCTGGATGGACGTCACCTTCTTGTGAAAGGCAAGGCTGTATTTTTCCATGAAATGCCGGGCCAACAGCGGAATGTCGCCCCTGCGCTCGCAAAGCTGCGGCAGGACCATGGACACCACGTTGAGTCTGAAGAACAGGTCCTCGCGAAAGGTGGCGTTCTCCACCTCCTGCTTGAGGTTCTTGTTCGTGGCGGCCACGATCCGCACGTCCAGGTCTATGGGCGTGGTGCCTCCGACCCTGAGAATCCGGCGCTCCTGCAGCACGTGCAGCAACTTCACCTGCATGCTCGGGGGCATTTCCCCGATCTCGTCCAGGAACACCGTGCCCCCTGCCCCGGCCTCGAACAGGCCTATCTTGGTGGCGGTGGCGCCGGTGAAGGCCCCCTTTTCATAGCCAAAGAGCTCGCTGGTGATGAGCTCCTCGGTGAATCCGCCGCAGTTGAAGGACACGAAGGGCCTGTCCTTGCGCGGACTCAGATTATGCAGGGCGCGGGCGAACAGGGCCTTGCCCGTGCCGCTGGCTCCCTGGATGAGCACGTTGCAGTCCACGGGCGCCACCTTGCGCACCAGGGAGAACAGGTCGAGCATCACCGGGTCCGAGCTGATGATGCCGCCCAGCCCGTCCCGCTCCCGCAACGCCTCCCGTAGCCGGGTGTTCTCCTTGCGCATCTCCAGCTTATCCAGGGCGCCCCGTACGCAGTGCCTGAGTTCGTCCAGCTTCAGCGGCTTGGTGACATAGTGATAGGCGCCCAGCTTGATGGCCTGGATGGCCGTTTCGATGGAACCGTGCCCGGTGACGATGACGACCTCGATGTGGGGGTTCTTGCTCTTCACCCGTTGCAGGATGTCCGTGCCGTCGCAGTCCGGGAGCTTCAGGTCCGAAATGACCAGGTCGAAATCGGCCCTGTCCAGGCGGGAGAGGAACGACTTGCCCGAGGAGAATGTCTCCACCTCCATGCCGTCCCTGGTGAGTATCTGGTCCAGCCTGCGGCAGACCGTGGCCTCGTCGTCGATGACCGCGACGCGTGGTGTGCTCATATGTCGCACCATACCCTGTTGCTGTTCGAGGAAAGCGCTCCCCCAATAATGACTCTGCTATCCGATTTTCTCCGACTCCGGGATGTACACCGAGAACACGCTGCCCTTGCCCGGCTCGCTCTTCACTTCCATCCGCCCCCCGTGGCGTTGCACTATGGAGTAGGTCACGGACAGCCCCAGGCCCGTGCCCTTGCCCACCTCCTTGGTGGTGAAGAAGGGCTCGAAGATGTTCTGTATCACCTCGGGATCTATACCCGTGCCCTGGTCCTCAACGTCGATACGCACCATGCCCTCGGCCTCCCGGGCCCGGATGGCGATGGCGCCGCCCCCGGGCATGGCGTGCATGGCGTTCAACAGCAGGTTCATGAACACCTGCTGCAGGTTGCGCAGATCCCCCCGCAGGGGCGGGATGTCACCCGGGATGTCCACCTCCAGGCGCACCCCTGACACCATGAACTGGTTCTTGAGCAGGTTCGTGGTGCTGGCGATGACCTTCCTCACCTGCAGATGCTTGAGCACGGGGTGCTCTGTGCGGGAGAAGTCCAAGAGATTCTTGACGATCTCTCCGGCGCGGTCGGCCTGGGCGATGATGTCCTGGATCATCTCCCTGCCGTCTTCGTCCAGCTGCTCCTCGTAGAGCTCCTGCATGGTCTCCGCGGTGAGGGAAATATTGTTGATGGGGTTGTTCAGCTCGTGGGCAATGCCCGCGGTGAAGGTGCCCAGGGCCGCGATCTTCCTGGCCTGCACCAGGTCCTCATGGTTGGTGTCCAGTTCGTAGGCCATGCGGTTGAAGGCCGCCACCAGGGCGGAAATTTCGGTGAGCTGTTTGGGGTCCATGGGGATGGGGCGGAAGTCGCCGCGAGCCACCCGCTGCGTGGTGATCTTGAGCTTGTTCAAGGGGCGCAGCAGCCCCATGGAGACCAGCTCCACCACCATGACCATGAGCAATCCGATGATGGCCAGGGATGTGAAGGGGATGTAGGAGGTCCTGCTGATGGCGCGGTGAATCCGTTCCCGCTTTTTTTCGAGCATGTTTTGCGCCGACTCCATGAGCCGCTTGCCCAGAGCCCGGATGCCGTCGTTGTCCGAGAGCCCCCCTTGGCTGGCCGTCAGGGTGGCGGTCTCGTACTTCTCGAAGGTGTCGAGAAGCTCCCGGTACTCCCTCTCCCCTATGATCTTGTTGATGTCCTCGCTGTAGGTGTCCAGCAGCTCCCGCATGTTCCGCAGGTGGGCCAGACTCTCCTGCAAGCTGTCCGGGTTGTCGTAAAGGAGGAAGTTCTTTTCCAGACGCCGCACCTCGAGAATGTTGTTCAGCACGTCCTCGTACCGTTCCAGGATCAGCAGGCGCTGCCTCACCGAGTTCATGCTAAAGTAGTTGAGCAGGGCCAGGGCGAGAATCGAGATGAAGGTCACGAGAAAAACGAGAAATATCTTGCCCTTGATCGATCTCCAGATGCCCTTCACTCCGCTGCTTTGAAACGGTGCCGGATCCTGTTTCCGTGTACTCATCTCGCCTTCCTTGTTCCGTGAATTATTGAACACATATCGCCTTCCGCCTCAAACGCCCGTCCCGCGCCGGATTCCGCTCCTCTTGGGGGCGATTCCAGGCACCGTGAACCTGTTTCGACGCGATCCGGTCAGCGAAAGACGAGCAATGTTCATTCCAGCCGGAAAGCCGCATGTTCTCTTGCTATGCCTGAAAGTACGTTCCATTTCGAAACATGTCCAGGGGGCGAGACCAATCAATGTTCCATTTTGAAAAGATTGTTCCGGAAAAATCCGTTCTCCAAAACCAACTCACTGCCATCAAAGGCATATTTTTTTGGCACCCAGCTTGCTCCCTTTTGCACGAGGTGTTTGATGGAACGGATACTAGTGACAATGAACGGCCGAAGCGCGGCCATGGAAGCTCTCTCGAGGTCACTCGCCCTGGCGTCCAGGATCGAAGCCAGACTGTTTGTGCTTGTAGTTACCCCGGCCAGCGGAAAGAAAAAAGGCATAGACAGGAATTTCCTACAGGATCTCGAGCGGCGAATAAAATCGGCCAATGAAACTGGAATTCACGTGGACCTATTCTTTTCGGAGGGGAACTATGAACAGGAAGTGATCAAATTCGCGGAAAACCACAAAATCACCTTGATCGTGACGGAGCACGACGGCCCGGACGGCGCCATGGATCACAAGCTGGCCTCTCTGAGGATGATCCGGCACCGGGTATCCTGCCGCGTGGAAATCGTCTCGCCAAGAAAAATAACACCCAAAGGGGACGGAATATGATCTTACCGCTTCATCTGTACTTGCCCATCGCGGGCAACAGCGTGAACATCGCCACAGTTCTCGGACTGGGAGGAGTCGTCGGCCTTCTCTCCGGGATTTTCGGGGTGGGCGGGGGTTTTCTCATGACGCCTCTTCTCATAATGCTGGGCATCCCGGCCACCGTGGCCGCCGCATCCGACTCGAACCAGATCGTGGGAGCCTCCACCTCCGGCACCCTGGCGCACTTCCGCCTGGGCAACGTGGACTTCAAGATGGGCCTGCTCCTGCTCATCGGCGGCGTCATCGGCGGCACCCTCGGCGTCCAGGTCATCAAGATTCTCAGGGCAATGGGCAACGCCGACTTTCTCATCAACATCACCTACGTGCTCATGCTCGGCTTTGTCGGGGGCTACATGTTCCTGGAGAGCCTGCAGTCCATGCACAAGAGCAAGAAGACCTCCGAGGTGGCCAAACCCAGGAAGGAGTCCGGCTTTGCCAGGCTGCTGCGGAAGCTGCCCCTGCAGACCAACTTCACCCGCTCCGGCGTGCGCATGTCCATGATCATGCCCCTGTTCCTCGGCGTCATGGTGGGCGTGCTCGCGGCCATCATGGGAGTGGGGGGCGGCTTCATCATGGTTCCGGTCATGGTCTACCTGCTGCGCATGCCCATGCACGTGGTGGTGGGCACCAGCCTGTTCCAGATTCTTTTCACCTGCATCAACGTGACCATCATGCAGTCCATGCAGAACCACACCGTGGACTTCGTACTGGCCTTTCTGCTGCTCGTGGGCTCCACCGTGGGCGCGCAGATCGGCACCAAGATCGGCCGCAAACTGCAGGGCGATCAGCTCAAGATTCTCCTGGCCACACTCGTCCTGGCGGTCATGGGCAAGATGCTCTACGGCCTGGTGGCCACGCCCGACGTGCTGCTGGCCTACGTAGGGGGGCATTAATCATGAATAGAACCATCACCTTCATTCTCTGCCTGCTGCTGACCCTGGCCATTGTCCCCGCCTCCATGGCGTCCGGAGAGATCCCAATCACGGTCTCCCCCGAGACCCTCGGCATCGGCACCACATACAACGGTACCAGCGTACGGGTCACCGGCAAGGTGCCCGCGGACAGCGACGTGATCATCCGCATGACCGGCGCCCCCTCGGATCTGCACATGAAACGCAAGGGCAAGGTTCTGGGCGTTCTGTGGATGAACATGGACTCAGTGACCTTTGACGGCGTACCCAAGCTCTATCTGCTCGGCTCCACGCGCCCCTTGTCGGAACTCGGAGAGCCCGGCACCGCCCTGCTGCCCGAGAACAACCTGAAGGACATCGCCATAGAGCCTGATTCCGGGGACAGGACCGAACTCATCCACCAGCTGATCTCCCTGAAAACGCATGAGACCCTGTACCAGGAGAACGCCACGACCATCGCCATGTCCCCGGCCCAGGACGGCCTGCAGCCCTTTGAGGCCGAACTGAGCGTCCCCTCCAACCTCACTCCGGGACAGTACACAGTGGACGTCTTCGCAGTGAAGGACGGCGCGGTCACGACTCGGAGCACCAAGCCCCTCGAGGTGCGGCTGGTCAGCATGCCCAGCTTCATGTCCAGGCTGGCCTTTGACCACGGCCTGCTCTACGGCGTGCTGGCGACCATCATCGCCATTCTCAGCGGCCTGCTCGTGGGCTTCGTATTCAAGGACAAGGGAGGCGCCCATTAGGTTTGGGAAAGATCTCCATGCAAGGATTTCCGAGGGGAACATCTCATGAAAAAAGGTTCTCCCCTCGGGCACCCCTTTCCAATACTTTTCTAACTAGTGGACTTTTTTTTGAAATAGTGAACTTGTAAAAGTCTTTGGAAGGGGGGTCGGGGGGACAGCCTTTTCTCGAAAGAGACAAGGTTGCCCCCCGGCAACCCCTCCTGGGCAGCGGAATAAGTCATGAATCTGAACAATGTACTCTCCTTCTGGCGCTCCCGGAACCAGCCCATGCCTTTTGGGGCCATCTTCCGGAAATTCAAGGGCATCCTCCAGAGGAACAACCACATCCTGGAACTCATGAGCGACATGGGCGACAAGCTGGGGGGCGAGTACATCTTTGACAAGCAGTACATCCTCTCCTCATGCGAAGAACTCGGCGACGCGGTCTTCAAGCTCATTTCCGATTTCAGCGTACTGACCCACTCAAAGAGCGTGGACCTGTTCACGGCCTTTGAGCGCATCCAGTTCGCCCTCCACGAGGAAATCGCGGGCAAACACTCATTTTTGCAGAACAATCTGACCATCCCTCTGGAGAACTTGAGCCTGGAGTCCGAGCACTGCGCAGGGAACAAGATGAGCACCCTGGGCATGGCGCGCAACGTGCTGGGGCACCAGGTCCCGGACGGCTTCGTCATCACCACCAAGGCGTTTTTCGATTTCCTGGACGCCGGGGGGCTGCGGTTCATGGCCTCGGACCTGATCTCCAATTGGGACGGCAAGGACGAGGAGGGTTTTGAGCACATCTGCGACTCCATGCGCCTGGCCATCATGAAGACCGAACCGCCCAAGGCCCTGGCGGAGAACATCCATGCACAGGCCAAGGCTCTGATCTCACGCACCAAGGGCATGGGCGGAGGCGACACACCCCTACTGGCCGTGCGCAGCAGCGCCTGGGGGGAGGGCGACCTGAGCACCTTTGCGGGGCAGTACGAGAGTATCCTCGGCGTGTCCCCGGAAAACCTCATGGACACCTACAAGCGAGTGGTGGCCGCCACCTACACGCCGCAGGCCTGGAATTACAGGCTGCTCCACGGCTTCCGCGAGGAGGAGCTGGGCCTGGCCGTGGGAGTGCAGATCATGGTGGACGCCGCTGTCAGCGGCATCCTGCACACCTACCCCTCCGGCCCCCATGTGGATGCGCCCTCCGAGTCCATGATCGTGCACTGCGCCCCCGGATTGGGAGCCCCGCTCATGGACGGTACCATCGACGCGGACACCGTGGTCCTGGACCGCGAGCCCCCGTACTTGTGCCTGAACATGCATTACGGCAACAGGCAATGCCAGTTGCGGCTTTCGCCCATGGGCGACGCGGTGTGGGAGGAAGTACCCGAGGAGCGGCGCAACAAGCCGTGCCTCACCCGGAAACAGATGAGTCACCTGGCCTGGACCTGTCTGAGCATCGAGGACTATCTCAAACGCCCCCTGGAGGTGGAGTGGAGCTTTGACCAGGATGGCAAGCTCAACATCCTGCAGGCGCGCCCCCTGAATGTGGAGCAGCCCTCGGATGTGCCCGTTTTTTCCCAGGTGGAGGACGCGGAGGAGTACCCTCTCCAGGGCGTGGTGGTGCAGCACGGCGTGGCCTTTGGCAAGGTCCACGTGGTGCTCAACGACCAGGACCTGCGCGACATGCCCAACAACGCCATCCTCGTGGCAAGGTTCACCTCGCCCCGCTTTTCCAGGGTCATGTCCAAGATCAAGGGCATTGTCACCGACGTCGGCTCCCCTGCGGGGCATATGGCCACCATCGCCAGGGAGCACCGCATCCCCACGCTGGTGAACACGGGCAACGCCACCTCCATCCTGAAGAACGGCCAGGAGATCACCCTGGACGCCAGCCACAACAGGATCTACCGGGGCATCATCAGGGAGCTGCGCCACTTCGAGCTTACCGGTCAGTGCGTGTTCGAGGACTCCTACGAGTACCGGCTGCTGCGCAGGGTGCTCTCCATGGTCGCGCCCCTGCATCTGGTGGACCCCAAGAGCGAGGAGTTCACCCCCACCCATTGCCGCACCTATCACGACATCACGCGCTACATCCATGAAAAGGCGGTGGAGGAACTCATCTGGGTGAGCGAAAAGGAAAACCTGAACACCAAGAGCCACCACCTGGCCTCGGAAATCCCTCTGGGACTCACGGTGCTGGACATCGAGGACGGGCTGAAACCCTCCGCGCAAAACGCTGACAACGAGATCCCGGTCGAGGGCGTGGCCTCCATCCCCTTTGCCAACCTCCTGAAGGGTGTCCTGGAAACCGGGATGTGGAACATCACGCCGGTATCCCTGGACTTCGGCAGCTTCATGTCCAGCTTCACCAAGACCTTCACCACGTCCCAGGCAATGCCCCAGCGCATCGGCAGGAACCTTGCCGTGATCTCGAAAAACTACGTCAACCTGCACCTGCGCCTTGGGTATCACTTCAACATCATCGACGCCTACATGGCGGAAACGCTCAACGACAACTACATCTACTTCCGGTTTCTGGGGGGTGTCACAGGCATCGAACGCCGCTCCAGAAGGGTCAGGTTCATCGCGGATATCCTGGAACGGTTTGATTTTCGTACGGAAATCCGGGGAGATCTCGTGGTGGGGCGGATCAAGAAATTCCCCTTGGACCGGGGTGTGGAAAGGATGGTAGTTTTGGGGGGCCTGGTGGCATATACCCGGCAACTGGATGTGGTGTTGTGCACAGAGGGCGATCTGCGACAGCATGTGACCACATTCATGGAGCGAATCAATAAATTTTTGGAGAATTGACCATGCAACCATCCACCGAAAAGACACGCATCCTGATACTGGACGACGAGCCCATTGTGTGCAAGCGACTCAAACCCGCCTTTCAAAAGGCCGGCTACGAGGTGGAAACCATGACGGACAGCGCCTCGGCCATGACGAGATTCGAACAGGCCCCCTTTGACGTGGTCATCACGGATCTCAAGATGGAAGGCATGGACGGCATGAGCTTTCTTGCCAAAATCAAGGAGATATCTCCGGATACAGGCGTCGTGGTCATCACCGGCTTCGCCACCCTGGACACCGCAAAGGAGTCGTTCCGCAAAGGCGCCTACGACTTCCTGGCCAAGCCGTTCAAGCTCAACGACATCCTGGAAATCATCAAACGCATCGAGGCGGGCCGCGGCCCTGCTTCGCTGGAATGAAAGAATAGTAAAGTCGTTAAGAATTGTTTTCCGGGGAAAAACCCTTTCACGAAAGGGTTTTCCCTATAAACAACGCACTCCCACCCCTGGAGCCCTGCGATGCGCAACTGGCTGTCGTCACTCCTGGATCGCCCCCACTCTGCCGAGGCACAGCGGCAGGGGCCGGATTCCGTCCGCTCCCTGGTGCACAAGTTCCGACGCATCCTGGAGCTGAACAACACCATCATGGAAAAAATCGCGGAGATGGAACAGGCCTTGGGAGGCGAGTTCATCTTTGACAACGCCTTTCTCAACGCATCCGTCAGGGAGCTTGCCAGGCACGTGCACCAGGTGGTCTACAGCCTGAACGCCATGGCCTCGGACCGCTATGTGGAACTTTACGACCAGTACGAATACATCACCGGCATCCTTGAGGACATCCTGTCCGGCGGCCTGGGCCCCCATGCCCTGCGCCTGACCCTGGCCTTCCCCGAAATCCACTGGGAGAGCCTCCCCCTTGTGGGCCTGCCCAACGCCTGCCTGGCCGAGCTCCTGCGCATGCCCGAGACCGGCGCGGTGGACGGCTTCGTGGTCACGGTGACGGGCTGCAGGGCCGCGCTTCAGACAGTGGCGCTGCCAGGACCCCTTCCGGAGGATCTGGCCCTGGCCGTGCGGGAAGAAGCCGAGCAGCTGTTCTCCAGGAGAGGAGGAGCCTGCGCCCTGACCTTGAGCCCCTGCCCTGCCGGCCCCGGCGAGATGCGGAGCATGCCCCGGAGCCTGGACCGGGAATCCTCCGCCGAGACCCTGGAGCAGGACCTGGCCGCACTCCTCCGCCTGGTAGACGAGGCGCTGCCTGACGCGGATCTGGCCATCGGCGTGCGCGAGGCCGTATTCGGGGAGTACCAGGGCACCCTGATGACCCTGGACAGGGGCATCCTTGAAGCCGACGCACTCTCCATCAACTTTTCCCCAGACCCATCCTTGGAATCCGCACGGGAATACTACCTGTTGCGCCGGACACAACCCTTCCCCTTGCTGCGGTCCGAAATCGCCCCCAAAAATGGGCAGCAGCGCCTGCCTGACGGGAAAAAGCTCAACGCCCCCCATGAGGGGAACCTCCTGCGGGGGGGGGCGCTCCTGGACGCGGAACGGCAGCGCCGCCTGGCCGAGGCCGGAATGCTGCTGGAGCGCGCCCAGGGCGTGCCGCAGAAGCTGGTCTGGCGGCTGAACCAGCGCGGCGATCCCCGCATCCTGGACGTGGAGCCCCTGCCCCTCGAGGAGCAGGACGAGGATATCGGGGAGCTCTCCGAGGAACTGGCGGGCGCCCTGCCCCTGCTCCATGGCGGCACCACCGCCCAGGCCGGCGTGATGACCGGGACTGTCGTGCATGTCCGGGATACGGACGATCCGGACCGGCTCCCATTGGGGGCGGTGGTGGTGGCCCGGGCATCCACGCCCAGGCTGTCGCCCTTCCTGCTGCGCGCCGGAGCCCTGATCACCGAGCTGGGCTCGCCCATCGGCCACCTGGCCACCCTGGCCAGGGAGTACCGCATCCCCGCGGTGGTGGGGGCAAAAGGGGCCCTCACGGCCCTGGAACCCGGCGCCGAGGTCACCCTGGATGCATCCGTGCCCGTGGTCTACAAGGGCGCCATCGCCTCCTTGCTGCGCCATGACAGGGCCGGGTCCGAGTTCTTCGCCACCGACCCGGAGTACACCACCCTGCGCCGTTTGCTGCGTTTCATCATGCCCTTGCGGCTGGTGAATCCCGACTCCAAGGACTTCAGCCCGGACAATTGCCGTAGCTATCACGACATCATCCACTATGTTCACGAACGCTCCGTGGAGGAACTCCTGGAGACCGGCAAACAGGGCAAGGGCGCGACCCACTCCCATCGGCTCGTGGACAACCCCGCCCTGAACATGGGGCTGGTGGACGCCGGAGGCGGCCTGCCAAGGGACGCCGACACGGACGTGACCCTGGATCAGGTGCTCTCCGAGCCCCTGCGTTACTTCGTCCTGGGGTTGGACCACGCCTGGAACAACCGAGGCGGGGTGAACGTCTCCATGCGCGACATCATCTCGGGCATGCAGCGCACCTCCGCGCTGCTGAGCTCTCCTGCCCAGCACGCCGGGCGGAACCTGGCCATCGTGGCTCCGGGGTACTGCAACATCAGCCTGCGCATGGGATACCATTTCAACGTCATCGACGCCATGATGGGTGACGCGCCCAACCAAAACCACATCTACTTCCGCTTTGCCGGTGGATTTGCGGACAACGACAGAAAGTACAGACGGGTGGGACTGCTGCACAGGATACTGGCCAGGATGCATTTCAACGTGGCGGTCAAGGGCGACCTGATCACGGCCAGGCTCAAAGTGGTGGACCGAGAGACCATGGCGGTGACCCTTGGCCACGTGGGACTGCTCTCCTCCTACGCCAGGCAGCTGGATCTGGTCATGGACAACGAGGAGAGCATGGACCTGCATGAAACATCTTTCAAGCGGCTCGTGGAGGAATTCGACACCATGAAGGAGCGGAACGACCAGGAGCGCGAGTCATGATCCAGTGGCTTCTGTCACTGTGGCGCAGGCGGCGGGAGGCGCGGGAGGAGGAGGCGCTTCGCGGCCTCAAGGCCAAGTACCACACCTTCCGCTCCATCCTGGACGGCAACGAACGCGCCCTGGAACTGCTCAGCGGCTTTGACGCCGCGCTACTCAACCGCAAGGGACTGGACACACTGCTCGAGGAGCTGCTGGCCGTGACCTTCGAGCTGGTGGACGGTGTCAACCGCCTTTCGTGCAACCGTCATGCCGCCCTGTACACGCTGCACGAGGACCTCTCCGCCGCTCTCCGGGAGGCCGCACCCGGGCTGGCCCCCTACGCTTCAAAGGGGGGCCCCGGAAACTCCTCCAACAGCTTCGCGGACGCGCCCCTGATCCTGGGCTTCGAGGCCCTGGGGCGGGTGCAGGCCGGACTGGTGGGGGGGAAGGCCGCGTTCCTGGGAGAGCTGCTCAACGCAGGGGTGGAGGTGCCGCCGGGCTTCGCGGCCACCACCTTTGCCTGCCGCATGTTTCTGGAACTCAACGGCCTTGGCGAGGTGATCCAACAGAAACTCGGGCACCTCGCCGAGGTCGCCCCGGACGCGGTGAACGACAGCGAGGCCGACGTCAGCCAGGCGGCCCGGGAAGTACAACTGGCCATCCTCGAGGCTCCTGTTCCCCCTGCGCTGGTCCGCGCCCTGCTGGCGGGGTGGCGCGTGCTCGGTGAGGCGCCGGTGTCGGTGCGCAGCAGCGCCCTGGCCGAGGACCGCCCCGAGCATTCCTTTGCCGGGCAGTTCACCTCCGTGCTCAACGTCATCACAGAGGAGGCTCTGCTGGACGCGTACAGACGCGTCATCGCCAGCAATTTCGGCCCCCGCCCCCTGGCGTACAGGCTGCGCGCGGGTCTTCCGGCCCTGGATTTCGACATGGCCGTGGCCTTCCAGGCCATGGTGGACGCCCGCGTTGCGGGTGTCATGTTCACCATGCACCCCACGGAGCCGGAGAGCGGCAGGCTGCTCATCACCGCAGTTCCCGGCCTTGGCACCAGAGCGGTGGGGGGCAGCGCACCCGCGGACATCTTCCTCCCCCTGCGGGAAAACCCCTCTGACATCCAGTCCTTCATCGCGGAGAAAGGCACTGCGGATGTGGTGGACGCGGACGGCGGGCTGCGTTCGGCAGCGCTTACGGAGCAGGAGGTCCACGCGCCCGTGCTTACCCGGGAGGAGGTCGAGTCCCTTGTCCAATGGGGGGTGTTCGCGGAGAGCCTGTTCGGCGCTCCCCAGGATCTGGAGTGGGCCATCGACCGAAACAACAGGCTGAAATTCCTGCAATCCAGGACCATCCCGTTGCGGGGCAAGGGTATCCGCGTGGCCAGCCGCCTGCGGGGCAAGCCCCTGTTATCCGGCGGGATCTGCGCCTCCTCTGGAAGGGCGGCCGGTGTGGCCAGGATCGTCCGCAGCGAGGAGGACCTGCAAGCGCCCCTCCCGGAGGGAGCGGTGGTGCTGGTGCTGCGTCAGAGCATGGTGAACGCCGCTCCGCTGCTGTCAAAGGTGGAGGCCGTGGTGGTGGAGCTGGGCAATCCCACGGACCATCTCTCCTGCGTGGCCCGGGAACTCGGACTGCCCATGCTCACAGGGGCGGACGGCGCCACGGAAGCCATTGCCCAGGGCGCGTCCGTGATCCTGGACGCTGATGAGCATCAGGTGCTGGAGGCCCCGGCGAATTTCACTGCCGCCCCCCGCCATAGGGAAGCCCGCCAGGTGAAACGTGAACTCCCCTCTCTGGCGGCGCGGGTGCGGGAGATGGTGGTGCCCCTGCATCTGACCGACGCCTACGGTCCGACGTTTTCCATCCAGGAGTGCCACTCCTTGCACGATATCGTGCGCTTTTGCCACGAAAAGGCGCTCATGAGCATGTTCCAGGCCGGAGACGAGGTGGCCGGGGAGGCGGACAGCCTTATCAAGTGGCTTGCCGGTGTGCCCCTGCACTTCCTGATCATCGACCTTGGCGGCGGCCTGCTCCCGGAGGTGGGGCGCAAGGTCCTGCTGGAGGAACTCAGGTCCGCGCCCCTCGCGGCGTTGTGCCAGGGCATGCTCACGCCGGGGCTGCGCTGGCGGCAGGCGCCTCCGCAACTCTCCGTGCAGGGGCTGATGTCGCGCTCCATCACGGACCAGCGGGGGGAGCGCCCCCTTGGAACGCAGAACTACGCGTTGATCTCCCGGGACTACCTGAACCTCAACGCGCGGGTGGACTATCACTTTGCCATGGTGGACAGCGTATGCGGCCCCTTTGCCCGGGAAAACCACATCCGTTTCCGGTTCAAGGGGGGGGGCACCACCCAGGCCCAGCGCGAACGCCGGGCGGCCTTCATCGGCAAGATCCTGCACGCCAAGGGTTTTTTCATCGACACCCGGGGAGACCTGGTCACGGCGTCCCTTTCCGGCGAGGACATGGAGAAGACGGCGGAGCAGCTTCGCATGCTGGGGCGCCTGCTGGGCTTCAGTAGGCTCATGGATGGGGCCATGACCAGCGACGACGCGCCGGAAATGGCGGCGCAAGCCTTCTTGCAGGGAAATCTGTCCCTCGAGGGGGTCGAGTTTCAGGCATGATGGAAACGTCTGGCGGGCAGCTCCACGGCTGTCAGCAGGTTGCCCTTGTCGGCTCCCGTGTCGATGCCGATCTTGCCCCGCATCACAAAGGGCGTCTCGAACGAGGTGTGACCGAATACCACGGTCCCGCTCCCCTCCCATGGGGTGGAGAGAAAGGTGCCGCGAATGGAGAGCATCCGCTCGAGGGGGCAGTCCTCGGGCGCGCAACCTTCCGGCACCCCGGCGTGCACGAACAGCCACTCCCCTTGCCTGTGAAACGGGGCCAATTCCTGAAGAAAGTGCACGTGCTCCACGGGCATGAAGGAGAGGTCCCGCAGCGACGCCACGTCCGCACCGTAGCTCTCAAGGGTGGCCTCCACGCCCAACCCCCTGAGGGCTCGCAGATCCTCGGCATCGCCGGTGCGGGAGTATTCCAGCAGCAAATGTTCGTGGTTGCCCATGAGGAATACGGTTTTCGGATGTCTGGCTCGGAATCCCAGCAGGTAGTCCAACACACCACGCGTGTCCGGACCTCTGTCGATATAGTCGCCCAGAAAGACCACGAGGTCTCCGGGGTTCAGGGGCAGGCGTTTCATGAGGGCGCGCAATTTGTCCAGACAACCGTGGATATCGCCCACGGCAAAAATGTTTTGTTCCATTTCCCGAGTATAAGTCCGTGATCAGGGGCAGGCAATGTCAAATGCATTGCCTAACGGGTGCTTCTCGTAATGGCTCTCGCTAGAATGCGGCAAGCGCGCAGCCCATATCGCTCAAGAGTTCCGCAAGGGAGCAGAGCGTCATGACCGCCCAGGCAGAGAGCAAACGGCCGGTCGACAGTACTTTCCGGGCAAGGCGGGTGAGCTTTTCACCCATGGTTTCAATCCGGTGCTGCTGCCCGAGGACATGAAGCACCCACTGCGTGAAGATCTCTTCGGGGGGCGGATGGTGCGTGAACTCTGCGTTGCTGTAAACGGTGAAGTTCCAGGGGCTGGGTTCGCTCTTGTAATGGGAGGCCACCGCGTCACGAAAAGGAACATAGTGGTTTTTGAAGTGAAATACGTCATCCTCGTTCTGATAGTAGTAGAACAGTGCTCCGGGCCTTTCCCGCCCTATGAATGACAACAGATCCTTCCTCATCGCCAGTACACTGTTCCTGGAATCGCCGTTCCAGATCTGCTCCAGGTAATGCCTGACCCACTTCCTGTGGTACTTCAGGATATCCGTCTGGGGATTCACCGCGAGTCCCTTGTCCGCGATCCCGATCTGCACGGCGCGAAACGCCGCAAACCCTCCCGAGGAGGTGCCCACCGCGAGGTCAACGCGTCTTCCCCCAAGCATGCCTCTCAAGGAGTCCCTGATCTTTTCCATAAGATCGACGAGATGCCCTCCAATGTACCACGCCAGTGGCAGCTTGTTCTCCGCGGTGATCATTTCATCATGCGTGTGAACAAAGGATGCGTCCACATTCCTGAACCAGGACCAGCCGTGGTACACAGGAAGGACTTTATACTTGTCGTGGTTGATGGCTCCGTTGAAATGGAGCACCACAGGCGAATCGAGATGGGCCTTGGCGACATAGTACCCATCCACAATTCCGGACGAAAATTCGGGAACATCGTCGAAACGACGATATGTCCTTGCTTCGAAAGGTTCGAGATTTCTTTTCTTTTGCACAGGCCACATGATATTTCAGCATCTCCAGCAGATGACACAATACACCTGAAACAGAACTTCAATACCTGCAATCCAACAACCTGGCACTGCCGGCTCGCCAGCCACTAAAAATGTCAATTTCAAAAAAATAACAAAAAATTTCTATTGAGAACAAGAACACACTTGCAATATCTCTCCATTTGAGAGACAGACCACTGTCAAAATCGATCCTGACATCAATCTTTACACAATATACATGTCTCAGCCAAGCTCTGAAACACTTTATCATTTGGAAATTATCCCAGGGAATCTAAAACTGTCCCCGAAGCACCTAATTTTCATTTCAAAACAAACCACTAAAATTGTTTTTTATTAACAGGATACCCAACGCATAATCCTGCCAACAGAATCAAACCCGGCGATACAAGATGTTCCAGCGCTCCCGCTCCACTCTCCAAGCCCGCTTGCACCCCGCAGCATATGCGATTCCGCCCGGCCAGGAGGGAAGCCAGGAAGAATTCTCTCACCGGGAGCGGGACATCAAACGAACACATTACTCAGCTATCCTGGCCGTTCGGCCACCGGACTTCGAAGCGTTCCACCAGCACCGAAAATTTCACACAAATTTACTTGCGCTAAAAATTCATGCCTACTAGCAGTTACAAAACAACGAGGTGACAATGAACAAGATGAAGCTCATATGCATGTTTCTCGTTTTGAGTCTGCTGCACACCTCGGCATCCGCCGAAATGGCCGATCTGACCACCAACATAAACGACAGCAATATTCTCGAGATACTCGACGGCCTGAGCTGGATTCCGGACGGCCCGGACAACGGCCGGCACATATATGTTCTGGGAGCCGGATGGTGTCCGGCCTGCA
This sequence comes from Desulfovibrionaceae bacterium, assembly GCA_963674665.2. Taxonomy (GTDB): domain Bacteria; phylum Desulfobacterota; class Desulfovibrionia; order Desulfovibrionales; family Desulfovibrionaceae. The sequence goes on along the minus strand of CAXXPL010000001.1, from coordinate 461,470 downwards.
AGGCGCTGTACAAAAGGACACGCGGCCTCAACAAGAAAGTGCAGTTCCGCTGGATCATGCTGAGCCCGAAATCCCCCTATGAGCAGTGCGTCAACGCCAATCTGGCGCTTTCGCGCGATCCCCTGCTTCTGGCCAAGTACTACGGCAGGGTGAAGATCAAATGCTCGGACGACAAAAAGGCCGCCATAATCGACGAGTGGAATCAGATCAGCGTGAATTTCGTGCAGGTCAAGCTGCAGGAGAAGATCGGACCGCTGGGCTACCCCTGCCTGCTGTATTATGACGGCACAAGGCTTCAGGTCACGACCGGAGTGCCTTCGGACCTGACGAGGCTCATCGAAAACGTGGTGCCCAGGGAAACGGATCAAAAGAGCTACGCCCGCGCCGTCAGAGTCATGCCGGAGAAACTGGACCTCTTCTCCCTGAAGAGCGACAAGATCGTGGTGAAGGCGGACAAGGCCACCATCTATTGCGGCCCCACAGAGGATTCCCTGCCCCTCGCCTCCCTGGACAAAAACGACGTCATCGGGGCGCAGGGCATCATCAAACTGGACAACGGAAAAATGTGGATACATGTCCCGTTGCTCAAGAACGGCATCGGAGGGTGGACCCTCATGGAGAATTACGGGACCCAAAAGTAGCCGTCATACCTGCGAAGGGCACACATCGGTCCTGAATCGCCCTCCCTATTGAGGCGCAAGCTCCATCTTGAGTTGGCCAAGCAAATCCCTGGCGCACTGTTTGGGCATGTACTGCCTGATACGCTTGAGGCATTCGCCATCGGAAAGCCCTTGCATGAGGCAATACCAGGCCTGATGCGCCACGTTTCTTCCAAAGTAGGCGCTTGTTTCCGGATCGTTGGAAAGGGCCTTGTATCCCAGGCCTTTTTCCCTGGACAACGTTTCAAGCTTCCCCTTTTCGAACTCATACAGCTCAGCATAGGCCTGTTTGCATTCTCCCGGCTTCACATCCACCCACTTGCCGTTCACGAATTTCATGAAATGGATGGCCTTGGCCACACAGCCGTTGCAGTTGAAACACATGTTGGGGCAGTCATCCCCTCCTGCGCACACATTCCACAGGTTGTTGACACCTTTCAGCATGCCGCTTTTCAGGTCGAAAATATCCTCCACATTGTCCACATAGCCATGTACGCCCATCATGTTCAGATTCAATTTGCCATTCCAGGCCGTGATAAAAGCCGTGGCATTGGACCCCCTGTTCAAGGTGCCGCTCATGCCGAACGCCAGCGTCACCATGCCCTTTGCAGGAAAATCCCTGGCAATGTTGGCCTCCTCCACAAACCCTCCGGCACAGTACGACTCGTAGTCAGGGGGGGCCTCATGATCGATCAGCCTTTTCCCTTTGTACTCCATGATGAGGGGGTGACAGTCGAAAAAGTTCACCTGTTTCTGATCCAGGTATATCCGCGCCCCATAGAAGGTCACCGAATCCTTGCCCGGGACCACGTTCTTGTCCTTGTATGTGGCGGTGTACTCGGCCAGGGACATTGCCCGTGACACCGATGGAAACGCCAGGATACATGCCAGAAGGGACAATAGGAGCATGCGAAGCGGCAGTTGCGAATGAAGCATGGGGGACCTCGTGAGGTTGCGGTTGTTCGGAACCAGTCGGGATATGAAACACCGCAACAAAATTACGGATGTCCATTATTATTTCCCGCAACCATATCCGCTGTTTCTCCAGTTCATGCGCATTGTTGGGCAAGCTGCTCCACCCCGGTTACAATCTGTTACAAACCGTAGCAGGATCGAGATGATTCTCTTGCCAGAAGCTGAAAATATGGCCAGAATCGTTTTACACGGGGGCTGGCGCGCTTCGCGACTCCAGGCCCCGATCCAGCCGTCCATTCAACACAACAAGCGGGCGGCGGCCACACAAGAGAGGTTCACCATGACAAGCACATCCGACACCCAACGGCCCCGTATGTCCTGCGATAAGTGCAAGTTCCGGCCCATAGCCGAAAAGTCACCCGGTTCGTTTCTCGGCAGGCTCTGGATATGGCACACGTCCTTCTGCCCCGGCTGGAAACGTTACGTGAAGACACGATGGGAGCACGGGGAAGAGCCGCCCGCCATCGGCAACAGACGCGGCTTCTGGAGCGAATAGTATGGGCGCCGTCTTTTTTTCCGCTGTGACAGCGGGCCTTCTCGGGCGCCTGATCTACAAGTTGACCAAACGTGGCAAGGCCGTAGCTCCCGCTCCTGGAAAGCCATCCGAGGATGCGCCCCATGAAGAGACCGGGGAAAACCCGGCGAACAAGGGGAGGCTGCCGTGACGCCGCTGCTCATCACGCACATCCTGACCTGCACCCTGGGCTATGCCCTCTTTGCCCTGGCCTGCGGCATCGCCTTTGTGTTCATCAGGCGCGAACGCGCCATCAAGGAAAAGACCCTGCGGCTGGACCAGCACTTCCGCCTGAGCCTGGGTCAGCTGGACCGGGTGTTGCTGTTCACCCTGTTCATCGGCCTGGCCTTGCTCACCGTGGGCATCCCCACGGGACTGATGGTGCAGCGGGTACAGCACGGCGCCATGGACATCACCTCCATGCGCCTGGTCTTCCCCTTTGTGATCTGGCTGTTCTACCTGCTGATCATCGTGTTCAGACGCGTCACCGGGCTGCGCGGCAAGGCCGTGGCGCACTTGGCCTTTTACGGCTTCAGTTGCTCGGTGCTCTCCTTTCTCATGGAATTGGCCCTGGTTTAAAAAATCCGGGAAGATTTATGCGAGGGAAAACCATCCAGGCGCGTTGTCGCAACGCATCTGGTTTTCGGTGAATTGTTGCAAGAGGTTCAGGAAGGGGGGAAGCTCTTCTCCTCCGAAAGTCCTCAGTCACACTTCATGTCGCTCATGAGCATGGCCCGTTCCTCTTCGAAGTCGGCGAATTCCAGCGCGATATCGCGGAATTCGTCCTGCAGTTCGAGAAACGCGTCCGTGAGTTCGGGGTCGAAGTGGGTGCCCCGCCCCTCTTGGATAATGGAGACTGCCTTGCAGTGGGGGAACGGGGTTTTGTACACGCGCTTGGAGATGAGCGCGTCGTACACGTCGGCGATGGCCATGAGCCTGGCGGAGAGGGGTATGGCTTCTTCCGCAAGCCCGAGGGGATAGCCGCTACCGTCCCATTTCTCGTGATGGCTGTAGGCAATTTCGCTGGCGCACTGGAGAAAGGAGTTGCCCCCCAGCTTCTTTTCTGCCCGCATCAGCGCGTTCCTGCCGTATTCGGAGTGATGCTTCATCTCCTCGAACTCCTCGTGGGTCAGCTTGCCGGGCTTGAGCAGGATGTTGTCCGGCACTCCCACCTTGCCGATATCATGGAGGGGCGCTGAGAGATACAGAAGCTCCACCCGCTCGTTGTCCAACTCGGCGGCAAAGGGCTCCCGCTTCAGGACATGGCGGGCCAGAAGTCGCACATAGCTCTGGGTGCGCTTGATATGCCCCCCTGTTTCCGGATCCCGGTACTCGGCCAGGGTTGCCAGGGCCTCGATGGTCACCTCCTTGACCAGCTGCAGTTCGTTGGTCCTCTGCCGCACCAGCTCCTCCAGATTGTCTCGGTGGGCCTTGAGGTCCAGCTGGTTTCTCACGCGCTGCTTCACCAGGCTGGGGTTGAAGGGCTTGGTGATATAGTCCACCGCGCCCAGGGAGAGACCCCGGGCCTCGTCCTCGGCCTCGGACAGGGCGGTGATGAAGATTACCGGGATGTCCCTGGTGCGCACGTCCTGCTTCAGATGGCGGCAGACCTCGTAGCCGTCCATGCCCGGCATCATCACGTCCAGCAGAATGATGTCCGGGGCCTGTTCCATGAAGGCCAGTTTCAAGGCCCGTTCACCGTTCTTGGCAGCCACCACGGCGTACTCGCCCTCCAGCGCGCCCATGAGTATCTGAATATTCTCAACCGTGTCGTCCACCACGAGAATCTTGGAAATGTCCATGTCAATCTCCCGGAAATATCCTTATGCAAACGCTGATTAATCACATTCTTCGGAAGTGCTGTAGGATTGTTCGCTGGAGAGGCGCAAGGAAAAGGCAAGGCCGACGTGTATTGAGAAATACACGAGAATTCGTCTTTTCCGCGGCAACAAAGTCTGCGGGGAATTATGCAGTGCTTCTCTATATTTCATCCCGGCCCCTTGCCGGGGTACTGTATAGGGTGTCCCCCCTGGTGAAGCGTCATTCGCTATTAATGAACCTAACCATGTCCCGCACCTTGTCCAGGGCCTCGTCCATCTCAAAGTCATCGAGCATTTCGAGAATGGTCCGGGCCTCTTTTTCATGCGGCGATCCAGCCACTTCCCGGCTCAAGTCCTGGGCCAGATGTATGGCCCGGGAATGGTCGGAATCCATGAACGCTTCGATATCCGCAAGCAGCGACCGGATCTTGTCCATATCGATCACACCCTTATGGGGAGCAGGCGCATCCTCCTCAGGGGGAGCGATGGTGGCGAGGGACTGCTGCAGCACGTCCAGCGCCTTTTCCACCTCCTCCACAAGCTTTACCACCTTCGGCACCTTTGCCCTGAGTGCCCGCTCCAACTCGCCGGCGGCCTGGGCCAGATCCCTGGCACCCAGGTTCGCTGCCACACCTTTGATTGTGTGGGCCTGGATGGAAGCCTCGTCCATGTTCCCGTACTCAAGCGCCGTCCTGATGTCTTCACAGGCCCCAAGATACTTGCCCTGAAACTGTGTCAGGAGCTTGCGGTACAGGGTCCTGTTGCCCGAAACCTTGGACAGTCCGGCCTTGACATCCAAGCCGGGCAGTCCCTTCATGGGCAGATCGTCCACCTCCAGGAGTGAGTCCCGCTCCATGGAGTGCGGCGTATACCCCTCGGGCATCTCCCGCTCGCCAGGCTTGATCCAGGTGACCAGGGTGTGGATGAGCTGCCCGGGATCGATGGGCTTGGTGATGTGGTCGTTCATTCCGGCCTGCAGTGATTTCTCGTGATCTCCGGCCATGGCGTGGGCGGTCATGGCCACGATGGGCAGTTCCTCGGGGGAGAAGCCCAGGTTGCGGATCTCCCTTGTGGCGGTGAGACCGTCCATGACAGGCATCTGCACGTCCATGAACACCAGATCGTAGATTCCGGCCCGCACCGCGTCCACGGCCTGCTGCCCGTCCCAGGCCACCTCCACCACCATGCCCGCCTGCTCCAGCAGCTCGATGGCGATCTGCTGGTTGATCTCGTTGTCCTCTGTGAGCAGGATACGCGCCCCGCGTATGGGTTCCAGGCCGAAGAACTGCTTTGTGGCCTTCTTGCGCTTGCTCCCCCGCTTCTGGTCGCTCTTGCCGTAGACTTCCATGATGCCGTCAAAGAGCTGGGAATGGCTCACGGGTTTTGACAATACCCCGTGAATGCCCGCCTTGCGGGCCTCTTCCGCCACCTCATCGCGACCATAGGCGGTGACGAGCAAAATTCTCGGGGAGCCCAGAACATCCTTGTGCTCCGTGATCCTACGGGCGGTCTCAACGCCGTCAATGCCGGGCATCTTCCAGTCCAGGAACACGATCTCAAAGGGGGATTCCCGCCGGGCCGCTTCATGGAGCTGCTCCAGTGCGGAGGCGCCATCCGCAGCGACGGTCACCTCGAAGGTCATCTCCTCCAGGAAATGGGAGAGGATGGTGCGCGCGGTATGGTTGTCATCCACCACCAGAGCGCGCATGCCCCGGAGGTCCACCGCAGGTATGTAGCTTCGCACGTGCTCGGCGCCCTTGCCCAGGGTCACGGTAAAGGAGAAGATCGCGCCATTGCCGTATTCGCTCTCCACCCAGATGCGCCCCCCCCATGATTTCGGACAGGCGCTTGCAAATGGCCAACCCCAGTCCGGTGCCGCCATACTTGCGCGTGGTGGAGCCATCGGCCTGGGAAAATGACTGGAAGAGGCGCCCCATCTGCTCCTTGGTGAGGCCGATGCCCGAGTCCTTGACGGAAAAGAGCAGCACCGCCTCGTCCGGAGTCTCGCTCTCCACCGAGGCGGAGACCACTATCTCTCCGGAATCGGTGAATTTTATGGCGTTGTTGCAGAGGTTGACAAGGATCTGCCCCAACCTGAGGGGATCGCCCACCAGCTCCATGGGCACGTCCGATTCGACATCGAACAGGACTTCCAGGTCCTTCTCCTCGGCCTTGATGAGGATCACATTGGCCAGGTTGTCCATGGTCTCGTCGAGGCGGAAGGGGATGCTTTCTATATCCATCTTGCCGGCCTCGATCTTGGAGAAGTCCAGGATGTCGTTGATGATCCCCAGCAAACTGTTGGAAGCGTTCTGGATCTTGCTCAGATAGTCGTACTGCTTGGGGGAGAGTTCGGTCTGCAGGGCCAGGTGGCTCATGCCTATGATGGCGTTCATGGGGGTGCGGATCTCGTGGCTCATGCGCGCCAAAAAGTCTGATTTGGCCCTGGTGGCCTCCTCGGCGGCCTTTTGGGCCTCCAGTATTTCCTCCTCCATGCGCTTGCGGTCGGTGATGTCTGAAGAAATGCCGCACACCGCGTAGATCTCGTTGTCCGCGTCGAACAGGGGGAACTTGACCACGTGGAAGAACCGGGGCTCCCCGCTAATGGGCATGATTTCCTCGGTGACCACCGGGCCCATGACCTCCACCACGTGCTTGTCGTGCTCGCGCATGGCCCTGCTGAACTCGAGGCCGAAAATATCCGTGTCCGTGGTGCCCAGGGGATCGAAACCCGCGCCCAGGCCCAGGTTTTCGGAAAAATCCCTGTTCACGAGGACATAGAAGCCGTCCAGATCTTTGACGTAGATAAAGGCCCCGGAGTTGTCGATGACCGAGCGCATGAAACGCTCCTTTTCCTCCAGCACCCGCTTCACGGACAGACTCTCCGTAATGTCCCGGGCATTGGCAACGATGATTCTGTGCTCGTCCTGCTCCACCAGGAACATGGAGACTTCCATGTCTATCATCCTGCCGCTCCTGGTCCTGTGCCTGCTCTCATAAGAGGTGTCCCTGCCTGCCTCCAACTGCTCCAGCATCATGGGCAGCATGTCGGGGATGAACTCGGGGTCTATCTCGTACATGGCCCGCCCCAGCAATTCCTCCTTTTCGTATCCCAGGCGCTGGCACATGGTGGTGTTGACGTATATCAGACGCCCGGTCAGAGGCTCGATCCACATGATGGAGTCAGTGGCGATATCCACGCTGCGCTGGGTGAACAGCAGACGCTGCCGGGTTTTGTTCTGCTCCGTGATGTCGCGGAACGTTACCACCGACCCGGTGATGACGCCGTCCTGCACCACGGGGGCGCTCTTGTACTCCACTGGAAATGTTGTCCCGTCCGGCCTCCAGAACATCTCGTCCAAGATGTCGAAGGTCTCACCGAGATTGATGGACCGATGCATGGGGCACTTCTCGTGGGGGTAGCTGGTACCGTCCGGGTAGGAGTGGTGGCAAAGTTCGTGGATATCCAGGCCGATGATCTCCCCGGCGTCCACACCGAGCATGGAGCAGGCCATGGAATTGATGAACAACAGATGTCCCCTCCTGTCCACGCCGAAGATCCCCTCGGCCGCGGACTCCAGCAGCAGGCGCGTCATCTCCTCGGCCTTCCTGCGCTCCGAGAAATCCCGCACGCTGGTGCGATATCCCGTGATCGCGCCGGATTCGTCATACACCGGGTTCCAGGAGACGGTCGCCCACTTGTTGTCGTCCAAACTCTTGTGGACGATCCTGAAGATCACGTCGCTTCCCACTTCACCGGCCAGGACGCTTTCCCTGAGGGTGGTGAACACGTGCCGGTCGTCCGGGTGGACCATGGGCAGGGGGTAATCCTGCATACTCATGCACTGCTCCACAGAATACCCGGTCAGGCGCTCAACCGCGGGATTCACCCACAGCAACGCGCCATGGGCGTCGTGCCAGCCCTCCCAGTCATAGGTGTAGTCCGCGATAATCCTGAAGTTCTCCTCGGATTTCCTGAGGGAATCCTCCATCTCCTTGCGCGCCGAGATGTCGTCCATCACCCAGATGACACCCTTCTCCAGGTCAGGGGGAATGGAGGAGTCCACGGCCTTTCCCGACATGGAGCACCACACCTCGGAGCCGTCCCGGCGGCGCAGGAGTTTTTCGCAGTAGCTCTGCTCGCCTTTTCCGAACACCTCGTGATGCCGTTGTTTGAAGTCCTGAAAGCTGTCCAGATCCCGGTGCAGCGCCTCCATGCTGCGACCGACCAAGTCCCTGGGTTCTGGATATCCAAGGATATCGGCCATGCGGCGGTTGGCCCGCCCCAGCATGCAGTCGCCGTACATGAACATGATGCCCACATGGCTGTTGTCAAAGATGAGCAGCAGTTCCTCCCGCGCGGCCTTGATCTGCCGCTCGATGAGCTTTCGCTGCGAAACGTCGCGGAACACGAGCACTGAACCGGTCTCACGCCCCTCGTGGATCATGGGCGTCATATGCTGCTCCGCCAGAAAGGAGTTTCCGTCCTTGCGCCACAGCAGGGCGCAGTCCGGAGACTCCAGACAGTCTTCCTCCAGCAGGTTACAGACATCCCCGAGGGTCCGCTTTTTCTCTTCGGGACAGGCGCCATAGAGCAACTCTTCGGCGGGCTGGCCGAGCATTTCCTCGAGATCATACCCCAGGAGTCTTATGGCAGCGGGATTGGCGAATATAACGCCCCCTTCGGTGTCAATGCCCAGGATACCGCTGTCCACGGACGCGAGCAGCAAGCGGCTGCGGGCCTCCGCAATGGACAAGGACTCCGTCCGCCTTGCGAGCCGCGCGTTCAAGGCCTCGAGTTCCTCCTTGCGGACCTTCAGCTCCCGCTCCGACACCTCCAGGCTCTCCGCCTGGGTGCGAAACCGCTGCAACAGCTCGCGGGTCTTCACATTGCGCAACAGGATGCCCAGGCGAGGGGCGACCATTTCGGCCATTTCCCAGAGCAGCCGCACCTGCAACTCATCCAGCGGTTTCCAGGTGGCCAGCTCCACCACGGCCACCACGGAGTCCTTCCCGGAAATGGGGATCGCGGCAAGATGCCGAGGTTCGGGCTCTCCCAGGGCCTTGGCGGCCTTGATGTAGTCTTCGGGCACCTGGTCCGAGAAGCAGGGATTGCCCCCCCGCACGGCCTGATCGGCCAGGTCTTGCCCTGAGATCAATGTTCTGGAGACATGTTTTGCTGAGAGCCCATAGCCGCCTGTGAACGTGAATCCCTGGCCCGAATCCAGAAAAAAGGCGCCATACCCCCCTCCCAGGAGGGGGGTGAGCACTCCGGTCAGGGCCATGCCAAAACTCTCCGTGGACTCGGATTCCTGCAGCCTGGAGACGATTTCGGCAGTCCCCTCCCGCAACCAGCGGACTCTGGCCATCTCCTCAGTCACGAGCCTGTAGTCGTCCAAGGCCCGGGCCATCTCGTCTATCTCGGCGGCACCCGTGTCGGTGCTGAACCGGACGCTCTTGTCGCCGGCCAGCAGCCTGAGCGTATCGTTGGTCAACGCCACCAGGGTCTTGACCACCCGCTTCTGATAGAAGAGCAGCAATGCGGCCACGGTCATAGTCACATTCAGCGCAAAGGCCGCAAGGGAGATCCAGTAGGACCAGTGGGCCTTTTCCGTCATGTCGCGCACGGTCATCGAGAGGCGATGCTCCATGGCGATGCGGGCATCCTCGATGGGGGTCATGATCTTGAATTTGGCGGTGGCGTACTGCATCCCGTAGACAATCTCGATGGCGGTGGATTTGTCGCCGCCCTCCACGGCCGCAATGGCCTGCTTTTCCAGATTGATCAGTTCATCGGAATTATCCTTGGCAAGCTCGATGAGCCGCAGTTCCTCGGGCATCACCTCCAGGGTCGAGAGGCGCTCCACAGCCCTGTCCCGGGATCGGATCACCCGGACCTCGGCTTCGAAATCATCCTTGTACTGCCTGTCCCCGGTGGCTGCATAGGCCCGCACCAACCGGGTCAGGATGTCGCTGCCATCGGCCAGCATGTCCATGGCTTTCAGGACTTCATAGCGGTTTTCAAGGGCCTGCCCCCGTTTGTTCAGGTAATACGAAGACAGGACGCCCGTAAGCAGGGCTATCCCATAGAGGAGGATAACGACTCCGATGATGGCTTTACTCGCCTCGTTGATGCGCATGAAATGCCCCAGTACCGCGACTGCCCGTCCATGGAAACGGACCCTGTGAAAACCTTCGCCATCTGCGTCAAACCTGCGAAAACTCTAAATGAAAAACAAACAATGGGATTCAATACACCATATAGCACGACATGGGTTTTGTTAACAATAGCTGATAGCTTTGAAATACAATATTCAGTGAGCCTATGAGGGCTGCCGGCATGATCTGCAGGCATACAGCGGGGCGGATATCATGTGCAATTCATGTGAAAAAGCGGCCCGCACCATGGCGTGGGCCGCTTTTTCAAGGATCATCTTCCTTCCCGACCCTCATTTCTTTTCAATAACTATCTGTACAACATCGTTTGGCAAGGCACCCCCGCGCAACGTTTCGTGCGCTCACCCCCTAGGGCAGGACCTCGTCCAGCCAGTCGAACAGCACCTGCCCCACCAGACTGCGGTTCTCCATGACGCAGTGGTTGGTGGCGCCCTCGTTGGTGGGGGTGACGACCATCCTCGAACTCTTGTTGGGGAAGTTGTCCAGGGCCGCCTTCTGCTGCTTCCGCACCTCGCCGCTCTTGTATTCGCCCTCCCCCACCATGATCAAGGCCGGCACAACGATTTTCGCGGGGTCGAAGGTGTTGCCCTTGTTGGCATCAACGAGCTCGGCAGGCCTGTCCAGGGGTACGCCGTAACGCCAGCAGATGGCCTTGACCACACCGGCGTGGAAGCTGGTCCAGGAGGCCATGTCCCGCTCCGTGGCCTGGGTGGCGGGCATGGTGGAGAACAGGGTGTAGGCGTCCACCACGGCGGAGTTCATGGCCACCGCCCTGATGCGGGGGTCGTGTTCCGCGGCCTGGGGCACGAACAGTCCACCACCGCTGAACCCGTACATGGCCAACCCCTTCGGGTCCACGTCACTGCGGCTCAGGGCGTAATCCACCACCGCCTTCATGGGCACCCAGGTGTCGGTCCTGAACACGTGCCCCTCCATGGGGAGCATGCCCTGCCCCGGAAGGTCCACGGTCATGAAGTTGTAGCCCCTCTCGTTGGCCTGGCGGGCGATGTAGAAATACAGGTCCTCGGCAAAGGTCTCGCCTCCGCCGATCATGATCAGGGTCCTGTGCGCCCCCTTGCCGGGGGCGGCGCGGAAATATCCGGGCAACACCGTGTTCTCGAAGGGTACCTCTATGTACTCCACCGCCGGGGAGAACATGGGACCGGCCTTGCGCATCAGCTCTCGGCACTTCTCCCCCCTGGCCTTGAACTCGGGATCCGTGGGCACCATGGAGACCAGAGAAACCCGATAGTAGTAGGCGGCGCGCTGCAGCTGTTCCCTGGCGCTGACCACGTGCCCCTTGGCCAGGGATTCCTCCCCCCGGGCCTCGGCACGTTTGGCCAGTTCATACCATTCGCGCTGCCAGGAGGCTGCATCGCCGTCCACTATCTGCGAAGCCACGTAAAATGACTCGCCGATCTCGGCCCCGCCGTTCACGGCCGAGCCCACCACCAGGTTCCCGAAATGAAAGTCCATGTCATTGGCCTTGAAATAGTAGCCATAGGACGTGGCATGGGCGTCGAAGTCCTTTTCGGATTCCTGGGCCAAAGCCGGAGCCACAGTCAGAATCAGGACCAGAATCATAACCGGAATCGTATACACAGTGCGCATGGTCGTTCCTCTTTGTTGTCTCGATTGAGGGGCGTTGCGTCCGACCTTGCCCCTTGTATTGCCTAGTTCTCGAAAACCACCACTCCAAATCGGTATGTTCAAGAGATGCGATCGCCTTGTCGAGGGTTTCACCAGCTGCAAAGCTTTTCTCTTTTCAACAATCACATTTATTTTGACAAATTATGAGATTGTAATACTGATGGTGCATTTCAAGGGGTGGGAAGCTCTCACGCGGCGCTCGACAAAAACCAGCGGATCTCGAATCGACAACCCTAAGCCAGGACACAGCCATGGACATTCTCAAGGCCCCGTTTATCGCCCACCTGTCCGGAATTTCCAATGAAATCTACTGCAAGGGGTGGGGAGAGGCAAATGGCGGCAATATCTCCATCCGCGTCACCCCGGAGGAGATGGCCTCCTTTAAGCATTGCCTGGACCCCGGCACCCCCCTCACGCTACCCTTTCCGCTCCCTGAACTGGCCAATGATTTCTTCCTGGTCACAGGGACAGGAGTATTTTTCCGCAACATCGCCACCTCCCCCCAGCAGAGCCTGGGGATTCTGAGGATCAGCCGTGACGGACGCTCCTGCGAAAAGGTCTGGGGGTTTACCAGCCAGGGGCGCCCCACAAGCGAACTCCCCTCGCACCTGCTCGCCCACGCCGCGCGCAAGGAAGTGAGTCAGGGGCGGGACAAGGTGGTGCTGCATACCCACGCCACCAACCTCATTGCCCTCTCCTTTGTGCTTCCCCTGGAAACTCGTGTGGTGACACGGGAGCTCTGGGAGATGATGAGCGAGTGCATCGTGCTGTTCCCGGACGGAGTGGGCGTGATGCCCTGGATGCTGCCCGGCAGCCTCGAACTTGGGCGCGCAACCGCCGAACTCGTCAAACGGCACTCACTGGTGCTCTGGGCGCACCACGGGGTATTCGGTTCGGGCGAGGGTCTGGACCAGGTGTTCGGCCTCATCGAGACCGCTGACAAGGCTGCCGAGATGCTGCTGAAAGTTCTGGCGGCCGGGGGCAAGAGGCAGGCCATCTCCACGGAGGAGCTGAAGTCCCTTGCCCGGGCCTATGGCAGGACCCCGCTGGAGGGGGTGCTGGACTGATATCTTCCGAAAAAACTCAACTCACAAGAGACATTCGCCATGCGTTGCAGATCTATCATCGGATTACTTGCTCTTTTCATGCTCGCACTGTGCTCCCAGACCCTGGCAGGGGATCTGCGGTTCGCTCTTGTGGTGAAAAGCCAGGGCAACGGCTTTTTCGACGCCTGCGAAAAGGGCGCTCTGCAGGCGGCCAAGGAACTCGGCGGCATCGAGATCATCTACGCGGGGCCCGCCGCGCCCACGACCGAGGGGCAGGTGGAAATCATCCGCTCCCTCATCGACAGGAGGGTCGACGGCATAATCGTCTCGGCCAATGCGCCGGACGCCCTGGTGACCATCTGCCTGCAGGCCATGGACAACAGGATTCCCGTGATGTCCTTTGACTCAGAGATCGCGAAAAAGGGGCGCATCTTGCACCTGGCGCCCTCCAGCCCCCTGTTCATAGGCCGCCAGCAGGTGGAGCTCATGGGTCAGGCCATGGACTACTCCGGCGAGTTCGCCATTGTCAGCACCGCTCCTGAAGCGGCCAACCAGAAGGAGTGGATCGCGAGCATCCGACAGACCCTTGAAAACGACCCCAAGTACAGGGAAATGAAGTTGGTGGAAATTGTCTACGGTGACGACCAGGCAGACACGAGCCATAGAAAGGCCCTGGCCCTGATCCACCGGCGTCCGCAACTGAAGGGGATCCTCGCCCCCACCACCGTGGGGCTCCCGGCTTCGGCCCAGGCCGTGGTGGATGCGGGCAAGACCGGAAAGATCTTCGTCACCGGCCTGGGGCTGCCCTCGGAGATGAGCACCTACGTGAAACAAGGCGTGGTCAGGAGCTTTTCCCTGTGGAACCCGCTGGATCTCGGCTACTCCACGGTCTTCATTATGAAGGCCATCATCGACAAGACCATCACCGGCAAGAGGAACGAGGAGGTCACAGCCGGGCGCGTGGGCGTCATCCAGGTGGGTGAAGACTCCTTGATGGTCATGGCTGCGCCCTTCGTGTTCACAGACGAGAACATCGACGATTGGTCACGGGTGTTTTGAAAAATTCTCTGCCAATGAAGGTGGTTCGGGGGAACTCTTGTTGAACAAAGGAGTCCCCCCTCGTAACGGATCTATTGGGCCTGGCTCCACTTTTGGGCCAGTTCCATGGTGACGCGCAGGAACGTGTCCACGTCCTCCACGGTGTGACAGTGGAACGGTGAGATGCGCAGCGCCCCTTCAAGGTTGAAGGAATCGAGCATCCGCTTGGAGTAGATGCTCGAAGCCACGCGCTCGAAGACCGTGATGCCCAGCTCTTCGTACACCTTCACCGCGGCTCCGCAGTCCAGATTCCGGATGGCGCAGGCAACGATGAGGTCGCGGGTTGTCAGGTCCGGATAGTCCAGGAACACCTCCACCCCGGGTATGTGGCGCAACCCCGGTTGCGCGGCGTTCCCTTCCAGAAGGTGGTGCAGCAGCGCCCTCTCGTGGAGGGCGATCTTCTCCATTCCCAGTGCGAACATCTCCCTGCGGTCAAGCCCCTGGGCATAATGTTCGCCAATCCAGCACACATGGTTCACGATCTCGGTGATGCCCGCGTACTGTGCAGGAGCCGGGCTTCCCAGCTCCCACTCTCCCTCGGGCTTTCCCGCGAGCTTGTGGTGCGCCAGGCGCGCGAACCTGTCCGCTACCCAGCCGATGCCCACGCCCCGGACGCCGCAGAACTTGTAAGGGGCGAAGTTGATGGCGTCCACAGGCGTCTTCTGCAGGTCGATGAGGCCGTGGGGCACGTGCTGCACCGCGTCCACGATGATGTACAGGTCCGGTTTCACGGCCCGTGCCCTGGCGATGATGGTCTCCAGATCCAGAATCGCCCCGGAGATATTGGAACCGTATATGACGCTCAGGAAACAGGTGTCCTTGTCCACCAAGGAGGCTATCTCGTCCGGGTCCACACCACCGGTCTCGGGGTTGGTCCTGGCGACCCTGAATTCCCGGCCTGTCTTTTTCGCGTACAGCTCGGCCGAATCATAGGCCGAGGGGTGCTCCAGGGCAGTGGTGACGATATTGGTGCCGGGCAGGGACTCGGCTGCCACCCTGGTCATCTCGAAGATGACCTGGGACGCGGTCAGCATGGTGACCACGCCGCCTCCTTGGGCGTTGAGGATGCAGCGCACGTCGGCGATGCCCTGGTCGATGACCTGGTTCAGATACCCCGCGGTCTTGCTGCTGCGCTCCGGGCAATCGCCGATGGATTCCATCCCGCGGCAGGTTTCCAGGGCCTGTCTGAGGGTGAAGGATCCACCGGCGTTCTCGAAGAACAGGCGCTTTTTCCCGGTGTAGTCCATATCCACGTAAAGAAACTTGTCCTTTATCTCCCGGGAGAGCTCCGGGGGGAACAGTTGTCCGTTTTCTTGCTTCATGCTCATGAGTGTCTTCTTCTCGTTCTATTTGAATTTCACCGCTACAGCGCCTCGGCCTTCACCCCGGCGTGCTCCGGGACCTCTGTCAGACCGTCGGTCTTGGCTATGCATAGCGTTGTCACGGCGTCACCCATGACGTTCAGCGTAGTGTTGCACATGTCGAAGAGACGGTACACACCGGCGATAAGGCCCATAATTTCAAGGGGCAGGTGCATGAAAGTGAGCAGGACCATGGTCATGACGATGCCGCCGCCGGGGATGCCCGGAGAGCCCATGGCGATGATGGAGCTGAACAGAATCAGGTAGAATTGCTGGTCAAGGGGAACGCTGATGCCATAAACCTGGGCCACGAACACCACGGCCATGGAATAGTACAGCACCGCGCCGTTCATGTTGATGACCGTGCCCAGAGGGATGGAGAAGTCCACCAGCTCCTTGCTCACGTTGAAGTCGTCGGTCATGGTCTTCATGGTCAGGGGCATGGTGCCGGCGCTGCTGGTGGTGCTGATGGTCATCATCATGACCTTTGCCATGTGCCTGAAGAAGTCCTTGATGGGCATCTTGCCGATAAGGCGCAGCATGGGAATGTAAAGCAGGAGGATCACGACTATGGCGGCAAGGTACAGGGACCCCACCAGTTTGCCCAGGGGGCCGAAAATCTGCAGGCCGTACTGCCCCACCGAGCAGGCGATGAGCGCGGCCACGCCGTACGGAGAGGTCTCCATGACCATGCCCGTGATTCTGTACATGATGTCCGCGCCCTCATCCACGGCCTTCTTCACGGTCGGCACCCTGGAGCTCAGGGACGTGATGGCGGTGCCCAGCAGAACCGAAAAGATGATGATCTGGATGAGATTCCCCTCGGCAAGCGACTTGAAAGGGTTGGTGGGGATCATGCTCAGGATCGTGGACGCAAACCCCGGGGTACCGGCCGGGGCCTTAGGCGCGGCAGCCGCACCTGTGATGGCCTCCAGGGTGAACCCGGAGCCGGGCGCGAGCACGTTGGCGGCGATGATGCCGATGCAGGCGGCAAGCAGGGTTGTCGCCACGTAGTAGAGCAGGACCTTGCCTCCCATCTTCCGCAGCTTGGCGATGCTCTCCAGGCTGGAGACGCTGCTGGTGATGGACAGAAAGATCAGAGGCGCTACAAGCATCTTGATCAGGCTGAGAAAAATGTCGCCCACGGGCTTGATCACAAGAATCTTGTCCTGAAAGATCAAACCCAGCACAATGCCTACGGCGAAGCCGATGAAAACCTTTGTGGCCAGTGAGAGTTTCCGCATGATATTCTCCACAGGTTGAATGGTTGTTCCGCGTGAGCAGGCCTATATGTGGAACGTCCGCTTGACGGCGCTGAATTCAGCCTATTGTCGAAGGCAACGCAACATTTCTCAGTATTATTGTCGAAGCATCGACATAATACTCGCGAGGCCTTCCGTGTCAACAAAAATGACAATGGATACCATTATTCTGTATTAACTGAACAAACTGCAGAAAAGGTGGAGAGCCACAAAAGGATACGCATATAACACATTAGAAATATTGAATAAAAATATTCAATCTTGCCAAACACCTCTTCTGTGGAGAAAAGCCCGATCCGGATAATCATAAGCTTTCTCCTGTTTATTCAAATCAATAGGAAGAAAATCAGCTTGAACAGATCTTGGCGGGAGAGGATGGGAAACCGCCTTGTGCCGAATAGCAAGGAAGAAAACGGGGTGGGAGTGGATTTATAAAACGACGGGGTTTACGAAAAATGACAATTCATGACACTGGTCAATAGAGGCCGGTGCTGGCCAGGTGCTTCTCCAACAGCTCAAGGCGACGCTTCGGCGTGGTCCCCTGGGCCTCCACCGTGGCCAGGAGCAGCTCCACCACGAACATGGTGCCCATCTGCGAGTTGAAAAAGCTGATACCTTCGGTGCTGATGGCCAGCACCTCGTCGGCATTGGCCGCCACCGGCGCCGTCAGCCTGTCCGTGATCACGATGAGCTTGGCCTTCACGGACTGCGCCAGGGCCGCGACTTCCAGGGCCATGCGGGAGTAGCGGTGGAAGCTGAAGAGCACCACGCAGTCTCTGGCCGTGAGGTCCAGCAGGGACTCGATGGCGTCTGCGTCGCCGTGCATGTTGCGGTACACGTTGGGCGTCATCTGCCCCAGCAGCAGCGCCATCCAGCTGACCAGGCTCTTGCATCCCCTGAACCCTGTGATGAACTTGTTCCGGCTCTGCAGAATGATCCTGGCGATGGTGTTGAACTTTTCCTGATCGTACTTGTCGATAACGCTGCGTATGGAGGCAATGGACGCGGTGAGTTGCTTCTGGATAAGCTCCTCGCCTTCCCGGTCCTGCTCGTGCTCGGCGAGCTTTTCCAAAGGCGAGAGCAGCCTGCCCTGAATGGTGTCCATCTGCTGCAATACCTGGGTCTGCATGGCCTGCTGCAGATGCATGTACCCCCTGTATCCCAGGGACCTGCAGAACCGTATCACAGAGGAGTCGCTGACCCCTGTCTTTTCAGCGATGTCGGTCGCCGTGATGAAGCAGATGTTGTTCTTGTTGCTCAGTATGAATTCAGCGACAATACGCTCCGTCTTTGTCAATCTCGTGTTCTTGATCTTGTCCTCAAGACTGCCATGCATAATCGCTCCCGATCTTGGATCATCCCACATGACGCATCATGGGCGCAGTGCCCCCCTCGCCGGTACGCATCGCCATAAGCACAGGAACCGACCGATAAAGAACAAATGTTCCGCCGCGTTATCGTAGTCACTTACCTACACCACGAAAGGGAAACGCACAATGCGCAACGGCTCGACGCTGAAGGCGCGGCATGAGCACATGGAGCCCGCACAAAAGGCCCTTGCTGTAAACCGGGTATCGGAACAGCGGACGAGAGGGGCTCCTAGCCCTTCCTGCCGCTCCTGGTGGGGATTCCGGCCAGGGCCAGGTAGCGATACACGCTGGGAACGCTAAGCCCGGAAATTTTGCTCACCTTGGAGATGTCGTGACCGGTCTCTTCCAGGAGCCTGGCAAAGTACTCCTTGTCGCAGGCCGCCTTGTACTCCCTGTAGGGCATTGCCTTGGACTGCTGTTTACGCAGTTGAGGGAGCACCGTCTCCGGGCGGGGCGCGGGTTCCCGCGTCCTGGTGTTGCGCTCCCGCAGGAAGGAGACGCGCACGTTGCCGGGCAGATGCTTGGGGTAGATGGTGGGCGCGCTGCCCGCGTTTATCACCGCGGCCTCCATGACGCTGGCCAGCTCGCGCACATTGCCGGTCCACTGGCTGCCACGCACCACGTTGAACAACTCCTGGGAGGGCATCTTCGACTCCAGGCCGTAGCGGTCGCAGTACTGATTGATGAATTCGGCCGCCAGCAACTCCTTGTCCCGCCCCCTGTCACGGAGAGGGGGCAGTACGATCTCCATGGTCCGCAACCGGAACAGCAGGTCGGTGCGGAACGCCCCCTCGGCCGCCATCTTTCCCAGGTCGCGGTTGGTGGCCGCCACCAGCCTGAAATCGCTTACCAGTTCCCTGCTCCCCCCCACGGGGCGGTAGGTGCGCTCCTGCAGGATGCGCAAAAAGGACTTTTGCAGAGCCGGGGAGAGCTCGCCCACCTCGTCCAGGAACAATGTCCCGCCGTCAGCCTCGGCCACCAACCCCCGATGATCCGCATGGGCGCCCGTGAACGAGCCCTTGACGTGGCCGTACAACATGCTCTCGATCAGGGTATCCGTGACGTTGGAACAGTCCACCACAACAAAGGCCTTGCCCTTCCTGCGGCTGTTGGCGTGGATGGCCCGGGCCGCCAGTTCCTTGCCCACACCGGTCTCGCCGCTGATGAGCACGCTGGCATCGCTCCTGGCCGCCTTCTCGATGTCGCGCATGATGCGTTTCATGGACTCGTCCCAGGACTTCATGCCGCAGGGGTCGAATTTCTCCTCAGTCACCGCCCTGCTGGCCCTGGCCTCGTTGCGAAACCGCAGCGCCCCTTCCAATGACTCCCGCACCGCCGTTGGGGTGGCCGGCTTGGTGATGTAGTCCCAGGCGCCGCTGTCCATGGTCTTCTGCGCGCCGTAGCTCGACCCCATGCCCGTGATCACCACCACCTCGGGCCTGCCCGGCGTGGCCGACAGCCTGTCTATGGCCTCCAGACCGTCACCATCCGGCAGGTCCAGGTCCAGATAGATGACGTCCACTCCCATGGCCGCCAGGTCATACCCCTGGCCAAGGCTATGGGCGGAGAGCACCTCGTGCCCCATCCCCTGAAACAACCGCGCCAGGCTGCTGCGTACCAGGGAATCGTCATCAATAATCAAAACCGTGGCCATGACATACCATCCACATCAATTGATTAAGATTTTAAAGATGTTGTGCGAGGAGGAAACCTTTTGGAAAAGGTTCTCCCCCTCGCGCTCCCCCTTCCAAAACTATAACTTGTTAAATTTTTTTTGGAGGGGGGTCCGGGGGGAAGCCCTTTTGAAAAAAGGGTTCCTCCCGGAAGTTCTTTCTCTTCCCCACTTTCTTTTCTTTCCCTACCTGCAGTGGCGACGCACGGTGTCCACCAGCACGAAGGGGGACATGGGTTTGAGTGCGAATCCTGACACGCCCCCTGAAAGCGCCTGGGTTTCGAGTTCAGGTTCCACGTATCCGGTGCAGATGACGATCCGTGTGGAGGGGGCGCGGGCCAGCATGCGTTCTGCCAGTGCGAGTCCGGTCATGCCGGGCATGGACTGGTCCACCAGCACCAGCCCGTAATTCGCGGAGTTGCTTGTGAACAAGTCCATGCCCTGGGCTCCGGATCCGGCCTCGTCCACGGTGAATCCGGCGTCGCGCATGGTTCGGGCCATGACCTGGCGGGCGGACGCATCGTCGTCCACCAGCAGGATGCGCCCTCCCTGGCTGTGCAGGATACAGGGCTCCCCCTTGAGCATGGGGTGCGAGGGCGAGCCCGACACCATGGGGAAGTACAGGGTGAAGCTTGTGCCCATGCCAGGGGTGCTGTCCACCTTGATGCAACCGCCGCCGCTGTTGACGATGGCGTAGACCAGTGCCAGGCCCATGCCGTTGCCGCCCTTGCCTTTGCGGGTTGTGAAAAAGGGTTCGAAGATTCTGTCGAGATTTTCCCGCTCCATGCCGTTGCCGGTGTCGCAGATACGCAGGCTCACGTAGTTCCCGGGCTTGAGGTCCGGGTGCGGGGCCTTGTGTTGCGTCTCCACCGAGCATCTCCCCATGGAGATGCTGATGGCCCCCCCGTCGGGCATTGCCTGCATGGCGTTGTTGAGCAGGTTCTGCAGCACCTGCGCCAGCTGCGCCTCGTTGGCCAGAATGACATCCTGGCCATCACCCAGGTCCACGTCCACGGAGATGCCCTGGGGCAGTTTGGCGGAAAACGAGTCCACCTCCTGCCGCACAATGTGAGAAAGCGCCTGATGGGAGCGTTTGATATCGTGCTGGCGGCTGTACTCCAGGACCTGCTCCACCAGCTTGGCGGCGCGGTAGGCGGCCTGCAGGGCCTCGGAGAGCGTGTCCCGGTTGGTCTGGTCCATGGCGCGGTTCAGGGCGTGGTCGATGTTGAAGATGATGGGCACGAGGTTGTTGTTCAGGTCGTGGGCCATGCCGCCGGCCAGAACGCCGATGGCCCGGAGCTTCCGCGCCTCGAAGAGCTCCTTCTCCACCCGCTTGAGTTCGGTGACGTCGATACCCAGCTCCACCACCATGGCTTTGCCGGTTTCATCCTCATAGGGATAGTCGTAGATATGGAAGGTGCGCCCCATGTCGTCCACGAACTCCCACTCCACGGACTTGCCGGTCTTGAAGACCTCGAATGTGGGGCATGTGGGGCACGGCGAGGTTCGCCCCCCGAAGACCTCGTAACACAGCCGCGACTCTGTCCTGCCGTAGAGGTCGCGGACGCGCTTGTTGGCATAGGCAACGGTGTAGTCCTGGCGCTGCATGTACACAAAGGCGGGGAAGCGATCGAGGATCTCGAAGAAAAGCTTGGTTCCGGCCGCTTCCGAGTCCAGCCCGTCCTCGGCCTCTGAGCGCGTCAGCCGGATCTCCACCAGGAAATCGCCGCCGGGAGTAGGCACCACTCTGCCGGAAAGCCTGTGCCGGGTGTTGCCCAGCACCTCCCAGCAGGTGAAGCGCCGCTCCTCTCCGGAGCGGAGCACGGCCGCGAGGCACTGCTCCAGGTCGGAGCGTACGCCCTTGGGCAATCCGAGTTCGGCAATGCCGTCCCCGGGTCCGATGTCCTTTTCATCGGCGCCATTGGCCGACAGATCCAGAAAGCGCCTGTTCGCGAACAGGAGTTCGTGCTCCCTGGTGAACGCGGCCAGGGCATCCGGGCTGTTTTCAGCAAGGCATCGCAGGTTATCCATATATTTCCGCCATTAGACAAAGCGCCTCTAAAACAAATTTGTCAAATATTGATAAATTCAAATTTTACTCCAGGACAAGAGACAAGTCAACGCTCCCAATACTTAGATAACTATTTATAAATAATGAATTTACAGTTACAAATCTTCTAAAGTATGCTTATCAAATTCTTAAAAATGATTCTCATATTTTTAAATTTTTAGTGAGAGCCATACTCACTCCTGCCTTCCAATCAAGCCCTCGTATCGAATAAAATAAAATAAATTAAATATTTATCTAAATACAGTTTAATTGGCATGGCTGATGCATTTAATGCTGCGATTAACATTTATGACATGAAAACCTTTCAAACTTAAACATATTTAAAAAAATACTGGGAGTAACCGTGATTATCCCAAAGAGCGGCATGATTGACGCCATCAAGAAAAAGATCCGTGACCACGACATCCAGTTCATCCGCTTCGAGCAGGGTGACATCCACGGTGTTTCCAGAAGCAAGACCGTGCCTGTGGGCTGCTTCATGAACTACATCGAGGATGGGTTGAACTTTTACGGCGGACTGCTCGGACTGGACATTCAATCCATGGTCCCCAGCGGCACCGGCTACGCCGAGGAGAAGGCCTTCGCGGACCACTGCACCACCCCTGACCTCTCGACTTTCACCGTGCTCCCATGGGTGCCCAACACCGCCAACATCACCATCGATCCCTACTGGTATGACGGCACCCCTGCCATGGCCTCTCCACGACTGTTGCTCAAGAAGCTCCTCGATGAGTTCGACAAGATGGGCTACATCTGCCGCCTGGGCTATGAATTCGAGTTCTATGTCCTGAACAAGGACACCCGCGAGCCGGTCTACAAGGATCAGCCCATCTTCGTCACCCTGAAGAACAACTTCGACATCGAGTTCACCTACGACCTGATGCGCAAGATGGACGAGGCCGGTGTCCGGATCATCACCCAGAACTCCGAACACGGTCCCGGGCAGCAGGAGATAAATCTCTACTACAAGGACGGCCTGGCAGCCGCGGACACCGCCTTCCTGTTCAAGATGGGCGTCAAGGAGATCGCCCTGCAGCACGGTTACATGGCCACCTTCATGACCAAGCCCTTCATCGCCTCCAGCGCCTCGGGCTCGCATTTCCACATCAGCCTCATCGACAAGGAGACCGGAAAGAACGCCTTTGACGATCCCGAGGGCGCCTGCGGACTCTCGCCACTGGCCGCCGACTTCCTGGCCGGCATGCTCAAGCACGCTCCAGCCAACTCAATTTTCACAGCGCCCACCATCAACTGCTACAAGCGCTACCGCGTGAACTCCTTCGCCCCCCACAGTGCGACATGGGGCATGGAGAACCGTACCGTGGGCATCCGCCTGAAAGGCTGCAGAGGGCAGAGCACACACCTGGAAAACCGCCTGGCCTGCGGCGGCACCAACCCCTATCTGCTGGCAGTCAGCACACTGGCCGCAGGACTCTCGGGCATACGCAACAAGCCCGTACTGCCTGATCCCATCATGGACGTCGCCTACGAGCGCGGCGACGTGCCCAGGCTGCCCTTCAGCCTGGAGGAATCCATCAAGGCCTTTGAGCAGGACACCGAGCTGCATGAGGTGCTGCACCCGGAATTCGTCAAGCTGATGCTGGCGCTCAAGAAATACGAAGTCGAGACCGCCAAGGAAAAATTCGAGGACTACGGCACTGTGGATTTCAACAACCGCGTGGATCCCTGGGAGTGGGACTACTTCATGGAGCTCGTCTGACATGCAGTTGAAAAATGCAAAATAACCAATGCCCCCTTTCCCCATTCAAAGGTTTGGGAGGGGGAGCGCGAGGGGGAAAACCTTTTTTGACAATCGGAGCGCATAAGGCCTAACGGCGCGCTCCGGCGGTTACACCGCCAGGCCCCGCCTGCGGCGTGACCATTTCCATAACTTCGAGCAACAAAATGTCAGACATTCTGGCTCTCAGTTAAAAAGGGTTTCCCCCTCGCAAGGCCTTAACCAATCACGGAGCAACGAATGCCGCTCACCATACCTTTCCTCAACCTCAAAGGGTCACCGTATGAAATGGGTTTGGCCCATGGCGAAGCCCTGAAGGCCTCCATTCGGGATTTCGTCGCCTCCGTTACCCGGGTGCACCAAGAAAACAACGCCTGCCTCAAGGTGGACAATCACACCCTCAAGGCCTTTTGCATGCGCAACATCGGTTTCGTGCAAAAATTCGCGCCGGACCTGCTGGACGAGATGCGCGGCATTGCCGACGGCGCGGGTCTGGACCTCGAGGACATCGTCTACCTGAACACCTTCCTCGAGTTGGAAGACCTGCGTGCCCCCGGGGTCGGAGGGCGGGTACTGCCCGACGCGCTGTGGGGTTGCACCACCTTCAACGTGACCTCCGAGGCCTCGGCCGACGGAAACGCCTACATCGGCCAGACCTTTGACATGGAGCGCTATTACGAGAAGTACCTGGCCGTGCTGCGCATCACCCCGCCCGAGGGACCCGAGGCCCTGGTCGTAACACTGGCGGGCATTCTCGGCCTCAACGGTTTCAACAGCGCGGGCGTGGGCGCGGTCATCAACAAGATCGTGGCTCCGGACGCCCGCCCCGGCGTGATCTACCCCTGCATCATGCGCAAGGCCTTGGCAGCGCAGCGCATCGGCGACGCCCTGGGCGCCGTGATCTTCAGCTCCCGCGCCACGGGCATGAACTACCAGCTTGCGGGGCACGGCGTGGCCTTCTGCGCCGAAACCTCGGCCACCAGCTACGACCTGCTGTCATTCGACCCCACGGTCGGCGCCATGGCCCACACCAACCACTACATCGGCGCAACCATGCGCCGTTTCGAGACCCCCAACTGGCTCAGCCACGGCGGCAGCATGGTGCGCAAGCTGGTGGCGGACAACTTCCTGCGCCGCAACAAGGGAAGCGTCACCCCCGAGCTGCTCAAGGAGCTGACCAGGGATCACACCAACCACCCCCGCTGTATCTGCGCCCACGGTTTTTCGGGCGAGGGCGAGAACACCGCCTTCGAGACCATCTTCGCCGTGATCATGCGCCCGGACGAGGGGTGGATGGACCTCTGTGTGGGCAACCCCTGCGAAAACGACTTTCAGCGCGTGGCCCTGGACAAATGACCTCCTGGCCTGCGCCGCTCTTGGGATAGAACCGCAATGATCAACATCTTCGTCACCTACCGCTGCAACCTGGCCTGCCCGTACTGTTTCGCACGCCCCCTGCGCCAGGACCACCCTCAGGATATGGGGGCGGCGGCGTTCGACAAGCTCCTGGGATGGATGAGCAAGGTATCCCTCCCCGCCGTGGCGTTCATCGGCGGGGAGCCCACTCTGCACCCTGAGCTGGCGGAGATGATCGAGGCCACCCGCGAGGCGGGCATTGCCGTGGTCCTGTTCACCAACGGCCTGTTCTCCAATTCCCTGGCAGAGCGTCTCGCCCCCAGCGTGGACAACTTTGTGGTCAACTACAACGACCCGGCCTTGTACACCGGGGCGCAGTCCGACCTGCTGCACTCCAACCTGGCGCTGCTCTCCGACATGGGCACGCGGCTGACCTTTTCAAAAAATTTCACCATGGAGACCCGGGACTATCAGTACCTGCTGGAGGGTGCCCGGAAGTTCGGCGTCAAGGCCGTGCGCTACGACGTCTCCCGCCCCGCCAATGGAGCGGACAACGACTTCGTGGCCCTGGAGCAGGCCCGGCTGCTCATGTCCCACATCGTCGCATTCGCCCGGGACTGCGAGGCCGAGGGCATCCGTACGGGCATCGACTGCAGCGTGCGGCTCTGCGACCTGGACCCGGCCGACAGGCTCTACATGAAGCGGATATCCATGAAGTTCACGGGCATCTGCCATCCCTCCATCGACCTGCATCCGGACCTCTCGGCCTCCTACTGCCTGCCCCTCAAGGATGTGATGGTGGACGACATCACCACATTTTCAGGGGAGCGGGATGTCATGGCCCATTTCGCGGACATGGTCCGCCCAGTCCGCTTTGCCGACACCGACAGCGAGTGCGCCACCTGCCCCGAGTTCAAGCACCTGTGTCAGGGCGGCTGCATGGCGCTGAAGCACCAGGCTTTCCAGTCCCTCAACCCGCAAGGAATCGGTACGCATCATGCCGTCGCATAAGGAAATTTACACCACCTGCACACGGGACTGCCCCAACACCTGCGGCCTGAAGGCCAGGGTGGAGGACGGCAAACTGGTGAAGCTCACCGGCTCTCAAGAGCACCCCCTCACCAGGGGCAAATCCTGCGTCAAGGTCCTGCGCTACGTGAAGCGCGTGTACCACAAGGACCGCGTGCTGTACCCCATGATCCGGGTCAACGGCCAGTGGGAGCGCGCCACCTGGGATCAGGCCCTGGACCTGGTGGCGGACAAGATGCACACAATCGCGGCCCAGGACGGCAACGAGGCCATCCTCTACTACCAGGGGTATGGCGAGCGCACCGCCCTGAAGCTCCTGAACGGATACTTCTTCAACCTGTTCGGCGGCGTGACCACCTTGACCGGCTCCCTGTGCGGTGGCACGGGGCAGGGTTCCCAGAACCTGGATTTCGGCAACCGCATCTCCCACGACCCCCTGGACCACTACAACTCCAAGTCCATGATCCTGTGGGGGCGCAACCCGGTCTCCACCAACATCAGCCTGGTGCCCATCATCCGCGACCTGCGCAAGCGCGGCGGCACGGTGATCCTCGTGGACCCCTTCAAGAACAAGTCCGCCGCCCTGGCGCACAGGCACATCGCCCCCATTCCAGGGCGGGACGTGTACCTGGCCATGGCCATTACCAAGCTGATCCTGGAGCATGGCGGCGAGGACCGCAGCTTTCTCAAGCAGAACTCCGTGGGCGCAGAGGAGTACCTCGCCATCCTGGACCGCTACACCGTTCCGGAGCTGTGCTCCTGGTGCGCGGTTTCGGAAGAGGACGCGGACTTCATGGCCCAGGTCATGCTGCGCCACCGCCCAACCTCTATCCTGTTGGGCTGGGGCATGCACAGGCACGAACACGCGCACCTGTCCATCCGCGCCATAGACGCCCTGGGCGCAATCTCCGGGAACATTGGCGTGCCAGGGGGCGGGGTGAGCCAGGGTTTCGAGGAGTACGGCCCCTATGACCAGCAGTACTGGGGCGAGGAGCTGAATCCCCCCCGCCGCAAGCTGCTCATGCCGTGCATCGGCGAGGAAATCCTCAACGCCACGAATCCTAGAATCCGGATGATTTTCAGCACCGCCGCCAACCCGGTATGCATGGCCCCCAACTCGGACAAGGTCATCAAGGCCTTCAAGGAAACCGAGTTCGTGGTCTACAACGGCCACTTCCTGGACGACACCGCTGACCATGCCGACGTGTTTCTCCCCGCCACCACCTTTCTGGAAGAGGACGACGTCATGGCCACCTACGGCCACAACTACGTCGGGCCGGTGAACAAGGCCATCGAACCCCTTGGGGAGTGCCTCTCGAATTTCGACATGTTCCAGGAGCTATCAAAGCGCTTTTCCTTTGCCAGCCAGTACCGCAAGGCCTGGGATGTCTGGCTCGAAAAAGTCTGCACCCCCATTTGGGAGCAGGGTTGCACACCGGAGCAACTGCGCCAGGGACCCTTCAGGCTGGACGCGCCCATGGCACCCTATGTTGACGGCGTATTCTCCACGTCCTCGGGCAAGTTCGAGTTCATGACCACCTTTGATCCCGCGGACCTGCGGGACAAGGACCCGGAGTACCCCTATACCCTGCTGACCATCGCGCCCCACGACTATATCTGCTCGGAGCGGACCCTCGAGGACCACCCCCCGCTGCCCCCGGTGTGGTTGCACCCGGAAGAGGCTGCCAGACGCGGCGTGGCCGAAGGGGAGACCGTGCTGGTGTCCAGCGTGGTGGGCGAAATCCAGGCAACCCTGTGCCTGGACCCCACCCTGCGCCACGACTGCATGGTGGCGGAGCGCGGCGGCTGGCTCAAGGCCGGGCACGGGCTCAACCGCCTGACCAGGGACATGGCCAGCGTGGTGGGTAACGGCACTCCATACTACGAAACCACTGTGACACTTAAATCCATATCGGGGGCAAGCTTTTGAGTCTGTTCAGCATGCAACGCAAGGAAACCCATTTTCTTGTCATTCTTCATTCGGAAAGCGCCCCTTGCGGGAATTTCTGCAAAGCTCTGGGCCAACGCGGAGCACGGATCACCCAGGTGAAGGCCTGGGAAAACGAGTCCATTCCCGAGGCGCCCGGCGGATTCTCCGGCCTGGTGGTCATGGGCGGCCCTCAGAACGCCTGCGACGACGCGGGCTCCCCCCACTTTCTCTCGCTCATGGAGCTGATGCGGGCCTTTGACGCACAGGGCAAACCCGTGGCCGGCATCTGCCTGGGCTGTCAGCTCCTGTCCCGCGCCCATGGCGGAACGGTGAAGCGTTTGGGCAGGCTGGAGTTCGGGTTCGTGGAACAGCGGTCCACCAAAGCCGGGAAAAGCGACCCGGTGGTAGGAGGGCTGGAAACGCCCCCCCTCATGGAATTCCATGAGGACTCGGCCTCCCTGCCGCCGGGCGGAACCCTGCTCATGGAGGGGGGCGACTGCCCTGTCCAGTGCTTCAAGGTGGGGAACGCCTCCTACGGCTTTCAGTTCCACATGGAGGTGGACCTGCAGATCGCCATGAAGTGGATCTACCTTTTACGCAGCGGGCAGATCGGCACATACCACCGCTACGCGAAACAGTTCGATGACGAATTCTACAACAATCTTTTGGCAGGAATAGACGCATATGTGGAAAGCTCGGAACGCTTCTGCACAGCTGTTGCCGAACGGTTCATCTCCATGTGCGCCTCTACCGAATAATTGTTCTACAGGCCACAACAGAACATTTTGTTCAGAAGGAAACTCTTTTTACACAGGGAGATCAGGATGAAAGGCAAGACCAAGATCGAGGCAACGTGTGAGTCCTATGACAAGGGCAAGATAGACCGCCGGAAGTTTCTGAAGCAGATGTCCATTCTCGGCGTTTCCGCCGTGGTGGCCAACGCCGTCAGCCTCTCGCCCCTTGGCGCCAAAAAGGCCTTCGCCGCCATGAGCGGCTCCGAGGAGCGCGCCTGGGAGCTGGCCAAGGCCGCTGCCGCCAAAGCCGAGAAGAAAACCCTCACCCTGCTCATCCCCACCGGCTCCATCGGCAACATGACCCCTTACGCGGACAAGTGGAAAAACGAGCTGGGCATCACCCTGGAGTTCATCGAGGAGCCCGACGAGGTCGTACACACCAAGGGCATGCAGGAAGCCGTGGCCAAGACCGGCCGCTACGACGTCATGATGCCCACGGCCATGTCCTATCCCGACTGGATCGACTCCGGCGTCATCTACGACCTCACCGACTGGACCGAAAAGCACCAGCCCGACCTGTTCAACGAGGAATGGGGCGTTGTCTTCCCGGCCAGCCACCACGCCCAGCTCTACAACGGCCGCGTTGCCGGCCTGCTCAACGACGGCGACCAGATCACCCTGCTCTGCCGCAAGGACTACCTGGAAGACCCCGCCAAGATGAAGGCCTTCGAGGACAAATACGGCTACGCCCTGGCCGTGCCCAAAACCTGGAAAGAGTACTTCAACCTCGCCCAGTTCATGCACGACCCGGGCAACGGCTTCTACGGCAGCCTGGAATACCGCTCACCCTACTATGTGAAATGGATGTTCATGCAGCGCCTTATCTCCAAAGGCAGGCTGTACTTTGACGGCGACATGAACCCCACCTTCAACTCGGACGAAGGCGTGGCCGCCCTGGAAGACATGCTGGCCATGAACGAGTACCTGCACCCCGACGCCTTCAGCTTCACCTGGTCCTCCAACTACAACGCCTTTGGCCGCGGCGAAGGCTTCATGAACATTGTCTGGCCCTCGGGCTTCAAGTACTCCAAGGCGCCCTCCACAGGCCCCGCCACCACCGGCAAGATCGCGGCCACGGTCATGCCCGCCGACACCCTGCCTGACGGCTCCCTGCTCTACGCCGGCATGTTCTGCTGGGGGTACGGCTACGCGGTGTCCAAGTACTCCGCCAACCCGGAGCTGGCATACGCCTATGCCCAGTGGATGACCTCCCCGACCATCTCGGCCGACGCCATCCCCTACCTCGGCGGCTACTCCGACCCGTACCGCATCAACCACATGAAACAGCCCACCAAGCGCCTGGTGGAAACCTATACCGAACCGTACCTGGAAACCCTGTACAACAACATGGTCAACACCGTGCCCGACTTCTGCCTGCCCGGCGGCTTCGAATACCAGGACGCCCTGGACAAGGAAGTGCACGCCTGCATGATCGGCGACAAGAAACCCAAAGAGGCCCTGGACGCCGCCGCGCACAAGTTCGAGCGCATCACCCGCCGCATCGGCAAGGACAAGGTCAAGAAATCCTGGCTGTCCCTGGCCAAGAACCTGGCCGATCCCATCAAAAAGGCCAGCGGCGCTGACAAGTGGACCTAGGACTGAAGTGAACGAATGAAGAATGTGCGAGGGGGACACCTTTGATGAAAAAGGTTCTCCCCCTCGCGCTCCCCCTTCCAAAACATTTAAATTCTATAACAAGTTAACATTGAATCAAAAGTCTTTGGAAAGGGGTCCAGGGGGAAACCTTTCTACAGAAAGGTTTCCCCCTGGAAAAATTGCCTTTCAAAAAAACCGACCACAACGATCGAGAGGGTAGTGTCGTGAACGAAGTCGCCATTGAATCCGCGGGAAGTGTCCCCGCCTCCCCTCAGGCCATGACCAGGCCGAAGGCAAAGGGTCTGAGCAAGAAGGCCATCGGCCACATCCTGACGGTACCCGGGCAGGTCGTCTCGGTCATTGTGCTGGTATTTCCGCTTCTTGTGGCGTTGTACATGAGCTTCACGGACTGGTCCCCCACCAGGGGGTCCTTGTTCGACGCCAGTTTTGTGGGCTTTGACAATTACAGCGAACTGCTTGTCTGGGACACCCGGTTTCTCTACTCCGTGGTGCGCACCGCCGTGATCTCCATCATCTGCCTGAGCCTGGAGTTTTCCTTTGGGTTGGGGCTGGCGGTGCTGTTTACCCGGCAATTCAAGGCCAAGTCCCTGTTGTTTTCCGCGTTCCTCACCCCCATGATGGTGCTGCCCGTGGTTGTGGGGTACACGTTCTGGATGTTGTTCCAGTCCAACGGCCCCTTGAACCAGATTTTGGAGTTCGTGTTCGGCGCCCAGGCCGCTTTGGACTGGTTCAAGAGCGCGCCTCTGGCCATGACCGCGGTGATCATCACCGAGACCTGGCACTGGACGCCGCTGTTCTTTCTGATCCTGCTCTCCGGGCTGAACTCCGTGCCCGAGAACCCTGTGCGCGCGGCCGTGATCCTGGGAGCCAATCCTCGCCAGGTGTTCTGGAAGGTGATCATGCCCATGCTCAAGCCCGTGATCATCGTGGCCTTTGTCATCCGCACCATGGAGATCATCAAGCTGTTCGACGAGGTCTTCATGCTCACCCGAGGCGGGCCCGGCTCCTCCACCGAAACCATCAGTCTGTACATCTACAAGCTGGCGTTCAACGATTTTCAACTCGCCTACGGCGCTGCCGCCGCGTTCCTCATCCTGCTCGGCTGCCTTGTGCTGATCCATTTCCTGCTCATTCCGGTGCGGGATCAACTGCTGGAAGGTAACCGCTGATGCATACCAAGAAACTATCCCCGCTCCAGGCCGTGATCATGTTCGTGGGCCTGGTCATCGTGCTGTTTCCGATCTTCTGGATCGTGATGACCGCCATCAAGCCCCCCATTGACTGGAACGCCTCGCCGGCCATCTGGTTCCCGTCCGAGCCCACGTTCATCAACTTCAAGACCCTGTTCGACCCGGACGCCATCCGCGAATACGGCGTCGGCGGCGTAAGCCAGTCAGCCACCAAGGCGGTCATCGGCTCCATCATCGCGTCGTTCATCTCCACGGCCCTGGCCGTTGCCATAGGCCTGTTCTCGGCCATCGGGATCTCGCGCTACGCGGTGAACAGCAAGGCCACGCCCCTGATCATTCTGTCCGGGCGCATGTTCCCGCCCGCGGCCATTGCCGTGCCATTCGTGATCATCTTTTCCAACGTGGGGCTCATAGACAGCTATGTGGGGCTCATAGCCATCTACGTGGCGGTGACATTGCCCTTTTCCACCTGGATGTTGAAGAGCTTTGTGGACGACCTGCCCCGCGAGGTGGAGGAGGCCGCCATGCTGGACGGCCGCTCCAGGCTCATGGCCCATCTCACGGTGACCATTCCGCTCATCAAGGGGGGGCTGTTCGCCACCACCATGTTCATCTTCATCCTGAACTGGTCGGAGTTCATGTTCGCCCTGGTGCTCTCCTACACCAACATAGCCACAATCCCGGTGCAGTTGGCCAAGTACGTGACGGCCACGGCCGGAACCCTGTACGGCGTGCAGGCGGCCCTGGCCGTGCTGGCCATGGCCCCGCTCATCTACGTGGGCTTCCTCATTCAATCGCACCTCGCCAGGGGCATGACTTTCGGAGCTATCAAGCAATGAGCAGACCCAAACTCGAACTGGTCAATCTGGTCAAGGAATACAACGGCGGCGACGTCAAGGCTGTGGACAACATCGACCTGAGCATCGAGGCAGGAGAGACCGTGGCCCTGCTCGGCCCCTCGGGCTGCGGCAAATCCACCACCCTGAACATGGTGGTGGGGTTGGAGTATCCGACCTCGGGCGACATCCAGATCGACGGCAAGTCCGTGGTCACCATCTCGCCGGGCAAACGCAACGTGGGGTTGGTGTTCCAGGACTATGCGGTGTTCACCTCCATGACCGTGCGCAAGAACCTGGCATTCGGCTTGGCGGTGCGTCACCGCCCCAAATCGGAGATCAACAGGGCCGTTGAGGAGACCGCCGAGCTTCTGGGCATGACCGGCCAGCTGGACGCCAAGGCCAAGGATCTGGGCGGATCGGAGCTGCAGCGCATCGCCATCGGCCGCACCCTGGTCACCAAACCCGAGATCCTGCTGCTCGACGAGCCCCTCTCCAACCTGGAGGCCTCGGCCCGGCTGGCCATGCGCCGCGAACTGCGCAGGCTGCAGAGCGAGATCGGCATCACCATCATCTACGTGACCCACGACCAGATCGAGGCCCTGTCCCTGGCCAACCGCATCGCCATCATGCATGCGGGGCGCATCCTGCAAGTGGAGGATTCCAAGGTCATCACCAGCAGACCGGACCATACCTATGTGGCCGGGTTTCTCGGCTCACCGGCCATGAATCTCTACAGGGGGCGTTTCAAGAACCAGAACGGCAAGCCCATGTTCATGCCCGTGGTCAAGAACGACGTACTGAACATCCCTCTGGACGAGAGACTGCTGCCCCGGGAGCTGCCCGGCGGCGTGTTCACCGTGGGCGTGCGCCCCGAGACGGTACGCCTGGTGCCGGAGAACGACTCCCCCCTTTCCGGGCGGGTCAGCCTGGTGGAGCCGCGCGGCCCGGAGGTGGTGCTCACCGTGGAGCTGGGCCTGGAGTCCATGAAGGTGGTGGTGCCTTCCAGCGACTACCCCCGGGTGGATACGATGACGGGTCTGCAGGTGGACCCGGCCGGCCTGGTTTTTTTCGACGGCGACACCAACCGCAGAACAGACATCTCTCAGTAAGGATCGATCATGCACAGCCAAAACCAGCCCATGCTCATGGTGGACGGCATCACCAAGCGCTTCGGCAAGACCGTTGCCCTGGACCAGGTGGAATTCAGAGTTCCCACCGCCTCGTTCACCGTGATCCTCGGTCCGGCGGGCGCGGGCAAGACCACCGCGCTCAGGCTCATCGCCGGGCTGGACGCCCCTGATTCCGGAACCATAGTGCTCAACGGCGAGGACGTGGGCGCCTGGGAGCCCAAGGACCGCAACGTGGCCATGATCTTCGACAACCTGGCCCTGTATCCCAACAAGTCCGGGTACCAGAACATCGCCAGCTCCCTGATGATCCAGGGGGAGGACCCCAAGGTGATCAGGGAGAAGGTCACGCAGATCGCGGGCACCCTGCAGGTCGCACACGTGCTGGACCGTCTGCCCAAGACCATGAGTGGCGGTGAGAAGCAGCGCATCGCCCTGGGGCGCGCCCTCATCCGCACCCCGAACATCTATCTGCTGGACGAACCTCTCTCCAGCCTGGACGCCAAACTCCGGGTGGAGCTTCGGGCCGAGCTGCGCCGCCTGCAGAGCGACCACGGCCGCACCTTTCTCATGGCCACCCCGGACTTCAACGAGGCCCTGGCCATCGCGGACCAGATCATCATGCTGCGCCACGGCAAGGTCATCCAGGTGGCCAAACCCCAGGAGCTGTACGACAGCCCGGTGGACCGCGAGGCGGCCCTGTTCGTGGGCTCCCCCCTCATCAACCTGTTGCCCGCGCGCTACGAGAGCGGGGCTGACACCTGCCAGGTCCAGGTCGCCGGGGCCAGGATCTCCGCACCCTCACACGTGCGCAGGATCCTCGGCAACTGCTCCCGCGACCTCGAGCTGGGCCTGCGGCCCGAAAACTTCGCGCTCACCGCCCCGGACACTCCCGGAAACGTCACCGGAGAGCTCATGGACATCGAGCCTCTGGGCCTCAAATCCGCGCTCACGGTGAAGAACGGCCAGGCGGAGTTCAGGATGCTGGTGGACAGCGCCGAGACCCTGGCCCTGACCATCGGAGAGAACATCGGCGTGGAACTCGCCAACACGAACAAGATGCTCTGCTTCAACCCGGAGACGGGTCAGCGGCTTTAGAGCATGTAAACTTTGAAAAAGTTCAAATGCTCTGCAAGGATTTACCTGTAAATCCTTGCCGCGAAATGCTCTAGGGGAGAGGACAGGAGGTTTCTCGACAAGGGATCTTTGGGAAAGGTTCGCCCCCCGAACCCATCCCGTAATCTTCAGGCAAATCATTCATCCTCGTACGACCTCCCATCGTGCACCGCGCACTGTGCAAGAAGCCCGCCACGGCCCCAACACGTGGCGGGCTTTTTCCTGAACCGGAAAAGAAGCTCAATGCCGCATGCGCGCTATCAGGTTCTCCAGCCTGTCCACCAGCCCCACGAGGCGGGTGACGTTGGTCTCCGAGGTTTTCATACCCTCCAGCGCCTCTCCGGCGATACTCTTGATGTTGTCGATGCCTCCGGCGATGTGTTCGCTTGCAGCGGACTGCTGCTCCGCGGCCGTGGCGATGGATTGGATCTCGGTGTAGGTGGCCTGGGCCAAATCCACGATATAGGTGAGGGCGGTCTGTGACTCCTGGGCCATGCCGATGGCCTCGCCCACGGCATCCATGGACTTGCCCATGCCCTGGGAGACGCTCTTCACACCGCTTTGCACCGCTGTGACCACGGTGCTCACCTCGTTGGTGGCGGCCATGGTCTTTTCCGCCAGTTTGCGGACCTCGTCGGCAACAACGGCGAAGCCTCTGCCCGCCTCACCGGCCCGGGCCGCCTCGATGGCGGCGTTGAGGGCCAGCAGGTTGGTCTGGTCCGCGATATCCGAGATGAAGATCATGATCTGCGTGATGTTGCTGACCTGGTCGTTGAAGCTCCGCATTTCGGTCATGGAGGCGTCGGCCAGGTCCTTCACCTGGGTTATGGCCTGCATGGAGCGCTTCACGATTTCCGCTCCCTCCTGGGCCTTTGCGCGGGAGGTCTGGGCTTGTTCCGCGGCCTCCGAGGCATTGCGGGCCACCGCGAGGATGCTGGAATTCATCTGGGCCATGGCCGAGGCTGTTTCCTGGATCAGGGAGCTCTGGCTTCTGGCGCCCTGCGCCACGGAAGACACCTCCTTGCCCAGGTTGTTGCTCACGTCCACCACCTGCCGGGAGATGTCCGAAGCGTCCTCGGCCATCTGATTCGACATCCGGAACAGCTCGGCGAGCTCCTCCTCGTGCTGCTTGGAGGCTTCCAGCGCCTCTTTCACACTGGCCTCGTTCCGCTCCGCGTCCTGACTTCTCTCCCTGGCCACGGTGATGTTCCGCCTCAGTTCCTCCACCATGCGTTTGAGGTTGTCGTTGAGCACGTTCACCTCCGAGGTGGTGCCGGAGGAATCGAACGCGGCGTCGAGATCGCCCCCCGCCACTTTCTGCACATAGTGCACCGAGGAAGCCAGGGGCCTGGTGATGCTCCGGCTTATCAGAAAGGCGATGCCCACGGCCACCACAAGGGCGATCCCCAGGCCCACCAGAGTCATGAGCCTCCTGGCCTTGTACGAGTCGATGCGCCTGAGCAGCAGGATATCCAGCTCATCCAGGGCGGTGGTCCAAAAACTGAAGGACTCCGACACGGCGGTCTCGGCGGCGGCGAGAAAGGACTCGGGCGACACGGTTCCGGAAGGGCTTTCGACAATCTTGTGCAACAGCTGAATGAACGCGCCATTGCTTTCCTGGTAGCCGGTCAGAGCCTTTGGCACCTTGTTCTGGAGCGTGTCGCTCAGGCCCAGGAAGTTCTGGTCCTCGTTCAGGGCGGTGCCGGTGCTCGCGGAGATCCTGTCGTAATCCGACAGCTTGAGCAGCTCGGCGTAGGAGTTCAAACGCCGCCGGTCTTCCTCCTTCAGCTCCGGCGCCTGGAGGGCCTCGAACCCGAAATCCAGGATTTCGGCCAGGCGTCGCTGGGTCTGCGGCAGGGCCAGCAGGGTCAGATCCATGAGGTAGTAGCTGTCCAGGTCGGGATCGAGAATGAGATTGCTCGTGTCTCCGGCATGGGCGATCATCCCCATGATATCGTCCATCAAGGCGTCATGTGTCTTTTTCACATCCTCCGGGGTAGTGGCGCCCTTGGCATCCAGCCATCTCTTCCCGACCTTCTCAGGCTTCAGGTTTTCCCGCCCCCGCATTCCCAAGCCAGAATCCGTGAACTGCAGATCGGCTCCCAGCCTGGCATCGACATCCATGAGTTCCTTGAAGGCCGCATCAACCCTGCTACCCGCCCCGGAACCGGATTTATGCCGTACTTCGCGGCTGTGCGCCTGCAGGCTTTGCAACAATCCGTTCAATGGCCGCAGATACTGATCTCCGTAATACTCCAACGTATTGAAGCGAATGTCGTGGTTCACGGACATCGTATCCGAATACAACAACCATCCTAGTGGAATAATGAAGGCGAAGCACATCGTGGCCAGTTTTACATGTATACCAACGCTCTTCCCTGACACCATCGTCCCCCTCTTGCGATATCGTAAGCTCCAGTGGCTACGGGCAGCATCCAGTTCCTTGGAAAATTCCAACAGGTGCCGTAGTACTACATCATTTATTCCAATAAGGTAAATAGTACTTATGTGAATTTGACACATTTGACCTTTTTCGATGTATTTTGCAGAAAAAATAGAACTCCATATGGTTATTGCCTTAGCTTCGCAAGAATTTCCTAGGGAAAACCTCCCGTTTTTTCGATCGCTTCCATGTTGCGCAGCAAAGGCAATAGCCAGGCAACTCTATGCATAATTCATTCCCGCGTTTGCCAATTCGCTCCGGTCTATTTCCATTTCTTGAGATAATTTGACTAATACAATCCTGCCGGATAGTTATTGAGCCAACAGGAAATCGGCATTGTCGACCATCCCGGAACAATAAATCCTCGTGTCCGTGCGTGGCCCGCGTTCCCTCGAGGAGGAGCCCGTCCCGTGCGGAAACCGACGTCAAGGAGTTCCCGAATGTTGATCATAGACGCCGAACGTGTGGCATCGGCATTGACCTTCGACAAGCTCGTCCCAGCCCTGCGCAGCATGTTCAGGCAGGGGTGCGAGGTCCCCCCACGACATCATCATTCGTTTCCCGCGGATGTCGAAGGCACGGGCACGCTTCTGCTCATGCCCTCATGGAAATCCGGGAGCTATCTCGGGGTGAAGATCGTGGCCGCGGTGCCCGGCAACTCCAGGAAGGGGCTGCCGGCCCTGTCCTCCACCTACCTGCTGAGCGACGCCAACACCGGCTTTCCCCTGGCCCTGATCGACGGCAACCAGATCACCCCCCGCAGGACAGCGGCAGCCTCGGCCCTGGCCGCCGACTACCTGGCACGCAAGGATGCCCGCCACCTTCTGGTGGTTGGCTCGGGCAAGGTGGCATCCCTGCTCCCACATGCCTATGCGGCTGTGCGCCCGATCGAGAGCGTGAGCGTGTGGAACCACCGACCAGAGGGGGCGCATAAGTTGGCGGCATGGTTGCGGGAGGAGGGATTCAAGGCCGGTCATGTGGAGGATCTGGCCACGGCCGTCGGAGAGGCCGACATGGTGTCCTGCGCGACCCTGTCCACGAAGCCCCTGATTCAGGGGGCGTGGCTGCGCCCCGGAACACATCTGGACCTCATCGGCGGGTTCACGCCAGCCATGCGCGAGGTGGACGACGAGGCCCTGCGGCGTTCCACCCTTTTCCTGGACACGCTCACTGGCCTGCACGAGGCCGGAGATCTGGTCCAACCGCTGGAGCGAGGCGTTATCTCGGAGCAGGACGTACGGGGTACGCTGGAGGATCTCTGCAAGGGGGCGAAGCCGGGCCGTAGGGACGACGCCGAGACCACCCTGTTCAAATCCGTGGGTACGGCCCTGGAGGATCTGGCCGCGGCGATCCTGGTACTTGAGCGGGAGGTCCGGACAACGGACTGACCAGACCCTCCTTTTTCAAGGCTATTTCCATTTCATTATTTGATTTGATTGGTTTTCCACGAAAGCAATATCCCGCCACAACTGTATCCATATATTTTTATCCTTCTCAGATAAAAATAATTACATCCAATATCTGGTCTCAATTGTCTCGGAGTGGTATGATTTAGCCAATCCTTTACAAAATACGGGTGCCCCCTCGTATTAGGACCTGCTTTTTTGTAACTAAAGCGCCACCATGCATGACACCATGCATTCTTGCCGCAAACCCTGCGGAGGCATGCCATGGCATTGAGGAGTTTCAAGGCAATTATCCTGTATGGCATCTTCACAACCTTTCTTTGGTCCGGCCTCATCCTTCTCCTGTATATAGAGACCGTTGATTCGCAAATGCAGAGCATCCGGCTGCAAGCCCTCACGGAAGCCAGCATCGCATACGAAAAGGACCTCATCTACAGGAAATGGGCCTCCCGCATGGGGGGGATCTACGCTGAAATTTCCGACAATCTCGACCCCAACCCATATCTCAAGGTGCCCGCCAGAGATCAGACCACCACGGACGGCAAAAAGCTCACACTGGTCAACCCAGCCTTCATGACCCGCATGGTGCACGAGTTGATGACGGAGGAGGCGGGACTCAGGGGGCATATAACCAGCCTCCGTCCCATCAATCCCGGCAACGCGCCGGATGAATGGGAGACCGGGGCTCTCAAGGAGTTTCACCAGGGCGCCAAGGAAGTCAGCGGCCTGCACAGGGAGAACGGCAAGCTCGTGCTGCGCTACATGAAGCCCATGGTCACCGAGGCCTCCTGCCTCAAATGCCATGGCTATCAGCAGTACAAGGTGGGGGACGTGCGAGGAGGGGTGAGCGTCACGGTGCCCATGGATCAATACTCCCAGGCCTACGACACTCTCGTGGGGCATGCGCGCCGCAACTACTCCCTGGTATGGATCACGGGACTGCTCCTCATAGCCTTGGCGCTGTATCTTGTGACGCGTCACGAAAGGCTCCGCAATCAGACTGAGAGTGCCCTCCGGGACAGTGAAGCCCAGCTTCGCGAGGGCGAGGAGAAATACCGGGCACTGTTTTCCGCCGTGCTCGACCCGGTGCTCGTTGGGGAGAAGGATACCGGTATCATCGTGGAGTGCAACGCAGCGGCAGAGGAATTCTTCGACCGCAGCCGCGATGAACTCATCGGCATGCATCAACGGGACTTCCACCCCCGTGAAATGGCCGGGGACAACGGACTGACAACGGACTTCAAACGCCAGGCCTCGGAACCCGGACTCCTCATAGAGACTACCATGATTCGCGCCAACGGCGAGCGCAGGCAGATATCCATCCGCACCAGCACCTTCACCATGCACGGCCGTGAGCTCATTCTGGGCGTCATCCACGACATTACGGAACGCAAGCGCATGGAGCAGGCACTGCGCACCAGTGAAAAACGCTTCCGCCGGACATTCGAGCAGGCCGCCGTGGGCATGGCCCATGTGGGCCTTCAAGGCGAGTGGCTGCGGGTGAACGACCGTTTGTGCGACATCGTCGGATACCCCCGGGAGGAACTCCGCAAACTCACCTTTCAGGATATCACTCACCCCGACGACCTCGAGGGGGACCTCAACCACATAACGCGGCTCCTGGAAGGTGACATTCCCAACTACTCCATCGAGAAACGATACATCCGCAAGGACGATTCCCATATTTGGATCAACCTCACCATATCCCTGGTCCGTGACGAGCAAGGGAGTCCGCAGTACTTCATAAGCGTCATCGAAGACATCTCGGACAGGGTCGATGCCCGGAATGCGCTGCTCCATTTGAAGGAAAAGGCCGAAGCCGCGAACCGGGCGAAGTCGGAATTCCTGGCCAACATGAGCCACGAGCTGCGCACCCCCATCAACGGGGTTCTCGGCATGCTGCAACTTCTTGTCGCCACGAATCTGGACAAGGAGCAGGCCGAGTACGGCAAGATCGCCATCGAATCCACCAGACGCCTCACCAGCCTTCTCACGGACATCCTGGACCTCTCCAGGGTGGAAGCGGGCATGATGACCATAACGTCCGAGCAGTTCGACCCCAGGGAAACCATGCGCGTGACCGAGCAGCTGTTTTCCCTCGCCGCCCGGCAAAAGGGGCTGGAGCTGCTATTCGACATAGACCCGGAGCTGCCGCAGTTCCTCATGGGGGACGCGCCCAGGCTGCAACAGATCATGAACAATCTTGTCGGGAACGCCGTAAAATTCACCACCGAGGGGAGCATCACCATCAAGATCGCGCCCTATCTGACGCAGGGCGAGCAACAAGATCGCATATTAATATCCGTAACCGACACGGGGATCGGTATTGATCCGAAAATGTTGGACAATTTGTTCGATCCCTTCACACAGGCCGAGGTATCCTTTACCCGCCGCTATCAGGGAGCCGGGCTCGGGCTTTCCATTGTCAAACGCATCGTCCGGCTCATGGGCGGTTCGATAACAGTGGAGAGCGAACCCGGGCAGGGCACGAATATCAATGTATCCCTGCCCCTGGAGCCCGTTGCGGATTTGACGCCGCAAACGAAAATGGATATCGGGCAGCCGTTGATCATGAAACGCCCCCACTTGGTGTTGCTGGCCGAGGACGACAAGGTGAGCGGACTGGCCACTGCCAGGCACTTGTCCAAGACGGATATTGTCGTGGAGATCGCTGAAAATGGTAGACAGGCGTTGGAAGCCTTGCGAAAGAAGGATTTCGACTGCATATTGATGGATGTGCAAATGCCGGTGATGAACGGCGTGGAGGCCACCAGGGCGATTCGCAACGGGGAGGCCGGCGCGGACAAGGCAGGGATCCCCATCATCGCGCTCACGGCCTATGCCCTGACTAGAGACATAAAGATATTCATGGAGGCGGGCATGAACGGATACCTGGCAAAGCCGGTGGAAATGGACGCCCTGTTGCATACCATTGCCAAAGTAATGTCCTCTTCCTCCAACTGAAACCGCAATAGTCCAACTTTCCAGCAGGAGTACGGCAAACAATGAATCCGCGCCTCTTTCTTCCAGGCTTACTGCTCATCCTCATGGCCACGATGCTCTTCGCCTCATCTCCGGCTTTTTCCGCCGGTGTTCCCGGAACCATGCCCGCCAAGAAGGCCACGCAGGAAAAGGTGGACCTCACCGGTAAGAGCCCCCAGGAGACCAAGGACATCCTGGCCGCAATGACCGACGAACAGGTCCGGGAGGTCCTCCTGGACACTCTACGGCGTGAGGCCGAGGCGAAAAAAAACGCTCCCGAACACAAAACCTTTGCCGAATTCCTGCACACTGTGCGCGAAAGAATCACCTTTCTCCAGAAACGCATCGTCTTCGTCTTTTCCGGCGCTGCCCAGGCGCCCTCCTTCCTGCCCCAGACTCTGCGCAAAATAAACCCCGACAACGTCAGCGCCCCCCTCTGGCGGCTGTTCTATGGCCTGGCGCTTGTCATCCTCATCTGGATCGGGGGGCGTCTGCTCTTGCGGCGTTTGACATGCGGCGTCCGAGCCCGTGTCGAAAACGCCCCCACAGGGGCAGGAGGAATCTACAAGTTCTTGCGAACCGTATTCCAATCCATGCTGGAGTTGATCTTCATCATGGTGACCATATTGATCATCATAGGTGTGTTCTTCATCTTTTTCGACGCCACGGCCCTGGGGCGTCCGCTGCTCATTGTTATGGTGCTCTCGCTCCTGTTCCTGGATCTGCTTCTGCTGTTCTGCCGTACGCTTCTCCAGCCCTGGGCTCCGAGGTTGCGGCTCCTTCCGGTGAAGGACGACGCGGCAATCCACATCTACAAGCTCATGTGGCTCGTGGGGCTGGAAATAACCCTGGGAATGCTCATCGGCGGGATAATGCAGGTCTACAACAGCAGCGAGGCCCTGTATCTGCTCGTGCTCTCGGGTACAGGCCTGCTGGTGGTGTTCACAATCTCCATCGTGGCCATGTGGCGCAGCCGGGAGGTTGCCACACGTCTGCGCGAGACCCTGCCCGAGGGAACCATGCGGCACAACCTGGCGAACTCCTGGCACGTGCTGCTCATCGGTTACCTGCTCTTTTTCTGGCTGTTCTGGATGGCGCACCTGGTGGCTTTCGGCAGCACGGCAATGCTGCCCGGGCTTCTGACCCTGCTGGCCTTTCCCCTGTATCTGTCGTTCACCATCATCATCGACAAGCTGGTGATCATGGCCGCGGACGTTGCCAAGTCCTCGCTGCTCCCCCCGAACACCGAGGCGTCCTCCCCTGAGAAGGATTTTCTCATGGACGAGCAGGGAAAACCGCTCAACGCGGGGTGTCCTGTATCGCGTTTCAGGCGCTTCATGCACAAGGCCCTGAGCGTGGTACTCTTTGTTCTGTTCCTCCTCTCTCTGGGAAGAATCTGGAACATCCGCCTTCCCCTGGCCTCTCGCGCGGCCCAGGGAGCTTTCAGCGTGCTGATCACCGTAATCCTCGGCTACATCTTCTGGGCTTTCTGCAAGGCGGCCATCGAACGCAAGCTGCGCTCACAGCCCGGCGGAGGGGGGGACGAGCCCGGCATGGGCAGCGGCAACCGCCTGAAAACCCTGCTTGCGCTGCTCCAACGGTTCATCTTCGTGGCCCTGCTCGTGGTGGTCACGCTCATTGTGCTCTCGTCCCTGGGCGTGGACACCGGCCCCTTGCTGGCGGGCGCAAGCGTGTTCGGCATCGCCATCGGCTTCGGCTCCCAGACCTTGGTCAAGGACATCGTGTCCGGCATCTTCTTTCTCATGGACGACGCCTTCCGCATCGGTGACTACATCGAACTGGGCGACTCGCGCGGCACGGTGGAGGGCATCTCCATCCGCTCCCTCAAGCTGCGGCATCACCGGGGCGCCCTGTACACCATCCCCTACGGCTCCATAAAAATGGTCATGAACCTGTCCCGCGACTGGGCCATCATGAAGCTCGAGTACATGGTTCCCCACGACACGGACGTCCAAAAGGTGAAGGCCATCGTCAAGCGCATCAACAAGGAGATCAAGGCCATGCCGGAGCTGGCCGAGTTCATGCTGGGCGACATCAAGTCCCAGGGCGTGAAGACAATCGAAGACTACGGCATGCGCATGCGCATCAAGATGACCACCACCCCGGGGGGGCAGTTCACCCTGCGCAAATGGATATGGGGCAAGCTGCGCCGCTACTTTGACGAGGCAGGAATACAGTTCGCCACCCGCAAGGTCTCTGTGGCGCTCCCGGAAGGCGGAAAGATTGACAGGGAAACCCTGGAAGCCGCTGCGGCCGCAGCTTCCCAGGCCACGGAGCAGGGGGGGAAATAGGCCCGAAAGCATCCCCCTCCCGGCTCCGCAAAAAATGTTGCTAATCGGTATACCCCGGAGGCGCGGTCTTCCACGCGTCTCCGGCTTTTCCC
The DNA here is from genome assembly GCA_963674665.2 of Desulfovibrionaceae bacterium. GTDB lineage: Bacteria > Desulfobacterota > Desulfovibrionia > Desulfovibrionales > Desulfovibrionaceae. The sequence goes on along the minus strand of CAXXPL010000001.1, from coordinate 417,824 downwards.
ATCCTGTACCCCTCGTCGAACAGGATGCGCATGGCCTTGGGATCGAACTCCTCCTTGCGCTCCGGGTAGTTCTCCTCCGGGATGTAGGTGATGTACATGTCCATGCCGTCGCGAAGGGCGAAGGCAAAGGCCTTGTAAAATTCCCCCACAGCCTGTGAGCGGATCATGGTGGAGATGGCGTTGGAGGCGATGCTCCCCAGCCTGGGGTTCACTGATTCATAGCTCGCGTTCAGCCTGTTGTTCAGGATGATATAGAGATTCTTTTTGAGGCTCTTTCTCTCGACATTGATGCCGCTCTCCTGGCGCAGACGCTCCAGGCTGAGTACCGGGCCGTAGATGGCAAAGGGGCTCACGGTTCCGCCGTCCACGTGCATCTCGTCGTAACGCGTGTTGCCGGCCTGGACCGGGATGTACTGCGGGGAGAATACCGCGGGCACCGAGGCCGAGGCCACCATGACCTGACGGAACAGCTTCAGGGCGTTGGGATGACGGCTGGAGGCGATGGCGCCCATGTCCCAGAGCACGCCGCGCTTGGCGTCCAGGTTCGTGGTCGCCACCCAGAGGGTGCGCCCCTTCTTGTATTCCGCGGCAATGGCGTCGAGCACCTTCTGGTCGACGAACTGCTCCACCAGGCGCAGCAAGGGTGTGGTGTCAGCCACCGAGTCGCTGCCGAAAATGCTGAATATGCTGCGGATGATATAGATCTTGCTCGGGGTCATGGTGGTGTACATCTTCTCGAGAAAGGAGTCGTACTCCGGACCGAGAAAGGCGAACGGCGCGATGAGCGCTCCGGTGCTGACACCGGTGACCACCCTGAACCCGGGGCGATCTCCCCGCTCTGTCCAGCCCTTGAGGAAGCCAGCGCCAAAAGCGCCATCCGCTCCGCCCCCGGACAGCGCCAGGACGTTCAACTCACCCTCTCCCTTGAGGATCTCGGGGTGCTGGTTCAGATAGAGCTTGGCCTGCTCCATGATATTTTTCTGAAATACCGGGCTGTATTCGTCGGCCCAGTCCCTGACCCCCGATATGCCCATGGGCAGCGCCTGCTCCACCTTGGTGCCAGGGACCGGCATGCGGATGATTTTCGTGCCGCACCCGGAGAGGCCGAGAACCGCAAAAAACAACAGGACCAAGCTACATGATTTCAATGGTATCCCACACATATCGTCCTCGAATTTCGTACATTTTGATCAAGAAAGAGTATTGGAGCCTGCCAATTATCATGAAACCACTGGGATTCAACGACCATCTCATAAGAGTATTGCGGTACAGAGGCAAGTATTATCCATGATCACAACCACTGACAGAGGCATTTTGCCGCTCACCGAAAAACCGGAGACCCTATGAACACATCAGTCCATTATAGCCGCAAGAACAAGGAAAGATCACTTGGATTTTCAGCCGCCTCTGTATATACAATTCTCAACCATGACGCTCTGAAATCCGTGGCGTTTTTTCGCAGCCGCAAAGCCCAAGGAGATGTTTCATGATCAGCCGTGCCCTCATACTCTGCCTGCCAGTGTTGTGTTTTTCCTCGGCCGCGTTCGCCGGCGCCCCAATCACCCAGGAGGAAATAGACGTGGCCCAGAAGAAATGGGGGGGAGCCATCGTGTCCATTGGCAAGGCCTATGAACGGCAAGAGGACTACAAGGCCCTGGCCAGGGCAAAGGTGGAGGAGTTGTACGCCTACGGCCTGGGCGACGTGGCCTTCAAGCCCACAAAGGCATCGGAACAACAGTTCCGCCCCACTCTGGATGAGGCGGTGTCCTATTTTGTCCAGGGAGTGGTTCCGGAGGACAAGGGCTTTGCACTGCAGCCCTGGTCAAAGGTCCGATTCGAGAACAAGTCCGTCGTGCTCAACGATTGCAACGCCATTGCCATGGGCAACTACTTCTTCACCGACGCCAACTCGGGAGAGGAAGTCAAGGTGGAGTACACCTTCGGCTACCTCAAAGACACGCAGGGGCGGCTGCGCATCTTTCTGCACCACTCATCACTGCCTTATACCAAACATTCGCCGGGCAAGAACCTGACTTCCGAACTGAACCTCGCACACCACTCCCGGAATCCTGTGAGTCTGCGCCCCTCAATGCCGAGCCTTCAATAGTCAACATCATCTCCATAAAGACTTTTTTGACGCACCAGCCGCAACCCATCACAATTATCAGGATAGGCTAATATGGGATACACACAAAAGAATTCCACGCGTTTCAATACCTCTCCGGAAACAAACAGTTCCGGATCATTGGTGACTTTCAATACATGTGTCGTGACCAAGCATGTCTTTCACACCTCCCCCGCCTTTGCCGCCCCCCCATATCTCAAGAGGAGATCCACACCGCTCAAAAACAATGGGGGGCTGCCATAGTCGCCATTGGCAGGGCAAACGCGCAGAATCAGGACTACAAGGCCCTGGCCAGGGCCAAGGTCAAGGAACTCTATGCCTACGGTCTGGGCGCCGTGGCCTTCAAGCCCACGAAGGCGTCGGAACGCCAGTTCCGCACCACCCTGGATGAGGCGGTATCCTATTTTGTCCAGGGAGTGGTTCCCGAGGACAAGGGCTTTGCACTGCAGCCCTGGTCAAGGATCCGATTCGACAACAAGGCCGTGGTGATCAACCTATGCAACGCCGTTGCCATGGGCAATTACCACCTCACGGACGCGAACACGGGACAGGAGCTGAAGGTGGAGTATACCTTCGGCTACCTCCGGGACCCACAGGGACATATACGCATCTTCCTGCACCACTCCTCCTTCCCCTTTATCCCCTAGAGTATTTAACGCTGGCAAAGCCAACCTATAAGCATTTCGCGGCAAGGATTCACAGGTAAATCCTTGCAGAGCATTTAAACTTTTTCAAAGTTGAAATGCTCTAGGGGAGCGCCCCGGTGTTTCCCCGAGCGCAGGAACCGGGAGACAAGCCCCACCCATTCCGGCTTTCCTGCCAGAAATCCCCGCACGCCTTCATGTACTCGCCGTCGGTTTGATGGTATGCAAATACCAGAACACCTGTGACCGGGAGCGTCGACGGGCCATGAAGCACCTTTTCGCACCCGCCCTCCCATGCGTGACTATACGGACTATCCGACATCCGGCGTTCCCGGCGTGATCTGCGCGGAATTCGTGACTCACGGTATTCTTTACAAAAAATATGAGGGGAGGGTACTATTACTCCAGATGACGCCAACGCCCCTCCCGGGCACTGTGCATACTTCATTGACAGGTTTTTATCCGGCTGAAAACAATCCTTAAACCTGCGCAGGGAAGGCAATGTCCTATCTAACGAACAAATCCGTCCTGGTCACTGGATGTTGTGGCACCGTGGGCCGCGAACTGGTCCGCCAACTGCTGGAATTGCACGAAGTTGGCGAGTTGACCGGCCTGGACAACAACGAGTCCGAGATATTCTTCCTGGAGCAGCGTTACCTGAAGTACAAGCAGGCCCGTTTCTCCCTCGCCGATGTGCGGGATCGCGCCAGGTTGGCGCGCACATTCGTGGGTGTGGACATCATTTTTCACACGGCCGGGTTCAAGCACGTCATTCTGTGCGAACGCTCCCCTTTCGAGGCGGTGCAGACGAACATCATCGGGGTCCAGAACATCATCGGCGCAGCCACCGAGGCCGGTGTCGAAAAGGTCATCTTCACCAGTTCGGACAAGGCTGTGAACCCGACCAACGTCATGGGCACCTCCAAGCTCATGGGCGAACGGCTAATGACCGCGGCGAACAGCAACCTCAGGGGCAAGGGTCCCATCTTCGCCTCCACGCGGTTTGGCAACGTACTGGGGTCGCGGGGGTCCGTCATCCCTGTGTTCAAGGACCAGATAGCACGGGGCGGGCCGGTCACACTGACCGATCCCGTCATGACGCGCTTCATCATGAGTATCGAGGAGGCCACGCGCCTGGTCATCGACTCGGCGGAAATCGCCAAGGGCGGCGAGGTGTTCGTCACGAAAATGCCGGTCATCCGAATCAAGGACCTCGCGGATGTGATGGTCCAAGAGCTGGCACCGAAGTATGGACATGATCCCGAAAAAATCGGCGTCGATATCATCGGCATCAAGCCCGGCGAGAAGCTGTACGAAGAGCTCATGAACCATGAAGAGACACGGCGAACCTGGGAGCTCGAACTCTACTTCGCCATCCTCCCGGCGTTCAGAAACCTCTATCAGTACATCTACTACGATTACCCGGGCATCCTCGGCAAGGACGTCACCGATCCTTACAACTCCCAGTATTCCGCCCCCCTCACCCATGAGGAGCTGCGAAAGTTCCTCTATGACCATGCCTTGATCTAGTGTTCTGTCCGCGAGATTCATGTTCACGAATCTCATGGATCAACACACCAGGGCCTGAATCCGAATCGTGTTTCAATTTGTATTCTGTTTCCCTGGGGAGCCCGTTGCATAGGTAAGGACACCCCAGGGAACTTTATTTTGTTATAATTCAGCAAGTTACCACAACACAGCGTCTCAATTGCGGCGGCTGGGACAGTCCCTCCCTCCATGCCCCTGTTCTTGAAACAGGCCCTTGTGTCACGCTTTACGTTTACGACAAAAAATATGATCATTCTGAAAATAGGACATCCGCAGACCACAACCATCCGGAGATGAACATGAATATCCTTCTTCTCGGTGCAGACGGTTACCTGGGTTGGCCCACGGCCATGCATTTCTCAAAGCTGGGGCACGACGTCACAGTGGTGGATAACTACTTCAGAAGGCACGCCGCCGACGAGCTTGACGCCCCCCTCCTCTACCCCGTCCCCACACTGCAGCGGCGGGCCAGGATCTGGCACGAAAAAACCGGCCTGGAAATCAAGGTGGTCATTGGGGACCTCACAGACCCCGAACTCATGCGGTCCTTTTTCAACGGCAGGGTCAAATACGACTTTGCGCTGGATCACACCTTTCCGGGGCGCCCCGACACAGTGATCCACTATGCGGAGCAACCTTCCGCCCCATACTCCCTGCTGGATTACAAGAGGGCCAACTTCACCCTTTGCAACAACCTGCTGGTCACCAACAACCTCGTGTTCTCCCTGAGGGACCTGTCCCCCGAGACCCACGTCGTGCATATCGGAACCATGGGGGAGTACGGCACCCCCAACATCGACATCGAAGAGGGGTGGCTGGAGATCGAGCACAAGGGGCGCAAGGGCAGGTTCCTCTTCCCCAGACAGGCATCGTCCCTGTACCACACCACCAAGATCATGGACACGGACCTTATGTGGTTCGGCGTACGAATGTGGGGGCTGCGGATCACCGACCTGATGCAGGGGCCGGTGTACGGGATCGAGACAGAGGAATCCCTCATGGATGAACGCCTGAACACCATCTTCAACTATGACGAAGTGTTCGGCACAGTTGTCAACCGGTTCGTCACCCAGGCCGTGGTGGGGTATCCCCTCACCGTGTACGGCAAGGGCGGGCAGACCAGAGGCTACCTGAACATCCGTGACACGCTCCAATGCGTGCAAAAATCGGTTGAATCCCCCGCCTCCAAGGGAGAACTGCGGATCTTCAACCAGATCATGGAGACCTTCTCCGTAAGGGAGCTTGCCGAGTTGACGCGCAAGGTGGGGACATCCCTCGGTTACGACGTGCAGGTCAAGAGCATCGAGAATCCCCGCATCGAGGCCGAGGAACACTACTACAATCCCACGTACCAGGGGTTACAGGAACTGGGGGTGATACCGCATTTTCTGACCGAGGACGTCATGGCCGGCCTTTTCTCCATTGTGGGAAAATACAGAGAGAATATCCGTACAGATGCCATATTCAAGGGCGTCAAATGGTGATCCACTCAATGTAAAATGTTTTTGTATTGAACCATTTCCACAAATCCTGCTGAAAACTTACAGCACTCCCTCCCCTTTCTGGGATGGTGTACCACCTGAAGCACAAGGGGAGGGAATGCTATACCGTTTTAACTTGACAAATCCCGCAATAGTAATCCATTATCTTTAAAAGGTATTTGGCGCGTTTATTTTGTAACGACCTGAATTTGGAGAAACCTTTTGTCCAAAATAGTCTTCATGGCCGGCACCCGTCCCGAGGCCATCAAGCTCGCTCCCGTAGTCCGATATTTCAAGGAAAACACTTCCAATCACGAAATCAAACTCTGCTCCTCCGGGCAACACAAGGAAATGCTTGCCCAGGCCCTCCAGGATTTTGAACTTTCCCCAGACCTCGATCTCGAAGTGATGACCCCCGGGCAAACGCTCTCCAGCCTGAGCTCAAAGCTGTTCACCGCCGTGGACACCATGCTGAATGCCGAAAACCCTGATTGGATCATCGTGCAGGGGGACACCACCACGGTCATGATCGCCTCCCTGTGCGCCTTCTACCGCGGCGTCAAGGTGGGGCATGTGGAAGCCGGGCTCCGCAGCTTCGACCGCTTGAGGCCGTTTCCCGAGGAGATCGACCGCAGGGTCGCGGGACTTGTCGCGGATATGCATTTCGCCCCCACTCATGGAGCACGGAATAGCCTGCTTCAGGAACCAGAAGCCTGTCAGCGAGATCCTGGGCCCCTGCCCGGGAGTTGTTCTCACCACTCCGCTGCCATACAAGAGCTTTGTAAGGCTCATGGCGTCCTGCACCCTGATATTGACGGACTCCGGAGGTATCCAGGAAGAGGGGCCCAGCCTTGGCAAGCCGGTACTTGTCATGCGTAGCGTCACGGAAAGGCCCGAAGGCGTCGAGGCCGGCACGAGCCTGCTCGTGGGAGCCAGCAGAGAAAACATCGTCAAGGAAGTGAGCCCTCTGTTGCAAGACACCGGCAAGTACAATTCAATGGCGCAAGCCGCGAATCCCTATGGAGATGGACGGGCGAGCGAGCGTATCTTCATGTCATTGTGTCATCGGTTATAACCCATCAATCATTGAATAATTTTTCAGGAAACAACGATGAATGGAATAGCAGTCTGCGTTCTCGGTCTTGGTTACATCGGTCTTCCAACAGCCAGCTTGCTTGCCACCAAGGGCTTTCAGGTCTTTGGCATGGACGTGAACAAGGCCATCGTGGAGAACCTCAATCAGGGGCGTGTGCTCATCCACGAGCCCAGCCTCGACGTCATGGTCAAGTCAGCCGTAAACTCCGGCAACCTGGTGGCGGCCCACGAGCCACAGCCCGCGGACATCTTTATCATCGCGGTTCCCACGCCCTTCAAGGACGAGCACGCCCCGGACCTGACATATGTCGAACAGGCCACGAAAGCCCTTGCCCCGCTTCTTAAGCCTGGAAACCTCGTCATCCTCGAGTCCACCTCGCCGGTGGGCACCACAGAACTGATAGCGGACATCATCGCTGCACAACGCAGCGACCTGAACGTCAGCAAGCGCGGCCTCGACACCGCGGATGGCGCCACGCTTCCGGTATATGTGGCTCATTGCCCGGAGCGGGTACTTCCCGGACAGATTCTCAGGGAGCTCGTGGAGAACGACCGTATTGTCGGCGGCATAGACACAACGTCCACTGAAAAGGCGCTAAATTTCTACGAGACCTTTGTTTCCGGCAAGGTCCTTGCCACGGACAGCCGCACCGCCGAAATGAGCAAGCTAGTTGAAAACGCCTACCGCGACGTGAACATCGCCTTTGCCAACGAGCTTTCGCTCATCAGCGACAAGATCGACATCAATGTCTGGGAGCTCATCACCCTGGCCAACCACCACCCCCGCGTTAACATTCTGCAGCCCGGCCCGGGTGTTGGCGGGCACTGCATCGCGGTGGACCCGTGGTTCGTGATCCACGCCAACCCGGAGCTGACCCCCCTGATGCTGGCCGCGCGACAGGTGAACGAAGGCAAGGCCGAGTACGTGGTGAAGAAGGTGCTGGAGAAGTCGGCCAAGTTCAAGAAGCCGGTCATCGCGTGCCTGGGGCTCAGCTACAAGCCGGACGTGGACGACCTCAGGGAAAGCCCCTCCCTGCACATCGTCAAGGAGCTTGCCAAACAGCCGGATCTCACGGTCATCGCCGTGGAGCCAAACATCACCCAACTACCCGGCAATTCCCCAAAAAACGTCAAGCTGGCTTCCATCAAAGAGGCCATCGAGCAGGCGGACATCCTCGTGTGCCTGGTTGCACACAAGGAATTCAAGGCCCTCAATACGCGGCAGCTCAATGACAAGATCGTCCTCGATTTCGTCAATGTCATTTAGTCATAGTCACCAGTTCCTCATATCGGGTAGGAGGGGGGCTCGCGTCCCCCGTCCTCCCACACCACCGGGCATACGGTTCCGTACCACGGAGGTTCCTGCCTGCTTGGCGTCATTTCTCTGAATGCCTGTCGGACTATAAGCACCCAGCCCTACCTCACGGATTCCGTCCGTTACTTCCAGCTTTAAGGCCCCTTACGGTCATCTGCTCAATCCAAACAGAAGACAGTGTTCATGCCTCGCTTGGCTGGTTTGGCCCTTCGTCGAGTGGTTAGGTCGACTACTATGGCCTCGGCTGACTTCTGTCTTCCCATCCCGGCGCGTTGCCGCGCCGGTAGCGCATGGCAGGAAGACAGATCTCCCCGGGTAATGCGCGCGACCTTCCCGCTTATACCCGCCGCAGATACGTCCATGCTTTCCGTACAAGTATCGGACTTTGAAGATAGTGGCCTCCTCACCCGGCATGACCGCCTCGTATGCGATTTCTGTTTGTCGGGTCAGCATTTTACCCGCAGCTTCCTTCGGATTCCATCTCGCGATGGACACCCTTGCCGTCCGGCTAGCAGTTCCCCTTGTCGGGCCTGCGGAGGACTTTCACCTCCAAGTCACCAGGCAGGCACCACACCTGCCCGGATGGTGCTCACGCACCACGCGCCCTGCCGGGCGCACCAAACGCGAGAAGGATCCCCCGGCTCTGCCGAGGGATCCTTTTCAATCGATCACCGTCAAGTTTACCGAAAAAAAAGTCCGAGAGATACTCCCCCGGACCCTTGAGTCACACCCTCAGAGCAATTTTTCAACGGCTGGCAAAGCCAACCTACAAGCATTTCGCGGCGAGGATTTGTAGGTAAATCCTCGCAGAACATTTGAACCTTTTCAAATGCTCTAGGACACCGCGACAAGCACTTCATCCAGGATATAGGCCTGGTTCATGTACGGGAGCTTGCTCTGCTCGAGGACATCGCAGGCCCCCTGCATTCCGTTCTTTTGAAAGGCCTTGGTCGCGCTAGCCACAAGCCGCTCGCGCTCAGCGGTGCTGATCCCGGGGATCCCGACCCTGAATTTTCCCGTCACATGGGAAGACGAGAGCTTGGAATCCATTCCGCATTCGTCCAGTTGCTTGTGGAGGGCGAGGTTCTCCTTTTCCAGTCGCTTGATCTTGGAGTCCAGCCTGGATGCGTTCTTTTTGATGGGGGTGATGATCTTGGATGCGAACTCGTCGCTTCGTGACTTCAGGATATCGACGATTGCGGCACCCCCCGCACCATTTGATCCGGCCGCGAGAGGCGAACCGCTCAACCCGGCGATAATCTGATCGAGCTTGAGGCAGGAATTCACCAATCTGGACAACTCATTCCTGTAGGCATTGATGAAAGAAGAATCCTTCAACTCCAGCGAGCCCATTCCGGGCAATGCCTCATTGAAATCCTGAAACATCGGGGATTCAAACACCGGAATGATATCCAAGACCTTGTTATCGGTGTTTTCACGGGCAGGTTTCATCTTCTTCATCTTCTCGACTTGCTTTTTTTGCCTGTTGATGTGCTCGAGCAGTCGGACCTGATTGCTGACAAGCTCATTTTCCGCAATGAACAGCCGGTTCAGGGAGTCCCTAAACGCCGCCCAGATCTCGCGCGTGGAAGGCGCCTTGACCCCGACAAAGCGTATAACGCCATCCACCACGTCGAGGCTCGCCGGGGTAATCATGGCGTTGTCATCAAAGAGCCCGATAAAGGAACTCAGGGTAAATACCACCTTATGATCCGCATCGCCAGTGAAACCCAGGGGCGTGGTGATGATCAACCTCCCACCCTCTGTGCAAAAGGAGGCCCCTTTCTCAACAAGGCGCTTGGGGTTGGTGACGTGTTCGATGACTTCTCCCATGACCACTGTGTCATAGAGCTGGTCCAGTTCAAGGGACACGATTTCGGAGCAGATGAACGATACCCGCTCCTGGACCTCCTGGAACTCCCGCCGCAGCATGTCGTGGGCGTATTCGATGACTTCGCTGTTGATGTCCACGCCGCAGACAACGGTCCCCTCCCTTCCGAGAAGAATGCCCACGATACCTTCACTGCAGCCGATATCCAACACCGAACCACCCCGCACGTTGGCGGTGATCCAATGTATCCGCTCTCGGGCCTTGATGTAGGTGGATCCGGACCCGAGCTCGTTGCAGTAACGTTGCGCGATGCGATCTCTGCCAATATCGCTGAAGGAAGTCTTCAAATTCATTATATGAACATCCTGTAACAGGTTCGCTATCTACCAGGTATACTGTTTGTTCGGAATTTTTCGAAAGCCACGCAACAAGCCTGCTACGGTCTGCACTGGCGGCCTTCCTTGTGGCCAAACCTCATATAGTGGGCAAGAGGGTTCATGCCGGCTGCAGCCACGTCGGGGTTGTTGGCAAGATAGTAGCTTACGTCGAACACGGCGCTGGGATTTCTCGACTCCTTCGCGCCATTGTTGAAAAAGTGCAGTAAGGGATTGATCATCGCCTTGACCACATCCTCGTTCTTGAACAGATAGTAGAACGTGTTGAAATAGGGGTTGGGATCCCTGAATTCGACCCAACCGAAACGCACGAAGTGCTCGAGCGGGTTCACCCCGCTTGTGGCGATATCCGGGTAGCGGGCGGCGTAGAAGCCGGGGTCGAACAACTTGCTTCTCTCCAGCGTCTTGATCTCCTGCCTGATCCTCTTTTTGTCCTTGCGGGTGCGGCTTCTGCCCAAGGCCGCGACAGCCAGCCCCCTTGAAATGGAACTCCGCTTTTCCTGATACTTCACGGTCTCCCTGAGCAGATGGATCTGCCTGTCGCAGGCCTCTTCCAACAGGCTGGTGCGTTCAATGGATTCCTGCAACACCCCGAGCCTGCCACCCGGTTCATTGTCCTCCAGCCAACGCTGCACAACGGGGAAGGCTCTGGATGCAAGCGCATTGCTCAGTTGCAGCTGTGACGAGGCCAGGGTTGTCATGTCGGCGTTGACGGCCCTTTCCTCTTCAATGAGTCGTTGCGCATTGTCCAGATTTTGCTGCAAGGTCTTCAGCTGGCTTTGCAGCGAGGCCTCTTTCTCCAAAGAGGCGCGCTCCACGAGGGTCAGGATATTTACCGGACTATACTCGCTCCATTCATCCGTGGCATTCTCCTTCTTGAACCCGGAAAATCTGATGAAGTTGTCCTCCACCGACAACTTCCTGGGAGCGCAGTGGGGTTGCAGCAGCTCTATCAGCCTGCTGATCGTGTACGTATTGAGGTGTTCGGGATTTTCAAGAATTCCGAAAGCAACGGTGAGGGCAAACACCCCGCCGGGGCGCAGCAGGGAAAATGCGCGCTCAAGAAAGAACTCAGGCCTTGCAAGCCGGTTCAGCAAATCCGAGATCAATACACTGTCGAAAGATTCGGGCTCGAGGTCGGCTTCGTAGAAATCTTCCTGCATCAAATTGATACGATCGTTGATGAACGTACTCTCGTTTTTCAGCAAGGTGCTTATCGACTGCAGATTCTCGCGGGGAGCCTTTGCAACCGCGACTTGGAACCCTTCCCGCGCCAGGAGGATGCTGACCACTCCGCCACTGATGCCCACATCCAGGACCTTGCTGCCGGTGGCCTGACTGGCCAACCAGTGCAAGCGCCCCTGGGTTCTCGACTTGGTCTTCTCGCCCAACTGGCCGAAATACTCCTGGACCAATATGTCCGACGCGCTCTGTGGGGTGGAAAGATCTTCCATTGTGGGTGAACTGTTGACCTCTTTCATTCAAACCTCAATACTTGAAATTGTACCTTTAAAAAACCCGAACTCTCGGTATCGCGATAGGGCAGGAGTAGGCCCTGTCAAGGCCACGAGAACGACAGCGCTCCGAACAGAGGCGGGACATCCGACTACCATTGTGTGCCGCCTTTCATGAGCGCCTAAGCCAAGCACTGCCGCAACCACCTCAAGGTCCTTCCGGAACAGGCAAATGGTCAGGGAATCGCTCGAGCCCACACCGGTGTTCCAGAAGTTTGGCCCTACGGATTCTGGATCCTCTTTTCCGGTGCTATTAGCCATTTTTCTAGTCTAAGTCTAGCTGACCCGGCTGAAACAACACCTGAGGGCAGGCAGCCGTTGCCGATTCAGGGTGAATATTGGGGATATGAGGAGATACACTCAAACCTGCAAGCAAAATCGGGAAACACCCCTGCTCCGAACTCATGGAGGGGAGCGTTTCCCGTTTGGATTCCTTGGTCAGGCAAGGTCGGCAGCGGGTGGCGTTAAACATCCCTGTGCCGCTTCCGCCCTGGCCACTCTCCGCTGATGCGCTACGCGGAGAAGAACTCCTTGATGGCGCCGCAGATCATGTCCACCTGCTCCAGCTCCAGCTCGGGATAGACAGGCAGGGAAATGCAGGTGTTCGCAAGCTTGTCCGCAACGGGGAAGTCCTCGGGCTTATGTCCGAGGTAATCATAGGCCTGCAGGGTGTGTATGGCCTGCGGGTAATGAATTCCGGCGGCAATGGACCTCTCCTTCAGAAAGGCGATGAGGTCATCGCGCCGGGGTGTTTCCGCCACAAAGAGATGATACACGTGGCTGGGATCGTCCTTGGGCAGCACGAGCAGATCCCGTTCCTCCAATGTCCGGAGGTTTTCCCTGTAGCGATCGGCCACAGCGCGCCTGGCCTCGGTCCACTGCTTGATGTAGGGGAGTTTCACGGAGAGAATGGCGCCCTGCACCCCGTCGAGACGCGAATTCATGCCTTCGAACTCGTGGGCGTATTTTCCGATGCGGCCATGGTTGGCCCACTTGGTGGCGAGGCTGGCCTTTTCATCGTCGTTGGTGACAACGCAGCCCGCATCGCCGTAGGCGCCGAGGTTCTTGCCCGGGAAAAAGGAGAAGGTGGCCATTTCGCCCAGGGTGCCTATCATTTTCCCATCGATCTGGCTGCAGTGAGCCTGCGCACAGTCCTCGAGAATCCACAGGCCCTTCTCATCGGCGATCTTGCGCAACTCGATCATGTCGGCGGCATGGCCGTAAAGATGCACCGCGATGATGCCCTTGGTCTTGGGAGTGATGGCCTTGCGCACCCCTTCGGGATCGATGCACCTGGTCACGGGATCGATGTCCGCAAGGGCGACACGGCCACCAGCAAGCGTCACAGCCTCGCTGGAGGCGATAAAGGTCATTGCCGGAACAATGACTTCGTCATCGGCGCCAATGCCGAGAGCTCTGAGAGCGACAACCAGGGCGTCTGTTCCGTTACCCACGCCGATGCAATGCTTGACGCTCAGGAATTCGGCGTACTCCCTCTCGAACTTGCTGACATAGGGGCCCTTGATGAACGCGGTGTTCTCTACAACTTCCTTTATCGACTCGAAAATTTCTTCACGAATCGTGGCCAGCTGGGCCTTGAGGTCTACTAGAGGTATACCCATCTTATTCTCCAACCTGTTTTGGTATTTCTATCACTCATGCAAGATAGATGTTACACTGCACGTCAAGCCTTTTGCTTAAACGCCGGGCTTGTTCTGCAATCTTGAAAAAAAAACTCTTCATGGTGCCTCTACGCCGGAAAACCGCCCCCCTGCATGAGGCGGGAGCGGCGGGCTTTACATCCTTAAGGATACCGAAAACCGCGGTCCCGCAACAGCTTGTCAACATGCAACAGCCAGGAATTTCTAGGCAATATTTCATGCAACAGGCCGGCTGGTCGACTTTTTCTAGTGGCCCAACTTGCAGTATTTCGGGTTGAAACGCAACTCCACCTCGGAGCGGGTCTCTGCGGACTCGTAAAAAGAGGTCAGGAGTTCGAGAGACTTGCGCCCTTCCAATCCCTCCACAAGGCCACGGCGCTTGTCGTGCAGGGAGTCAACCACATCGGAGAGATACTGGGCGTGGTTCCAGGCGAAAACCTTGGGAACCTCGCCGTGGGTCTCAAAAATGGTTTCGTCTTCAGGGCGCGCCTCGCCGAAATTCCAGGTCTTGAGCTTGTTCATAAAGGGGCCGTCGATCTCCACCACGCCGCCCTCGCCCATGACGCGCAGGTTGCTGCCAATATCCGTGGGGCGGGTGGCAGTGGTGGCGCAAATGGAGCCCAGGGCGCCACCGGCGAACCGCAGCTGCACCAGAGCGGTGTCTTCCACCTCGATGTTGGCCAGGCGGGTGCCGGTCATGGCGTAGACCGACTGCACCTTACCCATGAGCCAGGCCAGGATATCGATGTGGTGGCTCGCCTGGTTGGCCAGCACGCCACCATCGTATTTCCACGTGCCGCGCCAGCCCTTGGAGTCGTAGTAGGCCTGATCGCGCTTCCAGTACACTTCCACCTGTCCGAGGACCATCTTGCCGAACCGCCCTTCGTCAATGGCCTTTTTCAGCGCCATGATCGGGGGGTTGAAGCGATTCTGCTGCACGACAAAAAGCTTGGAGCCATGCTCGTCACAGGTGCGTATCATGTCGTCGGCGTCCTGCAGCTGCAGCGCGAGGGGTTTTTCCACCACAAAGTTGACACCGGTATCCGCAACATCGCGAAGGCATTGGTAGTGCAATCCCGATGGAGTCAATATATTCAGGACATCGAGCTTCTGCTCCTCTATCATCTTGCGCGCGTCCGTGAACCAGGCCACGCCCGCGGCTTCACCCGCGGCCTTGGCGGCGGCCTCGTCGACATCGCACAGTCCGCAAAGTTCAGCCCGGTCCTCGATGATCTTCAGGGCAGCCAAGTGCTTTCTCAGGACAGCACCACAACCAAGAATTCCAAAACGTATCTTATTCAAGACAAACCTCTGCTTTACGTTGAAAGGTGTTATTGCGGATTGTCAGGGTTTTTCGCAAGTCTGCGATCCACTCGGGGGTGACATACGCGCTTGTAGCGCGGCGCCCCCGTCACCTCCCCCTCGGATGACGGCGGTGTGGGAGCAGGCCCGGGACAGAGACAATCACTGCCCGGGCGGGCCGGAAAACAGGTTGGAACGCCAGCGAAACCCATCCGGTTATCCTGTGGATGCTTGCCCTGACAACACGGCATGTGTCAAGCGCGAGCGCATGCACACCGCATATCGGGCATTGTTTCGCCTGGAAAATTCGTGGTTGGGCATTCCCTGCTGCGGGGGGGGAGCACGACCGGATAACGTTCATAGTTTTTGGTGACGCTGAAAGTCGAGCGTCCATGGGTTCGGGAGATCTCGATCTTTTCAACACCCTTGTCTTGAACCAAACAAGTTGCAGTGGATCGGAATGTAATGCAAATACCACAAAACTGCATTGATAAAGTGTCGAAGATGCATGCCCCAAACTCGTGTAAGCCGGATGGAAGAAAGCGGAACCACACTACAGTCCGCCATTCATTAGCTATAGCCTTGCAATGTATACACCAACCTTTCCTACTACTACATTCCCCGGAGTTCTTAGAACCGAAAACAAACCCTGTCAAGCCTTGTGCCAAGATGGCTCGCAAGGATGAAGCCTCGTTCCGGAAGCCTTCTTGGAAGGAAAGTTGGTCTCCCGGCAGAGGGTATTTCCGCTTCGCTGGGAACATCCGTACACTGGCAAGTTTTTATTGCCTTTAATGCACTCCTCGACAAGGATATTGCGCTTCGGCTTTACGACATCCAGCTCCCAGGCCCTATTCCCCGGGTTCCGGTGCAAAGAGGCGAACGTCACGCAGTTCCACGATGCCGGTTCCGGAAAATCGGATGGCCACACGGAAAGTATCCGTGGAGGGCGTGGTGTGGAAGCGCAGCATCCCGCGCGGGCTGGCCATGCATCCCTGGGTGGTCTGCACCCGGATGTCCCCCGCGTACTCCATCACGTAGAGGATCACATCCTCCGCCCCGCAGGTGCTCAGATTGTCCACCACCAATATGTAGTCCCTGTCCGGCTCCAATTTCGCGGACACCCTCGACCCAGGAGGGCGGTTAAAGCTCCTGGCGTCCTGCTTCAGGTAGCAGGGTTCGGCATTCTGGCATGTGAACCGCAAGGCCCCTATGCGTTGCTCGAGTCTGAAGCCGGGGGCGTTGGCTGGCAACTGCCACACCCGGGAGGAAAGGGAAAGATCACTGTTCTCGATGGGGAAACAGAGCAGAGGCGCTTGTGCGACTGCCGGTTTCACCGGCTCTGTGCGTGATTTCCCTTCCGCCGTCGCGGACTCCTGGTCCAGCACATAGACCTTGTCAGGGGGCGCCGCTTCCAGGATGCGCTGACGCAGTTGCTCCAGTCCCTGCCGGGCCTTCTCCTCCAGGGGCGGGATGTTTTGTTGCAGCCTCTCACGATACCCGGTGATATCAGTCAGAATCCGTGACATGGTATCAAAAACAGTTGATAACGGTGCGTCCGGAGACAGACAAAGCTCCGGACAATCGAGCTGACCGAATAGCGCGACCGCTTCCTGTGAATGAGTCAATCCAACGGCTGGCACTCCCAATCGTTGCGCAACAAGGG
The DNA here is from genome assembly GCA_963674665.2 of Desulfovibrionaceae bacterium. Lineage (GTDB taxonomy): Bacteria > Desulfobacterota > Desulfovibrionia > Desulfovibrionales > Desulfovibrionaceae. Next base: position 401,250 of record CAXXPL010000001.1, on the reverse strand, counting down.
CCGGGTGAAGCCTCATGGAAAGCAGTAGATCGCAATATTTCAGGGCACCCAAGATTCGACAAAGATTATCATCGCTTTCGGGCTCGTAGATCAGGCAAGGTATTGAATCGGGCAGCAGACTAAAAATATGTCGCAACACTTCATTATCAGAAGGCATTTGGAACGGAATGCCTAAAATACGCAGCCCCTCGACCTCATGGATCTTGGCCAATGTCTCAGCCATACGCTCCGCAAAGGCTGTCTCGTCGTGTTCCTTACACGGGCGCAGGTTCACCCCCAGCACCCTGCCTTCGGAACAAAAATCCCTCAATTCCGCCGGGGGAGTGAGACGCGACACGTCAAGAGCGCAGGCCATCTCCGGGACGATCTCCAAAACCTCGTTCCACCCGCCGATTGTGGTGAAATGGCTCGCACACTCCGGATTTTTGACCGCCATGGCCTCGGCAAGGCCCGAGAGCCAACACAAATATTCCGGCACGTCGAGATTGCAAAATCCACTCGTAACCAGCGTATAAACAGGCGCGATGGTGTGAGCGCACAGCTCCATGTAAAGAACCATGTCGTCGAGTGGGTTCCCGTCAACAGCCCATTTCGGAGGAGTAAAAATACGATAAAAGTCCTTCATTCTCAAAGGACTACCAGCCTTGAGCAAACCTTGAATCGTGGTCATATCTCACTTGATCCTGAATAGTGGCTCACGGAGTAACGCTATACACCGCAACATTGCCCTTGCAACGCAGCACTTCGGTTCTCGTACAAATATATCCCCGAAAGCATAAGCTCTCCCTTGCCTTCAACCCGTATGGCCATGCGAAAATGTTCCGTATCTACAGGAGTTTTGAAAAAGAAAACTGTTTTGCCCCCTTCGAGATTGGCAGAGAAAGTCTGGAGGCGCTCCTTCGAGGAGTAACAAATCACGTAAATCTTGACATTACCATGCAGGGAGGAGCACTCCACCGCACATCTGAAGTCTTTACAGGGGGCGATTTTCGAGGATTGCCTAGCCCTTGGAACCGAACCAAAGGGCTTGTTGTCCTGCTTAATGTACAGGGGTTCCTTGGTATCGAAAACCACGTGTCTTTTCCCATCCGCCAGCGAGACGGAAAACCCGTTCTCCATCTTGGGAAGTTTCCAGACGGGCGAATTCCAGCTAAGATCGGGATTCTTGATTTCCGAATATAATTCCTTTCCAAGATTCTTGGAATCGAGTTGCAAAGCCAACTGTTTGCTCAAGATATCGGCAATCTGAGGTTTTGGATAGTTCTGAACCATATAAGGAGTGTTGTTCTTTGCGCAGCGTGCACACTCAGGTGAACACTCTCTCATGGCCTGGACCTTTTCCAAGTCTATTTCAAGCATGTTTCCGAGTACTCGCGAAGCGGAACAGCATACTATCAAATTGCAATCTTGATCAATATGTAGAAATTTTAGCTGCTTACAGGGATGCCTGGGACGTTTTTCCAAAGACTCGGCAGTATGCATGGCTGAAAGAAACAACTCCCTGGAGGCGCGTCTCATATCGTCGGAGACAAGTGTTCCCTCCAAGTATGCATGAAATCTTTCAAAATCGTTGATATACGCGTAGGAACAGCCGAATTGGAGTCCGTGTTCATGTGCGAATCTCGCCGCATCCACCATTTCATCGAGATTATGCTGATATAAATGATACTGTAAGATCATTCGCCCCTTGAATCCAACATCACGCAGCAATAAACTAGTGTTTGTTATGTTTTGCCACACTCTTTCAAAGTTCAGTCTATGGCCCTTGTCATAGGATTCCTGGCTGAATCCACTCATTGAAAATAGAATTTGCGTTAAATAGTTCAAATCATCGGGATCGTGCACTTCCAGCATTTTTGAGCCGTTGGTGCTTATTTCATAATATATTTTCCGTTCAGCAAGATAATGAACAATATCCTTGAATCTCGGGTGCAGAAGAGGTTCGCCCCAGTTGAACAGGCGGACTCTGTTCCTGTTGTTTATGACCCCTTTTTCCAGCAAATACTCGACTACCTGCGTGAACTTCCTGTAATCCATGAAGTTGTTAGATTTGTGACCAAGCTCATTGGCCAAGCCTGTTTGGCACCAATGGCATCGGGCGTTGCACTTTCCGGATATCTCCAAATGCACTATGGAATAATGCACTACTCTTCCTCCAACATACAGGATTGATGGATCATCACCATGCCGCCCTCATCATCTCTCGCCATCTAAATATTGTCCCATCCTGTGGTGTCATGCTTGTTGTCTCCCGACCGCATTACAGACCTCACAACCTCGGCGATAAATCGTAACGTGGGAGCATACTTTTCCCTTTCCACTGTGCCGGGAGTGAAAAGCCTCTTGAACAGCACCAGCTGCCTCTTCAACAGCGGATCATTGCCGGCCCTGGAGTCCTCGAATCCCTTCAGCTTGTGGAAGCGGTATCCAGTGAGTTCACGAATTCTCGAAAGAATCATCCGTTCACTGTAGTCCTTGGCTACTTCCTGTGTCTTGCCGCAAACATTCACCAAATCCAGGGCAACATCCTCGACGACCCTCAGGAACTTGTCCGCCTGACGCAGAAAATACAGCCTGTCATTGGCCCGGATATACGCGTGTACGGGGTTGCTCGTGGAGAAACACGAGATATCATCCACGATGTGAATTTTGCCGCACATGCAATCATAAAGGCCGGGCAGCAAATCACCCAGGCCTGTCTCCAAAATTTCGGAATTGTGGAATTTTTTACATCTCCCGATCACATGGGACTTTAATGTGACCGCATAGGTGTTTGCGTAGTGCCATCTGGAATAATACATCATCCTGGCCGAGGGCTGGTCATCCTCCAATGGGTATACGGGCCACAAAGCGGCAGTCAACTTATCCTGGGTCTTGAAGTTCAACTTGACGCGGTAACCCATGGCCAGACAATAATCCGGGTGGGTTCGCAAGAACGCTTCGCCCTCAAGCATGCAATCAATGTTCAAAAAATCGTCATCCGCCCCCCAAACCACATACTCATCGTCAATGGAGTTCAACGCATCCAGCACCCTGTCATAAAGAGGAAAATCACTCGGATAGAGTTTGTACGTGATGACTCGAGCATTGGGTATCCCCTTTACGGTGGCAATGTTCTGCTCCACATACTCCTCGGTGCTACCGTCAGCGATAAGAATCGGTACATCCGGATACAAGGTGGCATAGTATCGTAAGATGCCAAGCAATGATGCCGGACGGTTCCGTGTCGGAATGAAAAGAGTGGCCATGTTATCCTCCGTTTCGACATTCCATACTGCCCGTGGCAATCGTTATATCGGCCATGGGTTACTTCACCCTCTTCAGAAAACCGTCCGGGCTGACCGTGAACATGACCTTGTCTTGAATGGACCTGTCGATCTCGAATTCCGGATGGCTCTCAAGAAATTCCCAGACAGCTGTTTTCGGGTTGTTGCCCTTGTCCCAGGGGCGGTCCGCGAAAAATCCCTTGTCCGCATCCTCGATGATGGTGTCGAACACCACCACATAACTTCCCTTGCCCACCAAGGGGGCGTAGAGTTCCAGCTCCCGCAGCACATGGTCATGGGTGTGGTTGGAGTCCAGGGAGACCAGCACCTTCCTGCCCCGGGCCATCTTCGCTACAGCCTCGGCGATGGCATGATCCGTGGATGATCCCTGCAGCATGTCGATCCTTCGGGACATGGGGTGACTTTCGATGGCGGCGCGGTTGTGCTGCCTGATGTCGATGTCCACTCCCACGACACGTCCATCGTTTCCAAGCAATTCGAGCATGGAGGCGTAGAAAATCAGAGACCCCCCCCGCGCGATACCGGTCTCCACGATGAGGTCCGGACGGACATCCCAGATGATTTCCTGCATGGCCAGAATGTCCTGCGGGTATTGGATAATCGGCAGCCCCATCCACTTGAAATGATATGTGTAGTTGTGCCCACCCGCTTTGATCATCCAGTCCAGGGCGGCAGACTTCAATTCCTCGTCCCTGCCCTGCGCCTCGACTTCCATGGCGCATTGTTTCTCAAATGCCTCAATATCTGACATGTTCACATCTTCCTTGCATGTTCAGTGCGACGCCATGAAGGATTCCGCGGAGACGGTCCGCGGAGACAGAAACCGCCTGCCGTCCACTCCTTCATTGGCAATCAGGTCGAGTATGGAGACATAGGGAATGAAATCCCCATGCTGTTGCCGGTATTCCAGCTTGCAATAGTCCATGAAATGGACCGTGACACCCTGACGTTCAAAAAGTCCTATGTCCAGATAATTTTTGGCGCCCCAACCCGTGACGTACCTGTCGCCGGAAAAATGCCTGCAGATGCCCAGCAGCCGTTCAGACGAGCCCCCCCCAACGGGAACATCACGGGAGTCATGCATCTCGGTCTCGATTCCGAAATAGCGGCAGACGCTCTCCATGCTGTCGATGTTCAGCCTGCTCAGGCTGTCATCGGCCCGGTCATATACCTGCCGCACGAGTTCGATCATCTCGTCGAAAAAGGGCGCCTTGCCATAGTTGTGCAGCAAGGTTCCGAGGTGCTTGTCCCGCCAATTGGAGGCGTTGTTCACCCGCACCTCGGAGATGAGCCGCCTGCCATCCCTGACAACCGGCACGGTCAGCCATTGCTGGCCATTGGGCGTCTTTATCTGCACACGGCTGGAAAAGCTCCTGCCCTGGGGAAATTGAACATCCGAATAGTGCACGAACACATCGGCAAGCTTAACCTGCTCGAAAATGCCGGGCCAGGGAAAAAACATGGGTTGGGATATAACGATGGTCTTCAAATTAATTCACACATCTCCCGGCCGGGCCGGGTTTGCTTCTATGGAGTCTGTCCTGCCGCCGATCTGGGCTCCGGAATACAGGTTGCACCACAGTTTCTCGTCCACGTACCCCGCACGACGCATGGCCTCTGCCGTGGCATCGATGTCATACTCCACCCTGTGCAGCTGTACAACTTCATTCGTCAATGTCGCGAACGCGGCCCTGTGATCGCCATCACGCGGCTGCCCCACCGAACCGGGGTTGCAGAAACGCTTTCCGCCAAAGTCATGGAGGAATTGGACGTGGGTATGACCGCAAAAATAAAAGGAAAACTCTCCCGGCAAATCATTCACACCAACCGAGTACAGATACTGGTCCAACGGGTCCTTCCACCCCCCGTGCACGAACGTCGCGCCCCCAAACTCGTAATGGGAGGAGAGCCCGGAAAGAAAGCGTATCTGCTCTTCGGTGACGGCACTGCGTTGATGTACGAGCAGGCTGGATATCATACGCGAACGGGGGCAGCCTGTGCCCTCCACGAGGTACTTGTCGTGGTTGCCCAACAGAAAGATGGTGTCGCGCCCGCGCAATCGTTCGAGGCATTCTCCAGGCTGGGCGTAATACCCCGTGACATCGCCCAGACACACGATCCTCGCGCACCCCAGCCTGTCGATCTCGCGCAGAACCTCGTCCAGCGCCGGGAGGTTGCCGTGAACGTCCGAAATGACCGCGATCATGCCCTCACCACGTGGTCCTCGACATACCGCACCGCCTGCCCGGCGGCGAGGGTGACCTCCACCGGTCTCTCGCCATGGAGGAAATACCGCAGACACATGCCCGCCTCGTTGTACCCGAGAGCCGCGCGCAGGGACGTGGAGGCCGAAATCCTGGGATTTATCTCCAAAAGATACAGCCTGTCCCCTTCCCTCCGGAACTGGTAGTTCGTGGGGCCCAAGGGACGCAAGCGCCTGGTCAGCACCTTCACGGCCTCCTCGATAGCCCCATCGTGGAGCACGGTCTCGGCTTGCCATGTGGCGCCGCCTGGTCCCAGCCTGCGCCGCATCATGGCAGGGGGGCCTGATTCCCCGTCGCCAAAGCCGAAGACCGCCACGGTGTATTCCTCGTCATCCGCGCCCACGAGCTGTTGCACCATGAAATCGCTCTCCGATGTGCGTCTCAGGTACTCGAAATCCTCAACATCGGCGATCAAGGCCTGTCCCTTCCCTCCGGAGCCTCTCCGGGGCTTGAACAGGAATGGTGCCTCCCCCAGGGCCTGAAGACAGTCCTCCCAGGCGCCCTGGATCACTGTGGGGATGGCGTAGGCGCCTTCCCGCTCCAGGAACTGGAACAGACGCCACTTGTCCCGCCCCAGTTCGATGACTTCCGGGGCATTGAGCACCACAGGAACACCGAGCTCGGCCAACCTGGCCCGCTGATCGTGGAAAAAGAAAACATCCTGTTCGATGCCCGGGATCACCAGCTTGATGTCGTGCTCCCGGACAAGAGAGCGCAGAAACTCCCAATAGGCCGGGGAATCCTCGGAGCAGGGCTTTTCAACGAAAACGTCGCAGAGATGAGCGCCATAGGGCGTGTACCGCCTGTCCAAGCCTATGACCACATACTCGCCGTCGTGGCGCAGGGACTTCACGATGCCTTGGCCGATCACGGCGCCAAGCCCGGTGACGAGAACCGCTGTCTTTCCCATCAGGCTACATCCAAAGGGCCGAAGTCGCACCCGGCCCTGTTCCGAAAGAGACGGGACACCCCCTCCTCCATGTCTATCTCCGGGGCACACCCCAGAGCGGCATACGTCTCCCGGGAGTCGGGGATGAGTATCTCCCGAAAAGGCGTCTTTTCCTCGGCCAGAATCACCCGCCCCCCTTTGCCGAAGCGCTTGTAGGCCATGTCCGCCATCTCACCGCAGGTGAGGGATTCGGGGTGCGACACCGGAAACACTCCGGCAAGTCCCTTTCGGGCAACGGCCAACAGCAGTCGCGCGGCGTCCTCCACATGGATGAAATTCCGCAGCGCCTCATAAGGCGGCATACGCAGATCCCGTCCGGCATCGGCATAGGCCAGAATTCTTCTGAACCAGGGTTGGTGGGTGAAACAACGCCCCCAGGAGTCGTAGAACTGGGAAAAACGCAGGGAAGTGAAGAGTATCCCGGCCCTGGAAAGACTCCAGGAGAGAATGCCTTCGCCGCGCAGCTTGGAGGCACCGTAGGACGAGAGCGTATCCTCCTCTCCGAGGGAAAAAATGGTCCCTGCGTACACCAGGTGCCGGCATCCGCACTTGTGCGCCAGCTCCGCGACCTGCAGACAGCCCAGGGCGTTGACCTTTTCGTTTTTCCAGGCTCCGGCCCAGTCGTCACCCTCGAAGGAAGCGGCGCAATGATAAACGGTTTCGACTTCCAGCCCCTGCGGCACCTCGACTGGAGCATTCTCCCCGAGACACAACCGGATGTCGTCCTCCGGCCGCCGCCCGCAACGATATACAACGCACCCATCCCTGGCCAGGCGGTGGGCCAGCTCTTCTCCGAGCATGGAGGATGCGCCGACAATCAGGGCTGATTTCATGGCTCCACCCGCAACTCCATCATGAGTGCCACGCACAGATCGGGAAAATCCACCCCCACTTCGAGCATGGCCTGCAGATTGTCCTCGAATTCCGGCATCAGGCGCATGTGCCCCAGGGGAAGGGGCTTGAGGTAGATCCCCTCTTCCCAGGTCACGGAGAAGCCCGCGCGCGCCACGAGGTCCTTGAGCGTATCCCGGCAGAACTGCCGCAAATGCCCTAGCGCGATGTCGTTATCGTTGAGCTCGTAAATGTCGTGGATCTTGCCCAGGGCGAGCCCCAGGCGGCGGTTCAGGGACTTGGCGTTGGGCACGGCCACGAAGATCCGCCCCCCCGGGGCGAGCATCTCCCTGAACCTGCTCAGTATCAGCAGGGGGTCTTGGACATGCTCCAGGATGAACCCCATGAGAATGACATCGAACCGCTTGTCCGTGTCAAATTCCTCGAAATAGGCCTCCACAAGCTCGATATTCTCCAGGTGATGCTTTTCCCGGAACATCTCGATGACTTCCCTGGAGCCCTCCACCACCACATGCTCACCGGCCTTTTCGTTGAAAAGCGGCGTGGCGTGCCCGTGCCCTATTCCCAGTTCGAGCAGCGAAATCTTGCCGCTCCCGCCAAGGCGGTTCAAAATACGCTTGGGATACCAGTTCAGAATGAGGTTGTTCTCGAACTCGGTGCTGGCGCCGGGTTTGTATTGCGACGTGGGGAGGGTGGGGGTGTCCAATGCGGGGTTCTCCAACTTCGGTGTAGGGATTTCGTCTCAGGCCGGGTCAGGCGCCCAGCACGTCCTTGATCACACCAACCACCCTGTCCTGCTGCTCGTCCGTGATCTCGTGGTAGCTGGGCAGGTTCATGGACCGCCCCGGCAGGTCGTGGGCCAGCTCGCCGCTGGTGTCCGTATCCAGCAGTCCCAGGGAGCTCAGGGGCCAGAAGAACACCCGGGCGTCGATGTTCGCGGCCTTGAACCGCTCCTGCAAGAGCTCCCGCGTGACCCCGGTCTCGGGGGCGAACACCGCCGTGGGCATCCAGTAGCCATTGACCGTGCCTTCGGGCTCGGGGTTCAGGGACACGCCGGGCAGATTGCCCAGCCTTGCGGCGTAATAGTGAAATATCTCGCGCTTGCGGTTGATGAGCTCATCCACGCGCTCCATCTGGGCGCAGCCTATGGCCGCCTGGATGTTGGACATCTTGTACTTGAAACCCACCATGTCCGGCCAGAACTGCCTGGTCTGGCGCCTGTCTCGTCCGTGGTTGCTCAGGGTGAGGACCTTCTCGTAAAAGGCATCGTCGCTGGTGACCAGCACGCCCCCCTCTCCAGTGGTCAGGGTCTTGGTACCGTGAAAGGAAAAGGTCCCGAACACGCCCATGCTCCCGGCGCGTTTGCCGTGGTACTCCGAGCCGAGGGCCTCGGCGCTGTCCTCCACCACCGGAATGTTGCGCCGCCTCCCGATATCCAGCAGCCTGTCCATGTCGCACAGGTTGCCGTAGATGTGCGTGGCTATGATTGCCTTTGTGCGGGGGGTGATGGCCTTTTCGGCCAGTTCCGGGGCGATGCACCAGGAGTCCGGAAGCACGTCCACCAGCACGGGGCGCGCCCCAAGATAGGTTATGGGCGCGGCGGTGGCGATCCAGTTGGTGTCCGCCAGGATGACCTCGTCACCCGCCCCCACTCCCAGAGCGGCCAGCCCCATGTGCAGGGCGCCCGTACAACTGGAGGTGGCGATGGCGTGCCGCACGCCCAGATGCTCCCTGAACAGCCCTTCGAAGCGGGCGATGTATTCGTAGCAGCGCTCGCCCCAGCCGTTGGCGGTGGCGTCAGTGGCGTAGCGGACTTCCAGGTCGGTGATGGAAGGCTTGGTATAGAGAACGCGGCTGGTCATGATTTGGATCGGGAAGGTTGGATGTTCGTGGGGCGTCGGTTATTCCATGACCCGGAGTTCGGGCACGGCGATGACGAAACGCCCTCCCCAGTGTCGGATCTCTTGAAGTTGTTCCATGATTTCCTCCTTGATGTTCCAGGGCAGGATGAGGACGAAATCAGGTCTGGTCTCGAAAATGGCGGACACCGGAAGGACCGGGATGTGGCCGCCCGGCGTGAAGAGCCCCTGCTTGTGTTCCGAGGCGTCACAAATGAACGGTAACAGGTCGTTCTTCACCCCGCAATAGTTCAACAGGGTGTTGCCCTTTGCCGCTGCGCCGTATCCGGCCACGTTCAGGCCCTTGCGCTTCGCGTCCACCAGGAAGTCCAGCAGGTCGTACTTCACCCTGTCGGCCCGGGCCTGGAACCCCTGGTAGTAGGGCAGTCCGTCCATGCCCATGTCCCGCTCCCGGTCGAGCAGGGCTTTGACCGGGGGGCTGACCTCGGGCCGCGCCTCCCGGCGCATGGCGAAAATCCGCAGGGACCCGCCATGTGTGGGCAGCTCCTCCACGTCGAACACCTCCAGGCCGTGCTGCTCGAAGATCCGGCACACCGTGCGGAAGCCGAGGTAGGAAAAATGCTCGTGATAGATGGTGTCGAACTGGTTTTCCTCCACCAGGCGCATGAGGTGGGGGAACTCCATGGTCACCACGCCCCGCTCCTTGAGCGCGGCACGGAGCCCGGCGACAAAGTCGTTGATGTCAGGCACGTGGGCCAGCACGTTGTTGCCGATGAGCAGGTCCGCCCCCCCACGTTGCCGCTCGAGTTCGCGCCCCAGCTCGAGGCCGAAGAACTCGGTGAGCACCTCGATGCCCTTGGCCCGGGCCGCCTCGGCAGTGGCCAGGGCGGGTTCGATGCCCAGGCAGGGGATGCCGCGCTCCTGGAAAAAGCGAAGCAGATACCCGTCATTGGAGGCCACCTCCATGACCAGGGAGTCGGCTCCAAGGTCCAGATGCTCCGTGATCATGGCCGCATACGTGCGGGCGTGCTCCACCCAGGTGCGGCTGTAGGAGGAAAAATACACGTAATTTCCGCTGAAAATATCCTGGCAGCACTTGTACTCGTCGATCTGCACCAGGTGGCACTCGTGGCACACGAAGAGCTTCAAGGGGAAATAGGTCTCGGGCTGGTTCAGCTGCTCAGGTCGCAGGAACGAGTTGGAAGGGGGCGCGTTCACCAGATCGATGAACTCCTGGGTCAGCGGGGTACCGCAAAATCTGCAATTCATATCTCGATTCCTGAAAACTCCGTGGAAAGCGCCGGGTGGGAGGCGTCCCTGTCGGAGAGCACCGTCACCGCTCGGGGCCAGTGGATGCCAACGCGGGGGTCGTCGTGGCCGAAGCCGCCCTCGTGGCCTGGACTGTAGAACTCGGTGTGCAGATAGATCAATTCCGAATCCGGCTCAAGGACCTGAAAGCCGTGGGCAAATCCCGGCGGAATGAACATTTCCAGCATGTTGTCAGCGGAAAGGACCTCTCCGTGCCAGCCCAGGAAGGTGGGCGAGCCCTGGCGGATGTCCACGATGACGTCGAACACCGCGCCCCGCACGCATTTCACGATCTTGGTCTCGGCCTTTGGCGGGTACTGGAAGTGCATGCCCCTGAGGGTGCCGGGCAAAGAGTTGCGCGAGTGGTTGACCTGGGCCACCGGCGCGTCCAGGCCGATCTCGGCCAGCTCGTTTTGGCAGTAGACCCGGGCGAACATGCCCCGCTCGTCCACATGGGGATCGGGCTCGATGACATGCGCCCCGGCAAGGGGCAGCGCCCGGAACTTCATCGCCCATCCTGCGCCGCGGCCGTGTAGTCGGCGATATCCGCCATGGTCCGCGCGGCCCCGTCTCGGTAATACTCCCTGTACCAGCGCACGGTGCGCTCGATACCCGTATCGAGGGGCCATGCCGGTTTCCAGCCCAGCCTGTGCCGGGCCATGGAGGCGTCCAGGAGCAGCAGGCCGGCCTCGTGGGGCCCCTGCCCGGAGCCGAACTCCAGCCGCAGGTCGGGCCACAGCGCCATGGCCCTCTCGGCGATCTCGCCCACGGTGACCGCGTCCTCACCGGAGGGGCCGAAGTTCCAGGCCCGGGCAAACCCGGCCTCGCCGCGCAGCAGTTGCGCGGCCAGCATCAGATATCCGGCCAGGGGCTCCAGCACATGCTGCCAGGGGCGCACCGCGCGGGGGTTGCGGATCAGCACGGAGCGCTTTTCCGATGCCGCGCGCATGAGATCCGGCACGATCCTGTCCAGAGCCCAGTCCCCGCCGCCGATGACATTGCCGGAGCGGGCCGTGGCCACCAGGGTCTCGTGCCCCCGGCCATAGTCCCGGGGGTTGAAAAACGACCGCGCGTAGGAGGACGTGACCAGCTCGGCGCAGCCCTTGGAGGCGCTGTAGGGGTCGCGCCCCCCCATGGGTTCGTCCTCGCGGTAGCTCCAGAGCCATTCCCTGTTCTCGTAGCACTTGTCGCTGGTGACGATCACCACGCTCCGCACGCCGGGAGTGCGGCGACAGGCCTCGAGCACGTTCACGGTACCCATGACGTTGGCGGCGAATGTCTCCACAGGGGCATCATAGGAAGGCCGCACCAAGGCCTGGGCGGCCAGATGAAAAACCACCGAGGGGCGGCTCTCGGAAAAAGCTTTGAAAAGGGACTCGAGATCGCGGACATCCCCGCGCAGATCGCGGTGACGCGGCTGCAGCAGGCCGTAATGCGAAGGCGTGGAGGGCGGCTCAAGGGAGTACCCCGTGACCTCGCAGCCCAGGGACTCGAGCCAGGCGCACAGCCAGGAGCCCTTGAACCCGGTGTGGCCGGTGAGGAGCACCCGCTCCCCTTTCAGGGAGTCAAGGGCGGATTCCAGGGTCTGGCCTACCAGATTTTCCACTCTGCCGAACCTTCCTTCCAGAGCCTGTTCAGGTATTCCGTGTCGCGCAAAGTGTCCATGCAAGCCCAGAACCCCCCGTGCCTGAAGACCATGAGTTCACCCATCTCGGCCAGACGCTCCAGAGGGCCGTACTCGAAGTCGCAGTCCTCGTCCTCGCTCAGATGGTCGAAAATACGCCGGTCCAGCACGAAATAGCCACCGTTGGCCAGCCCGCTTTCCGTATCCTTGGGCTTTTCGTGGAACGAATATACCTCGTCCCCCCGCATGCGCAGCTCGCCGAAGCGGGCCGCGGGGTTGATGCCCGTGAGGGTGGCGATTTTCCCGTGGCTCTTGTGGAACGCGATGGCCGCGTTGATGTCCACGGTGCACAACCCGTCACCATATGTCATGAGAAAGGTGTCGCCCTTGATATACTTCTGGACACGCTTCAACCGCCCCCCTTTGAGGGTCTTGAGGCCCGTGTCGGCCAGGGTGATCTTCCATCCTGCCTCGTCATGGGAGCAGTGGTAGCAAAAGGTTTCGGGCTTGCCCAATTCCAAGGTCAGGTCGCTGTTCATGAACTCGTAGTGGACGAAATAGTCCTTGATCATGTGCCCCTTATACCCCAGTGCCAGCACAAAGTCCTTGTGCCCGTGTTGGGCGTATATCTTCATGATGTGCCAGAGGATGGGCTTGGTGCCGATGTTGACCATGGGCTTGGGCTTGAATTCCGTCTCCTCCCGGAGCCTGGTCCCTTCTCCGCCACATAAAATCACAGTTTCCATAGTACGCGCCGCCCGCACCTCTCGGTGAAAGTTTGCCCGCCAGCCGGTCTGGCCTCGGGATTGTCGTATCAGCGTGAAAACAGCGAGGTTCATCCCTCACGCATAAAGGGGCACATCCCGTGCCCCTCTGACTTAAGCCCTCAATAAAAAAATATACCCCATTTACCCGGCAACCGCAATAACAGTGCCCTGACAGGGCGATTACCCGGCCACTTGGCATGGTCGGCGCGTTGACTGCAGTCATTGTCGATGGTAGTTTATCTCTGCACACCATTGCAATACACATTGCATTTCGCGGAATTATACCTCTTTGAAGACAAAACAATAATTCATTGTCCATACATTGATTTCATCAATATACGCCTCAAGATAGCCACAATGATACAAATCATTTTTATTAATACGTATTTTATTCAACCATCGTGACCTACATAAGACATTCTGGTCAGTAAAATTAAAAAACAGCATTATACACTCCACCAACACCCCCCATGCCAGTGAATCTGATCCAACAGAAAGCACACCCCTGAAAGTGGTCCGCGAGTACTTCGGGCAACTGGGAGAGGAAACCATGTCCCGGACCCAGGACCGGATGTTCTGGCTCGCAGGCCAGACCACTGGGAGCAGGGTCCTCGACCTCAGCTGCACCGGCGGAATCCTGGGAGTACTCCTCTCACGGGAAGGCTTTGAAGTCACGGTCATCGATGTTATGCACAAGGGGCTGGTAGGCAACTTGTGGAAGTCGCGGATCGCCGAGCTAAAACGCAAGGGGTTGAACTGGTGGCACGGAAACCACCAGGCCCGGCGGGCGGTGTGCAACAATCTGATACGGCTGGACTCAGGCAAGGGGTCGGAGGCGCCGAAGATCCGGACGAGACTCGTCGAACAAAGCTTCCAGTACGCTCAGGATCGGGGCGACATGCGCTATACCTGGCCGCGAGGTCAGGATAATATCCAGAAGCGCTACCTGATGCGCATCGCAGGCTTCAACCTCGTTCTACTCATGCGCGAACTAACCGGGAACGGCACCCAAAAAGAGGCTGTCGGCGCCTGGAACCTTGTATTTGCCGGATTTGGTGCGAAGAACTGCTGGATAGTGCTGATTTTAGCCGTTCATGAGGACCGACCTGAAGACTTGCGATCACTTGCCGCAGTCGGCAAGGCTGCTGGCTGAAATCGGAATTATTCAACGGGCTGCCATCCTCGGACGGTATATTTCGGATCTGCTGACCGGGGAAAACTTGATGGCAAGGGAAACAAATCGGGCTCATCCTGTTTAGAGAGTACTTCGCCTCATGAATGCCCATGATTCTGAGCTTGAAGAACTCCATATCACGATATCCATATGCTTGGCGCTTCATGGTCTTGATTTTGTTGTTTGTTCCTTCCATGGGACCTGACGAGGTGGGATGATCGTACCAGGCAAGGATACCGGTGCGATACGCCGCCAGAGTCGCGCTCATGCGCATCAACGGCTCCACGTTGGACACATTGGCGTGAGCGATCCAATCATCGAGCACTTGAGACGCCGAAGCCCTGTTCGGCTGGCTCCAGATCTGACGAAGATCCTCCTTTAGATAATACGCCATAGCCAATGGTTCATTGAGTCTAAACGCTTCCTCCAGCCGTTCACGTTCGTCTCGTTCGTTGATGAGGTTCTCTGGATTCTTCAGCAGCACCCAGCACGAGCCCTTCAGCGTCTTCTTTTGCAAGGGCCCCTTGAGTTCATGGTACAGCCTGCGACGCAACTACGAAAGTTTGTCGTTCATCAGCTTCACCACGTGAAAATGGTCGAGCACCAACGCCGCACCTGGCAGGTTTTCGGCCACCGCCCCAATATACGCCGCGCTCATGTCAGTGGCCACAGCGGCGATCTTGGCGTGAGTGCGCCGTAACCGCTCCCAGAAAGGCATGAGCGCCTCGGCCCCCTTACCTTCGCCCACGAAGACAACGGCGCCAGTTCGCAGATCCATGACCAGCGTCAGATACTTGTGGCCCTTGCGCACGGCGATTTCGTCAATGGCGATGTATTTGAGCCGCCCGAGCTTGGGAGTAGCGTAGCGCCGGGCCAAGTGGCGTTTAAAGATGCCTTTGACGCAATCCCATCCCATCTCGAGCGGGTAGGCAACATCGAGGAGCGTCATCAGCTTGCACAGCGCCAGGAAGTATCACTCAAAAATCTTTGTATGCCAGCGCCTTGTGTCTGCAATGTGATGGCTGATCTGGCGCAGACAACCGCAGCGACGACACTCGACTCGCGGTGTCTCCACACAAAGCCAGACAGGCTTGTCGCCGATGGGAGCGGTTCGCAGCCAACGTTCCTTGCTGCCTTTCCTGATGATACGGTGGTGTTTACACTCAGGGCAGCGGATCAGCTTGGCTTTGGGCTTTATCCAGAAAACGACGCTCCCTGCGATAAAAGACTGGCGGATATAGTCATAGCCCTCCAGTCCGAAGGCGTGGTAGAGCAAGCTCGTGGACATGGCGGTATCTCCTTCTGGAATTCATTGGCGTGAAAACCAGTTGGTCGCCATGTCCTTTCATTTTGTCAAAAGTACGCTTGGGCCGGATGAGCCACAAATCGGTCAACTCGTGTGCTACCTGCACCGGTCACTTTCATGTGCTATGGACAATATACAAAAAATTGAGTTGACGAAGGCATAATGCCTGGGATATTTGAACAATTTGAAATATAATAACCGTCGCTGAGCAATTCGAACAATCAATGGGACATCCCCATTTTTCAGTACATTTTGTCAATCCTTCGGCAGTCCAAGTAGTTAAGAGGTCATCAGGGGGAAGCATGATAGATATTGTGACAAATATTGAAACAGAGCTTCACGCAAGGCCTTACAAGCACTCAGATTATGGAGGCCTGACCTATCATCGTTTAAACTGGACAGATTTTTATTTCAGACCTGGTTCAACAAATAATCTGATAGTTTTTTTTCATGGAGCACTCCCCCGGCCGGCAGACAGAACAATACAGCTTCCCGTTTTTCGAGCATACAACTATAAGCCGGATTCAGCTCCTCATATATTATGCATTTCGGACGCAGTTACCCATTATTATTATGCCGATGTCCGTCTTGCATGGTATCTTGATACAAAAAACATCAAACAAGTCGCCACTATTCTTGAAATTGTCGACTTTTTCAAAACAAAACTTGCCATCAACAATATCTTGTTTTGCGGCTCATCTGGAGGAGGCTACCCGGCCATTAGGTTTGCAGCTCTTACACAGCAATCCGCCCTTCTTTCCAATTCTCAAATATTTCTCGATCGAGACTTCTATTACGAAAAATTGATACCTAAGATGGAAGAGCTTGATGACGAATTTGAGGAGCACGATCTTCGCAAGATTCTAGCACATTGCAAGGGTCCTTTTAAAATCTTCAACAACTGTAACCTCAAAGACAGTACCACTATTGAGCATCACAAGCATTTTTTTTCCTGGGCCAATCGCGCTTGGCCTGGTACTATCGAATCGAGGTATTTTGCAGGGTACGATTCTCGATGGCCCCATTTGGTACAATGGCCCGGAATCAATGATTTCTTGACAGAGATCAATGCCGCATTGACTGAGCTGGGTGGACAAGATGCCAAAAACACCGCAAAAGCAAGAAATGTTCAGGACGACCTGAAGAAATGCAGAAACAGGCTGCAAAACGATCTGCTGGACCTATTCCAGCGTCAGATACATACCAACACCACCCTCGACGCCAAGACAAAGGGAATGGGCGTCAACTTCGACTCCCTGCAAAAGCTCATCGAGCGCTGGAAGCGGCTTGAAGCGACGCAGGACAGGCAGATCGGCCTGCAACAGGACTTCATCGATTATCAGAAAATGGCGATGGAGCGTCGGAAGAACAAGACCGGCCTGTCGCAGACCATAGCGGTCAAGGCATTCGGGCAGCTAAAGGGGCGTGCGTTCAAAAAGAGAATATCAAACGACATCAAAATATTAAGCAAGAGCAAACTCTTCGATCCCAACTTCTACCTCTCGAAATACCCGGACATCGCTGCAGGTGGGCTGAGCCCTGTGGAGCATTATGTGCGCTTCGGCTGGATCGAATTCCGCGACCCGAACGAGTTCTTCGACACATACTACTACCTTTTCAACAACAACGACGTCCTGCACGCCATGGTCAACCCACTGGTTCACTTCCTGACCCATGGCTGGAAGGAATTCAGAAATCCTTGCCCCGCCTTCAACGTCAAGCGTTACCTGGAAAACAACCCGGATGTGGCGGAAGCAGGCATGAACCCCCTGGCCCACTATATTACCCACGGTCGCGCCGAGTGGCGCCTCACCAAGGCATGAGGCATCCCTCACTAGATCATTTTACGCAGAGCATTTGATTTGTTTCAAAGCAAAATACTCTATGCTGAAAAGGGTCACCTGGGACATCTCTCCAGGCGGCCCTTGTCTTTTCGCAGGGTACTTCGGTGAGAGCACGTAAACATTGAAATGTTCAAATGTTCTAAGGGCGGTCGTGAAACCGCCCCTCCGCTGCATTCATCTTTCATGAATATAGCGGGCTTGACTCTATATAGGCAGCTGGGTGATCAACGTCCGCGCCGTCATTTCCGCAGTGTACAGGTGGCGGTGGGTGAAGGTGAAGCTCGTCGTGTCGACTCCGGCAAGCAGCGTGGCAAAGAGCTTGTCTATGCTCTCCGACTCTCCGCTGGCCACGAGTCCGGCGTTGTTGGCAGTCACCACGTCATCCTGATTGCCGCCGTAGCTGATGCTCAACACCGGTTTTTCCAGGGCAAGATAATCGTACACCTTGGTGGGGATGTACTGCTCGGTGTTGTGATTCAGCAGGCTGAGCCCGAAATCGCACTCCATGGTGCAGGACAACACTTCCTGGGGCGAGACATAGCCGTTGAAGGCCACAACCCCGTTCCTCACCAGGTCGGAGAAATTCTCCCGGAATTTTTCCACATAGTTGGAAAAGAAGAGGAACCGGAACTTTTCCTGGTAGGCCGGATTACCCTGCACCAGCTTGAACATGGTCTCGGCGATCTCCCAGCGCCTGTTGCCCAGGCTTCCGGAAAAAATGATGTTCACCGTGTTCTTCTGAAAGATCTGCGTCCACTTGGTGGCGGGAAATGAGTCGTCCCCGTTCACATTGTAGGAGTTGAGGGTCAGGAACCCTTTGTGGCTGTAGTCCTCTCCCAGGATGCGGTCATGCATTCCCGGCGTGGCGTAGGTAACCTTGTCCGCCATTTCCAGGCAGAAGTCGTGCCATTCCTGCACCTGGCCCAGCTGCTCCCCGGTGTACTGCTTGTAGGGCTGATGCAGCCAGGGGTCGCGGAAATCCTGCAGCAGGAACAGATGCGGGCACTCCTTCTTTAGCTGCGCGGCCCACCTGTTGGCCTGGAACGGATGCCCTGTGGCCACGACCACGTTGATGCCCTTTTCCATGGTCAACTGCTTGCAGTAGGGCAGCAGATACTCTCCCCATACGCTTGCCTCGTCGTCGAAAAAATCCATTTTCAGTGACTTCTGGACAGCCTTTTTCAATTTCGTCACATGGGGGTGCGAATCCGAGCAATACAGCACATTGTGGGGAAAGCCAGACGGGATGCGGTGGACAGTGATGTTCCTGTGATCGAGTACATCGGTAATGTAGTACTGTCCCTTGTCCTCGGCCCAGTCCACCGTGACCACGTCGATCTTGTACTTCATGCGCGCGAGTTCGAGGGCCAGCTTGCTCCAGCGCAACCCGCCAACACCACCGAAGGGCGGAAACTTGAAGGCTATGAGCAGGAGATGCCTTTTGTACGATTCCTTGTTGTAAAACCGCTTCAATTCCCTGGCTGTGTCCGCGTGCTTCCGCTCCCCCACCGGGGTGAGCCTGCGGACCTTGGTGCTGTCCGCAATGACCGAGTGGTAGAACTTTTCCAGCCTGAGTGTCTGGTCCTCGAAGAAGATATCCTCGCATTTCTCCACATTTTCCCTGAGTGCCAGCACCTCGGGAATCTTCGCATGGAACTCGGGCACGTCGTTGAAGGTGGTGCCCACGTTGTAATCCCTGAAAAAGTCCTCGTAGGAGGTCAAAGGAGATGCAGCCACAGGAAGCCCTGCGGCCATGTACTCGAAGAGTTTGTTCGCGATGGTGGAGTTCAGGAATCGCAGATTGGCGTATTTCAGATTCCAAGGAATGATGCCCAGGTCGTACTGTGTCATGACCTGGACTATCTCGTTGGGGCCCACGGGCTTGTGGTAGACGATGTTGGCATTGCCCTTGAACATCTCGGCAATGGCTTCACTATACTGAATGGGGTGGATGTGCAGAATGACGTTCCCTGTGGCCACTTCCAGGAAAATGTCAGTGAAGTCGCGGTGGTGGTATTTTTTCTCGGAAACGCCCCCTTCGTATACCACGTGCACCTTGCCATCCTTGGCCGACAGCTTCTTCAACGGCTTCGAGGGGACGTCGGCGCGGGACGCAAAGTTGTACAACACCTCCGTGGGAACCTGCGGCCCATAAAGCCGGGCTGCCTCGTCACGCTGATACTGCGTGGAGTAGATGCAGGCGGTGGAGCGCGTGTTGGCCAGGCGCTCGTACAGCACTATGGAGGGCTCGTGGTTGTAGCGCAGGGAGATCAGGTCGTGCGTGTCGTGAATGACCGGAATCCTGGCGCGCTGCGCCGAAACTGTGAGCGTGTCCGGCTCGTTGTGGCTGTGTATCAGGTCGTACCCTTCCGAGACCTTGATGATGTCGTCGATCTTCCTGAGCTTGACCAGCTCGGAGTATGCGCTGTCATCGGCATTCTCGTAGCGCTCGCTGAGCTTTTTCCAGGTGTACGCCAGGGTGACATGGTGCCCGCGCCTGGTCAGGTTGGACGCCATTTTATAATTTCGAATACAGGGAGCGTTCTGCAAAAAAAGAATTCTGAGTGGTCTGTCCATAATGGTATCAATCACGTGGTAAGGTTTACATCAGCGGGATATCTGGAGGAATTTGGCATGACCGGGCATGTTCCCCGCACAAGAAAATGAGTGCCCTGGCCTTGTTTTCCTCAGCGCCGGGCACAACTAATTTATATACCATGAAGCGCCCGTGAGGGAAAGCGGTTAAAATTCCCAATATTTATAGGAGATATTTTCTTTAATCCCACCGTGATACATCTATCGATCGCACCGGCCCGGCAAGACTTCATCTGATCGACCCAACGCCCATTCTCCGGATCGGAGCACATGCCGCCGTCACAAGTCCGGTGGGCAACCTACGCTCTTCGGACGTGTCCGCAAGGGCATTATTTTGGAAAACCCCATGCCCGGTACAATGCCTCATCCGACACGATGCGGATATCGAGCATATCCGCGCCTGCCCGCTTCCTGATAGAGGACCCATGCTCCCTCAGCCGTAAGCAAAGGCCATGTTGTTTTGTAAATCATCGTTACCATTACATCAAGTTCTTCAGGCCTAATTTCTTGCATTTACCACTTCTTCATTTAGTATGGACAATAGCGAGGACAAATATATATCCAATGCCACTACAATCAGAGCCAGCCATAACGGCTGGAATCACCTTGAATGAGCACTAAAAAAACGTTCAGCGAACTCTGCAGAGACCGCATATTCCAACGATACTGTGGAGAATTCGACACGAAGCGATCCCAGCAAGCGGCCAGGGACCGCATCCATTGGCTGGGAGCCAACACCCACGGCCATACGGTGCTGGACATCGGCTGCAGCGAGGGCATCCTGTGCATCCTGCTCGGCCGTGAACACATTTCCGCACTCGGTGTGGACATCAACATGGATGCCATCGAACACGCCCAAGCCCTGCTCACCAAGGAGCCCGAGGAGGTCCGGGGCCGCGTCTCGTTCCTCTGTGCGGAAATAATGGCCCTCTCCCTGAACACATTGTACGATACGGTCATCTTGGGGAACGTACTGGAGCACATCACAAACCCCAAACGATTCGTGGACAAGGCCATCTCCCTTTGCAACGAGGGCGGCGTGGTACTCGTCACGGCATCCCAGGGAGTCACGGGAGTCGCCGGGCAGAAGGTTGTCCTCACCTTGTCGTCCTTTTGGGACCTGTTCGAGGGCAATCACGCAATCACTCCAAAAGTCTGGATGTGGTTGACGGCGTTATCCGTTTATGGGTGCTAGGCCGCCTTCGACTCCCATGCATTGGGAGGCGTTCAGGGCTACGTTGGACGAATTGTTCATGATCGAGCAGGAGTTGGTGAACAGTCAGGTCAGGTTGCTGGAGCGCATCAACAGGTACAGAAACCCAAGTGAAAAAAGCAAGGCCCTTTCAGGTCCAGGCGACAATGATGACTACAAGGACATGGTGAAAGAGCTTGCGGAGCTGGTCGAGGATCTGAACTCCGTACATTCCCAAAAAGGTTCCGGGTAAAGTAAGCCTCCCCGTTTCTAAACAATCTTCAGGGGTTCAAGGTGGTGGAGGAAAACGGCAGAACCTATGCCGCGATGTTGAAAAAGGCCCAAAAGAGCCTTTCCAGGAGCGAGTCCTCTCTCGAGGACTTTACATCGCGGTTCAATACGCTTCAGATCGAACTCAACAGAACGGTGAAAAGAAATCTCTCCAGGCTCGACTCCAAGATCAGCCGTCTGGAGTCCGAGAACGCGAGGCTCGCCAGGCAGCTCGGCAAACAGGGGAACGGCTCCGCCCCGCCCCGGAAGCCCAAGGCGCCCGCAACCGTCCGCAATGGCGCTGACAAACTGAAGACAGAGACCGCACGCGCCTATCACACGAGCGGGATGCGGGGAGCCTGTGACAGGCTGGCCTCCAGCAAGCTCCCCTACATGGAGCAGGCCTTCATTCTCAGCCAGGTCCTGGGCGGCAGGTTCTGATTGGATCGATTCAGCGGGGAGCGCCCGCTCCCCGCTTTCATTCCTTGGAAATACGCGTGACGAACTACACGCCGTGCTTGGCGATATACTCGGGCGCGAGGGCGATGAGCTCCTTCTCCGTCTCCATGGGCATGCGCCTGTTGGAGGGCATTTCCATCTCCTCGGTGCTCAAGGTCCGGCAAGGGCGATCCAGATACTTGAAAAAATTGATGTTGAGCTCAAGCTCGGTTTCATAGTGCCGCCTGGCAAGGGTCTCCAGGGTGTCGGACTTGTACACCGGGGTGCGCTTCACCTCGATGATAGAGCCGCAGTCAATGGCCGCGTCGATGTAGTGCAGGGTCACACCCAGCTCGTTGTCGTTGAGAATGCCCCACTTGAAGGCGTCCAGCCCCTTGGTGAGGGGGATGATGCCACTATGGCAGTTGATGACCTTGGTCTTTTCCAGCACCGCTCCGGGGATGAGCACGCCGATGGCCACCAGCGCCAGGTCCTCCTCGATCTCCAGGGACTCCTTGTCCTTGACCCGCACGAACTTGATGCCGTGCTTGGCGGCGATATCCGCGGGCTGCGGGGACAGACCCTGAGGGGGGCGGTGCGAGAACAGCACCTCCCTGGCCTTCCGCGGAACGAACGGCAGGGCGTAGATACTGTCGATCTGTATATTGTTGTTCTGAAGCCCGTGAATGATCTGCTCCGTTTTCAAGTGCGGATAATCATAGGTGATGATGGCAACCATATTCGATCCTCCATAGTGGAAGCGTTGTCGCGTGAAAAGGAAGCGGTGTCCCGCTTCCTGTCATATCTGGCCCGCATGTGAGGCCCGTCAGGCCGCCGACAGTGCGGTTTTCCCTCTTTGCCGCATGAAACCGGGCCGGTCCGCCGCCTCATTGAGGCGCGCTTCCCGCTTCCCGGTCAACAGGCGCTTCCTGTACCCGAGATAGGGATTATACTCAACACCGCCCCTTTTCCTCCGCCCCTTGCTCTCGCAACGCTTCCCCACAAAGAATAGGGCGCGAGAAGCCCCCTTGGACAAGGGAGTCCTCCCGCGCTCCTCCTTCCCACATCAAAAAAGTGGAGATGCCTTCTCTTCTAGAGCATTTTACGCTCGCAATACTTTTTCAAAGCATACATGCTCTACGCCGCCGACGTGTCCGCCTCGCCCAGATTGCCCGGGACCGGCAGCCCCATCTGCCGTCGGATCCTGACGATGTCCTCGGGCTCGGGCTTGAAGGGGTAGTTCCGCATGTCCGGACCGGGCCTGGAATTGGCAAAGGGGCGGTTGCAGGCCACCTCGCCGTCATACCCCTCGCAACCGCTTGTGCGGAACGGCTCGCCGCCGTCTATGGCCGCGTCCAGCTCCGTTTGGGGCACGCCGTAGTCCGTGATGCGCTCCTTCCCGTCATAGGAGAAGCGCTCCGCCCTGGTGCACCCCGCGTCGATGAGCCAGCGCGCCAGCTGGATACGGCGGTAGTGGTCCATATCCGGCATGGGATGGTTGGCCAGTTGCGATTCGGCCTCGGGGTAGAACGAGAACAGGTGCGTCCACCCTCCCATGTCCTGAACCATCTGTATGGCCTCCACCATCTCCCTCTCGGTCTCGCCCATGCCCGTGACAAAATGCGAACCCGCGTTGCGCTTGCCGAACAGCCCGATGGCCTGCTCCAGGCACTCGAGATAGCGCTCCCAGGTGTGTGGCCCCTGAACCCCCGCCCCCCGATAGGTGGCGAACAGCTCCGGCGTGGCAAGGTCGATGGCCACTCCGATCTTGTCAGCGCCCGCGGCCTTGAAGTCCCGCAGATCGTCCATGTTCACGATGGTGGGGGAGATCAGCAGGGACACCGGCACGTCGAAACTGCTCCGCAGCCGCGCGCAGATCTCC
Source organism: Desulfovibrionaceae bacterium (assembly GCA_963674665.2). GTDB lineage: Bacteria > Desulfobacterota > Desulfovibrionia > Desulfovibrionales > Desulfovibrionaceae. The sequence continues at coordinate 377,639 of CAXXPL010000001.1, read as the reverse complement.
TTGGTATCCCCCAGGGAGCGCTTGTTGGTGATCTGGGAGATGCAGATGCGTTTCACCTTGTGCAGCCTGGTGGAAATGCGCTCGATGATCTCGTCCAGGTGATGCGTGGGCCAAGTCACGCGGATGAAACTCTTCTCGTCGTACTTGCCCACGCGCTTGTTGGACAGGCCGCAGTAGGCGCAGCGGGCCGCGCACCCCCGCCCGGTAGGTCAGCAGCAGGTTGATGCAGTGCAGCTTCGCCCCCCGATAGAAAATACCTGGCTTCAACCCCAGGGTCATGGCCGCTGCCAGACTCATGCGCAAATATTCAGGACTTTCGTGCTCATCGGACATGGTTGTCTCCATCGGTAAAATGGACAAGAGGTGCGAGGGGAAAAACCCTTTGGAATTAAAGATACTTTCCCCTCGCGCTCCTCCTTTCCCAAACCTCAATAATAGTTTTTGTGAGGGGGGTCCGGGGGGAGTCCTTTTTCCAAAAAGGGCTCCCCCCGGTAATGCCTTTCTCCCAAGCATTCCCCCCTGCAAGGTTCCCAACCTTCCTCGTCCAGATCCTCTGACACCGAACAGCAGGTGCGTTGGAAACGAACATTCAGCCCCAGGGCCATGGCGTAATCCAGCGCCTCGTCAGAGGGCAGGGCCAGGCGGTTGATACCCGCCTCCAGGGCCAGCAGTTCCAGCCTGACATGGCCGCGCATGCGCGCGCACCCCAGGCTCATGGGCGTGGCCGGCAGCCGGAACCGCGCCAGGGCCATGAGCTCGGCCACCTCCTCGGCATTCGGAGGAGCGACGTCCGCCATAGCCGTTCCGGGGAGCGGCATGAGCGCCACAAACACCAGCTGTTGCAGGTTCTCGTTCTCGAACGCCGCGATCATCTCCACGGCCTGTTCCTCGCCCCGCATGCGCCCCCTGTCGAGTCCACAGACGATGTGCGGCGCCATGGGCAGCCCGGCATGGGCCAGGGCCTCCATGCTGCGCACAATGGCCCTTATCCCGAAATCCACGTGATAAACGCTCCTGTAAGTCTCGTCCGAACCGATGACGTCGATGAGGGCCTGATCCACCCCCACGTCCCGCATCAACTTTGCGGTTTCCTTATCAACCAAACCGCAATGAACGGAAACCAACATCCCTGTCTCGGCCTTGATCCTTTCTATGGCAGGAAGAAATTCCCTCCAGGGAAGGGCTCCGTCAGAGGAGCAGCCACCGCTGAGCAGCACGCCGTGATGCCCCTTGTCGGCCAGGGCGTGGCAAGTCTCCAGCAAGGCCGTGGGGGTGCTGACATCGCGCATGGTCTTGAGGATGTTGCCGTTGCAGTGGTCGCAGGCCAGAGCACAACGCGGCCCGGTGATGGAGAGGGCCGGATAGCGCCCCTTCACCCCTCCGAGTACGAACATGCCCGGCAGATAGAAGGTCACGCGACGCCCCAGATGGTGCCAGGAGAGACGGCGGGCGTCGGCAAGCAGGTCAGGGAGCCGCATGCGCCCCCCTGTAGTATTCACGGTACGCCACCCAGCAGTTGGGAATGATGTGCTCGAAATCCTCCCAGTGCGCCTCCATGTATCGCCGCCGCTGCATGGCCCTGTCCAGGGGGTCCTCGAAGAGCTCGCGCCACTCGGACTCGTACAGGGACAGGAGCATGGGATTGGCCTCCAGGGCGGCGCGGGCGCCCCACCGCCCAGCCATCTCGCCACAGGTCACGGCCGCGAAGATGCCCGCCCCCGTGATGGGGTGGGTGTGCCCGGCCGCGTCGCCCACCAGGGCCACGTTGCCGTACACCGAGCGGCGGACCTTTTCCGCAGGAATCCAGCCCGCGGCACGGCTCAGGGGCGTGCCCCCCACCCTGCCCTTTTCCACAAAGGGGCGCACGAAGCGCCAGAGCAGTTCGTGCAGCGCCTCCCGCTCCCCGCCCGGTGTTCCCGGGACGCGCTTCAGCCCCAGCCCCACGTTGGCCACGCCCCCTTTGGGAAACAGCCAGCCATACCCTGCGTGGATGAACGGCTCGAAATATATCTCCGTGAATTCGCAGGGCTCGTGAAGAGGCAGGGTGAACTGCACACCCGGCAGCAGGTTGGTGTTCACCGCGCCCATCCATTTACCCACTGTGGAGCGCGGCCCGTCCGCGCCAAGAATGATGCGGGGCAGCACCCGGAGTTCCCGCCCGTCGCTACGGCGCAGGCCCACGGTGCCGTCCCTGTGGCGTCTGGTCACGCTGGTTCGCAGCATGATTCTGGCGCCCGCGTCCCTGGCCGCATCCGCCATGGCCTGGTCAAAGCGGTCGCGGTGGATCACGAACCCGGGCGTCATGGTCACCTTGGGCTCGCCCCCCGTGATGAATGTTTTCATGCCCTGCACCGGCTGAGCAATGTAGTCCTTGCCCAGCTTCACCACCCCCACCAGGGGCTTGGGAATGTACTCCGCGCACTGTACCGGCGCGCCCACTCGGGCGCGGCGCTCCACCAGGAGCACGTCCGCGCCGCCAAGGGCAGCGGCCTGAGCCGCGGCGGAGCCTGCCGGACCCGCCCCCACCACCAGGACATCGCAGCTGAGCGACACGGCGTCAGGACACATGGTGCAACGCCTCCCGCATGTTCTCCGGGTTGTCCACCGCCCTGAGCACGCAGTCCAGCAGCCCCAGATCCAGGCTGGTCTGGCTCTCGAACACCCCTGCGTAGGCCTCTTTGGCCTGGTCCAGGTCGTAGCAGGTGGTGTTGTCGATATCGAGCAGGATTCCCGGAAGCCTGGAGCGCTGGAAGTCGTCCACGTGTTTGGCGTAAAAGGGCTGGCAGCAGCAGCCGATATAGGCCTCCACGCCCTTCTCCCGCATGCGCATGAGTTCGTCCCAGAGATCCTCGAAGCTAACCACCGTGCGCACCTGGAGCTTGTGTTCCCGCCCCATGCCCCAGGCCGGTCCGATGGTGCACCCGCCCTCGTTGCACATCCTGCACCCCTTCTTGTAGCGCAGTTCACAGTCCGCGAGCTTGGCGCAGTAGGGCAGCAGCAGCACGGTGGGGTTTTGGGCCAGCACCTCTTCGAACTCGCCGTTCACCGTGGAGATGCGGTTGCAGTGCTCCAAAGGCAGGCCAAAGCGCCTGGAGATCTCGATCTTCTTCAGGGCCTGGTCCAGAGGCTTCACAAAATCCTCGAACTCCATGCCCGGGATCATGATCCTGCCCTGGTCGAAATACTCCTGAATCGTGGAAAACAGCTCGTCCCTGTCCAGGCGCGCGCCCCTGAGCCCGGCCTCCAGGTCGTAGAGCGCCCGTGTCGGAAATGAGAGGAAATCGCCGGTGATGTACACGTCGCGCAGCCTGTTGGCCGCCAAGTCGGCAACCAGGGTGAAACGGATCATGCCGGCCTCGGCCTTGTAGCTGGACCAGACCGATTCGCGCTTGCGCCAGGTGGGCTTCACCCGGTCCACCCACTCCTCGGACGCGTACCACTGCCGCCGCTCCTCGAACAGCTCCAGCTCCTGGTCTGTGAGCCCCCCGGGTACCAGCTCCACGCCCAAATGCTCCTCAAAACCCCTGCGGATCGCATCCTTGATGGCGTCCACGTCCGGCGTGTACCCAAGCTCCCAGTTCAGACAGGTGACACGCTCCTTCACAGAGTCGATCTCCTTGGCCTTGAGCTTCTCCACAGGAATGCGCAGGGCGCGGAGCATGGTGTCCACGTCGAAGTCCACCAGCATGGTGCCCTGGAACAGGAACGCGTCCCCAGACTCCGTGCCCCCTGTCCCCGAGATCTTGCGCCCCCTGACCTCGATGTCATTTCGCGGCCTGAACATGGCGTCCGGCACCCCGAGAAGCCCCAGCGCCGTCCGCACCGGCTCGCACAGGACCCGGAACAGCCTGTTGTTGGGGATGGTCAGGTTGAAAAAGGACTTGTCGCAGATCACTTCCCAGCCCAGCTGGTTCTCGTCGAACAGAAGCCCGCCCCCCCCGGTGATACGGCGATTCACCTCCAGCCCGTGCTCCCGGCAATATTCCAGGCGGATCTCCTCCCGCACGCTCTGGTGATATCCCACCAGCACACAACGGGGGCGGAACTGCAAATAATGTATGGTGTTCGGGCTGCCGCCACGCCCCTTCACGTCCACCAAAACCTGATCCAGACACATATTGTCGGCCGCACTCATGGGCGGCGTGTCCAACAGCCTCCACTTAATCATGCGCAGCTCCTTTATAAACTGATAAGATTTTCCCGGGGGAAACCTTTCTAAAGAAAGGTTCTCCCCCCGGACCCCCCTTCCAAAGATTTTTATTTATTGAAATTTGGGAAGGGGGAGCGCGAGGGGGATAACCCTTTATAAAGGGTTGCCCCCTCGCAAAAACGTTTCAAACGCGCTTTACTCTTCTTCAGGCAAAGCCCTGTGCACCAGCTGCGTGATGTCCAGGACCTGGAGTGGGACCTTGTTGCGCTTGGCATAGGTGAGCATGGTGCGCACGCACTGCTGGCAGGAGGTCACCACTGCCTGGGCGCCGGTGCTCTGGACCTCTTCGATCTTGGCCTTGGCGATGTTGGTGGAGAGCCCGGCGTCGATCATCTCCAGATTGCCCCCTCCGCCACAGCAGGAGCAGTTCTCGCGGTTGTCGGGAAGCTCCACGAACTTAATCCCGGGAATGGCGTTGATGATGCGCCTGGGGGCTTCGAACTCCCGGGCGCCGCGCCCCAGATCGCAGGGGTCGTGATAGGTGACCGTGAGGTCCACCTTTTCCAGGGGCAGGGCCTTTTGCTGAATGAGCCGGTCGATGAACTGGGTGGCGTGGGAAATCTTCAGGCCATGCTCCGCATAGGGGTAGTGCTCCTTCCACATCTCGTAGCAGGAAGGGCAGGCGAACACGACCTCACGGGCGCCCTTGCTCTTCACGGCCGCGATGTTGTGCTCGTTGAACTCCTGGAACATCTCGGGAAGCCCGGCTCCGAGAAGGGGGAAGCCGCAGCACCACTCGTCCTCGCCCATGAGGCTGAAGTCCACCTTGGCCTTGACCAGGATGTCGGCCAGTGCCAGGGGAATTTTCTGGGCCACAGGAAAGTAGGCGGCGGTGCAGCCGGTGAAATAGACCACCTCGGCCTGATCGTGGATGAACAGGTCGTCCGGCGGATCGTCCATGTCCTCCACCCATTCGGCGCGCTCCTCGTTGTCCTCGGCGAACACATTGCGGCTTTCCAGGAGGTTCTCGCGGATCATGTCGATTTTTTTCGGAAAATGCCTGGATTCCACCAGATCCTGGCGCAGGGAGAGCCACAGGTCCTTGAGATGAATCCCCACGGGGCAGACCTCCTGGCACTTGCCGCACAAACTGCAACGGAACACGGTGCCGGAAAAATCCTCCCATTCCTTGTCGTCCAGTCCCTTGATGCCGAGGATCCTCTGCAGGAAGCCGCCCGAGCGCGCACCGAGAATGCGGCGCAGCCCCTTCATGCGGTGGATCGCGGAGAGGTCCGCGTCATCCGAGGCCCGGACCGCGGGGCAGACCTCGGCGCAGGCCTGGCAATTGGTGCAGGCCGCCATCTCAAGACACTGATGTACGCTGTAGCTCTGATTGCTCATATTTTTGACTATTTTTGAATTGTTAACGGATTATGCGAAAGGATCTCTTGTTTAACTAAGATTCTCCCCCTCACGCTTCCCTTTCCCAAACCATTTACTCGTAGAGTTTTTAGGAGGGGGGTCCGGGGGGAAGCCCTTTTTTCAAAAAGGGTTCCCCCCGGAAAATCCTTATCCCGCCTGTTATTCCTCTTTATATTTCTCAATATCAGCCAGCAGCCACTTCTCGATGGCGTCGGCGCCCTTGATCAGGTTCTCGATGGCGCCCATGTCGTCGGGTTTGATCTTGTACAGCCACCCCTTGCCGTAGCAGTCCTCGTTGATCAGGGCCGGGTTCTCTTCCAGGGCTTCGTTGACCTCGACGATGACACCGTCCACCGGGCCGTTGATCTTGCCCAGCCACTTGCCGGACTCGACCTTGGCGAACTTCTTACCGGCCTTGACCTTTTTGCCGTCGTCCGGGAGCTGTACGTAGACGATCTCACCGGCCAGCTTCTGGGCGAAGTCGTCCATGCCCATGACCAGCAGATCGCCTTCGGGCTTCACCCAGTAGTGGTTCTCCTCGTAGTAGAGATCCTCCGGCATGTTGTAGCCTTGAATTTCCATATTCCTCTCCTTCTGAGGGTTGCTTTTTACGGCCGGCACTCCAGCGGGTGGCACGGGAGTGTGGAGACATCGCGCCAGCCTTTGCTCATGGGTAAATATTTTCCAATTACGTTTCTGGAAGGGGGAACCCGAGGGGGAGAACCTCTTTTCAAAGAGGTTTCCCCCTCGGACAAGCCTTTCTCTTTTCCGTTTCCCCTACTCCGCGTCCTCCAGCAGCTCGTTGAGGAACTGCGTGGTGTTCATGATCCTGATCTTCTGGCTGCGCATCTTGGCGTTGGCCAGGTTGTGGACGCAGGAGTTGCATTCCGTGAGCAACACGTCCGCTCCGGAATCCAGTGCTTCGGCCAGGCGGTTCTTGGCCATGGCGATGGAGTTCTTGGCATAGGCGCCGCGCGCGCCCCCACCGGAGCCGCAGCACAGGGATTTGGCGTGGTGATGGTCCATCTCCACGAACTCCGGCGCCACCTTGGCGATGGTCTGGCGGGGTTCGTCGTAGATACCGCAGTGCCGCCCCAGATCGCAGGGGTCGTGGTAGGTGACCTTGAGGTCGGTTGTGATGCCGTTGAAGTCGAAGCGGCTGATGAACTGGGAGATGTGGATAATCTCGATGCCCGCGTCGCGGAGGGGCGCGTACTGCGGCTTGTTTTTGAAGGTCCTGTAGCAATAGGGGCATCCCGTGATCACGGCCTCGCAGCCCGTAGCCTTGATGCGCTCGATGTTGGTGGCGGCAAGGTCCGGGTTGATGGCGTGCCCCACATCCTCGAGCACGCCGCTGCAGCAGACCTCGTCGATAAGGGTGAAGTCCACCTCCAGGCGGTCCAGCAGCTCGATGACCGACTCGGTGGCTTCCTCCTCGCGGAAGGTGCCCACGCACCCCACGAAAAAGGCGTATTGGGCCTGCCCCCCGCGCTCCTTTTCAAATTCCGGGAGTTCGTCCTCGGCGTAGATGTTGGTGTTCTCTTGCAGCACCTTGTTCATGCCCACAAAGGCCGGGTGGCAGGAGCCCAGGTTGACCATGTCCTTGCGGGCCTGCTTGATGATCTCGGGCACGTTCACACCCGAGGGGCAGTTCTCGTAGCAGGCGGCGCAGGTGGTGCACTGGAACAGGGTCTCGATGAAGGCGTCGGAGAGTTCGAGCTTCTCCTCCATGACCTCCTTGAGCAGCAGCATCTTGCCGCGCGCATTCAGAGAGGGGCGCAGGGTGGCGTTGAAGCAGGGGCACACGGCTTGGCAGTACCCGCAACGGGAGCATTTGAGGATGTCGTCGCGGTACTTGCGCGCAAAATCGTACTTGGCTTCCATGTCAGTTCACCTCCAGCGCCATCTTGCCGGGATTGAGGATATTCTTGGGGTCGAATGCCTGCTTCACTGCGCGCATCATGGCCATTTCGTTGTCGTCGTGCTCCAGCCCCATGAAAGAGGCCTTGGCCAGGCCGATGCCGTGCTCCCCGGTGAGGGTGCCGTTGAGCCGGATGGAGAGCTCGAAGAGTTCGGCAACGCCCTTTTTCATGCGCGCCACCTCGTCCGGGTTGTAGCCGTCGTACAGGAACTGGGGGTGCAGGTTGCCGTCACCGGCATGGCCAAAAGTGGCGATCTGCAGGTCGTACTTGTCCGCGATCTCGCCTATGCCCTGCAGCAGGGGGGCGATGTTGCCCATGGGCACGGTGACATCCTCGAGCACGAAGTGGGTCTGGATACGCGCCAGCACGGCGTAGGCGGACTTGCGCCCCTTCCAGAGCTTGGCAGCCTCCTCCGCGGTTTCGGCCTTCTTTATCTCTCCGGGGTTGTTGGCCTGCAGGACTTCAATGATCTTGGACATCTGGAAGTCGGTCTCGTTCTTGGTGTAGCCGTCCGTCTCCACCAGGAGCATGGCGTCCACCTCGGGCAGGTTCAGATCCGTGTTCTGGTTGATGCAGGAGATGGTGTGGCGATCCATGATCTCCAGGACGCTGGGGATGATGCCCGAGTACATGATCTGGGTCACGGCGCGCCCCGCGTCTTCCAGCTTGCCGAAGGTGGCCATGCAGGTGCTTGTGGCCGTGGGTCTGGGATTGATCTTCAGGGTGATCTCGGTGACCACGCCAAGGGTGCCTTCGGACCCCACCATGAGCTTGGTGAGGTCGTAGCCGGATACGCACTTCATGGTCTTGGCGCCGGTGCGCATGATCCTGCCGTCGGCCAGGACCACTTCCAGCCCCAGCACGTAGTCGCGGGTAGTGCCGTATTTGGCGCCCTTCACGCCCCCCGCGTTGGTGGCCACGTTGCCCCCCAGGGTGCAGGCGCTGCCGCTGCCCGGATCAGGGGGGAAGAAGAAGCCGAAGGGAGTCAGGGCCTTTTCCAGGTCCGCATAGACCACACCGGGCTGCACCACGGTGACGCGGTCCTCGATGCTTATGTTCAGGATCTTGTTCATCCGGTTCAGGTCCAGCACCAGTCCGCCCCTTGCGGGCACGCACATGCCCGAGAGGCCGGTGCCCGCGCCCCTGGGAATGACCGGGAGCCCGTTGCCGTTGGCCAGCTTGAGCACCTGGCTGACCTGCTCCGTGTTCTGGGGCCAGACCGCGCATTCGGGCCTGTGCGAGTGTTCCGAGGAGTCATAGGAGTACGAGACCATGTCCATGAGCTCGTCCGTGAAGTTCTCCTCACCCACGATTTCGATGATTGCCTGTTTGATGGCGGCGTCCATACTGTTGTTCCTCCGCTAACCTTGGTGGGAATCGTGTTTTGACCGGGCCGCGTTCATGGACAGAACCACGGGCCCCATTATGATGTGCAACATTTTGCTGAAAGGCAGATAGGCCAGGAAGCAGCCCCAGAGAATGGCGTGCAGGTACCAGACATAGCCGTAGAGCAGGGTCAGGTCACCCAGCACCGAGAAAACCCGGGCCAGGAGCCAGCCGATCACCGCAAAGCCTGACCCCGTGGGCGAACCGGTGAGCGCGATACGCAGCCCTTCGGCCAGAAATCCCACCACGACCACGGCTGCGATGAGCGCCAGGGCAAGCTTGTCCTGCCTGGGCAGACCCGAGAGCTTATCCTTGTCCGCGGCCGAGCCTCTGCGCCAGGCCAGGATCACGCCCACAAGGATGCACAGGCCGCTGGCGTCGAACAGCAAGGCGGTGATGGGGTTGTTCTTGTCCACCATGCCCTGGGAGATGGCCGAGCCCTCGAACCAGAGGCTGCCGGCCAGCGTGGGCGAGTCCGTAGACAAACCGGAACACGAAGGGCAGGAAGATCAGGCTGTGGATGATCCAACGCTCGCGGGAGCGCTTCCTGAGGCGGTCCTGCAGCAGCACGTCGCGCCACAGGGCCTTGGCCACGGGTACGATGCGCGCCGAGAAAAGAGTCTTCAACGCCCCACCCAGGAGACGGGGCAGTTTGGTCAGGGGGGAGCCCCCGCCGGGCAGGGACGCGCTGAAGTATACGCCCAGCACCAGCAGCAGCCCGCCGAAGAACGCGAGCAGGGACAGGGCGCTCACCGTGTCCGTGGCTGTGAGCGTGGCGGCGTGGCAGGGCAAGCAGATCACGCTCTTTGGGGGGAGGGTCAGGCCCACTGCGCCCACCGTGTTGGCCTTGACGTGACACCGGCCGCAGGCCTCCTCGTCCTTCCAGCGCAGGTCATGCACCATGGATATGGAGCCAGGGGCGGTTTCGGTCTTCCAGAGCACCAGCTCGGCTTCGGGGTGCTTTTCGGGCCTGGCGTTACCCAGGTGACAGGACTGGCAGGCCACGGTCATGTGCGCGTCGTGGGCCACGCCCTCGTCGTGTCGATCGTGGCAGGCCTCGCAGTTCGCGGGCTTTTGCCGCGTGTGGGGGTAGGCGTCCGCGCCCCTGTGGCAGATCAGGCAGTCCAGCCCCGCGTGAGGGGTGGCGTCGTAGGCCGCGCCCTCGATCAGGGGAGCGTTCTCCAACCCCTTTTCCGCGTCGTGGCAGCCCATGCAGAACTCCCGGGTGCTCGCGGCGGCGGCCTTTTCATCCACCACATCCAGAGGCGCATGGTGGCAGCGCATACAGGCCGCGTCCTCCTCGGCCATGTCGGCCAGGGGATCGGACACAGGCACCAGGTCGGCCGGGGCGCCCTTGGTGTGCGGATCGTGGCAGCGGTAGCAGCGCTCATAGCGCTCCGGATCCCTGACATCGAGCCCGCCGTGGGTGCCCGCGGCCAGGTTGTCCCGCACGTCGGGATGGCAGGTGGTGCAGGTATCCTGGGTGAAAAATTCGTGCAGCTCCCTGTCGACCCGTTCGGGGGCCGGATGGAGCCCTTGCTGGAGCTGGTCGGACACGTTCTCGTGACACTCCGCGCAGGAGAGGTCGCCATGCGCGGAGTTCTGATAGCGCTGGGCGTCGAAGCGCCAGGCGGCCCTGGCGGGCGTGGCGGCGAAAAGGATCGCCGCCAGCCCGGACAGGAGAAGGAGAACATGCAAGGGTTCAATCTTTCTGGTCAAAGTCATGCAATGCATTTGTTGATCAGCTCCGGTTGAAGGCATGCGCCGGTTCTCGTCTTGTTTCATTGTGTCAATTCCCGAAAAACACGCTTGGCAGATAGGTGACGATGATCGGGAACTGATAGATGAGCACGAGCCCGATCACCTGCAACAGAACAAAAGGCAGGATTCCACGGTAGATGTGTTTGATCTCGACACCGTCCGGCGCCACGCCGAGCAGGTAGAACAGCGCATAGCCGAATGGCGGGGTAAGGAACGAGGTTTGCAGGTTCACGCAGATGAGCATGGAGAACCACAGGGGGTCGAAGCCAAGCTCGTTTGCGATGGGCATGAAGATGGGCACAGTGACCAACAAAATGGCGGCCCAGTCGATGAACATGCCCATGAGGAAGATGATCAGCATCATGACGAACAGGGCCATGATGGGGGAGAGGCCGCCGGCCACCAGCATGTCGGCCACCACGTCGCCCCCGCCCATGGACAGGAACACGGTGGAGAAGAACTTTCCACCGACAAAGAGCACCATGACCATGCAGGTGGTCTTGAGGGTGTTCACGCTGGCGCTGTAGACCACCTGCCAGGTCAGCGCCCTGTTGCACAGGGCCAGGATGCCCGCGCCCACGGCGCCCATGGCCGCGGCCTCGGTGGGGGTGGTCACGCCGGCGAGGATGGTGCCCATGACCAGCAGGATCAAGGCCAGGGGAGGCACCAGGGACTTGATGGTCATGCCCCACTTCTGCGAGGTGCTGTACTTGGCGGCCTCCTCCTTGCTGATGGGGGGGCCGAGTTTGGGGTCGATCTGGCAGCGGACGAAGATGTAAATCATATACAGGAGGGAGAGCAGGACGCCGGGCAGGATTGCCCCGGCAAAGAGCTGCCCCACCGAGGTCTCCTTCATTCCGGTGAGTCCGCCGTAGACAACGAGCATGATGGAGGGGGGGATAAGGATGCCCAGGGTACCGGCCGAGCAGATGATGCCCGTGGTGAGTTCCTTCTGATAGCCCTTGTTTATCAGGGCCGGGGCGGCCAGCAGGCCCATGGCCACCACCGATGCGCCGATGATGCCCGTGGTGGCGGCGAACACGGTGCAGACCACCACGACGGCCAGGCCCAAACCGCCTTTCACACCGCCGAGCACCACGTACATGGCTTCGAACAGTTTGTCCGAGACTTTTGACTTGTCCAGTAACTGGGCCATCATGATGAACAATGGTATGGCCACAAGGACGTAGTTGTTCATCAGTCCCCAGATGTTGTTGGCGTAGATGTCGAACAGGCTGCTGAAGTTCCAGCCGTTGTCGATGAGGCCGAAGAGCGTGGCCACCGCGGCCAGGGTGAAGGCCAGCGGGTGGCCCAGGACAATGGCCAGTATCAACAGAATGAACATGGCAATTGTCAAGAATTCCGGGCTCATGAGATCCATGGAAATATACTCCGTTCAGTAAAGGTGCGTGACCGGAACTCCGGCCCTAGGCTTTGTCCGCCTCTTTGAGCGCCTGCACATGTTCGAGCAGGCTCGCCACTCCCTGAAAAAGCAGCAAGACCACTGAAACGGCCATGATGATCTTGAGCGGCCAGATGGGGGGGGCCCAACTGGTGGCATTGAGTTCCTGATTCATGGTGGAGGTGACGGCGTATTTGACCGCCCAAATGCTCATCAGCGTCCAGACCGGCAGAAACATCACGGTGTAGGAGAAAATGCCGATCCAGGCCCTGACCTTGGGGGACATCCTCTGGACGATAAAGTCCACGGCCACGTTGCCCTTCTGCTGCTCGTTGAAGGCCATGCCCAGCATGTAGTGCACGCCGTAGAGGAAGACCGTGAGTTCGAACCCCCAGGTGGTGGGGGCGTTGAACACGTAGCGCAGCACCACCTCGTAGGCCACCACGAAGACCAGGGGCAGGAGCAGCAGCGACTCGGCCTTGCCGATGGTGGTGTTCACGGCGTTGATGGTGTTTATGGTTTTGGCGATGAGGCTCATGATTCTCGCGCTCCTTGTGCTTGGAGACGGGTGCGCCCCGGACAGGTCCGGAGCGCGCCCATTGTTCCTTTTCGAGGATTACTCGTTGGTGCGGCCGCCGACGTAGGTATCGTAGGGCCAGGGAGTCACACCGGAGCGGGAGTCACGCCATACGGCGAAGTCCGAGGCAAACTGCTCCTGGGAATCCAGGACCTTCTTCACGGTGGGGAATTTTTCCTTGAGGCTGTCCAGGTAGGTCTTGGTGGCCTTGCGGAAGGCGATGCGGGTGTCCTTGTCCATCTGGACAATTTCCACGTTTTCCTTGAACATGTTCATGGCCTGGGCGTTGAGGTACTGAATCCAGTTCAGGGACCAGAGCTGGGTCTCGGAGGCGCACATCTTCACGATCCACTGCAGGTCCTCGGGCAGGGATTCCCAGGCCTTCTTGTTGATGATCACGAAGCACTGGAAGCCGGGCTGGTGCACGCCGGGCTGGATGGCGTACTTGGTGATCTCGTCGAAGCCCATGGGGTAGTTGATGGCCGGGGTGGAGTACTCGGCGCCGTCGATGACGCCGCGCTCCAGGGCCAGGTAGACCTCACCGCCGGGCAGGGGGGTGGCGGCAACGCCGAGGCTGTTCAGGATGTCCATGTACCAGCCCACGGTGCGGACCTTCATGCCCTCGAAGTCGGTGGGAGTGACGGCGCGCTTGTTGGAGAAGATGCCCATCTCCTGGCCGGTCTGGCCCGCGGGAAAGGGAACGATATCGAACTTGCCGTAGAGCTCGTCGGCCAGCGCCTGACCGCCGCCTTCCTGCAGCCAGATCATGTAGCCTTCGTGATCCAGGCCGAAAGGCACGGAGGCAAAGGCCACAAAGGCCTCGTCCTTACCTTTCCAATAAATGGGGGAGGAATGGGCGCATTCGGCGGATCCCTGGGACACGGCGTCAAAAGTCTGGTCGGCGGGAACCAGCTCGCCGGCGCTCATGGGCTTGATGTCCAGGCGACCGGCCGAGGCCAGGCGCACGGAATCGGCGAAGTGGACGGCCATGTCATAGAACAGCAGGCCCTTGGACCAGGGCATGACCATTTTCCAGCGGTGTTTTTCCGTGGAAGTCTCGAATTTGACCCGTTTGCCGATTTCATGCCGCTTGTCCACACCGAACTTCTCGCGTTTCGCGGCCATGCCGAAGTTGGCGGAAAAGACCACCAGCAGCAGTGCTGACAGAGCAATGGTAAATACACGCTTCATTGAAAACCTCCTGTGTCCTCTGATGTTGTCGCGGGGCGTGGCCCCAATCCTCGACTTTCACGATAACCAGGTCCCTTTCCCAACAAAGGGGCCTTGATTTCACCAACCGATATGCGGTCGTGCCCCTGCGATAAATATAGAATCGCATGTTTCCGACACGCATTTCGCTGGTTTCCCGAAATAGACTCGCTGTACAGATCAATTTCTGTGCCACACTCGTGAATAAAATATTTTCATTTTATATTACTAAGTTATAGCAACTTACCCCAGACCTGAAATATCCTGCCACATCGTCTGTCCGATTTTCCGGAAAGACTCTTGCCGCCATCCGAGTATCCCGATACAGGGTATGCATGGGGTTTTGCTCGTATTCCGGGTGGCATTGCCGGTCTTTTTTTTCGGAAAGCCTATGGATCTGATTTTTCAGACAAGTCATTTCGGATGCGGTCCAAAAAAGGGGGGAAAACGGCTTGAAACGAGGCTTTGCATAGCTTTGGCCTGCATCTTGTATTAAGATACTCGGCCAAGCCCAACGCCCGGGGGGGAGTCTGAAAAATTGGACCGGCGGCCGGGATGTGGTTCAGGCATGCCCAACCGGGGAGAAAGAGAGTCACGCAATGAAAGGTCTTGTTCAAGCAGCATGCATCTTGACCGCGATCCTCGCGGTGGCGCTCCTCCTGTCCACCCCCAATGCGGGGGCGCAACAGGCACGGAAAAAAAAGCAGGTCTTCTACCTCAACTCGTATCACGACGGGTACGCCTGGTCCGACCGGCTGCTCGAAGGCATTCGCGATGTCCTCGACCAAAGCGGGTACGCCATCGAGTTCCAGATGGAGTACATGGACCTCAAGAAATACCCCTACGACTCCATGGCGCCCAAGCTCTACGAACTCTACAAACACAAGTACGCCAACGACCATTTCGACATCGTCATCATCTCGGACAACAACGCCCTGAACTTCATCCTGGAGTATGGCGACAAGCTGTTCCCCGGGGTGCCCACGGTCTTTTGCGGCATAAACGACTATGATTTCCCCAGACTGCGTTCCCTGGGGATCACCGGCGTGGTGGAGAGCATCAACGCCCAGGAGACTTTTGAGCTGGCCCTCAAGCTCCATCCCTTCGTGAAGGAGGTGCTGGTCATCGGCGACACCTCGGCCACGGGCAACGCCATCCGGGCGCAGATAGAGCGCGCCGTGCCCCACTTCGAGGGGAGGCTGAAGTTCGAGTTCGTCACGGACTTCGATCTGCTGCAGATCCTTAACCGGGGGCCTAATCTTTCCAAGGAGACCCTGGTCTACTTCATCCCCCTTTTCCAGGACATCAACGGGATCTACTACACCGCGGAGGAATTGCTGGAGATCATCCACCGCTCGACAAGCGTGCCCTTCTACAGCAACTGGGCCTACCTGCTGGGGCACGGAACAGTCGGGGGCAACCTCATCAGCGGATTCGACCATGGCCAAGCCGTGGCCCGCATGGCCCTGCGCATCCTCAACGGCGAGGACCCCGAGGACATCCCCATCGACGACACCATCCGCGAGGAATACATCTTCGACTACCAGGTGTTCCAGGAGTTGAAGCTGGACATGGGGTTGATTCCCAAGAACAGCCGCTTCATCAACGCTCCCAAGCCGTTCTACCAGTTGCAGAAACAGGTGGTCTGGACCATCGTGGTCTTCCTGGTGGCCCTCATGGGTATCCTGGCCATGCTCATCCGCAACATCATCCGCCGCAAGATGGTGGAACGCAAAATCAAGCACCAGCTGACCTTTCTGGAGACACTGCTGGACGCCATCCCCATGTTCATCAGCTGGAAGGACGCGAAGCTGCGCTACAACGGCCTGAACCGCTCCTTCATGGATTTCTTCGGCATCCGCAGCCACTTGGAGGTACTCATGCACACGGACGCCGAGATGGGCATGGACCCCGAGTACACCCGCCAGACCATCCAGCTGGAGCGCGAGGTCATGCAGTCCAACGCCGCCGTGTTACGGCACAAGATCACCGTGATCCAGGAGAGCGGGGAGCAGATCTGGCTGCAGATGAACATCGCCCCCCTGAGGGATGAAAAGGGCGAGGTGGTAGGCACCCTGAGCACTGCGGAGAACATCAGCCGAGAGATCAGCCTGGAGCGCCAGCTGCTGCAGTCTCAGAAGATGGAGGCCATCGGCACCCTGGCCGGAGGGCTGGCCCACGATTTCAACAACATCCTCACCTCCATCATCAACTCCGCGGAGCTGGTGCTTATGGACATGGACGAGGATTCCCCGGCCTACAGGGACCTGGAGCGCGTCCTGCGCGCTGCGGACAGGGGCAGCGGCGTGGTGCGGCAGATCCTGACTTTCAGCCGCCCCAGCACCGAGGGCTTCGTGGTCACCCGCATCGCGGAGACCGTTGTGGAGGCCGTGAATCTGGTGGAGCGCTCCCTGCCGCGCAACATCGTGATCAAGCGGTATATCGAGACCGAGGACACCCTGGTCTACGCCGATCCCAGCCAGATCCACCAGGTGGTCATGAACCTCTGCACCAACTCCTACCAGGCGCTGCGGTCCAGCGGCGGGGAAATATCCGTCAACCTGCACGAACACGAGATCACCCCGGACCTCGCCTCCCTGCTGGAACTCACCCCCGGCCCCTATCTGCTGCTGAGCATCTCGGACAACGGGCCGGGTATCCCCGCGGAGATCCAGGACAAGGTCTTCGACCCCTTCTTCTCCACCAAGGAGAAGGGCGAAGGCACCGGCCTCGGCCTGGCCGTGGTGCACGGGATCATCAGGAGTCACAAGGGCGCGGTGCTGCTCCAGAGCATCCCCTGGTCCGACACCCGCATGAACATCTACCTCCCCATCCGCCCCGGAATCTTCGCCTGCGTGGGCGACCATGTGGGCTCCGTGAGCGCTGGAAAGGGCAGGCTGCTGTTCGTGGAGGACGACGAGGACCAGTTGGAGACAACGCCCCGCGTGCTCGAGAGCCTGGGGTACATCGTCCGCTCATGCCGCGCCCCGGAAGAGGCGATCCGTCTGCTGGGGGACAAGGACGAAGCCTTTGACTGCATCATCACGGACTACGACATGCCCGGCACCAACGGCCTGGAACTCACCAAAAAGGCGGCCGAACTCCGACCGGACCTCCCTGTCATCGTGGTCTCGGGACGCAAGAGCGTCCTGGAGCCCGCCGCGGACATGTCCAATATATCCAGCGTGCTGCTCAAACCGTACAACAAGAGCAAAATTTCCGAGGCCATTCGCAATGCCTTGTATTGAACCCGGAGTATGACGCATGGTCAACATTCTCATTGTCGATGATGATCTGGAAGTCCGTGAAACCATGGCCAGCCTGGTCCGGCGTCAGGGGCTGGAGAGCGACTGCGCCGAGAACATCCGCCAGGCCATGGATCTGGCCAGTGGAAAACCCTACGACGTTATCTTTCTGGACGTGCGTCTGCCCGACGGCAACGGCCTGGACATGCTGCCCCGCTTCAACAGCCTTCAGGACCCGCCAGAGGTGATCATCCTCACCGGAAAGGGAGATCCGGACGGCGCTGAACTCGCCATGCAGCAGGGGGTCTGGGACTACCTGCTCAAGCCCTCCTCCGTGAAGGAGATCTCCCTGTCCCTCAAGCGCGCCCTGTCCTACCGCAAGCAGAAACGGGAGCGCGACTGCGTGGACTTCATCAAGCCCGGCAACGTGGTGGGGGAGAGCCCGGCCTTCCGCGCCCTGTTCGAAAAGGCGGCCATGGCCTGCCGCTCCGAGGCCAGCGTGCTCATCACGGGCGAGACCGGCACCGGCAAGGAGTTGTTCGCCAGGCTCATCCATGAAAACAGCGGCAGAGCCGAGAAGAGCTTCGTGGTGGTGGATTGCGCCGCCCTCCCACCGGGATTGGTGGAGAGCACCCTGTTCGGCCATCGCAAGGGAGCGTTCACCAGCGCGCACAACGACCAACCCGGTCTGGTGAAGCTTGCCGACAAGGGCACCCTGTTTCTGGACGAGGCCGGGGAGATGCCCCTTTCCCTTCAGAAATCCTTCCTGCGCGTCCTGCAGGAGCGGCGATACCGCCCCGTGGGCGAGACTCGCGAGGTCACGAGCAACTTCCGGCTCATCTCCGCCACCAACAAGGACCTCGAGGCCATGGTCCAGACCGGGGACTACCGCGAGGACCTTCTGTTCCGGCTCAAGACCATCCACCTCCGGTTGCCCACTTTGCGGGAGCGCGGCGAGGATATCACCCACCTGACCACCCACTACATGGAGCGCCTGAGCCACCGCTACCAGACCCGCTCCAAGAGCGTGGATCCGGGCGTGTTCAACGTACTGTACAGCCATGACTGGCCCGGCAACGTGCGTGAGCTGTTCAACGTGCTGGAGCGCGCCTTTGTGACCTCGGGCTCCGAGCCCACCCTCTACGCCAAGCATCTGTCCAACGAACTGCGGGTCAAGGCCAAGCACGCCCTCTTGCAGCGCTCCGTGCCCAAGCCCGTGGAGAGCGGTGAATCCGGGGTCTTCACACAGGCCCTGCGCCAGGCGCGTGAAGAGCCATCTGCCAACGGCTCGGCCAGCCAGACCGCCTCGGAGAGGCGGGTCGCCGCGGCCTTTGCCGAACTCGTTGCGCCACTCCCCACACTGCGCGAAGCCAAGCATCTGGCCGAGCGGCAGTACCTGGAGCGTATCCTGGCCACATATGGCTCGGACGTGGCGAAGATGGTGGAGGTTTCGGGCCTGTCCCGCTCCCACTTCTATGCCTTGCTGAAGAAATACGGCATCCGCGACCTATGACCCTCGAGAGGCGAGGTTCCTTTCAGCTTGAACGTTTTTGTGAAACCTGGCCGCGCGCTTTGCCAATAATGTCTTGCCAGGAGGACATCACTATGAGCAAAGGCTCTCCTCGGAGCCCCCTTTTTCCTCATTCCGTCCCACCTTGCCGAGCCGAGGGGTGGGTGCGTCCCAAAATCCCCCCTGCCCCCTTTTCAGAAAAAATTAATATGATATGGATTCATAATGGATTCCCCTGGCCACTATTGTTATTCAGTTCCCTGGGAAATCTCTGTATAATTGTTCGCTTCTTGCAAGAAAGTCGGGCGTCCGTATACCGAAGGGGGAGGTGGTGCAAATCTGGATCACTGGTCTGCTTTTAAGCACAGATGCGGGTCTGATTTTTCAGACTCCAAAAATTAATTCTATTTTTCGAGGCATATCAAAAGTTGCCTATTAGTAGGTAAAATGAAAGAGTTTTTCATCTATTCCCTACGTGAATGGTTCCGTCCGAAATGTCAGACAATGTTGATTATTTGTCGTCCAAACGCGGGCCAAATTCCATATCTGCATAATATTTTTACAGATCGATACCCTTCACATTTTAGCATGTTCTTTGGTATACTGGTCTGAGCAGAGCACGTTCACCCTCCCCTTTCTCGGAATAAAAGGCCGAAACCATGGAAGGGTGCCGCGCTCATGTAAAAACATTATTTCGTGGGCACTTTTAAAATGTCACAGCCGGTATTCAAATATGAGCGGGAAACGATCACACTCCCGTTCCCAACCTCCCCACACAACGGAGTCAGTCGTGTCTAAAAGCCTGTATCTAACCGCCACCGAATCGAAAAGCGGCAAATCCGCCATTGCCCTTTGCATTACCCGCATGCTGCTCGCCGGAGTGCAGGACGTGGCCTTTTTCCGCCCCATCATCAATGATGTCGAAGAGGGATCCCGGGACCACGATATCAACCTGATACTCTCCGAGTTCAAGCTGGACATCCCCTACGAGCGGACCTACGCCTACACCCTCGGCGAGGCGCGCGAACTCATCAACAGCGGCCAGCACGCCACCCTGCTCGAGAACATCCTGAGCAAGTACAAGACCCTTGTGAAAGAATACGATTTCGTTCTCTGCGAGGGGACCGATTTTCTTGGCAAGGACGCCGCCTTCGAGTTCGACCTCAACGCGGACATCGCCGCCAACCTGGGCTGCCCGGTGCTGCTGGTGGCAAATGGCAGCAACAAGGACAACGCCGAACTCATCGCCTCCACCCAGCTCACCATCGACACAATGGAGGAGAAGGGCGTGGAACTGGTGGGCGTGCTCATCAACCGCTTCACGGGCAGCGTGAACCAGGCGGACGAGGCCAAGACCTCCCTTTTCTGCCGCGTGCACTGTCCCCAGCCGTTGCTGGTCTACGTGCTCCCGGAAGAGGAGAGCCTGGGCAACCCCACCATCAACGACGTGCGCAAATGGCTCGGCGCCCAAGTGCTCTATGGCCATGGCCGGCTGGACACCCTGGTGGAGGAGTACGTTGTCGCGGCCATGCATATCGCCAATTTTCTTGAATACCTCGAGAAGGGCAGCCTGGTCATCACCCCGGGCGACCGCTCGGACATCATCCTGAGCAGCCTGGCCAGCCGCCTCTCCACCTCCTATCCGGACATCTCCGGCATCCTGCTCACCGGCGGGCTGCAGCCATCGACAAGCGTGCATCGCCTCATCGAGGGGTGGACCGGCGTGCCCCTGGCCATCCTCTCGGTCAAGGAGAACACCTACAAGACAGCCCGCAAGCTCATGGAACTCTACGGCCGCATCTTCCCGGACGACACGCGCAAGATCGCAACCGCCCAGGGCCTGTTCGAAGCCAATGTCAACACCGAGGAGCTCAGGCAGCGCGTGGTCACCGCTGTGTCTTCGCGCATCACCCCGAAAATGTTCGAGTTCGGCCTCATCGAACGGGCTGCTGCCGACAAGCAGCACATTGTGTTGCCCGAAGGCAACAGTGACCGGATCCTCCGGGCCACGGACATTCTCGTGCGTCGCGGCGTGGGGCGTTTCACCATCCTTGGCGACCCGGACGAGATTCGCAACCGCGCCTCGGTCCTCGACGTGCACCTCAGCGACGAGATCGAGCTCGTCAATCCCGGCGACTTCCCGGACTTCGAAGACTACGTGAACACCTACTTCGAGAGCAGGAAGCACAAGGGCATCCGCATCGAGGACGCCCGGGACAAGATGCTCGATCCCACCTACTTCGGCACCATGATGGTGCACAAGGGGCATGCCGACGGCATGGTCTCCGGCTCCATAACCACCACGGGCCAGACCATCCGCCCCGCCTTCGAGTTCGTCAAAACCAAACCCGGTTTTTCCGTTGTTTCCAGCGTGTTTCTCATGTGCCTCAAGGACCGCGTGCTGGTATTCGGCGACTGCGCCGTGAATCCGAACCCGGACGCGTCCCAGCTCGCCGAGATCGCGCTCAGCTCGGCCCACACCGCCAAGGTCTTCGGCATTTCGCCGCGAGTGGCCATGCTCTCGTACTCCACCGGCAGCTCCGGCAAGGGTGAGGACGTGGACAAGGTCATCGAGGCCACGCGCATCGCCCAGGAGCGGGAACCCGACCTCCCCCTGGAAGGACCGCTGCAGTACGACGCGGCCATCGATCCAGAGGTTGCCGCCACCAAGATGCCCAACTCCAAGGTCGCGGGAAAGGCCACCGTGTTCATCTTCCCGGACCTGAACACCGGAAACAACACCTACAAGGCCGTACAACGCGCGGCGGGCGCCGGCGCTGTGGCCATCGGCCCGGTCCTTCAGGGGCTGAACAAGCCTGTGAACGACCTGAGCCGTGGCTGCAACGTGGCCGACATCGTGAACACCGTGGCCATCACCGCCATCCAGGCCCAGGCCGAGAAGGCGGCCGGGAAATAGCCCGGGCAACCTGAAATTCAAAAAGCTTAAAGGACTTACGTCGCAATGAATATCCTTGTTCTCAATTCCGGCAGTTCATCGCTCAAGTACCAGCTCATCGACATTCTGGACGAGTCGGTTCTGGCGTCCGGGCAGGTGGAGCGCATCGGCATGGACGATGCCTGCATCACTCACAAGCGCTTCCCCGGACGGGAGGATGAACTGCGCATCGAACGCGATATCGAGGCTCCGGACCATGGCGCGGCCATGCGTCAGGCCCTGACCCTGCTCACCGACCAGGCCCACGGCGTCATTCAGGACGCCGACGCCATCGGCGCCATCGGCCACCGCGTGCTGCACAGCGGAGAGGCCTACTTCGCCCCCACCAGGATCGATGACGACGTCATCCAGGCGGTGCGCGACGCCATTCCCCTGGGCCCCCTGCACAACCCTCCGGGACTCCTGGGCATTGAAACCGCTCTGGAGCTTTTCCCCGGCGTGCCCCAGGTGGCGGTCTTCGACACCGCCTTTCACCAGACCATGCCGCCCAGGGCATTCATGTACCCTCTTCCGTACAACCTGTACGAGGAGCTGCATATTCGCCGCTACGGCTTTCACGGCACTTCCCACAGCTACGTGTCCCACGAGTGCGCCAAGCTGCTGAACAAGCCGTTGCAGGACTGCAACATGATAACGTTGCATCTTGGCAACGGTTCCTCCATCACCGCCATCGAGAACGGACGTTGCGTGGACACCTCCATGGGGCTGACACCCCTTGCCGGCGTGATGATGGGGACCCGTTGCGGCAACATCGACCCCGCCGCCGTGATCTACCTTGGCAAGCAAAGGGACATGAGCTTTGATGAGCTCGAGACCCTGATGACAAAGGAAAGCGGTCTCAAGGGGATATGTGGCACCAGTGACATGCGCGACGTGCACGCCCTTATCGAAAAAGGGGACAACAAGGCGCAGCTGGCACTGGACATGTGCATCTACCGTTTCAAGAAGTATGTCGGATCCTACACCGCGGTTCTGGGCCGTGTGGACGCCCTGGTGTTCACAGGCGGCATTGGAGAGAACGACGAGATCGTCCGGCACGGTGTTTGCACTAATATGGAAAGACTGGGCATCAAACTGGATCTGGACAAGAATGTGAATCTGAAACGCGGCATAGCCCAGGATATCAGCGCCGCGGACAGCGAGGTCAAGGTTTTCGTCATTCCCACCAACGAGGAACTGGAAATCGCGAGGCAGACCTTTGGAGTCATAAACAAGTAGCAGGGATACAGCTTAGGGGTACATTATGGTCGTGCATCTTGATACCGACCGCATGCGAGTCATCTGTGACTGGGACGAACCCAGACAGGTCATCATGAACAAACACCGCCGCACCGTTTCGAAGCGCCGCTCTCTTTCTGTGCGCATCACCAGGCTCGGCCGTGTCAACAAAAGGGATATAGAGCGTGTTGGGGACCATCCCAACCTACCGGCGATGCTGTCCTTCATCGAGACCATGAAGCGGCAAAAGCTCCTGCCGGTGAAGGAAAAACCCATGCGCGCCTGTGCGGTTTGCGGCGCCACGGAACGCGTGTTTCCTCACTATGACCGTACAAAGCGGCGCGTCATCTGGTTGTGCGGCGATCACCGCTACCACCTGGAGCAGGAACACGATTAATAACGCCTGCCCGGGTTAAAGACCCGATCCGGGAGGGTGACGGAGCGGCCGTCAAGGACATCCCGATCCTTTCGGGATACTGGTATCTTACGCGCCCTGAACAGACCGACCAAGACGTTGCAGTACTACCACAAACTCGGCCGGACACGCCCTATCAAGCGTGCCCGGCCTTTTCATTTCATTGGTGGTATTTCAAGACACTTGACATGAAATGCGCTTACCGTGCGGACTTTCTCAAAAAAAGTCCAACAACTCAACGAGTTACAGAGTACAGGATAATGGTGGCGGCAACAACCACACCTCGATATAAAACGCTCCCAACGAAACATGTTGCAATACTGCACAGCTCTTTCCAGCCACATTCCCAATCTTTTGGCTCTCTGTTGCATTTTTGCATCTGTGGCAAAATCAATACACCGTGCACAACCTCCATGTCAGACGCCTTGCCATTCCCAAGTAAGCCTTTGTAGTTCTACCTGATTTTCATACCCTACTGGTATTTTTCTCAAAGGATTGTCAATCGGCCGAATTCCTCGTTGATGTCCGTCCATCCCGTTGAAAAATGTCTCGGTTGAACAACAAGACACCTTTTGTAGTTGTCTCTGCGAAGAACTTCGGTTCGGCTCATGTTAACCGTCACCGCTCGAAATCGCAAACGTTCACACAGGCACTATCCTCATCTGTTGCATAAACGTCCCGAACTGATACCAAGCTACCTCGCAACACCATAAGAACGCTGCATAGTCAACGCAAAAGGGGTATTTCTTGCCTGTGGTTGACATGCACGCAACTAACGAACTTTCTGAAATACATCGGCAATGATATTGATTTTTTTATTACAATGGGATAATTGGAAGCGTACGACCGACGATTGCGAAAAAGGACTTAAGAGGTTCTATTTCTTATAACCAAGGTAGTGCGCTGACGACATTCGGAAAGAACTCTTCGACATCCCTCCGCTATTTCTCGTCAAACCCACCACCATCCATCTCCTCAACAGATCCAGCAAGAGTGCAAGGAATCGTGCACCATCATTATCGCGAACCATTGAACAAAAAACACGGAGATCGACATGCATTTGCGATTCAAGACGATCAACAGCGTCATCATTGTCACCCTCATCATAGCCATCACGGTCATGCTGGCTCTGGGGATCACCTACGTGACCAGCAGCAGCTACGAGGCCATCCTGGAGAATCAACGTCAGGCCATGAGACAGCTGGCCAAGCAAGCGGCAGTGGGCATCGAACACTACGTCAAGGACAATGTGAATCTGGCCATGAGCCTGGCACAGCAGCAAATGATGAAGGACGCCCTGCTCACTAAGGACAAGGGTGATGCTGCTGCATTCATTGATAAATTTCTTTCGAACAACAAGGAATACTGGGCCGTCAGCCTCATAGACACAAGCGGCACCATAATCGCGGGCAGGACCCAGGACGGAGAGAAGCTGGCAGGCAAGAACCGCTCCTCCCGGGATTACTGTCAGGCATTGTTACGGGGCGAGGATCACTTCATCGGCAAGTCGGTGCTCAAGTCCTCCACCAATGAAAACGTCCTACTGTTCTCTTTCTCCGCGGCAGTAAAGGATGAGAGTGGAACGACACTGGGAGGGGTGGGCGTGTTTCCCAACTGGAAAAGCTACACGGACCAGGGAATCGACAAGTTGCGCATCGGTGAAAACGGATACGCCTTTGCCATGAACTCCGACGGAATGATAATCGCCCACGGAACCGACAAGAACCTCTTGTTCAAAAGGACGAAGATGGATTTTGTCGATGAAATCGTTGCCAATAAATCCGGGGAAATGCAGTATACCTTCCAGGGCGACGAAAAATTCCTTACCTACCAGCTCGTGCCCATCAACGGGTTCATCGTGGGCACGGCCGCTTCCGTGAAGGACCTCACCTCTTCGGCCACCGCACAGCGGAACACCCTGATCGTGGGCGGGGTGGCCTTCGGTGTATTGCTGATAGCCACCCTGGTGCTGATCATGCGCGCCTCGGTCGTCTCACCGATCAGACGCATTCTCAAGTACGCCCAGGAAATCGCCCATGGCAACCTCCAGGCCCGATTGGAAGGACAGTTCCGCCTGGAGTATCAGTCCTTGTCCGAGCAGCTTCGGGTCATGGTGGAGGAACTCAGGAACAAGCTCAGCTTCAGCCAGGGGGTTCTCGGAGGTATTGTGCTGCCCTTCTTCGTCGTGGATAAGGAAAACCGCGTGACCTACATCAACAAGATGCTTATGGACGTGCTGGACAAACATGACCAGGACAAGCTCCTGGGGCACCCCGCGGGCCAGGTTCTGTATGACGACCCGAGGCGTGAGACGGTCACTTCCCTGGCCTTGCGCGACAAGCGAGCGGCCCAGATGGAATCCCGCCTTGTCATGCAGAATGGCCAGGAGATCGTCGGCATAGCTTATTCCACCCCCTACCATGACCTGGAAGGAAATCTGGCTGGCGCCGTGGCACTGCTCGTGGATATGACCGAATTGCGCAAGCAGGAGGAAAACCTGCGCCAGCATAACGACCACATCGCCTCTGTTGTGGCCCAGGCAGGGGAGATTTCGCAAAGCGTGGCCTCGGCGGCCGAGGAACTCTCGGCCCAGGTCGAGCAGGCCAGCGAGGGCGCTGGAGTGCAGCGCTCGCGTACCGGAGAGGTGGCAACCGCCATGGAGGAGATGAACGCCTCGGTGTTGGAGGTGGCCAAGAACGCAACAAGTGCGGCCGAAGGCGCGGACAGTGCCCGCGAAAAGGCCACCCAGGGCGCGGAGATCGTCAACAAGGCCATCTCCTCCATCGTCAGCGTTCAGGACAATGCCAAGAGCCTGAACCAGGCCATGCAGAACCTGGGGCACAAGGCCGCGGACATCGGCAACGTGCTCGGCGTCATCTCGGACATCGCGGACCAGACCAACCTGCTGGCCCTCAATGCGGCCATCGAGGCGGCCCGGGCAGGAGAGGCCGGACGCGGTTTCGCCGTGGTGGCCGACGAAGTCCGCAAGCTGGCGGAAAAGACCATGGCCGCCACAAAAGAGGTGGGGCAGGCCATCACGGAGATCCAGACCGTGACCCAGCACAACATCCAGGCCACGGAGAGCGCTGTGGAAGCCATAGACCAGAGCACCGAGCTGGCCGGTCAATCCGGTGCCGTGCTCAGGGAGATCGTGGACTTGATCCAGAATACCGCGGATCAGGTGCGCTCCATCGCCACCGCGGCTGAGCAGCAATCCTCGGCCAGCGAGGAGATCAACCAGGCCACGGAACAGATCAACCAGATATCCTCCGAGACCTCACAGGTCATGAACGAGTCGTCAAAGGCTGTGCACGAGGTCTCAGAGCTCGCCCAGCGTCTGGACGGCCTGCTCCGGAGCCTGGTGGCCGCATGATCATGAAGTGAAGTGTCGAGAAACGCTTTACCGGGAAGGAACTGCATCCAACGACTTGCCGTTCCTTCCCCCGATAAAAACGTCACTGGATCCCCGCGTGCGCGGGGATGACAAGAGGTGGTATCCATGGGGGAGGACATGCCTCAGGCCTTTCAGTGACACCATATATCACGCCTTGCAAATGGCGTCGGCATTTTTAAAGGCACCCCCCTCGCAAATCGCCTTTATTGCCTCTTATTCTAATTTTCGATCAAAACCGCTTCCATGCGGTTTTGATCGACCGAGAAAGACGAAAGCGTGGTTTCGTCTTTCTCGGCGAAATACTATGCACTTCGAGCGCACCGTCCTGGGGCGCATTCCAAATTCCATATCAAGCACAACGGCTTGTTTGATATGGAATTGGAATTATTACTCCATGCTCAGTTCGCTGGTGCCAGCTTGGGAATGCGAATGCGCTGCAGGTTCTCCCCCCAAGGGAGCGGGCTCATGTTCGAGGGAATCATGGCCGCTTCGCCGCCGCATCCCCGGATGCCCGCGCGCACGTCGCGCAGAGCCCGTGCGACCTCCAGGGCCAGGGTCGCCGGGTCTGGCTCGTCCAGGGAGTGGATGCCCGGATGATGTTTGGAAATATCCTTGCAATCAAAGGAGTTGGTAATAACCGCCAGCCCCATGATGGCCATTTCCAGGGGGGGGTACGAGGGGTGCGGCGAAACCATGAGGGAGACGCCGATGTGGGCACGCTCCAGCAGAGCGACATAATCCCGCAGTTACAGCTTGCCCACGCTCCTGACCGTCACCCCCGGCAGGAGTTCGATGTCCGGGTGATCGCGCCCGGCGCTTACGATCTCCACATCCTGCCGTTTGTCTTCCGGAAGATCTGAAAAACACCGGTACAGCCCCTCGATGAGAGCGCTGAAGCAATTCCTTGGATTCTGGGGGCGGCCATATATGACGATTGTGATCCTGTCCCCGGGCTTTGGTGGCACCATGCCGTTGTTCTCGGAAATCCAGCGGGAGATTACCGGATTCACAGAGGGCAGCAGGGCTTGCTCTCCACGAAATGAGAAACCATGGCACTTGAAGTAGCGGGCAAGCTCCAGCGCGTTGAACAGCGCGTGGGTGTGCTCTCCGTGGTTGTAAGTACTCTGGCAGGCCGCATACCGGGCGTCGTAGGGGTAAAACCCGGGTTCAAAATCCTGGATGAAATAGTAAAATGGATTTGGACGGGCGCCGCTGGCTTCCAGAGCCCGGGCATAAGCGCGCCATTGCAGCACCGTGCCCCAGTAGGTACAGAAAAACACCTCCCGATGGTGGCAGAGCAGGGAATCCCTGCCGGGCAGGGATTCCACCCTGATGTCCCTTTTTCCGCCCCCCAGTACATGGGACTGAAAATCGAACATCTCCTCCACGCTTCCGAGCGGAGCGAGGGACAGGAACCGCACGTCGTCATAATGCCTTGTCAATTCTCGGGCCAGGTTCATGGCCGAGAATATGCCGCCAAAGGCGTAATTCTTGAAGAAGTTAGGTAGAACGATATTGAGCCGATCCCGGCATGTGGGGTACATTATGGTCGTGCATCTTGATACCGACCGCATGCGAGTCATCTGTGACTGGGACGAACCCAGACAGGTCATCATGAACAAACACCGCCGCACCGTTTCGAAGCGCCGCTCTCTTTCTGTGCGCATCACCAGGCTCGGTCGTGTCAACAAAAAGGATATAGAGCGTGTTGGGGACCACCCCAACCTGCCGGCGATGTTGTCTTTCATCGAGACAATAAAGCGGCAAAAGCTCCTGCCGGTGAAGGAAAAACCCATGCGCGCCTGTGCGGTTTGCGGCGCCACGGAACGCGTGTTTCCTCACTATGACCGTACAAAGCGGCGCGTCATCTGGTTGTGCGGAGATCACCGCTACCATTTGGAGCAGGAACACGATTAATAACGCCTGCCCGGGTTAAAGACCCGATCCGGGAGGTTGACGGTCCGACCGTCAAGGACATCCCGATCCTTTCGGGGGATTGTGACCCTACGCGCCCTGGACAGACCTCCCCAAGACGTTGCGTCAATGCCACATCTTCGGCCGGACACGCCTAGCTTTCTTCAAACCACCTGACAAAAATACAAAGATTGAAGAATGTTATCCATTATTGGCTTTAGCCTGTTAACCGGACAGGAATGTCTTGCAATAATATTGATCTTCATATCACCTTGAGATAACTTAAATCAAACGACCTACAAACGTAAAAAAGAACTTCTGAGGTTCTCTTCCTCATGAATAAGGTAGTGCGCTGGCGACATTCGGAAAGACACCTTCCACATTCCATCCGCTATTTCTCGTCAAATCCGTTGCCCCTCGACATCTCGTCCACAGGCCCCGCAATAATGCAAGGAATAGTGCACCTTCACCTGCGAACTACTGAACAGAACATACGGAGATCGGCATGCATATGCGATTCAAGACAGTCAACAGTGTCATCATTGTCACCCTCTTACTAGCCATCACGGTCATGCTGGTCCTTGGAATCACTTACGTTAACAGCAGCAGCTACGATACTGTCCTGGAAAACCAGCGCCAGGCCATGAGGCAGTTGGCCAGCCAGGTGGCCCTGAGTATCGACCGCTACGTCAAGAACAACGTGAATCTGGCCATGAGTCTGGCACAGCAGCAAATGATGAAGGACGCCCTGCTCACTAAGGACAAGGGTGATGCTGCTGCATTCATTGATAAATTTCTTTCGAACAACAAGGAATACTGGGCCGTCAGCCTCATAGACACAAGCGGCACCATAATCGCGGGCAGGACCCAGGACGGAGAGAAGCTGGCAGGCAAGAACCGCTCCTCCCGGGATTACTGCCGGTCATTTATTCGGGGCGAGGACCACTTCATCGGCAAGTCGGTGCTCAAGTCCTCCACCAATGAAAACTTCTATATCTTCTCCTTTTCCGCGGCGGTGAAGGATGAAAACGGAAAAATCCTGGGCGGGGTTGGCGTTTTCCCAAACTGGAAGAGTTTCACGGACCAGGCCATCGACCCGCTGCGCATCGGAGAACAAGGCTATGCCTATACCCTGGACTCGACGGGAGTGATAGTCGCCCACGGCACAAACAAGAAGCTGCTGTTCAACAGGCTGGAAGAAAATTTCATCGATGAGATCGTCACCAGGAAAACCGGGGAAATGCATTACTCCTTCCAGGGCGATGACAAGTTCCTGACATTCCAGCTCGTGCCCATCAACGGTTTCATCGTGGGCATGGCCGCTTCCGTGAAGGATCTCACCTCTTCGGCCACCGCACAGCGGAACACCCTGATCGTGGGCGGGGTGGCCTTCGGTGTATTGCTGATAGCCACCCTGGTGCTGATCATGCGCGCCTCGGTCGTCTCACCGATCAGACGCATTCTCGAGTACGCCCAGGAAATCGCCAATGGCAACCTCCAGGCCCGATTGGAAGGACAGTTCCGCCTGGAGTATCAGTCCTTGTCCGAGCAGCTTCGGGTCATGGTGGAGGAACTCAGGAACAAGCTCAGCTTCAGCCAGGGGGTTCTCGGAGGTATTGTGCTGCCCTTCTTCGTCGTGGATAAGGAAAACCGCGTGACCTACATCAACAAGATGCTTATGGACGTGCTGGACAAACATGACCAGGACAAGCTCCTGGGGCACCCCGCGGGCCAGGTTCTGTATGACGACCCGAGGCGCGAGACGGTCACTTCCCTGGCCTTGCGCGACAAGCGAGCGGCCCAGATGGAAGCCCGCCTTGTCATGCAGAATGGCCAGGAGATCGTCGGCATAGCTTATTCCACCCCCTACCATGACCTGGAAGGAAATCTGGCTGGCGCCGTGGCACTGCTCGTGGATATGACCGAATTGCGCAAGCAGGAGGAAAACCTGCGCCAGCATAACGACCACATCGCCTCTGTTGTGGCCCAGGCAGGGGAGATTTCGCAAAGCGTGGCCTCGGCGGCCGAGGAACTCTCGGCCCAGGTCGAGCAGGCCAGCGAGGGCGCTGGAGCGCAGCGCTCGCGTACCGGAGAGGTGGCAACCGCCATGGAGGAGATGAACGCCTCGGTGCTGGAAGTGGCCAAGAACGCAACCCGCGCGGCCGAAGGCGCTGACAGCGCCCGCGAAAAGGCCACCCAGGGCGCGGAGATCGTCAACAAGGCCATCTCCTCCATCGTCAGTGTGCAGGACAATGCCAAGAGCCTGAACCAGGCCATGCAGAACCTGGGGCACAAGGCTGCGGACATCGGCAACGTGCTCGGCGTCATCTCGGACATCGCGGACCAGACCAACCTGCTGGCCCTCAATGCGGCCATCGAGGCGGCCCGGGCAGGAGAGGCCGGACGCGGTTTCGCCGTGGTGGCCGACGAAGTCCGCAAGCTGGCGGAAAAGACCATGGCCGCCACAAAAGAGGTGGGGCAGGCCATCACGGAGATCCAGACAGTGACCCAGCACAACATCCAGGCCACGGAGAGCGCTGTGGAAGCCATAGACCAGAGCACAGAGCTGGCCGGTCAATCCGGTGCCGTGCTCAGGGATATCGTGGACTTGATCCAGAATACCGCGGATCAGGTGCGCTCCATCGCCACCGCGGCTGAACAGCAGTCATCGGCAAGCGAGGAGATCAACCATGCAAGCGAGGAGATCAACCAGATCTCCACCGAGACCTCACAGGTCATGAACGAGTCGTCAAAGGCTGTGCACGAGGTCTCGGAGCTCGCCCAGCGTCTGGACGGCCTGCTCCGGAGCCTGGTGGCCGTTTGATGGTGTAGGGAATCGTCGAGAACAGTCTCCCGAGGGGAAAAAGCTCTTTCAAGAGCTTTTTCCCCTCCCACCCCGCCTTTGATATATCAGCTTTCTCCCGTCTTCTTCAGTTCGCGGGTTCCAGCTTGGGAATGCTCATGCGCTGCAGATTCTCCCCCCAAGGGAGCGGGCTCATGTTCGAGGGAATCATGGCCGCTTCGCCGCCGCATCCCCGGATGCCCGCACGCACGTCGCGCAGAGCCCGTGCGACCTCCAGGGCCAGGGTCGCCGGGTCTGGCTCGTCCAGGGAGTGGATGCCCGGATGATGTTTGGAAATATCCTTGCAATCAAAGGAGTTGGTGATAACCGCCAGCCCCATGATGGCCATTTCCAGGGGCGGGTACGAGGGGTGCGGCGAAGCCATGAGGGAGACACCGATATGCGCGCGCTCCAGCAACGCGACATAGTCCCGTAGCTCCAGTTTGCCCACGCTCCTGACCGTCACCCCCGGCACGAGTTCGATATCCGGGTGGTCGCGCCCCGCGCTGATGATCTCCACGCCCTGATGCTTGTCCTCCGGAAGCTCGGAAAAGCAGAGATGCAACCCCTCGATGAGGGCGTTGAAGCAGTTCCTTGGATTCTGGGGGCGGCCGTATATGACGATGGTGATCCTGTCCTCGGGCTTGGGCGGCAGCATGCCGTTGTGCCCCGCGATCCAGCGGGAGATCACCGGGTTCACCGAGGGCAGCAGGGTCTGCTCTCCCCGGAACGAGAAGCCATGGCGTTTGAAGTAGCGGGCAAGCTCCAGCGCGTTGAACAGCGCGTGGGTATGCTCCCCGTGGGAGTAGGTGCTCTGGCAGGCCGCATACCGGGCGTCGAAAGGATAGAACCCGGGTTCAAAGTCCTGGATGAAGTAGTAGAACGGATTTGGACGAGCTCCGCTCGATTCCAGCGCCCGGGCATAGGCGCGCCATTGCAGCACCGTGCCCCAATAGGTGCAGAAGAACACCTCCCGTCGGTGGCAGAGCAGGGAATCCCTGCCGAGAAGGGACTCCACGCGGATATCCTTTTTCCCGCCCCCCAGAACATGAGACTGGAAAGCGAACATCTCCTCATCATTCCCGAGCGGAGCGAGGGACAGGAACCGCACGTCGTCATAGTGCCTGGTCAATTCCCTGGCCAGTTTCATGGCCGAGAAAATGCCACCAAAGGCATAGTTTTTGAAGAAATTGGGCAGAACGATATTGAGCCGGTCCCGACCCTGAACCTCCGAGACCAACTCGACTTTGGGAACCTGTGGCAGGCCGCTGGAGATGCCGCTCTCCGAAAAGCCCACCGCCTGCCGCTCATGCACCATGATTCCCCCGCGTTGTTTCATGGGTTTGACGCGCTGCCTGTGGAAGAGATACATAATATCATACGATATATGAATGCTTTTGACCACTCGCTGTTTTCCGGATCGTTATTGGCACATCCGCACGGGGTATCCCGGCTAGGAAACCGCTGGAACACTGCCGGACAACAAAGACGCGCTCCATACCGTCTGAGAGGCACATGAGGGATTCAGGGAACATTGCCGCCATCCTGCGCCGTTTCGGGTCCGGAATGCGTCGCGTCCTGCCGGATGTGGAGCGCCGACGGCTCCCCTATCCGCCCTTCCTCCTGCTGGCGGTTCTCATCGGGCTACTGGCCGCCCTGGGCGCGCTGTTCTTCCGCACACTCATCGAGCTGTTCCAGGCCCTGTGCTGGGGGGTGCTGCGCGGCGTGGATTGGCACGGGGGCGTCGGCTTCCTGGATCAGGTCAAGGCCTCACCCTGGTGGCTAGTGCTCCTGGCCCCGGCGGTTGGAGGCCTGATCGCCGGGGCGATCATCCAGCGCTGGGTGCCGGAGGCACGGGGGCCGGGCGTGACCGAGGTGATCGTTTCGGTGACTAGGCGGCACAGCACCATGCGCCACCGCGTCACCGTGCTCAAGGCCCTGGTCACCAGCCTGCTCATCGGCACCGGCGCATCCGTGGGGCGTGAAGGTCCCATCGTACAAATCGGCGCATCCCTCGGTTCCTCCCTGGCCCGGTTGCTTTCCCTGCCCCTGGAAATGCGGCGGGTGAGTCTCGCGGCAGGGGCGGCCGCGGGCATTGCGGCCACGTTCAACGCCCCCATCGCGGGTACGCTGTTCGCCGCCGAGGTCATCCTTCTGGATATCGAGATCGGGCACATCAGCCATATCGTTGTGAGCGCCGTCACGGCGTCGGTGCTCTCGCGCCTGTTCTGGGGGGAGTTCCCCACATTCATGGCCTCCCATTTCGCCATGACCCACTACTGGGAGCTGGCCCTGTACCTGATTCTGGGCCTGGCCGCCGGGCTCACGGCCATTGCCCTGGCGCAGGCCATTTCCAAGGCGGACAAGCTGTTCGGCAAGGTGCCGCTGCCGGAATGGGTAAAACCTGGGATGGGCGGTCTGATGCTGGGGGGCATGGCCTTGTGGCTGCCCGAGGTCCTGGGCGTTGGATACGAGTCCGTGGGCATGTCTATGGCCGGGACCCTGGGCCTTGGCCTGGCTTCGGCCCTGTTACTGGGCAAGATCCTGGCCTGCTCCCTGTGCATAGGCTCGGGCATGAGCGGCGGAATATTCGCCCCTTCCCTGGTGCTGGGGTGCGCCCTGGGCACAGTGCTGGGGCTCGCGGCCGGGCTTCTGTTCCCCGACTCCGGGCTCGTGGCGCAGCACTACGCCCTTGCCGGGATGGGGGCGGTGGTGGCCGGCACGACCCTCGCGCCCATCACCGCCGTACTCACCATCTTCGAGCTCACCTACAGCCAGAAGATCATCCTCCCGCTGCTCCTGGCCTGCATCACCAGCTCCCTCACAGTGCGCCACCTTTTCGGCTACTCCATCTACGAGATGAAGCTGCTGCGCCAGGGGCTGGACATCGTGCGGGGGCACGACCTGGGCGTGTTGCGCGCGCTCAAGGCCGGGGAGTTGATGACTCGGGACTTTCAGAGCATCCGGGACGCCACGCCTCTGATGCAGCTCATCCAGACAGTGATGGACGCGCCCTATCCGCATTTCCCGATACTGGACCGGGAGGAGCGGCTGAAGGGCATGCTCTCCCTCAGGGACCTGCAACCGGCGCTGGACAAACTCGACGACCTGGCCAACGTACTCGTGGCTGCGGACCTGATGACCCGGAATCCCGACGTGCTCCTCTATGATGACAACCTGGAACGTGCCCTGGAGTTGTTCGAGACGCGCCGAGTGTCCTGCCTGCCGGTCATGGACCCGACAATACCGGACAAGGTTCTGGGAATACTGAAAAAGGATGACTTTCTGGAGGCCTATAAAGAAAAGGTGCTCAAAGATCGTCTGCTCTCATGCCCCATTCCCAAGGCCTGAGGAATCGTGTTAAGCCCTTGGGCGGACGGAGGATATGCACCAGCCATCCCCGATATCACGAGCAAGAAGCCCAAAGGAGCCAAAGATGAAGAAATCCAGCGAGCAACTGAAACTAGTCATAGATTCCGTGCGTATAGCAGCCAGGGTGCGCACTCTGGCCCTGGAGATCGAAGCCTGGCGGCAGGGCGATCCCCTGGTGGCCATCTGCGTGCTCAAGGGCGCCTTCATCTTCTTCTCCGACCTGGTGCGCCAGCTGTCCCACCCTCTCTCCGTGGAGTTCCTCCGCGCATCGAGCTACGGCGACGAGGACAGCAGCTCGGGCAAGGTGCGTCTGCAGATGGATCTGGGCAAGGAGATCACGGACAAGCGAGTGCTGCTGGTGGAGGATGTCGTGGACACCGGCCTGTCCCTCAAGGTGCTTCTGGATGCGTTGCAGTCCCACAACCCCTCGGCCCTGGCCACCTGCGCCCTGGTGCAAAAGAGTGAACGCCGGAAACACGACCTTGCTCCCGAGTTCACCGGTTTCAACATCAAAAGGGGTTTTCTGGTGGGGTACGGACTGGATTACGCCGAAAACTACCGGGAACTGCCCGACATCTGTGAACTGACCTTTTCGTGAGCCCGCGCCCCGGTATATCCGGGCCTTCAGGGACATGTGGAGCGCTCAAATCTCGAGTTCAACCTCGCCGTCCACGTCTTCATCGTCATCAAGAGGTTGCAGGTTCCCCATGTGAAGCTCCATCAGCTTGAGGTAATAGCCATCCGCGGTTATTGCCTCGATAATTTCATCCTTCTCCTCGGGGCTGTAGTAGTCGTCGCTCTCCAGGTGTGACTCCATCTCGAAGTAGAGGTTTCCCAACTCCGCCTTGAGCTTGGCCGGCAGAATGGACTCATCCGAGCCCGTGGGTATGAACACGGCCCAGTATTTTGCAAAACCCGCCGACCTCTCCGCCTTGTATTCAACGACATTCATGGGTTTTTTCCTCCGTAGAAGCATTCGAACCTTAGGGGGCCGAGGCGCACCCGTGAGAGCGTAAGTAACTCGAGAAGGGAGTATCCGGAATCGCGCCTGCTCCCCTGGATGAGTATCGGGCACCAACGCGCCGGGATCTCTCGCTCCGGTATTTTCACAATGGGGAATTTCACCCAAAGGCTCCTGCCAGTCAAGCCTTTGAGCCGGACCTTGCTCTCCGGGTTCCCCGTTCCCGCTTGTCACACCTGAAAAATGTATTATATTGCTCTGTAAATGATACCCTTTTTTGCCATATTCAAGAGGAGCTGACATGGAAGACAAGGACAAATTCGGCGTGAAAATGGAAGAACAACTGGATGCGTGGCAAAAGAAAATCGAGGAAAAAAAGGCCGAAGCCGAAAACAAGGGCAGGGAATTCTGGGAGCGTGTGGCTCCGGATTTCGACGCCCTGGGAGCCAAGTTCGAGGAAGCCCGCTACAAGCTTAAGCTGTTCCGCATGAGCGGGTCGGACGCCCTTGATGAATTGAAGGGAGGCTTTGAAAAGGCTTTTGACGAGTTCAAGAACGGGGTCGAGAACGCCTTCAGGAAATTCTGACAAGCGAGGCTGACCAGTGACCGACAGCCTCATGGGCATATACCTGCTTCACTGGGTTCTGGCAGGGGTAACCCTGCTGGCGGCAGTCATCGCCACAGTGCATGCGCTGTTCTACAAGCGTGACCCGCGGGCCGTCTGGGGGTGGATGGCGGTCATCATCATCTTTCCCCTGGCCGGTCCGCTGCTCTACGCGCTCTTCGGCGTGAACCGGGTGCGCACCAAGGGTTCGAAGCTGCTGCAAAGCACTCCGTTTTCATCGGAGACTGCGGCGCTGCAGGCCGACATCCTGGCGGACGCGCCCCCGCCTTATGAAAACCAATCCAGGACATCCTTTGCCATCACCGGCCTCCCCCTGGTGACGGGGAACGACCTCACCCCTCTGCACAACGGCGAGGAGGCCTTTCCCCTCATGCTCGAGGCCATCGAGGGCGCCCGGAAATCCGTCCACCTCGTCACCTACATATTCGAGGGCAACGACACGGGAATCCGCTTTGCCGACGCCCTTGCGCGGGCCGTGCAACGCGGGGTGGATGTCCGCGTGGTGGTGGACGGCGTCGGGGAGATCACCGCCCCTCCACGGATCGGACCCAAGTTGCGCAAACGCAAGGTTCCCTTTGCCAGGTTCCTTCCCCCCCGGCTCATCCCCCCGTCCCTGTCCATCAACCTGCGCTGCCACCACAAGATCCTGGTGGTGGACGGGGAGATCGGGTTCACCGGGGGCATGAACATCGGTGACAGATACCTCGTGGCCACGAAAAATCCCAAGCGTGTCATGGACATGCACTTCCGGGTACGCGGCCCACTGGTGGCGCAGCTGGAGGAGGTGGCCATCTGGGCCTGGAATTTTTGCACGGAGCAGGACATCCACCCCCCCTTGCATGTGCCAAAGCCTGTGGGGAGCATGATGTGCCGCAGCGTGGTGGACGGACCGGACGACGACATGGACAAGCTCCCGGCCATCCTGCAGGCCGCTTGCGCCGCTGCCCAGAGCCGCCTCACCATCATGACGCCCTACTTCCTCCCCCCTCGCGAGCTGGTGGGAGCCCTGCAGACCGCGGCATTGAGGGGCGTGGCCGTGGAAGTCCTGATACCGAAAAAAAGCGACCTTCCTTTCATGGACAGGGCCACCCGCAACATGCTCTGGGAAGTGCTGCGCCACGGGGTGCGCATCTTCCATCAACCCAGCCCCTTCCCCCATACCAAGCTGTTCATTGTGGACGAGAACTACGCCCTCATCGGTTCCACGAATCTGGACCCGCGCAGCCTGCGCCTGAACTTTGAATTCGCGGTGGAGGTCTACGATCGGGATTTCGCACGCAAGCTGCTGGACTATTGCGACGCTGCCAAGGGACACTCCCGGGAGACTTCCCTGGAAGAGGTGGATGGACGCGCATGGGGTACCCGCTTTCTGGATTCCCTGTGCTGGCTCTTCTCCCCGTATCTGTGAGGTCCCGATGATCGTCCTAGTTCCGGTCTTGATCCTGTTTTTATTTCTGCTTCCGACCCCAGTCCTGGCCTGGGGGCCGGGCGTGCACATGGCCATCGGCAACCAGTTTCTCATGTCCCTGCAGGTGTTGCCTCCATGGCTCTCCGCCTTGCTGGCCGTGCAACCCCACGCCTTTCTCTACGGCTGCCTGTCCGCGGACATCTTCGTGGGCAAGGGGTGTTCGGCAAAACCCGGCCATAGCCACAACTGGGAAACCGCGCAAACCCTGCTGCTCAGCGCCGACTCCCCCCCCTTGCGCGCCCACGCCCTGGGGTACGTCAGCCACCTGGCCGCGGACGTCATAGCCCACAACTACTACGTACCCACCATGCTGGGGCTTACGCCGGGGAGCGGCAAGTTGAGCCATGTGCTGGTGGAGATGCAGGCCGACCGCCGGGTGCACTGGTCATCGAGCCAGGCCAGCGGGGTGCTGCTGCACCCCCACTGGGAGCAGGACCTCTCCCTGCTCATGGCCACCAAGCGCAAACGCTGGCCCTTCGAATTCAAGAAACGCCTTTACACCGGCAGCGTGCGCATCTCCGGCAGCAGGGAGCTGCGCAAGACCCTGAGCAACCTGCGCCGCATGTTCCCCCTGACCCCGGAGATGCAACAGGGCTTCACCGCCGAACCCGGCGTGGAGAACCACGACTTTCTCATGCACATGCTGGATTTGAGCTTCTCCCTGTCCTTTCAGGCCGTCACAGCGCCGGAGACGTCTCTGGCGCTGGAGTTCGACCCCATAGGCGGGGATAATCTTCGGGAAGTGAAGCGGTTGCGCAGAAAGGGCTTGCACCTGAGCGCCTTGGGCGTCCCGATGCCGCCGGGCAAGCTGTTCCCCCTGGACCCCAGGCTGCTGGAGCTGGCGGATTTTCCGTATTGAGGCGGCTGGGCAGGAATGTATCGACAGGGGGAAACCCTTTTCAAAGGCTTCCCCCTGGAAAAACGTATCGCAACCGGTTCAGGCCTGCTCGGGCAGGGTGTTGCGGCGATAGGTCTGGATGGTGTACCTGGCCACGGCCAGGATGGCCCGCAGGTTGGAGAGCGGCCCCTTGGCCTCGCCGTATTCCTCGGCTTCCTCCACAACTTCGGGGGGCACGAGTTCGGTCTTCCTGCCGTCGTCCAGCAGTCTCTGGCGCAGGGAATCGGCGGCCGGACCGGCGTCGGCCGCATCCAGCTTCCTGCAAAGCTCTCTGGCGGTCTCCATGGGCCTGTTGCTGAAAAAGCAGTTCCGCGCCACCAGGGTGGCTGTTTCCGGCCCAATGCCCCCGTTCTTGTGCAGGTCGGACAGCAGCTTCACCGCGTTGTCGAGCTCACCGCCGCGAAGCATGGTGGCCAGCACATCCCGGATGGGATCCTCGGCCTTGGGGTCGCGCCTGCGCAGCTCCTCGTGTACGGCACGGGCCTTGGCGTAACGCCCCTGCTCCACGTTCATGCGTATGGCCCGGCGAAAATGCTCCTTTGCCAGGGCCGGATGTCCGCCCAGCACCCAGCTGTGGGCCAGCCCCTGGTGCGCGTCCGCCTGCTTCGGGTCGAGTTCCAGGGCCTGTTGGAACCAGTTCCTGGCCTGCTCTCCGTTCTTCTCGCGCAGGGCCATCACGCCTTGCCGCAGGGCCTCTTCCACCGGGTCCGGAGGCGCGTCCTCCTCGCTCTCCAGTCTTGACAGCTCCAGCAAGAAAGCCTGGAGTGACGGTTCCTGTCGCTGCAAGGGGGCGATGGACTCCAGTTCTCCGGACAAGGCTTGGCTGAGGCGCCTCTGAAACCAGTCCAGGGAGTAGGGCCTGAGCACGTAGCTGGTACAGCCGGCGGAAAGCGCGCTGAGCACTGACGCCCGCCTGTTGTCGGTGGAGAGCAGCAACATGGGGGTCTCCCGGAGCGCCGGATGCAGCCGGAGGAGGCGCAGGGCCTCCCGTCCCTTCATGTCCGAAAGCCGCTCGTCACAGATGATCAGGTCGATGGGCTGTTCGAGGGAGTGCTTGAGGGCCTCTCGCCCCGAAGACAAGATGGTCACCTCGTGGGTGATGTCCTCGAGGGCGGTACGCAGGCACTTGCGGTCAGTCCTGAGCACGCTGGAATCCGCGCCCAGAAGCATGACGTTTTTCACCACGCTTAGTGTTTGTCGCTCACCGTTTGAAAGCATCGCAGTCACCTTTTGTTGTTGTGCGCTCTTGCAACAGGGTGATCGGCGATTTCCGTCAATTCTTTAGATTTTTTTCCAAATCTGCCTTGCCTGTTCGCGCAAGCGGCCATAGTCGCGGAAAAGGGGGCAGGCTGCGCTTCCAGCCGGGAGGATTCCTATCATAAGTCAGGGAGCGCAAGTCTCATGGGCAGCGTGTATGAACGAATGGGGTGGGTGTGAGGAGGAGAACTCTTTATCAAGGAGCCCCCCCCCTGAAAGTCAAAGCGGAATCAATTCTATTAATGGGAGCAGTTTTTTAACACTCTGCTCCAACGGCGAAGCCGCCGGAGCTCGGTGTTAATTCTTTCGCGCTCCAAGTAATATCACATTTTCTGGAAGTGCTGTAGAATTGTTC
Source organism: Desulfovibrionaceae bacterium (assembly GCA_963674665.2). GTDB lineage: Bacteria > Desulfobacterota > Desulfovibrionia > Desulfovibrionales > Desulfovibrionaceae. The sequence goes on along the minus strand of CAXXPL010000001.1, from coordinate 337,380 downwards.
ACTGGCGAGGGGCAAGGATAAGGCAAGGCCGACGTGTATTTGGACATACACGTGGATTTGCCTTTTTCGTAGCAACAAAGCCAGCGGGCAATTATGCAGTGCTTTCCTAATGTCCATCCGCCTTCGGCGTTTTGCGTTCGTTGGGAATCTGGAACACCAGCGTGGATGTATGTTTCATGTGTGTGTATTTGTCCTTGTCTGCCTCAGGCGCCGGGAGCTTGACGAAATAGCGGACAAACCAACGTCCGGCGTTGGGAATGGGAATGGTCAGGGTGCTTCCGGTGACCGATTGGCGCTGATGAAAATTGTCTTCGGCTTCCGTGGAAAATCCCATGTAGGTCGCATCCCAAAACCCCTCGCCCTCATAAAGGGTTCCATTGAAATATACCTCAAGCTCCAGGTCATCTCCGGCCTTGAGCTGCGTGATGTCTTTGGTGGGCACAAGTTCCAGGGGCATGCCGATGTTAGCGGGAAACTGTGCCGAAGGCTCTTCACAGACCACATAGGTTTTTGTGTACTGCTTACTGTAAAGACTCTTTGTAATCTCTTTGGCTTTGTCCACAATTTGGCTCTTCGGTTTGATGGTCCCCCTTTTCCGTCCATTCTTATCTATATACATGGTGTAATAACCTGGATTTGTCTCAGCTGTAAGCACATATGTTCCTGGAGTATCATACGCCACCATGTAGGAGTGAAGACAAGTTTCGTCACGAATTTTTATACTCCTTGTATCACCTGTTGGAGCATGCACCTTAACAAATTTCAGCTTTTTTGCGCGAACACCATCATCAACTGGCATATGATGGCCATAACAGAAGAATAATGGGGAACTCTTTCCCTTATGCACCTTGTAACGTGAAGACTGAATATACATGGAATGAGCCGAAACATTCTCCACCTGAAACGCCACACAAAAAAACAAAATCAGTGCGCCAAAGCAGCATATCGATCTTTTCATACAACTCATAATTTCATCTCCTCAAAGTGTGAATTCTGAAGGTATAACCTTTATTGAGAACAGTTATCATTTTCAGGAAATCTTCGCAAGAACCACCTTTCGAAAAGACAACACACATACGTTGCCTGGCGCTGGGAGCCCGATCCATAAAAAAGCCGCCCGGTCAGGGGCGGCGTAAATAATATATCTTATTTGGCTCTAGAATTATTTATACAATTGAATCACTTTCCCGGATCCCGCCCTCTCTCTGACAGGAGAAACTTTCTCCTCTTCCTCGACATCCTTGGTGCGTTCATATACCGCTCCACAGGTGAGGCACTTCCATGAGTCGCTGTGCTCGTGCAGGCGAATAAGCAGGCCGTCCTTGTCAAAACACTGCTGACAAAACGGCCCCTGCTTGATGGTCCCGGTCTTCAGCCAGTAGCTGAAGCCGTCGTATTCCAGGTTCTTCGCCAGGTAGAGCACGTCCTCGTACTCTTGGACCTGGGTCTTCAACATGGCGTTTTCGTCACAGGTCTCGATGTATTTTTCCTGCAATTCCCTGAGAATGAGCCGCGCGTTTTCAGTGCGGCCCTGTTCATAGAGATCGTGCACTTGTTTGAAAAGATAGTAGTCAAGCATGTCCATCCCCTTTTGCGATATTGACGGCGCAGGATGACGCGTTCCTTAAAATAATCGGTTTCAGGGCCCGAAACTTTAGCCCCGAGCCGCGTCTTTGTTAACAAGGGCAATGGATTTTTACACTCTTGAAACATGCTGATATTTCAACTGATATTTTGACGTTTCAGCAGGTTCGGCATATGGTGCCCCACTTTTTCATGACAATTATCTTCTTGACTTCCCGAAGTGTTATGGACAGTTAATATCTGTTACTTCCCGGAGGACCCTGAACAGCTTATGACGCATACTGTTGTCTCCATATCCGACATGCATTGGTCGTCACGCCCCGAGGACGTGCTCGTCACGTTTTCGCTGGGCTCCTGTATCGGTGTGGCCGCCTATGATCCCCAAATCCGTATCGGAGCTCTTATTCATTGCTTGTTGCCGCATGCCAGTGTATCTCCTGATAAGGCCAAGGCAAACCCTTTCATGTTCGTGAGTTCCGGTGTGGCGGAGATGTTCAGGACCCTTTTGCGCAAGGGCGCCTCGCGCGAGCGCATGATCATCAAGGCCGCGGGCGGCGCCAAGATGATGCAGGTGAACAACCTATTCGACGTGGGCGCCCGCAATGTGGAGGCTCTGGAAAAATTGCTGGACCGCAACAACCTCAGGCTTGCGGCAAAGGATTTTGGAGGAAACATCCCAAGAACCATGTATCTGCATCTGAATACCGGCAATGTCATCATCAAGTCCCTGGGCGTGGAGCACAGTCTATGAGCAGACGCGAAGAGATCATCAACGCGCTCTCCAGCATCCCGCCCCTTCCCGCGGCGGTGCAACGCACCCTTTCCCTGTTGCGCCAGCCCGAGGTCGATCTTTCCGAAATAGCCCGGGCCATAGAGATCGACGTTTACATCACCGCCAATATTCTCCGCCTGGCGAACTCCCCGCAGTTCGGGGGAGTGCGCACCATAGGCAATCTTCGCGAGGCCCTGGTGCGCCTTGGTGCACGCCGGGTGGGGCAGCTCATCATCGCTGCGGGAGTGTCCCCGGAGGTCAAGAAGGAAATCATGAGCTACGACCTGCCGGCCGGCGCCCTGCTGGAACACTCCCTGGCCACGGCTCTGGCCGCCGAGGCCCTGGCCAAGAGAACCGGCAGAACCCCGCCGCCCAACGCCTTTACCGCGGGATTGCTGGCCAACGTGGGCAAGATCGTGCTGGGCACGTATATGGACGTGGACTCCCAGCCCATCCTGGACCTCGCCTACAGGGAAATGATCTCCTTTGACCAGGCCGAGGACAGGCTGCTCGGCATCAACCACGCCGAGGTGGGTGCCCGGCTCCTGGAGCTCTGGAACCTGCCGGAGGACATAGTGGAAGTGGTGCGTTGGCGCCTGGATCCGGACGACTACCCCGGAGGCGAGAACCTGACCCTGGACCTGGTGCACGCGGGAGAGGTCCTGGCCAAGATGAGCAGCATAGCCCTGGGCATCGACGGCCTGATGTACCGCCCATCGACCTATGTGGTCCAACGCCTGAACCTGACCCCCGAGATCGTGGAGGAGGTCATGGCCCAGGTGGCTGTCGACGCGGCGGAGCTGCGTGAGACCCTCCGGTAGCCGTATCATGGCCAGATGTTGCGCAGCCCTTGTCCTGTTGGCTGTTTTCCTGTGTGCCCCCTGTTTGAGCGAGGCGGCGAAGAAGCCCTCTTCCGAGGAGCGTCTCGTGGCCATCGATGTGGGGCATTCCGAACCCCGGCCCGGCGCCACAAGTGCAAGGGGGCGTCCGGAGTACCGCTTCAACAGGGACTTTGCCATTGTCCTGGCCGATGCGCTGAAAGAACAGGGGATCAGATCCTTTTTCCTGGACTCCCGGAAAAAGAAACGCGACCCTGAACAGCGCAGCAAGCTCGCGGACAGGGACGGCGCCTCCATCATGATCTCCATCCACCACGACTCCGCGCAGCCGCGATACCTAGCACCTTGGGAATACAACGGAAAAAAGCTGCGCTATTGCGACAAGTTCCACGGGTACTCTCTGTTCTACTCATCCCTGGGGCGCAAACCCACACCCAGCCTGAATCTGGCCAAGTCCATCGGGCAACGGCTCATTAAAGCCGGATTCATGCCCACTCCCCACCACGCCGAGCCCATCAAGGGTGAAAACCGCGAGTTCGTGGACCCGCAACGCGGGGTCTACCGCTTCGACCACCTGCGCATATTGAAAAGCGCGGTCATGCCCGCCGTGCTGCTGGAGTGCGGCGTGATCCTCCACCGCACCGAGGAACTGCTGTGCATGAATCCCAGGCGCATGAAACGCATGGCCGATGCCGTGGCCCAAGGCATAGTGGACTTCATGGGAGGGCGGTGAAACTAGAGCATTTTAACTTTGAAATAGTTCAAATGCTCTGCAAGGATTTGTCCGCACATCCTTGCCGCGAAATGCTTGTAGGCTGGCTTTGCCAGCCTACAAGCATTTCAAACGTAAAGAGCTCTATTCGTCGGAAAGATCGCCGATCCTGTCACAGGAAATGCTATGAACAAGAAAGCCCCTGGTGTCATATGATGCCAGGGGCTTGAAATTCGAAATAAACGGTCGAGGCCGTCGAGAGGCTTAGTGATGCATGTGGTCCGCTTTTTTGATGCGGTAGATGGCCGTGGCCACGATGACAGTCATGTAGACGAATATGCCGGTCACGCCCACCCAGCCGGCAGCCGTGGATTTCAGTACGTTGTGCCAAAGTTCGCTGATGATTTCCATGGGCCTCTCCTTGGACTATGGGCTCGTAAGTTTCAATCGAGAGATTGCGAAAAATTCCACAACCGGTTGATGACCTGAAAAGCGGCGAATGTCAAGCCCTGGAAGCGTCCGGAGACCTAGGATGGGGCTTGTTCACAGGGTTCCCCCCGGCAACGATCCCACTCCCCCGCACTATTCCCAAGGAAGTGTTGATCAATCACATTTCCGGAAATGCCAGAGCAATGTTTGCTCTTTCCGCAGCAACAAAGCCTGCGGAAAATTATGCAATGCCGTCCTAGAGCATTTAACGCTTGAAATGCTTATTCAACGGCTGGCAAGACCAGCCTTTAAGCATTTCGCGGCAAGGATTTACAGGTAAATCCTTGCAGAGCATATGAACTTTTTCAAAGTTTAACAGTCTGTCGAACTTAACTCAGCATCAGCGTGCCGTGAATGGGGGCTGATGCTGAGTTTACATTCAAGAAAAATCTTCTTAGATTTGTTTTTGAACCTGCAAAGCGTATTTTGAGCCCCAAAACCCCTCAGGTGTCGTTTTTTAGGCGCATTTCAACTTAAATAGCCGCTTCATATTGTAAGCCAAGCACACAAGCTTCCATTCCCCAGACACTTTTTCTAGACCTCGAAGGAGAAATTGGCGAAAGCCCAAAGTATGTTTAATGATCCCAAAAACCGGCTCAACACTTTGCTTACGCAATGAGTACAGTTGTCTTCCTTTCTCGCCGTCGAGTTTTTCACGCATCTTTCGCAAGTATGGATCCGTAACGGATTTTTCGGTTTTCTTTTTTTCTGGCCGATAGTCATATTTCAGTTGGCTCATCCGGCATGGCGGAACAAACGGATCTACGCACAATTCCTCTACCTTTTTACAGGCTTCAATGTTGCAATATCCCGTGTCCGCCAGCACCGCCACAGGCTGGCCCACGTCGTCCATAACGCCAACGACCGCAGGCAAGAGCTCATTCCTGTCTGAGCCGTTGTTCGTCACATAGCTGTGCAGAACCAGTTGTGAACCATCGGCATCTACTGCGGCTTGGCAATTGTACGACTGTGTGTAGTCGCTCTTATTGGTCTTGCGCATGATTCGCGAGTCTTCATCAGTCATGTTTATCGACTCCGAATCCTTGGGATCATCCTGGGGCGGCTTGGGAGCGCGGCCTCTGTGCTGCCCCGTTCGTTGCTCCCGAGCCTTACGCTTGCGTTCGAACTCGGCGTTTTCGGATTCGGCGCGTTTGCGTGAACGCTCTTCCAACTTTTTTTGGGCCGCTTGCATTTTGCCCAGCAACTTCTCACGCCGAGCGAGTTCTTGTGGGATCCGCTGTCCATCGTCATCAGACGAGGAGTCGGCGTGCTCTGCCTGGGCCATTAGTTCGGCGATGTCGTGCGTCAGCTTCTGCTCAAGCTCACATGCCCTTTTATGCTTAATATTTTTATATTTTGAAGCGTTGGCTTTGATGTGCGTCCCATCGACGCTGATATTTCCTACTTTGAGTAGCTTTAGTTCACCGGCGAGCTTGAGTATTTCCAAAAAAGCGGCGCTGACCGCTTCGAAGTTCTTGCGGCGGAAGGAGCAAATCGTGTCGTGATCTGGGTGCGTGTTGCCCGTTAAATAACGAACGGCAACATCCCGATAGGTGGCCCGCTCAATTTTACGCGAAGAGAAAACGCCATTTGCGTAACAATAAATTAATAAAGCCAGCATCATACGCGGCGGATACTGCTTCGAGCCGGTTCCACGCGCGTTTACTTGAAAACTATCGGTCGGAGCAAGCTTCACAGCCTCCAACACAAAATGGACCATGTCGTCGTCGGGGACCCAGTCTCGCATGTCCGGGGACAGTAACAAGGGCCTATCTCTATCGATGTCTCTAAATCGTGTGCTCATAAAAATAACATAACAGATTGATATTAAAAAGTAAAACTTAAGTCCGACAGTCTGTTAAATGCTCTAGAATTCGTTGTTCTCGGCCACGTCCATCAGATACCTGCCGTAATCGTTCTTGATCATTTCCTCGGCCAGGATCTTGAGCCCTGCCTTGTTTATGTAGCCCTTGCGAAAGGCGATCTCCTCCACGCTGGAGATCCTGGTGCCCTGCCTGGACTGTACCGCCTGCACGAAGCTCGCGGCCTGGTGCAGGGACTCGTGGGTGCCGGTGTCCAGCCAGGCAAAGCCGCGGCCGAGGATTTCCACCTTGAGACGCCCCCGCTTGAGGTACACGTTGTTCAGATCCGTGATCTCCAACTCGCCCCGGTCCGACGGGGTCAGGGAGGCGGCCACGTCCGGAGCCTCGTTGTCGTAGAAATAGAGCCCTGTGACCGCGTACTTGGAGCGCGGGTTCGCGGGTTTCTCCTCGATGGAGAGCACGTTCTGGATGTCGTCGAATTCCACAACGCCATAGCGCTGGGGATCGCTGACCTTGTAGCCGAAGACAATGCCCCCTTGGTGAGTTCCACGCAGCCGCTGAGCAGGGCGGACAGGCCGTGGCCGTAGAAGATGTTGTCCCCGAGCACCAGACACACGGAGTCCGAGCCGATGAAATCCCTGGCCAGGATGAAGGATTGGGCGATGCCCTCGGGTTTGGGTTGTTCGATGTAGCTCAGTTTCAGGCCCAGCCTGGAGCCGTCGCCGAACATGGCTTCGAATCGCGGCAGGTCCAGCGGCGTGGAGATTATGCAGATATCCCGTATGCCCGCCAGCATGAGCACGGACAGGGGGTAGTAGATCATGGGTTTGTCATAGATGGGCAGCAGTTGCTTGCACACGCCGCGGGTAATCGGATACAGCCGGGTACCGGAGCCTCCGGCCAGGAGGATGCCTTTCATAGTGAAAACCTCATGAAATTGGATTGCGTTTTACTCACAGATTGATACGCTGTTTTCATTCGTAAGAAAAGCCGTTGTGCCAATTTCTCAACCCAATGAAGGGAGCAGTCATGCATAACGCCTGCGACACACTGTCACTGCATTTGGGGGGCTTTGAACTGGAAAAGGGGGACGAGCTCTCCATCAGCTACTGGCCCTCGGCCCTGGATGCCGTGGAGGACGGGGTCTACATCCGCTTCGAGAGGGTCCCGCCCATTCTGCCGGTTGGCACCCTGTTGCTCGACGAGGAGGGCACCCCGCTGCTGCACGTTCTGGCAAACCTGTGGGAACCGAAGACATCGCACCTTTCCGTGAGCAACCTGGCTGAAAACTGCGTCTGGGTTCGCGCCCTGGCCGATTACGACAAACTGGACACCCCCCTCGTGCCACAGAAGGAGGGCTTGAGTCTGGCGTGGATAACACTGAGCGACAAGGGTGCGGCCGGAGAACGCGAGGACGCCAGCGGCCCACGCATGGAGGATCTCGCCCGCCGGGACCTGCACGTGGTGCACTCCCAGGGCTTTCTCCTTCCGGACGACCCGGCTCGTCTCAAGGCACTGCTTCTGGACCTCGCCGTGCACCAGCGCTTCGACCTGATCCTCACCTCCGGAGGCACCGGCCTGGGGCCGCGCGACACCACGCCCGAGGCGGTGTCCGCCGTTCTGGACAAGCGGCTGCCCGGGTTCGAGCGCGCCATGTTCATGGCCAGCCTGCAAAAGACGCCCCACGCAATGATCTCGCGTGCCGTGGCCGGAACCATTGCCGAAAGCCTGGTCATCACCCTGCCGGGCTCCATCAAGGCGGTGACCGAAAACCTCGAAGCGGTGCTGCCCGCTGTGAGACACGCCATTGAAAAACTGCAGGGGGATCCTTCGGACTGTGGCGGATGAGCTGGAAACTTGCCGCCCCATCCTTTGTGCTCTCCGGCACTGTGGCGGAAAACTGCCGTTTTCTTGCCCACAGGGTGGACAGCGTGGGGCTTTGCCTTTTCGAAACCAGGGCCTGCCTCGAATACGGCGAGGACGACCTGCCTCCCTGGCTGACCAAGCTACGGGGCAGGGACGGCGCCATGCGCTATCACGCCCACCTGCCCCTGGACCTCCCATGGGAGCTGGGCGCGGATGCCGCAGCGGATTTGGCCGTGGCCCTGGCCAGGCACATCGCCTGGCTCCATCCCGAGGCGTATGTGCTGCACCCGCCCGCCACAGCACCGGAGCTGCGCGAATTTCTGCTGCGTTGGCAGGACGCGGGGCTGGATACCGCGTCCCTGTGCCTCGAAAATATCCAGGGCAACGACCTTGCCCAAACGCTCCCCCTGACGTATGAATTCAACTGCGGGTATTGCCTGGATTTTGGCCACATTCTTGCCTTTGGGCAGGGGCATCTGCTCGGCGACACGAGATTCCTCGAGCGCGCGCGGATGCTACACGTCTACGCACCCGGAGCACCGGGCCCAACAGGTAGTTTCGGTGGGCACAAACACGCTCCCCTGACCCGCCTCGACCGTGAAGGGGGGGAAACCTTGGCGGCGTTCATGGCGGCCTTGTCCCTGCACGCGCAGGGAGGGGGCCTGTTGGTTCTGGAAATCTTTTCATGGCCCGGGATCGAGGAATCCCTGGAAACGGTCTCCCCGTGGCTCGCGACAGCCGCAGGGGTGGAGGACAACTTTTCATGATGCACCTGGTACTCGGGGGGGAGCGTTCGGGGAAATCGAATTTCGGTCTTCAATGGCTGGCGCAAAGCGCCATGCCGCGATGTTGCGTGGTCACGGGGCAGCCCCTGGACCTGGGATTCAGAAGACAGGTCCGGGACCACCGCATGGCACGGCCTGTGGACCTGCCGGTCTTCGAATCCGGCCTGGACCTGCTGGCATGTCTGCGCAACGCCTTGGATCGGGAGTACAGCTCCATCCTCCTGGACAGCCTGGACTTTTGGCTCTTCTCCTGCCTGTCGCAAGACAGCGGGGAGCGCCTGGAGGCATTCACGGAGGGGCTTCGGGACTTGAATCACGACCTGGACGAGGTGAGCGCGAATCTGTGCATGGTGTCCAGCGAAATCGGCCTGGGCCCCATAGCGGCTGACAGCGCCACGCGCGCCTTTGCCCGTCGCCTTGGAGGACTGCATCAGCAGCTTGCGGCCATGTGCGACACCGTCACCCTCGTGCTCGCGGGCACCCCCTTGTCGGCCAAGGGCGGCGACCCCACGTTGCGGGTCTGGCACCAGCACGATTTTTAACGCAACCTCCTGTTCACCCCCTGGGGAAACCTTTCAACCGCAAGCGCTTCCCCCTCGCGCAACGCCTCATTCGCGCATGCGACACGATTCATCTTCAAGCCGACGAGGAACCCATGGCCTATTTCCGAAAACTCGACATGCAGATCAGCTATATCAGTGAACTCCTGAACAGGAACGAGCGCTGGCTGATCATGATCAATGCCGACCCGGACGCCCTGGCCTCGGCCCTGGCCTTGAAGCGCATACTCAGCCACAGGGTTATGGACGTGGGCATCGCCCACATCAACGAGGTGCGCCGCCCAGACAACCTGGCCATGATCCACTACCTGCGCATCCCCACCAGACGCCTGACTCCCAACCTCGCGGTTCAGTTCGACCGCTTCGCCCTGGTGGACTCCCAGCCCGGCCACAACCCCGCGTTCGATGACTACAACTTCTCCATTGTTCTGGACCATCATCCGGTTTCCGAGGAGCACCCCGTGCTGGCCGACTTCAAGGAGATCAAGGTGGAGTACGGTTCCAACTCCACCCTGCTCACCGAGTACCTGTACAACATGAACATCCGGCCGGGAAAGCTGCTGGCCACCGCCCTGCTCTACGGCATCAAGAACGACACCCAGAGCTTCGAGCGGGAGTTCTGCGACGTGGACGTGCGCGCCTTCCGCTACCTGAGCAAATTCTCCAACCCCATGCTGCTGCGTAAGATCGTGCGCAGTGAATTCCGGCTGGAGTGGCTGAGCTATTTCTCCAAGGCCTTCCAATGCATCCGCTTCCTGAAGAACGGCTTCTACATTTTCATGGACGAGGTGGAGAACCCTGACATCCTGGTGGTGTTGGCGGACTTCTTCATGCGTGTGCACGAGATCGCCTGGACCGGAGTGGCAGGCGTGTACGGCGACGACCTAGTGATCATCCTGCGTGGCGACGGCTCCTCACGCGGCATGAGCAACGTGGGCAGGCTGGCGTCCACCATCTTCAGCGACGTGGGGTCCGCAGGGGGGCACGTGGCCATGGCCCGGGCCGAAATTCCGCTCAAGAACCTGCCCGACGAGGCCCAGCCCGACGACTTCGTATGGGAGCGGCTCAGCGGCAGGGGGTTGCAGCCCAACTCCCCTGAAGAATACCTGGACGCGGAATAGCGAGTATCGACAAATCCTTGCGGGGGAAACTGCTCCCTCGGAAATGCCTCCCCGAAGTCCTCTTTCCCGCCCCTGAAAAAGTGCTGATTGATCACCTTTTCCAAAAGAGCTGTTGAATTTTTCGCTGGAGAGACACAAGAAAAAGGGAAAGCCGACGCGTAGTTCCAACTACACGTCGGCCTTCCCTTTTTCACTCAAACAAAGTCAGTGGGCAATTACTCAGTGCATCCCTAGAGCTCTTTACGTTTAAAATGCTTGTTCAACGGCTGGCAAAGCCAGCCTACAAGCATTTCGCGGCAAGGATGTGCGGACAAATCCTTGCAGAGCATTTGAACTATTTCAAAGTTAAAATGCTCTAAGGCCTCTTGATGGCGGGCAGAACCACCACGGCCTTGGTGTATTCACCGGGCACGCTGTCAAAGTGCAGCCTGCCGTTGTGCTCCTTGATGATCTTGTGGCTGATGGCCAGCCCCAGACCCGTGCCCTCGTTTCTCGGCTTGGTGCTGTAGAACGGCTCGAACATGCGTTCCCTGACCTGGGGATCGATGCCCGCGCCATGGTCGTGAAACACCACCTTCACCTCGTCACCGGCAACGTCGCCCTCCAGGGTCACGCGCAGCCACTTTTCCGGGTCCTCTTCCTGAAACTTCTGGTTCAGTGCCGAGCGGGCGTTGTTCATCAGATTGATGAACACCTGCTGCAGTTCACTGCCCCTGGCGAGCACCCGGGGAATGTCCCGCCCCTCTTCCACTTCCAGCTTGATGCCGTCCTTCTTGAGCTGGTTTCCGGTGAGCCGCAGGGCGTCCCCCAGAACATCGGACAGGTCCACGGACATGATTCCGTCGTCCTGCCCCTTGGCAAAGGAGAGAAGCGTGCGCACGATGCCTGCGATGCGTTCGCTTTCCTTGATGATGCGATCCGAGAGGTCCTCGTGGCTCAGTTTTCCGTTGGTGTCGTCGCGAATGAGCTCCGCGAAGTTGATGACACCGTTGATGGGGTTGTTTATCTCGTGGGCCACACCGGCGGCCAGTTCGCCCAGGGAGGCGAGCTGTGCGGAGCGGATGGCCTCGCCCTGCAGTTCCTTCTTCTCGGTGATGTCCCTGCCAATGACCAGCAGGGCCGGATCGTTCTTGAAGGTGATGGGCACCGCGGTCACCTCCATGCTCACCCGCCCCCCGTTTTGGCGCACCATCTCCACCTCGGTGAGAGGCGTGGGCTTGTCCATTTCGCGAGCCTGCTCGAACACGCTCCGCAGGGTGTCGGCGTCCGCGCCGTGCGCGAACTCCAGCAGAGGCAGCCCGGTCAGGGAGGCCTCCCCGGCCCCGAGAATGCTTCTGGCCGATTCGTTGGCGAACAGGATGCCGTGCTCGCCGTGAACCACTATCGCCTCCGGGGAGAGCTCGGCTATGCCTCGGTACAGCTTGTCAGACTCGTGGCGGGCCTTTTCAGCTTCCAGGCGCTTGGTGACGTTGTGCGCCACCACCATGCCGGCGAGCACGCCGCCGTCCGCCCCTGTAATGGGCACGGCGAACATCTCGTAGTCCTTTTCCAGGTGTCTGATATCCAGCTCAACCGACTCACCGGACAGGCAGCGCATGAATGCCTTTGCCAGCTCGGCGCAAATGCTCGGCGGATAGATGTCATAGATGGACATGCCCGGGAGCTCGTCGCGCCCCCATCCGAGACTCTGTACTTCGGTGCCGTCCACGAGGGTGAAGCGCATTTCCGTGTCGAACAGCCCCACGAAACCTTCCGGAAAGTTGTGGGCCAGGGCGCGGTACCGTGCCTCGCTGTCGCGCAGTTCACGCTCTGCCTGCTTGCGCTCCGTAATGTCCATGGCAATGGTGCACAGGGCATAGGGTTCGTCCTTGTCGTCGCGCAGGGTGAAACCCGTGAGCATCAGGGTACGCCCCTGCACGTCGATCTCGTGGAACCTGGAGACCCCGGATTCCCAGGCTTCCCGCTCGACAGGGGCTATGGCCGCCTCCACCTCCGGGGCGAGCCGCTCCGGCGTCTCGACTCCGTCGGCGAAAAAGCTGTTGAACTGCGGATTGGCCAGCAGGTACCGCCCTTCCTTGTCCTTGAGGTCAATGGACGTGGGGGAGTGCTCCAGGATGCCTTCCAACTGGCCGTTGGTGCGCGCGAGGTCGCTGGTGCGCTCGTCCACCAGGCGCTCCAGCTCGCGCTGCCTGAGCAGCGAGGCCCGAAGCCGCCACTTGATTACGGTGATTATGACCGCCAGGAGCGCCGCCGCCATCAGGACCCTGAACCACAAGGTCTGCCAGAAGGGTGGCGTGATCACGATGTCCACACTCAGCCCTTCCTCGTTCCAAACCCCGTCGTTGTTGCTCGCTCGGACGCGAAAAACGTAGTGCCCCGGATAGATGTTCGTATAGGTGGCGGTGTGCTGACCGTCGTACTCCACCCAGTCCTTGTCAAAGCCCTCGAGCTTGCAGGCGTAACGGTTCTTGGCCGGGTTCGAGAAATCCAGCGCGCTGAAGGCGAAGGAAAAGAACATGTCCTTGTAGGACATGACCACCTTGTCGATGGTGGACACGTTGCGGTCCAGCTGCGCGGGCTTGTTCATCACCTTGAAGCCGGTCAACACCACGGGGGGCGCGTGCGGATTGTTTTTGATGCGGCTTGGAAAAAAGCTGGTCATGCCGTGGATGCCGCCGAAAAAAACCTCCAGCTCTCCGCGCTGGCTCTTGAAGGCGCTGTTGTCCAGGAACTGGTACCCCTGCACGCCGTCCTCCGGCAGGAAGTTGCGCACCTCACCGGTTTGCGGATTGAAACGGCTCAAGCCCCTGAACGTGCCCAGCCAGAGCAGTCCCTGGTCGTCCTTGAGCATGCAGGCGATGGATTCACTGGCGAAATCATAGCCTTCGGCGTTGGTGAACTGTTTGAAGGTCTGGGTCTTGGTGTCGAACAGGTTCAGACCGCTGTTCGTGCCCACCCAGATGGTGTCCGGGGTGTCTCCCGACACCAGCGCAGTCACCCTGTCGTCCAGCAGTCCGTTGGGGTCTGTGGGGTTGGCGCGCCAGTGGATGAAGGTGCCGTTCTTCACGTCCATCCGGTTGAGCCCCTTGTTGGTGCCCAGCCAGAGGTAGCCGTTCTGGGGCAGGATGCTGCGTACGCGCCTGTGGCTCAGGCTGTCGGGCTTGCCGTCCTCGGGCATGTACCTCGTGACCTTGCCCGTGGCCGTATCCAGCCTGTTCAGCCCGGCCTTGCTCATGCCCGCCCAAAGCGAGCCATGGCCATCGTAGTACAAGGTGAACACGTTGTTGTGCCCCAGGGTCTCGGGATCCTTCTTGTCCCGCTTGTACCGCTTCCACTCCCCGGTGTTCGGATCCATGCGGAAGATGCCCTTGTCCGAGGTGCCCACCCAAAGAAAGCCGTTCTCGTCCTGGGTGATGGCCCGCACCTCCTGGGCCGGAAAGCTGTCCGGATTGTCCGGGTCGGGCTTGAACGCCTTGATTTCGCCGGTGGCCCGGTCGACCCTGTTCAATCCGCCATAGGTGGTGCCCACCCAGAGGATGCCGTCCCTGTCCACGAACATGGCCCCCACGAGGTTCCCGGAAAGGGAGGGGCTCTGCCATGGCTTGCTGCGGGTCCAGGCGAACTCCTGCACCTGGGGCACGATCTTGCTCAGGCCGTCGCCATAGGTGCCTGCCCAGATGATGCCCGAGGCGTCCTCCAGGATGGTATAGACGTCGTCATGGCTGATGGTTGTGGGATCATAGGGGCTGTGCGTGTAGACCCTGAACTTGTCCTCGCCCCCTTCCTCCCCCAGATAGCGGATGAGTCCGCCTTCCGAGCCGAACCAGAGAATGCCCCTGCTGTCCTTCAGTGCCGAGAGCACCCAGAAGTCGTGGAAATAGGTTTTGCCTTTTCCGGTTCTTGGATCCAGCCGCTGCAGGCCCTTTTCGCTTATGCCCACCCAGACCGTGGTTTCGTCCACCGGGAGAATGCAGCGGATATTGCCGTTGGCCAGGCTCTCCGGGTTTTCGGGATCGTACTCGTAGTGCAGGATAATCCTGCCGGTTTCCTGGTCCATCCGGTTGATGCCCACGTCCGTGCCGATCCAGATGTCCCCGTCCGGTCCTTCGGCCAGAGACATGATCATGGCGCTCTTGATCTCCGCGGGGCTGTCCGATTGGTTTTCGAACCGGGTGAAGCGGCCCGGCTCCCCGGGTTTCATTGAGCACAGTCCGTCGCTGGTCCCTACCCAAAGTACACCCCTGCTGTCCTCCAGCAGGACATTGATCTCGTTGCCGGGCAGGCTTTGCGGGTCCTCCGGGTCATGACGGTAATGGACAAAGGCGTCGGCCTCTCGGTCGTAGCGGTCCAGCCCCAGGCCGCCGCCGGCCCACAGGGTGCCCTCCCTGTCCACGAGGAGCGCCCGCACCACGTTGTCGGACAGGGAACTGTCATCGGTGGTCGCCCGGTAGACCTTGAAGGTGTAGCCGTCATAGCGGTTCAAGCCTCCATAGGTTCCCACCCAGATGAACCCCTGATGGTCCTGCACGCCGCAGAGCACCGAGGCCTGGGAAAGCCCCTGCTCCAAGGATACTCTTTCGAAACGCAGATCCAGTGGAAACGCGACGGCCATGACCGGCCACAAAACGGCCACCATGGCCACAACCAGAGTCCATCCCCTTTTTCCGCCACGTGCCTGCATGCCACACCTCGATTCTAGCGCAGTTGTCGCAACAATGGATGAAGTGCTTCCCCTCGAAACCAGTTCCACTGTGTGATTTCCAACAGACAGCCCCCCCTATCCATTGCTTTTCATTCAAGCTATTACTCGGAGCACAAGGGAATCAGCAATGCACTCCGACGGACCTGCCACGGACAAGGCTTGCGGCGGACCCGTTCATACAATTTTAGCGGCAAAATACTCTGCATTTTGTGTTCCCATATTGTACTATTGGCAAACGCCATGAAAAGCCATTATTTTGCAGTGCGGTACCAATCCCGGAACCAGGAGCCCCAGGAGCATTGATCCATGCGCATCCCGGATTTCATACTCGACCCCACGCTTCGGGAAACGCTCTCCCGTTATGAAACCCCAGAGGTCCTGCTGTCCGGGGACATACTCGGGCAAAGAATCCAAACCATGGGGCGGCTTGCCCGGCAACACGGCCAGGAACTCTGGCCCCACGTCAAGACCCACAAGAGCCTGGCCATCGCCCAAATGCAGTTGGAGGCGGGCGCCTCCGGTCTCACCGCGGCCAAGTCCGAGGAGGCGGCGGTCTTTCTGAACGCGGGCCTGGGGCCCGTCATCCTCGCATACCCCACCCTCGATGCCGCTAAGCTGGACCGGGTACTGGAGAGCGCCGACACCGGTCGCACCCGGGTCCTGTTTATTGTCGACAGCGCGGACGGCGCTTCGAGCCTTGCCCTGGCGGCGCAACGCCACAACCGCGATCTGGAAGTATACATCAAGGTGGATGTGGGCCTCGGCCGCTGCGGTCTCGAGGCGGACGACCCCGAATTGTTGACTCTGGCAAGACATCTTAGCCACACTTTGGCAGGAGCGTCAAAGAGTCCGGGCCTGCGGCTCGCCGGGCTGCTTTCCCACGCGGGGCACGCATACGCAGCCGGCGCCCCTCATGATGTCCGGGAAATCGCGGAGCAGGAACGCCTGCTCATGCTCCGGGCTCGGGATCTGGTGGCTGGATCCCTGGAAATCTCTCCCGACTCCCTGCGTCTGTCCGTGGGGAGCACGCCCACGGTCCTGGCCTGCCCGGACTTCACCGGCCTGCACTCCATCCGCCCTGGTAATTATGTGTTCCTGGACCGCTCCGTCACGCGCCTGGGGCTGGCCACACCACGGGACGTGTCCCTCTGGGTGCTGGCGCGGGTGGTGAGCAAGAACAGGAACTTTCTGATAATCGACGCGGGCGCCAAGACCCTGGCCCTGGATCGCGCCCCCCATGGCATGGGCGGCGAGGACTATGGCCACGGCCTGGCCTGGCCACTTTCCTGCCCGGACATTCCCCCGCTGCCGGTGGCCCGCCTCTCCGAGGAGCACGGCCTGGTCTCCAGGAATCTCCATCCGGACCTGGATCTCCCAGTGGGGGCGCTCATGGCCATTCTCCCTAATCATGCATGCCCGGTGGCAAACCTGGCCGAGCGTTATCTCGTGCATCACCAGGACAAGGGGCTGTCGTTCTGGAACGTGGATGCCAGGGCAAAGGTGCGCTGATGAACGATTTCCGGAGGTGACCCTTGGCAGATGTCCCCTTGATCCCAAAATCCCTCGGCATGGTGGACGAGGAGCTCGCCAGGATTCTGGAAAAGGTGATCCAGACCTGCGAGGGGTGCGGCCTCTGCGAAAAGCAATGCGCCTTTCTCAAAACCTATGGCTCGCCCCGGGACATTGCCCTGAACTTCGATCCCGAGCTCCCCGAGCACCTGGTCATGCCCTTTGCGTGCAGTCTGTGCGGTCTGTGCGACGCAACCTGCCCCCAATGCGTTTCACCCATGGCCATGTTCCTGGCCCTGCGCCGCGAGGCACTGCAGCGCTGGCGCGAGGAACTCCCCCAGCACAAACGCGTTCTCTCACAGGAGCGGCGCAACACATCGAAGCTCCAAACCTATTGCGCACTGCCGGAGGCCTGCGACACGGTCTTTTTTCCGGGCTGCGCACTGCCCGACACCCGCCCCAACACTGTGCTACAACTCCTGGACTGGTTACGGCACAACGTCCGGGGCCTCGGCGTGGTGCTGGACTGCTGCGGCAAGCCCTCCCACGACGTGGGCAGGCAGCGACGCTTCAAGCACCTTTTCTACGATCTGCGCGACATGCTCGTGGAGCAGGGAGTGCGCCGGGTCATCACGGCCTGCCCGGGTTGTTATCAGATCTTTGCCGAACATGGCCGCCCCCTGGAGACCAAAATGGTCTACGAGGTCATACGGGACCGTGGCGCCCCGGATATATCCGCACCACTGCGGGGCGTGGTGACCGTGCACGACCCCTGCACCCTGCGCAAACGCATCGAGACACACCAGGCCGTGCGCGAGCTGCTGGTGAACATGGGGTTGCAGGTGGAGGAGATGCCTCACGCCGGGTACGAGACCCTGTGCTGTGGAGCGGGAGGGGCGGTGAGCCAGATGCTGCCCGAGTTTGCGGAAAAATGGACGCTCAAGCGCCAGGAGGAAGCCGCGGGGCGGCTGGTGATCACCTATTGCGCGGAGTGCGACAGCACGCTCAAGCCCTACATGCCAAGCTGCCATCTGCTGGATCTGTTCTTCGATGCCCGGCAGGCCATGCGTGGGGATCTGAAGGCCCCGCCCCTGGCTTTGGGAGCCATCAACCGGCTGCGCTTCAAGGCCAGACTCAGGAAGCTGCCCGGCATGTCCCGCTTTCCCAAACGAAACGTCTAGGGAAGCACCGCAGCATTGCCCGCCGGCGTTGTTGCCCGGGAGATACATCTTTCGAAAATCCCCCAGCACCAAACATGTTTCTTCCGTTATTTCTCCCTGGTGCGGGCGAATTCTCTTCTATCCATGGCGTTGATGTACAGCACCGTGCTCTTGCTGAGCAGTTCCTCGCGCAGCAGCAGGGTGATGACATGGTTCTTTACTTTGAACCTGTGGGTGATCTGTCTGTGGAGTTGCTTGGTCTTGGGGGAGCCGTAGCGCTCCTGCAGTTCGTTTTTCAAGGCCTCAAGCCTGTTCATGGCTTCCTCCTCGTCCTCCACGAGGTCCACCGCCGAGACATCCACAACCTTGCCGGTCTTTTTGGAGACCCGCACCTGATAGGCGCTGAACCTGGAGTCGGTCTGAGGAGGCGTCACCTTGAACGTGCGCAAGTTGCCCTCCTCCTGCCCCCCGCCTTCACCGCAGATCTGGCATTTTTTCCCCAATGCGATGCCGAAGAGCTCCTGTATGGGCTCCTTTGCATCGCACACCCCCCACCCATAGGAACACCGCCATGATCAGCGGCAGCCAATATCGCATCCCGCACCTCACAAAACGGCGACACAGGTTCCCAGCCCGAGTAACAGGGCGCCCCCCGCCCAATCCAAGGGCCTGGGTTGAAATTGTGGAGTCCAAGCCTCCGGCGAGTCCAGCCCCCGCGCCGCGAGCCCTATGGTCCGCGACCAGGCTTTTTGCGCCAGCACCCGGAGCACCGCCTGGGCGGCCAATGCGGGCAGAAACCATACCCCGCGCCGTGGAGCGCGCGCCCGGATACCCGCGCGCACCAGGGTGAGCACGTCCAGGACCTGGGGCAGGAAGTGCACCATGAGCGACAAGCTCAGGGCCGCCTGCCAGGCCCTTTTCCGCAGCACCGGGGCAAGCCCCCAGGCCAGGGCCAGTCCCAAATCCCTTGGGGGAGTCGCCCCGGCCAACCCCAGGCCGAGAAGCAACAACAGCAGCAGACGCGATCCGAGGTCCCCGCCCTTGACCAGGGCCTGGTGCGGCTCCACCCCCTGCCAGAGGGACAACCCTACCATGGCCGCGCTCCAAAAGCCCGCGAAAGTCACGATCATGAGCATGTTCCGCAACCGCGCCCGGTCGTGCATGCCCAAACCAAGGAGCAGGGCCACAAGAGCCGGGGCGTAGCAGGCAAGGCCGGTCCACCCCGCGTTCCAGATCAGAACGCCGAAGCCCATGGCCAGCAGTACCTTGACCCGCGAGTCCATCAGCACGACACGGGCATGGAACACCCGCCCCGCATGTGGGTTTAAAAAATGAACCAAAAATCCTCCTCCCCCTTGCATAGTTCGATCAGATACTCTAAAGAAGTTCTTGAGAAAAGTCCAAACAGCACGCTTGCCATACCATGAGCCAAACCGAAAGAAAATTCGACCCCGAGTTGTTCAAACACGGAAACCTCGAGATACTGGGGTTTGAAAAACGTACGTCCTGCAGCCGCCCCCTGTATCTGGCAACCGTCATGGCGGGCTTTCCCTCACCGGCCGACGATTTCATCGACAAGACCCTGGACCTGAACGAATTTCTCATAAGCCACCCAGAGGCCACGTTCTTTGTCCGCGTCTACGGCGACTCCATGCGCGACGCCGGGTTGTCCACAGGCGACATTCTGGTGGTGGACCGGGCCCTGGAGCCTGTGCACAACAGGATCGTCATCGCGGCGCTCAATGGGGAGCTCACGGTCAAACGCATCCGGAAGCAGGGCATGCGGCTCTATCTCGCGCCCGAGCACCCGGACTACGACGTCATAGAGGTCACCGAGGAGGCCAGTTTTCAAGTCTGGGGCGTGGTGACATACGTCATTCACAAGGTCTGAGCCGCATCCGGAACCCCGCCACGGCACCGCAAAGAACATACAAATTATGGAAGGTGAGTCCATGAAAGCATGCCTGCGCACAGCCCTTGCTCTGGCCCTGATCCTGGCCTTCACGGCAGCTTGCGTCAAGCAATCCCAGACCCCCACGGCTCCCGGCTCCTCCACCAAGGCCGAGCAGCTGGGAGACGCCCAGTTCCAGGCCGGCAATTTCGAAAAAGCCATTGAATTCTACAACACGGCGCTTGAAGAGGGTGCAGACCCTGCCTCGGTCTGCTACCGCAAGGGTTTTGCCCACTTCGCCCAGGACCAGTGGGACGAGGCGCTCACCAACTTTCAGGCCGCCATCAGGGCCGACCCGAAACTCGCCATCGCCTACGAGGGCGCAGGCATGTCCTCCTTTCAGCTGGCGCAGTTGGACGAAGCCGGTAGATATTTCAAACAGACCATGGATCTCGCCCCCACCCACTGGGTCTCCTACGCCTTTCTCGCGGCCATCGCGCAGGTAAAGGGCAACCCCCAGGAAGCCAAGCTCCTTGGGGACAGGGCCATGGAACTCGGGGGGGAGGAACAGCGCCCCACAGTCCTGGCCACCATGCGCGACGCCTATGACCGCGCCGTGAACATGACCCCCACGGTCAGAAAGGCCAAGAAGGAAGAGATCGACATGAGCGTGGCTCAAAAGGAGGAGTCCTCCGAGCCCGAGGCGGCCAAGCCCGAAGAAGCCAAACCCGAGGAGGCCGCTCCAGCGCCCAAGGCCGAGGAACAGAAAGCCGAGGCCGCACCCGCGTCCAAGGCGGAACCTGCCCCCGAACCGGCCGCAAAGGCCGAGGAAGCGCAGCAGCCCAAGCCCGAAGCCGCGGCGCCGGCAAAACAGGCCCAGGCCGAGGAGCCCAAGCCCGAAGTCAAACCCGCGCCCAAAGCCGAACCCAAGCCTGAACCCAAGCCAGAGCCCAAGGCTGAAGCGCAGGCCGCTCCCAAGGGCAACTTCGCCATCCTGGAAAGCTCCTGGCAAAACAAGGGACAGGCCGAAAGCCGCATGGCGGCCCTGAGGACCAAGGGACTGTCGGTGTACACCGCCCAGGTGAACCTGGGCTCCAGAGGCATCTGGCACCGAGTGCTCTTCGGCCCCTACAAGGATATCGCCGCCGCCCGCGCCGCCAAGGACAGCATCATCAAGGAGCACGGACTCAAGGAACTGCTCATCCTGAAAGTGCGCTAGACGATAAATGCCATTATCGGGGGAGGTGTTTTTCTAAGAGCACCTCCCCCTTTTTCTTGAAATCCGGTTTACTTTTCTTACCGCCCCCCGAACCGTTCCCAGCCTTCCAGCACGCCTTGCACGGTCAGGTGCACACGCTGCTCCAGGCTGCGCACCAGCATATACTCGTCAGTGGAGTGGTCCCGGTCGCCCGAGGGGCCAAGGCCGTCCAGCACCGGCACGCCCTCCCCGGCAATGGTGTTGGCGTCGGACACTCCCCCGCGCCGCTCCTCGATAACCGGGATGCCGCCCTTCTCCCCGATGCGCCGCAACATCTCGAAAAGTTCCCTGTTGCCCGGGCTAGCCTCCATGGGGGGGCGTTCATTCTCCACCACCAGCTCGCTACGCACCCCGGGGGTCACCGCCTCGGCCATGATCCCCCTGCAGGCCTCTTCCAGGAACCGGGCATCCTCAATGGTGATGAAACGGCAGTCCACTTTGGCCATTGCGGTCTCGGGCACCGAGTTAGGTCCCATGCCGCCCTGGACCACGCCCACGTTCACCGTGAGGCCGCGCTCCGGCGCATTCACCCCTTCAAGGGCGATGATCTTGCGGGCCAGCTCCAGGATGGCGCTGGGCTTGTCCCTGCCCGCCTGTCCCACGTGGCCCGCGCGGCCATGGCAGGTCAGCCGCATGCCGCGCCTGCCCTTGCGTGCCGTAACCGTCTCGCCGTTAAGCCCCGCGCACTCGAACACCAAGGCAAAAGCGCTCTTCCGCGCCTCAGCCGCGATCACGGGCGTGGAGTGCGGTGATCCGACCTCCTCGTCCGCGTTGAGCACAAAGGTCACGGGCAGCCTGTCCAGCACGCCCTGACGGCGCAGCTCCCTGAGCGCGAACAGGGCCACCACCAGCCCCCCCTTCATATCGATGACCCCGGGCCCCCTGATGATCTCGCTCCCCTCTTTGGTACCGGCCTCGAAACAGTCAAAGCCCAGGGACTCGGGGAACACCGTGTCCATGTGCCCGCAGAACAGTATCCGCCCGCCCTCGGACGTGGAGCAACACGCAGGGGAGCGGGCCAGCAAGGTGTCGCCCACACTGTCATGGGGGGCGCGCTCCATCTTAAATCCCAGGGCCTCCAGCTCGGCGGCGAAGATCCGCCCCACCGCGTCGGATCCGGCCTTGTTCGGCGTGTGGCTGTTGATGCGCACCACCCGCTCCAGCAAGGACAACATGTCTGTGATCATGGGGAACCTTTTGAGTTTGAAAAAGGATCGCCGGGGGAGGAACTTTTTGAAAAAAGTTCCTCCCCCGGACCCCTTCCTCAAAAACTTCTAAAATTTAGGAAAGGGGAGCGCGAGGGGAAGAACCCTTTGCAAAAGGGTTTTCCCCTCGCAAAATCCTTTTCCTTGAATACCATCCTACTCCTTGCCGTACTTGTTGAAAGCAAAGGAGTCGTCTTGGGCGTAGAGTTCGGGGTCGGCGTCCGGGTACACGGTCTCTTCGCCGCTCCAGGGTTTGCGCAGCACCACGGCGCCGTGCTCCCTGCGCACGAGGTTGTCGCGGTGCAGGGGCACCTTTCCGCCCGCGGCCGCGATGTAGCGAGGGATGGCGTCGCCCGAGATGTTGCCGTACATGCCCTCCACGATGTCCCGCCCCGTCTCGACGGGAACGCGCATGTGAAAGTACTGGGGGTTTCTGTAGCTGCAGTTGAATACATAGTAGGGGCGCACGTACGCCTCGTGAATGGTCTCGCAGAGCTTCCACATCTTGTGCTTGGTGTCGTTGATGCCGCGCAGCAGCACCGCCTGATTCAGCACGGCACTGACGCTGCCGGAGATGCGCTTGAAGGCGTCCTTGGAAATTGGAGTGATCTCCTGGGCGGTGTTGATCTGCGTGACCACGCGGACCGGCCCCTTGTCGTTGCTCTCGGCCAGGATGTCCAGGAGTTCCTGGTCCACGCGCTGGGGCGTGGTGACCGGGACACGGGTGCCCAGGCGCTTCATGCGCACGTGGTCGATCTCGTCCAGGGCATGGAGGAGTTTTTTCAGCATGGGGTTGGAGACCATGAATGCGTCGCCCCCTGTGACCAGGACGTCGCGGATCTCCTCGTTCTTGCGGATGTAGTCCAGGGCCTCTTCATAGGCCTCCCAGCCAAAGGTGCGGTCCTTCTTGCCGATGTGGGCGATGCGCAGGCAGTGCACGCAGTACATGGCGCAGATGTTCGTGGCCTTGATGGTCACCACGCGGGGGTAGAACTGGTCGATGAGCCGCGCCGGTGAGTGGTCCGAAGCCACGGGAGGGATCTCCTCACCCACGGTGTCCACCATCTCGGCGGTGGGCACGGATTGGAGCAGCACCGGGTCTTCCGGCCGTCCCGGCATGATGAGGCTTGCATAGTAGGGGGTGAGGCGCATGCGATAGGTGCCGGTGACGCGGGTCACGTCCCTGATGGCGTCGGCCGGGAGGTCGATGCACCTGGCCAGGGTCTCCACGTCGTTGATGGCGTTGCCGAGCTGGGCGCCGTAGCGGTTCCAGTCGTCGTCGGAGATGCTCAACGCCTTTTTGATGCGGGCCTGGTTCTCCAGGATTCGGTCCCAGAGTTCGATGCCACTGGGCGCGACCGTGTCCTTGTTCTCCAGGTAGTCCCGCACACGCGTCCTGGCCTGGGACACAATGCTCAGAGCCCGGCCAGCGCGCCCCCCGATGGTGACGCCATGCTCGTCAATGACGCGGTGTTTCAGGGCCAGGGCCAGGAGGCGTTCGCGGTCCACGCCCAGGGCCTCGGGAGAGAGTCCCTTTTCCCGGCGCACGGCCAGCAGGGCCAGAAAAAAATCAACGATGGGCTGGGTGGCCTCCACCTGTTCGGCCTTTTTGGCAAGGGGCGCGATGGCCTCGGCCTCGGCCGGAACCAGGTCCGTGGCCCCGCCTTCCAGCTCCGCGAACAGGTCGCGGGTGAACTGGTCCAGTATCTCGTTTTGAGTTGCCCCGGTAGTCATGAAGTTCCTCCGGTTTTGTCAAATCGTTGTGAAAGTATCCCGTATCTCCCGGACAGCCTGTTCCAGGCGCCGCATCATGCCCTCGTGGTCGGTGTCCACGGCCACAGCGCGGGCAAGAAAGGTTCCGGGTTTGACAACAGTGTCATTGCCCACGTGTTCGAGGATGAGATGCCCCCCGATGCCGTGGTTGTGGCAGCGACGGAAAAGTTCCACTTCCTGCATTGCCTGGGGCAGGGGCGCATGAGTGAGCGCGGTCTGCTCCACCTTGTAGTTGTAGGTGCCCCAATGCACCTGGGTGCGCTTCCGGACCGCGTTCCCGAAGTCAGGCCAGGCGGTGTTTTCCGGGAATTTGCCATGGGTCACGGCGTAGTGCTCCAGTTCCATGAAGTTTCTGGAATCCAGGGGGGCGAACTGCTCCAGCATGCAGGCGAATTCCATGGTGGTGCCCTGCTTCCTGGGGTTCACCTCGATGAAATAAACGTTCTCGCAGTCGTCCACCACGAAGTCGCAACCGAAGATGCCGCGGAAACCGAATTCCGCGAGCTTGCGCCCAACCACGCGGGTGTGCTCCCGCAGCTCGGCCTGGACGCGTTCGGGCAGCACCGAGGGGAAGGTGGAGCCGCGAAAGGACTTGAGGTCCTCTATGCGCATGTCCGCCACGCCCGCGATGTAGACGTCCTTGGTGTTGGCCACGATGCCGAGCACCGTGGGGTCGTACTTGTGCGGAATATAGGGCGAGGCCAGGTACGTGGCATACGGGTCGATGAACCGCTGGGCCACCTCCTCCTGGCAGGTGGTGACCATGGAGTGCGACCCGCCGGCGCTGTAGGTGTAGGAAACGAAGATGCCTTCGGAGCAGGAATCCCGCATGCGGCCGGTGAGTTCCATGAGTTCCTCGCACCCGCAACAGGTCTTGTAGTCAACCGTGGGGACCAGGCCGTAGAAGGTGTCGTATTGCCAGCCCTTGTCGTTGCACTGGTGCACCAGCGCGGGTTTGGGGCCGAAGAGCTCCACCCCGGGGATGTCGCGCAGGGCCAGCTCGGACTTGTTCTCGAACATCCAGATGGAGAGGGTCCGCTGCTGCCGGAGAATATCCTTCACCAGCCCGACGGCGTCGGCGCTGTGCGAGACGTTGACGCTGAACTGGCGCATGGGCACGCGGATGGCCACCCGGCGGCCGTCGACCTCGTAGCTGAGCTTTTGCGCCTCCGGGTTGATAACCATGATGTTCTCGTGATTGTAGGACTCGAGCACATCCTGGACAATGGATACGTGTCTGACCCTTTCCGGCGGCACGCCCATGGACTCGGCGTGCGCCTTGACGATGAGGTTGTTGATGCAATGCGTCTTGAGCTCCCCGACATACATGAAATAATAACAATCGGGATCCAGAACGATATTTGAATAGATGCTGTCTGTCATTTTCGGGATAAGGCTGGAAGAAGGTGTCAGGAGGGGTGTTTGGCCTATAGAAACACTGTTAGGTATTGCATTTCCTAGCATGCTTTGGTCATGTTACAAGACCGGTTCAACACTGGCTAGCATGGGGGCGTTCGGGCGTCAACAATTGGTATATATGGCTGAGGCGGGATGCGTCCCGGATAATACGAGGTTCTACCCCTATTGCCGAAAAAATACGGTAAGGGTTGCAATTTATTTTCAAATTTGGTAAACAGGCTAAAGATGCGACACCTCGGAAAGCATGCAAACAAGTCTGAAGGTTACCCCAGGCGCATCATTTTCGCACAGGCCCGGACCCTCGCCTCACTCTGGCCCGGTGCTGACAGGGCGGATGATTACGTCCCTCGGATCATGTTCTTTCGGCCTTTGTAATACTCTATAACTACCTGTTTTTATGACATAGTTTTACAGTTATTGCATTTTATCGGTTTTAAAGAGGACGAGTCATACCAGCGGAGGGTCGGCAAATGGCCCGCCGCCAACACCAAACCTCTTTCAGGAGGAGGCTTACCTATGCGGAAGATCGGTTTTCTTGTAGCAGTACTGTCACTGGCCATGGTAGTTGGCTTTGCGTCTCTCGCGATCGCCAAAACAACCTTCGTGACCATCGGCACCGGCGGCATCACCGGCGTGTACTATCCCACCGGCGGCGCCATTGCCAAAATGGTCAACAACAAACGCGACCAGTACGGCATCCGCGCCACGGTCGAGTCCACCGGCGGCTCCGTGTTCAACATCAACGCCATCATGGCCGGTGACCTGGAATTCGGCGTGGCCCAGTCCGATCGCCAGTACCAGGCAGTGAAGGGTCTGGCCGAGTGGGAAGGCAAGCCCCAGACCGATCTGCGCGCTGTTTTCAGCATCCACCCCGAGTCCCTGACCCTGGTGGCCGGTGAAGACACCGGCATCAAGAACATCACGGACCTCAAGGGCAAAGCCGTGAACATCGGCAACCCCGGCTCCGGCCAGCGCCAGAACTCCATCGACGCCCTGTCCGCCGTGGGCCTGGATTTCGAAAAAGACCTGACCGCCGAGCAGATCAAGGCCGCCGAGGCTCCCGGTCTGCTGCAGGACAACCGCCTGGACGCCTTCTTCTACACCGTTGGGCATCCCTCCGGCGCCATCAAGGAAGCCACCGCCGGCGCCCGCAAGGTCCGCATCGTCGCCATCGACGGTCCTGGCATCGACGAGCTGATGAAGAAGTACCCCTACTACGCCAAGGCCGTTGTGCCCATCGAGTACTATGAAGGCGCCGCCAACGACGCCGACGTTCCCACCTTCGGCGTGAAGGCCACCTTCGTCACCTCCGCCAAGGTGCCTGACGAAGTCGTGTACGCCATCACCAAGGAAGTTTTCGACAACCTCGAAGATTTCAAGAAGCTGCACCCCGCCTACAAGCACCTGACCAAGGAAAGCATGCTTGAAGGCCTCTCCGCCCCCCTGCATCCGGGCGCTGAAAAGTACTACAAGGAAGCCGGCCTGCTGAAATAGCGGCTGGCCGAGACTGACGGGCCGGGCCGCCGAGAACGGCGCCCGGCCCTGTTTCACGTATACGCACTTGTCCACCGAGGTTATCCGGCATGCAGAACGAGCAGATCAAGACCCACGGAGTGGAGTACGCCCAGAAACTCGCCGAACAGGAACATGGAATGTCCCAGGAAAACGAAGGGGTGGCCAAGTATGTAACCATGGTCATCGCCATCGCCTGGTCCCTGTTCCAGCTCTCCACGGCGAGCTGGCTGATCCTGGACACCCTGTTCATCAGGGCAATCCATCTGGCATTCGCTATCTGCCTGATTTACATGAATATTCCCATGTTCAAATTCACGCCCAACTGGCGCCCGGACCTGCGCTGGTTGCTGGTCATGCACCGCGTCACCATCGTGGACTATGCGCTGGCTTTTCTCGCGGCCTTTACCGCGCTCTATCTTTTCATCGACCGTGACGGCATCGCCATGCGCTATGGCCAGCCCATAATGCGCGACATCATCTTTGGCGTGATCCTCGTGGTGCTCCTGCTGGAGGCCACCCGCAGGGTCATTGGCCCGGCCTTGCCGGCCATAGCCATCCTGTTTTCGGCGTATGCCTTTCTCGGCCCGTACATGCCCGACGTCATCGCCTTCAAGGGCGTGTCCCTGACACGCTATCTGGGGCAGATGACCATGAGTTCCGAGGGCATCTACGGCATCCCCCTGGACGTGTCCGCCACCATCGTCTTTCTCTTCGTGCTGTTCGGCACCATGCTGGAAAAAGCGGGGGCCGGGCACTTCTTCATCCAGCTTGCGCTTTCGGTGCTCGGAGGCTTCCGAGGGGGGCCGGCCAAGGCGGCCATCCTGGGCTCAGGCCTTACCGGCATGGTCTCGGGTTCCTCCATCGCCAACATCGTGACCACCGGCACCTTCACCATTCCGCTGATGAAAAAGGTGGGCTACCCCGCCACCAAGGCCGGCGCCATCGAGGTGGCGGCCAGCACGGACGGGCAGCTCGCCCCCCCAATCATGGGGGCGGCGGCCTTTATCATCGCGGAGTACGTGAACGTGCCCTACATCGAGGTGGTCAAGGCGGCGGCCATACCGGCCTTCGCGTCCTACGGCGCGTTGCTCTACATTTCCCACATCGAGGCCTGCAAGCTCGGCCTCAAGGGCATCCCCTGGAGGGAGCTGCCCAGCCTGACCAAAACCCTGCTCAACGGCCTTCACTACCTCCTGCCGCTGATCATGCTGCTCTATGAACTCATCGTGGTACGCCACTCTCCCGAGCTGGCGGCCTTCCGCGCCATCCTGGTGCTCTCCGTGATCATGCTGCTGCAGCATCCCATCAAGGCAAGGGTTCGCGGCGAACCCTTGTGGCCGGCCTTCAAGGAGGGCATCAACGACATCCTGGTCTCCCTGGCCGACGGCGCCAGGAACATGGCGGGCGTGGCCATGGCCACGGCCGCGGCCGGTATCATCGTCGGCGTCGTGGCCCTGGGCCTGGGCGGCCTGATCACCCAGATCATCGACGTGCTCTCCATGGGCAACATCTTCCTGATGCTGGTGATCACCGCCGGTGCAAGCCTGCTCATCGGCATGGGCCTGCCCACCACCGCCACCTACATTGTCATGGCCTCGCTCACAGCCCCGGCCATCGTAACCCTCGGCGGCATGCAGGGATTCGAGGTGCCGCTCATGGCCGCGCACCTGTTCTGCTTCTACTTCGGCATCCTGGCGGACGACACTCCGCCGGTGGGGTTGGCCGCCTACGCCGCCGCCGCCATCGCGGAATCGCCCCCCGTTCCCACGGGCATCCAGGGTTTCATGTACGACATCCGGACCGCGATCCTGCCCTTCATGTTCATCTTCAACCACGACATCATCCTGCATGGCATCAATTCGTGGGTACAGGGCATCTTCATCTTCGCCATGACCCTGCTGGGCAACTTCGCATTCGCCTCGGCCACCCAGGGGTACTTCTTCACCAGGAACAAGTTCTGGGAAATCCCCCTGTTCCTCGCCGTCACCTTCATCATGATGCGTCCTGACGCCGTGGCCAACCATCTTGGCGTGCCCTACGGCCAGCGCTACTGGTGCTACCTCATCGGCATCGCCCTGTTCTTCGGCATCTTCCTGTTGCAACGCACGCGCATCAAGCCCGCGGTCAGTACCAGCGCGGCATAAAGGGAGAAACGACCATGCTGCAATGTGAAATATGCGGGACCGTGTTCGAGGATACCATGGACAAATGCCCCCACTGCAAAAGCGCGCACGTGGTGGGTTACGAAATGGACAACCCCGTGTCCCGGTTGCCCATGGAGGATATCCTCCGCGTCACCGGGCACATCATCTGGATCATAGGCATCATCGGCTGCCTGGTCTTGCTCTGGAATACGGACAAGGACAACGAAACCCTGAACATGTTCTTCGCCATCGGCGGCTTCCTGTTCCTCTGCGGCTGTCTGGTCTTTTCCGTCACCCTCTTCGGCATGGGTGAGATCCTCAAGCGTCTCATCCGCGTGCAGCGCCGGGTGCGCGCCTTCTCAGAGGGGTATCACGTGGTTTCCAGACACAAGGTCAAGAAACCGGAGGCTCCGGATACGGAGAAACAGGAAACAACCTCCTGAAAACAACAAGCATCACCATTACCAAGGGGAGAAGTCCGACTTCGGGCTTCTCCCCTTGGTAATGATAAAAGTCATCTTCCGCAGAGCTTGCGAGGGAGAAACCATCTGAAGATGGCTCACCCGATAATCATCCCATAAAAAGGTACTGCGATATTACGCAGCCGAGCCGTTCTCCTCCGGGCTTCTGGGCCAGGAGATGAGGATGGTCTTGATGAGGGTGGCCAGGGGGATGGCCAGGAAAACGCCCCAGAAACCCCAGATCCCGCCAAAGAAGAGCACAGCCAGGATGATGGAGACCGGATGCAGGTTCACGGCCTCGGAGAAGAGCAGGGGCACCAGCACGTTCCCGTCGATGACCTGGATGATCAGGTACACGCCCACCACCCAGGCCGAGGTGGCGGACCAGCCGAACTGGAACAGTGACACCACGATGACCGGAATGGTGACAAGGCTCGCTCCCACGTAGGGAACGACCACGGAGAGCCCCACCATGAGGCCGAGCAATTCGGCGTAGCGCAGGCCGAAGATGGCAAAGGCGATCCAGGTGACCATGCCCACGATAATGATCTCCACCACCTTGCCCCGCACATAGTTGGCGATCTGGGAATCCATCTCCTTCCAGATCTTGTCCAGCAGCACGCGCTTGCGGGGCAGCATGGAGGCCACGTAGCGCAGCAGCCTGGGCTGGTCCTTGAGCATGAAGAACACCAGGATGGGCACCAGAATGAGGTAGATTGTCCAGGCCACGAGGTTGGGGATGTTGGACATGGAAAAGCTGAGCACGATCTGTCCGGTCTGGCGCAGCTCCCTGGTTACCTCGGAGAGCAGATTGGTCACATAGTCTTCCGAGAGAATCTGCGGATAGGCCTCCTGCAGCTTGACGAACCACTCCTGGATCATGCGCAGGATGCTTGGCAGTTCCCTGATGAAGTCGCCGAGCTGCTCCCAGAGCAGAGGCAGCAGCCAGACCAGGGCGCCCAGGGCCATGCCCAGGAACACGCAGTAGGCGATGATCACGGCGGCGAAGCGCGGCAATTTCAGTTTTTTGCGCAGGAAGCCCACCATTCCTTGCAGCAGGAAGGCTATGACCAGGGCGATAAAGAAGGGGAGCAGTATGGAGCCGTAAAAAATGACTATACTGGAGACTCCGAGCAAGAGCAGGGCGAAGAAGATGGTCTCCTCGTCAAAAAAGAAGCGCTCTCCCCAGTTTTTCAATACTTTGCGAACCGGCATCCTGACCTCTCGGGCTGGCTGAACGTCTTGCCAGGTGCCGGCGCGACCCGCCCCTGGTGACTTGTTTTCTATTCATGCGGCGCGGGACACCGTCGGAAAAGCGCTTTCAAGGCCCCTCTTCCGTGCCGCCGCTGATGTTCCTGTCCGATCAGTGAGATGAAAGTGGATTGCCCGGGTACGAAAGGCTCTCATAAAAACGGGGCCGGCACCCGGATTGTCCATCACGGCATGGATACCGCGTCACGAACATGCTCCGCATCTTTGTTTGGGAATACTGCGAAAGCGGGCAAACCGCAACATGGAAGGCGTTGCCATGCCCAGAGTCTCGGGAAGAGCCCGCTTGGCGGAGCCCCCCCCTGACGGTCCGTCCGGAATATGCTTCAATCCTAGGTTACAGGGAAAAGGACTCCGGGATATCGCCCGAAACATGCCCGAACTCCACAAACGGTGTACGGGCGCCGGATTCGTCCGGCGCTGTGGCCAGGAAGGCCTCCACGCAATCCGGGCAGAGTTGGGTCCCGGAGACATCCTTGATGATCCCGTAGGCCTGGTCCAGGGGGAACCCCTCCCTGTAGGGGCGGTCGCTGGTCAGGGAGTCGAAGGTGTCGGCAACGGCCAGGATTCTGGCCCACAGGGGGATGTCGCCCCCGGAGATACCATCCGGATATCCCTTGCCGTCGTAGCGCTCGTGATGGTGGCGGATGGCCTTGGCCACCTGGCTCATGCCCGGTATGGGCGCGATGATGTTCGCCCCCACCACGGAATGGGTCTTGATGACCTCGTACTCCTCGTCCGTCAGCTTGCTGGGCTTTTGCAGGATGGAGTCCGGGATGCCGATTTTCCCCAGGTCGTGCAATTGCCCGGCCAGGTAGAGATATTCGATGTCCTGGTTGGAGAGCCCCATGCGGCGGCTTATGCGCACCACGAGCCTGCCCACTGAGTCGGAGTGGGACTTGGTGTAGCCATCGCGCGCGTTGAGCGCCCGGGCCAGGCTGGAGATGGCGCCGAACAGCAGCCTCCGCTCCAGCATGATCTTGTCCTGCTGCTGGATCAGAATCTCGTCGTAGGTCGCCAGTAGCCTCTTGACCATGATCAGCAACTGCCCGGGCAGGAACGGCTTCACCAGGTAGCCCGCGATGCCGCGCCCCTCGAAGGCCTGGGGTCCGTCGTGGCGGCGGTTGGTGGTCATGACTATGAAGGGTATCACGGTCAGCCTGTTGTCGCTGAGCATCATGTCGCGGAGCTCCAGGCCGTCTCCGTCGTCCATGATCACATCGCTGATGACGAGGTCGAACCGAAGATTCTTGAGCAAAGCGAAGGCGGCGCGCCCGCTTCCGGCCTGGGTGACGCGGTATCCCTTCTCCTGCAGCAGTCCGACAATGAAATGCCGGAACGACTTGGAGTCATCCACCACCAGGATGTGTTTCATGTTGTTCGGGCGCACAGAGGTGGCGTGCATCGTAGCTCTCCTTGTCACATGGACTATAGGTGGACCTGACCATCGTTCCGTACGGCGCGCCGAACAACCTGCGGAATATCGAGGATGAGGGAGATGCTGCCATGACCGTTCACCGTGGTGCCGGAAATGAAATCCACCTCCTCGTACATTTCGCTCAAACTCTTGATGACGGCCTGCTGTCGTCCGATGACGCTGTCCACCGCCAGACCCACGAGGGAATCCTCCACGTTTACCACGATGACACGCTCGTAGCCGGGCTGCTCCCCGGGGGTGTGCAGGAGGTTGCGCATGCTCACGCAGGGAATCATGTTGCCCATGTACTCCATGGTGTTTACCAGCGGCACCTGCCCATTCAAAAATCTCTCCTGGCAGGATTCCACATGGACAAGGGGGAAAATGTACGATTCTCGTCCCACAAGAACATTGAGCCCGTCTATGATGGCCAGGGTGAGGGGCAGGCGGATGGCGATGGTGGTGCCCTTGCCTTCGGTGGTCTCGATGTCCACGCTTCCGCGGATCGCGTCGATGGAACGTTTGACCACGTCCATGCCCACGCCACGGCCCGAAAGTCCGGTGACCTTCTTGGCAGTGGAGAATCCCGGCAGGAACAGGAGCCCGAGGGTCTCCTTTCTGTCCAGCAACGCGTCCGCGGGGATCAACCCCTTGTCAATGGCCGCCTGGCGCAGCTTGTCCGGATTGATGCCCCTGCCGTCGTCGGTGATTTCCAGGAGCACGTCCCCCCGGGAGTGCTCGGCGCGCAGCAGCAGCATCCCCTCCCTGGACTTGTCCAGTGCCTCACGGTCCTCAGGGGTCTCCAGCCCGTGATCGAGGGCGTTGCGCAGGATATGCATCAGGGGGTCCTTGAGCTGGTCGATGACTGTCTTGTCCAACTCAGTGTCACCGCCCTCGGTGACAAAGTCCACTTCCTTGCCAAGTGAGTCGGCCACGTCCCGGACCATGCGCCGCATGCTGCCGAAGACAGTGCCGATGGGGAGCATGCGCATGCCAAGGGCGTTCTCCCGCATCTGTACAGTGAGACGCTCCATGTCCTCGGCTATCTGCGACACAAGTGAGTTGCGGATGGATTTCGAGGCAATGACCAGCCTGGCCTGAAGGATGACCATCTCGCCGACCATGTTCACCAGGTTGTCCAGGCGCTTGGCATCCACCCGGATGCTCGATGTCTGGGCAACTGGCGCCTGGCGGGGCGGGGCGGCCTTTGCCTGTGACGACTTGGCCTTGTCCCGCTGCGAGGTGCAAGACAAACAAACCTTTTGCAAGGAATCGTACAAGGTGGCGAAGGCCTCCTGGGGGTTGTCTTCGATGACCTTGGCCAATTCCTCCATGTCCGCTCCTCGGACCGAACTCTTGCACAACAGCCGTACCTCAAGGCTGCATTCATCCTCCACAAAGATGAACACATCGCGCAGGGCGTTCTCCCCCAGATCGGTGACCAGCAGCAGATCCCACCAGCCATAGGCTTTTTCGGCCTCGTAGTTATCCAGGGGGGGGATGTCCTCGGAATGGAAAATCTCCATTCCGCGCCCCATCCCCAACAGCTCGTGAACCAGGCCCAAAGGCTTGCTGCCACTGAGAAAGGTATCCGCAAAGGGGCGGTATCGAATCCACCAGGTCTCCATTTGCTCCTGAGATGCGGACGGCTTCTCCTCGCTCTCCCTGGGCGCGGCCTCTGTTGTGTCGGTGTCCAGAAACCGCCTGAACTTGGTCAGGAGCTCGTCGGACTTGGCCACGGACTCCGAGGTTCCTTCCGGCGGCTCCTGAAGCAGGCCGTGGATGTGATCCTTGGCCTGCAGGGTGAGCGTCATGAGTTCCTTGGTAAAGGTGACTTCACCGTTGCGCACCCTGTCCAGCACGGTTTCCACGTCATGACAGAAACGCGCGATCTCGTCGAAGCCGAACATGGAGCCAGATCCCTTGATGGTGTGCATGGCGCGGAAGACGCGCGCAAGGCACTCCTTGTTCCCGGGGTCCTCTTCTATCTCCAGAAGGCCTTCCTCGAGATCGGAAAGCATTTCCCGCGCTTCGTCCAGATATGCTTGGCTAGCAGCGTCCAAAAGGCTCATCGGGCACCTCTGTCTGGTTATGCCAGGAAAACATGCGGTGGCATTACCTTTTTCAATCCGGGGCAGGGCAATTTCACGCCGTCTATCTGTAAACTTTCTTGACCACGGCAAGCAACTGGTCCGGCTTGAAGGGCTTCACCACCCATCCCGTGGCCCCCGCAGCCTTACCCTCGACCTTTTTCGAGGCCTGGGACTCGGTTGTGAGCAGGATGATGGGCATGAATTTGTCCCCTGCTCCTCCGCGTACGGCCTTGATGAGTTCTATGCCGTCCATGTTGGGCATGTTCAAGTCCGTTATAATCATCCCGACGTTGGGAGTGAGCTTGTGCAGGGCCTCCTGCCCGTCCTGCGCCTCCACGACGTCATATCCGGCATTCTTGAGGGTGAACGAAACCATCTGCCGTACGCTGGCCGAGTCGTCCACTGTCATGATGCTCTTGCCCATCGAATAGTCTCCTGACGAGCTGTCGATTCAGCTCATTGTTGTTAACCGGGTGTCGCGCTTCAAGTTGCGGCAGTCATACCGTCGCGGCACCCGGCTACGTTGCCTGCGCCCCTTCGGGCGCCACCGCAATCTCGGCAAATCCGGTCCGCCTGGCGCTCAAGGACAGGTCTTCAGGGAGATCCCTGTTCAAGACCAGCTTTTTTCCCATGGTCTGGCATGAACGGCGTGTGGACGCCAGAAGCTGGAAGAACGACAAGTCAGCGCCCTGCACTCCGGCAAAACTCAGGACGAGTTCGTCCTTGGATTCGGCCACCGCATCGCGGAGCCTAACCAGGAGTTCGCCGTTTCTCTGAACCGAGCAATCACCCTCAAACTCTATCTTCATGGTCACTCTCCCTTGTCATCTTCTTGCGCCTGTTCCGTCGGTCCCGCCTCTTCCGCCGGAGCCTCGTCAGGCTGGCAGGCAGGATCGGTCTTTGCACACTCCTCATCCAACAGCTCCTTGGTGCTGATGATCCTGTCCAGGTCCAGGATGAGGATGAACCGATCGTCCTTTCTCGACACGCCCAGGATGTTGTCCACATGAACCCTTGTGCCCATTCTGGGCGCGGGGGCGATATCCTTGGCGCCTATCTCCAGGACCTCCTTCACGGAGTCGGCAAGCATGCCCACGAGCTGCTCCTTGCCGGAGCGCTCGATGGTCATGATTATGATCCTGGTGTTGATG
The DNA here is from genome assembly GCA_963674665.2 of Desulfovibrionaceae bacterium. Lineage (GTDB taxonomy): Bacteria > Desulfobacterota > Desulfovibrionia > Desulfovibrionales > Desulfovibrionaceae. Next base: position 301,862 of record CAXXPL010000001.1, on the reverse strand, counting down.
GTCTGTTCCGTTCTCCGCATGCCGAACTTCATCTTGATGTCCAGCACCGGTACCGCGCTCCCCCTGAGGTTCACCACGCCGCGCATGTGGGGCAGGGACTCGGGGATGCGTGTTATTTCCGTGTAGTCCTGAACCTCGCGCACCGAACTGATATCCAGGGCGAAGAAGTCTTCATCCAGGGTAAATGTAAGGTATTTGTCGTACGCATCGCTCATAGCCGGCCTCCTTTTGGTGGTTTCCGGCCCTAGAAACGTTCGAATTCCGTATCTTCGGCATCCGCGAGGGAATCCTGGCCAAGATCCAACCGCAACTTCTTACCGTTATCAGACTTTCCGGCCGGCAGTGACGGGCTCTTGGACGGGAGCTGCTTTTTATCACCACCCTTGGACGCGGAACTCGCATGAATGCGGAAGAAGTTGATGGTATACTGCAGCTGCTGGGCCTGAGCCGCCAACTCCTCCGCAGTGGAAGACATTTCCTCGGCCGCCGCGGAGTTCTGCTGCACTACGGTGTCGAGCTGCTGCAGAGCCTCGTTCACCTGGCTTGCGCCTTCGGACTGCTCGGTGCTGGAAGCGCTGATCTCCTGCACCAGCTCCGCGGTCTTCTGAATATCGGGCACAAGCTTGGCCAGCATCTCGCCTGCGCGTTCCGCCACGTCCGTGGACTTGGCTGACAGCACGGTGATCTCTTCCGCGGCCTCCTGGCTGCGTTCGGCCAGCTTTCTGACTTCCGAGGCCACCACTGCGAAGCCCTTGCCGTGCTCTCCCGCACGCGCCGCCTCGATGGCCGCGTTGAGGGCCAGCAGGTCGGTCTGCCTGGCGATCTCCTGAATGATGGAGATCTTTTCCGCAATGTCCTTCATGGCCTGCACGGCCTCCGACACCGCCAGGCCGGAGGAACGGGCGTCTTCCGCCGCGCGCAGGGCTATGGCCTCGGTCTGCTTGGCGTTGTCCGCGTTCTGGGCGATGGAGGCGGCCATCTCTTCCATGGAGGCGGAACTCTCCTCCACGCTGGAAGCCTGCTCGGATGCGCCCTGAGAGAGGCTTTCCGCGGTGGAGGACATCTGTTCGCTGCCCGCCGAGACCTCTTCCGCGCCGGTCTGGATATTGCCCACCACCTCGGTGGTGCGGTTGATCATCTCCTGCAGCGAAATCATGAGCACATCGCTGGCGGACCTGGCATGAGCCTCGACCATCAGGTTGCCCTGGGAAATCTCCCTGGCCAGATCGGCCACCTTGCGCTCCGCCTTGGTGAGGGCGATGATGGCCTGCATCAGCACATCCTTTTTGGAGCGCTCGGTTACGTGCTGATCGAGATCACCGCTGGCCAGGCCGCTTACGGTCTGAACCACGTTCTTTTCCGCATCCAGCAGGGTGCCCATGGCGCCGAGCAGGTCGCCGATCTCGTCCTTCCTGTCCGTGGCCACGTTCTGGTCCAGATCACCTTCGGCCATCTTCTTGGCATACTCCACGACCTTTCGGATGGGAACGGTGATGCCGCGCGTCAGGAAAAAGGCGAAGGCCATGCCTATGAGGGCGGAAACAATGGCGCCGATGGTTATCAAGCGGTTGGAGCTGGAGATGGCGTCGTTCATCTTACTCAACTGCTCGACACGCGTGTCCTCACAGATCTTGGTCAACAGCTGGGCCGAGGAGATCATCTCCTGCTCGGCCTTGTTCTGATTCTGAATGTTATTGTAGTAATTCTGACCGGCCTGAATATAGGTATTGATGGCTGCGGTCATCTTCTTGGCCACTTCCTGGACCCGGGCGTCATCCTTGCCCAGCTGTGCCCACTTATCGATGCCCTTGTGCAGGTCTTCGGCCCACTTCTGGAAGTTTCCCCACTCGGTGTCGTTGCGCTTCAGGATGAAGTAGAGGGCCGCCACGCGCAGGGAGAGAAAGTTCCGGGAAATGTCCATGTTGAAGCTGTCGCTGATCTCCATCCACTTTAAAAGCGAATTTCCGTACTCCTGACCGGCGGCGCGGTCACGCTCCGTGTTCACGATGTCCTCGCGGACAACTACCCCCAGTTCGTAGACCTCGGTGGTGAGATCACGCCACACCTGGGCCTGCTTGCCGGAGTCGATATCCAGTTCAACATAGGAGCTGAATGCCATGCTGTACTTGTTCACGGAATCAAGAATCTGATCCATCTCGGCCTTGTCCCGTGCCTCGCTCATCTCGTTTCGCACCACTGCGACGGCACTCTGGATCATCTTAACCGATTCGTTCACGGCATCAATGTATTTATTGTCCTTGCGCATGATGAAGTTCTTTTCCTGTTGCCGCGCGTGCTGCATGGCGGTCATGACTTCATCCAGGCCACTTACAATGTCCGTATTATGCTTCACTTGCTTGAAACCGAGCATACCCACTCCGCCCACGAGCACTGAAAGCAGAATGAGAAAGCAGAATCCCATCCCCAGCTTGATTCCCAGCTTCAGATTTTTGAACATATCGACCCCCGTGATAAAAATCCTTGATGCCTCGATGTAATCTAAAGTCCTGCGCTTCAGACAAACGGCCTCACGCGGCCGAAGGTCCCTATGAAAGAATCGTTCCACAATGGCACGTCAAGCTATCTTGCTGAAATAAATAACGTAAATAAATAAGGAAGAAAGTCGGAAGGGTATGAGAAAAGTCAATCTCAAATCGGCTTTTTCATTGCACAAAAACTCAACAATTTGTTTTTACTATCTTTATCTGCGAGGTACTTTTTGACACATAATTGAAACAAATCAACCCTGTTCATACAGCCCCTGCCCGATGACGACTTCAGGGCCGACGGTCTCAGCCGTTCTCCCCATCCCGCTGCTTCAGGCGCTTGTTCAAGGCCGAAGGAGTGATGCCGAGCATGCCCGCCGCGATTCGCTGATTGCCCTGGGAGCGTTCCATGGCCTCTTCCACCAAGGCGTCAGCCGCTTCCCGCAGCGTGGGCAGCGTGACGAGATCCTCGAACACACCGCTTTCTGACGGGGAGCCGTTGTTCGATTCAGGTCGCACGCCTCCCATGGCCTGCTTGAAACTGTTCATGGAGAGCACGTGGGACGTGTGCACACTTACCGCGTCGTACACCATGGCCCGCAATTCCCGGACATTTCCCGGGAAGTGATATGTTCCGAGCAGCTGTGCCAACTCCTTGGGGTAGGTGGGAGTCTCCTTGCCCATCCTCTCCGCCGCGGATACCACGAAATGCTCCAGCAGCAGGGGAACGTCCCCCTTGCGCTCCCGCAGGGGGGGGAGGTGCACGCAATGGGTCTTGAGCCTGAAATAGAGATCCTGACGAAACGTGTTTTTTTTCATGGCCTCCTGAATCGAGACATTTGTCGCCACCACGATGCGTGCCGAGGAGATGACCGGCGTGTCCGCGCCCAGGGGGTGGAACTCGCGCTCCTGCAGCATACGCAGCAGCTTCAGCTGCGACAGTTCGGACAACTCCCCGATCTCGTCGAGAAACAGGGTGCCATGCGCGGCCTTCTCCACCAACCCGAGGCGGTTCTGATCCGCATTGGTGAAGGCGCCCTTTTTGTGGCCGAACAAGGTGTCCGCAAATACCTGGTCGTCAAGCCCGGCAACATTCAGGGCCACGAACTCTCCTCTTCTGCCACTGGCCTCGTGAATGCCCCGGGCGATGAGCTCCTTGCCCGCTCCGGTCTCCCCTGTGATGAGCACGGGTTCGGAGCTTTGGGCCACAGCCTCGCAATACTGCAAAATTTTAATAACCGCCGGCTCTCTGGTCAGGAAATCGGAAAACGCCTGCGGGATGCTTTTGGCCGGGTGCAGGGTGTTGCGCCTGAGCACCTGGAGCTGCCTGTTCAGGCTCCTGCGTTCCAGGGCCTTGCACAGGGCTGTGGCCAGCCGCTCCGAGTCCACTGGCTTGGTTATGTAGTCAAAGGCCCCCTTGCGCATGCAGCGCACCGCCGTGTCCAGATCATTGATGGCCGTGACCATGATTACAGGCACGTCCGGCTGCTCCAGCACGATGTCCTCCAGCAGTTGCTCCCCCGGAACGTCAGGCATGACCATGTCCAGGAGCAAGGCCTCGATGTCCTGCTCCCTGATCACCTTCAGCGCCTGTTCCGCGGACTCGCTCGTGCGGATGTTGTCGTAACCCATGAACTCCAGCGCAATGGACAGGCTCTCCAGGGCGCTGGGTTCGTCGTCCACAAGTAGTATCGGGTGGAGCGGGTTGCTGTTGCAGATCATGATGCGACCCCTTGGCCTTGGTTGGGGTTTGGAAAATGGATCATGGCGGTTGCACCCGGTTCTGAGTCGTTGTCGCGAAGCACGATGCCTCCCCCATGGAGTTGCATGATTTTCTCGGAAATTGCCAGTCCCAATCCAGTTCCGCCCGAACCTCGCTTGGTGGTGAAAAACGGGGTGAAGAGCTTGTCCAAATGATCGGGGGCTATGCCGCATCCATGATCCTTCACCGTGACCTCCACCCGCCCGGATTCCAGGTTGCAGCCAGTACGGACCAGCAATTTCCCTCCGGTCCTGTCCATGGCGTCCAGGGCGTTGAGCATCAGGTTCAGGATCACCTGCTCCACCTGCTGGCCGTACCCCTTCACCAGGGGAATGTCCTTGTCCAGGTCCAACTCCAGCTGGCACCGGTTCTTGGCGAGGCGGACGTTGATGAACGGAAGTGTGGCCCGCACGCAATCGTTGAGATCCAGGTCTCCGCTCGGCCCCTGCTGATCAGGGTTGGACAGCCGGCGCATGCTCTCGACTATGTCCTTGATGCGTTTCGACCCGGAGCTGATTCCATCGAGCAGCCTGGGGAGATGCCTCTTCATCCGCGAATAGGGGAGCGCGCCGATCATGAAGTCCCCTTCGGTTTCGGCCACGGAGTCCAGCACCGGTATCAGCGCGTCCCAGGCCTTTTGCAGAAGCGGTGCGTTGAGGCCGATGAAATTGTTGGGGTTGTTGATCTCATGAGCCACACCGGAACTGAGGATCCCCAGGGAGATGAGCTTGTCCGCCTGGATGAGCTGTTTGTCTCGCTCCCTGGCATCGAGTTCGGCTCTCCGCCGCTGGGTGAGGTCGGTTACAAAGCCGTCTATCATGGCTTGGGTTCCCTCTTCGATGTACCGCAGGTTGAGCATCATGATCCTGCATTCTCCCTTCCGGTTCAGCCATTCGACTTCGAAGTCCTTCACCGCCTTGTTGCGCTGCAACTCCTGTCTCAGGTCGTCGAACAACTCCCCGGACACATATACCTTGCGGATATCCCTGCCAAAGGCTTCCAGGGCCTTCTGGGGCGAATCATAACCCAGCATGTCCGCAAAGGCCTGGTTCACCTGATGCACCCTGCCCTCCAGCGTGGTTCTCAAGATTCCCACCGGTGCGTTGTCAAAGATGTCGCGGTACCTGGCCTCGCGCTCCATCAGGGCCAGCTCCCACTGCTTGCGGTAGGAGATGTCCGTGATGGTGCAAATGGCGTCACCCACCGGGTGCCTCGGATCAAGAGGGGCGAGCCTGATAACCACAGAAATCATGCTGCCGTTCTTGTGGCGTAGATCGCTCTCGAGCATGGCCATGCCGCCCTTGGCGAGCTGCTTTTCGAACCGCTCCCTGATCTCCAGATAGGCATCCTCGTCCTTGAAAAAGGTGGAGAGTTCCATTCCCTCCACTTCTTCCCTGTCATACCCCAGAATGGCCCGCACCTGGTAATTGCTCCAGACCACGAAACCCTGCGTGACGAGGCCGATGAGCAAGGGTGCGGCTTCGAGAATGCCTCGCAGGGTTCGCTCCCTGTTTTCCAGGGCCTGCTGGGTCTGGATCCTTCCGGTGATGTCGCGAAGGGAGGCGAAGAGCCGTTGCTTGCCCTGCACAACCATGAACTTAATATGAGCCTCGGCCCAGAACAGCTGTCCGCCCTTTTTCCTGCACCACCACTCCAGGACCTGCGATCCGGACTGGCGCAACACCTCGAGGTTCTCGTACGCCCCCTCCAGGGAGTTGGGGTAGGTTCCTTGGCTGATGTCGTCTATACCCAGCCGGGCGATCTCGTCGCCGGCATATCCGAACAGCTCCGAAAAGGCGCTGTTGGCGTCCACGATGTTCATGGTGTCGATGTCGAAGAGCATTATGGCGTCTGTGCTGGAGTTGAATATATCATGATACATCTGCTCGGAATGCTGAAGCTTCTCTCGTATGTCGCGCTCCCCGGTGATGTCCATGCTGATACCGATGACACGCCTGGGCCCGCCCTGCTCGTTCCTCTCCACCACGCTCATCAGGCTGCGCACCCAGATCCAACCATTCCCCTTGCGCATGCGGTACTCCTGCCAGATCCCCTCTGGGGTGCGCTCCAGCCGGACCTGTGCGAAACCTTCCCGCACTCGCCGCAAATCCTCCTGATGTACATACCCATACCACTTCTCGATGGTCCGCGGCGGTAGATCCACTTCCAGGCCCAGCAGCTTTAGCAGGCTCGGGCTCTTGTACATCTCCCTGGTCTCGAGGTTGGCGTCCCAGATACCCGCCTTGCTCACCTCCATGGCCAGGTTCACGCGCCGATCGCTCTCCTTGAGCCGCTCCACGTAGAGCTTTCGTTCGGTGATGTCCGTCACCGCCTCCAGGGCATGGGTTATCCTGCCCTGATCGTCGCGTATGGGTTGGGCGCAAATCAAGAGCCAGACATTCCTCACCGGGCTGTACCATTCGACACTGCTCACCAGCCCGGTCTCAAAGGCCTCGCGGACCGGGCAGTCCCTGCATCGGGAGTTCTGGTGCCGGAAAAAGTCATGGCACTTGCGTCCAACCGGGTCTTTCCCGAGGAAGTCGCGCTTGATGGATTCATTGGTCCAGGCGATGGTCAAGTCCTGATTGATGAGGCTGAGCCCGATGTTCAGGGTACCCAGGATTTTGTTCAGCTGATCCCGCTCACTCTGCACCAGCTTCATGATGTCTCTAAGGTGGGTGACATCCCAGGCGATGTCGAGGACACCGACGACATCCCCTTGCCGGTCGCGGATGGGCGTGCAGATCACGTGAACGTAGCGCAGTCCCAGTGCTGGGTAGCGCATCCACTGCTCCTGGACGACGGATTCGCCTTCAAGGCAGTAGCTCAGCCATGGCAGGGCGCCGTGGTCAAAGTCCTTTTCATCGAAAAACTCCCTGGCGTCCCTGCCCACTATGTCGTCGCGCTTCAGCCCGAAATAGTGCTCATAGACAGGGCTCACAGTCCTGTAGACCAGATCCCTGTCCACCAGCGACACCATGGCATTCGGAGAGCCGAAAATGAGCTCGGCAAGGGGGTTATGGGCAAGAGACTCCCACAGCGCATCGCCCTCGTGTTCAATAGCTGTGGCGTCCGGGCAAACGCGGGCCTCCAGATCGGCTATTCGCCTCCTGGCCTCCCCGAGTTCCCGCTTCAACGCATCGTATTCCGATTGAGATACCACCACCCACCCCGTTGCCGGTTCCACCCGTCGTGCACCGAATCAAGAATCCCCAGGATCCACGGGCACCAACACCTTCTGTTCCACATATCCGGTCGAATGCACCATCATAGGCGCACAATTTTCCAATTGGAACACTTTTTCAAAAATATACACATGTTTAACGCCTCTTGTCCAGCAAACCGAACTCAATCCGTACACTTTGACAAATCGGGGAGCGAGAGCACTCCCAACGCCTTGCCTTTCATTTTCCACGGGCCTGTTCTTTTCCCACGCCCTGATGTATCATTCACGCTGTAAACCGGGAAAGACGGCGCATCCGACGCGTTGAGCACGTTAAAGCGCACAAACTCACCACAGGAGCCTGTGTCATGTACAAGGTGGTATTCATACGTCACGGTCAGAGTGCCTGGAATCTGGAGAACCGATTCACCGGATGGACCGATGTGGACCTTACGGACCTCGGCCGCCAGGAAGCGCGCGAAGGCGCGGAGCTGCTGCGCAAGGAAGGCTTCGACTTCGATGTCTGCTATACTTCCTACCTGCGGCGGGCGGTGAAGACCTTGGACATAGTGCTCGACGTCATGGACCTCATGTGGCTCCCCGTGTTCAAACACTGGGAGCTCAACGAACGGCATTACGGAGCGCTGCAAGGCCTCAACAAGGCCGAGACCGCGGAGAAATACGGTGACGAACAGGTGTTTGTCTGGCGCCGCAGCTACGACACCCCGCCGCCTTCGCTGGAGCCATCGGATCCGCGTTTTCCCGGGAACGAACGCCGGTACGCCGACATCCCGGCCGAGCGCCTCCCTCTGGCAGAGAGCCTCAAGGACACTGTCGCCCGGGTCCTGCCCTTCTGGCACGAGATCCTGGCGCCGGAGATCCTGAGCGGCCGCCGGGTTCTGGTCTCGGCCCATGGCAACAGCCTGCGCGCCATTGTCAAATATCTCGACAACATGGAAGATGATGCCATTGCCAAGCTGAACATTCCCACGGGAGTGCCCCTGGTCTACGAGCTGGACAAGAAATTGAAGCCCTTGGGGCACCACTACCTTGGGGATCAGGAGGCCGTGGCGGCCAAGGCCAAGGCGGTGGCGGACCAGGCAAAGAACAAGTAGGCTGTCGAGAGGAGCGCGCACCTGCGGCGCCTCCTCACCCCTTTGTTCCGGATGGACAGCGACGCAGGAGAAGCTGAATGACCAAAGCCTTTGCCGGCTGCGTGCTGCTGGTGATCACGATGGCGTGCTCCCTGGCCGTCGCCGGCGTCGACCACCCTGTTTGCAGCTATGAAAACGCCAACTACGGCAAGAGCAAGTTGCAGAGCGTGCACATACTGCGTAATGGACAACGCATAGCGACCGTGTCCTACGTGCCAACCTTTGACATCTACTACGTGCAATGCAAAGGCATACCCTCCCAAGAACGATTCCAGACACCCAACGACGCCGCCTGGGCCGCCTGCTGGCGCTGTCAATGATCGTCGCCCTTAACCTGGCGCTGCTCTGCGCCAGCCTGTGGACGTCTCCGCGCCTTGGGCAGGCGGACGGGCCATTGCCTGCGCCCCGCTCCCATGGCTTGAAAAAGGGCGGCATTGCCGCCGGTGACGTGCCCCTGCAGCGCCCCAGGTTCATCGACAACAAGGACGGTACCGTCACAGACACCCGCTCGGGGCTGATCTGGCTGCGTCATGCCAACTGTGTCGGGGGGCGCACCTGGAACGAGGCCATGCGCTCGGCATCCGAGCTGCACGACGGAACCCGGTGCGAGGACATGGTGCTGCAGGACGGTTCAAGGCCGGGCGACTGGCGCCTGCCGTCCATCCGGGAGATCATGACCCTGCCGGTTATGGAGTATTTCAACCCCGCGCTGCCCAACGCCATGGGAACCGGGCGCTGGAGCGAAGGGGACCTGTTCTTCCAGGCCAGCACGCAATATTTCTGGTCCAGCACCAGGTTGGAGAACGACACCGCCTGGTACATGTACCTGTACAACGGCTCCCTGGGGCTTTCGGACATCAATCAGCGGTACGCGGTGTGGCCGGTAAAGGGAAGGCTAGACGGACTTTGGGATCTGGGATCGTGAAGGCTGCAGCTCCAACATATCGAAAATGATGCTGATACGCACTCCGGGTTGGTTGTCCTCCATGCGCAGCTCCGCGTTGTGCAGCTTGACCACCGCGGCCACCAGCGACAGCCCCAGGCCGCTACCGGGCGTGTTGCGGCTTCCCTCCAGGCGGTAGAACCTGCGCAGGACGTTCTCCCTGGCCTCCCTTGGAATACCCGGCCCGCTGTCCGCCACAGTGAGGGTGGCGTAGCGCCGGTTGCGCACCAGGGAGATCTGTATCCTCCCCCCTTGGGGCGTGTACTTGATGGCATTGTCCAACAGATTGGCCACTGCCTGGGAGAGCAGGTGCCTGTCTCCCTCGAGTTCCACCCGGGCCAGCTCTTTTGTCTTCAGGACAATGCCCTTTTCCTCGGCCAGGGGTTCATACAACTCGGCCATGTCCCTGGCGATGACATCCAGGTGAAGGATCACGATATCTTCGCGCTTGAGGCCGATTTCGGCCTGGGCGATTTTGAGCAGGGCGTTGAAGGTGCCTATGAGTTCATCGGTACCGGCAATGGCCTGCTCGATGGCGGCTCTGTAGGCTTCCGCATCGTTCTTGTGGAACAGGGCCACCTCCAGCCTGGCCCGGAGGCGGTTCAAGGGGCTGCGCAAGTCATGGGCGATATTGTCGGAAACCTGCCGCACCCCGTCCATGAGCTTCTCGATGCGGTCCAGCATGTCGTTGAGGTTCTGGACGTGCTGATCGAACTCGTCCTGGGTTCCCTGCATGGGGATGCGCCTGGAGAGGTCGCCTCGCATGATCTCACGTGTGGCGCGGTTGATGACCTCGATGCGGCGCAGCATGCTCCGGCTCATGAACACCCCGCCGAACAGCCCCAGCACCAGGGTCAGGGCAAAGCCCCACCCCATGGACTTGATAATCAGCTTCTCCACCCGGGACTTTTCCGTGTCGTCGCGTCCAACCAGCAGATGGAACCCGCCCTCCAGGGACACGTGCCGCAGCATGGCCTTGCGGGTTGTCTTGCCCTGCTTGGAGGTGAGGTTCAGACTCTGCCAGTCGCGCAGGGGCATGCGCTCCTGCGGCCAACGGTCCAGATTCCCGGCCAGGGGGTGCAATTCGGTGTCGGCGAGCAGGTAGATACTGGAGCGGATGGTGTCGTTGGTGATGCGTTCGTTGATGATGTGAATGAGTCCGGCCAGGCCCAGGAGCTCGTAGCGCTCGGACAGGCCCAGGATTTCGGCGTTGATGGTCTCCTCGGTCTGGCTGACCAGAAACCCCTCGGTGCGCCAGTAGATGAAGCCCAGCAGCACCACGACGCTGAAGGCGAAGAGCAACAGGTAGAGCAGCGCCAACCTGAAGGATGTGGATCGGAGAATGTTAATCGGCGCCATGGAGACTGTAGCCCGCGCCCCGGATGGTGTGCAGCAGGGGCTTGTCAAAGCCCTTGTCGATCTTCTGGCGCAGACGGCTGATGTGCACGTCGATGACATTGGTCTGTGGATCGAAGGAGTAGTCCCAGACCTTTTCCAGCAGCATGGTGCGTGTGACGATGGAACCGGCGTGGCGCATCAGATACTCCAGCAGGGCGAACTCCTTGGGCTGCAGGTCGATGACCCTGCCCGCGCGCTTCACGGTCCTGGTGACCAGGTCCATCTCCAGGTCGGCCACGGCCAGGGTGGTGTTGGCGGCCTCCACCTTGCCGCGGCGCTGCAGGGCCTCGAGCCGGGCCAGCAGTTCGGCAAAGGCGTAGGGCTTGGTCATGTAGTCGTCGCCCCCGGCCCGCAGCCCCTTGACCCGGTCGTCCACCTCGCCCAGAGCGCTGAGGATCAGCACCGGAGTCTTGTTCCCGGTGGAGCGCAGGGTCTTGATGATGCTCAGGCCGTCTTTGCCGGGCAGCATGCGGTCCACGATCAGGGCGTCGTAGTTCTCCGAGGCCGCCATGAACAACCCGTCCTTGCCGTCGGCAGCATGGTCCACCACGCAGCCGCTCTCCTTCAGGCCCTTGACCATGTAGGCCGCCGCTTCCAGATCGTCTTCTATGACCAGTATGCGCATGGCGTCTCCAGTCCTTGATCCGGACAAACCGTCTTGCCCTGCCCGGCTTCGATGTATATATTTGTATTCTGGTTACTCAAGTATAGCACAGGACACCGCAAAGGCAATCGCCGCAGCGGACGGGGAATCGAGGGCATGTCCAACGGATTCTACTTTGACAACCACACCGGAAGTGTCGGCGGAGGAGGGCTTTCCCGCGTGGAATACTCCGTGGAGGAACAGGGGCAGGATGCCTGGATAGCCATGGCCCGCGCACGGGTGGCCAACGAAAAGACCGCTCAAGCCTACAGGGAGCACGGCATCTGGTACCCCCAGGAAGTTCCCACCGACCCGGTGGAGCGTAACGGAGGCGTGCTGGTCCGCACCGTGCTTTAGGGCTCGGTTCGTCATCACTTGGTGTTATCCCGGGACGGAACCCTTCCCCCGACTCACCACAATTCCTACCACATACACTTTGACAAGAGAAACGCGAGAGGGAGCCCCCCTTTCCTTGCCAAGCAAGCCTCTATTGTCTCGTAATCACTTCTTGGACAGGGCGGCTTCATAGGATTTTTCCGAGAACCCGCGCAGTTTGGTGCCATTGATGATGGCAAAGGGAACGCCACGGGCTCCGCCGCTGAGTTTGAGCATGCGCTGGGCCGCGGTGCGGTCATGCTGCACGTTGTATGTCTTGAAACGGAGCCCCTTTGACTTCAGGTAGTTGATCGCCTTGATGCAGTGGGGGCAGGTGTCGGTGACGTAGATCTCGATGTCGGCCTTTTGTCTGGGTACGTGTTTGGCCGTACCCACGCTTCGCGAGGCGCCCTCGTTTCCCGGCGGTTTATCACCAATGTGAATCCCGCCCTTGTCGTCCTTCCAGATCATTGCGTTCCCCCCCATGGCGGTTCCGGCTCCGGCCAGCAGAACCGCCAGGATCACCAGGAAGATGATATGACCACGCGTTGCGTTCGTTTTCCTGCTCATCCCGTATACCTCCTGCGTGAATAACGGGCGGCAAACCCAAATGCAGGGAGCGGCCGCCGTATTGAACATGGTTCGGTAGCATGCACTATGGCATGAACCAGAAGAGGGGTAAAGTGCGGGGCGGGAAAGCCACAGGGAGGCGCCGAGCAGTCACATTTGCGGAAATGCTGTGGAATTGTTCGCAGGCGAAGCGCAAGGAAAAGGCAAGGCCGCGTATAGCTGAACATACACAAGGGGTTGCCTTTTTCGCAACAACGAAGCCAAGGGGGTAATTAGGCAGTGCTTCCTAGAACCACAGGGCCTTGGACAGTGCGTTCAGCAGGGCCGGGATATCCTTGCCCTGGACTGTCTTCACGGTATCGAAGAATTGCCGGCGCGCCTCATCGCTGCCGGAAAAGATACCGGACTCGAGGTTGTTGATCAGGAGACGCAGGTCGTGGGACAGATGGGGGGAGTCGAAATCAATGACAGGAGCACCGCACTCGGCGCAAGTGAAGGGGTGGGATTCCACCACCGTTTCGCTGGCCTCTTCCGCGAGCAATTCGCTCTTGTCCGCGTTGAAGACCTGGAGACGATGAAACCCCCCGTCCACCACCCGCTGGAAACGCTCGTGGCCGAAGTCCTGAACGCAATAGAGTGTGCGCATTCAAAACCCCTTGCCGTGGGCACCGGCCGGTTCGAAGGAGCGGGCCGCTCCCCAGAAGGGAACGGCCCGGGGAAGAAAACGCCTGTGTCTAGCTGACAGCGTCTTTCAGACGTTTGCCAGGAGTAAATTTCACGGTCTTGGCGGCGGGAATCTGGATTTCCTCGCCGGTGCGAGGGTTGCGACCGGTGCGGGCGGCACGCTCGGAGACTTTGAAGGTGCCGAAGCCAACCAGGGTGATGGCGTCACCACCGGCCAGCGCTTCGCTGATGGCGTCCAAGGTGGCGTCCAGGGCTTTCCCGGCGGCAGCTTTCGTTTCCAGGCCAGCTTTGGATTGGATAATGTTGATCAAATCCGCTTTGGTCATCGCACTTTCTCCCAACGGTCGGCTTTCGCCGAACTGTTTATGGTTAATACTGAACAATACCCGGCATCCATAGCTTTTCACGAGGAAATGTGCAAGCCAGGATGCCGCCTGAAACTAGAGTCGTGGCGCTAAATAGCAGTTCATCATGCGCTTGTCCACTTTCAACTCCTTTTTTTCCAGGCGGGAAAGGGGTTGAGCCGTGCCGTCCAGGTTAATTCATTGTTTTTACAACTCATTTTAAGTAGACATTCTTACCCTGCAATTCCGGTTTGTTGCATGCGACACCTGAACTCTCCTCCCGGTTTTTCGACATCTTCTCAGCCATGACCACACAAGAGCAGAATATCCATCGTTGTTATCTCTATGAACATCAACCAAGAATTACTCATTTAAGCTTTAAAAATCAGTTAACAATATGGCAAACTTCCATTTCAGTCACCCCTACTCCCAGAAGTGCGGTGCCACGAGAGGACGTCATGCATTTGGGCCACAACAACACGTTGCAGCCAATTTAATCCGGCCTTACCTATACCTCCCGCATTGCACTACTGATGGAACGAGTTTTTCTTGCGTAAATGGCTATGCATTATTCGTTCAATTACGCTCACATTCTGGCAAAAGTGTGACAGTAAATTCATTTCATCCCGATTTTCATCTATTCATGAATAGACTATTAATGTTGTATTTTTTTTGAAATAGAACTAGATTTCCAAACCTAACCCGCTCAAGAGGATTTTACTTATAACAAGGTAAAATAATTGCAGTTTACACAATATCACACATGCCGCCCCCATTCGGCACAAGGCAGGTGGCCCCCCCCTCCCCCGCGACATGTTCAGGACAGCGCGACATGGCGCGAATTCACACTCAAAACAAAAGGATGTGACGCATCATGGCTGTAAGATTCTTCATCGGCATGGACGACACCGACACCCTGGAAGCGGACCGCGGAACAGGCAAGCTCGCCCGCTGGTTCGAATCCGAACTCCCTGAGGGATGCACATTGCACGGCGTGGTGCGGCAACAGCTTCTCGTCCACGATGACGTCCCCTACACCTCGCACAACAGTGCTGCCTGTCTGGTGGTGGACGCCCCTGATCCTGACTTCTTCACCCCGCTGGTGGAGCGCGCAACAGCGCACATCGAGGCCCTCTCCCTGCCTGGAAGCGACCCGGGGCTGTGCGTGGCGCCCTGCGACACCAGATCAATGGGCGTACTCGTGGAGTTTGGCCGGGAGTGCGCCAAACGCCTCGCAACGCAGCGTGAGGCCATGAGTGCCGGAAAGGGAATCCATGTTTCCGGTCACGGCGGGTCCAATGACGGGCTCATCGGCGCCACCGCCTCGGTGGGCCTCACCGCCTGGGGCTGGAGCGGCCGCTTCATCGAGTACGGCGGACTCAGGAGCATCCCAGACAACGTGCAGGTGAACGAACTGGAAACCAGAAACATCATGGTGGCCTCGCTGGACAGGGACGCCGAACTCCCCTCGCCTCGGGACGTCGTACTTACCAACTCCTGGTGCCGCCCCCGGCTGTGGGGCGCACGCGCCGTGCTTCCCGTGAAAAAGGTCCAGGAAGGAGTGTGGCAGTCACTTGGCGGCAAGCGCCACGCCAAGGCGAGTTGACTAAATATCACCGCGCGAGGGGGCACCTCCTCGCGCTTCCACCTACCAAAGCCATGTCCGCTTCATTTCCGAATGGTTGCATTACGGGCGGCCGCAAGATCGCTCCCTGATCATCCGCGCCACAAGCGAGCCGAAATTTTATTCGACGAAGCGTTCTTCCAGGAAATCAACAAACAAGAAATTCGAGGTCATCACATTTGACGGAGCCTATCCGCTCTTCCCCACGGTCTCTTCGTAACGATTGATGAACCCCTGCAACCTGATAATCTGCAGATTCATGTAGTCGATCCATACGGCCAGCGCGTCCCTTCCCTCGGCTGTGAGTTCATACACCCGTTTGGCCGGGCCGCTCTCCTGGGTGTCCCAGTTCGAGGACACCATCCCATCCTCCTCCAGTTGCCGCAAATGCCTGTAGATCATGCCCGGAGGCGCGTCCCCCTGGATGAAGCCGTACTCGTTTATGCTCTTGATGAGTTCATAGCCGTAGTCGGGCTTGTTATAGAGCGCCAGGAGCAGGGAGGGTTGAAGATAGCGCTCGGCCTTGCCTCCGCCGGGTTTTCGCTGGGAATCATCTGACATGCGAAATCCTCCTTGACATATATCCTCTTAGGACATAGATGATAGTTAACCTTGTCTCCACAAGGAATTTATAGACGTTCAACCAAGTATCCGCAAGGAGGCTCCCATGGCTGGCAAAATTTTCATCCGCGAAAGGCGCAAGATCGAAAAAGGCGAGAAGAAACCCAGGTTCCGCGTTGTGGGTGTGGCAGACGTGAACCTGAAAATTTATGTGGAACACATCCGCAAACAGGAGCTCGATCAGATCGCCGCTGCCGTCGGCGCCGAACTCGTGCTTCTGAAGGCGGAAAAGGGCGCAGCCACCGAAAAATAAGTCGTAAAGCCACTGTATCAGGGGGAGGGGGCATTTCCTCCTCCCGTTTTCATTTATTACCCGGAGCATAAAAGAATTAACACCGCGCTCCGGCGGCTTTGCCGCCAGAACCCGCCTTTGGCGGGCCTGTCCTTATGCCTTCGAGCTACAAAAAGTTCAACATTTTGCGCTCTTAATAATATATGGTGAGCCGACCCTTGATCGGAAAAAAAACGTTTGGGACTCCACTTCTTGAAAAAATGCTGCTAGAGTTGGATTTGAGCCTGTCTTGACTGCGGCGACTATCGTCATCCACTTAAACAGACCGTGAAACAAGCGAGGCGGATATGGGCAAACTAATCAAGGAAGAACAGGATACCGGCAGACTGCATGTTGAATCCGGCCTCATGGGCGAGTCTCTGGTCAGCAAGGGGCTGTTGCAAAGCACGGAGCGCAAGGAATACTTCCGCATGCATCCGGAGATCAACATCCTCAAGATCGGCGGGCAGTCCATCATGGACAGGGGCGCCAAAGCGCTCATGCCCATTCTGGACACCCTGATCAAGGCCAAGGACAGCCACAAGATCCTGCTCATGACCGGGGGGGGCACAAGAGCCCGTCACGTCTACAACATAGGCCTGGACCTGGGCATGCCTCCGGGCGTGCTCTCCAAACTGGGAGACAAGGTCTCCTGGCAGAACGCCGAAATGCTCTCCGTGCTTCTGGCCAAACACGGGGGCGTGAAGATCGGCCACGGCGACAACCTGGAGCAGTTGACCATGTTCTGCCGCCTCGGGTATCTGCCCATCACCTACGGCATCCCGCCCTATGGCTTCTTCGAGCACCCGCCGGTGGAGGGCGCCATCCCGCCCCACCGCACCGACTGCGGAGCCTTCCTCCTGGCCGAGAACATCGGCGCACGCTCCCTGATCTACCTCAAGGACGAAAAGGGGCTGTGCGAGGTGGATCCCAAAAAAGCCAAGAATCGCGACAATCTGAAATACTACGACCGCATCTCGGTGGACGAACTGCTGGCCCTGGACCTCGAGGATATGATCGTGGAGCGACCCGTGCTGACGTTCCTCAAACACGCCAAGACCCTCAAGCAGTTCCAGATCATCGACGCCCTGCGCCATCCCGAGCACATCATTGACGCCCTGGAAGGCAAGCCCGTGGGCACCATCGTATATAAAGACTAAGAACGTAATACATTCCGCAAGGAGCGAGTCCTATTGAGTAAGGATTCGCTCCCCGAGCCATCACTTCCCACAACATCCAGAGAGGCGCACCGCAGCTCCCGGACACTCTTAGCCTGGTTGTTTACTTTTCCGCCCGCCTGAAGTACCCCGCATTTAAAAGCTCGAAATTTCCGATGAAGTTCCTCATGCATCGTTCTCACCTCAACCGCTCCATTATGAAGGATTCCGCAGTGTCCGACATCATATTCTCCCCCATCGGCGTCATCCACACCCCCTTCACCAACCTCGAAAACATGCCCATCCAGCCCGCGGGAGCCAAGGGCGTGACCGGAGAGGTCCATGTCCTGGAGCAGTTCCAAGAGGGGCTGACCGACCTGGACGGCTTCTCGCACATCTACCTGCTCTACCACTTCCACATGAACGACAGCTTCAAGCTCAAGGTCAAGCCCTTCATGGACAATCAGGAGCGAGGGCTGTTCTCCACCCGCGCCCCCCGCAGGCCGAACATGATCGGGCTGTCCGTGGTCCGGCTTCTGGACATCGTTGACGGAGTGCTGCACATTCAGGACGTGGACGTGCTGGACGGCACGCCGCTTTTGGACATCAAGCCCTATGTGGGGCGTTTCGACTCCATGACCACGGAGCGTGAAGGTTGGCTGACCCGGAACGCGCACAAGGCCGAGACCGTGCGCTCGGACAACAGATTCGTCTCGGAGTGACACGGAAACCGGCTCCTTCCTTATTTCACGGCCAGGAGCGGCTCCACGCCCTGGACAACATGCGCACCACCCTTGTCGTGCTGGTGGTGATGCTGCACGCCGCCTGCGCATACTCCATCCTGATACCCTGGTGGCCGAACGCCAAGGTCCGCATTGGCGGATCTTCGACCTCCTCGTAGCGCTCTCGGACTTCATCGTCATGCCAGGCCTGTTCCTCCCGGCCGGATATTTCGCCTGCCCATCCCTGCGCGCCAGGGGCTCCATGGGGTTATTCCCGGCAAAGTGCCGGCGCCTGGGCATCTCCCTGCCGCTGGCGGGCATGCTCCTCGTTCCCCTGATCCACTACGTGAAGGTGCTGCGCTACGCTCCCGCCCCTCCGGCATACTGGACTTCTGGCTCTTTCAGATGAAAACCGCGATCATTCCCGGATTCGTGCTCATCGAGGTCGAAAAGACCGAGACACTGCACGCAGACGACTATGTTCAGTGGCATCTCTGGTTCCTCGCCCCGCTGCTGACCTTCCTCACCGCTCTGGCCCTGCACACGGTCCTGCGACGCCGCCCCCCGCAACAGGCCGCACCAGCTACTCCCAAGGGGGTGCTCTTTGCCCTTGCTGCAACCTGGCTGATCTCGGCCTGCATCATGACCGCCGCCATCCACACCCTGCCGGAATGGAGCTGGATTACCGTCGGGGGGGTACCTAAGGAAGCGCTGATTAATCACTTTTCCGGAAATGCTGTAGAATTGTTCGTTGGCGAGGAGCAAGAAAAAGACAAGGCCGACGTGTAGTTAAACATACACGAGGGTTTCCCTTTTTCGCAGTAACAAAGCCAGAGGGCAATTATGCAGCAATTCCCTGACCCTGCAGCCGGCGCGGTTGGAGCTCTACGCCTGCATGTTTGTTCTGGGAATCCGCGCCTGGAAACGGCAGTGGTTCACGCGCCGGGAGATTCCCGGCCCCTTGTGGGGGTGGGTGCTCATGTCCCTTGCGGAGGCTTTATTCTTTCTGTCAATGGCGAAATAGATAGAGAACATGCAGGGTGCCGCTTCCGCAGGGGCGGAGATCCACTGAGCGTCAGCCTTGCCTGGAGCTCCTATTACCTGGAGCGCAAAAGAATCGACACCGCGCTTCGACGGCTTCGCCGCCAGGACCCGCCTTTGCGCGGATGACCGCGCGAACACAGGCGCTCAGTCCCAAAATCCCACGCGGTGGAAACGCAGGGTAAACTTGCCGCACCTGGGGCAGTAATACCCCACGTCATACAGTACAAAGGTCCTGTTGATGGAGGACAGGTTCCAGGAGGCCACCACATTGGCCCCTTTGTCGGGCGCTTCCCCCATGAGTTCGGATGCGAACTCCGGGTCGGTGTACAGCATCAACTCATCCAGGGAACAGGGAAGCATTTCAGAATCCAGCGCCAGGGCGTTCACGAGCAGCAGCTCGGCGCCGGACCCGCACACGGCCGGGATCCTGCACACGGTCGTGTAGTTGGAACGCCCTCCGAACAGAGACATGCCCTCCACGTGATACCCGCAGGGGCAGGACGCGGACACGATGAGCCCGGCCCGAAGGGGCTCCGGCGTAAGCAACAGAACGAAAAGCAGTAGCAAAAGCAGCACATGGTGTTGCCTCATGACGCACCTCGCGTAAATAATGCGGTCCAAGGATGTGCTGTAGAATTGTTCGCGGGCAAGGCGCAAAGTCAAAGCAAGGCCGATGTGCAGTCAGACATGCCTGGGATTTGTCTTTTCACAGCAACAAGGCCTGCGAGCAATTATGCAGTACTTTTCCCAGACGATGTAGTCACGGGATCATCCAAAGTCTTTGCTTCTGGCATCCTTGGCTTGGCACACAAAACAAGCGAGGTAGCCATGTCAGAGCTGGCCCACAGAAGAAAATCGGCAAGCCACACCCCTCGGCTTTTGCCGGAGGTGTGCGACTTGAACACCTACGAGTCCGGGACACATCATTCTATCTTGGTTCCAACATAAGTATACATATTGATACTAAAAAAATACTCGTTGGTCTTGGCAGCCCGCTCCACATCGGTAGAGAACATTTCGTATTCATGCGACGCTATTACACCATGCTTGACGAGATCAGCCAACTCTCCCTTGATGAAGGAATACCCTTTTTTCCCTTCGCTGTATTCTACTTCATGCAGCACGAATGACCGCATCTCTCCGGAAAATAAACCAGGGGTGCTGTTGAGAATCCCCCATAACCTCCTTCCGGTCCAGGGATCGCATTCCGTCATCCATGGCTGTTTCCAGTCACTGTAAGCGTGCAGCAACTTCCGATAAAGATCCCGATTTTCCACATTGAATACTATGGTGTCGTAATCAAAATGGGAAATAATAACCTTGCCAGCGCCCCTAAGCGCCCTATGCATCTCTCGAAGAAGATCCTTCTTCTTTATGATGCACTCCAAGACATTGCAGCATATGATGTAGTCATACGCGCCGTCTGCGCAAGGCAGCCCTTCCTCGACATTATAGGTGCCAAAATTTAGGCGACTGTCTTCCCGATACAATGATTCAGCCCTTTGTATCGAAGCCGGCATCATGTCAATTCCGAAAAACGATCCCCCTTCCAGTGCCTTGCTCGCGGCAAATAGCATCTGCCCATCACCGCAACCCACGTCCAACATCGCATCGACTGGCTGAAAATCGACAAAGGATAGCACATGGCCAGCAAGCGATGTTTTATCGTACATAAGAATATCCTCGAATCCCATTCATGGAGATGTATAACTGTGATTTGCCGTTTTATTCGCTCGTCACAAAGGTCACAACCCCAGACTTTGGCCGGGTAGCATTCTGCCATTGTTCGCTGGCGAGGCGCAAGGAAAAGACAAGGCCGACGTGTATTCCGACATACACGAGGATTTGTCTTTTTCGCGGCAACGAAGCCAGCGGGCGATTATGCGGCGCTTCCCTAATGCAGGGGTTCCAGCCACTGCAGAATTCGGGCGCCCTGTTCGTTCATGCTCACTTGGGCCACGCCCACAAGGGTGTTCCCCTGTGCCCCGAAGCTGTAGATGGTGGCCCGTGCCACACCCGGGCTGTCCACCCCCTTCACGTCCATGATCCAGGTCACGGGCTGGCCGTCATATTCATATTGCTCTTGATGAAAAATCCCGGACCCGAGAGGGTGTTCCAGAAGCGACCAGCCATTGCTCACAAGCTCGAAGGAGTTTCCGTTCCAGCGGGCCAGGATGAAGGAGCTGGGCGAAACGTCGGATTGCGGCTCCTGGGCGATGAGCTCCACCATGCCGTCGCCGTCCAGGTCCCCGACAGCGCCGGGCCAGTAGATGCCCCAGTCCCGACAGGTGAACAGAAGCGGACCTTCCACTGCCTGCGCCCGCCACAGCACGAAGTTCGAAACGTCCGAAGCTCGGGAACCCCTTCGCCCCCATCCATCGAAGGGCGGTCCACCAAAGAGAACAGCGACTCCTTGTGCCCGTCGCCGTCCAGGTCCACTGGATACCGTCGGGGCAAATCATTGGGGCAGATCTGCAGGCCGGGCCGCCAGCCCACCGAGTTCAGGCAGGCGTTATGCACCCAGCCCCGCACTCCGTCCGCTGTGATGACCTCGGACCACTTTCCCTGGCCGCCAAGTACGTTGACAACATCGCCCTGGTTGAGAAGGTAAATGATTCTGGCCTGTTTGTATTTGTTTCCCCCGAACTCGCGCAGGTTGTTGCCGTCGTCGCGAATGACCGCGTACCCCCTGTATCCGGCATTCACCTTACCGGCGCTCCCCTCCGGGGGGCAGCAGAGCAGTGAGAGACACAGGGCAACGAAGATCGGCAAAAGCATGGAGTGCTTGACCATGGAAACCTCCGGTGATTTGGCATCCGATTTGTTCATCGCCAGAATACAACGAGGTATTTTAAAAAGATATTCATTCATGCGGTCAACCTTTTGATTCTATTTTTTCACAGATTTGACTTTGCCGCATCGGCGCGTTACCTGTCAATTTTGCAAAAGGAGCAGCCATGTTTTCATACGATATTGCACACTGGACTTTTTTCCTGAGCGCCGCCATCCTGTTGAACATCGCCCCAGGCCCTGACATGGCCTTCATCATGGGGCATACGGTGAAGGGGGGCGTGCGCGGCGGCACCGCCGCCATGCTCGGCATCTGGACCGGCGCCATGGGCCACGTTCTCCTGGCCGCCCTGGGCCTGTCCGCGATCATCGCCACCACCGCCCTGGCTTTTGCCGCTGTTAAATGGGCGGGCGTGATCTATCTGCTGTGGATGGGCATCCAGGCACTGCGCTCGAACGGGGAGTCATTCCTGCTCAATGGCGCGAAATCCGGCGTCGGCTTCTGGCGCGTCTACCGCCAGGGCGTGTTCATCGACCTGCTCAACCCCAAGGTCGCACTCTTCTTCCTGGCTTTCCTGCCCCAGTTCGTGGTGGAGGGATCCGGACCGGTGTGGGCGCAACTGCTCCTGCACGGCACCCTGATCATCGTGGTGGCGGCGTTCATCGAACCGCCCCTCATTTTGTTGGGAGACAGGATCACCACCAAGCTAAGGAACAGTCGCACCTTCAGCAAATGGATGGACCGGACCCTGGGCGCCTTGCTCGTGGGTCTTGGCATCCGCCTGGCCTTTACCGAACGCGGATGACAACGAAGAGTTTATGGAAAATCAAGAAAGAAGTTCCGAGGGGAAAACCTCTTTAGAAAGAGGTTCTTCCCCTCGGGCTCCCCTTTCCAGAACTCTTTTCGGTTATTTCATCTAGAAATCTTTGGAAGGGGGTTCGTACCTAGAGAAAGGTGTCCCCCCGGCAATGCCTTTCATATTATTTCCAACCGTTTTCCCCTTACTCCCGTGCGGCCCAGAGGGCGGCGCCCAAGGCGCCGTTCATGTCCGGTTCGTTTGGGCACCAGCAGTTGCTTGTCCGCGCCGGTGCCGAGCTTCTTGGCCAGCAGGGAGCGCACACAGGGGTTATGGGCCACGCCTCCGGCAAACACCAGGGGCCAGGTGAGCCCCACCCTGCCCAGCATGTTCACGGTACGGTTCACGATGGCCTCGTGCAGCCCCAGGGCGATATTCTGGGGCTTGATGCCCTGGGCCATGAGCGAGGTGGCCTCGGTCTCGGCGAACACGGTACACATGCTGTTGATCTTCGGGGCGGTGTCCCCTTCCAGGGCGTAGTCCCCGAAACGCTCCACAGGGATCTGGAACACGCCGGCGGTGTATTCCAGGAACTTGCCGGTACCCGCGGCGCAGCGGTCGTTCATCTCGAACTTGCCCACCTTGCCGCCGGGAAACAGGGCGATGGCCTTGGTGTCCTGCCCTCCGATGTCCAGCACGGTCCTGGCTTCAGGGAAGAGGTGAAAGGCACCCAGGGCGTGGGCCTTGATCTCGGTGATGCTATCCACTTCGGCGCCCAGATCCAGCTCCGGAGCCAGACGCTCCATGAGCCCCCTGCCGTAGCCCGTGGCCACCACCTTTTTGGGGCGGTCACCGTCGAACAACAGGCGGCACTGGGACGCGGGGTCAAAGGTGGTGGGCAGACGCCGGGATTCCAGCACCCGCTCCCCGTTGTGCAGCACCAGCTCGATGGAGCGGGATCCTATGTCTATTCCAGCGAACAACGTTTCCATATTCTTTTCTAGCCCATAAAAAATCTTTGAAGGGGTGGGCGAGGGGAAACCTTTCCATAGAAAGGTTTCCCCCCGGCGGCAATTCTTTACCAAGCCTTCTTATTGCTCCAGAGTCTCGATAAAGGCTTCGATGCGGGTCTTGAGCTGCTCAACGTCCTCCATGCTGTAGTCGGTCTCGATGGCCAGCATGGGCACGCCTTCCTTCTGCAGGGCCTTGTCCACCTTGAAGGCCTCGTGGGAGTAAGGCTGGCAGAACAGCAGCGCGTAGTGGATCACACCCTGGGCATTGGACTCCTTGGCCAGCGCGGCGATGTTGCCCAGCCGTTCGTCGTTGGGCGTGAAACAGGCGCAGTCGATCTTCATGTAGCGGTCCACGAGCAGGTCGATGAGCTCGTCGATGGTGGTGGCCTTTGCCACGGCGTCCTCGTCCACCAGATCGCGGATGTTGCGGGTACCGATGCAGGACTCTTCGGCCACGATGACGGCGCCGGCGCTCTCCACCACAAAGGGCAGCTTCCAGTTGGGCACAGCCATGGGGCATCCAGCCAGCATCAGGCGGGGGGTGCCCTTGGGAGCCACGCCCTCCCCCTTGGCCACGCGCTGCTCCATCTCGTCGCAAAGTTCGTTCATCTTGGCGGTGAAGCGCACCGGGTTGTCATAGAAGCTCACCTGGTTGATGAGCAGTGCGTCGCGCCCGGAGATGGGGGCGGGTTCGGCCTTGCGCAGGGCGTTGAGCCTCTGGATGGCCTTGCGCTTGCCATTGACCGTGGCAATGCCCCGCTTGAGGCTCTCAACGGTGATGGTGTTGCCGGTGAGCTCCTCCAACTTCTTCATGTAGCGGACCATCTCGGCGCGCAGCATGTCGTGATCGCAGTCGTTCTTCTGCTGCGGCACTTCCATGACATACATGTTCACCATCTCGCCAAAGGCCTCGTAGGACTTCTTCTTGCCGTCGCAGGTGGTCTCGCCCACGATGAGGTCACAGCTCTCGGTAAAGGGGCAGAGCTTGGCCATCTTGAAGCCCACGAAGGACTTGATGAGGGCGCAGGTGTTACGCGGCACGATGGTCTCGGCCGCCTCCTTGCCCGCGTCCGCGCCGGAGCAGAGCCCCACCTGCACGGCATCGGCGGCCAGTGTCAGTTCCTCGGGCACGAAAACGCAAAAACTGCCGATGACCTTGTGCCCCTGTTCCTGGGCGTCCCTGATTTCCTTGATGCGCAGGCCGTGCACCTCGGACAGTACAAAGTCGAGGTATTCGGCGCCCTGCAGCCGCCCCTGCTGTGAAAGGTAGATGTCACCGTAAAATTTTCCCAGTACTTCGAGCAGCGCGTCGTGCGCCTCGAGATCCAGGTCGAGTTTCTCCCACATTTCCTTGTGTGCCGAATCCGCCATGTCAGCCTCCTCGCAATAGGTTTAATTTAATTCCATTAACATTACCTATTGAAGAACTTAAATAATTAATACTAATGCACTATGATTTGTTTCATTTGTCATTTCTATGGTTAAACAAAACACATATCGATAATCAGACCAGTTGAAAGGATTTCGGACCCGGGATTGACAGCACAGCCCTGGTGTGGAAAATTAAGTAAAATTAGCCACAAAGGCTATTCTGTAGCCGTATGACACTTCGCTTCCGGGAGGATCCGGCATGCCTCAACCCACGCGACAAACAGATAGACATGTGCAAGCGGTGCTCGCAGGATTGGATATCCTGGACTGTCTGCTCGACTCGCCGGACGTGTCCATCAAGGAACTCATGGACAAGACCGGTCTCACGCGCAACCGAGTGATGCGCCTGTGCGGCACGCTCGAGCACAGGGGGTATCTCTCTCACGACGAGGAAGTACGGCGCTACGGGCTGGGACCCAAGATCATCTTCCTGGGCAAGGCCTACGAGCGGCACAAGAAGCTGGTTTCCCTGGCAAGGCCGTTCCTGCGGCGCCTGGTGCACGAGACCGGTGAATCGGCCTCGCTGTATGTGCGCGAAGGCCTCGAGCGCATGGTCCTGGCACGGGAGGAAGGCACCCAGGCCGTGCGTTACTCCATCGAGGAGGGACAGCGCATGGAGCTCTTCGCCGGCGCCGGGGGCAAGGTCCTGTTGGCCTTTGCCCCGCCCGACGTGGTGGACAATCTGATGAACGGCGGCGGCCTGCCCCGCCTTACCGATAACACGCTTACCAGTCCGACGGCACTGTCCAAGGAACTCGAAACGATCAGAAGGAATTGCGTGGCTGTCAGCAGTGGAGAACGGCAGCCAGAAGTGGGAGCCGTTGCCGCGCCGATTTTCGACCACACTGGCGGCGTGGTCGGCGCCATAGGCATTGCCGGTCCCAAAGGCAGGATCGGCGGCCTGACCCGGCAAAAGGGCACCACCGTCATTACCGATGCAGCCAAAGAATTGTCCAAGGCTCTGGGCTGGAAGCACAATTGTCACGTTTCCTGAACCCGGAACCGGCACATCACCATCGAGGAGGAGGTTTAAAAGACATGTTGCGGAAACTCTTGCTGGCCATGGTCATGGCCGCTCTGCTTACTCCGGCCGGTACGGCCCTGGCCAAGGATCTCACCCTGGGTGCCATAGGCACCACTTCCGACACCTACATCATGGCCGTGGCCTGGTCCTCGATCATGAAAAAAGCCAATGCCGACCTGGGCATCACCCCCCTGGAAGGGGGCGGCACGGTCAAACTGCTCAGGGGCGTGGCCACAGGCAAGTACGACATCGGCTTCATCGGCTCCCCTCATTACATCAACGCCCTGGAAGGGACTCTGAAGTTCAAGAAGGACCCCGCCGAGTTGCGTGAAAAGTACAAGAACATCCGCTCCCTGTTCGGCATCACCTCGGGCATGGGACAGTACCTGACCCGCGCCGACAGCGGCATCACCAAGATCGAGGATATCGAGGGCAAGAAAGTATCCATCGGCACCCCGGGCGGCATGGCCGGCACCGTGACCCAGACCCTGTTCAAGACCTACGGCATGGCCCCGGACAGCGACTACAGCCCGGAATATCTCAAATATGACGCCGCATTGGACGAGCTGCGCAACAAGCGTCTGGACGTCGTGTTCGTATGGGGTGGCATCCCCCACGCCGCGGCCTACAACTTCTCCCGTCAGATCCCGGTGCGCTTTCTGCCCATTGACGCGGAAAAGTACAAGATCTTCAAGGAAAACATGCCCCAGGGCGAGTGGTACGTGCTGCGCGAGTACACCCCCGCGGATCTGGAAAAGGCCTATGGCAAGGAAGGCGTCAAGCAGGAAGGCCCTGCCAACTTCTGGACCTTCCAGATGCAGGTGGTGGTGCGCGACGAGATGCCCGAAGACACGGCCTACGCCATTGTCAAAGCCTTCTGGGCAAATCTCGCCGACATCCACGGCGCCAGCGTGGCCCTTTCCAAGCTGAGCCCCGAGGAAGGTCTTGATTCCCTGTCCGCTCCCCTGCATCCCGGCGCGGCCAAGTACTACAAGGAAAAAGGCTGGATTAAATAACAACCGCCCCGCAACTCCGTCCCGCGCTCCGAGCGCGGGGCGGATAAACGGTCACTGTTCCGACCCTGTTCCCAAGGCCCCACTCTCAATCCATATCATTTCCTCTCGCACCTGTTTGGTTTCTTCGTAAGCATTGTTTCCAGGGAGCACGCACTTGAACAAGCAGCCGTCCATTTCGAAAGAGCACCCCATGGATCTGGTCATGAGGCTGACCGGTCTGGCGCTTTGCGCGTTCGTGGCCGCCTTCACCTTCTACACCATTCTCCATGGCCAGTTCACAGCCCAGGTGCAACGCGGCATCTATCTTCTGGCATGCGGCGCGGCGGTGTTCCTGCTCAAGCCCTTTCACAAGGGGTGGCGGGCATCGGGGCGTCCAGCCCTGTTGTGGCTGGAGCGCCTGATCAGCCTTGGTTTTCTGGGTATCCTGGCCTTCGCGGTGATCTACATTTTCCTCAACTATTTCGAAATAAACGAATACCGTGAGGGGCTGCCCAACACCTGGGACCTGCTCTGCTACGGCGCAGGTACCCTGGCCGTGCTGGAAGGCGTCCGCCGCACCGATGGCTGGCCCCTGCTCTCCGTGATCCTGCTGGTACTGGCCTACCTTTTTCTCGGGCATCTACTGCCAGGAATGCTGGGTCACCACCCCATCGGCTGGAAGGAGATCCTGGAGACCTCCTTCGGCATGCGCGGCGTTTTCGGCGTGGCCCTCAACGTTGTGGTCAACGTCGTCTACATCTTCATAATCTTCGGCGCCATACTGCGCGTCACCGGCGCCGGGGAGCTGTTCATCGATCTGGCCTACATGCTCACGGGGCGTTATCGCGGTGGTCCGGCACAATGCGCCGTGGTGGCCAGCGCCTTTTTCGGCTCCATCAACGGTTCGGGACCGGCCAACGTGGTCAGCACCGGCTCCTTCACCATCCCCCTGATGAAGCGCACCGGGTTCAAGGCCGAGTACGCCGCGGCAGTGGAAGCCACGGCCAGCTGCGTGGGACAGATCATGCCCCCCATCATGGGCGTCGGAGCCTTCATCATGAGCGAGATCACAGGCATCGGCTACGGCACCATCATGGTGGCGGCCATCGTGCCCGCGCTGCTGTACAGCCTGTCGCTGCTGGTGAACGTCCGCCTGCGCGCAGGGCTCAAGGGCATTGCCAAGGTACCTGACAAGGACATCCCCAAATTCTCACGCGCCCTGCTGCCGAGAATCGCCGTGCTGCTGCTCTCGGTGGGCGCCATCCTCTGGCGTATCATCAGCGGCCACACTCCCGCCACCGCGGGTCTCACCGGCGCCGTGGCGCTGTTCATCGGCGCCCTGCTGGTGCCGGAAATGCGCCCCTCCCCTAAAAAACTCTGGCAGATGCTGGTGCAAGGCGGCAAGGACGGCCTGAACCTGACCATGAGCTGCGCGGGCATAGGCATTGTCATCGGCGGCATCTCCGCCACCGGCCTGGGCATCAAGTTCAGCCAGTCCATCATCGGCCTGGGCGAGGCGCACCTGGTATTCGCCCTGGGCATGGCCGCCATCTGCTGCCTGATCATCGGCATGGGACTGCCAACCGCGGCCAGCTACCTCATGGTCGTGTTCATCGCCGCCCCGGCCATTACAAAGCTGGGACTGCCGCTGCTCACGGCCCACCTGTTCATCTTCTATTACGCGGTGATGTCCGCCATCACTCCGCCGGTGGCGCTATGTTCCTACGCCGGGGCCGGAATAGCGGGCAGTGACCCGTTCAAGACAAGTTTCATCGCGGTGCGCCTAGGCGCCGTGGGCTTTCTGCTGCCCTTTCTATGGATCTACAACCCCGAACTCATGCTCCTGAACTCGGACCTGGCCTCCATTATCTGGGTAAACGCCTGCTGCGTCATTGCCGTGATCACCCTGGCAGCCGCCAACACCGGCTTCATGCGCCGCCGCCTGGCCATCTGGGAGCGTCTGGCCGTGCTCGCCTGCTCGGTAATGCTGGCCTACCCCTTCTGGGGTGTACGGCTTGCCGGTCTGGTCCTCGCGATTGCGCTCTTCTTTTTTGTCTTCACCCCCCGTACCGCCGCCCCCGCAAGGGCGGTCTGAGGAGAACCCCATGAGCAACGGACAACAATCCGACATCATACTGAAAACCTTCCCGACCCTGGCCCAACTCAGCGACGAGGTCCTGCGCCGTGACATCATTGCCTGCTGGGAGCGCATCTGGGGCGAATCCCCCTGGCAAAATCTCACAGACTGCCCGGTGAACCCCAACCTCCCGGACATCTCCCTGGTGGACCACATCAACTGTGTGGGAGAAATGATCCTGGCCACAGCGACCTCTTTGGAAAAATTCTGCCCCGGCCTGAAGCTGGACCGCGACTACCTCATCACCGGCGTGCTGCTGCACGACCTGAGCAAGATGGTGGAGATCAGACCCGGCGAGGACGGCCCGGAATTCGGCGACTTGAACAAGCACATGCCCCACGGCGTGTACGGCGCATTCGTGGCCATGGCCCAGGGCTTCGACACCCGCGTGGCCAACATCATTCTCAGCCACACCAGGCTCACGGGCGCACGCCCAGACTCGCCCGAGGCAGTGCTGCTGCACTACCTGGACTATGGCATGGCCGACGTGCTGCGGGCCAAGGACGGCCTGCCGCTGATCATGGAGACAGGGTCAACCTTTGGGAAAAAATAGATTTTGGAAATGGTAATGGGGCATTCAACAATACCCCGTGCCCAAACCCGTTTTCAAGGCTTCCGGTGAGAAGTCACACATGAAATACTCAATCAACGTGACATACTAACAAGCACGATCGGAGAAGAACGGTGAAAAAAAGTACGAAACTCAGAAACCTTATCAATGAACGCCGGGCGATCTTGGCGCCCGGGTGCTACGACGTGCTCAGCGCCCTGCTTATCCAGGAAGCGGGGTTCGAAATAGTGCAGGTCTCGGGATTCGGCGTGGCCGCCTCGTTGCTCGGCAAGCCCGATGTGGGGCTGTTGGGCTGGAACGAGATGCTGGACGCCACCTGGCGCGTGTGCGAAGCCGTGGACATCCCTGTCATGGGCGACGGCGACACGGGCTTCGGCAACGCCCTCAACGTCATACGCACGGTGCATGACTTCATCCAGGTGGGCGCCGCGGGCGTCAATCTCGAAGACCAGGTTTTCCCCAAACG
Source organism: Desulfovibrionaceae bacterium (assembly GCA_963674665.2). Taxonomy (GTDB): domain Bacteria; phylum Desulfobacterota; class Desulfovibrionia; order Desulfovibrionales; family Desulfovibrionaceae. Next base: position 271,677 of record CAXXPL010000001.1, on the reverse strand, counting down.
CTGCGGCCATATGGAAGGCAAGCAGTTGGTGAGCCAGGAGGAAATGGTCCTCAAGATCGAGGCCGCTGCCGACGCCCGCAAGGACAAGGACCCGGATTTCGTGATCAACGCCCGCACCGACGCAGTGGCCGTGGAAGGCATCGGCGCCGCCATCGAACGCGCCAACGCCTATGTTGCTGCCGGAGCGGACATGATCTTCCTGGAAGCGCCCACGGACAAGGAAATGATCCGCAACGCCGTGGAAAAGATCAACGCCCCGGTGTCCATCAACCTGTTCGACTCGGTTGTCGGGGGCAAGACCCCCCTCATGCCCGTGGAGGAACTCAAGGAGATCGGCGTGGCGCGCGTGTCAATACCCGTGGGAACCGTGTTCGCCGTGACCAAGCACCTGCGTGAATACCTGGGCGCGGTCAAGGAACACGGCATCATCCCGGAGCGTACCGACCTGGTCTGCACCTTCTCGGAGTTCAAGGACGTGGTGGGACTGCCCACCTACAACCAGATGGAAAAACGCTACCTGCCCAAGTCCGTGGTGGATCAGAAATTCGGCGGGAAATAGCGCACTGACAAAGATCGAAAAGGCGCTGTGCGAGGGGGAAACCTTTAAAAAGGTTCTTCCCCTCGCGCTCCCCCTTCCCAAACATTACCAGTAACAGTTATCAGGAGGGGGGCCGGAGGAAAGTCCTTTTTTCAAAAAGAGTTCCCCCCGGCAATCCCTTCCGCTCCTCTTCCTTCAACGTCTTCCTCTGCTTCCTCCAACTCTTTCAGCCGCTCCTGGATATTCCATTGCTCCACCAGCCGCGCCACGCTCGGCGGCACAAGGGAGCGCCACACGCCGCCCTGCCGAATGACCTTGCGCACGGTGTTTCCCGAGATGCCCTTTTGTTCCGGGGAGCGCTCCCACAAAATCTCAACGCGCAGCCCCAGGTTCAGAAAACGCTGATGCTTGGCGCGCCCCCATGCGTCGTAGATGGTGAGGAAGAACACCGCATCCAGGGGCACGTAATGGCGGTAAAGTTTTGGGAAGTTGATGGGCAGGGGCACGACGCTGAACTCTTCCAATTCCAGCCCGGCCTCGATGAGGGCCTGGCGCAGCATGTGCTGGCGCTCGTAATAGGTCAGCGGGTTGGCCGAGGGCGCGTCCCGCTTGGAATCGGACTTTTCAGGCCTGGTGAGGGAGGGATCGGGGTTGGTGACGCCCACCACCAGGTGCTTGCAGCGCTGCGCCCCTGCAAGGAGATAGCGCAGGTGGTCGTTGTGCAGCACCTGGAACCGACCGTGTATCACTCCGACATCATAAATATTCGCGGTCATGGCGAGAATCCTCGGGTCAAATCCGAAAGGGCTGATAGGTTCCGGGCCAGGAGGGCGCGTCGTTGAAATCTTCCGGACAGTCCCGAAGTCCCATGAGACGCGCCTTGTCCATGTAGTTCAGGATCATAAGCATGAGCTCCCGGCCACGCATGGTGCCCAGGCCGCCGTTGGCGCAGGAGATCTCATCGAATGCCCGCACCCCGTCCTTGCGGACACCCACGCCGTGCAGCATCAGGGGCACGGGTTCGCCGGAGTGGATCAGATCGCCCCTGCTCGGGGTGGAGTGATCCGCGGTGATGACCAGCAGCAGCTCTCGGTCCTGGGCCAGGAGAGGGAGCAGTTCTCCTGCACCCCTATCCAGGGAGCGGATGACATTGCGCTTGCGCAAGCAATCCTTGGAGTGCGCGGCCACGTCCGGCGCCTTGGTATGCACATGGAGGAAATCGTAGACCTCCAAGGCGTCCCGGGCGAGTCCCAGGCGTTGGGCCATGTCGTGGCTTGGGTCCTTGTCCTCGGGCACGTCGAGAAAGTCCATGCCCAGCTGCTTGGCCAGGCCGCGGAAGAGGTTGCCCGAGGCTAGGCTGGCGGCCTTGAGACCGTAACGCTCGTGAAAAGGAGTCACGGGGCGGACGCGCCCCGCGCGCTGTGTGGCCAGGGCGTTGACCGGCGGCAGCCCGTTGGCCACGCGCTCCTTATTCAGGGGGTGCCCGGTCAGAATGGCGTAGGCCCTGGAAAGATAGTGCTTCAAGGCCTTGGCGGTGCGGATGGCGTCATGCTGCTCCCGCGCTTCGGCAAGGGGCAGTGGCTCTATGATCATGGCCCCGTCGCGGATGGGATTGGTGTCCGTTACATGAGGGCTGGGGTTTTCCGTCACCGGCCGCAGCAGCAGCACGCCGTGCAGCCCCTTGACGTGATGATAGCTGAAGTGGATGCCGTCGATGTCCGCCTCGGGCAGGCTGGCGGCCAGTTTCCCTGCCTCTTCTCCGTCCAGGGGGGCGGGAGTGTCCTTGATCAGCCGCAGAGCCCCGTCCAGCTCCTGAACCTGGACCATGCGGGCCATGATGGCCACATCGCGGGGAGCGAGATCAATGCCCGCGCCCAGGGCCTCCAGGGCTCCCCGGCCGGGGAAATCCCGCTCCTGGTATCCGAAGAGCAGATAGTGGGCCAGTTCGCTGGGCATGGCCTGTCCCATGAGGCCCGGATGATACAGTCCGTTGCAGCCGTTGCCGGCCAGGGCGTCGAAAGTGGGGGTGTCCGCGGCCTGAAGCGGGGTACGCCCCCGCAGGGATCCGTGTCCTCTGTCTCCAAGGCCATCCAGCAACAACAACAGGCATTTGGTGGGCATGATTTCCTCTTTGTCTTTCAATGCATCCGGTCAGCGAAACACGATACTCTGAGAATAGCGCAAACTCGCTGCTACGCGTAGTCAGTTATGTCAATAAGTGGACTGCAAAGCAATAGATGCTTTCTATTTGCCCTTTATGGCCTGTAGAGCTATTTTGCTGTAATGCTCATAGATCTTCATGTACACTCAAGCATCTCTCCATGCAGCAACCTGGAGATGCGCGACATTCTCGGATTTGCTCGGCGCATGGGGCTTGATGGCGTCTGCATAACCGACCACGACACCATGGACGCGCGTCACGACGTGCGCGAAGGCGTGCAAAAGGACGGGCTGCTCCTGGTCATCGGCATGGAATATGCCACGCCCCAGGGCGACTACCTTATCTTTGGCCCCTTTGAAGAACTCTCCCCGGGCATGTCCGCCACCGAGATGCTGCGTCTGGTGCATGAGGCGGATGGCGCGGCGGTGGTGGCGCACCCCTGCCGGAAGTTGCGCCCGGCTGCCCCGGATGTTGCGCAGCAGGGTCTGGTGCACTGTGTGGAGGCCTTCAACGGCAGAAACACGGTGGAGGAGAACAGCCTGGCCGCCACGTGGCACCGCCGCTTCAAACTGCCCGCCACCGGAGGGAGCGACGCCCACACCCTGGAGGAACTCGGGGGGTATCCCACGCGCTTCGACGCACCCATCTCCAGCCGTTCCGAACTTGTGACCGCTCTTCGCAGGGGAGCCTGCGCCCCGGCCCATCTCACCAGCGCCTCCCTGCACCCGGGAACCCGCCGGGATTCCGTTACCAGTCACGCACAACTTTAGCCTGACGAAACGCCCCCCTCTCTAGGCAATCCATAGGTTTTCCGCTTTGGATATCCTCTCGTTTTTTCAATTCTATCTATTACGATGATCCGTACTTGGTTAATCGATCATAAAAATCCATTTGTCCTGGGAATTTCATTTGCGTACCTTTTTGTAGTGAAATTTTTTTCATTCTGTTTTTTCTAACATATCGTACTGTTGGAGGTTGCTTTCGGCACAGGACTTTGAACCAGGGAGAAAGTCAGGCCATGAAAAACTTCTTCGCATCGCGCTGGGGGATCGTATCCGTCGGATTGTTCATCGGAATTTTCGCACCACTGCTTCAGTATTGGGGGAATCCCGGAAACATGGGCATCTGCGTGGCGTGCTTCGAACGCGACATCGCGGGCGCCCTGGGCCTGCACCGGGCAGGCGTGGTCCAGTACATGCGGCCGGAAATCATCGCATTCGTGCTCGGCGCGCTGGGGGCCGCGCTATTGCACCGTGACTTCCGCCCCCGCCTGGGGTCCGCGCCCATTGTCCGCTTCATCCTGGGCGTGTTCGCCATGATCGGCGCGCTCATTTTCCTGGGATGCCCCTGGCGGGCCATCCTCCGGCTGGCCGCCGGCGACCTCAACGCCATTTTCGGCGTACTCGGCCTCATCGCGGGCATCTGGATCGGCACCCTGTTCTTCAAGTCCGGATACAACCTGGGACGCACGCAAAAGACCTACGCCGCGGCCGGTCTGCTCATGCCCCTGGTCATGTTCGGCTTCCTGATCCTCATGCTGATCTACCCGCAGATGGCCGAACAACCGCAGTCCGGCGTGCTGTGGTACAGCCTCAAGGGCCCCGGCGCCATGCACGCGCCCCTGATGCTGTCCCTGCTGGTGGGGCTGGCGGTGGGCTACCTGGCGCAGCGCAGCCGATTCTGCACCATGGGCGCGTTCCGCGACCTCATTCTCTTCAAATCCACACACCTGCTCTCCGGACTGTTCGCCCTTTTCGCCGCCGCCCTGGTCATGAGCCTGATCCTGGGGCAGACCAAGGTGGGCATCGAGGGGCAACCCGTGGCCCACACCCTGTACTTCTGGAACTTCGCGGGCATGGTTCTGGCCGGGCTGGCATTTGCCCTGGCCGGTGGCTGCCCCGGCAGGCAGCTGTTCATGGCCGGCGAGGGCGACGGCGACGCCGCCGTGTTCGTGCTGGGCATGATCACGGGTGCGGCCTTTGCCCACAACTTCGGACTGGCCAGCTCCCCAAAGGGGCTGGGCCCCCACGGCGTCGCGGCCTGGGTGGTGGGCATGCTGGTGTGCCTGTACATCGGCTACTTCATGCGCAAAAAGGCTGCGTAAAAGAAAATGTGAAAAGGCGTTGAGCGAGGGGAAACCTTGTTGCATAGGATTCTCCCCCTCGCGCTCCCTCAGGGGGAGCGCAGGACAAATCCGAACATTCTTTGCCTGCCAAGGAGAAAATCCATGAGCGAGACAGTTGACGCACGCGGTCTTTCATGCCCCCAACCGGTGCTGGACACCCTGAGCGCCATAGACAAGTTGGGCAAGGGCGAGATTCTGGTCATGGTGGATACCGAAGCCTCCAAGGAGAACGTATCCCGCGCAGTGGGCACCAAGGGCTGGAAAGTGACCAATCTGGTGGAAAAAGACGGTGAATATCACCTTACCATAACCGGCTCCTGATCGCGCGCTCCATGTTCGGCCTGTTCAAACGCGCCAAGCGGGAGGCGCCGCGCACCAACGCCGCGGGGCGGGGCCTGCTGATCTTCGAGAACACCAGCGAGGTCATTCGGGCGGAAAAGCTGCTCAAGGACAATGGCTGGGAGATCAAGGTCATGGGCCCCCCTCCGGAGATCCAGAAGGGCTGCGACCTGGTCATCGAGTTCTCCCTGATGGAGGAGCTGCACATCGTGCGCATGCTCCGGGACAGGGACAACCCGCCCCTGGACGTGGTCCCCGTGACAGGTCCCCTGCTGCGCCCCGTGGACCTGTACAATGTCACGGACTACGGCAGCCACCTGATGGTCCGGGCCGCGAACATGAAGCTCGTGGTGGACAAGGAGACGTTGATCATCGTGAATGTTTCGGGGGGCGGCTGCCCGGACGTGCCATTCCTCGCCGCCCGCCTCGTTGGCCAGCATCTGGCCCGGGCACCGCGCCCCCGTGATCTTGGCCACACCCTCTGCGGATATGCCCTTGAGCTGGCCTTTGCGGAAATGGAGCGCCTGTGCTTGCAATCATAGGCACCGTTCCCGAGGAGTCCTTTCCCCTGGTCTCCTGCCCCGCCCGGCTGAAGGGGGGGAGAGCTTGCGCTGGACGGCCGCACTGTCCCGGTGAACAGAGGCACGCCCGCGCTCATCGCCGCCGCCATCATGGCGGCGCAGGTCATGGGCGCCGAACCGCCCCGCGCAGTGCTGGTGGGAGACACGGGTATGGGCAGGGGTAGCCGCAAGCTGTACGCGCATCTCGTTGAGACCCTTGGGCGGGATGACGCCGAGACCCTGGTGTTCCACTACCTGCAGCCCGACGTGGACTGGCACAACCGCGTGCTCTTCGCCATCCAGGAGCGCTCCTCCAGACCAAGGCTCGTCGCGGACGCGGGGTTCATGTACGCGGCCAAGATGAGCGGCCAAGCCGGGGAGTACGACCTGTTCACCCCGGACATGGGCGAACTGGCCTTCCTGGCCGACGAGAAGGCGCCGCACCCCTTCTATACCAGGGGCTTCATCCTGCAGCAGGAGGACAAGGCGCCCGAGTTCATCAAGCGGGCCTATTACCACGAGAACGCCGCCCAAATGCTCCTGGTCAAGGGCAGGAAGGACTACGTGGCCGATCGCTCCGGCATCCTCGCCAGCCTGGACAAGCCCTCCAGCCCGGCCATGGAGGCCATGGGGGGCACGGGCGACTCCCTCACCGGCGTGGTGTCCCTGCTCGCCCATGCGGGGCTGGAACTCTCCCGCGCCGCCCTGGTGGCTGCCAGGGCAAACCGTCTGGCGGGGCAGAGCCTCGAGCCCACTCCTGCTTCCCAGATCGCCGAAATGATCGAACACCTGCCCCGGGCATTGGAACAGGCGCTGCAACAGACCCCAGACAAGGCATAGCCCGGAAGCCTCCCATGCATTCTCCCCTTGTAACTCCGGACATGACCCTGCTGGATGTGGTGAGCCGGTTCCGCGCCACCGAGGATGTCTTCCGCTCCTATGATGAACACGCGGGCGTATGCCTGCTGTGCAAACACCTGTTCGACGATCTGGAGAGCATATGCGCACGATACGGCATCGACCTCCGGGAGATGCTGGAGAAGCTCGAATATGCGGCCAACACCTCCGCCAGCAACTCATAAAAAGTGCTGATTAATCACATTTTCTGGAAGCGCTGTAGAATTGATCACTGGCGAGGCGCAAGGAAAAGGCAAGGCCGACGTATATCCGAAAATACACGTGGATTTACCTTTTCCGCTGCATCAAAGCCCAGGGCAATTATGCGGTGGTTCCTTAGAAATGACGTAAACTTCCGCTCCTGGTGCACCTTCCGGCATTTGCAAACGCGTTGTTTTCTGGGTATTCTCGAATCATTCGATAAAAATAACCTAGTAGTTTGACATAGTTAAAGTTCTTTTCAATTCACTGTCCGTTGCCTGCCTCATGTTCATGGGCTGAGCGGATTTTATTCGAGGAGAAGCGCCTCTTGCACGGAACCCTGTCCTTCGCTCTTCTGGTTTTCTGCGCGCTTAGCCTTTTCCACCTTTTCTCCCATGCATTCGGCATGAACTCCAATGCCTTGTGCCGTCTTTTCCAGGGAAAAGCCACCGAAACGGGCCTTGCGCGGCTTGAACATGATCGCGACACGATCAAGACGCATAAAGGTCCCTGATGCCCGCCAGCTCCTCCACCTCGAAGATTCCGCTGCGCTCGAGCCTGCTGTTCAGGTTTCTCGTTGCCTTCATCCTGGCCATTGTCGTGGTTTTCGGCATCGGTGACACTGTCACCGTGTACATGGCCAGAAACGACCTGGCCAGGCAGGGGGAAAAGCAGATCACCACACAGCGTGACAACCTCGTCAATCAACTCGATCAGGCGCGGATCAACCTGCAGCATAAAATCGACACATTTGCCAGAATCCTTGGCGAATACGCGCGCCAACCCCTGGAAAACAGAGCCAACGCCGTGACCCCCGCCCCGCAGTCCCATACCGAGCTGGTCTCGGGCTACCGGGCATGCTTTGAGAGCGGGAGCGGGGAACTCATCGCCCAATGCATCGAGCAACAGAACTCCCGCCACATCGCCGACTACCAGGTGTCCTACAATACCGGCATCCTCGGCACCGCCATAGCAACCCTGATGTCGGACAAAGACATCGTGGGCATCCACATCCACGACTGGCGCGGGAATTTCTATACCGGCTTCCGCAAGACCCGCACCGAAACGGTTGAGCCGATTTTCGCCCCCCTGAAGGTCAAAGACGGGCTCCGCACAATGGAGCGCTTCATTTTCGAGAAGCAAGGCCCCAGATACCTGGGCAAGGCCACCATTACATACTCCCTGAAGCGCATCCGCGCCTTCAAGTACACGATGATGTCCAGCCTGAACGAGACCAGAACCCTCATCAAGCTGAACATGGACTCCCAGAGCCGCACCTTTGTCGTGAACAAGGTGGTTGAGACAGCCATCTTCATCACCTGCATCACCCTGCTCATCTGGCTGCTCTCCTACACCCTGGTGTTGCGCCCCGCGAACAGGTTGAAGCAGAGCGCCGAACGCATCACCGACGGCATCCTGGACACCCCCATCGACACCAGCGGCAACGACGAGATCGGCAGCCTTGCCAAGAGCTTCGCCTACATGCGCGACGCGGTGCGGGAAAAAATCGTGCAGTTGGAGATCGCCGAGGAAAAATACCGGGACATCTTCGAGAACGCCGTGGAGGGTATTTACCAACTCGCCCCAAACAATACGTTCCTGGACATGAACGAGTCCATGGCCCGGATTTTCGGCTACGACTCGGCCCGGGAAATGATCAGCATGGTGGATGACTGCGCCGCGCAGTGCTACGCCGACCCCGGGGAGCGCGCGGGGATGCTGGTCCGGCTCGAGGAGCGGGGACAGGTCTCGGCCCGGGAAATACGCTTTCTGCGCAAGGACGGCAGCATATTCTGGGGCGCTGTGTCGGTGCGCAAGGTGCTGGACGAGGGTGGGGACTTTCTGTTCTACGAAGGCTTCATCGTGGATATCACCGAAAGCAAGGAAAAGGAGCAAGCCGAACGGGAGCGCAACATGGCCGAGGCAGCCAACCAGGCCAAGAGCGAGTTTCTGGCCAACATGAGCCACGAGATCCGCACCCCCATGAACGCGGTCATCGGCATGACCAATCTGGCCCTCAAGACCCCGCTCACGGCCAAGCAAAAGGACTATCTCAACAAAATTCGCGGGGCCTCGCGCTCCCTGCTGCAAATCATCAACGACATCCTGGACTTCTCCAAGATCGAGGCCGGAAAGCTGGGTATCGAACACGTGGAGTTCCAGCTCCAGGAGGTCCTGGAGCACACCACGGACATGGTGGGGCAACGGGCCGCGGAAAAGGGCGTGGAGTTCGTCTCCTCCATAGCGGACAACGTGCCCTGCTCCCTGCGGGGGGACCCCCTCCGGCTGGGGCAGGTGCTCATCAACCTGGCCAACAACGGCGTGAAGTTCACGGAAAAGGGCGAGGTGGAGGTGCGCGTCGAGCTCGACCACGGGCATCCGGACACCCCCCCTGTCACGGACCAGCACGTGCGGCTTCAGCTCCGCGTACGTGACACGGGCATCGGCATTGCCCCGGAAGCCTTGCCCAGGCTGTTCGATTCCTTCACCCAGGCCGACGGCTCCACCACCCGGAAATACGGCGGCACGGGCCTGGGCCTGACCATCACCAAACGCCTGGTGCGCATGATGGGCGGAGAGATCGAGGTCCGGAGCACCCCCGGCCGGGGCAGTCTGTTCATCATCAATCTCACACTCCAACGCCAGGAACGGGAGCGTGAGTATCTGCACTCCCCGCGTAACAGTGTCTCGGGCATGCGCGTCCTGGTGGTGGACGACAACGACAGCGCGCGGCAGATACTTGTGGAAACCCTCGAGTCCCTGCGCTTCCAGGTCAAGGCCACGTGCAGCGGCTCCCATGCCCTGGAGGAGCTGCTCACCTGCGACGAACCGTACGACCTGGTGCTCACGGACTGGAAGATGCCGGGCATGGACGGCGTTGAGACCGTTCGTCGCATCCAGCGGGAGACCCGCCACCAGCGCGTTCCCATGATCATCATGGTCACTGCCTACGGACGCGAGGACGTTGTGGCGCAAAGCCGGGACATCAAGGTCAGCGCCTTCCTGGACAAGCCCATCAACCCCTCTCACCTCTTCGACACCATCATGGCCGTGTGCAGCAACGAACTGGCCGGTGGCGTACGCTCCGAGCTCCCGGAGCCCGAGGACGAGACAGTTCTCAAGCAGATACAGGGAGCGCGCGTCTTGCTCGTTGAGGACATCGAGATAAACCGCCAGGTTGCACGGGAGATTCTGGAGCAGGCAGGGGTCGACGTGCTGGAGGCGGAGAACGGCGAACTGGCTCTGGAAATACTGGGGAACGCGGCGTGCGACATGGTGCTCATGGACGTGCAGATGCCCGTGATGGACGGCTATCAGGCCACCAGCAACATCCGGGCATCAGGCAACTCCCTGCGTGTGCCCCCGGATGTTCCCATCATCGCCATGACCGCCCACGCCCTGGAGAGCGACCGCAAACGCTGCCTGGACGCGGGCATGGACGAACACGTTTCAAAGCCCGTCGACTCCCGGGTGCTCTTCGCCACCATGGCCCGGCTGCTCCCCGAGGAGGTGAAGGCCCGGCAACGCGCCCCTGTCTATCCAACTGCGGGGGGCGAAGCCGAAGTCACGCTCCCGGAGCGGATCCCGGGCCTGGATCTGGACGCCGCGCTGCACCGGATACAGGGCAACAGATCGCTCTTCCTCAAGCTGCTCCGGAATTTCAAGCGGGACTTCACGGCCAGCGGACAGGAGCTCCAGGAACTCATCAAACAGAGGCGGTTCAAGGACTGTTCGAGCAGCGCCCACGCTCTGAAGGGCGTGGCCGGGGCCATCGCAGCCGATGAACTGTTCAACCGGGCAAAGGACCTGGAACTGGCCTTGAAGCATGATCCACCGGACCAGGACACAGCCCGGAGCGCCCTGCCCCGCTGCCTGGAGGCCCTGGGCCTCATACTCCAGGGCATCGACCAGGTCCTCGCCATGCAGCCGAGGGCCGAACCGGCCGACAACCCCACGCCCCTGGACCGGAAACAGGCCCGGGAGGCCATGGCCGAAATTGACGCCCTCATGGAGCAGAACTCCTTCGACACCGGCACCAGGCTGGACGCCTGCGCACCGCTGTTGCGCCCCCACGCTCCAGAGGCCTTCGAGACACTGGAAAACGCTGTGGCCGCCTTTGACTTCGCCACCGGCCGCGACGCCCTGGCGGAACTGGCAAGAGTGCTGGGAGTGGAAGAGAGCGGCTAAGAAAAAAGTTCTCCCTCTCGCGCTCCCCTTTCCAAAACTTTGATTAAAATGTTCCTGGAAGGGGGGTCCGGCTTACTTCATGGAAGCGCTAATCAATTACATTGTCCGGAAGCGCTGTAGAATTATTCACAGCAACCGAGCCTGCGGGCAATTATACAGTGCTCCCTAGCTCATCTTGCAGCAGTCATTTCCCACAAGACCGGTGTGTATCTTGAAGGCATGCACTGTGTTGACCAGCAGCTGTGCGATGGTCATGGGGCCCACGCCCTTGGGCACGGGTGTCATGGCCGAGGCTTTCTTGCTGATGCTCTCGAAGTCGCAGTCCCCCACCAGCCCCTCGTCGGTGCGGTTGATGCCCACGTCGATGACAACCGCGCCTTCCTTGACCATGTCGGCGGTGACGCATTTGGGGCGTCCCACGGCTGCGAACAGAAAGTCGGCCTGCCGGGTCTCGGAAGCCACGTCAGGGGTTTTGGTGTGGCACAGGGTCACGGTGGCGTCGCCGTACTCCCCGCGCATGCCCAGGAGCAGCGCCAGGGGGCGCCCCACGATATTGCTGCGCCCCAGCACCACGGCCTTTTTCCCGGCAGTGGAGAGCTTGTAGCGCCGCAGCAATTCGATGACACCGGCCGGGGTGCAGGGCACGAAGCCGGGCAGCCCCAGGGCCAGCCGCCCCATGTTCACGGGGTGGAAGCCGTCCACATCCTTGTCCGGGGTGATGCAGGCCAGGCAGGCGGTGGAGTCGAGCCCTTTCGGCAGGGGCAGCTGCAGCAGGATTCCGTCCACGTCCTCCCGCTTGTTCAGCTCGAAGATCAGGTTGTTCACCGCGCTGCCCCGTGTCTCGGCGCCGAGTCTGTGGGTCTCGGAGCGGATGCCCACCTCTTCGCAGGCCCTGGCCTTGTTGCGCACGTAGACCTGCGAGGCCGGGTCCTCCCCGACGATGATGACCGCCAAGCCGGGAGCACGGCCCGCGCGCTCCTTGAGTCCGGGCAGGTTCTCCTTGAGCTCGTCGCGTATGGATTGGGCAGTGGATTTACCATCGATAAGAATCATGGGTACTCCTTGGGAAGTATTCTATATATTTGACAGATTTCACGTCAGGCGTTGTACGCGGGAAAAAGCTCTTGTAAGAGGACTGTCCGCCCCGCGCCTCCCCTTCCGGATTCTTCAATAGTGCAATGCGGGCTGATACTATCTTTATTGCTTGCGGTGAAAAAAGATCGCTTTAATGGAAGACGACGGCGGAGCCAAGGAATATTCCGGGGAAAAATGGATTTACTGCACGTGCCGCCGGTCAAGAGTATTCAGAGGGGGGGCGGGGGGAACCCTTTATCAAAGGGTTCCCCCCGGATAACTCTTAAAGCCCTTAGCAGGCCCTATTCCCCTTCTTCCTCGTCGGTGAGACCAAACATCTCGGCCATGTAGGGGCCGAAGTAGATGGCGTCGTCCTCGAGCTCCTCTTCGATGCGCAGGAGTTGGTTGTACTTGGACAGACGGTCGCTGCGGCTGGCGGAACCGGTCTTGATCTGGCCGGCGTTCACCGCCACGGCCAGGTCGGCGATGAAGGTGTCCGAGGTCTCGCCGGAGCGGTGGGAGATGACCGTGGTGTAGGCGGCCTCCTTGGCCATCTGGATGGTGTCCAGGGTCTCGGTGACCGTACCGATCTGGTTCAGCTTGATGAGGATGGAGTTGGCCACGCCCTCGTCAATGCCGCGAATCAGGATCTCGGGGTTGGTGACGAAGATGTCGTCGCCCACCAACTGCACCGCGTCGCCCAAGGCGTCGGTGAGCTGGGTCCAGCCGTCCCAGTCGCCTTCGGCCAGACCGTCTTCCAGTGAGACCAGGGGGAACTCCTGGGTAAAGGCGCCCAGGTACTCCACCATCTCGCTGGGGGTGAGGGTCTTGTTCTCGCCGGAGAGCACGTACTTGCCGTCCTTGTAGAACTCGGAAGCGGCGGCGTCGATGCCCAGGACGATATCACGGCCCGGAACATATCCGGCCTCTTCGATGGCCTTCATGATGTAGGAGAAGGCTTCGTGGTGATTTTTCAGGTTGGGAGCGAAGCCGCCCTCGTCGCCCACGCTGGTGATGTGCTTGTCCTTGGCCAGGATGGACTTAAGGGTGTGGAAGGTCTCGGCGCCCATGCGCAGGGCCTCGGCAAAGGTCCCGGCGTTCAGGGGCAGGATCATGAACTCCTGGATGTCCAGGTTGTTGGGAGCGTGGGCTCCGCCGTTCATGATGTTCATCATGGGTACGGGCAGGATCTTGGCGTTCACGCCGCCCAGGTACTGATACAGGGGCAGGCCCAGAACCTCGGCCGCGGCACGGGCCGTGGCCATGGAGACGCCCAGCATGGCGTTGGCGCCAAGGCGGGACTTGTTCTCGGTGCCGTCGAGCTCCAGCAGCAGGCTGTCCAGAGCCACCTGGCGCAGGGCGCTCATGCCTACCACGGCCTCGGCGATCTCTCCCTGAACGTGCTCCACGGCCTTGAGCACGCCCTTTCCCCCGTACCGGGACTTGTCGCCGTCACGCAGCTCCAGCGCCTCGCGGGTGCCGGTGGAGGCGCCGGAGGGAACCGCTGCGCGGCCGATGATGCCGGATTCAAGGGTCACTTCCACTTCCACGGTGGGATTGCCGCGCGAATCCAGAATTTCCCGGGCCCAGACAGAAACGATGGTACTCATTGTCATTCTCCTTGAATAATTGTTCGTCAAGCGCCCCTCGGTCTTCCGGCAGCGCCTACCGGGGGGCGCCACGGGGATCGTAATGCGCACTGCTGCCTAGTTCATTAACAATACATTGATTCGATGTTTAGTGAAAAAATGGAAAAAACACAGCTCAAATCGATGTTTTTTACATCAAATTCCGTGAAAAGGGTATCGGCCCTCTTGTACAGCGCATCACCCCTGCTGGTACAAGTGGCGCAGCCCTTCCAGAAGCAACTCCGGGCGTATGTGGTCGAAGCAGTCGCAGACCTGCGCAATGACAGGTGCGAACCCTCCTGTGGCCACCACGGGGATGTCGCCGGTGGCGCCGCGATCGACAAGATTGGCCTTGAGCTTCTTGCACAGCCCCTCTGTCATGGAGGCAAAACCGAAGATCAGCCCCTGGTTCAGGCTCGCGCTGGTACTCCGGCCGATATGCAGGTCCCGGGACTCCAGTTCCAGACGGATTTGCGGTAGTTTGGCGGTTTTCGTGGCCAGGGCCGAGGCCGAGGAGAGCACGCCGGGGCAGATGAGCCCCCCGAGGTAGGCGTTGCCCAGGACGCATTCAAAGGTTGTGGCCGTGCCGTAGTCTATGACTATCACAGCCTCCGCATCGCACAGGACCTTGGCGGCGTAGGACGTGACCAGCCTGTCCGCGCCCACCTCGAAGGGGCGCTGGTACTGGTTGTCCAGCGGAACAGGCAGTTTCTGGGGCACAAAGGTCACGTCGCACCCGAAGTAGCGCCTGCAGGCGTGCCGCAGCAGCGGGTCCACAAAAGGCGCCACCGAACAGACGACGCAGGCGCCCACGTCCCTGCCCGACGCGCCGGCATGTTCACAAAGCCCCGCAAGCTCCAGGCCAAGGGAGTCGCCGGTCTCTCCGGCCCTGGTGGGCAGACTGAAGACGTCGATCTCTTCCCTGCCCGACCTGGCAAGGCCGATTGTGATGGTTGTGTTGCCCACGTCGAAGAGCAGAGTGCAGGGTTCCATATGTACGATACCAATTGGTTTTCAGTGAAAACACGCTGTCGGCATCAGGCGCTATCAGATTTCACCAGGCTTGGCTACAGGCCTTTGGTGGCGATCTCCGGGCAATTACCGGCAAATCACCGCGCCGCTCTCCCGGAACGCCCCCTCCACCAGGCGGCCAGGGCCGGAAGCGCGGCCAGGAAGATGCCGTACGGGCATAGGGCAAACATGCAAGCACGCCGCGGTAGAACGAATGCTTCATAATGACGGCTTCGGCTTCCGGGGTAATGCTCACAGGGGCGATGGCCGCGCCCCCCCCCCGGGCGAACTTCCCGGCAATTGCGAAACCACCCATTACGCCGGTTAGCGCCAGAGCAAGGCCGCCCGCCGCGTGAACGCCCCTCTTCCATGCGGCCGAGGTTCAGGTGCAGCAGCGGCAGCCCCAGAAAACGTATAATTGCTTACATATTCCATAGCATTGCCGGCATGAAATCAAGGTGTGGGACAGGAAAGCGCGAAGAGGAGAACCCCTCGCGCAAAAGGTTTCCTCCTCCCACCATATCTCCAATTTCCGGTTTAGTACAAGTCAACCTTTGAATTCCAGGGTGAGCACGGTGATGTCGTCGGCCTGAGGCGCTGTTCCGGCAAAGGAGTGCACCGAGGACATTATGGTGGCGTCGAGCTGTTCCGGGGGCTCGCAGCTATGCTCCGTCAACAGTTGCAGCAGCCTCTCGTTGGAATAGAGCTCATCCTTCTCGTTCATGGCTTCGGTGACGCCGTCGGTGAAGACCATGATCTTGTCGCCCGGCTGCAGGGTGATTCTGTCCGAGACATAGGTGGCGTCGTCCATGATCCCGAGGAATAGCCCGGGGGGCAGCTTGAGCCAATAGGGATTGCCCTTCGAGGGAACGATGGCGGGCGGGTTGTGCCCGGCATTGGAAAAGACCAGCTCGCCGGTGGTGATGTCCAGGATGCCGCAGAACATGGTCACGAACAGCATGGCCTCGTTGTCCACGTAGAGCTCCTGGTTCACCTTGTCCAGGATGGTGGCCGGATCCATGTCCTGCTCCGCGATGCCTTTGACCAGGGTCTTGCTCACGGCCATGAACAGAGCCGCTGGCACGCCCTTGCCCGAGACGTCCCCCACGGAGAAGAACAGATGCCTGTCGTCCATCATGAAAAAGTCGTAGAGGTCCCCGCCCACTTCCCAGGCAGGCTCCAGGGCCGCGTGCAGGGTGAAGGCCTCGATGTCCGGAAACGGGGGAAAGCGCTTGGGCAGGAAGCTCATCTGGATGTTGCGAGCGATCTTCAGCTCCGACTCCATGCGCTCCTTGGCCTTGGTGGTCTCGGTGAGGTTGGTGATGTACTCCTTGAGTGCCACCCGCATGTCGTCAAAGGAGCGGGTGAGGTCGCCGACCTCGTCGTTGGACCTGTTTTCGGGCAATGCCACGTCCAGGTTGCCTTTGGCGATCTCGTTGGTCTTGCTGGCCAGTAATTTTATGGGACGGATCACGGACAGCGAGATGCCCACCGTGACAAGCAGAAGCAGGAAGAGGCCCAGGCCGCAGATTATCAACACCCGCTGGCTGAGCCCGGATAGCTCCGCGAACAACTCGCTCTCCGGGATCACCAGCCCCAGGGACCAGCCCGTGCTGGCCATGGGTGCGTAGTACAGGCGGCAGGGTTTGCCGAAGAGCACCGAGGGGACACTGACAAAACCCTCCTTGCCCGCGATCATGTCCTTGCCCAGGTCGCGTATCCCCGGGCTTCCCAACTCCTCGGCAATGCTGAAGATGCTCTCGCGCATGATCAGCTGCGTATTGGGCGTGGACACGAACACGCCGTCGCGGCTGATCAGGAAAGCGCTGCCCGTCTCGTAGACCTTGATGCCGGAAACGAACTTGTGCAGCCACTCCAGGGAGATGTCCGCGGTGATGACCCCGGCGAAGACCTTGGCCCCGGCCAGTTCTCGCTGGAAGGGAACGCTGTAGGTGGACATGATCACGTTGCCGCCGCCCTCGTCGTAGTACGGCTCGCTCCATACGGCCATGTTCAGGAGCTTGGGCAGCAGGTACCAGTCCATGATGAAGTAGTCGTAGCCCTCGGCTCCAAGCTTCACAACCTTGATGTCCCCGCCCTCCCTGAAGGCGTAGGGTGCCATACGCTTGAGTCTGGCGTCGTACCCATAGGGCTCGAAGGCCACGGTCGAGCCGAACACCGAGGGACAGGAGGCCACGAAATCGTGCAACTCCCGGTTGAGCAGCCTCTCATCCGGGAGGTGGGCCTCGTAGGTATATGCCAGGAACGTTGGCACCTGCTCGGCCTCCTTGAGTACGGACTCGATCCTGTTCAAGGCCGAAGAGGTGATATGCTTGGCTTGATCCGAGGCAAGGGAGAGGATTATCTGTTTGGAATAGTAATAGTTGTATACAAAACCCGCGGTGAATATGCACACCGTGCCGGAGAGAATGAACAGGGCCAGCTTGAAAGCCAGGCCGAAGCGCCTGTTGGCATTACCGGGCGTTGGCGCATTGGGCATGAAAGTCCTCGTAATCGGGTGTGGATCCTATCAATCGGGCATCGAGCATTGCCTTGGTCACGGCCTGGAATTCCTCGCGGGCCAGCTCGCCGGTACGCACCTCGCCTCCCGGTGCGATGACGTCGCGCATCCGGGCCAGCATCCAGCGCTGGTGCACGCGATTCGTGGGCAGGTTGGCGCTGTTCACCCTTTCCATGACCACATCCAGGGTTTCGTCCTGATGCTCGAAGGCGTATTTCCAGCCCTCCATGGTGGCCTGGGCAACGGCGCAGCACAACTCCGGGTCGCGCTCCCAGGTCGAGCGCAGGCAGTAGAGGCCGTCCTCCGGGAAGCTCATGCCACAATCGGCCATGGAAAACACGGTGAGTTCGTCGGCGTCGATACCGCTGTTCAGCAGGGTATGATACTCGTTGTACCACATGGCGGACACCGCATCCACAGCCCCGCGCAAAAACAGGTCCACGGTGAAGCTCTGGGGCACAACCTGGACTCTGAGGCCGTTC
Source organism: Desulfovibrionaceae bacterium (assembly GCA_963674665.2). GTDB lineage: Bacteria > Desulfobacterota > Desulfovibrionia > Desulfovibrionales > Desulfovibrionaceae. The sequence goes on along the minus strand of CAXXPL010000001.1, from coordinate 253,952 downwards.
TTGTTCAGCAGTTCGAGCAGTTGCAGGGAGAACTCCGGCCCCCAGGTGCTGATCCGGCGCCCCTGCAGGTCTTCGAGACGCTCGATGCCGTCGGACTTCTTGGCCACCAACAACAGGGCGGAGCGGTGCACGATCTGGGTCAGGTTGACGATGTCCTCTCCCTGGGACACCAGCTTCACCGCGGTGGTCAGAAACATTGTGCCGAAATCCGCCTCACCCCTGGCGATGAGCAACCCGGGGGGGCGGGACGGCCCGCCGCGCAGCACTGTCATATCCACGCCACGCCGCTCGTAGAAACCCTTGGCCTTGGCCATGAAGATGCCCGCGAACTGGGCCTGGGGCTCCCACTGCGGAAGAATGGTCGCTTTTTTCAGGATCTGCGCGGCAACGTGCGAATGCGGAAAAAACAGAGACAGACACAGCAGTGTCATCACCGCCACAATGATTGAGGACAGATGCATCGGAACCACTTTCATGGCAAAATAGTACAATGGAACCTGTAATTTGAAAAGGAGCTTCTCACCAAAAGGGATGTTTCCACCCCTTTGTGGTAATCTTCCACCTGGGAACCGAATCAGAATTCAAACTCTGCCACTACCGGCGCATGGTCGGATTCCGGGTATAGTTTATCCGTAACAGACTTATGGTAACTCACCGATTCATCAGGCAACAGCTCATTATGCACTTCCGTAAACCGGTAGCTACCAAGCATCCCCTTACTTATGAGAATATGATCGAACATGAGCGGATGCCCATGGTGGAACAGGGTATATCTTGAGGACTCGGGAATGGTCTGTTCACAAGGCAGCATCTCCCGCGCCCCTAAAGCATAATTCAAAGTGTTTTTCACCTCCCCCCTGATTGCCTGGGTGGCGACTCCATTCAGGTCCGCATTGAAATCCCCTGCCACCAGAACCCGCGCTGCAGGATCATTGTCAAAAATGGAATCGATCAACATGCGCGCCTCCAAGGCTTGTCCGACACGTTTGATCGTAGATAGAAAAGACCCCTCCGCCCAACTTGATATGGTCTCCCAGTATCCCTTGGTATTGCGGCCCGGGATGCTGCTCGACAGCCGGGATTTGAGATGCAGGTTGATGACGTGTATCGACAATCCATCCTTCACCGCGATTTCAGTGTATAAAATTGGTCGTTCCCAATTCACATCCTTGGCATCTTCATCAGCGGGCTGAGCTGTTACTTTCCTATATTGCAGCTTTCCAAACAAAATGTCGTTTCTGTACTGTTCATGGCGAAGCACGTCGAACCTGGTGGCAATAATCAAATTTCTTTTGTCATACGGAACATCTTCCGACGTTTGCGTAGTGATTATGGAATAATCGGCATATTTCGTGCCTTCAAACAGTCTTTCCAAGGCCATTAAGCTTCGTGCCTCTCCCTCCATCTCCTGGCCGTGTACTTCCTGTAGACAAAAAACATCGGCATCCATCCGGACAAAATATGGCCGAAGCACTTCAATTCTCTCCTCAAGATAAGGACGGTCATTTGTTACATCGAGATTTTCGACATTGAAAGTTGCAACCCGGACTTTCATTTTTCCCCTCCTTTTCTGTCAGCTTTGTAAAATATTCCAAAACAACACACCATTCCGATAACAGGGACATCGGCATTGTTCAACTCTGATTGCCGATTATATTCGTCAGACAATAATAAGTATATCTTTTTTATTTGACTCAATCCTACAATTCATGTGTAACTCGATCATGACAATAGGCTCACACGTACCATCATCGACAGCCGTGCATTTCCGATGCTTCCCAAATAGCCTTAAGCCCATAGTCATACGCAGCCTACCAACTGCTAAAAGTGTGAACGCCCATGACTTTTTTTTCAACAGGCCCCCGCCCTTGTGTTCCGCCCCTTGAATGGATACACTAACAATTTGAAACGTATATGTTTGATTTTGCACATTGAATTTTGCCTTGCCTTCGGGGAGTTGCCGGCTCCCTCCCCGAACCCCCCGCCCGCCATTTTGTCGCCAAAGCGAAAAGACTCCCATAGGTGCGGCGGGAAACGTGACGCGACGGCGGAACACTCCCCCTGAACCTTACCCGGAGAGAGATGTCATGGACCCTGCTTCCCTCGTGCCCGAGGCTATGGCCATCCCCTTGGCGCCACTGTTTTTGCAAATCCTGCTGCTGTTGACCTTTGTGGCCCACATGCTGCTCATGAACGTGATGCTGGGGGGCACCATAATCGCCCTGGTGGGCGAACTGCGCGGCAAGAGGGCCCCCTTGGCCCTGCGCAAGACACCCAAGGAGTTGGCCGGCGTGCTCACAGTGGCCGTAGCCCTGGCCGTGAACCTCGGAGTGGCCCCTCTGCTGTTCCTGCAGGTCATCTACGGCCAGTTCCTGTACACGTCCTCCGTGCTCATCGCCTGGTGGTGGATCGGCCTGACAGTGGTGGTAATCCTGGCCTACTACGGACTCTACATCTACAAGTTCAAGTACGAGGCTCTGAAGGGGCTGAAGGCCCTCCTCCTGGCCCTGTGCGTTTTCCTGCTGCTGGGCACCGGCTTCATCCTCACCACCAACATGACCCTGATGCTCCGCCCGGAGCAGTGGATGGCATATTTCGACCGGGCCGACGGCTGGCTGCTGAATCTCACCGAGCCGACACTGTTCCCGCGCTATCTGCACATGGTCATCGGCGCCATGGCGGTGGGCGGGCTGTTCCTGGCCCTGATGGCCTCCTGGCGGGAGCGCAGGGGCACCCTCGCCCCTGACGGGGCGGCGGCGCGCATCCGCAGCGGCATGCGCTGGTTCACTCACGCCACCCTGGCGCAGTTGGTCATGGGCTCCGTGTTCCTGATCACCCTGCCCCGCCCCATCATGCTGACTTTCATGGGCTCCAACATGACCAACACCCTGGTCTTCGTGGCCGCCCTGGCCTCCGTGGTCCTGTTGCTGATCCTCGGCTTCCGGCGGCAGGTCTGGGCCACGGCCTGGACCCTGGTGGCGGTGATGACGCTCATGGCCCTGATGCGGGCCATGGTCCGAACCGAGTATCTGGCCCCCTATCTCGATGTCTCCAGCCTGCCGGTGCACCCGCAGTACGGTCCCCTGGCGCTGTTCCTGGTCTCGCTGATCATCGGCCTGGCCCTGATCTACTGGATGGTGAAACAGGCGCTCGGTGCCGGTAACAAAACGACGCAGGAGGGCTAACCATGGATTATCCCGTCTGGTGGATTCCCAGTCTGAGCGCCGCGCTTCCTGTGGCCATCATCGCCCTCGTGCATGTCTTTGTGGCCCACTTTGCCGTTGGGGGCGGATTGTTCGTTGTCATGGCCGAACGCGTGGGCCTGAAGTCCGGCTCCCCCGCCATCCTCGGCTACGTAAAAAGACACAGCCTGTTCTTCATGCTGCTGACCCTGGTCTTCGGCGGCCTCACAGGCGTGGGGATATGGCTCGTCATAGGCGCCGCAAGCCCGGGCGCCACCAACATGCTCATCCACACCTTCGTGTTCGGCTGGGCCACGGAGTGGGTCTTTTTCATTGGCGAAATCGTGGCCATCCTGATCTACTACTACAAATTCGGCCAGATGCGCGACAAGGAGCACCAGATCATCGGCTGGCTGTACTTCGCCTTTGGCTGGCTCTCCCTGTTCATGATCAACGGCATCATCGGCTTCATGCTCACCCCCGGCGGGTGGCTTGAGACCGGAGACTTCTGGCAGGGATTCTTCAACCCCTCGTTCTGGCCGTCACTGGTCTTTCGCACCGCCATCTCCATCATGATCGCGGGCTTCTTCGGCTATCTCACGGCCATCCGCATCCAGGACGTGGAAGCGCGCGAGCGCATGGTCCGCTTCTGCACCTGGTTCTCGGCCGCGCCCTTCCTGGTGCTGGTGCTTTCCGGCTTCTGGTATGTCATGGCCCTGCCCCAGGCGCAGTTCGCCATGGTCATGGAGCAGTCCCAGGAGATCCCCTTTTTTCTCAAGTCCTTTGCCGTTCTCACGCCCCTGATCTTCCTGGGCGCCCTGGCCCTGGCCTTTGTGGTTCCGCAGCGCAACCGTACCCTCCTGGCCTGGGTGCTGCTGCTTCTGGCGTTCGCCCACCTCAGCGCCTTCGAGTGGACCCGCGAGGCGGGGCGACGCCCCTATCTGATCTGGGACACCATGTACTCCAACAGCGTCATGAAAGCCGACGTGGAGGAGCTCACAGAGAAGGGCTTCCTGTCCAAGGCCAAGTGGGTGCGGGCCAGGGAGGTCACCGACGAGAACCGCCTGTTGGTGGGGGAAGACCTGTTCAGGCTCCAGTGCTCCACCTGCCACAGCATTGGCGGCGCCATGCTGGACATCCTGCCCCTCACGGCCAAGTACGGCCAGTTCGGCCTGGAGGCGCAGCTCACCGGGCAGGGCGCCATGAGCCCCTACATGCCCCCCTTTGTGGGCAACGAGGTGGAGCGTTCGGCCCTGGCCGCCTATATCGTTGAAAAGCTGCACGGCAAAACCTCCGACACATCAGAACCCGAGCTTGCCGAGGCCGAGGTCCCGGCGCCCGGGTTCAACGCCGAGGAGAACGAATACATACTCCTGGTGTGGAGTTCCACCGGCATGCACACCTTTTCCGACGCCGACGGCGTGCTCTCTATCCAGCCTCCGGGCAACGACATCTACGCCCAGTTGCTGCTTCGCGGCCCCATGCCGGAGTTCGTCACCGAGGGCGTGAAGATCACCTACGCCATCCGGGAGGGTTTCGAGAACCCGGCCGCCCAGCTCAAAATCTGGGATTTCATGAAACCGCTTTACGGAATCGATATCGCCCCCAGCAAGGGGCTGGACGGAAGGGGACTGGAGGGGGAGCTGCACGTGGACGAAGACCTGCGCGTTTGGAAGGCCACTCAGGTGCCTGTCTCGCCCTATGACGCGGAGGGCGGGTTCATGCCCTACCCCTTGCTGAAAATCGAAGCCCGGGACGCTGAATCCGGCGACCTGCTGGCGGAAACCTATGCCGTTGCCCCGGCTTCCACAGAGATGGGCTGCCGCACCTGTCACGGGGGCGGTTGGCGGCTTCCCAAGGACGCGCCTGTGGCCGGAATGGTGGACGACACGGCCCTGGACATCCTGGCCATGCACGACAAACGCTCCAAGACCAAACTCCTGGATAAGGCCAGACATGGCGAGCCCCAGGCCTGCCAGTCCTGCCACGCCGACAGCTCGGTTCCACAAAAGCGCGGAGACGCCAAGCTGCTGAACCTGTCCGCCGCCATCCACGGCTTCCACGCCCCTTACCTCGAGGGGCGGGGGTACGAGGCCTGCAACACCTGCCACTCCGGAGGCGAGGAAGGCGCAACGCGCATGCTACGCGGCTTGCACAACGGCATGATGCAGACCTGCACCGAATGCCACGGTACCTTGTCCGAGCATGCCCAGGCCCTGCTCAAGGCGGAACAGGGCAAGGCCGGAGCGGCCAGGCTGCTGTCCGTGATCAAGCCCGGGGAAACTCCCCTGGAGGAAATCGAGCCCAGACGCCCCTGGATTGAGGAACCCGACTGCGCGGGCTGCCACGATCTGGAGAACGGCGAGGGCGTGCAGGCCGCAAGCGCCTTCAACAAGTGGAGCCAGGACGGTGCCAAGGGGCTCTTCCGCATGCGCCGCGACAACCTCGACGCCATGATGTGCGCGGCCTGCCACAACAGCCCCCATGCCCTGTACCCGGCAACAAACCCCTATGCCGAGGGCCTGGACAGCATCCAGCCCATGCAATACCAGGGCGAAAACCGCCCCATCGGCGGAGCGAGCTGCGCACCCTGCCACGTCGAGGAGGACATGGGCGACTTCCCGCACCATCCCAAACCGTAAGCCCCGCAAGAACACATAGTGCGCGAGGGGGAAAACCCTTCCGGGAAAGAGTTCTCCCCCTCGCGCTTTCTTCAGCCACTTAGAGCATTTTATCCGGATAGATATTTTCAATGACAGAATGCTCTAATTTCCCTTGAATACTTGAGATCTTCAACCTGGGGAGGCTTTCATGAAAACCTCCTCCGGATTACTTCTTCCATTGTTCATGTTCCAATAATTCGTTGATATTAGACCAATGAGTGCCGCTCCGCCGAAGACGAGGATTCGGCTCGCTCACTCCGCCCCTCCAGATGCTGGATTCCAGGGTGGTTTTTTTCAGCCTTTTTCAGTAGATATTGAACATGCGGGCACACCCGCTCAAACCAGAAGCAAACGACATAAACCAGGACTTGGGGCGACCTGGCGGATTCATGGAGTATTCCATGGCTGATTACAGCCTTACATGGACGCAGGACCTGTCGTCCACGCTCTCCATATGGCGGGAGCTGCTGCACGTTCGGGAGTCAAAAGACCCTTTGCGACAGCCCGAGGTTGTTGCGAAGTGGTACGAATGCCTGCTGGAGAGCAACGAGCCCTGCATATTTCTCGTCTGGCACGAAAAACAATGCATCGGTATCTACCCTCTGATCGTGACGCGGAAGTATGGCCTGAAAATTCTGCAAGGCCTGGCCAACATATCGTTCTACATCAGCTGGCCCATTGTACATCCGAAATATGAAAAGGACTTCTTCAACATTTTCCTGACAATGTTGTTCAAGGGTACTTTCAGGTGGAACTTTTTCCGTGTAGACCGCATCTATACATTCGATCAGAGACGACACGCCCTGGAAGAGGCCATCCTGAGCCTGAAGCCCCGCCACTCCGTCAGGGCCGAGACGACCTATTGCGCGCCCCTGGACAGGGGGGCCGACTGGTATCAGAACAGCTTCCTATCCCGGAACGTCCGCCGGGACTTCCGAAAAAAGCACAACCGGCTGACCAAGCTGGATGATTTCGGGCTGGAGTTCCTCCTTAACGAGGATGCGTTGACAAAGCTGGACCACTTCGTGGAAATCGAAGACAGCGGATGGAAGGGGCAACAGGGCACGTCCTTGAAAAAGGCTTCGAGCTATTTGTCGTTCTTCAGGACTTTTTGCAAAACGTGCAGCGACCTTGGGACACTGTGCGTAGCCTTAGTCCGGGCCGAAGGGAAATACATAGCAGGAGGAGTGATGTCGATCGAGGGGGATGTCTGCCATTTCTACCGCGCCGCTTATCTCGAGGAATACGGATACTATTCCCCGTCCAACGAACTGCTGGTGGAACTGGTGTCGTATCTTTGCCAAAACCACCCCGGAGTACGTCTGCTCAATTCCCTCCCCTACTCCTACGGCTACAAGCACAAGTTCCATCATTCCGAGGAGTCCAGCCTGCGCTACACCCTGGCGAACAAGAACCTCCTATCCTCGGCGTGTCACGGCCTGCTCGAACTGAAGCACTGGTGGAGTGCAAGAAAAACGGCGACAGAGACCGAGTCATGAACCGGAGCACATTGCAATTTCATACATATGTCCAGGAGCTGGAGAAGCCCTGGGACGAAATCGAGCGGCACAATGAATTCGACGCCGCCCTGCTGTGCCGCGACCTGGTGGACAGCTGGTACCGCTGCTTCAGAGGGGGGTGCACCCCTGTGCTTTGCTCGCTCTGGCAAGACGATGTCTGCATGGGCATCTTTCCGCTGCTCAAGGAAAAAAAACACGGCATAGTGGTCCTCAGAAATCTGGGCATGGACACCTACGGCATCTGCCTTCCATTGGTGCGCAGGGAGTTTCGCTGTCGATTCTTCGAGGAGATCCTGGCCCTGCTGCGCACTTCGGATTTCCATTGGCACGTTTTCAAGCTGAGCCTGACTCCCAGCTACAATTGTTCCGAGTTCGGCGTCTGCCGGGAGCTCTTCGCCAGATCCCTGGGGCATTGCCATCTGATTCAGGACACCACCTTTTGCGTGGACCTCACCGCCCCTTATGAGACATACCTGAAGACATACTTCTCAAGTCATGCCCTCAAAAAGCAGAGGTACATGCGCAAGCAGCTGGAAAAAAGGAACTACAGCGTTGAGTTCCTTCAGAACGACGAGGCGTTGCGGCATCTGGACACGTTCCTGGAGATCGAGAACAACGGCTGGAAAAAGGAATGCGGCACTTCCATCCTGGAAGTGGAGGAGTGCAGGTCGTTTTCCCAGACCCTTGCGCGGACCATGGCCGCTTACAAACGCCTGTACATACCGATCCTGCGCATTGGCGGCAAACCAGCCGCCGCCTGCCTCTGTTATCTCGAGAATGGTGTGTTCAATGTCATGAAGACGGGTTTTCGGCAGGAGTACAAGTCCCTGTCCCCGTCGAACGCCCTGTTCATGAACCTGGTGGAGCACCTGGCGGACAACGTGCCCGAGGCCAGACTCCTGAACTTCTATCCCGTGTCCTACGGGTACAAGGACAAGTACGCCTCGGGCTGCGAGTCGTTCGACACGTATGTCACTCCAAATGCGACAAGTGTGGGAAAATTGCTTTTTTTCGTGTATACCATGAAAATGCGCTATCTTGGTTGGCGCTCGAGCAACAAGGCGGCCCCATGAAACCACTGCGATTCGCCTGCAGTTGTGCTTCAAGGTTGAGCAAATTCTTCATCACCTGCGCCATCATTGCCCTTATAACCCTGGGCATGATGGAGGTGGTACTGCGGCAGTTCCCAGTTCGCAACGCCCCCCACACCGCCGAGCTCTCGGACGAACAACCCATCCCGCACTATATCCCCAACATGACGGGTATCTGGTCCCGGGACTGGAACTTCAGCCTGGTCAACAAGATACATGTCAACAACTACGGTTTCGTGAATGACCAGGACTATGATCCCGAAGCGGAGAATCCACTTATTGCGGTGATCGGCGACAGCTTCGTGGCCGCCCTCATGGTCCCCAACCAGGACACTTTCTACGGCAGGCTGTCCAAGGAGCTTGCCGGAAAGATGAGGGTCTATTCCTTCGGAATTTCCGGGGCTCCCCTTTCCACGTACCTGAAATGGGCCGAGTATGTGGACCAGACGTTTCATCCCCAGTACATCATTTTCAGCATCATAACGAACGATTATGACGAGTCATACTATAAATACAAAAAATCGCCAGCGTTCTATTACTTTGTCCAGAACGACACACAGAAACTGTACCTGGACAAGGTGGATTTTCATATTTCCCCATGGAGACGTTACTTATCGCGCAATTCATCCCTTGTTGCGTACATACGACAGAACGTCCAGCTCACTGAACGCATAAAGGATCTCTTATCCGGCTTGCCAGCCTTACCTCAGGATGATAGTGCGTCCATGCAACGGGTATCCGAATCCAAAATCGCTGTGGATTGTTTCCTCGAGCAACTGCCAAAGATGACCAGCATAGACAGGCGGCAGATTCTGTTCGTTGTCGATGCCGTGGACGAGATTGTCTACGATCCGGACATCGAACTTACAGGTAGGCCGGCATACGACATGATCCTGAACAGTTACTTCATCAAGAAGGCAAGCACCGGCGGATATGGGCTGATATCCCTGCAACCGGTTTTCGAGAGCATTTACAAGGAAACGCACCAACGCTTCGATTACCCCACTGACGGACACTGGAATCCGGACACGCACAGGATAGTATTCGAACAGATTCTCGAATCCGGATTCCTGCCCCGGCAGTCAGAACAATAGCCCTGCCTTTGCCGCCAGGCGCGGGCAGGCCGAAATGACGGAGCTTCAATGCTGCTTATCACGGGAGGGGCCGGCTACATCGGCTCGCACATGAACAAGTTGGCCTCCAGCCTCGGCCGGGAGACCCTGGTCCTTGACAACCTCGTGCACGGGCACAGGGAATTCCTGAAGTGGGGGGACTTCGTATACCAGGACCTCAACGACCTCGAAGGATTGCGAAAAGTATTCAAGACGCATCCCATTGAAGCGGTGGTCCATTTCGCGGCCTACTGCTATGTCCACGAGTCCATGAAAGACCCGGGCAAATACTACAACAACAACCTCACCGGGACTCTGAACCTGCTGCGCGCCATGCTGGAGAACGATGTGGACACCATCATCTTCTCCTCCACCTGTGCTGTCTATGGATTCGCCCTTGAGGTGCCCCTGACCGAGAAACACAAGAAGGACCCCATCAATCCCTACGGGCGCAGCAAGTATATGATCGAGCAGATGCTTGAGGACTACTCCCGCGCTTACGGGCTCAAATACGCCTGCCTCCGCTACTTCAACGCCGCCGGAGCGGACGTGGATACCGAGATAGGCGAATGGCACGAACCCGAGACCCACCTCATCCCTCTGGTCCTGGACACCGCCATGGGCAAACGCGAAAAGCTCACGGTCTTCGGAAATTCGCACGGCACCCCTGACGGCACCTGCATTCGTGATTATATTCATGTAACCGATCTGGCACAGGCTCACGTGCTGATGCTCGAACACCTCGAGAGGAATGGGGGCAATTACGCGGTGAACCTGGGGAACGGCGACGGATACTCCATCCTCGAGGTCATCGAGGCTGCGGAGCGCATCTCCGGCAAACCAGTGCCCTATGCTTACGGAGAGGCAAACCCGGGGGATCCTCCTCAACTCGTCGCCGCGTCCGAATCCGCGCGCTCGCTGCTGGGCTGGGACCCGAAGCACTTCGGGCTGGATGCCATAATCGGGTCGGCATGGGAGTGGCACAAACGGCTGTACAATGAATTCAAAAAATAACCGGCAGGGCGCTCATGGCGCCGTTGTTCACCTCGAACGCCGTTCATAGCCTTTGTTTCTCCACTTGGGGGCCTCATGAAGGAAAAGAAAAAGAAGCTGGCAAACTTTCTGTACTATTCGAGATTGTCGGCCATTTTTTCGAAATATCCGTTACACAACAAGCTCGTCATTTTGAATTATCACCGCATAAAGGAGAGTTTCAGCTCTCGGACGGTGTTCGATGACGGAGTGTTCACGACGGACATCGACCAGTTCACGCATCAGATCCTATGGCTGAAGGAGAACACCAACATCATAGGCCTGGACGAGCTGGATTCCATGCTGCGGGAAAAATCCCTCAAGTTCTCCAGTCGCCCCAACGTGATGCTGACCTTTGACGACGGCTATATCGACAACTACACCCTGGCGTACCCCATCCTCAAGACCCTGCAGGTGCCGGCGGTATTTTTTCTCGCCACCGGTATGGTGGACCGCAGGGAACTGCCATGGTGGGACTTCATCGCCTACTTGTTCAACAACACCAGGAAGGAAAAACTCGTCTTTCAGGAGAATGAATTCAACCTCACGAAAGAGAAGGGCGAGGCTGTCGAGTTTTTTCTCAACCGAATGAAGACCACGCCCTCCTACTCTACCCAGCACCTTCTGCCCGAACTCTCCGAGCTGCTGGAGGTTCCGCCCCCTCCGGCCGAGGTGACGGACATGCTGTTCATGACCTGGGACAATGTAAGGGAAATGCGGCGCAACGGCATGTTCTTCGGAGCACACACACATACCCACAAGGTCCTCACCACCCTGAGTTCGTCCGAGGTCAGGCAGGAACTGATGCTTTCCAAGCTGATAATCGAGAAGGAGCTGCAGGAGGAGGTATATTCGGTGGCCTACCCTGTGGGCGAGGTCCAGCTCGTGCCCCACAACATTGCCGAGATCGCGGCATCCTGCGGTTTCCGCGTGGGGTTCACCACCAATAGCGGGGTCAACCACTGGACCACGGACATGTCCCCCTACACCATCCGACGTACCGCGCACCTGTTGGAGAACGTGAGCACGGTCTCGCTCATGACCCTGTTTCCCGAGGTATTTCTCTGGGAATCCCGGGCGGGCAAGGAGAAAATCAAAGCCGCGCTTCCAACGTACGCGGACTCCAACTACCAACAGGGGCTCATCGCACTGGGGCGTTCAGCCATTTCCGAAGCGCTTTTTTTTTTCCAACAGGCCCTCGAAATCAACCCAAACTATCTCGAAGCCCGTATCAAGCTTGGCCTCTCATTTCTACTTCAAGAAGAAGCGGACGCTGCGATCCAGAATTTTCACCGTGTTCTGGATAACCACCCAACTTTTCCTGACGTTCTTTTCTACACAGCGGTGGCGTACGCGCTTCAAAAAGATTTTCGTAAGGCACGGGAACTCCTGATCCGCTCGGTTGAGCGCAACCAAAACTACTACCCCGCCCTGTACTGCCTGCTGTTCATCCACTACCACTTCAACGAAGTCAAAGAATTCCTGGATGTTGCCAGGAGACTGCTCTCCTTGCGCCCCCCGGATTCGTACCTCGAGCATGTGCGTCTGGTACTGGAAGAACTCGGCGAAATCCGATCGAGCGAATCCATTGACCTGGCGGAACGATTTTCGCTCTCCGAACGCTTTGGCCAGGAGGTGGAGGAGATCATTTCCTCTTTCCACCTGACCATTTCCATCAATCCCAACATGAGCGAGTTGACCTTCCTGGTGGAGCAGTTGCCTGAAGAGAGCGCGGACCTCGAAATATTGATCACGCTCTACGAGGAGTATGCACTGAATTTCAGTAATTTTCCGGATGCGCACTTTGCGTTGGGACAGGTGTACTTCAAGTTGAAACGATATGACGAGGCCGCGACATGCTTCCGCAGCTCACTGGATCTGAACCCGAAATTCGTTAAGTCACGAGTTCAACTCTTCAAAACCCTTCACCGGAAGGAGCTATGGCAGGAAGCCCTGCAGGAGGAAGCCCGCCTGGCCGACTACAACCTTCCCTATCCGGACATATACACAGAGGCCGCGGAGATACATTTCAAGCTCAAGAATATGGATGTCTGCAAACAATATCTTGCCAAGGCGCTGTCCATCAAACCCAACTTCCGCAAGGCACTGTGGTTGAAAACACAACTTTCAGTATGAACATGCATGAATGGATTATACGTTGTTCAATGAGCACTGGCAGGCTCTATCCCTACACCATGGATACGGCACAGAGTATTCACGAAAATACAATATACTTACGACATCTTTTATTCATCAAGTCAATAAATTCATTTCACAATGAATCCTGCATTTTCATTTCTACAGCATCTCAATACTAGCCATTTCAAGATAAACCGACATCTAAAATGCGATTTTCAACATACAGTACTCATGGACAACATCATTTCCACAAAGTTTTTTAGACAAAAACTCCCTCCTCAAGTCATCCTACTACAGTATTTCACTCAGTCTTGCAGTATTCCAGCCCTATAAACATAGTGACCATGGCCCTCGGCGGCATGCAATTCCCCATTGTTGCAATTCGTTTTCAGGCGTCGCACCAAACAAAAATTCCCGTCGACGAGTACCCATTATCGTCAAATCAATCACGCCCTGAAACTTTTTCATGTGCTCCGGCATCATATAAAGAACACATATCACTGGAAAATCACTAAACAAAATCAGCCAGGCCGTTGTTCACTTGGCAATTTGCTTTTCAATATGCGGGAATACACTGAAAACTTTTAAGAAAAAGTCTTGATTTCTTTTTGAAACAGGGTTATTTTCGCATCACACTATAGAATCAGAGTAATATTTAAAATTTTCAGTATATTGACATTAACTTAGAACCAACAGTCAAAACAGTCGCCTCAATGTAATCTTTGACAACCAATGCTGGAGATCGCACACCATGGCATCACGGTTACTGCTCCTACTTTTGATGTGTAGTTTAGTTGCTTCCTGCTACCGAAAACATGAAAACGTGGATTTGGTAATCGATTCCAAAGAAGATGTCGTAGAAATGAAAAAGGCCCAGAAGGCCAAGGCGCTGGTGCCTGAATCCGTTCAGGAAAAGCCCGTGTACCGGACAATCAACGGCATAGACGCCCAGATAATGCCCGAGTACCGGCTGGGTCCGGGAGACATCTTGGAGGCCGTGTACCACATCGAGTACGCAAAAGAGGCCGCCACGTACAAAATCTCCATCCAGGACAGGCTGAACATCAACTTTCCCTTCCACCCCCAGTTCAGTTCTTCCGTGCTCGTGCGCAGCGACGGCCGGGTCAGCCTGCCGCTGGTGGGGGACATCATGGCCGCGGACCGGACCACGGAGGAGCTGACCTCCACCCTGAACAGCCGGTACAGCAAGTACATCAGGAATCCGAACCTTACGGTGTCGCTGCAGGAGTTCAACGTCAAGATCGACGAATTGAAGCGTGCCATCACCACGGCTCCCCGAGGTCAGAGCAAGATCGCCCCCGTGGCTCCGGACGGCCGTATATCCTTTCCCATCATCGGCAACCTGCAAGCCGCGGGTCTGAGCCTGCGCGAGCTGCAGGAGCTGGTGAACCTGCAGTATACGAAATACATCAGCAACCTGCAGGTAACTTTGATTTTGGATGAAATCCGCCACCAGACCGCCTACATCTTTGGCGAGGTCAACTCCCCCGGCGCATACCAGATCATGGCCAACGACAACATCCTCGACATCTTCGCATACGCCAAAGGATTCACGCAGCGTGCCAACCGCGCTCAGGTCCTGGTGTTCAGAAGCGACGGGCTCAAGGAGCCCCTGGTCTTCGTGGTGGATGTGCAAAAGATGCTCAAGGAAGGCATGATGCTCAAGGAGATGCGGCTGCATGCCGCGGACGTCATCTACGTTCCCGAGGGTTGGCTGGACGAGGCCAACGACGTCATCGCCAAGATCTTCACCCGGGGCATCTACGCCATCGTCCCGTTCCAAAGCGGTATCAGCGTGAACTACGATCTTGGCCCGGGTAGCAACAACTAGTGATTTTGGGGTGATCTCGGTATCACACTTAATTGAATTATCTTAAAAAAGCGTGGGACGATTATGCAGGCATCCGCAATATCCATGCAGAACTTGTTGCGAGAGTTCACATTCATATTATTCTATCGCAAGAAAATGATCATCTACACGACGTTCCTGGTCTTTGCCCTGGCCGTGTTCCTGGCAATAGTGCTGCCGCCTGTATACGAATCCTCCGCGAAATTCTTCATCAACATCAGCGAGGGCCTGGATCCCCTGCAGAAAGAGCAGTTTTACAGCCTCAAGGAGCAGATGGTCCGGCTCATGCAGAACCAGAAGGAGCTCATCTTTTCCAACAACGTCCTGAAGACGACCATCGAGAAGCTGCATCCCACCATGTCCGATGCCGACAAGACCAAGGCCATCGAGGACATCAAGCCCAACATCGTCGTCTCCCCGCCCGAGGGCGAAAGCTTCGAGGGCACTGACGTCTTCTATCTCACCTACCAGGGCAAGCTCCCCGAGGACGTGCTCAAGACAGCCAAGGCCCTGACCGACTCGTACATCAACGCCTTTGCCGAGTTGTCCAAATCCAAGGCCGAATACTCCTACGACTTCTTCAAGAAGCAGGTGACACAGTTGGAAGAGGAGCTGAACGACAAGAGCGACAAGCTGCGCAAGTACGAGGTGCGCCACGCGTCCAGCCTCGTGGACCTGCTCAACCTCGAATCCGGCAAAACCAACGTGGAGATCGGCCCAAAGATGCTGCTCACCCAGTCCCTCTCCCAGAAGCAGGAGCTGCAGCAGAAGATCGACTCCCTGGCCGCACGGATCGGTTCCCTTGAGGACGAGGCCGAAAAGAACAAGATCCCCGTGATCATGCCGGACATGGAAGGCGCCGGAAAGACGCTGTCCGCGTACAGGATCAAGGTTGCCCAGCTACAACTCCAGGTGAACGAGCTGAAGACCAAGTATACCGCCTCCTACGAGCCCTTGCGCGCCCTGCAGGAAGAGTTGCAGATGAACATAACCCTGCTGCGCGAAGAATTCAGCTCCCTGCTCAAGGCCCTGAAGATCGAAAAGCAGGGTCTCGAATCCCAGCTCGAGGAGGTTGAATCCAACATCGCCAGCATGGAGGCGGTCATAGCCGACACGGCCCAGGAGCGCGCCAGCTACGAGTCCCTGAAACAGGATTTCATCCTTGCCAAAGAGGCATACACCAACTCGGTGACGCATCTCGAGCAGGCTCGCCTGGCCACCTCTCTCAACCAGTACAAGAAAAGCCTCACCCTGGTGGAGGAGCCGCAGTTGCCCTCCTCTCCGGTCAAGCCGAACCGGGTACTGCTCTGCGTCATGGGCCTGATCGGCGGCATGCTCCTCGGCGTGGCGCTGGCCCTTGGCAGGGATTATTTCGACCACACCATAAAGACGCCCGAGGATATCGAACGCTACCTCGGTGTGCCTTGCATAGGGTCGATATCAAACGTTTCTTGATGAGACGGAACCTTTTGAATCACATATTACATCGTGAGCGATTCACTGAACTTCATATGGGATTCAATTCCGCTATCCGCCAGTAGCGCTTCGCTGTACATATTCGTCTATGCGTTCGTGGGGGCCTTTCTCTGCATCCTGACCTGGGTCCTGATCACGCAAAAGGTGCCGGTTGAGGGGTATTCGCTCCGGCCACGCCCCATCGCATGGTTCTTCTCCCTGTGGATCACGGCCACCGTATTATGGGGCGGTTACTTCGGCGCCCTTCGCATCCCCGGCCTTTTCGACCTGACCCTGGAGCGGTTCTTTCTCATCTGCACCCTGGGAACCGCCATCTTCATGGTGGGGAAGCACAGGGTATCCCTCTCCATGGCCAAGGGCGCTGACATACTGATGATCCTCTTCCTCTTCGCCTGCATCGTCTCCATGGGGATCCACGGTTTTCTCCCAGCCTTCAGAACCTTTGCGAAACCCTGGTTCCTGTTCATCACAGGGTATCTCTTCCCATTCATTGGATTCCTGCTGGCCAAGTACTTTCTCGACCCGGACCGGGACTACCCGCTGTTCTTCCGGGTGCTCTTCTTTCTGGGCGCCTATATCAGCATCATCGCCATCTTCGAGAACTACAAGCTCAACAGCCTGATCTTCCCCAGATACATCACCGACCCCACGGTGTTGCTGCACCTGGAACGCGCCCGAGGCCCGTTCCAGAACGCCGCCATCAACGGTGTGCTCCTGGGCGTGAGCTTCATCGCAGGGTTCGCCATGATCTCCATGAACAGGGGGTACATGAAGTACCTGTACACCATGCTCCTTTTCCTATTCTTCCCGGCCATCTACTTCACGCGCACCCGCTCCGTGTATCTGCTCTTCCTTGTCATTCTCGGCGGCATCCTCGTGGGCTTCAAGGCCACCGGGCAGAAGTGGAAGCTACTGGGCATCCCCCTGGTCATGGTGCTCTTCCTCGCCGGCATGAACGCCGACCGGCTGACCTCCACGGACAGGCTGTCCGGCGGCCTGTATCAGGTCGAGGAGATCGACATCCGCTTCCAACTGATGAACAAGTCCCTGTACATCTTCGGCAACAACCCCATCTTCGGCATCGGCCTGGCCCAGTTCAGGGCCGCCTCGCTCTTCGCCACCTCCCAGGCCGAGTTCCAGCACAATCACATCATGGGTATCGCGGCGGAGCTCGGAATCATAGGGCTCCTCCTCTATTTGGGATTCATCGGGATCATAATCTATCGAGCAATCAAGCTGACGTTCGCCGTTCCGGAGGGGCAGTTCATAAACACCAACCTTGTTTTGCTGCTGGCCCTCGCGTTTCTAGCGAACCTGATAAGCAACACGTTTCTCGAGCCGTCCCTGCACCTGTTCTCCGACCTCAACATGTTCGTGTTCGCGGGAATGATTGACAGGCTTTACAACAGATACGTCCTGGAGACAGACGTTCCCGAATCCTCTTCGACGCAGGCGTGACCAAGCCACGGGGCATCTCCGTGTCCCTGAATCCACCCGGCGGTAACAGGCGTGATAGAAACTAGAATTCGTGCTTACCAGAGCCTCATTCGCATCATCGATGTCCTGTCCTCCATAACCGCCTTTGTCGCCTGCATCGCACTGTTTTCCGCCTGGCCCATCCTTCCTTCCGACAGCGGTCTCTTTGTCCTTAACATCCGCCTCTTCGCGGTCATCATCTTCGCACTGCTCTCCATCATCCTTCTCCACCTCGGCTACTTCGCCTTCTTCGGGATGCGCCACGGTATCTACGACCTGTCGTCCCTGCGAAAGCACTTTATGCGGTCCATCTTCGTACTTCTGCTGGACTGCCTGATAATCTATCTGTTGCAGCGCGCCGTGGCTTCGGTCAGATTCCCCCCCCAGTTCTACCTGAGCTATTTCGCCCTGAGCCTGTTGCAGAACATCGTGCTGAACTACCTGTTCAAGTACGTTATCCTGCGTCTGATCAGAAAGCGCTCCTCCATGATCAACCTGCTGATCGTGGGCACCAACCAGCACGCATACGGCTTCTACAAGCTGATCATGCGCAACAAATTCCTGGGGTACAACGTCCTGGGATTCCTGGACGAGGCCAACTACGGAGGCTACTCCATCGACCTCATCGCCCGGCTCGACGACTTCCAGCGCATCGTGCGCGAGAACGTCATCGACAGGGGCGTGGTCTTCCTGCCCATCCGCTCCTATCACGACCAGATCATCAACATCATCGACGTGGCGGAGAACCAGGGCATTGCCCTGCAGCTGATGAACAACATCTTCGAGTCCAAGCACGGGTACATCAGCTCCACCAGGATGGGGGACTATTCCGGGGTGCTCTTCGATGTCATGCCCCTGGACGACTGGCGGCTGATGGTGAAACGAGCCTTTGACCTGGTCTTCGCCTTCCTGCTGCTCGTGGTCTCCAGCCCGTTCCTGCTGGCCGCGGCCGTGGCCATCAAGCTTGAAGATGGTGGTCCCATATTCTATAAGCAGAGAAGGGTCGGCTTCCACAAACGCGTTTTCACCCTGTACAAGCTCAGAACCATGGTGGTCGGCGCCGACAAGATGCAGCACAAGCTGGAGAACCTCAACGAGATGGACGGCGCGGTCTTCAAGATAAGGGATGACCCGCGCATCTCGAAGGCCGGAAAATATCTCAGAAAATACGGCATTGACGAATTGCCGCAACTATTCAATGTGATAATGGGAGATATGAGCGTTGTCGGGCCGCGCCCCTTGGCGGAGCGCGACTACTCCAAATTTTCCGAAGACTGGTTGCGCAGGCGTTTCAGTGTCCGCCCCGGCATAACCTGCTACTGGCAGTGCATGCTCAACCGAAACGACGTGCCATTCACTGAATGGATGAATCTTGATATGGAATATATCAACAACTGGAACCTGCTCACCGACATCAAGATAATCGTCAAAACAATCCCGGTGATGTTCTCGGGAACGGGTCGATGAAATGAAGCGCTTCACCACAATACTCGCCATCCTGACCCTGTGCGTTCTCGGCTCCCTCCATCAGGCGATGGGGGTGGGCGTGGAGGCCTTCCGCCTGCTGGACAAGAACCAGGACCAGCGCAGCTTCACCATCACCCTCTCCGGCACGGCCAACAACACCTCATTCAGCGGCGTCACTGCCGTTCTCGTGCTGCGCCACCCGGACAACACCTCGTACAACGACTATTTCATCCTCATCAGAGGATACCCCACGAGCAACGGGCGCAACATGATCTTCTGGAATACCGAGGAAGGCCCCATGGACACCTTCGGTACGAATATCGTCAGCAAGGCCAAGAGCAACTCCGGCGGCCTTTCCGGAAATCATTTCTTCTATCTCAGCCCGGCGCTTTTTGGGGAAGGGGTGTTTATCACACAACACGAGTATGAAAGACGGCGGATGACCAACCAGATTGCGGAGCCCACCAAGATTTTCGCTCAAACAGGAGAACTCTCGATCAATTTCTCAGGCAACGAGGTATCCGGCCAGGTGATGATGACCGGGCTCGACCCCATCGGCCACGAATACGTCCATTACAGCGCCACCTTTTCCGGAAGGGAATCCCCGCTCATGCTCAACATAGAATAGTGATTCCAACAGCCAACCTCATCCAGATGATTTCGGACACCACACCCGGAGCACTTCAAGATCCCAGGCCACCCACAGGACGTGCACGTGCACGCCGGTTGCCGGAAAAACAAAACCACTCCAAGACATATTCAGAGGTTGCCATGTGCTCTCTTAACCCCTTCAAGATCGTCGTTACGCTCATTGTCATGGCCGTGACCATGCCCCTCATCTGTCAGGCGGCGGAGTACGCCCTGGAACCCGCCGGCTACGGCGGTGGGGGGCGCTACACCGCCGTGGCAATCGCCCCTGACAATGAACAGCGCGTGTACATCGGCTCGGACGTGGCCGGTATCTTCGTGAGCGAGGATGGCGGCTTCACCTACACTCCGGTGGGCAGCGGCCTGCAGGGCCTGGCCGTGGCGGACATCATCGTGCCTCCCGGAAGGCCTGACGCGGTCATGGTGCTCTGCGACAACGGCCTGTTCTACAGCGTGGACAGGGGCAAGACCATGCACCCCGTGAGCCTGAAAATCCGTTACGAGGACCGCTTTTTCGGCTCCAACCTGCTGCTGGCCGGCCCTGACGGCAATCTCTACGTGGGCAGCGACATGGACGGTGTGTTCAAGCTCACTCCCCCCAAGGCCGAGGACTCCCTGAAATGGGAGATCGAGCCGCTCATGGGGATGGTCGGCGACAAGGTGAACAGTCTGGCCTTTCTGGACACCACCCTCTTCGCCGCAACCAACGACGGCATCCACAAGTGGAACGGTGAATCATGGAAATCCTGCGACAAGGGCTTTCCCTTTGGCAAGGACACCTTCATGGACCTCGTGGCCCTGCCCAACGGCCCCCTGATCACGGTGGAGCGCTATGCGGGCGCCTTCAAATACGACCCGGCCGAGGACAAATGGTTCTCCATCGGGCCCAACAAATCTCAGATCCCGGGGCAGGGGCCGGTATTTTTCAAGGCCCTGGCCTGCCATGAGAGCCCAAAACCAGCCCTGTTCCTGGCCACGCACCCGGAATACTGGCCACGCATCCTGCTCACCTCGTCGGACATGGGCGAGACCTGGCAGCTGATCACCCGCTTTGCCCAGACCAGTTCCACCGAGAACTGGGCCACGGGCATCGACGCGGTGGAGACCGTGGCCTTCACCAAGGACGGCAAGCGCGGCTTTCTCCTGGACTGGTGGAACGCCTGGCGCTCCCAGGATGGCGGAGCCAGCTGGGTGCAGACCGTTGACGGCCTGCAGAACACCGTGGTCAACGACATCGCCTTTCCCGATGGCACCTCCAAGTCGGTATTTCTGGCCGTGGCGGACAACGGCCTCATGGTCACCGAGGACAACGGTCAGAGCTGGCAGCGCCGCATGAAGGACGTGGTGGAGGGGCACGCTGTGGCTCTCGCCTTTTCCAGGGACTCGGAAAAAAAGCTCTACATGATCATGAAACCCTGGCAGAAGAAAACCCCCGAGGACCTTCAGGTCTTTCACATCTATAAGAGCACGGATATGGGGCGCACCTGGGCCCACTACCCCATTGCCGAAAAACGCCAAAAGTTCAGGCTGGGGTACGTGGACGGCGCAGCCACCAACCTCGCTGTGGACCCCTCCAATGGCGACGTGATCTACGTGGGCACCAACGGATACGGTCTCCTGCGTCTGGACACCTCCACCGTCCCATCTGGGGGTGGGTTCATCTCCGCCGAGAACATCATGGACAAGCTGTCCAAGCCCTATATCAAGGGCTCGGGAGCCCTCATCGTGCACCCGGACAACCCGGACATCATCTACGCCGGTACCCTGGACGGTGGCGTGTACAGAACTACGGACAGGGGCAAACGCTGGTCCCTGCTGCCCGGCAGCAAAGGCTTCATTTTCGGCATGCACATGGATCCCAACAACCCCAAGCGCATCATCGCCGCGGCCGGGGGCAACAGGGTCCTGCTCACCACCAACGGCGGCGACGCCTGGCGCTCCCTGACCCTGCCCTTCGAACCCGGTAACGACACCGCCACCCACGCCGTGGCCTTCGGCCTCGACGGCAAGAGCATCTTTGTGGGCACCACGGGCTTCAACATGAAGGCCGCACAGGGCTTCTACGTCAGCACCGACAACGGCAAGAGCTTCCAGCGCGTGGCCAGCGACATCTCCCCTGTGGGGGTGCTCACCCTGGAACCCATCCCCGACGCCCCCAACACGGCCATGGCGGGATACAACGGCCTGGGCATCTTCAAGGTCCTGCCCCGCTGACCCCTGACCCCGGGCCATCTTCGGACGACATCATGAGAATTCTGCTCTGCAACAAATACTTCTTTCTCAACGGGGGGGTGGAGCGCTACATCCAGGGCATCCTAGAAGCCCTTCCCCAAAGGGGGCACGAGATCGTACCCTTCAGCGTGGCCTATGAGGGCAACTGGCCCTCCCCCTACGAGGAGTACTTCCTCCCGCCCCCCGGCGCCGCTGATGTCCGCTACTACAAGGACATCAAGCCTTCCTTCCGCTCGCTGCTGCTGCACGCGGAGCGCAGCGTGTATTCCTTTGCCGCACGGCGCTGCCTGTCCCGGCTTCTGGATCACGTGCAGGGGGCGGACATCGGCTATTTGCTGAACATCTACAACTACATGTCCCCCAGCGTGGTGCACACCTTCAGGAAGCGGAAAATCCCGGTGGTGGTCAACTTCGGCGACTACCACACCCTGTGCGCCAACTACACCTTCCTGCGGGACGGCCGCCCCTGCACCCTGTGCCGACGGGGCGCCTACTACAACGGCGTGGTGCACAAGTGCGTGAAAAAGAGCCTGTCCGCCTCGGGCCTGAGGGTCTTCTCCATGTACGTGCAACGCTGGCTGCGCCTGTACCTCGGCGCCGACGCCTTTGTGGTGCCCTGCGAGTTCATGCGCGACCAGCTCATTGCCGGCGGTTTCGCGCAGGAGCGCATCCACATCAACCACTGGCCGGCCATCCCCACCATGCCCCTGGAGGCGGTGCGGGACACGCCCAAGCAGGACTACATCCTGTTCTTCGGCCGCATCTCCAGGGAAAAGGGCCTGGACGTGCTCATCGACGCCTATCAGCGCCTACGGCCCGGACTACGCCTCGTCCTGGCCGGACGCTCCTATGACGGCTGCGAGGAGGAGCTGCGGGCCATGGTGCTGCCAGAGATGCAAAATCGCATCGAGTTCCGGGGCTTTCTCCAGGGCGAGGACTTGGCGCGCTGCATCGCCGCTGCTCGGCTCAGCGTGGTGCCAAGCCGCTGGTACGACAACGCCCCCCTGGCGGTGTACGAGAGCTACCTCCTGGGCACGCCGGTGCTGGCCGCCGATATCGGGGGCATCCCCGAGCAGGTGCGCCCCGGCGTCACCGGAGAGCTCTTCGCTCCCGACGATCCCGACGATCTGGCGCGCGCCCTGGAAAGCATGTTGGCCGATGACGGCAAGCTCGAACGCATGGGGCGGGAGGCCCGGAATTACGCGCTCCACGACGTGAGCATGGACAGGCACCTGGATGACCTGCTCCGGCTCTTCAACTCTCTGACATGACGCCTTTTTTCAAAGACGACTAGAGCAACCATGAACATTCCACTCCGCGTACACGTACTGGTTTCCACCCTTGTGGTCGGAGGGGCGGAGCAGTTGCTCCGAGACCTGCTGCTGCACCTGGACCCGAAGGTGGTGACGACCAAGCTGTTGTGCTTCAAATCCCCGGGCCCCATGGGCGACGAACTGGTCCAGCAGGGGGTGCCCACCCAGGTCGACATCATGCCCGGAAAAATGAACCCACTGGTGATCCTCACCCTCAAGCGGATCTTCCAGAACGACGGCTGCGACCTGCTGCTGCTTATCAACCATCGCAACAGCCTGATGTTCGGCGTACCCGCCGCAAAGTTGGCCGGAATCCCGGTGGTCAACTGGCACAACGAGACCTTCAAGAGATACAGCTTCAGCGGCCTGACCAGGTTCGGCCGCAGAATGGCGCACCTCGGCGTGGACAGCCTGGTTGCCGCGGCCAAGGGGCACCTGGACTACGTGCGGGACGTGGAGGGGCTGCCCTCCAAGGACTACCGCGTGATCTACAACGGCGTATCCCCTGAGCGCGCCTCCTCCAAGCTGGACAGGGCCGAGGCGCGCCAGCGCCTGGGACTGTCGCCCGAGGACAGGGTCATCGCCCAGGTGGCCGCCCTGCGTCCGGACAAGGCCCACGAGATCATGCTCGACGCCATGGCGCTGCTGGTCCCCAGGATACCCCACGCCAGACTGCTCATGCTGGGCGATGGCCCCCGGCGCCAAGAGTTGGAGCAGCGCGTCAAGGACCTGGGCTTGCAAGACAACTGCCGATTCATGGGTGTGGTGCGCGAGGTGGGCGATGTGCTGGCCGCGTCCGATCTCATGGCGCTTTCATCAAGGCCGCAGATGGAGACCCTGTCCGTGGCCGCCATCGAGGCCATGTTCGCCAAAAAGCCCGTTGTCAGCCCGGATGTGGGGTTCATGAAGGAGATCGTCATCTCCGGCGAAACCGGTGAGCTCGTGCCCCCAGAGGATCCCAAGGCCCTGTCCGATGCCTTTTTCAAGCTCCTGAACGACGACGGGCTGCGTGAAACAATGGGGGAGAACGCGGCCAGGCTCGTGGAAAAGCACTGCCACATCCAGGTCATGGCCAAGCAGTTCGAGGAGCTGTTCCTGGAGCTTGCAAGCCGCTCGAAGAGGAAAGGCAGATGACCCGGGACCTCTCCGGCTTCAAGCTCTGCATCATCGTCAGCTGGCGCGAAGAGGGGCGCTGGCGCTTCCTTCGCCGACTGCGGGAGGCCGGCATCTCGGTTACCGTGCTCCAACCCTTTTTCAACGGCCCCAACGCACCCGCCAGACTGCGCAAACTCTCCCTGCGGCTGGCGCGCTTCTATCTGCCCCTGGTGGCCTTGTTTTGCTGCCCCGGTGTGGATCTCTGGGGCTCCTGGGACACGCCCATGGGTGTAAGCGTGGGGGTGCTCAAGCGCCTCCTGGGCAGGATACTGCCCCTGCCCCACCACCTGGTGCGTGATTTCCACGTGGACCCGGTCTGGGAGGAAAGCGGAGGGCTGAAACACCGTATCCTTGAGTGGGCCGCCCCTGGCATGGACTTTGTGCTCACCACCTCCCGCAAGGAGGAGGAGCTCTACTCCAGGCGCTACGGCTTTCCCCGCGACAGCATCAGGTTCTTCCCGGACACCCCGCCCACCGAGCTCCTGGACCTGCCCGAATACCCCAGGTGCGACTACATCTTCGCCTACGGCAACAGCGACCGGGACTTCGACACCCTGGTGGCCGCGGCAAAGGGCCTTCCCTGCCCCGTGACCATCCTCTCCCAGCGCTACATCCCGGGCCTGCCCCTGCCGGAAAACGTGACCCTGATGCGCGACTTCATCACCCAACAACGCCTCATCGAGCTCATTGCCGGGGCGCGCATCTGCGTCCTCCCCCTCAAGGACTATCGTGTCGCGGCGGGGCAGAACGTAACCCTGGAGATCATGACCATCGGCCGCCCCTTGGTGGTATCGAAAAACATCGCCACCGAGGAGTACGCCACCCACGGCGAGAGCGCCCTGTACTTTGAACAGCACGACCCCGAGGACCTGCGCGCCAATGTCCTGCGGCTCCTGGAAAACCCGGAACAGGCCGAAGCCATGGCCCGGCAGGGCAGGAAACGCGCCCTGAGCCTCATCGACGACGAAAACCCCAGGTTCATGGATATTTTGCCGAGATTTTGGAAATAAGAAAGAAAAAAAGGCTCATCCGGCTAGAGCGTACTTCGCTTCATGAATGCCCATGATTCTGAGCTTGAAGAACTCGTGATCTCGGTAGCCGTATGCCTGTCGCTTCATTGTCTTGATTTTGTTGTTTGTTCCTTCCATTGGTCCTGAGGAGATGGAGTGATCGTACCAGGCGAGGATGCCGAAGCGCCTTCCGGCCATGGTCTGGGCCATCGTTTTCAGCTGCGGCACGCCCGAACTGTCTGCACGTTTGATCCAGCCATCCAGGAACTTTTCAGCTTCTTCCTTGTCCCCCTGGCTCCATATCTGGCGCAAATCTTCCTTGAGGTAGTAGGCCTTGGCCAGAGGCTCGTTCATTTGCAGAGCTTGCTGGAGCCGGTCTGGCTCGTCTTTGTCCGCGTCCAGGTTGTCTGGATTCTTCAACAGAATCCAGCGGCTTCCCTTCAGCACGTCCCGCTCCAGAGTGTCCTTGAGTTCGTGGTAGAGCTTGCGTCGGATTTGCGTGAGCTTGTCGTTCATCAGCTTCACCACATGGAAGTGGTCAAAGACCAGAGGTACACCCGGCAGATTTTCAAGTACGGCAGAGATATATGCATTGCTCAGGTCGGTCGCCACGGCTTGGATTTTGGCCTTGCTGCGCTTCAGCCGTTTCCAGAAGGGAACGAGCGCATCCGCGCCTTTGCCGTCCCCCACAAACACGACGGCTCCACTCTTGATGTCCATGACCAGGGTCACATACTTGTGCCCTTTACGAACACTGATCTCGTCAATGGCGATGTACTTGAGACCGGACAGGCGCGGCCTTGCAAACCGCCGCCGCAGGTGTCGCTTGAAGATGTCCTTCACACAGTCCCAACCAATCCCCAGCATATTCGCCACGTCAAGCATGGTCATCATCTTCGTCAGTGTCAGGACAAAACGCTCAAAAGCCCTTGTATACCAACGCCTGGGCTCAGCTATGTTGATGTCGATGCGGCGGGTGCAACCGCAATCCCGGCACTGCACTCGAGGGACATCAACAGCCAACCAGACCGGTTTGAAACCGATGGGCACAGTGCGCAGCCAGCGCTCTGCGCTGCCTCGCCTGATCACCTTGAAGCTCTTGCACCTGGGACAGCGGATCAACTTCGCTTTGGGCCGAATCCAGAGGATCACGCTTCCGGCAACGAAGGACTGGCGGACATAGTCATAGCCTTGCAGGCCGAAAGCGTGGTAAATGAAACTCGTGGACATGGCGGATACTCCTTTCGATTCTCTGTGGTAGAAAAATCGATTGGACGCCATGTCCTTTCATTTTGTCAAAAGGACGCTTGAGCCGGATGAACCGAAAAAAAGCTAGTTCAAAAAATATACCGGGGGAGGGACTTTTTGAAAAAAGTTCCTCCCCCGGCCCCCCTCAAAATACCATGTTGGCCTCGAATGAGCTAAGAGTTGGTCACTACACTCAATTCTAGCCAAAGGAGACCAACATGGCTGAAAAAAAGTTAGCAGAAATGAAAGCGTTTGTGGATCATTATCCTCATCAGCCCATTTACATCGGTCTGGATGTGCATAAAAAATCGTATCATATTGCAATATTATGTGCTGATGGAGACTTGGCGACTGTCGTCGCTCCCGCTGACCCCAACCACGTACTTAAGCTCATTGACGATCTCGGAGCACCCATTGGTGCGGTGGCTTACGAGAGCGGGCCCACGGGATTCGCGCTCGCTCGTATTTTGCATTCAGCGGGGCATCGCACCATCGTCGCGGCGTCCTGCCGTATCCCTCGCCAACCCACACCCGGCGCCAAGACCGATAGTCTCGACTGCCGTAAGCTGGCCATCTACGCCGCAAAAGACCTGCTCAAGCCTATCGCTGTACCTAGCGAGGGACAGGAGGCCGAACGTACCCTGGTCCGTCGCCGCGACCAAATCGGTAAAGGACTGCGCGCATGCAAGCAACGCATCCGCTCGCTGTTGCTTGAGTTTGGCGTCGCCGAACCGACGGGCCTCAATAATTGGAGCAAGCGGGCCATCCGCGCGCTTGAGAAGGCTCCACTCCCTGACGAGGCGCGGCTCACCCTCGATAGCCTGCTCAATGAGCTGCGCTTTTGGATCGTCGAGCGCGATGCCGTGATGCAACTTATTAAAAAGGCGGGAGAGAAGGACATCCATAAGGATGTCGTGGCAAATTTGCAGACCGTGCCGGGCGTGGGGCCGCTGGTGGCGATGGCGTTCAGGCTGGAACTCTTTTCGCCCGAGCGTTTCCTCAACACGGAGCAGGTAGCAAGCTACCTGGGGCTGGCGCCCATGGCCTGGCAGAGCGGCGAGAGCAGTGGCTCGAATCGGCTGCGGCCGGTGGGCCAGAGGATGCTGCGCGCGTTGCTTGTTGAAGCCGCATGGGTGTTCAAACGCAAGGACCCGAGAGCACGAGCCCTGTATAACAAACTTATGGCCCGACACAACGTGAAGCAAAAGGCGATCGTAGCTGTGGCGCGAAAGCTTGCGGTGATGCTCTGGCGGCTTTGTCTTGAGAATCGCGCCTATGAAGCGAGGGTTGCGTAGGTGATGGCTTCGGGACCGAGACCGGCTCGCTCCGACGTGCTCTGGGGGGCCCATTCTCGCTCGCCGGCTGCCAGTTGGAGAACATAAGTAGCAACATATGAAGATGTTAAAGTAAGAACTGAGAGCAGGCGACACCAAATTTGGAACAAGCCGCGATAAAGTTTTTGTCGAACAAGCGACGTCTCCAAAATGGCGGGGTTCCAAAGTGTACCGAATCGGTACTTGGCGCAAACGGCGCGAATAGGAAAAGGTCATATATACTCTCAACTTGACATCGGGCCACATAGGAAAACTTTATATAATTAAAAGGTTAGAAAAGGGAAGCGCGGGGGGCGGGAGAACCATTTCCCAAATGGTTTCTCCCTCGCATTCTTCTCTCACCAATCAGTTTTTCCATCATCACTCCTCCCGCCGCAGAAGTCTTCGCTTCAGAACCCGGGCCAACGGGTGGGCGGAGCGCCAGCCTGATTCCAGGCAGTTGAGCGCCGCGCCCTTGAGCCCCTTACGGTACACGGTGAGGTTCCAGGTATAGGCCAGGCCGTTGGCCCAGTGTTGCTTGTAGGCCTCGTCTCCGCGCAGGAAATCGAATCGCTCGACCCCCTGTGTGATGGCGTCCTGGATCATCTCCAGCATGAGCACGTTGCCAATGCCATGCCGGGCGTATACCGCGTCCCATCCGGCCTGGTAGAAGTACATGCACCCCCCCCAAGCGAAACCCAGCCAGCAGGCCGCGAGTTTGCCGTCGCACTCCATGCCGCGGAGCCATAGCTGGTCGCGCTTGTCCAGCCAGGCGCAGAAATCCAGCAATAGTGCCTCCAATTGGGGGGCGTGGAAAGCGCTTCCTTGTCCAAATCGCTCCCTGTTCCATTGGAATAGGGTGAGCAGGGTTTCGTCACGCAGCTCGGCAGGCGTTTTACGCACCGTGATGTCGAAGTCCTTACGCAGCTTACGGGATTTCCTGCGCACTCCTTCCCGGAAACGCGACCCTAGAGATGACATGTAAGCGTCGATATCCCGGGGCAGGTCGATATAAAAGCAGGGAAAGGCCCAGTGCCTGTGCACCAGGTGCCCCTGCAGGACAAGTTCGCTTGCGAAAGCCAGGGCGCGGGGAGCATTCGCGGCGAGATTCAGGATCCTGAGACGCTCCCATTCGTGCTCGCTCATGACTCCGGCAAGGGAGCGGGCCGTGGCGTCATCGGGGAGCAAAAGGTCGCAATGGTCAGGAGCGCCGAGGTCGTCGGTGCCAAGAAGCACCCCCTTGAACCCGAACTTCGCCCCTTCCCTGGACAGGGGCACGAGACCCCCAGCAGCGCCATCCATGTCAACGAAGCGCAAAGCACGCATAGTCTCCCGTTCATGGGGGGCATGGGCGTCATGCCAGGCCTTGAGCCAGGCCATGGAGTCAAAGGGCGTGGGAGGGGGTACCGTAGGGGAAGAGGCGGAATCGCCTCCTTGCAGCATCTCCGACAACCCGCTCAGATGCGGGGCAAAACCATTGTCACTCATCCACACCCCCTTCCGGTGTCCTATTTTTTGCAAAATGAATCATACCGATGGCACTGTCGAGATGCAAACACGGTCTGCGCCCTGGACCCGATAGAGCAGCATTTCGAACGGAATGATCCCGTAGCGAGAGGTGCCACGCCTGAAACGCCCCTCATCCAGAGGGGGACATCATGAATTAGTAATTGTCATTTAAGCAGTGTACGCCCATAACATAGTGATACTATAAGAAAATTCATTCATGTCGTCCTTTGCCTACAAAAAAGGATGTTGCCTTTGATTGACTCTGTGCTAAAAAAGATCTTCACACGCTATGACACTATCACCGTTGGGGGAGGAAGACAGCGTGACCAAGCTTGCCGCTTTTTGCTGCCTTATGCTCATGGCCATTCTCATGCTCAATGCCTTTGTTTCGGCCAGTGAGAAGACACCAGCGCAAATGTTGGAAACCTATTGCACCTCGTGTCACGATCTGGAGCGCGTCCGTAAGAAGGTCGGAGCATACGACCTCAAGGGTTGGGAGAACAATATCAGTCACATGCAAGACAAGGGTTCCAAGATAACCGATGCCGAAGCCGGTGAGCTTGCCAATTACCTGGCTGTGCTCAAATCCTCGAACTTCTGATCACTTTTTCGCGCCACATGCATGGCGCGCACCCGCAGGGACCAATAATCCCCCGGAAAATCCAGGCACAGGTTGCCGAATGATTCCGGGGGATTCGCCTTTTCAATGCCAAACCCTCAATTGAAACCGCCAATACGGCTTGCTTTTTTTCGTATCAAAACATCATTATTTCGCCGCATTACAAAACAGACAAAACTCTTCGGAACCTGTCTTCACTTTTGAAGGATTCATTTTTCGCTATTGATCAACAGATCAAATCGACAACCGTCGACAACCTGCCGTGACATTGAAATCTTTTCCCCGCCTTTGCCATCCCGGGTCATGGAGGTCACTTTCGTGCCTTTCATTTATGTAAATTCAGCGTATTTGACAAACGATAGCCTTTATGCTCTAAAGTGAACATTGCCAAAGGGCAGACCCCGCAGTGCTCTACTTACAGTTGCTCTCCCGCGCGCGGCAATTCACACAGCAAGGAAGTTGTTGAACAGGCCAGGGCCGGTGCTTATGTTGGATTCATCGGCACCCTTTGTCTCAACCCATTACTGACTTCTCAGAGGACGCTGTGGTGGAAGATTTCATAAGACGCTCAATCCACAGATTGTTCGGAGGGGATGCGCTGCGCGACCACGCCTCGAGGCTCGAGGACGCGCGCAACAGCTTGAAATCAAAGCTTGGCTTTGATCCTGGTCTGTTCACCGCGCTGGCTTTCTATCTGACCCATGAGTCAAAACTCATCCAGGATCCGGTCATAATCTCCAAGAAGGAGCTGGAACGTCTGCAGGACAACGCCCTCTGCGACGATCTCACCCAACTTGGCAACAGGCGCCTGTTCAACCTTGCCCTATCCAAGGAATTCGAGCGTGCCAGGCGCGCCCAGGACGGCTTCTCCCTGATCATGCTGGATGTCGACTATTTCAAGCGCTACAACGACTCATACGGCCACATGGCCGGAGACAACGCCCTGTCCGGTATCGGTTATATCCTTCGCAACAATTCGCGCAAATCGGATTACGCGGTTCGCTATGGCGGCGAGGAATTCGCCCTGCTCCTGCCGGGCACGAACCTGGACAACTCCCTGCTCCTGGCCGAACGCCTGCGCAAGAACGTCGAACGCCATGCCTTCGAGCATGCCTCCCTCACCGTGAGCCTCGGCGTCTCCACCTTCCGCAACAACGACCTGCACTGCTTCGAGGTGGTGGACCGCGCCGACAAGGCCCTGTACCGCAGCAAGGAGCTGAGCAGAAACACCATCTGCGTCTCTGACCGCGACAACCGCCGTCACCCCCGTTTCGCCCTGCGCATCCCTGTACAGATCACCAAGGTGCGCAACGGCTCCCAGTCCGATCTCGGCGAAAGCGTGAACATCAGCCGCGGCGGCATGCTCATCAACTCCAACCTGCCGTTGCAGGACGAATCCACGGTTCGCACCGACCTGTTCAGCCCCAGGGGCACTCATCACGTGGAACTCTGCGGCAAGGTGGTCAAGAGTAAATGGGACGAACACTACAAACGCAGCTCCGTGGCCCTGCAGTTCATCGATGACGACGCCCCGGCCAGGTTCGAAGAATTCTTCTCCACTCTCATCTTCAACAACCAGCTGCCCCTTTCCAAGCAGCACTTTGATTTCGGACAGCACACGCAGCATTAGGGCGCCCCCCCCCTGAAATCGAGTAGGGGGATTCCTCGCGGTTTCCCCCTCTCACACCACCGGGCATACCTGCTCGGTACCACGGCGGTTTCTTTTGACTTGTAACACTTGGTATCTTCCTATCAGGCTGACGAGTCCTTGATTTCTGAACCATTCATTGTTCATTGCCTGATGCGCTGTCTGGGTTCTGGACATTCTCCACCACCCTTTTCCCGACAGAGCCTGCATCCATGCGCCGAACTCTTTCACACCGAGACTTATGAAGAATTCAGCCAAAGTCTTAACCCGCTTGCATTGCTTCAGGCGTGCGCAACGTAGTTTCCGTCGTATCCACCCTTCCATCTCCTGGAGGAAGCTTTTGCACTTCGCAAGCTGGAAATACCCCAGCCATCCGATACAGTACGAGTTGAGACGACGTATTCTTTCTTCGAAAGACATCGGCCTGTTACGTTTCAATATCCAACGTATTTGATTCTTGAACCTGACCAGACTCTGGGGTGCTAGGACCAGTCATCCACTTCCCAGAAGACGGTACCCCAGAAACTTACGGTTACTCACATGATCCACGGCACTTTTCTCTTGATTGACCTTTAGCTTAAGTCGTTTCTCCAGAAAACGCGTAACCGATTCCATCACTCTTTCACCGGCCTTGATGCTCTGCACATAAATGTTGCAGTCATCAGCATACCGACAGAAACAGTGACCGCGACGTTCGAGTTCCTTGTCCAGGTCATCAAGAAGCAGATTAGCAAGCAACGGGGACAGAGGACCACCTTGCGGAGTCCCTTCCTCACGCGCTACGCACACTCCGTCTTGCATCATGCCCGAGTTTAAAAAGGCTCGGGTGATCCACAGGACACGTTTGTCTTTGACGTGACGGGCCAGCCGTGCCATCAAAATATCGTGGTTTACACGGTCGAAGAACTTCTCCAAATCCATGTCCACCACTATGGTACGGCCGTCCTCAACGAATCGTTGTGCCTGAACAAGAGCGTCATGAGCGCCCCGACTTGGACGGAACCCAAAACTCGATTCCGAGAACAACGGATCGAGAATGGGTGTGAGCACCTGCAAGAAGGCCTGTTGCACCAAACGATCCCGCACCGTTGGAATGCCCAGCTGTCGCACTCCACCTCCCGGTTTCGGGATTCGCACTCCCTTAACTGGAAGCGGTCGGTAGGTACCTTCAAGCAGACTCGCAATCAACTCGTCTTTGTTGGTTGAAAGCCATTCGTACAGATCATCAACGGTCATACCGTCGATTCCTGGCGCGCCCTTGTTGGCTCTCACCCGTTTAAAGGCCTGATTGAGATTTGCCTGTTGGCAAACCAACTCCATGAGATACTGCGTCAAGGCTTGTCCTCCTTCCAACGCCGCGAGCGCTCGCGTACCTCGATGTGCCCAGTTCCGGTTCCGCCTTTACCGGGTGTGTCGAGGCGTGACCTCCCACCTTTCCTGGCGTCCCACGCTCGTCGAGTCGTCAGCGACTACTCCTTGGTCAAAAGATTCGGCCCTTTGCCCGCCAAGGAAACGGACTACTATGGCCTCTGCTGACTTCTCATGGCCCATCCCCGGACATCGCCGTCCAGGTAGTCGGGATCGTCCCGACAGGCAATGAGATCTCCCAGGGTAAGACGCGACTCTTTCCGTCGGGCCTCGCCGGATTTACCTGTACAACTTCCGAATGGTTATGGGGCGTCTTCGTCCAATGCCGAATTACCCAGTTGTACCGGCCTTATATCCGATTTCTGTTCGTCGAGTCCGACTTTTGCCTCCAGCTTCCTCCCCACCCCGCCTCGCGACGACGCAGTTGCCTTCGGCTACCAGTTCCCACCATCAGGGCCTGGAGAGGACTTCCACCTCCTAGATCCGCGCCATGCCTGGCACACATAAGAAAGCGGCCCCCACACCTTATGATGGGGGCCGCTTCGTTTTTTCCTTCTACTCGCGGTGTCATTCCAATTTTCAATCAAAACCACTTCCATGCGGTTTTGATTGACCGAGAAAGACGAAAGCGTGGCTTCGTCTTTCTCGGCGAAATACCATGCATTTCGAGCGCGCCGTCCTGGCGCGCATTCCAATTCCATATCAAACATAATGGCTTGTTTGATATGGAATTGGAATCAGTCCGCAATCACCCGCACCTCGCCGCCATTGACCAGCTCCTTGGGAGGTGAGACGATGACCTCGTCACCGTCCTTTACGCCCTCCGTGATCTGAGCCTGAATGTCGTTGAGCAGCCCCACCTTTACCTTGGCAAGGACGGCAACGCCCCCTTGCGTTGTGAACACGGCCCAGCCGTTGGCATCGTCGTGAAACAAGGCCATACGGGGCACCAGCACCGCCTTGTCCATCCTGTCCGTGTAGATGCGCACCCGCAGCCTGTACCCCAACCCCAGCAGCGAGGACTGCTTTCTGACCTTTTCCAGGGCCTCGGGTCCGAAGGAGATGATCACCGGCACCCGCTGCTGCTCCACTCCCAGGGACGAAATCTTGGTAAAGGCCTTGGGCTTGATCCGCTGCACGCTCCCCTTGATGGGGGCGTCACCGAACAGGGCGCCGTAGATGTCCACCTCCTGCCCCTCTCGGATGGGTCCGGCCTCCTGGCTGAGAATGTCCGCCGTGACCTCCATGGTGCCCAGATCGCCTATCTCCAGCAGGGGTTGTCCGATGGTCATGGCGCGCTCGTTCTCCACATGCCGCTTGAGCACCACGCCGTCGATGGGTGCCTTGATCTCGGCGCGTGTGAGGTCCAACTCGGCCTTGCGCAACTCCGCCTCCAGGGAGGCCTTTTCCAGACCCTTGCGCTCCAGCCAGTTGTGCACGTAGCGCGGCCCCAGCTCCGACGCCAGCTTGATGGACATGGCAGCCTGGGCCGCCAGCTTGCTCACGGCCACATCCACGGTGTCCTGGGCCTTTTCCGTCTCGGCCTTGAGCAGCCGCTCCTCGGGTGAGGCACCCTTCTTGTACAGTTCCTCAACGGATTTGGCGTACCAGGAGGAAAACTTGAGCTTGGCCTCGCTGGCCTCCACCACCTTGCCCGCCGCTTCCGCGGTGTCGGTCATGGTGGCGATCCACTTCTCAAACTCCTCCAGCGCCGTCCGCTCGAGGGCGTCAAAGGTGTTCAGGGCCAGCCTGGCCTTGGCCTGGGCCACCCGCGCCTCCAACTCCGTGGTGTCCATGCGGGCCAGCACCTGCCCCTTCTTCACCACGTCCCCCTCTTCCAGCTCGATGGCCAGGATCCGGCCCGTGACAGGCATGGTCAGCGTATAGGTGCGCGGCAGGGTGGTGCGGGCGCGCTCCTCCACCCAGGAGAAAATGGCGCCGCTCTCCACCTTTGCGGCGCGGACCGCGACGCCCTTCTTCATGCCCTGCATGGCCCAGGCGCCAAGCCCCGCAAGGAGCAGCGCCATGACCACCCACTTCACCCAGCCGTGTCTCGCCTTACCCATATCAGCCCCCTTTGCTGGTGACTTTTTGAAAGGCCCCTGGGGGAGGAACTTTTAAAAAAAGTTCCTCCCCCAGACCCCCTCCTCTAAAACTTTCAGTAGGTTAAATTTATTAACAAAATTTGGGAAGGGGGAGCGCGAGGGGGAGAACCCTTTGCAAAAGGGTTTCCCCCTCGCAAAACCCGTTTCTTCCCTCTTTTCCTTTTCTTCCCTCCGCTATTCCTTCATGCTCAGGGCTTCCTGCCAGTGCAGTTTGTTGATGGAGCGTTGGATCACCAACTGGCAGAGCAGCACGAAGCCGAAGGCCAGGGCGATGGAGATGACCCAGCTCTGCGCGGACATCACCGCGGGCATGGAGTACATGTCGTTCCGGTACATCATGGCCAGCCCGACGAGCATTTCCCAGCCCAGGGGCAGCCCCAGCAGAATACCCACGGCGTTCACCAGCAGGTTTTCCCGCAACAGCAGGTTGCCCACCTCCACGGCCTTGTAGCCCAGCACGCGGTAGGTGGCGATCTCGCGCCTGCGCTCCAGAATACTGATGAGGCTGGCGTTGAGGATGGAGCCCAGGAAAATCACCGCGCCGAAAAAGACCATGGGCCAGGCCATGCTGCCCAGCTTGTCCACAAAGGAGGTCTGCATGCGTTGGCGTTGCAGCCTGCGCTCCCCAAGTCCCTGCAACTGCGGGAAGCGTTTGCACTCCAGCAGGAAGGAGCGGCGCTGCTCCGGGCTCATGTCGGTGCGCGCCCGCAGGCTGGTGAGGGAGCTCTCCTCGCCCACCAACTGGTTGAGATAGTCGAAGTCCGCGTACACGCTCAGGCCGAACATGGAGTTGATAATCTGGGCCACGCGTACGGTCCGGGGCCGCTGCAGCCCCTTGGTGGGGGTGATGACGCAGGAGTCGCCGGGCTTGAGCCCGAGTTGATCGGCCAGGCGGCTGGACATGAGCAAGCCGCTGCGCGGAATGGGGATGACACCGCCGGTGGTGTCGTGTGCCACGGTGAGGGTGGCGTCTCGCGTCACGCCCTGGATGGAGCCCTTTTTGGCGCGGTATCCGTTGGTGAACTCGCAGGGCACGTCCAGCACCGGCTCCACGTGCACCATGCCGGGGAGGGATTCCAGGTCGTACACCGCGCCGTAGTCCATCTCATTGCCAAAGGTGAGGCTGTAGTCAGCGAGAAGCACCTTGTCGAACTGGAAGACCAGCATGTACTGCAGCGAGTCGATCATGCCGAAGGTGCTGACCAGCAGCGCCGTGCCCGAGGCAGCGGCGATGATGCCGGACACGCTGCGGAAGCGGTTGCGGAACAGGTTGCGCAGGCTGAGCTGCCAGCGAAACCCCAGCAGCCGCCAGAGCCAGGAAATCCGCTCCAGAAACACCGCGCCCCCTTGCGTTGGGGGCTGCTCCCGCATGGCCTCAGCGGGATTCATTCCGGTGACGTTTGCGCACGCCCCTGATGGTGCCCAGGACGCTGAACCCAAGGGACACTGCCATGGCCAGGAGCAGCAGCTCGGGATAGAGGTGGTTGTCCAGCCTGGGGAAAGTGAAGAACATCGTGTACATCTGGGTCATGGCCCCGGCCACAAGGTGTCCCAAAGCGCAGCCCAGCCCCCCGCCGAGCACTCCCACCAGCAGCCCCATTTTCAGGAAATGGGCCATTATCTTCATGTTGCCGTAGCCCAGGGCTTTGAGCGTGCCCACCACGGTGCGCTGCTGGGCCGTGAGCCTGGTCATGAGAACATTGAGCACCAGGGCGGCCACACTGAGGAACAACAGGGGCATGGTGGTGGCCATGGTGGCCAGGCCGCCCAGCTCGGCGCTGAGGGCCAGGTTGGAGGCCTGCAAGGAAAGGGGCGTGGTAGCGTATACCCCGTATGGGTGCAGACGCCGGGCGATCTCCTTGAGCACGGGCTCGGGATCCCGTCGAGCTTCCGGGGTCAGGACGCCCAGGAGATTGTTGCAGGCGCCTTGGAAGCCCATGGCCTCGGCGGCCATGTCCCGCTTGACGTAGAACACGCCGAAGTCCGCGGGCTCGGGGACAATACCCCCTGGCGGCATGAGATAGGTGTTTTCCGAGGAGATTGCCGTGCCCACCATGACCAGGGTTTTTGCGCTCGCCGTTGATGACCAGGTGCAGTTCGTCCCCTGGCGAAAGCCCCCGGGCTTTCGCAAAGGCCTCCTCCACCAGGGTCTCGTCACGGCGGAAGGGGCTGAAATACTCGCCATTGGTGACCACCAGGCTGTTGATCACGTCCTTCCGCTCCTCGGGCATGGAGATGAGCCGCCCCGAGATGGGGCGGTCCACGCCCTCCATGTCCAGGATCACGGGAGTCACGAGGCGGTCGCGGATCTGGGCCACGCCGGGCACCTGGGCCAGCCGTCTGGCCTCGAGCACGGGCGCCTTTTTCAGGTCCACCCAGAAGTCCGCCATGATGGTTTGCTGGTAATAGTCGGCCTTGGCCCGCTGCAGGTTCCTGGAGGTGCCGAAGAATCCCACCAGACAGCACACGCCCACGGCCATGATGGCCACCACGGCCGCCAGCATGGCCTTGGAGTGCCAGATGTCCCGGCGTAGTTTGACGTCGAGCACGCTCACCAATTGATATCCTCCGCTGTGGCGCGCGCGGCGTTCAAAGTGGTGGTGATGCCGTCCATGGTCAGGTGCGCCACCCTGTGGGCCAGAGAGGCGATGGGAGCGGCGTGGGTGATGATCACGATGGTGGTGCCCAGGCGCTGGTTCAGGTCCGTAAGCAGCTTGAGCACCATGCGGCCCGTGTTGGCGTCCAGGGCGCCGGTGGGCTCGTCGCAGAGCATGACCCTGGGGTTCTTGGCCAGGGCGCGGGCGATGGACACGCGCTGCTGCTGCCCCCCGGAGAGTTGCGCCGGAAAGTGCCCCATCTGGTCCTTGAGCCCCACCATGTCCAAAGCCTCTTCAGGAGAGAGGGGGGCGTCGGCCACCTCGGTTGAGACCAGCACGTTCTCCAGGGCGGTGAGGGTGGGCACCAGGTTGTAGAACTGGAACACGAAGCCTACGTATATACGGCGGTACTCCGTGAGTTCGCTGTCGTTGAGGGTGGCCACGTCCCGCCCCCCGCTCCAGACCTCGCCGGAAGTGGGGCGATCGATACCGCCGATGATGTTCAGCAGGGTGCTCTTGCCCGAACCCGAGGCTCCGAGAATGGTGGTGAGCTCGCCGCGCCGGATGTCCAGATCGATGCCGCGCAGCACCGGCACCTGCACCTCGCCCATGATGTAGGTCTTGTGCACGTCCAGGCAACGAATTTCCACGTCAGGATCGTTCTTCCCAGTGCCCATCGCACCCCCATTTGCTCGGTTAGCGGCATGAAATTTTGATTCCTTACCTTGTGCCGCGAGCAATGTATTCAGTCAAGGGGGTGGAAAACAGAAGAGACAGGAAGGATTATCAAAGGGGCATTGCGCCACGGGATGCGGCGCCCCAAAGCGAAGCGAGGCCTAAGCGCGGGCGGGGCAGCGTTCCTGCCGGAGCGATGCCAACCAGTCAGCCTTTTTTCAGCAATTCCGCAATATCCTGAACAAAATTATCAGGGCCGTAGCGCAGCCAGAGCTCGTGCAGGGCCTGGCGCTTGCGGCGCATGGCCTCGGTGTCCCGGCTCAGGGCTTCCAGACGGTCCGGCAGGGCCAGGATGTCCTCCAGGGTCTCCGGGCAAGTGATCACTGCCTGATCCCAGAGTTCGGCAGGGGCCGGAGCGCGGTAGGTGTCGCTGAGCACCACGGGGATGGCGCCAAAGGCCATGGACTCCCACAGGCGGATGGAGTTGGGGCCTGAGCCGGAGGGGCAGAGGCTGAACACGCTGTCCGCCAGCATCCGGCAGTAATCCTCCGCGGCCTTGCGATCCTCGGCGTCACGGATGTCACGCCCTGGCCTGCGCACCTGGCAGTCGTAGACGACCTTGTGGAAATGCCAACCCTTTCTGGCAACTATGGCGCCCCTGGGGTCCTTACCCAGGTTGTCGATGATCAGGGAGCGGCTGTTGGTCAGGTACCACTCGTTGTCGCGCGCGCCCATAAAGGAAAACAGCAGGGAGCGCCTCTCCCGCACAAGAGTTCCGGGACAGCGTACGGGGTACAGGGGGAAGGGGTGGATGGCGATGTCCGGATACTCGGGAAAGCGCTCCTGCCCTTTGACGGCGTGGCTCCAGAACACATGGGTGACGCCCAGGGCGTGGAACAATTCCTGGAAGTCCGGCATCAGGATGTGCTGACAGACCGTGACCACCCGTTCATATCGGGAAAGCTCCCGACGAAAACCCAGGGCGATGTCCAGCAGGGAGCGGCCGGTGTCCTGGTTGGCCTTGAGCCTGTCGAAGAGCGTGGCCCAGGGGAAGGCGAAATAGACGCCGCCCTCGCTACGGGGGAGGGCCTCGTGCGCCCTGACATAGGCGTGGCGTTCGGTAACGGCCGGGTATTGCCAGGCGCAGTCATAGGCGATGACGGATCCATCGCGCACCACCCTGCAGTCCTCGCAGGTCCGCAGCAGTTGGTCGTAGAAGTCGCGCATGCCCCTGCCCAGGGAGTGCAGCCTCCGGCTGGTACGCCCGTGGTACTCGGCCGCGCCCCGTGCCAGTGTGGCGGCAAGGGCCGGGTCGTTCCTGATGGCGAGCACCGCGTCCGCAATGGAGGGAGCGTCGGCGTTGTCCAGCACCCAGGCCTCCTTGCCGTGCTCCACCCTGAGCCCGAGGTTGGTCCTGGGCAGGATCACGGGGCGGCCGGTGGCGAAATATTCCGGAAGCTTGGAGGGGACGCGCTGGTCATTGAAGGGGCCGGGCGCGCCGGGCTGGACCAGGATGTCCGCTGCAGCGAGGATCTCCGGCACCTCCTCGCGCTCCACCCAGCCCATGTGCAGCTCGTATGCCCGGGTCCACTTCTTTCGCCCCAAGGGGCGTGTGTTCACGCCTGTGCGCAGGATCACGGCCGGGCAGCCGCGTTCGTTGAGCAGATGCACGGCCCGGTACAGCTCCCGCACCTCGTCCAGGTTTCCGGCGTGTACGTTGCCGGTGTAGGCCAGCACCACATGCCCCTCGGGTATGCCGTGCCGGGCCCGCAGCTCCAGATTCAGGGGGCGGGGATAAAAGATGGACTCGTCCACCGGAGCGGGAAGTTCCAGCCAGGGCACGCCGCGCCTGTTGAAGCTGCCCAGGGTTCCAATGATCAGGGACAGGCCCGAGGCGCTGTCCAGAAAGGCCCTGCCATGACGGGGGTGATAGCGCCCCTTGGAGATGAGCTTGCGCAGGCGCTTGTCCGGCAGGGCTTCCAACCGGGAAAAGGGCTCACCGGCCCGGACCTCGGTGAGGTACTCCTCGTTGTCCTCCAGGTGTATCACCAGGGGACACTCGTACCGCGCCAACAGGGGTTCGCAGAACAGCCGCACCACCTCTCTGGGGGTCCAGGCGTGAATGATGTCCGCGCCCCTTCCGTCGGCGAATCCGGGGCCCTGGGCCTCGATCTGTTCAAAGGTCCGCACCCGGGCCGCGATGTCCTGGTTCAAGGGGCCATCCTCTCGAATCGAGGGCACGGCGAACAGGCAGTCCGCACCGTGCTCCATGGCCCGCAGGGCGTGCAGCTGGGTGTGCAGTCCGCTGTTGGTACCTATGTGCTCGTAGAGCACGAAGAGGACGTTGACGTTCTCCTCCAGGCGTGGCGTACACACGAACTCCACGCATGCGGGGTTCGGGGCGCGTCCTTCGTCCAGGCCGTACTTCACGTAGTGGACCAGGGGGTTCAAACCAGCCCTGGCCACGTCCGGATTGCTCTCCAGGTAGAAGCGAACGTCGAAGTCCGGGCTCGGATTTCGGTGCTCGCTCCACCCCTGCCCCAGAAAGTGCAGCAGTGGGTTCTGGTCGGAATTCCTCAATTCCGGATTGCGCTCCAAATAAAAGGCTGTGTGGAAATGTGGGCAGGGGTTGTGCAGGGCGCGCCATCCGTGGAGCACGAAATGCTCCAGCGGGTCGGTATGGGAGGAAGCGGCGGGGCATTCGGCCAGGTAATACTCCTGGTCGAACAGTCCGCTTTCACGGATTTTTTTGATTTCCTTGCGTATCTTTGCCCTTTTGCTGCGGAACATCGTGGGATATTTTCAAAAGAACCCGTGCTTGTAAATGAAAGAATGGGAGCGAAGGGGGGCGAAGGGCAAAAAGAAATGTGCGCCTGCCGGTTATCCGGTCCGTGCCCCCCCGTATTTTTCTTGGGGTGGGGCCTCTAAGCGCACAAACTTTTTGAATCAGGGTGGCGACTCGATTCGCCTAATGTAAGGCTCTGCTGCGTTTCTATGCCGGCCTCCCTCCTTTTCT
This sequence comes from Desulfovibrionaceae bacterium, assembly GCA_963674665.2. Taxonomy (GTDB): domain Bacteria; phylum Desulfobacterota; class Desulfovibrionia; order Desulfovibrionales; family Desulfovibrionaceae. The sequence continues at coordinate 212,468 of CAXXPL010000001.1, read as the reverse complement.
CAAAGTCTGTATTTCCTGGGCTCACTGCTACGTCTATCAAGCCTTCACCCGTCCGGCTTCGCCTCGTCTTATGGAGCCCTTCCCATAATAGATAAGAATGAAAAACTTCCAGTCAACCGGGTGGGGCACAAAATTCACCACTTTCCCGGGCGCATCTGTGCCCTCCACGGAAGTCTGCAGCCTAAGGAGTTGAAATAAGTGGAAATCGCCCCATAGCTTGCAACCAGCCCGTCACCAAGATACAACATGGTCGTCTGTTTCAGCGCGGCATGAAGCTCCTTCCCTTGTGCTCTTTCATTGCCGCTCAAGATGATGCGTATCGCAAGTCACGCGTATTTTTCAGGGGGCGTTCAAAATAATCCCCCCTTGCGCAACGACTTGATGTATATCATAGATATCAAAAATGCCTGTTTTCTGGAGGAGAGCATGCGCACCATAGTCCTTCCCCTTCTTTGCCTGATTCTCGGCCTGGGTGTCGGCTACCTGTTGAATCAGAACAGTGTCACGCCCACCATGATCGAAGAAGGTATCCGCAAGAACCCGAGGCTTGTTCTGGACCTGTTGCAACAGAATCCCGAAGAGATCTTCGACATCGTGATCAAGGGACAGGAGCTCAAACGCAACAAGGCGATTCAGGAGCAACGCGAGGAAGAGCTCCGCGTCCCCATAGTGGTAAAATACGACAAGGACCGGCCCGTGCGCGGCAATCCCGACGCGGAAATCACCATCGTGGAGTTCTCCGACTTCCAGTGCCCCCATTGCGCCAAGGCCAACGCGGTGGTGGAAGAGGTGCTGGAAAAGTACAAGGACAAAGTCAAGCTCGTGTTCATGCACATGCCCCTGTCCTCGCACAAGCTGGCCATGGTGGCGGCGAAGTATTACGAGGCGGCGCTGTTGCAGGATCCGGACAAGGCCTGGAAGCTCCACGACCTGATGTTCGCCGGTCGTGACGCTTTTGCCCAGGGTGGCGAGATATGGCTCCAGAACGCGGCCAAGACCCTGGGTCTGGACGTCGAGCGGCTGAAACAGGATGCCGGAAGCGAGGCGGTGAGCAACCGCGTCCTGGCCCACGACAAGGAGGCGGACCGCATAGGCCTGCGGGGCACCCCGTCCTTTGTCATTGGTGGAGTGTTGCTCCCCGGATACACACCCCTGGAGGAATTCTCCAAGGTCGTGGACATGGTCCTGGAGCACAAGGAAATGGCCAAGAACGCTCCTGCCAAGCCCGAGCCTCAGGAAGCCAAGACTCCTGAAACACCGGAAGCTCCCAAGCCCGCCGAGACCAAGGAAGGTGATGCGGCCAATAAACCGCAATAGCCTTCATCTCTCGCGCCACGCACCATAGACCTAGGCGACACCACCGCCCCTTGCCCATACATACGGCAAGGGGCGGTTCATTTTTGGAATCGAGACCAGGCCTTGGCTCCAAATTTGCTATAAAACACTCTAGATATTTTCTTGACCCTTTCAACAAATACCGCTAGCGTCCTGAAAGGCTGTATATAGGACGGCCAGCTCGTGATCTGGTTCCTGTGGGGGGGACCGCAGCCTTACATCTTCACAATATAAGCACATACAGGTGCATACAAAATGCCCTTCACAGCATCCCCGAAATCCCGGTTCCGTTGCTCAGCCCAGCATTTTTTCCCAATGATTTTCATGAAATCGATGCATTTGACAGCCATAGCGCTGATGGGGGTGGTGCTTTGCGGCGTCTTGTCCGCACAAGCCCAAACAGAACCGCCCCTCAATGAGCTGTTCACCATCCAGGTGGCCAGCTTTTCAAAAAAAAGCAACGCATTGGGAGCGTTCCACAAGCTTCGGCAACACCTGGGCGCTGAAGCCGTACAGGTGCGCGTGGAGATGCTCACACCCTACTTCACCCTCCGGGTGGGGGCGGCCCAATCCAAGGAGGCCCTGCTGGGGCTCCTGGAAAAAGTCCGCGAGGACAATCCCGCCGCCATCGTACTGCAGGCCCATATCGACCCCAAGAGAGTGCTGATCGGCGTGGATGCCGCGGGAGCCGTGCAAAGGCACGAGATCGACGCGGTGGACGCGGCAGCCCCGAACACTTCCCGGGAAGCTCATGAGCTGGTGGAAGCGGCTCCCGCCGCAATGGAATCGGCCGATGAGGCATCTTCGAAAGAGACCTCGGCACCCATAGAGTCCGCTGCGCCCGCTATCCAGCCCACGGTTCAAGACGCGCTTCAGGAAGTGGAGCACGGAATCGAGGTGAAACTGGCTGAACAACCAGGGTCCGAGGCTCCTCAGGCCCCTGTGGTCGCGGAATCATCACCCTCCGAGCCTTTGGCCTCCAAAAACCAGGGCGCCGTGGAACTCGCCCCAACAAGTTCCAACGGCTCTCCCGAGGGCCGGATCATCAACTCCGGCCAGGCCCTGGCAGGAACCGCTCCCACCCACGAGCCCGAAGCCGAGCCAGACAACCCCGACATGCCCCAGACCTCGCCCCATGGAAACGGTTCCACCATTGTGGGGTATTCCCTCAGTGGCAAACCGCTGCAACTCACCACGGACAAGTCCATTGCCACGCCGGAGAAACCCGCTGAAGAAGCTCAACAACCCGTGGAAGCGGAGCAGGCCGCAGAAGTGAAACAGGCTGTGGCTCCGGAACTCAAAGAGGCCGCGCCCCAACACGAGGCAGAACCGCTCCCCTCCCTGTCTGAGACAATACCCCAGCCAGTTGGGCAAAAGATGGCGGAAATCGGTGACACTCCCACGCCCCTGGCCAAATTTCTCAAACCATACGGCATCGATGGAGAGATGGCGGTGTTTATCGTCATCTGCGCGGCCATTCTCCTTATTTTGATGCTGTCCGTGATCCTGCGCCTGTTCAAAACAACGGAAAAGGCCGAACCGCTGCGTAAACAGACCAGACAAAACCTTGGCCAAAAAATCAGAAATAAATTTCAAAAGGAGAAACCTCTCACTCTGGCCGACCTGCTTCTGAACTCGAACCTGTCCAATGAGGAGCAGGACACACCCGCCCTGCCGGAGTCCCCCCAGGAGCCTTCTCCCGAGCCCCTCCTCTCCAGCCAGGAGCAGCCCTCGAAACCGGCCCCCCTGGACACCGAAGAGCCCGGCATAAAACCCGATGTTTTTCAGGAACCCTCCCCCCTGCCCGTACAGGAGGCCGCACCCGAGGCTCCCGTACCCGCTCTCCCTCCCGACGACTATCTCCAAACCCTGAATCAGGACGGCATCAATCCCCTGGCCATCGGCCTGACTTCCGAAGACGATCAGTACCGCACCTCCGGTTCCCAGAACTCGGAGCTGGCGAGACAGATCGCTTCCGGCGAATTGGCCATGCCCAAGCTCGAGGACTCCAAAGGGCGGTTCCTGAAGAGCAATCCCGCAGAGCTCGAGGTCATCATGCGCAACATCCTGGACCTGAGCGTGGACCAGGGGCTGACCTCCATCTACGTTACGAGCTGCTCTTCCGGCGAGGGCAAGACCAGGCTGTCCATGTCCCTTGCCCACAGCCTGGCCAACGAGGGCTACCGCACGCTGCTGGTGGACGCCAACTCCGTGGCTCCCGTGCTCTACACCATGTACAACACCAGCTACTCCCCGGGCCTTTTGGAGGCGCTCAACGGGGGTGTGGTGAACATTCACGACCTGGTGCGCCCTACTCATTACGAGAATCTGCACCTCATGACCCTCGGTGCCAAGCCCGCAACCAACGGCGACGAGTACGAAACCTTCCCTCTGAACCTGTTGCTGCAGGCCCTGTCCCAGGATTTCGAGTTCGTGATCCTGGATGGCCAGTCCCTGTCCGAGCCCTTCTCCCTGCTGGTGGCCAGCACCTGTGACGGAACCGTGGTGGTGGCCCCTTGGAAGAAGCCCAAGTGGCCCAGCATCAAAAAGAACGCGCAGGAGATCGTGCTTTATGGCGGCAATGTCATAGGCGTGGTGCAGAACAAGCGCCCCGTGTATGTGCCGAGCTTCGTTTTTCGCAAGCCGTACCAGGAGACATATGTTGAAGTGGAATTCCCGGATGCGGTGATGGAAAACGAACACCTGACCCTTACGGGGGCGGATGGCGGGAAGAACCAGCGCAGTGCGCTGAGCAACTGATCCCGTTTCCTGTGGAGTGCGCGGGGAAACCCCGACGTCGAGAGATTATTTCGAACGGAATCGAGTAGGGGGATTCCTCGCGGTTTCCCCCTCTCACACCACCGGGCATACCTGCTCGGTACCACGGCGGTTTCTTTTGACTTGTAACACTTGGTATCTTCCTATCAGGCTGACGAGTCCTTGATTTCTGAACCATTCATTGTTCATTGCCTGATGCGCTGTCTGGGTTCTGGACATTCTCCACCACCCTTTTCCCGACAGAGCCTGCATCCATGCGCCGAACTCTTTCACACCGAGACTTATGAAGAATTCAGCCAAAGTCTTAACCCGCTTGCATTGCTTCAGGCGTGCGCAACGTAGTTTCCGTCGTATCCACCCTTCCATCTCCTGGAGGAAGCTTTTGCACTTCGCAAGCTGGAAATACCCCAGCCATCCGATACAGTACGAGTTGAGACGACGTATTCTTTCTTCGAAAGACATCGGCCTGTTACGTTTCAATATCCAACGTATTTGATTCTTGAACCTGACCAGACTCTGGGGTGCTAGGACCAGTCATCCACTTCCCAGAAGACGGTACCCCAGAAACTTACGGTTACTCACATGATCCACGGCACTTTTCTCTTGATTGACCTTTAGCTTAAGTCGTTTCTCCAGAAAACGCGTAACCGATTCCATCACTCTTTCACCGGCCTTGATGCTCTGCACATAAATGTTGCAGTCATCAGCATACCGACAGAAACAGTGACCGCGACGTTCGAGTTCCTTGTCCAGGTCATCAAGAAGCAGATTAGCAAGCAACGGGGACAATGGACCACCTTGCGGAGTCCCTTCCTCACGCGCTACGCACACTCCGTCTTGCATCATGCCCGAGTTTAAAAAGGCTCGGGTGATCCGCAGGACACGTTTGTCTTTGACGTGACGGGCCAGCCGTGCCATCAAAATATCGTGGTTTACACGGTCGAAGAACTTCTCCAAATCCATGTCCACCACTATGGTACGGCCGTCCTCAACGAATCGTTGTGCCTGAACAAGAGCGTCATGAGCGCCCCGACTTGGACGGAACCCAAAACTCGATTCCGAGAACAACGGATCGAGAATGGGTGTGAGCACCTGCAAGAAGGCCTGTTGCACCAAACGATCCCGCACTGTTGGAATGCCCAGCTGTCGCACTCCACCTCCCGGTTTCGGGATTCGCACTCCCTTAACTGGAAGCGGTCGGTAGGTACCTTCAAGCAGACTCGCAATCAACTCGTCTTTGTTGGTTGAAAGCCATTCGTACAGATCATCAACGGTCATACCGTCGGTTCCTGGCGCGCCCTTGTTGGCTCTCACCCGTTTAAAGGCCTGATTGAGATTTGCCTGTTGGCAAATCAACTCCATGAGATACTGCGTCAAGGCTTGTCCTCCTTCCAACGCCGCGAGCGCTCGCGTACCTCGATGTGCCCAGTTCCGGTTCCGCCTTTACCGGGTGTGTCGAGGCGTGACCTCCCACCTTTCCTGGCGTCCCACGCTCGTCGAGTCGTCAGCGACTACTCCTTGGTCAAAAGATTCGGCCCTTTGCCCGCCAAGGAAACGGACTACTATGGCCTCTGCTGACTTCTCATGGCCCATCCCCGGACATCGCTGTCCAGGTAGTCGGGATCGTCCCGACAGGCAATGAGATCTCCCAGGGTAAGACGCGACTCTTTCCGTCGGGCCTCGCCGGATTTACCTGTACAACTTCCGAATGGTTATGGGGCGTCTTCGTCCAATGCCGAATTACCCAGTTGTACCGGCCTTATATCCGATTTCTGTTCGTCGAGTCCGACTTTTGCCTCCAGCTTCCTCCCCACCCCGCCTCGCGACGACGCAGTTGCCTTCGGCTACCAGTTCCCACCATCAGGGCCTGGAGAGGACTTCCACCTCCTAGATTCGCGCCATGCCTGGCACACAAAGCAAGACGCGGTATGCAGTACATGCCGCGTCTTTTCGTTTATACGCCGGTTCCCCGGATGACAGCGGGAATGGTACGAAAAAGGATCTTGAAGTCCTCCATGATGCTCCACTTGTCGATATACTGCATGTCCAGGTTCATCCACTCGTTGAAGCTGAGCTTGTTGCGGTTCTTGGTGGTCTGCCAGTAGCAGGTCAGGCCGGGGCGCACGCTGAAGCGGCGGCGCAACCAATCCTCCGAAAAGCCCTTGTAGTCCCTCATGGCCAGGGGACGCGGCCCCACGAGACTCATATCGCCCTTGAGTACGTTCACCAACTGGGGTAGTTCGTCGATTCCATAACGCCTTAAAAAACGGCCAATGGGCATCACCCTGGGATCGTTGGCGATCTTGAACACCGGACCGTCCATCTCGTTCAAGGCTTCCAGCTTGGAATGTTCATTGGCGGCGTCTATGCTCATGGTCCGCAACTTGATGAGCTTGAAGGTGTTTTTGAAATATCCGACCCGCTCCTGAACAAAGAATATGGGCCCGCCATCCGAGAGCTTTATGCAGATGGCGGCCATAGCGAGCACCGGCAGGCTGCACGCCAGCACGATGGAGGCGATGACCACATCAATGAAGCGCTTGATGGAGATCTGCCAATCCTCCAAAGGGGCGTTGTAGATGACAACGGCCGGGATGGAGCCCAACTGATAGCTGCGCATGTACGGAGAGTCGGGCTCGAAAATGTTGGTCAGGTAATTGACGCTGATGCCCTGCTCCTGGGCGATGTTGATAATCGACTTGATGGTATCGTAAAATGAGCGGATGGGCAGGTTCACCACGATGCCGTGGATCACATTCTGCCGAATCACGGAGTCAATGGTGTCCAGCCCGCCGAGGATGTTGATCTCCTTGCCGGAGTAGTTGCAGTCGTCGATGAACCCCACCACCCGGACGCCCAGGAAAGCGTTGTCGTTGATGTAGTTCATGAAATCCACCGCGCGTTGATTGGAGCCTACAATGACGATATTTCGAATATTTCTCTTATTCTGGAAAATCAGGGAGAAAGCGTACTGCATCAGCCGCCGCAATACGATGTTCAGCAGCATGGCTATGCAGATGAACAGGGTAAAAAAACGCAAGTAGTTGATTTCAACACTGAAAAGTTTGGCGATAATGATGAATCCCAGGGAGGTGAGGAAAAGGATGAGCATGAAGTTGAGGAATTGCGCATGCAGCTTCGGCACCACAAAATCCTCTTTCGAGAAGTAGCGATCAAAGGTCATGGTGTAGATCAGGTACATATAAACAGTGATAATCACTATAAAGGCGAGATTAATTCCAAAAAATGGATTTTCAACCCCGGCATACTGCATCGCCTTGAGCGTTTCAGATCCAGCAAGAACGAAAGACAACAACAGGATGAAGAATCCTAGTGCCTTTGAGGTTTGAATAAATTTTATACGGCGGTATTCCAACATAGTGCGGTAGCCCCTTTCTGCCTATACAACGATACATCGGGCAGCCTTTCCGTATCAACATCATTATATACGGACAGGGTAATGCCCAAATATCTCCCCTCTTCCTCTTGCCATCCCCCCAAAAAGACACTGCCCACGAGTCATACTTTTATCATATCATGGAACACGTTCTCCCCACAAGGCGATTTTCAAGACATTCTTGCATGTTATCTAAGCTCAATATTGAAACACCCTGGTGACGTTTCAGTGAAGAAAAAGGCATCCGGCCGATGACAACCTCAATCACCATTTTTTAATATGCAATTCGCATGCCGACACCTGAGGCCACCGCACAAGCATTTGCCAAAAATGGACGGGCATTTTCATCAGAAAACAACAACTCGCCGTTAATATTACAATTATACGTATGAGAGTATTCTGAGACTTGCGAACAGGCGGCATGGCACCTGCGCATTATAAAAGGCGGGTCCCCTGTGCAAGGAGACTCGGGGTCCGAGTATGGGCAAGGACACGGCGACTGCTACATGATGCTCTTGATTACGCCGAACAGGTTGAAAACCATTGCCAGATGGATGAAGATCAGCCCTCCGGCCACAGTGAGGATATAGGACACTATTCGCTGCTTTTGCTGCCGCCTCGCCAGTTCCTGCTTGTCCACAATCATGACGTCCTCCTTGATTGTCCACTGCCCCATGCCCCTGAGCGTCTCTGAACAGAGCATCTCGACAGAGCCCGGGAGGGGCGCGAAGGGAAGACCCTTTGCCCCCAAAATTTTACCCCAGCAAAACCCTTAACTCAACACCCCTTGCCGCGTTTCCCGCGCGCATGCCTCAGGTACAACTCCCCGAGCTGGCCGGCGGCATCGTCCCAGGTATAGCCGGCGCGTACGCGCTCCCGGCAGGCCTCTCCCACCAGACGCAGTTCCTCGGCCTGTGCCTGTTCCAGTTGATCCAGCCTCGCGGCAAGAGCGTCCAGGTCCCCCACCGGGAAATACCACCCCACGCCCGCCAGGGGCTCGCTGTGCTGCTCGATGTCGCTGGCTATGCAGGGGAGCGCCCAGGACATGGCCTCAAGCAAGGTAAGGGGCAACCCCTCGAGTCCCGAGGCCGTGGCATAGGCCTTGGCGTTGGCCAACACCGCGTGCAGGTCGTCGCCAAAGAGGTAGCCTGTGAATACGACCTGCGGCGTATCCTTGCACATGTCCTTGAGCTCCCGGACATACTCCCCGCTGGCCGCCGCGTCGCCCACGATGGCCAGGGAATAGGAGCGCGGAGTTCGCAGATAGGCCCGGATCAGGTCCTGGATGCGTTTTTCGGGCACCAGGCGCCCCACGAAGCAGATATACTTCCCTGGTTCCAGGCCCATGGCCCCGAGGTCGGCCTCGGGCGCGATATCCGGAATGTTCACGCCGTTGGGAATGTAGTCCGTGCGCACCTTGTAGGTGGTTTCATAGTAGTTCTTCAGGTACCTGGAGACCATTACCCGGGCGTGTGTGAGCCTTGCCGAACACCACTCTCCCAGGTGGATCACGGACTTGGCCGCTCCGGTCCATTTCTCGCGCTGCCAGTCCAGCCCCCCGCAGGTGAAAAATACCTTTGCGCGCGGCTTGAGCACCCGCACCAGGGGGACCATCAGGGCCGGCCCCTGGGAATAGATGTGCACGATGTCAACCCTGCGAAAGGTCAGCTGCAGCACGGCTAAAAAGGTGTGCAAAAAGGCTTCCAGGTGCTTGGTGTCGATGGTGCCGAGCCTGACGATCCCGACGCCCCTGTATTCGGTGATATCCTCGGTGACGTAGTTCTTCCTGGCGTACACGTCCACTGGAAAGCCCATGGCCGCGAGCCGGGTGTACAACTCCTCGCACTGGCGCTCCACCCCGCCCCAACTAGCCGGGATGCCGCGCATGCCGATTACCGCCACCCGGGGTTTTGCGGGGTCAGCCAAGGATCTCGGCCCCCAGAGCCCCGCGTAGCTGTCCACCATAACGTCGATGGAATACTGCTCCAGCACGTCCTGCTTGGCCTGGGCGCCCAGACGCCCCCGCAGTTCCGGATCCGCGATGATCCGCTTCATGGCCCTGGAGTACTCGAGGACATGGTCGTTGGGCACCAACAGGCAGTTGCGCTCGTCGATGAGCAGCGCCCTGTTACCCTCGATATCCGTGGAGATCACGGCCCTGGACGCGGCCATGGCCTCCAGCAGGGCCAGGGATGTGCCTTCGTACAGGGAGGAGAGCGCGTAGCAGTCGCTGATTGCCAGAAGTTGCGGCACGTCGTCGCGATACCCCGCAAACACCACCCTGTCCTCCACTCCCAGCTCTCTTGAGAGTCGCTCCAATTCTTCCCGGGTCTCGCCGTCACCCACGAGGAGCAGCATGGCGCGCTCTCGCGGCAGTCCGAGCTCCGCAAGGGCCTTGATGGCCAGGGCATGGTTCTTTTCCTGAGCCAGGCGGGAAATGTTCACAAAGACAACTGCGGCCTCGGACAACCCCAGTTCGTGGCGCAGCCCGGAAGGTCTGGGTACGTCGCAGGCGACCGTGTCGATGCCGTTGCGCACGACAAAGACCTTATCCCCGGGGACCTTCAGGTCCCGGCGCAAGGTCTCGGCGGTGGCTTCGGACACCGCAATGACGCCGTTGGTGCGGCTGAACAGGAAGCGCGTCACCAGCACACGCAGGTGGTTGCGCGGGTCGAACCAGCGGCGCTGGGGCAGCAGGTGCTGCACGTGGACGGTGACCAGGATGCGCCGCGCCCCGCCCAGGAGACCGGCCGCGGTCCCCAGGAACTCGGCGTCCGACAGGTGGGAATGCACCACGCAGTCTGGGCGCTCCCGGATCAGTCGACGGATATCCCGGATGTTGTTGAAGATGTAGGAAACCAGCTTCAGGGGGTTGATGATGCTCGGCCTGGGCCTGCGGCACAGAACAAGATCTGCACCGGCCTCACGCAGGCGTTGCTCCAGCCCGTTTCCGGGCTGCAGGGCGCAGACCGCCACCCTGGTTCCCCTGCGGCGCAATGCCGCGGTGAGAGGGACCAGCAGTTGTTGCGCGCCGCCATAGTTGATGTTGTCGATGACGAAGACAACGTGCTCAGGAGTATCTACGTGTCCTGTCATGATGCAGCCGGACGCCTATTTCAGCCAGTTGTAGATGTTCATCGGTATGGGGTAGTCGCGTTCGTTCAGGATCATGCCCGAAAGCTCGATTCCGTTGTCCCTGAGCTTGTCTATGCTGTGCATGCAGACCTGCCTGCGGGATTTGGCGTAGCGGGCCACAAGCAGGACATGGTCCATCTTCTGGGACAGGCTGATGGTCCAGGGAGAGTTGGGAATCGGAGGGCAGTCGAAAATGCTGACCTGATAATTGTTCTTGGCAAAGGAGATGACCTCTTCGACATACTGTCTCTGGGTCAGCATGTTGCAGGTGGCGTCGCCGCTGTTCATCCCCGAGGGAAGGACCGAAAGCCCCGGGACCTTGGAGGGCTGAATCAGTTCCTCCAGGGGGTAGTGCCCCTGAAGGTAGTTGCTCAGGCCCAGCGTTTCTTCAGTGACCGGGGTCCGCCTCTTGTCGAAGTCCGTATCGACGTAGAGCGTGTTCAGGCCGAACTCTGTCGCGGCAAGCAAGGTCATGTGCAGCGAGACGAACGAGGCGCCGTCGCCCGTGGAGCAGCCGGTAAAGAGCATGGTGCTGCTCTCTCCACTGCTTTTCAAGGCGATGTTGTTCCATATCGTGCTCAAGGAATAGCGAATCTTGCCCAGTTGCTTGAGCTGCCCCTGATTGAGTTCACCCTCGGTAAAGAGAGAATTGACATATGCTTCTTTCTTCATCTGTCTACCTACCCCCAATACGTTTCCCCCGGGCTGTTAAAAGACAAAAAAACATCATAAATATGTCATGCGATGGACGCGAACATACAGCAAAAAACTATGGCATGTGTACCAGGGCAACAGCAATTTCCTTCATTAGAGGCGGTTGCACGAATCCCTTTCAATCCTGCCCGGAATAATTCTTTTCAAACAGGCAAAACAGCCGGGAGGGATTCTACAAAACCATTATTCTTTTACGCGTCAGGCGCATGGAAGTCAATTGTTCCCATGGGATATTGCACTGTTGCGAAAATAGGACCCGCTCACCCCGGAATCGTGAGCCCGAAGGTTCACCATGATCACAAAAGATTACACTCCTTCAACCTGGCATTGTTGAATATTGCGTCTTGGCCTGAACCAATAATTAAAGTATCAATCGGTTTCCTGAGGTATTGTCCAGGGCAGCCTCGCCCCATCTCGAACCGCGCTCCTGCTCCGCACGAGAGCGCCCCGTGAGGCCTTATCTTGACCGAGAATTCCTGTAACTCCGACCATAAAGAACTCTATGGAGCCATAAGTCGCGCCACTGTCGTCATCATGGTCTGGATTTTCCTGGACAAGATCCTCGCCCTGGCCAAAGAGATGCTCTTGGCCCACGAGTTCGGCATCGAAGCGGGGCTGGACGTCTTCAACCTGGCCTTTGCCAGCCCCGGCCTGCTGATCCTGCTCATAGACGTGGCCATCTGCTCCGCCTTCATTCCCCTACACTCGGAGTGGAAACAGAAATACTCCCCCGAGGAGGTCAGAAACAGGACCATGACGGTCTTCGTGTTCTGCCTGGGGGGGATCCTGACCCTGGCGCTCCTGGGCTACCTGGTCTCCCCCTGGTATTTTCCCGCCATTGCCTACGGCATGACCGACTTCCAGCACCAGGTGGGCGTGGTCATGGAGCAGCACCTCATGCTCATGGTGGTGCTCGAGGGGACCTCGGTGCTGTTCGGGGCCCTGATGCAGGTCTGGAAGCTCTTCGCCCTGGTCACTTTTGCCCAGTCCTGCATCAACATATCCCTGATCCTGTTCCTGATCTTTGGCGAGTCCCTGGGCATAGACCTGCTGGTCTGGGGCACCCTCGCGGGGTGCGCCGCCAAGATGCTCTGGCTCTTCTACTGGGTCAGCAGACGCGGGTTCCACATCTGGAAACCATTCAAGTTCGCCACGGTACAGCTCATGCCCTTCATCAGGCTGGTGGGCCCCCTCATGGGTAGTGCCCTGATCATGAACTCCATCCTGCTTGTGGACCAGTCCATGGCCACCCAGGTCAGCACCGGCGGCGTTTCCAGCCTTCGCTACGCCTACCGCATCAACGACCTGCCCCTCCAGTTGCTCGTGCTCGCCATTTCAAGGGCAATCTTCCCGTACATCAGCGAAAGCGCGGCCAAGGGCGATTCCGACGCCATGCAGTACGTGTTCATCCGCAGCCTGATCTTCATCGGCCTGATCAGCTTCCCCATGACCGCCTTCGTGGTCATCTACGCGCCGGACATCGTCAGTGTGCTGCTCCAGCGCGGCGCCTTCGGACCAGAGGCGGCCATGCGCACCACCCTGACCCTGCAATGCTACGTCATCGGGCTCTACCTCTTTGCCTACGGCTACATCAACGGCGCCTTCTTCTCTGCACTCAAACTGGTCAGGGCCCTTTTCTTCATGGGCCTGCTCTCCCTGGCCCTGAACGTGGGGCTGAACAAGCTGTTCATCTGGGCCTACGGCGAGGTCTACGCCATCGCCCTGTCCTCCTCACTGGCAGCCCTCATCGTCTGCCTCATCTTCGTCATCATCCTGCACGGCAAACTCAGCTTCAAATTCACCAGCTCGGAGATCAAGAGCATGCTGCTCCCTATCTTCGTCACCGTGGTGATGGGGGCGACCTTCTACCCCCTGCGGGGCACCCTGTCCGGCTTGGGCGTGCCCAAGCTCATCACCCTGGGCGTGTGGGCCCTGCTGTACTTCTCCTCCTACGCGGGGCTGATCTATCTTTTCAGAACCCCGGAATGCGAGGAGGTGCTCGCCTTCGTCAACGTGCAAAAGATGTTGGGCAAGGTGAAAAGAGTCTTTGGAAAGTGATAAGGGGACTTTGGAAAGTGTTTTTACGTAAAATACTCGTTACGTATTTCCGGGGGGAAAACCTCTTGAAGAAAGGTTCTTCCCCCCGGAACAATCTTAAAAATACGTCACAGTTGCCTGGCCACGGAGAGCACCGTGATGGCGTAGAAATAGTCCGGGTTGTAGCGCTTGATGACCTTGATCCTGCCCTTGCGTGAGAGTTTCTTCTTCCAGCCGGCTTTCTTCAGAAATCTGGCCACGCTGTAAATGGCATCAGGAGGGGCGTAAAGGTCCACCACACCGTCATTGTTGCCGTCCACCCCCAGACGTAGCGCCGTGGAGGGCATGAACTGGCACATGCCCAGGGCGCCGTAGATGGAGCCCTGCAAGGCCGCGGTGTTCAGATGGTTCTGCCGGCCGTATTCGATGAGCGCCAGCAGCTCCTTGTAGGCCCAGTCCGCCTTCTGCTGCATGCGCTCCTCTGCCCATGCGATCTGCTCCCTCGTGGGGGAGTACTCCTTCACATAGTCCTCGATATCCACGTACCCGGAGGAGACCGCCATGCTGGCCAACACGTTCAGGGCCGTGCCGGTGCCCAGGAACCCGCCAAGTTTGGTTTCCACCACCAGGATGGCCAGAATCAACGACTCGGGCACTCCGTACTCTTTGGATGCTCTCTTCAGGACCTTGGCGTTCTCCTTGCGGAACACCTTCAACCGGGCCAGCACCTCCTCGGTCAGATGAGGTGCATACAAGGGAATCTTTTCCCGCTTCTTGCCGTCCTCGCCCACCGCGGGCGGCTGGGACGTCCGGGGCACGAATTTGGTGCGGAACAGCACCCGCATCTTCTTGCCCATGGAGTCGGGATCATAGTCCACCGCAGGGTCCAGGAAAAGCCGCCGCAGTTCGTCCGCAGGCACGCCATCCGCGGCCAGCCTCTCCACAAGGGGGGCGAAACGAGGATCCACGCCGCATTGCCCAATGTCTGGAAGCAGGACAAGCAGGAACATGCTCCATGTGAATACGACAATATAGCGGAGGGAAGCCTTTCCAAAGAGAGTTTTTCCCATTGAAAATCCTTTGCCTTTTTCCTTCATGCTCACTCCTCGGCGGTGCGTGCCAGCACCAGCACGCGAATATCCAGTGCGCCCCCTCTTCTCAGTGTGCGGCAGCACTCCTCAAGGGTGGCGCCGGTGGTCATGATGTCGTCCACCAACAGCAGCTTATGTTGTGCCACAAGTGAGGGGAAGGTTGCAAAGGCATCCTTGATGTTTTCGGCACGTTGGCCATGCCGCAGGGAGAACTGCGGCACCGTGTCCCGCACACGGCGCAACGCCTTGTCAGAAAGGGGCACGCCCAGTTTCTCGGCCAGGGGGCGGGCAAGCTCGTGGCTCTGGTTGAACCCTCTGCGCAGGAGCTTTCCGGGATACAGGGGCACCGGTACAACAAGGTCCGGACGCCAGCCGCTCCACTCCGGCTTCTGACATCGCAGCTCCCAGGTCTCCAGCACGAGCCGCCGCATGAGTGCGCCCATGCCCAGCCGGGAGTTGAGCTTGAACTCCAGCAGGGATTGGCGCAGCACTCCAGAGTATGGGGCGTAGAAGGCGAGCGCGCTCCAGGCCAGGGGCTTTTCCCGGCCCTTGGCGCGGCGGAGGCATTTCCCGCACGGCGCTGGTGGCGCCTGGGAATCAAAGGGCATGGAACCGCACAGGGGACAGTACCCCCCGATGCGGGGGCGCAGCTCCACTGCGCAATCCGGGCACAGGGCATCCATCAGACCGGAGCCACGGGAGGTTCCGGCAGGGGGCGGCGTCACGCGATTTCCGCAAAGCAGGCACCGCCGATCCAAAAGGCCGAGGCTCCGCGCGGCCCGCCGAAGAAAGGCAAACCGGGGAAGCGCCCTGGCCAAGGGATCATGCCCCCTCTGCGACCTGTGCGGGGGTGTCGTCGTTTTTCCAGGCCGAGGCACCCAAGTCGATCAGCTGATCCTGGAACTCCTGATTGTGCCGCAGGTCCCCGGGCTCGTCCAAACCTCGAAGCAGCAAGGGCTCTTGAAGCTGCAGGTTGAAGGGCTGGGTGAAATAGCGCAACGTGAGAAGGCTGCCCGAGAACAGCTGTTCGCCCTTGAAACGCCCGGCGATGAGGCATGCGTATGCCTTGCGTTTGGGCAGGGCCTGAAGCTCCTCGTCCTTGTCCAGCATACGCAGGTAGTAGCTCTGCCCCCTGTCGATAAAAGCCTTGAAGATGGAGGGCAGGTGGTAGAAATAGATGGGGGAAACAAAGAACACCTGGGGCGCGGAAAGCAAGGTCTGGAAAACCTGGCCGGACTGGTCATCCCTTGCCTGAAAACAGCGGCGATGCGGATCGTACTCACAGCGGTAGCACCCAAGGCAGGGAGAGATGCGGAACTGCCTCAGGGTAACAATTTGCGAATCCCCACCAGCCTTGGCGATGCCGTCGGCAAGGAGCTTCGCGGCCTTGTCCGAATTGCCTCCGGGCCTGGGACTGCACGTGAAGATAACAGCTTTGTTCGTTGACGCGGGGTCGAAAAAAGTCACCTCCGACTCCTTTTGTTCCGTTTGACAAAAACCCTTGGTCCGACTGTGGCCTGCCCACACCCCCCCACGATCTTCAGGCATGCGCCGGTCATGAACAACCCCTCGGATTCCGGGTCATGGTTTCTTGATAAACGTCGCCAGTGCCAGGTCGTGGAGTTCGGATTCCTCCAGCCGCCAACCAGGCTCGACATACAGCACCTCGCGAGCCTCGGGCAGCGCGTCCTTGCGCAAGAGCATTTCCAGACGATCGACACGGGCAAAACGGAGATGCCACCGGATCTCCGCAAGCAGACGTCAACAGACCCCGCTCAGGTCCAGTGTCTGTTCCCGTCCCTGATGCCCCTCCGCCATGAACATCCCTCCTGCTTACTGGTTATCGCCTGTATTCACTGAAAAACGGGTTGTGCAGCTTCTCGTCGCCCACAGTGGTGTCCGGGCCATGGCCATTGTACAGGACCACTTCATCGGGCATGCTGAAAATATTTTCAATGATCGAGCGCTGCAGTTCCTCGTAGCTCCCGCCGGGAAAATCAGTACGCCCAATGGAGCGCTTGAAGATCACGTCCCCCACGAACGCGACCTTGAACTCCGGAAAGTAGTAGGTCAGGCTGCCTGGTGAATGCCCGGGCGTGTGCAGCACCTTGCAGGTGACGCCAAGCAGCTGGATATCGCCGGGCCCGACGGACTCGTAGGCGAAATCGTCGATCAGGGGCAGTCCCCACATACCGCCCTTGCCGAGCTCGCTCTGCAGCAGGTAGTCGTCCTCCTTGTTGGCCAGGATGGGAGCGCCCGTGGCCTGATGCAGCATGGCGTTGCCGAATGTATGGTCGAAATGCAGGTGCGTGTTCAGGATATGGGTCAGCTTCAGCTTCTCGCGGTTGATCTCGTCCAGCAGGGGTTCGGGGTTCCCTCCCGGATCCACGGCCACGGCCTCGCCCTCGTGGCTGAGCAGAAAGCAGTTGGTGTCCAGGGGGCCTATGGGATAGACGCTGACGTGCATTAAAACTCCTCCAGAAGATATTCCTCGAAATCAAGACGGGTGGAATGACCTTCGGTGGCGGGGCGCCCCATGGCCAGTACGGCCATGAGCTCGTACCTGCCCGGGTCGGTGCCCAGTGCCTCATGCACCTGAGGCTCCTGGTTCACGATCTCGCCCAGCCAGACCGCTCCATAACCAAGGCTGTGGATGGCCAGCAGCATGTTCTGGATGCAGGCACCGGCGCCCTGGTAGTCCTTCATGGCGTGGTACATGCGCTCCTTGTCCAGAAAAACCGCTATGCAGGTTCCGGCGCCATTGACGATGTGGGTGTATTTCGTGCAGCCGGCAAGGGCCTCCCGACGGGGGTCGTCCGACATCACCACCAGGAAGCGGCAGGGCTGGTTGTTCTTGCCGGTGGGAGCCCAACGACCAGCGTCGAGCACTTCGCGGATCACGTCCGAGGGGATCCGCTCGTCCAGATACTTGCGGATGCTGCGGCGTTGCCGAATAGCCCGCATTACGGAATTTTCTTCAGTGTTCACAGCTATATCCTCTTGGATCTTGCGTCACGGCTCGTCACGTACATTGTGAGCCAACCACAATGGGAGCAGAGTAAAAAAAACCTGCTCCCATGAATAACTAGCCTTTCCAGCCAGGATGGGCAAGGGGGCGAAATCCTGTGCGCTTACTGGCAATACGGGAGGCAATCCCGGAAGTGCTCCACAAGGTGCTGGAGGAAGGCGGCCAGGATGACCTTGGCCGGAGCCTTGGGCCTGGAGATGGCGCCTAGAAGTCCGTTGACCACGAACAACGTGGACAAGGGTACCGCGCTGGAGGGCCTGGCTCGCAACCCGTCAAAGGACGCCGCCGCGCTGGACACCGCGTATCGCAGTGGCACCCGCCGCACAAGGTGCCCCGCTTTGAAGTTGCCCGCGCAGAGCGCGGGATCCGAGGTGGCGAGGAACTCCCTGCACAGCAAGGGGCGCAGGGGGTGGATGGAGCAGGCGTCCTCGAAAAGAAAGGGGCATGGAAGCTGCAGTTCCCAGTACCTGCGCTGGGCCTCCTGCACCCGGTTCTGGTCGAGCAGGTGGTTGGCGTGACTTTCGATGATCTCGGCCAGGAGCCCGGCGCGCTCCAGGGCCTGAACCGTGGAACGGAATCCCGCCATTATGCGCTCGCGCTCCCCTGCCTTGAGGCTCGCCACCACATGGGCCAGCAACAACGCCTCGTGATGTGAAACAGCCACCAGTTGACGGCAACAGGTGCCGCACCCCTTGGCACAGGCGACCTCGCGCCCCTTTTCGCGTTCGGCGAGTTCGTCCTGTTCCAGCAGCGCGTTGCAGATGCTGAACACCTCCGGCAGGACGTCCACAAAGGTCACCTCCCCATCCGGAGGGGAGAGCGCGCACTCCAGGTGCCGCTCTCCAGGTAATTCGGCGGTGAGCAGAAGTCCGTCCGCTACACGTTTGAACCGCGCTTCCATTGCTTCTCCCTGAAATATTGTGTCCTGGACGAAACTCGTCACGCCGGTGAAGGCCATGGGACCCTCCTAGCTGTTCCAGCCCATCAGGGCAAGGCGCCCCTGAATTATCCCCACCGGTCGATTCTACAAATCTGTTGCCACAGGGACACGGTTTCCAAGTTGTCCTGAAAAAATCCCGCCGACTTGAGTTGCAAACAAGAAACAGGTAATAGTCTTGGGTAGAATTGAAGAGAGAGTCCTGTAAGCCGCTCCTGCCATGCCCCGAGTGCATTCACTCCCAGGGGTATACCGTTACCGCGAGACCACCATGACCACGAAACCGGCAACCAGCGCCATACGCAAGGCGGGAAATCTAACGGATCAGGACTACAAAAAGTTCTGCGAGCTCGTGTACAAGCAGGTGGGCATCAAGCTGACCGAAGCCAAGAAGTCCATGGTGGAGGCCAGGCTGCACAAGCGCATGCGCTCCTTGAACATGGGCACATATCGCCAGTACATGCACTTCCTCTTCAGCTCCGAGGGCATGGAAAGCGAGCTGATCAACCTCATCGACGCGGTGACCACCAACACCACCCATTTTTTCCGCGAGAACCAGCACTTCGAATATCTCAAAAAGAACATCCTGCCCCAGTGGCTTGCCAAAAACGGCCTCTACCGGCGCATGAACTTCTGGAGCGCGGGGTGCTCCACAGGCATGGAGCCCTACACCATCGCCATTGTCCTGAACGAATTCGCCAAGGCGAACAAGGGCTTCGAGTTCTCGATACTGGGCACGGACATCTCCACCAAGGTGCTCAAGGAGGCCATGAACGCGGTCTACCCCCTGGATCGGATCTCCTCGGTGCCCCAGCCCCTCAAGGAGCGGTACATGTTGCGGGGCAAGGGCAGGCAGGCGGGAA
The DNA here is from genome assembly GCA_963674665.2 of Desulfovibrionaceae bacterium. Classification (GTDB taxonomy): domain Bacteria; phylum Desulfobacterota; class Desulfovibrionia; order Desulfovibrionales; family Desulfovibrionaceae. The sequence goes on along the minus strand of CAXXPL010000001.1, from coordinate 193,153 downwards.
AGGTCCGTTTGTCCAAGGAAATCCGCGATCAGGTGGAATTTCGCAGGCTGAACTTCATGGAGGAATTCTCCTTCAAGACACCCTTTGACATCATCTTTTGCCGCAATGTGGTCATCTATTTCGACCGCTCCACCCAGGAGAGGCTCTTCAACAAGCTCGCCCGCAGCCTGAAGCCCAAGGGCAACCTGCTCATCGGGCACTCGGAGAGCATGGCCGGCATGAACGTGCCCCTTCGACTGGTGGCGCCCACCATCTACGAAAGGGTGTAGCGCCCCATCATTTATGCACCCGAGTCAGCGGGCATCTCGTTGGCCCTCCCGTCACCCCTCTTTCCGTACTCACGACTCGTCGTCCTCCATGAATATACGCCACGAGCAGTAGCAATCCTCGGGGTGCGGATCCGGCGGCGCGAACTCACACTCCACCCTGATGCGCGGATCGATGATCCCGGCGATGCTCTTGAACTCGGCCATGTGCATCTCCTTGCAGGCGTATTCACCCAGGCCGTGCTTCTTGCGCCCCTCCTGCGGGGGGCACTTGCTGACCCTGATGCGTAGTTCGTCCTTCCCGCATTCGATGGGGTACGCCGCTATCATTGTCCAGGGGTACAGGGACAGGACCCTGGCAAAGCCCTCCAGCCCCCCCTGCTCCGGCATGTCGAAACGCTTCTTCAGGTCGCGGGCGGCCAGCTCCGACACCTTGCCCCACACCCGGGCGTTGATATCCTCGGCCTTGTTCAGGCCGTAGTCCTCTTCCACGCGCAGGAACCAAAAGGCATCCACCACGCGATAATGCCACAGTAAAAAGCTCACGAATTCGCGCTGTTCCTCGTGAGAGAGATTGTCGTAGGCGCTCAGATCCATGCGGACTCCTTTCGATATGTGGCCACGAGGGGGCTCAAACACGCCCCTTTTTCGGCTCAATGTATTTTCAACATGTTATGCTTTGGCCTGGATTTTTTCCAGGTAGGTTTTGGGGCGTTTGGAGCCGCTTCCTTTCACATCTATGATATCGCCTGAACCGCTCCACCCTTTTTGTCAGCGATCTTTTCCTCAAAAAACTATTTTTAACTTGACAAACTATGCAACATGGATTGAAACGCTGCTTCAAACAGTGTTTAATTTTTTTCGAGAGATCAATGCAAGAACAAGCATCCACCACCCGTGAGCGGATTCTGGAAGCCGCCACCGTGGTGTTTCTGAACAACGGGTTTGCAAACGCAACGGTGCGCGACATCTGTTCCAGGGCCGGAGCCAACGTGGCCGCGGTGAACTATCACTTCAAGGACAAGAGCGGATTGTTCCGCGCCGTGCTGGAGAACATCATGCAGTCGCACCTGGAGGCCTATCCGCCGGACATGGGCCTCACCCCCGAATCAACCCCTGAGGATCGGCTGGAGGTATTTGTCCGATCCTTTCTCTCCAGACTGATACTTGGGGACGGGAAGCGGGATCCGGCGCTCAGCAACAAGCTCATAGCCCAGGCCATGGTGGTGCCCTCGCCGTTCCTGGACCACTTGGCGAAGTTTCACATGATGCCCATGCGCGACATCATCTCGGACATCGTGTCGGCCATCCTCGAGGCCCCGAAGGATCAGGAGCTGGTGCGCTTCGCCTCCGCGGGCATCATCGGGCAGATACTGTTCTACTTTTACCTGCGCCCCGCCCTTGGGCAGTTGGGCTCAACCCTCAGCCCCACACCCGAGGACCTGGAGCGCCTGACGCAACACATCACCTCGTTCTCCCTTGCCGGATTGCGGGAGACCAAACGCCGGATGGAAGCTGCCGTGTAGTATTGTCAACCTCTCCCCAACCTCATTCGTCCGCGCCTAAGGGCGAGAATTTTCACCCCGAAAAATAACCCGGGTGAAACGAGGCCGCAGTTAATTCCCGGTTAATTAAAAATTTATACGCGCAGGTTGCGCGTTGCCCAATTTTTCAATCAGGAGAAAGCAATGGGACGTTTCTATGGGATTTTTCTCGTCTGTATCCTGTTGTTCCTGCCTCTGGCCGGTTGCGACAAGGAGAGCGAGGCCCAGGACGGGAACCAGGCCAATGCCACACGGCAGGAAACAGAACAGCCCAAGGTGGACAGGGACGTGATCCTTGTGGAGACCGCCCTGGTGCAGCCGCACCTGCTGCAGGACATGCTCCTGCTGCCCGGCAGTACCGAGGCCAGGCACGATGTGCGGATATCCTCGGAACGCGCCGGCCGCGTGGAATGGGTGGGCCCCACCGAGGGCGACAAGGTCACCAAGGACGAGGTCATCGCCAAGATCGACCTCTCGGCCCTCCAGGCCACCCTGAACCGCGCCCAGGCCAGCTACGATCTCAAGATCACCACGCTGGAGCGCAGGATGTCCCTGTTCGATCGCAAGGTGCTCTCCAAGGAGGAGCTGGACCAGGCACGGACCTACATGCTGCAGGCCAAGAGCGATCTGCGCACCGCCCAGGTGGAGTACGAGCAGGGCATCGTGCGCTCCCCCATCGACGGCACCGTGGAGGAATTGTTCGTTGACCCGGGCGAATACGTGAATCAGGGCGACAACGTGGCCGCCCTGGTGAGCATCGACACCATCCGCGTCAACGTCAACGTCCCTGAGATGGACATCCGCTACATCAGCACCGGACACAAGGTGGGCGTGCGAGTGGACGCATACCCCGAATCCACCTGGGACGGCGTGGTGGACTTCGTGGCCCACAAGGCAGACCCCGCCACCAAGACCTTCAAGGTCCGTGTGGTGGTGGAGAACAAGGACAACCGCATCCGCCCCGGCATGATCGCCAGGGTGGTGTTTCTGCGGCGCATGATCCCGGACGCCATCACCGTGCCCCTGTTCGTGATCCAGGACAAGAGCGGAGAGCGGGTCATATACGTGGAGAAGGACGGCGTGGCCCAGTCCCGGACCATTGAGATCGGCGTCATCCAGGGCGATCAGGTACAGGTGCTCCAGGGTCTGGAGGCCGGCGAGAACCTCATCGTCAAGGGCTTTGCCCAGGTCGAGGACGGCACAAAGGTGAACATGAAATGATCATCAACAAGGCCGCCCTCCACCGCCAGAGCACCGTGCTGGTGCTGCTGGTGCTCATCGTATTGGCCGGAGCCTACAGCTACGTGACCCTGCCCAGGGAGAGCGCCCCGGACATAACCATCCCCTATATCTTCGTGACCACGGATTACGAGGGGGTGGCGCCCGAGGACATGGAAACCCTGGTGACCATCCCGCTTGAGCGGAAGATCAAGGGCATCAGCGACATCGAGAAGATCAGCTCCATCTCCAACGACGGCATCTCCTTCATCGCCATCAAGTTCCTGCCTTCGGTGGATATTGACGACGCCCTGCAAAAGGTCCGCGACAAGGTGGACCAGGCAAAGAGCGATCTACCGCAGGACCTGCCCGACGACCCGGAGATCATCGAGGCCAACTTCTCGGACATGCCCATCATCTATGTGGTGCTGTCAGGGGATTTCAGCCTCAAGCGCCTGAAGAACTTCGCAGAGGACTTCGAGGACCACTTCGAGGGCATCCAGGGCGTGCTGGACGCCGAGGTCATCGGCGGCCTGGAGCGGGAGATCCACGTGGAGTTCGACCTGGACCGGGTGGCCTTCTACAACATGCCCGTCTCGAGCCTGATCAGCGCCCTGGACACGGGCAACGTGAACATGCCCGGCGGCTCCATGGACATCGGCAACGCCAAGTTTCTGGTGCGCACGCCCGAGGATTTCCAGCACCCGGACGAGATCAACAACATCGTGGCCTTTGTGCGCAACGGCAAGCCCGTGTACCTGCGCGACGTGGCCACCATCCGCGACCACTACAAGGACCCCACCACCCGCAGCCGCTTCGACGGCAGGCCAAGCGTGACCATCGCCATCAAGAAGCGCAGCGGCGAGAACATCATCCGCATCACCGACGAGGTGAAGAAGATGGTGGAGGAGATGCGTCCGCAGCTCCCGCCAAAGCTGAACATCGACCTGACCTCGGACCAGTCCAAGGACATCCGCACCATGGTGGCGGACCTGGAGAACAACATCCTCAGCGGCCTGCTGCTGGTGCTGGCCGTGGTGCTCATCTTCATCGGGGGGCGTTCCGCGCTCTTCGTGTCCGCGGCCATCCCCTTCTCCATGCTCATAACCTTTATCGTGCTCTCGGCCCTGGGCATCACCCTGAACATGGTGGTGCTCTTCTCCCTGACCCTGGCCCTGGGCATGCTGGTGGACAACGGCATCGTCATCGTGGAGAACATCTACCGCCACATGCAGGAGGGCAAGAGCCGCTGGGACGCTGCCATGGATGGCGCCAACGAGGTGGCCTGGCCTGTCATAACCTCCACCCTGACCACTGTGGGCGCGTTTTTCCCGCTGATATTCTGGCCCGGCATCATGGGCAAGTTCATGAGCTTTCTGCCCAAGACCGTGATCATCGCCCTGTTCGGCTCGCTCTTCGTGGCCCTGGTGGTCAACCCGGTGCTCTCGGCGCGCTGGCAGACCGTGAAGCTCCTCAAAGGGGCGGACAACGAAGACAGCTTTGCCCCAAATAACCTGACACTGTCCAAGCGCGTATACCGCTCCCTGCTCCTCTGGGGTTTGCGTAACCGCGGGCTCGTGGTGATCATCGCCTGCATCATGCTGCTGGTCTCGATGTGGGCCTTTGGCAAGTTTGGAAAAGGAACGGAGTTCTTCCCCGAGGTGGAGCCCAACCGCGCCTACGTCACCGTGAAGGCTCCCGTGGGCACAAACCTTGACGCCTCCGACGCCCTGGTGAAGCAGGTGGAGAAAGTCGTCTCCGAGTACCCGGACATCGAGCACTACATCGCCAACGTTGGCGAGGCCTCGGGCGACGCGTTTTCCAACGGCGCATCCGGCGTGCATATCTCCAGCGTGTCCCTGGTGTTCAAGGAGTTGCACGAGCGTTCCCGCCCCTCTTCGGAGATCCTCGACGAGATCCGTGAGCGCCTGCTCTCCACCATCAGGGGCGCCGAGGTCCAGGTGGAAAAGGAGGAAGAGGGCCCTCCCACGGGCAAGCCCGTGAACCTGGAGATATACGGCAAGAACACCCGCGAGCTGGGGCGCATCGCCGCGCAGGTGCGTGAGCGCATGAAAAACATCCCCGGCCTGGTGGACATCAAGGACAACTTCGTGGAGGGCAAGCCCGAAATCAAGGTCAAGGTGGACAAGGAAAAGGCCGCCCTGCTCGGCCTGAGCACCTACACCGTGGCCTACACCGTGAAGACCGCCATCAACGGCACCAAGGTGGGCGTGTATCGCGAAGGCAAGGACGAATACGACATCATCGCCCGGCTGCCCAAAAAGGACCGCGAGTCAGTGGAATCCCTGAAGCGCCTCACGGTCTCCGGTCCTGAAGGCGAACCCATCCCCCTGACCAGCGTGGCCAAGGTGGTGGTGAGCAGCGGCCTCGGGGGCATCAATCGCATCGACCAGAAGCGCGTGGTCACCGTGTCCTCGGATGTCTCCGGCGTGCTGGCCAACGACGTGATCCCGATCATCGAGAAGGACGTCCAGGACATCCAGTGGCCCAAGGGATACTCCTACGCCTTCACCGGCGAGCAGGAGGAGCAGGCCAAGGCCATGGCATTCCTGGGCAAGGCATTCATCATCGCCGTGTTCCTCATCTTCATGGTGCTTGTCAGTCAGTTCGACTCCTTCTACGCGCCCTTCATCATCCTGTCCTCCGTGGCCCTGTCCCTCATGGGCGTGTTCCTGGGGCTGCTGGCCACTGGCATGGCCTTTGGCGTGATCATGACCGGCGTGGGCGTCATCAGCCTGGCAGGCGTGGTGGTGAACAACGCCATCGTGCTCATCGACTACTTCAACCTGCTCAAGGCCTCGGGCCTGGAAGTGAAGGAGGCGCTGGTGCGCACCGGCCTCACCCGCTTCCGCCCGGTCATGCTCACGGCCATCACCACCATCCTGGGCCTCCTGCCCATGGCCACGGGCGTGAGTTTCGACTTCCTGAACCTGCGCTGGGATGTTGGGGGCGAGTCCTCCCAGTGGTGGGCGCCCATGGCCGTGGCCGTGATCTTCGGCCTTGCCGTGGCCACCCTGCTCACCCTGGTGCTGGTGCCCGTTCTCTGCTCCATCACAGAGAGCATGACCGCCCGCCGCCTGGCCAGGAAAGAACGGAAGCGGAAGAAAAAGGAACTGAAGCAAGAGAAAGAAAAGAAAGACAAGGAAAAGGCGTAAGAAAAATAGTTTTGCGAGGGGAAAACCCTTTAAAAGGGTTTTCCCCCTCGCGCTCCCCCTTCCAAATTTTTATCCACTTCACGCACGTCACATCCTGTGGCGTGACTGCTCCACGCTCCCTCCCCAACCCCTGTTTCACCAAAAGGTCATGTCCACAATCGGTTCCGGTGTTGCAATCCATTGGATACGGAAGTAAGGGCCATGTCGGCGGGTAGCGGAAAATGTCCCTGCCTCCGGAGTTGTGACGTGTTTTCAAGATGTATGCGAAGGAAGTGCCTCCTGCCGTACCATTTTCCCCATCAAGGAAGGACCCCCCTGCATTACCATCCGGTGTAAACAACGTTGCCGCACAAACGTTCTTAGAAGTATTTCATTTTTCAAAGTCAAACTGTTCTAACTTATGGTAGTATAAAAGTTTTTGAGGAGGATCTTTTCCCAAAAGCCCCTCCCCCGGAAAACTCTTCTATCCCCTAAAATATATGGAATAATCATATGAAAGCGGAACAAGACAACAGGGCTGAGATGGACGAGGCCGTGGATCTGGCGCTCTGGGCCGGGGCCATGATGTTCGGCTCCGGCGCTGAGATCGACAAAGTCAAACGAGCCATGAACAGCATACTGGAGACCTTCCACTGCGACACGGTAAGCGTCCTGGTGGCGCACAACGCCCTCATGCTGACCATCACGGGCAACGGCCACACCATCACCAAGGTGCGCATGGTTCCGGGGCACGGCGTGGACTTCGAAAAGGTCGTGGAAATATACGCCCTGGCCAAAAAAGTGCAGCACGGAGGGTATGACCCGAAATACATCCGTGAGACTTTGGCGCGCATCGAGCGGACCGGACACAGGTACTCCCACCTGTTCACCGGCGTGGCCGTGAGCATTGCCTGCGGCGGCTTCCTGGTGGTGTTCGGCGGCGGCCCGGCCGAGTTCCTGGCCACGGCCATGGCCTCGTTCGTGGGCGTGATGACGCGATTCCGCCTCACCCGCATGCAGTACAACGTCATGCTGGTGTTCGGCGTCAGCGCCTTTGTCTCCAGCCTGGCGGCCCTCTGCCTCTCCCCCCTGGTGCATCAGCCCGATCTGGTGCTGGCGGCGTCGGTGCTCTACCTGATTCCCGGCGTGCCGCTCATCGACTCCATCGAGGAGCTCATCCGGGGGTATGTCACCGTGGGGCTCACGCGGGGCGTCATGGGCATGCTCATGGTGCTGTTCCTGGCCCTGGGCATGGTACTGGCCCTCAGCCTCAAGGAGCTGGTATCATGATCTGGGGCATTCTCGGTGAAATCATCCTCAAGGCCTTTTTCGGCGCCGTGGCCTCCACGGGCTTCGCCATCCTGTTCAACGTGCCCAAACGCATACTGCCCTGGTGCTTCGCCCTGGGCGCCCTGTCCCTGGCCCTGCGCACCTTGGGGCTCTCCCTGGGGCTGTCCCTGGAGCTCTCCACCCTGCTGGGCGCCACAGCGGTGGGGTTCGCGTCCTTCATCCCGCACAGGCGGTTGATCCTGCCCACCCATGTGGTCTCCATCCCCGGCACCATCAACATGGTGCCCGGAGTGTTCGCGTTCAAGGCCATGACCGGCTTCATGACCTTTGCCGCCAGCAAGAACCCAACGGACCTGTTCGACGCCAGCTACAACCTGCTCACCACCATGTATGTGCTCATGGCCATCGCCATGGGGCTCATTCTGCCGAGCCTGTATCTGCGCATCAACAAGAGGACGTTGTAGAACTGAATGCATGGGTGTTTTTGGATGTGAATACGGGTGTACGGCGCCCCCCCAACTTCCTTGCCAATGGCCGCCTCAGGCGGTAATGCTGGCTTCCCGCACTGCGGACGATCCCGCGTCGCGGCAATTCATCCACGGAGGCTGACATGGCGACATCCGGCTCACATGGTGTCGGTATCGACACCGGCGGCACATATACGGACGCGGTTTTGATGGATTTACGGACCAGGGAGGTCCTGCGCACCGCAAAGACTCCCACCACGCACCATGACCTGAGAATCGGCGTGGAGCGGGTCCTGGAGATGGTCCTCGAAGGCTCCGAGGTGAACCCTTCGGACATCGGCCTGGCCGCCGTCTCCACCACCCTGGCCACCAACGCGGTGCTCGAGGACCGGGGCGACACAGTGGGCTGCATCGCCATCGGCAACCCTTCTCCTCTCGACCTGCCGGTGCTGGCGCAGCACTACGTACCCGGGGGGCATCTCATCGGCGGCGCCGAGGCCGAACCTTTGCACCTGGAGTCCCTGCTCGAGGGCGTGAACGTCATGCGCAAATCCGGAGCCGAAGCCTATGCTGTCTGCTCGGTCATGAGCATGGAGAACCCCACCCACGAGCTGGTGGCCGCAAAAACCATCAATCTGATCGACGAGGACAAGCCCGTGTTCTGCTCCCACGAGTGCAGCGACCTCCCCGGCTTCAAGGACCGCGCGGCCACCACGGTGCTCAACGCCAGGTTCACCTCGGTGATGCAGCGTTTCACCGACGGCGTGGAGCAGAGCCTGCGCAAGCACGGCATCGACTGCCCCATGCGGATTCTGCGCGGCAACGCCACGGACCTGCCTCTGCGGGAGGGCGCGCGGCACGCCGTGGAAACCGTGGGCAGCGGCCCGGCCGCCACCACCTGGTTCGGCAAATCCATGGCCCGGGTCCGGGACGCCGTGGTGGTGGACGTAGGGGGTACCAGCACCGACGTCACCCTGGTGGAAAATGGCCTGCCAGTGCTCATGGAACACGGCCAGCGCATCGGCCAGTGGGACACCCATGTCCACTCCCTGGCCATGTACACCGCGGCGGCGGGGGGCGACTCCCTGGTCACCGTGTCCGACAAGGACCGGATGCGCGTTGGCCCCAGACGGGTGCTCCCCCTGTGCCTTACCCCGGACCTGCCCGCCCCCGAGACCTGGCTCGGCACCGGCCTGAACGCTCGTATGATCTTTCCCGGCCCGGGCCTGACCCCGGAAAACGCCGACGAGCCCTTGCTTCGGCTGCTGCTGGAAAAGGGTCCGGCCACCGCCGAGACCCTGCGCCAGCCCCTTTCCATGTCCACCCTCGAGGTGGAACGCAAGCTGGACAAATACGCGCGCAAACAACTGGTCATGGAGAGCGGCTTCACACCTACGGATGCCTTGCACGTATTGGGGCGCCTGGATCTCGGCGACTCCGCCCCCGCCAGTGGGGGCACCGAGGCGCTGGCCACAATCATGGGCATCAGCCCGGAGGAACTGGCCGGGCTCGCAGTGCGCATGGTCCAGGAGGCCATCGAGGACGCCATCGTGCGGCACCTGCTCAACTGGGAAGGCGCCCAGGGGCTGGAAAACCTGCAGGACCGCCGCCAGAGCTTCAAACGGCTGCGCCTGCGCTTCAGCCTCGACACCCCCCTGGTGGGAGTGGGAGCGGCGGCCCACCTGCTGCTCCCGGCAGTGGCCGACTCCCTGCGCACCAATATCATCCTGCCCGAGCACTATGCCGTGGGCAACGCCCTGGGCGCCCTGCTCCTGGCAATGGAGCAGCACGAAACGCCTTTGCCTTGATCTCTTTTACAATTATATTCTTCTCTTTCCTTCTCATTCCTCTTCAAGGAGCCATGGCATGGGACAGCGCCGGACTGACGACGGATACACCGTTCACCCGCAAGGGGCAGGGGGTATCCCGACGCTGGAGTACCGGGGCGAAGTCCTGCCGGTGGACGACCCGCTCCAGTTGCGGGGCGTGGCTGACGCGCCCCTGTTGGCTGGTGAACTGCCGGTGCTGCTTGGTTGCGGCACGGGGCGGGTTATGGAGCAGCTGTCCGCTCACTTTCAGGGAGCAGTGGCTGTGGTTGACGCCGAAGGTGCGATTCAGAAGGCCTTTGAGGCGCGTAAACACCTGCCTCTGGAGCTGGACGTCCTGTGGGTCGATGAAGGGGACGCCGACCAGATCCTTGAGGAATTGCGCTCCTGGCAGGCAAAGCACGAAGGGGCGGCGCTAAGGGTTTTCGCGTCGAGCACATACCTGAAAATCCGCCCCCGCCTGTATGCAACGATACTGCGGGGCTTGAAGTCCCGCCTCGGGAAAGGGGAAAAGGCCCCTGGTCGTGGGGGGCGTTTACCGCGCATCCTGTTGCTGCGCTTCAACTACTTTCTGGAGCAGGAGATTCTCGCCGGGCTGCGGGCTCAAGATGCGCCGGTGCGGGAATTCGCGCCACAGCAAGACGAACTGGCCGACGCCAACGCCTATGTACAGGGGCTGCTGCAGGCAGTGGGCGAATGGCGCCCCGACTATGTGCTGAGCGTGAACTCCCTGGCCAGTGACGCAGGAGGCGCACTGTCGGACCTGTTGCAACGTCTGGGCGTGGGGTATGTCACATGGTTCGTGGACAGCCCGGAGCTGTTCCTTCACGGCAGGGAGCTTCCGGAAGGCGGCGGCACGGTGTTTTTTTCCTGCGATCCCGACTTTCGGGCCAAACTGACCCCACAGACGAAAGGGGCGCTGGACAACGTCCATTACCTGCCCCTCGCGGCGGACCACACGCGCTTTGACCTGAAGAGCGAGGTCACGTCCCTGGAGCCGAGGATGAAGGTCTCGTTTCTCGGCACCACGTGGGTGGACAAGCTGGCGGCCACGCACATGGCCTTTTCCTTCCCAAGGTTCGTGCTCAAAGCCTATCGAGAACTCGGACGCGCCCTGCTTCAAGGGGCGGAACCTTCCGTGGCCCTTTTCCTGCGCAAGCGCCATCCGGAATTCTGGGAGCGTTGCCAGGGGGAGCTGGACATCGAGGAGCAAAAGGGAATGTTCCACCTGCTCTGCTGGGAGGCCAACAGGATTTATCGCAAGGACTGCATGGGAAGGATTCTGCCATACTGTCCATTGATCGCGGGAGACAGGCACTGGGAGCGCCACTGCGCCGGGAGCGCGGCCGTAACCCACCCTCCGGTGGGGTATTACACGGATGACTTGCAGCGCTTTTACAGGCTTGCGGCGGTGAACTTCAACTGCGGCGGAGTACAGATGCGCCACGCCGTGAACCAAAGGGTCTTCGACGTGCCAGCATCGGGGGGCTTCCTGCTCACGGACAGGCGCTCCCAACTGGAGGAGTGCTTCGAACCCGGCCTGGAAGCGATGTGCTACGACAGCCCGGAGGAGATACCGGACATGGTGGAGCGCTGCCTCGCGTCTCCATCCGAGTGTCTGCGCATCATCAACGCGGCCAGAAGACGGATTGTCGAGCAGCACACCTATGTCCACAGACTGCGGAGCATGCTATCAACACTGCGGAAGGCCTGAGCCGGGGCAGTCAATCGCATGATCGACAGTGGTTCCAGGTTTGACGTCACAGACCAAAGTGGTCATAGTACAAGGAATCCGGAAAGTCATCGAAGCACGGAGTGAGCTCGAGTCAGCAACGGATCGATACACCCCTGCGCGATACCACCCGGCTTTCAACAAGGGAGGGACCACGATGCGCCATGTACTGATAGTCACCCTGCTCGCTTGTTTCGCACTGTGCCCGTTGTCCACCGCGCATGCGCAGCAGGAGGCCGTAAACGCCCCTCCTCTTGGAGGCGTCATCGACGACAAGACCCCTGGAATGGTCCGGCTGGGCGATGTGCAGATCGCCTGGGGCGTGGCCACGGTGCCCTGCCCCGCACCGGCGCAGTTCTGCCAGGTGAAAGTGCAATTTCCCCTGCCGTTTTCCGAAAAGCCCGTGGTCACCCTGGCCAACCTTGCCAGCCATTCCACGGAGAAGGCGGCCACGGTGAGCCTGTACCAGGAACTGGTCACGCCACGGTCCTTCACCGCCAGGGTGAGCCTCGAGGCCAATGTCCGAGCGCTGAAACAGGTGCCCTGGACAGCCATCGGACGTTGGCGCTAACCTCCTGGCATTCAACATCGTAAAGGCGGTATCGATGGTCAGCTATATAGTTCGCGGAATCCTGATCGGTGGCTCCCTTGGCGTGTTCGCGGGACTGGCCGGGCTTTTTCCCATTTCCCGGGGACTGGCCCTGGGCATGGTGGCGGGGTTCTTCGCCGGAATCACCCTTGAAAAACGCCGCGAAAAGCGGCTCAAGTCCTCCCCCCCTGTGGTGCGCGATCACCAAGAGGACGAGGATTCCGATTCTGAAAAGCGGGGATGACCCGGAACAGGACCCCCTGTATGCCGCGGCGTTGGTACGACAAGAACGACAGGCTCTGGACGGGCCTCGGGTTGGCATGGCTCATCGGCGTGGTGGTGATCGCCCTGCTGATCCTCCTGCCCCTGAAAATGCCTTTTCTGGACGCGGGGGTGGGTTCATCCCTGACCTTTGGGGACTTGTCCCACTTTCTGGCGTTCTTCTTTCTGGCCGGGGTGTTCCCCCTGGCCTTCCCCAACAGGCTTCTCAGCCTGCTGGCCCCCATCATGCTCGCCCAGTTGTGCTTCCTGCTGGAGATCTGGCAATTCCAGGTGCCGCACAGGCACTTTTCCGAGACCGACATCAAGGCCGGACTCCTGGGCTGCCTCGTGGGCACGGTCCTGGGCTGGTGCCTGCGCATGTGGCGGAGGCACAAGGCCCACACATCCAAGGATTGAGCATGTAAACTTTGAAAAGTTCAGATGCTCCGCGAATCCTTGCCGTGAAATGCTCTCGCGAGAAATCGGAATCCTGACCGGCGGAAAGAATAGGAAATGCTGAAATCACATTTTCCGCAACAACAAAGCCAGCGGGAAATTATACAGTGCTTCCCTTACCTGATCAGGCTCTCCAGGGCCTCGATGCAGAACTCGCAGGCCAGGGCGGTGAGGATCAGGCCACTGATGCGCACCAGCACCTTTTCGCCGCTCTTGCCCATGACGCGGTTGATGGGATCCGCCAGAAGCAGGAGCGCCAGGGTGATGCCCAGCACCAGCAGCAGGGAACCGGCCGAGGCCAGCTGCATGGGCAGGGGGTTGGTGCTGTTCTCCGTGGCCAGGATCACGGCCAGGATGGCGCCCGGACCGGCAATGGCGGGCATGGCCAGGGGGAATATGGCCACGTCGTGGCCGGAATAGCCGCTGCCGTCCTCGGGCGCTCCACTCACGGGGGCGAAGAACATCTGCAGTCCGAACAGGAACAGTACGATGGACCCAGCAATCTCGAAGGCCACCAACCGGATGCTCAGGGCCTCGAGAAGGATCTGCCCCAATCCCAGAAACGCCAGGAGTACGATGCCCGACACCAGCACACTGCGAAACGCGGTCCTCCTCCTGTCCTTGCGGGAAATTCGGGAGGTCAGGGCGGTGAACACGATAAGCGTGCCAAAGGGATCCATTGTGGCGAAATAGAGCCAGAAATCGCTGAGCGCTTTGTCGAACATTAGCGGTTCCTACACCCGAACGACCGACACCGCAACAGACCTGCCCCATGTGCCCACCTTTGTGAGATATGACTCCAAGGCGTTTTGCAAGGGGGAAACCTTTTGGAAAAGACCCCCCGGCAAACTCTTTCGGCTCCCATTCTAACGGCCCATGAACCGCTCGTTCTCTTGCCACAGGGCCTGCTCGGCCCTGGCAAGCTCCTCCTGGTCCATACCCATGTTCCGCAGGTGCGGCAGAGCGTGGCGCAGGACGCTTTTAAAGAACCGCTTGCGCTCGGCACTGCTCTGCTTAGCGACATCCTCCCACTTTTCATAGGAGTGCTGTTTCAGGGCTCCGGCAATGCCGAAGCGTAGCGCCCCCTTGGTGTTCAGCATGCCTGCCTTGGTCGAGCTCGAGCACACCGCCGTGGCCAACCTGTTGATCTTGTCCTCCTGCATGGTGTTTCCTGTTGTCGAAATCATGACGAAACCTCCGGTTTTCGCCCCCCTTGATTGAATTGCTTTTTGTTTTACTAGATACTTTTCTAATTCCGGTCACAATGCATCGCATTGATATGCGTCAATATTGTGAGTTCAACTAATTTCCCACCATGCCGCAAGTCTTTGCTTGTCTCACCCCGGCCAGTCACGTAGAGGTATGGTCATGAGCACATGCCCCCATTGCCATTCACAGGTTCCGGACGGTTATGTTGCGTGTCCCAACTGCAAAGGCTATTTGGATGCGACCATCTATGGACAGGGGCGGCCCTTGGATAATCCCCGGCAGGCCCTGGACAGCCTGCGCACGGAACTCCAGGGCCTGAGGAAATCCCAGGAGGCGGGCCTGGAAAGACTCCGCAGGCTTGAGAGGGCCCTGGATGCCCTGACCGGCTTTATCGGCCAGCAAGAGCCCTTCACCCCTCCGGTCTCCGAGCAACCTGAACAGCAAGTTCAAGCTGCTGAGCCGGAGCCCCAACGCCCCCAACTGGAGGAAGAGGAGTTCAGCTTCCAGGAACATGGGGAGCAGGAACCGGAGTTCCGGATTTCCACCGCCAAGGACTCGCCAACTCCCACGATCCAGGCGGTTCCACCGGCTGCACCGCAGGAACCGCTGCGCCCCCTGACTCCTCCCAGGCCAAGGAAGAGCCCAAAGGAGAAGATTTCCCTGGAGAGCGCTCTGGGGCAGAAGGGCCTGCTGGCCATCGGCATCGTGGTGATGATATTTGGCGTGGGGTATTTCCTGAAATACACATTCGACAAGGGCATCATCGGCCCCGTGGGACAGGTGGGGCTTGCCTACGCATGGGGCATGCTGCTCCTGGCAGGCGGCGAACTGGCCCGGCGCAAGGGGTACCGGCAATACGGGCTGTGGGTGCTTGCCGGCGGGGTTGCCTCGCTCTATTTCGCCACCTTCGCGGCATACCGGATCTTCGAGATCATGGGCATGGTCCCGGCCTTCCTGCTCCTGGTGGGCGCCACACTGCTGGCCATTGCCATGGCCCTGCGCTACGACGTGCTCGGTCTGGCGTTTCTCGGTATTCTGGGCGGCTTTCTCACGCCGCTCATGCTCTCGACGGGACAGGACAACATGTTCTTCCTGTACGGTTATCTCACGGTGCTCAACGCCGGGGTCCTGGCCACCGCCTTTTTCAAGCGCTGGACCGGGCTCTCCTGGCTGGGGCTGGTGGGAACCATGCTGCTGTTCGCGGGGTGGATGTGGGACGGTTACCACAAGACCGACTTCTGGCCCACCTTCATATTCCTGAGCATCACCTTCCTGGGCTACACCCTGGCGCCGGTGCTGGGCACGGTGTTCCGCCGCGAGGAGGACGCCAAGAGCCTGACCGGAGCGCGCAAGGCCGTGTACATCGGCATCCCCGCGTCCTTCTATACCTTTGGCTACACCTATGAAATCGTCACCGAGCGCTTCGGCCAGAAGGCCTGCGCCATCCCTTGTCTGGCCTATGCCGCGATCTTCGGCGCCTGCGCCTGGTTTCTGTTCAAGCACTTCAGGAACACCCCGGGCAAGGGAGGCAGTCTGGTGCTGGCGGCCAACGCGGTGCTGTTCGCGGTGCTGGCCGTGCCCATCACCCTTGACGCACACTGGATAACCATTGTCTGGGCTCTGCAGGGGGGCGTGCTGGCTTATCTCGGCTACAAGCTCGGAGGACGCGGCCTGTTTCTCCTCGGACAGTGCCTGCTCTACCTGGCCCTGTGCCGCTATTTCCTGCAGGACCTGCCCGACACCTTCGGCTGGATCTCGAACCCGAAGTTCAAGGACATGACCGGCGCGCAGTTCACGTTCTACGGGGGGTACACCCGCATGTTGGCGGGGCGTCTGCTCACCGAAGCGGTTCTGGCCGCCGGGCTGTTCCTGGGGGCCTGGGTCCGCCCCCGACTCCCGGTTTCCACCAGTGGAAAAGCTACGGCCTCGTTCACGGCATCCGACTTTGCCCGCCTGATGTTCATCACGGGATTGTTCCTGATCCTCAACATCGAGTGCACGGGCTTTTTCGGCGACTACGCGCCCGACGCGCGTGCGGCCGCCCTGTCCGTACTCTGGGGGCTGTTCGCCACCGGCCTGATGCTTTACGGCTTCAAGAAGCGCTCCCCGGGTTCCCGGCACCTGTCGCTGGGGCTGTTCGCCATCACACTGCTCAAGGTGGTGATGGTGGACATGGAGAAGTTCTCCACACCGTACAGGATACTGTCCTTCCTGGCCCTGGGGTCGCTGCTGGTGGGAGCCAGCTTCCTGTACCACAAGTACAAGGAACGGCTTGAAGACCGCCTGGGCGGAGAATGATCTAGAAAGGTCAAAACAAGAATTTTCCGAGGGGAAAACCTCTTTGCAAGAAGTTCTTCCCTTCGGGCTCCCCTTTCCAGAACTTTATCAACAAAAAAGGCCCTGAAAACCCGCTTTGCGGATTCTCAGAGTCTTTTTTTTTTTTTGAACTTCATCCAGGAAGAGCCCTTATGAAAAAAGGGTTCCCTCCGGACAAATCTTATCTTTTTCTTGATCCGAGATCAGGCCGGTTCCCCCTGGAACTCGATGCTGACGATTTCGTACTGGACCCTGCCACGGGGCACGTCCACAGTGACCTCGTCGCCTTCGGTCTTGCCCAGAAGCGCGCGCCCCACCGGAGAAAGGATTGAGATGCTGCCCCTGTTGGGTTCGGCTTCGTCCGGGCCGAGCAAGGTGTAGGTCTTTGACTCGCCGGTATCCACGTCCTCGATTTCGACGGTGGCGCCGAAAATGACCTTCTCACCCCCGAGTGTGTTCAAATCAATGACATCGAACTGGGGCAGGCGGGACTCGATGTAGTTGATGCGCGCCTCGAGCATGCCCTGGCGCTCGCGAGCGGCCTCGTAGCCCGCGTTCTCCCGAAGGTCACCCTCCTCCCGGGCCTCCTTGATGGCCTGAATGACGGCGGGGCGCTCCTTCTTCAACTGCTCGAGTTCGTCCATGAGTTTCTTGAACCCTTTCGGGGTGATGGGAATGCTGCTCATAGTTCCTTTCCTCGTGGTCTTGCGACGACGGCACCCTCCCCTGAATGTGCCGGCCCAGGGGGTTGCTGGATGCGATAAGAGTGTTTTTGATAGCCGACAGAAAGTTGCATTGGTTAGGCCATGTCGGCCCCGGGGTCAAGGTCTTTGGCCCGTATTTCAAACCTTATTTACAAAGAAGCTTATCGGACAACGGATTATGCTGTCATTATCCACGTATACCCGCCTTCTCCCCCAAAGGACAACCGATCAACAGCACCATGCAACTTGATAGTTTCGCCCCCGTGCGTACATGCGGCCATTGTGAACAACCAAACAGCGAGCCGCCCCCGTCACTGGGGCGGCGTACGCCTCAAATACAATACATAACTATTGAGGATTTTTAAAGAGGGGAATGGGGAAAGAGACGGTTTGCGACAGTCTCTTTCCCCTGAAGACTTTCCTAAAACATTGTACGCTTGAAAAGCTAGTTCAATGGCTGTCAAAGCCTGCCCACAAGCATTTCGCGGCAAGAATTTGCAGAACGTTTGAACTTTTTCAAAGTTTACATGCTCTAGATATTCTTTATCTCCGCGTACCAACCGCTGGAGCGCTGGAGCAGGCTGTTGATGCGCTTGACCATGGCGTGGGGGTCGGCAAGATAGCCTTCCAGGAGCAGGGAGGACTCGTAGAGTTGCTCCACGCTGGTGGTCAGCAGGTCGTCGTTGCCGTCGTTCTTGAAGATGCGCATCAGGTTCCGGATCAGGGGATGGTCGCTGTTCAGCTCCATGACTTTGGGCGGGATGGAGGAATCCTTGTTCACCATCTGCATGACCTTGTGCATGCTGGAGGACATGCCGCCGTCCGGGCTGACCAGGCAGCAGGGGCTGTCCGAAAGCCTGTGGGAGACGCGCACCTCGGTGACCTTGTCGCCCAGGATCTCCTTGATCCTGGCCAGAAGCTCGTCAAAGGTCTTCTTGCCGCCCTCGTCCAGATCCTCGGGCTTTTCCCTCTTCTCCGCCTGGCTGGGCAGGGACTCCAGGGCGGACATATCGGCCAGTTCCGCGCTCTCGAAAGTGAAGTCCTTGTACTCCCGCAGGGTCTCGAGGGCCAGCTCCTCCAGGGGTTCGTACAGGTACAGCACCTCCACGCCCTTGTCCCTGAAGATCTCCAGGTGGGGATTCAGGTTGATGGCCTCGCGGCTGGTGCCCGCGATGTAGTAGATTTTCTTCTGGTCCGGCTTGGCCCGGGCGGTGTAGTCGGCCAGGCTGGTGAGGCCCTTGGCGTCCTCGTGATGGCTGGTGTTGAAACGCATCAGGCCCGTGAACTTCTCGCGGTTGGCATAGTCGCCATACCCCAGCCTGAAGGTCTTGGAGTGGGCGCGCCAGAACTCGTCATAGGCCTCGGGCTTCTCATTGGCCATTTTCTCCAGGTGCGAGAGCACCTGCTTGGTCAGGGTCTGGTTGATTTTCCTGATGAGCGCGTTTTCCTGTAGGGTTTCGCGGGAGAGGTTCAGGGGCAGGTCCTCGGTGTCCACCAGCCCCTTGAGGAAGCCCAGGTACTCGGGGATGAGGTCCTTGTTCTTCCGCTGGATGAGCACGCGGCGCACGTAAAGGTCGAGTCCGTACTCGTCACGCCCCAATCCGAAGATGTCCATGCTGAAGGTGGGCACAAAGCACAGGCTGGTGAACTGCACGGGCGCGTCCACAGCCATGTGGATGGTCTCCATGGGGGCTTTGGAGTCATAGGTGAGGAATTTGTAGAACTCCTCGTACTGCTCCGGCTTGATCTGGAACTTGGGCTCGCGCCACAGCGCGGTGATGGTGTTGACCTTCTCGCCCTCCAACAGGATGGGGAAGGCAATGAAATTCGAATGGGTCTTGAGGGTACGCTCCAGCTTGTCCTTTTCCAGGTACTCGGCAGCGTCCTCCCTCAGGGTGACCTCGATGCGCGTACCACGGGGGCGGCTCTCCTCCATCTCGCTGATCTCGAAGCTGCCCAGACCGTCGGACTCCCAGAGCACGGGCTTGGCGTCGGGCTGGAAGGACCGGGTGGTGATGACCACCTTGTCCGCCACCATGAACACGGAGTAGAAGCCCACGCCGAAACGGCCGATGATGCCTCCGGCGTCCGCGCTCTCGCCGTTCTTGCCCTCGCCCTTGGCCTGCTCGAAGTTGCGCAGGAACTCCTCGGAGCCGGACTTGGCGATGGTACCGATGTTGTCGATGAGCTCGTCGCGGGTCATGCCCACGCCCGTGTCCTCGATGATCAACTTCTTGGCGTCCTTGTCCGCGGTGATGCGGATCTCCAGAGGCAGGTCCGGGTCCGCCACCACGGTGGAGCGGCTGACCTCGAAACGGAGCTTGTCCAAGGCGTCCGAGGCGTTGGATACGAGCTCACGCAGGAAGATTTCCTTGTTGGTGTAGATGGAATGGGTGATGATGTGCAGCAGCTTCTGCACTTCCGCCTTGAATGAATGTTGTTCACGCGCCTGTGTCTGGCTCATGTCGTCCTCCATGGGCTCTTTTCTCCTTCGCGGGAAATATGGTCTAGAGCAATTAAACTTTGAAAAATTTAATTGCTCTGCAAGGATTTGCCTGCACATCCTTGCCGCGAAATGCTTGCAGGCTGACTTTGCCAGCCGTTAATCAAGCATTTCAAGCGTGAAATGCTCTAGTTTTTACTGCGATGGATGCGCCCCGTCGCCTGGACGCGACAGGGTCCAGAGGTGAAATAACTCACCTTGCGTATCTGTCAAGGAAGAAAGGCGATTTTTTAAGCGGGAAAGTGCCTTACAGCGGAAAATGCTCCAATGAAGCGCTGTAGAATTGTTCGCTGGCGAGGCGCAAGAAAAAGGCAAGGCCGACGCGTATTTAAACATGCACGAGGGTTTGCCTTTTTCGCAGCAACAAAGCCAGCGGGCAATTATGCGGGGCTTCCTCAACTCGGGTTCAGGTACATCAGGAAATCCCAGACATCCTCGTCGTAGTTCTTTTTCACGTCAAAGCCCACGGCCTTGGCCAGCCCGGCCATGCCCTGGTTGGAGAGCAGGGCCTGTCCGATGATCCGGTTGGTGCCCCGGCTCTTGCAATAGCGGATGACCTTTTCCATGAGGATACGCCCCAGCCCTTGGCGCTTCAGGTCCGAGCGGATGAGGATGGCGAACTCCGCGGCGAAGTTCTCCGGGTCGGTCATGGCCCGGACCACGCCCAGGGTCTTGTCCTCGCCGTTCGCGTCCTCGCCCCTCGCCACAAAGGCCATCTCCCGGTCGTAGTCAATCTGGGTGAGTTTCTGCATCTCGGAGCGCGGCAGCTCGCCGATGTTCCCGAAAAAACGGTAACGCTTGTCCTCGGCGGACACGTGGTCCAGAAATTCGTAGTGATCCGGCTCGTCCTCGGGGCGGATGGGGCGCAGCAGAATCTGGCGCCCGTCCCTGAGGGATGCGCACTCCTCAAGTTCCCGAGGATAGGGGCGGATGGCCAGCTGATCCCCCACATGGGCGGCGTCGGAACGCGCCACCAGAATCTGGGCGTCCAGGGCCACCACGCCGGAGCTGTTGGCGTACAGGGGGTTGATCTCCAGTTCCAGGATGTCCGGAATGTCGATGACCAACTGGGCGATCTTCACCAGGGTAAGGCACAGGGCGTTCATGTCAGCGGCCGGGTGGTCGCGGTACCCCTTGAGCAGGGGGAACACCCTGGTACGGGACATGAGTTCCTCGGCCAGGTGCATGTTCAGAGGAGGCAGCGCCACCGCATGGTCGGACAGCACTTCGGACAGGCTGCCGCCTTGACCGAAACGGATGGCGGGGCCGAACACCGGGTCCGTGACCACCTCCACGCTCAGCTCGTGGGCGCCCGCCAGGCGCATCATGCGCTGCACCGTGAAGCCCTGCAGCCGGGCGTCCGGGCGGACCTCCCGCACCCGGGACAGGATGCTCTGGGCAGCCTCGTGCACGTCCTCGGGCGTGAGCAGGTTCAGGGCCAGACCACCGGCAAGGGTCTTACGCTGAATGTCCGGGGAGAGAATCTTCAGGGCCACTGGATAGCCCAGTTCGTCCGCCGCCGCCACCACTGCCATGAGATCATCCTCCAGCCTGGTGACGCGGGTGGCCGCCGTGGGGATGTCATAAGCCTGCAGCACCGCCTCGGCCTCGTCCTCGTCCAGCATCTGCCGGTGCTCCCCGATGGCGCCGGAGATCACTCGCCTGGCCGTGTAGGTGTCGGGCTCGAAGTTCTCCGGCATGGAAGGGGGCGTCTGCATGAGCAGTTCCTGGTTGCGGCGGTACTGCACCATGTTCAGAAAGCCCCGGATCGCCTTTTCAGGCGTGAAATACGTGGGCACACCGCCGTCCGCGAAAATGGCCCGGGCCTCCTCCGCGTCCTCGATGCCCATGAAGCTGGTCAGCACGTTGCGCTTGGTCTTCTTGGCCGCGCGCACAATGGCCTTTGCCACCTCGGAGCTGGAAACCGCGGCGGTGGGCACATGCATCACCAGCACCGCGTCCACGTCCTTGTCCTTGATCAGGATGCGGATGGCGGTCTCGTAGAGCTCAGGCGAGGCCACGCTACGGATGACCAGGGGGTTGGTGTAGGAGTAGATGGAGCCCAGCTCCTTGGCCAGGGCCTGGATGGTATCCTCGGACAGCACCGACAGGGCCCCGCCCCCGGCAATGAGTTCGTCCGTGGCCAGGAATCCGGGGCTGCCGCCGTTGGTGAGGATGGCCAAACGCCCCCCATGCATGGGGCGGCTGCGGGCCAGGGTCTCCACGGTGTCGAACAGGGTGTCCACATCGAACACACGCAGCATGCCAGCGCGGCGAAAGGCGGCGTCGTACACGTCGTCCGACCCCAACATGGCCGCGGAGTGCGCGGCCGCCGCCATGGCGCCCTCGCCGGAACGTCCGGCCTTGATCACCAGCACCGGCTTGTTCCGGGCCAGTGCCCGGGCCGCGGACATGAACCGCCGGGCGTAGTAGATGGTCTCGATGTACAGCAGCACGGCGCGGGTGTGCGGATCGCTGCTGAGATAGTCCAAGGCGTGCCCCAGGGTGATGTCGGCCCGGTCCCCCAGGGAGATGAAGTAGGAGAAGCCGATGCGGTTGGACGTGGCCCAGTCCAGCACGCCGGTGAACAGGGAGTCGGACTGGGAGATGAAGGCCACCCTGCCGGGCAGTGCGTCACGGTGGGCCAGGCTGGCGTTGAGCCCCACGTTGGGGCTGATGAACCCCAGGCAGTTGGGGCCGAGGATTCGTATCCCATGGGGGCGCGTGGCCTTGAGCAGGGCCTTGTGGTAGAGTTGGCGCTGCTCGCCGCTGACGCGGAACTGCCCCCTGCTGAGGATCACAGCCGCGCGGGTGCCGCGCTTGCCGAGCTCGTCCAGGTACTCGGGCGTCTCTTCCGGGGATGTGCAGAGCACGGCCAGGTCCGGGGTCAAGGGCAGCGTATCCACGCTGCGATAGCTCTCGATGCCCAGGATCGGCTCCTGCGCCTCGTGCAGGGGCATGACAGGCCCGAGGAACCGCCCCTGGGTCAGGTTGCGCATGATGATGTTGCCGGCCGAGCCTTCTTCGTTGCTGGCGCCGACCACGGCCACTGAATTCGGCCTGAAAAGTTGTCGCAGGTTCTCTGCTTCCACCCGGACTCCCGATTATTACTAAGAGCACAAAATGCTGACCATTTCATGACTCAAAGGCATGAGGGCGGGCCCGCCGCGGGCGGGACCTGGAGCGCGGTGAAAATTCTTGTGCGCTCCGAGTAATAGACGCGGCTAATAGAACATTTAACTCTTGAAATGCTTATTCAACGGCTGGCAAAGCCTGCCTACGAGCATTTGAACTTTTTCAAAGTTTAAATGCTCTAAGCCGCGTTTTTTGCGTTCTTCGGTGGTTATCACCGCCCAAGACGTGGAAGTCAATGGGTAAAAAGGCTGGGATAGACAGGGTGAAAGGCGCTGTGCCAGTGGGAAACCCTTTGAGAAAAGGGGGTATACCCTTAGCGCTCCCCTTTCCAAAACTTTACTATGTATTATTACGGCGCCGGATCTCGACACATTGTGGTTCATCGAGCCCGTGCTCCTTGTAAAGGCTGGATTCGGTCGCCTGAATGCTCTCACGGAGCCTACCCGCGTTGGCCGGACTCTTGAGCAGATAGGCGCTCTCCAACATGCTGTTGTAGTCGGCCAGCGACATCATGACTACGGCCTGGGCCTTGCGGCGGGTGATGATGATGGGTTCGTGGGTGTCGCACACCTCGTCCATCCTGGACGCCAGATTCTGTCGTGCATCGGTATAGGTGATGGCTTTGGGCATGACTCCCTCCATTTTTCACAAGCGCGGTCAAGCTGAAAAGCCCGCTGAACCGGGGCAGCCCGGTTCAGGAAACGTATTGTCCTGCATACTGACTTTGTATATACTTAGTCAGTACAAAAACAACAAGGAGCACCCATGACCAAACAGGCCGTTTTCACCATGAAAATCGAGCCGGAGTTGCGGGACGAGTTCATGGCCGAGACCAGGGCGGATCATCGCCCCGCTTCGCAGGTACTGCGCGAACTCATGCGGGAGTATATCGAGCGCCGGAAAAAGGAACGCGAGTACGACGACTACCTGCGGCGCAAGGTGGAGCTTGGCCGCGCGTCCATGACATCGGGTGAGGGAATACCGGATGACGAAGTGGAGTCCGGATTCGCCAAACACCGTGCCGAGGCCGCGAAACAGCAATGAAGGTCTTCTGGACCCCTGAGGCGCTACAAGACCGCCGGGATATTTGGGACTTTGTGGCGCAAGACGATCCACTCGCAGCCGCTCGCCTCGATGAATTGTTCAGCGAGGCTGTGAAGTTGTTGTCCGAACACCCCATGCTGGGGCGGCCAGGCACAATCGAGGGGACACGGGAAGTTATCCCCCACAAGAGTTACCGCCTAGTATACGAAATCCATCTGGATGATGTCTGGATTCTGGCATTGGTTCACACCGCCCGCATGTGGCCACCAGTCAGGAAGTGAACTGGAAATCAACCCCGCTCCCCGGGTCCCCCTCCCAAAGCCGTTTTCGCGATAAATTTGGGAGGCGCGGGATGAAGGCTCCGACGCCTTTCTTTACTTTTTATCCTTTTGCTGCGCCTTTTCATGATCTCGAAGAACTGCCTCGAACAGCTTTATTGCATATTCCTTGTGATCAAAATAATCTTCGTAGAATCCTCTTTTCGATAATTCAGGAGGATCTATAAAATACTCCCCATCAGAGTATTCTCTTTTTATCCAGCGACTGGGAACAAAATCATCAATAACAACAAATAGATACTTTGGATATAAAATCGGCTCACCCTTTTCATCAATAACTCTGAAATTTTCATCATCAAGACCAATCACATCATAGACTTTGTTTTCCCTTAATCCCGGATGCTCCAGACCCTCGATGTCGAGTTGGTGAACATTTTCCTTTGTCTTGACTTTCATGATTACCCTCCACTGTCTGTTGCACGCGTTGTCGTATAGTGGATGTCATTCCCCTGGCCTGCAGCGCTTTGCGCTGTCGCAGGTGATGACTTAAGGCATGGCTCCATATTTATGTATAGAAAGTTACATACACACTGGGAACGGTCAAGAAAGAAGCCAGGATCATCATTGAGGATTTGGGCGGGGGAAGCCCTTTTGACCACGTTAGCAGCGTTAAAGAGGCTTCCCCACGGAGCGTGCAACAGACAGATGCATAACCGATATTCTCAAACAGATCAGGTAACCGTGAAGGCTCCTGATCATGCCCTCCCGATTCAGGCAGCCCGCAAGGCCTCGAGGTTGCCTGTCTGGATATGCTCGACATTGGCTAGAATCTTTTCAACCGGCCAAAACCACCACTTCAGTGAAAGCAGCTGCGAAACAGTGTCTTCAGGAAACCTCATTTTGATGGTTTTCGCGGGCATTCCACCAACAATGGCATAGGGAGGAACGTCCTTTGTCACCACTGCCCGCGCCCCGATAATGGCGCCATCCCCGATGCGGACTCCGGCCAGGATAACCGCCTCGTAGCCAACCCACACATCATTGCCCACAACGATATCCCCCTTGTTGTCCCAGGCCTGCGTCACGGGCATGGAATCCCCCCACTGATCCCTGAAAAGGGGGAAGGGAAAGGTGGAGAGGGAGGTCATGGTATGGTTGGCACTGGTCATCAGAAACCTGGCGCCGCAGGCAATGGAACAAAACCTGCCTATGCGTATGGCATCATTGTTCACCGGGTAGTGATACAACACGTTGGTATCCTGAAAATTCACCGGATCCTGGGTCCAGTCGTGGTAAAACGTGAAATCGCCGACAGAAATGCTGGGCTTTGAGACAACATTTTTCAGATAAACGATCTGCTTGTCATTCTCCCTTGGGTAGACAACATCCGGATTCGGATGGAACATTTTATTCTCCTTGCTTTTTCGCGGCTGACAATGCGGCCGGCAATACTGCCGTCATCTCAATAGTAGGTAACATACTCTATTTACACATTTGGTACTTGCCGTCGGGTTCAAGCCAAAGGCATGGCGGTGGCCTTGGTCATGCCGCCCTCTTCCATGATGGTCTTGATCAGGAGCAAATGTCGAATTTCCATGGCCTGTGGATTTGATTGTGAAATGCGTTTTGCGAGGGGGTAACCTTTTCGAGAAAAGGTTTCCCCCTCGCGCTCCCCCTTTCAAAACTTCAACAGGGAGTATATTTCAAAAATTCCTGACCCTACATGAGCGCTTTGCATCATGTTCATGCAAGGAATTCGTTTTTTCTCGTCATACAAAATGCTTATAGTGCAGGCAAATGAATATGAATCACATGAACAAGGAGAACACCATGGAACAGATCGCTTTTTACCAGGCGAAGCTGGAATACGAGATGGACTCGGCCGACCTCTTCGAGGCCCGCCGCAGCGGCGAGAACGTCGTGATCATCGACGCGCGCAAACCCGAGGCCTTCCAAAGGGAGCACATTCCCGGCGCCGTAAACCTCCCCCACCGGGAGATGAACCAGGAGAGCACCCAGGAGTTGGACCGCGCCCCCTTGTATGTGTGCTATTGCGACGGCATCGGCTGCAACGCCTCCACCAAGGGGGCGTTCAACCTCGCGCGCCTGGGCTTCCGGGTCAGGGAGCTTATCGGGGGGCTGGACTGGTGGAAACGAGACGGCTACGCCACGGAAGGCGAACACCCCCAGGACGGGGAGCGGCTGATAGGGTGCGCCTGCTGAGGCATGTTTCAACGGCACATGATTGGTTGCCGGGGGGACTCCTGTTTATAAAAAGGGATTCCCCCAGACCCCCTCCCAAATTTCTATATAAGCAGCACGTAGTTGAATGGGCGAATTTCGGGCGCGGCATATCGCCGGAGCCTGAAAAGGTGTGTGCCCGGCATTACAACCTTTTCACCATAAAGCAGACCCGCTCCCCAGGGGCGTAATCCTTGGCCGTATATTCGTAGTCCACCACAAACCCCTTTGCCAAGTAAAAGCCCAGGGCGTTTGCGTTCCTCTTGAAGCAGTTCAGGGTCAGGCAGGGGTGGCCGTTGTTCGCCGCCTGCACGGCGGCATGGCGCAGCAGCGCGCCCCCTACTCCCTTGCCCATGTGGTCGGGGTGGATCCAGAGTTGCTCAACATACTCCCCCCTGAGCAGCAACACCCCTGCGGGCGCGCCGTCCACCTCCCCAATGACGCACTCCTGCCCGTCATCACGGGCGATCTCGGCAAAGCGGCCGCTCTTCAGGGTCTGATGTACAAACTCACGGGGCAGGAAGCGCACATAGCTGGACATGAACGACTCGCGGATGATGTCGCGAATCGCTGTGGCATCGGCCGCAACGGTCTGTCGAATGGTGATCATTGCGAATCCCTTGATAATGTTGAAGTTGCGAACAGCCTATGCGGGAAATGTACGGTCTTGGCAAAGGGAATACAATGATGAGCGCGTACGCGATTTTGACACAAGACGTGTCAAAATTTGGGAAGGGGGAGCGCGAGGGGGAGAACCCTTTGAAAAAGGGTTTCCCTCTCGCAAAAATCCTTTTCTTGATTTTTCCTGCTACACCCGTTTGTTCATCTGGCGCTGCAGGGTCTTTTTGGCGCTTTCAAACTGCACCGCCGTGCCGTAGCAGGAGAAGAATTTGCTGCCGTCCGGGTGGAAGGCCACGTTCTCCATGTAGCCGATGATTCCCTGGGCGCCCTTGTTGATGGCGCGGGCGGTCATGCCGAAGAAGGCCTCCTCGGAATCATAGCCCCTGCACGCCACCAGCCCGAGAACCTTTTCCACGAACTTGCCTTCGATATTCTCGGTGGTGACCACGGGAAAACGGCCGGTGCTGAAAAGTTCCTTGATCCTGGCAATGCCTTCGTCCTGTTCCGTGTCACGGCGCTTGTTCTTTTTGTCATTCCCGTTGAGCAGAAAAAGCATATCGCCTCCTGGCATGATAGCGGTTGAAAACGGTTGATATGCGGCCACCGCCGCCGAGGTCTTCCATTTTGGCAGCTCGTTGCAAAGACTTTGCCAGTGGCGTGGATGCTGGATCTTCCCGGCCGCGAACCTCTTCGCGCCTCTCCTTGCGCCGGTCAGGCGACGAAAAAATGACGGATGCCCGACCCCCCGGGCTATCTTGCGCACGTTTTTGAATGCGGCTACAATCCGGGCATGGCATAGGTGTTTTTGTTCATTCCATCACGCTGAAATAATGACAGAAACATGTGCCCACCCGCGCACTCCAAAGGCGCCCCCTCTGGCCCCCATAAGCACGGCAAGATGATGAAACTGATAGCAGGTCTCGATATCGGCTCGGTCAGTGTCAAGTTCGCGCTCCTCGACGCGGCGGGCAAGGTGTCCGAATCCACGTATATTCGCCATCAGGGCCGCCCCCTGGAGATGGCGCTCCCTCTGCTCGAGGGGCTGGTGCAACGGCACGGCCCGGTGCGCCTGGCCCTGACCGGCTCGTCTGCCAAGCTGCTCGCCGAGTCCCTGGGACTGCCCCATGTCAATGAACTGTTGGCCCTGGCCCTGGCCATGCGCGCCTGGCACCCGGAGGTCCGCACGGTAATGGAGATGGGCGGCGAGGACGCCAAGCTGCTGCTCCTGGAAAACGGCGGGGTGCGGGACTTTGCCCTCAACTCCGTGTGCGCCGCCGGCACTGGTTCTTTCCTGGACCAGCAGGCCGAGCGCATGCGCCTGAGCATCGAGGAGTTCGCGGCCCTGGCCATGAAAAGCGCCACCCCCCCACGCATTGCGGGGCGGTGCAGCGTGTTCGCCAAATCGGACATGATCCATCTGCAGCAGATCGCCACTCCCCTGCATGACATCGTGGCCGGGCTGTGCTTTGCCGTGGCCAGGAATTTCAAGGGTTCCATCGTACGCAACCGCGTACTGCTCCCAAAGGTGGCGTTCCTCGGCGGTGTCGCCCTGAACAAGGGCGTGGTGCGCGGCTTCAAGGAGGTCTTCGGGCTCGAGGACCTGTTCATCCCCCCCACTCCCACCATCCTGGCGGCCGGGGGCGCTGCGCTGAAGCTGCGGGAGAGCGCGGCCGACTCCCCTCCTTTGGACGCGGGCATGCTGGCGCGCCTGAAGAGAGGTGCGCGAAACAGCGACATTCCCAGAAAGGGGCGCTTGCTGCGCGCCGATGACGGCTTCATGGAACGCCACGCCCTCCAACCATGCAACGGGGGCGCGGGCAGCAGCACCCCCAAAATGCCCGGCCGCGCCTATTTGGGGGTGGATATAGGCTCCATCAGCACATGCCTGGCCGTGGTGGACCAGGAAGGGCGCCTGGTTGCCCGGCGCTATCTGCGCACCGCCAGCCGCCCCATCGAGGCCGTACGCCAGGGGCTGCGCGAGCTGCGCCAGGAGTTTGGCGCGGACATGACCTTCCACGGCGTGGGCACCACCGGCTCCGGGCGGTACATGATCGCGGACTGCATCGGCGCCGACCTGGTGAAGAACGAGATCACGGCCCAGGCAAGGGGTGCGGTGAGCCTGGACCAGCTTCTGGGAGGGGAGGGCGTGGACACGGTGTTCGAGATCGGGGGGCAGGACTCCAAGTATATCCAGCTGCGCGACGGCGTCATCGTTGACTTCGAGATGAACAAGGCCTGCGCAGCGGGCACGGGCTCGTTCCTGGAGGAGCAGGCCGAGAAGCTGGACATCGCGGTGAAGGACGAGTTCGCGGCCCTGGCCCTGGAGGCGGACGCCCCCTGCGCCCTGGGGGAGCGCTGCACCGTGTTCATGGAGAACTCCCTGATGAACGGCCTGCAGCAGGGCGCGGACAAGCCGGATCTGCTGGCCGGGCTGTCCTACTCCATCGTGGAGAACTACATAAACCGCGTGGTGGCGGGGCGCGCCATCGGCGACAAGATCTTTTTTCAGGGGGGCACGGCCTGCAACACCGCGGTGGTGGCGGCGTTCGAAAAATTTCTGGGCCGGGAGATCACCGTGCCCCCCTATACCGACGTGTCCGGCGCCATCGGCATGGCCCTGCTGGCCCGGGAGCACATGAACGCCCTGCCTCCGGACACCCATTCCGCCTTCAAGGGCTTCGGCGTGGCGGACCAGGACTACGAGCAGGACTCCTTCGAGTGCAAGGGCTGCGACAACCGTTGCGAGATCAACAAGGTGCGCTTTGCCGGGGAGGCCACCACCCTTTACTACGGGGGGCGTTGCGAAAAGTACGACATCCGCCGCCAGGCCGGTAAGCATCTGCCCGACCTTTTCGCCCTGCGGCAAGAGGCCCTGGAGCGCGCCCACGCAGGGTACGCGGCCCGCGCCAAGGGACGTCCGAAACGCGGCGTCATGGGCCTGCCTCGAGTGTTTTTTCTGCAGGAGTACCTCCCCTATTACAGCGCCCTGCTCTGGGAGCTGGGGTTCGAGGTGCGCCTCTCCCCTCTCACGGATCAACGCGTGGCCGGGCTCGGCGTGCAGTCCACCCTTGCCGAGACCTGCTACCCTGTGAAAGCCGCCCTGGGACACGTGCGCTGGCTCTTCAACCAGGGCGTGGAGCGGATCTTTCTGCCCAGCTTCGTGAACGTGGCCTCCCAGAGCGGTATCAGCGGCCAGGGCTGCCCCCTGACACAGAGCTTCCCCTACATGGCGCGCCAGGCCCTGGCCTCGGACAACAGAAGCATTGTCGCGCCAGTGGTGCGCATGGGCGACTCCCCCGTGTCCCGGCATCTCGCCCTGCTGGAACGGCTCGCACCCCTGGGCGTGCCTCCCTGGTCCCTGCGCCGCGCCATGGCCAGGGCCGAGGCCGCGCAACAGGCCTTTCACAGGGAGCTCCAGGAAGCGTGGCGCGAGCTCTTCGACTCCCTCCCGAACATGGAACTGGAGCGGGCTCTGGTGGTTGTGGGGCGCTCCTACAATGCCTTTGACCCGGGCATGAACCTGGGTATCCCCCGCAAGCTGGCCACCCTGAACACCCTGGCCATCCCCATGGATTTCCTCCCCCTCTCGGACCACGAGGAAGGCATAAGCCGGGACTGGCCGGACATGTATTGGCGCTCTGGCCAGCGCATGCTGCAGGCCGCCCGCGTCCTGGCCCGCGACCCCCGATTCCGGGATCTGCACGCCCTGGTCATCGGCAGCTTTTCCTGCGGCCCGGATTCCTTCATTCTCGAATATTTTGACCAGGAAATGAGGGGCAAGCCCTATCTGCACATCGAGATCGATGAGCACAGCGCGGACGCCGGGGCCGTCACCCGGCTGGAGGCCTTTTTGGACAGCCTAGCCATGCGGAAAAAGGCCGCGCCCCCGGCATCGAGGGAGCAGACTCTTGAACAGCCGAACAAAGGGAGACAAAGCACTGGAGGCCAGCACAGGGTGGTGTTCATCCCACGCATGGGGGATCAGGCCTTCGGCATGCGCGCCGCCTTTCAGGCCGCCGGGGTGGAGGCCGAGGTCATGCCCCCCACGGACAAGGACGCGCTGGAGCTGGCCAAACGCTATACCACGGGCAAGGAGTGCTTCCCCTTTGCCGTGACCCTGGCGGACATGCTCAAGGTGGCCAATACCACGAGCTTCGACCCGGAGCGCACGGCCTTTTTCATGCCCGGCGGCAGCGGCCCGTGCCGCTTCGGGCAATACAATCTGCTGCAACGCATCATCCTGGAGCGCGCCGGCATCCACGGGGTGCGGATCTTCTCGCCCATGCAGGACAGCACGTTCTACAAGGATCTCGGCGTGATGGGCAACGACTTTGCCCGCAACTCCTGGAAGGGCATGGTGGCCGTGGACCTGCTGCTGAAGATGCTGCACGCCACCCGCCCCTATGAGCGTGTACCCGGTTCCGCGGACCAGCTCTACGCCCGCGCCCTGGAGGATATCCCCCCCCTTGTTGAGCGGGACCTTGAAACCCTGGCCAAGGCCCTGGAACGCTGCTCCCGGGACTTCGCCGATCTCAAGTGCGATTCCGCACCGCGCCCCCTGATCGGAATCGTGGGCGAGATCTTCGTGCGTACCAACGCCTTTTCCAACGAGGATCTGGTACGACAGGTGGAGGCACTCGGGGGCGAGGCCTGGCTGGCCAGTGTGGACGAGTGGGTCTACTACGTGAACTGGGGCGCCATGCGCAACGCCATGAAGCGCCGGGAGCTGTCCAAGCTGCTGCAGGTGGGGCTGAAAAACCACGTCATGCGCAAGATCGGCCTGCGCCTGGAGCACAGCCTCAACGGCAACCGGGCCTCGTTCCACGACCCGGAGATCCCGGTGCTCCTGCGCAAGGCTGCGCCCTACATGCACCACTCCTTCCGGGGCGAGGCCATCCTCAGCGTGGGCAAGGCACTGGACATGCTGGACCGTGGCGCCAGGGGCATCGCCCTGGCCATGCCCTTCGGCTGCATGCCCGGCACCGTGGCATTCGCCATGTTGCGGGACATCTGCGCTCGGCGGCACGCCCCCTTGTGTGCCATACCCTTTGACGGCACCGCCTCCCCCACCATGACGCTGCAGTTGGAAACCTTCATGGAGCAGGCCGAGGCGCGGCCCGGGAAGAGGTAAGGAAGCGAAGAGATGAAAGGGAAAAGGATTCCCCTGGAAACCGCCTTTTCTCCACCTTCCCCCCAACCTGCCGGAACCATTCACGTGCCGCAGAAGTTTGGATCATGGGGTTCCTTTTTTAGTCCAGACAGCTTATTGTGGCTCTCCATTTTTGAGGACCATCGAATTTTCGCAACCCTTCGCTCAGCTTGAGGATCACTATGCAACAAACTGAAATTCCATCAGATATTATGGACGTCCAGCTCAATGACAATGCCAGGCTTGTGCTCGGCAAGCGCTACTTGCGCAAGGCCCTGGACGGGACGCCCACGGAGAACGAGAACGGTCTGTTCTGGCGTGTGGCCTCCAGCATCGCGGCCGAGGAGACCAAGTACAAAAAGTCCCCGTTCAAGCCCGACGAACTGGCCAGGCTGTTCTACGATCTGATGATCAATTTCAAGTTCCTGCCCAACTCCCCCACACTGATGAACGCGGGCACGGACCTGGGCCAGTTGGCTGCGTGTTTCGTCCTCCCTGTGGGCGATTCCATCGAGGAGATCTTCGACGCCGTGAAGTACGCGGCCCTGATCCACAAATCCGGCGGCGGAACGGGCTTCTCCTTTTCCAGGCTGCGCCCCAAGGAGAGCCGGGTCGGGTCCACCGGGGGCGTGGCCTCGGGTCCGCTGTCCTTCCTGCGCATATTCAACACCGCCACCGAGCAGATCAAGCAGGGCGGCACGCGGCGCGGCGCCAACATGGGCATCCTGCGCGTGGACCATCCCGACATCATGGAGTTCATCAAGGCCAAGGAGCGTGAGGGCGAGCTGAACAACTTCAACCTCTCCGTGGGGCTCACCGAGGACTTCATGCGCGCGGTGGAGAACAAGGAGAACTACGACCTCATCGCCCCTCACTCCGGAAAGGTCACGGCCAGCATTTCCGCCGAGGAGGTCTTCTCCCTGCTGGTGCGCAAGGCTTGGGAGAGCGGCGACCCCGGCATCATCTTTCTGGACCGCATCAACAAGGACAACCCCACCCCTGCCCAGGGGGAGATCGAGAGCACCAACCCCTGTGGTGAGCAGCCCCTGCTCCCCTACGAGGCGTGCAACCTGGGGTCCATCAATGTCAGCGTGTTTTTTGACAAGGACAAGAATGACGTGGACTGGGCCGGGCTCAAGGAGACCATCGACCTCAGCGTGCGCTTTCTGGACAACGTCATCGACGCCTCCAGATACCCCCTGCCCGAGATCGACGAGATCGTGCGCAAGAACCGCAAGATCGGCCTGGGGCTCATGGGTTGGGCCGACCTGCTCTACCAGTTGCGCATCCCCTATGACAGCCACGAGGCCCTGAATCTTGGCGAGGAGCTGATGCTCTTTCTGCAGAACGAGAGCAAGAACGCCTCCCATAAACTGGCCCAGGAGCGCGGGGCCTTTCCGGCCTTTGCCGACTCGGTGTTCGCCCAGCGCGAGCAAGGCCCCTACCGCAACGCCACCACCACGACCATCGCCCCCACAGGGACTCTGTCCATCATCGCGGGCTGCTCTTCGGGCATCGAGCCTTTGTTCGCCCTGAGCTTCGCCCGCAACGTCATGGACGGCGAAAAACTCCTGGAGGTGAACCGCTATTTCGAGGACGCGCTCAAGGAATCCAAGGCCCATAGCGAGGCCCTCATGGAAGAGGTGGCCGCCAAGGGTTCGGTCAAGCACCTGGACTACCTGCCTCCTTCGGTGCGCCGCGTCTTTGTCACGGCCATGGACATCGAGCCCGAGTGGCACCTGAAGATGCAGGCCTCGTTCCAGCATCACACGGACAACGCCGTGTCCAAGACCGTGAACCTGCCCAACAGCGCCACCAAGGAGGACATCCGCAACATTTACTGGATGGCCTACGAGCAGGGGTGCAAGGGCGTCACCGTGTACCGCGACGGCTGCAAGACCGTGCAGGTGCTCTGCACCGGCGAAAAGGGGCAGGAGACCGTGGAGGAACCCCAGCGCCCCAGCGATCATCGCGTGGTGGAGGACCGGCCGGACGTGGTCTACGGTTTCACCCGCAAGATCAACACCGGCCTGGGCGTGCTTTATCTCACTGTGAACGAGGTGGACGGCCGCCCCTTCGAGGTGTTCGCCACCATCGGCAAGTCCGGCCGCTCCATCACGGCCAAGGCCGAGGCCATCGGCCGCCTGGTGTCCCTGGCCCTGCGCTCGGGCATCGAGGTCAAGGCCATCGTCCAACAGCTCAAGGGCATCGGCGGGGAGCACCCCGTGTTCCAGAAAAAGGGGCTGCTGCTCTCCATCCCTGACGCCATCGCCTGGGTCCTTGAGACCCGGTACATGCACGGAGACACCCCTACCAAGGTGTCCCCCTCCAACGGCCTGACCCGCGACGCCTGCCCGGAATGCGGCGACACCCTGGTCTTTGAGGAAGGTTGCCACATCTGCAAGTCCTGCGGCTTTACCAAGTGCGGGTAGGAACAACACACTAAAAAGAAAAGAAAACCCTGGGGGAAAAGCCTTTTCCCCCAGGGCTCCCCTTTCCAGACCCCCTCATGACAAATTCCCCTTCCATCCCTGTTCCCGAGGCGTTGTCGAGCAGCCCGCATTATGCTGAAGCCATGGCCGATTTCGCGGTCCGGCGCCTAGAACTGCTGGAGCAACGCCCGGAATTGCTGGGCGACACCCTGGAGTGCCCCTGCTGCCTGAGTCGCCTGGCCCAATTCGACCCCTTTCGGCATAAGCCGCACTACCCCTGGCGCGAGAACGCCAAATGCCCGGTGTGCGGCTCCATGGAGCGCCACCGCAGGTTGTGGTTCCGCTTCATGGAAACACCCGGGTTGTTCGAAAACCCATCGAAGATGCTGCACATCGCTCCCGAGCCCTTTTTACGCAGGATTTTTTCAGGGTGCTCCAACATCGACTATCTGGACTGCGACCTGCAGGAGACCCGCGCGGGTTCGCGCATCGACATCAGTTCTCTGCCCTTTGACTCCGACCAGTACGACTGGATAATCTGCAGCCACGTGCTGGAGCACGTGCGCGACGACTGGGCCGCGCTCTCGGAGCTGCACCGGGTGCTCAAGCCCGGGGGCACTGGCTTTTTCATGGTGCCCATCCTGAAATGTGATACAATGTATCACCAGCCGCCCCCCGGAGGGTTCACGCCTGACGACCACATACGCGACTACGGCCTGCCCGGTTTCCTGCGCCGCCTGACCCACGCGGGTTTTGCCATTCGCCACGAATCCCCCCGCGACATCCCCCCGGAGCGGAAAAAGCGCTTTCGTCTGAGCAACCATATATTTGTTTGCGGAAAATAATTTGGTTTCTATAGAAACTTTAGTCTCATCCTTTTCGAGGTCACATAATTTCCAATGGGGGAAAACATGCAAGCATTTCAACAGAACCTGCGTGCCAGGCTCATGGTCGCCTTCGCGTTGCTGACCCTGCTGCCCCTCTCCCTGGGGGTCTTGGGAATCAATGGGATCAACCTCATGCGGGAGCAGGCCCTGGTACATATCCAGGCCAACGAGGACCTCGCCAAAAGCGACCCCGCGAGCGTGCTCGGAGCAACCCTCGCGGAGCAATGCGTCCAGGCTCGAGCCGCGCTCTCGGCCCGGGGAAGCAGCACCATCATGGTGCTTACCATTGCCTGTGTCATGGTCCTGATCTTGTCCCTGGTCATCGCTGTGCTTGTCACGCGCAGTCTGGTGCTGGGGATGGAAAACGCTCCCCCCTCTACCTGCTGACGGAAATGACACAGGGTGCCAATCGAAATCGATCGGCACCCTGCAATTAACTATATTAATTCAATTTCAAGGTGTCGTCTCCCAACGAACACCCTGACTTTTCTCAAACACCCCAGCCGGTTCACTCCTGGCTGTAGCGCTCCAGCACGTTGTTCAGGTCCACTTCCATACGGCGCAACTGCCCGGCCTCGATCTTGAACCGGGTCATCCTGAAGGCCTGCTGGTCGATATAGTCCAGGCGTCCGGAGCTGTTGGAGGTGAGGCAGGGCTCCAGCCGGTCTATGAAGTCGTCCAGAAAGAAGAAGTTTCCCTCGTACTCCAGGTCCAGCTCGCCGTCGTCGTAGGAGAACTCGGTGAAGTCGAAATCATCCTCGAGATCCGCGGCGTCCGAGGACACATTCTCCACATTGCCGTAGACGCGAATATCTTCATACCCCATTTTGAAACTCCTTGCATGAATATGCGACGTCTCCCATAAAATGCAGCGCCCCGCAAGCATCCACGGTTTCGCAAACTTACGGCCGCCTTTTTGAGAGGATATATACAGCTGTGAATACTATGCTGATTTTACTATTCTTTTGTGGCCTTCACATTACTCTCGAGACATCGGGCGGGAGGGGGGCTCGCGCCCCCCGCCCTCTCACACCACCGGGCATACGATTCCGTACCACGGCTGTTCCTGCCTGCTTGTGGCGTCATTTCTCTGAATGCCTGTTGGACTATAAGCACCCAGCCCTACCTCACGGATTCCGTCCGTTACTTCCATCTTTAAGGCCCCTTACGGGCATCTGCTCAATCCAAACAGAAGACAGTGTTCATGCCTCGCCTGGCAGGTTTGGCCCTCCGTCGAGTGGTTAGAGAATTTTAACTTTGAAATAGTTCAAATGCTCTGCAAGGATTTGTCCACACATCCTTGCCGCGAAATGCTTGTAGGCTGGCTTTGCCAGCTGTTGAACAAGCATTTCAAACGTAAAGAGCTCTAGGTCGACTACCATGGCCTCGGCTGACTTCTGTTCACCCATCTCGACACGATACCGCGCCGGTAGCACGTGGCAGGAAGACAGATCTCCCCGGGTAATGCGCGCGACCTTCCCGCTTATACCCGCCGCATATACGTCCATGCTTTCCGTACAAGTATCGGGCTTTGAAGATATTGGCCTCCTCAACCGGCATGACCGCCTCGTATGCGATTTCTGTTCGTCGGGTCAGCATTTTGCCCGCGGCTTCCTTCGGATTCCATCTCGCGATGGACACCCTTGCCGTCCGGCTAGCAGTTCCCCTTGTCGGGCCTGCGGAGGACTTTCACCTCCAAGTCACCAGGCAGGCACCACACCTGCCCGGATGGTGCTCACGCACCACGCGCCCTGCCGGGCGCACCATAATCGAGTAGGGGGATTCCTCGCGGTTTCCCCCTCTCACACCACCGGGCATACCTGCTCGGTACCACGGCGGTTTCTTTTGACTTGTAACACTTGGTATCTTCCTATCAGGCTGACGAGTCCTTGATTTCTGAACCATTCATTGTTCATTGCCTGATGCGCTGTCTGGGTTCTGGACATTCTCCACCACCCTTTTCCCGACAGAGCCTGCATCCATGCGCCGAACTCTTTCACACCGAGACTTATGAAGAATTCAGCCAAAGTCTTAACCCGCTTGCATTGCTTCAGGCGTGCGCAACGTAGTTTCCGTCGTATCCACCCTTCCATCTCCTGGAGGAAGCTTTTGCACTTCGCAAGCTGGAAATACCCCAGCCATCCGATACAGTACGAGTTGAGACGACGTATTCTTTCTTCGAAAGACATCGGCCTGTTACGTTTCAATATCCAACGTATTTGATTCTTGAACCTGACCAGACTCTGGGGTGCTAGGACCAGTCATCCACTTCCCAGAAGACGGTACCCCAGAAACTTACGGTTACTCACATGATCCACGGCACTTTTCTCTTGATTGACCTTTAGCTTAAGTCGTTTCTCCAGAAAACGCGTAACCGATTCCATCACTCTTTCACCGGCCTTGATGCTCTGCACATAAATGTTGCAGTCATCAGCATACCGACAGAAACAGTGACCGCGACGTTCGAGTTCCTTGTCCAGGTCATCAAGAAGCAGATTAGCAAGCAACGGGGACAGAGGACCACCTTGCGGAGTCCCTTCC
The DNA here is from genome assembly GCA_963674665.2 of Desulfovibrionaceae bacterium. Classification (GTDB taxonomy): domain Bacteria; phylum Desulfobacterota; class Desulfovibrionia; order Desulfovibrionales; family Desulfovibrionaceae. The sequence continues at coordinate 155,289 of CAXXPL010000001.1, read as the reverse complement.
TCACGCGCTACGCACACTCCGTCTTGCATCATGCCCGAGTTTAAAAAGGCTCGGGTGATCCACAGGACACGTTTGTCTTTGACGTGACGGGCCAGCCGTGCCATCAAAATATCGTGGTTTACACGGTCGAAGAACTTCTCCAAATCCATGTCCACCACTATGGTACGGCCGTCCTCAACGAATCGTTGTGCCTGAACAAGAGCGTCATGAGCGCCCCGACTTGGACGGAACCCAAAACTCGATTCCGAGAACAACGGATCGAGAATGGGTGTGAGCACCTGCAAGAAGGCCTGTTGCACCAAACGATCCCGCACCGTTGGAATGCCCAGCTGTCGCACTCCACCTCCCGGTTTCGGGATTCGCACTCCCTTAACTGGAAGCGGTCGGTAGGTACCTTCAAGCAGACTCGCAATCAACTCGTCTTTGTTGGTTGAAAGCCATTCGTACAGATCATCAACGGTCATACCGTCGATTCCTGGCGCGCCCTTGTTGGCTCTCACCCGTTTAAAGGCCTGATTGAGATTTGCCTGTTGGCAAACCAACTCCATGAGATACTGCGTCAAGGCTTGTCCTCCTTCCAACGCCGCGAGCGCTCGCGTACCTCGATGTGCCCAGTTCCGGTTCCGCCTTTACCGGGTGTGTCGAGGCGTGACCTCCCACCTTTCCTGGCGTCCCACGCTCGTCGAGTCGTCAGCGACTACTCCTTGGTCAAAAGATTCGGCCCTTTGCCCGCCAAGGAAACGGACTACTATGGCCTCTGCTGACTTCTCATGGCCCATCCCCGGACATCGCCGTCCAGGTAGTCGGGATCGTCCCGACAGGCAATGAGATCTCCCAGGGTAAGACGCGACTCTTTCCGTCGGGCCTCGCCGGATTTACCTGTACAACTTCCGAATGGTTATGGGGCGTCTTCGTCCAATGCCGAATTACCCAGTTGTACCGGCCTTATATCCGATTTCTGTTCGTCGAGTCCGACTTTTGCCTCCAGCTTCCTCCCCACCCCGCCTCGCGACGACGCAGTTGCCTTCGGCTACCAGTTCCCACCATCAGGGCCTGGAGAGGACTTCCACCTCCTAGATCCGCGCCATGCCTGGCACACAAAAAACGCGCCCCCGAGGAGGTGGAGGCGCGTGAGTGATGGTGTCCTGCCGATCAGGGCACTCAGGCTATCAAATCGAGTACCGTCCCTGTCATCTGGTCCTGGGTCCTTATGGCCGCCGCGTTGGCGTCATAGGCGTTCTGGGTGCTCATCATGCCGACCATTTCCCTGGCCAGGTCCGTGTTGCTCCCCTCCACATACTGGTATTCGGTGGAGACTTCGCCGGTTTCAGCGTTCTCCACCCGCTCCAGACTGGGCACGAGCGGCCCTTCGGAGGTGCTCCGCCGGATCTCCGAGACCTGCACACCCTGCCCCTGGTCCCCGGTCTCCAGATGGGTCTGGCTGGCCTTGAACCCGTTGGTGTTGATATTGGCGATGTTGTTCGCCGTCACCGCCATGCTGGTGCCGAATGCGGTGAGGGCGGATATGTTGGTGTCCATGCTCATATCAAGTCTCCTGGCCGGTATATTCCAAATAAACATATCGGACGGAGTTGTGAAGCTCTTTAGGGCCAATATCCAGCGAAATTTGGTTTAGGGAGACCCTGCGTAATTACCCGCTGGCTTTGCTGCCGCGAAGAATATGAAAAACAGCCCTTCCTTGGATTCTTTGCCGCACAAAACTCATGAAAGGAAAGTCGGAGGAAGCGGAGCTCAATCCCTCGGAAAATGGCTGAAGCTGTCAGGGTCGGTTTCCCGCACCTCGTCGCGAATGTCCCTAACCTCGGGGAGAATGTCCATGAACACCTCGAAAATTTCCGGATCGAACTTCCCGCTGGAGTGCATCTCGTTCATGATGGCCAGAGCCTTTTCCTCGCTCAACGCGGCCCGGTACAGGCGATGGTGCACCAGGGCGTCGTACACGTCGCAAATGGAGGTTATGCGCGCCGCAAGGGGAATCTCCTCTCCGGCAAGGCCATTGGGATAACCCGAGCCATTCCAGTTTTCATGATGGCTCAGGGCGATATCCCTGCCCATCTGCAGCAGGGGCACGGAAGAATCTTCGAGCATCCGCCCCCCCATGACGGTGTGCTGCTTCATGACCTCGAACTCCTCCACCGACAGCCTGCCGGACTTGAGCAGGATGCCGTCGGGGATGCCGACCTTTCCGATATCATGCATGGGCGCGGCGAGCTTGATCTTGTGGCGCCGAATGTCCCCCCAGCCGAGCTTTTGGGCGACCTTTTCAGCATAGAGCCCTATGCGCCGGATATGCGCCCCGGTCTCCTCGTGGCGGTAGTTGGTGACGCAGATGAGCCTGAACACGATTTCCTCTTCGCGCTCCCGGATGCTCTGCGTGCGGCGTTCGATTTCAGACTCCAGGTACCGCTGCAGCAACAGGTTTTCCCGGGCATGCTGGATCATGCTCTCATGGCTGTCCCTTTGCCTGTCGTTCCTCATGATCACCAGCACCGGCCCGGAATGGGTCGTGAGCGCGGCGGCCTGGAGCAGATGATCGTTATCCTGGCCGTCCGACTCCATCCAGGGGCCGGACCAGAGGATCTCCACCCCGCCCCGGTCCCAGTGCTCAAGGGACTGTTCGGCAAAGGCCTCGAGAAAGGGCACTGATCCCACGTCGAACATGCGGCCATCCCCGGACAAGGCGTCCGAAAAAACCTGGGGAGCGTACTCGGGCAGATGCCCGATACAATGAAACGTGCCGTCCGTATCCCTTTTAAGAACAACGAAATCAAAAGCTTTATTGAGTTCCGCGAGCAGTCCCGGCTCCATGGCTTCTCCCCGGATCATCCAACCTGTCCTGTGCGTGTTGTATTATGGAATGGAATGGTCATGCGGCAGCACTGTTCAGGATGTGCGTCACACGACGAAAAGGAAGCAATCAACGATACGAAATGAACTACAGCCTCAGATTTTTTTTGAGAGAATCATGCTTGCCAGGTCGTAAAAAGCCGCCTCCACTCCCTCTCCTGTCTTGGCGCTCGTGTTCCGGATTTCCAGGCCCGAACCCTCGAGTTCCTGGACATCCAGGCGTTTTATCTCCCAAAGATTATGCAGATCGTACTTGTTCAGCAGCAAAATGAAGGGAAGCTCCCCGAACTCGTCCAAAACCCGCTGACACAGGCTCATGGCCATGGGCAGGGTCTCGGCGCGAGTGCCGTCGGCCACCAGAAAGAAGCCGGAAAGCCCCCTGAGATAGGAGCTCCGCAACTTCTGGAACTCGTCCTCGCCCTCCAGGTCCCAGAGCATGAGGGTCACTGGAGAGCCTTCCACCTCCAGGATCTTCTTGTCGATCTTCACACCGATGGTGGTCAGGTAACTGTCGTCGAAAATGCTCCTCACATAGCGCCGTACAAGGCTGGTCTTGCCCACGGCAGAGGTTCCGAGCATGCATATCTTTTTCTGAATCATCCCATTGGCTCTTGCAAGTTCCTGCTATCCATTAGAAAGGTGTATGCTCCACGCTTACGACAACCCGTCTGTTGTTGGCCCTGGCCTCCTCGAGTTCCAAGCCTTCCCTGGCCTCGAGAGGTGCATACGCGCCAACCCCCAAGGCTCTCACCGAGCCCGCCGGTACACCGAGGGCCACCAGCCTCGCCAAAACGTGCTCGGCCCTGTTGAGGCTCAGCTCTACGTTGCGACGCTCGGCTCCCACCGTGTCGGCATGCCCCACAAGCAGGAACTCCACCCTTGCCTCCAGTGGCTTTCCAAGGTCCAACAACCGCCGCATCTCCCTGGCTAGGGATTCCAGCTCACTTTCAGCCTGGGGTTCGAGCTTGTAGGAGTTGGAGCGAAATCTCAGCTGGGCTCGCGTCACACGGTCCTTCAGGCGCAGGAATTCATCCAGATCCATATCCCGCACACCCTTGAGGTCGAGGCCGGTTATCTCCGGAATGGACGCGGCGGCCTGGCGCAATTTTCCGATCCAGGCATGCCCGGCCTTGCCCCTCACGGACAGGATGCCCTTTTCCAGGCTCGTGGTTACGCCGGAAAGCTCCGGCACAGCGCCACGCAACCTGAGGAGCGCGGCCTGATAGTCCGGGGAGAGCCCAGCATCATCATATGCAACGACATCCGGCAATGCGAGGGCCTGGCGGCGGGCTCCCTCGATCCACTCCAGGGGTGCGACGCCCTCGGCACGCAACACGCCGTCAGCCAAGGTGAGAGAGACCCCCTCAGGAGGGGCGAGAACCTTCCGCGCCTGACGCAATATCGGACCTGAGTCCACGGACACCCCTGAGTCGTCGTACCGCGACACGCCGTCCAACGTCCGGGCAAGAATTCTGGCACGCTCGCGCCACTCCAGGGGTGCGGCGCCCTCGGCGCGCAACACGCCGTCAACCAAGGTGAGGGAGACCCCCTCAGGCGGGGCAAGCGCTTCCCGCGCCTGGCCAACTATCGAGGCCGAGTCCACTGACACCCCGGAGTCATCGTATTGGGACACCCCGTTCAACGTCCGGGCCAGAATCCTGGCACGCTCGCGCCACTCCAGGGGCGCGACGCCCTCGGCGCGCAACACACCATCAGCCATGGTGAGGGAAACGCCTTCGGGGGGCGCAAGCGATTCCCGCGCCCGGCGCACTATCGGGGCGGGATCAACGGACATCCCGGAGTCATCGTACCGCGTCACTCCCTGCAGCGTCCGGGCCAGGATACGGGCCTGTTCACGCCATTCCAGGGGAGCGACACCCGTGCCCCGCAATACGCCGTCATCCAGGACCAGTGAGACGCCATCCGGAGGGGCGAGCAGGGAATTGGCGCGCTGGAGGACAAATTCGGGCAACAACGCCTGATACGGCTCAAAGACGAGGTCCACCTTCTTCCGGTCCTCAGGAGACAGTGGGGAGCGCTCCACGATGCTCTCGGGAGACGGCGCCAGTGGGTCGTGGAACCCCTGAACAAGATACCGGCCCTGGCCATACTCGTGCCGTACCAGCACGATGCCTGGGGTCGCCTTCAGCATTTCCATTGCGGCCTGCCAGCGGGAGTGCTCGCTGTACAAGCCGTACCCCCACCAACCGAGCCCGCCAAGCACCAGCAGGGCAATGAGCGCGGGGAGCAGCGGAAAAGTCTGTTTTTTCTTCTGATAGCGTGCCACAAGGCAGTCTTCCAGGAAGGGGCGGGTGTCGTCGAACTCCGCGCTGTCTCCTGAAAAAACGCGCAGTATGTCTGATTTTTCGCGCTGGATGATATCCAGGGTTTGCCGAAAGACATCGCTCAGCTCCACAGGGGGGCGTCCTCGTACCGTACCCGCCAGAATGGCGTCTCCTGACTGCAAAATGAGCAGTTGCAATTCCCCAACGTGCAGTTCGTCCAAAGATTCATTGCCGCTGGAAAACGAGTCCCGCACAAAGTCCTGGACCGCGGTGAGCATGCTCGAAACCAGGTCCGCGTCCTGAAAAGCCACCTCATCGGCCACAACATGTTGCAACAGCAGGCCGGAATCCCTGTGGATGAGGAATACCTGCTCCACACGGAAGACCAGGCTGTGCAGCAGCACCACCTCGGCAAAGGATCTGTTGGTGCGAAGGGCCTCGAACCGCCACTTGAGCCCCTGCCAGGAGAGGCTGTGCTCCAGGGTTTCGTTCAGGGACTGGATCATGGAGCGCAAGGCCTCGGCGATGGAACGGCGAATGGAAGGGCCCATGACCGGGTACAGGGTGTCGGCAAGGGCGCGGGGGTTTCTGCGTACGGAGTCGTGGAGCATCTCCTCCACAGCGGGGCTCAAGACGTGCGTCAGGGCCTTGTCCCTGGACAGGCTGTCCTTCACGGCCCGTGGGAGGTCCCTGGAGATCAGGGCCGAGTGAAGCCGCTCCTGGTCCAGGCGTTGCTCCAGATCATCGATTCTCGCACGTTCCTCAGTTATCAGCAGCTGTTTGAGGGATTCGTACTCCCCGGATTCATCCCGGGCGAGGTCTTGGACACGATCCTCACCCGGCGGATCGGGCCGGGAATCCTTGGCTGCGCTTTTGGATACAAGGCGCAAGGGGAGGTCATCGCGTTCGGGCATCATTGCGTTTCCATGAAAACAGTCGGCCCCTGATGGAAGCCCGACCATCTCCGGTTCAAGGCGCGTAAGACCCTACAACTCCTGCTCCGCCATCAACACTTCATGAGGGGGTGTCGATATCCATGGAATTGGGAACCATGGCCCTGGCGAGATCATTGTTCAATCTCAGGGCGGTTTCCGTGAATAGACTTGAGAGCAGCGAACGATCGACGTATTCCGCGCGGATGGCGGCCGCGCTGTCGTGCAGCTCGATCAAGGCCCGTTCATGCAGCAGCTGTGCTTCCTCGGTGAGCGTCTTGGCCTGCCGCAGCATCTGCTCATGGATCTCGTGAGCGCTCTTCCGTACGGCATCCTCGAGGGTTTTGGCCCTGTTCTCAAGGCTCTCCTCCAACTCCTTGATCTGCCCGAGCTGCTGTTTGTCCGCCGTGGATCTCTCCTCCCGCTCCCCCTCGATGCGTTCCAACAGACTGCTGAATTCGCTTTTCATGTATTGCTCGAGAGAATCGAGGCGTTTTCTGAGATCGTCCCGAATGGCGGTCATTTCCTGCTCCAACCGCTTGTCCAGATTCTGTATTCGGTTTTCAAGGCTCTTCACTTGCGGTCCGAAAAGCAAATGCCGGATCTGCTCGATATTATCCATACCGCCAGATTGACCTGGATGCGACGCGGCCGCGGGGCTCTCCTCCAACTGACCATTGTCCTTGCTCATCAGAGACCTCCATGAGATCGCACAAAAAATATAATTAAAATAACAGTTAACCAAGTTGTAAATACGAGTCAAGGAGTTGGCGTAGAATCCTGCCAAGCAAATAGAAAATAATACTCCATCCCTGAGCATAAAAGCATACAACCCTGTATTATTGCATGCCTTTGCATAGTTGAGTTACACAACGGAAATTCTCATCCCATCCGACACGCTAAACCACCGCACATCCGGACGGAACTGAAGGTCAGTGCCGTTTCGCAGTGTCCTATGGAATAACGAAGTCTGTCAGCGGGCGTGTAAAGGAATCAGAGGTCGGCCAGGTCGGTCTCGTGGGAGAGCAGGGCCATGGCGCGGCGCCAAGTGGCCAGGGTGGCATTGCCCTGACGCTGCTCGAGGTGATGGTTCACGGCCCGGCGCAACATCACGGGAAGGGGCGTGCCGGAGTCCCTGGCGGCCTCGCACAGGGGTTCGAGCACGCGCACGCGCCATGCCATGTTCACGGATGAAAAGGGACTCTTTCTCATGGAAGTACTATACCCTGTCGCAGTGCCCCCTGCAAGTGCGGTTTCCCCTTCAAGGAAACAAGATGGTTACAATATAGGCATAATTTATATACAGGTTACGAACAACTTTTCCACAATACAAGCTACCGCAATCCCAGGCGTTCAAGAATCTCCGGGCGCTCGATGTCCCGAAGCGCGTCGGCGCCAATCCATCGGGCCGAGGGAGTGTCTTGCTCACGCATCCAGTTGGCCAGTTCCACGGTCGGGGCGTGCAGCGCGGAAGAGCGCTTGCCCATCTGCCTGAGCGCCCAGCTCACGGCCTTTTTCACATAGTTCCGGCCATCGGCGCAGCCTCGACGCAGCAGAGGGAAAAACTCCAGAAACCGCTCGTCCGGCGATCTCTTGTCTCCCACAGCCAGGGTGGCCATGAGCACAAACCCGGCGCGCACCGAGAACTCCGGTCCCCGCGCCCCAAGCGCTCCCCACTCCATGGCCTTGTTCCAGGCATGGGAGGTGTGGCGAAACAGGTTGTTGCAGCACTGGTCGCACAGATCCCAGGAGTTGAAGTCCCTGGCCCAGGCCTCCAGTTGCCCTTCACCGACCTCGCCGGGCGAGTCCACCATGGAGGCCAGGATCCGCGTCTCGTGAATCCCGGCGTCCCACAGGGCGAGAGCAAGGGAATGCCGCTCCACTGAGTTCGCCCCTTTGCGGCAGTTGCGCGCCTCGTTGCGCAACAGTGGGATACTCACCCCAAGGGCGCGGGAGATGTCGATGCCGAACCTGCCCATGCCCTCCAGCCTGCGTTCATCCGCCACATTTTCGAGCCGTTGGATGATATCCGTCACATCTTGTTTCAAAGTCACAATAATACCCCCATCAACCTTTTGTATTGTCTTTACAAATCAGCGCATCATCTGACGCGCCCCCGAAATCGGCATTCGCAAAGCCTTCCGCCCTTCTGCTTCACGCCCCCGTGGTTGGCTCAGACAGGCGACTATTCTCTCCGTTCTCCGGGGAATTGATTGATCACCGCGTCTCAATTAGGCTTTGCCTTTTTGACATGATGCGGTACATGCATTCAAACGGCAATATTGAGGTAGACACCAGCAAGGTAAAAGGCTTTAGGCAGGCGTATGAATAGTGCTCGGTCATTACTCGTCCTGATGGTCTTGGCGTTCGTTGCGGCTGGCTGCACGAGCATGGGGAACTCAGCGGACCAGGCTTATGACTGGCTCAGTGAAAGCCGGCCCGACGCCACGGCGATACTTCCCTTGGCCGTGGACGGAACCTCCGTCCCCACCACGATCTACTACCCGGAGGGGTACTCCAAGGTCAGGCGCTTCCCGGCCCTCATCCTGCTCGGGGCGGACAGCGCGCCGCTGCAACCCTCCCTCCGCGACGCCTGCCGCAAACGCGGCTACGTTCTCGCCTGTCCGGATATCAGGACCATGATCACCTTGATGAGCAAGGGAGAACCCGAGGCCATGGCACTCAAGTACCTGGACGCCATCATGGATGCCCTTGTCATCGATCACGCCATCGCGCCCTCAAGAATTTTCCTTGTTGGCACCGGAGACGGCGCCAATCTGTCCGGGCACCTCGCCTGCATGCGCACCCACAACCTGGGAGGCCTCGCACTGATCAATGGCGGCGCCCCTCTGCCGGGGTGCAGGCCGGTTCGCCCCATCCCCACCATAATTTTCAGCAGCTCCGGTTTGGAGGATGGCAGCGCCCGTGCGGCCTCGTTCTGGGCCCACAACAACGGGTGCTCCCCCATGTCTCTGAAGATCCAGCGCAAATCATACACCAAGGAACGTTATGAATGCACCTCGCTCGGGAGCGGCGTGCAACGTTACATACTTTACTCATCCGACCCGGGCGGCCGGCAAGACGCGTCCAACGGAGGGGCGTCGTCCTTATCCACGGCTTGGACCCTGGTGGACTTCTTCTCGAGGGAGACTGGCAACTAGGCGCGTCTTCCCGGATAAGTCCCCAGGGTAGTGGCACCCCTATCCAAACCGCACACCCGGCCCCCCGACAACTCCAGAACTGCCAAGGAGGCGCCTCATGTCCAACGGCTCTCAGCAACCCGACTACTCCACCAACCAAGGCGGCACAGGCATCATCTGGCTACTCGTGATCCTGCTCCTGCTCCTCGCCGCGGGCGCCGTCTTCCTGTTCGTCAAATACTCCTCCCAGACCGATGTGCTCGAACAACGGGAAAACCACATCAGGGGACTCGAACAGGACCTCAAATCCCTGCAGGACAAGCTGGAGGCCGCCCAAATCAAGCTGGACACCGCGGAAAAGGACGTGGATACGCTGGAGAGCAGGATAAACGAGCTGGACAAGAGCAAGCGGAGCCTCCAGGACATCAGGAAATCACTGAGCAGTGCCGAGGAGACCAACCTGAAGCTGCAAAAACAGCTCGGTGATTGCGCCGGCAAGTTCGAAGAGGCCACCAAGCACTTGAAGGACGCCACGGACGAGGCGAGCCAGGCCACTGCCCGGGCCGACAGCCTGGCAAAGGAGCTGGAATCCTGCCAGAAGGAGCAGGCCTCCGCCGGCGCAGCCCGACCCGACAATGTTGTGAGCGATCTCACCAAACAGCTCCAGGATTGCCGCACCAAGTCCCAGGAGTTGGCCGCGCGCCTGGAACAGCAGATGGATTGCGACTCGCTTGCCAAGGAGCTCGATGACCTGCGCAGCCAGGACACGGCCGAAAACAAGGCCGAACGCCTCCAGACCCTGCAGCACAACCTGGACCAGTGCCGCGCCCAGGCCGCGGAGCTCCTGGACAAGACCAAGGCCGAGCAGCAGATGTCCGAGGCCTATGAAAGCCTGATCCAGGACCTGAAACGGGAGATCCAGGAAAAGGAAGTGGCCATCGAACGCTTCAAGAACAGGGTTCAGATCAACATCCTGGGGCGCATTCTGTTCACCCCCGGCAGCACGAAGGTCACCGACGAAGGCAAGGAAGTGCTGAAAAAGATCCTGCCCTCCCTGGGCAAGGTCGAGGAACGGCAGATCTACGTTGTGGGGCATACCGACGACGTGGCCATCGGGCGGAACTTTCAGAAGCTCTTCCCCACAAACTGGGAACTCTCCTCCGCACGCGCCAGCGCCGTGGTGCGCTACGTCCTCGACCACTCCGAAATCAAGCCCGATATCCTGGCCGCTGTTGGCGCCTCCTACTTCCAGCCCGAAGCCAGCAACGACACGGCTGAAGGCCGCGCCAGCAACCGCCGCGTGGAAATCATCATCGGCACCCCCCTGCTGCGGCAGAGCAAGTAACGAAAGAATGAAGAGGCAAGGATAAGGACATTTCCGGTGGAAAAACTTTTCATGAAAAGTTTTTCCACCGGACCCCCTTTTCAAAAGCTTCCATAAACAAAGCCGCTCCTCCCGCGCAGCCTTCCACTTTCCAAATTGTTGTCAACACGCTCTTGCCGGAGCGTCGGTAGCCGCTACGCGTGGTTGTTTCGCGCGTTACGGATAGCGAGATCATCGATGTAAGCCGATTTCGCCCCGGGATGGGGCGTGGCGACGGCATACGAATGATGACAGCCCTGTAATTTTGCGGACATCTTCTCGCAAGGGAGGTTGTTGCAATGTTCAGTTGCCTTACTTGAATCACCCTCCTTACCACACCCCCAACTCCTGGCCCGGTACCCCCCATACCGGGCCCTCTTTTTTTCCTGCATGGAATTGCCCTTGTACTGAAAAGTCGATGCGGCATAAAAAACAATGTGGTATGCTTTCAACCTATCATGGTTTTGTGCAGTTCCAGAAGGGAGGCCTTCTCCGGCCTCTCCAATCCAGGAGCGACCAATGTTCGATGAAAAACTGCAAGACCGCGCGGCCGGGGCGGTCATGGGCACCTGGATAGGCGACGCACTGGTACTACGACCTTGAGGCCATGCACCGGGGCTACGGCCCTTGGATCGACGGCTTACACCACACCCAAGGCGGGGCGTTATCACGAGGGCATAAAGGCGGGGCAGTTCTCCCAGGCCGGATTCATCCTCACCATGCTGGTCAGGTCGCTAATCGACCACGATGGGTACAACCACGAGGACTTCTGTCAACGCCTGGACAACGAGTTCCTCCCCCTGCTGGACGGCACGCCTGTCAGCGAACCGGGCGGATACACCAGCCAGACTGTCCGGCAGGCTCATGGCCCTTGTTAAAAGCGGCGCCCTGCCGTTCCACACTGTGACCAGCGACAATTTGCACTCCCCCCGCCCCGGTGATCCCGATCCCCCCAGGAGGGGCGGTTCGCCTCCCCGGACGCCCTGCTCTCCCCTCGTACATGGCCATGGCGGCGGCGGATCCGGACATACGCATCGAGTCCGCGGTGCTGCACTCCCTCAACGGCGGGGGGCAGAACATCGCCAGGATCATGCTCACGGGCGCCCTTGTCGGAGCGCAGACCGGATTCTCCGGTATCCCCAAGCGGTTTCTGGACGGGCCGAACTCGAGGGCCTGGCTGCCCGGGCCGCGCTACGTGAATGATCACTTCCACTGAAACCAGATGCAGGGGTGTTGTCAGGAAAACGCATCATCCCGGCAACACCCCCTTGACAAGACTTTGCCGGTTGTCTTACTTGTTTTGGCAATTGAGGACAGCAATACAATGACTCACTGCAATCACATTTCCTTCTCCGGCATCCTGGCCGGTACCAGCGCTGGGCTCCTGTCCATTATCCTAGCGTGTTCGCTACGAGAGCGTTCTCTGCTCTCTTAAATACCATTTCACCTCTTTTGGCGGGATTGTGCCGCCATTTGCCACAGATACCCATCACGTCATGGTGGTGCGCCCTTTTTGGGCCACTGTCCCTGACGCGCATGCATACGCACACCTCCAGCCCCACAGGAGAAACTCATGGCTGACAAGATTTACTTTTTCGACACCACCTTGCGCGACGGCGAGCAATCACCTGGCGCCACCATGAACCACAGGGAGAAAATCCGCCTCGCCCGGCAGCTCGAGACCCTGGGCGTGGACATCATCGAGGCCGGTTTCCCGGTCTCCAGCCAGGGGGACTTCGACGCGGTACGCGACATCTCCCTCACCGTGAAGAACTGCCAGGTGGCCGGTCTGACCCGCGCCCTGCTCAAGGACATCGACCGCACCTGGGAGGCCATCAAGCACGGCGCCAACCCCCGCATCCACACGTTTCTCGCCACCTCCCCCCTGCACATGCAGTACAAGCTGAACAAGAAGCCCGAGCAGGTGCTGGAGATGATCGAGGCAGCGGTGAAGCACGCCAGCAAGTACACCAGCAACGTGGAGTTCTCCGCCGAGGACGCCTCCCGCTCGGAATGGGAGTTCCTGGCCCGGGCCACGGAGATCGCCATCAACAGCGGCGCCACCACCATCAACATCCCGGATACCGTGGGCTATGCCCAGCCCGAGGAATTCGCCGAGCTGATCCGCTATCTCCTTGAAAAGGTGCCCAACAGCGACAAGGCCGTGTTCAGCGTGCACTGCCACAACGACCTTGGTCTCGCGGTGGCCAACACCCTTGCCGCGCTGCGCGCAGGCGCACGCCAGGCCGAGGTGACGGTGTCCGGCATCGGCGAACGCGCGGGCAACTGCTCCCTCGAGGAAGTGGCCATGAACCTGTACACCCGTGCCCCGTATTTCGAGCTGGAGTCCAACATCAAGACCGAGCAGATCTACCCCACCTGCCGCCTGCTCTCCATGGTCATCGGCCAGCCCATCCCGCCGTACAAGGCCATTGTGGGCGCCAACGCCTTTGCCCACGAGTCCGGCGTGCACCAGGACGGCGTGCTCAAGGACCGCCGCACCTACGAGATCATGACCCCGGAGAGTATCGGCAGGGGCAAAAGCGAGCTGGTACTGGGCAAGCATTCCGGCCGCCATGCCCTGAAAAGCAAGCTCGAGGAGATGGGATACGCGCTTGAGGACGAGAATTTGGTTCTGGTCTTCGAAGCCATCAAAAAGCTTGCGGACAAGAAAGAGCACATATACGACGAAGACATCGAAGCCGTTGTCCTGGAAGAGGTATTCCGCATTCCGGACAAATACCGCATCAAGCATCTCAGCGTGCAGAGCGGCACCATGGGTGTACCACCGGTGGCCGCCGTGATCATGGAGATAGACGGCAAGGTTGTGCAAAAGGCCGGTTTCGGCGTTGGCCCCATCGACTCGGTATTCAACACCATTGCCGAGATGGTCGGGCGCTCGCCGAAGTTGCGTCGCTTCACCATCAACGCCATCACCAGCGGCACCGACGCCCAGGGCGAGGTGCTCGTACGCATAGAGGAAGGCGGCTGCTCCGCAGTGGGGCGTGGCGCCGACCCTGATATCATAGTGGCCAGCGCGCGCGCCTATGTGAATGCGCTCAACCGTCTGGCGAAAAAGGAGGATGAAATAGAATGCCCCACACATTAGCACAGAAACTCCTGGCTGCGGCCAGCGGCGTGAGCGATCCCCGTCCCGGGGACATCGTCCAGTGCCCCGTTTCCCTGGTCCTGGCCAATGACATCACCGCGCCCCTGGCCATCAAGAGCTTTCGGAGCATGGGCGCCACCAAGGTGTTCGACAAGGACAAGGTGACCCTGGTCATGGATCACTTCACGCCCAACAAGGATATCGACTCCGCCGAGCAGGTGACCGTGTGCCGCGAGTTCGCCAAGGAGATGGGCGTCACCCATTACTACGAGGGCGGCAACGTGGGCGTGGAGCACGCCCTGCTGCCGGAGTTGGGCCTGGTAGGCCCCGGCGACATCGTCATTGGCGGCGATAGCCACACCTGCACATACGGAGGCCTGGGCGCCTTCGCCACGGGCATGGGTTCCACGGACATCGCCGCGGCCATGGCCCTGGGCGAAACATGGTTCAAGGTGCCCCCCACCATCCGCGTCACCTTCACCGGCACCCTGCCCAAGCATGTCTCGGGCAAGGACCTGATCATCTGGATCATCGGGCAGATCGGCGTGGCCGGCGCACGTTACAAGGCATTGGAGTTCGACGGCGAGGCCATCGACGCCCTGAGCGTGGAGGGCCGCATGACCATGGCCAACATGGCCATCGAGGCCGGCGGCAAGTGCGGTCTCTTTGCCGCGGACGACAAGGCCCTGGCCTACACCGCGGAGAGAGGTCGCAAGGACGCCCCCTTGAGGGCGGATGCCGGCGCCGAGTACGAACTCGAGATCAGCTGCGACGTGTCCAACCTGTCGCCCCAGATCGCCTGCCCCCATATCCCCGAGAACGTGAAGCCCGTGGAAGAGGTTGCCGGCACCGTGGTGAACCAGGCAGTCATCGGCTCCTGCACCAACGGCCGCATCGAGGACATGCGCGCCGCCGCCGCCGTCCTCAAGGGGCGCAAGGTGTCCAAGGACGTGCGCTGCATCGTGCTGCCCGCCACCCCGGGCATCTGGAAACAGGCCCTCAAGGAAGGCCTGCTGGAGATCTTCATGGACGCCGGTTGCATCGTGGGCCCGCCCACCTGCGGCCCCTGCCTTGGGGGGCACATGGGCATCCTGGGCAAGGGCGAACGCTCCATCTCCACCACCAACCGCAACTTCCGCGGCCGCATGGGCAGCCTGGAGAGCGAAGTGTTCCTGTCCAACCCGGAAGTGGCGGCGGCTACCGCCATCACCGGCGTAATCACCCACCCCGCAACCCTGTGAGGAGAAAGCAATGACATTCGAAGGTAAAGCTCACCTCGTTGGGGAGCACATCGATACCGACGCCATCATCCCGGCCCGTTTCCTGGTCAGCACCGACCCCGAGGAACTGGGCGCCAACTGCATGGAGGGGCTGGAGCCCGGCTGGATCAAACGCGTGGCCAAGGGCGACTTCATCGTGGCGGGGCAGAACTTCGGCTGCGGCTCGTCCCGCGAGCACGCTCCCGTGGCCCTGCTGGGCGCGGGCGTCCCCGTGGTCATCGCCCACAGCTTCGCCCGCATTTTCTACCGCAACGGCTTCAACATGGGGCTGGCGCTCATGGAAGTGGGAGACCAGATCAGCAAGATCAAGGACGGCGACGACCTGTCCGTGGACTTCGAGAAGGGCACCATCACCAACAACACCACTGGTGAAACCATCACCTGCTCCCCTGTGCCCGACTTCATGCGCGAGATCCTGAACAAGGGCGGCCTGGTGGAATATGTGAAGGAACGCCTTGGCAATTAGATTGAAACCATAAATAAGTGCGAGGGGGAAACCATTTAGAAAAATGGTACTCCCCCTCGCGCTCCTTCTTCCTATACTTATGATGACTAAAAAAGTTTCTCCCCCGAGAAACTCTTCAAAAATCCTTTCCTTCCTCAGTGCCGCGTCCGTTACGTTCACACATCTTTAAGCTGCGCGTAATATGACACTAAGGGCGTTCGGGAAACCGCCCCGCCGTTTTCTGCGGCGTGACCAAGCCGAAAACCGCGTTTTCGGGGAAGCAATCCTCAGATGGCGCAGGTCATGTCCAGGTCGCCGGTGACAACCAGGCGGTTCCTGCCGCCGCGTTTTGCGGCATAGAGGGCGAAGTCCGCGAGCTTGAAGAACTGGGAGCGGGACTCCACGTTGACCTTGCAGGGAAACCCGGCGCAGCCCAGGCTCGCGGTGATGGGAATCTTCTGGCCGTCCACGATCAGGGGCGAGGTGCAGAACTCCGAGCGGATGCGGTCGCCGATGATCCGCGCCGCGTCTTCGTCAGCGTCGGGCAACAGCAGGGCGAACTCCTCTCCGCCGATGCGGGCCAGGATGTCCGAATGGCGCAGGTTGTTGCGGCAAATGGCCACGAAATGCTGGAGGGCCATGTCGCCCACCGAATGCCCCCATTCGTCGTTCACGGCCTTGAAGTTGTCCAGGTCCGCAAGGAGCAGGGCGAAACGGCCGTCCCGATCTATGCTGGTCTCCAGAAGGCGGGACAGCTCCCTGTCAAAGGCCGCTCGGTTGCCGGCGCCGGTGAGGGGATCCTCCTTGGCCTGACGGCGCAGGGTTTCCTCCTCCATCTTGCGTTTGAGGATCTCCACGGCGATGCCGGCCAGTGTTTCGGGCTGACCGTTCTGATCCCTGGACAGGGCGCCGATGACCTCCACCCACACGTAACCGCCGCATGCGGTTATCACGCGCACGTCCTGGCGGAAGTTGCTCTCCGCCCCTTTCTTGTAGCGCCGGTACGCCCGGATCAGCTCCTTGCGATCGTCGGGGTGGATGAGCTCCAGGGTTTCGCGCAGGGTCATGTGGACACTCTGGGTGACACCCCCTCTCTCGCCAAGGATCTCGGGGCTGCACCAGAAATGGTTCTTCTTCATGTCCAGCTCCCAGGAGCTGGACTCGGTGATGCCCTGTAGAATCTGGAACTGGCGGGTCTTGGCCGAGAGCCTGTCGCGGATGATGGCGTTGGAGATGAGATAGGAGGCGGTGCGCAGGAGTGCGATCTCCACGTCGCTCCATTTGTACTCCCGCTTGCAGTCGTCGAAGCCCAAGGTGCCCCACCACTGCCCCTCAACCATGATGGGGATGGTCAGCATGGAGAGAATTTTCTGGTCCGCCTGATTGTTCTTCAGCCTACCGTCATGCAACTCCGCGGTGACGACGCTCTGCCACTCCCCGCGCAAACGGCTCTGGATCATCTGCACGTATTCCTCGTTGGTGAAATTCGTGCGAAACATGTTGAAGCCGGGCATGTCCAGTTGCACATGCTCGGGGGCGTCCGCCCACTCGAAGGGGTAGTCCTGGATGATGTAGTCCGGGCCAAGCTCGATGGTCTGGAAAATCCACACCCGGCTTACTCCGGTGATCAGCCCGAGGTCCTCCATGAGGTCGATGACTCCATCGGGCCAGCCCTTGCCGGAGGTCAACTCCTCGGCTCCACGGGCGATGGCCGCCAGCAGCCTGTCCCCTTTGGAGGCCAGTTGTGTCCCTATATCTCCGACTTTTCCTATTTTGATGGCCATATGATAGCTCTAATAAAAAAACCTGATCAAGAGACCCTAATTGATCATTTGACCAGATACAACTCAAAACGAAAACGAACTACATCAATAATTACAAATAAATAAAAAATTCCCCCCACATAGTGTCCACAAACATACCCACCGCGAGAATTACACCCTTTTCAATCTGACACCTGCAACACATCGAATCAATACACTTTCGTATACCTGGCTGCAGACTTTTCTCCGGCTTGTCAAATCAATAATTCACAAACTATTTTTGTTATTCCGATTATAATGCACCTCTCCATGTCAGGCAAATATGACGCACTCGACGTCTTCCTGGCCGTGATCGTATTTTTACATCAGCTCCCGCCCCACTGGGGTACTTATCGGCACCAGCGTTGCCACTCCGCTTCCCCGGCAGGACGGAACCCAATGAGGGGCCGTCGGAATAAAATAGAGTAAGCCGGGCAACAGCCTCATCAAGCAGAGGCAAAACCCCAGGATCAGACTCCCCAACGGTATATCCGCGGGCTTTCCAATATGGCCGCAGTTTCCGCAGATACAGACCCGGGACAGGCGCCACTGTTTGCCGCTCATGGCGGCAGATCCCCGGTTTCCCCTCTTTGCCGCGCCGGAGTGAACACGCCGTGCCTCGCTCATGATGATCCCTTGAAAATATTTTACAAGTTTTTCCATCACTTTCCCGATACCTTAAAGCACCGCATACTTTTTATCCATTATTCAAGACCATAACACAAGACCCCGCTGGGGGGGCGGGGTCTTGGGATGTAGGGTGGGGGTGTGATGTGGATTGGTATGATGAGCATACTCCACCATATACCTTAACGCTCTCTTGCCTGGGGATTAAAGCATTTTAACCTTGAAAAGGTTTAGATGCTTTTATGCATTTATCTGAAACAATTTTCAATTGTTTCAGGTGCAAGTCTTACTACAAGACGAAAATGCGCTGACTCTTCGTCATGCTCTTTTCAGATCGAAACAGAGTATTATTCTTTAATACCGAAATACCTGCTCGAGCCCTGGCAATTCACCTCATCGAGGAGCCCTTTATGCGATATACATGCATCACCTTGTGCACCCTTGTGGTCATGCTCCTGCTCCCTCTGTGCGCAGGGGCGGAGTTCCGCACCGTGAATCCGGGCGAGGCCCAAAAACTGCTGGAGACACGCGGCGACATCATGCTTCTGGACGTGCGCACGCCAGAGGAACACGAACAGGGAACCATTCCCGGCTCCACCCTTGTCAGTGTCTGGGACATCGCCTACAACCGTGTTCAGCTCCCGAAAAACCGCCCCCTCATGCTGTTCTGCGCCACAGGAGCGAGAAGCTTTCTGGCCGGACAACTTCTGGACAAGCGCGGCTACCCCGAGGTCTACAACCTCTCCGGGGGCATAGCGGACTGGTACAGGCAGGGACTGCCTGTTGTCATCGAAAACAGCAGCAACGGAGCACCAATCAAATGAGTCTCGACATCACCTTGTCATTTCCCGGCGGCAAACGCGTGGATGCCTGGATCGGGCAGTGGACCATCACAACCGACCAGGAAGCCGATTCCGGCGGCGAGGAGTCCTCGCCCAACCCCTTTCAGTACTTCCTCAGCTCCCTGGCCACCTGCTCGGGCGTATACCTCCTGAACTTCTGCCAGGCCCGGGACATCCCCATGGACAACATCTCCATGCGCATGCGCACCGAGTGGAACGAAAAAACGCATCACGCTGACCGCATCGTGTTCGAACTGAAACTGCCCCCCGAATTTCCAGCGAAATACAAGGACGCAGTGGTGCGCACCATCAACATGTGCACCGTGAAAAAGCACCTGCTGGATCCGCCGGAGTTCGACGTGGAAGTGGAGATGGAATAGCGGCTGGAAGAAACGAATATAGACATTTTGGGGGAAGAAACTATTTTTAAATAGTTTTTTCCCCCTCGCTCTTTCAATGGTATTTCTCAATAATTCAATGAAGATACACTAGTAGCTCTAATCAGTGTTGACCTTGCGCCATTACTCAAGACCAGAAACTTACACATTCGGATTTTTGAATATTTAGGATACGACTCCATCCGAACCCACTTCTAATCTCTGTCTCACTATATCTAGCCAAAATATTGACCTTTTGCTGTAACCAACAATTCTTTTGAATGCGCTATGAGCGTATGACAAAGGGCGTACTTGCTTTTCAAATAAGACCATTTATCTCAACTACATCCAATCATTCTAAATAACAGCAAACGGCATAACAAAACCAATTCAACGTTTATACACCAGCATTGACTACTCACTGATCCCTCGTTTATCTAATACAAATCTAAGCACAATAGTTTTTTATCAATAAAAAACTTAGTCCATATTGCGCTAGCTCAATTTTATTGGTAAAATATTAATAATAAATACAAGCTCAAATTCATATTTGAGGACAGTCTATGTTTTTTCAAGAAATTCGCAATATTAACCACCGGAATTACTTTAAAGGACTACTCAAATACATCCCGGTAGAAATTATTATTTGCTTCGAGATAATCTTATCATACGATGCCGGGTCTTCGCGTGAAGTATGCAATATCCTATATCTTGCAGTGCCCGTAGGGTGCATTTTTGTCATTCTTTATTACATTTACCTGTCTAAAGTTCGAGATGTTCTCACTATAATCTTTGCTGTCGCTTCATTTATTACATGGGTTATAACTTTACCAAGCGTTTACAATCCTTCAAAATTGTACAATTGCATCATACCAAGCTATCCATATTTTTATTGTATTGTGCTACTTTGTTTCGTAAATCTTCTTGTCCCATTCATAGATCACTATAAAATTAAGCGCGATCAAAACATGACTAGCAACTAATAAAAATAATTTTTTTGTATAAGAATTCTCTCCATTAGGAGTACTGCTGTGAAATTTATGCTATTTTCCGCTACATTGTTGATAAGTCTATTACTCAACTACAGCATTACAAACTCTTTTACTTTTGCCAAATTCACTGAATACCACTCGCTGGCTGATTTTTTAGAAAAAACTGATTCTGGGTCTATAGCATTTGTAGGGAACTACAAAAATCGTAAGTCTATCCTTACTGCACAGCAATTCAAAGTTTTTAGCATTGACGAACCAATCGTCTATTCTCTTCCAAAGAGTACGTATTATATGTTTTGCATCAATCACCGCTGGCAAGACATTGAAGACCCTTTCGAAGTTGACATGTACATTGGGATTAAAGTTCTTCTTTTTTACAACGATGACATTCCAGATACTTTTATTGAACTAATACGAAATGCGAAATGGAAGCGCGAAAATACTGATATAAAGTTTACAAAAAAAATTTGTGCAGAAGTATTAGGTACATCCAGGTATATTTTTCCAAGATTTGAAGGAAATAAACCCACATCCAAAATTTTATATGATTTTAGTTGGAAGCTATTTTCAGAAGTGCACAAAAAAAGTTGTTTAGAGTACTTTGACTGCATTACAGGATTCGCTTGGCATGGAGAACCGCAGTACTCTGATAGAAATTCGTGGGATGAGCGAGGGATTTGGCGCCAACTAGGTAAAAACAGGGCAAAAGTTAAATCAGTATTAGGAAATTTTATAAATCCCGATGACTTTACCATAAAAGCACAGCTAAGAAAATTTCAAGCAACGAGTGATCTTGATAGCTCAAAACCAGTTGCTTTTCGCTTTAACAGAGGACAAGCGCAGGCTGCCTATTTGGAAATATTCACTCCTTCTTTGTCAGATTTCAAACAACGTTACATATTAATATTCAATGACCAATCAGACTAAATAATCTTCTGCAAAATAAATATGTTACTCTAGTATTTCAACGTTCTCGAGTTGAAATTATCGACAATTTCACAGTAATTTTTCCGTTTACGCAGATCCACATATTTCAGTATCCAAAACTTGTTAAACTCCATCATTTCTCCACTTTATTATACAACTTCTATTGTCAACCTAATTTGTCTATTTCGTTAGGTACAACTCCGCGTACCGCTCCACAGCCTGCTCCAACGATAAATACTCCAGGATGCGTTCCCTGGCCCGAGCGCCAAGATCGCCCCGCACTTGCCTGGGCATGCGCGCCAGATCGAGGATACCTTGTGCCAGGGTCTCCGGATCATTTGGCGGAACAATGTGGCCCGTGTCCCCGAGGATGTCCACGTTCCCCCCCACGTCCGTGGCCACGCAAGGCGCGCCGCAGGCCATGACCTCGGCCAGGGCGTTGGAAAACCCCTCCCCCCACAAGGAGCTCGAGCACCCCATGTCCAGAGACGCGTGTACCCGCTGCGCATCCTCCCTGCGCCCCAGCAGGTGTGTGCGCTCCAGCGCCCCGGCCTGTCGCAGCATCTCCAGCAAGGGGGCGTTGCCTCGGTCCATGTCCTGGCCGTACAGCACGAACCACAGGTTTGGCTCCCGCTCCAGGGCTATTCCGGCTGCCCGGGCCAGAACAGAATATCCCTTCATGGGGTCAAAGCGCGCCGGTACACCCACCAGAATGTCGTTGTCCGCAACCCCCAGCTCCTGGCGCACGGCACTTCTCGCCTCATTCGAGGGGCGGAACAGCTCCGTATCCACGCCGTTGGGGATCACCACCCACTTTTTGGGGCGATACCCCAACGTGCGGTGATGTTCGCGCCCCGCCTGTGAGTTGACCACCACCAGATCCGGCAGGAATGAAAGCTTGGCGCAGGCCGCAACCACCAGCCGGGTGCTGCGGCGGTAGTGCTCCAACCGCATGTCCGAGCAGCGCAGGTTCCAGACCACGTGCCGTACGCCGCACAGCCTGGCGCCCAGGCCCAGCAGGTCCGCATGATAGAGCCAGGTCTGCACGATGTCGGGGTGAAACTCCCGTATCACCCGGCGCAGCCTCGCAAGCCCGGAGAGCGACACCCGCCCCCTGGCCATGCCGCAACAGGTCACTGTCACACCCCTTTGCTCCAGCAGTTCCGCCACCGCTCCCCCTGTTCCCAGGGCGCACACCGCGCAGGCGATGCCTCTGTCCCGCAAACGGGGCGCCAGCCGGGACAGGAACAGCTCCGCCCCACCAGGGGCAAGGTCGGTGATCACATGCAGTACACGCGGCATTGGATTTATCCGGATAGCGAAAAGTTCAAGGATTCTCTGGGGGGAACCTTTTTTTCAAAAAGGGCCTCCCCCCGGCCCCCCTCTTAATAATTGCATTATGATAAGGTTTAGGAAGGGGGAGCGCGAGGGGGAAAACCATTTCCAAATGGATTCCCTCTCGTAAAATCGTCTTTTCTCTTCTATCGCCTCAAACCGTCACCCCATTCTTGGGGCAGATGTCGGCCAGTTCGCAGATATCACATTTTGGGGAGCGTGCGGGGCAGATTTCCCTGCCAAAGAACACCAGCAGGTGGTTCACGGTGCCCCATTCCTGGCGGGGAAACAGGGGCATGAGGTCCTTTTCGATCTTCACCGGGTCGGTGTTGGTGGTCAGCCCCATGCGGAAGGACAGGCGTTTGACGTGGGTATCCACGGCCAGCCCCTCGTGCACTCCGTAGGCGTTGGATAACACGATGTTGGCGGTCTTGCGCGCCACGCCGGTCAAGGTGAGCATCTCCTGCATGCTCCGTGGAGGGGCGCCGTCATAGTGCTCCACAATGCGCTGTGCCGCGCCGATAAGGTTCTTGGCCTTGTTGCGGAAGAATCCTGTAGAGCGGATGACCTCCTCCACCTCGGGCCGGGTGGCCCGGGCGACATCGGCCACAGTGGGCCAACGGCGGAAAAATCCAGGCGTGACCTGGTTCACGCGGGCGTCGGTGCACTGGGCGGCAAGGACCGTGGCCACGAGCAGCTCCCAGGCGTCGCGCCAGTCCAGAGCTGGTTCCGGGTCGGGATAGCGTTTGCGCAGGCGCTCCACGATGATGGGCGCACGTTCTTCAGATGTCATGGGTGCGTACCTCTCGCAATGATGTGTGTCTGTTGCCTAGCTCAAGGGGCGCAACCTTGGCAAGGCGGCGCAAGTATTGTACTTGGAAAGCTGGTTCGCATGACGTGCCCCCCGGGCGTGTTCCCCTGAAATTCCATACCTCCACATACGGAGCCCGCATGAAAGTGTACCTGGTCTATATGACGGCGGCGGACGCGGCTGAGGCCGAGAGAGTGGGCAAGGCGCTGGTGGAGCGCAGGCTCGCGGCCTGCGTCAACATCCTCGACTCCATACGCTCCCTGTTCTGGTGGGACGGGGTGGTGAAGAACGAGGGTGAGACCGCCTTTGTGGCCAAAACCCCGGAAGACCGTCTGGACGCCCTTATCGCGGCGGTGAAGGAACTGCACAGCTATGACGTCCCCTGCATCATGGCCCTGCCCATAGAAGGGGGCAATGACGAATTCCTGGAGTGGATCGTGGAATCCACCAGAACCAGACAATAACCTGTTACCCTCAACCAAACCAAAGGATTGCAGATGCGCATATACATCTCCGGATCCATGGCATTCGACAGAATCATGTCTTTCCCCGACAAATTCTCCAACCACATCCTGCCGGACAAGATCCACATGCTGAACGTCTGCTTCGTGGTGGACGGCCTGGAGGAGAAATTCGGGGGCACGGCGGGCAACATCGCCTACTCCCTGGCCCTGCTCGGGGAGACGCCGCACATCCTGTCATCAGTAGGCAAGGACTTCGGCCCCTATGAGAAGCGATTGCGCAAGCTGCGGCTGCCCCTGGACGGCATCCGCATCATCGACGAGGAGTTCACGGCCGGGGCGTACATCACCACGGACAAGGCGGACAACCAGATCACGGGCTTCAACCCCGGCGCCATGCGCCACACCTGCGCCCCGAAGATCGACAGATCCAACATCGGCGGCAGCTACGCCATCGTGTCCCCTGGAAACCTGGATGACATGACCGGCCTGCCCCGCACTTACAAGGACCTGAACATCCCCTACATCTTCGACCCGGGGCAGCAGATAACGGTGTTCTCCGGCCAGCAGCTCATTGACGCCCTCACCGGCTGCGCCATCCTGGTGACCAACGACTACGAGCTGGAGATGATCATGAAGGCCACGGGCCTGACCAAGAACGACATCCTGGAGCGCGCCGAGGCGGTGGTCACCACCCTGGGCGAAAAGGGCTGCGTGGTCATGGCCGAGGGCAAGGTCACCGAGGTTCCGGCGGTCCCCGTGGAAAAGGCCGTGGATCCCACCGGTGCGGGCGACTCCTTCCGCTCCGGCATGCTCAAGGCCCTGACCATGGGCAAGAGCCTTGTCCAGACCTGCAGACTGGGCGCCGCCTGCGCCGCCTATTGCGTCGAGAAGTACGGCACCCAGGAGCACACCTTCGACATGGAGCAGGTCACGGCCAGGTACAGGGCCGCGTTCGGCAGCGAATGGGATGCTTGATCCAAGATAACTAAAAACAACGTGACAGTAATCAGGGGGAGGGGGTCTTCAACGGGCAACCTCCCCCTGTCCATGCATTTGAAGGATTCATGAATGAACACTGAAATTTCCATCCGCCCGGGCACTCCGGAGGATGTGAACGTGATCCTCGGGTTCATCCGGGGCCTGGCAAAGTACGAAAAGCTCGAGCACCAGGTCTCGGCCACCGAGGAGAAGCTCCGGGATACCCTGTTCGGGGAGCGCGCGTTCGCCGAGACGCTCATCGCCTCCATGGGGGCGAAACCCGCCGGATACTCCCTTTTTTACCACAACTACTCCACGTTTCTTGCCAAACCCGGCATGTATGTGGAAGATGTCTTCGTACTCCCGGAATACCGGCGTCACGGCATCGGCCGCGCCCTGTTCAAGGCCCTGGCCGCCACCGCCCTGGAGCGTGACTGCGGCCGCCTGGAGTGGTCGGTGCTGGACTGGAACGCACCGGCCATAGACTTCTATCAGAAGCTGGGCGCCGAGGTGATGCCGGACTGGCGCAAAACCATGATGACGCAGCCGGCCATGCTCGAACTTGCCCGACAGTCCTGAAACCCGTGAGCGGAGTGAGCAGATGTCCATCCTCGAACTTGACCGCCTCTCGTACAACTTCGGCCAGAACTGGGCGCTGCGCGATGTGAGCTGTTCCCTGAAGCAGGGGGACTTCATGTTTCTCACCGGCCCTTCCGGCGCGGGAAAGACCACCCTGCTGCGCATCCTGTACGGAGCCCTGCCGGTACGCAGGGGCAAGGCCAGCATTTGCGGCTTCGACCTGCGCTCACTGGGGAGCTACCGCCTTCCGGCCCTGCGCAGGCAGCTGGGAGTGGTGTTCCAGGACTTCAAAATCATGACCAACCGTAGCGTTTACGAGAACGTGGCCATCGCCCTGCAGGTACGCGGCATGCCCAGACAGCAGATAGACCGCCGCGTGCGGTCGGTGCTGCGCAGCCTGGGCATCGACGGCAGAGCCCAGACGCGTTGCGACACCCTGTCCGGCGGTGAGCAGCAGCGCGTGGCCATCGCCAGGGCCATCGTGGTCAATCCGCGCATCCTCCTGGCCGACGAGCCTTCGGGAAACCTGGATCCAAAGCTCTCCCTGCGGCTCATGGAGATCTTCAAGCACTTCAACGCGCACGGCACCACGGTCATCCTGGCGACCCACAGCCCAGAGCTGTTGGCCTGCAACCCCAAAGCCCGGATAATGAGGCTGGAAAAAGGGGCGCTCGTACCCACGCATTGACCGCCCCCTTTGCCTGACGTATCTTTGTCCATGTTCCCGGGAACCAGGGCAACGCTCAGCCGGTTCCGGGACTCAACCTTCTGTCTTCACGAGCGGACGTGTGATGCATACTATCCAACGCCTTCTGTTGCGGGGTATCAAGGACCTGGGGATAAACCCCTGGGCCCAGGCCCTGACCTTCGCCGCTGTCACCCTCGTGGCCTTTCTCGGCGCCTTGTTTCTGCTGGTGCTCCACAACCTGGACGAAGAGCTCAAACGCGTGCGCGGCGACGTGGTCTACCAGGTATACTGGCGCCCCGACGCCCCCATCCTCGAGGTCCAGGACCAGTGGCGCAAGCTCCAGGGCATGCAGTATCTGGCGGAGTTCAAGACCTTCACCCCGGAACAGGCCATGCAGGATCTCACCGAGAAGCTGGGCAAGGACGTGGACCTGCAGTGGATGCAGGGGGAGCGGCTTCTGCCCCCCACGGCCTTGTTGTCCTTCGCTCCTCCTGATGGCGGCAAGGAGCAATGGCGGGAGGCCACCTACAAGGAACTGACCGGCTTGCAAAACGTGCAGGAGGTCCACATCAACACCCTGGGCTCGGATCTGGCCGGATCCTGGTCCCGCGCCAGCCACCGCCTGGTGTGGCCGTTGATCACCTTTCTGGCCCTGGTGCTGGCGTTGGTGGTGGGCAACACCATCCGGCTCTCCATGCTCTCCCGCAAGGAGGAGATCGACATCCTCAAACTGGTGGGGGCGCGCTCCTGGTACATTCAGCTGCCGCTTCTGGTGACAGGGGCGATCCAGGGGTTTGTGGGCAGCGTCCTGGCCCTGGTCATGCTCAAGATCGTACAGACCTCGTTCGCGGATTTTCTCGATGTACCGCCATTGCTGGTGCGTATCCGTTTTTTGCCTTTCGACCAGGTGCTCATGCTCGTCTTCGTGCTCACCTCCGTGGCGCTGCTGAGCGGCATGGCGGCGGTACGCGGCAGATAAATATCCCAACGGCACCGGATTCCATTTGATTCAAGAAACAAGGAGTTCTCAATGCGAAGCAAGAAAATGACACAGGGACTGGAAAAAGCCCCGCACCGCTCCCTGCTTTATGCGCTGGGCTTGACCCGCGAAGAGATCAACCGCCCCCTGGTGGGTGTGGTGAACAGCAGAAACGAGGTGGTTCCCGGACACGTGCATCTGCAGACCATCGCTGACGCGGTGAAGGCCGGAGTGCGCTCCGCCGGAGGCACTCCTATGGAGTTCCCGGCCATCGCCGTGTGCGACGGCCTGGCCATGAACCACGAGGGCATGCGCTTCAGCCTGCCCAGCCGCGAGATCATCGCCGACTCCATCGAGATCATGGCCACCGCCCACCCCTTTGACGCCATGGTGTTCATCCCCAACTGCGACAAGGTGGTGCCCGGCATGCTCATGGCCATGCTCAGGCTGAACATCCCCTCCATCATGGTCAGCGGCGGTCCCATGTACGCCGGCAGCTGGCGCGGCAAGAGCGTGGACCTGATCACGGTGTTCGAGGCCGTGGGCTGGCGCAGGCGCGGCGATATCGACGACAACGAGCTGGAGGACCTGATCTCCCAGGCCTGCCCGAGCTGTGGCTCCTGCTCCGGCATGTACACCGCCAACACAATGAACTGCCTGTCCGAGGCCATCGGCCTGGCCCTGCCCGGCAACGGCACCATCCCGGCGCCCCTTTCCGAACGTCAGCGCCTGGCCAAGACCGCGGGTATGCGTGTCATGGACCTGCTGGAAAAGGACATCAAGCCCCGCGACATCGTCACCTCGCAGAGCGTGCGCAACGCCGTGGCCGTGGACCTGGCTCTGGGCGGCTCCACCAACACGGTGCTGCACCTGCCCGCGGTGTTCCGCGAGGCCGAGCTCGACCTGGGCCTGGAGGTCTTTGACGAGATCAGCAAGAAGACCCCCAACCTCTGCAAGCTCTCCCCGGCGGGGCACTACCACATCGAGGACCTGCACAGGGCCGGGGGCATTCCCGCGGTCATGCGCCAGCTCGCTGACTCCGGTCTCGTGGACCTGGGCACAATGACCGTCACCGGCATGACCCTGGGCGAAAATCTGGACGCTCTCAAGGCCTCGGTGAAGGACGACGACGTCATCCGCCCCATGACCAATCCCTACTCCAAGGAAGGCGGCATCGCCATTCTCAGGGGCAGCCTGGCGCCCAACGGCGCGGTGGTGAAGCAGAGCGCAGTGGCGCCCGAGATGATGTCCCACACCTGTAACGCCCGCGTCTTCGAGAGCGAGGAGGCGGCGGTGGAGGCCATCCTGGACAGCAAGATCAACCCCGGCGACGTGGTGGTCATCCGCTACGAGGGGCCCAAGGGCGGACCTGGCATGCGCGAGATGCTCACCCCCACCTCGGCCATCGCGGGCATGGGCCTGGACACCTCCGTGGCCCTGATCACGGACGGCCGCTTCAGCGGCGGGTCCAGGGGCGCGGCCATCGGCCACGTCTCCCCGGAAGCCATGGAGAACGGCCCCATCGGCCTGGTGGAGGAAGGGGACAAGATCGAGATCGACATCCCCAACAGGAAGCTCAACCTGCTGGTGGACGAGGCCGAGCTGGCCAAACGCCGCGAGAACTTCAAGCCGGCCAAGGAAGAGTCCAAGTCGCCCTTCCTGCGCCGCTACGCCAGGATGGTCTCCTCGGCGGCGGAAGGCGCGGTCTGGAAATAGAAATTGCGAAATGACGGTGTTCCGGGGGGAAGCCCTTTTTGAAAATGGGCTTCCCCCCGGCACCCTCGTAAAACACTATCTCGAACGCACGGGACAGATGTGACCATGTGGGACGCCAAGGCAGTTGAACGCTACGAGAGCTGGTTTCTAACCAGGGCGGGGAGCTTCGCCTACATGGCTGAAAAGCGCCTCATCTCCTGCATGATCTCGGGCTGGCCTCGCAGAGGGCACTCCCTCCTGGAGATCGGCTGCGGCACCGGCCTCTTTCTGGAACAGTTCTACGAGGCCGGGTTCGAAGTCACCGGACTGGACAGCTCCCAGGACATGCTCCAGGCAGCGAAACAGCGCCTGGGCAACAGGGGCGAGCTGCACCTGGGCAACGCCGAGTGCCTGCCCTTCGAGGACAAGGAATTCGACTTCGTGGCCCTGCTGACCATGCTGGAATTCCAGAAAGACCCCCTGGCCGTGCTGCGCGAGGCACGCCGCGTGGCCAAGAAGGGGCTGGTGGTGGCTTTCCTGAACCGGTTCTCCCTCTATTACCTGTCCCACGGCATGAGCGCACCCTGTCTGCGCTCCTCCACCCTGAGGAACGCGAACTGGCACTCCCCTTTGGAGATGCGCAAACTGCTGCAACAGGCCACGGGGAGAAGGGACATCGTCATCCGCTCCGTGCTGCCCGGCCCCATGTGGAGCTGGCGGCAGACACCGCCCCTGCACTGGCTGAACCGTTGCGTGACCCCGCTCTGGATCGGCGCATACTGCGCTGCCAGGGTGGACCTGTTCACCATGAAACCCATGACGCCCCTGCTGCTCTTTTCCGGGAAAAAGCGGGTTGTCGGCCAGCCTGCCCAAGCCACCTTTTGACAAGCGCGGCGTGTTGGTCTAACGAAAAGCGTTTTCCCGGCCTCATCGATCTTTTTCCGAGGCGAGTCCTGGCCCTGGATGGCACGCGATCCAGGGAACCATCTTTCATTTCAACAACAGCGTACCTAAATGACAACTTACACGAAAATAAAAGGTTTCGCCGACCAGTTCGGCGACGAATCCCTGGCCTTGCAGCGCATGGAAACCGCGGCACGGGACATCTTCGGCCGCAACGGCTACGGGGAGCTGCGCACTCCGGTGCTGGAAAAGACCGAGCTGTTCTGCCGCTCCATCGGCGATGAGACCGACGTGGTCCAGAAGGAGATGTACACCTTTCCGGACCGCAAGGGGCGCTCCCTGACCCTGCGGCCCGAGGCCACGGCCGGCGTCATGCGCGCGTTCATCGAAAACAAGATGCACACCCGCGAGCAGGTCACCAGGGTCTTCACCATCGGTCCCATGTTCCGCTACGAGCGCCCCCAGAAAGGAAGGCTGCGCCAGTTCCACCAGATCAACGCGGAGTGCCTGGGCCCCGGCGAGGCCTCGTCCGACGCCGAAGTGGTGCTCATGCTCATGGCCTTTTTCCAGCGCCTGGGCATCGGCAACCTGCGCCTGGAAATAAACAGCCTGGGATGCAGACAGTGCCGCCCTGATTTCCACAAGGCGCTCACCGATTATTTCAAGGCCCTGGACAAGGGCGCCCTGTGCGCCGACTGCCAGCGCAGAGTGGACATCAACCCCCTGCGGGTGCTGGACTGCAAGATCCCTAGCTGCAAGGAGCTGGTTGCGGGCGCGCCCTCAATCCAGGAGCACCTCTGCGGCGAGTGCGCCGACCACTTCGCCCAGGTCACGGAGATCCTGGACGCCTGCGGCCAGTCATACCTGCTCAACCCCCGGCTGGTGCGCGGCCTGGACTATTACACCCGCACCACCTTCGAGGTGGTCTCCGAGAACATCGGGGCTCAGTCGTCCGTTGCAGGCGGAGGGCGATACGACGGCCTGATCAAGGACCTGGGCGGTCCGGAGCTTCCAGGCGTGGGGTTTGCCATAGGCATGGAGCGGCTCATGCCCCTGCTGCCCCAGGATTCGGGCAACCCCCTGGACTTTTTTCTGGCCATGCTGGACCCCGCGGCATCCACGCGGGGCATGGTCCTTGCCCGCGGATTGCGGCAACTGGGACTCAGGGGCACCGTGGCCTACGCGGCCTCGAGCATGAAGAGCCAGATGCGCCAGGCCGACAAGAGCGGCGCCACCTGGTGCCTGATCCTCGGCGAATCCGAACTTCGGGAGGGGCGCGTACAGTGCAAACATATGGGCACGGGCGATCAGACCGCCCTGCCCCTCGACGATCCACAAACCATCCACGACCACATCATGCAGCAGGAGCGGGCATAGGCCATGGCAGAACAAGACATTCAAAAAGAGCACCGCAAGCTGCTCGAACCCATCGGCGACTGGCGGCGCACACATTCTTGCAACCAACTCACGGCCAAGGACATCGATACCGATGTCTGCCTCATGGGCTGGGTTCAGTTCAGACGCGACCACGGCGGGTTGATCTTCATCGACCTGCGCGACCGTGACGGCCTGACCCAGGTGGTGTTCAGCCGGATGACGACAACGACGTCCACGAGCGCGCTCACCTGCTGCGTACCGAATACGTCCTGGCCATCAAGGGGCGCGTACGCTCCCGCCCAGATGGCATGCTCAACCCCAATCTCACCACCGGCGAGATCGAGGTCGTGGTTTCCGAATGGAAGCTGATGAACACCTCCAAGACCACGCCCTTCCTCATCGAGGACCGCGTGGACGTGGCCGAGAACCTGCGCCTGCAATACCGTTATCTGGACCTGCGCCGCCCCAGGATGACCAGCAACCTGCGCCTGCGTCACAAGGCCGCGCAGGCCGCCCGCAGCTATCTTAACGACCAGGACTTCATCGAGGTGGAGACCCCCTGCCTGACCAAGAGCACCCCGGAAGGCGCCCGCGACTTCCTGGTGCCCAGCCGTGTCAACCAGGGGCAGTTCTTCGCCCTTCCCCAGTCCCCGCAGTTGTTCAAGCAGATGTGCATGGTGGCCGGGCTGGAGCGCTACTACCAGATCTGCCGATGCTTCCGCGACGAGGACCTGCGCGCGGACCGGCAGCCAGAATTCTCCCAGATCGACATCGAGATGAGCTTCGTCAACGAGGAGCAGGTCATGACCCTGGCCGAGGGGCTGCTGCAGCGTGTGTTCAAGCAGACCCTGGACATGGACATCCCCCTGCCCTTCCCTCGCATGCACTATGACGAGGCCATAGGCAAATACGGCCTGGACCGCCCGGACACCCGCTTCGAACTGCATCTCACCGACGTGACCCACGTGGTGCGCGACTCCCCAGTTCCGCGTGTTCGCCAAGGCCGAGCTGGTCAAGGGCCTGCGCGTGCCCGGCGGCGGCGAGCTGACTCGCAAGGAGATCGACGACCTCACCGAGTTCGTGAAGATCTACGGCGCCCAGGGGCTGGCCTGGATCAAGGTCAAGGAGAACGAGTGGCAGTCCCCCTTTGCCAAATTCCTCAGCCAGGAGGAGCGCGACGGCCTGGCCAAGGAGCTGAACATGCAGCCGGGCGACATCGTGTTCTTCCAGGCAGGCCCGGCGGACATGGTCAACACCGCCCTTGGCTACCTGCGCCTGCAACTCGGCAAGCGCTTCAACCTCATCGACGAGAACGCCTTTTCCTTTGTCTGGGTCACGGACTTCCCCCTGTTCGAGTGGGCGCCCGAGGAGAAGCGCTGGGTGGCCAGGCACCACCCCTTCACCTCTCCCCAGGACGGCCACATGGAGCTGCTGCGGAGCAACCCCGGCGAGTGCCGGGCCAAGGCCTACGACGTGGTGCTCAACGGCTTCGAAATCGGCGGCGGTTCCATCCGTAACCACAACAAGGACGCCCAGATGGCCATGTTCGACGCCCTTGGCCTGACCGAGGGCGAGGCCCAGTACAAGTTCGCCTTCCTGATCCAGGCCCTGGAGTTCGGCGCCCCGCCTCATGGCGGCATCGCCTTTGGCCTGGACCGCCTGGTCATGCTCCTCACCCGCTCCGACTCCATCCGCGACGTCATCGCCTTTCCCAAGACCCAGAAGGCCACCTGCATGATGACCGAGGCTCCGGACTTCGTGTCCAGCACCCAGCTCCGCGAGCTGGGCATCCGACTCCGCGATCCCAAGAAAAAGGAGAACGCCCAGAAGGAGAAGGACGCCCAGGCTCCGGAGAACGCGGAAGGCCAGGAATAGCATCGAACGCAACCGTGGGGGGACCGGCGCGACCGCTCCCCCCCGTTTTTCCTCAAAGGCCCCGCCCCAGTTCGGGCCGAAATTTGCCATGCCACTCCCAATGCTTATATCCCATGCATGGCTTCGGACATGAACAGTGAGAAAGTGATGCCCATGCTCGATATATTGACGTATCCGGATGAACGCCTCCGCGGCCCCAGCGCGGAGGTCAAGGAAATAACGCCCGAGTTGCGGGAACTGGCCGAGAACATGGTCCAGACCATGTACGAGGGCAACGGCATAGGCCTCGCCGCGCCCCAGGTGGGGGAGAAAATCCGGCTCATCACCGTGGATGTCACCGGCCCGGAGGAGCGCACCGGGCTCATGGTGCTGCTCAATCCCAGGATCGT
Source organism: Desulfovibrionaceae bacterium (assembly GCA_963674665.2). Lineage (GTDB taxonomy): Bacteria > Desulfobacterota > Desulfovibrionia > Desulfovibrionales > Desulfovibrionaceae. The sequence continues at coordinate 122,227 of CAXXPL010000001.1, read as the reverse complement.
CTCCAAAGAGGGCAAGACCGAGTCGGACGAGGGGTGCCTGAGCGTGCCCAACATCCGCACCATGGTCTCGCGCTTTGAAAAGGTCCTGGTCAAGGCCCAGGACTTCACGGACTACAAGACCGGCGAGCCCAAGGACGTGGAAATCGAGGCGGACGACCTCCTGGCCATCTGCCTGCAGCACGAGATCGATCACCTGGACGGAACGCTCATCGTGGATCACATGAGCCGCCTGAAACGCTCCCTCTACGACAAGAAAGTGGCGAAATGGACAAAACGAGCGGCAAAAAACTGAGAACGATTTTCATGGGTTCCCCGGCCTTCGCGGCCACCATCCTCGAGGCCTTGAGCCGCTGGGAGGGGTGCGAGATCGTGGGCGTGTACACCCAGCCCGACCGCCCGGCCGGGCGTGGCAGGGGCATGCGCCCCTCGCAGGTGAAGCAGCTGGCCCAGGCGCAAGGACTTCCGGTATTCCAGCCGGTGACCTTCAAGGACGAGGAGGCTCTGGTCCAGCTCAGGGAGCTGAACGCGGATGTTGCGGTGGTGGCCGCCTACGGCATCATCCTGCCTCAGGCCGTGCTGGACGCCCCCAAAATGGGGTGCGTCAACGTGCACGCCTCGCTGCTGCCCAAGTACCGTGGCGCCGCCCCCATCCAGCGCTGTGTCCTTGACGGCGAGGCCGTCACCGGTATCACCATCATGCAGATGGACGCCGGGCTGGATACCGGCGACATCCTCAGCCAGCGAGCCCTGGGCATCGGCCTGGAGGACACCGCCGCCACCCTGCACGAGCAACTTGCTGACCTCGGCTCCAGACTGCTGGTGGACACTCTGGCCCAAATGGCCCGGGGCGAGGTGCGCCGCATCCCCCAGGACGATACCAAGTCCAGCTACGCCAAGAAGCTCACCAAGGGCGAGGGGCTCGTGGACTTCTCGCGCCCCGTGTTCGAAGTCCACAACAGGATCAGAGCCATGCACCCCTGGCCTGGCGCGTATTTCCTCTGGGATCAGCCCGGGGGCGAGAAGCAGATCAAGCTCTCCCTCCCCCCCGGGGAGATCGGCCCCCTGCTGGACGAGGTGGACAACGCGGACGAGTGTGGCGTGACCGCACACCCGGGTATGATCCTGGGTATGCACGGCGACTCCCTGGCCATAATCTGCGCCGACCGCATCTACCTGCTGCCCGGGGTCACGCCGGAGAACAAGAAATTCATGGACGCCCGCTCCTTTTACAACGGCTACATGGCGCGCTGCGCGCGTTGAAGGTTCCCGGCATCCGACCGGAAAGTTCCCGTAATGCCTGGATCCGAAGGTATGGAAAGTCCCTGGTATTTCCCGGCCCCTTCCTTTAACAAGTCAATGATGATAGGCTGAATCAGCAATTCACAAAGGGGCCTTATCCCGTGAAAAACAAACGGCTCGAGCCCGTGGCGAACGCGGGCGACGACAACGCATACACCACCCGCAAACGCCTCTTCATCGGGCTCATCCTGGGCACCTCGCTGCTGGTCTGCGTCATTCTGGTCCTGCTCTGGGTCATACCTTACATCGGCCTGCGCACGCTGCACCCCTGGGCGCCGGTGTTTCTGGGCATACTCTTCGCGGGGCTGATAGGAGTGGTGCTTTGGGCCTGCCTGGGCCTGGTGTTCAACATCCTGCTGGGGCGGCCGGTGCTCTTTTCCAAGCGCCTGAGGGGCCTTACCATCAAGCTGTTCCTTCCCCTGATGACCTTGCTGGGGCGCTTCCTCGGCATCAACAAGGAAAGCGTGCGCAACTCCTTCATCAAAGTGAACAACGAGTTGGTGCGTAGCGAGGCGCGCAGATACAAGCCCGAGGAAGTGCTGCTGCTCATGCCCCACTGCCTGCAGAGCAGCAAGTGCGAAATGCGACTGACCTACGACGTGAACAACTGCAAACGCTGCGGCAAGTGCCCCATCAAGGGGCTGCTTGACCTCTCTGAGCGCTATGGCGTGCACCTGGCCATTGCCACCGGAGGCACCATCGCCCGCCGCATCGTGGTGCAAAACCGCCCCAAGATGATTCTGGCCGTGGCCTGCGAACGCGATCTGTCCAGCGGCATCCAGGACACCTACCCCCTGCCGGTCTTCGGCGTGCTCAACGAACGCCCCCACGGCCCCTGCCTGGACACCCAGGTGTCATTGCAGCGGCTGGAAAAGGCCCTGCTTCTGTTCCTGGATCCAGAAAGCCTGCCCAAGCCCGGTGAGGACTCGAACAAGGGCCGGAAGTCCCGGCTGCACAGCATGGCCTCGGTGAACGCGGCGGTGTAGGAAGATTCTTTAAGGGAATGATATTTGCCTGCCGGGAGGAGTCCTGTCGGCAGGAGGTTGCCTCTACCTCTCTCGTAAAGATTTCAATATAGTAGAGTTTTGGAAAGGGGAGCGCGAGGGGGAGAACCATTTTCAAATGGTTTCCCCCTCGCATCATAATGATCTTGAAACAGTCTTAGCGCTCGATGTCGGGCACTCGTTCGCGCAAGGCGCGCATGAGGCTGGCGGACTGGCGCAATTTGCCCGGAGGCACGCCCTCCAGCCAGGCGTCGGTCCAGGCGTCAAAGGCCTCCATGCCCCGCCGGGCCACCTCGGCGCCCTGTTCCGTGATGCGCAGCAGCTTGGATCGGCCGTCGCGCATGGAAGGCTCGAGCCGCACATAGCCCACGCTCACCAGCCTGGACACTGCTTTGGAAATGTTGGATTTCTCGTACATCAGCTCCAGGCGGAGCTGTTTCTGGGTCAGGGGCATCTCCCCGGCCTGCGCGGCAATGGCGCGCAGCACCGCGAACTGCTGCTGGCTGAGGCCGAACCAGTCCGCGATCCGCCCCCCTTCTCGTATCAAGAACGCGCCTGTGTGGAGCAGCTCTGCAATGAATTCCTTTTCCTCATCCATCGCTCTCCCCCTTCCCGTGATTGTGGTATGGGAATGTCTCCCAAAGGAGCCCCTCCTCAAAACCTGTACCAGCATTACCTAGATGATGAGCGATATATCTGTAAAGTCCAACCTGTAAATGAACTTTGGGATGTGCAGGCGCAAGGGGAGAAGCATTGGAAATGGATTTCCCCATCGCACCAGCCGTCTCAACAAGAATCGAGACTTATGACCAGACTACACATAGATCCGCGCTCCCTGGCCCTGGGCTGCGTGGAGCAAGTCCTGGAAAAGGGGCGTGACATCCAGGAGACGCTGGACGTCCATCTCTCCCAGGCCAGGACAAAGGGGCTGGACCCGCGTGATGCCGGCCTGGCCACGGAACTGGCCTACGGTTATCTCCGCCTCAAACCCCGTGTGGACTACGTGGCCCAGGGCTTTTTGCGCAAGCCCAAGGGCGTGCCCCCAGGGTTGCTAACCCTGCTGGGCTTCGCCACCTATGGCCTGCAATATCTGGAGCGCGTTCCGGCCTATGCCACCGTGGATTGGGCCGTGACCCGCGCCGGCAAGCGGTTCGGCGAAAACCTCTCCCGGCTTGCCAATGCGGTATTGCGCAAAGTTGCGGATCTCGGGGAAGACGCAAAGGAGCCGGACTTTTTTCGCAGGAGGGGAGATACCCAGGCAGCCTTTCTTTCGCGCTACTGGGCATGCCCCCAGTGGGTGGTCAATGTCTGGCTGGAGCATTACGGCCCGGATCAAACGCAATGCTATCTTGCGGCTCAAGCGGCACCACCATTGCTCGGGTTGCGTTGCAACCGCCGACACTCCGGTTACCAGGGGCTCTTCGAGACCCTCGACCAGCACCCGGATCGCATCCAGGTGCTGGAGCCCGGAGTCGCCCTCCGCACAGGGGCGGATGTCCCCAACCTGCCCCACCTACTGGAGCAGGGCGCGCTCTCCAGACAAAGTCTGGCATCCTTGCAGGCGCTCATGGCCCTGGAGCTGCCCACCACAGGCACGCTCTGGGATCTCTGCTCCGGGCACGGGGGCAAGACCTGCGCCCTGCTGGAGACAACCAACCTGGAGATAATGGCCAGCGACACCCACCTCGGCCGACTCAAAGGGCTGCGCAGGGAACTGCAACGCCTGGGGCTGCCCTCCATTCCGGTATTCAGGCATTCGGCTGACGCACCCGCCCCCTTGCGGTGCCGACCGGATGCTATTTTCGTGGACGCACCCTGCTCCGGTCTGGGTGTACTCAGCCGCAGGCCGGACGCCAAATGGCGGCGCGCGCCCAAGGATGTACGGACTCTGGCCAATCTCCAGGCCAGAATTCTGGACCAGGCCGCCCAGACATTGCCCCCCGGCGGTGTCATCGGCTACGTTACCTGCACTCTGCACCCGGAGGAGAACCAAAAGCAGGTGCGCCGCTTCCTGAAAGAGCACACCGAGTTTCGGGAGGGAGCATCAGTGGAGCACTCCTCCGGACTCCCTCCTCAATGAGTTCTTTTTCGCCAGTTTACTGCGGAAAGGCTAATAGATTTTGGGGAAACCTTGGGGGAGGCGCTTTTTGAAAAAAGCGCCTCCCCCAACCCCCCTCCGCAAAACGTTGTTGCACATTGTGCGATACGACGATCATTTTTTCATATATTCCGCGCATCAATATTCCTCAGATAAAACTCTATTTTCCGGACATATTTTCCGCATAAAACTGTAACAGGTTCAGACCTACACAATGACCGCAGGTAACGGCATATCTGTCAAACCGGCAGAAACCGCCACAAGGGAACCATTACATGCGGCATCTTCGGCGTTTCATTGCCATGGCGATCGTGACCGCCCCTTTCATTCCTGCCCATGCAGACTCCCGGTTGATTCCAACTTGAGCGCACACGTTGCATCGAGAGCTCACGCCGGCAGTTCCGCCCCACATTACGATGCAGCTTATATTTTGAAACTCTCTTTCTGAAATGCAAAGATTCTTCAACCGCAAAATCATGCCGCTCTGCATTTGCTAATGCAATGTCGTTACTCATTTTATTGACCAACCCACATTTTGAGAGGAAAACATCATGACCATCTTATACCGAATCATCCTGGCCATGGTTATCGCGTCCATATTCTTTATGACTACCTCTCAAACTTGCGTTACGCATGCTAGCGCTTCCTCTCTTGCGAAATTTGCATCCGAGAAGAGCTGCGGTGGAGAAGAGGCCAATTATCAATATGGCTGCTACGCATACTTCATGCATCGTATGACAGGATGCAAGTCCAGAGATGCGAGTCTGACACTTTGCTTGGGTGAATGTGCGGATAAGTTCCCGCTCTGGGGTATGCAGCGGCCTAAGTGCCTCAAAGGTTGTCAATTTATATACAACCATGACTAACTCATGCCTCCTGTCATACTTGTCACGCCCTGACCACTGGGGCGCAGCATTTTTACTTTCCCCTTGAAAACGTTTACAAAGGGGGAAAACCTATTTCAATCTTCACTTCTATGCCAAACAATGTTTTCCTGCGTCTGTGCGACCGCTGTTGCGACAACTCCGGCACGGTCAAGGAGATGATCAAGTCCGGCGGCTGTACCTGCGACATCTGCGGCTGGTCCTGCAAGTGCTCGGGGGACGACTGCAAGCAGTATGTGAACCGCGTGCCCCTGAACCTGATCCCGGACAGCGGCTGGGAGTATCTGCACGTCACCAACGAGAAGAACTCCCGCCCCTTGGATTGGGTCCGCCTGTTCACGGGCGAATAGGTCACAGCTTTACGAGATCGATTCTCCACCACGCGCTTCCCCTTTTTGATTTTCCTAAAAAATCATTTCCTATTGCCTTTTTCAGATAAACGGTTACTATTCCTAGTTAGGAATTATTCGTAGCATTTTCTGTCCAGTTTTGCGTGTCATCGATGCGAAATAAAAACTTTCACATGCCCTGACACGAATGCTATGGTTTTCCAAAATTACGATTCACCGCCGTCAGCAACCCATCCCGGCGGGTAAAACCTCTTGGAGGACATATGCTCTGGAAACAATTTCTCACTCCCGTGGCTTCCATCGACGCCGAAGAGGCGCGTGAACGCATTGCCAATGATGACGACCTGCAACTACTCGACGTGCGCCAACCCGGAGAATACAACCAGGAGCACATCCCGGGCTCCATTCTCATGCCCATGGCAGAGGTCATGGAACGCAAAAAGGAGCTGGACAGCGACAAACCCGTGCTGGTGTATTGCGCATCAGGGGGGCGCAGCCGCGTGGCCGCGCAGATGCTGGCCGGACAGGGCTTCAGCCAGGTTCTGAACCTCTCCGGGGGCATCAAGGCCTGGAACGGCTGGACCGGCTTCGGTCTGTACGACGAGGGGCTCGAGATCTTCGAGGACATGGACTCCATCGAAAAGGTCCTGGACATAGCCTACGGCATGGAGAGCGCGCTGCAGGAGTACTACAGCGACATGGCCGGCAAGGTGGGCAACCAGGATGCCGCCAAGCTCTTCAAAATGCTCGCGGACATCGAAACCAAGCACAAGGCCAATGTTGCCGAAAACATGGAGAAGATCGCGGGCAAGCAACCTCCCACCGAGACCGACGGTTCCCTGGAAGGCGGGCGCCCCACAGAGGATTACGTCAACCGCCTGGCCCTGGATCTGGAGCAGCCGCAGGACGTGGTGGAGTTCGCCATGGCCATCGAGGCCCAGGCCCTGGACCTTTACGGTCGAGCCGCCAACAATGAAAAAGGCCCCATCCGCGACTTTCTGCTGAAGATGGCGGAAGAGGAGAAGGGGCACCTCAAGAGTCTGGGCAAGCTCATGGACTCCATGCAGCAAGGAGCGGCCTGATGGGTAAGCTCGTACTTGCCGGAGCCGGCCACGCGCACATGATGATCATGGACGCCCTGCCCGAGATCAAGAGCAAGGGGCATGAAGTCACGGCCATCGGTCCGGCGCCGGAACACTACTACTCGGGAATGGGGCCGGGCATGCTCGGCGGAGACTACACCCCGCAGCAGATAAGCTTCCCGGTCAAGCGCATGATCGAAGAGCGGGGAGGCGCCTATGTGCAGGACAAGGTGGCGCGAATTGACGCTGACAACCGCGTGGTAAGCACCCTGGGCGGTAAAGAGATCCCCTATGACGTGCTCAGCTGCAACCTGGGGAGCTTCGTACCCTCCTCCTCGCTGGTGGACAAGGACGCCACCGTGTACACGGTGAAGCCCATTGAAAATCTGCTGCTGGCACGGCAGCGCATTCAGGAAATCGCCGCGTCGCGGCAGGTGAAGGTGATCGTGTGCGGCGGAGGCCCCGCGGCCCTGGAGATCGCGGGCAACGCCTGGGCCGCGGCCCGGGAAGGCGCCAGAAAGGGAGCGGCCGTCACTGTTCTGGCAGGCAAACAGTTTCTCAAGCGCGCTCCTGAAAGCGTCCAGACCCGCGCCCGCAAGGTGCTCATGAACAGGGGCAACGAGGTGGTGGAGGGCAGCTATGTGAGCAGGGTCACCAAGACCGGGGTGGTCCTGGACAACGACGCCATTCACGAAGGGGACATCATCTTCATGGCCCTGGGCGTGCAGCCCTCCAAGGTCTTCGCTGACTCCGGCCTGCCCGTGGGCGAGGACGGCGGCCTGGAGGTGAACCGCTTCCTGCAGAGCACGGCCCGGCCGGAAATCTTCGGCGGCGGAGACTGCATCTGGTACTCCCCCCAGCCTCTGGACAAGGTGGGCGTGTACGCGGTGCGGGAAAACCCGATTCTGCTGCACAACGTCCAGGCCCAGTTGGAGGGGCGCGAGCTCCAGGCCTTTGACCCGGGCGGCTCCTACCTGCTCATCTACAATGTGGGGAACCGCGAAGGCATCCTGCACAAGAACGGCATCGCGTTCGGCGGCAAACCCGCCTTCTGGATCAAGGACTACATAGACTCAAAATTCATGAAACGCTTCCAGCCCTAGGGGCCGCCTGGATAACCGGATCCGGTGAAAGCCCCTTGTGGAGGGTTTTCACCGGGTCAACCCATGGAATCATCACTGACCGTTATTGCTCTTCAGATAAATTTACCCTCTTGCCCCGAGCCCCCGAACCGGGTAAGAATTCTCGCACCGCACCACGCTGCAACGCCTCGGGACGGAGCGGCCTTTCCCGGCCGCTTTCTCTTTGCAGATGGAGCCACTCCCTATGGATAAAGTTCTCATAGTCGAAGACAGCAAGACCATTTCGCTGGGCCTGCAGCGTTGGATTCAGCGCGACCTGGACCTGGAGTGCGAGGTTGCCCGCACTCTGGCAGAGGCTCGTGAAAAGGTCGAAACCGACGGACAGGAGTACTTCATTGCGCTCCTGGATCTGCATCTGCCCGACGCCCCCAACGGCGAAGTGGTGGATTACATGATCAGCGTGAACATCCCGCCTGTGGTCATCACCGCGGCCTACGATCCCGAGACGCGCAAGATCGTGATGCACAAGGACATCGTGGATTATGTTGTGAAGTCCCACCCCAGGGACATGCCCCAGTTGCTGAAGCTCATTCAGCGCATCGCCAACAACCGCGACACCAAGGTCCTGGTGGTGGACGACTCCCGCCAGTTCCGCAACTACTACGGCAAGGTGCTCCGGAACCAGCGCCTGCGGGTGTTTGTTGCCGAGGACGGGGTGCAGGCCCTGGAAATTCTCGAAGCCAACCCCGACGTGCGCCTCGTGCTTACGGATTTCCACATGCCCCGCATGAACGGCTATGAGCTGGTGCAGGAGATCCGCAAACACTTCAGCGAGGACAAGCTGGCCATCATCGTGTTCTCCACGGACGACACGGACAACATGGCGCCCAAGTTCCTCAAGGTGGGCGCCAACGACTTCATCAGCAAGGCCGCCACGTTGGAGGAATTCCTCTGCCGTATCAACATGAACCTCAATGTCCTGGACCTGATGCGAGAGATCAAGGAGAGCGCCTACCGCGACTTCCTGACAAAGATCTACAACCGGAAGTACTTCTTCGAGCAGGCCGAGGACATCTACACCAGCCACAAGGGCGCCAACAAACCCCTGGTGGTGGCCATGGTCGACATCGACTTCTTCAAGAAGGTCAACGATGTATACGGCCACCATGCCGGTGACATGGTCATCAAGGCCATGGCCAACATGCTGCAGGACGCCTGCGGCGACCGCGGCATCGTGGCCCGGTTCGGGGGCGAGGAGTTTTGCATGATGCTCACCATGATGCCGGAAAACGGTATCATGGACTTTTTCGAATCACTGCGCACGCGCATCGAGAACAAGGTGGTCACCGTGGACAGCCAGGACATCCGCTTCACCAGCTCCATCGGCGTCACCTCATCCTTTGGCGGCAGCTTGGCCGACATGATCAACCGCGCGGATCTGCTGCTGTACGACGCCAAGCAGGGCGGCCGCAACCGCGTCCGCTTCGACTGACCCTCCCTTTCCCGGCCTCCCGTTCTTGCGCCCCGAGCCCGCATATGGTAAGGGCAAACGCACATAATGCACTCATTTCCCAGGCATTCACGCCCAGCCTGGAGTCACCGCCACAGCAGAAGGGAGAGCCCCATGAGAAGCATTTTCAAATCACTGATCTTTTGTCTTGTATTCACGCTGGTTGTGCTCACCGTCGTGCCGCAGATGGTCTGCGCGGCGGACATCACCCTGACCTACGCCAACTTCCCCCCGGCCTCCACGTTCCCTTGCGTGCAGATGGAACGTTGGAAGACCGAGGTCGAAAAGCGCACCAACGGCAAGGTCGCGGTACAGACCTTCCCCGGCGGCACGCTGCTGGGCGCAAAGAACATGTACGACGGCGTCAAGCAGGGACAGGCCGACATCGGCAACCTGTGCATGTCCTACCAACCCGGCGTGTTCCCCCTGACCACGGTGCTGGAGCTGCCCGTGAGCTTCACCAGCTCGGTGGTCGCCAGCATGACCCTGTGGGATATCTTCGAGAAGTACAATCCCGAAGCCTTCAAGGACGTGAAGGTGTTGGCCATGTTCGCCACCGCTCCTTCCAACATCATGAGCAAGGTGCCCGTGCGCTCCCTGGATGATCTCAAGGGCCTGGAGCTCCGCGCCTCCGGTGGTGCCTCCAAGGTTCTGGACATGCTCGGCGCCGTGCCCGTGTCCATGCCCATGTCCGAGACCCCCGAAGCCCTGCAGAAGGGGCTGGTCAAGGGCCTGCTCTCCTCCCTGGAAGTGCTCAAGGATTTCAACTACGCCGAGGGCTGCCGCTTCGAGACCATGACCAACTTCCAGGTCTACCCCTTTGCCGTGGTCATGAACAAGGCCAAATGGAACGAGCTGCCCGACGACGTGAAAAAGGTCTTCGACGACCTGGCCAGGGAGCAGTCCGAATGGACCGGCAAGTACATGGACGGACACGTCAAGGAGTCCATCGCCTGGAGCAAGGAAAAGTACCAGATCGAGATCATCGAGCTGCCTCAGACCGAGCTGGACAAGGCCCACGCCATCCTGGAGCCCATGATCTCCGGCTGGAAGGAAAGCGCGGCCAAGGCCGGTGTCGCGGCCGAGGACGTGTACGCGGACATGCTCTCCCTGAAAAAGAAGTACGAGCAGGAATACGGCAACTAGCAACTGCGGAGTGTTCTAACGAGTTTTCGGGGGGAACCCTTTTTATTAAAGGGCTTCCCCCCGAACCCCCCTCCCAAAAATTTCTATAGAATAATTTTTGTCCTGGATACGTTAACATACTTATATAATAAAAGTTTTAAAGAGGGGTCCGGGGGAGAAATTTTTTCAAAACAATTCTCCCCCGGCAAACTCTTTATGAGCCTTTAAGCCAATAATATTATGTACGTTCGAACACACCGCGCGCTACGCGCCACAAGCAGGTACTGCAACCTCCTGCTGCTCTGGACAGGGGGCATCGTCCTCCTGGGCATGATGCTGTTGGCTTGCGCCAACATGCTCTTTCGCGCCACCTGGGAGCCCATCAAGGGCAGCTACGAGCTCATGGGCTTTTTCGGCGCCCTGGTTGCCGGGTTCTCCCTGGGCAACACCCAGGACCACAAGGGACACATCGCCCTCACGGTGCTGGCCGGGCTCTTCCCCAAAAGGGTGGAGCGGGCCGTGGACGCAATCACCTCGCTGGGCTGTGCCGTGTTCTTCGGCCTCATCGCCTGGCGCACCGGGGTCTGGGCCTGCAGCCTGATCCGCACGGGCGAACTCTCCGAGACCCTGCACATGCCCTACTATCCCTTTCCCTTTGCCGTGGCCCTGGGCATCCTGGCCCTGGCCGTGACTCTGCTGTGCGACGCGCTGGACGCGCTGCTGGCCATGAAACATCCGGCCCCGTCCGCCAAGGAGAAGGCATGAGCCCCGCCACCATCGGTCTGCTGGGTATCGTGGTCCTTCTGCTCAGCCTTCTGTTTCTGCGTCTGCCCGTGGGCTTCGCCATGGCCCTCATCGGCTTTCTCGGCTTCTGGAAGATCATCAACCTGCAGGCCGCCCCTGGGCATGCTCGGGACCGAGGTCTGGAGCGTGTTCTCGTCCTACGGCCTCACCGTGATCCCCCTGTTCATCCTCATGGGGCAGATCTGTTTTTATGCGGGCGTTAACAAGCGCCTCTACCACACGGCCTACGCCTGGCTGGGGCAATACCGCGGGGGGCTGTCCATCGCCACCATCCTGGCCTGCGCCGGATTCCTCGGCCATCAGCGGCTCCAACACCGCCACCGCCGCCACCATGAGCACCGTGGCCCTGCCCGAGATGAAAAAGTACAACTACAGCCCCATCCTCTCCACCGGCTCCGTGGTGGTGGGGTCCACCCTTGGGGTGGTCATCCCCCCCAGCGTGGGTACTGCTGATCATCGGGCTGCAGACCGGACAGTCCATTGCCAAACTCTTCTGGGGCGGCCTGCTCCCCGGTGTGATCCTCGTGGGGTCATTCCTGGTGACAATCGGTGTGCTCTGCCGCATGCACCCCACCTGGGGGCCGGCGGGCGAACCCACCACCTGGCGCCAGAAGCTTGCCTCCCTGCCCGGCTCCATCGAGATGCTGGTGCTCTTCGGCCTGGTCATGGGCGGCCTGTTCGCCGGATTCTTCACCCCCAGCGAGGCCGGAGCCGCGGGATCCCTACTCTCACTGGCCATCACCATTCTGGGGGGCAACATGACCTTCCCCCGCCTGCGCGACGCTGTACTGGACACGCTTCGCGTCTCCAGCATGATCTTCATGATCATGACCGGCGCCGTGCTCTTTGGCCGCTTTCTGGCCGTTACACGGGTGCCGTTTCTCGCGGCTGACTGGGTTGCGGCGCTCCCCGTGCCCGCATGGGTGATCATCGTGATGATCTGCGTGGTCTACACCCTTGGTGGCATGATCATGGACGCCCTGGCCCTGCTGCTGATCACCATCCCCATCTTCTTCCCCCTGGCCGACACCCTGGGCTACGACCCGCTGTGGTTCTCCCTGGTCATCACCGTGGTCACCACCATGGGCGCGGCAACGCCCCCTGTGGGCGTGAGCGCCTTCATCGTCTCCTCCATGGCCACGGGCGTGCCAATGAAGGACGTGTTCCGGGGCATCACCTACTTCCTGATCTCATACGCCGTGTGCGTGCTCCTGATGCTGTTGTTCCCGAACATGTTCCTGTTCCTGCCCAACCTGATCCAGTAAAAGTGTTTTGCGAGGGGGAGATCATCTAACAATGGTTATCCCCCTCGCGCCCATATTTCCCGGGCTTCACTGCATCGCCCCCTCTTGTAATGCAATCCGACAAACCCTGCCCGAGTGGTCTTGACATTTTAGTTGCAGCCCTGCACTGGACATGCTTCATAAAATTGTTTAAGTAAAAATCAATATTTAGCAGGCCATGTTTCCATACCAACAAACCTAACCAATCATACAACAGGCCATGGTTTCGCGACGTTAGGTCGTAATTTTTGAATTCGCCCACGCAAATGAATTCAGGAATGTACCATAGTGCCCTAGTGATATATTCATTTTGCCGACGCCACGCCCCGCCCCGCAGATGGGCAAGCCAGGGAACGACTGACAGACTACTTGTGATTATTGTGGCACCGCGACTCGGAAGTATGACCTAGAACCGGAACCTATGCCGATGAGCACGGGTGCGCATGCCGGTTTGCCTCATCGGGAATGAACTGAAAGAGCTTTTACGGACGCCAGTTCTCGGTATCCTGAAAGCTGAAGCGAAGAAACGTCCAATAGCCGAGTTGGATAGGTCTTTTGCTTCGGCCGCTGCATTGCCAGTGCGTTTCTACACACTTTCTCCTCCACAAGCTGCGCTAGGAAAGGATCAGGGGACGGCAACCAAGGCCTTCCCATCCCTTTTCCTTATGTTGTTCAAGCCACCCTCCATGAACTCGCCCTTTTCATTTTCGACTTTGTCAGAAACCATCGGCTCCCTTCCTGGCATTCGTTCCGGAAGAGGTCGCATTGGTAAACACCCCAGAGAGAATGACATGAAAAATGCATTATGCCTGTTGGTATTCGTAACTGTTCTACTCATCTCGAGTTCCACCCCTGCCAAGGACATCCCGGTGGGAGTCGCCTGGGTGGGCAAGTCCGGCATGGCCAACCGGGTTTTCGCCGGTCTGGAAGAGGGGCTCACCGGTAAGGGGATCGCCCTGGAGGTCAAAAAGGAGCTGGGCTCCACCGACGAACTGGCCCCCTTGATGCAGGGATGGGCGAACACCAAGAAAGGCGTGGTCATCCTGCGCTCCAACGGCGCCAAGTGGCTCGCCACCAACCAACCTTCCCTGCCCACGTTCATCGGCGGGTGCAACAACCCCAAATTCCTGGGCGCCGTGCCCGACATCGACAAGCCCGGCGGCAAGATCACAGGCGTCAGCTACTACATCAACCCGGTCTACCAGTTCTCGATCTTCACCACCCTCCTGCCGGAAATGAAGTCCGTCCTGCTTCTGGCCGACGCCACAAATCCCTCCTCCAGCGTTGATATCGAGGGCACCAAGGCCGCCTGCGCCGAGTACGGCATCGAATACTCCCAGGCCCTGGTAACCAGCGTGGACGAGGCTGTCATGGCCGTGGCCATGAACGCGGACAAGGTCTCGGCCATTGTCATGGGATCCCAGGCCACCATCTTTGACAACACACCCAAGTTCATCGCAAAGGCCGGCAAAACCCCTCTACTCTCCTACTCGGAGAAGCCGGTGGGTTTTGGCGCGCTGGCCGGTTTCGCGGCGGACGACGTCAGGCTGGGCAGAATGCTCGCCGACACGGTTGTGGAGGTGCTGGTAGGAGGGGCCGAGCCCGGCTCCATCCCCATCAAGCTCGACCCCGAGCCCCGCTTCTACCTGAACGAGAAGACCGCCGAGGCCATGCAGCTGGAGCTGTCGGCCGAGGTCTTGGACATTCTGACCCTTGACGACTGACATCGAATCCGGAGCGATTCGTACCAAGCCACAATCCACGAGCTTCAGGGAGCCCATAGTGGATGCCGACCCCCTGAATGTCTCGGAACCACAAGGAGAAGACTATGCGTTCGCTAAAAATCAGATTCCTGGTGACCACGTTGCCGGTGGTTTTATTGGGGTTGGCCATCAGTGGCGTTGTTTCGTACAAGCTGGCAGCGGACGCCCTCGACGAAGCGTCCGTGGAGAGTTGCCACGCGGAGTTGAATTCCATTCACAATGTCATCGACATCTGGGTGGACGGTCTGCGCACCCAGGTGGAGGGGATCAGTGAGCGCAAGGTGCTGGCCACGGCCCTGAGGGAAGGCTACGTGGGGCAGAACGCGCGCAGGGTCGCCACAACGTCCCTGGCCGCGGTCATCGCCAACCGCCCCATCATTGCGCGGTTTCTCCTGATAAACGCCAATGGCGACACCGTGGCAGCCACCTCGGAAAAAAGCGTGGGCAAGAACTACCAGTCCCGCGAGTATTTCCAGAAAGCCATCGCGGGGCAGACCCACATCACCGAGGCGCTCATCAGCAAGACCGATGGCAAGCCCATGTTCGTCATCGCCGCCCCTGTGAAGAACAAGGGAAAAACCGTGGGCGCGCTGGCCTGCGTGGTAAGCATCGAGGCGTTCGTCCGACGCTTCGTGGATCCCATCAAGATCGGAAAAACCGGATACCCCTTCATTGTTGACGCCAAGGGCCTGATGCTGGCGCATCCGGACAAGAATCTGGTGGCCAAATTCAACATCGTGGACGGATACTCCATCGGGCAGAGCATTGTCTCGGAAAACTCCGGTTCCTACTTCCACAACGTGGATGGCGAGGAGATGCTCTGCGTGTTCGACAAGTCCGACATAACGGGCTGGATCATCGCCGTGACCATTCCGGAAAAGGAGATCCACGCCGCCACGAGAAAGCTGGGCCGGTACTCCCTGGGTATTTCAGCCCTGGTGATCCTCCTCCTCGCCGCCGCCCTGGTCTTCAACGTGACCTGGGGTATTTCAAGGCCCGCCAACAACCTGGCCAGGGTCGCGGCCGAGATCGCCGGCGGCAACCTCGACGCCACCTTGGTGGTGAACCGCAAGGACGAGATAGGAGAGCTGCAGAAAAGCTTGGTCACAATGGTGGAGAGGCTGCGGGTCATGATCCGCGAATCCGACGACAAGGCCCATGAGGCGGCCATGGAGTCCGGAAAGGCCAGGCAGGCCATGGACGAGGCCGAGCAGGCCCGCAAAGAGGCGGAGCTTGCCAAGCGCGAGGGTGCGCTCCACGCGGCGAGCACCCTGGAGGCCATTGTGGAGAGTATCACCTCCGCCGTGGCGCAGCTCTCCGACCATGTGGAGGAGTCCCAGAACGGGGCCCAGCGTCAACGGGAGAGAACCACGGAATCCGCCACAGCCATGGAGCAGATGAGCGCCTCGGTGCTGGAGGTGGCCCGAAACGCGAACCAGGCCTCTGACAGTGCCCTGCAGGCAAAAACCAAGGCCGAAGAGGGCGGGGTGATCATGTCCGAGGTGGTCAAGTCCATAGAACACCTCAACAACGTATCGGAAAAACTGCAGGTAGAACTCGACGGACTGGGGAGCCAGGCCGAGTCCATCGGCCAGGTCATGGCCGTGATCAACGACATCGCGGATCAGACCAACCTGCTGGCCCTCAATGCGGCCATCGAGGCGGCCCGGGCAGGTGACGCGGGCAGAGGCTTCGCCGTGGTGGCCGACGAGGTGCGCAAGCTGGCGGAAAAGACCATGACAGCCACTCGGGAGGTGGGAGCATCAATCGCCGCCATCCAGAGCGGCAGCCAGAAAAGCATTCACAGCATGCGGCAGACCACCGAGGTGGTGGAGCACAGCACTAGGCTGGTGGACAAGGGAGGGGCCTCCCTCAAGGAAATAGTCGGCATCGTGGAGTTCACCGCGGACCAGGTCCATTCCATCGCCACGGCCTCGGAGGAGCAATCCGCCGCGGCCGAGCAGATCACCAGGGGCACGGACGAGATTAGCATCATCGCCTCGGAAACCGCGGACACCATGAACAAGTCGTCCCAGGCCATGACCAATCTGTCCGAACTGAGCGGACAGCTCCGCAACCTCATAAGCGATCTCAAGTCCGACAACGCCTAGACGGGGCCGGCAGCCGTGACGCATGAGGGAAGAGGTTCTTCAAAGAGCCTCTTCCCCCTCAAGACATCACATCCCTACTTCTTGCCGCAGGACGCGGGCAGACGCTGCTCAACCAGGGGGAGCAGCAGTGAGGCCACCTCGGCCGAGGTTGCCACGTTGGGATGGGCGTCAAAAGGATTGACCACCAGTTCCTCAGGGGGGCGTCCTTGAAAATGCGTGCCCAGGTCCAGAACCGTCACGCCCTGCTCCTGAAACCACCGCACCACCGGCGCGGTGTATTTGAGGGAACCGGTCACGTCGCTCAAAAAGGGCCAGACCACCACGATCAGGGGACTCTCGTTCTTGCGGGCGTACTCCACGAACTCGCGTAGCGCCTGCTGGTGCAGGGCGAAGATCTTCGGGTCCGTATACCCCGAGTCGATCCAGGCCGTGTAGTTTCTCGAGGCCTCGGCCATGTCCCCTGTCTTGAACACCCGCCAGTAGATATGGTTGAGCAGGTATGAGTGGTTGACCATGGCCAGCAACCCGCCTGGCATGTCCACCAGGTGTGGCATGTCCTTTCCCGCGGCCATGAGCGCGCCCTCGACGTCGTTCACGAAGTGGGACAGCACCATGAGATCCGGTGTGTGCCCCATGGATTGCAGCAGTTCGAACTCCCCCTGGGTGTCCAGGGCGTTCTTGCCCACCAGGGCAACCTCGAAGGCGTCACCGCTATCCAGTTGCAGACGCCGTCCAAAGGTGTCGTCGATATTCTCTATGCCGTGCCCCGCCACAAAGGAGTCCCCCACAACGAAGACCTTGCAGCCCGGGGTGGAAAAATCATGCTCCACATCCCGCAAGCCCTGGCTGTTGATGGGGCGCCAATGCTCCCTGAACCATTGCCGGGCCGAGAGGGTGAAGTTGAAGCCATCGGTCACGATACGGAAGTATCTGAAATATCCTTCAAAAAGCATGAACATCGCGACAATGGAGCAGATCAGCAGAGCCCACTCCAGCAGATGCGTGCGGCGGCGGTTCGAATGGCCCATGACATCTCCTTGTTGCGTAAGGTAGTCGAAAGGCGGCCTACAAGGGGGAAACCTTCTGAAAAAGGATCTCCTCCTCGTACCCCCCTTCCAAAACCTCGTCACTTGGGGAAGTTCAAGAGGAGCGCCTGAGAAAGCCTATGCAGCACTGTAATTTTGATGGGGTACTTACGCCACTCGCCGCTTTTACTCAAGTATTCGAGCCATTCGCACGGAAAACGAAACGCCCCGTCAAGATTGACGAGGCGTTTGCGTGTTTCCGGAACGTATCGCTTAGGGATGGCAGTAGGAGCCGGCGCAGCCCGTGAGTTCCTTTTTCTTATCCTTGTTCTTCTTGGCCTCTTCCTTGTGGCATTGCAGGCAGCCTGTGGCTGCGTCCGAGCCCTTGCCATGGATGGTCTTGTAGAGGTTGTGCTCGGTCTTGTCCTTGCTGTCAAAGACGTCGTGGCAACCGCTGGTGGTGCACTTACGGGGGTCACCCTCCTTCTCCCACATGTGATGGCATTTCTTGCAATCCAGTTCCTTGTGGGCCGAATGCTTAAAGATTACCGTCTTTTTTGGCAGATAGGCCATGGTGATATCCTCGGCCGGAGCGGTCTGGGATATGGAGGGCAAGGCGAAGAGGAGCACCAGCGCCCCACTCACGAAAAGGCTCACAATCATTTTACGCATCTGACTTCCTCCTGGCGATAGGGTTTCGACTACAATATCGCTACGCCTTTGCGCCATGGCAGTCAATGCTTGCCATAAAGTCAACATACATGCCTTTTACAGGACCTGCTTCAAATCCCGCCTCTTCATTTCCTTGCACAATGGTCTGATTTTCGAACTTTCGTCCTCCAACTGCACATCCCCGAACCAGTCCTGATACTGCTTTTTGGCCTGGTCGCTCAACGCCACCCAGACCTTCCGCTCCATACGCATGACATCCTCCATGCACGTTCTGTAAACTGTTGCGTCAACACCTCATGATTTTGGTTGTATTTTTGCAATTTGTATGCAACACTATGAAATTATAGAATAAACTCTCCATAAAACGAAAAAATCAGAACTATCTGATCTCGTTTTGTCCTCAAAGGGCAATGCCATCCGGGTGATCGTGCGCAACGTCTCCTGCTTTGGTTTGTTTGTCATAATATTTCAGAATATTACATAAAGAGAACCTGAGATTCCGATTTTTATTGAAACAGAACCTATGGTTCTTGTTTTGTTCAACACGTATGCCATTCCGGCTTGACATTGCCTTACGATGCTGGAAAAGGAGAAACCTGTCCCGTGCACCGTGCATGGCTCTTCTCCGGATTGCAGAACCATCACTGGAACAAGCCTTGAAAAGAATAATTCTCGGCATTCTGGGCACGTTTCTCGTGCTTTATCTCGCCTGCGATATCCTGCTGTCATGGGGTACGTTCCTGTATCTCAGCCATGTTAGTCGCCCCTCGTTTTCAACGGAGAAATTCAAATACAGTCCAATGCTCTCCCTGGCGCTGCACATCAACGACATCATGCACACCGGCGAGACGACCACCAGCGAACCCACCCCCTACAACACCCACGACCCCTTGCAGGGGTACGGCCCCAAACCCGCCACCTATCGATTCACGATCTCCAGCCCCCACAAGGACAAGCCCTATCGCTGGAGCGCCACCATCTTGAAAGACTTTTCCCGCGCCACCGCGCCCTCGCCAGTGCAGGGTGAGCGCACGGTCTACATCTACGGCGACTCCTGGGTGTTCGGATGGGGTATGGACGACGAGAACAGCATGGCCTGGCACCTGCAGACCGCTCTCCGCGACAAGGGGTGGGGCGTACGGAACTTTGCCCAGGCCGGGTACTCCACAATAAACGCCCTACTCCGCCACAGGACCCTGAAGGACTCCATGACAGAGAACGACGTGGTCATCATGGGCTACGCCAACTTCTACAAGGAGAGGAACGTGGCCGATCCGGGGTGGATCAAGGCCCTGAGTTCGGGGCTGGAGAAACTGCCACCTGAATATGAAAAAAACAGTGAATCCCTGCTCTACCCCCGGGGCAGGGTCACTGAAGACGGCGTCTCCATAGACTACGTGGGCATGTATTGCCCCACAAATGATGGATACTGCGATAAGCCCGCAATAGGCGACGAGGAGCGGGACCGGGTCATCAACGCCATGCACGACGAACTCCTGGACAGCACCAGGGCGAAGTTCGTGGTCCTGTTCATCAGCGGCCGGGACGGCGACCCGGCCATCGAGCACCTGCGCCAGCGCGGGGTCATGATCGTGGATGCCCGCCCGCGCACGGCCGACAGTTTCGTGTTGGACAGCATCTACGGCTACGACGACCACCCCGGCCCGCTGTTCCACCGCCACATGTTCAGGAAGGTCCTGGACGAAGTTTTTACAAAGGAAAGCTGAAAGAGGCTCTTTCCTTCGCGCCCTCCATTCTAGAACATCCTGAATTTATTACTATCAAAATCTTGGGAAGGAGTCCGGGGGGAAATCTTATCGCTGCTGTCGCCATCCGTAAGGCGCGAAACGACTGCGCCTAACGGCTGCCGCTCTGCAGAAAGGTTTCCCCCCGGGAAATTAACTTACCTGTTCCTCCCGCCTACCAGGAAAAGGTGAACTCCAGGGTCTGTGCGGCGGGGAGCACGTCATGCGGCGGAGTGAACCGGATGGCCAGGGGCAGCGACCCCTCCTCGCTCTCTCCGGCCTTGATCTCCAAATCTCCGGGTGTCGCGTGCCCGGTCTTTTGCCAGAAGAACCCAAAAGCGGCCTGCAGGTTCTCGGCCACGCCCTGGAAGCCGTCGGACTCGATCTGCGCGGCCAGGTTGTCCTTGCACCAGAACAGGAAGCCAAGCACCCTGTTCAGGAACAGCTGCGGCGACAGATCCTCCCCGGCGATGGAATGGAGCATGGGAGCAAGGGCGATGTCCTTGTACTGCGCCCCCAGCAAGGGGGCGAATCCCGCGCCGGCGAACTCGGCCACGCGGTCCTCACCCAGGGGGGTCTGACAGGCCATGGAGCCGTTGTCCACATCGAGCACAGGCTGATTGGCGAGTTGCACACTGTGATAGTCCGTGACCCTGCTTGGCCAGCCATGCCTGGCAACGCTCATGGCCGTGAGCGCTCCGAGCCCCCATACCGGGTTCAGCCACAATGGGGTGCGCTCGGTAAAGAACGGCGTACGCGGAGGATTGTCCTGACCATAGGGGGGGCGGGCCAGCAGTCCGTTCATCCCGGCGGCCAGCCACTGTGCCCCCGCCTCTTTGCGCAGATTGCGCCACTTGGCAAAGGCCATGTCCTCGAGAAAATGCTGCACGTATGGAATGCGCCCCAACCCGGCCCAGGACTCCAGGCGGAAAAACTCGGGCCCCACGCCCACGTATGTGGGCAGGAGCAGTGTCTCGGCAAAGGCCGCGACCTTGCGCGCCAGCTCTATGCGCTGGGGCGCGCTGTCCAGAAATGCGTCCACCAGGGCCAGGTTTGGCAGCTCCCCGGCCAGCTCCGGGATCAGATCCTCCAGCACCCTGGCCAGCACCGAGGCGTCGTGGGTGGGCACGTTGGCCAGGTAAAGGGCGATACCGCCCCCCTCTTTTGCGCCGGATTGTTCCAGCACCAGCCGCGCTCCTCTCCAGGAGGCCTCGCAGGCCCGATAGCCTGCATCCGCATAGATGGCGTCCAGCACCCCGGCCATGAGCCCCTCCACCTGCGTAATCCAGCCGGAGATTCCACTCTGGGTCGGAGCCTGGGGCGCCGCAACCATGGCCAGGATGTCGTCCACCGCGCTGGCGCTGGAGGAAGCGGACGCGGACGCGTCTCCAGTGTCCAGATCCAGGGGCAGTTGCGGCCATTTCCCACGGATATCCCGGGCAACGGCCCCGGCGTCGCCGCCTGAACTCCTGGCCTCGGTCATCAGTTTGCGAGCGCCATCCAGGGCATCCAGATAGGGGCAGACGTGGATCAGCCGCTCGGGGCGAAAATCACGCAAGGAGCGGGGTGCCACAGTGACCCAGGATTCGGGGCAGTACTGCTTGGGCACCTCGATACGCAGGTTCGGGGAGAGCGATTCCAGGGCCTCGTCCAGACTCGAAAGGTCCACCCGAATACGCTTCGGGGGCGTGCCGTCATAATCGGGAGCCGGGGCAAAAGGGGCCACTGCCAGAATATTGTAGGGAAAATCGTCGAACTGCGCTGCCGAAGCCATGGTAGCCTCCAATGTCCGCGCGATGCCTCGCGTTTTTTTCGTTCCAGGAGCGTGGGGACACTCCCGCTGAATGCGCTTCCAAGACTATTGATGGCCGAAGCCGATAATAAGTTTGGGAAGTGCCTGCCCTGCGTGATACGCCTTATCCCGCCCCCGCTGGAAATGAGTGCCAACAGTATAAAATTCCATTCTTTTCTTCCACCATTTCGACGCAACACGCAAGGGTCGCGGCCACACATCTCCGGAACAGATGCGCATTTGCTTTGCTTTTTTTTTTAATCTCGGCCAATATGCCAGAAAAATTGATTATGCTGGAGCAAAACCACCGCCCCATATCCGCCCATATAGGCGTCCTGTTGCCGCTGCTGGCGGTCCTGGCCCTGTTGCCTCCGCTGTTCCTGACCGGCTGCGCGGTGCTCACCGAATCAGGGGGCGGAAAAAAGGCCGACTCCAATGCCACCCAGGCCGCCCCTTCAAAGAGACTTCCCGGATTCGACGCTTCCTCCGCCACCGAGCCGGTCATCGACCCGGACGTGGCCTATGGCCTGAGTGCCCAGGACTGCGTACTCTCCAAGGATCATCCCGGAGCCAAGCTCCAGGACCTCCAGGACCTGTTGCACAAAAGCGCCCAGAACAAGCTCCTGCTCGACGCGCTGCATGACAAGTACCTGGCCAAGCATCTGTTCTCCAAGGGCTGGGACATCCCTGAAAAGCTGCGCAGCACCGTGCTGCGCTGTATCCGCATCGAGGACGAGAAATTCACCAACGGCAAGAACATCGGCGACCTGTGCATAGACGTGAAGGGTGGACTGGTGGAAACAGGTTGCGACGACCTGCGGGTCTGGCAGGCTGAGCGGGTCCCCTGCCTCAGCCAGAAAGGGCTCTCCAAGGAGCAGCTCAAGGACAAGGCCCTGCGGGATTCCCTGGCCGCCATGCTGACCAGGCACGAGCCCTCTCTCAAGGACGCGGACACAAAGACCCTGACCGCCATGCTCAGCCAATTCTCGATCCTCAAGGAGGCGTACGACGCACCGTCCTCCACCTATTGCTGCCGCTACAAGGCGGTATACACCCCCATGGCCGTGCAGGTGTTCGCCGGGATTCAGCGCGCGCAAAAGGACAAGCCCGTGCCCCCGCCCCCACCGAAAGTCCAGACCAGGCATTACGGCCTGGGGCTCGAGCACTACCCCCTGGGGCAGGCTCTGCTCATGTATGGCGATGACGTGGCCGTGATCAAGGGCAAGCCCGACGCCCTGGGCAGGAACACCCATGTCCTGGGGCTCAACGGCCTCCTGGAGGGGGACGCCAGCATCAGGGACCTGCGCCTCCAGGATGTCAAGGATCCAGTCAAGAAGGATAACAAGGGGCAAAAGGAAACCAATCTGGTTTCCATCAAGAGCCTGCACCTCCAGGATTTCACCATCCGGCTGCGATTCTTCCACCGCATGCCCATGCCGCGCAAGGGTGAATCCGTGGACCTGCCCCTTTTCATCCTGCGCTTTCAGGATTATGTCCGCGACCCGGTGCACGCCACCCTGCAGCTGGACAAGAAGGGCGACCTCCAGATCCAGTACCACTACAGACTCGTCAGCTCCAACTTCATCCCCCTGCAGTGGCCCAACCGCATCCACGCCTACACGGTGGAGCGCGGCAACCACACGGTCAAGTTCTATGCGGACAACGAACTCGTGCTCACCGCGCCTTCCCCTGGCAAGGAGTTCCAGTATATTCAGACGCACCTCTCGTATCCGGACCTGTTGTACGAGATCGACCTCCAGGCCGAGATGCCCGTGGAGCCGGACTCCCAGCCCACACACGTGGAGCCTGCCAAGACCGGCCCACCACCAAAAGGGGGCAATGCCACCGCGCCTGTGATCATGCCTCCGTCCGCGGCGGGTAACGCCACGGCTCAGGCATCCACGCAACCTCCCGCACAGCCGCAACCGGCGCAGCCATCGGGGCAGTCCCAGGCCCAGGGGCAGCCCCAGACGCAGGACAACGCGGCAGTGCCAAAGGTTGGAAAAGGCGGCCCCCAACCTCCACCCAAGCAAGGGGGCGCCAATGCGAACTAGCACCATTCTGCTGGCTCTGCTCGTCATGTTGCCCTGCGTTCTCCACGCGGCCGATGCCACCACCCCGAAGGCCGCACCCCAGGCTCAGGGCCAGGCTTCAAAAAAAGCACCCCTTCCGGTGGCGGGGAGCAAGAGCGTGTTCAACGTCACCCCGGTGCAACAGGGCGAGACCTCGCCCTTTGACGTCCCGGGCGGAACCAGCCAGGATCTGGCCGTGGACGCCTCGGCCTGCGCCAGCATGTCCGGACACGAAGCCAAAGGCCTGGAAGGATTCAAGAAACATCTCGTGGAGCAGGTGAAGCAGGAAGCCACTCGGCTGCTCATTTCCAAACTCTATGCCGGGAAATCGGACAGCCCCCTGCAGCGCAAGCTCCCCGCCGAGTACAACCAGTCCCTGGCCAAGCGAGTGCAGCTTCTCTCCAAGCCCACCTATTACAACGGCCAGGTCTTCGGGGAGATGTGTGTGAGGGTCCGCGCCGGGCTGGACAAATCATCCCTGTCCACGGCAGCCCCTGTCACGGCGAGCCTGGAAAACTTCTGCTACCAGGCCGCGGACCTCACCGAGGACGACCTCAAGAACAAGGCCCAACAGGCCGCCCTGGACAGGATCATTCAGAACGTGGCTCCCGGGGCCGAGATCCCATTTCTCCTGCGCACACAGCTGCTGGACACGGCGGTGGTGAACGGCCAGCTGGGCGGCGCCGACGGCAACACCTATTGCCTGAACATGTCACTGATCGTGGCGCCCATGGAACTGGAATCCTTTATCCCCGGCAAAGTGGCTGAAGACAAGGGACCGCCAAAAGGCACCGAGACCCTGGCGCAACGGGAAAAACCGGCCTTTTCCCTGGACCTCTCCCACCTGAACTCCGGTGACATGGCCCCGGATCTGGGTGACAATCTGCGCGTTTACAGCGACATGGACGGCAAGAGCCTGGGCGCTTTGAGCCAAAAAAGGGCCATGGTCATCCTGCCCGTGACCTCTGAGCAGGACTTCACTCTGCGCATCCTGGTAAAAAAGATGCTGACCCTGGACTACAAGTATGACCTGAACATCGAGATGTTCCGGCTGCATTTCGCCAACAAGAAGTTCGAGCCCTTCGCCTTTGTCATGTACCTGGACGACAACAGGCACCCGGTGGCATATTTTCAGACTCGCCACGACAGCACCGACGTGCTGCCCTGGGAAAACGCCACCAACTTCAACGACTGCCTGGTGGTGAAACGCGGCAAGCGCATCAATTTCTTTTTCAACGGCGTTTTCGTTTTCAGCTACCCCACTGAGGGGGATACGCTCAAGGAAGTCCGCGTGCCCCTGGAATGGGATGAACGTCTCTACAATGTTTTGTTGAAAAACGACAAATAAGCCGCATTGAAAAATCCCTGACAGGACTTTTTCAATACCGGACGTTTTATCGAGTTTCAGATGGAACCTCTCTTCATTTCAACGCATCACTGAGTCATGGATGCGGCCTATCCCCAGGACATGGAAAATATTTCATGCCCAGAGGCTGGAAAGCCTTGATGGGTTCATTTGTATTCGGGTAATCAGTATGGTAGCGTTTTTCCTGCAGGCTTTCCGGCCTGGGGAGCTGAGATAACTGCCCGGCCAGGGCCTGGTGAAGACTATGATCAAACGATTCATCTTTCTACTTTTACTCATTGTTTGCGTGGTGTTGAGCTATATGCTGTACAACCAGTACCGCGTGCTGCCGGATCGCCCGCTACGGGAAGCCAGGGACCTGATCCCTCCCGAGAAGATCGAAAGGGAGATGGCCCAGGCAAGAAGCCCCCTTCCGCCCCCAAAACAGGAGCAGGAGCGGCCGCAGCCCAAAAAACCGGAACCTGCGGTTGAACCAGCGGAGTCATCGGCCGGGAGCGAGCCGGCGCCGGAAGTCACTGCCGCGCCCAAGCCGACTCCCGGGCCCCAGGTTACGGAAAAGGAGAGCACACCCGCGCCTCCCGCCCAGGAGCCCCGGGAAGCTCCGGGCAAGCCCGTGGTGGATTCCAAATTTCCCGGCAAGGCCATATCCCTTGCTCCGCCCCCACCGTTGAAGCTCCCGAGGCCTCACTCCGCCACCGAGCACGAACCCGGGGAAAGCCGCGCCCAGAAGATGCTGGAGAAAGCGGAGAAGTGGGTGGAAAAGGAGGTTGAAAAGGCCGAGGGCTTGGGTAAGGTCGAAACACAAGAAGTGGAGCAGGAAAAAAAGATCGCCGGGGACATGGACCTCTCCCGCCAGGAGGTGACCCGCCCCAAAAGCCGTGTGGATGAGCTCGTGCGCCAAATTGAGCAGCGCTCCCTGGGCACACCGAAACCCGATACCGTCCGCGAGCCCATTGTCAAGCCCGCGAAGGTCTACGAGCTCGATCCCGAACCCAAGGATGAACCCAAGGCAGCCACAGCCCACAACCGGGTGGTTTCCATCGAACTAATCATTGAAAACAAGAATATTCTTCTGGATATTCGCACCGAATCGCCTGTGGAGCGGCACAAATACTTTCAGATAAGCAACCCGAGACGCTTGGTCATAGACCTGTATGGAAAATTCATGCGCAGCCGCCCCAAGCTTACGGTTCCGAAGAACGTCATGATCAGCGACGTGCGCACCGGCATCCATCCGGACAAGCTGCGGATCGTCGCGGATCTGCTGCCGGACGCCGACATCTCGATTTCGGTGGAGTCCCGCGCCCCCACCCAGCTCATGGCCATCATGCGGCCGGGCTCCTGACAGGGGAGTGGATGCTCCGTTGCATAATGACGGAATCGTGCACGACGTAAACATTGAGCCTTGCTTCAAGACGAGAATGCCCCAAGCCCGGACATAGCCAGCAAGGGGCCGAATACCAAGGACGCGAGCAATGACCAAACCGCCAATCAACATGCAGGACGCATCCGTCGCGGCGAAATTCAGGGCCTTTGAGTTGAAGATGGAGGCTCACAGCCTGCGGCCGATGGTCATCAATATTTTCAAACACTACTACACCAAATTGTTGCAAGGCGATCTGGGCAAGATGCCCGAGGCTGCCATCGACCCGGTGGTCGATGAAAACCTCATGACCTACGAGGCTCTGGAGGAGTATACCGAGGAGGGCGTCAAGGCCATGGACCGGGCCGTGGTGGTGAAACTCAACGGCGGCCTGGGCACCAGCATGGGCCTGGAGCGCGCCAAGTCCCTCATCACCCTCAAGGACGACCTCACCTTTCTGGACATAATCCTGCGCCAGGTCTCCCACCTGAGGGAGAACTACAAGACCTCCCTGCCCCTGGTGCTGATGAACAGCTTCAAGACCCACGTGGACACCATGCTCCACGTGACCCACTTCGACAACGCGCCCACGGCCATTCCCCTGGCGTTCGTGCAGAACCGGTTCCCAAAGGTGCTGCGGGAGGATTTCTCCCCCGCTGTCTGGCCCGCCAACCCGGAGCTGGAATGGAACCCGCCGGGGCACGGCGACATCTACACCGCGCTCAAGGTCTCGGGGCTGCTGGACCAGCTCTTGCGCAAGGGCTTCGTGTACGCCTTCATTTCCAATTCCGACAATCTCGGCGCGGTGATGAACCCGCGCATTCTCGGCTACCTGGCCAAGGAGAAGTTCCCCTTTCTCATGGAGGTTGCCCGGCGCACGCCCGCGGACCGCAAAGGGGGGCACCTCGCTATGCTCCGCGCCTGGAACAGGCTGTGCCTGCGTGAGGTGGCCCAGTGCCCGGACGAGGACAAAAAGTACTTCGAGGACATCCACAGGCACCGCTTCTTCAACACCAACTCCCTGTGGCTGGACCTGCGCGCCCTGGACGAGGTGTTCCTCCAGCACCACATGATCCCCCTGGACCTGATCCTGAATCCCAAGACCCTGGATCCAAGGGACGGCGGCTCACCCAAGGTGTTGCAGATAGAGACCGCCATGGGCGCCGCCATCTCCGCCTTTCACAGGGCCGCTGCGGTGGTGGTCCCCAGGGAGCGGTTCGCACCGGTGAAGACCACCAACGACCTGCTGCTGGTGCAGTCCGACTGCTACCAGCGCAATCCGGACGAGACCCTGACTCCACTTGTCGAGCGGGCCGGCGATCTGCCGCTGATCCAGCTCGACTCCACGTATTTCAAGAAGATCGACGAATTCTCCGACCGGTTCCCGTACGGAGCCCCGTCCCTGGCCCGATGCACGTCCCTGGATGTCAAAGGGGACGTGCGTTTCGGTAAGGATATCATCTGCAAGGGCGATGTACGCATCGAAGCCTCGGGCGAGAGGCGGAGCGCCATCGAGGATGGCGCCACGCTCAGCGGCGAGGTGCGCTTGCAGCCCGACCTGGCCACATCGTGAGGCGCGGGCGCTCCGCTCCCGGATGTTTTGCCTGAACCACGCAACGGGCATCAGGAGAAAGCATGAACACCACCAAGCCGTTGTATATCCCCCCTTTTGACCTGCAGCTGTTCAACGAGGGCAAGCATTGGGACATCTTCAAAATCCTGGGCGCCCACCCCTACGACGAGGACGGCAGGCAGGGCTACCGCTTCGCGGTCTGGGCGCCCAACGCCCAGGAAGTGCACATCTGCGGCGAATGCAACGACTGGCGCTACGGTGAATATCCATTGTACCCCGTGGGGGTTTCCGGAATCTGGGCAGCGTTCATTCCAGACATTCCCAAGGGCATGCTCTACAAGTTCGGAATCAAGCAGCTCGACGGCCGCATCGCCTACAAGACCGACCCCATGGCCTTTTACGCCGAGGTGCGCCCCGGCGTGGCGTCCAGAACCTGGGACCTGGACAACCACCAGTGGCAGGACGAGGACTGGATGCTCAGGCGCAGGGAAAACGGCCTGCCACTGAACCGCCAGGTGTCGATCTACGAGGTGCATGCCGGCTCCTGGCGACGCACCAGCTCGGGCGCCAGATTCATGAGTTACGAAGAGCTGGCTGACCAGCTCATCCCGTATGTCAAGAAACTGGGATTCACCCACATCCAGTTCATGCCCCTTGCCGAACACCCCCTGGACGAGAGCTGGGGGTATCAGGTCAGCCATTTCTACGCGCCCACATCACGCTTCGGCAAACCCGAGGAATTCAAGGCCTTTGTGGACCGCTGCCATTTGGAAGGCATCGGGGTTCTGCTGGACTGGGTTCCAGGGCACTTTCCCAAGGACGACTGGTGCCTGGGGCGTTTCGACGGCACCGCCCTGTACGAACACTCGGACCCGCGCCAGGGAGAGCACCCGGACTGGGGCACCTACATCTTCAACTACGGCAGGCACGAAGTCCGCGGTTTTCTCTTTGCCAACGCCCTCTACTGGCTCAAGGAATTCCACATCGACGGCCTGCGCATTGACGCCGTTGCCTCCATGCTCTACCTGGACTACTCCCGCGAAGAGGGAGAATGGTTGCCCAACGTCTTCGGCGGCAAGGAGAACCTCGAAGCCATCGACTTTCTCAAGGAGCTCAACAAGACCGTGCACGGCCTGTACCCCGGCGCCATCATGGTGGCCGAGGAGTCCACTGCCTGGGCAGGCGTCTCCCGCCCCCTGTATGCGGGAGGCTTGGGCTTCACCTTCAAATGGAACATGGGGTGGATGCATGACACCCTGGAATATTTCACCAAGAATCCGGTCTACCGCTCCTACCACCACAACAACCTGACCTTTTCCATGCTCTACGCCTTTACCGAAAACTTCGTGCTGCCCCTCTCCCATGACGAGGTTGTGCACGGCAAGGGCGCGCTGCTCTCCAAGATGCCTGGGGACATCTGGCAGAAGCAGGCCAACCTGCGGCTTTTGCTGAGCTACCAGTGGGCGCACCCGGGCAAGAAACTGCTGTTCATGGGCGGAGAGTTCGGGCAGTGGAACGAATGGGACTCCCAGGGGGAGTTGGACTGGGCATTGCTGGAATTCCCGGAACACTTGGGCATTTCCCTGCTCCTGCGGGAACTCAACCGCCTGCAGGGGAAGTACCCCCCCATGCATATGCGCGACCACGACTGGACAGGCTTCGAGTGGGTGGATTTCTCCGACTACCAGGCCTCCATCGTCAGCTTTCTGCGCAAGGCCCCGGACAACAAACCCATACTCTGGGTGTTCAACTTCACGCCCGCGGTGCGTCACGGCTACTGCGTGCAGTGTCCCATTCCCGGAGTGTGGAAGGAGATCTTCAACTCTGACGCCGCTGTCTTCGGCGGTTCGGATGTGGGTAACGCTGGGCAGGTCACGGCCATGAAATCAGACCTCGGCAACTGGTCTTGGCACCTGGAACTGCAGTTGCCCCCTCTGGGCGCACTGGCCTTCATTCCGGAATAAATGAAACCGAACGCACCCGATCACCCCTTTTGCGGCGGCCTGAACCGCGGCATAGACAGCCTGCTGTCCGACGCCATATTCAACTCGACCTCTCCCTGCTTCGTTGTGGACGGACAGGGTGACTATCTGCAGGTGAACAAGGCCTATGCCGACCTGCTGGGAACCACCCCCGAGCGGATGCGCGGCACCAACAAACGCGACTACCTGCCCCCGGAGACCGTGGAGGCGATACTGGCCGATCATCACTGGGTATTGACCTCGGGCACGCCCTACTCCAGGGAGGTCAAGATCCCAGTCCAGGGCAACGTGCTCACGTACATCAGCGCGCTTTTCCCGGTGCTGGACGCAGAGGGGCTCCCCAGCGCGGTGTGCGGCATGGCTTTCGACATCACCCACAAGAAGCACGAGGAGCAGTTGCACGAGGCGCACCGCTCCCTGGCCATTCTGGCCAACGGCAACCACGCTGTGCTGCATGCGCGAAGCGAACAGAATCTTGCCCGGGACATCTGCCACATTCTGTGCGAGAGCGGCGGGTTTCCCGCCGCATGGATAGTGGTCAGCTCAATGGACACCGGAGAAATCGAGCCCATGGCCCATTGCGGGTTCAGTGACGACTTTCTGCAACAATTGCACGCGGTTTGCCTTGAATCCGCGTCACCCTCCTGCCCCTGCCAGGAGGCCATGGACACCCTGCGGATCGTGAGGAGGCAGGTGGGCGATGACCCCGATACCGACAGCGCCGTGACCAGGGTGGCCCGAGAGGCGGGGTTCAGATCCTTTGCCGCCATTCCTCTCTCCCTTGGGGGCGAGTTGCTCGGAGCCCTGCACGTTTTCTCCCATCAGGCAGAAACCTTTGACGAGGAGGAAACCAGGCTCCTGGACAGGCTGGCCGAGAACATGGCCCACGGTATCCGCGCCATGCGCATGGAAAAGATCAGGACACGGGTGCTGCGGGCCCTGGAGCGGAGCGAGGCCCGCTTCCGCGCCGTGGTCCAGGATCAGACCGAAACCATCTGCAGATTCAATAAATATGGCCAGTTCACATTCACCAACGAGGTGTTCTGCCGCTTCTTCAACAAGAACCCCGAGGACCTGATGGGAAGGACCTGGCACTCCACCTGCTTTCACGAGGACCTCGAGAGGGTGGAGCGGGAGCTGAGCACCCTCAGCCCGGACAATCCTGTGATCTTCGTGGAAAACAGGGTCTTCAACGGCTACGGGGAAGTGATCTGGATGCAGTTCGTGAACCGGGGTTTTTTCGATGCAGACGGCGAACTCGTGGAAGTCCAATCCGTGGGGCGGGACATTCAGAAACAAAAAATGCTCCAGGCCGAGACCATGCGCTCCGCACAGCTCGCCTCGGTGGGGGAGCTGGCCGCCGGGGTGGCCCATGAGATCAACAACCCCATCAACGGGATCATCAACTGCGCCCAGATACTCTCTGACGAAGCCGCGTTGGCGGGGCGGCCCGACAAGTACCAGCAGATGATCATCCACGAAAGCAGACGCATAGCCCGCATCGTGAACAGCCTGCTGCATCTCGCCAGGGACGGCAACGAGCCCGACGAGGAAGTGAGCCTGCCCGATATCCTGGAATACTCCCTGGATCTCCTGCGCACGCAGATGCTCAAATCCGGAGTGCGTATCACGGTGGAGACTCCTGTGTCCGGAAACTGTCCACGGATCAGGGCCCGCTCCGGCGGCATGCAACAGGTGTTCATCAACCTGCTGAACAATGCCCACCATGCCCTGAACCAGCGCTTTCCCTCGCCATGCAAGGAGAAACGGTTGCGCATCCGCTTCATCAACAGGCAGGAAAACGGCAGGCAGTGGGTGTGCGTCTATTTCAAGGACAATGGCGCGGGCATCTCCAGGGAGCATCTCGAGCGCGTGTTCACCCCCTTTTTCACCACCAAGCGGCAGGGGGAAGGCACAGGCCTGGGCCTCACGATCTGCCGCTCCATCGTGGAGCAATTCGGCGGCAGGATCAGCATATCCGGCATTCCCAACGAAGGGGCGGAGGTTGGCGTGACCCTGCCCGCCATAGTGCATACCAACAGCAGGACGGACTTTCCATGATCCAGAATCTTTCATGGGACAAGAAAGTGAACAAGCCTCACGTGCTCGTGGTAGATGACGAGCCGACCATCAGGCTGACCTTCGAGGCGTTTCTGGCCGAATTCGGCTGCGTACCGCACAGCGCCGGTTCGCTGCAGGAGGCCCAGGAAGCCCTTAAGCATCATGAATACGACCTGGCCCTCATCGACATCGTGCTCAACGAGGACAGCGGCATGGCACTGTTGGAGGAAATCCGCACCCACTCCCCGCATACTCCGGTGGTCATGATAACCGGGCGCCCCGCCCTAGAGACCGCCACCGCCTCGGTACGCCACGGTGCCTTCGACTACCTGCAGAAGCCTATCGAAAAGGCGGATATTCTGCGGGTCACATCCCGGGCTCTGGAGCACAAGGCCCTGCTCGACGAAAAACGCCAGCTCCAGCACGAGCTCAGGGAGAGCGAACGCCAGTACCGGCTGCTGGCTGAAAACGCCGGCGACGTCATCTGGACCCTGGGCCCCGACCTGCATCTGACCTATGCCAGCCCGGCCACGAAACGCATCTTCGGCTACCTGCCCGAGGATATTCTGAATAGGCCCGTTGAAGACTTCATCCTTCCCGAGGACGCCGGCTCCCATGCGGGGTGGCGCGCCTGGGCAGAATCACTCAATAATGAGGCCCCCGACACGTCCACAAGGCTGTGGCAGCTGCGGCTGGTGACCAGCGAGCAGGAGGCCCTCTGGACCGAGAGCTCCACCAGCGCCATGTACGACAATGGGCGTTTCATCGGCATCCTGGGCGTGACACGTGACATTACCGATCGGAAAAGGACCGAACTCGCCCTGAGCAAGGCCGTGCAGGACAAGGAACGCTACCGTCGCAACCTGGACGCAACCTTCCGCAGTATCCCGGACGCCATCATCACGGTGGACGACGAGTTGCGCCTCATCTCCACCAACGCGGCGGCACAGGACATTTGCGGTCTCGGGCCGGACTCCCCCCCCGGGGAGTTCTTCCATGACCAGGCGCCCTGTGGCAGCGCCAACTGCCTGGAGATCGTGCGCACGACCCTGCGCACCAGGAAGCCGGTGCGCTCCATGCTCGTGCCCTGCGGCCGCCAGGGCCAGCCCAAGCGTCACGTGGAGCTCAACTGCACCCCCCTGCTGGATGAATCCGACATGCACTACGGCGCGGTGCTGGTGGTCAAGGACGTGACCCGTCTCATGGACCTGGAAAAGCGCCTGGGCGAGCGCAAGCACTTCCGCAACATCGTGGGCAAGAGCAAGCCCATGCAGGAAATCTACACGCTCATCGAGCAGCTCGCCAACGTGGACTCCACCGTACTGGTCCAGGGCGAAACCGGCACCGGCAAGGAGCTGGTGGCGGATGCCCTGCACTATGGCGGCGTGCGGGAAAAAGGCCCCCTCATCAAGGTGAACTGCTCAGCCCTGTCCGAGAATCTCCTGGAAAGCGAACTGTTCGGTCACGTGCGGGGAGCGTTCACAGGCGCCATCCGCGACAAGGAGGGCCGCATCCAGGCCGCCAGCGGCGGTACCCTGTTCCTGGACGAAATCGGCGACATCTCGCCCCTCATCCAGCTCAAGCTGCTGCGCTTCCTGGAGCAGAAGGAATATGAGCGGGTGGGAGAGTCCATCACGAGAAAGGCCGACGTGCGCGTCATCGCGGCCAGCAACGTGGACTTGCTGGAGAAGGTCAACCAGGGGCGTTTCCGGCAGGACCTCTACTACCGCCTCAATGTCATGGTCATAAACCTGCCCAGCCTGCGTGAGCGGACCGAGGACATCCCCCTGTTCGTGGATCACTTCCTCAGCCACTTCGGTAATTCCTTTCACAAGAAGATGAGCGGGATGTCCAACGACGCCCTGGAAGTCCTGATGCGCTACCCCTGGCCGGGCAATGTCCGCGAACTCAAGCACTCCCTGGAGCACGCCTGCATCCTCTGCCAGGAGGGCCTGGTGGGACTGCACCATCTGCCCCGGGAACTTCTCTCCCGAAAACGCATGGCCAACAAACTCCCCCTTGTTGCGCACAATGGTCAGTCCCGCACCCTTGAGAAGCAGGACATCCTCGATGCCCTGGAGCATGCCGAGGGAAACAAGGCCAAAGCTGCGAGAATATTGGGAATCGACAGAACTACCCTGTATCGGAAGCTGGCCCAATTGAATATTGAGCTGTAGGTGAAAACCTACTGCAACACATTGTGTTGCAACATAATGTGTTGCATGCATCACTTTTTGTTATGTCAAGACAGGCATAAAACATGGGAAAAGGTCCTTCCCTGCCGACATTCACAAAAAATAGAGTCGCCATTTCAAGGTGTTGATGCAAAAATCTGCGCTTCACAGACTTTAATCCTATTTTCCACGACTATGGCATGCTACTTGTATAATACAAATCAGGTTGACTTCCAGCGTTTGGTTGAGATCTTCCCCCCCCTGGTCTCCTCTGAATGCGATAGCGAAACGTGTTCTGCTGGCGCTTCGCTATCAGGAAGCATCCTCGGTCGGGCCGAAAGGCCCGACTTTTTTTTTGCCCGCGCATACTGCATGCCCGCATAGCCGCCTCCCGGCCATGCAGTATCCGGATCCTGCCGATGCAACATGAACACATCCGCCCGGAGGCGCTAATCTGCAGCCAAACAAATGTGATTCAAGAGAGAATCATGACTGGAATTGTTGAAGGCCAGCTCCCGAATGATGACCTAAGCACCGGGAACCAGCCCCGAACGCAATGAAAGCTCTCAAAAAGGGTGCAAGGGGAAGCCCTTCGGATCAAAAAGACCTCCCCCAGAGGCTATCTTCCACGAAATTCGGATATGAATTACGCTGACATCCATCTAGTGTATAAGGCGTTTGCGCATCCTGTAGAAATGCTCTCCAGTGATCATGAGTTCCACGGCCACGGGCAGAGCCCTGAACTTTGTCAACGCGGTGCGCAACAACAGTTTCCAGTACAAATAGTTGGCGCTGGAAAACACGCCGATCTGCAGCAGGCTCCGCACGAACGCCTTGACGTCCCTGAAGGTGAGACGCCCCCGCACAGTGGGCTGGTAGTGCTTCAGGAAGATCTGGATGCGGTGGTAGTACATGCTCCTGGAGTACAACTCCCGGATGATTCGCTGGTACCCCTCGATGAGGGTGTCCTTGTCCATCACCGGGACGAAGTTGAGCTGCCCGTCTGTGTTTTCGCCGCTGGTCTCGGTGAGGAGCCGCTGCTCCTCCCGGAGTCTGTGCCACAGCCTGGTCAAAGGCAGGGCGTTCAACAGCCCCACCATGGCGGTGACGATGCCCACCTGCTGGATAAAGGCGATCTGGGTTTCGAAGGTGGACTCCTTGTCGCTGTCAAAGCCCACGATGAACCCGCCGAGCACCTGCATACCGTACCCCTGGATGGTCTGCACCGCTTGGGCCAGGTCCCTGCTGGCGTTCTGATACTTGCCGCACTCCGCGAGGCTTGCGGGCTCCGGAGTCTCAATCCCCAGAAACACCTTGTGGAAGTTGGCAGCGCTCATGAGCTTCATGAGCTCCGTGTCGTCCGACAGGTTGACGCTTGCCTCGGTCATCAACTGGAAGGGGTAGCGATGCTTTTTCTGCCACTCCACCAGACCGGGCAGCATCCTCTTCACCCGCTTGGAGTTACCGATGAAGTTGTCGTCCACGATGAAAACGCCACCTCTCCATCCGGCCTGGTACAGAGAGTCGAACTCGGCGATCATCTGCTCCGGGGATTTGGTGCGCGGGACTCTGCCGTTCATGATGATGATGTCGCAGAATTCACAGTTGAAGGGGCAACCCCGGGAGTATTGAACCGACATGGTGACATAGTCCTTGAAATTGACCAGGTGCCACGCCGGGATGGGAGTCATGGAAAGGTCCGGCTTCACGTCCGAGGTGTAGACGGGCTTGAGCGTGCCCTTTTCCAGGTCCTCGAGAAACGGCGGCAGAGTCACCTCCGCCTCGTCCAGGACAAAGTGGCCGACTCCGGGGAAGGCTTCCCGCTGCGACTTGAACAGGGGGCCTCCGGCCACCACGGTCTTGCCCAGGGCATTGCAGCGGTCAATAATGTCCTTTGCCGATTCCTTCTGCACGATCATTCCGCCAACAAACACCATGTCGGCCCACTGAATCTGCTCATCGCTCAAGGGGCGCACGTTGACGTCCACGAGCTTGATGTCCCAGTCACCGGGCATCAGGGCTCCCAGCGTAAGCAACCCAAGGGGCGGAAACGCGGCCTTCTTGGACAGGTACTTGAGAATGGTCTTGAAACTCCAAAACGTATCAGGGTATTCCGGATAGACAAGTAGAGCTTTCATGATACCTACCGATTTCTCCAGGATATGGAGGTGTATGATAAGGAAGGACTCCCAAACACTATATGTCCTGTATGCGAAAACTGTCCAGGAGAAAGAAATTTCACTGATTATACCTGGTTTTCAAAACAGGCACCATATGGCCACGAACACATATTTTTAAATCGGAAATGCCTTGCCATATTTTCAGGACACCACTCATGAATGCACTTGCGGGAGCCGTCAATCACCGGTAATCCTTGCCTGAAGTTCAACCGCCTTGCATATGGAGAAAAAGGGCATGTCCGAGCGTGAATACGATTATCTCATGCGGGTTGCCGACGCCATAGACGACTTCGCCACCCTGGACCTCGCCTGTCTGGGAGTGTCCCAACCCCTGTACACCGCGCTGCAACGCAGGCAACCCGGGCCCATGTGCCTCGGGGCAGCGGATTTCATGCTCCAGCACCTGCCCGAATCCCAGGGGCTGGTGATCATCGCCACGGGCTTTCCCATGGGTGGGGGCGTGCCGGAGACCGACGGCCCCATCGGCGCCGCCATGCTCGCACGGGCCCTGCACCTCTCACGGGGGTGCGACTGCATCATCATCACGGACAAGGGGTGGGAGGAGCCCATGCGCGCCGCCTGCATCGGCGCGGGCCTGGCCCCCATTCCTGTACCCGAGCAGGGTATCGAGACCATCAATTATCTCAAACCCGCGTACATCGCCACGGTGCCCCGCGAGGACGACGCCTGCCACGAGGCGGTGGACGCCCTCCTGGCGCGGAAAAAACCCGATTTGCTTATCGCCATCGAGCGCCCCGGCAAGAATGTCCAGGGCGTGTACCACGGCATGAACGGCCGCCCCCTGACCGGATTCGTGGCCGACCTGGACTACCTGTTCCACAGGGGGCGCGAATCTGGAGTACCCATCCTGGGTATCGGCGACGGCGGCAACGAGATCGGCATGGGTCTGCTGCTGCGAGACCTTCCGGACTTTCTCCCCCAGGCCAGGGATTGCGGCTGCCCCTGCAAAGGGGGCACTGCCGCGGCCCTGAGCGCGGACCACCTGGTCACGGCCAGCGTCTCCAACTGGGGCGCCACCTGCATCGTGGCGGCCCTGGCCCTGCGCCTTCAGAACATCGAAATTCTCCACGAACCGGAACAGGAGCAGCGGGCCATAGAGCTCTGCGCCAACACCGGTGCTGTGGACGGGGTCAGCGTGTCACCGATTCCGGCCGTGGACGGCATTCCTGGCCAGGAATGGGCCGGGCTCCTGCGCTCCCTGCGGGGCATGGTGGCCCGCAGCCTGTTCAGGGAAAAGGATTGGCGCAGGACGGTCCACAAGTAGATACGTTCCTATTGGCGGCGTTTCGCGCACAGAAACCTAAAAAGGGGAAAAGCCTGCGGCTTTTCCCCTTTTTGATTCGCAATGTGGCGCGACGACTAGTCTTCGGTGAAGGAGGAGTCGATGACGCCCTTCTCGGTGCTGGTGTCCAGGGGGTAGATCAGCACCGTGGTCCGGCGGAACTTGGCGCCGATGACGCCGGGGTGCGTGTTGATGAGCACATAGAGGTCGATGATGCCGTCGTTGTTGATGTCGGCCACGCCGTAGTCCACAACCGATCCCTTGATGCGCCGGGTTTTCCAGACCAGGTTCAAGCCCACGCCGTCCCAGGCCAGGGAGTGAACTTCGCCCTGGGGGAAGAAACGGTAGCGGGTGAAGTACTGGGCAGACACCGAAACCGGATGGTTGGCCAGCAGCTCGTAGCGGTCGTCCTTGTCCAGGTCGAAGGGTACGAGGCGCAGGGGAATGTAGTAGGGGTCGGGCATGTTGATCCTGTCGCGCAGACCAACCGCATTGTAGGGAGTCACCAAGCCCAGGGAAGAGCCGGAGAATACCTTGTCAGTGGAGTAGGCCAGGTCACCGGAGCGGCTATAGACCGACAGCCTGTCGTCCTCGTTGGTGAGCACGATCTTGTAGTCCGAACCCTCCTGCTTCAGGAAAGTGCTGTTGTAGACATTGGCGTTGGGGGGCAGCATCAGCCTGCCGCCCAGCGAGAACTCACCGCCCATCTTGACCACTTCGTGCACGCCCCTGCTGAACAGCCTCTCCCGGCTGCCCTTCTTCTGGCCTACCAGTACGGGCATGAAGTCCGGGGGCATGTTGGTGGTGGCCATGAACAGCTTGATATCCTTCTGCACCACCTGGAACTGACCGTTCCGAAAGTTCAGGATGTAGCTCTGCGGCGTGTTCACCTGCATCAGGTTGACGTTGGTGTCGGTATCAGAGGGCGACAAGGGGTTGTACACCGCGGAGATGATGATCTCGTCATAGCCGTCGCGGTTCATGTCGTGCAGACTCATGCGCAGGATGGTCAGCAGGTTGCCGAGCTTGTACTCGCCGATGGGCTCCATCTGGTTCTGCGAATTGAAACGGTAGGCGTAGAGGGTGTCCTCGGCGCCGATGAAGCACTCGTTCTGACCGTCGCCGTCGGCGTCACCCACAACGATGGAACCGCCCACATAGGGCAGCGTGGGGCTGCGCAGACGGCCGCCGAACTGGGAGTCACCGGAGTAGCGAAACTGCGGGTTGAGATAGAAGTCCTTGCCCTGGGAGGCCTCGTTGTGGACAAGGAGGGGGTTCATGGCGTTGATGCGCTCAGGTTCCTGGCTCTGACCCTGGCCCTGGGCCCCCGCCACGCTGGAACCGTCGCCGGTGCGGCCGAAAATGTCGTTGTTGATGCTCTTGGCAACACTTTCCAGGGCACCGATGACCTTGTCCAGGTCGACCTGCGTGGTCTTGGGGATGGTCTCGCCCTTGGCGTTGGTCACCCGCACGTCCACGCTGGAGCTGTTGCCGAGAATTGTCACGCTACCATAGATGATGTAGTCCACACCGAGTTTGTTCAGCACGTCCACGGCGGTGCCGTCCGTGACCGGGTTGCTCCCGGTGGCGGCGCGGATCTTGTCCTTGCCCACGGATTCAAGATTGTCGGCCCAGTGGATGCGGGAGGTGAGCATGTCCTGAATACCGCCACTGAGGTACTTGAATTTTTCCGGACCGTTGATCGCAAAGGGCGATACTGCGAAGTGCTTCACCGTCTTGGCCATGGCCGCCGGTACCAGCAGCAGCATGATCATGCACAGTGGGATTAAGACTTTCCTGCAAAAGTTCATATGTACTCCTTGGCGTCAGCCGTCTCAGCGGCCTCTGGTTGGGCAGGCACGACAGGTCGCGCCATCAAGAGAAATTGCCCTTATCACGAAGCGTATCCATAATCAAAGCATACCTGCCCCGGCCTTGACGGGCAAGCGTGGCACAAGTGA
Source organism: Desulfovibrionaceae bacterium (assembly GCA_963674665.2). Classification (GTDB taxonomy): domain Bacteria; phylum Desulfobacterota; class Desulfovibrionia; order Desulfovibrionales; family Desulfovibrionaceae. The sequence continues at coordinate 82,563 of CAXXPL010000001.1, read as the reverse complement.
ATTATTTGTCATCTAAGGCCGTGTTTCCAACCCTTTCAACTCGTCCACGACGAACAAACGTATGTCCGGATTTTTTGAATCCCCATTGAATGTTTTGCAACTCGAACGCTATTGTATTCGGGAAAAAATATGAAGAGGGACGCTCGCGACACGGGCCGCACGCAGTTTCATACGACCATTTCCCTCTGCCACAATTACCAATAAAACACTAGCACAGGTTTGAACAGCTCAAAGGGTTTTCCAGGGAAACCATCAGGTACGCCGCTACGCCATTTGCCGGCGTCAGGGTCTTCCATCAAGTGAATAAATATGCATCAACCCTCCTCTGTGCGATGCGATTGTAAAGGAGATTCCGTTGGATACATCAGCGCCGTACCGCTCCCTTCGCCTGATTTCCTCACCCGAGGAGCACGCCGTGGTCAAAGGGATGCTCCAGGCCCAGGGCTTCACACTGGAGCCGGAGCCCTTTCACGCCACATGCCTGCGCACCAGGGAGTCCAGGCCGCCTCTTGGCTCGACCCTGGCCGCCTTTTTCGGCTGCATCTACATCCAGGACCGCGCCTCCATGCTCCCGCCTCTAGCCTTGGAACAGGCCATGGGCACCCTTCGGGGGGCGGCGGTGCTGGACATGTGCGCAAGCCCCGGCGGCAAGACATCCTTCCTGGCCCAGCTCGCCGGGCCCCAAGGTTTTGTACTGGCCAACGAGCCCAACAGGGACAGGGGGCAAACTCTGCGCCGCAACGTCACCCGTATGAACCTGGCCAACACCGCAGTCTGCCACTACCCCGGGGAGCAACTTCCCCTTCCGGACGCCACCTTTGGCGCCATCCTCCTGGATCCGCCCTGCAGCGGATGGGGCACGGCGGAGAAACACCCCAAAGTCAACAAGCTCTGGAAAGGGGAAAAGATCGTCCCCCTGGAAAACATTCAGCGCCGATTGCTCCAGGAGGCCTCCAGGCTCCTCGCCCCCGGAGGGCGGTTGGTCTACTCCACCTGCACCACCAACCAGAAGGAAAAACGAGGAGCAGGTGCTCTGGGCCATGGAGCACTGCGGCCTGGAGCAGCACCCCCTGACACCCCTCGAGGGGCTGGCATTCGCCCCTTCCCCTCTGCCCGAGGTCCAGGGCTGCCTACGCATCGACCAGGAGCGCTCCCAGGCGCAGGGGCACTTCGCCGCCTGCCTGGGCAAGCCCGGTGCCACAGGGGATGAGCCCCGGCACCAGGGATTCCTGCCAGGCGGGGCCCTGGACCCGGTCATGCTGCAAGGGCCATGGCAATGGGAGCGGCTCGGGCCGGGGCAGGTCCGGCGCTTCGGCGACATCGCCCATTTCGTTCACCAGCTGGCCGAGGAACTCCTGCCCGAGGACCTGCGCTGGCAGGGCCTGCCCCTCGGACGGGTGGGGGGGCGGCATTTTCAGGGAATTCCCCCGTGCCAGGCTGCTGCTGCCTCCGAATCCCGCACATGGCGATCTGGTATTCGACGACCCCGCGCCCATCCAGCGGCTGCTCACCGGTCAGAGCCTGGAGACAGGGGATGAGGCCTCGCACGGCACCTGCGGCCTGTATTTCCGCTCGGATCAAGGAACCCTGGGACTAGGCTGGCTGCGTCGCAAAGGAAGACGAGCCCTGTGGAGCGAACGTTGACAGCAAGCAGAGGGTATCGGTGTTGACATGGTATCCCTGCTGGGCTAGTCGGATTATTGGGAGAAAAATATAGGAAAGCACTGTAGAATTGCCCGCAGGCCTTGCCTTTTCCATGCGCCTCGCCGGAGAATAATTTTACGACTCTTTCGGAGAATGTGGTTCCTCAGTGCATCCATAGTATTCATATTGCGCACGCATAACCCTGGGGGCATTATGTCCGGAGCCAAAAACGCCTTTACAGCCGTGCTGCTGGCCCTGCTCTGTGTCGCCTTTGCCCTCGACGGAGAAACGGTCCTCGCCTTTGAAGAATTCGCCACGATTTTCGGATACACTCCCGGAGAGACACTCAAGGATTCGGAAATCAGGAATACCACCCCGAATGATCAGGGTTTGGCACTGTTCGAGGTCATAACTCCCCGACAACCTTCCAATTTGTACAGCAATTGTTATCTCTCCATAATGCCCTCACAAAAGCGGGTGGTGCAGGTGATTGCCGTAAAAGTCTTTGAGGACGCCGCCCTTGCAAACCTCTTCTTCATGGAAAGAAAACGCGTGCTGGAAGAAAGGCATGGTCCGGGGCAGATGGTGAATCCCGGCCGTCTGGACTGGGATCAGGGGGAAGAGAGCCTGGTTCTGTTCAACTACCCCCAGATCCAGGGCTTTTACACGGTTGTCCTGGTGCATCAGAACGACAAACTGGTAGAAATGGCCCAAGCGGTTTACAACTGGGATTTCAGATAGCGCTTTTTCATCGTGTTCGTGACCGCTCCAACCCTTGGAGACACTGCGAGGAAGTGTCCAGGTTCGTCCGTGGCTGAACATGCCTCCTCCACGCCGCCCTGCGCCGGATTTCCACGCTCCCCCATTGAAGGCTTGAATATCTTGCAAAAGCATGCTTTCTTACGCAATATTCCAAGCGGGAGGCCTCATGACAGGAAGCACGCGAAAACAGCAACGGTTTTTCAACACTGAAAGCGGCCGGGCCGTAATTCTGGCCCTGGATCACGGCGTGAACAGCGGCATGACGCCCGGAGTGCGCAATACCCGGGAACTTCTCGCCATGGCGGCGGGTCCCGCTCCCCAGGGTGTGGTGCTGCACAAGGGCATGGTCAGGGCATACGGTGACCAGGTACCCCTGGCCTGCAACCTGGTGGTCCAGCTCTCCGGCGGCACCAGGCACGGACTCCCGGTCTACAGCGAGAGCATCGTCTGCTCGGTTCCCGAGGCCCTGCGTCTGGGCGCCGACTGCGTGGCCGTGCACATGAACATCGGCAATGACCTGGAAGACCGGATGCTCACTGACTTCGGCATGATCACGGACGAGGCTCACCAGGCCGGGCTCCCGGTACTCGCGGTGATCTATGCCCGCGGGGGGCAGATAGTGAACGAACTGGATCCCAGCCTCATCGCCCACTGCATCCGCCTGGGCGGAGAGCTGGGCGCGGACATCGTCAGCGCCCCCTTTTCCGGAGAGTCCAAGAGCTTCGCCCTGGCGGTGGAGTCCTGCCCCGCTCCGGTGCTGGTGGCCGGAGGTCCCAGCCAGCCCGCCTTTAAAGGATTCCTCTCCATGATGCAGACCGCCCTGGACTGCGGCGCAAAAGGCGTACTGGCGGGACGCAACATCTTTGAACGCCCGGATCCGAACAAAGCCATGCAGGCCCTGCTGGAGATGGTGCACAAGACATGCTGAGCTGATTGGGAAAATCGGGAAGTTACCGGGGGGAACACTTTCTCAAAAAGGGTTTCCCCCGGAAATCTATCAATACCGTTACCGCTCCCCTACACCTGTTCCTCTTCCTTCAGGCTCTTGATGGCGTCGGAGTAGGCTTTGAACACGTCTTCGCGGGTGATGTGCCCCACGATGCGACTGTTCTCGTCCAGCACCGGGATCTGCACAAGGTCGGTGCCCACGAAGCGCATCAGGGCGGTGTAGAGATCATAGTCCAGCCTTACGTATACAGGGGGGCGCATCAGGTCCTTCACCAGCACGATGTCGTACAGCACGTCCTCGAAGAGCACCTTGCGCGCGTCCTGCAGAGTGAGGATCCCTATGTAGGCTCCGGAGCGATCCACCACCGGAAAATTGAACTCGTTGGTTCCGGAGATGATGTCGGTGAGCGCCTTGAGGGTGATGGACTCCTCGAGCACGGTGCCGCGGCCGGTCTGATAAAACTCGTTGACCTGAAGCCGCTCCAGCACGTTGATGGTGGAATCGGCGGCGTGGGCCGGGGACTCGAACTTGTTGTCGCACTGGTTCTCGTAGAGCGAGACCTTGCGGTTCAGGATCAGGCACAGTGCCGACGACAACATCAGGGGCGCAAGCAGGCCATACCCCTTGGTGAGTTCGCAGACCATGAGCAAGGGGCCGATGGGCGCGTTGGCCACACCGGCGAAGAACGCGGCCATGCCCACCAGAACGTAGCCGCCGGGTTGGGTGACGATGGCGGGAAACAGGGCGTGGGCTCCGTAGCCGATGACGCCGCCACTCATGCCCCCAACGAAAAGGGCCGGGGCGAACATGCCGCCGCTCATGCCCGAGCCGATGGTCAGGGAGGTGGCCAAGGTCTTGCCCAGGGCGATGACCAGCATGGTGCCGATACCGAGCTCGCCGAGGATGGCCATCTCCACCCAGCCGTACCCTCCGGTAAGCATGTTCGGATAGGCCCAACCGAGAAGGCCCATGCCCAGTCCGCCCAGTCCCGTGGCCCACATCAGGCCCACCTTTTCCTGCAACCTGCGGAACACGGAGTACTTCACGAACCTGAAGGTGCGCACATAGATCCACCCCATGAGGGAGCAGAACAGGGCCAGCACCACGTACACGGGCAGCTCGCGCAGGCTGTGGAACTCGAAGGTGGGGATGCCGAACATGGGCTGATGGCCGAAGACCATGGTGAACAGGGAGTAGGCCACCACCGAGGAGAGTACCGCGGGAAGCACGGCTTCGGCTTCGAAGTCCTCCATGTAGATGACCTCGATGGCTGTGAGGGCCGCGCCCATGGGCGCACGAAATATGGCGCCCAGGCCTCCGGCCGCACCAGCCAGCAGCAGGATGCGTCGCTCCCTGGCCGAGAGCTTGAGCTTGAGTGACAGCCAGGAGCCGATGCCCGCGCCGATCTGCGTGATGGGGCCCTCGCGCCCCGCACTGCCGCCCGAGGCGATGGTCAGGATCGAGGTGAGGCCCTTGATGATGGGTATTTTCGGACGAATGACCCCGCCCTGGTTGTGAAATGCCTTGATCATGGCATCGGTGCCGTCGGTGCCACCGGCCTGCGACTCCGGAATGAAGCGGGACACCAGCCAGCCCGTAAGCAGCCCCACCGCGGTGGTCAGGATGGGTATCACCCAAACCCTGCTCGCCGTTTTCAGGGCGACGGCGCCTTCTTCCGAGGCGAAGATCTCCTCGCCCGCGGGTCCGGGCAGGGAAAGACCGGCCAGCCCGCCGATCCAGAGGTGCTTTAGTCCTTCGATGGCATAGAAGAAGCCTATGGCCGCCACGCCGGACAGCACACCCATGAGCACGCCCAAAAGCAGCCAGCGCACATTGCCCACGGACAGGTAGGAACGCCTGATCAGCAGCCAGTAGCGCAGGATCTTGGCGTGCATGGCCTCGGTGGGACGATGCAGATAGTCTTTAGGATCCGAGTCCTTTGGTAAATTGTTGTCGGAGTTCATGGCTCTTTTCCGCTTCAGCGGCACAAGATGCTCAGAGCAGGGCTTGTGGTAAGGCTTTCAAGATAAAATAGTTAGCCCATTAAGTTGTTGCTGAAAGTCGTATCCCGCCCCCCGAGTGTTATCCACTCCTGTCGGCGGAAATCAAGGTTTGGCTTCGGGAGCCGAAAGAATCCGCACGGCCAGGGAGATGTCCTCCTGGATGCGGGCCACCAGTTCCTCCAGGCCAGAGAATTTCCTTTCCGGCCTGAGCCGCTGCACGAAATGCACCCGCAGCTCACGGCCGTACAGATCCTGGTTGAAGTCCAAGAGGTGCACTTCCACACTCACTTCGGTGTTGCCGAAGGTGGGGTTGTTGCCGATGTTGGCCACCGCGGGCAGGATATCGCCGTTGAGTTGCGCCCAGACCGCGTAGACGCCGGTGGCGGGGTGCACCTCGTTCTCCAGCTTGAGATTGGCGGTGGGAAAGCCCAGGAGCCTGCCGCCCCTGTTCTTGCCGTGTATCACCTCGCCGCGCACCACGTAGAAGCGCCCCAACAGGGGTTTGGTCCCCCAGACGTCCCCGGCGCGGATCATGTCCCGTATGCGCGTGGAACTCACGATGGCGTCGTTGATGATCACCGGGTCCAGCCGCTCCACATTGAATCCGTGGCGGCTCCCCAGCTCCTGCAGAAGCGCGAAATTGCCCTTGCGCCCCTTTCCGAAGGAGTAGTCGTAGCCCACCACCAGTTCCTTGGTGTTCAACCACTCCACCAGGTAGCGGCGCACGAACTCCTCTGGTTCCAGCGCGGCCATGTCCTTGGTGAAGTGCAGCAACATGGTCAGGTCCACGCCCAGGGCCTCGATGAAATCCAGTTTCTGCTCCCGGACGGTGATGAAGGGAGGGGTATGCGGTCCCACAAGGACGTGCAAGGGGTGGGGGCAGAAGGACACCACCACGCTGTGCATGTCCCGCAGCCTGGCTTTGTGGATGATGGTGCTGATGAGCTTCTGGTGCCCTCTGTGCACACCATCGAAATTGCCAATGGTCACACAACTGCCCTTGGCAAGATCAAGGGGAATTTCTTGTCGTTCGCGTGCTATATGCATGTATCGGCTCTGCGGCTGTCCGCCCCTCCACCCTTGGTATGGGCGCTCGGAGGGCGTAGCCGTTATGGTTCTCCGTTGCAACGGCGCACCCTAGGCCCTCTGAGTCCAAATGGCAAGAATTTGAACGGTCGTTCCGGAAATTCCACCTTTTCGGTCTAAAAATGGCGGCAAAGAGGTGAAAAGGGGCTTCTCGAGGTGACATCCATCGCTTCATACCATTTTGCCCGACTCTTGTCAGAATTTCTTCCTGCGCAGAATGATGATGACCAGCCACAGGCCGAGCAAACCCGAGCTGATGTACCCGAGAACGCCCAGGGCGGGGTAGCCGAAGAGCAGGGGTTCGAGCTTGGAGTTGATTATCAGGGACGAACCAAGAAAAAGAGCGGCCAGGATGATGGCCAGGGACAGCCGGTTGGAGGCTGTCTCCAGGGTCTCGCGCAGGCCCGATAGGTTCTCGTGCCGCAGCCGCACGGAGATCTCGCCCTTTTCCGCTTTGCGAACCAGATTGTCCAGCCGCGCGGGCAGTTGCCTGTGCAACTTCCAGGCGCTCTCCAGGGTTCGCCGCAGGGCGCGGAAAATGTTACGCCTTGAGAACCGCTCCTTGGCCAGCCTCTCCACCAGGGGGCGGGCCTCCGCGATGACGTCCAGATCCGGGTAGATGAGCCGTGCCGACCCCTCGCCGCTGAGCAGTGCCTTGACCACTGTGGCCAGGCCCGGCGGGATGGGAATTCCGTAATCCCGGAACAGGTTGGTGAGCTCCAGCAGCAACGCCCCCACCTGAATCTCGCCCACAGGCACGTTGACGTAGGCGTCGAGCACATCCATGATGTCCCGCTCCAGCATCTCCAGGCGCAGGGGCGGTTCGGAGTCGGACATCTGCAGGATCAGGTCGATGATGCGCTCCGTGTCCCGCGTCTCCACGTAGTAGATCATGCTGATGAGTTCCTGGCGCATGTTGTAGGTCAGGCGCCCCACCATACCCCAGTCGATGATGCCCACATCACCGCTTTCCAGAAGCATGAGATTGCCCGGGTGCGGGTCGGCGTGAAAAAAGCCGTCCTCCAGGATCTGCTTCAGCACCACGCGCAACCCGAGCTTGCCCATTTCCTCGAAATCCCTGAATTCCTCCTCGCGAACCTGGTTAATCATGCGGCCGTTGAACAGCTCCATGGTCAGGACGCGCTGGCAGGAATAGGTGGGATAGACAAGGGGGATGCGTATGCCCTTCATCTCAGCCAAGTTGCCCCTGGCGATCTCGATGTTCCGGGCCTCGCGATGAAAGTCCAGTTCCCTGAGCAGCATGGACTTGAGTTCCCTGACAATGCCCGGGAGGTCGTACATGCGCAGGGCGTCTATCTTTCCGTTCAGGGTCTCGGCCAGGTTTTCGAGCAGGGAGAGGTCCACGATGAGCTTGTCCTTGATGCCCGGTTTGAGCACCTTCACGGCAACGGGCAAGCCCTCTTTCCTGAGCACCGCCCTGTGCACCTGCCCCATGGAGGCCGAAGCAAGGGGCTCCTCCTGAAAGGAGCTGAAGGCATGCTCCAGTGAGCACTCCAGGCATTCTTCCACCACGCCCTTGATCTGGTGAAAAGGCACTGGCGCCCACCTCGCCCTGAAGCTTCCGCAGGGCCACCAGCAATTTCGGGGGCGCTATGTCCGGGCGCATGCTCAAGACCTGCCCAAGCTTCACAAAGGTAGGGCCAAGGGCCTCAAGGAGCATGCGTATCCGCTCCTCAAAGGCGACCCCGGCCCCCTCGCCCCGCGTTTCGATGAACGGCAGAAACCTTTCGGGTAGTTCCAGTCTGTCCACCACCTCGTCGAACCCGAAGCGGGCAAGGGTCACGATTATCTCCTTGAACCGCCCCAGGTGGCGCAACGTATTCAAATCCATTCAGCTACCCGTTCCCCTTGTCTCCAGACTTCCGCTTCGCGGGCTTTTCCAGCGCCGCGAGCCTGATCTCCAGGGCCTGGTTGGCCTTTTCCAGGGACTCGATGCGCTTTTCCAGGGTTTCGTGATCCTTAGTGGTGGCGACATCCAGCTCGCGCAATCCCTTGTGCAGGGACTCCTGGATGCGCTCCTGAAGGTCCTTGAACTCGCCCCTGCCCTTTTCCACCAGCTCGTCGGTCATTCGCCTGGCCTCGTCCGTGGTGACCTTGCCCTCCTGGACGAGCCTGTCCATGACCTGGCCTATCCTCTCACGGGTCAACAGCGCGGCGCCCAACCCCGTGAGCAGGCCCTTGCGCACCGCGTCCTTGATGGCGGCCCGGGTGGCCCCGGGCTCGTATATTCTGTCCTCTGGCCTTGGCATTGCCGACTCCTTGTGTTGTGGGTTTTGGTACCTCAGGGGGGTTCTTATTTAAAAAGGACCCCCCTCCGGCCCACCTCCTCAAAAACTTCAATATGATAAAGCTATTTTTCTTAATGCTACACTAGCACAATACGCTGGTGAAAGTGAAACATTCCCGTATCCGACTCCGGACAATAAATAGATGCCACCCGTCTACGCAACGCTTCAACATTAAAAGATCTTTGGAAAGGGGCGGGGTGCCCTCCCTTTCATAAGGGTTCACCCCGGAAATTCTCTTTCCCTTCTCCCCGGCATCTATATGCGCACCAGGGGCTTGCGGCGGCTGGTGACCCGCTGATAGGCCTCTTCGGGCCAAGCGGGCCACCCCAGAGCGATGACGGCGTATACCGGCTCCTTGCGGGGGATGTTCACGGCGTCCTTGATGCGGGGGGTGTGCCGCATGGCCTCCACAGCGTAGCCGATGAGACAGGTGCCGAGCCCCAGTGCGTGTGCGCCTAGAAGAAGGTTCTGGGTGGCCAGCATGGCATCCTCGGCGGGGCAGCTCGCGCCGGGGCGCATGCCCACGAGGATGGCTGCCGGCGCGGAGTAGAAAAGCCGGTCCTCGCCGCGCTCCTCCCAGGCTTCGATGGCCCCGCGCACCGAGGCGTAGTACTCGTAATAGTAGTTTTTCAGATCCGGCTGCCCCACCAGGGCCAGGGCGTTCCGCAACCAGCTCATTTCAGCCTTCTTGTTGAGATCCCTGAAAAAATCCTTGATTTTGTCGGAAAGGGTCATGACCCGCTCCCGTGTGGGCAGCAGCGTGAAGGTCCAGAGCTGGCAGTTGGTGCCGGAAGGCGCTGTTACCCCGATGCGTACCAGATCCTCCAGCAGATCAAGGGGCACGGCCTTATCCATGAAGTTGCGGCAGGACCTCCTGGAGCGCATCAACCGCACTAGCTCGCCGGTGGCATACTCCCCGGGTGGGAGCCAGGATTCATCGCTCTGAAAGTTGGCCCAGGCCGTGGCCCATTCGTCGGCAAAGGTTACCCCGTACCGCATCCTCGGGGCACATGGCCTGGCAGTGGCCGCAACCAAGACACGTGTCCGTGATGGCTCTGGCGCGCTTGCCCCCCCTCCTGTTCCTGCAAAACCAGGGTCTTGTCTGGGCACACCCGGACGCACTTGCCACATCCGGTACAGCGCTCAACATCCACCATCACCTGTCCTCGATGCATCATGATTCTCCTTGAGTGTTTTTATTGCCTGGGCACGGCCCTACAGCAGTTTCTTCGAACCGTCCTCAAGTGTTTCGCCCCCCTGGCCTGCTTGAAAACAAAGGGCAGACAGCATGTTGCCGAAATTTATACCCGGCTCGCAACTGTCTGTAAACGCGACAATGTAGCAATGGGAACACATTTTGCTACTTACAAGCTTGTTGCCAAGAGCTAAAAATGGGGTATATCCAAAAAAAAGCTGCGGGTCACACAAGGGCTGCGGCGGCAAACCCAACGAGCGACAAGGAGATGGCTCATGGCCGAAAAGGGCGACAGGCTGGCGGAAATGGTGGCTGACTACAATCATCACCAATACGGGCATCCTCAACTATTTCGAGCGATTCGAAAACGACGAGATCTTCTGGAAGAGAAACTCGAGGAATTTTGTTCGGAGATGGACGCCATTCTCGAAGAGATGGTCGAGGAACTCGAGGAAGAGGAAAGCGAAGAGAATGAAGACGACTACAGTTGACATGTTCTTCCCCGCCAACCATCAGACCTGACGGCCAATGTCCCCCGGGCGGGACATTTCTGTGATCCGGTTGCATCAGATCCGGACGGCGGCCATGTCGGGCCTGGAGTGCCCGTGCTCCCCATCATCGACACCCGCCTGTCTCATCCTTCTTTTCTCCCAAACACTTATCCCGCGTCACCTCCCCTTCCTCCACCCTGCCATCCATCGACGCTCCCCGAAACGCGGCCCTTACGAGCCTGGTTTCCTGTCTTTGGACTGAAAAGAAATGTCACTGGACGATATTTCTCTTGACTTTTTCTAGATACTATACCAGGGCTTGATTCCGTAGGGCAGTGGAAGCGCCTGACCGGCGCGCCAGCCAACCACCGTGAGCAAGACACGGGAAGGCCCCGGGAGGCCATCATGTATCAGCGCAAACGCTCCATACGTCTTGAAGCGGATTCCGACAGCAGGTTCGACAGCCCCGAGGATTATTTCGACGCCATTGGGATGGATCTGCCGGACAGCATCCGGCGCAGCGTTCCGTCCTCTCCAACGTGGCCTCTTTTCTCGTCAAAAACGAAGTCCTGGACATGGACGAGGAAGCCTTCACGAGACGCCTCGAAGAGGGATAGCGGTCAGGAAATTCCGGATTCATCCGGACAGGGGGGCAGCACCTTTCAATGCCGAATCACGATTCCGTGATCGGCACCTTTCCCAATTGCACCACCTGAACACTTGAACCGGTCCTCCCTTCCTCCAATTCGTTTTCCAAATCATTCTTCATGCCTTGCCGCTCACACCTCCATCGGGATTGTCCAGCAGCGCCCCTTGGCACGAAGCTTTCTCCCTTATTCACTCCTTCGGATAAATAAAAAGGTACCTCCACATCTTGACAATCGGATTCGGCTCGCTATATTCCATGATAAAACGAAGGTACCTCTTCAAATAACCGTATCCAAAGGAGACATCAACATGTTTGGATTCCATAGAAAACACGAACGATACGCATCAGGCTGCCACGAGGGGCGCGACCACGGACGAGGACGTGCTAGTGGCAAAGGACTGGGACGCGGACAGGGAAGAGGCCGCGGATTTGGCCGCATGCACACCCTCAGGGAGGAGCATCCCCGCTTGTCGCCGGAGCAAAGCCTGGAAGGCCCGAAAGCCGAGTCATTGCCAATGGACGCCGGCTTCTGCCCCATCTGCGAAAACCACTGCCCCCTGAGCGATCCATCCTGCGGCAAGGGCAAGGCCTTTGCCAACTCCCAAAACGCCAGACAGGAAGGGTAGGCCATGAACCAGGACAACAACGACTCCCCGCCCCTGGTCAGCGAGGGCCTGGGCATGCTGTTTCACCGGACCGCCAGGCTCATGGCCAGGGCGTATCATCGCCGTGATCACGCGCATCACGCCCAGAATCACGTGCTCTCCATCATCAGGGAGCACGGCTCCATCAACCAGGGCGAGCTGCTCGAAATCCTCGATGTCCGCTCCTCCTCCCTGAGCGAGGTGCTGGGAAAACTGGAACTAAACGGGCTCATCACCCGCGCGAGGAATGAAAAGGACAGGCGCAGCTTCGTGGTCACGGCCACGGAACAGGCAGAAACCGCCCCCACCTCTTTGGGGGATTCAGGGCAAGAATCCTCAAACGCGCTTTTCAGCTGCCTCGACGATACCGAGCGTGAACAGCTACGCAACATTCTGGAAAAGATCGCCGACTCGTTGAAGGACGACCTCGTGTGCCGGGAACCCTTCCAGGGGCACACGCGCGGCAAGGGTCGCAAGTGCAAGGGCAACCCTCTCCATGGCCGCGGCGGTCGTGGCGGACGCTCCCCTCACGGGAGGGGGCGGGGCTGATCAGACGCGGCGAGACAATGAACAAACATACATATCGCATCACTGTGGAACACCGCCCCGCTCCCAAAGGGGGGAAACCAACCAATTTCCTCTGAACTTCGAGGTCGCAGTTCACGGCGACATCTTCGCCATCGTGGAGAAGTTGGGGTTGCGGGACGACTTTACCCCGGAAATGGACCAGGCCTTTGGCGTGGGTCTGAAGCTGTTCTCGGAGGTGATGTTGGAGAACAAGGGCAACCCCATGTTCGAGGCGTTCCTGCCCCACTTCGGACAGTTCATGAAGACTCTGAAGAGAGGGATCGCGCCGGCGTAATACCCCGAAACATGAAGTGGTTGTGCGCAAACCTCCCCCTGCCTCCGCCCCCGCGCCATGCGGCCGGTGATTTCCGCGATCTCAGGTGCGGCACTTCGAGTGATCTTTCTGGAAAAAAGCCCATGTTTCCGGCCTTGCCATGGGGCACGGCGTGTTCTATGTCTTTAGCTTGCACGATTCACTTCAACAAGGATAACTTTCCATGCCTTCGAAAGGTCCACATATATCAATAGCATCTGATCAACTCCTGGCACGGGTGCTGCGTCTGGACGCGACAATCGCCAAGGGCTGGCCCGAGGATGTCCGCGAACTTGCCATCCGTCTCGCGGAAGAGCTGTTTCTCCTGCGCTACAACCCCTTTATCGACCCGGGGCTGGTGTATGTCAGCGTGAAGTCCCGGCTTCGGGACTCCATGCCCTCCCTGGCTCCGGAGTTCAGGCATGTCCTGGAAAAGGGCGTGCGGAACTTCTGGAAGGAGTACCAGGACGATCAGACCTTCAAGGACAAGGTCATGGAGCGTCTGGGCAAATTTCTGCCCGATGACGCCCTGAGCACCAGGCCCAACACCCTGGTGGAGTGCGCCACGGACGCCACGGACCTGCGCATGGAAATTCCCATGGCCATCGTCACGCCTTCCACCACCGAGCAGGTGCAGAAGATCGTGCTCCTGGCCAACGAGATGGGTTTCTCCATCGTGCCCCGGGGCGGCGGCTCCGGCTGCACCGGCGGCGCCATCCCAGCCCAGCGCCGGACCATCATCCTCAGCCTGTCCATGTTCAAATCCATTGTGGACATCGACGTGGAGAACAAGATCCTCTGCGCCGAGGCCGGCGTCATCACCCAGGACGCCATCAAGGCAGCGGGCGAGCTGGGACTGCTCTTCACCGTGGACCCGGCCTCCAAGTCGGCCTCCTCCATCGGGGGCAACATCTCGGAGAACTCGGGCGGCCCCTTCTGCTTCGAATACGGCACCACCATCGACAACATCCTCAGCTATAAAATCGTCACCCCCACAGGCGAGCTGCTGGAGGTACGCCGCAAGGACCACCCCTGGAGCAAAATCCAGGAGGGGGAAGGCGCCAGCTTCGATGTGTTCAAGGTGACCCGGGACAACGGCAAGGAGCTGCTGCGGTCCGTGACCCTGGAGAGCGACGAGATCAGAAGCCCGGGCCTGGGCAAGGACGTGACCAACAAGTATTTCGGCGGCCTGCCCGGCGTGCAGAAGGAGGGCGTTGACGGCGTCATCACAGAGGGGTGCTTCACCCTGCACAAGAAACTCACCCACTCCCGCACCCTGTGCCTGGAGTTTTTCGGCCGCACCATGCACAACGCCATGCTGGTGATCAAGGACCTGGTGGGGCTGCGCAACGTGATCCGCTCCCAGGGTGACAAGGTGAAGATGAGCGCCCTGGAGGAGTTCAACATCAAGTATGTTCAGGCCATCGATTACCGCAAGAAGAGCAGCGCCTACGAGGGCATGCCCATCTCGGTGCTGCTGGTGCAGATGGACTCCGACGACCTGGAGGCCCTGGAGGACGCTGTCTCCAGTGTCCTGAACATCGTGGCGCCCTATGACAACGCGGATGTGTTCGAGGCCAAGACCGACAAGGAGGCCGAGATCTTCTGGGAGGACCGGCACAAGCTGTCCGCCATCTCCAAACGCACCTCGGGCTTCAAGATCAACGAGGACATCGTCATCCCCACGGACGTGATCCCCGAGTTCGCGGCCTATCTCGAAGAGCTGAACATATACTACCTGGCCAAGGCCTACCGCGCCGCTCTGAACATGGTCGGCGAACTGCCCTGGGTGGCAGTGGACGACGAATTCCTGGCCATGGAGCGCGACTACTCCACCTCCATCCTCAAGGGCGACAGCAAGACCAACGGCTTGAGCGAGCAGGAGCTGGAGATGCAGGTGTTCTACTTTTTCCAGGACCTGCGCTCACGCTACCCAGGCATGAAGGCCGAACTCGACCTCATCTACACCGAGATGCAGGCCAAGCGCATCGTCATCGCCAGCCACATGCACGCGGGCGACGGCAACTGTCACGTGAACATGCCGGTGAACTCCAACGACGCCGAGATGCTGCACGAGGCCGAAGGCGCCGCGGAAAAGGTCTTCAACAAGGTTCTGGAACTCCGGGGCCAGGTCACGGGCGAGCACGGTGTGGGCATCACCAAGATCAAGTTCCTGGAAGAGGACAAGATCCAGGCCCTGCGCAAGTACAAGCAGGAGATCGACCCCAAGAACGTGCTCAACCCGGGCAAGCTCGTCAGCCGCGACCTTCCCGTGGTGCCCTACACCTTCTCCTTCAACCGGCTGATCCAGGACATCCGAAAGAGCGGCCTTCCCGAGAAGGAGCGCCTGATCAACCTGTTGCAGAACATCCAGGTCTGCACGCGCTGCGGCAAGTGCAAGCAGGTCTGTCCCATGTACTATCCGGAGAAGACGCTGATCTTCCACCCCCGGAACAAGAACATCAGCCTGGGCGCGCTCATCGAAGCCATCTACTACTCGCAGATCAACCGCGGCGTGCCGGACAAGCGCCTCATGGACGAGCTGCGCAACCTCATGGAGCACTGCACCGGCTGCGGCAAGTGCACGGCCATCTGCCCCGTGAAGATCGACTCGCCCAAGGTCATGCTGCACCTGCGCTCCCTGCTGGAGGACAAGGAATCCGGCGGGCACCCCGTAAAGACCAAGGTGCTTGAGTACCTGGTGGCCGCGCCGTCCAAGCGCGTGCCCCTGGCAGCCAAGGCAGCCAGCGTCGGGCAGAGCATCCAGAACAAGGCCATCGGCCTGATCCCGGCCGCCTGGCGCAGACGGGCGAAAAACCCGCTGTTCACAGGACCCGGACCTGTCACTGATTTCACCAACCTCACGGAAACCCTGCAACTGTCCCACGGCTCCATATTTCTGCCTTCGGTACGCCCCCCGGGACGTACCGAAGCGGTCTTCTACTTTCCGGGTTGCGGCGGGGGGCTATTCTTCCGCTCCAT
Organism: Desulfovibrionaceae bacterium; assembly: GCA_963674665.2. Lineage (GTDB taxonomy): Bacteria > Desulfobacterota > Desulfovibrionia > Desulfovibrionales > Desulfovibrionaceae. The sequence goes on along the minus strand of CAXXPL010000001.1, from coordinate 66,969 downwards.
CGGCCTCGCGGCCCTGCGACTGCTGCTGGCCCAGGGCGTTGGCGTGGTCATCCCCAAGGAACATCTCTGCTGCGGCTACCCCCTGCTGGTGAGCGGCTGCGAAGAGGCTTACACCACCAACCAGGCAAGAAACATCTTCGCATTCCGCAAACTGCTGGACGAGGCCAAGGCAGAGGGCGTGTTCGTGCGCCACCTGCTCACGGCCTGCGGCTCCTGCCGCGACGGCCTGCACCGCTATGAGCTGGACATGTCCCTTCACGAGAAACTCAACCAGATGGACGTGGTGCAGTACATCATGCAGCTGGATCGGAAAAAGGGCGATACTCCCCGGATGCCAGCCATTGAGCAGCTGCTCTATCATGCCTCGTGCCACGCGGAGTGGAGCGGCATCCCGGCCACCAAGGCCGCCGACGCATACAAGGGGGCGCTGGCGGAAATCACCGGCGCAAAGGTGAAACTCAGCCCGCGCTGCTGTGGCGAATCCGGCCTGGGCGCCCTGACTTCGCCCAAGATCTACTCAAGGCTGCAGGAACGCAAACGCACGCAGTTGCAGAGCGACCTCGCCAACTACCCGGAGGACGCGCCCATAGTTGTGGGCTGCCCTTCCTGCAAGATCGGCATCAAGCGCAACCTCATGGGCATGGACAAGGAAATCCGGCCAGTGCTGCACACCCTGGAGTTCCTGGCCAGACAGATATACGGCGAGAAATGGCAGGATGAGGTCGTCGAGGCGGCACGCGAGTCCGTGGTGCCCGGCACCCCCATCCGCCCCATGAATCTGAAGTAACACCTCGAAAAAAGCCGGGGGAGGAGCTTGTTTAAAAGCTCCTCCCCCGAACCCCCACCTCAAAAACTCTTTAGCATTTTCGGCTTGAAGCAAGGCTCACCACTGAAACAATGTCTCATTGTTTCAGTGAAATGCATAAGAGCATCTTGAGCTTTTCAATAATTACGTTTGGGAAAGGGAAGCGCGAGGGGGAGAACCCTTTTCAAAGGGTTTCCCCCTCGCAAAATCTATGTTTCCCATTACTGGGTCAATGTGTTGCTCTTGCGCTGATAGCCTTCCACAATGGCCTGGAGGATCTTGTCCAGGTTCAGGAAGCTCTGTTGCAGACGGTTCTGGAACGACCCGTTCAGGTCATCGTGCAGGGAGAGCTTGTTCCCGCCCATGATGATGGGGATGCCGTCGTTCATCTGCCGCTCCACTTGGCGCCAGAAGCGTTCGTCGGTTTTCTTGATGGTGTCTATCTCGCCCAGGCGGCTGATGAGCCTCTGCATGCTGTTGCCGAGCTTGTCCGTGGATTTGCCCTTGCCGTTCCCGTTGGAGCCGTTTCCATGGATCGCGGCGCGCTCCACCATGGCCACTATCTTCTGCAGCTCCCTGCCGGAGTTGAGCGCCAGGTTCACCTCCTGGACGAGCTCCTTGACTCGGGTTCCCTCGCTGGCCATGTCCCGCGTGCTTTGAGCCAGCTCCTCGATGCGGCCGTAGGCCACCTGCATGTTGGCGCCGAGTTCCCGCAGACGGTTCCCGATGTCATCGAGACCACCCTGTTGCGTTCGCAAATTCTGGTTCACCGAGCCTGTGCGGTTGGCCATGTCCTCGCCCAGGCGGCGCAGTGCCTCCCTGGTCTCCCTGCCGTTGGTGCCGATGAGGCGCTCCACTTCGGGGCGTATGGCGCCCTCATAGTCACGCAGCGCGCGCAGGGCGGCGTCTGTGGCGGCCTTGACCTGCTGCCTGGACATGGTGGACATGAACTCGCCGAGCTCTCTTTGCATGCTTGTGAGAGCCTCCTGGTGATTCTGAAGGGCCTTCTCTGTCCGGACGCGCCCCTCCTGGCCTTGCTCCCGCAGCTCCCGCAGCTTCGCGCGCATGGTGTTGAGCCGTTGCACCAGGTTCTCCCCACGCTTTGGAGCGACCTGATCCATGAGCACGGCCAGGAGCTCACCCTGCTCCCTGGCGATGTTGGTCAACTCCTCGGTGCTTTTGCCCAGAGCCTCATGCTGCTCGCGCCGCTGCTCAGCGTTTTCACGTTGGGCCTCGCGCACGGCTTGGCTGGTGGACTCCGCGGCCTGTTTCACATCCCGCGAAAGGGAATCGGCGTTCTCCTTAGCCAGGGCGCGGGCGCTCTCCATCTCGCCGGACAGGGCTGTGACAAATTCCTGACCAAGCTCCACGGAGCGGGTATTCAGGTCCTCGGCAGAGGCCTTGATGGTCTCACCGAGCACCTGTGTCTGCTTGAGGATGGAGGAGGCAGTCGAGGCGGTCTGCTCCTGGATGGCGGTCTTGAGGGAGGCGTCCATGCGGGCGAGTCTGCTGTCCAGGGCCTCGGACTGGGCACCCAGCCCCTGACGCAGTGAGTCGCCGGTGCCGCGCAACTCTTCGATCATGCGGGTGGTGCGCTGCTTGCTTTCGCCGCGCAGTTGCTGGAGCTGCCGGGACACACCGGCGGGATCGTCCGCGGACAAGGATTTGGCTATCTGGCTGAGCAGTTCGTTCTGCCGCTCCCCGGCCTTGAGCAGGGAATCGGCCGCACCCTGCAAATCTTGCCGCATCTCCCTGATCTCGGAGACCAGACTCTCCACCAGGGAGGTCTCGCTCCCGCCCACCAGGGCGCTGGTCACAGCATCGGTCTGGGCCGCGGCGTCACGGCGCGCGGCATGATCCATCTCCGTGAGCGCGGCCAGGGTCTCCCTGGCCTCGGTGCGCACCTTTGCGTAGCCCTTCATGTCCAGCTTGAGCATCTGCTTCAGGACATAGAGTTCGTTGTTTTCCAGGGCCTTGCGCATCTCCACCTTGTAGTGGGTCATGGAGATGAGCTTGCTGAAAACAATGGCCAGGGTGATGCCCAGCACGGCGGTGGTGCCGGAGGCCAGGATGCCCTTGAACAGCGTCAAGGCGCCGTTCATGAGTTCATTGGGGGTGAAACGCCAGACAAAACCCATTATTCCGGTTATGGTTCCCAGTAAACCCAGCGCGGTGAACCCAAAGGGAATCATCTGCAACAGGTACCTGTTGATGGCCTCGTAGTTGCGGAAGGCCCTGACAACATAATACACGCTGAAAAGGAACCAGGCCAGAATGGCGAAATAGGGCAACGGGTTTTGGGAATAATAATGGACCAGGACGTCAATCGTCTTATAAAGCCAGCTTATTTCCATGGCGTATACATCCGTATGCTGCACGTTGGGGGCGAAACCATCCGCCATAACAGAGGCACAGACCGCTCTTGATGCCGAACACCCTGCCGCCAACGGCCGGAGCGGCCCCTTTTGCATCTTTTTCGGCGTAATGAAAAAAGAGTTTACAGCGCTGGTCGCTACTTGATGGAATTCTTTACGCTCAACGCCATATCTTAAGAAATATGCAGACTTTATGCCAACAAAACCGGCAATGGGCCATATCCGTAGAGGCGCACGTGGAACTTAGCTATTTTCAACTCGATGTCCTTCAGGAGCTTGTGAACATTGGTATGGGGCGGGCAGCCGGCGCACTGAATCAGATGACCAGAGCCCATATCGAGCTGAGCGCCCCTTCCATCCGGCTGATGCGCATGACCGCGCTGAAACGTCACGGCAGGCTCACCTGCCAGGCGGAAATGGACATAGTAACCCTCAGATTCCGTGGGACGTTTTCCGGATTGGCGGCACTTTTTTTCCAGTCCGAGAGCGGCACGAACCTCGTGGAACTGATCCTCGGAGAGCGTCAGATTCCCGCTGGCATGGATGGATTGCGTTGCGACACCCTGCGGGAGGTGGGAAATATCGTCCTCATCTGGGTCATGGGCGCCATGGCCAACACCATGGAAGGGCATCTGGACTACGCGCCCCTGCGCTATACCCGAAACTTCGAGGACATGTTGAAGGACGAAGACGCGGCACAGACCATGGCACTGCTCATCAAGGCCGACTTCTCCGTCGAACGGCACGTGGTGCAGGGAAACGTGCTGGCCCTGCTCGACGCCCGGGGGTACGCCCAATTGCTGGCGGCCATGGACAACATGGTTCGGGAAAAGTATTGAAACTAACTCGGGACAAGACGTTTTAAACGTGGCTATTGCCTTTGCTCCGCAACATGGAAAACGGCGGAACTAAGGCAATAACCATATTTTAAAAGAGGGGGGAGCCATTTTCAAATGGTCCCCCCTCCGCAACAGGTTTTTTGAAACAGTAATCCCCTCGAAGCCTCCCTCGTGTGAGGTCCGCTCAATTCGTCCACTATGAATTGAGCGGAAGATCGCTTCGCCGAAAACGCGGTCTCCCGAACGCCCATAGTGTCGCATTTCGCGCAGCTCCAAGATGTATGAACTTAACGGACGCGATTCTAGCGAACCGCCACGCACTCGATCTCGATATCCGCGGCCATGGGCAGTGCGCTCACCTGGACAGTGCTACGCGTGGGCTTGTGCTCACCGAAGTGCCGGGCATAGATCTCGTTCATTGTGGGAAAATGCTCCAGGTTGGTGAGGAACACGGTGACCTTGATCACCCTGTCCATCCCCAGCCCGGCCGCTTTCAACACGGCGGCCACGTTCAGGAGGGCCTGCTCGGTCTGCTTCTCGATGCCGGCCCCGGCCAGCGTCTTGGTGCCGGGGATCAGCGGCGTCTGCCCCGATACGAAGACCAGATCGCCGCAAACTATTCCCTGGGAATAGGGGCCGAGGGCGGCCGGCGCCTTGTCAGTGGAGACGGCTTCCAATGTGCTCATGACGGTATCCTCATTAGTTTGAAATACTGGCACAATTATTACGATGATTGCTCTTGAAAAACTCTTCATCGAGTTTTTCGGTTCCGATTATATGACCTTGCGGTTCATGGCTCGCCAGTCGTCCTCGTCGAACCGCCCCGGAGTGTAGACCCTGATCTTCGTACTTCTGGGAAATTCTCGCTGCAAAAGGGTTTTCAGCAGCTTCTTGACCTTGAACAGGGGGACGTTCTCGAACCGTTGCTGTTCGTACCCGTCCTCGATGACGAGGAAATCGTCCTCTCCCCGGCGCACGAAAACCACGGCCCTGTTGCGCTTGTAGGTGCGCATGTCCACGTACTCCCCCACCGGGAGCCTGACCAGCTTCCGCAGCAGGGTATCGATGATCACTGTCTTGTCGATCATGCCTGTTTGTACGGGGGGCGCAGGTTCACGCCCAGGGAGTCCAGCTCGGTGTCGCGCCGCCGCAGGGCGTGCCGCGCCTTGCGGGTGAGGGAGTAATAGAGGTGGTTGCGGTGCTTGGAGACCTTGCTGCGCTTGTCCAGGCGGTACTCGATCATGGCGCCCTTGACGCGCTCCACATATCCCAGCTCGCGCAGGGCTTCCAGTCGCTCCCGCACGATACCGGGATCGTTGTCGAGTCTTTTCGCCAGCTTGGAGGCAAATACGGGGCCGGCCCGGTGAATGTAGAACAGGATGCGCAACTCCAGGTCGGAGACGCTCAGCTCCTTTCTCAACGAGGCAAGGGCGGGGGGGCCGGTCCCCTCGCTCATGGAGCTTCCGGGGGGCGCTCCTCGAGCCCCAGCACCGTTGCCAGATCCCAAAAGCTGTCGATGCTGTGGTCCGGATCGTGCTCCAGGCAGCTCTCGGGGTCGCCGAAGCCGTAGGTGGCGTAGCAGGCACGAGCGCCGATGTTCCGTGCAAAGGCCATGTCCTGCCAGGCATCCCCCACCATCAGGATGGCGGCGGGGTTAGGGGCACCGTGGCCATTGGGCAGGTGCGGCAGGATGCGCTCCTGAAAAAACCGTGGGTGTGGCTTGCTGGGCACGTCCTCAACCTGCCCCCTGACCAGATCCACCACCTTGTCCAATCCGAAGCGCACCACGGTTTTCTCGAGGACCACCTCCCCCTTGTTGCTCACCACGCTGATGAACAATCCTGCCTGGCGGACCTGGCGCAGCGTCTCCAGCACTCCGGGATAGAGTTTGACCGACCTGGCCTCCTCCTCGGGGTAAAAAGTCCGGTAGACCCTGATGAGTTCCGCGTTGGGCGGGGGGGTGTCACCTCCGAAATAACTCGACAGCGATTGGGTCAGAGGCATGCCTATGTTGGAGCGGATGATTTCCGCGCTGGGAGCGGGGTATCCGAAGTACTCCATGGTGCGGCTCATGGAGGTGATGATGGCGCTGGCCGAGTCGGCGAGGGTACCGTCAAAATCCAACAAAACAGTCTTAGTATCTAAACTTTTTCCGGGAACCATGATTTCCAGGCACTCCAGTCTTCGAGCAGTCTAAAGATGAGTCCGTATCCGGCAGCAGCGGGGTGTATGCCGTCTCCGTTGGTCAGGTCGAGTTGATAGATTTCGGACTCCTTGAGGTGGGGAAGGATTCTCAGGTAGGGAACACCGAGCTCCTGACAGAGGTCCGCATACTTCTGGTCCAGTTGTTGGATCCTTGACGTAAACTCGGGATTTGCCACCGGGGTGGGCCCCACGAACAGGGCCGAGAAGCGGGAGGAAGCGGGCACGAGCACGGCCCGGGCATTGGCCACGGACTGCTCCAGCGATATGTTGGTGCTCGTGGCTCCGGGAGGAATGGCCATGTCCACCACACCGAAGGCGAAGATGAGCATCATCTCCTCGTCCGGCAGCAACCTACTCTCCACTTCGCTTGTCCAACGCTCCAGTACGTGCTTGCTGGAGTTCTTGCGCACACCCAGATTGTACGAGGTGAATGCGTGCCTCATGTTCTTGGTTTCAGCGCAAAGCCGTCCAGCCCAGCCCAGGCACTCCACGTCTCCCACACCGTTGACTATGGAATCTCCAATAAAACAGATAACCATTGCATATTCCCATGGGCGCCACGCTTCCAGGCATGAATATCCACGGCACGGCTACCACATTTCTATGTTGAAATTGACTTTTTCTTCCACATGAAAGGAATCATCCTCTTCATGTTCCGCAAAAATGATCTCCTCGAGAATCTTACTCTGCTTCCTTGACATTTTGACGAACTCGCAACCCACTAGGCCGTTGGTCACATGCCGAACCACGGCCGAGATCTTCTTGATCTTGGGTTTTTCAAGGATCAGGAGATCGAAGACGAGAGTGTCGCCCCTTTGAAAATTTTTCTCAAGTGCCTTGAATCCGATACCGTCCCTGCACACATCCACCACCGGGTGGGGTATGGATTTGCGCTTGCCGATACGCACCTGGTAATCGGCCAGGGGAACGCGCGGTGAGCGGCGCTTTTCCTTGAAATCCTGCTTTGGGTCCTGAACGCATCCCGGCCCCTTTTCAGGAGTTTGTTTTCGGGCCGCATTCTTCCGGACAGGCTCGGAGACGGACACTTCCTTGGCTTGGGGGTCGAGCTCCAGGCACGCGCATTCGGCTTCCAGATCCTCGGCAAAGGGGGCCTCGAGGTCCGTCGGAGAGGACGGCTTCTTAATTGGAGCGGGGAGCTCCCTGGCCAGTTGCGCGGCCTTGATGCTTTTGGGATGCTGGCGCACGAACTCGGCAAGAAACTGGCCGGCGCTGTCCTTGTCCCCCTTGCGGACCAGTACCCTGCAATACAGGCAGGCCAGGTTTTCGTCCTCAGGGCTCAACTCCAGCGCGTTTTCGCAAGCCCTGACCGCCTTGTCGACCTCACCGTTGGCCAGCAGCGCCCGTGCGGTGGAGTGGAAGGGGTTGAGGGCGGGCAGTCCGGCCTTGCGGCACTGGGCATGGTAGGCCCGGGCGTCGTCGAAGCGCCCCATCCGCGCGCAGACATCCGCAGCCACATTGCAATATCTGGCGGCCCGTTCGCGGTCCCCCAGCTTCAGGAAGGTCAGGCCCAGGCCTCTCAAGGCCTCGGGAAAATTCCGCCACAGTTTGAGCGCGATCACGAATTCGCATTTGGCCTGCTCGTATTTTCCAGCCTTGAAATTGGCCACCGCCAAAGCGCAACGTCTCTTCGCTTCCTGCTGTGGGTGCGGGGTGTCTTCTTGAACGTGGGCAAGGTCGTTTTCGGGCATCGGACGCTCCTGCTTTTCATCACGATTCGCATGAGCCGAGGAAATGAGTATGTTACCAACTCGCGGCAAATGTATGTCAAAACCCTCTCTCCATGCAAGGCGCAAAACCGATCCTCCACAGGCCCTTTTTGCTTGGCATTAACAATTCTTTTTGGAATACTTTCAATTATCGTCATTCCGTATCCACCCGGCTTCATAAAAGCAAAAAAAATGCGCAAGAAAATAGATATCACCTCCCTGCGTGTCGGAATGCACGTCATAGACACCGGACTTTCCTGGTTCGAGTACCCTTACCTATACTCCAAGGCCGGTGTTATACGCAGTGAGGAGGAGATCCTGGGCATAATCAACGAGGGGTACAGGGAGGCATTCATAGATCCGGGTAAAAGCCCACAGTTCGAAACCGCCCCTTCCAGGTCCGTGGAGGAAGAGATCCATGACACCATTACCTTTTCCAGCCTCACGGACAGGGACATCCAGACCAAGGCCCTCTCCATCCGGAAGGAAATGGCCGAGGCCAAGCGTATCCACTCCGACTCACTGAAACTGGTCAAGAGCATGTTCAAGGACGCCCGGATGGGCATCAACCTGGACATCGAGAGTTCCGCCGCGCTGGTGGAGCGCGTCATCGACAGCGTGATGCGCAACAGCTACGCCCTCATCAGCCTGACCAAACTGCGCGCGTTCGACGAATACACATACAACCACTCCATCAACGTGGGCGTGCTGACCGTGGGCTTTGCCCGGTTCATCGGCCTGCCAAGGGATGTCATCCTGCCCCTGGGCCTGGCCGGTCTGCTCCATGACCTTGGCAAGGCACGCATCCCCGACGCCATCCTGAACAAGCCCGGCAAACTCACGGACGAGGAGTTCACGGTTATCAAGAAGCATCCCACCAGGGGCGTGAGGCTGCTTCGAAGGCTCAAGGGGATCAGCGAGGAGGTGCTTCGGGGAGTGGGGGAGCACCACGAGAAGTTCAACGGCAACGGCTACCCCGAGGGGCGAACGGCGGACCATATCGGCCTGTTCGCCAGCCTGATAAGCCTGGCCGACGTCTACGACGCCCTGACCAGTGAGCGCGTGTACAAGAAGGGCATCCAGCCCAACAAGGCCATGGGCACCATCTTCAGCCTGAGAGGGCAGGATTTTTTTCCCACCCAGGTTGAGCGATTCGTCAACTTTCTGGGCATTTACCCCATCGGCTCCCTGGTGCAACTCTCGGACGGTATGTTCGCCCTGGTCTCCAGCCCGAACCCCGGCACCCCCCTGCATCCCAACGTGAAAGTGATCCTGGACAAGAAGGTACGCTCCTGCGTGCCCCGGGATCTGGACCTCTCGCGGGAATCGGAAGGCGGGCTGCGGATCACCAAATCCCTTGATCCCAAAGAATACCACATCGACCCCTCCCAGTTCCTGATTTGACCTTGGTCAATGACACGGCCATTGTTTTCGAGGATAATAATGCCTGTTTTGAAAATGCGTTTCGCGGGGGGATTTCTCCCGTAAGACTCTCCCAAGAACTCTTCTCCCTCAACCATCAGTGAGACCCTCCATGATCGCCGCCAAGACCGACACCTACGAAATCCAGGCTTGCCGTGGAGTTCTCCGGCACTGCCATCACGCCGCGCTTTCCACCCCTGACTACAACTTTCTGCAGGAACTTCCCGTTGAGGTGGAGGCCGCAATTCAGGAGACGGGCTGGCCCGAATTTCTGTATTCGAAGATTCCCGGCGCGCCCAGAAACCACCACCGCTTCCGCGTGCACCTGTCGGCATGCCCCAATGGCTGCTCTCAGCCACACATAGCGGACTTCGCCTGCATAGCCGCTGTCCGGCCGATCATGCCCGAGGCCTGCTCCACCTGCGGCACCTGCGTGGAAACCTGCCCTGACAAGGCCCTCAGCCTGCCCGACGACGTCACCACTCCGATCATGGAACCCTCGGCCTGCCTGTCCTGCGGCATATGCCTACGGTCCTGCCTGGAGCAGGCGATCACCCCCGGAGAGTCGGGTTTGCGGCTACTGGCAGGGGGGCGCCTGGGGCGTCATCCGCACCTGGCCCGGGAATTTGCCGGAGTATTTCAGATTCACGAGGCCCTGGACATGCTCAAGACGGCATTGCGGTTTTACATGCGCGAATATCACCAAGGGACAAGACTTGGCGACCATATTCGGGAATACGGCCCTGAAGTCATCTTGCGGTAATGTCATGCGCGCCTTGATCCTCGGCATCCTGTCACTTACCCTCCTGCTGCTGGCGGCACACTCCCTGCGCTGGGGGCACACCGGGCGTGTGGGGTGCCTGCTTCTCTCCCTGGGGCTGGTCTTTTCCAGACAGGCCTGGGCGCGCTGGGTACTGACGGCTGTTCTCGGATGGGGGGCGTGGCTATGGCTGGATACGGCCCTGCGCCTGGTACGCCTGCGAATGGCCTTTGGCGAACCCTGGCAGCGAATGGCCCTGATCCTCGGAGCGGTCTGCGCGGTCACGCTCATGGCCATAGCCCTGTTGCGCAACGACGCTGCCAGGGCCTGGTTCTCCAAGGGACAGGGGAAAGAAGCTCCACAGGCCGCAATGTTCGGACTCACATTCGGCATCCTGTCCCTGGCCAGTGCAAAGGCTCCCTTCTCCATATTGCTTATGGAGCGCTTCGCCCCCGGCTTTGGACCGGTGCAGATCTGGCTGCACGCGCTCTATGCAGCGCTCATTGGCGGCGTCATGCTCTCTCCTGCCAGACACCGCTCCCTACGCTCCAAAATCTGGGGGCTCTTCAGCCTGGTGTTTTTCGGACAACTCGCCCTGGGCCTTGCAGGTGCGGAAACCTTTCTCATGACCGGCAAGCTGCATTTGCCCGTACCGGCCCTCATCCTCGGCGGCCCCCTGTATCGCGGGGAGGGAGTCTTCATGCTCGTGCTGTTCACGGCCTCGGTGCTGCTCGCCGGACCGGCCTGGTGCAGCCATCTCTGCTACATCGGCGCATGGGACGACGCCTGCTCCAGGCTGTCGGGCAGGAAACCGCCCCAGCCGCGACGTTCCCCCTGGCGTGGCCGCGCCTGGACCCTGAGCCTCACCGTGCTCATGGCCCTTGGACTCCGCCATCTCGGCGTGGGAGCATCTACGGCCCTGCTCCTGGCCATCATGTTCGGAATTTTCAGCGTGGGCGTGATGGTGCTGGTATCACGACGCAAGGGGTGGATGATCCACTGCACCAGCGTCTGCCCCATGGGCCTGGTGGCCAATGTCCTGGGCAAGTGCTCACCCTGGCGCATGCGCCTCCCCGAAGACTGCACCAGGTGCGGGGCCTGTGGCCGGACATGCCGCTACGGCGCCTTGCGGCCTGAAGATATTGCCAAAGGGCGCCCCGGACTTTCCTGCACCCTGTGTGGAGATTGTGTGGCCGACTGTCCGAAGGGAGGGATGGTGTACAAGCTCCCCCTGCTCTCTCCGGAGTTCTCCCGTGCCGCCTTCATCACCGTGGTGGCGAGCCTGCATGCCTCGTTTCTGGCTGTGGCCAGGATTTAAGGAAGCACTGCATAATTGCCCGCCGGCCTGGAGCCCTCTTTCCCAATATCCCGGCGTAATCGAGTAGGGGGATTCCTCGCGGTTTCCCCCTCTCACACCACCGGGCATACCTGCTCGGTACCACGGCGGTTTCTTTTGACTTGTAACACTTGGTATCTTCCTATCAGGCTGACGAGTCCTTGATTTCTGAACCATTCATTGTTCATTGCCTGATGCGCTGTCTGGGTTCTGGACATTCTCCACCACCCTTTTCCCGACAGAGCCTGCATCCATGCGCCGAACTCTTTCACACCGAGACTTATGAAGAATTCAGCCAAAGTCTTAACCCGCTTGCATTGCTTCAGGCGTGCGCAACGTAGTTTCCGTCGTATCCACCCTTCCATCTCCTGGAGGAAGCTTTTGCACTTCGCAAGCTGGAAATACCCCAGCCATCCGATACAGTACGAGTTGAGACGACGTATTCTTTCTTCGAAAGACATCGGCCTGTTACGTTTCAATATCCAACGTATTTGATTCTTGAACCTGACCAGACTCTGGGGTGCTAGGACCAGTCATCCACTTCCCAGAAGACGGTACCCCAGAAACTTACGGTTACTCACATGATCCACGGCACTTTTCTCTTGATTGACCTTTAGCTTAAGTCGTTTCTCCAGAAAACGCGTAACCGATTCCATCACTCTTTCACCGGCCTTGATGCTCTGCACATAAATGTTGCAGTCATCAGCATACCGACAGAAACAGTGACCGCGACGTTCGAGTTCCTTGTCCAGGTCATCAAGAAGCAGATTAGCAAGCAACGGGGACAGAGGACCACCTTGCGGAGTCCCTTCCTCACGCGCTACGCACACTCCGTCTTGCATCATGCCCGAGTTTAAAAAGGCTCGGGTGATCCACAGGACACGTTTGTCTTTGACGTGACGGGCCAGCCGTGCCATCAAAATATCGTGGTTTACACGGTCGAAGAACTTCTCCAAATCCATGTCCACCACTATGGTACGGCCGTCCTCAACGAATCGTTGTGCCTGAACAAGAGCGTCATGAGCGCCCCGACTTGGACGGAACCCAAAACTCGATTCCGAGAACAACGGATCGAGAATGGGTGTGAGCACCTGCAAGAAGGCCTGTTGCACCAAACGATCCCGCACCGTTGGAATGCCCAGCTGTCGCACTCCACCTCCCGGTTTCGGGATTCGCACTCCCTTAACTGGAAGCGGTCGGTAGGTACCTTCAAGCAGACTCGCAATCAACTCGTCTTTGTTGGTTGAAAGCCATTCGTACAGATCATCAACGGTCATACCGTCGATTCCTGGCGCGCCCTTGTTGGCTCTCACCCGTTTAAAGGCCTGATTGAGATTTGCCTGTTGGCAAACCAACTCCATGAGATACTGCGTCAAGGCTTGTCCTCCTTCCAACGCCGCGAGCGCTCGCGTACCTCGATGTGCCCAGTTCCGGTTCCGCCTTTACCGGGTGTGTCGAGGCGTGACCTCCCACCTTTCCTGGCGTCCCACGCTCGTCGAGTCGTCAGCGACTACTCCTTGGTCAAAAGATTCGGCCCTTTGCCCGCCAAGGAAACGGACTACTATGGCCTCTGCTGACTTCTCATGGCCCATCCCCGGACATCGCCGTCCAGGTAGTCGGGATCGTCCCGACAGGCAATGAGATCTCCCAGGGTAAGACGCGACTCTTTCCGTCGGGCCTCGCCGGATTTACCTGTACAACTTCCGAATGGTTATGGGGCGTCTTCGTCCAATGCCGAATTACCCAGTTGTACCGGCCTTATATCCGATTTCTGTTCGTCGAGTCCGACTTTTGCCTCCAGCTTCCTCCCCACCCCGCCTCGCGACGACGCAGTTGCCTTCGGCTACCAGTTCCCACCATCAGGGCCTGGAGAGGACTTCCACCTCCTAGATCCGCGCCATGCCTGGCACACATACAAAAAGGGAGCACCTTTTCAGGTACTCCCTTGGGGATTCTTCATCGCGATGCTGCCCGCAAAGGGTAACCCCCTCGCGTAACGCTCTGTTAGTAGGCGGTCAGGGTGTAGTTCTTCATGCCCATGGCCACGTACATGCCGGCCAGTGCGGTCTGGTAGTCGGCCATGGCCTGGGTGAGTGTGGCCTCTGCCTTGGTCAGCTGGGACTGGGCATCGAGCACGTCGGTGTTGGTGCCCACCTGCGCCTGGTAGCGGGCCACCGCCATGCGGTAGGACTCCTTGGCCTGGACCAGGGCCTTGCGGGCCACCTTGATACGCTCCTTGGCCTCGTCGATCTTCAGGTGGTTGGCCTTGATTGAGTAGGCCACTTCCTGCCGCAGGTTCTCCAGGGTGGCCTCGTAGGCCTTGACGCCTTGTTGAGCCTCACGCCAGGAGTACCAGGAGCTGCCGAAGTCGAACACCTGCCAGGAGACACCCAGCTCCACGGACCAGGTGGACCAGCCGGTGGAACTGTACTTGTTGCCGTTCACCGCAGGGCTGTTGCCGGTGCGGCTGAGGTTCACGTCCGCGCCCAGTTGGGGGAGCATGCTACTGCGAGCGATCTTCACGTCCTTTTCAGCGGCCTGGATGTTCTTCTCCGCGGCCTTGATGTCCGGACGGTTGTCATAGGCCCTGGAGAGACATTCCTCTACACTCATGGAGAAGGGCAGATACTCGAGCTCTCCGGTGTAATAGATCTTCGCCTCCAGGTGCTCGGTGAGCAGGGTGTTGAGCCTGGCCTCCTGGGTGAAAACCGAGTTGCGGGCCTGCAGCAAGGTGTCCTCGGCCTGAGCCAGGTCAACTTCGGCCTGGAGCACGTCGAGCTTGGGCTTGAGACCCACGTCGTAGAAGGCCTGGGTGACGCGCAACTGAGACTGCAGGCGGGTCACCGAGTCCTTGGCGCTACGGACGTCTTCACGCGCTTGCAGCAGGGCCAGAAAGTTCTCTTGTACGCTCTGGATCAGGTCCAACTCGGAGTTGAAAAGATCGTCAGAGGCCTTGTCACGGTTGATCTTGGCCTTCATGTAAGAGTTTTCCAGGCGGCCGCCCGTGAAGATATCCTGGTGCACGTTCAGCCCCATGCTCCAGTAGTCCTTTTCATAGTTGGAGCCGGGATGGTCGTGGTCATACCTGGTGTAGGAGTACTCGACACTGAAGGAGGGCAGGAAATCGCCGATGGCGGACTTTCTGGCGGCCTCCGCACCCAGGGCAGTGGCCTTTGCGGCCAGGATGCTGTTGTTTTTCTCCAAGGCGAGCTTCACGGCGTCGCCCATGTTCAGCGTAAGGTCGTAATCCTTATTGGAATAGTCCTCTTTCTCTTCGGGAGTGCTCAAATCCACTGATTTTATATTATCGAGGGCTTTCTTGGCGAGATCGTCATTGGCGGGCATGGACTCGCCCGGGCTAAGGCTCTCCGGTGCCGCTCCGGTGGCGTTGGCATCGTTCTGAGCCCGGGCTCCCACTGCGAAAACCAGGGACATGGCCACCACCATCAGCAGTACAGAGAGTCCCTTCGTAATATCCTTCATCTTCTTCTCCGTTGGCGATTGAATCGCTTGCGCGACAGGTACACAATTAAAACAGTTAAACCACCGCCTCTGGCGGTGTGACCCGAAAAGGTTCTACCGATCCTGGGTTGATAATACTACTGAAAAAGGCTCTTCCACTCAAAGCCCGCCGGGGCAGAGAAAGGAAGAGCCAATGCGAGAATGGAAAAGTCAATCTCATGTCAGGTGGTATTGTAGGTACCACGTTGTGATCATCCCCAAGTATCGTAAAAAGGCGATATTTGGAAGACTCCGAAAAGAGATCGGAGGCATACTCAGAGAACTGTGCGAGCAGTTTGGAATAGAGTTGGTGGAAGGAAACGCAATGCCAGACCATGTTCACATGTGTGTGAGCATCCCTCCTAAATACAGCGTTGCAAATGCTATGGGCAAGCTCAAGGGCAAGTCTGCGATTTTGATCCATAAGCGTTACCTTGGTCGAGGGAAGAATTTGACAGGTTTCCATTTTTGGGCACGGGGTTACTGTGTAAGCACCGTAGGCTTGGATGAAGCTCAAATCGTTGAATACATCCAAAGGCAAGACCATCACGAATTGAGGCAGGAGCAGCTGACCCTACAAGAGGTTGGCATTAAGCAGAAATCATAGAGGATGCCCCGGCGGGGTAGGCCCCCTTCAAGGGGGCATCCTCATACCACCGGCTTTGCCGGTGGTACCTGATTTCAGAATGAACTATCCATCCCGGACGAGTTCCAGGGGCGATCGCGCACAACCCCTGAAAACACCGCGAGCACGCCCCCTGCAACCCGCTTATCGCCTTCCATTGTTCCGGGACCGACGGGTCCCTATAGCCTTAATCAGTTCCCTTTTCAAGAACTCACCGGTACTCAATACCGGCGAAGAGCTTTCCGGGCCTGTTTGCGCTTCTTGTTGGCTTGCGCATCGTCGGGCCGCAGTTCCAGGGCCTTGTCAAAATCATCGATGGCGAGCTGGTGCTTCTCCATCTTCAGGAACGCGCTGCCCCTGTTGTAGTACGCATCCACATAGCCGTTGTCGATGTTCAGGGCCTGGTCGAAATCCATCACCGCCTCGTCGTACCTGCCGAGGTTGTAGTAGGCGGTACCTCGGGCATTGTACAGGTCGGCCAGGGACTGCTCCAGCTCCAGGGCGCGGTTGTAGTCGTCCAGGGCCGCGTCGTAGTCTCCGGCCAGCAGGTAGACATTGCCCCTGTGGAAGTAGCCCAGCGGATCCTCGGGATACTTGTTCAACAGCACGTTCAGATCATCCGCCGCGAGCACCAGTTGGTTGGAGTGGTAGTAGGCGAAAGCGCGTCCACGCAACGCAACCTGGTTCTCCGGCTCCTGCTGCAGCGCCAGGGAGAAGGCCTTGATGGCGTTTTCCAGATCTCCTGCCTTGGTCAGGTGCAGACCCACCTGCACCAATTCCATGGGTGAGGGCGGAGGCCCATCCACTGGCTTTGCCGTGGGAGGCTGAGTGCCCTGGTCCCCGGGACTGGATAACTGGAACTGCAGGTCCTGCTCTTGAGGTTCCTCGGCAGGTGGAGAGGTGTATCCCTGGTCACCGCCGATCTGCCCCTTGTAGTGAGTGCTTTCGGGCTGAGGTTGGACCACCGGTTCTTTCACAGACTTTTTCTCGGGTTGTGCCGGTGCCTCTTTCTCTTCCGATTTTTCGGACTTGCCGCCCCAGGGGCGCAACATCATGCTGTTGGACTTGAATTCGCTTCTGGAAGCGGTCTTCCGTCTTTGTGTCTTGGATTCCCGTGTACCGATATCCTCGAGGGCCACGCGCTTGTCCAGGGTATCCCGCTTGGGCTCGGGCTGCGGCAGGGTGTCCTGGTTTTTTATGGCGTCATAGGGCACGCTGCCGATGCTCTGCAGCTTGACCTCCACCACGTTGTCCACACCCGGCTTCAGGTTGATCTCCTTGAGCATGGGCTCGTACCCCGGATAGGCCACCTTGACGATGTACTTGCCCTTCCGGAGGATGATGCCCTCCTTGTAGACGTACTTGATGCGCAGAAAGGAAATGGTCGCGTTGGGCGGATCGGTTTTCACGATGAGCTTGCCCCACACGTTCGACGAGACCACGGTGGGAGGAAGTCCCATGGCGGGCTCCGTGCCGATGATGAACATCAGAAGGAGGCACGCCGCAAGGAACGCCCCCGTCTTGATTGATTTGGAACCCGACACCATGCGACCTTGTCGCCTTTCGAGACCTGTCATGCGAACACCTTGTCAATTTGAGACTGGATAAAGGGTAGGTATTTCAAATAGAAGAACATGAAAACAGCTGAGCCCGCCGCAGTGGCCAGGGCCTCGAACACCGAATTCACCCACTTGAACCTGAAGATGCTCAGGAAAAGACAGAGCACCATGACAATCATGAAAGAACTCGCCAGGCTCAGCAGCGACAGCAGCAACATGAATCCCATGTACACATACCGCCCCAACTGCGCGTAATCCGGCGCGGTCTTGAAGACGATCCTGGCTATCTCCACGCACTCCTCGTGGCTGAAAAGGTTGTGCGCATCGAAAAACTTGAGGTTGTAAACCAAGGCACCGAGATAGATTATGAAGGCCAGGGCCATGCGCCGATAGCTTAAGCCCTTTTTCACGTACACCCGTTTAGGGTAATCCTTGATGAACCCGTTCACTGTCCTGGCCAGTTCCTGAACCTCGCCAAGAACCTTGGAGTCCTTGCCCTGCTGGGTCAGAACCCCCGCTCCGCCCTGCCTACGGTCCATCAACGTGTTCCTCGTGTGTTTTGCCAATGAAACTTGATAGTCGTCCATGCCAATGCTCTCAGGCCCTGTCCGGCCCGCCCCCGTTTAGATGTCACTGTCCGGAACGCGAAAAGAAACGCAACCCCACCCGCTTTACGCCCGGACACGCGAAAAGGCTCACTGGCGACATGTTCCCAATGGCCGGTCATTTCCGGGATCTGTCTCGTGAAAAACACCTCGGACGCTTTTTCATAATAACAATTCTCTCATATTACAAGTATTCTTTCATCTTATTCCATTTCATTGACGTCAGGCATAATCGTAGTTTTAAATCCAGGGGATACAGTTTATTTTACTAATCGCTGAATTTATTGATATTTAATACGTTTTAAAATTACTAGAATTTATCTAGATAATATTTATACTTGAACCTGGCCTTATCACAGGATATTCTTGCTAAAATTATTCTTTCCTCAAAACAGACCTTGAACGCCCCAGTCTCCGCCATGCGCCCATTTACATTGCATTTGCCCACAATTTTATATTTCGGACCCGGCGTTTGCCGAAAGGTGGGACGTATTGTCCAACGGAACAGGGCGAAACGGGTCCTCTTGCTCTCCGGAAAGGCGTCTTGCCATGGCACCGGAGTTTTCCACACCATCGCCGATTCCTTGGATAAAAGCGGCATTTCCTGGAGTCAGTTTCCAAATCTTCACCCTGAACCGGATGTACCGCAAGCCGACGCCGTGGTGCGCAGCGCCCGTGAAGCGCGGGCCCAGGCCCTGCTGGCCATTGGCGGGGGCAGCGTCCTGGACACCGCCAAGGCCGCGGCCGCGGCTCTCGCCCATGACCAGGACTCCCCGTGGCCGCTCTTCCTGTCCCGCAAGGACATCACCAGCGCCCTGCCTGTTTTTGCCATCTCCACCCTGGCCGGCTCCGGCTCCGAGATGAACGGGGAGTGCCTGCTCACCCACAAGGAACAGGGGCGCAAGCTCGGGCTCAAGGGCCCTGCATTGTTCCCGGTGGCCAGCTTCGTGGACCCGGCCTGGCAGCTGGACCTACCCTGGACACTGACCCGAAATGGTGGCCTGGACGCCTTCTCACACGTGCTGGAGCGCTATTGCTCCCAACCGGAGCACCACATCGACACCATGCACCTGGAGTTGGCCGAGGGGCTCATGCGCGGCATCCTGAACCAGCTTGGAACCCTGCGCGACTCCCCAAGAGACCTGGAGGCCCGCTCCGCCCTCTGCTGGAGTGCTCTGAGCGCCCAGAACTCCACCCTGCTCGCCGGGTTCGGCCCGGGCGGCTGGTCACTGCACGTGCTGGCGCATTGCCTCTCGGTGCACGCCCCGGGCATTGGTCACGGCGCCTGCATTGCCGCCCTGCTCCCCTCCTGGCTGGAGCGCTGGGCCGGGATTTCAGATCTCCACGGCCACCGCGTGGAGCGGCTCCTCGAGAAGGTGATCTCGCCCTTTGCCCCTTCATTGTCCGAACTCCTGCGCCAATGGAAGTGCCCTCAACTTTCCGATTTCGGCACCCCCCCCGCCGCTATCCCCGTGATAGCGGAGGCCGCCATCGAGGAATGGCAAGACCACGGCGGGGACCACACCATGCGTTCACTGGACCCCGAATCACTGCTGCGTTCATAGCTGTGGGAAAATTTCCTCCGCTCACGTTCCCCCCTTTCCGCCGCGTTCGGCCACGCACATTTCCATCTGGGACTGTTTTCCGTCACAAAATCCTGCTACCATTCAGAAAAGGAAGCGAGGGGGGAGCATGCTTCCGCAGCCCTTCACCTCTCGTGCACCACAACTACTGATAAATATTGGAGTCTCCCGTGTTGCTCCTGCTGCATGTCCTGGTTTTCCTGGCCGCCTTTTTGCTGTTCCAAGTGGAGCTCATCGCATCCAAGGCCATGCTTCCCGGCTTTGGCGGCAGTTACCTGGTCTGGAGCGTCAGCGTCATGCTCTTTCAGGGGTTGCTTCTGTTGGGGTACAGCTACGCCCACCTGGCCGGGCGCCTGGCCAGACGCAAAGGGTTCCGCATCCTCATGGGCATCGCCCCATTGGTGCCCTTGCTGTTCTTCCCCATCCACCTCTCCAGCCTCACGGACCGCCACCAGGACATGCCCTTTGCCCTGGACATCACCTGGACCCTGGTCTCCAGCATCGGCCTGTGCTTCTTCATCCTGGCGTCGCTCTCCGTGCTTCTGCAGCGCTTTCTCGGCAGCGCGCACTTCAGGCAGAGCACCAACCCCTACGTGCTCTACGCCACCTCCAACCTGGGGTCCTTCAGCGGCCTGCTGAGCTACCCCTTCATCATCGAGCCTCTTCTGGATCTGGGGGCGCAACTGGTCCTCTGGCAATGGCTCTATGCCCTGTCCGCGCTCCTGTTCCTGGCGGTGCACATCTGGGCCGGGAGGCTGCCCCAGGCCACCGCCGCCTCCTTTGCCGGCCCCACCCCCCGCCGCAGAGCCGCCTGGCTGGTGCTGAGCGCGGCAAGCTCCGCCCTGTTCCTGGCCGTGACCAACCTCATCACCTTTGACATCGCCTCCGTGCCCCTCATCTGGGTACTCCCCCTGTCCCTGTTCCTGCTGAGCTTTGTGCTCACCTTCAAGAACAAGCCCTGGTATCCCAAGGGGCTCAAGGAGCGGCTGCCCATATTCGCGGCCATGGGCCTGTTCATGTTCTTCCTGTATCTCCAGTCCTACACCCTGCCTCTCCCCCTGTTGCTGGCCGCGCACCTGCTGCTCCTGCTGCTGGTGTGCGTCATCTGCAACGGGGAGCTGAACCGCTCCAAGCCGGAAAACGTGGAAGAGCTGGCCGCCTTCTACATCTACATGTCCCTGGGGGGTTTCCTTGGGGGGGTGCTGGTGAGCTGGGTGATTCCCCTGATGAGCACGGCAGTGGTGGAATATCTGGCCGGGTTCCTGCTGCTCTGCCTTGGCGTGGCGCTCACCGGGGAACAACCGCTGAAGCGCTCACTAACGCGAGGAGGGCTGGTTCTGGCGCTGTGCGCAGCGCCCGTGCTGCTGGGCTGGTCCTGGACCCTGGGTATGGTGGGGCCTGGGAACTCCATGTACATTGCCGCGGGCGCGGGCCTGATCCTGGCCCTGCTCTTCTTCGGCATGAGGAACACCCCCCTGGCCCTGGCCCTGACCTTTGCCCTGGCCCTCGTGGTGGCGCAGAACATCGACCAGGTGCGCCCTGACGAGATCTTGCTGGAAAAGCATCGTAATTTCTATGGAATCTACACGGTCTACGACAAGGGAAACAAGCGCTATCTCAAGCACGGAACCACCCTGCACGGCTCGCAATATCTGTCCGGCCCCAAACGCTCCCATGCCTTGAACTACTACCACTCCACCCTGCCCGCGGGCGAGTTGCTCAGCTCGGACATCTTCCCCCTGAAACGCGTGGGCATCATCGGCCTCGGCGCCGGAGCCTTGGCCTCCTATGGCCGCCCGGGCCAGAAAATGACCTACTACGAGCTCGATCCCTACAACGAGGTGGTGGCCAACCGCTATTTCACCTTTCTCAAGGACTGCAAGGCCGACTTGAATCTGGTATTCGGCGACGCCCGCCTGTCCCTGGAGCAAGCCCCCCGGGATTCCGGCGCATTCGACGTGCTCATGGTGGACGCGTTCAACAGCGACTCCATCCCCCTGCACCTGATAACGGTGGAGGCCATGGAGCTGTATCTGCGCAAGGTGGGGGAGCACGGCCTGGTGCTGTTCCACATCTCCAACAAGTTCCTGGACCTGCGCCCCGTTCTGCTGGCCAACTCCAAGGTCCTGGACGCACACTGCCTGGTGAAGATGATGACCGGGGTGGTGCACGCGGACGCGGACAAGACCATCTGGGCGGCCATCACCCGCGACCAGGTCAATGCCGCCGCACTGGTGACCAAGCTGCGGTGGCTGCAGATGGAACTGCTGGGACTGCCCGAAACCCGCCCCTGGACCGACAGGTACTCGAATATTTTGACGGCGTTTAGATGAGTACTTGATTTTAAAAAGAAATATCCGGGGGAGGGACATTTTTCAAATAGTCCCTCCCCCGGATCCCCTCTTCAAAAACTTTTTCCTATATCAGGCGATTCAAATCACGATTTCTACGCCTTTTCGCTGACAATGGCGCCGTTGGTTGCCGGTGGCACCACGATCTGCCCGGCCGTGGCGGTGATGGTGCTGCCGCCACCGTCCACCACAAGGGTGCCTGCCGAGTCGGTGACGATGTGCCCCCCACCTTCAACCACGATGTGCCCCGAGCCTCCGGCCACGAAATGCCCCGCGGGCGCGGCTGTCACGCTCCCTCCCTGGGTGGACACCTGCACCTGCCCGGCAGGAACCGGTTCCACATGCCCGGCGGGCGCCGGAGTGGTGTGGCCCGGAGGGCCGGGAATGGTCTCGCCAGGAGGGAAGTTCACAACGCCGTAGTATCCACTCATGTTGACACCCTTTTTTGGGAGTTGCCGGGTGGAACCCTATATAAAAGGGCTTCCCCCTCGCAAAATCGCCGTTTCTTATCTTCTCGGTCGTTTATTTCTTTCCTTAAGAAAGCGCTGAGTAAACGCATTCTCCGGAAGTGCTGGAGAATTGTTCGCTGGCAAGGCGCAAGGAAAAGGCAAGGCCGACGTGTATTTAAAAATACACGAGGATTTGCCTTTTCCGCAGCAACAAAGCCAGCGGGCGATTATACAGTGCTTCCCTAATAGTATGCCGTCAACGCGGCCATGGCAATGCCCTGCGCCAGTTTTTCGGGCACCAGGCCATGCACACGCCCCAGAGCAGTGAGGCGGCGAACATGCCCACCACCCATCCGGCCAGCACGTCCGTTGGAAAGTGCTTGCCCAAGTAGAGCCGGGAGTATCCCACCACGAGGGGCAGTATGAAGACCCACGGACGGCTGCGGGGCAGGAGCAGCGCCAGAGCCATGGCCAGGGCCATGGAGTTGGCCGCATGCCCCGAGGGGTAGGACGAGCCGTGTTTCTTCTCTTGCAAAAAATCCCCCGGGCGCTGCCGCCACTGGCCGTCCTCCTGAAAATGCGCGCCTGCCACGGAATTCAAGGGGCGCACTCTGCCTACGCCCTCTTTACCAAGGTTGGTGCAAAAATCCGTCAATCCCACGCTGGCGATGATGGCCAGGGACATGAACAGTACGCGCAACGCCCCGCACCTGGGAATCAAGGCCAGGAGCAGGAGAATGGCCGCCCCCCATAGGAGCGCGGGCGAGGACACGAGGGGCATGAGCGTATCCAGCACCCGGCAGCGCCACTGTTGGTTCACCAGCTCGAAGAGCGCCAGGTCCCAGGGTTGGATCAGGAACACGGGCAGCCTCAGGCGTTCAGCTTCTTGAGCAGGAAGGCCATGTTTTCGCCCAGCACCCGCATGGTGCGCACGCCCTCCTCGTCAGCGCAGACCTCGCCCCTGTCCAGGCCAAAGCCCATGTTCCAGTAGTTGGAGCCCGGAACGATCATCTGGCTGATGAAGAAGAAATAATTCAGGGTGCTGAAGGTGTGGCAGGCTCCGGCCCTGCGCACCGCCACCACAGGGGCGCCGACCTTGCGGCGGAGCATGTCCCCGTTGGCGCGCGCCACCATGCCGCAGCGTTCGATGAGGGCCTTGATGCTGGCCGTGGCGTCCGCAAAATAGGTGGGCGAGGCCAGGATGATGCCGTCGGCCTTGTCCATCTTCTCGATGTACAGGTTCATGGGGTCGTCCTGCACCACACAACGGCCATCCTTGTTCTTGAAACACTTGTAGCAGGCCGCGCACCCCTTGAGGGGCGTACCCGCAAGCTCAACCAGCTCGGTCTCGACGCCCTCCTTCTCCAACACCTCGAATACCAGGCGAACCAATGCCGCGGTGTTGCCGCCTTTCCTGGAACTGCCACTAAAAGCCACCACTTTCATGGAGCACTCCTGTCAAAGTAAGGTTAAAGGCGTTTTGCGAGGGGGAAACCATTTGAAAAATGGTTCTCCCCCTCGCGCTCCCCCTTCCAAAATTTTAATTTATGAAAATTTTATTAAAAGTCTTTGGTAGGGGGGTCCGGGGGGATAACCTTTCTCCAGAAAGGTGTCCCCCCGGAATAACAAACATTCCTTCTTTCCTCTCCTAATGGGCGTCGGCCCAGGTGAGGCCATGCCCCCAGTCCACTTTGAGGGGCACGGAAAAGTCCTTGGACACGCGCACGGCCATCATGTCCCTGGCCAGTTGCTCCCCGACCGGTACTGCCGTGTTCAGGGGCGCTTCCAGCACGAGTTCGTCGTGCACCTGCAGCAGGAACCGGGCGTTCAGGTCCTTGAGGGGCTGGGAGCGGTCCACCTCGATCATGGCGATCTTGATGATATCCGCTGCGCTGCCCTGGATCACGGTATTGATGGCCTGGCGCTTGGCCTGGGACTGGAGCTGGTTGTTGCGGGAGTTGATGTCCGGAAGCCAGCGCCGCCGCCCCGCAAGGGTGGTGACATAGCCCTGCTCCTTGGCCAGGTCTTCCACCTGCTCGTAGAACTCCCTCAGTTTGGAGAGCCGGTCGAAGTAGCGTTCGATAAAGGCCTTGGCCTCCTTGAGGGTGATGCCCAGATCCCGGGCCAGCTTTTGCGGTCCCATGCCGTAGATCAGGCCGAAGTTGATGGTCTTTGCCCCCCGCCGTTCGTCAGGGGTGATCTCCTTGGGGTCCTTGTCAAAGAGCAGCCCGGCTGTGCGGCTGTGAATGTCCTCGTCGTTGGCAAAGGCCTCAAGCAGGGTGGGATCCTGGGAGCAGTGGGCCAGGACGCGCAGCTCGATCTGGGAGTAGTCCGCGGCCACCAGCTCCATACCCTGCTGGGAGCGGAAGCACCCCCGCATGCGGCGGCCCAGGGGGCCGCGAATGGGGATGTTCTGCAGGTTGGGGTTGCTGGAGGAGAGCCGGCCCGTGGCCGTGGCCAGTTGGTTGAAGGTGGTGTGCAGCCTGCCGTTGAGGTCCATGAGTTTTGGCAGGGGTTCGAGATATGTGGAGCGCATCTTCTCCAGTTTGCGGAACTCCATGATGTCATCGATGATGGGGTGCTGCCCCTGCAGTTTTTCCAGGGCGGTCTGGGAGGTGGAGGCGCTCCCCTTGGGCGTCTTGCCCGCGGACTTGAGTTCCAGGGTCTCGAAAAGCACCTGCCCCAGCTGCTGACTGGAGCGGATATTGAAGGGGCCGCCCGCATACTTGTGTATACTCTGGCTGAGGCGGGAGATCTCCTTGCGCACCTCGCCGAGAAAGGTCTCGAAAGCACCGGAATCGATGCTGATGCCCGCCTTTTCCATGTGCGCCAGCACAGGGACCAGGGGGATCTCGAGGTCACGCATGAGTTTTTCCAGGTCCGCCTCGTGCACGGCCTTGGCGATCTGCTCCCCCACTTGCAGGGTCTGCAGTGCCTGATTGGCCTCCCCCGCCGTGTAGTCGGTGTAGCGCTCCCTGAGCTTTACGAAGCCGTAGTCCCGCTCCTCCGGGTTGACGAGGTAGGCGCCCAGGCCGAGGTCGAACCACGCCCCCATGGACAGGGCTTCCCAGGCCGCGTCCAGGGTGAACAGGGCCTTGAGGTCGGAAACATAGACCTGCTCCGCGTGGGAAAGGCTTTGCACAAAGGGGGCGGTGTCGCCCTCGTATCGCCACTCCCGCCCCTTGATGCCGAGCAGGTAGCTCACGGCGCCCTCTTTGCGCACGCACACCAGCCCCACGTTCTTGCCTTCGAGCCTGGAGGCCAGCTCGAAAACAGGGGGCGCGTCCTCTACGGCCACTTCCCGCTGCTGGGGCGTGTCCATGGTATCCTCGGCAGCACCCTCCCCGCCGGTAAGTTCGGGAAGATCCTGCAACAGAGAGCGGAATTCGAACTCCTGAAAGAACCCCCCCAGGGTATCGGCATCAGGTGTGGAGCGGGAGAACTCCTTAAACAGGGTTTCGGGTGCCTTATCGGCCACAAGATCTGTGCGCAGTGTGGTAAGTTTCCGATAAGTTGTCAATTCCTCCACATGGGGCTCCACCTTTTTGCGCTCCGCCGGGGTGAGCTGGTCCAGCCCCTGCTGGATGGCTTCGATATTGGGCAGCTTGGCGAAAATTTTGGCCGCGGTCTTTGGCCCCACTCCGGGAATACCGGGGATGTTGTCGCTTGAATCGCCGATCACGGCCTGGAAATCCGGCCACTGAGTGGGCCGCAGTCCAGTTTCGCCGGTGAAGCCGCTCATGGTGACGATCTTTTCCTGCTTGGCCATGGGATCCCAGATCATCACGTTCTCGTCCAGGCACTGTTTCAGGTCCTTGTCCGCCCCCACTATCACAACGGGCCGCACTCCCTTGCATTGGGCGGCCATGCTGGCGATGAGGTCGTCGGCCTCCACGCCCTGGGAGACCTGGACCTTGAACCCCAGGAGGTCCACGGCGCGCTTGATGGGGTCCAGCTGGGCTATAAGATGCTCGGGAGCGGCTTCCCGCTGCGCCTTGTAGGGCTCGTAGAGCTCGTGGCGGAAGGTGGGGCCGGGGCCGTCCAGAAAAAAGGCCAGGTATCGCGGGTTCTCCTCGCGGATCAGCTTGATGAGCAGCTTGAGCACGATGAACAGGGCGTTGGTGGGGAACCCGTCCGAGCGCTTCAGGTCCGGGAAGGCGTAAAAGGCGCGGTATACGTAGGCCGTGCCGTCGATGAGGAAGATGGGGTCGGTTTCGAGGGAGAGTCGCTTTTTCAGGGACATGTGACACCTGGGGATTGGAAAGGTTGGGCACCCCGTCATACCCCTAATGGGTATAAGGGGGCGGAAGCGTCACCAGAACGCGGGCGTTCAGGCCAATGAATCTGCCGATACCGGACAATACCCGCTCAAGGGGTGACAGGCAACACCAATGGGACCAAACCGCTGTAAACCGGCCGGAGTTGAAAATTGTTGCTGTACTGGGACGCGGTTTGCTCTATATACGGCACAGAAGATCATACATTCCATTATCGTCTCGGGGGAGAACCCTTTTCCACAGGGCTTCCCCATCGCAAAACACTTTTTCTCGAATCACGCAAAGGGGGATACAATGGCGGAGCCTTTGTTACTGGGAAAGGGGCAGCGGGAAGTCTTCCTGCTTCCGGAGATGGCCAACCGGCATGGGCTCATCGCCGGGGCCACAGGCACGGGCAAGACCGTCACCCTCAGGGTCCTTGCCGAGCAGTTGAGTTCGCGGGGCGTTCCCGTGTTCATGGCCGACGTCAAGGGCGACCTGGCCTCCATCTGCACGCCCGGGACCGGCGAGGGCAAGATAGGCGAGCGGGCCAGGCTTCTGGGCCTGGAGGATTTCCAGCCAACGGGCTTCCCCGTGGTGCTCTGGGACGTGTTCGGGGAGCAGGGGCACCCCGTGCGCACCACCATCTCGGAGATGGGGCCCATGCTGCTCGCCAGGCTGCTGAACCTCAACGACACCCAGGCCGGGATCCTCACCCTGGCCTTCCGTATCGCGGACGACGAGGGGTTGCTGCTCCTGGATTTCAAGGACCTGCGCGCCATGATCACCCATGTCGGAGAAAACGCCAAGGAATACCGTCTGGAGTACGGCAACGTCTCCCCTGCCAGCGTCGGAGCCATTCAACGCAGGCTGCTGGAGCTCGAGGAGGAGGAGACCGACATCCTGTTCGGCGAGCCCGCCCTGAATCTTGACGACATGCTGCAGACCGCCTCGGACGGCCGGGGCGTGGTCAACATCCTGGACTCCCGCAAGCTGCTGCGCTCCCCAAGGGCCTATGCCGCGTTCCTGCTCTGGATGCTCTCGGAACTGTTCGAGAACCTGCCGGAGATCGGCGATCCTGAAAAACCGCGCCTGGTATTCTTTTTCGACGAGGCGCACCTGCTGTTCACTGACACGCCAAAAGCCCTGATCGAAAAGATCGAACTGGTGGTGCGGCTCATCCGCTCCAAGGGCGTGGGCGTGTTCTTCGTGACCCAGAACCCCATGGACGTGCCGGACTCTGTCTCCTCCCAGCTGGGCAACCGCGTGCTGCACGCCCTGCGCGCCTTCACCCCGAAAGAGCAGCGGGTGGTGAGCACCGTGGCCGATACCTTCCGCCAAAACCCCGAGTTCAGCACCGTGGACGCCATCCCCGAACTCAAGACCGGCGAGGCGCTGGTCTCCATGCTCGACGGCCATGGCGCCCCCACAATGGTGGAGCGCGTCCTGATCCGCCCCCCGGAGAGTGCCCTCGGCACCCTGAACCCCATGACCAGGGAGCGGGAAATCAAGAAATCAGTGCTCTACGGGTACTATGAAAAGGTCGAGGACCGGGAATCGGCCTACGAGCTGCTCATCAAGCGCCAGGAGACCCGGGAGCGGCAACGCGCGGAGCAGGCGGCCCAGGAGCGGGTGGAGCAAAGGCAGCAGGAGCGCGAGGAGAAGATGTCACGCCGCCCCAGCAACCGTCAGGGCTTTGTGGAGGCCTTTGCCAAGAGCGCCCTGCGCTCCGTGGGCTCGAGCATCGGCCGCAGAATAGCGCGCGGCATTCTGGGTTCTTTGTTGGGGAAATAAAGAGCAAGAAACGTTTGGGAGAAGGATTTCCGAGTGGAAAACCTCTTTATAAGAGGTTATTCCCCTCGGGACCCCCTTTCCATAACTCTTTGATATCTATTCTATTACAGCTAGTTAGACTGTATCCTACCCAATAACCGAAAGTGCTGTAGAATTGTTCGCTGGCGAGGCGCAAGGAAAAGACAAGGCCGACGTGTATTCAGACATGCACGAGGATTTGTCTTTTCCGCAGCAACAAAGCCAGGGGACAATTATGCAGCGCTTCATCACACATCCACCACATGCCCGGCTGCGCGCAGTGCGGTGACCGCAGTTTCCAGGTCGCTTTCCCGCAGCAGCAGATAGTCGGTGTCAAAGGTGGAGGTCACGAACACGCTCACCCCAGCCCTGGCAAGGGGCGTGCACAGCCCTGCCATGATCCCTGTCATGTTGAACTCCAGCACCCCTTTGACGCGCAGCATCGCGAACCCGATCTCGGCCAGGGAGCCTGGGGGCACGTCGTCGTTGGGGAGCACCACGCTGGTCTCCTCGGGCGTTCGGGTGACGGAATAGAACCCGCCTTCGCTCCTCGCCGGTACCGGCGCGTCGGGTGGCAGGCGCAGCACCGCGTATCTGCCTGGGATTTGCCGCAACTGCACCATGGGGAAATCCTGCGATGGATTCATGTGGCTCTCCAATATCGACCTGTGGTTGATTCCAAAGGGGTTTTGCCAGGGAAAAGCGTCGCAAAATGTGGCCTTCCAGCGATAACAGCCGGGAAATATCAGGGAATATGACACGCCGGGGGCGGCTGGTCCAGTATATACATACTTCAGGCTCGGCATCGAGAAAGCGGAGCGCCTTTTGGGTTGATGAACCAGGGCCTGTGATAAAAAATCGTAAAATGACCGTGGAATCTCTAGATTTTATCTACAATAACTGCTAGCGATAATAATAAATTTTGTTCAAAATGCGTAGTTGTGAATGGATTCTTGGGAGGCTCCTGTGCCCGTTATCGTGCTTGCTACCCGCAACCAAGGGAAAATAAAAGAACTTTCCGATCTGCTCAAGAACTTCGGGCTCGAAGTGAAGGGTCTGGACGATTTTCCCGAACTCGGGGAGATCCCCGAGACAGGAAGCACCTTCGAGGAAAACGCGCTGCAAAAAGCCGGGACAGTGAGCCAGACCACCGGGCTGGTGGCTGTGGCCGACGACTCCGGGCTGGAGGTGGACGCCCTGAAGGGGCGGCCGGGCATCTATTCCGCGCGCTATGGCGCTGACGTGGCCGAGACCCCTGAGAACAAGGGCCTGAGCCGGGATCAGGTGAACAACCGCAAGCTGCTGCGGGAGCTCGGGGATACGCCGGAGGATCGACGCACGGCTCGTTTTCGTTGCGTCATGGCCGCCTGCGCGCCCTCCGGCAAGAGCATCACCGCCTCGGGCGCCTGGGAGGGCCGCATAGCCTTCGAGCCGTCCGGAGAGCAGGGTTTCGGCTACGACCCTGTCTTCTTCGATCAGGAGCTGGGATCAACAGCCGCACATTTGACCAGGGAGCAGAAAAACCAGCGAAGCCACAGAGGGCGGGCTCTGAGAAAATTGCTTGAAGACTGGCCGCATTTCTGGAATGAGGTGAGCCAGGATTTAGAGAGACAGTGACCCGCATAATGGCCGGGGATGAGTCCCCGAGCTCAAATAATTTCCCAAGGAGAACACAATGTGCGGCATAATTGGGTACGCCGGGCACAGACCCGCGGTCACGGTGATCATCGAGGGGCTGAAGCGTCTGGAATATAGAGGCTATGACTCCGCCGGCGTGGCGATGAAAAAGGGCGACCAGCTCGAGGTCATCCGCGCCTCGGGCAAGCTCAAGGAGCTGGAAGCCAAGCTGGAGAAGGTGAACATCTCCCAGGCCACAGCCGGTGTGGGGCACACACGCTGGGCCACCCACGGCCTCCCGGTGGAGCGCAACGCCCACCCCCATACGAGCAACGACGGCAAGATCGCCATGGTGCACAACGGCATCATCGAGAACTACGCCGATCTGCGCGAGAAGCTCAAGGAAAAGGGGCACGTCTTCCACTCAGAAACCGACACCGAGGTGCTCACGCACCTGATTTCAGAAGGCCGCAAGCACCACGCCACCATGCTGGAGGCCATGTCCTGGGCCCTGGCCCAGGTGGAGGGCGCCTACGCCGTGGCCCTGGTGGCTTTGGACGAGCCCGGCGTCATCTACGGCGCCCGCAACTCCAGCCCCCTGGTGCTGGGCGTCGGCACTGGCGAGAATTTCATCGCCTCCGACATCCCCGCCTTCCTACCCTATACCCGCAAGGTTGTATTCCTGGAGGACGGCGAGATCGTCCGTATCACGGACAAGGAATGGGGCGTATTCGACGCCAAGACCCTGGCCAAGAACGACAAGGCCGAACAGCACATCGACTGGGACGTGCAGGCCGCGCGCAAGGGCGGGTTCAAGCACTTCATGCTCAAGGAGATCTTCGAGCAGCCCAAGGTCATCTCCGACTGCCTGGCCGGCCGCATCGACCTGGGGCGCAAGATCGTGGAAGTGCCGGAACTCAAGCAGTTCGACCCCCCCAAGAGATTGCACATAGTGGCCTGCGGCACCTCCTTTCACGCAGGCTTGTGGGGGCAAAGCCTTCTGGAGTCCTGGGCACGCATCCCCACCACAGTGGAGATCGCCTCGGAGTTCCGTTACCGCGACGTGATTCTCGATCCCGCGGACGCAGTGCTGGTCATCAGCCAGTCCGGCGAGACAGCCGACACCCTGGCCGGGCTGCGCAAGGTCAAGGGACAGGGCGTGTCGGTCATCGGCCTGTGCAACGTGGTGGGCTCCTCCATCGCCCGCGAATCCGACCTGGTGGTCTACACCCAGGCCGGCCCGGAGATCAGCGTGGCCTCAACCAAGGCCATGTGCAGCCAGCTGGTGCTGCTCATGCTCATGGCGCTCCATTGGGGGCGGCAGAAAGGCTCCCTGCCCGAAAACGTGATGGAAAAGGCGGTTGAAGGTTTCAACTCCCTGCCCGGGCTCCTGGAAGCGGAGCTGCCCGCCCTGCGCGACAAGGCCAGGAAACTGGCGCGCGCCTATTCCGACGTGTCCAGCTTTTTCTACCTCGGACGGGGGCAGAGCCACTCCCTGGCACTGGAAGGCGCCCTCAAGCTCAAGGAAATCTCTTATATTCATGCGGAAGGCTATGCGGCCGGGGAAATGAAGCACGGGCCCATCGCGCTCATCGATCCCGACTTCCCCACCTTTGCCCTGGCCTTCAGCAACGACGGCCTCTATTCCAAGGTCAAATCCAACCTGGAAGAGGTCCAGGCCCGCGATGGCAAGATAATAGCGTTAACCCACCCCAGCATGGATTTGAAGGTCGACGATCCCTGGGTCATCCCCGAGGCATGGGGGCCGCTTTCCGCATTCCTGGCCCTGCCTGCCTTGCAGTTGTTCGCCTATGAAATGGCCGACTATCTCGGCAAAGATGTTGACCAGCCCCGCAACCTGGCCAAAAGCGTCACAGTTGAATAGCCCGGGAGCCGGAATGAGCGTAAAGCGCCAGAGCCTCGCACCGTGGTGCGCTCTGGCGTTTTGCGCCCTTTTCATGCTTCTTCTGTTATCCGCGCGCCCTTGCGCGGCCGCGGACCTGGAAGCCGAGTTCAAGACCGCGTGGTACGACTTCCACGACCTGGTCAAGGACGAACGCAAGTCCAAATACCGCGTCTACTGGCAGGATCTGGAAAAGCAGTTCCTCGCCATCTACAAGGACAAGCCCGAAGGCCCCCTGGCGCCCAAATCCCTGTACTACGCGGGGCGCGTGAACGAAGAGCTGGGGCGGCGCTCCTACCTTAAAAGCGACTTCCGCCGCGCCGTGGACTACTACCAGCGCGTTGTCTCGCGGTTCTCCGAACACAACTGGGCCGACGACTGCATATACCGCAAGGCCCTCATCGAGCTGAACTATCTCAACGAGCCGGACCAGGCCGTGGCGGACTGCAAGGACATCCTGCGCAACTACCCAAAGGGTGACATGCGGAGCAAGGCCTCGGAAATACTGGACGAACTCAAGGGTGACGCATCCCTCTCCATTGCGGAGCAGAAGCCTGAGCAGGAACCGGCACCGGAGCCTGAAATAGCCGCCGTGGCCGAACCCGTGAAAGAGGCCGCTCAGGAACCGGAACCTGATCCCGAGCCGGAACCGAAGCAAGAGCTCAGGCGCACGAAAAAGGTCGAGGCCCCCGCCAGCATGCGCGCCCCCCACCAGAAGGCCAAGGGCCAGACCGGTGAGGACGTACAGGTGGACGGCAACTACACCGGCCCCAACATGCTACGCAACGTCCGCTACACCAGCAGCGACGACTACACCCGCATCGTGGTGAACGTGGACCGCAAGGTCCCCTACCGCTACCAGCTGCTCTACCCCGTGCCGGAGCTGAACAAGCCGCACAGGCTGTACATCGACCTCGAGGATACCCGCCTCGGCCCGAAAGTGGCCTCCCAGGTCAAGATCGCGGACGGCATCCTGCGTCAGGTGCGTCTTGGCCAGAACACTCCCACTGTCTCCCGCGTGGTGCTGGATTTCCAGGATCTCCAGAAATACCAAATTTTCGCCCTTGAAAACCCCTTCAGGATCATCATCGACGTCTCCGCCCCGGACGCGTCCGCCACACCACCCCAGACTTTGGTCAAGGCTCCGAAGTCAAAAGACAAGGAGCCCGAGCCACAACCTGAAAAAAAGACCGAAGTCGCCGAACAGGGGCCTGTGAAACGCCCCATCTCCAAGCCCGTGGCAAAGGGCGAGCTCAAGCACGACGCCACAGACGTGGCCGAAAAGACCGTGCCTGTCAGACGCCCTGTGCGTCGCACAGAAAAGGATCAGGAAGAAAAGGCCGAGAAGCCTCCTGAAAAGCCTAAAGAGACTCCCAAGGAAGAGAAAAAGCAGGCCGAAGTACAAAAGCGGCCCAAGGATGTTGAGTACACACCGCCCCCGGAAAGCCACAAGCAGTCCGCCACCCTGGTGGAGCAGCTCGGTCTCACCGTAAAGACCATCATGATCGACGCGGGGCACGGCGGCAAGGATCCCGGCGCCATCGGCGCGGGCAAGGTCTACGAGAAGAACATAAACCTGAACTTTGCCAAGATCCTGGGCAAGATGCTCGAAAGCAAGGGCTTCGATGTCATCTACACGCGCACCGACGACACCTTCATCCCCCTGGAGGACCGTACCGCCCAGGCCAACCTCAGGAAGGCGGACCTGTTCGTCTCGGTGCACTGCAATGCCATTCACCTGCCCAAGCTCAGCGGTCTGGAGACCTATTACCTGGACCTGGCCACCTCCAAGGACGCCGTCCGCGTGGCTGCCCGGGAAAACGCGGTCTCCACCAAGAGCATCAGCGACCTGGAGTTCATCCTCACAGACCTGATGCTCAACTCCAAGCTCAAGGAATCGAAGGACCTCGCCAAGACCGTTCACGGCCAGGTCATCGGCACCCTCAGGAAAAAATACAAGATCAGGGACCACGGCGTGCGCTCCGCTCCCTTCTATGTGCTCATGGGCGCCAAGATGCCCGCCATCCTGGTGGAGCTCGGCTACATCACCAACGCCAAGGAAGCCAAGAACCTCCAGTCCGAAGTCTATCTGAACCGCCTGGCCGCCGGACTGATGCAGGGAATCCTGAACTACAAGCGCAACATCGAGCGCTTCGCCAGCCTGTAGAAAAACACTTCAGAAGCAGTGCGAGGGGGAAACCATTTGAAAATGGTTATTCCCCTCGCGCTCCCCTTTCCTAAACTTCATTATAGAAAGCAGTTGGTAGATGGTCCTGGGAACAGCCTCTTTTCAAAATAGGTTTTCCCTCCGGCGACCCCTCTGTCAAAACAGCGTGTAAATTCGCATGGGCAGGCCCAGGACGTCGAACTGGGGCGGTTCTCCCATGGCCTGGGGGATGGCGCGCAGCTGTTCTTTCAGATGGGGGGCGCCGGCCAGGGCAAGCACCAGGGCATCCAGCACGTCATCACGGGCAAGCTTCTTGCGCGGCCAGGTATCCAGGGCACTGTGGTACAATTCACGAGACCGCGGCACATGCTTTTCCAGCAACCGCAGCCTGTATTCCAACCCCTCGGCGGTGCGCTTTCTCAAGAGCAGGGGCGCTCCGGATAGTCCGGCGAAGCACAATTCCGGGTGCGCCTCCAGCCAGGTATCCGCAAGGGAGCGCTCTCGGACAAGAATGTCCAATTCCCTGATCTTCCTGCCTATACTCCAGGACTGCAGGCTGATCTTGCGGCCTATGATCCTTTTGTTGGCTTCACAGGCCTGCCTGTAGTCCGCTGCGGCAAGGGCCTCCCGGCAAGCGGGGGAAAATACACTGCTGCCCCGCCCCTTGAGCAGCTTTCTGGC
This sequence comes from Desulfovibrionaceae bacterium, assembly GCA_963674665.2. Taxonomy (GTDB): domain Bacteria; phylum Desulfobacterota; class Desulfovibrionia; order Desulfovibrionales; family Desulfovibrionaceae. The sequence continues at coordinate 32,391 of CAXXPL010000001.1, read as the reverse complement.
CACTTGGTCGCAGCGCCGCACCTGCGCCCCTGTATGGGGCAGGCCAAGGGGCATGTCCACGAGCACTATTTCAGTTTTCGGAATATGGGATTGCAGATCCAATAGGGTTGAAAACACCTGAAAATTCCAGGAAGTGGGGGCGTCATTCCCCTGCTCCCAATGCAGGGTGGCCAGACACCACCCTCCTGAGCAGCCGTCGATTCCATGTGTGATCATTCGCGCTTATCTCCCGGGAGCGCTGAACACTCAGCGAACATGTTCGAAATATGATCAGAGACCAAGAATTTCATGATATTTCGTTATTTTTTCCTGATAATGAAAAACCACAAACCACGACATTTCAATAGTTAAATTTTTATTATTTTTAATTCAGCTAGTTAAGTTTTATTTTAACTGTCCCGCACTTTGGCACGCTCCTGGCAATACTAAAGGCACAAGCGCGGAAACAACCGGTTGCGGGACCGGACTCCGAGCAGAAAATATACGATCAGCAGACCTCCTTCCCTCTTTGTCGACTCCGCGGGCCTCAGGGCCCGCGGTGGCGTTTTGGGGCCTTTCACAGCCACAACGCCTAACCGGTCTTCCTGCCGAGCAGCACCCTGAATAACAACTCCACCACATTGATCCTTTTTGGAGGGAAGTCCGAGGAAGCCCTATATAAAAGGGGTCCATCCGGAAATCTCTTCTGAATCACACGAAACAGTTCAGGTACAGCACTTCGCCAAGTTTCTTTTCCTGGACAAAGGTCTCGTCAATGCCGAACATTCTGGCGGTGTTGGGGGGAATGACAACACGACATCCGCCGGTTTGCAGGGCCGGGGCGTGGTTCAGAATTCTGGAGCGCAGGATGGCGCCCACGGACCTGAGAGTCTTGAGCCAGTAGTTGTCCCGTGTAGCCAGGTTAACCAGGCTCGGGTCCAGCTCCCCGAAGTGGATGCCCGGGGGGCCCAGGCGTATGGCCCAGTTCAGGAACATGGGTGCCTCGTGCAGATTTTCCGGGGTGAGCATGTAGCGCACAATGGTCTCGATCTTCGGGTACCCGTGCATCAGGGACTCCACGAACTCCAGGGAAGTCTCCAGGTCCAGCTCGGCCAGGTGCATGCAGGTGCTGGCCTGAAACCCGTACAGCTCCACGGTGACGGACTGGAACACGGCTCCGACCAGTTCGAGCAGCTCCAGGGGGTAGCAGCCATGGGTCACCGTGGCCACGTAGCGGATGAAGGGATTGGTCACGAGAAGACGCCGCAGCCAGTCCATGGAGTTCTTGCGCTGGATGATCTCACCCATGACCATCAGAATCTCTGGCCGAAGTTCCTGAACAAGGCGCTCCGCATACTCGAAGACCTCGGGCCTCTTGGTCCACTTTTGAAGCTCCGCCTTGCCGCATGACCGCAGCCTGCGTTCATATCGGCCCGGAGGCGCAGCCTCCACGGCTAGAAACGGCAGCCGCCTCGCTTCTCCGGCCTCAAAGGGGCGGTACACGTTCTGCTCGCAGGAGCACTGAGCATCATGGTTCCAGATCCGCTCCACAATGTCGTGCTCGGAAGCATGGCCAATGGGGTGCCCGTGTTCATGCAACCTGTATTCGCAGGGGTGGATGTTACCGCGCAAGTCCATATACAAACGCTCCCTGTGACAGGGGAGACTCCTGCGGCCGCTGACATCCAGGGGATGAAATTTGGGATGAAAGACAAATACGTGGTCGACACCCAATGATGACAAGGAGGAAGCCAATGTCTCCTCACCGGATTCCGGACAGAGCAGGCATGTATCGACCCGAGAGTTGCGCAAGAATTCCAAGGGGCGGATAACCTGGTTATCAATGCTACCCGTACGCCGGGAATCCACGAAACACCGTACCCGGATATCCGGCCTGATCTCGCAGAGCAGATCCAGGAGCTGCATCCCAAGGTCGTTCGCCCCCACAATGCAGACGCTGGTCTTGTGCGGCAATGAATCCATGGTATCGAGATAGAGAGGATATTCGCGCATGACACCCCCGGAGCGTTCAAAGCGTTCTCGAACAGGATCGTGAACAATAGGCGCAGGGAAAAGCCCCTGCCCTTTCTTTTCCGGAATTCACCTTCAATTTTAACAGATTTTCACATTCCATAAAACAGGCTTCTCACTTCCAAGCCGGCAATATTTCCCTCCGCCAGGGAAACATAGTCATACCTGCCTTGAATTGCTATCTTTCGATCTTCGTGCACCGGAAATGAACCAGCGTGGGATATCGCACTGCCATGCCGCCCCATAGTCCACTTTTTTCGTCAGAAATCTTGACATCCCATCATGAACATGTGTATCACTATATCAAGATTTCTTGATGGAGATGTAATGGCAACCACCCTGTCCATTCTCAAGGCATTGGCTGACGAGACCAGACTTCGACTCTGCACACTGCTGCACCATTTCGAGCTCAATGTCGGCGAGCTTGTCGATATCTTCGAAATGGGGCAGTCGCGCATTTCCCGGCACCTGAAAATCCTCACGGACAACGAACTGCTCACCTTTCGCCGCGACGGGTTGTGGGTCTTCTACCGGGGCGCTGAGTCGGGCCAGGGAAAGGACATCTTCACCGCCATCCTGCCACCTCTTGTGCGGGAGGAGCGGTTCGCCGTGGACAAGGAACGCGCACAGGCCTCCATTGCCGAGAGAAGCAGGGCCACGCAGCGCTTTTTCGACGCCATTGCCAGCGACTGGGAAGATCTGCGCAACGATGTGCTCGGTGACTTGGATCTCATCAAGGAAATCGAGGCCCGCGTTCCGGAATGCAACGCACTTCTCGATATGGGCTGCGGTACCGGAGAACTGCTCTGCTCACTCAAGTCCAAGGCACGGCAGCTCATCGGCGTGGACAGCTCCCAGAAGATGCTGGAGAACGCCAGACGCCGCCTCTCGGGCTGCGGCGCCGAAGTGTCCCTGCGCATCGGGGAGCTGGAGCACCTGCCCCTTCGCGATGGGGAAACCGATTTCGCGGTGGTCAGCATGGCCCTGCACCATCTTTCCCAGCCGGAGCTCGGCATTCAGGAAGGCTTCCGTGTTCTCGCCCCTGGCGGGAACTTGATCATAGCGGAATTTCTCAAACATGACGAAGAAACCATGCGCTTCGCACACAAGGACCGGTGGCTCGGGTTCACCAAAGATCAGCTCGGCACCTGGCTTACCGACGCCGGCTTCACCCTCGACACCATCACCTCGCACCCAGTGAACCGTGATCTTGTTGTTTTGCTCATCCAGGCGCGAAAAACAAACCTTTTGGAGGAACACACCAATGGCAGACGTCAAACCTCTTGATCTTTCCCTGGATTACAAGGTCGCCGACATGTCCCTTGCCGATTGGGGACGCAAGGAAATGCAACTCTCGGAAATCGAAATGCCCGGGCTTATGGAGCTGCGCAAGAAATACGGCAAGGAAAAGCCCCTCTCCGGCCTCAAGATCACCGGCAGCCTGCATATGACCATCCAGACCGCCATGCTCATCGAGACCCTGTACGAGCTGGGCGCCGACATCCGCTGGGCTTCCTGTAACATCTTCTCCACCCAGGATCACGCCGCTGCCGCCATTGCCAAAGCCGGCACCGCCAAGGTCTTCGCCTGGAAGGGTGAGACCCTGGAAGACTACTGGTGGTGCACCGAGATGGCCCTTACCTGGCCCGATGGCTCCGGCCCGGACCTCATCGTGGACGACGGCGGCGACGCCACCCTGATGATCCACCAGGGCGCCAAGGTTGAAAAAGACCCCTCCCTGCTGGAGAAAGAGTACGACGTGCTCGAATTCCGCATCATCATGGACCGCCTGGCCGCCAGCCACAAGCAGAACAACTCCCGTTGGGGGGGCATCGCCAAGAACATCAAGGGCGTGTCCGAAGAGACCACCACGGGCGTGCACAGGCTCTACCACATGGAAAAGAGCGGCGAGCTGCTCTTCCCAGCCATCAACGTCAACGACTCCGTAACCAAGTCCAAGTTCGACAACCTGTACGGCTGCCGTGAATCCCTTGCTGACGGCATCAAGCGCGCCACGGACATCATGATCGCGGGCAAGATCGCGGTTGTAGCGGGCTACGGCGACGTGGGCAAGGGCTGCGCCCAGTCCATGCGCGGCTTCGGCGCCCGGGTGCTGATCGTGGAGATCGACCCCATCTGCGCGCTGCAGGCCGCCATGGAGGGTTACGAGGTGGTGACCATGGAAGAGGCCGCTCCCATTGGCGACATCTTCATCTCCGCCACCGGCAACTACCACGTCATCACCGGCGAGCACATGATGCAGATGCGTAATGAGGCCATTGTCTGCAACATCGGCCACTTTGACAGCGAAATCGAAATGACCGCCCTCACCGACAATACGAAATGCACCTGTGACAACATCAAGCCCCAGGTGGACAAATGGACCCTGCCCTCGGGCCGCTCCATCATCGTGCTGGCCGAAGGCCGCCTGGTGAACCTGGGCTGCGCCACCGGCCACCCCAGCTTCGTCATGAGCGCCAGCTTCACCAACCAGGTGCTGGCACAGATCGAGCTGGCCCAGCGTGAACACGAGAACAAGGTCTACATCCTGCCCAAAAAGCTGGACGAGGAAGTGGCGAGGCTGCACCTCGTGCGCTTCCGCGCAAACTTGTCCAAGCTTACCAAGGAACAGGCCGACTACATCGGCGTGCCCGAGGAAGGCCCCTTCAAGCCTGATCACTACAGGTATTAGACTTCTGAAATAGAGGATGTGCGAGGGGGAAACCTCTTGAAAGAGGTTATCCCCCTCGCGCTCCCCTTTCCAGAACTTCAACCATACACTTCCTCTTTTTCACTTTCCTGGCACTGTTCATGCATGTTTCTCAGCATGAACGATACACTTCTTCAAGATATCATCCAGCGCAAATCCGTAATTTATCTGGACAGGGGCGTGGATTTCCACACCGCGGTGAGGCTCGCCTTGCGAGACCTGCTTCTGGACGTGGATTCAAGCCTCATGGGGCTGGAGCGCTTCACCTTCAGAGCAAGGCTCATGGGCGCGGTGCGTATACTTCTGGAAGAGAAAGGATATGATATTTCAGTGTGTTCTCAATTAGCCAATCCTGGCAAACAAGCTGCATAAATTTAATAAATATTTAGGAAGGGGGAGCGCGAGGGGGAAAATCATTGTTAAATGGTTTCCCCCTCGCACTTGTCTTCTTCTGTTCTCAATTGTCTATCCGATCAACTGTGGCAGCCAAGTCGTGAGTGGTGACCAGAAGCTGATGAGCAGCAGGTCGGCTATGAGGATGAGCAGGAAGGGCAGCACTGCCCGGGCAGTACGCTCCAGGCTGGAGCCGGAAATACCGGCGGCCACGATGAGGCAGATTCCAAGAGGGGGGGTGAGCATTCCTATGGCCAGGTTCACGACCATGATCGCTCCCAGCTGGATCACGTCGATACCCAACCGCGGCGCAACAGGAAGCAGCACGGGCACGAACAGCAGCAGCGCGGCGGTGGTCTCGACCACGGCTCCGGCCGCCAGAAGCATGAGGTTCACCAGCAGGAGCAGGACAACAGGATCCTGGGACACCCCCAGCAGCAGTTCGGCGATCTGCCGAGGCAACTCCTGGATGGTCATGAACCAGCTGAAGGCCGTGGCCTGGGCTATGATGAACATCACCACGCTGGCCGTCACCCCCGCCTCCAGACAGAGTTTTGGAATATCCCTAACCTTCAGCTCCCTGTGAATGAACACTCCCGTGAAAAAGGCGTAACCAACGGCCACCGCGGCGGACTCCGTAGCCGTGAATATGCCGCCGAGAATGCCCCCAAGAATGATGACTGGCGCGCCCAGGGCGAATACCGCCCCACGCATGCTGTGCAGCAACTCGCTGAGGGAAAAGGAGCGCATGCCTGTGTCATGCTTTTGGCAGAGCAGCACATTCATGCCTATGAGGCTGATCCCCATGATAACGCCTGGAATGATCCCGGCCAGGAACAACTTACCGATGGAGGCGCCGGTGAGCACACCAAAGATGATCATGGGGATGCTGGGGGGGATGATCACGCCGATGGAACCGCCAGAGGCCTGGACCGCTCCGGCAAGGGGAGCTGAGTATCCGGCCCTGATCATGGCCGGAATGAGGATACCTCCAACCGCCGCGGTGTCAGCGGCCGCTGAACCGGATATTCCCGCAAAGAACATGGCCGAGACCGTGGCCACGGCTGCCAGCCCTCCGGGAAGCCAGCCCACCAGGGCCTGAGCCACCGCCACCATGCGCCGGGACAACCCGCCCGATTCCATCAGATGCCCGGCCAGCATGAACAGAGGTACCGCCATCAAGGGAAAGGAGTCCGCCCCCCCGTACATGCGCTGCACAACCAGCATGAGGCTGGTGTCTCCCAGCAGCCAGAAGCTGATGACACAGGCAGTGCCTATGGCGATGGCCACGGGCGTGTTCAGGAGAAAGAGCCCCAGCATAAGGGAGAAGAGGACATAACCGCTCATTTCCGCCACTCCGCCAAGGTATCCATGAAAAAGCACGCTCCGTGCACCAGCATCACCCCTCCTGCCATGGGGATGACCATGAAGGGCACTTGTTTGCTCACGCCCAAACTCACCGTCATTTGGGAGGCGAGCATGAGCATGAACTTCCAGCCGTGCACCAGCATGACCGCGAAGAGCATCATGGAGGCAAGGTGCGCCACGAGCAGACAGAGATACCCAAGCTTACGGGGCAGGCGTTCGGTTACGAACCCTACTCCGACATGCACGCCCCTCTTGTAGGCAACGGATGCGCCGATGAAGGTGAGCCAAACCAGAAGCAGTCTGCCGAGTTCCTCTGACCAGAACAGGGAGTAATTGAGCACGTACCGGCAGAAAACCTGCAGCATGATATCCACAGCCATGCCCATGCACAGGAGCATGAGCAGCCCCTGGGCGGCTAAATCCAGGCGCAGGCTGATACCCCTGACAAAAGGAGGAATAATTGCGGTTATTTTGCTGATTTGCGTTTGTTTGGATGAGGACACTTATCACCTTATTACAGTAAGTTAGTATAACAAATATACTCAATCAGAGCATTAAGAAAAGCAACATAAATTGCGATTATCACACAAACCTCAAAGAATCTTCGAGAGTTCCTGATTTGGATTGCGCGTTGTTTTGTTATATGATGCTCCGAAGTTTATGTCAGGGGAATTTTCGTCTTCCCTCCAGGGTATGGACAAGGTTTCCATATCCGGAGTCCTGGATTTTTCAGGCGCGAGAGTTTTTCCACAAGCAGACGCCGGGAAGACATATCCACCTGGGGACGCACCTGGCAAGAATGCGCCAAGTACCTGATTAGTCCAGAGAATAATAGACTTGGCGGAACCACGGTTTTCTGCTAGAAATATTCTTTTGGAGTATAATGGCGAAAGGCTCTGGCGTTAATATAACGCTTTGTTTTTATTCCACTTAAAACCTCAGTACCACGGCCCCCATTGAAAACTATTTTGCGTCGCCATTTGCAGCAGACTTATTCCGAGCAGGAGCTGCGGCAGTGGTTCGAACCCTTGCGCATCTTTCAAAACGATATCGACAAGAGCATCCAAGTGGTTTTTCCACACCCATATTTCGCGCAATGGTTCAGCGACACGGTGCAGCAGGGATTCGAAGAACAGCTATCAATGCTGCTGGGGCCAAGCAACACAATAAGTTACAGCTGCAGGCAGCAGGGCGGTTCCATGCCCCTGGTGAACAAGCGGACCCTGCTTCCTCCAGTATCGCCCTTTGGCAACAAGTTCAGCTTCGATACGTTCATTGTCAACAACAAGAACCACTTCCCCTATGTTTCGGCCAAGGAGATCGTCGGCCAGGGGGAGACGAACTTCAACCCCCTGGTGATCTGCGGCCCTCAGGGTTCAGGCAAGACGCACATCCTCAAGGCCATTGGCAATGAGTTCTCCAAGACCCTGGAGCGCAAGAACGTCTTCCTGGGAACGGTGGAGGAAATAGCCGACATCTATTCGACATCCTTCGACGATGATACCGTGCGTGCCAGGAAGTACATCACTGGTTCGTTTTCCTGTCTGCTGGTGGACGACATCCAGCGCATAGTGGACAACGATGTTCTCCAGGAAGAGTTGACCATTTTGTTCGACCATTTTCATGACGCAAGGAAGCAGATGGTGTTTTGCTGCTCCGGCAGACTGGGCGATCTTGAACACATGTCGGAGGCTCTGCGCTCCCGCCTGGAGTGGGGGCTGATCATCAGCCTCAAGGCGCCGGACCTTGATATCAGGGTCAAATATATCCAGGCCATGTGCAAAGCCAGGCGCATCAAGCTGAACAAGGAGCAGGTGCTGACCCTGGCCCAGCGTTTCACGGATCTGCGATTTCTCGAGGGCATCCTGCTCAAGCTTTTCGCCTTCAAGAAACTGGTGCACAAGAATATCCAGGATGCGGACTTTCAACAGATCCTCGACCACGCCGAGGGGTCGTCGCGCCACGGCCTTACGGCCGAGGAGATCATCGGGGTGGTGGCGGAGCATTTCGCCCTCCCGGTGAAGGTTCTTACCGGAACCAAGCGGGACAGGAATATCGCCTTTGCCAGACAGGTGGGAATGTACCTGTGCAGGCTGCTCATCGGCTGCTCCTACCCCACCCTGGGCAAACATTTCGGGGGCAAGGATCACAGCACAGTCATGTACGCTGTAAATAAAATTGAAAAATTACAGGCAGATGACCAAGATATGAACCGTTTACTCAATACCCTGAAGAAAAAGTGTTCCTCCTTGCACGTGCTATGAACAGACACCCATCCGTGTTCAAACCGGTTCCTTGTTCATGACAGGGAATGTTCAAAAAAAAAATAATGATTGTGGGATGATCGAGGAACAAGGAACATAACTACAGCCTCTACTACTACGATTAACAAGGAGAATTCTTATGTTAGTCAAATTTTTCAAAGACGATATCATAGAAGGCCTTCAGAAGGCCGCCAACATCATCCCTGTGAAGACAGGTGCGGCCTTTTTACGCACCATCTGGGTGGAGACGGGAGAAAGCCGGGTCAAGATCATGGCCACGGACTCCAGCCTGGAGTTTTGCGGCCTCTACCAGGCGGAGATCGAGGAGCCCGGCCTGGCCGGCGTTCAGGGCCGGAACTTCTATGACCTGGTGAAACGCCTGCCCGCCGGTGAGACCACCCTCTCCCTGGACGAGAAGGGGCAGAACATGCTCGTGAAACTGGGCAGCAGAAAGTACAACCTGCCCACCAACGATCCCGACTGGTTCCAGAACTTCACCGATTTCCCCACCGACGCGGCAACGCCCCTCTCCGGTGACAGCCTGCACGACATCATCGATCGCGTGGCCTTCTGCATCAGTGAAGACGACACCATGGAGGCGGTGGCCTGCATCAGCATCAAGCCCTTCAAGGACGGTGACGGGCACGTGGAGTTCTGCGGCCTCAACGGTCATCAATTCGCCATGGTCAACATCGTCGACCCCAACCTGCTGAGCCTGCTTCCGGACGAGGGCATCCTCATCCAGCGCAAGTACCTCATCGAGTTCAGGAAATGGCTCACCAATGACAACATCGAATGCGCCATCGCGGACAAACGCTTTTTCTGCCGCACCATCGACGGTCAGGAAACCTTCAGCCTGCCCCTCTCATATTACCAGTACCCCGACTATCACAATTTCCTCGCCAAATTGGAGGCGGACGATTCCGTCACCGTGGAGCTGGACCGTCAGGACGTAGCCGAGGCCCTGGAGCGCATGATGCTCTTCAACTCGGAGAACAACCGCTGCACCTACTTCGATTTCAACGACAACGAGCTCACCCTGTCCTCGCAGGGGCAGGAAGTCGGCTCCGGCACCGAGACCATCGAAGCCGTGGTCGGCGGCAAGGTCCCCCGCATCGCCTTCCCCACCAGAAATCTCATCGACATCCTCGGGCACTTCGATTCCGAACGTGTGAGCTTGACCATCACGGGCTCCGAGGGCCCTTGCGGCATTACCGGTAAGAGCGATTCGGGCTATACCGTCATCATCATGCCGATGAAAATTGTTGAAGATACTTACTACAGCGAGGAAGACGCATAAATGAGTGAACCAGTAAAAGCCAATTCGTACACCGCGGACAGCATTACCATTCTGGAGGGGCTCTCCGCTGTCCGCAAACGCCCCGCAATGTATATCGGCAGCACCGATATCCGCGGGTTGCATCACCTGGTCTACGAGGTTGTGGACAACTCCGTGGACGAGGCCATGGCCGGATACTGCACGCGCATCACGGTCAACCTGCACCTGGACAACTCGGTCACGGTTTCCGACAACGGCCGCGGCATCCCCGTGGATATGCACCCCAAGGAGAACCGGCCGGCCGTGGAAGTAGTCATGACCGTGCTGCACGCGGGCGGCAAGTTCGACAACGACACCTACAAGGTCTCCGGCGGTCTGCACGGTGTGGGCGTCTCCGTGGTCAACGCGCTCTCCGAGTACCTGGAGGTGGTGGTCCGGCGCGACGGCAAGCGCTATCACCAGCGCTACGAGCGCGGCGTGCCCGTCACCAAACTGGTGGAACAGGGCGAGACCGACACCACCGGCACCACGGTGCGCTTCCGTCCCGACGAAACTATCTTCGAGACCAACCAGTACGTGTTCGATATTTTGCGCAAGCGCTTCGAAGAACTGGCCTACCTCAACAGCGGGCTGGAGATCGAGTTCAAGGACGAGATCACCAACCAGGACGTGCTCTTCAAGTTCGAGGGCGGGCTCAAGCGTTTCGTCAAGGATCTGAACACCGGCGAGATGGGCATTCACGAGATTATCTACGCCGAAGGCACCAGCGACAACGTGGCCGTCGAGTTCGCCATGCAGTACAACGCGGGGTACAAGGAGAATGTTCACACCTTTGCCAACAACATCCGCACAAAGGAAGGCGGCACCCACCTTGTGGGGTACAAGACCTCCCTCACCCGCGCGTTGAACAACTACATCCAGAACTCGGACCTGCCCAAGAAGCTTAAACAGAAGCTCTCGGGCGACGACGTGCGCGAGGGCCTCACCGCCATTGTCAGCGTGAAGCTGCCCATGCCCCAGTTCGAGGGGCAGACCAAGACCAAGCTGGGCAACAGCGAGGTCTCTGGCATAGTGGCGGCCCTGGTGTACGAGAAGCTGAACGTGTTTTTCGAGGAAAACCCCAAGGACGCCAAGCTCATCGTCGAGAAGGTGGTGGACGCGGCCCGGGCCAGGGAAGCGGCACGCAAGGCCAAGGATCTGGTGCGCCGCAAGGGGGCTCTATCCGACAACTCCCTGCCGGGCAAGCTGGCTGACTGCCAGTCAAAGAACCCCGAGAACAGCGAGCTGTTCATAGTGGAGGGCGACTCGGCCGGCGGCTCCGCCAAACAGGGGCGTGATCCCAGCCATCAGGCAATCCTCCCCCTGCGTGGCAAGATTCTCAACGTGGAAAAGACCCGTTTCGACAAGATGCTCGGCAACAAGGAGATCAAGGCCCTGATCACGGCCATGGGCGCCGGCATCGGCGACGGCGAGGACGACATCGACCTGGCCAAGCTCCGCTATCACAAGATCGTGATCATGACCGACGCCGACGTGGACGGAGCGCACATCCGTACACTGCTCCTGACCTTCTTCTTCCGTCAGTACGAAAAGCTCATCAACGAGGGGCACGTCTACATCGCCCAGCCCCCCTTGTACCGCGTGCACGGCAAGGGCTTGGAGAGGTACATCAAGGACGAGCCGGAGATGGAGGACTATCTCCTCAACAGGGTCTCCGGGACCCTGCAGATCAAAGCCAGCAATGGCGTCATCTTCCAGGGGGAGCAGATCATCGACCTGATCAAGGCGGTGCGCCTGGTCCAGTACAAGGTGGACGACGCGGAGAGCATCGGCATCAACAGGAACATGTTCCTGTCCTTTCTCAAGTACGTGAAGCGAATCCACCCCGAGAACTTCGAGGAGAACTTCCAGGCCTTTCACGATTATCTGCAGGATGAGGGCTTCGAGGTCATGAAAGAGACCGAGGAAGGCGAAGTGGAGCAGCGGGTGTTCCTGCGCATCATGGACAGGAACGGGCACATGGCCCGCATAGGCGTCGAGTTCTTCAACTCCAAGATGTACAAGCAGTCCTACAATGCCCTTGACGACATGAAACGGTACTGTGGCGGCCTGAGCTTCACCATAGGCAGGGAAAAGGGCGAAGGAGAGGACAAGGTCTTCGAGGGAACGCCGGTGGAGGACATATTCAGCCTTTTCGAGGCCGTTCTTGAAGAGGGGCGCAAGGGCCTCAACATCCAGCGCTACAAGGGTCTGGGCGAGATGAACCCGGAACAGCTCTGGGAAACCACCATGAACCCGGAGAAGCGTACCATGCTGCAGGTTTCGGTGGACGACGCCATCGAGGCGGACGAGATATTCTCGCAGCTCATGGGCGACAAGGTCGAGCCCAGGCGTGAATTCATCGAACGTAACGCCCTGCGTGTGCGCGAACTGGATATTTAGACTGTCCCAACCAAACAGTGATTTTTTCAGGAAACAACCGTGAGCAACTTTGTAAGCATTGAACAAGAAATCAAGAAGTCCTATCTTGAGTACTCCTTGAGCGTCATCATAGGCCGCGCCATTCCCGACGTGCGCGACGGCCTCAAGCCTGTGCACAGGCGCATCCTCTTCGCCATGCACGAGCTTGGGAACAGTTACAACAGGGCGTACAAGAAATCAGCCCGCGTTGTAGGTGACGTCATCGGTAAGTATCACCCCCATGGCGATTCGGCCGTATACGACGCTCTGGTGCGCATGGCGCAACCGTTTTCCATGCGGGACATGATCGTTGACGGCCAGGGCAACTTCGGTTCCATCGATGGCGACGCCGCGGCGGCCATGCGTTACACCGAAGTCCGCATGGCCAAGCTCACCAGCGAGTTTCTGGGCGACATCGAGAAGGAGACCGTCAACTTCAGGCCCAACTACGACAACTCCATGCAGGAGCCTGTGGTGCTCCCCACCAAGGTGCCCAACCTGCTGCTCAATGGATCCTCGGGTATCGCCGTAGGCATGGCGACGAACATTCCGCCCCACAACCTGGGTGAGCTCATCGATGGCCTGTTGCTGCTGCTCGATACTCCCGGATGCTCGGTCATCGATCTCATGGGTTACATCAAGGGGCCGGATTTCCCTACCGGTGCCTCGGTCTACGCTGGCGAGTCCCTGAAGGAGGCCTATTCCACGGGGCGTGGCAGCGTGAAGGTGCGTGGCGTCCTGGAGGTGGAGGACCGTAAGAAGGGCATGCAGTCCATCGTGATCAAGGAAATTCCCTTTGCCCTGAACAAGTCCTCCCTGGTGGAGAAGATCGCGGCCCTGGTCAATGACCGCAAGATCGACGGCGTGAGCGATCTCCGCGACGAGTCAGACCGCAAGGGCATCCGCGTGGTGGTGGATCTGAAAAAGGGAACCATCCCGGACTTGGTGATCAATGCCCTGTACAAGTTCACCCCCCTTGAGACCTCTTTTGGCTTCAACATGATGGCTGTTGTGGACAACAAGCCCAAGCTGTTGAACCTCAAGGATATCCTCAGACTTTTTCTCGAGCACCGGCGTGAGGTCATCCTGCGCCGCACCCGCTACGACCTTCGCAAGTCCGAAGAGCGGGCGCATATCCTGGAAGGTCTGCGCATCGCCCTGGACAACATCGACGAGGTCATCGAGCTGATCCGCTCCAGCGCCACCCCGGTGGAAGCCAAACAGAAACTCATGGCCAGGTTCGAACTTTCGGACAGGCAGAGCCAGGCCATCCTGGACATGCGCCTCCAGCGTCTGACCAATCTCGAGCGCGAGAAGCTGCTCGAGGAGTATGCCGAGCTGCTCAAGCGGATCGAATACTTCAAGAGCATCCTGGAGAACGTGGAGGTGCTCAAGAGCGTCATCCGCGAAGAACTCAGGGAACTCAAGGAGAGCTACTCCTCTCCTCGCCGTACCGAGGTCCTCATGGACGACATCAGCGGCATCGATATCGAGGACCTCATCCCTGACGACGAGGTTGTCATCACCCTTTCCAGGCGTGGCTACATCAAGCGCACCAGTCTCGACAGCTATCAGCAGCAGCGCCGGGGCGGTAAGGGTATTGCGGGTGTTCACACCAGCGAGGACGACGTTGTCCAGAGCTTTGTGACCACCTCCAATCACCAGTACCTGCTGCTCTTCACCAACAGGGGGCGGATGCACCAGCTCAAGGTGCATCAGATTCCCGAGGGCAGCCGTACCGCCAAGGGTATGCACATAGCCAACCTGCTCCCCCTGGAAAAGGACGAGTGGGTGGCCACAGTCCTGGCCATCCGAGAATTTGAGGCGGATCGATACTTCCTCTTTGTCACCCGCAAGGGCATGGTCAAGCGCTCCAGCGCCGAGCAGTACAGCAGAGCCAGACGTATCGGCCTACTGGCTGTGGGCCTCAAGGAGGATGACGAATTGCTCACCGTGCGCGAGGTGGATGAACAATGTGAGGTTATTCTGGTTACCGAGCAGGGTATGTCCATCCGCTTCCAGATCCCGGAAGTCCGCCCAATGGGGCGGACAGCGGCCGGTGTGCGCGGCGTATCCCTGCGTCCCGAGGATCGTGTGGCCTCGGCCGTGGTGGTCAACGGCAATGCCAGGCAGGAGTTGCTCACGGTTTCCAGCAGCGGCTACGGCAAGCGCAGCCCCCTGGATCTCTATCGTCAGCAATCCCGCGGTGGCAAGGGCGTCATCAACATGCGCGTCACCCCCAAGACCGGGCACGTGCTTGGCGCGGCCATGGTCAACGCCACGGACGAACTCGTGCTGCTCACGTCCAGCAACAAGATCATCCGACTGGGCCTGGAAGGCATCAGCGTGGTTGGGCGCGCCACCCAGGGCGTGCGCTTGGTGAAGCTCGACGAGGGCGGCCAGGTGGTTGCCTTTGACATGATCTATGATCACCAGGATCCGGAAGAAGACAAGGAATAGGAATTCATGCGCGCGCTGCTATTTTTCATAGTTGTTCTTCCACTGCTTCTTTTCGGGTGTTCTTCCGAACAGGCGGTTGGAGACGATCTTACCAGCGCGCGCAATGCCTATACCATAGGGCATTTTTCCGAGTCCGAACGCATCTACCAGCACTATCTCGAGACCAGGCCGGAGGGCGGACACCGCTGGGAGGCCTGGAACAGGATTGTGGATATCTCGCTGAACATCTACGGCGACTATGAAAAAACTGCCAACCTTCTGGATTCCATGTATTTCGAATTCGGAGAGGATTCCGAAAAGGCCTGGGAGCTGCTCAACAGGCTGGCAGAGGTCTATGAGAGCATGCGCAACTGGGAGGAGGCGGTCAAGACCTGGAGACGCGCCCTGGACATCCCCGCCCTCTCTCCGGAGCGCGCTGCCAACACCTACCTGCGCATAGCAAAGATCTACAGCTATCAACGCGACTATATCATGGCCCAGGAAGCCCTTGGCGCCTGCGAGAAGCAGGCCGAGGACGCCAACATGAAGGCCACCTGCCTGTACCAATCCGCCCAGACCCTGGAGTTCCTGCTGCGCAGCAACCAGGCAAAAGCGGCTGGGGACAAGGACAACAACATCGACGTCAAGGGAATACAGGAAAACATCAAGTCTATTCTCGGCCGCATCCGCTCCCTCGAGGGTGTGGATCAGGACCGTGAGGCCATGGCCACTTTCCTGCTCGCCGATCTGTTGGAATCCCAGGGAAGGAGGCAGGAGGCCAGGGAAATGTTCCAAACCATCCAGGAATCCTACCCCAACCCCAAGGTCGTCGAGGCCAGACTCCAGAACCTGGCAAAAAAATAGCGCTTTCCGCCGAGCCTTCCAAGGGGCTATTCCGCTTGACCCCCATACGGTGTCAGCCCCCGGCCCATGACAAATATAGTGGTGACCTGCCCCCCTGCCAACCACTGTCCTCTTATGTCTCTTACATTTTTCGTGTTTCAAACCGTGGTCAAGGCGCCCTTTGACGTGATATGGGGAATCCCAACGGAGTATACCTTGTTGTTTCGAAATGGAGCTGTTGTTTTCCGATTGGTTGAACAGTTTTTGTAGGATATTAGAGAATTTTAATTTTTTAAAATTCAAATGCTCCGCAAGGATTTGCTTGCAAAGCCTTGTTCCGAAATGCTTTCAGGCAGGCTTTGGCAAGCGTGGAACAAGCATTTCAAGCGCAAAAATCTCTGGGTCCCATGACGGTCATAATCGAAATTCCTTTTCCAAAGGAGGAGCGGAAATGCAGGTCTTGAAAATGAGCGATCTGAATCTCGCGGGTAAAAGAGTACTCATCCGCGAGGATCTGAACGTCCCTGTGAAGGAAGGAAAGGTCACCAACGATGCGCGCATACGCGCCAGCCTCCCCACCATTGCCATGGCCAGGGACGCGGGCGCCAAGGTCATGCTACTCTCCCACCTGGGGCGCCCCACGGAAGGGGAGTACGAGGAAAAATACTCGTTGGCTCCGGTGGCCACGTATTTGTCCGAACTCCTGGGGTCTCCGGTCAGGCTGGTCAAGGACTGGCTCGACGGCTTCGAGGTGGCGGACGGCGAGGTGGTATTGTGCGAGAACGTCCGCTTCAACAAGGGCGAGAAAAAGGATGACGAATCGTTGGCAAGGAAAATGGCCGCCCTGTGCGATATCTATGTCATGGACGCCTTTGGAACCGCTCACAGAGCCCAGGCTTCCACCCACGGGGTGGGGCGTCTGGCGCCCGTGGCCTGCGCCGGTCCCCTCCTGGCCGCGGAGCTCGATGCATTGACCAAGGCCATGCTGAATCCCGAGCGCCCCTTGCTGGCCATCGTGGGCGGCTCCAAGGTCTCCACCAAGCTCATGGTTCTGGAGAATCTTTGCAAAAAGGTGGATCATCTCATTGTCGGCGGTGGCATCGCCAACAACCTCATCGCGGCCGCCGGTTTTCCCATCGGCAAGTCCCTGAGCGAGCCCGAGATGCTGGAAGACACGAAACGCCTCATGCGTGAGGCCAAGGACGCCGGCGCTGAGATTCCCGTGCCCGTTGACGTGGTCGTGTCCAACGAGGTCTCCGAGACCGCTGTCCCCAGCATCAAGAAGGTCGGGGACGTGGGACCCGACGACATGATCCTGGACATCGGACCGGAAACCGCCAAGCTCTATGCGGAAATGGTCAAGAGCGCCGGTACTGTTGTCTGGAACGGCCCGGTTGGCGTGTTCGAGTATCCGCAGTTCGCCGGCGGCACAAAGGTCCTGGCCAACACCATCGCCGAGAGCAAGGCTTTCTCCCTGGTAGGCGGCGGAGACACCATCGCCGCCCTGGACAACTTCGGCCTGTCCGAGCAAGTATCCTACATCTCCACCGGAGGTGGTTCCTTCCTGGAATTCCTGGAAGGCAAGACCCTGCCCGCGGTGAAGATGCTGGAAGACTGCGCCAAGAAATAACGTTCGTCTTTCGGGGGGAGTCTTCTTATCAAGAGAGGTGCTCCCCCCGATCCCTCCCTGCAAAGACTTTCATTTGAATTGACCGTCGAATACTGGCATAGCTTGCTGACCATGCAAGACAACAGATCACGTTCACAGGACAGACCGGATATCTCCCTTGTGGTGCCCTGCTACAACGAGGAGCTGACCATCGACCGTTTTCTTGGCGAGGTGTTGCCGGTGCTGGAGAGCACCGATGTAAGCTTCGAAATCCTTTTTGTGGACGACGGAAGCCACGACGCCACACCGGGGTTGATCGAAGCCGCCGCTGAAAAGGATCCGCGTATCCGGGGCATCCTATTCTCGCGCAACTTCGGCAAGGAGGCGGCCCTGTCCGCCGGACTGGATCATATCTGGGGGCGCGCAGTCATCCCCATGGACGTTGATCTGCAGGACCCCCCTTCCCTTATCCCGGAGATGGTAGGGCTCTGGAAAAAAGGCTATGATTCTGTTCTGGCGGTAAGGGAGGAGCGGGCCAGCGACACCTTTCTCAAACGCAACAGCGCCAGGCTCTTCTACAAGCTCATCCGAAAAATGAGCTCTGTGGACATAGTTGAAAACGCCGGGGACTTCCGCCTGCTGGACCGCAAGGTCGTGGACGTCATCAGGCGCATGCCCGAGCGCAACCGTTTCATGAAGGGCATCCTCTCCTGGCCCGGGTTTTCCTCCACCACCGTACAGTACAAGCGGCAGCAGCGCGTGGCCAGCGAGAGCAAGTGGACCTACTGGAAGCTCTGGAATTTCGCGCTCAACGGCATCTTCGGCTTCTCCTCCATCCCCCTGCGCCTGTGGACATATCTCGGGGGCGTGGTGGCCATATTCAGCCTGATATGGGCTTTCTGGGTGGGTTTGTCCGCGCTGATCTACGGCATCAAAGTGGTGCACGGCATCACGACCACCACCATCCTCGTATTATTCATGAACAGTCTGTTGATGATCAGCATCGGCATTGTGGGAGAGTATATCGCCAGGATCTTCGAGGAAGTGAAACAACGCCCCGTCTATGTGGTGCGGCGCGAAATCAATGGCCTGCGGCGACGGGAATCCCCCCCTGATAGGGGCGATGCCGAGGGTCGATGATTCGGAAAAGCGCTTTATCTTTTGTACAGGATGTCCTTTAGTTTATATTCCAGGGACTCCGTATCCAGCTCCTCCTTCACGTCTTCCACCTTGTTCCGGTTGGCTTCCAGATTCTTGTGCGTAAGATAGGCCTTCATGCGGTGCTTGTCCCGCAGATCCAGGGGGCTGAACTCGCACCCCGTGACGGATTGCTGCACCCGAGCCACTTTGGCCTCTATGCCCGAGAAAACGAGGCGTTCGTTGTCGTAGACATCAAAGATCACGGTTTCGCCGACCTCGAAATCATAATCCAGGTCCGTGGGTTCGATGCCGATGCCCGCCCTGCTGATGTCCGTGACGCTGGAAATGCCCCTGGCAAATCCAAAGTCCACGGTAACGTTGCTGACAGGAACCCTTTTCGCTTTGCGGCGGCCATGCTTGCGCAGCACGTTGTGCAGGGTGATGACAAAGGAGTAGTTGCAGCGGGAGCAGCGTACCTTCCGCAGCAACAGATCGTCCGGTACGTTGCCCACCCCGCCACAGTAGTTGCACCTGATACGCATGATATTTCCCCTCCTATGACCGTTTTTCGGTCCTTCGAACCGGAGGTGTGCTGCCTGCGGCTGCCCTTCGAAGAGGAGTACCGTCAGGCGTGTTTATTATTACGACACTGCCCTTTGAAAAAAAAAAATATAAGATTCCTGTCGCCCCACGGTATGGAACGGTAACTTTTTGGAATAAAAAAAAATCAAAGACACAAAAAGTAATGGACCGGGAACCTGGTCAAAAGCGGTTTCTAAATAGAAACGAACCTTCAGCGCAAGTATCAAAAAATTAATTTTTCCAACGAGTTATAACAAAGAAGCATCAGAATCTTTCTCACGGCGCGCATGAGCGGATCGAGATTTTGCATGTAGTACGATGACGCTGTGAGATGATATCCATTAATAATGCCCGGAGTCAATTAGAGTATTGCACAATAGGCATTATAATATGCTTTTTATTACTGGTGACATGAGTTCATAGTCTCATTGCGACATGTTTCGACCGATGGACACTGGGAAAATGGTAATAGTGCTTTTCAAAGATGTTTTCCAGAATACGAACTCAATGAATTGATTTTGAGAATAGCTTTTACAATGCTAAAGTTATACAACTGTATAAACGAAGTTATGTCTTGATGCAGTATTTTCAGAAAAATTTTATTTCCAAGGCGTATTATATGTCAAAAAACTTACCACTCAAATTTGGTTTCCAGTGTAGTAATATTGTTCGTTATGTCCTGTAGCAAATTGTATGCACATAATAGTATGTTTTTCTTGGTATTCCAGGCACTGGTTGCGGATTGAAATTCAAGGCATTCAGCAAACTCATTCGGGCGTATGACGAGAAGAGTACTACACTCGGTGGTGAATTTCTCGAGCAGCGTTCCAACACGCCCCTTATCCGGATTCTTTTTCACAGCACCTGTATGGAATTGAAAAGGAGGGAAATGGATCGAAGCCGCGGGGCAAAGCGGAATAACAGATATATGGGTAAGTAGTACTTAAGTTTGGCATGGTTGTTGCGAATATTTTTGTATACAGGTATTTCGGCTTTTTTTTCCGGATTTCCTCCCGCAGTTTGTGCACCTGTTCGTAGGGCGAGGGAAAAAACAGTTTCGGCAGTAAGAAAGGTGTATAATTCTCAAGATGAGCATTGACCAAATAAACCAACCCGCGATAACATAAATGCCTACACGGTGCTAAAGTTGGCAAGGATGGTCCTTGCCTACTCTGAAAATGGATGACTTGAAGCGAGTCATGCAGCGAATCCGGCAGGGAGCGGGAAGTAATGAAATACGAAGAGGCTGTGAAGTTTTTGCAGATGTTGCGCGGGTCCATGGTTGCTTTTTCAGCGCATCTGGATTCGGTGACCGGTTCCCTGCAGTCGGAAGTTCAGTCTGGGGAAGTAGACCCCCTTGATAGTATTCGTGTGGACTTCCTGGAACTGTTTTATGCAGCCTGTGACAAGGAAAAATTGCGTCCCGAGACACGCAAGGAATTCAAAGTGCTGGTCCTTCAAGTTCTAGGAATGGTCTAGACTACATTTTCAATGAATTGGTAATATCTTCACAAATAATGAAAATGGGGATATAATATATCCATAAAGAATGTATTAGGTGAATTGTTTGAAGTGAAAGAATGAGGTACTAACCTTAACCCGGCAATAATTTTGCTCATTGTACCGATAAGGGCGCGAGCGGGACACAAAATGTTCCCGCCCATGCTCCGGATATATTGGCCAGCATCACCAGCGCTCGACTTGACTACTACAGGCTCTTGTTCAAGGGCATCCAGGAGGCGCCATGCTCAAATGGGTAGCGCAGCAAATGGGAATAGTTCCATTATCGGTGCAAATGGAGCAAGCCAAAGAGTTTACCCAAAAGCTTTCCAAGATTGGTTCCACCGAGAAGTCGCATATCGCCGACATGGTGGCGGAATACCGGATAGCCTTCGAAAAGCGCGGTATTCGGGTTTCCGAGCCTCTTGTCTACATTCAGGAAAAGCCGGCCATAATCACAAGATTCGAGGAATTTCTCAAGGATCTCCAACACACGAACGAATCGGTCAAGACCGCCGCCATCTGTATCTGGTTGCATACTTTACGGGCCGCCCACGTGGGCTACAAGGACCCGAACCACGAATATATGACCATAACAAGACAGATGTGGCAGATACTGGCCGATGGTTTTTCTGACATCAGCGGGATGGACGACATTCCACAGGGCTTCGGCCAATAGGTGAATGTCAGGCCAGGGACTGAGGGGACCGGATCCGGGCAACATCCGGTATCAGGACGACAAAGAGTGAAGGGTGAAACTCATGAACAATGTTGAAATCTTAGCTGGTTCTATCATACTTGGCGCCGCTGCGGCGTTTATGACCGTGCAAATTCTCATCTTCATCGGCAGTATAATCATCAGCGTGATCGGGCTTGCCAAGGAGAGAAAATTCAACTCCAGGTATTTCTTTGTCTGGCTCAAGTCCATCACCGGCATTGCGGCCTGTGTAATAGTCATTTCCCTTGGCGACTACATTTTCCGCACCATGCTCGGATTCACCTATGAAATCCTCGACATGTTCATTTTCTGGTCCATCATGGCATTGACCCTGTTGGGCTTCATCATGCACGTGGCGCGTCGCATCAAGCGGGCCTACGACCTCGTCTCCACACCGGAATTCGACGTGTTCCATGCCGCGCCCACCGACAGTCAGAGCATCGACGATTATGTGAAGAAAAATCTCGAACTATTGCGCCTTTTGCAGGAAGGCGAGGAGCGATGAGTCTAGTCTTTCCTCTAGCGACTAAATATTATGAATTGGTTTTCAAAACAGCAAATTCTGGCCAAGCAACCGCCAGGAATGTTCACTGCTCGGGCATCCCGTGCGGGGGATAATACAGTGTTTTCCAAATCGAAAAAGCTCATAGGCCAGATGTTGGTTGATGCCGGACTGCTGAGCCAGGAAGCCCTTGATACAAGTCTTGGAGAGCAGAAGCAGACAAGACAGAAGCTCGGATCCATCCTGATCAACAAGAAACTGGTCAGCGAGGATCAATTTCTTTCGGTTCTCAGTAGTCAACTCAAGGTAAAAAGACTCAATATCAAGAATTTCAAGCCCAATCCCGACCTCAAGGATATACTTCCCGAGGCAGAAGCCGCGCGCCTGCGAGTGGTTCCCCTGTTCAGGAAAGGTTCCCTGCTCATGGTCGCCATGCGCGATCCCACCGATATCGTCGGTATCGACGCCGTGGAGCATGTCACCAGGCTCGAGGTGGAGCCCGTCATCTGCAATGCGGAGGAACTCGACGCCATCACCACCGCCATCTACGGCAGGACCTTTTCCGACAGCGAGGGAGAGGAGATCATCACTGAGTTCGAGGATGACGATGTGGATGTCGAGGCCGAACCTGAAAAGGAAGCCGCTGTCGACGACCTCAATATCACCTCGCTGCAGTCCATGGCGGAGGATGCGCCGGTCATCAAGATCGTCAATTCCATCCTTCTGCAGGCATTGAATAAACGCGCCAGTGATGTGCACATCAGCCCCAAAGAGGACCGGATCGAGCTTCGCTATCGCATCGATGGCGACCTCAAGCCCTTTCCCGCCCCTCCAAAGAAATACTTCCTGTCCCTGGTTTCCAGGATCAAGCTGATCTCGAACCTGGACATCTCAGTGAACAGGGTGCCTCAGGACGGCAGGTTCACCTACCGCGTCCGGGACAAGGAAATCAGTGTACGCACCTCCACGTTGCCGACAATTTTCGGCGAAAAGGTGGTGCTCCGGCTGCACGTTCAGACCAGCAGAGGCATTTCCCTGGATCAGCTGGGCATGGGCGAAAAGGAGCGCGAGCTCCTGGAAAACGCGCTGATCAAGCCCTATGGCATGATCCTGGCCACAGGCCCCACGGGCAGTGGCAAGAGCACCCTGCTTTATTCGCTCATCGAGCGGATATGTTCACCGAACATCAACATAGTGACCCTGGAAGATCCGGTGGAAACCAGACTGCCCGAGGTCACCCAGGTGCAGCTTAATCCCAAGGCCGGAATGACCTTTGCCAGCGGCCTGCGCTCCATCCTGCGCCAGGATCCCGACGTGATCATGGTGGGCGAGATCCGTGACATGGAAACAGCCAAAATCGGCATCCAGGCCTCCATGACCGGCCACAAGGTGCTCTCCACCCTGCACACCAACGACGCCGCGGGCGCGGTCTCCAGATTCATCGAGATGGGCATCGAGCCCTTCCTGATATCCTCCACCCTGCTCGTGGTGGTGGCCCAGCGCCTGGTTCGTCGACTTTGCCCCCATTGCGTGGAGCCCTATGAACCCGATGCCACGCAGCTGCACGCGGTCATCAAGTCCCCCCCGCCGGGACAGAAGATCCACTTCTTTCAAAGCAAGGGATGTCGCCAGTGCGAGCACTCCGGCTACAAGGGGCGCGTGGGCGTGTACGAAGTGCTGCAGATCGACAACACCATCAAGGACCTGATCCTCAAGCGGGCCTCGGCCTTTGCCATCAAGCAAAAAGCCGTTCAGACCGGCAAGCTGCGCACCCTGAAAATGGATGCGGCCTTCAAGGTATTACAGGGAGTCACCTCGCTGCAGGAATACCTCACCGTGGCCATGTAATACGGTCGACACCCCTGTTTAGGAAAAAAGAGTTTTGCGAGGGGGAAACCCTTTGAAAAGGGTTCTCCCCCGTCGCGTACCCCTTTCCCAAATTTCGCTATATCAAGACATTTAAGGAGAGGGGTCCGGGGGGAAGCCCTTTTGGAAAATGGGTTCCCCCCGGCATCCTTTTCTCTATGCTATTTCTTTGTTCAGCCGCTTCGTCTGGCCAGTTTGTTGGAAAAGATGGCGATGATTCCCCCGAGCATGATGTACCCCATGATGACTTCCAGGGTGACCCAGAAGGCGCCGGAATCCGTCTTGGGCAGGATGTCGCCGTAGCCCAGTGTGGTGAAGGTGACGATGCTGAAATAGAACAGGCTGGACAGTGACCAGGACAGGTGTGAGATTTCGAAGTGCTCCGGCCCCATGGACCAGTACCTGTATCCGAACCCCAGGGCCAGGAGCACGGACCACCCCGCCCACAGGGCAAGGGAGCGGCCGCAGTCCGAGGACACGAGCCAGGGCAGGTACAGGAACCACCAGCGTGCGTTGTCGTGTGTTCCGCGCACCTCCTCGATGAACTCCTGATCTTTGGCAAAGCGCATGAACTGGGGGCTGCCAAAGCAGCCATCGAGCCTGATGCCCTGGTACCTGGCCCAACGGTCGTAGACCAGCCCCACCACGTTGCAGTCCCGCAGGTCGGCGCTGCGCAGATCCGCGCCTCGGATGTCCGCGGCCCGCATGTTGGAGTCCGTGAAATCGGCCCGGCGGCATTGGCATTTTCTGAGCACCGTGCCTCTGAGATTGCATTTTCTCATGCAGGCGGTGACCAGCACCGTGTCCTCGAGCATTCCGGCCTCCAGATCCGCTTCCTCCAGGTTGGCTCCCCGAAGATTGCAGCTTCTTGTCTTCAACTCCCTGAGGTCGGTCCCGTAGAGGTCCGCCTGACCGAGTTGCACATCCTCCATGATGCCGCGAATTATCCCGGCCTTGCGCATTAGCGCATAGCGCAGGTCGACGTTGATCATGGTGGCGCCCACCATGTTTGATTTGGAGAAATCCGCCCTGTCCGCCTTGATGCGTTCGAAACGCGCTCCTGACAGGGCGCAGCCGCAGAATCGCGCCTCGGTGAGTTCGCAGTGATGCAACGTGACGTTGGCCAGGGTTGCGCGGTCGAACACCGCCTCGCTGCACTCCAGGTCATTGAGCGTCGAGCCTCTGAGGTTGGCGCCCTCGAACCTGGCCTTATGGAAGACCACGCCCACGATGTTGGAGAAGTAGAGATTAACCCCGCGCATGTCCGCCTCGCTCAGGTCCGCACGACGGAGGGAGGAGCTCCAGATTTCCGTGTCCCCGGTCTCTTCGGGGGTCAGGCGAATGCGCGACAGGTCCGGCTCCACGCCTGGATGCTCTCGCCGCCATTGGTTCCAGGCAGGGACGCCGCGGTACAGAATGGCCACATGATCAGGGTTTGCCATGGCGGGTTCGGCTGGTTGGATGTGGTTTTCAAGGGCGAACGCCTCAGCTGGCGATGAAAAACATTATTCTGCCAGAGACGTTACAGGCGGCTGACAGGGTGGTGACAGGCAGGTGAACTAGAGCAATTTACGCTTGAAATGCTTGCTCAACGGCCGGCCAAGCCAGCCTACAAGCATTTCGCGGCAAGGATTTGCAGGCAAACCCTTGCAGAGCATTTAACCTTTTTCAAAGTTAAAATGCTCTAGGAGGATGACAAACAGTTCCCTGGGAATTTATCCAAGGATTCGATGGGAGCGCGAGGGGGAGATGCATTTATCCAAAGGTTTCCCCCTCGCACCAGAAGTTTACTTCACTTGGTTCAATATTTCCAAAGGCAGCATGGTTTTGAAGCCATCCAGCGCGGTCATGAGCTCCCTTGTCTGGTCAGGGGAGTGGATGATGACGGCCACGGCCTCCCAGCGATCCAGTATGCTCATGAGCCCCAGGTTGTCGTGGGCCTCAAGAAGAAAGCGGAGTTTTGCCACGTCCTGGCGGCGGAGGCGAAGGTAGACCCTGGCGGACCTACGCGCGGGAGGGCGCATTCTGGGCATGCGGGCCTTTCTTCGCGGGCTCACAGGGTCCTGGCTCCGTTCTCGGTGATCAGGAGCATGTATTCCCAGCGAATGCCGCCCCATGTGGGGTCGTAGAGGCCGGGCTCTATGGTGACGATCATTCCGGGTTCCAGGAGCGCCGTGCTGGTGGGGCCAAGGCTGGGAAATTCGTGGGTTTCGAGGCCGATGCCGTGCCCCAGGGCATGGGTGAACTCGTTGGCCACGCCGTGGGCGTCGAAGCTGTCAAAGGCCTTTCTGTAGAGGTCGGACATCATGACGCCCGGTCCCGCGATCTCGATTGCCCTGTCCTGGGCCTCCTGGACCATGTCGCGTGTTCGCAGGAAGCGGTCAGAAGGCTTGTCCCCAACCCATATGGTGCGGGTCTGGTCAGAGCAGTAGTTGTCCACCCTGCCCCCCACATCCACCAGCACCAGGCAGTTGTCCGTTATCAGGGTGTCGCCGGGAACGGCGTGAGGGAGCGCGGCGTTGGCGTTCACCGCCACGATGGGGGCGAAGGCGGATTCCGTTGCCCCGAGCTCATGGAACAGCTTTTCGATTGCCCAGGCGCCCTCGCGCTCGGTCATACCCGGGACGAGCAGCTCGGGCAGGCTGTCCATGACCTTGTGGTTTACCGCGGCGGAGCGGTCCATGAGGATGATTTCCTCGAGGGTCTTGGTCTTGCGCAGGCCCTCCACAATCCCGAGCACCGGCTTAAGGTTTAGTTCCTCCGCATAATACTGAAAAGTGTGCACGCTGAGGGACTTGGACTCGATCCCCATGGGGTGGTTGGAAGTGCCGGCCAGTTGCTTCAGGTGGGTGCGCTGCTTGCTCCGCTCCGATCCGGAGCTGATGTAAATCTTGTCCTCGGGCCACAGTCTGCGCGCGGCGTCCAGATAGCGGGGGTCGGTGAAGAGCCAGTCGTCGCCAAAGGCCGAGATCAGGAGATAGCCCGCGGTTTCGTTGCACTGCGGGTCGTGGAGTTCGAACCCGCTGAGATAGTAGCGGTTGGCCGGATGGCTTATCAGCAACCCCCAGAGTCCGGCCTCCATGATACGGTGTCGCAGTGATTCGCGGCGGGCTGCGTACGTGTTGATGTTCATTTTTCGACCTTGTAAGTGGTTTCAGGTTTGTCCAGGAGCATGCGCTCGCACCATTCCACGCCCTGCATCACGGAGTGGTCCATGTTGGAGACTTCGTATTTCCACCCCCCGAAACGCCCCCTGGAATGGATGCCCCGCTCCTCCAGCCAGGGGATGAGTTTTTCCAGGGCCTTGTCCCGCCCCAGGGTGGGCACGGGGTAGCCGTAGTCCACGGCCATTTCCCAGCGGGTGGCGGTGCGCTCCACTTCCTCCGGGGTCATCATCTCCGTGTTCACGAGCCCCTGGACCGTCGCATCCATGAGGGTGGTCAGGTTCTCAGGCTTGTGCCCGGAAAATGAGGTCTCGGCCATGTATCCGCGCGCTCCTCCGGCCGGGGAGACATTGTTTGGGGAGTAGTTGTGAAAATTGGTGAGCCGGTAAAAGGGGCAGTTGGATTCGGGAAAATACATCCAACAGGTGTCGTCCTCCCTGGTGCCGGGAACACCCACTCCTGCAACAAAGACCCCATTGTGGGCCAGATCGCGGGTGGCGCCCCGCAGAACGTCGGGCGCCTGGTCCAGGATGTCGCGAACCAGGATATCCAGGGGGGCGGTGTTCAGCAAGTGTTCATAACGGATATCCCCCGCAGGGGTGCGGACGACTCTCCGCTCGGCGTCTATCCCGGTGACAGGGCGATCCAGGATGATCCTGTCCCGGATGCCTTTTGCGATGCCCTGGTAGATGGCGCCGGTTCCGCCATGCAGGGGGAAGCGGAATACCCTGTTGGGGCCCCAGCCCACATCGTCCAGCTCCAGGAGCAGGTTTTTGAGCACCATCTCCAGGTCCACCACGCTCACCCGCTCACCTATCCAGGAAAAACCCATATCCTCGGCGGGCGTGGCCCAGACCTTGAAATTATAGGGGCGCATGAAATACTTGGTGATGCCGGGGCCGAAGACATAGTCGAACCACTGGGCGAAGTTCTCTGGATAATGCTCGGATCTGTGCCCCGGCAGCAGGCCCTGGACGCACTCCCACTGGATTTCCCCGGGAAGGTGGCGAATGTTGTTCTGGAAAGGATATGGAATCCAGCGTCGGGCCATGCGCACGCGGGCGATGCGTTGATGCTCGAGATATTGGCCCTGGAGCGCGGTATCCAGGAGTTTGTCGTAGTATTCGTAGTGCGAGAACAGCACATGTCCGCCGATGTCCCAGATGAAGCCGGCGCTGTCCGTGAAGCTGGCGGAGAGCCCCCCGACGTGGGGATTGCGTTCGAGGATCAGGAAATCCTCCATTCCCAGTTCGCGCATCCTCCAGCCCGCGCCCAGTCCGGTGGGGCCGGCGCCTATGATCAGGTATTTCACTTCCATCATCGGGGGCACCATACATTGAAGGTATTTGGTTGATTCCGCGGAAGAGTCTTTGGCTTCCGCTCGCCGGATGCGCGGCCTTCACGCCAGGGGTGGAGCGAACCCACGCCCGCTTCAAGGCGCGCAAGGTGATTTTCCTTATGCTTGGCTATTTCAATCCCAGCCCCTCTTCCACGTCTTCGATCTTGTCGCAGAGATCCTGCCAGATGTTCAATGTCTGCGCTGCCTTGATGTGCTGCAGCTCCTCGTGGGTGAAGCGGTGCATGAGTCCCTGCCAGACGGTGCAGTCGCAACCGGATTCGGCGCGGTCAGCCGCGCATTGCACGGATGCCGAGGGGTGCGCCTTTTGTCTGGAGACTACCAGCCCCCCCTGATAGCAGCACAGCCGTCCCTGCAGGGCGCGTCGGAAATCACGCTCCAGGATGTCCAGGCCGTTGCCCAGCTCCTGGTCAAAGCACCCGCCCTCGGCGAGTTCATCCATGTCGTAAAGGCGACAGCTGGCGGTGGTGGAGAGGCAGGGCCTGACATAGGCGAACTGCCCCCTGTCCTGTACCTGACAGTGCAGATCGGAGAGCTTGAAGTGAAATGGCTCTCCTGGGGTGCTGAGGTCCTTTTCATTGGCCTTGAACAGATGCAGGTCGGTGGAGAGGAGGAATTCCCAGTTTTTCGGGGCGTGGGACGCGCAGCCCCAGGAAGCGAACCCCTGATAGCTCTCCCTCGCGGCATGCAGTTGGACGAGCCAGTCCTCTGGCAGGAGCAGGTCGTCGTCCACCAGGGCCAGGAAATCCATTTCCTCCAATTGAGGCAGGCCAATGAGTCTGTTTCGTGCTTCCGCAGGCTCAAGATACCGGGAGGGGGTATATATGAGAAGTGACTCCTGCCCCAGGTCGTCCTGCCAGCCGCGGAGCATGGATTCCGTTTCATCGTCCGAACGATTATTTAAGATAGTAATGAGATATGTTCCGAAACTTGCCGATAAGTGTTGGAGTGTGCGGTCCAGGTTCGCGGCATTGTTCCGGGTCTGGATGAGCACAGCGGTGGGTGGCATGACATCGGACGGAGGCTGGGGTTGCATGGCGGCGTGCACCCTAAGCAGCAGGCTGGCGTGCCACGGGCGAACCAGCAGGGCCTCGCGCCATAGTTCCAGGGCCGCGTCACGGTCGTCCATGCGCCACAGGGCCTCGGCCCTGCGCTCCACCGGGAGGTACCAGAAGGCTGAGCCCATGGCCCGTTTGTAGGCCCGTTCGGCCTGGCCGTAGTCGCCGGCCGCGAACAGACGTTCCCCGTGGAAAAAATCGACCAGGGGGCGGGCGTCAGGATGACGGAGGGGCGACATGCGGCTCACCCTCTCGAACACCTCGTTCCCGCGCCCCAGCACCTGACCCAGCAGGGTCAGCTGCCTTGCCCAGTAGAGGTTGTCGGCTTCGGTTTCGCAACCCTGCGCCGCAAGCTCAAAGGCCCGTGTTGGGTCTTCGTGGCGCGCCGCCTCCATGGAGCGGCGCAGCTCCTGCCGCGAGGGCTCGCGCCAGGCCTTTGCCACCAGTTGGGGGCATGGCCCGTCTCCAGGAGGCAGCAGACCCGCGAGTTGTCCATCCAGAGGGGCGTTTTCCCCAGGCCGCGCGAAGCAGTTCGTGAATCAGCGGACCAAGGCCCGACTCCTTGGACATGCCAGAGGCCGTGCAGGCGGCCTTGCGCAGATGCCCCCCACCGATGCTGCCGATGAGCAGGAGTTCTTGCAGACCGGAGGGAAGCGCGTCCCAGGCGCGCCGGATCATTGCCATGTGTCGGGCTCCTTGGCTTGTTGCGGATTACCGGGGTTCAAATACCTGCTCCAAAGCTTTTTCCATTTGCGATGGGGTGAAGATGTCACGCAACACCAGGGGGCTGGTGCTGTCCTGCCCTGTGGGGAACAGCGCAACCACGGGAATGCTCTGACTGCCCAGGGCCTCCAGCAGGGCCTGTCCCTCCGGGTTGTCCTCGGTGAGATCCACCTGCATGAAGACGGCGTTGTAGCGCTCTTTCCAATCATCCACCCGGTCGGAAGACAGGGTGGTCTTTTCCAGCACTTTGCAGTTGGGGCACCAGTCCGCCGTAAAATCCAGGACAAGGGGCTTCTGCCCCAGGGTTTCGATGAACTCCTGGCTCTCGAACGCCACCCAGTCCTGGCGCGGCACGGGATGGCGCAGGGTCCAGACGGCTACGAGAACCAGCACCAGGATGGCGATGGCGCGTATGATTAGTCTGCGCGTTGTCGAGTCCGATAGGTTGGTCCATCCGCCCCATATCCAGGCGGCAAAGGATGTGCCCAGCAGCAGAATCATGGCCGGGAGTTTGTACCCCGCCGGGAGGATGGACAGCAGGTACACGCAGGTGCCCACCAGAAAGAATCCCACCAGGCGTTCGAGGAACACGGTCCAGCCGCCGGGTTTGGGGAATATGCGCACCAGGTTGGGCCACACGGCCATGAGCAGGTATGGTGAGGCCATGCCGCCGCCGATGCACAGAAACACCAAGACGATGGTGGTGGGCGCTTGGGTCAGGGTCCAGCCCAGCACACCCCCGAGAAAGGGGCCGCTGCATGGCGTGGCCAGCAGTGTGGCCAGGAACCCGGTAAACAGGGCCTGGGTCTTGTTGTTCTTGCCGCTGGCCCCTGTCTTGAGATCCACCACCGGCAGGTCGAACACGCCGAAAAGAGAGAGGCTGAGGCCGAAGACCACGGCAGTGACGGCCATGATCAGCAGGGGTTTTTGGAAGATTTGCCCCCAGGCCATGCCGATCATGCCCAGGATCACGCCCAGCACGATGAAATAGATCAGGATTCCGATGGCGAAGAAGATGTTGTGCTCGCGAAAATGCCGGGTCTTGTCCTCCATGTCTTCAATGCCGCTGGCAGACACCAGGGTGCTGAGCTTGAGGCTTACCACCGGCAGCACGCAGGGCATGAAGTTGAGGATGAGTCCGGCCAGCAGCGCCAGCAGCGCCGCCTTGCCCAACCCCCCCACTTCCAGTTCGGGCTGGAAGTAGCGCGGCACGAGTTGAAGGATCTCTGGCGCTTGTTCAAGCTGTCCCTCCCGCCCGGACATTGCGGGGGGCTCGGAGGCCTGTTGAGCGGGTTCGGCCGTATCGTTCAGGGCTGCCAGGAACACGGGCCACCAATCCTGGGCATTTGCCACGGGGAGATCCCTGATCTTCAGGTCCGGCACCTCCACGATGACGTCATCGTGCACCGGCCAGCAGCTTGTGTCGGAACAGAGCAGCATTTCCAGCTGTCCGGCGAGGAACAGAACCTCTGAGGGCTCTCCGTACAGGCATACGAAAACAGGTGTCTTCCCCTCGTATTTCTCCACGGTCAGGCTTGAATCGAAGATATCCGGCTTGAAGTGCCCCCTTGGATAGAAGACGCGGGCATTCATGCCCGGGGGAGGCGTCACGGTCAGATTTGTGGGTTGTCCTGTGGGGCCGGGTTCATGCCCGTAGGCATAGTACCCTTCATCCGGGGTTATCCAGAGGACCAGCAGCAACTGGGGCAGTCCCGGGGCCTTTTCGGAATTCTGGATTTCAGCTCCCGCAGCGCCTTCGGGGTTTTCGACACGAAAGACTTCCCAGTTGGAGGTATAGGGAAGAGAGTTCTGTGAGGCGGCGGATAACGGGAAAAACGTGAGGTTGATCAGCAACAGCCCCAGAACCAGGGAAATCGCCCCCCGCCAGTGAAAAAGTCTCCGGGTCAGAGCAGCCATACGTCCACCTCCGCTCCCTGTCTGAGGCCCTCGAGGTTGGAAGGCACACTGACCAGGCCATGGGCTTCGATCAGGGTCCTGAGAAGGCCGGATTTTCCAAGGCGAGGCCAGGCAAGGGGTAACTGCCCGTCGCGCTGCTCCAGGCGCACGCGCACGTAATCCTCCCTGCCCTGACGGGAGGACAGGTTCTGGGCCAGCTCGGCGCGTATCCTGCGCCTGTTCTCCCGGTCAAAGGCGTTTTCCTCGCCGGACATGTGTCTGAGCAGGGGCAGGCCGAGGACCAGCATCACGATCTGGGCCGAAGCCACCTGCCCGGGCAGGCCGAGCACGGGAACGTCTCCCGCCTTGGCGACGATGGTTGGTTTTCCGGGGCTGATGGCCACGCCGTGTGCCAGGATCTCCGCCTGGGGCAGGGACTGCAGCGCATCGATGGTGAGATCGCGTATGCCCACGGAGCTGCCTCCGGAAATGAGCACGACGTCGCACTCC